>CAVVJD010000001.1:0-237500 GCA_963748455.1 uncultured Alphaproteobacteria bacterium
GCCGGGTCCGCGAGCTCGGCTGGGCCCCCGCCCACGACTTCGACCAGGGCCTGGCCGAGACCATCGCCTGGTACCGCGACCACGAGCCCTGGTGGCGCCCGATGACCCACCGGCGCCACCCGCACCCTCGACCACGGCCGGGCTCGGCCCGCCCGGTGAGGGTCCTCCTCACCGGGGCCGGGGGGCAGGTGGGGCGGGCCCTTCAGGCCGCCTACGCCGACGCCAAGGAGCTGGTCGCCCTCGACCGGGCCGGCCTCGACATCACCAGCTGGCCGGCCGTGGCCGACACCGTGGCCGAGCTTCGCCCCCGACCTGGTGGTGAACGCGGCCGCCTGGACCGACGTCGACGGCTGCGAGGCCGACCCCGACCGCGCCTTCCTGGCCAACTGCCTCGGCCCCCGCCACCTGGCCCTGGCCTGCCGCGAGGTCGACGCCGAGCTGGTGCAGCTGTCCACCGACTACGTGTTCGACGGCACCGCCGCCGACCGGCGGCCCGACGGCTACGGCGAGTACGACCAGTCCCCGGCCAGCGTCTACGGCCAGGACAGCTGGCCGGCGACAGGCCGTGCGCGAGGTCTGGACCGCGCCTAGGTGGTCCGGACCGCCTGGATTACGGGGTCAGGGCCGCAACTCGTCGCCACCCATGCAGCGCCTGGCCGGCGAGCGCGACACCCTCCGGGTGGTCGACGACCAGGTCGGCAGCCCGACCTTCGCGGCCGACCTGGCCGACGACATCCGCGCCCTCCAACGAACGGCCAGCACGGCACCTGCCGCCTGACCAACCAGGGCGCCTGCTCCTGTTACGAGCTGGCCAGGGCCGTCCTCGCGGGCACCGCCAGGACCCCGACCGGTCCGGCCCACCACCACCGCCAGTTCCCCCGCCCCGCCCCCCGCCCCGCCTTCTCGGTCCTCGACACCGCCTGGCCCGCCTGGCCGGATCCCGCCCTGCGCCCCTGGCCCAACGCGCTGGCCGCCTACCTCGCCGCCGCCCGGTCGTAGCTCCACTCAAGGCGCCGGGCGGCGACGCCGACCCAGGAAGGGGACACCATCGCCGCCGGGAGGCCGCCGTGAGGATCCGCCGGGTTCGTCAGGTCGCCGCGGCGGGGCGTTCGCCGTCACGCTAGGAGTGTTCACCGGGCCGGCCGACCCGGTGGCCGAGGCGGCGCCGCGCAGCTCCACCATCGTCGGGGGCGGCACCGGCAATCGAATGGGCATGAGCCGGTAGGGCGCCCACGGCGTGGCCCTGCGGGGGGCCAGCGCCGGGCGGTCGTCTCCTTCTACTACGGCGGCGCCCAGGCCAGGCCGGCCACCCTGCCCGCCACCGTCCGGCTCGGCTGCCCAGGCCAACCGCGACCCCAGCACCGGCGGCCGCCTCGGCCGGGTCCTGGTCAGGGGGTCGAGGTCCCCGGCCGCGGGGCGGCGGCCGGCCTCGGTGTCGGGCGTTACCCGGGCAGGCGCACCGTGCCGCGGTCGCTGGGCGGGCGCACGACCTGGTCGATCAGGACCGAGTCGGGCGGCGCCTCGGTGTTCGACCTCTCGGGCGGCGGGTGTTCGGGCCCACCCGGGCCGGCAGCGGCCGTGCTGGTCCACTTCGAGCGCCCTGCCCCCGGCCCGGCTGACGCTGCCCCAGACCGGCCAGCGGCTCCGCTGGGCCCGGCTGGCGTCCACCTGCTCCGCGACGACCGGAGCATCACCCGCCCCCGGGCGGCGGCCGTGGTCCCCTTCAACCGCTCCCTGCGGGGGCCGGCCGGGACCCCGGGACCGTTCGCAACGAGGCCCTGCGGGCCCAGGCGATCGCCGCCCGCAGCTACGCCCTGGTCGCCGTCAGGACCCACGGCCAGCGCTGGGTGCACGGGAGCTGGGACGGCTGGACTGCGCGGTGTACGCCACCGTCCGCGACCAGGCCTTCACCGGCTAGGCCAAGGAAGCGTGGCTACTACGGGTCACAGTCGGTCGGGGCCGTGCGCGGCACCGACTCGCTGGTCGTCCGCTACGGCTCCCGGGTGGTCCAGGCGTTCTGCTCGTCCTCGTCGGCGGGTACACCTCCGGCGACGCCCGTCGGGAGCCACCCTCTGCCCTGGTTCCCGAGCCGCTCCGACGACCCGTATGACCGAGGAGGCGGCGCCCACCGCAACCCGAACTTCCGCTGGACCAGGACGGTGACGGCGGCCGCCCTGGGCGCCCGGCTGGGGATCGGCACCACCACCGCGGTCCGCGGACCAAGCTCCCGTCCTGGGGCGGGCGGGTCTCCCGCGTCACCGTCGCCGGGTCAAGGCGGCCCCCGCACCAGCACCACCGTCACCGGCGCCTCGTTCCAAAAGGCCTACGGTCTCAGGTCGACCAAGTCCATTTTCTCCCTAGCCGGCAGGGACGTCAGATCCGGCCTCGATCGGACGACGTCCAACCCGGACGCCGCCGCTTCTCCTGGAGGACGCTCGTGCTGTTCCGGTCCCTGCGCCCGCTGGCCGGCCGTGCCCTCGCCGCCGGCGCCGCTTCCGCCCTCGCCCTGACCCTCTCAACGCCGCCCAGCCGTCCCTCAGCGCCCGCAAGCCCCACCCAGGCACCCTGAAGACCGTCAAGGTCCCCCTCGCCCCGGTCCCAGCCTCGTCCGTTACCCCAGGCCTGTCCGTTACCCCACCCCCGTCCGTAGCCTCAGCCTCGTCTGCCTCCCCGACCCCGGAGCTGCGCCCGAGGCCCCGCCCCCGGCCGCGGCCCCGACCCCCCCCGTGGACAACGACAGGCACCGCACCTCCGGGTCGGCTACGCTCCCCCTCCGGGGGCCCGCGCCCGGAGCCGGGTTGGTGGAAGGGCGCCCCGGGAACGCGGATGCAGTCGCTGGGTTGAGGCGATAAGCCAGCCTCCGCCGCCACCACGTCCGGAGAACGCCAAGCTTGCGCGCGGTCTGGATGTGTAGGGGCACGTAGAGCGCTGACGCTGCCGCCGTCGAGTGTCTCGTCACGTGGGTTGAAGTATTCCCGCCACTCCTCCATAAACGGAACACTCCCCGAAGTCCTTCGAGGCGCGCGCGGATGCGGTTCCGAAAATTCCATCACCTCTCAGTAGTCCCTTGATCGAGGCGCCGCGCGAGGCCTACATCACCGCGTTGGGCCGCTTCCTGCCCGGCGAGCCGGTAGCGAACGCCGACATGGAAGACTTCATCGGTCGTATCGGCGGGAAATCCTCGCGTCTGGGTCCAATCGCTCTGGCGCAGAACGGTATTCGCACGCGTCACTACGCGCTGGATCGCGACGGAAACTCAAACTGGACCAACGCGAAGCTGGCCGCGGCGGCACTTGCGGACGCGATCGCGAAATCCGAAGTCTCGCCCGCCGATATCGACTATCTGGCAGCCGCGACCACTCAAAACGATGTGCTCGTTCCCGGTTTCGCCAGCATGGTGCATGGCGAGAGCAAACTCGGGCCGCTGGAGATTGCGAGCTTCCAGAGTGTGTGCGCGAGCGTGATGATGGCGCTCAAGAGTGCCGCGCTGCAGGTGAAGGCCGACGGCAAGCGCGCCGCCGCAATCGTCGGCTCCGAATTCGCCAGCCGCTTCTTCCGGCCCGGCGCGTATGAGCGCACCGGCCTTGTCGATGCGCGCGGCGCCATTCCGCGCGATGCGGATTTCTTGCGCTGGACGCTCTCCGACGGCGCCTCGGCCGCCATCGTCGAACCGCAGCCCAACGAGCGCGGCCTCTCACTGAAGATCGAGTGGATCGAGCTGCGCTCCTTTGCCGATCGTGTCGATGTCTGCATGTGGGGCGGCGGAACCCGCGATGACGACAGCGGCGCCGTCGGCCCTTGGAGCCTGGCAGGCAGCACGGTGGACGCTGCCGCGCGCGGCGATTTCGTGCTGCGCCAGGATTTCCGGCTGCTCGAAAGCCTGCTGCCGATGTGGGTGGCGGAGTTCCTGCGCCTCATCGGCCAGGGCCGCCTCGCCATCGAAGCAATCGACTGGGTCGTCTGCCATTACTCGGCGGAATTCCTGCGCAAGGAAATGCTGGACTTGCTCGACAAGGCGGGCTGTTCCATCCCGATTGAGAAATGGTTCGGCACCTTACCGCGGGTTGGAAATATCGGCAGCGCTGCCCTTCTCGCCTCGCTCGGATCCTTGCTTGAGGAGCGCGAAGTGCGTCCCGGCCAGAAAATCCTTTGTGTCGTGCCGGAAAGCGGGCGCTGCGTCATCTCCTTCGCCCTCCTGACCGTCGCAGAGCCGGGCCGGCCGCGATGAACGCGCCCGACCGCGACCTGACAACGCAGGTACAGCAGACGACCCGCGACCTGCTGCAGGTCTGGTTCGATTTCGAATCGGCACTGCGCACCGTGCCGATCGTCGCCAAGCTTGAACGCGGCAAGCTGCGCCTGGACGATTACCGCCGCCTGCTGGTCAATCTCCGCCAGCAGGTCGTCGACGGCTCGCGCTGGATCGCGCGCGCGGCCTCCAATTTCGGGCCGGAGCACGAAGCGCTGCGCTCGATGTTCCTGCGCCACGCCGTTGCCGAGCATCAGGACTATCTGATGCTGGAGCGCGACTTCGTCGCCTGCGGCGGCGCCCTGGAGGAAATCCGCGGCGCGCCCAAGAACATCGGCTCGGAGGCGTTCTCCGCCTGGATGTTCCAAGCCGCGAGCCGTCCGGCCCCGCTCGCTCTGATCGGCGCCATGGCGATCATCGAGGGGCTGGGCGCGCGCGTCGCCGCCGGTTGGGCCGATCAGATCCGCGAGCAGCTCGGCTTGGGCGATGACGCGGTTTCCTTCCTGCGCCATCACGGCGTCAACGATCCCGCCCATCTCGATGCGCTCGCGAAAGCGATCGAGCTGGCGCTGGAGGCCGGCGCCTCAAGTGCCGAGATCGTGCGCACCGCGCGCATCGTGGCGCGCCTCTATCGCCTGCAGCTCGAAGAGATCGACCATGTCTGAGCCCTCGCGCCGCGACATCGAAGCCGTGCTCGGCGCCTACAACCCCGCCGATCCCAGCCCGTGGCTGGCTCTCGCTCTCGATCGCGCCATGCCGATGGACGAAGGCGCCAAGCTCGACCTGTTGCGCTCGCAATCCTCGCGCAGCCGGCAATTCCTGCTGCCGCTGGTGCGCCCCTTCGCCAAGCTGTCGATCATCGTCGTGCAGCTCTTGCGCACGATCTCGCCGCGCCATCCCAACGCGCCGCGCCTGCTGCACCGGCTTCTCTATTGGGGCATGAAGACGTTCCTGCGGCCCGATGCGAACCGGCTGATCTTGCGCCACTTCAACCTGGCGAGCGAGATCCTCGCCTTCGTCGCCGACAACGCGACACCCGGCTTCCGCCCCGATATTCCGAGCCTGCGCCCGCGCAAGCTCGCCGACATCCTCGACAATGTCTTCCTGATCCACGATCTCAATATTTTCAGCTTCGTGATTCAGCTCAATCAGGAGCTGGACCGGCGCGGCACGGAAATCCGCACGCTCAAGCAGCTCGATTTCAGCGCCATCACCGCGGGGCCGATCGAGCTTGAGCCGATGCCCGACGGCCCGCTCAATTTCATCGACCTGCACACCGCCATCGAGGCGTACACGCCCGTCTACGCGCTGCTGCTCAGCGACAGCGATTTCTGGCGCGCCAGCAATTCTCTGCAGCTTGACGAGACGATTGGGATTTACGCCGCACGCCTGATCGGCCGCGAGGATTATCTGGGCCTCATCGTCAACGGCCACCCGATGGTGCCTTACTCAACGCTCCAGGCCGGGTTCCGCCTGATGCTGCACGGCCTCGCGATCGAGATGCTGCACGGCTTCCTGGTGCGCCTGAAGACGCACCGGCCGACGTGACAGCATCCCGATCGGGCGGCGGCGTTACTTCTTCTTCGAGCCGACTTCCTCGTCCCAGCGGCGGAACGCCAGCACCATCTTGTCGGGCGTGAGCGGCAGCTCGATCGGGTTGTTGGCGATCAGATCGGCGTATTCGGGGCGGCCGAACTCCCGGATGATGTCCTGGCTTTCCTTCGGCGCCATGCGAGAGCGGCACGTTCTTCACCGCCGGGCCGGGATAGAGATAGCCCTCGTCGTAGGCGAAGGCCTGCTGCTCCGGCTTCAGCAGGAAGGCCATCAGGTCGAGGAGAACCGCGAGCTTGTCGTCGGCACACGCCCTTCGGCACCACCATGAAGAACGCGTCCGACACCCAGTGGAAGCCCTTGAGGGTGCCGATCTTCGCCTCCTTCGGCACGATGCCCGAGCGCGCGCGGGTTGATGTCCCAGCCCGTCGTCGAGATGATGATGTCGCGCGAGCCTTCGCCGAATTCCTTCATCGTCGCCGCCGTGCCGGACGGGTAGTACTCGATGAATGGATTGAGCTCGCGCAGATAGGCCCAGGTCTTGTCCCAGCCGCTGACCGGGTCCTTCGGGTCCTTGTCGCCCAGCAGGTAGGGCAGCCCCATCATGAAGGTGCGGCCGGGTCCGGAATTGGCCGGTCGCGCATACATGAAGCGCTTCGGGTTCGCCTTCGCCCAGGCGAGCAGTTCCTCGCGCCGTGGTCGGCACGTGCTTGACGCGCTCGGGCGCGTATTCGAGCAGCGGGCCCGACGGATAGTAGTTGATGACGACGCCGAAGCCCTGCCCTTGCGCCCGGTGCAGGTTGAGCGCCGCCGGCTCGTAGTTCTCCTCGAGGCCCGGGAAGTTTGTCGGCGTAGGTCGGCAGGAGCTTGAGCCAGAATTCTGCTCGAGGCCCGCCGCCAGGCCGTCGCTGCCGGTCAGCACATGTCGATATCGACTGCGCCCGGCATCCTGCTGCGCCTTGATCTTGCTGGCGAGCTCCGGGGCGGGCGCCTTGACGTAGGTGATGCGCGAAACGAGCTCGGGCTTGGCCTTGCGGTAATCCTCGAACGCCTTCTGCATCAGCGCCAGCGCGCCGCCGACGTCGATCACGTTGATCGCGACCGGCGATTTGGGCAGCGTCAGGCGTCTGCGCGCGCGCACCCGTGGCGGCGAGCGCCGCAGCACCGGCGGCGCCGCCGAGCAGGCGTGCGGCGGTTGAAACTTGTGATCTTGGCAGTCATCTAGGGCCTCCTGGGCGATCGTTGTTGTTGGTTTGTCGGGTGCAAAAAATCAGGGTGGCGCATCCGCCGCGTGGCGCGCGCGATCGTAGCGCCGCACGATATCGCCCACGCGCACGCCAATCACGTCGAGCGCATCGGACCATTCCACCGTGCCGCCGGTCAAAGTGCGGCGATGGCGCGCGAGCGACAGCGCCATGAGGGACGCGGGATTGTCCGAGGCCATGCGGATCGCGTCCGCGCGTCGACGTAGTCCCCACGCCACGAGGTTGCGCACGGCCTGGTCGAGCGTCAGCGCCGAGCCGGCGAGCGACGCGGCTGCCCGGTACGCGCACGCTGCCGTCCTCGGCGTGCTCGACCGTCATGCCGGCAAACGGATAGATGCCGGGCTTCGGCCGCCGCCGCCGATACCGCGTCGGTGACCAGGATCGAGCGCTCGATCCCCTTGGCGCGCAGCATCACCTTCAGGGCCGGCCTGGGGCAGATGGATGCCGTCGGCGATGAAGCTGGCGTAGAGCCGGTCCTCGGCGAGCTGCGCGAAGAGCGTGTTGTCGAGCTTGGGCAGGATGCTGCGGCAGGCCGTTGCCCAGATGGGTCGAGAGCCGGGCGCCAGCCGCGGCGGCGCGCGCGACGTCGCCGCATCGGCGGCCGAATGCCCGATCGCCACGACCTTGTCCGGCCGCCGTCATCGTGCGCACGAACGCCTCGCTGCCCGGCAGCTCCGGCGCGACCGTGATCAGGAGGATCGGGCGGTGCGAGGCCGCTGTTCAAGCCGACTCCACCAGGATCGCATCGGGCGCAGTCATGGCGTCGGGCGGGATGGCAGCCGGCATAGCCCTCGGCCGGATTGAGGAACGGGCCTTCGAGATGATAGCCCGGCACCATGATCGGGCCGAGCCGGCTTCGCGCGCACGGCGCGGTCGAGCGCGGCGAAGCGCGCTCGCGAGATCGTCGGCGCGGCGCCGTGATGAGGGTCGGCAGGCAGGACGTCACGCCGGTCGCGAGCATCGCCTCCAGCGCATGGTCGAGCGCCTCGGCGTCGATCGTCTCGGCGTTGAAATCGACGCCGGCGAACCCGTTGACCTGAAGATCGAACAAGGCCGGCGCTGCGCATCCCGCTCGGCTCAGGCGAGCCGCGCCGGCGCAGCAGGCGAGGCGGCCGGCGGATCGAGGTAGAGCGTGCAGTCGTCGTGCCGCTGCAGGATCGACGCCGGATGGTCCGGCGTGACCTGCGCCCTCGACGGCCGCCCGGACCGCCGGGGCCTTGCGCGCGTCGGGCACGGCAGACGATCAGCGCCGGCTCTTGAGGATCTGGCGGATGCTCATGGAGATGGCGCGCGTCCGGAACCGCGTCCAGCGACGGGAACCAGCCCTCGCCGAGCTGCTGGCGGCGGCAGGCCTCGTCGAGCGTCACGACGATGTAGGGATCGTCGGTCTCGAAATCGGCCGGCGGATCGTTGAAGGCGAGATGGCAGTTCTCGCCGATGCCTGCGAAGCAGACATCGACGTCTCGCGCCGCCGAGCAGCCCGTTGAGCGGTCGACCTCGCCGGCGAGATCCGCGGCATCGCCGTCACCGGCACGAAACGGCCGAGGTCGGGCAGCCGCGAGACGAAGCGCTCGTGCAGGTAGCGACGGAAGCTCGCCGGATGGGTGACCGCCAGGCCGACATACTCGTCGAGGTGAAACGCCGTCACCTTCGACCAGTCGATGCCCGGGCTCGCCACGAGGGCGCCGAGCATCTCGAACTGGCTGGCGCCCGTCGCCACGATGATCGCGGCGCGGCCCTGGCGTGCGATCGCGCCCCGGATCGCCGCCGCTCCGCGCGATGCCGCTTTGGCGCCCAGGCTCATTTTGTCGGACAGGATCTCAACGTTCATTTTTGATTAAATATAACCCCGTGTATGATCAAAAATATCCACCACGCCGAAGCAAGCACGGACGTAGCTTGAGAGGAGCCGATTTGCAGCGTCAAGATATTTTTGAACGTCGGCCTTTCAAAATGGCCAAATCGCCGCCATCGCCCCATCGCGGCACACCGGGCTCAACCTTCCTTGCCCGGTTGAAGGTCGATCTTCTGCCTGGCACGCGCCAGCGTGAGCGCGCGCGTGTGTTCGCATTGATCGCGGACGGCCAGGCCGATTCACGCCGCGAGATCGCATCGCGTCTGCATTTGCGCTCGACGCCCACCTCGCGGCTGGTCAACGACCTGATCGCCCGCGGCCTGGTGCTCGAAGCCGTCGGCGCCGCCAAGGGGCGCGGTCGCCCGACGGCGACGCTCGTCGTCAATGCGCGCGCCTTGTGCGCGATGCTGGTGCAGATCGCCAGTCAGTCGCTGATCGGTAGCGTCGTCGATGTCACCGGCCGGGTGATCGCCGAGGAAATCGTCGAGGTCGACACGCAAAGTAACAATGCGCAGATGAGCGCGACCTTGCGCACCCTGGTCGGGCACCTCGCCCGCCATCTTCCCGCGGAGGCCGGGCATATCGGCACCGTGCTCTCGATCGCCGGCATCGTCGATCCGGTGACGCACCAATGGTTGCTGTCCTCGCGTTGGCCGCACATCCACGCTCTGCCGCTCGCCACCTGCCTCGGCCCCGAGGCCGGCCGCGTCGAGATCGTGCGCAACCTCGACGCCGAGCTTGGTGCGCGGCTCGACAATTCCGATCACGGCGAGAGCGTCCTGCTCGTGCATTGGGGCTATGGCATCGGCCTTGCCGGTGCGCTGTCCGGCCAGCGGGTCGACCGCGCCGGTGGGTTTCTGGGCGAGATCGGCCATTGGCGCCTGCGGGCCCTGGGCGACAGACCGTGCCGCTGCGGCCAGCACGGATGCGTCGAGACGGCCGCCGCCCTATGGTCGCTGCTGCCCGATTTGCGCCGCCGCTGGCCGGACCTTGCGGCTGACGAGGATGCTTTTGCGCTTCAGGCGCGTCAGCGCGATCTGCTCTCGCAAGCCAGCATCGCCGAGGCGGTCGAGATCATGGCGCACACGCTTGGCAATCTCTGCCGGCTGATCTTGCCAAAGCGCATCATCGTCTCGGGACCGTTCGTGGCCAATGCCGCGATCTGGGCGCGCCTCAACGATCTCTTCCGCCGCGACGGCGCGATGCGCGGCCTGGCCACGCCGACGCTCGTCGCCGACCAGCGCCATCGCGCATTGGAGCGCAACGGTGCCCTCGCTCCGCTGTTTTCGCAGGCCCTCGCCGAACGTCTGGCGGACAAATCCGATAAGCCCGATCGCAGTTGAGCGCGGCGTTTCTGGTAACGCTTTCGTTATGCACGGCCGCCGCGAGCGGCGATAGGATCGCCGCCGCGATTTCCAGCGCGCTGATGTCGCTTCGCCCGGCACAGCGCCATCGAACATTAAATTTTGGAAAGGTTGTTCAAGGTCTATTGAACATAACGATACGGTTCAGTACAGTCCCGAAATCAGAATCTGGCGGTGTCGAATCTACCAGGAAGCCCCGCGGCGTCGTTGGCCGTGGCAACACAAGGCTCCGCATATGAAAACACTCGAGCTTCGCGACTACGGCGCGCCGGCCTTTGCATCGCAATCGGTGCACAGCCTGTTCCCACCCCGATCTGGATGCATGTATTACGGCCTGAGGATGCGGGCGCGATCAACGAGGCGATCTCGGTCGAAGTCGCGCGCATCGAGCAATTGAGCGGCAAGCTGCGGCCCGGCGGCATGTATCAGTCGCAGGGCGATCTCGCCGACCGCTCGCCTTACAATCGGCTGCGGCCGTTCATCGAATCCGCCGCTGCCGGGGCGATGCAATTCCTCTCGGCCGCCGAGGCAAACGCGCAGATCACGGCCATGTGGCTCAATGTCAGCGCGCGCATGACGGCGCACCGTTCGCATTCACATCCCAACAATTTCCTGTCCGGCGTTTACTACGCGCAAGTCGACGAGCGCAGCAACGTCCTCACCCTCGAGGATCCGCGCCCGCAGGCGAACGTGCTGCGTCCGCATTATCTGAATCCGACGGAATTCAACAGCGGCGTCACGCATCTGCGCGTCCAGCCCGGCTGGCTGGTGCTGTTCCCGGCGTTTCTCAGCCACTCGGTACCGCCCAGCGACAGCGACCTTTTGCGCGTCACCGTTGCCTTCAACATCATGCTGGCGGATTTTGCGTCCGACTACGCGCCGATCGCGTGGAAAGGCAATGTCACGGCGTGACAGCTATGTGGGGGACGGCCGCAGCGTCCCGCGCAGCTTCGCCAGCGCGTTCGAGATCGCCGGCCAGAACAGCAGCACGAGGGCGAGCGTGGTGATCGAGCCCACCAGCCAGTTCGACCATAAGACGCGCAGATCCCCGCCTGAGCCGATCATCGACAGGCGGAACGCGTCTTCCGTGCGGCTGCCCAGAACCAATGCAAGCGTCAGCGGTGCGAGCGGATAGCCGAGCTTCTTGAAGACATAGCCGACCACGCCGAAGCCCAACATCAGCCACACATCGAACATCGCGTTCTGCACCGCGTAGGCGCCGATGGCGCACGAGACGACGATCATCGGCGCAATTGCCGCGAACGGCACGCGCAGCACGGCCGCAAATATCGGCACGGTCGTCAGCACCATCAGCAGCCCCACGACATTGCCGAGATACATGGAGGCGATCAGGCCCCACACGAACTCCTTGTGCTCGACGAACAGCAGCGGACCGGGGTTGAGGCCCCACACCATCAGCCCGCCCAACAGGATGGCGGCGGTGCCGGAGCCGGGGATACCGAGGGCGAGCATCGGCAACAGTGCCGACGTGCCCGCCGCGTGCGCCGCCGTCTCCGGCGCGAACACGCCTTCGATACGGCCTTTGCCGAAGCTCTCCTTGTCGTTGGCGAAGCGCTTGGCGAGGTTGTAGCCCATGAATGAGGCGGCGATGGCGCCGCCGGGCGTGATCCCCAGCCAACAGCCGATCGCCGACGAGCGCAACAATGTCGCCCAGTAGCGCGGCAGCGTCTTCCACACCTGGAACACCACGCGCGGGCTGATGCGCGCGACATGGCCCTTGAGGGCCAGGCTCTCCTCCATCGTCAGCAGGATCTCGCTGATGCCGAACAGCCCGATCACCGCCACCAGGAAGTTGATGCCGCGAAACAGCTCCGTCCAGCCGAACACCATGCGCAGCTGCCCGGAAACCGTGTCCATGCCAATACCCGCCAACAGCAAGCCGAGTGTCATCGAGATCACGATCTTGTGCCGCGCTTCGCGCCCCAAGCCGACGAACGAGCAGAACGTCAGCAGATAGACCGCGAAGAATTCCGGCGGCCCGAAGCGCAGCGCGAAATCAGCGATACGCGGGGCGAGGAAGGTGATCAGCAGCACGGCCAGGAACGAGCCGATGAACGAGGAGGTGAACGCCGCCGTCAGCGCCTCGGCGGCCCTGCCCTGCTGCGCCATCGGATAGCCGTCGAACGTCGTCGCAACCGACCACGCCTCGCCCGGAATATTGAAAAGGATCGACGTGATGGCGCCGCCGAACAAAGCGCCCCAATAGATGCACGACAGCATCACGATGGCCGAAGTGGGATCCATCGAGAAGGTGAGCGGGAGCAGGATGGCGACGCCGTTGGGCCCGCCCAATCCCGGCAGCACGCCCACGAACACGCCCAACACCAGCCCTATCATCATCAGGGCAAGCTTGTCGGGCGTCAGCAGAACCTGAAATCCCTGGAACAGCAGCTCGAAGGCTTCCATCGCGGGGGCGGCCTTCAGTAGCCGAGGGCCGCTTCCAGCGGCCCTTTCGGCATGATGACGTTGAAGGCGATCTCGAAGGTGAGGAACATCGCCAGGGTAAAGACAAAGGCTGTCAGCAGCGCGATCCACACCTTGATACGGCCGATCCACCACATGAAGCCCGCGACCAACAGGAAGCTCGCGACATAAATTCCGAGATATTCGGTCAGCGCACAGAACGCGAAGGTCGGCACGAAGACGCGCAGCACCGCCCGAACTGCTCGCGCGTGACAAAGCTGAGCCCCGCCTCATGGCGCGTGATCAGCGCCTTGCCGAGACCGTAAAGGCTCGCCATGGCCATCATGATCGAAAGGTAGAATGGGAAATACCCGGCGCGCGGGCCGTCTGCGGCCCACGACATGCCGACCCGCCAGCTATCCCAGCCCAGCAGCGCCGCGAGCGCCAACAGGACCAATGAGACAACGATATCGACGCTCTGCGTGCTGGCGACCGGCCTCGCGCCGCCGGTTCGGGTCTCGGTGTTGTCGACAGCCATTTACGTCACTCCCGATGATGCAAATCCTCTCCCGCCATCGCGCCGTGTCCGGCGGCGAAGGATGTCAACGCCCGCAAAGCGCTGAGGATGTCGGAAGAAGACGGTGAGGCCAGCCATTGACGACGAAGATATGACCTCACCCTGCCCGTGATGCTGCACCTTCGCGGCGCCCGCCTCCGGCCGAACCGGTTGCGGGCGCGCCGACGTAACGCTCAATTCTCGACGAAGCCGGCCTCTGTCATGAGGTTCTTGTGCAACGCCTCGTCCTTCTCCAGGAACGAAACCATGTCCTTGCCCGTCAGAAACGCGGGCTTCAGGGCCTGGTTCTTCATGTAATCTTTGTATTCATTCGTCTGGATGATCTTTTTGAAGAGATCGACATAGTAGGCCGTCTGGTCCGCGGCCACCTTGCCCGGCAGGAACATGCCGCGCAGCATCGTGTACTGCACATCGAGCCCCTGGTCTTTGCAGGTCGGAATGTCGTTCCACGACATATCGCCGGCGACCTTGTCCTTGTATTCGATACGCGCATTGTCGAACACGCAAGCGCCCGCACTTGGCCCGCGCGCCACACCTCGACGTTCTCCGACGGGTTGTTGACATTGGCCTGGGTGTGATTACCGACGAGCTGGGTCGCCGCCTCGCCGCCCGATTTGTAGGGCAGATAGATGAACTTGGCGCCTGTGCGCTGCTCCATGAACGCGGTGAGGATGTGATCCTCGCGCTTCGAGCCCGTACCGCCGACCTTGAACGGCGGATTGGCGCCCTTGGCCGCGTCAGTGAATTCCTTCACCGTCTTGTAAGGGATCTGCATGTTGTCCCACAGCACGAACTGGTCGAACGCGACGATCACACCGGCGTGAGCTCGCGCCAGTCGAACGGGATCTTCGCCGAAAGCGGCAGCGTATAGATGAGCGATACGCGATCAGGATCTTGGTCGGATCCTTTCGGCGCCTTTCATGTACATGAGCGCCTCGGCACCCGACGCCCGCCCTTGAGCGAGACGACGACCGGCTGCTTCATCAGATTGTTCTTCTGGATCGAGGCCTGCAGCATGCGCGCCATCTGGTCCGAAGCACCGCCGGCACCCGCCGCAACGACGATCTCGACCGACTTGGTCGGCTCCCAGGCCCGCGCCGTCGCGTTGCCGGCGACGACCGGCCCGAAGGCGGTCGCGGCTGCGAAGCCCGCGGCGACGATGTGACTTGTGGCTCTGGAACAATTTCCTCCCTTGATGTCGTCGGATTGAGACAGGCCGTCGCGATCGGCCGCCCCGCACCCGCTTGAAGTCGTCGAAGCTTAGGCCCGCCGCATTTTGCATGCAATATATTCGGATGTTGCAACGCAGCGGAAAACTTGGGCGTGCATGGCTCATCAAAGATATGCCCATGAATTGGGCCTCACCGAAGAAGCGCGTCGGTCGTAAAAAGAAGAGTGACAAACGCTACCGACCGATTATCGTATGCAAAATGCAATCGGGGGACAGAGAATGAGCATTGCGAGCGCTCTGGCGATCAGCCGGATGACGCTGACGAGGAAGTCACGTCGCGGCTGCGCGAGATGATCGTCGAAGGGCTGTTGGCGCCGCGTGCGCGCCTGAACGAGCGCGTGCTGTGTGAGCAGCTCCGGATCTCGCGCACGCCCCTGCGCGAGGCATTCAAGGTTCTGGCAAGCGAGGGGCTGGTCGAGCCCTGCCCAATCGCGGCGCCATGGTGACGCCGTGAGCGTCGCCGAGATCGACCATGTGTTCGAAGTGCTGGCCCCGCTCGAAGGGCTATCGGGCGAACTTGCCTGCGCGCGCATCACCGCCGAGCAATTCGCTGAGATCCGCGCGCTCCATTTCGAGATGCTGCTGCACCACACCCGCGCCGATCGCGCCGAGTATTTCCGCTGCAACCAGGCGATCCATCTGCGCATCAACCGAGCCGCCGGCAAACACGTGCTGCAGGCGAGCTACGCCGCGCTGAACGCGCGCGTGCGTCGGGCGCGATACTTCGCGAATCTGACCCAGGCGCGCTGGGATAAGGCGGTGGCGGAGCACCGGAGATGCTCGGAGGCACTCGAGCGGCGCGACGGCGCGCGGCTTGCGCCGCATTCTCGAGAGCCATCTCAAGAACAAGCGCGATGTCGTGGTCGCCGCCATCGAGGCGCGCATGCGCGCGAACGACAACGCCGGCGCCGCGCCCGCCTCGATCCCGTATGACTGAACCCTATTGCGCCGCCGGCGCATAGGACGCCGCCATCTGCCGCGACACGAGCTGCGCGTAGAGGCCGCCCCTGCGCGACCAATGCCTCGTGCGTGCCCGTCTCGATCACCCGTCCCTCGTCCAACACCACGATCACATCGGCATTGCGGATCGTCGACAGCCGGTGCGCGATGACGATGGTGGTGCGCGTCGCCTGCAGCTTGTCGAGAGCGTGGCGCACTGCCTGCTCGTTGACGGCGTCGAGATGCGACGTGGCTTCGTCCAGGATCAGCACCGGCGCATCCTTGAGGAAGGCGCGCGCGATCGCCACGCGCTGGCGCTGTCCGCCCGACAGGCTGGTGCCGCGCTCGCCCACCGGTGAATCGAGCCGTCGGGCAACGCATCCACCAGTTCGCCCAGCGAAGCATGATCGACCGCCGCGCGCAGCTCGGCTGCACTCGCCTCCGGCCGCGCAATGAGGATGTTGCTCTTGAGCGTGTCGTTGAACAGATACGTGTCCTGCGCCACCAGCGCGATCTGCCGGCGCAAATCGTCGAGCTTGTAGGCGCGCAGATCGGCGCCGTTGAGCGTGATGCGCCCGCCATCGGGATCCCAGAACCGCATCAGCAGCTGCGCCGTCGTTGTCTTGCCCGCACCCGACGTGCCGACCAGCGCCACGGTCTTGCCCGCCGGAATATCGAAGCGCGCATCGCTAAGCGCCAGCCGGCTCTGGCCAGGATAGGTGAAGCTCGCCCGCTCCAGTGACAGCGCGGCGGCGCCGCCACGCACGGGCACGCCCGGCCCGTCCATGACCGGCACCGGCTCATGGGCCAGCGCGTAGATGCGCCGCGTCGCGCCGAACGTGTCGGCCAATTGCCGTCCGATCTGCGCGATCTCGGACACCGGCAGGAACGCTGCCATCGCCAGCAGAGTGAGAAGCGGCAGCAGCCCGGGATCGATGGCGCCGCGCGCCGCCAGGGCAGCACCGGTCGCGACCACGGCAAGACCGCCCAGCCCGGTGAAGATCTCGAGCAAGCTATGCTGCAGCGTCAATTCGCGGAAGAACGGCAGACGCAACGCGATATGCGTGTCGGAGAGCGCGTCGAGTTTGGCGCCCCGCACCTTCTCCTGCTGAAAGGCCACGATTTCACCCAAGCCCTGCACGCTGTCGACCGCGAACGCGCCCAACTCGCCCGCCGCTTCGCGCGCGCGTGCACCTAGCCGATCGACGCGCCCGCGCATCAGGAACGGGCTGAGCGCCACCGCCGCCAGGAACGGCAGCAACGCCACGGCAATCCACGGGTTCGCCCAGCCCAGCACGCCGACCACCACCGCCGGGACCAGGATCGCGACGAAGGCCGGCGCCACGGTGTGCGCGAAGAAATACTCGACCAGCTCAATATCGTGCGTGGCCAGCGCCATCAGATCGCCGGTACGCCGGCGCACCAGATAGGCAGGGGCCAACGCATCGAGTTTGCGGAACACTTCGATGCGCATCTCCGCGAGCAAGCGGAATGCCATGTCGTGCGCAATCCAGGATTCGAGCCAGTGCAGCAAACCAGAGAGCGGCGCCACCACCGCCAGCGCCCACAGATACGGGGCGTAGGGCGTGCCGTTCTTGAGGGCCAGCACGACCAACGCGCTCAGCACGCCCACGCCGATGAACGCCACCACGCGCAGCACGCCGAACACGAAGGTGGCGGTGAGCCGGCCATTCCACGGCACGATCAGTTTCATCAGCTCGGTGATGAGCTGGACCCACGACAGCCCCTCGGCTTTGATGATGCCTTCGGTCACCGGCTTCACCGTGGCGCCGCCTGGCAGATCGGCGACGGCCTCCACCGCGCGCGGACTGCTCGAGACAATGACCTCGCCGCCAGATGCAGATTCGCGCGCCTGCTCATCCATCAGCCGCGCGTAGACGCCACCCGCGCGCATCAGCGTCTCGTGCGTGCCGCTCTCGGCCACGCGGCCGCCATCCAGAACCAGGATGCGATCGCAATCGATGACGCTCGACAGGCGATGCGCCAGGATCAGCGTCGTGCGTCCGCGCATCAGCCGGTCGAGTGCCTCCTGGATCACCGCTTCGTTCTCCGCGTCCACCGCCGACAGCGCTTCGTCCAGCACCAGGATCGGCGCGTCGCGCAGCACCGCGCGCGCGATGGCGACGCGCTGGCGCTGCCCGCCGGAGAGCTTGATGCCTTTCTCGCCGATCACCGTCTGGTAGCCCTGCGGCAGCGACATGATGAAGTCGTGGATATTTGCGGCCTTCGCGGCGGCTTCGACATCCGCCGGCAGCGCATCGGGCCGCCCCATGCGGATATTGTCCTCGACCGTGCCGTGGAACAGGAAACTGTCCTGGTTCACCACCGCGATCATGGCGCGAATCTGCGCAAACGAGAGCGCGCGCAGATCATGTCCGCCAATGCGCACGCTGCCCGCCTCGGGATCGTAGAAGCGCAGCAGCAGCCGCACGATCGACGACTTGCCGCCGCCTGAAGAACCAACCAGGCCGATGCGCTCGCCCGCCGCCACGCGGAATTCGAGGCTCGCGTGCACGTCGCGCCGCGTGCCGGGATAGCGGAAGCGCACGCCCTCAAACGCGACGCTCGGCTCCAGCGCCGCGGGCAAATTCACGCCCGGCGCGTCGGCCACCAGCGGCTGCTCGTCGAAGATCTGGTAGATGCCTTGTGCCGCCGACATGCCGACCATGCCCTGGTGCAGGACCGAGCGCAGCTCGCGCATCGGCCGGAAGATCTCGACGCCCAGCATCAGGATGATCAGCAGCGCGCCCAGCGCCATCTCGCCCGATTGCACGCGCCACGCGCCCAAGGCCAATGCCGCGGCCGCACCGCAGGCAATCGACGTGTCCGTGATGCCGCGCGCCGCCACGTTGGTGCCCAGCACCCACATTGTGCGCTGGAACAAATCGCGCGCCTCGAATTCCAGCTTGTCGCCGCGCGCCTTGCTTTGCCCAAACGCCTTGAGCGTGGCCAGACCCTGGATCGAATCCAGGAACTCCGCCGCGAACGCGGCATAGGCCTTCTGGCGGCCAAGCGAATTGGCGACGTCGCGCTTGTGCCACAGCGCCGGCCCGAACAGCGCCAGCAACGCAAAGACCACCATCACGCTCGCCACCGGCAAGTCGACGAAGGCGATGGCAATGAAAATCAACAGCGGTGTCAGCAGCGCGATCAGAAATTGCGGCAGGAACTGCCCGAAATAAATTTCGAGCTGCTCGACCCCGTCGATCAGCGCGAGCGTGATGGCGCCCGAGCGCTTGCGCCCGATTGTACCCGGCCCCAGCGCCGCGATCCGATCATAGACCGTGCGGCGCAATTTCTTCTGCACCCGCGCCGCCGTCTCGTGCGCAACCATGACACGCAAGTGTTCAAACGCGCCGCGCAACACCATCACCAGGGCCACGGCGGCGATCGGCAGCACCAGATCTGCAAGAGCGCGACCCGCGAACACCTCGGCGATCAGCCAGCCCAGCAGCCCCAGCCGCGCCACGCCCAGCGCCACCGCGATCAGCCCGATCAGCACCGCCCAGGCGATGCGGCCCCGAACCCCTTGGGTGAAGATCCACAGGCGCGGTTCGAAATGCATGAGAGGCTCCCTAGACGATAACCATTCTCAACTTAATCTGAACATTCCTGTTCGCAAATCGACAATTTCGAATTCCTGCTGTACATTTTTGTACGGATACATTTTCGGGTGTCGCACCATGGCCACCAATTGGGACGATCTGCGCGTGTTTCTGACCCTCGCGCGCGAGGGCAACCTCACCGCCGCGGCGAAGCGGCTCGACGTCAGCCACCCGACAGTCGCACGGCGCACCAAGGCGCTGGAAGACGCGATCGGCGCGCGACTTTTCGATCGCCTGCCCGACCGCTACATGCTTACCCCCGCTGGGGAGGAGCTGCTGGCCGATGCTCAGAGCATGGAACAGGCCTCCAACTCCCTCCATCGCCGCATCGCCGGCCTGACCGACACCGCGCGTGGCACCGTGCGCGTTTCCGCCGGCGAGGCAATGACGGCCTTCCTCGCGCGCAACCTCCCGAACCTGCGTCGCAACCTGCAATGCATCGAGTTCGAGCTCGGCGCCAGCCACATGCTGGCCAACCTGTCCCGCCGCGAAGCCGATCTCATGATCCGCGAGCAGATCCCCGATCTCGCCAGCATTGTCGCGCGCAAGCTCGGCCGCGCCGCCTATGCGGTCTATGGCAACATCGATCTCAAAATTGAGAACGCAGGTCGCGATAATTTACGTCGCCAGACCTGGATCGGCTTCGACGAGGATCACGACTACATGCCGGGCCAGGCCTGGGTGCGCGACCTGCTCGGCGGCGCCTGGCCTTCCGTGCGCGTCAACAACTGGCTGGTGCTGCACGAGGCCGTGCACGGCGGTGCCGGTCTCGCGGTCATGCCCTGCTATGTCGGCGACGGCGACCACCACCTGCGGCGCATCGGGCCGATTTTGAAGGATGTCGCGGCCGACCAGTATCTTCTCGTGCACAGAGACCTTCGAGAATTGCCGCGCGTGCGCGCGGTGATGGACGCGCTGATCGACCTCTTCCATCACGAGCGTGCCGCCCTCGAAGGCCGTCGCGTCGCCATGCCGCCTCACCCGCACAGATAGGTCATTTTCAAGCCCGATCGTCACAGGCAGCCGATGCGCGCACAAATCATCCACCGCGCGCAGCCTTTCGGTACCGCCCTCTTCACAGGCAGGGCGGGCGTATCGATCATCAATCCCCAAAAGCGGTGCACGCGGATATCGGAATTGGGCAGAACATCGTCGATTTGACGTCACGACGTGGCGCCCAACGCGAGGGAGGGTGCGATGGACACGGTCACCATACCGGACCACGGCAGCGCAGCGGCGGCTGCGGTCGGGCCGTCCGTCGCCCTCTATCCCTGCTTGCCAAACGGCGGCTCTGAATTCTGCCGCGCCCGGACGTTCGACCTGGACAGCCTGGAGCACGCCCTGCCCGGCGCCCGGCTCGATCCCCTCCTGCTCGAGCGCCCGCGTCTGGAAGGGCTCCACCAACAGATTCTCGCCGCCGATGCCCAGCTTGACCATTTGCGCTTCCCGGCCGCCGTCGCGCTTCGCGGCACGTGGAACCCCGGCCGCGTTTCGATCATCCTCACCGTGCGAGTCAGTGATCGGTGGATTTCCCGGGGTCTGCCGCACACCGGCATGTCTTTGAGCCTCTGGAACTCCAGCGCCGTGCTCGATGCCCATCTTCCGGCGGGCACCGAATGGATTGTGCTCAGCCTCGATCAGGGGCACCTCGACGCCGAAATCGCGCGCAACAATCCGGACCAATGTCAGGGAAGTGCCGGGCTCCAGCTCCGCATCCCGGCACACGCCGCCGCTTGGCTCCTCCACGTCCTCGAACCGATCCTGCCCGGCAACGCACTAGACCCGATGGCGGCCGATCCTTGGCTTGCGTCCCGCGTGATCCCGGCCTTCGTTTCGGCCCTATGCGCCACCGAAAGCGAATCCGGGCCATGCCCCGTGGCACTCCGGCGTCATCGTCTGGTCCGGCGCGCGGAAGCGCATATGCGTACCCATCCGTTCGAAAGCATCCGCATGCGTCCCTTGAGCCGAACGGTCGGCGCCAGCGAGCGACTGCTCGAATATGCCTTTCGCGAGATGTATGAAATGGGCGCGATCGCCTTTCTGCGCACGGTTCGCTTCAACGGTGCGCGCAAGGCGCTGCTCGGCGCCACCGCCGATCGCGCGACGGTCACCCAGATCGCCATGGATTGGGGCTTTTCGCATCTCAGCGAATTCGCCGGCAAATACCGGCAGCTTTTCGGTGAGCTGCCGTCGGACACATTGCGCCGCGTCGACAAGGCGGCGGCCGCCACGCCGACGTTCAACTAGCGCCTCGATCCTTGCCGTTCGAAATCACATTTGCGGGTTTGCGATATGCGTAAACGCCAAGGCCACCCTAACTTGATGAGCAACGTCATGGATCAAAACAGGTCAATTTCCCGAACCATGCAGCGTCGCGCGGCGCATCGCCGGGTTTTTCTGTCCATGCGGGCGCTCTACTTTGTCTGCGCCGTCGCTGCCTGTTCGCTCCTAAGTGCCGCCACGGATGCGCAGGATGCCAAGAAGCCCGACCTCAAGAAATCCGGCACCATCGAAATCGAGCAATATCAGGTCGCGCTTCTCTACAGCGGTAATCTTGGCGGCGGCAAGCTCACCTTCAACAACAAGGTCTATCCGTTCACCATCGGCGGTCTTGGCATCGGCGGCATCGGCGCCTCGAAGATCGAAGCCATCGGCACCGTCTACAACCTCCGCAAGATCGAGGATTTCCCCGGCGCCTACGGCCAGGCGCGATGGGGCTATGCCGCTGGCGAGAAAAGCGACGGTGTGCTTTGGCTTGAGAATCCCGATGGCATCGCGATCGAATTGAAGGCGAAGCGCACGGGCGCAGCACTGGCGCTCGGCGGCGACGCCGTCTACTTCGCATTTAAATAGCCTCCGCATCAGGAGACCGCTCGATGAAGACACGCACAGCGGCAATAGCAGCATTCGTGGCGGCAATCGCGCTGGCTTGGCCGTACGCGACATCGGCCGACGAACAGGAGCCCATGAATGCCTTTGCATTCTGGCAAGGTCAGGGCCAGATCGTGGATATCGGCGATCAGCGCGTCGCCCTCATCGGCGCCTTCGGCGGCCCGTTCTATGTCGAAACTTCCGAAGGGCCGGTCGAAACGGGCATGATCACCTGTCCCGCCCTGATGCAAATCGATCTCCGCACCGCTCGGCAGACCGGCTCCGGCTCCTGCATGTTCACGGCCCATGACGGTGCACGCGCCTATGGCGACTGGGAGTGCGCCGGCGTGCACTTGGTGGGATGCAAAGGAATTTTCACGATCCGGGGCGGCTCCGGCCGTTTGGCAGGTATTACCGGTTCCTCGACGATCGTATTCCGCGGCCGCCCTGAGCGCCTGATCGACCGAGCGGGGATGGTGAGCACCGACGCGCTCGGCATCGCCGTCTGGCGCGATTTGAAGCTGACCACGGCGGCACCGGCCCCAGCCAAGCCCTGATCACCCGTCGAGCGTTGCGGAAATCAGATAGTCGCTGCCGTCTTGTCGCTCCATTGTTCTGATGCGAGCACCGGCAAACGGTGCCGCGCCCGGCCGCAAAGGGAGACGAACAAGATGTCGACGACAACACGGATCATCATGATTGCCGCGCTTGCCGCCCTGCTCCCGCTCGCTGGTTGCGGCGGCGGTGGCGCCGACGTCCAGAGCGATATCAGGACGACGACGGTTGGCCAGGAACTCACCGATCTGAAAAAGGCCTACGACAGCGGCGCGATTAGTCAGGCGGAATATGAGAAACAACGTCAGATCATCTTGAACCGGAAATAGCCGCGCTAATTCGTCTCCATCGACGCAATCGCATCCCATGCCCCATTAGGTGGAGCAGCGCGCAGACCTCTGACGCGCTCTGCCATCGCGCGCGATGGTGCATCCTGCGCAACGACGCGCTCGAACGCCGCCAGCGCCTCGGCAAGCCGTCCCGCGCGATAGGCGGCAAAGCCGGCCGCGTAGCTCTCGACAATCTCTTGCGACGGCGTGCGGTCGAGCGGCGTGAAGATCGTCACGGGTGTCTTCCGTCCGGCAACGCGCACCGTATCGATTTCGCGCCATGTGAAATCCGATGCCGCGGCCACGGTGGCGGCGCTGGCGAGGATCCGCGTGCCGTGGATCTTGCTGGCCCCCTCCAGCCGCGCCGAGGGCAACCAGCACCACTGCGCCTACCGCGCCCGCCAACGCGACCTGCCGCATGCCCAAGAACGCCCGACCCCGTCCAGAAAGAGCGCAAAAATGCAAATTCAAGTGTGGTCTTTCAACGAGTTGGACAAATTTGAAGCAGCCTCCCAATCGGCCAAAGCGGGGCGCAATGGGAATAGCCAACGGGCTTGGCTGTTCGTATAGGCCGGGGGGCAGTGCTGACGGTGCAACCGAACCGCCCCGCGGCGCGTAGAGTCCGTTGGAAAGGATCTCATCCGATGCGTCTTGCCCGCACCCTGGCCCTGGCCAGTACCGCCCTCCTCGCCGCCTGCGGCGGCCCGCAGGTCTATGGCACCTACTACAATTCCGGCTATAGCCCGACCCATCCGAAGCTCGCTGCCTCAGATGGCGAGGCGTTGGCGATCATCCGCGCCAACCCCTTCCCAGAGGACCGCGACAACGCCGTGGTGCTGGCGACGATGCAAGGGCGCAACCCGGGCTACAAACTCTATTTCCGCCAAACCTCCCGCGTAGAGGCGCGCTACGACTACAAGGTCATCATCAGCTTCAACAGCAGCGGGGTCGGCGTGAGCAACCCGTGCCTCGACACCGCCGCACTGCCGGCCGCGCCAAATAGCGGCCGTGTCGATATGAAGGCCGATTTCTGCATCGGGACGGCGTTTCTCAGCGAGGCGCGCGGATCGATCGACAACGTCACCAGCGCCAGCGATCCGCGCTTTGCCCGCCTGATGGGCGACGTGCTGACCGACTTGCTGACCGACCGGTACCCGCGGGACAACGACGTCTGCCGCATCCCCGGCTGCTGAATTGTCCGCGGCATGAAAACGGCGCCATCTTCGCAGCGCCGGCCTTGAAACGGGGCCGACGTCGCGCGATGTCCAGTCTCAGGGGATCCGAACCGCCAAGAGATCGTCCCATGCGCATCAAATTCGCGGCCGCCATCTTGGCCGCTGCTTTCCTCGCAGGCTGCGGTTCGCCGATGGTCTACGGCGTCCAATACAATTCCGGCTATTCCCCCACCCATCCGCAACTCGCGGCCGCCGATGGCGAGGCCCTCGCCATCATCCGCGCCAACCCGTTTACCGAGGACCGCGACAACGCGATCGTTCTCGCCGACATGCAGGGACGCAATCCCGGCTACAAACTCTATTTCCGCCAGAATTCGCGGCCTGAGTCGAAATACGACTACAAGGTGATCCTGACCTTCGGCGCTTCCGGTGGCGGTGGCGTCAACCCCTGCCTCGACACCGCTCCCCTGCCGCCGGCACCGCGGACCGGGCATGTCGATGTCCGCGCCGATTTCTGTATCGGGCCGTCGTTCCTGAGCGAGGCGCGCGGTGCTGTCGACGGCGTCCAGCGCGCCGACGATCCCCGCCTGAAGGCGCTGGTCGGCGCGGTGCTGGCCGATCTCCTGAGCGACCGCTACATGGACCAGGGCGATCGCTGCGGCATGGCCGATTGCTGAGCATTCCGCGGATAAATTTCACGATTGCGGCTGGAGAAGATCCCAAAGATTGCCGTAGAGATCTTCGAAGACAGCGACAGTGCCGTATTTCTCGCGTCGCGGTTCCTCGCGGAATTTGACACCACGCGCGCTTAGCGCGCGAAAGTCGCGCCAGAAATCGTCGGTGTGAAGAAACAGGAAGACGCGGCCGCCCGTCTGATCGCCAATGCGCGCCGCCTGTTCCGGCGTCGCTGCCTTGGCCAGCAGAATCCGCGTTTCGTGCGCCCCCGGCGGCGCCACGAGCAGCCAGCGCTTGCCGTCGCCCAGATCCGTATCTTCAACGGCGGCAAATCCCAGCACGCCGGTGTAATACGCTTTCGCCTCGTCGTAGTCGCGCACGACCAGGGCGATGCAGCCGAGATGCTGGCGTGGCGTGCCGGCCATGGCGGTCAGTCGGAAAGCCACGCCCGCAGCGCCGCATTCACCTCACCAGGCTTTTCCATCGTCGAGAGATGGCCACAAGCTTTGATGATCGTGAGCCGCGAGTCCGGAATGTCCGCGGCGATCTCGCGATGCGCTTCGACCGGCGTGGCCATATCCTCGCGTCCGCACAGCACCAGCGTCTTGCAGGTGATTCGCGACAGGCCGGGCCGGCTGTCGGGCCGCGTCATGATCGCGCGTTGCTGGCGGATGAACGCGTCCGGCCCGACGCGCAGCGTCATGTCCGTCACCGAGCGCACCAGCGCCTCGTCCTTCATATGCGGCGGATAGATCCAGCGCGGCAGCAATTGCGGCGTCACGCCCTTGAACTTGCCGCGCTGTGCCAGCGCGATCATATCCTGGCGCGCTTGTGTCTGCTCGGGTGTGTCGGGCCGGGCTGACGTGTCGAGCAAGGCCAGCCGCTCCACACGCTCGGGTGCCCTGCGCATGATCGCGAAGGACGCATAGCCGCCCATCGACAATCCGGCGAGCGCGAAGCGCGGCGGTGCGGACGCCAGCACGCGCTGCGCCATCGCGTCCATGGTTTCATCCTGCGTCAGGTCGCCGACTTCGCTATCGGCGATGTCGCTGAGCGCCTCGATCTGCGCCGCCCACAAGGCGCGATCGCACAGCAGGCCGGGCAGCAGCAGCAATTTGGTTTTGGTCGTCATGAAAACCCTTACTTGATCAGCGCCGACAGTTCTTTGAATTCCGCCGAGCCGGCGCGGCGCAGCCACTCGAACACCACCATTTCCGTGCTCACGACCGTGATCCCCGCCTGTTGCATCCGTGCAAGCGCCAGCCCCGCGTCCTCGGCGCGCCGCGAAGAGACCGCGTCCGCCGCGACCGCGACGCGATAGCCTTTCTCCCGCAAGCCCAGGGCCGTTTGCAGGACGCAAACATGCGCCTCGAATTCCGCACAGCACCGCCTGATCGCGACCGGCCTCGCCGAGTGCCTCCACCCGCGCAATCCATTCCGGCTCGTCGGCACAGGAGAAATGGATCTTCTCCACCACCGAGTCTGGCGCAGCCAGCTCGACCAGGGCCGGAACCGTGCGCCCCAGACCCTTGGGATATTGCTCGGAAACCAGGACCGGTACCCCCAGCCGGGCCGCTGCCCGCATGAGAATGCCGCAGCGCTGGATCGCCGCCTCCCCCGTCGCCATCGCCGGGGCCAGGCGGTCTTGCACGTCAACCACACCTAGAAACCCACGCTCGGCCCGTAACAGCATGACTTTGCCCTCTTTTTCGAGATTCACCCTAACCCGGCTATGACCTGCGTCCAAGAGGTGCGACGCGGGATCGCGTTGACTTCCCGGGTAATATTTCTATGATCCGCCTCGTTACCCACATGTCCCGGTGGCCCCAATGGTCCGCCGGTGGTGGGTTTTGTCCTTACGAGGACCAGAGAAAAGCTCTTACGAATGCAGTTTACCGATCTCGGCCTTGGCGCCGACGTCCTGCGCGCTGTGGCCGACGCCGGATACCGACACCCCACGCCGATCCAGGCGCAGGCCATACCCGTACGTCCTGATGGGCCGCGACGTGCTCGGGCTGCGCCCAGACCGGCACCGGCAAGACCGCCGGCTTCACGCTGCCGATGATCGAGATCCTCGGCCGCCGGCCGCGCCAAGGCGCGCATGCCGCGCTCGCTGATCCTCGAGCCGACGCGCGAGCTGGCCGCCCAGGTCGCCGAGAATTTCGACATCTACGGCAAGTATCACAAGCTCACCAAGGCGCTGCTGATCGGCGGCGTATCGTTCGGCGATCAGGAGAAGCTGCTCGACCGCGGCGTCGACGTGCTGATCGCCACGCCGGGCCGCCTGCTCGATCATGTTCGAGCGCGGCCGCATCCTGCTCAACGACGTCAAGATCCTGGTGATCGACGAAGCCGACCGCATGCTCGACATGGGCTTCATCCCCGATGTCGAGCGCATCGTGTCGCTGCTGCCGCAGATCCGCCAGACGCTGTTCTTCTCCGCGACCATGCCGCCGGAAATCCGCCGCCTGGCCGACGCCTTCCTGTCCAACCCGAAGGAAATCACGGTTTCGCGCGCCCGCCTCGCACGGCCACGACCGTCGGCGCAGGCGCTGGTGACGGTGGGCAGCGATGACAAGCGCGAGGCGCTGCGCCGCCTGATCCGCCAGCGAGCAGGTCAAGAACGCGCTCGATTTTCTGCAACCGCAAGCGCGACGTCGACATGCTGTACACGTCGCTCAAGCGGCACGGCTTCGAACGTCGGCGCGCTGCACGGCGACATGGAGCAGTCGACGCGCACCGCGACGCTCGAAGCGTTCAAGCGCGGCGAGATCACGATCCTGGTCGTGCAGCGACGTCGCCGCGCGCGGCCTCGACATCGACGGCCTGTCGCACGTCTTCAATTTCGACGTGCCGATCCACGCCGAGGACTACGTCCACCGCATCGGCCGCACCGGCCGCGCGGGCAAGAGCGGCCGCGCCTTCACGCTGGCGACGCCGCGAAGACGGCAAGTTCGTCGATGCGATCGAGAAGCTGATCGGCAAGCCGATCCCGCGCATCGCGATCGAAGGCCTGGCCGCACCCGAGCCCGGCGCCGAAGCCCCGCGCCGCGAGCGCGGCGGCCGTGGCAAGGGCGAGCGCGGCGGTCGCTGGCGAGCGCGGCCCCCGTCGCGAGCGTGCACCCCGCCAGCATGAGGAAACCGCGGCGCCGGCCGTGGCGGAAGCTCCGGCCCCGATGCCGACCCCAGCGCCCGCCCCCGCCCCGACGCCGATTGCAGCGGCACCGCGCCCCGCGCCGAATTCCGAACGGCCCCGCCCCGACCATCACCGCCGCGAGCGCCGCCATGATCGCGACGACGACAAGTCGCCGGTCGGCATGGGCGACCATATTCCCGCCTTCCTGTTGCGGGGACGGCGCGCCGCGGGCTAAGACAAGGCCGGCTCAGCGGGGGAATCGCGCGATGCAGACCATCTTCATCATGGTGAAGTGCGAGCTCGGCAAATCCTATCAGGTCGCCGACTCCGCCGTGCAGGACATCGAGCAGGTTTCGGAGGTCTATTCGATCTCCGGCCAGTACGACCTGATGATGAAATGCTACCTGCCCGACGACCAGGATATCGGCCATTTCGTGATGGGCGTGCAGAAGCTGCCCGGTGTCAAAGACACATTCACGCTCATCACCTTCAAGGCGTTTTCCTAAGCCGCGACAGCCTGCGGCGGCGCAATCGCGCCCGATCTCCCCTTTCTGGTTGCAATCCCCTAGACTGGAATCGCGCGCCCGCACCGGGCTGACGCGTGACGCAGAACGGGGGGATTCATGCGGCTCATCGTCCGATTGGCGTGCTGCCTGCTGCTCGCCGCCTGCCAGGCGGCAACGCCGGAACGGAGCGTCAGCGAGCGCTTCAACGAGATCCGCACGCGCCCGCCGGAGCTCGCCATCTTCCTGCGCCAGATGCCCAAGGGCGGCGATCTGCATAATCACCTGAGCGGCGCGATTTACGCCGAGAGTTATATCGCCTGGGCGATCCAGGCCAATCTCTGCGTCAATCTCGCGACCTGGACGCTCGAACCGCAGCCGCCCTGCGACGCGAGCAAAGGCCGGCCCAGCGTTACCGAGTACACGGCTTCGCCCGACCAGCGCGCGCGCCTGATCAACGCGCTCTCGATGCGCGAATATGTGGCCGGCCAAGGCATGCCCTCCGCGCACGACCAGTTCTTCGTGACCTTCAGCCGCTTCGGCGCGGCCGGCGACGGCCGCATCGGCGACATGCTGGCGGAGGTTTCGACACGCGCCGCCGCGCAGAACATCAATTACCTCGAACTCATGGTGAGCTTCCGCGGCGGCGACGCGCGGGCTCTGGGCAATCAGGTGGGCTGGGACGGCAACGCCGCCGCGACGCGCGCCAAGCTGCTGCAAGCCGGACTCCCGGCGCTGATCCCGCAGGCGCAGCGCGATCTCGACGAGATGGAACGCGCCCGGCGCGCCAAGCTCAATTGCGACATCCCCACGACACCGCCCGCCTGCGCGGTGACGATCCGCTACATCGCGCAAGTGATCCGTACCCTGCCGATCCAGCAGGTCTTCGCGCAGACAGCGCTGGCTTACGAGCTGATCCGCGTTGAGCCACGCGTCGTCGGCCTCAACTACGTGGCGCCGGAGGATTTTCCCGTCGCCGCTCAACGATTACGAAAAGCATATGGTCTTGCTGCGCGATCTCGCGCAAATCGTGCCGGGCGTCCCCCTCACCTTGCATGCCGGCGAGCTGACCATCGGCCTCGTGCCGCCGCAGGATCTGCGCTTTCACATCCGCCAGGCCGTGACAATCGCCGGCGCCAGGCGCATCGGTCATGGTGTCGACATCGTCTATGAGGACGACGCCACCGGCCTTCTGCGCACGATGCACGAGCGCGATGTTCTGGTCGAGATAAACCTGACTAGCAACGACGTGATCCTCGGCGTGCGCGGCAAGCACCACCCGTTCGAGCTGTATCGTCGTGCCGGCGTGCCGGTGGCGCTCTCGACGGACGATGAAGGCGTGTCGCGCGTCGACCTCACGCACGAATTCCAGCGCGCCGTCGAGACGTATGATCTGAACTACGCCGATATCAAGGGCCTCGCGCGCAACAGCCTCACCTACAGCTTCCTGCCGGGCGACAGCCTTTGGCGCGACAGCCGCGGCGGCGCAATGGTCGCGGCCTGCGCCGACGCACCGCAAGGTGCCCACGACCTGTCGCAGCACAAAGCCTGCGCCGATTTCCTCGCCCGCAGCGAAAAAGCCCGCCAGCAATGGCGCCTCGAATCCGAATTCGCCGCGTTCGAAAAATCGGTTACGGCGGGCCCGTAACGTGCGCGCATGACCGACACGATCGCACATCCCTTTTTGCCCTTCGCCATCGATCTTGCGCAGAAAAGCGGCGAGTTCATCAGGCCGCATTTCGGCAATCTCGGCCTCGCCGTCGACATCAAAAGCGATGCCACACCGGTCACCATCGCCGACCGCGGCGCCGAGGAGCTGATGCGCGCCATGATCGCGCTGCAATTTCCCGATCACGGCGTGCTGGGTGAGGAGTTCGGCGCCGACCGCACTGATGCCGAATTCGTCTGGGTGCTCGACCCCGTCGATGGCACCAAGGCCTTCACCACCGCCTGCCCGCTCTTCGGCACGCTGATCGGATTGCTGCATCGGGGCGAGCCGTGCCTCGGTCTCATTCACAATCCGATCCCGAATCAATTGATGATCGGCGACGGCACGGCCACGACCCTCAACGGCACGCAAGTGCGCTGCCGCGCGACAACACGCGTCGAGGATGCAACGCTGTTGTATAGCGATCATCACAGCGCCGAGCGTTATCAGAATGGCGCCGCCTTCGACAAACTCACCCGCCGCGTCAAGCTCGCGCGCACCTGGGGCGATTGCTACGGCTACCTGCTGATGGCCGCCGGCTGGGCCGATATCGCGCTCGATCCCATCGTAAATCCGTGGGACATCGCCGCCATCATTCCGATCGTCCGTGGCGCCGGTGGCACGATCACTGATTGGCATGGCGACGCCCCGTCCAGCACGCCTTCAGCCATCGCCTGCGCCACCGCCGAATTGCACCGAACGGTCGTCGCCATTCTCAACCCGTGACCCGGTTCATACCGCCTCGACGCCGGCGGTGGTAACAAGGTATCGTCTTCAATCGGTCGAACAGCCTGGTCCATGCCAAGGCGACGAACCTGCGCCAGGCCTCTGGACATCAAGCCGGGGGAGGCGTGCATGCGGCGCTATCTGCTGGGGTTGGCCTGCGTCCTTGTGTTGTTTGTCGGTTGCACGGAAGCGCCGCGCCAGACTGTCGAGCTCTCCAACACCGTCGGCCGCGATCTTCTCGAAGATTCAGCGCGCGCATCGCGAACTCGCCATGCGCTATTTCGATCGCGTCAAGGGCGATATCAACAACTTCGTCGATACCAAGTATCGACCGTTCATCATCCAGTTCACGCTGAACGATCCGCAGCTTCGCTTCATGGAGCGCTTCCAGGCCGCGATTCGCCCAGGCGCCAGCCCCGACGCCGCGAGCTTCATGGGCACATATTCGAACGCCGTCATGACACGCGTCGAGGCTTACCGGCGCGAAGCACTCGCCCCTGTTCTCGAGCAGGAGCGCAAATTCCTGGCGGATCTCGACGACATTTACCTACGCCTCAACACCGCCAACGCCGCCATCAACGGCTATCTCGGGTCCGTCGTCAAAGTGTCGGATGCGCAAAACGAATTGTTGGCGAGTTTGAAAGCGCCCGATCTGCGCCAGCACTTCGTCGATGGCACGGTGCGCTTCTCCGACCAGATTGGCGGCCTTGTGCAGGCCGGCCAGGCGATCGACACCTCCGCCGCCACCGCGCAAGCCGCCTTCAATGACATCATCACGCAGATCAGGACTGTTTCTGAGTCATTCGAGAAACGCTGAGCGGCGGTCGCGCGCCGCTCGCAATCAAATGGGGCTTCCCATGGCCGACCCTAACGATGATTTTGCCGACGCCCTCAACGAAAGTCTCGCCCGCGCGGACGAGGCGTTTCGCGGCAAGTATGGCAAGGAGCTGAAAGCCCTCTACAGCCTGTCGCAGGCCGATCTCACCGCCATCGCACCGCAGGTCACGGCGATGGAAACCTACGCCAAGCTGATCGAGGTGGTGAAAGAGGCCTCGCGCCGAAATGCGTCGCAGGCCGAGCTCCAGAAACGCATCATGGCGCTAGGCTCCGTCGCGATGTCGATCGCCAAAACGGTCGCAAGCCTCGCGAAGGCAGCGGCTCTATAGAACCGGTCCGGCGAGCCGCCTCAGCGGCATCTGAGGACCCAGCTGAGGTAGGTCTTGCCGCCGTCCTCGCGCGTGTTCTGCCGCACTGTCTGCGAGCCGCTCGGGCATTTCTCTTCGGCTTCCGTCAAGTTCATCTGCGGCGAGCCGACGACCTTGCCGTTGTCCTTGTAGAGACTTTCGACCGTCACTTCGGTTCCGAAATGCGGCGGGATGTCCGGCGCATTCACGACATAGGGCAGCGCGGTAAGCACTGCGGCGACCGGAATGATGACACCCAAGCTGAGCATGGCGGAACTCCCAGATGGACTGGGTGCGACGATAGCCCCGCGCGGCCGGCCCGGCAATGTGGGCTTTGCCGGTTCGCAAGCGTCTTGTCGCGGGGGGGCAAATTATTTTAGACTTAAAACAATTCCCGGGAGGCTTGATGGCAACGCCTGTGCCCACACGCGACGCGGTCCTGACCGCCACGCCTTCCGGCCTTCCCCTGGCCGGCCGTCATGCCGTCGTCACCGGCGCCTCGCGCGGCATCGGGGCGGCCATCGCCGCGGAATTGGCCCGGCTGGGCGCCGATTTGACCCTGGTTGCCCGCGGCGAGGCCGCGCTCAAAGCGCTCGTACCGCAGTTGAAGAGCGCCGGCCGGGTCCAGAGCTTGGCCGCCGACGTCACCGATGAAGCGTCCCTGGCCGCCCTGTTCGCACGGGCCGCCGCGTTGGGCACGCCCACGATCCTCATCAACAATGCCGGCGGCGCTGAAAGCGCCCCCTTCGCCAAAACCGACCCGGCGCTGTGGCAACGCATGATCACCCTCAACCTCACCAGCGCCTATCTCTGCACCCGCGCCGCCGCCCCGGCGATGGTCGCGGGTGGCTGGGGGCGTATTGTCAATGTGGCGTCCACGGCTGGCCTCAAGGGCTACGCCTATGTCAGCGCCTATGTCGCCGCGAAGCACGGCGTCGTCGGCCTGACCCGGGCCCTGGCCGTGGAATTCGCGCGCACCGGCGTCACCGTCAATGCGGTCTGCCCCGGCTACACCGACACGCCGATGATCGACGCCGCGGTCTCCGCCATCGCCGCGAAGACGAAACGCAGCGCCGACGAAGCCCGCGCCAGCCTCGCCGCCGCCAACCCGATGGGCCGTCTGATCACGCCGGCGGAAGTGGCCGCCGCGGTTGGCTTCCTGTGCTTGCCGTCTTCAGGGTCGATTACCGGCGAGACCATGGCCATTGCCGGCGGCGAGGTGAGCTGATGGCCAACGATATCGACCTCCTGCCCGACCGCACCGATCGCGAGAGCGGCCTCGCGCGCGACGACAAGCTCGAGCTGCGCGTCTGGCTGCGCCTGCTCACCTGCGCCAATCTCGTCGAGGGCCAGGTGCGCAACGGCTTGCGCGAGACGTTCGACATCACGCTGCCGCGCTTCGACCTGCTGGCCCAGCTCGACCGCGCGCCCGACGGGCTGACGATGGGCGAACTCTCTAATCGCCTGATGGTCTCCAACGGCAATGTCACCGGCCTCACCGAGCGGCTGGTGAGCGAGGGGCTGGTCGCCCGCCTGCCGTCGCCGCGCGACCGGCGCGAGAGCCGCGTCAAGCTGACGGCGCAAGGCAAGCGCGCCTTCGACCGCATGACGCCGGTGCACGAGCGCTGGATCGACGAGCTGTTCGCCGGCCTCAGCCGCGCCGAAATGGCACAGCTTCTCGACCTGCTCGGCAAGCTCAAATCATCGCTGCAGCGCGAGCGTGCGCCCACGCAAGAGGATGGATCGTGACCCTGACCGCGTTCACCGCCGACCGCTTTCGTCCCTCACACTTCTCGTGGAAGGTGCACGACCGCGTCGCGACCATCACGCTCGAACCGGCCCGAGCGCAAGAACCCGTTGACCTTCGAAGCTATGCCGAGCTGCGCGACCTGTTCCGCGCCCTGGTCTATGTGCGCGACGTAAGCGCGGTCGTGATCGCCGGCGCCGGCGGCAATTTCTGCTCCGGCGGCGACGTGCACGAAATCATCGGCCCGCTGACCAAGATGGACGATGACCGAGCTGCTCAACTTCACGCGCATGACCGGCGATCTGGTCAAGGCGATGCGCGCCTGCCCGCAACCGGTCGTCGCCGCAATCGACGGCGTTTGCGCCGGCGCCGGCGCGTGCATCGCCATGGCGGCCGACATGCGTTTTGGCACCGCGCGCACCAAGGTCGCGTACCTGTTCACCCGCGTCGGGCTGGCCGGCTGCGACATGGGCGCATGCGCCATCCTGCCGCGCATCATCGGGCAGGGCCGCGCGGCCGAGCTGCTGTTCTCCGGCCGCTCGATGAGCGGCGACGAAGCCGAGCGCTGGGGCTTCTTCAACCGCCTCTGCCCGCCGGACGACTGCTCGACGCCGCACAGGAGCTGGCGCGCGAACTCGCGCACGGGCCCGAACTTCGCGCACGGCATGACCAAGAAAATGCTCGACCAGGAATGGAACATGGGCGTCGACAAGGCGATCGAGGCCGAAGCGCAGGCGCAGGCGCATCTGCATGCAGACCGAAGATTTCGTGCGCGCTTATCGCGCCTTCGTCGGCCAAGCAGAAGCCGGTGTTCGAGGGGAATTGAGATGGCTCTCCTCGGATTTCAAAAAACATTGTCATGCGCGGGCTTGACCCGCGCATCTGACGGTGCGCCGGCGGCAGACCCGCGGGTCAAGCCCGCGGGTGACAGAATTTCTTGAGGAGACGATGACCGACCGTTCGTTCCTCGACTTGGCCCTTCTTCGAGGACTCGCACCGCGAGCTCGCGCGTAAGCTCGACGCCTGGACGCAAGAGCGCATCGCGCCGCACGAGCATGACGAAGGCGATGTCGACGCCCTCTCCGCAAAGTTCGTGGCAATGCTCGGCGACGACGACTGGCTGCGCTACGCGGTGCCCAAACCCTATGGCGGCATGTTCGACAAGCTCGACGTGCGTTCGCTCTGTCTCATCCGCGAAACCCTCGCCCGCACCTCCGGCCTCGCCGATTTTGCCTTCGCGATGCAGGGCCTGGGCAGTGCGTCGATCGCGCTGTTCGGCAGCGACGATCCTGAAGCAGCGCTATCTGCCGGAAGTCTGCGCCGGCACGCGCATCGCCGCCTTCGCGCTCTCCGAGCCGGAGGGCGGCTCCGACGTCGCGGCGATGACGACGACCGCACGCCTCGACGGCGATTCCTATGTGATCGATGGTGCCAAAACCTGGATTTCCAATGGCGGCATCGCCGGGCACTACGTGCTCTTCGCCCGAACCGGCGAGGCGCCCGGCGCCAAAGGCCTCTCGGCCTTCGTCGTCGACGCCGACGCAGCCGGTCTCGACGCCTCCGAGCGCATCCAGGTGATCGCCCCGCATCCGCTGGCATCCCTGCGCTTCAAGAATTGCCGCGTGCCGAAAAGCCATCTGCTCGGCAAACCCGGCGAGGGCTTCAAGATCGCCATGGCGACGCTGGACATCTTCCGCTCGACCGTCGGTGCGGCCGCCCTCGGCTTCGCGCGCCGCGCCCTGGACGAAGCGCTCATCCTACGCGCAAAGCCGGGCTGCCTTCGGCAGCAAGCTCGCCGAATTCCAGCTGACGCAAGCGAAGATCGCCGAGATGGCGACCGAGATCGATGCGGCAGCACTGCTGATCTATCGCGCCGCCTGGACCAAGGACAAAATCGCCGAGCGCGTCACGCGCGAAGCCTCGATGGCGAAATTCTACGCGACCGAGATGGCGCAGCGCGTCATCGACGCCGCCGTGCAGATCCATGGCGGTACAGGCGTCGTCTCCGGCCAGCCGGTCGAACGCCTCTATCGCGAGATCCGCGCGCTGCGCATTTACGAGGGCACCACCGAGATTCAGAAGCTGGTGATCGCCGGCCAGGTCCTGGCCGCGCATGCCGAGCTGGTGAAGAAGGCTGCCGAATGAGCGCCCGGCTCTTTTCTTATCTGTCATGCGCGGGCTTGACCCGCGCATCTGAAACCGCGCGGTGTCAGACCCGCGGGTCAAGCCCGCGGGTGACAATCTTTTTTAGGGAGCTAATACGATGAAGCTCCTCCAGCCCCTCGCCATCAACTCGATGACCATCCCCAACCGGGTGCTCGTGCCCGCGATGGTCACGCGGCTCTCCGGCGAGGACGGCTTCGTCAACGACGGCATCATCGACCGCTACGTGCGCTATGCGCGCGGCCATGTCGGCCTGATCGTGGTCGAGGCGATGGCCATCCACAGCTCGAAATCCGGCCCGCTGCTGCGCATCTCCGACGACAAATTCCTCCCCGGCCATCGCGAGCTGGTCAATCGCGTGCACGATGCCGGCCCCTCGAAGATCGTGCCGCAGATCATCCACTTCATGAAAGTGGCGCGCTCCGGCTGGCGCCAGACCATCGACATGCTCGATCCCGCCGAGATCGACCGCGTCATCGACCAGTTCGCCGCCGCCGCCGCGCGCGCGCGCGAGGCCGGATACGATGGCGTGGAACTCCATTCCGCGCACGCCTACACGCTCTCCTCGTTTCTGTCGCGCCACAACAAGCGCCGCGACGAATATGACGGCCGCACGCTCGAAGGCCGCCTGCGCCTGTTCGGCAAGGTGATGACGCGCGTGCGCCAGACCGTGGGCAAGGATTTTCCCGTCGGCGTGCGCTTCCTGGCCGAGGAAGCGATCAAGGACGGCTACGGCCTGCCGGACTCGCAGCGCATCGCGCTGCGCATGGCGCAGATGGGCGCCGACTACATCTCGCTCTCCGTCGGCGGCAAATTCGAGGATGCGGTCCATAAGCCCGGCGAGCCGCTCTACCCCTACACGGGCTACAGCGGCGATCGCTGCATGCCCGGCGACTGGTATCCGCCGCTGCCGCACGCGCATCTGGCCGCCGGCATCAAGAGCTACATCAACAGCAAGGGCTTCAACGTGCCGGTCGTCTCGGTCGGCAAGATCAGCGATCCCGTACGACGCCGAGAAATTGCTGCAAGACGGCCGGGCCGACATGATCGGCATGGCCCGCCAGCTCCTCGCCGACCCCGCCTGGGTGATGAAGGTCGAGCGCGGCGAGGCCGACAAGATCGTGCGCTGCATCTATTGCAATGTCTGCAAGCAGCTCGACGAGAATTTCAAGCTCGTGACCTGCTTCCTCTGGCCCAAGGGGGCCACCCAGGCGCCCTACGACATCGATGCCGCCGGCGGCCCGCACTGGCCCGAGGGCGGTGCCGCCCTCACCGCCACCGTCAAGAACGGCGCGGTACACCTCGCCTGGAAGCGTGCCGCGGGCGACGGCGTCACTGGCTACGACATCTTCCGCGCCGAGGACAACGGCACCGCGTCGATCGTCGAGGCGGTGAAAGCGCCCAAATACACCGATCGCGTCGTCCTCGGCGGCCTCGGCTACACCTATCACGTCATGGCCTATGACGCGGCCGGGCGTCACTCGCCGCCCTCCAACAGCGTCCAGCTCGCCATGCCGCTTCCGGATTTCTCGCCGCCTGCCCCGTCGGAGCCCAGCCATGCCTGAGCGCAGCGCCTATAAGGACACATTCGTCCACGACAATCTGCCGCCGCTCGATCTCTGGCCGCAGATGAGCTTCACGCTGCCGGAGCTCAAATACCCCACGCGCCTCAACGCCGCCGTCGAACTCCTCGACAAGATGGTCGCTGGCGGTTTCGCCGAGCGCCCGGTGCTGTGGTTCGGTGAAAAAGCCTGGACCTACCGCCAGCTCCTCGAGAACGCCAACCGCGTCGCCCGCGTGCTGAGCGAGGATCTCGGCCTCAAGCCCGGCAGCCGCGTGCTGCTGCGCGCCGCCAACAACCCGATGATGGTCGCGTGCTGGTTCGGCGTGCTGAAAGCCGGCGGTATCGCCGTTGCCACGATGCCGCTGCTGCGCGCCAAGGAGCTCACGTACATCCTCGACAAGGCGCAGGTGAAGTTCGCGCTCTCCGACGCAAGGCTTGCAGACGAGATTAGAATTGCCAAGGACCGCGTCCAGTGCTGCACCGACGTGTTGTTCTTCAACAGCGATGCCAGCGACGGCCTCGAAGCGCGCATGGCGAAGAAGCCGGCGACGTTCGACAATTGCGACACCGCCGCCGAGGATGTCGCACTGGTCGCGTTCACGTCCGGCACCACCGGCCAAGCCAAGGGAACGATCCATTTCCATCGCGACATCATGGCAATCAGCGATTGCTTCCCGCGCTATGTGCTGAAGCCCTCGCCCGAGGACATCTTCATCGGCTCGCCGCCGCTCGCCTTCACCTTCGGCCTCGGCGGGCTCGTCTGCTTCCCGATGCGCTTCGGCGCCTCGACGGCGCTGGTCGAGCGGGCACCACCGGACGTGTTGCCGCAGATGATCTCCGATCACAAGGCGACGATCTGCTTCACCGCCCCCACCGCCTATCGCATCATGGCCGAGACCGCCAAGAAGGGCGATCTCATGAGCCTGCGCAAGGCCGTGTCGGCCGGCGAACATCTGCCGCTCGCAACCTTCGAGGCCTGGCGCAAGGCGACCGGCATCAAGCTCGTCGATGGGCTGGGCTCGACCGAGATGCTGCACATCTTCATCTCCTGCGCCGGCAGCGACATCCGCCCCGGCGCCACCGGCAAGGCCATTCCCGGCTATGAAGCCTGCATCCTGGATGATGATGGCAACAAGGTGCCGCCGGGCGAGATCGGCAAGCTCGCGGTGCGTGGCCCCACCGGCTGCCGCTACCTCGCCGACCCCGAGCGCCAGAAAACCTACAGCGCCCATGGCTGGAACCTCACCGGCGATGCCTACAAAATGGACGAGGATGGGTATTTTTGGTACCAGGCGCGCACCGACGACATGATCATCTCCGCCGGCTACAACATCTCCGGCCCTGAGGTGGAAGGCGTCATTCTCGAGCATCCCAAGGTGCGCGAATGCGCCGTCGTCGGCGCCCCCGACGCCGATCGCGGCATGGTCGTGAAAGCATTCATTGTGCTGCGCGATGCCAAGGACGCGACCCCCGCCACGATCAAGGAAGTCCAGGACTTCGTGAAGATGGAAGTGGCGCCTTACAAGTATCCGCGTGCGGTTGAATTCGTGGAAACTTTGCCGCGTACCGAGACCGGCAAGGTGCAGCGCTTCAAACTGCGCGAGCAGGAACAAGCGAAGGCGAAAGCCGGCGTCTGACACGCCTGCCCACGCGCCGTCCCACAAAAATCCGCCAGCAACGCTGACCCAAATTTTTCTCACGCACAATTTCGTGCGCCGTTGAGACGCCCGCTTGCCAGAAAACCACCTCCACAATCATAATCCGGAATTCTGAAATTCTGGGGAGGGCGCCATGGTCAAGCTGCGCGTCAACGGTCAAGAACGGTCGTTCGACGGTGATCCGTCGATGCCGCTTCTCTGGTTTCTGCGCGACGAACTCGGGCTCACGGGAACAAAATTCGGTTGCGGTATCGCCGCTTGCGGCGCTTGTACCGTTCACGTCGACGGCGGCGCGGTGCGCTCCTGCCAGACGGCGATGGGCGATACCGAAGGCGTCGAGGTGGTGACCATTGAAGGCCTCGATCCGCAAGGCAAACACCCGGTCCAACGCGCCTGGGTCGAGAACAACGTGCCGCAATGCGGCTACTGTCAGGCCGGGCAGATCATGCAGGCCGTGGCCTTCCTCAAGGACACGCCCAAGCCCACCGACGACGATATCGATTCCGCCATGTCCGGCAATATCTGTCGCTGTGGCACCTACCAACGCATTCGCGCCGCCATCAAGCAAGCCGCGAAGGGGGTGTGATATGGCCCATCTCATTGAGAATGTCAGCCGCCGCTCCTTCCTCGCGGGCAGCAGCGCGTTCGTGCTGGCAACCCAGATCCTGCCCGTGCGCGATGCGCTGGCGCAGGCCGCCAAGAAATACGGCGCCGAGAATATGCCGCATGGCACCGTCAACGATCCGCGCATCTTCGTTGCCATCGCCAGCGACGGCACGGTGAGCATCACCTGCCATCGCGCCGAAATGGGCCAGGGCGTGCGCACCGGCATTCCCATGATCCTCGCGGACGAGCTCGAAGCGGATTGGGCCAAGGTCAAGATCGTCCAGGCAACCGGCGATGAAGCGAAATTCGGCAATCAGGACACCGACGGTTCGCGCTCGACCCGCCATTTCATGAAGCCGATGCGCGAATGCGGTGCGGCCGCGCGCGCGATGTTGGAAGCGGCGGCCGCCAAGCGCTGGAACGTCTCGCCCGACCAGGTCGAGGCCAGCAATCACGAGGTCATCCACAAGGCCTCCGGCCGCAAGCTCGGCTACGGCGAGCTGGCGGAAGACGCATCGAAGCTGCCCGTCCCGGCCGCCGGCTCGTTGAAGCTCAAATCGCCGTCGCAGTTTCGCTATATCGGCAAAGGGAACATTAACATCGTCGACGGCCCGGACATTGCGACCGGCCGCGCCATGTACGGCCAAGACACGCGCCTGGAGGGCATGCTCTTCGCAGTGATCGCCCGGCCGCCCGTGTATGGTGGGAAGGTCGAGAGTGTGGACAGCGCGGCTGCGCAGCAGGTCGCGGGCGTGAAGAAGATTGTCCGCATCGACGGTACGCCGATTCCCACGAAGTTCGACCCGCTGGGCGGTGTCGCGGTCATCGCCAGCAACACCTGGGCCGCCATCAAGGGCCGCGAGGCACTGTCGATCAAGTGGAACGACGGCCCGAATGTCGCGTACGATTCCGGCGCCTATGAAAAGACGTTGATGGACACGGCGCGCAAGCCCGGCAAAGTGGTCCGCGACGAGGGCAACTTCGCCACCGCGTTTACGGGTGCCGCCAAGAAGGTCGAGGCGGAGTACTACATCCCCCATCTCGCACACGCGACCATGGAGCCGCCCGCCGCGACCGCCCGCATCGTCAACGGCAAGTGCGAAGTCTGGGCCTGCGTGCAAAGCCCGCAAGCCACGCGCACGGACGTTGCCAAGCGCCTGGGCCTGCCCGAGAGCGACGTTACGGTGCACGTGACGCTGCTGGGCGGCGGGTTCGGGCGCAAATCGAAGGCGGACTACGCCACCGAAGCGGCCATCCTCTCGAAGGAAATGGGCGGCGTGCCGGTCAAGGTCGTGTGGACCCGCGAGGACGACATCAAGCATGGCTTCTATCACACCGTCTCGGCCGAGCGCCTGGAAGCAGGCCTCGACGCGGGCGGCAAGCCGATCGCGTGGCGTCACAACAGCGTGGCACCCACGTTGTTCTCGCTCTTCATGCCCGATCCCAAGCATGAGCACGCGCTTGAGATCGGCATGGGCCTCGTCGACGTGCCCTTTGAGGTCGCCAATCTCCGCGTCGAGAACGGCGAGGCGGCGGCCATGGCGCGGCTCGGCTGGTTCCGCTCCGTCTCCAACATCCCGCACGCCTTTGCGGTGCAATCCTTCGTGGCGGAGCTGGCGGCAGCGGCAGGCAAAGATCCCAAGGACTATCTGCTGGAGCTCATCGGCAGTAAGCGCATCGTCGATGCAGCGAAAGGCTCGCCGGAGAAATACTACTGGAACAACGACGAGGACACGGCCGTCTACCCGATCGACACCGGCCGCCTGCGCGGCGTGGTCGAACTGGCGGCCCAGCGCGCCGAATGGGGAAGGCCGATGGCCAAGGGCCACGGCCTGGGCATCGCCGTCCACCGCAGTTTCGTGACCTATGTCGCGACGGTGGTCGAGGTGGCGGTCGACGACAAGGGCAATCTGACCGTGCCCAAGGTCGACGTCGCCGTCGATTGCGGCCCGTACGTGAATCCGGAGCGGGTGCGCGCACAAATCGAAGGCGCCTGCGTCATGGGCATGAGCCTCGCGCTCAAGGGCGAGATCTCATTCCGCAATGGCGCCGTCGTGCAAGGCAATTTCGACGACTACGAAATCCTGCGCATCGATGAGTCGCCGCGCCGAATCGACGTACACATTGTCGAGCATGGCTTCGACGTGCCGCCGGGCGGCGTGGGCGAGCCGGGCGTCCCACCCTTTGCACCGGCACTGACCAACGCGATCTTCGCGGCGACCGGCAAGCGCATCCGCCGCCTGCCGATCCGCGAGCAGTTGAAGATTTAGGCAACCTGCCGTTTCACGCGTCGAGTGGCGCGGGGGTCGAAAGACCGCCGCGCCATTCTTTTATCAGGGCCGCCGGCAGCCTCCATTCGCGCCCTTGCCCCCGGACCGCGGACCGGCCTAGCCTTTGCCAAATCATCCGCAATCACCGCCGCGCGAGGGGGCGCAGCCTATGAAACGACATCTTCTGGCGCTGCTCCTGTGCGCCGCCGTGATTCCCGCCAACGCCGCGGGCCTGCGCATCGGTATCCAGGAGGATCTCGACCAGATCGACCCCGCCACCGGTGGCGCCTTCGTCGATCGCATCGTCTTCACGGCGCTGTGCGACAAGCTGGTCGATATCGACCAGCGCCTCGGTTACATGCCGCAGCTTGCGACCGAATGGGCCTGGGCGGCGGACACGCTCTCGCTCACCATGAAGATCCGCTCCGGCGTCGTCTTCCACGACGGCGAAAAACTCGACGCGACAGCCGTCAAATACAACATCGATCGCTACAAGAATTCTCCGGAATCGCGCCGCAAGGCGGAGCTGGGCCCGGTCAGGAGCGTCGACGTGGTCGATCCGCTGACTGTGCGCTTCAATCTCTCGCAGCCCTACGCGCCGTTGCTGGGCGTGCTCTCCGATCGCGCCGGCATGATGGTCTCGCCCAAGGCCGCCGAGGAGATGGGCACCAAATTCACCAACAACCCGGTCTGCTCGGGCCCCTATCGCTTCGTCGAGCGCGTGCAGCAAGGCCGCATTGTCTTGCGCAAGTTCGACCAATATTGGGATGCGTCCGCTTATAAGCTCGACAGCGTCACCTACGTGCCGATCCCCGACCCGACGATCCGGCTGGCCAATCTTCTCTCCGGCGAGCTCGACATGATCGAGCGCGTCAACCCGACCGACTTGCCGCAGGTGCGCGCCGACCGGCGCGTCAAGCTGATTGAGTCGCCCTCGGTCGCCTATCAGACTTTGGCCCTCAATCTCAACAACGGCCCACGCGCCGACACCGCCTTCGCCAAAAACCCGAAGGTACGCGAGGCATTCGAGCTGGCGATCGACCGCACTGTCATCAACCAGGTCGTCTTTGCCGGCGAATACATCCCCAGCAACCAGCCGCTCGCTCCCGGCAGTGCCTTCCATATCAAGGAGTTCCCGGTCCCCGCCCGCAACGTAGACCGCGCCAAGCAGTTGCTCGCCGAAGCGGGTGTCAACCGCGTGCCACTCACCCTGTCCGTCGCCACCAACCCGGTGCTGCAGCAAGTGGCGCAAGTCATCCAGGCGATGACCCGCGACGCCGGCTTCGACGTCAAGCTGGAGGTAAACGAGGCTGTCACCATCACACAGCGCAATCAGAAGGGCGACTACGAGGCCTCGATCAACATCTGGAGTGGCCGGCCCGATCCGGACGGCAACATCTCGATCTGGCACGCCTGCGATGGTTTCCTCAACTGGGGGAAGTATTGCGATTCGAAACTCGACGATTTGTTGCGTCGAGCCAAGGCAACTACAATCGCCGACGAACGTTACTCCCTCTACCGCCAGGCGATGGAGATCTTATTAGCCGCCCGCCCGCATATCGTTCTCTATCATTACAAATGGCACTGGGCGACCAGCGCCAAGCTGAGCGGGTTCGTGCCTTACCCCGACGGGCTGATCCGCCTGCGCGGCGTGTCCATGGATTGAGAATGTGAGCGCGATCCTCCTCCTCACGGGGGAATTTCCGCCGCGCCATGGCGGAATCGGCACGCTGGCGCTCGGCCTCGCCGAGGCCGCCCAGCGCGACGGACACGACGTCACCGTTTCGGCGCCGCTGTCCGCGAATGCCGCTCCCGACAACTTTCCGTTCACGATGGAGCGCTACGCGCCCGGCCATGATTGGCGCGTGCGCCCCGCTCTGCTGCGCCGCGTCTGGAAGATCGCCACGCGCCAGCCATGGGACATCATCCACGCGCTCGACACGCCGCATGCGCGTGCATTGGGTGCGCTCAATCTCCTGCGACGCATTCCGTATATCGCTTCCGTGCATGGCGACGAGCTGCTGGCCTGCCGCGGCCTCAAGCGCACCGCCTGGCGTGCCTTCGGCGTTTATCGCACCGCCGACAAGATCGTGTGCAACAGCCGATACACCGAAGCCCTGTTGCGCGACGGCGGCTTCGTATCACCATCCATGCCGACGGTCGTAAGCTATTGCGGCGTGTCCGAATTCTGGTTCGAGACTGAGCCCGTCGATATCCGCAACGCCCTTGGCCTGCCGCAAGACCGGCAGATCATTCTGACCGTCGCCCGGCTCGACGAGCGCAAGGGCCACCGCCTCGTCCTTGAAGCGCTCGAGCGCTTGCCCGAAACGCTGCAACGCGATCTCGCCTATGTCGTGGTCGGGCCCGATGTCGATCCTGGCTTTGCCACGAACCTGCGCGCGCGCGCCGCGGCATCGCCCGTCCCCGTCATCTTCACCGGACCGCTGCCCGATCGCAGCGTGCGCGCACTTTATTCTGCCGCCGCGGTATTCTGCATGCCGAACGAAGCCCATCGCGACCGCGTCGAAGGCTTCGGCCAAGCCTTCCTGGAAGCCGGCGCGCAAGAGGTCCCCAGCGTCGCCGCGCGCCTGGGCGGCATTCCCGAGGCAGTGATCGACGGCGCCACGGGCCTGCTGACGCCGCCCGGCGACATCGCGGCACTGGCGCGCGCTTTGGAAATGATCCTGCGTCGACCCGATCTTCGCCAGCGCCTGGGCGCCGCCGCCCGCGCCCATGCCCATCGCATGAGTTTCGAGCGCTGCATGCGGCTCACCTACGGGCTTTCGCCATCTCCGCAGGACGCCGGTCTTTTTTCCGTCTCGGCGTGACCGGCCCCGTTTCTCCTTCGTGCGGTTGACTCGCCGCGCCGACGCCATGGTACTATCTCCACAAGAAATTTAGACGCGGCACTAACGCCGCGATATTCGGGAGGGGTGCCATGACTTCTCATCAAATGGGGGCGTGTTGTTACCGTTGCCCTCGTTGCTGCAGTTGCGCAAATCGCGGCCCAGCCCGCCGACGCGCAATGGAAACCGACACGCGATGTCGAATTCGTCATTCCCTACGGCCTCGGCGGCGGCGCCGATCTGCTGGCTCGCCACATCATCAAGATCGTCACCGACGAAAAAATGGTGCCGACCGCCGTCGTGGCGGTGAACCGCCCCGGCGGCGGCAGTGCCGCGGGCGTCGGCCATGTCGTGGCGAGCAAGCGCGGCGATCCGCACACGCTGGTGCTGATCAACCCGCAGACGCAGATCACGCCGCTGCGCGTCGCCGACGCCAAGGGCTGGCGCGACCTGACGCCGGTCTTCAACTTCATGCTCGACGATTATCTGCTGTTCGTGCGCACGGCTTCGCCCTACCCCAACGCAGCGGAGCTGGTGAAGGCGGCGAAGACCCGTCCGCCGCGCAGTGTCTCCGTTGGCTCGGCCGGCACAGCCGACGACATGTCGATCGCCGTGTTCCAGCAGGCCACCGGCATCCAGCTCAACATCGTGCGCTTCAACAGCGGCGGCGAAGCGCTGACGGCGCTGCTCGGCGGCCATGTCGACATCGTCTCCGGCAATCCGTTGGAATTCATGGGTCAGCTCGACAGCAAAGCGGTGCGGGCTCTTGGTGTCTTTCGGCCGACGCGCTTCGAGGCCATGCCCAACGTGCCGACGATGAAAGAGCAAGGCATCGAGGTCCAACCCTTCCAGATGTGGCGCGGCGTGGCGCTGCCGCCCGCCGCCCCGCCGGAAGCCGTCGCCTACTGGCAGGGAATCATGGCCAAGGTCGGCGAGACCAAGGCGTTCAAGGACTACATCACCACCAACGTCGCGGCGTTGCACCTGCTGGGGCCGGCGGAATTCCGCACCTTCCTGGAGACTCAGGAGGCGCTCTACAAGAAGATGCTGGCGTCCCTTGATCAGAAATAGGTGATGGCGCACGCCAAAATCGTCGCCGTCGACGCGATCCCCGTGACCGTCACGGGGCCGCGGCCCTTCCGGATTTCGGAAGGGCAGACGGCGACTCACACCTCGATCCTGCTGCGCCTCGTGTCGGACCGGCCGGGCATCGAGGGCATTGCCGAGATCGTCTGTGCCCCACCCGGCAAGCCGGAGGAATTTCCCGAAGAAATTCTCGGCGCCATTCAGCGCTATGTGGCACCGGCCCTGACCGGTGCCTCGGCACTCGATCGCCGCGCTGGCGATGGCGCGCGTCGAGCGCGTGCTCAAGGGCCGCATCTGGACCAAGGCGGCCCTCAACAACGCGCTCCACGATCTGCAGGCCAAGCTCCTCGCCGCGCCGGTCTCCGCCCTGCTCGGCGGCCGCACACTCGATCGCGTGCCGGTGATCGGCCCGGTCATCAGCATGATGACGCCCGATGAGATGGCATCGATGGCCGCGGAGGAGGCGAAAGCCGGTTACATCGCGGTCAAGATCAAGATCGGCGAGACCATCGACGCCGATATCGCCCGGGTCGCCGCGGTGCGCGAGGCCGTCGGCCCGAAAATCCGCGTGCGCGCCGACGCGAACGATCACTATCGCCCGGCCGATGCGATCCGCCTAATTCGCGCCATCGAGCGCTATGACATCGAGCATGTCGAGCAACCCACACCGCGCGGCGATCTGCTCGGCATGGCCGAAGTGCGCCGCGCCGTCGGCGTGCCGATCATGACCGACGACGCGGTGGCGACCCCGCAGGACGCGATGACTGTTGCCCGCCTCGGTGCGGCCGATCGCGTCAAGGTCAAGGTTACGAAGCACGGCCTCGACGGTGCCGCCCTCATCATCGGCATGCTGGAATCCGCCGGCATCGCCTGCGTGCTCGGCCATGTGTTCGAGATGGGCCTGGCCGCCGTCGCGGAAGCGCATCTGGCGGCGGTCGCGCGCAATCTCGTGCTGCCCTGCGAGATCGGCTCGCTGCGCCCGATGGGCGCCACGACCGACATCATCCGCGAGGATCTGCAGCCAACGCCAGGCTTTATCCGCGTGCCCGATGGCCCAGGCTTGGGCGTGACCCTCGACTGGGACAAGATCGACGCGCTGCGCACCGACGGGCGGCGGGGCCAGGCCGCATGATCTGGGGCGAGCGCATTCTCGCCGGCGCCTTCGGCGTGTTTGGAATCCTCTGGATCATCCAATCGCTGGGCTTGCGCTATTGGAGCGAGTTCGCCCCAGGGTCGGGCTTCTTCCCGCTCTGGCTCGGCATCATCCTCACCGCCCTCGTCGCGTTGTTCCTGTTTCTCTCGTTCCGAGAGCCCGCCGCGATCGCCGCGCCCGCAACGAACGCGGCACCGATCCACGTCAAGCGCATCGTCGCCATCATCATCGGGCTCGTCGTCTGCATCGCTGCGATCGAGGATCTCGGCTACGGCGTGTCGGTCGCTGGTTATCTCATCTACTTGCTGGGCTACGTCGAGCGCCGATCGCTGGTCGTGACGCTCGGCGCCGGGCTTGGGACAACCCTGGCGCTCTATATCATCTTCCGCATGTGGCTCGGCGTGCCGCTGCCGCAAGGTCCGTGGGGATTCTAGAGATGGACGCGCTCGCCCTTCTCGGCAACGGCCTGGCCCTGGCGCTGACACCAAAATACCTGCTGTTCTGCCTCGCCGGCGTGCTGGCCGGCCAAGTGATCGGCGCCCTCCCCGGCATCGGCCCCTCGGCCGGCATCGCCGTGCTGCTGCCGCTCACCTTCGGCGGCGACCCGATCGGCTCGACCATCATGTTCGCCGGCATCTATTACGGCGCCCAATACGGCGGCACGATCACGTCGGTGCTGGTGCGTATCCCCGGCGAATCTTCCAGCGTGATGACCAGCCTCGACGGCTACGAGCTGGCGCGGCAAGGCCGCGCCGGGCCCACGCTCGGCATCGCCGCCGTCGCTTCCTTCATCGCCGGCACCGCTCGGCACGATCGGGCTGATGCTCGCCGCCCCCCCGCTGGCGCAAGTGCGCGCTGGCCTTCGGGCCGCCCGAGTATTTTGCCCTGGTGATCCTCGGCCTCGTGCATGCTGGCCCTGGTCGGCGGCTCGCTCCTCAAGGGCCTGATCATGGGCGTGGTGGGCTCTGCATCGCCACCATCGGCATCGATCCGCAGGTCGGCAACACACGCTTCACCTTCGGTCATCTCTGGCTGCTCGACGGCATTGATTTCATCGTGCTGGCGGTCGGCCTTCTACGGCATCGGCGAGGTCCTGGCCCAGGCCGAGCAGGGCGTGCCGCAAGCCCATCCCAATGCAAAGGTGTGGAACGCGTTCCCGACCCGTGCCGACTGGCTGGCTTGCCGCTGGGCCACACTGCGCGGCACCATCATCGGCTTCATTATCGGCGTGCTGCCGGGCACGGGCGCCACCATCGCCTCCTTCATTGCCTATGCGGTCGAGAAGAAGGCATCGAAAACGCCCGAGCGCTTCGGCAAGGGGGCGATCGAGGCCGTGGCGGCGCCCGAAGCCGCCAACAATGCCGCCGCCGCCGGCGCCATGGTGCCGATGTTTGCACTCGGCATTCCCGGCTCCAACACCACCGCGATCATGCTGGGGGCGCTCATCATGTTCGGCCTCCGCCCCGGCCCCGCTTTGTTCGAGCAGAACCCGGACTTCGTCTGGGCGGTCATCGCCAGCATGTATATCGGCAACGTCATCCTGCTGATCATGAACCTGCCGCTGGTCGGGATCTTCGCCGCGCTGCTGCGCGTGCCCTATGCGGTGCTCTATCCGATCATCCTGGCGCTGTGCATCACCGGCGTGTACAGCCAATCCAACAGTGTCACCGATCTGTGGTTCATCTGCGGCTTCGGCGTGCTGGGATATTTCATGACCCGCTACCAGTTCTCTGCTGCCCCGCTGGTGCTGGGCCTGGTGCTGGAGCCGCTCTTGGAGAACGCGCTCCGCCAGTCGATGACCCTTTCCCATGGCAGCCTCTGGCCGATGATGACGCGGCCGATTACCTTGGTCCTGCTGCTCACCACCGCCGCCATCATCCTCTCGCCGCTGGCGATGCGGCTCTGGCGGCGCAACGCCACCGCCCACTGAACATGGCTTGAACAATGGACTTGAAACAGCGCATCGGCATCGATCTTGGCCGCAAGATGAAATTGGAAGACGGCATAGAATGGGCGGCGCGCAACGGCGTGCGCTTCATCGACAGCGAAATCGACACCGAGCCCAACGCCCTGCTCACCTTCGCCGATGCCCGCGCCAAGCCGATCCGCGCGGCCCTGGAGAAGCACGGCCTGCAGCTCGGCCTGCACACCCTCTCCGCCGTCAACATCGCCGAGACCTCGCCCTTCGTCAGCGACGCGGTCGACCAGTATTTGCGGACATATATCGACACGGCAAAGCGCCTCAACGCCGGCTGGATCGTGGTGCATGGCGGCTATCACTTCACCGGCGACTACAAGCAGCGCCTCGCCGCCTCGATCGAGCGGCTCAAGCGCATCGTCGCCTATGCCGAGAAGACCGGCATCAAGCTGCTGCTCGAGAATTTGAACAAGGAGCCTGACGACGCCGAGGTGCATTACCTCGTCTACAATCTCGAGGAATGCCGCCATTATTTCGGCGCGATCCAATCGCCCAATCTCGGCTGGTCGTTCACCGTCAACCACGCCCATCTCGTGCCCGAAGGGATCGACGGGCATATCGACGGCATGGACATGAAGCGCTGCGGCGAAATCCGCCTCGCCGACAATCGCGGCGACAAGGAGCAGCACCTGAGGCCCGGCGAGGGCAACATCGATTTCCGCCGCATGTTCCAGCGCCTGGAGGCGGCCGGCTATCGCGGCCACTACATGAACGCCTTCGGTTCGGTCGACGACATGCTCGCCGGACGCGAATATCTGGCGCGGGTCGCTGCCACCTAGTGTGTGGCCAAAAACAGAGATCGGGGCGAAGCTGATCCGATCTTGGAATTTGATCAGATGAAGCCGCGCGGCGGTAATCACCGCCTCTAACTCTTTGATCTGAGCCGACCTCGCCGAATTTCCCGGATTCGAACTAGAGCTTTTCGTGATGGCCACGCGAGGCGTCGCGCCCGTGCGGGCATTTTCGGCTCCGCCGGAGTCCGAAATATCCGGACCGCAAATGATCTTTGTTTCGCCAGGAACCGATTGTCTGTTTGTGGGTTTCATCGTCATCCCATCGGACAGGATGACGAAGCATCATAACGAAGGATGTAACGGCCCGATCAAGTCAATCACCAACGATATCTGTGACTTGTAAATGTAGCACGGTCTTCACACTCGGTCCTTCACCTATGCCCCTCTGGGTAGCTCTGCTGGCGAACCCGGCAGATTTCTTGAACATCCCACACCTCACATACGCCTCGGCAACAATCCGCTCACTGTGTCCGTGACGACAAAGAAGTTGTGACATGGGCGCTCATCGCGCCGGCCGTAGGGGCGGCCACGGATGGAAAAGAATGTGACAGCGGTGGAGCAACCGGCGTCGCTGAACTATGAGGTGGCCCTCCTCGAGTGCGCCGCTGGGCGCGAGGCGGCGGTCGCTGGAATTTATCAAAACGAGAGAAACAGGCTGCGCGGGGTGGTGCGGCGCATCGTGCGCAATCGCGACGATGTCGAAGATGTCATCCACGATGCTTTCGTTCAAATATTAAAGGATGCGCGAAGCTTCGATCCTACCCGCGGATCGGCGCGTGCCTGGATTTACACGATCGTCCGCAACACCGCCCTCAAGAGCTGCAGAAATGCCGCCCGCGAAGTGTCTGTTGAGGCCGATAAACTCGTGGCAATACACGATTGCGATCAGATGCTCGCGGAACCCGCCTCCCGGGTAGAGGAATACGCCGCCTTGCGGGACTGCCTCGAAGCGCTGGAGCCGCAACGGCGCGCGAGCCTGATTCTTGCGATCATCGACGGCCGCACGCATGCCGAGGTCGCCGTCTATCTCGGCGTCCCCTTGGGCACGGTTAAGTCATGGATTTGCCGCGAGCTTATCGCTCTTCGCGCGCATCTGAAATGATCAAGTGGCGCAAAAATTTTCACGGCCTGCATCCATATGCGTGCGTGGTGGAAAGTATGTAGGTGACGGTGTGGTGATGCGGACGCGCATGTGCCCGTGACCGTCGAACGCAAAACCCAACGTGAGGATCTCGCACATGTTGAACCTCGGCGCCCCCACCGTCCTCAAGGTGCTGCCCTTCGATGGCAAGGACGAGCACGACTGGAAGGACAAGGATCACGGCAAGCACGGCCGCAAGGACGATGATTGCGAGCCGGACGACAAGGGGAAGGATCACGGTTGGAAGGGGAAGGATCGCGACGATCACGACGACAAACACGGCCGCAAGGACGACCACGACGGCAAGGGCAAGGATCACGACAACAAGGATTGCGACGAGCACGACGGCAAGCACGCCCGTAAGGATGATCACGACGGCAAGGGCAAGGATCACGACGGCAAGGATCGCGGCGATCATGACGGGAAGGGCAAAGGTCACGACAACCATGACGGCAAGCACGCCCGCAAGGATGACCACGACGGGAAAGACAAGGATCACGACGGCAAGGATCGCGGCGACCACGACGGGAAGGGCAAAGATCACGACGGCAAACACGCCCGCAAGGACGACGATTGCGATCCGTGCGACGACAAGGGAAAGGACCACAACGACCACGGCAAGTACGCCCATAACGGCAACGACTGCGATGACAGCGAAGGCTGCGATCTGCACGCCGTTCTGGCCTCAATTCCTGACGTCTGCACGCTCCTGGATTGTGCCGTAGCCCACCTCAACTCAACCCCGACCGCATTCGAAACGGCTTCGTTCGACGCTCCCGACACGGATCTCGCGTAACGCGTTCATGACGTTGCTCCGGCGGCATTCAATCGGATGCCGCCGGAGCAATTTGGCTTTCAGGCTCCAGCTTTCTATCCGGAGAGGGCTGCATCATGATTGAGACAAAAAGCAAAGCGACGCCTGATCTGGCCGTCGATACTCATCGGTCCACGCCTGTCGAAGCCATGTTGTATCCTCCGGAAAAACCGCGAGGATTTTTCAGTTTTTTGGCCGGGCCTCTTTTCCTGGCGCAGCTATTTTCGACCGATCAGGTTCTCGGCGGCGTCATGCGTTCCGCGGACGCCGAGGAGGAAACGAAATCCAATAAATCCGCCGCGCCGCAGGAACTCGGATAGCGACGACGCGGCGGACAGGAACGAGCCACCGCTGAAAACCAACGCTGCGGATGACGCACAGCTCGAAAACTCGGAACCCGTGTTCGCCGACGCAATGAGCGGCGAGTCCGGGCCGAGCGTCGCAGGGGCGATGGTGCCGCAGATGGACAATCCGTATCCGGCGAGCGGCACGGCGAATGCGGCCGGGGCTGGTGGCGGCGGTGGCGGTGGCGGCGGTGGTGGCACCGCAAAGGCCAAACCCCACTCAACCGTTTCCAACGAACGCGACACGGCCGACAGCCAAGACAACGGTAAAGACACCTTGCCGGGCACCGTCATCGTTGGCCGTAGTGAGCCGACGGAGACGAACACTGACCTTGTCAGCGAGGTCGTGACGACCGTCGAACCGGTTGTCGATCTTGTGATTTTGCCGCCGTTGGTCTCCGGCACCGGCGCGGTCACCGGCCTTGTGAGCGATGTGGTGACGATTGCCGATCCGATCGTCAATTCCGTCTTGCCGCCTCTCACTGTCACCGCGGATGCGGTCACTGGTTTGGTGGGCGACGTGGTGACGACCGTCACTCCAATTGTCGATTCCGTCCTGCAGCCTCTCGCTGCGACCACAGACACGGTCACCGGCCTTGTAAGCGACGTGGTGACGATCGTCGATCCGGTGCTCGATTCCGTCCTGTCGCCTCTCGCCACCACCACGGACACGGTTAGTGGCCTGTTGGACGATGTCGTGACGATCATCGGCCCGGTGGTCGAACCCATCCTGTCACCGCTCGCCACCACCACCGAGACGGTCACCGGTTTGGTGGGCGACGTGCTGACGCCCGTCACTCCAGTTGTCGATTCCGTCCTGTCGCCTCTCGCCGCCACCACGCAGACGGCTAGTGGGCTCTTGGGCAATGTCGTGACGATCGTCGACCCGGTGGTCGAACCCATCCGGCCACCGCTCGCCACCACCACCGAGACGGTCACCGTACTTGTAAGCGACGTGGTGACGATCGCTGAACCGGTCGTCGACTTCGTCCTACAGCCGCTCACCGTTGCCACGGACACGATCAACAGCGCCGTGGCTGATGTCGTGACGATCGCAGAACCGATTATCGACTCTGTCCTGCCGCCGCTCACCGCCACCATGGACACGGTCACGAACCTCGTGGACGATGTGGTGACGGTCGCCGACCCGATCGTCAATTCCGTCTTACCGCCGCCTGCCTCCGCCGAGGAGACAGTCACCAGCCTCGCGGACGATGTCATGACGGTCGCCGAACCGGTTGTCGCCTCCGTCCTGCCGCCCCTCGCCTCCACGGCGGAGACGCTCACCGGCATGGTAGACGATGTGGTGACGACGGCGCACCCGGTTGTCGATCCCATGGTTTTGCCGACGCTCAATTCCGCCACGGAGGCAGCGCCCGCCCTCGTGAGCAACGCACCGGAACTGACTCAGGCCATCGCCGAGGCCGCGCAACCGGCACCGACCGCCACTGCCCTCGGTGGCATCGACCCGGCTGACGACAATTTGTCGGAGACTTCCATCTCTGCCCCCGGAGCCCGCCGATACGATCGTCGATTTAAGCGAGGGTCGCATTGAGGCAACGCCGATTTCGGCGGCAGGCACAGTGGAGAGCGTCGTCGACACGCTTGCAGGCGGCTTGCTGCCCGGAAGTGGTGGCGACCTCGTTGGCTCTGGGGTTATCGCCTTCGAGGACCAGACGCCGCCGCCGATTGGCGCGGACGACATCTTTAACGGGGGCACCTACACCGACTACGGTGTCGCGCTCAAGACGGATGCCGCGGACAATCCCGGCCGCGCCGGCGATGCCCCCGCTCCTGCGGGCGCGCAAGAGATCGCCGCCGAAGATGCGGCCAATGTGGAACCCGACCGAGCCCCGGCATCGGCCGACCACACCGTGGCTCCCGCCCCGGCCACCCCAGCGCCGGTGGTCGCGGAACTCACCAGCGCCTTAGACGATCTCGGACTTCGCGGCGGCGATAGCCTGCTCTAATCGGGGGTGGAAAAATGCACCGGATCGCATCGCCAAGTCGTTTCACCCGTTGGTTTCCGGCGCTTCCGCTGGGCGCCAGCATCGCTCGTGCATTGGCCAGCGTCTGGAACGAAAGCCCAGCCATCGCACAAGAACACCCGGTGGCGATGCACGGCGCCTCAAGATCCGCCTATACATCAATACAGTCGCCGCTGAGCGCCTGGCAGGCCGTCGCCCGGCGCCTGATGGCGATCGTCGTGCTGTTCTCGGTTGTCGTGAACATGTTGATGCTCACGCTGCCGATCTATCTCTTTCAGATTTCCGACCGCGTGTTGACCAGCCGCAGCCTCGACACGCTCCTGATGCTGACGTTGCTCGCACTGTGCTTCCTTGCGATCTTGTCAATGGTCGACATCTTGCGCCGGCAGATCCTCGGGCGTCTTGCGGCAAATCTGGAAACGCTGCTCGGCGGCGCGGTGCTTGCGAGCATGATCAACAATGCGCGCGGCGGCGAAGGTGGCAACGCCCAAGCGCTGCGCAGCCTGCAGCAGGTGCGTAGCTTCATTTCAAGCCCTGTCATGCTGCTCCTCATCGATGTTCCGTTCACGCCGCTCTATCTCGCGGTCATATTCCTCATTCACGGGGATCTCGGATTCATTGCTATCGCCTCCGGCGTGCTGCTGTTCTCGATCGCGATTATAATCAGAAGGCAACGGCCGAACCGCTCGCGCGCGCGAATTCTCACGCCGCTCGCGCGGACGCCGCCGCGGAAGTTGCTCGGGCGCAACGCGCAAGTGATCAACGCGATGGGGATGTTGAATGAAAGCATCCTCCATTGGGGCCGGCAACAGGCGCAATTCCTCACCGTTCAGAGCGCGGCCGTCGACCGGAATTTCTGGATCAGCGGCATATCGAAATTCGTCCGCTATGTGACCCAGATCGTCATCCTTGGTTGGGGCGCCTATCTTGCACTGCAGGGCGAGCTCACCGGCGGCATGATGATCGCCGCTGCCATCATTGTCGGCCGTGCCCTTCAGCCGCTGGAAGGCCTTATCGAAGGTTGGCGCAGCTTCCTCCAGGCGCGCTCTGCCTACAGCGCGCGCGCGCCGCCATTGACGCGATGCAGAACGAAAAGCCGAAACTTCTGCTGCCGAGGCCACAAGGCCGCATTACCGTCGACCGGGTTCTGTACCTCCCACCCGGATCGAAGGAGCCGGTCCTCAACGGTGTGAGCTTCACGCTCGATCCCGGCGAGTCGCTCGCCATCGTGGGGCCCTCGGGATCCGGCAAGTCCACGCTCACCCGCATCCTCGTCGGATGCCTCGTGCCGACCGCCGGCAAGGTGCGGCTGGACGGCACGGAACTTCGCAACTGGGATCGGCGACAGTTCGGCGAGTACACCGGCTATCTGCCGCAAGAGGTCGAGCTGTTCCCGGGCACCATCACGCAAAACATCTGCCGGATGCGCGACGATCTTTCAGATGCCAGCATCTACGAGGCGGCAACGCTGACCGGAATCCACGACATGGTGTGCCAGCTGCCGCACGGCTATGAAACCCAGCTCGAGCGTGGCGGAGCTCCCCTATCGGGTGGACAGAAGCAGCGCATCGCGCTCGCCCGCGCCTTTTTTGGGAACCCCTCGCTCGTGGTGCTGGACGAGCCGAACTCCAACCTCGATGCGGCCGGCGAGCAGGCGCTCGCCGAGACGATCGCGCGCGCGAAGGAGCGGCGCGTGACCGTCGTCGTCGTGACGCTGCGGCCAGCGCTGCTGCACAACGTCGATAAGGTCCTCATCGTGCGCGCTGGGCGGGTGGAAGCCTTCGGACCGCCGGGCGAGGTGCTGCATCGCCTCGTGCGCACAGGCGGCGCAGAGCGATCGCTCACGAGCCTGGCAAATCGGAACGACAAGGGCGGCAAGGCAATTGCCGCAGGGGGACCCAATGACGGCTGAAGGCCCCAATCCGCACCAATGGTATCGCGGCGTTCCGTTGAGCGCGAAATGGCCGACCATCATCGGCGTCGCCACGCTTCTTGTCTGGGGCGGCGGTTTTGCCGTTTGGGCCGGGATGGCCCCGTTGAATGGCGCGGTGGTCGCCTCCGGTACGTTCGTCGCGACCGGTCAGAACAAGCTCATCCAGCACCTCGAAGGCGGCATCGTGCGCGAGGTCCTGGCGAAAGAGGGCGATCTCATCGACGCTGGCCAGCCCCTGGTGCACATGGAAGAGACATTGTCCAACGCGAAGCTGCGGCGCCTCGTTCTCAGGAAGCACCGGCTTATTGCGATGCAGGCCCGGCTGGAAGCCGAGATGAGCGGAAAAGACGAGCTTGAAATGCCGCTGGCACTCGCGGCGATCGCAGAAGACGTTGAGGTCAAGGCCATCATCGAGCGTCAGCGCTCCGAGCTGGCGGCCCGCCGGGCGAGCCGGGCCGCGGAGGAACTGGTGCTCCGGAAGGAGATTGCGGGGATCGAGGAGAGCCTCCAAGGGTTCCAGGCCCAAGTCCAAGCGACCAAGCGACAAATCACGATCTTCGACGAGGAGCTGAAGGACAAATCCCAGCTTTTGAGCAGCAACCTGATTCGCAAATCTGAAGTGCTCATGTTACGGCGCGCCGAGGCCGGCCTGGTCGGGCAACCTGGGCGATCTGATCAGCAGAATAGCCGATGCCAAAGAGCGAATTCGCGGGCCAATCAGCGCATTGTGCACCTGCAATCGGTGGCCGTGGAAGCGGCGGTCGAAGAGCTGCGAGAGTCGAGACCGAACTTGACGACGTCCAGGAACAGATTCGCGCAGCACAGGACGTGGTCGATCGCACCGAGGTGCGCGCACCCGCGCGAAGCATCGTCGTCAAGCTCAATTACCATACGCCGGGCGCCGTGGTGGCGCCGGGCGCCGTCATCCTGGAGCTTCTGCCTGTGCGCGACGAACTGATTATCGAAGCCCATGTCAAGCCAAGCGACGTGAGCCATGTGGGTGTCGGCCAGCCAGCGCTGGTGCGGTTGCCGGCGTTCAACCAGCGCACCACCCCCACGATCCTGGCCAACGTAACCTATCTGTCGGCCGACGCGCTGCGGGAGCAGACGCCGCAGACACCGTCGATCAACAACCCGGGGATGCGCCGGGATTATTACGTTGTCCGCGTCCGGCTCGATGAGGACGATGTGCGCAAGCGCACCAATGGACTCCTGCTCACACCCGGAATGCCCGCCGATGTCTATATCAAGACGGGCGAGCGGACCTTCTTCGAGTACATCATGCGTCCGGTTCTCGACAGCTTCGCCCACGCATTCCGCGAGAGATGAATGTAGCGAAGCGGCCCTCAATCGCAGACCCGAGTAGAACCGGCTAGGCGCACCAAATTCGCCAAGTGCCCGGCGAGTACACCGCGCCATCCCCAAAAAATGCGGGATCGCCCAAGGACGGATTTCCGCGCCTTGCCGTCCTCCGTCGATTATTTTAGACTTAAAATAATTGCCGGCGCGCCCGTGCGACCGGCGTATCGCTTCGACAACGTTCGACCAGGGGGCACTAGATGATGAAATCGACACTCGCGGCCGCTCTTGCCGTGGGGCTGGCTCTGACCGCCACGCCGGCCGCCGCTCAGAACAAGGTCAAGATCGGCTTGATCACCACCCTCTCCGGCCCGCAGGCCGGCACGGGGCGCGAGATGGTCGATGGTTTCAACCTGGCGCTCAAGCATCTCGGCGGCAAGCTGGGTGGTGCCGACGCTGAGCTCATCACCGGCGACGACCAGTTCAAGCCCGATGTCGGCAAGTCGCTTGCCGAGCGCATGGTCCAGCGCGACCGTGTCGATATCGTCACGGGCGTGGTCTTCTCCAACATCATGCTCGCGATGTCCGACACAATCCTGAAGGACCGTCGCGGCGTGTTCTTCATCAACTCCAACGCCGGCCCCTCCGAGCTCGCGGGTGCCGGCTGCAACCAGAACTTCTTCTCGGCCTCCTGGCAGAACGACGGCACGCATGAAGCCATGGGCCAGCACATGCAGAATGCCGGCATCAAGCGCGCCTACCTGATGGCGCCCAACTATCCCGCTGGCAAGGATGCGCTCGCGGGCTTCAAGCGCTTCTACAAGGGCGAGGTCGTGGGCGAGGTCTACACCCAGCTCGGCCAGACCGATTACGCCGCGGAGATCGCCAATCTGCGCGCCGCCAAGCCCGATGCCACCTACATCTTCTACCCCGGCGGCATGGGCGTTGCCTTCATCCGCCAGTACCAGCAGGCGGGGCTGGTCCAGTCGACGCCGTTGTTCGGGCCATCCTTCAGCCTCGACCAGACCATCCTGCCGGCGATCGGCGACGCGGCCCTGGGCGTCTATGCCAGCACCTTCTGGTCGGAGCGGCTGCAGAACTCCGCCAACGAGAAATTCGTCAAGGATTTCGAGGCGAGCTACAACCGCATCCCCAGCCCCTACGCGGCGCAGTCCTATGACTCGGCGATGCTGATCGACAGCGCGCTCAAGGCCACGGGCGGCGACATCTCCAAGAAGGACCAGTTTCGCAACGCGCTGCGCGCCGCCAATTTCACCTCGGTGCGCGGCCCCTTCAAGTTCAACAAGAACCACTTCCCGATCCAGAACTACTACCTCACCCAGATCGTCAAGGACGACAAGGGCCGGCTGGTCATGGATCTGCGCGGCGTCATCTTCGCCTCCCACGGCGACGCCTACGCCGACCAGTGCAAGATGAAGTGGTAGCAGCCGCGAGCGCACCAACTGACCCTCTCCGCCCGCTCTTGCGGGGGGAGAGGGTGCGAGCGGAGCGAGCGGGTGAGGTGGGTCTCTCCGCAGGAATCTGTCCGACGACCGTGATGCGGCACTACCACCTCACCCTCCCACGCGCTGACGCGCGTGGGCCCCTCCCTCTCCCCCGCTTCGCGGCGGAGAGGGAAAATTTCGACATCTCGATGATCTCTCGCCCATGACCGCGCTGCTGCTGCTCGAACAGACCCTCAACGGGCTGCAGCTTGGCGTGACGCTGTTCTTGATGGCGGCCGGGCTCACGCTGGTGTTCGGCATCATGAACATGGTGAACCTGGCGCATGGCTCGCTCTACATGCTCGGCGCCTATTTCTGCGCGACGCTCACCAACCTGACCGGTAGCTTCTTCATCGGCGCGGCCTTGGCGTTGCCCGCGGTGGCAGCGGTGGGGATTCTCGTTGAAGTAATCGCGCTCCGCACGCTCTACGACCGCGACCATCTCGACCAGGTGCTCGCCACCTTCGGCCTGATCCTGTTCTTCAACGAGCTCGTGAAGATCCTCTGGGGCCCGGTCGCGATCTTCATGGACATTCCCGGCGCTCTCGGCGGCCGCGTCGAGATCGTCCCCGGCGCCCCCTACCCGATCTACCGCCTCGCCGTGCTGGCGATGGGCGTGGCCGTCGCGATCTTCCTGTGGTGGCTGATCACGCGCACGCGTCTGGGCATGCTGATCCGCGCCGGCGCCTCCAACCGCGACATGGTCGGGGCGCTGGGTGTCGATATCAAGCTGCTCTACACCCTGGTCTTCGGCCTGGGTGCCGCATTGGCCGGCCTCGCCGGGCTGATGGCCGGCCCGCTTTACGTGGTCGAGATCGGCATGGGCGACACGGTCTTGATCAAGACCTTTGTCGTCATCGTCATCGGCGGCATCGGCTCGATCCGCGGCGCCTTCGTGGCAGCGGTGATCGTCGGCATGGTCGACACGTTCGGCCGCATCCTGCCGAGCTCGCTGGGCCTGCCCGCCGCACTGGCGGAAATGGCGATCTACATCCTGATGGCCGCCGTACTCTTCTGGCGCCCGCGCGGCCTCTTCCCGGCGGGTGGGTGATGCGTATGCCGAGCGCACCAACTAACCCTCTCCGCCCACGAAGTGGGGGGAGAGGGTGCGAGCGCAGCGAGCGGGTGAGGTGGGTCTCTCCGCAAAAATTCTATCAGACAGCAATTGCGCTGAACCACCACCTCACCCTTCCCATCGCTGCGCGATGGGCCCCTTCCCTCTCCCCCGCTGCGTGGCGGAGAGGGAGGAGTGCAGCGGCATGAGCAAATTTCTCCACGACCGCCGCGCGCTCTTCGCGCTGATCCTGCTGGCGGCACTCGCCCTCGTGCCTGTCGCGGCCCAGCTCGCCGGCCAGCCATTCTATATCGGCCAGTTCCGCCGCATCCTCATCTTCGCCATCGCCGCCCTCAGTCTCGACCTGATCCTGGGCTATGGCGGCATGGTGAGCCTCGGCCACGCGGCGTTCTTCGGCATCGGCGCCTATGTCGTGGCGATCCTCAACTACCATGCGGTCCAGGAGACGCTGCTCTTCGGCATCCTGCCCGGCACGCGCAACCCGCTGATCACCTGGCCTGCTGCGATTCTCGTCTCCGGTGGGATGGCGGCGCTGATCGGCCTCATCTGCCTGCGCGCCAGCGGCATCTATTTCATCATGATCACGCTGGCGTTCGCGCAGATGATCTACTTCTTCTTCGTGAGCCTGCGCGCCTATGGCGGCGACGACGGCTTGCGCTTCACCGGTGAGATCGCAGCCATCGACTGGGCAACGCGGGCACTCACGGAAGATGGCGGTCCGTTCAAGGATGCCGAGGCGGTGTTCGAGACGATCTTTTACTACCTCGTCTTCGCCATTCTCGCCGCCGCCCTCTACGCCAGCCACCGCCTCACACGGGCGCGCTTCGGCATGGTGATCCAGGGCTGCCGCGAGAACGAGCGGCGCATGCGCGCTATCGGCTTCGCCACCTTCCGCTACAAGCTCGCCTGTTTCGCGCTGGCAGGGGCACTCGCCGGTTTTGCCGGCGCGTTGTTTGCCGCGCATGAATCTCATATCAGCCCCTCGATCATGCATTGGACGCGCTCGGGCGATCTCATCATCATGGTCGTGCTCGGCGGCATGGGCACGCTGATCGGCCCGGTCGCGGGCTCGACGCTCTTCCTGCTGCTTGAAAAGTTCCTGCCCGACTACACCGAGCACTGGCCGATCGTCTTCGGTCCGATCCTGTTGCTCGTCGTCTTGTTCGCAAAACGCGGAATCTACGGCTCGCTGAGCGGCCGCAAGGTGCAGCATGGTCAAGGTTGAGCCGCTCCTCGAGGCGCGCGGGCTCGTGCGCCGCTTCGGCGGCATCGTCGCCACCGACAATCTCGATCTTGAAGTGGCACCCGGCGAGATCCACGCCATTATCGGCCCCAACGGGGCCGGCAAGACGACGCTGGTGGCGCAGCTTTCCGGCGAGCTCAAGCCCAATGCCGGTACGATCCGCTTCGCCGGACATGACGTGACCGCACTGCCTGTGGAGGCCCGCTCGCGCCGCGGCCTGGCGCGCTCCTTCCAGATCACCTCGATCTTCCGCGGCCTGACGGCGCTCGAAAACGTGGCGCTCTCCATCCAGGCCCATGACGGCCATTCCTTCCGCTTCTGGGCCGATGCGCGCGAAGACGCGACGCTGCGCGAGCCCGCCAAGCGCATCCTCGAGCGTGTCGGCCTCTCGGCGCGCACCCACGTGACCGCCGCGAATCTCGCCCATGGCGAGCAGCGCCAGCTCGAGATCGCCATGGCGCTCGCCACCGCGCCGCGCATGCTGCTTCTCGACGAACCGATGGCCGGCATGGGCCGCGAGGAATCCGCACGCATGGTCGCGCTGTTGAAGGGCCTCAAGGGCGAAGAGACGATCCTGCTGGTCGAGCACGACATGGACGCGGTGTTTGCACTGGCCGACCGCATCACCGTTCTGGTCTATGGTCGCGTCATCGCCAGCGGCACGCCGACAGAAATCCGCGCCGATGCCGCCGTGCGCGAAGCCTATCTGGGCGAGGACGAGCATGCTTGAAGTGCGCGGCCTCGAAGCCTCCTACGGCGCCAGCCAGATCCTGTTCGGCGTCGATCTCGATATCGCCGCGGGCGAAGTCGTGACGCTGCTGGGCCGCAACGGCATGGGCAAGACCACGACCGTGCGCACGATCATGGGCCTGATGCGCCCCAAATCCGGCAGCGTCGCGTTCGCGGGGCGTGCGCTCGCCGGCCTCCCCGCTTATCGCATCGCGCAAGCGGGCCTTGGCCTCGTGCCGGAGGGCCGCCAGATTTTCCCAAACCTGTCGGTTCGCGAGAATCTGGTCGCGACCGCGCGCGCGCCCGCGAGCGGCGACGAACCCTGGACGCTGGAGCGCATCTTCGCCCTCTTCCCGCGTCTCGCCGAGCGTCAGGCCAACATGGGCAATCAACTCTCCGGCGGCGAACAACAGATGCTGGCGGTCGGCCGCGCGCTGATGACCAACCCGCGCCTGTTGATTCTCGATGAGGCGACCGAAGGCCTCGCGCCCATCATCCGCGCCGAGATCTGGCGCTGCCTCGCCGGCTCTGAAGGCGCAGCGCCAGGCGATCCTCGTCATCGACAAGAATCTCGAGGCGCTGACGCGCCTGGCCGACCGGCACTATGTTCTGGAAAAAGGCCGCATCGTTTGGCGCGGCACGTCGGCGGAGTTGCGCGCGGATGCAACGATCCGCCAGCGCTATCTGGGCGTCTAGCGCCAGCCGCCGGACATGTAGGCGTAGACCAGCAGCCCGCTCAGGGCGAGCATGATCATCAGCACCTGGCGCGCATCGAACAGCGCCCAGCCGGACAGGAAGGACCTGATCCGTTCCTTGAAATTCATTGCGGTCTCCCCGCTCCAGAACAATGCAGCCGCGTTACCAGCGGTTGATCGACATCGGCTCGTCCGACAGGCGCCGTATGTCGTCCAGCACGCTGTCGATGAGCTTCTGCCGGCGTGGATCTTGCGCCACCGACGTCTCCGCGAAGAGCGTGATCAGGTAGCGGGCCTTCTCCGCCATCTCGGGCCAGGTGTGACTGGGCGCCGACAGCAGGAACTTCTCGAGCTCGGCCCGACGCTGGCGTAACGCCGCCTGGTCCGTTTCCACTTCGCTCAAGCGACGGCGAATTTCTGTGGCCTTCTGCGCCGCCATGCCGCGACGGGCATCAAGATCGACAGGATCATCGGACATCAGCAAGCCTCGCAAGGTGTCGGAATTCTGCCGGTCTTGATCCGTCATGGCGTGATCCTAGGTGCGCGCAAGCTTGTCGGAGCACGCACTAATCACATCCGAATTCGTCACGCTCGTGCCCGGCAGCGCCGCCCATTTCTTGGCGAGCGCACTGCGCGCACTCCAATCGAGCTTGCCCGGATCGTTGACGTCGACGCGCGCCTGAATGTTGCAATACGAGGCCTGCTGCTCGACCATCCCGGCATGGGCCTGCTCGCGCGCCGTGCGCGCGGTGACCTGCCAGCCCATATAGTTCGAGACGAACGGGCCGACAACGAGACCAATGCCGAGCGCAATGACGATCGGCTTGGCGGTGGTCCAGCGCGCACTGAGTTGCTGCATGGTGGTCGGTGTTGCTTGTGTCATGTGAGACTCCCTGGATTGCGTTGATTGATTTGTTGGTGCGCGCGACCTTCGGTCACGCGAGATCGGCTGTGACGCCCGGCGCCTCCAGCGTCCGCTCCGCATCCGCCAGCGGCGGCATTGGCTGCGGGACGTGAATTTGCTGTGCCGGCGGCGGCGGTGGAATGGGCGCCGGCGGCAGGCGTTCAGGGCCCCGTGACGTCGCCCAGATCGGCCTTCGACTGTTGTTCATGGAAATTGACTTTCAGTGTCGCGAACATAGATACATCAGTTTTATTATTATGATACTTTATTCGTCCAAATACAATTGAAAAGAACAAAAATAGAACCTCAAAGATAAGCAAATAAAAACCACCAATGCGATAGTAAAACCCGGCACATTATCAGCGGCTTAGCCGACAATCCCCAAAACACCCGGGGATTGTCGGGCCCTGCTCACCATCTTCCGCAAAATCGCCTTCGTCGTTCTGTCGCCGTGCTGTGACGCACACCACTAAAGTAGAGGGTCGCGCGTGCTACTGATTCCATCGTGGTCGGCGACCCGTTGGCTTTAAGCCCTCCCGTACAACGGATTGTCCGTTGTCGTGTCGGTTCGTCGCAATAACGACGGCCGGCAGTACCGCGCATAACCGGCGCGAGCGATTTCAAACGCACTCGAATAATGTGCAGGTGTGATTATGGTGCTTCCATTGCTGGACGAGGCTTCGCGCTCGCGCAATCGCTCTCTCGTCGATGCGGCCCCGGCGAATGTCGGACGCCACGACGTACACCCGATCCCGAACCGCCACCTCGCGCGGGCAAATCGCGCCATTCTCCTGGCCGATATCGTCGAGTTCGTCCGCCTCATCGAGGAAGACGAGGTGCGGATCGTCTCGCGCTGGCTGAATTTGATCGAATATGTGAAGGCGCATGTGCTGCCGCGCTGCAAGGGGCGTCTTGTCAAGAGCCTGGGCGACGGCCTGCTGATGGATTTCGACGACGTGCGCTCGGCCGTCGCGGCCGCCTTCGCCATCCACCATGCCTGCGCGCGCGACAATGAGGGCCAAGTGCCGGAGCAGCAGATTCTCCTGCGCATGGGCATGGAACTCGGCGACGTCCTGGTCGATGCCAACGACGTGCATGGCCGCGGCGTCAACCTGGCGGCGAGGCTCATGGCGCTGGCCGGCCCGGGGGAGATCGTGATCTCCGCCCATGCGCGCGACCAGCTCACGCCCGAACTCGATGCCGAGATCGAAGACCTCGGCGACTGTTTTCTGCGCCATGTGAGCCAGCCGGTGCGCGCCTATCGCGTCGGCCCGCCCGGACCGCGGCCAATCTTCAAATCCGCTCCGTCGCTCGACGAACTCGCCCCACCATCGCCGTCGTGCCCTTTGCCGCTCAGCACGTGCAAATGGACCATCGTGTGATCGGCGAAGTGCTGGCCGACGAGGTGATCCGGGCACTTTCGCATTCGTGCGATCTGAGCGTCATCTCGCGCCTCTCGACCACCGCCTTTCGCGATCGCGCCATGACCTTCACGGAGATCAGCACGCATTTGAATGCCGATTATGTGCTGTCCGGCTCGTATAGCACCGACAATTTCTACGTGACACTCGATGCCGAGCTCGCGGAAACCAAGACCGGCCGGATCTTGTGGACCGAGCGTCTGCGCGGCAAGGTCGCGGAATCCTTAGCGGCGATCAGGATTTCGTCAGCCAATCGTGGCGGATATCGCGTCGGCGGTGATGACGCGCGAACTGCACCGCTCAAAGATGCAGCCGCTGCCGACCCTGAAGGCCTACACGCTCCTCCTCGGCGCCATCGCCCTGATGCACCGCCTGTCGCCGCAGGATTTCGACGAAGCGCGCAAGCTGCTGCAGACCCTTCTGGATCGCAGCGGGCGCCGCCAGCCGATCGCCCAGGCATGGCTGGCCAACTGGCATGTCTTGCGCGTGCAGCAGGGCTGGTCCAACGACCCGCGCGAAGATGCGTACCTGGCGCTGGAATGCACCAAGCGCGCGCTTGATATCGATCCCGAGTGCTCGCTGGCGCTCTCAGTTGACGGCTTCGTGCACACGAACCTGCTGAAGAAGCTCGATATCGCGCTCGACCGCTACAATCGCGCCATCGCGGCCAATCCCAACAATCCGCTGGCCTGGCTCCTCAAGGGCACGCTGCATGCCTTTACGGGCGACGGCATGCGCGCCGTCGACAACACCCAGCGCGCGCTCAAATTGACACCGCTCGACCCACACCGCTATTTCTACGACTCGCTGGCGGCTTCGGCCTGTATCTCCGCCCGCCGTTACACCGACGCCCTCGACCACGCCCAACGCTCGCTGCGCGCCAACCGCAAGCACACGTCGACCTTACGTGTTCTGGCCGTGGCGCAATGGCAGCTCGGGCTCCAGGACGAGGCGCGCAGCACAGCAAAAGACCTCTTAAGTCTCGAGCCGGGTTTGACAGTTTCGGGCTGGCTGGCACGCTCACCCAGCGCGGCCTACAGCGTCGGACAAGAATTCGCCAGCGTGCTGCAGCAGGTTGGCATCCCAAAATGACCTGAGAGCGGGTCGCCATTGAAGCGGGGAGCAGAGCATGGCCGGTCTGTCGCCTGAGGGCGGTTTTGGCGGGTTTGGTGGCTTTGGCGGGTTCGGCGGGTTTGGAGGATTTGGCGGCTTCGGCGGGTTTGGTGGGTTTGGCGGGTTTGGCGGTTTCGGTGGCTTTGGCGGCGCGGGCTCGCCGCTGGTGGCCGACGGGCTGCTGCACAGCCGCGACGGCATCGTCGGGCCCTATCAGCCGCCGGCAAAATCCCCCAAGGATCTGGCTATCGAGGACCCGTCCAACCTGGCGCGCTGGGAAACCTGGGTGCGCGCCAGCGTCGTCGATTTCGAGATGTTCTCGCGGCTGGGGTTCACCGAGCGCGCCGGTCAGGTGTCGCTCTGGCATCTCGAAGCCAAGCCGGCCACGGCCGGCGCCGCGCCTCCGACGGCCACCTACCTGCCGCTGGTCGAGATGAAGCGCCCGGACAGCGCCCAGTTCAAGGAGCAGCTCGAGCTGGTGGCGCGCTACGCCGATCTGCGCGGCGATCGCGCGTCGGAGATTCTGTCGCAGATGGGCGGCGCCGGCCCTTTTTTCGCGGCGGTGCCCTATCTCCACCCCGATCGCACGCCAAAGACGCTCGAGCTCCTGGCCGCGTCGCTGCGCCTCGCCAATTTCAGCGAGATGCGCTTCAAGCACGCGCTAGCGTGTCGCCGTCCTAACGAACTCTCGCCGCAAATTCAGCCGATCATCCTCACGCCCTCGCACGGCGCGCTGCCCAGCGGCCATGCCACCGAGGCGTTCATCACCGCGACGGTGCTGAGCGGCTTGCTGCGCGCGGTCGGCACGGCAAGCGCGCCCAACCCGCAATATGGTGAAACCGACTGGACCACGCTGCTGATGCGCCTCGCCGCACGCGTTGCCATCAACCGCACGGTGGCGGGCGTGCATTTCCCGGTGGATAGCGCGGCCGGCGCGGTGCTCGGCCTCACGCTGGGCCAATATTTCGTCACGCGCTCCACCGCCGGCACGACCTATCAGGCCTGGGCATTTGACGGCACTGAATTTCCCAGCCCGTCCGGCGGCAAGCCGCCGCCCGACGACGGCGATTTCTACTGGACTTCCCTCTTCGATCCCGCCGGCGCCAAGCAGACCGAGACCGACTACGCCATCAAGCGCGGTTCGCCGCAGACCGTCCGCCCCAAGCAATCCGCCATCCTCGCCTGGCTGTGGGACACGGCAAAGGCGGAATGGTCATGAGCCCGCCACTGGGCGACCCCGAAGGGCCCGGCTACGCCAACATGACCGGCGTCGATCCCTATATCGATTGGGTGCTGGGACCCGGCCAGACCTATCATCTCCGCCCGGGACGCCAGCAAGATCGGCTTGCCGTCCTCGTTCGTGTGAGCGGTATTTCGGCGCGCGACTTTGCCGAGGGCATAGGCTTTGCCGATACCGGTGCTCAGAACGCGCGCTGGAAAGCTTCGGCGCATGTGCCGTTGCTCTATATCGAGGACTCGCAGGACGACGGCAAGGGCGAGCGGACCCTGCCCGCGTTGATCACGCCGGATTTCCTCGAGATGCTGCGGAGCGAGGCGCGCCTGCGTAAGGTCGTCGTGCGCGTGACGCTCAGCCAGCCTTTGGATTCCGCGTCACTGCCGGACAATTTTTCATGACCGGCACGCCGGTCGTCATCGGCATCATCGACGACGAAATCGCTTTCGCCCATGCGCGCGTCCGCGCGGCACTCGCCCAATCGCGCGTCGAATACTGGTGGCTGCAGGACGGCCCATGGTCCAGCAAGCCCGGCGCGCTCTCGGTCGGAACCGAGCTTGTCCGCGGGCAGATCAACGCGCTGCTCAACAAATGCACGCATGGCGGTGTTGTGGACGAGGACGAACTCTATCAGCGCGCCGGTCTGATCGATTTTCATCGCGAGGGCCACAATGCCGCCGCCTGGCGCGGCGCGCACGGCACGCACGTGATGGATCTGGCGTGCGGTTACGACATCGGCGAAGGCCGCGACGACCGCCCGATCATCATCGTTCAGCTTCCGGCCCGGACCACGGCGGATACTTCGGGCGGCGATCTCGGCTACTACGCCGATTACGCCATCAAATACATCCTCGATCGCGCGCACAGGATCGGCACGGCGCTCGGCCTCACCAACCTGCCGGTGGTGATCAATTTCAGCTATGGCAAGATCGCTGGCCCGCATGACGGCACGTCCGAGATCGAGCGGATGATCGAGGACCATATCGCGCGCGCCGCCGCGCGCGGCGTGACGCTGCGCGTGGTCCTGCCCGCCGGCAACAATTATCTCGCGCGCTGTCATGCGCAGCTTACCTTTGACCGCCCCGGCCGCTCCCATTCGCTGCGCTGGCGCATCCAGCCCGACGATCAAACGCCGAGCTATCTCGAAATCTGGATGCCCAAGCGCCCGGTCGGCAAGGCACGGGCGCGCGTGCAGCTCACCGTCACGACGCCCACCGGCGAGCGCAAATCCATCACCGACCGTCACGGCGCGCTGGAAGGCTGGGACTCGCCTGCGGGAATCTACGCGCAGATGCGCTATTCCGACATGGCCGCGCCGACATCGCGCGGCCTGTTCCTGCTGACGCTCCGCCCGACCGCGGATCTCGATCCGCGCAACGCGCTCGCACCATCGGGCGTGTGGACCGTCGCGCTCACCAACAAGACGCTGACTCCGGGGCAGGAGATTCACGCCTGGATCCAACACGATGATTCGCTCTACGGCCATCCGGTGCACGGCCGGCAATCCTATTTCGACGATCCCGCCTACCGGCGCTTTGACGAGGGTGGCCGCGCGATCGAGATCGACGATCCCAAATCCCCGGTCCGGCGCGCCGGCACGCTCAACGCCATCGCGACCGGGTCGTCGCCGGTGGTGATGGGCGGCTATCTCGGCCGCGAGACCGTTGCGGCCCCCTATTCCGCCGCCGGTCCGACCGGATCCGCGGCACAGCGCCGCGACGGCCCCGACGCGATGAGCGTGAGCGAGCGCTCGCAGGCAAATGGTGGCCTGCTCGCGGCCGGTGCGCGCAGCGGCGCGTCCGTCGCCATGGGCGGCACGAGCGTCGCCGCCCCGCAGATCGCCCGCTGGATCGCCGACCAGCTCGCCGCCGGCCGCGAGGGCAACCGCGACGCCGTGGCCGCCCGCGCGCGCGAAGACGAGGTGAAATCGGCCGCCAACCGCCCGCCCACCCCCGTCTCCAACCCGCGGCGGCGCCGGACGCATCAAACCGCGTCCACCGCTCTCGCGCTGATCAAACGAGGACGCACACTAACCCTCTCCGCCCGCGAAGCGGGGGGAGAGGGTGCGAGCGAAGCGAGCGGGTGAGGTGGGTGTCTCCGCTACAAGCTATTTGACAATGTGAGTGCGGCGCCACCACCTCACCCTTCCCGCCTCCGCTAAAGCTACGGCGGGCAAGCCCGCCGAAGCTTTAGCGAAGGCGGGCCCTCTCCCTCTCCCCCGCTTCGCGGCGGAGAGGGATAGAGAGCACGATGGTCTACGGCTTGAACACGTACCCGGGCTTGATCGCGACATCGGCCGGGATCGGCGGCAGGTCGGAGAAGAGCTCGGGGTGCTTCGCCATCACGTTGACGATGTGCTTGGGCTCGATGTGCTTGTTGACGTCGAAGGTCGACTTGATGACGCCGAGCCGGTGCAGACGGTCCTGCGCGCTCCACAGCGCGCGGAAGTTGTTCGCCGACAGGCGCCGGTCGTTCTGCTGGATGTTGAACTCCATCGCCGCTTCGGCGACGTCCGGCTTCAGGCCGGGAATCCAGCGCGTCGCGATCTGCGCGGCCTGCTTCGGATTGGCGCGCATCCACTTGTCGGCCTCGGAGACGGCGGCGAGGAATTTCTCGATCGTCTCGCCGTTCTTCTCCACCCACGGACGCAGGCCGACATTGAAGCCGAGATAGGCGATGGTGTCGCCGCCGCGGATCACCTCGACGGCGCCGGGCACGTCCTTCAGCGCCACGATCGGCCACGGGTCCCAGCCCGAGAACGCATCGATGCCCTTGGCGAGCAGCGCGACCGTCATTTCCGGCGGCGGCGTGTTGACCAGCGTCACGTCGGTCGGGGTCGAGCCCGGCCTTTTCCAGCACCGCCAGCATGTAGAGATGGTTGATGGTGCCGAAGGAGGCCGCGATCTTCTTGCCCTTCAGGCTTTTCAGGTCGCCCTTGGCGATGCCGGAATCCTTGCCGGCGATGATCGCCATGGTGGCGTCGGAGCCGAGCTTGGTGGCGTTGCCCGCGTAATTGCCGAGCGCGACGAGATCCATGCCGCGCAACACCGCGCCGATCATCGGCACGCCGACCTGCACGATCTCGCTCTCGCCGGCCTGCAGCGCATTGAGCGCGTCGACGCCGGTCGCATAGGGCCGCGCGATGGTGACATCGAGCCCGTGCTTCTCGAAGAAGCCGCGCTCCAGCGCGATCGGCAGGCCGACCTGGTCGATGCCGGTGACCATGCCGGCCTTGAGCTTCACCGGGCTGTTGCGCCGCGCCGCGCCGGGCAGCAGCAGCACGCGCCCACAGCAGCGGCAACAGACGTTTCCTCATCCTCATCCTCCTGATAGCAGCGGCTCGACCCGCCGCACCCAGTACGGCCGGGCGAGGCTTGCGAGATCCGCGCGTTTCACGTTGCGAACTTCGATGGCATTATCTTGCGTCCCCGACACCCTGCCGAAGGCCTGGAACACCTGGACATGAAATCGCTCCGGCGGGAACGGCAGCGTCACCAGGATGTTGACGCGTTCGCGCGGGCCGTGGAAGTCGCCGCGATCTTGCCCGGCGCCGCGAGCTGAGCCAGCACCTGCCAGCCGATGTAGACACGGCGAGCACCGCCAGCAGCACATGGGTCTTGCGCGAACCTGAGGCGCGTCGCGCCACATGGCTCACGCCGAACGCACGAGTTGCAGCACGCGGCCGGTCAGCGCCTTGAACCTGCGTCTTCGTTGAGCGCATCCCAGCGCGCGGGCGCGGCAGGTCGACGGCGATATCCTCGAGCACGCGGCCCTTGGACAGCACGACGACGCGATTGGCGAGGAACACCGCCTCGGCCACATCGTGGGTGATGAAGATGACGGTGGGGTTCTTCTGCCTGCCAGATGCGGGTCAGTTCTTCCTGCAGGTCATGCGCGTCTGCGCATCGACGCTGGCGAACGGCTCGTCCATCAGCAGCACGTCGGGCTCGTTGGCGAGCGCGCGCACCACGCCGACGCGCTGCTGCATGCCGCCGGAGAGCTCGTTGGGATAGCGCGCCGCGGCTTCGGTCAGCTTGGCGAGCGCCAGATATTCGTGCGCGATCTTCTCCCGCTCCGGCTTTGCCGATGCCGCGCATCTTCGGGCCGAAGGCGACATTGTCGAGCACAGTCTTCCAGGGGAACAGCGCGAACGACTGGAACACGACGCCGCGATCGGGCCCGGCCCGTTCACCGGCCGGCCGCCGACCAGAATCTCGCCGCCGGTCACCGGGATGAAACCCGCGATCATGTTGAGGATGGTGGTCTTGCCGCAGCCCGACGGGCCGACGATGGAGACGAACTCGCCCTCCCCGCACCTCGAGCGACACGTCGTGCACCGCGGTGACATGCGTGCCGGCATAGGGGTCGAAATAGGTCTTCGACAGGTTGCGGATGTCAGGCTCTTCACCGCGTCACCAAGCCCCAGCGCTGGCCGGTGGCGCGCTCGATCGGGCGCCAGGATCCAGCTATCGACGATGTACCAGAGAATGCCGAGGATGATCATGCCGAGCAGGATCTCGACCACCGAGCCGGCGCGGCGGGCATCGAACATCAGAAAGCCGATGCCCGCTGGTGCCGACGATGATCTCCGCCGCGATCAGCGCGCGCCAGCCGTAGCCCAGCCCGTTGCGCAGGCCGGTCACGATATTGGGCAGCGCGCCAGGCAGCACGACCTCCCACAGGACGCGCGCGCGCGAGGCGCCAAGGCTCAGCGCCGCGCGGTGCATGTTGATCGGGATCGAGCGCACGCCGAGCACCGTGTTGAGCACCACCGGGAAGATCACCGTGTAGACGATGACGAAGGTCATGGTGACGAGGCCGTAGCCGAACCAGATCACCAGGATCGGCAGCCAGGCGATATCGCCGATGGCCTGGAAGAACAGCAGCAGCGGCCACAGCGCCGTGTGCGCGCGCTGGCTCATGCCGACCAGGAGGCCGAGCGGAATGCCGAGCGCGATCCCCACGAACGCCCCCACCGCGAGCCGCACCATGCTGTCCTGCAGATATTCGGGCAGGATGCCCTTGTAGATGAGGTCGACGAACGAGCGCACCACGTCGCGCGGGGCCGGGCAGGAACACCGCGCGGGAACACCTCCAGCGCCGTCACGAGCCCACCACAGCGCGACCAGCGGCAGGAACGGCACGATGGAGGCGATCGCCGGCCAGCGCGCGGTCAGCCGCACATAGGCGCCCCAGGCCTTGAGCAGAGCGACGCTCATGCCCGCTGCACCATGCCCCAGCGCTCGATGGTCGCGCGCTCCAGCGGCGCGAGCACGAGGCGGTCGAGCAGCAGCCACAGCACGCCGATGACGATCATGCCGAGCACGATGACTTCGGTGCGATAGAAGTCGCGCGCGACGAACAGCATGTAGCCGAGCCCGACATTGGTCGCGATCATCTCCGCCGCGATCAGCCCGCGCCACGCGAAGCCGAGCCCGGTGCGGATGCCGGTGACGATATTGGGCAAGGCGCCCGGCAGCAGCACCTCGGTGAGCATCGCCCACGCGCCCCGCGCCGAGCGAGGCCGCCGCATTGCGCACCGCGAGCGGAATGGTCGAGACGCCGAGCAGCGTGTTGTAGGTGACGATGAAGAACACGGCGTTGAAGATGACAAAGGTGATGGCGCCGAAGCCATAGCCGAACCACAGCGTCGCGATGGGGATCCAGGCGATGCCGGCGAGCACGGAGAAGAAGCGGAACAGCGGCGTGAGGAACGACGACACGACCGGGCTCACGCCCATGGCGATGCCGAGCGGGATGGCGGCGAGCAGCGCCAGCACCGTGCCGACCAGCGACGCGCAGCAGGCTCGCCCCGATATGGGCTGGACAGCGTGCCGTCCTGGATCGGACTCAAGCCCCGCCTGCAGGACCGCGGTCAGGTGCGGGAAGATGCGCGGGTTGACGTCGAAGAGCGGGACGAGAATGGCCCAGGCGACGAGGAGAACCGCGAAAGGGGCGAGAAAGGCGCCCGCAGCGGAAAGGGTTCGCAAATGCAGCATACGCCTAGGAGGTGCACAAAATCAGCGCCGAAACTTAGTTCTTTGTGCTTTTAGCAGCTAAATAGCGGGCACCGAAATAAAAATGGCGGGTAACATCTATCGAGCATCGACTCAACAGTAACCTCTTGACGCTGGATTTAGCGCCTAGAGCATGCCTCTGTGGCCAAGTATGATGCCTGCTATTTCAATGAGAGAGATTTGGCAAATATGGAGGTTGATTCCCGCCGCCATCGCAGGGCTCTTCGAGCCACTTTTTTTCGTGAGCACCCGCATTGCGTTTTTTGCGGAGGCGATGCTCGGGCTACAACTTAAGATCATGTTCCTGCTAGAGCGATATTCACGCAGCGAAAGTGGCCAGAAGGAATGGTTTTCCCTGCGTGCGGACCATGCAACGGTCTTACCCGTAAAGATGAAATAATAATTGCGATGGTTTCGCGCCTATTTCCGGATGCACAGGACCGGGTCACCAAGGCCGAAACGATTGATGCGATCAAGAATGCAGAAAGAAATTTCCCGGGACTTCTGGAAAGCATGCGGCCGAAAGCAACCGATGTTAGAAAATTTTTGCGCGAGAGGGGAAACGCGCGCCCCGACGGAACCTTACTAAGCGACATCCCAGTTCTACGAGTTGGCGGGCCAGCAATTTCAAACGCCATTGAGCGCTATGGAATTAAAATTGGCTGTGCACTTCATTACGCACGACACAAACGGATTGTCCCGCCTCACGGCGCGCTACTAGTCAAATGGTTCACAAACGTTCAGATGTTAGACGGAGAAATTCCCGAAAAGGTTACACAACTGCTCGATGCAGGCCCCAACATGATTTCGATCCAAAAAGACTTTGAATGACCAGTTTTCCTACGGGCACGCCACAACTGAAGATGGCGAAGCAGGCGTATATTTTGCGGTATTTCGAAAATCATTCGCCATTGTAACGTTCGTCTATATGGATGCCAAAAACGCGCCCAGCCAATACCAAGAACATCGGCATCCACCATTCGACCATCGATAAAGGCATCGCGTAGGACCAATCGGGATCAGAGTGAAATCTTGCGCTGTTAGTCGCGTAGCGCGGAGTAGTCACGAGTAACAGCAAGCGACGTGCCTATCCGAGGACTCAAGAAAATTGACTTCTGTCACTCCACCTCTCCGATCGGAACCTCCAATCTCGGCGAGGATTGCGGTGTCCCGATATGGGTCCGCGGGGTGAGCGTCGCGGCTCGCCGGATGGTCACGGTGTCGAACTTCGTTACAGTTTCCGTCCGGCGCGCGCACGTCGACGCGCTAACTCATTGCGACGGAAATACAAAGATTTTTGGTGTAATTTTTGCACCAAGAATCACACGCGTCGATGCGACAAGAAACCAAGAACAACCGCGGTATTCGTGTCGACACGAAATTTCGCACCCGTCTTCGTGGCGGAGAGCGGAGACGGCGCCGGGGCCGAAAAACTCCGGCAATCGTGCACAAGACTATGGGCTGGACGAGGACAGGCTGAGCGCTGAGCCGTAGGCCTTGCGTGGCGCGCGGTGGAGGGTCTCGACGATCCTCGCATCGTCACGAGATCCATGGTCGCGATTGCGGACGCGCCACCTCGACCTCGACGTTAAACCGGCCGGATCCAGCATCGACCGCTCAATTCATGTCGCGCACCGGCAACCATCTGGCGTTGTTCGGCCGCGACTTGACCAGCGATCGGTGAGCGAGGTCGCCCGGCCCTTGGACATGAGGCGAACAATGCGAACCCAGATCCTCCATCGGAGCAACATCGCAGCGCGCGCGTTCGCCGCACTCCTGCTCACGATGATGTCTCTGCCTTTGTGGCTGCCGGCGCCCGCGTCGGCGACCCCCATAAAATACAAGGAAGTGACCGGGACAGCGAAATGGAAGGGCCCGATCACCATCTATATTCCGCGTGACCCGCGGCCGACCGGAACGATTTACGACGAGGTCAAGAGGGCGGTCGACGAATGGGCGAAGATCACCGCCAACAAAAACATCAAGCTCACCGCTGTCATCCTTGAAGCAAATGGAAACGTGCCCGGGACAGGCAGGCCACCTGATCCGATGGCAAAGGGCAACGTCGTCGTGATCTACCAGACCCAAGCCGGGCATGGTTCACCTCAGTTCGTCGGGGACGTTGTCGGCAAAGGCGTGAACGGCGAGGACATCTTCAAGGACGTCGAGTATACGCACGGCGAAATAAAGATCGGTACGGGCGCCCCTGCCCAAGCCTACGTGATTGCGCTTCATGAGGTTGGGCACATCCTGGGGCTGGAACACGAGGCGAAGGGCACGGATTCCATCATGCAGCCGAGCGTCGATGACTATGAGAAAATGACGAAGCCGAGCGCCTCGGATGCGCGAGAATTGACAGCATCCATGCGAGATCCGATGCAAGGCTGGACGGATCCGCATTCGCGCTAGGGCCTGACGAATTTCAATACACTTATACGGCGACGTGGCTTTCTGGTGGAGAGAATTCCCCTGGTGGATATTTTCGTATTGGGTGCACCAATCGAAAACCCGCTGATCCCGGCTGGATGGGAGATTGTCGATTTCCCGTTTGCAGAACCGCACAACTTCGTGTCATTCCGCGTGAGCCCAACGGACGATCTCCAAGCCTATCTGGGTCCTGATCTGCCTGTGCTTTCTTTCTCGTTTATCTCGTCGGAGCCCCCGACGACGACGTTCGGCTGGGCTGGGTCAGAGCACCCACCCAGAGCGTCGTGGGCCCAATTCTTGTTCCCGAACCTTCCGCTCTCATGCTTTTCGTCTCAGGCCTGATTCCTCTTGTCTTGGTCATGTGGGTCTCGCGCCCAACCCGACGCCCGACACGCACGCCGGCCTCCCGCGTCGCGATTGCTTCAACTCTGCGCCCCAACCGGTCGGAAGAATGAGCGCTCATAACGCAGGAAGCAGCGCGTCTCTTTCGCATAGGCGATTGCTTTGGCCACATCCGGGTCCTGAGCGCTTCTGCGCCGGTAGTCCTCATAGGCAGCGAAGCTTGGGGAACTGAAGAGCGCGAGCGCAACGTCGCTCTCCCCTTCGGAAGGCAGGAAGTAGCCGTGGTGGGTACCGCCGAACCGCGGCAGCAACCCGAGCCACATCCGCGCGTAGGTCTCGAACTCCTGAAGCTTGTCCTGGTCGACGACATAGCGGATGTAGCAGGTGATCATTGGGGCTCCGAGAGTGTGTGGGAAGCTGTCCAGGGTGTCAGCACAAGGCGGAGAAGCGCAGCCGCCGTCGCTGCGGCGGGGATAAGGCATTCGGGGCGAGGATTATCGGCCGCATCATTTAAATGAAACCGGCCGGTTGCGGCTGATCGGCCGGCCCCCAAGTGGAATATTAACCCCCGTTCGTGCGTTATAGTGGAGCGATGAAGCCCGCCCGCCTCCTCCTCCTCACCCTCTGCGCCATCGCGGCCCTCGCCGCGTGCACCCCCATGCGCTGGGAGCATCCCAGTTTCGGCCCCGGGCAGACCGAGGCGGATATCGGGGATTGCAGCAAGGCGGCGTGGATCGAGGCGCAGCAGCGCGCTTTCTATGCCGGCGGAATTCGGGCCACGCTATTACCGCGGCCGCGACGGGCGGCTCTACAACGATCCGTTCTGGTTCAACCGCCAGAACGACACGTTCTTCGAGGAGAGCCGGCTGCGTGATTTCTGCATGCGCAGTAAGGGGTACACGCTGGTGCCGGCGACCTGACGGGTCGGGCGCGCCTACTTCTTTTGGAGAATGTCTGCGCGGACGGCGGGGCCTTTCCGTCCCCTCATCCTTCGACAAGCTCAGGATGAGGATGTGGGTTGGTGGCAACGAGGTTTGGCCGATTGCCCCGCCCCCGTGCCCTCCGGGCGCTTACCCGCCCCCCTCATCCCCCATTACCTCAATCCCCCTACAGAATCGATTGCTGCACCGCCGAAGCTGCGTTAGGGTTTTGGGTATTCAGGGGTGGATCCGTCGGTCTGCCCGCAACGGAAGGGAGGTGATCCAGTGCGTATTGGAGCAATTCTCGTCGCCGGATCAGTTCTGGCGTTCGCCGCGGCCTTACCGGCCATGGCGGAAGGTAATGGCAATTGCAATTGGAGTTCGAAAGCGACGGCGTCAGCCCCGCAATCGACTCCAGCTCCTGCCCCTTCCTCAACGGCGCAGACCAGCGCTCCGGCACCGTCCGGCGGCTGATCGATCCCGACGAGCTTTTGCAGGCCGCCCGCCGCCGCCCTCCGGGGTTCGCGGCGGGCGGTTCTGTTTTTGGGGTTTGGTGTTTCGCGCGCTCTCTCGACGAGCGCGATCTGTCCCCTCTCCCCTCTGGGGAGAGGGCTAGGGTGAGGGGGGTGGCGCAGCGGTAGATCGCTTCGCCACTTCACACAGCGCCACGTCGGAAGATCTTGATAGGTCGGGGCCACCCCCTCACCCCGACCCTCTCCCCAGAGGGGAGAGGGGGCGCAGCGCTCTCGCTGAATCGATCGTCTAAAAATTTGCGACGCCTACCGCGCCAACCGCGCCGGCAACCGAAACGCCGCGTCCCAGCGCAGTTCGCGCTTGGCTTTGTCGACGCGCACGAGCGCGTTGGTCTCGGCGATGTTGTAGACCCCACTCCCCTTGTCGACCGCCAGCCACGCCGCCGCCGCCGCGGCATCGACATGCACCGGGCTCGGCACGTCGTTGGCCACCGCGCGGCCGGTGTTGGGGCCGTAGAGCTGGCCGTAGCGCAGCACCACGCTGGTCAAGGGTGCCGCCCCCAGCACCTGGCGCTCCAGCGCCGCCACGCCGCCCACGGTCAGCGCGCGCGGGCCGGTCGCCTCGAGGTCCAGTCTGTCATCCTCGCCATGCGGCTCGCCGCCGGGCGCATAGACCCACAGGATGCTCTGCGCGATCAGCCGCCGCGCCCCAGCCGCCTTCGCCGCCGCCACCAGGTTGCGCGTGCCTTCGTTGCGGATGCGCGCGTTGCGCGCCGGGTCGGTGCCTTGCGCTAAATCCGTGAGCTGGTGGATGACGATCTCCGGCTCGGCCTTCGTCGCTTCTTGCGTCAGGGCCGCCGCATCGAACACGTCGACCACCACCGGCGAAGCCCCCAGTTTCTTCAGCACCGTGGCGCGCTCGGCCGAGCGCGTCGTGCCGAACACCTTGAACCCGGCATCGACCAGCAACCGCACCAGCGGCTGCCCGATGGCACCGCCCGCCCCGGCGACGAAGACCCTGCGCGTCATGCCACGCCTCCTTCAGCCGTGGATCGCCCTCTCAATTACAAATCTGATTCCCTCGGGCTTGACCCAAGGGCCCATTCACGGCGGCAGCGCGATGGCATCAGGCATGGGCGCTCGGGTCAAGCCCGAGGGAATCAGAGTTCTACGATTGCCGGCCGCGCTGGCACGATCTGCCGCAAGTCCGGAAAACCACAAAGACACAAAGGACACAAAGAGAACGGTCCCTTCGTGTCCTTTGTGCCTTTGTGGTTTCGCTTTTTTTAATTCAACGGCGGCGATGCCGCAAGATCAAATCCGCCCCATCCGCCGCAAATACGCCTCGCGATAGAACACGTAGATGCCGCTGGCGATGATCAGCGCGGTGCCGACCAGCGTCCAGAAATCCGGCAGATCGCCGAACACGACGTAGCCCAGCGCGATCACCCAGACGATCTGCACATAGGAATAGGGTGCGAGCAGCGAGGGCTGCGCCAGCCCGTACGCCTTGATCAGGCAGAAATGCCCCGCCGCCCCCATCAGGCCGATGAACGCCAGCAGCGCCCAGCCGATGAGGTCGGGTGTGGTCCACACGAACGGCACGATCGCCGACATGCCGATCGTGCCCACCAGCCCGGAATAGAACAGCGTCGTGCGCGGCAAATCGACGCCGGCCAGCATGCGCGTGATGAGCTGGTAGCCGGCATTGGCGATGGCGCAGCCCAGCGTCGCGAACGCCGCCCAGTGCAGGGCCCCCGTCCCTGGCCGGATCACGATCAGCACGCCGATGAAGCCGACGATCACCGCACTCCAGCGCCGCGGACCCACTTTCTCGCGCAGGATGAAGAAGGCGAGCGCGGTCAGGATCAGCGGCGACGAGAACCCGACCGACGTCGCCTCGGCGAGCTGCAAATATTGGAGTGAAAAGAAGAACAGCAGCGTGGCGATCAGCAGCAGGATCGAACGCGCCAGCTGATGCGACGGCCGCGCCGACGCAAACGGCCGGCGCCACATGCTGGCCGGCATGATCATCGCCAGCGCCACCGTATGGAACACGTAGCGGCCCCACACCACCTGCAGAACGTGATAGTCCCGCGCCAGGTACTTGGCCGTGCCGTCCAGCAGCGTGAAACCGACCCCGGCCAGGATGTAGATCAGGATGCCGCGATAAGGCGACGGCGTGCCTTGCCCGGGCGTGGGACTCGGGTCCATGTGCGGGGGCTCTGGCCTAAGACGTTGAAATAATTGAATTTAGGATAAGGACAGGATTAGTTTTACCATCCTCCGCGTTACCTCTGGGCACAATTCCCTGCGCAGGAATTGCAGACCTGCCGCGTGAATTCTTTTGAGAGGATCGCCCTTCCCGCCCATGCATACAGGCAGCGATGACGAGCTGATGCGGCTGGCGGGCGGCGGCGACCGCGCCGCGTTCTCGCGCCTGGTGGCGGGCCACATGCGGCGCGCGACGGCCATCGCAGTGCGCATCACCCGCAATGCCGGCGATGCCGAGGAATTGGTGCAGGAGGCGTTCTTGAAAGTGTGGCTCAAAGCGCCGGAATGGCAGACGCGCGAGGAAGGTGGCGGGCGCCGCCTTCTCGACCTGGTTCTATCGCGTGCTCGTCAATTCCTGCATCGACCGCATGCGCAAGCCCAAGACCTCGCCGCTGGAGGAAGCCTCCGAAGTGGTCGACCCAAGCCCGACGCCTTCGACAACACGTCCGCCGGCGAGACGGCCACGCGCGTTTCCGCCGCCATCGAGACCCTGCCCGACCGCCAGCGCGCCGCCTTGGTGCTCTGCCACTACGAGGGCCTCAGCAACATCGAGGCCGCCGCCGTGCTGGAGATCAGCGTCGGCGCCCTCGAATCCCTCCTGGTGCGCGCGCGCCGCAGTCTGCGCGACGCCCTCATCGACCTAGCCCCGCACGCCGAAGGATCACGGCCATGACACTCGAGCGACTTCGCGACATCCTCGACGCCTACGGCGCCGATCCGACGCATTGGCCTGAGGCCGAGCGCGCCGCGATGCAAGAGCTGATCGCCACCGCTCCGGGGGCGCAAACCGCGCTGGCGCAAGCCGCAGCCCTCGACGCGCTGCTCGCCCATGACCACCCGGTCATGCCCACCCTCAACCCGATCAAGATCGCCGCCAGAGCCGCCGCTACGCCGCGTGTACCCCGCGGCAGCTGGGCGGTGCGCCGCATGTGGCCCAATGTCGCCGGCCTCGCGGCGGCCGCCATCGTTGGCTTCGTCGTCGGCTGGACCGGGCTCGACCAGAACTTCACGAGCGTGGCCGCGGCCGACCAGGGCGACGCGGTCAGCGATGTCGTGCAGCAGGAGAATCTTTCATGGTGACCTTCACCCCGCGCGCGGCGAAATGGCTCCTCGCGGGGCTGATCGTCTCGCTCGGGCTCAACCTCTTCCTCGGCAGCATGATCTTCGGCCGGCATTTCCACCGTCCGCATGGCGAGATGTTCGCCGAGCGTGCCGTACCCGGCGCCGACCGGCCGCTGCGTCGCATCGCGCAGCGCATGTTCTCCAGCATCCCCGACGATCAGCGCCCGATCCTGGAATCCGCCTTCGCCGAGCAGCGCCCGAAGCTCGCCGCCGCGAGCCAGGCCACGCGCGACGCGCGCGAGAAGGTGCGCGTCATTCTCGGCGCCGAGCCCTTCGACCAGGCCGCCCTCGATCGCGCCTTCACGGAGCTGCGCGGCCGTACCGAGGAGGTGCAGAAGGTCATGCAAACGACCATCGGTAGCGCCGCCGCCAAGATGTCGCCCGAGGGCCGCAAGCGCCTCGCCGAATCGAAATCCCGAATACCGCCGCGGTCCGCCGCCGTCGCCCAAATGAGCGCCGCCGGATTCATCGCCGCGACGCGCTTCGGCTTGGGTGCGCGTCCCGGCGAACTCGCCGAAGCCGCGCGCGACCCGCGCGGCTGGCTCGACTCAGCAGCTCACCGCCAAGCCGGTCCTGCAATCCGACTTCCCCTCCGGTGCGAGCCGCATGGGCGATCTGCCTGCGCGCACGCCGCCAGGGCAATGCCGCGGTCCAGAAGGCGATCCAGGGCACGATGCGCGAGACCTACCTCGCCGAGGCCGGTGCGCGCACCCAGCTTCTCATCAGACTCGAGCACGCCATTCCGCGAGCGCCTGGTCGCGTTCTGGTCCAATCACTTCACCGTCTCGGTGCAGCGCCCGGTCGTCCTGGGTGTCGCCGGCGCCTTCGAGCGCGAGGCGATCCGCCCGCATGTCGCCGGCAAATTCCGCGACATGCTGGGCGCCGTCGTGCGACACCCGGCGATGCTGGTCTATCTCGACCAGGCGCAATCCATCGGTCCCAATTCCCGCGCCGGCCGCCGGCGCGAGCGCGGCCTCAACGAGAATTTGGCCCGCGAAATTCTTGAACTACACACGCTGGGCGTCTCGGCCGGCTACACGCAAGCCGACGTGCGCGAATTCGCCAAGATCCTGACCGGCTGGTCGCTCGCGCGCGTGAGCGAGAGCGACGCCGGCGCCTTCACCTTCCAGCCGACAATCCACGAGCCCGGCGAGAAATTCCTCCTCGGCAAACGCTATGCTGAAAACGGCCAAGCGGAGGGCGAGACCGCGCTGACCGATCTGGCACGCCACCCCGCCACCGCGTCGCACATCGCCAAAAAATTCGCGCAGCATTTCATCGCCGACAAGCCGCCGCAGGCCATCATTGATCGCTTCGCCAAGATCTTCCGCGACAGCGACGGCGATCTGGCGGCACTCGCCCGCGCCGCGATCGAGGCGCCCGAAGCGTGGTCGGCACCGCTCACCAAGGTGAAGACGCCCAACGAATTCGTTGTTTCCGCGCTGCGCGCCACCGGCTTCAGCGGCGAGAACGACAAGTTGGTCGTGGCCTTGCGATTGTTGGGCCAGACTCCGTTTGCAGCGCCCTCGCCCGCCGGCTGGCCCGACACCGCCGATCAATGGATCGGCCCGGAATCCGTGCTGCGCCGCGCCGAATGGACCATGGCGCTGGGCCACCGCGTCGCCGCCAATCGCGCCCCGCTCGGCCTGCTCGATGCCACGATCGGCCCGGTCGCCGACGGCGCGACGCGCCAAGCCGTCGAGCGGGCACCCTCCACCGCCGATGCGATCGCGCTCGTCTTCGCAAGCCCGGAATTCCAGAGGAGATGACGATGCTCTCCCGCCGTCACACGCTCGCGATCTTCGGCGCCGGCTGCCGCCACACTGGGTGCCGGTGCCTGGTCGGCTTCGTTCGCCGCCGCCCCCACCGACAAGCGCTTCATCTTCATCATCCTGCGCGGCGCGCTCGACGGCCTCGCCGCTGTCCCACCCTATTTCGATCGTGACTATCGCGCCGCGCGCGGTGCCCTCGCCTTCAGCGAGCCCGGCACGGACACCGGCGTCCTCGATCTCGATGGCAAATTCGGCCTGCACCCGGCGCTGACATCGCTGCACGATCTCTACAAGCAGAACGAGCTGATCGTCCTGCACGCGGTGGCCACGCCCTATCGCGCCCGCTCGCATTTCGATGCGCAGGACCTGCTGGAGAACGGCACCGAGCGCCCGCGCGGTGCGGCCGATGGCTGGCTCAATCGTGCACTGGGGCTGCTGGGCTCGGGTGATCAGCGCCTCGGCCTCGCGGTCGGCCAGACCGTGCCGCTGCTGCTGCGCGGCACCACGCCGGTCGGCTCCTGGGCGCCGCAGCAGTTGCCCGAGCTCGACGTCGATTTCCTGCAGCGCCTCGCCGCCCTCTATCAACGCGATGCCGTGCTTCGGTCCCGCCATCGCCGAGGGCCTGCGCGCGCAAGGCATGAACGACGACGTGCTGGGCAGCGATCGCAAGATGGGTGGCGCGGCCCTGCGCGGACCCGCAAGCGATCCGCACCATCGCGACCAATGTCGGCAAGCTGCTCGCCGACCCGCGTGGTGCACGCGTCGCGGTGCTCGAGATCGGCGGCTGGGACACGCACGCCAACCAGGGCCTGATGACCGGCCGCCTCGCCGCCCAGCTCCAGGCGCTGAGCGAAGCCGTCACCGCCCTCAAGGAATCGCTCGGGCCCGTCTGGGCGCAAAGCGTGGTTGCGATCGCCACCGAGTTCGGCCGCACCGTCGCCATCAACGGCACCAACGGCACCGATCACGGCACCGCCGGTGTTGCCTTCATCGCCGGCGGCAACATCAATGGCGGCCGCGTCGTCACACGCTGGCCGGGCCTTGGCGCCGCGCAACTTTTCGAAGGCCGCGATCTTGCTCCCACGATGGATCTTCGCGCCCCGCTGAAAGCGGTCTTGCGCACCCATCTCGGCCTCCCCGCCGACGCCATCGACCGCGCGATCTTTCCCGACAGCCGCGCGGTGGCAGCGCTGCCGGACCTCCTCAAAATCTAAACAGCGCGCAGCATCGAAATTGAATTGGAAAGGTCAGGGCCACCCCCTCACCCCAACCCTCTCCCCGTTGGGGAGAGGGGGCAGACCGAGGCGCGTTGGAATCCCCTCTCCCCTCTGGGGAGAGGGTTAGGGTGAGGGGGTGGCGCCATGCCCGACGCTAAAGCTCTCAACTCCCGCGATACGTCGAATAGCTCCACGGCGATGCCAGCAGCGGCACATGATAATGCGCGTTTGGATCCGCGATGCCGAAGCGCAACGGCACCTCGTCGAGGAACGGCGGATCGGCCAGCGCCGCACCGCCCCCGCGGAAATAAGCACCGACCGCGAACACCAGCTCATACACGCCGGCATGCAGGCTCGCACCTTCCAGCAGCGCCGCATCCGTGCGCCCCTGGGCGTTGGTGATGACCGACGCAACCAGCCGCCGCCCACCGCCGGCCAGCGCGTAGAGCTCGATCTTCATGCCGGCCGCCGGCACGCCGCGTGCGGTGTCCAGCACATGCGTCGTCAATCGCCCCATCTCAATCCTCCACCAGGTCGGCCAGCCGGAACCCCGAGATGCGCGCGATCTGTGCGAGCGCCTCGCGCAGCTCGACATCCCGCTCATTGCCCAGGCGTTGCGCGAAGATCGTCAGAATTTCGGCCGCATTGCGCCCCTTGACCGCGAGAATGAACGGAAAGTCAAATTTCCCGCGATAGGAATCGTTCAGCTCGTGAAATCTCTGGAATTGCGCCGGCGTCAGCCGATCGAGGCCCGCACCGCCCTGCTCGCTCTTCAATTCCGTCGTCATGGTCGGCGGCAATGGCTGCCTTGCCCGCCAGTTCCGGATGGCCGCGCATCAGTGCGAGCTGTTCCTCGCCGCTCGCGGCTGCCACCACGGACACCATTGCGCGATGCAGGTCCTCGCATCGGCAAAGGGCCGCTTCGCGGCGGCGCGCGCCGCCACCCAGGGCGCGTGCTCGAACACCCGCCCGACCGTCTCGGTAAACCGAGAAGCATCCATGGCATTGATCGCGGCAAGGGAAAGCTTGTCGGGCATTGCAGGCGTCCGAAACTTAAGGAAACCGCCCCATTCCCACAAGCGCCGAAACACGCGCCAACTGCCGAATTTGTCGCCACCGGCAAGCACTGCAAGGGCGGCCCAGGCACAGACGGTTGCCTGTGTTGACTTGCTTCGGGCGATCCCCCGATACTCTGGCCCGGTCCTTGCGAACAAGACAACGCCGCCTTCAAGCGCGGTGATCGCAAGGCATTTCAAGCCGATCGACGGGGAGTTCAAAGATCATGCTGCAGCTTCGCCACCTGTGCGCCGCGCTCGCCGCTTCGGTGTTCGCCTTCGGCGTCGCGCCGAACGCCGCGCAGGCCCAGACCACGAGTATCAAATTCACGCTGGATTTCTCCTTCCAGGGCCCACAGGCGCCGTTCTTCCTGGCCGCCGAGAGGGGCTACTACGCCGCCGAGGGCATCAACCTGACCGCCCTCGATGCCGGCCGCGGTTCCTCCGACACCGTCAATCGCGTCGCCAGCGGCGCCTATGACATCGGCTTCGGCGATCTGAATGCGCTGATCGAGTTCAACGCCAAGAATCCGGGCAAGGAAATCCCGGCGGTGATGATGCTCTACGATCAAGCACCCTTCGCCATCATCACGCTCAAGGACAAGGGCATCACCAAGCCCACCGATCTCGTCGGCAAGAAGGCGGCGGCCCCGTCCTTCGACACGCCGTTCCGGCTCTTCGCGCTGTTCGCGCAGGCAACCAAGATCGATCCGGCTACGATTGCCTGGGCCAATGTCGCCCCACCGCTGCGCGAGCCAATGCTGGCGAAGGGCGAGGCGGACATGATTTCCGGCTTCAGCTTCACCTCGGTGCTTGCCCTCAAGAGCCTCAACGTGCCGGAAGCGAACATCCAAACCTTCATGTACAAGGATTACGGCGTCGATCTCTATTCCAACGCCGTCATCGCCTCGGCAGCCCTCATCCAGAACAATCCCAAGGCCGTGCGGGGCTTCGTCAAGGCGACGATCCGCGGCGTCCAGGACGCGATCGCCGATCCCGCCGCCGCCGTCGCCGCCCTCAAGAAGAAGGACGCGCTGGTCAACGACGCCGTCGAGCTCGAGCGTTTGAAGATGGCGATCGCGACCTCGATCCTGACCGACGACGTGAAGGCCAACGGCCTGGGTGCCGTGCGCAGCGACCGGCTGCAGAAGAACATCGATCTCGTGACCGCCGGCTTCAAGCTCGAGCGCAAGGTCGACGCCTATCAGGTCTTCAACGCGTCGTTCCTGCCGCCCGCCGGCGATCGCAAGCCGACCCGCTGAACGCATCACAGGACAATATCCGCGTGACCAGCACATCGGGTGCGTTCGTCGACATCGACCGCGCCAGCCTGACCTATGGCGCCGGCGGCACGCTGGCACTCGCAGAGGCGAGCTTACGCATCGACAAGAGCGAGTTCATCGCCGTGGTCGGCCCCAGCGGCTGCGGCAAATCCTCGCTGCTGAAGCTGATCTCCGGCCTGCATCCGGCAACGACCGGCGCCGTCGCGGTGGCCGGGCAGAAGGTGACAGGCCCGCTCAAGATCTGCGGCATGGCGTTCCAGAACGCGACGCTGCTGCCGTGGCGCACGACGCTCGACAACGTCTTGCTGCCGCTGGAGATCGTCGAGCCGCACGCCAGCCGCTTCCGGCGCGAGCGCGAGCGCTATGTCGCCGCGGCGAAGGAGTTGCTCGCGACCGTCGGTCTCGCCGGCTTCGAGGAGAAATACCCCTGGCAGCTCTCCGGCGGCATGCAGCAGCGAAGTTCTCTCTGCCGTGCGCTGATCCACGAGCCCGACCTGCTGCTGCTCGACGAGCCCTTCGGCGCGCTCGACGCTTTCACGCGCGAGGATCTGTGGGGCGTGCTGCAGACGCTCTGCCTCAAGAAGAAGCCGACCGTCATTCTCGTGACCCACGATCTGCGCGAGGCGGTCTTTCTCGCCGACACGATTTACGTCGTCAGCGCCCGCCCCGGCCGCATCGTCTCGCGCACCACCGTGCCGTTTGCCCGGCCGCGCACGCTCGAAGACACATTCAAGCAGGATTTCATCGACATGGCGCATGGTCTGCGCGAGCAGATCTCGCGGGTGCGCGCGCCATGAACAACCCCTGGACACGCCGCGCCCTGCCCTGGCTGGTCGTGGTCGCGTTCTTCGTGCTGTGGGAGCTCGCCTGCATCGTCCTGCGCATCGATGTCTTTATCCTGCCAGCCCCCACGAAGATCCTCGCCTCGCTGATCCAGTACTGGGCGCCGATCGCCGATCATTCGTTCCAGACGCTGGTGACCACGCTGCTTGGCTTCGGCCTCGCCGTCGTCTTCGGCCTCTTCCTCGGCGTCGTGCTCGGCGCCTCGCGCCTGATCTACGACGCCTTCTACCCGATCATGGTCGGATTCAATTCCATTCCCAAGGTCGCGATCGTGCCGGTGCTGATCATCTGGTTCGGCGTCGGCACCATCCCCGCGATCCTCACGGCCTTCCTGATCTCGTTCTTCCCCATCGTCGTCAATGTCGCGACCGGTGTCGCGACGATCGAGCCAGAGATGCAGGACGTGCTGCGCTCGCTGGGTGCCCGCAAAAGCCAGATCATGATCAAGATCGGCATCCCGCGCGCGATGCCCTATTTCTTCGCCTCGCTGAAAGTGGCAATCACGCTGGCCTTCGTCGGCTCGATCATCTCCGAAACGGTCGCGTCGAACAAAGGCATCGGCTATCTGATGATGGCGGCAAGCTCCCGCTTCGACGTACCGCTGGTCTTCGCCGGCCTCATCGTGATCGCGTTCCTGGGCATCGTGATGTACGAGCTCTTCACGTTCCTGGAACGCCGCGTGACGTTCTGGGCGACCAGGGCGAATGATATTGTGAGCTAGGTCTGCAGCGCCGCACTGCTGCATCACCCCCCCCCGGCGCTTCGCGCCGACCTCCCCCACAAGGGGGGAGGTGCGGAGGATAGTGGCGCGGTAGAATTCCCTCCCCCCTTGTGGGGGAGGGTTAGGGTGGGGGGTGATGCAGCAGTGCGTCGCCGCAGAATTATCCCTTAAACCCCACCAACCGCTGCACCACACCCAGCTGGATGTGCGCGGCCTCGACCATCTGCAGCACCGGCACGCTCTCATTGGCCGCGTGACCCTGCGCGCCCGAACCCGGGCCAAAATTGATGATCTCGATCTTGTCATCGGCGAAGTAGCGCCCGTCGCTCACGCCCGTTGCATTGAGGAACTGCGCTGCCCGCCCCAGCCGCGTCTCGACTTCCGCCTGAAACGCCGCCACTGCCTTGCCGCCCTCGGGGGCGCGAAACCCGTTCGTGCCGGTGAGAAACTCGATCTTGTAGCTCTCCGACGGCTCGCCAGCACCCGCGACGATCTGCTCCAGCTCGGCATACGCGGCCTTTACCGTCTCGCCCGGCAGCAGCCGCCGGTCGATCTCGATCACGCACGCCGCCGGCACCACGTTGGTGTTATGCCCGCCATGGATCTGGCCGATATTGATGGTCGAGCGCATCGGCCCCTCGATGCGCGTGGCGAGCTTCGGCCCCAGCGCCTTCTCGATCGCGTTGATGATCCGCACCATGCGCAAGATGGCGTTATCGCCCGCCGAAGGATTGCCGGCATGCGCGGCCTTGCCCTTGGTGCTCACGCGCGCCCACATCACGCCGCGCTCGGCGACGATCAGATTGTTTTCCGTCTGCGCGCCCAAGATCAGCACGTCGGGCTTCACCTTGCCGCTCTCGCGCAGGAACGCCATGCCCTCGGGCCCGAGATTCTCTTCATCCGCAACAAAGGTGAAGACGACCTCGCCCTGCTTGGGCCCGCCGCGCCGCGCCAGCTCTTCGGCGAGCCACAAATGCACCGCCATACTGCCTTTGCAGTTGCCAGCCCCAAGCCCGAACACCAGCCCGTCGCGCTCCACCGCGGTGAACGGGTCGCTCGTCCAATTGGCACGCTCGCCCACGCCCACCGTGTCGACATGCGCGTTGAAGGCAATCGACGGGCTGCCCTGCCCCAGCTTGGCGACGACATTGTCCACACCCGGCTTGTGCGTCGCGACATCGACGCGATAACCGGCCTTGCGCAAACGCTGCGCCGCATACGCACAGATCGCCGTGCTCTCGCCCGGCGGATAAGGCGACGGGATCGCGATCAAATCCTTGAGAATGGCGACGAGGTCGCGCGCAAGCTGCGTGTCGGTCATGAAACCCTGGGAAAATTGACTAACGGTTGGCGAGTGCCACCAGCGCATCCGCCAGCACCTTGGCGCCAGCCGCGAGGTCGGACGCCGTGGCGCTCTCCGTCTCATTATGGCTGATCCCGCGCAGGCAAGGCACAAAGATCATGCCGGCGGGGCACAGCTTGGCGACATGCATCGCGTCGTGGCCGGCACCCGATGGAATGTCCATATGCGGCAGGCCAAGCGATGCGGCGCTCGACCGGACCAGATCGACGATCTGCGCCGGGAAAATCGTCGGCTGCACATAGGAGACCGGCGTCACCTTGACCTCGCAGCCGCGCGCGTTGGCGGCACAGATACCGGCGATCTGATCGCCCAGGCGCTTGATCATCGGCGGCTCCGGGTGGCGCAGATCGATGATGAAATGCACCCGGCTCGGCACCGTCGAGGGCGAGCCCGGATAGACCTCGAAGCGGCCGATAGTGAAGCGCACCGTATCGCTGGGGTCGTGCATGATCGGCTCGAGCGCCGCCACCATCGCCACCGCGGCCTTGAACGCATCCTTGCGCACGCGCTCGGGCGTCGTGCCCGCATGCGCCTCCTCGCCGGTGATATCGACGAGGAAGCGGCGCTGGCCCTGGATCAGCGTCACCACGCCGATCGTCTTGCCCTCGGCCTCGAGCCGCGGCCCCTGCTCGATATGGGCCTCGATATAGGAATCCGGCACGACCTTGTCCGTCGCGCTTGGACGCCGGCGCCGCCTTCAGCGTCTCCTTGAGCGCCTCGCCGACGGACACGCCCGCCGGATCGCGCACCGCCAGCATCTTGGCAAGATCGTAGGAGCCCGCGAACACCGCCGAGCCCATGGCGCCGGGCTGGAAGCGGTTGCCCTCCTCATTGGTCCACGCGACCACCTCGATCGGCCGGCGCGTGGCGATGCCCGCATCCTCCAACGCCTCCAGCGCCTCGAAGCCCGCGAGCACGCCATAGGTGCCGTCGAACTTGCCGCCGGTGGGCTGGCTGTCGAGATGCGAACCGGTCATCACCGGGTTGCGCGGTCTTGTCGGTGCCGTCGCGCCGCACGAACAGATTGCCGATCGCATCGACGAGACGGTGAAGCCGCGCGCCCTAGCCCAGGCGAGAGCTGTGCGCGCGACTGCGCGTCTTCGGCCGACAGCGCCTGGCGGTTGACGCCGCCCTTCGCCGTGGCGCCGAAGCGCGCCATGTCCATGTGCCGCTGCCACAGGTCGTGCTTCGCTGACCGCGACCGATGCCTTTGTCGTGTCCATCTGACCCCTTCACGCCGCCTTGCGCGGGCGCGGCTGCAGCCCGCCCTTGTCGCAGATGAATTTGCCGATATCCGACACGCCCTTGCCGGCGCGGATATTGGTGAAGATGAACGGCCGCTCGCCACGCATCTTGCGCGCGTCACGGTCCATCACCTCGAGGCTCGCACCGACATAAGGAGCCAGATCGATCTTGTTGATGACCAATAGGTCGGAGCGCGTGATGCCCGGCCCGCCTTTGCGCGGAATCTTGTCGCCGGCGGAGACGTCGATCACATAGATCGTGATGTCGGCGAGTTCGGGCGAGAACGTCGCCGCGAGATTGTCGCCGCCGCTTTCGATGAACAGCAGCTCCAGATCGGGAAAGCGCTTGGTCATATCCGCGACCGCCGCGAGATTGATCGACGCATCCTCGCGGATCGCCGTGTGCGGGCACCCGCCGGTCTCGACGCCGACGATGCGCTCCGGCGCCAGAGCCCCCGAGCGCGTCAGGAACTGCGCGTCCTCCTTGGTGTAGATGTCGTTGGTGATCGCCGCGACGTCGAGCACGTCGCGCAGATGCTTGCACAGCGCATCGACCAGCGCCGTCTTGCCCGACCCCACCGGGCCGCCCACGCCCACGCGCAACGGTCCGCGTGCCTTGCCCGCCAAAGAACTCATGACCGGAACAACCTCGTATACTGGACTTCATGCCGCATGGAGAGAAGATCGACCATTGGCGCGGCGCTGCCAAGGTCTTCCGGTGCCCGCACCAGGGCTGCCTCGGCCGCCGCTGCGATCCGGGGTGCCAACGCAGCGATCACCCGCTGACCGTCGCGTCTGGCCGAGCGGAATCAGCCGCACCCCGGCCGACACCAGATTGGCAGCAAAGGCATGGAGATAGGCGGTGAGCGACGCGGCGAGCGGGATCTCCGCCAGGGAAGCCGCCACGGCCACTGCGACGCAATAGGACGGCGCGATACCGGCCTTCTCCAGGCGATCGGCCCAAGGCGCAATCGCCAGGGCCGGCCACGCCGCGCGCACGGTCGACAGGAACGCCGCCCCCGGCCCGGCGCTTTCCAACGCCAGCTCCGACGTGCCGCGCCAGGCGGCCGCCAGCGCGGCGATGTCCAGGAACACCGCTTCGTCATCCGCGCTTACCGCGCGCCAGGCAGAGCAGAACAGGCCGGCATCGCTGCGGCCGGCCCCTTGTTCGACGATCGCGCCAACCCACGCCTCCAGCGAGGCGCGGTCGGTCACGTACTTCTCCTTCGACCGCCGCTTCCAGCGCATGCGAATAGCTGAACGCGCCGACCGGGAAGGACGGCGACAGCCACGCCATCAGGCGATAGAGCGCCCCTCAGTGGTGGTGGCTGTGGTCATGGTCGTGATGATGATCGTGATCGTGCGCGGCCTGGCCGCGCGCATAGGCGCCGCCCTCCGGTGTGAAGGGCGCAAGATGCCGGCGCACCTGCGCCCCCATCGCGCGCACCATCTCGACGATCACGTGATCGTCGCGGATGCGCAACGCGCCGGGGATGATCTGGACGGGTAGATGCCGGTTGCCGAGATGCCAGGCGAGACGCGCCAAATCCTGCGCTGTACGACAGGAGATGTCGCACACCTCCTCGCCCGCCGCCGCCACCCGCAGCCAGGTGCCGTCATCGAGCTTGAGGCCGTCGCCATCCTGCAGGATTGTCGTCTCTTCCAGGTCGAGCAGAAACGCGAGGCCGTTATCCGCCATCAGCTTGATGCGGCGGCGATGCCGGTCATCGAAGGTGAGCGTCGCCGTGGCGATGGCGTCGCGCTCCGGCCAGTCCCCCGCATGCGATGCGCTGAGCGCGCGGCGCATCAGAACAGGAAATAGCGCTGCGCGAGCGGCAGCACCTTCGCCGGCTCGCAGGTCAGGATCTCGCCATCGGCGCGGACCTCGTAGGTCTCCGGGTCCACTTCCATCTTTGGCGTGGCGTCGTTGAGCACCATCTGCTTCTTGCCGATCTTGCGGATGCCCTTCACCGGCAGAATGCGGCGCTGCAGACCCAGCTTGCGCGCCACGCCATCGTCGATGGAGGCCTTGGACATGAAGGTGATGCAGCTCGACGCCAGCGCCTTGCCGAAAGCGCCGAACATCGGCCGGTAATGCACCGGCTGCGGCGTGGGGATCGACGCGTTGGGATCGCCCATGGGTGCGGCGGCGATCAATCCGCATTTGAGGATCATGTCGGCTTCACGCCGAAGAACGCCGGCGACCACACGACGAGGTCGGCGTATTGCCCGACTTCGACCGAGCCGACTGCATGCGCCATGCCATGCGCCAGCGCCGGGTTGATCGTGTATTTAGCGATGTAGCGCCGCACGCGGAAATTATCGTTCTCGCCCTTCTCGTTCTTGCAGGCGCCCGCGCTGGCGCTTCATCTTGTCGCGCCGTCTGCCAGGTGCGGATGATGACCTCGCCGACGCGGCCCATCGCCTGGCTGTCGGACGACATCATCGAGAACGCGCCGATATCGTGCAGGATATCTTCGGCGGCGATGGTCTCGCGGCGGATGCGGCTCTCGGCGAAGGCGACATCCTCGGGAATACGCGGGTCGAGATGGTGGCACACCATCAGCATGTCGAGATGCTCGTCGACCGTGTTGACGGTGAACGGCCGCGTCGGGTTGGTCGAGGACGGCAGCACGTTGGCGAGGCCGCACACCTTGATGATGTCGGGCGCATGCCCGCCGCCCGCCCCTTCGGTGTGGAAGGCGTGGATGTTGCGGCCCTTGAAGGCGGCAACCGTATCCTCGACGAAGCCCGAATTCATTGAGCGTGTCGGTGTGGATCGCCACCTGCACGTCCATCTTGTCGGCCACGCCCAGGCAGACATCGATGGCGCTGGGCGTCGTGCCCCAATCCTCGTGCAGCTTGAGGCCAACCGCGCCCGCGCGCACCATTTCCACCAGCGGTGCCGGCGCCGATGCATTCCCTTTGCCGAAGAAGCCGAGATTGACCGGCAGCCCTTCGGCGGCCTCGAGAATACGCGCCATATGCCACGGCCCCGGCGTGCAGGTCGTGGCCGACGTGCCCGCCGCCGGTCCCGTGCCGCCGCCCAGCATCGTGGTGACGCCGCTATAGAGCGCGTCCTCGACCTGCTGCGGGCAGATGAGATGGATGTGGAGTCGATGCCGCCGGCGGTGATGATCTTGTTCTCGCCCGCGATCACCTCCGTGCCCGGCCCGACGATGATGTTCACATCGGGCTGCACGTCGGGATTGCCGGCCTTGCCGATCGCCGCGATCGTGCCGTCCTTGAGGCCGATATCGGCCTTGACGATGCCCCAATGGTCGACGATCACCGCGTTGGTGATGACGGTGTCGACCGCGCCCTCGCGCCGGCTCGCCTGGCTCTGGCCCATGCCGTCGCGGATCACCTTGCCGCCGCCGAATTTCACCTCCTCGCCGTAGGTCGTGAAATCGTTCTCGATCTCGATGATGAGATCCGTATCGGCCAGCCGCATCCGGTCGCCCGTGGTCGGCCCGAACATGCCGGCGTAAGACGCGCGGCTGATCTTGAGCGCCATGGCTATTTCTTTCCCTTTTTCTTGGGGGCCGCCTTGGCCTTGCCGCTGTCGAGCTTGCCGTTGATCTTGGCGTTGAAGCCGTAAACTTTGCGCGCGCCCGCATAAGCGACCAGCCGCACCTCGCGCGTCTGCCCCGGCTCGAAGCGCACCGCCGTACCCGCGGGAATGTCGAGCCGGAAGCCGCGCGCCTTGGCGCGATCGAATTGCAGCGCCGGCGTTGGTCTCGAAGAAATGATAATGCGAGCCAACCTGGATCGGCCGGTCGCCGGTGTTGGCGACGGTGACGTTCACGGTCGGCGCGCCCGGCGTTGAGCTCGATCTCGCCGGACTTCAGAAACAATTCCCCCGGTTTCATGATCGGCCCCTAGCGGATGGGATTGTGGACGGTGACCAGCTTGGTCCCGTCCGGGAACGTCGCCTCAACCTGGATGTCATGGATCATCTCGGCGATCCCTTCCATCACCTGCTCGCGCTTGAGCACGCTGCGCCCCGTCGCGCATCAGCTCGGCAACGCTGCGCCCGTCGCGCGCGCCCTCCACCACGAAATCGGTGATCAGCGCGATGGCCTCCGGGTGGTTGAGCTTCACGCCGCGCTCCAGCCGCTTGCGCGCCACCACCGCCGCCATCGCCACCAGCAGCTTGTCTTTTTCCCTTGGCGTCAGGTTCACGAGCGCTTTCCTCCGACCCGGTTAAGCCTCAGATATCTAGCATTAAACGTGCCAGATGCGCGGCAAAATTGGCGGCAATCCACCCAGCGCGGCGCGCAACGCCGCCCAGACCTGACCGAAGCCGCCGCGCAACACATGCGGTGTTGGCGACAGCCAGCGCGCGACCACGACGGCGCCGAGGCAGGAGGCGCCGCCGCCGCTCGCCGTCGCGGCCTCGCGGATCAACTCGAGCCGCGCGGGCGCGTCGTTGCCCACATAGACCATCGTCGCCGCGACAAGCGCGCCGGCGAACCCCGCCGGCGCGGCTAGGGTCGCAGCGATATCGTCCTCGAGATGCAGCGTGTCGGCCCAGGCCAGCCTGCCGCCGACGCGCACTCGCCATTCATCATGGACCAGGCCACGCAGCACCTGCTCACCGCGCGCGGTGCGACCGAAGACGAGAATTTCGCCCGCCAGCACCTTCGCCCCCGCCGCCGCATCGATGCTGAGGCGCCGGCGCAGACGGCAGGCGTCGAACAGGATGGTCTCGTGCGGCAGCCATTCGGCCCAGCCACCCTCGCCCACCGTCAGGCTGTTGGCGATCGTGACGTCGCGTCCGGCGGAGCGGTAGACTTTTTCCGCGGCCTGGCTGGTGATCAGAGCGGCGGCCTGGGCATCGACGACGATCTCGGTCGTCAGCGAGTCGCCGCCGACCAGCCCGCCCGATGTGTTGAGCGTGACCGCGATCGGGATCGTGTCATCGACCCGGCCCGGCAGGAGGATGCGCAACGGATCGTGCTGATAGAGATCGGCCAGCGCCGTGTCGGTCCCGCGCCGCGCAAAGCGCAGCCGCGCCGCTCCGCTGACCTGCTGGCGCCCCACTGGCGCGATCCCGTGCAAAGCCGCCCCTCCGCCACATGTTGGCGACGGCCGGACAAGCGCCGGCCGCCGACCGGACTATGACCGGTCGGCGGCGCGGACGCAAAAAAAGCCCTTACGCGGCAGAAATCAGGCGGAGGTCGACGCGTCGTGAACCAGCGAAAGGCCGGCATCGGCCTTCACTTCGCTCTCGTCGACCTGCTTGCAATGGCCGTCGATGAAGGCGCCCGTATCGACCGTCAGCGAGGCATGGCGGATATCGCCCACCACGTGCGCTGTGCGGGCGAGTTCGACAACCTTGGCACGGATCGGGCCCGTGACCTTGCCCAGAACGCGCACCGTCTCGGCCGCGATCTCGCCATGCACCACGCCGCTTTCGCCGATCGTCAGGGCGCGCGCGCGGACATTGCCATGGATCGTGCCGTCGAGCTGCACGTCGCCATCGCTGACGACATCGCCGCTGACGCGGAAATCGGCCCCGATGATGGACGGCATGCCCTTTTTCCCCGATGCGACGTAGGGCTGATCGATCTTGTTAGCCTTTGAGAACATGTTTGCCGGCCTCCAGGAATTTCTGAGGATCGAGGTTCTTGCCGTCGTGGATAACCTCGTAGTGCAGATGCGGACCGGTGGAACGGCCCGACGAACCGATCAGACCGACGGTCTGGCGGACGCCGACCTTTTGGCCCACCTTAACATTGATCTTCGACAGATGGGCGTAGCGCGTGTGAATGCCGAAGCCGTGGTCGATTTCGACCAGCGTCCCGAACTCGCCGCTGCGGCCGGCGAACACCACGGTGCCGGGCGCGGTTGCCATCACCGGGCTGCGGTTGGGGCCGGCGATATCGAGGCCGTTATGCATGGCCGGACGGCCGTTGAAGGGATCGGTGCGCAGCCCGAACGGGCTGGCGACGCGCGGGCGTTCGACCGGCGCCATCACCGGCAGGGCGCGCGCCACGCGCTTGAGTTCTTCGAGCCGGCTGATCTGGCCGCCCAGCGCCGCGGCGGTGATGTTGCCGTCGCCCTTGACGGCGTTGCGCGCATCGACGAACGGCCCGCCCGTTCCGTTGCCCGCACCGAAGCGCTCGGGATCAAGGCCGGTGCGCACGATGATCTTGTGGATCGCCTCGATGCCGCCGCGGGTACGCTCGATCACTTGCGCGAAGGCTTCATGTTGACCACTCACCAAATTCTGCTGCCTCTTTTCCATGTCGGTGATTTCGGCCGACAGGCGCTGTTTTTCCTGGTTCAGGCGGTCGCGCTCCTGCGCCAGGCGCGCGCGTTCCGTCTTCGCGTCCTCGAGCTGCTTCTCCAACTGCTCGACCGAACCGTTTAGCGCGTTCTGGCGCGATTTCTCGCTGCGAACGGCGCGATCCGTCAGGCGCAGGCGCTCGGCGAGCGCTTCCTGCGCCTGGGCCGCGCGCACGCGCTCTTCTTCCGCATTCGAGAGTTGGCCCTCGAGTGCCACCATCTGCTTGCGGAGATTTTCGTTCTGATCGGCGAGCTGCGAGAGCGCGCTGAAATTGATGACACTGCCGGCATCGCCATCGACGATCGAGCCGAGGCTTTCAACGGCCGTGCGATAGGCATCCTCGATGCGGGCGAGCTCGCCGACCTTGTCGTCGAGCAGGCGCAGCGCCGACTGCTGGCCATCGTAGAGCCACGCAACGGCGCCCAGGGACGCCATCATGGCCGCCGCGATCGTGCGCTGCAGGCCCGAGGAAAGACGCAAATACGAAACGCCATGATCCGAACGCAGGATCAGTTCGCGTTTGGCAAAAAGGCGGGCATCGATCGCAGCGATGCGGCCCGCATTCGGGCGGTTGTGTCGTTGGTGAGTCATGGCCTTCCGTTCCTCCGCTCTAGAAACGGTTCGGGCTATCGGCTTAACGCGACGCCCCACCTCGTCGACGCAACCGTGACCAATCGACCCATCAAGGATGCCGAAAGGTTGCGGTCCGGGTCAAGCGAGGAAAGGCGTTGTTGCACCGGCAGATCCCGAAAGTTTGTTTCAAATACAATCCGTTACACTTCGACGCTGTCCTTCTTGCTGAACCAAATGGGTCGTCGTCACCCAGGCGCCATAGTGCCCCGCAAATCCCTGCCAGTCAGTTAATCAGGGGCAAATAAGGTTCACCATTGCACCCATACGCCACCGGTACCGGCGGCGCGGGTTGCCGCGCCGCGACCGGTTGCGCTGGTTTCGTCAAAGCGCTCCAATGCCGGCAGGATTAGAAGATTCGGCGCTCTCGCGCCGGCAACCCGGGGGCAATCGTCAATGCACGACGGCACGACCGTGACACTCGCCGTCCCGGGTGGCTTGACCATCACCGCAACGCTTGATCCCGACGCGTCCATCCTCAGGCAATTCTACGAAGGTTACGAAAAAGCCTTCGTGCTGCCCAATGAGCGCGAAGAACTCGATGGGTTTCGCGAGTGCCTGGCACTCAACCTGCCGCCGCAGCGCGACTCATTGGAGCGACGCTATGGCCCCTTTCGCGAAGTCGTGATGATTGCCAAAGACGGGCCCGACGGTCCGATGATCGGCGGCACGAATTTCATCTGTTTCGCCCCTGCGCGGTTTCCCGGCGATGACGCGCCGCCGCCCATGACGATTAATCTCAATTATGCCTTCGTTGTCGAAGCGGCGCGCCGGCGCGGCTTCCTGCGTCCGCTGGTCGACGCAGTGGCCCCGTCGGCGCGCGCCATGCTTGCGCTCGGCCCCTCTACGCCGTCGCTGACATTCATCGAACAAAACGACCCTTTGCGCATGAGCGTCGCCGACTACGTTCGCGACACGCAAATGACCGGCCTCGACCAGGTGGACCGGATCGCGATCTGGGCCAGGTTTGGGGCCCTGGTCGTCGATTTCCCCTATGTGCAGCCGCCCTTGTCGCCCACGCATGAGCCCGAGGAATCGCTCGTCATGTCCGTGCTCGGCGCCACGGCGCCATGGCTCAGCGCCTGCCGCCTCGAGCACCATCTGCGCCGCTTTTTTGCAATTTCAGTCCTGAAAGGCGGCGAGCCTGACCGCGTGCCGTCGGCCGCCAATCAACTCGCGATGCTAGCCCAACTATGCCAGCGCAACACGCCTATCCGCCTGTTCGATCCACGCGCCTGGATCGAATGTGACGGTGTGGCCATTCGCGGCAAAGGTCGTGCACCCGGCGCGCCGCCCAGCTTGCGCGACGCGCTCAAGATACTCACCGCCGAACGCCCGACAGCAAGCCCCCTGCCGCAAGGCACGAAATCCAGCCCATGAGCCCCGATCATGAGTGCTAGTCAGCCGACCGGTTCGGCCCCCAAGCGCGAGAGCGTCGACGACCGTACGATGTCGATGGTTCTATCGCTCTATATCTCCGATGAGCGGATGCGGGAGGTCTTCGCCAATTGGAACCGCGAGAAGCGCTCGGAGATCCAGATTGGATATGAGAATACCAAGGAGCTGCGCGAGGCGATCGATCCCCTGTTCAACGATATCGCCATGCGAGACCGCAATTCGACACTCGACGAATTTCTGATCGACGTGCAGGGCGAGCGCCTGGTCGAATGCATCGACGTGACCATGCCCAAGACCTTCACCTGGACCACCGAAGGCAAGACATTTCGCGTCATCCTCGACGAGGCGGTGACGAAGCGCCTGGAGTGCCGGATGTTCTGGTATGTCCACTCCAACGGCTCGCTGTCCTATCACATGTCGTTCAAGGTCAACTACGAGCACAGCTTTTCCGATTTCTATTTTCTGTCGATCCTGCAGAAAATGGTCTTTCCCAAGGAATTCTACCCCACTGGCGATGTCGGCGGAATCGAACTCGGGCACCACCGGAGTTCTGGGTCCTGGATGACAAGATGGTACGGCCGATCGCCGGAGACGCGCCGCCTGCCGTGCAATTCGCGCCATCGCCCGATCACGAGCAGCGTTTCTGGAGCTACGTGCGCGAACGATTTTGCAGGCACCTATCGCATCTCATCGGCCAAGGCGCTGCGGGCGGCGCCGAATTGGCGTTCACTCCGAACGTCCCTAAGGAACACCGCGAATCGCCAGACGCACTCTGGGACTATCTCGTTACTCCCGACCAGGTCGACATCATCGAGGTGCCGGGCCTGAAAGCCCCGGCGGTGCGTTCCGCGTTTCTTTTCAAGGACAAGGATTTGATGGATCTGCTTCAGCCGCAGAAGCGCTCCTCGATGATTCTTAAGAACGTGAATTACGGCGTCCGCCTGCCCGCGGGAAGTGCTGACGGCAGCGAGATCGTCATTACTGCCGATGTCTTCAATTGGCGCCCGGCGGAAGCCGACCCGCGCTTTGACATCCGTTACTATTTTCTGTCCGGGTTTTTCCAGAACATCATCGACTTCCTCAATCAGGATGCGTCGGAGATCCTGGACGGCACCGACCCGATCTACCCCCAATCCGACCAGCAGCAGGACGAGGCATTTTTTGTCTGCTACGCCAATGGCCGCAGCGTCTACGAAGTGGTCGAAAGATCGCGCAGCCTCGAAGCGGGAATCGACTATATCGGCATCTGCCCCTATTTGTTCCTCGTTCATCTGATGGCACTGCACAACGAATTCGTCATTCGCCGCTACGAGATGGAGACGAAGCAGATCCAGGATCGCTTCGATAAGGACGACCTGACCCGTCACGGCAATCTGCGCCAGCTGATTCATTCGATCCAGAACGAGGCGTTCGGCGGCGCGCCGGTGTCGGTCGGGGAGATCAACAAGGCCACCAGCCGGTTCTATGAATTTCGCTATCGAGCGTTCACGGTCTTCACCCGCAACCTCTACGACAACACGTTTCGCTACGATACCGAGCGCGACATTTTCACCGAACTCTCGAAGATCCGCGGCACCACCAGCCGGCTGGCGCGCTGCCAATCCATCGCCGAAGGCATCGACACGACGATGCAGGATCTTGAGGAGGACAAGAGATACCGGGAGCAGAACAACATCCGCGAATCGGATCAGCGCCTGCAGATACTCGTCTTTTTCGTTGGCCTGGTCAGCATCATGCAAGTTCTGTTTCAGGCCAACGACGCATTCGACAAGTTAACCTCGGGGGCCGTCGTCGACCGCATCGTCAGCGTCATATCCATCGCCTTGCTGGTGCTGACGGCTATTGGGCTCGGGTTCGTCGTACGGTATGGTCGGCGATATTGGCTGTCGCAGCGTCGTCGCGTCTCCCGAATACGCAAACCGGACGACATGCGATGATGCGTCGTTGCGACAATCGTCGAGCACGCCGCGCGACCTGACCACGTATTGGAGTTCCCGTAATGCCCCGCCCCGCCCCCTATCCCCGCGACCTGATCGGTTACGGCGCCAATCCTCCCCATCCGCGCTGGCCGGGCGATGCGCGCATCGCCGTGCAGTTCGTCTTGAATTTCGAGGAAGGCGGCGAGAACTCCATCCTGCACGGCGACAAGGCATCGGAGGTTTATCTGCACGAGGTCGTCGGCCTCACCCCGCGCCCGGGCCGCCGCGACGAGACGGTTAAGTCCGTCTACGAATACGGCAGCCGCGCCGGCTTCTGGCGCATCCTGCGGCTCTTCGCCGAGCGCAAGCTTAACTTCACCAGCTATGCCGTCGGCATGGCCGTCGCGCGCAATCCCGATGGGGCGCGGGCCATGGCCGAGGCCGGCCACGAGATCGCGAGCCATGGCTGGCGCTGGATCGACTATCAGAAAGTGCCGATCGCCATCGAGCGCAAGCACATGAAGCTTGCCATCGACGCGATCGAGAAAGCCTGCGGCGCCCGCCCGCTCGGCTGGTATACCGGCCGCGTCAGCACTAACACCCGCCGCCTGGTCGTCGAGGAAGGCGGCTTTCTCTATGACTCCGATGTCTACAACGATGACCTACCCTACTGGAGTACGATCAACGGCAAGGGCCATCTGATCATCCCCTACACGCTCGACAACAACGACATGAAGTTCGGCACCGCCCAGGGGTTCAACACGGGCGAGGATTTCTACACCTACCTGCGCGACGCCTTCGATACGCTCTATCGCGAGGGCGAACGGCAGCCCAAGATGATGTCGATCGGCCTGCATATGCGGCTTGTCGGCCGCCCGGGGCGCATCGCCGGCCTCGCCCGCTTCCTCGATCACATCCAGCGCCACGACAAGGTCTGGATCTGCCGGCGCGTCGACATCGCCCGGCATTGGATCGCCACGCACCCCTACAGCGCGCCAAAATCGGTTAACAAGCGCCGCTAGGCCTGCCCGCCGCGGCCCTAGGTCAGGGCTGGCCGCGCCGCGTGGATTTGCTATTGTCTCGCCGCCGGTACAGCGCCGAAAAAACGGTTTCTGGGGGAAACACACGATGCTTAAGGTCTGGGGCCGCAAGAATTCGATCAATGTGCAGAAGGTGATGTGGGCGGTGGGCGAACTCGCGCTCGATCATGAGCGCGTCGACGCCGGCGGCCAGTTCGGCCGCACCAAAGACCCGGAATACCTGGCGATGAACCCCAACGCCCTGGTCCCGACCATCGACGACAACGGCTTCGTGCTGTGGGAGTCGAACGCGGTCGTGCGCTACCTGGCCGCCAAGCATACCGGCGGACGCCTCTGGCCCGCCGATGTGCAAGCCCGCGCCGATGCCGATCGCTGGATGGATTGGGCGATCACCACCGTCATCCCCGCGATGGGTCCGGCCTTCATGGGCCTGATCCGCACGCCGCCCGAAAAACGCGACGCCGCGGCGATCGAGGCCAGCCGGGTCAAATGCGCCGATGCGCTGTCGATCTTCGACAAGCATATCTCCAAGCGCGATTTTGCCGGCGGCAAGTCGCTCAGCATGGCCGACATTCCGATCGGCTGCGCCGTCAACCGCTGGTATGCGCTACCGATCGAGCGTCCGAAAATGCCGGCGCTCGAGACCTACTACCAGCGCCTGCAGCAGCGCACGCCCTATAAGACACACGTGATGATTCCGCTGACCTGACGGCGAGTGCGGGCTCACCCTTCGACAAGCTCAGGCTGAGGACTTGTCTTGAAAGCAATGAAAGATCCTCATCCTGAGCCTGTCGAAGGATGAGGGTGCCAAGAAATCCGGCCCGCATCACTCCTGGAACTTGAAGCCGCCGGGGCAGATGCGCTTGACGCGGCCGTATTCCTCGGGCGTGTCGACGGTTTTCTGCGCGCGTGCGCGCGCCGCCTGAAAATCCTCGAACGTGCGGTCGAAGGCCTTCTGCACCAGCTCCGCCAACCGCTGCTTGGAATCATCGAGGAAGATGCGCTTGACCGGCCCGATCATGCCGCCATCGATGGCGGCATCCCCGACATTCTTGCGAAAGCGGCCGTTGAATTCCGCGAGCACGCTGTCGTCGGTCACTGCGTGCTTGGCCTCATGCGACAGGATCGCCTTGTATTCGCAGCTGTCTTTCTCGAAATCCTTGGCGACATAAATGGTGCGGTCGTCATAGCCGATCTGCACCTGAACCTTCGCGATCCAAACGCAAATCTCGTCACCCTCGCGGCGCAGCTCGTAGTTGATCTGCACGCCGCTGGAAAACTTCGACAGGTATAGTCCCAGCGGCTGGTGGCCAAGGCTGTTGGCCGAAAGCTGCTTGAGCTCGCGCACGGGCTTGCGCGTGTTGAGCGCCGTGTTGCGAGAAATTACCGCCACCTCCACGCTCGGCTGGTTGCCGATCACCGGGCAGCGCATACCGTTGGCCGCGGCCGGAAGAGCCGCAGCGATCAGCAGGACCAGGCCCAGCACCGCAGCGCGCATGGGAGCTCACGAAGGTTGCGATTGATCCCATTGTACTAACGCAGCCGGCGGAAAAGAATTGTTAAGCCGCTCACGTTTTACTGACTGGCCGTGATCCCGCCATCGACATAAAGAATCTGACCGGTCACGAAATCCGACGCTGGGGATGCAAAAAACAGCGCCGGACCAACGACATCGCGGGGATCGGCAATGCGCCCCAACGGAATTCGGGCATAAAGCTGCTTACGGAATGCCGGGTTTTCCATCACGTGGCGGATCATGTCGGTATAAACGAAAGTCGGCGCGATCCCATTAACCATGATCTTGTGCGGCGCCAGCTCCATGGCGTGCTGCTTGATCAGCATCACGAGGCCGCCCTTGGTGCTGCAGTAGGCGGAATAGCCGCGGTTGCGAAGTCCGAGTTGGGCGCGCACGGAGAGCAGATGCGCCTGCTTGCCACCGCGCCCCGCCGCCACCTGATGACGCGCTACCGCCTGGGAGAGAAACATCGCCGCCTTGAGATTGACGCGATAGACCTGGTCGAAGGCATCCTCCGTCACGTCCGCGAGCGGCTGCTCGATCTGAATACCGATGCAGTTGATCAGGATATCGATCGTACCCATCGCCTTCGCCACCGCGTCGACGGCCCGCCTTATGCTGGCGACGCGGGTTGCATCCATCGCCACGCCCATCGCGCGATGACCCTTGGCCTTGAGCCGTGCGGCAAATGCCTTGGCCTTCTCGCCGCTGCGGCCGGACACCGCGATGGCGGCGCCGCGTTGCGCCAGGCCCCAGGCGATCGCCTCACCCAGCCCGCCATAGCCGCCAGGGAGAAAGGCAACCTTGCCGGAGAGATCGAACAGCCCTTTCAGCGCGCGATCGAAATCGACGACCGGTGTAACCTTGCCCTTGAACTTGCGTGCCGCCATCGTCGCGCCCTCAATCGAAATGAAGCCCGCCATTGAGATCCAGGATCTCGCCGGTGATGAAGCCGGAAAGCTCATGCGCCAGGAAGCGCACGCAATGCGCAAACTCCTCCGGCTCGCAGAACCGCCCAACGGGGATCTGCGCCAGCACGCGCTTTCGCTGTTCCTCGTTGAGCTGTTCCGTGACCATCGGCGTGTTGACATGGGCCGGTGAAATGCCGTTGACCGTCACGCCGAACGACGCCACTTCGCGCGCCAACGAGAACGTCAGCGACTGCAACGCGCCCTTGGATGTCGAATATGCCGTGCCCGCCGTGATCCCGCCCGACTTCGCCGCCAGCGAGCACGTGTTCACAATCCGCCCCCAGCGCCGCCCCTTCATCCCCGGTAGCACCAACTTGGCGAGATAGAAAGCCCCGTCGAGATTAACTGCCAGCACTTTGTGCCATTCGCCCGGTGTCGTGGCCTCGGCCTTGTTGTTGGACAGGATGCCGGCGTTGTTGACCAGGATGTCGATCGGTCCGATCTCGGTCTCGATCCGGCGCACGGCATGCTGCGCCTGCTCGAAATCGGAAACGTCGAGCGGCACCGCATGCGCCGCCGCCCCCAGGCCCTGCACGATCTTCGCGAGCTTCGCGCCATCGAGATCGGCCAGCGCCACTGTCACGCCATCCTCAAGAAACGCCTTTGCCACGGCGAGGCCCATGACCCCGGCCGCACCTGTTACCATCGCCACTTTGCGACGCTTGTTGTTCACGCGCGAATTCTCCCGGAATTAAGTTCAGGCCGGCGCTGCCGCCCCGCCCAGATAACGGCCCACGCGCTCATCGGCCGTGAAGCTCGCGAAATCCGGCGATTGCGTCACGCGCCCGCCTTCGACGAACAAGAAGCGCTCGCAGATCTCGCGCATGATGTCGAGATGATATTGCGCCGTCGGGTGCAGGCAGATCAGCACCAGACGCCCCTCGCCGCGCAGGCGGCGGAAGAAATCCAGCATGAAGCCGATATAGCCGTCTTGCGTGTTGAATTGCGGCTCGTCGAACAGATGCACCATCGGATAGTCGCAGCCCGCCGATTGCAGCAAGGCCGACGGCACCCGGCGGCGGAATTTCCGCACCTGGTAGGATTGGTGATAGTGGATCGCGAGACGGTCGCGTTCGCGGTATTTCACGCGATGGATGTCGCGCCCCATGCACAGAACGCGGCCCGCACTCGGCTGGTTGCTGCCGGTCATCATTTCAAAGAGCGTGGTCTTGCCCGCACCGTTGGGCCCCATGACGCCCACGATCTCCGGCTTGTCGAAAACGAGGTCGGCGGCCAGCGAGAAGGTCACGCGCTTGCGCGGCCAGCCCATCGTGTATTCCTTGCGGATGGCCTCGAGGGCCAGGATCGGCGGCGCGCTCATCCTCACACCCCTAAAAGCTGGCGGCGCAGCGCCGCGTTGGCGCGTAGCACCTGCGCATCTCCGTCATAGACAACCCGCCCATGATCGAGCACGTAGACCCGGTCGGCGACCGACAGCGCCGCCTCGGCATTCTGTTCGACGACTAGCACCGAGATGCCTTCCGCCTTCAGCCGGCGGATCGTGTCGAGCACGATCTGAACGATGCGCGGCGCCAGCCCTTGCGAGGGCTCATCGAACAACACCAGTCCCGGCGAGCCCAGCAAGGCGCGCGCGATCGCCACCATCTGCATTTCGCCGCCCGACAGATTTTCGCACTCCCGGCCGCGCAGATAATGCAGCGGCGAAAAGATCTCGCAGACTTCCTTCTCGCTCCACGGCCGAAAACGGGTCTTCTTGATGGCGATGGTGAGGTTGCGCTCGACCGTCAGGGTCGGAAACACGCGCCGGTCGTCGGGCACCCAGCCGATCCCGCCGCGTGCGATCTCGTGCGTGGCCTTGCGGGTGATCTCCGCCCCATCGAACTTGATATGCCCGATGCGCGCTGGCGTCAGCCCCAGGATTGAGCGTAACGTCGTCGTCTTGCCGGCCCCGTTGGCGCCGAGCAGCGCCACGATTTCACCCTCGTCGACCTGCAGCGATACGCCGAACAGCGCCTGGGTCTCGCCGTAATACGTGTCGATGCCAGCCACGTCGAGGATCATGACAGCCGCCCCAGGTTGGAGGCGCGCACCCATTCATTGGCGCGCAGCTCGTCGGGCGTGCCGCGCGCGATTACCTGGCCCCAATGGATGACCGCGATCGTGTCGGCAAGGCCGAACAGGAAATGCATGTCGTGCTCGATCACCACGATCGTCAGATCGTGCTTGAGCTCTGCAATGAGGTTTGCGAGCCGCGCCGTCGCTTCCGTCCCGAGCCCAGAAGTCGGCTCGTCGAGGAACAACAGGCGCGGCTCCGCCCCCAACGATATGCCAATCTCCAGCGCGCGGCGGTCACCGTAGGATAAGCCCTTGGCGATCTCGCGTTCCTTGCCCTTGAGACCGACACGGGCCAATACGGCGGCCGCCTTGTCTTCCGCCGTGCTGTCGCCGTGCACATCGCCCAGCATGTCGAAGCCGCGCACGCGCAAATCCGGCACCGCCAGCATCACGTTTTCAAGCGCCGTATACTGGTCGAACACGTTCATGATCTGGAACGAGCGCGAAATACCCTTGCGCGCGATCAGCCGCGGCGGCAGGCCGGTAATGTCCTCGCCGTCGAAGGTGACGCGGCCGCGATCGGGCTTGTAGCGCCCGGTCAGCACATTGAAGCAGGTCGTCTTGCCCGCCCCGTTGGGCCCCATGATGCCGCTGAGCTGGCCCTCGGCGAAATCGAGGCTGATCTCCTCCAGCACGACATGATCGCCGAAGCGCTTGTGCAGTTTCTGGGCTTCGAACAGCGCCATGCTACCTCCACAGCGCCGCGAGCAAGGCCGGCCGCGCCGGCGCGTGGCGGCCCAGGCGATGCATCACATCGTGCCAGATGCCGGCGACACCTTCCGGCTTGAACATGACGACCAGCATGAACATGAGCCCGTACCACAGCAGCCACGTATCCTCGGCGTAGGTCCCGAGCAGGTCGCGCGCCACGAAGAACAGCACCGTGCCGATGACCGGGCCCCAGAAGCTGACGAACCCGCCGCCGATCAGCGTCATCAGCACGACGATGCCCGAAGATTGCAGGCTCATCACCTGGATGAAGGCGCCGCTCTGCGCCATCGCGAACAGCCCGCCCGCCAAGCCGGCGACGGCGCAAGACAGCGTGAAGCTCGCCCATTTATAGAGACGCACGTTGTAGCCGAGGAAGCCGGTACGCATCTCGTTCTGCTTGATCGCCTGCAGGACTTTGCCGAAGGGCGAATTGACCAGCCGCCACAGGAAGACGCAGGCGATGACGAAGCACGCGAAGATGAAATAGTAGAACGCCATGTTGCCGCGCAGATCGACCGACGCCACGCCGAAATCGGCAGGCAGGCGGGCGATCTTGAGCAGCCCGTCCTCGCCGCCCGTCACCGACGTCCATTTGCTGGCGATGAAGAAGAACATCTGCCCGAAGGCGATAGTCATCAGCGCGAAATAGATGCCGCGGCGATGTGAAATGAAAAGCCCGACCGCCCCGCCGAAGACGCCCGCCGCCACGATCGCGACAAGCAGGCCGACCCACAAATTGGGCACGAGATGGAATTGCGTCAGCCCCATCGCATAGGCGCCGATGCCGAGATAGGCGCCATGCCCGAAGGAGGGCAGCCCGGTGTAGCCCAGCAGCACGTTGAAGCCGAGCGCGAAGATGCACCAGATCAGCACCTCGATGCCGAGATAGGGGTAGAGGCCGATCGCCCCGATCCAGAGCGGCAGCGTGCCGAACAGAACGAAGGCGGCAACCATCGCGGGCGTGATCCATCCAGCCGGCTGGTCGTCAGCGCGTCAGCATCTAGTTCTCCAGCACGCTTTTCTTGCCCAAGAGCCCGCGCGCCCGGAACGTCACGACCAGGATCAGCAGGATATACATCGAGATCAGCGACCAGTCGGTGGCATACGCGGCCGTCAGCCCGACCACCATGCCGACCAGCAATCCGGCGATGACGGCGCCCCAGAAACTGCCAACGCCGCCCAGCACGATCACGACGAAGGCCGGCACCACCGCATCCACGCCCACGTGGGGCCTGACACCCCAGATCGGCGCCATGATGATGCCGGCGATGGCCGCGAGCGCCGTGCCGAAGGCGAACACGAACAGCCTGAGCCGCGACAGGTTGACGCCGAGTGCCCGCACCATCTCGCTGTCATGCGCCCCTGCCTTGATCAGCGCGCCATAGGGCGTGCGCTGCAGGAACAGCCACAGCAGCCCGATCATCGCGATGGCAAAGCCCGAGGCGAAGAAGCGGTATTTGGAATAGATCAAGTCGCCGATCAGGACACTGCCCTTGATCGCGGCGGGAATCTCGAGATAGCGCTCGCTCGGCCCCCAGGTGGCGCGGATCAACTCCTCCAAAACCAGCGCGGCCCCGAAGGTCAGCAGCAGCCCGTAGAGCGGGTCCTTGCCATAGGTGCGGCGCAGGCACAGCTCCAGCCCCATGCCGACAATACCGACGATAACGGGGGCCGCCACCAGTGCGATGGCGAAGCGCCACTCCAAGCCCAGCATTTTCGAAAAGCCGGGAAAGCCGAGCTGTGCGGCACCATCGGGCGATAGGAAGACGAGCGCCACATACGCCCCCAGCGCGAACAACGAACCATGCGCCAGGTTGATCACCTCCATCACGCTGATGATCAGCATGAAACCCAACGCCACCAGCGCGAACAGCAGGCCGAGGGCCAGTCCGTTGAGCAGATGCGGCAGCAGATGCAGGAGGAAATCCATGATGATGCGTGCCGGTGCGGACGGGCTGAACCCGTCCGCACCGGCGATCCCATCACATCTCGTAGCTCGGCGTGTCGTTATAGGATTGCAACTTGCAGGTCCCCGCCTCATTGGGGTCGCGCGCCTCTTCCGGCGTCGCGGCGCTGAGGATCTTAAAGTAGTCGGTCGGATCGCCCGGCTTGTCGTTGCCCGTGGCGAGATAGACCGTCTGCTGCACGTGATGCGAGATCGGATCGATCGTGGCGTCATGATCCTGCATGCGGTCCACGGCGGTCATCTTGCGGCCCTCAAGAGCCTTGATGACCTTGAGGTTGTTGGTGCTGCCGGTCTCTGCAATGACCCGCAAGAGCTCGCGCATCGCGACATAGCCGTTATAGGAGACGTTGCCCGGCACATCGATGCGCGTGTCGGGCCAGCGCGCCTGGTAGCGCTTCACGAAATCGTCCACGCCCGGCAGCTTCAGCCGGTGGTACCAGGTCGTGCCGAACACGCCGAACACGGCATCGATGCCCAGGCCATACACATCGGGCCAGTCCTGCTGGTTGTTGAGCCAGGCCGGTTTGCGGTCGAGCTTCATGTCGACCACCTGCTGGCGCATCACCTTGAAATCGTCGCCGCCGACCGCGGCCGCGACGATATCCGGCTTCGCTTGCTGGATTTTCAGCAGGATCGGCGAGAAATCGCGCGTGCCGACCGGCACGAGGATCTCGTCGATCATCTCGGCGCCGGCCTTGGTGCCGATCTCACGCGTCGCCTTGGACGTGTTGTGCCCCCACACATAGTCGTTGGTGAGCAGAAGCCATTTCTTGCCGAAGGTCTTGATGGCGTTGGCTGTCGCGGCGTTGGCGAAATTGGCGCCCGTCCCGTCCCACACGAACTTGACGCGCTGGCAATCCTTGCCGGCCTCGGTGGGCGAGCTGGAATTGGTGTTGAAGTAGACGACACCGTATTTCTGCGCGACCTGACCGATGGCATTGGCGACACCGGACTGGATCGCGCCGACGATGAAGGCCACCTCGTTGCGCGTAATCATGCGCTGCGCCACGCGCGTACCCGTCGCGGGCGTGGTCTCCGTGTCGGCCGTGATGTAGGTGATCTTGCGCCCAAGCACGCCGCCCTTGGCGTTCTGCTCGTCGATCGCCATGACCGTGCCGCGCATTTCGTCCTGGCCGCTATTGGCGAACTGGCCGCTGGCATCGTGCGTCAGCCCGATCAGGAGCGGCTTGTCGGTCTTTTGCGCCCAGACATGGTTGTGCTTCCACGGCCCGAAGAAGGCCGTGCCGCCCGCGGCCAGCGCCGTCGTCGTCAGAAGCCCGCGCCGTGTGATCATTCCCTTTTTCATCGTTGTCCTCCCTGGTGGTTTTGTTGGTCGTCGCGTTGCTGCGATCGTTGAAAACCCCGCCCTTGCACCCCTCCTAGGGCGCGACACTCACCGTCTCGAAATCCGCCGGCGCGGTGATCTCGATGACCGTGTAGTCATCGGAATATTCCAGCACGCGGTGATGAATGCCCGGCTCCTGATACATGCACGAGCCTTCCTCGAAGCGCACTTCACCGCGCCCCTCGAAATACACCCGCGCCCAGCCCTTGAGCACGTAGACCATCTGGAAATCCAGAACGTGGTAATGCAGATCGCCCGGCTTGTCGCATTTCTTGCTGGGGCGGATCACATGCGCGCGAACCTTGCCGCCGGTGGGGCCAACCATGCCGAGATCGCGATACGCGAAATATTCGCGCAAGCCCTCATCAAAGACCGCGTCCTTGAGATGGCTGACGTGAAGCTTGCCCTTGGCGAATTGCGCCGGCGGCAGATCGCCTTGTGCCCGCTGTTCCTTCGTCGCTTGCATTGGCCTCTCCCTTCCCGGCCGCCGTGGCTACCGCTTCACGATCTTCACGCCGTTGACCTTCTCCTGCGCCTCGATCAGCGAGGGCACGAACTTGGCGCCGAAACCGAGATTGTCCGCCTGGATGAAAGTTTGGTGCACGGCTTCCGCAAGAAAGCTCGTAACCGGCAGCGCCTCGGTCATATGCGTGTAGTAGCGAAGGTCCTTGCGGCCGTTGGCGAGCTGGAATTGCAGCCCGTCGACTTTGCCAAGCGTGGCCGCCTGCACGGCGATCATCTGGAAGATGCCGCTGTTGACCGCCCCCGCCCCCACCAGCTTGCAGAATTTCTCCAGATCCACGCCCGCCTTGGCGCCCGCCGCCAGCGCCTCGGCGATCAGCGCCGCCTGCCCCATCGCCAGGAAATTGTTGATGAGCTTCATCTTGTGCCCGGCGCCAAGCTCGCCGACGTGAAAGATATTCTCCGCGAACGTTTTGAGCGCCTTTTCAATCGTTCTAAAAATCGCGTCCGAAGCGCCGACCATGACGTTGAGGCGCCCCTCCTCGGCCTCCTTGGGCGTGCGCGCGAGCGGCGCATCCACCAAGGTGACGCCCTTGGCGGCGAGGTCCGCGGCGATTTTGGCGGTGGAGGCCGGCTCGCTGGTCGAGCAATCGATGACGATCAAGCCCTTGCGCGCACCCTCGAGGATGCCGTCCTTGCGATAGATCGCCTCTTCCACTTGCGGCGAGCCGGTCACGCAGATGAAGACGATGTCGCAGTCGCGGGCGAGCTCGGCGCCGCTCTTGGCTTCGCGCGCCCCGAGCGTCGTCAGGCTTTCAACCGGAACGCGATTTTTGTGCGGAAGGATGCTGAGCGAAAACCCCTTGGTGACGAGGTTTTTCGCCATGCCGTGACCCATCAGGCCAAGGCCGATGAAGCCGATTTTTTGAGGTTCTGTCGTCACGCGGCGTTCCTCAAAATGTTTGTTCTATTCGCTTTGCAAAGCAGAATACGTGTTCTATCATATGCTGTAAAGGGTCATTCAGCGATTTCAGCGCCGATATAAAATCCGCCTCGGGAGGGCTGTCATATTTCCGTCATGCGCGCACCCCGCACCTTTGATGATTTGAAATCGCAGATCTCGCGCCGCTTCGGCGAGCTGTCGGGGCGCTTGCAGCAGATCGCGGAATTTGCGCTGCGTCATCCCAACGAACTGGCGCTGGGCACCGTCGCGACGGTCGCGACCAACGCCGGCGTGCAGCCCTCGAGCATCATCCGTTTCGCGAATTTCTTCGGCTACGAAGGCTTCAGCGACATGCAGCTGGTGTTTCGCGCGCGTCTGGTCGCGCATTCGCCGAGCTATCGCGAGCGCATCGCGGCGCTGCGCACCGCACGGCAAGGTGCGAACGGCACCAACGCCGCCGCCATGCTCGCGCAATTCGCCGGCGACGGCATTGCAGCGCTCGAGCAGCTTCATGAGACGGTCGGCGCCGCCGAGCTCGAGCGCGCCATCGCGCTGATGGCCCGCGCGAAGGAGGTCTACGTCCTGGCGCAGGGCCGCTCCTTCCCGGTCGCGTTCTACATCAACTATGTGCTCAACCGCCTCGATCAGCGCAGCCGGCTGATGGATGGCGTGGGCGGCATGGTGGAAGACCAGGCCCGCCTAATCTCGCGCGACGATTTGCTGATCGCCGTGAGCTTCAAGGACTATGCAGCCGAGGTCGTCCGCACCGTGGAATCCTGCCAGGAGCGCGGCGTAAAGACGATCGCGCTGACGAACTCGCCGCTGAGCCCGATCGCCAAGCGCGCTTCGGTCAGCTTCGAGATTCCCGACGACCACACCCAGCCGTTCCGCTCGCTTGTGGCACCGATGTGCCTGGCGCAATCGCTGGTCGTCGCCTTCGGCCATTACCTGACCAATCGCCCGAACTGAAGAGGCACGTCATGCCCATTCTCAATTCCGATCATCGCGACGGCTTCAAGCCCGGCCTCACGCGCATCGCCGCCACCGACGATCGTGATACCCCGACCGGCATCGGCTTCGAGGTCCTGAAGCTGCGCGCCGGCGAGACGCATCAGGAGACGACACCCGGCGAGACTGCGTGGCTGCTGATGTCCGGCACGGTCGAGATCGCCGTCGGCAACCAGAGCGCCAAGTTCAGCCGCGGCTCGCTGTTCGACGAGAGCCCGAGCTGCGTGCACCATGCCGCCGGCCAGAGCGTGCGCGTGAGCGCCAAGACCGATGCGGAGCTCACCGTCTATCGCGTCGCCAACACCCGCAGCTTCGCGACACGCCTCTATCAGCCGCAAGACACGAAGGACGAGCAGCGCGGCAAGGGCCAGGTCGGCGGTGCCTGCCTGCGCCTCGTGCGCACGATCTTCGACCGCACCAATGCCGACGCGAACGCGGAGCTGGTGTTGGGCGAAGTCGTCACCCTGCCCGGCCGCTGGTCGAGCTATCCGCCCCATCATCATCCGCAGCCGGAGATCTATCACTATCGCTTCACCCAGCCGCAAGGGTACGGCCACGCCGAACACGGCGATGCCGTCTACAAAGTGCGCCAGAACGACACGGTGAAGATCATCGCCGGCAACGATCACGCGCAGACCGCGGCCCCGGGCTACGGCATGTATTACGCCTGGGTGATCCGTCATCTGCCCGACAACCCCTACACGGTGCCGGAATTCACCGCCGAGCATCGTTGGACCATGGACGCGAAGGCGGAGATCTGGCATCCGCGCGGCGTGACCAAGGATGCCTGATTCCGCCGCCATGTCGCGCAAGCTGGATTTCATCGCGATGGGCCGCGCCGCCGTGGATCTTTACGGCGAGCAGATCGGCGCACGGCTCGAGGATATGTCGAGCTTCGCCAAATATCTCGGCGGCTGCCCCGCCAACATCTCGACCGGTGCCGCGCGCCTCGGCCTCAAGCCCGCCATGCTGACGCGCGTCGGCGACGAGCATATGGGCCGCTTCGTGCGCGAGACGCTCGCCGCCGAGGGCGTAGACGTGAGCCATGTCCGCACCGATCCCAAGCGGCTCACCGGCCTCGTCATCCTCGGCATCAAAGACAGCGACACCTTTCCGCTGATCTTCTTCCGCGAGAATTGCGCCGACATGGCGATCTCGCCGGAGGATTTCGACGCCGCCTTCATCGCGTCGGCGAAAGCGTTGATCGTCACCGGCACGCATTTCTCCACGCCCTCGACCGACAAGGCCTGCCGCACCGCCATCGCCTACGCCAAGGCCGCCGGCACCAAGGTCGTGCTCGATATCGACTACCGGCCTGTGCTGTGGGGCCTCACCTCGCCCGGCATGGGCGAGCAGCGCTTCGTCGCCTCCGACAATGTCAGCAAGCACATCCAGTCGATCGTCGCCGAATGCGATCTGATGGTCGGCACGGAAGAGGAAGTGCATATCGCCGGCGGCTCCACCGACACGCTGACGGCGTTGCGCAAGCTGCGCTCGCTCTCCAAGGCGACGATCGTGCTCAAGCGCGGCGCCAAGGGCTGCGCCGTCTTCACCGGCCCGATCCCGGCCAGCGTGGATGATGCCATTACCCATCCCGGTTTCCCGGTCGATGTGTTCAACGTGCTGGGTGCGGGCGATGGCTTCATGGCCGGGCTGCTGCGCGGCTGGCTGCGCGACGAGCCCTGGGAAACCGCCTGCGCCTTCGCCAATGCCTGCGGTGCCCTGGTCGTCTCGCGCCATGGCTGCGCGCCGGCCATGCCGAGCTGGACGGAGCTGAACGATTTCCTTGGCCGCGCCAAATCCGTCACCAAGCTCTATGCCGATCCGCTGGTCGCGCATCTGCACCGCACCACCACCGGCCGCAAGGCGTGGCCGGAGATCCAGGCGCTGGCCTTCGATCATCGCCGCCAGTTCGAAGATCTCGCCGAGCGCCACAAGCAGCCGCATGCGCGCATCGATCGCTTCAAGGCCATTGTCGCCGAGGTGGTGAAGTCGACCCTGGGCGGCGTCCCCGGCGCCGGCGCCATTGTCGACGACCGCTTCGGCCGCGATCCGCTCTACGCCCTCACCGGCACTGGCATCTGGCTGGCGCGGCCGATGGAGCTGCCCGGCGCTTCGCCGCTCGCCTTCGAAGGCGGACCCGATCCCGCACTGACCTTGCGGATGTGGCCGGCCGAGCACGTCGTCAAATGCCTCGTCACCTATCATCCCGACGACCCGCAGGCGCAGCGCGAAGCGCAGGAGGCGCAAGTCGCCAAGCTGTTCCGCGCCTGCGTGGGAACCGGCCACGAGCTGCTGCTGGAGATCATCCCCACCCGCCGCGGCGGCGACGAGGGGCTGGTGCGCTCCCTGACGCGCTTCTACGATCTCGGCATCAAGCCCGATTGGTGGAAATTGCCGCCCGGCGCCGACGCGGCCGCCTGGCGCGCCATGGGCGATGTGGTGCGCGCCCGCGACCCGCAATGCCGGGGCATCCTGATCCTGGGCATCAATTCCAGCGAGCAGGACTTGGCCCGGGCCTTTGCCGCCTCCACCGCCGAACCATTGGTTCGTGGCTTTGCCGTCGGCCGGTATATATTCTGGGACACGGCCGAAGCCTGGTTCGCCGGCAAGATCGACGACCGGGCGGCAGGGGCCGAAATCGCGCGCCGCTATCAGCACGTCTCCTCGCTCTGGCAGGCGCGGCACAAATCCAAGGTGAGTTCAAAATGACCGTCACATTGCATCATTTCGTCAACGGCGCGCGCGTCAACGGCAAGGGCCGCTTCGGCGATGTCTTCAACCCCGCCACGGGCGAGCTGTCGGCAAAGGTCCCCTTCGCCTCGAAGGCCGAAGTCTCCGCCGCCGTTGAGGCGGCGCAGGCCGCCCAGATCGGCTGGGCCGCCACCCCGCCGCTGCAGCGCGCGCGCGTGATGTTCCGCTTCAAGGAGCTGGTCGAGCGCAACATCGACGAGCTCGCGGCGATGGTCACCGCCGAGCACGGCAAGACGCTGCCCGACGCCAAGGGCTCGATCACCCGCGGCCTCGAGGTCGTCGAGTTCGCCTGCGGCATCCCGCATCTGCTCAAGGGCGAGTTCACCGAGGCCGTCGGCCGCGGCATCAACTCCTACTCCATGCGCCAGCCGCTGGGCGTGTGCGCCGGCATCACGCCGTTCAACTTCCCGGCCATGGTGCCGATGTGGATGTTCCCGCTCGCCCTCGCCTGCGGCAACAGCTTCATCCTCAAGCCGTCGGAGAAGGATCCGTCCTGCCCGCTGCGCCTGGCCGAGCTGATGATGGAAGCCGGCGCGCCGAAGGGCGTGCTCAACGTCGTCAATGGCGACAAGGAAGCGGTCGACGCCATCTTGAGCGACCCGCGCATTGCCGCGGTCAGCTTCGTCGGCTCGACGCCGATTGCCGAATACATCTACACGACCGGCTCCGCGCACGGAAAGCGCGTGCAGGCGCTGGGCGGCGCCAAGAACCACATGGTGGTGATGCCCGACGCCGATCTCGAGCAGGCAACGGACGCATTGATGGGGGCCGGCTACGGCTCCGCCGGCGAGCGCTGCATGGCGATCTCCGTCGCCGTCGCGGTCGGCAAGGCCGGCGACGAGCTGGTCAAGCGCCTCGAGCCGCGCGTGCGCTCGCTGAAAGTAGGCCCCGGCGCCGATCCGGAACTCCGAGATGGGACCGCTGGTCAGCAAAATCCATCTCGACAAGGTCCGCTCCTATGTCAACTCAGGCGTGGCCGAAGGCGCCAAGCTGGTCGTCGACGGCCGCGGCCTCAAGCTGCAGGGCTACGAGAAGGGCTACTTCCTCGGCGGCTGCCTGTTCGACCACGTGAAGCCGGAGATGAAGATCTACAAGGAAGAGATCTTCGGCCCCGTCCTCTCGGTCGTGCGTGCGCCCGACTTTGAGTCGGCAATCAAGCTGGTCGACGATCACGAATTCGGCAACGGCACGGCGATCTTCACCCGCGACGGCGACGCCGCGCGTGAATTTGCCAGCCGCGCCAAGATCGGCATGGTCGGCGTCAACGTCCCCATTCCGGTGCCAATGGCCTTCCACAGCTTCGGCGGTTGGAAGCGCTCGCTGTTCGGCGACATCCACATGCACGGGCCCGAAGGCGTGCGCTTCTACACGAAATTGAAGACGGTGACGGCGCGCTGGCCGACCGGCATCCGCAGCGGCGCCGAATTCATCATGCCGACGATGCGCTGAGGGAAAAATTCGATGTGTGCGCGGGTAAAACGTATTGACGCGTCCATGCCTTGTCATGAAACTGTCACTTTATTGAAACACTGCCGACGTGCCCGTTTCGCCGGTGCGGCGCGCAACAGCGAACGGGCGGCCGCCGGAAAATGAGCATGAAACGGGGATTGGAGCGACGGTACCTGGCGGCGTGCGCCGTGGCGCGCGAGGCCGGCAATCTGGCGCGCAAATACTTCACCAATCGCGACAGCCTGAAAGTGCAGTTCAAAGGGCCGCAGGATTATCTCACCGCCGCCGACGGCGCGGTCGAGAAGCTGATCGTGGCGCGCCTGGGCGAGGCCTTTCCGGAGGATACGTTTCTGGGCGAAGAAGGCGGCGGCACGTTCAGCCCGCAGCTCTGGGTCATCGACCCGATCGACGGCACCGCCAATTTCGCGCGCGGCGTCGACCATTTCTGCATCTCGATCGCCTTCATGCGTGAAGGCAAGTCGGCGATCGGCGTCATCTACAATCCGATGACCAACGAGATGTTCACCGGCTTCAAGGGCGTCGGCGCGTTCTGCAACGATCGCGCAATGCGTGTCAGCGACGCCACCTCGATGCGCAATTCGGTGATCGAGCTCGGCTGGTCGCCGCGCCGGCCGATGTCGGCCTATCTCGAGATGATGGACAAGGTCGTCGGTGCGGGTGCGAGTTTCCGGCGCGCGGGCTCGGGCGCGCTCGGCCTCGCCTATGTCGCCGACGGCCGCGCCGACGGTTATGTCGAGCTGCACATCAATGCCTGGGACTGCCTCGCGGCCCTGCTGATGGTCGAAGAGGCGGGCGGTAGCATCAACGATTTTCTGGCCGGTGACGGCCTCCTGCGCGGCAATGCCGTGCTGGCGGCAACGCCGGCCATCAAGAACACACTGATGGACCTGACCGGCATCCGCTAAGCGGCGCCGGTCATCACCATCGCACAACAAACAAGATGCGTGATGGGCCCGAAAGAAGGCCCGCGCCATCACGTATAACCCCGGGAGGGAACCATGAGTCCGACGTCTTGGATCAATCGAATCATTATCGCCGCCGGCGCCGTCGCGGCGTTGGCCGGCTTTTCCGGTGCTGCAAAGGCACAAGGCAACCTCGTCCTCTATTGCACGGTGCAGGAAGAATGGTGCCGCGCCATGACCACCGCGTTCGAGCGCGAGACCGGCATCAAGGTCGCCATGACCCGCAAGAGCTCGGGCGAGCTCTACGCGCAAGTGAAGGCCGAGGCTGCTAACCCGCGCGGCGACATCTGGTGGGGCGGCACGGGCGACCCACATCTGCAGGCGGCCGAGGAAGGCCTGTCGCAGGAATATAAATCAGCAATGAACAAAGACCTGCAGGATTGGGCGATCAAGCAGTGGCAGGCATCCAAGAAGCGCACGATCGGCGTCTATGCCGGCGCGTTGGGCTACGGCTACAACACCAAGCAGCTCGCCTCCAAAGGCATTCCCGAGCTGAAATGCTGGTCCGATCTGCTCAATCCAAAGCTGAAGGATGAGGTGCAGGTCGCCGATCCGAATTCATCGGGCACGTCCTACACCATGCTGGCGACGATGGTGCAGCTTCTGGGTGAGGACAAGGGCTTCGACTACCTGAAGAAGCTCCACCAGAACATCAACCAGTACACCAAGTCGGGCGCCGCTCCCGCCAAGGCGACGGCGCTGGGTGAGACCACGGTCGGCATCGTCTTCCAGCACGACATGGTAACGATGGTCGTCGACGGGGCACCCATCAAGGTCGTGGCACCGTGCGAAGGTACTGGCTACGAGATCGGCTCGATGACGATCATCAAGGGCGCGCGCAATCTCGACAACGCCAAGAAATGGTACGACTGGGCGCTCACCCCGGCCGCGCAGGCGCTGGGCGCGACGCAGGGCAAATCCTACCAGGTGCCGTCGAACAAGAACGCGCCGGTCCCGCCACAAGCCCCCAAGCTCAGCGAGATCAAGCTGATCGACTACGATTTCGTGAAGTACGGTTCCTCAGCGGAGCGCCGTCGCCTGCTGTCGAAATGGGACAACGAGGTGAAGAACCTGCCGAAGTGATCGCCACGATCCATTTCGGTTGATCGCAAGATGAGGAAATCGGCGCTCCTGTGGCTTGTGCTGGCGGCACTCGGCTTTGCCGTGCTGCCCTGGTACATGGTCGAGGGCGCCGATTTTTCGTCGATGCGCTGGCTCGCGGGCTATCCGACCGGGCCCGCAGGCTCCGCTCTCTTCCTCGGCTTGTTCGGCGGCCGGCCCTGGCTGCTGCCGCTCGCAATTCCCGTCATCGTCATTGCTCTGCCATTGCTGTGGAAGCGCGACGACCCGCGCGCCGCCACGGCGCTGATTTGGGGCGGCGTGATCGGGATCGCCTGGATGGCGATCGAAGGCTTCGCCATCGATCATCGCGGCTGGTCGTGGCCCTGGCTCGCGTCGCTCTTCGGCGGCCCGGGCCCGCGCCAGGCCGGCATGGGCACCGGCGCCTTCTTCTGCGCCTTCGGCTTCCTGATGTTGATCTGTCACGGCCTTGCGGCGCGCGGCTTCTGCCGTGGCGATGCCTTCACGGTCTCATCGATTGGTCTGATCATCGGCCTGATCGCGCTGTTCGTCTTCTTTCCCGTCCTCAAGATCCTGATCAGCGCCTTCCAGGACAATTCCGGCAATCTCGCCCTCAACGAGTTCATCGCCAAAACCTTCGAGAAATCGATCTGGGGACTGGACTGCCTGCACTCCAATCTGCGCTGCGGTGTCGCGTGGAACACGCTGTTCCTGGGCGTGCTCGTCGGTGTCGGCACCACGGCACTAGGCCTCGCCTTCGCACTCATCGCCACGCGCACGAACTTTCGGGCAAAGGGTCTGCTGCGGGCACTCACCGTGCTGCCGATCATCACCCCGCCCTTCGTGATCGGCCTTGCTGTGATTCTGCTGTTCGGCCGCTCCGGCGCCATCTCCGCGCTTCTGTTTGAATGGTTCGACATCCCGCGCTCGCGCTGGATCTACGGCATGCCGGGCGTGTTCCTGTCGCAATTGCTGGCGTTCACGCCGATCGCCTTCCTGGTGCTGATCGGCGTCGTGCAGGGCATCAGCCCCTCGCTCGAGGAAGCCTCGCAGACCCTGCGCGCCAAGAGCTGGACGACCTTCTCCACCATCTCGCTGCCGCTGATGCGCCCCGGCATCGCCAACGCCTTCCTGCTCGGCTTCGTCGAGAGCCTGGCCGATTTCGGCAATCCCCTCGTGCTGGGCGGCAATTTCGAAGTGCTGTCGACCAAGATCTTCTTCGCCGTGGTCGGCGCCTCGCACGACCAGGGCCGCGCCGCGGTGCTGGCGATCATTCTGCTCGCCTTCACGCTTGCCGCCTTCTATGCCCAGCATCGCTGGCTCGGCAAGCGCTCCTACACCACCGTCACCGGCAAGGGCGATTCGGGATTGCCGCTGCCCTTGCCGCGCCGCGTCGCGATCCTTTGCTACGGCACCGCACTCCCCTGGGCGTTCCTCACCATCGTCATCTACGCGACCATCCTGGTCGGCGGCTTCGTCAAGACGATGGGGCGCGACTACACGCCCACGCTCGAGCATTACCGCACCGGCTTCTCGATCGAGCGCGCCGCCTGGGGCCTGCATTTCTCCGGCTCGGCCTGGAACTCGTTCTGGACCACGATCGAAATCTCGGCAATTGCCGCCCCGCTCACCGCCATCATCGGCCTGCTCACCGCCTATCTGCTGACCCGCCAGCGCTTCAAGGGCCAGCGCAGCTTCGAGTTCGGCACGATGCTGAGCTTCGCCATTCCCGGCACGGTCGTCGGCGTCAGCTACATCCTGGCCTTCAACGTGCCACCCATTGAAATCACCGGCACGGGCATCATCCTGGTGATCTGCTTCGTCTTCCGCAACATGCCGGTCGGCGTGCGCTCAGGGATAGCCACGCTCAGCCAGATCGACAAGAGCCTGGACGAGGCCTCGCAGACCTTGGGGGCGCGCACCTTCACGACCGTTCGCCGCGTCGTGATGCCGCTGCTGCGCCCGGCCATGGTGGCCTCTTTGGTCTACAGCTTCGTGCGCGCGATGACGGCGGTGAGCGCCATCATTTTCTTGGTCTCAGCCGAGTACAACATGGCGACCGCCTACATCGTCGGCCGCGTCGAGGCCGGCGAGTTCGGCCTCGCCATCGCGTATTCATCCGTACTGATCGTTGTCATGCTGGTCGCCATCCTGCTGATCCAGGTCCTGGTCGGCGAGCGCAAGCTCGGCCGCCGCACGGCCGGGCGCCGTCGCTATTCAAGCTGCAGGTTGATGAAAATGGCCAAGTCCGGACCCGCCTCCGTCGAGTTCCGCAACGTCACCAAGAGCTACGGCAGCGTGGTGGCGGTGAACGATGTCTCGTTCACCATCCAGCCCGGCCAGCTTGTCACGCTGCTTGGGTCCGTCGGGCTGCGGCAAAACCACGACCTTGCGGCTTATCGCCGGCCTGGAAATGGCGAGCGAAGGCAAGATCATGATCGGCGGCAAGGACGTTACCTTGCTCTCAGCCGCCGAGCGCGACGTCTCCATGGTGTTCCAGTCCTACGCCCTCTTCCCGCATATGAGCGTGCTGGAGAACGTCGCCTACGGCCCGACCGTTAGCGGCATGAAGAAGTCGCAGGCCTACGAGCTCGCGCGCGAGAAGATGGGCGTGGTCGGCCTCACCGGCTACGACAGCCGCCTGCCCTCGGAGCTCTCCGGCGGCCAGCAGCAGCGCGTCGCCGTGGCGCGTGCCCTGGTGCTCGAGCCGCAGGTGCTGTTGTTCGACGAGCCGTTGTCCAACCTCGACGCCAAGCTGCGCCGCCAGGTCCGCGAGGACATCCGCGAGCTCCAGCTCAAGCTCAATCTGACCGTTGCCTATGTGACGCACGATCAGCAGGAAGCGCTGGCCGTCTCCGACAACATCATTGTGATGGCCAATGCCGTGATCGCCCAAACCGGCGCGCCCCGCGACCTCTACGAAGCGCCAGCCGATTTGTTCGTGGCGGATTTCATCGGCGACGCCAACATCGTACCCGTCGAGATCGGCCCACATCAGAACGACCGCGCCGAGGTACGCATCGGCGCCCTCAGCGTCACCCTGCCCCATCGCGGCGTGCGGCCGGGCGCGGGCAAGGTCGCCATCCGGCCGGAATCGCTGCTGCTCTCGCCCGAGCGCTCGAACCGCCCGTCAATCGAGGGAGAGATCGCCAAGGCCGCTTATCTCGGCACGCACATGGAGTACACGGTTTCGACGCCGCTGGCCGAGCTCTTCATCGTCGACCGCGCCGTGATGCGGCCATTGAAGCCCGGCACCGCCGTCTCGATCGGCCTCGCCGCCCACGGCATCACCGTCATCCCCGCTTAGCGCCCCAGGAAATACGTCGGAATCCAACTCGCCAGGCCGGGGATAAAGATCACCAGCACCATCACCAGCGTCTCCACCGCCATGAACGGCCAGACATGGCGGTTAGTCTGGTCGAGCGTAGTCTTGGCAATACTGGTGGTGACGAACAACAGCGGTGCCGTGGGTGGCGACACCGCGCCGATCTGGTTGCACATCACCATCACGAGCCCCATCTGGAACGGATCGATGCCGTAGACGGTGCTGATCTGGATCGCCACGGGTGCAAACACCAGCAGGATGGCCAGCGAGTCGACGAAGGTACCAAGGACGATCATCACCAGCGCCAGCATCAGCAGCACGACAGTCGGGTTGCTCGACACCGACGTTACCATCGCCAGTGCCATGTCGTTGAACTGCAGATACGCCAGCAGCCAGCCCATGGCGCCGGACACCGCGATGATCCCCGACACCATGCAGGTGGTCATCGCCGCCTCGACGAAGATCGGCACCAGATCCTTGACCTTGATCTTGCGATAGAAGAAGAAGCCGACGATGAAGGCGTAGAGGCAGGCGACCACGCCCGCCTCGGTCGCCGTGAACACGCCGCTGAGAATGCCGCCGATGATGATGATGGGCGCCACCAGGGCCGGCCATACCGTCTTCAGCGAGCGCCAGATGGCGCCGGGATCGAACGTGCCGGCCGTCGCTCGCAGCTCCGGATAGTTCGGGTGATAGGTGTAGAGCTTCACCGTCGCCATCAGGAACAGGCCGACCATGATTCCGGGAATGATGCCGCCCAGGAACAGCCCGCCGATTGAGACCTGCGCGATGGCGCCATAGACCACCATCGTCATGCTCGGTGGAATGATCGCGCCGATCGTGCCCGCGACCGCGATCAAGGCCGCCGCAAAGCCCGGCTTGTAGCCCGATTGTTTCATCGTCGGCACGACGATGGCCGCGATGGCCGAGGCATCGGCCGTCGACGAGCCGGAGATTCCGGCGAACACCATGCTGGCCACGATCGCGGCATGGGCGAGGCCGGCACGCAGATAACCCACCAGCACGCGTGCGAAATCGACAAGTTGCTGGCTCATCCCGCCCGCCGACATCAGCGAACCGGCGAGGATGAAATACGGCAGCGCCAGCAGCGTGAACGAATCAAGCTGCGCGAACATTTTCTGCGCGAACAGCGGCAGCACAAGTCCGGGGATCCAGGCGATGCCGATGAACCCGACCAGCGCGATGCACAGCAGGATCGGAATGCCGATCAGCATCGTCGACAGCAGGAAGACCATCATGAAGGTGATCATGGCCCGGCCTGCTCCGGCACGCCGGTAAACCAGGCGGCAATGCGCCGTATCGCCACGAACAGCAGGTAGATCCCGCCAAACATCATGCCGTAATAGGGATAGCTCATCGGCACTTCGAGGCCTGGCGATTCCTGCATCTCTGCCACCAGAGCCACGCGCCAGGTGAGATAGATCAGGCTGACCGCGAAGCCCGCCCACAGCAGCTCGACAAACAGGTCGAAGCCCACATTGAATTTGCGCGGGAATTTGCGCCTTATCTCGTCGACTGCCAGATGCGCGCCGCGCTGATAGGCGATCGGGATGGCGAGGAACACCAGCCAGATATGACCGAAGACCTGCGCCTCCTCGCTCCAGCTGAGCGAGACGTTTAGAACGAAGCGGTTGAAGACCTGCATCAACCCGACAATGCACATGGCGGCGAAGATCACCGCCACCAGCAATTCGATAGCGCGATCGATCCGCGCGAAGATTGCGTTCACCCTATCCCCCTCCGGTCGGCACGAAAACGGGAGCGGCCTATTGCAGCCGCTCCCGTGACCCTCGATCGTCCTATTGAGCGCGTATCTTGGCGAGCAGGGCTTCCGCACCGAACTCCTTGGCGAGCTCGTTCTGTGCCGGAATGGCCGCCTCAACCAACGGCTTCAAGTCGATCTCGTTGACCTTCATGCCAAGTTTTTTGACCTGGGCCAGCGCCTCCGCCTCGCGCCGCGGCGCCATCGCCCGCACGACTTCACCCGCTAGATCGCCGCCCTTCTGCAGCGTCGCCTGTTCGGCCGGTGTCATCTTGCGCCATTCCGGCAGCGAGAAGACCAGGAAGGTCGGGTCCATCAGATGCTTGGTGAGCGCGATACAGCACGCCACCTCGTTCATCTTGAACGAGATCACGGTCGCGGCCGTGTGTTCGAACCCGTCCAGCACGCCGCTCTGCAGCGACGTATAGATCTCGCCGAAATTCATCGGCGTCGCGTTGGCGCCCATCGCGTTGACCGCCGCCACGAACACCTTGGTCGGGATAGTGCGGATCTTGAGGCCCTTGAGATCGGCCGCCGTTTTCACTTCCTTCTTGGCGGTCGTGACGTTGCGATAGCCCCAGCTCACCGACCAGGACAGCACCTTGAACCCGGCCTTCTCCATATCCTGGTTCAGCTCCTGCCCAACCGGCCCGTCGAGAACCGCCGCCGCGTGGTCGTAGCTCTTCCACAGGAACGGCAGCCCGAGCACGCCCAGGCGCTTGACGAACGAGGCGTACTCCGCCGGACCGCCCGTGGTGCCCGAAGCGCCCGAGCCCAGCCGCATCGCCTCGATCACTTCGCGCGTCTGGCCGAGCTGGCTGTTGGGGAAGATCTTGACCTCGACCGAATCCGAGTGCGTGTTCACATAGTTCATGAACATCCACGCCATCATCGTGTTGTCGACGCCGATATCGTTGGGCCCGGCGGTGTGGATACGCACCAGCTTCTTGGTCTGGGCCTCCGCCGTTGACGGCATGACGCCCAGCAATGCCGCGCCGACGATGGCGGCCAGCATCATATGCAGTGATCGTTTCATGGGGTTCCCTCCTGGTTTTCCGGTTTGTTCGGGTTGTTGTCACATCTGTCGTCTCACGCCGGCGGCGCTCGCCCGCGACCCAGCTTTGTATTCGGCTTGAACGCCGGCGCCAGGTCGCGCGCAGTACCACTCAACAGGATGCGCATCGCGCGCTCCGCATCGTCGGGTGCCCGCCGGCGAATGGCCGCGGCCACCGCGCCGTGCTCGGCCAGCGAGTTCTCGTAGGATTCGCGCGCATTGGTGCTGATGCGCACCACCGACATCAAGGCCGTGCGAATGGCGCTGGCCAGCCGGCTCAGCAGCACATTGCCGGCGGCGGCGATGATCTCTTCGTGAAACGCGAGGTCATGCTGGCAGCAGGCATCGACGTCGTGCGGCAGCGAAGTCACCATCCCTTGGAACGCCCGCTCGATCTGCAAAATCTGCGCCGGCGTGGCGCGCTGCGCGGCAAGCTTGGCCGCCGCAGGCTCGAAGATCATGCGCGCTTCCAGCACGCCGATCAGGAATTCGGGATCGGGTGCCGCATTCATCCAGCGCAGCACGTCGGGGTCGAGCACATCCCATTGCTCGCGGCCGAGAACGGTAGTGCCGCGCCGCGTGCGCAATTCAACCAGCCCCTTGCTCGCCAGCGCCTTGAGCGCCTCGCGCATCGATGGCCGGCTGACCTTGAGCTTGCGGCCGAACTCGGCCTCCGTCGGCAGGCGCTGGCCCGCCGCGAACCGGCCGGCGACGATCTGCTGGCCCAGACGCGCGATCACGCCGTCGGCCTTGCGCCGCCAGACATTGCCGCCGCTTCTGGATTTGCGCGGCGGCTTCGCAACCTTCCCCCTCGCCGCCACGTCGCCCCCCGGTTTATTTGATCCGACCAATAAATCTAATTGTCGGACCAATTGCCGGTCAATCGGATTCGATTCATACGCGATCCGCGTTCCTGCATCAGAAAGGGTAACGACGCGGTGCGATGATGCGCCGGCTTACGGCAATTTGATGCTTGCGGCGGCGCGGGCCGGGAGGAGAGTATGTTGCAGTGCAGCATGATTCGCGTTGCCCCCTGCCAAAGAGAGTGAGAGCACCGTGTCTGGTCCGCTGAGCCGGTTTGGCGGGCTGGTACGCCGCGCCCTTTCCCCACAACGCTCTTCCCCCATACCCCCGCAGCGTCTGGCGCTGGGGCTGCAGGGCGGTGGCGCGCTTGGCGCCTTCACCTGGGGCGTGCTCGACCGCCTGCTGGAATGGCCGGCCTTCCGCGCCGAGGCGGTGACCGGCGCTTCCGCCGGTGCCGCCAATGCCGCTGTCCTGGTCTCCGGCCTGATGCGCGCCGGTCCGCAGGGCGCCAAGGAGGACCTCGAGCGCTTCTGGAGCCGTGTGGGCCACATGCCCTCGCTCCTGCGCAAGCTGCCGCTGCAATCCTGGCTGGGCGGGGCCGGACAATGGGATCTGCCCGCCTTGGCGATGGAGATGACCGCGGCGGTGATCTCGCCCTATGAGTTCAACCCGCTCAATCACCATCCGCTGCGCGCCGTGCTGGCCGAGATTGTCGATTTCGAGCGGCTGAAAGCGGCGACGGCGCCGCGCCTCTATCGTGTCGGCAACCGACGTCGAAACCGGGCGCGCCAAGATCTTCGGCAACGCCGAGATGTCCGTCGATGTCCTCCTCGCCTCCGCCTGCCTGCCGCATCTGTTCCAGGCGGTGGAGATCGACGGCCGCGCCTATTGGGATGGCGGTTACACGGCGAACCCGCCGGTCGCCGAACTATCCGCGTTTCGCGATGCGGGCTGCCGCGTGCTGGTCGTTCTGCTCAATCCGACGCTGCACCCCGGTGCACCGCGTGCCGCGCGGGACATCGCCACGCGGCTGAACGAAATCCTCGGCAATGCCGGCGTGCTGCGCGAGCTCGACCGGTTCGGCGCGCACGAGACCATCGCGCGCCCAGTCGAGGACATCCCCTACCCCGGCGCCTCGAAGCTCAACACCGATTGGCAGTTCATCCGCCATCTGCGCGACGAGGGCCGCGCCGCCGCGGAGGCTTGGCTGACACCGGCGGCGCGCTGACCCTCATGGTTCGATGAATGGCGCCGCGTCCTCATCCTTCGACAAGCTCAGGATGAGGGTTTCTGTATAGGAAGATAGAATTAAAACCTCATCCTGAGCTTGTCGAAAGATGAAGCCAGAAATACCCGTAAAATCAGGATTTCTTGAGCATCACCGCGGCGCGGGAGTCACGCCGCCCGGCAGCGTCTCGGCGGCCTTCTCGGCCGCGCGGCTCTCCAGCCGGCTGGCGCGCAGCTCGCCGCTTTGCTCCAGGATCGGATAGGCGACCGACGTCAGATGCGAGTTGATGCGCTTCAAATCGCGCAGGATGTCGAGATGCAGCGAGCTGGTCTCGATGCTCTCGACGCGCCCGCTGCGCAAACGCTGCAGATGGGTTTCGTTCAGGTAGCGCTCTTTATCGCGGAACCGCGTCTTCTCTTCCAAAAGCTGGCGCGCCATCTTGATGTCGCCGGAGATAAACACGCCCAGCGCCAGCTTGAGGTTCGCATGCACCTGCGCGTGCAGCTCGGCGATCTCGGCAAAGCCCTCGGTCGAGAAGCGCAGGCGGTGCTTGATCTTCTTGACCGCGAGCTCCATCAAATTCTTGTCGATGATGTCGCCGACATGCTCGAGGTTGGTGGTGAAGGCGATGATATCCATCACCCGCCGCCCCTCCTCCGGCCCCATCGGGTCACGGCTGACCTGGGTCAAATAGAGCTTGATGGCTTCGTGGAGCTTATCGACCGTGTCGTCGGCCTTGCAGATGCCGTCGGCAAGCCGGCGGTCATCGGTCTGGAAGACCTTGAGCGTGTCGCGCAGCATGTGCTCGAGCGTGTCGCCCATGCGCAAGGTCTCACGCGCGGCAGCGGCGATGGCCAAAGCCGGCGTCTCGAGCGCGCTGGCGTCGAGATAGCGCGGCTTGCTCGGATCCTCGGGGCGAATCTGCGCCGGCAGCACGCGCTCCAGCAGGCCGCTCACGACCGAAACAAGCGGCAGGAACAGGATCGCGAGCGCGAGGTTGAAGCCGGTGTGGAAATTGACCACCTGTCGCGCGTGATCGGCGTCGACCCCGGCGATCCATGGCGTGACCATGCCGATCAGCGGCAACGCGATCACCACACCGACGAAGCGGAAGGAGAGATTGCCCAGCGTCACGCGACGCGCGGCAATGTCGCCGTGCCAGGTCGCCATCACCGCCGGCATGGCGCCGCCGAGATTGACGCCCAGCACCAGCGCAAACGCGAGATTCATCGGCACCAAGCCGATATCGGTCAGCGACATCACCAGCAGAACGATGGCAAGGCTCGAATGCGCAACCCAAGTCAGCCCCGCGGCCAGCAGCACGGCAATAGCCGGCTCGTTCGCCAGTGCCGTCAGGACTTCGTGCAGCACATTGGAATCGCGAATCGGCGCCGACGAGCTGACGATCAGCGTCAGCGCCAGTAGCATCAGACCGAGGCCGATGATCGCGCGCCCGAGATCGCGGCGCTTCGAGCCACCGCCGGCCATGAACAGCACCACGCCGGCAATGACCAGCAGCGGCGACAGCCAGGTGATCTTGAGGGAGAGCGCCTGTGCAACCAACGACGTGCCGACATCGGCGCCCAGCACAACGGCCAAGCCCTGCGCCGTCGCCACGAGACCACGCTCGGCGAACGACGCGGTGATCAGCGCCGTCGCCGTGCTGCTCTGCAACAGGCTGGTGACGCCCAGGCCGACCGCGAACGCGCTCAGCCGGTTGCGCAGACCCATACCGATGATCCGGCGTAGATCGCTGCCATAGGCGCGCATCAAACCGGTGCGCACCATCCGCAGGCCCCACAGCAACAGGGCAACGCCGCCAAGCAAATGTACCAAAACCGTGGACGCAGAAATCGCTAGGGTGCTCCTTAACGCGTCGCCAAAAGGCGAACCGCCAGCGCGCCGTCACAAAACGGTAACACTGGCCATAATGGGTCAATCACGCTGAAATTCAAGGACTATTGCACTCTGTATCCAAATTGGTTGCGCGGACCTTAACCACAACACCTTACAACCCGATTTTCTCCGCCAGCGGCCGCAAATAATCATGGCCCTTGCGCGCGTAGGTGAGCGGATGCGCCTTCGCCGGATCCTGCTCCGCCTCCACCACGAGCCAGCCGCCATAGCCCGCCTTCGCAAACGGCGTGAGCACCGGCGCATAATCGATCGAGCCGTCGCCTGGCACGGTGAACACGCCCGCCAGCACCGCCTTGAGGAACGGCCAGTCGCCGCCCTTCGCCGTTTTCAGCACATCGGGGCGAACATCCTTGCAGTGGATGTGCACGATGCGCTTGGTGTGACGCTTCGCGACCGCCACCGGATCGCCGCCGGCGAATGTCAGGTGCCCGGTGTCGAGCAGCAGCCCGACCTCCGGGCCCGTCACCGCCATCAGCTTGTCGATCTCGGCCTCGGTCTCGACGACCGTGCCCATGTGATGGTGATAGGCGATCGTCATACCCTGGGTCTTCAGATATTTGCCGACCTCTGTCATGCGTTCGCCGAATGTCTTCCACTCGGCCTCGCTCTTGATGACCGGCCGCTTGGAGAGCGCGGTGTTGCGATCGCCATGCACGCAGCCGCTCACCTCCGCGAACACCATCGCCGTGCAGCCCAGCCCCTTGAGCAGCGCCAGATGGTCCTGCACCGCCTTGATTTCGTCGGCGGCCGAGCGTTCCAGCAGCTTCGCGCTGTACCAACCCGACGCCAGCGCCAGCTTGTGCTGCGTCAGGATCGGCTTGAGCAATTCCGTCTTGCGCGGAAACTTGTTGCCTAGCTCCACCCCGTCATAGCCGGCCTCCTTCGCCTCGCTCAGACACGTCTCGAGCGGCGTCTCGGCACCCAGCTCCGGCATGTCGTCGTTGGTCCAGGTCAGCGGATTGATCCCGATACGCACGGCCATGATGGTCAAACTCCAACTCTCTGTTTGCGTCGTGCGCGCTCATACGCGCGGCGGGCGGCGCGCGCCGCTCCCGTCCGCGGAACCTCGGTCACCGCCACATCCCACCACGCCCCGCCCTCGCCGGTGCTGATGCGCGGGTCGGTGTCGATGACGATCACCTGCGTCGTCTTGCGCCGCCGCGCGCGCTCCAGCGCCGAGGCCAGGCCGGCGAGATTGTCGACCTTCTGCGCCTCGGCCCCCAGGCTCGCGGCGTGTGCTGCGAAATCGACCCAGGGCGCGTTGCGCTCGAACAAATTGTTGAACGGTGCCCCGCCCGTCCCGCGCTGCAGCCGGCTGATGCAGCCGAAGCCGCGATTGTCGAGCACGATCACGGTCAGCTTGAGGCCCATCGCGACCGCGGTCTGCAGCTCCGAATTCATCATCAGATAGCTGCCGTCGCCGACCATCACATAAACCTCGCGCGCGGGCGCCGCCATCTTGGCGCCCAGCCCGCCGGCGATTTCGTAGCCCATGCAGGAATAGCCGTATTCCAGGTGGTAACCGACGCTGTCAGCGGTTCGCCACAGCTTGTGCAGCTCGCCGGGCAGTCCGCCCGCCGCGCACACCACCATGCTGCGCCGCCCGCCGGCCACGGACAGCGCCGCCTTGTTGACCACGCCCAGCACCTGCGCGTCGCTCGGCAACCCGCCGCGGGTTGACTTCGTCACCTTGTCCACGGCGCGGTTCCACGCCTGGCGCAGCCGGTCAGCCTTGCCCATCCAAGCCGTCGTCGCGCGCCAGCGTCCGAGCTTGGCGCCGATCTCCTTGAGGCCGGCCTGCGCGTCGGCCATCACCGGCAGCGCCCCGTGCTTGGCCGCATCGAACGACGCGGCATTGAGCTGGATCAGCCGTACGCGCCAGTTCTCAAACAAGGCGCGCGAGCCCGACGCGAAATCGCCCAGCCGCGTGCCGATCGCCAGCACGACATCAGCTTCGCGCGCCAAAGTATTGGCAGCTGTCGAGCCGGTCACGCCGATCGAGCCGACGTTGCAGACATGATCCCACGGCAGACTGCCCTTGCCGGCCTGTGTCTCAGCGACCGGAATGCCGCGGCGCATGGCGAACGCCGCCAGATCGCTTTCGGCCAGCGAATACTTCACGCCGCCGCCCGCGACAATCAGCGGTCGCCGCGCCGCGCGCAGCGCCGCCACCGCCGCCGCGACCTCGCTGGCATCGGGTGCGGGCCGGCGCAGGCGATGGACGCGCCGCGCGAAGAACTCGGCCGGATAGTCGTAGCGTTCGGTTTGCACGTCCTGCGGCAGGGCGAGCGTCGCCGGCCCGCAATCGGCCGGGTCGGTCAGCACCCGCAGCGCGGCCGGCAGGCTGGTCAGGAGTTGTTCGGGGCGCGTGATCCGGTCCCAATAGCGCGACACCGGCCGGAAGCAATCATTGGCGGAGATGGTCGGGTCGCCGAAATCCTCCACCTGCTGCAGCACCGGGTCGGGCCTGCGATTGGCGAAAATGTCGCCGGGCAGGAACAGCACCGGCAGGCGATTGACATGCGCGAGTGCGGCCGCCGTCACCATGTTCGTCGCCCCTGGCCCGACGGACGTGGTGCACGCCATCATCCGCCGGCGCGCATGCGTCTTGGCAAAGGCGATCGCGGCATGCGCCATCGCCTGTTCATTGTGGCCACGAAACGTCGGCAGCTCGCGGCGGATGCCATGCAGCGCCGGACCGACGCCCGCGACATTGCCGTGGCCGAAGATTGCCCACACGCCGCCGAACAGCGGCACCTCGTCGCCGTCGATCATTGTGTGCTGAGACGCGAGATATCGGACCAGAGCCTCGGCCATGGTCAGCCGAACCGTCGCCATGTGCGTTTCCTCAGTTTTGCGATCACTGACTTTTTATTACGCGGCCCGGCGACATTGCCAAGGGGCGCCCGCGGGGCTCGCCTCGATCTGAAATATGGAGCGCGCTTGACGCCCGCCCCGGATAATGGAATGAATATTCTACAAAATCAACAAAGGGATCGTTTGTTCCACAGAACATGCGGGGTTTGCGCCATTTAAACGGCGTGAAAACCGGCCCTCGGGAAGGAAGCAAGCACCGGGCAGCGACACGAAGGGTCGTTGCCCCGAACCGCAAAATCTGTGAAATGAACCCGGGCGACTTCGGCAGCCGGCGCCACGGCCTCGCGGTCTCGACGGAATTCATGACATCGCAGCAGAAGAGCTTCGCCGCGCGAAGCGAAAGGATATCGTAAGCCCCCATGATCACGATCGCTCAATTCGGTGCCGGCCGCATCGGCGCCATCCATGCCGCCAACATCGCCGCCACCGACGGCGTGAAGCTGAAATACATCGTCGACGTCAACCCCGACGCCGCCAAGGCGCTGGCGTCCAAATACGGCGCGCGGGTGAGCGACACGAAGACTGTCTTCGCCGACAAGACCGTCGACGCCGTGGTGATCGCGTCCTCGACGGACACCCACGCCTCCCTCGCCATCGAAGCGGCCGAAGCCGGCAAGGCGATCTTCTGCGAAAAGCCCATCGACCTGTCGCTCAAGCGCGTCGATGCCTGCCTCAAAGCCGTCGCCAAGGCCAAGGTGCCGATGTTCGTCGGCTTCAACCGCCGCTTCGACCCCAGCTTCCGCGCCCTCCATGACCGCCTGAGTGCCGGCGAGATCGGCAAGGTCGAGCAGGTGATCATCTCCAGCCGCGATCCTGGCCTGCCGCCCCTCTCCTATCTGAAGGTCTCCGGCGGCCAGTTCCGCGACATGACCATCCATGATTTCGACATGGCGCGCTGGCTGCTGGGTGAAGAGCCGGTCGAGGTTTTCGCGCTCGGCTCCGTCCTCGTCGATCGCGCGGTCGCCAAGACCGGCGACATCGAACTCGACGATGATCGTCATGCGCACCGCCTCGGGCAAGCTCTGCCACATCAACAACAGCCGGCGGGCCAGCTACGGCTACGACCAGCGCATCGAAGTGCACGGCTCCGAGGGCCGCCTGATGGCCGGCAACCACACGCCGACCACGGTGGAAGTCGCCAATGGCAAGGCCGTCAGCGCCGACAAGCCGCTCTACTTCTTCCTGGAGCGTTATGCCGCCGCCTATAAGGCCGAGCTGGCGACGTTCCTTGCCTGCATGAAGAGCGGCAAGAAGATGCCCGTCGGCGCCCAGGACGGCCGCGAGGCTCTGGTCCTGGCCGAGGCCGCGTTGCAATCGCACCGCACCGGCAAGGCCGTGAAGATCCGGAGGCGCTGATGACCACGTTACGCCTCGACGGCAAAGTCATCGTCATCACCGGCGGCACGCAAGGGGTGGGCGAAGGCATCGCCCGCGCCGCCGCGTCGTCCAATGCCGGCGGCATCTGCATCACCGGCCGCGACAAAGCCCGCGGCGAACGTGTCGCGGCCGACCTCGCCGGCCTGGGGGCCCGCGCCATGTTCGTGTCGGCCGAACTGGGCGATGTCGACCAGTGCCGCAACATCATGAAAGCGGCCGAGGAGCGCTTCGGGCGCGTCGACGGCCTGGTCAACGCCGCCGGCCTCACCGACCGCGGCACCATCGACAACACCAGCGTCGAGCTGTGGGACCGGTTGTTCGCCGTGAACGTCCGCGCACCCTTCATCCTGACGCAGGAGCTGGTCAAGCGCCTGAAGCGCGACAAGAAGCCCGGCAGCATCGTCAACATCATCACCATGTCGAGCCATGGCGGGCAGCCCTTCCTGACGGCCTACTCGACCTCGAAGGGCGCCTTGGGCACGCTGACCAAGAACACGGCGCATGCGCCTGCGCAAGGACCGCATCCGCGTCAACGGCGTCAACATCGGCTGGACCGACACGCCGGGCGAGCATGTGATCCAGCAACGCGACGGCAACCCCAAGGACTGGCTGGAGAAGGCCGAGCCCAAGCAACCCTTCGGCCGCCTGATCAAGCCCAACGACGTCGCCGGTATCGCCGTCTACCTGCTCAGCGACGCCGCGGAAATGATGACCGGCTCGCTGATCGATTTCGACCAGAACGTGATGGGCGCTTACGACTGACCAGGAAGGAGCCTTGGCATGCTGTTCATGGTCCTCGAGACATTCCGGAACCAGGACGCCAAGGCGATTTACCGGCGCGTGCGCGACAAGGGCCGCGGCTTCCCTGACGGACTCAGGTTCGTGGAGAGCTGGGTCAGCGCCGATCTCGATCGCTGCTTCCAGGTGATGGAGTGCGACGACGTCATTCTGCTGCAGCGCTGGGTGGCGGACCGCTCCGATCTGGTCGAGTTCACGATCATCCCCGTCGTCGCGGGCAAGGACACGGCCGCGGCGCTGGCCGGACAACTCGACGACCCTCACTCGTAAGTGTGTGGCGCCACTCCTGCGCCCAGCCCAAAGTTGCGGACTGACACATCTGAAACCAAAGCGCGCTTCGGCGCGATAGATGCTCATGTTATTCGAGATGCGGGGGTTCCGCTTCAGGGAGTCCGTTCGTGCAGTTCATGGTCATCGAGAAGTTTCGCAACCAGGACGCCAAATCCGTCTACCGCCGTTTCCGAGATAAGGGCCGCATGGTGCCCGACGGCATCACCTTCGTAAGTTCATGGGTGAGCGCCGATCTCGACCGCTGCTTCCAGATCATGGAGTGCCAGGACATCACGCTGCTGCAGCGCTGGGTGACCGAATGGTCCGACCTGGTGGAGTTCGAGGTCGTGCCGGTCTCGCCTGGTAAGGATGTCGCGACGGCGCTGCAGAGTCAGCTTTAGGTTTTCGGGCGCAGCCTGCTGCATCACCCCCCACCCTAACCCTCCCCCACAAGGGGGGAGGGGATTCCAATTGCGTGGGATTTACGTTTTTCGCGTGCTTTCGCACGGCGAAATGCAAACCCCAGCGCGCTGAGGTTCCCTCTCCCCTTGAGGGGGAGGGTTAGGGTGGGGGGTGACGCGCCGCGGACGTCACCAGCCTAGCGCGCGACTCACCCAAACCCACCACGCCCGATAGTCGCCTTGTGCCAGAACACGAACCGGCGCTGCACCCACACGACGCTGCCGAAGCACGCGAGCCCGAGCAGGCTCAGATAGATGATCAGCGAGAACACCCGCGGCGTGTCGAGTTGGTCGGCGGCGACGCGGATCAGTTCGCCGAAGCCCTTGCCGCCGCCGAGGAACTCGCCGGTGATCCACCGCGCCATGACGCCCACGGACCGCAGCATCTTCAGGCCCGGTGAAGAAATGCGGCATGCCGATCGGCAGCTTCATCTTGCACAGCGTCTGCCAGCGGCTTGCCCCCATGGTCTTGAACAACATGCGGGCATTTTCGTCGGCGGCATGCAACCCTGCCGCCGTTCCGACGATCGATCGGGAACGTCGCGATGAACGCCGCGAGCGCCACCTTCGAGGCGATGCCGAAGCCCAGCCAGGCGACGAACAGCGGCGCAAACGCGACCTTCGGCATGGTGTCGATGGCGACCAGGTAGGGCATCACGGCGCGCTCGCCGAACGACGTCTCGCCCACGAGCACGCCAAGCGAAAACCCGATCGACGATGGCGATCACGAAGCCGAGAAGCACCTCCTGCGTCGTGATCCACATCGCCTTCAGCATGTAGCCGCCGGTCAGGAGATTCTCGCCGACGAACGAACAGGTCTTCGATCCGTCTCGGCCGGCGAGGGCAGGATGATCGGCGAGACGATGCTCGATCATGATCACCAGCTGCCAGATCGCGAGGAAGACCGACGAACAGAGCCGACCATCGACGACCCAGCGCGGAATCCGGTCGATCCAGCGAGACGTGCTCGCTCCAGACCGTCTGTTCCGGCATCAGCGGGCGCGGCTGCGGTGCCATGCGCGATCTGCGTCATAGGAACGCTCCTTGTCGAGACGGCTGCGGATGCGGTCGACCAGCGCGCCGAAGCGCGGGTCGGTCATCATGTCCAGCGTGCGGGGCCGCGGCAGGTCGACTACGACCGCTTCGACGAAGCGTCCCGGGCCGCGGCGACATGACATAGACGACATCGGACAGGATCACCGCCTCCGGGATCGAGTGCGTGACCAGGAAGGTCGTCGCGTTTCGCTCCAGGCAGATCCGCTGCAACTCCATGTTCATGAAGTCGCGGCTCAGTTCGTCGAGCGCGCTGAACGGCTCGTCGAGCAGCAGCACCGCCGGCTCGGTGATCAGCATCCGGCAGATCGCGGCCCGCTGCGCCATGCCGCCGGACAGCTCGTTCGGATAGACGTTCTCGAAACCCTTCAGCCCGACAAGGTCGAGGAGCTGGCGCGCCTGGTCGTGCTTGGCCGCGCGCCGCCGTCTTGCCGTCGCGGATCTCGATCGGCAGCACGATGTTCTCGATCGTCGTGCGCCACGGGAACAGCGTTGCCTGCTGGAACATCATGCCGATGTCCCGGCGCGGGCCGATCACGGGCTTGCCTTCGAGCATGACGCTGCCCGGACGATGGCGGCTGCAGGCCGGCCATGATCTTGAGCAGGGTCGACTTTCCGCAGCCGCTCGGCCCGATGATCGCCGAGAAGCTGCCCTCCCGTCAGCGTGAGATCGACCTTGTCGAGCGCCTGCACGTTGCGCTTGGCGAAGGTCTTGCTGACGCCGCGCAGTTCGTACACCGGCCGGCCCATCTGGCCGACCGGGCAACGGCTTCTCCAGCCACGAGAGCACTGCGCATCAGTTCGTGCCCTTGTTCCAGGCCTCGACGAACTGGTTGGTGTAGGCGGCCTTCGAGGTCCGGCAGCGGGGCTTTCAGGACGCCCGACGCGACAGGCGCTCTTGTGCCAGAGCTCCCAGTGCTCCGGCGGCTGGTAGCCCCAGCCCTTCGCCTTGTCGGCCGGCGTGATGCGGTCCTAGCACCGCTCGAACAGGGCGGTGGCGCAGCTTGCGTGTTCTCGCCCTCCTGCGGGTTGCCGGCCCTGGCGTGCTGCAGCACCTTGTCGCTTGTTCGCCGGCTTCGGGCTGAACTCGGTGCCGGACCAGGGCGCGGCCGAAGCCTCTCGACGGCATGCGGGTTCTTGGTCGATGAACGCGCGCAGGGCCGCATAGCCGTTGCCGAAGTAGGTCATGAACTTGTCCGGCGTGATCTCGCGCAGATCGATGCCGCGCTCGTCTCGATGATCGCGGCATCGCTGACCGCCGCCGCATAGGCCTTGATGTCGCCGCGCAGGAATGCCGCCGCGGCCGGACCGCCATCGCCGACCGGCAGGAACGTGTAGTCCTTGCCTTCGGTCATGTTCAGGTCGGTCAGGATGGCGCGGGTGAAGCCGACCTCGGCGCCGTCGCGCGTACCGACGCCGATGACCGTTCCCTTGAGATCGGCCGGGGTCTTGATCGGCGACTTCTCCTGCACCACGAGGCCGAAGACCGACTTGGCGAAGTGGTTGTAGATGAAGACGACGTCGACGCCGCGGGTGCGCGCAGCCAGAACCGGCGCCGGGCCGGGCTGGCCGAACTGGGCCTGGCCGGCCGCCATCGCCTGCAGGACCTGCGAGGAGCCGTCCACGGCCTCGACCGGATCGTCGAGCCCTCCTCCTCGAATATCCCTCGCCGATGGCGACAAGAAGCGGGAAGTTGTTGATCGCGGACGGAATTGGGCTGAACGAACGTGACGTTCTTGGTCTGCGCATTGCGCGTCATGGGCCGCCATCGGCACCAAACCGCCCCCAGCGCAAGCCGAGTGCGAGCCTGAGTTGCTTACGCAACCATACAGATTTTCCTCCCGAACATTATTTGCGCGGGCGTTGCCGCACTGGCTCTCGAGGGCCGATGATCGACTGTAGGGGACCGCTTCTTTGGGCGGCTAGTAGTGGTATTCCCTCTATCAGGTGCATTTCTACCTTTATCCAAAGGCACATAGCGCAATTGGTAGAATGTTTCGACCGCATCGCAGCAATTCTCACACGGCCCGGTTTCGCAAGGTTGCTCGCGCAGCTTGTAGCGCAGTACCTTGCCCATCACGTGCGTGGCAGCGCATCGGCGAACACCACATCATGCGGATGCTTGAAGCGCGCCAGCCGCCCCTCGAACAACGCCTTGCATCTCCGTCGCTGTCACGAGTCGTGCCAGGCTTGCAGACGATCACAGCCACGGGCACTTCGCCCCATTTGGCGTCGGCGCGCGCCACCACGCTCGCCTCCGCGACGGCGGGGCATTCGGCGATCACAGCTTCCAGCTCGGCGGGATAAATATTTTCCCCGCCGGAGATAATCATGTCCTTCTTGCGCTCATCGATCCAGAAATAGCCCTCGTCGATCCTGGTGGCCGATATCGCCGGTGTGGAACCAGCCGTCGACCAAGGCCTCCGCCGTCGCATTGAATCGTTCCAGTAGCCGCGCATGACATTGGGCCCGCGCACCAGAATCTCGCCCGCGACGCCGCGCGCAACGTCATGCCCCGCCTCGTCAACGCACGCGCGCCTCGCACAGCAGCGCCGGCGTGCCGGTCGAACCCACCTTTCGCATGGCATCGTGCCGCTTGAGCACGATCGCCGTCGGCGCGGTCTCGGTGGCGCCGTAGACCTGCCCCACCGGCACGCCGCGCGCATGGAAGGCCGGATCAGCTCGACGCGGCACGATCGACGAGCCGCTATGGCGAATGCGCAGCTGGAGAGATCGGTCGTCGGCCCAGCGCGGATGCTCGATCAGCGCCGCATCGTCGCGGGCACCAGCAGCGTCGCGTCGGGCCGCCAGGTGGCGATCCCGTCAAGCACGGCGTCGGGCTCGAAGCGCGGCTGCAGCCGCACCGTGGCGCCGGCGTACCAGCGCCGGCAGCGTCTGGATGTTGAGCCCGCCGACATGGAACATCGGCAGGAACGTGAGAATGAGATCGTGCGGCCGTCGAAGTCCATGCGCGTCGATCGCCGTTCGCGCATTCGCCACCAGCGGCGCTCTGCGCTGTGCACGCGCGCCCTTCGGCCGCCGGTGGTGCCGGAGGTGTAGACGATCAGCAGCGGCGTCGTCGTGTCCGGCGTCAGGCGGCGCCGCCGCCCGCGTCCAGCAGCCGTCATAGGGCAGCCAACTTCGGCTCCGCGATCCCGTCCGACAAGCCGGCAGTCCGGACACTGCGCGAGCAGCCCGGTCGCGGCGCACCGTCAGCGGAAACGCTCGGATCGCACACCACGAACAGCGCCGCCGGAATCCTCCACGATGTAAACAAGCTCCGGCGGCGCGAGGCGCCAGTTGAGCGGCACGAGGATCGCGCCCAGCCGCGCGCAGGCCATCAGCCATCTCATCGTATTCGAGCCGTTATAGGCGAGGATGGCGATCCGCATCCCCGGCGTCACGTGCAGCTCGCGCGCAAGCCGGCGGCAAGCGGTCGATCCACGGCGCGCAGATCACGCCATAGGGATGCGCGCCGGATCACCGAGGGGCAGCGCGAGCTTTGTCCGGCGTGCGCGCGGCGTCGCCCGGCAAGTCCAGCGCGACAGCGCCATCGATCGTCGCTCTCGCCGGCTTCGTAGAGCGTCTCGCGGCCGAGCCGGTCGAGGCAGAGCTCGGCCGTCCACGGCAGCATCAGCGAGCCGCAGCGCGAGTCGCGATAGAGCCGCTCCAGCGGCAGCGATCTTCAGCATCGACTGCCCGCCGCAGGTGCGGATCGCCAGCCGGCAGAGCTCGTTGGCGTTTTCCATGATCGTGTATTGCGTGGCGTAGCGCGCGCAGGCGCGCATCCTTGGGCGGGTCGACCCGGGCCTCGCGCGAGCGTGCGCAGGAACAGGGCCCGGGTCTGCTCGAGCATGACCTGCATCTCGCGCGACCGCGATCTGCTTGGTCGGGTACATGCGCGCGCTTGACCGGCGGCGTGCCCGGCATCTCGCCGCGCAGGTAGCGGACGGTGAAATCGTAGGCCGCCTGCGCGATGCCCATGTAGGTCGGCGACAGCGTCAGGAACATGTGCGGCCAGCGCGACGCCGCCTGGAAGTACAGGCCCGCGCGGCATCAGCTGCGCGCGATCGCGGCACGAACACGTCCTTGAGCATCAGCGTGCGCGAGACCGTGCCGCGCATGCCCAGCGGATCCCAGTCGCCGATGACTCGTGAAGCCCGGCGCGTCGGCGGGCACGGCGAGGTAGAGCGTGTCGCGCATCGTCGGCGCCGTCGCCGGCTTGTCCTCGCGTGCACAGCACGCCGTAGTAGTCGGCGGCGCCCGACAGCGAGGCGAAGATCTTCTTGCCGTTGATGAGCCAGCCGCCGTCGACCTTGGTCGCGCGCGGTGCCGAACGGCGCCTTGCCGGCGGCCGCGGCCGGCCTTCGGAGAACGGCTGGGCGTAGATCGCGCCCTCCTCGACGACGCGCGCGAAGTGCAGGCCGCGCGATGCGCTCGTGGCTCGGCGCGCTCGTCGGACGTCATGTCGAGATCGTCGGCGATCAGGCCCGGTCCACAGCGTCGAACAGGCATGCATGTTGAACGTCAGCGCGGTGGCGCCGCAGTAGCGGCCGAGCTCGGCCGCGACCAGGCAGTAGGTGGCGAAGTCGGCGCCGAGGCCGCCGTAGCGCTCGCGGCACGCAGAGCGCCAGCAGGCCGGCCTCGCGCAGATCGTCGTAGTTCTCGAACGGGAAGCTCGCCTCGCGGTCGTAGCTGCGGCGCGCGGCGCGAAGCGGTCGCGGCCGAGCCTGGCCGCCAGCGCGATCAGCTCGCGCTGCTGCGCGGCTGTGCGGTCGCTGGGCAGGGTCATGCGCAGATCGCACGGTCATGACGTCAGCCTCTGAATGGCGGTGCCAGGAACAGCCGCAGCGCCGCGTTGAACGCCGCGGCGCTTCGAGATGGCGAGATGGCCGACATCGGGCAGGCACGCGATACTCGGCGCCGCGGGATGCGCGCGGCCATGTGCTCGCATCATCGCCGGCGGTGCGTTGCGGTCGCGCTCGCCGGCGAGCACCAGCGTCGGGCACCGCGATGGCGCCAGCGCGTCGCGGCGGTCGAAGGTGACGAGGAGGCGCACAGCCGCCGCGGAAGGTCGCTGCCGGCACGCTGCGCCATGCTGCGCCGCGCGATGCGCGATGCCCGCCTCGTCGGCCGCCGGGCCGATCAGCCTGGCGACCAGCTTCGGCGCCAGTTCCGCCATCGTCTTGCCGGCCTCGAGCGGCGCCAGGCGCTGGCGCACAAAGGCGCTGCTGCCATTCGCCGTCCGGCCGGCCAAAGGCCGGGCTCGTGCCGACAGCGTCAAGCGTGCGCCATCGCGGCGGGATGCCGCGCCGCGCAATTCCTGCGCCACCATGCCGCCCATGCGAATGCCCGACCAGATCGACGCTTCTGCACAGCGAGCTGCATCGAGCAGATCGCGCCAGCACATGCGGCCAGCCGCGGCAAAGCGTCAGCGTCGCCAGCGGCGCGCGAGCCGCCATAGCCCGGCATGTTCCACGCGATCGCGCGGAATGCTCGGCCGAACTGCTTCGAGCTGGAGCTCGCAGCGAATCCGCGATCCGTGCCGCCGACGCCGTGCAGGAACACGCAGCGTGCGCGCCGCCTCTGCCCGCCTCGCGATAGCGCGGCAAGCTCACGCGAGCTCGCCCTGCAGCACGCCGCGCTCGACGATCAGCGTGTTGTCGAGACGGATCGTGCAGTTGCGCAGCGGCAGATCGAAATGGCCGAGCGTGTGCCGGCCGGCGGCTTCGTTGGCGCCGGTCGAGTAGAGGAAATTGCCGGCGAAGGCGCGCAGCTCCGTGCCGTTGGTGTCGCGCTTGTCGTACATGGTGAGCGCCTCCCAGCGTGCCGCCTTGTTCATGCCCCAGCCGACATGCGAGACGGCATAGGCATTGCGATCGCCCCAGGCCTCGAAATAGGAGGTCATCAGGGCGGCATCCAGCCCATCGCCGGTGATGCGCGTGACGAAATCCTTCTCGATGGTCAGGTGCACCGCGGAATTCGAGATAGCGCTTGAAGGTCAGGTTCACGTCGCCGGGTGCGAGCACCAGCGTGCCCTCGACCGCGCCCGCGCGCGGGAAGCACAGGCACAGCCCGCCCGGCCAATGCGCGACACTGCCGGGCCGGTCGCACCAGCCCCACACGCCCGCGGCCGGCGCGCCGTCGAGCGCCACGACCAGGTTGGTCCCGGCCTCCGACGTCACCTGCATGCGCTTGGCATTCTTGAGCAGCTTCACGCCGGCTTTGACCTTCGGCGCCAATTCCGGATCGGGCAACAATCGCTCCAGCGCCTCAGGGTGTTCGTTGCTCACCATCAGCAGCCGGGCACCCTCTTTGAGGATCGCCGGCAGCTCGGGTGCATGCAGCATGCCCTCGACCGTCAGATCGACGACGAGGCCGGCACTCGACAACGCCGCCACGACGGGCGCCAGCCCTTGCACCGCATTGGAAGCGCCGGTCGAGCGCACCGGCACCGGCGCGCTCTGCCGGGGTGTGGGCACCACGACATGAAACGGCCGCGTCCCCAAGCGCAGCAGTGCGAGCTCGGCAAGCTGCACATTGAGAGCCCGCGACTGCGTTTCGGAAAGGATCGCAACCGCCTCGCCCGGCGCGGCCTTGCACAGCTCGAACACCCGCGCGAAGGCGGCAATCCATTTGTCTTCGATGCGGTCGCTAAGCATGCCCGGGGCCTCCCTGAAGCCGTCGCCTATTCTAGCCCAGGAAAATCATATGAAAAGTCATTAAATGAAATTTCATGCATTTTTCCATCGGCCGCTGTAATCTGCCCCGATGGCCGGGCGGTTCATCGACGACTATCTTTCTTACCTGCTGGCGCGCGCCAGCCACCAGGTGAGTCGGGAATTCCATGCCCGGCTCAAGCCTTACGGCCTCTCCGTCCTGGAATGGCGCGTTCTGGCCTCGCTCGAAGGCGACGGGCTGTCGCTGGGCGAGCTGGCGGACGCCGTCCTCTACAAGCAGCCGACCGTGACCAAGCTCGTCGACCGCATGGTTCGCGCCGGCTGGGTACGGCGCAGCAAGGTCGACGGCGACCGCCGCAAGACCCGCATCCGCCTTGCCCCGCGCGGCCGCAGCGTCGTGCGCGAGCTCCTGGCCAAGGCCAAGGCCCATGAGGCCGCCTGCCTGGCCGGCCACAAGGCGCCCGAGATCGACGCCCTCAAGCGTGTCTTGCGCGAGCTGATCGCGCGCTGAACGCCGCGAGCTTCGGCCACCACCCCAGCCCTTCTTCTGGCTGCGAATTTATGAAAACATCGGCGCGCGACGCGTGCACCCCGTCAACGACTGAACCGGCCCCCTTCACGTGACCCCTCCACCCCAGGCGATGGCGCTCTGCGCCGACGACTACGCGATCTCCGCCAGCGTCAGCCGCGCGATCTGCGAGTTGATGGCGCAAGAGCGCCTCTATTCGACGTCATGCCTGACCGTCAGCCGGTTCTGGCCCGAGCATGCCGCCTGGCTCACCCCCTATGCCGAGCGATGCAGCATCGGCCTGCATCTGGCGCTGACACATTTTGCGCCGCTCTCACCGTCGGGGGCGCTGGTGCGCGACGGCCGCCTGCCGGGCTTGCGCCAATTGATCGTTGGCGCGCTTACCGGCCAACTCCCGCGCGCCGCGATCCGCGATGAGCTGCAGCGCCAGTTCGATGCGTTCGAGACGGCGATGGGTCGCCCGCCCGACTATGTCGATGCCCATAATCACGTGCATCAGTTTCCCGTCATTCGCGACATCGTGCTCGATTTTGCGCATAAGCGCACGAGGCATCGGTGCATTCGAATGTCCGACGAGAAGCTGCACGAGATCCGCAAACGCGACGTCGCGCGAGGCCGCGCCGCCATCGTATCCTTGTTGGCGTTGGGCAGCCGCCGGAAGGCGCGCCGCCTGGGCCTGCGCATGAACCAGCGCTTCGCCGGCATCTACGATTTCTCGCCGCACCTGGTCTACGGCGACGTCTTCCGAAAATACATCAGCGGCATGCCCGCCAGCCTCGCCATCATGTGCCATCCCGGCCATGTCGATGACGATGTCGCGGCCTTGGATTCTACCGTCGAATCGCGGCCGCGCGAGTTGGCCTATTTTGCCGGCCCGGATTTCCTCAACGATCTCGGCGCCGCGCGGATGTTTCAAGTTCCGTTCACGACGATCTGCGTGCCGCTGACATAAGCGGTCGCCCACCCACAACAATCTTTATTCAGGTCGCAAATGTCCAACCCGTCCCGACCTCCGCTCCGCGTTGCCATCGCCGGTCTCGGCGCCATCGGCCTCAAACTCGCCCGCGCGCTCGATGCCGGCATCCCCGGCCTGACCTTGACGGCGGTTGCTGCGAGCGATCCCGAACGCGCCAAGGCGAAGATCGCCAGTCTGCGCCACGCGCCAGCGATCGCCGCTGCACCAAACCTCGCCGGGTTTGCCGATATCGTGGTCGACGCGGCCCCCTCCGCCGCCTTCCGTCCGCTCGCCGAGGCGACCATCGGTGCCGGCCGCATCTTGATGACCGTCAATGCCGGTGCGCTACTCTCCAATCTCGATCTCGTCGATGCCGCCCGCAAGACCGGCGGGCGCATCATCGTGCCGACCGGCGCCCTGCTCGGCCTTGACGCCGTGCGCGCCGCCGCCGAAGGCACGATCACCCGTGTCACTATGATCACGCGCAAGCCCCCGCGCGGGCTCGAAGGCGCCCCGCATCTGGTCAAGAACAACATCTCGCTCGCCAATCTGAAAGCGCCGCTCAAAATATTCGAGGGCAGCGCCGGCGACGGCGCTAAGGGTTTCCCGGCCAACGTCAACGTCGCGGCGGCCCTCAGCCTCGCCGGCATCGGTCCCGAAAAGACACGGCTCGAAGTCTGGGCCGACCCGACTCTCGACGTGAACCGCCATTCGATCGAAATCGAGGCCGACAGTGCCCGCTTCACGATGACGATTGAGAATGTGCCCAGCGAAGAGAACCCGCGCACCGGCAAAATCACGGCGCTGAGCGTCATCGCCTGCCTCAAGGGCCTGGTCTCGCCGCTACGCGTTGGTTCGTGACTGGAGAGGTCGGGGCCCCCCCTCACCCCAACCCTCTCCCCGTTGGAGAGAGGGGGCAGACCGAGGCGCGTTGGAATCCCCTCTCCCCTCTGGGGAGAGGGTTAGGGTGAGGGGGTGGCGCTGCTCTCGACAATTTAAGCAGATGACAACTCAGGAAGTTCCTCATCCTGAGCTTGTCGAAGGATGAGGCCGCCAGATCGCGAGGGATCGATGCGCGCAATGGTTCTCGACAAACCCGGCCAGACTTTGATGTCGCGCGACCTGCCGCGGCCCGAGCCCGGCGCGACCGACGTGCTTGTGAAGGTCCATGCCTGCGGCGTTTGCCGCACCGATCTGCATGTGGTGGACGGCGAGCTGCCCGAGCCCAAGCTGCCGATTATTCCTGGGCACGAAATTGTCGGCACGGTGGTCGAGACCGGACGAGACGTCGATCTTTTCCGCGTGGGGGAGCGCGTCGGTATCCCTTGGCTGGGCTGGACGTGCGGAACTTGCGATTATTGCCGCAGCGGCCGCGAGAACCTGTGCGCCCGCGCGCGCTTCACGGGCTATCAGATCGATGGCGGCTATGCGGAGCTGGCCCTCGCCGACCAGCGCTACTGCTTCGCGATCCGCGGCGGCTACGGCGATGTCGCCGCCGCACCGCTACTCTGCGCCGGCCTGATCGGCTATCGCGCGCTGCGCATGGCCGGCGACGCCAGACGGCTCGGCATCTACGGCTTCGGCGCTGCCGCACATATCGTAGCGCAGGTCGCGCGTGCGCAAGGCCGCGACGTCTTCGCCTTCACGCGCGCCGGCGACACGCAGGCGCAGGCCTTCGCGCGCGACCTCGGTGCGGTTTGGGCGGGCCCGTCCGATGCGCCCGCCCCCGAGCCGCTTGACGCGGCCCTGATCTTTGCACCCGTCGGCGCCCTCGTTCCGGCCGCCTTGCGCGCCACGGCCAAGGGCGGCACCGTGGTCTGTGCCGGCATCCACATGAGCGACATCCCGAGTTTTCCTTATCGCATCTTGTGGGAGGAACGCGTCGTGCGATCCGTCGCCAATCTCACGCGGCGCGACGCGGAGGAATTCCTGGCACTGGCACCGACCGTTCCGGTCAAGACGGAGACGGAAGTCTTTCCCCTTGCCCGCGCAAACGAGGCTCTCGCGCGACTGAGGCACGGAGAGTTGCGCGGCGCGGCCGTGCTTGTTCCTTAGCGGGATGCCGCGCAGATCCAAATTGGATGGATCGAGCCGCCCTCACCCCAACCCTCTCCCCGTTGGGGAGAGGGGGTACTAGGCGCGGAGAAATCCCTCTCCCTCTGGGGAGAGGGCTAGGGTCGAGGGGGTGGGACAGGCGTCGACGATTCTACGCGTCCACCCGCTCCACCTTCGCCGCGCAGAACTTGAACTCCGGGATTTTCCCGAACGGATCGAGCTGCGGATTGGTAAGGATATTCGCCGCCGCCTCGCTGAAGCAGAACGGGATGAAGACCATCCCCGCCGGCACCTCGCGATCGGCGCGCGCGGAGAGCTCGATCTCGCCGCGCCGTGTCGCCACCTTGATACGCGCCCCCGCCGCGATGCCGAGCCTCGCCAGATCGTCCGGCGAAAGATGCGCGGTGGCGACCGGCTCGATCGTGTCGAGCACGCTCGCGCGCCTTGTCATGGCGCCGGTGTGCCAATGCTCCAGCAATCGTCCGGTGGTCAGCACCAGCGGGAAAGTGGCGTCGGGCAGCTCATCGGGAGGCAACACCGAGGCCGGCACGAACTTGCCGCGCCCGCTCGCTGTCGGAAAGCGATCGCCGAAGATCACCTCGTGGCCGGGATCGTCCTCGCTCGGGCACGGATAGGTGACCGAACCGTCGCGCTCCAGCCGCGCCCAAGAAATTCCGGCAATCAACTCCATGCCATGGCGCATTTCCTCGAACACCGCCTTGGGATGGCCGTACTGCCAGTCGAGCCCCAGGCGCCGCGCCATCTCCTCGATGATCCAGAGATCTTCGCGCGCCTCGCCCGGCGGCTTCAGCGCCTGGCGGGCGAGCTGGACGCGCCGGTCGGTGTTGGTGAAGGTGCCGGTTTTCTCCGGGAAGGCCGAGGCCGGCAGGATCACATCGGCGAAAAACGCGGTCTCGGTCAGGAACAGATCCTGCACCACCAGATGCTCGAGCCGCGCCATCGCCTCGCGCACATGGTTGAGATCCGGGTCGGACATCGCCGGGTTCTCGCCCATGATGTACATGCCCTTGATGCGCCGCTCATAGGCCGCATCGGCGATTTCCACCACCGTCAGTCCGCGCTTGGGTTGGATCCGCGCGTTCCACAGTTTCTCGAAGCGTCCGCGGATCTCCGCATTTTCGACGCTGCCGTAATCGGGCAGGAACATCGGGATGAGCCCGACATCGGACGCGCCCTGCACGTTGTTCTGCCCGCGCAAGGGATGCAAGCCTGTCCCCTTGCGCCCCACCTGACCGGTCACCAGGGCGAGTGAGATCAGGCAGCGTGCATTGTCGGTGCCATGCACGTGCTGCGAAATCCCCATGCCCCAGAAGATCATCGCCGCGCGCGCGCGCGCAAAACGCCGTGCGGCATCGCGGATCGTGGCGGCCGGAACGCCGCAGATCGGCGCCATCGACTCCGGCGAGAACGACGCGACGTGCTTGACCAGCGCATCATAATTCTCCGTCTGCGCCTCGATATACTGTCGGTCGGCGAGGCCCTCCGTGATGATCACGTGCAGCATCGCGTTGAGCAGCGCCACGTCGCTGCCCGGCTTGTGTCGCATCATGAGCGTGGCATGGCGGCCCAGCGCCTGCCCGCGCGGGTCCGCGACGATCAGCGTCGCCCCCTTCTTGGTCGCGTTCTTCATGAACGTCGCCGCGACCGGGTGATTGACGGTCGGGTTGGCGCCGATCACGAAGATGACTTCGGAATTGAGGCACTCCGACACCGGCGCGGTCACGGCGCCCGATCCGATCGTTTCGATGAACGCCGCCACCGACGAGGCGTGGCACAGCCGGGTGCAATGATCGACATTGTTGGTGCCGAAGCCGATACGCACCAATTTCTGGAACAGATAGGCTTCCTCGTTCGAGCCCTTGGCTGAGCCGAACCCGGCCAAGGCGTTAGGACCGTCCGTGTCGCGAATGCGCCGCAAGCCCGCCGCCGCGACATCGAGCGCCTCCTCCCACGTCGCCTCGCGGAAATGCGTCGACGGATTGGCGGGATCGACAACATCGTCTGCCCGCTTCGGCACGCCCGCGCGCCTTATCAGCGGCACGGTCAGCCGCTGCGGATGATGGATATAGTCGAAGCCGTAACGCCCTTTGACGCAAAGCCGGTTGTGATTGGCCGGACCGTCGCGCCCGGTCACCGACAGCAGGCGCTCATCGGAGACTTCGAACGTCAACTGGCAGCCGACGCCGCAATAGGGGCACAGCGAGTCCACGCGGCGGTCAATGCCATCCGTGCCCTTCCCCGCTTCGTCGACGCGCGCGGCCGGCATCAGTGCCCCGGTCGGGCACGCCTGCACGCATTCGCCGCAGCCCACGCACGTGCTGTTTCCCATCGGATCGTCGAAATCGAAGACGATCTTGGCTTCGTGCCCGCGCGCGGCCATGCCGATCACATCGTTGACCTGCACCTCGCGACAGGCGCGCACGCACAACCCACACTGGATGCAAGCATCGAGCTGCACCGCCATCGCCGGGTGGCTGCGATCGGCGACCGGCTTGTGATCACGCACCGGCAGGCGGCTGGCCGCGACACCGACCGCCTCGGCCCAATGCCAGAAGCGCGAACCGCTATCGTGCGCCTGCGCCGGCGACGGCTGGTCGGTCACCAGCAGCTCGAACACCATGCGCCGCGCGGATTCAGCGCGCGCGCTCGCTGTATCGACGACCATGCCGGCCGTCGGCTTGCGGATGCACGAAGCGGCGAGCACGCGCTCGCCCTTGATCTCCACCATGCAGGCACGGCAATTGCCGTCAGGCCGGTAGCCAGGCTTGGGCAGATGGCAGAGATGCGGGATAGCGATGCCGGCGCGCTCGGCCACCTGCCAGATGCTCTCGCCCGGAGCGCCCTCGACCGCGCGGCCGTCGAGCGTGAATTTGACAATCTCGCTCATGCGCGCCCCGGCACGGTGAAAAAGCGCAACACCGATAGCACCGGGTTCGGGGCCGCCTGCCCCAGCCCACAGATCGAGGCATCGCGCATGGCCGTGCCCAGCTCGGTCATCAGCGCCTCGTCCCACACGTTCTGTTCCATCAACGCCTGCATCTTCTCGGTACCGACGCGGCACGGCGTGCATTGCCCGCAGCTCTCGTCGGCGAAGAAACGCATCAGGTTAAGAGCGGCGGCGCGGACATCGTCCTTGTCCGAAAGCACCACCACCGCCGCCGAGCCGATCAGCGCACCGAACTCCTCGAGCGTGCCGAAATCGAGCGGAATGTGGTCGAGGCTCGCCGGCAGGATGCCGCCCGAAGCACCGCCCGGCAAATAAGCCGCGAGCGTGTGCCCGTCCTGCATGCCGCCGCAATATTCATCGATCAGCTCACGCACCGTGATGCCGGCATGGGTGAGCTTGACGCCGGGCTGCTTGACGCGTCCCGAAACGGAGAAGCTGCGCCAGCCCTTGCGGCCATTGCGTCCGGCATTGCCGAACCATTCCGGCCCGCACGAGAGAATGTCGCGCATCCAATAGAGTGTTTCGACATTGTGGATCAGCGTCGGCCGGCCGAACAACCCGACCTGCGCCGGGTATGGCGGCTTGTGGCGCGGCAGCCCACGCTTGCCCTCGATGCTCTCGAGCATCGCCGACTCTTCACCGCAGATATACGCGCCAGCACCGCGCCGCAGCTCGATCTCGACCCCGCCGTCGAGGCTGGCCTGCTTCAACGCCGCGAATTCGCGCAGCAGGATCTCGCGGATCGCCGGATATTCGTCGCGCAGATAGAAATAGACGGTTTTCGCCTCGACCGCCCACGCACCGATCAGCATGCCTTCGATCGCGCGATGCGGATCGCGCTCCAGGTAATAGCGGTCCTTGATCGTCCCGGGCTCGCCTTCATCCGCATTGACGGCCATCAGCCGCGGCCCCGGCTCCGCCATCACCGTGCGCCATTTGCGCGCCGCCGGAAATCCTGCCCCGCCCAGCCCGCGCAATCCAGAGGCTTCGAGTGCCGCAATCACCACCTCGCGCGTGCGCGTGCCGTTGCGACATTCCGTCAGAATCGCGTAGCCGCCCTGTGCGCGATAGGCATCGAGACCGACATAATCGGAAATCACCGGCGCGGTGTCGCCAGCCGCGACCATCGCTGCGATCTTCGCGCCATCCGCATGATTGACTTGGCGATGGCCGATCTCGGCCACCGGCGCGCTTTCGCAACGGCCCATGCACGGCGCCGCCACCACGCGCACATCGGGGCCCAACCGCTGCGACAAATCCTCGATCAGGTGCCGTGCCCCCAGCATCTCGCAGGTGATACTGTCGCACACCCGCACCGTCAGCGCCGGCGGCATCGCCTCGCCGTCGCGTACGATGTCGAAATGCGCGTAGAACGACGCGACCTCGTAGACCTCCGCGAAGGGCAGCCGCATGTCGTCGGCCAGTGCCGCCAGATGGCGCAGCGTCAGGCCGTGGTAGCGATCCTGGACCTTATGCAGATATTCGATCAGCAGGTCGCGCCGCCGCGGTGCCGATCCCAGCAGCGCCCGGATTTCATCCAGGGCGGCCGGATCGATCTGTCGACCTTTGGGATAGCTGAGTCGCTCGCGGCGCCGGCCCATTGCCCCGCCGGGAGCATTGCCTTCCGCCATGCTGTGCCCGCGTTTCCTCGACTGCTTATGCCGCCTAGTCTGACCGCGCGCCCCGGTGTGTCAAGTCACGGCGGGTCCCACGCCAGGATGGGCGCAAACCCACCTTCGGCACGGCATATCAGCCGGTTAGGTGCCCACGCGCGCCACTAAACGACACTTAAGCACGGAGTTGCGCCATCCAAGGGGGTACCGAGTTCGGTTTCCCGGCGTCCCGTCAGCACCAGTTCGCAACGGTAATGCGGCGCACCTGCTCGGGATCGACCGTGACCCCCAGACCGGGCCCGCGCGGCACGATCGTCTTGCCGTTGACGATCTCGATAGGCGTCGCCAGTACTTCCTCGCCCATGACGTAGGTCGACGTATAGAACTCCGCCCCCAACGAGATGTTCGCCGTTGCCGCCACCAGATGCAGGCCGGCCGCGATGGCAAGTCCGCCTTCGAACATCGTGCCGCCATACCCGGCGATGCCAGCCGCGCCCGCAATGGCGGCGATCTCGCGTGCCTTGGCAATTCCGCCGGCCTTCATGATCTTGATGCTGACCAGATCGGCGAAGCGATGGCGCACCATCTCCACGGCTTCGGCGGGGGAGAACACGCTCTCATCCGCCAGGATCGGCGTATCGATCGCCGCCGTGATCGCGGCCATGGCGTCGCGCCGCTCGCGCGCCACCGGCTGCTCGATGAAGGTGGGCTTGAACGCCTCGATATCGCGCAGCTTCGCGATCGCGTCCCACGCCTCGAGCCCCTGGTTGTAGTCGACGCGCAGGTCGACGGTCTCCGGCAACGTCGCGCGCAACTTCTCCATCCGTGCCAGGTCTTCGCGATGACTGAGGAAGCCGGTCTTGACCTTGTAGATGTTGACGCCTTCTGCCGTCAGCCGCTGCGCTAGCTCGAGGTCTTCCGCGAAATCCGGATTGGCGATCGAGACGCTTAGCGGAATCTCGCTGCGATAGATGCCGCCGAACAATGTCGCCACCGGCACGCCCAGGCGCTGGCCGATGATATCGAGCAGCGCCATCTCGATCGCCGCCTTGCCCTCGGGATGGCCGACCAGCGCCTTGTCGGCCCGCATCATGATCCGCGTGATATCGAACGGATCGGCGCCGATCAGCAGCGGCCGAAGATAGGTGTGGATGCCGAGCGCATTGGCTTCGGCCGTGCCGGTGAAGACCGCCCACGGCGCCGCCTCGCCCCATCCAACGAGGCCACCGTCGGTGGCGATCTTCACGATCACGCCCGGCATCGCGCGTTCGATATCGCCCACCCCGTGCCGACGTTTCATCTTGAGCGGCCACGAGACGAGATGAACGTCGAGCGTGGTGATCTTGAGGTCGCCCCGTATAGCTTGCGTCATAGCCTCATGCATGGCGCACCTAGTCCTTGCCGGGCACGGCTTCCGGCGGAACCACCGCAACCGGCTCGCTCGGCCTGAACCACTGCGGACGCAAATAGAGCGTGACCATCACCGCGATCTCGATGGCGATACGCAGCCAACTCTCCTGCGCTTCGAACAGCACCAGCACGAGCGCTCCCAGCGTCAGGATCACGCGATAGGGCATCGCGAGATAACCGGCGAAATATCCGGACAGGCCCGCAGCCATGAGCGTCAGGCCCAGGCTATTGACCAGCATCTCCGCGATGATCTCCATGGTCGGCCCCTGCATCAGCAGGGCTGGCGTGTAGAGATAGCTGAAGCCGACCACGAAGCCGGCCAGCGCCAAACGGAAGGCGACGACGCCGACCTTCATGGGATCGGCCTTGGCAATGGAGGCCGCGGCATAGGATGCGACGGAGACCGGTGGCGTCGCATCGGCCAGGATCGAGAAATAGAAGACGAACATATGCGCCGCCAGCATCGGTACGCCCATGCCGATCAAAGTCGAGGCTCCCACCGAAGCGCCGATGACATAGGCCGCCGTCGTCGGCACGCCCATGCCCAGGATCAACGTCGTCACCATCAACAGGGCGCCTGCAATCAGAATGTTCCCTTGCGACAGCGACGTGATGACGTTGGAGATCGAGACGACGAGGCCCGTCACCGTCAGGCAGGCAACGAACATGCTGGCTCCCGCGCAAGCGAGCGCGACGATTGTCATGTTACGCCCGGCGTTCGCCAGGATCTTGAAGGCCAACGCCGGCCCGATGCGCGTGTCTTTGCGCAGCCACGAGACGGCAAATGTCGCCAGGATCGCGCAGAAGGCCGCGAAATGCGGCGACCAATTGTCCAGCAGCAAGGCCATCAGCAGAACGACCGGCAGCAGCAGATGCGCATCGCGCCCGACTGTGCGCCAGCTCGGAATTTGCGACGGGTCGACGCCGGAGAGCCCCAGCCGCTTCGCCTCGAAATGCACGCTGATCAGGATCATGAAGAAATAGAGCAGCGAGCCCAGCAGAGCCGCCACGATGATCTGCGAATAAGGAATGTTCGTGATCTCCGCCATCACGAAGGCGCCCGCCCCCATCACCGGCGGCATGATCTGCCCGCCCACGCTCGATGCCGCTTCGACGCCGGCGGCGAAATGCTTGCGATATCCCAGCTTGATCATCGCCGGGATGGTGAACGAGCCGGTCGCGAACACATTGGCGGTCGACGAGCCGCTGATCGTGCCGAACAGCGCCGAGGAGATCACCTCCACCTTCGCCGGCCCGCCGGAATGCCGCCCGGCGACCTTGGTGCCGAGATTGTGGAAGAGCCGCCCGAGCCCGCTCACCTCCACCATCGCCCCGAAGGCGATATAGATCGCGACCATAGTGGCAGAGATGCCGGTGATCGAGCCGTAGATGCCCATGCCGTTGAGCAGGTACATCGTCTCGACGATCTCCTCGAAGCCCATGTTCCGGTAATAGAGCAGGCCCGGCATGTATTCGGTCACGAACAGGTAGATGACGCCGAGGCTCAGCAACCCCGCCAGCACCGGCGTGACCGCGCGGCGCAGCGCCTCAATGATCAGCACGGTCAGGATGGCGCCGAAATAGATCTCCGGCGTTTCCAGCGCCGTCACGTTCTCGAAGCGCAGATTGATGCGGTTGGCCTCGAGATACGAATAGATGTTCGGCGGCAGCGCCAAGGCCGCAAGGCACCAATCAACCCAGGACGGCCGGTCCGCCGGCGATTTACCGGGCCGCGCGGGAAACAGCACAAAGGCCAACGGGATCAGCAGGCCGAGATGCGCCGAGCGCATCTCACGCGGCTCGATGAATCCGTATCCCGCCGTATAGATATGGAACGCGGCCGCAACCGCAGCCCACACGGCGACGGCGAGGCCCGTCCGGCCCGTCAACTCCCGCATACGCTCATCCCCCTGCCCTCAAACGCGCACGGCCCTGCCCGGTGGGCAGGGCCGGCGACTTTCTTTTGGCGTCGGCGACCGCGATCAGCTCGCGAAGCCCTTTTCCTTGTAGTACTTCATCGCCCCCGGATGGACCGGGACGGGCTGCGTCTTGATCGCCGTCTTGCAGTTGAACACGTCCATGCTGGCATGGATTTTCGGCAGGTCGGCCGTGTTCTCGCACAGCGTCTTGGTGACCTTGTAGGCGACATCGTCGCTGACATCGGAGGACACCATCAGCGTCGTCGCCATGATGATGGTGGGCGATGGACCCTTCTGCAGCGTGGGATAGGTCGTCGCCGGGAACTCGCCGATCGAATACCCGTATTTCTGCGACATCGCCGTGCGGATGTCTTGCGGCCAGGTGACCAGCTCGCCCTTGCGCCCTTGCGCCATGTCGATCACCGCGGCCCCCGGAATGCCGAGCACCAGGAAGATATAGTCGACATGCTTGTCCTTATACGCAGAGGCGAGTTCGTTGTAGTCGCCCTGCACGATCCGCGCTCCGTTGGCGCGCATCTTGTCGTAGGACGTGCCGTAATACTCCATCGCATAGCGGAACGACATCTCGTCCGACGATCCGGCCTTGGTGACGCCGATCTTGACGTCCTTTGCCTTGAACACATCGGCAAAGCCCAACGGCGCGCCATCGGCCTTGATCATGTGCAGGTAATTGTCGGAGAAGCTCTGGCCGATCATCATCACCTTCTTGTGCGGCTTGCCCTGGTACGGGCCGGTGCCGTCCAACGCCGCCTTGGCGAAGATATCGAGCCCCATGCCGAGCTGGCTCTGGCCCTGCTCGATCTTGCTCGGGTTTGCCGTTCCACCACCTGGAACGACGCGGACATTGAGCCCCGGGTTCTTGTCCTGGATCATCTTCGCCATGCCCGTCGACATGACATACCAGCCGCCGCCGAGTTGCCCGGCGACGAATTCGATGGTCTGCGCCGAAGCGCCTGAACTCATCCCGATCGCCGCCGCAGCGGCAATCGCAAGTCCTGTAAGCCTTATTGTCATCGTTGTCTCCCCTCTGGCGTTGCGGGGCCGACTTCGCGCGAGCCGGAGCCCCGTCCCGATAAGCCCCACGTTGCTCTAGCAAATAGCGAGCCATCGGGCTTGTCAACGCGCCTGCAGGGATGAGGACTTGTGCTGAGCATAAAAAGAACTGTCATGCGCGGGCTTGACCCGCGCATCTGACAATGCGCCGGCGTCAGACCCGCGGGTCAAGCCCGCGGGTGACAACAAAAACAAATTACCGCTCGCGCCAATTCGTCGGCACCCGCGCGGGGAAGCCGAACTCACGCGGGCTCAGCCCTGCGTGGAACCAGCTCACGAAGCTGTAGATGTCGTAGACCGGCAAATTGAGGCGGTCGCGCAAGCGCGCGCGCATACGGCACCATGTTGGTGCATTCGAGCACGATGGCACCGACCTCGGGATGGCGGCGCAGCAGCTCGTCGCCGGCGTCGAGAATGTCCTGCTCCGCCGCCGCGACATCGAGTTCGCCTTCGTCGCCGATGATGGCGCGGCTGAATTCGCGTCCGTTCTCCGTGCCGACGATGGGAATGGAAGCGGACACGCCGATCGCCTTGAGATGATCGGCGGTCAGCGTCTTGGCGCTGATGGTGATCACGCCCACCCGCTTGCCTGGCGGCAGCACGCTCTGCAGGAACGGGATCTGCATCAGGCTCGATGTCGCCACCGGCACGCCGACATGCGCCGCCAGTTCCGACTGATAGAGCGACAGGAAGCCGCAATTGGTCGTGATGCCGTCCGCGCCCAACTCGACCAGCTCGGCGGCCGCATCGAGGAAGGCATTGAGCAGGCCCTTTGCCTTCTCGACCACGACACGCTGCGGCGAGGCGCCGTGCACCACGCGATAGAGCACCGGGAACGGCCAGGTCGTGGCGTTGCCCATGTCGCCCGGAATACGCGGAAAACGCGCCTCCAGCATCAGAATGCCGAGCCGCGCCCCATAGACCGCCTTGCCGCCATAGGCGATGCGATTGCTTTTTTGCCGACCGTCCATCGTGGTCCTCTTATAACGTCCTTTGGGCGCCAGGATATCCAAACCGGGCCGGTTTCGCTATTCTCCCAAAGCGATGATGCAGCTCGACCGCGACGAAATCGACATGCTGGAGGGCCGCCAGGGCAAGGCGAAGAAGCTCGCCATGGAGGGGCTTGTCCAGCTCGGCAACGCCTTTGCCGCCCAACGCATGGTCAAGATCGGCTACGCGCATATCCATGCCGGCATGGCGCTCTATCTCGAAGACGTCGAACTGATGGAAGAGCTCGCCGATCTGAACGCGCGCATGGCCGTGCCGGCCTCCGTCAACATCGCCAATGCCGACACGGTGAACTGGCAGATGACGGGCGCCCCCGAGAAGCTCGCCCGCCTGCAGCAACGCGCTGCCGTCGCGCATCACAAGATGGGCTCGTCCTGCACCTTCACCTGCACGCCCTACTGGGCCGGGCATTGGCCGACCTGGAACACGCACATGACCTCGATCGAATTGACGGTCACGATCTTTTGTAATTCCGTGCTGGGCGCCAAGAGCAACCGCGACGGATTCTTCGCCGTCTACGCCGGCATCACCGGATGCTACCCGATGTTCGGCTATCACCTTGACGAGAACCGCCGCGGCACGCATCTGATCCATGTCGATACGCCGCTGGCCGGCAGCTCGGATTTCGGGGCGCTCGGCTTCCATGTCGGCAAGATCGTCGGCGAAGGCGTGCCGGTCTTCGACGGCTTCAAGACCCGCCCCACCCTCGACGAGCTCGATGCGCTGGGTGCTGCCCTGGCCACCTCCGGCGGCGTGGCTCTCTTCATCGTGCCAGGCGTCACCCCGCCCTATGCGACGGTCGAGCAAGCCTTTGGCGGCCGCGCCGTGCCCGAGGCGATCCGCGCCACTCGCGCCGATGTCGACGAGACCTACCGCTATTTCTGCACCGCCGCTGACGGACAATTCGACATCGTTCATGTCGGTTGTCCGCACGCCTCCTTCGAGGAGATGAAGGACTACGCGCGGATGCTGACCGGCAAACGCATCGGCACCAATATCGAATTCTGGATCACCACCAGCCGCGCGGTGCGCAATATGGCCGCCGAAGCTGGCATCTTAAAGACGCTGGAGGCGTCGGGCGCCAAGGTCATCTCCGACACCTGTCCCATCTCCTGCCATTTCGCGCGCACCACCTCGCCCGACCCGAAGCTCGGCGTCGTGCCGCCGCCGATCCGCTCGGTGGTCGTCGATTCCGCCAAGCAGGCGAAATATGTGCGCGACATGATCCGCTGCGACACGCTGCTGACCGGCACGCAGGAAGCGATCGAGACCGCGATCACCGGCAAATTCGTGCCGCGCCGCTCCAATGCAGGCCCGGCATGAAGGAGATCGCCGCGCGCGGCATCGTCACCGGCGTGGCGCAAGGGCCCGCCCTCGTCGGCGCCGAAGCGATCTCGTTCCTGGGCGATATCGACATCCGCACCGGCCAGGTCGTCGGCGATCTGCCCAGCGTGCGCAACGCCTCCGTGCGCGGCACGGTGTTGATCTTCCCTTATACCCGCGGCTCGGCCGGCGCGTGGCGATTCCTCTATCAACTCTATAAGCACGGCAATCACCCGGTGGCCATCGTCACCAACTCGGTGCCCGATCCTTCGGTGGTTCAGGGCGCCATCCTCGCCAACATCCCCATCGCCTGCGAGCCCCAGGCCGATCTCGCTGCGCTCATCGCCAATGGCGATCACGTGCGCGTCGAGGTCAACGGCGAGACAGGCGTGATCCGGCTCGGCGCCTAGGCCGTGTACTCCTGAACAGCACGGTGTTTGACTGATTCTAAATGCGGTCAATATCCGCCAAAATTCTGGCAAACGCCAAGGTGCCTATAACCGCATCCCACGACCAGTGTATCGGTCGGGCCTTCTTTGCCTTATAGTCGCGTCGGCATCTGTCCACTTCGCTGCGAAATCGCATGGGGTGAACGCGTGCGTCATGCCGACATTGCCGCCTCCGCCCGTCCGAGCCGCTGGGGCTTGGGGACGAAGCTGTTCGCGATCCTCATCCTGCTGGGCGCGGTCGCCGTCCTGGTGACCGGGGTTCTGGGCTACATTCGCGCCCGCGACGCCCTCGAACAGACGATCTACAACCACCTCACGGCAGCCCGCGAGACCAAGGCACGCCAGGTCGAGGCCTACTTTCGCACCCTGCGGAATGAATTGCGCCTCCTCGCCACCTCGAAAATGGCGGTGGACGCGGCACGCGAATTCCGCGCCGCTTTCTCCGAACTCGAGCAGGCCGATGTGCCGATCAAAGTCCGCCGGGACGTCGGCGAGTGGTACGCCGCGCTATTCGTACCCGAGATCAGTCGCGTTCTCGGCAGGGAGCCTAGCGTAACGGAGTACCTGCCGGTTGGGCCTGCGCCCTACTATCTCCAGTACCATTACATCGTCAACAATCCGCATCCCGCGACGCGACGAAAGCTGCTCGACGACCCTGGCGACGGCAGCAACTACAGCAGGCTGCACGCCATCTACCACCCTCTCATGCGCGTTGCCGCCACGACGGTTGGCTTCTTCGACTTCATGCTGGCGGACCCCAAGTCCGGCCGCATCATCTACGCGGTCGAAAAAGAAGTCGATTTCGCCACGTCTCTCCAGTCTGAGGCGCGGCGGCGCTCCAATGTCGCTGCGGCGGTCGCCCGGTGCGCCGCGACGCCCGACAGATCGGCTATCTGCCTGGAAGATTTCGCCCCTTACGCGCCCTCGGGCGGCGCACCGATCGCGTTCATGGCTGCGCCCGTGATCGATCAAGGCGTTGTCATTGGCGTGCTGATCGCACAATTGTCGAATGAGGAGATTGATAAGGTCGCGACCGGCGACCGACGCTGGCGCCAGGAGGGTTTCGGCACCACCGGAGAGGCCTATCTCGTTGGACCCGACCGATTGGTGCGCTCCGGGCCCCGGACGTTCTACGAGCACCGCGACCTCTATTTCGACGAGCTGAAGGCCGCCGGCGCGCCAGATGCGGAGATCGATGCCATCCGCCGCTATGGCACGCCGGTACTGCATCAGCGTGTGGACACCGAGGCGACGCGGGCCGCCCTGGCCGGCATCGACGGCACCGGCGAAATTGTCGGTTATCGGGGCGTTCCGACGCTTGCCTCCTGGGGACCACTCGAGATTCCCGGTGTCAGATGGGCGCTGGTCGCCAAGATCGATTCCGCCGAGGCCTTCGCACCGATCCACAGGTTGCGACAGGACCTGATGATCGTAGGGGGGCTCGCGCTGGTCGTGGTGATCGCGACTGGTGCCTGGCTGTCGCGCGCCCTGATCGGGCCGCTGCGTGAGCTGACCGCCGGCGTCAAGGCGTTCGCCGCGGGCGACGCCAACGCCAAGGTGACCGTCCGCACACGCGACGAGATCGGCCAGCTGTGCTCGGCGTTCAACGGCATGATCGACGAACTTCACGAGAAGTCCATCGTCATCGAGAGCAAGAACCGCGAAAACGAGGCGCTGCTTCTCAACATCTTGCCGGGGCCGATCGCCAACCGGCTGCGCAGCGGCGAGCAAGTGATCGCCGACGGCTTCGCGCAGGTTACGGTCGCCTTCGCCGATCTGGTCGGCTTCACCGCTATGTCATCCGAGATGGCGCCGCGGGCCGTCGTGAACCTACTCGACGGGTTGTTCACCCGTTTCGACAATGCAGCACGCGATCTCGGCATCGAGAAAATCAAGACCGTAGGCGACGCCTACATGGCGGTATGCGGCCTGCCGACACCGGTGGCCAACCATGCCGAACGCATGGTGCGAATGGCGATCCGCATGATCCATATCACCCGTGAACACGGATTAGAGCACCACGTCTCGATGAAGCTGCGCGTCGGCATCAACAGCGGTCCGGTGGTGGCAGGCGTTATCGGCAAGAGCAAGTACATTTACGACCTATGGGGCGACACCGTGAATCTCGCAAGCCGCATGGAGTCCGGCGGCATCCCTGACTCCATCCAGGTGACGCGCCCGGTTTACGAAGCGCTCAAGGATCAGTTCGTGTTCGAGCCGCGCGGCCTGATCGAAGTGAAGGGCAAGGGTAGCGTCGAAGCCTGGATCCTGCCGTTGTAACAGGCCTGGGCCGATCGACCGGGAAAAGTCGTTCGGTATCAACGAGGCGGTCGCGATACGGAACGCTGCCGTCACGGTGAGCGAGGTCGTCCGCGTTTCTTCTGTTCCAAGTGCTCCCCGATCGTGGTCCCTTGAAATCGTCAACGGCGCGGCGATAATGTGCGGCGCCCCACAGGATTGAGCACGCAAACCTTCTTTTAGGGAGAGATGCCATGCCGATCTACATCTCACGCGGGCGTTTCACGTCGGACGCCGTCAAGGGCATGCTGGCTAAGCCGGAAAATCGCGAGGACGTCGTTGCCAAACTCTTCGAGAGTGTCGGAGGCAAGCTCATCGGGTGGTATTTGACCTTCGGCCACCATGACTGGCTGGTTATTGGCGAGTTCCCGGATGAGAAGGCCGCCGCCTCTGCGATACTCGCCGCTGCCGCCGGAGGTAGCTTGGACGAGGTCGAAACGATCGTCGCGATGACGGCGAAGGATGCTCAAGCCACGTTCGCATCGGCCGGAAAGGCGGCGAAGAACTTCCGCAGCGCCGGGCGCGCGTAGGTTCTGGCAAGACTTTCCATTTGAGTGAGAATTTCGGCGCGCATTCTGAATCCTCCGCGCTCGCACGAGGACAACGGCGAGAGCGGCATGGTCCGGCTCGGCGCCGAGGGCGTGTCTTCATAAACGGCAGGGCGTTTGACTGACGCTCAAAGCAGTCAATGCCTGCTTATGACTTCCGTCCGGAACTCGCGCTCATGGGATCGCGTTTCAGAAAGCAGCCGTGCTGGACCATCGCGATACCGCGAAGCGCGAGGGCGGGAGCATGCTCGCGTAACGCCACGCTGTTCAAGGCCGAGGGGATCATCCGCGTCGCGCGCACGCGCGACGGCCGCAATCAGCAGCTCCATCGGAATACCGCCACACTTGTTACTCCCAACGTTCGATGTCCGATGTCAACAATCAACAATGAGCGATGAACAGCGAATGGAATCGCGCTTCAACCACCAACTTAGGAGGTTCCAGAAGCCATGACGAATACAGCCGAGAACCGCCGGAACGGCGGAGAGCCTGCTATGCATACACCCCCCGTCGTGTCGCCGCAGGCGTGGGAAGCGGCCCGCAAGCAGCTGCTCGTCAAGGAGAAAGCCCAGACCCGCGCCCGTGACGCCCTGGCCGCCGAGCGTCGGCGGATGCCGTGGATGGCCGTGGAGAAGCCGTATGCATTCGAGGGGCCTACGGGCAAGGTCAGCCTGCTCGACCTTTTTAACGGGCGGCGTCAGCTGATCGTCTATCGTGCCTTCTTCGAGCCGGGGGTGTTCGGCTGGCCCGACCATGCCTGCCGGGGCTGCTCTATGGTAGCCGACCAGGTCGCCCACCTCGCCCATCTGAACGCCCGTGACACCACCCTCGTCTTCGTCTCACGTGCGCCTCAGAAGGACATCGCGCGATTGAAGGCGCGGATGGGCTGGGAGATGCCGTGGTTCACCATCACGGACAGCTTCGACGCCGATTTCGGCGTGGACGAGTGGCACGGCACGAACGTGTTCTACCGCGATGGCGACCGCGTGTTCCGTACCTACTTCATCAACAATCGCGGCGACGAGCAGATGGGCGGCACCTGGAACTACCTCGACATCACGCCGCTGGGCCGGCAGGAGGTCTGGGAGGACTCGCCCGAGGGCTATCCTCAGACCCCGACCTACAAATGGTGGAACTGGCACGACAGCTACGTCGCAGGCGCAGCGCCCGACAAGAAGTGGGTCGAGATTTCGGACGCTGGAGAGAAGGCGTTCCGGAACCAACAGGCGAGCACGAAGCCATGAGCCAGCCCTGCTCCGGTGGATCCGACGGGCGGTGAGGGTCGGTCTGAGGGGTCCGCGATCGGCCGTCGGGAAGGGCGCGAAGGTTCGCTATAAAGAGCAGTCGCGAATGTCCGGAACTGACCCATAGCGGTCATCGGCAATTCAAGGCCGCTCGTCCGCTGCGGGTCATTCGCTGACGACATGAGCACGACTGCGACACGTTCGCTCACGTGCGAACAGCAGTGGTCGGTCGCCGGCAGCTCGGCCTCGTGGCGTGACGTGTCGAGCTTCTGAAGGATCGCTCCGAGAGCGGATGGCAACCAAGGGATCGTGCATCGCGGCGCTCGCGCAAACTTGCCAGGGAGTTGGCTCCGCCCTTTGCCCTCATGTCGCGCAGGTTCATCGGCATACGGTCGGCCGTCTGACATCCTTTTACACTCCTTTTATTTTACACTCCTTTCAGTCCGCGGCCGCGACCTCCCTAGAAATCGGTACAAACCGGTACATGGCATGATTGTTGCTGAGTACGCTCGCATACTCTAAATGGGAGGACTTCATGGACCGACCTGAGGTGGGCCATCGGGCCAGGATGGCCCATTGGCTTGTGGGTGCGGCGCTGGTCATCGGCGTTGCGGCGTCGGCGCCACAATCGGCGGATGCGTCTGCGATCGTTACCGGGCCCGGCGCTGGCGGCGTGCCGGATGTGCACGTTTACGACGGGCAGACGCTCGCGCTGCAGAATGCCTTCGACGCCTATCCGTCCTTCCTAGGCGGCGTGTCGGTTGCTGCGGGAACGATCAATAGCCATGACGTCATCGTCACGGGTGCCGGCCCCGGCGGCTTGCCGCACGTGAAGGTGTTCAACGCGCAGACCCTCGCGGTCGAGAGCTCGTTCCTTGCATATGCGGGCTTCACCGGCGGAGTCTCGGTTGCAGTAGGCTCGATCAACGGCCAAGGCGTGATCGTCACGGGCGGCGGCTCTGGGCATGTGAAGGTGTTCAACGCGCAGACCCTCGCGCTTGAGAACTCGTTCTTCGCCTATCCGGGCTTCACCGGCGGAATCTCGGTTGCAGTAGGCTCGATCAACGGCCACGGCGTGATCGTCACGGGCGGCGGCTCTGGGCATGTGAAGGTGTTCAACGCGCAGACCCTCGCGCTTGAGAACTCGTTCTTCGCCTATCCGGGCTTCACGGGTGGCGTCAATGTCGCCATCGCGCGCCTCGATGGCCACGATGTGATCGTGACCGGCACCGACGCCGGCCTCACCCACGTCAAAGTCTTCGACGCGCAGACCCTCGCTCTCGAAAGGTCGTTCCTGGCCTATGCGGGCTTCACTGGCGGAGTCTTCGTCGCGGCGGGCACGATCGATGGCGACGGCGTCATCGTGACCGGAGCCGGCCCCGGCGGCTTGCCGCACGTGAAGGTGTTCGATTTCGAGGATCTCAGCCTCGAGGCGTCGTTCTTCGCCTATGCGCCGAACTCCGCCGGCGGTGTCTCGGTCGCGCTGCTGAGCGATGTCGCAACGGAGTCGGTCCCTGAGCCGAGCAGCCTGTTCCTGATGATCGGCATGCTCGGCGTGCTCGCGAGCACCCGTCTCGGTGGGGCTGCGGCAAGGCCATAGCGCGCCCGCAGGGGCAGCATAGCGGTACAAGTCACCGAGCAATCCCAAAAGCGAGCAAGCGCAGCGTCGCGGCTGAGGGCCGGCGCTGACACGTCGCGGACGGCCAGCGGCGCGCGGCGTCGATCATCGCCGCCAGCCGGGTGCCGACGCGCGCAGTTCGCGGCATCGCTGAACGCCAATACCCTTGAGCTGCAAGCGCCTTGCTGCACTGTTCATGTTCGACGCAGCGCTTACGCACGAGTCTGGGCTTGCGAACATCGCGGCGCTGTGGCGAGCCGGTCGTGAATCGTGATCTTCCAGCCGCGCCGGCTCGACCGCCATGTCGCCGATAGGGGTGAGGGCGGTCGACCTCTTCGTGGTGAACGCCACGTCCGCAATTGGCACAAAGCAGACGTTAGGCGGCCCGGCCTGCTCGGCGCCGTTCACGGATGCGGCGGTGCTGGCTGCGGATCTCGCCAAACGATAAGGCGGCGCGCTCCGGTCCGAGCGCGCCGCAAGTGACGTGGGTGTCTGATCGCGAGCCGTTGCTAGTGCGCCAATAGCACCGGCTTGGCACTTGCGTTCTGCAGGATATGGCGCGTGGCACCGCCCAGGATCATCTCGCGCAGGCGACTATGGGAATAGGCGCCCATGACCAGCAGGCCGATGTCGTCCTCCGCCGCCTTCGCGAGCAGCGTGTCCCCCACCGAACGCAGATGCGGTGCGATCACCTGTGCGGTTGTCGAGATGCCATGGCAGCGTAGATAGGCCTGCACCTCCGCCTGCGAGGTTTTGCGCGCGTCTGCATTCTTGTCGACGCTGACGATCTGCACGGTCTTAGCCAGAGTCAGGAACGGTAGGGCGGCGGAGACCGCATGCCAGCATTCCGGGCTCTCATTCCAGGCGATCATGGCTCTGCCCGTCAGATTGCTCCCGCGCTGCAGGGGCGCCAGCAGCACCGGGCGACGCATCTGCAACAGCGATTGCTCCGCAATCTGCTTGAGCGGATCCGTAACGGCCGCGCTGGCGGCCACCACCAGGTCGAATGCCGCCGCCCGCTGCGCGGCGACGTCCACGTACGACCCTTCGGCTTCGTGCCAAGAGGCGGCCAGCGGGCGGCCCGGCTCGTCGTTCGCCGATAGCAGCGGGATGCCGGCGGCCGCGCAGGCGTCCGCGAAGCGCACCTGTGCGGCGCGCGCCATCTTTTCCCGTTCCTCGGCGTATAGATTGACCGGCGCCAGGGCCGCCGCCCGGACACCATAGCCCGCACTACTCGCATACGTGCCGCCGCGGGTGGCGGGCGGCGGCTGACTGATGAACAGAGCCTCGACATGAGCGCCCAGCAATTTCGCCGCAGACAAGGCCATGTCGGTTTCGCTGGCATGATCGGTCGATTCAGGGAGCGGAACCAGGATTCGCTTGATACCCATGGTTTTCGAGCCTCCTTCCGATTATCGCTGTTTGCCGCAACAGCGATCGCCCGCCTTGCTGCCACGCGCGCGCGGGGCCTCAAAGCAGGCTGGCACTGTCACAACACTGGAACTGCTATAGTGATACTTAAACCCCGCAGCCGAACGTGAGTTCCATGCCGCCGGCCCCGCCCCAACGGAACGGTCCGTGCCGCTCCAGATGGGCTAGCGGCCGCAAGTCGGCATAATGCGTTAGGATGGCCGGGACAAGACGCGACCGGCCCCAATCGAGCCCGGGAGACATGCGTCGCGAGGAGGAGCGCTTGGACATTCCAACCGTCAGACTCCTATCTGCGGCGGCCGCCATGATCGGCGCCTTCGCGGGCGAGATCCGCGCGATCTCTTCCCGGACCTTGCTCAACGCCAGCGAGCTCGCGGAGAAACCGCTGCAGGTGGCGATCGTGGGTGCCTCCGACGCCGCCGCTACCGATTGTCGCCAGCATGTTGTTAGCGACCTCGAGGTGTATCGGTGATTCAGGTGAGATCCGCCGACACCGCCGAGATCGATCATCTCGCGCGGCTATGGCACGATGTCTGGCACGAAACGCATGCGCCACTGCAGCCGCCGGAGCTGATCCGCCTCCGCACCCTCGGGAGCTTTCGCGAGCGCCTGCAGGTTGCGCTCCCGAGCATCCGCGTTGCCGGCCCGCTTGGCGCTCCCGTCGGCTTCTGCGTCCTAAAGGGTGAGGAGCTGTATCAACTTTTCGTGTCGCCCGAGGCACGCGGCTCGGACGTCGCCGCGGCGCTGATCGCCGATGCGGAGGCACGCCTCGCCGAGCGCGGCGTCGAGACGGCATGGCTCGCGTGCGCGATCGGCAACGATCGCGCCGCGCGGTTCTACGAGAAGAGCGGCTGGCGCCTGGCCGGTACGGTCGTGAACCCGGCGGAGACATCGAGCGGCCCGTTCCCGCTGGAAGTGTGGCGCTACGAGAAACGGCTCACACGCCGCTCGACGTGAGCACGCCCCAAGCGCCAGCAGAAGATTTGACACATCAACGCTCTTCAGCCCTTGGGCCATCCTTGACGCGTCAAAGCCAAGGAAGCCCGTAAAGCTAAACCTGCCTGACCGATCGCGCGTCAGTCGTTGCCCCGTCGGGCCCTCAGCCGGTCGAACAGGACCGCGACGATGATAAAAGTACCGACGAACGCGCCCTGCCAGAATGTACTGATGCCGAGCAGGATCAGGCTGTTGCGAATGACCTCGAGCAGGGCGGCGCCGACCACGGCGCCGAAAGCTGTGCCGATGCCGCCGCTGAGATTGGCGCCGCCGATCACCGACGCAGCAATCACCGAGAGTTCCATGCCCTGCCCGAGGCTGGTGGTGATGGTGCCGAGCCAGCCGACCTCAAGGATGCCGGTGATTCCGGCGCAAAGGCTGGAGAACATATAGACGCCGAGCTTGACCTGCTTGACCGGTACGCCCGTCAGGGTCGCAGCGCCCTCGTTGCCGCCGATGGCGAACAAATAGCGGCCCCAACGCGTCCAGCGAAACGCGAATCCTGCAATCAGGAGCAGAGCCAGCAGAAATAGCACCGGGCTCGGCACCCGGATCGGATCGAGCAGCGGCAAGCTCAGGTTGACGAAACCGCCGCCGAGTGCCAGCAGCTTGGGCTGGTCGGGCCCGAATTGGTAGACCATCCGGTTGTCGGAAAGCACCATGGCGAGGCTGCGCGCGATCGACAACATACCGAGCGTCACGATGAAGGACGGCATCCCGACATAGGCGACCATGAATCCGTTCACCGCGCCCGCCAGCAGGGACACACCGAGCGCCAGAGGGATGGCGAGCCAGATCGACATGCCGGCGTTCATGGTCATGCCGATTACCATGCCCGAGAGCACCAGCACTGCGCCCACGGACAGATCGATGCCGCCGGTGATGATGACGGCGGTCATGCCGATGGCCATGATGGCGACGAAGGCGAAGTTGCGCGTCACGTTGAACAGGTTTTGCTGTGTGGCGAACACCTCGCTCGCGAAGGACAGCACGACGAAAGCGACCAATGCCGCCATCGAGACCCAGAAGGTCTGCCGGCTGGTCAGCCATTCCAGCCAGTTGCGATGGGCTCGGAGGTCGATCGATTCCGCGAGGGTCGATGATTGGGGCATCAGGCAACCTCAATGGCTCCGGTGATCAGGCCGGTCACCTCTTCCGGTGAGCTCTGGGCGATGGGCTTGTCGGCGACCTTTTGGCCACGCCGCAGGACGACGATCCGATCGGCCACGGCAAACACGTCCGGCATGCGATGGCTGATGAGCACCACGGAAATGGCGTGCTCGCGCAGTCGCCGGATGAGGCTCAGCACCTCGGCGATCTGCCGCACGCTGATGGCGGCCGTCGGCTCGTCCATCAGCACGATCTTGGGCTCGGTCAGGCGGGTCCGGGCGATGGCGACAGCCTGACGTTGGCCGCCGGACATCCGGCGCACGAGGTCGCGCGGCCGAGTCTCTGACTTGAGCTCGGCGAACAATTCGCCGGCGCGCTTGAACATGGCGCCGTAGTTTAGCACCTGCAACGGCCCGAAGCCCCGCGTCGGCTCGCGCCCGAGAAAGACGTTCTCCGCAGCCGTCAAATTGTCGCACAGCGCGAGGTCCTGGTAGACGATCTCGATGCCCGCCTTGCGCGCGTCGGCCGGCTTGTGGAGGGTGAGTTTACGTCCCGCCATCGCCATGGCGCCGGCGCTCGGCGGGTAATTGCCGGCCATGATCTTCACAAGGGTCGATTTGCCGGCGCCGTTGTCGCCCATCAAACCAACAACCTCGCCGGGGTTGAGCGACAGCGATACATCGGTCAGCGCCTGGATAGCGCCGAAATGCTTGGAGATCCCCGTCAGTTCCAGGATGGCCATCGCTGCCCCCCATGCGGCTCAAAACAAGGGCGCCGTTGCCGGCGCCCTTGCCTGAGTCACGCGGCCCGAAATTACTTCGCCGGGCACTTGTCCAGATTGGTGGGCACGCACTCGTCGAGGCCGGTGTAGACCGGATCGGCGACGGTCTTGCCGGCGATCAGGTCGATCATCACTGTCGGCGCACGATAACCCATCTCGAACGGGCGCTGGCCGATCTGCGCGTGGCTGCGTCCGTTCTTCAGCGCGTCGATCTGCGGAGGCAGGGTGTCACCGGCGACGATGACCAGCTCCTTTGCTTTCAGCTTAGCCATCACCTGATCGGTCACCTGAGCATAGGCCTGCGGGCCGAACTGAGCCCAGCCGCCGACTAGGATGAAGGCGTCGAGGGTCCGGTTCTTGGTGAACACGTCCGCCATCTGCTGGTTGGCGAGGTCGATCTGGTCGTTGGTGAACAACGGGCACCCGGCGATTTCCGTCCATCCGCCTTCGCCCTTCAGGCGATCGATACCCTTCTTGCCGCTGATGGTGTCGCGAAAGCCGGCCGCCCGGGCGTTGATGTTGTCGGCCGCGACGTTACCAAGCTGCAGGCAGACCGAGCCGCTGGCCTTGGAGTCCTTGAGGTGCTTGGCCATCAGCACGCCCATGTCATAGTTGTTCGTCCCGAGATAAGTCTTGCGCAGCGACCGGTCGGCCGCCGAAAGATCGGCGTCGATGGTCATGATCGGCATTTTCGGCGTTTTGGCCCGCAGCATGTTGGCCATGGCCGGCGCGTTCGACGGCGAAATCGCGATAGCCGCGGTACCCTTGCTGATCAAATCCTCGACGACCTGCACCTGGCCAGCCTCGTCGGCGCTCGATGCCGGGCCGGTGTAGAGGCACGTGTACTCGGAATTCGGGTTTTCCCTGTTCCACCGGGCGCAGCCGTCGCCGAGCACGGTGAAGAACGGATTGTCCAAACCTTTGACGACGATCGCGAGCGTCTTCTTTTGTGCGAGCGCCGGACCGCTGGTCGCAAGCGCCACGAGCGCCGCGCCGATAATCACACGAATCGGTTTGTTCATGGCATCCCTCCCTTGTCGTTTGGCCGGCAAAAGGCCCGGCCGCCCATCGCAGGCGTTTTTCGCCTTGCGCAAGCTTTTGGTGATGTAGTTGCGTCAAATTATGATGTACGTACCTCATTCCCGTCAACGTAGAAAACGATTTGCGGTTGTCTTCGCCCTACAGTGCGCGTCGAGGCTAATGGCGAAGTTTGCGTGATCCGACTTGGCGTCTAGGATTTTTACGTCCCGGTCCTAAAAGCCCTTCGGCCGGGTGGTGTCCACCGCAACTGGTAGTGCCTCAGCAAGGACATGAAAAAGCACTGCGGTCAGGCGCTCCACATCGGATTGGATGTCGTCGTCGTAAACGTTGTCTCCCCAGTTTCCCATGCCCGTGAACAAATGAGCCGCGAAAACGGTGCCGATGAGCCGACTGGGCAAATCAGCCAATACATCCTGAGGCAACTGCGGATCCATGCGCATAGGCTTGCGGCCTTCAAGCGTGGCCAGCAGACCTACGAACGTGTCTTGCCAAGCCGGAATATGCGCACTAGTCAGCGCAATCAAGCTCTTCAGAACCGCCGACAACTGCTCCATGATCTCCGCAATTTCCAGTCTTCCGACCGGAGCGTCGCCGCCCTCGTCTGGATAGTATGACACGACCCACAGCCGTCGTGCCGAACCCGGCTCAGTTTGGATGTCGTATGAAGGCCGCCATTCGGCTGCGCCGCTAGCACTGTACGCTTTCAGGGTCCAATGCGATGCGTGGAACCAAATAGGTAACTTTGGAAACCGTTTGTCCGAGCGCATCATCACGCTGAAGCCTCGGCACTCCTTTATCGTTGAGAGCCATTCTAGCGGATCGCGTCCAATTACATTGCCGCCAGGAGCGGAAACAAATCGGGCTCCATCGCCCCAGAATTTCTCGATCGAATGCCCCCCAGCGACCGCATTCAGGTAAATCGCCATCCGGGCAGTTTCGACAGCATCAACGTGCATCGGGGTTCCTACTAGCCGTGCCCTTCTCGGTCATCACGCCGTTTACGAAGCCACGCTTCAAGCATGCGCGCGCGATAGCATCGCGCGCAGCAGCACGTTGCAGCCGGCCTCCAGGTGATCGGGCTTGGCATTCTCGATCTCGTTGTGGCTGATGCCGTCGTCGCAGGGCACGAAGATCATGCCGGTCGGGGCCACCTTCGCCACATAGACCGCGTCGTGCCCCGCACCGCTGATGATGTCCATATGCTTGTAGCCGTAGCGCGACGCGCCCTCGCGCACCGCTTCGACGCATTTTGAGTCAAACGGTGTCGGCGCGAAATGCCAGAACTCCTTCACCTCGACCTCGACCTTCGCCGCCTTGGCGATCTCGGCACAGGCCGCGCGCAGCTCCTCATCCATCGCCGTCAACGTCTCGTTGCTCGGGTGGCGGAAATCGACCGTGAAGAACACCTTGCCCGGAATCACGTTGCGGGAGTTCGGGCTCACCTGCACGAAGCCGACGGTGGCACAGGCATAAGGCGGATGCGCGTGCCCGATGCGGTTGACCGCGTCGATCATGCGCGCCGCCCCCACCAACGCGTCCTTGCGCCGCGGCATCGGCGTGGGTCCGGCATGGGCATCCTGCCCGGTCACGAAAATCTCGTACCAGCGCTGGCCTTGCGCGCCGGTGACGATGCCAATGGTCTTTTCCTCTGCTTCCAGGATCGGCCCCTGCTCGATATGCGCCTCGAAATAGGCGCCCATCTTGTGGCCCGTCACCGGTTTCGGGCCGGCATAGCCGATGCGCTTGAGCTCGGCACCCATCGTCTTGCCTTCGATATCTGCTTTCGCCAGGACGTCATCGAGCTGAAAAAATACCCGCGAACGCGCCCGAGCCGATCATTGCCGGTGAGAAGCGCGAGCCTTCCTCGTTCGTCCACACCACGAGCTCGATCGGCGCGTCCGTCTGGTGCTTGTGATCGTTGAGCGTGCGGATGACCTCGAGCCCCGCCATCACACCATAAGCGCCGTCGAACTTGCCGCCCGTCGGCTGGCTGTCGATATGGCTGCCCGTCGAGATCGGCGGCAGCGAATTGTCGCGGCCCGGCCGCCGCGCGAAGATATTGCCCACGCCGTCGACGCTGACCGTGCAGCCCGCGTCCTCGCACCAACGCACAAACAGATCGCGCGCCTGGCGATCGAGATCGGTCAGCGCCAGCCGGCACACACCGCCTTTGGGCGTGGCGCCGATCTGCGCCAGCTCCATCAGGCTCGCCCACAGCCGGTCGCCATTGATCGTGAAATTCTCCATCGTCGTACTCCTTAGAGCGGTGGCCGCAGGACTGGCTGGGTGGATTCGAAGGCCCGCGCCGCGCGCAGCACCGTGGCCTCGTCGTGATAGCGCCCGACCAGCTGCAATCCGATCGGCAATCCGCCCTTGGTCAAGCCGCACATCACACTGGCAGCGGGCTGACGCGTCATGTTGAACGGATAGCTGAACGGCGTCCAATCGATCCAGTGCTTTTCCGTCGCGGGATCGTCGAGATCCTGGTTCACCGGCAAAGCCGGCACCGCCACGGTGGGCGTGAGAAGCAGATCGTAGATGTCATGGAAGCGGATCATCGCCTGACAGACCTCGTTGCGCGTGGCGTCCGCCGCGAGATAGTCGACGGCGCTCTGCCGCATCCCGATCTCGGCCGATGCCAGCAAGCCGGGATCCATCTGGTTGCGCCTCTCCTTCGGAAATCCGGAGACGACCTTCGCCGCCCCGCTGCACCACAGCACAAGGAAGGCGTCATGCGGATTGGCGAAGCCCGGATCGACCGCCTCCACCTGCGCGCCAAGCTCCGTGAATTTCTGTGCCACGCGATCGAGTGCGGCACGGATCTCAGGATCGACCTTGGCGTAACCCAGCGTCGGGCTGTAGGCGATCTTGAGGCCACGCACGCCGCCCTCCAGCCCCACGCGGAAATCGGCGTCGCCTCTCGGAACAACCCATGGATCGCGCGCATCGTGCCCGGCGATCACATTTAGCATCAGCGCGCCATCGCCCACCGTGCGGGTCATCGGCCCCAGATGCGCGACGGCGCCGAACGGGCTGAGCGGATACGCCGGCACGCGCCCGAAGGTCGGCTTCAGACCGAAAATGCCGCAGAACGAGGCCGGAATGCGGATCGAGCCGCCGCCGTCCGTGCCCATCGACATCGGCCCGATCCCCGCCGCCACCGCCGCCGCGGCCCCGGCCGAGCTGCCGCCCGGCGTCCGCTCGAGGTCCCAGGGGTTGCGTGTGACGCCCGTGAGCGGGCTGTCGCCCAGCGCCTTCCAGCCAAATTCCGGCGACGTCGTCTTGCCGATGATGACCGCTCCGGCTTCGCGCAGCCGCGCCGTGCAGGGCGCGTCCTCGGTCCAGGCCTGCTCCGGGTCGACGAGCTTCGAGCCGCGCAGCGTCGGCCATCCCTTCGTCAGCAAGATGTCCTTGATGGACACCGGCACCCCGTCCAGCCTGCCCGCCGGCGTGCCCTTGGCCCAACGTGCCGACGATGCCTCGGCACTCGCCAGCGCACCCGCCTCGTCGACCAGATTCAGGGCATTGAGCTTGGGGTTCAGCCGCTTGAGCTGGGCCAGGACGGCGCGCGTGACCTCGACGGGGGAGGTCTGCTTGCGGGCGTACATCGAGAGGAGTGCGGTCGCCGGCAGCCAGTGCAGTTCGTCGCTCAACGCTCATCCCCCAAAGACGTGACATCCGCCTGCGCCAATATTCAGGGAAGTCCCGCCTCCCGCAACCCCGGCGCCGGAGGCCGATGCAAAGCGGGGGCCGGTTGCCGGGATCGCGCGGGCATGGCATGGTTTTTGATACAAGAACTTAAAGAAGAAGCCGACGGTCAACACCGTCCGCCCGGTTCGCCACGAACCACGCAAATAACAGGAGGCAGAGAATATGCGTAGACGGAGCTTTCTGAAGGGGGCTGCCGGCGTGGCCGCCATGGCCGCGTCCGGGGCGGCGCCCGCCCTGGCGCAATCCGCCAATGCGCGCGTGCTGCGCATGATCCCGCACGCCAACCTCACCAGCGTCGACCCGATCTGGACGACGGCCTACATCACCCGCAATCACGCCTACATGGTGTGGGACACGCTCTACGGCACCGACGACAAATTCCAGATCAAGCCGCAAATGGCCGCGGGCCATGAAGAGAGCGACGGCGGCAAGACCTACACGATCAAGCTGCGCGACGGCCTCAAATTCCACGACGGCGAACCGGTCCTGGCCAAGGATTGCGTCGCTTCGCTGCAGCGCTGGATGAAGCGCGACAGCTTCGGCCAGTTCGCCGAGACGATGGTCGCCGAGATCACGGCGAACGGCGACAAGACGATCACCGTCAGGCTGAAGCAGACCTTCCCCGGCTTCATGTCGGCGATCGGAAAACCGTCCTCCAACGTGCCGTTCATGATGCCCGAGCGGCTGGCCAAGGTGGACCCGTTCCAGCAGATCCCCATCGACAGCATCATCGGCTCCGGCCCGTTCCGCTTCGTACGCGACGAGTACAAGCCCGGTGCGCAGATGGTCTGGACCAAAAACGCGGACTATGTCCCGCGCAACGAGCCGCCGAGCTGGTCGACGGGCGGCAAGGTCGCCAAGGTCGATCGCGTCGAATGGAAGATCATCACCGACGGCAACACCAAGCTCGCGGCCCTGCAAGCCGGCGAGGTCGACTGGATCGAGCAGCCCGACCCCGATCTGATCCCGGTGCTGAAGCGCAATCGCCAGCTCAAGGTCGAGATTCTCGACAATCTCGGCAACATGGCAATGATGCGGTTCAACCACCTGCATCCGCCGTTCAATAACGCTGGCATCCGCAAGGCGGTGCTGGCGGCGGTGAGCCAGGACGACTACCTCTCCGCCATGATGGGCACCGACCCGGAGCTGCGCCGGGACTGCTACTCCGTCTTCACCTGCGGCACGCCGCTGTCCAGCGATGTCAACACCGAGCTTTCCAAGGCGCATGACATCAACAAGGCGAAGCAGATGTTGCAGGCCGCCGGCTATAACGGCGAGAAGGTCGTTATCATCGCGCCGACCGACATCCCGACATCGAGCGCCGCCAGTCAGGTGACGGATCAGCTCCTGCGCAAGCTCGGCATGAACGTCGAGTATCGCGCCACCGATTGGGGCACGGTCGTGCAGACCCGCGCCTCCAAGGAGCCCGGGGCGTGGAGCATCTTCCACACCTGGTGGGTGGGCGCTGACATGGCGAACCCGGCCATCAACAGCGGCCTGCGCGGTCATGGGGCCGGGGCGTGGTTCGGCTGGCCGACCGAGCCCAAGCTCGAGGAGCTGCGCAACAAATGGATGGTGGCCGCCACCGATGCGGAGGCCAAGTCGATCGCCGAGGAAATCCAGAAAGAAGCGCTGGACCGCGTGCCGTTCGTCATGGTCGGCCACTTCTTCCTGCCCAACGCCTATCGCGCCAACCTGAAGGGCGTACTGCCCGGACCGGTGCCATGGTTCTGGAACGTCGAGAAAGCCTAAGCTGACCACCACAGCCGGGAGGCGGCGCAACACTCCGCCTCCCGGCCCAATTTTGCGCTTGGGGTATCCTTGTTCGCGTACATCATCCGGCGCGTGATCCAGGCGATCCCCGTGATGGGGTTCGTCGCGTTCTTTGTCTTCTCGCTGCTCTATCTCACGCCCGGCGACCCCGCGGCGGTGATTGCCGGCGACCAGGCGACCGCTGACGACATCGCGCGCATCCGCGAGCGGCTCGGCCTCGACCGGCCGTTCCTGGTGCAGTTCGGCTCGTGGCTGTGGGCGATCCTGCACGGCGACATGGGCGTTTCCATCTTCACCAACCTGCCGGTCGCCGAGATGATCGGCCAGCGCATCGAGGCGACTGCCGCCCTCGGCGCCTTCACCCTCGTTTTCGCGGTATCGCTGGCTGTCCCGCTGGGCGTGCTCGCGGCCTGGAAGGTCGGCAGTTGGATCGACTGGCTGGTGATGGTGCTCTCCGTGACGGGATTTTCCGTGCCGGTCTTCGTCATCGGCTACGTGCTGATCTTCACCTTCGCCATCGAGCTTGAGATCTTCCCGGTGCAGGGCTATGTCAGCCCGTCCGAGGGCTTCGTGCCCTTCATCTCCCACCTTGTGCTCCCAGCCTCCGCGCTCGGCCTCGTCTACATGGCACTGATCGCGCGCATCACGCGCGCGAGCGTGCTTGACGTGCTGGCGCAGGACTATATCCGCACCGCGCGCGCCAAGGGCCTGGCCGAGAACAAGGTGCTGCTCGGCCACGCGCTCAAGAGCGCCGCCATCCCCATCGTCACCATCATCGGCATCGGCGTGGCGCTGCTGATCGGCGGCGTGGTGGTGACGGAATCCGTCTTCGCCATCCCCGGCCTTGGCCGCCTCACCGTCGATGCGATCCTGCGCCGCGATTATCCGATCATCCAGGGCGTGGTGCTGCTGTTCTCGCTCGTCTACGTCATTCTCAATCTGCTGATCGACATCTGCTACACGATGCTCGATCCACGCATCCGGTATTGACGCGATGGCGATGCTCGAAACCGCCCTTACCCTGGCACCGCCGCGCCGCGGCCGCATCCTCACGTTCGTGCGGCGCCATCCCATGATCGTCGCCGGCGGCACGCTGCTGCTGATCATGGCGATCATCGCCATCGCCGCCCCCTGGCTCGGCACCACCGATCCCAAGGCGCTGGCCCCGCGCCTGCGCTTGCGCCCGCCGTCCGAGCGATATTGGTTCGGCACCGACATGCTTGGCCGCGACATCTATAGCCGTGTGCTGTACGGCGCGCGGGTGTCTCTGACCGTCGGCCTCGCCGTCGCCGCTCTGAGCACGATTGTCGGCCTCGCCATCGGCCTGGTCTCCGGCTATCTGCGCATGCTGGATTCGATCGTGATGCGCATGATGGACGGGCTGATGTCCATCCCGCCCGTGCTGCTGGCGATCGCGCTGATGGCACTCACCCGCCCCAGCGTCGAGAACGTGATCCTCGCCATCGCCGTGTCCGAGATCCCGCGCGTCTCACGCCTCGTGCGCGGACTCGTACTGAGCCTGCGCGAGCAGCCCTTTGTCGAGGCGGCCGTCGCCACCGGCACGCGGCTTCCCGCCATTCTGCTGCGCCACATCCTGCCCAACACGCTCGCCCCGCTGACGGTGCAGGCAACCTATGTCTGCGCGTCCGCGATGATCACCGAGGCCATCCTCTCCTTCATTGGCGCCGGCACGCCGCCCAACATCCCGAGCTGGGGCAACATCATGGCGGAGGCGCGCTCGCTGTTTCAGGTGGCCGCCTACATCATGCTCTTCCCCGCCATCTTCCTGTCGCTGACCGTGCTGGCGGTGAACTTGCTCGGCGACGGGTTGCGCGACGCGCTCGACCCGCGCCTCGCGCGGCGGATGTAAGCCGCCATGGCAATGGCCCTTCCCGCCGACCGCCCCGCCGCCGCTGCCGAACCGGCGCCGCTGTTGGAAGTCGACGACCTCCGCACTTACTTCTTTACCCGCGACGGCGTGACACGGGCCGTCGATGGCGTCTCGTATTCGGTGAAACCGGGCGAAACCCTCGCCATCGTCGGCGAGTCCGGTTGCGGCAAGAGCGTGCAGGCGCTTTCGGTCTTGCGCCTGATCGCCTCGCCGCCGGGCCGCATCGTCAGCGGCACGATCCGCTTTCAGGGACAGAACCTCCTCGATCTCGACGAGGCCGCGATGCGCCACATCCGCGGCAACGAGATCTCGATGATCTTTCAGGAGCCGATGACATCGCTCAATCCGGTGCTCAATATCGGCCGGCAGATCGGCGAGACCCTGATGCTGCACCAGAATCTCGACCATGCGGCGGCCGAGCGCCGTACCGTCGAGATGCTGTCGCTGGTGCACATCCCCGAGCCCGAGCGTCGCCTCAAGCAATATCCCCATCAGCTCTCCGGCGGCATGCGCCAGCGCGTGATGATCGCCATGGCGCTCGCCTGCAGCCCCAAGCTGCTGATCGCCGACGAACCGACCACCGCACTCGACGTCACGATCCAGGCGCAGATTCTCGACCTGATGCTGGAACTCAAGCGCAAGACCGGCTCGGCCATCATCTTCATCACCCACGATCTCGGCGTGGTGGCGGAGACCGCACAACGCGTCGTCGTCATGTATGCCGGCCGCAAGGTCGAGGAAGCCAATGTGCGCGACCTGTTCCACACGCCGCGCCACCCTTATACGCGCGGCCTGCTTGGCGCCGTGCCGCAGCTCGGTTCTTCGCTACGCGAAGAGCACAAGCGGCTGATCGAAATCCCGGGCGTGGTGCCCTCGCTGCGCGAGCCCATTGTCGGCTGCGCCTTTGCGCCGCGCTGTACCTTCGCGACCGATCGCTGTCGCCGTGAAGCCCCACCCTTCGAGCGCAAGGCCGAGGGCCACGCCGCTGCCTGTTTCGAATCCGACCGTGTTGCGGCGGCTTCCCTATGAGCACCATCGCACCCAATCTGAAACCTGGCCCGCCGCTGCTGGAAGTGACCGGCCTCAAAAAGCACTTTCCCATCCGCAAGGGCTTGTTCTCGCGCGTGGCCGGGCAGGTCTTCGCCGTCGACGACATCAGCTTCACCATCAACGCCGGCGAAACGCTCGGCCTGGTGGGCGAAAGCGGCTGCGGCAAATCCACCGCCGGCAAGACCATCCTCAAGCTGCTCGACCCCACCGCCGGCAGCATCAAGCTGCGCGGCGAGCCGATCGAGAACCTTGGCGTCGCCGAGATGCGCACCCGCCGGCGCGAGCTGCAGGTCGTGTTCCAGGACCCCTATTCCTCGCTCAACCCGCGCATGACGGTGGGCGATATTGTGGGCGAGCCGCTGGTGAATTATCGCCTCGCCGCCGGAAGCGAGCTGCGGGACCGCGTCGCCTCGCTGTTCGAGCGCGTCGGCCTGCGCACCGATCAGATCCCGCGGTTCCCGCACGAGTTTTCCGGCGGCCAGCGCCAGCGCATCGGCATCGCCCGGGCACTAGCCCTGCAACCCAGTCTCATAGTTTGTGACGAACCGGTTTCAGCCCTCGACGTTTCTGTACAGGCGCAGGTCGTCAATCTGCTGGAAGACTTGCAGCGCGAATACAGGCTATCCTACCTGTTCATCGCCCACGATTTGGCGGTGGTCGAGCATATCAGTCACCGGATTGCCGTAATGTATCTTGGCAAGATCGTCGAACTGACCGACAAACGCTCGCTTTTCGCGAATGCGCAGCACCCGTATACGGAGGCGCTGCTCTCGGCCATCCCCGTGCCCGACCCGGAGCGCAAGCGCAAGCGCATCATCCTGACCGGTGACGTGCCGAGCCCGATCAATCCGCCCTCGGGCTGCCGCTTCCACACCCGCTGCCCCTATGCCGAGGCCCGCTGCCGCGCGACAGAGCCGCCCTTGCGCGAGCTGCGCCCCGGGCATCTGGTCGCCTGTCACCTGCGCGTACCCGACGCCGCCATGGCCGCCGCGAGCCGCGCATGAGCGCGATCCAGCTCTTCCACAACCCCAAGGCCGATCCCCGCGCGCGCGCCTACGGCCCGGCCGAGGCGGCGGTGCTCAGCAAAGAGGGCCTGACGGCAGCGCGGCGCGAGATCGCAACCTGGCCGGCCTATGAACCCACGCCGCTGCGCGACCTGCCGGACCTCGCGCGCGAGTTGGGTCTCGGACGGATCTGGTACAAGGACGAAAGCGAGCGCTTCGGTCTCAACAGCTTCAAGGCGCTGGGCGGTGCCTATGCTGTCTTCCGGCTGTTGCACCGCGCGGTCGAGCGTGCCATCGGCAACACCGATTTCACCACCGACGATCTGATTGGCGAGGCCCATGCCGGCGTGACGCGTCGCATTACGGTCACCTGCGCCACCGATGGCAATCACGGCCGCTCTGTTGCCTGGGCCGCCAAGCTGTTCGGCTGCCGCGCCGTCATCTTTGTGCATGGCACGGTCAGCGAAGGCCGCGTCGCCGCCATCGCGCGCTACGGCGCCGAAGTCGTGCGCGTGCCTGGCAATTACGATGACTCGGTGCGCCATGCCGCCGCCACCGCGAAGAAAAACGGCTGGCACGTCATCTCCGACACATCCTATCCCGGTTACATGGATGTGCCGCGCGACGTGATGCATGGCTACATGGTGATGGCCGACGAGGTGGTGACGCAGCTCCCTATCAAGATCGTGCCCACGCACGTCTTCGTGCAGGCCGGCGTGGGCGGCCTTGCGGCTGCGGTGTGCGCGACCTTCTGGATGCGTTGGGGCGCGACGCGCCCGCGGCTTATCGTCGTTGAACCGACGAAGGCGGATTGCCTTTATCGCAGCGCTGTCGCCGGCAAGCCCGAAATCGTGCCAGGCGCGCTCGACACCATCATGGCCGGGCTTTCCTGTGGCGAGGTTTCTCTGCTGGCGTGGGAGATTCTCAAATCCGGCGGCGATGATTTTCTGGCCGTACCCGACGACGATGCGATGCGCGCCATGCGCCGCCTCGCCACAAACAACCCGCCGATCGTCGCGGGCGAGTCCGGCGCCGCTGGCCTGGCCGGTTTGCTCGCCGTTTGCGACTCACCGGAATCGCGCCAGGCCCTGCGTCTCGGACCCGAGAGCCGGGTCATGCTGTTCGGCAGCGAGGGCGCTACGGACCCGGCGATTTATGAGAAGATCGTCGGCCGCACCGCCGCCGAGGTCGCCGCCGCATGAGCACCGGCAATCTGCGCATCGACAATCCGCGCCTGCTGAGCCGGCTCGACAAGCTGGCCGAGATCGGCGCGATCGATGGCGGCGGGTGCTGCCGCCTCGCCCTCACCGACGACGACAAAAAGGGTCGCGACCTGGTGGTCGGCTGGATGCGGGCCTTGGGCCTCGAGGTGCGCATCGACCAGATCGGCAACATCATCGGACTACGCAAGGGCATGGAAGATGTGGCACCGGTGATGACCGGCTCTCACATCGACACGGTGCGCACCGGCGGCCGCTACGATGGCAATTACGGCGTGCTGGCGGGGTTGGAAGTGATCCAGCGCCTCAACGACGCCGGCATCACCACCCGCAAACCGCTTGCCGTTGCCGTTTTCACCAACGAGGAAGGGGCGCGCTTCGCGCCCGACATGCTGGGCTCGCTGGTCTATGTCGGCGGCATGAAGCTCGACGACGCGCTGGGCGTGAAAGCGATCGACGGTCCCGTTCTGGGTGACGAACTCGCGCGCATCGGCTATCGCGGCGACGCCATTCCCGGCGCCCTCTATCCGCACGCCTTCATCGAGCTGCATATCGAGCAGGGCCCGGTCCTGGACATCGAGGGCCTCACCATCGGCGCGGTCGAGGATCTGCAGGGCATTTCCTGGCAGGAGATCACCATCACCGGCCAGTCCAATCATGCCGGCACCACGCCCATGCGCATGCGCCGCGACGCCGGCTATGCTGCCGGCGCCATCGCGCAGTTCGTGCGCACGCTGGCGCGCGACATGGGCGGATCGCAGGTCGGCACCGTCGGCGCCATCACGCTGCACCCCAATCTCATCAACGTCATCGCCGCGCGCGCCAAACTGACGGTCGACCTGCGCAACACCGACGAGGAGCAGCTCAAGGAAGCCGAGGGGCATTTCGCTGCGTTCCTGGTGAGGCTGGCGGCGCAGGAGAGTGTCGTCATCGACACACGCCGCCTCGCGCGTTTTGAGCCGGTGTTATTCGATCAAGGCATCGTGCGCCTGGTCGAGGAAGTCGCCGGCGGCTTCGGCTTTTCCTGCCGGCGCATGACGTCGGGGGCCGGACACGACGCGCAAATGATGGCGCGGCTCTGCCCCACCGCCATGATCTTCGTGCCCAGCGTCAAGGGCCTCAGCCACAATGTCGCCGAGCACACGGCCCCCGCCGACCTCGAGGCCGGCGCCAACGTATTGCTGCACACGATTCTGCGCCTTGCGAGCTAAGCGCCGCGCCGTCATGCTTCGACAAGCTCAGCATGAGGTCCTTAAGAATTGACCTCGTCCTGAGCTTGTCGAAGGACGACGACACCGGAAAGATAGAAACCGCAACACCATGCCCCGCACCCTCACCATCGCCGCTGCCCAGCTTGGTCCCATCGCCCGCGCCGAATCGCGCACGCAAGTCGTCAACCGGCTGATCGATCTCATGCGCCGCGCCAAGTCCATGGGTGCCGAAGTAATCGTCTATCCCGAGCTGGCGCTGACCACGTTCTTTCCGCGCTGGTACATGGAAGACCAGGCCGAGATCGACTCTTTCTTCGAGACTTCGATGCCCGGCAACGAGACCCAGCCGCTCTTCACCGAAGCGCAGCGCCTTGGCATCGGCTTTTACCTGGGCTACGCCGAGCTGACGCAGGAAGACGGGCGCACCCGCCGCTTCAACACCTCGATCATCGTCGACAAATCCGGCGCGATCGTCGGCAAGTACCGCAAGGTGCACCTGCCCGGCCATGCCGAGAACGAGCCATGGCGGCCGTTCCAGCATCTCGAGAAGCGCTATTTCGAGGTCGGCAATCTGGGCTTTCCGGTTTTCCGCGCCTTCGGCGGTGTCGTCGGCATGTGCATCTGCAACGATCGGCGCTGGCCGGAAACCTATCGCGTCATGGGCCTGCAGGGCGTGGAGGTGGTGATGCTCGGCTACAACACGCCGGTCCACAACCCGCCCGCCCCCGATCACGACAGCCTCGCCAATTTCCACAATCTCCTGTCGATGCAGGCTGGCGCCTACCAGAACGCGACCTGGGTCGTCGGCGTGGCTAAGTGCGGGCGCGAGGAAGGGGTCGACAGCATCGGCCAGAGCGCTATTATCGCGCCCTCGGGTGAAATTGCCGCCATGGCGACGACGCTGGGCGATGAGCTGATTGTGGTGGCGGCCGATCTCGACCGCGGCAATTCCTATAAGACCACGACCTTCAACTTCGCCAAGCACCGCATTCCCGAGGCCTACCGCCTGATCACCGAGCGCAAGGGCGCCATTCCTCCCACCTGAGCATAGCAAACGATATGTCCCAGCAGCGTTCGGTCGTGATTTTCGACCTGGGCGGGGTCCTGATTGACTGGAATCCTCGCTATCTCTATCGCAAGCTCTTCAATGGCGACGATACGGCGATGGAACACTTCCTCGCCAATGTCTGCACCAACGACTGGAACGTGCAGCAGGATGCCGGGCGGCCGCTGGCAGAGGCCAATGCGCTGCTGACCGCAAAGCATCCGGACAAGAAGCACCTGATCGAAGCCTGGGGCGAGCGCTTCAACGAGATGATGTCCGGCCAGATCGAGGGTACCGTCGCCATTCTTGAAGAGCTCTACGCCAAGGGCGTGCCGCTCTACGCGCTCACCAACTGGTCGGCGGAGACCTTCCCGTACGCGCTCAAACGCTTCGCCTTCTTCAAGCGGTTTCGCGGCATCGTCGTCTCGGGCGAGCTCAAGCTTATCAAGCCCGACAAGCGCATCTTCCAGCACCTGCTCGACAGCTACGAGCTCAAGGCGCAGGACACGGTGTTCATCGACGACGCGGCCTACAACGTCGCCGGCGCCGCCTCACTCGGCATTCACGCCATCCACTTCACCGGGCCCGCGCCGCTGCGCCAGGCGCTGACGGCGCTGAAGCTGCTGTAGCGCGCGGGTAGAGCCCGGCCAGGCTGGCGCGCTGGCGGATCAGCCCCAGCACGGCGGTGGTGAACGGTGCTTGCACGCCGACCATGCCGGCGATCTCCGTCACCACCGACAACAGCCCGTCGATTTCGAGCGGTTTATGTCCCTCCATGTCTTGCAGCATGGAGGTCTTGAAGGCACCCAGATCGCGCGCCATGTCGATGCGCGCCTCGGCCGACATGCCGATCTCGATGCCGATGCGCTTCCCGATCTCGGCGATCTCGACCATCATGCGCAAGCACAGATCGCGGATCAGCGGATCGCTGGCGATCAGGTCGCCGGTGGCACCGGTCAGCGCGCTGATCGGGTTGAACGTGGCATTGCCCCACAGCTTGACCCAAACATCGCGCTCGATCGCCGGACTGACGACGCAATCGAACCCCGCACCACGCAGCACCTCGGCCAACCGCCCGGTGCGCAGAGTCGTCATCCCGCCCGGCTCGCCCAGGATCAGCCGCTGCCCGAACGTGTGACTGATCGTGCCGGGTGCTGACACGGCGGCGGCCAGATGCACGACGCAGCCGATCACCCGGTCCCCAGCGATCGCCGCACCGACGCGCCCGTCCCGGTCCAACGTCTCCAAAGTGCGGCCCTGGTGGTTGCCGCCGAAACGATGAAAATACCACCACGGCACGCCGTTCATCGCCGTGACCACGGCCGTGTCGGCCTTTAGCAGCGGCCCAATACCGGCGGCGACGTCGCGCATCGCCGGCTCCTTGACCGCAACGATCACATAATCCTGCGGCCCCAGCTCCGCTGCCTCGGCCGACGCGCGGACTTTTACGCTCGCGGGTCGCGTTTTGCTGTCGACCTTCAGCCCGTCCCGGCGCATCGCCGCAAGATGGGCACCACGCGCGACGACGGACACATCATGCCCGGCCTGCGCCAGCCACGCCGCGATCAGCCCGCCGACCGCGCCGGCGCCATAGACGCAAATTTTCAGATCGCTCATCCCCTGCCCTCAATTCCGGTACGACGGGTCTTTCTGGTCCATCAGCCGCTGCATGGCGGCAAACACGTCCCAGCCCCAGCCGACGCTCGGATTGAATTTCATCGACGCCTGGTGCGAGCGCTCGCAGACCTCGTCGGACAGCGCGATCACCTCGCCCAACGCCCGCGACGCGATCTGCACCTCGCACGCGCGCTGCAGATGCCAGTAGCGCTGGAGCGCCTCGGCAACATCGCGACCATGCACAAGCAGCCCGTGATTACGCAGGATGACGTAAGGCTTGTCACCCATGCTGGCCACCAGCCGTTCTTTCTCGCCTGGCTCTGTCGTGATGCCCTCGAAATCGTGATAGGCGGTCTGTTTCGCCACCAGCGCTCCATAAAAATTGGTCGCGGTGAGGCCCTCGCGGCTCGACGCCACAGCCATGCCCGCCGTCGTGTGCGTATGCATCACGCAATGCGCGTCCGGCACGCATTCATGAACCGCGCTATGGATGACGAAGCCGGCCGGATTGACCGGCCATGGCGAATCCCCCACCACATTGCCCTCGACATCGATCTTGACGAGATTGGAGGCCGTCACCTCGCGATACATCAGCCCGAACGGATTGATGAGGAAATGCTTCTCCGGGCCCGGGACGCGCAGCGTGATGTGGTTGTAGATCATCTCGAACCAGCCGAAATGATCGAAGATGCGATAGAGCGCGGCGAGCTGAACCCGGTGCGCCCATTCCTCGGCGTTGATCTGGGCGGGCCGGGACTTGTCGGCAGGGCGGACCAGTGTGGGCGTGGCCATGGATTTTCCTTCCCGAGAGCGGATCGTCGGACAGTCTGCCTCGTCTCCCGCAACAGCGCCAGACATCTGCCAGGCGGTCGGCAGGTCGCTGGTCCCGATGGCGGGAAAATGATATGTCTGACCGCACGGATCGTACCCCAGTTGCCAATTAGAGCAATATTTCGGGAGGGTTAGGAGATGACCAAGAACAATACCGGCCTCAGCCGCCGGCGCTTTACCCAGGCGGCCGCCGCCGTGACTGGCGCGGTTTCCCTCGGTCTGCCGTCGCGCGCACGATCCCAGGCTGCGGCGCTGCGTGTCGGCATTCTGCTGCCGCGCTCGGGCTACCTCGCCCAGATCGGCCAGGCCAATCAGCGCGGCGCCGACGTCGCCCTCCCGATCCTCAAGGAACTCGGCTACCCCGCCATCGAGCTGATGCCCGGCGACACGGAATCGAGCCCCGACATCGCCCGCGCCGCGGCCGAGCGCCTGATCGACGGCGGCGCCCACATGATCGTCGGCGCCTTCGATTCCGGCCAGAGTTCAGCCATTGCGCAGGTCTGCGAACAACGCCGCATCCCGTTCGTGATCAATATTGCCGCGGCCCCCCAGATCACCGAGCAGGGCTACAAATTCGTCTTCCGCAATTTCCCGCGCTCGCCGCGCATCGTCAGCGATGCGTTCGCGCTGCAGAAGCAGCTGTTCCAGCAGACCAGCAAGACACCGCAGACCTGCGTCCTCCTCCACGTCAATGACACGTTCGGCGTCTCGATCAAGGAGGCGATCGGCGCGATGTTCCCGGCGCAGAACATGCCCTACAAGATCGCGGATTCGATCGCCTATGATCCGCGCGCGCGCGATCTCTCGGTGGAAATCGCCAAGGCCAAGGCGACCGGGGCGGAGATCTTGTGGACGGTCAGCCGCCTCAATGACGCCATCCTGCTGACGCGCGAGATGGTCAAGCAGCGCTGGGAGCCGTGGGGCATCCTCGCCAGCGGGCCCGGCTACTACGAGGCGCAGTACATCAAGACGCTCGGCAAGCTGGGCGACGGCCCGATTTCCTTTGTGCCGTGGTACGACCCGACCAAGCCGCTCACCAAGCGCATGCTGGCCGAATACAAGCGCATGTTCCCCGACAGCAGCGCCGACACCAACACTGTCTTCACGCTGGAGGCGATGCTGATCTGCGCCGATTCCTACAAGCGCGCCGGCTCCAACAAGCCCGACGCGCTGGTCGAGGCGCTGCGCGCCACCAATATCAAGAACAATTCTTCGGTGGGCGCGGGCATCTCCTTCGACGCCAAGGGCCAGAACGAGACGATCGGCGACGCCGGCATCCAGAACATCAACGGCGAACCGCGCGTGATCCTACCGAAAGCCGCCGCCGAAGCGCCGCTCGTCTTCCCCATGCCGGGCTGGCAGGGCCGCGGCTGATCGCGCTTCGATCCAAGCGGCGAGGACACGCGGTGCCGGATGCCGCTTGAGATTTATTTGAACCAGGCCGTCAGCGGCATCCTGACCGGTCTGGTCTACGGCCTGTCGGCGCTCGGCCTCTCCGTCATCTTCGGCGTGGTGCGCATCGTCAATTTCGCCCATGGCGAGATGATGGTCGTGGGCATGTATCTCGCCCTGCTCGCCTTCCGCTATCTCGGCCTCGATCCGCTGCTGGCCTTGCCGCTGGTGGCGACGGTGCTGTTCGTCGCCGGCTACGCGCTGCAGGCCGGCATCATCAACCGCCTGATCGACGTGCCCGACCATATGCAGTTCCTGCTGCTGGCGGCGATCGCCATCGTCATCGTGGCACTCTGCCTGATGATCGCCGGCCCGGATGCGCGCAATGTCGATCTTTCCTACGCCTATGACTCGATTCAGCTCGGGCCGCTGCTGATCGACAAGGCGCGCCTTCTGGCCGGGGCCGCCGCCATCGTCGTGGCCTCGCTCCTATTCGCCTTCTTCCGTTTCACGCGCACCGGCAAGGCCATACGCGCCTGCGCCGATAATCTCACGGGTGCCCGTGTCGTCGGCCTCAATGTCGGGCGGCTCTACGCGCTCTCCTTCGGCATCGGCTCCGCCTGCATCGGTGCCGCCGGCTGCATTCTCCTGATGCTGGTCGACGTCCATCCCTATCTCGCCGTCGAATACACACTGCTTGCCTTCGTCGTGGTGATCGTCGGCGGGCTCGGCAGCCTGGGTGGCGCTTTGCTCGGCGGCGTGCTGATCGGCCTGTCGGAGGCGTTCGCCGGCTTGCTGCTGCAGCCCTCGCTCAAATCGATGTTCAGCTTCGGCCTGTTGATCCTGGTGCTGATCTTCCGTCCGCAGGGCCTGCTGGGGCGCCGGGCATGAGCTTCATCTTGCGAGCCCTGGCGAGCGTCCCGCCGCAGGGCCGCGTCGCCCTCGCCATCGCCGCCTTCGCGCTGCTGACGGCACCCTTGTTCGTCAATCCCTACATCCTCTCCGTCCTGATCGTGGTCCTCTCCTTCGCCTATCTCGGCCAGGCCTGGAACATCATGATGGGCTTCGCCGGCCAGCTCTCGCTGGGCCACGCCCTCTATTTCGGCCTCGGCGCCTATGTCAGCGCCGCCCTCTACGTGAAATTCGGCGTCTCGCCCTGGCTCGGTATCGTTGCCGCGGTCGTGATCGCTGCCCTCGCGGGTGCGGCCATCGGGGCCCTCGGCTTCCGCTTCGGCATCCGCGGCGTCTATTTCGCGCTGCTCACCATCGCCTTCGCTGAGTTCACGCGCATCCTCTTCGACCATTTCGATTTCGTCGGCGGCACGGCCGGGCTGTTCATCCCCGTGACCGACCGCAGCAAGATCGATCTCTGGAATCTGCGTGGGCCCCCGATGATGTTCTATTACGTCTGGCTGGCCGCGAGCGTCGGCGTGCTGCTGCTCTGCCGCATCCTGCTCGAAAGCCGGCTCGGCTATTACTGGCTCGCCATTCGCGAGGACCAGGAGGCCGCCCAGGCGCTGGGCATCGACACATTCCGCTACAAGATGATCGCGGTGATGCTCTCGGCGGCGCTGACCGCCATCGGCGGCGTGTTCAACGCGTTCTACTACAACACCCTCTTCCCCGAGGCTCTGTTCTCCGTCCATCGCTCGATCGAGCTGCTGCTCGGCGCCATCATCGGCGGCGTGGGCACACTGGTCGGCCCCATCGTCGGCGCTTTCATCCTCACGCCCTTGGGCGAGGCGCTCACGAATATCATCGAGCACGCACAGCTTGGCCGCTTCAAGCTCGACGGCATCAAGCAGGTGTTCTACGGCGTCTGCGTCGTGCTGATCGTGCTGTTTCAGCGCCGTGGCGTGTGGCCGTGGCTCGCGCGCATGCTGCGGCTCGACCGCAACGGAGGTGCCTCATGACCCTCCTCGAGGTCAGCGCCATCTCCAAGCGCTTTCGTGGCGTCCAGGCGGTGAAGACCGTGTCCTTCGCCGTGCCGGAGCGCGCCATCGTGGCGCTGATCGGCCCCAATGGCGCGGGTAAGACGACGATCTTCAACATGATCGCCGGCGTCTTCGCGCCCGACGAAGGCGCCATCACCATGTCCGGCCAGCGCATCGACGGGCTGCGCGCCGACCAGATTTGCCGCGCCGGCGTCGCCCGCACCTTTCAGATCGTCAAGCCCTTCGCCGAGCTCACGGTCGAGGACAACGTCGTTGTCGGAGCACTTCTGGCCGAGCCCGATGTCGCGCGCGCGCGCGCCCGGGCGCGCGAGGTGCTCGACCGTCTCGGCCTCCTTCCCCGTGCCGCCCAACGCGCCGGCAGCCTGACCTTGCCGGATCGCAAGCGCCTCGAGGTCGCGCGCGCCGTCGCCACCAACCCCAAGCTCTTACTGCTCGACGAAGTGATGGCGGGCCTGCGCCCCACCGAATGCGACCAGATGGTCGCGATCTTCCGCCAGCTCAACCGCGAATTCGGCACCACCATCCTGCTGATCGAGCACGTGATGCGCGCGGTCATGGCACTGGCGCAATCGATCACCGTCGTCCATCACGGCGAGAAGATTGCCGAGGGGGCCCCGCAGGACGTGGTGCGCGACAGGGCGGTTCTCGACTGTTATCTGGGCGAGGAGGCGCTATGAGCTTCCTCGCCGTCGACAATCTCGATCTGCATTACGGCGATGCCCAGGCGCTCGACGGCGTCTCGATCGCCGTGCCGGAGCGTTCGATCGTCGCCATCATCGGCTCCAACGGTGCCGGTAAAACGTCGCTGATCCACGCCATCGCCGGCATGCAGGCCCCCACGCGCGGCCGCATCAGTTTCCGCGGCCAGGACATCACCGGTTGGCCCAGTCATCGTGTCTGCGATGCCGGAATCGGCCAGGTGGCCGAGGGCCGCCAGGTCTTCCCCACCCTCTCCGTGCTCGACAATCTCGAGATGGGCGCCGTCATCTCGCGCGCGCGCGACGGCATGCGCACGCGCCTGGATTATGTCTTTTCCCTGTTTCCCAAGCTCGCCGAGCGCCGACCCCAGGCGGCCGGCACCCTGTCGGGCGGCGAGCAGCAGATGCTGGCGATCGGCCGCTGCCTGATGGGCCGGCCCGACCTCATCATGTTTGACGAGCCCTCGCTGGGCCTCGCCCCGACCATTGTCCAGGAGGTCTTCCGCATTGTGCGCAAGCTGCACGAGGACGGCTTGACTGTTATCCTCGTCGAACAGAATGTGGCGGTCTCGCTGAAGCTGGCCACCCACGCTTATGTGCTCGAGAATGGGCGCATCGTTCTCGACGGCACGGGCGCAGCATTGCTGCACGATGACCGTGTCCGCCAAGCCTATCTCGGATTGTAATATCGCCTTTGGAGACCGTATGAGCCCGAAACGCCGCAAGACCAAGAATTCCGCCGCCGCGAAAAGCAAGCCGCCAGCAAAGAAATCGGCGCTGAAACTACAGCCGACCGTGACCGTCGATCATGAAGAGCTGCGCGCCTACATGGTCGCGATCCTGCGCCATATCGGCTCCACGCCCAAGGAAGCGCAGATCGTTGCCGACCATCTGGTCGACGCCAATCTGACCGGCCATGACAGCCATGGCGTTGGCATGATGCCGCGCTACATCCAGAATTTCCGCGCCGGCAACGTCAAGGTGAACCAGCACGCCAAGCCGGTGAAGCGCGATGGCGTCTTCCTGCAGTTCGACGGCCAGGAGGGCTTCGGCCAGGTCGTGGCGCGCGAGGCGACCGACAAGGGCATCGCCAAGGCGAAGAAATCCGGCCTCGCCCTCGTCTCCATCGGCAATTGCCACCATATCGGCCGCGTCGGCACCTATGGCGAGCGCGCGGTGGCTGAAGGCTTGATCTCGCTCAGCTTCGTCAACGTGCTGGGCCATAAGCCGATGGTCGCACCCTTCGGCGGCTCTGACGGCCGCTTCATCACCAACCCGATCTGCTTTGCAATCCCGGGCAGTGACGGCCTGCCGCCGTTCGTGCTCGACATGGCGACCAGCGTGATCGCGCTGGGCAAAGTGCGCGTGGCGATGAACGAGGGACGCTTGCTGCCCGAGGGCAAGCTGATCGACCATCGCGGCAAGCCCACGCGCGACCCGCGCGTGATGTTCCAGGAGCAGATGGGCGCCCTGATGCCGCTGGGCGAGCACAAGGGCTACGGCCTCGCCTACACCTGCGAGATCCTGGGCGGCATTCTCAGCGCCACCGGCTCGATTCAGCCCAAGACGCCGCGCACCGGCGGCATCATCAACAACATGCTCTCGGTGATCTTCGACCCCGGCCGGCTGGTCGACCGCTCGTGGTTCCATGAGGAGCTGCAGGCGCTCGCCAAGCATGTGAAGGCCTCGCGCCCGGCCGATCCGAAGCAGCCGGTGCTGATGCCGGGCGATCCTGAGCGGGCCCGCGCCGCGCAGCGCCGGCGCGACGGCGTGCCGGTCGACCGCACCACCTGGACGGAAATCCGCAATGCCGGCCTGTCCGTGGGCATGACCCCTTCCCAGCTCGCGCGCTGGAATTCCTGAGCAAGCGGCCCCATCTATCAGCGACGGGTTTTCTCGATCACTGGTAGCCTCTGGGCGGAGACGATATGGCCATTCTGAGCGTTCTAGACCAGTCGCCGGTCCGTGAAGGCGGCACGCCCGCCCAAGCGATCGCCGAGACGATCCAGCTGGCGCAGCTTGCCGACCGGCTGGGCTACACGCGCTACTGGGTGGCCGAACATCACAACACGCCCGGCCTTGCCGGCACCGCCCCGGAAATCCTGATCACCCGCCTGGCCGGCGCGACGTCGCGCATGCGCATCGGCTCGGGCGGCGTGATGCTGAGCCACTACAGCGCTCTCAAGGTCGCGGAGACCTTCCGCGTGCTGGAAACGCTCTATCCCGGCCGCATCGATCTCGGCATCGGCCGTGCACCCGGCAGCGACCAGCACACAGCGCGCGCCCTGCAGCACGGGCCCGGCGCCCTGACGATCGAGCAGTTTCCCGAACAGATCGCCGACCTGATGGGCTATCTGAGCGACGGCCTGCCCGCCGAGCATCGCTTCGCATCGATCAAGGCGATGCCAACCGGTCCCTCCGTACCCGATCTCTGGCTACTTGGATCCAGCGACGCCAGCGCCGCCTACGCCGCGTATTTCGGCACCGCATTTTCCTTCGCCCATTTCATCAATGACCAGGGCGGACCGGAAGCGATGCAGATGTATCGCGACGACTTCCAGCCGTCGCGGCATCTTGCGAAGCCGCAAGGCTCCATCGGCGTGTTCGTGCTGTGCGCGGACACACAAGCGGAAGCCGAGCGCCTGGCATCCAGCCGCGATCTCTGGCGCTTGCGCCTCGATCTCGGCCAGATCGGCCCGATTCCGTCCGTCGAGGAAGCACTCGCCTATCCGTATTCCGAGATGGAGAAGCGGCGCGTCGCCTTCAACCGCCGCCGCCAAATCATCGGCACGCCCGATATCGTGAAGGAGCAGCTCCTGGCCTTGGGCGAACGCTACGGCGTCGATGAATTCGTGATTGTCTCGATCTGCTACGATTTTGCCGCGCGCCTGCGCTCGTACGAATTGCTGGCCGAGGCCTTCGATCTCGGCCGGCAGGCAGCCCCCCGGGAAGCAACGCACGCGGCAACGCCGGGCTAACGGCCAAAATCCTGCGTTGACCTAAATCAACGCATCCGGCGCGGCGATCTGCCAGTTTTCCATCATGGAATGGCAGATTGGCCTTGCACCGGCAAATGACCCGCATCCCGTGACTGTGAAATTCCTGACGCGCCCGCTGGAGCGCGATCAGATCGCCCAGGCGTATACGCTGATCCAGTCCACCGATCCCACCATCACGCTCGACCGCTGGTCCCGCTTCGCGCATCGCTTGATCGCGCCGCCGCGCGTAAACCGTCCGGCCGGCATCATGACGGTCCAGACGGAAGCGGGATACATGTGCGGCCTGTTCGTCTTCGAAATCGTCGATGATCTGCGACTGACGCGTACTCTCACCATCCGCAACGTCGTCGCCATCAGCCTGGTGCAGCCGGACGCCATCGTGTGCGCATTGCTGGCGGCCGCTGAATCCCTGGCCCATCTCAACGGCTGCGCTGCAATAACCATTCTGGTCGATCCCAGCGCCGATGGCTGGGTGACAGAGCAACTTGCCAGCAACGGCTTTCACAAGACCGGGTTTGTCAGCACGAAGATCCTGGGCACGCCGGCCGGGCTCGGCCATCCGGTCCTGGGAAAGAAAACTTGAGGCCGGGGGATCGCACATGAGATCATTGGCTTCGAACGCCGCCGCCAATCTGCCGCAAAGCCCCGCACGGCGACGGCATCCTTGGGATTTCAGTGGCCTGGAATGTCAGCGCGTGAAGCGATTTAGCGAACAATCGATCGCCGAAGCGGCCAAGGCCGGTCTGGTCATGCCCTGCCGCGCCTGCGCGGTGCGCGACTACACGGTCTGCGGCGCGCTGGGCGTTGAGGAACAGCGGCGCATGGCCAGCCTCCTGACAACCGTCGAATTCGCGGCGCATCAGGAGCTATTCAACGAAACCGACCCAGCCGAGCACGTGTTCAACGTGACGCAAGGGACGGTCAAGATCTACAAGCCCCTCGCCGACGGGCGCCAGCAGATCACCGGCTTTCTCTTTCCCGGCGATTTCCTCGGGCTGATGCGCAAGGACACCTACGCCTATTCAGCGGAAGCCATCACCGCCGTCAAGCTCTGCCGCTTTCCGCGGCACAAATTCGAGACGCTGCTCGATGAGTTGCCCAATCTCGAAAAGCGGCTGCTAAGCGTCGCCTCGCATGAGCTCGCCGCGGCTCAGGACCAGATGCTGCTGCTCGGCCGCAAGACCGCGCGCGAGAAACTCGCCTCGTTTCTGATCATGCTGTCCAACGCCGCCGCCGCCCATGGCGCACCGCGCAATCCCGTGTCCCTGCCGATGAGCCGCAATGACATCGCGGACTATCTGGGCCTGACCATCGAAACGGTCAGCCGCACCTTCACGCAGCTGCGCAAGGACAAGCTGATCGAGCTGGCCGACGATGGCGCCGTGAAGCTCCTGCGCCCACTCGAGCTCGAGAGCCAGTCCGCCGGCAGCTAAGCCGGCACTTTCGCGCGATCAAGCTCGTTGAGCCCCGCGATCAGCTTCTTGGCCTCGGCATCCGTCAGGTTCGTGAAGGGCGGCCGGACGTGGAGATAGCCCGGGTCCTTCTTCTTCGCGGCCAGATAGGTCTTCAGCGCCGCGATGAAGGGCAGGCCCAGCACCAGCTTCACCGCCGCGGTGATGCGCTCGATCGGCTCCTTGCTCTTCTCCGGGCCCGCATCGTAAATCGCGCGCACCAGCTCCGGCATGATGTTGCCCATGCCGCAGATCGTCCCCGCCCCGCCCTTCGCCACGGCACGCGCGATGTCGGGCTCGTTGCCCACGAAGATCGCAAGCTCGGGGAAACGGCTGAGCAGCCCCTCGGTGTGCTTCCAATCGCCCAGGCTGTCCTTGATCCCGACGATCGCCTGCGGGTAGGCGGCGCGCAGCTTGGCGATCAGCTCGTAGCTGAAGCCGACCGCGCTGAGCTGCGGGATGTGATAGAGCAGCACGCGCAGGCGCGGATCGTTCACCTGATCGATGAGGCCCGCGAAGAAGCGGAATAGCCCCTCGTCGCTCGGCGATTTGAAATAGAACGGCGGCAGCACCAACACCGCCGGGCAGCCCACCTTCACGGCATGGCGCGTCAGCTCGACCGTGTCGCTGAGCGCCGGACAGCCCGTGCCCTGAATGATCTTCGATGCCGGCACACCCGCCGCGATCACCGCATCGAGCGCGTCCATCCGCTCCTTGACCGAGAACGATGTGCCCTCCCCCGTCGTGCCGAACAGGCAGATACCGTCGATGCCGCGCTGCATGATGTCCTTGCAATGGGCCACCAGACGCGGAATGTCGCAATTGAGTTTGGCATCGAGCGGTGTCAGCGTGGCGACCCAAACGCCGCGCAGCAAGGTGGCTTTGGACTGGGGCATCGTTTCCTCTTGGTGTTGATGTGTGATCGATCGGCGCCGGTCAGGCGACACCCAGCGCGCGATTACGCGCATGGGTCAGATGATGCTCCATCGCGTGCCCGACCGCGATTGGGTCGCGGGTCCGGAACGCATCGATGATGGACAGGTGCTCGCGCATGGCGGGCAGCAGCACTTCTGGGTTGAGCAGCACGCGCTCAAGCCGGATCAGACGGATCTTGATGCTGTTGACGCGGTAGATCTCCGACACGATCTCGTTGCCCATCGCGTCGATGATCAGGTCGTGCAACCGCCAGTCCACCTCCTGCGCTTCGCGCAGCAACGTCGGCGTCACCTTCTTCTCCGCCCGCGCGACGATGTCCTGGTGCGCCTCGGCCAGGCCCTCGATCGTCTCGGCGCTGGCGGACGCGGCGAATTGCACTGCGGCCTCCCGCTCCAGGATCATGCGCAGCTGGAAGGCATTGCGGATCAGCTTGAGATCGACATTGGCGATCTGCATGCCGCGCTGCGGCACGGTGCGGATCAGCCCATCGGCCTCAAGCCGCGGGATCAGCTCGCGGATCGCGCCCAGCGGCATCGCGGTCAACGCCACCAATTCGCGCTGCGACACGAACTGGCCCGCGCGCAGATCAAGCGACAGCAGGGCTCGCGTAAAACTCTCATAGGCCTGTTCGCGAAGCTTCATATCTCTTGTCCGCCGGGCCCGCGCCTGCACATCTGTCCGCAAGACAGGTATAATTGCATGAACACGAACTGACATGTTAGCTTGCAACACACTGTTTCGCAAGCATCTCGGGGGGAACGCGAAATGACCAATTCCACGCTGTCCGTGGCATTGCTGGACCAACTGCGCAAGCTCGACACGCCGACGATCTGCAACGCGTTGGAGATCGCCTGCCCGGAACGGCGCACCTACGGCTTCACCACCGAGCCGCTGCTCTGCCCCTTCCCCGACCTGCCCCCGATTGTGGGCTTCGCGCGCACGTCCACGATGCGCTCGGTCGAGGCCGCCAGCGGCAGCGGCGAGGAGCAGCGTCGCAAGGTTTTCGGCTATTACGATTATGTATCCAGCGGCCCGGCCCCGCGCATCGCCGTGATCCAGGACATCGACGGCGCACGCGCCGCCTCGGGTGCCCTATGGGGCGAGGTCAACAGCGCCATCCACAAGGCGCTCGGCTGCCTGGGCGTGGTCACCAACGGTTCGGTGCGCGACATCCCGCAGGTGGCGCCCGGCTTCCAGTTCATTGCCGGACGGATCACGCCGTCGCACATTCACGCCAAGCTGGTGGATTTCGATCTCGAGGTGAACGTCGCCGGCATGGTGGTGCGCAGCGGCGACCTGATCCATGCCGATCGCCACGGCGCCGCGGTAATCCCGCGCGACAAGGTCCAGGCCGTCCTTGATGCCGCCGATCTCTGCACGCGGCGCGAGAAGGTGATCCTGGACATCTGCCGCGGCAAGGACTTCAGCGTCGACAAGCTCAAGGCGGCGATCGGCGATGCCGACAAGATCCATTAGCCCATGCTGAAAGGCATTCACCCGCTTCTAAACGCCGACCTGCTGCATGTGCTGGCGGCGATGGGCCATGGCGACGAGCTGGCCCTGGTCGACGCGAATTTTCCGGCGGCCAGTGTCGCGCGCAAACTGATCCGGCTCGACGGCGTCGATACGCCCACCGCCCTCAAGGCGATCCTGACGCTGTTCCCGCTCGACACGTTCGTGCCCTCGCCCGTCGCGGTGATGCAGGTCGTCGGCGACCCCGACGCCGTGCCGCCGCCGGTGCGCGACTTCCAGCCCATCGTCGACGCGGCGATGGGCAAACCGCTCAAGCTCCAGGCCATCGACCGCTTCGCGTTCTACGAGCGCGCGCGCAAGGCCTTCGCGGTAGTGGCGACAGGGGAACAGCGCGGCTACGGTAATGCCATCCTCACCAAGGGCGTCATCGCCATTTTTTGAGAGTGCCATGACCATCAATCCCGCCGAACGCGTTCCTCTCGGCCGCACCAGCCTGCAGGTGCCGCGCATCGGCTTTGGCGGCGCGCCGCTCGGCAATCTCTTCGCGCGCGTGGCCGAGGACGACGCGCGTGGTGCCCTTGCCGCGGCCTACGACGCGGGCTTGCGCTATTTCGATACGGCACCGCTCTACGGCCATGGCCTCAGCGAAACGCGCATGGGCGAAGCGCTGTCGAACCGGCCGCGCGACAGCTTCGTGCTATCGACCAAGACTGGCCGCCTGCTGCGCCGCGTTGCCGGCAACAAAATCGACGGCGACGGCTATGTCGAGATGCCGCCCTACGAGGCGGTCTACGATTACAGCTACGACGGCACGATGCGCTCGGTCGAGCAGAGCCTCGAGCGGCTCAAGCTCGACCGCATCGACATTCTCTACATCCACGACATCGACGTCTGGACGCACGGCGCCGACCAGCCGAGCCGCTACCGCGAGGCCATCGGTGGCGCCTTCCCCGCCCTCGACCGGTTGCGCAGCGAGGGCACGGTGGGCGCCATCGGTGTCGGCGTCAATGAATGGCAGGTGACCGAGCGTTGTGCGCGCGACGCCGATTTCGACTGCTTCCTGCTCGCCGGACGCTACACCTTGCTGGAGCAGGAGGCGCTGTCGAGCTTCCTGCCGCTCTGCGTGACCCGCAAGATCGCCATCGTTATCGGCGGCGCCTACAATTCCGGCATCCTCGCAACGGGCGCGGTCGAAGGCGCCGTTTACAATTATAAGCCCGCACCGCCGGCGATCCTGAAGCGCGTGTCGCGTATCGAAGCCGTTTGCCGGCGCCACAACGTGCCGCTCGCGGCGGCGGCGTTGCAGTTCCCGCTGCACCACCCAGCCGTGGCCTCCGTGATCCCGGGGGCGCGAACCCAAGGCGAAGTGCAGAGCAATTTGAAATTGCTCGCCACCGCCATCCCCGATGCGCTGTGGCACGACCTCAAGGCCGAAGGTCTGCTGCGCGAAGACGCACCCGTTCCTCGCACGCAATGACGCCGGTGATCGACGCCCACCAGCATTTCTGGACGCTGTCGCGCGGCGATTACGGCTGGCTGACGCCCGCGCTGGCCCCACTCTACCGCGATTTCGGCCCCGCCGATCTGCGCCCGCTCCTGGCGGATGCCGGTATTGGTCGCACGATCCTGGTCCAAGCCGCGCCAACCATCGCCGAAACGCGCTTCATGCTCGACATCGCGCGCGACAACGATTTTGTCGCCGGTGTCGTTGGCTGGGTCGACATGGAAGCGCCGGATGCGCCGGGGCAGATCACTGTGCTTCGGAAAGCCGGCAAGCTCTGCGGCATCCGGCCGATGATCCACGACATTCCCGATCCACAATGGATGTTGCGCCCAAGCCTCGATCCCGCCTTCCGCGCCATCATCGACGCCGACCTGACCTTCGACGCACTAGTGCGTCCAGTGCACTTGCCTCATTTGATCAAGCTGCGCGCGCGATATCCCGCCCTGCGGATGGTCGTCGACCATGGCGCCAAGCCCGAGATCGCCGCCTGGCAGCCGGGCGACGCGGGTTTCATCGCCTGGTCGCGCGACATGGCCGCCCTCGCCAGCGCCGACAACACGTTCTGCAAAATGTCCGGTCTGGTGACCGAGGCGCGCCGCGACTGGCAGCCGCGCCAGATATTCCCTTATCTCGACGCGCTGGCCGCTTCATTCACGCCCGCCCGCCTGCTCTGGGGCAGCGACTGGCCCGTCGTCAATCTCGCGGGCGGCTACGCCGCTTGGCGCACCGCCTCGACCGAATGGCTCGCCAGCCGAACGGCGGACGATCGCGCGCACATCCTGGGCGCGACGGCCATGCGCGCCTATTGCCTGTCCTGAGGCGGATGCAGCTGCGGGGCAGCCCTCATGCTTCGACAAGCTCAGCATGAGGGCTTTCTGAGGTCGTTATGACTTAATTGCTGACCTTTGACCTAGTTGATGACCTCATCCTGAGCTTGTCGAAGGATGAGCGAGTGCGCAGCTATAGCCAGCTACGGCACCGGGAAAATCGCGTTGATCTGCCCCGTGCCGGAGCTCGGGAAATAATCGGTCACGATCTCGACCGGCTTGTCTAGGCGTCCCAGCCCAGCGGCCCAGCAGCATCGCGGTGTCGTGCATGCCGCCCTCGCCTTCGCAGAGCTTGGCGTATTCCGGCAGCATGGCGATGAAGTCCTTGAACTGGCCCCGCTTCCACAGATCGACCACCCGCAGATCGACCTGGCGGTAGAACTCGCGGCTGATCGAATGGATGCCCTCCTCGGCATCCGCATTGTCCTGGAAGCGATGCGAGAGCGAGCCCGATGCCAGCACCATGACCGTGCGGTCGCTCTGCCGGATAGCCTCGCCGACGGCGCGGCCGAATTTGCGGCTTTCCTCGAGTGTATGCCAGGCGCACCATGCGGCCACCGAGACCACCTTGAAATGGTCCTCGTCGTTCATGTAGCGCACGGCACCAGCGTGCCGTATTCGAGCTTCAGGCTCTCGATCTCGTGCGCGCGCGTCTTGACGCCGGCTTTGGTGGCGCACTCGGCGATCAACCGCCCCAGGGCCGGATCGCCGCGGTAGGCATAGCTCATGTTCTTGATGAAATGCGGCAGCTCATTGCTGGTGTAGACGCCGCTGAACCGGTCCTTGCAATTGACGTGATAGCCGCTGTTCACCAGCCAGTGCACGTCGAACACGACGATTGTGTCCACACCCAGCTCGCGCGCGCGCCGGCCGATGATGCGATGGCCCTCGATCGCCGCCTCGCGGCAGCCATGATGCGGCCCCGGCAGCTCGGAGAGGTACATCGACGGCACATGCGTGATCTTGGCGGCAAGCGCGAGCCGACCCATTCTATTGCCCCAGTTTCGGCACGGCGTGCTCGCCCAGCGCCACGCACACGTTCTTCGTTTCCATGTAGAAATCGAAGGAGTAGTCGCCGCCGTCGCGGCCAATACCGCTCGCCTTCGTACCGCCGAAGGGCGTGGGCAGATGGCGGACATTCTCCGAATTCACCCACACCATGCCGGCCTCGACCTTGTCGGCGAAGCGGTGCGCGCGCGCGACATCGCGCGTCCATAGATAGGCCGTCAGGCCATAGCGCACGTCGTTGGCCAGGGCGAGCGCCTCGGCCTCGTCGCGGAACGGGATGGCGGTCAGCACCGGCCCGAAAATCTCCTCCTGCGCGATGCGCATGTCGTTGCGCGCACCCGTGAACAGCGTCGGCGCCACATAGTTTCCCGCCGGGCAATCGTCTGGCCGGGTACCGCCGACGCGAATCTCCGCGCCGTCCTCCCGCGCCACGCCCATGTAACCCATGACCTTGTCGTAATGGCGCGGATGGATCAGCGGCCCGATCTCGCTGGCGGGATCGAGCGGATGCCCGACCTTGATCTTGCGCACGCGCTCGGCCAGCCGCGCGACGAACGCGTCATGGATCGAGCTCTGCACCAACAGCCGGCTCGACGACGTGCAGCGCTCGCCGTTCAGGCTGTAGATCATGAATACGACCGCATCGAGGGCGCGATCGAGATTGGCGTCGTCGAACACCACCACCGGATTCTTGCCGCCCAGCTCGAAATGCACGCGCTTCAGCGTTGCCGCACCCTGCATCATGATCCGGCTGCCGGTCGCGGACTCGCCCACGAAGCCGATCGCCTTAATGTGCGGGGTGCTCGGTCAGCGCCTTGCCCGCTTCCTCGCCGATTCCGTTCACGGTGTTGAGCACGCCGGCCGGCAATCCGGCCTCATGCGCGATCTCGGCCAGCAGCATGGCGGTGAGCGGACTCCACTCGGCGGGCTTGTGCACGACCGTGCATCCGGCGGCTAATGCGGGCGCGATCTTCCAGGTCGACAGCATGAACGGCGTGTTCCAGGGCGTGATCACGCCCACCGGCCCGATCGGCTGGCGGCTGGTGTAGTTGATCTGCCCCGGGCCCGGAAGCGCCAGCCCATCGCGCGCCTGCGCCACGCGATCAGCAAAGAAGCGGAAATTCTCCGCCCCGCGGATCGCGGCCTTGCTCATGAACCGGATCGCCTGGCCTGTATCGATGCTCTCGATCAGCGCGATCTCGTCGGCACGGGCCTCGATCGCATCGGCGATCTTATGCAGGAGGGCGCGTCGTTTTTCCGGCACCATCTCGCGCCAGGCCGGAAACGCCGCGCGCGCCGCCACGGCGGCCGCATCGATATCCGCCACCGATCCGGCGGCAACCCGGCCCAGAACCGAATTGTCGACCGGCGTCAGATTGTCGAAACTCTTACCGGATTTTCCCGCATCCGCCCGCCCATTGATGAAATGCCCCAGGACACCCGTGCGAAAGCGCTCCAGGAGACGCTCCGCCTTGACCAGGTTCTGGGCCAGCATCGTCGTCACGCGCTCACCCCTTGCTTGCGCCGCTGGGCCACATATTCGTGCAGATTGTTGAACTTGAGATTGAGGACCGGGTCGAGCTCTTGCATTTCCAGCGATATCCCGAGCGGCCGGCGGTCATAGACTGGTCGCAGGAACGCGCACACAGCCGCGAACACCGCCTCGGTGGCGGCTTTCTTCGTCGCGGCATCGCGACCATGGCCGATCCGCAGCACAACATGCACGAAAGCGTTGTCGCGATGACCGTCGGCGATCCGGTACTGCTCGACGCGCACGGCGCGCGTGCGCGCCCCGCCGATGGGAAAGACGCCCGTGGCGATCGCAGCGGCGTGAACGCTGTCCAGCAGCTTGTCGATGGCGACATCGTCGTCGAGATTGGCGGAGTACTCCACCCAGATATGCGGCATGGTGTTGCGTTCCCCGAAGCTTGCTCTTGGCTTGACTTATTTAAGGCCGCACGCGACGCGACTGTCAATTTGCCAAGCGCATATGCCAAGCGTTTGACCCAAGATACTTGATAAGTTAAGTATCGTCGTCAAGAAATCCGGCGGGAGGGCGAACGACGTGAAGCTTCTCAGCTTTTCACACAAGGGCCGGTCGTCCTACGGCGCGGTAGCCGGCGACGGTCTCGTCGATCTGGGCGCGCGTCTCGGCCAGCGCTACCCCAGCCTGCGCGACGCGCTGACGGCGGCGGCGCTCACCGAACTTCAACGCGCCGCAGACGCCAAGCCCGATCTGGCGCTGGCCGATATCGCCTTTCTTTCCCCCATTCCCAACCCCGAGAAAATCCTCTGCATCGGCGTGAATTACGCCAACCGCAATGCCGAGTACCGCGACAACTCCGACCTGCCGAAATATCCCAGCCTGTTCATGCGCACGCCCGGCTCCCTCGTCGGCCACGGCGCGCCCCTTCTGCGCCCGCCGGAATCCGAGCAGTTCGATTACGAGGGCGAGATCGCGATCGTCATCGGCAAGCCCGGCCGCCGCATCGCCAAGGATCAGGCGCATAGCCACATCGCCGGTCTCACCTGCTTGAACGAAGGCACGGTCCGCGACTGGCTGCGCCACGGCAAGTTCAACGTCACCCAAGGAAAGAATTTCGACCGCTCCGGCGCCATCGGCCCGTGGATGGTGACGGCCGACGAATTCGCCGGTTACGGTGATCTCCACGTCAAGACGCAGGTCAACGGTGAGACGCGTCAGGACGACACCACCGCCAACCTGATCTTCCCCTTCGACGAGCTGATCTGCTACGTCTCCACGTTCACGACGCTCAAACCCGGCGATATCATCGCCACCGGCACGCCGACCGGTGCGGGCGCGCGCTTCGACCCGCCCAAATATCTCAAGCCCGGCGATATCGTCGAAGTGACCGTCGCCGGGATCGGCACGCTGCGCAACCCGGTCGCGGACGAGGTATAGGCGTCAGCGTTCGGCGATGATCTGCGCGAAATACTTGCGCAGCGCGCTTGTGTTCTGCTCCTTGCTGTCGATCGCCATCAGCATCGTCACGTCCTGCCCGTTCTCCGAGAGCGGCAGCAGCAACCGGGCGTAGGAGCGCGTCCTCTCGAGCGTATCGAGCATGACGAGATGCAGCAGCGGGACCCGGCGCGTCACCGCCGCGCAATAATGATCGTGAATCAGCCGCCCGAAGGCCGCCGGCTTCAGCTCGCGCGGGCTACGGTTCGTGAAATCCTCGCCATGCACCTCGCCAATGCCGGTGCCGGAGAGCCGATAGCGGAACTCCGGCGGCGAGCCGATGACGTCGGCCAGCATGACACGCGGCAGCACCTCGACGAAATGCAGCGGATCGATATCCGCGCGTCGCGGCGCAAATCGTCCGGCGCGCTTGCTGTCCCAAAAGGCAAGAACCCGGCTGAGGTCGGGGTAGCAGTCGGTGGGGAGATCGAGTTCCACCGCGCCGACGCGGTCGGTGCCGTCCACCACCTCGACCGCTCCGGCGCGTGACGGTGGCGCATTTTCCATTGCCCCTTAACCCCCGGAAGAAAACAGAAATTGACGAAGGCTCATGGGCCAGGATTACAGCACATTCCGCGGCCCTACGCATCGGCTGGCCTGTCCGGGCCTGTTTGGCACAAAAAGCTGCGGGCGAGACACAGCGTCCGGTACCCGAAAATGACCCTGACCGATGTTCCCGTCATCGACATCGCGCCCTACCGCACCGGCGACACGGCGGCGAAGCGCCGCCGCTGCCGTCGGCCAGGCCCGCCGCGCGGCAAGCACTGGGATCGACTATTTCCGCACGATGGAGAATCTCGCCCAGACCATCACGCGGCTCTTAGCGCCCGCCTTGGATTTGCCGGAGGATTTTTTCGATGACACATTCGACCGCCATATCAGCCGGCTGCGCGTAGGTAATTACCCAGAGACGTCAGAGCCGCCGGTGCCGGGCCAGATCCGCGCCGGCGCGCACATCGACCGGGCCGCGGGCAGCCGATCAGCTCAGGCGAACACCTGCGTAGCCGGTTCCAGCGCACCCAGGCGTATTAGCGCGGCCGATCAAGAGATTAGAGAACGCAGCGGCGACGCTGACACAACTTGCCACAAACTTGCCGCGCCGCAGCACGGACAGGGGTCGTTATCTAGATGTAGTCTAAAGTTTCCAAGCCGCCCTCTCTCGCGCCCCACGAGGCCCCATGGATCGTCTGCGCGACCGCGTTGCCAATCTCACCAAGCTCATTCCGCGTGATCGGCCGGTCATCTATCTCGACTACCCCGTGCACACGAATGTCGGCGACTTGCTAATCCAGTTCGGAACACGCCGGTTCTTCGACCATCACAATTACAACGTGATTGCCAGCCGCTCGGCCTATGATTTCGGTCCGCGTGCGATGCGGCTCGTCACGCCCGAGACGACGATCGTTCTGCATGGCGGCGGCAATTTCGGCGATCTCTACGATCAGCATCAAACTTTTCGCGAGCGCGTCATTGGGCAGTTTCCCGAGAACCGCATCGTCATGCTGCCGCAAACGATCCACTATCAATCGCGCGAGCGAATGACGCAGAGCGCGCAGATCTTCGCGCGCCACCCGGACCTGCATGTCTGCCTGCGCGACCGCCGTTCCATGGCGACGTTTCAGGAGCATTTCACGAACACGGCCTATCTCGCACCCGACATGGCGCATTTCCTGTGGCGCAGCTTCGATTTCTACGCCCCCGGTCCCGCCGACACGGGTACGCTCCTGTTCCTGCGCACGGATATCGAGACGACCGGCTCACACGCGGCCGTGGCCGGCGAAACGCCGGTGGATTGGCAGTCGATCATCCGGCCCATCGATCAGCTCATGTTCCGCGCCCAGCGCAAGCTGCACGCCAGGCATGATCTGCTGGGCGGCGGCCTGCCGCTGGCGCCACTCTGGCAGCGCTACAGCGAGCACCTGATCGAGCGCGCCGTGGGCCTACTCAAAGGCCGTGGACACGTCGTCACCGACCGGCTGCATATGGCCCTGCTGGGCCTGCTGCTGCGCCGGCGGGTGACGATCCTCGATAATTCCTATGGCAAGCTGTCGAGCTACGTCGACACGTGGCTGCAGCATCATCGCGATATCGAGCTGCACGGCGCGCGCCGCCACAACCCAGCGCCGGCGACCGATCAGGCGCTGGCGCGCGCGGCCCAGTAGCTGCGCCGGAACTCCGGATCCGCCAGCCGCTGCAGCGGCCGCACGAACAACGCATAGACCTGGTAGACGGCAAACACGGCGATTGCCGCCACGCGCGGCGTGCGCAGGCCCACGCGCCGCGCATAGCGTGCGTAATATTTCCCGTAGAAATAATTCGTGTAGTAGACGTTCCAGTAGAGACGGCTGAGGCGGCTCACACGCTGCCCGCCGCTCGGGTTTTCCTGTTTGCTTAGCTCGACGCAATACGTGTCATTGGTGACCAGGATATCGTGGCCGTTCACGAAGGCATTCATCTGGAAATCGGATTCCTCCCGATAGCCGTTCCCGCGCGCGTAGAATGGATCGTAGGACAGCTCCTGCAACAGCGCCTTGCGCGTAAGGATCACCGAGTGGGTCAGCGGCATGCGGATGTCGCCGTCGAATTTTGCCTCAACCTTGAATTCACAGACGATGCGCCGAAACGGCGTGCGCGCGACCGCGCGCTCGCGAAAATGGGCAATTGCTTCCTCCGGCGACTCGTGCGCGCGCTTGTTGACCAGCCTGCCGGAGACGATCGAGGCCCCGCTCAGCTCCAGCTTCTCGAGGCACGTCGCGGCGTAGCCCGGTGCGAGGAAAACGTCGTCGTCGCAGAACATGATCAGGTCATTGGTCGCCTGCTCGAAGCCGCGGATGCGGCTGAACGCGGCACCACGGCGCCGGTTATTGTGAAGAATGCGCGTGCGCACCTGCGGGAATCGCGCCGCCAGATCGGCGATCACCGAAGAGCTGTCGTCGCTGCCGCCGTCGTCGACAAAGATGATCTCGCTGACCGGCTCTTGCTGAAAGAAACTCTCGCCGACGCGGCGCAGCGTGTGGGCCCGGTTCCGTGTCGGCACGATTAGTGTGATCATCGGCGATCGTTCTCCTTGCCTCTAACTCTTGATCAGCGCGCGCAAGACCGGCTCCTCGATCTTGAGCGGCCGCTCCTGGCCTGGCAGGAACAGCCCCATCCCGCCGCGCGCTTCGGCCATGTTCCAGCCGAAATTGTTTTCCTCCGACAGCTCGCGCACATCGCGGATCCACGCCGCGCGATGCTCCGGCCGCACCACGGTGCGCATCACCCCGAACTCGCCTAGCCAGGCGATCTGGTCGTGCTGCTCGCACCATTTGCGCAGCTCGCCGAACGCCCAGGCCAGATCCGATTTGCGCTTGGGTTGCTCGTTGTAGCGCTGCGCGGTCTTCTGCACCGACGGGTCGAGCGCCTGGATCTGAGCGGCACTCATCGAGCCTTTCTCGACATCCCAGGGCATCTCCCGAAGCTTGCCGTAGACGGCGCCGGCCCAGCCGAGGCCCTGATGGGTGAACTCCATCGGCCGATAGAAATGAAACGGGTAGATGACGTTCTGGTCGCTGAACGGCGTCTTCAGTCCGTTGAAGATCGCCTCCGCCGTGTTCCATTCGGGCCCGCCGGCCAGGATCGTATAGTCCGGTGCCACCTTGCGGATCGCCGCGATGAATCCCTCGATCGTGCCGCGATAGAGCGGAATGTCGGCGAAGGATTTCTCCGGTTCGTTCATCAGCTCGAGGAACGTCGTCTCCGGATTGTACTGCCCCTGCTTGACCACATGCGCGGCGAACCCCGCCCACCATTCCGTCATCGCCTGACGGTATTCGGGATTCTGCGCGACCTTGTCCTTGGTTTGCGGGGCCGGATGGCAATCGAGCACGAGGGCCATGTCGTTCTTGAGAATGCGGCTCATCGCCTCGTCGAGGACTTCCAATCGCTTCGGATCGAGCGTGGGGTCGCCCTTAGGGCCGAGCTGCGGTGCGGGAAATCCCGGCTGGATCGACACGCGGATATGATCGAACCCGAGTTTGCGCAGGGTCGCGAAATCCTCCGCCTGGTACTTGTTGTCGATCTGCTCGCGCATCTTCCAGGGTTCGTTGGGTACCCACTCGAACCATTGTGCCGCCATCAAACCGCGCTGCAGCTTCTTGGCTCGCCGCTTGCGTAGCGCCACGGCATTTTGCGCACGTGCGGATCCGCCGAGTGCCAGGGTGCCGGCCGCGGCACCCATCCCCGCCAGCGCGGCGCGCCGGGAAATGCTCAAAGGAGGCGATCGCCGTACCATGCCTCAGACCCGTCCCGGCAGAAGCTGGAATTGCTTACGCAGCTTGCGCCACAGACTCTCCTCGTCGACCATTTCGCAATCGCGCATATAAGCGCGCACCTCGCGCGACAGGCGATAGACCTCGTGATCGTCATCGGAGCGCGAGAACTGGTTCGCCATGCCGAACGCATGCGCGACAGCGCGCAGCGACTGCAGCGGCATGCCGTTATAGGTGCCCCGTGCCGTCATCGCCGCCGCTGAGCGCGCCAGCCGCCACCACGGCTCGCCGAATTTGAACTCGATGTAGAGCGTGTTGCGCACGGCGTAGTAATAGCGCCCGGCATCCCAGCGCACGCGGCCCTCAGGGGCGATCTTGTGGCGCACGCTGATCGTTGGCACGTAGCGGATGCGATATCCCGCATTGATGATGCGATAGCAGAGATCGCGCTCTTCCCCGCCGAAGAACAGCCGGTCGTCATAGCCGCATGCGGCATCGAACGCCTGGCGTCTGATCGCGTGCCCTGCCCCCACGAAGCGCGTCACCCAGAACTCGTCCTGCGTGTGCGCACGCATCGCCGTGGGATAGTCCCACGACGTGAAATCGTCGCCGCCGGTGAAGAAATTCAAGATCCGGAAGCCGATGGCGCCGAGCTCCGGCGCGTTCTGCAGCCTCAGCACGGCACGCGTCAGCATGTGCTCGTCGGAGAAGATCGCATCGTTGTCGAGGGCGACGATCACCGGGGCGCTGCCCAGCCGCGCTGCGACATTGCGGCCCGCCGCCACGCCGACATTGCGCCCGAGTTCGTGTAGCGTCATGCGCGGCCGCTCGGCCGCAAATTCGCGCATCACCTGCAGATTGGCGGGCTCGCTGCCCTGGTCGACAACCCAGACATGCGCCGAAACATCGCGCTGTGCGAGCGCGCTGTCGATCGCCGCCATGGTCTCCTCGACCCGGTTCCACGACAGGATCTGTACGTCGACATCGATCGGTTCGGCCATAACGCCTTTCTCCTAATCCGCAGGAGCGACCGGGCGTCGCATTTCAAGAATTTCCGTCGATGCGGGTGCCAGTCCGCGATGCCACCAGGCTTTCAGCATTCCGACGGTGGCAATTCCGGCATAGATGAACAGAATCGGCTCGATCGTCATCCGGTAGCGGATATGCACTGAGAATGCGGCATTGATAAGGCTTTGTATCACCGCAACCGTGATGATGAAGATCGCCGCCGGGACTCACGCCCTGGCGGAAGACCATGACAATGCCGGCAATCGCCAGCACGCTCGTCACGATGTGCGGCGCCAGGTAGGCAAGCTTCCAGGCGATCGGGTCGCGCGCCTCCAGCACCCAGAACAGCACGTTCTTCTTGACGCCCAGCACAAGCGTCTCGAGCGGATGCGCGCGGATATGCGCAATCGCCGCGTCGCGAAACACTTGGTCATAGGCGATCTCGTAATTGCGATCGCGCGGCACCTGGACCAGGACGTCGCCGAGCTGGCGTTTGGCGGCGCCGATCTTCTCGATCTCGTCGCCCGAACCGCTGGCTTCCGGATTGTGGCCCTTCCATAAATTATATCCGACCGACGACGCGATCGGGATGAACCGGTCGAAGACCAGATAGTTGCGGATCGTCCACGGCGCAACCACGGCGGCTGAGAGGACCGCGAGAACCAGGAACTCCTTCGTGCGGCGCGTGACGATCCACAACGCGATATAGAGCACACCCATGAACAGCACGAACTCGCTGCGCAAGAGCGCGGCGGCACCGCCGAGCAGCCCGATCGCCACCAGCCGGCCCGGATGCGGATCCTTCGCCTGGCGGATGATCAGCAGCAAGGCAGCCAGAAACACCGCCGTGTAGGCGTTGAGCGCATGATAGGTCACGACCGAATAGACAAAGGTCGGATAGACGGCAACGAGAGACGCCGCCACCAATGCGGCGAGGTTGTCACCCGTCAGGTCCTGCGCCAGGCGCGCGGTCAACCAGATAATCAGCAGCGAGCATCCGATATTGAGCGCGGTCACGGCGAACAACGCTTCGGGCGTGAATCCGAACGCCGCGAACGCAGCCATCCACACGAAGACGTAGCCCGGCGGCATGTACGCCGTGGGCGCCGTATAGGAAAGCCCGTCCGGCCCCAGGATCGTGCGCGCCATCCAGCCTTCGGTCGCGCCGTGGCGGGCAATCTCGCCGTACTCCCACAGCTCGGCCGTAACGGGATTGAGATTGAGGAACAGCACGGAAACGATCAGGCGCAACATAAGGGCTGCCAGGACCACGGCCATGAGCAGTGCCGGAAAGTTGCGGTCAAGGCTGAGCCGCATCACCCGCCACGACATCCGCCTTGTCAGGTCGCTCATCAATCGCTCCCCATCCCGCTGCGCACCGACGCCGCCGGCGCCCAGGTCTGGAACCGTTTGCCGCGCAGCGACAGCCACACCCCTGCCCCCGTCGCGGCGAAGGCACCCAGGATGTCGGCCAGATGGGCCACGCCCGGAATGCGGTATTTCTGACCCAGCGCAAACACGCCCACGACCGGCAGGACGAAGCCCACGGACAACGGTCCATAGGCAAGCGCCAATGCGGCCGTGCCGCAGACCACGCTGCCGCCCAGCGTGTAGACGGTGAACCACCGCACCAGCTTGTGCGAACCGTATTTGTAACGATCGAAGGCGCTGAGTTGCTTGAGCCGCCGGCGCAGCTTCCGGTGCACGTTGAACGACTGGCAGGCGATACGCATCTTGCGCCGTGATTCCTCGGCCGCGACAACCACGGAACGCTCATAGGCGCGCACGTCGGGTGCACGCACCACGCGATAGCCATCGCACAGAATGCTCAGCGAGACGAACATGTCGTCGATGATGTCCTCCGGGACAGGCCGGTGCAGGTGACGCCTTATGGCGAAGATCGAGCCGTCGGCGCCCATCACCGAGCCGGTGTCGCTTTCCAGCTGCTTGATCTGCTCCTCCAGGCGCCAGTAAAGCGAACCCGTCGCGGCCGTCGCCGATTCGTCGCCATTGACGTAGCGAAGGTGTCCGCACACGCAGCCGACCTCCGGGTCGTCGAAATAATCGGCGAGCCGCAGCAGCGCATCGTCCTCGATCGTGACATTGGCATCGGTGAACACGACGATCGGCGCCGTCGCCTCGGCCACCAGCCGGTTCATGCCATAGGTCTTGCCGCGCCGCTCCGTGGCGGCGAACAGCCTAATTTGTTCGCCGTACTCAGCTAAAATTTCAGCTGTCCGGTCGCTGGCCCCGTCGACATAGACCAGAATTTGTAAGCCGCCGAGGCGCCGGCGCAGCGCCAGCAGATTGGCGATCTTGGCCCGAATCACAGGCTCCTCGTTGTAGGCGCTCATGCAGATGGCAAAGCGCTTGGCCAGCGGCACGAGATTGGGCGCGGGCAGCCGGTCGATCGGCTCGGCGCCGCCGCGCCGCCAGCGCAGCAGCCACAGGCTCAACGGGTAGGTGACAAACGGATGGACTGCAACCACCAGCAGCAGCACCGAAGCGGCGCTTAAAACGGCAATCGCCACGGCTCAACCTCCTTCGCGGCTCTGGCAGGATCGAGCGGCCTGTGGCGATTCACCACCCGGTCGAACCGCCCGGGATCCGGCCCCAAGCTTGCGAGTTAAGCGGAGGATATGGCGTGACATTTTCATGCTCTTTATGGGCTTGTTATGGGCTTGCCGTGCCGGTTCTTGCTGCTTGCGGCAACGCATTGTGTTGGTCAGCGTAGGAACGTCGGAACCGGCGTTTCGTTCTGACCCCGACGGCACTTAATTGCCGCCCTTTTTCCCGATACAAGCCGGGTGACGTGCATGCCCAAGAAGCCCGTATATTACGTTCCGCCTGAGCCTCTTGAGCTCGCCAGCGACCATTCGACGCCCTACATCGTCATCCCCCAGCAACAAAGCTGGTCGGACAGCGGCGACAGCTCGATCAGCGATCTGCTGCGCTCCCTATGGCGTCACCGCCTGCTCATCCTGGTGGTGATGTTCGTGTGCGGCGTCCTCGCCTTCATCGTCGCGCGCCAGATGCCGGAGCGTTACGTCTCCCAGGGCGTGATGTCGGTCGAAACGCGCCAGATTGCCATGCCCGGAATCGGCAGCTTCATGATGCCCGGTGCGGTCGATACGACCAGCACGCGCAGCGATGCCCAGATCATCAAGTCGCGCGCCATGGCCGACACCGTCGCCGGCCGCCTTAAATTGACCCTGGATCCGGAATTCAACCCGGCCTTGCGCGAATACAGCATGTTCGAGCGGGTAACCGCCGAGACCAAACGGCAAATCATCGAGGCCGGCCGCGCCATCGGCGTCATCCCGCCCGCCCCTATTGGCCTGAATTTGTCGGAGGAACAGCGCGCGCGCGATGCCGCCGTGCAGACGCTGCTGCGCAATCTCGACATCCGCACCGACGGTCGCAGCTATGTGATCTATGTCGAATATGACAGCCTGTCGCCCGAGACCGCGTCGCAGGTTGTCAACGCGATCATGGAATCGTTCGTCGCCTGGCAGATCGAATCCTCGACCAAAACGATGGTCGAGACCAACAACTGGCTCAACGAGCGCATGAACGAGCTGCGTCGCGAAGTCCAGGCCGCGGACCAGAAAGTGCAGGAATACCGCAGCAATTTCTCGCTGGTCGAAACCCGCGCCGGCACGGTCAGCGCGCAGCAGCTCAACGAGTTGAATACCCAGCTCAGCCTCGCCCGCGCCGCCCGCGCCGAGGCCGAGGCCCGCTACAGCCGCGCCCAGGAGGAATCCAAGGTCCGCGGCAGCGCCGCCTCAGCCAGCGATGTGCTCGCCTCCGCTCTGATCGCGCGCCTGCGCGAACGCGAGACAGAAGCGATGCAGCGCGAGTCCGAGATGGGCTCGCGTCTCGGCCCCACCCATCCGCAGCGCGTCGCGCTCCGCAAGGAATTGACCGACCTGCGCGCCCAGCTCGACCGCGAAATCGCCAAGGTTCTGTCCTCACTCGGCAGCCAGGCCGACGTTTCGCGCGCCCGCGAGGCGGCCCTGGAACGCCAGCTGCAGCAATTGCATGGCCGCGCCGGCAAGGTCGCGGAAACCGAGGTCGAGCTGCGCCAGCTCGAGAAAGAGGCCGAAGCCAAGCGTAGCGTCTACCAGGCCTTCCTGGTCGGCGCCCAGCAGACCTCGCGCCCGCCCGCCAACCAGTCCGGCTCGCGCATCGTGTCGGCCGCCGTGGCGCCGCTCTACCCGTCCAGTCCGCGCGTCTCGCTCTATGTCGCGGCCTCGATGATGGCCGGTATGCTGTTCGCCGGCGCCGGTATCCTGCTCCGCGCCCAGATCGACCGCGGCTTCTCGACGTTGAGCGACGTCGAGAGCGCCACCGGCCTGCCGGCCCTGGGCGTGCTGCCCAAGCTCAAGGCCTGGCGCCGCAGCGAGCGCAGCCTGCCGCGCTTCGTGCTGCGACATCCGGATTCGCCCATCAGCGAGACGATTCGAGGGATACGGGCGTCCCTGCGCCATGTCAGCCGGGGCGAGCGCCCGCAGGTGGTGCTGGTGACATCCGCGGACGCCGGCGAAGGCAAGACCTCGGTCGCCTGCGCCATCGGCTGCCTCGCCGCCCTGGACGGGCTGAGCGTGCTGCTGATCGATTCCGATTTGCGCCGGCCGCAGCTCCACAAGCTGTTCGGCACGAAATCGGACGCAAATTTCAAGGAGGTTCTCTCCGGCAGCCGCGCCTGGGTGGAACTCGATCCGCGTCGACCCGCGCTCCGGCGTCCACTATCTGGGCGCCATCGACAGCGGTCCCAACCCGATCCAGCTGCTGGATTCCGACCAGTGGGCGGTCATCCTGGAGCAGGCCCGCAAGGTCTATGACCTGATCGTGCTTGATTCTCCGCCCCTGATGCGCGTCGCGGATGGCCTGACGCTGGCGGAGCGCGCCGATGCCGTTCTCCTCGTCGTGTCGCAGGAGGAAACCAAGCGCAGCGTCGTCAATGAGTTCGATCCGGCGCCTGTCGAAGACCGAGACGCCGATTGCCGGCATCGTCCTCTCCAACGCTTCGGGCCGGGTGTCGCGCGAGCAGTACTACGCCGGTCGCGCCGCCTGACGGCGCGGCTGGTCAGGTGGCCGACGAGCGGCCGAAACCCGATGCGAGGAAGCCCACCAGCCGCTTGATGGCACCGGCATCCAGCACCAGCAGCGCCGCCGCATAGCAGACAGCGCCGATAGTGACCAGGGCCGCCAGGGCCGCCGGTCCGCTGACCATGCGATCCACCTCCATCTGCACCGGCACGAGCACTGCGATCATGATCAGCGTGGCGCCCAGCGGCGGCCCGGCCGCGCGCAGAATGCCGGTCATCGGCAGATGCAGCAGCCGATACATCATCACAATCAGGATCGGCGCCGTGACCACAATTCGCGAGCCCCAGATGGCGGTCGCTTCCGCCACACTGTCCGGCCTGATCAGCAGGAAAGCCACGATCACAAGGGCGGTGGAGAAGATGCTCATGGCGAAAATGAGCCCCGGTCGGCCGATCGCGGTCACGGCCGCGTTGGGAAACAGGAAAATGAACTGCGCCATCGAGGCGACCGATAGAATCTAAATCAGCGGCACGGCCGGCAGCCACTCCACCCCCAGCACCAGCGCCACGGTTTGCGGCGCGCAGAAGGCGAGACCCGCGAACAACGGCAGCATGCCCATCGCCGCGAATTGCGTCGCCGCCTGGAAGGCCCGGCTCAACGCTTCGCGGTCAGTCTGCCGGCGCGCGAAGACGGTCAGGGCCAGGTTATGGGCGGCCCCGCCGAACAGGTCGAACACCGTGTCGACCACGCGCGAGGCGATATTCATGTAGCCGACCGCCGTCACGCCCAGCGTATGGCCCACCAGCAGCATGAACAGCCGCACGCTGCCGATCCACACGATGCGGCTACCGAAAGACAAGCCGCCGAATGACAATAGGATGCGCAGATGCGGCAGCGACAGGCGCAGCCGCGGCCGCCACGGCATGGCCGACCACAAGATCGCCGCCTTGATCGCCATCAGCGCGACCTGCTGCCCCACCAGGCTCCACACGCCATACCCCATCACCGCCATCGCCACGGCAATGAGGGCGCTGGCAAGCCGCGCGACCAGCGACGCCGCCGTCAACGGCCGGAAATTCAGATTGCGCCGCAGCCCCGCCATGGGGGCGCAACTCGCCCCGCTGAACACCAAACCGATCCCCATCACCGCCAGGACCGGTGCGAAATCCGGCGCGTCGAGGAAGACGCCGATCGCCGGCCCCAACAGCCAGCAAGCGCAAGCCGCCACGGCACCCAAGGCGATGCCCGCCCACAGCGCGGTATCGAGGTGCTTATCGGTCAGTGTGCGGCGTTGGACGATGGCGTCGTGGAACAACAATTCCACAATGACCGCAAGGGTCTGCACCACCCCGAACGCCAGCGCCGCCAGCCCGAACTCGGCCGGACCGACCAAGCGGGCAAGCACCAGCAGCGCAATGAAGGAGAGAACCGACAGGCCGCCACTCTCGAGCAGGGCCCAGAGCAGCGACCGGCCCGCTGCGTTGGGAGCGGCCATGACGTGGTTTTAACGCAGCGTGAGAGATTTCGTCCTGTGAGCAAAATGCAACATGAGTTGCCATAAGGCATCGCTGCCTAGAATATTAGTCCCAATAGAAATCCGAAGATCATCGCCACCAGGGCAATCACGCCAAACGCGATGACGTATTCCGAGCGCCCGCGCGCCGCGGCGCGTATCTCGTCCGGGTCACCGTCCTTCGGCTTTGGCGGCGGCGAGTCAAGTTTCGTCTGCTCGGCCATAGTCCTGCTCCGCCACTGCGCCGCTCTCCTGCCCCGGCGCAGCGGTCTGAAAACATGGCTGTATATCCTCAATTGCGAGGGGCTGATAGTGCGCCCGATATGCGCGTTACGCGCGTGACCACGCTGCCCGCAATTTTCCCACAATACTCTCACCCCACCTTGCGGGTGTATCTGCGTTATCTTTTCGCATGTGACGACGCCGCATCACGGCGCCGGCACGCTGTTGCAAAAAAGCCAGCAAAAGGGGGAAACGCGAACTCACGCCGCAACGCTACATCAGTTTTCGCGTTGCTCGTTCAGACCATGCCGAAACGGAGACGTCATGTTGCCGCTTAATCTGTCCAGCGCTGACGCCACCCGCGAACGTTCGACTTGGAGCGTCGAGGTTTCCCACGATCCCCTCCGCGCTGTGGCGGAGCTTACGACCATAGCCGGGCCCGTACGGTCCCGAACAAAACGTACGATCGATATCGTTGGCGCGCTGTTGATGCTGTTCGCGCTGATGCCTGTGATGATCGCGCTCGCCCTGCTGGTGCGCGCTGATGGCGGACCTGTGCTGTTTCGCCAACGGCGCATCGGCGCCGGCGGCAAAACTTTCATGTGCCTGAAATACCGTACGATGCGCACCGACGCGGAGGCGCAATTGAAGGCGCTTCTCGCGCGCGATCCCGAGGCGCGGGCCTCCTGGGACAGCGATTTCAAACTGCGCGTCGACCCGCGCATCACCCGCTTCGGCGGGCTGTTGCGCCAGACCAGCCTCGACGAGCTGCCGCAGCTCTTCAACGTCCTCAAAGGCGATATGAGCCTGGTCGGGCCGCGCCCCATTGTCGCGGCCGAAGTGCCGCGCTACGGCGGCGCCATCCGCGAATATCTGAATTGCCGGCCTGGCGTGACCGGGCTGTGGCAGGTCAGCGGGCGCAACGACGTCGACTACCCGACGCGCGTCAAGCTCGACCAGACTTATGTGCGCAACTGGTCGGTCTTCGCCGATATCGGCATCTTGTTCCGCACCGTGCGCGTCGTGCTGCATCGGTCGGGCGCTTATTGACGCAAATGAAGATTGCCCTGATCGACCCCTCGCTCTTCACCTGGCCCTATGACGCCGCCCTGGCATCAGGCCTCGAGAAGAACGGCCACGATGTTGTAATCTTCGGCAAATCCCTGCCCGCAAAGGACCAGCGCACCGAGGATCCGTCTTTCCAGGGGCTGTTCTACAAGGGACTTGCGCATCCGGCCGTGGCAAATTTGCCACGGCCGGTTTTCTACGGCTTGAAGGGGCTGAGCCACGTCAGTTCGATGGCGCGAACTCTGGCGCCTGCTCGCCGCTTCACGGCCCGACGTCATCCATTTCCAGTGGTTGCCGCTCCCGGTCATCGATGGCGCTTTTCTGCCGGCGTTTGCACGCATCGCGCCGACCATCCTGACCGTGCACGACACCAAGCCGTTCAACGACAACCCCGGCTCATCGATCCAGAAGCTGGGAGCGCTACGCGTGCTGCGCCAATTCGATCGCCTGATCGTCCACACCGACCAGGGCCGCCAGCGCCTGATCGACCATGTCGATCACGAGACGCGCATCGCGCGTGTCGATCACGGGTTGCTGCACGAGGGCAGCGACACCGGTGACGATGCCCCGCCGCGCAAATTCGACGACCCGATCACGTTCCTGCTGTTCGGCAAGCTCAAGCCCTACAAGGGCATCGACGTGCTGATCCGCGCCCTGGCTTGGATTCAGCCTGAATTGCGCGCGCGCTGCCGCGTGCGCATCGTGGGCCAGCCCTACATGGACGCAACCGCCTTGCAGGCGCTGGCGGAAACCTGCGGCGTCGGCTCGCTGGTCGAGTTCGATCTCCGCTACGTTCCCGACGACGAAATGGAGAGCATGATCGCCCAATCGTCGGCGCTCATCTTCCCCTATCGCGAGATCGAGGCGAGCGGCGTTCTGATGGCGGCCCTCGCCAAGGGCAAGCCGATCATCGCTTCGCGCCTGGGTGCCTTTGCCGAGACGATCCGCAGCGGCACCCACGGGCTCCTGGTTCCGCCTGAGGACGAGCGCGCCCTCGCCCGCGCCCTGTCGCGGCTGCTCGAATACCCCGCCCTGCTCGGCCGCATGACGAATTCCGTGCGTGCCTTGCGCGATGCCATTCCGACTTGGCCGGCCATCGCCCAGACCACCGCCGATATTTACGAGACCGCGCTCATTCAGCGCCGCCAATTGCGGACGGCCTGAGCCGCGGCGGCGCCGCCCGACGTAGCGGATAGACCAGCGGTCGCCGCGAGGGCGTCTTCACCGGTACCGACGACATATTGTGCCAGACCAGCAGCGCCGCGAAGACGCTGTGCATGATCCCGTTCAATAGATAGCCGCCCAGGAACAGGAACAAGTAGAGGATGGCGCCGGCCAGGATGCGGTCGCGCGAGCCGGCGAACAGCGCCAGCGCCATGTAGCCGAGCAGCAGCAATGAACCGATGGCACCGTACTCGTAGAGCAGCTTGATCCAAGTCGCGTCATGCGCCAGGTAGTCATACGAGGCCGCCAAGCTTACGCCGGCCAGGATTGAGCCGGGCCCAAGCCCGAACAGAAAATTCTTCGGCGAGGAGATCAGGAAATCGCTGATCAGATAGAAGGGTGAAATGAAGCGCGCGAAGCCGCTTGATTCGCGTGAGCCGAATTCGCCGATGCGGTCGAAGAAGATCGACAGATTGAAAGCTTCGCTGCCGATCACCAGAATGACCAACGTCACGCAGGCGAGCATCACCAGACGGAAATTGCCCTGCCGCAGCAGGATCCAGGCGCTGAACAAAACCGCCAGCGAAAGGCCCGTGCCGGAATATGAGACGATCATGCCGCCGATGATCAGTGCCAAGCGTCGGGCGCGCTTGCGATGCAGCAACTCGATTACCAATGACAGCCCGAGAAACTGCGAGAAAAATGACGGTTCCAGGAAGACCACGCCGTTGGCCTTCATGATCGACGAGCTGTAAGTCAGCGGGATAATTACATTGAATTTCTCCATGAGGAAATCCGGGCTCACGTAGAGGTCGATCGGAAATACCAGATCCGATCCCACCGCGAATTGGCCCAGGAATTGCGCCAATCCCAGGCACGCGCACACCATCATCGCATTCTGAAACACATCCAGCGTGCGCTCGTAAGCCCCGGCTTTATGCTTCAGGCGAAACAGATAAAGCACATAGATGCTGAGCAGATAGGCAAAGGACGAGAGCGAGAGCGTATCGTCCGAAGTCAAGGCAACCAGAGTCAGTGCCGCCGCCATGCCGAGATAGGTGACGACCAGGATCGGATTGATCGCCATGCTGCCCGACAGCAGCAGATACGCGAACGCCGCGTAGGAGGTCACGAAGCTGACGGCGATCTGCGCCGAGCCGACGGGGATGGCGAAGCGCTGCAGAAAAATACAGGACAGCAGGATGATGGCCAGCGCCACAAAGGTCTGGCGATCGGCCGACGCGCGCGTGCGCGCCGGCGATCCTCTGCGCGTGCGCGCGGCGCGGCGCCGGAGCACATGCACCGGCACCGCGGACGGTTCGATCCCTCCGATGGGGGCAGGCCGCTTCATGTCAAAATGCCGAGCGCCGACAATCCACGCATGCGCGGGCGGGCCTGCGCCCGCCCGGCAAACCGCCTCAGAACCAACGCTCGGGGATCATGATGATATCGCCCGGCTGCAACAGGGTCGCTTCGCCCACTGGCTCCGGCCGACGCTCACCATTATTCGCCCGCACCACGGTGATCTTGCTGTTGCGCGCGCGATAGGTATAGCCGCCCGCGAAGGCAACCGCGTTCAGCACCGTGATCCCATTATAATATTCGTACACGCCGGGCTTCTGCACTTCGCCCAGGATGAAGATCGGCCGGTAGCGGATCACGCTCACGTTGACCTTGGGCTCCGTGACGAGGCCGCGCTTCAGCCGGTCGCCGAGACCGGTTTCGACTTGCCGCGGCGTCATGTTGTTGACCGGATACGCCCCGACCAGCGGGAAGGCGATGCTGCCGGTGTCGTCGACATCGAATTCGCCCGACAGATCCTTCTCGCCATAAACCGCGATCTGCAGCCGATCGCCCGGCCCAAGTCGATAGGCCGATGGCGCGCCGGCGTTGGTCACCGGCGGCGGTGTGTCGGCGCAGGCCGTGAGGCCCAAAGAAGCTGCGAGTCCGAGCCACGCGAAGACCGCCAGCCAAGCCCGGCTCTTGGGAGAAACCTTGTCATTCTTTTGCATCAGAACACCCTCCTCACTCGAACAAAAGCGACGTTGCGGTAGTAATCTGCATCCGCGGCATTGGATTCCTGCAGGCGGTATCTGTACTCGCCTTCGAGGAACACGCCGCTATCGACGCGATAACGCAGTCCGGCATCGACGCCATAGACCAAATCACTGCGATCAAGACGCTCGTAATCGCGATCGACCACGCTCATGCGTCCGGTCGCGATCAGATCGCGGCGCAATTCATGCGCGACGCCGACGCCATAGCTGGCGCGCCAATAACCGGGGCTCGGACTATTGAAGCTTTCGGCGAATTCGTACTTTGCGTCGGCGGTGACGCTCGTCAGTCCTGTAGGGTTCCACAGCAGCGCGGCGGCGAAGACGGGCCGCTGCACTGTGCCAAAGCGCGCATCCTCGAAATCCTGGCGCTGGAAGCCGGCCGATACGTCAGCGAACACCAGCCCGCCCAGATCCATCGTGACGCCCACCTCGGCACGCACGCCCGTTGAATCGCGCTGGAATCCCGCATTGTCGAACTCATTGTCGTAAACGCGCTGAAACCCCCGCGCGCGCAAATAGACCTGCTGCGTGCCGAAATATTGATATCCGACGGTACCGTCGCCGTAATACTCGTTGCGGTCACGCTCACTAGTGTCGATCTCGCCGTTCGAACTTGGCACTGGATCATTCTCGACCCGCTCTGCGCCGAATTCGACCCGGCTCAGGATGGGTCCGGTCCCGGCTTGTATCGCCGTGGATCCGTGAAAGACGCGATAGACGGCCGGCTCGGTGCCGTTGACATTGTCGGGTGAGTCGCGCGGGTCCGTGACGCGGCGCATAAAGATATCGGTCGACAGGTTGAGCTCGCGATGGATATCGAGGCGCCCGCGCGTTCCGACCAGCCCTTCCCAGAAATCCTCGGAATCGTTCGACAGGTAGTGGCTGCCGTCGATATTGCCGTAGAAGTCGAGCGCATGGCGGGTGAAATTCGACTGCACCTTGGTGCCGACACCGGCGCTGGTGATGAAGTCGTCCTTGCGGTCCTGGTTATCGACGAAAATATTGTCGTCGTAGCGCACCTCGCCCATCACCGTGGGTACGACCCGGAAGCCACCCACCATTATATTCGGCGGCGGATCCGCGTTTTCGAAGCGGTTCAGCACGCTTTCCCCCCGAAGTGGGACCGGGGAAGTAGCAGGAGTTTGCGCCAGCACGCCACCGGCCATGCCGCACCACAGGGCGAAGCCAAGGACGCCGGCCCCGGCGACACGCCAGCGAATATCCGAAAAGATCCTAACCCCCATGCCCCCTGCCCGCGTTTGGCGACGATGTGACTGCGGCGACGGCACGCCTCGTTTCGCGTGCCAGCCCGAACGGATTGCGATCGGCCGGTTTCACTGTGACGCTGCGCGCCACCCCATGTGCGGGGCGACACGGACGACGATCCTAACATGGGAGCTTTTCCCACTTCCCTGTCCTCACGGGCCGACCTATCGATCCGCCGGCGGCACTGCCGCCAACGCCTGACCCTCAACGGCCTTGACCCGTCAACGTTCCGCTCACATCAACATATTTGCGGCCGCCAGCCGCGAGTCATCGATGCGGCACACTTGTCACGGGGCAAGCCGATGCAACTCGTGCAGCATGGCGTACCCGCAAAACCCCGCCCCGCAGAAAGGCCCCTGATGAGCCTTCGTGCCGTCGCCGCCCGCGCCAAGCAGGAATTCTTTCGCCGCCGTCTGTCGCCGTTGGGGCGCCGCGTCCTCGAGCAACGGCTCACCTATCTCGTGCCGTCCCGGCTCTACCGCATCGAGGCCTGCGCCAGTGCAGCCAACCGCGATCGCATTGCCGGCGACTTCATCGAATGCGGGGTAGCACTTGGCGGCTCCGCCATCCTGCTCGCGTCTCTCTCCCGCAATCAGCGGCACTTCCAGGGGTTCGACCTGTTCGGCATGATCCCACCCCCATCAGAGCGCGACGACCGCCACGCTCATGAACGCTATCAGCGAATCAGGAGCGGCGCGTCCGATGGCATCGGTGGCGATCGCTACTACGGCTATGTCGACAACCTGTTCGACCAGGTGCGTGCCAATTTTGAAACCTTCGGCCTGGCGGTTGACGGCACGGCCATCGCCCTGCGGCGGGGTTTGTTCGAGGAGACACTGCACGCCACGCCTGGCCGGCGGATCGCGTTCGCTCATGTCGACTGCGACTGGCACGACCCGGTCAAGCATTGCCTGGACGTGATCTACGAAATGCTGAGCCCAGGCGGGTTCATCATCCTGGACGACTACAGCGACTATGCCGGTTGCCGGCAGGCCGCCGACAATTTCATGGGTCGTCACAAGGACATGAAGCTCGTTCATCTCCATGGCAGCGCCGTCCTGCGACGGGCATTGGACGCCTGACGCGACACATCGCGCGGGCAACTCACGACGCACCTGCACAAAAATCGGGAACCAACGATCTGATCGGGCGTTTGCTCGCCGGATGAGATGTCTCTGCGACTCTCCGGTGCGTGCGATGAATTCGGAAGATAAACCTAGAAAAAATACCGCCTCCCCGATCGCGTTCACACCAATGACACAGTCCTTAACTCGATCGTGGCAAAATCGTGGCGATTCGCCGGCGAATGTAAGTCAATTTATACGCGAGAGAAATACAAGGTTGACACGGACTCCGCGATTGGTGACCTTTTCGCATGTGCAGCATCGACGTGATGCAGACGTCGAGATGCACATCCCCGTCGGTTTGACGGGGCGCTCCAGATCGGCGGGCAGCAGCTCGTGCGCATCTGACCCGGGCGCGGTGGTTCAAGAAAGAATTTGGGAGGTTTAGCTGGTCGCCGCGCGAACTGCTCACTGTCTATGGGGATCGACGATCGATGGAAGCAAAACAATCCGAAATCGCCAGCGAAGCCGACACCCCGGCTCATATCGTCCTTGCCGAGGATGACGATCTTTTCCGGAAATCGTTGAGCCGCAACCTGCTCGATGCCGGGTTTTCGGTCAGCGATTTCGGAGACGGGCACGCCGTGCTGCGCTATTTCAGCGAAGGTGGCGGCGCCGATCTCGCAGTTTTGGACTGGAAGATGCCGTCCATCTCCGGCATCGAGCTGATGCAGCGCCTGAAGAGCGCGCAGGTTGCCGTCCCGGTGATTTTCCTGACGTCGCTGCGCGACCAGATCTACGAAGAGACGGCGCTGATGAGCGGTGCTGTCGATTTCGTCGACAAGTCGCGCTCGTTCTCGATCCTTCTAAGTCGCATCGGACTGGTCGTGCGTCGCACCAAGGCGCTTCACGACGGCGCATCCCTGAGCACCACGCCCGCCATCGTGCGCTGCGGCGACCTGGAGCTTCAGTTGAATTCCAATCGCGCGTTCTGGAAGCATCAGCGCGTCGATCTGACGCTGGCCGAATTCCGGATCGTCTACCAGCTCTCGCTGCAGACGGACAACGACCTGTCGCATCGTCAGATCTACGACATCGTCCGTGGCCCGGGCTTCATCGCGGGCGAAGGCGAGAACGGATATCGGGCCAATGTACGCACATTCATCAAGCGTATCCGACGCAAATTCGGAGAAGTCGATGCTGGGTTCGATCGAATCGCCACGTATTCAGGATTCGGATACCGCTGGAAGAGCGACGATTCGCCTTCCCCGCCGGACGAAGACTGAGCGGCGCAACGTCCTGATCTGGTCGGTTGGTGGGCTGTTCGTCATTCTTTTGGCGTTCTCCGCCATTCTGATCCGTCATCTCGACGAAGCACGCCGCAATTCAGCGGCCGAGCAGCAGACGGCCCTGGAATCGCGCGCGCGCATCGCTTCGCTCGCGACCACGACCAGCCTCGAATCCTCCGCTGGTTCTGTGACCGACGACATCGTTCGCGCCCAGCGCCTGCTTTCTCGCATGGCATCTTCGGGCGATCTGGCCGGGATCCAGCTCGGGCTCTATTTCGTCCCGCGCGCCAAGACGGACGCTCAACCCGGGCTTCTCGTCGCGTCGGCGCCGAGCCGCGAGGGTGAGCGCCCCTTCACCCCGCTGGCCGAGCATTCCGGCCTGGACGTCGTTGCACTCTTGCGATCCATGTGCCGGGCCGACCCGCCGCTGCCGCAACCGGCCCGCTGGTCCTACGCGTCCGAAGGCCGCGTTCTCTCCCTGGTTCCCATTGCGACGGGCACAGGATGCTGGGGCGTGGTGACATTGCGACCGGAGACGGCGGCAGCCGCGGTCTCGGCAGCCTTGCTGCCGCCGCTCAACCTGCCAAGCTCGATGACCGGGCTGGCGGGCTTGCTGGCGATCCTGTTCAGCGTGTTCCTGCTGTTTCATTTCCGCCACGTCCTCGCGTCTCTATGGAGCGGCGCAGAGTTGGCTTCCGTCAATCCGGCGGCCGGGGCACCGCCCCACCGCCTTCAGCTCAGCCCCGCGTCCCTGCCGAGCCATGGCATCGTCGGGCGTCAGACCGCGCACGACGGCATGGACCGCGACGCGATCGAGGAACTGGCGCACGGGCTCAAGACACCGGTGGCAACCATCATCCAGAGCCTCGAGCCCCTGCGGCGCAATGTCGCCGGCGGCGATCCCAACGCGCAACGCTCGCTGCAGATCATCGAATCCGCGTCGCGCCGTTTGATCGATCTGATCCAGGCCATGCCCGCGCGCGCCGAAGCGAAGATCGACAATTCCAGCCGGCAGATGGCCGGCGTGACCGACATCGTCCATAGTGCCGTGCTGGGCCTCGACGCGCCGAGCCGTGACGTACGCCTGCGTGTCATCGATATGACGCAAGGCAGCGCGATCCTCGCCGGCGAAGCGGCACTTCTGCGCTCCGCGATGGAGCACATCGTCGAGAACGCGATCGACTTCTCCCCGCCCGGCGGCGAAATCTGCGTGCGCATCACCGCCGGCCGCTCGCTGGCGGTGCTGGCCATCGAGGACGAAGGCCCCGGTGCCGCGCCCGAAGTGCTGCCGCAAATCTTCAATCGCTATTTCTCCGACCGCAGCGCCGTGCCGAATGCGGCATCGCTCGACGCCAAAGACGCCCAAGACACGCCGAATTTCGGGCTGGGTCTGTGGATCGCGCGACGCAATGTCGAGACCTTGCGCGGCCGTATCTTCGCGGAGAACCGCCGCAGCGGCGGTTTGCGCCTCACCATCTCCCTGCCGATTGTCCAGCTGCCCGATCGTTGAATCGGGTCAATCGGCCTCAAGCCGTGATGATGTCCGGGCCCGGCGCCGAAGCGTAGAGCGCTTCGACCAAGGCGGCCCGGCGCGCCAGCACCGCGCGCTGATTGATGTAGCCCTTGTCGGTGATCTCGTTGGCGTCGATCGCCGCCGGCTCGGCCATCAGCAGCGCCCGGCGCGCATAAGTGGAAGAGCCGCCGCCCTCGCGCGCCATGGCGGCGAGTCCGGCACGTATATGGGCACGCACCCGCGCATCGCTAATCAGCGTCTCGAGCGGCGCATCGGCCGGCAGATCCGGGCAGAGAAGGCGGCACCCCGGCGCGTTGGCGAAGATCAGCAGGCCGATCTCCGCGCGGTCATGGCCGGCGATCACGATATCCTGGGCCACCGGCGCCAGGGCCGCGATCGCCTTCACGCGCAGGCTGCCGACATGCACCCACGTGCCCGAGCCTAGTTTGAAGTCCTCCGCGATCCGCCCGTCGAACTCGATTCCCCGCTCCGGATGGTCCGGGTCGGCGAATTTCCCGGCATCGCCGATCCGGTAGAACCCCTGCTCGTCGAAAGCGTCGGAGCTGAGATCCGGCCGCTTCCAATAGCCGGGCGTGATATTGGCCCCGCGCACCCGCATCTCGAGCTTCCCGCCATCGGGCACCATCAGCAACTCGCAGCCCGGTGCGGGCAGGCCGATGACACCGGCGCGCGGAATCGGGAAATGCACGCATGTCACCATCGGCGCGGTCTCGGTAGAACCCCAGGCCGACACCATCGCCACATCGCTGCCCTGTGCTTGCGCCAGCCGCTCCATGCGCGTCCACAAATTCTGCGGCAATGCAGCACCGGCATAAAACGCGATCTTCAGTCGCGAGAAGAATTTCTGTGCCAGGCCGGCGTCCTTCTCCAGGACATTGAGAAGCGCGTCGAACCCGCGCGGCACGTTGAAATAGAGGGTGGGCGCCACCTCGCGCAGATTGGCGACGCTTTTCTCGAACAATCCGGGTGCCGGCTTGCCCTCGTCGATATACATCGTGCCGCCATGGGCCAGCACCATGTTGAAATTGTGATTGCTGCCGAACGTATGATTCCACGGCAACCAGTCCACGATCACCGGCGGCTCCTCTTTCAGGAACGGCCAGCATTGCGTGATCATCTGTTGGTTGGCGCACAGCATGCGCTGCGTGTTGATCACGGCCTTGGGTTCGCCGGTCGACCCGGACGTGAACAGAAACTTGGCGATCGTGTCCGGTGAGATCCGCTCGAAGGCCGCATCGACGCTGGCGTCACCGTCGCTTGCCGGCAGGCTGGTGAACGCCGTGGCGCCAACAGGAAGGTTACGCGAAGAGACAAACTCGAATTTCGAAATCAGCGACCGCCGCCAGCGCCTTCGCGTATTTAGCACCGTCGTCGGCGAACACCAGACCCGGCTGCAGCAGTGCGAAAATAGCTTTAAGCTTGCCGTGGTCGCGCGACATCAGCGAATACGCGGGCGAAATCGGCGCATAGGGAATGCCGACCTGCATGGCGCCCAATGCCAACAGCGCATGATCGATACTGTTGTCGGAAAGAATGACGACCGGCCGTTCGGCCGACAGGTTCCGCTCCAATAGCGCCGCACCGATCGCGCGGGCCTGGCGATACGCTTCGCCGAAGGTCAGCCGACGCCAACCGCCTTCGGCGCGTTCGGCGAACAGCAACCGGTCCGGGTCCGCGCGCGCCCAGCGCGCCAGATGCTCCCCCATGCAGCGTGCATAGGGTTCGAGTGCGGCGGGCGAGCGCAGCAGCAACGCCCCATCCGAGCGATGCGTGACATCGACGCGCGCTGCCGCGAACAAACGATCCTGTGCCGTCCGGACGCGGCTTGACGCGGGAACGCTGGCCATCCTCCCTCGCTTGCATTGAACGCTGCGGTCGCCCCGCCGCGATTTGCCAAAATCGTATCAGCGGTCCCGGACCCCGTCAAAACCCGATCGGACGTGCCACGTCAGGGTCTGTCCGGCGACAGGCGCATCAGCGTCGTGCCTTTGGCGTCAGTCAGGATCAGGCGCTCACTCTCGATCTTCCAGCCCTCCGCCCGGCGCAGCGTGTCGAGAAAGCGCCGCTCCTGCGCCATCACCGCCTTCGCGCAGGCGCGCCGGGTCGTCGCCAGCCGTCCGATCTTCAGCGTGCCGCCGTCGAGCTTGAAGGTGCCATTGACGCGGTTGCATCCGGCCTCACCGTGCAGCGTGCCGTCGGTCGCGAATGTCAGCGGCAATTTGAGAGAGTCGATCGCGCCGTTCTCGCCCAGATCGTCCAGCCGCCACGCCCCATGCAGCCGCGGCCCCGGCGCGTTCTGACCGCCGCGTGCATAGGATAGCCAGCCTCGCACTGCGCCCGTGCCGTCAACCACGCGCTCCAGCAGTTCGACACGCACCGGGGGCGGGCTTTCACGCTTGGGGAAGAAGACAGGGTCGCCCTCGCCCGGCATCTTGGCGTCCTCCGGCATCAACCCGTTAAGCCGTTCCGCGGGCCCGCCCGTGTGCGGTGCCATGCAGTCGAAACGATGCCCATCCGGGCTGCGCAGCCGCACGCCGACCATGCCGTCGTTCATCGGCCATGCTTTCAAGACGCGTTCGACCGGCACGGCCGGTTGCGTGAGACAGGCATGGATCGCGGGGAGCAGGTCGCCGATCAGCCGGCTCCAATCGCTCTCCGCTTTCGCGCTGGCGGCAGGCGACGGCTGCGCGACGGCATTCTTAAAGCCGCCGCCCAACAGCATGAGCGCAAGCATTGCCGTCATCCACGCGCGATGGGTCCGGAACAGGACCATCATGGGCCTCAAGTCGTCGTTGGCATTTGCCTGAGGCTACTCTGACTCGCGCGCGCGATCTTGGTTAATTTCGCGTTATGCGAATTTGTTGCATTCTACGCGGCAAGATCCCAATAGACGCCGCCGATGCCGCAACGCATCTCGACCGATGGCACGTAGAAGACCGGTTTTGCCTTCTTGTCGACTGCGGCCGCCATAACGCAGACCCACGCCAGCAGTTCCGCCGTGCCGCCGCCACCCGCCGCCTCCATCTTCTCGAATGAGGCCTCGCGCAGGATGCGGTCCTGATCGCCCGTCGCCAGCAGGTCGAGGAACCAGCGGTCGAATGTCTCATCGACCGTGAAATAGCGCTTGCCGCCGGGCTCGTGCGACAAGCCGCCGGTGCCGATCAGCGCCACGCGCATTTCCTTGGGCAGATTCTCACGGATCGCGCGGCCGATTGCCGCACCCGCCTCGTAGCTGCGTGCCGGCGTCGGCACCGGCGGGTTGATGCAGTTCATCTGGATCGGCACCAGCGGCACGTCGTAATCCGGCGTCAGGCACGTCAGCGGCACCGACCAATTATCGTCGAACAGCAGCTCTCGCGCCGACGTCACGCGCACGCCGGCATCCCGGCACGCATCGTAAATCGCGCGCCCCGCCGCCGCATTGCCGCGCACATGATACTCAGGAAGCTTCAGCCAGTCGCGAAAGAACTCCGCCGGCCCGCTCCAGGCATCGGCGATGCCGACGCAAAAATCCGGCGGGTCTTCGATCGGCATATTGAGCATGTGATCGTTGGCGATACCGACGATCAAATCCGGCTTCGTCGCGCGCAGCTTGCGCCCCAGCTCTGAGTAGCCCGCCAGGATCTCCTTTTGCTCAGCGGCGGGCGCACTTTCCAGCCAGCCGGTGACGCCCGGCGCATGCGCCATAGCCATTGTCGCGACGAGCTCAGCCATCGTCCTTCCCCTCAGTCGCGCTCGACCATCATGCGCCGGTAGACCTGCGCCGCCTGGCTCCGGCTGTCGTTCTTGACGCTGCCGTTCAGCAGCCGTGTCACCTGCGGCAGGAAATACGGATGCACGCCCAGATCGCGTAAGCCCTTGATGTCCTGATTTCGAAACGCGTCGCGCTCGGGCCCGGACAGGCCGTAGCGTTCCATCATCTCTTCAAGGCGCGCTGCAAAATCGGCGAACAACTCGCGCTTCTTGCGAACCTCGTAGATCATCCGGTTGGATGGCAGCTTCGGATCGAACGACATCGACGCCTCATGCCTGCCCGGTTGCCGGCTTTTCGACCCCGGCATAGAGATTGGGATCGTTGAGCAGCTTCTGTAAAATCTCGCCGGCCAGGTTGAAGGCCGGCATGCCGCGAAACAGGAAGGCCAGCCCCGCCGCGGCATGCATTTCCGCTGGCGAGGCCCCCGCCCGCATAGCGCCACGCGCGTGATACTCGGCGGCCGGCGCCACATGCGACAGCAACAGCGCGAATAGGATGAGCTGCGCTGTCTTGGTGTCGAGTGCCGCTGGGTACATGGTGCTCTTGCGGATCGCCTCGACCTGGTCGAGCAGGGCGGGATCGATCTGGCTCCCCACCTCGATCCGCGCCTTGATGCGCGGCGGCACGAAGCCGATCAGGTCTCTCGTAGATCTTGTAATATTCGTTCTTTTGGTCGGCCATAAAGCCTCTCCTGGCAGCGATCCGCTTGGCTTGATAGGAGTGTCGCAAGGTCTTACCGTCTGTCAATGCGCGACCGCCCAACCCTGCGGAGGCCCGGACGTGAAGCTCGCCACCATCGGCTACGAACAGAAGACCTTGCCGGAGATGATCGACCAGCTCAAACGAGCCAAGGTCGAAATCGTCGTCGACGTGCGCGCCGTCGCCGCCTCGCGCCGGCCCGGCTTCTCCAAGACCATGCTGGCCGCGACGCTGGCCAGCCACGGCATCGAATACCTGCATTTGCGCCAGCTCGGCACGCCCAAGGACGGGCGCATCGCCGCGCGCGCCGGCCGCATCGACGAAATGCATGAGATCTTCAAACGGCAGCTCGAGACGCCGGCGGCCCAGCTCGAGCTTGCCCATGCGCGCGAGATCGTCACCGCGCGCCGCGCCGCCCTGCTCTGCTTCGAGGCCGATGCCGCGTGCTGCCATCGCGCCATCATCGCCGACCGCCTCAGTGATGCCTTGGGCTGCGAAATCGAAAACCTATAGTTGCGCAACCGGGAGCACGACGAATGAGTGACGGCAAGTTGATCGCGCGCGGGACCGCCCGTATTGGCGCTGTGCCTTATGCGGTGTCCATCAACACCGGGCACCACGCGCTGAGCGCCGACGAGCCCAAGGCCCTGGGCGGTGGCGGCACCGCACCGGGGCCTTTCGACCTCGTGCTATCCGGGCTGGGGGCATGCACCGCCATCACGCTGCGCATGTACGCCGATCGCAAGCAATGGCCGGTGCGCGCCATCGGCGTCGATCTGAAAATTCTGCGCAGTGACGACAAATTCGATGTCGAGCGCGTCGTCACGCTTGAGGGCGAGTTGACGGCCGAGCAGCGCGCGCGCTTTGCCGATATCGCCGAGCGTACGCCCGTGACGCTGGCCCTCAAATCCGGCATGACCATCCGCACGAGTTTTCGCGCGTAAGCTATACCCTCATTCGCTGACCCGATCGCCCGCAAGCTGAACTCGCGCATTGCGCCCGAATCAGACCCGCGAAGGATTAAGCATGGTCGCCACCGACGCCTTTGCCGAGTTTCTGCGTGAACAGCTCGCGCCGCTCGGCCGCGTTACAATGCGGCGCATGTTCGGCAAGACCGGCGTTTTCTGCAATGGGGTGATGTTCGGGATGGTGACGGACAACACCCTGTATGTCCGGGTCGATGAGCAGAACCGGGCGACATTCAAAGAAGCCGAATCCTCTCCACCTCTCAACTACGACAAGAAGGGATCCACAATAGACCTTTCGTTCTGGCGCGTGCCGGAGCGGTTGATGGATGAACAAGATGAGCTTGTCGCCTGGGCGCGAGCGGCGCTGGCGGCGGCGCACCGGGTTGCGGCGAAGAGAACGCGGGCGGCGCCGAACCGAAAAACAAAGCGGCGAACGTGACGGCGGCTACCGATCGGGGGCGGTGAACCGGAATCAAAAAGAAGCCGCTGCATCGGGTTTCGATGCGGCGGCTTTTGTTTGGTTGCGAGGGGACAGGGCCTTAATGCCTAATCGTAGGGCTCGTGGTGTCTGAAGGAGGAGGTCCCGCCTCTATCAGCTTGTTGATGCGGACGTCGCGAGGCGCGTCATCAGGCGACTGCGCGGCAACGGCGACGTGTTCAAGGAAAGGGGCGAACCCGACGACCCCCGCAATGGCCACAGACCAGCGAGTTCCGATGCGCACTGCCGCACCAAGGGCGCCAGTTCCTGGATCCGCGCATCCGTCATGCGCACGCTGGGTCCCGCCACGCTCACCGTGCCAAGCGCCGCGCCGTCCACAACGGAACAGATCGCCGCCGCTATGGCGGTAACGCCCGGCTCGGCTTCGCTCGATGCAATTCCGTAGCCGCGCTGTGCCGTTCTCTTGACGTCGCGCAAAAGCGCTTCGATCGACCGCAGCACATTCGGGCCATAGCGGTCCGCATCCTTGAAGCCGCCGTTCTTGACGGTCTTCTGCACGACGTCGTCGGGTTTCAGCGTCGCCAGCCAGGCCTTACCGCTCGCGGTCGCATAAAGCGGAACCGTATTGCTCGTCAGCGATGGGTGGTACAAAAGCCCCCCCGTCGCCCCTTGCGCATGAACCACCCAGACGAGCGTGTCGCCGTCAACCACGGCGAGCCGGGCAAACTCGCGCGATTGCTGCGCCAGCCGGTCAAGCACGGGCTGGCAAATATCGGGAATTCCCGTCGCAACATAGAATTGCTGGCCCAGCACCGCGAGCCGCATCGTCAGCCGGTAGAACCCCGTCGCGGAGTCCTGTTCGACCCAACCCAACGCGACGAGAGTCGCCAACAGCCGGTGAGCGCCGCTCTTGGGGAGGTCGAGCCGCTCGGAAATAGCGCCAAGGGGCATGCTGCCCGCACCGTCCGCGAGCAGCTCGATAATGGCCAGGCAGCGTTCGGCGGGGACGTGAGACATGTCAGTTGCCAGCTTTCGGGGTTTTGGTCATTTGGCAGCCATCTTGCGCAATTCGTGCCACATCGCAACGCGCTCTGACCGGTAGCCGCGCGGCTTGGCTTTGACATGCGCGGCAAGGCCCATCAATCCAGGCTCGAAGATCCGCCGGTCCATGGTCTTGAGATCCGTTGCGACCCGCGGCGCGAAACCCATATGCGCAATCACATCGCGCTGGGGATCGAGCCCGGGCGCAATTTCGATCAGTTCCAGTCCCTCGGCGCCGATGCGGAACACCGCCCGCTCCGTCACGAATAACGCAAGTTGACCACGCTCACGGCCGATGGCCGCGCTGTAGCAGATCTGCTCGAGCTTAGGGACGAACTTGCGATGACGCCCCTCGCGCCGGATGATCGTCTTACCCTGGTCCCAGGTCAGGTCCAGGTCCCCCGCCGTGAGCGTGCCGTTGAAAACGACGGTGCGCGCGTTCTGGCTGATGTTGATGAATCCGCCGACCCCGATGATCTTGTCGCCGAAGCGGCTGACATTGACGTTGCCTTGCGGGTCAACCTCCGCGAAGGACAGAAACGCAAGATCCAGCCCGCCGCCATCGTAGAAGTCGAACTGCGCGGGTTGCTCGATCATCGCCGCGAAATTCTGGCCGCCGCCGGAATCCCGGCCGGTGATCGGGGCACCTCCGATCATCCCCTGCTCGTTGGTCAGATGGACCTCATCGAGCAGGTCTTCCTCCGCCGCCACCGTCGACAGGCCGGTCGATACGCCCGCCCCCAAATTGCAGATCGCCCCGGGGAACAACTCCATGGCGGCGCGGCGGACGATCACCTTGCGTGGCCCGAACGGCAGCGGCTTGATGTCTTCGATCGGGATGCGCAGTTCACCCGAATAGCTGGGGTCGTAATCGGTGGCATAGGTCTGCCGCTGTTGCGGATCGACGACCACGAAATCCACCAGGATGCCGGGGATTTGCACGTCCTTCCCCGGCAGCGTGCCTCGGCGGGCCATGCGCTTCACCTGGACGACCACGATGCCGCCGGCGCGCCGTGTCGCTTGCGCCATGGCGAGCATCTCGCCGAGCACGGCTTCCTGCTCCATGGTGACGTTGCCATCCTCATCGGCCGTCGTGCCGCGAAGAAAGGCAACACTCAGCGGGACCGGCTTGAAAAACAGCCATTCCTCGCCAGCGATCGTCATCACTTCGACGAAGTCGGGCGGCGTGCACGGGCTTTGCCGTGCCCCCTGCTGGCGGGGATCGACGAATGTGTGCAGGCCGGTCTTGGAGAGCAGCCCGGGCCGCCCGCCCGCCATGTCGCGCATCAACTGCGACAAGACGCCTTGCGGCAGCGTATAGGCCTCGATCTTGTTCTCGGCCGCCAGCTTCACCAACCCCGGCGAATCCACCAGCGCGCTCGTGATCGCGCGCTTCAGCAACCCTTCATGAGCCAGATGGCTCGCCCCCAACGCGGCGCGATCGCCCACACCCACCACGCTGACGGAAGTAAGCCCGCGCGGCCTTCCTTCAGCCAGGAAGCGCCGCTCCACGGCCGCGAGCAAGGCCTCCGGCACCGAATGTCCGCCGCCCGAGCCGCTGATCAAGATCGCGTCGCCATCTCTGACAAGCTGCGCAGCTTCATCCGCTGTGATCTTTTCCATAACCTGCGTCGTCTCCCGTCACCTGGATTGCGGTTAGAGTACTCGGCTCCAGGCGGCCGTGCTGCCTTTGGCCAAACGGCAGATTTCGAGGGCGTAGATCGCGGCATCGTCTCGCACGCGCACCCCGAGCCCGGCCAGTTCCGGCCCATCGATCAATTGCTGGAGCTCCTTGGCCGCAAGAAGCGCCGTGACTTCGGCGAGCACAATCCACGACGGCACGTCGAATTCACGGGTTCGCGCCTCGGCGGTGTCCGCACGACTGGCCGACTGGTCCGCGGCATAGAGATGGCACGCGACCACGCCGGGCAGCTTGAGCGCAAGCGGAAACAACACATCCGCCGCGAGCCGCGGGAGCGCGTCGCCGCCGCCGCTGGGCGCATGCAAGCGCATGGTGAGCATATGCCCGCCGCTGCTCGATCCCATGGAGCACGCCACGCGGCACACGGCGCGCGAGGTATTCCGGAAATACTTCAGCGTCCGCTGCGTCGCCGGCGTGGGCGCGTTCAGCCGCTCCAGATATTTGGGCGACGTGACGACGTGGAGATCGTCGGCCTCGTACATGGTGAACCATTCCGGCGAATGATCGGGCCTGATATAGCGCCGGCCGCGCCGGAAGCCGGGAATCGCCAACCGCTCGGGGATGTGCTCCTTGTCGTGCCACTCGTAGAATTCCCGGCGGCCGTCCTCGGTCACATCGTTCCACACCAGCACCGCGCCGGCGCCGAGAAGCGCATCTCCTTGGGAAACATCCGTCATTACTTTGAACGTCGTGGACATCTCATCGTGCCCCATGTCGCGCGAAGTAGACTTGCATGATTATCGCCCTTTGAACTGGGGCTCTCGCTTGCCGAAGAACGCGGCGACGCCCTCATGCAGATCGCTGCTGTCGAAGATCTGCTGTTGCGCGGCGGTTGACAGGGACAGGCCGGCATCGAGCGGAAGATCGTGCGCCGCATCGACGAGCTTTTTACCAAGCCGATTGGAAACGGGGCCGCGGCCGCAAATCGTCGCGGCCAGCGCGCGCGCGCTGTCGAGCGCCGAGCCCTCCGCCACACGATTCACCAGGCCCCAGGCGAGCGCCTCGTCATCAGTCACCGTCCGGCCCGTGAAGAGCATTTCCTTGGCCCGGGCAGGTCCGACAAGCCGCGTCAGGCGCAACGATCCACTTCCGGCCAGGCCGCCGAGACGCGATTCCGTCAGCCCGAGCGCGGCACCGCGACGCACGATGCGCAGATCGCACGCGAGAGCGAGTTCGAGCCCGCCGCCGAGGGCCGGGCCGTCGATGGCCGCAATGGTCGGCATCGGCAGTGCGGCCAGGCGCCGCAAGACCATATCCTCGAACAGGATCTTGTGTTCGCTGGCGTCCGCGCGCAGATGCGCGAATTCCTTGATGTCGCTGCCGGCGCAAAACGCGCGCGCCGTGCCGCCATGGACAATCACGCATCGAGCATCGGCGCGCGCGGCCAGCTCCGTCACGGCACCGTTCAGGGCCCGCAACAGATCCCGCGTCACCAGATTGATCGGTCCGTGATTGAGCGCAAGCTCAGCCACTGCGCCGTCATAGCTCAGCAGCACGAGGGCCTGACTGTCGCTTTCCCGCCCCACGACGGCATCGCTCTTGTCGCGCGATGTCATTGGGACCGGACCTCGGCTTCATGCAGGCCATGCAGCACGCCCATGCGTTCGAACTGCTTGTGGATCCGGTCCACATAGGCGGCAAATTCCGGTGCATCGCCCAGAACGATCGGGCGCGGCCGCGGCAGCCGGACCATGATTTCTTCGACGACCTCGCCGGGGCTGGGACTCATGACCAGGATGCGATCGGAAAGCCCGACGGCCTCCTCGACGCTGTGCGTGATGAACAGCACCGTCGGCCGGCGCCGCAGCCACAGCGCTTCCAGATCCATGCGCACCTGCAGGCGAGTCAATGCATCGAGCGCGCCGAACGGCTCGTCCATCAAGATCACCGAGGGATCGTGCACCAGAGTGCGGATGAGCGACACGCGCTGGCGCATGCCGCCGGAGAGCTGGCGCGGATATTTGTGCATGGCGTGCGTGAGGCGGAGCTGCTCGAACAGCTCCTTGGCGCGAGCTTCGACTGTCTTGCGCGGCAGATGCCGGATGTCCGCCTGCAGCAGAACGTTGTCGAGCGCCGTGCGGAATTCCAGCAGCAGATGGTCCTGGAACGCGATGCCGACATCGGTGATCGGCTTGTGGACGGGCTTGCCATCCACCAGGACATCGCCATGGCTACGCTTGAGCAGCCCAGCCACCAGCAACATCAACGTGCTCTTGCCGCATCCTGACGGCCCGACGACGGAGATGAACTCGCCGGCCTGGATCTCGGCATTGATCTCATTGAGCGCCCGGAACGGATTGTCGCTGTCTTCGCCGAAGACCTTCTCGACCCCGCGAATGGCGATGGGCACGCCGGATCTTGCGTCGCCGCGATCGGACATGACGGCGCTCATGCGCCCTCCTTCCCGCCGGCGCCGCGCTTGGTCGACGCGGCAACGGCCGTGAGCGGCACCTTCGACACCAGCAGCGCCTTACGGCCGCTCTGCACGACCGTCTCGTCCTGGTTCACCACCGCGACATCGAAGACCGCGATGGCCTGGGTCGGCCGTGACTTGCTGTCACGCAGCTCCGCGAGCTTGTAGTTCACGAAGATCGTGTCACCGACGAAGATCGGTCCCGCGAACTTCCAGTCGTTGATGCCGAGGAAGGCGACAGCTGTCTCGCGCAATTCGCCGGTGCGCGCCCACATGAGGCCATGCGCATAGGTGAGGCCCAGCAGGCCATGCGCCACGCGCCGGCCGAACTGGCTGTTCTTCGCATAGACGTCGCTGGTGTGCAGCTCCGAAAAATCCCCCGTGAGACCCGCGAATCCCACGAGGTCGGCGTCTGTAATCGTTCGTCCCGGGCTTCGAAACGCCATGCCGACATGAAGATCGGCATAGGAAAAGCCAAGTCGCGGCGCTGTGCTCATCGTGAAGCCCTCTTGCCTTCCTGCTTCTATCGCTTGCAGGCGCTCATCTGCGATTCCGGCGGCAGATAGGCGTTGGAGTAGTAGCTCTTGGGGTCCTGCCCGGCCGGCAGCAGGTTCACTTCCGCCAGGAGCTCTTGCGAGCGCGACCAATGCGCGTCCTCCGCCTTGCCGATGTATTTGGCCCCGCCGCTGCAAAAGAGCGGCGTGATCGCCGCGAGCTCCGCGGTCGCCAGCTTCTCGTTCATCTCCGGGAACACCGTCTTCAGGTTCTTGACGGCCTTCTCGGGGTTCTTGATCGCGAAATCCCAGCCCTTCAGGCTGGCTGCGACGAATTTCTTCACCGTCTCCGCGTTGTCCTTGAGGTAGGTCTCGTTGGCGAAGATCGACGTGCTCACCGTCGGAACGCCGTAGTCGGCGAAGCGATAATTGTCGAGCTCGGCGCCCTGCGCCTCGAGCTGGATCTGATACGCGTCCATCGAGCCGAGGATTGCATCCACTTGTCCCTGGAGCAGGGCCGGCACCATGGCCGTCGGCGGCATGTTCATGAGAGTCATGTCGGACTCTTTGAGATTGTTCGCTTTGAAGAACAACGGCAGCATCGTCGTCTGCGACGATCCCGACGGCACGCCGACCTTCTTGCCCGCGAGATCCTTGATCGACTTGATGCCGGTCTTCTTGAGGGCCGACACTTCGTTGGGGTTGGACTGGTAGATCGTCGACACGACCTTCAAGGGCGCGCCCTTGGCGACCAGCTGCATGATCGCGACGGCATCGGCGTAGCCGATCAACGCGCGCCCGCTGGCGACGAGCTGCACCGTGTTGCCGGAGCCGTTACCCTGGACCAGGGTTACGTTAAGGCCCGCATCCTTGTAGAAATTCTCGCCGACGGCCGAGGCAAACCCGGCATTGGCGCCGCCCGCCACCCAGTTCAGCTGGAACGTCATCGGCGTTTGCGCCTGCACGTCGGCCGATGCGACGAGCGCGAGCATCGCGGCGACAGCGCCGCTCAAGGCACATTTGCGGAAAGACTCGAACATTTGGTTTCCCCTCCTCTTGTTGTCAGTTGTTTTTTGCACGTTGCCAGGGCGTCATCGCCCATTCGCTGAATTCGACGGCGTAGTTGATGACGATGCCAATGATGGTGAGCACGACCAGAACGGTGAAGGTCAGCTCGATGTCCATAGTGCTGGTGCTGCGCAGCAGCACGTAGCCGAGGCCACTATTGGCGCCGACGAACTCCGCGACGATGGCGGCGGTGGCGGCGATCGTCGCCGACGTCTTGATGCCGGAGAAGATGACGGGGAGCGCCGCCGGAAAGCGCAGATAGCGGAACGTCTGCCAGTTCGTGGCGCCCATCGACTGCGTGAGGTAGAGCAGCCGGGTATCCAGGATCTGGAAGCCGCTGATGCTGGCGAGCAGCAGCGGGAAGAAGGTCATGAGGACCGTGAGCAGGACCTTGGACTCCATGCCAAAGCCCAGCCAGACCAGGAACAGCGGCGCCACCGCGATCTTCGGCACCAGCTGCATCAGCATCAGCGGCGGATAGATGATCTGCTTGGCCACGCGCGACAGCGCGATGGCGAGCCCGAGCGGGATCGCGGTGACAACGGTCAACCCAAAGCCCAGCAGGATCTCGGTCAGCGTGATCAGCGAATGCGACCACAGCATCGGGGCATCGGCGATCATGCGGGAGAACACGGCGCCGGGTTTCGGCAGCAGATAGGCAGGGATACGGAAGACCGTAATCGAGACCGACCACAGCGCGACAATCGCGATGAAGGTGAGCGGCGGCAGCAGGCTCCACGCGATGGCGATGAGCCGACGCATCGATTTCGAGCGTCGCGGCACAACGCCGGTCGCGGCGGCGGACGGCAACGCCGCGCTCCAATCACGCTGGCTTTGTAGGTCGCCGGCAGATATCGGCGACATCTTCGACGCCATCAACGCTCCTCCCGTCTTTTCCCGATCCGATGTTGCGGCGTCGGGCGGCCGCTTGAGCAGCCGTTCTGGAATGAGAGCGTACATCGATCAAAGATTGAATACCATTCCAATTTTTGAGGCAGACGGAATTTGCCCGCCCGCCGGCAACTGCCAGAGGCGCGTCCCCCGAACGACAGAACGCCGTTCCGGCGCGATTGCGATGTGCCGGCCGATCCTGCGGCCGCACACCGGGCCGTCGTCAAATTGTCATCGAACCAACCAATTATGCGCGCACCCGTCCCTGGACCCGCGCGAGACAGCCCGCCATGGATCAGACGACCAAGCGTCCCAAGATCGCCGAGACGATCGTTCACCCGACTGCGGCCCTGCGCGACGCCCGGATCGGGCGCTGCTGCGAAGTGCTCGAGCGGACGTCCGTTTCCTACAGCACGCTGGGGGATTTCTCATATCTCGGGCGGGACTGCATGGTGGCGGACGCGGAGATCGGGCGCTTCTGCGCCATTGCAGCTTATGTCCGCATCGGCGCGCCCAACCATCCGACGGACCGGCCATCGCTACACCGCTTCACCTACTGCCCCGAATATTATGATGCCGGCGCCATACGCGACGCCGGCTTCTTTGCCGAGAGGCACGGCGATCGCGTGCACATCGGTCATGATGTGTGGGTCGGCCACGGCGTCATCGTGCTGCCCGGAGTGACGGTGGGCGATGGCGCGGTGCTCGCGGCGGGCGCGGTGGTGAGCCACGACGTGCCGCCCTACACGATCGTCGGCGGCGTGCCGGCGCGCCCGATCCGCGAGCGGTTCACGCGCGACATTGCCGCGCGCCTCGCGCGCATCGCCTGGTGGGAGTGGCCGTTCGAGACGATTATGGCCCGCCTCGCCGATTTTCAGTCCGCGGATATCGAAGCGTTCTGCGAACGCTGGGATCCGCTTGTCGAACGCCGCGTGTCAGCAGCGCGCTGACGGCGCGCGTTCTTGTGCAATAAACAAAAAACCGCCGCATCTTTTGTGATGCGGCGGCTTTTGATGTTTGGTTGCGGGGACAGGATTTGAACCTGTGACCTTCAGGTTATGAGCCTGACGAGCTACCGGGCTGCTCCACCCCGCGGGACTGGGTGT
>CAVVJD010000001.1:245000-782393 GCA_963748455.1 uncultured Alphaproteobacteria bacterium
CGACAACGGCGTCATCGCTCGCGAGCTACATCGGCAGCTGGCTGATGGCCGGCGGCTACCTCGCCATCGGCGCCTGCGTCTCGGCCTGACCAAGAACCAGGTCATCGCCTTCGTCGTGGCCGCGGCGCTGTGCTTCCTCTTCACCGTCAGCGGCAGCGCGCTGGTGCTTGAATTTCTTCGCGGGCTGGGCGCCCAAGGCGATCGTCGACGCCGTCGTCGTCCTTCAGCTTCCTCACCCATTTCAACGCCATCAGCCGCGGCGTGATCGACATCCGCGACCTGGTGTTCTTCGCCACCCTGATCGCCGGCTTCCTGTTCGCCAACGCGGTGATGGTCGACATGAAGAAAGGCAGGCTGAGCCATGACGCTTCAACACCAAGCGCTTCCTCATCTCGGCCGGCGGCCTCGCCCTCGTGGCGCTGCTGTTCCTCGCGGTCAACATCATCGCCAACGCAACGCTGCGCGGCGTCCCGCGTCGATCTGACGGCCGACAAGCTCTACACGCTCTCGCCCGGCACGCGCTCCGTGCTCTCGAGCATCGACCGAGCCGGTGACGCTGCGCTTCTATTATCTCGCAGCGCCTGGGCAAGGAGATCCCGCTCCTACGGCGTCTACGCCGGCCGCGTCCGCGAGATGCTGCAGGAGTACCGCAACGCCGCCGCGCGGCAAGATCCGCTCGAGGTGATCGACCCGCAGCCCTTCACGCGATGAAGAGGACCGCGCGGTCGGCTTCGGCCTGCAGGGCGTGCCGATCAACCAAGCGCGGCGAGCTCATCTATTTCGGCCTCGCCGGCATCAACTAGCGCCGACAAGGAAGAGGTCATCCCCTTCTTCCAGCCCGAGCGCGAGCGCTTCCTCGAAGTACGACCTCACCAAGCTGGTCTTCAATCTCTCCGGCGCGAAGAAGAAGGCCGTCGGCCTGCTCTCGACATTGCCGCTCGAGGGCGCTGTTCCGCGGGCCCCGCCAGCAGAGCGATCCCTGGGTCATCTACACCCAGATGCGGCAGTTCTTCGACATGCGCCAGGTCGACCGCGACGCCGCCGAGATCCCGGCGGATATCGGCGTGCTGGTGCTCGTCCATCCCCAGAACCTGCCGGACAAGACGCTCTTCGCCATCGACCAGTTCGTGTTGCGCGGCGGCCGGGCCCTCGTGTTCGTCGATCCGCACGCCGAAGGCGAGCTCTCGCGCCCCAGCATGGCGCAGCAGACCGGCGAGACCGGCTCCAACCTCAAGAAGCTCTTCGATGCCTGGGGCGTCGAGATGGCCGACGGCAAGGTCGCGGGCGATCGGCTGTTCGCCCGGCGTGTGAATGCCGGCACGGCCACGCGCGTGCAGGCGATCGACTATGTGCTCTGGCTCAATCTGCGCGACATCGCTCTCAATCGCAGCGACGTGCTGACGGCGGAGACGACCAGCATCCAGATGGCGAGTGCGGGCATCCTCAAGCCCAAGGACGGCGCCACAACGACCTTCACGCCGCTGATCCAGACCAGCGATCAAGCGATGCAGATCGACGTCGAAGGCATAAAGATGGCGCCCGACCCGGTCGGGCTCTACAACAACTTCAAGCCCGAAAACACGCGCTTCACCCTCGCCGCGCGCGTCGCCGGCAAGGTGAAGTCCGCCTTCCCCGACGGCAAACCGCCCGAGCCCAAGCCCGCGGAAGGCGAGCAGCCGAAGGACCAGCCGGCCGCGACGCCGCCTGCCCCCACGCCGCCGGCCGTACCGGCGCTCGCGGAATCGGCCAGACCCGATCAATCTCGTGATCGTCGCCGACACCGACATGCTGGAAGACCGCTTCTGGGCGCAGGTGCAGGATTTCTTCGGCCAGCGCGTCGCCGTCCCCTTCGCCAACAATGGCGATTTCGTCATCAACGCCGTCGACAATCTGTCGGGCAGCGACGATCTGATCGGCCTGCGCACTCGCGGCCAGTCGGCGCGGCCCTTCACGGTCGTGCAGAATATTCAGCGCGGCGCCGAGCAGCGCTTCCGTGCCAAGGAGCGCGAGCTCACGGAAAAGCTGCGCGACACGGAGAAGAAACTGAGCGATATGCAGTCCCAGAGCCAGGAACAGGGGGGCGGCAAGGTCATCATGTCCAAGGCGCAGTCGGACGCGATCGAGGCATTCCGCGCCGACATGCTCGGCACCCGGCGTGAGCTGCGCGACGTGCAGCACGATCTGCGCAAGGACATCGAGAGCCTGGAAACGCGGCTCAAATTCATCAACATCGGCCTGATTCCGATCCTGGTCGCAGGCGCGGCGGGCATCGTCGGCGTGATGCGCATGCGCCGCCGCCGACCCGGCTCGACCAGCCGCGCCTGATCACGCGAGGGTAAATTCATGAATTCCAAGATCCTGATCGCTCTGGCCGCTCTGACCGCCGTCGCAGGCGTTGCCGCGATCGGCGTTTCCATGCGCGGGCCCGAGAGCGACCAGGTCTCGTCCGGCGGCGAGAAGCTCTTCCCCACTCTCGCCGCCAAGGTCAACGACGTGCGCAGCCTCACGATAGCGCGCAAGGACGGCGCCGTGACGCTGACCAAAACCGATCAGGATTGGACGCTTGCTGACAAGGCCAATTATCCCGCCGACTTCGGCAAGGTCCGAAAGCTGCTGGTCGAACTCGCCGAACTGCGCACGCTCGAGGCCAAGACCAAGACGCCCGGTCTCTATGCTTCGCTCGAAGTCGAGGACTTCGCCACGCAAGACGCGAAATCGACACAGATCACGCTCAAGGATGCGAGCGGCGGCGCTATCGTCGACCTGCTGGTCGGCAAGCAACGCTACGGCCGCAGCGGCTCAGCCGGTGACGGCGTCTATGTGCGCAAATGGGCGATGCCCAGGCTTGGCAGGCGCGCGGGCGCATCACCCTGGAGCGCGACCCCCTCGCCTGGCTCGATCGTGCCATCGCCGACGTTAGCCGCGAACGCGTGCGCCAAGTGACGGTGACGCAGCCCGATGGCGCCAAGCTGATCGTCCGCCGCGAGAAACCCGACGACAAGGATTTCGCCATCGTCGACAAGCCCGCCGACCGCAAAGTGAAATCCGAATACGAGGTCAACGGCCTCGGCGGCGTGCTGGAGAAGCTGGAACTGGACGACGTTCGCCCGGCCAAGGAGATCGAGTTCGCCGACGGCACACCCGCCGTCGAGTTGGTGACCTTCGATGGCCTGACGGTTCGCGTCCACTTCGTCACCAAAGATGATCAAGCCTGGGTCCGCCTCAACGCCTCGTTCGAAGCACCCGCCGAGCCGGTGAAGCCGGAAGGCGCGGCGGCGAAGCTCAAATCCGCCGAAGACGTTCAGAAAGAAGCGGCGCAGCTCAACACCCGCACCGCCAACTGGGCCTATCGCATGCCGACCTACAAAGCCGAAGCGATGCGCCGCAAACTGAACGACCTTCTGGAAGAGAAGGCCTCCTGACGGATCGCTAGTTCGCCGCCCGCTTCGCCAGAAGCGCCGCGATCTGTTTCTTAGCGTCGGCGGCTTCGCGCGGGAATTCGTGCGCCACGTCCGATTTCGGATAGAGCGCCGCCATCTTGACCAGCGCGTCGATCTGCGGCCGCAGATCGGCCCCCGCACTCTCCGCCACGCGCTTCGATGCCCCCAGCGCATTACGGAAATTCGACCGCTCGTAATAATCGAGCCGCTTGTCGCCGTCATAGGTGACGAGCTTGGCGCCGGCCTCGAGCTCGGCCGCGTACGCATCGAGCCGGCCGGCCACCGCCTGCGCGAGGGTTGCCGAAGGCTGGAACGGCACGTCGGACACCAGGCGCACGCCCTCCGCCGCCCAAAGATTGTTGGCGGAAGCGAGAACCTTCGTGAGCTCCGCTTCGAGATTGGCGCGCTGGCCGATGCGCCGCAGCGCTTCCAGCCGCATGTCGTCAGGCGACGCGTAGGTCGAATACTCGTACCATTTGATCAGCGGATCGCTGTCGGTCAGCGCCTCGAACGCACGCCGGTGCGCCTGCGCCTTCTCATCTTCCTGCGCGCGCGCCACCACCTGCGCTTCTCCGGCCTGCTTGTTCCAGCGCCCGAGTTCCTGCACCGTCACGGCAGCCGCCACTAGCCCCAGCACCCCGACCGCGCCAAACAGGCCATAGCGCAGCCCCGGGAGATCGCGCAGATTGTCAGGCGCATTGATATTCCAGGCCGCATACGCGAGCAGGACGAGCGGCAGGCCCTCCGCCACGGCACGCGCCGCCCAGATCACGCCGGGGCTCCAACGCCGGTTTTCCGTATTGCCGGCCGTCTCCATCGCCACGCCGATCGGCAGCAGCGAAATCAGCACGATCGCGCCAAACGCCAGCAGCACCATGAAGACGCGCGCACCACGGCTTTCGCCCGGCATCCAGTCGAAGCCGCCGACCATGGCCGCGCCGGCCAGTGCGACCGCCAGCAGCCCCCACAAAAAGAGGCCGCTGCCGACGATCGCGATTGCGGCCCCCATGCCGGCATCGCCGCCGCGCGGCGGATTGGTGAGAATGGTCAAATGCACGAGCGCCCATCCGCACAGGAAGGCGCCAATCACCGGCAGGTTGATGAGATACCGCATGTTCAAGAAATCCCGCTTTCGAAAAACAGACGCCCGGCCGCGAAGCCGCCGGGCGGACCTAGCAAACCAATCCGGGCGCGATCGAACCGTCGGTGAGATTGAGCCCAAAATCGCAGCGTGCTTCGCTCGCCTTGCCGCCCACACTGCAGCTGATATTCCCCACGCGCTTCAGGCGCCGCCCCGACAGGCAGAGATCCGCAGCCGCCGGCACCTTGAGCGTGTTGTAGAGCCGGCGCGCCGCATCGCCGGAAATCGCCAGATACGCATGCGTGTCGCGCACTTCCCCCGGCGGCGGATCGACCAGCGTCGCGCCGGCGATGAACATCTCGCCGCGCAGCCGATCCGGATTCTGCATGTCGCCGGCCGCATGGGCGCGCGCCGACAGCAGGGCCGGAAGCGACAACATGAGCGCCGTTGCGATCGCGATCAGGAGGAAGCGCACGACAACCATGGCAGAGCTCAGAGCCGGTCCATCATCAGCGTGCGGATATCACCGTCGCTGAACATCCCGTCCGTGCGCAGCGCGTAGGCGCAATGCATCTCCAGCACGCCGGCCTCAAACGTCATCTTCATCTCGGTCTTGCTCTTGACGTTCTTGAGGCGGATGGCCTTGAGTTCCTGGCGCACCGCTTCCTTGCCCAGATCGTCCTGGCAGATCACGCGCAGCGCCATGTTGAGACGATGACACGAGAGATTGTCGAGGAAATTGAGCCCTTCGAGATCGTTGGAGAGGCTCTGCCAATCCACGTCATACGGGATCGGCGCGCCGCAGATCTCTTCGATTTCCTTCACCCGCGCCGGCAGCGTCGTCTCGCGGAGTTCCTTCATCTTGCGCGTCTCGTTCAAACCCATCTGTCCTCCTAGTGGCGGCATCAGTGCCGCCGGTCGAACGGGACTATGGGCATCGGCATTTTCCGTCCGATGACGCGGTATCGACATCCGTGTTTCAATTATTTCCGGGCCTTCTTCGCCTTTCCCGATTTCGCTGCCACATCGAGGCGTCGGCATAGCTCGGCATAAGCCTTCTGGCGCACCGTGGAATCTTCGACGCCGAATTGCAGGAAGAAGGGCCGTTGCGCCCATTCGAACGGTTCTTTCGCAAGGCCCGCCAGATAGAGACACATCGCCGCCGCGTGCACGCGCACCGTCCAGTCGCCCTCCTGTGCGCATTCCAGCAGAACTTTGCGCATGTAGGGCGAGTCTATATTCGGGCACCATCAACAGCGCCATCGACACGCCCTGGCCGAACCCACCGCGCTTCAGCACCTTGGCAATGACTTTTTCAATGTCGACCTTCTCGCCCATGACCTCCAATTCGCGCGCGGCGTGGAGCTGCGTCTCCAGATCGCCCGTCTCCATCGTATGCCGCAGCGCCGCCTTTGCATCGGCCCCGCCCAGCGCCGCCAGCGCCTCGGTGTCGCGCCATTCGGCCTCCCGGCTGCGCACCCGCGCTGTCAACACTTTGCCGACGGCCTGGCGCTCTGCTTCGCTCATCTGCGCCAACGCCTCGAGATCGTAGCCGATCCCGTCATGCCACTGCTCGTAGCCGATCACCATGCTCGCCTCGAATTTACGTGCCGCCGCGCTGGATCCAAATTTCGGCGGCGGCTTCGGCAGCTCGGGCGGCTTGGCGCGCTCGGCGGCCGACGGCGCCGGTCCCGGCACGCCGACGCGCACCGGCCCACTCTCCGCCAGCGCCCACAGTTTATTCTGCACGCGCTGGAATGCCGCCATGCGCAAATCGTATTCGACGGCGTCGGACCACATCTTGTTGACCGGCATCAAGATGCGCTGCGACTGGCGGTAAAATTCCTGAGCCTGCTCGCGCGCGTTCGCTTTGATCAGTTCATCGCCGCGACGTTCGAAGCTCTCGGCTTCGCGCCGGCTGGCGACATCTTCATCGCTCATGATGCCCTCGCTCCGCCCGCGTCACGCATCTTCCGGCAGGCAATCATAGCCCGGTGTGCCCACCGATCCGCGCACGATCGCCGCCGCCAGCTTGCGCCGGAACGGTACGCGCGCATAGGCATCCGGATGCGCCTCGATAACCAGCCAGTTGCCGACGATATACGGGTGCGGCTCGTCGACACCCGCCGCGGCGGCAAAGCAGATCGCCGTGACCCGCGCCTGTATCAACTCGCGCAGCGCCGGCCGATCCCGACAGGATTTGGCGATATCCGCCGCATAGCTGTGGGCGAACAGCTTCGCCACGTGCTCGGCCTCCGCGCCGAACATCGCCGACACGTCGCCGGGGTTGAGGAAATAGGCCGGTAGAGCGACACCGCAGCCCTCGACCGTATTCAGTCGGCGCGGCCCCTCTTCCGTCGCACGGGCCGGCAGGGCAAGCGCAATAAGAATCAGCAGCGCGACAGCAATGATCCGGACGTTGTTCATCGAAGGCCACTCCCGCAAAGAAGGATTGCGGGGCACCACTTAGCGACCGGTTGCTTCGCCAAGATGTCGAGAGATGGGCGACCCTGTTTCGATTGTGTCCCGCCTGCGTCGTAAGCGTCTGACGAAGATACGCCGAACCCTGGGGCGGATCCGCCATCCAACTGCGCGGGCTGCGGGCCACTCTCCGATTAGGAGAAAATTCGCGCCATTCTTCGCGTGACCACATTCGACGAAAGTGATACAACTAGTTTTATTGAAGCGGGAATGTGATGCAAGAAGCATCACCGCCAACCGTCTTCCGCATTATTTTTTGATACTCGTGCTGTACCTGATCCTCGCGAGCGCCCGCGCCGCGAAGGTAACAGCCATTGGAAATGCCATTCGGCCGTTGGCGTCGCCTTCATAGCGACCGGATCGAACGCATATCGATACTGAACGCCGCCACGTGAAGTTCCATAGCGTTCACTCGTACCAAAATCTACTGACCCGACGTGGACTAGCAGTCTCTCAGGCTACTAACCGCAAAGGGAGTCCGTCCATGAAACCAAACGATCAGCCGACCCAGGACGGATTGGTCGCGCGTGTCATCGTGATGGCTGCGCAAGATGCCTCTGCAACAGCCATTGCGTCAGTCGAAGAAAAGAAAGGGAAAAACTTCGGATTTTTTCGATCAGGCTTGTTCAGGGCGCAACATTTCCAGTCCGCGATCATTCTGACGGTGAGTTTACTAGGGGTCTCTTCGCCCGTGCTTGGAATCCCGAGTACGTTCCCCCATACGCACAACAATCCTGTCACGACCGACCGGGACACCACTTGGATTAATCCGATGCTGCCAATAGAGCTGGTCCCTGACCCTGATCCGGATAATCCCGACGCGAAAGCACATCAGCATCGCGATAGACACCCGCTTAATGGACAGCTCATACCTGGTCTTGGGGGCAACGTTACCAACACCGTAACGACTGATGACAACCGCACACCCTTTAACAGAGTGGATGACTTTGGCTTCGGCACTTATGCCGTCTGGGATGATCGCAACTGGCGATTTGACATGGCAAACAATAGATCTCTGAGCGACTATGCCCATGGCTTTATTCAGCAGGGTCCGACGACGGCCGTCCGCTACCGTTTCCTTGATGCCTTCGACAACGATCGTAATCCAGCGACACCGCCGCAGGACCGCTGGCTCACGCCAATCGGGATGAACATGAGGAAGGCGGTCAATAACGCCTATGACGCTTGGGAAACGGCAGTGAATGGTACGCAACTGAACGTCAACGGTGTGAGCGTCGTCCGTAGCATCGATTTCATGGAGGTTGTTCGAACTTTTGTCTGGGACATCAGCGTGCTCCTAACTGGTGGACCCAGCTTTAACGCGAGCCGACTGGAGTTGTTATTTCCCTTCCCGGCGGCTGGAAGCGTCGTCGCCGAATATGATTTCGACGATACTGTCCCAGTCGGCCCACCTCCATTTGGGGCTGACGAGGATGGAAACGGTATTGCCGATAATGCCCATGATTTTAACCACCTCGCTTTGCACGAAACAGGGCATTCCTTGGGCCTGGGCCATTTTGGCGTCAACATTTTGACAAACCTCATGAACGACAGACCTCTGCTCCGTAATCTCAATGGCCCGGGGATTGACGCTGGAAGCCAGGACGGTGCACGCGACCTTTATACGATCCCACTCCCTGTATCGGCCCCTGAACCGTCCACTCTGCTTCTCCTCGGTTCGGCATTGGTGGGTCTCATTGGTTTTGGGAGAAAGCGGCTATTCAACAACGCATAAGTGAACGTGCGCTGGCCTCACGCCATCACAAGTGAGACCGATAGCACCACGGCAGCAGTTCATTGATACGATTGATCTTGTACTCGGCGATCCGGCCTAGGACCGCCGTGAGCCGAGCCAGTGGCAATGGCTGAAACAGAATACCGGGCGCGCCCGCATTGGACTGAAATACCGCCAAAGCACAGTTCCCCCGATTTTGCCGGATTGTCCGGCCGATCGATTTCGAACGGGGGAATATTATGCGTACAGCAACGATATTGATCGGCATTGCCTTGGCGGCACTGGCCATCCCGGCCAGCGCGGCGGACAAGATGGCCGTCGGAGTAACATCCGAAGCCCAGATCCAAGGCGACGGCGCCGCCTTGCGCGTTCATCTCGTCAACCGCAGCTTCGCCATCGCGCGCTTTGCAACCTCCGGCCCGTCGCGCGAGCTGCGCACGCTTCTTCTCAATCAGACCAATGATCGCACGCTGATCGGCAACGAACTTGATCGCGAGTCCGGACGCATCTCCGTCATGGCGCAGCCGATCGACGACGGCGCCATCGGCGACGTCGCCTATCGATTTTCAGCCCCCGGCGACGAGGGCTATGTCACCGGCCCCTACTACGTCATCGCGCGCTACGGCTGCTGCGTCACCGGCACGGCCTATACGGTGTTCAGCCTCGAGACGGGCAAGCTGCTGCTGCGCCACAGCGAGAGTGCTGGCGGCCAGCGCTGGCTCACCCTGCTGCTCAAGGGCCGCGAAACGCTGGCGCAACGTGTTGCCGTCGCCTACATGGCGATGAACGCCGCCGACCGCGACGAGCTGGGTGACGACAAATCGCGTGTGCTGAGCCTCACCTATGCCCAGCCATCCGGGGCGCTGCAGCGCCTCTACCTGCGCCTGCCCGCCGGCCTAGACCGCGACGCCGCCCTCGACTGGACGCCCGCCCTGAGCTGGATCAGCGAAGACGCACCGACCGGCACCGATCACCTGGTGCTCACCGGCACGGGCGCGCCCGAAACCGCCGCGCGCAACATCGCGCTGCGCGTGCGCCTTGATGACTATGTTGAATTCACGCTGAAGCTGGATGGCGACCGCTTCGATCTCGCCAATGCGAGCCTGCCCGCGGGCTTCGCGCTCGAAGAAGCGCCGCTGCCCTGAGCGGCCGACCCATCCGCCGCGCCGGTTGCGATCAGCCGGCGCGGAACAGGTGCAGAACCCGACCCGACGAGAGGGCCATCATCCGCTTCTTGGGAAGCGTGACCACGTAGATGGTTTCCCGGGCCCCGCGGCGCACGCGCAAGACCGGCAGGGACTGCCCGGCCGCCGCCATCTCGCCCAGCGCCGCGACATTGGGAAACTGCGCGCGCATCTCGCGCATATCCGCCCAGTGATAGGTCATCGCGAAATCAGCCGTACGCGCGCAACGATATTCGATCATCGTGCCGCCTTCGACGATCTTCAGGCCATCGGCGGCAAAATCGTAGAGCGCGCCGTTATGGGCACGCCACCGTCCGCGGAATGAATCCACCGGTGTGGACCCCAGCCACGCCCGCCCCTTGGCGCGCAGATACGCGACAAGGCCGGACTCGCCGTGGCTCATTTCGCTTGCATTCGCGCGCATCGGCATGAGCGTCACGCCTCCTAATTATGCGGCCGCGATAGTCGCGCGCCAGAACTGCCACCCGCCCAGCACCACGCCCACCGCGCCGAACCAGCTCAACGGATTGGCGGCCAGTTCACGAAAACTCGTCAGCACGCCGATGCAGGCCATGCTCGCAACACCCGCCAGCACGATCAGCAGCGGCAGCAGAAAGGCGAAGCGGATCACCGCCGCCACACCCAGCGCGATCGCCGCCAGCACCGCCAGCGCGATCAGAGGCAGGTAGTCCGGGTTCGGCAGGCGGTCGAGGGCAGCCCACAACGCCGACAGCATCGCGCCGAGCGTCTTCTGCTGCACCACGACACCGACGGCCAGAAAGAACAGCGCCAGCCCCAGATTGGGCAAGATCAGCGCGACCCCGGCAAGGTTGAAGAGAGCCGCCATGGCGCGTCAAAAAATCAGCAGCAGGGCCGCGGCCCACAGCGTATCGCCCACGACCGCGCCGGCCAGCGCGCCGAGCCCGCGGCGCCGGCGCAAGGCCAGCGCGCCAACGGTAAGACCGATCAGCGCACCGGGCAGGCCGATCACGGCCCCGATCAGCAATAGTTCGATCGGCGTGAAGTTGATGGAAATATCGGACATGAGAATCCCCCGCTCGGGCCGCAAATACGGCCGGAGCGCAGAGTGCTCAGTCCAGATGTCGCCTTGATGTCGGCGCCGGCAAAACGTGTTTCAATTGTGCCGGCGCCGTAGCGATGCGGGCATTACTTCTTGACGTCGGCCGCAACCTGCATCTTGACGATCGTGTCGGGGTTCGAGGGCGGCTCGCCCTTCTTGATCTTGTCGACGAATTCCATCCCCGACGAGACCTTGCCCCACACCGTGTACTTGCCATCCAGAAACGAGCCGGGGGCGAACATGATGAAGAACTGGCTGTCGGCACTATTGGGGTCGTTGGTGCGCGCAGCACCCAGCGTGCCGCGCACGAACGGCTCGCGCGAGAACTCCGCCGGCAGCTTGGTGCCCGAGCCGCCCGAGCCGGTCCCCTTCGGGTCGCCCGTCTGCGCCATGAACCCGTCGATGACGCGATGGAATTTGAGGCCGTCATAGAACCCCTGGCGCGTCAGCTCCTTCATACGGGCGACGTGCTTGGGGGCAAGATCCGGGCGCAGTTCGATCACCACGCGTCCGTAGGTCAGGTCGAGATAGAGAGTGTTTTCAAGGTCCGCAGCCATGGCCATCCCCGTCATTGAGGTGAGGGCGAGAGCGGCCAAAACGAAAGTACGGCGCGTCGTGACCATGCAGGGTCTCCCGCTATCTGTTTGTTCCACCAGAGAGTTTGGTAGCGGCGGAGGGATTTGAACCCCCGACCAAGGGATTATGATTCCCCTGCTCTACCACTGAGCTACGCCGCCACACTGCACTCGAAACTGCAGTCCCCCGAAAAAGGGCTCGACCCTATACGATTGCGGCCATCCCTATGTCAAGGCAGCGAAATCTATGCCGCTGCGGGCTGGCCGGCGGCGTTTTCGCGCATGATCCAGCCACCCCCCAGAACCTGCGAGCCGCGATAGGCAACGCAGGCCTGTCCGGGCGCCACGCCCAGCTCCGGCCGGTGCAGGACCACCGCCGCCGCGCCGCCCGCCTGCCCTTGCCACGTGGCTGGGATCGGCGCGCTGGTGGAGCGCAATTTGACCTCGACCTCGATGCCGTCCGCCGGTGCCGCACCGTCCAGCCAGTTCACCTGGCGCAGGCTGAGCCGCGTGCGCGCCAAGGCGCTCTTCGGCCCGACCACCACGCGGCGCGTCGCCGGATCGAGCCGCACGACGTAAAGCGCCTCGCCGCCGCCGACCCCCAGCCCGCGGCGCTGGCCGATGGTGAAATGAATGATGCCGTCATGCCGCCCGACGACCTGGCCGGCGAGATCGACGATGTCGCCCGGCTCCGCCGCCTCCGGCCGCAACTTCTCGACGATCCGCGCATAGCTGCCATTGGGCACAAAACAGATATCCTGACTGTCCGGCTTCGCCGCCACAGGCAGATCGAAACGCCGCGCCAAGGCGCGCACCTCGTCCTTCGGCAATCCGCCCAGCGGGAAGCGCAAAAACTCGAGCTGCTCGCGCGTGGTCGCGAACAGGAAGTAGCTCTGGTCGCGCGCCGGATCGGCGGCGCGATGCAGTTCGGCAAGACCTTCACCATCGGCGCGACGCACATAATGTCCCGTGGCGAGCGCCTCGGCGCCGAGATCGCGCGCGGTCGAAACCAGGTCGCGGAACTTGACCGTGCGGTTGCATTCAACACACGGGATCGGGGTCTCTCCCCGCGCATATGAATCCGCGAACGCGTCGATCACGTCGTTGCGAAAGCGGCTCTCGTAATCCAGAACGTAATGCGCAATGCCCAACCGGTCGGCGACATTGCGCGCGTCATGGATATCCTGCCCGGCGCAGCACGCCCCCTTCTTGCCCACCGCAGCACCATGGTCATAGAGCTGCAGCGTGATGCCCACGACATCGTAGCCCTGCTCCTTGAGCAGGGCCGCCGTGACCGAGGAATCCACGCCGCCCGACATCGCCACCACCACGCGGGTGGCGGCCGGTGCCTTGGCAAAGCCGAGGGAATTGAGGGCGGGGCTGGTCATGGCGGGAATATGCGTCCGGCGGGGCCCGCGGATCAACCGTGACCGTTCAGGATCTCGGCCAGGCGGCGCAGCGGCGCATTGTCCGGAAACAGCCCCAGCGCCAGGCTGAAATGCCCCTGTTTGCGGTGGAATTGGTTCTCCTCAGGTACGCGCCAGCGGCGCATCAGCTCCACACCGCCATCGAACGGCGTCACGACATCCTCCGTCCCCAACGCCACCACGATGCGGCGCGGATCGATGGCCGGCGTGCCGACAGGGTCGGTCAGCGCATTCCAGGCGTAGAGCCGCTCCTCCGTCCAGCCGCCGGCTTCGAGCGCTTGCGGCATCCCCATGCCCTGGGTGAGCGCGCCCTGGAACGCGACGCGGTCCAGCCGGTCGCTGGTGCCGACGAGCATCAGCGCGTCCGGCCGGCACTGTTCGGGCCACTTCGCCATGCGCACCGCCGCCACCTGCGTCGTCAAGGCGCCCAGGCTGATGCCGCCGATCGCGACCTTGGCCGAGCTGTTCGTCCGCGCCCACGCAACCAGGACGGCCAGCTCGCGGATCTGCGCCGACAGCAGCGCGATCGAACCGATCGGTGCGGTCGAGAAAAACCGCTCGCCGCTCCATTCGCCCGGTCGGGCGGCGCGGGCCATGCCAGGGCGCCGTCACGCGGATCACGCGGATCCCCTGCTCGACCAGCGCCAGCATGTAGTCGAGCTCGGGATCGATCTGCTCGGCCTCCATCGCCACGCCGTGGCAATGGATCAAGGTCGGCGGATTATCGACGCCAGCGGGCGTGAAGACGCGCGCATAAGCCTCGCCCATCTCCGGATCGGGGGCTGCGAAGCGCAGGATCGATTCCATGCCCAGAAGGCCCGGACGACGCGCGGATTCGACGACGTGCGGCAACGGATCGGGCGGCTGAAACGCGGCATCGGGATCGTAGAGATATTGCCCGTAGCGCGCATGCATCGCCGCCTCGGGCTCGATGCGCCACACGAGCGGCTCGACGCCGGCGCGACGCGCCGGATAGATGAAGCGCATCCGCGTCAATGTGAAGGCCTGGCCCGCCCGCCGCCGAGAGATATCCGCCACGGCAAGCTCATCGGGCGAGGCAGTGCGCCCGGCGAAGAACAGCGCCTGCCATTGCGCCTCCGTCTCCTGCACGCGTGCGCGCGCCGCCTGTGCCTCGCTCAATGCCGCATCGACATGGCGTGCTGCAAAGCCGGTCCGGGTCAGATCCGGCAAGGCCTCGAGAAATCGCGCACTGTCGTAGTCGCAAGCCTCGGCCGTCGCCCACAACCGCGACGCCGGCAAGATCCAGCGCACCAAAGCCGGCAGGGCCGCGCGATCGAACCACGGCCGGAACAGCAGCGAGGCCGCCGGCGAGCGCACGACATTGCCGAGCAATCCACCGGGAATGGCGAGGTTGAGGCGCGTGCGCAGCGTCTCGCCAATGGCGGCGGTGTTGAAGGTCATGGGCGTTTACCCCGCCGCGCGCAATTCAATCGCGCTCGTCGAGCCAGGCCATCTGGATGGCCTCGAGGATTTTCTCGTTGGAGCGGTTGGGTTCGTCGGCAAAATCGGGCAGCGCCTGCACCCATTTCCAGAGGTCGGTAAAGCGCAGATTGGCGACGTCGACATCGGGATGGGTCTCCTCGAGCGCGATCGCGATGTCGCGCACATCGGTCCATTTGAGCTTCATCGCCCTGCCCCGCCGCTCACGTCTTGTCGACCATCATGTTGCGCGTGGCCGAGGGCAGCGCCACGGTCAGCCCGTCGAGCTCCTCGGTCATGATGATCTGGCAGCCCAGCCGCGAGGTATGCGTCAGGCCGAACGCGAGGTCGAGCATGTCCTCCTCGTCCTCGGTCGGCTCCTTGAGCCGCTCGAAATCCTCCTGGTCGACGATCACATGGCAGGTCGAGCACGCGAGCGAGCCTTCGCAGGCACCCTCGAGATTGATGTTGTTGCGGTGCGCGATTTCCAGCACCGACAGACCGACCGGGGCCTCCACCTCGTGTCGCTTACCGTCGGGGTCGATGAACGTCATCTTGGGCATTGTCGAACCAACTCCGTTTCAATCTTCTTGATTTCCACCTGGGCCCTAGAGCCGCATCTCATCGACATTGCGGCCGGCCAGCGCCGCACGGATCCCGCGATCCATGCGCCGCTCGGCAAACGGCCGCGTCACCTTCTCGAGCTCCTCCGCCGCGTTGTTGATGGCGTCGCGATCGGGGCGCGAGATCGCCTGTTCGACGCGCTCCAGCGCCGCATCGATTTCGCCGCGCTCAGCCGCCGGCACCAGATCGGCATCGGCTGCCAGGGCGGCGCGCACCGCATTCGCGCCGCGCCGCGCCTCGACGCGCGCCTCGACCAGCAGGCGTCGCTCCATGTCGTCGCGCGCGTTCTCGATGCTGTCGCGCAGCATCGTCGCCATCTCGTCCTCGCTCAGGCCGTAGCTCGGCTTGACCTCGACATGCGCCGCGATCCCCTTGGTCCGCTCCTCGGCGCTGACCGTCAGCAGCCCGTCGGCATCGACCGCGAAGCTCACCCGGATGCGCGCGGCGCCGGCCGTCATCGCCGGAATGCCGTTGAGCTCGAAGCGCGCCAGCGACCGACACTGATCGACCATCTCGCGCTCACCCTGCACGACATGGATCATCATCGCCGTCTGGCCGTCCTGGTAGGTCGTGAATTCCTGTGCCCGAGCCACCGGGATCGGCGTGTTGCGCTCGACGATCTTCTCGACCAAGCCGCCCATCGTCTCCAGGCCCAGCGACAGCGGCGTCACATCCAGCAGCAGCGTGTCGGAGCCCGCTGTGAGCGCTTCCGCCTGCAACGCGGCGCCCAGCGCCACGACTTCATCGGGGTTGAGGTCGATCAGCGGCTCGCGCCCGAACAGCGCCCGCACGCGATCACGAACGAGCGGCATGCGTGTCGAGCCGCCCACCATCACAACACCCTGTACCTGCGACGGCGTCACCGCGCCATCCTCAAGGACCTGGCGGCAGATCGTCTCCGTGCGGTCGATTAGGCCCGCGGACAATTTATCCAGCTCGGCGCGGGTCAGACGATGATTCGACGTCTTGCCGCCGCCGAGATCGAGCCACCCGCTCCACTCGGCTTGCGTCGTCAGACATTCCTTCGCCAGCCGCGCCGTCACCAGCGCGAGCTTGATGTGCCCGCTATCGAGCGCGCCATGCTTGCTCTCGGCGATGAACCGCTCGGCGATGGCGCGATCGATATCGTCGCCGCCCAAGGCCGCATCGCCGCCGGTCGCCAGCACCTGGAACACGCCCTTCTCCAGCCGCAGCAGCGAGAAATCGAACGTGCCGCCGCCCAGATCATAGATCGCGTAAATGCCTTCCGAGGCGTGGTCGAGCCCGTAGGCCAGGGCCGCCGCCGTCGGTTCGTTGACCAGGCGAAGCACTTCGAGCCCAGCAAGCCGCGCCGCATCGCGCGTCGCGGTGCGCGCGGCATCGTCGAAATAGGCGGGCACCGTGATGACCGCGCGATCGACGCTGCGGCCCAGTGCCGTCTCCGCGCGCGTCTTGACCGCGCGCAAAATCTCGGCCGAGACCTCGACCGGGCTCACAACGCGTTTGCCGATCTTGAGGCGCACCATGCCGCCCTCGGCCGGCGGACCCAGCTCATAGGGCAGCGTGCCGGCAACCGCATGCACGTCATCGGCGCCGCGGCCCATCAGCCGCTTGATCGAGCTCACCACGATCTCGGGACGGTCGAGCAGCTCGCGCCGCGCCTCTTCGCCGACCAAGACTTCGCCATCATCACGATAAGCCACGATCGACGGCACCAGCGCCGCGCCATGTTCGTCGCGCACGACCTCCGGCTTCTGGCCTGCCGCAATGCCGAGCACCGAATTGGTCGTTCCGAGATCGATGCCGACCGCCGCGCCGCGCTCGCCCTCGTGCGGCATCGGCGTTTCGCCCGGCTCGTGAATTTGCAACAGTGTCATCGTGTCCCGCGTCCGGCAAGCCGCGCCGTCTTGGCGCGCGCCTCGTCCACCAGTTTCACCAGGTATTTTAGCCGCGTCGTATCATGACCGGCACGGTCCAGATCGCCGCACCGGAACAATTCCGCAACCGCGGCGATACTGGCTTTCATTTGCGCGGCGGCCTCGGCCGCGAAAGTGTTAACGGCCTCCACCGTCTCGGCATCCTGCAGCGCCTCGCGGAATTCCATCTGCTCCATCAGCAGGGCCGGATCCTTGACCGTGTGGCAGCCATCGGGATTGACGTCGACGCCCTTGAGCTTCAACAGATAGGCCGCGCGCGCCACCGGCTCCTTCAGCGTCTCATAGGCCTCGTTGAGGCTGACCGCCTGGCTCTGCGAGATCGCGCGCTCGCGCGGCGTCTTCGTGGCGAACCGGTCGGGGTGGAGCTGGCGCTGCGCCGCGAAATAGCGCCGGTCGAGCTCCGCCGACTCGATACCGAAATCGACAGGCAGGCCAAGCCGGGCAAAATGTGTCATCGGTGCCGGCGGCTGCACCGCCCGACAGGTGGTGCAGAACAGGGCCGCACCCTCGACCGGGCCGCGGCATGACCAGCACGGATGCGGACGCACCCCGGCCGCCGCCTGTGGCTTGGTCGCGATATGCAGCTCTGCGTCGTTCATCGTCTCTCGATCATCGCCGTCCCGGCTCTCCTGAAACAACACGGCCGGCGCGAGGCCGGCCGTTCGGGTGCCGGCTCAAAAAAATTCAGACGTGGAAGGACTTACCGCAGCCGCAGCGGCCCTTTTCGTTGGGATTGCGGAACACGAAGCCGGACTGCAGCTTGTCTTCGACAAAGTCCATCTCGGTGCCGAAGACGAACATCGACGCCTTGGGGTCGATGATGATGCGCACATCCTCAACCGCGACGACCTCGTCCGCCGGGCCGACCGCGTCGGCATATTCCAGCGTGTAGCTGAGGCCCGAGCAGCCGCGGGTCCGCACGCCGATGCGCACGCCCGCCGACGGCTTGCCGCGCTTGTCCAAGAAGGGCGCGCACGCGCGCCACCGCCGCCGCCGTCACGGTGATCGGCGCGGGCCGCGGCCGCGCCGGCTTGCGGGCCGGTGCTGACGTCGCCGCAACAGGCGGCGTTGCTTCAGTGGTCTGCTCGCTCACGTCAATGCTCCGTTACGCCTTGCGCTTGGTGCGGTAATCCTCGATCGCCGCCTTGATCGCATCCTCGGCCAGAACCGAGCAATGGATCTTCACCGGCGGGAGGGACAAGTGCTGGGCAATATGCGTGTTCTTGATTGTCGCCGCCTCGTCGATGCTCTTGCCCTTGACCCATTCCGTGATCAGCGAGCTAGAGGCGATCGCGGAGCCGCAGCCGAACGTCTTGAACTTCGCATCCTCGATGATCCCTTCCGGGCTCACCTTGATCTGCAGTTTCATCACGTCGCCGCAGGCCGGCGCGCCCACAAGGCCCGTGCCAACGCTCGGGTCATTCTTATCCATCGCGCCGACATTGCGCGGGTTTTCGTAGTGGTCGATCAGCTTTTCGCTATAGGCCATGATCCGTACTCCTTACTCTCTCTATATGGGCTTAGCTGTCCTCGAGCGAAAGGCCGCTCAGTGGGCCGCCCATTTGATCGATTTGATGTCGATGCCTTCCTGGGCCATTTCCCAGAGCGGGCTCAACGCGCGCAACCGCTGCACCGCCTCGACGATGCGATCGGCCGCGTAATCCACTTCCGCCTCGGTCGTGAAGCGCCCGAAGCCGATACGCAGGCTGGTATGCGCCAGTTCCTCCTCCACGCCCAGTGCGCGCAGCACATAGGACGGCTCCAGCGAGGCCGAGGTGCAGGCCGAGCCCGAGGATACCGACAAATCCTTAATACCCATCATCAGCCCCTCGCCCTCGACGAAGGCGAAGCTGATGTTGAGGTTGCCGGGGATGCGATGCTTGAGATCGCCGTTGAGATAGACCTCCGACAGCCGGCTGGTGATGCGCTCGTAAAAGCGGTCGCGCAGCTTGGTCAGCCGTTCGTTCTCGCTGTCCATCTCGCGCGCGGCAATCGCCGCCGCCTCGCCCAGGGCCACGCAGAGCGGTGTCGGCAGGGTGCCCGACCTCATGCCGCGTTCCTGCCCGCCGCCATGGATCAGCGCGACCAGCCGTATGCGCGGCCTGCGCCGCACAAAGAGCGCGCCGATGCCCTTCGGCCCGTAAATCTTGTGACCCGAGATGCTCATCAGGTCGATCTTCATGTCCTCGACGTCGAGCGGGATCTTGCCGTAGGCCTGCGCGCAATCGGTGTGGAAGAACACGTGATTGGCGCGGCAAATCTCGCCGATCTCCTTGAGCGGCTGGATCACGCCGATCTCGTTGTTGACCGCCATGATCGAGACCAGGAGTGTCTTGGGCGTGATCGTCTTCTTGAGGAGCTCGAGGTCGATCAGTCCGTTCTGCTGCACCGGCAGATAGGTGACTTCGAAGCCTTCCTGCTCCAGATGCCGGCAGGTGTCGAGCACGCATTTGTGCTCGGTCACGCAGGTGATGATGTGGTTCTTCTTGTCCTTGTAGAAGCGCGCCACGCCGGCGATCGCGAGGTTGTTGGACTCCGTCGCGCCCGACGTGAACACGATCTCGCGCTCGTCCGCGTTGATCAGCTTCGCGACCTGGGCGCGCGCCTTCTCGACCGCCTCTTCCGCTTCCCAGCCGTGATGATGGTTGCGCGAATGCGGGTTGCCGAATTTCTCGGTGAAATACGGCAACATCGCTTCGACCACGCGCGGATCCGTCGGCGTCGTCGCCTGGTAATCCAGGTACAGCGGCGTGTCAGGCGCATTGCTGCGGGTCTTGCTGTCGAGTGGCATCGTTGCGGCGTTCATAACTGCTCCTCTATCTCAGGCCGCCGGCGCCGAGCGCCCGTCGCGCGCGCCTAGGCGCGCCCACAGCCCGATCCATTGTTCCACGAATTTTTCCGTCTGGCTGGCCGTCGTCGACCAACCCGCACTCACGCGAATGGCGCTGCCGGCCAGTGCCGGTGCCACGCCCATCGCCTGCAAGACATGCGACGGCCGGATCTTCCCCGATGAGCAGGCCGAGCCAGCACTCACCGCAATTCCGGCCAGATCGAAGGCCATCACTTGCGTCTCGGCGCTGACACCCGGCATGGCAATGCAGCTTGTATTCGCCAGCCGTGCCGCACCCGACGAAAACACCACCGCCGGCGTCGCCTGGCAAAGCTGCGCTTCCATCGCGTCGCGCAGTTGCGCCAATGCGTTCATGCCATCGAGCTCGCGCCTGGCCAGCGCCGCCGCCACGCCGAAGCCATGGATCGCTGCGACATTTTCGGTGCCGGCACGGCGCCCCTGCTCCTGACGCCCGCCCACCAGCAGCGGCGCGATCTCGATGCCGTCGCGCACGACCAGCGCGCCAACGCCCTGCGGCCCGCCGAATTTATGCGCACTCAGCGTCAGCGTATCGAACGCCCAACGCCGCCATGTCGATGGCGATCTTGCCGGCCGCTTGCACCGCATCGCAATGCACGTGAGCCCCTTGCGCCGTCGCAATCCGTCACCACGTCGGCGATCGGCTGGATGACCCCGGTCTCGTTGTTGGCGAGCATCACGGCGACGATCGCATCGCGGCCGTTTTCCGCCAACATCGACTCAAGGGCCGCGACATCGAGGCAGCCGTCGCTGTCGACCGGGATAAACTCCGCCTCCGCCGCCTTCAGAACCAAGTCATGCTCGATCGCCGAGACCAGCACACGGCGCGTCTCGCCGGCCAGAATCTGGCTATTCGCTTCCGTGCCGCCGCTGGTGAAGATCACCTGGCGCGGCGCGGCACCCACAAGCTGCGCCACTTCGGCGCGCGCATCCTCAACCATCCGGCGCGCCGTGCGGCCGAAGCGATGCACCGAGGACGCATTGCCGACCGCGCCCAACGCCGCGCTCATGGCGGCGATGACGGCCGGCTTCAGCGGCGTCGTGGCGTTGCAGTCGAGGTAGATGGCGTCGGTCATTGGGGCAATGCCTACTGCGCCGCGACCATGTCCGGCGCGTCCGTCTTTTCGTCCGACGGATGCGCGATCACGTGGCTGGTGCCCAGCACACGCCGGTTGCACACATCCGCGAGCGAAACCGAGCTCAGATAGAGATGGATCTGATTGCCCAGCTCCTCCCACAGATCGTGCGTGAGACAGCGGCTCTTGTTGATACGACAGCCCGTCGGCGATCCCGGCGCGCAGCGGGTCGCCCGGATCGGTTCGTCGACCGCCAGAATGATGTCGGAGATGCGCGTCTCCGCGACCGCGTGGGCCAGCAGGTAACCGCCGCCCGGCCCGCGCACGCTCTTGACCAGCCCGCCCTTGCGCAGCTTGGCGAAAAGCTGTTCGAGATAGGACAGCGAAATCTCCTGCCGCTCGGCGATATCGGCGAGCGCCACGGGATCCCTTTGCTGTGCGAGGCCAGGTCGACCATCGCCATGACCGCATAGCGGCCCTTGGTGCTGAGCTTCACCGGTTCTCTCCCTTGATCGCCACGACCCTGCGCTCGCCTGCCGCCATCGCGACGGGCGCCGCATCCTCCTGGACGGACGCCAACTGACCTTCCAACTGCGCCACGCGCGCGCGCAGTGTGCCGATATCGGCACACAACGCGTCGATGGCCCGCGCCACCGGGTCGGGCAGATCGCCCACCGAGCCGTAGGCGCAGAATTCCTTCGCCGGCACCGCCTCGCGCACCACCACCCGTGCCGGGATGCCGACCACCGTCGCCCCTTCGGGCACGTCCTTGAGCACGACCGCGTTCGAGCCGACGCGCGCATTGGCATGCACCGTCAGCGGCCCGAGGATCTTGGCGCCGGCACCGACGATCACGCCGTCGCGCAACGTCGGATGGCGTTTGCCGCCATCGAGCGACGTGCCGCCCAGGGTGACACCTTGGTACAAGGTCACGTCGTCACCGACTTCGGATGTCTCGCCCAGCACCGTGCCCATGCCATGGTCGACAAAGAAGCGTCGGCCAATCGTGGCGCCGGGATGGATCTCGATACCCGTCGCGACCCGGGCGATGTGCGAAACGAACCGCCCCGACACCCGCCAGCCATGCCGCCACAGACCGTTTGAGACCCAATGCAGGACGACCGCATGGAATCCGGGGTAACAGAGTACCACCTCCAGCCGCGACCGGGCGGCGGGATCGCGGGCCATGATGGCGTCGATTTCTTCGACGAGACGCTTGAAGATCATGGGGGTAGCTACCTAATATGCCTCGCTCTGCGAACGCGTCCAGCCGGCCTGCCAGGGCTTCCGGCAATCACCGGGTCCGATAGCCGCGTGCACAGCTAGGATATAAATTGTCCGACTCCTCCAGTCAAGTAAGGCGAGTTCGTGAGACCGGACAATTCACGATATTATCCCAGAAATTTGATCAGGTATTACTGAGCTTTTGGTCCGCGACCAGCAGGGACCGGGATGACCTATGCCAGACGTGATAATTAATGGGGCGGAAGGCCGGATCGAAGGCCGTTACCTGCCCAGCAAGAATGAGCATGCCCCCATCGCCCTGCTGTTGCACCCGCACCCGCAGCATGGCGGGACCATGCACAACAAGGTCATCTACGGCCTGAACCAGACCTTTGCCCGGATGGGCTTTTCCACCCTGCGCTTCAATTTCCGCGGGGTCGGCCGCTCCCAGGGCAGTTTCTCGCGCGGCGAGGGCGAACTGACCGACGCCGCCTCGGCGCTGGACTGGCTGCAGTCGACCAGTCCCAATGCGGGGGCCTGTTGGATCGCCGGCTTCTCCTTTGGCGCTTGGATCAGCATGCAGCTCCTGATGCGCCGGCCGGAGATCGACCGCTTCATCGTCGTGGCCCCGCCCGCGAACATTTACGATTTCGGCTTCCTCGCCCCCTGCCCGGCCTCCGGCCTGATCCTGCAGGGTGACAAGGACGACATCGTGCCCGAGGATTCGGTGCAGAAACTCGCCGAAAAGCTCAGCAAGCAGCGCGATATCGAGATCGACTACCGCATCGTGAAGGGCGCCAACCACTTCTTCAGCGAGCGCCTCGACAAGCTGCAGCAGCATGGCGAGGACTACGTGGCCACCGTCCTCAAGGGCGGCAGCAAGGCGCCGCGCGAGCGCCAGCGCACCGGCGTGCGCTAAGGATTTTCCGGCCGTCCGGGCGCGGAACGTTCAGCCCATCCGGTTTGTCCAGATTGCGGCGGCTATGCTAAATCAGCCGCTCTTTTGGCTGACCAGGTTGCCGGTATATCCATCATGACCGCTCTCCGTTCCGACCTTCTCACCGTCCTCACCCAGCGCGGCTTCATCCACCAGGTGACCGACCAGGCGGCGCTTGACGCGCGCGCCCAGGCCGGGCGGGTCACGGGCTATATCGGCTTCGACATGACGGCCGACAGCCTGCACATCGGCAGCCTGGTGCAGATCATGGTCCTGCGCTGGATGCAGAAGACCGGCCACCGCCCGATCGTGCTGATGGGCGGCGGCACCACCAAGGTCGGCGATCCGTCGGGCAAGGACGAGGTGCGCAAGCTCCTGACCGATGCCGAGATCGACGCCAACATGGCCGGCATCAAGCGCATCTTCAACCGCTTCCTGACCTTCGGCGACGGCAAGACCGACGCCATCATGGCCAACAATGCCGATTGGCTCGACACGCTGCAGTACATTCCGTTCCTGCGCGATGTCGGCCGGCACTTCTCCGTCAACCGAATGCTGAGCATGGATTCGGTGAAGCTGCGTCTCGAGCGCGAGCAGCCGCTCACCTTCCTCGAATTCAACTACATGGTCCTGCAGGCCTACGATTTCGTCGAGCTGGCGCGCCGCTACGATTGCTCGCTGCAGATGGGCGGCTCCGACCAGTGGGGCAACATCGTCATGGGTGTCGATCTCGGCCGCCGCGTGGCCGAGCGCGAGCTCTTCGGTCTGACCACGCCGCTGATCGCGACCTCCTCCGGCGCCAAGATGGGCAAGACCGCGCAAGGTGCGGTCTGGCTCACCCCCGACCGCGTCAGCCCCTACGACTACTCCCAGTTCTGGCGCAACACCGAGGATGCCGATGTCGGCCGCTTCCTGAAGCTGTTCACCGACATGCCGCTCGACGAGATCGCGCGGCTGGAAAAGCTGCAGGGTGCCGAGATCAACGAAGCCAAGAAGATCCTGGCCTTCGAGGCGACGAAGCTGTGCCATGGCGAAGCGGCGGCGACGGAAGCCGCTGAAACCGCCAAGCGCACCTTCGAGCAGGGCGCAAGCGCGGAAGGTCTACCGACGGTCGAAGTGAAGCGCGCCGATCTCGAGCGCGGCATCCCGGTCCTCGAGCTATTCCGCCTGGCGAAGCTGACCGCGAGCAACGGCGAAACCCGCCGCCTGGTCGCGCAATCGGGCGTCAGCATCAACGACCAAATCGTGCAGGACGCTGCCAAGTCCATCGGCGTCGGCGACATCGGCGCCAACGGTGTCATCAAGCTGTCGCGCGGCAAGAAGCAGCATGCCCTGGTGCGCGCGGTCTGATTGGCGCAGAACGGTAGAGGGCTAACCCTTGCCGCTCATCTCCTCCAGGAACTGCGCTAGGCCCCGATAGTCGCCGCCGTAGTCGGTGACGATCAGAATCATGTCGACCGTCGATCCGTCGGACGACAACGGCAGGCGCAGCACTTGATAACCGCGCTGTACGCCCACCTGATTGACGAACTCGAGATAGACGAGTTGTGGCTCTACCCGCTCGGCCAGTTCGATCAGGTCGGCGCGCAGCAGGTCGACGAAAGCTTGCGGCTTCAACGAATCGATGGAACGTCCGGTGAGTTCAACGCCATGTATCCGCTCGGTCAGAGTGCCGGCCAAGCGATAGCTGAAGCGCCACGGGTCGCGCCCCACATCGATCAACAAGGTGCCCGGAAGAACCTCGCGCAAATCGATCGGATCGATGTCGCGGCGCGCCGGTGCCAGACGCTCTCCCTTTATCGCCTTCCAGTATTCATAGACACGCTTAAGCTGCGGATGCGCGATGGTGGCGAAATCAAGCCAGCGGCGACGGACTTCAGGCTCTCTCGCGGCTCGGGTACTATCGGTCATTGATACCTCGAACCTGCTCGGAACAGATATTTTACCGGATGCCGACAACACGCGATAGACACACGTGAGAGTGCAAAGACCGTCCGGCAACATCAAGGTCAAGCCGGCGTCATGGACCGACCTCTTCATCCCGCAGCTTCATTCGTGTAAAGGGAGCTGACGCGCCCCGCCAAAAAACGCTCTAGCGCGCCGGCCCGGTGCTGCCCGGCTCGGGCCGCGTGTCGAAGCCCGTCGGGCTCTTGCTCGGGCCGTCGAAGATGCCGAACAGGCCGCGCAGGAACCCCGGCGCGATCGTCGACAACGGGTTGACCGAAACCTTCGGATCGTCGATCGGCCCGCTCACCGCGTAATTGGCCGCGAACAATCCGCCGCCGCGCTCCGGCACCAGAATATCGCCGACCAGCGGAATTCGGCCGAGGAGACTATTGACCGCGAAGGCCGGAACCAGCGTGCCCGAGGCGTCGATCACGTCCTTCTCGAGGTCGACCTTGCCCTTCATGGTGATGCCGATGGCCGACCCGCTGGCGCGTCCGTCCTTGATCTCCAGCACGTAGTCGCTGAACACGTAATCAGCTTCAAGCTGGGAAAAATTGATGCCCTCGCCGCGCAGCGCATCGCCGATGCCGGTCAGCAGCGCCACGCTTAGAATGCGCGCCAGCAGCGGTGCCTTGACGACACGGAATTCGCTCATCACGAGCTTGCCGGCCATAGGCTGCGCCGGCAGCGTATTGTCGCTCTTGCCGGTGATATTGAGCTTGCCGCCGACGAAGTTGGGCGTGACATCGAAAATCTTGAGCAGCGAGCCGCCATCGTCCGCGATCGCGTCAAGCGTCTGGTGGTCGGCAATGGTTTCGAGCGACACGCGCACCTGATTGGGCGCATCGCCTTTCTTCTCGGTCTCGCCACGGAAGCGCACGGTGTGCCAGCGCTCGCCGACCCGGCGAGCCTCTAGCCCCACCTTCTCGAGGGCGCCGGCGGGCGACATATGGACCCGCTCGATATCCGCCTTGATGGCAAGTGCTGGCCGCTCTTCGCTCGCCGGCGATTTGTCGCGCAGGACGGCGCCGAAATCGAAAGACGGGCCGGACACGTCGACGGACCAGCCCTCGCCGCCGCGTTGGATCACGCCTTTGACATCGGTGAGCCCGACCAGCGCGCGGTCGATATCGAAGCGCGTCAGGGTCTTCCCGTCGGCCGCGAGTTGCGCCTTGCCGCGCAGGTCGAGGCCATCGGCGCTCACCTGCACGCCGGCGATCTCGCGCAATTTCTGATCGACCAGACGCAGCTGCATCTGCGCCGCGGCCTTTGTGCCGGCCGGCTTCTTCCAGTCGAGGGCAGCGATCGTCAACGCCGTGCCGTCGAGGCCGAGCTTCAGCGTAACGTCGCTGCGCTTGTTGCGCTGCTCGATCATCACCAGGTCGATCGCGACCGGCCCGTCGGCGTAGGGCCGGAAATCGAATCCCAGGGCGGCGCGCTGCGCGCTGTCCAGTCGGATTTTCGCCTTGGTCTGGCTGACGATCGCGGCATTCGTCTGGAAACTGCGCGCCAGCTCGACATCGCCGCGCGCGCCCACCAACGTTACCTGGCCGGCGAGATCCATGCCCTTGTCGTCCAACCGCAGCGTCAGCGTACCGTCCTCGATGTCCTTGCCCAATACGGCGTTGCGCATGCGCACGGCATTGGCCTTGGCCGCGGCGGTAACGTTGAGCTGGTCCACCTTCAGTCTGTTGAGCAGCGGAAATTTGAGGGCGAGGCGCGTCGCCGCGTCGCCCGAGAAATCCTCCGGCGTCATGCCGATCTTCGTCAGAAAGCCCAGCGGCTTCTGGTCCGCCAGGCGCAGCGTCTCGACCAGCGGCCCGACCACCACCACCTCGATCGACGCATTCTGGTCTTTGGCGCTGAAATCGGTGATCGCGATTTTCAACTCCGGCACGCGCAAATTGCCGAGACCGCCGCCGGTGATGGCGATGTCCATGCGATCGGCATTCATCGTGGCGCTGCCCTCGACATCGCGCACAGGCGGCATCGGCGCCAGGTAGGTGACGCTGACGCCGGAGAAGCGCAGCTTGCCGTTGATCTTCTCGACGGCGATATCGGCGAAATCCGGGGTCGGGGCGCTGATTGCAATCTCCCAGCGCGCCTCATCGATCTTGCCGTTGGCGAGGTTCTCGGTGATCCATGCCCGCGGATTGCGCGCAACCCCTTGCGGCCACAGCCGCCGCAACTCGTTGGTCGCGACATCGGTCAGGGCGACGTTGACCTTGACCTTGGGCGTCGAGCGCAATTGATCGAGCCGGCCGCTCAGCTGCAGGCGCGGCCCCCCGAAATCGACAGTCGCCTGCTCGATCTGGACGGAATCGAGCCCGTCGGGTGCCCGACCGCGCAGGCGCATCTGCCGCACGGTGACGCCGCCGGGATAGAACTCCTTGTCGATCAAGCGCCCCGCCCCACCGGTCAGATCGAAGCTCAGCGCTTTGAGCCGCCCGGCCGTGTCCATCCGCGCGTTGAGGATCCCCGCGAACGGCACCTTGAGGGCCCCCAGCCGCGTCAGCTCGGGATCGACCATGCCCAGTGTCTCGAGCTCGAAATCGGCGATCGTCGCCACCAGGTCGATCGTGCCGTTCGCTGTTTGATACTGGCCGGTCGCCTCGAGCCGGCTGATCCGCCCACCGAGATCGACCCGCAACGACATTTCCGCGAGCACGCCGGCGGCGTCGCGCGTCGCCGAGAATTGCGCCTGCGGCGCGCGCCAGACGCTGCCGGTGCGTACATCGCGGATGTCGACCTCGGCATCCACCAGATTGATCTGACGCAGATACCCCGCAACCCGGTCGGGATCGGGCGGGCGCGACAGATCTTCGATCATGATCGCCACCAGCGATGCCGGGCCGCCGCCCTCCGCCTCAGCCTCAGCCTCCTTCTTCGCCTCCGCCTCGGGTTCTTTTTTGCCGTCGTCCTGCAAGCGCAGTTCGCCCTCGGCATTGCGCACCAGGACGAGCTTTGCGCCGATCACGTCAATGCGCGTCGGCGCTACCAACCCGGCCAACAGGGCACGGCCCGACAGGTTGATCGCGGCCTCCGGCACACTGGCGATCACCTTGCCCTGCTTGTCGACGACGGTGACGCCGCGCACCCGGATATCGAGGGTCCGCTTCCACCCGCTCCATGCCAGTACCGCGTCGTCGATGTCGACAGTGAAGCGCTCGCTGTCGCTCAGCGCTTTCTCAAGCATTGGCGTCAGGCTGGTGAGCGAGATCGGCCCTTCCGACAGCCGCCAGGCACCGACCGCAAATAGGGCGGCCAGGACGCCGAGCGCCGTCAGCACGATCTCGAGTGTCAGTTTGGTGCTACGGCTCAACACGGTGTCGCAAAACCCTTGATCTTCGCCGGCCGGTGTCGTTCCCAGGCGACGGGCCGTTGGCCCCCAAATCCTTTGCCCCGCGGCCGGCTTGACCGCTACCCCCGCGAGGCCACAGTGTGCGGCAAAACCGCGTGCCGTTAAATGAACGATTTACACCCCGGCTTTGTTTCAGCGATCTGGCCCCGACCTGCCGATAACGCTGCTGTGACCCGCGAGTTCGAGCGCTGGCAGGCACTGGCCGAGGCGCAAGAGGACAAGGCGGCCGCCGACTTCGTCCGCGCACTGCCCCAAACGACCGTTGGGGCCGGGCTGCTTCCCGCCCTGTTTGGCAACAGCCCTTACCTGACGCAATGCCTGTTTCACGAAATTCCCTTCGCGATGAACGTCCTGCGCCAGGGACCGGACCGCGCCGTCGCCGCTCTCATCCGCGCCATGCGCCAGGATCTGGGCGGCCCGCAGGAGACCGCGTCGCTGATGACGGCGCTGCGCGTCGCCAAGCGGCGCTCGGCGCTGGTGACGGCACTGGCGGATATCGGCGGCCTGTGGACGGTCGAGCAGGTGACGGCAGCGCTCAGCGATTTCGCCGAGACGGCACTCAGCCTGGCGGTGCGCCATTTGCTGCGCGAAGCGGCCGATAACGGCACGCTGCGGCTCACCGACCGCGACGAGCCGGAGAAAGGCTCGGGTTTTGCCGTCATCGGCATGGGCAAGCTCGGCGGGCGCGAGCTCAATTATTCGAGCGATATCGACCTGATCGTCCTCTACGACGATGAGCTCAACACCGTTGTGCAACCCGAGGCCCTGCAGAAGATATTCATCCGCCTGACCCGCGCCATGGTGCGCATCATGGAGGAGCCGACCGCCGACGGCTACGTGCTGCGCACCGATCTGCGCCTGCGCCCCGACCCGGCGGCGACGCCGCTGGCCATCTCCGTCACCGCCGCGGAAACGTATTACGAGAGCCTCGGCCAGAATTGGGAGCGCGCCGCCATGATCAAGGCGCGCCCGGTAGCCGGCGACCGCAAGACCGGGGCGGAATTTCTCAACCGGCTCAAGCCCTATGTCTGGCGTAAGCACCTGGATTTCGCCGCCATCGCCGACATCCATTCGATCAAGCGCCAGATCCACGCCCATCGCGGCGGCGGCGAGGTGGCACTGGGCGGCCACAACATCAAGATCGGCCGCGGCGGCATCCGCGAGATCGAGTTCTTCGTCCAGACCCAGCAGCTGATTTGGGGCGGTCGCGTACCGCTGCTGCGCCAGCCCGCCACCTGCGACGCGCTGGAAGCCCTGGTCGAGGTCGGTCGCGTCAAGCGCGAGGTGGCCGACGATCTCAACCGCGTCTACCACCTGCTGCGCCGGGTCGAGCACCGGCTGCAGATGATCGACGACCATCAGACGCACACGCTCCCGCCCGAGGGCCCGAAGATGGAAGCCTTTGCGATTTTCATGGGCTTCGCCAGCGCCGCCGGGTTCGGCCAGCACATGCTCGCGGAATTCCGCTGCGTCGAGCGTCATTACGCCAAGCTGTTCGAGGACTCGCCCACCCTGTCGGCACCGGGCAACCTCGTCTTCACCGGCACCGACGACGACCCCAACACGCTTGAGACCCTGTCGCAGATGGGCTTCAAGGACGCCAAGCTCGTCTCGGCCGCGATCCGCGGCTGGCACCACGGCCGCTACCGCGCCATGCGCTCCGTGCGCGCGCGCGAATTGCTGACCGAGCTGAAGCCGCGCCTGCTGCAGTCCTTCATCAAGACGGCACAGCCCGACGCCGCCTTCATCAAGTTCGATCATTTCCTCAGCCGCCTGCCCGCCGGCGTGCAGCTCTTCTCGCTCTTCCACGCCAACCCCTTCCTGCTCGACTTCGTCGCCGAGATCATGGGCGGCGCCCCGCGCCTGGCGGAAATTCTCGGGCGTCAGCCGCAGCTTCTCGACAGCGTGCTCTCGTCCGGGTTCTTCGAGCGCATCCCGCCGCGCGAAGAGCTGGCTGCCGACCTGGCGCGCGCCCTCGAGCAGGCGCAAGACCACCAGGACGTCCTCGACATCTGCCGGCGCTGGAAGCACGAGCGTGAATTCCAGGTCGGCGTGCGCGCCTTGCGCGCGGGCGGCGCCGATCGCGCCATCGACCCCGACGAGATCGGCGGCGCCCTCACCGACATCGCCGAATGCGTGCTCGACATCCTGCAGGCCCGTGTCGAGCGCGAATTCGCGCGGGCACACGGCACGCTGCCCGGCGGCAACGCGGTGACGGTGGCGCTGGGCAAGCTCGGCGGACGCGAGATGACGGTCACGTCGGACCTCGATCTCATGTTCATCTACGATGTGCCGTCCGGGGTCGACGCCTCGGACGGCGCCAAGCCGCTGCCGCCCAGCCTCTATTACACGCGCTTCAGCACCCGCTTTATCAACGACATCACGGCGCTCACGCCCGAAGGGCGGCTCTACGAGGTCGACATGCGGCTGCGACCGTCGGGCAGCAAGGGGCCGATCGCCACGAACCTCGACGGCTTCCTCGCCTATAATCGCAAATCAGCCTGGACCTGGGAACATATGGCGCTGACGCGCGCGCGCGTGATCGTCGGTGAACCGGCCCTGCGCCAGCGCGTCGCCGACACCATCCGCGAAGTGCTCATTGCCAAGCGCGATCCCGACAAGTTGGTCGCCGACATCGCCTCGATGCGCGCCCTGATGGCGCGCGAGCATGCCGCGCGCAGCCAATGGGACATCAAGCAGATGCGCGGCGGCCTGATCGACGTCGAGTTCATCGCCCAGTTCCTGCAGTTGCGCCACGCCGCCACGACGCCTGAAATCCTGTCGCCCAACACCCGCGCCGCCTTGCGCAAGGCCGCCGAGCTTGGCCTCATCGACGCGGCGGATGGCGAGATGCTGCTGGGGGCGCTGGGCCTGTGGCAGACCGTGCAGGCAATTCAACGCCTGACGGTCGAGGGCGAATTCAAGCCAGACGAGCTGCCGATCGGCTTGCGCGAACTCCTCGCGCGTTCGGCCGGTGCGGCTGATTTCGGCGCCCTCGAAGCCACCATCGTTGCCACCGCCGAGCGCGTGCGCGCGATCTTCGATCGGCTGTTGCCGCTGCCCGAAACCGCCGAGCCGGCCCCCGCCGCCGGCACGACCTGATCACAGCAGACCGCAAGACGGAGTATGCACATGGCAGAGAAGAAGAAAGACCTGGCGATCGGCGACAAGGCTCCCGATTTCGCGCTCGCGACCGATGGCGGCGGCAAGGTCAAGCTGTCCGACCTCAAGGGCAAGCCGGTCGTGCTCTATTTCTATCCCAAGGACGACACCTCGGGCTGCACCAAGGAGGCTTGCGGCTTCAATGACTCGCTGCCCGATTTCAGCAAGCTGAAAGCGGAGATCATCGGCGTGTCGAAAAATTCCGAGGTCAGCCACGACAAGTTCAAGAAGAAATACGGTCTCAAATTCAAGCTCGGCGCCGACCCCGATCTCAAGACCATCCAGGCCTACGGCGCCTGGGTCGAGAAGAGCCTCTACGGCCGCAAATACATGGGCATCGATCGCTCGACATTTCTCATCGACGCCAAGGGCATCATCCGCGCCATCTGGCGCAAGGTGAAGGTGCCCGGCCATGTCGAGAAGGTGCTGGAAGCGGCGAAGGGGTTGTAGTCTAACCGCGAAGCCGAGCAACTAACCCTCTCCGCCCACGAAGTGGGGGGAGAGGGTGCGAGCGCAGCGAGCGGGTGAGGTGGGTGTCTCCGCCGAAATCCAGTCGACATCGCAAGCGTGGAGCCACCACCTCACCCTTCCCGTCGCTGCGCGACGGGCCCCTTCCCTCTCCCCCGCTGCGCGGCGGAGAGGGAGAGCAGCGAACTACCTCTTCCTCTTCCCGCGCATCCCACCGCTCTTGAGCGAACGCACCATCGCGCGCTCGTCGAAGGCGGGCAGCGATTGCAGCCGGCCGAAGCCCTGCTGGCCGTACCACACGGAGAAGGCGATCAGCGCCTCGGCGCTCGGCGTGTCGACGATGTCGACGAAATCGTACTGGCCTTGCGTGTAGTGTACGCTTTCCAGCCGGATCCCCAGTTCCTTGAGCTTGGCGCGGGCGTTGGACGTGCGCTTTTCCTGCTTGGTCAGGAAACCCGGGCTCAACGTGCCGAGCAGAACATACTTCATCGCCGCTCTCCTTCGCTGGTTCTGGGGGATTTCGCCTTATGCCTTGGCAGCCGCGTCGCTCTCCTCTTTGTTGCCCTTCAGCCGCGCGGCCAGCGAGGCCTCGAGGAACCGATCGATATCGCCGTCGAGCACGCCGCCGGTATCGCTGGTCTCGACCCCGGTGCGCAGATCTTTCACCATCTGATAAGGCTGTAACACGTAGGAACGGATTTGGTGCCCCCAGCCGATATCGGTCTTGGCATCGTGCTCCGCCTGCGCCGCCGCCTCGCGCTTCTGCAATTCCATCTCGTAGAGCCGTGCGCGCAGCATCTTCCAGGCGCGGTCGCGGTTCTTGTGCTGCGAGCGTTCGGTCTGGCACGCTACCGCGATACTCGTTGGAATGTGCGTGATGCGCACGGCGCTCTCGGTCTTGTTGACGTGCTGGCCGCCGGCACCCGACGCGCGATAGACGTCGATGCGCACATCGCTTTCGGGAATATCGATCTCGATCGTGTCGTCAACCACCGGATAGACCCAGGCCGAGGCGAAGCTGGTGTGCCGCCGCGCGTTGGAATCATAGGGCGAGATGCGCACCAGACGGTGCACGCCGCTCTCCGTCTTCAGCCAGCCATAGGCGTTGGGGCCGATGATCTTGAGGGTCGCGGATTTGATGCCCGCTTCTTCGCCCGCACTCTCTTCCTCGAACTCGACCTTATAGCCGCGCTGCTCTGCCCAGCGCATGTAGAGGCGCAGCAGCATCGACGCCCAGTCTTGCGATTCCGTGCCGCCCGCACCCGCATGGATTTCCATGTAGGCGTCGTTGGCATCGGCTTCGCCTGACAGCAGCGCCTCCAGCCCGCGCTTGGCGGCGATGTCCTTGAGGCGGCCCAAGCCCGCCTCGGCGTCGTCGATCATCGCTTGATCGCCCTCCGCCTCGGCAAGCTCGATCAACCCGACCGTGTCGTCGAGCTCGCGCGCCATTGTCTCGTAGCTGCTGATCGATTTTTCCAGCGCGCTGCGCTCGCGCAGCAGCGCTTGCGCCTTGGCCGGATTATCCCACAGTGCGGAATCGCCCGCGTGCGCGTTCAGCTCGGAGAGGCGCTTGACGGCGGCATCCCAGTCAAAGATGCCTCCTCAGCAGTCCCAGGGACTGCTTGATTTCGGCAATCAAATTCTGCGTCTCCGCGCGCATGTCGAATTCCGTGTTGTGATGGAAACAGGTGGACGGGCCCTAATATAGCCCACCAGTGTCGCGCGCCGGAACAGATTCCGTGGCCGAGCCGGCCTGCACGCCACCATCAAGGACCGGCCCGGCCACCGTCGGTTCCGTTCCCGGTTTGAAGGCCTCCCAGATCGCGTCGCGCTCGCCCGCGCGCGCCAACATGCCGGTGGCCGGATTGACGCGCACCAGCCGCACGCCCGGCGGAATTCGGAACGGCGTACCCGGCCGATCCTTGAACGCCTCGCCGCCGACATCGCGGAAGATCGGCACGGCGACGCTGGAGCCGGTCTCGTTCGGTCCGAGACTCTTGGGCGTGTCGAAGCCCACATAGATGCCGATGACAAGATCGGGCGAAAAGCCCATGAACCACGTATCGACGGCGTCATTGCTCGTACCCGTCTTGCCGGCCAGCGGCTTGCCGATTTCGCGCAAGCGCCGTGCCGTGCCGCGCTCGACCACGCCCTGCAGCATCGACACCATCTGGTAGGCGGTCGCGGCATCGACGACGCGCTCGCGCGTCTCCGGCAACGTTGGCACGGTCTGGCTCTGCCAATTCTCGACGGTGCAATCCTCGCAGGCGCGCTTGTCGTGGCGGAAGATGGTCTTGCCGTTACGATCCTGGATGCGATCGATCAGCGTCGGGGTAATCTTGAGCCCGCCATTGACGATCATCGCATAGGCTGTCGCTTCCCTGAGCACCGTCGTCTCGCCGGCACCCAGCGCCATCGACAGATGCTGCGGCATATTGTCGATGATGCCGAAGCGCGCCGCATAATCGGAAACCTTGTCCATGCCGATATGCGCGGCAAGCCGGATGGTCATCAGGTTGCGCGACTGCTCGATACCGACGCGCATCGGGCTCGGCCCGAAGAAATTGCGCGTGTAGTTGGCGGGCTTCCACACGCCTAAGCCCGGCCCCTGGTCGAAGGTGATCGGCCCGTCGAGGATCAGGCTCGACGGCGTGAAGCCGTTGTCGAGCCCGGCCATGTAGACGAACGGCTTGAACGACGAGCCCGGCTGGCGCATCGCCTGCGTCACGCGGTTGAACTGGCTGAGCTCGAAGCTCCAACCACCGGCCATCGCCAGCACGCGGCCGGTATGCGGATCGATGGCGACAATGCCGCCGCCGACATTGGGAATCTGGCGCAGCGTAAACGGCCGTTTCGCCGCCGCGCGGGCATCGTCGAGCGGCTCGACCACCACCACGTCGCCCACTGCCAGCACCTCGCCGGTGGTGCGCACCGGCGGTCCGATGCGCTGATGCTCCTTGGGTGCGCGCGCCCACTGCACTTCGGCGAACGGGATGAAGCCGCGAGCGCCATCGGCAAAACCGATATCGGCTCCGCCCTCGGGCAACGCCAGCACCACCGCCAACGACCATGGCCCGAGGCCCGGCGGCTTCGCCACGCCGGCCAGACGCTGCTGCCAGCCCTGCCCGCCATCGATGCGCGTCACCGGCCCGCGATAGCCATGCCGGCGATCGTACGCGACCAGGCCCTTGCGCAGACCGCGATCGGCGATGTCCTGCAGCTTGGGATCGAGCGTCGTGCGCACCGACAGGCCGCCGCGATAGAGCCCGGCCTCGCCATAGCGCGCCAGCAATTCGCGGCGCACCTCTTCGGCGAAATAATCGGCGCGCACCGAGTCAGTCTCGCCGCGCGCGCGCACCGTGAACGGTGTCGCTCGCGCTTCCTGCGCTTCGGCGTCGCTGATCACCCCGTCCTCGCGCATGCGGCCGACCACCCAGTCGCGCCGCGACTTTGCCGCTTCGGGATTGCGCACGGGGTTGTAGTTGTTGGGCGCCTTCGGCAGCGCCGCCAGATAAGCCGCCTCGGCGACCGTCAGCTCATCGAGCGACTTGTTGAAGTAATTGAGCGCTGCGGCGGCAACGCCATAGGCGCCCTGGCCCAAATAGATCTCGTTGAGATAGAGCTCGAGGATGCGGTCCTTGGTCAGCGCGTGCTCGATGCGGAAGGCGAGAATGGCTTCCTTCGCCTTGCGCGCGACCGAAACCTCGTTGGTCAGCAGGAAGTTCTTGGCGACCTGCTGCGTGATGGTCGAAGCACCGATCGGCCGGCGCTGCCCAAGATTGACCAGGTTGTAGATGGCTGCGCGCAAGATGTCCGGCAGGCTGACGCCGGGGTGCGAATAGAACGACTTGTCTTCCGCCGACAGGAACGCCAACACCACGCGCTTGGGCATGGCGCTGATCGGCACGAACAGGCGCCGCTCGGTGGCATATTCGGCCAGCACGCGGCCATCGCCGGCATGCACGCGCGTCAGCGTCGGCGGCTGATAGTCGGCGAGCTGGCCGTAATTGGGCAGGCCGCGCCCGAAATACCACAAGCCCAGCGCCCAACGCGCCCGCCCCGGCCACGGCCAGGACGAACATCAGGATGAAGAAGCGCTTCAGGTAGCGGAGCATAGGATCGATCCGGCGGGGGTGGGCCAACCGTGGGCGGCGACAACGGACTATGATGTTAGGCCGTTAACTTAAAAATACAATTACGCCAATTTTACGACCCGCCGGGCTTCACGGCAAAGAACGCATTGACGCTCTTAACCACAGCCGCGGCGACCTTGGCGCGATGATGCGGCCTGCTCAGCAGCATCTCGTCCTGGCGGTTGGACAGATAGCCCAGCTCGATCAGCACGGACGGGATATCGGGGGCCTTCAGCACCGCAAACCCGGCGAAGCGGTGCGGGTTGGTGGGCAGCAGCTGGATCTCGCGGCCGAGCTCATTCACCAGGATTCCGGCGAACGTGGCCGAGCGGTTCATGGTTTCGCGCTGGGCGAGGTCGATCAGGATCGTCGCCACATCCTTGTTTTCGCCCGACAGGTCGACACCGGCAATGACGTCGGCGCGGTTCTCGCGCGCCGCCAGGGCCGCCGCCTCGGCATCCGACGCCGTCTCCGACAGGGTATGAATGCTGGCGCCGCGCGTGTCGCCGCGTCCCATGGAATCCGCGTGGATCGACATGAACAGATCGGCATTGGCCGCGCGTGCCTTGTTGACCCGGTCGCGCAGTCGCACGAACGAGTCATCATCGCGCGTCATGACCACGCGATAGCGGCCGGTCGCCTCGAGCTGCCGGCGCACCTCGCGCGCCATTGCCAGCGTGACGTCCTTTTCGTGGGTGCCGGTGGCACCGACGGCGCCTGGATCGACGCCGCCATGCCCGGCATCGATGACGATCGTCCGCTTGGCATCGCCCTTGCGCGGCGCCGGGATCGGCGCCGGACGCGGCGTCGCGACCGCCGGTACGTTGGCGACCTGCGGCGGGGGCGGCGGCGCCAAGGGCTGGACGGTCACGGCCGGCGGCGGCGACGCCGGCGGGCGCAGAACCGGCGCGGCCGGCGTCGCGGCCGCAGACGTCGTCGGTGCCGCGCCGGACGGAAGAATGGGCGGCAGAATCGCCGGCGCGAATGCCGCCCCTGACGGGGGAGCGGCCACGGCCGGCGGCGCCGCGGCCGGAACGGTCGTCGTCGTGAAAGGCGTCCACGGCCGGATCTCGGCGGCGAAAGCCTCGCGGCTGACCGGCTCGAGTTCCAGCACCAGGCGCTGCCCGCGCTGGCCAGGGCTTGTCTGATAGTAGGACTGCTTGACCCGCGCCGGGGCGCGACAGGTCGATCACCAGCCGCGATGTGTTGGAATCGAACCGGCCATAGCGGAAACCCGAGATAACGCCCAGGGGTGCGCTGCCCGCCGGCGGGAATTTCCAAGTGACCGGACTTAAGTCGAGCACCAGCCGCATCGGCTCGGCCAGCGGAAAGGTCCGGAACTCCGCGCGCTCGCTCAGATCGAGCACAACCCGGGTCAGCCCGCCCTGCTCCGACAGCGCAATAGCGGTCGCCTGCGTGGCCTGCGCCGGGGCTGCCGCCCCCAGCGCCCAGGCCAGAATCCCGACGAGACCGGTCAACCGCCGGATCAAACGCGACATATTGCGTAGCTCAAGTGTAGGTGCCCCAACATATATCCATTACAGATCAATGGTTTCAATCAAAATCTTGGGACGAGGGCATATCTGCAGCCAATATCCGATTGTCGCCTGCACGCGTGAACAGTATGTTAGCGATAGTTCGCACGGCTGAAGACCCGCTTTAGAGCGGGTTCATGCCAGACGCGCCCGACCGTGGCGCGCGCGGACGGAAGGAACACGTGAGGCCGGAGACGGCGGACACGGTGGACGCATTCGCTAACCGGCCCCGGGCCGGTCGTAAGAGCCAATCGGCGACGACGTAAACAGCGCCTCGGCCAGCCCAACCGTTATCGGCCTCGACATCACGGCGTGGAGCCGCCCGGCACGGAAGATGCGACCGACATTCGGTCCGCCGCCCGCGCGCCCGGCTTACGCCCCGTATTTTGGAGATGACCCTGGAATGGCAAAACGCATGTTGATTGATGCGACTCACCCGGAAGAAACCCGGGTGGTCGTAATCAACGGTAACAAACTCGAAGAATTTGATTTCGAAACATCGACGAAGAAGCAGCTCAAAGGAAACATATACCTCGCCAAGGTGACGCGCGTTGAGCCGTCACTGCAAGCGGCCTTTGTGGAATACGGCGGCAATCGCCACGGCTTCCTCGCGTTCAACGAAATCCACCCCGACTATTGGCGACTGCCGGTCGCCGATCGTCAGGCGCTGATGTCCGATCACGGCGACAACGAGGTGTCGACGGACATCCCGTCTTCGCTGCTCGATCCGCCGCAGCACGCGCCGGCACCGATGCCGGACGAAGCGGCGACATCTGCCGCCCTTCCCCGGCGAAGCCCCGGCCGCGCTGGAGCATACGCCCTATGAAGGGCCGGTCGATCTGACGCAGCCGCCGCCGATCACCGAAGGCGCGCCGCCGGTCGTGGAGCACGCGCCGCAAGCAGAGCACAGTCCGCAAGATGCGCCGGCGCCGATCGACGCCGCACCGGGCGAAGCGAATGCGCCCGCCGGCGACCTCGGTGCGCCGCAGGGCGAACCGATCATCCCGCCCGAGCAAGCCCCCGCCGAAGCGCGTTCGGCCGTACCGGCCGCCGTTGAATCGGGTGTCGTCGAATCCCTGGGCGGCGACGACATGGAGGACGACGAGGTCGAGCAGCGCCGCCGCCGGCCGCTGCGTCACTACAAGATCCAGGAAGTCGTCAAGCGCCGCCAGGTTCTGCTGGTGCAGGTGGTGAAAGAGGAGCGCGGCACCAAGGGTGCGGCCCTCACGACCTATCTGTCGCTGGCCGGCCGCTACTGCGTGCTGATGCCCAACACCGATCGCGGCGGCGGAATCTCGCGCCGCATCACCAGCCTGCAGGACCGCAAGCGCCTCAAGAACATCATGGAGGAGCTCGACGTGCCGGAAGGCATGGCGGTGATCCTGCGCACCGCCGGCATGGAGCGCAACAAGGCCGAGATCAAGCGCGACTACGAATACCTGATGCGCCTGTGGGAGGAGATCCGCGATCTCACCCTCAAATCGACGGCACCCTGCCTGGTCTACGAGGAAGGCACGCTGATCAAGCGCGCCATCCGCGATCTCTACGCGCCCGACATCGAGGAAATCCAGGTCGAGGGCGCGGAAGGCTATCGTACCGCCTCCGAGTTCATGAAGATGCTGATGCCGGGTCACGGCGATCGCATCCGACTCTACGAAGACCCGTCGGTGCCGCTGTTCCAGCGCTATCAGATCGAGAGCCCAGCTCGACGAGATGCACAGCCCGACCGTGCGCCTGCGCTCGGGCGGCTATGTCGTCATCAACCCGACCGAAGCGTTGGTCTCGATCGACGTCAACTCCGGCAAGTCGACGCGCGAGCGGCATATCGAGGACACCGCGTACAAGACCAACCTCGAGGCCGCCGACGAGATCGCGCGCCAGCTGCGCCTGCGCGATCTGGCCGGGCTGATCGTGATCGACTTCATCGACATGGAGGATTCGCGCAACCAGGCGGCGGTCGAACGCCGCCTGAAAGAGGCGATGAAGAGCGATCGCGCGCGCATCCAGATCGGCCGCATCTCGCCGTTCGGATTGCTCGAGCTGTCGCGCCAGCGCCTGCGCCCCAGCCTGCAGGAAGTCTCCTCGGAGCGCTGCCCGCATTGCGCCGGCTCCGGCTTCGTGCGCTCGACCGAATCCACGGCACTGCACCTGCTGCGCGGCATCGAGGAGGAAGGCGGCAAGCTGCGCTCGGCGGAGATCTCCGTCGCGGTGCCGACATCGGTCGCGATCTACGTCCTCAACCAGAAGCGCGCGGCGCTCAGCAGCATCGAGAGCCGCTACGGGCTGCATGTCACCTTCCAGCATGACGACACGCTGATCCCGCCGGCCTATCGGCTGGAGCGGGTCAAGACGCGCAGCAGCGCCCCGACCGCAATCGGGGCACCGGCACCCGTGCGCTCCGTATCCGTCGAATATCCTGTCGACGAAGCCGACGAGGCCGACGACGACGCGCCGGAGTTTGCCGGCGCCGAGCCGGCGCAAGGCGCACCCAATGGCGATAGCGCGCATGGCGATGGCCGTGGCCGCCGTCGCCGTCGCCGTGGCCGCGGCCGCGGCCGTGGCGATGATCGCCAGACCTTCCAGACCGGCGGCGAAGGCCCGCCGCAGCACGAACCGCGCGCGGACAGCGCGGGCTGGGCCCCGCCTGACGCAGTACCCGCCGGCGAGCCGATCGACGCCGATTCCGTCCCTGCCGCTGAAGGTGCGGCACCGGTCGCGCGCGATCAGGGCCCGCGCCCACAATCGCCGCAAGGCGAAGGCGAGCATGGCGACGGCCAGGGTCGTGGACGCCGCCGCCGTCGCGGCCGTCGCGGCGGCCGGCGCAATCGCGAGGGCCAGGACCAGCCCGGCTTCCAGCCGCAGCAGCAGCAGGCCCATCCGGCGCCGACAACCCCCGTCGAAACGCCGCCCGTCGCCAATGACTGGGTCGAACCCGCCGCGGCGGCGCCGCCGCCCGTCAGCCATCCGCTGGGCCGGATCGAAGGGCCTGGCGACGCGCATGACTGGCCGTGGAATCGCCGCGCCGAACGCTTCCCCGAGGAAGAGCGCAAATGGGAAGAGCCGGCCGCGAACGCCAAACCGGCTGCGGCGCCGTCCGACGAGGTAACGCCGGTCGTGGCGCCGCCGAGCGCCCCGGTTATCGAGACCCCGCCAGCGGCGATGGCGCCGGAGGCCAAGGAAGCACCCATCCCACCGACGGAAACCTCGGCCGCACCGGTCGAGACCATTCCGGCTGAAGAGGAAAAGAAAGGCCCGACGCGTTCGGGCTGGTGGCGCCGGTTGCGGACCGGGGCCTGACGATCAGCGGCGCGCGGGTTCGCCCGCGCGCCAGCTTTTCAGCCGCCGCACCGCTTCTTCCATATCGTCCGCGGGACCTGCGAACGAAAAGCGCACATAGGCGCGCCCGCGCCCGGGGTCGAAATCCGTGCCCGGTGTCGCGGCGACGCCGGTTTCCGCCAGCATGCGCCGGCAGAATTCCTCGCTGTCGTTCGTCAGATGGGCGACATCCGCGTAGAGATAGAACGCGCCGTCAGCCGGCGCGAAGCGCGTGAACCCGGCTTGCGGCAACGCTGACAGCAGCAAGTCGCGATTGGCTTTGTAACGCGCGACATTGGCATCGAGCTCCGCCGTCGCATCGAACGCGGCGAGTGCTGCCACCTGCGCCAGGGTCGGCGGCGAGATGTACAGATTCTGCGCCAGCACCTCGACGGCACGCAGCAGATCGGGCGGCACGATCATCCAGCCCAGCCGCCATCCGGTCATCGAATAATATTTCGAGAAGCTGTTGATGACGATCGCCGTCGTCGCTGAATTCCAGCGCCGTCGCCTCGTCCATTCCATACGTGATGCCGTGATAGATCTCGTCGGACACCAGCCGCACGCCGTGCTTTTGGCACCACGATGCCAGCGCCGACAGCTCCGCCGGCGCCAGCATGCTGCCGGTCGGATTGGCCGGGCTGGCCACGATCAGGCCCGCGATCTTGCCGTCGAGCTTGTCGAGGGCGGCGGGCACCGGCTGGAAGCGCGTGTCGATCTCCGCTGCAACACCGACCGGCACGACATCGAGCGCCTGCAGGATGTTGCGATAGGCGGGATAGCCTGGATCGGCCAGCGCCACCTTGTCGCCGGCATCGAAGGCCGCGAGAAATCCCAGCAGGAACGCGCCCGACGACCCAGTCGTCACAACAACACGTTCGACCGGCACGTCGACGCCGTACCGGTCCTTGTAGTGTCGCGCGATGCGCGCGCGCAGCACCGGCATGCCGAACGCTTCGGTATAGCCCAGCCGCTCCTGTGCGAGCGCGCGCGTCGCCGCCTCGCGCACCAGCAATGGCGCCGGCGTGCCAGGCTGTCCGACTTCCAGGTGGATGGCGCGCTCGTTCGCCGACTTGGCCGCCTGATCGCGCGCGTTGGCCGCGCGCATGACGTCCATGACGATGAACGGCGAGATGCGGCTGCGCCGCGCGGCCTTGAGCGTCATGGCAACGCTCAGTCGGGGCCGGCGGCCAACCCGAAGCCGCGCCGGTCGGCGCGGAACTGGCAGGAATTCGGATTCTCGACCAGCCCGGCCGGGCAGAAAATGGCGTTGACCCGGCCGATCGGCGCGGTGGCGGCCGTAACCGTGTAGCCGCGTTGCTCCAGCCCGCTGGGTGTGGGCGGCACGGATGGTTCAAGGACGACCGTGTCGCGCGCCGCGGCGTAATGCAGACGCGGCGCCTCGATCGCTTGTTCGAGCGTGCGCCGCTCGATGATCGTCTGCAATGCCACCTTGATGACCGCTTCGGGCACGGCCGCGCCGCCGCCACCCGCGGCCGCGAACAGAAATTGGCCCTCGGCGCGCCGCGCCGCCACCACCGGGCCCATTGTCTGCGGCCCGTTCTTGAAACCGTCGGGCACCGCGGCCAGCACGATGCCCGTGCCGGCGACGACACGGCCGAGCCCGAAAGCGGCGTTGGTCGATACCGTGCAGGCGACGGCCTGGCCTGTCGCGTCGGCGGCAACAATGCCCGCGACCGGCGTCTCCGCTTCCTCGGCGGATGGCGGCGGTTGCAGCGACGCCGGCGCCGTGCGGTTGTCGCTCTTGTATTTGCTCATCAGCGCGTCGAGCCGCCTGGCGCCGATCAGTTCGGGCACCGGCACGCGCGACGTCATGTCGCTCGCCAGCCAGCCCGTCCGGTCCGAGGCGGCATAGAGGCTCGCCTGCGCCAGCGCATGATTGCGCTCATCGGGCGACAGGCGCGACCAGCGCGGCGCCAGCATCGACCACATCTGCGCTTCCGTGACACCCGCGATCGCCGGCGGCGCGGCGAAATTGAGGGTGATGTCGTCGTAGCGCACGGTCATCGTCGGCCGCCAGGCCGGCAGCACCGCGCGCAGATCATCGACGGTGATGGGCACATTGATCGCCGCGGCGCCCGCGGCAAAAGTCTGCGCGGCCGGCCCGCCATGCACCTCGCCGGGCCCGCGCGCGCGGATCGCCGCCAGCACGCCCGACAGGTCGCGCTGCACGATCGTGTCGCCCTCGCGATAAGGTGTGCCGTCCGCCTTCAGGAAGATAAGCCGTGCGGCATCGTCGGCGCCAATCGCGGCGGCTGCGGCGGCGAGATCATTGGCCATGGCGCGCGACACCGTGGTGCCGAAGCGCGCCAGCCCTTCCCCTGGCGCCACCACCTGCTCCCAGCGCAGCTTGCCGTATTTTGCCTGCAGCGCGTAAATGCCGCGCACATTGGCCGGTACCGCGGCCGGCCCGCCGCCGGCGGGGGCGCGGGCCACGAAATCGATGGCCTCGCTGCGGCTGAGTTTGGGGTCGTAGATGACGCAAACGCCGCCACCGCCCAGGCTGGCGACGGCGGGCAGGGTTACCGCCATGGCGAAATAGGCAGCCGCGACCGCGTCGGCGGCACTGCCGCCGGCCTGCAGGATATCGCGCCCCACCAGGGCCGCGCGCGGCTCGTCCGCCACCACGCCGCCCACAAAAGGCCGCAATGGCGCCAGGCTCGCCGTCTTGTCGCCACCACAGGAGCCCAAACCAACTGCCGCCAGCGCCAGCAGAATTGAGGGAAGCTTCAATTGACGTCGCAACAGGGTGAACTTACCTATTACCAATGCTTTGTGTTCTTCGCAGCCTGAAGGTGTGTCGCGTGGCCTTTGCGGCCGCGCTATTCGCTGCCCTTGTGACCGCCGTAGCCCCCCAGGCCGCGGCGCAGCAGCGAATCTCCTTCATCCGCGATGCGGAGGTGGAAAGTACCATCCGCGCCTATGCGACGCCACTGTTCGTAGCGGCCGGCCTGGACCCTACCGCCATCCAGGTCCACCTGGTCAATGACCGCAGCTTGAACGCGTTCGTGGCCAACGGCCTCAACATGTTCATCAACACCGGCCTCCTGATCCGCGCCGACAATGCCGGCCAGGTGATCGGCGTGATCGCGCATGAAACTGGCCACATCACCGGCGGCCACCTGGCGCGCATCCGCGACGGCATGCGCGATGCCATGGCGGAAACGATCGTCGCTATGGTTCTGGGTGCCGCCGCCGCTATGGCCGGGCCCCGCGAAGCCGGCATGGCGATCATCACCGGTGGCACGCAACTCGCCGAACGCGGCATCCTGCGCTACACGCGCGATATGGAAACCTCCGCCGACCAGGCCGGCGTCAACCTCCTCGACAAGACCGGCCAGTCCTCACAAGGCTTCTATGAGTTTCTCGAAATCCTGGCGGACCAGGAACTCGTGGCAGTCGGGCGGCAGGACCCGTATCTGCGCACCCACCCGATCACCCGCGACCGCGTCGAGTTCGTGCGCAACCACACCGAACATTCGCGCTACGCCAAGACGCCGATCCGCCCCGAATTCGCCGAGCGCCACCGCCGCATGCGCGCCAAGCTGCAGGGCTATCTCGATCCGGTGCGCGCCCTTCAAGTCTATAAGGCTGACGACCCGAGCATCGAGGCGCGCTACGGCCGCGCCATCGCGTTTTCGCGCAGGCCCGATTATCCGCAATCGCTGGCACTATTCGACGGCCTGATCGCCGAGCGGCCCAACGATCCCTACTTCCTCGAAGCCAAGGCGCAGACCTTGTTCGAATCCGGCAAAGTCGCTGACGCGATTCCATTCTACGAAAAAGCCGTCGCCCTGGCCGACAAGGAGCCGCTGCTGCACATCGATCTCGCGCGTGTCCAGCTGGCGCTCGAAAAGCCGGAATACCTCAAGCCGGCGATCAGCCATCTCGAATATGCCCGCCGCTTCGAAGCGGATTCGGGCGAGCTGTGGCGTCTGCTGGCGGTGGCCTATGGTCGCGACGGCCAGCTCGGCATGGCGACCTTGGCGCAAGCCGAGCGCGCGATGCTGTCGGGCCGGCGCACCGAGGCGCGCGTGCTGGCCGAGCGCGCCGAAAAGATGCTGCCGACCGGCTCACCGGCCAATCTGCGCGCACAAGACATCCGCGCCGCGATGTCGAAGCCGGAGCCAAAGCCGCCGTCGCCATAGCGGCACGAATTGGGCTATCAATGTGGCGAATGTCCGAGGATTTGCCCGCTTTGTCCGTTCGTCGCCTGCATTTGCTCCGCGCTACCTGGTGCCGCAGCCTGATCGCCGCCGCAAGCCTGGCACTATTGGCATCCTGCGCCAAGGCGCCTGCCCCCACCCCGCTGCCGCAGGCCGGCAATGGCGCCCTCATCCTGGGCCCCGACCAAGCCTTCAACCCAGCCAAATTGCCGCCCGAGTGGTGGACCGCGCCGTCGCGCCCGCTCGATGGCGTGCGCGTTGCCGACCTGTCCGGTGTGCCCGCCCTTGAACTCAAGGCCGGTGCGACCACGCTGATGGGCCGGCACATGAGCGAAAAGCTGCTGGCCTCGCCCTATCTGCGCTGGGGTTGGTACCTGACGCCCGCCGCCTATGGCGGCGGCGCGGGTGACGGTCTCGATCGCGGCGTGCGCCTGGTGGTCGGCTTCAAGGGCGGGCAGCCGCGCGGCATCCAGCTCACCGACCGGCTGATCGCCGGCCTCTCCTCCGACCTGCCGGTGCATGATCGCCGCCTGGAGCTGGTGCTGGGCGGCATCGGCGCGCCGCGCATGGAAAATGCCCGCATCCATTTCACCGCTGTCAGCGACCGCGGCATGACCCGCGACATCCGCAAACTGGCCTTCCAGCAGACCGGGCAATGGCTGGTGGAAAATGTCGATTTGAGCGCCCTTTACGCTCATTTCTGGCCTGAGGACCGCCGCGACGAGGTCGATATCGTCTTCGTCGCCGTGAGCGCCCTGCCCGCCAGGCTGCCGCCCGACCTGCCGCCGGCTGTCGGCTACGTCGCGGAGATTTTACTCTTTCGGTGAGCGCGCTCACTTGAGCGGCGTCCCATCGCAGCGGACAATCCGCGCTTCACTGTGAAAGGTTAATCCTGTGGCGATCTGGCGACTGTCCGGCCTTGCGGCGATGGCAATGCTCGCGTGCGCGCAACACCCGGCCGCGGCGCAGACCGATCAAAAATCATTTACGCCCGAGCAGACGAAGAGCATCGAGCAGATCGTGCGTGACTATCTGATGCGCCATCCCGAGGTGATCCTCGAGGCGGTCGACGCGCTCGAGCAGAAGCGCAAGGCCGAGAGCGAGCAGCAGCAGCGCGAGGCCGTCATCGCGCGCCGCGCCGATATCTTCGAGGATGCAACCGCCCCGGTCCTGGGCCCTGCTACCGCCAACGTGACGCTGGTCGAGTTCTTCGATTACAAATGCCCCTACTGCAAGCAGATGACAGCACCCATGATGCGCATGCTGCAGGACGACAAGAACCTGCGCATCGTCTTCAAAGAGCTGCCGATCCTGGGCCCGGATTCCGTGATCGCCGCGCGCGCGGCCCTCGCCGCGCAGCGCCAGGGCAAATACCAGCCGATGCACGAAGCCCTGATGCGCACCCGCGGCGCATTTGACGAAGCGACGATCGTGCGCATCGCCAGCGAGGTCGGCCTGGACATGAAGAAGTTCAAGGCCGATATGGAATTGCCCGAATTCATGCAGATCCTGGAGCGCAACCGCCGCCTCGCGCGCGACCTGCAGATCACCGGCACACCCGCCTTCGTGGTCGGCGATCGCCTCATCCCCGGCGCCGTCGACCCCGAGACGCTCGCCAAGCTGATCGCCGAGGCGCGGCAGAAGTAGGTCGCACCAGTTCCACCATCGCGCCAGCCTCATCCTTCGACAAGCTCAGGATGAGGTTTCTGCAAAAGAGTGAGCTTCTGAAAAGCGCCTCGTGCCAAAGAACGACCTCATGCTGAGCTTGTCGAAGCATGGGTGCGTGGCACCGTTGTCGCCGTCGCCGTCCCCCGATAGACTCCCGTCAGCGCGAGGCTGATCACGGCCTCCGCGCCTGCTTCGGGGGCTCAAATGATCCGCTTCATTTCACTCGCACTGGCCGCGGCACTCACGTTCACGGCGGCTCCCGCTGCCGCACAACAGCGTGTGCAGCTGCGCATGACGACCATCGTGCCGGAGGGCACATATCTCTTCACCAGCTTCTCGAAGCGCTTCGTCGATCATGCCAAGCAGCAGACCAACGGCCAGGTCGAGATCACGGCCTTCCCGCCCGGCGTGCTCGCCCCGCCCTTCGAAGTCTACAAGGCCGTCGAGGACGGTCGCGCCGATCTCGGCCATGCACCCCCGGCGCTCATCTATCAGCGCGATCCGACCATGGCGCTGTTCACCAGCTTTCCCGGCGGCCTCGGCATCGAGGCGACGATGCATTGGCTCTATGAGGGCGACGGGCTGAAGCTGCTGACCGCGCATCATCGCGAGCGCTTCGGCCTGCACCCGCTGGTGGTCGGCATCGCCACCACGGAAATCTTCGCCCATTCCAACAAACCGATCCGCAATGCCGCCGATCTGCGCGGCCTCAAATTCCGCACGCTGGGTGTGTGGGCCGACATCCTGCGCGAGTTCGGCGCCGAGCCAGTGACCACGCCGACCTCCGAAGTCGCCGCCGCACTCGAGCGCAAGGTCATCGACGCCACCAAGATGGCGGGCCCCGCCGACAATCTGCAGATGGGCCTCAATCGCCTCGCTCCCTACATCGTCATTCCCGGCGCCCATCTGCCGGGCGGCTATTTCACCGTGTTCATGAAGGCCGAGCGCTGGGACGCGCTGCCGGCCGAGACGCGCCAGCGCCTCGAGCTCGCGGCCAAGCTGACCTCGTTCGAAAGCTACTTGGAGAAAGGTAAGCTCGACATCGACGCGATGGCGGAGATGCGCAAAGGCAAGGCCGAAATCATCCATCTCGACGCGGCCTTCATGGCGGAGATCAAGGCCAAGTCGCGCGCCTGGGCGCAGCGCGCGGCCCAGGCCGAGAAGGCCAAGGGCAATCCCTGGACCGAGCGCGTGGCCAAATCCGTCTTCGACTTCCAGGACAAATGGGACGCCAACAGCGACTACCGGCTCTAGGCTGTGCCTGGAACAACAAATCGGTTCTGTGGCCCGTCCTTCGAGACGGCCCGCTCCGCGGGCCTCCTCAGGACGAGGTTTATCTTATTGATACAAGGATCACCTCATGCTGAGGAGCGCGCGAAGCGCGCGTCTCGAAGCATGGACACCAGATGCTGACCCGCCTGACGCGCGCCGCATTGCAGATTTCGATCGGCGCCGGGCGGCTGGCGATGGTGCTCGCGTGTCTCGTCTTCGCGGTGATGCTCGCGGAAGTGTTCGGCCGCTACGTGCTGGGCAAACCCGTCCGCGGTTCCGACGAGATCGTGGCCATGCTCAATGGCAGCATGTTTCTGTTCGCCTGCGCCTTGGCGCTGCGTCACAACGCCCATGTCAGTGTCGACGCGCTGAGCGCGCGCATGCCGCCCCCATTGCGCGACGCTGTGCTCGCCCTCTTCTCCCTGGTGCTGTTCATTCCGATCATCGGCTGGATCGAATGGACCGCCATCGGCCGTACGCTCGTTGCCTGGCGTAGCAGCGAAGTCCCGGAGGTGAGCGCGTTGCGCTTTCCGATCTGGCCCTACTACGCAGCACTCTCCGTGGCACTGGCGACGTTCCTGTTGCAACTCATCGCCGACATGGTCGAACGCTTCGCCCGCCTTGTGACGCGCAATGGGTGACGGGTCGCTCGCCGCCTGGATGTTTCCGGTGCTGTTCGCACTGGTCTTTCTCGGCGTTCCCGTCTCCTTCTCGCTGATCGCGACCAGCGCGGTGTTCGGCTTCACGTTTTTTGGCCCCGCCTTGGGGCAGCAGATGCTCGGCCGCCTGCTCGACCTCAATGCCGGCTTCGCCTTCGCGGCCGTGCCCGCCTTCATCTTCATGGGCTCGATCCTGGAGCGCGCCGGCATCGCCGAAAGGCTCTTCGCCGCCACGCAGCTCTGGTTGGGGCGCCTGCCCGGCGGTCTCGCACTCGCCGCCATCGCCATGGCCGCGGTCTTTGCAGCCACCAGCGGCATCATCGGCGCGGTCGAGGTGGTGATCGGCCTGATGACGGCGCCGATCATGGCGCGTCAGCGCTACGAGCGCGGCCTGATCGCCGGCACGATCTGCGCGGGTGGCTCACTTGGCACGATCATCCCGCCCTCGGTCACCTGCGTCATCTACGGCCTGATCGCGCAAGTCTCCGTGACCGACCTGTTCGCCGGCGTCCTGATCCCGGGCCTGATCATGACCGGGCTCTTCCTCGCCTATATCGCCGGCCGCTGCTGGCTGCGCCCGCAGGACGGGCCGCCCGCCGACCATGCGCGCGTCCCGCTCGCCACCAAGCTGCGCATCACGGCTGCGGCATTGCTGCCAGCCCTCGCCCTCATCGCTACCGTACTGGGCTCGATTTTCTTCGGCGTCGCCTCACCCACCGAAGCCGCCGCGATGGGCGCGCTCGGCGCCGTGTTGCTGGCACTGTTCTACCGCCGCCTGTCCTGGGATTTGATCGTCGAAGCGCTCACCAAGACCGTGGTGATCACCGCCATGATCATGCTGATCGTGCTGGGCGGCACGATGTTCAGCAGCGTCTTCTACGTCCATGGCGGTGGGAAGCTCGTGCAGGGCTTCGTCGCGGTCTGGCAGCTCGGTCCCGCGGGCATGATTGCGCTCTTCCTCGCGATCGTCTTCGTCGCCGGCTTCGTCCTCGACTGGGCGACGATCGTGCTGCTCTGCGTACCCATCTTCGCGCCGCTGCTGAAAGCCGCTGGCGTCGACCCGCTGTGGTTCGGCGTGCTGATGCTAGTGACGATCCAGACGTCGTACCTCACGCCACCAATGGCGCCCGCCATCTTCTATTTCCAGTCGATCGCACCCAAGGAGATCACCTACCGCGACATGTGCCGCGGCATGATCCCCTTCATCGTCTGCCAGCTGCTGACCTTGGCGCTGGTGGCATTCATACCCGCCAGCGCTACCTGGTTGCCGCTGATTCTGCAGCGTTATTAAGCTGCATCGCGCGCTGTGAACGCCGTCACGCCGGTCGTGGTCGTGGCCGCGCTAGCCTTCACTATTCGCAACGCATGTCATTGAACGCAACAAATCATTGAACTCAACAAGACCGAGGTTTTATGAAAGCCACCTCGCTCATTTTTCTTGTCGGTGGACTCGCAATTCAGACCGGCGCCGTTATTGCCCAAGCATCACCAGCCAAGCCCTTCAGTCCGCCTGACCCGCCGAGATATCTCGTCGCCGAAGCGCCCGCGTCCGGGCAGCCCGATTGCGGGCTTCACGGCCAAGCGTTCTATTCGAAGACTGCGCGCGTGCCCGGCAATGACCGGATTGCGCCGTCGGCGATCGGCGGCACGCCCGCGATCGACGCCCCAACCTGGAAAACGATCAGCATCGGAATGCATGAAAACGCCGGCACGCTTCGCGACGCGCTCGGGCGCAAGCGCTGCCGCTTCGGCCCCAACGTCGCCGAGATTTTGGACCACCCGAATTTCAATATCAACAAGTCGCGCGCGCGGGTTCAGCTCGCCGCTCTCAGCGTGACCCAGCTCGGCTTTCATGGGCAACCGGCATCGCTCGCGGAAATTTACGCGCGCGCCGCAAAGCTCGGCTACGAGCTCTGCCCCGCTGAGATCGGACCGCAATTGCGTCTGCAGTACATGAACCAGCCGCTCGGCGAGTTCCTCCACATCGCCATGCAGCCCCTCCAAACGCAGCGCGGACGCCCGCTCATCCTCGCCGTGGCGAATGGCGGCGAAGGACTTCTCCTGATCAGCAGCGACGGCAACCCGGATTTCAGGCCGCCCCTGTCGACCCGCTTCGTCTTCGTCAAACCGCAAGCGGTCGCGACACGCTGAAAGCGCAGACTAAGGCCGCGGCCGCAGATGCAGATGGCAACAGCCGGTCCCGCCGGGTTGCCACGTCTCCGCCGCGAAATCGATGCCGGCGGATTCGAACAATCCGTTGTCGAAGCGCCCGGCGATGGCGCAGAGCTGCGCAATCTCCGCTGGCGGCACGCCAGCCTGCTGCCACGCGCCCAGCAGCGGACAGCTCTGCACTTTGATATGCACGCTGCCATCGCCCGGCCGCTCGACCTGCGTGGGGAACAGGCAGCCGCCATCCGGACTCACCGACAAGAAGCGCTCGGCCACGGCGGCCGCATCGCCCGGCGCGATGCCGGCGAACAATTTTCGCGCGACGTCCTGGCCGCGCCGATAGAGGGCCCGGCCCATCAGTGCCGCGGCCGCTTTCTCGCCCAGCTCGCCGCGCAGCTCGGCATAGGTCTCGGCATAGATCATCGCGCGATTGGCAAAGGCCTCGCGCAGCTCCTGTGCCAGCTTGTCGGCGCGCTCGCTCATTCCTTGTCCGGTTGATTCTCCGGCGCCGCGTTCTTGAACGCCGGCAGCGCCATGCAAGCGCCGAAGACCTTCATGACGCGCGGGAACCGGTCCAGGGGCGCGTTGAGGCGCTTGCCATTGAACACCTGCGGCACCAGGCAGATATCGGCGAGGCCCGGCGTGTCGCCGTGGCAGAACGCGCCCGTCCCCGGTCGCGACAGCAGCTCCTCGACGCCGCGGAAACCCTCGACGATCCAGTGATTGTACCAGGCGTCGTGCTGCTCGGTCGTGACCTTGAGAGTGGTCTTGAGATAGTTGAGCACGCGCAAATTGTCGATCGGATGGATGTCGCAGGCGATGGCCTGCGCGATCGCGCGCACGCGCGCGCGCTCGACCGGCGTCTTGGGTAGCAAAGGTGGCTTGGGATGCGTCTCGTCGAGATACTCGATGATCGCCATCGACTGCGTCAGCACCGCGCCATCGTCTTCCAGCGCCGGCACCAACCCTTGCGGGTTGAGCTTGAGGAAATCCGGCGCCGTCTGCTCACCCTTGCGCAGATGGATGAAGGTTTGCTCGTACTCCAGCCCCTTCAAGTTGAGGGCAATGCGCACGCGAAACGCGGCGGAAGAGCGGAAATACCCGTGGAGCTTCATGACCGGTAGTTCATCCCTGTGATTGGTTAGGCAAACGGCTTGGTGCCGAGCGTCCAGGCGGCGAGCGAGCGGCGCAGGCCTCGCGTCACGGGCGACACCCGGTGCAGGAGATAGCTGGGAAACACCACCACGCCGCCGCGCGCACGCGACGCCTTCTGCGTGCCGCCCGCCCAGAATTCCAGATCGCCGCCGTCATAGACGGACGGATCGTCGAGTTGCACCGTGATGCTGATTTTGCGGCGCTGGGTGATGGCGTGTTCGCCCAAATCCATGTGCCAGTTGTAGTATTCGCTTTCTCCGTATTCACCGTACTGAATCGGCTGCATCGACTCAATCTCGAACTTCCACGCTTGGCGGTTGACCGCGGCGACCACCTGCATCAGCCGCTCGTAGATCCAGCGCGTCTCCTCGTTCGGGGGAATTTGCGCCACGCGTGATTTGCGCAAGCTTGTGTCCATCTCGCCAAGCTGGATCTTTCCCGCCTCCAACGCCAGGCGCTGGCCGAACGCGATGATCCGGTCGAGCTCGCCGGCCTGGAAAACATTGGGAACGACGGCACAATTGGCGTAGGGGCCGCCATGCCGCTCGGGCTGTGTCATGCGCCCTTATAGCGCACAATCTGCTGGTCGATCGCGCCGAAAATCGAGGCGCCGGCCGGATCGCGCATCTCGATGCGGATGCGGTCGCCGAATTTCATGAAGGGCGTCACCGGCTTGCCCTGGTCCAGCGTCTCGATCGTGCGCCGCTCGGCCAGGCACGACGAGCCCGTGGCGCGATCGCGATTGGAGACAGTGCCCGACCCGACGATCGTCCCCGCCGCCAGCCGGCGCGTCTTGGCCGCATGCGCGATCAGCTGGCCGAAATCGAAATTCATGTCGACACCCGCATTCGGGCTGCCGAACCACGCCCCATTGAGATGGCTCTCCAGCTTCAGATGCAGCTTGGCGCCGTCCCAGGCCGTGCCCAGCTCATCCGGTGTCACCGCGACGGGCGAGAACGACGAGGCCGGCTTCGCATGAAAAAAACCGAAGCCTTTGGCGAGTTCGGCCGGAATGAGATTGCGCAGGCTCACATCGTTGACCAGCATCACCAGTTTGATGTGAGCGCGCGCCGCCGCCGGCGTCACCGCCATCGGCACGTCGTTTGTGATCACCGCGACCTCGGATTCGAAATCGATGCCGTGGGCTTCGTCGATGGCTTCGACATCGTCCGTCGGTCCGAGGAACGCATCCGAGCCGCCCTGGTACATCAGCGGGTCGGTGTAGAAACTGGGCGGCATCTCGGCGCCGCGTGCCTTGCGCACCAGCTCGACATGATTGAGATAGGCGCTCCCGTCGGCGAACTGGTAGGCGCGCGGCAGCGGCGAGGCAAGGCTCGAGGGATCGAACGCGAAGGGGCGCTCGCCGAAGACATCGCCCTTCCCGTCGTTGAGCGATCGCGACACGCCTTCGAGATCGCCTTGGACCTTCGACCAATTGTCGAGGGCGTTTTGCAGCGTCGGCGCGATCCGCCGCACGCTGACCGCCCGCGTGAGATCGCGCGAGACGGCGACGAGCGTGCCGTCGCGCCCGCCCGTTTTGAGCGTTGCCAGCTTCACGAGACTTCCCCCTGGTTCTTATTCCGCCGCCGGCTTCGCCCGCCAGCTATCGACATAGCCCCGCCACTCCACGCCCTCGGGCAACGCGCCCATGCTCAGCGCGTCGCGCGCGTCGATCATCATCGCGACCTCGTCCAGCATGTGCCCGCCCTTGGCCTGGGCCGCCATCGCGAACGCCTTGGGATGCGGTCCATGCGTGAAGCCGCACGGGTGCAGCGTCATCATGCCGGGGTGGATGTTGTCGCGCGACATGAACTTGCCGCGATGATAGAAGATCACCTCGTCGAAATCGTCGTTGTTGTGGAAGAACGGCAGTTTGAGCGCACCCGGATCGGACTCCGCCGGGCGCGGCGCAAACGTGCAGACGACGAAGCGCCCTGTCAGAAACGTCGTGTGCGCCGAAGGCGGTAGATGAACGCGATGGCTCATCACCGGGCGGATGTCGCGCCAGTTGATCTTGACCGGCATCAAATCACCCTGCCAGCCAATCGCATCGAGGGGATTGAATGGATAGGTCACAGTGGTGAGCTTGCCGTTGCGCTTGATGACGACGCGCGTCTCCGTTTCACCCTGCTGCGCCTTGAAGGCGTCGTCGATCGTCGGCGTATCCAGCACGCCCGGATCGAAGATCGCATGCTTGCCGACCATGCCCTTCTCGGGCAGCCGGTAGCCGTCATTGGTCGCTTCCACCAGCACGGCCGTCACCGGTTCGCGGGCCTCGATGCGCCACATCGTGCCGCGCGGCAGGACGATGTAGTCGCCGTCGCGAAACTCGAGATGGCCGTAGTCGCAGAATAAGGCGCCAGCCCCTTCATGGATGAAGATCAGCTCGTCGCCATCGGCGTTGCGCGCCAGATGGTCCATTTTCCCTTCGAGCCGCCAGTAGCGCAGCTTCACATGCGCGTTGTGCAGCACGTCGACCGCCTCCCATGGCGATGACGTCAGGCTGTTGAGCTTCGTCAGATCGAAGGCGCGCGGCTTCAAATCGCCGTCCCAGTGCGTCCAACCCGTGGGCGGATGCGCGTGATACATCTGCGTCGCGGGGCCGAAGAAGCCTTCCTTGCCCAGCTCGCGCTCATAGGTGCCCGCGGGCAGATCGGCATGCGCCTGGCGCGAGGCCGAGCCTTCCTTGCGCGGAAAGGAGATCCAGCTTTTCATGCCTGCAGCACTCCTCTGCGGATCTGGTCGAGTTCGATCGATTCGAACAACGCTTTGAAATTGCCTTCGCCGAAGCCCTCATTGCCCTTGCGTTGGATGATCTCGAAAAAGATGGGGCCGATGACCGTATCTGTGAAGATCTGCAACAGCAGCCCGCCATCCTTCGTTGGGGCACCATCGATCAGGATCGCATTCTTCTTGAGCCGCGGCAGATTCTCGCGATGGCCGGGAACGCGCGTGTTGACCATCTCGTAATAGGTATTAGGCGTGTTGAGGAATTTAACCTTGCGCGCCCGCAAGCCCTCGACCGTCTTGTAGATGTCATCGCTGCCCAGCGCGATATGCTGGATCCCCTCGCCTTTATAGGCTTCCAGATATTCCTGGATCTGGGATTTGTCGTCGGTCAATTCATTGATCGGAATGCGGATCTTGCCACACGGGCTGGTCATCGCCTTCGATTTGAGCCCCGTCAGCTTGCCCTCGATATCGAAATAGCGGATTTCGCGGAAGTTGAAGAGCTTCTCATAGAACCGCGCCCACAGATCCATGCGCCCGCGAATGACGTTATGCGTCAGATGGTCGACATAGGTGAGGCCCGCACCCTTCGGCGCCTGGTCGACACCCGGCAGCGGCTTGAAGTCGACGTCGTAGATGCTGCCCGCCGGCCCATAGCGATCGACAAGATAGATCAGGCTGCCGCCAATCCCCTCGATCGCCGGGATGTTGAGCTCCATCGGCCCGACCTTGCCATGGAACGGCTTGGCGCCGAGATCGACCGCGCGCTTGAACGCGGCGGCCGCGTCGGCCACGCGAAACGCCATGGCGCAGGCCGAGGGACCGTGCACGCGCGCGAACGCCTGCGCGAAACTGTCCGGCTCGGCATTGACGATGAAATTGACTTCGCCCTGGCGATAGAGCGTCACATTCTTGGAACGGTGCTTGGCGACCGCGGCGAAGCCCAGGCTCTCGAACAGCTTGCCCAGCGCCTTGGTGTCCGGTGCGGTGTACTCGACGAACTCGAACCCGTCCGTGCCCATCGGATTGATGGCGGTGATCTGCGCTGGCACCGCGGCGCGCGCCGTCGGTTTTTTCGACGGCTGAGCCGGGCGTGCCTTGCGTGCACCGGACGCCTTGGCCTGGCTCCGCTTCGACCTGGTCGACTTGGCCATGAGCAAATTCCTCCCGGGCGCTTGACGATAGGGGCGATTGGCTCCCATAATAGTTTCAAATGAAACCACTGCCAAGGGGGAAGGTGGCGGCGCTGGCATCGGCCCCGGTTGCGGGCGCCGAGAACGCCGCCTTCGCGCTCGAGCGCTTCGTCCCCTACCGGCTCTCGGTTCTCACCAACCTCATGAGCCGCGCCATCGGGCGCATCTACATCCAGCGCTTTGGCATGACGATCCCGGAATGGCGGGTGATGGCGGTGCTGGGCCGCTTTGCCCCCCTCTCCGCCAACGAGGTTTGCGAGCGCACCGAGATGGACAAGGTGCGCGTGAGCCGCGCGGTGGCACGCATGCGTAAAGCCAAGCTGATCGAGCACGCCGTCGACGGCGCCGACCGCCGCCGCTCTGCCCTGCGCCTCTCCGCGGCGGGCCGCAAGATCCACGCCGCGATTGTACCCTTGGCACTCGCCAAGGAAGCGCAGCTCCTGGCCGGCCTCTCAGATGCTGATCGCGAAGCGCTGGACCGCACCCTCACCTGGCTGACGGACCGCGCACGGGTGCTGGACCAATCGGGCGACTAGAGCCCCACCAGCATCACTCCGCTGCGAGCACGCCTCTGTGGATTTGATCGAGCTCGACCAATTCGAACAGCGCCGTGACGTTGCCCTCGCCGAAGCCGTTGTTGCCCTTGCGCTGGATGATCTCAAAAAAGATCGGTCCGATGACCGTGTCCGTGAAGATCTGCAGGAGCAATCCACGGTCCTGCTTGGGCGCGCCATCGATCAGGATACGGTTCTTTCTGAGCCGCGGCAGATTCTCGCGATGGCCCCCCACGCGCTTATCCACCATCGTGTAGTAGGTGTCCGGCGTCTCCATGAATTTCACCTTGCGCGCCTTGAGTTGCTCAACAGACGCGTAGATGTCATCGCTGCCCATCGCGATGTGCCCGATCCCTTCGCCCTTGTAGAGATCGAGATATTCCCGAATTTGTGATTTATCGTCGGTCGCTTCGCTGATCGGAATGCGGATTTTGCCGCAGGGACTCGTCATCGCCGTCAGTCGGAAGCCAGTCAATTTGCCCTCGATGTCGTACTGGCTGCCTTGTCGGAAATTGAAGAGCTTCTCGTAAAACCCCGCCCAATGCGGCACGCGACCGCGATAGACGTTGTGAGTCAGATGATCGATATAAGTGAGGCCCACGCCCTCGGAATTCTGGCTGGCGCCCGGCAGCGGCATGAAATCGTTATCGTAGATATTACCCCGCGGTCCGTAACGATCGACGAAATAGAGAAGGCTTCCGCCGATCCCCTCGATCGCCAGAATGTTGAGATCCTTGAGCTCGCTCTGGCCCTGGAACGGTTTGGCGCCGAGAGCAAGCGCGCGCTGATATGCCGCCGCGGCGTCGGCGACGCGAAATGCCATCGAACAGGCGGACGGTCCATGCGCACGCGCGAAGGACTCCGCAAAGCCACCCGGCTCGGCATTGACAATGAAGTTGATATCGCCCTGGCGATAGAGCGTCACGTTCTTGGAGCGATGCTTGGCGACCGCAACCAAGCCCAAACTCTCGAACAGCGCTTCCAGCGGCTTGGTATCGAGGGCGGTGTATTCGATGAACTCGAATCCATCCGTGCCCATCGGGTTGCTCGAAATGCTCTCAGCAGGTGCGGCGCATGAAGCTGCGTTTTTCACCTGCGCTGACAATGCTGATTTACGGATCTCTTCGATCTTTTTCGAATGCGGCTTAAGCTCGATACGACGCGCCATGATTGATCATCCCCCAGAAACACATGCCGACAAAATCGACGTTATCAAAAATCAATACACGCGATCGTAGTGTCGAATAAAAGTACTGCCAAGAAGAAAACGCACCTAAGAAGAAAAATAACAATGAAACTGCACCACAATTGGCACCTCAAACAGTTCGTGTCACCAACATTTCCCTGTTAACGAAGGTTGCAAACTGCAGGATACGGCCGCATGCATGATTAATATTTCCAACTCAGTCTCTCCAATCGGTGCGTGATGTCGAGATTTTGCGCACGCCGCTTCTTTTTCCGCCACCGAGGCGGCGCGCGAGTGCAGGTCCTCGCATTCTGGTGCGCTTTACGAAGTTCGAGCGGATGGTTAACGAGGCGAACGATGGGGCCAGTTCGCGAGCGCGATTCCGGTGACGACGCCAACCAGGCCGATGAAGAGCCGTGTCGTGACCGGCTCCGCCAGGATCAAGGCGCCGAGCAACGCCGCGAAGATCGGATTGATGGTTACCGTGACGGCGGCGCGCGACGGCGCGATACGGCCCAACGACCAGTTCCACAGCAGCGACGGCACGATCCCGCCCACGGTCATCAGGTAGAGCATCGCGACCCATCCCGGCGCGCTGATGCCGGTGATCCCGGAAAAATCGCCGCGCCAACACAAGATGAGGAACAACGCCGAGGAGCCCACGGTGACCTGCAGCGTGGTCAGCGCCACGGCGTTATAGGTGCGCAGCATGAGGCCCGCGAGCACGTTGTAAATGGCGCCCAGCGCCGCGGCGGCGAACATCAGCGCATCGCCCTTCCACACGTCGGGCCCCTGTGCCGCCGCGCGGTCGCCCAGCGCGATCGCGACACCGCCCAGCGCCAGCAACCCGCCGACCAGCTTCATCGCCGACAGCCGCTCGCGCCCAACCAGCACGGCCAGCGCCAACGTCAGGATCGGCATGGTCGACAGCACGAGCGCCCCGCGCGCCGCCGGCACGTACTGGAACGCGGCATGGAACAGGAAGGCGAAGCCGGTGAACTGCATCAGGCCGAGGCCAAGCACGATCGGCAGGTCCTTGAGCTGATAGCGCAGCCGCACACTCGCGAGCGCGATGGCGAGGACCACGAAGGTCGAGCCCGATGTCCGCAGGAAAGCGACCGACAGCCCATCGCTTTCGGGCAGCACAAAGCGCGTGGCGACGGCCGCCGACGCACCCAGGATGGCGGCGAGCGCTGCGGCAAGTGTGGGAATCAGGGCCGGCTTGTCGGGATGCGGGGACACAATCTTTCCAATGTCCTCCGATTGCTCCGCCATCGCCACGCCCACATGCGCGCGTTGCGTCCCGTGCAGGGCTCAACAGCGCCTACGGATCAGGAATAACGCGGATGGCCGGGAAAATGTCTGACGGCAGAGCCGCCATTCATGCGGCAGCGCGATAAGTCCTATCGAGATATGGCGGCTAGTCAAACGCCCTCTCCCCCTTATTTTGAGGCCTGTTCCAGGAGAGAGGCTCGACCGCGCTCCCTCGGATCGATGAATTTGACCGACAGGTGGTGAAATGAAACTCCTTGCGGCGGCGATTGCGTCGCTCTCCCTGATAGCTTCAGCGTCGGCTCAAGGGGATCAGACAAAAGCGATGGCAAGATCGAACGCTCTGCCCATGCTGACACTGGACGATGTTCGCACCGTCGCTCCGGCCCTTGAGAAATACACGCAAGGCCCGCTTCTCGGCGACCTCTGGAAACGCCCTGGTCTGGCACCCCGGGACCGCAGCGTCGTGACGCTCTCCGCCCTGATCGCGCGCAACCAGACGATCGAGATGCCCTACCATCTCAACCTGGCGCTCGATAACGGCGTCAAACCGCGCGAGATCTCCGAGATCATCACGCATCTCGCGTTCTATTCCGGCTGGGCGAACGCCATGTCGGCAATCGCAGTCGCGAAGGATGTTTTTGCCGAGCGCAAGATCGGCGCCGATCAGCTCCCGCCGGCGACCGGCCCGCTTCTGCCGCTGGACGAAGCCAGCGAGGCGGACCGCGCCACGCGTGTCGGCCAGCAATTCGGCGCGGTCTTTCCGGGTGTCGTGCAGTACACCACCGATATCCTGTTCCGTGACCTATGGCTGCGTCCGGACCTCGCGCCCCGCGATCGCAGCCTGGTCACGATCAGCGCGCTCATCGCCTCGGGTCAGTTCGCGCAGCTGACCGGCCATCTCAACCGGGCGATGGATAACGGCCTCAAGCAGCCCGAAGCCGCCGAGGCTATTACGCACCTGGCCTTCTATGTCGGTTGGCCCAACGTCTTCTCGGCGATGCCGGTGGCAAAGGACGTCTTCGAGAAGCGGCCCAAATAACGCATGCCGTCAACGGCACTCGCCGCGTTCCTCAGCTTAACTTTGATGAGGCAGCTTCATAAGCCCTATCGCAAATGGCCGACTAATCAAAATTAGACAATCGAGCTAACAGTAAAATCCGGCGGTTATAGATGAGAAGGTTCCGATGACATTGATGCCCCGGGGATATTTTATTGCACGCTTACTAGTCTTGACCGGGATTATCGTGTCACCTAGTGCGATGGCTGACGAGACAAGCAAGCCCGGGCCGCTGGTCATTCAAGAACAAGGCAGTTTCGCTGTCGGCGGAACAGTGATCGCCAATCCGGGAACCTTCGATCCCAACAAGCCCACTCCTGCGGGGCAAACGTTCCGCGGCGACCATGCCTATGTCTTCTATCAGAAGCCGGTCAACGCGCGCGCGCTTCCGCTCGTGCTCTGGCATGGCGCCGGACAGTTCTCGAAAACATGGGGAACCACGCCGGACGGACGGGAAGGCTATCAAAATATCTTCCTGCGCCGCCGTTTCGGGGTCTATGTGCTTGACCAGCCGCGACGCGGCAATGCCGGGCGCAGCACCGTCGCGGCCACAATCACGCCCACACCCGACGAGCAATTGTGGTTCAACATTTTCCGTATCGGAATCTGGCCGAATTATTTTCCGGGCGTGCAGTTCTCGCCCGAGCCCGAAACGCTGAACCAGTACTTCCGCTCGATGACGCCCAACACCGGGCCCTTCGATATGGGTGTGATCTCGGACGCCGTTTCCGAGCTCTTCAACAAGATCGGCCCGGGGATTCTCGTCACCCACTCCCAAAGCGGTGGCCCCGGCTGGCTCACGGCGCTCAAGAATCAGAATGTCCGCGCCATCGTCGCCTATGAGCCCGGCAGCGGCTTTATGTTCCCGGAAGGCGAGGTGCCCCCGCCTATGCAGAGCTCTGCTGGCACACTCGAAGGCATCGGCGTGCCCATGTCGGAGTTCATGCGGCTCACAAGAATCCCCATCGTCGTCTACTACGGCGACAACATCCCTGAGCGGCCGACGGCGAATATAGGCGAAGACAATTGGCGCGTGCGGCTCGCGATGGCCAGGCTCTGGAGGGATGCAGTCAATCGCCATGGTGGCGATGTCACCCTGGTGCATCTGCCGGAAATAGGAATTCGCGGCAACACGCACTTCCCATTCTCGGATCTGAACAATCTTCAGATCGCCGATCTGATGTCAAAGTTCCTGGCGGCGAAAAACCTGGACTGACCTATCTCCCGTCTCTCGGCGTCCTGGTGCTGCGTTAACCGCGGTAGCGCAGCGCATCGACAACGAGGGCAAAGGCCGCCGAGGACTGGCGTCGGCTTGGGTAGTAAATGTGATAACCCGAGTACGGAAGGCACCAATCCTCCAGCACGCGCTTGAGACGGCCTTTCGCGATATAGGGCTGTACCACATCTTCCAGCACATAGGCCAAACCGAGCCCGGCCAGCGCCGCATGGACCATCTGCGCAGGGCTGTTGAAGATGAGCTGGCCTTCGACCCGCACGTTCAACTCCCGGTGACCCTTTTCGAACTCCCAGACATACAGCCCGCCTCGAGTCGCTAGACGCAAATTGATGCAGTTGTGACCGATCAAGTCCTGCGGCGTTTTCGGCTCCGACCAACTCTTGAAATACGACGGGGCCCCTACGACGGCCATGCGCAGATCCGGCCCGATGCGCACAGCGATCATGTCTTTCGCCACCTGCTCGCCGCTGCGCACGCCGGCGTCGTATCGCTGCGCAACGATATCCATCAGCGCGCTCTCGACGATGATCTCGATTTTGATATCCGGATATTTCTGCAGGAGCTTCGTCAGTTTCGGCAGCAGGATCGTGTCGGCGACAAAGTCGGTGGCCGTGATCCGGATTGTGCCGGCGGGCCTCTCCTTCATATCTCTCAAAGCCGCCAGTTCGACATCGATCTCCTCGAGCCGGGGGCCCACGGTGCGGAGCAGGCGCTCGCCCGCATCTGTCGGCGACACGCTGCGTGTCGTACGTGTCAACAGCCGCACCCCCAGCCGGGCTTCGAGCTCCCGCATCGTGTGGCTGAGCGCGGATTGGGACACACCCAGCTTCGCCGCCGCCTTGGTGAAGCTGCGCTCGCGGGCGACGGCCAGAAAGGCCATCAGATCATTGAGATTGCCGCGCTGCATTTATGAGCCTCATTGATAGGTCCATGCAGATTATAGCGGCTTATCGCAACAGTATGGACGCTCTAAATCATGGGACAGGCATTAGGGAGAACCGAAATGACCCGCCTGAAAGCAACCACCGTCTCGCTGGCTCTCATGGCCGCGGCACCGGCTTACGCAGAGACCATGCAGATCAGCCCCAACGGGTCGCGGCCCTCCGTCAGAGGGCCGGAGCAGAATTTCACGGGGTCGGTCGTGGTGGACCCCCTGTTCGCGGCGAACGAGCATACGCATGCGTCAGGCGGTCTTGTGACCTTCGCGCCCGGCGCGCGCTCCGCCTGGCACACCCACCCCGCCGGCCAGACCCTGATCGTCATGTCCGGAACCGGCTGGGTGCAGGAAGAAGGCGGCCAGAAGCGGGAGATCAAGCCAGGTGATGTGGTCTGGTCCCCGCCGGGCGTGAAGCATTGGCATGGCGCGACCGCAACCAACTCAATGAGCCACATCGCCATTACGAACGTGGTCAGCGGCAAGAGCGTCGAATGGATGGAAAAAGTCAGCGACGCGCAATACCGCGGCGATCGCTGATGCTCGGCGCCGCGCACCCACGCAATCGGAGTCGAAACATGCAGACGCGCAAACTTGGAAAGTCCGGCCTGGAAGTTTCAGCCATCGGCCTCGGCTGCATGGGCCTGAGCTATGGCTACGGCCCGGCCACGGACACAGGCGAGGCGGTCGCCCTGATCCGGGCGGCGGTCGAACGCGGCGTCACGTTCTTCGACACCGCCGAGGTCTACGGGCCCTTCACGAACGAAACGCTTGTGGGCGAAGCGCTCGCGCCGGTCCGTGGGCGGGTGGTGATTGCCACCAAGTTCGGATTTGAAGTCGGCGGGGAGGACGGCGCGCAGCGCGGCCTCGACAGCCGGCCCGCGCACATCAAGCAGGTGGCCGAGGCGTCGCTCAAGCGGCTCAAAACGGACGTCATCGATCTCTTCTACCAGCACCGCGTCGATCCCGACGTGCCGATCGAGGACGTGGCCGGCGCCGTGAAGGACCTGATCCAGCAGGGCAAGGTGAAGCATTTCGGCCTGTCGGAAGCCGGCGTGCAGACGATCCGGCGCGCGCACGCCGTCCAGCCGGTCACCGCCCTCCAAAGCGAGTATTCGCTGTGGTGGCGCGAGCCCGAGAGGGAAATCCTCCCGACCCTCGCGGAACTCGGCATCGGCTTCGTTCCCTTCAGCCCGCTGGGAAAGGGCTTCCTCACCGGCGCCATCGACGAGAACACGAAATTCGACAGCACCGATTTTCGCAACGTCGTCCCCCGCTTCGCCCCGGAGGCGCGCAAGGCGAACCAGGCCCTGGTCGCCGTGCTCGGCCAGATCGCGGACCGAAAGCGCGCGACGCCGGCGCAGATCGCCCTCGCCTGGCTCCTCGCTCAAGCGCCGTGGATCGTGCCGATCCCCGGCACGCACGAAGCTGCACCGGCTGGAGGAGAACGTCCGCAGCAGCGGACATCGAACTGACCTCCGACGATCTCCGCGACATCGATCGCGCCGTCTCTCAAGTCACCGTGCAAGGGCGCGCGCTATCCCGAACATCTGCAGAAGCTGGTCGGCCGCTGAGCCGGCCCACGCTGGAAACTGAAACGCTTGAGCGGAAGGACGAGAAAATGAAGAAGACATGGCTCTGGATATTCGCGTTGCTCTCGATGATCGCGCCGTCGGCGGCCGAGCTCCCCGCGCGTAGCGATCTATGGCAACGCGCCGACCTGGCGCCCCGGGAGCGCAGCATCGTCACCTTGGCGGCGCTCATCGCGCAGAATCAAACGGCGCAGATGCCCTGCTATTTCAATTTGGCGCTCGAGAACGGGGTCGCGCCGGGCGAGATCTCGGAGATCATCACGCATCTCGCGTTCTTCTCCGGCCGGGAAAACGCCCTGTCCGCGGTCGCGATAGCAAAAGATGTCTTCGCCACGCGCGGGATCGACGAGGGTCAGCCCGCGCCGACCTTAGGCGATCTCTTCATCATCATCGACGAGCTTGGCAGCGACGAGGTCGTTCAATCGCCCCATCTGCTTCGCAGTTTGTGGCAACGCCCCGATCTTTCACCACGCGATCGCAAACTGGTGACGGTCAGCGCTTTGACCGCCTCGGGCGAAGTCACGCGGATCGCCGATCACATATGAGGGCGATGGACGGTGGATTGCTCGAACCGGAAACTCGGAAAGCCGCTGAACCGCGGAGCTGACAAGGCATTCCGCGCCCGATAGGAATCCGCGACGAAGCGGAAACGCAGAGAGCAGCCGCGATGGCAGGCTCTCTACTCGCTGGCGGCGCGCGCCCGCGAAATCGTCCAAAAAGGTTTCGAGATTTCTTCGAGCGGGCGACCCGGATCCCCAGGCTCAAGTCCATAGCGAATAAGCGCAACCAGATCCGAGCTCACCGCAGGGTCGGAGACGAAATAGCTGTGACCGAGGAAACCGGACGTGCCGGTGACCTGGATGAAGGCGGACCAGCCGGCGATTTCCCGCGACTTGGCGAGATCTTCCTTGGAGAGCATTGCTTGATCAAGACGTCCTATCCGGTGCAGGCTGCCCATCAACCACTCGGACACGCTGAGCGCCTTGTCGCCCTCCGACATGTAAACGGTGAGGCGCAGCGTGGGATGAGGGATGACGAGCCGCGGATCCGGCGCCTTCCCGAAGGGCAGGTCGGGGTCGGATTCGATGCTGAACAACTTGGCTATCCCTACATCCAGGTCCAGGTCGGGCGACATCAGCACGATGTTGCGTATTTTGAATCTGCTGTCGAGCATCAGCCCGCCTATGTAGGCCTCGATCTCGAGCTCGCGCAGGGTGGTAACCAGCACATCGGTGCCGCGGCTGTGAGCGAGGAGGTGCACCTTCTCCACTCCGGGCGTGTCGGCGATGATGCGAAGGGCCTGCTTGAGGTGAAGCACGGCGAACTCGCCCGACTCGCGATCGACGTTGTAGCCGAAGAACAGGCCGGCCGAGCCGCCCGCGGGCCACGTGAAGAGCGCGCAGACGAACTCACGCCCGAAAAAATGGCACAGCTCGCCCATCGTGAACGACGCGTCCTGGAACGTGTTGGCGTAACCGTGGACGAACAGCACGACTTCCTTGCGCGGCGCGTCGGCGAGGCGGCGTGTGACCTCGGCCTGCAGCATGGCTGCCGCCTTCTCATGCGCGTCAATCGTAGCGGGGGTCCGCACCAGGCCCGCGGGGGTGGATTCAACCCCGTAGGAAATCGGCGGAAAGCGCCCAAGCTCCGTCGCCGGTCCGAGCTTGAGGTCAAGTGGCACCGAGCGCTTGCTCTGGGTGCTTTGCCCGACCAACGTGTCCCAGGACACCCCATTGCCGAACTCTATGGTGACCGCGCCGAACGCCATCGAACGCGAGCGCTCGGAGCTGTAGGGAAGTGTCTTGTCCGCCTCGGTCGCCGGCGCGCGATCGGTGACGTACAGCAGATCGAGGGGCGCTTTCTGCCTATCGGCCGGAATATCCGTGAAAAGGGGCTTGGCCTGTTGCCCGACATACATCGTCGGACTGGGCATCAGCGGATGGTTGGTTGCGCAGCCGGTGAACAGCACGATTGCTACAGGCATCGCGATTCGCGCTAACGCAATACCAGCGCGCCGGAGATGAGGATCGTTGCTCAGGTGTTGTTCGCTCATGTTTGCACCCCGCAAGTCGCAATGCTGTTGCCACGCTCCCGCCGTCGGCTTCAAGATTCGGCGCGGCCGCGTTACCGGCCAGGAACCCTTGGGTCGGGCAGACCCTTCGCGTATCCGTTGTGAAAATGCGAGACCCACATCCGCCGCCTTCACCCTGCCGTTGATGTGGCTCAACCGGCGCAGCTCTTCGAAGGGCAGGCGCGTGTCTACGATGCTTCGGTCGTACAAGCGCCGGTCCAGGTAGCCGTTGGCCAAAAGACGCCAATCGAAAGGAGGTGCGTCCGGATCCACGTGTTCCCGGTGGCGGCGGACGCTCGTCGTGCAGTTGTCGACGAGCGCATTGTAGAACTGCGGGCGTTCAACCAGGCCGTTGATGCTGTCGACGTAGCTCAACAACAGCGCCCGGGCCAGCTCCGGTGTGGACTTCAGCCGGTAGACGTAAACCTCTTCGCCACGATGATTGATGCGCAGCCCCACCACGTCGTGCTCGTCGGCTACCACATAGATGATCTCGTACTGCTTGAAAAAGCCCTTGATTGCGGAATACTCCTGCCCCTTGCGCTTGCGCGCCTCGATCGAGACGGCTAGTGGATACGCGTTGTCGAACTGCCAGCTCATGATCGTGTGCGCGATGGCCGGCGAACCCCAATAGGACATGAAGAGGTCTACCCCGCGCAGGGCGGAGAGATCATAGGTGCGATCCTCGTAGTGAGGGGTGAAGTCGCTCTCCGTGCGGTAGTCGAAGTTGCGAACGTTGTGAAAGGTCAGTTGCTCTCCCCGCACCTCGACCCGCGGCAGGCGCGCCACATCGGGCTGCCAGTCGCCATCGTTGCTGGGCCGGATCGTGCCCCACCAAATCAGCAATGCGACAAAGGCGAGGCCCCAGGCCGCGAGCGCCCAGGCGAACGGGCGCAACCACAGAAGAATCCCGAGCGTACCCAATGCGTAGACCGCGGCGAGCCCGGTCCTCGCCCAAGCCGGATCTGGCCCCGCAAATACAAGGGCAAGCGTCCACCACGCGGTCACCAGGAGGATGGATATGCTCGCTGCGACAACGACCGCGCGTTTCACGTCGCGTTCCCTCTCCTCATCGAGTGTTGCGTCGACCTCGCAACGCCCGCCGCCTGCCGACACCGCGGCCCGCGCCCGATGCCGGCCCGCCAACCATCACTTCGCACCCGGTCCGATCGCGGCGACCTGCGATTTGAAATCGCCGAGCACAGCGCCCGATCCACTGTCACCCGTCCGCTGGTAGCAGAAGTAACCGACCAGTCCGACATGCCAGCGCCTCGAGAGAAATTGCGAGGCGCTCAAGTCCAGATGCGAGCTGATACCGTTCTGGTAGTCGGTATCCGGGTTCTCGAAGTTGTACGTAAACCCGGCCACAGCGGAGAATTCGCGAGCAGAGAATTTGCGCCCGGTCTTCTGATTTAAGTACCTATACCCGCCACCGGCGCAGTGATTGGTGCCGATGTTGGCCAGGTGGCGCAGTCAGCGGCTCTCTCATGGTACCTGGTAGAAGTCTGCGTACAGACGGCAGTATGACAACATACCGAAGCCGTTCAGCACCAGATCGGAGCCGCCGACCTGCACACCATCAGGAGCCGTAACGTTGATACACTCGGCGATGTGATCTGGACGCCGCCGGGCGTGAAGCACTGGCATGGCGCCACGGCGACCACTTCGATGAGCCATATCGCCATTACGAACATCGCCGGCGGCAAGGGCGTCGACTGGATGGAAAAGGTCAGCGACGAACAGTACGGCAAATAGTCGCGTCGTCCTCAAAGCAAACGGGGCGGGTCTTTCAACCCACCCCGCTTCTCAACCGGATTATCCGACAGCTTAAATGTAGTAGCTCGCCAGCGGCGGGAAGCCGTTGAAGGCGACCGAGGAGTAGGTCGTCGTGTAGGCGCCGGCGGCCATGATCTGCACCTTGTCGCCGACCTTGAGGTCGAGCGGCAACTGGTAGCCGGCCTTGTCGTAAAGCACGTCGACCTCGTCGCAGGTCGGGCCGGCGAGCACGACGGGGCCCGTCGGGGTGCCATCATGCGGCGTCTTCATGCGGTACTGGATCGCCTCGCCCATCGTTTCCGGCAGGCCGCCGAACTTGCCGATATCGAGATAGACCCAGCGCTTGTTGTCGTCGTAGCTCTTGGTCGAGATCAGCACGACTTCCGACTGGATCACGCCGGCGTCGCCCGCGATGCCGCGGCCGGGCTCGATGATCATCTGCGGCAAATTGTTGCCGAAATGCTTGGTGACGGCACCCATGATCGCCTGGCCGTACGCATCGGCCGAGGGCACGCGCGTGCGGTACTTCGCCGGGAAGCCGCCGCCCAGATTGATGAGCTTGAGCTCGATGCCCTGCTCGTTGAGTGCCGTGAACAGCATCTTGGTCTTGCCGACCGCGACGTCCCACTGCGTCAGGTCGCGCTGCTGCGAGCCGACATGGAAGGAGACGCCGTGCGGGTCGAGACCGAGATCGCGGGCCTTGATCAGCAGGTCGCGCGCCATGTCCACGTCGCAGCCGAATTTGCGCGACAGCGGCCAGTCCGCACCCTCGCCGGTCATGAAGATGCGGCAGAACACGCGCGCGCCCGGGGCGGCGCGGGCCAGCTTCTCGACCTCGGCATGGCTGTCGAAGGCGAACAGGTTAACGCCGGCCTTGAAGGCCCGCGCGATGTCGCCTTCCTTCTTGATCGTGTTGCCGAAGGAAATCTTGGCCGGCGCGATGCCGAGCCCGATGCACTCCTCGATCTCGTAGATCGAGGCGGCGTCGAAATTGGAGCCGAGGCCTTCAAGCACGCGCAGGATCTGCGGCGCCGGGTTGGCCTTGACGGCGTAATAGATATGGACCAGCGGCATCGCTTTGCGCAGCCGCTTGAAATTGTGCGCGATCACATCCAGGTCGACGACCAGGCACGGCGACGGCGGGTTATTCTCCGCCAGGAAGCGGGCGATCTTCGGCGTCATTTCTGAACTGGGTCCTTTCCTGCGACACCCCGCCAACGCATGGCGGTGCTGAACGACGTAAACTTTGCCGTCTGTCAGGGCGCTGCGAAAAAGGTTGGGCTGGCGCTGGACAAATCGACGCCGGAGCGATTTGCCCCTTTGTCCCCGCCGGACCCAACGACGGTCCGTCGAACCAGCATGCCCACCTCCTGCGCGACACCGTCCTGATGGCCGGCACAAGGGAAGGACGCCTAACGTCGTTGCTTAAACCACCCCTGCTGAGATTTCTCGGGGGCCAGAGGCACGTGCGGGTGCGTCGATTTCTACATATACGTAGAATTTCCTTAATGAAAAGAAAAAAACGGGCCCTCGCCGAAATTTTTCAAGCGCTTGGCTGGATATGGCGATGTGACACGGCAAGCCGCTTCCTCGCCAAACCCGACATTGCGCCATCCCCGGGGTCTGGCTATAACGGCGCGCGAGCTTGACCCTCCAAGAAGCAGATACGACTCGTGGATTCCCAGCCCACCATCCTCATCCTCAACGGCCCCAACCTGAACATGCTCGGCGTGCGCCAGCCCGAGATCTACGGGCGCGAGACGCTGGGCGACATCGAGGCCGCCTGCCGCGAGCGGGCCGCCGAGCTGGGCCTGATGGTGGATTTCCGCCAGTCCAACTACGAGGGCGAGCTGGTCGAGTGGATCCACGAGGCGCGCGGCAGCGCCGATGGCATCGCCATCAACGCCGGTGCCCTCACCCACACCTCCGTCGCCGTGCTCGACGCCCTGCTGCTCTGCGAGCTGCCGGTGATCGAGGTCCACCTGTCCAACATCTATACCCGCGAGTCGTTCCGTCACCATTCGTATATCAGCGCCGCCGCGAAGGGCGTGATCTGCGGCTTTGGCGGGCGCGGCTACCTGTTCGCCCTCGAGGCGCTGGCCGGGATCGTCGTCGGTAGCGAGGCCTGATGCCGCCCAAACTCTCCGTTGATCCCGATCTGGTCCGCCGCCTGGCCGAGCTGCTGGTCGAAACCGGCCTGGGCGAGATCGAGTATGCCGAGGGCGATCGCCGCATCCGCATCGCCCGCCCGGCGCCGGCCGCGGTGGCCCCGGTGTCGATTGCCTCCCCCTCACCGGTGACGATCACGGCGCCGGCCGCGCCCGCGGCGGCCAGCGAAGGCCCGCCCGCCAACGCCGTCACCTCGCCGATGGTCGGCACGGTCTACCTGTCGCCCGAGCCCGGCGCGCCGCGCCTTCATCAATGTCGGCGACAAGGTCAAGGAAGGCCAGACGCTGCTGATCATCGAGGCGATGAAGGTCATGAACCAGATCCGCAGCCCGCGCGCCGGCACGGTGTCCAAGATCTTCGTCGCCAACGGGGCGCCCGTCGAATACGGCGAGCCCATGCTGGTCGATCGACTAGCGCCGGGCGCCGGTCCCGCGCGCCATGTTTGAAAAGGTCCTGATCGCCAATCGCGGCGAGATCGCGCTCCGGATCCACCGCGCCTGCAAGGAGCTCGGCATCTCGACCGTCGCGGTCCACTCGACCGCCGACGCCGATGCGATGCATGTGCGCCTCGCCGACGAGACCGTCTGCATCGGCCCGCCGCCGGCGCGCGAGAGCTACCTCAACATCCCCTCGATCCTGTCCGCCGCCGCCATCACCGGCGCCGACGCGATCCACCCCGGCTACGGCTTCCTGTCCGAGAACGCCGATTTCGCGGCGATGGTGGAGGAGCACGGCTTCGCCTTCATCGGCCCCTCGCCCGACCATATCCGCATGATGGGCGACAAGATCAGCGCCAAGAAGACGGTCAAGGAGCTCGGCATCCCCGTCGTGCCCGGCTCCGACGGCGGCATCCCCGACGCCGAGACCGCCCTCAAGCTCGCCGAGGACATCGGCTACCCCGTGCTCATCAAGGCGGCCGCCGGCGGCGGCGGCAAGGGCATGAAGGTGGCGCATTCCGCCGCCGAGCTCGCCGAGGCCTTCAAGCGTCGCGCGCAACGAGGCGATGGCCGAATTTCGGCAACGACACCGTCTACATGGAGAAGTACCTCAGCCATCCGCGCCATATCGAGATCCAGGTCCTCGCCGACGCGCATGGCAAGGTCATCCATCTCGGCGAGCGCGACTGTTCGCTGCAGCGCCGCCACCAGAAGCTGGTCGAGGAGAGCCCGTCGCCGGCCCTGAATGCCGAGCAGCGCCGCCAGATCGGCGACACGGTCTGCAAGGCGCTTGCGCAAGCTCGGCTACCGCAACGCCGGCACGATCGAGTTCCTCTACGAGGACGGCAAGTTCTACTTCATTGAGATGAACACGCGCCTGCAGGTCGAGCATCCGGTGACCGAGATGGTCACCGGCCTCGACATCGTGCGCGAGCAGATCCGCATCGCCGCCGGCACGCCGCTGTCGATCGAGCAGAAGGCACGTGGTGTTCCACGGCCACGCCATCGAGTGCCGCGTCACCGCCGAGAACCCGGAGACGTTCCGCCCCTCGCCCGGCAAGATCACCGAATACCACCCGCCCGGCGGGCTGGGCGTGCGCGTCGATTCAGCGCTCTACTCCGGCTATCGCGTGCCGCCCTATTACGACAGCATGGTGGCCAAGCTGATCGTCCACGGCACCTCGCGCAACGAATGCCTGATGCGCCTGCGCCGCGCGCTCGACGAATACGTGATCGGCGGCATCGAGACCACGCTGCCGCTGCACCGCAAGATCGTCCAGGCGCCGAATTTCATCGACGGCGATTACGACATCCACTGGCTCGAGAAATTCGTCGGGCTGAAATAGCGATCAGCGCGCCCATACACGGTCGAGCCGCACGAAGCGGTTGACCGCGATCAGCAGCGCCACGGTCACCAGGATGATGAGCGTGCTGACGGCATTAACCGTATTCTCCAGGCTGAACGACGCTTCAGCATAGATGCGCACCGGCAGCGTCTGGTAGCGCGCGGTCGACAGGAACGCCGTCACCGTCACTTCGCCGAAGGAGATCAGGAAGCCGATGATCCCGGCCACCGCCACGCCGGGCGCGAGCTGCGGCAGGACGATATGGACCAGCCGCCGCCAGGCCGGCGCACCCAGCCCCGACGCCGCCTCCTCCAGCGATAGGTCGAGCTGCGCCACCGTGGTGCGCAGCATGGTCAGCGTGAAGGGCGCGATCAGCACCACATGTACCGCCAGCAGGCCGAGGAACGGTGGAATCTCGACGAACCATTGCAGCAGCCGCAGCATGCCAAGGCCCAGCGCGATCCCCGGAAGCGCCAGCGGCAGCGTCAGGCCGGCAGCGACCGCCTCGCGCGCCGGCAGCGTGTGGCGCACCAGCGCGAAGGCGGCCGGCAGGCTCAGCGCCAGCGCCACCAGCACAGCGCCGAGGGCCAGTTCCAGCGACAGCCAGAACGCGTCGATGTAGCGCGTGTTGTCGAGGATCATGCCGTACCATTTCCAGGTGAAGCCCAAGAAGGCCGCGACTGTCGCCTGCGGGCTGTCATTGACCGAACTCACCACCACCAGCACCATTGGGAACAGCAACAGGGCCAATGCCAGGAACAGCAGCAGCCACGCGAGCGGCGTGCCGACGAGCTCGACCGCTGTCCAGAACGCCATGCGGACCGGGCGCGGCATCGCCAGACGCCAGGACCGGCGCCGCGATACGGGTTTCGCCGCCCGCCAGGGCATCAGCCACGCGATTATTCGGTTGAGGGCGAGCGTGCCGAGCACGGAGGCGACCAGCATCAGCACCGCGAGGGCCGCCGCCAGCGGATGGTTGAGCAGATGCAGCGCCTCCTCGAACACGATCATGCCGCTGACCCAGACCTTCTTGCCGCCCAGCAGCGAGGCGCTGACATAAGCGGTTGAGGACAGCAGGAAGACGATCACCATGCCGGCGCGCAAGCCGCCCAGCGACAGCGGCAGCGTCACGGTGAAAAAGCGGCGGATCGGCGGCACGCCCAGGCTGGCCGCGGCTTCGTCAATGCGCCGGTCGATCGCCTGCAGCGCGTCGTAGAGCGACAGAATCTGGTAGGGCAGAAAGACCTGCACCAAGGCCAGCCACACCGCGAACCAGGTGAATTGCAGCTTGAGGCCGGGAAAGCCGAGCAGGGCGGCAAGCCCGGCCACGACCCCGCCGGGGGCCAGGACCAGCAGGATGCCGAGGCTGCGCACGACGACGTTGGTCAGCAGCGGCACCAGCACCGCGGCAATCCCCACCGCCCGCCAGCGCGGGCTGAGGCGCACCAGCCACAGCGCCACCGGATAACCCAGCACCGCGCAGCCCGCCGTCACCGCCGCCCCCAGCCCCAGCGTGCTGGCAAAGACCCGGATGTAATAGAGATCGCCGAGCAGGTGCCCGAACTGCGTGCCCGAGGGCACGAGCGACAGCGGCGCGAACATATCGCCGCTGTCTTGAATGCTCAGCAGGAAGACAATGGCCAGCGGCAGCGCGAACGCCGCCAGCAGCCACAGCCCGAGCGGCGACACAAGCAGCGGTCCAGCACCCAGGATGGGCCCGGACCGCGCTCGTGTGCTCTCGTCGTTGGCGGGGCCGGCGGTCTTGGAAGCCGCCAGGCTCAACCGGCGATCTCGCGGTTGAAACGCTGCGCCCAGGCCGACTGGTTCTTGATGATGAGGTCCCAGTCCAGATCGACCAGCGTCTTGACCTGCGCTTCGCCCAGGATGAGCTTCGGCTTCATGTCCTCGGGCACGTCGAGCGTCTTGATCGTCGGGCTGTAATAGATGGTCTTGGCGTAGGCGAGCTGGCACGGCTGCGACAGATGCAGGTCGATCCATTCCTCCGCCAGCTTCTGGTTCTTGGTGCCGACCGTGATGCAGGCCACGTTCATCGCCACCACCTGGCCCTCGACCGGATTGGCGATCTCGATCTTGGGATTACGCGCCTCGGCGTAGGATCGCGTGATGCTGCCGAACTCGACCGAGGCATCGCACACGCCCTGATCGAACATGGTGTAGAGTTGGTCCTGGCTGGTCTGGATCGCCGCGAACGGCTTGAGCTCCGCGATCTTCTTGAAGCCGACATCGATGTCCGTCTCGCTGCCGCCGAACAGCCGCGCCGCCATGACCAGGGCGGCCGTACCCTCCGCGCCGGGATAGCTCGGCCAGGCGATGCGGCCCTTGAGCTCCGGCCGCCACAAATCCTTCCAAGACGTGATCGGCGTCGTCACCTTCGATTTGTCGTAGACGATCGTGACCGGGTTGAAGGCGACGCCATAGCCGCCAAGCTTGGCGATGTCGTAGAGGTTCTTGGCATTGGGCACCGCATCGGTCGGCGCTTGCGTGACGCCGTCTTTCACCGCCTGCCGGCTTTCAAAGATATTGAGATAGACGATGTCGAAGCTCGGCCGGCCGCGCTCGGCATAGGCGCGCGCGCGCCGGTCCGGCGTGCCGCCCAGCACGAAGTTGATCTTGACCCCGTATTTCTCCTCCAGCGGCTTGGCGCAGAATTCGCGCGTGATGCGCTCCTGCGCCCCACCCCAGACGCCGACGGTCAGCTCGTCGCCGCGCTTGATCTGGGCCAGCAGCGGCCGGCTGATGATCGCCGGCGCGCCCAGCGCCGCCCCCGCCGCCAGGGCCAGCCGGCCCAGTCGGCGTCGTGAAATCCTGAAAATCCCCTCGCTCACGGCATCACTCCTTTTCTGTAAGTGGTTCGAACAGAAACGCGACCGCATCGGCGCCGCCGCGGACCATGATGTCCGCGCCCAGCGTCGGCAGGTCTTCGCAAGACGGCCGGATGACGCGGATGGCGGCAGCGCCGGCATGGATCCGCAATTCGACGGTGTCGCCGACATAGGCGAGCTCGCGCACCGTGCCGGCGGCCGCGAACACCGCATCCCCGAGCGCGTCGCCCACGCGCGCCAGCGTCAGGCGCGCGGCGCGCAGAACCAGGTAGTTCGCCCCGACCGGCGCATCGCCCGGCAGCCTCGCCGACAATCCGCAGTCGCTCACGAAACGCCGCGCGGTCCCCTCGCCCGCCACGCGCCCGCGCAAAACGGTGCGTGCCCCCAGGAACGAGGCGGTGAAGACGCGTCGCGGCCGCTCCGAGAGTTCGCGCGGCGCCGCATCTTCGATCAGTTCGCCCTGCGCCATCACCGCGACCCGGTCGCTCATGCTGAGCGCTTCCTCCTGGTCGTGCGTTACGAACAAGGTGGTGATGCCGAGCTGCTGCTGCAGGCGGCGGATCTCGCTGCGCATCTCCGCGCGCAAGCCCGCATCGAGATTGCTGAGCGGCTCGTCGAGCAGCAGCACGTCGGGCTGGATGACCAGGGCGCGGGCGATCGCCACGCGCTGCTGCTGGCCGCCGGAAAGCTGCGCAGGATAACGTTCGGCATAGGCGCGCAGGCCGACGAGATCGAGCGCCTCGGCCACGCGGCGATCCTGCTCCGCGCGCTCGAAGTGCCGCATCTTGAGGCCGAAGGCGACGTTCGCCGCCACATTCAGATGCGGAAATAAGGCATAGCTCTGGAACACCATGCCGATATTGCGCCGGTGCGGCGGGTCGCGATCGATGGCGCGGCCGGCGAGACGGATGGCGCCCGATGTCGGCGCCACGAAGCCCGCCACCATCCGCAAGGTCGTCGTCTTGCCGCAGCCTGACGGCCCCAGCAGGCTGACGAACTGGCCGCGCTCGACCGTGAGCGAGAAATCGCGCACCACCGCCGTACCGTCATAGCGCTTGGCGATATTCGCGAGTTCGAGATGTGCCATGAGCCCCGGATCGCGCGGAAGATGGACCGGCATGCATTTATGCAAACGTCACGCCAAGGCCCTCCGCCCGGGTCGCGCGACGATGCGATTCCGCCAATCCGTTCGAGGCGTTACGCGCCCTCTCCCCTTCCGCGAATCACGGCGACATAATGTCCCGGCGATGACCGAGCTCACGGCCGATCTTCTTCTGCGGGCCTACAGCTTCGGCCTGTTTCCAATGGCGGAGACGGCCGATGACCCGGATCTGTTTTGGGTCGACCCGGAGCGCCGTGGCGTCATCCCGCTCGAAGCCTTCCACGTCCCGCACCGTCTGGGCCGGACCGTGCGCCACGGCAATTACACGATCACCGTCGACCGCGATTTCGAGGCGGTGATTGCCGGTTGCGCCGAAAGCACGCCCAAGCGCCGAGCCACCTGGATCAACACGGAGATCGTGCGCCTTTATCGCGAGCTGCACGCCCGCGGTCATGCCCACAGCGTCGAGTGTCGGCTGGGCGAAGAGCTGGTCGGCGGCCTCTACGGCGTGGCGCTCGGCGGGGCGTTTTTCGGTGAAAGCATGTTCAGCCGCGAGCGCGATGCCAGCAAGGTCGCCCTTGTCCATCTCGTGGCCCGCCTCAAGCGCGGCGGCTTCACGCTCCTCGATACGCAATTCGTGACGCCCCACCTTGCGCGCTTCGGCGCGATCGAGGTCAGCCGCGCCGCCTATCGCCGCCAACTGGCGGGTGCCCTCAAGATCGCGGCGGAATTCCCGCGCGAGCTCGACGATCAGGGTGCCGCACTTTTGCAGTCGATCACCCACACGTCATAGACCGGGTGCTCGAGCGCCGAGACGGCGGGCGAGGACGCGAACATCCAACCTGTGAACAGCGTGCGCGGCGTCTCGCCGGGCTTGATCTCGCGCACCTCGAGGAAGGCAGCACTCTCCGGCGGTTCCTCGGGCGGACGCTTGCGGCAGGTGCGCGCCATAATGTCGAGCGTGCCGAAGCGCACCGTCTGGTCGATGGGCGCATCGATCGTGCGCACGCGCCCCGTCACCTTGTCGAGCGTTTGCAGCACGGCGATGTTGTAGCTGGGCGTGGGAATGGCCGGCCGGCGCGCCGGCGCTTGCGCAAGCGCGGAGGTGGCGCCGGCGAGGAGGCAGGCGCCAAGAACAAGAATTCGCTTCACTTCGTGGGTCCTGCCTTCAAGGCGAGCGCGATGTTCTGCGCCAGCAGCTTGCCGATGCAATCATAAACGGTGTCGGCGATCTTGATCGCCTCGCCCTGCGACAGCCCGTCGAACGACACGTAACCGCGATCGACCCAGCCTTGCATCATTTCGTAGCGCGGGAACAGCACCAGGTCGCGGATGTGCGCCACCTGACCCATCGCGTCGTTATAGGGCTGGAAGTTGATCAGCCGCGCGGTGTTGCGCGAATATTGCGTGTTCATCAGCACCACTTCGACTCCCGCAGCCTCCATCTGGTTGATGCCGTCGAGCATCGCCGCGGTGAATTGCTCGACATCGACGCCGCGCACCGCCTCGTTCGTGCCCGTCTCCCACACCACAATATCGGGTTTTTCGGCGAGCACGTCGCCAGGCATCCGCTGCAGCATGTCCTGCGCCGATTGGCGCATCTGGCCCTTGTTGGTCACCATCACATTGACGCCGGCGAGCCGCTTTGCAAGCTCGTCCTGAAGCCGCGCGGGCCAGGCCGCCATCATCCCGCTGCCGCCGCTGCCGATCGTGGTCGACGAGCCCAGCGCCACAACCTTGAGAGTTCTTGTCGCGGCGCAGTTTGAGCGCCGCGCGCACCAGCAGCGAATCATCGAAGCTGACGCCCGGGGGCAACTTCTGGCAGGCCTTGGCCAGCGTCTCGGGAGCGGCGGCCTCGCCGGGTCCGCCGGTCGCGACCAACGCCGCCAGCGCCATCGCCGCTGCTACGGTCTTCCACATCATACCTACTCCCCCCCCTGCAAGCTGCGCTGCGCCAGCGTGCGCTCCGGCACCGACGCGGCACCTTCCATGCGGCTGCCCGCCTTCGACCAGGCGAGGAACCGCGCCACCGCGAACATCACCGCAATCCCGCCGATCGACACCAGCACCTGCAGCTCCCAGGCATGATCGCCTTCGATCAGCACCACATGGCCCGCCACCGACAGGAAGATGCCCAGGCAGAAAATGTTGAGCGAATGCTGCCCGCACAGCACGACCGGGTGCGCCAGCAGCGAGCGGAACGCCGGGTTCTCGGGCCGCGCCAGCGTCATGACGACATAGGCAAGCGCCAGGAAGTTGAAGAGGCGCAGCGGCCCCAAGCTGGTCTTGTCGCCGAACTGCCAGACCGCGGCGCTGAACGCCGCCGGCGAGTCGCCGACCAGATCGGCGATCGTCATCGGCACGCGCACGGCAATGCACAGCACCAGCACGCCCAACGCCGCCCAGAAGATCCAGCGCTGGCGCCGGAACATCTCGACCCCCAGCCCGCCGGCCGTGCCCATGATGGCGCCGATGACGAACAGGAATTGCCAGGCGAACGGGTTGAAGTACCACTGCCCGCCGGGATAGGTCTCGAGGTTGATCTTGAACAGCGGCACGCTGAGATACAGCAGCGCCGATGCGCCCAGCACATGCAAGGGCCAGCGCCGCAGCAGCGGCAGGATCGCCGCGAGCAGCAGCAGCAGCACGATATAGAGCGGCAGGATGTTGAGGAACGTCGGCTGCAACGCCAGCGTCAGCGCCTTCACCACCGCGATATGCGGCTCTTGCAAGAAATTCGCGATGTTCATTTCGTCGACGAACATCGGGTTCTTGAAGCGCTGCGCGGTGTAGGAGACCTGCGCCGTATAGATCACGAACAGGAAGATGTGCGCGACATAGAGCGTCCAGCAGCGCTTGAGAACCTGCGCCGTCGCGAACGCGACACCCTGGCGCTGCATCACGCCGCCGAACACCAGCGCCGCGGTATATCCCGAGATGAAGACGAACAGCTCGGCCGCGTCGCTGAAGACGAAATTGCCGAGGGTCAGATAGTTGACGTAGTTCTCCGGGATGTGGTCGAGGAAAATGAACAGCAACGCCAGACCGCGGAAGAAATCGAGCCGCAGGTCGCGCATTTGACCGGTCCCGGTTTCGCGCCGACGGAGCCCGTTATTTGGGCGCCGCCTCGTCCTTCTTGCTGCCCTGCGACGCGGCGTCGACCGCGCCGAACACGAACTTGCCGAGCAGCTGCACGACATTGACCGGCGATTGCGTGTATTTGATCTCGCCGCCCGCCGCGATCAGCTTGTCCTCGCCGCCCGGCACCAGGGCGATGAAATTGCTGCCCAGCAGCCCATCGCTGGTCACCTGCGCCACCGTGTCGACCGGCAGTTTGACGCTGGAGTTGATGTTCATCCGCACGATCGCGAGGTAGGTGCTGGGTTCGAGCTTCTGCTCGAACACCGTGCCGACCTTGATGCCGGAGAGCTTGACGTCGCTGCCGGTGTTGAGGCCGTCGACGCGCTCGAACTTCGCGATCACCTCGTAGCCGCCCACGGTGCGCACATTCGTCGTCGAGTATGCGAACACCAGAAACAGGCCGGCGACGACCAGCACCACCGCGCCCAGCAGGGATTCGACCAGGTTATTGCCCATTGTCGCGAGTCCTTCCGTCTAGAGGCCGCCCGACGCGCCTGAAGCGATCAGGATGGCGTCCACGGCTCGTAATCGCCGGTCGCGCGCGCGCGCTGCCCGCCTTTGAAATCATGGCCCGGCGGGCGGTAGGCCGCGGCCGTGCCGGTCATATTGGGAATATGGGATCTCTGCCAGGGCCGCCGCTTGACGCCGCCCGGCGGCGGCGGCTCGACCACGATGTGGTGCAGCCAGGAATGCCATTCCGCCGGCACTTTCGAGGCCTCGGGCGTGCCGTTGTAGAGCACCCAGCGCTTCTCGAAGCGCCCGTCCACGCGCCGTGCGCCGGTGCGATCGCGATAGTAGCGGTTGCCGAACGCGTCGGTGCCCACCTGCTGGCCGCGCAGCCATGTGTAGAGCCGTGTGCCGATTGTCATGACGAACTTTGCGAATCCATAGGTCCGAATTTGCGCGCGACTATGGCACGCGTGCGCGCCGAGCGTCCAGTTTACCCCCAGCGCGCTTTCGGATCCGTTTTTGTTGTCACCCGCGGGCCGATCCCTGCCGCATGTCCTGAGCTAGTGGTTGTCACAATCCAATCAGGCGTCGCGCGCGAAATTCTCCACAGGGTGCTCTGGCCGCAAACGTCGAAAAAATCGGCATTTGAAATTTTCTGACTTTGCCCGACGCGGAGCTAAGTTACTGATCAAGAAAGAAAACTCTTGGTTGATTTGAACCATTCCAAACCCTTGCCGGCGCCCGAGTCCGCGCCCCCGAATCCTCGCGCGAGGTGCCAGCAACGCACTCATCCGCCAGAGTTTTTTGACTCTTCGATGACTCCCCATCTAGATCTTGAGAGACAAAATCCGAAAAACTCGACAACTAGCTGATTTGTCTATAGATTGTGGTTTCGATAGAGGCCCGCACAAAATCCAGTTGCCCGCTCTATCCCCCTATGTTCAACATGTAGTGACGAACCCCGCTGAACACCACAAACCGTGGTGTGGCCCGGCGGGGAAGTCGGCTCCAGACCTGGCGCCCTGAATGGGTGCAGATCGGCGAACCGGGGGATCGTTCCGACGGTGCACTTCGCATCGTCGGCAAAAAGCGGGAGAGCAAACGATGCGTATTGTGCGACGTTTCACGCGGGCGGGCGAGGACGCGTACCAGGCCATTCAATTCACCACGACGAACAGCGAAATCCGCAATCCGGATGGCTCCGTGGTGTTCCAGGCGAAGGACATCGAAGTCCCCGCCGAATGGTCCCAGGTCGCGTGCGACGTGCTCGCACAGAAGTATTTCCGCAAGCGTGGCCTGCCCGCGCGCCTGAAGGCCGTGGAAGAGAACACCGTGCCGTCCTGGCTGTGGCGCAAGGCGCCCGATGAGGAGGCGCTGGCGGCCCTGCCCGAGCCCGCGCGCATTGTGGGTGAGACCAGCGCCAAGCAGGTCTTCGATCGCCTGGCCGGCACCTGGACGTATTGGGGCTGGAAGGGCGGCTATTTCGACGCCGAGGACGACGCGCGCGCGTATTTCGATGAAATGCGCTTCATGCTGGCCAAGCAGCTGGCGGCGCCGAACTCCCCGCAATGGTTCAACACCGGCCTGCATTGGGCCTACGGCATCGATGGCCCGGCGCAAGGCCATTACTACGTCGATTTCCAGATCGGGCCAGCTGGTCGCTTCGGCCTCGGCCTACGAGCATCCGCAGCCGCATGCCTGCTTCATCCAGTCCGTCGAGGACGATCTGGTGAACGAAGGCGGCATCATGGACCTCTGGGTTCGTGAAGCGCGCCTGTTCAAATACGGCTCGGGCACCGGCTCGAACTTCTCCAAGCTGCGCGGCGAGAGCGAGCGCCTGTCGGGTGGCGGCAAATCGTCGGGCCTGATGAGCTTCCTGAAGATCGGCGATCGCGCCGCGGGCGCCATCAAGTCGGGCGGCACCACGCGCCGTGCTGCGAAGATGGTGACGGTCGACATCGACCATCCCGATATCGAGAACTACATCAACTGGAAGGTGCTGGAGGAGCAGAAGGTCGCGGCCCTCGTCGCCGGCTCGAAGCTCGCCAACAAGCACCTGAACGAGATCATGGCCGCCTGCGCCGAGGGTGCGGGCGAGGCCGCCTACGATCCCAAGCAGAACAAGAAGCTGCGCGCCGCCATGTCGGGTGCGCGCAAGGCGATGATCCCGGAGAACTACGTCCGCCGCGTCATCGAATTCGCGCGCCAGGGCTACACCGCCATCGAATTCCCCGTCTACAACACCGACTGGGATTCGGAAGCCTACCTGACCGTCTCCGGCCAGAACTCCAACAACTCGGTGCGCGTCACCAACGCGTTCCTGGACGCCGTCCAGACCGACAGCGACTGGCAGCTCACGCGCCGCACCGACGGCAAGGTCCACAAGACCCTCAAGGCCGCCGAGCTTTGGGAGACGATCGGCCACGCCGCCTGGGCCTCCGCCGATCCGGGCCTGCAATACGACACGACCATCAACGAGTGGCACACCTGCCCGGCGTCGGGGCGCATCAACGCCTCCAACCCGTGCTCCGAGTACATGTTCCTCGATGACACGGCGTGCAATCTGGCGTCGATCAACCTGCTCGCCTTCCGCCGCGAGGACGGCACGTTCGACGCGCCGCATTTCGAGCACGCCTGCCGCCTGTGGACGGTGACGCTCGAGATCTCGGTGCTGATGGCGCAGTTCCCCTCCAAGCGCATCGCCGAGCTCTCCTACGAGTACCGCACGCTGGGCCTCGGCTTCGCCAATATCGGCGGCTTGTTGATGGCGATGGGTCTCTCCTATGATTCGAAAGAGGGCCGCGCCATCTGCGCCGCCATCTCGGCGATCATGACGGGTGTCTCCTACGCGACCTCGGCCGAGATGGCCGAGGAGCTCGGGCCCTTCCCCGGCTACCAGCCCAACCGCGACCACATGCTGCGCGTCATCCGCAACCACCGCCGCGCCGCGCGCGGGGACAAGACCGGCTACGAAGGCCTGTCGATCGCCCCCGTGCCCCTCGTCGCCGGCGAATGCCCCGACGCAAGACTTGTCGAAGCCGCACGCCGCGCCTGGGACCAGGCGCTGGCGCTCGGTGAGAAGCACGGCTATCGCAACGCCCAAGCCACGGTCATCGCGCCCACCGGCACGATCGGCCTGGTGATGGATTGCGACACCACCGGCATCGAGCCGGACTTCGCGCTGGTGAAGTTCAAGAAGCTGGCCGGCGGCGGCTACTTCAAGATCATCAACCGCGTGGTGCCCGAGGCCCTGCGCGCGCTCGGCTACAGCCAGGCGCAGGCCAACGAGATCGTCGCCTACGCGGTCGGCCGCGGCACGCTGGTGGGCTCGCCCACCATCGGCCACGAGCACCTGCGCGCCAAGGGCTTCGTCGAAGCACAGATCCAGGCGCTGGAAGGTGCGCTCGCCTCGGCCTTCGACATCAAGTTCGCGTTCAACAAGTGGACGCTGGGCGAGGAGTTCTGCACCCGCGTGCTGGGCTTCTCCAAGGAGAAGCTCGACGACGTCTCCTTCGACATGCTGGCCGAGCTGGGCTTCAGCCGCGCCGATATCGACGCCGCCAATATCTGGTGCTGCGGCTCGATGACGCTCGAAGGCGCTCCGCACCTCAAGGCCGAGCACCTGCCGGTGTTCGACTGCGCCAACCCGTGCGGGCGCACCGGCAAGCGCTTCCTGTCGGTCGACAGCCACATCCGCATGATGGCGGCCTCGCAGCCCTTCATCTCGGGTGCGATCTCCAAGACCATCAACATGCCCAACGCGGCGACGGTCGACGACTGCAAAGACGCCTACATGCTGTCGTGGAAACTGTGCCTGAAGGCCAACGCCCTCTACCGTGACGGCTCCAAGCTCTCGCAGCCGCTGGCCTCCGTGGTCGACGAATCCGAAGCGGATGCCGCCGCCGAGGAGCTCGCCGCGATGCCGGCGGCCGCGCGCACCGAGCGTGTGGTCGAGCGCATCATCGAGCGCGTGATCGAGAAGGTGAAGATCGCCGAGCGCATGCGCCTGCCCAACCGCCGCAAGGGCTACACCCAGAAAGCGGTCGTCGGCGGCCACAAGGTCTACCTGCGCACTGGCGAGTACGAGAATGGCGGCATCGGCGAGCTGTTCATCGACATGCACAAGGAGGGTGCAGCCTTCCGCAGCCTGATGAACAATTTCGCCATCGCCGTCTCGATCGGCCTGCAATACGGCGTGCCGCTGGAAGAATTCGTGGAGGCCTTCACCTTCACGAGATTTGAGCCGAACGGTATTGTTCAAGGCAACGATGCGATCAAGAACGCGACGTCGATCCTCGACTACATCTTCCGCGAGCTCGCCGTCTCCTATCTCGGCCGCGACGACCTCGCCCATGTGATCCAGGAAGACCTCGCCCCCGACAGCGTCGGCAAGGGCGATGACGAGAGCTCGCTGCCGCGCACCGGCTCGGCAGCCGCGGGTGCGGCCATCGACGCCGCCAAGAAGGTGAGTGCCGGCTTCGTGCGCTCACGCTTCCGCGTCCTCGACGGCGGCACCAACGCAAGCCAGGGCGCACCCGTGCGCGCCTCGGCTGACGCGGCGGATGTCGACGCCGTGGCCGACGCCGAAGGGCGCAGTCCGATCGGCTTTGCCATCGGCAGCGACGTGGGCGCCGGCATCACTATGGTCGCCGCCTCGATGACCAGCGTCTCCGCCGTCGCCGTCAACCACGGCACGCGCTACGCCAAGGTCGCCGAAGCGCGCATGAAGGGCTACACCGGCGACGTCTGCGAAGGCTGCGGCTCGATGTCGATGGTGCGCAACGGCACCTGCACCAAATGCATCGATTGCGGGTCCACGAGCGGCTGCTCGTGAGCCAGAGAGTTCAACGCGTCACGACCGTGACACGCGAGAGAAATGCCAGCGCCTGAACTCCTAGTACCTCTCCGGGCGACATCAGGGCGGGATCGAAAGATCCCGCCCTTTTTGTCTTCTCTATCGTCCAGAGAATAGACATCCGCAGCAAACTTTGGATACTCGGAAAGGTTGCCCGACCAATCACGGCGAGGCGCAAATGGAAACGAGAAAAAATGGCCGAGACGAAGAATACGCCCCTGTGGCCGCTGCACTTGCGCCTGTTCTTTGTGGACTGCCAGGCAAAATAATCACAATCGACGGACGGCCAGGCGTTGGAAAGACAACGCTGGGCAGGTTCGTTGCGTGGTGGTTCAACGTATCTCTCATCGAGTTAGATTTATTTTTGATTGAAGGCCACGGACGCTTTCAGTTTCGAATTTATGACATCGCCCGCATCATAGAAATGCGGCTGCGCCGAAATCGGCCGGTAGTGATCGAAGGTGTAACTGTCCTGCGGCAACTTGCAGCGATAAATCGAGTATCAGATTTTCGGGTTTACGTAACGAACGAGAATGCCCCCACCAGCCGGCAGGAATATGAATTGCAGCTTACAGCGTATGAGGCGGAGTTTTTACCGCGTGAGCGCGCGGAGTTAGCGCTCGCGCTCAATCACTAGCTCCGCGTCACGCGAGAACATGAACGACAGCTCAGAGCCAATACGCCAGCGCCCGCCCCAGCAGCTCGTGCAGCCTCTGACCCAATCCCCGCTCCGCCCACGCTTCGCGCGTGATTTCGGTCGCGTTCGCGAGGTCTTTCTCGAACAGCGCCTCCATCTCCTTCCCCGGCCCCACACTCAGCGCCACCACGTCGAACTCGGTGTTGAAGCCCGCACTCAGGCTGTCGGGGTTGGAGGAGCCGATCGCGGTCCACACGCCTGCGCGCGCAGATCTGACGGTGTCATTTGATAACGTCGCTTGAAGCGCCGGTTGAAATACGAAAGATCGCTGAAGCCTGCCTCCAGCGCGATCGCCGTGACCGACCAGGACGCGCAGCGGGGGCTGGTCAGCATGCGGCGCGCCGCCTCGAGCCGCCGTTCGAGGACAAATTCCGAGAACGTGTTTCCGGCCTCCTCGAACAGCATTTGGATATAGCGCTCCGAAATGCCCTGGCGCGCGGCAAGCTGGTTAAGGCTGATCCCGGTGTTCTGGATCAGATCGGCCTTGATGGATTCGAACCGGGCGGCACGCACGCCACGTTGGCTCGCAAGCTGCCGACCCTCGTCCGTCGCGCCGATGGCCAGCGCGATCAGGTCGTAGACGTGCGTTGCCGAGAGGCGACCCAGTTGCGGGTCGGCAATGCGCTCGGGCAGGCTTGCAAGATAGGTCCGCAGCAGCGACAGCGCCTCCGTATCGCCCGGAATGCATCGCGCGGCGGCGGACTCGACATCGTTTGCAAGTGCTGCAAGCGCACCGAAAGGGACGCGCACGGCAAGATAGGTGGCGTCCACGAACTGCAGGACCGCTGGCTCGCGATAGAGAAGGAGGGCTCCATCCCCCACCTGCGGCACAGCCTCCTGCCGGTGCTGCATAAGGGCCAAGCGGCCACCCGTCATCAACATCAAGCAGATCGCGTCGTCGCCGTCGGCCAGCATCGGCGCCGGGCGCTCCAAGCGGGCCGACAGTGAGGACAGCATCTTGGTCCGGCGCAGGCCAGGTGCTGCGTGCACTGTCATCTCGATCGACTGGCCGGGCTCAGCATCGATATCGAGGTGAACCACCTGCCCGAAGAGTTCGCGCATGGCAGGCAGGCGCTTCGAAGGCGGAAGCTCGCGCGTCGAAAAGCGAAAGGAAGTGCAGTCCCCCTCTGCAACTTTCATCGTTGCCCCTCCGAGCCACCGCCCAAAGGATAATATTCCAATTGAGAATGTTGTCCATCCCCCGGCCCAGGACATGGACGGATCGCCAGTTCGTCCACGGCCTATCGGGACTTCGTGTCAGTCCAAGACGGGACCGGAGGAGGCGCAGACAATGGCGCAAGTGCAGAGGGGAGAACGCCAATGCGGCGGCGCGACTTCATGGCAGGGCTTGGCGGTGCGGCGACGTCAGCGTTGGCGCGCGGCGCGCGGGCCCAAACAGCCGCACCCCTCGTTGGGTTCCTCAATAGCGCCTCATCCGCGACCTACCGTTTCAATGCCGATTCGTTTCGCGAGGGGCTGGCGCAGGCCGGCTTCATCGAGGGCCGCAATGTCCGCATCGAGGAGCGTTGGGCGAACGGCGACTATCAGGCCCTGCCCGCACTCGCGGCCGAGCTGGTCGCGAAGGGCGTTGTCGCGATCGCAGCGACCGGGGACGTGGCCTCGGCGCGCGCGGCCCGGGACGCAAGCACGAGCGTGCCTGTCGTCTTCACCATCGGCGGCGACCCTGTCCGCTTTGGGTTGGTGGCGAGTTACAGCAAGCCGGCCGGCCATGTCACGGGGATAACCTTTGTTGCGAATGTGCTCGGCGCCAAGCGCGTCCAGCTTCTGCATGAGCTCCTGCCCAACGTCATGCGCATCGCCCTGATGATGAACCCGGACAACCCCAACGCGGCGGCCGAGCTCGCGGACGCGCAGGCCGGTGCGGCCATGCTCGGCCTCGAAACGCTTGTGCTCAATGCCCGCAACGCCGCCGAAATCGACGCCGCTTTCGCGGAGCTTGTGCGCGCCAAGGCCGACGCCATTATCGCCGCGACCGACCCGATCATGCTCGACCGTCGCGAACAGATTGCGGCACTCGCCAAGCGACATGCGCTCCCGGCGGTATCTTTCACCCGTCCGTTCGCGGCAGCTGGCGGGCTGATGAGTTATGGCCCAAGCATCGCGTCGATGTACCGCGAGGCTGGCGGCTATGTCGCGAAAATCCTCCGGGGCGCGAAGGCGGGCGACCTGCCGATCCTGCAATTGGCCAGGTTCGAACTGGTGATCAATCTAGGGACGGCCGCAGCGCTCAACCTTGCGATTGCGCCGGGCGTGCTCGCCATCGCCGACGAGGTTATCGAATGATGGCAATGTTGCTGCATTGATCAGTCCGAGCCTCGGCAAATCTTGCCACCCTCGGCACAATCTGCCCGGCAGCCGTTGCCGCCCCCCGCGCATTCATCGTGAATTTCCGGCCTTTACCATTTGGCGCGCGGCTTGCACCCCAGAAGACTCCCACCACGTGCACACGCGAGCCGTCTCATGGCGATCAACACCACCTACAATCCCAATTATACGCAGAGCTACATCTCCCAGCTCTACACGGGCGCCGGCTCGGCCGCGACCACGACGGGTACGGGGACGAACGCCAAGAAATCGACGGCGGCGACGGAGCTGCGCAATAAGTCGGGCGTCGAGGTGACGCTGTCGGCGGCGGCGCTGCAGGCGCTCGCCCAGCAGACGGCTAAGACGGAAACGGACGACAAGGAAGACGTCATTACCGCGCGCATCAAGTCGCTGCTCGCCGCGCTCGTGCTCGACAACGCCAAGCAGGCCGAGGCCGCCGATAAGGCGCTGCCCGCCGACGCCACGTCCACGCGCAAGAAGGCGGCGCAGCAGGCGACCGACTTCCTGCACGGCAAGGCCGCCAACCCGTTCAAGGGCCGCGACGCGCAGGAGCTCGCCGCCATCATCGTCGACACGACGAATGCCTATACGCTCAACGAGCGCCGCGCCGCGTTTGCCGAGTTCGCGCGCCAGGACAACGCGAAGCTGCTCGATGATCTCACGCCCAAAACCGATTTCGACCGCAAGGTGAACGACGCCGAAGTGCCGAAATCCGGCGAGGCCGACCGCCTCGCCTCGGCCAAGCAGGCGACCGAGTTCCTCGCCGGCAAGGAGGGCGTGAAGAACCCCTTCGCCGGCAAGAGCCGCGACGAATTCACCGCCATCGTCGCCAACGACACCGGCGACTACACCGTCAACGAGCGCCGCGCGGCGCTCGCCGAGCGCGACAAGCAGGAAAAGACCATCCGCGACACGCTCGGGGCCGCGCTCAGCGCCGCGGCGCGCCACGATGCCGACAAGGAGGTCCCGGTCAGCGTCGATGCCGCGCGTCTTGCTCAAGCGCGTCAAGCAACGCGCTTCGCCTACAAGCTCGACAGCAACCCCTTCGCCGGCCTGACCCGCGACGAGCTCAACGCCATCGTCTACGACGAGACCAAGAGCTACACCCTCAACGAGCGCCGCGCCGCGTTTGCCGAGCTCAAGCAGTATCTGCCCAGCGACGGCACGTCGTCGGCGAGCGGCACCGACAGCGACAGCGACACGGGCACCGACGATAGCGGCGAGAAGGACAAGGACGACCCGTATCACACCGGCGGCGCCTACAACATGTTCCAGATGCGCCAGGTGATGCGCGCCCAGAACATGTCGCTGCTGCTGAGCGTGCTCAACAGCTCGGCCAGCCAGAACAAGAGCGGGCTGGCGGCGTTGTTTGGGTGAGTTGTTGCGCGCGCTTATTTGAGATTCAGCACTGCTGCATTACCCCCCACCCAACCCTCCCCCTCAAGGGGGGAGGGCTTTTCTTTTTGGTGGTGAGGGATTTCTCCACCCGCACGCTGGAATCCCCTCCCCCCTTGAGGGGGAGGGTTAGGGTGGGGGGTGATGAAGCAGAGCGCTCTCGCCGACGAAGGCGCGCGAGTGAACTCCTCTCGCCACACGTCATAAAAAATTCGCACCGCCGACGCGAAATCTTCTTGCGTAACCGCGCGGCACTCCCTAAGTACCCTCCCCAGACGCCAATCGCACGTGCCCACCGGCCCCACGAGGGGTCAAGCAACGACGTGTACGCGTTCTTTTCGGCAAAGCCGGTCATCCGAGTGGACCGGCATCTGAAGGGATACCGGATACGATGTCAGGGCCTGCTATCGCGCCCCGTCCGCTGAGCGACGGGTAGACGCAAGATCGTGGCGAAAGTTGCCAACCGCAACCCAGCCACATCTCTCCTTCCTGTTTTTCCGAATTCGCCGCGCCGGCTGAACGCCTGGAGCTTTGAAGCTCCGGCCGCAGTCCCGACGCATCTGAGCTTCACCCCGCACCCGCGCGTCTTCGCGCGGCCGGAGGACCGACCCGAAATGACCAAGAAGATCGAGCGTTTCCTTGCCGAGCGACGACCGGCGACGCCCTGCCTGGTGATGGATCTGGACGTGGTGGCGGATAATTTCCGCCGCCTGCGCACGGCCGTGCCGCGCGCCGGCATCTACTACGCCGTCAAGGCCAACCCGGCGCCCGAGATCCTGCAGCTCCTGGCGAAGCTCGGCTCGTCGTTCGACACGGCGAGCGTCAACGAGATCGACATGGCGCTGGCGACGGGTGCCGACGCCTCGCGCCTCTCCTACGGCAACACGATCAAGAAGAAGACCGACATCGCGGCCGCCTATGCGCGCGGCGTGCGGCTCTACGCCTTCGATTCCGATGCCGAGCTGGGCAAGATCGCCGACGCCGCCCCGGGATCCCGCGTGTTCTGCCGCATCCTCACCTCGGGTGCGAATGCGGACTGGCCGCTGTCGCGCAAATTCGGCTGCGACGTGGCGATGGCCAAGCGCCTGCTGCTCGAAGCCGCCAAGCGCGACGTCGTGCCCTACGGCGTGTCGTTCCACGTGGGCTCGCAGCAGCGCGACCCCGCGCAATGGGATGCCGCCGTGGCCGAGGCCGCGTGGCTGTTCCGCGAGTGCGAGGACAACGGCGTGCAGCTGTCGATGCTCAACATCGGCGGCGGCTTCCCGACGCGCTATCGCCGCACCATCCCGGGCATGCAGGCCTATGGCGCCGCGATCGATGAATCGCTGCGCCGCCATTTCGGCAACCGCATCCCCGACATCATCGTCGAGCCCGGCCGCCAGATGGTCGGCAGTGCCGGCGTGATCCAGACGGAGGTCGTGCTGATCTCGAAGAAGTCGGACGACGCGGCGGACAAGAAGCGCTGGGTCTATCTCGACATCGGCAAGTTCGGCGGTTTGGCCGAGACGATGGACGAGGCGATCCAGTATCCGATCGTGTCGGAGCGCAAAGGCATGCCCGCACCCGTGGTGCTGGCCGGCCCGACCTGCGATTCCGCCGACATCCTCTACGAGAAGGCCGATTACCGCCTGCCCGAGGATCTGGAGATGGGCGACAAGCTCGAGATCCGCGCCGCCGGTGCCTACACGACCACCTACGCGTCCGTCGCCTTCAACGGCTTCGAGCCGCTGAAGACCTACTGCGTCTGAACCAAGGAGGACCTGAACAAGAGATGGTCACGCTCGTCGCAGAGCGGGAAGAACATGCGCCGGCGGTCGAGCACCTGCTCGAAATCGCTTTCGGCGAGGCGCGCTGGCACAAGACAAGCCAGCGCTTGCGCGACGGCCAGGCTCCGCTTGCGGGCCTGTCTCTCGTCGCCCTCGCTGGCGATGCGCTCGTCGGCACCGTGCGCCTGTGGCCGGTGCTGGCGGGGCGCCGCCGTGCGCTCCTCCTGGGCCCGCTCGCGGTCGATCCAGCACGTCGCGACGAAGGCATCGGCGCGGCCCTGATGGACCGAGGCGCTGCGCCGCGCGGCGGAAGCGGGCGAGGCATGCGTGCTGCTGGTCGGCGACGCGGAGTACTACAAGCGCTTCGGCTTCCGACAGGATGCGACGAGGGCTTGTGGCTACCTGGGCCGGTCGACCGCAAGCGCTTCCTCGCGCGCGAGACTGAAGCCGCGTGCGCTTGAACGCGCGAGCGGGCCAGTGCTCAAGCTGGCGGCGTAACGCACGCGCTACCCCCCACCCAACCCTCCCCCTCAAGGGGGGAGGGCTTTTCTTTTTTGTGGAGAGAATTTTCTCCACCCTCACGCTGGAATCCCCTCCCCCCTTGAGGGGGAGGGTTAGGGTGGGGGGTGATGCAGCAGTGCAGCATCTCCTCATTCAGCGCGGAACCGGCTTCACCACCCCCGCCCCCGCATAATCCCCCTGCGCCTCCGGCCGCGCGCGCTTGAACGCATCCAGCCCCGCGCATTGCGCATCGATCGCCACCAGCAGCGGATACGGCCCCAGCTCGCACCCGAACCGCCGCGCATTGGCGATCTGCGGCACCAGGTGACACTCCGCCCAGCCGGGCTCGTCGCCGAAGCAGAAGCGCGTCGCTCGCGTGCGCCGGCGGAGATTCTCCTCCAGCCCCGAAAACGCCGCCGCGACCCAGTGCATGATACCAGGCGAGAATCGCCGCCCTCGCTCTGCCCCATCTGCGCGCCGAGATATTTGCGCACCCGATAGTTCGCGATCGGATGCAGATCGGCGGCGATCGACTGTCCGAACGCGCGCGCCTCGGCGCGCTGGATCGGATCGCGCGGCAGCAGCGCCGGCGTGGGATGCATCTCTTCGAGATATTCGAGGATCGCGGTCGATTGCGCGACGATGCGCCCGTCGATCTCGATCGCCGGCATCAGCCCCTGCGGATTGAGGCGGCGATATTCGCCCTTCGGCAGCGACGGAATGGAGACGTACTCGTACGCAAGGCCCTTGAGGTTGAGCGCGATCCGCACGCGCTCCCCGGCGGAATTCTGAGCGGCTGTGTAGAGGCGCATACGCGCATTCTATGCAGGAAACATCGCGGCGCGTCACCCCCCACCCTAGCCCTCCCCCTCAAGGGGGGAGGGAATCAGAAAGTGCGGGTGGAGAGAGCTCTCTCTCTCCACAAAAAACAAAAAGCCCTCCCCCCTTGAGGGGGAGGGTTGGGTGGGGGGTGATGCAGCAGCGCGAAATATCAGGAAGCGGAACTACGCCCGCTTGATCAATTTCAACAAAAACAACAGCACGATCGCGCCGATCGTCGCGTTGATGATCGCAGCGAAAATCCCACCACCGATAACAATGCCGAATTTGCCCAGCAGCCAGGTGCCGAAGAATGCACCGATGATGCCGACGATGATATCGCCGATCACGCCGAAGCCGCCGCCGCGCACGATCAGAGAGGCGAGCCAGCCGGCGATCAGGCCGACCAGCAAAAGGATGATGATGCTCCAGGGTTCGATGACCACCATGACCTGCCTTCTTTTTTGTTGAGCGCGCTGCTGGCACGTCCAGGCGCAACGGCAGGACAAATGCAGCGCGAAAATAACAACGCCGGCAGCGCCTTAAGGTTCCGGGCCGCTGCGCAGGCCCGCCGGCTCAAGCGGAACTTTCCGCCCCCGCGGCCATTGATCGCAGCATCAGTTTCCTGCTGCAAACCCGAGAGGCCTAGACATGACGATCGCCACCAAGCTCAGCAAAATCGCCATCCTGTTCGCCCTAGCGACGTCCTCGCTCGCCATGACCTCCTGCGCCGCCATCGAGGGCCGCCAGACCACCGGCGAGTATGTCGACGACGCCACCATCACCACCAAGGTGAAAGCCGAGATCGTCAAGGATCCGGACCTCAAGATCACCCAGATCGGCGTCGAGACCTTCAAGGGCACCGTGCAGCTCAGCGGCTTCGTCAATTCCGCCGCCAAAGCCTCCAAGGCCGCGCAGATCGCCAGCGCCGTCGACGGCGTGAAGCAGGTCAAGAACGACATCGTCGTCAAGAACTGACGCGCGCCGTTTCGGTCGGAACATCGGGTCGTTCTCTCGCGAGAGAGAGCGGCCTGATTTTTTTGGGCGCGCCAATGTTTGGCGCCGCGCTCTCCCCTCACCCCAACCCTCTCCCCAGGGGGGAGAGGGAGCAGACCGAGGCGCGTTGGAATCCCCTCTCCCCTCTGGGGAGAGGGTTAGGGTGAGGGGGTGGCGCTACGTTTGAACCTTCACATAGGCCCGCGGGTCGAGCCTGCCGGTGACATAAAAAAAGAAAAGTCGCGGCCGAAAGCGACGCCGCAAGCCCGCGCCACAAAAAATTATTTCTGCACAGGCGGGCGCATGCGGTTGAGCTGCTGCATGCCTTGCAGGATCGACTGCAGATTGGCGCCCGACACCGCCATGCGGAAATAGCCCGCCGGCGGCTCGAACAGATTGGCATCCTGCGGCGCCACGCGCACGTTCGTGAAGCTGACCGCGAGGCGCCCGCGGCCCGCCTGGCCCTGCCCCTCGCCGTCGATCTTCATCACCACGCCCTCTTGCGTGGCCCAGACAAACCCGTCGAACTGCCCGCCCTTCGGCGTGGCGCCCTCGACGTGATATTTGGACGTGCGCTGGCCATCGATCGTCTCGCGCCCGACCATCGCGGCCTTGACCGGCCGCGCCCCGATCAGAACTTCGACCGGCAGATCGAGCCCCGCCAGATCCGTCTCCACGACCATGCGCTGGTCGGGCACGACGATCCAGGCGACGCCGCGGTCCAACCGCACGATGATCGTCTGCGTGCGCCCGCCCTCGATCACGTCCTGGCGCAGCGCCGTGGGCGTGCGCCACAGCCGGCCCGGCCGGGCACGATCGCCCGTGCCGACGATGCTGTCGGCCGAGTATTCGACCTTGGTGTCCCACGGGTTGACCCCGGCCGCCCAGGCGGGCGCGGTCACAAAGGGAATCAAAACGAGAACGGCCAGGCGTTTTAAGATGCGCATCACAATATTCGGGTTTGCCACGTGTCGATAACGCAACTCGGGCGCGATCTTATTCCAAATCTCGCGGCAAAAATAAGGCAGACTCGGGCCAAGCGCCAAGGCTATGCTCGCGGCCGCGCGCGACCACCCTGTTTCAGAGGACATCCGACATGCCCGGCAAGATCGACGCCCGCCTCAAGGAGCTGAACATCGAGTTGCCCACCCTCACCGCACCCGCCGCCAATTACGTTCCCACGGCGCGCGTCGGCAACCTGCTCTTCGTCGCCGGCCAGATCACCCTCAAGGACGGTAAGGTCCAGTATGTCGGCAAGGTGGGCCGCGAGTTCACGGTGACCGACGGCCAGCTCGCCGCGCGGCTCTGCGCCCTCAATATCATCGCCCATGTGAAGAGCGCGCTGGGCGGCGATCTCGACAAGGTGAAGCGCGTGGTGCGCGTCGGTGGCTTCGTCAACGCCGTGCCCGAATTCGGCGACCAGCCCAAGGTCATCAACGGCGCCTCCGACCTGCTGGTCGAAGTGTTCGGCGAGGCCGGCAAGCATGCCCGCGCCGCGGTCGGCGTCGCCTCGCTGCCCTTCGGCGTGGCGGTCGAGGTCGAAGCCATCGTCGAAGTGGCCTGACCCGACATGGCCGGCGAAGCCCTCGCGCGGCTGCGCGCGGCGAACCTGACCCTGCCGCCCGCCTTTGCACCCTTTGCCAATTACGTGCCGACGGTGCGCGCGGGCAATCTCCTCTTCATCTCCGGCATGGGGCCGATCGACGGCCAGAAAATGGTTTGGACCGGCGCCGTGGGCGATACGGTCGAACTCACGGGCGGCCGTAAGGCCGCCGAACTGACCGCCCTCAACCTGCTCGCGCGCATCGAGGAGGAGATCGGCCTCGATCGCGTGCGCCGCGTCGTCCGGCTCTTCGGGCTCGTCAATACGGCCCCGGAATTCTACGAGGTCGACGACGTCCTCGACGCGGCATCCGCGGTGATGACAACCGCCTTCGGTGCCGCGGGTGCCCATGTGCGCACGTCGATCGGCGTTCCCGCGCTGCCGTCCTCGATTACTGTCGAGATCGACGCGATCATCGAAATCGCCTGATCGCGCAGCCACCGTCGGAAAAATCATTCGGGCAGGATCACCCCCTCGTTCGGGGATAGGCCCACCCTGCGTGCGGAGTAAAAATGCACGAAAATTACCGAACAACTGTATCTAAATTTCGATTATTTGGATAATGCTTAAATTTTTAGGACAAATACAGAAACAATGCTAGTTATATAAAATCTTTTCTTAATCCGAGACGTTTAAAACCAATGTATTCTGTGCACTTCGCTCCTCTTGATTGGGGCGATGGCGCAGATTTAGTCATCAACGACGTGCAAGAGCCCGATGCCCAGCGATTTCGAGACTTCCGTTCCCCGCGCGATCAACACTCTCTGCCGGACTCCGCGTGAGCTCCTGGCGGTGGAGGCGCGCCCGTTGGTGGCCCGCCTGTGCCGCAGCTTCCTCGAGCACCACAAGCTGACGCCGACCGAGCTCCTCTATACGCACCGCCACCAGGTCGCGTTCATCGGCACCGGCACGCTCTATCAGACGGCGGTGCAGAAGCTCGCCATCGCCCAGGCGCCGGTGGCCCAGCAGACGCCGCAGGCGCGCATCCGCGAGCTTTACGATCTGGTCGACCAGGCCATGCGCGACGATGCCGCGCGCCAGCTCGCCAACCCGCCGCCGGCGATCGCGCCGGAGAATTTCGCCGAATTCCTGGCGCAGCGCGAGGCGAGCACGCCCGAACAGCGCGACGATGACATCTACGCCGCCCTCGTCCTCCACCTCGACGGCGTCGAGAGCTGGGTCGAGAAGATCGCGCGTCTTCTGAGCCTCGCCCCCGCGGCGAAGGCCCGCGACTCGCTGGCCTATATCGACGTCATGCTCTCCGAAGTGCTCGACTTCCCGACGGCCCTGCGCGATGCGCTCGGCGCCACGCCCACGCTGGGCGATATGATCCGCGCCATCATCGACCTGGCGCGCGGCAAGCAGCCCAAGCTGCCCGCCCCCGTCATCGATATCCGCACCCTCGCCGAGCTTCTCGACGACAACAAGATGCCGCACACGCGCGCCGCACTGGTGCGCCAGCTTCAGCGCGGCATCGCCACCGGCCAGAAGCTGACCGCCGGCGATTCGCATGCGGAGCTGGTGGCGGCGATAAATCTGCGCGGCACCGTGCTGGGCGCCGGTCACACGCTGGGCGGCGAGGTCACGCTCGAGGCCTTGGACAAGCGCCTGGCGCCGCTGATGACGCCCGACGAGCTCCATGCCGCGATGGTGAAAGTGACGCGGCTGGACGAGCGCGCGCGCTTCCTCTTCGCCATCCATCGCGATCTGGGCGATTCCCGCTACCGCCCGCAGGTGCGCAAATACATCGACTTCCTGTTCGACCAGGAGAAGCTGATCGCGCGCCTGACGAAGGAGGAGCTGCCGCCTCTGCAGAAGCTGCGCCGCATCGCCGAGCTGCACGACATCGCCGCGCGCTGCGGCCTGACCCAGGCCCAGAGCGACAAGTACACGCGGCCCCTCGAAACGTTCGAGGCGGAGATCATCCGCAGCCTCAAGCTGTTCGAGCGCGTCGAGCGCGAAGGCGCCACCGTCGCCGCGCGCGCCGTGCGCCTAATCGATCTGTGGACCACCGGCATCTTCACGCGCGTGACCCGCAATCGCGAGGCGCAGCCGCGCCTCAAGCGCTATCTGCAGGACCCCGATTTCCACAGCACCTATCTCGACGGCGTGGCGGCCACCGACCGCGATCGCAAGATCGCCGAGCTGCATGAGAAGCTCTCCGCCATCGGTGTGCGGACCGAGTTCGCGACATAGGCCCGCGCGGCCCCCTCGCCTTCGCTCGGTGCAGCGCTTAGAATTCAGGGGATTTAGCGACGCACGAGCAAGGCGAGGGTTCTCATGGCCGATGGCGGAGAGGCCGTCAGTGTCCGCGTGATCGAGCGCATCGGCGACGTGTCGGCGGCCGAATGGGACCGCTGTGCCGGCGCCGACAATCCGTTCCTGTCACACGCCTTCCTGCATGCGATGGAAGCGAGCCGGTCCGCCATCGGCGAAACCGGCTGGTTGCCGCAGCATGTGATTGCCGAGGACAGCGGCGGCCATGTCCGCGCCGTCGTACCGATGTACCTAAAGGGCCACTCCTACGGGGAGTATGTCTTTGATCATGGCTGGGCCGACGCCTTCGCGCGCGCCGGCGGGCGCTATTATCCCAAGCTGCAGGTCGCCGTCCCGTTCACGCCGGTGCCCGGCCCGCGCCTGCTGGTGGCGCCCGACAACGATCTGACGACCATGCGCGCGGCCCTGATCGGGGCCCTCACCGAGATCGCGCGACGCCACCGAGTTTCATCCGCGCATGTCACGTTCTGCACGGCGCAGGAGGCCGATGCCTTCGCCGCCGCCGGCTGGCTGGTGCGCCACGGCATTCAGTACCACTGGGACAATCGCGGCTATGCGAGCTTCGACGAATTCCTGGCGTCGCTCAGCCACGGAAGGCGCAAGGCTATCCGCCGCGAGCGCCGCGATGTGGCCTCGCTAGGGCTGGAGTTCGACGTGTTGAGCGGTGCCGCCCTCAAGCCCACGCATTGGGACACGTTCTACGAGTTCTACATTGCGACGAGCGAACGCAAATGGGGCGATCCCTACCTGACGCCAGATTTCTTCCATCGCCTAGGCAAGACGATGGCGGAGCAGGTGGTGCTGATCCTGGTGCGCAAGAACGCCACCTATGTCGCCGGCGCCCTCAATCTGCGTGGGCGCGACACGCTCTACGGCCGCAACTGGGGCAGCCGCGGCGATTTCCCGTTTCTGCATTTCGAGGCCTGCTACTACCAGGCCATCGACTACGCCATCACGCACAAGCTGGCGCGCGTCGAGGCCGGCGCCCAGGGCGAGCACAAGATCCAGCGCGGCTACCTGCCGCAGCGGACCTACAGCGCGCACTGGATCGGCCATGCCGGCCTGCGCGATGCGATCGCCGATTTCCTGCGCCGCGAGCGCCCGCAGATCGCCCGCCAGATGGCGGCGTTGGGCGACTATGCGCCCTACAAGGAAAACACGCTCGCGATTGAGAAGCCGGATTGCCGCGGCTGAAGGCCCAGTTTTTATTGTCACCCGCAGGCTTGACCCGCGGGTCCGACACGGGTGCGGCATCAGATGCGCGGGTCAGGCCCGCGCATGACAATGTTTTTGGAACAGGGTCTTGTCCGGGAGGCAGGACATGCTCAGAGCCGTTCATGCAATGCGCTGGCGACCAGGCGGCCATCCCCCTCGCGCTCACAATCGCCTCCGTGCCGCGCCGACCCCGCCACCTGCGCCGCCACCGCACGCGACGGCAATGTGGCCGCCTGCGCCGCCTCCCTCGCCGCCGATCCCCACGATCTCGCCACGCGCAAGCTGCTGGCGCAGGCCTATCTGTCGATCCACGACGGCGACAACGCGTTTCGCATCCATCGTGAGATCCTGGCCATTGCGCCCGACGATCCGGATTCGCATTTCGGCTTTGCCGCCGCGCTGGCGACCTTCCACGATTATAAGGCCGCCGCCGCCCCGATGCGCGACGCCCTGCGCCTCAACCCCGATGATCGCCTCACGCTGCGCCTCGCCTTTCTGATCTTTGAGATGATTCGCGCCGACCGCGATGCCTTCGCCGCCCTATATCGCGCCGCCTCGCTAGGCGACACGTTGCTGATGTTCGACCTCGCGCTCTATTACACGCGCGGCCGCGGCGTCGAGCCCGATGCTGGCGCCGCCTTCGTCTGGTTCGAGCGCGCCGCCGAGGGCGGTCACGTCGCCGCCATGCGCCATGTCAGCCAGCTCTATCGCGACGGACGTGACGGCGCTCCGCGCGATCCGGCCCGCGCCGCCTACTGGTCAGATCGCGCGCAGATGCCGGTCTTTGGGCAAGCCGACTAGCGATCGGCGACGGCCAGTTTGGCGCCCAGCGCTGCAAATGCGGCGGCAAAAGAGCGGCGCATCCAGGTCAGCACGCGCGGCCGCGAAATGACATGGTCCCGGATCGACGCGGCGAACAGTCCGTAGCCGACGAAGACAATGAACGTCATCAGCATGAAAACGCCGCTCAACGAAAGCATATGCGCGAGGGGGTTGGTCTCATCGCCCGTCACGAATTGCGGCAGGAAGGCCAGGAAGAAGATCGACAGTTTCGGGTTCAGAATGTTGATCAGCACGCCCGTCACGGTCACCTGCAGCGCGGAGCGCGGGCTGATTTCCTTCTCCACCTTGAGGGCACCGTGCTCACGCAACGTGCTCCAGGCCATGTACAGGAGATAGGCAACGCCCAGATATTTGAAGATCTGGAAGGCGAGCGCGCTGGTGTGCAGCAGCGCTGCCAAGCCCAAGATCGCGGCGGCGATGTGCGGCACGATGCCGATCGTGCATCCGAACGCGGCCACGATGCTGGCGCGCGACCCACGCGAGAGACCCGCGGCGAGCGTGTAGAGAACACCGGTGCCCGGCGAAACGACAACGATAAACGACGTGATCAGAAACTCGATGCTCATGGCCGACACTCCCTGCGGTACGAGCGAATGCGTGCGGGGCGAAGCATCACCTGCCGGCGCGATGCCGGCAAGTGGTCATGAGGCGCAATTCAGCGCCATCGCGCCAGCACATCGCTTGCCTCGGCGATGACCGGCGCAGGGCGCGGCTGCCGGCTTCTGCCCATCCACCCATGCTGGAAACAGCGCTTCCACGGTTGCATCGTCCCTTGCGGCCACCATGCCGCGGGCGACGATCTGCGGATGCTTTGAGACCTCGTCGGGCGGCACAACCGCCCCGAAGCAGCAATCGACGGCGCCGAGCAGCGCCTCCCACTGCGCCGCGGTCTTCGTGGCGAACATCGCCGCGAGCTCGCTGGTCAACGCCGTCTGCGGCAACGCCTCGCCCTGCCGCGCGATCCAGTCCGTCCGGCCCACCGCCTCGCAGAAATTGCGCCAGAACTTTTCCTCGATGGCGCCCAGCGTGACGAAGCGCCCGTCGGCCGCGCGGTAGATCTGGTAATACGCCGCCCCGCCATTGAGCAGATTGGCGCCCAGCGCGGGCTCGAAGCCTGGCCGCTTCGCCTGGGTCAAGCGTCGCGCTCTGCCATGCCAGCACGCTCTCGGCGAGGCTGAGATCGAGATAGGCGCCCTTTCCGTTGCGTCCGCGCCCGACCAGCGCGCCGCAAATCGCCAGCGCCGTCTGCAGGCCGCTGGCAAAATCAGCGGTCGGCGGCTGCGCCATCACCGGCTGCGCGGCGCTGCCCGACACCGCCAGCCCGCCGGCCAGCGCCATGTAGTTGAGGTCGTGCCCGGTGCGCAAACGCCACGGGCCGGTCTGCCCATAGCCCGACAGCGCCGCATGGATCAGGCGCGGATTGATCGCCGCCAGCCGCTCACGCCCGAAGCCGAGCCGCTCCATCGCCCCCGGCCGGTAGGATTCGATCAGCACGTCGGCGCGCGCGAGCAGATCGCCGAAGGCTTGCGTTCCCGCCGCCGATTTGAGATCGAGCGTGACGATCGTCTTGCCGCCGTTCATCAGCTTCCACAGCGGCGAAATCCCGTCGCCGTCGCGCGGGCCCAGGGCCCGCATCGGATCGCCGCCCGGCGGCTCGACCTTCACCACCTCGGCGCCCAGATCGGCGAGCATCAGCCCGGCATAGGGCCCAGGAATATATTGGGAGAGATCGAGAACACGTATGCCAGCGAGAAAACGCAACGTCATGCAGCGGTCCGTTTACAGGGGCGTGCAGCTATGGCTTTCTAGTATCAAGGGAAATGTAGCGAGCAGCCATGCGCTTGTCGTGTCTTCAAGCACTCGGCGTCTTTCTTATCGCGATGTGTGGCCCGGCCCGTGCCGAATTCTACTGGCACGAACCCGCCTTTAGCGACGTGCCGTTGCGTGGCCCCGAACGGGCGCATGGCGCCCTCATCTACTCGCATGGGCGCGGGACCGTCGTGGCGGGTCGCATTGTGCCAGGCGAGTCCCACTACGCTCCGCCGGCGCCCTATGTCCGCTTTCTGCTCGAATCCGGCTGGGATGCCTTCAAGCTCAATCGAAAATATGTCGCCGATCGCGAGCCGGACTCCGCCCGCGCCCTTGAGGCGGAAATCGGCCGCCTTCGCGCTCTCGGCTATCGGCGCATCGTCTTGGCGGGACAGTCCTATGGCGCCTGGCTGTCTGTTCTCGTCGCCACCCGGGACAACGATATCCACGCCGTTATTGCGACCGCCCCAGGCACGGGATTCGGAAACTCCTCCATCGACCGCGTTACTTTGGGCGCGCAAAAATTGCTGGATTTTGTCGAAGACATAAGGTCGACGCGCGTCGCCTTCTTCTTCTTCGCGGGCGACGAACTCGAGGCAACCGGCCGTGGCGAACAGGTCGCCCGTCGCCTGAGCGCGCGCCGGCAATACCACTGGGTCGTCGACCGTCCGGCCGATCTGTGGGGCCACAACGCCGCCCGCACGGGCCTATTCACACGCCGCTACGTCGAATGCCTGGCGCGCCTCATCGCGCCCGATCCGCCACCGGACCTTCGTTTCGCCTGCGACACGACACGCGGATTGGCCGCGGGCTCGGACATTCCCATGCCAGCCGATGCAGGGTTGGCGGCAGCGCCGCCAGGGGCGCCGCCGGCACTCGCGCCGTTCATCGGCCGTTGGCTGGGCGAGGATGAAAGCGGCGTGATCCGTCGCTTGGCGAGTTACGGGGATCGTGGACGAGACTCGCCTGCGCGCCGACTACGGCGCGGCAGGACCGCTCTTTTCGACACAAAAACCCTATGTCATCCGCGCGATGGTCGGCACGATCGAAGCCGGCGAGTTGGTATTCCGCGACAAGTTGACCGAACGCCGATTTCGGGCCATTCCCGATGGAACGCTGCAAGGCGATTGGCGCCGCATCGACGGCAAGCCGGGGGGCGGCCGCATCGTCTATCGCCGGTCGCCCTGACCCGACCGGACGCGTCGACGAGGATGGCTTGGTGTTTCGCGACAAGGTCATCGAGCGGCGCTTTCGCGCCAACCCGGACGGAACGCTCAGCGGCGATTGGCGCTGGCTGGATGGCAAGTCCGGCGGCGGCCGGATCACGTATCGGCGCACCCCTTGATCTTGGCCCGTCGACGGACGGGAGCGTCCGGCGGGCGCCGGCGTTGACTTCGGTATAGACTTCGCCCACCGAGCCACGGAGAGAAGCTATGGCACACACCAAGCCCGTCCAGGACGCGGTCGAGACTTATCTCTTCGCTCCGGGCGGCGACATTCCCAACAACCCGGCGCTGCCGCTGCTGGTTTATCGCGGGGTGCTGCCGCTCGCGGGCGATGCCCCGTCGGCCTGCGAAAAACTCTTTGACAGCCATGACTGGCCCTCGGCCTGGCGCAACGGCGTTTACCCCTATCACCATTTCCACAGCACCGCGCACGAGGCGCTGGGCGTGGTGCGCGGCACCGCGAAGGTCAAATTCGGCGGCGAAGCCGGCCAGGTGGTCGCGGTGAGCGCGGGCGACGTCGTCGTCGTCCCCGCCGGGGTCGGCCACAAGAACGAGGGCGCCAGCGCCGACCTGCTGATCATCGGCGCCTACCCCGCGGGACAGGACCCGGACATGAACCGCCCGAAGGGCGGCGCCGTCAAAGATGTCCTGGAGAATGTCCGCGCCGTCCCGACGCCGAAATCCGACCCGGTCTACGGACGCGAGGGACCGCTGGTCAAGGAATGGCGGGCCGGTGCGGCCCGCAAACAATCGACTTAGGCCGGCTGCAGAGCCCGCAGGCGCACGACATTGGGGCTACGGCGGATCTGACGCAGCTCCTCGAGCCGGCGTGCCGCGCGGATATCGTCCGCCAGCGTGCGTACGATCGTCACGGCGCTGACGATGTCCTGGCGCAAATCGCTTTCCAACTGCGTGACATAGCTCAAGGCCAGCCGTGCCGTATCGTCGAGTGCACCGGCGGGGTCGAGCCGCATCGCGCTCTCGTGCCCCGCGATGATGGCCGCGGCGTGGCGGAGATTCGTCGTCTCCGAGCGAACTGTGAATTCGTCTTCAAACCGGACCATCAGCGCCTTGACCAGCTTGAGCGCCTGGCGCGGCAGATGCGCCGACACGCTCGCGTGCGGCGGCACGCCCTCGCTCACGCGCGGCGCCTTCGCCTCGTGGAGCGCGGTCTTGGCGAGCTTGCGGACAAGCTTGATGGCCTTGTAGATCTTCACGCCCCAATGATCGGGCGAAGAGGACTTCAAAAAGGTTAACGCCGGCCGGGTTTCTTGTTTCAGTTGTGTGACAGCCGCTTAGGCAGCGGCGACCATCGCGCGCAGCCGGCGCAGCGCATAGACGGCGACCAAGCCCGCCTTGTGCAGGAATACGGTCGGATAAGCGAGAACGAGCAGCCACGGAATGGCTCGGCTCACAGCCTCCCACGACCGGTCGTTGAGCGCGTACGACACGAAAAATCCGCCTTCCACGATGCCGTAGAGCAGCCAGCCCCAGGTCAGCGGAAAAATCACCATCAAGATCAGCTCGACCAGCAGCAGGAAGCCCGCGCGCCGCCAATCGCCGCGTGCCACCGCTCTGATGGTGGCAACACCGCATGCCGCCAGGGCGATCAGGCAAAGCGTCGAATAAAGGATGTCGTCGGGTAGCTGCCAGACCCGAATTCCGTGCGCGGCGAACGCCGGGACGTAGCGCGCCAGCATCCCAAAGCCACCGATATAGAAACACACATAAAGCCACTCGACGATCAGCACGATCGTCAGATTCCGCGACGGATGCGTCTTTGTCATTCAAGCCGCCATGGCCGGCCGGTCAGCGCACGCCCAAAAAAAGAGGCGGGCCGAAGCCCGCCTCTCTCGTTCGACATCGTCAGAACGCGACTATTCCACCAGCGCCGGCACCTTGGGCTCCGGCCGTGGCGGCCGGCGGCTGACGGATAGTCGAAGGCGAGCTTGCCGTTTTCGACCTTGACGCGGACCTGGCCGCCGCGCGCGAGGCGCCCGAACAGGAGCTCGTCGGCCAGCGGCTTCTTGATGTTCTCCTGGATGATGCGGCCGAGCGGGCGCGCCCCGAACATCGGGTCGAAGCCCTTCTCGCGCGAGCCAGGTGCGGGCCTCGTCGGTGACGGAGATCGTCACGCCGCGATCCGCGAGCTGGACCTCGAGCTGCATCACGAACTTGTCGACCACGCGGCTGATCACGTCGGGCGACAGGCGGGCAAACGCGATCGTCGCGTCCAGCCGGTTGCGGAACTCCGGCGTGAACATGCGGTTGATCGCTTCCTCGTCGTCGCCCACGCGCACCTGGTTCTCGAAGCCGATCGCCGGCTTGGCCATGTCGGCCGCACCCGCGTTGGTCGTCATGATCAAGATGACGTTGCGGAAATCGACGCTCTTGCCGTTGTGGTCGGTCAGCTTCCCGTGGTCCATCACCTGCAGCAGGATGTTGAACAGGTCGGGATGCGCCTTCTCGATCTCATCGAGCAGCAGCACGCAATGCGGATGCTGGTCGATGGCGTCGGTGAGCAGGCCGCCCTGGTCGAAGCCGACATAGCCCGGCGGGGCGCCGATCAGGCGCGACACGGTGTGCCGCTCCATGTACTCGGACATATCGAACCTGGTGAGCTCGATGCCCATGACCTTGGCGAGCTGGCGCGCCACTTCGGTCTTGCCGACACCCGTGGGGCCGGAGAACAGGTAGCAGCCGATCGGCTTTTCCGGCTCGCGCAGACCCGCGCGCGACAGCTTGATGGCGCTGACCAGCGCCTCGATCGCTTTGTCCTGGCCGAACACCACCAGCTTGAGGTTCTGGTCGAGGCTCTTGAGCGTCTCCTTGTCGTCGGTGGAGACGGATTTGGGCGGGATGCGCGCGATCGTCGCCACCACCGCCTCGACGTCCTTGACCGTGATCGTGCGCTTGCGCTTGGCCGGCGGCAGCAGCATCTGCGCCGCGCCCACCTCGTCGATCACGTCGATCGCCTTGTCGGGCAGCTTGCGGTCGTTGATGTAGCGCGCCGACAAGTTCCACAGCCGCACGAATCGCCTCGGCCGTGTAGCGCACGCGGTGATGGGATTTCGTAGTACGGCTTCAGGCCGCGCAGGATCTTGACCGCATCTTCGACCGACGGCTCGTTGACGTCGATCTTCTGGAAGCGGCGCACCAGGGCGCGGTCCTTCTCGAAGTAGTTCCGGTATTCCTTGTAGGTGGTCGAGCCCACGCAGCGCAGCGTGCCGCTGGCCAGTGCGGGCTTCAGCAGGTTGGAGGCATCCATCGAGCCGCCCGACGTCGCACCCGCGCCGATCACGGTGTGAATCTCGTCGATGAACAGGATCGCTCCTTCCTGGGCCTCGAGCTCGGCCAGCACGGCCTTGAGCCGCTCCTCGAAATCGCCGCGATAGCGCGTCCCCGCCAGCAGCGAGCCCATGTCGAGCCCGTAGATCGTGCAATTGCGCAGGACCTCGGGCACCTCGCCCTTGACGATCTTGCGCGCCAAGCCCTCGGCGATCGCCGTCTTGCCCACGCCCGGGTCGCCGACATAAAGCGGGTTGTTCTTGTAGCGCCGGCACAGGATCTGGATGGTCCGCTCGACCTCCTTCTCGCGCCCGATCAGCGGATCGATGCGGCCCTGCATCGCCTTCTTGTTGAGATTGACGCAGTACGCCGCCAGCGCTTCCTGGCCGCGCTTGCCGGTCTTCTCGGACTGGCTGTTGCCGTTGTTGCTGTTGGTGCTGTTGGTTTCTTCCTCGGCGCCGCGGATGCGCCGCGTCTCGCTGCGACCCGGTACCTTGGCGACGCCGTGGGAAATGTAGTTGACCGCATCCAGCCGCGACATGTCCTGCTCCTGCAGGAAATAGACGGCGTGCGATTCGCGCTCGGAGAACATCGCGACCAGCACGTTGGCGCCGGTCACTTCCTCGCGGCCCGAGGACTGGACGTGGATGGCGGCGCGCTGCAGCACGCGCTGGAAGCCGGCGGTGGGCTTCGCCTCGCCGCCGCGATTGGTCACCAGCCCGGCCAGCTCATTGTCGAGATACTGCGCGATGTCGCGGCGCAGCCGGTCGAGATCGACGCCGCAGGCGCGCAAGACCGCGACCGCATCCTGGTCTTCGGTCAACGCCAGGAGCAGATGCTCCAGCGTCGCATATTCGTGCCGTCGGTCGTTGGCGGCGGCAAGCGCCCGGTGCAGGCTTTGTTCAAGGTTCCGCGACAGCATGTAATTCGCAACTCCCCTCGTTCAGCGTGGGTCCGCTCCGCTTGGGTCTGCTCCACCGGCTTCGCCCGCCCAGCAACGCTGGCGTCCGAGTCCGGGTCCCTATTCTTCCCTATTCCTTCTCCAGCGTACAGCGCAGCGGATGCTGATTCCGTCGCGCGAATTCCGTCACCTGGGTCACCTTGGTCTCCGCGACCTCGTAGGTGAACACGCCGCACACCCCCACACCGCGACGATGGACATGCAGCATGATCTGCGTGGCCTCTTCCCGACTCTTGCTGAAAAACCGCTCGAGAACATGCACGACGAACTCCATCGGCGTGTAGTCGTCGTTAAGCATCAGCACCTTATACATCGACGGGCGCTTGGTCTTGGTGCGCGTCTGGACGACCACGCCACTGCCGGAACCGTCGTCGCCGTTCTTGCCGCCCTCTCGCATCGTTACTTTCGGTTGACTAGGGGGGCAGGCCCAAGCTGGGCCGCTTCTTAGGATGATATGAGATTTCTTGCCGCCCGGAAAAGGGGGCACGCCATGGTAACCATATGGGCACGGGCGGGTGCAAAAAACACCGCCGGCCGGCCGCAAAAACAGAAAGGGCCCGGTGGCTTGACGCCACCGGGCCCTTGTCGGACTCAGATGCTGTGGAGGCCTGGGATCAGGCGGCCACGGGCTTCATCAGCTTCTCAACGGCGACATTCAGGCGCGCGTTGATCGGCTCGAACGCCTCATTGGCGACCTTGACCGACATTTCCGACAGCTTGGTGCTCTCGCCCACGAACTTGTCGAAGCTCGTCTTGGCGAAATCAGTCTGCAGGTCAACGGCCTCGCGCAGCGTCTTGGCGCCCAGCAGGGCCTTGGCGACCTGTGCGCCGGATTCCATCGTCTCCTGCGTGAAGCTCATCCAGGTCTTGCCCAGGGTCTCGAAACCCTTGGCCATCGCCGTCGAAGCTGCGACGTAGGCGTCGAAGTTTTCCTTGGAAAACTTGCTCAGATCCTCGTAGCTCTTGAAGGCGCCAACGCTGGCCTTTTCGATCTGCTCGCGGGTCGAACCCAGCAGGCGATCGTAGCCCTTCTGGAAGAACTCGGTGCCGGCGGCATTCATCGTCTCGATTGTCTCTTTCATTTTCTCAAATCCTTCTTCGTCTTTTTGGTCGCGGAGGGGGGTCTGGTAGGCGTGCTGGTCGGCGCGGTGTTAGCGCTGCAGATCGGCCCCCCTGAAAGGCGGCGGACCGAAAGTGCCGGGGTGGGTTGCAGCGGCCTAACGGAGGAAGGCCGCTTCGTGATTTCAACCGTACCGTCACCAAGATCTGCTGCTATGCTGCAGCGCAACAATGAAATAAGGTTAGGCCCTCGCCGAGTCAAGGGGATTCGTTGTGCAGCGCACAATAAATAGATAAACCCTTGGAAAGGGCCAATAAAAACTGACTAAAAAACGTTCAGCTAAAAAAGGGTCAGATGGCCGAGGCGGCCGTTGCTGCCCACCCGCAGGTCGAAATCGTTGTTGGTTTCGCCGCCCTGCCGCAACCGCTTCTCGGCGGCATTGATCGGCCGCGGCTTGTTGATCGCGACCTCGACTTTGTCGGCCGCGAACAAGCGCGCCGGGAACGTCAGGCGATCGAACTCCGGCGAGGGATGCAGCCACGTGTTGAAGTGAAACCGGCCGTCGGCGCAGGCACTCACCGCCCAATAGAACTCCCATGACGGCAACGTCAGTCCCGCCGGTGCGGGCTTGCCAAAACCGTCCGCCTCCAGCGTGCGGATCAGCGCCAGGTAGTCGGCTTCGCTGAGCTTCACTTCCGCCGATCTGGCGGCCCACGGCGACATCGGCTCGAGAATATTGACGGGGGCACTCATCACGCCGCCGCCGCCGAAAACGTTGATCATCAGCATCGCGCCGTCGCCCGGCCGCAACCGCTGCAGATCATAGGCCCGCACCTGCTCGGCATAGATGGCGTTGTCGACGAAGCGGTAGCGCGGCAGACCGCCGGGCTTGCACAGATCGGCGATATCGTCGCCGGCGACATAACTGAACCACGTCGCCTTGCGGATCACCGGATTGTCGACGCCACCCTTATAGGCGCAAGCCGCCAACGCCGCCGCGATCAGGGTTAATGCGATCCACGTCTGGCGCGCCATGAGCGGTTGAACCTCGTCGTTGTCGCTTGTGCCGGGCTTCGATTGCAGGAATAACGACTCTGCCGCCGCACGTTATCCCTCACCATTAAACGGACCTTAACCACCCGCCGCCTACACTTCTGCGTCGGGATCGCTGCGGGAGAATCCCGGCGAGTAGCCCGAACGAATGCAGGACCAATAGATAGTAGGTACTCCTCGGGCAGATGATAAGCGGTTAACCATAAGCTGATGGAAATACGCAATTTCCCCGTGGACTTCGGATTCGCCTATGTCTAGACTTTGGATCAAATTTTCGGCAGTCCTGCGGTCATTTAAAGCGGGGTGGGGACGATAACGTGACGTTTGCACTGGCCTCTCGGCTCCGGCCGCTCGCATTGCTGCCCTTCCTCGCCGTGCTGTTCACCTTGAGCCTGGCCGCGCCGGCCTCGGCCGCGCGCTACGCCGCCATGATCATGGACGTCGAAACCGGCGCCATCCTGCACCAGACGGATGCCGACGAGCCGCGCTACCCCGCGTCGCTCACGAAAATCATGACGCTCTACATGCTGTTCGAGGCGATCGAGGCCGGCAAGGTCAAGATGACCACCCGCCTGCCCGTCTCGGCCCATGCCGCGAGCCAGTCGCCGACCAAGCTCGATCTCGACGAGGGCGATCTCGTGCCCGTGCGCGATCTGATGCTGGGCCTCATCACCAAATCCGCCAACGACGCCGCCGTGGTGATCGCCGAAGGTCTCGGCGGCACGGAAGAGCGTTTCGCCGAAGCGATGACGCGCCGCGCGCGCAAGCTCGGCATGAACAGCACGACGTTCCACAACGCTTCGGGCCTGCCCAATCCGCATCAGATCACGACGGCGCATGATCTCGCGATCCTCGCGCGCGCGTTGATCCAGGATTTCCCGCAGTATTACGGCAATTTCTCGACGCCGCAGTTCAGCTACGGCAACCGCGTGCACCAGAATGACAACCGCCTGCTGACCTGGTACAACGGCGCCGACGGCATCAAGACCGGCTATATCCGCGCCTCGGGCTTCAACCTCGTCACGTCCGCGGTGCGCAACGATCGCCGCCTGGTCGGCGTCGTGCTCGGCGGTACGTCGCCCACGCAGCGCGACCAGCAGATGGCGCGCCTGCTCGACACCGCGTTCGGCTCCCCCAACATCCTGCCGGAAGTACGCGAAGCTCGCGGCGGGAAAAAAAGCAAGGCGCAGATCGCCGCCGCCCGCCGCGGCCAGTCCGTGAAGCCGGAGCCGACGGTGAAGGCCGTCATCGCCGCGCCCGCCGCGAAGCCCAGCGCACCCGAAAGCAAGATCGCGAGCGCGCCGGAAGCGCCGGCCGCCAGCGCATCGGGTGACTCCTGGGGCGTACAGGTCGGCGCGTTCAGCAAGGCCGACGCCGCGCGCGAAGCCGCACGTAAGGCCGCCAAACTCGCGCCGCAGAACCTCGACGGCGCTGCCGTGTCGGTTGCGGAGTACGAGCGCAAGAAGAAGAGCCTCTACCGCGCCCGCCTCGTCGGCGTGTCGGAGAAGGACGCGCGTCAGGCCTGCCGCGTGCTCGAGCGCAAGGGCGTCGATTGCCGCCCGCTCTCGCCCGCCGACCTGCGCGGCCTGCAGACGGCCTCGCTGTCCTAAGGAAAAGACTCAGCGCTTCGACGTGGCGCTGAGACCCATTTTGATCATCGCGAGCAGTTCGCGCTTGAAGCGCCGCTGCCACATATCGAGCGTCCACGGCCCCGGCGATTTGCGCGGCGCGTTGTTGCGCGCCGGCATATAGACCAGCACCCGCAACGCGCGCTTCTCTCGCGTAGCGACTTCAACATCCACCGGCTCGTATTCATCGCCTTCGTAGCGGTCCAGCCGCGCCCGGGCGAGCTTGTCGAGGCCGCGCACGACCACGCCGTCGACCTCGTACCCGCTGGCTTTCAGCAGCATCGGATAGGCGCCGTTGGCCGCGGCCACCCGGCGATAGCCCAGCAGGGTCGCCGGCTCGACCGATTTCAGGGGCGCGATCGCCCAGGACCGCGCGCCTGATATCGGCGTCCATCAATGTGCCGTAGAAGAAGAACCGCATGGACCCTGATAATCGCGGCAGGGTCCTTATGCGTCAATGCGCGCCGGAGAAATCCGCCGGCGGCGCAATACCGCTCTTCTTGAGCTCGGCCAGCAGCGTGGCCTTGAGCCGCTCCAGCCCGGCCTCGTCCTTGGCCTCGCAGCGTGCCACCAGCACGTCCTGGGTGTTGGAGGCCCGCAGCAGCCACCAGCCGTCCGCGGTCTTGACGCGCACGCCGTCGACATCGTTGACGTCGGCGTCGGCGGCCTTGAGCCGCGCCTTGACCTCTTCGACCGCCTTGAATTTGCGCTCTTCCGTGCACGCGAAGCGCAGCTCCGGCGTGTTGATCACGTTGGGCAGCGCGTCGCGCATCTCGGCGAGCGTTTCCTCGGCTGTCGACCAGGATCGACAGCAGCCGCACCGCGGCATAGAGCGCGTCGTCGAAGCCGTACCAGTTGTCGGCGAAGAAGATGTGCCCGCTCATCTCGCCCGCGAGCGGCGAGACAGTCTCGGCCATCTTCGTCTTGATGATGCGAATGGCCGGTCCGCCACATCAGCGGCTTGCCGCCAAGTCTTTTAATTTCATCGAAGAGGACCTGGCTTGCCTTGACGTCGGCGATGATCGTGGCGCCGGGCTGCGCCTTAGGATCACCGGCCGCGCCAGGATCGCGAGGAGCTGGTCGCCCCAGACGACGCGGCCCTGGCCGTCGATCGACGCCGATGCGGTCGGCGTCGCCGTCGAAGGCGATGCCGAGATCGGCCTTCGTGCTTGGCGACCGCGCGCCTGCGAGCTGCTCGAGATTCTCCGGCACGGTCGGATCGGGATGATGTGCCGGGAACGTGCCGTCGATCTTCTCGTTGAGCAGGAGTGTTGGCCCGGCAGCCGCTCCGTCAGCGACCACCATCGCGTCGCGCCAGCGGCCCCATTGCCGTTATCCCAGGCGACGGTGAGCTCGCGCCCGCCCTTCCAATCGCGCAGCAGCCGGTCGAGGTAGTCCTTGAACACGTTCTGATCGACGATCTTGCCCTGGCCCGTCGCGACATCGCCGGCGGCCGGCGTCGCGACCGAGCTCCTGGATCTGCTCGCCCCAGAAGCTCGACTTGCCGACCATCATCTTGAAGCCGTTATAGTCGGCCGGGTTGTGCGAGCCGGTGATCATGATGCCGCCATCGGCGCGCGATGGTGCGCGCGGCGAAATAGAGCATCGGCGTCGGGCCGATGCCGATGCGCACGACCTCGAGCCCGGTCGCTGGCGAGGCCCTCGACCAGCGCCTTGGCGAGCTCGGGCGACGACAGCCGTCCATCGCAGCCCGACCGCCACGCGCTTGCCGCCGTTGCGCACCAGCATGCGTGCCAAAGCCGCGGCCGACCGCGGCGGCATCCGCCGCCGACAGCGTCTTGCCGACGACGCCGCGGATATCGTATTCGCGTAGGACGCGTCGGATTGAACTGATGCACGTGCGACAGGACGGTGGCCATGCTTACCTCGCCGGAATTGGGAACGGCGGCGGCGGCCGACGCCGGCGTATATTGAAGCCCGCTGCCGCCATGGTTGCCGGGATCATAGACGTTCCGCAGATCGATGAAGACCGGCGCTTTCAGCAGCGATTTGACGCGCGCGAGATCGAGCGCGCGGAATTCAGTTCCATTCCGTCAGGATCGCGACCGCATCCGCGCCCTCCAGCGCCTGGTAGGCGTTCTCGCACATCTGCACGTCTTTGAGCATCTGCCCGGCCTCGTGCATGCCCTCGGGGTCGAACGCCTTGACCTGGGCGCCCGCCGCCTGAAGTGCCGGGCACGATGGCGAGGCTCGGCGAGTCGCGCATGTCGTCGGTGTTGGGCTTGAAGGTGAGGCCCAGGACGGCGATGGTCTTGCCCTTCACGCTGCCGCCGCAGGCGTCGATGATCTTCGTCGCCATGTGCTTCTTGCGCGAATCGTTGATGGCGACGACCGTCTCGACGATCTCGCAGCGGGGCGCCCGCTTCCTGCGCCGTGCGCACCAGCGCCAGCGTGTCCTTGGGGAAGCACGAGCCGCCGTAACCGGGGCCCGGGTGCAGAAACTTGCGGCCGATGCGCCCGTCGAGCCCGATGCCGCGCGCGACATCGTGCACGTCCGCGCCCACCTTCTCGCAGAGATCGGCGATCTCGTTGATGAAGGTGATCTTGGTCGCGAGGAACGTGTTGGCCGCGTACTTGATCAGCTCCGAGCCGTCTCGAGCGAGGTGAACACGATCGGGGTCTCGATCAGGTACAGCGGGCGATAGAGCCGCGCATCACTTCGCGCGCACGATCGTTGTCGGCGCCGATGACGACGCGGTCGGGCCGCATGAAATCGTTGATGGCCGAGCCTTCGCGCAGGAATTCCGGGTTCGACACCACGTCGAAATCGGCCTTCGGCGTTGGCGGCCTATGATGCGCTGTAGACCTCGCGGCCCGTGCCGACCGGCACCGTCGATTTGGTGACGACGACCGTGTAGCCTCTTCATCGCGCGCGCGATTTCCTCGGCGGCGGCGTAGACGTAGCTCAGATCGGCGTGCCCGTCGCCGCGGCGCGAGGGCGTGCCGACCGCGATGAACACCGCATCGGCTCCGGCATCGCCGGTCGAGATCGGTGGTGAAAGAGAGCCGCCCCGCCTTGACGTTGTCGGCGACGAGCTCATCGAGGCCAGGCTCGTAGATCGGGATTTCGCCCTTCTTCAGGCGCTCGATCTTGCTGGCATCCTTGTCGACGCAGACCACTTCGACGCCGAATTCCGAGAAACAGGCTCCGGACACCAGGCCGACATAGCCCGTTCCGATCATCGCAACGCGCATACGAATCCCCTGATAATTTGGACCGGACGGCCCGCTAGATATAACTGCGTAAAATTTCCTTGGCGTCGGCGCCGAGATCGTCGCGCGCCAAGGCAAAGGCGATGTTGGCCTCGAAAAACCCAAGCTTGTCGCCGCAATCGAAGCGCTTGCCCTCGAAGCGGAAGCCGTGGAACGGCGAGCGCCCGATCAGCGGGCCATCGCATCGGTGAGCTGGACTTCGTTGCCCGCCCCGCGCGTCTGGCGGTCGAGATGCTCGAACACCGCCGGCTCCAGGATGTAGCGGCCGATCACGGCCAACGTCGAGGGCGCCTTGTCGGCCTTCGGCTTCTCGACCATGCCCTTGACCTGCACGAAGCGGCCATCGTCGCGGCCGATATCGAGGATGCCGTAGCGCTCGGTGTGCTCCTTCGGCACGTCCATCACGGCGACCATATTGCCGCGCACTTCGCGGATAGGCATCGACCATCTGCTTGAGGCAGGGGGTCTTGGAGAGGATGAGATCGTCGGCCAGCAGCACGGCGAAGGGCTCGTCGCCGACCAGGTGGCGGGCGCACCACACGGCATGGCCCAGCCCCAGCGGCTCCTGCTGGCGGGTATAGGCGGTGGTGCCCGGCCTTGGGCAGCCAGCGCCGCAGCTCATCGAGCTCAGCGGTCTTCTGCGCGCTGCTCGAGCGTCTGCTCGAGCTCGAAGGAATGGTCGAAATGGTCCTCGATCGCGCGTCTTGTCGCGCCCGGTGACGAAGATGAACTGGTCGATGCCAGCCGCCTGCGCCTCCTCGACCGCGTACTGGATCAGCGGCTTGTCGACGACCGGCAGCATTTCTTTGGGCATTGCCTTGGTCGCCGGCAAGAACCGGGTGCCAAGACCGCCGACGGGGAAGATGGCTTTGCGAACGCGTACCATGGTTATGGGAAAATACTTCTCTAGGGTTAAGGATAGTTGAAACGCAGCGGGCGGCCTGTGAATTCCGCCGCATCGCAAAAGGTGGGCTGTTCTGCCACAGGCCCCACCCCCATGGCAAGCGTCAAAACTTAACCTTTGATCAGTAAGTCCTTGGCCTGATTGATCTTTGCGGCGAGATAGGTCGATCCGCCCTGGTCGGGGTGGAGCTTCAGCATCAGCTTGCGGTGGGCATCGCGGATGGCTTTTTCGTCCGCCCCCCGGGGAAGGCCCAGAATCCTGTAGGCCTCCTCCCGTGTCATGGCGCCCCCCGTGGCGGTGGAGGGCGGCGCCTCGCGCATCTCCTCCTGCGCCCCGGCATCGCTGGCCCGCCACTCCGGCCGCACGCGGTCGAGATAGGCCTCCAGCACCGCCGCCGAGTCCGGGTCGTTGACCCGCAGCCGCGCCAGCAGCTCGGCCAGCTCGGGGATGGTCATCTCGCCCAGGAAGCGGCCGGCGAAGCGGCCCTGCAGCACGGTCCCGTGCAGGATGCCGGTGTCGTGGTCGAGGCGCATGCGCAGCCAGGCGGTTTCAACGTCCGAGGTCTGGCCTGAGGCGGACCCGCCGCCGGCGCGCCCTGCGCGCCACGCCGCTCGCCAGCGCGCCAGCAGGGGTGCAAAGACCGACGCCAGCATGATCGCGGCGTTGATGCGGCCCGTCAGCAGCAGCCAAAGCGCCGCCACCGCCGCCCCCACCCCGCCGGCGACGCGCAAGCCGGTCACGAGCTGCGCCGGCTTCGCCTGCGCGAACGCCTTGGCACCCGCGTAGAGCAGGAACAGCACGGCAATGCCGAGCAGGAAGTAGATCAGGAACATGGCGCCACGCGGGGGAGGGGTCAGCGCCCGTGTCACCCCCCACCCTAACCCTCCCCCTCAAGGGGGGAGGGAATCCCACCGCGCGAGAATTTTGCGCTTCACTTTTCCCTGCATCGCCGCAAACACGAGCACAAACAGAAGCCCCAAACCCGTTGGCATCCCCTCCCCCCTTGAGGGGGAGGGTTAGGGTGGGGGGTGCCGCCAGCGCAGCTCTCTCAAGCACAAGCGCCCTCACCGCATCTGCCCGATCAACTTCAGCACCGCCCCGCCGCGCCGCTTGCTCAAATCCGCCAGCGCCGCGCGCCCGCCCGCCGCGAACGCCGCGGCCGCCGCCAGCAAATCGCGCAGCGCATCCGCACTCGACGCATCGAAGGGACAGTAGGCGCCGCCGCTCAGCCGCGCGATTTCCTCCAGCGCACGGCGCGCCACCGGCTCGCCGCCTTCATGAAACACGAAGGCCGGCACGCCCAGCACGCCGAGCTGGCCGGCGAGCCCGGACAGCGTATCGACATTCTCCTCGACGCAATCGCCCACGAACACGAGCGCATTGACCTTGCGCCGCTTGGTCTCGGCGATGGCGTGGCGCAGCACCAGGGCGATCTGCGTTTCGCCCGCACGGCAGCGCACGTCCGTCATCTGCGTGACCAGCGCCGCGGAATCCGTGAGCCAGCCGCTCGCCTCGAACTCGCCGAAGCCGCGATAATAGACGAGCTGGATGGCGAGCCCGCCGAGGTCGCGCGTGGCGGTGAACATCTCGCCCTGGATGCGGCAGGCGCGATCCCAGCTCGGCTCGCGCGAGCCCGTCGCGTCCATCGCAAAGATCAGCCGCCCGCCCTGCCCGGCCGCGCGCACCGCCGGCATGGCTTTGACCTTCGCCAGGAAATTGGCGACGTCAGCGTTGGTTGACCGGGTCGGGACCTTGGCCATCTGACCTATAAGATGGGCCCGTTTTACGCATATTTCCAGTGGGGTACGGCCGCAGGCGCAGCCCCGGCGCGAATGCGGTTCTGAGGCGATCTCATCCTTCGAGACGCCGCGCGGCGCGCGGCTCCTCAGGATGAGGAATGTCCGGTTGCCCCGGACTTAATACAAAGAATTGACCTCATCCTGAGGAGCGGCCCGAAGGGCCGCGTCTCGAAGGATGGATGTCACGAACCGCCCTCAACCGCCCTCGCCGTCCTCATCCGCCACCGCGACACCCGCCTCGCGCTCGGCCGGCGCCACCGGCGCCTTGTCCATCCCGACCGCGGCCAGCAACCCGCGCACCTCCTGCCGCGCCGCGAGATGCGACATCGACAGCGCCGGACCGACTCCCTTGCTGCGCAGATCGAGCAGCGTGAGCCCCGACAAAAACAGCTCGCGGAAGATCACGCGATCGCCAAAGCCCGGCGCCAGGCGGAAGCCGATACGCTTGGCGAGCCGCTCCAGCACATCGCCCACCGCGCGCTTGTTGCGTGCGTCGGTCGAACCCAGGCGGTTGCGCATCACGATCCAGTCGATCGAGCCGCCATCGCGCATGGCGCGGCGCTTCTTCGTCTCCCACACCATCTCGCTGTAGAGGCTGGGCCGCGCGATGCGCAGCGTCTCGGCATCCACCTTCGCCAGCAGATCGAGATCGATGAAGCTGTCGTTCATCGGCGTGACCAGCGTGTCCGCGAACGAATGCGCGAAGCGCGAGAGATGGGAGTTGCTGCCCGGCGTGTCGATCACCACCACGTCGTTGCTGCCCGAGAGCTCACCGAACGCATCCGAGAAGCGCTGGCGCTCATCGACATCGCCCGACTCCCCGCGCGACGTCGATATCTTGACCGTGCGCACATCGGGCATCGGCAGCTCGACGCTTTTCGCGGCCGCAAATACCCGCCGGTTTTCGATATAGCGCGTGAGCGTCGCCTGCCGCGCATCGACATCGATGCACCCAACTTTGCGCCCGGCTTGAAGCAGGCCGACGACGAGATGCAGCGCGGCGGTGGACTTCCCCGACCCGCCCTTCTCATTGCCAAGCACAATGATGCGCGGCGCGGCCTGCGGCCGCATCATGAGTCGCGGTTCCGAGGACGGCTGAGACGCGGCCTGGGCCGCAGACATGGCAAGTGCGGTCATGGTCCACGGGAGTTTAGCGGGGCCGTCCCGAGTTGGGCAAATTGCACGTTCCAGGCCATGAGGATCTGATCTTGAGTGATCCTGGGACCAACCATCAGCCAACCCGCGAGCAAGCTATCCAAATATTCAGGAGCGGCCTTGCTCGAGCTTTGCAACAGGTCGCTGCAAGCAACGTGATGCCCATTTGTTGGATTGACGCCCACCAAGGACGACCAGTAATTGCGGAAGCGGATCGGCCATTGTAATTGATTGCGGTTCGGGACCGTTCGCAGTGACCGCAAATCACGCCTATCAGGGATACGTGAACGCCAAGGCCGCGCACGCCGATACTGTCTGCTTACTAGGGGATATGAAGTTCCCTCGGGCCGAAGCCTTATCGCTGCCGACGTCCCTTACGACGTGGCAACATTCCGCATCTTGCCAGAAGAAATCGAGGTCTTACGGAACAGGAAAAATCGTCTAACGGGAAGCCAACATCGTGGCCACCTGCGCACAAGGTTGGCCGCGGCGTGTCTCCTTTGCTGGTATCCAGGGGACGGACGACGCATGAGGCCATATCGAGGCAATTCAGTCGTCCAAGCGGACTGGAATGCTATACGTCCCTAGCAATTGCAACAAGCTAAGAGATACGGGCATCACGCTGGTCAATGAACATGACGCGGCCTATGACCTGAATATGCGACCTGGCACCACCGGATTAGGCATTATCCGGCTGCAGCGGCGCGCCATTACTAACTTTTGTTGAACAAATGGCATTTTCAGTTGGAGGCTCGAGGTATCGTCTACGAGTCCGCCAGCGGCATTGTTAAGGCGGCCCGTGCAGACTGTATAAGGCCTGACGGATCAATAGCTCAGTTTCCTGATCGGATGGCGGACGTTGGCAGAGCGATGCCATCTTAGCCCATTGCGGACGGAGTACGGTCTATCCCGTCGTTTGAAGAACTGCACCGCCTTCTCGTGCTCCATCGCCTTGGCGCGCGTGGGAAACGTGCCGAGGTTGCGGCGCTTGCCGGTCTTCGGGTTGAGCTTGCGCGAATAGAGCCGGTACTGGCCTGATTTGAGTTTGCGGATCATCGGGACCTGCCGGTCGGTAGGAACGGGACGTTGAACGCTCTCCGCCGCGCAACACCAAGCCGCATCGGCTTCGTTCCCACGCTAAATTTGTACCATCTTGACACGCAACCAAACGGTTGCCTATTCTTCTCCCCATATGGACGCAGATGCGGTGTTCAAGGCGCTCGCGGATCCGAGCCGGCGCAAGCTGCTGGACCGGCTGCATGCCGAAGCCGGACAGACGTTGAGCGAACTCTGCGCCGGGCTCGACATGTCGCGCCAGGCGGTGACGAAGCATCTGGCGATCCTCGAGGATGCGAATTTGGTGGCGACGGTGAAGCGCGGCCGCGAGAAGCTGCACTACCTCAACCCCGTCCCCATCAACGCCATCGCCGAGCGCTGGATCCGCAAATTCGAGCGCGGCCGGCTGCGCGTCCTCGCCGCCCTCAAGCAGAAATTGGAAGAGGACGATCATGGCTAAATCGCGCTTCGTGTACGTGACCTATATCCGCACCACGCCGGAGAAGCTGTGGCGCGCCCTGACCGAGCCCGAATTCACGAAGCTGTATTGGGCCGAGACGTGGCAGGACTGCGCCTGGACGAAGGGTGCCTCGTGGAAGCTGATGATTCCCGACGGCCGTGTCGGCGATGCCGGCGAGGTGCTGGAGATCGACAAGCCGCGCCGCCTGGTCCTGTCCTGGCGCAACGAGTTCAAGCCCGAGCTGCGCGCGGAAGGCTTCTCGCGCGCGACCTTCGAGCTCGAGCCGCAAGGCGACATGGTCAAGCTCACGCTCACCCACGAGATCGACGTCGCCGGCTCGAAGTTCATCGAGGCGGTCTCGAGCGGCTGGCCGATGATCCTGGCGAGCCTCAAGAGCCTGCTGGAGACGGGCGAGTCCCTCGCGGCCACGCGGAACTGGCCCAAGGACATGTGAGTTGAGAAATCCGGGAGGGAAGTATGGTCAAGCTCACCGACAAGCCCGGCTCCGTCTTCGTCACCTACATCGCCACCACGCCGGAGAAACTGTGGGAGGCGCTGACATCGCCTGAATTCTCGCGCCAGTATTTCTTCGGCCGCGCCGTCACGGTCGAGCCGAAAATCGGCGGGAAGTTCCAGCTGCTGATGGACAGACGGCACGGTGGATAGCCAGGGGCGCGTGCTGGACTACGACAAGCCGCGGCGTTTGGCCGTGACGTGGCGCGTCGAATGGCTGCCGGACTATCGCGACCTGCCCCAGGGCATCGTGATCTTCGATCTGGCGTCCAGCGGCGAGACGGTGCGCCTGACCGTGAGCGAAATCCACGACCCGGCCCTGCCCGAGAAATTCAAGGAAGGCGGGCGCACCGGCTGGCCGATCATCCTCTCCGGGCTCGAAGAGCCTGCTGGAGACGGGACGCGTGCCGAAGATCGAAATGCCGAAGCCGGCGGGGTGATTTTCAAGAGTGCGCAGCCGAAAGTCCCTCTCCGCCCTTTAGGGCGGAGAGGGATTTAGGGTGAGGTGGGTGGTGACGAAGGCGAGGCGCCGCAAGATTGGAGACACCACCTCACCCTTCCCACCTACGCTAAAGCTACGGCGGGCAAGCCCGCCGAAGCTTTAGCGTAGGCGGGCCCCTTCCCTCTCCCCCGCTTCGCGGCGGAGAGGGAGAAATCACTCACGCCGGCCGCACGCGCAGCTTCTGCTTGGGCGCGGTCGCTGCCCTTGCGATACCCACCAGCGTCACCGCGAGCGTGATCATGAACACCACCCACGCGGGCCGCATCCACATGTCGAAATCGAGATTGGCCTGCATCACCCGCGCGATCGGCGCGTTGAGCTTGATCCAGTAATAGACGCCCTCGCCCAGCGCCGTCAGCCCGCTGCACGCGACACCCAGCAGCGCCACCATCCACAGCTTGAGGCGATGACCGTCGCGCGCCCACACCCACACGCGATACGCCATCAGCCACAGCAGCAGGCCGGACATGATCAGCGGCTCGTCGACATTCACCTTCGACTGCATGTAGTGATGGATCACGCCGAGCAGCGCCGTCGGATAGATCAGCCAATGTAGCCGGCGCCAGTTGCGCCCGCCCAGCCGCTTCACCATCGCGTCGGTCGAGGTGACGGCCAGCGCCAGCAGGCACAGCAGCGCCGTGAAGCCGATCGTCAGATAGATGCGCAGCACGATCTCCGACGCGACCTTGTACAGATCCCACGCCTGGTCGCCCGCGTACATCAGCAGATGGAACGACACATAGAAGAACGCCGCCACGCCGATCATCCGGCGCACCAGCATCAGCCGCGGCGCCTGCCAGATCTGCCGCCACGGCGTGATGGCGAGCGACAGGAACAGGAAGCGGATGGTCCACAGCCCGATCTCATGGATCGCGGCGTTGAGCGGGCGCGGGCCCAAAGCGCCGCGCCCGAAATCCACCATCGTCCAGATTGCCGGCACGAACAGCCCCACGAACACCGCGGCCTTGAAGACCGAGAAGCCGCCGCGCTCCAGCCAGGGCGCTTTCTGCAGGATGCTCATGGGGCGCGTTCTACCAAACCCGGGGCGGTCCTTGAATCACGATTCGCGGAGATGACGGGGATGTGTGGGCATCTTCGCGCGCTCCGATTAAATCTCTGTCATTAAGGTTTGGCGAGGGGTGGATTGCATGTGTTTAACGCCAGTGCCACCCCCTCACCCTAGCCCTCTCCCCAGAGGGGAGAGGGGATTTCACCGCGCCTCTGTCTTCCCCCTCTCCCCTCTGGGGAGAGGGTCGGGGTGAGGGGGTGGCGCTATGGTTGACGAGGGGAATGGGCCCGCGGATCAAGTCCACGGGTGACAGAAAAAATGGAAAAATCCAAAACGATCCCGCGCTGCCCGGCGTTCACTGCAGCTTGGGCGCCTTGAGGAAGTCGGCGCGATCGGCGGATTTGACGTGCACGTCATGGGCGCGGCCGTCGCGATGCACGGTGACGGTCACCTCGGCGCCCGCCTGCCCGCTCGCCCAGATCTGGCGGAAGAACCCGGCCAGCGACTGCACCGGCACGCCCGCCACCGCCAGCACGATATCGCCGCGCTTGAGCTTGGCGCGCTCGGCCGGGCCGCTGCCGGCGAGGCCGGCGATGACGATGCGGTCCTCGATCTCGGTCGCGTAGAGGCCCAGCCACGGCCGTGCGGGCTGGTTGGCGCGGCCCAGCGTCTGCAGATCGGTGAGGATCGGCTTCAGCAGATCGATCGGCACCACCATGTTGAGATGCTGCGTACGGGACCGCTCGCGCGATGTTCGAGCTGCAGCGAGCCAATGCCGACCAGCTCGCCGCCCGGGCCGATCACCGCCGCCCCGCCCCAATGCGGGTGCGCGGGCGCGGTGAAGATCGCCTCGTCCAGCACGTATTCCCAGTAGCCGGCGAATTCCTGCTTGGCGACGATTTGCGCCGCCACCGCGCGCTCGCGCCCGCCCGCGCCCGCCACCACCACGCGACTCGGCCTTGAGCGGCGCCGACGAGCCGATCTTCAAGGCCGGCGCGTTGAGCTTGCCCAGCGCCTGCACCAGCCCGAAGCCGGTCGCCTGGTCGTAGCCCAGCACGTGGCCGGGCACGACCTGCCCGTCCGGCAGCGTCAGCCAGATCGTTTCCGCTTCCGTGATCAGATAGCCGATGGTCAGCACCAGCCCCTTGCCGATGATGACGCCGTTGCCGGCGCGCTCGGTGCCCAGCGTCTCGGCCGTGAAGGCATCCTCGGGCACATGGACGCTTAAGCCCACCACCGCGGCCAGGGCCGCGTCGAGGTCATAGGCGTAGTCGCCAGGCTTGGGCTGCGCGGAAGGCGAAACCCGGTAGTCGCTGACCGATGGCATACCGAACCTCCGTCCGGGCTGGGGCTTCTATCCTAGCCGGAAATCTGGGGTCGCGCGGCCCCGCCTGCAAGCATCTTATTTTTGAGCGGCCGAACACAATCGCCTTGCCGCTTTCTTGGGCGTAATATTACGGCCAAGTCAAAGCGGCCCCGGCCAAGGGCCCTGGCGGAGGATACGGACGCATGAGCGCGAAGATGCTGACCCAGACCGTCACCGACAAGCGCGCCTGGACGCGCGCCGATCTCAAGCCCGCGGACTGGATCGTACCCCTAACCGACGACGCCCGCGCCGAGCTGCGCGTTGTGCTCGAAGACCTGCGCCGCTCGCCGCTGCCGATCTTCGCCCTCGACCCAAGCGACTACGCGCTCGATGCCTGTCGCGCGCTGATGGCGCGCGTGCGCGCGGTGACGCAAGAAGGCACGATGTTCGCCGTGCTCGACCACCTGCCGATGGACGAGATGACGCGCGAGGAGTTTTTCAAGCTCTACTGGCTCATCTCCGGTTTGCTGGCGCGGCCGGTGGCGCAGAAATTCAACGGCCAGCTCTATTTCGACGTCAACGACACCGGTGCCAAGCTCAAGCCCGGCTCCGGCATCCGCCCGACTGTGACCAATCTCGATTTGCGCTTCCACAACGACAATTCCTACAACGAGAGCCCGCCCGAATATGTCTGCCTGCTCTGCCAGCAGACCGCCAAGCAGGGCGGTGTGAGCCAGGTGGTGAGCGTCTATTCGGTGCACAACGCGCTGCTGCAGAACCACGCCGACGTGCTGCCGCGGCTCTACAAGCCGTTCTGGTACGACCGCCATGCCGAGCATGCCCCGGGCGAGCCGACGACCTTTGCCGCCCCGGTGTTCGAATACAACGGCACGCTCAAGGCGCGGCTGGCGCTGAGCGAGATCTATGCCGGCTATGAATTACGCCAGGAGCGCATGGACAACGAGACGGTCGCGGCCCTCGAAGCCATCCGCGACGTCTTCGACCGGCCCGAGCTGCGCGTCGAGCTCGATTTCCAGCCCGGCCAGATCCAGTACGTCAACAACCGCGCTACCGGCCACGCCCGCACGGAATTCGTCGACTGGCCCGAACCCGAACGCAAACGCCACCTCGTGCGCCTCTGGCTGCGCAACGAAGGCAAGCGCGGGTACCGCGGCTGAATTTCGAAGGTCGCACGGGGCCCCCTCACCCTAACCCTCTCCCCCGAGGGGAGAGGGGATTCGAACTCGCCTCGGTCTACTCCCTCTCCCCTCTGGGGAGAGGGCTGGGGTGAGGGGGTGGCACTGCACTCTCAAAAAAACCTATCAGGCTGCCGCACCCTACTGCGGGCAGATATACCCCGTGCCGCTCGGGTTCTTGAAGCAGCCGACCGATTCCGGCAGCAGCAGCTTGGGCAGATAGAGCACGATCTCCGGGAACAGCACCGTGAAGGCGATCGTGATCAGGAACACGACGTAGATCGGCAACGAGCGGAACATGGCTTTACTGAACGCCACGCCGACGAATTTCGAGGCGACCAGCAGCGATAATCCGTAAGGCGGCGTGATCAGCCCGAACACCAGCGTGGTGATCAGCACCACGCCCATGTGCAAGGGGTTGATGTCGCCCAGCTCCGTCAGCTTGTTGATGATCGGCATGAAGATGATGATCGCCGGAACGGCGTCGACGAAATCGCCCACGACGATGAACAGCAGGACGAGCAACACCATGATGATGCGCCCGTCCGTGCCGGCATAGGCGGCGATCCAGCCCGCCACGATGTCGGGCCCGCGCAAATAAGCGAGCATCCAGCCGAACGCCGACGCACCCGCCACCAGGATGAGCGGAATCGAATACAGCAGACCCGTGAAGACGAAATCGCGCGGCAGGTTGAAAACGTGCTCGCGATTGAGCAGCGGAATCAGCACCGCGATGATATAGACGCTGGCGATCATGCCGGCCTCGGTCGGCGTGAACCAGCCGGTCAGGATGCCGCCCATGATGATCAGCGGGATCATCAGCGGCAGCGCCGAATCCTTGAGGGCCACGCCGATCTGCCCGAGCTTCGCGCGCGGCTTGCGGATGCCGACGGGCCCGAAGAAATGCGAGTAGATCATCAGCCCGATGCCGATCATCAGACCCGGCGCAATTCCGCCCAGGAACAACCCGCCGATCGAGACGTTGCCGGTGGCGCCATAGACCACCGCCATGATGCTCGGCGGAATCAGATTGGCCATGGTCGAGGCGCAGGCGATCAGCGCCGCCGTGAAGGCGCGGTCGTAGCCTTCCTTGTCCATCTCCGGCGCCACGGTGCGGCTCAACACCGCAACGTCCGCCGTCGACGAGCCCGAGATGCCGGCGAAGAACATGCTGAACAGCGTCACGACCTGCGCCAGGCCGCCGCGCATATGCCCGACCAGTGTTTGCGCCAGCCGCACCATGCGATGCGTGACATTGGCCGATGTCATCAACTCGCCGACCAGCAGGAAGAACGGCACCGCCAGCAGCGTCTCGGAATCGATGCCATGGAACATCTGGCCGATCATCGACTGGATGCCGATCGGCGTGAGCGCCGTCGCGATCAGCACGCCGCCCATCAGCGCGAACGCGACCGGCACGCCCATATAGCCCAGGAACAGGAACATAAACGTCATCAGGAGCAGAATGAACCCGTTGCTCATTCCTTCACTCCCGCGAAATCGTCCACGTCTTCGGGCCCCTCGAAGCCATTGCGCCAGCCATTGATCATCTGCTCGATGCAGAACAATGCGATCAACGCGCCGCTGAGCGGCACGCTGGCGGTGTAGATCGCAAGCGGGATCAGCGAGGGCATGCGGAAACTGCCCATGTCGAGCTGCGCATTCTTGTAGCCGAACCACACCATGCACAACGCCACGATCAGCACGACGACGCGGTTGAACATTTCCATGAAGGTGCGCTTGGGCCCCGACATGCCCTTGGTGATCTCGACCAGGTTCAGATGATCGAGCCGCCGCATCGCCGCGGCGGCGCCGATGAAGACACCCCAAGCGAAAAACCCTGTCGTGGCGAGCTGCAGCCACAGCCACGGGCGCGCCGAGCTCGCGCGTCAGCACGTCCAGGAACACAGAAAACGTGAACCCGAAGATCGAAATCCCGCACAGGATCATCAAAATCCCTTCAAGCGGGTCCAGCGCCTTCCATTTCAAATGACGATGGCGCTGCAGTACGAGCGATTGGAAAACCAAATGCCCCCCTTATTCGACCGTCACTCATGCGACGGGCGACGGCGCATCACACGCCGTCGCCCGCTGATGTTCCAACGCCCGCGTTACTTCACGTTGCGAACGAGGCCGAGGATCTTGACGGCATGCGGCCCAAGCTCCTTCGCCAGATCGTCCTGGATCGGTTGCGCCGCCTTAATGAAGCCCGACTTGTCGACGCCTTCGACGACCTTCACGCCAAGCTTCTTCAGCCGCTCGGCGGAATCTTTCTCCAGCTGCAGCGCCTTGGCCGGCTCGGTCTTCGCGACTTCGTCCGCCGCCGCCTGCACCCAGCCCTTCTCTTGTGCGCTGAGGCTGTTCCAAGTCTTGTCGCTGACCCAGATGCAGTTGTTGTTGGCTTCGTGCTCGGTGATCGACAGGATCGGCGCCACCTCATAGTGCTTGTTGGCGAGATAGACGTTGATGCCGTTCTCCGCCGCACCCACCACGCCCGTCTGCAGCGAGGTGTAGACCTCGCCAAAGGGCATGTGCACCGTCTGCGCGCCATAGGCCGGGAAATGCGTGTCTTCGGTCTTCGTCGCTTGCACGCGGATCTTGACGGCCTTGATGTCGTCGAGCGACTTGATCTCTTTCTTGCTGTAGATGTTGCGGAAGCCCATCGTCAGCAGGCCCAGCACCTGAGCGCCCTGCACGGACTCGCTCACCATCTCGCGAAACGCCTTCGACACCGCGGGATCGGCCAGCGTCTTGGCCAGGTGATCCTGATCGCGGAAGATGAAATGCAGCGACAGCACGCCGGCCTGCGGTGCCACGGTCGAGGCATTCGCGGTCGACGTGATGACGAAATCGATATCGCCCGCGCGCAGCTTCTGCAGCATCACCGGTTCCTGGCCGAGCTGCGCGCCCGGGAACTGATTGATGCTCATCTTGCCGCCGCTCAGCTCCTTGAGCTTGGCGTCGAAAATGTTGGCGGCGATGCCATACGCCGTGCTCGGCGGCTGGTCATAGGCGAAGCTGTAGGTCTTGTTCTGCGCCGCGGCGCCGAAGGCCCACCCGGCGATGAGCGCCACGGTCACGGCGCCGAGCGCCTCCCGTCGACCGAAAATCCACGGATTCATGCTACGTTCCTCCCCACCGATTTTGTTTTGACCCGCGGCGATTACCTACGGGTTTCCATTGCGACGATGAGGATAGTCGGGCGCGCTGACATTTGCCAGCGCTTGTATGACAAGATGACTTGATCGCTCGCTATTGCAGCGCCGCGTTCGCCCGCAGACGCTCGACCGCGAAATCGACGAAGGCGCGCACCCGCGCCGCCGCGCGCCGCCCTTCCGCATGCACGACATGAATCGGCAGCGGCGGCGGCTCGAACTCTTCAAGCACGATCCGCAGCTGTCCCGCCGCAAGCTCCGGCGCGATTTGATAGGACAGCGCGCGCGTCAATCCCCGCCCCGCCACCGCCGCCGCGATCGTGACGTCCACCGTGTTGACGATGAGCTGCGTGCGTGGCCGCACCGTGACGCTGCGGCCACGCGCCGGAAACGCCCAGTCCGGCGCGGCGGATCCCGGCGCGAACAGGATCGCGTCATGGCGCTCAAGATCGTCGAGCGTGCGCGGCACGCCGTGCGCGGCAAGATACCCTGGCGACGCGCAAACCACGCGGCGCACCTGCCCCACGCGCACGGCGCTCAATCCGGAATCCGGCAGATGCGCGATGCGCACCGCGACGTCCAATCCTTCCTCCATCATGTCGACGATGCGGTCGACCAGCAGCGTGCGCGCCACCACGCGCGGAAATTGCGCCAGGAAGTCGAACAGGATCGGCGCCACGTAGAGCCGCCCGAACATGACAGAGGCCGTGACATTGAGCGTGCCGCGCGGCTCGGCATGGGCGCCGGCCGCCGAAGCGTCCGCCTCCTCGATCTCGCCCAGGATGCGTTTGCAATCGGCGAGGTAGCGCGTCCCCGCCTCGGTCAGGCGCACCACGCGCGTCGTGCGGGTCAGCAGCCGCGTGCCCACCCGGTCCTCCAGCGCCGCGATCGCGCGGGTCACCGCCGGCGGCGACAGGCCCAACGCCCGCCCGGCGGCCGCAAACCCGCCATCCTCGACCACAGCAACGAAGGCCCGCATGGCGTCAAATCGGTCCATTCAACTATTCCATATTACGGAATAGTCATTTGTCAAGAATGGCTATTCATCTGTTTCATGGAATAGACAATTTTGAGGTCACCTCATGCCCTACGGAGCTGCCCCCATGACCCTTCGCCTCTATCGCCACCCTCTCTCCGGCCACAGCCATCGCGTCGAGCTGTTCCTCTCCCTCCTCGGCTTGAAGTTCGAGCGCGTCGATGTCGATCTGCTCAAGGGTGCCCACAAGGCGCCGGAATTCCTGGCCAAGAATGCCTTCGGCCAGCTGCCGGTGCTGGACGACGGCGACGTCACCATCGCCGACAGCAACGCCATTCTGGTCTACCTGGCGACGCGCTATGACGCGGCCGGGCGCTGGCTGCCGCGCGACCCGGTCGGCGCCGCCCAGGTGCAGCGCTGGCTCTCCATCGCCGCCGGTCCGCTGGCCTACGGCCCCTCCGCGGCGCGGCTGGTGAAGCTCTTCAATCTGCCGCTTGACCACCCGCGCGCCTGCGCCACCGCTGGCCAGCTTTTCGACGTCATGGAGCGGCATCTGGCGCGGCAGAACTATTTGGCCGGCCCGGCTCCCACGATCGCGGACGTCGCCCTCTACGCCTACACGGCATTGGCGCCGGAAGGTGGCATCGCGCTCCAGCCTTATCCCACAATCCGCGCCTGGCTGGCCCGCATCGAAGCACTGCCGGGCTTCGTGGCGATGACCCGCAGCGCACAGGCGGCCTAACCATGGGCGCACCCTTTCATGCCGGCGAGATGGCGCTGCAGGAACGCGCCGGTTCGCGCACGCACCTGGCGCGGGTCGGCGACAAGATCATGCGCGATTACATGCCCGATCAGCATCGCGAGCTGTTCACACAATTGCCGTTCCTCATCGTTGGCAGCCTCGACGACTGCTCGCGGCCCTGGGCCTCCATCCTCACCGGAAGGCCCGGGTTCATCGCCTCGCCCGATCCGCGTACCCTGACCATCGCCGCGCGACCGGCCTATGGCGATCCGCTCAATGCCAATCTTGTCGCCGGCGCGCCGGTCGGGTTGCTCGGCATCCAGCTCGAGACGCGCCGGCGCAACCGCATGAACGGCACGGTGAGCGACGCACGCGACGGCGCCTTCACCGTCGGCGTCGGCCAGAGCTTCGGCAACTGCCCCAAATACATCCAGGCCCGCGCCCCGCGCTTCGTCGGCGATCCGCAGAGCATCGGCACGGAGCGCCCGGTCCATCGCGAAGGCGCGATACTGTCGCCCGAAGCGGCGGCGATTGTCGCCAGCGCCGACACATTCTTCATCGCGACGTCCGCCGCCGACACGCGCAGCGGCGAGGTGGCCGACGGCGTGGACGTGTCGCATCGCGGCGGCAAGTACGGCTTCGTGCGCGTGACACAGGAGGATGGCGCGAGTGTTCTGACCTCGCCGGATTTCCTCGGAAATTTCTTCTTCAACACGCTTGGCAATCTCGCCGTGAACCCGAACGCGGGAATGCTGTTCATCGACTTCGCAACCGGCACCGCGCTCTCACTCACCGGCACCGCCGAGGTGATCTGGGATGGCGCGGAGCTCGGCAGCTTCGAGGGCGCACAGCGTCTGCTGCGCTTTCGCGTAACCGAAGGCGTGCGCATCGAGAAAGCGACGCCGCTGCGCTGGTCCGAGCCCGAATACTCGCCGCATCTGGCGGGAACGGGCGCGTGGGAGACCGCTCCCGTCACATCCCAAAATATCTGATTCCCTCGGGCTTGACCCGAGGGCCCATTGACGGCGGCAGCGTGACTACCTCAAGCATGGACCCGCGGGTCAAGCCCGCGGGAATCAGAATCTTTTTTGATCGTCAGGCGCGCCCTACTTCCCCCAGCGCAGCGCCAGCGGATTGGCCTCACGCGCGAGCTCCAGCAGCCCCGCGCGTGTCGCCGGATGCAGCGCCTCCAGCGGATGGCGCACCGCGTCGCTCTTGATGACGCCGCCCTCCATCATCACACTCTTGGTGGCGCGCAGCCCGCATTGGCGGTTCTCGTAGTTGATCAGTGGCAGGATGCGCGCGTACTGCGCCGCTGCCTCCTTGCGCTTGCCGCCCAGGAAATTCGTGACGACCGGCTTGATCAGGTCGGGCAGCAGCGCGCTCGGCATCGTGCCGGTGGCGCCGGCATCGAGATCGGCCATCAGCGTGATGGATTCCTCCCCGTCAAACGGTCCGACGATCGCCTTGCCGCCGGCCTCGATCAGCCCACGCAACTTCGCCGCCGTGCCCGGCATCTCGATCTTGAAGTACTGCACCAGCGGCACTTCCTTCGCGAGCCTGGTCAGGAACGGCACCGACAGCGCGACACCCGACAGCGGCGCATCCTGCACCATGATCGGGATCTGTGCGGCTTCCGCGATCTTGCTGAAATGCTCGATCATGCCCTTCTCGTCGGCCTTCAACGCGGCGCCATGATAGGGCGGCATCAGCATCAGCATTTTGGCGCCGGCCTTGGCGGCCTTGCGCCCGCGCTCCGACGCCAGCCGCGTCGAGAAATGGCTGCACGTGACGATCACCGGCACGCGGCCCGCAACATGCGTCAGCGACAAATCCAGCAGCGTGTCGCGCTCGGCATCCGAGAGCAGGAACTGCTCCGAATAATTGGCCAGGATGCAGATCCCGTCGACCCCCTGGTCGATCATGCAATCCAGCACGCGCCGCATGCCGTCGAGATCGAGGTCGCCCGATGCGGTGAATGGCGTCGGGGCGATCGGATAGACGCCCGTATAGGCTTGGCTTGGCATGTGCGTTCCACTCCCGGGGTTTTCTTAGGTTCGCACACTAGAATCCTAAGTCTGGAAACGCCAGTGCCACCCCCTCACCCCGACCCTCTCCCCAGAGGCGAGAGGGAGTCAGAAACAGCGCGGTGAAATCCCCTCTCCCCTTGGGGGAGAGGGCTAGGGTGAGGGGGCCCCGTGCAATCCCTCCAATCTCAACCCTCACTTCTTCGGCCGCATCCGCTCCCAATCCGCATCCGTCATCTTCTCCAGGAAATTGAACTGCCCGGCGCCCTTCAGCCAATCACCGCCATCGATGGTGATGCAATCGCCGTTGATGTATCCGGCGCGATCGGAGATGAGGAAGCACACCAGGTCTGTCAGCTCCTCGTGCTTGCCCACGCGCCCCACCGGCGAGCGCGTCTCGAATTCGCGCGCGAGCTCGGGCGTCGGCAGCAATCGCGACCACGCCCCTTCGGTCGGGAACGGTCCCGGCGCAATCGCATTGAGCCGGATGCCGCGCCCGCCCCATTCGACGGCAAGGCTACGCGTCAACGCCAGCACGCCGGCCTTGGCCATCGCGGAGGGCACGACATAGGCCGAACCGGTCCAGGCATAGGTCGTGACGATCGACAGCACGCTCGCCTTCGTTTTCGCCGCCAGCCAGCGCTTGCCGCAGGCGAGCGTCACATAGGCGCTGCCATGCAGCACGATGCCCAGCACGGAATTGACCGCGCGCGACGACAGTGTCTCCGTGCGCGCGGCGATGTTGCCGGCGGCGTTGTTGATGAGCACGTTGACCGGCGTCTCGGCGAAGATGCGCTCGGCCATCGCCTCGACCTGCGCTGCGTCGCGGATATCGCAGACATGCCAGGCGGTGCGCTTGGGAAACTCCTTGTCGAATTCCTGCGCCGTTTCCTCCAACACGTTCTGCCGCCGCCCGCAGATGACAAGTGCCGCGCCCAGCTCCAGAAAGCGCCGCCCCATCGCCTTGCCCAATCCGGTGCCGCCGCCGGTGATCAGGATGCGCTTACCTTTGAGCAGGTCGAGCAGGAACATTGAAGAGATCCTTCTTTGTCTGGCTGTAGCGCCACCCCCTCACCCCAACCCTCTCCCCGTTGGGGAGAGGGGGCAGACCGAGGCGCGTTCGAATGCCCTCTCCCCTCTGGGGAGAGGGTTGGGGTGAGGGGGTGGCACGGTCTCAGATTTCTATCCGTCCCGATCGGCTCTGGCTATCATGGCGCCGTCTCATGCTGCCGACCGCCCCAACATATGAAGCCATGCGCACCGCCTTCCGCTGGAAGGTGCCCGCCTGCTACAACATCGGCATCGATGCCTGCGACCGCCATGCCGCTGCAAGCCCCGATGCCGTCGCCCTGATCTTCGAGCGCGAGGACGGCAGCGTCCAACGCTACAGCTTCGCCGACATCAGGCACCTCTCCAACCGCCTCGCCAACGCGTTCGCCGCGCATGGTGTCGCGCGCGGCGAGCGCGTCGGCATCCTGCTGCAGCAATCGCCCGAGACGGCCATCGCGCATATCGCCGCCTACAAGAGCGCGCTGATCGCGATCCCGCTCTTCGTGTTGTTCGGCGAGGAGGCGCTCGAATATCGCCTCGGCAATTCCGGCGCACGCGCGCTGGTCACCGACACCGCCAACCTGCCCAAGATCCTCGCCATCCGCGAGCGGCTGCCGGAGCTGCGCGTGATCGTCGTCGTCGACGGCGCCGGCCAAGCAGGCACGCTCGATTTCGCCGCACTCCTCGAAAAATCCGCCGACGCCTTCACGCCGGTCGACACCGCTTCCGACGATCCGGCCCTCATCATCTACACCTCCGGCACCACCGGCCCGCCCAAGGGCGCCTTGCACGCCCATCGCGTGCTGCTCGGCCATCTGCCCGGCGTCGAATTCCCGCAAGATCTTTTCCCCAAGCCAGGCGATCTGTTCTGGACACCGGCCGATTGGGCCTGGATCGGCGGCTTGCTCGATGTGCTGCTGCCGTCCTGGCATCACGGCGTGCCCGTGCTCGCACGCCGCTTTGCAAAATTCGAAACCGATGCCGCCTTCGCGCTGATGGCGCGCCACAACGTGCGCAACGCCTTCCTGCCGCCGACCGCGCTCAAGCTGATGCGCCAATCCGGCGCGCCGAAGAATCACGGCCTCAAGATCCGCTCGATCGGCAGCGGCGGCGAAACGCTGGGCGCCGAGCTGCTCGATTGGGGCCGCGCCACCTTCGGCGTGACGATCAACGAATTCTACGGCCAGACCGAATGCAACCTCGTGGTCGGCAATTGCGCGTCGCTGATGCCGGTCCATCCCGGCGCCATGGGCCGCGCAATTCCGGGCCACACGGTCGGCGTCGTCGATCTGGACGGCAACGAACTTCCGGACGGCGAAATCGGCGAGATCGCGGTGCATCGCCCCGACCCGGTCATGTTCCTCGAATACTGGCGCAACCCCACAGCGACACGCGCCAAATTCGCGGGCGACTGGCTGCTGACCGGCGACACGGGGCGGCGCGATGGCGATGGCTATTTCTGGTACCAGGGCCGCGCCGACGACGTCATCACCTCAGCGGGCTATCGCATCGGTCCGGCCGAGATCGAAGATTGCCTGCTGCGCCACCCCGCCGTGGCGATGGCCGCCGTGATTGGCGTGCCCGACCCCGTGCGCACCGAGGCGATCAAGGCGTTCATCGTGCTCAAGCCCGGGATGACCGGCGACGCCGCGTTGACACGCACGATCCAGGACCACGTGCGCACCAAACTCGCCGCGCACGAATACCCGCGCGAGGTCGAATTCATCGACGCGCTGCCAATGACCGCCACCGGAAAAATTATCCGCAAGGATCTGCGCGCGCGCGAGGCGGCGAAGAAGTCGTCACAATAAAAAATTCTGTCATCCGCGTGTCTGACACTGCGCACACGCAGGTTTTCTTGAGAAGTTAGGGCCACCCCCTCACCCCAACCCTCTCCCCGTTGGGGAGAGGGGGTAGATCGAGGCGCGGTGAAATCCCCTCTCCCCTCTGGGGAGAGGGTTAGGGTGAGGGGGTGGCGCGATGTCTACCGAGACTTCCTCAACGCATAGCACCGCCCGTTGACAGGCGCGCCGCTATCCGTGCGCAGCACCTCGTCGCTGACCGACGCGATCTCGAATCCCGCCCCGATCGCCGACGCGCGCACGTAGCCGTCGTCATGCGCGTAGCGTCCCGACGTCTGCAGCTTGAACGGCACGCCGCTCCCTGCCTCGACCGTCGCAACAAACAGACCGCCCGGCTTCAGCGCTACAATCACCGCCGCGAACAGATCGTGCAGATCGCCGAAATAGACCAGCACGTCGGCGGCCAGCGCCAGCGTATAGGCGGATTTGCGGCCCGACAGGAACTCGACGATCTCGCCCACGATCAGCTCGTCATAGCGCCCGCCAGCGCGCGCTTTCTCGATCATCCGCGGCGATAGGTCGATACCGTCCAGCCGCGCGGCAATGCCCGCGAACAGCGGTGCGTTCAATCCGGTGCCGCATCCCAGATCGATGATCTCCTGCAATCTTGGAAACGGCCCGAGTGCCGCCATCGCCGCGCGATGCACGATCTCCGGCCCCTTGTAGTCGAGCCAGTGACGCAGCGTTTCATCATAGCGCTCGGCGAAGCTGTCGAACTGCGCGGTGACATAGGCATCCGAGGCGCGGCCCGGCGTGTGAGTCCCGCTTAGCGCGTCGATCATGTGCTGGATGTCGCCGCGTCCTGGCTCGATCTCCAACGCGTGGCGATACGCGGCGACCGCCGCCTCGTTGCGCTTCGATTTGCGCTGCAGCTCAGCGAGCGACAGCCACAAGGCGAGCGAGCGCGGCTCACCCGCCAGCCGCCGCTCCAGATCGGCGATCTGGCGGTCGTAGCCGTCCTGCTTCTGCTGGCCCGACAGCGCCGCTTGCAAGGGTTTCGCCGCCGGCTGTGCCGCCAGCTCTTCCGCCAGCCGGTCGAAATCGGGGCTGACCGGGCCCGATGCCCCGGCATGGCGCAGCAGCATGTCGGACACGCCGGCCGGCCGGCGCGCTGCGGCTTCCGGCCGCGCCCCCTGCTTCTCCTGCCGACGCCGTTCCTTGCAATTCAATCAACCCTCCCATGCGCGCGCAAACTTGCTAGCACAGGCGCCGCCGGTCAACCATGGTGATGGCGCCTATCCGGAGGAAACCAACGTGGCCAAGACCGTCGACTACTATTTCTCGCTCAACTCGCCCTGGACCTATTTCGGCCATGAGCGCTTCGCCGCCATGGCCCAGCGCCACGGCGCCGACATCAAGGTCAAACCCGTCGACTACGGCCGCATCTTCCCGGCCTCCGGCGGGCTGCCGCTGCCCAAGCGCGCACCCCAGCGCCAAGCCTACCGCCTGGTGGAGCTGCAGCGCTGGCGCGAGCATCTCGGCATTCCGCTCAATCTGCAGCCCCCGTTCAATCGCGTTCCCGGCGAGATGGCGTGCTGCGCCGTCATCGCCGCCGATCGCCAGGGCCAGCCGGCGATGAAGCTCGCCGGCGCCCTGATGCGCGCCGTCTGGGTCGAGGATCGCGACATTTCCGATACCGCAACCGTCCAGGCCATCGCCCGCGATCAGGGCATCAAGACCGATCTCGCCGATGCCGGTGCCAAATCCGTCTTCGACGCCTACACCCAAGAAGCGATCGACCGGAGTGTCTTCGGCGCCCCCACCTACGTCTACAAGGACGAGCTGTTCTGGGGCCAGGACCGGCTCGAATTCCTCGACCGCGCGCTGGCGAAATAGTCACCGAAGGTTGAAGCGCGCTCGCCATGCTGTGAAGTGAGGCCGCCGCCGGCGGCGGTTAAACTCCCCGTGCAACAGCTTGGGAGGTGCCTATGATCGCCCGCCGTATCCTGATCGCGCTCGCAGTCCTGGCCTTCGCCCTGCCCGCCGCCGCACAAGCCATCAACGGCAAGGACGGGCTGGCGCTCAAGGGCTACGATGCCGTCGCCTATTTCGGCGAGGGCAAGCCCGTCGCCGGCAGCCCCAGCTTCACCCACAAATGGCAGGGCGTGGAGTGGCGCTTCGCCAGCGCCGCCAACCGCGACGCGTTTGCCGCGGCACCCGAGAAATACGCGCCCCAATATGGCGGCTTCTGCGCTTGGGCCGTCGCCAACGGCTACACCGCAGAGATCGACCCCACCGCCTTCAAGGTTGTCGAGAACCGGCTCTACCTGAACTACAGCAAGTCGGTGCAGCGCGACTGGGAGAAGGATGTGCCCGGCAATATCAGCAAGGCCGACGGCAATTGGCCCAAGCTGAGCGCCTCGAAGTAGCGCAATCGCGCGTCCCCTGATAAGCAGACGGGCAAGCCTGAAAAATCGGGCACAAGCCAACTTCCCAAGCCGCCCGGTTTGGGATAGTTACAGTTATGTTACAGGGGGCAAAAAAGCATGGATCCACGGCAGGTTAAGACGGCGGACGACGCCCGCAAGATCGTCCGCGAGCGCAATCTCAGCCACGTCAAGGTCGGCGTCTTCGACACCGACGGCATCCTGCGCGGCAAGTATCTGAGCCGCGACAAGTTCTTTTCCGGCCTCGAGTCCGGCATCGGCTTCTGCGACGTCGTGCTGGGCTGGGATTCCAACGACCAGCTCTACGACAACGTCACCTACACCGGCTGGCACACCGCCTATCCCGATGCGCCCGTGCGCCTGCTGCCCGACACCTGCCGCAACCTGCCGCACGAGAACGGCTCGCTGTTCTTCCTGGGCGAGTTCGCCGAGAAGGCCGAGGAGATCTGCCCGCGCGGCGTGCTCCGCCGCATCGTCGACAAGGCGCACGCCATGGGCTTCGAGCCCAAGAGCGCGGTCGAATACGAGTTCTTCGTGTTCGAGGAGACGCCGCATTCGGCCCGCGCCAAGGGCTACAAGAATCTGCAAGCCGATCACGCCCGGCTATTTCGGTTATTCCGTGCTGCGCAACTCCGTCCACGCCGAGTGGTATCACGCCCTGCTGCAGCAATGCGAAGCGATGGACACGCCCATCGAGGGGCTGCACACGGAGACCGGCGCCGGCGTCCTCGAAGCCGCGATCGGCGTCGACGACACGCTCGCCAGCGCCGACAAAGCCGCCCTCTTCAAGACCTTCACCAAGGTCCTCGCCCAGCGCCAGGGCTGGATGGCGAGCTTCATGGCCAAATGGTCGAAGGACTGGCCGGGCTGCGGCGGCCACATGCACCTGTCGCTGTGGCACGGCGGCAAGGGCAAGTCGAAGAAGGCTGAATCCGCCTTCTACGACGCCCGCGCGCAACACCGCATGAGCGACACGATGCGGCATTTCGTCGCGGGCCAGCAGGCGCTGATGCCGGAATTCCTCGCGCTGGTGGCGCCGACGGTGAATTCCTTCCGCCGCCTGATCCCCGGCTACTGGGCGCCGACTTCGGCGACCTGGGGCGTGGAGAACCGCACCACGGCGCTGCGCGTCATCCCCGGCTCGTCCAAATCGCAGCGCGTCGAGTACCGCGTTGCCGCCGCCGACGGGAATCCCTATCTCTCGCTTGCGGCAGCGCTGGGTTCGGGCCTCTACGGCATCGAGAACAAGCTGGAGCTGGGCGAGCCGATCAGCGGCAACTCCTACGACAAGAAGCACCCCGCCCATCGCGACCTGCCGCGCACGCTGATGGAGGCGGCGCAGCGCTTCAAGGCGTCCAAGGCCGCGCGGGCACTGTTCGGCGACGCCTTCGTCGACCATTTCGCCGCCACGCGCGATTGGGAAGAGCGCGAATTCCGCAAGCACATCTCCGATTGGGAACTGGAACGCTACTTCGAGATCATCTAGGCGGCGTCGGATATTGGACTCACACAGAGTTCAAAGTGGCGCTTACCAAGCGTGCAGAACGAGCTATCAAACATAGGTACTTCAGTGGAGATCGCGTGACCAGCCTCCGGACCGTTTCGCCCATCGATGGCTCCATCGTCTGTGAACGCCCGCTCGCCGGCGCCAACGAGATCAAATCGGCGCTGAGCGCCGCGCGCTCGGCACAGGCCGCGTGGCGCAACGTCCCCGTGGCTGAGCGCGCCGCGATCTGCACGCGCTTCGTCGAGGCGATGCGAAGGCAAGCGCGCCGACATCGCCGAGGAGCTGACCCGCCAGATGGGCCGGCCGATCCGCTACACGCCCGGCGAAGTCGGCGGCCTCGCCGAGCGCGTCGCGCTACATGATCGGCGCGGCACCCGGGGCGCTCGCCGACATGAAGGTCGAGCCCAAGCAGGGCTTCACGCGCTTCGTCCGTCATGAACCGCTCGGCGTGGTGTTCGTCGTCGCGCCCTGGAACTACCCGTATCTGACGGCGGTCAACGCCATCGTCCCCGCACTGCTCGCCGGCAACGCCGTGATCCTCAAGCACTCGGCGCAGACGCCGCTGGTGGCCGAGCGCTTCGCCGAGGGCTTTGCCGCGGCCGGCATGCCCAAGGGCGTGTTCCAGGTACTGCATCTCTCGCACGCCGACACCGAGGCGATCATCAAGAGCGACGCCGTCGATTTCGTCGCCTTCACCGGCTCGGTCGAGGGCGGCCATGCGGTGCAGCGCGCCGCATCCGGACCGCTTCATCGCCACCGGCCTCGAGCTCGGCGGCAAGGACCCGGCCTATGTGCGCCCCGACGCCAACCTCGCCCACGCGGTCGAGAATCTGGTCGACGGCGCCTTCTTCAATTCCGGCCAGTCGTGCTGCGGCATCGAGCGCATCTATGTGCACGAAGCGATCTCTACGGCAAGTTCGTCGAGGGCTTCGTCGAGCTGACCAAGCAGTACAGGCTCGGCAATCCGCTCGACAAGGACACGACGCTCGGGCCGATGGTGCGCAGCGCCGCCGCCGAGTTCGTGCGCGGGCAGATCGCCGACGCGGTCCGCGCCGGGCGCCAAGTCGCTGGTCGATCCCGAAGCTCTTCCCCGCCGACAAGGCCGGCACGCCCTATCTCGCGCCGCAGGTGCTGGTCGACGTCGACCACTCCATGCGCGTGATGACCGAGGAGAGCTTCGGCCCCGTCATCGGCATCATGAAGGTCGGCTCCGACGACGAGGCGATCAAGCTGATGAACGACAGCCACTACGGCCTCACCGCCGCGATCTGGACCGCGGACGAGAGCGCCGCGATCAAGCATCGGCGACGCGCGTCGAGACCGGCACCTGGTTCATGAACCGCTGCGACTATCTCGATCCCGCGCTGGCCTGGACCGGCGTCAAGGACTCGGGCCGCGGCTGCACGCTGTCGCGCCTGGGCTTCGACTATCTGACGCGCCCGAAATCCTTCCACTTGCGCACAACGTCTAGCCTCGTCCTTCGACAAGCTCAGGACGAGGTTCCTTGAGCAGGAAATTTCTTAGTAGGCCTCATCCTGAGCTTGTCGAAGGATGCGGCCGCCAGGACCGAAAGAAGACAGCATCATGTTCGACCCAAGACCCTCCGCGGCAACTGGAACTACCCGACCTCGATCCGCTTCGGCGCCGGCCGCATCGCCGAGCTGCCTGACGCCTGCAAGGCGGCCGGCATCAAGCGCCCGCTGCTGGTCACCGATCCCGGCCTCGCCAAGCTGCCGATGGTCGCCGCGGCGCTCGGATCCTGCAGCCGACGCGGGCCTCGGCGCGGCGTTGTTCGACGACGTCAAGGCGAACCCGGTCGCGAAGAATGTCGAGGACGGGCTGAAGGTCTTGCGCGCCGGCAAGCATGACGGCGTCATCGCGTTCGGCGGCGGCATCGCGCTCGATGCCGCCAAGGTCATCGCCTTCATGGCCGGGCAGAAGCGGCCGATGTGGGATTTCGAGGATATCGGCGATTGGTGGACGCGCGCCGACACCGCCGGCATCTTCCCCGCCGTCGCGGTCCCGACGACCGCGGGCACCGGCTCCGAGGTCGGGCGTGCAGGTGTGATCATTGATGAGACGACGCACACCAAGAAGATCATCTTCCATCCGAGGATGATGCCCGCCGTTGTCATCGCCGATCCCGAGCTCACTGTCGGCCTGCCGCCAAGATCACGGCCGCCACCGGCATGGACGCCCTCGCCCACAACCTCGAAGCCTATTGCGCGCCCGTTCTATCACCCCTACGCCGATGGTGTCGCGGTCGAAGGCGTACGTCTGGTCAAGGAGTACCTGCCCGCGCGCCGTCGCCGACGGCAAGGACCTCGAGGCGCGCGCCTACATGCTCGCCGCCGCCGGCATGGGCGCGACCGCGTTCCAGAAGGGCCTCGGCGCCATCCACGCGCTCTCGCACCCGGTGGGCGCGGTGCTACGACACCCATCACGGCCTCACCAATGCCGTGGTGATGCCCTACGTGCTCGCCTTCAACCGCAAAGCCATCGAGGACAAGCTGATCCGCATGGCGCGCTATATCGGCCTCAAGGATGCGAGCTTCAACGGCTTCATGCAGTGGGTCCTCGACCTGCGCAAAGAGATCGGCATCCCGCACACGCTGAAGGACCTCGGCATGTCGGACAAGAACATCGCCGCGTTCTCCGACATGGCCGCCGTCGATCCTTGCGCCGGCGGCAATCCGGTCAAGGCCGGCGTGCCGGAGATGAAGGTTATGTATGAGGCGGCGCTGGCGGGGCGGCTATAACTGACATAGACGGCCGAGATCGCAATCTCCATGAAGAAGCGATACGAACTATGGAGCGATGATGGCGGCACCTCAACGGCGTTTGGCACAGTCGATTCGATCCAAGAACAATTTGCAACAGGTGGAACTCAGCTCTACGGCCAAGCTTCTCTTTGCGTTTGACGCAGACTCGCTCGATGAAGCATTGGCCATCCGCAATCTGCGCCTGGGCTGGCAACCTTACAAACCGGTGGGTAAAGCCACCGAATGCCCAAACAACTGTGGCGCTTGGTATTACCCAGAGAGCAGTGGCGAATGCCCACACTGTGGTCCGATCAAATTGAGATAGCGGGCAATCGGAAACACCACCTCACCCTTCCCGTCGCTTCGCGACGGGGCCCTTCCCTCTCCCCCGCTTCGCGGCGGAGAGGGAGAACAACGCGCCTTGAATTCCCTCTCCGCCCCATTGGGGCGGAGAGGGCGGGGCCCATCGCGCAGCGATGGGAGGGTGAGGTGGGGCTGCCCCGCTCTTTCAAAAACTAGAGCGCCAGCCCTGCAGCGTTTCGACGCCGCAAGAGTGCAAAGCCCATCACTGCCGCGGCGAACAAGACCAGAGAGCGGGGCTCGGGCACATCGCTGACCGGGATGTTACAGGTGTCGGCCTGCCGCACGGTCTTGCTGAACGTGCCGTCGAGATTGCCCTCGAGAAAGCAGTTCATATTGGTGTTGTTCGACGCTGGGTCGGAAAACGCCAGCTCGTAATCGAATCCGGTCGTCGACAGCGCATCGGTCTGAAAGGGGCCAAACTGGCCAACGCCCACATCCGAAGCCCCGACCACCGCGACATAACTCCCCGCCGCGATGTTGAACGTGAGCCGCGGATTGAGCCCGGTCGACCCGTACGTGTCGTCGTCGCCCATCAGAAAATCACCCGCATCCAGCGAACCGTCATCGGCATAGAGCAGGAGCTGCGGATTTTCGGTGCCGGTCAGCGGCGGTCCGACGGAGAGCGGATCCACCTGAATGACGATGGCCCCGCCCACGAGGACCTGGAAAAACCATAAATCGATGGTGTTGCTTACGCCGTTGGTTTCGATACGGCCGCCTTCGACGATGACGGCACGCGCTGCGTTCGGGAATCAGTGCCGCGGCAAAAGCCATTGCCGCAAACAACAAACCGTACAGTTTAATGAAGCCGCCGGAAAATTTCGGAGCGAGTCCCATGGGATCCCCCTGATTTCTGGCGCAGCAGGAACATCGTCCTGACGATCACGCCGCGCCGACGAATGCCACAACAAGCCGACTATACGCGCATGGCGCGCGGACGGTTAGAGACTTTCGCTGCCGATCGGGTGCCACGCGCCTAATGCTGCCGCACCGCGCAGGGACCTCATGCTTCGACAAGCTCAGCATGAGGTCCTATTTATAAGCCTCATCCTGAGCCTGTCGAAGGATGAGGCTTGTGCGCGCCAGCCGACGCGGAACTTAAACCGTCTCCACCCCGCACCAATCGGCGATGAACAGCGCCATCGATTGCGTAATGCGGCGCACGGACTCCAGATCGACGCGCTCGTCGAAGCCGTGGATGGAGTTGGCGTTGGGGCCGTAGACCAGCGCCGGGATGCCCGCGTAGAGACCGAAGAACCGCGCATCGGTCGTGCCCGTGGTGACGATCTCCTCCAGCGGTTTTCCGAAACTGATCTGATGTGCCTCGCGCAACACGCCTTCGGCCGCCTCGGCGCCTTTCAGCACATAGCCTTCCGCCTCGAAGCCGTGATACGTGACCTCCGGCGGGTGATTGGCGAGAAAGCGGTTCTCGCGCGCGGCCGAGCGCAGCACATCCTCGATCTCGCGCTTGGCCTCGGCGATGTCCTGGCCGGGATAGATCGCGACGCGCACATCGAACACGCACCATGCCGGCACGCTCGACGGCCAGTCGCCGCCCGCGATCTTGCCGATGTTGAGATTGATCGGGTGATCGAGATGCCCGAAATGCTCGAACTCATGGCGCCGCGCGTTCCAGCGCTCCTCCAGCGCATGCAGTGCCTGCATCAGCCCGTACGAGGCTTCGATCGCGTTGGCGCCAGCACTGGCTTCGCGGACGTGAACCGGCAAACCCTTCACATGCACCTGGAACCACAGCACACCGACCTGGGCGCGGATCAGCTTGTTCCATAAGGGCTCCGGGATCAGCGCTGCATCGGCACGATAGCCGCGCTGCAGGCAGGCGAGCGCGCCATTGCCCGTGCACTCCTCCTCCACCACCGACTGCACATAAACATCCGAAGCCGGCTGCACGCCCGCATGCCACAGCGCATCGAGCGCGTAGAGGCAGGACGCGATCCCGGCCTTCATGTCGCCGCCGCCGCGCCCGTAGAGCCAATTGCCGTCGATGCGCGGTTCGAAGGGCGGCGTCGTCCACATATCGAGCGGCCCGGTCGGCACCACGTCGATATGCCCGTTCAAGATCAGCGAGCGCCCCTTGGCCGAGCCGACGCGATGGGCACCCACGACATTGAACGCGTTCTCATAGGAAACCGCGACCGGCGAGAACCCCGGCAGGTTCTTGATGTCGTTTATATCGATCTGCCAGCGATCGACCGTGAGATCGCTCTCGCGCATCGCCCGTGCCACGAAATCCTGCGCCGTGTGCTCCGCCCCGCGCACCGACGGGAACTTGACCAGCTCCGCGGTGAACTGCACCTGCTCCTCGAACCCCTCATCCACCGCCTGCAAGATGCGGTTCGCCAACGCGCGCTCGACCATTGTTGAAGTCCCCCGTTATGTCGCCTCCGGCGCAACTTTCACCAGCTGCTTGCCGAAATTCTCGCCCTTCAGCAGGCGCAGGAACGCCTTGGGCATGTTCTCCAGCCCCTCGACGATGTCCTCGCGGTATTTGAGCTTGCCCTCGCGCACATGGCGGCCGAGCCAGGCGAGGCCTTCGTCGTAGCGGTTGATGTAGTCGGTGACCAGGAAGCCTTCCATACGCATGCGACTGACGATGAACTGGCGGTGGAAGCGCAGGCCCATATCCGGCTGGCCGACCTTGTTGGCAATGGCGATCACGCCGCACTGGATCACGCGTGCGCGCACATTGGTGAGCGGCATCACCGCGTCGGCGATCGGCCCGGCCGTGTTGTCGAAATAGATGTCGATGCCGTTGGGGCACGCATCTTTCAGCGCCGCGCCGAGATCTTTCGTCGTGCGGTGATTGATGCCGACATCGTAGCCGAGCTCCTTCTGGCAGAACGCGAGCTTGGCATCGTCACCCGCCACCGCCACGGCGCGGCAGCCATTGAGCTTGGCGATCTGCCCGACCACCTGCCCGACCGCGCCCGATGCGGCGGAGACCACGACCGTCTCGCCGGCGCGCGGCCGCCCGACATCGAGCAGCGCGAAATAGGCGGTGAGGCCCGGCATGCCGAGGATGCCGACGGCATAGCGCATCGGCCCATACTTCAGATCGACCTTGCGCGAGCGCGCCGGCGGCAGCGTTGCATACTCCTGCCAGCCCCAGGCCATCGAATTCGACGATGTCACCCGGCTTGAAGTCGGGGTGGCGCGAGCGCACGACCGCGCCGACACCGCCGCCCTGCATCACCTCGCCGGGCTCGACCCCCCGGGTGTAACTGCGCGCCGCACTGAGCCGCGCGCGCATATAGGGATCGACGGAGAGCCAGCTCGCGCGCGCCACGATCTCGCCTTCATCGGGCTCAGGCATAGGCGCTCTCGACGAGCTTCCAATCGCTCTCCTGCGGCATGCCATCGGGCCGGCGCACGAGAACGATCTGGCGATTCACTTCGGCCATGCGCGCGCCCTCCCGGTTCAGCTTGTGCCGTCGCCCAGCGTCAGAAGTGTCGCATTGCCGCCCTGGGCGGTGATGTCGGTGGCGATGGTGCGCTCGACCGCGAAGCGCTGCAGATAGTGCGGGCCGCCCGCCTTCGGGCCGGTTCCCGACAGGCCTTCACCGCCGAACGGCTGCACGCCCACCACGGCGCCGATCATGTTGCGGTTGACGTAGAGATTGCCGACGCGCGCGCGCGCCCGCACCCGCTCGATGGTCGAGTCGAGACGCGATATGGATGCCCAGCGTCAGGCCGTAGCCGCTGGCATTGATGCGCGTCGACGACGTTGTCGAGCTTGTCGCCGGCAAAGCGCACGACATGGAGCATCGGGCCGAACACTTCGCGATCGGGAATGTGGTGGTCGTCGATCTCGTAGGCGCGCGGCGCGAAGAACGTGCCGTGCGTGGCCTCCGGCGGCAGCGTGCATTTGTGCGATCAGCTTGCGCGTCGCGGTCCATGATCGCCGCGTGGCGCTGCAAGGCGGCGCGCGCCTCCGCGTCGATCACCGGGCCGACATCGGTCGCGATCAGCGCCGGATCGCCGATGACGCAGCTCCGCCATCGCGCCGGCCAGCATCGTGATGATCTTGTCGGCGACATCCTCCTGCACGAACAGGATGCGCAGCGCCGAGCAGCGCTGCCCCGCGCTATTGAATGCCGGAGAGCAGCACGTCGCGCCACCACCTGCTCGGGCAAGCGCCGAGGAATCGACGATCATGGCGTTGAGGCCGCCGGTCTCGGCGATGAACGGCGCGATCGGCCCGTGGCGCGACGCCAGCGCCCGGTTGATCGCGCGCGCCGGTCTCGGTCGAGCCGGTGAAGGCGACGCCCGCGATGCGCGCGATCGCCGACCAGCCGCGCACCGACCTTGCCCGTCGCCCGGCAGCAGATGCAGCACGTCGCCGGGCACGCCCGCCTCGTGCAGCAGCCGCACCGCGCGCGCCGCGATCAGCGGCGTCTGCTCGGCCGGCTTGGCGATCACCGCGTTGCCGGCGGCCAGCGCCGCCGCGATCTGCCCGGTGAAGATCGCCAGCGGGAAATTCCACGGCGATGATGCAGGCGAACACGCCGCGGCCATGCGAGCTGCAGCTCGTTACGCTCGCCGGTCGGCCCCGGCAGCTCGATCGGCGCGGCCGAACTGCTGCGCGCCCGTGTGCTGCGTAGTAGCGCAGGAAATCGACCGCCTCGCGCACTTCGGAGAGCGCGTCGGGAACGGTCTTGCCCGCCCTCGCGCACGATCAGCGCCATCAGCTCGGCGCGATGCGCTCTCATAAAGATCGGCGGCGCGCTCGCAGGATCGGCGCGCGCTCGCTCCGCCGCAGTCGCGTCCCAGTCGCGCGCGGCGGCAGCCGCGCTGGCTCAGCGCTCGATCGACGTCGCTCGCCGCTCGCCTCGATCACCTCGCCGACGATGCGGCGCAGATCCGCGGGGTCGTGAATCGCGCGCCGCCGCGCGGCCGGATGTCGTGGCGCCGCCGACGATCGGCCCCGCCTGCCAGCGCGTCGTCGCGCGCCGGCTCCATCGCCGCTGCCAGGCGCCGCAGCACGTCGAGATCGTTGAGATCGAGCCCGGCCGAGTTGCGCCGCTCGGTCGCCGAACAGGTCTGCGCGGCAGCGGAATGCGCGGATGCGGCTTGTCGCTTGAGCGCCGCGACGCTCGCCACCGGATCGGCGACGATCTCCTCGATCGGCGCCGGTCGTCGGCAAGCCGGTTGACGAACGAGGTGTTGGCGCCGTTCTCCAGCAGGCGCCGCACGAGATAGGCCAGCAGATCCTCGTGGCTGCCGACCGGCGCGTAGATGCGGCAGGCGGTCGCTGCGCGCGCTCGACCACCTGGCTCGATACAGCGCCTCGCCCATGCCATGCAGGCGCTGGAATTCGAATCGCGCCGGCTTGCCGGCGAATTCAAGCACCGCCGCCACCGTGTGCGCGTTGTGCGTGGCGAACTGCGGGTAGAACGACGTCGGCTCGCCGCGAGCAGCCGCTTGGCGCAGGCCAGATAGGAGACGTCGGTCGAGGGCTTGCGCGTGAACACGGGATAGCCGGCGAGGCCCACGCTCCTGCGCGCGCTTGATCTCGGTGTCCCAATAGGCGCCTTTGACCAGCCGCACCATCAGCGTGCGGCTGCGCCGCCTGCGCGAGCATCGGCGAGCCAGTCGATCACCGGCAGGCGCCGCGCTTCTGATAGGCCTGCACGGCGAGCCCGAGGCCGTCCCAGCCCGCCAGCGCCGGCTCGCGCCAGGGCCGCGTCGATCAGGTCGAGCGAGAGGTCCAGCCGCTCGGCCTCCTCGGCATCGATGGTGAAGCCGATGTCGACCGCCTTGGCGCGTGCCGGCGAGCGCCGATGCAGCGCGCGGCTAGCAGCTCGCGCCATGCACGCGCGTCGTCCTGCGCCACCTCGTAGCGCGGATGCAAGCGCCGAGAGCTTCACCGAGATGCCGGGCCGCGCAATCGGCCCGCGCGCCCGCGGCTCGCCGCGCCGATCGCCGCGATGCGCGCTCGCATAGGCATCGAAGTAGCGCTCGGCGTCGGCCCGGTGCGCGCCGCCTCGCCCAGCATGTCGAAGGAATGGCGATAGCCCGCGGCTCCGCCGTGCCGCGCGCTCCAGCGCCTCCTCGATGGTGCGGCCCATGACGAACTGCTCGCCCATGATGCGCATCGCCGTCGTCACCGCGCGCCGGATCACCGGCTCGCCCGAGGCGCGCGACCAGCCGGCCAAGCGTGGCAGCCCAGGCCCTCGCCCATCGTCGAAGCTGCATCACGCGGCCGGTCAGCATCAGCGCCCAGGTCGAGGCGTTGACGAACAGCGACTCGGCTCTGGCCGAGGTGGCTCGCCCAGTCCGCGCGCTCAGTCTTGTCGCGGATCAGCCGGTCGGCGGTCTCGGCATCGGGGATGCGCAGCAGCGCCTCGGCGAGGCACATCAGCACGACGCCTTCCGGCTCGATAGAACCGAATTCCTGCAGGAACGCGTCGAGCCCGCCCGGCCCCTGGCGCTTGCGCCGCACATTCTCGACCAGCCGGCGCGCCTCGCTGTCGATGCGGTCGCGCATCGGCCCATCGACCGCGGCCGTGGTCAGCAGCCGCTCGACGATCGCGGCTTCCGGCTGATGCAGCGCCTCCCCCAACCGCGCGCGGATTTCGTCCGGCCGCAGCGGCACGGCGCTGAACACCATCGGGCTGCGCCCACTGACACCTTCGGCCATCGTCCTATTTCCCGCTCACAAGAGTTCCAGGCTGCGCAACTCGTCCGCCATCTTGGCCGGCATCTCGACCGCACCCTTGCCGAGCGCGCCCAAATCGGCCGGCGCATCCTTCGCCGCCAGATAGCGCCAGCCCTGGAAGGCGCGCATCGTGCGCGGCACGACGCGCACCAGCGTGCGATCGAGCTTCAGCACGCATTTGGGCGTGCCGTCCTTGGCCGTGCCGGGCTCGATGCCGATGATACGCTGGCGCACGCGGATCACCCCTTTGATCACCCAGTAGAGCGAGCCGCCGTCGAGGATCTCCTCGCTGCGCTTGGGTGCATGGCGGGTCAGATGGCGCGGCGTCGGCTTCTTGCACCCCCGCTTTGCGCTGCTCGGCGACCCGTAACTTCTGCCAGGCCGCCAGCTCTTCGATCTTATCCACACCCACGCAAAGCTTGATCAGGTGAAGCGGCATATCGTGTCACACGTTGAGGACGGCGCGCGGGGACGGGGCGCCACTATAGGGCGGCGCCCGGCCGGGGCAAGCCCGACAAAGGCCAATTATCCACAGCCCGTGCCCTTCTGGACAAGCAAACGGCCAATGCCTGCTTGTGGCCGTTGACGTGATATATGCGTCGTGATACATATGCATTGAAATGCATATAGACGTGTTCCAGACCCTGGCCGATCCGACGCGCCGCCGCATCATCGAAGCGCTGCGCGGCGGCGAGCATGCGGTGAACGACATCGTCGCGCGCATGGACATCGACCAGTCCGGCGTCTCGCGCCATCTCCGCATCCTGAACGAAGCCGGCTTCGTCCAGGTTCGCCCGATGGACCGCGGCGGCTCTACTCCCTGCGCCCGGAGCCCTTTTCCGAGCTCGACGCCTGGATGACGAAGTACCGGGAGCTTTGGGAGGGCCGTCTCGACAAGTTCGCCGAGGAACTCGAACGACGACAGATGGCGCGCGCGCGGCAAAAAGGCAAAAGGACACCGTCATGACGAAACGCACGATCACGATCGAACGGGTCTACAAGGCGCCCATTGCAGACGTTTGGGACCTATGGACCACAAAGGAGGGGATCGAATTCGTGGTGGGGCCCCGGCGGTTTCGCGGTGACTGTCCGCAAGATCGACCTGCGTCCGGGCGGCACGCTGCTCTATGCCATGACAGCCACGGGCGCGGAGCAAATCGCTTTCATGAAGAGAGAGGGCATGCCTGTGACGACGGAAGCCCGCGTCACCTACACCGAAATCGTTCCGCAGCGCCGCCTTGTCTACACGCACCTCGTCGACTTCGTTCCCTGACGTCAAATCCTACGACGTGACCACCATGGTCGAACTACATCTACAAGGGGACGCCGTGCGCATGGTGTTGACGTTCGATGCGATGCACGACGACCAGTGGACGCAGCGGGCCAAGATGGGCTGGGAGAGCGAGGTCGACAAGCTCGGCGCGGTCCTCGCGGCGCGCTCGGTCTGACGCTACGCGGCCTTGGTGCGGCCCGCGAGCGCCAGCGCGCACCTTCGAGCTGGGCGCCCGGCCGAGATAGTCGCAGATGAAGCGCCCGCAGGCCGCTAGCTTGTCGAGGTCGACACCGGTCTCGATCCCCAGCCCGTCCAGCATGTAGAGCAGATCCTCGCTCGCGACGTTCCCGGTCGCGCCTTTGGCATAGGGGCAGCCGCCCAGCCCGGCGACCGAGCTGTCGACGACGGCGATGCCTTGCTCGAGCGCCGCCAGGATATTGGCCAGCGCCTGGCCGTAGGTGTCGTGGAAATGCACCGCCAGCTGCTCGAGCGGCACGTTCGTCGCAACCGTTTCGACCATAGCCTGTGCCTTGGCGGGCGTGCCGACGCCGATCGTATCGCCGAGCGAGATCTCATAGCAGCCCATCGCCAGCAGCTCGCCGCGACATCGCGCGACCGCCTGCCGGCGCGACATCTCCCTCATACGGGCAGCCCAGAACGCAGGAGACATAGCCGCGCACGCGCATGCCGTGCTCGCGCGCCGCCGCCGACGACCGGCGCGAAGCGCTCAAGGCTCTCGGCGATCGAGCAGTTGATATTGTGCTGCGAGAACGTCTCGGACGCCGCGCCGAAAACGGCGATCTCCTCGACCTTCGCCGCAACCGCCGCCTCGAAGCCCTGCATGCTCGGCACCAGCACAGGATAGCAGACGCCCGGGAAGCGGCGTGATGCCGCGCCATCACCTCGGGCGTTGTCCGCCATCTGCGGCACCCATTTCGGCGAGACGAAACTGGTCGCCTCGATCGCCTGCAGGCCGCGTCGCCCAGAGCGGTTGATCAGCTCGATCTTGACGTCGGTCGGCACGGTCTTGGCTTCGTTCTGCAGCCCGTCGCGCGGGCCGACCTCGACCATCTTCACGGGCTTCGGCAGGCGCATGGCGGCAGCCTTCCTTGTCCGGCTTGAAGTCGATCAGCTCCGCGCCCTCCTCGACCAGGTCGCCGACGGCGAAGTGAAAGCGGCTCGACGGTGCCGTCGGCCGGCGCGGTGATGGTGTGCTCCATCTTCATCGCCTCCATGATCAGCAGCGGCGCACCCCGCTCGACCTTCGCACCCTGCTGCCACCATGACCGCGACGATCTTGCCCGGCATCGGCGCGGTCAGCCTGCCGCGCACCTGCCACTCTCGCTCGGCCTCGGCGATCGGATTGTGGACCAGCAGCCGGTGGCTGTGTCCCTCGGCCAAACACCGTCAGCTCGGCGCCATGGCGCGATAACGGTCGCTTTGATCCGCGTCCCCGCCAGATCGGCCGCGAGCTTGCCGCTCGCTGCCACGTTCACCGCGGACGGCAAGCTGCCGCCGGGCAGATCGAGCAGTGAAGCCGCCGCGCCGGAAATGGGCGGTGACCGCGACGATCGGCCGCACCATCGCGTAAAGTGCAGATGATGATGCGATCGTCGTTGAGCCGCCAGCCGGTCGCCAGGTGCCAGGGCTGAATAAGGATCGGGCGACGCCTTCCCTGCCGCCGCCGCATCGCGCTGCCGGCCAGCAGCAGCACCGCCAGCGCCGCCAGCGCCAGCACGCGGTCGCCGGCGCGGGCGGTGTTCGGCGAACAGGTCGTCGCGATGCCGGCCGATAAAGCCGGTATCGATCTCGCCCGCCGCAAAGGCCGGATGGGCGCGCCACCGCCGAAGGAAGCCGAGATTGGTGGTGACGCCCACGACCTCGAGTCGCCGCCAGCGCCGCCTTGCAGGCGGCGCAACGCGGCCGGCCGGTCATGATCCCAGCACGATCAGCTTGGCGATCATCGGATCGTAATGGATGCAGACCGCATCGCCCGCGCGCACGCCGGTGTCGACGCGGACATGGGCACTCTCGTCCGGACAGTCTGCAGATGGCGCAGCCTGCCGGTCGAGGGCAGAAAATCGCGCGCCGGGTCCTCGGCATAGATGCGCGCCTCGATGGCATGGCCGCTGATGCGCAGCTGCTCCTGCGCCAGCGGCAGCTTCCGCCCGCCGCGACGCCGCAACTGCCATTCGACCAGATCGAGGCCGGTGATCATCTCGGTCACCGGATGCTCGACCTGCAGGCGCGTATTCATTTCCATGAAATAGAAGCGCACCGTCCTCGATCGGCAATGAACTCGACCGTTCCCGCGCCGACGTAGCCGATGGCGCGCGCCGCGGCGACCGCCGCCTCGCCCATCTCCTTGCGCCGCAGCCTCGCGTCATGCCCGGGGCCGGCGCCTCTTCGATCACCTTCTGATGGCGGCGCTGCATCGAGCAGTCGCGCTCGAACAGATGAACGGCATTGCCGTGCGCTGTCGGCAAACACCTGAATCTCGATATGGCGCGGCCGCTGCAGATACTTCTCGAGCAGCACGCGATCGTCGCCGAAGGCCGACGTCGCCTCGCGCGTGCGCCGCGCCAGCGCTTCCGCAAAATCGTCGGCGCGCTCGACCACGCGCATCCCCTTGCCGCCGCCGCCGGCCGACGCCTTGATCAGCACCGGATAGCCGATCTCGTTCGCGCTCGCTGCGAGCGTCTCGGATCCTGCGCCGTCGCCGTGATAGCCCGGCACCAGCGGCACGCCGCGCTTTCTCCATCAGCGCCTTGGCCGCGCTCTTTCAGCCCATGGCGCGGATCGCCGCGGGCGGCGGGCCGATGAAGACGATCCCCGCCTGCGGCGCAGGCCTCGGCAAAGGCGGCATTCTCGGACAGAAAGCCGTAGCCCGGATGGACCGCCTGCGCCCGCGTCGCGATGCGCCGCCTCCAGGATCGCGTCGCATCTTCAGGTAGCTCTCGCGCGCCGGCGCGGGGCCGATACGATGGGCCTCATCCGCCAGCGTCACATGGCAGAGCATCGGCATCGGCATCGGAATAGACCGCGACGGTGCGAATACCGCGCCGTTTCGCGGTGCGGATGACGCGGCAGGCGATCTCGCCGCGATTGGCGATGAGGATGTTGATGCGGAACATCACGCCGCGCCAGCCCGGCTTGCGCTTTTCGAGGAAAGCGCGCGATGCCCTCCCTCCCCTCCGGCGATGCGCGCAGGCGCGGCGATGCGTCGCGCTGTATCTTCATCAGCGAGCGTCATCGTCGACATCGGCGCTGGCGACCAGCCGCGATCAATTCCTTGCCCGCGGCCATGCGCCGCCGGTCCGTTCGCGACCAGCGTGTCGCAGAGCTGATCGACCGCGAAATCGAGCTGGTCGGGCTTGAACGTACCTCGTGCACCAGCCCCAGCCGCTCCGCCTCCTTGGCGCTCGAAGCTCTCGGCGGTCAGGAAATAGCGCCGCGCCCAGCGGGCACCGATCGCCGCGACCACGTAGGGGCTGATCACCGCCGGGATGAGCCCGAGCCTGACCTCGGTGATCGCGAAGCTCGCCGTCTCTGCCGCCAGGGCGATATCGCAGCACGCCACCAGCCCGCAGCCGCCGCCAAATGCCGACCCCTGCACCAGCGCGATCGTCGGCTTCTTGAGCGTATCGAGCGTGCGCATCAGCGTCGCCAGCGCCTCGGCATCGCGCTTGTTCTCGGCCTCCGAATAGAGCGCCATGCGCTGCATCCAGTTGAGATCGGCGCCGGCCGAGAAGCTCTTGCCCTTGCCCGCCAGCACCACAACGCGCACGCCCTGGTCCGCCTCCAGCATTTGAAGCTTTTGCGTCAGGTCGGCGATCAGCGCATCGTCGAACGCGTTGTGCATCTCCGGCCGGTTCAGCCGACAGCGTGGCAACGCCGCGCGAATCTGCTCTCGATGATCAGCGTATCGGTCATCGCCTACATCCGGAACACGCCGAAGCGCGTCGGTTCGATCGGTGCGTTCAGCGCCGCGGACAGGCCCAGCCCCAGCACCATGCGCGTCTCGGCCGGGTCGATGATGCCGTCATCCCACAACCGCGCCGACGCATAGTACGGATGGCCCTGCGATTCATACTGCTCGCGGATCGGCGCCTTGAACGCTTCTTCCTCCTCGGCCGACCAGTTCTTTTTCTGCAGCTCGAGATTGTCCCGCCGCACCGTCGCCAGCACGCTCGCCGCCTGCTCGCCGCCCATGACGGAGATGCGCGCATTGGGCCACATCCACAGGAAGCGTGGGCCGTAGGCGCGTCCGCACATGCCGTAATTGCCCGCGCCGAAACTGCCGCCGATGATGACCGTGAATTTCGGCACCTTGGCGCAGGCGACCGCCGTCACCATCTTGGCGCCGTCGCGCGCGATCCCGCCCGCCTCGTATTTCTTGCCGACCATGAAGCCGGCGATGTTCTGCAGGAAGACCAGCGGGATGCCGCGCTGGCAGCAGAGCTCGATGAAGTGCGCGGCCTTCAGCGCCGATTCCGAGAATAGGATGCCATTGTTGGCGACGATCCCGACCGGATAACCCCAGATATGCGCGAAGCCGGAGACGATGGTCGCGCCGTAGAGCTGCTTGAACTCGTCGAACTCGCTGCCGTCGACAATCCGCGCGATCACCTCGCGCACGTCATAGGGCTTGCGCAGATCGTTGGGAACCGCGCCGTAAATCTCTTCGACGTCGTAGAGCGGGTCCGCGGGCGCGCGCAAGGCCACGCCCGGCTGCTTCACCCGGTTGAGATTGCCGACGATGCGCCGCGCAATCGCCAGCGCATGCGCGTCGTTGACCGCGTAATGGTCGGTGACGCCGGAGACGCGGCTGTGCACGTCGGCCCCGCCCAGCTCCTCCGCCGTCACGACCTCGCCGGTCGCCGCGCTCACCAGCGGCGGCCCGCCCAGGAAGATCGTGCCCTGGTTCTTGACGATGATGCTCTCGTCGGACATCGCCGGCACATAGGCGCCGCCCGCCGTGCACGAGCCCATCACCACCGCGATCTGCGGAATGCCGGCCGCCGACAGCGTCGCCTGGTTGAAAAAGATTCGCCCGAAATGATCGCGGTCGGGAAACACGTCGTCCTGGTTGGGCAGATTGGCGCCGCCGGAATCGACCAGATAGATGCACGGCAGATTGTTCTCGCGCGCGATTTCCTGCGCGCGCACATGCTTTTTCACCGTGACGGGAAAATACGTGCCGCCCTTGACCGTGGCGTCGTTGCAGACGACCATGCATTCGCGGCCCGCCACGCGCCCAATACCGGTGATGATGCCGCCCGCCGGCGATATCGCCGCCATACATGCCGTAGGCCGCGAACTGCGAAAACTCCAGGAAGGGCGAGCCGACATCCAGAAGTGTTCGCACGCGCTCGCGCGGCAGAAGCTTGCCGCGTTTCACATGCCTGTCACGCGGCCCCTCGCCGCCGCCCAGCTTGATCTCGGCGACCTTGACGCGCAGCTCCGCCGTCAGCGCGCGGTTGGCCGCGTCGTGGGCGCGGAACGCATCGCTGCGCGGATCGAGCGCGGTCTTGAGAACGGTCATCGCCTCACCACTTGCCCTTGGCCAGCCAGCGCTCGACCTGCGCCAGCCGGTCCGCACCCCAGAACTGCTCGCCGTCGACGATGATGAAGGGCGAGCCGAACACGCCCGCGGCCACGGCCGCGTCAACTTCCGTCTTAAGCCGTTCCTTCACCGCCGGATCGTTGAGGGCCGCGCGCAGCTTTTCCGCGTCAATACCGAGCGTGCCGGCGATCTCGATGACAGCTTCGGCGCCGGAGACGTTCTTGGCCTCGACAAAGGTTGCGTTGAGTACGGCTTGCGCGAATTTCTTGGCCAGCGCCGGGTCCTGATCCTGCAGCCAGAAGAACGCCCGGCTGGCCGCCACGGCGGCAAACGGAAACTGCGACGGCAGCGTGAAGGGCACGCCGTAGAACCCCGCCGAGCGCCGGAAATCGCGCTGGAAATAATCGGATTTGAGCGGCATCTCGGTCAGCGGCCGCGCACCGGTGAGCTTGAACACCGCGCCCAACAGGAACGGATGCCAATTGACGCCGCGCCCATGCTTCGCCGCCAGCGCCTCGATCTGTGTTGAGGCGAGATAGCCATAGGGGCTGGAGAAGTCGAAGTAGAAGTCGATCGGGCTTGGCATCAAACCAGGTTCCTATTGAATTGAACGACAGCGCGCGCCCCCTCACCCCAACCCTCTCCCCGGAGGGGAGAGGGAGTCCGACCGAGGCGTGGTCCAAACCTTCTCCCCTCTGGGGAGAAGGTGCGAGCGCAGCGAGCGGATGAGGGGGTGGCGCAAGTGTCTAACATTAGCTGCTCGCCAACGCGCGACTAATGACCAGCCGCTGAATATCGCTCGTACCCTCGTAGATCTGGCACACCCGCACGTCACGATAGATGCGCTCGACCGGGAAAATCGTTGAGATAACCGTAACCGCCATGGATCTGGATAGCGTCGGAGCACACGCGCTCCGCCATTTCCGACGCGAACAACTTCGCCATCGCCGCCTGCATCAGGCAGGGCTGGCCGGCATCGCGCAGTTCAGCAGCATTCAGAACAAGAAGTCGCGCCGCTTCGATCTGTGTGGCCATGTCGGCGAGGCGGAACGCCACCACCTGATGCTCGATGATCTTCTTGCCGAAGCTCTCGCGCTCCTTGGCATACGCAAGTGCCGCCTCATAGGCCGCCCGCGCCATGCCAACGGATTGTGACGCAATGCCGATGCGCCCGCCCTCGAGATTGGCGAGCGCCACGCGATACCCTTCCCCCTCCTGCCCCAGCATGTGGTCGGGCGTGACGCGCAGATTGTCGAGCACGATCTGGCAGGTGTCCGACGCCTTCTGGCCCAGCTTGTGCTCGACCCGCGCCACGTTCCATCCCGCCGTCTTGGTCGGCACGATGAACGCGCTGATGCCCTTCTTGCCCGCCGCCGGATCGGTCACCGCAAAGACGATGGCGAGATCGGCATTGCGGCCCGACGTGATGAACTGCTTGGTGCCGTTGAGCACCCAGTGATTGCCGTCGCGCTTGGCGCGCGTCTTGATCGCCGACGCATCCGATCCCGCTTGTGGCTCGGTCAGGCAGAACGCCGCCAGCATCTCACCCTTGGCGAGCGGGCGCAGAAATTTCTCCTTCTGCTCGGTCGTGCCGAATTTGTGGATCGGCATGCAGCCCACGGAATTGTGCACGCTCATGATCGTCGAGCACGAGCCGTCGCCCGCCGCGATCTCCTCCAGGGCCAGCGCATAGGCAACATGATCGGCGCCGCTGCCGCCCCAATCCTCCGGCACCAGCATGCCCATGAAGCCGAGCTTGCCCATTTCCGCGATCGCCGCGCGCGGATACTCGGAATTTCGGTCCCACGCCGCCGCATTCGGCGCAAGGCGCTCTTGCGCAAATGCACGTGCGGCATCGCGGATCATGGTCTGGGCTTCGCTCAGCATCACTAAGATCCTGTCACCCGCGGACTTGATCCGCGGGTCTGAAAGATGCGCGGGTCAAGCCCGCGCATGACAGCTTTTGGAAGGAGGGGCATCAATTCCACCCCACGCAATACGGCTCCGGCTTCATGTCCGTGGGTTCACCCACCGCGCCCGGCGGCGGGAACCGCTCCTTGAACGTGAACGCCTGCGCGGTCGCGCCGTTGGCGCGCAGCAGCGCCAGACGAGCAAGCGCCTCCTGCGGCGTCGGGATATGCCCGGCCGGGACCCACCACAGAACCTGATAGGATTCGACCGGCTTCTCGAACCATTCGCGCCGCCGCACCATGTAGCTCGTGTGCACGCTGCGATAAACGAATTCGAACAAGGACTCGACCGAGCTCCACACCGACATGTTGATGAGGAAGAGCGGGTCGGGGCGTCGTGATGATATCGGTCGCGTTGCCGCTGTCGCTCTTGAGGCGCCAGACGAACCCCGGCGACGCTTCAGCGAGCGCATTGACGCCGTCGAGCGCCGCCATGAATTCGGCGAGCTCGGGGCTGCCGGGCGGCGCCACGGCGCGGCCGACATTGAGTTGTGCGATATGCCATTGCGTGTCGGACATGGTCCCTCCCTACCAGGGCAACTCGGTGCCGTCGTAACTGAAGAATTTTCCGGAATCGAACAGCGTCACGTTTTTGATCACGGATCTGAGCCCGTCGATCGATGCCTTCGGCGTCAATGGCGCGCCCGTCCCGCCCATGTCGGTCTTGACCCAGCCGGGGCTGACCGTGATGACGGTGATGCCGCGATCGGCGAGGTCCGCCGCCAGCCTCTTGGCCAGCGCGTTCAGCGCCGCCTTGCTGGTGCGATACATATGCACCCCGCCGCTGGTGTTGTCGCCGATCGAGCCCATGCCGCTCGACATCATGACGATGCGCTTGAGCTTGCTCGCGGCGACGTTGTCGGCCAGCGCCTCGACCAGCGCCATCGGCGCCATGACGTTGACCTTCATGATCTCGTCCCACAGTGCGTAATCGGTGCGGCCGAAATACGACCCGCGCGGCCCGTAAATGCCGGCATTGCACACCAGCACGTCGATCGGCCGCCCCTTCAGGTCACGCGCAAGCCGGGCGACCGCTGCCCGATCGGCGACATCGAGCAGATGGATCTCGACCGATTTGCCGAGCCGCGCCGCAGGCGCGCCTTTGGCCGGGTCGCGCACCGTCGCGATCACGTCCCAGCCGTCGGCCGCGAACTGCCGCACAAATTCGAGCCCCAGCCCGCGCCCGGCTCCGGTGACGAGGATGGTCGGCATGCCGCGTCAGCTCCGCCGCCGCGCCGTGACTTCGATCTCGATCTTCATGCGCTTGTCGACGAGCCCGGCGATAATCGCTGTCGAGGCCGGGCGAATATCGCCGAAGACCTCGCCGAAGATCGGGTAGACCAGACTCCCAATCCTTGGGATTGACGATGTAGTAGCGCACGCGCACCACGTCGGCGAGCGTGCAGTCCGCCTCCCTCAGCGCCGTCTCGATGTTGCGGAAGGCCTGCCGCGTCTGCGCGACAACGTCGTCGTCGATGCTCATGGCCGCATAATTGAACCCGGTCGTGCCGGCGACAAACACCCACTCGCCATCGACGACCGCACGCGAATAGCCAGCGGCTTTTTCGAAGGGCGAGCCGGAGGTGATCAGGTGCCGCGGCATGCCGGTCTAGCCCCGCCCGGCAAGCTTCTGGTCGGTCGTGTATTGGCTGAGCGAGTACACCGCCCACAGCGCCGCCGGAATCCAGCCGATCAGCGTGATCTGCAAGATCAGGCAGATGATGCCGGCAATCGGCCGGCCGATGGTGAAGAACAGCAGGAACGGCAGGAATATCGCGAGCAACAGTCGCATCGATCTTCTCCCCCTTCGAACAAGCCGTAGCCGGCTCTATGCCGTCTCGGCATACAATTCGCGCCCGATCAGCCAGCGTCGTATCTCCGACGTGCCCGCGCCGATCTCATAGAGCTTGGCGTCGCGCAGCAGTCTTCCGGTCGGATAGTCGTTGATGTAGCCGTTGCCGCCCAGCAGCTGGATGGCGTCGAGCGCCACCAGCGTCGCCTTTTCGGCGGCATAGAGAATGGCGCCGGCCGCGTCCTTGCGCGTGGTCTGGCCGCGATCGCAGGCCTTGGCCACAGCGTACACATAAGCCTTGCTGGCGTTCATGGTCGTGTACATGTCGGCGAGCTTGCCCTGCACGAGCTGGAACTCGCCGATCGCCTGGCCGAACTGCTTGCGCTCGTGAATATAGGGCACGACCACGTCCATGCAGGCCTGCATGATGCCCAGCGGCCCCGCCGCCAGCACCGCGCGCTCGTAATCGAGGCCGCTCATCAGCACGTTGACGCCCTTGCCGACATCGCCCAGCACGTTCTCCGCCGGCACTTCGCAATCCTGGAACACCAGCTCGCACGTGTTGGAGCCGCGCATGCCGAGCTTGTCGAGCTTCTGCGCGGTCGAGAACCCCTTCCAGCTCTTCTCGATCAGGAAGGCGGTGATGCCGCGCGCTCCCGCCTCGGGGTCGGTCTTGGCGTAGACCACCAGCACGTCCGCGTTCGGGTCCGTTGGTGATCCACATTTTGTTGCCGTTGAGGATGTAGCGGTCGCCCTTTTTCTCGGCGCGCAGCTTCATGCCGACGACGTCGGAGCCCGCGCCCGGCTCGGACATGGCCAACGCCCCGACATGTTCGCCCGAGATCAGCTTGGGCAAATACTTGCGCTTCTGCTCCGCCTTGCCGTTGCGGCTGATCTGGTTGACGCAGAGATTGGAATGCGCGCCGTAGGAGAGGCCGACCGAGGCCGAGGCCCGGCTCACCTCCTCCATCGCCACGCAATGCTCGAGATAGCCCATCCCGGCCCCGCCGAATTCCTCATCGGCGGTCACGCCCAGGATGCCGAGCGCGCCCATCTTGCGCCACAGATCGGCGGGAAAATCGTTCTCGCGGTCGATATCGGCGGCGCGCGGCGCAATCTCGTCGGAGGCGAAGCTGCGCACCGAATCGCGCAGCATCTCCGCCTGCTCGCCAAGCCCGAAATCGAATCCCGGCGGCTGGTTGGACACCATCTGCGAAATCCCTCCCGATCTTCGTTGCCAATCTAGGACGCCCGGCGGCAAAAGCGAAGCCCCGGCCTAGCCCCGGGGCCCGTCCTCGCGCCCGGCCAGGGTCATCAACGTCTGCAGCATGGTGGCGACCGCGTGCTCATGGCCGTCACGCACCACGAAGACGTCGACATGCGCCACGGTCAGGGTCCGTCCCGGCTTGGTCACGCGGCCCCGCGCGATCAGCCGCGTGCCTTGTGAGGGCGCCAGCAGGTTGATCTTGTACTCGACCGTCAGCACGGAGGCATCGGCCGGCATCAGGGTGAACGCGGCATAGCCGCCCGCCGAATCCGCGATCGTCCCGACGATGCCGCCATGAAAGAACCCGTGCTGCTGGGCGAGCTCAGGCCGGAAATCGACTGCGATGTCGCACGCCCCGGCCGCGACATGCGCGATCTCCGCCCCGATCAGGGCCATGGCGCCCTGGCGACTAAAACTGTCGCGCACGCGCGCCTCGAAATCCGGGTTTTTGGGGGTGAAGCGGGTCATCTCAGCGTCCCAGCAGGGCCTGCGCCTTGGCGATGGTGGATTCGGGCAGAGGCGTGGAACGCCGCGTCGCGCGGTCCAGGTGAACGACCGTCAGCTCGCACAGCGCCGCGACCTCGCCCGTCTCGCCATTCACCATCTCGTGGACATAGCGCAGGACCTTGTCGCGCACTTCGAGAAAATGCGAGCGCACCGCGACAACGTCGCCGGCATGCAGCTCGCGTTTATAGTTGATGTTCTGCTGGACCGCGGCCATCCCGGCCGTGTCGCGCAGGTAGGAAGGCGGCATGCCGATCGCGGCGAACAGGTTCCACGTGGCCTCGTCGAACTTGCCGACATACCACATGACGTTCATGTGACCGATATGGTCGCAATGCCACGGATAGACCGCGCCCCGGTAGGTCTCGATCGTCTGCGCCATCGTCCCTCCCTCGACCGCCAGGTTATCGCCCCGCGATTTCAAGATAGGCGAAAATATCTTACGTTTACGTAAACGTCAATTCATTCTTTGACACCGTTTGCCGCGACTTCGTCCAGGCGATGCTGCAAGTAGTAAGCGGCGCCGATGCCGGGGACATCTTCGACCTTGAAGCCGCGCCGCTCCAGAACCCGCCGCAGCTTTAGATTCGGACGGGCGCAGTTGATGGCATGCACCACCCAGTCCACCACGGGAAGGCCTCGGATCCGCGCATACCGCTCCGCCAATAGCCACAGAGTTGGCAATACGCCCTCCCCGCCACCATCGATCTGTGCCAATTCCACGACCAGCCGATCCGACTTCAAATGCACCTGTCCTAAGATGCTCGCTGAGCCAGCACGAAAAACGATGGGCCCGACCGCGACAAGCGCCGCAATGTGATCCTCGGGCAGCGCCAAAATTTCATCGGGCGTCAACCCATCAATCAAAATAGGTGGTCGTCGAATTTGCCCGCTTTCGCTCATTGGTCCTCAAAATCACTATCGTTATCGCTGGCGCTTGCCCTTTTTCGCAAAGCTCTTCAGCTGCTCGAGGCACCGCTCCTCGACCTCCGCCAGCTCGTCCAGCGTCTCGGCGATGTCGGCGCGCTGCTGCTCGAGGGCGGCGCGGCGCTCGCCGATCTTGGCGAGGAAATGCCGCAGCTGCCCCTCTTCGCCCGGCTCGGCGTCGTAGAGGTCGATGATCTCGCGGATCTCGTCGATTGAGAATCCCAGCCGCTTGCCGCGCAAGATCAACCGCAGCCGCACGCGGTCGCGCGCACTGAAAACGCGCGTCTGCCCGCGCCGCGCCGGCGCGATCAGCCCCTCGTCCTCGTAGAAGCGGATGGTGCGGGTGGTGACATCGAACTCGCGCGCGAGATCGGTGATGGAAAAACTGGGCGCAGCAGCAGCCGCACGCTTCACAGCAGAAACCATGTCGCGAGCCCCAGGAACGAGAAGAACCCGAGCACATCGGTGGTGGTGGTGAGCAGCGGCCCCGAGGCGATGGCGGGATCGCGCCCGATCTTCGACAGCGCCAGCGGGATCGCCGTGCCGGCGAACCCGGCCCAGGCAAGGTTGAACAGCATCGCCGCGGCCAGCACCAGCCCGAGCTTCCAGTCATGGAACCATAGCGACACGCCGAGCCCCATCACGACGGCGAACAGGATGCCGTGGATGCTGCCGACCGCGATCTCCTTGACGACCACGCGCATCAGATTGGTCGCGGTGATTTCCTTGGTCGCGATGGCGCGCACGACCACCGTCACCGCCTGCATCCCGGCATCGCCGGCCATTCCGCCCACAATGGGCATGAGGGCCGCGAGCGTGACCAGCTGCGCGATCGTCGCCTCGAACTGGCTGATGACGATGGCGGAGATGATGGTCTTGGCCAGGGTGATGGCGAGCCAGCGCGCGCGCCCGCCAACCACCTGCACCGGCGAGGCATGGATATCCGCCTCCGGCACGCCGGCGAGGCGCATCAGATCTTCCTCCGCCTCCGCTTCGATGACGTCGACCACGTCGTCGACGGTGATTGTGCCGATGAGGCGTCCGGCTTTATCGACCACCGGCGCCGAGGTCAGATCGTGCTGCTTGAACAGGAACGCGACCTGCTCCTGGTCCATGTCGACCGGAATGGGATTGAGGTCGGCGTCCATGATGTCGCCGATCTTCACCGGCCGCTTCGAGCGCACGAATTTGTCCAGTGGCACCCATCCGACCGGCCGGTGCTTCGAATCGACGACAAAGATGTCGTAGAAATCGTCGGGCAGCTCGTCGCTCTCGCGGATATCGTCGATGCACTGCCCGACATTCCAGTATTGCGGCACCGCCACCACGTCGCGCTGCATCAGGCGGCCGGCGCTCTCCTCGGGATAGGCCAAGCCTTCCTCGAGCTGTCGGCGGAGCGCCGCGGGGATGGCATGCAGCACCTGCCTCCGCTTGCTCTCCTCCAGGCCCTCGATCAGGTAGAGCGCGTCATCGCTATCCAGGTTGACGATCGCGGTGGCCAGATCCTGCGTACCGAGCTGGCCGGCGACATCGTCGCGCACGGATTCGTCGAGCTCAGGAATGATCTCGGCCGGAAAGCGGCGGCGCAAAACTTCGACCAGAACGCGCCGCTGCTCCGACGACAACGCCTCGAACAGATCGGCGAGATCGGAATAGTGCAGATCCTGGATCAACGGCTGGACGGCGGCACTGTCCTGGCTCTCCAGCGCCGCCACGACCTGTTCAACAAGGGCCGGATCGAGGCCGATCTGGGCCGGCGTTTCACTCCCCGGGCCCGGGGCCGCGGCGTCGGGCTCGGCCTCGGCCATGGCGTTATCCTGCCGTGCGGGCGGCTTCGCGGCCCTGGGCGTCGACCACGCAGACCGCCGTCATGTTGACGATGCCGCGCACCGTGTTCGACGGGCTGAGAATATGCGCGGCATAAGCCATGCCGAGCAGGATCGGCCCGACGCGCTGCGTCTGGCTCGTCTCCTTCAGCAGATTGACGGTGATGTTGGCGGCATCCAGCGTCGGCATGATCAGTAGATTGGCCGGACCCGTCAGGCGTGAGTCGGCGATCGCCTTGTTGCGGATCTCGACATTGAGCGCCGATTCCGCGTCCATCTCGCCATCGACTTCCAGGTCCGGCGCGCGCGCGATCACCAGCGACACGGCGCGGCGCATCTTGGCCGCACTCTCCGTCTCCAGGCTGCCGAAATTCGAATGCGACAGCAGGGCCGCACGCGGCTTGATGCCGAAGCGCTTGACCACGTCGGCCGCGCGCACGGTCATGTCGGCGATCTGCGCCGGACTGGGATCGGGCGTCACATGCGTGTCGCACACGAAGATCGTGCTTTGCGGCAGGACCAGCGCCGTCATCGCCGCCGGGGTCATGACATCCTGCTGCAGGCCGAGCACATCGCACACATCAGCCATATGGCGATGGAACTTGCCCACCGTGCCGCAGATCATCCCGTCCGCCTCGCCCTGGCGTACCATCAGCGCGGCGATCACGGTATTGCGGGTACGCACGATCGTGCGCGCGGCATCGGGTGACACACCGGCGCGGCCGCGCAGCTGGTGATAGAGCGTCCAGTCGCGCTGGTAGTTTGGCAGATCTTCCGGGTTGCGCACTTCGACGTCTTTTTCAAGACGCATACGCAGGCCCAGCTTCTCGACGCGCTTGCGGATCGTCTCGCGCCGCCCGACCAGGATCGGCGTCGCGAGCTTCTCGTCGATGACCTGCTGGGCGGCGCGCAGCACGCGCTCTTCCTCGCCCTCGGCATAGACGATCCGGCGCGGAGATTTCTTGGCCGCCTCGAAGATCGGCTTCATCAGCAGGCCGGAGCGGAACACGAACTGCGTGAGCTGCTCGCGATAGAGCGCGAAATCCGGGATCGGCCGCAGTGCCACGCCCGATTCCATGGCCGCGCGTGCGACAGCAGGCGCGATCTCCAGGATCAGGCGTGGGTCGAATGGCTTGGGGATCGAATTCTCCGGCCCGAACGCCGGCGGCTCGCCGCCATAGGCCGCGGCAACAATCTCCGACGGCTCGGCCAGCGCCAGATCGGCAAGGGCCCGCACCGCCGCCACCTTCATCGCCTCGTTGATCGTCGTGGCGCCGGCATCGAGCGCCCCACGAAAGATGAACGGAAAACACAGGACGTTGTTGACCTGGTTGGGATAGTCCGAACGCCCCGTGGCGATGATCGCGTCGGGCCGAACGGCCTTGACCTCTTCCGGCATGATCTCCGGTGTGGGGTTGGCCAACGCCAGCACGATCGGCTGCTGGCCCATCTTGGCAACCATTTCCGGCTTCAGGACACGCGGCGCCGACAGGCCCAGAAAAATATCCGCACCCTCGATCACATCGCCCAACTTGCGCGCATTGGTGTCGCGCGCGTAGCGCTCCTTGCGCGGGTCCATCTCCTCGCGCCGTCCCTTGTAGACGACACCGGCGATATCGGTGACCCAGATATTCTCGATCTTCATGCCCAGATCGACCAACAGATCGAGGCAGGCCAGCGCCGCCGCCCCGGCCCCCGACGCCACCAGCTTCACCTGGTCGATGCGCTTGCCGACCACCCGCAGCCCGTTGAGGATCGCAGCGCCCACAATGATCGCCGTGCCGTGCTGGTCGTCATGGAAAACCGGGATCTTGAGACGTGCCCGCAGCTTGCGCTCGATCTCGAAGCATTCCGGCGCCTTGATATCCTCGAGATTGATGCCGCCGAAGGTCGGCTCCAGCGCCGCGATGATCTCGACCAGCTTGTCGGGGTCGCGCTCGTTGATCTCCAGATCGAACACGTCGATGCCGGAGAATTTCTTGAACAGCACCGCCTTGCCTTCCATCACCGGCTTGGCAGCCAGCGGGCCGATGGCGCCCAGGCCCAGCACAGCCGTGCCGTTGGTAATGACGGCAACCAGATTGGCGCGCGCCGTGACGGTCGCGGCCTCGGCCGGGTTGGCGACGATGGCCTCGCAGGCGGCGGCGACGCCGGGCGAATAGGCCAGCGCCAGGTCGCGCTGGTTGGCAAGCGGCTTCGTCGCCACAATCGCCAGTTTGCCCGGCTGCGGATGGCGGTGATATTCCAGCGCGCTGTCGCGCAGCTTGTCGTCCGCCATCGTGCCCGCCGTCGTCAGTACTCTGAGAATGGTGCGGTCGAGAAGAATCGAACTTCCACGGGATTTCTCCCACTAGCACCTCAAGCTAGCGCGTCTACCGTTCCGCCACGACCGCTTTGGGGTAAAGATGGCCGGCCCCTGGAGAGACCCGCCCGCCCTTGCCTTTCGAGCCCGCCGGGAATACCAAATCGCTACGCCAGTTGCAAGCCGGTCGGCGCCGTTTAACAGCCGGGATTGCCCGTAAAATGACGTTTCAGCACAAAGAGTTGGCGGGGATCGAGTGGCGCGTCTCCGACGCGCCCGTCGCCTATCTTGGGGCCGTAGCGTCGATGGAGGCGCGGGTGGCCGAAATCCGCGCCGGCCAGGCGCCCGAATTGGTGTGGTTGCTGGAGCATCCGCCCCTCTACACCGCCGGCACGTCGGCGACCGCGTCCGGCCTGGTCGATCCCGGCCGCTTTCCGGTCTACACGACCGGTCGCGGCGGCCAGCACACCTATCATGGCCCCGGCCAGCGCATCGCCTACGTGATGCTGGACCTGCGCCGGCGCGGCCAGGACGTGCGCGCGTTTGTCTGCGGCCTGGAAGACTGGCTGATCGCCACGCTCGCCCGCTTCAACGTGCGCGCCGAGCGGCGTCCGGGGCGCATCGGCCTGTGGGTCGATCGCGGCCCGCATATTTTGGGCGGCCGGCGCGAAGACAAGATCGCCGCGCTGGGCGTGCGCGTGCGCCACTGGATCACCTATCACGGCATCGCGCTGAATGTGGATTGCGACCTGTCGCATTTCCAGGGAATCGTCCCTTGCGGGATTTCCCAAAACAACCTGGGAGTGACCTCGCTGCTCGATCTCGGCATCATCGCGCAAATGGCGGAGGTCGACGCCGCCCTGATGGCGAGCTTCGCCGAGGTGTTTGCGCAAGGCCCCGCCGCCTGTCCGGCAGCAGCGGCGCCCTGAAGGTCTCCGCATGTCATGCGGAGCAGGCTCGGCGGAGGGGTTTCGCTGGGCCGCTGTCTTCGTCGAGCGTGTCTTTGAAGGGCGCTGCCTACTCAGGCACGCCGGCCTTGATCAAGCCCTCCACGAACACCTCGCAATGGGCGAAGCCGCGCAGGTTGTTGCGTAGCTCGCCCACCCTCAGCGGCGGCCCGACCTTGTTGCGGCGGGCGACGAACTCCGCCGCCTCCTCGATCAGGCCGAGATGCCCGCAACAGCTGATGAGCGCATTGTAGTGCCCAGCAAACTCAGCATCGGCGGCGACCGACGCCCGGAGGTGGGGCAGCGCGTCCGCGAAGCGCCGCACCGCGAGCAACGCCAGGCCATGGATCGTGGTGTAAAGGCCGGCGAACGAATCCATGGGACTCATGCGAAGCGCTTTCGCAGTCTCGGTGATTGCATCATCGAAGCGACCCGCCCGCAGCAATGCCCAGCCATAGCTCGTGCGCGCGAGCGCGAAGCTCGGGTTGAGGTTCAGGGCGGCCTGGAGTTCGGCCAGCGCGCGCTGGTGTTGGCCGGAGGTGCTCAAATTGAGGCCGACAGTCATATGGGCCCACGGTTCGCTCTGGTCGAGGCGCAACGCTTCCTGGGCGTGCTTGGCGCTCTGCCGGTAGCCCTCGGCGCGGTCCTGAATGTAATGGTAGAGCGTGGCCCACCAGATCGCCCAGCTGAGGGTAGCGTGTGCGCGCGCATAGTGCGGGTCGATCTCTATGGCGCGACGCAGCAAGCGTTGCGCCTCTTCGTTATCCTTGCGGCCGAACTTGTTGATGAGATCGATGGCGCGAACAACGAGCCCCCAGACGTCGATGCTTTCGGGCGGCTGTCCGGCGGCGCGATAGCCCTCCTGCGCGTAGAGATGCGGCTCGATCGCGGCAACGATGTTTTCGGTGATCTCGTCCTGGACCGCGAAGATGTCGTCCAGCTGCCGATCGTATTTCTCTGCCCAGATGTGCTTGCCGTTCTCTGCATCGATGAGCTGGCCCGTAATGCGGATGCGCTGACCGGCCGTGCGCACACTGCCCTCGAGGGCGTAGCGCACGCCTAGCTCCCGGGCGATTGTCCTCACATCGACGGCTTTCTCTTTGTAGACAAAGGCCGAGTTGCGGGCGATGACGAAGAGCCAGCGAAGCCGGGACAGCGCCGTGGTGAGATCCTCGGTCACGCCGTCCGCAAAGTAGGCGTGGTCCGGACCGTCGCTGAGGTTCGTGAACGGCAGGACCACGATCGAGGGTTTGTCCGGCAATCTCAGAGGTGCCGGTGCCGGCGCGGGTGCACTCAGGCCGATATCGACCCGAAAGACCTGCAACGGTTCGGCGATGTTCTTCAGGCGCTGCTCACCCATATCGGCGAATTGCGCGTCGATCTTGCCCTTGACCAAATCGTAGGCGGACCGCGACAGGCAGATTCCGCCGGGCTCGGCAATTCTTTCCAGCCGCGCCGCCAGGTTGACGCCATCGCCATAGAGATCGCTGCCCTCGACGATCACATCGCCGAGATTGATGCCGATGCGCAGGAGCATGTGATGAGGCGTGGGCGTACCGGCATTCTGCGCCTGCACCGCATTCTGGAGCTCGACGGCACATTGCACGGCGTTGACGACGCTGGTGAACTCGATCAGGACGCCGTCGCCCATGAACTTGAAGGCGCGCCCGCCGCGCTGCGCGACCAATGGCATCAAGACATCGTGGCGCAGTGCCCGGAGCCGCGACATGGTGCCCGCCTCATCCTGCTCCATGAGGCGGCTGTAGCCAACCACGTCGGCAGCAAGAATGGTTGTGAGACGGCGTTGAGCGCGTTCTTCGGCCATTCCGAGTTACGGCTTTCGCAGGGCGCAATGGTGCAAACTTTACGCGCGACCCAGCGAGGAGTCTATCGGCCCGACTTCTGGAATGGGAGCGATCAGGCCGACGCGGCCTCGGTCCACGGTCGCGCCATTTTCTCGGTCAACGTGTTGAGCTCATCCATGAATTCCGTGCTCTCCTCGCGCAAGCCGCGATCAACCTGCGCCATGTCCGGGAATTTCCGGCACGCCTCCAGCCAGATCGCGCGGCCGCATAGATAACCGCTCGCGCCGGCACGATAGGCGTAGGTCACGATGCGCCGGAATTCCGCCATGCCGGCCCCGGCGGACATCATCACCCACGGCACGTGCGACGCCGCCCCCAGCGCATCGAACCAGGCCTGCGCCGATGCGACCTGCGCCGCATCGCCGCCGGGATCGGCAAGTTGCGCCGCCGGCACCGGACTTTCGAGATTGAACAAATCGACGCCGAAGCGCGGGTCGGAAAATATCTTCACGCTCTCGATCACGCGCTGTGCGTAGCGCGCCACGGCATCGCCATCCTTCGGCTGCGAGGCGTCGCTGGCGAGCGGATAGACCAGCGGCTCCAGCACAAAGCAGATGTCGTTCTTGATGCAGGCATTGCCGACCCGCGCCACGAATTCTTCCTGGTGGCGGCACACGCTGGGATCGGCATCGGGCCGGTACCAGAGCAGCACCGTCACGCCGTCGGCGCCGACGCGCTTGATTTTGGTGACGCTCCAGTTCGCCGCTTTGCCCGACACACGTCCGCGCATCGTCTCGCGAAAGACGTGATCCTCCAGGGTCAGCGTCAGGCCCTGCTGGCCGCGCACGAGATCGATGCACGCCTGGTAGCCCCAGACCGGATCGAGCTGCACCGCCGAGGCACGATCGGCGAGGTTGCGCACGATCGTCTGCTTGATGGCGCGCACATCCTCGTCGTCGACACGGGTCGTGCCGCGCGCACTCTGGACCAGGCTGAAGATCGGCGGCCGCTGGTCGGCGCCGAGTATGGCAAAGCGGCCGCTGCGCGTGGCCAGCCGTCTGATTCCGCGGAGCTTGCCGGCGGTCAAATCCATCTTGCGTTCCTCATACCCTTATTCTGTCGGCACCTGACGGAATCCGGTCGAACCGTCGTCCACCGTGCCAAATCGTTCTATGTTCGTGACCCGCGCCATTGGCGGGCCTTCTCGACATGCTTCAATCATCGCCTCGACATCGGCCGCCGGGCCGATCAGCAACGCCTCGACCTTACCGTCGCGCCGGTTGCGCACCCAGCCGCGCAAGCCCCGCGCCATCGCATTCTCCACCGTCCAGCCGCGATACCATACGCCCTGTACGCGGCCCGAGATGCGGATCCGCACCGCCGCGTCTTGGCTCATCGCCACGCCCCGGCGAACAGCGTCTTGAAGACGATCCGCACCGCCCCTTCCGCCCAGCCGCGCAGCTCCGCCTCATCCGGCACTTCGTCCTTGTCGCCGGCACGCCCGACATGGACGAGCCGGTTGCGCCGCTCGCGCAGCCAGTCGACATCGGGCGCATCCTTCACATCGACGCCGGCCCGGGCGGCCGCGCGCGCGTCCGCTTCGACGATCGTCCAGGACAAGATCACGCTGGCCGCCCACGCCCCGGTGCAGAACACCGTCTCCAATTCTTCCAGCAGCGCGCCGGCACGCGGGCCCAGATCGAGCGGCGCCGGCCCGGCATTGACATCGTGCGCGCGCCAGAACCAGGCGCTGCGCGCTTCCCAGGCCTCAGTATCGGGCGGTGCAAGACCGCGCATGGCAACGCTCACGTGAATTCAAGGATCTTCTGGTCGACCGCCAGGCTGTCGCCGCCCGCAGCATGCAGCTTGGCGACGACGCCGTCGCGCTCGGCGCGCAGGATGTTCTCCATCTTCATCGCTTCGACCACCGCCAGCTCCTCGCCGGCCTTGACCTCCTGCCCTTCCTTGACGGCGACCGTCTTGAGCAGGCCCGGCATCGGTGAGAGCAGGAATTTGGACGTGTCCGGCGGCCGCTTCACCGGCATCAGTGCCGCCAGCGCCGCCACGCGCGGGCGCAGCACCTGCAGCTCGACCAGGCAGCCGGTATAGAAGAGCTTCCACCCGGTACCGCCGACGCGGTCGACCTGCACGATGACATCGTCATCGCCCACGCGGCCAACAAACAAAGGCTGACCGGGCGCCCACGCGCTTTCGACGCGGTCCGCGCCGCTCTCTTGCGTAACGATGGCGGCCAGCCCGTCATCGGCCACGCTGACGGGAATATTGCCACCGCCCAGGCGCACGGACCAGTCGCTCGCGGTTTTGCGCCGCGCGCGCGGCGCGATGCCGGCATCTTCCTCCGCCTGGCGCCGCTGCAAGAACGCGGCAACCGCCACGATGCGCCGGCGTGACGCGGGATCGAGCTCGCGGCCATGGAACCCTTGCGGAAATTCTTCGGCGATAAATCCCGTCGTGAGTTTGCCAGCCTGGAAGCGCTTATGCGCCATGATCGCGGCGAGGAAGGAGATGTTGTGGTTGACGCCGCGCACATAGTAGGCGTCCAACGCCGATGCCAGGCGCTGCGTCGCCTCTTTGCGATCCTTCCCGAAGCCGACCAACTTGGCGATCATCGGGTCATAGTACATGCTGATCTCGCCGCCCTCGTAGACTCCGGTATCGACGCGCACGCCTGGCATGTCCAGCGGCGGCAGATAACGCGTCAGCCGTCCGATCGACGGCAGGAAATTGCGCAAGGGATCCTCGGCGTAGAGCCGCGCTTCGATCGCCCAGCCCTTGAGCTTCACGTCTTTCTGCGCCAGCGGCAGCTTTTCGCCCGCCGCCACGCGGATCATCAGCTCGACCAGATCGAGGCCGGTCACGCACTCCGTCACCGGATGCTCGACCTGCAGGCGCGTGTTCATTTCCAGGAAATAGAAATTGCGCTTGCCGTCGACGATGAACTCGACCGTGCCGGCCGAGCGGTACTTGACCGCCTTGGCCAGCGCCACAGCTTGCGCGCCCATTTTTTCGCGTGTCTTGGCGTCGAGAAACGGCGACGGCGCCTCCTCGATCACCTTCTGATGCCGGCGCTGGATCGAGCATTCACGCTCGCCCAGATGGATGACGTTGCCATGCGCATCGCCCATCACCTGGATCTCGATATGGCGCGGCTCTTCGACGAATTTCTCGATGAAGACGCGATCGTCGCCGAAGCTCGATTTGGCTTCGCTGGTGGCGGAGCGGAAGCCCTCGCGCGCCTCGGCATCGTTGCGTGCGATCCGCATGCCCTTGCCGCCGCCGCCGGCCGAGGCCTTGACCATCACCGGGTAGCCGACCTTGCGCGCGATCTTCACCGCCTCATCCGCGTCGGCAATCGCCGCGAGATGGCCGGGGATGGTGTTGACCCCGGCCTTCTGCGCCAGTTTCTTGGATTCGATCTTATCGCCCATCGCCGCCACGGCCTCGATATTCGGGCCGATGAAGACGATGCCGGCCTTGGCCAGTGTTTGCGCGAACGCCGCGTTCTCGGAGAGGAATCCGTAGCCAGGGTGAACCGCCTCCGCGCCCGTCTTGCGACAGGCATCGATGATGGCGTCGATCTTGAGATAACTCTGCGCGCTGGGTGCCGCCCCAATGCGCACCGCCTCATCCGCCTCGCGCACATGCAGCGCTTCTGCGTCCGCATCCGAATAGACCGCGACCGTGGCAATCCCCAGGCGCTTGCAGGTCCGCATCACGCGGCACGCGATCTCGCCGCGATTGGCGACCAGGATCTTGCGAAACGGCGGGCCGGATTTCGCCGCCGCGCGCGGTTTCGCTGTCGGCTTCTTTTTCGTTTTGGCGCTCACGTGAATCATTCCCCCCGTCGCCCGAACAATTCCATGGCGATCGCCGCGTGAACCGCCAGCGGCGCGCCCCAGGCGATCATCGGCAGCACGAACCATGGATTATCCGGTGTGAGCAAAAAATTGACGATGATCAACAGCACCATGATCGCGAAATAGCCCATCATGTGCCGGCGCAGGCCCCGCATCAGCCGGGCCCGGCGCTGCATATCGGCGCGCGGATCGCTCGACATTTCCATGTCAGCTCCTGACGGCGATGACATTGAGGCTTACCCGGTTCGGTCCGAATTTGAGCTCGCTGGAATCGTCGAACTCGCCGAAACTCTCGACCTGCTGCAGGCTGCCGAACCCGGCATTGGCCAGCAAGGCGCCCAGCAGCTCGGCCGTCAGCCCGACCTTGTGGAAATCGTGCGCGTCCATCTGCCCGCCGAAGATCATGCGCATCACATGGAAACGCAGCTGCGCAGTTAGCTCCGGCAGCAGGAAGATGCGGCACAGCTTCTCGAAATCTGGCACCGCCACGCGCAGCCGCGCGCCGGGCACCAGCACGCGGTGGAATTCGCTCAACGCCTGCGGCAGCTCGGCGGTGTAGCTGAGATGCTCGAGCACATGCGAAGCATAGATCTCCGCCACACTCCCATCGCCGAACGCACTGAGATCGGTGCACGTGCCGACATAATCGACGCCCGGCCCCGGCTGGACATTCAGGATTTTCCAGCCCGGCTTCACATCCTTGCCGCCGATATGCAGGCGCAGGTCGGTCACATCAGGCTCACAGCGGAATGTTCGCGTGCTTCTTCCACGGGTTCTCGAGCTTCTTGTCGCGCAGCATGGAGAGAGCGCGCGCGATGCGCCGGCGCGTCGAGTGCGGCATGATGACGTCGTCGAGGAAGCCGCGCGACGCAGCGACGAACGGATTGGCAAAGCGCTGGCGGTATTCCTCGGTGCGTTCCTCGATCTTCTTGGGGTCGCCCATGTCGGCGCGGAAGATGATCTCGACGGCACCCTTAGGTCCCATCACCGCAATCTCCGCCGTCGGCCAGGCGTAGTTGACGTCGCCGCGCAGATGTTTCGACGCCATGACGTCGTAGGCGCCGCCATAGGCCTTGCGCGTGATCACGGTCACCTTCGGCACCGTCGCCTCGGCATACGCGAACAGCAGCTTGGCGCCGTGCTTGATGATGCCGCCAAATTCCTGCGCCGTGCCCGGCAGAAAGCCCGGCACATCCACGAACGTGACAATAGGGATATGGAAGCAATCGCAGAAGCGCACGAAACGCGCCGCCTTGATCGCGGAATTGATATCGAGGCAGCCCGCCAGCACCATCGGCTGGTTGGCGACGAAACCGACCGTCTGGCCGTCGATGCGCCCGAAGCCGACGATGATGTTGCGCGCGTAATCGGGCGTGAGCTCGAAGAAATCGCCCTCGTCGGCGACCTTCAAGATCAGCTCCTTCATGTCGTAGGGCTTGTTGGCGTTGGCCGGGATTAGCGTGTCGAGCGACATCTCGACGCGATCGGCGGGGTCCGCACTCGGGCGCACCGGCGGCTTTTCGCGATTGGAGGGCGGCAGGAAATCGACAAAGCGCCGCGTTTCCAGCAGCGCCGCCACATCGTTCTCGAAGGCGAGGTCCGCGACGCCAGAGCGCGACGTGTGCGTGACGGCACCGCCCAGCTCCTCGTGCGTGACGTTCTCATGCGTGACCGTCTTCACCACATCGGGCCCGGTCACGAACATGTAGGACGAGTCCTTCACCATGAAGATGAAATCGGTCATCGCCGGCGAATAGACAGCCCCGCCCGCGCACGGCCCCATGATGACGGAGATCTGCGGGATCACGCCCGAGGCCAGCACGTTGCGCTGGAACACGTCGGCATAACCCGCGAGCGACGCAACACCTTCCTGAATCCGCGCCCCGCCGGAATCGTTGAGGCCGATCACCGGCGCGCCCACCTTCATGGCCTGATCCATGATCTTGCAGATCTTCTCGGCATGCGCCTCCGAGAGCGAGCCACCGAACACTGTGAAATCCTGGCTGAAGACGAACACCAGCCGGCCATTGATCGTGCCCCAGCCGCTCACCACGCCGTCGCCGGGGATTTTCTGTTCGGCCATGCCGAACTCGCTCGAGCGATGTTCGACGAACATGTCCCATTCCTCGAACGATCCCTCGTCGAGCAGGACCTCGAGACGCTCGCGGGCACTGAGCTTGCCCTTGCCGTGCTGGGCTTCCACCCGGCGCTTGCCGCCGCCGGCACGCGCGCCGGCACGCTTTTCCTCGAGCTGTCGCAGTATGTCCTGCATGGCGCCGCGCTATGTCGGAAGGGGGAATTGGCCGGAATCCGGGAGCTTGTCGGCCCCTCTTGCCCAATTGCTCTACCATCGGCCGGCTGCGCGCGCCAGCCCGGACCGGCGAGGCCGAGAGTCGCGCCGGACCGGTCGCCCCGGCCGGCTCGCCCGCCCTCATCCGCCGCTCTTCTCACTTGCCGCATGTTCGCGCTGGCGCAGCGGGTTTACTTGTTAGACAATCGCTCAGGCGCGCGAAAAATGCGCCATCCGCCGCAATCACGGCGATAACAAAGCTTTGGGGGAGGATCAACGTGACCTGGGACAATCGGAGGGGCCCACTGCACCTTCGCTGCATATAACCGTCATCGCCCGCACGTCCTCCCTCCCATGGGGCTTCAACCAAGGGAGCGAGACATGAAACTGCGTTCAATGCTACTCGGCCTGGCGGCCACCATTGTCGCTGGGGGCTTCAGTTTTGCCTACGCACAGGACAAGCGCGTCCGCGTCCAGATGCAGTCCAACTTCGCATCAACACTTGCGGTGTTGGGTCCAAACGCGGTCTTCACAGCAGAGACGATCACCAAGAACACCGGCGGAACGGTGGAGGTACGCTTTTTCGAGCCGGGCGCACTCGTTCCCGCAGGCCAAGCCTTCGACGCCGTCGCCTCCGGCGCCCTGGATTCGGCCTGGGCGACACCCGGCTTCTGGACCGGCAAAGACATCGCCTTCGCCGTCTTTTCGACCGTGCCGTTCGGCCCGGACGGCGGCGAGTACCTCGCCTGGATGAAACATGGCGGCGGCGAGAAGCTAATGCAGCAGCTTTATGCCAAGTACGGCATCCATTCGATGCTATGCAACCTGATCGCGCCCGAGGCGTCGGGCTGGTTCCGCAAGGAGATCCGGACCGAAGAGGACCTCAAGGGCCTTAAGATGCGCTTCTTCGGGCTCGGCGCCAACGTCATGCAGAAGATGGGCGTGGCCACGCAGCTCTTGCAGGCCGGCGAAATCTTCCAGGCACTTCAGCTCGGCACCATTGATGCCACCGAATTCTCGATGCCGGCGATGGATTTGAGCCTCGGCTTCCACCAGGTCGCCAAATACTATTACTTCCCGGGCTGGCACCAGCAATCCACCTTCGGCGACATGATCTGGAACAAGGTGAAGTGGGATTCCCTGTCGGAGACCCAGAAGTATCAGGTCAAGACCGCGTGCGATGCCGCTGTTCTCAACGGTTTTGCGCTCTCCGAATTCGCGCAAGTGGCGGCGCTGCAGGAGCTGAAGGGAAAGGGTGTCAACTTCATGACATGGAACAAGCCGTTCCTTGACGCCTACCGCAAGGCCTGGGACGAAGTCGCGGACGAGCAATCCCAGAAGAGCCCGGAATTCAAGAAAGCCTGGGAGTCGCTCAAGAAGTTCCGAGCCGACTACGCGATCTGGCGCGAGCGCGGCTATCTGCGCTGACGGGTCGCTCGCAAGGCAGGCGCGTGCCGCCATGCATGCGCCTGTGCTGCGCCTGAGCTTCCCCAATCCACGTTGCGGCGCCGTACCGCCATCGCAACTTGTGCGGCAGGAGACATCGTGACATGCGCCTTCTTCTAGCCCTCGTCCATGCAACCGACAATGTCCTTGCTTGGATTGCCGAAATCTCAGGCTGGCTATTCGTCGCGCTCATGGGCGTGATCTGCTTCGACGTTGTGACCCGCAAGGTCGGATTTCAGGTGCCGGGGTTTGGCTCCTCGATGCTGCAGGAGCTCGAATGGCACCTCCACACCGTGATCTTTTCGATGTGGCTGGGCTTCAACTACATCATCAATTCCCACCCGCGAGTGGATTCCCTCACAGGCACCCTTTCGCTGCGCAGAAAGGCTGTCATCGAGTTGCTGGGCTGCCTGCTCTTTGCCGCTCCCTACACGTTCGTCCTTCTCTATTTCGGGATCGATTTTGTGGCCGTGTCCTATGCCAACGGCGAGGCGTCCGACGCGCCCACTGGCCTGTCGCAGCGGTGGATCATCAAGGGTCTGTTCTTTGCCGGCCTGGTTCTGCTGATGACGGCGGTCGTCAGCATGACGGTGCGGCTGCTCGTCTTTCTGTTCGGGCCCGAAAAACTCCGGGAGCGCGCCAAACCGCCCTTGTCCGACGGCACGATCATCCTGTGAGAGCCCGACCACAAAACGACGCGACGGCGCGGAGACCGTGATGCTCGACTGGATAGCCGATCACCTTGCCGCAATCATGTTCGTGACGATGTTCGCGGTCATCTTTTGCGGCTTTCCTGTCGCCTTCGTCCTTGGCGGCACGGCACTGATCTTCGCGCTGATCGGCTGGTCTTTGGACATGTTTCCGCTGATCAAGCTGAACGCCATCTTGCTGCGCATGTGGGGCGGCGTGGCGGTGGATCCCGTCCTCGTCTCCATTCCGATGTTCATTTTCATGGGCACACTGCTGGAGCGTAGCGGGGCCGCCGCGAAGATGCTCGACGCGACCCAGCTTCTGCTGCGCCGCGTGCCGGGCGGCCTGGCCATCACAGTCATGGTGATCGGCACGATCCTGGCCGCACCGATTGGCGTGGTCGGCGCCTCGGTCGTTCTGCTCTCGCTGATCTCGTTGCCGCAGATGCTCAACCGCGGCTACGACAAGCGCCTCGCGGTCGGCACGATCGCCTCGGCTGGGACACTCGGCATCCTCATCCCGCCCAGCATCATGCTGGTCGTGATGGGAGAAATGCTGAATACCTCGGTGGGCGCATTGTTCGCCGCCGCGACCCTGCCCGGCTTCGTCCTCTCGGGTCTCTATCTGGCTTATATCGTCATCATCGCGATACGCCACCCACACAAGACCCCGCCGCTGCGCGACAGCGACGGACCCCAGACCCGCGCCGAATTCTGGCGCGAGATGTGGCAGGGTCTATTGCCAATGACCTTCATCATGGTCGTGGTTCTTGGGGCCATTTTCGCAGGCTTTGCGACCGCGACGGAAAGTGCAGGTGTGGGCGTGCTTGGCTCCATGCTGCTGGCGTGGTTCAACGGCCGGCTCCGTTTCAAGATGCTCCGCGGCGCCATTCGCGATGCAGCCCGGGCGAACGCACTCGTCTTCCTTCTTTTCCTCGGCGCGACCGGTTTCTCGTTTGTATTCCGCTCGCTGGGCGGCGACGATCTCATGATCGGCATCTTGGCCGCCCTCGGCGTCACGACCAAGTGGGAGATCCTCGCCTTCGTGATGGCGCTGATCTTCCTGCTGGGATTTCCTTTCGAATGGATCGAAATCTGCCTGATTGTCCTGCCGATTTTCCTGCCGATCCTCGCCAAGCTCGATTTCGCCGATCACCTCGGCGACAAGACGTGGTTCATGCCGTGGTTCGCGACCCTGGTCGCGGTCAATCTGCAGACATCCTTCATGACCCCGCCGTTCGGCGCCACGCTGTTCTATATGAAAGGGACGGTTCCGCCAGGAATCTCCATGTCCGACATCTACCGCGGCATGACTCCGTTCGTGCTTCTCCAACTCGTCGGGCTCATTTTGTGCGTTGCCTTCCCCGGGCTTTCGCTCTGGCTACCGAAGATCGCCGGGTTTCTCGACTAGCCTACGGCCAGGGCGAGGAAGCGCGTCGCCACCTCGATTTCAGAGCGAATCTCCTGCCGCCGCGCCGCGGCTTCGGCATCCTCGCCCCAGCGTTCGATCTGGAAGCTGGCATCGAGCTCGGCGGCCTCGAACGCCCCGTCCGCGTCCAGCCGCCCTTCGGCCAGCGCCAGGCCGATGACCAGGGACCCGGCGATGCCCACCGTAATGGCAAGCCCCGCCAGCCGCCAATCGTCGCTCTGCTCCAGGGCGCGCCGCAAGGCGGCGAGGCTGGCCGGCGGATGGGGGCGCACATGAATGCCGCTGGTGACGGTGAGCGGCGCATCGAACCGCAGGGCCAGCCAATCCAGCAACGGTTGCCAGATGGCCGCCTGCCGCGCGACCAGGGCGTCGGGCTCGCCCGCGCGATGGCAGAGGAGCTCGGTTTCGGCATAGTCCAAAAGTTCCGCCACCAGCTCGGCGCGCCGCGGCCGCACCCGGTCGAGCGCCGTCGCGGCGATGCGGGTGAGCGGCAGGCTCGACAGGTCGATCTTATCGCCCTGCCCGCGCCATTCGGCGGCAATCGCCTCCGCCAGTGCGGCGTGCGGCACGACGATGTGCGTGCCGGCGGGCGTGCGTAACGGTTTGGCGTCGAGGGCGATGGCGAATCCGCCCTCCGTCTTTTGCACATGCACGTCGCGATAGCCGCGCCGTTGGCCCGGCGGCGGCAAGGTCGGGGTCGTCTTGCCGCTCACTTGCCGAAGAGACCCTTGAGATTGCGGCCCAGATCCTGGACCGGGTTGCTTGGCTGCTGTTGTTGCTGCTGCTGCCCCGGCTGCTGGGTCGAGCGCGACGGCGTCTGCGATGCGGCCGGCGCCTTCTGCCCGGTCGCGGTCGCGATCGCCGTGGCGCAGACATCGCCGGACTGTCCCTGGCTCATGAACGGCACCAGGATGCCGGCGGGCCCCAGCAACAGCGCGCCGCCGACCGAACCCGCCACGGCCTTCGCCGCCGCCTCGTGATCGGGCAGGAAGCGCGGATTGGCGAAGGTACCGCTGACGCGGATCGGGATGGACAGGCTCAACAGCGATGCGTCCTTCGATTTCGGCGTCACCATCAACTGCAGCTGCTCGCTGCCGAGGTTGAAGCCGCCCTCGCCCAGGATCGTGGTGCGCGAGGTGTCGGTGACCATCACCTTCGTGGTCCCAACGCCATCCTTGATCTCGAAACGGTTGGCGATGCAGTTGAGCTTGCTCGTGTCCGCTCCTTGCGTGAGCGGATTGATGACCTTCAGCACATCGCCGCCGAACAGGTCGAGATATTTGGTGTGGACGGTCCCTTCGCCGCTGACCATGACGATCGTCCCGTTGAGCGAGGCCATCACCGCGCGCAGGCTGGGCCCAGTGCCGCGCACATCGATGTTGAAATCGGTCTTGGCGCCGTCGAGCAGCGCCGTCGTCTTGCTTTCCTGCAGCAGCGTTCCGATCGCGACACCCTTGGTGTCGGCCTTGATCTGCAGGCTCTGGCCCTTGGACGCGAGCGACACGTCGCTGGTCAGCTTGCCCCCGCCCAGCTCCGCCGTCAGCGGCCGCAGCGCGAACTCGCCGCCGCGCAGATTGGCGGTGAGGGCAAGGTTCTGCATGGCGATGCTGGTGGTCAGGATTTTGGCGGCGCGATATTTGAGCTCGCCATCGGCCATGTTCAGCATGTCGTAGGGCAGCGGATCGTTGCTGAACACCCTTCCGTCGCCGGGCTTGCCCGGTGCGGGTGCCGGTGCCGACGCTGGCTTGCCCTCGGCCTTGCCGCCGCCGACTTTGGTGAGATCGACAACGTTGGAGGCGAAATCGGCGGTGAAATTCGGCCGCCCACCGGCCATCGACACCGTCGCCTCGCCAGACACGTCGCTGCCGCCGGCGTTGAGCTTGACGCCGCTCAGCGCATAGCGCCCCGGCCCGGTGTCGCTGACGCGCGCCTGCAGCGTCATCGGCCCGGTCACCGGCATCTCAGTGCCCATCTTGGTGCCGAGCGCCGCCAGGTCTTGTGAATTCGCGGCAATCGCGATGTTGATGCCGCGCTGCTGCAGCGGATCCTGGATCACGCCCTCCAGAGTCGCGTGAATGAGATCGGCGCGACCCAGCTCAGCCTTCAACTCCGGAATCGCCGGCCGTCCCGCGGGCCCTTCGGTCACGCGCAGGTTCGCGCGAAACGGCCCGAGTGCTGGGATCGGCGGCACCGGCGCCGCCATGCCCGGCAGCGCCAAACCGGAGAATGCGCCAATCTCGCGGCCCTCGACGCTGGCGGTGATCGCGATGCCCTTCTGCCCGATCGGGTCGCGCAGCGCGCCTTGCGCGCGCACCAGCACCAGCTCGGGCTTGCCGAGGTCGACCTTGAAGCTCGGGATCGAGGGATTGCCGCCGGGGGCACCATCGGTCAGCTTCAGCTCGGCCTTGAACGGCCCAAGCAGCGGCACCTTCACCCCACCAAGTTCGGCGAGCTTGGCGATCTCATTGCCTTCCGCCGCCACGGCCAGCTCGTAGCCCTTGCCCGTCATCGGCTCTTTGATCTGGCCGTCGACCTTGATCGTGCCAGCCTCGGGGCTGCGCACGACCAGGCTCACCGGGTACGGCGCACCGCCCGACCGCATCAGCGCCGCGACCGCGCCGACCTGGCCGATCACCTGGAAGCTGTGGCCGTTGAAGGCGCCGTCGACATCGATTTTCAGCGGATCGTTGTCGCTGTTGGCGCGCAGCGACACCCGCTGGAGATTGAGCTGCGACACCTGACGCGTGCGCCCGTCGCGATAGGTCAGCTTGGAATTGCGCACCACGACCTCGCTGACCACCGGCAATTTGCCGGGTGCGCTGCTGGCCGTCGGCTGCGGCGCCGAAGGCTGCGTCGGCTTGGCGCCCGTGTCGAACACCCAATTGCCGCGCCCTTGCGCGTCGGTTTCCACCAGGATGTCGGCGTTGAGCAGCACGATGCGCTTGACCTTGATCGTGCCGCTGATCAGCGGCAGCAATTCGACCTGCGCCTCGAAGCGCTTGACGTTCGCCATCTCCGGCCGCGAGCCCCATGGCGCGTTGGCGAAGGTCACGTCGTCGACGGAGACAGCCGGTGTGAAGCCCAGCGATAGTTTCAGCTCGCCCTTGATCGCGAGGTCGCGGCCGGTCGCGGCCTTGGCCTGCTCGGCGATCAGCCCGCGATACTGATTGAAATCGATCGTGGAGACGTAAATGGCGCCGGCGGTGATGCCGCCGATCACGAGGACCGCCAGCACGATCAGGATGGTGCGCAAGCGCATGGGCTCCTCCGTCGTGTCCTAGGACCGCGCCATCGCGGCCGGTAGCTCGTTGAAATGTCCGACAATTATGTGCGCCCCAGCCGCTTCGAGCTCGCTCACCGGATGATAGCCCCAGCTCACGCCCACGGCACTCGTACCCGCACTGCGCGCCATCAGCATGTCGAAACTCGTATCCCCGATCATCACCGTATCGTCGGGCGCCACACCGACCTCGGCCATGGCCCGCTCCAGCATCGCCGGGTGCGGCTTGCCAGGCGCGATATCCGAGGTCTGCAAGGTAGCAAAACGCCGCTCCAGACCGTGCTGTTCCAGGAGCGGCAGCAGACCGCGCCGCGCCTTGCCGGTCGCGACGCCCAGCATCCAGCCCTCCGCCTCCAGCGCATCGAGCGCCGCCAGGGCGCCGTCGAACAACGGCTCCAGATGGTCCGGCTGCTGGCGCAACGTCCAGAAATGATCCTTGTACGCCTCGGTCAGGCGCGCATGGCGCACGGCTTCTTCCCGGGGCGACAGCCGCGCCATGCACTCGACCAACGGCAGACCGATGACGCGGCGTACGGCCGCCACGGTCGGCGGCGCCATTCCTTCACTGGAAAACGCGGCGTGCATGCACGTGACGATGACGTGCTGGCTGTCCACCAGCGTACCGTCGCAATCGAATACGGCAAGACGAAGGCGGGTTGAATCGCTCATGGTGTCAATTCTTGGCGCATTGTCAGCGGATTTCAATCGTCTGGCTGTGACAACGGCGCCTTGCTGGTCATTCTTCCGGGAACGGATCGAGATCGGCCTCCGGGTCGAAGCCGAAGAAGCCCCAGGTCTCGCGCAGATGCGACGGCAGCGGCGCCACCACCCGCAGCATGCGCCCGCTGGCCGGGTGCGGCAATTCCAGACTGCGCGCGTGCAGGTGCAGCCGGTCGCTGCCCGGCATCCCGCCGATCACAGATAGCTCGCCGCCGTATTTGATGTCGCCGGCGATGGGCGTTTTCAGCGCCTCGGCGCAATGGACGCGCAGCTGGTGCGTGCGGCCGGTGAGCGGCATCAGCGCCAGCCAGGCGGCACGCTTGCCGGCGGTCTCGATCGTCGTGTAGAGCGTCACCGCGCGCTTGCCGTCATCCTCGTCATTGGCGACGCGCTCGCCCTCCGGCCCGCCGATTTTCGCCAGCGCCATGTCGATGCGGCCCTGCCGCAGCTCCGGCACGCCCACGACCAGCGCCCAGTAGATCTTGCGCGCGCTCTTGTGCCGGAACGCCTCGGCGAGCTTCGCCGCGGCCGGCGTGCTGCGCGCCAGCAGCATCACGCCCGACGTATCCTTGTCCAGGCGATGGACGAGCTTTGGCCGCTCCTTGGACGCAAAGCGCAACGCGTCGAGCATGCCGTCGAGATGGCGCGGCGTGCCGGTCCCGCCCTGCACCGCGAGACCCGGCGGCTTGTTGATCGCCAGCACCTGGTCGTCCTCGTGGATCAGCAGCGCTTGCACGAATTTGCGATCGGCATCGCTGACTTCGCTGCGCGTCGATTTGCGCGCACCCTCTTCCACGCCCGGCGGAATGCGGATCGACTGGCCGGCTGCGAGCCGCAGATTGGCCTTGGCGCGCTTGCCGTCGACGCGGATCTGACCGGTACGCAGCAGTTTTTCCAGATGCCCGTGCTGCAGCAACGGAAAGTGCCGCTTGAACCAGCGGTCGAGGCGCAGCTCGCCCTCGTCGTCCTTCACTTCGCGCGTCTTGACGCCGACACTCATTCGTTCTCGTCCTCCGCGCGGCGCTCGCGCAGCTTGGCCCAGTATTCGAGGCGCTTGGCGATCTCGCGCTCGAAGCCGCGCTCGACCGGGCGATAGAAATTCGCGCCGCGGCATGTCGTCGGGAAAATAGTTCTGGCCGGAGAAGCCCTCGGCTCGGCGTCGTGGTCGTAGGCATAGCCGTGCCCGTAGCCCAGCTCTTTCATCAGCTTGGTCGGCGCGTTGAGGATGTGCATCGGCGGCATCAGCGAGCCGGTCTCGTCGGCGCTGCGCTTGGCGGCGCCGAACGCCTTGTAGGCGGCGTTCGATTTGGGCGCGGTGCCGAGATAGATGACGGCCTGCGCCAGCGCCAATTCGCCTTCCGGCGTGCCGAGAAAATCATAGGCGTCCTTGGCGGCGATGGTCTGCACCAGCGCCTGCGGGTCCGCCAAGCCGACATCCTCCACCGCGAAGCGCACGAGGCGGCGTGCGATATAGAGCGGATCCTCGCCGCCCGCCAGCATGCGCGCGAGCCAATAGAGTGCCGGCGTCGGTGTCCGAGCCGCGCAGCGATTTGTGCAGCGCGGAGATGAGGTTGTAATGGCCCTCCTGCGCCTTGTCGTAGAGCGGGGCACGGCGCTGCACGGCGGCTGCCAGCCCAGCGATATCGAGCGGCGTCTTCGCCGGCCGCGCGAACAGCTCTTCCACCAGATTCAGGACATAGCGCCCGTCGCCATCGGCCATGGCGATCATCGCCTGGCGCGCGTCCGCGTTCAGCGGCAGGTCACGGCCCGTCGACCGTCTCGGCGCGCTTCAGCAGGATTTCCAGCGCCGCCTCATCGAGGCGCTTGCAGCACCAGCACCTGGGCACGCGACAGCAGCGCGGCGTTGAGCTCGAAGGACGGGTTCTCGGTCGTGGCGCCGATCAGCGTCACCGTGCCGTCCTCGACATAGGGCAGGAACGCGTCCTGCTGCGCGCGGTTGAAGCGATGGATCTCGTCCATGAACAGCAGCGTGCCGCGCCCGGCGGCGCGCCGCGCGGCGCGCCTCGGCAAACACCTTGCGCAGTTCGGCGACGCCGGTGAACACGGCCGAGAGCGGCACGAAATCGAGATCGACGTCCTGCGCCAGCAGGCGCGCGATGGTCGTCTTGCCGCAGCCCGGCGGGCCCCACAGGATCATCGAGGCGAGCCGCGCTCTGCGCCACCATGCGCGCGAGCGGTCCCTCGCCCGTCAGCAGATGATCCTGGCCGACGACCTCGCTCAGCGTTTGCGGGCGCAGCCGGTCCGCGAGCGGCCTGGGCGCGCTGTCGCCGAACAGGCCGGGACCGGCGGCGGCACGGGTGGCTTTGCGGCTCACCCGCCCACCGTGAAATTGACGACCCGATCGCCGCGCTTCAGCACCACCTGCCAGGGCAGCGCCACCTGCGTCGTGGCCTTGCGCACGTCGTCGACGCTCTTGAGCTCGCGATCGTTGATGCGCAGCAGCAGATCACCGGGCAGCAGGCGGATCACCTGCGCCGGGCTGCCGCGCCGCAGCTCCAGGACGATGACGCCGCGCGGGCCGACTTCGAGGCCGAGTTCATCGGCCAAAGCCGGCGACAGATTGGCGACCGTCGCACCCGCCAGCGGATGGTTGCCGCGCAACGGCGTCGCCTCACGCGGCGGCGTCTCGGGCGGCGCAATCAGGCTGATTGGCACAATGCGGTCGCTTGCCCTCGCGCCACACCGTCAATCGCACGGTGCCGCCCACCGCCTGCGTCGCGATGCGGAAGCGCAAGGCCTCGCTATCGCTGACCTCTCGCCCCTCGACCTGGGTCACGACGTCGCCGCGCTTGAGACCGGCGCGCTCGGCCGGACCGCCCGGATAGAGCTCGTTGACCAGCACGCCGACGGGCCGGCTGAGTCCGATCGAGCTTGCGACGTCGGGCGTCACGGTCTGCCCGCCGCCCCCAGCCACGGCCGCACCAGCTTGCCGCCGGCGGTGACGCCGTTGAGCACGGTGCGCACCATGTTGGAGGGGATGGCGAAGCCGATACCGATCGAGCCGCCGTCGCGCGAATAAATGGCGGTGTTGATGCCGATCAGCCGCCCATCCATGGCCACCAGAGCGCCACCGGAATTGCCGGGATTGATGGCCGCGTCGGTCTGGATGAAGAAGCGATAATCCGCGATCCCCGCCATGGTGCGCGCCACCGCCGAGACGATGCCGCTGGTGACGGTCTGGCCGACGCCGAACGGATTGCCGATCGCCAACACCAGGTCGCCGACCTCGAGATCGTCGGAATCGCGCAGCTCGAGGGCCGGCAGCTTCTCGTCGCCGATTTCAATCTTCAGCACGGCGAGGTCGGTACGTTCGTCGGCGCGCAGCAGCGTCGCCTCAAACTCGCGCCGGTCGGCGAAGGCGACGATGATCTCGTCGGCACCGCGGATGACGTGATTGTTGGTAACGATGATTCCGGCCGGATCGACGATCACGCCCGACCCCAGCGAGTTCTGCACCCGGCTGCCCGGCCCGGGCAGCTGGTCGCCGAAGAAGCGGCGGAAGAACGGGTCGTTGAGCAGCGGCGAGGGCTGCGCGCGCACCGTCTTCTTCGTGTAGATGTTGACCACCGCCGGCGCCACGCGCTTGACCAGCGGGGCGAAGGAAAGCTGAACCTGGTCCTGGCTGCCCGGTACGACCCGTGGCGGCGGGGTCTGCGCCAGGGAAGCGGGCGCGGCGAAGGTCAGCAGCGCCACCAGGGCGGCGCCCAATGCCCGCCAACGAACCAGGATATTGCCCATCGGTGTCGAGTTCCGGCGCTGTGCATCTGGATCATTATAAGGGGGCTCGGGCGAACATGAAAAAGGGGGCGACCCAGGCGGGTGCCCCCTTTGCCATTCTTTTCCGAAGCGGGACCGCTTAGCTGGCGCCGGCCGTCGCCTCTTCGCCGGTTTCGGCCTTGGCGGCCTCCTGCGCGGCTTCGTGGCGGGCCTTGTCCTCAGCACCCTTGGCGGCCGGGTCGCGATCGACCAGCTCGATCACCGCCATATCGGCGGCGTCGCCATGGCGCATGCCGGCGCGCAGAACGCGGGTATAGCCGCCCTTGCGCGCCTTGTAGCGCTCGGCCAGCGGGCCGAACAGCTTCGCCGTCAGCTTGGTGTCCTTCAGCACGGACAAGGCACTGCGCCGCGCATGCAGATCGCCCCGCTTGCCCAGCGTGATCAGCTTCTCGACGAAGGGCCGCAGCTCCTTCGCCTTAGGGAGCGTGGTGCGTGATCTGCTCATGCTGCAGCAGTGCGGCCGCCATATTAGCGAAGGTCGCCTTGCGGTGGCTGGTGGTGCGGCCAAGCTTCCGGCCGGCAATCCCGTGACGCATAACGCTGTACTCCTGTTCCTATCGGCCCGGGCCGGCTTAGTACGGCTCTTCGAGCTTCTTGGCCAGCTCTTCGATGTTTTCAGGCGGCCAGTTGGGGATCTTCATGCCGAGATGGAGGCCCATCTGCGACAGCACTTCCTTGATCTCGTTGAGCGACTTGCGGCCGAAATTCGGCGTCCGCAGCATCTCCGCCTCAGTCTTCTGAACCAGATCGCCGATATAGATGATGTTGTCGTTCTTGAGGCAGTTGGCGGAGCGCACGGAAAGCTCCAGCTCGTCCACCTTCATCAGCAGGTTGCGGTTGAACGGCAGCTCCGACGCGGCCTCTTCGGCGCGCTCGGCAACCGGCTCCTCGAAGTTGATGAAGAGATGGAGCTGGTCCTGCAGGATGCGCGCGGCGAGCGCCACGGCATCTTCCGGCGTGACCGCGCCGTTCGTCTCCACGCGCATCGACAGCTTGTCGTAGTCGGTGACCTGGCCGACGCGGGTGTTGTCGACCTTGTAGGCGACCTTGCGCACCGGGCTGAACAGCGCGTCGACGGGCACGAGGCCGATCGGCGCGTCCGAGCCGTGCGTGCTCGTGCCGGGCACGTAGCCCTTGCCGGTCTGCACCGACATTTCCATCGAGAGCTTGGCGCCCTCGTCCAGCGTGCAGATGACGTGCTCGGGGTTCATGACCTCGATGTCATGGCCCGTCTCGATCTGGCCGGCCGTGACTTCGCCAGGACCAGTCGCCTTCAAATAGATGCGCTTGGGGCCTTCGCCGTGCATGCGCAGGCCGATCGCCTTGACGTTGAGGACGATGTCGGTCACGTCCTCGCGCACGCCGGGGATCGACGAGAATTCATGCAGCACGCCGTCGATCTTGATCGACGTGATCGCCGCACCCTGCAGCGACGACAGCAGCACGCGGCGCAGCGCGTTGCCGAGCGTCAGGCCGAAGCCGCGCTCCAGCGGCTCGGCGACGATCGTCGCCTCGCGCTTCGGATCATCGCCGGGCTCGATCTCGAGCTTGTTCGGCTTGATCAGTTCTTTCCAATTTTTCTGCATCTGCATCACGGGCTTGACCCTCATGCCTGTTGCGCGGACCCCATTCTTTCGGGCCGCGCATTTATGGATGACATACGCCGCCGGAATTCCCGGCGACGTGGCCTTTTCTTGATCTCGTTACTACACGCGCCGGCGCTTGGGCGGCCGGCAGCCGTTGTGCGGAATGGGTGTGACGTCGCGGATCGAAGTGATCTGGAACCCGACGGACTGCAGCGCGCGCAACGCCGATTCACGTCCAGCACCGGGTCCCTTGACCTCGATCTCGATGGTGCGCACGCCATGCTCCATCGCCTTGCGGCCGGCGTCTTCGGCGGCCATCTGCGCCGCGTACGGCGTCGATTTGCGCGAGCCCTTGAAGCCCTGGCTGCCCGACGACGACCAGGCGATCGAATTGCCCTGCGCGTCGGTGATGGTGATCATGGTGTTGTTGAACGTGGCATTCACATGCGCCACGCCCGAGGTGATGTTCTTGCGCTCACGCCGCTTGGGGCGCGCTGTGCCCGCGGGGGCGGCGCCGGTTTTCTCTTTAGCCATCTGTCAAAGCCTCACTTCTTGGTCGCCTGCTTCTTGCCGGCGATCGGCCGGGCCTTGCCCTTGCGGGTGCGGGCGTTCGTATGGGTGCGCTGGCCGCGGACCGGCAGGCCCTTGCGGTGGCGCAGGCCCCGGTAGCAACCCAGATCCATGAGCCGCTTGATGTTCATCGCGACTTCGCGACGCAGATCGCCCTCGACGTTGTAGTCGCGGTCGATGATTTCGCGGATGCGCAACACCTCGTCATCGGTGAGCTCATTGACGCGTTTGGCATCGGGAATGCCGATCTTGGAGCAGATCTCCTGCGCCTTGGTCGCACCAATGCCGTAGATATAGCGCAGCGCGATAGTCACGCGCTTGCCAGTGGGAAGATTGACGCCAGCGATACGCGCCACGCTCGACCTCCTAAGTCGGGAGCTGTCCTGCGCTCAGTTCTTTGAGCCAGAGCAAAAAATGGTTCTCGATAATACCCGTGCGCCTCGCCGTGGCACGGATTCCACCGAGTGGGCGCGCATTATATTCACGCGCGCCCCCAAGTCAATCACCACCTGCCGGGTGGCGCGGTTTATGCTGGCGGGAGCTAAGCTGCTCATTTTTCAGCCTTTCCCGCCCGCGAGGATCTTGTCGATGGCGGCCGCCACCACTTCGATATCAGCCATACCGTCCACGCTCTTCAGCGCCCCCTTAGCCCGGTAGTAGGGCAGGATGGGGGCGGTCAGGGCGTGGTACTCGTCCAGCCGCTTCTTGACCGTCTGGGCGTTGTCGTCGGCCCGGCGGGTAAATTCGGTCGATCCGCAGACATCGCACACCCCGGCCTTCTTGGGCGGCTTGGTGCGGTCGTGATACCCGGTCCCGCATTTGGCGCAGCTGAAGCGGCCGGAGATGCGGTCGACCATGGCGGCGTCATCGACCTTCATCTCGATCACATGGTCGAGCTTCTGACCCTTTTGCGCCAGCATCCGGTCGAGCGCCTCGGCCTGCGGCACGGTGCGCGGAAACCCGTCCAGAATGAAGCCGTTGCGGCAATCCGGCTGGGTGATGCGCTCGGCGAGCATCTTGATGATCATCTCGTCGGGGACCAGCTTGCCGGCTTCCATGATCTTCTTGGCTTCCTGGCCGGCGGGCGTACCCGCCTTGACCGGCGGCACGCAGCATGTCGCCGGTCGAAAGCTGCACCATGCCGTGGCGGTCCTGCAGCCGCCGCGCCTGGGTGCCCTTGCCCGCCCCCGGCGGGCCCAGCAACACGATATTCATCCCCGTCCCCACCCCTGAATAGCGTCGGACCTTAGCCCCGGCGACCGCGGAGCTTGGCCTTCTTGATCAGACCTTCGTACTGGTGCGCCAGCAGGTGCGAGTGGATCTGCGCGACCGTGTCCATCGTCACGCTCACCACGATCAGCAGGCTGGTGCCGCCGAAATAGAACGGCACGGCCATGTAGGAGATCATCAGCTCTGGCAGCACGCACACCGCCGAGAGGTAGAGCGCGCCGACTACCGTCAGACGAGTCAGTACATAGTCGAGGTAGTCGGCGGTGTTCTTGCCCGGGCGGATTCCGGGAATGAAGCCGCCGTACTTCTTGAGATTGTCGGCCGTCTCCACCGGATTGAAGACGATCGCCGTGTAGAAGAACGCGAAAAAGACGATCAGCCCGATATAGAGCCCGATATAGAGCGGCTGGCCATGCGCCAGATAGGCCGTGACCGTCTGCAGCCATTCCGGCCCCGAGCCGGCGGTGAAGCTGGTGAAGGTCAGCGGCAGCAGCAGCAGCGAGCTCGCGAAGATCGGCGGAATCACGCCGCTGGTGTTGAGCTTGAGCGGCAGATGCGAGGCCTCGCCGCCGAACATCTTGTTGCCGACTTGTCGTTTTGGATACTGGATCAGGATGCGGCGCTGCGCGCGCTCCATGAACACGATGAAGGTGATGACGGCGACGGCGACGACCAGCAGCAACGCGATCAGGAAGGTCGGCAGCGCACCGGTGCGGCCAAGCTCAAGGGTCGAGGCCAAGGCCGACGGCAGGTTCGCGACGATGCCGGCGAAGATGATGAGCGAAATACCGTTGCCCACGCCGCGCGCGGTGATCTGCTCGCCCAGCCACATCAGGAAGACCGTGCCGCCGGTCATGGTGATGACGGCGGTCAGGCGGAAGAACATGCCGGGGTCGGGCACCGCGGGTCCGGTGCGGCCGGTCAGCCCTTCGAGGCCGACCGCGATACCGAACGACTGGAACAGTGCGAGCAAGACCGTGCCGTAGCGCGTGTACTGATTGATGCGCTTGCGCCCCGCCTCGCCCTCTTTCTTGAGGGCTTCCAGGCTCGGTGACCACCGCCGTCATGAGCTGGATGATGATCGAGGCCGAGATGTAGGGCATGATGTTGAGCGCGAAGATCGTCATGCGCCCGAGCGCACCGCCCGAGAACATGTCGAACATGCCCAGGATGCCGCCGCGCTGCTGGTTGAAGATCTCGGCCAGCACGACCGGATCGATGCCCGGCACCGGGATATAGGTGCCGAGGCGATACGCGACGAGCGCCGCCAGCGTGAACCAGATACGCTTCTTGAGCTCGCTCGCCTTGGAGAAGGCGGCAAGATTTAGGCTGGATGCAAGCTGCTCAGCAGCCGATGCCATTGCAAATTCTCCCTCGGCCGGGGCTGGATCAGCCGGCGGGTTTCTCTGCAGCCTTCTCCGCGGCCTTGGGCGCCGGCTTCGCGTTTTTCTCGCGACGCTTCGCCTGGCGCGCCTGCTTGGCGGCGGCGTCCTTGACCACCGCGTCGCGCACGGCCTTGAGCACGATCACCTTGCCGCCGGCCTTCTCGATCGCCGCCACGGCCGACTTGGTCGCACCCGCCACCTCGATCGTGATCGAGGCCTTGAACGTGTCCTTACCGTTGCCCAGGATGCGCACGCCGTCGCGGGCACGGCGCAGCACGCCGCCCTTGACCAGCGCTTCGACATTGAGCGTGCCCGCGGCGGGGTCGATGCGCTTCTCGTCGATCGCTTTCTGCAACGCGTCGAGATTCACTTCCTGGAACTCCAGCGCGAACGCCGTGTTCCTGAAGCCGCGCTTGGGCAGGCGGCGATAGATCGGGGTCTGGCCGCCTTCGAACCCGTTCAGCGCCACGCCCGAGCGTGCGGTCTGGCCCTTGCCGCCGCGACCTGACGTCTTGCCGAGGCCCGAGCCGATACCGCGGCCGACGCGCTTGGGCGCCTGGGTGGCGCCGCGATTGTCACGAATTTGATTGAGCTTCATCGCGCCTACATCCTTGTCAAACGGACGGCATAGTGCCGCCCGTCAGCTTTATTCTTCGATCCGCACCAGGTGGTGGACCTTGCGGATCATGCCGCGCACCGAGGGCGTATCTTCGAGCTCGCGCGTCCGGTGACGCTTGTTGAGCCCCAGGCCGACCAGGGTCGCCCGCTGATCGTCCGTACGACCGATCGGGCTGCCCGTCTGGGTAACGCGAATCTTCTTACCGCTCTTTTCCGTCTTCGCCGCCATGGTGGATTACTCCCGGGCCGCGGCAGCGGCCGCATCGCCTTCGCGACGGCCGACGATGTCGCCGACCTTCTTGCCGCGCCGACCGGCGACCGCGCGCGGACTCGCCATCGAATTCAGCGCGTCAAACGTCGCCTTGATCATGTTGTGCGGATTGCTCGACCCGATCGACTTCGCGACCACGTCCTGGAGCCCCAGGCTCTCGAAGATCGCGCGCATCGGGCCGCCGGCGATGATGCCGGTACCGGGCTTTGCCGAGCGCAGAACGACCTTGCCCGAGCCGTAGTGGCCGGCCGAGTCGTGATGCAGCGTGCGGCCTTCGCGCAGCGGCACGCGGACCATGTTGCGCTTGGCCTGCCTCGGTCGCCTTGCGGATCGCCTCGGGCACCTCGCGGGCCTTGCCCGTGCCGTAGCCGGCCCTGCCCTTGCCGTCGCCCACGACGACGACCGCGGCGAAGCCGAAGCGACGGCCGCCCTTCACCACCTTGGCGACGCGGTTGATGCTGACCAGCTTTTCGATCAGCTCATTCTGATCGCGGTCTTCGCGCGAGCCCCGTTCGCCGCCTTCGCGGCGTTGACCGGAGCGTTCGCCGGATTGCGTGCGTGCCATTGGCCTGTCCTTCGCTCTTGTGTCTTAGAACGACAGCCCGCCTTCGCGCGCGCCGTCGGCCAGCGCCTTCACCCGGCCATGATAGATATAGCCGCCGCGGTCGAACACCACGGCCTTGACGCCGGCCGCAACCGCGCGCGTGGCGACGAGCTTGCCGACTTCCTTGGCCGCGGCGGTGTCCGCGCCGGTCTTGAGCTTGCCCTTGAGATCCTTGTCCAGGCTCGACGCCGCGGCGACCGTCTGGCCCTTCGCGTCGTCGATGATCTGGGCATAGATATGCTTGGACGACCGGAAGACCGACAGCCGCACGCGGCCGCCCGAGTTCTTGCGGATCTGGATGCGTGCGCGCTTCTGGCGCCGCGCGAAGAGGTCTTTTGACTTTTCCATCGTGGGCCTACTTCTTCTTGCCTTCCTTACGGAGGACAGTCTCGGTCGAGTACTTGATGCCCTTGCCCTTATAGGGCTCCGGCTTGCGGAAGGCGCGGATTTCCGCCGCCACCTGCCCGACCTGACGCTTGTCCGAGCCGCTGATCGCGATGGCGGCTTGCTTGTCGCCGATCTTGATCGTGATCCCTTCCGGGACCGGATACTTGACGTCGTGGCTGTAGCCCAGCTGCAGGTTCAGCATCTTACCCTCGAGCGCGGCGCGGAAACCCACGCCGTTGATCTCGAGGTTCTTGCTGAAGCCCTTCGACACGCCCGTCACCATGTTGTTGATGAGCGCGCGGCTGGTTCCCCACTGCGTGCGGGCCCGCTTCGACATGCTGCGCGGCTTGAGGACGACCTTGCCCTCTTCCATCGCCGCGGCGATATCGCCGGGGAGCTGGAGCGTCTGCTTGCCGAGCTTGCCGCTGACGGTCACCTTCTGCCCGGCGAATTCGACTTTGACGTCGCTGGGCACGGCAACTGGCAGTCTTCCGATACGCGACATTGCCGTCTCCTCAGAACACCTGGCAGAGAACCTCGCCGCCAACTCCGGCAGCGCGGGCCTCGGCGTCCGACATCACGCCTTGCGGCGTGGACAGGATCGCGATGCCAAGGCCGCCGTAGAATTTCGGCAGGTTCTTGATTTTCGAATACACGCGGCGGCCCGGCTTGGAGACCCTGGAGATCTCCTTAATCACGGGCGCACCCTCATGATACTTGAGCTCGATCGTGAACTCGCCGAAGCCGGCGCGCTTCTCCGTGAGGAAGTAGTCACGGATGAAGCCTTCCTTCTTCAGAACATCGAGCACGTTGGCCCGCAGCTTGGACGCCGGGCAGCCGACTGAGGTCTGCCCCGCACCTTGCGCATTGCGGATGCGCGTCAGCATATCGCCCAAGGGATCGCTCATCGCCATATCCCGTTCTCCTTACCAGCTCGACTTGACCATGCCGGGGATCTGCCCAACCGAAGCCAGAGCGCGCAGCGCAATTCGCGACAGCTTGAACTTGCGGTAGGTACCGCGCGGGCGGCCCGTCAGTTCACAGCGGTTGCGGATCCGCGAGGGTGCGGAATTGCGCGGCAGCTCGGCCAGCTTGAGGCGCGCGGCAAAGCGCTCCTCCTGCGGCAGGTTCTTGTCGTTCGCGACAGCCTTCAGCCTCGCCCGTTTGGCCGCGAAACGCTGGGCCATCCGGGTACGACGCTTGTTCTTCTCGATCGAACTCTTCTTCGCCATTGGATTCGTCCTGCCTTCCGCCGGATCAGTTGACAAACGGCATGTCGAAACCCTTGAGCAGCGCCTTGGCTTCGTCATTCGTGCGTGCAGACGTCACGATGATGATGTCCATGCCGCGGATCGCGTCGATCTTGTCGTAGTCGATCTCCGGAAACACGATCTGCTCCTTGAGCCCCAGGGCGTAATTGCCCCGTCCGTCGAAGCTCTTGCCCGACAGGCCGCGGAAATCGCGAACGCGCGGCAGCGCGATCGTGACCAGCCGGTCGAGGAATTCGTACATGCGAGCCCCGACGCAGCGTGACCTTGGCGCCGATCGGCAGGCCCTTGCGCAGCTTGAAGTTCGCGATCGGCCTTGCGCGCCCGGGTCACCTGCGGCTTCTGCCCGGCGATCGCCGCCAGCTCGGCCGACGGCCGCGTCCATCTTCTTCTGGTCGGAGGCGGCTTCGCCCACGCCCATGTTGATGACGATCTTCTGCAGCTTCGGCACCTGCATGGCGTTCTTGTAGGAGAACTCCTGGATCAGGGCCGGCTTGACCGTCTTCGCGTACAGTTCCTGCAATCGTGTCGTCATGGCGCTCACCGATCAATGACTTCGCCGGAACGGCGCGCGAATCGCACCTTCTTTCCGTCGATAACTTTAAAGCCCACCCGGCTCGGCTTCTTCGTGTCCGGGTCGATATGCGCGACGTTGGAGACATGGATCGGCAGCTTCCTTCTCCACGATCCCGCCGGGCTCGCCCGGGCGCGGGGTCGTGTGGCGCTTCACCATGTTGATGCCCTGCACCAGCACGCGGGCCTCGGTCGGGATGGCGCGCAGCACCGCCCCGGTCTTGCCCTTGTCGCGGCCGGTGATGACGACGACGTTGTCGCCCTTCTTGATCTTCATCTTGTCAGCCATCACAGCACCTCCGGCGCAAGGCTGATGATCTTCATGTAGCCCTTGGAGCGCAGCTCGCGCGTCACGGGCCCGAAGATACGCGTGCCGATCGGCTCGCCTTCCTTCGAGATCAGCACCGCGGCGTTGCGGTCGAAGCGCACGGTCGAGCCGTCCTGGCGGCGGATCTCCTTGCGCGTGCGCACGATGACAGCCTTGTGGACGTCGCCCTTCTTCACGCGGCCGCGCGGAATCGCCTCCTTGACGGAGATGACGATGACGTCGCCGATGGAAGCCGTCTTCCGCTTCGAGCCGCCCAGCACCTTGATGCACTGGACGCGGCGCGCGCCGGAATTGTCGGCGACTTCCAGATTGGTTCGCATCTGGATCATGGTTGTCTACCCCGTCCCCTCTAGGCCTTGGCGCCGCTGGCGTCGTCGGCGACCACTGCCCAACGCTTGCGCTTGGACAACGGGCGGCATTCCTGGATGCGCACCGTCTGGCCGGCCTTGACCTGGTTGCTTTCGTCGTGCGCCAGGTACTTCTTCGAGCGCACGATAAACTTCTTGTAAACAGGGTGCATGAAGCGGCGCTCGACCTTGACCGTCACGGTCTTCTCGTTGACGTCGCTCACAACCAGTCCCTGCAGAATTCGCCTCGGCATATTCGTTCTCTTTCGTGCTTACGGCGTGGCGCGGCGGCGCTCGGCGAGCACCGTCACGATTCGCGCGATGTCGCGCCGCACCTGGCGCACCCGCGACGTGTTCTCGAGCTGTCCGCTCGCCCGCTGGAAGCGCAGATTGAACTGCTCCTTGCGCAGCGTGGTGAGATCGCCCGAGAGCTCGTCCACCGACTTCGACTTCATTTCAGATGCCTTCATGGCTCAACCCTCTCCCAGACGGCCGACCACGCGCGTGCGGATCGGCAGCTTGGCGGCGGCGAGGCCGAACGCCTCTTCCGCGATGGCGCGCGGCACGCCGTCGATCTCGAACATGATGCGGCCGGGCTTGACGCGGACCACCCAGAATTCCGGCGTGCCCTTACCCGAGCCCATGCGCACTTCGGCGGGCTTCTTGGAGACCGGCACATCCGGGAAGATGCGGATCCACACGCGGCCCACGCGCTTCAGATGGCGCGTGATGGCGCGGCGTGCCGCCTCGATCTGGCGCGCGGTGATGCGCTCGGGCTCCATGGCCTTGAGGCCGTAGGCGCCGAAATTGAGCGTCGTCCCGCCCTTGGCCAGGCCGTGGATACGGCCCTTATGGGCTTTGCGGAATTTGGTACGCGCGGGTTGCAGCATGACGGGTCCTTGTCGATTCTCGCCTTAGCGGGCCGGAGCCTGCTCGGCGGCGCGCTTGTCCTGCGCCATCGGGTCGTGAGCCAGGATCTCGCCCTTGAACACCCACACTTTGACGCCGCAGGTGCCGTAGGTGGTCTTGGCGGTCGCGGTACCGAAATCGATGTCGGCGCGCAGCGTGTGCAGCGGCACGCGGCCTTCGCGATACCATTCGACGCGGGCGATTTCGGCACCACCCAGACGGCCCGAGCAGTTGATCCGGATGCCCTGGGCACCCAGGCGCATCGCCGACTGCACCGCGCGCTTCATGGCGCGGCGGAAGGCAACGCGGCGCTCGAGCTGCTGGGCGATGTTCTCGGCCACCAGCTTGGCGTCGATCTCCGGCTTGCGGATCTCGATGATGTTCAGGTGCACTTCGCTCTTCGTCATCTTGGCGAGGTCGGAGCGCAGCTTCTCGATGTCGGCGCCCTTCTTGCCGATGACGACGCCCGGACGCGCGGTGTGGATGGTGATGCGCGCCTTCTTCGCCGGCCGCTCGATCACCACGCGCGCAACGCCGGCCTGGGCCAGGCGCTGCTGCAGGTACTCGCGCAGCTTCAGGTCTTCATGCAGGAGCTTGGCGTAGCGCCGTGTCGGCGAACCAGCGCGAATCCCACGTCCGGTTGATGCCGAGCCGCAGCCCGATCGGATTGACTTTTTGACCCATTTAGGCGGTCTCCTGGCGCTCGCGCACGACGACGGTGAGGTGGCTGAAGGGCTTGACGATGCCGGCGCTCTTACCGCGGCCGCGCGCGTGGAAGCGTTTCATCACGATCGATTTGCCGACATGCGCCTCGGCCACGAACAGCCGGTCGACGTCGAGCTGGTGGTTGTTCTCCGCATTGGCGATCGCGGCCTGCAGCACCTTCTTCACCGCGCCGGCGATGCGGCGCTTGCTGAAGGTGAGCTCGGCCAGCGCCTTGGCGGCGTCCTTGCCGCGGATCAGCTCGGCCACAAGGTTGAGCTTGCGCGGGCTGATGCGGATCGTGCGCACCACGGCCCGGGCCTCGTTTTCCTTCAAGCGGCGTGCTTGTGCTTTCTTGCCCATCGAACGGTTCCTTCTCAGCCTTCTGTCCGCGTCGCTTTGCGGTCGGCGGAATGGCCGTGGAACACGCGGGTCGGCGAGAACTCGCCGAATTTGTGTCCGACCATGTTCTCGGTCACCATCACCGGCAGAAACTTGTGCCCGTTGTAGACGCCGAACGTCAGACCGACGAACTGCGGCAGGATCGTCGAGCGCCGCGACCAGATCTTGATGATCTCGCTGCGCCCGGAACCGCGCACCTTCTCAGCCTTCTTGAGAAGATAGGCATCGACGAACGGGCCCTTCCAAACTGAACGCGCCACGTGCGGTCTCCCTTACTTGGCGTTGCGCCGACGGACGATGTACTTGTCCGTCTGCTTGTTGTGGCGGGTCTTGTAACCCTTGGTCGGCTGGCCCCATGGCGTCACCGGGTGGCGGCCGCCCTTGGTGCGGCCTTCGCCGCCGCCATGCGGATGATCGATCGGGTTCATGGCGGTGCCGCGAACGCTCGGGCGCACACCCTTCCAGCGCGTGCGGCCGGCCTTGCCGATCACCACGTTCTGCTGGTCGGGGTTCGACACCGCGCCGATCGAGGCGAGGCACTCGAGCTGCACGCGCCGCACTTCGCCCGACGACAGGCGCAAGAGCGCGTAGCCCTGGTCCTTGCCGACGAGCTGCACGAACGTGCCGGCCGAGCGCGCCATCTGGCCGCCCTTGCCGGGCTTGAACTCGACGTTGTGGATGATCGTGCCGACCGGAATATTGCGCAGCGGCAGCGTGTTGCCGGGCTTGATGTCGACGCGCTCGCCCGAGACGACCTTGTCGCCCACCGACAGGCGCTGGGGCGCGAGGATATAGGCGCGCTCGCCGTCGCTGTACTTCACCAGCGCAATGAACGCCGTGCGGTTCGGGTCGTATTCCAACCGCTCGACCGTGCCGTCGACGTCGAACTTGCGACGCTTGAAATCGACGACGCGATAGAGCTGCTTGTGCCCGCCGCCGTGATGGCGCGTGGTGATGCGGCCCAGATTGTTGCGCCCGCCGCTCTTCTGCAGACCCTCCGTGAGGGTCTTGACCGGGCGGCCCTTCCACAGCTCAGACTTGTCGACCAGGACGACCTGGCGACGGCTGGGCGAGGTGGGCTTGAATGTTTTCAATGCCATTGCCGCGATTCCCTAACCTTAGATCCCCGCCGTGATATCGATCGTGCTGCCGGCAGCCAGCGACACGATGGCTTTCTTGAAATCCGAGCGCTGGCCGAGCTGGCCCTTGAAGCGCTTCGACTTGCCGCGCACGTTGAGCGTGTTCACGGCCTTGACCTTGACGTTGAACAGACCCTCGACCGCGGCCTTGATCAGCGGCTTGGTCGCATCAACGCGCACCTTGAAGGTGACCTGGTTGTGCTCCGAGCCCTGCGTCGCCTTCTCGGTGATCACCGGCGACAACAGCACGCTGTAGAGCTCGTCCTTCGGCCACACCGTCTCCGGCGCCTTGGGGCCGGCCGACTTCTTGGGCTTCGCGGTCTTTTCGGACTTGGCTTTTGCGGGGCTCATTTCAGTCTCGCCTCCAGATGCTCGACCGCCGCGCGTGTCAGCACGAGCGTGTCATGGCGCAGGATGTCGTAGACATTCGCACCCTGCTGCGGCAGCACATCGACGCCGGGCAGGTTGCGGGCCGCCTTCGCGAATTTCTCGTCGACCGCCGGTCCGTCGATCACCAGCACCGACGACCAGCCGAGCTTCGCGAAACGCTTGGCGATCTCTTTCGTCTTCGGCTGGGCCACACTGGCCGCGTCGAGGACGATCAGCTGCCCGTCGGCCTGCTTGCTCGACAGCGCCGTCTTGAGCGCCAGCTTGCGAACCTTCTTGGGCAGATCGTGCGCATGGCTGCGCGGCGTCGGCCCGAAAATGACGGCGCCCTTGCGCCACTGCGGGCTGCGCGTCGAACCCTGGCGCGAGCGGCCCGAGCCCTTCTGCGGGCGCGGCTTCTTGCCGCCGCCGGAGATCTCCGCGATCTCCTTGGTGTCGTGCGTGCCGGCACGGCGCTTGGCGAGCTGCCAGCGCACCATGCGCGCGAGGATGTCCTTGCGCGCCGGCAGTCCGAAGATGCCGTCGTTCAACTCGATCTCGCCCGACGCTTTGTTGTCGAGTGTCTTGACTGCGACTTTCATCGACCTATTCCTTCTGCGCCGGCGCTTCCGCCGCTTCCGTCTTGCGAACGGCGGCGGGGAACGGCGCTTCCTTCGGCAGCTTGCGCTTGACCGCGTCGGTCACGCGCACATAGCCGCCCTCGGCGCCCGGAACGGCGCCCTTGACCAGGATCAGACCGCGATCGGCATCCGTCGCGACGACCTTCAGGTTCTGCGTGGTCACGCGCTCGACGCCGAAATGGCCGGCCATCTTCTTGTTCTTGAACGTACGGCCGGGATCCTGACGACCGCCGGTCGAACCGTGACTGCGATGGCTGATGGAGACGCCGTGCGACGCCTCAAGGCCCGCGAAGTTCCAGCGCTTCATGACGCCGGCAAAGCCCTTGCCGATCGTGATGCCGGCGACGTCCACGAACTGCCCGACCACGAAATGGCCCGCCGTGATCTCGGTGCCGACGTCGACGAGCGCGTCGTCGCTCACCCGGAACTCGACCACCTTGCGCTTCGGCTCGACCTTCGCCTTGGCGAAGTGCCCGCGCATCGGCTTGCCGACATTCTTGACCTTGGCCTTGCCGATGCCGAGCTGCAGCGCGACATAGCCATCCTTGTCCTTCGTGCGCACGGCGACAACCTGGCAGTTGTCGAGCTTGAGCACGGTGACCGGCACGTGCGAGCCGTCTTCGGCAAACACGCGGGTCATACCCATCTTCTGTGCGATGACACCGGTACGCATGATACGCGCCGTCCCTTTAGATCTTGATCTCGACGTCGACGCCGGCCGCGAGGTCGAGCTTCATCAGCGCGTCCACGGTCTGCGGCGTCGGGTCGACGATGTCGAGCAGCCGGCGATGCGTGCGAATCTCAAACTGCTCGCGGCTCTTCTTGTCGACGTTGGGGCTACGGTTCACCGTGAACCGCTCGAACTCGGTCGGCAGCGGGATCGGACCGCGCACCTGGGCGCCCGTCCGCTTCGCGGTGTTGACGATCTCGCTCGTCGACTGGTCGAGCACGCGATGATCGAACGCCTTGAGGCGGATGCGAATACTCTGGTTGACCATATGACTCTGTCCTTCGTTCCGATCCGGCCGGCTAGTGCTACTCGATGATCTTTGCGACGACGCCGGCACCGACGGTGCGGCCGCCCTCGCGGATGGCAAAGCGCAGGCCTTCGTCCATCGCGATCGGCGCAATCAGGTGCACCTCCATCGCGATGTTGTCGCCCGGCATCACCATCTCCGTCCCCTGCGGCAGAACAACCTGGCCCGTCACGTCCGTCGTGCGGAAGTAAAACTGCGGCCGGTAGTTCGAGAAGAACGGCGTATGACGACCGCCCTCTTCCTTCGTCAGGATGTACGCCTCCGCCTTGAACTTCGTGTGCGGCGTGATCGAGCCGGGGGCCGCCAGAACCTGGCCGCGCTCGACCTCCTCGCGCTTCGTGCCGCGCAGAAGCGCGCCGATGTTGTCGCCCGCCTCTCCGCGGTCCAGCAGCTTGCGGAACATCTCGACGCCCGTCACGACCGTCTTCACCGTCGGCTTCAGGCCCACGATCTCGACTTCGTCGTTGACGTTGACGATCCCGCGCTCGACGCGGCCCGTCACCACCGTGCCGCGGCCCGAGATCGTGAACACGTCCTCGATCGGCATCAGGAACGGCTTGTCCTTCGGGCGCGTCGGCTGCGGGATGGTCTCGTCCACCGCCTTCATCAGCTCGAGAATCGCTTCCTTGCCCAGCTTCGGGTCCTTGCCCTCCAGCGCCATCAAGGCCGAGCCACGCACAACCGGGATCTTGTCGCCGGGAAACTCGTACTTGGACAGGAGCTCGCGCACTTCGAGCTCGACCAGGTCCAGAAGCTCCGGATCCTCGACCATGTCGCACTTGTTCAAGAACACCACCAGCGCCGGCACGCCGACCTGGCGCGCCAGCAGGATGTGCTCGCGCGTCTGCGGCATCGGGCCGTCGGCAGCACTGACCACCAGGATGGCACCATCCATCTGCGCCGCACCCGTGATCATGTTCTTCACGTAGTCCGCATGGCCCGGGCAATCCACATGCGCGTAGTGACGGTTCTTCGTCTCATACTCCACATGCGCCGTGTTGATCGTGATCCCGCGCGCCTTCTCTTCCGGCGCCTTGTCGATCTGGTCGTACGCCGTGTACGTCGCCCCACCCGACTCCGCCAGGATCTTCGTGATCGCAGCCGTCAGCGACGTCTTCCCATGGTCGACGTGCCCGATCGTCCCGATATTGCAGTGCGGCTTGTTCCGCTCGAATTTGGTCTTGGACATTTGTTCTTCTCCGCTCTTCCTGGAGTGGGATCAGGCCATCTTGGCGCGGACTTCATCCGCGACCTGCTGCGGGACCTGCTCGTAGTGATCGAACTGCATCGAGAACTGGGCACGGCCCTGGCTCATCGAGCGCAGCGTGTTGACGTAGCCGAACATGTTGGCGAGCGGGACCATCGCATCGATCACGCGCGCATTGCCGCGGCTATCCATGCCGTTGATCTGGCCGCGCCGGCTGTTCAGGTCGCCGATGACGTCGCCCATGTAATCCTCGGGCGTCACGACTTCGACCTTCATGATCGGCTCGAGCAGCTTGGGACCGGCCTTCGCGATGCCTTCGCGGAAGCAGGCGCGCGCCGCGATTTCGAACGCCAGCGCGCTCGAATCAACGTCGTGATAGGCACCGTCGACCAGCGTCGCCTTGAAGTCGATGACCGGGAAGCCGGCGATCACGCCTGTCGTGCGAGAGGCCTCGAGGCCCTTTTCCACGCCCGGCACGTATTCCTTCGGCACCGTGCCGCCGACCACGTCGTTCTCGAATTCATAGCCGCCACCGGCCGGCAGCGGCTCAAACCGCACCTTGATGCGCGCGTACTGGCCCGAGCCACCCGACTGCTTCTTGTGCGTGTAGTCGTGCTCGATCGTCTTGCTGATCGTCTCGCGATAGGCCACCTGCGGCGCGCCGACATTGGCCTCGACCTTGTAGGTGCGCTTGAGGATGTCGACCTTGATGTCGAGATGGAGCTCGCCCATGCCCTTGAGGATGGTCTGGCCCAATTCCTGATCGGTCGCCACGCGGAAGGACGGATCCTCCTGCGCCAGCTTGATCAGCGCCTGCGACATCTTCTCCTGGTCGGCCTTCGTCTTGGGCTCGATCGCGACCTCGATGACGGGGTCCGGGAATTCCATGCGCTCGAGCACGATCGGCTTGTCGGCGTCGCACAGCGTGTCGCCGGTCGTCGTGTTCTTCATGCCGACCAAGGCGACGATGTCGCCGGCCAGCGCTTCCTTGATCTCTTCACGGGTGTTGGCATGCATGAGCAACATGCGGCCGATACGCTCGCGATTGTCCTTGACCGAGTTGAGCACGCCCGTGCCGCTCTGCAGCGAGCCCGAATAGACGCGCATGAACGTGAGCGTGCCCACGAACGGATCGGTCATAATCTTGAATGCCAAGCCGGCGAACGGCTCGCTATCCGAGCATTTGCGCTCAAGCTCGGTCTTGCCGTCGATCGACGTGCCCTTGACCGCGGCCACGTCAGACGGCGCCGGCAGGTAGTCGACGACCGCGTCGAGCAGTGGCTGCACGCCCTTGTTCTTGAAGGCCGAGCCGCAGATGACCGGATAGAATTTGCTGTTGACCGTACCCTTGCGGATGCAGGCCTTGAGCTGCTCTTCGGTCGGCTCGGTGCCGCCGAGATAGGCTTCGAGCACCGCGTCGTCCATGTCGACGACGGCTTCGATCAGCTTGGTGCGGTATTCCGCCGCCTGGTCCTTGAGATTGTCCGGGATGTCGCCGAGCACGTACTCGGCGCCCATCGTCTCGTCCTTGTAGGTGACGGACTTCATGCGCACGAGATCGACGACGCCGGCGAATCCGCCTTCAGCGCCGATCGGCAGCTGCAGGACAACCGCCTTGGCGCCCAATTTCTCCTCGATCGTGCCGACCGACATGAAGAAGTCGGCGCCGATGCGGTCCATCTTGTTGATGAAGCACACGCGCGGCACGTCGTACTTGTCGGCCTGGCGCCACACCGTCTCCGACTGCGGCTCAACGCCGTTCACGCCGTCGAACACGGCGACCGCGCCGTCGAGCACGCGCAAGGAGCGCTCGACTTCAATCGTGAAATCGACGTGGCCCGGCGTATCGATGATGTTGACGCGATGGTCGCGCCAGAAGCACGTCGTGGCCGCCGACGTGATGGTGATGCCACGCTCCTGCTCCTGCTCCATCCAGTCCATCGTCGCCGTGCCTTCGTGCACTTCGCCGATCTTGTAGGACTTGCCGGTGTAGAAAAGGATGCGCTCCGTGGTCGTGGTCTTGCCGGCATCGATGTGGGCCATGATGCCGATGTTACGGTAGCGCTCGAGGGGCGTGATGCGGGCCATGAGGGTCGCGTCCTCTTACCAGCGGTAGTGCGAGAAGGCGCGGTTGGCTTCCGCCATCCGGTGCGTGTCTTCGCGCTTCTTGACGGCGCCGCCGCGATTGTTCGCGGCATCCATCAATTCGCCCGACAGACGCTCGGTCATCGTGTGCTCGGTACGGCCGCGCGCCGAAATGATCAGCCAACGGATCGCCAGCGCCTGGCCGCGGTCGAGACGGACTTCGACGGGAACCTGGTAGGTGGCGCCGCCAACGCGGCGCGAACGGACTTCAAGGGCCGGCTTCACATTGTCGAGGGCGCCGTGGAACACCTTGATCGGGTCCTGGCCGGTGCGCTTCTGGATGTGCTCGAGCGCGCCATAGACGATCTGCTCGGCCGCCGACTTCTTGCCCGAATACATCAAGCAGGACATGAAGCGGCTGAGGACGGTATCCCCGAATTTCGCATCGGGGAGAACATCGCGGCGTTTTGCTGCGCGGCGGCGGGACATGGACGAGGACCTCCTTACTTCGGACGCTTGGCGCCGTATTTCGAACGGCGCTGGCGGCGATCCTTGACGCCCTGGGTATCGAGCGTGCCGCGGATGATGTGGTAGCGCACACCGGGCAGATCCTTGACGCGGCCGCCGCGGATCATGACGACCGAGTGTTCCTGCAGATTGTGGCCTTCGCCGGGGATGTAGCTGGTGACTTCGTAGCCGTTGGTGAGCCGCACGCGCGCGACTTTGCGCAGCGCCGAGTTCGGCTTCTTCGGCGTCGTCGTATAGACGCGCGTGCAAACGCCGCGCTTCTGCGGCGACCCGCGCAGCGCCGGCACCTTGTTGCGCTCGGTCTTGTCGCCGCGGCCTTTGCGGATCAGCTGGTTGATCGTTGGCATCCCAAACACCCTTCAATCCGCTTCGCGGCAGCGGCGTAACAAAATGCCCGACAGGAAGCCAAACCCGTGTGCTTCCCTCGGGCGCGCGTCGAACTTCCGGTAGAGCCGGCAGTTGAACTGTCAGTTCGTATCACCCGGAACCGGGTCTCGGACCGCGATGTCCGACTACCGGCCCCTTCAGGCTGGCGCGGAATATATGGATGGCCCCTGGGCCCGTCAAGAAAAACCCATTAACGGCGGGAAACCCTTTCCGGCCTCCGCCAAATCCGCCTAATTCCTGCCATAACAATGGGTTAGACGATGAGGCCGCGGCCGCCAACCACCCGTCGGCCGAGATGTCGCACCGCCATCAGGGGCTCAACACGACCATGACTTCTGACTATTTGCACCGGACCACCCTTCTACTTGCCTTTGTCCTTGCCACCGCCAGCGTCTCTTTGCCTGTTCGGGCCGAAAGCGGCGCCAACTGGACCGAACGCGCCGATTTCGCGCGGTATTTTGCCGCCGCGGGCACCGTCGGCACCCTCCTGATCTACGATCTGCGTCAAGACCGCATCCTGGTGCACAATCCCGAGCGCGCCCGCACCCGCTTCACCCCCGCCTCGACCTTCAAGATCCCCAATTCGCTGATCGGCCTGGAGACCGGCGCGGTACGCGACGCCGATAGCGAGGTCTTCAAATGGGACGGCGTGACGCGCCAAATCGCCCCCTGGAACCGCGACCACACGCTGCGCAGCGCCATCCGGGACTCCGTGGTGCCGGTCTATCAGGAGATCGCGCGGCGCATCGGCCCCGATCGCATGCGCGACTACGTGGCGCGCATCGGCTACGGCAACAACGACATCGGCGACGTGATCGACCGGTTCTGGCTGGATGGGCCGCTGACCATCTCGGCCGAGGAGCAGATCGGCTTTCTCACCCGCCTTTACCGCGACGATCTGCCCTTCTCCGGCCGCACCCTGGCGCTGGTGAAAGACATCATGGTGGTCGAAGCCGGCGTCGATTACACGATCCGCGCCAAGACCGGTTGGGACGGGCATGTGACACCGAATATCGGCTGGTGGGTCGGCTGGGTGGAGCGCGGCGCCGATGTCATCTTCTTCGCCTTGAACATGGATATGTCGACGCCGTCTCACCTCGCCGCGCGCATGGAAATCGTGCGCGCCATCCTGCGCGATCTCGACTACCTCCGCGCCGCTTCCAGCACCGCTCGCTAAGGAATAGGGCTGCTCACGGCGCCGGCACGGCCAGCACGCGCAGGCGGTGCCCGTCGGGGTCGAGGGCCACGAAGGTGTGCCCGAAATCCATCTCGGTCGGCGCCTGGATGATGTTCAGGCCGCGCTTCTGCCACGCGGCATGCGTGCTTTTCACCTGCGCGGCATCGCCGACATTGAAGGCGATCTCGCCCCCACCCACCGGCGTCGCCGCGGGCTCGACCGTGTGGCGCGACCACAGCCCGAGCATGACGCCGCTGTCCATCGCGAACATGGCGAAGGTCGGCGAGGCTTCGACCGGATCGCGGCCGAGCAGACCGCTGTAGAACGCCGTGCTGGCTTGCGGGCTGTCGACATAGAGGATGACGATGCTGAGATCGGGCATGGCCGGCTCCTTCGGCTTGGCACCGGGCCGGCACCATGCGCGGCCCGCGGCAGAACGGACCCTACTCGCCCCTGCTGCCAGATTTTGGCAGTATGCCATTTGAAAATCGCCTTTGGGGACGCAGGATGAGCGCCGCTCAAGCCCGCTTGCTGGTCCAACGCTCCTGCCCCGCGACGTCCGGCCATGTCGAGCCAAGCGCGAGTAGCGCGGGCCAGGTCTCCGCAAGCTTGCCTTGCTCAATCCGATAGGCCTGCATCCCGGCCTGCGTCCGCTTCTCGCCGGTTTTCGCGTCATTCCACATCAGCGTAAAGCGGAACCAAGCGCGGTCCGCGGTGATCTCGTGGTCGTAAACAACGACGCGCGTGTTCGGCCGCTTCCGCCGGTTGGCGGCGAGTTCGCTTGCGTATTCCTCTGGTGTCACCCGCCGCGTGCCCGCTTCCTCGTGCCGGATGTAGACCGGCGCCACGCATCCGGCGACCAGGTCGTACTGTTGCTGATGCCAGACGCGTTCCCATCGATCGAAAAGGTCGCGCACCAATTCCACAGACATGGACGAAACTCCTTCATGCTACAGGGCGATCAATTGCCAGGGTGGGAACGCAGCCTCAACACCGCTGACATTCAAACTGAGACACGGCCCAGATTTTGGCAGCAGAAAGACCGCCGCCTTACTCCGTCGCAATGCCTTGCTGTGTACGCCAGTCTTTGAGCAGCGCCTGGCGCCGGCGCCTGTAGCGTGTCGTCGACGCGTCCAGCGCGACGATGCGGTCGGTGCGGAAATGCCGGAAATCCTGGCGCCGCTCACACCACGCCGCGATCACGCGCACACGGTCGAAATAGCCAAGTGCAAACGGCCAGATCGTGCGCTGGCTCGCCTTGTCGCGCGCATCGCGATAGGTGATCGCGAGCTTGCGCTCCTCGCGGATCGCGCGGCGGATCACGGCCAGATCGACGCTGCCCGCTTCCAGCGGTGCCGCCGGCCCGATCAACAGCGCCGTCGCGTCCACGCCATCGCGCAGATCGCTGGGCAAGACAGCCGCGATCTTGGCAAGCGCATTGCGCGCGGATGCCGCCAGCGCGTCGTCGCCGCGTTCGGCCACCCAGCGCGAGCCCAGCACCAGCGCCTCGATCTCCTCCTCCGAGAACATCAGCGGCGGCAGCATGAAGCCTGGCCGCAGGACGTAGCCGAGCCCCGCCTCGCCTTCGATGCCCGCCCCTTGCGCCTGCAGCGCCGCGATGTCGCGATAGAGTGTACGCAGGCTCACACCGATCGCGTCGGCCAGAGTCCGACCGGACACCGGCTGGCGATAGCGGCGCAAAACCTGGATCAGCTCCAGAAGGCGTTGGGCGCGCGACATTTCCCGATCCTGACGCTCTCACATCATACTGCCAGAAACTGGCAGCAGGAATCAGGCCTCGGCGCAACGAAAAACGGCCCCTCCGTCGCCGGAGGGGCCGCTCTGTCTTCGAACGTCGGCTGCGGCGATCAGCCGGCCTTGGCGCGACGCCGCTGTCCGGCGATCGCCTTGGGCTTCTCGTCCTTGGCGCCGCCGTCTTCGACCTGCCCTTCGCCCTCGCCCTTGGCCGAGAGCAGCTCGCGATCGCGTTCCGCCGCCAGGTGACGAACGTTGTTCATCACGCTGCCCGTTCCGGCCGGGATCAGGCGGCCGACGATCACGTTCTCCTTGAGGCCGAGCAGGCTGTCGATCTTGCCGATGACCGCCGCCTCGGTGAGGACGCGCGTGGTCTCCTGGAACGACGCGGCCGAGATGAACGAGCGCGTCTGCAGCGAGGCTTTGGTGATGCCCTGCAGCACCGGCTTGGCCGTGGCTTCGCGCAGGTTTTCCGCCGCCGCCTTGGCGTTGACCGTGTCGAACTCGTCGCGGTCGATCTGCTCGCCCGCCAGGAACGTCGTCTCGCCGGGCTCGTCGATCTCGACCTTCTGCAGCATCTGGCGAACGATCACCTCGATGTGCTTGTCGTTGATCTTCACGCCCTGCAGCCGGTAGACCTCCTGGATCTCGTTGACCAGATAGGTCGCCAGCGCTTCGACGCCCATCACCCGCAGGATGTCGTGCGGGACGGGGTTGCCGTCCATCAGCAGATCGCCGCGCTGGACGTAGTCGCCTTCCTGCACGGAGATGTGCTTGCCCTTCGGGATCAGGTACTCGACCGGGTTCGCCGCCTCGTCCGCCGGGCGGACCAGGATGCGCCGCTTGGTCTTGTAGTCCTTGCCGAACTCGACGCGGCCGTCGATCTCGCTGATGATCGCGAAATCCTTCGGCCGGCGCGCCTCGAACAGCTCCGCCACGCGCGGCAGACCGCCCGTGATGTCGCGGGTCTTCGAGGATTCGCGCGGGATACGCGCCAGCACGTCGCCGGCCCGCACTTCCGCACCGTTCTCGATCGACAGCACCGCGTCGACCGACATGAAGTAGCGCGCCTCAAGCCCGTTCGCGAGCGTGATGACCTGCCCCTTCTTGTCGCGCAGCGTGATGCGCGGCTTCAGCTCCGCCCCCTTGGGCTGCTGACGCCAATCGATGACGACCTTGTTGGAAATGCCGGTCGCCTCGTCGAGGATTTCGCGCATCGACACGCCTTCGATCAGGTCGATGTAGTGCGCGATACCTTCCTTCTCCGTGATGATCGGCAGCGTGTAGGGATCCCACTCCGCCAGCTTCTGGCCCTTCTTGACCATCGCCTGGTCGTCGGCCAGCAGCTTGGCGCCGTAGGGGACGCGATGGCGCGCGCGCTCGCGGTTGTTCTCGTCCATGAGAACGACTTCGCAACTGCGGCCCATCACGACCGGGATGCCCTGGCTGTTCACAACCACGTTGCGGTTGCGGATCACCACCTTGGCGTCATAGGCCGCTTCGACCGAGGACTGCTCGGCACCGCGCTGCACCGCACCACCGATGTGGAACGTGCGCATGGTGAGCTGCGTGCCCGGCTCGCCGATCGACTGCGCGGCGATGATGCCCACCGCTTCGCCGACATTGACGCGCGTTCCGCGCGCCAGATCGCGGCCGTAGCAGCGGCCGCACACGCCGGTCTTGCTCTGGCAGGTGAGCACCGAGCGGATCTTGACCTGCTCGAGGCCCGCCTTGTCGATCTTCTCGACCTGCGCTTCCTCGATCAGCTCGCCCGCCGCCACCAGCGTTTCGCCGGTCAGCGGATCGGTGATGTCGATCGAGGCGCTTCGGCCGAGGATGCGCTCGGCCAGCGGCGAGATCACCTCGCCGCCCTCGACCACCGCCTTCATGGCGAGGCCGTCGGTCGTGCCGCAATCGTCCTCGATGATGATCGCGTCCTGCGCCACGTCGACCAGGCGGCGCGTCAGATAGCCGGAGTTGGCCGTCTTGAGCGCCGTGTCGGCGAGGCCCTTACGCGCGCCGTGCGTCGAGTTGAAGTACTCGAGAACGGTGAGGCCTTCCTTGAAGTTCGAGATGATCGGCGTCTCGATGATTTCGCCCGACGGCTTGGCCATCAGGCCGCGCATGCCGGCGAGCTGCTTGATCTGCGCCGCCGAGCCACGAGCGCCCGAGTGCGCCATCATGTAGACGGCGTTGATCGGCTCGCCCTTCTTCGGGCGGCTGATCTCCTTCATCATCTCTTCGGCCACGCGGTCCGTGCAGTGCGACCAGGCGTCGACCACCTTGTTGTACTTTTCGCCCTGGGTGATCAGGCCGTCCTGGTACTGCTGCTCGTACTCGGTGACGCGGTCTTGCGTCTCATTCACCAGCTTGGTCTTGCTGGCCGGGATGACCAGGTCGTCCTTGCCGAACGAAATGCCGGCGCGGCAGGCATGGCTGAAGCCGATCGCCATCATGCGGTCGGCGAAGATCACCGTCTCCTTCTGGCCGCAATGGCGGTAGACCACGTCGATGACGTTGGAGATTTCCTTCTTCGTCAGCAGCTGGTTGACCAGGCCGAACGGCACGTTGGGGTGGCGCGGCAGAAGCTGCGAGAGCAGCGCGCGGCCCGGCGTGGTGTCGATCACGATGGTGATCGGCTTGTTGTCCTTGTCGACCGTCTTGTAGCGGCAGCGGATCTTGGCGTGCAGCGAGACCTTGTTGTGGAACAGCGCCTGCTCCACCTCGGCCACGTCGCCGAACACCAGGCCTTCGCCAATGTCGCCGTCGTACTGCATGGTGAGGTAGTAGAGGCCGAGCACGATGTCCTGCGAGGGCACGATGATCGGCTTGCCGTTGGCGGGCGACAGGATGTTGTTCGTCGACATCATCAAGACGCGCGCTTCCAGCTGCGCTTCGAGCGACAGCGGAACGTGCACGGCCATCTGGTCGCCGTCGAAATCGGCGTTGAACGCCGTGCAGACCAGCGGATGCAGCTGGATCGCCTTGCCTTCGATCAGCACCGGCTCGAACGCCTGGATGCCCAGGCGATGCAGCGTCGGCGCGCGGTTCAGCAGCACGGGATGCTCGCGGATGACCTCTTCGAGGATGTCCCACACTTCCGGCCGCTCTTTCTCGACCATGCGCTTGGCGGCCTTGATCGTGGTCGCCATGCCGTAGAGCTCGAGCTTCGAGTAGATGAACGGCTTGAACAGCTCGAGCGCCATCTTCTTGGGCAGGCCGCACTGGTGCAGCTTGAGCTCCGGACCGACGACGATGACCGAACGGCCGGAGTAATCGACGCGCTTGCCGAGCAGGTTCTGGCGGAAGCGGCCCTGCTTGCCCTTGAGCATGTCGCTGAGCGACTTCAGCGGGCGCTTGTTGGCACCCGTGATGACGCGGCCGCGGCGGCCGTTGTCGAACAACGCGTCGACGGCCTCCTGCAGCATGCGCTTTTCGTTGCGCACGATGATGTCCGGCGCCTTGAGCTCGATCAGCCGCTTCAGGCGGTTGTTGCGGTTGATGACGCGGCGATAGAGGTCGTTCAGGTCCGACGTGGCAAAGCGGCCACCATCGAGCGGAACGAGCGGACGCAGCTCGGGCGGGATGACCGGCACGACGTCGAGGATCATCCATTCCGGGCGATTGCCGGAATCGATGAAGTACTCGACCAGCTTCAGCCGCTTGACCAGCTTCTTGCGCTTGGCCTCGGAGGTCGTCTCCTTGAGGTCGCCGCGCACCTTCTCGCGCTCCGGCTCCAGCTCGATCGCCGACAGCACGGTCTTGAGCGCCTCGGCGCCGATCTGCGCCGTGAACGCGTCCTCGCCGAACTCGTCCTGGGCCTTGATGAACTGGTCTTCGCTCAGCAGCTGGTGCTGCTTGAGCGAGGTCAGGCCCGGCTCGATGACCATGTAGTTCTCGAAATAGAGCACGCGCTCGAGATCGCGCAGCGTCATGTCGAGCAACAGGCCGATGCGGCTCGGCAGCGACTTCAGGAACCAGATATGCGCGACCGGCGAGGCGAGCTCGATATGGCCCATGCGCTCGCGCCGCACCTTCGAGAGCGTGACTTCAACGCCGCACTTCTCGCAGATGATGCCGCGATACTTCATGCGCTTGTACTTGCCGCACAAGCACTCGTAATCCTTGATCGGCCCGAAGATGCGGGCGCAGAACAGGCCGTCGCGTTCCGGCTTGAAGGTCCGGTAGTTGATCGTCTCCGGCTTCTTGATCTCGCCGTAGGACCAGGAGCGGATGCGCTCCGGGCTGGCGATCGAGATGCGGATCTGATCGAACTGCTGCGGACCGGTCGTCTGGCCCAAGATGTTCGCAACTTCGTTCATCACTGTCTCCTGCTGGGCGTGTGCGGCGGGCCGCTATTGCACCGACGCTGTCGCCCGTATCACGGTTGTCCTGCGACCCCGGAAATTCCGCCCGGCCGGCGAGAGCGCCGGCCGGGATGCCACGATCAATAGTTCTGCTGGTTGAGCTCGACGTTGAGACCCAGCGAGCGCAGTTCCTTGACCAACACGTTGAACAATTCGGGAATGCCCGCCTCGAAATTGTCGTCGCCGCGCACGATCGCTTCGTAGACCTTGGTGCGGCCTGACACGTCGTCGGACTTGACGGTGAGCATCTCCTGCAGCGTGTAGGCGGCGCCGTACGCTTCGAGCGCCCAGACCTCCATTTCGCCGAAGCGCTGTCCGCCGAACTGCGCCTTGCCGCCCAACGGCTGCTGGGTGACCAGGCTGTAGGGGCCGATCGAACGCGCGTGGATCTTGTCGTCGACCAGGTGATGGAGCTTGAGCATGTAGATGTAGCCCACCGTCACCTGACGATCGAACCGCTCGCCCGTACGCCCGTCCCACAGCCACACCTGGCCGGACGAGTCGAGATCGGCCAGCTTCAGCATGTCGACGATGTCGGCCTCGTGCGCGCCATCGAACACCGGCGTTGCCATCGGGATGCCCTCGCGCAGATTGCGCGCGAGCTGCACGACATCCTCATCGCTCGGCTCCGCACCGTTCTCCTTGATGCCGTCCTTGCCATAGATGCGGTGCAACTGTTTGCGCACATCCGCCGGCTTGACGCTCTTGTGCAACTTGTCGAGCATTTCGCCGATCTGCTTGCCCAGCCGCGCCGAAGCCCAGCCGAGATGCGTCTCGAGGATCTGCCCGACGTTCATGCGGCTCGGCACGCCCAGCGGGTTGAGCACGATGTCGACCGGGCCGCCATCGGCCAGATGCGGCATGTCCTCGGCCGGCATGATCCTGGAGATCACGCCCTTGTTGCCGTGACGGCCGGCCATCTTGTCGCCCGGCTGCAGCTTGCGCTTCACGGCCACGAAGACCTTGACCATCTTCATGACGCCCGGCGGGAGCTCGTCGCCGCGCTGCAGCTTCTCGACCTTGTTCTCGAAGCGCGCCTCGAGTGCCTTCACGCTCTCGTCGAACTGCTTCTTGAGCGCCTCGATGTCCGCCATGATCTTGTCGTTCTTCACGACGATCTGGCGCCACTGGCCCGGCGTGTACTCGTCCAAGACCTCGTTGGTGATCTTGGTCGCCGGCTTGATCTGCTTGAGGCCGCCGGCCGTCACCTGGCCGAGCAGACGCTCGCGCATGCGCTGCGCGAAGCTGCGCTCCAGGATCGCGCGCTCGTCGTCGCGGTCCTTGGCCAGACGCTCGATCTCGGCGCGCTCGATCGCCTGCGCGCGCTCGTCCTTGTCGACGCCGCGCCGCGAGAACACGCGCACCTCGACGACCGTGCCGGAAACGCCCGGCGGCAGACGCAGGCTGGTGTCGCGCACGTCCGAGGCCTTCTCGCCGAAGATCGCGCGCAAGAGCTTCTCTTCCGGCGTCATCGGCGACTCGCCCTTCGGCGTGACCTTGCCGATCAGGATGTCGCCCGGCATGACTTCGGCGCCGATATAGACGATGCCCGCCTCGTCGAGGTTCTTGAGCGCTTCCTCGCCGACGTTGGGGATGTCGCGCGTGATTTCCTCCTGGCCCAGCTTGGTATCGCGGGCCATCACCTCGAACTCTTCGATGTGGATGGAGGTGAACACGTCCTCGGACACGATCCGCTCGGAGATGAGGATCGAAGTCTTCGAAGTTGTAGCCGTTCCACGGCATGAACGCGACGAGCACGTTGCGGCCCAGCGCCAGCTCACCGAGCTGCGTCGACGGGCCGTCGGCGATGATGTCGCCCACCTTCACCGGATCGCCCTTCTTCACAAGCGGGCGCTGGGTGATGCAGGTGTTCTGGTTCGAGCGCTGGAACTTGAGCAGGTTGTAGATGTCCACGCCCGAGGCCGAGTGCGACATTTCCTCCGTCGCGCGCACGACGATACGCGTCGCGTCGACCTGGTCGACCACGCCCGAGCGCTTGGCGGCAATCGCCGCACCCAAGTCACGCGCCACCACCGCTTCCATGCCGGTGCCCACGAGCGGCGCCTCGGCGCGGATCAGCGGCACCGCCTGACGCTGCATGTTCGAGCCCATCAGCGCGCGGTTGGCGTCGTCGTTCTCGAGGAACGGGATCAGCGCCGCGGCGACCGAGACGAGCTGCTTGGGCGACACGTCGATGAAGTCGATCTGCTCGGGCTTCACCAGCTGGAAATCGCCGCCATGGCGGCAATTGGTCAGCTCGGCCACGACCCGGTTGGTCTTGGGGTCGAGTTCGATATTCGCCTGCGCGATGTTGTAGCGGCTCTCTTCCATCGCCGAGAGATAGACGACCTCTTCGGTCACCTTGCCGTCGCGCACGCGCCGGTACGGGCTCTCGATGAAGCCGTACTGGTTGACGCGGGCATAGGTCGCCAGCGAGTTGATGAGGCCGATGTTCGGGCCTTCCGGCGTCTCAATCGGGCAGATGCGGCCGTAATGCGTCGGGTGCACGTCGCGCACCTCGAAGCCGGCGCGCTCGCGCGTGAGACCGCCTGGCCCAAGCGCCGAGAGGCGGCGCTTGTGGGTGATCTCCGACAGCGGGTTGGTCTGATCCATGAACTGCGAGAGCTGCGACGAACCGAAGAACTCGCGCACCGCCGCCGCCGCCGGCTTGGCGTTGATCAGGTCATGCGGCATGACGGAGTCGATCTCGACCGTCGACATGCGCTCGCGGATCGCACGCTCCATGCGCAGCAGGCCGATGCGATACTGATTTTCCATCAGCTCGCCGACCGAGCGCACGCGGCGATTGCCCAAATGGTCGATGTCGTCGATCTCGCCGCGCCCGTCCTTGAGCTCGACCAGCATCTTGACGATCGCCAGGATGTCTTCCTTGCGCAGCACGCGCATCGTGTCCGGCGCGTCGATCGCCAGGCGCGAATTCATCTTCACGCGGCCGACGGCCGAGAGGTCGTAGCGCTCCGGATCGAAGAACAGGCCGCGGAACAGCGCTTCCGCCGTCTCGAGCGTGGGCGGCTCGCCCGGGCGCATGACACGGTAGATTTCGATCAGCGCTTCTTCGCGCGAGTTGTTCTTGTCGGCCTTCAGCGTGTTGCGGATGTACGGGCCGACCGTGATGTGGTCGATATGGAGAGTCGGGATCGTCGTGATCTTCGCCTCTTCCAGCCCCTTGAGCGTCGCCGCGGTCAGCTCGTCGCCAGCCTCGACGAAGATCTCGCCCGTCTTCTCGTTGATGATATCGATGGCCACGTAGCGGCCCTTGATGTCTTCAAGCGAGGCGAGCACTTCCGTGACGCCGTCTTCCTTGAGCTTGCGCGCCAGGCGCGGGGTGATCTTCGTGCCCGCCTCGGCCAGCACCTTGCCGGTCTTGGCGTCGATGAGCTCGCCCGAAACCTTCACGCCGCGCATGCGGTCGGGATTGAACTGCGTCTTCCAGCCCTTCTTGCCCAAGGTGAACACCACCTGGTCGTAGAAGTAGCCGAGGATCTCTTCGGCCGTCATGCCCTGCGCTTCGCCCGGGGCGAGCGTCTTGGCCTGCGCCTCGCGCTCGAGGCGCAGCTTCTCCGACGCCAAGCCGTTGAGCGCCATGAACAGCGTCGTCACCGGCAGCTTGCGGCGGCGGTCGATGCGGACATAGACGAGGTCCTTGGCATCGAATTCGAAATCGAGCCACGAGCCGCGGTACGGGATCACGCGCGCCGCGAACAGATACTTGCCCGACGAATGGGTCTTGCCCTTGTCGTGATCGAAGAACACGCCCGGGCTGCGATGCATCTGACTGACGATGACGCGCTCGGTGCCGTTGATGATGAAGGTGCCCTTGTCCGTCATGAGCGGCATGTCGCCCATGTAGACGTCCTGCTCCTTGATGTCGCGAATCGAGCGCGAGCCCGTCTCCTCATCGACATCCCACACCACCAGGCGCAGTGTCACTTTGAGCGGAGCGGCGAAGGTCATGCCACGCTGCTGACACTCGTCGACGTCGTATTTCGGCTCTTCGAGCTCGTACTTGACGAACTCGAGCTGCGCGCGCTCCGAGAAATCCTTGATCGGGAAGACCGAACGGAACACTTCCTGGATGCCCACAGCGTTCCGCTTTTCGGGCGGTACGTTCATCTGCAGGAAGCCCTTGTACGAACTCATCTGAACTTCGATCAGATTCGGCATCGGGGCTACCTCGGGGATATGCCCGAACACCTTGCGAATGCGCTTCCGACCGTTCAAGGACTGCACCATGGAGTTCCTCATCGCCTCTTCACATGCGGGCCAGCAAAACGCCATGCCCAACTCCGCCGATCCCAGTTAATTTTGTCTCTCGCCAGCCGATCCTGGGACCGGCTTGGGCGGTGCTGCGGCCTTGTGAGCCGCACCACCGCCCGCCGAACGGCTGGCGTTCTGCCTTACTTGACCTCGACGGTCGCGCCGGCGTCTTCGAGCTGCTTCTTGAGCTTGGCAGCCTCGTCCTTGTTGACGCCGTCCTTGACGGTCTTGGGAGCGCCCTCGACCAGGTCCTTGGCTTCTTTGAGGCCGAGGGCCGTGATCGCACGGACTTCCTTGATGACGTTGATCTTCTTGTCGCCGGCCGCGGTGAGGACGACCGTGAACTCCGTCTTCTCCGCCGCGGGTGCGGCGGCAGCGGCACCGCCGCCCGCGGCGGCCACGGCCACCGGTGCGGCAGCGGACACGCCCCACTTTTCTTCCAGCAACTTCGTCAACTCAGCCGCCTCAAGGACGGTCAGGCTCGACAGGTCTTCAACGATTTTGGCGAGATCGGCCATTGGTAGTGTCTCCTCAGCTTGAACTTCGGTTTGATGGGATCGGGATTACGCCGCCCCGCCCTGTTTCTGGGCATGGGCGTTGATGACGCGCGCCAGCGCTCCAGCAGGTGCGCGGACGACCGTGGCAAGACGGGTTGCCGGCGTGTTGATCAAGCCCGCGAGCTGCGCCCGCACTTCCTTGAGGGAAGGCAGGGCCGCAAGGGCCTTGATGGCCTTCAGGTCGAGCTGACGCTCGCCCAGACTGCCGCCGACAATGCTCAGCTTCTCGTTCTTGTTCGCGTACTCGACGGACACCTTTGCCGCAGCCACCGGATCCTGGCTGAACGCAATGGCCGTCGGGCCTTTGAACAAGTCTGCGAGAGGCTGGTACTTGGTACCGTCCAGCGCACGACGCGTAAGCCGATTTTTCGCAACCTTGAAGCCGGCGCCCGCTGCCCGCATCTGCCGACGCAAGTCGGTGATCTCGGCGACCGTCAGGCCCGCCTGCTTCGTCACGATGACGAGGTTGGCGCCCTTCAGAGTCTCATTCAGCGAAGCGATCAGCTTTTCCTTCTGCGATCGGTCCACGGATCGTCTCCAGTGTAAGAGCCCACTTCCCGAACCTTGCGGGTCCGGGCCGGAGGCCCAGTTGCACACAAGGGCCCCGCCGCATCCCAATCGGGAACTCGGACGAGACCCTTCTCGACCTGTCCCAGAAGTTCAAGCCGATGACGCGCTGCCCTCCGTTTCCGGCTGGCAACGCCATCGGTTCCGACCTCTGTCTATGCAGGCCACTCCCCCGAGGGAGAGAATTTGAGCCGCCGCCTCGACCCTCGCGGGCTTTGGCAACGACACCTGCAGTCTCGGACAGGAGGGAGAGAGCCCCTCGCGGAGCGACCCTCCCTGCCACCGCCGCCACCGATACCGAAATCCGTCGGTACCGAAAGCGGCGGAATTCAGTTACTCCGCGGCGGCAGCAACGCCGCCGAAGCCCGACACATCCAGCTTGACGCCCGGGCCCATTGTGGAGCTCAGCGTCACCTTCTTGATGTACGTGCCTTTTACCCCTGACGGGCGGGCGCGATTGATCGCGTCCAGAAGGGCATTGACGTTCGCCAGCAGCGCATCCTCGCTGAAGCTCGCCTTGCCCACGCCCACGTTCACATTGCCGGTCTTGTCGGCCCGGAACTGCACCTGGCCGCCCTTGGCGTCTTTCACCGCCTGGGCGACGTTGGGCGTCACGGTACCGAGTTTCGGGTTCGGCATCAGGCCCTTAGGGCCCAGGACTTTGCCGAGCTTGCCGACCACCGCCATCATATCGGGAGCCGCAATCACGCGGTCGAAGTCTATTTGGCCCGCCAACACCTTTTCTGCAAGGTCATCGGCACCGACGACATCCGCCCCGGCGGCCTGCGCCTGCGCCGCGCGATCGCCCTTGGCGAACACGGCGACGCGGACTTTCTTGCCCGTGCCGCTTGGCAGCGAGACCATGCCGCGCACCGTCTGGTCGGCATGGCGGGTGTCCACACCCAGCGTCATGGCGATTTCGACGGTCTCGTCGAACTTGGCCGTGGCACGCGCCTTCACCAGGTGCACCGCGTCCTTGGCGGTATAGACCTTGTCGCGGTCGATGCCGGTATAGGCCTTGGCAATACGCTTTCCCATCTTCGCCATGGCCTTACTCCACCACTTCCAGGCCCATCGAGCGGGCCGAGCCGGCAATCATCTTGGCGGCTGCATCGAGATCATGCGCATTGAGATCGACCATCTTCTTCTCGGCGATCTCGCGGATCTGCTTCATCGTCACCTTGCCGGCCACGTCGCGGCCGGGGGCCTTCGAGCCGCCATCGATCTTCGCCGCCTTCTTGAGGAAGTACGACGCCGGCGGCGTGCGCATGATGAAGGTGAAGGTCCGGTCCTGATAGGCCGTGATCGTCACCGGGATCGGCGTGCCGGCATCCATCTTCTGGGTCTGCGCATTGAACTGCTTGCAGAACTCCATGATGTTGAGGCCGCGCTGGCCGAGTGCGGGACCGATCGGCGGCGACGGGTTCGCCTGGCCGGCCGGCACCTGCAGTTTGATATATCCGACTACTTTTTTTGCCATCTACTCGTTCCTTTCGGCTCCCGGCGGGGTTTTGTCGTGGGCCCCCGGCCGGTTCATGCGCCATCGCGTCTGTCCGCCTGAGACTGCCGCCACGCCGGCCGGCCTCATGCGGAATAGGTTAAACCTTCTCGACTTGCGAATACTCGAGCTCGACCGGCGTCGGCCGTCCGAAAATCGACACCGACACTTTGAGCCGCGCCTTTTCCTCGTCCACTTCCTCGACCAGGCCGTTGAACGACGTGAACGGCCCATCGCTGACGCGCACCTGCTCGCCGACTTCGAAAGTGATCGACGGCTTCGGCCGTTCGATGCCTTCCTTGATCTGGCGCAGGAGGCGGTCCGCCTCCTTCTCGCTGATCGGCATCGGCCGCCCGCGCCCGCCTAGGAACCCGGTGACCTTCGCCGTGTTCTTGACCAAGTGCCAGCTCTCGTCGGTCATCTCCATCTTCACCAGCACGTAGCCGGGAAAGAATTTGCGCTCGGCATTGACCTTCTTGTTGCCCTTGCGAACCTCAACGACGCTGTCGGTCGGGACCAGGACTTCGTCGATCAGATGAGCCATGCCCTTCTGCTGGGCCTGCTCCTTGATCGAGCCCGCCACTTTCTTCTCGAAGCCCGAGTAGACGTGAATCACAAACCACTGCGCCGCCATAGTCTCAGCCTCCGAGCCCGAGCAGCAAGCTGACGCCATGCGCCAAGATCCAGTCCACGATCAGGAAGAAGATCGCGGCGAGGATCGACATCGCGAACACCATGGTGGTGGTGATCACGGTCTCCTTGCGCGAGGGCCAAGAAACCTTGGCCACTTCCTGCCGCACTTCCCGGATGAACTCCATCGGGTTGGTGCGCGTCGTCTCTGGATTGCTGCCGTTCATTAGATCGCGTTTTCCATCACATCAGTCTCCGCTGCTCGTTCCCGCGCGTTGCGACCAAGGCTGGCAGGAGTGGGGGGACTCGAACCCACAACCCCCGGTTTTGGAGACCGGTGCTCTACCAATTGAGCTACACTCCTAAACGCCCCGTCGCGACGCCGTGGTCGGCGGCGTCGCGGGCCCCTACTCGATGATCTTTGCGACGACGCCGGCACCGACGGTGCGGCCGCCCTCGCGGATGGCAAAGCGCAGGCCTTCGTCCATCGCGATCGGCGCAATCAGGTGCACTTCCATCGCGATGTTGTCGCCCGGCATCACCATCTCCGTCCCCTGCGGCAGAACAACCTGGCCCGTCACGTCCGTCGTGCGGAAGTAAAACTGCGGCCGGTAGTTCGAGAAGAACGGCGTATGACGACCGCCCTCTTCCTTCGTCAGGATGTACGCCTCAGCCTTAAACTTCGTGTGCGGCGTGATCGAGCCGGGGGCCGCCAGAACCTGGCCGCGCTCGACTTCCTCGCGCTTCGTGCCGCGCAGAAGCGCGCCGATGTTGTCGCCCGCCTCTCCGCGGTCCAGCAGCTTGCGGAACATCTCAACGCCCGTCACGACCGTCTTCACCGTCGGCTTCAGGCCCACGATCTCGACTTCGTCGTTGACGTTGACGATCCCGCGCTCGACGCGGCCCGTCACGACCGTGCCGCGGCCCGAGATCGTGAACACGTCCTCGATCGGCATCAGGAACGGCTTGTCCTTCGGGCGCGTCGGCTGCGGGATGGTCTCGTCCACCGCCTTCATCAACTCGAGAATCGCTTCCTTGCCCAGCTTCGGGTCCTTGCCCTCCAGCGCCATCAAGGCCGAGCCACGCACAACCGGGATCTTGTCGCCGGGGAACTCGTACTTGGACAGGAGCTCGCGCACTTCGAGCTCAACCAGGTCCAGCAGTTCCGGATCCTCGACCATGTCGCACTTGTTCAAGAACACCACCAGCGCCGGCACGCCGACCTGGCGCGCCAGCAGGATGTGCTCGCGCGTCTGCGGCATCGGGCCGTCGGCAGCACTGACCACCAGGATGGCACCATCCATCTGCGCCGCACCCGTGATCATGTTCTTCACGTAGTCCGCATGGCCCGGGCAATCCACGTGCGCGTAGTGACGGTTCTTCGTCTCGTACTCCACGTGCGCCGTGTTGATCGTGATCCCGCGCGCCTTCTCTTCCGGCGCCTTGTCGATCTGGTCGTACGCCGTGTACGTCGCCCCACCCGACTCCGCCAGGATCTTCGTGATCGCAGCCGTCAGCGACGTCTTCCCGTGGTCGACGTGCCCGATCGTCCCGATATTGCAGTGCGGCTTGTTCCGCTCGAATTTGGTCTTGCTCATTTTCCGCCTTGTCCCGAGATCTTGTGAGCTGTTTTCAACTCTTGTCTTGCATCAGTCCGGCGCGTTTGCGGCGCCGCCCTGCGCGTTCAATTTGTCGCTCCAGCGCAACCGGGCTGGAGCGGGTGATGGGAATCGAACCCACGTAGCCAGCTTGGAAGGCTGGAGCTCTACCATTGAGCTACACCCGCCTGAGATGCCCGTCGCCCCCTTCGCAGCACCACCTGCTGACCCGCCGATCCGACTTGGCCGACCGCCAGCGTCGCGAGCTGGTGGAGGGGGTAGGATTCGAACCTACGTACGCTGACGCGGGCAGATTTACAGTCTGCTGCCATTAACCACTCGGCCACCCCTCCGCGCTTGCTTTTCCGGACCCTGCGCGTGGACCGCGCAATATGAGGCTAAAACTCCAGAAGTCAATCTGAAAATCAGCACAACAAAACAAGCCATCCCGGCCCGCTGCGCGACTAAAGCAGGTGGGTTGACTTGCGGCTCCTTCTGATTCGGCATATTAAATCTGCCTTCCCATGAAAGGCAAGAACCGCAGCGCCCGACCGTACGAAACCGACCCCGCTTCGCGGGCCGGTGCCAATGGCGATCGCCCGCGTTCCGGCCGGCCGGAGTCCCGCCCCCATCGCCCCGATCCAAGGCACGCCGAACGTGGTCGCGCGCCACAGGATGGGAAACACGGTATCTGGCTCTACGGTATCCATCCCGTCCTGGCGGCGCTGTCCAATCCGCGCCGCCGCTGCCACCGCCTGCTGCTGACAGCGGAAACCGAGGCGAGCCTTGGCGGCCGCCTGGAAACCCTGGCCGATCGCCGCCCGCTCGGCCTGCGCCAGGCCGAGATCGTGACGCGCGAAGCGCTCGAGCGCATGGTCCCGCGCGGCGCCGTCCATCAGGGCGTCGCAATCCATGTCGATGGCCTCGAAGACACTGATATCGAAGACATTTGCCGGGCAACCGAGGATCAAAGCAACGCCCGGATCGTGGTCCTCGACCAGGTCACCGACCCGCACAACGTAGGCGCGGTCCTGCGCTCCGCCGCGGCCTTCGCCGCCGCCGCCGTCATCCTGCCCGAGCGCCACTCCCCTGCCGCCCAGGGCACCTTGGCCAAGGCCGCCTCGGGCGCCATGGAGAGCGTGCCGCTGGTTCGGGTGGTCAACCTGTCGCGCGCCCTCGACCGGCTGAAACAGGCCGGCTTCTGGTGCGTCGGCCTCGACGGCACCGCCCATCAGGCGATCAACGAGGCCGATCTCAGCGGCAAAATCGCCCTGGTCCTGGGCGCCGAGGGCGAGGGCCTGCGCCGCCTGACCCGCGAACATTGCGATCTGATGGTCCGCATCCCCATCGCCAAGGGCATGGAAAGCCTGAATGTTTCCAATGCCGCGGCGGTCGCCCTCTACGAGCTCGTGCGCCGCACCACCTAAGATTCAGTGTCCGGGCCGGTCGCCCCGGTGATCAGTCGCGAGCCGCGCTGGAACGTGAGATAGGCCCACATCCAATTCATGGCGACGACCAGCCGGTTGCGGAAGCCGATCAGGAAATAGATGTGGGCGACGCTCCACAGCACCCACGCGAAGAAGCCCGACATCCAGAGCCAACCGAAATCGATCACCGCTGCCTTGCGGCCGATGGTCGCAAGATTGCCGAAATTGCGATACCGGAACGGCGCGAGCATCGTTTTGCCCTCCCGCTGCGCCTTGATGAGCCCGGCGACATAGGCGCCCTGCTGCTTGGCCGCCGGGGCAACACCGGGCACCTGTTTGCCGTCCGGCGTCAGCACGAGCGCCGTATCGCCGATCGCGAAGATTGTCGGATGGCCAGGGACCGACAGGTCGGGATTGACCTTGATCCGCCCGGCCCGGTCCTTGTCCGCGCCGATCCACTTGGCCGCTGGCGAGGCCGCCACGCCCGCCGCCCAAAGGATCGTCCGGGCTTCCAGCCGCTCGGTGCCGATCGTGGCACCCTCCGCATCGCATGCCGTGACCGGGGTACCAAGACGCACGTCGACCCCGAGCCTCTCGATCGCCGTCTTGGCCTTGGCCGAGAGCTTCTCGGGGAAGGACAGCAGCAACCGCGATGCCGCCTCGACCAGCACCACGCGCGCCGCGCGCGGGTCGATGCGACGGAAATCCATCGCCAGCGCCCGGCGCGCCAATTCGATGATGGCGCCGGCCAGCTCGACGCCGGTCGGCCCGCCGCCGACGATCACAAAGGTCAGCAAGCGCCGCCGCTCCGCCTCGTCCACCGTCATCTCGGCGCGCTCGAATGCGAGCAGGATGCGGCGCCTGATATCTGTCGCGTCCTCGATCTTCTTGAGGCCGGGTGCCACCGGCTCCCACTCGTCGTGGCCGAAATAGGCGTGACGCGCGCCGGTGGCCAGGATCAGATAGTCGTAGCCGACGCGCCGATCGTCGAGAATCACCTCTCGTGACGCGGTGTCGACGCCGGTGACGCGGCCGAGCAGCACCGCGGTGTTGGCCTGGTCGCGCACGATGGCGCGGATCGGCTGCGCGATCTCGGCCGGCGACAGGCCGGCCGTTGCCACCTGGTAGAGCAGCGGCTGGAAGAGATGGTAGTTGCGCCGGTCGATCAGCGTGACGTCGACATCGGCACGGCGCAGCGCCTTGGCGGCGCTGAGCCCGCCAAAGCCGCAACCGACAATGACCACGCGCGGCCGGCCCTTCGGAGTCGATGAGGTCGTCATCTTCTCTTCCTGCACCGTCGCCAGAGTCTCGGCAAGTGCGTTGCGCATCAGCTGACATTTGGTCCTTCAGAACCGTAATGTCAGCCCCGTCTGTGCAACAAGGAGCCCCATGGCTGCCATGCCCGCCGGTTTTGGCTTGCGCGCGACGGCAAGATTACGGTTTGCGCGCCGCTTCGAGATGGGGCCGGAAATGCGCCAGATCCGGCGTCTTGAGACCGACGATCTTCGCCTCGTCGTCCCAGCGCCGCAGCGCCAAGGCATCATTTGCGGCGGTCTTGCGCCGGAACGCATCGACTTCGTCGACACTCGCCGGCCCGCCCTGCACCGCCAGGCTCAGGATCGAGGCCGCTGACAGCCTGTCTTTGTAGCCGGGCTCGGTCGCGCACAAGATGCGCTTGGCCTGCACATGCAGGCTCACCGCGGCAACAACGTCCGTCACAAAATGTCGCGCGAGAAACGCCGCACCGATCGCTTCATGGCGATCATCGATGCCGCGCTCGGCGAGATGATCGTCGGTGCTGACCAGAAGATGCCCGATATCGTGCAGCAGCGCCGCCGCGGTCATCGCCGGCCGCGCCCCCTGCTTCTCGGCAAGCCACGCCGATTGCAGCGCATGTTGGGTCTGCGTGATGCTCTCGCCGTAATCGCCGCCGCCGCGCTGCTCGAAGAGCGCGATGATCTCGTCGATCACGTCGTTCGTCGTCTAAGTCCATCGCGCTCAGGCCGGCCAGGGCAGCGAGTAGGTTTTGAGGTGGGTGAAGCTCTTCATCGCTTCGAGCACGCCTTCCTTGTAGCCGAGCCCCGAATCCTTGATGCCGCCGAAGGGCGACCATTCGATGCGATAGCCCGGTACCTCGCGCACGTTGACTGTGCCGACATCGAGCTCGCTGACGAAACGCGTGATGTAGTCGAGGCGGTTGGTGCACACGCCCGACGACAGGCCGTAGGCGGTCGAGTTCGACACACGGATCGCCTCGTCGATATCGGCGACGCGGATCACCGGCGACACCGGCCCGAACGTCTCTTCCTTCACCAGCTCCCAATCCGGCTGCACATGATCGATGACCGTCGGCGCATAGAGGGCGCCATGACGCTCGTGCCCGTAGAGCAGCTTGCCACCCTTCTCGATCGCGTCGTTGACGCGCCGCTCGAACGTCTTGGCGGCCGCTTCGTCGATCACCGTGCCCATGTCTGTCTTGGGATCGGCCGGGTCGCCGTATTTGATCGCCTTGGTCTTGGCGAGCAGCTTCTCCACGAAACGATCGGCCACATCCTTCTGCACGATCATGCGCTTGACCGCCGTGCAGCGCTGCCCGGAATTCTTGTAAGAGCCAGCCACCGCCAAGCTCGCCGCCTCTTCGATGTCGGCGTCTTCCATGACGATCAGCGGGTCGTTGCCGCCCAGCTCCAGCACCGCGCGGCGATAGCCCATATGCGTGGCGATGTATTTGCCGACCGACACGCCGCCCGTGAACGTGATGAGATCGACATGCTCGTTCGTCAACATCTCGTCCGCGATCTCGCGGGGGTTGCCGGTCACGACCGAGAACATCTCCGGCGGCAAGCCCGCCTCGTAGAGCACATCCGCCAGCAGCAGCGCCGTCAGCGGCGTCTTCTCCGACGGCTTCAGCACCATTTTGTTGTTGGTGGCGATCGACGGCGCGATCTTATGCGCGACCTGATTGAGCGGATGGTTAAAGGGCGTGATGGCGCTGATCGCGCGCAAGGGTTCGCGCTGCGTATAGATGCGCCGCTGCTTGCCATGCGGCGAGATATCGCAAGGGAAGATCTGACTGTCGTCGGTGAGACAGGCATGCCCCGCGAGATTGAACACGTCGAAGGCGCGGCCGACTTCGTAGAGCGTGTCCTTCTTGGAGAGGCCCGATTCCGCGGTGATGAGATCGGAAATCTCGTCGCGCCGCTTGTCGAGCAGCTCGGCCGCACGCTTCAGTATCTTGGCGCGATCATGGCGCGTCAGCTTGCTGTGATACTTCGCCGCGATATCGAAGGCGCGCTTGATATCGGCGACACTTGCCTTCTGCACCACGCCCACCACCGCCCCGGTGTAGGGGCTGCGCACCTCAAACGTGCCACTCGCACCCGCGACCATCTGGCCGGCGATACGCATCTTCTCCTGACGCGGGGCACGCGCCCGCGCGGCAGTCTCAGGCAGCGGTAACGTGGCGCTCATTTTTCTGGCTCCGGCGGTCAGCGACGTGATTGAGGGCAAGATCGAAAATGTCGAAATTGCGCAGGCGCCCGGCGGTGGCGCTCTTGTCGATGGCACGGTTGATCATCAGCGGCACGCGCTGCTCCGAAATACCGCCATGCGAACGCAGAGGCGCATCGAGGCCGGAGAGATCGTGGCGACTCTCGGATGTACCGATGGTGGTGTCGCGCACCGAGACGACGACGATGTCGCCGACGCGATCCTCGGGCAGCTCGAAGCGCTGGCACGCTTCCGCGCGCGTCAGCGCCGCTTCCACGCCCGGCAGCGCCGCGATGCGCTTCAGCAGCGCCGCCACATCGCAATCCTGAGGCAGGTAGACCGTGCCATAGGAACCGAGCGCTCCGTGGTGCACGACATAGGGGTCGGTGATTGGCAGGATGACGCGCGCCGTCCCCTTCCCCATCCACCCGTCCAGCACGTCCTGCAGGTAGATGACCTTCGGCTTGTTGTCGCCGTCGGTCTTGCCGTTCATCCCATGGTCGGCGGTGAGGGCGATGGTGCAGCTCATGGCATCGAGCAGCGCTAGGTAGCCATCGATCATGGCGTAGAAGGCGTTCGCCTCCTTGGTTCCCGGCGCGTGCTTGTGCTGCACGTAATCGGTCGTCGAGAGATACATGATGTCCGGCCGCTCGATCGCCATCAGCTTGACGCCGGCGGCGAACACGAATTCCGACAAATCGGCGCTGTAGACGGAGGGTAGTGGCAGGCCCACGAAGGCGAGCGCGTTGTCGATCCCGTGCTCCGCCTTGGTGGTGGCATCGGCTTTCTCCGCAGAGAAGCAGATGCCTTTCATTTTGTGGCCCAGCAGCTTGCGCAGCTTGTCCTTGGCCGTGACGACCGCGAGCTTGGCGCCCGCGCGCGCGAACGTCGCAAGGATCGTGTCGGCGCGCAGGTATTTCGGGTCGTTCATCATCACTTCGGCGTCGGCACCGCGGTCGTAGAAGAAATTGCCGGAGATGCCGTGCACCGATGGCGGAGCACCTGTGACGATCGAGAGATTGTTCGGGTTGGTGAAGCTCGGCACCACGCAGTCCGCGCGCAGATCAGCCCCTTTGGCGAGCGCCGAAGAGAGCCACGGCATGACGCCCGCCGCCATCGCCTTCTCCGTGTAGTCGGGTTCAGAACCGTCGATGCAGACCACGACCAGCGGCCGGTCGGGCCAGGCATAGGTGCGGCCGTTGACGGTGATGTCGGCGTGGGCGGCGTTCGTCATGTCGCGGTGTCCTTTATTCAGGCGGCGGCCGGAGAGAGCGCCTTGACGCCCATCTCGTCGAGTGCCCGGCTTATGGCGGCGAGTGCGCCCTTCATCTCGGCATCACCCAGACGGCCGATGCAGCCAATGCGGAATGAATTCGGCGACCGTCAGCTTGCCCGGATAAATGACGTAGCCCTGCTGGCGCAGCTTCTCGTAGAAGACTTCGAAGTTGAACGACGGATCCGCCGGCGTGTGGAACGTAACGATGATCGGCGCCTGCAGCGCATCGGGCAGCAGCGTCTTGAAGCCCAACGCGCGCATGCCATCGACGAGAATTTTGCAATTGCGCTTGTAGCGTCCGCCGCGCCCGGCAATTCCGCCTTCCGCCTCGTGCTCGCTCATCGCCTGGTCGAAGGCCGCGATGACATGCGTGGGCGGCGTGAAGCGCCACTGCTTCGTCTTCTCCATGTTGACGAACTGGTCCTGCAGATCGAGCGAGAGCGAATGCGCGTTGCCGGCGCACACCTCCAGCGCCGATTTGCGGCAGATGACGAAGCCCATGCCCGGCGCACCCTCGAGGCATTTGTTCGAGGACGCGGCCAGCGCGTCGTACTGAACTTCGCGCGCATCGCAGGGCAGCGCGCCGAACGCGCTCATCGCATCGACCAGCAACCGCTTGCCGGCCTTGGCGACAACCGCGGCGATCTCGGCGACCGGATTGAAGATGCCCGACGTCGTCTCGCACTGCACGACCGCGACATGCGTGATCGTGGGATCAGCCGCGAGCGCGGCCGCAACCGCTTTCGGATCCGGCGGCACGTCTTCGGCCGTCTCAAGAGCCGCGTAGGCGCGCCCGATCACCTGGCACATCTTGACCATGCGCTTGCCGTAAGCGCCGTTGATCAAGATCAGCAGCTTGCCGTTTTTCGGCACGAACGTGCCGAGCATCGCCTCGACCGAGAACGTGCCCGAGCCCTGCACGGGCACGGCCACGTGAGTCCCCTCGCCGCCCGCCAGCTTCACCAGCCGCTCGCGGATGCGCGCGTTCATGGCGATGAAGGCGGTGTCGCGCGAGCCCCAGTCGCGCAGCATCGCTTCCTTGGTCGTGAGCGACGTGGTGAGCGGACCGGGGGTGAGGAGCCAGGGCTCCTTGGCAGTGCCGAGCTTGGTGACCGACATGGCGGGTTCTTTCTTGGGATCTGTTGTCATGGAGTTTCCTGTGGGCTAGAACATAAGTCCAATCAATTGCCTATATATGACACATAGATGGCGTCTATAGTTCATGCGGAGCTGCGGGCCTTTCACGCCGTTGCCACGGCGGGTGGGTTTACCAAGGCAGCTCAACGCCTTAACGTTACCCAACCGACCCTTTCCAGCCAAGTCTCCGGACTCGAGGCGCGCTATGGTGTGGCCCTCTTCCACCGCCGTGGCCGCCGCGTCGAGACGACGGCTTTGGGCAACGAGCTGCTCGCCATCACCCGCCGCCTGTTCGATCTGGAACACGAGGCCGACGAGCTCCTGGCCGCCTCGCGCACGCTGCGCACCGGCACTTTACGCCTCGGCGCCGATTCACCGCAGCACGTGGTGGCGGCTCTGGCGGAATTCAGCCGCCGCTATCCCGGCATCGCCGTGTCGCTGGCCATCGGCAATTCCGAATCCGTGCTCGCCGACCTTTTCGATTATCGCATCGATGTGGCCGTGCTGGCCGAAGTGGCGTCCGACCAGCGCCTCGCAACCCGCGCCCTTCGCCGCGATAAGCTGGTCGTGGCCGTGCCGCGCGATCACGCTTGGGCCGGGCGCGATGCCGTCGCCCTCGCCGATCTTTCGAAGCACCGGCTGGTGATGCGCGAACAGGGCTCGGTCACGCGCGCGATTTTTGAAAGGGCGCTCGCCAGTGCGCGCATCGCCGTCGACATGGTGCTGGAGATCGACAGCCGCGAAGCGCTGCGCGAGGCCGTGGCCGCCGGGCTCGGCCTCGGCGTGATCTCCGCCGCAGAGTTCGGCCACGATTCACGGCTTGTCGCCGTGCCGCTGACAGGCGACGCCAAGACCGGCGAGCTCGCGATGACGGAGTATCTCGTCCAGCTCGCCGAGCGTCGCCCCGCCCGCGCAGTGCAGGCCTTCCTGGAACTGTTCGACAGCGCCACCTAGACTGGCACCCCTTTGCCGCACCGGCGGTGAAGAGAGTCAGGCCAGCAGTAGCGAGAAAACGCCTTATTGCAGACTCGACTGTTGCGATACGACGGCCTGACGCTCGAACCGGGCGCACAGCAGTGCCGCACGCGGCGTCGGATCGGCGCGATCGTATGTCTTGCCGGCGTCGATGGATTGGTAGACAAGGCTCAATTCGATCTCGAAGGCCGTCGACCACACCCTCTTGAATTCCGGCGCAAGCGTGTCGACCACGTCCCAAGTCACGTGCTGCGGCTCAGTCGGTGTCGGCTCGTGATTCAACTCGACGATCAGCAGGAACGTCCCGCCCGGCCGGACGATCCGCTTGATCTCAGATATCGTCCGACCAAGATCGCGCACATGATCAAGCGAATTGAAGGCAAAGGCCGCATCGAAATGAGCGCCGTCGAAGGGAATGGCTTCGGATGCCGCATCGACATAGGTCATCTTGTGGCGGCCAGAGCCGAACCGGCGATATTCATTGGCAAGGGGATCGAGCCCGACGCGTTCGGCTGCCATGTCGGCCCATTCCAGGCTCCCGCGGGGACCGCAGCCAATATCGATCAGCCGTTTGCCCGCATAGAATGCGCGATCCAACCCAAAGAACGTCGTGTAGTATTGTTCATAGTGATCGTTGGAAAGGTGTCCCGCCTCCTGACGGTACTTTTTCTGCCAGTACGACAGTTCGTGCCATTCCTTGTATTTTTCGGGAACGAACGTGCGAGCCGCCTTGCCCGCGGCGGACCTGATCAGGCGCATCATTGCTTCCTCCATGCAATTTTAGAAGCTCCGTCGTACTGAATAAAGACAGGTGGCATTCGTCAAAGAAAAGAAGAGACAACTCACCTCGCCGCCGTGCCACTCACCAGCGACGCCAAGACGGGCGCGCTTGCGATGACCGAATACTTCGTCCAGCTCGCCGAGCGCCGCCCGGCCCGCGCCGTGCAGGCGTTCCTGGATCTCTTCGTCGTCCAGTCGGCGATGAAGGGCGGTTCGGCCTGACGCCGCCAGCGCCGGGTCAACAGCACCAAGCCCAGCAGCGCCGCACCGAACAGCGTGATCGACGCAGGTTCGGGCACAGCGGACGCAAGCTCATCGATTGTCCCTCTTGCAAAGAACGGGTAGCCAATTAGGCGCGCGAACGTGGCGACTTCGAAATCATCCGGATCGATCGACAGCGGAAACGCGTCGCTCGTCAGCGTATCGAGATCGGTCGTTTGGAACTCGAGGACGGCCGTGGTCCCGAAATGAGTACTGGCGGTCGCGATGACGATCCGGTCAAAGCCGTCAACGTCATTATAAATCTCGACGGTGTAGATGGTGCAGCAGGCGTCGCCGCCCCCTCTGCCGGTCCCGCCAATGTCGAAATTCAAGATCGGCGGGCCGAAATCGAAAGGACCGGGAAACCAATTGTAGTTTCCGAGATTCGGCGAAGGATCCCAGTCGACAGCGTCGCCATCAAGCGTCAATGTGATCGCAATCCGCCCACCGACCGCGAACCCGAGATCCGGCTGGTCGACCTCGGTCACCGTTCCCACCCAGTTGTACGTGATCGGCGCCGCCTGCGCCGGCACGACAGCGAGGACCGCAAAACCAAGAACAACGGCGAAGCGCATCATCGGCGAACTCCTTTCGGCAGGAGAAGCATTGGATTAACGCACACGACCACGGCGCCAGAATGTAAACCCGAGAAGCCCCGAGCCCAGAAGCGCCAGCGTGCCGGGCTCCGGTACGCTTTCGACAGGCGCGATCCGGTCGAGGTTTACGGCGACATAGAAGGAATCGAAGTTGATGTGATGCTCGAACACCGCGCCCTCAAAAAACAATGTCGGGTCGAGGACATCGGGAAAATCGAGGAACGAACGCCAATCACCGCCGCGAAAGTTGATCTCGGTCTGCCCCGCTTGCGGTCCGGCGGCTGTAACCTGAAGGCTATAGATCAGCTTGTCTGTGTTGGTTGTGCACGGCGCGCAAACCAAAAGATCCTGAAAGGGCGCACCGGGTCCATAATTTCGACCCCCGATGGTGAAATCCGCCAATGGGCTCTGTGACCCGATATCGAGCGTGAAGCTGACGTTGATCTGGTCCCCGCGCTCAAAATTGTAGAAATCATACTCCTCCGCCAGGCCGATCACGGTGCCGACATAGTTGTAGGTGTAAAGCGTGGCGTGCGCCGGCCCCGTGGAAAGCGTCAACGCGGCGGACGCTGTAAGCACCAGAAGCCACGCCCGTATCATCCCAGCGTCCGCCTGGCCGCAAAAACACGCTTGCGGCCGCGCGACTGACGATGCGCCACGATCAGTCCCAGCAGGCCCGCCGCCAGCAGAGCCGCGGAGCCGGGCTCCGGAATATCGGTGAGCGCGTCGAGCGTGCCGCCCCCCGTGACCTCGAAGGGTCGCGCGACGCGATCGAATGTGGCGATCTCGAACTGCCCCGGATCGATCGTCAGCGGAATATCATCGCTGGAGAGCACGCTGAGGTCGCTCGTGCGGAATGTAAATCTGGATGTCACACCGCGTTGCGGCTCGCCGACCTCGAATGTCAGGCCGTCATAGGTGTCGCCATTCGCGTCCGTAAAGTCGTCGAACACTTGCAAATATTGGTGGATCGCGAAGCCGCCCGCCGCGCCGATTTCCACCGCCAGGACCGGTCCGATATCGTAGATCCCCGTTGGATTGTAATACTCGCCGCGCAGGGACGACGCGTCCGTGTCGGGATACGCGGTCTGGAGCGTGAACGTGACAGGGATCTTGTCGCCCACCGCGTGGGGGAAGAAGCTCGGCGACAAATCGTTATGGGTGACCGTGCCGATGAAATCGTATTTGACCGGAGCGGCGATGGCGTCGCCGATCCCGAGCATTCCCAGCCAGAATGCGAGAAGAAGACGCACCATCGGCGACCCCCAATCACCGGCGGAGCCGTCAAGGACCGACGTCTCGCGCGCGATGTCGTTGTTGACTTGGCCTACTGGGAGTTGAAACCGCGTCGTCGATGAAGTGGTGTGAGCGTGGCGTGACAATCCTGTGTCTGAAACGCGGCCGGGCCGAAATCCTAAACTCAGGCCTTGATGCGCTCCATTTTGGGATCGTAGGGCGGTTGCAGGAAAATCTTCGCGCTCACGCGCTTCGTCGCGACTTCGAGCTCATAGTGTCCGCCGGTCAGATACTCCGTGCTCACACCCTCGGCGTTGCGCACATAGCCATAGCCGATATTGGTGGCCAGCGTGTAACCCCAGCCGCCGCTCGACAGCCAGCCGACGCGCACGCCGTCGCGATAGATCGTCTCGCGGCCCAGCAGCGTGATCGCCGGATCGTCGACAGTGAAACCGGCGAAGCGTCGCGCGAGCGGCTGATCGCGCTGTGCGGCAATCGCCTCGCGGCCGAGGAACGGCGTGTTGCTCTTGAGCTTGACCGCCCAGCCCATGCCGGCCTCGAGCGGCGAGTAATCGGGCCCGATATCGCTGCCCCAGGCGCGATAGGCCTTCTCCAGCCGCAGCGACTCGATCGCGCGATAGCCGGCATTGACCAAGCCGAGCGGCGCACCCGCCGCCATCAGCGCCTCGTAGACCACCGACGCCGATTCGCTCGGAATGTGCAGTTCCCAACCCAGCTCGCCCACATAGGTGACGCGCAGCGCGCGCACCGTGGCGCCCTCGATGACGATCTCGCGCGACGTGCCGAACGGAAACGCCGCGTTCGATACATCGTCGCGCGTCACCGCGGACAGAATGTCGCGCGCACAGCGGCCCCATCAGCGACAGCACGGCATAGGCGGAGGTCACGTCGATCAGCCGCGCCTCCAATCCCTCAGGAATCGCGCGCGCGATCCACGAGAAATCATGCGTCGCGAAGCCGGTGCCCGTGACGATGTAATAGGCATCCTCGGCCACGCGCGACACCGTCAGATCGCATTCAATGCCGCCGCGCCCGTTGAGCATCTGCGTGTAGATGAGCGATCCCGGCTGTCTTCGCGACGTCGTTGGCGCAGATCCACGACATCGCCGCTTCCGCGTCGCGCCCCACCATCATGAATTTGGCGAACGAGCTCTGATCGAAGATCGCCGCCGCTCGCGGCATGCCTTGTGCTCGCGGCCGACGGAATCGAACCAGTTCTGCCGGCCGAACGAATAGATGTCGTACGGCTCGTCGCCGTTGCTGGCGAACCAGTTCGGCCGCTCCCAGCCGAGCTTGGAGCCGAACACCGCGCCCTGCGCCTTCAGCCGCGAATACAGCGGCGACACGCCGCAGGCCGCGCGCGCTCTCGTATTCCTCATGCGGCCAGGCCATCGTGTAGTGCTTGCCGTAGGCCTCGAGCGTGCGCTCGCGCACCACTTGTCGTCGCGGTGCACGCGCCCGAAGCGGCGGATATCGACGGGCCAGAGATCCATCGGCGGTTCGCCGCCGGTGATCCAGTCGGCGAGCGCCTTCCCGCTCCGCCGGCGGAGGCGATGCCGAACGCATTGAAACCGGCGCCGACATAGAAATTCCTCACCTCCGGCGCTTCGCCGAGGATGAAATTGCCGTCCGGCGTGAAGGATTCCGGCCCGTTGATGAGCTGCTTGATGCCGGCGGTGTTCAGCGCCGGCACGCGCGCCATCGCCTGCTCCATCATCGGCTCGAAATGGTCCCAGTTCGAATCGAGCAGCTTGAAATGGAAGCCCGGCGGAATCCCATCCACTGCCCAGGGGATCGGATTGGGCTCGTAGCCGCCCATCACCAGCCCGCCAACCTCCTCCTTGAAATAGATGAGGCGATCGGGATCGCGCAGCGTCGGCAGATTACGCGGCAATCCCGCGATCGGCTCGGTGACCAGGTACTGATGCTGCACCGATAGCAGCGGCACGTTGACACGCCGGCCAGCCGCCCGATCTCCTTCGCCCATTGCCCGCCGCAATTGACGACGACTTCGCACGGATGTCGCCAAGTGCGGTCGAGACGCCAACCGCGCGCCCGCGCTCGACCTTGATCGCGGTGACGGCGCAATCCTCGACGATCTTCACGCCGCGCCATGCGCGCACCCTTGGCCAGCGCCTGCGTGATATCGGAGGGGTTCGCCTGCCCGTCCGTCGGCAGGAACACCGCGCCCACGACATCGGACACATCCATGACCGGCAACAGCTCCTGCGCTTCGTGCGCCGACAGCACTTCGACTCGGCATGCCGAAGCTGTGCGCCGTCGTCGCCTGGCGCTGCAATCTCGATCATCCGCTCCTTACTGCAGGCGAGGCGCAAACCGCCATTGCGCTTCCAGCCGGTCGCCTGCCCCGTCTCCTCCTCCAACCGGTCGTAAAGCTCGACGCTATAGGTGAGGAGCTTGGTGATGTTGGCCGAAGTCCGCAGCTGCCCGACGAACCCCGCCGCATGAAATGTCGAGCCGCTGGTGAGCTTGGCGCGCTCCAGCAGCACGACATCCGTCCAGCCGTTCTTGGCCAGATGATAGGCCGTGCTGCAGCCGATAATGCCGCCGCCAATGATCACAGCCCGTGCCTGCGTGGGCAAACTCGTCACAATCTCCCCCAATCCCTCTCGAAGTCCTGAACCGCCTTGGCAAACCCAGCCAGGCTGGTGTCGGTATAGCCGGCGAAATCATGGTCAATGGTCGAATACGCCTCGGCCACCAGACTCCACATGGCTTCACGCAGCAGAGCGGCGCATTTCATCGCCGCATAGCGCCGACGCAGATCGTCGTCAACTGCACGTTCGAAATACTGCGCGAGCAGCCATTGCTCCTGCGCCGGCGCGAGAGCGTTGTTGGCCGAAAGCCCACCGATATCGAACAGCGGCGAATTGAAGCCGGCATAATCCCAATCGATCAGCCAGAGCTTCTTGCCGTCGTCGATGATATTGGCGGCCAGCAGATCGTTATGCCCGAACACCAGCTCGACTCGGCCCAGCTGCGGCTCCAGCTTCTCCGCGATCGCGACCAACCCCGGCAGCTCATCGTGACGGCGCCCGCCAGCACCGCGCAGTCGCGCAAAATAGTCGCGGATGACATGAAACACCCAGAACGCCAGCACGGGCCCGCGCAGATATTTCGGCACGTCGCGATGGCACGCCTTCATGAGCGCCAGCACGCGCGTCAGCATCGCCTCGTCGCGCACGTCCTCGGCCGTCAGAGTGCGGCCTTCGACGAAGCGCAGCACCACGGCGTCGCCCTCAGCATGGATCACCTCCGGTGAAATTCCAGCCGCGTGGGCCGCGCGGGACGCCGCCACGTCGTTGGCCCGCACCACCATATGCTCTGGGATATCGCCGCCGATGCGCACCACGAAGCGCTGTCCGCGATCGTGAACGATAAAATTCCGGTTGGTGATGCCGCCCTTGAGCGGCTCCGGCATCACCGGTGCCGACCAGCAAGGTAACGCCGCCGCGCGTTTGGCCGCGTCCTCCAGCGTCACCGCTTGCGCCATGCCTGTGTGCGGCGGCTCAGGCCCCGTGTCAGCAGCGCGTGGAGAACGCGCACGCCGGCCGAGGTGTAGACGATCATCATCGCCATCGCCGCGGCAGCCGCCGTCGTACCGGCATCCTCCATGTTGACGACGGCGACGGACGCCAGTTTCGTGTCGGTCGAATAAAGGAAGATGACCGCCGAAACCGTCGTCATCGCGTTGACGAACATGTAGATCGAGATATCGAGGATTGCCGGCAGGCACACCGGCACCGTCACCCGCCAGAACGTGCGATAGAACGGCACCTTGAGCGAGGCCGACACCGCCTCGAATTCGGAATCGAGCTGCTTGAGCGCCGTCGTCGCGGTGAGATGGCTCACCGTGTAGAAATGCGCGACCGAATTCAGCACCAGGATCGCCATCGTGCCGTAGAGGAATCCGAGAGGGTTCTTCGGATGGTTGAAGAAGAAGATGTAGCCGAGGCCGAGCACTAGCCCGGGCACGGCCAGCGGCAACATCGCCAGGAACTGCGCCAAGCCGCGCACCGTGCCGAAGCCCTTGGTCTTCTCGATGAGATAGGCGCCGGTGAAGATGATCGCCGTGCCCACCACCGCCGTCCACGCCGCCAGCTCGATCGAGTTCCAATAGGCCGCCCAACCGGCCGTGTCGGCGCGCCCGAAATTGTAATTGTCGAGGGTGAGCGAGAGATTATACGGCCAGAATTTGATCAGCGACGCCCAACCGGCGACGACCAGCACCGTTGTGATCAGCGCCGCCACCACCGCGCAATAGGCGAACATCAGCCAGTCGAAGCGCGTCGAGGGCTTGGGCTCGAGCGGCACCGCGCGCGCCGACAGCAGCGCCACCTGCTTGCGCTGCACGATACGGTCGGCGACAAAGGCAAGTGTCGCCGGCAGCAGCAGCACCATGCCGACAACGGCGCCCATCTCGAAATTCTGCTGGCCGATGACCTGCTTGTAGATATCGGTCGCCAGCACGTTGAGCCGTCCGCCGATCACCTTGGGAACGCCGAAATCGGTGAGCACCAGCGTGAAGACGACAAAGCTTGCCGAGATCACGCCGTAATTTCGCGCCGGGCAGCGTCACGGTGAAGAACACGCGCACCTTGCCCGCCCCCAGCGAGTTCGCCGCCTCGTAGAGCCGCGCATCCGCCATGGCAAGTGCCGTGATGAGGATCATCAGCGCATGCGGAAAGCCATAGAACACTTCCGCCATGATGATGCCGATCGGCCCGTAGATCGTCTCCCCGAACAACCACGATTTGGCGATCCCTTGGTTGCCGAACAGATAGATGAACGAGATCGCGGGCAGCAGCGAGGGTGCCAGGATCGGGATCAGCGCCAGGGCGCGAAACACCTGCTTGCCCTTCATGCAACTGCGCGTGATGCCGTAGGCGTAGACGAAGGCCAGCGGAATGGTGATCGCCGTCGTCGCGATCGAGACATAGAAGCTGTTGGCGATCGAGACCGACAGCGCCGGGCTGGAGAAATAAGTGAGGTAATTGGCGAGCCCGACAAACGCGCCATCGCGGTTCTGGAAGCTCTTGGACAGAAGCGACCACAGCGGCAGCGCCATGAACAAGATCAGCCACACCACCAGCCCGGCCAGCGCCAGACGAGCGACGACGTCGTCCTGCCCGAGCTTGGGCTTGACCGCGTCGCGGACGAACAAGGCGGCGACGCTGGCCATGTCAGGCCTCGCGCGGATAGACGCGGATACGGTCCGCGCGGCAGGGCGATGGAAAGCTGCTTGCCCAGCGCCAGGTCGAGATCGCGCATCAGATTGATCGAGAAATCCGCAATGATCTGCGCCCCGCCATTGCTCTTGGCCTTGAGCGTGGCACGACAGAACGAACCCAGGAAGTCCAGCCCGACGATTTCCACGGGGATGGCGTTGGGCGTCGCGGCGGTGACATTGCGCACGCTCACATCCTCCGGCCGCACGCAGGCGCGCACCTTGGCGCCGGCCGCCTGCCCGTCCGCCGGTCCGCAGGTGAGGTCCGTACCCCCCACGCGCACGCGGCCCGGGCGCCGCCATCACGCCGTCGAGGAAATTCATCGAGCCGACGAAATCCGCCACGAACGGCGTCGCGGGGTTGCGATAGATCTCCATCGGCGAGCCGATCTGCTCGATCACGCCGTGGTTCATCACCACGATGCGGTCGGCCATGGTCAGCGCCTCTTCCTGGTCATGCGTCACCATGATGGTGGTGAGGCCCAGCCGGCGCTGCAGCGCGCGGATCTCGTGGCGCAGCCGCACGCGCACGCGCGCATCCAGCGCCGACAGCGGCTCGTCCAGCAGCAGCAAGCCCGGCGAGGTCGCGAGGGCGCGCGCCAGCGCCACGCGCTGCTGCTGACCGCCGGACAGTTGTGCGGGGTATTTGAGGCCGGCATCGGGCATCCCCACCAGCCGCAGCAATTCCTGCACCCGCTTGGCGATGTCGGCGCGGCTCACCTTGCGGCTGCGCAATCCGTAGCCGACATTGTCGTCGACCGAGAGATTGGGGAACAGCGCGTAGGATTGGAACACGATGCCGAAATCGCGCCCCGCCGGCGGCAGCGCGCGAGATGTCGCGCCCGGCCTGCTCCATCCGCCCGCTCGACTGGATGTCGAGCCCGGCGATGGCGCGCAACAGCGTGGTCTTGCCGCAGCCCGACGGGCCCAGAAAGCAGATGAACTCGCCCGCGTCAACCTCGAACGAGACCTCCTTGAGGGCCGTGAAAGCTGCCGAAGCGCTTGGTCAGGTTCTCGATCTTGAGATAGGCGCGGCGCTGGGCCGCGGCGCTGCCCTTGACGTTCGCTGTCATTGTCATCAGCAGACGGCCCCCGCTCCCAATCACGGGCGCGGGGGCCGTCAGTTCCTCTTCTCGCTGTGCAATCAGCGTCCGATCACTTCGGCGCCGACTTGCCGTCGTAGCGCTTGGTCCATTCGGCGAGGATGCGGTCGCGCTCGGCGCCCATCTTCACGAGATCGACCTTCACCATCGCCGGGCTCGGCGGCCGGCGGATAGTTCGGCGGCACGTTGGTGACGCCCGGATGCGCGACGATCGCGTAGTACTTGTTGTAGAGCTCGTTGGCGCCCTTGGAGACCGTGAAGTCGACCAGCTTCTTGGCCGCGTCGAGTTTCTTCGGTGCCCTTGACGATCGCGGTCGCTTCCATGTCCCAACCCGCGCCCTCTTTCGGCACGACGATTTCGATAGGCGCACCCTTGGTCTTTTCCGGGCGCCGCGCATGTCGAAGCCGATGCCGATCACGCGCTCGCCGCGCGCCGACTGCACGCAAGGCGCCGAGCCCGAATGCGTGTAGACCGCGACGTTGTCATGCAGCTTGTCCATGAACGACCACGCACCTGCCTCGCCCATGATCTGCATCCAGCCCCAGATCGCGAGATAGCCCGTGCCCGAGGAGGCCGGGTTCGGCATCACGATCTGGCCCTTGTATTCCGGCTTGGTCAGGTCGGCCCACGAGGCCGGCACGTTCATCTTGCTCTTACCGCCTTCGGCGGTGTTGAAGCAGACCACGGCCAACCAGGCATCCATGCCCGTCCAGGCCATCGGCGACTTGCTGTCACGGAACGCCGGCTTCAGCGTGTCAGCGCCGGCCGGTGTGTAACGCTCCAGCATGCCCATGGAATCGAACAGCGCGATGCTCGAAGCGCCCAGGCCCCAGATCACATCGGCGCGTGGATTGTCCTTTTCGGCGATGATGCGCGCGGTGACGACACCGGTTGAATCGCGCACCCACGCAATTTCGACGGTCCGGGTTGGTCGCTTCGAACGCCTTCTTGTAGGGCTCGAGCTGGTCGTTCTCCAACGCGGTATAGACCGTCAACTTTGTCTTGGCCTGGGCGAGCGCATCGCCGCTGCCCAGCGCGAGCGCAAGCGCGCTGGCGCAGGCCAGCAAGCCGCCGGCCAGCCACTTCTTCGAAACCTTGGCCATGAAAACTCCCCTTCTGCCGTCCGCCCCGACCACAGGGAAGGACGCTCATTTCGCTGCCGAAGCGCGCCATCCGCGCGCCGGAAGCCCCAGACGTGAACCGCGTTGCATCGCGGTCGCGATTGACACTAGTCAGCGCATGTTACGGATTTAAGTCAAGAGTTGGTCGGTCGCGCGAAGGACTTGGATGCACCAGCTACGCGCGCTGCTGCATTTGGATGCGCTTCGCGCCGCCGATCGGCGCGCTTTGCAATTTTTGGCATCAGGGTCGAACGCCACAATCCGCAACATGCGCCAGACGGTCGGGCCGAAGGCCCGGCAGGATCTCGGGCCCGCCGACAGGCGCTGGCACATCCAGCAATCATTTCGGGGCTGGGAGAGACCGACAGGCACCAGCTCCAACGTGGCGAAAGCGGCTGTCGCCCCACAATCATCGCCTCAACTAATTGAGATGCGCCGATAAAGCTGCCATTCCGCCAACGCGAACCTGCCCCTGAAAGGCAGTATTGCACTGCGATAGCGTACATATTATATGCTTACTTATCATATGCTAGTCTAGGAATTGATCCCATGCCCCACCCGCCCGAAATCAGCCTGGGTTGGCTGCTGCACGACGTGGCGCGCTTGTTTCGGCTGCGCTTCGAGCAGCGCGCCCGCGCCGAGGGTCTGGGCATCACACGCGCCCAGGCGGCCGTGCTCGGCCATCTCCTTTTCAATGAAGGGATCAACCAGGCTTCGCTCGCCCAGCTCCTTGAGATCGAGCCGATCACGCTCGTGCGTCTTCTGGACCGTCTCGAAGTCGCAGGCCTCGTCGAGCGCCGCGCCGACCCCAACGACCGCCGCGCGCGCACGCTGCACCTCAAGCCCGCGGCGACGATGCTGATCGAGCACTGCCGCATCATCGGCAAGGAAGTGATGGAGGACGCGCTGGCCGGCGTGCCCGAGGCGCGGCGCGCCGCCTATCGCGAAATCATGATGTCGATGAAATCCAATCTGCTCGCGGTGACCGTGGGCGACTCCCGGAGTGTTTCCAATGGCTGAGAACAATGTCACGCAGCTACGCGATGCCAAGACCCCGCTCGACGATCCGGGCCCGCCGGTGCGCACGCCCAATCGCATGCGCTACATCCGCCTGACTCTTCTTGTGGCCGTACCGCTGATCGCGCTGATCGCGGGCGCCTATGTCTACGCCACCGGCGGCCGCTACGTGTCGACCGACAACGCCTATGTGAAGGCCGACAAGGTCGCGCTGACCACCGACGTCTCCGGCATCGTGCGCGAGATCCCGGTGCACGACAACGACCAGGTGAGCGCCGGCCAGGTGCTGTTCCGCCTCGACGACGAGCCGTTCCGCCTCGCGCTCGCGCGCGCCGACGCGCAGCTCAATGTCGTGCGCAACGACATCGAGACCCAGAAGGCCAGCTACCGCCAGAAGCAGGAGGAGCTGAAGCTCGCCCAGACCGACATCGATTTCTATCAGCGCGACTTCAACCGCCAGCAGATGCTCGTCGCGCGCAACAACGCCTCCGAGGCGCGCTTCGATGAAGCGCGCCATAATCTGGACTGCCGCGCGCCAGCGTTATGCGGCCGCGAAGCAGGAGCTTGCGGCCCTGGCCGCCGGCCTCAACGGCGATCCCAACATCGCGGTCGAGCAGCACCCGCGCTATCGCGACGCCGTGGCGCGCCGCGACCAGGCGCAGCGCGATCTCGACCACACCGTCGTGCGCGCCCCCTATGCCGGCATCGTCACCAACGTGCCGAGCCTGCAGCCGGGCATGTATCTGCAGGCCTCGACACCGGCCTTCAGCGTGGTCGCGACCGACCATGTCTGGATCGAGGCCAACCCCAAGGAGACCGACCTCACCTATGTGCGCGCCGGCCAGCCGGTGACCGTGAGCGTCGACACCTATCCGGATGTCGAATTCCGCGGCACGGTCGCGAGCCTGAGCCCGGCCAGCGGTGCCGAATTCTCGCTGCTGCCCGCACAGAACACCTCGGGCAACTGGGTCAAGGTCGTGCAGCGCATCCCCTTGCGCGTGCGCCTCGACATAGCACCCAACCAGCCGCCGCTGCGCGCCGGCATGAGCGTGATTGTGGAGATCGACACCGGCCACAGCCGCGGCCTGCCGCTCGTCGTCAAAAGCGCGATCGCGGCCGTGAAGGGCTAAAGCGCGGCGACGAGGACCGGCCATGCCCGCCATCTCCGACCGCATGAGTCGTGCGGCGATCACGGTTTGCGTGATGCTCGCGACCATCATGCAGGCGCTCGACACCACCATCGCCAACGTGGCCCTGCCCTACATGCAGGGCACGCTGGCGGCGAGCCAGGACCAGATCAACTGGGTTCTGACATCCTACATCGTCGCCGCCGCGATCATGACGCCGCCGACCGGCTGGCTGGCGCGCCGCTTCGGCCGCAAGCGCCTGTTCCTGGTAGCCGTCACCGGCTTCACGTTTGCGTCCGTGCTATGCGGCGCGGCACAGAGCCTCCCCGAGATGGTGGCGTTCCGATTGCTGCAAGGGAATGTTCGGTGCGGCCCTCGTGCCGCTATCGCAGTCCGTGCTGCTCGACACCTATCCGCGCGAGCAGCAGGGCCAGGCAATGGCGATCTGGGGCATGGGCATCATGGTCGGGCCGATCCTCGGCCCGACGCTCGGCGGCTGGCTGACCGAGAACTACAATTGGCGCTGGGTTTTCTACATCAACCTGCCCGTCGGCATCCTTGCGGCGACCGGCATGATCTTCTTCCTGACCGAGTCCGCGCGCGACCGGCTCACGCGCCTCGATTGGTTCGGCTTCGCGACACTCAGCCTCGCCATCGGCGCCCTGCAGCTCATGCTGGACCGCGGCGAGCAGCTCGACTGGTTCGGTTCGGCGCGAAATCGTCGCCGAAGCGATCGCCATGGGCCTCGCCTTCTATCTGTTCGTCGTCCACACCGCGACGGCGGAAAAGCCCTTCGTCAGCCCGGCCCTGTTTCGCGACCGCAATTTCGCGGTGTCGCTTGTCTGCATCTTCGTCGTCGGCATCGTGCTGCTGGCGACGCTCGCGCTGTTGACGCCGTTCCTACAGAACGTCATGGGCTATCCCGTCGTCACCGCCGGGCTGGTGCATGGGACCTCGCGGCATCGGCACCATGGTGGCGATGATGATCGTCGGCCGCCTGGTCGGCCGCGTCGATCCGCGCGGATTGATTACCGTCGGCTTCATCCTGACAGCCTGGGCGCTCTACGACATGACCGGCTTCACCGCCGACGTTGTCGGAGCGCACGATCGTCTACACCGGCTTGCTGCAGGGCTTCGGCCTCGGCCTCATCTTCGTGCCGCTCAGCACCGTCGCCTTCTCAACGCTGCCGACAGCCTTGCGTACCGAGGCCACCGGCCTGTTCAACCTGATGCGCAATATCGGCAGCTCGATCGGCATCGCCGTGGTGTCGAGCTTGCTGGTCAGTGGCCGCCAGGCCAACCACGCGGACATCGTCGCGCACGTGACGCCGTTCAACCGGCTGTTCCAGGACCCCGATATCGCGCGCTTTTGGAGCCCCCTCACCGCTGCGGGCCGCGCAGCGCTGGACGATGAAATCACCCGCCAAGCGACGGTGATTGCCTTTATCGACGACTTCAAGCTGATGATGATCACGGCCCTCGTCGCGATCCCGCTCGTCTTCTTCCTGCGCCGCGGCCGACCGGCCCCGAGCTCTGCGCCGGTCGTCGCGGATTAGTCATTCGCGGCCGGCGCGGATTTGCTCTAGACTTTGGCCGATGAGCGACACGCAAGCCCAATTCGCGGTGTTGCGGCACGCGACCGACCCCGCCACGGTGGATGCCATCGAGCGGTTGGTGCGCGATGGCGAAGATCGCGCGCTCAATCGCATCAATGTGTTCGACTTCGCCGCCAAGAACGGTCTCAATCCCGAGCACGTCACCGCGGCCTTCCTGCACGCAGCACGCCTCGGGTTGTTCGAGATGTCGTGGAACGTGCTGTGCCCCGGCTGCGGTGGGGTGCTGGGTGCGGGCACGTCGCTGAAATCGGTCCATCGCGACCAATATAGCTGCGCGCTCTGCGCCGCCGGCTACGAAACGACGCTCGACGAGACGGTCGAAGTCACCTTCACCGTCAGCCCGCGGTTGCGCAAGATCGCCGCGCACGATCCCGGCTCGCTTCCGATCTGGGAATATTGCCGGCAGATTTTCTGGAGCTCCGGCGTCGATCTGCCGGAAGATTTTCTGTCGATAATCGATGAACTCACGCTTGATTCCGTCGAACTGCCGGCGGGCGAAAAAGCCTACCTGTCGCTGCAACTTCCTGCCGAATTCGTGATCGTGTTTGATCCGGTAACGCACGCCACCCAATTCATCGATGGGAAGGGCGAGCCGACCCGCGAGCGCCAGGCTCTGTCGATGGTCATCAGCAAGGATCCGACGAAGACGCAGACCGTCGAACTGCGCCCCGGTCCGCTGCGCCTGTCGATCGAGAACCGCACAGATGCGCGCGCCCTGCCTTCGGTGTGGATCGCCGGCGACAAGCTTCACAATCTGCTCGGCCGCCGCAAGCCGTTCCTGACCGCCAAGCACCTGCTCACCAACCAGACATTCCGCGACGTCTATCGCACCGACACGCTCGACGTCGACCAGCGCCTCAAGATCACCAGCCTGACCTTCCTTTTTACCGATCTGAAGGGATCGACCGAGCTTTACGAGCGCGTCGGCGATCTTGTCGCCTTCGATCTGGTGAAGGCGCATTTCCAGGTCCTGCACGAGATCGTCGCCGCCGAGGCGGGTGCGGTGGTCAAAACCATCGGCGACGCGGTGATGGCGACCTTCCCCTCGCCCGATCGCGCCGTGGCGGCGGCGTTACGCATGCGCGATGCGATGCGGCGCCTCAACGAGGGCCGCGAGCACGAAGACCTTCTGCTCAAGATTGGCATCCACGAGGGCCCGTGCCTTGCGGTGATGCTCAACGATCGCCAGGACTATTTCGGCCAGACCGTGAACATCGCGTCGCGCGTGCAGGGACTCGCCGTGTCGCGCGCGATCTTCGCAACCGAGGCTGTGATCAACGATCCGCAGGCGACAGCCGTGCTGGCGTCGAGCGGCCTCAAGCCGGAATCGCAGCGCGCGGCGCTACGTGGCATCGCCGATGCCGTGACCGTCTACGAGATCCCCTAACCCTTTCGGCCTTTCGGCCGGCTTTTCTTTTGCGCGAGCAACCACGCGGCAACGGTCGCGATGTCGCCCGCCTGCGGGCCGACATCGGGAATGACGAGATAATGCGCGAGCCGCGCCGGCACGCGCGCATCGAGCACCGGAACGAGGGCCTTGCCGGCAATCATCGCGTCGGCCACCGGCGACGTCGCCAGCACGATGCCGGCCCCGGCGGCCGCACTCTGCAGTGCCACGACGAGACTGTCGCATTGCACGCCATCCGCCGCCGGCGGCTCGGCAATTCCCGCTTGGCGGAAATACTCGCCCCAACCCTCGCGCTCGCCCAGCACATGGACCAGTTTGTGGCCGATCAGGTCGGCGGGCTTCTTCGCCTTCGGCGCCGCCGCCAGATAGGCCGGGCTCGCCGCGGGAAAATACGTCTCGTCGAACAGCTTGTGGCTGGTGACGCCCGGCCACTGCCCGTTGCCGTAGCGGATCTCGATATCGACGCCGTCCTGGCCGAAATCGACCGGGGCATAGAGCGTGGTCACGCGCACGAAAATCTTCGGATGCGCCTGGCGAAAACGCGCCAGCAGCGGCCCCAGCCACAGCGCCGCCATCGTCGCGGTCGCGCGCAGCGTCACCGGCCGCGATCCCAGCCTCCCGAAAATTTGCTCGGTGCCAGAGTTCAGGCGGTCGAAGCTCTCGCGCACCGTTGGCAGGTAGGCGATACCGGCATCGGTGAGCGCCAGCCCACGCGGCAGCCGCTTGAAGAGCTGCGCGCCCAGCCATTCCTCGAGCTGGCGCAATTGCTGGCTGACCGCCGCCTGGGTCACGCCCAGTTCCTCGGCCGCATCGGTGAAGCTCATGTGGCGCGCCGCGCAATCGAAGGCCCGCAGCCAGGTCAGCGGCGGCAGACGGCGGCGAGAGGGCTTGGCGGGCATAAGTCGCTCTGGGGGCAAAGCCCAAGAATTCGTTGAGTGATGCGCCACGCCCGCGCGTGATATCCATGGGGTGCGGAGCGGGTGCCGGGCCGAGGATAACCCGGCCCAAGCAGCCGCGCCAACCAGGGGGAGTAGATCGGGCGATGAACGCGTTCCACGGCTTCGGCCTGCCGGGCCAGGATGTCGAGACACTGATCCGCAACTACAAGCCGGGCGGGGCACTTCAGCGCGAGTTCTACAACAGCCCGGCGGTGTTCGCCGCCGATATGAGTTGCGTCTTCGCGCGCTGGTGGCTCTTCGCCGGCCATTCCTTCCTGATCCCCAACCCGGGCGACTACTTCACCTGGCAGGTCGGCAACGATCCGATCGTCGTCGTGCGCGACGACAAGGGCGAGGTGCGCGCCTATCACAACACCTGCCGCCATCGCGGCTCGCGCATCTGCACCGAGGAATACGGCCACGGCAACCGCCTCACCTGCCCCTATCACCGCTGGACTTACGGGCTCGACGGCAAGCTGCTGATGAATTCGCAGACCGATTTCGGCGTCGACCGCTCGCAGCTTTCGCTGCATCCGGTGCATGTTCGCAACGCCGCCGGCTTGATCTTTATCTCGCTGGCCGATAATCCCCCCAGCTTCGACGACGCGTTCCGCGAGATCTCCCGCCGCCTGAAACCGCATGGCATGGAGCGCGCCAAGGCCGCGCACACCATTGACTACCTGGTCAAGGCGAATTGGAAGATCATCTTCGAGAATAATCGCGAGTGCTATCACTGTCCCAGCAATCACAAGGAATATGTCCGCGCGACCTATGACGTCGCGCGCGACCAGGCGCGCACCGATCCCGCCCGCCTGCCCGAAGTGGAGGCAGCAACCGCGTCCGCCAACGCCCGCTTCCGGGCCTTGGGCCTCGACGAAGCCGACGTCCACTCCAACATGACCGGCACGTTCTTCCGCGCCCAGCGCACGCCGCTGATGGAGGGCTATGTTTCGCAGAGCCTGGACGGCAAGCCGCTCTCCTCGCTGATGGGCGAATTCAAGGAGCACAATGTCGGCACGCTGCGCACGACCGTCTTCCCGAATTTCTGGCAGCATTCCGGCAGCGACTACGCCGTCTCCGCCCGCCTGATGCCGGTCGGCCCCGAACTCACCGAGATCCGCGCCACCTGGATCGTCGATCGCAACGCGGTCGAGGACAAGGATTACGACATCAAGACGATGCTGCCCTTCTGGTCGGTGACCAACGACCAGGATTGGGAGATCTGCGAGAACCAGCAGGCCGGCATCAACTCCAGGGCCTACGTGCCCGGCCCGTTCTCGCGCACCAAGGAGCAGAACGTGCAGAATTTCCTCGACTGGTACCTGGGCGAGGTTTCGCGCTGAACGCTTGCCCTCATGCTTGGCATGATCGTGCTTGCGTCACCCCCCACCCTAACCCTCCCCCACAAGGGGGGAGGGAACAGACCGAGCCACTTGAAAAATTCCCCCTCCCCCTTGATGGGGGAGGGTCGGGGTGGGGGTGAGACGCAAGAACGCTCTCCGCCAATTTTATCTGATCGCCCGATCGCAATCGCCCATCACCTCGCAGAAAGACCGACCCCGTGATCCCCACCCACGCCCGGATCGTCATCATCGGCGGCGGCGCAATCGGCTGCTCGATCGCCTACCATCTGGCCAAAGACGGCGAGAAGGATGTTGTGCTGCTGGAAAAGAGCGGCATCACGCACGGCTCGACCTGGCATGCCGCCGGCCTGGTCGGTCAGCTGCGCAGCAAGCGCAACCTCACGCGCATGCTCCAGTACAGCGTCGAGCTCTATAACAAGCTCGACACCGAGACCGGCCAAGCGACCGACTGGAAGCAGCACGGCAGCCTGCGCATCGCCTCGTCGCCGGCGCGCTGGAGCGAGATCAAGCGCACCGCCACGACCGCGCGCAGCTTCGGCTTCGAGTTGCATCTGCTCTCGCCCGACGAAGCGAAGAAGCGCTTCCCGTACATGACCACCGAAGGCGTCGTCGGCGCCGCCTTCATCCCGACCGACGGCCATGTCGATCCGACGAGCCTCTGCAACGCGCTTGCAAAAGGCGCGCGCATGAACGGCGTCAAGATGTTCGAGGGCGTGCGCGTCACCGGCATCACCGTCAAAGACCGCCGCGCCACGCAAGTGGTGACCGACAAGGGCACCATCACCTGCGAGATCCTGGTCAACGCCGCCGGCATCTGGGCGCGCGATGTCGCCAAGATGGCGGGCGTGCGCGTGCCCGCCGCCGCGGTCGAACACCAGTACATGGTGACCGAGAAGCGCAACGACATCCCGAGCGGCCTGCCCTCCTTCCGCGATCCCGACAAGAATTTCTATCTCAAGCCCGAGCCTGGCGCCTTCGCGGTCGGCGGCTGGGAGCACAACACCGTGCCGTTCGGCGTCAGCGGCGTGCCATTCGATTTCGGCCGCGAGCTCTTCGCCGGCAATTTCGACCGCTTCGAGGCGATCGCGATGCCGGCCGCCGAACGCTTGCCGATCCTCAATGAGATGGGCATTCGCAATCTGATCAACGGCCCGATCCCGATCTCACCCGACGGCGAGCCGATCATGGGCAAGGCGCCGGAGCTCGACAATTTCTACGTCGCCTGCGGCTTCACCTCGGGCATTGCCGCCTGCGGCGGTGCCGGCCGTGCGCTCGCGCAGTGGATCACCCATGGCGAACCGGAGATGGATCTCTGGGCCTTCGACATCCGCCGCTTCGGCCATCACCATCTCGGCAGCCGCTATCTGCATGAGCGCGCGGTCGAGAGCTATCACCGCTACTACCTGATCCACTGGCCGGTGGAGGAAGCACACTCCGGCCGCTTCGGCCGCCGCTCGCCGCTCTATCAAACGCTCGCCGACCAGGGCGCCGTGTTCGGCTCGCGCTTCGGCTGGGAGCGGCCCAACTGGTTCGCCCCCGCGGGCATCGAGCGCAAGGACGTGCCGTCCTTCGAAGGCCGGCCAAGCTGGTTCGAGCCTGTCAGCGCCGAGCATAAGGCGATCCGCGAGCGCGTGGCGCTGATCGATCAGAGTTCGTTCTCGAAATTCGAGGTGAGCGGCCCCGGCGCGTTCGCGGCCTTGCAGCGCATCGCCGCCAACGACCTCAACAAGCTCGCGGGCAGCGCCACCTACACCCAACTCTGCAATGAGCGCGGCGGCATCGAGGCCGACCTTACCATCATGCGCATCGCTGACGATCGCTTCTACATCGTCACCGGCAGCGGCTTCGGCGTCCGCGACGGGCATTGGATCCAGCGTCACCTGCCCAAGGACGGCAGCGTTGCGATGCACGATGTCACGTCATCGCGCGCGGTCATCAATCTCTGCGGGCCGCTGGCGCGCAAGGTGCTGGAGAAGGTGACCGACGACGACGTCAGCAACGACAGCTTCCCGTTCATGGCCGTACGCGAGCTGCGCATCGGCTATGCGCCGGTCTGGGCGCTGCGCGTGACCTATGTCGGCGAACTGGGTTGGGAACTGCACATCCCGACCGAATATGCGGCGCACGTCTACGAGCTGCTGCGCGAGGCGGGTCAGGAATTCGGCATTGTGAACGCCGGCTACCGCGCCATCGAGACCTGCCGGCTGGAGAAGCGCTATCTCTACTGGGGCACGGATATCACGCCCGACTACAATCCCTACGAGGCCGGCCTCGGCTTCTGCGTCGCTCTCGACAAGGGTGACTTCATCGGCCGCGACGCGCTGATGCGCGCCAAGGCGGCGGGCCCCAAGCGCAAACTCTGCATCTTCATCCTGGACAAGCCCGTTGCCGTCTATGGCGGCGAGGCGATCAGCCGCAACGGCAAAGTCCTGGGCGTGACGTCGAGCGGCGGCTACGGCCACACGATCGCCAAGAGCATCGTCTACGGCTACGTGCCCGCCGAAGAAGCCGGCCACAGCGACTACGAGATCGAAGCCTTCTGCGAGCGCGTCAAGGCCACGCGCTCGCCAAAGGCGCCCTACGATCCAGATCGCAAGCGGATCTTGATCTGACGCGGCGCTCTAGGTCAGTTTTTGCGCGCCGGCGTATCGGGCCCGATTTCCACCACCACGTCCGTTGCCACGGGCGTGTGCGGTGCAAGGGTCGTCCGCTTGTCGTCCGCCCAGCGTGCGAGCTTCACCACCGTGGCGGTCCGGACCTCAAGGGCTTCCGGTTCCGTCGTTTCGACAATGCCGAGCCCTTCGCCGTCCAGGAAGAATGTGTGGCTCCCGAACAGATCGGTCAGCTGCGGCACCAGCGGATGACTGTCGGGAACGGGCTGGGCGCCGATCCGGTCTTTCGTCTGCTCAATCTGGCTTGCGGAAAGCTTCATGCCGGTACTCCTTGTCTGCAACTCGTTTCGACAACGGACAAAACCGCACAAGCTCATTTATCCCCTTAGGTTCCCATCATAAGAACGGCGCCCACACCGATGTCACAGATCGCGGAGTCGCGAAGGTAACAAGTTGCCGCGATTGCAGCGCAGCAGAGGCGGGGGGCCAGCACCGATGCCTGTCGCATTTGAAACAATCTCGCCGGAGTCTTGCACGCGGATTGAAACGCAACGGGCCTAGAACCCTCGCGCTTTCGCTGCCGAAGAACAGGCCCGCCGATGACTTTCCCCAGCTTCCGCTACCACCCCGACCCGCTCGCCAGCGGCAGCGTTGCCGCCTCCGACAAGAAGTGCCGCTGCTGCGGCAAGCCGCGCGGTTACATCTACACGGGGCCGGTTTACGCCGAGGACGATCTCGACGACGCCATCTGCCCCTGGTGCATCGCCGACGGCTCCGCCAACAAGAAATTCGACGCGACGTTCTTCGATGCCGAGGCGGTCGCCGACGAGGTGCCCAACGCCGCGATGGACGAGATCTGCGAGCGCACGCCCGGCTATATCGCCTGGCAGGAGGGCCATTGGCCGGCCTGCTGCGGCGACGCCGTCCAGTTCATCGCACCGGCAGGCAATGCCGAGATCGAACTCGGCGCGCATCGCGAATGGCTGCACAGCGTGATGGACCACATCATCCACGACATGGGGATTTCCGGCGGCGCCGCCGCCCGCCTGCTGCGCGCCCTCGATCGCGACAAGGGCCCGACCGCCTATCTCTTCAAATGCGCTCATTGCAGCAAGCCGCATGTCCACGTCGACCAAACCTAGAAGGTCGCCGGTCATGACAATCCTTGCCGCCATTCCGGCCCTGCTGGCCGTGCTGCTCTGGGCGGCGCTCGTCGCGACGTTCTTGAACCTTCATTCCAGCGACGCCGCCGGCAACGGCCTCGCCCAGGTCTACGCGGTCGTGAACATCGTCGCGCTGTGGGCGATGCTGCTGATCGTCGTGATCATCGGCATGTCAAGCAACGGCGGCCCGGCTTGGATGAAGGCGGGCGCAGTGCTGCTCACCATTCTCTCCGGCGCCGCTGCCATGGCCGCCCTCGTCCTGATGACCGACCGCGGCGGTGCGTCCGCCACATGGGCGCTGGCAATCCCCATCCTCGTGCCGCCACTGCTCATCGCCTACGCGCCCTGGGCGTATATCGCGCCGCTGCGCGAGACCTTTCCCGTGACGACCGTGGCGCTCGCTCTCGGCGTGCCCATACTCGTCCTCTCGCTCGCACCCTGGCTGCCGCTGCTGCAACGCCAGCACGAGACGGCGCAACGCCGCGTCGTCAACGACGCCAAGATGGCCGCGCGCCAGACCGAGCAGGACAACGAAAAGAAGCTGTCGCAGCAGGCAAAGCTCGCGAGCTACACCAACGAGACGCCGCTCTGGGATTGGCTGAGCCTTGCCGATAGGAACAGCCCCGTGCGCGATCAGGCTCTTGCCGCGATCCGCGACCTGCCGCGCCGCCAGGCGGACGCGGAGCTGATGCTGGCCCGCGGCATGGGCTGGCCGCTGCTCGAGCTGCCCAATCTCAATGTCGAGGCAACGCCCGAGCTCTGCGCCAAGGCGCGCGCGACGCTCGCCAAGCGCGCGCAGGATTTCCGTCCGGTCAACGCCACCCCGCCGCCCTTCGCCATGGAGGCGCGCAACATCGAGATGTTCTTCCCCGCCATGCAATGGCTGGTGTCGCATAACTGCGACTGCACGGCCGAGCTCGCGGAAGTCGCGAATTCCGTCCGCGCTTTCCCAGATTCACCCGAGCGCCAGAAATTCCTGGACCGGCTCGCGCAGCTACGCTGAAAAAAAGATTCAAACACAAAGGCACAAAGGACACGAAGCACACGAAGGCAATCCGTCTTCGTGTCCTTTGTGCCTTTGTGTTTAAAAAATTTTAACCGCGGAGAACGCAGAGGATCGCAGAGAGATGTTTTCTCAGCGTTCTCCGCGTCCTCTGCGGTGAAATCTATTTAAACTTCACGCCGCCCAACCGGATGATTTCGTCGGGCACGGGCTTGAGGCCTTCGAGCTTCGCGGTGAAGCCGAACGGCCAGGGGTTGTGATAGAGGTACACGATCGGCCGATCGCGCACGATGATCTCGGCCGCCTTGTCGTAGAACGCCTTGCGCTCCGCCGGATCGGTCTTCGTGCGCGCACCATCAAGAGCGGCATCGAGCTCCGCGTTGCAATACTTACCGTCATTGGTCGGCGCCTTGCACGTCAGCAGGTGATGCAGATTGCCGTCGGGGTCGACGCGGCCCGACCAGCCGCCTAACGCCGCCTCGAAATTACCCTGCCGCTGCTGGGCCAGGAGACTGATCAGCTCGACCGACTGGATCTTGATATCGATGCCAGCTTCCTTCGCCATCGCCTGGATCACCTGCGCGACCTGCTGACGCTCGTTGTCGCTCGGCACCAGCATGGTCAATGTCGGATTGGCGACGCCGGACTCCGCCACCAGCTTCTTCGCCTTGGCGACGTCGCGCTTGGGGACAGGCAGCTTGGTGTTGTAATAGCGGTTGCCCGGCGGGAACGCCTGGTTGCCGGCGATGTTGACGCCCTGGAACACCACTTGCACCAGCGCCTCGCGGTCGATCGCCAGCTCGAGCGCTTCGCGCAGCTTCGGATTCTTGCCGAACGGGTTGTTGGCTTTCTCCGAGTTGGCGATGTTGAAGGTGATGCCGATATAGGCAAGGCTGGTCACCGAGGCGAGGCCGAGCTTGGGATCGCTCTTGACCTGCGGCATGTCCGTCGCCGCGACGCGCTCGATCAGGTCGAGCGATCCAGCGCGAAGATTGGCGAGCCGCACCGTCGCGTCCGGGATGCCCTGGAACGTGACGGTCTTGAAATGGAAATTCGCCGCGTTCCAGTACTGGTCGAACTTCTCCAGCCAGATCTTGTCCTGCACCACGCGGCGCACGAATTTGTACGGCCCCGCGCACACCGGCGCCGCACCGAACTGATCGCCCGCCGCCTGCGCCGCCTTGGGCGAGACCATCATGCCCGGCCCGGTCCGTGAACTGCGCATAGAGCGGCGAGAACGGCGACTTGAGCTTCAGCCGCACCGTCAGATCATCGACGGCCTCCGCGGACTCGATCTGTCCGACCTCGCTCTTACGCCGGCTGTCGGGCAGCGTCAGCATGCGCTCGATGTTGAACTTGACCGCGGCGGCGTTGAACGGCTCGCCGTCATGGAACTTGACGTTGGGGCGCAGCTTCAGCGTCGCCGTCATACCATCGGCCGACGTCTCCCACGACGTCGCCAGCATCGGGATCAGCGTCTGGTCCGGCGCCACGTCGATCAGCTTGTCGCAGATCGAGGCCAGCACATGCCGGCCGACGAAACTGAAATTCTTCGCCGGATCGAGCGTGTCCGGGTCGTCCTGCAGCCCGATGCGCAGATCCTGCGCGCTTGCCGCGAACGACACGCTCGCGGCCAAGGCCGCAGCGGTGAATAGAGTCTTTGCTTTGCTCATCGACTAGCCCCTCTTCGTCATCGGACTGCGCTGCTGCAGTCACCCCCACCCCAACCCTCCCCCATCAAGGGGGAGGGGGTACTTTCAAATTCCGCGCGCGCACTCCCAAACCTAGAAAGAAGTCCCCTCCCCCCTTGAGGGGGAGGGCTAGGGTGGGGGGTGACGCAAGCACCATCGTCGCCAGATCGGCGCCCCGACCTCAGCGCCCGACCGCGTAACCCTGCATGCCGCGCGGATTGGCGCCGGCCTTGAGGATCGTGCCGTTGGGCGACGGCTCGGCGGCGCACGCGCACAGCCGTCCCTCCGACCAATCGTCGCCGGTCTCGACTTTGTGGCCGCGCTTCGTCAGCGCCTCGCGTTCGCTCGCGGCGAAGCGCCCTTCCATGACGACAACGCCCGGCCGCGCCGCGCGCGGCCAGAACGAGGACGGCATGTGCTCGATATGGAAGGCCGGGCAGTCGATCGCTTCCTGCAGGTTCAACCCGTGATCGGCATGATGCAGGAACATCAGCAGCGACCACTGGTCCTGCTGGTCGCCACCCGGCGTACCAAATGCCATGTAGGGGGCGCCATCCTTCATCGCGAACGAGGGCGTGAGCGTTGTACGCGGCCGCTTGTCGGGCGCGAGGCTCGCCGGCAGGCCTTCCTCCAGCCAGAACATCTGGCCGCGCGTCGTGACACCAGCACCGAGCTCGGGAATGACCGGTGAGCTCTGCAGCCAGCCGCCGCTCGGCGTCGCCGCGATCATGTTGCCCCAGCGGTCGATGACGTCGACATGGCAAGTGTCGCCGGCGGCAAGACCGTCGGCGCGCACATGCGGCTCGGCCAGCCGGCGCATCGTCGGCTCGCCTGCCCCCGCGGCATCGGCCACCACGTTGATGTCGTCGCGATCGGCCAGGCGCGGCACGCGCCCGCCCGGCGCACCCGGACGCAGCTCGAGCGAGGCGCGCGCACTCACCAACTTGGCGCGCTCCGCGTTGTAGCGGTCCGACAGCAGATCGGCCATCGGCACGTCGACGAAATTCGGGTCGCCGTACCACGCCTCGCGATCGGCGAAGGCGAGCTTGGCGCATTCCGCGACCGTGTGGACGAACTCGGCACTCGTCGGGTTCATCTTCGCGACATCGAAATGCTTGAGCAGGGCAAGCTGCTGCAGCAGCACCGGCCCTTGCGACCACGGTCCGCACTTGGCCACCGTGTAGTTCTTATAATCGTAGGTGAGCGGCGCTTCGATCGTGGCGTTCCAGCGCGCCATGTCGTCGCCGCTCAGCAGACCGCGATGCGCCGTACCGGAGCTGTCCATCACATCCTGCGTGCGGCAGAAGCGGTCGATCGCCTCGGCGACAAAGCCTGAGTACCAGGCGCGCCGCGCGCGTTCGATCTGCGCCTCGCGATTGCCGCCGGCCGCCTCGCCTTCGCTGACGATGCGCTTGTACATCTCGGCAATCGCCGGATTGCGGAAGAGCTGACCCGTCTTCGGAATATCGTTGCCCGGCAGGTAGACCGCGGCCGAGCTCGGCCAATGCTGGCGGAAATAATCGGCGACTGTGGCGATCGCCGCGGGGATGCGCCAGACCAGCGGATAGCCCGATCCAGCGTAGAAGATGGCCGGCTCCAGCACGTCGGCGAGCTTCATCGTGCCGTAATCGTGCAGCACCTTCATCCACGCCCCGAAGGCACCCGGCACGCAAGCCGGCAGCAGCCCCGTGCCCGGCATGATGTCTAGCCCCATGCCCTTGAAGCGCGCGATGGTCGCGGTGGCCGGGGCCGTGCCCTGCCCGCACACCGCCTCGATCTTCTTTTTGCGCTGGCTCCACAGCAGGATCGGCACCTCGCCCAACGGTCCGTTGAGATGCGGCTCGACGATCTGCAAGACGAAGGCGGAGGCGACGGCCGCGTCGAAGGCGTTGCCGCCGCGCTCCAGCATCGCCATGCCCGCAGACGACGCGAGCCAGTGCGTGGATGCAACGACACCGAACGTGCCGCGGATCTCAGGACGGGTTGTGAACATGAAAGACGCTCTTGATACGATGGACTTAGGGCACACGGGACCGCACCCCCGGCACGGCCAGCCCGACCCTTGAAGACCGGATGGGCGATACTAGCCCCGGATATTGTATCCAATCAACAACCGGCCGGCCGCGAAGGGACGCAAAAGGCGCGCGCGCCCCGTGAATTTGCGCGCATTAGGGCCGCCCCGCAACGTCGCGACGAAGGTCGAGTGCGTGGCGCAAGGCCGCCCCCGGCCCCGGATTGGCGGGCGGTTTGGTCGCCATGATTTGGAAGGGTGCCGCCCGCCCGCGACCTTGCCCCAGGCCGCCGCCGCCAGTATCTTCCCGCCCGCGAAAGGCCCAGCCGGTCGCCGGATTAGCTCAGCGGTAGAGCAGCGGTTTTGTAAACCGAAGGTCGGGGGTTCAATCCCCTCATCCGGCACCAGCGCCCGCTATCAATCGCTGGTGCGGTCGCGCTTCGTGAACAGCACGTCGTACTGGAAGCAGATGTCGGTCTGCGAATGGGTCGAGCGGCGCACCGGCGAGATGATGTCGCAGCGGAAGCCGTGCCCCGCCATTGTCGCGAACAGCTCTTCCTTCGAACCGCCGAGCTCGCGCAGGCTGAACTCGGAGACTTCGCAGATGACCGCGCGCGTGCGCGCCAACGTCTGCGCGCCGCCGCGCAGCGCCATCAGTTCCGCGCCCTCGATGTCGAGCTTCATGACGGCGGGCGATTCACCGGCCAGCTGGCCATCCAGCGTGTCGACCTCGACGGCGAGCGGCGTTCCGCTCACGGTCTTGAGCGAGCCCGCCCCAGATTCTCGTTGCTCTCGACATAGAGCACATCCTGACCACGGCGGTCGGCGATGCCGGTCGAGCGCACGTCGATATTGCGAAAGCCGTTGAGCGCGATGTTGCGCGCGAACTCCTCCCGGCACTTGGGGTTGGGCTCGAACGCGATGACGCGCCCGCCCAGCCGTGCGGCGAGCAGCGAGAAATAGCCGACATTGGCGCCGACATCGACGAACAGCTCGCCCGGCTTCAGCACGCGGCGCACCGCGCCCGCGACACCGTCGTCCCATACCCCTGTCAGGTAGATCGTGCGTTGGATGAAGTCCTGCGTGTCGACACGCATCCGGAAATTGTCGCTGGTGCGGATGGTCGCAACGCAACGTCCGACATAGGGAGCCACGAGCTGCGACAACCTTGACTTGCCGAAATCGATGGGAGCATGGCGGCAATAGGCAAGGGCCAACGCCGTCAGCATCCGGGGTGACATTTCCCGCCCTGGCTTTTCGGGCTGATTAATCGGCGCTTTGCGCTGGCCGTCCGCCCGATCGGTGACGGCCGCCCCGTGCCGCGGTCCCGCCGCATGGGTCAAACCCTGTTTCATGCTGAAGCCCCCGCCCGCCAAGCCCAAACGACGCGTTTTAAGGCAGCTTACAAACCTGCCGCTCGGGAGTTTAGTTCCCGGGTTGGCCCGGCTTCGGCACGCCGCGTGACATAACAAGGCCCGACGGCGACGGCAATTCGTGGACGTTACCGAATGTTAGCGACCGGATTATGGCACGTCGAAGGCAACGACGCAGGCGCGGCGTCAATGCCCGCCGGACTTCTTTTCTTTCGCGGCACCCGCCGGAACGTAGGTATCGCCGACCGTCGGCTTACCCGGACCGGCGTGAATCACCCGCGGATTGCGCTGATTGATCGCGTTGGCCTCGGGGTTGGCCGTGGCGCCACCCGGCGCCTTGCCTTTCTCAGGCTCGGACGCGAAGGCCGGCGTCGCGAACGCGATCGCCAGCAGCAAGAGTGCTGCGCTGCGAGATAAAGTACGAGTCATTCTCAAACTGTAACCGAACCGGCTTAACAGATTCTTGGCGTCGCGCCCGCTAAATTCGCGACAACAATATCGCCGAAAATGAACGGCATTTAACATAAAGGGACTTCGGCCCTTACCGCCGATGTGGTAGGGTCCGCCGCCCCTCGCAAATGAACATGATCCAGATCGATCGTATCCCCAGCCCGCCCCCGTGAGCGTCGACGAACTCCAGAGCCTGGCCAGCGAGTGGGGCCACCTGTTTTACGGGTTGACGTTCGTCTGGACGTTCTTTGAGGGCGAAACATTCGTCATTTTCGCCGGCCTCGCCGCGCGCCTCGGCTTCCTCGATTGGTGGCCGCTCTTTCTGTGTGCATGGCTCGGCAGCTTCTGCGGCGATCAGTTTTATTTCTGGATTGGTCGTCGCTGGGGCCAGGGCCTGCTGGTGCGCTTCCCCAAATGGCGACCGGGTGTTGAGTCCGCGTTGTCCTGGCTCAGGCGCTACAACACCGGCTTCATCCTCTCCTTCCGCTTCATCTATGGCGTGCGCAATTTCGCTTCGTTCGCCATGGGCATGAGCGGCATCCATCCGCTGCGCTTCGCCAGCCTGAATTTTTCCGCCGCCTTCGTATGGGCGCTGAGCTATTCGGGCTTTGGCTATCTGTTCGGCGAGATCCTGGCGCCGATGCTGGACGACATCGTCCTGACGTTCGGCGTCGCCATGCTCGGCATCTTCGCGGTCTCGCTCGGCTTCGCCGGCTACATGAACCGGCGTCACCAGCGTCTGCAGGCGACCGAGGCGGCCCGTGCCGCCACCCTCGCCGCAAGCCCCGCGCGCGTGGCCATTCCGCCCGAAACCGGCCAGACCTGAAGCCGGCGCCGCCGGTCAGGCGACCTTGCGGATGTTGAAGGTGAAGACGCCCTTGTCTTCCTTCCAGTCGAGCAATTCGTTGCCCGTCGTCTTGCAGAACGCCTGAAAATCGCCGACCGCGCCGGGATCGGTCGCGAGGACCTGCAGGACTTCGCCATTCGGCACGTCCTTGATCGCCTTCTTGACGCGCAGCACGGGCAGCGGGCAGTTGAGCCCCTTGGTGTCGAGAATGGTCGCCATCGAATTCAGTCTCACATTTGTTCGGCACACGCGGCCGGCACTATATTAGAAAGGAAGGATATGCCGCCAGCGGCGTCGCGCCGGGCGGTAGCCGCGTGGGAGCCCCATGTCCGATCTTCCGGTCAACACCCTGGTGAGCGCGCTCGGCTTCGTGGCCGGGCTGATTTTTGGCGGCACGGCGCTCGCCACAAATTTCTGCACCATGGGCGCCATCTCCGACATGGTGTTCCTCGACGACAAACGGCGCTGGCGCGCCTGGCTGCTGGCGATGGCGGTGGCGATTGCCGGCAGCGAGGCGCTCTACCTCGCCGGTCTCGTCGATCTGCGCAAATCGATCTACCTCACCCCCAATCTCGGCTGGCTGGGCGCCATCGTCGGCGGCGCCATGTTCGGCTTTGGCATGACGCTCACCGGCGGCTGCGGCAACAAGACGCTCGTGCGCTTAGGCGCCGGCAATCTCAAATCGCTGCTGGTGGCGCTGGTCCTGGGCCTGTTCGCCTACATGACGCTGCGCGGCTTGCTCGGTGCCGCGCGTCTTAGCCTGATCGAAACGACGAACGTGGCGCTGCCCGGCTCGCAAGGCCTGCCCGAGGCCGTGGCGCGTGCCGCCGGCGTATCGGTGTTCGGCGCGCGCTCGGCGCTGGCCGTCGCCGCTGTCGTGGCGCTGCTGATCTATTGCTGGCGCGACGCCGAATTCCGCGCCTCGCCGCGCAATATCTTCGGCGGTCTTGTCATCGGCGCGCTGATCCCGGTGGGCTGGGCGATCACCGGCATCGCCGGCGCCGACGATTTCGAGCCCACGCAGCTGGCGTCCTTCACATTCGTGGCGCCGATCGGCGAAGCGCTCATGTATCTGATGGTCTTCACCGGCGCCAAAATCAATTTCGGTATCGCCACGGTCGGCGGCGTGATCGTCGGCGCGTTCATCATGGCCATCGCGACCGGCAATTTCCGCGTCGAATCCTTCGTCGACGCCAACGACATGCTGCGCCACATCGTCGGTGCGGCGTTGATGGGCACGGGCGGCGTCCTGGCGCTGGGCTGCACGATCGGCCAGGGCCTCACCGGATTGTCGACGCTGGCGATCGGCTCCTTCCTCGCTGTCTTCGCGATCATCGCCGGCGCGCTGGCCGGTTTCAAATATCTCGAGCAAGGCAGCTTCGCTGGCGCGCTGCGCGCCATCCTCGCGCGCGCCTGATCACGATCGCGCGGCGGCGCGCCGGCGCAACTGCAGCAGCGTGATGATGTGGAAGATCGTCCACAGCGGCACCGCGAAGGTCGGGATCAGCGACAACGGCACCTCGCCCAGACCGACACTCGGCGACGAGCCGGCGAGAATCCCCAGCGTCGACGAGCTGGTCAGCACGCCCGTGGCGATGGCGCCGGCGAAATCGAGCAGCCCGGCGATGGTGAGCCAGAACACGCGGCCCTCCCACCCCGCGGACTGACGCATCATCGCCCACACCACGAACGGCGCCGACACGCCCACGGCGAGATCGCCCAGCCCGGCCGGAAATGCGAACACCGGCGAAAGCATGCCGTAGGCATAAAGCACCAGGAACATGCCCCCGAGCACGCGCCACGCCTGAAAGGTCGTCAGCAATCGGAGATCGATTGCGAGGACGAAGTCGCGAAAGCGATCTGAGACGAGATAGACGGCCGCAAACACGGCCAGAGGCGCCAAGATCGCGATCAGCACGCCCAGCGGCGGGTTTGTCGGCGACGCCTGAAACGCGCCCTTCGTCCCCAGCCACACGACCAGCACCAGCCACAGCGCGAGCACCGCCGCCACGCCCCAGGCCCAAGCGCGGCTGCGCCCCTGTCCGCCCGCATCCCAGTTGGTATCGAGAGAGATGGCCATGTCACTGTCCTCCTGTGGTTATTAGTTGTATATGCACGTTTATCGGTCGAAAAATTCACGCCGCCGAATGCACGGCCGCGACGATCCCGGCGAGCCCGCCGCGCAATTCCGCGAGCTTTTCGGGCCCGAGATTGCGCACGACCTGGTCCTGCGCCGTGCGCCACAGCACGAGTGCCCGGTCGAGCGCCGCGCGGCCGCGCTTGGTCAGCGCGAGGCTGCGCTCGCGCCGGTCCGGTCCGGCGATGCGGCGCACCCAGCCTTGGCGCTCCAGCGGCCGCAGATTGCGGGTGAGCGTCGTGCGGTCCATGACCAGGATCTCCGCCACCCTTCCCATCGTGGCCCCCTCCGCCAGCGACAGCGCCACCAGCAACGGAAATTGCGTCGCCCGCACCCCGCTGGGCGCCAGGATCGCGTCATAGAATTGCGTCACCGCCCGCGCAGCTTCGCGCAGGCCTGAGCAGGCGCAGCTTTGCGCGACTTCACGTGGGTCCGGAATGGAAGCCAACGGCATAGCTAAGTGTATATACACATAACTCATAGCGGTCAATACCTACGCCCTTCGAATCCAGGAATACCCGTCGCCGCCGTCCCGTTGTCTCCGCGTGACCATGCGCAAGCGCCGGCTTTGCGACAGCGCCATGGAGGATGTTCCGATGACAATGCGACTGGCTTCGATGGGCATGGCGGCTCTGATCGCCCTGTTGGCGGCGTGGCCCGCCGCCGCGGCGCCGCCCCGGCCCGACCCCGAATTGGGGTCCAATACAATCCTGGTCGATGGCCGCCACCACCGGCACCATCACCGGCATTGGGGCCACCGCCCCCATCCGGGCTATTACGCGCCCTATTACCGGCCCTACTACCCGCCGCCGCGCTACTACGCGCCGCCGCCCTATTACGCGCCCCCGCCGTATTACGGCCCGCCGCGCTACTACGCGCCGCCGGGCCCCAGCTTTTATTTCCAGTACCGCAACTGAGCGCACCCTGCCGTTTTTCGAACACGCGGCAACCATAACGACGCCGCGATGCGCGCGGATATTCGCCGCCCGTCCGCTGAATTCTTTTTTGGATTGATCCATGCCCGCCCCCAGTCAGACCACGGCGTCGCGTTTTCCCGCGACGATCCTGCTTGCCGTCGCCCTTCTCCTCGCCGCCGGCTTCGCCATTGGCGGCTATCTCGCCGGTCGCGGCGTCATCCTCGCGCGTCTCGCCGACCGCTTCGTCACCGTGAAAGGCGTCGCCGAGATCGACGCGCGCGCCAATCTCGCCATCTATCCGGTCAGCTTCGTGGTGACGACCGACGATCTGGCCGCCGGCAAGGCGCGCGTCGACGAGCAGATCGCCCAAGCTCGCGCGTTCTTTACCGGACGCGGCTTTGCCGACAGCGACATCACCGCCACGCGCTTTCAGGTCAGCGACCGATTGGCCGACAGCTACCGCGCCGAGGGTACGAATAAGGCCGCGCGCTATGTGCTGACGCAAACGCTGACGATCCGCTCCGCGAATATCGATCTTGTCGCCAAGGCGAGCCAGGAGATCGGCGAACTCGCGCGCATGGGCCTCGCCCTCGCCGAGTTCGGCGGCGCGTCCTACATCTTCACCGCCGACAGGCTCAACAGCGTGAAGCCCGACTTGATCCGCCGCGCCACCGCCGCCGCGCGCGACGCCGCGGACGAATTCGCGCGCACGTCCAGCACGACAATCGGCGCCATCCGCAACGCCAACCAGGGCGTCATCGCCATTCTCGCCCCCGACGATGCCAGCGCCAATGCCGAATGGGGCGAACGCAGTTCCCCCACCAAGCGCATCCGCGCGGTGACGACGGTCGAGTATTTCCTGCGCTAGCTCACTTGCGCGTCGCCATCGCCGCGGTGACCCCGAGGCCGATGAACGATACCCCGGCGAACCAGCGCTGGAAGCGCAGGAAACGCCGGCTGCGGCGCAGGAAATCGCCCGCGGCCCCGGCCGCCAGCGCGAACATCCCGTCGCTCAGCATGCCAAGCCCCATGAAGGTGAGGCCGAGGATGAGGATTTGCCAGTGCAGCGCGCCGCGCGCGGGATCGACGAATTGCGGCAGGAAGGCGAGGAAGAAGATCGCCGTCTTCGGGTTGAAGAGATTGACCACGAAGCCGTCGCGGAAGACGCGGCGCAGAGGTTCGGCCGGCATCGCGGGCGCTGCAGGATCGGGTTCCTTGGTCATCAAAGTGCGGATGCCGATCCAGATGAGATAGGCGGCGCCAAGATACTTGACGATCGCGAATGCGAGTGCGGATGAGACGAGAAGGGCCGAAAGCCCGACCGCCGCCGCGATGATGTGGACGATGGTGCCGAGATGGATCCCGAGCACCGAGACCAGACCCGCCGACCGCCCCTGCGCGACCGAGCGCGCGACGATAAAGAGCACGGCCGGTCCGGGTGTCAGCAGCAGCACCACCGACGCCACGACGAACAATCCCCACAAAGTCAGATCGGGCATGAAAATTCTCCCTCGCTTCGCTGTCTGGCGAGCAAGCCACATCGCGGCGGCGGAGACAAGAGATCGCCCGCCGGCGTTATGAGGCGGGAGACTGCCGCAGATCGGTCAGCCTGCGCAGATCGTCCCAGATATAGAGCAGATTGTCGGATCGCCACATCGGCCCGGCATCCGTGTAGGCGCCGATTTTGCGCCCGCCCAGCGCCTCATAGAACGCAATCGCCGCCGCATCGTCCGGCGTCGCTGCACGAACTGCGAGAGTCATAGGGTCTATCGGGTAAGGAAGGCTGCAATCAGGTCCGCAGCATCCTCGGCAAAAAGATCGAGAAAGAAATGGTCGGCCCCATCGACCGTCTTGACGCTGATGTCGCGCGTCCCGTCGAGCGGTGTCACCGCCGCCGCCAGGTCGGGAACAATCGCATCCGCGCCGGCGACCACCACAAGAGTGCGCGTCGCAACGCGGCGCAGCAGCGTCGGCGTGTCCCGCGGCGCGGCCGGCGCGTAGTAGGACAGGAACGTGCCAGCGGTGACGGTCGCATTCTCGCAACTGAGGAAGCCGATTCCCGGCAGCCAATCGCCGTCGCGGCCCGCGCGCACCAGCGCTTGCGCCGCACGATGATGTCCTGCAGGTCGGCCTCGTAGCGCGCGCGATAAGCCGCCGCCGCGCGCGCCGGATCGAAGGTCGTGGGCGCCAGCAAGACAAGCGCCTTGATCGCCGGATCGTCATTGCCCGCCGCGAAGGCCGCGACCTGAGCCCCGCCCATGCTATGGCCCGCGATGGCGATGTCGAGCACGCCCTGATTCTTGAGCCAGCCGACCCAGGCCGAAATCTCCTCCACCGCATCGCCGTAGCGATAGGTGTGCAGCCGCCCGCAGTCGAAGAAACCGTGCCGGTCGCTCAGGCCGAGGCTGAGATTGATCGCCAGCGTCGACACCCCGCGCGTGGCCAGCAGGCGCTGCAGATTGGTGATCAGCTCCATCTTGTTGTGCGCGAGCGTGCCGTGGACCAGCAGCGTGACGCCGTCTTCAAGCTGCTTGCCATCGGTGAGCACGAGCTCGCCGTTCAACGTGACGCCGCGCAGCCGCGTGCGCACTTCTTCGGCTTGCGCGACCGACACGAACGCCAGCACCAAGCCCATCACAAGGCCGATCCATCGCCATTTCATCGCTGCCCCCGTCGCCGAAGAACGCCAGGAATTCCGCCAGTGTCTCGTCCGCCGCTTCCTCGGGAATGTAATGCCCGCTCGGCAACGCGCGGCCGCGCACATCGACCGCCCAGTCCCGCCACACCGCCAGCACATCGTACCATTTGCCGACCCTGCCCTTGTCGCCCCACAGCGCCAGCAACGGGCACGCGATTTTCTTGCGTCCGAAATCCGCTTCGTCGATGCGCATGTCGATCGTCGCCCCGGCGCGATAATCCTCGCAGATCGCGTGGATGGTCGCGGGGTTGCGGCAGCAGCGCAGGTAATCCTCGAGCGCCTCGGGCGCGAAGAACCCCGGCGGCTTGGGCTCGCGCGAGGTGTGGCGATGCCAGTACCCGTCGGGATCGGCGCCGATCAGCTTTTCCGGAAAATCGTAGGGCTGGGCCAGGAAGAACCAGTGCCAATAGCCCATGGCGAAATCCATGTTGGTTCGCCGGAAATGCTCATAGGTCGGCAGGATGTCGAGCGTGGCGAGCTTCAGCACCTTGTCGGGATGGTCGAGCGCCATGCGATAGGCGACGCGCCCGCCGCGATCATGGCCCGCGAGAAGGAAGCGATCGAAGCCGAGCTTCGCCATCATCGCCACCTGGTCCGCCGCCATCGCCCGCTTCGAATAGGGCGTGTGCTCGGCATCGGTCTTGGGCTTGCTGCTCTCGCCATAGCCGGTCAGGTCGGCAGCGATCACGGTGAAACGCTGCGACAAGGCCGGCGCCACCTTATGCCACATCGCATGGGTCTGCGGATTGCCGTGCAGCAGCAGGAGCGGCGGCCCGGAGCCGCCGCGACGCAGGCGGATCGTCACCCGCCCGGTGTCGACTGTCTCCAGCTCAAATCCGTTGAAGAAACCCATGGCGTGACGCTCAGCCCTTGGCCGGGGCCGGGGCCTGGGCCGGCGCGACGCCGGTCTCGACCTCTCCCTTGCCGAGCAGGAAACCGATCCGCTGCGGAGCCTCCTCCGGCTGGCGCTTGGGCATCGCCACCAGCAGCACGTTGAGCTGGGAGATATTCTGGATGAGCTTCATCCGGCTGCCGCGCTCGTCGACGCCGTCGAAGGTCAGGATGTCCGGCCCCCAATACCCCATATCGACGATGTGGAATTGCACGGCCGACCCGAACGAAACCATGCGCCCGCCGATCTCCTGATCCTGGTCGAGCTGCGCCTCGAACTCGCGGATATAGAGAACCAGCCGCCGGAACACGGATTCCGCCGGGCTGGCCGGCGGCGTCGGGCCTGCGTGCCGCGGCGCCAGGACCTGTTCGGCCTGGCGCGCGGCCAGAACTTGCGTGGACGGCGCATCGGATTTCGTCATGGGCGCTATTATCCTACCTTGGGAGCGGATCGCGGCCGATCCTGAGTCAATCACAACATCCTTCAACGCGATCTTAAACCGGCGCGGCAGGACCGATGGGGTTTGACTCAACTTGGCGGCACTTCCGTCTGGGCTGTTCATATACCGCGAATAATCGACTATCCTCATCCAATCTCTCAAGACTGGACAGGCCGCGCATTTTGCCGCAAATAACCCCCTCGCCGACCGGCCGGAAAACATGGCTCGGCCATCACGCCAGCGTCGCGGGAGGACGTATGCGTAACGCCATCCGACCCGCGATCCTGATCGCCGCTTGCCTGCTCGCCGGCATTGCCCCGGCGGCCGCGCAGACCGCGGCACCGCCTGCCCTGGTCAATTTCGAGATCAAGGACCAGGGCATCCCGGTCTCCCTGACCGGCGCCAAGGGCGACCCGAAGAAGGGCGAGGCCGTGGTCATCAATCGCGTGCAGGGCAATTGCCTGGCTTGCCATGTCGTCACAGCACTCGCCCGCGAGCCCTTCCACGGCAATACCGGCCCGACCCTCGATGGCGTCGCTGGCCGCCTGAGCGAGGGCGAGATCCGGCTGCGCCTGGTCGACGGCACCAAGGTCAACCCCGAGACGATGATGCCGTCCTTCTACCGGGTCGAAGGCTTCAACCGGGTCCTGCCGAATTTCCGCGGCAAGCCGGTTCTGAGCGCCGAGCAAGTCGAGGATGTCGTCGCCTATCTGCTGACGCTGAAGGATTGAAAAAGATGTCACGCGCAAAACCCGAACCCGCGGTCAACCGCCGCACGGTCCTCGAAACGGCCGGCGCCGCCGCCGCGACCCTCGCGGTGCTGTCAGCGCTGCCGCGCGATGCCGCGGCCCAGGCCGCCGGCAACAAACATCTCGAGGTCTTGAAGAAGCTGGTCAACGGCAAGGAGGCCAAGCCCGGCAAGGTCAAGCTGCGCATCCCGGAGATCGCCGAGAACGGCAACACCGTGCCGCTGACCATTACCGTCGACAGCCCGATGACCGCCAAGGATTACGTCAAGGCCGTGCACGTCGTCACCGACGGCAACCCCGCCCCCGACGTGATGTCGGTCTCTTTCACGCCCGAGATGCGGCAAGGCCGAGGTCTCGACGCGCATCCGTCTCGCGCGCACGCAGAATGTCGTCGCCTATGCCGAGCTCAGCGACGGCAGCGTGTGGTCGGCGCAGAGCGAAGCCAAGGTCACCATCGGCGGCTGCGGCGGCTGATCGCGAGCCAGGAGAAATCAAATGTCGAACGCCCGCATCCGCATGCCCGCCACCGCCAAGAAGGGCGAGCTGGTGGAGATCAAGACCCTGGTCAGCCATGTCATGGAGACCGGCCAGCGCCGCGATGCCGAGAACAAGGTGATCGCGCGCAAGATCCTCAACAAATTCACCTGCAGCTATAACGGCAAGCAGGTGATCCAGATCGACCTTCATCCGGCGATCGCCGCCAACCCGTTCATCGCGTTCTTCGTCACAGCCGGGGAGACCGGCACGCTGGAATTCGTATGGACCGACGATGACGGCTCGATCACCAAGGAAACCGCGAAACTGATCGTCGCATGAGCAAGCGTCTCTGGGGCCTGGGTGCAGCAGCGTTGGTGTCGGCCGCGATGGCCGGCGCCGCGGTGCTGGCTTCGTCCCCTGTCCAGCTCGCCCAGGTCGACGCCGGCGGCTTCAGAAGCGAGCCGGTGACGCAGTTCGAGCGCGAGGGCAAGAAATCCGGCTTCCTGTTCGCGACCCCTGAAACGCAGGCGATGCAGCAGGACGACGGCGAGAACCCCGCCTTCCTGTGGGTCGAGCACGGCGAGAAGCTGTGGACGACGGTCGATGGCGCCGCCGGCAAATCCTGCATGTCCTGTCATGGCGCCGCCGCCAAGATGCGCGGCGTGGGGGCGACCTATCCCAAGGTCAGCAAGGACACCGGCAAGCTGGCGACGCTCGAGCACCAGATCAATTACTGCCGCACCGAGCGCATGCAGGCGGCGCCGTTCAAATGGGAGACCCAGGACATGCTGGGGATTTCCATGTTCGTGATGTATCAGTCGCGCGGCCTGCCCATGAACGTCGCGGTCGACGGCGCGGCCGAACCCTATTTCAAGAAGGGCGACGAGCTCTATCACACCCGCCGCGGCCAGCTGAACGCGGCCTGCATTCACTGTCATGAGCTCAACAGCGGCAACTACATCCGCGCCGATCTGCTGCTCGGAAGGCCGCGTCAACGGCTTCCCGCTCTATCGCCTGAAATGGGGCCGCCCGGGCTCGATCCACTACCGCATGGAAGAATGCTACTCGCAGGTGCGCGCGGTCCCGGAGCCCTACGGCTCGGACGAGCTCACCACGCTGCAGCTCTACATCGCCTGGCGCTCGAACGGCCTGCTGATCGAAACCCCGGCCGTGCGGCGCTGAGCGTTGATCGCGATTTTGGTGAGCCAACCCCTCACCCTCCCATGCGCTGACGCGCATGTGGCCCCTCCCTCTCCCGCAAGGGGAGAGGGGGAAGAGTGAGCGCGGTGTAACCCTCTCCCCTTGCGGGAGAGGGTGGCGAGCGAAGCGAGCCGGGTGAGGGGTCTGCAAGACAGATGCTAACTCGCCGCGATCTTCTCCATATCTCGCTCGCCGCCGCCGGATTGGGCGTCTCGTCGCGCGCGATGGCGCAGCAACGCCTCACACAGGAAGACCTGCTGCGCTTCGAGCCCGTCGGGCAGCTCACCCTTATCCACATCGCCGACCTGCACGCGCAGCTCGTGCCCATTCATTTCCGCGAGCCAAGCTGGAACATCGGCGTCGGCGAGGCGCGCGGCCAGCCGCCGCATCTCACCGGCGCCGACCTCCTGCAACGCTACGGCCTCGCCTCCGGCAGTGCCGCCGCGCACGCGCTGACCGATCAGGATTTCACCGCCCTCGCCAGCACCTATGGCCGCATGGGCGGCCTCGATCGCATCGCCACAATCGTCAAGGCGATCCGCGCCGAGCGACCCGGCCGCACGCTGCTGCTCGATGGCGGCGACACGTGGCAGGGCTCCTATACGTCATTGCAGACGCGCGGCGAGGACATGGTGCGCGCCATGCAGCCGCTCGGCGTCGACGCCATGACCGCGCATTGGGAATTCACCTATGGCGAGGCGCGTGTCAAAGAGCTGGCAGCGCGCCTCGGCTTTCCGTTCCTCGCCGCCAATGTGCGCGACACCACCTGGAACGAGGATGTGTTCCCCGCCCAGGCGATCTTCGAGCGCAGCGGCCTGCGCATCGGCGTCATCGGCCAGGCGTTTCCCTACACGCCCATCGCCAACCCACGCTATCTGATTCCCGAATGGTCGTTCGGCATCCAGGAAGAGGCGTTGCGCGCGCGCGTGACGAAGCTGCGCGACAATGGCGTCGACCTCGTCGTGCTGCTCTCCCACAACGGCTTCGATGTCGATCGCAAGCTCGCCGCGCGCGTCGACGGCATCGACGTCATCCTGACCGCGCACACCCATGACGCACTGCCCGAGCCGCTGCGCGTCAATCGCACGCTGCTGATCGCCTCGGGCAGCCACGGCAAATTCGTCTCGCGCCTCGATCTCGACGTGAAGAACCGCGAGATCGCCGATTTCCACTACCGCCTGATCCCAATCTTCGCCGATGCGATCGCGCCCGATCCGGAGATGGCCGCCCTGGTCGCAGCGTTGCGCGCCCCTTACGAAGGCGAACTCAACCGCGTCCTCGGCCGCACTGAGACTTTGCTTTATCGCCGCGGCAATCTCGCCGGCACGGTCGACGATCTGATCTGCGATGCGCTGCTGACCGAACGCGATGCGGAGATCGCGCTGTCGCCCGGCTTCCGCTGGGGCACCACCCTGCTGCCCGGCCAGGACATCCGCGCCGAGGATGTCTACGCCCAGACCGCGATCACCTACCCCGGCGTCTATCGCCAAGAATTCACCGGCGCGTTCCTCAAGGAGATCCTCGAGGATGTCGCCGACAATCTGTTCAACCCCGACCCTTACTACCAGCAGGGCGGCGACATGGTGCGCACCGGCGGCCTGTCCTTCACGATCGATGTCACGGCCGGCATGGGTCAGCGCATCGCCGATCTGCGCGCCACCCGCACGGGGGAATTGATCGCGGCCGACAAATCCTATGTCGTCGCCGGCTGGGCGTCGGTGAGCGAGGGCGTCGACGGGCCGCCGGTCTGGGAGTTGGTCATGCGCCACATCCAGCGCCTTCAGACCGTCCGGGTGGATCGCGCCCCGCTGGTGCGCGTCGTCAACGCGTAAGCCGCGATGGAATTCGATGTCTCGCTATTCGGGGCCCTGCTCGCCGGGCTGCTGAGCTTTGTGAGCCCGTGCATCCTGCCCCTGGTACCGCCTTACCTGGGCTTCCTCGCCGGCGCCTCGCTCGACCAGATCGTCGGCGACCCGAACCATGCCGCCGCCGCCGAGCGCCGGATCGCCCAGCGGGTCGTTTTCGCGGCCTTCGCCTTCGTGCTTGGCTTTGCGACCGTCTTCATCATCCTGGGCGCCTCCGCCTCGGTCCTCAGCCAGACGCTGATCGCCTACAGCGACTGGCTCGCCAAGCTGGCCGGCATCGTGATCGTGATGCTCGGCCTGCACTTCACGGGTGTGCTGCGCATCCCGCTGCTCAATCGCGACACGCGCGTTCATCTCCAGCGCAAACCCGCCGGGCTCATCGGCGCCTATGTCGTGGGCCTGGCCTTCGCCTTCGGCTGGAGCCCCTGCGTCGGGCCCGTGCTGGCCACGATCCTGACCGTCGCCGGCACAAAGGAAAGTGCGACCGATGGCGCGATCCTGCTAGCGGCCTATGCCATGGGGATCGGAATCCCATTCCTGGCCGCCGCAATTTTCGTGCGTCCGTTCCTGCACCTCATGCGTGGCGCGCGGCGCTGGATTCGCGGCATTGAAATCGCCACCGGCCTCTTGCTGATCGCAACTGGCGTGACGATCTTCACAGGATCGTTCGCGGAACTCGGCTATTGGTTGTTGCGTATCTTTCCGGCGCTGGGCCGAATCGGGTGATGGCTGATTTATTCCCGCTATTCACACGACGATTCTTACTAAAAGTTTAGATGAAAAACAGTCCACAACAGATTTTTGCCACTCTGGCGTTTTGGATTTGACTCCCTATGGCGCCATGTCACTCTACGTGCGCCGGGACGGGGGTCTCTGGCATCGCAAAATAAGAAATGTTGGCGCGACGGAGAGACTTGATGGGGGATACTCGAAAGGACGGAGAAGTCAGTCCTTATCTGCAACGGCCGCTGCGCAGCTATGAGCAGGCGATCCGCGAGACCGCCGGCCGGCGCAAGCCAGCGCTGATGCGCGTGCCGCTGCCGCCGCGTCGCCCGAGCAATTCGAACGAGCCGAAGGACAAGAAATCAGGCTGATCCAGGCCTGATTTCAGAGCGATGCGATCCGCTTCTTAACGAATCGCCGAACCCTCTAGCGATTTTAATTTTTGATCCCGGGCGCGGTTTTGCCTTGCTCCGCCGCAAGCTGGACAAAGCGCGGAAATGGCATGCGCGTGTAGGCGCGCTCGGCCACGTATTCGAACATCATCCGAAAGTGCGCCGGCCGGAAATACCCCGGCATGCGCGCCACCTCGATCGACTTGCTGGATTTACCTTCGAGTCGCGGCGGCTCCTCAGGAAAGAACTGAATGGTCGGCGTGTAGGCCACACCGTACTTTCGGGCTAAATCCTTCTCGGCCAGAACCTGACCGTCGAAATCGGTGACCTCGCGCGAGCCGAAAAGGTCCAACTGCAGCACGTTGAAATGACTCCGGATGTAGTCATTAACGTTCGGATCAGCCAAATTCACGCGATGCGTTTCCAGGCAATACGGGCAGCCGCGCTGCTCCCACAGAATGGCAAAGCGCTTGCCCTGCGCCCCGGCCTCGGTCAGGTCCTCGCGCAGGTCGAGGAAGCTATTCAGGAACCAGGGCTGGGTGTACTGGCCGTTCTCGAGCAGGATGGGCTCGGCGCGTGCCGGGGATTGGGCCGCCGCCGCGCGGGCCCAGCCCGCCGCCAGGCCGGCCAGCGCTGCCGCCATGGTCTGCCGCCGCGTTAACCTCATGTCCGGTCCTCCAAACACGTCATCGAGCCTAGCCCACCCGCCCCGGTCCGACAAACCGCGCCGGCTTCTGGCGGGGCGGCCGTGACCGCCTCCAGCCGGCGCCAGATCCTTTACGGTCTCGCCGTCAGCCTGGCCGCCGCCGGCGGCCTGGTGTTGGAAATCGTAGCCGGGCGGCTGCTGGCCCCCTATGTCGGCATGTCGCTTTACACCTGGACGGCGATCATCGCCGTGGTCCTGGCCGGCTTCTCCATCGGCCACTGGATCGGCGGCCGGCTTGCCGGCGCCGACTGCACCCCCCAGGCGGGCGCAAGACGGGTGGCCCTCGCCTTCGCCCTGGCAGCCGCGGCGGCGCTTGCCGCCCTGGTGCTGCTCCGCCTGGTCGCCGCGGCCCCTGCTCGGCGCCGGAATTTCGCCCATCCTCGCCATCGTCCTGCTGGCGGCGATCCTGTTTCTGCTGCCAAGCCTGTTCATCGGCATCGTTTCGCCGATCCTGACCAAGCTCGCCGTCGACGAAGCACTCGAGCCCGGACGCGCCATCGGCCGGATGTATGCGCTGGGGGCGCTGGGCAGCATCGCCGGCACGCTGGCGGCCGGTTACGTCTTCATCGCCTGGATCGGCTCCACCGGCACCGTTCTGACCGTAGCGGTGGTTTACGCCCTGATGGCCCTGGTCTTTGCCGGAATCGGCCGCAGCCTGGCGAATACGGCGGCCCTGCTCGCCATCCTGGCATCCGGCTTCGGCTTTGCCGGCACCCGCCTCGACGCCTTCGCCGCCCCATGCACGGTGGAGAGCGATTACTACTGTATCCGCATCGCCGATTTCAGCCGCCAGTCGGGCCGGCCCAGCGCCGTGATGGTGCTGGACCACCTGGGCCACGGCATCAACGACCGCGACGATCCCACGCGTCTCTACTCTGGCTATCTGCAATTAACGGAAGAGCTGGCGCGCCGGCGCTTCGGCCCGGACCGTCTCGACGCGCTGCTGGTCGGCGGCGGCGCACTAACGCTGCCGCGCGCCTGGCTGGACGCGCGTCCTGCGTCGCACATCGTGGTCGCCGAAATCGATCCCGCCGTGACAAGCACCGCCATCGAGCGTATGTGGGTCAAGCCAGATCCGCGCCTCGACATCCGCCATGGCGATGCGCGCGTTGTCGTGCAGGCTCTGCCGCAAGCAGCGCTCTTCGATGTCGTGCTCGGCGACGTCTTTCACGACATCTCCATGCCTGCGCATCTCGTCACGCGCGAATTCCACGACCAGATCAAGGCGCGGTTGAAGCCCGGCGGATTTTACGCCGTCAACGTCATTGAATCGGCGCGGGCACCGCGCTTCCTGCTGGCCTTCATGCACACACTGTCGAAGAGCTTCAGCCATGTGCAGGCGTGGGTGGAAGACGACGACCTCCAGGCTGCGGGGCGCATCACCTACCTCGTGATCGCATCGGACGTGGCATTTCGCGAGGACCATTTATCGTCAGATCGACCGATCGCACGAAGCTGGACAGCACGCCCGATGCTCGCCCGCAAATTCGCGCCGCTGGTGCTGACTGACGACCACGCCCCGGTCGACCGGCTGATGTCGCACATCCTGTTCGACCCGGACCTGGCGGAACGCTGAACGCAAAAAAAGAAAAGGACGGGCGCCAAGTCCGGCGCCCGTCCTCCGCGAAACGTCCGCTTAAGCGGCGCTGGCGCGCTTGCGCCGCATCACCGCGGCACCGGCAAGGCCGGCACCAAACAGCAGCAGCGTCGCCGGCTCCGGCACGCCGACCGGATCGGGTTCGCCGCCGCCCTGCGCCGCGAAGCTGTATTCGCCGCGAATGTTGAACTCGAACCCGTCGATCACGCCGCCCAGGGACCAGCCATCGGGGCTCATGTTGAGGCCGGCGGCATCATTCGCATCCTCGGCGCTCGCCACGGTCTCCGAGAATAAAAACAGAGCGGTCGGCACGCCGCCGGTCACAGTGAGATCGAGAGGATCGGCGTCCCCCGGACCAAACGTAAAATGCGAGCCGCCGACGTCAAATGTCACGGTAAAGCCCGTAAAACCGCAGCCCCCGCCGAACCCGCAGGTCGAATTCCCGCTCAACAGGCCGGTATCAAGGCTGACCGAACCGGTCGCGCTGACGTCGACAGGGGTCTGGAACACCACGTCATAGGTTGCAATCACAGCATTCGCCGGTTGGGCCGCCACGAGCGCGCCCAGGCCCGCCACCACAGCGCCGGCCAACAAAGTCTTACCAAAACGAGTCATCGAACTTTCCTCTTGTTAGCGCCCTTCCGCCGGGGCGCGCGGCGCGGCAAGCGAAAGCAAGCCGCGCGCCAACAAGCAAATTTGCGATTAATCAGGGGCTTATCGGAAAGCGTCTGTTTCAACCGTTTCACGCTGTAAACGGTGCAGACACTTGCTTCCGGACGAGGGTCACCCGACCAGCGCGATCTCCACCCGCGGCGAGCGGCGCAACGCCTTGTCGGGTGCGCGTATCGGCTTAACCGCCGAGAGTTCGGCCGACATTTCGACGACCACATTGCGCAGGTTCATGATCTTCGCCATCACCTGCTCGGCTGTCATGCCTTCGTTGCCGGCGCGGTTGACCTTGAGCACGATATGTTCCGGCTGCCAGTCGCCGCGATAGCCGTAATCGGCGCGCCAGTAGAACGGCTGCGAGAAATACCCGAAGCTGTTGAGGAAATATGGCCGCACATGGGTGGGGTCTTCCCACGCATCGTCGCTATGGCCGTAGGGAGTCAGAACAGTCAGCTTGGCACCCGGCTTGGCGATGCGCCACAGCTCCTGCATCAACGGCAAGGGTGCGCGCAGATGCTCGATCACATGCGACAGCAGAAACTCGTCGGTCGACTTCAGCTTCGAAGGGCAGCTTCGTGTCGGCGCAGCGGTCGAGATCGGCAACGATGTCAACGCCCGGCAGCTTCATTGAATCGACATTGACCCAGCCGGCGATCGCGTTGCGGCCGCACCCGAGATTTAGTCGCTGCACCACGCTCGCCTTTCTCCTGCGGAGTCCGCCTATGGCCGAAATGCGCGGGCCACCATAGCCGCGCGCTAGCACCGACGCCCATAATTTTTTTCACCCACCCCTGTTCTTGGCACGCGTGGGATTTTCGCGCACAATCCGCGGCCGCGGCATCCCCGGGGCGCTGAAACATAACGGCACACCCGTGGGACCGCCAAAGGGGAGGCCGAATGAAAATCCATGCTCGCCACGCGCTGCCGGCGATGGCCGCACTTGCCGCCTTGTTTGCCGCCACATCGCCCGTAAGCGCTCAGAACGCCAATCCGCAATTGCTGACCCTGTCCTGCTCGGGCTGCCACGGCCCCGGCGGGCACAGTCCCGGCGCCATCCCGTCGATCTACGGCCGCACCGCGGCATCGCTCGCCGAAACGCTGCGCGGTTTTCGCGACGGCAACCGCCCGGCGACTGTGATGGGCCGCATCAGCAAGGGCTATAGCGATGCGGAGATCGATGCCGTCGCGCGCGAAATCGCCGCGAATTGGAAGTGAGGCCCGCCATGTCCAAGACAATCGACACACGGCTTTCACGCCGCACCTTCACGCGCCTCGCCGGGCTGACCACGGCCTGCGCCACGTTCGGCCTCGCGTCTTGCGCCACCGATAGCCCGCCCAAGGCCCGCGTCGTGGTGATCGGCGGCGGCTTCGGCGGCGCCACCGCCGCCAAATATGTGCGCCAGATCGATCCGTCGCTCGAGGTGACGCTGATCGAGCCGAGCCAGACTTTCCTCACCTGCCCGTTCAGCAATTACGTGTTGGCCGGCTTCAAGTCGTTAAACGACATCAGCCACAATTACAAAGCGCTTGCCGATGTGCACGGCGTGAAAGTGGTGCACGACACCGCGCAGGCGGTCGACCCCGTCGCACGCACCGTGAAACTCGCCGGCGGCGCGACGCTCAACTACGACAAGCTGATTGTCTCCCCCGGCATCGATTTTCGCTGGGGCGCCATCGAGGGCTACACCGAGGCAGCTTCCGAGACGATGCCGCACGCCTGGAAGGCCGGCCCGCAAACCACGCTGCTGCGCCGCCAGCTCGAGGCAATGCCCAATGGCGGCATTGTTATCATGTCAGCGCCCGCCAATCCGTTCCGCTGTCCACCGGGCCCCTACGAGCGCGCGGCGATGATCGCGCACTATCTCAAGACCAACAAACCGCGTTCGAAGATTCTGCTGCTCGACGCCAAAGACATGTTCTCCAAGCAGGGTCTGTTCCAGGACGGCTGGAAAGCGGTCTATGGCGACATGATCGAATGGGTGCCGCTCTCGAAGGACGGCAAGGTGACTCAGGCGATCCCGGGCGAGATGACGCTGGTCAGCGAGTTCGGCCAGCGCCACAAGGGCGCGGTCGTCAACATGATCCCGCCGCAATGGGCCGGCGCCATCGCCCGCAACACCGGCCTCACCAACCAGACCGGCTGGTGTCCGGTGAACGCGACGACGTTTAAATCGACGCTGCACAAAGACATCCACGTGCTGGGCGACGCCTGCATCGCCGGCGGCATGCCGAAATCCGGTTTCGCGGCCAACAGCCAGGGCAAGGTGACGGCGATGGCCGTGACCAACGCGCTCAATGGCCGGCCGACCGTGGCGCCAACTTATGTCAACACCTGCTACAGCCTGATTGCGCCCGATTACGGCATCTCCGTCGCCGACGTCTATCGCGTCACCGACCAAGGCATCGTGCCGGCGCCCAATGCCGGCGGCGTTAGCCCGCGCCAAGCCGACACCGCCTTCCGCAACGCCGAAGCACGCTACGCCGAAGGCTGGTACGCCGCCATGGGCCGCGACATCTGGGACGCATAGATAAATCTGAAGGCGGGAAGACAACACATCCCACGCGGCTTAACGGTCTTTTCAGAAACACGACCATAAATTGTATTTATGGTCCGCTGCCTTGCCCCTTTTGTTTGTTTGCTGGCTCTGACGGGCTGCTCCGAGCCGGCGGTCGCGCTTTTCGTTTTAATCTTTGTGCTGACGTGGCTCGGCAAGGCTATTTCTGTCCGCATCGTCCTGGCAATCGGCCTCTACATCGCGAGTCTCGTCTGGCAGAGCACCAAAAAATGGCGGCGCCTCTTCATCGTCGTGATTGTCACGAGCCTCACAATTGTCTGCGACGTTCCTGGGCTTCTCGTGTTCTACCGGAAATGCGCCGATGAATCCGGTTTACATCTCAGCTCTCGGGCCACGTTCGTTGGGCCCTTCAATGTTCACAATGTTTTCGTGGGTGTCACGGGCCTCACTTTCCCGGTCTGGCACGAACGCGCTAGCGTCCGCGATCGCGGAACCGGAAAGAACGTTGCGACCTACACGAGGCTCAAACGTGAAGGCGGCTTTCTGAGCATTGACGCACTGATTTTCAAGCCTAGTTGCCCTGCCAGCGGAGATACCCTGGATATTGGCGACGCGCTGCGCCGGGACTTCAAATCGGCGGTCGGAACCACGGTAGTCTTCGAGGACAAGTAGCCCACCTCTCGGGCCTTGAGGGAAATCCCCTCACGGGCCATTTTCATGAGTAAAAGAGTCGGATTTACGTTTGGCGTCCGGCATTTGTCCCTTTCGCGTATCTGGACTCTCCCCCGCATCTTCACTAGCCTGGATTGAACAGGGTCGAGGAAACGCCGAGCGTTTGCGAACGGCGCAGTCATAAAAAGATCGGTTTGGGCGCCCGCGGACGTGACCGGCGACATCAGATAACGATGTGACGCCATGCCGCTGCTTGAGCTTCGCGGATTATCGAAACATTACGGCGCGATCGAAGCGCTGAACGGCGTCGATATGACGCTCGAGCCGGGCGAGATTCTCGGCCTGATGGGCGATAACGGCGCCGGCAAGTCGACGCTGGTCAAGATCATCGCCGGCAATTTCCCGGCCTCGTCGGGCGAGATCCGGCTGCAAGACAAGCCGGTCCACTTCCACCGCCCCACAGACGCGCGCAATGCCGGCATCGAGGTCGTCTACCAAGACCTCGCTCTATGCGACAACCTGACCGCTGCCGCCAATGTCTTTCTCGGCCGCGAGGCCAAGCGCTCGCTCTTCGGCATGCTCAAGGTCCTCGACAACGCGCACATGCAAGGCCGCTCGCGCGCCTTGTTCGCCGAGCTCAAATCCGACACCCGCCCCGCCGATCTCGTGCGCAACATGTCCGGCGGCCAGCGCCAGGCGGTGGCGATCGCGCGCACGCGCCTTGCCAAGGCGCGCGTCGTGCTGATGGACGAGCCCACCGCCGCGATCAGCGTGCGCCAGGTGGCCGAAGTGCTCGAGCTCATCCGGCGGCTGCGCGAGCAGAGTATTGCCGTGATCCTCATCAGCCACCGCATGCCCGATGTCTTCGCGGTCTGCGATCGCATCATGGTGCTGCGCCGCGGCCGCAAGGTCGCGGAGAAGGCGATCGCCCAGACCTCGCCCGAGGAAGTGACGGGCCTCATCACCGGCGCCATCGAGAGGGCGGCATGAGAGCCGAGCACGCCCTCGATCTTCTGCCGCCGCCCGATCGCAGCACCGGCTTTGCCGCGCGTGTCCTCGCCAACCAGGCCTTCTGGGCGACGCTGGTCCTGATCGTCATCTGCATCGGCATGTCGGCGATCAGCTCAGTCTTCGCGAGCTACGAGAACATCTACAACACCACCCGCAATTTCGCGTTCATCGGCATCATGGCGCTGGGTCAGACGGTGGTGATCATCACCGGCGGCATCGACCTCGCCGTCGGCTCGATCATGGGCCTGGTCGGCGTCGTGTTCGGCCTGCTGATGACGGCGGGATATTCCTTCTGGTTCAGCTCCGCCGTGGCGCTCGCGGTCGCGATGGTCGCGGGCGCGATCAACGGCTATTTGATCGCCTATCTGCGCCTGTCGTCATTCGTGGTGACGCTGGGCACGCTGTCGATCGCGCGCAGCCTCGCGCTGGTCGTGTCCAACAACAAGATGGTCTACCAGTTCGGGCCCGACGAAGCGCTGCTCTTCGCGCTCGGCGGCGGCAGCCTGTGGGGCATCCCCAGCGCCATCCTGTTCCTGGTGGCGATGGCGCTGATCCTGGGATTCTTCCTGAACTTCACCGCCTGGGGCCGGCATCTGTTCGCGGTCGGCGGCAACGAGCATGCCGCGCGCCTGACGGGCGTGCCGGTTGACCTCATGAAGGTCTCCGCCTATGTGCTGAGCGCGCTGACCGCCGGCATCGGCGCCATCCTGATGGTCGGCTGGCTGGGCTCGGTCACCAACGCGCTGGGCCTCACCTACGAGCTGCGCGTGATCGCCGCTTCCGTCATCGGCGGCGCCAATCTCGCCGGCGGTGTCGGCACCGCCTATGGCGCGGTGGTGGGCGCGGCCTTACTTGAAGTCATCCGCAATTCGCTGCTGCTGGCGGGTGTCGACCCGTACTGGCAGGGCACGTTCATCGGCCTGTTCATCATCCTGGCCGTGCTGGTGGAAAAAATCCGCGGACGCAGATCCGCTTAAAGAGGAGGAAGTGCGCATGAAAGCCCGTCTCTTGATGGTTGCGGCCATGGCTGTTGTAGCCACGCCCGCGCTGGCCCAGCAGAAGGACTACACCTTCGCCCTCGTGCCCAAGGCGATGAACAATCCGTTCTTCGACCTGGCGCGCGACGGCTGCATGAAGGCGCAAGCCGATTTGAAAGGCGTTAAATGCCTCTATATCGGCCCGGCCGAGCACACCGAGACCGAGCAGGTGCAGATCATCCAGGATCTGATCACTAAGCGCGTCGACGGCATCGCCGTCTCGCCGTCCAACGCCGCCGCGGTCGGCCGCGCGCTCAACGCCGCCAAGGCCGCGGGCATCTCCGTCGTCACCTGGGATTCGGATCTGACCGCGCAGGACAAGGGCAATCGCCTCGCCTATATCGGCACCAAGAACTACGACATCGGCGTCAACCTCGCGAAGATCGCCATGGAGAAGAAGCCCAATGGCGGCAAGATCTGCCTGCAATCGGGCGGTGCCTCGGCGGCCAATCACAATGAACGCCTGCAGGGCATCCGCGAAACGCTGGGCGGCATGAGTGGCACGACTTCGCCGGGCACGTCGCTGAAAGGCCAGAAGGGCTGGACCGAAGTCGAAGGCTGCCCGCTCTTCACCAACGACGACAGCGCCGTTGCCGTGCAGCAATTCGCCGACATCACCAACAAGTACAAGGATCTCGATGTCTACATCTCGACCGGCGCATTCACGCAGTGGTCGGACAACGCCTATCGCCAGGCGGCCCGTCCGCTCGTTGACCGCATGAAGGCCGGCCAGCTCGTCGTCGTGATGGCCGACACGCTGCCCATGCAGATGACCCAGCTCAAGGAAGGCCTCAGCCACGGCCAGGTCGGCCAGCGGCCGTTCCAGATGGGCTATCTCGCCATGGAGAAGCTGCTCGACGTCAAGAATGGCAAGACGCTGCCTGACCCGATCTACACGGGCCTCGACGTCTGCACGCCGGCCAACGCGGGGACCTGCCTCGCGAAGTAAGTTATTAGACCGCGCTCGTCCTCATGGTTCGACAGGCTCACCATGAGGACTTTATTAAAGAGACCTCATCCTGAACCTGTCGAAGGATGAGGTCTCAGCTTCCCACTTTCGACAGCACGTCGGCCTTGAGGAAGCGCTCCACCACCAGCATGAAGCCGATCGACGGCACCAGCAGGATCAGCGCCGTGATCGACGAGATCTGGTAGTTCCCGCCCATGGAGGCGAGGAACATGGTGAGCGGCAGCGTCTGAATTTCAGGCGCGCCCACGAAATACGAGCCGGTGAACTCGTCGAGCGATTCCAGGAACACGAAGATGGCGCTCGCCACGATGCCCGGCGCCGCCAGCGGCAGCGTCACGGTGAAGAACGTGCGCAAGCCTGAAGCACCGAGATTGCGCGCCGCTTGCTCGAGCTCGCGATCGACCGAGGCGAACGCCGCCGTTGCGATCCACACCGCGAACACGAGGCCGTGCAGCGAGTGCACCAGCACCACGCCCACGACCGTGCCGTTGAGCCCGAACGTATAGAAGATACGCGCGATGTTGATATAGACCGGCAGGCTCGGAAAGGCCTGCGGCAGCAGGAAGGCGAGCATGATGAACGCGCGCCACGGCAGCCGCCCGCGCGCAAGTGCGAGCCCCGCCGGGATCGCGACGGCAAGGCACACCACCACCGTCAGCACGGCGATCCACAAGCTGATCGCCAGCGCCTCCATGGCGCGGCCGGTCGGGCGGAACACGACCTCCCAATAGCGGAAGCCCCATTGCGAGGGCAGCTTGTGGGGGAAGAACCACGACTCCGCCAACGACCACAGCACGAGATTGGCGAGCGGCCCGAAGATCGCGAAGGCGAGCAGGCCGAGCAGGACGGCGCGCGGCAGCCACGCCCATTTGGCGGGCAGCGTCACGTCGCCACCTTCTCGCGCATGCTCTGGCGCAGATAGATCCACGCCGCCGCCCCGGTCAGCAGGTAGGAGATGAAGCCCAGCGCATTGGCGACGCCGTAATCGCCATGCGCGTTGATGCGATAGGCCATGTCGACGGTCAGCATCGTGGGCGTGCCGCCGCTGATCATGATCGGCACCGACAGCACCGACATCATGGTGACGAAGGACAGGATGAGCCCGACCATCAGCGTCGTGGTCACCTGCGGCACGACGATCTCGATCAGAATGCGCAGCCGCGTGGCGCCGAGATTGCGTGCGGAATCGATCATGGAGCGGTCGAGCGAGGCCATGGCGCCGGCGACCATCAAGGTCACGAACGGCGCCTGTTTCCACACGAAGGTGATGATGATGCCGCGCCAGTCGAGGAAGCTCACCGTCGAGATCGGATCGAGGATGCCCAGCGACACCAGCGAGTTGTTCATCAGCCCGTTCTTGGCGAGGAACGTGCGCATGCATTGCGCCGCGACGATGAACGGCACGAAGAGCGGCCAGCGGTAGAGCCACGACAGGATCTTCACCGCCGCCGGATTCTCGCCCAGCGTCAGATAGCCGCCGATCGCGATCGCCGTCGCGCCGATCAACGCCGTCGAGACGGCGATGATCACGACCGTGAAGATGGCATCCGTCAGATAGAGCTCGAACGCCTTGTTGAAATTGTCGAACGTGACCGCGCCGGCCTTGTCGGTAAACGCGCTGATCAGCGAATACCCGAGCGGATAGACGAACAACGCCAGCACGATGATCAGTGCCGGCGTGACGAGCAGCAGCGAGAGGTAGCGGGATGGCTCCGGAGCGGCTCGATCCATCGGAGGAGAAACCGCGTCTGCCGAGCCTGAGGCCCCTGACCTCCCCACCGGAGGAGAGGCCGCACGAGCTGCCACAGACGAGGCCGCGGTCGGCCTCAGTTCGCGACCTGGCGCTCGTAGCCTTCCTGGATCCCGAGAAAAAGCCGCCCATCGGCATCGGCTTGCCGTTGGACGCCAGCTCCTGCGGCGACACATCCTTGAACAGCTTCTCCCACACGGCCTTGTCGAGATTGGCCTGGACGTGCTGGGCGTCGATGCCCGGATACCAGTTGAAGCGCTTGACGATGCCTTCGGCCTGCACCGCCGGGCTGGTCGCCAGCTCGACGAACTTGCGCGCCGCCTCGGCGTTCGCTGCCTTCTCCGGGATCACGTAGTACATCGGCTGCCCCGGCATGCCCGGCGAGATGAGCTGCAGGCGCATGCTCGGCGGCAAGCGGCCTTCGGCCTGCCAGGAATAGAACATGTCGACCCACACCGGCCCCATGTTGATCTCGCCGCGGTTCAGCATGTCGAGCGTGCCGGCGTTGCCGGGCGTGATCACGACGTTCTGGTTGAACTCCTTGAGCTTGGCGAAGGCCGGGCCCCAGCTGTTCTTGAGGTTGGGATCGTAGGGCCCGCTCATGAGCTGCTGTGAATCGGGCGTGTTGGCATAGATCCAGCCGAACACGAACGCAACGCCCGACATGCCGCCCTTGATGCCGTTGTAGCCGAACTCTTCGGGTTGGCCTTGGTCCACGCCACCAGCTCGTCATAGGTCTTGGGCGGGTTGGCGACGACGGCCGGGTTGTAGGCGATCGCCGTCTGGCTGTGGAACATCGGCATCACGAAGCCGTCGACATTGGCGCCGAGTGAATTCTTCGCCGTGTCGCGCGACACGAGGTTGCCGGTCTTTAGTTCGAGCGATACTTGGAGAGCAGGCCTTCTGTCACCATCTGGCCGGCCATCTTCTGGTGCACCACCGCCACGTCGACGTCCACCGTCGCCGTGTTGGCTTTCTTCTGGGCATCGAGGCGCTCCCAGATTTTCTGCGAGCCCGCGTCGCCGGGGCCCGTGCCCACCGCGCGCACGCGCACATTGGGGTTGTCCTTCTCGAACATCGGCCCGAGATAGTCGGTGACGTAGTCGACCATGTTCTGGTCGCCCGCGGTCATTACATTGAGCGTGACGCGCTGCTGCGCGCTCGCCGGGTTGGTCAGAGCCAGCGCCAATGCGGCGCCGGTCAGTGTCAGTACGCTACGTCTCTGCATGATAATGCTCCCTCCTCCTGGAACAGCGGCCGGAAGCTATCCGCCGCATGTTGCGGTTTTGTGTCGTTTCTTGTTGTGCGATCGTGTTCGGTCAGGCCGTGCCCTCCTGATAGAGATGCAGTCCCGCCGCCGGCAGCGCGGATGCCAATTTCGGCGCCAACATCCAAGCGCCGCGGATCATCGACCAGGAATTGCCGCTCGCCCACGCGCACCGCGTAGCGCCAGAACCCGCCGGGATAGGAGATCTGCGCGATCTGCCCTTTGAGCACCAGGTCGGGCGCCTCCAGCGCCGCGCCGGGCTCGACCAGCCGCGCCGCCTCGCTGCGGAAATGCGCGACCACCTGGCCCGACAGCGCCTTGCCGCCGCGCGACAGCCGCGCCGCCGTGTTATGCGGGCCAGGCTCGATCAGGATGTCAGCGCCTTGAGAGCGCGCCGTCAGGCGGATGGAATTGCCAGCGCCCAGGAACGCCGCCACGAACGGCGAGACCGGGTTGTTGTAGACCTGCTCGGGCGCACCTTGCTGCGCGATGTGCCCGGCATCGAGGATGACGATGCGGTCGGCCATCACCATGGCCTCCTCGCGGTCATGCGTCACATGGATGGTGGTGATGCCCAGCGATTGCTGCAGCTCCTTGATCTCGTGGCGCACCTCCTCGCGGATGCGCGCGTCGAGATTGGAGAGCGGCTCGTCGAGCAGCAGGATCTTCGGGCTGATCGCGAGCGCTCGCCCCAGCGCCACGCGCTGGCGCTGCCCGCCGGAGAGCTGCGTGACCATGCGCTCGCCGAGCCCCTGCAGCTTCATCATGCCCAGGATCTCGTCGACCCGCGCCGCGATCTCTGCCCTCGAGCGGCCGCGCAGCTTCAGCCCGTAGCCGATATTTTGCGCCGCCGTCATGTGCGGCCACAGCGCGTAGGACTGGAACACCATCGCCATGTCGCGCTTGTCGGGCGGTGCATGCGTGATGTCGCGCTCGCTCGACCTGATCGCGCCGCCGGTCACCGGCACGAAGCCGGAAATGGCGCGCAGCAGGGTCGTCTTGCCGCAACCCGACGAGCCCAGCAGGGCCACGAATTCGCCGCCGCCAATGGTTAGTGAGACGCCATGCAGGACCTTGACCGCCCCATAGGCGACCTCGACCCGATCGATTTCGAGTGCTGCCGGCATCAACCGCGTTCCCCCTCGCCCGCTGGAGCAAATATTCTACCGACTGCCCGGCGGAGCACAAACATTCTAGCGCACGCCCGCCAAAACACAATGCCGGCCCGGACCATCCCAGGGACTGGCTATACCCCTCAGCACATTGCCAGATCGTGACACTTCGATAAGAATGGCGCCCGCCCGGCTGGCTCCGCCGGGCGCCTCCACACGCCTCGTCTTCAGCAATAGGATCCTGCCGCTCATGAACTCGATCGATCTCGCCGGCCGCAAAGCCGTAGTCACCGGAGCCGCCCGCGGCATCGGGCTCGCGATTGTCGAACGCTTCCTCGCCGCCAAGGCAGAGGTGAGCCTGTGGGATGCTGACGCGCACGCCCTCGACGCCGCCTCCAAGCGCCTGGCCGGCCAGGGCACGATCTACAACGCCGTCGTCGACGTGACCGACGCCGCCGCCGTCGCCTCGGCGGCCAATGCCGCGATCGGCCAGATGGGCGGCGTCGATATCCTGGTCAACAATGCCGGCATCACCGGCCCCAACCGCACGACCTGGGAATACACGCCCGAGGATTGGCGCAAGGTCGTCGATGTCGACCTGACCGGGCCGTTCCTGTGCTGCCGCGCCGTTGTCCCGCACATGCTTTCGGCGCGCTACGGCCGCATCATCAACATCGCCTCGATCGCCGGCAAGGAGGGCAACCCCAACGCCGCCCGCCTACTCCGCCGCCAAGGCCGGCGTGATCGGCCTCACCAAGTCGCTGGGCAAGGAGCTGGCGACCAACAGACATCACCGTCAATTGCGTCACGCCCGCGGCCGTCGAGACCGACATCTTCAAGCAGATGACCGAAGAGCACATCAAGTTCATGCTCTCGGAGATCCCGATGGGCCGCTTCGGCAAGATCGAGGAAGTCGCCGCGCTCGTCTCCTGGCTGGCCTCGGAAGATTGCAGCTTCTCGACCGGCGCGGTGTTCGACATCTCCGGCGGCCGCGCGACCTATTGATGGCCGCCAAGCCCCGCCGCGACCTGCTGGCCCTGGCGCGCAAGCGCCTGTTCGTGTCGGTGCTCTCCGACGTGCTCGACGGGCTCGGCCTGCGCGACCAGGCGATGAGCGCCAAGATCCGCCCGCTGGATGAGGCGCTGGTGATGCTGGGCCGGGCCCGCACCGGCCTCTACCGCGAGGTCTATCATGTGGCGGACGGTGAGAACCCTTACGAGCTCGAGATCAAGCTGATCGACGATCTCAAGCCCGGCGAGATTCCGGTGTTGGCTTGCGGCACATCGGGCCGCATCGCGCCCTGGGGCGAGCTGCTGACCACGGCGTCGCGCGCGCGGCAATCGGCGGGCTGCGTCACTGACGGGCTGACGCGCGACATCCGCGCCATCCGCAAGCTCAAATTCCCGGTCTTCCACGGCGGCATCGGCCCGCTCGATTCAAAGGGCCGCGGCCAGGTCGCGGCGATCGACGTGCCGGTGGTGTGCGCCGGCGTCCAGGTCGAATCCGGCGACCTTGTGATGGGCGATGCCGACGGCGTCATCGTCATTCCCAAGCGCGTCGAGGAAAAGGCGCTGACGCTGGCGCTGGAGAAGGTCGAAGGCGAGAACCTGACCCGCGATGAGCTGCGCAAAGGCGCCAAGCTCGCGCGATGTCTTCGCCCGGCACGGGATTTTTTAAGCGGCTCGATCGCGCCGGACCTCACCCTTCGACAAGCTCAGAGTGAGGCTATTTATTTGAGAGCGGACCTCATCCTGAGCTTGTCGAAGGATGAGAGCGAGTGCGCCGCGCTCACCGGTACCACAGCGTCGGCAGGTACAGCACCATATCCGGCCAATAGGTCACGAGACCGAGCGTGATCAGCAGCGGCACCATGAAGGGCAAGACCGCGCGGGTCGCCTGCTCGAACGAAATCCCAGCTATTCGTCCGAGAATGAACACGATGATGCCCACGGGCGGCGTCAGCAGCCCGATACACAAATTCAACACCATGATGACGCCGAACTGGATGGGATCGACGCCGATCTTCTCCATCAGTGGCAGCAGGATCGGCGTCAGGATCAGGATGCAGGGCACAGGCTCCATCGCCAGCCCGACGATCAGCAGGAAGATGTTGACCAGCAGCAGGATCAGCCACGGCCGCTCGGTGATGGCGAGCACCATGCCGACGATCTGATCGGCGATCTTGGTCGTGGTGATCAGCCAGCCGAAGATCTCCGAGCCGGCCACGATCAGCAGCACGACCGCGGTGATCTCCACCGTCTCGATCGATACTTTCGCCAGTGCCTTGAGCGACAGTGTGCGATAGACGACGGTGCCGAGGAACAGCGCATAGACGACAGCGGCGATCGCCGCCTCGGTCGGCGTGAACACGCCGACGCGCATGCCGCCGATCAGGATGACGGGCGTCATCATCGGCAGGAAGGCGCGCTTGGTCTGCACCGCCAGGACCTTGAGCTGGAACTTCGCGTCGCGATCATAGCCGCGGACATGCGCGAAATACGCCACCATGCACATCAGGCACGCCGCAAGCATCAGGCCCGGCAGAATGCCCGCGGCAAAGAGCTGGCCGATCGAGGCATTGGCGGTGATGCCGTAGAGCACCATCGGCAGCGAGGGCGGCAGCACCGGCCCAAGGATCGACGAGGCCGCGGTGATCCCGACGGCGAATTGCGGATCGTAGCCGTGATCCTTCATCGCCTTGATCTCGATCGTGCCCAGACCGGCCGCGTCGGCGACGGCCGTGCCCGACATGCCGGCGAAGATCACCGAGCCCACGACATTGACCTGGCCCAGCCCGCCCTTCATCCAGCCGACCAGCGCCACCGCGAAACTATAGATGCGTTCCGTGATCCCGGCCGTGTTCATCAGCGACCCGGCCATGATGAAGAACGGCACGCACATCAGCGGGAAGGAATTCACGCCGTCGGCGGTCCGGTGAACCACGGCAAGCAGCGGGATATACTGGTCGACGAAGACGAAGAGCATCGACGAGCCGCCCAGCGCCAGCGCCACCGGAAAGCCGATCGCCAGCAGCAGGAAGAACGATCCGAGAAGCAGACTCATAGGGACGGCCCCACCGGCGCCGAGAACATGAGCTCGCTCGTTTTCGTGATCCAGTGGCGCACGATCACCTGGACGGACCGGATCGTCATCGCGGCGTATCCGAGAAACACGGCGCCATAGACATAGCTCAGCGGCCAGTCGACGACCGCCATGTACTGGAATTGCATGATCACCATGACCTTGTAGGCAAGCCATGTGCTCAACGCGAAAAACGCGATGCGCAGAACATCGATCAGGAGCGCCAGCGCGAACCCGGCCCGGTAGGGAAGAATGGTATAGAGAAACTCGATCTGGATATGCGTGTTCTTGCGCACCGCCATCGCCGAACCGATGAACGTAAGCACGATCAGCAGATAGCTCGAGATCTCCTCGGTCCAGGCCAGCGAGTTATTGAGGAAGTAGCGGGTGAAGAACTGCAGGAAGACGAAGGTCGACATGACCCAGAGGATGGCCACGGAGATCCAGTCCTCGATGCCGTGATCGCCGTAGCGAAAGCGCGCGACGTCGTCCGCAAAGCCGGCATCCGCGGCCCCCTCTTCGAGGGCCTTCTTCATAATGTCGCTCATTCAGCCCCCTGATGCGGCCATGCCCGATATGTCCGCCTCAAACAGAAGGGCGGCGGCCCATGCCGCCGCCCCTGTCTCGCCTTCGGTTGGTCAGCTGCCCTTGCCGCCCAGCGCCTGCATCCGGTCGTATTGCTCCTTGGTCCAGCCCGCACCGGCCGCCGCGTCGTTGTGCAGCGGCTTGGCGGCGGCGATGAACGCGGCCTTGTCCGGCACGATCACCGTCTTGCCCTGCGCCTTGAACCACTCGGCGAGCGTCTGCTCGGACTTGCGGATCTCGGCGGTGGCCCGCACCGCCGCCTGCTGGAAGATCTCCGTGAAGGTCTGCCGCTCTGCTGCGTTCAGCTTGTTCCACAGCGGCCCGCCGATCACCGTGACGAGATTGTCGAGCATGTGCTCCGTCAGGTTGATATGCGTCTGCACCTCGTAGAATTTCTTCGCCTGGATCGTCGGCAGCGGATTCTCCTGGCCGTCGACCGTCTTGTTCTGCAGCGCCAGGTAGACTTCGGCGAAGGCGATGGGCGTCGCATTGGCGCCGACGGCCCGCGCGTACATCTGATAGAGCGGCGCCTGCGGAATGCGCAGCTTCATGCCCTTCATGTCTTCGGGCTTGTTGATCGCCTTGTTGGCGGTCGTATGCCTTGCGCCGTAATAGGTCAGCGCCGTGATCTTGTTGCCGGTCACCTTGTCGTAGCCGGCCGCCAGCTCCTTGAACAGATCGCTCTTGGAGTAGGCTTCCCAATGCGCGAAGTCGCGGAACATGTAGGGCGCGTTGGAAATCGCGATCGGCTTGTAGTTGTTCCCGACAAAGGTGGTGCCGGTATAGATGATGTCGATCGTGCCCAGCGGCAGCGCCTGATTGATCGCGGGCTCGTTGCCCAGTTGCGAGGCCGCGAACACATCCATCGTGTACTTGTTGTTGGTGCGCTTCGCGATCTCCTGCGCCGCCCACAGCATCTCCGTGTGGTAGGGCTCGTTGATCTCGTAGACATGCGCGAATTTGAGCTTGGTCTGGGCTTGGGCCGGAGCGCCCATGGCAGCCAATGCCACGATCGCGGTGGCCGCTCCGAAATATGAGAACCGCATTGTTAACCTCCCTGATAGCCGTCGTTGTAACGATCTAATTCTTTCGTCGTGCGCCAATGTGGCCGAACCGGGGCTTGGGATCAAGCCCCGGCCAACCTGTCAGACAAGTTTTTTGCGCAAAACGGCGCCTGCCTTAGAGGCTGAACCCGCCATCCGCGAGCAGATAGGTGCCCGTCGTGTAGGAACTTTCGTCCGACGCGAGATAGACCGCGGCCCAGGCGATCTCCTCGGCCGTGCCGAGCCGCCCCATTGCCTGGCGGGCGATGAAATCCTTGCGCGCCTGCACCGGGTCAGCGAAGGCCTTGATGCGATCGCCCAGCGAAGGCGTATCAATCGTGCCTGGGCAGATGGCGTTGCAGCGAATGCCCTTGGTGATGAAATCGGCGGCAATCGACTTGGTGAGGCCGATCACGGCGGCCTTGCTCGTCCCGTAGACGAAGCGGTTGGGAATGCCGCGCACGGACGAGGCGCCCGACGCGATGTTGACGATCGAACCCTTGCCCTTGGCGAGCATGCCGGGCAGGAACGCCTTGGACATCCAGAACATCGAGCGCACGTTCAAATCCATCGAGAACTGCCACGCCTTGTCGTCGCAATCCAGGATCGAGCCGTGATGCACGAAGCCCGCGGCGTTGAGCAGCACATCGATCGGGCCGACCGCCGCCGCCGCGGCATCGATGGCGGCCTTGTCCATCACGTCGAGCTTGCGCGTGGTGATGCCCTTGGTGGCCTCGAGCGCCTTAAGGCCCTTCTCGTCGATATCGCTCGCCACCACCTTCGCACCTTCCTGCGCGAAGAAAATGGCGCTGGCCTTGCCGATGCCGGCGGCCGCCGCGGTCACAAACGCGGTCTTACCCTGAAGTCGTCCAGTCAAGTTTCGCTCCCTTGGTTGTCGCAATGCCGCCGCCGGCGGGATTGCCTCGAGGCAACCCGCCGCGCGGCGTCAATGAAGCGGCGTCAGTTCTTGGTGACGCCGTGGTAGAGGATCAGGTCGTTGGTCGGCCCGTGCACGAAGCCTTTGACCTCGCTGCGCAGCGCCACCTGTGCTTGCGCCTGGAAGGTGATCGCCCAGGGCGAGACCTTCATCACCTCGCGCTGCAGCTCGCGATACATGTCGAGCCGCTTGGCCGCGTCGCGCTCCACGAGCGCCGCGCGCGTCTTGGCCGACAGCTCCGGGATCAGCCATGAATTGCGCCACGTCGTCGTGCTTTGCGGCGCCGTATCGGCATTGTCAACGTTGTAGGCGAACGCCTTGGCGTTGGAGTGCGGATCCATGAAATCCGGGCCCCAGTAGAGCAGCATCGCCTCGTGCTGGCGCGCCCGGTACTTGGTGATGACTTGCGCCGAGGCGCCCGGGATCAGATTGAGCTTGATCCCCGCCTCCCCCATCGACGCCTGGATCGACTGGGCGATCTCCGTGAACGGCGCGGAGTTGATCATGTCCATGTCGATGGTCAGCCCCGCCGGCACGTTGCCCTTGGCCAGAATGTCCTTGGCCTTGGCGATATCGAGCTTGTAGGGCGTGTCCGTGATGGCACCCGGGAAACCCGCCGGCCAGAACGCCTGGTGCACGCGCATCTGCCCGCGCAGCAGCTTGTTGGCGATGCCATCGTAATCGATCAGGTATTTGAGCGCCTCCCACAGCGCCGGATTGCGCAGCTTCTCGCTCTTGAGATTGAAGCTGAGGAAGTGGATCGCCGCTTGCGGATAATCCTCGACCTTCACGCCGGCCTTATCCTTGAGCCCCGCGATCTGGTCGGGCCCGAGATTGCGCGCGATATCGGCATCGCCCGCCTCGACCATCAGCCGCTGCGTGCCGGGCTCCGGCACGTGATTGAGGATCACCTGATCGAGCTTCGGCGCGCCGCGAAAATAGCTCTTGTTGGCGGCGAGCACCACCGACTGGCCTGCGCGCCACGCGCGCAGTGTGAACGGACCCGAGCCGGCAGAGTTGCGCGTCAGCCACTCATTGCCAAGATCGTCGCCCTTGGCGTTCTTCATCACTTCTTTTTCATCGACGATGGCACCCGGCCGCGCGGCGAGCGCGTTGAGCACGAAGGACGGCGCGAAGTTTTCGGCGATGGTCAGCGACACCTGATTGTCCGACACCTTCTTGACCATGGCGTCGAAATTGTCGACCGTCCAACCGAGCTGCGCGATGATGAAGGACGGTGCCTTCTTCAGCACAATCACGCGCTTGTAGGAGAAGACCACATCCTCCGGCCGCACCGGATTGCCTGAGGCGAACACGGCACCCTGGCGGATCTTGAAGGTCAGCGTCTTGCCGTCCTCCGATACCGTCCAGCTCTCGGCGATACCGGGCATGATGCGGTCGATATCAGTCGGGTTGTACTGGACGATCTTCTCGTAGATGTTCGCGAGCACTTCGCCGCCGGTAAACTCGAAGGCCTGCGCCGGATCGAGGCTGACGATGTCGTCGATATTCTTGGCCACCACCAGCACATTGGGCGGCGTCTTGGCCACCACGGGCATCGCAACAAAAACCGCCAGGGCAATCGCCGCCAGCGTCGAAAGAAACCGCCTCATTCTGCCTTCTCCCCTCATTTCCGGCCCCGGTGCCGGGACCGCGGATGGTAGAAGCCCCCCGCAGCGCTTGGCAAGGCCACGTCTACCCCCAAACCGGCAAAGGGCCTATAATGTGCCTCTGCCTTTAACCATCGCGAAAATACTCGAGGAACGCCGCCCATGGCCGAGCCCGCGCCCAAGCTGACCATCCGTCTCAACCCCGCCGACAACATCGTGATCGCGCGCGCCGATCTGCTGCCGGGCACCGCCATTCCGGGTGAGAACGTGGCCGCGCGCACCCGCATCCCGTCCGGCCACAAGGTCGCGACGCATGCCATCGCCAAGGACCAGCCGGTGCGCCGCTACGGCCAGATCATCGGCTTCGCCACGTCCGACATCGCGCCGGGCGACCATGTCCACACCCAGAATTGCGAGATCCGCGATTTCGCGCGCGACTATGCCTATTGTCAGCCGACCAAGCCCACCGACTACGTCGACCGAGCCCGGCGACGTTCCAGGGCTATCGTCCGCCCCGATGGCCGCGTGGCGACGCGCAACTACATCGGCGTGCTGACCTCGGTGAATTGCTCGGCCACCGTCGCGCGCTATGATCGCCGAGGCGTTCAAGACCAACCCGTTCACCGGCCAAGGCATGCTCGCCGACTTCCCAATGTCGACGGCGTCGTGGCGCTCACGCACAAGACCGGCTGCGGCATGGCGAGCGAGGGCGACGGCATGGACCTGCTGCGCCGTGTCATCGCCGGCTATGCGCGCCATCCAAATTTCGCGGCCGTGCTGGTCGTCGGCCTCGGCTGCGAGGCCGCACCAGATCGGCGCGCATCATGCGCGCGCAGAAACTGGAGGAGAACAACCTCTTCCAGACCATGACGATCCAGGAGCACCGGCGGCTCGGCCAAGACCGTGCGCGAGGGCGTCGAGCGCATCAAGGCGCTGCTGCCCGAGGTCAACAAGATCACCCGCCAGACCGTGCCGGCCTCGCATATTACCATCGGCCTGCAGTGCGGCGGCTCGGACGGCTATCTCGGGCATCACCGCCAATCCCGCGCTGGGCGCGGCGTCCGATCTGCTCGTGCGCCACGGCGGCACGGTGATCCTCTCCGAAACGCCGGAGACCTACGGCGCCGAGCATCTGCTCACCCGTCGCGCGGTCAGCCGCGAAGTCGGCGAGAAACTCGTCGGCGCTGATCGAAGTGGTGGGAGGACTACACCGCCAAGAACGGCGGCAACATGGACAACAACCCCTCGCCCGGCAACAAGGCCGGCGGCATCACGACGATCCTCGAGAAATCACTGGGCGCGGCGGCAAAGGCCGGGTCGACCAATCTCGTCGACGTCGTGGGTTACGCCGAGCCTGTCACCGCAAAAGGCTTCGTGTTCATGGACACGCCCGGCTACGACCCGGTCTCCGCGACCGGCCAGGTGGCGGGCGGCGCCAACATGATCTGTTTCACCACCGGCCGCGGCTCGGTCTATGGCTGCAAGCCCGCGCCGTCATTCAAGCTCGCGACGAACACGCCTCTACAAGCGCATGACCGACGACATGGACATCAATTGCGGCGGCATCGTCGACGGCGACGAGACGGTCCAGCAATGCGGCCAGCGCATCTTCGAGCTCATCCTCGCGACGGCGTCGGGCGAAAAGAGCAAGAGCGAGCTGATGGGCTTCGGCGACGACGAATTCGCGCCGTGGGTGGTTGGCGCGGTGATGTGATCGTCGACCGTTCTCGCTGAAACACCACCTCACCCTTCCCACGCGCTTCGCGCGCGGGCCCCTTCCCTCTCCCCCGCTTCGCGGCGGAGAGGGAGATGCGGCGCCATCGAATTCCCTCTCCGCCCCATTGGGGCGGAGAGGGTTAGGGTGAGGTGGGGAACAGACCGATCTATCGAAATGACGCGACTGTCGCCGCCGCACCGCGCTTCATCAATTGATCGAGTGCCGCGGTCACCGCGTCCGTGAACGCCGCCACCTTCGGCAAATCTTCGCCGAAAATCTCCCGCATCCCGAAGAACCCGCGCGTCCGCGTCGCCGCATCATTGCCGGATAAAGCCTTGAACTTCGCCACCAGCGGATCGCGCACGTCGATCGCCTGGCCTTTCTCGTCGACGCCGCCCGCGTAGCGCATCCACGCCGCCACCGCCAAAGCGAGGTGCCGCACCGGCCGGCCCGCCGCGAGATTGTCGCGCACCGAGCCCAGGAGTCGCTGCGGCAGCTTCTGCGAGCCATCCATGGCGATCTGCCAGGTCTTGTGCTTGATCGCGGGATTGGCGAAGCGCTCCAGCAACGCCGCCTGATAGCCCGCGACATCGACGCCCGGCGGCAGGCGCAAGGTCGGCGCCGCCTCCGCCATCAGTCCGCGCACCACCCGCACGAAATCCGGCTGCGCCATGACTTGGTACACAAACTCATGCCCGGCGAGATAACCCAGATAGGCGATCGCCGAGTGGCTGGCGTTGAGCAGGCGCAGCTTCATATCCTCGAACGGCGCCACATCGCCGACCAGCTCGGCGCCCGCGTCCTGCCATTCCGGCCGCCCGGCGGCGAAGTTGTCCTCGATCACCCATTGCTTGAACGGCTCGGCCGAGACCGGGGCCTCGTCGCGCAGCCCCAGCGCCGCAGCCGCCGCCGCGAGATCGGCATCGGCGGTCGCCGGCACGATGCGATCGACCATGGTCGAGGGGAACGCGACGTTGCCAGCGATCCACGACGCAAGCTTGTCATCGCGCAAGCCCGCGAACGCGGCGACCAGGGCCGCCACCGTCTTGCCGTTATGCGGAAGATTGTCGCAGCACAGCACCGTCACCGGCCCCGCCGCCAGCCGCCTGCCGGCGCCGGAGCCCGCCCACCAGCACACCCAACATCGCGCGCGGCACGTCCGGGTGCTCCAGATCGTGCCGGATATCGGGGTGCGCGGTGTCGAGCTTCCCCGACGCCGGATCGCGGCAATAGCCCTTCTCCGTGACCGTGAGCGACACGATCTTGATCGCCTGGTCGGCGATGCGCGCCATCACCGCGCCGGGATCCTCAGGGGCGAACAACACCGCGCGCAGCGTCCCGATCACCGTGGCGGCGACGCCTTCCCCGCTGCGTTCCAGCACCGTATAGAGCCCGTCCTGCGGCTTGAGGCGCTCGCGCACGCCCGCCCCCTGCAGGCTCACCCCGGCAATGCCCCATGGCCCGGGGCGCCGGTCCAGCACGGCTTGCGTATAGACCGCCTGGTGCGCGCGGTGGAACGCGCCGCAGCCCAGATGCACGATCCCGGTCTGGAGCCGCGCCGGATCGAAACGCGGCCGCCGCACATCGCCCGGCACGCCCGCCAGGCTCGAAAAACACAAGCGCTGCATCGAAAATAATCGCCCGGCTGAGGGACGCCCCGACCGATTTCGGGGTGCCGTCCTGAAGGTTCTTGGGCTATATCAGAGGCCGGGCCCGCCGCAAAACAGCAATCATCAGGCGCGGCCGATCTTCTGGGAGGCTTCTGATGGTTTTCACCTCATACATCCGGACCGCTGTTCTGGCGCTCATTGTCCTGGCGGCCGGCCCCGCCTGGGCGCAGGGCGGCAGCGTGGGCATCGTCGAGAAAAAAGTGTTCACGATGCCGAGCTATACGACGGTCGGCGGCCAGGCCCTGAGCAACGTCAAGGTCGGCTGGGAGGCCTACGGCACGCTCAACGCCGCGCGCGACAACGTCATCATCGTGCCCCATTTCTTCTCGGGCAATTCGCACGCCGCCGGCAAGTACAAGGCGGAGGATGCTGCCGCCGGCTATTGGGACGCGATCATCGGTCCGGGCAAGCCGATCGATACCGACAAATTCTATGTCGTCTCCGTCGACACGCTCGTCAACATCAACACCAAGGACCCCAACACCACGACGACCGGCCCCGCGACCATCAATCCGGCCGATGGCAAGCCTTGGGGCATGCGATTCCCGATTGTCACCTTCCGTGATTTCGTCAACGTCCAGAAGGCGCTGCTCGACTCGCTGGGCGTGCGCAAGCTTCATGCGGCGATCGGCGCCTCGGGGGGCGCGCTGCAGAGCCTAGAGTGGGCGGCCGCCTATCCCGATTTCGTCGAGCGCGTCGTGCCCGTGATCGGCGTTGCCGAAATCGATGCCTACTCGATCGAGCGCCTCAGCTTCTGGGCCTCCGCCATTACCATTGATCCCAATTGGAATGGCGGCGATTATTACGGCAAGACCGAGCCGACCGCCGGTCTCGCCTTCGCGCTGAAGATGGTGACGCTCGATTCACGCCATCAGGGTTGGGCGGAGAAGACCTTCGGGCGCAAATGGGCCGCTGCCGACCGCGACCCGGCCAAAAGCTGGGACAACAAATTCCTGATCGAGGATGCGCTCGACAAGGCCGGTGCGGGACGTGCTCGCTCCGCCGACGCCAATTCATTCCTCTACCTCGTCAAGGCCAACCAGCTCTTTGTGACCGGCCACGCCGCCAATCTTGAAGAGGGCCTCGCCAAGATCAAGGCCAAGGCGCTGTTCATCCCGGCGCAGTCGGACCTGCTGCTTGTCCCCGATTACGCCAAGCGCGCTGTCGACATCCTGCGCAAGCAAGGCAAGAGTGCCGACCTCGTCGTGATTGAGGGTGACGGCGGGCATCTCGACGGCGTGCTCAACGTCGCCAAGGCGGGTGACAAATTGCGGCAATTTCTCCAACAGTAGACGAAAGACGGCACAGGAATGACGATGTTCTCGCTCAAGGGCCGCGTGGCGCTGGTGACCGGTTCGTCGCGCGGCCTGGGATTCGCAATGGCCGAAGCACTCGGCAAGGCCGGCGCCAAAATCGTGCTCAACGGCCGCGACAAGGCCGCGCTCGATGAGCGCGCCAAGACGCTCAAGGCCGGCGAGATCGACACCACCATCGCGGCCTTCGATGTCACGGACGAAAAAGCCGTCGCCGACTCCATTGCGAAGATCGGCCGCGATCATGGCAGCCTCGACATCCTCATCGCCAATGCCGGCATCAATGTGCGCAAGCCCGTGCTCGACTACGCGACCGCGGATTTCAACACCGTCATCGCCACCAACCTGACCGCCTGCTTCGTGGCAGCACGCGAGGCCGGCAAGATCATGGCGGCGAAAAAACACGGCCGCATCATCATGACGACATCGATCATGGGAAAGTTGGCGCGCCCGACCGTGCCGGCCTACGCCGCCGCCAAGGCCGGCCTCAACTCCCTCACCCGCGCCATGGCGGTCGAGTTGGCCCCCAAAGGCGTCACCGTCAATGCGATCGCACCGGGTTTCTTCATGACCGAGATGAACACGATCTTGGTCAACAACCCGGATTTCGACGCGATGGTAAAACGCCGCACGCCGATGGCGCGCTGGGCCCAGCCGCACGAGCTCGGCGGCGCCGCCGTGTTCCTCGCCTCCGATGAAGCCTCCTATGTCAGCGGCCACACGCTGGTCGTCGACGGCGCCTTGACCGCCGCACTCTAGGGTTCAACACCATGTCGTTTGCCATCTATCCCAGTCTCAAAGGCCGCTCCGTGTTCATCACCGGCGGCGGCTCCGGCATCGGCGCCGCGATCGTCGGCCATTTCTGCGCGCAAAGGGCGCGCGTCGCCTTCGTCGATATCGACGATGCGGCCTCGACCGCGCTGGTCGACGAAATCAAAAAACGCGGCGACGCCATGCCGCACTATGCACGCTGCGATCTGCGCGATATCGGCGCGCTCAAGAAAGCCATCGCCGACGCCACCGCCGCGAACGGCCCGATCCGGGCACTGGTCAACAACGCCGCGCGCGACGACCGCCACGATATCGCGTCGGTCACGCCCGAATATTTCGACGAGCGCATCGCCGTCAATCTGCGCCATCAGTTCTTCGCCGCCCAGGCCATCGCGCCCGCGATGGCGCAAGCCGGCGGCGGCTCGATCGTCAATCTCGGCTCGGTGAGCTGGATGGACAAGAACCCCGGCATGCCGGTCTACCTCACCGCCAAATCCGCGGTGCAGGGCCTGACCCGCGGCCTGGCGCGCGATCTCGGCCCCCAAGCCATCCGCGTCAACACCGTCGTCCCCGGCTGGATCATGACCGAGCGCCAGATCAAGCTCTGGCTCACGCCCGAGGGCGAGCGCGATCTGATGAAGAAGCAATGCCTGCCCGAAAAGCTCTACCCGCCTGACATCGCGAGGATGGTGCTGTGGCTGGCGGCGGATGATTCGCGCCTGGTGACAGCGCAGAGCTTCATCGTCGATGGCGGGTTGTCGTAAGCGACAACCGCGAATTTTCCGCGCCTGCGTCACCCCCCACCCTAACCCTCCCCCACTAGGGGGGAGGGAACAGATCGTGACACGGAAAGAAACCCCCTCCCCCTTGATGGGGGAGGGTTGGGGTGGGGGTGAGGCGCAGGAACGCACGGTGCTAGTTGTGGCCAGTCGCCGGATCGCGATCGCTCGTCAACTTATCGTGTTGATGAAGAGAGGATGCACCACCTACGCCGGCACGTTCTTCGGCGTCATGTCGTCTTCGATGAACGCCTGGATGATCGCGTCGACCGACGCGTCGCTCTCGAAGCCCAGGCTGCGTGCGCGCTTGGAATCGAGCTGGCCGGGCCAGCCTTCGACGATCTTCTGGATGCGCGGCTCGACTTGCCACTTGATGCGGTTATAGGCGTCTTTGCCGGCGACGCGCTTCAGCCCTTCCGCCATCTCCGTGACGCTGACATCGAGCGAGGGCAGCATCAGCGCGCGGTTCATGCCCCACTTCGCCGGATCCATATCGTGCGCGCGGATGAACGCCTCGACCGTCTTGCGCGGGCTAAGCAGCGGCATCATCGACTTCAGGCTTCACCGGGCAGATCGCCTCCTGCCCTTGCAGCGGCTCGCGGATAATCGAGGACGCGAAGGTTGAGGCCGCGAGATTGGGCTTGCCCGGCCGCACCACGATGGTCGGCAGGCGCAGGCTCGCGCCATAGATATAGCCCTTGCGGCTGTAATCGTTGATCAGCAGCTCGCCCATCGCCTTCTGGGCGCCATACGACGTCTGCGGTGTGAGCGGCTGGTTGTCGCCGATGACCTTGGGCATGTCGCCGCCGAACACCGCGACCGACGACGTGAACACCACGCGCGGCGGCTTCGCCAGCGCCCGGCACGCCTCGAGTACCGCGCGCGTACCGTCGAGATTGACGCGATAGCCCAGATCGAAATCCGCCTCGGCGCCGGCGCTGACCACGGCCGCGAAATGAAACACGCTGCCGGTGTCACCGGAGATCAGCTTCTTCATGAGGACGGTGTCATGCACCTCGCCCGTCACCACGCTGATCTTGGGGTCCTTGGGCATGTCCGGCCCGACGACATTGTCGAAGAGCACCAACTTGTCGATCGCCGTCTTCTGGCCGTCCGGCCCCACCAGGCTGCCGCGCTTGAGCAGCGCCTTGGCGAGCTTTTTGCCCAGCATTCCGCCGCCGCCGGTGATCACGACCTGCATCTGTCCCCTCCCGTGAATTGAACGCCGGTTTCTATAGCTTAGTTTCCCGGACGGGTCGATTCTTTGTCCTCCCGTCCCCACCTGGTTATAACCGGGGCCGGGACTTACAGGAGTACACCATGACGGGCGTGATGATCGTGACCGGCGGCAGCCGCGGCATCGGCGCCGCGATTGCGAAACTGGCGGGCCAACGCGGCTATGCGGTTGCGGTCAATTACACCAGCCGGCCGGATGCCGCGGATGAGGTGGTCAAGGAAATCAACAAGGCCAATGGCCGCGCCATCGCCGTCAAAGCCGATGTCAGCCAGGAAGCCGATGTCGAGCGGCTCTTTACAACCGTCGATAAGGAATTTGGGCGCGTGACGGCGCTGGTCAACAATGCCGGCGTGCTCGGCCCCGTCAAGCCGGTCGCGAATTTGGGCGCCGCCGAAATCGCGGGCGTGCTCAACACCAACATCGTCAGCATGTTCCTGTGCGCGCGCGAGGCGATCGCGCGCATGTCGAGCGCCAAGGGCGGCAAGGGCGGCTCTATCGTCAACATCTCGTCCGTCGCCGCGCGCACCGGCGGTCTGCCGCACAACGTCGCCTACGCCGCCAGCAAGGGCGCCATTGACACGTTCACGGCCGGGCTCGCGAAGGAGATCATCGGACAAAAGATCCGTGTCAATGGCATCCGCCCCGGCCTGATCCGCACCGACATCCACAACGCACATGGCGGCGATCTCGATGCCATGGCCAAGATGGGGGCACCCATCGGCCGCCCCGCGGAGCCGATCGAGGTCGCGACCCTCGCCCTCTGGCTGCTCTCCGACGAAGCCAGCTACGTGACCGGGTCGACCTACGACGTCAGCGGCGGGCGTTAGGCGGGTTCGAGAAAGATGAAATTGAGCTGGTACGGCCGCGCGACAAAACCCATCTTCTCATAGAGTGTGCGCGCCGCAACGTTGTCGGCGAAGAGATGAAGAAAAGCCGTTTCGTCGCGCGCGACGATGGACGACGCGACATGGTGCGCCAATTTCTGCGCATAGCCGCGTCCGCGGAACTCCGGCCACACGGCAATCGCACTCACCTCGGTCAGGCCCGGCATGCGCATGCGCTCACCCGTCATGGCGGCTAGCTTGCCGTCGACCTTAATGCCGTAATAATTCCCCATCTCTATCGTGCGCGGCGCCCACGGCCCTGGCTTCGTCGCCTCGACCAGCGCCGTCATCTCCGGCACGTCGCTGTCATTCAGGCGGACGATTTCCGGCGTCGGCACGGGCGGTGACGGCCGCTCCCAGACCATTTGCATGACCTCCTTGCCGAAGGTCTGTTTCCAGCCCGGCCGCTCGACCTTGAGCGTGGGCGACAGCATACGCGCAACACCTGCCTTGCCCACGAGGTCGCGCAGATCGCGAAACGAGGCGTCGCTCGGCTCGGAGACCGCATAAAACACCGCGACCTGCGGCTGATAGCATCGCGCCAGCCCGTTGCCGATCGCAAATTTCGCGTGCGGCCCGATGAGCGAATGCCAGATTGGATTGTTGAGTGGAGACAAATCTGTTGTCGTCAAGGAATGCTCCCCGATGAGGGCGGCAGACCGAGCTGCCCGCCCACCCCGAATGTCGGATTGCTGTCGAATTCCACCGCGGGCGGCGCGCGCGCCCCACGCGCATGTAGTCTGGCCGGCGACCCCGGTCAAGTCCGTGCGAAAGAAGGATCGGGCGCCAGCCAGATGACGCGGAGCTGCTGGTGTTCGACAAACCCCATGGCCTCGTAGAGCTTCATCGCGGGATTGTCGGCAAACACATGCAGAAGCGGCATCTCCCCGCGCGCGATGATCGCCTCGATCAAATGCGCCACCATGGCTCCGCCATAGCCGCGACCACGAAACGCGGCAAGCGTGCAGATCGCGCTGATTTCGGTATAGCCCGACAACTTGAAGCGTTCGCCCGCCATTGCCACCAGGCGGCCGTTCACGCGAACGCCGACATAGGTACCGAGCGCTGCCGTCCGGGCGCTGAATGGACCCGGTTTGGCGCTCTCCGCCAGGGCCATCATGTCGACGGCATCTGCGTGCCCCAATGTTTCGATCGCGGCATCCGGCCGCAATTGTGGCCGCCGCGTGCAAATCATCTGCACGATCGGCTTCTCGAATGTCTTCACCCAGGCCGGCGGCGTCGGCTCGGTCGTCGCGCGGAACAGTCGCGCCTCCGGTGCATCGCCAATGATGCCGCGAAGGTCGCGATAGGCGGCATCGCTCGTGTCATCAATCGCAAAGAATGGCGCCACATCGGCGTGGAAACGCGCCGCCCGGCCGGATCGCACGCCAAACTGTGCTTGCGGCCCGGTCAGCGCATGCCATACGGGGTTGTTGAGAAAATCCGCGTTCGACACGGTCACGAAAGCCTCGATTCGCGCAAAAGCGTTGGCGGCACTGTCGCTCGCGCGCAGGCTGGCGTCTGGCCGCTTTCGGACGCCATCGTCGCCGCAGGCCTTGGCGGCCGCCTTCGCCGCCGCTAGCCTTCGCCCATGATCGACCCGATTGAATGCAACCGCGCCCGCCTCAGGCGCGACCGGCTCTATGATGGAAGGTTCTTCACCGGCGTGCGCACGACGCGCATCTATTGCCGGCCGGTCTGCCCGGTCAAACCGGCGAAATCGGAGAATGTCGAGTTTTTCCCCAGTGCCGCCGCAGCCGAGCGCGCCGGCTATCGCCCCTGCCTGCGCTGCCGACCCGAGGCGGCGCCCGGCACACCGGCCTGGCGCGGTAGCGCGGCCACGGTCTCACGCGCCATCAAGCTGATCGATTGCGGCTTCCTCGATGCCCACGGCGTGGACGCGCTGGCGGCGACGCTCGGGATCGGTACGCGCCATCTCGCCCGGCTGTTCAACAAGCATCTCGGCGCCGCCCCGCGCGAGGTCGCGCGAACAAGGCGCGTGCAAGCGGCCAAGCGGCTCCTTGATGAAACCAATCTGTCGATGACCGAGATCGCGTTTGCCGCCGGCTTCGCCAGCGTGCGCCGCTTCAACGCCGTTTTCGCCCAGACCTATCGCCGCCCGCCTTCGGCATTGCGGCGCCGCGCCCGCCCTACTCCTTGACCGAGCCGGTCAGACTCGAGACGTAGTGCTCGACGAAGAACGAATAGAGCACCGCCACCGGCAGCGAGCCGAACAAGGCGCCCGCCATCAGGGCGCCCCAGTGATAGACGTCGCCCTCGACGAGCTGTGTGAGCACGCCCACCGGCACGGTTTTATTTTCCGAGGACGAGATAAACGCCAGCGCGTAGATGAACTCGTTCCACGACAACGTGAAGGCGAAGATGCCGGCGGAGATCAATCCGGGCACGGCCAGCGGCAGCGTGATCTTCCACAGGATCTGGATGCGCGTGGCACCGTCGATCAGCGCGCATTCCTCCAGCTCATAGGGGATCGATTTGAAATACCCCATCAACAGCCAGGTGCAGAACGGGATCAGGAACGTCGGGTAAGTGAGGATCAGCGCCCAGTTCGTATCGTAGAGGTCGAGCCCGTAGACCAGGATCGCCAGCGGGATGAACAGAATCGACGGTGGCACGAGATAGGCCAGGAAGATGCATAAACCCACCGTCTGCGAGCCGCGGAACTTCAGCCGCGTGATGGCGTAGGCCGCCAGCACGCTCGCGAAGATCGACACGGTCGTGGCCGAGACCGAGATCACCATCGTGTTCCACAGCCACGCCGGATATTCGGTGTGGAACAGCAGCTTGTCGATATTGGCGAGCGTCGGGCTCGAGACCCAGAACGGGTTGTGCTCCTTGAAATTATAGAGCTCCTCGTTCGGTTTGAAGGTCGTCACCCCCATCCAATAGAACGGGAACAGCAGCACGAACAGGAACGCGGCGAGCGGCAGGTAGAGCGTCACGGCCCGGCGCCAGGCCGTGTCGAGATAGGCCATGCCGGTGGTGTCGCTGGCGACAACGCCGGCGGTGGTGGCGGCTTGATCAGTCATCGGCGGATCCTTGCTGCCACTTGCGGCCCCCGCCGCGTCAGCGGCAAAAAGATGACGGCACGACGCACGGTATTAGTCATCAGCTGAACCTTGCTGCCACTTGCGCCGTTGCAGGCCGTAGTAGCTGAACATCGTAGCAAACACGAGAAACGGGATCATGGCGGTGGCGATCGCGGCCCCTTCGCCCAATTGTCCGCCGGGAATGGCGCGCTGGAAGGCGAGTGTCGCCATCAGGTGCGTGGCATTGACCGGTCCGCCGCGCGTGATCGCGTAGATGAGTTGGAAATCGGTGAAGGTGAACAAGACCGAGAAGGTCAGCACGATCGACAGGATCGGCATCAGCATCGGCACCGTCACATGCCGGAAGCGCTGCCATGCCGTGGCGCCATCCAACGCGGCGGCCTCGTAGAGCGACGGCGAGATGGTCTGCAGGCCGGCCAGAAGACAGATCGCCACGAACGGGATGCCGCGCCACACATTGGCGGCGATGACCGAGGCGCGTGCCGCGTTGGGCTGCCCCAGGAAGTCGATGTAATGGTCGATCAGCCCCAGCTTCACCAACGTGTAGCTGATGATGGAGAACTGCGCGTCGTAGATCCACCAGAACGCGATGGCCGACAGCACGGTCGGGATGATGTAGGGCAGCAGCACGATCGCGCGGATGAATGCCTTGAACGGCATGTTGTTGTTGAGGAGCAGGGCCAGCCACAGCCCCAGCCCGAATTTCAGCACCGTCGCGACGACCGTATAGAGGATCGTGTTGAAGACGGAGAGCAGGAACACGCTGTCCTGGAACAGCGAGACATAGTTTTCGACACCGATCCAGATACCCGGCCGACCGATCTTGGTGTCGGTGAAGCCCAACCACACGCCGAGACCCAGCGGATAGGTGAGGAAGACGACCAGCAGAAAGCCCGCCGGCAACATGAACAGCGCCGAGAGCACGTTGCGGTTCTCGAGCAATCCCGCCAACGAAAAACGATGCGCTGTTGCACCCGCTGAAATTACGGTCGCCATTATTGTTCCGTTTTCAATGTCGAGGTCACGTGAGCGGGGCGCATCGGACGATGCGCCCCGCCTTCGTGTCGCTGCCGCGGGCCGCCTGTTAGAGGCGGTAGTAGCGTTCCGCGCGCTTCTGCGCTTCCGCCGCCGCATCCTTGGGCGATTTGGCACCCGAGGCCGCCTGCGCCACCATGTTCACCATCACGAAATCAGCCAGCGTGCCGGCCGAGGCATAGCCCAAACTGCCGGCATAGCTCGGCCACAGCATGTTCACCATCGTGTCGCGATAGGGCGTGTGCTTGGGATCCGCCGTCCAGATCGGCGTCTTTTCATACGCGCGCAGCGGCTGGCTGAAATAGCCGATCGAGGCCGTCTGCCATGGCACGTACTGCTCGGACTCCATCATGAAGCGGATGTAGTCCTTCGCCGCGTTCGGGAACTTCGTGTACTTGAAGATCATCGCCGGCACGGTGAGGTTCACTTCCGTCGGCTTGCCCGCCGGCCCGATCGGCATGTTGGCATGCTCGATGTCTTCGGCCAACGCCTTCAGCGCCGGATCGCTCGAGGTCTTCGCGGCGTAGTAGACGGAGATGCCGTTCGAGGTGAGGCCGATCTGACCGTCCAGGAACGCCTTGTTGTTGTTGGGGTCGAGCCAGGACAGCGTGCCCGGGATGAACGTGTCGTAGAGCTGCTTGGCGTATTCAAGCGCCGCGACCGTCTCCGGGCTGTTGATGACGACGTTGTCCTTCTCGTCGACCATCTTGCCGCCGAACGACCAGACCACCCAGTGGCACCAGCCATTGCCGTCGCCCACCGCGTTGCCCAGCGCGAAGCCGGCCGGATGACCCTTCGCCTTGAGCGCCTGGCACAGCTTGAGGAAGCCCGCCGTATCGCCCGGCACCTTGTCGTAGCCGGCCTCTTTCACCCAGCCCTTGCGATAGACAATCTTGGCACCGGCGGCACCCAGCGGAATCGAGATCCAGCGGCCGCGGCGCATGCCGAATTTTTTGCAGACGTCGTACCAGCCGCCATATTTCTTATCGAGATAATTGGCGAGGTCGGTCACGTCGACCAGCTTGTCGGGGTACTGGTGCGCGTCGTCGTACCAGCCATAGACGATGTCCGGGCCCTTGCCAACGTTCGCCGCCACCGCCGATTTCGGCCGCAGATCTTCCCAGCTCTCGCTGTCGACGCGGACCTTAACGCCGCTCGCCGCTTCGTATTTCTTGGTGTTCTCGAGCCACAGCGTCTCGTCGCCCTGCACGAATTTTGACGGGCGCAGCACGCGCAGCGTCGCGCCCTTTTCCGGCACGGGCTTGAAATCCGGCACCTGCGCCGACGCAGGTCCCGCCGCCGCGACGGTGGCGCCGGCGACCACGCCGGCACCGATTTTTATTGCATCGCGCCTGTTGAAATCCGACATCGCTTCCTCCTGCCCTGTAGTTGATTGATCGTTGTGATCTTGTCAGACAACTGCTTTCAGCAGTTTACCCTGAAACGCTCCCGCCGCAACAAATCGAGCGCGGCCCGCTTTCGCAGGCCGCGCCGCCAATGTGGATGAATCGTGACGTCAGGATGATGCTTACCTCCCTGAGCGGGCGGCGCCTTAAGCTGGCGCCTTGTCCCTGTCGCCGGCAACTATAGGTGTCGGCCGGTCGCAGCGTCAAACAGATGAATGCCTTCCGGCCGCGGTCGCAGCACGATCTGCTCGCCCGGCCGGAACTCATGGCGGTCCGTGAACACGGCCGTCACTTGCCCGCCCGGCGTTTCCGCAACGATCTGGGTCTCCGCACCCGTCGGCTCGACCACCAGCACGCTGGCATTCATGCCATCGCCGCTCTTGTCGATCGACAGATGCTCGGGCCGGATGCCGTAGATGACGTTCTGGCCATCGCTGCCCGGCAGGCTGGCCGGGGTCGGCAGCTTGGAGCCGGCAACGTCGACATACGTGCCGCCGCCATTGCGCCGCAGCGTGCCCGTGACGAAGTTCATGGCCGGCGAGCCGATGAAACCGGCAACGAAGGTGTTGGCCGGATTATCGTAGAGCTCGAGCGGCGTGCCGATCTGTTCCACGATGCCGTCATGCATGACAACGATGCGGTCGGCCATGGTCATGGCTTCGACCTGGTCGTGCGTCACGTAGACGGTCGTGGTCTTCAGGCGCTGATGCAGCGCCTTGATCTCGGTGCGCATCTGCACGCGCAGCTTGGCATCCAAATTCGACAGCGGTTCGTCGAACAGGAACACCTGCGGGTCGCGCACGATGGCGCGGCCCATCGCCACGCGCTGGCGCTGGCCGCCGGACAGCTGGCGCGGATAGCGCAGGAGATATTCGGTGAGGTTGAGGATGCCCGCCGCCTTGCGCACGCGCTCCTCGATCACCGACTTCTCGGCTTTGCGCAGCTTCAAGCTGAACGCCATGTTGTCGTAGACGGTCATATGCGGATAGAGCGCGTAGTTCTGGAACACCATCGCCACGTCGCGATCCTTGGGCGGCACGTGATTCACTTCACGTCCACCGATCGAGATTGTGCCGCCGGAGATTTCCTCGAGACCCGCGATCATCCGCAACAAGGTCGATTTGCCGCAGCCCGAAGGCCCGACCAGGACGACGAATTCGCCGTCATTGATATCGACATTGATGCCGTGGATAACCTTTACACTGCCGAACGCCTTTGCGACGTCCCGCACGATTACTGTCGCCATTATGTTTCCCCACCTATTTCATCAGCATTAAGCCGCCGGCCCGGGAAAGGACCGGAGGACTAAGGCCGATCTAACCCTGATTACCGGCCCCCCGCAAGGCCGAAGGGTTGAGGAGGTGAGCATTGACTTGGTTGCGCAGCCGTCCATGCGCCAGGAAATCGCGCGCCGTCGCCGCCGCCTTGAAGCGCAAATCGCGCCAGCTTTCCGGGCTATAGAACGCCGCATGCGGTGTCAGGATCAGCCGCCCGGCGAGCCAGGACGGCTGCAGGCGCCAGGCCGCGACCAGCCGTTGATCGGGGTCGGGCGGCTCCTGCGGCAGCACGTCGAGGCCCGCCCCGCCCAATCGCCCGGCCTGCAGCGCATCGTAGACCGCTTCGGTGTCGACGACCGCGCCGCGCGCCGTGTTGACCAGGATCGCGCCCGGCTTGATGCGCGCCAGGGCCGCTGCGCCGATCATGTTGCGCGTCTCGTCGGTCAACGGACAATGCAGGCTGATGACATCGCAGCCCTCGAGCAGCTCCTCGAGCGTTCCCACGCGCTGATAGCCCGCCGCCTGCGGTGTGTCCTCGGCGACATAGGGATCGTAGAAGCGGATCGTGAAGCCGAAGCCCTTCGCGCGCACCGCCGCGGCACTGCCGATGCGCCCCAGGCCGACAATGCCCAGCGTGAGAGCACTCAGCCGGCGGATCAGCGGGGCCGCATCCCAGCGCCAGCCCGCGACAGGATCGGCACTCAGCAGGTCCATATAGGTCGGCAGGCCGCGGCGCAGCGCCAGGATCAGCGCCAGCGCATGGTCCGCGACCTCGCCCGTGCCGTAATCGGGCACGTTGCACACGGCGATCCCACGCTCGGCGCACGCGGCGATGTCGATATTGTCAACGCCCACGCCCGAGCGCACGACAACGCGGCACTTGTCGATCCGGTCGAGCAACGCGCCCGCAATGCGCATTTGGTGATTGACGATGATGGCGTCGGTTTCCCGCCACACCGCTTCGGGAATGTCGTCGGGATTGTCGGTGCGGTGCGCCGCGATCTCGGCCTCGCTGCCCAGCGCCTCGCGCTCGATATCGGGGTCGCCCATGAACTGGGCATCTGGAATCAGCACCCGCATCGTCTCTAGCTCCCGATCAACCCCGCGCGCTGGGCGAGCCGCCACAGTCCGCGCACCGCCGCCGCCTCCCCGCTCACATCGACCGCCGTGACCTTCTGGCGGGCGAGTGCCGCGCGATAGAGTGCGCACAACTCCGGTGTGCCGACCAGTGTCACATTTTCGGTCGACCGCCAGTCCAGCGCCGCGCGCACCTCGTGACCGATCAGCAATCCGGACAGAAAATCGCTGAGGCCTTCCGGTTTGATCGTGCCGAACAAACCTTCGGTGCGCACACCGAAGAGCTGGTGCAACAGCCCGCCCGCGCGCTCGGCACGCGCGAGGCCGGCGGCGAATGCGTCCGAGTCGCGCGCGGTGCCGCTCATCAGCCGGCCGAGGATCGAATGCTGCTTCAAGACCGCGAACACTTCGCCGGTCATGAACGTCGCGAAGCGCTGGATGCGCCCGCCCGCGACCTCGACCCATTTGCTGTGCGTGCCCGGCAGGCAGATGACGCGCGAGGCGCGCCCACCCTGGTCAAGATCGAGGGCGCCGATGATCTGCGTCTCTTCCCCGCGCATCACGTCGCGCCCGCCCGCCGCCATCGGCCCATCGACACCCGGCACGATGAACGCCTGGCGGCCCGGCAAATTGACCGGCGCCAGCTTCTTCGCAAGCTCGTCGGCGCCGGCCGGCGTCGCGACATAGGGCGCTTCGACCCAGCCCTGGCGGCTGCCGATCATGCCGCTCATCAGCACGGGCGCACCGCGCCCTTCGGACCATTCGCTCATGATTGTCCGGAACGCACCGGCGAAATCATTGTTGGCGACGCTGAGAATACCCTGCGGGGCCGCGCGCGCGGCGATCGTCGAGCCGTCGGCACCCACGCGAAACGCGCGACAATTGCTGGTACCCCAGTCGAGCGCGACGAGAGCCGTATCCGTCACGTGAAGAACGGCTCGAGTTCGATCGAGCGCTTCGGAGAGGCGTTTCGGGCTGGTGGCAAAGCACAGGCGCAGCCACCCTTCGCCCTCCTGGCCGAACGCGACACCCGGCGCCAGGCCCACGCCAGCGTCGGCAACGAGGCGCTTTGCGAAGGTCAGGCTGTCGCGCTCGCCGTCGACCTGGAAGAACGCGTAGAACGCTGCGTCGGGCCGCGGCATGCGCACGCGGCGCATCGCGCCCAACCGCTGCAGCACGACGTCGCGTGACTGGCGATACTGCGCCACGATCTCGGCAATGAAGCTCTCGCCCTTCTGCAAGGCCGCAATGCCGCCATATTGCGAGAATGTCGCCGCGTGCGACATGTTGAACTCGTAGACCTTGCCGATCGGTTCGCTGAGTGCCGCGGGCGCCACGATCCAGCCCAGCCGCCACCCGGTCATGCACCACGCCTTGGAAAAGCTGTTGACCGAGATCACCGGATCATCCGGCGTCGCGATGTCCAGCAGCGAGGGCGCGTGGTCGCAATCGTAGACAATTCGCTGATAGACTTCGTCCATCACCGCCCAGATGCGCTTCTTGCGGCAGAACGCCAGCACCTGCGCCAGATCCTCGGCCGACATCATCCAGCCGGTCGGATTGCCGGGAGAATTGATCAGAATCGCGCGCGTGCGCGCATCGCACGCCGCGAACAGCTTTTCCAGATCGAGCGTCCAGCCGCGCTCGCCGGCCTCGAGCGCAACGCGCCGCGCTTGCCCGCCCATGATCTCCACGGCGTCCGCGCAATTGGGCCAGAGCGGCGTCACGATCACGACATTGTCGCCGGGATCGACCAGCAACTCCATCACCAGCATGATGGCGCTGACACCCGAAGCGGTGACGCTGACCCGCTGCCTGTCGAACTTCTTCTTGTGCAGCCCGGTCAGATACGTCGCGATGGCGTCGCGCAGCTCCGGGATGCCGCTGTTGTTCGTATAGAACGTCTTGCCCGCACGCATTGCCTCGGCGGCGGCGTCGCAGATGAATTGCGGCGTGGCACGGTCGCCCTCGCCGAACCACAACGGCAAAATGTTGCTCCGCCCGATGCCGGCATTGGCCACCTCGCGAATGCGCGAGCCGGCCAACGCCTCGACATGCGGGCGAAGGGGCGCCGGGAGATCGTTCAATGTGACTCCCGCAGCTTGGGTGTTCCGCTCTTGCCGACCAGGAAGTCGAGATCGGCGCCCTGATCCGCCTGCAGCACGCGCTCGACATAGAGGCTGGCATAGCCGCGCTTGTGCGGCGTCTCAAAGCCGTTCCAGCCCTTCTTGCGCTTCTCCATCTCCGCATCGGAAATGTCGAGATGCAGCTTGCGGGCCTCGACGTCCAGCTCGATCATATCGCCGTTGCGCACGAAGGCGAGCGGGCCGCCGGCCGCCGCTTCCGGCGCGATATGCAGCACCACCGTGCCGTAGGCCGTGCCGCTCATGCGCGCGTCGGAGATGCGCACCATATCCTTGATGCCTTTTTTCAAGACCTTGGGCGGCAGGCCCATATTGCCGACCTCGGCCATGCCCGGATAGCCCTTGGGTCCGCAGAATTTCAGCACCATCACGCAATTCTCATCGATATCCAGTTTCGGATCCTCGATGCGCGCGTGAAAATCCTCGATGCTCTCGAACACCACGGCGCGGCCGCGATGCTTCATCAGGTGCGGCGAGGCGGCGGACGGCTTCAAGATCGCGCCATTGGGGCAGAGATTGCCGCGCAGCACCGCGATGCCGCCATTGGGCTTGAACGGCTTGTTGTAGGGGAAGATGACCTCGCGGTTCCAGCACTTGGCGTCCTTCGAGTTCTCCCACAGCGTCTTGCCATTCACGGTCAGCGCGGTCTTGTGGATTTTCTTCTCGAGCTCCTTCACCACCGACGGAATGCCGCCCGCGTAATAGAAATCCTCCATCAGGTACTTGCCCGACGGCATCAGGTTCACGAGACAGGGAATGTCGCGGCCCAGCCGGTCCCAATCCTTGAGGCTGATGTCGATGCCCATGCGGCCGGCGACGGCGATCATGTGGATGACCGCGTTGGTCGAGCCGCCAATGGCGCCGTTGACCATGATCGCGTTCTCGAAATTCTCGCGGCGAAGGATCTTCGACATGCGCAGATCTTCGCGCACCATCTGCACGATGCGCCGTCCGGCAAGCTGCGCCAGCGTGTAGCGCCGCGCATCGACCGCGGGGATCGCCGCGTTCATCGGCATGCCCATGCCCAGCGACTCAACCATCGACGCCATCGTCGACGCCGTGCCCATGGTCATGCAATGGCCGGCCGAGCGCGAATTCCCGGCTTCCGCCGACATGAATTCCTCCAGCGTCATCTCGCCGGCCTTCACCATCTCGCTGAATTTCCAGGTGTTGGTGCCGGAGCCGATCTGCTGGTCCTGGTAACGGCCGTTGAGCATCGGCCCGCCGGAGAAGGCGAGCGTCGGGATATCGCAGCTCGCCGCACCCATCAGCAGTGCCGGCGTAGTCTTGTCGCAGCCGACCAGCAGCACGACGCCGTCCATCGGGTTGCCGCGAATCGCCTCTTCCACGTCCATGCTGGCGAGGTTGCGGAACAGCATCGCCGTCGGGCGCAGGCTGGACTCGCCCGTCGAGAACACCGGGAACTCGACCGGGAAGCCGCCCATCTCGTAGACGCCGCGCTTCACATGTTCGGCGATCTTGCGGAAATGCGCATTGCAGGGCGTGAGTTCGGACCAGGTATTGCAAATGCCGATCACCGGGCGCCCATCGAACTGGTCGTCGGGTAGGCCCTGGTTCTTCATCCAGCTGCGATGGCCGAACCCGTCCTTGTCCGCCTTGCCGAACCAGTCGGCGCTGCGCATCTCCGGCGTCTTGCTGGTCTTCTTGGCTTTGCCGTTAGTCGTGACTTTTTTCTTGCCGGCCATCGGCGTTCCCCTCTGCTGATTTTGAATCCCGAATTTCGCGGGCGATCCTATCGCGCCGGCCGGGCAGCGACAACGCCCGGCAGGGCCGAGGCAGCCATGCCGCGTTTGCGTACGTGGGCCTTACGAAAGACCTTCGATTTCGCCGTGGCCGTCCAGATGGATCCCGAAGGCCGCCGGCTCGCGCGGCAGGCCCGGCATGGTCTGGATGTCGCCGCACACGGCGACGACGAAGCCCGCCCCGGCCGCCAGCCGCACCTCGCGCACCGGCAGGATGTGGCCCTCCGGCGCGCCGCGCTTCTTGGCGTCGGACGAGAAGCTGTACTGCGTCTTGGCAATGCACACCGGCAATTTGCCGAAGCCCGCCGCCTCGAAGGCTTGCAGCTTCGCGGCCACGCCCGGCGCGCATTCCAGTCCTTTCGCGCGGTAGATTTCGCGCGCGACCGTGCCGATCTTCTCAAGCAGCGGCAACTCGTCGGCATAGAGCGGCTTGGCCTTGCCGTCGCCGCGCGACAGGATGTCGAGGGCAGCGCGCCCCAGCGCCTCGGCACCCGCACCGCCGCGCGCCCAGTGTTCGGCCGGCACCGCCATGACGCCCACCGCCGCGCAAGCTTTCTCGATCGCCGCCATCTCCGCCGGCGAGTCGGTGATGAAGGCATTGATTGCGACCAACACCGGCATGCCGAATTTTTTCAAATTCTCGACATGACGGATCAGATTGGGCAGACCGCGTTCGACCGCACCCACGTTCTCGGCGCGCAGATCCTTGACCTCGACCCCGCCGTGATATTTGAGAGCCCGCACCGTCGCCACGACCACGGCGAGGTCGGGCGCCAATCCCGCCTGCCGGCATTTGATGTCGATGAATTTCTCGGCCCCGAGATCGGCGCCGAAGCCGGCCTCGGTCACGACGATGTCCGAGAGCCGCAGCGCCGTGGTGGTCGCCAGCACCGAGTTGCAGCCATGCGCGATATTTGCAAACGGCCCGCCATGCACGAAGGCGGGGTTGTTCTCCAGAGTCTGCACGAGATTGGGCTTGAGCGCATCGCGCAGCAGCGCGGCCATGGCGCCGGCCGCGCGCAGTTCGGCGGCGCGCACCACACGCTTCTCGAACGTTTCGCCCACCACGATATCGCCCAGCCGGCGCTGCAGATCGGCGAGATCGCGCGACAGGCACAAGATCGCCATGACTTCGGACGCCGTGGCGATATCGAATCGGCTTTCGCGCGGCGTGCCGTTGGCGGCGCCGCCGAGCCCCAGCACCATGTTGCGCAACGAACGATCGTTCATGTCGAGCACGCGCGGCCAGGTGATGCGCCGCGGATCGAGGGCCGGCGCGCCGCGCCAATAGACATGGTTGTCGACGAGAGCGGCCAGCAGATTATGCGCGGCGCTCACGGCGTGGATGTCGCCGGTGAAGTGCAGGTTGATGTCGGTCATCGGCGCGATCTGCGCATAGCCGCCGCCGGTCGCCCCGCCCTTGGCCCCGAAGCACGGGCCCAGGCTCGGCTCGCGCAGGCAGATCGCCGCTTTCTGGCCAAGCCGGTTGAGCGCGTCACCCAGGCCGATCGTGGTGGTCGTCTTGCCTTCGCCGGCCGGCGTCGGACTGATCGCCGTCACCAGCACCAGCTTCCCGGTCTTGCGGCGACCCAGCCCGGCGATGAAATCGAAATCGAGCTTCGCCTTGACGCGGCCGTAGGGCTCCAGCGCGTCTTCGGGAATACCGAGCCGGGCGCCGATGTCAGCGATCGGCTTCAGCTTGGCGCGACGCGCGATGTGCAGGTCGCTGTCCGGCACGCCGGACGGCGCGGCCTTGACCTCGTTCATGGGTCCCCTCGTCTAGAGTCTCAGGCGTTTTCCTTGGCGCGGGCTTCCTGGGCGCGCTTATGCGCGGCTTCGCGCAAGCCCGTGATCGTCATGCGCGTGCTGATGAGTTCGGGATCGGTCTGGCATTCGATCACCGCCGCCTTGCCGGATTTGATCGCGCGCTCCAGCGCCGGCAGGAATTCGTCGGTGCGCTTGACCGTCTCGCCATGTGTGCCCAGGGCGCGGCCCATCGCCGCGAAATCATGCACACTCAAATCGGTGCCGACCACGCGCTCGGGGTGCTCGCGCTCCTGATGCATGCGGATCGTGCCGTACATGCGGTTGTTGAAAACAATGATGATCGGCTTGGCGCCGTATTGCACAGCGGTCGCGATCTCCTGCCCGCTCATCATGAACCCGCCATCGCCCACGAAGCCGATCACCATGCGATCGGGATGCACCAGGCTCGCGGCCACCGCGGCGGGCACCGAGTAGCCCATGGCGCCGCTGGTCGGCCCGACCAGCCGTGCGGGCCGGTGCTCGACCAGGTAGCGCTGCGGCCAGCCGGTGTGGTTGCCGGCATCGAGCGTGACGATGAAATCGTCGGGCAGCCGCTCGCGCAGCGCCACCATCGCGCGCCCCATGTCGAGGGCACCGTTGTAAGGTTGCGGCTCCAGCGTCGCGACATAATCGGCGCGCGCAGCTTCCGTCCATTTCGCCCATTTGCGCCCGTCGACCGGCGCCATCGCGGCTGCCTCTTGCGCGAAGCCCGCCGGTCCGGCCTGAATCGCGAATGTCGGGCGATAGACGCGGCCGAATTCATCGGCGTCGGTGTGCACATGGATCAAGGTCTGCCGCGGCTCCGGCAACTCCATGATCGTGTAGCCCTGCGTCGTCATTTCGCCGAGGCGCGCATTCACAACAAGCAGCACGTCGGCTTCCTTGGCGCGGCGGATCAGCGCCGGGGGGCCCGACGTGCCGAGGTCGCCCGCATAGACGCGGCTGCGATTGTCGACAATGTCCTGGCGCCGGAACGACGCGCAGGTCGGAATATTGTTGGCTTCGGCAAAGGCGAGGATCTGCTTACACGCCGCGTCATCCCAGCCCGGACCGCCGACCAGCATCAGCGGCTTCTCCGCGCCGGCGAGAATCTGCCGCAGCCGCGCGAGATCCGCCGGCGACGCCTTCGCTTGCACAGCCGTATACGGCTCCGCATCAGGCACCACGGCGCGATCGGTCAGCATATCCTCGGGCAACGCCAGCACCACCGGTCCCGGCCGTCCGGATGTGGCGACATGGAAGGCGCGCGACATGTATTCGGGAATACGATCGGCGCTGTCGATCTGTGCGGCCCATTTGACGACCGGGCCGAACATCTGCCGGTAGTCGATCTCCTGGAATGCCTCGCGATCCATCATGTCGCGGCCGACCTGGCCGATCAGCATGATCATCGGCGTCGAATCCTGCATCGCCGTGTGCACGCCGATCGAGCCGTGGCACGCGCCGGGCCCGCGCGTCACCATGCAGATGCCGGGCTTGGCGGTAAGCTTGCCATAGGCTTCCGCCATGTTGGCCGCACCCGCTTCGTGGCGCGCATTGATGAGGCGGATGCGGTCGCGCACGTCATGCAACGCGTCCAGAACTTCGAGATAGGATTCGCCCGGCACGCAGAACGCCATGTCGGCGCCGTGCAGCACAAGCTGGTCGACGAGAATCTGGCCGCCAGTGCGCGATCCGGGCTTGCTCATGGAACCTCAACCTTGCCGAAAACCGAAGAATGCGGGCCAGTTAAGGGCTGCGCCCGTGTCGTGTCAATCGCCGCCGATCCCACCTTTTGGGGGTGGTGGACCGGCGCCCACGATACGGCTAGTCTGCGCCTTCACAATGGACGCTAAGACGAAACCCGGCCTCACCGACGCGCCCAGCGGCTTTCGCCAGCTCGTCGGTTACAAACTGTCCGAATGGACCGACGGCGCCGCCACGGTCCTCCTGACCATCGGACCTCGCCACCTCAATCGCTCCGGCGTGCTGCATGGCGGCGTGCTGACGACCATCATCGACGCGACCGGCGGCTACGCCGGCTGCTACTGCCCGCACAAAGGCCGCGTGCGCCGCTCGGTCACAGTGTCGCTGACCACGCAGTTCATGGGCCAGGTGAAGAAGGGCACGATCACCGTCACCGCGCGCTTGCGCGGTGGCGGCAAACGCATCTTCATCGCCGACGCCGAAGCCAAGGATGCCGAGGGCAACATCATCGCCATCGGCCAGGGCGTCTATCGCTATCGCGCCGGCAGCGAGAACCCCGAAGGCGTGCCCCTAGAAGAAAACGCCGCCGGCGAGAAGCGCAATACGGATCTCGGCTGAATTGTTCTTGCCCCCATGCTTCGAGACGCGCCCTACGGGCGCTCCTCAGCATGAGGATTGTAAAGTTTGAACCGGTGCAGTCCTCATCCTGAGGAGCGGCGCGTAGCGCCGCGTCTCGAAGGATGAGAAGCAGCTACGCCTTCGCCGCACTCGCCAGATAATCCAGCGCCGCCTGCGTCCCGCCCTTCTTGTGCGGGACCTTCGCCACGTCGAGGCCCATCTCCACGCCCGCGAGCGTGCCCATCAGCATCAGGTCGTTGAAATCGCCCAGGTGGCCGATGCGGAAGATCTTGCCCTTGAGCTTGCCCAGCCCTTGCCCCAAAGACATATCGAAATGGTCGAGGATGACGGCGCGAAACGCATCGGCGTCGTGGCCATCGGGCATCACCAGAGCGGTCAGCGAGCCTGAATACTCGGCCGGATTCTGGCACAGCACTTCGAGGCCCCACGCCTTGGCCGCGCGCCGCGTCGCCTCGGCATGGCGGTTGTGGCGCGCGAACACGTTCTCCAGCCCTTCCTCGCGCAGCATGGCGATCGCCTCGCGCAGGCCGTAGAGCAAATTGGTGCCGGGCGTGTAAGGGAAGAAGCCGGTCTTGTTGGCGTTGAGCATCGGCCCCCAATCCCAATAGGAGCGCGGCAGCTTGGCGCCCTTCTGCGCCGCCAGCGCCTTGTCGCTGATTGCGTTGAACGACAGGCCTGGCGGCAGCATCAGGCCCTTCTGCGAGCCCGCGACCGTCACGTCCACGCCCCACTCGTCGTGGCGATAGTCGATCGACGCGAGCGAGGAGATCGTGTCGACGAAGAACAGAGCCGGGTGCTTGGTCTTGTCGATGACTTTGCGCAGCTCGCCGATGCGGCTGGTGACGCCGGTCGAGGTCTCGTTGTGCACGACCGCGACGGCCTTGATGCGATGGCCCTTGTCTTCGGTCAGTTTCTGTTCGAGCAGCTTGGGGTCGGCGCCATGGCGCCAATCGCCGGGCACGAAATCGATCTCGATGCCGAGCCGCGCCGCCATTTCTCTCCAGAGCGAGGCAAAATGCCCCGTCTCGAACATCAGCACGCGATCGCCCGGCGACAGCGTGTTGACGATCGCCGCTTCCCACGCACCCGTGCCCGACGCCGGATAGACGATCACCGGCCCCTTGGTCTTGAAGACGTATTTGAGGCCGTCGAGGATCTCGAGCCCGAGCTTGCCGAAATCCGGGCCGCGATGGTCGATCGTCGCATTGTCGATCGCGCGCAAGATGCGGTCGGGCACGTTGGTCGGCCCGGGGATCTGCAGGAAATGGCGGCCCGCTTTATGGGTCGGGAGATTGCGACGCGCTTCGCTCATAGGATGCCCTCCATTGGCCGCGCCTATTTTGCATACAATTTTTAAGTCGGTCAATCCCATGTTTTTGCACATAACTTGACAATTGCATGCACTTTTGACAGAGTTCGAGCATGTCACTGTCGCTCGATCCCGGTGCCGAGCCTGGCCGCGCGCCCAAGCGCGCGGTGATCCACGCCAAGCTGCTCGAGCGCCTGCGCGACCTGATCATCGAGGGCGAATTGCCGGCGGGCGAGCGAGTGCCGGAGCGCATGCTGTGCGAGCGCTTCGGTGTGTCGCGCACGCCCCTGCGCGAAGCCCTCAAGGCGCTGGCCGCCGAGGGGCTGATCGAGCTGCCTGCCCAATCGCGGCGCCTGGGTCGTGCAGCTCACCGCCGAGGATGTCGCGCAGACTTCTCAAAGTGATCGGCACGCTCGAAGCGTTGGCGGGCGAGCTCGCCTGTCAGCGCCTGACCGCCGACGAGCTCGCCGAGATCCGAGCCCGTCACCACGAAATGCTCGCCCACCACGCGCGCCGCGACCGCCCCGCTTATTTCAAGGCCAACCAGGCGATCCACCAGGCGATCGTCGCCGCGTCGGGCAATCCGGTGCTGGCGCAGACCTACGCCGGCCTCTCCGGCCGCATCCGCCGCGCGCGCTACGCCGCCAACCTCGATCCCCATCGCTGGGACGAAGCGGTCGCCGAGCACGAGGAGATTTTGGCGGCATTGACGGCGCGCGACGGCGAACGGCTCGCCCGCCTGCTGCGCACCCATCTCGACCACAAGAGTTACGCTCTCGCGGCGCAAGCCGCGCATGAGGAAACGCCCGCGTAAGTCCGCTCGATGACGGCCCCGGCTCGGTGTTCGGCACGGCGAAAATTCCGGGGCGCGCTGCGCATGTGAAGCCCGGCAACTCTCGTCTTGCCGAGCGCCTTCGCAAGGAAACCGAAGGCGAAGTTCTGTTCGATGCCGCCAGCCGCGGGCGCTATTCGACCGATGCTTCGATCTTCCAGATCGAGCCGATCGGCGTGGTCGTGCCAAAGCGCATCGACGACATTGCCGCGACCATCGCCATTGCGCGCGAGGAAGGCGTGCCCGTGCTGCCGCGCGGCGGCGGCACGTCGCAATGCGGCCAGACCGTCGGCCGCGCCTCGTGGTCGATTGCAGAAGCACCTGAGCCAGCCTGGTCGAGCATCGATCTCGACCAGCGCAGCGTCTGGGTGGAGCCCGGCATCACGCTCGATGCGCTCAACAAGCAAGATCAAGTCGCACAGGCTCTGGTTTCCCGTCGACATCTCGACCGGCAGCCGCGGCACGATCGGCGGCATGGCCGGCAACAATTCCTGCGGCTCGCGCTCCATCCGCTACGGCAACATGGTGCACAACGTGCGCGCCATCGACGCCATGCTGGCCGACGGCACCACCGCGCAATTCGGCGAAGTGCCGGAAGACCTCGAATGGGTTCGATGGCGCAGCCGCGCTATCGCGATCTCGTCGCGCGCACGCGCGCGCATCGTCGACGGCGTCACGCACGAATGCAGAGCGAGCGCTGGCCGCAGCCTGCTGCGCCGGGTCGGCGGCTACAACATCGACATGATCCGCCGCATCTGATCCCGGGCCTCAATCGCAACGAGCCCGGCCACAACATGGCGCAGCTGCTGGTGGGCTCGGAGGGCACGCTCGGCTTCTTCACCAGCATCGAGCTGCAGGTCCAGCCGATCCCGCCGGCCAAGATGCTCGGCATCTGCCACTTCCCGACCTTCTACAAGGCGATGGACGCGACCCAGCACATCGTCAAGCTGGACCCCAGCGCGGTCGAGCTGGTCGACCGCACGATGATCGAGCTGGCGCGCGACATCCCGATGTTCCGCCCGACGGTCGAGCGCTTCGTCAAGGGCGAGCCCGACGCCATCCTGCTCGTCGAATTCGCCGGCGACGGATTTGCCGACGCAGAACGCGCAAGCTCGCCGAGCTGGTCGAGCTGATGGGCGATCTGGGCTTCCCCGGGCGCCGTGGTCGAGGCGATCGACCCCGCCTTCCAGAACGCGGTGTGGGAAGTGCGCAAGCAGGGCCTCAACATCATGATGTCGATGAAGGGCGACGGAAAGCCGGTCTCCTTCATCGAGGATTGCGCGGTCCCGCTTGAAGATCTCGCCGAGTACACGGACCGCCTGACCAACGTCTTCCGCAAGCACGGCACCACCGGCACCTGGTACGCGCACGCCTCCGTCGGCACCCTGCATGTGCGCCCCATCATCAACCTGAAGAGACCCGGAGGGTGCGAAGAAAATGCGCGCCATCGCCGAGGAAGCCTTCGCGATGGTGCGCGAATACAAGGGCTCGCATTCCGGCGAGCACGGCGACGGCCTCGTGCGCTCGGAATTCCACGAGCCGATGTTCGGCTCGAAGCATCGTGCGCGCCTTCGAGGAGGTGAAGGACGAATTCGATCCCGCAAGGGCATGTTCAACCCCGGCAAGATCGTGCGCCCGCCGAAGATGGACGACCGCTCGCTCTATCCGCTTCCCGCCCGGCTACCGACGCGCAAAACTCGACACCGCGCTCGACTGGTCGGACCTGGGGCGGCTTCGGCCGGCGCCGTCGAGATGTGCAACAACAACGGCGAGTGCCGCAAATTCGACGCCGGCGTGATGTGCCCGTCTTACCGCGCGACGCTGTGACGAGCAGCACCTGACCCGCGGCCGCGCCAACACGCTGCGCCTCGCGCGTCAGCGGCAGCTCGGCCCCGACGCGCTGGCCTCGGACGCGATGCGCGACACGATGGCGCTGTGCGTCTCGTGCAAGGGCTGCAAGCGCGAATGCCCGACGGGCGTCGACATGGCGCGCATGAAGATCGAGTTCCTGCCACGCCTGGCACAAGCGCCACGGCCTGAAGCTGCGTGAGAAGCTGATCGCCTACCTGCCGCGCTATGCGCCGATCGCATCGAAATTCGCGGCCCTGATGAATCTGCGCGACCGCATCCCGGCGTTGGCAACGCTCTCGGAGAAAATGCTCGGCTTCAGCGCCAACCGCTCTCTGCCGGCTTGGCGCCGCGATTACTTCCGCGACACCGAATCTTCCCTCTCCCCTCTGGGGAGAGGTGCCCGCCGAAGCGCAGCGAAGGCGGGCGGATGAGGGGGTGGCGCCGTCTTCAAAGGAAGTCGTGCTGTTCGTCGACACCTTCACCCGCTACTTCGAGCCCGAGAACGCCCGCGCCGCCGCTCAAGGTGCTGACCCCCGCCGGCTACCGGGTCACACGCCGAGCCGGCGATCGCCGCCCGCTCTGTTGCGGCCGCACCTTTCTCGCCGCAGGCCTCGTCGACGAAGCGAAGATCGAAGCGCGCCGCATGCTCGACGCGCTCGAGCCGCATGTCGCGCGCGGCCTCGCCATCGTCGGCCTCGAACCGTCCTGTCTCTTCTCGCTGCAGCGACGAGTTCCTCGCCATGCTCGCCCGGCGCCGAGACCGACCAACTGGCCGGCCGCGCGCCATGCTGTTCGAGGAATTCCTCGCCGCCGAACACAAGGCCGGCCGCCTCGACGATCTCAGTTGAAGCCGCTGCCGCAGCGCAGAGCGCGCTCGTCCACGGCCATTGCCACCAGAAAGCCTTCGCCGCCATGGGCGCCGGTGCAGGCCGCGCTCAAGCTCGTACCCGACCTCGACGTGCGAGATGATCGAATTCGACCTGCTGCGGCATGGCCGGCGCCTTCGGCTACGAAGCCGAGCACCACGAAGTCTCGATGAAGATCGCCGAGCTCAGCCTGCTGCCCGCCGTGCGCGCGGCGCCCGCCGACACGCTGCTCGTCGCCGACGGCACCTCCTGCCGCCACCAGATCAAAGACGGCACGCAGCGCCACGCCATCCACGTCGCGCGCGTGCTGGAGGAGGCGTTGGCCTAACCGACAATGTATGCGCGGAACCTCACAACCGATGAATGGCACGGCATTTCCAGCAATGGTCGTGATACCCAAGATCCTACGTGGGCCGACATTGAAGCGGCGGTGCGGCGGCTTGACGGGCGCGTTTACACGAATGCCATTGTCGGTGGGAAAGGCGAGGCGCATCTGTTAGTCGGCGGGGGATCGGAGGGTCGTTACATCGTCTACGCAACGTTCGACAATATGTCCTTTGCCAATCTGACATCGTCGCCATCCTCCTCGACAAGAACCGTGCTCTTCACCGGAGGTCAGGACGGCGACTATCCCTCCCACACCGTCGTGAGCCTGGAGGATGCACTCAAGGCCGCGCGCACCTTTGCGGAGCACGGGGAAATCGAAGCCTCTTTGACATGGGAATTGGATGGCATGCTCCAATAAACACTGTCATGCGCGGGCTTGGCCCGCGCATCTGAAACCGCGCGGTGCCAGACCCGCGGGTCAAGCCCGCGGGTGACAGGATGAGGAAATGAGAGTGGAAACAATCGCGATTGCCCCAATCGCGCCGAAGCCCTAAACAAGGAAAACCGCGCCTGAGGGGCCTACCATGACACCAGCCGAGATCGCCCGCACCACTGCCCGTATCCTGTTGGAAATCAAGGCGATCCACTTCAACGTCGCCAAGCCTTTCATCTTCACCTCGGGCTGGGCGAGTCCCACTTATATCGACTGCCGCAAGATCATCTCCTTCCCGCGCGCGCGCACGCAGCTGATGGCGATGGCGGTCGAGACCATCGATCGGGAAATCGGATACGAAATCCATCGACGCGGTGGCCGGCGGCGAGACGGCGGGCATCCCCTTCTCCGCCTGGATCGCCGAGCGCATGAACGCGCCGATGCTCTACGTGCGCAAGAAACCCAAGGGCTTCGGCCGCAATGCGCTGATCGAGGGCGACATGAAGCCCGGCCGCGCGTCCTGCTGGTCGAAGATTTGACCAGCGACGGCCGCTCCAAGATCCATTTCGTGAAGGGATTGCGCGACGCCGGCGCCGAGGTGCAGCACGCCTTCGTGCTGTTCCACTACGGCATCTTCCGCGAGAGCAAGGAGAACATGGACGCGATCGGCGTCAAGCTGCACGCGCTCTGCACCTGGTGGGATGTGCTGGAGCTCGCCGAGGAGCAGAAATATTTCGCCCCCGCCGATCTTTCCGAAGTGCGTAAATTCCTCGAGCGCCCCGCCGAATGGTCGGCAGCGCATGGCGGCGTGAGCTCGACCGAACCCGCCGTCAAGACCGCGAGCTGAACAGCGTCTCGTGCCGAAAATCGCCGCCAACATCTCGATGCTGTTCCCGGAGCTGCCGCTCCTGGAGCGCCTCGCCGCCGCGCGCAAGGCCGGATTCGACGCCGTCGAGATCCAGTTTCCCTACGAAGCCCTCCTTGAAGACGTCGCCGCCGCGCAGGCGAAAGCGGGCGTCGAAATCGTCCTCATCAACATCCCGATCGGCAACGCCGCCAAGGGCGAACGCGGCCTCGGCGTGCTGCCCGACCGCCTCGATGAATTCCGCGCCGCCATCGCACAATGCCGCACCTATGCGGAAAAGCTCGGCGCCAAGCGCGTCAACTTCCTGCCGGGTATCGCACCGCCGGGCGCCGATCGTGCGCGCGCCCGCGCGACGCTCCTCGACAATGTGCGCTACGCGGCCACCGAATTAGCCAAGATCGGCGCACTGCCCTGCATCGAGGGCCTCAATACCCGCGACGTCCCAGGCTTCTTCATCAGCCGCCCGGCCGAGATCGTGGCGCTGATCGAGGAGGCGGCGACGCCCAACCTCGCGCTCCTCTACGACCTCTATCACGCGCAGATCATGGAGGGCGATCTGATCCCTGGCCTGACGCGCTACAAATCGCGCATCGGCCACATCCAGTTCGCCGACACGCCCGGCCGCAACGAGCCGGGTACTGGCGAGCTCAACTACGCGAACATCCTGCCGGCGATCGACAAGTCCGGCTATGTCGGCTGGGCGGGTGCGGAGTACAAACCCTCGACGCCGCGCACCGAGGACAGCCTCGCCTGGTTCACGCCCTGGCGGCGGACGTGACGCCCCATTTCCTTTACTGTCACCCGCGGGCTTGACCCGCGGGCCCATCCTCAGTGTCAACGACTGCGCCACCCCCTCACCCTAACCCTCTCCCCAGAGGGGAGAGGGAATCAGAAGGTGCGCGCTCTCGTCCCCTCTCCCCAACGGGGAGAGGGCTAGGGTGAGGGGGTGGCTCCAATCTCTCCAACGTGAGCCATTCCCCTTCCCTCTCCCCTGGAAAACATTGCTAGTATTGGCGTCGCGTTCTCGCCGCGGAGGCTCATGAGTCGATCCCGCCTGCTGGCCCTGGTTCTGTTCACCCCGCTGCTGACCGCTGTGCTTGCGGCCGTGCCCCGGCCGGCCGCCGCCAAGGATGAGCTGGTCATCGGCCTGACCCAGTTCCCCTCGAACTTCCATCCCAATATCGACTCGATGGCGGCCAAGAGCTACGTGCTCGCCATGACGCGGCGCCCGTTCACGACCTTCGACAAGGATTGGAAGCTCATCTGCATGCTCTGCACCGAGCTGCCGAGCATCGAGAAGGGTACCGCGAAAATCTTCGACATGCCCGACGGCACCAAGGGCATCGCCACCACCTACACGATCCAGCCCAACGCGACCTGGGGCGACGGCACGCCGGTCACCACCGACGACGTGATGTTCACCTGGGAGGTTGGGCGCAACGAGCAATCCTCGACCAGCAATCTCGAGCTCTATCGCCGCATCCTGAAAGTGGAGGTTCACGACAAGAAGACCTTCACCTTCCATGTCAGCAAGCTCACCTACGAATACGCCGGCATCAACGATTTCGGGATACTGCCCGCCCATATCGAACGCAAGAACTTCGACGATCCGCCCAATTACCGCCGCCGCACTGGCTACGATACGGACACGACGAATCCCGGTCTCTATTTCGGCCCCTATCGCATCACGCAAGTCGTGCCGGGCTCGCATGTGGTGCTGGAGCCCAATCCGACCTGGTATGGCGAGAAGCCCTATTTCAAGCGCATCACCGTGCGCACCATCGAGAACACGGCGGCGCTTGAGGCCAATATTCTCTCCGGCGCCATCGACTATATTGCGGGCGAACTCGGCCTCACGCTCGACCAGGCCCTCGCGTTCGAGAAACGCCACCGCGACCGCTTCAATGTCGTCTACAAGGCGGGCCTGATCTACGAGCATATCGATTTCAATCTCGACAATCCGATCCTCCAGGACAAGCGCGTGCGACACGCGCTGATCTACGCGCTCGACCGCGAGGCGCTCAGCAAACAGCTCTTCGAGGGCAAGCAGCCGGTGGTGAATTCCTTCGTGTCGCCGTTGGATTGGATGGTCGCCGCCGACATCGCGAGTTACAAATACGATGCCAAGAAGGCCGCTGCCCTGCTCGACAAATCCGGGTGGAGCATGCTGCGCAACGGCATCCGCCACAACGCCGCCGGCCAGCCACTCTCGTTCGAGCTGATGACCACCGCCGGCAACCGCACCCGCGAGACCGTGCAGCAAGTTCTGCAGAGCCAGTGGCGCAAGCTCGGCATCGATGTACGCCTGCGCAACGAGCCAGCGCGCGTGTTCTTCGGCGAGACCATGCGAAAGCGACTTTATCCGGCGATGGCGATGTATGCCTGGATCAGCTCCCCGGAGAATGTGCCGCGCTCGACGTTGCGCTCTGACGAGATTCCCGTTCCTGAGAAGAGCTTTGCCGGCCAAAACACGCCGGGCTTCCGTAATGCGGAGATGGACAAGCTGATCGATGATATCGAGATCGAGTTCGATCGCGAAAAGCGCCGCGTCATGTGGCATCGCATCCAGGAGATCTACGCGGATGAACTGCCGGTCTTGCCCCTCTATTCGCGCGCCGATCCGTTCATCATTCCGAAATGGCTGACCGGCGTCACGCCCACCGGGCACCAATATTCGTCGGCGCTGTGGGTCGAGACCTGGCGCTCCCAGTGACGATCGCCGGCCCGTGATCCGCTACATCGCCCATCGCCTGTTACAGAGCCTGGTGGTCGTCGCGATCATGTCGGTCGTCATCTATGGCTTGATCGGCCTGATGCCCGGCGACCCGATCGACATCATGGTGAGCGGCAACCCCCAGCTCACCACCGCCGATGCCGACCGGCTGCGCAGGCTCTACGGTGTCGACCGCCCGATCGTCGAGCGTTATGGCACGTGGGCGAGCGCTGCGATCACCGGCGATCTCGGCTACAGCCGCACCTATTCGCGCCCCGTGCTCGACGTGATCGGCCCGCGCCTCGCCAACACCGCCCTCTTGATGATCGCGGCCTTCCTGACGGCACTGTTGATCGGCCTGCCCGCCGGCATCTACGCGGCCGCGCGCCCCAATTCGCCGGTCGACGCCGCCATCAATCTCGGCTGCTTCATCACCATTTCGGTCCCGTCGTTCTGGCTGGGGCTGATGCTGATCCTGCTCTTCGCAGTGATTCTCGGCTGGCTGCCGGCAAGCGGCCTGCCCACCGCCGCCAACGCCAGCTTCAGCGAGATATTCCGCCACCTGATCCTGCCAATTACGACGCTCGCCATCGTCGAGGCCGGCGCCTATGCGCGCTTCATGCGCGCGGCGATGATCGAGGCGCTGAACCACGACTATGTCCGCACGGCCCGCGCCAAGGGGGCGAGCCCGCGGCGCGTCGTCATCGGTCACGCCCTTCGCAACGCGCTGCTGCCGGTCGTGACCATCATGGCGCTGGGTGTCGGCGGCTTGTTCTCCGGCGCCTTGGTGACGGAGACGATGTTCGCCTATCCCGGCATGGGCAAGCTCATTTTCGATTCGATCATGGCCAATGATTTCAACGTGGCGCTCGTCGCCCTGCTCTTCGCGACCGCGCTCACGCTGCTCGGCAATCTCGCCGCCGATCTCGGCTACGCCGCCCTCGATCCGCGCATCTCCTTTGCCGGCGGTGGGCCCGATCGCGGCCGCGCGCGATGACCGCGTTCCGCCGTCCGCCGGCCCTCGCGGCTCTCTGCATTCTCGCCATTGTGATTCTTCTTGTTCTCGCGGCACCGCTGGTCGCAACGGCGTTGGGCCACGACGTCAACGAGGCGGACCTGTTGCTGCGCTATCAGCCGCCCTCGCTCGAACACCCCCTCGGCACCGACGAGATCGGCCGCGACGTGCTGCTGCGCCTGCTCTATGGCGGCCGCGTGTCGCTCTCCGTCGGGCTCATTGCGGCAGTCGTCGCCGCCACCATCGGCACGATCATCGGCATCATCGCCGGCTATTTCGGAGGCCGCTTCGACACGGCCCTGATGCGTGTGACCGACGGGGTGATCGCGCTGCCGCTGCTGCCGCTGCTGATCGTGCTCTCCGCCATCGACCTTGCCAAGCTCGGCCTGCCCGCCGGCATCGTGCAGTCGGAGAGTGTCAGCCTCTACCGCATCATCGCCATCACCGCACTCGTCGGCTGGACCACGGTGGCGCGCCTGGTGCGCGGCACGACGCTGTCCCTCAAGGGTCGCGATTTCGTGCGTGCCGCCATCGCCATCGGCGCCTCGCCCGCGCGCGTGATGGCGGTGCATATCCTGCCCAACGCCATCTCGCCCATTATCGTCGCGACAACGCTGGCGGTCGCCAACATCATCCTGTTCGAATCCGTGCTGAGCTTCCTCGGCCTCGGCATCCAACCGCCGATCGCCAGCTGGGGCAACATGCTGACCAATGCGCAGGAAACGATCTGGGCCGCGCCGATGCTGGCGATCTATCCCGGCCTGCTGATCCTGCTCACGGTCGCCAGCTGCAACTTCCTCGGCGACGCGCTGCAAGAAGCCCTCGACCCCCGCCGCCGGCAGCGCCGCTGACGTCAGTTCGCCGTCGACGGATCGATCACCCGTTTGATCTCAACAATCCGATTGGCCGGAAATCCGCTAATCTGCGCATGCTTGCGCACCGCCGCCTCGTCCTTGGCGAGGTAGACGCAGAACGTCCGATCACCCGCGACATAAGATTGCTGCCACTGCACATCGGGCGCCAACTGTGCCAAGGCCTCGTTGGATTTCGCTGCGGCCTGGCGCAACTGCTCACGCTCCAAGGTTCCCACCGCCGGAATCTCGCGCTCAATCATGAATTTGCGCATCGGATCCTCCATTTATGGATTTCGGCACGGATCAGCATTGCCATCTTAGACACAATGCGAGCGTGGCGTGGATCACTTTCGTTTTGTGAACAAGGGCGCCGCTGGCAGCGGTACACCCCTTCCAGATCAGACGCGCATTTCTTGAGTCGGCGGCAATTCGGACAACCGCGCATCGATCGACTTGGCAAGCGGCAGGCTGGGCTGTGCGCCGGCCTTCGTGCAGGCAAGCCCCGCCGCCACGCTGGCACGATGCAGGGCGCCGGACAAATCTTGGCCGCGATCGAGTGCTGCCGCAAGCACGCCCACGAAGCAATCGCCGGCCGCGGTCGTGTCAACCGGCGTGATCGCCAGGGCCTCGACCGCCCACAGCGCGTCGCGCGACGCGGCGACGACGCCTTTTTCGCCGAGCGTCATCACCACCGTGATGCCCAGCGACGCCGCAAGCGCGCGCGCCATCGCCGCCGGCTCGCCCGCCTCGACGCCCAGCGACGCCGCAAGCCACGCCGCCTCGCCGTCGTTGACGACCAGCACGTCCACCGCCGAAAGCGCCGCGCGCTCCAGCTTCGCCGCCGGTGCGAGGTTGAGGATGATGCGGCAGCCGCGCGCGCGAGCCCGTGCGATCAGCGCGGCAGTTTCCGCGGGCGGCACTTCCATCTGCAGGACGAGGGTTGTGTCCGTGCCCAACTGGCTATCAGCGACCTGCGCCGTCCGCACATCGTCATTGGCGCCTGAGGCCACCGCGATCTGATTGCGCCCGGCGCTATCGACGCAGATCGTGGCACAACCGGTCGGCCGCGCCGAAACCGTGACGCCGGCGAGATCGACCCCGGCCGCCGCCAGCGAGTCCCGCGCCACCGCCGCGAAGCCGTCATCGCCGATCCGCCCGACCATGGCGACCTTGGCCCCGTCGCGCGAAGCCGCCACCGCCTGGTTGGCGCCCTTGCCGCCCGCGACCACGCGATAATCCTGGCCCAGCACGGTTTCGCCCGGCTGCGGCAGGCTGGCCAGCGCAAACACCAGATCGACATTGATGGAGCCGAACACGAGGAGCATGGAATCAACGCAACCTTAAGCATTCCAAGGGCATGTGGATGTAGCAGACCGTGCCTGCCCCTGCCCAGCCCCCTTGGCGGCGCAAGGGTGCCGGGCCGCAAATTTGGTCGTTGGCGCGCCGGCTGTTTTCAGATAGCAGATCGCCACGGGACAATTCGGGCGGAGCATCCAATGGCCGATCAGGGCCCCATCTATCCGGTGATCTTGTCGGGCGGCTCCGGCACGCGGCTCTGGCCGCTGTCGCGCGAGCTCTACCCCAAGCAGCTCCTGCCCCTGGTCGGCACGCACTCTTTGCTGCAGGAAACCGCCAAGCGCGCGTCGGGCACGCCCTTCGCCGAGCCGCTGATCGTCTGCAATGACGAGCATCGCTTCATCATCGCCGAGCAGCTTCGCCACTTGAACATCAAGCCGCGCGCCATGGTGCTGGAGCCGGTCGCGCGCAACACCGCGCCGGCCATCGCCGCCGCCGCCGCGATCCTGGTCGCGAGCGATCCCAATGCGGTGATGATGGTCCTGCCGTCGGATCACACGATTACCGACGAGGCCGCGTTCCGCAAAGCCGCGTCGACGGCCGCTGTCGGCCGCGCGTAGCGGCAAGCTCGTCGCCTTCGGCATCACGCCCACCAGCCCCGAGACGGGCTACGGCTATATCCGCAGCGCCGCACCGCTTGGCGGGCGTGGCCGGCGCCTTCGCCATCGAGCGCTTCGTCGAGAAGCCCGACCTCAAGACCGCCGAGGGCTATCTGCGCGAGGGCGTGTGGTCGTGGAACAGCGGCATGTTCATGTTCCCGGCCAAGCTGTTCCTCGACGAGCTCAAGGCCTTCGAGCCGGCCATCGCCGACGCGGCGATCGCGGCCGCGTCCAAGAGCGCCAAGGACCTCGATTTCGTGCGCCTCGACCGCGACGCGTTTTCGGCAGCACCGTCCAAATCCGTCGACTATGCGGTGATGGAGCGCACCAAGCTCGCCGCCATCGTGCCCGCCAATCTCGGCTGGAGCGATGTCGGCGCCTGGTCGGCGCTGTGGGATCTCGGCAAGAAAGATTCAGCCGGCAATGTCTGCGTCGGCGATATCATCGCGGAGCAGACGAGCAATTCGTATCTCAGAAGCGAAAAGCCGCTGGTCGCGACACTTGGCGTCGACAATCTCGTGGTCGTGGCGACGGCCGACGTCGTCCTCGTCGCCGACAAGGACCGCGCCCAGGACGTCAAGAAGATCGTCGAGCAGCTCAAGGCCAAGAAGCGCTCCGAGGCCGTCTCGCACCCCGTCGTCTATCGCCCCTGGGGCAGCTACCAGACCATCGATATCGGCTCGCGCTTCCAGGTGAAGCGCATCACCGTCAAGCCCGGCGCCAAGCTCTCGCTCCAGAAGCACGCGCACCGCGCCGAGCATTGGGTGGTCGTCAGCGGCAAGGCCCGCGTGACGCGCGACGAGGACCTGCTGGTCCTTAAGGAAAACATGTCGACCTACATCCCGCTCGGTTCCGTCCACCGGCTGGAGAATATCGGCGAGGAGATGCTGGACCTCATCGAGGTGCAGTCCGGTGGGTACTTGGGCGAGGACGACATCGTGCGGTTGGAAGATACGTACGGGCGGAAATAGCACCGTGACAGTAACGACGAGCGCGTAAACGGAAACACCGACCGCGCGTCACCCCCCACCCTAACCCTCCCCCTCAAGGGGGGAGGGAATATGCTGCGCTTGAAACAAGCGCCTCTCTCACCTCTTCAAGAAAGAATCCCCCTCCCCCCTTGAGGGGGAGGGTCGGGGTGGGGGGTGCGAGTGCGGCGATCTCAGTCGCCTAGGCGCGTGCCATCGGCGACGCCGGCGGCGGCACCGCGCGCGCCTCGGGGATGCGGTGCTCTTCGACGGCGTGGCATGCGACGAGGCCGCCGCTCGGCGAGGCCTTCGCCTCCGGCCGCTCGCGCTTGCAGCGCTCGTTGGCCCACGGGCAGCGCGGATGGAAGGCGCAGCCGGTCGGCGGATCGAGCGGGTTGGGCACTTCGCCCGCCACCGGGGTACGTGCCCGCCCCGTCATATCGAGATCGGGGATCGCGTCGAGCAGCATGCGCGTGTACGGGTGCTGCGGCCGCTCGAACAGGGCCCGCGCCGGCGTGAGCTCCACCAGCCGTCCGAGATACATGACGCCGACGCGATCGGAGATGTGATAGACGACCGCGAGATTGTGCGAGATGAACAGGTATGTGAGATCGAGCTGGCGCTGCAGGTCTTTCATCAAATTCAAGATCTGCGCCTGCACCGAGACGTCGAGCGCCGAGGTCGGTTCGTCGCACACCAGGAAATCGGGATTGCTCGACAAGGCCCGCGCGATCGACACGCGCTGGCGCTGCCCGCCGGAAAACTCGTGCGGGAATTTCTCGCCATCGGCCGGCGCCAGTCCCACTTGTCGCAAGAGTTCATCGACGCGTTTCCGGATCGCCGTCGCATCGCTCATGATCTTGTGCGCGCGGATCGGCTCGGCAACGATGTCGGCGACGCGCCAGCGCGGATTGAGGCTGGCATACGGGTCTTGGAAGATCATCTGGAAGCGCCGGCGCACCGGTGCCAGTTCGGCGCGCGAGCGCAAGCTCGCGAGATCGGTCCCTTCGAACACGATCTTGCCGCGCGAGGGCGTGTAGAGCCCGACCACCAGCCGCGCCACGGTCGATTTGCCGCAACCGGATTCGCCGACCAGCGACAGCGTCTCGCCGCGCTTGATCTCGAAGCTGATGCCGTCGACCGCCTTCAGGATCTGGCGCGGCTGTTTCTCGATCACGCGGTTGAGCCACGGCCTCGACACGTCGAAGAATCGCGCGAGATCCTGCGTCGCGAGGATCGTCTGCCCCCTGGTGCGCGGCTCAATCATCGGCGGCACTCGCCACCCCCTTGGCTCCGTCATAGAGCCAGCACGCCGCTTGGCTGCGCTCCACCGGGATCAACTCCGGTCGCTCGTGCCGGCAGCGCTCGAACACGCGGGGACAGCGCGGATGAAACGCGCAGCCGGACGGGATCGCGGTGAGGCGCGGCATGGCGCCGTCGATCTGCGTCAGCTTTTCGCCCGTGTGCCCGACCTTGGGGATCGAGCCCATCAGCCCGACCGTGTACGGATGCTTGGCTTGTTTGATCACGTCGCGCACCGGCCCGACTTCCGCGATGCGGCCCGCATACATGACCGCGACGCGATCCGCCGTTTCCGCGATCACGCCCATATCATGCGTCACCAGCATGACGGCGGCGCCATGATCACGGCACAGGCGCTTGAGCACCGAGATGATCTGCGCCTGAATCGAGACATCGAGCGCCGTGGTCGGTTCGTCGGCGATGATCAGGCGCGGATTGGCGCACAACGCGAGCGCGATCACCACGCGCTGGCGCATGCCGCCCGAGAATTGATGCGGATAATGATCGATGCGCCGCTCCGCCGCGGTGATCCCGACTTCCTGCAGCAGATTGACTGCACGCTCCCGCGCCTGCTGCGGCGACAAATCAAGATGCGTCATGATCGTCTCGGTGAGCTGCCGGCCGATCGTGTAGAGCGGGTTGAGGGAGGTCAGCGGATCCTGGAACACCGCGCCGATCTGCCGACCGCGCACCTTGCGCATCGCCTCGTAGGGCAGATTGTCGATGCGCCGTCCCTCGAGCAGGATCTCGCCGCCGGCGATACGCCCCGGCGGCTCCAAGAGCCCAATGATCGCGGCCCCGGTCAGCGATTTGCCCGCCCCGGACTCGCCGACCACGCCCAGCACCTCGCCGGGATCGATGTGGAACGAGATATCGTCGACCGCCACCAACTTGCCGCGCCGCGTCGGAAATTCAACGCGTAGATTCTTGACTTCGAGCAGCGGTCGGTTGGCGCGCGGTACCGCCATGGTCATTCAGCGCAGTTTCGGGTTGAGCGCATCGCGCAGCCAGTCGCCCAGGAGATTGACTGCCAGCACCATGATCACCAGGGCGAGGCCGGGAAAGATCGTGATCCACCATTGGCCGGAGAACAGGAAGTCGTTGCCGATGCGGATCAAGGTGCCCAGCGACGGCTGCGTCGCCGGCACGCCCACGCCCAGAAACGAAAGCGTGGCCTCTGTAATGATGGCCACGGCCAGGTGGATCGTGGCGATGACCAGCACCGGCCCCGTCACGTTGGGCAACACGTGGCGCAGCATGATGGCGATGGGGTGCAGCCCGATCACCCGCGCCGCCTGCACATACTCCTTGTTCTTCTCGACGAAGGTTGAGCCGCGCACGGTGCGCGCATATTGCACCCAACCCGACACGCCGATCGCCAGGATCAACACATAGACCGCGATCTGGTCGTGCAAGTCGCGCGGCAGGGCTGCCCGCGTGATGCCATCGATCAGCAGCGCGATCAGGATCGCCGGGAAGCTGAGCTGCACGTCGGCGATGCGCATGATGACGGCATCGATGGTGCCGCCGAAATAGCCGCTGATCAGACCGAGGCTGACCCCCAGCACCATGGCGAACAGCACCGACCCGAAGCCGACCAGCAGCGAGATGCGCGCCCCGAACATGATGGCGGAGAGCACGTCGCGACCCTGGTTGTCGGTGCCAAGCAGATACTGGAACGAGCCTTCCTCCATCCAGAACGGTGGCGTCTCCGCATCGGCGAGGTTGAGGGTCTGCAGGTCGAACGGGTTATAGGGGGCGAGCCACGGCGCAAACGCCGATCCCAGAAAGCAGATCAGCGGTGACGATGGCGGCCGTCACCACCAGCGGCGAGCGGCGGAAGCTGTAGAAGATGTCGCTGTCCAGGAAGCGCGCGACGGCGCCGCGGGGCTTTGGCGCTGGAAGCGCCTGTTGTGTTGTCGCCATGGCGTTACCCGTGCCCGCCGGCGACGGCGCGATCGAGCCGCAGCCGCGGGTCGACGACGTAGTAGAGCAGGTCGACGACGAGGTTGATGGCCACGAACACCAGCGCGATCAGACAGAGATAGGCCGCCATCACCGGAATATCCGCCGCATTGACCGACTGGATGAACAGCAGGCCCATACCCGGCCACTGGAACACCGTCTCCGTGATGATCGCGAAGGCGATGAGGGCACCGAGCTGCAAGCCGGTGATGGTGATCACGGGTACCAGCGTGTTCTTGAGCGCATGGCCGAAATGCACCGCGCGATTGGAAAGGCCGCGCGCGCGCGCGAATTTGATGTAGTCGGTGCGCAGCACCTCCAGCATCTCGGATCGCACCAGGCGCATGATCAGCGTCATCTGGAACAGGGCCAGCGTGATCGCGGGCAGGATCAGCGCTTTGAGGCCGCTGGCGGTGAGAAATCCGGTCGTCCACCACCCCAGCGCGATCGTGTCGCCGCGCCCGAACGAGGGCAGCCAGCGCAGCTGCACCGAGAAGAACAGGATCAGCAGGATGCCGATCAAAAACGTCGGCAGAGAGACACCGATCAGCGACACACTCATGAACACGCGGCTGAGCCAGGAATTGCGATGCAGACCGGTATAGACGCCCATCGGCACGCCCACCAGCAAGGCCAGCAGCGCCGCCACGAAGCTGAGCTCCAGCGTGGCCGGCAGCCGCTCCAGGATCAGGTCGTCGACCGGCCGCGCCAGGCGGTAGGAGATCCCGAAATTGCCCTGCACCATGTGCCCGACATAATCGGCGAACTGGATGACGAAGGGCTGGTCGAGGCCGAGCTCGTGTTCCAGCCGCGTCCGGTCCTCGGGCTTGTAATCCTGGCCGAGCATGATGCCGACCGGGTCGCCGACATACGTGAACAGCGAATAGGCAACGAACGCCACCGCCAGCATGACCAGCACGGATTGGAGAAGGCGGCGGATGATGAACGCGATCATTGCAACTTTCGCCGCATACCGGACGCTATCGCGCCGGCGTCAGCAGACACTGGACAGGGACGGTTCATAAACAAGCCGGGCCGGCTGCGTATTGTCGAAAATTGGCACTTTGCCAGGCCTGGGCGGCTTGATCCGCCTCACGCTTGCGCATTCCGCAGTCTCCCTGGCCGCACGGGCCTGTCGCGCCCCGCAAAGCCTCGTATGCCCCCAACGGAACTCGGTCTTGTGGCCTGTCCCGTCTGACCCCACAAAGTAAAAGGCTTTGCGGTTGTGTCAATGAGGTTGCACGCGGCGCATGGCCGCTCACCGGCCAGACCCCTTGGTTTGGCAGCGTCCGGGCGGTACTCTGCGGCCAGAGTTTGGCACCAATCGCGCCGGCTGACGTCGCAGCCCGGCGCGATTTTGCGGGCAGGCACCGCCCGCCCACTGACGACGGGGAGACAAGCAATGACTCCACCACCTCGGGGCAATTCGATGGCCAGCCGGGACATCGCGTCCCTGCTCCACCCCTACACGAACTTGAAGACCCACGAGAAAGACGGCCCGGTCATCATGACCAAGGGCGAAGGCGTCTATGTCTATGACGAGGCCGGCAAGCAGTATATCGAGGGGTTGGCCAGCCTGTGGTGCGTCTCCCTGGGCTTCAGCGAGGAACGCCTGATCGAGGCCGCGACGCGTCAGATGCGCGCCCTGCCGACCTACCATATTTTCGCCGGCAAATCGCACAACCCGGGCATCGAGCTGGCCGAGAAGATCCTCGCTCTGGCCCCGGTGCCGATGTCCAAGGTGTTCTTCGCCAATTCCGGCTCCGAAGCCGTCGACACGGCGATCAAGCTCACGTGGTACTACAACAACGCCGTCGGCCGGCCGCTGAAAAAGAAGATCATCTCGCGCCAGCGCGCCTATCACGGCGTCACGATCGCCGCGGCGAGCCTGACGGGCCTGGCCAACAACCACCGCGATTTCGACCTGCCGATCGCCAATGTCGTCCACACCGATTGCCCGTATCACTACGTCTTCGGCGAGGCCGGCGAGAGCGAGGACGCATTCTCGACGCGGCTCGCCGCCAATCTCGAGAAGCTGATCCTGAAGGAAGGCCCCGACACCTGCGCTGCCTTCATCGCCGAGCCCGTGATGGGTGCGGGCGGCGTGCTCGTGCCGCCCGCGGGGTACTTCGAGAAGATTCAGGCTGTCCTTAAGAAGTACGACATCCTGTTCATCGTCGATGAGGTCATTTGCGGCTTCGGGCGCACCGGCAATTTCTGGGGCTCGCAGACCTTCAACCTGAAGCCCGACATGATGACGATGGCAAAGGCGCTCTCTTCCGCCTACCTGCCGATCTCCGGCCTGATGATCTCGGAGCCGATCTACAAGGCGATGGTGTCCGAAAGCGAGAAGATCGGCACCTTCGGCCACGGCTACACCTACTCCGCCCATCCGGTGGCGGCGGCGGTGGCGCTCGAAACCCTGAAGATCTACGAGGAGCGCGACACGATCGGCCACGTCAAGCAGGTGTCGAAGGCCTTCCAGGCCGGCCTGCAGCGCTTCGCCAGCCATCCGCTGGTCGGCCAGGTGCAGGGCGTGGGCCTGCTCGGCGCCATGCAGCTCGTCAAATCGAAGACGCCGAAGATCTTCTTCGAGCCGACCCAGCCGATCGGGCCGTATTTCGCCAAGCGCGCCGAGGAGCACGGCCTGATCTGCCGCGCCCTGTTCGGCCACCGTGTGGCGTTGTGCCCGCCGCTGATCATCACCGAAGCGCAGATCGAGGACATGCTGGGCCGCTTCGGCAAAGCGCTCGACGACACGCTGGCAATGGTGCGCGACCAGGGCCTGGCGCAGGTCGCCTGAAGGTAGAAATGACCGGAGCCGCGCCGGGGCCTAAGGGCACGGCGCGGCACGAATTCCGACGCCGGCGTGCCCTGTTCGGATTGGGCTATTTGGCGGGATCGGGAGAGGCCAGGAAGGCGCGAACCTCGGCAAGGAAGCGCGGCCACGCGGCGTCCGTTTCAAGAAGAATATGATTTTGACCTTCGAGCAGCACGAAGCGCGCGCCGGGGATGCCGGTGGCCAGGATACGGCCTTCCTCGAACGGCACTGCGCCATCGTTACGGCAGTGGAGCACCAGTGTCGGAACGCGCAGCTGCGGCAGCAGGTGGCGGACATCGACTTGGCCGAACACGCGGGTGAGGCGCATCGCATTCACCGGTAACGCGGTCATGCGCTGAAGGTCGTTGAACCACTGCGCCTGCTCGGCACTGGCGCCCGGAATGAACATGGTCGTAAACACCTGCCGGAAGGCCGGATTGTCCTGGCCCCAGCCAAGCTCGATCAGCGTGGCAAGCGCCTCGCGCCGCGCGATTTCGGTAGGGCTGCCGCGCATGGCCCAGCCCCGTGCATAGCCGCCGTAAAACACGAGGTGGCTTACGCGCTCCGGATGGCGCACGGCATAGGCGGTTGCGATCGCGCAGCCCTGCGAGATGCAGAGCATAGGGAAGCGCGTAAGGCCCGCGGCATCGACGACGGCCTCAAGATCGCGCACGAGCGCCTCGAACGATAGGTCCTCGACGTCCCAGTCGGAGAGACCGTTCGCACGCTCGTCATAGCGGATGAAGGTGTTATGGCGGGCAAATTCGCGAATCCAATGCCGCCAGACCGGGCTCTCCCAGTCATATTCCAGATGGGTCAGCCAGTTCGCCGGCTTCACCAGCGGCGGCCCCTCTCCGACCGTCGCGTAGGCGAGGCGCACCCCATCCGCCGCCGTGCAGAAGCGGATATCCTGGTGCGGTCCGTCGGGCGTACCTAAGTTGATCGGGCCGGCAGCTTCATCCGAGTTCCCAACCGCTGCCGCTTTTACGCCAGCCACGACATTGCCCACAAAGCGCACGCCGCGCCCGTGCACGGTGCGGATCAGCCGCTGCTGCTCCCCATCGTCGCCGACCGCCCTTCGTGCGGACTTGATCCGGCTCGACAGGGCCGCGTCCGAAACGATCCGCCCGCCCCAGACCTTCTCGATCATTTCGTCCTTGGTGACGAGCCGGTCCGCATTTCGGACCAGATAGGCCAGGAGCTCGAACACCTGGGGTTCGACCGCGCATAGCCGGCCGCCGCGGCGCAGTTCGTAGGCCGCAAGATCAAGCTCGCAATCCTCAAACCGGACGCGCAATTCCGCCGTCACAAGCCCCCCGATCCACCCACACGTTTTCGCCTGTTTAGCGGGGTCTGGCAACCGGCCCGCAAAATCCAGACCTCCGCCAGGAAATCTCCACGAGCGCCTCAAGCATCCAGAGCCGCCCGGCCCTAGGGTCCAGCACTTGCCGCGGGGGCCCCGTCCCGGGGCGCAACCTGATACCCCAGGAGGAAAACCATGCCGCACGATTACAGCTATGCCGCCACCCTCGCCGCCTCGCAGCGCATCAACTGGCGGATCGAGGATATCATCGGCGCCGATAGGCGCCTCGATTTCGCCAAGCCTTTCCTGCCCGAGTCGCTCGCGCGCGTCGAGCCGATGGGTTTCCTCGATCGCGACGAGAAAATCGTCCTCAACCAGATCCGGGGCAACGGCTATCTCTACATCTTCGGCCTGGTCGAGGAATTCATCCTGCCCTTCGTCCTCGACCACGCCCGGCCGATGCTCACGGGCGACGATTTGTGCGCGCGCGCCATGCTCCAGTTCGCATCGGAGGAGGCGAAGCATATTGACCTGTTCAAGCGCTTCGCCCGCGAATTCGAGGCTGGCTTCGGCACACGCTGCGATGTCATCGGCCCACCGAAAGATATTGCCATGGCCGTGCTCGCGCATGATCCGCTCTCCGTCGCACTGCTCATCCTCCACATCGAGTGGATGACCCAGCGCCACTATCTCGACAGCGTCAAGGACGACCAGGGCCTCGATCCGCAGTTCAAGAGCCTGCTCAAGCATCATTGGATGGAGGAGGCTCAGCACGCAAAGCTCGACACACTTATGGTCGAGGCGATCGCGGCGGACCGCAGCGCCGAGGGGATCGCGAAGGCCGTCGACGGCTACGTGCAGCTTGGCGGCATGATCGATGCCGGCCTCGCGCAGCAGACCGCCTTCGACATGGACAGCTTCACGCGCGCGACCGGTCGCATGCTCACCGATGATGAGCGCCGCGAGTTCGCCACGATGCAGCACCAGGCGATGCGCTGGACCTTCATTGGGTCCGGCATGAGCCACCCGAACTTCATGGCGACGGTGGGCGGTTTGGCGCCCGCTTCGTGCACGCGGTTGGAACAGCTCGTGCCGATCTTCAGCTGAGCCGACGACAGCCATGGTGCGCGACCAGGGTCTGGCGCAGGTCGCCTAGCCCGACGCGACGATAATCCGCGCGCCGGGGCCAGCTTCGGCGCGCGAATACGGATGATTCCTGCCAAGAACGGCCGGTGCGCCCCATGCGCGCCGGCCGTTGACCTGTTGTGATGGCCGACCTCTCGATTGAGGGACCGGCCATTTTGCAAAACGCTGTAAATCCCGCTCGCATCGCTCTGGTTTGCATCGCGGCACTCGTCGTGTCCTTCTGACGGCCGCGTGCGGCTCGCTGACCCGCAAGAATGCCGTACCGGCCAAGATGCAGGATCGCGCAATCGTGCCCGGTGCCGTGGATATCCGGTATTGGGGCGATGACATGTCGCCGCCCTTCACCCGCGACCTTATCGAGTCGTTCAATCGCGAAATGACGATGCACCGCAACGCCGGGCAGCGGGGCAACCTGCCGCGCGCCGATTATCTGGTCGATCTCTTGGCGGCGGCGAGAACGGCGCCTATGGTGCGGGTCTTCTGGTCGGATGGACCGCCGCCGGCACGCGACCCAATTTCAAACTCGTGACGGGCATCAGCACCGGCGCGCTCACCGCCCCCTTTGCCTTCCTAGGGCCGGCGTACGACGCCCAATTGCGCGAAGGTCTACACCACGCTTTCGGGCAAGGACATTCTGTCGACCCGCGGCGTCTTTGCGGCCATCCTCGATGACGCCATGGCCGACAATGCGCCGCTGCGCCAGACGATGTCGCGCTATATCAACCAGGCGATGCTCGACGCCATCGCCGCGGAGCATCGCAAAGGCCGCATTCTCCTGATCGGTACGACCGATCTCGACGCGCGCCGTCCGGTCATCTGGAACATCACGAAGCTTGCCGACAGCGGCCATCCCAAGGCCCTCGAATTGTTCCAGGACATCCTCCTTGCATCGTCCGCGATCCCCGGCGCGTTTCCGCCGGTGATGATCGACGTCGAGGCCGACGGCAAGCCGTACCAGGAAATGCACGTCGATGGCGGTGCCAGCACGCAGGTCTTTCTGTATCCGCCGGAGTTGGAAGTGGCGGCCGGGTGAGCCGCGACCGGAACGTCGTGCGCGAACGTCACGTCTACATCCTGCGCAACGCACGTCTCGATCCCGAATGGGCCGAGGTCGAGCGGCAGACCCTTAGTATCGCTCAACGCGCCATCTCCTCATTGATTCAGACCCAGGGCGTGGGCGATCTCTATCGCATCTATGCGGCGGCACAGCGCGACGGTATCGATTTCAACTTGACCTATGTCCCGGCAAGTTTCGAAACGCCGCTCAAAGCCCCGTTCGACACGGTGTACATGAAAGAATTGTTCGAGGTCGGTTACCGAATTCGGCGCGAGCGGCCAGAAATGGGAGAAGATACCGCCCAATTTCCAGTCCGCCCCGGCCATGCCCTCTGCCGGCGCGGCGCCGAAATGACATCCGGCGCTGGGGCGACCTACGCGGCCCGGCGCGGCGGCGCTGGATAGGCGCAATCGGCCAGCGTCGAGCGATCGAGCTCAATGAGGAAGGCGCGGGTCGCGGCCGCGAGCTTGCTCTTGAGTTGACAGCGCGGCGTGAGGACGCAGGCACCGCCATCGTCGCGGAAGCACTCGACCAGGGCCTGACCGAGCTCAAGGTGCCGCACCACGTCCCCCAGTTTGATCTCAGCCGCCGGCCGCGCGAGCTGAATTCCCCCATGCGCGCCGCGCACGGTGCGGATCAGTCCCGCCGCCGCCAAATTCTGGACGACCTTATTCAAGTGGTTGCGGGATATGGAGAATTCCCGCGCGATCGCATCTGTTGTCAAGATGCGATCGGGCTCCCCAGCCAAGCGCATCAGGGTGCGGAAGCCGAAATCGGTGAAGGCGGTCAGACGCATTGTCGCACCCTCTAATCAGGTATTGCAGATACTAAATTACACGATATAAATAGGTATTGAAAATACCTATTTAATCTCATGTCGAACCCTCCCTCCGGCGGCCCTGTCCATCGAGACCTGTTGACCCAGGAAATCGTCGCGCGCACCGGCATCGACGAGCCGATGATCGAGCGCCTCGTGCGCGAGTTCTACGACCGCGCGCGCAAAGACACGCTGCTCGGCCCCGTGTTCGCCGACCATGTCGCCGACTGGGACACTCACATCGCCCGCATCTGCGCTTTCTGGTCGTCGGTGACGCTGATGACCGGCCGCTATCACGGCCAGCCGCTGCGTGCGCACCTGCCGCTCAAGGTCGACGCCGCGCATTTCGCGCGCTGGCTTGCCTTGTTCGAGGACACCGCGCGCGATCTCTGCCCGCCCGAAGCCGTCGCGCATTTCATGGAGCGCGCGCGGCGCATCGCCAGCAGCTTCGAGCTCGGCATGGCCGTGCAGCGCGGCGAGCTGCCGCAGCGCCGGCCCAACCATTCCACAACCGAAGGAGACCAGCCATGAGTGCCGTCACCGCCAGCGACATCGCCAGCACAAGCTTTGCGAGCCGTACCCTCGCCGACATCGCAACGAAGCTGCCCGGCGCCACCGGTATCTTCCGCGCTCACAAGCTCGATTTCTGCTGCGGCGGCAATGTCACGCTGTCCGAGGCGGCGGCGAAGCGCGGGCTGTCCTTAAGTGGCGTTGAAGCCGCCCTCCTCGCGCTCGACCCCGGCGCAAAGCGCGCGGTGCCGACGGCGCCGGCGCCGCTGATCGATCATATCCTCACGCGCTATCATGAAGTGCATCGCCGCGAACTGCCGGAGCTGATCCGCCTGGCCACGCGCGTCGAGGCCGTCCATCGCGAGCACGCCGCCGTACCGGCCGGCCTGGCAGTCCAGCTCGAAGAAATGCGCAACGAACTCAAGTCACACATGTTGAAGGAGGAGGCGATCCTCTTCCCGCTGATGCGCAGCGGCGGCAATCCGATGATCGTCCATCCGATCGCGCGCATGCGCGACGAGCACGACGAGCACGGCGAGCGGCTGCGCGCGCTGGAGACGCTGACGCACGGCCTGACCTTGCCCGACGATGCGTGCCCGACTTGGCGCGCCCTGTACGCCGGCCTGCGCAAGCTGATCGACGACCTGATGGAGCACATCCACCTGGAGAACAATCTCCTGTTCCCGCAGTTCGGCGCTCTGCCGGAAGGCGCGCCAAGCTGCTGCGGCGGGCACTAAGCATCACTAACCCTCTCCGCCCGCGAAGCGGGGGAGAGGGTGCGAGCGAAGCGAGCGGGTGAGGTGGGTGCCGAGCCAAGCACCACCTCACCCTTCCCGTCGCTGACGCGCGGGCCCCTTCCCTCTCCCCGCTTCGCGGCGGAGAGGGAGTATGCGCGGCGCTCCCTGACTACGGACAGCCGCGGCGTTTGGCCGCGCTGACCGGGAATATCGAGCGGCGCAAAGGGGTTTATTCTCAGCCGATCCGTTAGGGATTTCACGGGCTTCCGCCGCCGCGGCAACGGCGATAGGATGCCGGGCATTCGTGGACGAGGGCGCCGCAGCCACATGGATTACACGCGCTATTTCAGCGACGCGATCGGCCGTCTCAAGGCCGAAGACCGGTATCGGGTCTTCGCCGACCTTGAGCGTCGTTGCGGCAATTTTCCGCGCGCGACCTGGCACGGACCCGACGGCGCGGTCGAGGTCACGGTGTGGTGCTCGAACGATTATCTCGGCATGGGCCAGCACCCGAAGGTTCTGGCGGCGATGAAGGAAGCGCTGGAGCGCACCGGTGCGGGTGCCGGCGGCACGCGCAACATCTCCGGCACCAACCACTATCATGTGCTCCTGGAAGCGGAGCTGGCCGATCTGCACGGCAAGGAAGCGGCGCTGATCTTCAGCTCCGGCTACAACGCCAACGAGGCGGCGCTGAGCACCATCGGCAAGCTGCTGCCCGGCGGCATCATTTTCTCCGACGCGCTCAACCATGCCTCGATGATCGAGGGCATCCGCCACAGCGGGTGCGAGCGCCAGATCTTCGCGCACAACGACCTCATCGACCTCGAGCGCCGCCTGCGCAGCTTCGATCCGGCGCGCCCCAAGCTGATCGCCTTCGAATCCGTCTATTCGATGGATGGCGATGTCGGCCGCATCGCCGAGATCTGCGCGCTGGCGCGCCGCTATGGCGCCATGACCTATCTCGACGAAGTCCACGCGGTCGGCCTCTACGGCGCGCGCGGCGCGGGCATCGCCGAGCGCGACGGCGTGATGGACCAGCTCGACGTGATCCAGGGCACGCTCGCCAAGGGCTTCGGCATCGTCGGCGGCTACATCGCCGCCCGCGCCGCCGTGGTCGACGCCGTGCGCAGCTTTGCGCCCGGCTTCATCTTTTCAAGCTCGATGCCGCCGGTGGTCGCGGCCGGCGCCCTCGCCAGCATCCGCCACCTCAAGACCAGCCAGGCCGAGCGCACCGCCATCAGGAACGCGCGGCGCGCCTCAAGCGCTGTCTGACCGAGGCCGGCCTGCCGGTCTTCGACACGCCCACGCATATCGTGCCGGTGATGGTGGGCGATGCGCGCCTATGCAAGGCCGCCTCCGACGAGTTGCTCGGTGCGCCACCGTATCTACGTCCAGCCGATCAACTTCCCGACCGTGCCGCGCGGCACGGAGCGCCTGCGCCTCACGCCCACGCCGCTGCACGACGACGCGGCCATGGACCTGCTGGTGGCGGCCATGCAGGATATCTGGGCGCGCCTCAGCCTGGCGCGCGCCGCCTGACCCTGCCTTATACCGGTCGCTTTCGGCCGATATGCTACGCTCATGCCGATGAACCGCGACCAGGCCCTGATCCCGACCGAGGCCATCCGCCTCGCCGCCCTCGGTATCCTCGCCGAAGGCCCCAAGCGCTATGGCGAGCTCGCCGTCGCCGTGCGCCACTTTGCCAGCCGCATGCTCGGCCCCTCGCTCGACATCCTCGGCACCTCGATCGAGCTGCTGCGCTACGAAGGCCTGATCGAAGCGGTCGACGCGCGCATGGGTCCCGGCCAGAGCATGAAGGCTGATATCGAGGTGAAGCTCACCGAACACCGGCCGCACGGCCTTCAAAGAGCTGCTGACCAGCCGCGTGCGGGCACCCCTCACCGATCTCACCAAGCTGGTGATCGCCCTCAAGCTGCGCTTCTTCGACCAGATGGACGCGGCCGAGCGCCGCGCCCAGCTCGACATGCTGATCGACCTGACGACATCCGAGATCGCGCGTCTCAACGATCTGCGCGCCGACTACACGAAAGTCGGCAACCCGCTCGGCGACTGGCTGGCGCAGGACATCCAGCAGGCCGAACAGCGCCTCGCCTGGTATCGCGAGCGTCTCAACGGCTTGTAAGCGCAATCGTCGTTGTTCGAGCAGCCCCACCTCACCCTTCCCGCCTTCGCCAAGGCTTCGGCGGGCCTTGCCCACCGTAGCTTTAGCGAAGGTGGGCCCTCCCCTCTCCGCCCCAAGGGGGCGGAGGAGGGTGCCGAGCGTCAGCGAGGCGGGTGAGGTGGGGCTGGCGCGCCATCGACGCGATGCAAATGCCGTTTCAGCGTCTAGCTGATCGATTGGTTCAGGCGACCCGCAGCGTTCTGCACGGCTTTGAGCGCGCTTCGACGCGCGCCCTCGTCGAAGCGCGAAATCAAACCTGAGATCGCCAGCGAGCCGATAAATTTGTTTGCGCCATCGAATACAGGGACCGCCACCGCCGCAAGCTGCGCATCGCGCTCGCCGACGGAGATCGCATATCCCGCCGCACGGATCGCCGCTTCGCCCCTGCCCGTATAAGCCGCCAGAACGCGCGCCGACGCGCCGGCCTTCATCGGTAGACGCGCGCCCTCATCGAGATGATGGCGAGCTTCGTGCGGGGAATTCTGACGGTAAAGACAGACGCGCTCGTTGCCATCGCGAATGTAGAACGACGCGGTCTCGCCGGTCGTGCTCACCAGGCGCTGCAATTCCGGCCGGATGATGTCGGCGAGGTCGAGGCCAGCGCGATACGCGGCACCCAGTTTCCCCGCTGTCGGTCCCAGCGCAAAGCGCCCGTCCTCGTGACGCACGAGATAGCCGAAGCGCTGCAGCGAGCCGGCGAGGCGCAGCACCGTGCTCTTGTAGAGTTTGGTCGCTTGCGCGAGTTCGGTCAGCGTCAGCGCGCGTTTGTCCGGCGCGAAGGCATCCAGCATTGCCAGGGCCCGCTCCACCGCCTCGACGCGATCTTGTGCCATGCGCTTTCCTGAGTTCTATTAGACAGAACTCTATACTGCTTGACAGAACTAAGGCAAGGGGCGATGCTATCTTCAGAGACTGGACTGGTCCCCTCACCCTTCGACAAGCTCAGGGTGAGGATCTGTTTGGTGGAGATATCAAATACCGACCTCATCCTGAGCTTGTCGAAGGATGAGATCGTGCGTGGAACGACAACGGGAGAGCGCAACACAATGGGCATGCTGACCGGCATCCGGGTCCTCGATCTGACCAACGTGCTCGCCGGCCCGTTCGCCTGCTATCAGCTCGCCGTGCTCGGCGCCGATGTGATCAAGGTGGAGGTGCCGGGCTCCGGCGATCTCGCGCGCCAGCTTGGCGCCGATCCCGAACTCAACCGGCGCCACATGGGCGTCTCCTTTCTCGCCCAGAACGGCGGCAAGCGCTCGGTCACGCTCAATCTCAAGAGTGCCAAGGGCCGCGCTGCCTTCAAGCGCCTGGTCGCCACGGCCGATGTCGTCGCCGAGAATTTCCGCCCCGGCGTGATGGATCGTCTCGGCCTCGGTTACAAGACGCTCGCGACCATCAAGCCCGATCTCATCTACTGCGCCATCTCCGGCTTCGGTCAGGACGGGCCGCTCAAATTCAACCCCGCCTACGACCAGATCATCCAGGGCCTGTCGGGTGTGATGAGCGTGACCGGCGACGAGACATCGGCGCCGTTGCGCGTGGGCTATCCGGTCGCCGACACGATGGGCGGTATCACCGCCGCCTTCGCCATCGCTGCCGCCCTCGTCCAACGCGGCCGCACCGGCAAGGGCGAGTTCATCGATGTCTCGATGCTGGAATCCACTCTGGTGGCAATGGGATGGGCGGTTTCCAACTGGCTCATCGCCGGCGTCAAGCCCAAGCCGATGGGCAACGAGAACATGACCGCGAGTCCCTCCGGCACATTCCGCACTGGCGATGGCCTCCTCAACATCGCCGCCAACAAGCAGGAGCAGTACGAGACGCTGTGCGATCTGATTGGCGCGCCGATCTCAAGAAGGATCCGCGCTTCGCCGGCCGCGAGGATCGCAAAAAACACCGCTTCGAACTGAAGGCGGAGATCGAAACGGCACTCGCCACCAAATCCGCGACCGAGTGGTCGGCGATCTTCAATGCCAAGGGTGTCCCTGCGGGCGAGGTGCTCGATGTGCCGTCCGTGCTCGAGCACCCGCAAATCAAAGCGCGCCGCCTCGTCCACCAGCTCGACAACGTGCCCAATATCGACAAGCCCGTGCGCGTCGTGCGTTCGGGCTTCCGTCTCGCCTCGGGCGATCCCGGCCCGGCCCTGCCGCCGCCCGCCCTCGGCCAGCACACGAACGAGATCCTGGCCGAGCTCGGCATGAGTGCCGGCGAAATCAGCGCGCTCGATCGCGAGGACGCCGCATGAGCAAAGCCCGCACGCCCAAGACCCCCGAGGAATGGTGGGCGACCAGCATCATCGAGATGCGCCCCGGCCTGATCCGCTATCGCGGCTACGCGATCGAAGATCTGATCGGGAACGTCGGCTTCGCCGACATGATCTGGCTGCTGACCCGCGGCGAGCTGCCGACGCGCGCGCAATCGGCCTTGCTGGAAGCGGCATTGGTCGCCGCCGTCGATCATGGCCCGCAAGCCCCTTCGATCGCCGTTGCGCGCATGGCCGTCACCTGTGGCGTGGGCATCAACAATGCCATGGCCTCCGCGATCAACATGCTGGGCGACGTGCATGGCGGTGCGGGCGAGCAATGCGTCGCGTTTTACAACGCCATCAATGATCGTCTGATCAGCACGTCGCCAGACGAAATCCGCGTCGCCGCGACGGCCGAGATCGATGCACTCGCCGCCGCCGGCACCGCCCACGTGCCCGGCTTCGGCCACCGCTTCCACCCGCTCGACCCGCGTGCCCCCCGCCTGCTCTCGCTGGTCGACGAAGCCGCCAAGCATGGCGCGGTCAGCGGCCGCTACGCCGCGATCGGCCGCGCCGTCGATGCGGTTCTGAAAGAGCGCAAGGGCAAGCCGATCCCGATGAACATCGACGGCGCGACGGCCGTCATTTTCGCCGAGCTGGGGTTCGCGCCACCGCTCTGCCGCGGGCTCTTCGTCTTATCGCGCTCAGTCGGCGCGCTGGCGCATGCGTGGGAGGAAAAGCAATCCGGCGAGCGCAACAAAGGCCCGATCCCGCGCCATCTGCTATGGAATTACACCGGCGCTGCCGCGCGCCCTGTGCCGAAGCGTGACGATTAGACCAGGTGCTGGCCGCCGGTGATGAAAATCTCGCTGCCGGTGACATAGCCGAATTCCGGATTGCAGAGCTGGTAGATCACGCCCGCTACTTCTTCCGTCGTGCCCATGCGGTGCATCGGGATGCGGTTGATCAGCGGCGCGTAGTCGGCGCTCACCATCTCGGTCTCGATCTCGCCGGGCGCGACCGCGTTCACGCGTACGCCGAGCGCGGCGAACTCCACCGCCATCTCGCGCGTGAGGCCCGAAAGCGCCGCCTTCGACGTTGAATAGGCCGAGCCCGCGAACGGGTGCACCGAATGCCCGGCAATCGACGTCACGTTGACGATCGAACCCTTGGCCTTGGCAAGCCCGGCGGCGAAGCCGCGGCTCAGCGCCACCGCGGCAAAGAAATTGAGTTCAATACCTCGCGCCACGCGTCGAGCTCGCCATGCAGCACGCCCAGCCGCTCCTTGTAAGGCGTCTTGGGCGACACGCCGGCATTGTTGACCAGCGCATGGATCGGCGCATCGCCGATGCGCTTCGAGACCTCCTCGATGAAGTGCGTGCGGCTGGCGGGATCGGCCAAGTCCGCCACGATATGATGCGCCCAGTTGGGGTCGCGCTTGCAATGCTCGGGAATGTCCTCGCGCGAGCACGTGTAGATGCGCCAGCCCGCGTCGCTGAAGCGCTTGACGGTGGCATGGCCAATTCCCCGGCTGGCACCGGAGAGAATGAGAGTCTTACGGTCAGGCATGGCGCGGGAGATTAGGGGATTTCATCGGCGGGCGCCAATCGCGCGGCTTTGAACATTCTATTCGTCTACCGACAGCGCCACCCCCTCACCCCAACCCTCTCCCCAGAGGGGAGAGGGAGTGAGACCGAGGCGCGTTGGAGTTCCCCTCTCCCCCGGGGGAGAGGGATAGGGTGAGGGGGTGGCGCGGATCTATCCCAAACTCTCTAAGACGCCGCGCGCGACTTCGCCGCACCGCCCGCAACGATATGCGGCTCCACCGACACGACCTTGAACGGCCGCGTCTTGCCGTCGTGCTCGGTGATGGCGACGTACTCGTCCTCCTTGAACACGTGGCGGTCGAATTTGAAGATCGGTTCGTCGTCCGTGTCGTCGCCGGGCGCGTAGGAGAACACCCAGTGCCGTCCGCGCGTGTGCAGAAGGACACCGCGCTCGTCGCCCTCGCCCTCCCAGACGCGATGGACGGTGCACAGATCGTGAAACTTCGTCCATTCCGCGGCATCGAAGTGCCCTGCCGCATCGAGCGGCGCCACGAAATCGTAATGGACCCTGGAAGTCCCTTCCCGGAAATTCCTTGGTGCGCGCGAGCTCGAGGCGGATGCGTTTGAGAGCCATGATTGTCCTCCAGTCAATTCGGGAGAAGCGCCTCCTCGGGGTGGGCCGCGCAGAATTGCGCCAGCACCCACCGTAATTTGACGGCGGCCTGCCGCCGGCCGCGGCGTTCCGCCTCCGCGATGTCGTCGACGATCATGCGCCGGATCCGCGCCGGGCCGTCTGCGCATTCCAGCAGGTAGTTGCCCATCAGCGCCGCCGCCAGCGCAGGGATGTGCTCATGCTCGACGATCGCTTCGATCTCCGCTTCGCTCAACGCGCAGAACCCGAGACAATCATGGAAATTCAGCATCGCCCTCTCGCCCCCGCCGGGCGCCTCCTTTAATGGGCCATCAATGTGGGAATCCGGGTGTTCGCCAGGACATGCTTGGTGACGCCGCCGAACACCATCTGCCGCACGCGGCTATGTGTGTAGGCGCCCATGACCAGCAGCGTCGCCTTGCGCTGCTCCGCCTCGGCGAGCAACTGCGCGCCAAGCCCGGTCTGGCGCGCCTCGCAGGTGACCGGGCTCGCCTTGATGCCGTGCCAGGCGAGATAGTCCGCCATCGCCGGCGCGTCGGCCGAGGCCGGCCCGCCTTCCGCCTGCGTCAGCACCACGACACTGGCCGCGAGTTTCAACAGCGGCAGCGCCGCCGCCACCGCGCGCGCCGATTCAACGCTGCCGTTCCATGCGATCAATGCCGGACCGCCCAGCATGGTGCCCGCCGCCATTGCATTGGGAACGACCAGCACCGGCCGCCCGGTGTCGAGCAGCGAGGCTTCGAACTCGATGGTCGTTCCGACGGTTTCCTGCTTGGACGGCTGTGGCACCACGATGAGATCGGCGAGCCGCCCGCGCTTGGCGACCCAGCGATCCTCGGCGCCCACCTCTTCATGCCAGCCCGCGGAGGGACCCTCCGTGCTGGGCCGCTCCGCCAGCGCAAGGCCGGCCCTCTCGCGCCAAGTATCGAACGCCCGGCGCGCCTTGGTCGCGTGCTCGCTGGCGTCACGCTGGGCGGCTTCCATGATTTGCTCGATCAGGGCGCCCGAAGCGCCCTCGCCCAGGAATGGTACGGCGTCGCGCGGGTCGCCCTTCGCATGCAAGACCTCGATATGCGCCTTGAATTGCCGCGCCAGGGTCACGGCCGCCTCCAGGACGGCCGCATCGCTGTCGTTGCCCGCAACCGGGGCCAGAATGACTCTCACCGCCATCGACGCCTCCTTGTTTTCTCTTGGAGTTTAACGACGTTATACCACCGCCCTGTTCCGTTGAATTTGCGCTAGATCAAGACCTTCCGGACCGCCTCCAGCGTCGCCTCCGGCGTTCCCCCGGCATCCACCTGGGCCCAGTCGAGTCCGCCCAGATCATATTGAGCCTGCTGGCGCACCACGTCGACTGTGGCATCGGAGGCGTCATGGCGCCGCCCCGCAACGCGCGCCTCCAGCACGCTGAGATCGCCGGTGAGCCAGATGCCGGTGAAGGCAACGCCGGCTGCGTGCGCGGCGCCCCGCACGGCCGCGCGCTCATTGGGCCGGGCGAACACCGCATCGGCAATCGCGGCATGGCCCGCGCGCGCGATCATTTCGCTCGTTGAGATCATCGTCGCATAGACCTTGGCCGACATGTCCGGCGTGTACCCTTGCGGCCCCAGTCGCTCGCCCTCGGCCACGCCGCACAGGCGCTTGCGCAGCACATCGCTGCGCAGCACCACGGCACCGGGTGCGGACTCGATATCGGGTGCAATCTGGCGCGCCACGGTCGACTTGCCCGTCCCCGACAGCCCGCCGATCGCCACCAGCCGCGCCGGCTTGGGCGCCAGCAAGGAAGCCGCCAGATCGAGCGCCCCGCGCGCGTCCATGTACATCGCGGATTGCGCGGCGCGATCCGTCTGCGCCGCCGCCGCCGCGGCCATGGTATGCGCGCGCGTCCACGCCCGGCAGGCCATGAACAGCGGCAACGCGGCGAGAGCGCCGTAATCGCCGCTCATTTCGAGATAGCGGTTGAACGCCGCGTTGGCGAGGGCGCGCAGGTTGCGCCGCTCCAGATCCATCAGCAGGAAGGCGAGATCGAGCAGCGTGTCGATGCAGGCAATGCGTTCGTCGAACTCGATCGCGTCGAACAGCGTCGGCACGTCGTCGACCAGGCAGATGTTGCGCAGATGCAGATCGCCATGGCAGTGGCGCACGAAACCGGCCTCGCGGCGCTGTTCCAGCAAATCGTGCAGGCGACGCGCCGCCTCGCGGCAGCCCGCCTCGACCGTCGACGCGACATTGGCGGCGAACACGCCCGGTGCTGCTTCCTGCGTACCCTTGCTGTTCGCGTCGATATGCCAGGCGAGCCCTGCCGCGCCGCCATGGTCGGTGCGCTTCTCCGCCTCCTGGTGGAATAGTGCGATGCTCTCCGCCAGCCGGCCCATGTGCGCCGGCTCCAACCCGCCGCGCGACGCCAGCCGATCGAACAGCGTGTCCTGATCGAAGCGCCGCATCACCACCAGCCAATCGACGATGCGCCCTGCCCCGCCGAGCTCGAGGCCGTGCGGTCCGCGCGTCACTGGCATGGCGCGGCGATAGAGTTCGGGCGCGGTGCGGCGGTTCACCCGCAGCTCCGCCTCGCACGCGCGCCGCCGCTTGTCGACGGTCGAAAAATCCATGTACGGGAACTTGACCGCGCGCTTCAGCTTGTAGGCGCGATCGCCGGCTAGAAAGACGACAGCCCCGTGCGTGTCGATCCGCGTGACGTCGGTACCGCCATGCGTCTGCGCGTCGCTGCAAGAAGGCGATGGTTTCGCTTTGATCCTCGACGATCATACCGGACGCGGGGCCCCGGGGCCTTGATCGTCCGTGCGGTACATGCTCAACGCCGGCCGGGTCTTGGTGGATGATCACCTCCGCCTGCGGGAAGGCCGGCATCAATCCCCTCGACGGCATCGGAAATCTCATGCGCGCGGCGCAGGCTCATCGCGCCATCGAACTCGAGATGGAACTGGATGAAGATGCTGGTGCCGGCCGAGCGCGTGCGAAGTTCGTGGATGTTCCGCACTTCAGGATGACGGAGCACGATCGCCTTGATGCGCGCGCGATCGTCGTCGGGCAGCTCGCGATCCATGAGCAGGTCGAACGACGAGCGCCCGATCCTGAGGGCGCTCACCAGGATGAACGCACCGATCGCAACGCCGAAGACGGGGTCGAGCACATTCAGATTCCACCACGACGACAGCACCAGCGAGACAATTACGCTGCCGTTGAGGAGCACGTCGCCGGTGTAATGCAGCCGGTCGGCACCGATTGCGACCGATCCGGTCTCGCTCGCCACGCGGCGCTGATAGGTGACGAGCACGATTGTGAACAGGATCGATACCACCATCACGCCGATGCCGATCTCGCCATGGGCGACGGGCTGCGGCGCGAAGAACCGACGCACGGCCTCCGACAGCAGCAACAGCGCCGACCCGGTGATGAACGCCGCCTGTGCAAGGCCCGCCAGCGGCTCGGCCTTGCCATGCCCGAAGCGATGCTCGCGATCCGCCGGTGTGAGTGCGTGACGCACCGCCAGCAGATTGACCAGCGAGGCCGCCGCATCCAGCAGCGAATCCAGCAGGCTCGACAGCACGGCGACCGAATCCGTCACCCACCACGCCGCCACTTTGATGACGATCAAAATCGCCGCGACCGCCATCGACGCGTACGTCGCCTGCCGCATCAGCCGCGCCGCGCGGGCGGGATCGGAGGCGGACGCGACGACGCTGGCGGCGGTGGCGACCATCTTGGCTAGGGATAGAGGCGCTCGGTGCGCCAGCCCGGTCCGCTGCGGTGATAGACGAGCCGGTCATGCAGGCGAAACGGCCGGTCCTGCCAGAACTCCAGCCGCTCCGGCAGCACGCGGAATCCCGACCAGTGCGGCGGCCGCGGCACAGCGCCGATCCCGAATTTGAGCGTGAACTCCGCGATGCGCTTTTCCAGCTCGAAGCGCCCGGCGAGTGCCCGCGATTGCTGCGATGCCCAGGCGCCGATTTGGGCACCACGCGGACGAGATGCAAAATAGGCATCGGCCTCGGCGTCGCTCACGGTTTCGACCGCCCCTTCGATCCGCACTTGCCGGCGCAGCGATTTCCAGTGGAACAGCAAGGCCGCCTTGCGCATGCCCAGCAGCTCGCGTCCCTTGCGGCTTTCATAATTGGTGAAGAACACGAAACCCTGCGCGTCCAGCCCCTTGAGCAGGACCATCCGCAGCGACGGCTGGCCGGATTCATCTACCGTCGCCAGTCCCATGGCATTGGCGTCGTTGGGCTCGCTTTTCTCGGCCTCCGCCAGCCATTCGCGAAACCGCGTGAACGGCTCCGTGCCGGCTTCCATCACAGTGCCAACATCTTGATTCATTGGAGGAAGTCCATGATCGCCGTTGGAATAAACTTAACGCCGAACCGTTATATGGGGGTGCTGTGCCGTTTCCGGGCTGGCGAATCGGGCAGCGCGATACTAAATCTTAGCCCATTGGCAGCCCAAGCGTGTTTGCAGCGTCGGGATCGGCGGCGGGGGATCTCCGCTCTCAAGGACCCGGGTACACTGAGACCAGAGATGAAGGATGATGGCCATGAAATTTCGTATCGTTGCGGTTGCGGCGGCACTCGCAGTGAGCCTCGCGGCCTGCAGTCAGGACGCCGGCAACAAGGAGACATTCGGTACGCTGGGCGGCGCCGCCCTGGGCGGTCTGCTCGGTTCGCAGTTCGGCGGCGGCGCAGGCCAGCTCGTGGCCGTGGGTGCGGGCGTACTGCTCGGCGGCCTCGCCGGTCGCGAGATCGGCAGGTCGCTCGATAAGGCCGACATGGCGTATGCCCAGCGCGCCGAGCAGCAGGCGCATACGGCGCCCGTCGGCCAGCAGATCACCTGGAGCAATCCGGAGAGTGGCCATTCCGGCTCGGTGACCCCGGTGCGCCAGGGCGTCGACCAGACCGGCAACACCTGCCGCGAATACCAGACGACCGTGAATGTCGGCGGCAAGAGCGAGCAAGCTTACGGCACGGCGTGCCGCCAGGCCGATGGCAGCTGGAAGATCGTCAACTGACAATTCTCTGATATTGTTCGATTCGGCAGGGCGGCGGGCAACCGCCGCCCTTGTCGTTTGGAAACAGATTCCCAATCTGTTGCCTCATGCGTGATCCCTACGAAGTCCTTGGCGTCGCCAAGACGGCCAGCGCCGACGAGATCAAGAAGGCCTATCGGCGCCTCGCCAAGAAGCTCCATCCCGACCTGAACCCCGGCAACGCCGCTGCCGGCGCGCAGTTCAAGGACGTGTCGGCGGCCTATGACATGCTGTCCGATCCGGCCAAGAAGGCGCGTTTCGATCGCGGCGAGATCGACGCCAGCGGCCAGGAGCGGCCCGATCGCAGCTTCTATCGCGCCTATGCCGAACTCGCCCGAGGGCGCCAAATACGAAACAGCCGGCGCCGATTTCGACCCGGGCGACATTTTCGCCGATCTGTTCGGGCGCGGCCGCGGGCGCACGCGCGACTTCAAGGCGCGCGGGGTCGATGTGACCTACACGCTGCGCGTCGATTTCCTCGAAGCCGCCGCCGGCGCGAAAAAGCGTATCCAGCTTCCCGACGGTCGCGGCCTCGACGTCGCCATTCCGCCCGGCACCGAGGACCGGCAGACGCTCCGCCTCAAGGGCATGGGCCAGCCCGGCTTCGGCGGCGGGCCGCCAGGCGATGCTTACGTTGAGGTCCATGTCCAGCCGCACGCCTTCTTCACGCGCAAGGACAACGACATCCATGTCGAGGTGCCGGTCACGTTGAAAGAGGCGGTGCTGGGCGCAAAAATCGACGTGCCCACCATCGACGGACCGGTCGCCATGACCGTGCCCAAGGGCTCCAACACCGGCACCACGTTGCGTCTGCGCGGCAAGGGTGTGATCGACCGCAAGAGCGGCCAGCGCGGCGACCAATACGTGAAGCTCAAGGTGGTGCTGCCCAACCCGCCGGGCGAGAAACTGACCAAGTTCTGCGAGAACTGGGGACCGGAGGGCGACTACGATGTGCGCGCCGCGCTGGGGATGAAGAAATGACGATCCTCGCCGAGATCGCTCAGACCTACGGCGTCAGCGACAAGGATCTGTCGCTGTGGATCGAGCGGCGTTGGGTTCTGCCGCTACGCCAGGACAGCGACTACGTCTTCGGCGAGACCGACCTCGCCCGCGTTGGCATGATCGCCGAGCTGCGCCGCGACGTCGGCATCGATGACGAGGCAATGCCGGTGGTGCTGAATCTGCTCGACCAGCTCTACGGCATGCGCCGCCATGTCCGCCGGTTGATCACGGCGCTCGATGCCCTGCCCACGGACCAGCGCGAAGCCGTGCTGCGCGCCCTCGGCGGCGAAGGCCCCGACACGCACTGATAACGCTGGCTTATCCGGCCCGGATATCCACTTCAAGGAGCGAACGCGCCGCCGCCCTATAGAAGCGCACGGCTTTGACCAGGCCCCACACACCGACCGGCACCGCCAGGATCGCGACAAAGAGCAGCGCCAGCTTCGGCTCGCGGCTCAGCATGCTTCGGTCGGCCACGACCATCGAGAAGACCGACAAACCGCTGAGCGCGAGGCCGGCAAGCTGGTACTGCCCGTAAATCCACAGGCTGCGCCACAGCCGCGACCGCATCTCAAGGTTATCGCGGCCGAAATGCGCCATAGGAATTATGAATCTGGACGACGGGAGAATTTTAGAGTCGCAACCACCAGCGCGCGCATTATTCCACAGACTGGGTCCGGGTCCAGAACTCTTCCGTGTCACTGCCGCCGTTCGGCACCCGCAAAGCAGGCCGCCGTTTGATCGCCGCTGGCTTTCGTGTAGGATGCCCGCGCCTATTCCTAATTTCCAAACCGGAGCATCAACTTAGCGATGACCGACCTGCGTCCTCTGATGGCCGGCAAGCGCGGGCTGATCATGGGTGTGGCCAATGATCGCTCGATCGCCTGGGGCATCGCCCGCGCCTGCGCCGCCCAGGGTGCTGAACTCGCCTTCACCTTCCAGGGCGACGCCTTGGAGAAGCGCGTGCGGCCGCTGGCCGAGCAGGTCAACGCCAAGCTCGTCCTGCCTTGCGACGTGACCAACACCGCCAGCCTCGACGCGTTGTTTGCCGAGCTCCAGAAAAGCTGGGGCAAGCTCGATTTCGTCGTCCACGCCATCGCCTATTCCGACAAGGATGAGCTGAAAGGCCAGTACGTCGACACGACGCGCGAGAATTTCCTGCGCACGATGGACATCTCGTGCTTTTCGTTCACCGACCTCTGTCGACGCGCCGTGCCGATGATGACGGACGGCGGCAGCCTGTTGACGCTGTCCTATTACGGTGCCGAAAAGACGATGCCGCATTACAACGTCATGGGTGTCGCCAAGGCCGCGCTGGAAGCCAGTGTGCGCTACCTCGCCGCCGATCTCGGCGCGCGGCGCATCCGCGTCAACGCGATCTCGGCCGGCCCGATCAAGACGCTGGCAGCTTCGGGCATCGGCGATTTCCGTTACATTTTGAAATGGAACGAGCTCAACGCCCCGATGCGCCGCAACGTCACCATCGACGAGGTCGGCGGGTCGGGCCTGTATCTGCTCTCCGATCTCAGCACCGGCGTCACCGGCGAAGTGCATCACGTCGATGCGGGCTATCACGTCGTCGGTATGATGGCGCCCGACGCCGCCCCGCAGATCAGCGAGATGCTGGCGAATTTCAAAGTGAAGACTTGAGAACGGCCGGACCGTGAGCGCCAACAGCTTCGGGACCCTGTTCCGCGTCACCACCTGGGGCGAGAGCCACGGGCCCGCGATCGGCTGCGTCATCGACGGCGCCCCACCGCGCATTCCGTTGAGCGAAGCGGAAATCCAGCATTGGCTCGACAAGCGCAAGCCCGGGCAGTCGCGCTTCACCACACAGCGGCGCGAGCCCGACACGGTGCGCATCATGTCCGGTGTGTTCGAAGGCGTGACCACCGGCACGCCGATTTCGCTTCTGATCGAGAACGAGGACGCGCGCTCCAAGGACTACGACGACATCAAAGCGAAATTCCGCCCCGGCCATGCCGACTACACCTACTGGGCCAAATACGGCATCCGCGACTATCGCGGCGGCGGGCGTTCGTCGGCGCGCGAGACGGCGATGCGCGTCGCCGCCGGTGCGATCGCGCGCAAAGTTCTTGGCACCGCCGTCAATATTCGCGGCGCCTTGGTGCAGATGGGCCCACACAAGATCGACCGCGCGCGCTGGGACTGGGCGGCGATCGAGGACAATCCGTTCTGGTGCCCGGACCGCCAGGCCGCGCAGATGTGGGAAGGCTATCTCGACGGCGTGCGCAAGGCCGGCTCGTCGATCGGTGCCGTGATCGAAGTCGTGGCCTCGGGCGTTCCGGCGGGCCTGGGTGCACCGATCTATGCCAAGCTCGACAGCGATCTCGCCGGCGCCTTCATGGGCATCAACGCGGTCAAGGGTGTCGAGATCGGCGCCGGCTTCGCGGCCGCCGAGCTCAGCGGCGAGGAGAACGCCGACGAGATGCGCATGAAAGACGGCAAGGTCGCGTTCCTGTCGAACCAGGCCGGCGGCATTCTCGGCGGCATCTCGACTGGCCAGGACATCGTCGCGCGCTTTGCCGTGAAACCCACCAGTTCCATTCTGGCGCCGCGCAAGACCGTCACCATCGAGGGCACCGAGACGGAGATCGCCACCAAGGGCCGCCACGACCCGTGCGTCGGCATCCGCGCCGTGCCGGTGGGCGAGGCGATGATGGCCTGCGTGCTGGCGGATCACCTGCTGCGCCAACGCGCCCAATGCGGCTGACGCGATTGCGCGTGGCGCAATGACCGATCTCGTGGCCCGCCGCGCTTTGTGGCAGATGGCAATCACTCTGATTTTTGCACTCGGCCTGTTCGTCCTCACCCTCGCCAATCTTTATTGGCAATGGAGCCGCGGCGAGAGCCTGGTCACCGGTTCCCTCTTTGCGTTTGTCGCCGGATATTATGCGCTGATGACCTTCAATCAGTTGCGAGACCGCCAGCCGCAGATCGTCATCTCCGCGGCCGGGCTTGGCCTGCCGGCCGCGTCCGCGGATCCGATCCCATGGACCCGAATCGCATATTTGCGCGTGAAGCGGCGTGTGATTCCAACACTGGGCGGGCAGCTCGATCTCCAGGTCGATCCTGAGACTTTCCTGCGCCTGAAGATTGGCCAGCGCTTCCTGGGCGACTTCATCCTGAAGCGGCGCGGCCTTCCGAACGGCCTCACGGTCCTGATCCATGGCCTCGACCGCGGCACCGCCGACGTCGAGGCGGCCATCAAGCGGCACTGGCCGCCAAATCCCAACTGATCGCGAAAGCCCCGGGGCACGACGCATGGCAATTCTTCAGTCGATGCTGGGCATTGTCGCTCTCGTCGCCTTGGCGTGGCTCATCAGCGAGAACCGTCGGGCGGTCTCCCTGAGACAGATTGTGGTCGGCCTCGCCGTCACGATCATTCTTGCAGCACTGTTCCTCAAAGTGCCGTTCCTGCGCGCGGCCTTCGCCAGCGTGAACGGTGCCGTCGATGCCATCGCCGCGGCGACGCGCGCCGGCACCGCCCTCGTCTTCGGCTATCTCGGCGGCGGTCCGCTGCCGTTCGACCCTAAATTCCCCGGTGCCGAGTTCATCCTGGCGCTGCAGGCGCTGCCGATCGTGCTTGTGATGAGCGCCCTCACCACCTTGCTCTTCTACTGGGGCCTCATTCCGCCGGTGGTGCGCGCACTCTCCTGGGCGCTCGAGCGCACGATGGGTGTGGGCGGCGCCGTGGGATTGTCCACCGCCGCCAATGTCTTCGTCGGCATGGTGGAGGCGCCGCTCTTCATCCGGCCCTATCTCGCCAAGCTCTCGCGCAGCGAATTGTTCATCGTCATGACCGGCGGAATGGCCGGCATCGCCGGCACCGTGCTCGTCCTCTATGCGACGATCCTCGGCTCGTCCATTCCCGACGCCGCTGGGCATTTCATCATCGCCTCCGTGCTCGGCGCGCCGGCCGCGATCCTGATCGCGCAGATCATGGTGCCCGATGACTCGGTGGCGCAGACGCGTGGCGAACTGGGTCCGCTCGAGCCCGTCGCCGCCGGCACGATGGACGCCATCGTCAAGGGCACGATTGCCGGCGTCGAGCTGTTCATCAACATCTGCGCCATGCTGATCGTGTTTGTGGCGCTGGCGAACCTGGTCAACATCATCCTGGGTCTGTTGCCCGACGTCTTGGGCGCGCCGATCACGCTGCAGCGCGTGCTGGGCGCCATCATGGCACCGATCTGCTGGCTGATGGGAATCCCCTGGGCGGAGGCCGCGACCGCCGGCAGCCTGATGGGCATCAAGACGATCCTCAACGAATTCGTCGCCTATCTGCAGCTCGGCAGCCTGCCGCCCGAGGCACTCTCGCCCCGCTCACGCGTGATCATGCTCTATGCGATGTGCGGCTTCGCCAATCTCGGCAGCCTCGGCATCATGATCGGCGGCCTCGCGGTGATGGTGCCGGCCCGCCGTGCGGAGATCGTGGCGCTCGGCCCCAAGACCATCGTCTCCGGCACGCTCACGACCTGCCTGCTCGGCGCGATCGTCGGCGCGCTGACGTGGTGAGGGAGCGCCGACCCTCATGCTTCGACAAGCTCAGCATGAGGATTTTCTAATTTGGACCTCATCCTGAGCTTGTCGAAGGATGAGCCTCAAGCGAACTCTCTCAAAAAATCTGTCACCCGCGGGCTTGACCCGCGGGTCTGACACCGGTGCGGTTTCAGATGCGCGGGTCAAGCCCGCGCATGACAATGTTTTTGAATTACCCCGGCACCTTCATGCCGCGCGCAACACCCGGGCGCGCGGCCAGCGCTGCCGCCCAGCGCTTGAGATTGTCGTAGCCGCCCGCCTTGTCGATCAGCGCCTGGCGCGCCGCAACGACCGGATAGAGCGCCAGATCGGCGATCGACAGCTCGCCTGCGAGGTATTCCGCCTCGCCCAGGCGCTTGTCGACGACTTTCAGGAAATTGAGCAGCCGCGTCTCGAACGCCGCAACTGTCGGCTCGGATTTTTCCTTGACGTTCGAAGCGTAGAAGATGGCGCTGCTAGTCGGCTGCTCATCGGTCACGACATGCATGAACCACTGCAGCGCCAGCGCCTTCTTGACCGGATCTTTGGGCAAGAGCTTGCCGGTCTTCTCGGCGAGATAAAGTGAGATGGCGCCCGACTGGCTCAGCGTCAACGGCTTGCCGCCCGGTCCTTGGGAGTCGACGATCACCGGGATGGCGCCCAGCGGATTCATCTTGAGGAATTCCGGCGTCTTGCTCTGCGCCTTGCCGAGATCGACCGGGTGCACCTTGTAGGGCACGCCGCATTCCTCGAGCATCAGCGCCGCGCGGCGCCCATTGCCTGTTCCCGCCACATAAAGATCGATCGACATTTTCGCCCCCATTGAGAAAAAAGCTTTGAAGGCGACGGTATAGCGAACTCCCGCGCACTCCCCAAGGGGGCTTAAGTCTTACGCGCGCCGATCAGGAATTCGATGTTGCCCTCCGGCCCCTGGATCGGGCTCGGCGTGACGCCCAGAACCGGCCAGCCTTGCGCCGGCAGCCAAGCGGCAATGCGCGCGCACACTTCTTCGTGAAGGGCCGGATCGCGCACCACCCCGCCCTTGCCCACGCGCCCTTTGCCCACCTCGAATTGGGGCTTGATCAGCGCGACGAGAGTGCCCCCGCTCTTCGCCAGCGCCAAGGCGGCCGGCAGCACGGTTTCCAGCCCGATGAAACTGGCGTCGCAAACGATGAGATCGGCCGCCTCGGGGATTTGCGCTTCGCTCAAGTGCCGCGCATTGGTCTTTTCCAGCACGACCACGCGCGCGTCGTTGCGCAGCTTCCACGCCAGCTGGCCGTGCCCGACATCGACCGCGTAAACCTTGGCAACGCCGCGCGCCAGCAGCACGTCGGTGAAGCCGCCGGTCGACGCCCCGACATCGATCGCCACAAGATCCGCGGGGTCGATCTTGAAATGATCGAGCCCATGCACGAGCTTGAGTTCGCCGCGCGACACCCACGGGTGCGGCTGGCCGCGCAGCTCGATCGCCATGTCGGGTGCAATCGTGAGCCCAGCCTTATCAAGGCGTCGCTCGCCTGAATAGACGAGGCCCGCCAGGATCACGGCTTGCGCCTTGGCCCGGCTTTCCGCGAGCCCGCGCTCGACGAGCGCCTGGTCCAGGCGCTGTTTTTTCGACTCCGCCATCGCCGCAGTCTAGGCCGAGCCCGGCACCAGGCCCAACCGCTCGCGCGCACCAAAGCGCCAGGTCGCAAAGATCGCGACCACGAACAGGCCCAGCGCCAGCCCGTACCACACGCCCACACCGCCCATGTTGAACAGGAAGGCACAGACCAGCGTCACCGGAAACCCGACACACCAATAACCGAAGGCGGTCACGATCATCGGCACACGCGTGTCCTTGAGCCCACGCAACGCCCCCAGCGCTACGCTCTGGGCGCCGTCGAAGATCTGGAAGAATCCGGCCACGACCAGGAACGCAGCCCCCAACTCGGCGACATGCGCGGCGCCGGGCAGGCTCAGATCGAGGAAGACGTCCATCAGCGCCCAGCGCAGCGACCACAGCGCCACCGCCATCGCCGCCATGAAGCCCACCGCCAGCATCAGCGCCGTCCAGCCCGCCCGCCCGACGCCGTCCGCATCGCCAGCACCCGCAAACTGCCCCACGCGCACGGTCGCGGCCTGCGACAGGCCGAGCGGAATCATGAAGGTGACCGAGGCGCATTGCAGCGCGATCTGGTGCGCCGCGAGCTCAGCCGTACCGATCACACCCATCGTGTAGACGGCACCGGAGAACAGCCCGACCTCGAACAGCAGCGTCGCCGACACCGGCAGGCCGACGCGCCAGAGTTCGACATAGCGCCGCCAATCCGGCCGCCAGAACCGGCCAAGAAGATGGAAGCGCCGAAAGCGCCGGTCGATCAGGATGAAGCCGAGCAACAGCACGACGCTCGCCCAATGCGCGACAGCGCTGGCGATGCCCGCACCCACAAGCCCGAGTGCTGGAAATCCGGCCTTGCCGAACATCAGCACATAGGCCAGTGCTGCGTTGATCACGAACACCAGGAGCTGCACGACCAGCGCCGAGCGCGGCCGCTCGAACGCCGCGACGAACATGCGCAGCACGATGAACCACGCCGCCGGCACCAAGCCCGGCGAGAGAGCGCGCGTATAATCCTGCGCCATCGCAGCGATGGCGGGATCCTGCCCAAGGAACAACAGCACCGGCTCCGCATGCCACAGCACCAGCGTGCTGGGCCCGGTCACCGTGAGCGTGACCCAGAAACCCTGGCGCACGCTGCGGCGCGCATCGCGCAGATAGCGCTGCTTGCGCCCGATCGCCTGCGCGATCAGCGGCGCCGTCGCCATGGCGAGACCGATGCCGACAACCCACAAAACGAAAAAGACATTGGTGCCGAGCGCCCCGGCCGCCAGCGCCTCGGGCCCCAGCCAGCCCATCAGCAGTACGTCGGTGGTGAGGATCGCGATCTGCGCCAGTTGTGTGGCGATCAGCGGCAACGCAAGCTTCGTCATGGCGCCAATCTCGACGCGCCAGGGCGAGCTCAGGGACTTGGCAATAGTCGTTGCCATGACGCATTCGGTCTTTCAGGTTCACGGTCGCACTGTTTCAGCCTCATCCTTCGACAAGCTCAGGATGAGGTTTCTAGCAAAACTCCTCATGGTGGACTTGTCGAACCACGAGGGCGCGCGCGTTGAACGATTGTTCTACGCGCGCGAAAAATGTCTCAGGATTTTCGTTCGACCACGAAGCGCGCGAGTTGGCGCAGCAGCTCGGCACGCTCGGCGAACATGTCGAGATGCCGGCAAGCCTGCTCGGCCAGCATGTCGGCCTGCGAACGCGCACGCTCGATGCCCAGGATCGACACGAACGTCGCCTTGCCGCGCGCCGCGTCCTTGCCGGTCTTCTTGCCGACATCCGCCGCCGAACCTTCGGTGTCGAGCAGGTCATCGGCGATCTGGAAGGCGAGGCCCAGATCGTGCGCGTAGCCGGCCAACGCCTGGCGCGCGGCCGACGGCGCCTTGCCCAATATGGCGCCGGCCTCCGCCGAGAATGCGATCAGCGCGCCGGTCTTGAGCCGCTGCAGCCGCGTGATGGTGTTGATGTCGAGGGTCTGATGCTCGGCCGCGAGGTCGATCATCTGGCCGCCGACCATGCCTTCGGCCCCCGCCGCGGCCGCCAGTGCAAGCACCAGATCAGCGCGCACCTGTGGATCGGCATGCGTCGAGGGATGCGCCAGCACTTCAAACGCGCGCGTGAGCAACCCGTCGCCGGCGAGGATCGCCGTGGCTTCATCATATTTTATGTGCGTCGTCGGCCGGCCGCGGCGCAGCTCGTCGTTGTCCATCGCCGGCAGATCGTCATGCACCAGGCTGTAACAATGCACCATCTCGATGGCACAAGCGACGCGCAGCGCGCAATTCTCGTTGACGCCGAACAGCCGCGCGCCCTCCATCACCAGGAACGGCCGCAGCCGCTTACCGCCGCCCAGGGTCGAATAGCGCATCGCCTCGAACACGCGGCCCTCGAGCGCATCGCGCATCGGCAGCAGCGCATCGAGCACCGCCTCCAGCGAGGCGGCGGACGCGGTCATGGCTTCTTTCAGGGCGGCGGACACCGGAAGCGCCTCAACCGATATTCGCAGGCGCGCTCTTGACCGCGCCATCGGCGCCCAAGGCGATTTTTTCGATCTTGGCCTGCGCCTCGGCGAGCTTTTTTTCGCAATGGCGCTTCAACGCGGCCCCGCGCTCATAGGATTTGATCGCCTCGTCGAGCTTGCCCTTGCCGCTTTCGAGCGAGCGCACGATCTCCTCCAGCTCCTTGAGGGCGTCTTCGAAGCTGAGCTTGGCGATATCGGCGGGAATGGCGGACTCGGCCATGGGAAAAAACCTCGTTCAGGCGCGGGAGTTATAGGCGAGGGCCGAGGGCCGCAGCAAGCGAAACTCAGGCCGACATCAGGGCCCGGACATGGGACGCGGCCGAGGCACCCAGGGCGCGCAAATCGTAGCCGCCCTCCAGCGCCGAGACGAGCCTGCCCTTGGCATGCGTCGACGCCACTTCCAAAAGCGCCGCCGTGACCCATTCGTAGTCGTCTTCGTGCAGCATCAGCGACGCCAGCGGATCGTCTTCATGCGCGTCGAACCCGGCCGAGACGATCACCAGCTCGGGCGCGAATGCATCGAGGGCCGGCAGGATGGTGCTTGTGAACGCCGCACGAAATTCCGGCCCGCCCGAATGACTGCGCAGCGGCACGTTGACGACGTTGCCGACCCCGCGCTCGCTGGGGGCACCCGTGCCCGGATAGAGCGGCCATTGATGCGTCGAGGCGTAGAACAGGGACGGATCGCGCTCGAACATATGCTGCGTGCCGTTGCCGTGATGCACGTCGAAATCGATCACCGCCACGCGCGCGAGCTTGTGCGCCGTGCGCGCGTGCATGGCGCCGACTGCGACGTTGTTGAACAGGCAGAACCCCATCGCCGTATCGGCCTCGGCGTGATGACCGGGCGGACGCACGGCGCAAAAGGCGTTTTGCGCGCGCCCCGTGCATACCGCGTCCACCGCTGCGACCACCGCGCCCGCCGCGCGTAAAGCCGCTTCGCCCGAGCCGGGCGAAACGATCGTGTCGCCGTCCAGGCCGTGGCGGCCGGCCGGCGGGATCGTCCCCATCACCGCTTCGACGTGTGAAGCCGGATGGACGAGCATCAGGTGCTCGTCCTTGGCGCGCGGCGCTTCGACGCGCTCAAGCCCCTTGAACTCGTTCTCCGACAGCGCCTCAAGCACCGCCTGGAGCCGCGCCGGGCATTCGGGATGATACGTGCCTGGATCGTGGTCGATGCAGGCGGCGTGCGAAATGAGAAGAGTGCTCATGGGCAGCGATTCAGGGCGTTCCACGGCTTGTGTTTGTGTCTCTTATGGACATTGTGACAGCCCCGCCCCGATGCAACAAGGCGGGCGCGAGGCCGTTCCTTCTCTCAAAAAATAATCTGTCACCCGCGGGCTTGACCCGCGGGCCCATAACCGTTTCTCCGTCGAGACCGTTTGTGGGTGCGCGGGTCAAGCCCGCGCATGACATGTTTATTGAAAGACGCCGCACCCACTCCGCCAATTCGTGCGGCTTGCCAACTTGCAAGGCCCCCCGCATGATCGCGCGCCAAATCAAGGAACCGGTCGCCAAGCGCCGGTCGCCATCCGGGGGAATAGCCTTGCTGTCACGCCGTCTTGCCGTCCTCGCCGCCCTGCTCGCCGCCGGCGCGCTGGCAATGCCTGCGTCCGCCCAGACCCGCGTCACCATCAAATCCGCGACCGCCGGCTCGTCCTACTATCTGATGTCGGTGCAGATCGGCGAGGCGCTGAAAGCCGCCAGCCAGGGTAAGATCACGGCGACGATCGAGGAGAGCCAGGGCTCCGTCCAGAACGTCAAGGAAGCGGCACGCCGTCCCGGCAATTTCGTCTTCACCACCCCGCCCGGCCTGCTCAACGACGCGCGCGCCAGCAAAGCGCCGTTCGCCGGCGAGAGCGGCTACGACGTCGTGCGCGGCCTCTTTCCCATTCCCGGCATCACCATGCACTGGGTGGTGCGGGCCGATGCGGGCGTGAAGGATTTCGCCGACCTCGCCGGCAAGGATTTCATCCCCGGCGGGCGCGGCAGTGCGGGCCAGCGCCTCACCACCGCCGCCTTCCAGGCGCTGGGGCTCGAGGGCAAGGTCAAGCTCTTGGACACCGAGCTCGGCTCGGCCCCGGCCGCCGTGCGCAACCGCCAGGCTACTGGCTACGGCACCGCCAGCACCCATCCCAGCCCGCAGGTGCAGGAACTGGCCGCGACCACGCCCATCCGCCTCCTGACGCTCAACCCGCAGCAGCTGGCCCAAGTGCAGCTCATCGATCCGACCTCGGTCGGCATCGTTCTGCCGAAGGGCACATATGCGGGCGTCGACTACGACGTGACGACGCTCTCCGTGCCGGTCGCCGCCTACACCACGACACGCATGGACGACGCGACGGCCTATGCCGTCACCCGCGCCTTCTGGACGCAGCGCGAAGCGCTCGGCAAGCAGAACCCGTGGTGGAGCGGCGTGTCGCGCGACATGGTGGCGACGCTGGGCGCCAAGCTGCATCCGGGCGCCCTCAAATATTATAACGAAGCCAAGATCACCGTGCCCGCCACGTTGCAATAAGCGGATTTTTCGCCAGCCTCGCGCCGCTGTCGCCGTCTCAATGTCCAAGAAATTTCTCGACGGCGCCGTCCTCGGCTGGGCCATCCTGACGGTTGGCTTCCATCTCTATCTGATCTTCACCGGCCTGCTGCCCAATCTGGTCACGCGGCCGATGCATCTGCTGCTCGCGCTGCCGTGGATCTTCATCATCGGCGCCAAGGGCTCGGCCGTGTCGCGCGCGATCGGCGCCGCGATCGGCTTGATCGGCACGGCGGGTTGTCTCTACATCATCGTCGATCGCGAGCGCCTACTCGATCAGTACGGCGCGCTGCAGGGCGGTTTCCAATACGTCCTGGCCGTCGTTCTGATCCTCGTTGTGCTGGAGATGGCGCGGCGCGCCGTTCAGCCCGTGCTGCCGGCAACCGCGCTCGTCACGCTGATCTACGGGCTCCTGGGTGAGTACATTCCGGGCGAATTCGGCCATGACGGCATCCCGCTTGATTCTTTCTTGGGCACCCTCGTCATCGCCGAAGGCGGATTATGGGGCGAGCTCACCGGCATCTCCGTCGACGTCGTCGCGATCTTTTTAATTCTCGGCTCGCTGATTGCCGCCGGCGAAGCCGGCACTGGCTTCATGGCGTTGGCGACGCGCGTGGCGGGCCGATATCGCGCGGGTGCCGCGAAAATGAGCGTGCTGGCGTCGGCGATGTACGGCACGATTTCCGGCTCCGCCTCCGCCAATGTCGCTTCGATCGGCACCGTCACGATTCCGACCATGAAACGGCTGGGATATCCCGCCAGTTTCGCCGCCGCCGTCGAAGCCGTCGCTTCATCCGGCGGGCAGATCATGCCGCCGATTATGGGGGCAGGTGCCTTCTTGATGGCCGAAATGCTGCGCGTTCGATATGTGGACATCATGACCGCCGCGGTGCTGCCGGCGGTGCTGTTCTTCTATGTCTCGTGGGTCGGCTGCCACGTCTATTCCTATCGTCTAGGGCTCAAGGCGATGCCGGCGTCCGAGCTGCCGACATGGCCCTTCGTCTTACGAACTATTCCTTTCTTCATTCTGCCCTTCGGCATCCTGGTCGTGATGCTGAGCCTGACCGACTACACCGCGCAATACGCCGCCATCGTCGCGATCGTGGTCAGCGCAGCACTCTTGCTCATCGATCATGACGGTCGCATCGATCTCGCGCGTTGGCGCGATCGGTTGGTGCGCGGCGTCATCGATGCCTCCGGGCAGATGGCGATGATCGCCTCGGTCATTGTCTGCGCCGGCATCATCGTCGGTGTGCTGGCCCTGACCGGCCTGGGCGTGAAATTCACCTCCCTCATCTTATCGTTGTCCGATGGCCGGCTGTGGCCGGCGCTGATCCTGACCGCCTTCGCCTGCCTGATGCTGGGCATGGAGCTGCCGACCACCGCCGCGTACGTGATCTGCGTGTCCGTGGCCGAACCAGCCCTCAGCCGGCTCGGCCTGCCGGGGCTGGAATCCCATCTGTTTATCTTCTGGTACGCCTTGCTTTCGACCATCACGCCGCCTGTGTGCGGCACGGTCTTCATCGCCGCCGGCATCGCTGGGGCGCCCTGGCTGCCGGCCGCCAATACCTCGATGCGCCTGGGCCTCGGCTTGTTCCTCGTCCCCCCAGCCTTCATCGCCAACCCGGCCCTGCTGCGACCCGATGAGTCTCTGTTCCTGGCTCTGGCGGCCACGCTCAAGATCGCTGCGGGCGTGGCGTTGCTGTCCTACGCCGTGATCGGCACCGGCGGCCCGGCGTGGCGTCGCGGCGTGGCACTTTGCGGCCGGCTTGGCCGTTACCTTCCTCTGGGGGATATGAGCGGATGCGGAAATTAATCCTTTCGCGCTTTTCGCCGTCCTGGCCGGCAGTTACTATAAATCTTCACGAAATTCCGGTAATGTTCACCGGGGGTGGGTGGCCCAGGTCTTGCTATGTCAGGACCAAAACGCGGACGGATCCGCGCGTGGGCTGGCAGCGGAGTTTGATCTGACGATGCGCTGGATTTCTCAGGTAGCCGTGGTCATCGGCCTGGCCGCAATCGGCGCGGGCGGTTGGTATATGTGGCAGCAGCGTCAGGCCGGGACGGCAACGGCAAGTCCCTCCTCGCGCGCCGCGGCCACAATCCCCACGGTCGACGTTTTGCCGGCCCGCACGGGGCTGGTGGTGGAGCGTGTCGAAGCGGTCGGCACCACCCGCGCCAATGAATCGGTGATGATCACCGCCAAGCAGATGGGCAACGTCACCGGTATCACCTTCGAGGAAGGTCAGCGGGTGCGCACGGGCCAGGTGCTGATCGAGCTCGAACTCGCTTGAACGTAGGGCCGATCTCGACCAGTCAAGGGCCGACATGGAACAGTCGCGCGCCCAGCGCGACGAAATCCGCCAGCGCCTCGACCGCGCCAAGCAGCTCAAGAACAGCGGCAACGTCACCGACGCGCGCCTCGACGAACTTAAATCGCAGCTCCGCGCCGCGGAAGGCCGCCTGCGCTCGAGCGAAGCCAAGATCCGCGCCGTCAATTCGCGCCTCGAAGACGTACGCATCACGGCGCCCTTCGACGGCCGCGTCGGCATGCGCCAGGTCAGCATGGGCGCCCTCGTGACGCCCGGCAGCGTGATCACGACGCTCGACGACATCGCCAAGATCAAGCTCGACTTCTCGGTGCCGGAAATTGCACTCAGCGCGCTCAAGCCCGGCCTCGGCATCGTGACGCGCAGCCCCGCCTTCCCGAACCGCACCTTCGAAGGCCAGGTGACCGTCGTCGACACGCGTATCGACCCCGCCACCCGCTCGGTGCGCGTCAATGCTGTATTTGATAACGCCGATGAAATCGTTAAAGCCCGGCCTGTTCCTCTCGGTCGAATTGCAGATCGCACGACGTGAGAATGCTGTCCTCGTGCCGGAGGAAGCGCTGGTCGGCGAAAGCACGCGCCAGTTCGTTTTCGTCGTACGCGACGAAAAGGCCGAACGCCGCGAGGTCAAACTCGGCCAGCGCCTGCAGGGTGAGGTCGAAATCGCGTCCGGCCTCGCCGCCGGCGATCTTGTCATCGTGCGCGGCGTCCAGAAGGTCCGCAACGGTCAGCAGGTCATCTCCCGCCCCTTGCAGCCCAACAGCTGAGCACGCGCGACCATGGTTCTCTCCGACGTCTCGATCAAACGGCCGGTTTTCGCGACCGTCATCAGCCTTCTTCTTGTCGTCTTAGGGCTCGCCGCGTTCATGCGGCTGTCGGTGCGCGAGTATCCCGCCATCGATCCGCCGATCGTTTCGATCGTCACGGTCTATAAGGGCGCCTCCAACGACGTCGTCGAAAGCCGCATCACGGAGTTGGTCGAGAGCACCGTCGCCGGCATCGAAGGCGTCAAGACGATCACCTCGAACTCCCGTGAAGAACGCAGCCAGGTGGTGATCGAATTCCGTGTCGGTCGCGATGTCGATGCCGCGGCGGCCGATGTCCGCGACCGTATCGGCCGCATCATGGCCCGCCTGCCGGACACCGCCGATCTGCCCGTCATCACCAAGGTCGATTCCGACGCCCGCGCCATCGTCTGGTTTACGCTGGCCAGCGACAAGCTGAACCAGATGGAGATGACCGACTATGCACGCCGCTACATCGTCGACCGTCTATCGATTGTTCCGGGCGTCGCCTCGGTCTTCATCTCCGGCGAGCGCCGGTTCGCCATGCGCATCTGGGTTGACCGGCAGGCGATTTCCGCGCGCAGCCTGACGGTTGAAGACATCGAAACGGCGATCAAGCGCCAGAACGTCGACCTGCCCGGCGGGCGCATCGAAAGCACGCAGCGCGAATTCACCGTCAAGACCAATTCGCGCCTGTCGACGCCCGACGAGTTTCGCAAGATCATCGTTGCCACCCGTGGCGGCTACCAGATCCGCCTGGGCGAGGTCGCCAAGGTCGAGGTGGCGCCCGAAGACGATCGCAGCGAAATGCGCGCCAACGGCCGCGGCGCCATCGGCATCGGCGTGCTGCGCCAGTCGACCGCGAACACCTTGTCGGTTGCCGACGGCGCCAAGGCGGAGATGGAGGTGCTGCGCAAGGCGATGCCGCCCGAAATCGACGTTCTGGTCGGCTACGACGAATCCATTTTCATCCGCCAGTCGATCAACGAGGTGTTCCACGCCCTGTTCGTGGGCATGGGGCTGGTGATCCTGGTGATCTTCCTGTTCCTGCGCTCGGTGCGCGCCACGTTGATTCCGGCCGTCTCGATCCCGGTGTCGATTATCGGTTCGTTCACCGTGCTGGCGGCCCTGGGCTTCTCGATCAACGTGCTGACCTTGCTGGCCCTCGTGCTTGCCATCGGCATCGTCGTCGACGACGCTATCGTCGTGCTGGAGAACATCCATCGACGCATCGAGGAAGGCGAGCCGCCGCTGCTGGCCGCCATGCGCGGGGCGCGCCAAATCGCCTTCGCCGTAATCGCCACGACGCTGACGCTTATGGCGGTATTCGTGCCCATCTCGTTCATGGAGGGCAACACGGGCCGCCTGTTCACGGAATTCGGCATCGCGCTCGCGGCCTCTGTCTTGTTCTCCGGCCTCGTGGCGCTCTCCCTCTCGCCGATGATGTGCTCGAAATGGCTGCGCTCGCACGAATCCGAGGGCTGGTTCTATCGCATCACCGAGCATGTCTTTACCGGCATGAATGCTGCCTACCGTTGGATGCTGGTGCGCGCCCTCGGCGCGCCGCTGATCGTCCTCGCGATCGGCCTGGTGGTGTCGGGCGTGGCCTACGGCCTCTGGCGCGACCTGCCCAAGGAATTCGCGCCGGTCGAGGATCGCGGCGTGATCATCGTGCAGGTCAGTTCGCCCGAAGGCGCCAGCCTCGCCTACACGCGCCAGCAGGTGCAGGAGATCGAAAAGCACCTGTTCAAGCTGCTTGAAGAAGGCCAGGCCTACGTCGTCATGGGCAACATCGCCCCCGGCTTCCAGCGGCCCGCCCCCGTCAACACCGCCAACGTCTTCGTGCGGCTCAAGAGCTGGAGCGAGCGCACCCGCGCGCAGCAGGACATGGCCCGCGAACTGGCCCCGAAGATCAGCGCAATTCCCGGCGTGCGGGCGACCGTCATCAACCCCGCCTCCCTTGGCCAGCGCGGAATCCAGCAGCCCATCCAGTTCGTCATCGGCGGCTCCGACTACGAGACGCTGCGCGACTGGCGCAACCGCATCATGGAGCGCGCCGGCCGCGACTCGCGCTTCCTCAGCCTCGATTCCAACTACAAGGAGAACAAGCCCGAGCTGCGCGTGCGCATCGATCGCTCCAAGGCCGCGGACCTCGGCGTTTCGGTCGAGCAGGTCGGCCGCACGCTCGAGATCATGTTCGGCTCGCGCGAGGTCAACACCTATGTCGAGCGCGGCGAGGAGTATAAGGTCATCGTCCAGGCCCGCGCCGAAGACCGCGCCACCCCGCGCGACCTTGCCAATATTTTCGTGCGTGGCGGCGCCGGCCAGCTCATCCCGCTGTCCAATCTCGTGTCCTTTGTCGAGGCGGCGGGGCCGCAGGAGCTCAACCGCGTCGACCGGTTGCGCTCCATCACCATTTCCGCGTCGCTCGCCCCGGGCTTCACCATGGCCGAGGCGCTCGAGACGCTCGAGAACATCGTCGCGCAGGAGCTGCCGCCCGAAGTTCGCATCTCCTACCAGGGTCAGAGCCGCGAGTTTAAGGAATCGTCGTCTAGCCTCTACATCACCTTCGGCCTGGCCCTGATCATCGTCTTCCTGGTGCTCGCGGCCCAGTTCGAGAGCTGGATCCACCCGCTGATCATCATGCTGGCCGTGCCGCTCGCGGTGACCGGCGGATTGCTCGCCCTCGTGCTCACCGGCATCAGCCTCAACATCTATAGCCAGATCGGTATGATTCTGCTGATCGGCCTGATGGCGAAGAACGGCATCCTGATCGTCGAATTCGCCAATCAGCTCCGCGACGAAGGCAAGTCGATCCATGAAGCCGTGCTCGAAGCCTCGGTCGTGCGCTTGCGGCCGATTCTGATGACCTCGATAGCCACCGTTTGCGGCGCCGTGCCGCTCGCCATCGCCACCGGCGCCGGCGCCGAGAGCCGCTCGGCGATCGGCTGGGTCATCATCGGCGGCGTGTCGTTCGCCACGGTCATGACCAGCTTCATCATTCCGTGCCTTTACCTCCTGCTGGCGCGCTTCACCAAGCCCATCAGCGCCATTGCCCAGCGCCTCGCGACCCTGGAAGACAGCCAGCGTCCGGGACGCGGGCACGCCCCAGCCGAGTGAAATCGCAAGCTCCAAGTTCGACGTGACCATCGACGTCCTCATCATCGGGGCCGGCATCGCCGGCGCCTCCGCCGGCTACGAACTCGCCACCACGCACCGCGTCGTCGTGCTGGAGCGCGAGGATCAGCCCGGCTATCACACCACCGGCCGCTCGGCGGCGCTCTATACCGAGAATTACGGCAACGCCGCGATCCGCGCGTTGACCAGCGCCAGCCGCGATTTCTTCGAAAATCCGCCGCCAGGCTTCACCGAGCATCCGCTGCTGAGCCCGCGTGGCGTGCTGGGCGTCGCCACCGCCGCCCAAAGCGCGTCGTTCGACGAGGGGCTGAAACTGGCCAACGCCGTAACGCCGGGCGTGGTCGTCGAGGTCGACCGCGCCGAGGCGCTGAAGCACTTCCCCATCCTCAACGTCGACGTCATTGAGCGCGCGATGTACGAACCCGACGCCATGGACATGGACGTTCATGCCATTCATCAGGGGTTCCTGCGCGGCCTCAAGGCACGCGGCGGCACGGTGCGTCAGCAATGCCGAAGTCCAGTCTCTCGCGCGCCGCAATGGCGCCTGGCACTTGACCACGACGGCCGGTGAATTCACGGCGCCGATCGTCATCAATGCCGCCGGTGCGTGGGCCGATGAGATCGGCCATCTGGCCGGGGCCGGCGCCATCGGCCTTGAACCCAAGCGTCGCACCGCCCTCACCTTCGATCTGCCGGCCGGACTCAATCCAGCACCCTGGCCTGCGCTGCATGACGTCGATGAGCTCTATTACGCCAAGCCCGAGGCCGGTCGCCTGCTCGCATCGCCCGCCGATGAAACGCCGTCTCCGCCTTGCGATGCGCAGCCCGAGGAGATCGACATCGCCACGGTCATCGACCGGCTCGAGCAGGTGATCACCATCAAGATTTCACGCATCGTGCGAAAATGGGCCGGATTGCGCAGCTTTGTCGCCGATCGCACCATGGTGGCCGGCGCAGCCTCCAGCACTCCAGGTTTCTTCTGGCTGGCCGGCCAGGGCGGTTATGGCATTCAGACTTCCCCCTCGATGGGCCGCGCGATTGCGGCCCTGGTGCGCGGTCAAGACCTGCCCGCCGATCTGCTGCGCCGCGGCCTCACATCGGCTACGCTATCCCCCGCCAGGCTTGGCGCCTGAGCGGCGTCTATCCTTAACCGGTTGTGATCTTTAGGCTTTGGCCATGGATACCACCGCCATGCAGCGCAACGCGCGCAAGGCCAGCGTGCTGCTCAAGGCCCTCGCCAACGAGCGGCGCCTCCTGATTTTGTGCCATCTCGCCGGCGGCGAGAAATCCGTGAGCGAATTGGAACAACTGGTCGGGCTCAGCCAATCGGCGCTGTCGCAGCACCTGGCGCGGTTGCGCCGCGATCACTTGGTAGTGACCAGACGCGCGGCTCAGACGATTTACTATTCGCTGACTGGTCGCGAAGTCAGCGCGATCATGGAAACGCTCTATATCATCTATTGCGAGCCCGTGAAGGCGCCGCTACCGCCGTCCGGCCGCCGGCCCGTCAGCGCTTAGAATTTTCCGGCAGCCGCAAGCAACAGTGGAACTTGTCGGAGTTCTCGGGCATTGGATAGTGATGGTTGGGCGCGCACGAATCGCAACCATTGCTTAACGTCGGCAATGCTTTAAATGGGTGTCATGGTGACTCTGCAATCGACCTTGATCCGCCTTTCGGGGGCCCTGGTGATGTCCCTCGGCGCCATGCTGCCGGTCGCCGCCGAAGACACCGTCGATCCCGCCGCCCCCGGTCAGGCCCGCTCGACCGCGTTCGCAACACTTCCATCTGGCGCCACCATTGCGGTGCGCCCGCTCGACAATTCCGACGCCAATCTGCGCGTGGCAGCGACCTTCGCCGAAGCGCTGACCAAACGCGGCTTCCGCAGCAGCAACACCAGCGCGCGCTATGCGCTCAATTTCGATATCGAGGTCCAGCCGATCCGCCAGCCCTTGCCCAAGCAGACCAGCGGCGAACTCAGCTCCGCCCCCAAATCGGTGGAGAAGAACGATTTGCGCGGCGATCTCACCGATCCGCGCGGCAATCTCGACGACGGCCAGGTGCGCTTCAAGATGCGCGCGGGCAACCCCGATGATGCGCCGCCGCCGCGCCGCGGCGATCTCACCTCGCGCGGCGCGCTGCGCTACGTCATGAGCGCAACCCTCGACGACCAGCAGGGCGCTCAGCGTCTGTGGCAGGGCGAAGCAACCTTCGCCGACAGCGCCACGGAGGAGCAGGCCGCCTACGCCATGATGGCCAACGCCCTGGTCGACGTGCTCGGCCGCACGGTGCGCCAGCGCAGCTTCGGCGGGGAATGAGCGGCGACCGCCGCCTGAGCGCGCAAAAAGGCGACATCACACGTATTCACGTCGCCGCCATCGTCAACGCCGCCAATGAAAGCCTGCTTGGCGGCGGCGGCGTCGATGGCGCCATCCACCGCGCCGCCGGACCCGAGCTCATCGAGGAATGCCGCAAGATCGGCGGTTGCCCGACCGGCGAGGCACGCCTGACAAAGGGCTACCGTCTCCCCGCTCGCCACGTCATCCACACGGTCGGGCCGGTCTGGTATGGCGGCGACCGCGGCGAAGACGCGTTGCTGCAAGCCTGCTACCGCAATGTCATGGCGCTCGCGCGCCAGCACGGCATTGCCAGCCTGGCCTTTCCGGCGATCAGCACCGGCGTCTATCGCTTCCCGCTGGAGCGCGCCACGGCCATCGCGGTGGCAACAGTCGAATGCCGAACTCGATGCATGGCACGGTGGAGTCCGTCATCTTCGTCTGCTTCGGCGACGAGGCACTGGCCGCCTACAACGCCGAGTTCGACCGTCTCTCCCGCTGAGGCGACGCACGTTTCAGCGCCGGAACAATGCGCGCCATCAGCCAGTCTGCCTGGCGCAGCCGCGCCGCCAGAAACCGGCGCGTCCGCGCCTGGTCTCCCGACCTGTCCGCCGCCCACACCGCGACGGTGGCGGCAAACAGCCAGGTCAGCCCGATCTCCTCGATCTGGCGCTGCGGCGGCGGAGCGTCGAGCCGAGCCGCCTCGCGCAGCCACTGCACCGTCCGCGACAGGCGCAGCACCAGCCCGATCACATGATGCGGATGGCCGGGGTAGAGTTTTCCAAGCAGGATCTGGCGCGTCACCGCGCGATGGGGCGCCAGCGCGTCGAGCCAGGCGAGGAAGGCGCGCTCCACGCGCTCGGGCGCCGGAAGCGTCAGAAAACTGCGCCCGCCCAGCGCCAGCATCGCCCGGTCGCCGCGCGCCAGCCAGGCCTCGGCGATCGCCTCGGCATCGCGGAACTGCGCGTAGAGTTCGGGGAGCGCGATGCCCAGCCGCGCAGCAACGCGATGGAGGCGCAAGGACGGCCAGCCCGAGCGCTCCGCCTCGTCGAGTGCTGCATCGACGATCAGGTCCGTCAGCGGCGCTGCGGATCGACGGCGTGCCATGGCGCCAATGCTAGGCGATCGCCGCCGCGTTGTCAGCTTCCGCGCGAGGTTAATCCGTCGTCGCAAGGCCGGCGCGCAAGCAATTCATCCAACTCACTTCCGGCAAAACATCTTCCATGCTGACCCGGCGTGCTAGGCTCGTCGCGCAAATGATTCAGACGAATTCGATCTTTCGCATGACACCCGCCCTCCACGAAGTCGCCGCGATCATGCGACGCGTCGCGGAGGAGATCATCCTGCCGCGCCACGGCAAGCTGGCGCGGCACGAGATCGCAACCAAGGGACCGGGCGACTTCGTCACCATCGCCGATACGCAATCCGAGCACGCGCTGACGGCGGCATTGACCGAATTGGCGCCGGGCTCCCTGGTGGTCGGCGAGGAAGCGGCCGCCGCCGACAAGGGAGTTCTCGAGCGCCTTTCCGGTGACCGGCCGGTGTGGATTGTCGATCCCGTCGACGGCACCCAGAGCTTCGCGCGCGGCGACACGGATTTCGGAATGATCGTCGCCTACGCAAGCCGCGGCGCGGTGCAGGCCGGCTGGATCCACGACCCGCTGCGCAACGCCACAATCATGGCCGCCGCCGGAGGCGGCGCGTGGCTCGGCGGACAGCGCCTCTCTGTGAAGCCGCCGCCCCTGGCCGACATGTCGGGCACCCTCTCCGGCCGGCTGCCAGACGGGCGCCGAGCCCTCGACGTGGCGCGCGCCAGCAACCGCCTGGGCGCGACACGGCGCGGCGGCAGTGCCGGCCGCGTCTACATGGCGCTGGTCGAAGGCGCGCTCGACTTCGCGCTGTTCTCGCGCACGCTGCCCTGGGATCATGCGGCCGGCGTGCTGATCCATCGCGAGGCCGGCGGCCACGCCGCCTTCCTCGACGCGAGCCCGTATTCGCTGGCACGCCATCAGGGGCCGCTGCTGATGGCGCCCGACGCCGCGTCATGGGCAACGCTCAAGCACATCCTGGCAGCGCCCTAGTTCAGAGCCAGAGGAAGAACCCGAGCGCCACCAGCACCGAGCAGACGGCGGCGTATTTGAGGTTCCAGAGTTGGATCATCAGCGGCCGTTCGCCAACCACCCGCGCCAGCAGCAGCATCCCGCCCGAATAAGGCGACGTGACCGCCGCCAGGGACCAGCCCATTTGTAGCGCGAGCGCGAGTGCCAGCGGCGGCAGCACCGGCGGGTCGAGATGCGCCACCGCCAGCCCCATGATCGTCGCCGCGACGATGGGCGAGATCGAGAGCTGTGCGGCCACAACGATCGCGGCGAACACCGTGATGGCCAGCCAGGCGGGCGAAGCCCCCTTTGCCGCCAGCCATTGAATGGCCCCGCCGACATCGATCAGCGCCGCCAGCGCCACGCCCATGAAGGCGGCCGAGACCATCACCACCGCCTCCGGCCGCGCCTGCGCCAGATGGCCCATCACATGCCGGCGCAACCGCCGCCCGACCGCGGCCGCCATCAGCTTGGTCCCGCCGCGCCGGTATTGCAGACCGATCCACACCAGCGCCATCAGCGGTACGGCGGTCATCACCGCGATCAGCAGGCTCGAGCCCAGCACCAGCTTGGTGGCGAGCACCCCCGCCACCAGGACCACCGTGATCCCCAGCATCGGCAGCACGTCGCGCGCGGGCGGCGGTGGTGCGAGCCGCGGCGGGGCGCGGCGCAGCGCCGGTGGCCAGTCCAGCCGGTCGATGACCCAACCGATCGCCATGAACGCGAGCGCGCATATCGCTGCCGGCGGGCCAATATCGAACCAGGTCAGCGTCGGCACCAGCGACAGTGTCAGCGCCACGCTGATGCCCATCGGCGACCACATCAGCATGGCGCAGAAGCCGCGCACCAGCGCGGTCGTCATGCGCTGCGCGCGGATTTTGACGATGCGTTCGTCGCCGCCCGCTGTCGCCAGCGTGTTGGCGCGGCGCACCAGCGCCCCCAGCATGTTGATGGCACCCAGATTGAGCACGATGCCGAAAACATGCGCGCCCAGCGTCAGCGCCGCATAGCGGCGCGGCGGCGATTGCGCGATCAGGAAATGCCCGGCGCGACGCACCGCCACCGAGCTCTGCGCGGCATCGCGCAGAAAATTGAGGCTGATCACGAAGGCGAACAGAAGATTGGCTCGGTCGAGCGCCTGCAGCAGCACACGCCCCGGGTCGGCAATGAACACGAAAACGGCAATCGCCGCGGCCGTCGCAACACCCAGGAAGATGCGCTCCGTCAGCGTCGTTAGCGTCAGGTTGAGAAGCACCCAGAGCAACATCAACGCCGCCGCCAGCGGCTTCAGGGCATTGAGCCCGGCAAACGCCGCGACCAACGTCAGGCAGACGGCGGCACCCACCAGCAGGGCCGAGGCCCAGGCCCGCAGCAACGCGCGATTCGATGGGCCGGTGGGAAGGGGCGGAATTGTGTTGGGCACGACCGCGCCAAGATTTCGGACACTTTTCGGCGCGAGGCAAGTAAGGCCAAGGACAGGGGCGCAAACTTGCTTGTCTTCGCCGGGCAAACGCGGGCTATACTTTCCCTTCGAGACTCGGCGGAGCCTCCTGTCACCCGTGAGGGACCATGACCGGACTTGCCAGGTTCATTGCAGCAGCAATTTTGGCCCTGGCCGGGGCATGGCCTGGTGCTGCCGCCGCGATCGATGTCGATCTCGAGCTGGTGCTGGCCGTCGACGTTTCGCGCAGCATCGACGACGACGAATTCGAACTGCAGCGCCAGGGCTACGCCGAAGCCTTCATGCACCCCTCCGTCATCAATGCTATCCAGTCCAACGCGCATCACCGCATCGCCGTGACCTTCGTCGAATGGGCCGGTGCCGATTTCCAGAACGTCGTGCTGCCGTGGACGGTGATCAGCGACGCCGAGAGCGGCGCCTTGTTCGCCGAGCAATTGCTGGCGGCACAGCGCTCCTTCCGCGGCTGGACCTCGATCAGCGGCGCGATCGACTACGGTGTTCAAGTCTTCGCGGCCAATCCGCACAAGGGAACCCGCCGCGTCATCGATGTTTCGGGCGACGGCGTCAACAACAGCGGCCGTCCCGCGGCGGCCGCGCGCGACGATGCGGTGGCGCTGGGCATCACCATCAACGGCCTCGCGATCATGAACGACCGGCCCACGCCCGGCTTTTCGTTCCAAACCCCGCAGCCGCCGCTCGACCAGTATTACCGCGAGAACGTGGTCGGCGGCCCCGGCGCCTTCGTCGTGGTGGCGGAAGATTTCAGCACCTTCGCCTATGCGGTCCTCAACAAGCTGATCAAGGAAATCGCCGAGGTTCCCGATCCCAAGGGCCCCGGCGCCTCCACCCGCTCACCCAACTGAACGCGAAGGCGCCTCCGTGAGCGATGACTCAGCGGCCGCGTCGCCGCGCCCGACCGGCTGGACCGGCTATCTCGCCGCCGACGGTTTCGTCGACGATCTGGTGACGGAACTCGGCGCGGTCGTTTCCGTGCACGAGCGCCTGGTCTTCGCCGAAGGCCCGCCGCGGCCGGCGGCGTGGGCGCAGAATGTCTGGTTCGATCCGGTGCGGATTCCCATCGCCTCGATCGGCGACGGTGCCAAGGCGTTGCGCGCCCTTCAACGCAACTGGGCGCTTTATTCGCTGGGGCATCATCGCCGCGCCAAGCTGATCGAGGCGAAGCTGCCATCCTTCAAACCGAAACCGATCGCCTTTCCGTCACCGCTACCCGCCGCCCCGCTCGGCTCGTGGACGCTGCTCGATCCCACCACCATCATCGCCAGCGCCCGTTGCGCCAGTCCGTTTCGCCACGGTGCTGTCGAGTTTGTCGAGAACAAGAGCGTACCGCCCAATCGTGCCTATCTGAAACTCTGGGAGCTGTTCACGCTGTTGCAGATTTCGCCCAAGCCAGGCGAGCTCTGCGTCGATCTGGGCGCCAGCCCCGGCGGCTGGAGCTGGGTGCTGCACGAGACCGGTGCGCGCGTCATCGCCGTCGACAAAGCCCCACTCGATCCTAAGATCGCGACGCTGCCGCGCATGGAGTTCCGCAAGGAAAGCGCCTTCGGTCTCGACCCCAAAGCGATCGGCAAGATCGACTGGCTGTTCTCCGACGTGATCTGCTACCCCGCGCGCCTGCTCACCCTGGTCAAGCGCTGGATGGACGCCGGCGTGTGCAAGCGCTTCGTCTGCACGCTTAAATTCCAGGGCGACACCGATCACGCGACGGCGCTCGCCTTCGCCGCCATCCCCGGCTCGAAGCTCATGCACCTCTCGGTCAACAAGCACGAGCTGACGTGGGTTTTGCTGTAGCGCCTACGAAAAAAACCCGAACAGCCCGAAGCGTCGCCCCTTGGTCACCGGCACGACCTCGTGCAACAGCGAGCACGAGAAGATGAGGGCACCGCCGGCCGGCGGCTTGTAGAGCTGGCCGGGGTATTCGGCAAAGCGCACCCCGCCGCCATCGTAATCGTCATTAAGCATCAGGCTCATCGCAAAGCGGCGATGCGCGCACGCCGCGACTTCGTTGTCGCGATGCGGCCGGAACCAGCCGCGCTCGGCAGCATCGTAGCAGCCGATCTTGAACGGCTCGGCCTTGCGGATGGCGAAGAAGAACGCCTTGTGCACCTCGAACACCATGCGGCGCTGCAGGTAGGCCTGGATTTCCGACAGAATGACCTTGTCCTCGACCACGACATCCTGGCGCCGCTTGGCGTCGCGGTTGGCGGTGTTGCTGCCGCCATAGCCGACCATGTCGTTGCGCTTGTCGCGCACATTCCAATACTCGATCAGCTTGGCGCAGAATTCTGGCGGGAGCACGTCGCGCAGCAGCAGCACCGGCGCTTGCGCCGAAACATAGCGTTCGTTGCCGCGCTGCGTCAGCGCCCGGCACTCGTCCAGGATCGCCGCGGCGAGCGGCCGCTCGGCGCGCGGCACCAGGCGGCGCAGCACGCGCAGGTCCGGCCCGACGATCAGCGCGTGTTCGTCCGCTGTCGTGCCCAGGGCGCGCGTCACCTGGCCGTCGCGATCGGCCAGCAGCGCCAACGGCAGCGTGCCGCCCTCCAGCCGTGCCGGCAGCCCCTCGACGTCCAACGCTGTAATCGCAACGACGGGAACTTCGAGTGCGGCAATATCGTTGGTGACCTGGCTGAGTGCGCGCAACTCCGCGAAAGCGTTGTCCCCGGCGCCCGAGAAGTGCAGCACGATCGGCCGGCCGCCCAGGGTCATCAGGTCGAGCGAGCTCGGCCGTCCCTGGAAGTCGGTGAAGTCGAACGAACGCAGGCGATCGCCCACATCGAGCCGGTTGGGAATGTCGAGCACGGTCATGTTCTCTCCCGCGGGGCCAAGTGTGCCGCGCACCCTGGCCCCACGCAACCGCTCAGCCGAGATACTTGTTGTCGCGGAACCAGGCGATGGCATCTTCCAACGCTGCGACCGCCGGGCGCGGCGCGTAGCCCAGCTCCCGGCGTGCCTTCTCGATCGCGAAAAACATGGTCTTGCGCGACATGCGCACGCTGTCGCGCGACACGATCGGCTCCTTGCCGCCGCGCAGCTTGGCGACGGCTTCGGCGATCACCGCGATCGGCAGCATCACGCCATGCGGCAGCCGCAGCATCGGCTTGCGCCCGCCGGTGATGCCGGCGACGGTGTCGAGGATCTGGCGCAGCGACAGGTTTTCAGCACCCAGGATGTAACTCTCGCCGATGCGTCCCTTGTTGAAGGCGAGCAAGTGTCCGGCCGCCACATCGTCGACATGCACGACATTGAGCCCGGTATCGACATAGGCCGGCATGCGTCCAGATGCCGCTTCGACGATCATGCGGCCCGTGGGCGTGGGCTTGATGTCACGCGGCCCGATGGGCGCCGCTGGCTGCACGATCACCACCGGCGCGCCGCGTTCGGTGACGAGCTGGCGCACCGCCTGCTCGGCCAGAAACTTGGACTGCTTGTACGGTCCGATCATGTCGGCGACCGTGGCAAGGCTGGCCTCGTCGGAGATCACGCCCGGCTTGAGCCCGAGTGTCGCCACGCTGCTGGTGTAGACGATGCGCTCGACGCCCGCGTTCATCGCCTCTTCGACCAGCGTCCGGCTGCCCTCGACATTGGCCGCCAGCATCGCCTGCGGGTCCGGAACCCACAGCCGGTAATCGGCCGCCACGTGGAACACCGCCCGGCAGCCTTTGACCGCCGCGCGCAGGCTCTCGCGGTCGATCAGGCTGCCCATAGCGATCTCGCAGTCGATGCCCGCGAGGTTGCGCCGGTCGCTCTGCGGCCGCACCAGGGCGCGCACCTGATGGCCTTCGGCGACCAAACGCCGCAGCACGGCGGCGCCGACGAACCCGGTTGCCCCGGTGACGAGGCTCGTCATACTCTCCCCGCCGATTGCCACCGGCCCCTTGCGGGCGCCGCCAAACCCGCGTCGAACCGATAGGAATCAGGCCGCTTGCCACGCACGACCGGCACCACCAGGACCGAACGGGCCCTGGCAGATTGGGTGGATTTCGCGCGGCGCGCGGCGTGGCTCATCGTCCTCGTCTCCCTAGTGTCGTCGGCGGCGCTGATCCCTTACATCACCCGCACGCTCGGCATCAACACCGACACCACCGACGCGCTCTCACCCGAGCTGCCCTTCCGCAAGGCCCATGCCGCCTACAAGGCCGCGTTTCCGGGCTTTCCCGACCGCCTGGTACTGGTGATCGATGCCGAGGACGGCGATACCGCCGATGCCAAGGCGGTTCAGTTGGTCGCCAAGCTCAAGGCGCGGCCCGATCTCATCCGGCGCATCTTCGATCCGGCCGGCGACCCGTTCTTCCGGCGCAACGGGCTGCTCTATCTGGATGTGGCGATGCTTCAGGACCTCGCCGACCGCCTGGCCGAGGCCCAGCCCTTCATCGCTGGCCTGGCCGCCGACCCCAGTCTGCGCGGCATGTTCACGCTGCTGGCCCAGGCCGCCGCGTCGCTCGACAAGGCCGGCCCCCCGCCCGCCGCCATGGCCGCGGCACTCGACCGCTTCGAATTCGTCATCCGTGCGCGCGCCGACGGCCAGCCGGCCACGCTGGCCTGGTCGGAATTGCTGCGCGGCGCGGGTGCCAACGACGCGCGACGGCGGATCATCGTCGTCGAGCCGACCGTCAACCGCACGTCGCTGGCCCCGGCCGGCGCGGCGATGGACGCCATCCGCCAGGCCGCCAAGGACATCGGCATCGACGGCACGCATGGCACGCGGCTGCGCATCACCGGCGATGGCGCGCTGGAGGCGGAGGAACTCGACAGCGTGTTCGACGGCGCCATTCATGCCAGCGTGCTGTCGCTGGGTCTCGTGGCCCTTATCGTCATCGTCGGTATCCGCTCGCCGCGTTTAGTCGTTGCCATTCTCGCGACCTTGATCATGGGTCTAATCTGGACGGCAGGCTTCGCCGCCTTCGCGGTCGGCGAGCTGAATTTGATTTCGGTCGCCTTCGCCGTGCTGTTCTTCGGCATTGCCGTTGATTTCGGCATTCATTACGCCCTGCGCTACAAGGAAAACCGCGACAACGGCAGGCCGCACGCGCAAGCGTTGACGGCCGCGGCCGCCGGCGTGGGCCCTTCGCTGGCCTTGTCCGCCGCCGCCGTGACCTTGGCGTTCTTCTCGTTTTTCCCGACTTCTTATCGCGCTATCTCTGAGCTCGGCCTGATCTCCGGCTTCGGCATCCTGATCGCCTTCGTTGGCAACATCACCTTGCTGCCGGCCCTCATCACCCTGATGCCGCCGCGCCCGGCCGCGCGTGCACTGCATGTGCCGGCTGCCGCTAGCCTCGAAAAACTGGTCACGCGCCATGCGCGGGCACTTTGCATCGGCGCGATCGTGCTCGGCATCGCGGCGCTGGCGACGCTGCCGGGCCTGCGCTTCGATGCCAATCCGCTCAATCTCAAGGACCCGTCGACGGAATCCGTGCGCACGCTGCACGATCTGACGGGCGGCGGTGTCGGCACGCTCACCATCTCCATCGTCGCCGCCAACGTCGATCAAGCGGCAGAGTTGGCACAGCGCCTCAAGAGGCTGCCGCTGGTCGACAAGGTCGTGACCGTGCGCGATCTCGTTCCCACCGATCAGGACGCCAAGCTCGAGATCATCGACGACATGGCGCTGTTCCTGGCGCCGTTGGCGAGCGCGACACCCAAGCCCGCGCCGAGCGACGCCGAGCGACGCGCCGCCATCGCCTCATTCCAGCCTTCGCTCGCGGAAAGCGCCGGCAACGATCCAGTCTCCGCTGCCTTGAAGCGCATCGGTGCGGCCCTCGATCGAATTCCTCGCCGGTCCGGGCCGCAACGAAGCTGGATTGCGCGAGCTGGAACAGGCGCTGATCGGCAGCCTGCCCGCGCGCCTCGCCGATCTGCGACTGGCGTTGGAAGCGAAGCCGGTCACGCTCGAGAGCCTTCCCGCCGATCTGCGCAGCCAGTATCTGGCGCCGGACGGCCGCGCGCGCGTCGAGGTCTATCCCAAGGAAAGCCTCGACGATCCCGCCGCCCTCGCGCGCTTCGTCGCCGCCGTCCGCGCCGTCGCCCCCGACGCCGCTGGCGACCCCGTCATGCTGCTGGGCGCCAGCGATGCCGTGATCGAAGCGTTCCGGCAAGCGTCGCTCACCGCGCTGGTTCTGACCGTGCTTCTGCTGTGGTTCCAGCTGCGCAATCTGGCCGATGTGGCACTCGTGCTGGCACCGCTGGCGCTGGCCTCGCTCCTCACCTGCGCGGTGTCGGCGCTGATCGGCCCCTCGCTCAACTTCGCCAACATCATCGTCCTGCCGCTGCTGCTCGGCCTTGGCGTCGCGACCGGGATCTATCTCGTCACGCGCGCGCGCGAGGAGTCCGACGGCAGCTTCATGCAGACAATCACGCCGCGCGCGGTGCTGTTCAGCGCGCTGACGACTTTGGCATCGTTCGGCAGTCTCGCCATCTCCGGTCATCGCGGCACCGCCAGCATGGGCATCTTGCTGACCATCGCCTTGCTGTTCACGCTTGCCTGCATGTTGATTGTGCTGCCCGCAATGCGTGCCGTCCTGCGCCCCGGACCGCGCTAGGCGCATGACCTGGTTGAGCGTCGTCGCCGCCCTCTCGCTCGCGGCATGGATCTATTTGTTGCTGGGCCGCGGGTTCTTCTGGCTGACGCGCGAACGCCTGCCGGCCGAGCTGCCGGCGCCGCAGCTTTGGCCCGAGATCGCCGTGCTGATTCCCGCGCGCGATGAAGCCGCGACCATCGCCGCGACGATCGCGGGGCTGTGCGGCCAGGATTATCCCGGGCGCGTGAGCGTCACGCTGATCGACGATTCGAGCAGCGACGGCACCGCCGACATCGCGCGCGAAGCAGCATCGGGGAAAAATCTGCAGATCATTGCGGCACCGCCGCTGCAGGAAGGCTGGGCAGGCAAGATCTGGGCGCTTCACAACGGTCTCGCGCATATCGATCGCGCGGCACCGGACGCCGCCTATGTGCTGCTGACCGACGCCGATATCGCACATCCGCCAGATCTGCTGCGCCGCCTGGTGGCGCTGGCCGAATTCCACCGCCGCGATCTCGTGTCGCTGATGGTGAAGCTCAATTGCGCGACATTGTGGGAGCACTTGCTGATCCCCGCCTTCGTTTATTTTTTTCGCAAGCTGTACCCTTTCGCCGCCGTCAACGACGACCGCAGCCGCGTCGCCGCCGCCGCGGGCGGCTGCGTGCTGGTGCGCCGCGATGCGCTCACGCGCATCGGCGGGTTCGCCGCCCTTCGTGGCGCGCTGATCGACGATTGTACGCTCGCCGCCGCGATCAAGGCGAAGGGCGGCAAGCTGTGGCTGGGCCTCGCCAATTCCAGTCTCAGCCTGCGCGTCTATGAGAAGCTCGCGGATATCTGGGCGATGGTGGCGCGCTCAGCCTATGCCCAGCTTCGCCATTCCCCATTGCTGCTGCTCGGCACGGTGATCGGTCTCGCAATCATCTACCTGGCACCGCCTTTGATCGCCCTTCTCTATCCGCAGCACGGCGATTCAGCCGCCGCCTTGCTGGCGGGCGCGGCCTGGCTGGCGATGACGCTCTCTTTCGTGCCGATGCTGGCCTATTACCGCCTGTCCTGGCCCTGGGCCCTGACCCTGCCGGTGGCGGCCCTCCTCTACATCGCCATGACGATCAACTCCGCCCGCCGCCACTTCAAAGGCGCGGGCGGCGCCTGGAAGGGCCGCCACTACACGCCAGACGATAAAACTTCCACATAAAGGGAAATTTATAGAAAATAATCCATATTGTGGTATAGAAGGCCTCCTTAGGAGGCCGCATGTTTGCCGCGACGCAGTTCGCCGAGTTCGCTCACAGCCCCGAAGCACTGCCGAACTCAGCCCGAAAGGCAGCCATCCGGACCGTTTTCGACCTCCTGACGGCGGCAATTGCCGGCCATCCGACGCCGGGGGCGCAGGCCGCCCGGCGCGCGGCGTTGCAATTCTGGGGTCCGGGCACGGCCGCCTGCTGGTTCAGCGACGCGCGCCTCGCCATGGCCGGCGCGGCTTTTGCGAATTCGGCGGCGTCATCGATGCTCGATCTGGATGACGGCCACCGCGCCGCCGCCGGTCATCCCGGCGCGTCGGTCATCCCGGCGGTGCTGGCGCACGCGGACGCCCACGATTCGTGGCGCCGACCGGATCCTGACCGCGATCGCGCTCGGCTACGAGATCGGCATCCGTATCAGTGCCGCGCGCGATTTCAAGACGCTCGGGACGATGGCGACCGGCCTTTGGTGCGGACAGGGCGTGGCCGCCGCCATCGGATATCTGCGCGGCCTACCGAGCGAAAGCATCGCCCATGCGATCGCGATCGCCGGAACGACGGCGCCATGTTTGGCGCCTGTTGCCTATACGCAATTCATGGGCAACACGGTCAAGGAAGGCATCCCCGCAGCGACCGCCAACGGCATTCTCGCCGTTAACCTGGCGCAAGCAGGCCTATCCGGTCCGGTCGATCTGCTGGACCACACGGAGTTCGATGGCGCGATTGCTGACCCGCGATCTCGGCCGCTCGTGGATGATCGAGACCGTCTATTTCAAGGAATACAGCTGCTGCCGTTGGGCCCATGCTCCCATCGATGCGATCCTGACATTGCAAGAGCGCCATCGCTTCTCCGCCGACGATATCGAATCAATCGACATCAGCCACATTCGGACGTGCCCTTTCCCTCAACAACGAGGCAGCGCCACGAAGTCTCGAAATCGGCGCAATACAGCCTGCCGTTTTGCGTGGCCCTGGCCGCAACGCGTGGCGCGCCAGCGTTGCTGCCGATGCTGGAGGAGACGCTGGGCGACCAAGATGTGCTGGCGCTGTCCCGGCGCGTGAAGCTGCACCTCGATCCTGAGTTCGACGCGATGTTTTCGGCGTCCGTGCCCGGCCGCGTCACGGTGACGGTGCGCGGCAGGCAGCTGACCGAAACGGTCCTTGTCCCCAAGGGCGAGCCCTCAAACCCGATGTCCTGGCAGGATCTGGAGCGGAAATTCTTTGCGGCGACGCGCGCGGCGGCCGATCCTGTCTGGGTCGCCGATATCCCCGCCGCCATGCGCCAATTCGAAGACGGCGCGCCGGCACCGCTTCTAAAAATTCTGCGCCAGAAGAGCGCCGGCACCAATCCCACGCACGAACTGGCCGCGCAGTGAGCGGCGGTCCGATTGCAAAGGCAGCATAAACCGAATATCCCATCGCCAGACCTTCCGCGCAGGTGACGCATGGACGATCTCGACGACGGGGAACGGGCGACCGGCACACAGCTCCTCGATCGCGCTGTGGCGGTTCTGAAATTTCTGGGCGAGGCCGGCGAAAGCGGCGCGCGTGCGTCGGCCATTACCGAAGCGGTCGGTCTCAAGACCTCGACCGCGCATCGCATCATCACGGCGCTCGAGCGTCACAATCTGATCGAGCGCGAGCAATCGACCAAACGCTACCGTCTGAGCGTGGCGCTCTTCGCCTTGGGCAGCCAGGCCGCGGAAGGCACGGGCTTGCGGCGCTTGTGCCGGCCGGCCCTGTTGCGCCTCGCCGCGGCGACCAGCGACACGATCTTCCTGATGGGCCGATCCGGGCGCAATGCGGTGAGCGTCGATCGCCAGGAAGGCTCGTACATGATCGCGAGCCTGACCAATTACATCGGCGGGCAAATCCCGCTTGGCGTGGGGCCGGCCAGTGAAGCCATCCTCGCATTCCTGCCGCCCAAGGAAATCGACGCCGTGCTGGAGATCAATGCCGCGAGCTACGGCGCGTTCAACGGGCTGACGGCGGACGAGATCCGGCGCGCGCTGCCGCAGATCCGCGACAACGGTTATGCGATCGACGACGGACGGCTGGTGGAGGGTATCTCCGCCCTCGCCGTGCCGATCCGGCCCAAGGACCGCGATGTTGTCGCCGCCATCTCGATCAACATGACGAGCGCGCGGCTTTCACCCGAGCGCCAGGTGCAATTGCTGCAAATGCTGCGCGACGAAGTTCGCGGCATCGAAGAAGCGCTGAGCCCGCTGCGCAAACGCCAGGCCGCCGACGTTTAGCCCACCGCGACGCCGCGATCACGGCACCGCAGCCGTTAGACCGTCTGCTTGCCTGCGCAATATTTTCCCATAATATGGATATATAGAGTGATTTAGACCGTAATATGGAAAAAATGTTGCCCTCGTATGTTTCCTCAGCCTAGGATCGGCCTGTCGCGCAACCGGCGTGACAGGCGCTGCAGGCCGGTCTTGCTGCAGCAAGAGGGGCGGCATGGCGGGGCGACTTCAGGCGTTTGCTACAACTGAATTCCAGCAGCGGGTGGCGGCGACCCGGGCTGCCATGAAGCGGTCAGGACTGGATGTCCTGCTCGTTCACGCGCCGGAGAATATTTATTACCTGACCGGGTACCAGACGTCGGGCTACTTCGCGTACCAGACCCTGTGCGTGACCGCCGACGGCGCCGTGCCGATCCTCCTACTGCGCTATCTCGAAAAAGGGAATGTCGATGAATATTCCTGGCTCGAGAACTGCGAGACGTGGCGCGAAGGCGAAGACGTCGTCCAGCGGACCGTGGATGTCCTGCGCACCGTTCGCGGCGCGACAAGCGTCATCGGCATCGAAAAGCAATCCTGGTTCCTGACGGTCGATGTCGCCGAGAAACTGCATCGCGCCCTGCCCGGCGCGCAATGGCGCGACGCCAGCCAGCTCGTCGATCGCATTCGCCTCGTCAAATCCGGCGCCGAGCTCGATTACATCCGCCGCGCCGGCCTGATCGCGGAGGCCGAGATGCGCGCCGCCATCCAGATGATGAGGCCCGGCGTCACGGAAGCGGAGATCGCCGCGACCGTCTTGAACCAGGGCGTGCTCGCCGGCTGCGAATACACCGGCCTGCCGCATCACATCATGTCCGGCCATCGCTACAACGTGTGCCACGCCAACTGGACGTCCAAGCCGCTGGCGGCAGGCGAGCTCGTGCTGCTCGAGCTCTATGGCTGTGTAGAGCGCTATCACGCCGCGCAGGTGCGCACGATCTCCGTCGGCAAGCCCTCCGACGACGCGCGCGAGGCGGCTGAGCTTGTCGTAAAGGCGCAAGAAGAGGCGCTGAAGGCGCTGCGCCCGGCGCCTCGAGCAAACAGGTCGACGCGCTGGTGCGCGGGCCCATCCGCAAGATCCGTCCCGACTATTTCAACCGCTCCGGCTATTCGACAGGCATCGGCTTTCCGCCGCGCACCGCGGAATGGCAGACGCTGGATTTCAACGAGCAGGCGGATTGGCCGGTATTCGAAGAGGGCATGGCGTTCCACATGCTCGCCCTCGCCCGCGGCTTCGGCATCAGCGAAACGGTCGTCGTTACCAAAAGCGGCGCCGAACGCGTGACACGCAACAACCCGAGAGAGTTGATCGTGATCTAACGCACAACAAAACCCAACGAACAGGAGAGGTCCATGAAGATCCATTTCGACACGATGCTCCACCGCCGCCGGTTTCTGAGCGGAACCGCCGCCACCGCCCTCGCCGCCGGCACCGGTACCTTCACGGCGCCGCTGGCCTTCGCGCAAGGCAACAAATTCGCCGGTAAACAGGTTCGCGTGCTCGCCTGGTCCGACGCGACGGGCCAGGCCGCCGTGCGCAACATCCTGAAGCCGTTCGAGCAGGCGACCGGTGCCCGCGTGATCGCGGACCTGACCGGCACCACGTCCGAGATGGTGGCGAAGATCAAGGCGTCGGCCGCACGCCCGCAATACGATCTCGTGATCTTGTCCGGCGTCGGCGCCATCGAGCTGGCCAAGGCCGGCCTGCTGCTAAAGCCGAATACCGCGAAAATCCCGAACATTGAGCGCGTCCTGCCGGAATACCGCAGCGGCGCGGACGGCTTCGGCGTCGGCTATTTCCTGTGGAGCGACGGCATGGTCTACAACACCAAGGCCTATTCCGCGCCGCCGAAATCCTACAAGGTGCTGTGGGACGAGAAGAACACCGGCAAGATCTTCGTGCCGCCCGCCAACAATACCGCGGCCATGGAGCTGACGATCGTCGCCTCGCGCATCGCCGGCGGCAGCGAAAAAAATCCCGACGCCGGGTTCAAGCTGCTGCGCGAATTGAAACCGCGCGCGCTGACGATCTCCACCAACGCCAACCAGCTGTCGGAGCTGTTCCGTTCGAATTCGCTCAACGCCGGCGGCGTCTACTCGCCGCTGGAGATGGCGGATTTCATCCCGAAGCCAGAATACAACCTCAGCGGCACCTACGATCTCGAGGAGGGCTTCTTCGTCGATCTGCAGTTCATGGTCGTGCCGAAGGGCCATCCCGGCGACGCGGACGCCGTGCATGCCCTGATCAACCAGGCGCTCGATCCCAAGGCGCAGGCGCAGATGGCCGAGGATGTGTGGTACGGCCCGATCAATCAGGACGCGCAGCTCTCCGACAAGGCCAAGAGCAGCCCGTATATCGCTTCGCCCGCCGTGATTAAGGCGAAGGCGGCCAAGCTCGACACGGACTATCTGGCCAGCGTGCGCGCTGATTGGATCAAGCGCTACACCGAGGCCGTTGCCAGCTGACTCTGCATGCGGGTCCTGGCGCCCCGCGCCAGGACCCTTTTCTTGATAGGCTGAGCCGTGCTCGACGACACAATGACAACGAGGAGCTCCAGCAAGGTGTTGCCACGCAACGACACCAAGATGGCGGCCCCTGTTCTGGAGCTCAAGGCGATCAGCCGCAGTTTCGCCGATGGCAGCATCCATGCGGTCAAGAACGTCTCGCTGGACGTTCATCCGGGCGAGATCGTCTCCATTCTCGGCCCGTCCGGCTGCGGCAAGACCACGACGATGCGCATGATCGCCGGCCTGGACGAGCCCAACGTCGGCGACATCCGCATCTTCGGCAAGAGCGTGCTTGGCCAAGCGCCGCACCGGCGCAATATCGGCCTGGTGTTCCAGTCTCTGGCGGTATTTCCGCATATGTCGGTGCAGCGCAACGTGTCGTTCGGCCTGCGCATGCGCAAGATGCCGCGGCAGGTGATCGAGGAGAAGGTCGCCCGCGCGCTCGACCTGGTGCAACTGCCGCTCGACACTTTCGGTGAGCGTATGCCGGGTCAGCTGAGCGGCGGGCAGCTCCAGCGCGTGGCCTTGGCACGCACGATCGTGACGGAGCCCGCACTCGTACTCTTCGACGAGCCGATGGCAGCGCTCGATCGCCGCCTACGCGACTATATGGCGGGCGAGCTGCGCGCGATTCAAAAGCAACTCAATGTCGCGGCGATCTACGTGACCCACGATCAGGAAACCGCGTCAATGATGTCCGATCGCATCGCCATCATGAACGGCGGCGAGATTGTGCAGGTCGGAACGCCGGTCGAGGTCTATCAGCGGCCGAAGACGCGGTTTGTGGCGGAGTTCCTGGGCGATCTCAACTGTCTGCGCGCCCGCAGCGTTGCGAGTGCCGCCAGTCCCGACGCCATCGAACTTGCCGGTGCGGTCTTGCGGAGCGCCGATCCCGCCGGGCCGGCCGGCCGCGATTTATCGCTTCTGATCCGGCCCGAGCATGTAAGTCTGTCGCTGCGCGAACCCCGGCCGGGCTGCCTCAGGGGCGAGATCATCGCCGCCCAGTTCGTCTCGGGCGTCTACCGCTATCGTATTCGGCTCACCGACGGCCAGGAGTTGGCGGCGCGCGCGCCCGCGGATTTCGACGAATTCGCGAACGGGAAGGGGCAGGTCTTTCTTGAGATCAACCCTCACCACGCGTTGATCGCGAGGGATTAGTGTGACCGCCAAGCCGTCATTCTTGGCAGCCGGCCGGTGACGCTGAAACGCGCCAGTCGCCTCGGCCTCCTGCTGTTGCCGGCCGGAATATTCATCGGCCTCCTGCTCGTCTGCAGCCTGGCCGTGCTGCGCATGAGCTTCGGCCTGAAGAACGCCGAGTGGGAGACATGGACGCTTGCCAATTACACGGGCCTGTACGACAGCCTCTATATCCGCGTCTTTGCGAAAACGATCTGGCTGGCTTTCCTCAGCGCCGTTATCACCATCGTCATCGCCTTCCCGATCGCGCTCTACATGTCGCGCACGCGATCCGCTTCGCTGCGGCGACTGGTCCTGATCTGCGTGATGCTGCCGATGCTAATCAGTCTGCTGGTGCAGAGCTATGGGTGGATCGTCATCCTCGGGCCCAACGGCCTCCTCAATCAGTCCCTCGCCGGCATCTTCGGGCATGAGAGAGCGACGGCGCTCCTATTCAACGAGGTCGGCGTGCTGCTCGGCCTCGTGCAGACCACCGTTCCGTTGGCTGTCCTCCCCATCCTGAGCGCGCTGCGCAACATATCGCCCGCATTGGAAGAAGCCGCCGGCGTGCTCGGCGCCTCAAGAGCGCACGTCTACGTTCATATCGTTCTGCCGCTGGCATGGCCCGGAATTCTCGCGGGTTCGCTGCTGGTCTTCGGCTTCAACACCGGCGCGTTCGTCGTTCCTTTGTTGCTGGGCGGCCTGAAGGTCACGACCGTGGCGCTGTTGATCCGCGACCAGATGGGCCCGCTCCTGGACTGGCCGTTCGGCTCTGCCCTCTCCATCGTCCTCATCTTCCTCGCGATCAGCGTGCAGGCCATCTACCTGTCGCTGAGCTCGCGCGGCTCGGCTCAAGGCGCTCGCGATGTCGCATGAGCCCTCCCGGATCGGACGAAGCGGCCCCGAGGCCGTTGCGCTCGCCGCGATCACGTTCGTGCTGCTGGGCATCCTGCTCCTGCCCATCGCCGTGGTCGCCGTGATGTCCTTTACGCCCGCCGACACCCGGCAATTCCCACCGCCAGGCATGAGCCTGAAATGGTACCGACAGATCTGGATGATGCTGTTCAGCGAAAACGCCGAGATCGCACGCCTATGGGAATTGCTGCGCACGAGCCTGCAGATCGCGGCCCTCACCGGTGTGGTCTGCGTGTTTGCGGGGGTTCCCGCCGCTTATGCGCTCGCGCGCCATGAATTTCGCGGCAAGGCCCTGGCGCAGCAGCTCATCAACCTGCCGATCGTTTTTCCCGCGATCGTGCTTGGCGTGGCGCTTCTGATCATCGTCAGCTCGTTCAGCAGCGATCTCGGCTTCTGGCAGATCGTCATCGCCCATACGATCGTGACGCTGCCGTTCATGATCCGCAACGTCTCGGCCGCCTTGGAAGGGCTCGATTCGGCCTATCTCGAGGCAGCCAAGACGCTCGGCGCGTCGAATTTCCGCGCCTTTGTGGAAATCATCCTCCCGCTGATCCGCGGCGGCATCGTCTCCGGATTGCTGCTGGTGTTCGTACTGTCGTTCAACGAATTCACGCTCACCTATTTTCTCTACACCGTCGATGTCTATCCGCTGTCGATGTGGCTGTTCCAGCAGAGCAACACGTCGCTGAACCCCGCGATTTTCGCCGTGTCGACACTGATCATCGTCCTCAACGTCTTCATCGTCTTCGTGCTGGACCGCATGATCGGCAGCCGCGACGGCGCGCCCTAGCGACAATGAGCGCCCACCCCATGCCCCTGATTGTGCTGCACGGTTCGCCGCGCGAACGGGGCCGGCAGCATGGCGCCCGCTTCGCGGCGGCGATTTAGGCGCGGCTGCGCGCGGACCAAAACGCCGCCGGCTTCGACGCCGCGCATCGTCGCGCGGCGCAGGCATGGCCGCTCATCGCAACTCAGGCAGCCGAAATCGGCGAAGAAATTCATGGCATCGCGGAGGGGGCGAGCGTCGACGCCACGGGGATCCTGCTCAATATCGGCTTTGAATTCTTCGCAACCCCCGCAACGACCGGCTGCAGCGCCGTGGCACTCACCGCGCGAGGCGGCGCCCTAGTCGCGCAAAATTGGGACGCGCCGCCGGGCGCGATCGATGAGCTCGCATTCTTCCTTCATCTCGGTCCAAACGGCGTCGAGCACGCGGTTGTCGCCACAATCGGCGGTCTCGGCTGGGTCGGATGCAACCGCCAGGGGTTCGCCTTCGTGAACAACGACCTCCTGATGCGGCAGGCCGGCGATGGCCTGCCCAGTCAGATCGTGCGTCGCCTCATGCTCGCCGAGCCCGACATATTGTCGGCAATCAAGCGTCTTGCGTCGCTGCGCCATATGGGCGGCCGCTCTTACCTGCTCGGGGATCGCAACGGCAACGTCGCCGCAATCGAAGTTTCCCCTGCCCACGGAGCGAAAACCGTCACGCAGACCTCGCCGGTCTTTCACACGAATCATGCCTTGCAGATGGATATCCGTACGGATCAAGACGAGGCGGCCTTGCAGCGCGTTTATCCCTCGAGCCGCGCACGTTACGCCGCACTGACGCGCCATGGCGGCGCGCTGTCGGACCCCCAAGCCATCATGGCGCTGCTGGCGAACGAAGACGGCGCCCCGGATGCCATCTGCAAGGCCGCATCGGACCGCGAGCCGACGCAGACCGCATTCTCGGTCATTTTCGATTGCGGGCGCCGCGAGATCCATCTCTGCGCCGGCGCACCGGCCCGCAACGCCTATGTGAAGGTCGACCTGCCCGTTCAATAACAGCACGGACGGCGCATGTGGTCGCGGGTCCAGTCTGGCGTCCGCGCCCGAGGCAGGCTAAGTACAGCCCCCGTGAGCGAACAGGTCGAAACACCGTCCGGCAAGGGCGCCGGCGACGAGAATTTTCCGGTCGGCTCGTGGCTGCTGCCCGCGGCCCTGCGGCCGCATGTCGCCGTCTATTACGCCTTCGCGCGCGCCATCGACGACATCGCCGACAACCCCGCCCTCGGCCCTCAGGATAAGATCGATCGCCTGCAGGCCTTCGCCGACGCGCTGATCGGGACGGGCCCCGCGGCACCCGGGCTGGAGAAAGCGACGCGGCTGCACGACAGCATGGCGGCCACCGGCGTGCCTGCGAAGCACGGCCTCGATCTGATCGACGCGTTCCAGCAGGACGCGGTCAAGACGCGCTATCGCGATTGGGGCGAGCTGATCCACTACTGCGAACGCTCGGCCGCCCCGGTGGGCCGCTACCTGCTCGACCTGCATGGCGAGGACCGGGCGCTGCATGCCGGCGCCGACGCGCTGTGCAACGCGCTGCAGGTGATCAACCATCTGCAGGATTGCCAGGGTGATTACCGGTCGCTCGACCGCGTCTATCTGCCGCAGGACTGGCTCGACGAGGCCGGCGCCACGATTGCCGACCTGGATCGGCCGCAGGCCACCCCAGGCTTGCGCCGCGTGCTCGACCGCTGCCTCGACGGCGTCGAAGCACTCCTGGTCCAGGCCCGCCCGTTCCCGGTGGCGCTGCGCAGCCGCCGGCTGGCGATGGAATCGGCGGTCATCGTGCGGATCGCCGAACGGCTGACGGCCGAGCTGCGCCGCCGCGACCCGCTGGCCGAACGCGTGGTCCTGGGGCGATCCGCCTTTCTTGTCTGCGGGTTGCAGGGCGTGATGGGATTATTCGCCCGTCGCATCGTTGGGCCGGCAACGGCGACATTGCGCCCCGGCCATATGGACGGAAACCACTGATTCGGTGTAGAGATTGGAATTCCCCGGCGCCCCGGCCTTGCATTGGATGCAAGATCCGGCCGGGCGCCCGCAGCCGGCCGCCTGCGCGGCACGCCAGGTTTGCAGAGTTCCCCAGGAGATTTCGAAGACGATGAGCATCCCGAATCGCACGCGACTGCTCGACATGGTTCATGAGCCCGCCGATCTGCGTGCCCTCAATGACGAAGAGCTGCAGCAGCTGTCCGACGAGTTGCGCCAGGAGACGATCGAGGCGGTCGCCGCCACCGGCGGCCATCTCGGCGCCAGCCTCGGCGTCATCGAGCTCACCGTTGCCGTGCACCGCGTCTTCGACACGCCGCGCGACCGGCTGATCTGGGATGTCGGCCACCAGGCCTATCCGCACAAAATCCTGACCGGCCGGCGCGACCGCATCCGCACGCTGCGCACGGGCGGCGGGCTGTCCGGTTTCACGCGCCGCTCGGAGAGCGAATACGATCCCTTCGGCGCGGCGCACAGCTCGACGTCGATCTCGGCCGGCCTCGGCATGGCCGTCGCGCGCGACCTCGCCGGCAAGCAGAACAACGTCATCGCCGTCATCGGCGACGGCGCCATGAGTGCGGGCATGGCCTACGAGGCCATGAACAATGCGGGCTCGCTGGATTCGCGCCTGATCGTGGTCTTGAACGACAACGAAATGTCGATCGCGCCGCCGGTCGGCGCGATGAGCGCCTATCTGTCGCGCCTCATCTCGTCGAAAACCTATCGCGGCCTGCGTCACATCGCCCGCGATCTCGCCAAGAAATTCCCGCAAGCCGTCAAGACCGCGGCCGAGCGCGCCGAGGAATTCGCGCGCGGCATGGTCACCGGCGGCACGCTGTTCGAGGAGCTGGGCTTCTATTACGTCGGCCCGATCGACGGCCATAATCTGCAGCATTTGCTGCCGATCTTGCGCAACGTGCGTGAATCGACCGAGCCCGGCCCGGTGCTGGTCCATGTCATCACGCAGAAGGGCAAGGGCTACGCGCCTGCCGAGGCGTCGTCGGACAAATATCACGGCGTCAACAAATTCGACGTCGTCACCGGCGCGCAAGTGAAGGTCGCGGCCCAGGCGCCGACCTACACGCGCGTCTTCGCCGATGCGCTGATCGCGGAGGCGGAGAAGGACGACAAGATCGTCGCCATCACCGCGGCGATGCCGTCGGGCACGGGCCTCGATCTCTTCGGCAAGAAATTTCCCAAGCGCACCTTCGATGTCGGCATCGCCGAGCAACATGGCGTCACCTTCGCCGCCGGCATGGCGACCGAAGGCTTCAAGCCGTTCGCGGTGATTTATTCGACGTTCCTGCAGCGCGCCTACGATCAGGTCGTGCACGACGTGGCGCTGCAGCGACTGCCGGTGCGCTTCGCCATGGATCGCGCCGGGCTCGTCGGCGCCGACGGTGCCACGCATGCCGGCTCCTACGACATATCCTATCTCGGCTGTCTGCCCGATATCGTGCTGATGGCCGCGGCCGACGAGCTCGACCTCATGAACATGGTCGCGACCCAGGTCGCGATCGACGACCGTCCCTCGGCGCTGCGCTATCCGCGCGGCGAGGGCATCGGTTTGGCGCTGCCGGCGCGCGGCGAGGTCCTGCCGATCGGCAAAGGCCGCATCGTGCGCGAGGGCAGCAAGGTCGCGATCCTGTCCTACGGTGCGCGCCTGCAGGAATGCCTCAAGGCGGCCGACGAGCTGGGTGCGCGCGGACTCTCGACGACGGTCGCCGATGCGCGCTTCTGCAAGCCGCTCGACACCGATCTTGTCCGCCGTCTGGCGGCCGAGCACGAGGTGCTGGTGACGATCGAGGAAGGTGCGATCGGCGGCTTCGCCTCGCACGTACTGCACTATCTGGCGACGACGGGCTTGCTCGATACCGGTCTCAAAATCCGGCCGATGATCCTGCCCGACAAGCTGATCGACCACGACAAGCCGCAGCTCCAGTACGACGCCGCCGGGCTCAACGCCAAGCACATCGTCGCCACGGCGCTGGCGGCCCTGGGCCAGAGCGAAGCCCAGCGCCCGGCCCGCGCCTAGGGCCCCGTCCGGACCCGGCTCCGGGCGCGCACAATTCCATGGCAAGCGCCCCACCGCTGACAACCGGGAGCGACGCCACACCGGCCGCCATCGACGACGCGGCCGCGCGTGCACACGTCCTCGCGGTCGTCGCCAACGCGCGCACCTCGTTCTACTGGGCGATGCGCGTGCTCCCGGCGGAAAAACGCGAGGCGATGTTCGCGGTCTACGCTTTCTGCCGCGTGGTCGACGACATCGCCGATGGCGATGCACCACGCCCGGCCAAGCTGGCCGCGCTCCAGACCTGGCGCAGCGAGATCGATCGGCTTTTCGCGGGCCGTCCGTCGCATCCGATCGCTTACGCCCTCAAGAGCGCTGTTGCGCGCTACGGCCTCGAGCGCGCCGATTTCCTCGCCATCATCGACGGCATGGAGATGGATTCGGCGGACACCATCATCGCGCCCTCGCGCGCCGAGCTCGAACTCTATTGCGCGCGTGTCGCCGGCGCGGTCGGCCTGCTGTCGGTGCGCATCTTCGGCGCTAAGGGCGACGATGCGCGCGCGCTCGCCGAAAATCTTGGCTTGGCGGTGCAGCTCACCAACATCCTGCGCGATCTGGGCGAGGATAGCGGGCTGGGCCGCGTCTACCTGCCGCGCGAGCTGCTCGACGCGCACGGCATTGGGATCGCCTCGCCGCTGGAAATTCTGCACCACCCGAACCTGCCAGCGGTCTGCGCCGAACTGGCGCGCACGGCCAGCCAGCGCTTCGACACGGCCCTTCGCCTGATCCGCGCCAATGATCGCCGTGCGTTGCGTCCGGCCTTGGTGATCTTGATGCTTTATCGCCGCCTTCTCGACCGGCTCGTGGCGCGCAATTTCGCGCGGCCCGAGGAGCGCGTCAGCCTCTCGACGCCGGAGAAGCTGTGGATCGCGCTGCGCTACGGCATATTCTGAGCTGAATGGCCATCGTTCACGTCATCGGGGCCGGCATCGCCGGCCTCTCCTGCGCTGTGCGCTTGGCAACAGGCGGCAAGCGCGTCGCGCTCTATGAGGCGACCGACCATGGCGGCGGGCGCTGCCGCTCCTACGCCGATGCGAGCCTCGGGCGCACCATCGACAACGGCAACCACCTGCTGCTGACCTGCAACGATGCCGCTTTGGACTATCTCGACGCCGTCGGCGCCCGCGACACGTTGATCGATGTCGGTCGCGCCGTGTTCCCTTTCGTCGATCTCGCGAACGGCGCGCGCTGGGCCCTGCGGCCCAATGACGGCCGGATTCCCTGGTGGATTTTCGCCGCCGATCGCCGCATCCCGGGCACGCGCGTGGGCGATTATCTCTCGCTGCTCCGCCTGATGCGCGAGGGCGGCGACGAAACTGTCGCGGCGAAAGTAGCACCATCGCACCCGCTCTATCGCCCTCTCGTCGAGCCCTTCACCGTCGCGGTCCTGAACGCAGCTCCGACCGAGGCGGCGGCTTCCCTTCTAGCGCCCGTGCTGCGCGCGACGTTCGGGCGCGGCGGAGCCGCCTGTCGCGGGCTGGTGGTGCGCGATGGATTATCCGCGAGCTTCGTCGAGCCGGGCTTGCGCACGCTGAAGCGCCTCGGCGCCACGCTCCATTTCAATCATCGTCTGCGCGAGTTCGCGTTTTCGGGTGATCGCGTCACCGGGCTGCGCTTCGCCCAGGCAAGCATCGAGTTGGCGCCGGAAGACCAAGTCGTTCTGGCCGTGCCGCCGCGCATCGCTGGTGCATTGCTGCCCGGGCTGGGCGTGCCGGAGGGCAGCCGCGCCATCCTCAACCTCCATTTCCGGCTGCCCGCGCCGCCGTCACTTAAAATTGAAACCCCGTATCTCGGCGTGCTCGGCGGAGTCGCGCAGTGGTTGTTCCTGCGCGGGGATGTCGTTTCGGTGACCATCAGTGCCGCCGACGCGCTGGTCGACCAGCCGGCCGAGGCGTTGGCCGCCCTGGTCTGGCGCGACGTAACGAAGGCGCTCGCCCTGGCCCCGGAAGACCCCGATTCCGGCCTACCGCGTCATCAAGGAGCATCAGGCGACCTTCGCCCAGGTGCCGCAATCCCTCGCCCTTCGGCCGCCCGCCCGTACCCGCCACCCCAACCTGGCTCTTGCTGGCGATTGGACGGCCACTGGGCTGCCGGCGACCATCGAAGGGGCCGCGACCTCCGGTCAGCGCGCCGCCGCTTGTGTGGCGTCCCTGTGACAGGCTGGCGCAGGGTGTTCTAATTGCCCCTACAAGCCATTGTAATTATTTGCGGAACAACTATATTGCAATGCCACAACATCGGCCATGGAACTTGACAGGGGCCCTGGCTCGTTTTACGGCCATACGCGTTATCATGGATTCGTCACACCAAATCTCCCGGTTTGAAGCGGCACCCGGGTCAGGCGCAGGCCTGTCCACCAGCGATGCCCTGCGCCTCGTGCGCGTGGAGCAGGCTGTGGACTCCAGCCGTGCGGCCCTCCTGGAACTGCGCGCGGAAGACGGCCATTGGCGCTTCGAGCTCGAAGCCGATGCGACCATCCCCGCTGAATATATTCTGCTCAATCATTTCCTGGACGCGCTCGAGCCCGACCTCGAACGCAAGATCGCCGGCTACCTGCGGTCGATCCAGGGCGATCACGGCGGCTGGCCGCTTGTTCCACCAGGGCGCGTTCAACATCAGCGCCTCGGTCAAGGCGTATTACGCGCTGAAGCTGGCCGGCGACGACGTCGATGCGCCGCACATGGTGCGCGCGCGCGAGGCCATCCTGGCGCATGGCGGTGCCGCGCGCTGCAACGTCTTCACGCGCATCACGCTCGCCCTCTTCGGCCAGGTGCCGTGGAAAGCCGTGCCCGTGATGCCGGTCGAGATGATGCTGCTGCCCGAATGGGCGCCGTTCCATCTCGAGCAAGGTGTCGTACTGGTCGCGCACGGTGCTGGTGCCGCTGCTGATCTTGATGTCGCTCAAGCCGCAGGCCCGCAATCCGCGCGGCATCGGCATCGCCGAGCTGTTCGCGGTGCCGCCGGACCAGGTGACGGACTAGCTGGACAATCCCACCGGCTCGCCCTGGGGCGAAGCGTTCCTGTGGCTCGACAAGGCGCTGCGCATCGCCGAGCCGCGCTTTCCGCGCGACGCGCGCAAGCGCGCGATCGAGCGTGCGATCGAATTCATCCGCGTGCGCCTCAACGGCGAGGATGGGCTGGGCGGCATCTTCCCGGCCATGGCGAACTCGGTGATGGCCTTCGATACGCTGGGCTATCCCGCCGACCATCCCGATCGCGCGATCGCGCGCAAATCGGTGAACAAGCTGCTCGTCATCGACGGCGAGCGCGTCTACTGCCAGCCTTGCCTGTCGCCGATCTGGGACACCGTGCTGGCGATGCACGCGCTGATGGAAGCCGACGGCGACCGCCCGACAACGCCGATGGCCAACACGACCGACTGGATGCTCGAGCGCCAGGTGCTCGATGTCGTCGGCGACTGGGCGACGCGCCGTCCCAACGTCCGCCCCGGCGGCTGGGCGTTCCAGTATCGCAACGATTACTATCCCGATCTCGACGACACCGCGGTCGTCGGCATGGCGCTGCACCGCGCCCACGCCAACAGCCAGGACCCGCGCGTGCGCGTATCGCTGGAACGCGCGGCGGAATGGGTGCTCGGCATGCAGAGCCGTACCGGCGGCTGGGCGTCGTTCGATGCCGACAATCTGCACTACTACCTCAATCACATCCCGTTCGCCGATCATGGCGCGCTGCTGGATCCGCCGACGTCGGACGTCACCGCGCGCTGCCTCGGCTTCCTGGCGCAGCTCGGCTATCGCCGCGATCATCCGGCGATCGCGCGCGGCATCGAGTATCTGAAGCGCGAGCAGGAGGCCGACGGCTCCTGGTTCGGCCGCTGGGGCACGAATTACATCTACGGCACCTGGTCGGTGCTGTGCGCCCTCAACGCCGCCGGCGAGGACCTGCAGTCGCCCTATATCCGCAAGGCCGTGTCCTGGCTGCGCGCGCGTCAGCGCGACGATGGCGGCTGGGGCGAGGACGGCGCCACCTATTGGCAGGCGACGCGCGGCGAGAGCAAGGCCAGCACGCCTTCACAGACCGCCTGGGCCGTTCTCGGCCTGATGGCCGCGGGCGAGGTCTATAGCGATTCCGTGCGCCGCGGCATCGACTTCCTGCTCGCCGCCCCGCGCGAGGGCGCGCGCTGGGAGGAAGCGTTCTACACGGCCGTCGGCTTCCCGCGCGTCTTCTACCTGCGCTATCACGGTTATACCGCGTATTTCCCGCTCTGGGCGCTGGCCCGCTATCGCAATCTCATGCGCGGCAACTCACGGCGACGTTGCCTACGGCATGTGAGCCGGCTCGGCATCATCAGCGGTCTGGTCGTCGGAGCTGCGCTGCCTCAAGGCCGCGATCGCCGACCTGCCGGCGACCGCGCCCTTTCACCGCCGCCTTGGGCGGTCGCGCCGATGCCGTGCGCGAAGCGGCGCGCGACATGATCGACGCCGGCGCCACGGCCGCTCCTCAGTTTCGGCATGCGCCGGCGCGCTCTCCGCCGATCTCGCACCCGGTGACATCGTGCTGGCCGACGCCGTCGTGGCGCCGACCGGCGAGCGCTACGCCACCGATCCGCAATGGCGCGAGCGCATCGACGCCGCCACGCGTCAGGCCTTCGCCGGCGCCACCCTGCCGATGGTGGGGGCGATCGCGGGCAGCGACCGGCCGGTGCTGTCGCCGCGCGCCAAGATATGTGCTGTCAGCGACCAGCTCGGCGGTCGCCGTCGACATGGAAAGTCACGCGGTGGCGCAGGTCGCGTCCGCCGCGAACTTGCCGTTCCTGGCATTGCGCGCGATCGTCGATCCGACCGATCGCGCCGTGCCCGAGGCGGCGTTCCGCGCGATGGGCCCGCGCGGCCGCATCACGCCTTGGCCGCTGCTGGCCGGCCTGATGGAACGGCCGATGCTGATCCGCGATCTGGCTGCGCTTAGCCCATGACGCGCGCGCGGCGCGGTCCGGTTTGCGTCGTGCCGCCGGTCTTGGCGCCGCCCTCTTGCGTGTTGGCTGAAGTCCCGACGAAGTCGCGCACGTTCTTCTCGAACACGAATTCCGCCGGCCGCGGCCTTGTCGAGCGCGATCTCCGGCGCCATCGGCCCTTCGGTGCGCGGGCCCCGCAGCGCCACGGTCAACGCCGCGAACGGCCGGTTGAACGTATCGGTGACCGCGGTCGCCTCGTAGCCGCGAATGCACCATGCAGTCGGCGCATTTTTCGTAATTGCCAGTGCCGTACTGCTCCCACGCCGTCGTCGTCCATCAGCTCCTTGAAGCTGTTGGCGTAGCCTTCGCCCAGCAGGTAGCACGGGCGCTGCCAGCCGAAGATGTTGCGCGTCGGGTTGCCCCATGGCGTGCAATGGTATTCCTGGTTGCCGGCGAGGAAATCGAGGAACATGCCGGACTGGTTGAAGCGCCAATTCTTGCCCTTGCCATGCGCGGAACACGTCGCGGAACAGCTCCTTGGTCTTCTGGCGGTTGAGGAAGTGCTTCTGGTCGGGCGCCCGCTCGTAGGCATAGCCCGGCGAGATGCTCATGCCGGCGATGCCGAAGCTCATCGTCTCATCGATGAAGCTGGCGATGCGCTCGGGATCCTCGCCATCGAACAGCGTGCAGTTGACGTTGACGCGGAAGCCCTTGGAAATCGCCAGCTTGATCGCCGCGACGGCGCGATCGTAGACGCCGTTCTGACACACCGACCTTGTCATGACGCTCGCGGTCGCCGTCGAGGTGGATGGAGAAGGTGAAATAAGGGCTCGGCTTGAACAGATGGATCTTCTTTTCCATCAGCAGCGCGTTCGTGCACAGATACACGAACTTCTTGCGTGCGATCATGCCCTCGACGACCTTGTCGATTTCCTTGTGCAAGAGCGGCTCGCCGCCGGCGATGGAGATGATGGGTGCGCCGCATTCGTCGACTGCCTGCAGACATTCCTCGACGCTCAGGCGCTTGTTGAGGATGTCGTCGGGATAGTCGATCTTGCCGCAGCCCGCGCACGCGAGATTGCAGCGGAAGAGCGGCTCCAGCATCAGGACCAGTGGGTAGCGCTTGACACGGCGCAGCCGCTGCTTGGCGATATAGGCACCGACGCGGACCATTTGAATCAGGGGAACAGACACGTGGCCTAGCCTTTCTGCGCAACCGCTTCGAGCTTTTCCTTCGGGCGCCCATAGGCCGACCCGCCGACATCCCACAACACTTCAGGAAGCTTGAACCGGACGTTTTCCTCGATCCCTTCGAGGTTCTCGAAACTATTCGCCCCCAGCTCCGTCAGGCGCGCGATGACGCCGCGCACCAGCTCTTCGGGGGCGGAGGCACCGGCGGTGAGGCCGATCGTTTTGACATTGGCGAGCCACGCCGGATCGATCAGGCTGGCATCGTCGATGAGATAGCTGGCGACACCGCTTTCCGCGCCGATCTCGCGCAGGCGGTTGGAATTGGAGCTGTTGCGCGAGCCGACCACCAGAATAAGGTCGACCTGCACCGCCAGCATGCGCACCGCCTGCTGGCGGTTCTGCGTGGCGTAGCAAATGTCCTTCACGTCCGGGCCGACGATCTTGGGAAAGCGCTGCACCAGCTTGTCGATGATCGCGCGCGTGTCATCAACGCTTAATGTTGTCTGGGTAATATAGGCGACCTTGTTGGGGTCGCGCGGCTCGATCTTGTCGACATCCTCGACCGAGGAGACGAGCAGCACGCCGCCGGGAATGCGACCTTGCGTGCCTTCGACCTCGGGGTGGCCTTCATGGCCGATCAGGATCACCTGAAGATCTTTCTCGGCGTAGCGCTGCCCCTCGCGATGCACCTTGGCGACCAGCGGGCAGGTCGCATCGATGACCGGCAGCTCGCGCAGCTTCGCCTCGTCCTCGACCTTTTCGGCAACGCCATGCGCGCTGAACACGGTGATGGCGCCGGTCGGAATTTCATGAAGTTCATCCACGAAACCGCGCACCCTTGGCGCGCAGATTGTCGACCACGCGCTTGTTGTGGACGATCTCGTGACGCACGTAGACGGGGGGCCCGTATTTCTCGAGGGCGAGTTCGACGATCTCGACCGCGCGCTCGACACCGGCGCAGAACCCTCTCGGCTGGGCCAGAATGACCCGCATCGCTACTCTCCTTCGATTATCCGATCCCGCGCAGACCAACACCGTCCGGCCTGGGGCCTGGAACGACCCCGGGGTCAATCGCCAAGGCTCTGTTTTCCCTGGGAATCCGCACCCCGCCGCCATGTCGAAGCCCGTTCAATACCATGTTGCGTTGCACCTGCAAAGCAGGCTGTATGTCGCACCAAACCGGTGGGATATTTGGGGTCATGTCGCGCGTTGTCGCTTGGTCTGCTCCGGGATCGGGCGTTGACTTACCGGCCCCCGCACCTTACCTGCCCTGCAGCAACGGAGCCCCGCTGGAATGAACCTGTTGACCCGCTACAGCCGCCGCGCTGCCCTCGTCCTCGCAACGCTGGCCCTGCTGGCCGCCTTTGCGCGACCCAGCCAGGCCTCTCCCTCGCTCGATGCCATCGAGACGCTCAACAGGACGCTGTTGTCGGTGATGCAGAACGCCACGCGCCTCGGCTATGACGGCCGCTATCGCGAGCTCGAACCGGTCGTGCTGCGCACCTTCGATCATCCCTTCATGGCCCAAGTGATGACCGGCCGGTTCTGGGCGGGATTCACGACCGCGCAACGCGAGCGTCTGGTGACGACGTTGCGCCGCTTCACCGCCGCCACCTATGCCGCGCGCTTCGACGGCTATTCCGGCCAGAGCTTCCAGATCCTGGGCGAAGGCCCGGGCCCGCGCGAGATGGTTCTGGTGAAGACGAAGATCATCACCAACCCATCCGACGCCGTGGCCATCGACTATCTGATGCGCCCCGAGGGTGCCAGGGCCACGATCGCCGACGTGTTCTTCAACCAGTCGGTGAGCGAGGTGGCGTTGCGCCGCTCCGAATACACGGCTGTCTTGGCCCGCGACGGCTTCGACGGGCTGGTGACCAGCATCGAAAGCAAGATCGCCACGCTGGAAACCGAAGGCCGCGCCAAGAACTAGCGCCGGCCGCAAAAAGTCGAGGCCGGCACCCGAAGGTACCGGCCTCGACGACCCCGAACGTAGACTTGGAGCCACCGGACCTAAGCGCATGGCCCGGGGCGACACATACTTTCGGCTGAAATGGTTAACAACGGCTTACCATGCCGTGTCGCCGCCGCGTGCCCGTCCAGGCATGAAAAAAAGCGGCGGCCCGGGAGACAGGGGCCGCCGCTTGCTTTAGGACCGGCTTATAGCGGGCGTGGCCGGTCCCCCCTTGCTCTACGCGATATGGCGCCGGCGCCGCAGCAGACCAAGTCCAGCAAGGCCCGCCCCAAACAGGGCGAGCGTCCCGGGCCCGGGCACCGCTGCGGTGAGAGTGCCGGCATAAAGCGGTTTGGATGGAACGACAATTGTCCCGGCGTAGAGGCTACGAATGCGTGACAACGATGAACCCTACTTAAGAACGGCGAACAAATCTGATCAGGACATGACAAGCGAAGACCATGCCAATCGGCACAATCCTTTCGATCAAGCAGCTTAGAGGGTTAATTTATTGAGGATGTTCTGCCGATGTAAAATCGGTAGACGCACGGCGCCGTTTGACGCTGCGGCAATTCTTTAAACGGAGAGGCGGACGATATGAGCGCCCGTCGCCCGGCCGATCGCTGTTCGGGCCCGCGCACGCGCCGTCGGGAACGGCACGACCCGGGGATCGTTCGCAGCCGCCACCGGCGGCACCAGCCAGGCCCGGCTCATTTCAGCCCAGAATTCGAACCAGGCGACCGCTGACCAGGGGAAGTAATACATGATGGCATCCTCTCAGAGTACCCACCGCGTCCCCACCGACATAACGGGGCACGAGAAATAAAGTCTCTCTGTGCGGTTCAGACTTTACGCCAGTCTTGTTTGAGATATTATTAATTGGTTCACAGTCTCTTTTAGACAATTTCCAAGCCTTTATTATTAAACATCAAATAGTGCTTATCCACAGCCTTTTCGTGGAACCGTGACGAGGGGCCGCGACGAACGCGGGAAATCACGACTTCGGGCGGCAATCGTTGCAGTGACCCGCACGATTGCAACATTTAGCGACGATTTTGAGGGCAGGCAGGCACCCATAGAGGTGCGGCCAGGAAATGACGGCAGGGGGCCAAGCTCGCAATCCATAGTTCGGAGGAGATGGCCGATGAATGAACAAACGACGTTCAAGAACCCGTTTCTCAGCGGGGCGTTCGACAGCGACAACAATCTGCGTCCGTTCGGCACCCAGGCGCTGCAAGCCTGGACGCAAGCCCAGGCGAAGCTGCTGGAGAGCTCGGAGGCTCTCATCAGGGCTTGGCTCGACCGCAATCGCGCCGCCGCGGACGCGACCGTCAGCGCCGTCCAGAAAGTGAGCGCCAGCACCGATCCGGCCGAGATCGCCCGGATCTGGACCGAGCTCGCGTCCAGCCAGACGCAACGCGCCACCGAAGGCGTTGGCGCATTCTACGAGCAATACATGACGATGTGGCAGCAGATGGCCGAAGCGGCACGGGCGGCTTGCAGCCCTGACGCCGCCGTCAGCGGGCCCGAGCCCACGGCTGAACGCCCGTCGGCGACCGTGCGCCGCGCCGCGAGCTGATCCGCCACCGTCGCACCAACGCGAACCAAGTCCCTGCATCGCCGGACGCGGGTCCGGCGGGCGGGGCGGTGCGCGGTAGATGCGCGCCGATCAGGTCTAGGGACGCGTCTGCAGCCGCTGCAGCGCCGCGGCATAAGCCGCAAACGTCCAGAGCGGCCAGGCACTGGCATAGGATGGCGCCAGGATCGACAGCATTATCAGCGTAAAGGGGTCCATGCCGGCCCATCGTCAGGGTGTTCGCCCCGCCCGGCAAGACCATCCTTGTACGGATGACCGATCAGAGCGGCGGCCGCGAGAAGCGGCCCCGGCAAGATATATGACCCCTTCCGCTTAAGGACAGATAAACGTCGCGAGCGACAGAGTTTCTCGCGATGCGCACCAACAAGAGCAGCTCGCCCCCTCTCCCCAACGGAGAGAGGGTTGGGGTGAGGGGGTGGCCCCGCCCTCTCAAGATATTCAAACACAGCGCGCGAAGAAGAGCGGCCCGAGCAACCTGTCACCGCGCCACCCGCTCACCCTAGCCCTCTCCCCAGAGGGGAGAGGAGACCGAGCGCGCAAACGTCAACCGACAGACATTGGTGACGATGACTTCGAACGCACGAGCAAGGCCGAGTGCTCCCGGCCCTGCCCCACGCCATCGCGTCAGCGCTACTTCAGCGCTTCCTTGGCCTTCATCACCTCGGCCATGCAATCGTTCTCCATCTTGCCCTTGGCTTTCTCCTCCGCCATGGCGACATGCTTCATCGCCATGTCCTTCTTCTTCATGTCGGTCGACTTCATCGCCGATTTCCTTGACCATCATCGCGTCCTTCGAGCAGTCGGCAAAAGCCGGCGCACCGAACGCAACGACCGCGAGCGCACACGCCGCCCCCAGCAGGATTGACCGCATTTCTGGCCTCCAGTTTTATGATTGAGATTTGGACTTCATCACCAAGCGGCACGCCGCGTTGCGGAGCGCCGCTTGCGAGGAACAAGCTCGCATATTCGCACGCGACCACCGCGTCACGAGCATGTGAGGGTCGCATCACTTTGAAGTGTGACTTCTCACGCGCGCGTGAGAAGTGTTGACGATTTACGCGACCGCGGCGAACGGCTTCGTCAGAAGCTCGTCGACGCAACTCTTCAGCGCCGCGCGCCACGGCACCGGCACGATGCCGTAGACGCCGGCGATGCGCGCGCAATCCAGCACCGAATTTTTCGGCCGCGTCGCCGGTGTCGGATAATCGGCGGTCGCGATCGCGTGAATCGTCGGCGTCTTGACGCCATGCGCCGCGGCATCGGCAAAAACCGCGCGCGCGAAATCGCACCATGTCGTTTCGCCCGCGCCGCAATAGTGGAACGTGCCGTAGCCGTCGTCCTTGCCGGCGATGATGGCACCAGCCATCGCGATGATTGTCGCGGCGATATCGCGCGCGGCGGTGGGACAGCCGCGCTGATCGGCGACGATGCGCAGCTCGTCGCGCTCGGCGCCCAGGCGCAGCATCGTTTTCACGAAATTCTGGCCGAAGGGGCTATAGACCCATTCGGTGCGCAAGATGACGTGCTGCGGCAGCGCTGCGCGCACCAGCCGCTCGCCGGCCTCCTTACTCTGGCCGTAGACGGAGAGCGGGCCGACCGCGTCGTCCTCGACATAGGCGCCGTTCTTGGCACCGTTGAAGACATAGTCGGTGGAGATATGGATGAGCGCCGCCTCCGCGCGTGCGCACGCCGCCGCGAGCGCCGCCGGCCCGTCGCGGTTGACGATGAAGGCCTGGACGCGCTCGCCCTCCGCCTTGTCGACGGCCGTGTAGGCCCCGGCATTGATCACCACGCGCGGCCGCGAAGCCGCGATCGCGGTTTCGAGGCTGGCCGGCGAGGCGAGATCGGCGCTGTCACGGCCGCGGAACTCGACGCCCACGCCGCGCGGCCAGGCCCCGCGGGCGAGTTCGCTCGCCACCTGGCCGGAATGGCCGATGACCAGGATCTTCGCGCGCTCGGCCATCACACCGCCCCTTTCGCGCCATCATAGGTGAAGTGCGGCGGCAGATCCTTCAGCCGTGGCAGCGTCGTGTCTTTTTTGGAAAGCTGCACGCCATCCGGCGTGACCGGCCAGGCGATAGCGATGTCCGGATCTTGCCACAACACGCCGGCATCGTGCTGTGGCGAATATCCGCCATCGACCTTGTAGAACAGCACCGAATTTTCCTCGAGCGTGCAATACCCATGTGCGAAACCCGCCGGAATGAACAGCTGCCAGCCATTGGTGGCGGAGAGCTCGACGGCCACGTGGCGCCCGAAGGTCGGCGACCCGCGGCGGATGTCGACCGCGACATCGAACACCGCGCCGCGCACGCAGCCCACCAGCTTCGCCTGCGCAAACGGCGGCGACTGGAAATGCAGGCCCCGCACTGTGCCCTTGCGCACCGACAGCGCCAGATTGTCCTGGATGAAATCGGCGGCGATGCCCTGCGCCGACAGCGCCTTGCGGTTATACCATTCGCTGAAAAAGCCGCGATCGTCGCCGTGCCGCCTGGGCCGCACGATCTTGATTTCCGGAATCGCCGTCGTCTCGACATCCACCATTGATCTGACCCCCGGCATTTCTTATCCGCCCGGCCCGGAGCGCCCTGGCCGGCGGTGCAGAACCCTTATCTTGAAATTCTGCACGTTGTATTAACCTGGGTACCGCTATCACTCATCCAACCAAGACAGCCAACAGTTTAAGACAAAGGCAGAGGAAAGTAATGGCACAGACTCTTCTCGTGACCGGCGGCGCCGGCTTTGTCGGCAGCCATGTCGCGCACGAGCTGTTGGCGCGCAAGTTCAAGGTCGTCATCATCGACAATCTGCAGCAGGGCCATCGCCGCGCCGTGCCCGAAGGTGCCGTCTTCGTCGAAGGCGACCTCGCCGACCGCGCCGGGCTCGACCTCGCTGTTCAAGCAGCATCGCTTCGACGCCATTCTGCATTTCGCCGCTAACTCACTCGTCGGCGAATCCATGAAGCTGCCGTTCAAGTATCTGGGCGACAACGTCACCAACGCGCTGAACCTGATCGAGGCCGCGGTCGACCATGACGTGAAGAAATTCGTGCTGTCCTCGACCGCCAACCTGTTCGGCGATCCCGAGCGCATGCCCATCGATGAATCCGCGCGGATCGAGCCCGGCAGCCCCTACGGCGAATCGAAGTTCATCGTCGAGCGCCTGCTGCATTGGGCCGACCGCATCCACGGCTTGCGCTCCGCCTGCCTGCGCTATTTCAATGCCGCCGGCGCCCATCCCGACGGCTCGCTGGGCGAGGATCATGACCCCGAGACCCACCTGATTCCCATCGTCCTCGACGCGGCCATGGGCAAGCGCAGCCATGTCGAGATTTTCGGCAGCGACTACGCGACACAAGACGGCACGTGCGTGCGCGACTATGTCCATGTCTGCGATCTCGCCGACGCGCATGTGCGAGTCCTCGACAAGCTGACGCGCGAGAGCTGCCGCTACAATCTCGGCAACGGCAAAGGCTATTCGGTGAAGGAAGTCATCGAGACCGCGCGCAAGGTGACCGGCGCCAAGATCGAGGTGCGCATGGGCGCGCGCCGCGCCGGCGACCCGCCGACCCTGGTTGCCTCGGCCGATCGCATCCGCACGGAACTCGGCTGGCAGCCGCGTTTTGCCGATCTCGAATCGATCGTGCGCACCGCCTGGGAATGGCGCCGCCGCCATCACAATGGCTATCCCGATTAAGGCCTTGAGAAACCCCGAGAACCTCAAACAACTTATTGAAAATTAGACATATTTCAGGGTTAACCGCCGCCTGAGCGGTCAACCTGCCGTTAACACTTCGGCGCCACACTGGAGAGCGCCGGAACAGGTGACCCTGGAGCCGGCCAACCAGAGCCAAAGCGACAGGGAACTCAGGCGCATGCAAAGCAATGCGAAGGATATCTTGGCGGCCACCATCCGGCGCTGCGGCGTCGGCATGGGCTACGCGCTGTTCCTCAGCTTTTTCCTCAGCCTGCTGCAGCTGACCGTGCCGCTCTACACGATGCAGGTCTACGACCGCGTCATGACCAGCCGCAGCACCGATACGCTGGTCATGCTGGGCATCGTCGCGGTCGGCGGACTGCTGCTCTACGCCGATACTGGAGTTCATCCGGACCCGCGTCTTCCTGATCATGGGCGACGTGCTGTCGCGCCGGCTCAACGTCGCGGCGCTGCGCGCCGCCGTCAGCGAGACCGTGCACGGCACCTCGAGAACCCAGGTGCCCAGGCGCTGCGCGACCTCAATGACCTGCGGCCGTTCGTCACCGGCAGCGCCATCACCGTGCCGCTGGAAGCGATGTGGGTGCCCCTCTTCCTGATCGTGCTGTTCCTGCTGCACACGGTCTACGGCGGCTGGCGCTGGGCGCCGGCCTGATCTTGTTCCTGCTGAGCATCGCTAACCGAAGTGCTGACGCGCCGCCCGCTGGCCGAGGCCAACGAGGCCGCCGCCCGCTCCTTCGGCGAGGCAAGCTCCCTCGTGCGCAACGCCGAAGTGATCGAGGCGATGGGCATGTTCGGCGCGTCGCCCAGCGCTGGCGCGAAGCCAGTACGCACGTGATCGACCTGCTGCGCGAGGAAGCACGGCGCCAAGGCGCTGGCGGCGACCTCCAAATCGCATCCGCCTGGCGCTGCAGATCGCCATGATCTCGCCGCCGGCGTCACGCTGGTGATCGACCGCGAGGCTTCGCCCGGCAGCATCATGGCCGCGAGCATCATGATGGGCCGCGCCCTGATGCCGTTCGAGCAGCTGATCGAAGGCTGGCGCCAGTGGGTCTTCGCCATTGCCGCCTTCCGGCGCATCCGCACCTTGCTCGACCGGCCGCAATGCGCCGCCGCCAGCGCATGCAGCTGCCCAGGCCCGAAGGCAAGCTGGTCGTCGACCGCGTCAGCTTCATCCCCCCGGGTCAGGACAAGGCCGGTCCTCAAAGGCATGTCCTTCTCCCTCGAGCCCGGCGAGGTACTCGGCATCATCGGCCCCTCGGCCGCAGGCAAATCGACCCTCGCGCGCCTGCTGATTGGCATGCGGGCGCCGACCGCCGGCGGCATCTTTCTCGACGGCCACAACGTCGCCACCTGGGATCGTGAAAAGCTTCGGCCTCTATGTCGGCTACCTGCCGCAGAACGTATCGCTGCTCGACGGCTCCGATGCGGGACAACATCTCCCGGATGGCCGATGGCGAAGCCGATCGAAGTCGTGGCCGCGGCGCGAGATGGCCGACATTCATGAGATGATCGGCCGCCTGCCCTTCGGCTACGACACGCCGATCGGCGAGACCGCGCATGCGCCTCAGCGGCGGCCAGCGCCAGCGCATCGGCCTTGCCCGCGCGCTGTTCGGCAGCCCGCGCTTGCTGGTCCTCGACGAGCCCAACTCCAACCTCGACAAGGCCGGCGAACAGGCACTGCGCGACGCCATCGTCAAGGCGAAGAAGGCCGGCACCACCGTCGTGCTGATCGCCCACCGCCCGTCGATCATCGCAGGCTGTCGACAAGCTGCTGGTGCTGAAGGACGGCGTGATCGAGCAGTTCGGCCCGCGCACTGACATCATCAAGACGGTCACGCCCGGCGAACCGGCGCCGGCCGCGCGCCCGGCCGCGTCGCCGCGCCTCGTGAGGTCGTGACATGATGTTCCGCCGCGCGCCCACACCCAATCCCCAGGACGACAACGACGATCCGCCGCTGCGGCCGACCGCGTTCGCCGGCCTCGCCACCATTCTCATCGCCTTTGGCGGCTTCTTCGGCTGGGCGTATTTCGCACCGCTCAACAGTGCTGCCATCGCCTCGGGCGTGGTCATGGTCGACAGCCACCGCAAGACCGTGCAGCACCTCGAAGGCGGCATCCTCAAGGAACTGCTGGTGCGCGAGGGCGACATCGTCAAGGCGGGCCAAGTCCTGGTGCGCCTCGACGGCACGATCTCCGACGCAACCTACAGCCAGCTCCGCGGCCAGCAGCTCGCGGCCCTCGCCCGCGTGACGCGCTTGCGTGCCGAACAGGCCGACGCGCGCACCGTCACTTTCCCGCCCGACTTGACCAATGAATCCCATGACGCCGGCATCGCCGATCTGATCAAGACCGAAGAGCGGCTGTTTTTCGCGCGCTGGGAAAGCTATGACGGCCAGATCACCTCGCAGCGCAAGCGCATCGCGCAGCTCAATGAGGAGATTGTCGCCCTGCAGTCTCAGGCCTCTGCCACCGCCGACCGCATCACCTACACCGAGGAGCAGCTTGGCAACGTCAAGGGCCTGGTCGAGAAGGGCTTCGAGCGCCGGCCGCGTTTGCTCGAGCTGCAGAGCCAGGCCGCCGAGCTCAAGGGCAAGCGCGGCGAGTACCTCGCCAATATCGCGCGCGCGCGCCAGAGCATCGCCGGCACGGAGCAGGAGATCCTCAACCTGCAGAACACGCGCCGCACCGATGTGACCAAGGAGTTGCAGGACAACCAGACCTTCCTTGCCGACCTCAGCGACCGCCTGCGCGCCGCCAACGACGTGGTGCAGCGCCGCGATGTCGTGGCGCCCCAGGATGGGCTGATCACCGATATCAAATACTTCACCACCGGCGGCGTGATCGCCGCGGGCGCGCCGATCCTAGATATCGTGCCGCTCGACGACAATCTGATCGTCGAGGCGCATGTCAATCCCAACGACATCGACGTCGTGCGCCTGGGCCTGCCGGCTTTCGTGCGGCTGACCGCCTACAAGCAGCGTCGCGTACCGCCCATCGAAGGCACGGTGATCTATGTCTCGGCGGACAAGCTGATCGATCAGCGCAATGGCGATCCCTATTTCATCGCGCGCGTGCGCCTGCTGCCGCAGTCGCTGGCGGTGCTCAAGCACGTCGAGCTCTATCCCGGCATGCCGGCGGAAGTGATGGTGGTGACAGGCGAGCGCCGCGCCATCGACTATTTCGTGGCACCGATCACCAATTCGATGCGCCGCGCCTTCCGCGAGGAATAGGCGCTTTCCGGACCGCGAAACCGCGAGCGTCCTCATGCTTCGACAAGCTCAGCATGAGGGCATTTCTATTTTGGCATCATCTCTCAAAGAGCCTCATCCTGAGCTTGTCGAAGGATGAGGCGTGCGCGTTCTCAGAAAATATGGCCGCCGACCAGCAGCGTCACGCTCAGCACCAGCGACGCCGCCAGGGCCACCGACAGCACCGTCACGATCCGGCGCATCGCGCGCTCGTTCTCGCCGGGCTTCGTCGCCGTGACCTTCTCGTCGAGCTCGTGCAGAGTCTTGTCGAAGCGCACGAAGAAGATCTCCATGCTCGACATCTGCTTTTCCAGCGCCTGCTGCGTCTCCTGGATCTCAGCCAGCGTCGTCTCGATGCCGTTGGGCGCCGGTGCCACCGCCGCCGCAGCGCCCTGCGCGCGATCGGCCAGCGTCTTGAGCGCCGACAGCGTCGCCAGATGGAACTGGCGTTGCGAGGCGGAGAGGTCTTCGATGCGCTCCAGTGTGCGGCTCAAGGAATGGCCGATCGTCTGCTCCGCCGCGACATCGCTTTCCTCGCGCCGCTTGAGGGTCACGCCCTCCGTGGCGCCCGGAACGCGCGCCACCGCGCGGATCTTGGCGGAATCATCGCCCTTGGGGGCCTCGGACAGCGTCGCCTTGAAGGCATGACGCCCATCGCCCACGCCATTGTTCTTGAGATCGCTGCGCCCCTGGTCGGCGATGGCGCTCGCCACGCGCTTGTCGCCGATCCATACCTCGATCTCGAGGCGCACGGACGGATTGCGGCTGTCCCACGCCCAGCCAAAGACCTGGTTGCCGGCTACCGCATCGATGTAGCCGGTGATCGATTGTGCCGCGGGCGCGGCCTCGGCTTGTGCCCCCATGTGAGTTGAGTCCTCGGTATTATGATGTTATGCGCGCCCGCCGCCACGAAAACTCCCAGCGGAATCGCGCCTATCGAGAAGACCACGGGCCGGTAAAGGATGCCTTAAGCAATGTACGTCTGCAATAACGCAGGGACCGCCGAAAGATTCCAACTTATCGGGCATTTGATCATTTCATGAGCGGCATCGTGCGCACCCTGCGGATGACCTGTCGGACGATCGCGGCGCTGGTGTGTCTCGCCGGCGCGGCGTCGGCCGCGGAGCCGTCTTTGACGATCGTGCCCACCGGCGAGCCGGAGCTGGTCTTCCAGTATTCGCGCGACGCCTGTGCGCGCGATGACATCCCCGACGTGCCCGCGCGCGCGTTTCGCGATGCAAGCGGCACCGTCCACCTGATCGCGTCGCATCATGTCAATCGCGCGATGACCGGCCCCGATCTCAACCATATGCGTCAGGATTGCCGCGTGATCTACGAGGGGCACAAGCGCGACGACCCATCCGCCTTCGACGATCGCGCCTGGATCGCGGCACCCTACACGCTGGACGGCCGCGCCATCTACGCGCTGGTCCATAACGAGTTCCAGGGCCATTTCCGCCCCGATCTCTGCCCATCGCGCAACTACAGCGCCTGTTGGTCGAACGCGATCACCTTCGCGCACTCGGCCGATGGCGGGGCGAATTTCACGCAACCGCCCGCCCCCGCCAATCTCGTCGCCACCCTGCCCTACAGATATCGCGGCGACACCGGCCGCAAGAGCGGCTATTTCGGGCCCAGCAACATCGTCGCGCGCGACGGCTATTTCTATTCGATGATCTTCGCGGTGACGCACGAGGCCCAGGCCTTCGGCGTGTGCCTGATCCGCACCGACCGTCTCGACGATCCGCGCTCCTGGCGCGCCTGGGATGGGCGCGGCTTCAACACCCGTTTCATCGACCCGTATCGCGAGGCCGCCAATGACCCCACCGCCCATGTCTGTACGCCCGTCGGCCGCGGCCGGTTGAGCGCCCCGATCGGCAGCGTCATGCTGCACCAGCCATCGGGGCTCTACATCGCCGTGATGGTGGCGATCCGACCGATCCAGTCGGGCGCGGAGCCGGTGACGGGGCTCTTCATGGCAACCTCGCGCGACCTCATCGAGTGGTCGCAGCCGACATTGATCAAGCAGATGCCCATTCCCGCCAAATTCGGTTGCAACGATGCTTCCCTCGTCGACTTTCCGTCGCTTCTCGATCCCGAAAGTTTGAGTCGAAATTTCGAGACCGTCGGTGCGCGCGCCTTCGTCTACATGACGCGCTTCAACCTGGAGGGCTGCAAGATCGGTTTGAACCGCGACCTGTTGCGCCTGCCGGTCAAAATCGCGCCCGCGCCATAACGCTGCGTGCACAGCGCAAACTCCGCAACATTCGCTCGCCGCTGCACCGCAGCATTATCGAAGCTTTAACGGGTGCTCGCTAACATATTGTCCTGTCACGTTGTTACAGCTTCACGAACAAAGACTTTGATGTTGCGGGAGGTCTTCCCGGTGTTGCACGCGCTCGACCTTTCCGCCCAATCCGCCGCTTCGCCAGCTCAACGACCGGCCGCCACCGCTGAAAGCGGTCCGGCCCCGTTCGCTTGCTGTCTCGACGGCCTGCTGATCATCGGCACCGGCCGTATTTCCGCCGCGGCGCGCACACCCACCGTCGCTCTCAACGGCACCGTGCTGCCTGGCCCGTGGGTGAGTTTCACTTACGGCGATCGCCTCATCCTCGCCGGCCGCCACGCCGCCGCTGCCGCCACGCTTCCCACCGCAATCGAATCGCTGCGCATTGTCGGCGACAACGCGCGCCAGATCCTGTGGACCAACGAGCGCCCCGTGTCGCTTGGCATCGGTCCCGAGGCGCTTGAGTTCCGCCTGGCTGAATTGTCGGCACCGGAGCGCGCCGTTGTCCTTGCCTTGCTCTTGAAGCTGCCGTCGGAATTGCGGCTGCTGTCCGAATCGCTGATCACCGGCGTCGCCGGCCTGATCCGCAAATACACCGCGACGGTCGAAAGCTGGTCCTATCCGCTCGCCACCAAGATCCGCTATTGCCGCTTCACGCTGCCGAGCAAATCGCCGACCACGGCGCCGATCTGGGTGCCGGTGCGCGTGCACCTGGTCTTCAACGCGCAATCGCATCCGCTCGCTTGCGCCAATGCGCTGGTGACCGGCGGTGACACCGTGCACCTCGTCATCCCGCAGCTGGGCGAGAACGATGGCGGGCTGCTCACCGTCGCCATGCCCAACGGCATGTTCACCATGCAGCTGGCACCCCAACCGGCCAACCGCGCCACCTCCGCGATCGAGGAGATCGCGGGCCGCATCGCCGGCGATTCCATTCCGGTCAAGCTGCACCTTCTGGCGCGCTGCGCCGAGATCCACCGCGCCGCGCGCAATGCCGAGACGCTCAACGCCGGCAACCTCATCTGGGCGCACACGACCTTCCCGTATCGCGCCTATGTGCGGCCGGAGATGGAGTTCGGCATCTCGATCGAGAACATGCTGCCCGTGCCCGGCAAGGGCCTGCTGATCATCGGCTGGCTGTGGGACCCCAACAATCTGCTCGACGCGCTCTACGTGCAGGATGGGCTGGGCCGCCGCGGCCGCGTCGAATCCACCATGTATCGCTACGACCGTCCGGACGTGCGCGACGCCTTCAAGGCGACCCCGTCCGAGCCGCCCGGCTTCGTCGTCTTCCAACCCTTCGAGTTCGCCGAGGATCTGTGGCCGACTTATCAGGTCCACGCCATCCTCAAGGGCGGCATCGCCATCGATCTCGCGACCGACCTCAAGGCCAGCCGGCGCTTCTTCGCCAAGCCCGAGACGCTGCTCAATCTGTTCCCGGCGCAGAAATTCGACCGCACGGTCATCGACAAGCTGGCCCCCGCGATCGCGTACCTGCAAAGCAAGGCCATCAAACGCTCCGGCATCGCCCGCAAAGTGCAGTATGGCGAGCCGGTTAAGGACCCGATGCTCAGCATCGTCGTGCCGCTCTACAGGCGCATCGACCATGCCCGCCACCAGATCGTTCACTTCGCCAACGATCCCGAATTCTCGCAGATCGAGTTGATCTACGTCCTCGACGCGCCAGAGCTCGAGACCGAACTCGACACCATGATCGCCTCGATGAGCCGCATCTATCAGCGCTCGATCACGCTGGCGATCATGCAGGAGAACAGCGGCTTCGCGGGTGCCACCAACGCCGGCTGCGGTGTTGCGCGCGGCAAGCACCTGCTGCTGCTCAACTCCGACGTCATCCCCGACCAACCCGGCTGGTGCAGCAAATTGTGGAACGTCCTGGAGAAGGACGAGAAGGTCGGCGCCGTCGGCGCCCGCCTCCTCTACGAGGACGGCTCCTTGCAGCACGCCGGCATGGCCTATGAGCTCGACGTCGCCGGCAATTGGAAGGTCGTGCATCCCGGCAAGGGCTTCCGCGTCGGCCATCCCGGCGAGCCCAAATCCGGCCCCGTGCCGGCGGTGACCGCCGCCTGCATGATGATGCGCACCGCGCAGTACCACCAGCTCGGCGGCCTCAACCAGGATTACGTGATCGGCGATTTCGAGGACAGCGATCTGTGCATGAAGATCGCCTCGCTGCCGCTCACCCTCTGGTATTGCAGCGACGCAACACTCTTCCATCTCGAGCGCCAGTCGATGGGCACCGACGGCCGCTACACGACCACCACCTGGCGCTACAACCAGCACCTCCACCAGCAACGCTGGGGCCGCCTGATCCAACAGGTCCAGGCCAAGTTCAAGAGCTGACCCCATGACCAAGCCCCGCATCCTCATCATCGCGCACGGCCACCCGGATCTGTCGCCCGGCGGCGGCGAGATCGTCGCCTTCGAGATGTTCAAGGCGCTGCGCGAGACCGGCAAGGCCGAGGCGTTCTACATGGGCGCCATGCTGCCGAAATTCGGCATGCCACATTGCGGCGCGGCGTTGCTGTCGCCCAACGAGGATCCGGCGCAGAGCCTTTACTGGTCCGACCGCTACAATTTCTTTCTGATGGCGCAGGAGAACCTGACTCTCCTGCACGAGGATTTCGGCCGCTATCTCGCCGCGGTGAAGCCCGATGTCGTGCATTTCCACCACGTCCATAATCTGGGCGTGGAGACGATCCGCATGGTCAAGAATGTCTGCCCCAAGGCCAAGATCGTCCTGACGCTGCACGAATTCCTCGCCATCTGCCATCACAACGGCCAGATGGTGAAAACCAACACCTACGCGCTGTGCCGCAAATCCTCGCCCGGCGAATGCGCGCGCTGCTTCCCCAACATCCAGTCGGGCGAATTCTTCTTCCGCGAGCGCTTCATCAAGGCGCATTACGATCTGGTCGATCTCTTCCTCTGCCCCAGCCAGTTCCTGCTGGAGCGCTATGTCGACTGGGGCATCCCGCGCGCCAAGATCCTGTACGCCGAGAACGGCCACACCGGCGCCGATGCGCCCACCGCCTTTGTGCCGCCGCCCGGCAATGGCAGCTTCGCCTATTTCGGCCAGGTCTCGCCCTACAAGGGCCTCAACGTTCTGCTGGATGCGGCGAAGTACCTACTCGACCAGAAGGTCGAGAATTTCCGCATCGATATCCACGGCTCCATCCTGTTCCTGTCCAACGACCAGGAAAGCGATCTGCGCCGCCGCATTTCAGAGGTGCAGAGCCATGTCCGCTTCCACGGCGCCTACCGGCCCGAGGACGTCGTCGGCCTGATGGGCGGCGTGGACTACGTGATCGTCCCGTCGATCTGGTGGGAGAATTCGCCGCTGGTGATCCAGGAATCCTTCATCGCCCGCCGGCCGGTCATCTGCTCGAACATCGGCGGCATGGCGGAGAAAGTGCGCCACAACATCGACGGCCTGCATTTCCGCGTCGGCGACCCCGTGGCGTTGGCCGAGACCATGATGCACGCCTGCACCGAGAAAGGCCTGCTCGAGCGCCTGATCAAGGGGGTTTCGCCGGTCTATCCGATGAAGTCGATGGCCGAAGAGCATCTCGCCCTCTACGACAAGATCGGCACGCCCGCCCTCAATCGCCCCACGCCACGCGCCAAGGCGCCGATCCCGGCCTAACGCTCAGGTCGGGCCAACGCGCAGCGGCTCCGGCAGCTCCGCCGGCAGCGCATTGAGCATCTGTGCCACCGCCTGCAGCGCCACCACATAGCCATACGCCCCCAGCCCGCAGATCACCGCCTTCACGCCGCCCGACATTTTCGAGTGGCGGTGCAGCTCGTCGCGCGCGTGAATGTTGGAGATATGCAGCTCGATGACCGGCCCATCGAACATCTTGAGGGCATCGAGGATGGCGATCGACGAGAAGCTGAACCCGGCCGGATTGATGATGATGGCGTCGGCACTGCCGCGTGCCTCCTGGATCCACTCGACCATCTCGCCTTCGTGGTTCGATTGGTAGAAATCCAGCGTGGCCCCTATCAGCCCCGCCAGCTCGCGGCAGGATTCCTCGATCGCCGCCAGGGTCACCGAACCGTAAATATGCGGCTCGCGCACGCCCAGCATGTTGAGGTTCGGCCCGTTCAGGATCATCACGCGGATCGCCATGTCGTCGCCCTCGCTTGCTCAGCCCTTGTAGCCCATCAATTTCGGCAGCCAAAGCACCGTCTCCGGGATGAAGGTGATGATCGCGAGTGCCACGAGCATCGCCCAGACGAAGGGCAGCGTGTCGCGGATGATCAGACGCAGCGGCGTGTCCGCGAGGTTGGAGACGATGAACAGCAACAGCCCATAAGGCGGCGTCACCAGCCCGATCATGATGTTGAACACCACCACCACGCCGAAATGCACCATGTCGATGCCCAGCGCCTTGGCCGTCGGGATGAACACCGGCACGATCACCAGCAGGATCGTGCTGCCCTCCAGCAGGCAGCCGAGGACCAGCAGGATGATATTGACCACGATCCAGAACACGGTCGGCGTCAGCTCGTAGGTCCCAAGCACGGTTTTGACGGTCTGCGGAATATTCTCGATCGTGATGACGTAGTTGAAGACGAGCGCACCCGCGATCAGCATGCCGATCGACGCGGTCGAGCGCGCACTGACCAGGAACGCCGCATAGGTCTGGCGCAACGTTACGCTTCGGTAGAGGAAGGCGGAGATCAGGAACGCGTAGGCGGCGGCCACGCCGGCGGCTTCCGTCGGCGTCATGATGCCGCTGTAGATTCCGCCAAGCAAAATCACCGGCATCATCAGCGCCGGAAACGCCTCGATCGTGATCCCTGGCCATTCGCGCAACGGGATCGGCTTCTCCACCGGGAAGTTCTTCTTATGGGCCATGTAGGAGTTGATGATCATCTGCGCCAATGCCATCAGCAGGCCAGGAATGACGCCGCCCAGAAACAGGTAGCCGATGGACGCATCGGAGACGAGGGCGAACAGCACCATCGGGATCGACGGCGGGATGATCGGGCCGATGACCGCCGAAGCCGCAGTGATGGCCGCGGCGTAGCTGACGGGATACTTCCCGTCCTTAGACATCATCTTAATCATCACGCGGCCCGTACCCGCGAGATCGGCGATGGCCGAGCCCGACATGCCGGCGAAGATGACGCTTTGCACGACATTGATATGGCCGAGGCCACCCCGAAACCGCCCGACCAGCGCGTCGCAGAAGCGCAGCAGCCGGTCCGACATGCTACCGATATTCATCAGCTCCGCCGACAGCAGGAACAGCGGCACGGCCAGAAGGACCCAGGAATTGTAGAGACCATTGAGCATCTGCTCGGCGGCGATCCCCATGTCCTGCCCCGCCAGGAACAGGTAGAGGATCGAAGCGGCAATCATCGAGTGGCCGATCGGCAAGCCGCACAAAGACAGGAGCGTGATCGCCCACAGCGAGAGTGAGAACGGGCTGACAAAACTCATGGCGTGGATCTGGCCTCGGTGGAATCGAGCAAGGTCTTCGGCGCTTCGCCACGGATCGCATTCCAGATGAGCCAGAGGTAGCGCAGCACGGTTGCAGCCGCAAAGATCACGTAGACGAAGAAGGCGACATCGAAGGGAATCCGCAGAGAGGCGGTCCGCTCGACCCGCATGAACAGGACGTAATCCGTCACCGCCGGCAGAGACATTCCGTAGATCGCCACGAGTGCCACGCCGGTGACGATCGTCAGGCGACGACGCGTTTCGGCGCTGAGAAGGCCGTAGACGACATCGAAGCGGATCTCGTCCCTTTCACTGGTGACAAAGGCAGCGCCCCACAGCACGCCCCAGACCCAGCACAGGACGCTGAGTTCGTAGCTCCAATTATGCGGCCAGTTGAAGACGTAGCGGAAAACGATCTGAATGATGAAGGCGAGAAACATCATCATGAGCAGGAGGACCGCCACGTTCTCCGCGCGCCGCCGGAGCCATCGCCCGGCTGTGACCAACGTCGAACTCATCAATTTCCCCGCGACGATCCGAACAGAAAACCGGCCGGCGCCTCACGGCGACCGGCCGGCTCGACCGGTAAAACCGACCCTCACTTCACCGCGTTGATGCGCTCGAGCATGCCCTTCGGCCAATCGGCCGAGAGCGGAGAGGCGAGATACTTCTTCTGCGCGTTTTCGCGGAAGGCCGCGACATCGGGCGAATAGACCTGCAGCCCCGCCGACTTGAAGAAGTCGACCAGCTCTTTCTCCTGTTCGATGTGCTTGGCGGTGCTCCAGGCGACTGCCTTGTCGGCGGCGGCCTGGAACGCCTGCTGCTGCGCCGCCGGCATCGCGTCCCAAATCTTCGCTGTGACCGAGAAGGCGTCGTAACCAACCAGGTGGTTGGTGAGCACGAACTGAGTTGTCACCTCGTGGAACTTCGAGACCTTGCTGTTGGGCAGCGGGTTGTCCTGGCCGTCAACCGCACCGGACTGCAAGGCCGTATAGAGCTCGGCAAAGGCCACCGGCGTCGGATTGGCGCCCATCGCCTCGCCGAGAAGCTGCCACGCCTCGCCCGGCGGCATGCGCAGCTTGATGCCCGCCATATCGGCCGGCGTGTTGATCTTCTTGGTCGGCTTGAGGTTGACCTGCCGTGTCCCGAAATAGACCGGCGCCAGGATTTGGATGCCGAGCTGGTCGCGCGCCATTTTCTTGAACTCGGCGCCGATCGGACCGTCGAATGTCTTCTTGAGGTGATCGGCGTCGCGGAACAGATAGGCGGCGGTCAGGATCGACCAGGCCGGAATTTGCTTCGAGATATCCTGCGGTGCGACGTTCGCCATTTCGAGGTTGCCGCGCTGCATGGCGACAAGTTCGGTACCCTGGCGATAAAGCGTGCTGCCGAAAAACGTCTCGACGTCGAAGTTGCCCGAGACATCCTTCGCGAACATCCGAAACGCGTCGGCGCGGATATCCTGGTCGTTGATGACCGACGCCAGGCGCAGCTTCGGCTTCGCCTGTGCGAATGCAGGCACAGCGCCAAGAGCTGCGGCCGCGGCACCGGCGGCCAGTACGGAACGGCGGGTGATGGATGACCTCATGATTTCCTCCCTATCGGTTTTATAAGCGCGCAGTGTTGCGTCGATAGTGTACTAAACAGTTAGTTTGTCAATGTTTTGGGCGTCGATCAGGTGCGCCAGGCGCACAAGCGCCAATTGATATCCCTGCGTGCCAAAGCCGGCGATTACCCCGCTCGCCACGCGCGAAACATAGGAATGGTGCCGGAAGGCCTCGCGCTTGTGCACGTTCGAGATATGCACCTCGATGATCGGGCCGTCGAAGATACTCAAGGCATCGAGGATGGCGACCGATGTGTGCGTGAGTGCTGCTGGATTGATCACGATCCCGCCCGCATGCGCGCGCGCGTCTTGGATCCAGTCGATGAGTTCGCCTTCCTTGTTGCTCTGCCGGAAATCGATCTCTAACCGATGCTGCGTCGCCACCCGGCGGCACTCCGCCTCGACATCCGCCAGGGTCTCGTGTCCGTAGATCGCCGGCTGCCGCTGCCCCAGCATGTTCAGGTTTGGACCATTCAGGACGTAAACAAGACGGCTCATACAGGTCCTTCCGTTGCGAACAGGCGTTGCGTGGCTTCGAAAATCCGTCGCGCCCGCATCTCCGCCGGCCCGGAATTCTCCATCGGCACTTCGACCGAGATCGCGGCATCGTCGGGCAGCGACGCAAGCAGGTCCCGCAACGGCAATTCCCCCTCCCCGGGCGGCAGGCGCTTCGCGCGCGCCTCGTGGATGATCGCCTCGCGCGTGATTGGGCGCACGGCCGGCGCGTCGCAGAGCTGCGCGCTGCGCACGATCTCGCGCGGCAGCCCTTGCACATCACGCGGCGTGCCGCCCGTGCGCGACAGGTGCAGCGCGTCGACCAGAACGCCGCCATTGGCGCGCCCTGCCTCTTTCACAACCGCCGCCGCGTCGTGCAGGTTCGCCACGCTGCGCCATGCCATGAACTCGATGTCGACGCCCATCTGAAAGCCGGCGGCGAGATCGCAGAGGGACGCGAAATTTTCCACCAGCCGCGCGCGCTCCGGGTCATCGCCGCCCACGCTGAGCCGCCGCGCGCCCAGCACCTGCGCCGACTCGAGAATTGGCGCGAGAGATGCGACAGCGAAATCGCTATCGATGACCACGAACTCGATGTCATGAACGCTGACATTTTCATCGGCGAGGCGCGCACGCATCTCCTGCAACGCACGGCTGCCGCGCGGCAGCTCATAGCAAGGCGAACCCGGAAACGCCGGATACAGCCGCAAGCCGATGGACGAAAACCCCGTGCGCGCCGCCAGCGTCACAAGATCCAGCGGCGGCACTTCAAGTACCGTAAAATGCGCAAGCCCGAGACTGGGCCGCTTGGCGGGATTCATAGAGCCGCGCCCTCAGGTGAACGACACGCCGATCGCGCCGAGCGGCCCGTAATCGGCATGAATAACGTCGCCGGGCGCCACCGCAACGGGCCGTGTGAATGAACCCGCCAGCACGATCTGTCCCGCCTCCAGCCCCGCGCCGTGCGGTGCGAGTTTGTTGGCAAGCCAGGCAATGCCGGCGGCAGGATGCCCCATGACCGCCGCCGAAACGCCGGATTCCTCGATCACGCCGTTCTTCGATAGCGTGGCGCCGACCCAGCGGATATCGACATCCATCGGCCGGATCGTGCGGCCGCCGACCACCAGCGCCGCCGCCGCGGCATTGTCGGCAATGGTGTCGGTGATGGCGCGTGGCACCTCGGTGCGATAGTCGATGATTTCCAGCGCCGGTGTCACGAATTCGGTCGCCCGCAGCACGTCGTAGACCCGCACATTGGGTCCTTTCAACGTGGCGCCCATGACGAAGGCGAGCTCCACCTCCAGGCGCGGCGCCAGGAAACGCGACGCCGCAATCTGCGCGCCATCGTTGTAGATCATGTCGTCCAGCAGGTGCCCGTAATCGGGCTCGTTCATCTTGGACGCCATCTGCATGGCGCGCGACGTCAACCCGATCTTGTGCCCGACGATGCGCGCCCCGTTGGCGATCCGCGCTTCGGCCCAATAGCGCTGAATTGCGTAGGCATCCTCAATCTCCATCGCCGCGAAGCTGCGGCTGAGCTGCGGGATGACTTTTCGGTCCCGCTCGGCGCGTAGGAGATCGGCGGCACCGCGGCGGCGTTCCTGTTCTGTCAGCATCGGCTCTGCTCCTGCACGGGTATTTATTTGATCGGCGGACGCGGGAGCCGCGATTCGCCCGGCTCCATCACGAATGTGTAGTCGAGCGAGTACCAGGGCACGCCGGCATCCGTCGCGGTGGGATGTGCCTCGTCGTGCCGTTCGAAGCCGCCGACCAAGGCGCGTGTGACGCCGAATTGCACATCGGTGTCGAGATGCGGATCGTCATCCGCATAGACCTGCGAGATGAGCGTCTTGAAGCCAGGCTTGACGATCAGGGCATGGACATGCGCCGGTCGGTAGGGATGGCGGCCTTGCGCCGCGAGCAGCTCGCCCACCACGCCGCCGGTCGGGATCGGATAGCCGGCCGGCTTGACCGAGCGGAACCAGAATCGCCCTTCGTCATCGGTCTTGAATTTGCCGCGCAGATTCATCGCCGCCTGCGCCTCATCCTGGTTCTCATAGAGCCCGACCGGCGAGGAGTGCCAGATATCGACCTCGGCGCCAACGATCGGCCGCCCATCGCGATCCACGACACGGGCGTGCATGAACAGCGCCGGTCCTGGTGTGGGCGAGCGCACGATCGAACCGCCATTCGCGACCTGCGGCGAATGCAGCCGCCAGAACGGGCCCAACAGGTTCTGGGACGTCTCGGTCGTGCCGTTATTGCCGTTGTTGAGCAGACACACAAGCGACGACACTCCCAGCGAGCCCGCCATCAGCACCATTTCGTTATGGCTGTCGGTGGTCTGCTGACCGATCCGGTTCAAGGTGGCGGTGGCAGCGCGGAATTCATCTTCCGTGAGCCGCACCTCGCGAACGAACGCATGGAGATGGCGCACCAGCGCCACCAGGATCTCGCGCAGCCGCGGATCGGCGGTGCGCGCCATCACCGCGAGCACGGACTCGGTCAGCTCGGAGGCATTTCGAACAGCCAGGATACGCCCTCCCCCACCTGGCGCGTTCAAACGCGCCGTCTTATCTGCATAATGTACGAACTAGTTCGTATAATCAAGACGATAAGAATTAGCCAATTGGATCAATAAACAATCAGGGGCGCACATAGCGCACCATCAGGTCGATGATCTGGGCACGGCGCACCGCCATGGCCTGCGGCGAGACCATGTCCGCCTTGAAGATGGTTGAGAACGTCGCCCGGTTGGCGACCGCGAAATTGCACAGCGCGCTGATCGACATGTGGAGGTCGATCGGGTCGAGGTTGCGGCGGAAGACGCCTTGCTGCGCGCCGCGCGCGCAGATCCGGCGCAACGTATCGATCACCGTGCTGTTAAGGTTCTGGATCACCTTCGAGCGCACGAGGTGATCGGCATCGTGGATATTCTCGATCATCACCAGGCGGATGAAATCGGGGTTCCCGGACTGATAATCGAAGGTGAAGCCGACAAGCTGCGCCAGCGCCTCCAGCGGCGGCAGGTGATCGAGATCGAGTGCCGCCTCGATCTGGCGGATGCGGCGATACGCATCCTCCAGCACGGCCAGATAGAGCCCTTCCTTGCTCTCGAAGTAATAATAGATCATCCGCTTGCTGGTGCGGGTGCGCTCGGCGATCTCGTCGATGCGCGCCCCGCTCAGCCCCTTGGCCGCGAACTCCTCGGTCGCCACGGCGACGATGTCGCTCTTGGTTTTTTCGGGATCGTTGGTCCGCGACGGCGCAGGGCGGCCGGCCTTGCGTTTTTTGTGCGGCGCTTTCATGCGGACGGCCTTCTGGAGGCGGACGAGTCGGGGACGGGCTGCAAGCCTTTTGAGTTGACGCGGCCGGTCCTGTCAACATCGATCTTCGGGTTCGCCAACGACAAAGGCCGGCTGGTTGCCCAGCCGGCCTCGGTATCGCTCGACGCCCGATCGGCCGAGATTACATGCTGTAGAGCCCGGCCAGCATGCCCTTGCCCACCGCCTTGAGGCCGAGCAGGTCGACATAGGGCAGCTCCGACCACTGCCGGCCGATCTCCAGCTCGTTGTCGCGCAGCGCGTCATCCAGGAAGAAGCACGTGCCCTTGCGCGCATGCGGGTGCAGCATCGGCACCGCCGCGAAGCGCGAGCCGTGATTGCCCGACGGACCGTCCAGCAGGATCATGTCGATCGGCTGCCCACCGGTGACGTCGCGCAGTCGCGTGTCGTCGAGGTCGTACCACATGGTCCGCCGGCCGCCGGCCATCGTCTCGGCGAGCGGCAGGTTGAGGACCTTGGCGAAGCGCTGGAAGCCGCTCTTGGCGATGCTCGCCGTCATCTTGGCCGCGACTTCGGGGCCTTCCTCGAGCGTGATGTAGCGGATATCGGCGCCTTTGCCGTGCACTTCGCTCAGCACGTCGGCCAGGAACAGCGTGCTGATCCCCGCCCCGCATTCCAGAATGACCTTGGGACGGCGGCGGCGCACGACGCTCGCGAGGAACATGAGCCCCGCGGGCTCCAGGCAATAGCCGTTGAACTTGAATCCGCCGATTGACTGCACGAAGGGCCGCTCCAGGATCGGCGCTTCGGCCTGCGCATCCCAGCCCTGGGGAAAGAGCGGGTTGTAGCCTTTGAGGCGGCGGCGGATTTCGAGAAGCTCGCCCAGCGGAATCAGCGAGGCTTCGAAGGACGGTGACGCTTTGACGCTCGGCGGTGCCGGTTGTTGGGCGGACGAAGCGACGACAGACAGAGATTGCTGTTGTTGTTGCACGTGAAATCCTCGCGATTAGAGTTTTGCAAGTTTCATTGCCCGCTCGACCAAGCGGACACATTTGTCGACATCGACCAGGTGATCGCGGCGCTCGGTCTTGTTGCACAGCCCGGTATCGACCTTGTCCGCGAAATACGGATGGCCCTTGGCGTAGGCCATCATCCGGTACATCCAGCGGCCCACGAAGCCTTCCGGGAACACCTCGATCACCGGTGTGCCGCGCGGCGCAAAGGCGATATTGGCAAGGCCCGCGCCATGCGCGCCGAACACCAGGCGTGCCCGCGCATAGGTGCGCACCTGTTCCTCGAACTCCATCGTACTGCCAAGCACGGACTTGAAGCCGAACTTTTCCAACGCCTTGATCAGCTCCGCCTCATTGACGACGCGCCGCTCGCTGGCGTCGGAGCGCGCGACATAGAGCAGATCGGTCGGCTTGGTCCCGGCCGGCCCGACGATGCGCTCGCGCAGCATGTTCGTCATCTCGTCCAGGTTCTGGCCGATACGGTGGTTGCGGTAGCGATAATTGACACGCGGGAAATACAGCAGATCGCAGCGCGTATGCTCGGCGTCGCTGACGATCACGCGGTCGCGCGGCACGCCCAGATATTCGAGCGTGCGGAAGCGCAGATCGATCGCCTTCTGGCTCATGAATTTGGGGAAGCTCAGCACGATCTGCACGTCCGACAGGCTGTGCAGGCGTGTGACGATCTGCAGGCGCGTCAGCATCTCCGACAGCCAGAGCGAATAGTTGAACACGCCCAGCTTCTGGATCGAGATGATCGGCTGCGTCAGGCGCTCGCCCGGCTTGACCTGGTCGATGACGAAGCCGCCATGCCCGCCCTTGACGAAGCCGTTATCGGAAAACTCGCCTTCCATCGAACTCTTCCAGGACCTCGTTGCCGTTGACCACGACAGCGCCGCTCTTCATCAGAACGGCATTGCGCAGGCCATGACAGGACAGCGCCGGGAAGGTGTAGTTCGGGATGGCGGCGAACAGCTTGGCCAGCGCCTCGGTCTTCGACAACTCGTCGAAATTGACCGGCGCCGGGATCTCGACTTTCTTTTCAGGCGCGATCGTCACCACGCTCTGCTCGTTCACCGCGGCCGGGCTGAACAACCGTGGCGCCGTGTCGAGCCGTGCCGCCTCGAGCTTCACCATCGTCATCGCCGGGGCGTGATCGGGTGCACCGGCGAGCACGACGGCCGCCGGCACCTTGGCCGCGCGCGGCAGCACAAAGGACGTGCCGGCGATCTTGAGTTCGATCTTGTGCGCCTGGCCGTCGCAAAAGCGCGGCGGGATCGCGAAGACGAACCCATGATTGCCGTCGCCAAGATTGGCGCTCTTGAGATCGGGTCGCGGCAGCGTCGCGGCGATCGTCGCCACCGCCTGCCCATCGATCAGAACATCGACCAGCGTCGGCCCGGCAATGCCGGCCCGCCGCGCCCAACCGAGAATCTCGGAGCCGCGCACCTCGTCGATATTGCCGAGAAACTCGGCCACAGCCGCGCGCGTGGTGTTGACCAGCGGGCTGTCGTCCAGTCCTGGTTGGACCGTATTCTCGGTCCGGCGTTTCGTCGTCAGCATGTCTCTTCCCCTTCTGGTGCGCGCCCCGTGCCGGGTGTTTTCTTCTTACGCGTCAGCTCAAACGAACGCCGGCTGGCGCTCGTCCACCAGCTGCAGCAGGTATTTGCCGTAGCCATTCTTCGCCAGCGGCTGCGCCAGGCGGCGGATCTGCTCGGCATCGATGAAGCCCATGCGATAGGCGATCTCTTCCGGGCAGGCGATCTTCAACCCCTGGCGCTCCTCGACCGTGCGCACGAATTCCGACGCTTCCAAGAGCGATCTCGTGCGTGCCGGTGTCGAGCCAGGCGAAGCCGCGGCCGAGCAGCTCGACGTTCAAGGCGCCGATATCGAGATAGCGATTGTTGACGTCGGTGATCTCCAGCTCGCCGCGATGCGAGGGCCGCACCTCCGCCGCGAAATCGACGACGCGGTTGTCGTAGAAATAAAGCCCCGTCACCGCGAAATTTGACACGAAAGTCTTCGGCTTCTCGACGATCGACAGCGGCTTGCCTTCATTGTCAAGCTCGACCACGCCGTAACGCTCCGGGTCCTTGACCTGGTAGCCGAACACGGTCGCACCCTGCGTGCGCCGCGCCGCGCGCTGCAGCATCACGCTCAGCCCGTGGCCATAGAAGATGTTGTCGCCAAGCACCAGCGCGCACGATTTGCACGCCGATGAACTTGCGGCCGATGATGAAGGCCTGCGCCAGCCCCTCGGGCTTGGGCTGTGCCGCGTAGGAGAGGCTCAGGCCCCACTGGCTGCCATCGCCCAGCAGATGCTGGAACAGCGCCTGGTCCTGCGGCGTCGAGATCACCAGGATCTCGCGAATGCCGGCCAGCATCAACGCCGAGATCGGATAGTAGATCATCGGCTTGTCATAGACGGGCAGCAGCTGCTTCGACACCGCATGGGTGATGGGATAAAGCCGCGTCCCCGAACCGCCAGCGAGAATGATTCCGCGCATGATGAGATCCTTTTCTTTTAGGCTGCTGCTGTCTTGGCGCCGGTCAGACCGAGCCTGCCGCCGTCATAGACGCGTTTACGCAGCGGCTCCCACCAGGCCGCATTGTCGAGATACCACCGCACCGTCTTCTCGAGCCCGCTTTCGAACGTCTCACGCGGCGCCCAGCCGATCTCGCGGCCGATCTTGGCCGCGTCGATGGCATAGCGCGCGTCATGGCCCGGCCGGTCGGTGACGAACTGGATCAGCTTCTCGTGCGGCCGATGCTTGGAGCTTGTCTGCAGCCGGTCGAGCGTGGCGCAGATCGTGCGCACGACATCGATATTCCGCCGCTCGCGCATGGCCGCCGATATTGTAGGTCTCGCCCGGGCGGCCCTTCTGCATGACCGCAATCAGTGCCCGCGCATGGTCCTCGACATAGAGCCAATCGCGCACGTTCTCGCCCTTGCCGTAGACTGGCAGGGTCTTGCCGTCGAGCGCATTCAGGATGATGAGCGGCATCAGCTTCTCGGGAAACTGCCGCGGTCCGTAATTGTTTGAGCAATTCGTGACCATCACCGGCAGCCCGTAGGTGCGGCCCCAGGCGCGCACCAGATGATCGGACGATGCTTTGCTGGCCGAATAGGGCGAGCTCGGGTCGTAGGGCGTCGTCTCGGTGAAGTGGCCGGTCGGGCCCAGCGAGCCGAACACCTCGTCGGTCGAAACGTGCTGGAAGCGAAAGCGCGCGCGGCGCGCCCCTTCCAGCTTCGCGTGATATTTGCGCGCGACCTCGAGCAGCGTGTAGGTGCCGATCACGTTGGTCTGCAGGAACGCGCCGGGATCGTCGATCGAGCGGTCGACATGCGATTCCGCGGCCAAGTGCAGCACCACATCGGGCTGGTGCAGCTCGAAGATGCGCTGCATGGCGGCGCGATCGCAGATATCGATCTGGCGGAAGCTGTAGCGCGGGTTCTTTTCGAATTCGCTGACCGACATGCGGTTGGCGGCATAGGTCAGCTTGTCGACATTGACCACGCTCATGCTCGTCTCGGCCAGCAGCGTGCGCACCACGGCCGAGCCGATGAAGCCCGCCCCGCCGGTTACCAGAACTTTCATCGGTTCGGTGTCCTTGATCACGATAAGCCCCCGGTTGCTTTTTTATCTGCGACATCGAACGCAAAGCACGCCGGCGCTTCGCGCAGCGCGGGATGGCGGCAATCCTTGTCGGAGAGCGTGGCCTTGGCCGCGTCCACCGGCCATTCGATGGCGAGCTCCGGATCGTTCCAGGCAATGCCGTGGTCGTGCGCGGGCGCGTAAGGGGCCGTCACCTTGTAGGCGAGCTCCGTATCGGGCTCGAGCGTGCAGAACCCGTGCGCGAATCCGACCGGAATGAAGAGCTGCGCGCCCTCGGCGGAATCAAGTCGCACAGCCACGTGGCGGCCGAAGCTCGGCGAGCCGTGGCGGATATCGACGGCCACGTCGATGATGGCGCCGCGCGTCACGCGCACCAGCTTCGCCTGCGCATAAGGCGGCGCCTGATAGTGCAGTCCGCGCACCGTGCCCTGCTCGGCCGAGAGCGAGTGATTGTCCTGCACGAAATTTAGGGCGAGGCCAGCCTCGGCAAACGCCGCCGCACTATAGGTCTCGCGGAAATAGCCGCGCGCATCGCCGTATTTGCGCGCGCGAACCAGCTTCAGATCGGCAATCGCCAGGCTCTCGAAGGTGAAATTGCCGGCACTCGCCTTCACTTCGGCCGGCGACTTGACGGCAAGGTCCAGCCGCTGGCCGATCTGCGGCCACGAGGCCGCATCGACCAGGTCGCGGCGCGGGGCAGACCCGCGGCGATTGAAGCTTTGCGGGCTCACGCCGGCACCTGCGCGCGCACCAGCGACTGATAGAGGGTCGCATGCTCGGCAGCGCTCTCCGCCACCGTGCGCACCAGGCCGATCTGGCCGGCGAGCTTGTCCCACAATCCCGGCGTATCCATGGCCAGCGCCATCACGCGCGCGAGGTCCGACGCATCGCCGGCGCGGAAATGCAGGCCGTCGACGCCATCGCGTGACGGACTTCGGCCATGCCGCCGATATTCGCTGCAGATCACCGGCCGGCGCTGCTGCAGCGCCTCCTGGATCACCAGCGGCGCGTTCTCCCACCAGATCGACGGCATGATGACCCAGTCGGCGCCGTGCATCAGCCTCGCCATCTCGTCGACGCGGTAGGGCCCGCGATGGGTCACGCTGCGCGCATTGTCGGCCACCGCCTTGGCGAAGCCGTCGTCGGAACTTGTCGGACTGGAAAGGCGTACCGCCATGGACGGCGAGCGAGAAATCCTGCGCCCGCCCTCGGACAGAAGCCGTGCCGCCTCGATCGCCACCATCACGCCCTTGTAGGGGCTGAGATTGCCGAAATAGGCGAAGACGTTGCGCTTGCCCTCGGCCGCGATCTCGCGCGGGCGGCTGCGCATGTCACGGCCGGGCGGCCGTTGCGCAGCACGTCGATCTTGTCTGGCGGCAAACCCCAGGCGATGTAGCGCGTCGCGCAGGAACTCGGACTGGGCGCGATGAAGCTGGTCGACCGCGCCAGCATGTTCTGGATGTGCTTGGTGCGCAGCACGAACTTGTCGCCGCCGATCTCGGGGAAGCATTGGTGGCAGGCATCGGGCGAGCGCCTGGCGGCAGAGCTCATGCGTCGTTGGTCTTCACCATCTGGCCGTCATTGGCGCAGATCATGTAATAGTCGTGCAGGGTGATAGACGATCCGCGCTTGCGGCAGCGACCCGCCTGATCAGCTACAGCATTTCCACGCCGAGCAGCAGCGAGTGGTGGAAATGCACCACATCCGGGTTGAACGACTGCAGCAGCATCGTCAGCTCCGGCACGATGCCGTGCAGGTCGATCTGGACATGATAGAAGCGGTCGAAATGGCCGGCCCACAGGATCAGCTCGTCGGCGCAGCGGCCCACGGTCTGGAACTTCGTGCCCGGCTTCTGCTCGCGGTGGAGACTTGATCCGTGCAGGCGAGGAACATCGCCTCGGTCCGCGCCGGAGTCCTTCATGTGGCGGAACAGGTCGTAGGCGAAAATCTCCGTGCCGCCCGGGTGCAAGCTCGGGTGGTTGTGGCAGATGAACAGGATGCGCGGCTTGGTCATGGCGCGTCCTTTCCGGCCGATCAGGCAGATGTCTTGGTACGAAGTGCCCTTGCGCCCGCTCCACTGTGCCGTAATCGATCGGCCGCAGCAGCTTGAGGCCTGTCTTGGCGAGCAGGTCGAGGAAGAACGCTTCCTCGAACGCAACGGCGCCGGACGGGATTGGCGGGATCGGCGAAGAATTCGGGCCACTTGGTGTCGGGTCGGGAACGGCAGCCGGCGGCGATCGGCCTTGAGGCCGGCGCGCGCCGCGTCGTTCATCAGGAACGTAGGCGACGAAGCAGCGTCCGCCCGGGCGCAGCAGCCGCTGATCTCGTTCACATACGAGCGCGCCTGCGGCACTAGCAGATGCGTGAGGACGGAGGTCAGAGGATGAAGTCGAAGCTCTCCGGCAGGAACGGCAGCGTGACCAGCTCGGGCTCGGTCCGCCCATGCGGGTTATACAGGTCGTTCGTCCAAGTCGATGATGCGCGAAGCGGAAATGTCGATAGGCCGGCGTGATGTTGTGGGTGCACCAGCTGATGCCGTCGGCGACCACGTCCATACCGTCATAGATGCCCTTCGGGATAGGTGAGATAGTGCGTCAGCGGCAGCGCCATGCGGCCGATGCCGCAGCCGATCTCCAGCACCTTGTCGGTCGGCTTCAACTCGCCGAGCTTCACGAAATGGCGCAGGAACTCGGCGCCGATGGCGCGGAAATCCCCATCGCCGATAAAATGCTTCTCCGCCGGCGGCATCGGCATGAAACGATCGTTGAGGATCATGCGGCACAGCATGTCGAAGGCGCGCACCGCCTCGTCGCCATGTAGCTGTTGCGCGGTCGCGGCACTCATTCCGCACCTCCCGCCGCGCGGCCCTTGCCGCCGAATCGGCGCAGGAACGAATTGCCGCCGCTGCGCGTCGCGCGCGCTGGCGCTTCCACCGGCGCGGCCACGGGCATTGGCGCTGCCGGCGGCGTCGCGATCAGGCGCGGCTTGGCCTCGACCGGTGCGGGCTTTGGTGCAGGCATCTCGGCGATCGGCTCAGGCTCCAGGAACGCTTCCGCCGCGGGCACAGGCTCCTTGGCGGGCTTGCTTTCAAGATCGGCGAGGAAGGATTCGATCAGCGCCTCGACGGTCGCGGGATCCATGTTGCTGCGCACGGGCGAGGCCTCGGCCGCCGCCGGTGCCGCTTTCTCCTTGACCGTCTCGACAACCGGTGGCGCGACCGGCTCCGGTGGTGCGATGGGCGCGGGTGCCGCGCCGCGGGAATCTCAACTTTCGGCGGCGCACTGCGCGCCGGCTCGGCCTTGGCGATCACCGGCTTTTCGACATGCACGGTCGCGGTAACCGTCATGGCGGCCGGCTTTTCCTTCGCCGGCGCATCGAAGCTCTTCATGACCTCGTCGATGAACCCGCCCCAGCGCGTGGCATGGGTCAAACGGTTGAGCTCGGACGCAACGCCGCGCATATAGCCGGCATGCTGCTGGATCGAGCGGCGCTCGAAATGATAGAGCTCCGCCTGCGGCACGTAGCGGATCTGCATCCCCGCCTTGCGGATCTTCAGGCAGAGATCGGAATCCTCGTAATCGCCGATCACGAAATCTTCGCTGAAGCCGCCGATCTTATCGTAGACGTCTCGCTTGATCATCAGCACCGCGCCGGTGACCCCAGGCACGGCGCGCGCGACATTGGCCGGCGCGAAGTCGCGCGGATAGCCCTTGAAGTAATGGTGGTTGAACCACTGTCCCTTCAGATCGCGGCCGAAATAGAGGCCTGCATGCTGCAGCGAGTCATCCTCGAACAGCAGCTTCGGCCCGACCGCACCGATATCGGCGCTCGCCTCCAGGGCACTGCGCAGCGCCACCAGCCAGCCCGACCGGTCCGGCACGATATCGGAATTGACGAAGGCGATGTGCTTGGCGCGCGCCAGGGCCGCGCCCGCATTGCTCGCGGCGGCATAACCGTAATTGGCCGGCATCACCGCCAGGCGCAGCGGCAGGCCGTAAAGACCGTGCAGACCCATGAGGAAATGTTCGAGCTCGGCGCGCTGCTCGGGCGAGTCCAGCACATAGATGAGATCGACCTCGCGAAACGCCGGGTCGATGGCGAAGGCACCAAACTGGAAGCGCAGGAAATCGAGATTGCGATAGAGCGGGATGACGACCGACACCGCCGGCTTGAGCGGCGTCACGCCGAACTCGATGACTTCCGGCGCGGTCTTGGTCGCCATATAGGCCTTGTGCAGCGCCACCGCGGGCGGTGCGATGCAGGTCTGCAACAGCTCGGGCGTCAGATATTGATTGGGAACGCTGCCGAGCACGGCGGCGCGCGCCTCGGCGAAATTAACCGGCTGCAGCGGGGCGACCAGCTCGACGCGCGCCCCCGATTTGAGCTGCAACTCGAAGCGCTGTTGATAGCTCGGCAGCGGATCCGCGGCACCGGGCAGATAGGTGACGAAGCCCAGCTTCGCCTCGTCGGCGCTGTGCGGGCTCTGGCGATACTGCTTGGAAACGTCGGGGCGCGGATGGTGGAAGAAAGTCTGATCGAGCTTGCGCCCCGGACCGAACGGCGACAGTGCCACGATGGAGTTCGACCATCTGGTGCGGATCGCGCACCCAGCCTTTGACAAACAGTCCGCCGGCCCCATGCGCGATCGCCATGTCGATACGCGCCCCCACCGGCTTGGCCGGGCTCAGCAGCTGGCGGCGCTGCAGCGGGTTGAAGAGCTGCATCTCGCGCACGAGGGCCGCGGACTGCGCCTCCTCGCCCTTCTGGCCGGCCAGGCACTTGGCGACGTAGTCGCGCGATGCGGCCGGGAAATTGGGATTGCGCTCGATCCATTCGAGCAGCGCCACGCGCGCGCCCGAGCTCGGCCGGATCTGCCGGCAGGCGAGACTGCCGGCCCCCAGCAGCACCGCCACGGCGTCGCTGTCCGCCATGCCGCGGTCGAGCACGACATGGAACGGCACCAGCTCGCCCTTGGCCGGGGCCTTGCCGACCAGCGGGGCGAAAGCATTGCGCCGCACCCAGCTCTTGCCGATGACGACGACGCTGGTGACCTCGCCGAAGCCGCGGGCAAGGCCGCCCTCGGCCAGCGCCAGCTTCTCGCCAATATCGGCGCAGGCTTCGATGCGGCCCTGGCGCGGCGACAAGGACTGCGCGAGCGCGAGGCAGGTCTCCGCGAAAGTTCGATTGTCCTGCAGCCGGAACGCGGTGCGGCAGGATTCGAGGATCATCCGCGCAACCTGCACCAAGCCGGGCCCATCGAGGCCCGCCACCAGGGCGGCCGGCGCGAACGGGGCGATATGGTTGGTCCAGCGCGCGAGCTCGGCGACGACATTGTTCTTGTCGTCGCACAGCGACAGGGTCTGGCTGGGGGCGCTTTCGCTACCGGGGCGCTTCAGCGCGACAAGGGTGCGCGTGCCGCCGGAAATCGGGATGTTGAAGGCAACGTAGGGGGGCTTGCAAAGCTGCCCGTCGATGAAGGGGCGGAGCCTTGCGGGCGTGCCCGGGTCAGCGACGTCCCAGGCCGCCAGGACGATATCCTCGGCGAGCTCTTGGATAAGCGGCGCTTGCAGGGCGCTGCGGCCGTCGTTGTTGAACATGGGCAAACACGTCTTAAAAACCGGCGTTTGAAAAAATCGGCGGCGCGCCGGTTGTGCCGGCGCGCCACCTTTCCTGACTTACGCGATGACGAAGAACGCGTTGGGGTTGTTCTGGACGTCTTCAGCGTTGACGCCCACCAACGTGATCGTGTCACCGTTACCGAGATCGACCACGGCGTTGCCACAGTGCTCGCTGACGCGAGACGCGAGGTCTTCGGCCGTGCTGATACCGGTATCGTTGATGTTGTTGGCGATCTGCAGCATGTCCTCGCCTTCGCTGAAGTCGAGAACCACGTCCTTGCCGCCGCCGGATTCGAACACGAAGAGGTCCGAACCGTCGCCGCCCTTGAGGACGTCGTTGCCTGCCTGGCCGGAGACGATATCGTCGCCGTCACCGCCGGAGACGTGGTCGTTGCCCTTACCACCGTAAAGGCTGTCGTCACCATCGCCGCCTTTGATGCGGTCATTGCCGTCTTCACCGGCAATGCTGTCGTCACCGTCGCTACCGTTCAGGTAGTCGTTGCCGGCGCCACCGCCCATGTTGTCGTCGCCGTCGCCACCATTCAGGTGGTCGTTGCCGGCGCCGCCACCAAGGGCGTCGTCACCATGACCGCCGTCGATCTTGTCGTTGCCCGAACCGCCGTCGACGGTGTCGTTACCCGACCCGCCATACAGCTTATCGTTGCCCGACCCACCATCGAGGTAGTCGTCGCCGCGATCGCCGCTCATCCGGTCGTTACCCGACCCGCCGAACAGGCTGTCATCGTCGCGACCACCATGCATGTGATCGTTGCCCGAGCCACCCTCGAGGGTGTCGTTGCCCGAGCCGCCGTACACGTCGTCATTTCCGGAGCCGCCAAGCAGCTTGTCGTTTCCGGCGCGGCCAAACAAATCGTCGTTGCCGCTCTTACCATCGATCAGATCATCGAACGGCGTACCGTGCAGATGATCTTGGTGTGAGCCTCCAGGTATCGTAGCCATGCTTTTTATGCCTCCCAAGTCTCAGGTAGGGAGGTTCAAAGTAAGTCTTCAGGTCTTAATACCGGGTAAAGAACAAGTATTCGCCAAACTGTTGCAAATACTTGGCATGGTTATTTATAAATTAAACCGCCGTTGATGCAAAGTTGTGGATAACTTGATTCGGGTTCGAACTCTTTGCTGCACCGCACTCACATGCGTTTGATTCGCAAACGGAATTTTCCGCGCTGCAATATCGGGCAGCACGGCCCTCTAGCGCGCAAAACGGGAATCAGAGGCTCGCGACCTCGCGCATCAGCGCGATATGACGCGCCAGCAGGTCGCTCAGCTTGTAGCGCTCGACAATTAAATCGCGCGCTGCAGTACGGATCGGCGTCATGCGCGCGCGATTGTCGAGCGCTTCGCTGACGCGTGACGCGATCTGTTCGGGCGAGAAGAAATCGATCAGCAATCCGGTGCGTCCATCCTCGATCACCTCGCGCACTGGCGCGGTGTCCGAGCCAACGACCAGACAGCCCGTGGCCATGGCCTCGAGCAGCGACCAGGACAGCACGAATGGCACGGTCAGATAGACATGCGCCGACGAGGCGCGCAGGAGCTGGCGATACTGGTCGTAGGGCAGCGGCCCGGTAAAATGCAGCCGCGACAGGTCGGCATCCTTCAATTCTGACAGCAACTGCTGCTTATAGGTCCGGCCGTCCGGCAGTTTGCGGCTATAGGCGACGCGATCATCCCCCGCGACAACAATATGCAAATTGGGGCGCCGCGCCAGCAGCAGCGCCGCCGCGCGCATGAACTGCGGGAAGCCGCGATAGGGCTCCATGCCGCGCGTGGCATAGGTGACGATCTCGGCGGCCCGCGACAGGTCGAGCCCCGGCAGGGTCAGCCTGGTGCCGGGGGCCGGTTTGAAATAATCGGTGTCGATGCCATCGTGCAGCACCGACAGCTTAGGGTGAAACACCGCCGGAAACTGGTCGCGCTGGAACTGGGTCGGGCACAGGCCGCGATCGCAATCCGCGAGATCGAGCAACAAGGGCGCATTGCGCGTGCGGATGCGGCACGCCGTATCGTCATCGATGGCGCTGGGGTCGATGAAATCCGCGTCGCCGCCGCGCCCGTGATAATACCATTCGAAATAGACCAGCAGCCGCGATGCCGGAAACACATCCTTGGCATAGAGCCCCGGCCCCCAGCCCGAATGCGCGCAGACCAGATCGGGCACGAAGCCTTGTTCGCGCAGCCCCGCGCACACGCGAAACACCGCCTGCCCGTCGAGCACGGCTTCCTCGGTCGGGAGCAGATAGGGGTGCGTGGTCGCGTGCACCGCGCGCGCCGGCTTGAACAGCACCTTGGTCACGCCGGGAAGACTCTCGCCCGCCTCGCGCGTGCCGAACACGATTTGATTGTTCGGATCGGCCGCAAGGGCCGCCGCGACGTGGCGATACTGCGCGGGAAAGTTTCGATGAAGAAAGAGAACGCGCATCGGCGGCAGGACGCGGGCTTAGTCGCGCTTCAGCTTGCCGTTCGCGGCCCCGAGCAGATAGTTGATCGTCTTCTGATCGTCGCTGAGCGGCAGCAGCACGCTGCGGAACAGCAGCTTGCTGCCATCGAACAGGGTCAGCACGTTTTCGATCAGCAGCGGCCGGCGCTGTTCCAGCGCCTGGCGATAATGGAACACCGCATGATCGAGAAGGGTCGCCGTCCAGTCCTGCTTGCCGCTGAGAAACACGCCCGAATAGCGCGACAGGTTCGACCCGAAATAATGGAAATAGGGAATGCTGAAATTGCTTAGCGTGTCGAGCACGAAGCACGACGGCCACAATTCCTCGATCGCCACCGGATCGATGTCCTTGAGGGCGGGAAATTCGCGCTCGCCGCGCTGTGTTTCCCAGTATTTGAGCAGACGCCGGTTGAGCCGGCGCTCCATGGGGGAGAGGGCCGCTTGATCGGGCGCGCCGGCGGCGCTGGTCGGGGCTTGCGTCATGGCTCTCCTCCCGGGAAGGCAACCGGGTACTACAGGCGCTCAGAGCCTAAAGGAGGCCGGTAAACGGACGTTTAACAGTCGTGAACAAGCTCGCCACGAAAAGCACGCGCAAAGCGGGAATCAAAAGCGCCCGCGGGAAGGCGGGCGCTTGAGCTGTGGTGACCACTAAGCTTGTAACGGCTGCCGGAGGGACCGGCGACCGCGAACCGCGATCAGGCGTCGACCAAGGCCGCCTTGTGGAACTGGTCGGAGCGAAGCAGAACCGAACACGCGAGCGTGCGCTGGATCGTCGGATTGTCGTTCTGGCGCAGACGTGCGTGCGGGATCTTGTTCGCGTCGGCGAAGACCAATTCCACGGTCCAGGACGTCTTATCCCGGCCGCTGGAGAGGAACTGATCGCCGGTTTTCACGGCTTCCTGCTGCTGCTTGAACATGGGGTTCTACCCTTGGCCATAGACCGCGTTGATTCTATTGGATTTTCAGCCGCCCGCAAGAACAATTTCCTGGGGATAGTATTTTTCCTTATCCCAAGGGAGGCAGCCTTGACCCACATCAAGATGATCCCCCGGAGAAATGAATATTCTCTTTAAATGCCGTCCGACCTGCATCGCCGCTATGCCCGGCCTGTGCCGCGCTATACGAGCTATCCGACCGCGCCGAATTTCCACGCCGGGATCGGCGCCAGCGACTATCGCGCCTGGCTCGCGTCCCTCGACCCCGCGGAAAGCCTGTCGCTTTACCTTCACGTCCCCTATTGCCGGTCGATGTGCTGGTATTGCGGCTGCAACACCAAAGTGGCGGCCCGCCACGAGCCCATCGCCGAACACGTGCACCTGCTGGGCCGCGAGATCGAGATGCTGGCGTCGTCTCTGCCGGCGCCGATGAAGGTCAGCCATATTCACTGGGGTGGCGGCACGCCGACCATTCTTGCTCCGGACGAATTCGCCACGGTCATGGCGCGGCTGCGTGAGCGCTTCGCGATTGCGCGCAACGCCGAGATCGCCGTGGAGATCGATCCGCGCACTCTGGCGCCGGCTATGGTCGCCGCCCTGGCCAAGGCCGGCGTGACGCGGGCGAGCCTCGGCGTCCAGGATTTCGACGAAACGGTGCAGCGTGCCGTCAACCGCATCCAGCCTTTCGAAATGACGAGCACCGCGGTGGAGCGCCTGCGCGACGCCGGCATCGACGCCATCAATTTCGATCTCATGTACGGCCTGCCGCATCAGACCGTCGCCGGCATTCTCGCCGCCGTCGACCGCGCGGTGACGCTCGCACCGCAGCGCATCGCGCTCTTCGGCTATGCGCATGTGCCGTGGATGAAGCGCCATCAACGCCTGATCGACGAAACCGCCCTGCCCGACGATGACGCGCGCTGGGCACAGTCGCAGGCGGCGGCCGAACGCCTGACACAGCACGGCTATGTCTGGATCGGTCTCGATCATTTCGCGCGACCAGACGACGAGCTAACGCGGAGTTTCGCCGCCGGCCGCCTGCGCCGCAACTTTCAGGGCTACACCACCGACAAAGCCGGCGCCCTTCTCGGCCTGGGCCCGTCCGCGATCGGTGAATTACCGCAAGGCTACGTCCAGAATGCGGCGGAGCCCCGAGCATGGGGCCGCGCGATCGCGGCCGGCGCGTTTGCCATTGTGCGTGGCATCGCCCTCGACGACGATGACCGCTTACGCCGCGACGTGATCGAACGCTTGATGAGTGACCTGCACGTGGATCTCGGCGACATCGCGCATCGCCACGGCCGCGATGCAAACATCTTCACGCCCGAGCGTCCCGCGCTGTGCCGCCTCGCCGATGACGGATTGATTACACAAGAAGACGAGTGCATCGCGCTGACCGCGCAAGGCCGGCCGCTGATGCGCGCCGTCGCCGCGATCTTCGACCGCTACCTCAAGCCCGAGACAAAGCGCCACTCGCGCGCGATCTGAGCGCGGCCTTGGTCGTGGCACTTTGTCGTGCTAGGGTTGCCCCGTGCCGACCGGATTTCGTCCCTTCGGCACATGCAGTCCTAGCGTAATATCGGCGTCTGGCAATCGCGGTCGCGACTTGGCACGTGCGGGTGAGCTTCTCTTGCCCGCGAGTGGCTTTGGCTTCGACAGGAAGGTGCCAATGATGTCCGTTCGTTTGTCCGGAATCCGGCGAGGGTTCGATTCCGCATCGCACAACGGATGGTTTATGACCGCGCCCCAGCACCGCTCACCGCCAACAGGAGGTCATGATGCTCGTCAAGGACGTGATGACGGCGAAGGTCGAGTGGATTCAACCGAATCTGACGATCAAGGAGGTCGCGCGCCTGATGAAGGATAAGAACATCGGCTGCGTGCCCGTCGGCGAAAACGACCGCGTGATCGGCATGATCACCGACCGCGACCTCGTCGAACGCGGCACGGCCGAGGGCGCCGATCCTGAGACCGCAACGGCGCGCCAGGTCATGTCGAAGGGGATCACCTGGTGCTTCGACGACCAGACCCTCGATGAGGCGGCACAGTTGATGGACGAGCGCCAGATTCATCACCTGCCGGTCATGAACCGCGACAAGCGGATGATCGGCATCGTCTGCCTCGCCGACCTGGCCCTCAAGGGCACGCCGGACGTTTCGCGCGGCGTCTTCCGCCTCGCCTCACGCGACGCGACCCGCCACGCCGCGGCCAACAAGCGCTCGCACTAGCGCCACACGCGTCGGCGGCGGACGGACGATCCGCCGCCGACGTATTTTTCCTTAGCGATTCGCGGCGTTGTATTTCTCGAGCGGGCCTGCGCCGGGGCACAGCTCTTCGTCACCGAGCGCGTTCAGCGGCTTCTCGACCGTACTGATGTAGTCGTGCAGGTCGTCCGGGTCTGAGTTGAGATAGAGCAGGCCCGTCACCACCTCGCCGGCCGCCTGGCGCTCCTGCAGGTAGGTCATCGCCGCGATGCGGTCGTGACGTCGTAATCCTTCGCGAGCTTGCGCAGCCGGATGACCGAGCCGTCGTGCTGCGTGACCTCGACGGTCATGCCCGGATCGTATTCGCGCGTGATCTCCTCGCGCGGCGACCATGAAGTCGAGGCGGTTCACCGCCTCGTTGTGCTCGCGCACATAGTCGAAGCTCTTGGTCGAGCCGGGGTGGTTGTTGAAGGCGACGCAGGGGCTGATCACGTCGATGAAGGCGGCGCCGCGGTGCTGGAGCGCCGCCTTGATGAGCGGCACGAGCTGATTCTTGTCGCCGGAGAAGCTGCGCGCGACGATAGGTCGCGCCGAGCAGCAGCGCCATCGACACGAGATCGATCGGCGCGTCGGTGTTCTCCGCGCCCTTCTTGCTCTTCGAGCCCTTGTCGGCGGTGGCCGAGAACTGCCCCTTGGTCAGGCCGTACACGCCGTTGTTCTCGACGATGTAGACCATGTTCACGCCGCGGCGGAGGCAATGGGCGAACTGGCCAAGCCCGATCGAGGCGGAATCGCCGTCGCCCGAAACGCCCAGATAGATGAGGTCGCGGTTGGCGAGGTTGGCGCCGGTCAGCACCGACGGCATGCGGCCGTGCACGCTGTTGAAGCCGTGGCTCTGGCCGAGGAAATAGGTCGGCGTCTTCGACGAGCAGCCGATGCCCGACAGCTTGGCGACGCGATGCGGCGGCAGGTCGAGCTCGAAGCACGCCTGGATGATCGCCGCACGAGATCGAATCGTGGCCGCAGCCGGCGCACAGCGTCGAGACCGAGCCCTCGTAGTCGCGGTGCGTGAAGCCGAGCTCGTTCTTCGGCAGCTTGGGATGATGCAACTTGGGCTTGAGGAGATAGGTCATTCGGCACGGTCCTGCGCAGCGGGCATGACATTGAGCGCGGTGAGGCGGTCGGCGATTGCCTTGGGGATGAAGCGCGCGGTGATCGGCGTGCCGTCGTAGTGCAGGATCGAGATGAGCCGCGCCGGATCGATGCGCGCACTCGTTGACGAGCAGGGTGCGCAGCTGGGCGTCGCGGTTCTGCTCGACGACGAACACCTGGTCGTGCTCGATAACGAAATCGATCACGCTGTCGGCGAACGGGAAGGCGCGGATGCGCAAGCGTGTCGAGATGGATGCCCGCGCTTCGAGATCCGCCAGCGCCTCGTCCATCGCAGGCGCGGTCGAGCCGAAATAGATCACGCCGACCGCGTCGGCTCCTTGGCATCGCCGCTGGACCGGCGCCGGCACGAGCCACTTCGCCGTCTCGAACTTCCGCAGCAGCCGCTGCATGTTGTCGACATAGTCGGCGCCTTCCTCGCTGTAGCTGGCGTAGCGGTCCTTGCGAGGTGCCGCGGGTGAAGAAGGCGCCCTTGCTTCGGATGCGTGCCGGGAAAGGTGCGGTAGGGGATGCCGTCGCCGTCGACGTCGAGATAGCGGCCGAACTCCTTGCCGGCCTCGAGGTCCTCTGCGGTCAGCACCTTGCCGCGGTCGAATCTGCCGTTGTCGTCCCAGGCGAGCGGCTCGCACAGCCACTCGTTCATGCCGATGTCGAGGTCGAGCATGACGAAGATCGGCGTCTGCAGCCGGTCGGCGAGATCGAAGGACATCGGCGCCGAATTCGAAGCACTCGCGCGGATCCTCGGGGAAGAGCAGCACGTGCTTGGTGTCGCCGTGCGAGGCGTAGGCGGCGGAGAGGATGTCGGACTGCTGCGTGCGCGTCGGCATGCCGGTGGACGGGCCGCCGCGCTGGACATCGAAGATCACCGCCGGAATTTCGGCGAAATAGGCGAGGCCGAGGAACTCCTGCATCAGCGAGATGCCCGGGCCCGAGGTCGCGGTGAAGGCGCGCGCGCCGTTCCATGCGGCGCCGATCACCATGCCGATCGCGGCGAGCTCGTCCTCGGCCTGGATGATGGCGAAGCGGTTCTTGCCGGTCTCCGGATCGACGCGGAGGTTCCGGCAATGGTTCGCGAACGCCTCGGCAAGCGAGGTCGACGGCGTGATCGGATACCAGGCGGCGACCGTCGCGCCGCCATAGACCGCGCCGAGGCCGGCGCGTCGTTGCCGTCGATGAAGATGCGGTCGCCGACCGCGTCCGGCTTCGTGACCTGAGGCCGCAGATCGGGCAGGTTCTCGCGCGCATGGTCGCGGCCCATGTGCAGGCGCCTCGATGTTCGGCGGGATCAGCTTGTCCTTGCCCTTGAACTGCTCGCCGATCAGCGTCTCGACCGCCTTCGCGTCGATGCCGAGGAGGCTCGGAGAGCGCGCCGAGATAGATGATGTTCTTGAAAAGCTGGCGCTGGCGCGGGTCGGTGTAGCGCGCGTTTGCAGATCGCGGTCAGCGGCATGCCGATGACGGTGATGTCGTCGCGGAACTTCGATCGGCGGCATCGGCTTGGTCGAGTCGTAGAAGAGATAGCCGCCGGGATCGATCTCGGCGACGTCCTGGTCCCAGGTCTGCGGGTTCATCGCGACCATCAGGTCGACGCCGCCGCGCCGGCCGCGATGCCCGCTTGCCCGAGACGCGCACCTCGTACCAGGTCGGCAGGCCCTGGATGTTCGACGGGAAGATGTTGCGCGAGGCGACCGGCACGCCCATGCGCAGGATCGAGCGCGCGAACAGCTCGTTGGCGCGACGCCGAGCCCGAGCCGTTGACGTTGGCGAATTTGACGACGAAGTCGTTGACGCGACTCTATGCGCGTTGGCATTGCGTGCTCCGGCCTGGGCGCGTTTCGAGATAGGAATTTCTGCATGTCCCAGGCGCCCGTCGGGCAGCGCTCGGCGCACAGGCCGCAATGCAGGCAGAGGTCCTCGTCCTTGACCATGATGCGCCCGGTCTTGAGCGCCGCCGGAGACATAGAGGTCCTGCGTCGAGGTTGCGGCGCGGGCGCGTTCAGCCGGGTGCGCAGATCGCTTCTCTTCGCCGTTGGCGGTGAAGGTGATGCAGTCCATCGGGCAGATGTCGACGCAGGCATCGCACTCGATGCAGAGCTTGCGGCGCGAACACGGTCTGCACGTCGCAATTCAGGCAGCGTTGCGCCTCCTCGATAGCCGAGCTTGCCGGTCGAAGCCGAGCTCGACCTCGGCCTTGATGTCGGCGAGCGCGATCTTCTGCTCGCGCAGCGGCACCTTGTAGCGCTGGTCCAGGGAGATGTCGTTGTCGTAGCTCCACTCGTGAATGCCCATCTTCTGGCTGATGAGAGTCACCATGCGGCGGCGGCCGCTCGCGACATCCGTCGCCCTGGCAGAAGCTTGTCGATCGAGATCGCCGCCTCGTGCCCATGCGCCACCGCCCAGATGATGTTCTTCGGGCCGAACGCCGAGTCGCCGCCGAAGAAGACTTGCGGGATGGTCGACTGCATGCGTCATCGGGATCGACCTTGGGCATGTCCCAGCTGTCGAACTCGAGGCCGATGTCGCGCTCGATCCAGGGGAAGGCGTTCTCCTGGCCGATCGCGACCAGCACGTCGTCGCATTCGATATGCACGTCCGGCTCGCCGGTCGGCACCAGGCTGCGCCGGCCCTTGTCGTCGTATTCGGCCTGCGACCTTCTCGAACAGGACGCCGGTCAGCTTGCCGCCATCGTGCGTGAATTCCTTGGGCACGAGGAAATTGAGGATCGGGATGCCTTCATGCATCGCGTCCTCTTTCTCCCAGGGCGACGCCTTCATCTCCTCGAAGCCGGAGCGCACGATGACCTTGACGTCGTCGCCGCCGAGGCGGCGCGACGTGCGGCAGCAATCCATCGCGGTGTTGCCGCCGCCGAGCACGATGACGCGCCGGCCGATCTTGTCGATGTGGCCGAACGAGACGCTGCGACAGCCAGTCGATGCCGATATGGATGTTGGCGGCGGCTTCCTTGCGGCCGGGAATGTCGAGGTCGCGGCCGCGCGGCGCGCCGGAGCCGACGAAGATCGCGTCATAGCCCTCGGCGAGCAGCGCCTTCAGGCTGTCGAGCGCTGGCCGAAGCGCGTCTCGATGCCGCAGATCGAGGATGTAGCCGACCTCCTCGTCGATCACCGATTCGGGCAGGCGGAAGCGCGGGATCTGGCTGCGGATCATGCCGCCGGCCTGCGCGTCGCCGTCGATAGAGGACGAAGTCGATAGCCGAGCGGCGCGAGATCGCGCGCCACGGTCAGCGAGGCCGGGCCGGCGCCGATCAGCGCGACGCGCTTGCCGTTCTTCTGCGCCGGCGGACGCGGCAGCAGGCCGCGTGATGTCGTCCTTGTTGTCGGCGGCGACGCGCTTCAGGCGGCAGATCGCGACCGGCTCCTTCTCGACGCGGCCGCGCCGGCAGGCCGGCTCGCAGGGCCGGTCGCAGGTGCGCCCGAGAATTCCCGGGAACACGTTGGAGTTCCAGTTGACCATGTAGGCGTCGCCGTAACGCCCGGCGGCGATCAGGCGGATGTATTCCGGCACCGGCGTATGCGCCGGGCACGCCCACTGGCAGTCGACGACCTTGTGGAAATAGTCGGGATTGTCGATGTCGGTGGGAGTCATGGTGCGGCCCTTATAAGCCCCCGGCCACCAGCATCCCGACCGGGCCTTTTGCCCGGCCCGTTGCTATACGCGCTCTCGTCGACACACTCACAGTCTGACGGCATCGCGGCGGCGTTTCCCTTGAGACGGCCCATGCCGGGCCGCCAATGTCCCTTATTTCCTTAAGGGTTATCGACTCCAAGCTTGCCCGATCCGCGCCTTGAGTGCAACGGCCGCACACACTCTTCGCCGGCACTGATCGCCCGGCGCTTGTATGCTAGCGTCCCAGCTCGCGCGAAAAGGGAGGTTCGCCATGGCAACGACCATCGACGGCCTGGAGCTGGTCAAGGAAACCTATCGCCGCTACGGCGTCGGGGACATGGACTACGTCTACAGCGTGCTGGCTGACGACGTCGAATGGCGCTCTTCCGGCCGGCGCGAGATCGTTCCGACGGCCCCGCTGCGGCGCGGCCGCGACGGCGTACGCGAGTACTTCACCGCCCTGTGGGCCGACTGGGTCATCGAAAGTCATGACCCGCAGGAATTCATCGGCTCGGGCGAGCGCATTGCCGTGCGCACCCGCGTCATCGCCCGCCACAAAGCGAGCGCGCAGATCCTCGTGCTCGACAAGGTCGATCTGCTGACCGTACGCAACGGCCGCATCCAGGCCTTCTACGAAATCTTCGACACGGCACCGCTGGAGCGTTGTCTGGGCGCCTGAGCGCAGGCTTCGCGCTACTGCCGGAAGACCGCCTCGCCGGGCGCGCCATTCAGATTGGTGTAAGCCAGCCGCCCGACATAAGCCGCGCCGCCTTTCTCCGCGGCAAACCGTCCGGCCAACTGCCAGGACAGATAGGCGCTGCCCGCATTGCTGCAGGCGACATTGATCCACGCCGTGCCATCGGGAGCGATCTCGCCATTGGCACGGCACTGCAGGCCACCGCGCGTGCGGCCGGTCCCCCGGATCACCTCGCCTTCTACGCTGATCGCAAGATCGACAGAGGATTGGCCGTTGATCGTGGTTGCCGTGAACCTCGCGCGATAGTCGCCGTCGCGCTTGCCCTGCGTGACGGCCGGCGGAAGCGACGCGACCTGCTGCGACGCATCAGCGACGACGATCGGGCCTGGTGCCGAAGCCGGCCCCGGTGAAGCAGCTTCCGCGCTCTCCGGTTCCGGTTCCGGTTTTGGGAGCGGCTTGGGCCGACCGGGCTGCAACGCGACCGCAACGATCCGGTCGAGGGCGCGCATCTGCGCCAGATTTCTGGCCTCGCCAAGCTCGATCCCCGCGCCCTGCAGAGCGTCCTTGATCGGAATGAAAAAATTCAGGCCGACCGAAAATTCGCCATGCATAACGCCCCTCGTGCTGATTCCAACAACGTTCCCGAAGCCGTCGGTCAACGGACCGCCGCTATTCCCTTTTTGGATTGTCACATCGCCTTGAAGCATCCGCTGCCCGTTGCGCTCACGATAGGCACTGACAATGCCGCGCGTCACCGTCGTTGCTAAATTTACCTCACGCGGCGCCCCGATGGCATAGACCTCGCTGCCAACCGGTGGTTCGAGGGCTGCCACTGGCAGCGACACCAGCCCCGTTTCCGCGACCTTCACAAGCGCGACGTCGCGCACGCGATTGACGACAAAGACTTCCGCCGCGAGTACCCGACCGGTCGCGAGGCGCACGCGAACAAATTTTGCATCTCCGACGACATGGGCATTGGTCAGCAAGAACCCATCGGCGCTGATGAAGAACCCTGATCCATGCCCGTCCCCGCTGAGGACGGTAACCGTTGCAGCCTGCACCTCGGCCATGTTGCGTGCGACGGGCTCGCTGCGGGGCGGCCGCGAATAGAGCCTGAACACGGCTTCCACCGGCATCATCGCCGGAGATATCTTGTCCTCCGCGACAATGGCGTGAAACCGCTTGTCGGCGAGAAGGCCGCGCGTTGCTTCTGCGATCGCGTTATAAAACAGGACATGTCGGCCCAACGGCACGGCCGTGTCCAACTCACTGTCGCCGCGCGTGAGCACCTTGTGCAGCACGCGCCGCGTCGTCGAATCATAAATCTGCCACTCGATCGCTACAGCTGTCTCGCCACGAATTTCATCATCGCTCGACGGATGACAGTAGTTCGCCTTCAGCTCCGTGATCCGTCCGGCAATCATCAGATCAGCCTGTCCATGCTCATCCGGAAACAGCGCATCGGGATCGCCGACGACGGGGTAATTTGCCTTGGTCAGTTCTTCTATGACTGTCCTCGCGAGGTCCCCGTCATTGAGGAACGTGGCGGCGCCGGTCCACAGCATCGGCACTTGCGTGGTGCACAGCCATCCGTGACGTATCACGCCCACCCGCTCGCCGCGTTTCAGGGCAACGACCATCCGCGATAGGCGGATCGTCTTGGCGTCCGCGGCATCGACCAACAGCGTTGGCGCCGGCGCAGCAACATGCTCGATACGCGCAGGTGTCCCGGCGCCGCAACCCGCTAATGCAAGAGCAACGGCCAAAATCGTTAATTTAGCGATAGTCATAATTATCCCCCGTAGGTTGCATTCTAGCGGGGGAATAGTTTCGGCTCAACTGCCGGAAAAACGAGAATTCAGCGCAATTCGTGAACGCCTTAGACGCTCACGCTGCCGCAGATCTGGATCGCGTCGTCGATCCAGGCCAGCATTTCGCTTGCGGACGGCCGATTGAAGCAGCCGCACACCCAGGCGGCGGTGCGCACGCCATCGTCGGTCGGCCGCACATCGACGAAATACCAGTAATTGAGCGCATCGGAATCCGGCTTCGGATCGCGCGACATCAGCTCGATGCCGGTTTTCGTGATGTTGACCGTGAGGGTCAATTTGTGGCTCACCACGCTGCCGCCGCGCAGCGTGGTCAGCCGTTCCGCCAGGCATTGCGAATAGCTCCAGAGCGGCTTCTGTGCCACGCGCACGACACGGAATTCCGACGTCTTCAAATCCTCCAGCGGCAAGCCGCCGCAGGCGCAAAGGGCGAATAACAAGGCAAGGGCGATCGAACGCCAGATTGGCACCGGGCGGAACGGCTTCTTCATTGTGACCCTCATCGTGCTTCAGCTGTTGTGCTGCGACGTCCTGCCTATTCGCGGCTGTCGATCGCCAGGTCGAACGTACGCACGCCATCCATGGTCGTCGGGCGCTCCAGCACCTCCGGGTGGCGCAGCGTGCGCACCGCGTCGTTGTATCCCGAGCGCCAATGCTCCTCCATCGTCAGCCGCGAGAACTCGAAATCTTTGGTCTGCCCCTCGTAGTGGCGGGCGCGATAGATGAGATGCACGATGTTGTAGACCTTGCGATCCGCAAAGCCACGCAACAAGTCGAGCGCCTCGCCATCGATCGAGTCCGGCTGCAATTTCTCCAGGAGTGCGGCGGTGGCGCGGCGTAGCTTCTGCTGCAGCTTGAACTCGTTCGTGCCCGCGCGCGTACGGCTGGAATACTGGATCTCCTTCTGTCGCGTTCCAACCTCGGCGAGCGTTGTCGGCATCTCACCCATGGCGTTCCACAGATCGACCTGGAAGGCGAGCGTGTCGAGGCGCGGCTCGGATTCCAGCACGTATTGCAGCGGCGTGTTGGAGACAAGCCCGCCATCCCAATAGAACTCGCCTTCGATCTCCACCGCCGGGAAGCCCGGCGGCAGGGCGCCGCTGGCCATCACGTGCTCGGGCTTGATCTTGTTCTTGCGATTGTCGAAATAGACGAAATTGCCGCTGCGCACATTGACCGTGCCGATGCTGAAGCGGATGGCACCGCTGTTGAGGCGGTCGAAATCCACCAGCCGGCCGAGCGTCGCCTTGAGATCGAGATTGTCGTAGAAGCTGGTCGACTCAAGCGTGCCGGACGGCTGCAGCCACGGCGGCGGCATGCGCGGCTTGAAAAACCCCGGCGCCCCTTGCACGGCGGCGAGCGCGGCGCTGGCATTGTTGAACAGCGTGCGCGCGATCGTGCCGCGCGCCAGCACGTCCTCGGCGGCGTCGACGAACTGCCAGCCCGGATGCGCCGTCACCTGCTCCCAGAACTGCCGCAGCCGCGCCACCCGATGCTCGGGCGGATTGCCGGCAATCAAGGCGGCGTTGACGGCGCCGATGGAGATGCCGCCGAGCCAGTCCGGCTCCAGCCCGGCTTCCGCCAGGGCCTCGTAGACCCCGGCCTGGTAGGCGCCCAGCGCGCCGCCGCCCTGCAGCAGCAGCGCCACGCAATCGAATTTCGGCCGCCCGTCGCACAGGTGCGATTTCTTGAGCGGGATCGTGCTCTTCCGTGAATCCTTGGCCATCGCCGCCCCTCCGGCCGTGAGACGGCTTCAGATGTAGCGCGAAGCGGCCCCGCTGGCCAGAGTGCGGCGTTCACATATGGCGGCGCGCGATCTGCCTAGGGAATGAGCTGAAAAACCGAGACGATATCGTTGCCCATGGTGTGCTTGTGCTGCACCAGCGGCTTGCCGCAGAAATCGCAATCGTGCAGCTTTTCCCAGTACGGATGGTTGGTGTGGATCGCCAGGTATGTCGCGCCATGGGCCTTGAGCTGCGACACGATGCCTCCGTTAAGCCAGGACGGGTTGACCGACCAGCCGAAGCGGTCCGCGGCATAGAGAGCGCAGGGATAGTCGTAGGTACTGACGCTGGGATCGACAGCGATCACCAGCGCGTCCTTGGGCGTGTTGGCGGCAATAACGTCGCTGGCCGCATACATGTCCGACTTCGCCCAGAAATACTGGGTCCGCGCGATGGGAATGAAGGAGATGACAAGCGCCCCGCACAGCGCGAGCGCGCCCAGCCGGCTCTGCGTGCGCGCGAAATCGATCGTGATCGCGATGTAGTATGCCCAGACCGCCAGCATCGGGATCTGGTAGTAGTTCATGATGAGATTGAGATTGAAGAAGATCAGGACATAGGCGGCCACGCCCGCTGTCCAGGCGAGGAAAAACAGCTTCGTTGCTGCCGTCTGCCGGCGGCCGAAGATGGAAATCCCGAGGCCGATCGCCGCCAGCCACAGTCCCGGCTCACCCATCAAATTGCGCACCGGGAGCGCGTACAGGAAATCCAGCCAGGTCGACAAGCTGAGCCGCTGCGCCAGCGTGCCGTAATACCACCAGCCACGATTGATGAACGGATACCAGTACGGCAGGAAGCTCAGATCGGGAATCTGCGCGTTGACGGCATCGGCATAGATCCGGAACAAGCCGAACACGCCGACGCACAGCGCCACCACCGCACCCACGGCGATGGCCCAGCGCCAGTTGAAGCGGCTCAGCACCACGACCGCGAGCGGCAGCACCAGGTAGAAGATGTAGGGCGCCTTCACCAGGAAGGCGATGATGCCGGCCGCCAGCGCCGCCAGGAGATGGACGGCGCTGCGCTCCCGATAGCCGACGATCGCATGATAGAGAAAGGCATGCGCGAAGAAGACGGCGGTGAAGTCGATGTGGATCGCGCGCGAAAAATAGATCGAGAGCGGCAGGAAGCAATAGATGACGACGCACACCTGCGCGACGAAGCGCTCATGAAACGCGCGCACGATGTAATAGAGGTAGATGACGCCGCCGATGAAGAACGCCAGATAGACGAGCCGGTCGAAGATCAGGCTCGGCCACAGCAGGCGATAGACCAGGGCGACCAACGCCTCGGGCAACGGGAATTCGAGGATCAGGGTCTTGTGGGCACCCAACCAGTTGACGCTGGGGGCGAAGAGATCGATTTCGTCACGAAAGAAATTGCGCGTGTACGAGGCCGTGTCGCACTGGCGCCATTCATGCGGCGCATCGATCTGCGGCGAAAGCTTGATGAGGCGCAATGCCGCGGCTGCGACGACAGCCACGACGAACCACCAGCTGAACGCAAAGTCGAACACGCGCTTGGCGTGGTCGCGTAAATACTGAACCGTCATGGCCGCCTGGCCGGATCTGGCAATAACTTTTGTTAAGAAAATCAAAGTGTTAATTTCGAACAAACGGAACAATGGGTCGCCCTGTCAGGAGCAAATTCCGCGCCACCCGTAAATCCGCCGCTTCTTCAAGCCATTGGCCTTACGCCGCAATCGCCGCTGTAAAGCCGCCTGACAGCCCTGGATGCCGTTAACCCGCGAGCCGTACCCCGGCCGGTACCCGGTCGCCGCTGCCGGCCTTGCGGCGCGACACGCGCATGAATGGATGTTCGATCCAGCGATAGGTGCACAGGCACAGCGCCATCAGCCCTGGCCCGACCGCGAACATAAGCGCCCAGTACTTCCACGCGGGCAGGCCGGCAATGTCGACATACCCTTCCAGCGCGAAGAGCACGCCGTACAGCACCAGGCAATGCATGAGAAAGATGCTGTAGCTGATGATGCCCATCGTGCGCGCGCCGAGATTCGACAATAGCCCGAAGAAGCTGTTGCCGTAGACGACGCACACGAAGAAAGGGAACAGCAGGATCGACTGCTTGGGACCGTAATAGTCGAAACTGCGCATCGAGATCAACGCGAAACCGAGCAGCGCCAGCGCCGCCGCCCAGCGCGTCGACAAGACCGGGATGCGCGGGCGTTCCGTGACCAGGTGTGCGGCCGCCATGCCGAAAACGAAGCTGGTTACCACCTCGTGTCCCGGCATGAACCACGCCACCGCCAGCATGGCGAGCGCAATGAAGGGAAAGCGTTTCGGCCGCGCGAACGAGGAGATGACCGGCAGCCAGATATAGAACAGCCACTCGTAGCGCAGCGTCCACAGCGCCGTGTTGGTCGACCAAGTATTGGGCATGCCGTTGAGATCCGGCCGCCCGAGAATTCCGAGGCTGAGCCAGCTGAACGCGCGCACCAGGAGATGCCAAACATCGACACGCAGCGTCCAGCCGGTGCGCATGCCGACATAGATGAAGACGATGGTCACAGCGAAGAAGTAGAGCGGCGCCAGGCGCCGGAAGCGCGACGCATACAGCGCGCGCCAATCCATGTAGCCGCCGCCGTCGTCGATCGCTTTCTTCCAGAACAGGAAGCCGGTGATCATGAAGAACAGCGAAACCGCGGTCGTGCCGCACATCGTGTAGAAGGTCGAGGGCGGCCAACTCCACCAGCCTTGTCGGTACCACAGGCAGAACGACACCATGTGCGTGAGCACGACGCCGAAGGCGAGAAAGCCGCGCAACCCGTCGAGATAGCCGTGGCGCGAAGCCGCGAGGCGCGCCGTCTCGCGCCGGTAGAACGGAATGGTCCGCGCGGCGCCATACGCCAGCACGAAACACAGGATCGTGAGCGCGATGCCCCAGAGCGGCGAGGTGAGGCCAAGAAGGTCCACGGCTTAGCGCGCCCCCGCCGCGAAGATGGAGAACTGGCTATTGGCGAAGACCGGCTGCAGCGTGCTGCGCTCCGCCTCGGCGCGACGCACGACAACGAAGCCGATGCCGTTCGCTCCGGCATAGGCGAGCTTGGCCGGGACATCCTGCAGCAAGCGCTGCGCTTCGATGCGCGGCCGCCACAGCCAGTAGAATGCCGGCTCCCACATCACCGCGGCACCGGACTTCCAGTCGACCCACACCGGCCGGCGCGCCTGGATCGAAAATCCTGCCATTTCCAGCGGCACCATGAACACCGTGTCGGGCGGCGTGTTGTAGCGCGCCCACCACTGGATCTCGAGCCAGCCGCCCGCGACTTCGCCGCGGCCTGCTGCAAAGCCGCCGCCGCCCGGCCGCGGAGCCAGCTGGATAACCGCCTGCGCCGCCGTCGGCACCAGGATCGCCAGCGCAAGGCAAGTGGTGACACCCGCCACCCGCACCCGCGCCAGGCCGGCACCGAACACGCTGGCGCTGAAATAGCCCGATGCCAGCACCGCAAGGCCGGTCGGAACGGTCATGGCGAGCAGGGCCTTGCCCAGCAGACTGGGGGTAAAAAATGCGCAGATCACGGCAGCCACGATCTGCGCGACCACGAGCAGGGCCTGGAATCGGCGCGGCATGACATCATCGCGCCAGACAAGCGCAAGAACCGTGACAATTGCCACCCCGATGCCGAACGGCAGGCCGGCGACGCTTGAGCCCGTCGCCAGCGCGCAGGCCACCAGCACCGGCGACGGCGCCAGCACCGCCCAGGCGAGGAAGCCGACCGAACCGGTCAGCAGGATGACCCGCGTCAAATTCCAGTCGAGATGCGGCATCGGCAGGACGGTCGGCGCCGCCTGCGGCGCCACCAGCGACAGGATCGGACCCGCCGACGCCAGCGGTTGATCCAGCCCAGGCACGAACAGCACCGCTGCCGTCGCGGCCAAAGTGCCGGCGACGATATGGCGCGCCATGACCGGCAGGGTCTCGTGACGCACCAGCCACGAGCCTAGCGCCAGCACCGACGCCGGCCAGCTGCCCACCACCAGCGCGAACACCGCAAGCCAGGCCCAGGTGCCGGCCGACCCCTGGCGCGCACGGCTGGGCGTGGCATCGATCGCCACCGCGATCGAGGCGGCTGCGAAGAGATAGACGATCATCGTGTCGCTGCGCAGCAAATGCATGTTGAGCAGCAGCCGGCTGCCGGTCAGCAGCGGCGCCACGATCCCGAGCGCGAACAACCCGCCGAACGCCAGCGCGATGACGGCGAGGTCGCGGCGGGTGAGCGCGTAGCGGAAGGCGATGATGCTCTGCGTCAGGATGACGATGACGAAGGCCAGATGATCGATCGCCACGTACTGGATGAGGAAGTGGTAGGGCCAGTAATCGGCCAGGAAGCGCACATAGTCGAACGGCGCCACCGCCGGCGCCGCGATCAACTCGTGCATCACGATGCGATAGGTCATCGGCGCCGCGGCCACAGCCAGCGCCACGACGGCCCACAGCGTTTCACGCCACCAGCCTGCAGCCGGCCGCTCGCGCAACTCGAACAATCGCGCCACGCCCAGCGCCGCCACGCCCCACACGGCGTAGAAGGCGTTGACGTTGACGCAGATGCCCAGCATCAAGCCGGCCAGCACGAAGCGTCGCTTGAGCGACAGCGCCAGGGCCCCCAGCACCAGTGCCACGGCGACCTCCGAATGCGTGAAGCCGCGCGACAGCTGTTCCGACTGGCCGACGATGGTTGCCGAGAAAAACGTGCTGATGAAGGGCAGGATCAACACCGCGCCCGCGGCCGCAGCCCAACGCGCCGACAACAGCGAGCGCAGCATCCCATAAAAGCTCAACACGATCCCGGCGCGGCTCAGCCAGTGCGCGGCGAGAAAAACCCAGCCCGCGTTCCACTCCGTGGCGAACGGCCGCAACAGCGGCCACACAACCGATGTGAAATTTTCGAGGTTCGCGTGAAACGGGTCGTGCGGACCTTCCGCGGTCCGCACGTATTCGATGACGATCGGCAGATGGAAGAAATTATTGGCGGTCGGAAACTCGAATCCCTGGAGCGTTATGGACACGGCCGACGCCAGAAGCGCCCAGACCACCATTCCCCCCGGACTCAACCCCAGTCGTCCCGCCCACGCCAATGAAAGACCACGCAGCAAAAAAGCCCTCATAAACTATAGAAAATCTCGATCAACCGGGTCTACCAGAAATTGGTAAAGAGATAGAGAAATCTTAAAATTCCTTAATAAAGGCGATGGTTAAGACTTGCTGAACAACTTGCGCGAATTTTCGGCGGAAATGCATCGCGCACGCCTCAAAACTGTTCACGAATTCACCACGGCGCGCCAATCGCCAGCAAGCCAGCCAAACGTCGCGGGTGGATTCACGTTTCGCGCCGGGGTTGCACCCACACTTTCGGGCGTCCGCATCCGGATCGTGGACAGAAACCGGCTTCGCCATTCTTGCAATTACCACAGGACTCACACCCTGAAGCGAAGATTACAAAAGAGTAATGCTGAAGGATCGTCCGGATTTTGTAAGTATTATCAGGCCAATTCGAGTTTCCGCTGGCCATGATGCTGTGCGCATTCTGTCGTCCGTCTGGAAAGATTGATCGGCATGACCACATGGAAACCAATGTCTGCGCGTGGAACCGGCTAAGAGCGGCGCAGTTCAGGGTGCGCCCGGACCGGCGCGCCTGAAATCCGGTCGGGGGGCGACGCCGCAAATTGCCAGGACAGGAGTGGCCATGCGCGGAGTCCGGATCGTCGTTGCTGGGTTGGTGGTGGCGTGCCTCGGCCTGGCCGGTTGGCATTTCTTGCTGCGGGTGCCGGCGGATGCCCAGGCGCCAGCAGCACCACCGCGGATCCCCGTCGAGGTGGCCCAGGCCAAGCTTCGCGATGTCCCGGTCTATCTCCAGGGCCTCGGCAATGTGCAGGCTTTCAACACCGTCACCATCCGCTCGCGCGTCGACGGCGAGCTGCAGAAAGTCGCCTTCGTCGAAGGCCAGGACGTGAAAGCCGGCGATGTGCTCGCGCAAATCGACCCGCGCCCGTTCAAGGCGCAGCTCGATCAGGCGACCGCCAAGAAGGCGCAGGACGAGGCCCAGCTCGCCAATGCCCGCCTCGACGTGCAGCGCTACACCAATCTGGTCAAGCAGAACGCCATCTCCAGCCAGACGCTGGACACGCAGCGTGCACTCGTGGCCCAGCTCGAGGCGACGATCAAGGGCGACGACGCCACGATCGAGAACGCCGCCGTCCAGCTCGGCTACACGACGATCACCGCGCCCATCAGCGGGCGTACCGGCATCCGCCTGGTCGATCAGGGCAATATCATCCATGCCACCGACGCCAGCGGCCTGGTGGTCATCACCCAGCTGCAGCCGATCTCCGTGATCTTCACCCTGCCGGAGGACGCGCTGCCGGAAATCGCGCGCGAGATGGCGAGCGGTCCGCTCGAAGTCGCGATCCTGAGCCGCGACGAGAAGACGGAGCTCGACCGCGGCACGCTCGCCCTGGTCGACAACCAGATCGCCAGCGCCACCGCGACCATCAAGCTGAAGGCGACGTTGCCCAATAGCGCCAACCTGCTCTGGCCCGGGCAGTTCGTGAAGGCCCGCCTGCTGCTGCGCACCCAGCGCAACGTGCTGACCGTTCCGCCCAACGCCGTGCAGCGCGGCGCCCAGGGCCTCTTCGCCTATGTCGTGAAGCCCGATCAGACCGCCGATCTGCGGCCGCTCAAGGTCGGCCAGATCGACGGCGCTGTCGCCGTCATTGAGGGCGGGCTGCAGGCGGGCGAGCAGGTCGTCACCGCCGGTCAGTTCCGCTTGCAGCCCGGCTCGCATGTCGAGGCCCGCACGCCGCCGACCACTGCGGCGGAGGCGGCCGCGCCATGAATTTCTCGACGCCGTTCATCAAGAGGCCGATCGCAACTTCGCTGTTGATGGTCGGAATTTTTCTCGCCGGCCTCGCGGCGTTCCCTCTCCTGCCCGTCGCGGCCCTGCCGCAGGTGGATTTCCCGACCATCAGCGTGTCGGCATCGCTGCCCGGCGCCAGTCCGGAGACGATGTCGTCGAGCGTCGCCACGCCGCTCGAGCGCCAGTTCGGCGCCATCCCCGGCGTGACCGAGCTCACCTCCTCGAGCGTGCTCGGCAACACCTCGATCACCGTCCAGTTCGATCTCAACCGCAACATCGATTCCGCGGCACAAGACATCCAGCAGGCGATCAACGCCGCCGCCGGACAGCTGCCGAAAAACCTTCCCAACCCGCCGACCTATCGCAAGGTCAATCCGGCGGATTCGCCGATCATGATCATTGCCGCGCACTCCGACGTGCTGCCGATCACCGCGGTCAACGACTACGCGGATAACATCCTCTCGCAACAGCTCTCGCAGCTCTCCGGCGTGGGCAACGTCGCGGTCGGCGGCCAGCAGAAGCCGGCGGTGCGCATCCAAATCGACCCCGACAAGATCGCAGCCCTCGGTCTCAGCCTGGACGAAGTCCGCACGACCATGCTCGCCGCCACGGTCGATGCGCCCAAAGGCTCGATCGACGGCGACAAGCGCAGCTTCACGATCTACAACAACGACCAGCTCACCAATGCCGCGCAGTGGAACGACGTCATCGTCCTCTATCGCGACGGCTCGCCGGTGCGCATCCGCGATATCGGCCAGGCGGTCGACGCGGCGGAGAATTCGCGCCTCGCCGGCTGGGCCAAGGAGCAGCGCGGCGTCTTCCTCGTCATCTTCAAGCAGCCCGGCGCCAACGTCATCGACACCGTCGCCGCGATCCGCGCCGCCCTGCCGCGCCTGCAGGCAGCAATCCCGCCCTCGGTCAAGATCGACATCGTCAGCGACCGCACCCAGACCATCAAGGCCTCGGTCGAGGACGTTCAGATCACCCTGTTGATCACCATCGCGCTGGTGGTGATGGTGATCTTCCTGTTTCTGCGCAATTTCTGGGCGACCGCGATCCCCAGCGTCACCGTGCCGTTGGCCCTCATGGCGACGCTGGGCGTCATGTATCTGTTCGGCTACAGCCTCGACAATCTGTCGCTGATGGGCCTCGTCATTGCCGTCGGCTTCGTCGTCGACGATGCCATCGTGATGGTGGAGAACATCTTCCGCCACATGGAAGAGGGCATGAGTCCGATGCAGGCCGCCCTCAAAGGGGCCGGCGAGATCGGCTTCACCATCATCTCCATCAGCCTGTCGCTCGTCGCCGTCTTCATCCCGCTGCTGCTGATGGGCGGCATCATCGGCCGCTTGTTCCGCGAGTTCGCCATGACGGTGACCATCGCGGTGCTGGTCTCCGCGTTTGTCTCGCTGACCCTCACGCCGATGATGGGCGCCCGCTTGCTGAAGCCCGAGCACTCCATCCGCCATGGCCGCCTCTATGCCTTTGTCGAGCGCGACTTCCAGCTCATGATCGGGGCCTACGCGCGCGCCCTCGACAAGGCGTTGCGCCATCGCTTCATCACGCTCTGCGTGTTCTTCCTCACCGTCGCGATCTCGGTCTCGCTGTTCATCTACATTCCCAAGGGCTTCTTCCCGCAGCAGGACACGGGTTTCATCGTCGGCACGTCGGAGGCGGCCCCCGATGTCTCCTACGCCGAGATGGTCCGGCGCACCCAGGCGCTGGCAGCCGTCGTCGCCAAGGATCCCGACATCGACAACTTCACCTACGCGGTGGGCGCGGTCGGCGGTGCGCAGACCGGCAACACCGGCCGTTTCTTCATTGCCTTGAAGCCGCGCGACCAGCGCCAGGCCACGGCCGACCAGATCATCCGGCGCCTGCGCGCGCCGCTGTCGAAGGTGGAGGGGATTGTTCTCTATCTTCAGGCCGCGCAGGACATCAATGTCGGCGGCCGCATCACCCGCACGCAGTATCAATACACGCTGCAGGATGCCGATCTCGACGAGCTCAATGTCTGGGCGCCGAAGATGCTGGCGAAGCTGCGCTCCCTACCGCAGCTGCAGGACGTCGCTTCCGATCTACAGCTCAACGCGACGACCGCCACACTCACCATCGACCGCGACCAAGCTTCCCGTTTCGGCATCCTGCCGCAGCTCATCGACGACACGCTCTACGATGCCTTCGGCCAGCGCCAGGTCGCGCAGTATTTCACCCAAACCAACACCTACCGCGTGATCCTCGAGGTCTTGCCGGAGCTGCAGGGCAGCCCGTCGACGCTGGATCGGCTCTACCTCAAATCGCCGATCACGGGTGAGCAGGTACCGCTCACGGCCTTCGTCAAATATACGACACGGCCGGTGAGCTATCTCTCGATCAACCACCAAGGCCAGTTCCCGGCGGTGACGCTCTCGTTCAACCTCGCACCTGGCGTGGCGTTGGGCGACGCCGTCAACGCCATCCAACAGGCCGAGAATGAAATGGGGAAGCCCGCTACGCTGGTCGGCAGCTTTGCGGGTAGCGCCAAGGCGTTCCAGTCCTCACTCGCCTCGCAGCCCTACCTGATCGCCGGCGCGCTGATCGTCGTCTACATCATCCTGGGTATGCTCTATGAGAGCTACATCCACCCGCTGACGATCATCTCCACCCTGCCCTCGGCCGGCGTCGGCGCGCTGATGATGCTGATGGCGAACCATTTCGATCTCAGCGTCATCGCGCTGATCGGCATCATCCTGCTGATCGGCATCGTCAAGAAGAACGGCATCATGATGGTGGATTTCGCCATCCATGCGGAACGCGAGAAAGGCTTGGCTCCGGAAGAGGCGATCCGCCAGGCCTGCCTGCTGCGCTTCCGCCCGATCATGATGACGACAATGGCGGCCCTGTTCGGCGGCCTGCCGCTGATGCTGGGCAGCGGCACCGGCGCCGAGCTGCGCCAGCCGCTCGGCTACGCCATGGTCGGCGGTTTGATCCTCAGCCAGGCGCTGACGCTGTTCACCACGCCCGTGGTCTATATCTATCTCGACAAGCTGCAGGCCTGGCTGGCGCGCGGCCATGGCGCCGCCGAAATGCCCGCCGCCGGCGAGGATTAATCCGCTAAGCCTTGGCGCGACGTGCCGCGCCATTGCCCGCCGGCCGCGCCTTCGCGCGCGTCGCCTCTTCCTCGGCGCCGTTGAGCTGCGTCATCAGCGCGTCACGCACCCCGGCGATGTGCTGTTCGAGCTCCGCCACCGCACCGCGCGCATTGCGCGCCCGGCACAACGTGAGCAGCCGCTTGTGCTCGCGATGCGCTTTTAGCTGGCCGCTGGTCAGCGAGATCTGCAGCCTTATATAGCGGTCGACGTTGTCGTTGATGCGCTTGAGAAGCTTCAGCGTCACCTCGCGATCGGCCGCGCGATACAGCGCCTCGTGGAAATTCCAGTTGAGCGTGCCCCAGTTCTCGATCTTCTTGTTGGACATCATCGCTTCGAGCGCATCGTCGCAGCGCGTGAAATCCGCCTCGCCCATTTTCGGCACCGCGAGGCCCATCAGCCAACATTCTAGGTGGATGCGCAGCTCGAACAGCTCGGCAATGTCCTTGGTTTCGAGCTTCGAAACGATGGCGCCACGGTGGGATTCGATGGAGACAAATCCTTCGGCCTCGAGCTGACGCAAGGCTTCGCGCAGCGGAATGCGGCTGACGCCAAGCTCGCGCGCCAGCGTCTCCTGACGGAGTTGCTTTCCTTCCGGCAAATCGCCCGAAATGATCCGCCGCCTGATCTCGTCGACGACCAGGCTCACCGTCGTCTGCCGCTGGATGCCTTTGGGCTCGCTCACGTCGCTCGCTCCTTATGGTTCTTTATTGCACCAGGAAGCCCTTGGCGTAGGGGTCGCGGTCGTCGATGAAGATCGTGTTGAGGCCGGTGATGCGCGCCCAGCCCTCGATGGTCGGCACGAAGCCACGATAATTACCGATCGCGCGCTCCTCCTTGATGCCGCCCGTGAACATCGACCCGATGATCAATTCATGCACGAAGCTGTCACCGACCTTGAGCTTGCCGTGCGTCGCCAGTTGCGCCATGCGCGCCGACGTGCCGGTACCGCACGGGCTGCGATCGATCGCCTTATCGCCATAGAACACGGCATTGCGCGCATGCGCTCGTCTGTCGCGCGGGGCACCCGTCCACAGGATATGGCTGAGGCCGCGAATGCTCGCGTTCTCCGGATGCACGAATTCCCGCGTCTCGTTGAGGCGCTTGCGCATCAGCGGGCTCAGCCGCTGCAGATCGCCGACACTGTAATCCGCCATATCGCGGTAGTTCTTCTGCGGCTCGACGATCGCGTAGAAATTGCCGCCATAGGAGACGTCGACGACGATCTCGCCGCCCAGCTCGGGCATATCCACCGGCACCTTTTCGCTGTGCAGGAAGCCCGGCACGTTGGTGAGCTTCACGGATTCGACGTATTCGCCCACCTGCTTGTATTCGGCCACGACCAGCCCGGCCGGCGTGTCGAGATGCAGCACGCCGGGCGTGCGCGGCTTCACCAGCCCCTTCTCCAGCATCACCGTCACCGTGCCGATCGTGCCGTGCCCGCACATCGGCAGGCAGCCGGAGACCTCGATGAACAGGATGCCGATATCGCAATCCGCGCGCGTCGGCTCGTAGAGGATCGAACCCGACATCACCTCATGCCCGCGCGGTTCGAACATCAGCCCGGTGCGGATCCAATCGTATTCGGCGAGGAAATGCTGGCGACGCTCCATCATCGTCTTGCCGTTGAGGCGCGGGATGCTGCCGCCGGACACGACCCGGACCGGGTTGCCGCAAGTATGGGCATCGATGCAGAAGAAGGTGTGGTTTGCCATGAATGCTCTGCCCTTGAAGATGATCTCACCCTAGCGCGGCTGGACGCGCCGTCAAAACCGGTTCACACGGAACGGCGTCACATCGATGCTGGTTTTCGTGCCGGCGACCAGCTCGCTGATCAGCTTTCCCGTCGCGGCACCCCCGGTCAGGCCCAGATGCCCATGTCCGAAGGCGAGGAAGATATCGTCTCGGCCGGGGGCTGCCGAAATTACCGGCATCGAATCCGGCATCGACGGCCGGAATCCCATCCATTCCCGCCCGCCGTCGCTCTTAAGCCCCGGGAGCGCGCGCTGACCGAGCTTAAGCAGCGCCTTCGCGCGCGCGTAGTTGGGCGGCGCCTCCAGCCCCGCGAGCTCAACCGCACCGCCGATGCGCAGGCCCATCGCCATCGGCGTGATTATGAAATTGCTTTCGGCGGGGCAGATCGGCCGCGTCGGCATCACGCCGGGATTGGGCAGCGTCGTGTTGTAGCCGCGCTCGGTGTCGAGCGGCACGTGCACGCCGATCGTCGCGCAGAGCGGCTTGGACCACGCACCCGCCGCGATCACCGCCGCATCGAAATCAATCGTGGTTCCATCCGCCAGCCGCGCCGCCTTGCCGTCGAGCGCCGCGACGCGGCCGCGCTGGATCTTGCCACCGACGCGGCCCAGATGCGCCGCCAGCGCGACGACGACTTTGTGCGGATCGACAACATGCCCCCAATCCTCGACCAGGTAGCCGTGCTTGAAGATCGGGGCCAGCGTCGGTTCCAGCCTTCTGATCTGCGCGCCATCGAGACGTTCGGCGCGCACGCCGTGGCGCTGGCGCAACGTCCACTCATGCGACGCGCTTTCAAAGCCGGCATCGGTTTCGTAGACGAACAAGGCACCGCGCCGCACGAACAGGTCGTCGATGCCCGCTTCCGCAATCACCGCGTTCCAATCCGTCCACGCGCGTCCCACGAGCGACGCGAGCGACGCCGTGATCTCCTCGACGCGGGCGTGCGTGCCCGCGCGCCAGAATTTCCACAGCCATGGCGCCAGTTTCGGCAAATAGCTCCAGCGGATGGCCAGCGGCCCAGTGGATCAGCCAGCATCTTCGGTACCTGCCAGATCAGCCCGGGCATGGAGATGGGCGTGATCTCGGCGGTGGCGATGCAGCCGGCATTGCCGAACGACGTGCCCTCACCCGGCGGCTTCTCGTCAACCACCGTCACGGCAAAGCCCTGCCGGCGCAGCGCGATGGCGCAATTGATGCCGACCACACCGGCGCCGATCACCAGGACGCGGCGCTCTGTCATGCTTTCCTCCGCCGCCCGCGCGTCAGACGCGCGGACGCGTGTCGATCGCCTTCTGGATGATGCCCTTGATGCGGTCGCGCTCTTCGCCCACCAGCGGCAGCGCGGCATGCGCACGCTTTCGGTGCCCACGCCCGTCATCGACTGCGCGAGCTTGATGTACTGCACCAGCTTGGGATGATCGTCGAGATGCAGGACCGGCGTAAACCAGCGATAGATCGGCAGCGCCTCGGCGTATTTGCCCGCCGCCAGCAGCTCCCACAGCTTGACCGATTCGCGCGGGAAGGCATCGGTGAAGCCCGACACCCAGCCGACGGCACCCAAGGCCGCCGCTTCCAGCACCAGATCGTCAAGGCCGCAGAACAGGATGTAGCGATTGCCGACCGTGTTGACGATGTCGGTGAAGCGCCGCGAATTGCCGCGCGCTCTCCTTGATGCAGATCAGGTTCTTCTGATCGGAAAGCGCCTTCAGATCGTCGGGCTTGAGATCGACGTTATAGGCCGGCGGATTGTTGTAGATCATGATCGGCAGCGAGGTCGCCTTGGCGACCGCGCGGAAATGCTCGACCGCCTCGCGCGAATCCGCCTTGTAGATCATGCCGGGCAGGACCATCAGCCCGTCGAGCCCGGCTTCCTCGCAAGTCTTGGCATAGCGGCACGCGGCCGGTGTCGAATTCTCGGCGACACCCGACAGCACCGGAACGCGGCCCTTCGCCGCCTCCTTCGCCATCTTGATGACCGCGAGCTTTTCCGCCGGCTCCAGCACCGTGTTCTCGCCGACCGAGCCCAGCATGATGAGGCCGTGCACGCCGGCGTCGATCATGCTCTCGACCAGATGCCGCGTCGATTTGAGATCGAGCGAACCGTCGCTCGCATATTGCGTTGTCGCCGCCGGAAAAACGCCGCGCCAGTTGGAGCTCATGATGCGGATCGCTTATTCTTGTCGCCGGACAATTTCAGGGGCCAAATTGGCGCCTGGCCAAAATTGGATACAATATAAAATCCAGTATCCGGACGCCGTGCCGCGGGCGGCAGGGCTACTCAACTCCGGCCCAATCTGCATATTGTATCCAAAGGACGCGCGAATGTCATGAGGGAGCCCGGCCGACGGCCGGAACGAATGGCGATGCTCATGAGGCAGGCCGGCTCGGCCAACCGCATCGTTTCGCGCGGCACCCACCACATCCGCGACGGGCACAGTTGACAAGGCGCCGAGCGCCTTCCCATTCTGACAATCCGCAAACGGGGACCATCGATGGCGTCACAGCAGCTTCTATTCCGCAATTTGGAACTCCTCGATCCGCGCTGGGACGCGCCGCGCGGCGGCTATGAAGTCCTGATCGAGGGCGACAAGATCAAGGAAGTCTCCGCCAAGCCGATCAAGTCGAAGGGGGCGAGCAGCATCGACTGCGGCAAGCGCGTGCTGATGCCGGGCCTGATCGACTGCCACGTCCACGTCTTCCTCTCCGAGGTCAATATCCGCAACCTCGAGCACGTCCCGCTCACGTTGATGACGGCGCGCTCGACCGAGTTGATCCGCGGCATGATCGACCGTGGCTTCACGACGGTGCGCGACACCGGCGGTGCGGATTGGGGCATCAAGAGCGCGGTCGAGACCGGACCTGTTGTTGGCCCTCGACTCTTCATCTCAGCAAAGGCGATTGGCCCGACCGGCGGCCACAGCGATGCGCGCCGGCGCACGGATGTCGGCCCGTCCTGCGGCTGCTGCAACGCCATGAACTACGTGATGGTCGTCGCCGACGGCGCCGACGAGGTGCGCAAGGTCGTGCGCGAACAGATGCGCCAGGGCGCCGACCAGATCAAGATCATGTGCTCGGGCGGCGTGGCCTCGCCCTACGATCCGCTCGACTCGCTGCAATTCTCGCCCGACGAGATTTCCGCCGCCGTGGAAGAAGCCTCCGCCTTCGGCCGCTACGTGCTGGCCCACGCCTACACGCCCGAGGCCATCACCCGCGCCGCCACGCATGGCGTGCGCACCATCGAGCACGGCAACCTCATTGATGAAGCTTCTGCCAAGCTGTTGGCCAGCAAGGGCGGCTTCATGATCGCCAACCTCGTTGCCTATTACGCAATGAAGGAGCGCGCGGCGCAGTTCGGCATGTCGGCCGAGATGCTCGCCAAGAACGATCTGGTCCTCGATGGCGGTCTGCGCTCGCTCGAGATCTGCAAGGCGGCCGGCGTGCCGGTCGGCTACGGCAGCGATCTGCTCGGTCAACTCCAGGTCGACCAGAGCCGCGAGTTCCTCTATCGCGCCAAGGTTCTGAAGCCCATCGAGATCATCCGCCAGGCGACCACGATCGGCGCGCAGATCCTGCGCCAGGAAGGCAAGCTCGGCACGATCGAGCCCGGTGCGTACGCCGATCTGATCGTTGTCGACGGCAACCCGGTCAAGAAGCTGGAGCTGTTCCAGGACCAGGGCGCGCATCTGCCGGTCATCATGAAGGCCGGCAAGTTCCACAAGAACAAGCTCCACTGAGAGACCGCGACGTGAGCGCCCCCGCCCTCCGCGATCCCCGCGCCCTCGGCCGCTGGGCGCTCAACGCGGTGGCGGGGCTCTCGCTGGGATTCATCGTTCTGCCGCTGGTCTTCGTGGTGTGGCTGGCCTTCTTCAAGAACGAGATCGTCTCGTTCCCGCCGGAGGGCTACACGCTGCGCTGGTTCGCGTCGATCTTCGACCAGAACAAATTCGTCGACGGCTTCATCGTCAGCACGCAGATCGGCGTGTTCGCGACGGCGATCGGCTTGCTGCTCGCGGTGCCTGGCGCGCTGGCCATCGCGCGCCACCGCTTTCCCGGCCGCGAGGCGGCCAACATGCTGTTGCTGCTGCCGCTGGTGGTTCCCGGCGTGGTGCTCGGCACGTCGATCTATGTCTTCCATATCGAGGCCGAGATCGCGACCGAGCTGCCGATCTGGGCTCGCTGGGCGGATTGATCGCGGCCCATGTCCTGGTCGTCATCCCCTGGTGCGTGCGCCTGGTGACGGCGAGCCTCGCCGGCCTCGATCGCACCACCGAGGAAGCCGCGATGAATCTTGGCGCGACACCCCTGGTTGCTTTTTTCCGCGTCACCCTGCCCGCAATTCGCCCAGGCATCGTCGCTGGCGCCCTGTTCGGCTTCGTGACGTCGTTCGGCAATCTCGAAATGTCGCTGTTTCTGGTCGGCCCCGGCCGCACGACATTGCCGATCGCCATCCTCCAATACCTCGAATGGAAACTCGACCCGACCATCGCCGCGGTCTCGGTTTTGCAGATCCTGATCATCGGCGGGGCGATGATCGTCACCGACCATTACGTCAAGCTGGCCCGGGTGGTCTGATCCATGGCGCGCCTCGAACTGCAGCATCTGACCAAGCGCTACGGAGGCGTTCACCGCCGTGCGCGAAGTCAATCTCGACGTCGCCGAGGGCGAATTCCTCGTCCTGCTCGGCCCTTCTGGCTGCGGCAAGACGACGACGTTGCGTATGGTCGCGGGCTTCGTCACGCCCAGCTCCGGCGCCATCCGCCTGGGCGGGCGCGACATCACCAGCCTGCCGCCGTGGAAGCGCAACACCGGCCTCGTCTTCCAAAGCTACGCGCTCTTTCCGCACATGAGCGTGGCGCAGAACATCGCTTTCGGCCTCGACATGCGCAAGGTCGCGAAGGCCGACATCGCGATGCGCGTCGAAGGAGGCGCTCAAGCTTGTGCGCCTCGAAGGCTTGAGCGAACGCCTGCCGCGCCAGCTTTCCGGCGGCCAGCAGCAGCGCGTCGCCCTCGCCCGTGCGCTCGCCATCCGCCCCGATCTGCTGCTGCTCGACGAGCCGCTCTCCAACCTCGACGCCAAGCTGCGCGAGCAAGTGCGCGTCGAGATCCGCGAGCTCCAGCGCCAGCTCGGCATCACCACCGTCATGGTGACGCATGACCAGGAGGAAGCGCTCACCGTCGCGGACCGCCTGGTGGTGATGTCGGAAGGGTCCGTGCGCCAGATCGGCACGCAGCGCGATCTCTACGAGCGCCCCGCCGACCGTTTCGTCGCCGGCTTCGTCGGTCGCTCCTCCGTGCTCGCCGGTCGCGTCGAAGCGCCCGGCCTGTTTCGCACCGCGGGCGGCCTCGCCGTGCGTTGTGCCACGGCCAAAGCCGCGGGCCCGGCCTCGCTGGCGCTGCGCCCCGAGCGGCTGTCCCTCACGGCACAACCAGTCTCCGGCGCCGTCAACAGCCTGCCCGGCACGGTCGAGCTGGTCGCGTATCTAGGTGCCGCCCTCGACGTGCGCGTGCGCCTGTCGCCGAGCGATTGCGTGGTCGTGCAATTGCCCAACCGCGATCACGGCCCCGCACCGGCGGAGGGTGCCACGATGCATGTCGGCTGGCCGGCCGAGGCGGGCATGGTTTTTGCGGAAGCCGACGAAACGTCGGCCAAGACGATGTAAGATGAAACCAATGACACCAGGGAGAGCATCATGACCAAGAAACATTCGACATTCGAGCTGACGCGCCGCCAGGCGCTGATCGGGGCCGGCGCCCTCGCCGGAACGTCCGCATTGGCCGGCGGTCCGGCCTTTGGCCAGGCCAACAAGAAAGTCATCCTCGGCACATGGGGCGGCGATTATTCGCGCCTGCTGGCCAAGAACATCGAGACCCCGCTGCTGGCCCCCAAGGGCTGGGAAATCGTCAAGGACGAAGCCAGCGATTCGCCGCGCCGCGCCAAGATGATCGCCGAAAAGCGCCTGCCGCGAGGCACCAGCGACGTCCAGGGCCTGTCTGCTGCAAACATGTTCGAGATGAACGAGGCAGGCGTGCTCGAAGCGCTCGACTACAGAAGATTCCCAATGCGGCCAACCTGATCCCGCAAATGAAATACCCATTTGGCGTGGGGCACATCTTTTCGGGCTTGGTCATTCTCTACAACCCCAAGCTCATCAGCCCGGCGCCGACCAGCTTTGCCGATACGTTCGATCCCAAGCACGGCAACAAGCTCGGCGCCATCGATATCCAGTACATGTACACGATGATGGCAGCCGCCCTCGCCTCGGGCGGCTCGATGTCCAATTTCGAGCCGGGTAAAGCGCGGCTGCTGGCGGTGAAGAATGCGGGTGCCCGCATCTACCCGACCAACGAGGCGCTCGCCGCCGCCCTCAAGAACGAGGAGATCGGCCTCTGCATCATGTGGAAGGCCCGCGCGGTGCAGTGGCAGGACGCCGGAATCAACGTAAAGACGGTGGCGCCCAAGGAAGGCGTGCCGATGTACGTCTCCGGCTTTGCCATCCCGAAGAATGCGCCAAACAAGGATGGCGGCTACGCCTATCTTGACGCGATGCTGGCGGCACCCGCCCAGGAGGCCTTCGCCGTCGACATGGGTTACAACCCCACCGTCAGCAACGCGAAGGTCTCGCGCGAGCAGCACGAGCGCATCGGCTTCACCGAGGAGGAGCAGAAGCGCCTCGTCGATCTCGACTACGGCTACATCGCCAAGAACGATTCCGCGCTCAAGGAATGGTGGGACAAATCGTTCAAGGGCTGATGCGTGCCGCGCGCAACCCAGACGACCGGCCTTGCACCGGGGAGCGCCCGCCGGGCGCTTCCCGTGTGAGGCCGGCGCTTGTTCCAGCGAACCCGCGCATCGTCGTCGGCACGTTCGGCGGCGACTATGCGCGGTTGCTGACGACGAATATCGAAACGCCGCTGCTGGCCTCGCGCGGCTGGCACGTGACACAGCACGAAGCCGACGACGCCACGCGGCGCGCGCAAATGCTCGGCGAACGCGATCGGCCGCAAGGCGGCACTGATCTGCAGCGCCTCTCTGTGGCGTTCATGCACGAAATGAATGCGGCCGGCATCCTCGAAACGCTCGACTACAGTCGCATTCCCAACGCGGCACACCTTCTGCCTGCGATGCGCTTTCCCTACGGCATCGGCCACATCTATTCCGGCAAGGTCATCCTCTTCAATCCGAAGCTGGTGGTGCGGCCCGCGAGCTTTGCCGACGCGCTCGATCCGCGGCACGGCAACAAGTTCGGCATCATCGATGCTCAGTATCACCACACGATGATGGCGGCGGCACTCGCCTCCGGCGGTACGATGGCGGATTTCGAGCCCGGCAAGGCGCGCTTGCTGGCCTGCCGCAAGGCCGGTGCGCGCCTCTACCCCACCGCTGAGGCGCTGGCCGAAGGCTTGCGCGCGGAGGAGATCGCCCTCTGTATCATGTGGAAGGCGCGCGCGGTGCAGTGGCAGAACGCCGGCCTGCCGATTGAAACCGTGGCGGCGGCGGAAGGCATTCCGCTCTATATCTCCGGCTTCGCGATGCCGAAGAACGCCCCCAACAAGGTCGGCGCCTACGCTTATCTCGACGCGATGCTGGCACCGCAAGCGCAAGCCGCGTTCGCCCGCGATCTGGGTTATAACCCGAGTGTGAGCAACGCTGGCTTGCCGCCCGATCTCGAGCGCCGCATCGGCTTCACGCCGGACGAACGCAAGCGCCTCCTGCCGCTCGACAACGCCTATCTCGCCCGCAACGACAATGCGCTGCGGTCGTGGTGGGATGCGTCGTTCAAGGGCCAGTCCGATGCGTGATGCCGCACGTCTCATGCTTCGAGACGCCCGCCCTGCGGGCGGGCTCCTCAGGATGAGGTCAGTTCCAATATCAAAACCTCATCCTGAGGAGCGGCCCGCCGCGGGCCGCGTCTCGAAGGATGAGGCCGCGCGGTCCCCGTAATGGCCCAAGCCACCGCCATCGCCGCACCCGCCCCCGCCGCCACGCCAGAGGCGCGCAAGCTCGGCGTTGCCGCCGCGCTGGTCGGGCCGGCGACGATCTTCGTTGTCATCGGGTTGATGATCCCCATCGTCATCCTGTTCCGCTACAGTCTGAACGCGTTCGTGCCCGGCAAGTTCATGGTCGACGCATTGACCATCGAGAACTACGTCAAGTTCTTCACCGACCCCTATTACACGACCATCTTGTGGCGCACGCTGCGCGTGGCGGCGTTGTGCACGGTGATCTGCCTGTTCATGGGCTTCCCGCTGGCCTACGTGCTGGCGCGCACGCAAACGCGCTACAAGAACCTGCTGATCATGCTGGTGGTGTTGCCGCTGTTCATGGGCAACGCCGTGCGCGCCGCCGGCTGGATGACGCTGTTCGGCAGCCGCGGCTTCGTCAACGCAACGCTGATGGGTGCGGGCCTGATCGATCAGCCGCTCGAGATCATGTACACCGAGACGGCCGTGATCATCGGCATCACGGCCGTCAATCTGCCCTTCATGGTGCTCACGCTACAAAGCGTGATCGAGGGCATCGACCGCGCGGTCGAGGAAGCGGCGATGAGCCTGGGGGCCGGCCCGTGGAGCACGTTCCGCCGCGTGGTTTGGCCGCTCGCCCTACCCGGAACCGTGGCCGGCACGATCCTCACCTTCATCCTGGGCATGAACGCCTACGCGACACCCGTCCTGCTCGGCGGGCCGAAATTCACGATGATGGGTCCGCTGGTGTTCGGGCAGTTCGCGCAACAGAACAACTGGCCGTTCGGCGCGGCGATTGCGTTCGTGCTGATGCTGGCAACCCTGATCCTGACCGCCGTCGCCAACATCGCGGTGGCGCGGCGCTATCGCTAACCGTCCGTCCTCATCCTGAGCTTGTCGAAGGATGAAGACGCTGGCGCGGTGCTTCTAGCGGATGACCAGGTTGAAGAACGTCCACAAGCCGATCGTGACGACGACGATGCGCAGCAGCATCACCTCGCGGTCGGTATCGACCAATCGTACGATCTCCGGGCGCCGTTTGATCTCGCGTTCCATGGCGGTCCTTGAGCCGAAATTGACCGGCCCACAGTATAGCCGATCCGCCTTGCACAGGTGTTAAGAGAATCACCCCCCGGGCGTGCCTTGTGCCGGCTTGTTCGCCGTCTATAATCGCGCCCATGAACGACAAATCTTCCGCCCGCTGGCGCGACGACGGGGTGCGCGTCATCAAGGCCGGGACGCTGGATCCCAATACGGCCTCGACCCCCGGCATGGACCGCGCCGCCGCCATCAATTTCGCGCGTGTCGGCGCCCAGAAGCTCTGGGCCGGCACCGTCACCATCCACCCGCACGCCAAGACCGGCGCCCATCACCACGGCCACCTGGAAAGCGTGATCTATGTGGTGAAGGGCAAGGCGCGCATGCGCTGGGGCGACCATCTGGAATTCGTCGCCGAAGCCGACCCCGGGGATTTCATCTTCGTGCCGCCCTACGTGCCGCACCAGGAGATCAACGCGCGCGACGACCAGCCGCTCGAATGCGTGCTGGTGCGCTCCGACAACGAACCGGTCGTGATCAACCTCGACATCGAACCCGTCGAGAAACCGGAATCGGTCTACTGGATCGACCCCTGCCACCCACATCCGGATAAGAAATAGAAATTTCCCTCTCCGCCGCGCAGCGGGGGAGAGGGAGGGGCCCGCGCGCGTCAGCGCGTGGGAGGGTGAGGTGGTAGCGCCGCTCTCACGCTGTCACCAGATTCTCTGCGGCACCACCCACCTCATCCGCTCGCTCACGCTCGCACCTTCTCCCCCCGCTTCGCGGGCGGAGAAGGTTAGTCGATCGCTCCTTCAAAAACCTCATCCTGAGCTTGTCGAAGGATGAGGTCGTGGCCGACCTCTACCGCACCTCGTTGACGTAGCAATGCCGGTCGGTGCGCGCGCGATGCGTGGCGAGGATCGTCGGCTTGCCGGCCTGGTCGTAGGCGATCTCGTCGATCACCAGCACCGCCGCAGGTGCGACCAGACCCAGCAGCCGCACATCGTCATCATCGGCAAGCGCTGCGGTGAGCTGTTCGCGCACCGCGGAAATGCGGATGCCGTAGCGCTCCAGCAAATGGAGATAGAGTAGCTCCGGCACCGCTGACGGCACGGTCGGGAAGCCCTCAAGACGCAAAGCCGCGATCGACAACCTGTCGCGCATCACCGGTCTGCCATCGACCTTGCGCACGCGATGCAGCCGCAAGACCTGCCCGTCCGCCGCGAGTTCCAAGCGTGCGCGCTCGTCGTCGCTGGCCGGCACCACGCCGATGCTGACGATCTCCGCGCGCGAGCGCATCAGCGAGCCGTCGAGCCCGTGCAGCCGGAAATACTGGAAGAACGAGCGCAGGCTGTGGTGCGCACTGCGCCCCGTCACCACCGTGCCAGTCTTGCGTCGCCGCGCCAGGAGCCCTTCGGCCGTGAGTTCGGCTAGCGCGCGTCGGACCGTCCCCACCGCCACGCCGAAGGACTGCGCCAGCGCGATCTCGCCCGGCAGCACCGTGCCCGGCAGCCAGCGCCCCGCCACGATCGCTTCCGACATATGCCGTTTGACCACTTCGTAGAGCGGCACGCCGGCCAATTCGCCCAATCGCGGGATATCCGCGGCGGCGCCGGTCACGGAATCAGGTGGGCTGTTGACTCGCGAGGGGGACATGATGTCTTATTTCTATAATGTTTAAAGAAATAAATCCAGACAGGAGCACGGACCGGCTGTGGGACAAGCGGGGCTGACAACCAGATTAGCTGATGCCGTACAGGCCATCGCCGACGATGAAACGGCGATCCTGGCCGATCTGTCCCGACTCCTCGCCCTCGATACGTCGTTCCCGCCCGGCGACGGCTACCCCGCGTTCGCCGACCTGCTGGAGGAATTGACCGCCCCGCTCGGCTTCCGCTGTCGGCGCGTCACGGTGCCGCGCGAGCTTTGGTTCGCGGGGCCGGAGAGCGGTGAAGGCGAACGCGTCAACCTGATTGCCGCGCGCGGCGGCCAGGCCCCGATCTGCAGCCTCTATTTCCATGTCGACACCGTGCCGCCGGGCGATGGCTGGACCGTGCCGCCGCTCGCCCTCACCCGCTCCGGCGGCAAGCTCTTCGGCCGCGGTGCCGCCGACATGAAAGGCGCCATCGCCTCGACGCTGGCGGCGCTGCGCGCGGCCAAGCGCGCGAACCTGGCCCTGCGCTTCGAGCCCGTGCTGCTGTTCTGCACCGACGAGGAGGGCGGGCTCTATCCCGGCATCCGCTATCTGGCCGAACAGAACTTCGTCGAGGGGCATATCCTGAACTTCAACGGCGGTGCCGCCCCGCGCATCTGGGCCGGCTGCTTCGGCAGCATCGACATCGCCATCCGCGTAAAAGGCCGTGGCGCCCATTCGGGCGATCCCGGCCGCGGCATCAACGCGCTGGAGGAATCGATCCCGCTGCTGAATGCGCTGCACGCGCTCAAGGCGAAGGTGGAGCAGCGCGTTTCCAAGATGCCCTCGCCGCCGCATTTCGACGGGGCGCCACTTGCGCGCGCGTCTCACCATCGCCGCACTGCATGGCGGCCATAAGGGCTCGTCGCTCCCCGCACAATGCGACCTGCTGATCAATCGTCGCTATACGCCCGACGAAAATTTCGAGGATGTGCGCCGCGAGATCGAATCCATCGTCGCGCGGGCGATGGGGGAATCGCGGGCTTTATCCTACGAGCTGCGCATCGTCGGCCATCTCGCCCCAGTTTCCAATCCCACCGGCCCGCATTGGCCGCGCTGGCTAGCCTCGGTGTCGCGCGGTCTCGGCTTCGCGCCGGAAAGCTTTCGCGCCTGGGGCGCTTCGTCCAGCTCCGACATGGGCTGGGTGCAGCGCGCCGGCATCCAGGAAATCCTGCTCGGCGGCTTGATCCGCCCCGACAGCAACGCCCATGCGCCCGACGAGTTCACGACCATCGACGATGTCGTCGGCCTCGCTCGCGCCGTCCTGCTCTATCTCGCCGCCGATTTCGCGGAAGAAATCGCGCTGGCCTCTGAAACTGTCCCCGCTGCAACCTGACGGAGTCCGCCATGATTCAATTCCCGACCATCGGCCGCCGCCACTTCCTGGCCGGCACGACCGCGCTCGCCAGCCTCTCAATGACCGGCGCATCCGCCTTCGCGCAAGCACCCAAGCGCGGCGGCACGCTCAAGATGAGCGTCGACCAGGCGGTCAACAAGCTCAACCCGCTGCTCACCCGCGTGAACCCCGAATATCTCGTCGGCGAGCTGCTCTACAGCAATCTCACGCGGCTGGGCGTCGACATGTCGCCGCAGCCCGATCTCGCGGAATCCTGGTCGTCCTCCGCCGATCTGACGGAGTGGACCTTCAAGCTGCGCAAGGGCGTCACCTTCCATGACGGCAGCCCCTGCACCGCCAGCGACGTCGTCGCGACCTTCGAAGCGATCCTCGACCCCAAGACCGCCTCGCCCGCACGCCAGAATGTCGGCCCGCTCGAGAAAGTCGCCGCCGCTGGACGACATCACCGTGGTCTTCAAGCTGACGACGGCCTACGCCGACCTGCCCGTGACGCTCGCCTACACCAACGCCAAGATCGTGCCGGCCGCCGTGATCAAAGCCGGCTTGGCGCGTCTCGACCGCGAGGCCATCGGCACCGGGCCGTTCAAGCTGGTTTCGTTCGAGCCCGAGCGGCTGATCGTAGTCGAGCGCAACCCGACCTATTACGATCAAGGAGCGCCCCTATCTCGACCGCATCGAGCTCGTCGTCTATCCCGATCCGACCGCAGAAGGCTCGGCGCTGATCGCTGGCGACACGGACCTGATGCTCAGGTCCATCGCCGACCGAATACGGCGGCTGCAGAAGGCACAGCGGCGTCAAGGCGCTGCGCACGCCATCCGGCCAGTTCTGCAACGTCAATTTCGGCTGCGACCAGAACCCGTTCGACGACGTCCGCGTGCGCCAGGCCCTGGCCGCTCACCGTCGACCGCGACGCGATGGTCGAACTCGTGGCGGAAGGGTATCGGCACGCCCGGCAACGACACGCCGCTCAACCCGGCCTATCGCTTCTACGCCGATCTGCCGCTAGAAGAAGCCCGACATCGCCAAGGCGAAGAAGCTTCTCGCCGAGGCGGGCCATGCGCAACGGGCCTCGACCTGACGCTGATCGCCTCCGACCGGCCGGCCGACGCGCACGCAGCTCGCCGTCGCGCTGCGCGAGATGGCGAAGCCGGCGGGCTTCAACATCAACGTCCAGACCATGCCGCACGCGACCTATCTCGATCAGGTGTGGAAGAAGGGCTCGTTCTATGTCGGCTTCTACAACATGCAGCCGACTGCCGACGCCATCTTCTCGCTGCTCTACACCTCCAACGCCGCCTGGAACGAGACGCGCTGGAACAACACCGCCTTCGACAAGTTGGTCGCCGAGGCGCGCACCACGATCGACGAGGCCAAGCGCCGCGAGCTCTACGCCAAGGCGCAGAAGCTGATGCACGACGAGGTTCCCTCGATCATCCCGGTGTTCTTCGACCTGCTGGCGGCGCAGCGGGACTACGTCCAAGGCTGCAACCTGCATCCGCGCGGCGCGGTGTTCCGCCTCGATCTACGTCTCGCTCGGCGACGAGCGCGCCGAAGCGGGGCTAAGGGCTGCAGGGGACAGCCGCGTGTCACGCGTGACGTTGACCTATCTGCTGAAGCGGTCGGCGCTGATCGTCTACACGCTCTTCGTGGTGTCGCTGCTGGTCTTCGGCATCACCCAGGTGTTGCCGGCCGATGCGGCGGTGATGATGCTGGGGGAGAACGCAACGCCCGAGCGCTGGCGGCGTCTGCGAGCGCCTGGGGCTCGACGAACCCATTTATGTCCAGTACCGGCACTGGCTGCGCGGGCGTGCTGCGAGGGCGATTTCGGCGTCTCGCTGCGCACCGGCCTGCCGGTGGCGACCGATGATGCTCGAGGCCCTCGGGCGCTCGCTGCTCCTGGCCTTTCTGTCGATCGGCCTCATGCTTGTGATCGCGGTTCCGCTCGGCATCCTCGCGGCAATCCAGCCGCGGAAAATTCGCCGATCTCGTGGTCAGCCTCGTCTCCTATGTCGGCGTGTCGCTGCCCGAATTCGTGACCGCGACGCTGGTCGTGCTGGTCCTCGCCGACTGGCTTCAGATTCTTCCCGCCACCGGCTACGTGCCGCTGCGCGAGAATTTCTGGCGCGGCCTGCAGCATCTCGTCCTGCCGGTGCTGACCGTCTCCGTCATCCTGATCGCGCACGTCTCGCGGATGGTGCGCTCCGAGCTGGTCGACGTGCTGCACACCGACTACGTGCGCGCCGCGCGCCTCAAGGGACTGTCCCGCGGACCGGTTCTGTTCAGCCACGCGCTGCGCAACGCGCTGCTGCCGACAATCACCATTGTCGCCCTCGATGTCGGCTACCTGCTCGGCGGCATCATCGTGGTCGAGGAGATCTTCGCCTGCCCGGGGATCGGCCGCCAGCTGATCGTCGCGATCCAGAGCCGCGACCTGCCGGCGATCCAGGCCGGCGCGCTGATCATGGCGGCGACTTACGGTTGTCGAATTTCCTAGCCGACCTCGCCTATGCCTGGCTCGACAAGAGAATCCAATATGGTTGAGCGCCTGCGCCGCCTGCTCCGCTCGCCGCAGGGCGCTGCTCGGCCTGGTGCTGGTGGCTTGGTGCTGCTCGTCGTCGCGCTCGGACCGCTCGCTGGCGCCCTACAATCCCGAGCAGTGCCATCATTCCGCTCGCGCGTTACAAGCGCGCCCAGCGCGCGAATTCTGGCTGGGCACGGACCAGTTCGGCCGCGATATCTTCAGCCGCATCCTCTACGGCGCGCGCGCCGACGGTGCTCCTGGCCGTCCTCGCGACGGCGCTTGGGCACGCATCGCCGGCGCCGTGATCGGCACCCCCTCGGCCTTCCTCGGCGGGCGGGCGCGACGAGGCGATCATGCGCACCGTCGACGCCATCATGTCGATCCCCGGCCTGCTGTTCGCGCTCCTCATCGTGACCCTCCTCGGGCAAAAGCAGCGTCAACGCCCTGATCGCGATCGGCATCGCGTTCGCGCCCGGCATGGCGCGCATCACGCGCTCCGTCGCGCTCACGGTCCGCAAGCAGGATACGTCAACGCCGCCGTCGCGCGCGGCGAAGCGCGCCGGCTACATCGTCCTCTCGCGAGATGCTGCCCGAACGTCGATCGCGCCGATCGATGGTCGAGATGACGATCCGCGTCGCCTTCGCGGTCATGCTCGTTCGCGACCCTGAGCTTCCTCGGCCTCGGCGCGCAGCCGCCGTCCTCGGAGTGGGGCCTGATGGTCGCGGAGGCGCGCCGCTCCATGCTTCTGCAATCCCTGGATGATCGTCTGGCCCGGCCTGGCCATCGCCCTCGTCGCGATCGGGTTCAACTTGCTCGGCGACGGCCTGCGCGACGCGCTCAATCCGAGGACGTGAGCACGATGACCGTCCTCGAGGTCGAAGGCTATACGCCTCGACTACGCGACGCCCGCCGGCGGACGTTCCGGGCGCTGGACGACATCGATCTCGCGGTCGCGCGCGGCGAGGTGTCGGGACTGGTCGGCGAATCCGGCTCCGGCAAGACGTCGCTCGCCTGGGCGGTCATGCGCTATCTGCCGGCCACCGCGCGTCGAACCGGCGGCGCGATCCAGCCTCGCCGGCGAGGACCTGCGGACGAAGAGCCACGTCGAAATCGACCGCATCCGCGGCCGGCGCATCGGCATGGTGTTCCAGGACCCGAGCACCTCGCTCAACCCGACCCTGACCCTGGGCGAGCAGGTCGCCGAGGTGCTGGTCCGCCACCGGGGGCTGTCGCGCAAGGCAGGCCTGGGCGCGAGGGCGAGGCGATGCTGCACCGGGTCGGCCTAAAGCAGCCCGCCGCGATGATGCGCCGCTATCCGCACGAGGCATCGGCGGCGAGAAGCAGCGCGTCGTCATCGCAACCGCCTTCGCCTGCCGAGCCCGAATGCATCCTCTTCGACGAGCCGACGACGGCGCTCGACGTCATCACCGCGCGGCAGATCCTCGATCTGTTCGCCGAGCTGCAGGCCGAGACCGGCGTCGCCTCGCTCTATATCTCCCACGACCTCGCGCTCGTCTCGCGGGTGCGCAGACCGGGTCGCCGTCATCCATCGCGGCCAGCATCGTCGAGGGGGAGCGTCGCCGAGGTGTTCGCGCACCCGCAGCGACGACTACACGCGCAGCTGGTCGCCGCCGTGCCGCGGCCGGACCGGCGCCTGGTCCGGCGACCGCGCCGGCGCCGACGGCGACGCCGCTGCTCGGAAGTCGAGCAGGATGACTGTGCGCTACGGCCGCACGTCTTGCTCTCGGCAGCTGCTCCGGCCGCGAGCCGAAGCGACGTCGTCGGCGCGCGCGAGGTCAGCCTCGACGTGCAGCCCGGCGAGATCCTCGGGATCGTCGGCGAATCCGGCTCCGGCAAATCGACGCTTGCCAAGCGCGCTCGACCGGCCTCAACCCGTTCGAGGGCGAGATCCGCTTCGAGGGCCGGCGCATCGCGGATGCCGCGCGACATGGATCGCGACTACCGCCGCGACGTGCAGATCGTCTTCCAGCACCCCGATTCCTCGCTCAACCCGCGCCAGCGCGTCCGCGAGATCCTGTCGCGACCGCTGCGGCTCTATGGCAAGGCGAGGCCGATCGCCGACGCGCGTCGCGCGACTCCTCGAGCAGGTGCGCCTGCCCGCCGACTTCGCCGAGCGCTACCCGCACCAGCTCTCCGGCGGCGAGAAGCAGCGCGTCGCGATCGCCCGCGCCTTCGCGTCAGAGCCGAAGCTGGTGATCTGCGACGAGATCACGTCGTCGCTCGACGTCTCGGTCCAGGCCCCGTCGATCGAGCTGCTGGTCGACTGCAGCGCCGCTACGGCACCGCCTATCTCTTCATCACCCACGACCTCAACCTGGTGCGCCAGATCGCCCACCGCATCGCGGTGATGTATCGCGGCGAGCTGGTCGAGCTGTCCGACATCGACGACTCGCCGCAGGCCCGGCGCCACCCCTACACGCGGCCCTCATCGAACGCCGTGCCGGCGCCCGCCGGCTGACGATCGATTCGAAGGATAACCACCATGACACGCACAACCGACGCTCGCTCGCGCCGCGTCGACGAGAAGGCCTGCCTCGACTTCCTCGCCGCATGGTGCGCCACAAGAGCTACTCGCAGACCGACGGCGAGCGCGCACTGGCCGCGTTCATGGTCGGACAGCATGCGCGCGATCGGCCTCGAGGCGGAGCTGACGCCGGTCGAGGGCGACGCGCGTCAACGCGATCGGCACGCTGGAGCGGCACGGGCGGCGGCAAGAGCCTGCTGTTCAACGGCCATCTCGACACCAACCCGGTGACCGAGGGCTGGACCGTCGATCCGTGGGGCGGCATGGTCGACGACAAGTTCATCTACGGCATCGGCGTCTCCAACATGAAGGCAGGCGACGCCGCCTATTTCTGCGCCGTCAAGACGCTGATCGATGCCGGCGTGCGCCTCAAGGGCGACGTCATCCTCACCTACGTCGTCGGCGAGCTGCAGGGCGGCGTCGGCACGCTCGCCGCGATCCGCCAGGGCGTGCGGGCCGACTACTTCATCAACACCGAGCCGACCGACCTGCAGGCGCTCACGATGCATGCCGCGGCCTTCACCTTCATCATCGAGCTGACCGGCATCACCCGCCACCTGTCCAAGCGCGAAGAGGCGGTCGATGCCATCGCCGCCGCCTGCGACCTGATCCCGCGCCTCAACGCGCATGACCTTCTCCGGCGCCAAGAGCGACGAGCACCGCTCGATCAACCGCGTGCCATGTCGGCGTGGTGCACGGTGCGCTCGGCACGCGAGCTGCACGAATGGCGCCCGCCGCAGGTCGCCGACTTCGTGCGCCTGAAGGGCTCGGGCCGCTACGCGCCGGGCCAGACGGAGGAGCAGGTCGTCGCCGACATGCGCCGCGTGCTCGCCGATCTCGAAGCGCCGCTTTCCCGGCCTCAAGGCGACGATCACGCCCGAGCACCAGACGGCCGGCCGATGATGCCGGCCTTCGAGGTCGCGAAGGATGCGCGCATCGTCAAGGCCGTCAACGCCGCCTATGAGGCGCGTGCGCGGCAGCCAGCAGCCGACCGGCGCCATCACGCCACCCGGCTATTACGGCACCGATGCCGGCCATTTCTACCAGCGAGCTCGGCATGGAGGGCATCGTCTGCGGCCCCGGCGGGCGCTACAACACCATGCCGGACGAGCGCGTCGACATCGCCGACTATCTCGACATGATCCGCATCTACATGCTGGCGATCCTCGACATCTGCGGCATCGCCAGCGGCAAGCCGTAAGCCGCCGCGAATCGCTGCCGCACTGGCGCGTGCCGTCTTTTCGCTCTATATGCCGATGACGAATGGCGAACGGGGCGGCAATGGCAGCGCGCAGCGGTCTATGTCTTGCGGTGGCGTTGATGATGCTGTCCGCGGCGGCGCGCGCGGCCGATTTCGCCGGCCCCGCGCGCGTCATCGACGGCCAGACGCTCGAGATCGGCGCCGCCACGCTCCTTCTCTACGGCATCGATGCGCCCGGGCCCGGCCAAGCCTGCGCGCGCGCGGGCCGTCCTTATGATTGCGCGCAGGAAGCCGGCTGGGCGCTGGCCGAGCGCGTCGGCCGCCACTGGCTGCGCTGCCTGGAGCGCGGGCAGGACCCGGGCGGCCGCGCCCGCGCGACCTGTACCCTGGGCAGCGACATCGATGTGAACGCCCACATGGTCCGCCAGGGTTGGGCGCTGGCGCGACGCGACGAAGAACCCGCCTACGGCGCGCTGGAAGACCTGGCCAGGGGCGAGCGGCTGGGATTATGGGCCGGCACCTTCGAGCCGCCGCTCCGCCGCCCGTAGCCGTCAGCTCTCGTAGCTGATCGCGACGATTTCGATCTCCTCGATCCCGGCCGGCGTGCGCACCTGGACGAGATCACCCACCTTGGCCTTGAGGAGGGCCTTGGCGATCGGCGAGAGCCAGCTCACCTCGCCGCGCGCAAGATCGGCCTCGTCGATGCCGACGATGCGCAGTTTTCGCTCGGCGCCGGAATCGCCGGCATAGGTGACGCTGGCACCGAAGAACACCTGGGCGCGATTTTTCTGCTGCGCGGGATCGACGATCTCCGCGATTTCCAGCCGCTTGGTGAGGAAGCGGATGCGCCGGTCGATCTCGCGCAGGCGTTTCTTGCCGTAGATGTAGTCGCCGTTCTCCGAGCGGTCGCCATTGCCCGCGGCCCAGGAAACGGTCTCCACGACCTTCGGCCGTTCGACGCGTGCCAAGTGCTGCAGCTCGGCGCGCAGCCGCGCCGCCCCCGCTGGAGTCATGTAGTTTTTGACACCGGCGGGCAGCCCGGAATCGTCCGGCAGCTCATCTTCATCCGCATTGTCGTTGTCTTTAACGAAAGCCTTGCTCATGACCCGATCTTGCGCCCAATGCGCGCGCTGGGAAAGGGTCTAGTCGCGATGAAACGCCTTGCGCAACTCGTCCTTTGCCTGCTCGAGGATGCGTCGGCGCGACGCAGGCAGGCCGCGACCGCCGCGATTGATGTAGAAATTCAGCATCGACATCGCGGACTGGAACGGCCCCGCCTTGCGCCGGCGGCTGCGCAAGGCCGAGCGCTTGAGCGACTGCGCGATCGCGCGCGGGCTGCGCCGCGTGAACGTCATCTTGGCGATGTCGAGGGCGTCGCTGTGCTTCATCACCGAAGCCGACCATTTCGACCGGCGCTTCACGGTTGTCGCCATCTCACGGGCCCTCCTCAGAACAAAGCGGCCTGCCCCGTTCCTTCGAGCATCGAGTGCCCCGGCTGCGAAATCCCCGCCAGCGCCGTTTGCGCCTGGTGCTGCGCCGGCTTCACCAGCGCGAGATCGCCCAGCGACACGATGCCGACCAACCTCTTGTCGCGGCTCAGCACCGGCAGGCGCTTGACCTGCAGGGCGGCCATATTGCGCGCAAGGTCGTCGGCGGTTTCGTCCTCGTAGCACCACATGACATCAGGCGACATGATCTCGCGCACGTAGCACTCGTCGGGGTCGTACCCCTCCGCCACCGCGCGCGTGACGATGTCACGATCGCTGATCATTCCGATCAGGCGGTCGTTCTCGCCGACCGGCAGGATGCCGCAATCCAGTACCGTCATCTTGCGCGCGGCCTCCCGGACCGATTCGTCAGGGGCGGCCAGCTCGACCGGACGGGTCATGATGTCGCGAATCTGCATTTGTGCACCTCCTGGTCTCGAGATCCCCGCCCAAGTGGCCCAACACGCCACGGCAGCGATCGTTCCTCGTCAATTTGTCTTCTTCTTGGGCGCTTGCGGTTTTGGCGCGGGCGGCTTGGGTGCGGCATTCACCAGCGCCGGGCAGTTGACCTCAATCTTATCGCCGGGGTCGACAAAGGCGAGCAGGGCCGCGACCGGCGTCAGCAACACGCCCAGCGCCGCCGCCACGCCGCCGCGCATCGCCAGCGCCTTGGCGTCGGGCGCAACACTCGGTTTCTTCAGAAGGCCGCGCGCATGCACGGGTGCGCGCACCGCCAGCGGCGTCACATCCTTGGGATGCGGCGTCGCCGTGATATCCATCCGCTCGTCCTTGAGATTGACGGTGCCGCTGGCCGATCACTGTGGTATCGGAGGAATTCGAGGACGATCGCGCGCGACTTCGCCTCGCCCTTGGCCACTTCCAGATCGACGACAAAGCAGCTCACGGGCCACGGGCTTGTCTTTGGTCGCGAGAAGCCAAGGCTCTCGGCGATATCGAGTCCGATCAGCTCAAGCAGCAGATTGCTGATCACGCCCTTGTCGACCACCATGCCGATCTGGCCGTCGGCGACCGCCAGCATCTCGCGGATCGAGTTGCCGCGTCCGGCGAGCTGGATGCGGCCATACATCTCGCCCTGGGCCGCATCCTTGATGGGAGCGGCAGCGAAGAACTGTTTCAGGTCGAACCCGTTGAAGCGAATGTCGCTGGTCGTCGCGACCACATCTTGGCGCGCGTCGATGCGGATGCGCGCGTCGACACGCCCGCCCGCAACGCCCACGCGCACCGGCGTCAGTTGCAGCACGGCGTCCTTCAGCGAGACCGTGACGGCCACGCCGGCGAGCGGTGCACCCGGCGCATTGATTTTGTCAGCGCTATAGACAAGCTCGGCATCGACGGCACGCACCTTCTCCAAGCTCAGCTTGGCATCGGGGAACAGGCGATCCGATTTGCGATACGCCTCCGCCTGGCGCCGCTGTTCGGGCGAGGCCGTCTCGCCCTCGCTCGTGGCCGGCGGCAAGCCAAGCGCCGGACCGATATCGTCGAAATCGAGCATCTTCGAATGCAGCTTGCCCTTGACGACCAACCGCTTGCCACGCGGGTCAACGTTCATGTTCCCGGCGATGTCGCTGTCGCCGATGCGACCCTTGAGGTTGGTGATCTCGTAGTCCTCGGTACCGCGCTTCAGATCCGCGGTGATGGAGAAGGGCGGCGTCTCAGGGGCCGGAATGCCGAAGAGCGGGAAGAGATCGGCGGCATTGGGTCCTTCCGCCTGAACCTTCGCTTCGACTTTCTGCAGCTTCATCGGTTCGATCGCTGCACCTTCGATCTTCACGTGGGTTTCGCTCAGCAGCGCATCGATCATGAACGGATAGGGCTCGCGCGTGTCCTTGAGCAACATGATCGAACCGCCATCGAGGGCGATCTTGAGCGGCCGCCCGCCCAGCGTGCCCTCGATCTTGAGATCGACGCGCGGCGCATCCTCGTCGCTCTGGCCGATGGCGCCGATCGAGCCCTTGAGCGTCATATCGCGCGATTCATCGGTGAACGCGACCTGGCCGCCGTCGATGGTAAGCAGACGGATGATCGGCAGCTCATCGCGCTCCGCGCCATCGCCGCGCGAGTCCGATTGCGCGCGGCCGAGATTCCAATTGCCCGTGCCGTCCTTGTGTCGCACCAGATTGAGATCGGGGTGCGTGACCGCGACGCGTTGCAGCACCAATCGCCCACGCAAGAGCGCCATCACCTCGACGGCAAGGTCAATCGTTTCGGCGCGTGCCAGATGGTCGCCGGTAAATCCGTCTTCATTGGCAACCGCCAATCCCTGCAGGCGCACTTGCGTCACGCGGCCGAGACGTACCGTGAGCGGACCATCGATCGTCACACTGCGATCGGCAGCCAGGCTCAGTCGCGCCGCCAGCGGCGCCTTGAACCAGTTCCAATCCCAGAAAATTGCAAGAGCAGCACCCGCGACGACGACGATGCACAATGGCGTGAGCCAGAGCCAGTGCCGCCGGAAAAACGTTTTTTTTGCGGGCGCCATGACCTGCCAACACGCGCGGCCTGCATTCGTTCCGCTAGGCAAGCGAAATCGCAAAAGACGTTGCCGTCATCACAGTTGCGCGAGCGCGCCGCCGCAGACCGCATTGACCGTTGCGCGCGTGGCGCCTGGAACCTACGTCGTTCACGCGGCGTTATCCCGGGCAACCGGGCCCCTCTTCTGCTTTCACGACCGCAAACGACTTCGGGGGATATCGCCATGGCTCGCAAATTCGATCGCACGCCGGACGTGACAGTTTTCCTCGCCATCCTGCTGACGGCGCTGGTGATGAGCGCGGTGCTCACGCAGCTGCGCGCACAAACATCGCCCGGTACCGCGCCGCCAGCGGCGACAGCGCCCACCGAACCGGCGACGCCGGAGAATGCGCCCCCCATCACGCCGCGCACCGAAGCCGAGGCCGCCTGCCGCGCCATCGGCAACCAGGACCAGCGCGCGCAATGCCTCGCCGCCATCACCCCCGGCGGCGCGACACCCACCGACACCACCCCGCCCCCGCCGGCCGAACTCAGGCGGCCGAGCCTGACCGCGCCCAATTCCGACACGCAGCCCAAGTAGCGGCGGCCGGCCGCAGCGGCGGCAAATTCGCAAATCGCTATTTCTCGGATAATCTCGGCCCCTGATTTATTCTTTCGGGGGCCTTTCGTCATGCGGTTCGCGTCGCGGCTCTGCGCAAGTTTGGTTGCGGCGGCAACTCTCTGGCACACCCCGTCGCAGGCCGCCGGCAACCCCGCCACACCCTTCGACGGCCGGTGGCAGGTCGTACTCACCTGCCCGCCGCTTCATGAGGACGATGACGGCGCCAAGGGCTACGTCCATCGATTCCCGGCGAAGATCAAGGACAGCGTCGTCCGCGGCACGCACGGCACCGAGGGCCAGCCGGGCTATCATCTCCTCACCGGCACCATCCCACCGGACGGCAAAGGCGAGTTGAAGCTCGACGGAGTCGTCAACAAGCCGGAGTTCTCGGTGAACAACGCCTGGCGCGGCAAGCCCTACAGCTACAAAGTGCGCGCCAAATTCGAGCCGACCAGCGGCAGCGGCGTGCGCGTCGGCCGCCGCAAATGCGACTTTGCATTCAACCGCGCGCCGTGACGGCGGTCGAACTCCGCGCTTGCCCGCCCGGACAATAAACCCCGTCGCCAGGGGAAAGGCCGGGGGCCAAGCCCAATTTGGCCCATCCCGGGGGAGGTCTGCGCCACGATTGCTGCGCGGTATCTAAGTAAATGAAATATTAGCGAAAACATACTAACATTGCTTCGGATCGAACGATCAATTCGGGCCGGAGGGTCCGGCGAGGAGGGCCTGCTCGATGAGCGGGAGTCCTGGGCACGAGATCAACGAAGCCGTTTATCAATGGTGCGTGCGGGCTTTCACCCTCTTGCGCCATCGCCTGGGTATTAACATCAAGGTGCACGACGCCGACGGCCATTTCGAGGCCGGCCAGATTTTCCTGTTCAATCATTTCGCCCGCTTCGAAACCATCATTCCCCAATACCTGATCTATCAGGCGACCGGGGCCTTCTGCCGCTGCGTGGCCGCGAGCGAGCTCTTCGAAGCCAACGACGGTTTCACGAAATTTCTCTGGGGCGTAGGCGCGGTTCCCAACAATCATCCCGGCCTGCTGGCGTTCCTGGCGGCCGAGACGCTACGCGGCCGCAAGATCATCTTCTTTCCCGAAGGCGGCATGATCAAAGACCGCCGTGTCGTCGACGATGACGGACAGTACGGCGTCTACTCCCCCACCGCGCACGCCGTTCGTAAGCACCATCAGGGGCCCGCGGCCCTGGCGTCGACGCTCGAGGCCTATAAGCGGCGAATTCTATCGATCCACGAGGCTGGCGACACGATCCGGCTCGACCGGTGGATGAAGGCGCTGGGACTGGCCAGCATCGATGCGCTGCTTGCGGCGGCGCGCCAGCCGACAATCATCGTGCCGGCCAACATCACGTTCTATCCGATCCATACAGGCGACAACATCCTGCGCAAGGCGGCCGAGCTGTTCGGCGCCGACCTCAGCGGCCGGGCCCGAGAGGAGTTGCTGATCGAGGGCAATCTCCTGCTCAAGCGCACCGACATGGATATCCGTTTCGGCAAGCAGATCCGCCCGCAAGTCGCCTGGAATTTGTGGGAGCGCCAATTGCTCAAGCGCGCCTTCGAACAGACCGACAGCCTGGACGAGATGTTCGCGCTGAAGAATGAGTCCGGCCGCTGGATCGAGCGCCTGGTGGCGACAGCGATGCGGCGCGAAACCACGCGCCTGCGCGATATCTGCATGCAGGAAATCTACGCGCGCGTGACCGTCAATCTCAATCATCTGGCCTCGTATCTCATCCTGCGGCTGCAGGAGCGCGGCAAGAGCGAGATCGGCCGCCGGCGCTTTCACCGGCTTCTCTATGCCGCCATCAAGTACGTGCAGAGTGAGCCGCATGTGCGCCTCCATCGCAGTCTCGCCAATCCGGAGCTCTACGACGGGATCCACCGCGGCACCTGCGCCGCCTTCGATCAGTTTCTTGAAACCGCAAGCGTGACCGGGTTGATCGAGGCGACGCCGGAACTCTACCGCTTCCTGCCGAAGCTGCGTCAGACGCACGGGTTCCACGAGATGCGCTTGGAGAACGTGATCGCGGTCTATGCCAACGAGATCGGGCCGATCCCCGGCGCCTGCCAGGCTGTCGACGCGGCCATCGCCAACGAGCCGCACACGGTCCGCGCAGCGCTTGCCAAGTTTTTTTTCGACGACGAGCTGCGCGCCTATGCCTGGTGCAAGGAGCATTACGCACGCCCCCGCCACGCCGCCATCAACGACCAGGAAACGGCGAGCGAAAGCGGCAAACCCTTCCTGCTGCTTTCCGCGCGGCCAAGGGAGATCGGCATCGTCTTGGTCCACGGCCTGCTGGCCTCACCCGCGGAAGTCCATGGCTTCGGCGAGCGTCTGGCGGCGCTTGGTTACAATGTGATGGGGGTACGCCTCGCCGGCCACGGGACATCGCCCTGGGATCTTCGCGACCGGAGCTGGCACGATTGGCGGCGCTGCGTGCAACGCGGCTATGAGATCATGTCCGGCCTCTGCGAGCGTGTTTGCCTGATCGGCTTCTCAACCGGCGGCGCGCTGGCTCTGCACCTCGCGGCGGATCGGCCGGCCGGCCTCGCCGGTGTCGCGGCGATTGCCCCGCCGCTCAAGTTCGTCAACCGCAACATGGCGTTCGTGCCGATCATGCACGGCATCAACAAGCTGACCGAGTGGGGGTCCAGCCTGGAAGGCCTCATGCCGTTCCGCAGCCTGGATTCCGAGCATCCGCATATCAACTACCGCCATGCGCCGATCCGCGGCCTGTTCGAGTTGCGCCGCGCCATCGACGAGATGGAGCGGCGCCTCGACGATGTCGATTGCCCCGTCTCGATCATCCAGGGCACCGACGACCCTGTCGTCGATCCGAAAAGCACGGAGCTGATCTTCGCCAAGCTCGGCAGCGCCGAAAAATCCTTCCGCATGGTCGCCTCGCAGCGCCACGGCATTCTCTATGAGGATATCGCCAACACGCAGGAATTGACCCTTGCCTTCCTGCAGTCGCTTTCGCCCGAGACGTCACACGCGGAGGTGTCGGCAGCTGCCGCGCCGACCCCGAGCGCAGCACATGCCGAAGCCATGGACGTGCCGGGCATGGGCAATGGAACACTCGATACGTCTGGATCGTTCTTGTCGCGGGAGCGTATGCGCATGGTCAACATCGCGGATTTCGTTTCGCGTTCGCTGCGCCCATTCCTGGCGCCATTCCGCAACAACCGGCCCGACGGCGTTTCGCCGCCCGGGCAGTCCTATTCCTGGGAGCGCTCCTATCCCAAGGGCATCGACTGGCGCGCGACGATCGAGCCCAGGCCCCTCACCGCCCTCCTCGACGATGCGGTGAAGACATACGCCGACAAGATTTGCATGACCTTCCGCGGCAAGCATTACCGCTACCGCGATGTCGGCCGCCTGGTCGACCGCGCAGCTAAGGGCTTCCAGGCGCTGGGTGTGGGCAAGGGAATCAAGGTGGCGCTGATGCTGCCCAACTGCCCCTATGCCGTGATCTGCTTCTATGGCGTGCTCAAGGCCGGCGGCACGGTCGTCAACGTTAATCCCCTCTACGCCGCACCCGAGATCGAGCGCCAGATTGCCGATTCCGGTGCGTGCATTCTCGTGACGCTCGACGTGAAGGAGCTTTACACCAAGGTCGCGGATTTGGCGGACGGGCGCAGCCGTCTCGAGAAGCTGGTCGTCTGCCGCATGAGCGGCGCGCTGCGCTTCGTGGAGAAGATGCTGTTCGATCTCCTGAAGAGCCGCGCCGTCGCCGCCATTCCCGATAATGACCGCCACGTCCTGTTCGAGCGTCTGATCGACAATGACGGCGCCGTCGCGCCGCTGAGCATCGACCCGTTGCGCGACATCGCGGTTCTTCAGTACACCGGCGGCACCACGGGCTCGCCCAAAGCCGCGCGCCTGACCCACGCCAATTTGTATATCAACACGGAGCAGCTCGCCCTGTGGGCACCGGAGACCCGGCCGGGCCTGGAAAAATCCCTGGCCGTCTTGCCGCTGTTCCACTGCTTCGGCATGACGGCGATTATGAATTTGAGCTTGCGGATCGGCGCCGAGATGATCCTGGTGCCGAAATTCCAGCCGGCCGAGATTCTCGAGATCATCGACCAGGCGAAGCCGACCATCTTCATGGGCGTGCCGACCATGTATTCGGCGCTGATCGCGGTGCGCGACATCGCCAAGTATGACTTATCTAGCATTCGATTCTGCATTTCCGGCGGCGCACCGCTGCCAAGCCCGCTGCAGCGCCGCTTCCAGGATTTGTGCGGCTGCACGTTGGTCGAAGGCTACGGCCTGAGCGAGACCAGCCCCGTGTGCACGGTCAATCCGCTGAGCGGCGGCGGCAGGCCAGGCTCGGTCGGGTTGCCGCTGCCCGGCACCGTGATCACGATTGTCTCGCTGGAAGACCCCGACCGGATCCTGGGACCTGGCGAACGCGGCGAGATTTGCGTGTCCGGCCCGCAGGTGATGGCCGGCTATGCCGATCGCGCCAAGGAGAATGTCGATATCTTCCGTGGCCAGCGCCTGCATACTGGCGATGTCGGCTACCTCGACGACGACGGTTATCTCTTCGTTGTCGACCGCATCAAGGATCTGGTGATCAGCGGCGGGTTCAATGTCTATCCGCGCCATGTCGAGGAAATCATCCACCAGCACCCTTCCGTCGCCGAGGTCGCCGTTGTCGGCGTCGCGGATGCCCATCGCGGCGAGGTCGTCAAAGCCTTCGTTCAGCTCCGCGCCGGAGAATCCCTGACCGCGGCCGAGCTGCGCGACTTTCTCAAGGACAAGCTGGCCCCCTTCCAAATGCCCCGCCATATCGCGTTCCGCGACAACCTGCCCAAGACCTTGATCGGTAAGATTTCGAAAAAAGACCTCATCGTCGAGACCACGCCCGAGCCCGAGCCGCACTCCGCCCCGGTGGCGGATGCATAGAAGGATCCAATAATGAAAAACGTCGTAATAGCCGGATATGCGCGCTCACCGTTCACGCTGGCGACCAAGGGCGAGCTGATGAAGGTGCGCGCCGACGAGTTGATGGCCCAGGTCATCAAGGGCCTGCTGGCCAAGACCGCCATCGACCCCAACGATATCGAGGACCTGATTGTCGGCTGCGCCTTTCCCGAAGGTGAGCAAGGGCTGAACGTGGCGCGGCTGGTCGGCTTTCTGGCCGGGCTGCCGGACTCAGTCGCCGGCGCCACCCTCAACCGCTTCTGCGGCTCGTCGATGTACGCAATCCACATGGCCGCCGGCGCCATCCAGATGAACGCCGGCGCGGCCTTCATCTGTGCCGGTGTCGAATCCATGACGCGGGTCCCGATCATGGGCTTCAACCCGATGCCCCATCCCGGCCTCTACGAAACGCGTCCTCAGTCCTATATCTCCATGGGCGAGACGGCCGAGAACGTGGCCACGCGCTATCAGATCACGCGCGCCCAGCAGGAGGCCTTCGCGCTGACCTCGCAGGCGCGCGCGTCCAAGGCCCAGAAGGACAGCCGCTTTGCTGAGGAGATCGTGCCGATAAGGTCCAACGGCGCCACGGTCAGCCTCGATGGCTGCATCCGCCCCGACACCAATGCGGCGGCACTGGCTGCGCTGAAGCCGGCCTTTGACGAGAACGGCACGGTGACCGCCGGCACATCGTCGCCGCTCACCGACGGGGCCGCGGCAACGTTGGTGTGCAGCGAAGACTACGCCAAGGCTCACGGGCTGAAGCCTTTGGCGCGCATCAAGAGCATTGCGGTCGCCGGCTGCGCACCGGAGATCATGGGGATCGGCCCCGTGCCGGCGACGCGCAAGGCGCTGGAGCGCGCCGGGCTTGCCGTTGGCGACATGGATATCATCGAGCTCAATGAAGCGTTCGCCTCGCAGAGCCTGGCGTGCATCCGCGATCTCGGCTTCGACACAGCCAAGGTCAATCTCGATGGCGGCGCGCTCGCACTCGGCCATCCGCTGGGCGCCAGCGGGGCGCGCATCACCGGCAAGGCCGCGTCGCTGCTGGTGCGCCAAGGCGGAACCTTTGCGCTGGCCACCCAGTGCATCGGCGGCGGTCAGGGTATCGCCACGGTGCTCGAGGCCGTGGGATGAGCGACATTCGCAAGGTCGCGGTCTTCGGCGCCGGCGTGATGGGGGCGAGCATTGCCGCCCATGTCGCCAATGCCGGCATCAAGGTACGGCTGTTCGACATGGCGACGACCAACGGCAAGGATCGCAGCGCCATCGCCAAGGCGGCCATCGACAGCTGCTCAAGGCCGACCCCGCGCCCTTGATGCATCGGCGCAACGCCGCGCTGATCGAGCCCGCCAATATCGACGACGATATCGGCCTGATCGCCGATTGCGACTGGATTGTCGAAGCCATCGTCGAGCGCGTTGACGCCAAGCGCGGGCTTTATGAGAAGATCGAGCGCGCGCGCCGTCCCGGATCCATCGTCTCGTCCAACACCTCGACCATTCCGCTGGCAACTCTCGTCGAGACGATGCCCGCGAGTTTCGCCACCGATTTCCTGATCACGCATTTCTTCAATCCACCGCGGTATCTGCGGCTGCTGGAAGTCGCGGCCGGTCCGCGCACCCGCGCCGACGCCGTTGCCACGATCAGCCGCTTCGCCGATCTCGGCCTCGGCAAAACGGTGGTGCGCTGCAAGGATACGCCCGGCTTCATCGCCAACCGCATCGGGATCTACTGGCTGCAAGGGGCTGTCGTGAAGGCCATGGAGGCCGGTCTGACGGTCGAGGAGGTGGACGCGGTCATGAGCCGGCCAATGGGCGTCCCCAAAACCGGTGTGTTCGGACTGCTCGATATGGTCGGGCTCGATCTGATGCCGCATGTGCTGGGCAGCATGGCCGCATCGCTGCCCAAGGACGACCCCTTCCACGGCGTCTTTCGTGAGCCTGAGCTCATTCGCAAGATGATCGCCGACGGCTACACGGGTCGCAAAGGCAAAGGCGGCTTCTATCGCTTGAAGCCCGATGCGCCGCGGCAAGATCAAGGAATCGCTCGACCTCGCGACCGGCGCCTACCGCGCCAGCCGCAAGCCAACGCTGAAAAGCGTCGCCGCCGCGCGCAAGGGCGGTCTTCGCGCCCTGCTCGGGCATGACGACAAGGGCGGGCAGTACGCGTGGTGGGTTCTGTCGCGCACCTTGAGCTACGCGGCAAGCCTAGTGCCCGCCATCGCCGACGATATCGTCGCCGTCGATGACGCGATGCGCCTCGGCTACAACTGGAAATACGGCCCGTTCGAGCTGATCGACCAGCTTGGCACCGCGTGGTTCGCGCAGAAGCTGCGCGAGGCGGGCTTGCCGGTACCGCAACTTCTGGAAAAGGCCAATGGCCGGCCGTTCTATCGCACCGAGTCCGGCCGGCTGCAATATCTCGGCCTCGACGGCGCCTATCATGATGTCGCGCGCCCCGACGGCGTGCTGCTGCTGGCCGACATCAAGCGCCGCACACGGCCCTTGGCGCGCAACCGCTCGGCCAGCCTGTGGGATATCGGCGACGGCGTTGTCTGCATCGAGTTCCACAGCAAGATGAATTCGCTGAACCCGTTCAGCCTGCGGATGATCGATAAGGCGATCGGGCTCGTCCAGGGCCGCTACAAAGCGCTCGTCATCTACAACGAGGGCAGCAATTTCTCCGTCGGCGCCAATATCGGCCTGCTGCTGGTCGCCATGAAGTTGCGTGCGTGGTTCGCCATCCGCCATCTCATTCGCCAGGGGCAGAACGTCTACAAGAAACTCAAATACGCGCCCTTCCCCGTCGTCGGCGCGCCGTCGGGCCTGGCGCTGGGTGGCGGCTGCGAGATCCTTCTTCATTGCGACGCGATCCAGGCGCATGCGGAGACCTATACCGGCCTGGTCGAGACCGGCGTCGGCATCGTTCCCGCCTGGGGCGGCTGCAAAGAGCTGCTGCTGCGCTGGACCGCCAACAAGAAGCGCGCCGGCGGTCCGATGCCGCCCGTGATCAAGACCTTCGAGACCATCGGCATGGCCAATGTCGCGCGCTCGGCCGAGCAGGCGCGCGACCTCCTGTTCTTGCGCCCTGGCGACGGCATCACGATGAACCGCGATCGGCTGCTGGCCGACGCCAAGGCGAAGGCGCTCGCTCTGGCCGCGAGCTACGTGCCGCCCACGAGCCCGCGTGTCTCCCTGCCCGGCAAAACGGCGATCGCCGCGATGTCGCTCGCCATTGACGGATTCCGCCGGCTCGGCAAGGCGACGCCGCATGATGTCGTTGTCGGCAAGCGGCTGGCGCGTGTCCTCGCCGGCGGCAACACCGACTATACCGAGACGATTGGCGAGGACGATCTCCTGGCGCTCGAATGCGACGCCATCGTCGAACTGTCGCACCATCCCGCGAGCGTCGCCCGCGTGGCCCATATGCTCAAAACCGGCAAGCCGCTGCGGAATTAGACAATGACAATGACCCTGCTGATCGTCGCGGCACTAGCCTTCGTCGTGCTGCTGTACAACGGGCACGGCTACTGGGCCTGGACCAGCGCCGCGGCTCTCACCCTGGCCGCCTGCGCCGTGTTGGACCCACATTCGCCGACGCTGCTTTACGCCGCCGCAACGATCGCCATCGTCGCCGCCGCCTTGTTCGGCCTGCCGGTGCTGCGCCGGCCGCTGATCTCTGCCCCGGCGATGCGCATGGCACGCGGCGTGCTGCCGCGCATGGGCGACACCGAGCGCATCGCGCTCGAGGCCGGCACGGTGTGGTGGGACGGCGATTTATTCTCGGGCAGGCCGGATTGGCGCAAGCTTCTCGACTTCAAGGTCCAGCCGCTCTCCGAGCGCGAGCGTGCGTTTTTGGATGGGCCGACCGAGCAGCTCTGCCGCATGATCGACGATTGGCAGGTCATGCAGGCGCGCGATCTGCCGCCGGAGATCTGGGCGTTCCTGAAGCGCGAAGGCTTCTTCGGCATGATCATCCCGCGCAAATACGGCGGCCTCGAATTCTCGGCCATCGCGCATTCGAGCGTCGTTGCCAAAATCTCAAGCCGCAGCATCACGGCGGCCTGCACGGTAATGGTGCCGAATTCACTGGGGCCGGCCGAGTTGCTGCTGCATTACGGCACGGAAGCGCAGCGCCAGCATTATCTGCCGCGCCTGGCGACCGGCGAGGAGATGCCGTGCTTTGCCCTGACGGAACCGCATGCCGGCAGCGACGCGGCGTCCAGCCGCAGCACCGGCATTGTCTGCCGCGATAAAATCAACGGCCAGGAAACGCTCGGCATCCGCCTCAATTGGAGCAAGCGCTACATCACGCTGGCGCCCGTCGCCACGGTGATCGGGCTTGCCTTTCGCCTCTACGACCCCGACCGCCTGCTGGGCGGCGAGAGCGATCTCGGCATCACCTGCGCGCTCATTCCGCGCAACACGCCGGGTATGCATATCGGCGACCGCCACGACCCGGCCGGCATCCCCTTCCAGAACGGGCCGATCACCGGGACCGACGTCTTCGTGCCGCTCGATGTCGTCATCGGCGGGCGCGACGGCGTGGGGCATGGTTGGCGCATGCTGATGGATTGCCTGGCCGCCGGCCGCTCGATCTCGCTGCCGTCGCTGTCGGTGGCCGCGACCGAACTCGCCGCGCGCCTCACCGGCGCCTACGCCACGGTGCGCGAGCAGTTCAACATGCCGATCGGAAAATTCGAGGGCATCGAAGAGCCGCTCGCTCGCATCGCCGGCCATGCCTATCTGATGAACGCCGCGCGCGTGCTGACCTGCGGCGCCGTCGATGCCAAGGAAAAGCCGGCCGTGCTCTCAGCCATCGTCAAGGCCTATCTCACCGCCGGGATGCGCAGCTGCATCACTGATGCGATGGACATCGTCGCCGGTGCGGGCATCTGCCGCGGCCCGCGCAATATCCTCTCGCGCATCTACGCCGCCGCCCCCATTGCGATCACGGTCGAAGGCGCCAACATCCTCACGCGCTCGTTGATCGTGTTCGGCCAGGGTTCGATCCGCTGCCATCCCTTCGTGCACGCGGAGATGACGGCGATCACCAAGAACGACCTCAAGCGCTTCGACGCCGCGCTGTTCAAGCATGTGGGCTTCTTCGCCTGCAATGCGCTGCGCGCCCTCATGCTGGCCTTGACCGGCGGAGGACTCGCCCGTGTTCCCGGCGACGCCCCTTCGTCGCGCTACTTCCAGCGCCTGACGCGCTACAGCGCCGCCTTTGCCGTGATCACGGATCTCGGTTTGATCACGCTCGGCGGGGCCTTGAAGCGCCGTGAAAAGATCAGCGGCCGCATGGCCGATGCGCTGGCCTGGATGTACCTAGCCTCATCCGCGCTCAAGCGCTTCCACGATGAAGGCAAGCCCAATGCCGACATCGCCCTGCTGCGCTGGTCTTGCGATCACGCGCTGTGGAACGTGCAGGAGGCATTGGCCGGCGTGCTCGACAATCTGCCCAACCGGTTTGCCGCCGCTTTGGGGCGCGCCCTCGTCTTCCCATTGGGCCGCAATCTGCGCCCGCCCAGCGATTCGCTGGGCGCCACGCTGGCGCGCGGCCTTCTGGACGGCGACGATATGCGCTTGCGCCTGTCGCGCGATATCTTCATCCCCGAAGCCAGCGAGGACGGCCTCGGCCGACTTGAGGCAGCACTGGGGCTGATGGTCGAGGCGCGCCCGGTCCAGCACAAGCTGCGCGACGCGATCCGTCAGGGCGCCCTCGCCGCCGAACCCGCTGCCACGCTGGCGGAGCGCGCGGCCGCCCAGGGCGTGATCACTGCCGACGAGCGCTGCCGCGCCGACCGCGCCGCCGAAGCGCAGGACTCCGTCATCCAGGTCGATGCGTTCCCGGTGCCAACCTATGTCGGCCTCAGGGGCTGATGGCGCCGATCAGGCGGCGCAGCACGATGTCAAACACCGGTGCCGTTCCGGGTTATTGAACCCAGAACGTTCATGAGACGTTGGTTTTGCTGGCGTCCCCCAGGGGATTTGAACCCCTGTTCTCGCCGTGAGAGCCTGGCTGTCCTCGGCACCTGACGGCTTCGACCGGAGAGTTACTATTTACATGCAAGTAAGGACGCCGGACAGTCTCACGCGCCCGCGCATCGACCGGCGATTCCTGCGCGGCCACGTTTGCGACGTCGGTGACTGAGAGCAGGAGAGTCGACAAAACGATGGCATGGTGGCCTCTCCGGGATTGGCGAGTTATGGCCTCCCTCCCATGGCAGAAGCTGCCGTCAACGCACCCCTTTTTTGGCGGGCTCCCGTGGATCGGAGCGAGCTCGGCGATACGCGTCTAATTGCGCCAAACGAGGATTTCGCCCCTGCCGTCTATGGCCGCGTCGCCGACAAGGCGGCGAACACGGGCCCCGCGCGCGTCCAGCGATTTGGCCCATGCCCCCATGCCGCTCGGCGCGTGTCGCAAAAGCTTGAGAAACCCCAGCTCGTGCGCGCCGCAATCGGCGAAGGTCGGCAGAAATTGCTGCGGCAAGTGCCGGACGACGAGTGTCCCACGCTTCATGCCGAAGCCGGGATAGGCGCCGACATCGTCGCCGAATACGAGAAGCGTGCCGGCAATCATGCGCGAGCCGGCATAGGCGCCGATATTGCCGCCGACCGCGATGATACCGCGCCGCATACGATCCCCGGCGCGCTCCCCGGCGCGACCGCCGACACTCACCAACCCCCCGCTCATGCCCCGCCTTTCGCCGGGTCGCGCACCGCCAAGACAATCGCCGGCATCGCCGTCGATCGCGACGACGCCGCCGCACAGCCCTGCAGCCGCAAACGGGCCCGCACTTCCAGTCACGCGCAGCCGACCACCACGCATGCCCTGACCCAGATAGGCACCAGCGTCGCCCTCGATCGTGATCGCGCCATCGCCCATGCCCTGGCCGATGAAATCGAGCCGCGCGCAAGACCCGCGAATGACGATCTCCGCGGCGTCGCCGGGCACAACGCCGAACAGATCCCCAACCGCAATGCGTCTATTGCCGCTGACCAGCTCGACACGCTCCACGCCGGCACCGCGATGATCACGCAGGCGCTCGGGCGTGAGCGGCGCCAGGTCGACGCGTTGCGGCGGCGGCGACTTAAGCGTGAGGACAAGCGCGCTCACTGCATGATCTCCCGCAAGTGAAAATGGAATTGCCCCAATTTACCGCCATAATTGCCGGCGGTGATGGCGAGTACGCCGCCCGCCGGCCCCGCGCCGCAGGCCGCGGAAATACCCGCGCGCATCGCCGCAGCAATGTCGTCGGCGCTCAGCCCGTCGATCACGATTTCCAGCACGGCTTCGACGTCCGGGCCGAGCGCTGACTCGGTCGCGCCGCGCAGCGTGGGACAATAGGCATCGTTGGTCGACGCGATCAGGCCTTTGTACTTCGATCCGACCTTCGAACCGGAACGCACAATTCCACCCGGAAACGGCAGAATGATGTTGGGCAATTGCCGCATCGCCGTCACCGCGGCCTCCGCGGCAGCCAACGCGGCCGAGCGCGACGCCGCCAAGATCAATAGATTGCCGCCGCCGATCCCTTTGACAAGGCCGACCGTGTCTTCGCAGATGAACTCGCCATCCATGACCGGCACGCGCCAGTACCGGCGCTCGCCGAAACGTTTGGCGATCTGGAACCCATCGCCGAAATAGCGCAGCGCTCCTCCCAACTTGAGCCGGTCCTCGCCATCGATACCGGCAAAGCAGGCCGAGCCCGCCGACGTCAGGACGCATTGGCCGACCCTGTTTTGCAGTTGTTTTTGCAGCTCCTTCGTCGACATGCCGAACATCAGAACGGCAACCCCCGGCCGGCCATCCGGCGTCTCATCGGGCAACAGGCTGCGCTCCACCCCGGCTTCGCAGCCGCAGGCGATCACCGACGTGGCATAGCCCGTCATGCTGTCGGCGGCGACACGAGCCCAGTGCTCGCTGTCCGCGGTGACAATGATCCGCGTCGCCTTCATGGCGAACGCTTCCGCGAAGGTGTCCTCGATGGCAACGCCGCCGATGATCATGCCCCGGTCCTGACGCAATCATGATGCGCGAGACGGCCGCCCGCAGCTTCGATCTCGCCATCGCCGATCTTGAAGCTGTCGAGACGCATGGTGCGATAGTCGTCGAAATGCCGGCTCAACGACGTCTCGATACCCGGATCGAATTGCGGCCGCGCCACGTGCGTCGCTCCGTCCACGACGTCGACGATCTCGCCGTCTTGAACGACAAGCCGCCCATCCTTGAAAACATAATCCGGCCGCTCGAACATCGCCTGATAATCCGGCTGCGGCGTATAGACAGCGATATCGGCCGCGGCCCCCGCCGCCAGATGGCCGCGATCGCGGAGCCCGAGGATGCGCGCCGGCCCGGCGCGCGTGAGGACGGCGATCTCGTAGAGGCTGTACTCGCGCGCCAGGCCCGATAAAGCGCTCGACGAAGCGGCGTCCGCATTGATCGTGCGCAGAACATCGTCGCGATAGCTGCGATCCATGAGCAGACGGATCAGGTGCGGATACGTCATGAATGGCGCGCCATTGGGATGATCGGTCGTCAGGAAAATACGCCACGGATCTTCCGCCAACAAAAATAATTCCAGGCCGATCGCCCATTGGAGCGCGTTGACGAAATTCTGGTCGCGGTAGCGAAACGGCACCAGCCCGCAGCCGGCATCGCATTCGATGTCCATGCACAGCCACTTCTTCGGATGCGCCAGGCGGTGGTTGCGATACTGCGCCATCGTATCGGCCGACGCGGTGATCGTCTGGCCGAACATGATCTGCCCCACATCGATGCTGATATTGGCGTTGCGGTTGACGGCTTCGGCGATGCGCGCGGCACCGGAGGAAAATTTGCGCTTGCCCTCCTGCCCATAGCTGTGGAACTGCACATGGGTGAGGTGCAGCCGCTGGCTATCGGCCGCGGCAATTGTGTTGAGCGTCGTATCGAGATTGCCGGGCACACCAAGATCGTTGCAATGCAGATGCAAGGGATGCGCGAGGCCCAGATCGTCCACCGCCCGCGCCAAGCTGACGACGATATGTCGCGGTGTAATACCGTAATGCGGCCCCGGTTGATCGAATGCGGCGGCGCGTTCGTTGAATTTGAACGCGGCGATTCCGCCGGGGTTGACCGCCTTGATAGCAAGCGCCTGCGTGGCCTGCAGGGTCCAGCCGACATAATCGGCGATCGCTGCGCGCGAGGCACCGCGCGCCAGCATCGCCAGAAGGATGTCGTCATTGCCTAGCAGAGCATAGCAACCTTTGTCGATCATCGGCGTGTCGGCAAGCTCGGCGTGGGTGTGCCGCGCATTGGCCGGCACCATGGCCGGCTCGAAGGCCGCGGTGTAGCCCATCTGCGCGTAGCGATAGCCGGTGATGAAGCTCGATGGCGTGCAGCGGCCGCTGCCGCTGCGCCGCAAATCGCTGCGCGCCTCGGCATGATGACGGTGATCATCCGCCATCATCGTGCGGGCGAGGCCCACTTTCCCGCCCGCAATGTGACTATGGATGTCGATGCCGCCGGCCATGACGATCTTGCCGGAGAGCTCGAAGACGCGATCGATCCGGGTCCCGGGACCGGGATCGGCGACGATGCGCCCGTCCTCGATATAGAGATCGGCCGGGACGCGATCGCGACTGTTTGTCGGATCAACAATAAGCCCGCCCGCAAGCTTGACGATCGTCACTGGACCATACCTTCCATGAGGAGACGCGCACCGATTCGACCCATGACCGACGCAACATCGGACAGATCTGTCGCCCGCACAGCTTGCAGCCGCAGCGCCACAACGCCATCGGCGCGAAACACCTCACCGGCGTGATCGACGCCTGGGACGCCGATCGGCATATAGACGGCAACGTTCCGGCTCAGCGGCGTGGCCGGCGGTGCGAGCACGATCATCGGAACGCCGTCTCGCTCTGGCGGCGGACTTTTGTCGAAGGCTGAAATCCAGACAAGTGCATCGGTCTCACCCTGCTCCACCATGCGGCGCGCCGAAAAGCGATAAGGATCGTGTTCCGGCACGCCGCGGCCAAACGCGGTGCGGATCGGATAGCCGGTCTGCCACGTGCAGACTTGATTGACACCGAAGAGGTTGGCGCTGCCGCCAAGCGGCACCAGCGAGCACCGCGTGGTCCGCGTGACGTCGCGCGCAAGATCGAGCATCGCCTGGGCGATCAGTTCGCTCCCGGAGATTTGAAACAGCGCCGGCGCCCAGGCCACGACCGCGTAGCGCGCGGACTTGAGACGCGCGGCAAGATCGATGAAGCGGTCGTGATCGAAATGAGCGCCGTCGCGGACCGTGACTTTTCGCCCCTTCACCAGTGCCGCCAGCGCGGCGATCGCCTCCGGCAGATGCTCCATGGCACAGGCAAGCTCCGCAACCTTGGTCGCCGGCGCTGTCGCATCTGTCGCAACGGGCGGACCAAGGCGAAATATAGTGCGCTGCAACGGTCCGCCGCCGAATAACGTCTGCGACGGCTCGATGCAACGCTCGAAGAATCGCGGCATCGTCGGCGACGGATCCGGCCCGACGATGAGAACGAGGTCCGCGCGATTGCGCACCTCGCTCAATGTCGTCGCCAGCGCGCCCGCATCCTGGAGGACGCGCAAGCCCCGGAACAACGCATCGGATTGCGGATGATCGACAACGCCGCCCAGGCGATCGGCGAGAGACAGCACGGCGCGCGTGCCGGCGACATCGGCCGCGACAACAAAGACCGGCGCACGGCTCCCGGCGAGGATGTCGGCAGCACGCGCGATTGCCGCCGGCATATCGGCGTCGCGCCCATCAATTGTCGGTGAGGCCTTGATTTCTAGATCCGCGAAACGCTCGCGACTGAGGCCGCAACCACGCGCCGTGACCCGCAACCGGCCCGATGCGTCGTCGACGCTCAGATCGTCGCAGACCAGACCGCAGAACGGGCAGCCGACGTGACGGCGCTGCGCCTCATTTTTATTGACGTCCATGGCAGCCGGTCAGCTGTCATATTTGATATAGGCGAACCGCGGATCCTGCTGCGGCGTTCCTTCGAGAGCGCCGCCGCTCGTCGCGGGCTGCCAATGGATAACGTCCTCGATCCGCTTGGCGAGCTCAAAATCCTTGTCGGTCACGCCTTTAGCTGCATGATTCATCAGGCGCACCTCCACCCATGCATAGGATGCGGTGATGTCGGGGTGGTGCCAAGCCGCTTCGGCGAGATGGCCGACGGTGTTGATCACCATCAGCGTGCCCTTCCAGCTATGGGTGCGGTACTTGCGCCGGATCCAGCCTTTTTCGAGATACCAATGCGGGAGGTCTTTTTTCAGCCGCGCCTCAATCTCCGCGTCGGTGTAAACTCGCTCTTTGTCGGACATGGCGCATTCCTTTCACGCCTTCCACGCTGCCCGTATCGCCGACAATTCGATTGACTTCACGCAGATAACGCCGCATGCACGAAGCCATGATAGCCTCGAAGGTGCAGGCAGGCAACACACGGGGCCCTGTCGCGCACGATGTGCTCGCGGCCGAGCGCGTCGCCGTAAGCGCGCCCGCGCGATTGCATCTCGGTTTTGTCGACCTCAATGGCGATCTTGGTCGGCGCTTCGGCAGCTTGGGCATCGCGCTCGAATCCCCGCAAACGAGAGTAACTCTTCGTCGTGGCGAGACGCTGTCGGTGAGCGGACCCGGTTCTGCACGCGCACTTAAACATCTCAAGACGCTCATTGATCATTTCCATCGCGACGACAACCTGCATCTCATTGTCGAAGCGGCAATTCCTGAACATGTGGGGCTCGGCTCCGGCACGCAACTTTCGATCGCAACCGGTGTTGCATTCTGCCGCCTTCATGGCATCGACGCCGACCTTCGGACAATCGCGCATCTGCTCAATCGCGGCGAACGCTCGAGCATCGGCATCGCCACGTTCGAGCAAGGCGGCGTCGTTCTCGATGGTGGCCGCGGCGAGGCCGAAGGGCCGCCGCCGGTGCTGAGCCGCCTGCCGTTTCCACCCCCCTGGCGAATTCTGCTGATTTTCGATAACCGCCAACGCGGCTTGCACGGCGCGGCGGAGATCGAGGCTTTCCGTCGTCTGCCCCCCTTCCCCGCAGTCACCGCTGGGCATCTCTGCCGTCTCACGCTGATGGCGGCGCTTCCGGCGCTGGTCGAGCAAAACCTCGACCGGTTCGGCCGCGCCGTCGCCGAACTGCAGCGTATCGTCGGCGACCATTTCGCGCCGGTGCAAGGCGGGCGCTTCACCAGTGAAGACGTGGCCGAGGTCTTGCGCTGGCTTGAATCCGAAGGAATTCCCGGCGTGGGCCAAAGCTCATGGGGACCAACCGGCTTTGCGCTCATCGGCTCGCAGGCCGACGCCGAGCGATTGCGCCAGAAAGCGGAACGCCGCTGGCCGGCGCAAACAGGTCTGACGTTTGCAATCAGTAGTGGCCGCAACCGCGGCGGGGACGTGAGCATCGCGCGCGCACGATCATAAATCGCGCCGCGACGCCTCTTGTATTCCCTGCGCGGCGGGACAAAACTCGGGCCAATGCGCGAGGTGGGGAGGACGAGATGGAAGCGCCGTTCATCCTGCACATGCTGAGTCCGTTGCGTCATGTCAGCCCCTTTGACATCAACATGGCGCTCGATGCCGGCTTCAATGCCGCCGTGCCATATACCGGCGTCGAGCTTGCAGACGTCACAGGACTCGTCCAGGACGCGATTTTCTCGCGGGGTCCCAAGGGGGCCAAGCGTACGGCCATGTTCATCGGCGGCCGCAACGCGGCACTCGCCCTCGACATGCTCGACGCCGCCCGCAAATCGATGGTGCCGCCGTTCGCCGTCTCGGTCTTCGCCGATCCAGCGGGATCGTTTACGACGGCGGCAGCCATGGTTGCCTGTGTCGAGAAAGTTCTGAAGGAAAAATTTTCCGTCTCTCTGTCAGGCCGCAAGGTGGTTGTGTTTGGCGCCACGGGTGTGGTGGGCTTTTCGGCATCCGTCATCGCGGCGCGCGAAGGCGCACATGCACTGCTCGTCGGTTATGACGGGGCGCAGCGCGTCAAACAACTCGCCGAGACCGCCGCCGCCCGCTTCCAGGTCAAGCTCGATTATGCCGACGGGAGCAGCGACGCATTAAAAGCCGCCGCGCTGAAAAATGCCGAAATCGTGCTGTCGGCGGGTCGTGCCGGTGTCCAGGTCCTGAGTCTGGCGCAACTGCGGCAGGCACCGTCTCTCAAGATCGCCGCCGACGTCAACGCCGTGCCACCCGCCGGCATCGAAGGGATCAACGCGCAGGACAATGGCGCGGCACTGACCGGTACCGACGCCGTTGGTATCGGCGCCCTCGCCATTGGCGGCGTCAAATACAAGGTGGAGGCAAATTTGTTCCGCAAGATGATCGAGACCGATAAGCCGCTCTATCTAGATTTCCGCGACGCCTTCCAGCGGGCCCGAGAGATCATTGGCTGAGCCGGCTGCATATCTTGTGATCGCGCTGTCCGGGCGCGCCCTGGCCGTTGCCGCGCGCCGCGCCGGCCGCGTTGCCTTTGTCGCGGATCTCTTTGGCGACACGGACACGCGAAGCCATGCCGCCGGGAGCCTGGTCGTCGCCGGAAGCTTGGAGAAAGGGTTCGAGGAAAGCGCCCTGCTGGCGGCGGCGGAGTACCTGGCGCCGGCGTGGTCGCGCCCTCAATACGGGCTGGTCTATGCCTCCGGTCTGGAGGACCGGCCGCACTTGCTTGCAGCGCTCTGTGAGGGGCGTCAGCTTCTTGGCAATCGGCCGGAGACGGTACACCTGACCAAGGACCCGCGCGCGTTCTTCAAGCTCCTTGACGATCTGCGCATTCCCCACCCTACGGTCACGTTCACATCCCCCGCCGACCCGACCGGCTGGCTGCAAAAGCGCATCGGTGCGTCGGGCGGCGGTCACGTCGTCCCCGCTGCGGCCGGTGGCGACATCGAGGGGCGATATTTCCAGCGTCGCATCTCCGGCCGCCCGATCGGCGTGTCCTTCCTGGCCGACGGCAAGCGCGCACTCGTGCTCGGCTTCAGTGAGCAATGGTCCTCACCGGAGGGCGTATCGAGTTCGTTCCGCTTCGGTGGCGCGCTGCAGCCCGCCGCGATCGACGCCAAGATCACGACCAGGATTCCGGAATTGCTCAACGCCTTGGTGCGAGAGATCGGGCTGGTCGGACTCAACAGCCTCGACATGATCGTCGACGCGGAACGCTTCGCGGTGATCGAGGTCAACCCGCGGCCCGGTGCCAATCTTGATATCTTCGACACCGGCGCGTCGGTTGGCCTCTTCGAACTGCACGTGCGCGCGTGCCAAGGCGGCTTGCCGGAAGATTGGCAGGCTCCCGCGCAGGCGACGGCGATGGCCGTCATCTACGCGGATCGACCTTCCTTTGTCCCGATCGATCTTCGCTGGCCTGACTGGGTGGCCGATCGCCCCGCCCCGGGCGTGCATATCGAGCTGGGCGCACCTGTCTGCACCGTCCTTGCCGCAGCGCCCACCGCCATCGCCGTACGATCGCTCATCGAACAGCGCGGTCAAACCGTCAGATCCGAGTTCCTCACGGAAATGCCCGTTCCTCAAAGCGCGGGATCTGTCACATGAGGCACAAAGCCGCCGAGCCGCGCCAGCCGGTTAGCCTGAATGCCCGGGCCGCCGTGCTTGTCCGGAACCTGATCAACGACGCCGCAAGCTTGCGCATCGAAGTCGAGAAGACCCGCGACGGCGCGGTGATCATCGATGCCGGCATCGACTGCGCGGGCGGAATAGAGGCGGGACTGCGTATTGCCGAAATCTGCATGGCCGGAATGGGGCGCGTTCACCTATCCGCGGGCGGGCCGTTCGTGTGTGCGCCGTGGATGCTGCACGTCCATACAAGCAACCCGGTGCTGGCCTGCCTCGGCAGCCAGCTCGCCGGCTGGCAGCTTGCCGTTGGCCAAGGCCCGGACGCGTTCTTTGCCCTTGGATCCGGCCCCGGCCGCGCCCTCGCCGCCAAGGAAGAGTTGTTCGATACGATCGGCTATCGCGATGTCGCCGATACTGCCTGTCTCGTTCTTGAAGCCGACAAGCGGCCGCCGCCGGCGCTGATCGAAACCGTCGCTCGCGACTGCAGCATCCAACCCAGCGCGCTGACCTTGATCTTGACGCCGACGAGCAGCCTGGCCGGCGGCGCGCAAATCGTCGCGCGCGTGCTTGAGGTCGGCCTGCACAAGCTCCACGAGCTGCGCTTTCCGCTCGATCGTGTCGTCGACGGCATGGGTACGGCGCCGCTGCCGCCCCCGTCGCCATCCTTTGTCGAGGCCATGGGGCGAACGAACGATGCCATCATCTACGGCGGCTGCGTGCAGCTTTTCGTGCGTGGCGCGGACGTCGACGCCAAGAAGCTGGCTGAAGACCTGCCGAGTGTAGGATCACGCGATTACGGGCGGCCCTTCGCGGAGATTTTTCAGTCGTACAAGGGCGACTTCTACGCCATGGACCGCTTGCTGTTCAGTCCAGCGCTGGTCACCGTAACGGCTCTCGATACCGGACGTAGCTTCACCGCAGGCAAGCTGAACCCCGCCCTTCTGGAAAGATCATTTGGCCATGCGGCGAGCGCCTAGGATTGCACTGTTCGTTGACCGCCGAGACTGGCATGCCCGCAGACTCGTTCAAGCCTTCGCCGCCCATGGCACCGAGGCGGTCTGCATTCCTCTCAGCGGCTGCGGCTTCCGCACGGGGTCCGGCTACGGTCTCAATCTGCCAGGCTTCGAAACGGCACCGCCGGACGGCGCGTTCGTTCGTCAGATCGCTGCCGGTTCCTTCGAGCAAGTCACGATGCGTCTGGGAATCCTCCATGCGCTGCGCGAAATGGGCGTGTTCGTTTACAACGACGCGCGGACTGTCGAACGCTGCGTCGACAAATCGATGACCAGCTTCCTGATGCATCAGTACGGCATCCCGACGCCACCCACATGGGCGGTCGAATCCCCTGAGCAGGCGAGTGACATCGTCCGCGCCGAGACAGCGCCCGGTCGCAAGCTGGTGCTGAAGCCGCTCTTCGGCTCGCAAGGCCGCGGCTTGCGGCTCATCGAGGATGCCGATGCGCTGCCGCCAATTGCGGAGATGGACGGCGTTTTTTACCTGCAGCATTTTGTCGCCGGGCCATCGGTGGGGTGGCGCGATTGGCGCGTTTTCGTGGCCGGCAACCGGGCCGTCGCCGCGATGATGCGCCATGGCATCGAATGGCGCACAAATGCGGCGCGCGGTGCGCGCTGCGAAGCGGCGGCCGCCACCGGCAAGATCGCCGAGCTGGCGCGTGCCGCCACCGCCGCGGTGGGTGCCGGCTATGCCGGCGTGGATATCATTGCAGACACCCAAGGTCGGCTGCTGGTGCTCGAAGTCAACAGCATGCCCGCGTGGAAGGCGCTGCAACGGGTCAGCAAGGCGGACATCGCCGCAGCACTGGCCGCCGATTTCCTCGCGACGCTGCGTCAGGCATCAGCACGGCGCGGATCGGCGCCGGGCCCGCGCAAAGCCGTTGCCGGGCAATGATCTCGGCCGGCGAGAGGGTGGCACAGGCCTATCTCGACGCGTGCCACGCTGAGCTGCAAGCCCTGAAGCCGGGCAATGTCCACGTTTTCGCCCCCGGGCACCAAATGACCGTCGCGGATTTCGAGGCCAGCGCCCGCGTCAGCGCACCGGTTATGGGCAAACCGCATCTGCCTGTCGGCCGGCGGATCCACGAGGCCATCAAGCGCACGCGCGACGCCGTCGGCTGCAACACCAATCTCGGGATCGTTCTGCTCTGCGCGCCGCTGGCGGCAGCGGCCATGCAAGGCACCGACAAACCGCTTCGCGACAATCTCGCCGATGTTCTCGCCGGTCTCGACGTGGCCGATGCCGAAGAAGCCTATGCAGCCATCCGTTTCGCCCAACCGGCCGGACTTGGCGAGAGCACCACGCATGATGTTCGCGAGCCGGCGCGCGTCACGCTCCGGGAAGCGATGGACGTGGCGCGCGAGCGCGACACCATCGCCCGGCAATATGTGAGCGACTATCGCGATGTCTTTGACTTGGGCGTGCACCGTCTTGCGACGGGATTTGCAAGCTGGCGCGACAGGCATTGGGCAACGACATTCGCCTATATGGGGTTTCTCGCGACGCTGGACGACAGCCACATTGCCCGCAAATTCGGTGCGCCGCGCGCGCAAGAAATCCGGCAGCAAGCGCGCATCATCGACGCGAGGCTATTGGAATGTGGTTCGCCCGAGCTTATCGCGCCGGCATTGTTATCCTTCGACGCAGCACTCAAGGCACAAGGCCTCAACCCCGGCACGAGCGCCGATCTCACCGTCGCAAGCCTGTTCGCGCACGCATTGCAGACGACATGAGTTGATCGAAGCCAGATCAGCAACTCGCCCCTTGCTGCCGGCCGGACATTGAGATTAACATTCGCATTGCGTGTCCTCTGTCTGTCAGGGCGGTGCTGTCCGGCCAACCGGTCCTTCGTACCCGCGATTGGACGCTGCAAACAAGGATAGCTCCGTGCGCTGGGAGAGAGATGAGTCGTGCGGCCGGCCGTCATACGGCACGGGCGGTCGCACAGGCATGTCTTTATCGAAACCCTTCGCATTGGGAGGAATGTTAAATGGCCAAGATCAACAAGGTCATGGTGGGCGAATCACTGGTTGGCGAGGGCAACGAAGTTGCCCATATCGACCTGATCCTCGGCCCGCGCGGCAGCGCGGCGGAAACCGCCTTCTGCAACGCCCTTACCAACAACAAGGATCGGATTCACCACCCTGCTTGCCCTAATTGCACCGAACCTGCCGACGAAGCCCAACACGATTCTTTACAACAAGGTGACGATCAAGACCGCGAAACAGGCCGTTCAGATGTTCGGTCCGGCGCAGACGGCGGTTGCTCGCGCCGTGGCGGATTGCGTCGCCGACGGCACCCTTCCCGCCGAGGAGGCCGACGACATCTTCGTGTGCGTCGGCGTCTTCATCCACTGGGAAGCGGCCGACGACAAGAAGATCCAGCAATACAACTATGAGGCCACCAAGGAATCGGTGAAGCGCGCGGTTGCCGGCGAACCCAAGGTCAGGGACATGCTGACCAAGAGGGAGCAGGTGAAACATCCGTTCGCGGCCTGAGCGGGCGGAGATCGAGAACAACCAGCTTGGATCAGGCCGGGCCGTTGACGGCGGCAGCCACTTCGGCCCGGCCGACCTTGCGATCATGAAGCGCGCTGGCGATCAGAACGCCACCGACACCCTGTCGGGCGAGTTGCAGCAGATCGTCGCCATCGCGCACCCCGCCGGCCGCGAAAATCTGCCGCGGGCCGCCGCGCCGTTTGATCTCATCGAGCCGGACGAAATCAGGCCCCGCCCCGCTCCCGACCCGGCTCAACGTCATGACAATGACGCGCGCCGGCCACTCATCGGCCTGCGCCAGCAAGTTGGACGGGCCTTGAAACTGCTCCCCCCGAAAATCAAGCGACAGGACCAGCCGTTCGCTCGGCACGTCGCCATGCAGAAGCTGCAAGATCGCAGCGTCGCCAACCGCTTCGCTGCCAAGAACCAGCGTGCCGGCGCTGCGCGAGAGCCAGTCCCGGCACGACGCGACGTCGCCCAGGCCGCGATCGATCCAGAACTCCACGCGCGGAAATTCGCGCTGCAGCTCGGCGATGGGCTCATCGCTGTCACCGCGCCTTTGGATCGCATCAAGATCGGCGATGTAGATCGTATTGAAAGGGTAGACATCGAGAAGGCCGCCAACGACATCGACCGGCCGGCTGCCGTTGCACAGCTGCGACACGATCGGACGGTAATTGTCGCGGTCGCCGCGGCGCGCGTGCACGACTTCGCCGGCTTTGAGATCGATGACGGGAATGACGTTCATGACGGGCTTGCGCGTGTTTGTGTGTGAGTTCGTGACCGGCGGTGGGTTCGTCGACACCGAGTTGCCGGCCGGATTGCACCGTGAAGGCGACATGATGTTGCGGGCCCTTGTCAAGGACCTCAGCGACGTGCCGGGGATCAGTGTCGTTGTCACGCGCGACCATCGCCTGCCCCAGCGCGATCTGTGCGGCGAGATTCGCCGCATCGACGCGGGCAGCGACTCCTGGCTAGTGTGGCGCGAGACCGTCGCGAACACTGACGCGCTGTGGCCGATCGCCCCCGAAACCGACGGCATCCTGGAACGGCTCAGCGCGCTTGCCCTTGCCGAGCGGCGTATTCTCCTGGGCAGCCCGCCAACAGCGATCCGATTGACCGCGAGCAAACGGCAAACCGCTGCACTGCTGGCAAGCCAGGGGGTTACGGTGGCGCCGACCGTTTCGCTGGAAGCCGCACTTGCCGACAGCTTGCCGGCAAGCGTTGCGGGCTGGGTGGTGAAGCCGGATGACGGTGCGGGTGCACAGGATACGTTCCTGATGCACCATGAGCGTGACATGCACGCCTGGTCGAGCGGCCGGCGCGATCTTCAACGCTTTGTCGTCCAGCCCTACCTGCCCGGGCCGGCGACAAGTCTTTCGCTTTTGTGCCGTACCGGCGCGGCAGCACTGCTGAGCTGCAACAGCCAGGATGTCCGCCTTGAGGGGACGCACTTTCGCTATCACGGCGGCACCGTTGGCGGACGCGAATGCGCTCGCCCCGTCTTTGCGCCGATCGCAGCGCAAATCGCCGCGGCGCTCCCGGATCTCTGGGGTTATGTCGGCGTCGACCTGGTCGAAACGACAGACGGGCCCGTGGTGCTCGAAATCAATCCGCGCCTGACCAGCTCGTATGTCGGGCTGCGCGGCGCGCTTGGCGTCAATCCGGCGGAGCTTGTTCTGCAGCTGCTCGTCAGCGACGCTGCGACGATCGCCTTGCCGCCGCATATCCGCGAATGTCGGGTGAAGGTCGATGGCGACGAACCGTGAGCAACTTGCGACCGGCTGGGATCTCGGCGGCGCGCACTTGAAAGTGGCGCAGAGCGATGCCGATGGCCATCTTCACATGGCTCTGCAGATCCCCTGCACATTGTGGCTCGGTCTCGATCACCTCAACCAAGCTCTTGGCGCCGCGCAGCAGCAGCTTGTGTCGACGCCGCGTCACGGCATCACCATGACGGGCGAGTTGACCGACCTCTTCGTCAATCGCGTTGATGGTGTCGGGCGCCTGACCCAGGCGATGCGCCAGACCTTCCCCAACTCGGACCTCCGGATCTATGCCGGCGATGCCGGTTTCATTGCGCCCGATGCGGCTATCGGCCGCGTGCGTGACGTTGCTTCGGCCAATTGGCATGCGAGTGCGCGATTTGTGGCCGCGCGCTGCAAGGCCGGCCTCTTCCTCGATGTCGGCAGCACGACGACGGACATTGTCCCCTTCGCCGCCGGCGCCGTGCATGCGATGGGCTTTACTGATGATGAGCGGCTCGTCTCGGAGGAACTTGTCTACACCGGTGTCACGCGCACGCCGGTCATGGCCATCGCTGATACGGTCCCCTTCGCGGGCCAACGCCAACGGCTGATGGCGGAATACTTTGCCACCACGGCCGACGTGCACCGACTGACCGGCGCCTTGCCGCCGGATGCCGATCAGCATGCCAGCGCCGACGGCCGCGGCAAGAGCCTGGAGGAGAGCGCGCACCGCCTCGCCCGCATGCTCGGTCGTGATGCAGAGAGTGCCGACCTGGCGGCGTGGCAGCGTCTCGCTCGGCATCTGGCGGAGCGACAATTGCAGTCGATCCACGCGGCAGTCGACCGTGTTGTTTCGCGTGGCGCCTTTGGCAACGATGCGCCGTTGATCGGCGCCGGTGTCGGCCGTTTTCTCGTCACCGCGCTGGCCCAGCGCCTCGGGCGCCCTTACATCGATTTTGCCACGCTTGTGTCCGGGCCGCCGGAGGTCTGTGAATGGGCCGCACGCTGCGCGCCGGCCGCCGCCATTGCAGCGCTGACGGCCGCCGCCTGATTTCCACGCGATCCATGCACGGCCGCACACACGGCACGGATCAGGGCGGCATCGAGCGCGGTCGTCCGGCCCGCCCGGCACAGCGCCCCGCGGAATCCGAGATAATCCGGCCGCAGCGGCAGGAGTGCCGGGATATCCGCCAGCGCCAACGACCCGGCGAGACCGGTCAGCAGCCCCGCCTCGCGCGCGAGGGAAACGAATTCCGCCAGTCGCTTCGGCTCCAGATGATGGCGCAGGCCGCCCCTGCTCTTATCCGCGGTATCGAGCATGACGCCGGCCAGCCCAAGATCACGCGCGCGTGCGATCAACGAAAACTCCGGCTGCTGATCGGCAAACATCACGGCGACGATGCGTCGCCCACGGCGTGCCTCTGTAGCGAGGACCGACAGGCTGGCGTCGCGATCGCCGCCGGGAAACAGGCCGACCTTGACGATATCGACGCAAAGCGCGCCCATATCCGCGACCGCCGCGCCAATCACCGCAGGCACCATCGGCAAATCGCCGACCGTCGCGCTGACGCAACATCGTCCGGCGATATGCGTCATGATCGCGCGGATCGTCGCCGCCGGTAGCGCGCCGAGCGCCCCGGCCGCCGGGTTCTTCAGATCGAGGATGTCGGCCCCGGCCAACAGCGCGACCTCGGCTTCGGCAACGGATGTTACGCTTGCAAGCACGCCGGTCATGACTGCGCCACCTTCTCGCTGTTCGCCCTGTGCTCGGCGATCCGCTGCATCAACCAGTCCCAAGCTTGGCGATCGCGCGGGCTTGCCGTCTTGTCGACGGCGATCTGCAAATACGCGATCTCGCGATCGATCTTGTCCGCCGGCAGCATGTGCAACCGGCTCACAAGGATCGCGGCCTCGACAATGGCCGCCTTGGCGCGGTTGAAGCCGCGAAACGGCGCATGGGTTTCCTCATGCACGACGCGACACAAGAAACGCGGCCGCATCGCATCCTCGGTGACGCGCACCACCGTCAGCTCTGCATGCGCCAACGCCTGCTCAAGGACGACGCCGCGCACCTTGGTGGCGGGTCGCGTCGCCCACTCGCGCCGCCCCGTGAGACAGCCTGCAAAGACAAGAACATCGTCGGTGTAGTTGGCCACGGCGTACGGATTGGCCGCCAGATTGTCGAGCGTCATGGAGGGCCGGAACGGCGCGATGACAAATCCGTCGCCCTCCTCGATCAACCCGATCGGGGCCACATGCACCTGGCCGTTCAAATTCTGCGTCGTGACAATCGTCTCGCGGATCATGCGCGATGCCGTTTCTGCCGCTTGGCCGGCAATGTCGGACCGACCTCTTTGAACGTTGTCAAATCCTCCGCCTCTTCGTCGACGGCGCTGCCCCAGTTCAACGGTCGGTCCTGGACATAGCGCTTGCCGAGCTGCCAGGCGATCTGCGCTTTCGCCAATTCAACTCCGAGATAGAAGGCATGGCCGCCGTCGCCCTCGACCTGGAGATGCGGAAAGATCGCGTAGGGCTCGCCGGCGACGTGGTGACCGTGCCGGTTGTAGACGTGAAGCCCGTCCTCAGCGATCTCGACGCGAAAACTGTCGTCGCTCACCTGCGCCGCGAGCTCGGCGATCTCCGACGGCGTGGCCGCAAACGGCTTACGGTCGCGCAAAGCACATCAGCGCCGGGCTGATGTGCGACGGCAAGCTTCTGTCCTCGCGGGCCGCAAACATGATACGCCGCGCCGCATCGGTCTCCTGCACCGCGCGCCGGCAGTGTGGGCTCACCTGCACCACCAGCACGTTGGTGATGCGCAGCTCCGACACGACACCCATCAGCACGGCGTTGACGCCAGTACTGTCGCCATCGGTGAGCTCCGTCAGATTGCCGGTGCCCATCAGGATTTCGGCCTTAGGCCGGAGCCGGCGCAACTCCGCATATCGGCCAATGGACGCCGTGAAGCCGAAATGGATCGGATCGAGAATGGGGTCGGCGATATATCGGCGGCCCTTGGCATCCAACGCATCCATCGCCCGCACGAGAGAAGCAAGATCGCCGTGTTGCGCCGGGATCAGTACCGGAATGGCCGCGACCCCATCGATGAGCTCGAGCGTTTCTTCCGTCAAACTCAGCAAATAATCGGCACCCGCGCGCCCGCCGCGACGCAGTTCATTCGGATCAGCTGAATCGACGCTCACGGCAAACCCAGTGTTGCGCAAAGCCGCAACAGCGTCCTCCAGATGCGGGAACGGAGTGTCCGGTAGGCAGCCGAGATCGATGACATCCGCGCCCGCCATCCGATACGCCTCCGCGCGGCGCAGAATGCCGTTCACATCCAGCGTCGGCGCCTCAACGATTTCAGCAAAGATACGCACGTCGTGGCGCGACAGGTCGCGTGGACCGCCCTTCTTGCCGAAGAACTCCGGCAGGTCCTTGACGTCATCCGGCCCGCGCACGAATGGTTTACCGAAATGCCGGCTCAGCGCCTCGAGGTCGGCGCGGCAGCGACCCGGCAGCATCACGCGGTCGGCGCCGATCGGGCGCGGCAATCGCCGGCAGATCAGATCGGCGGTCATCAGCGCCGCCACCTTCACCCCGATATCGTGGATGTCATAGGTGAACACCGTCGGCTGCAACGCCTCCAGAACCTTGGCGACGCGCGGCCGGGCAAAATGACCGGTCAGGAATAGGAGATGTTCAGGCATGCGAAGCGCGCGCGCAGCGCCTCATTCAGATCCGCCAGGGATTCGACGACCTGAACGGACTCGAAGGTTTTGAGGCGCTCGACGTTTTCCAGATCGATGCGCCGCGGAAATACCTTGACCATGCCGTCGGGGGCCATCGTTTCCAGTTCCGGCGCCGTATCGCAGGCGAAGACGATGATGGGAACGCGGCACTTGCCGGCCTGCGCAAACACGTTGGTCGCCAAATTGTCGGAAATTCCATAAACGCACTTGGCGACCGTGTTGGAGGTCGCCGGCGCCAGAACAAGCGTGTGATAGACTCCATGGTAGAACAGCCCCACGGGCGCGGCACTGGCCGTAGTGTCCTTGAAGACGCGCGCACTGCGCGGCAACCGGTTGACGTCATCGCGATACATGCGCACGACCTCCGCTGCCGCACGGCTGACGAATACGTCGAGATCGGCAATGCCGCTCATCAGCGCGAGGCTTTCGGTGAAAAAATGCCCGGACCCGGTTAGCGCCCAACCTAAACGAGGCACGCGCACACTCTTCGCCATGAGCGCGCCTATCCATTTGCGAGCGTGGCGGGGCCCGCCGCGGCGCGGTGCCGCCGCGGTCTGCCCGCAGTCGCAATTGCGCCGGCGCCGGATCGGGTGGTCATGACGACGCCCGGCGCCTCCCCACGATCAAGCGCTGTCTTCAGGGCGAGGTGCTGGCCCGCATCGACGCAGCGACACGCGACGCGGCCGCGCGCCAGGAAATCCGGCAATAGCGGATCGACAATGCCCAGCCGCACAAGATCCTCGATTGTCGTGCTCGCGGCGACGGGCACGGATTTCACCAGGATGAGGGCATCGGCCTGTATCTTTGCCGCCAGCCAAGCCGCGAGACTGTCCGAAGTGACATCCCAGTTTTCGGGAATGTCCGGCTGGCCGATCGCCATGCGCGTCGGCAGCCACACCGGCACGCCACCAGCCCTCAGGGCGCGCGCGATCTGGGCGCGGCTGTTTGCCGGCCGCAACTCCGGCTGCAGGCCGCACAGCATCAGCCCATATTGCTCCATGGCCAGAAGGGCAAGGCGATGCGCGGTCGCATCATCGAAGGACACGTGGCGCTGCACGGCGCGCACCTCGTCGGCGAAAGACCCGCCGCCGGGAACCACGACGAGCCGGCCGCCTCCGGCGGCGATCGCGCCAAGCCACCCACGAAGCGCTGGCGAGCGCGCAAGGCTGCCGCCAAGCTTGATGACCCACAACCCGGGGCGCTTCACGGCAATACGCCTCGGCCGGGATCGCGCTCGCCCGTTGTCGCGGCCACGCGCGGCTTGCGTGAGGCTCCCGGCAATACCGGAAAGAGCTCAGTCACGGTCGGGTGCAATTGCCGGCGGCGTTCGATTTCAATGCCAACGGCGCTTGCGTCCGGCTCGACGTCCATTTTCTCGATCATCACGCGGACATTCGCGACCCGTGCATCCGCGAGACACCAATCTGCGATCTTGTCCGCGAGCGTTTCCACCAGATTGATGTGCCTGTTCGCGATCAACCCGCGAATGGCCGCCGTGACGGTGTCGTACGAAAATACATTGGCCAGATCGTCGTCGATCGGCCCGACAGGGACCTGAACGCGCAGATCGACATTGAAGCGCACGCGCTGCGGCTTGAGCCGCTCATGCGGATAGGCGCCGATGCTGCAAACCAGCACCAGGTCCTTGACGAAAACGCGGTAGTACTCAGTACCATTTGATGTGCCGGCCAGCGCCATTGCATCGCTCACCGGCGGCTGCTTGATCGACATCATCGTCCGCTCCTCGGCAACAGAAACTACCGCGCGGCTTGGCGTCGAACCCTGGGCCCTGTTTACATCGTCGTCCGGACTGTCTTGCGTGAAATTGCCGGGCTAGGATGTCAGAACCCCCGGCCCGAGACAATGGGCGCTTCAACTTCGGCTCGGCCGTGCTCTAATATAACTTGTCTCCCGCCGCCGACGAATTTGAGGTGCGGCAGAAAAGGGACTGGTCGATGAAGCGGACTGCACTCGCTCTCGCCCTTGGCGCCATGTGGTCGTCCAATACGATGGCCGCGCCGGACTACCCGACTGAGGCGCTAGCCGACTACGTCTTTGCCTGCATGGCCAGCAATGCTACGACGCCCGAGTTCCTGCAGCGCTGTTCGTGCAGCATCGACGTTATTGCCTCGATCATTCCGTACGACAAATATGCGCAGGCCGAGACTATTCTGCGCATGTCGCAGGTTGCCGGCGAGAACACCGCGATGTTCCGCGACGTCCCGTGGATCAAGCAGGTCGTCGCCGATTTGCGGCGGGCGCAGGCGGAAGCGGAGGTTCGCTGCTTCTAAGGCGACCTCCTCAGTCGAAGCGCGCACTCTCACGATCCACGGCCTGGTCAAGGCCGATGATCTTGTCGACGCCCTTGGCGCCAGTAAATCGGGCGCTGCGCAGATTGGCCGCCGTGAAATTGGAGCCCACCAGCTCGGCGTTGGAGAAATTGGCGCCGCCGGCTTCGGCGCGCATCAGATTGGCGCCGGTCAGATTGGCGCTGGAGAAATCGGCGAATTCGAGCATTCCGCGCGACAGATCGGCCGAGGTGAGATTGGCATTGCGCAGCTTGGCGCTACGCAACGTGACCCGCATCAATCCCATCGGCTGGTTGCGCATGTCGGCCCCCATCACCGCGCCGACAAGACTGGCGCCATCGAGGTTGGCGTTCTCCAGGTTGCAGATGCAGCTTGCACCGGACAGATCCGCACCGCGCAGATCGGCTTCGGCCAGAACCGCCGCAAAGGCGCGCATCGCGCGCAGTTTGGCACCGCGCAGATCGGCGCCCCGCAGGACGGCGAGATCGAGGATCGCGCCGGACAGATCGACGCCCTGCAAATTCGCGCGTCTGAGATTGGCGCCGGTAAGATCGGCACCGCGGAAATCCACCCGCGACAGGTCAAGACCGGCGAGATCCTTGTTGGCGAGGGCCGGCCGGGCCGTACCCTGATGGGCGGCGAGCAGCGCCTTCACATCATCGGCGCTAAGCTCAGCAGCCCCAACGGCGCCGCCCAACAGGCAAGTCAGGAACACCGCAGCCGCAATGAACCGGCGCCGCCGCAAGGCCGGCGCCCGCTCAGCATCTGAGCCCAATCCAGTAGGTTTTGCGGCGCCAGCGGCGCCTGTGGTTGGGAGCCCGCCCATCGCGCGATCCTTCCCGATCGGGGATAGTAACGCGAGACGCTATGCCCAAATCTGGACCCGCCGCGGCGAACCGGTCAAGCCGGCGCCGGCATCGCGTCTTGCTGCAACTGCTCTCATGCACACAGGATGAGCACCCACGGTATTTCGCCAGTGGAAACACGACAGAGCCCTTGCAGCCTGCGGCGATCGAGGTATAATTTTACTGTAGCTACCCTCTAGATCGGAATTCAACCGAGGCGAGGGACTGGGGCACCACAAAATCGGGTGCACCTGCGGACAAGCGGTCAGGTTAGACCAGCCACCTCTGATCACAAAGGGGGGTTATGTCCTAGCAAACGTCTGAACGAAAAATCGGCGGCGAAAACTTCGACAACTCGGCTTGGGCGAGCGGGTGTCGTCCGTTACGCCTTTGAGCCTAGGGAGGACAGCGAAATGAGGCAAAAATTGCTGGCAGCGAGTGCCCTGACATTCGGCGTCGCTATGGCGTTGCCAACCGTCGCGACGGCGAACGATGCACTCCTGAAAATGCAGGCCAATCCCAAAGAATGGGTCATGCCGACAGGCAACTTCGCAAACTGGCGCTATAGCGAACTCGCACAGATCACCAAGGATAACGTCAAGAACCTCCGGGTCGCGTGGAGCTTCTCGACCGGCGTGCTGCGCGGGCACGAGGGCGGGCCGCTGGTCATCAACAACGTGATGTACATCCACACGCCCTTCCCCAACAACGTCTACGCCCTCGATCTCAACGCCGACGGCAAGGTCATCTGGAAATACGAACCCAAGCAGGATCCCGACACGATCCCCGTGATGTGCTGCGACACGGTCAACCGTGGCGTCGCCTATGGCGAGGGCAAGATCATCCTGCACCAGGCCGACACCAACGTCGTGGCGCTCGACGCCAAGACGGGCAAGGAGCTCTGGAAAGTCGCCAACGGCGATGCGAAAAAGGGCGAGACCGGCACGAGCGCACCCTTCGTCGTCAAGGACAAGGTCATCATCGGCATCAGCGGCGGCGAATTCGGCGTTCGCGGCAGCGTCACCGCCTACAATCTCAGCGACGGGAAGCGGGCATGGCGGGCCTACTCCATGGGTCCGGATGCCGACATCCTCGTCGATCCGCAGAAGACCACCCACCTCGGCAAGCCAGTCGGTCCGGATTCCGGCACCAACACTTGGCAGGGTGACCAGTGGAAGATCGGCGGCGGCACGACGTGGGGCTGGTACTCGTATGACCCCGCACTGAACCTCATCTACTACGGTACGGGCAACCCGAGCACATGGAATCCGAAGCAGCGGCCGGGTGACAACCGCTGGTCGATGGCCATCTTCGCACGCAATCCCGACACCGGGATGGCCAAGTGGGTCTATCAGATGACGCCCCATGACGAATGGGACTATGACGGCGTCAACGAGATGATCTTCTCCGACATCAACGTGAAGGGACAGCCGACGAAGGCTTTGGTGCACTTCGATCGCAACGGCTTCGGCTACACGCTCAATCGCGATACGGGCGATTTGCTGGTCGCCGAGAAGTTTGACCCATCCGTCAACTGGGCAACGCATGTCGATATGGCCACTGGCCGTCCGCAAGTGGTGGCAAAATACTCGACCGACAAGAACGGCGAAGATGTCAACTCCAAGGGCATCTGCCCGGCGGCTCTGGGCACCAAAGACCAGCAGCCGGCGGCGTTCTCGCCCAAGACAAACCTCTTCTACGTGCCGACCAACCACGTCTGCATGGACTACGAGCCGTTCCGCGTGAGCTACGCGGCTGGCCAGCCCTATGTCGGGGCGACGCTCAGCATGTATCCCCCACCGGGCAAAACAAATCTTGGCAACTTCATTGCTTGGGACGCGAGCGAGGGAAAGATCAAGTGGTCGATCCCCGAGCCGTTCTCCGTGTGGAGCGGCGCTCTCGCCACCTCGGGCGATGTCGTGATGTACGGCACGCTTGAAGGCTACATCAAGGCCGTCGATGCGACGACGGGCAAGGAGCTTTGGAAGTTCAAGACACCATCGGGCATCATCGGCAACATCAACACCTACGAGCACAACGGCAAGCAATACGTCGCTGTCCTGTCCGGTATCGGCGGTTGGGCGGGCATCGGGCTCGCCGCGGGCTTGACCGGAGACCAGGAGGGCCTGGGTGCAGTCGGTGCCTATAAGGCGCTGTCGAACTACACGCAGCTTGGCGGCGTCTTGACGGTATTCGCACTCCCGTAGTCACTCGCGTCTCGATCGAACTGAAGACCTGCCCGGCATCGTGATGTTCGACATCGCATGCCGGGCATTTTTCTTCCAACGCAGTGCGGCTGAGAGCTGGAAGGAGGTTCTATTCCATGGCGGAGAAGCATTTGCGCGGCCGGATTTCGCGACCACCCTCCTCCTGACGCTCATCGCCACTTTTAGCGTGGGTACCGGGCCGGCGGCGCCGCAGGACACCGAAAAACCCTACAGCATCGCCAGCGACGGAACCGTCGATTGGTACACGTATAATGGCTTTCGCCGCTACCACGCCGATTGCCATGTCTGTCACGGTCCCGACGGGCTCGGAAGTTCGTTTGGGCCGGCCCTCACCGAACTCCATGAAAAAACTCTCTCATGAGGAGTTCATGGAAGTCGTCGTCAACGGCCGCAAGAACGTCTCGGCCTCAAGCGACAAGGTGATGCCGCCCTTTGGCCTGAACCAGAACGTCATGTGCTTCGTTGACGACATTTATGCCTACCTCAAAGCACGATCCGACGGCGTCGTCAGCCGCGGTCGTCCGTCAAAATATGCCGAAAAACCCGCCGACGCGAAGCAACGCGACGACAGCTGCCTCGGAACCCCGGATAGCCGCCTTCGTTTGCAAGACGATGGAAGGAGGACTGAGTCATGCGGTCGATAAGGCAGACTATCCTCGTAGCCCTCGGTTCATTCTCCCTCATTGCGGCCCTGAGCGCTGACACAGCGCCGGGCCACGCCGCAACGGCGGAGCCCGTCGATCATTCGGCGCTGCGGGTTTGCGCCGATCCGCACAACCTTCCCTTCTCCAACGACAAGGGTGAAGGGTTCGAAAACAAGATCGCCGAGCTGCTGGCGCAGGAGCTTGGCCTGCCGGTTCGCTACACTTGGTTCCCCAACACCGTCGGCTTCGTACGCAACACGCTGCAGGCGCAAAAATGCGATCTCGTCACGGGCATGGTTTCCGGCAGCACGTTGCTCCAGAACACGAACCCCTATTATCGATCCGCCTTCGCCCTCGTCTATCGCAAGAATGCGGTTCTGACGCTCACCTCCCTCAACGACCCAGCCCTGCAAAAGCTGGAGATTGGCGTCATCGCCGGAACGCCGCCCGCCACGGTCCTGGCCGAAAAGGGCCTCCTCGCCCACGTGCACAGCTATCAGCTGATCGTCGATACGCGCTTCGATGCGCCCGGGCGCGACGTGGTGAACGATGTTGCCACCGGAAAGATCGATGTCGGCGTGCTGTGGGGGCCGATAGCCGGCCACTATGCCAAGCATGAATCGACGCCGCTCACCGTCGTTCCCTTGCGATCGGAGCTTGGCGGCACGCGCCTCGACTATCGTATCACCATGGGCGTTCGCTACAACGAGCCGGAATGGAAGCGCCAGATCGATCAATTGATCCGCAAGAAGCAAGCGGAGATCAACCATATCCTTCTCGAATTCGGCGTGCCGCTGCTCGACGAACGAGGCGATCCGATAACGCAATAGAGTTGATTGCGTCGCTTCCACTCAAGAGAATTGTCGGCGCCCGCCAAGGAGAGATTGGCGCAGCCGCTCCACGTGCGCCGGGTCCGTGCGTTCGGCACGCGGAACCTCGACCGGAATCAGCGCCTCAACGCGGCCCGGCGAGGGCGTGAGCAGCACGATACGATCGGCGAGCTGCACGACCTCGCGCGTATCATGCGACACGAACAGGATCGTCGTCGGCCGGCGCCCCCACACCTCGAGCAGCAGAGCGCGCGAAACGGTCGGCTGTTTTTTCATCAAGCGACACGAAGGGCTCGTCCATCAGCGAGCAGATCGGGCTCGACGGCGAAGGCGCGCGCGAGCGCCACGCGACGTGTCATCCCCACCGAAAGCCGCTCCGGATAGACATGACGAAACTCCGCCAGACCCGTCGCCGCCAGCAGCTCGTCGACGACGCGCGTGCGCCGCTGCTCGGGCGTCAGCACCACGCCGATATTCTCCTCCACCGTACGCCAGGGCAGAAGCCGGGGCTTCTGGAAGACATAGCCGATGACCGGTGCGCGCCGTTGCCGGCCGGCGGGCAGCGAAATCGTGCCGGTGTAGTCGCGGTCGAGCCCGGCAATGATATTGAGCAATGTCGTCTTGCCGCAGCCCGACGGCCCCGTCACGCAGATGAATTCGCCCGCTGGGGCGGTGAAACTGAGCCCCTCGAGCGCCACGAGCGGTGGCGCGTTTCCCACGGCGGCAAAGCGCTTCTGGCGGATGTCGACCCAGAGTTCGCTCATCGCCGCCATTGGCCAGCCCGCGTTTCCAAGGGTCGCAGCAAAAACCATTCGATCATCTGAATCACGACGACGAAGGCAATGGTGTAGGCGAGGATTCCGGCAACGTCGAAGAAATTGAAGAAGACGTTGATCTGGAAACCCACGCCGTTGCTGCGCCCGAGCAGCTCGACCACCAACACGATCTTCCAGACCAGCGCCAGGCCCGATCGCGCCGCGGCAATCAGGAACGGATAGAGCTCCGGCAGAATGACGTGCCGCAACGTCTTGAGTGGGCCGAAGCGAAAGACCTGCGCCATCTCGAGATTGTCGCGGCTCAGCGCCCTTGCCCCCTCGCGCACGGTGACGACGACCGTCGGGATTTTGTTGATCGCCACGGCCGCGATGGCGGCCGCTTCGACCAGCCCGAACCAGACATAACAGAGGACGATGGTGACAAGGGCCGGCACGTTGAGGAACAGCACGAGCCAGCCGTCGAAGACGCGGTCGAGGCGCGGCCGGCGTCCCATGGCGAGGCCGATGGCGGTGCCAATCAGCATGGCCAACGCGAAGCTCGCCGCCACCCGGGCGAATGTGATCGCGACATGATATGGCAATGTGCCGTCAGCGATGGCGGCGCCGAGCTTGACCGCCACGATCGCCGGCGGCGGCAGAAGGCGCGGATCCGCTAACCACGCGCCGGCCTGCCACAGCACCAGCAGCGCACCGAACGAGATGGCCCGCTCCAACAACGCCCTGTAAAGCAGCATCGGCTTCAGTAAACGACCTCCGGCCAGAAGGTGCCCGGCCGGATTTCGTCGGTGTCGCCGACCAGATCCTTGCCGCCAAGCTTGGCCAGGACGGCGAAGAGACGCACGGCGTCCCGGCGTTCGGCCTCGCCCCAGCGCCGTGGAATACCGGCGCGGAATTCATCGCGCAGTGCCGCGAAAGAGGCCTCGTCCGGCGCCGCCATCAGGCGGCGCACACGCTCCCATTCGGCGTCGGACTCCGCGAGAAGCAGCTTCGCCTTGCGGCTCGCCCGCACCAGGCTCAAGACGTCATTGCGGTGAGCAGCCGCCCAATTCTCGTCGAACACATAGCCGAGCAGCGGCACATCGGTGGCGATCCCGAGTTCGCGCGCCGCGTCGCCCGCCCCAAGCAGCTTGCGGAAGCCCTTGGCCTGCAAATTGGCGACGAAATTCCAATTGTTGACCACGCCGTCGAGCCGGCCGAGCTCGATCTGCGCATTGAGCAGCGGCGGCGCTCCGAACACCTTGTCGACCGATGCATCCAGATCGAGCGCGTAACGTTGTTCGGCCACGCCCCGTATCAACAGCCAGCTCTTGTCGACCGGCCCGCCGGCAATGCCCAGCCGCTTGCCCTTCAGGTCTTCGAGGCTGCGGATGGGCGAGTCCGCCGGCACCACGAGCGCCCCGACCGACGTGGAATAAGGAACAAACGTGTAGCGCGCTCCGTCCGCGCGCTGGCGGTTCACCCACAGCCAGTCGGTGACGATGATATCGACGTTCTTGGCGTGCAGGGCGACGGAAGTCGCATTGTTGGTGGCGAATTCGACAATCTTGAGGTCGATCCCCTCCGCCCGATCGAAGCCGTTGCGCTTGATCACATCGAGCTCCCAGCTCAACGTGCCGAACTTGAGCGCCCCGATCTTGATGCTGCCCGATATCGTCGCCGATGCCGGCCGCGCGCACGCGAGCCCGACAAGAATGATCGCCAGGCAGCACGTCAGGCGGCGCAAAGACGCCATGGCCATCCTCCCTTGCTCGCGATGCGACACAGGAGATGTTTTCTGGCTTGCGGTTGCCGCGGCGGGAGGCTTGCCAACCCATCCGCGGGCCCGGCAGCTCTGAGTCGTCGCGCTGTACGTTAAATCTGCTGGTCGGCCGCGCGGCAGCACGCCCGCACGGTTGTTCGACCGCGCCGCCGATGTTACAATTACCTTGAAAAGTATAGCAAACCGCTGGTTTAGCGTCCAATCACTCGGCGGCAGATTTATTCAAACTGAGCGACTCTGCCGCGCGAAGGGTTACCGTAGCCGCAAGCGACGGAGGTAACTCATGCTGATCTGTGCACGATTTGCCGCTTGCGCGTTGTGGCTTCTGTCGTTCGTTGTTGCACCGGCTTTGGCACAAGACGCTCGCGTTGGCGTGGCGGAGCTGCGCCTTGTCTACATCACCGAGCTGATCAAGCCCAGGCCGCCGCTATCTCTGGTCGACAAGATCATCGCGGATGACGGGGTGCGCGGTGCCCGTCTTGCGATCGATGACAGCAACACCACCGGGCAGTTTACAAAGCAGAATTTTGTTCTTGAGGAGATCCTAGTGCCGGAGGGCGGCGACGTCGTGGCGGCCTTCAAGCGCGCGCTGGCGCAGGGCCGAAAATTCTACGTTGCCGATTTGCCGGCGGATCGTCTGCTGGCTCTGGCCGGCGTGCCGGAGGCCCGCGACGCCATTCTCTTCAATGCGCAGACCAAGGACGACGGCCTGCGCGCCGAGAATTGCCGCCGCAATATTCTCCATACGATGCCCAGTCGCGCCATGCTGACCGATGCGTTGGCGCAATACCTGGTCTGGAAGCAATGGCGACAATGGTTCCTGCTGGTCGGCACCGGTGCGGAGGACAAACGCTTCGCGGACGCTTTGCGCCGCTCCGCGCGGAAATTCGGCGGCAAGATCGTCAAGGAGAGCACATACGAGGCGGGTGCCACCGCGCGCCGCACGGACACCGGCCACGCGCAGATCCAAAAGCAGATTCCGGTGCTGACGCAGGGTGCCGACTATGACGTTTTGATCGTGGCCGACGAAAGCGATCAGTTCGGCGAGTATCTGCCCTATCGGACCTGGCTGGCGCGACCGGTGGCGGGCACGCAAGGGCTCGTGCCGGTGGCCTGGCATCGCAGCCATGAGCAATGGGGTGCAACGCAGTTTCAAAACCGGTTCGAGCGCGGCGCCGGGCGCGCGATGACGGAGCGCGACTATGCGGCGTGGCTGGCCGTGCGCAGCGTTGCCGAGGCGGCCACGCGCACGAATTCCATCGACGACACAGCGATCAGCGCCTTCATCCGCGGGCCGAATTTCGAGCTGGCTGGCTTCAAGGGACAGAAGATGACGTATCGCGACTGGGATGGGCAGCTGCGCCAGCCGATTTTGCTCGCGGCACCGCGCGCGCTGGTCTCGGTATCGCCACAGGAAGGCTTCCTGCATCAGTTCAGCGAGCTAGATACGTTGGGGTTCGACCGGCCCGACACTTCTTGCAAACTGCAATGACCTGCGCCCGTGAGGACATCACGGACAAACCGCAAAGGGAGAAAACGCCAATGAGATCGTCGCTGTCTTTAGCAGCCGCACTTGCCGTCATTCTCGGCGTGGCGACGGGCGCGAGGGCGGAGACGATCTACGTCTCGAACGAACGCGACAATTCGATCAGCATCGTCGACGGCGACAAGCTGCAGCTGGTCAAGAGCATCGCCGTCGGCCAACGGCCGCGCGGCATCGTTCTAAGCCCCGACAATAAGCTCCTTTATATCTGCACCAGCGACGACGATCATGTCGAGGTCCTCGATCTTGCGAGCCAGACGGTCGTGCGAACTCTGCCGTCTGGGCCCGATCCCGAGTTGATGACCCTCGATAGCGACGGCAAGCTTCTCTACGTCGCTAACGAAGACAACAACATGGTGACGGTCGTCGACGTCCAAGCCGGTCGCGTGGTCACGGAAATTCCCGTGGGTGTCGAACCGGAGGGCATGGGCCTGAGCCCGGATGGCAAGACGCTGGTGACCACGTCGGAAACGACGAGCATGGCGCATTTCATCGACACCGCGACCCTCAAGGATTTTGCCAATGTTCTGGTGGACAGTCGGCCGCGCTTCGCGGAGTTCACGAAGGACGGAAAATACGTGTGGGTGAGTGCTGAGATTGGCGGCACGGTCACGGTCATCGACGCGGCCACGCAGCAGATCGTGAAGAAGATCGGCTTCCAGATCCCCGGCGTGCGCGCCGAGGCCATTCAGCCCGTCGGCGTGCGTCTCACCCGAGACGCCAAGCTTGCGTTCGTGGCATTGGGCCCTGCCAACCGTGTGGCCGTCATCGACGCTCAGACCTATCAAGTCAAGACCTACCTCCTCGTCGGTCAGCGGGTCTGGCAGCTTGCGTTCAATGCCAACGAGACCCGCCTCTATACGACCAACGGCGTCAGCAACGACATCTCGGTCATCGACATGGCGGCGCTCAAGGTGATCAAGTCGATCAAGGTCGGCGGCCTGCCTTGGGGAGTGGCGGTCGCCCCGTGACACCCAATGAGACTGGCCTCGCGCACGCGGACCCCACGGTCAGCCCCATGATCTCGGCCGCTCCGCTCGTTGTCGAACATGTCAGCCACAGTTTCGGCACGTTCAAGGCGCTCGACGACGTATCGTTTTCGGTCCTACCCGGCAGCTTCACAGTTCTTCTCGGGCAGAACGGCGCCGGCAAGACTACCTTGTTCTCGCTCGCCACGCGGCTCTACAACAACCGCAGCGGCGCCATTCGCGTGTATGGCTTTGATATCAGCCGCCGGCCGTCGGAAGCGCTCGCCCGCATCGGCGCGGTCTTCCAGCAGCGCTCGCTCGATCTCGATCTGACGATCGCCCAGAATCTGCACTACCATGCGGCCCTGCACGGCATGGCCCGAAAGGACGCGGCACAGCGAATTGAGACCGAGCTCGCGCGCCACAGCCTCGGCGAGCGCGCCGACGACAAGATCCGGCAATTGAGCGGCGGCCAGATCCGCCGGGTGGAGCTGGCCCAGGCCCTCCTGCACCAGCCGCTGCTTCTTCTGCTCGACGAGCCGACGGTCGGCCTCGATATCGGCAGCCGCCAAGGGCTCCTCGACCATGTCCGCGCGCTGTGCCACTCGGCGCGCATCGGCGTTCTCTGGGCGACCCACCTCATCGACGAGGTCGGGCCGGCGGATCAGGTCGTCATCCTGCATAAAGGGCGCGTGCTGGCGCAGGGCGACGTCGCGGTCGTGACACGCGATGCCGAGGCGCCGACCGTCCGCGAGGCCTTCACAAAATTGACCGGCTCGGGGCGACCATGACGCCGCTCGCCTATATCCGCTGCCTCAACGGCATCATCACGCGCGAGGCGTTGCGCTTCGTGCATCAGCGCGGGCGTTTCGTCGCGGCCCTGGTCCGGCCGCTGGTCTGGCTGTTCATTTTCGCGGCCGGGTTCCGCGCTGACCCTCGGCGTCTCGGTGATGCCGCCTTACGAAACGTACATTCTCTACGAGGTCTACATCGTGCCGGGCCTGGCGGCGATGATCCTGCTCTTCAACGGCATGCAGAGCTCGCTCTCCATGGTCTATGACCGCGAGATGGGCAGCATGCGCACGCTGCTCGTCAGCCCCCTGCCCCGCTGGTACCTGCTGAGCGCAAAGCTTCTCGCAGGCACGGCGGTTTCGATCTTGCAGGTCTATGCGTTCCTGCTGATCGCCTGGTTCTGGGATGTGCAGGCACCACCGGCGGGCTATCTCACCGTGCTGCCGGCGCTCATTCTGTCAGGTTTGATGCTTGGCGCCCTGGGCCTGTTCCTGTCGTCCGCGATCAAGCAGCTTGAGAACTTTGCCGGCGTGATGAACTTCATCATCTTTCCGATGTTCTTTGCCTCCTCGGCCCTCTATCCCCTGTGGCGTGTGCGCGAGGCAAGCCCGCTCCTCTATCAGATCTGCACGTATAACCCGTTCACCCATGTGGTCGAGCTGATCCGTTTTGCGCTTTATGGCCAGTTCAATCCCGAGGCCTGCCTCTGGGTCGCCCTCTGGCTTCTGCTGCTCACAGCTCTGTCTGTGTACGGCTACGATCCGTCGCGCGGCCTCATCGCGCGCCGCGGTGCGCCGGCAAGGTGATCGACCAATGACTGTTCTGTCATCACTTCGCTTCGTTGCTGTCCTGGCATCAGCCTTTGCCACATGGCCAGCTCTTGCCGCCGACCCTGCCGATCCGGATTGGCCGTGCCAGCAGCGCAAGATCTTGGAGATTTCGCCCGGGCAGATATGGACGGGCCCGCCCCTTGAAGAGATCGGGGAGTCCTGGCAGAGGAATCCACCCGTTGCCGAGCTTGCGCGCAAGATCGCCGCGCGGCGTACCGAGATCGACGAAGCCAAGGACCTCATCGTGCGCTTTGCCAGCGGCGCCGGCGCTGACAAGAATCGCGATCTTGCCGCCTTAGCCGTCGGCGTTCTCTCCGTGATCAATGACGAACGGGCGGCGATCATTGCGGGCGTCGAGCGTTACGCAAAGCGCCAGCGCGAACTTGCCGCCACGATCGAACGGCGGCGCGTCGAGCTCGAGGCGATCACGAAAGCCGCCACCACCGAGCAGCAGAAGACACAACGCGACGATCTGCAGGAAAAGCAGACATGGGACATGCGCATCTTCCAGGAGCGGGCGCGCTCGCTGAGTTATGTCTGTGAGCTGCCCGTCCTCCTCGAGCAGCGCGCCTTCGCCCTCGGCCGCGAGATCGAAAGCCAACTCGACCGCTGAGTCCCAGTCCGGCCGCCGAGGTCTGCCAAGCTTGGCGAGCCATGCGCACCGCTCATGGATATAGCCGCAACACCTGGGGTGTTTTTGCGCCGCGCACCCCAAAAGTCGACCCGAAAATACAGCCCGAAAGCCGAACACCTTCTTGTTTCATGATGGCGTTGGCCCTAATATTAGAATCGTTCGGAACTGTATTGATCGACAATCGCGCAACCGTAGGGAGGAAGGACGATGGCTTGGACTTCACCCAAGGTCGTTGAGATCTGCGTCGGTATGGAAATCAACAGCTACGCCTGCGCGGAAATTTAGGCGAAGCCTTCGGGCGCTCTTAACTCGCCGCCGGCGCATGTCCGTGGCGGCGGCGAGTGCCGGGCGCACCGCCTTGCAATCTAGGGCTTAAATATTGGGCAACGCCAGGTGTTGCGGCTCCTGGTCTTGGGGTCAGCCGCCGGGGGTGGCTTTCCCAATCGAACAGCAATGACGGCGCTTCGCGGTGTCCGCGCTGGCGATGTGTAGCCGCGCAAGGGTACGCCGGCGTTCAGCGATCTTCGCTTCGGCACGATGAAACGCGAAGCGCAGAAGGGCCGCCTCGGTTGCTTGACGCCGCGCTCGCGGCAAGAACGCGTCGAACGCTCCGAACCGCGATCAGCCGACCGTCTTACCGATCGTCGTGCGAAGGCACTTGATCTTGACGTACTCGTCTTCGCGCTGGCGCGAGGCGAGCGACGTGCCGGCGATATACGCCATGCCGTGCATGCCGCACATCACTTCGTTCGTCGCCTCGGGGCCCGAAATGACATCGTTGGCCGTATCTGTCTGGCAATCCGCCCGTGGCACGGCAATCGAGCAAATCAGAATGACAATCTTGAGCATCAACAACGACTCCTACGCGGGTGCTTGAGTTCATCTTGCTTCTCGCCCGAACAACGGCCGGGTGAGATCTATCATTCCGTTTTGCAAGAAGCGTACCGACGCCTCGGTAAAGAAAGCTGTAAGCACCATCACAGCATCCGCAGTAAAGCGAATGCGGGGGCAATAAAAGACACGCAAGAGGAGCACGTCACCCGATTCAAAATGATGTGTCCCTAACACCGATCGGTGCAAAAGTTACGCGCACAACTTTTGAATTTGCGGGTGAACCCGGATAAGGCGCCCAGGTGTCGCCACGAAATCTTTACAGATTGGCGTCCCCCAGGGGATTCGAACCCCTGTTCTCGCCGTGAGAGGGCGATGTCCTGGGCCACTAGACGAGGGGGACCCTGTGCGATCCGCTTGGCCTTGGACTGGGGCCGGCGGGCAAGGGCCTGTAGATAGCCGAACCCCCCGCCCCTTTCAAGCCGCCCGGCCGGAAGTTTTGCCGCACCCGGCGCTGCCGCCCCCGCTACTCGCGAAAATCGGCGGTTTTCAGGGCAAAACAGCGCCGGCCAGCCCCTTTCGGGACCGGCCGGTGTTGAACTTTCGCAAGTCCGGAGCGGACAGAGATCAGGCAACGCGCAGCGTCACCGGGATGTTGCCGCGCGTGGCGTGCGAGTACGGGCACACGATATGCGCCTTGGCGACCAGCGCTTCGGCGGTGGCGCGGTCGAGCCCGGGGATCGCGATCTCGAGCTCGGCCTCGATGCCGAAGCCCGTACCGTCGTCGCGCGGTCCGATGCCGATGGTCGCCGAGACGGTGGTCGTGTCCGGCAGCTTGGTCTTGGCCTGGCCGGCCACGTATTTGAGCGCACCCAGGAAGCAGGCCGAATAGCCCGAGGCGAATAGCTGTTCGGGATTGGTGCCGTCGCCGCCCGCCCCGCCCAGCTCCTTGGGCGTGTTGAGCTTGACGGACAGCTTGCCGTCCTTGGTCTGGGCGCTGCCGTCACGTCCGCCGGTCGCGGTCGCCTGGGTCTTATACAGAACCTTCATCGGGGTCTCTCCTTGGATGGCTAGGCGCTGAGCGCCCATGGGTGATGGCGATATATATCGCGCGATAAATAATCGCACACAATCTAATTTCCGGCATGGGAGCCATGCGTTCTTGATATTGCACGATCTAATCGCGTGCGATTAAATTGAGGGCGATGCCTTCCCGCAATGACGACCCGCTCGCCCTCGCCAATATGGTCTGCTTTGCCGTGTATTCGGCCGGGCATGCCTTCACGCGGGCCTATAAGCCGCTGCTGGACGCGCTCGGCCTCACCTATCCGCAATATCTGGTCATGGTCGTGCTGTGGGAGCAGGACGGCCAGACCGTCGGCGCGATCGGCGAGCGCCTGAAGCTCGATTCCAGCACCTTGACCCCGGTGCTTAAGCGTCTCGAAACCGCGGGCTATGTCCGGCGCGAGCGCGACCCGGACGACGAGCGCCAGGTCCATATCCGCCTCGCCGAGCCCGGCCGCGCCCTGAAGGAGAGGGCCAAGGCCGTCCCCGCCTCGATGCTGCGCGCTTCGGGCCAGTCCGCGCGCGATCTGCTGAAGCTCAAGGCGGAAATCGCGGCCCTGCGCGACGCGCTCGACGCCAGCGCGACGGCGGAGACTTAGACGCGCGCGCGACTATTCCGCGGCCTCGCTTCTGCCATGCCGACGCGCACTGGTGATAAAAGCCTCGACATGCGCGGCCTCGCTATCCCACGCCGTCACCAGCCGCGACAGCTTCCCGCCGGGGCCCATGCCGCTGTAGAAGCGGAACCCGTCTTTTTCGAGGCCGAGCCGCACCGGCGTCGCGAACTCGACGAAGATCTCGTTGGCTTCGACGGGATAGACGATCTTCACGCCCGGCATCGCGTTGATGCCCTTGGCCAGCTGCGCCGCCAGCTCGTTGGCATGACGCGCCGAAGCGAGCCAAAGATCGTCGGCGAGATAGGCTTCGATCTGCGCCGAGATATAGCGCAGCTTCGACCACAAGCTGGCCGCCGCGCTTGCGCCGCAGACCGAGCTCCGCGGCCTTGCTCTTGTCGAACATCACGATCGCTTCGGCGGCGAGCGCGCCGTTCTTGGTGCAGCCGAACGAGACCGCATCCACGCCCGCGCGCCACGTCATGTCGGCGGGCGAGCAGCCCAGCGTGACGAGCGCATTGGCGAAGCGCGCGCCGTCCATGTGCAGCGCGAGCTTGTGCTTGCGCGCGACCGCGCCGATCGCTGCGATTTCCGGCAGACGGTAGACCGTGCCTGCTTCGGTTGCCTGCGTGATGCTGATCGCCGCTGGCTGCGCGTGATGCACGACGCCCGCCCCTGCCGTCGCGAGCACCGCATCGAGATCGGCGGCATTCATCCTGCCGTCGGCGCCGGGGACCGCCACCAGCTTGCCGCCGGTGTAGAATTCCGGCGCGCCGCATTCATCCGTGTTGATGTGCGAGTCCGGGTGGCAATAAACGACGCCCCAAGCCGGCACCAGAGTTGCGAGGGCGAGCGCGTTCGCAGCCGTGCCGGTCGCCACCAGCGCCACCGTGCACTCGCGCTCGAAAATCTCGGCCAGCCGCGCTTCGACGCGCGCCGTGATGTCGTCGTTGCCGTACGGCATCGCGTTGCCGGCATTGGCGGTCGCGAGTGCGGCCAGGATCTTCGGATGCACGCCGGCCGTGTTGTCGCTGCAGAAATTCATCGTCGTCCTATGGGTTTCCGAGATCGACTGTTCCCATCAGCGTACCCGATCCCGGATCGATCACGACAACGCGCTCGTCCGTGCCGGGTGTGCCAGTGTAGAGATGAAGCACCATGTATTCGCCCGCATTCGTCACCGACTGGATCCGCGTTCCATATGGCTGCTTCAGATCGACCCGGCCCCACGGCGCCGCTTCGTTGGTCATCACCGCGGGCGCGGTATTGACAGCCTGCGTCACCTCGTCGTCCGCGTCTGCCCGGCCCATGCGATCGATCTGGCGCGCGATGCCCCAGATCAGCACGCCCGTGCCGATCACGAGCAGGATGCCGAGAAAGATGACGAGAGCCTTGAGCGCGCGCATGCGGGGACGTTCGGGAAGCTAGAGACGAAAGGCGTGCACGTGGGCAGCGAACCAGCTTCGATGAAAGTGACGATCGGCCCGGAGGCATCGGGCGAGCGGCTCGACCGCGCGCTGGCGGCGCTCCTGGCCCCGCTCTCTCCCGGGCTGTCGCGCACCCGCGTTAAGGCCTTGATATCGGCCGGAAGCGTGGCGAGCGAGGGCACGACGATAACGGACCCCTCAAGGCGGGTCAAACCGGGCCAAATTTTCGCCATCATTATCCCCGAGGCTGCGCCGGTCGCTCTCGCGGGTCAGGCCATCCCGTTGGCTGTCGTGTACGAGGATGCGCACCTGATCGTCGTCGACAAGCCGGCCGGCATGGTCGTGCATCCGGCGCCCGGCAACCCGACGGGGACGCTGGTCAACGCGCTGCTCGCGCATTGCGGCGCGAGCCTCGCCGGGATCGGCGGGGTGCGCCCCGGCATCGTGCATCGCCTCGACAAGGACACCAGCGGCCTTCTCGTCGCCGCCAAGACCGAGCCGGCGCATCGCGCGCTGTCGCGACGATTTCGCGGCGCGCCGGATCGACGGGCCTACAGCGCCCTGGTCTGGGGCGTGCCGCTGCCGCGCCGGCGGCGAGATCGCCGGCAATATCGGCCGCAGCGCCGTCAACCGCAAGAAGATGGCGGTCGTGGGCGAAACGCGCGGCAAGCCGGCCGTCGACCCGCTACCGGCGTCGAGCGCTCGCTTCGGCGGGCACGCCGCTCTGATCGAATGCCGCCTGCTGACCGGGCGCACGCACCAGATCCGCGTGCATCTGGCGCATATCGGCCATCCGCTGATCGGCGACCCGGCCTACGGCACGCGCGCCGGCCGCGCGGTGGCCCGAGCCGGCCCGCTCGGCGCGGAAATCGCAGGGTTTCCGCGGCAGGCACTGCACGCGCGGCGGCTCGGCTTCACCCACCCGGCGACCGGCGAGCGCGCTGCGATTTCGACAGCCCATTGCCGCCCGACATGGCGGCGCTGATCGCTAGATTTAGAGCTACTTTAAACTGGACAAAACCTGACTCATATAGGTAAGGCTTTCCGGCGGCGGGGCGATTGTGCCGTGGATCGCCCGCGGACACCTTGCCCGGCGATCGGCCGGAGACGCCGATACAGCGGCATTAATCGGAGAAAACAAAACCAGAATGGCCACACTTTCGGTCCCGTCGATCTCCGGCGAGGGCAACCTGACGCGGTATCTCCAGGAGATCCGCAAGTTCCCGATGCTGGAGCCGGACGAAGAATACATGCTGGCCAAGCGCTGGAAGGAGCAAGAGGACTCCGAGGCGGCGCATCGGCTGGTCACCAGCCATCTGCGGCTGGTCGCCAAGATCGCGATGGGCTATCGCGGTTACGGCCTGCCGCTGTCCGAGCTGATCTCGGAAGGCAATGTCGGCATGATGCAGGCGGTCAAGCGGTTCGACCCGGACCGCGGCTTCCGCCTGGCGACCTACGCGATGTGGTGGATCCGCGCCGCGATCCAGGAATACATCCTGCATTCCTGGTCGCTGGTGAAGATGGGCACCACGGCGGCGCAGAAGAAGCTGTTCTTCAACCTGCGCAAGCTGAAGGGCCAGCTGCAGGCGGTCGAGGAGGGCGATCTGTCGCCCGAGAATCTGAAGAAGATCGCCACCGAGCTCGACGTGCCCGAGGCCGACGTCGTCAGCATGAACCGGCGGCTCGCCAGCCCCGACCATTCGCTGAACGCCCCCTTGCGCGAGCGACAGCGAGGGCGAGTGGCAGGACTGGCTGGTCGACGAGAGCGAGAGCCAGGAGACCCGGCTCGGCGAGAGCCAGGAGCTGGGGCTGCGGCGCGACCTCCTCGAAAAGGCGATGACGCCACCTCAACGACCGCGAGCGCCATATCCTGACCGAGCGGCGGCTCAAGGAGAACCCGACGACGCTCGAGGATCTGTCGCAGCAATACGGCATCTCGCGCGAGCGGGTGCGCCAGATCGAGGTGCGCGCCTTCGAGAAGCTGCAAAAGGCGATCAAGTCGCTGGCGTCGGCCGCTGTCGTTGCGGAAGAGAAGCAGCCCGAGCGGGTACAGGCCGCGCGCGCCGATCTCGGTTAGGGCGTGTTCCGCTAATCGGAGGCTGGGTCCAGCGGTAAGACTTCATCGCCTCGCCGAACGGAACGCGGTGATCTTCATTTCTCGCCCGCTTCTCCGTGACGTAGCGATGGAGATCATCGAGCACAGCAGCGCCCCGTGTCAGCCTTTGCTCGTCGTCGTTATGGGAAGATGCTGCTGTCGCGAGTGTGTGCACGCTCGCGACAGCAGCATCTGGGCAATCAAGGATCAGAGTAGCCGCGCCACGCGGAATCCGTTGAATGAGTCCCGATTGCCCGTCCCGACCCCATCGCGGCTCCCGGCGCGGATATAGCGCGGGCCATTGTTCCACGAACCGCCGCGCACGACACGTTGTGAGCAGTCGCCCGACTCCATTGCGATCGATGCGTCACCGGACGCGTCGTCGTAGCTGGCGTGATAGCAATCCTCGACCCACTGCCAGGCATTTCCCAGCATGCGTACAGGCCGAATGAGTTGGGGCTCAAAGCTTCCCACAGGGCTCGTGAACACGTATCCGTCGCCGGCATTGGCGCGACGCCCAGTCAGAGAAGGCCTTCTTCATTTCCAAATCGGCCCCATTTGCACTTTCGGCAGCCCGCATTTGCATCGTCGCCCCATGGGCGCGACGTAGTCGTGCCGGCACGTGCCGCATATTCCCATTCTGCATCCGTGAGCAGCCGATAGGTCTTGCCGGTCACCTGCGAAAGCCACGCCGCATAAACCCTGGCGTCGTACCAGCTCACGCATACCACCGGATCGCGATCTGTCTGCGGAAAGCTTGGATCGCGCCACGACTTGTCGGGCTCCGATTTGATTTCGCCGTCCGCTCCAGAAATAATAGTCAGTACCGCCGGCATAGCCGGTCGCATTCACAAAGCGCGCATACTCCTCGCGCGTGACATGGTATTTCCCGACCGCGAGAGCGAGCGTTCACCTGCGACCGTGTGCCGGGGGCGCTCCCTTTTCGCGAAGTACTCTGGGGCACGCCTTCGCGGGCGGTCTCCGACGGATCTGTGCCCATTTCTAACCGCCCCGGCGGAACCACCACTATCTCAGGGCAATCCTCTTAGTCGCGGAAGGTCCGCCCGATTGCCGGGTCCATAGGGGACGGCAACAACACCGCAGCTAGGTCAACTCGCAGCGCACTCGTCGTCGCGAACGTCGTCGCGCGTCTGCGCGAGCACATCGGCATCAACGGATGCGAGCGCCACAAGCGCCAGACCACGATGTGATAGCCCGGCCGCATGAGCATCTGACAGCCTGTTGCGACTGTGTTTGGAGCATTCTAGTGATCCACCTTCAACCCGGCAAGAAATGAGCTGGGCCGAAACATTGCAGGTACTTTTGCGAACAGCCGGTCAAAATGCGAGATACTACCCGCCTCGCTTCACAGATCGATTTATGCGTTTCGCTTTGCGGCTGCGATCACCGGCGACCGTGGCATCACGACGAAGTGCTCGTGCGCATCGCCGCGATCTCACCGGCCGGCTCGCCGAAGGCCGGCACGGCCCGATCTTCATCGCCTCATCGAATGGAACGCCGTGATCGTTTATTTCTCGCCGCGTTTGTCTGCAAAGTAGCGATAGAGGTCGTCGAGCACGGCAGCGCCCCGTGTCAGCCTTTGCTCGTCGTCGTTATGGGACGATGCGATGCCGGCGATCAAGGTGCGGATGCCGGCTGCCTCTTCGCGTCCGTACTTGTCGTCCTTGAGATCGATGTCGTGGATGATCTCGCCGATCGCGGCCAGTGCCGGATCGGCGAGACCGGTATGCGCGATCAGCACTTCGAAGGTGCAGCGATCGCCCTGATGCGTGAACTCGCCCTCGAACATATCGAAGCGCAATTCGCCCGGTTCGGGCACGTAGCCCTTGCCGGCGACGAACTTGAAGCGCGCGCCCTCGTCGATAAAACGGCGGATCAACCAAGCCGAGGCGATGCGGTCGACCTGCACGCCCTGCCGCGTCACCCACACACGGTCCTTCAGCGTGCCGGTGGCCGGTGCGTTCGCCTTTGTATCGCTCATGGCTCCGTCCTCCTGTTGCAGTCGGGCCTCGAGCCCCGAGACCAGGCCCTCCGCCGTCGTGCGGGCCTCCGCGCCGAAGAAATCGATAGCGACGATGGCGTCGAGCTGCTTGCGCAGCCGCGCCGTCTGGCTCGCGATTTCCGTTAACGCGTTGTCAGGCAGGTCCTCGCCAAGACGCACGCCAAGCTCGCGTGCTTCCGCCGAGATCGCCGCGTAATCCTCATCGCGCGCATTATCGAACAGCGATTGCAGCTCTGTGTCCGAGAGTCCGTCGACCAGGCCCGCCTCGCAGACGATCGCCTCGCCGCCGCTCTCGACGATCTCCTTAGCGAGCCAGGCGAAATCTTCGCGCGTCTCGGCATTGGCCGGCAGCGCGTACACCGCGCCCTTGACCGTCACCGCGCCCAGCGCTGCAACCGCCGCCAGATCTTCACGCGAGCATAGGCGGGTTTGGCCGGCAATTGATGGATCAGCATCAGCCAACGAGGGGGTTCACTAATAGACATTGTTCATCCGTATCACACAATCTCTAGATAATGCAACATGTGTATCATTTTTGGTTGCATCTTTGAAAAAACAAGCGTATGGTGCCTATGAAACAAGTGTATCAAGGAGTGAAACCGATGTCTCCCAGCATCCACCCAACTCAGCAAGACGCCCTTCGCTGGTTCGCATTTCCGCCGCGGCCAGGGCGGTTTCGCGCGTGGCCTGCCCTCGTCGCGACCGTTGCCCTTTTGCACGCGCTCAGGCGCACACGTCAGCACTTCAGCACCTTGGATGATCGCGCGCTGGCTGACGTTGGCCTCAGCCGAACACAGCAGCGCATCGAATGCGCCAAATCGTTCTGGCAGCTCTGAAACGTTGCCCTCTGAACGCCCTCCATCCTCATCTTTTTTGGAGTCTCGATATGAAATACCACCTGGCGCCCCTGTTCTGCCGGCCATGGACCCTCAACGGGATCTCCCCTCGGCTCATCGAGAGCATACGAAAACAACTACGGCGGCGCGTTACGGCGGCTGAACGCGATCACCGAGGAACTCGAGACGCTCGACCCCGCGACGACGCCGGCCGCCGCCATCAGCCGGCTGAAGCGCGACGAGCATGGCGCTCAACTCCACGCTGCTGCATGAACTGTATTTCGCGAGCCTGGGCGGCGACGGGCGCGCCGTGCCGGACGCCATGGCCGACGCGATCGCCCGCGATTTCGGTTCGGTCGACCGCTGGCGCCATGAGTTCGCGCGCTGGCCAACGCACTGGCCGGCGGCTCGGGCTGGGTGCTGCTGACCTACGTGCCTCGCGACGGCGGCTGATCAACCAGAGCGCCTCCGACCACGGACAGAGCATCCCCGGCGGCATCCCAATCCTGGCGCTCGACATGTACGAGCACGCCTATCACCTCGAATTCGGCGCCAACGCGGCAGCCTACATCGCCACCTTCATGCGCAACATCGAATGGAACGCCGTGCAGGGACGCTACGAGGACGCGACCAAGGTGGCACCGCCTCGGCCGCTCGTGCAGAAACAGTTCGCCGACGTGCCGGCGATTACGGTCGAGGAAGTGGCGGCGATGCTGAAGGCGGGCACGCCCGTCCAGATCATCGAACCCGCCCAAAACACTACACCACCAAGTCGCAGGACATCATGGAAGGCGCCGTGTGGCGCGATCCCGAGCGGCTGGACGAATGGATCGGCGAGCTTTCCAAAAGCGAACCGGTCGTCACCTATCTGCGTCTACGGCTTCCACGTCGGCTGCGAGACGGCCATCGCTCTGCGCAAGGCCGGGTTCGATGCCCGCTACATGGCCGGCGGACACTACGCCTGGAAGGCGATCAAGGGTCCCGTGAAGCTTCTTCAGTAACAGTCATTGCCTCAAAGAAATGGAAAATGACATGAAATGGGTCACGCGCGAACGTCCCAAGATCGATCGCATCGCCTGCCCGTGGCTGATCGAGCGCTTCATCGAGAAGCAGCCGGAGTTCCTCTACGTGCCGGCCGACAAGGGGCTGGCCACCGCCAAGGAGACCGGTGCGGTGCCCTACGATATCCCCGGCGTGAAGTTCAGCCACGTCGGCGAGAAGTGCAGCTTCGACGCCTTCATCTCCGAGTACAAACTTGACGCACCGGGTCTCGACAAGCTGTCCGACATCGTGCGCGGCGCCGACACATCAAAGCTCGACCTGACGCCGCAATCGGCCGGCCTGTTCGCGATCTCGCTCGGTCTCTCAGCCACGTCTACCCCGACGACCACGAGATGCTGCGCCACGGCATGGTGATGTACGACGCGCTCTATGCCTGGTGCCGCAGCCTCGCGGGCGAGACGCATAATTGGCCGCCGAAGATGTCGTGAGACACACGATGGCCGACGTCACCGTCTACGGCTTAGCGGTGCTCAAGCCGCCGGACGGAAAACCCAAATCGCCGCGGCCTCGCGACCGCGGGCGCACACGGCAAGGAAAGGCCGATCCAGTTCGAGGACGAAGAGCGCGGTTCGAGCGCCGGAGTTGTCGCGAGGGTGCAGATGCCGATTGCAATGATCGCC
>CAVVJD010000002.1:0-400364 GCA_963748455.1 uncultured Alphaproteobacteria bacterium
ACGACCTCGAGCGCTGTGAGCTGCGCGCCTTGCTGTGCGGGATCACGACGGAGGCGTGCCGGATCGTCGGCACGGCGAGTGCGCGCAAGACCAGCGTGTTCATCGTCAAAGCGAAGGAATATTTCGAGCGCAATCTCGATGAGAGCTTTCTGATCGAGGATGCGATCCGCCATATCGGCTTCAGCCGCAGCCGCTTTTACGAGATGTTCAAGGCGGAGACCGGCCTCACGCCAAACGACTACGTGCAGCGGCTGCGCGTCAACCGCGCCTGCGACCCATTGGCCGGGAGCGGAGAGAGCATCACCAGCATTGCCTATCGCATGGGGTTCTCGGACAGCCAGTATTTCGCGCGCGTCTTCCGCAAATACATGGGCGAGACGCCGAGTGCCTACCGCCAGCGCGCGACCGGGGTCGCGCCGGCCTAGCGCGCACTCTCAAAGCCGCTCAGGACTGCCTCGAGATTGAGGCCGAGGATATCGGAGAGATAGCCGCCCTCCTGAATGAGCGCCGTCGGCAGACCAAGGCGCGCGATTGCGGCGCCGATCTGCCGGAACCCGTCGGTGGTGATCTTGAGGCCGCCGAGTGGGTCGTCTTCCGAGGCATCGAGGCCCAGCGCCACAACGAGAGCGCCGGGCGAAAAGGCCTTGATCGTCTGCGCGGCAGTGTCCAACGCCGGGAAATAGCCGGCATCGCCGGTGCCGAGCGGTAGCGGGATGTTGAGATTGGCGTCGGCACCCGGGCCGGTGCCACGCTCATGCGCGTAGCCCCAAAAGAACGGATAGAAGCGCGAGGGCTCGGCGTGGATCGAGACGGTGAGGATATCGGCGCGCTCGTAGAAGATGCCTTGCGTGCCGTTGCCGTGATGGACATCGACGTCGAGGATCGCGACGCGCTCGTGGCGCCGGCGCAGATGCTCGGCGGCGATGGCGGCGTTGTTGAGGAAGCAGAATCCGCCGGCCATATCGCGATAAGCGTGGTGGCCGGGTGGACGGCACAGCGCATAGGCGGCATCGAGCCCGTCGAGCACGATCTCCGCCGCCGTCACGGCGGCATCGGCGGCGGCGCAGGCGGCGGTGAACGTGCCCCGGCCGATCGGGCAGGCGGTGTCGGCGCTGTGCCAGCCGAGCCGGCCGACGATGCCGGTGGGATAGGTGTTCGTGGCCTGGCGCACCGGGTGGACGTTGGCCACCATCTCGGGCGCGCTGCCGGGCAGTTTCGACCACTCGGGCCACGCCTCCTCGAGGAACGCCAGGTATTCCGGGCTGTGCACGCGCGCGCGCGGGCCCGGGCCGAACTCGCCTGGCTTCACGATCATGTGGCCGCCGCGCTTGAGCGCCGCCAACAGGCGCGTGGCGCGCTCGGGCTGCTCGGTCGACGGCTTGATGACGCCGCGCACCAGGAAGAATTGCGGGTCGTGATCCTTGTGGGCTTCGCTGTAGACGGCCTTCACCGGTGCTCTCCGTTGGTCTTCGCGGTCATGGAGCGGACGAGCCCGGCAACACCGCGCCAAGCATCGCCCAGATGGTATTCGAAGGCGGCGGCGATGCGCTCCGTGTCGCCGGCCTCGATGGCGGCAAGCAGCGGCTCGTGGGTCTGGGCGATCCGGCGCGGGTCGTCGTAGAGACGGCCGATGAGACCGATGACGATGCGCAGCTCCGACGCCAGATCGTCGAACAGTTTCAAGAGGCGCGTGTTGCCGGAGATCTCGCAGACGAGGCGGTGGAAGCGGTAATCCTCCTCCACCTGTCGGGCCGGGTTGTCGAGGGCGGCGGCTTCGTACATCACGTCGAGCTGGCGACGCAGGGCGGCGCGGCTCTCTGGTGTCAGGCGCTGGGCGGCGAGGATGGCGGCGTGTTTTTCGATGCAGATGCGCAAATCGTAGAGATCGTCGATGTCGCTGGGCGAATGCGCGCGCACGAAGAAACCGCGGCCGCGGCGCGCCACCACCAGGCCCTGGCTTTCCAGAAGCCGTGCGGCCTCGCGCACCGGGGCGCGGCTGACGCCGAGCTCGCGGGCGAGTGCTCCTTCCGCGAGCTTGGCGCCGGGGGCAAGACGGCCGGCGACGATCGTGTCGGTGAGGACCCGGGCAATCTGGCTGACTAGGTCGCGTGACGCCAAAATGGGCAAACCGACAGGTCCGGAGGCAGGTTTCATTCCGTTATGTCCTTGAATGAATTTTATAACTTCATTATCGTCGACTGTCGACGCTTTTGCGGGAGCTTGTCATGAAACCAGCGATTCAGCCTTTTGGGCGCAACGACAATGCGGCGTGGCAGGTGCGCGAGGATCTGGCGGCGGCCTACCGCCTCGTCCATCGCCATGGGCTCGACGACAGTATTTTCACGCATATTTCGGCGCGCCTGCCTGGCAGCCATGAGCGCTTCCTGATCAATCCCTACGGGATGCGCTTCGAGGAGGTGAAAGCCTCCAACCTCGTGACCGTCGATATCGACGGTTCGGTGGTGGATGATCCGCTCGGCCTGGGAATCAACCCCGCCGGCTTCACCATCCACAGCGCGATCCACGCCGCGCGGCCCGATGTGGTCTGCGTGTTGCATACGCACACGGTGGCGGGTGTCGCCGTCTCGTCGCAGCGCGACGGGTTGTTGCCGATCAACCAGTGGTCCATGCAATTCACCGACCGCATCGCCTATCACGCCTATGAGGGGATCGCGCTCGATCTCGCGGAGCGCGAACGGCTGGTTGCACACCTGGGCGACAAGCTGGTGTTCATCTTGCGCAATCACGGCCTGCTGACGTGCGGGCGCTCGGTCAGCGAGGCGTTCAAGCTGATGCACAATCTCGAGCGCTCATGCAAAGCGCAGCTCGCCCTTCAGGCATCAGGGGCGGCGATCATGGAACCGGCACAGGGCGTGCCGGAGAAGACGGCCGCGCAATATGGCGGCGCCTATGACGCGATGGTGCGCGAGGAGCGGCCGGATATCGAATGGGCGGCGTTCAAGCGGATGCTGGAAAGAACCGATCCGGACTACCGGACGTAACAACAACGATGTCGAACAGATGGGGGCTTGCCTTGCCGAAGAGATTTCTGACTGGTCTTGCACTCGCATTCAGCGTCGCCGCCGCAGCGGCCGCGCAGACACCCAAGCCCGGCGGGATCGCCAACGTCATCATCCAGCCGGAGCCGCCGGGGCTGATGGTCGCCATGGTTCAGAACGGCCCGACCCAGATGGTGGCGGGCAACATCTACGAAGGCTTGCTGCGCTACAACGCCAAGCTTGAGCCGCAGCCAGGTTTGGCGGAGAGCTGGAGCGTCGGCGGCGAAGGCAAGGTTTATACCTTCAAGCTCAAGCCAGGCGTGACGTGGCATGACGGCAAGCCGTTCAGCGCCGCCGACGTGCTGTTCACGGTCGAATTCATCAAGCAGACCAACCCGCGCTGCGCGCGCCAACCTTGTGATGGTCGAGAGCGTTACGGCGCCGGACGCCTCCACCGTCGTCTTCACGCTGAAGCAGCCCTTCGGCCCGTTCCTCGGCATTTTCGAGGTGGGTTCGATGCCGATGGTGCCCAAGCACATCTATGACGGCATCGACTGGAAGACCGCGCCGGCGAACAACACGCCGATCGGCACTGGCCCCTTCATGTTCAAGGAATGGCAGAAGGGTTCGTTCATCCGGCTGGTGAAGAATCCGAACTACCATGTGAAGGGCAAGCCATATCTGGAAGAGATCTATTGGCACGTCATTCCCGATGCCGCTGCCCGCTCGGTCGCGTTCGAGACCGGTAAGATTGATGTGCTGCCCGGCGGCTCGGTCGAAAACTTCGATGTGCCGCGCCTGAGCAAGCTCAAGGATGTGTGCGTCACCGGCAAGGGATGGGAGATTCTTCGGCCCGCTGAGCTGGATGTGGCTCAACAACCGCCAGGGCCCGACCTCGAACAAGCTGTTCCGCCAGGCGGTGATGTATGCGGTCGACCGCGACTTCGCCAAGAATGTGGTGTGGAACGGCCTGGGCAGCGTCGCGACGGGCCCGATCTCCTCGGCGACGCGTTTCTTCGACAAGAGCCTGGCCAAATACAAATACGATCCGGCGAAAGCCAAGGCTCTGCTGAAAGAAGCCGGCTACAAGGGCGAGAAGGTGCGCTTCATGCCGTTGCCCTATGGCGAGACCTGGCAGCGCTGGGGCGAAGCCGTGCGCCAGAACCTGCAGGATGTCGGAATCAATATCGAGATGGTCGCGACCGACGTGCCCGGCTACAACCAGAAGCTCTCCGAATGGGATTACGACATCGGCTTCAGCTATCTCTATCAGTATGGCGATCCGGCCCTCGGCGTCGGCCGCAGCTACATCACGTCCAATATCGCCAAGGGGTCGCCGTTCAACAACGTCGAAGGCTACTCCAATCCGGAAGTCGACCGGTTGTTTGCTGAAGCCGCTGTCGCGTTTCCGGATTCCAAGCGCCAGGAGCTCTACAATCAGGTCATGAAGATCCTGATCGACGACGTGCCGGTGGCCTGGCTGCTGGAGCTGGAGTTCCCGACCATCTATCACTGCAAGGTCAAGGATCTCGTCACGACGGGGATCGGCGTGAACGACGGCTTCCGCGACGCCTGGATCGACAAGTAACGACGCGCAATCGATCGCCGGGGTGGTGCCCGATGCGCCGCCCCGGCCGCATTTTCCGGATTTAGATGCTGCTGTTCGTCGCCCAGCGAGTTGTGAAGGCGATCATCGTCCTCCTGGCGATCGTCGTCCTTAATTTCTGCCTGATCCGCGCCGCGCCGGGCGACCCCGCCGTGGTGATGGCGGGTGAGGCGGGTGCGACCGACGAGCAGTTCATCCAGCAGCTGCGCGCGCAATTCGGCCTCGACCAGCCGCTGCCGGTGCAGCTCTATCTCTACATGAAGGGCGTGGTCGGGCTCGATCTCGGCTTCTCGTTCCGGCAACAGATGCCGGTCGCGACTCTCATTTTCCAGCGCCTGCCGGCGACATTGCTGCTGACTGGAACGGCCTTTGCGATCTCGCTGGCGCTGGGCCTGCTGCTCGGCAGCCTTGCGGCGCGGCGGGTGGGCACGTGGTCGGATACGGCGATCACGACGCTGGCGCTGCTGTTCTATGCGACGCCGCTGTTCTGGATCGCGCTCATGGGAATCCTGCTGTTCTCCGTGACCTTCGACTGGCTGCCGAGCTTTGGTTACGAAACCGTCGGCGCCGGATATACAGGCTTTTCCCGCATGGTCGACATCGGCCAGCATCTCGTCATGCCGGCGATGACGCTCGGCCTGTTCTTCATGGCGGTCTATGCGCGCATGACGCGCGCCTCGATGCTGGAGGTGGCGGGGCTCGATTTCGTCAAGACCGCGCGCGCCAAGGGGCTGAACGACAGCGTGATTCAGCGCCGCCATGTGCTGCGCAATGCGCTGCTGCCGGTGGTGACGCTGGCGGGCCTGCAGGCCGGCACGCTGGTCGGTGGCGCGGTGCTGACCGAGACGGTGTTCGCCTGGCCGGGGATCGGCCGGCTGATGTACGAATGCGCTGCTGCAGCGTGATTACAATCTACTGCTCGGCGTGTTCGTCGTTTCTTCGGCGATGGTGCTGGCGTTCAACCTGATCACCGATCTGGTCTACCGGGTCGTCGATCCACGTATCGCGTTTCAGCGATGACGGATTTCTGGAAAATCCTGCTGCGCAACCGCGGCGCCGCGATCGGGCTGGTGGTTCTGGCACTTGTCGTCGCCGTGGCCCTGATCGGCGCCGCTGCTCTATCCCACCTCGCCCTGGCGCATGGTGCAGCGGCCGTTCCTGGCGCCGCTTGCGGTCGACGGCTTCGTGTTCGGCACCGACGCGCTGGGCCGCGACGTCACCGCCGGGCTCGTGCATGGGGCGCGCGTCTCGCTGCTGGTGGGGCTCGTCTCGACCCTGGTCGCGTTGGCGGTGGGCGTGCCGCTGGGGGCGGTGGCCGGATATTTCGGCGGTTGGGCCGACGATCTGCTGATGCGCTTCACCGAGTTCTTCCAGACCATCCCGAGCTTCGCGCTGGCGATCGTGCTGGTGGCGATCCTGCAGCCTTCGATCGTGTCGATTGTGGCGGCGATCGCCATCGTCAGCTGGCCGCCGGTTGCGCGCTTAGTGCGTGGCGAGGTTTTGTCGCTGCGCACGCGCGAATACGTGCAGGCCGCCATCGTCACCGGGCAGAGCCACAAGTGGATCATTTGGCGCGAGATCCTGCCCAATGCCCTCTCGCCGATCATTGTGCTGGCGTCGCTGATGGTGGCGACGGCGATCCTGCTCGAATCGTCGTTGTCGTTCCTGGGTCTGGGCGATCCCAATTTGATGTCGTGGGGCTACATGGTCGGGGCCGGCCGCACGGTGATTCGGCAGGCGTGGTGGATCACCGTATTGCCGGGTATTGCCATCCTTCTGACGGTGCTGGCCCTCAATCTGGTCGGCGAGGGGCTCAACGATGCCCTCAATCCGCGCCTGGCGCGCAGCCGGGGCTGAGCGATGACGGCACCGATTGTCGCCATCAAGGGATTGACGCTGGCCCTGCCGCCGGGGGCCGAGCGCGCGCTTGCGGTCGAGGCCGTGTCGTTCGATCGCATGCGGGCCGCATCTTGTGCGTCGTCGGCGAATCCGGTTCGGGCAAATCGCTGTGCGCGCATGCGCTGATGGGGCTGCTGCCAAAGGGTATCGCGCCGAGTGCGGGGAGATCGTTTTCGAGGGCCGCAACCTGCTGGCCCTCGATGCGGATGACTGGCAGGCGCTGCGTGGCCGGCACATTGCGATGGTGTTCCAGGAGCCAATGACGGCCCTCAACCCGCTGATGCGCATCGGCGACCAGATCGCGGAGATGTTCGAGGCGCATGGGCTGTTGAGCCCAGCCGAGCGCGCGCAACGTGCCGTCGCGTTGGCACGTGAAGTGGGCCTGCCGGAACCCGAGCGCATCGTGCGCGCCTACCCGCATCAGCTTTCGGGCGGGCAGCGGCAGCGCGCGATGATCGCCATGGCGTTGGCCCTCGAGCCCAAAGTGCTGATTGCGGACGAACCGACGACGGCGCTGGATGTGACGACGCAGGCGCAGATCCTGGCGCTGATCCGCGAGTTGCAGCAGCGGCGCGGCATGGCGGTGATGTTCATCACCCATGATTTCGGCGTGGTTGCCGACATCGCCGATGAAGTCGTGGTGCTGCAGCGCGGCCTGGTGGTGGAGAGCGGTGCGGCACATGACGTCCTGATGCAGCCACAGCATGGTTACACGCGGGCCTTGCTGGCCGCCGTGCCGTCCGGCGATCCGCCGCCGCGGCCTTCGCTCAGCGATCGCCAGATCGCCATCGAGGCGATCGGGCTCGATAAGGTCTACAGCAGCAGCGGCGGCTTGTGGCGGGCCGGGCGGCGCGTCACGGCCGCGAAGAACGTCAGCTTCCGCATCCATCGCGGCGAAACGCTGGGGCTGGTCGGCGAGTCCGGATCGGGAAAATCGACGGTGGCGCGGCTGGTCGTGCGCTTGGTCGAAGCCGATGGCGGGACCGTGCTGCTCGGCCCCACCGATTTCACCAGCACCAAGGGCGAAGCGCTGCGCGACGCGCGAAAGCGCATCCAGATGGTGTTCCAGGACCCGTTCGCCTCGCTCAATCCGCGCCGCAAGGTCGGCCGGATCATCGCCGACGGCCCGATCGCGCACGGCCTCGACGAGGCGACAGCGCTGGCGCGGGCACGTGAATTGCTGGCGCTGGTCGGGCTCGATGCCGGTGCGGCGGAGCGCTTCCCGCACGAATTCTCCGGCGGGCAGCGCCAGCGCATCGGCATTGCGCGCGCGTTGGCGCTCGAGCCCGACGTGCTGGTGGCGGACGAGCCGGTCTCGGCGCTGGATGTTTCGGTGCAGGCGCAGATCCTGCGTCTTATCGAAGATCTGAAAGCAGCGACTCAATCTTGCCATGCTATTCATCACGCATGATCTGCGGGTGGCGGCGCAGATCTGCGATCGCATTGCCGTCATGCGCAGAGGGGAAATCGTGGAGCTGAAATCGACCGCGGAGCTATTTCGCGCACCCAGCCATTCCTATACCCGCGACCTGCTGGCGGCGGTGCCCGGCCGCGCCATGACACCGGCCTGACCCATGCGTTGTGCGTTGATCAGCGAGTCGCTCGATCTCAAAGCCTATTACGGCGAGACCTTCGCGCGGGTGGCGCCCCATATCGACCTCGTGCCGCATCCGGTGGATATCGCGCCGGAGACGATCGAGATCGCCCTGGCATGGCGGCCGCCGCAAGGGGCGTTCGCGCGCTATCCGAATTTGAAGGCGGTGTGCTCGATTGCCGCCGGCGTCGACAACATCCTGGCGTGCGCCGACTTGCCGCAGCATGTCGAGGTCGCGCGCGTCGTCGACCCGGAGCAGGGTGCCCTCATGTCGGCGTTCGCCCTGTGGCACGTGCTGTGGCACCTGCGCCGCTTCGACCGCTACCTGGCGCAGCAGCGTCAGGGCGTGTGGGAGCGCGGCATCCAGCGCGCGCCCGCCGACATGAAGGTGGCGGTGCTGGGGTTCGGGCAGATCGGGCAGCGCGTAGCAGGCGACCTTGCGGGGCTCGGCTTTCCTGTTCTGGCGTGGAGCCGCAGCCATCGGACGGCACCTTCCGGCATCACAGTCTTTCATGGGACCGAGGGCTTGGCGGCGTTGCTGCCGCAGGCGGAGGTCGTGATCAACCTGTTGCCGCTCACGGAAGAGACGCGCGGCCTGCTGGCGCGTCCTTTTTTCGCGCGCATGAAGCGCGGCGGTTACCTGATCCAGCTCGGGCGCGGCGAGCATATGGTCGAGGAGGATCTGCTCGCGGCGCTGGCCGACGGCACGCTGGCGGGTGCCTCGCTCGATGTCTTTGCCGTCGAGCCGCTGCCGGCGGGCCACCCGTTCTGGACGCATCCCAATATCGTCATGACGCCGCACGATGCTTCTTATGCGCGGCCGGCGGAAACGGTGCGCACGTTGGCCGAGACGGCCGCGGATATCGCCGCCGGGCGGCGGCCGCGCGGTGCCATCGATCGTAGCCGGGGGTACTGAGCCCGGCTACCCTTTCCGCGGCAATTGCGCTAGCCTTGACCAAATGATCAGGTTTGCCGGCGCAGGCCGGCATTTCCGGACGCACAGGAGGTTTGCATGGCAACGCTGATTCGCGGCGGGACGGTGGTGACGGCGGAGCACAGCTATCGGGCGGATGTGCTGTGCGATCGCGGTGTGATCGCGGAGATCGGCGCGAAAATCGACGCACCTGCGGGCGCGCGCGTTGTCGATGCCGGCGGGCAGCTGGTGATGCCGGGCGGGATCGATCCGCACACGCATATGGAACTGCCCTTCATGGGCACCGTGGCGTCGGAGGATTTCTTCAGTGGTACGTCGGCGGCGATGGCCGGTGGGACCACGATGATCATCGATTTCGTGATTCCGGCGCCGAAGGAGAATCTGCTCGCCGCCTACCAGAAATGGCGCGGCTGGGCGGAGAAGGCGGCCGGCGATTATTCCTTCCATGTGGCGGTGACGTGGTGGGACGACAGCGTGCATCGCGACATGGCAACGCTCACCAAGGAGCACGGCGTCAACAGCTTCAAGCATTTCATGGCGTATAAAGGCGCCATCATGGCCGACGACGACATTCTGGTGAACAGCTTCACGCGCGCGCGCGAGCTGGGCGCCATCTGTACCGTCCATGCCGAAAATGGCGAGCTGGTGTTCCACCTGCAAAAGCAGTTGATCGCAGCCGGCATCACAGGGCCGGAAGGCCACCCGCTGTCGCGCCCGCCGGAGGTGGAGGGCGAGGCCGCCAACCGCGCCATCCGTATCGCCCAGGTGCTGGGCGTGCCGCTCTATGTCGTGCACAATTCCTGCAAGGAATCGCTGGAGGCGATCACGCGCGCGCGCAACGAGGGCCAGCGCGTGTTCGGCGAGGTGCTGGCCGGGCATCTGCTGATCGATGATTCGGTCTATCAGAATCCCAATTGGGATTTCGCGGCGGCGCACGTGATGAGCCCGCCGTTCCGGCCCAAGGAGCATCAGGAGGCGCTGTGGCGCGGCCTGCAATCGGGCAATCTGCAGACCACGGCGACCGACCATTGCTGCTTCTGCGCGCCGCAGAAGGCGATGGGGCGCGGCGATTTCACGCGAGATCCCCAACGGCACGGGCGGGGTCGAGGATCGCATGGCCGTGCTCTGGCATTACGGCGTCAACACCGGCCGGCTCACGCCCAACGAATTCGTGCGCGTGACCTCGACCAACGCCGCGCAGATCTTCAACATCTACCCGCGCAAGGGCTCGGTCTCGGTGGGTGCCGATGCCGATCTCGTGGTGTGGGACCCGAAAGGGACACGCACGATCTCCGCCAAGACGCACCACCAGAAGGTCGACACCAACATCTTCGAGGGCATGGTGGTGCAGGGCATCCCCACGACCACCATCTCGCAGGGCAACGTGGTGTGGGCCGACGGCAAGCTCGACACCAAGAAGGGTGCGGGCCGCTACATCCCGCGCCCGACCTTCCCGCCGCTCTACGATGCGATCTTCAAACAGGCCGAGCTCAAGGCGCATCGCCTGGCGCCGCAGCGCGCCGCGGAATAGACGGTGCCGCCAACAAAAAAAGGGGAGGCGAAAGCCTCCCCTTTTCTCGTTTATGGGGCTGGCGCTATTTGAACGCCTTGTTCCACACCGCGTGTGAGTAGGCGCCGTCCGGCTTCTTGGTGATGACCGGGTCGGAGCTGCCCTTGAGCAGGATGTCGACCGTGCGCTGATAGTCGGCCTCCTCGAGATAGCCGAGGCCCTTGGGCTGGTCGGCGACGAGCTTGGCGATCTCGCCCATCATGCGGGTCTGGTGCGGCGCGGTCTGGGCGCCGGTGTTGTCGTTGTTGAGGACGATCTTGACCGCCTCGGGCTGGTTCTTGATGGCGTAATCCCAGCCCTTCATCGAGGCCTTCAGGAAACGCGCGAGCTTGTCGGCCATCGCCGGATCCTTGAGCTTCGCATCGACGGTGTAGAGCCCGTCCTCGAGCGTTGCGACGCCCTGGTCCTCGTACTTGAACACGGTCAAGTCGGCGGGCTTCATGCCGGCATCGATGACCTGCCAATACTCGTTGTAGGTCATGGTGGAGATGCAAGCGGCCTGCTTCTGCAGCAGCGGGTCGACATTGAAGCCCTGCTTCAGCACCGTGATGTCGGCGCCCGCGCCCGAGGTCTTGAGCTTGAGCTTGTCCATCCACGACAGGAACGGATATTCGTTGCCGCCGAACCAGACGCCAAGCGTCTTGCCCTTGAAGTCCGCCGGCGTCTTGATGCCGCTGTCCTTGCGGCAGGTCAGCATCATGCCGGAGCGCTTGAAGATCTGGGCGATGTTGACCAGCGGCACGCCTTTCTCGCGCGTCGCCAGCGCGCGACGGCATCCAGTCGATCACCACGTCGGCGCCGCCGCCGGCGATGCACTTGCGGCGGAGCGATGTCCGGGCCGCCGGGCTTGATCGTGACGTCGAGCTTCTCGTCCTTGTAGAAGCCCTTGTCCTTGGCGACGTAGTAGCCGGCGAACTGCGCCTGCGTCACCCATTTGAGCTGCAGCGTCAGCTTGTCCTGCGCCTGGCGCGCCGGGGCCGGCCAGCTGCGAGTGCCGCCACGCCGGCGCGCATCGATCAGTCGTTTCATGCCTTGCCTCCGTTGTTATCCGTTGAACTCGGGTCATGTGCACGATAGGATGGGTGCCAGAAGGTCAGCCCGCCGCTCCATGAGGCCGAGCAGGCCGTAGAACACGGAGCCGGCCAGCGCCGCGACCAGCGATCGTGGCCCAGACCATGTCGACGTTCATGCCGCGCCGACCTCGGCCGAAATGCGGAACCCCATGCCGACCATCGGCGAGCCGAAGAACTCGGCGACGATGGCGCCGATCAGGGCGAGCGTCGAGTTGATCTTCAGCGCGTTGAAGACGAAGGGCAGCGCGTTCGGCAGGCGCAGCTTGACGAGGGTCTGGCCAGTAGCTCGCGGCGTAGGAGCGCATCAGGTCGCGCTCCATGTCGCCCGGCCGCGCGCAGGCCGGCGAGCGTGTTGACCAGCATCGGGAAGAAGGTCATGACGACGATGACGGCGGCCTTCGACTGCCAGTCGAAGCCGAACCACATCACCATGATCGGCGCGATGCCGACGATGGGCACGGCGCTGACCAGCGCGCCGAGCGGCAGCAGCCCGCGCTGCAGGAACGGGCTGCGGTCGATCAGCACGGCGGTGATGAAGCCGAGCGCGCAGCCCAGCGACGAAGCCGGCCAGCACCGAGTTCAGCAAGGTCTGGCGGAAGTCGCCGCCAGAGCATGGCCGAGATGCCGGCGAGCACGTGCGCCGATCGCGCGCGGGGCGGGCAGCAGCACCGCGGCACGCGCGAAGCCGACGACGAGCACCTGCCAGAGATAGAGCAGCCAGGCGCCGAACAGGCAGCGGGACGAGCAGCGTGCCGACCCAGGCGTGCGCGAACGCGCGGACAGGATCTCGAGCGCGCGCCAGGCGAGGCAGACGCGAGCCGGAGAGCGCGAAGCAGCCAAAAGCCCGGCGCATCCGAGACCGAGGGTCAGGCGCCGACGCGAGCAGGCGCCAGCGGCGGCAGCGGCCGCCGAACAGCGGCGCGACGCGGCGAGCGAGAAGCCCGACCGCGCAAAGGCCGCCGGCTGCGGACGCGCCGATGCGGCGGCACGCCAGCGTCGGCCGCGAGCGGCAGCGAGCGACCAGCCCTGGCCGAGCCAGTAAGCGGCGGCCGTCGCTATCGTGCAGCCCGACCGGCAGCACCAGGCCGCGCCAGCGTCAGCAGCAGCGCGGCGGCGCGGCCAGTTGCGCGCCATCATGCGCTGCCTCCCATCCGGCGCAAGGTCAGGCGCTCGGCGAGGCCGACCAGCGCCGACCAGGATCAGGCCGAGCAGCGCCGACATCACCAGCGCCGACCAGATCTGCACCGTCTGGCCGTAATAGGAGCCGGTCAGCAGGCGCGCGCCGAGGCCGGCCTGCGCGCCGGTCGGCAGCTCGCCGACGATCGCGCCGACCAGGCTGACGGCGATGCGCGACCTTCAGCGACGGGAACAGGAACGGCAGCGAGGCCGGCCAGCGCAGCTTCCAGAAGATCTGCGCCTGGCGACGCGGCAGTAGGTGCGCATCAGGTCGAGCTGCAGCGGGTCGGGCGAGCGCAGGCCCTTGACCATGCCGATCGTGACCGGGAAGAAGCAGAGATACATCGAGATGATCGACTTCGGGCATGAGCGCCGGTCATGCCGATGACTGCCGAGCACGACGATGATGATCGGCGCGATCGCCAGGATCGGCACGGTCTGCGAGGCGATGATCCAGGGCAACAGGCTGCGGTCGAGCGTGCGCAGATGGACGATGCCGACCGCGAGCAGCGACGCCGAGCACCGTGCCGAGCGCGAAGCCGAGCACGGTCGCCGAGCCGGTGACGGCGGCGTGGTAGAGCGAGGCTGCGCGGCGAGTCGACGTCGACCAGTCGAAGACCGTGTTGATGAGTTCGAGCGCGATCTGGTGCGGCGCCGGCAGCACCGGCCGGTCCATGCGACCAGGTGGCGTCGATGAACTCGGCGGTCGTCCAGCCCGGCTGCCGCGCACTGCTCGCAGCGCGCGATCACTTGGCGGGTCGGCGTTCAGCCAGATCGCGCGCGACGTACCAGACGAGCGATCAGCGCCTGCCGAGCATGCTGGCGACCGGCAGGATCGTGTCGAGCCGCGACCTCGCCGTTTCGCCGCGACGGGCGCCGGCGGGAGCAGCTTCAGTCCTCATAGGAATGGCCCGCCCGCAGAGCCACGCGCACGCGGTGCGCGATGTCGGGGAACGCCGGGCGTCTCGCGGATGTCGAGCGTGCGGTCGGCCGGCAGGTCGCACTCGATCGACGTCGACGATGCGCCCGGGCCGGGGCGACATCACGACGATGCGGGTCGAGAGGAACACCGCCTCCGGGATCGAGTGGGTCACGAAGACGACGGTCTTGCTGCGTGCGCTCCCAGAGCCGCAGCAGCTGCTCGTTCAGCTGGTCGCGGGTGATCTCGTCGAGCGCGCCGAACGGCTCGTCCATCAGCAGGAGCTTGGGCTCGAAGCTGAGCGCGCGCGCGATCGAGACGCGCTGCTGCATGCCGCCCGACAGCTGCCAGGGGAACTTGCGCTCGAAGCCCGTCGAGCCCGACCATGTCGAGATAGCGCTTGGCGCGCGCGGCGCGCGCTCGCTCGGCCGAAACGCCCATGATCTCGAGCGGCAGCATGACGTTGCGCTAGCACGGTGCGCCAGGGATAGAGCGCCGGCGCCTGGAACACATAGCCGTAGGCGCGCGCGAGCCGCGCCTCGTCCGGGCTCATGCCGTTGACGCGTGATCGATGCCGCGCGGTCGATCGCTCCAGATCGGCGATCACGCGCAACAGCGTGGTCTTGCCGCAGCCCGAGGGGCCGATCAGCGAGACGAACTCGCCGCGCCGGATGTGCAGGTCGATGTCGGAGAGCGCGATGACCGGCGTGTCGGCCGCCGCGTAGATGAGCGACAGGCCGCGCATGTCGATGGCGACGGGCGCGCTTGCCGCCGAAGTTCGGGCCGCCGGCGGCATGGGTTTCGCAGGCGCTCGATCTGCACGTCAGCCGGTTGCTTGTCCGCGGGTTGCAGCATGCGCCAAATCCAGTCTGGCCGCTACTCGGCGGCCTGCGCATCGGATTGTCGGGTGCTGAGCCAGGTCACCGTCTGGGCTTGCCGGTCGGCGACCTCGACCATGGTGATGCAGCCGGTGACCGGGCAGGCGTGCATGCAGAGGTTGCAGCCGACGCATTCGTCGTCGATCACCTCGAAGCGGCGCGTCGCCGTTGCCCGCGTCGCCGCGATCGCCTGGTGCGAGGTGTCCTCGCAGGCGATGTGGCAGAGCCCGCACTTGATGCACGAGGTCCTGGTCGATGCGCGCACTTGTCGATGTAGTTGAGGTTCAGATGCTGCCAGTCGGTGACGTTGCGGCACCGCCGGCCGACGATCGCGCCGACAGGCGCCGATAGCCCTTCTCGTCCATCCAGTTGGACAGGCCGTCGATCATGTCGTCGACGATCTTGAAGCCGTAGATGCATCGCCGCGGTGCAGACCTGCACCGTGCCGGCGCCCAGCGCCATGAACTCGGCCGCGTCGCGCCAGGTGGTGATGCCGCCGATGCCGGAGATCGGCATGCCGCGCGCATTCGGGGTCGCGCGCGATCTCGGCCACCATGTGCAGCGCGATCGGCTTGACCGCCGGGCCGCAATAGCCGCCGTGCGTGCCCTTGCCGCCGACGGTCGGCGTCGGCGCCATGCGGTCGAGATCGACGCCCATGATCGAGTTGATGGTGTTGATCAGCGACACGCGCGTCGGCGCCGCCGCGCTTGGCGGCGCGCGCCGGGCCGCAGGATGTCGGTGATGTTGGGCGTCAGCTTCACGATCACCGGCATGCGCGTGTGCTGCTTGCACCAGCGCGTGACCATCTCGACATACTCGGGCACCTGGCCGACCGCCGCAGCCCATGCCGCGCTCGCGACATGCCGTGCGGGCAGCCGAAATTGAGCTCGACGCCGTCGCAGCCGGTGTCCTCGACGCGCGGCGAGGATCGCTTTCCAGCTCTCCTCGTTGCACGGCACCATCAGCGAGACGACGAGCGCGCGGTCCGGCCAGTCGCGCTTGACCTGCTTGATCTCGTCGCAGGTTGACTCGAGCGGCCGGTCGGTGATCAGCTCGATGTTGTTGAAGCCGATCATGCGCTGGCCGCCGACCTCGAGCGCGCCGTAGCGCGAGGCGGTGACGTTGACGATCGGCGGGCCGTCCTCGCCGAGCGTCTTCCAGACGACGCCGCCCCAGCCGGCCTCGAAGGCGCGCACGACGTTGTATTCCTTGTCGGTCGGCGGCGCCGAGGCCAGCCAGAACGGATTGGGCGAGTCGATGCCGGCAAAGTTGGTGCGAAGATCGGCCATGGCAGACTCCTCCCATTGCCTGTGCGCAGGTAACGGTCGATCGAGTGCGCCGCGATCTTGCCGTCCTCGACCGCCTCGACCGTCAGATCCTGTCCGCCGAAGTGCAGTCGCCGCCGGCCCAGACATTCGGCAGCGAGGTGCGGCGGTCGGCGTCGACGACGATGCGCCCGCCGCTTGAGCTCGAGCGGCTCGGTGGCGCCGTTGCCCAGCGGTGCCGGCACGAAGGTCTGGCCGATCGCCTTGAACACCATGTCGGCCAGCGAGCGTGAAGCGCTCGCCGGTCGCCATCAGCCGGCCGCTCGTCGAGCTGCGTGTACTCGAACTCGACTTCGCATGAGCCGGCGCCTGATGCGCGATCAGCGCACGGGCCGCGCCCAGTGCTTGATCTTGCACGCCGTTGATCTGCGCGAAGTCCTGCTCGTGCCGCTGGCGCCCATGTGCTCCGGCCCGCGCCGGTAGACCATGGTCACGTCCTCGGCGCCCAGGCGCTTCGCCTGCACGGCGACGTCGATGGCGGTCGTGCCGCCGCCGATCACGACGACGCGCCGGCCGACGGCAGCCGTCGCGTTTGTCGGCGCCTGGCGCAGGCCGCGCGATGAAGGCGACCGCGTCCGTGCACGCCCTGCATGGTTTCGCCCTCGAGCCGCAGCGCGTTGACGCCGGCGCAGGCCCATGCCGAGGAACACCGCGTCGTAATCGCGGCGCAGAGTCGGCGAGCATGATGTCGCGGCCGAGCGCCTGGCCGGCATCGAACCTCGATGCCGCCGAGCGACAGGAGACAGTCGACCTCGCGCTGCGCGAAGTCGTCGCGGCACCTTGTAGGTGGCGATGCCGTATTCGTTGAGCCCGCCGGGCTTCGGCTTGGCCTCGAACACCGTGACATCGTGGCCGAGCATCGCGAGCGCGGTGCGCGCAGGCGAGGCCGGCCGGGCCGGCGCCGACGACCGCGATGCGCTTGCCGGTGGCCGGCGCCCGCGCTGAAGAGCTGGCTCGCCGCGCTCGAGCAGCGCGTCGGTGGCGTAGCGCTGCAGCAGCGCCGATCTCGCACCGGCTTGTCTTCCTGCGCGGTGCGCACGCAGGCCTGCTCGCACAGCACCTCGGTCGGGCAGACGCGCGCGCACACGCCGCCCATGATGTTCTGCCTCGAGGATCGTGCGCGCCGCGCCCTTGACGTTGTCGGTCGCGATCTTGCGGATGAAGCTCGGGATGTCGATGCCGGTCGGGCAGGCCTCGATGCAGGGCGCGTCGTAGCAGAAGTAGCAGCGGCTCGGCCTCGACCAGCGCGCGCGCGCGATCGAGCGGCGGATGGACATCCGTGAAATTCTCAGCCAGCTGCTGGGCGCTCAGACGTCCGGCAGCGATATCGCCCGCATCAGCCATTCGGCCTTGTCACGCCAGGAACCCTGGCGTGCTCCCTGTTTGAATGGCATGGTAGCGACGGTTTGACCAAATGGTCAAGATTGTCCGTGCGCATGGAGACGCACATTTCGTTGCGGTAGAATGCGAGTTCGCATGATTAGGAAGCGCAAAGCCCAAAATGCGGGCACGGTCCGCCGCAAATCGGGCAACAACGGCGATCGCGGCCAGGTCCGCGAAGCCAACGAAACCCGTCTCCTTGACGCGGCGGAAACGATCTTCGCGAAGAGCGGCTTCCGCGGGGCGACCACGGCCGCGATCGCGGCGCGCGCGAAGCTGCCGAAGGCAAACCTGCATTACTATTTCCGCACCAAGGAGGAGCTCTACCGCGCGGTGCTGGCCAACGTGCTGGGGCTGTGGATGGACGAGCTCGACCGCTTCACGCCCGAGCGCGAGCCGGCGGAAGTCTTCGCCGAGTATATTGCCGCCAAAATGCGCTGGTCGCAGATGCGGCCGAACGCCTCAAAGGTCTTCGCCAACGAGATACTTCATGGCGCTGCGTTTCTCGACGGGTTTCTGTCGCGCGATCTGCGCCAGCGGGTCGAGCGTTATGCGGATGTCGTGCGGTATTGGATCAAGGCCGGCAAGATGGCGCCGATCGAGCCGACCTATCTCGTGTTCCAGCTTTGGGCGATGACCCAGCACTACGCCGATTTCGAGGTGCAGGTGCGCGCCGTGCTTGGCCGCAACAAGCTCGGCGATGACGAATTTGCGGCCGCGAGTGCCAATATCGTGACGCTCGTGCTGCGCGGCCTCAGCAAGGGGTGACGATCACGCCTGAGTTAGCGGCGCATAGGTCTCCGGCCGACGGTCGCGATAGAACTGCCAGAGATTGCGGACCTCGCGGACCATGGTCCAGTCCATGTCGGCGACCAGCAGCTCGTCCTTGTCCTCGCTCGCCTTGGCATGATCTTGCCGCGCGGGTTGACGAAGTAGGCCGAGCCGTAAAAGCGCCCGATATTCCAGGGCTGCTCGGTGCCCACGCGGTTGACCGCGCCGATATAGCAGCCATTGGCGACGGCCGAGGCGGGCTGCTCCAGCTCCCACAGATATTGGCTGAGGCCGGCGACCGTTGCGGACGGGTTGACGATGTATTCGGCGCCGTTGAGGGCGAGGGCGCGCCAGCCTTCTGGGAAATGGCGGTCGTAGCAGATATAGACGCCGAGCTTGCAGTACGCGGTCTGGAAGACCGGGTAGCCGAGATTGCCGGGCTTGAAGAAGAATTTCTCGTAGAAGCCGGCGACCTGCGGGATGTGGTTCTTGCGATACTTGCCGAGATATTTGCCGTCGGCGTCGATCACCGCGGCGGTGTTGTAGTAGACGCCGGTCGATCGTCTTCCTCATAGATCGGCACCACGATCACCATCCGTGCTTCTTGGCGAGCTCCTGCATCAGCTTGGTGGTGGGGCCATCGGGGATTTTCTCGACGGCGGCGTACCATTTGGCGTCCTGGCTCGGACAGAAATAGGGCTGGGTGAAGACCTCCTGCATGCACAGAACCTGCACGCCCTTGCGGCCGGCTTCCTCGATCAAGGGCAGGTGGGCTGCGATCATCGCCTCGCGGATCTTTTCGGGCGACATGCGACGTGTCGCCCTTCAGGCTCATCTGGATCAGGCCGCCTTTGAGCATGGTCATGATGCACCACCCTTCCGCTATTTTGTTTATTCGATCGCAGCCAGCACGTGCTTGCAAAGCCCGTCTATACTGGTCTTGTTTGCCCAGCGTGCGACGACCAGCAGATCGTGGTCACGATCGATCCAGATGATGCTAGTGCCGGCCCCCAACGCGAAGACGCTGGAGGAGGGGGCACTCGAGTAGCGCTTCTCGCCGCCATTCAGCCACCACATGAAGCCATAGCCTTCGTTGCGCGGCGAGGGCGTCAGCATCTCCTTGACCCAGGATTCCGGGATGAGCTGCTTGTTGCCCCATTTGCCGCCGCGCGACACAAGGTAGCCGAAGCGTGCGTGATCCGGGCTCGCAATGAAGATGCCGCCGCCCCAATGGCCGCCGCCGGAGACGGATTGCATGCGCTTGCCGTCGATCTCGACCCACGACGTGCTGTAGCCGTGCCATTCCCAGCCGTTGGAAGCGCCGATCGGATCCATGATCCGTTCCTTCAGCACCTCGGGCAGCGGACGGCGGAAGCGCATCAGCAACGCGGTCGAGAGCAGATTTACGCGCACGTCGTTGTATTCGAAATAGGCGCCGGGCGTTTTCATCTCGCGTACGGCCCCTTTGCGCGAATTGTCGGAGGTCGTTCCGACCTGGCGGTTATGGTCGATGCTGTCGGGTTTGCCCCACAGCGTGCCGCTCCATTCGCTGGTCTGCTGCAGCAGGTGGCGCCAGGTGATCGCCGCATTGTGCGGTGACTTAAACCATGGGCCGGGCACGTCGCGTGCGACCGGTTGGTCGATATCCTTGATCAAGCCATCTTCAACCGCGAGGCCGGCGAGCACGCCCAGATAGCTCTTGGCGATGGAAAACGTCATGTCGACGCGCGAGACATCGCCCCAGCTTGCGACCAGCTTGCCGTAGCGAATGATCATGCCGTTGGCGGGGCCGCGCTCCTTGACCGGGCCCACGACGTCGCTGTTCGGGCCGGATTCCTGCACATAGGCCGTACCGATGTAGTGGCCGTTGGGCATGTACATGGAGCGCGGCCAGTCGGTCTCATGGCTCACGGCGAAGTCGGTCGCCGCCTTCAGCGCGTCCTCCTTCATGCCGACGTCTTTCGGGGCGGCTTTCGGCCAGGTGCCGGCGGCGGGGAACAGGTCTTCGGGACGCGGGCGATTTAAGGTGGGGCCTCGTGGTGTACGTAAGGTGGTCGATACAGAAACTCCTCATCCGCGCGGCGCGGATGAGGAGCTTTGACGAACTGAAAGCGCCGAGGGTTACTTCGGATCCCAGAACCAGAGAACGTCGCGCTTCATCTTGCGCTTTTCTTCGTCGCTCTTCTTGAAGTCATGCTTGAAGGGCGCTGACTTGAACGAGCCGTAGGTCGGGTTGGCGATGACGATCCACTCGCGGCCCCAGCGGTCTTTGTTCTCGTCGAACACTTTCTGGCGCTCTTCCTCGGTGCCGCGATAGGCATCGCTAAAATCGCCGAAATTGTCGCCGACGTTGAGCAGGACGCGGTAGTCCTTGGTGATCACCAGGCGCCGGACGCTCTTGGCCGAGCCCCAATCGGGCTTCTCGCGCGCGAACAGGAAGGTGTCGACGGCGGGGTCGGTCGGAAAGCCGAACTGCTTCATGCTCTCGACCGTGGCGGGTTTCTCCTCCGCTGTGCGATTGCTGACGTAGAACACCTTTACGCCTTTGGAGGCGGCGTATTTGGTGAAGTCGACGGCGCCGGGGATCGGGATCGAGATCTTGGCGTTGACGAACGAGGTCCAGGTCTTGGGCTCGAACGAGGTGCTCTTGATGATGGTCCAGGCCTGATAAGCCGAATTGTCGAGCAGGGTCTCGTCGACGTCGAGGACGACGGCGGGCGGCAGGTTCTGGTAGTCGCCTTTCTGCTCGCCGGGGGAGCCGGTCCAGTTCTTGTCGGCCAGCGCCTGGTCCAGGCGGATCTTGGCGAGGGCGAAGGCCGTTAACGAATTGCCCTTGAACTCGACCGAGCGCTGGGTCCACAGCACGGCGTTGAGGTTGTCATCGGCGTTCGGGCCGCCTTGAGCCCAAGCCGGGGCCGCCACGGCCACGCTGGCCGCCAGGGCCAGCGCCCCCAGCCACCGGCGCGCCACGCCCGTTCCGAATTCGGCGATCATGCAATTGTCTCCCTTGGGTTTTCCGATACTGACGACAGTCCGGCGGCGGACTGCGCCACAACCGGATTTGTGGCGGAAGCCTAGACCCGTGCGCAAAGGCGCGCAATTGACCGCGGCGCCTCATCGCGGCCGGAGGGCCCATTGCGGGTTGCCCCGCGCCGGTGCCTGTGGTTGCATCCGTCCCGGGCGGGCCATTCTTCAGGAGGCTTTGTGCGGACTTTGGGGCGGTTTTTCCGGTCGCACATGTGCAAGGCCCTGGGGCTCGCCGTCGTATTGACGTTGAGCGCCCTGGCGCCGGCCCTTGCCGCGCCAAGCCCGACGCAGGAAATCCTCAGCACCCAGAAGCGCCTGGCCGACCTGCTGCGGCGCGGCGATTTCGATGCCCTGGACGCGACGATCGCGCGCCTGCAAGACCGCTACGACAGCGGTGCCGCGGATGAGGAGCTGGTCGTCTCCGGCTATTTGCCGTTCGCGCCGGCGGAGTGGGATATCGCGGCGAGGCTCGATAGCTGGGTGACGCGGGCACCGGAGCGGTTCCAGGCGCGGCTGGCGCGGGGACTCTATCATTATGAGTACGGCATGCTGTCGCGCGGCGCGCAGCGCGACGAGGATGTCGGCGCCGAGCGGGTGTCGGCCATGCGCGAGGCTTATGCGCGCGCGACGCGCGATTTCCAGGTGGCGCTGTCGGCGCGGCCGCGCCTACCCGCGGCATGGCGTGCGTCCATCGACATGGCCGCGGAGACGCGCGACAGTTTCGAGCTGTCGCATAGCTATCGCATGGCGGTCGCTGCCTTGCCGCACTCCTTCGCCGTGCGGATCGCCTATATCCACGCGTTGTGGCGCTTCGACGCCCCGACCGCGCTCAAGCGCTTCGCTGACGAGATCGTGGCGCGACGGCCCGGGACCGACGCACGTTTCGACCTGTTCGCGGCCCTGCCGGCCTATTACGAGGCGGCGAGCCTGATCATGCAGGACGATCCCGGTGCGGCCATCGAGTTCTACAACGAAGCGCTGTCGCGCTATGACTGGCCGCGCGCGCGCATCCAGCGAGCGTTGGCGCTGTTCGATCTCAGCCGGCTTGACGAGGCGGAGGCCGATCTGCGCGCCGCCATTGCCGCGCGCCCGTGGTCCGGCGATGCGTATTTCTGGCTCAGCGCGGTGATGCTGGAGCGCGGCAACAAAGTGCAGGGCCTCAAACTGCTGGATCAGGCCATCGCGATCGAGCCGATGAATCCCGTCTTCCGCAGTGCCCGGGCGACGCAGCTCACGCAAGCGGGGCAAGCCAGCCGTGCCCTGCGCGATCTCGATATCGCGCTCGTGTTCGGGGCGGATAACAGCCATGTTCACGCCGCGCGTGCGGCCGTGCTGATCGACAAGGATCCGCAAGGTGCCTTGAAATCGATCGAGATCATGCGCCATCTCGATCCTGATTTAGCGCCGGCCCAGCTTCTCTATGTCAACGCCCTCTATTCGGCGCATGATTGCTCCGCGCGGTTGGCGCTGACGCGCTACGTCTCGCTATGCGAGACCAGCGGCAGCTGCGGCGGCGAAGTGCGCTATTGGGACGGCCAGATCCGGCAGATGCGCTGCCAGGCGCCGCCATAATCAGCCGGGATAGAGCTTGAGCAGGATCTGCGGTTCCTGATTGGCGATGTTGAGGCTTGTCGTCGCCAGTTTCTCGCGGACTTGCGCGGCCGTGAGTTGTGCTGACGCTTCGGCGATGTCGGCATCGACCGCGGCGCCCAGACCGCTGCGGGTCGCGTCCGAGACGTAGGTCGCCTGATCGCTGAGGCCGCGCAGAACGTCGTGCTTGCGGCCGAAATAGCCGATATGCACCAGGGCCTCATCCATCGCCGCGTCGATCGCCGTTAATGCGGTGCCGGTCGGGGAAATCGCGAAGCTGTCGAGGCCGAGCCCATTGGTCGTCATGTCGCGCTGTTCGACCCGCGTCGTATTGCCCTGGATATTGTGGACAACGTCGAGACCGGGACCATCGCCACTGACCGGGACCGTGGCGTTGTAGTTGAAATACGGCGTATAGGTCCACGCGGTTCCCGCCGGCCCGCTGACACGGACTTGGAAGTCCTGTACGGGCGTAGCCGGATAAGCGAAGGACAAGCTCACTTGTCCGCTGACCGGACCGCCGGTTGTCGCCACGACGACGCCGTCGTACAGAAGTTCCCCCTGATCGGGCACGCCGTACATATCGAAAAGCACGCTGATCGTTCCGGCGGTGGCCGGTGCGGGATGCGTGTTGGTCGTGACGCCTGCGCCGCCGGCGGCGGTGCCGATGCCGAAGCCCGGTGGCTGTGCGGGTACCGCGCCATCCGGAATGCCGGAGACCAGGAGATTGATGCCGTTGAAATCGGCGGAATTGGCGGTGCGATCGATGTCGGCCAGCATGTTGGCGACGTCGGCCTGGATCACGGGTTGATCTTGCGGACGCGCACCGGCGTATTCCAGAATCTTGGCCTTGATGTTGGCAAGGTGATTGACGATGGCGGTACCGCCGGCCAATGCCACGTTGACGGCGCCCATGCCGCCGGTCAGCGCCTGGCGCACGGAAGACCAGGCCTTGAGATCGGCGCGCGTGATTTCGGCGATCGAGAATGTCGAAGCGTTGTCGGTGGCGCCGTTGACGCGGTTGCCGGTCGAGATCAGCTTGCTCGCTTCGCTGACGGCCCCTTCGGACTCGCGCAGGAGGCGCAGCGCGCTGCGCGCGGCCATGTTGGTGTTGATGCTCGTCATGATCGAACCGGTCCAGGCAGAAGAACGGCAGGATTCCAGCGGAATCCCGTCTCCCTCTTGTGCCTCGGGTATGGTTAATCGATCGTTAGCGGGCAACCGGACGTCGCACTGTCAAACGTCATAGATCGCGACGTTCAGCGCTGCACGATCGCTGACAAAACCGCGATACATGCCTTCCGTGTTGTACGGAAGCACGACATTGCCGGCGCGATCGACGGCGACAAGACCGGCCCCGCCGTGCCACCCGGGCTGGGTGAGCTCGCCGTGGATCAGATCGTTGCACGCCGCCTCCAGCGACTGGCCGCTATACTTGATCCGCGCGGCGATGTCATGGGCCAGGACCTTGCGCATGAAATACTCGCCGCGGCCGGTGGCGGAGACAGCGCAGGTCGCGTTGTCGGCATAGGTGCCGGCCCCGATGATCGGGCTGTCGCCGACGCGGCCGACCGGCTTGTTGGAGAAGCCGCCGGTCGAGGTGGCCGCGGCAAGATTGCCCTTTGCATCCAGCGCCACCGCGCCGACGGTGCCGTGCTTCTGCGCCTCGCTCGCCCGCTTGCCGGCCTCGCCCGCCGCCATCAGGGCGCGCATCTCGTTCAGCGTCTTGCGGCGCCATTCGGTCGAGAAATAGCTTTGCGGCATCATTTCGAAGCCCTGCGCCTTGGCGAACGCATCGGCGCCATCGCCGGCGAAGAGCAGGCAGTCGCTTCGTTCCATCACCGCGCGCGCGACCTTGATTGGATTGCGCGGATGCTTCGCCGCGGCGAGAGCGCCGGCGGCGAGCGTGCGCCCATCCATGATCGCGGCATCGAGCTCATGGCCCTCGCCCGCGTTGAAGACGGCGCCATGACCGGCGTTGAACAGCGGCGAATTCCTCCATCACCACCACGGCGGCCTCGACGGCATCGAGGGCGGAGCCGCCGTTCTTGAGAAGGCGCCAGCCGGCATCGAGCGAGGCGCGCAAGGCCGCGCGGAAGTCGCGGTCGAGTTCCTTGGTCATCTGCGCGCGGGGCAGGATGCCGCAGCCGCCGTGAATCGCCAGGGTGATGGTCATGATCTTGGCTCGTCGTTGAGGTGGCAGGCGGAGAGGCGTCCGGGTGCAACCGCGCGCAAGGCGGGGCGCTCGGCGCGGCAGCGATCGAAGGTACGCGGACAGCGCGGATGAAAATGGCAGCCCGGTGGCGGGGCCAGCGGCGAAGGCAGCTCGCCATGGATCGGCCGGAAGCTGACATGACGGTCGTCGTCGAGGACGAGCTTGGGTACGGAATTCGAGCAGCGCTTTGGTGTAGGGATGGTTGGGATGCGCGTAGACGTCCTGCGTCGCGCCCAGCTCGACGATGCGGCCCAGATACATGATCGCGACGCGGTCGCTGACATGGCGCACCACGCCCAGATCGTGGCTGATGAACAGGCAGGTGAGATTGAGCTCGCGGCGCAGCTTCAAAAACAAATTCAGGATCTGCGCCTGGATCGAGACGTCGAGCGAGGCGACGGGTTCGTCGCAGATCAGCAGGTCAGGCTGCATGGCGAGGGCGCGCGCGATGGCGATGCGCTGGCGCTGGCCGCCGGAGAATTGGTGGGGATATCGGTCGGCGAAATCGGGATCGAGGCCGACGCGCGCCAGCCATTGCGCCACGTATTGGCGGGCATTGGCGGATTTGACGAGGCCGTGCGCGAGTGGGCCCTCGGCCAGCGTGTCGCCCACACGCATGCGCGGATCGAGTGAGGCGAAGGGATCCTGGAACACGGTCTGAATGCGCGTCGTCAACTTGCGCGCGTGCGCCCCGGTCGACATGATCGCGGCCCCGTCGAGGCGCGCTTCGCCCTCGCTGGGCGTGTATATGCCGGCCGCGACACGGCCGAGCGTGGATTTGCCGCAGCCGGATTTGCCGACCAGGCCGAGCGTCTCGCCCTTGGCGATCGAAAGCGTGACGTTTTCGACCGCGCGCACCTCGCGGGTTTCGACCGGGCTGCCGAGCATACCGGCCACGCGCTCGCCCAGCGTGACGCGGCGCGAGAAGCGCTTCGAGACGCCGTTGAGTTCGAGCAGCGCCCTCATGGCGCCGCCAGCGGATGATGGCAGCGCGCGGCGCGGGGGCCTTGCGCGATCAGTTCGGGCATCGTCTCGCACACCGCATCGGCGCGCGGACAGCGCGTGCGGAAGGCGCAGCCGGCGGGCAGGCGCAGGAGGGATGGTGTGGTGCCAGGGATCTGCCGCAGCTCCGCGCCCGGTGCGGTCAGGCTGGGCACGGAATCGAGCAGGCCGCGCGTGTAGTGGTGCTTGGGCGCACGCAGCACCGCGGCGGCGGGACCGCTTTCGACGATGCGGCCGGCATACATCACGTGAATTTCGTCGGCGAGGCTCGAGACCACCGCGAGGTCGTGGGTGATCCACACCAGCGCCATGCCGATCTCCTGCGCCAGGCGGCGCACCTCGTAAAGGATCTGCGCCTGGATCGAGACATCGAGCGCGGTGGTGGGCTCGTCGGCAATCAGAATGTCGGGCTGGTGCAGAAGGGCAATGCCGATGGCGACGCGCTGGCGCATGCCGCCGGAAAGCTGATGCGGATAGGCGTCCAGGCGCTCGTTGGGGCTGGGAATGCCGACGCGCACCAGCACGTCGTGGGCGCGCGCGCGCGCGGCGCGCTCCGAGACATTCTCATGCGCACGCACGGCCAGAGTCATCTGGGTGCCCACACTGAGCACCGGGTTGAGCGTCATGGTCGGATCCTGGAAGACCATGGCGACGCGCCGGCCGCGCAGCTTGCGGATCTCCTCTTGCGGTAGTCCGACCACCTCCTGACCGGAGATGCGGATCGAACCGCCGACGATGCGGCCGGGCGCATCGACAAGACCAAGAATGGAAAACCCCGTGACGGTCTTGCCCGAACCGGATTTGCCGACCAGGCCGAGGATGCGGCCCTTTTCGATGGAGAAGGAGACGCCATCCACGGCCTTCACCACACCGGCCTTGGTGTGGAAATGCGTGCGCAGGTCGGTGACGGCCAGGACGCTCATCGGCGCAGCCGCGGATTGAGCTGATCGCGCACCTGGTCGCCGACCAGGTTGATCGACACGATCAGGATGATGAGCGCGATGCCGGGGTAGACGCTGATCCAGTAGCGCCCACTCATCATGTACTGGAAGCCGTTGGCGATGAGCATGCCCAGCGACGGCTCGGTGATCGGCAGGCCAAGGCCGAGGAACGAGAGCGTGGCTTCGAGCGCGATCGAGTTGGCGACCTGGACGGTCGCGACAACGATCAGCGGTGGCAGGCAGTTGGGCAGAAGATGGCGAAAGACGATGCGCGCGCCAGAGAGCGGCGTGGCGAGGGCGGCTTCGATATAATCCTTGCGCCGTTCCGCGGTGGCGGCACCGTGCGCGGTGCGGGCGAAATACGCGTATTGGGCGCTCACCAGCGCGATGATGAGCTGCATGCGGCCCTGGCCCAACAGCGCCACCAGCACGAGGGCGAGCAGGATGGCGGGGAAGGAGAGCTGCAGGTCGACTAGCCGCATGATCGCCGCCTCGATGCGGCCGCCGCGATAGGCGGCGACGATGCCCAGCGTGGTGCCGAGCGCCAACGCGAAGGCACCGGCCGCCAGGCCCATCTGCAGGCTGATGCGCAGGCCGTAGATGATGGCGCTGAAGAGATCGCGGCCCGAGGCATCGGTGCCGAGCCAATGGACATAGCCGCCAGTGCCGACGAAGCCCGGTGCGCGGCGCGCATCGGCGAGCGAGAGCTTGCCGAGATCGTATGGGTTCTGCGGCACGAGCCAAGGGGCGAGAATCGCAACGATGATCACCGCGAAGACAATCGCGAGGGCGGCCACGGCGATGCGGCTTTCGTTGAATTCCGCCCAGAACCGGCCGAGCGGCGAGGTGGGGTCGAATCTCATGTTGCGCGCCCCCGCCGCAGGCGCGGATCGAGCAGCGCGTAGATCAGATCGACCACCAGGTTGATGCAGATAAAGAGGAACACGATCAGGATCAGATAGGCGACCATCACCGGCCGGTCGAGCGCGCCGATCGAATCGATGATGAGTTTCCCCATGCCGGGCCAGGAGAAGATCGTCTCCGTCACCACCGCGAAGGCGATGGTCGAGCCAAGCTCCAGGCCGAAGACAGTGACGATCGGGATGGCGATGTTCTTGAGCACGTGGCGCAGCAGGACGAGTCGCTCCGTCAGGCCGGCGGCGCGCGCGAACTTGACGTAGTCGGCCAGCATCGCCTCGCGCGTGCCGGCGCGCGCCAGGCGAATGAGCATGGCCAATTTGAACAGGGCCAGATTGAGGGCTGGCAAAGCGAGATGGGCGAGGCCGTTGAGCGTGAGGAAGCTCAAGCCGATGCCAAAGACACTGACCGTCTCGCCGCGGCCGCCGGCGGGCAGGATGCCGAATTCCACGGCGAAGGTCAGGATCAGGATCAGCCCGACCCAGAAGGTCGGCACGCTGAACCCCAGGATCGAGAAGCCCATGATCAGCTTGGCCGGCAGGCCATCGGGCCGGTAGCCGGCGTAGATGCCGAGCGGGATGCCGACGATGGTGGCGCCGATGACGGCGCTTAGCGCCAATTCCAGCGTCGCCGGGGCGCGGCTCAGGATGAGATCGAGCGTGGGCAGGTTGAAGATAAAAGAACGGCCGAGGTCGCCGTGCAGCAGATTGCTGAGAAAGACGAAATATTGCTGCCAAAGCGGCTTGTCGAGGCCGTAGCGGGCCGTCACGGCGGCACGGATCTGCTGGTCCGCCTCGGGCGGGACCAGCAGGTCCATCGGATTGCCGATCGAATAGACGCCGACGAAGACGACGGCCGACATGACCAGCATCACGCCGGCCGCCTGGAACAGTCGGGTAATGACAAACGCGAGCATGGCGTTCAGGCGGGCCGGCTGCGGAGGAGCACCGGCCCGCGCACCGGCATCAGGCCGGCGCGTTCGCCTTGCAATACGCCGCGATGTCGGCGTGGGACGCGAACCAGACCTTGTCGTGACCCTTGATGTAGCCGATCAGAGCGTCAAGCACCGCCACGCGCGAATGGTGGCCGATGATGTGCGGGTGCATGGTCAAGATGAACAGCCCGCCCTCGCGATAGGCGCCGTCGAATTCCGCCTTGAAGATTTCCAGCACCGAGGACGGCGGCGTGTAGGGGCGCAGCGTGCTCGAGCGCACCATGCCGAAATAGACGGCGTCGTCGCGGATCCATTCCGGCGGCAGCTCGACCACGCCGGTCGGCTGGTTGTCCTCGAGCAGCTCGTAGGGCTCGTCATCGGCCATCAGCGAGGAATCGTAGAGCAGGCCCATCTCGCGCACGATCGCCAGCGTGTAGGGGCTGAAATCCCAGGACGGCGTGCGCATGCCCACGGGCCGCACACCGGTGATCTTCTCCAGCGTGTCGCCGGAGCGGAACATCAGGTCGCGCTCGGCGGCGTGCGGCAGGGTCGAGTTGCGCTCGTGGATCCAGCCGTGGATGCCGACCTCGTGGCCTTCGGCAACGACGCGGCGCTGCTCGTCGGGATAGAGGAGGGCCGAGACGGCGGGCACGAAGAAGCTCGCCTTGATGTCATGCTTTTTCAGCAGCGCCAGCAGACGCGGCACGCCGCGGCGATTGCCGTACTGGCCTTGCGACAGGCGGCCGGGCGAGGTGTCGCCGTCGCGCAAGGGAATGGTGTCATGGTCGCTGTCAAAGGAGATCGCGACCGCGCATTTTGCGCCGCCCTTCCACGCCTTGGGCTTGAGCGAACGACCGGCGCGCACCTTGTCGACGATCGTGCGCCACTGCTGGTCGGGCCACTGCCAGGGTTCAAGGGCGGGGGAATTGCTGTCGGGCATGGGCGTCCTCGTCAATAAAACCTGCCCCGCACCATTTGTGGACGGCGCGGGGCAGGGTGGAGATGGCTACTTCTTGGCCGGCTTCACGAAGTAAGCCAGCGTATCCTCGTCGATGCGCGGACTAATGACCACCTTGTCCGCGCTGGCCGCCCAGACGGTCTGGAGGACAACGACCGGGATCAGGGCACGGTCGGCCATCGAGATCTCCATCGACTTCTCAAGCAAGGCGCGGCGTTTGGCATCGTCGAGGGTGCGCACGCCTTCCTGGATGATCTTGTCGAGCTCCGGGTTGGAATAGCTCGTCCGGTTGAAGGGCCCGAGCTTGGCCGCGGGATCGTTGGTGTGAACCAGCGAGCCGAGCGTGTAGGTCCCTTCGCCCGTCAGCGTGCCCCAACCGTTCATGAACAGCGTGTACTCGCCCCGCGCCTGGGCGGGGAAGTAGACGGTGCGGCTGATGGCGTTGACATTCGCCGTCACGCCGATGCGCGCAAACATCTGGCCCAGGGCGGCGCAGATGGCGCCGTCACCGGGCAGACGGTCGTTGGTGCAATGCAGGTCCACCTTGAAGCCCTGCGGGTAGCCGGCCGCGGTCAGCAGCGACTTTGCCTTGTTCACGTCGAAAGGTTTCGGCGGGATTTTGCTGCTGGCGCCGAAGAACGCCACCGGCATCAGCTGGTTGGCGGGTTTGCCGAGGCCTTCGAGCACGATCTCCACCATCGTCGTGCGATCGATGGCAAGGTCGAGGGCCTCGCGCACGCGCGGGTCGCGCAACGGATTCTTATCCAAAGGATTTCCGTTGTTGTCGTAGATCTTCGGCGTCTTCTCGCGCAGATCGGGCTGCAGGTTCATCACATAGATGGAATCGCCCTTGACGACCTTGATCTTCGGATCCTTCTGCAGCGCCTGATAATCGGACGCGGAGACGTAGTTGATGAGGTCGACCTGGCCGGCCTTGAGGGCGGCGAGGCGCGAGGAGTCATTCCCGATTTCCTTGCGCACGACGCGCTGCCAGTGCGAGGGGCCGCGCCAGTACTGGTCGAAGCGCTCGAGCACCAGGTCGGCCTTAGGCGTCCACGAGACAAGCTTGTAAGGGCCCGTGCCGATGGCGGCCTTGCCGGTGTTGAACTCCTCGTTGCGCGGCTGCATGCCGATCTTGTGGGAGACGATGAACAGGCGGACGAAATCATAGGGCAGGGTTGCGGCCGGCCCGTCCGTCTTCATGCGGATCGTGTAGGGATCGACGATCTCCATCGACGCCACACGCTTCACGTAGATGGTCATCGTGGTCGGGCCGGTGACCACCGGGATGCGCTCGATCGAGAACTTGACGTCCTCGGCCGTGAATTCCGAACCGTCGTGGAACTTCACGCCCTTGCGGAGCTTGAACTCCCAGGTCGTGTCGTCAACGACCTTCCAGGATTCCGCCAGGGCGGGTTCGATCTGGATGTCATCGTTGGACCAGACCAGCGTGTCGAAGATGTGCTTGGCGGCTTCGGCGTGGGTGCCGAGCGCCGAGAAATGCGGATCCAGCAATTCCGGGCCGCCGCGCACGCCGATGGTAAGTGTTTGCGCAAAGGACGGCGCGGCCATGCCGACCGCCAAGGCGGCGCCGATCAGCGCCGACCTCAAAAATGGGTTCACTCCCATGAAACACCCCTCCTGCTCATGATGGCTTGTTGTTGGCCCCGGCGACCCCGGGCCCGACGGCCAAAAAAATAGTTGCATACAGTATGCCAAGTTGTCGAGATGGGCTGCCGGAGGGCGCGGCGTTCATACCTGTGAACGCGCCGTATCGCCTGTCGAAATGCGGCCTAGCGGGGTGGCGATTGTGCGTATCGTCGATATGAACTGGATGCAGGTCGAGACGTACCTCAAAGGAGATGCGCGCTGCATCCTGCCGATCGGCAGCGTCGAGCAGCATGCCTATCTCAGCCTCGGCGTGGACGCGATCCTGGCCGAGAAAGTTCGATCGACGCGGCGGAGCCGCTGGGCGTGCCGGTCTTTCCGGTGCAGAGCTACGGCATTACGCCTTATTTCGCGGCATATCCGGGCACCATCAGTTTGCGCGTGCAGACGGCGCTGGCGGTGGCGCGCGATGTACTGGACAGCATCAAGCGTGCTGGATTCAAGCGCGTGATGATCGTCAACGGGCATGGCGGCAACAATCCGGTGAGCGCCTTGGCGCAGGAATGGATGGGCGACAATCCCGACGTCACGGTCAAGTTCCACAATTGGTGGAACGCGCCGAAGACCTGGGCGAAAGCGATGGAGATCGATCCGATCGCGAGCCATGCGTCGTGGCTGGAGAATTTCCCGTGGACGCGGCTGCCGAATGTCCGACAGCCGGACGAACGCAAGCCGATGGTCAATCTCGACCTCCTGAAGGCGAGCAATCCGGCACAGGCGCGCGCCTTGCTCGGTGACGGCAATTATGGCGGCTATCACCGCCGGTCCGATGAGGAGATGCTGGCCATGTGGGACGTTGCGGTCGCCGAAACGCGGGACATCCTGAACGGGCCGTGGCCGTCATGAGTGCCCCGCTTCTTATCTGGGGCGCTGGCGCCATCGGCGGCACGCTGGGCGCCTATCTGATCCGGGCCGGGCACGACGTCCTGTTCGTCGACCAGGCCGCGGATCATGTCGACGCCATCAATGCACAGGGCCTGACGATCGAAGGGCCGATCGAAACCTTCACCGTGAAAGCGAAGGCCTTCACGCCGGCGCAGGTGAAAGGGACCTACGATCGCGTCATCCTGGCGGTGAAGGCGCAGCACACCGACGCGGCGACACGGCAATTGGCGCCGTTCTTGGCGAAAGGCGGCTATGTGCTGTCGGCGCAGAACGGGCTCAACGAGCTGACCATCGCGAAGATCGTCGGCGAGAACCGCACGATGGGCTGCTTCGTCAATTTCGGCGCCGATTACCTGGCCCCGGGGCGTGTGCTTTACGGTGGGCGCGGCGCCGTCGTGGTCGGCGAAATCGACGGCGCGACAACGAAGCGCGTGCAAGACATGCACGCGCTGTTGAAACTGTTCGAGCCCAACGCCGTGCTGACGGAGAATATCTGGGGCTATCTGTGGGGCAAGCTCGGCTATGGCGCGCTGCTGTTCGCGACGGCGCTGACCAATGAATCGATCGCCGACGCGCTGGCGTCGGCGCGGCACTTCCCGGTCTATCGCAAGCTGGGCGAGGAAGCGACGAGTGTCGCGCGCGCCAAGGGGATCGACTGCCTCGGCTTCAACGGCTATGAGCCGGCGGCGTTTTTTACCGACGCGCCGCGCGCGGCCACGCTAGCCTCGATCGACGCGATGGTCGCTCACAACCGCAAATCGGCGAAGACGCATAGCGGCATCTGGCGCGATCTGGCGGTGCGCAAGCGCAAGACCGAGATCGACGCGCAGATCGCCATCATCGGCGAGATTGCGCGGCCGCTTGGCATCAAGACGCCGACGATCGACCGGCTGGTGGCGCTGATCCACGATATCGAGGACGGCCGCCGGCCGATGGATTGGAAGACGCTGGACGCGCTGCTCGAAACCGTGCCGGCATGAAGATCGATTTCACCGGCAAGACCGCCATTGTCACCGGGGCGGGGCACGGGCTGGGGCGCGCCATCGCGCAAGGCTTCGCCGCGCGCGGCGCCAAGGTCTGGGCATGCGATCTCAATGAGGCGGGCCTGCAGGAGACCGCCGGCGGCAAGATGACCGTGCGCGTTCTCGACGTGTCGAAGCGCGATGCGGTGTCGGCCTTCGTCAACGATGTCGTGGCCAAGGATGGCCGCCTCGACGTGCTGGTCAACAATGCCGGCGGGGTCGCGGGCCAGGTCGGACGGCCGATCGAGGCGATCACGCAAGATGAGTGGCGGGTCATCTTTGAGATCAATGTGAATGGCGCGTTCTGGTTCAGCCAGGCCGCTTCACCGGCGATGAAGAAGGCCGGCGCTGGACGCATCGTCAACATCTCCAGCGGTGCCGGGCTCGGCGTCAGCCTGACCGGCATCCAGGCCTATGCCTCGGCCAAGGCGGCCCTGATCGGGCTCACGCGGCAGCTTGGGCACGAGCTGGGGCCCTTCGGCATTACCGTCAACAGCGTGGCGCCGGGATTCGTGCGCTCCAACCCCGCCACCGAGCGCCAGTGGGAGGCGTACGGGGCGGAGGGGCAGAAACAGCTGGTCGAGCGTATCGCCCTCAAACGGCTCGGCAAACCGGAGGATATCGCCCACGCGGTCATGTTCTTCGCCTCCGACTACGCCGGCTGGATCACCGGGCAGACCCTGTCGGTCGACGGCGGCAAATAACCGCGCGGCCGCCGGCGCCTGACGCGTGTTGACGCGTGCGGGCGCAACCGGTATTTGTGCTGGTGCCTCTACTTTTGGGTGGTTTTTCCCCTGCATGCGAGGCCTGCCTCGCTGCGGACAGCATTCGGCAACCGATCGGTTGGTGAACAGGCGCATGGTCCGAGGCACAGCCGAGCGGCCGGATAAATCCGAGCGCGACCGGGCGATTGCCGCATATCGGGCGGCAATCTTGCCCGTTGTCGCGGCCGGAGGATTGGCGCTCAGCATCGCGGTGCTGGTCGGCTGGTGGGCCGATATTCCGGCGCTGAAGACCGGGCTCACCGGCTTCACGGCGATGAAGGCCAACACCGCTTTCGGCTTCGCTCTCAGCTTTGGCGCGATCTGGCTGCTCTGCGCGGAAAATGTCGCGCCGTGGCGCCGGGTCGCCGGGCGTGCTTTGGCGGCCATCGTCCTGCTCTTGGGTGCGGCAACGGTCGTGGAATACCTCACCGCGACCGATTTTGGAATCGATCAGCTGTTGGTGCGCGATAGCGGCGATAGCGTGCAGTCGCGCGCACCCGGCCGCATGGGCGCCAATACCGCGATCAATTTGGTGCTTGCCGGCGCGGCCTTGTTGCTGACGCAGGCGAAGTTCAAGCGGGCCGCCTTGCTGTCGCAATTCCTCGCGTGCCTGGCCCTGGCGCTGACCTTCTCGGTCCTGCTGGGTTATGCGTTCGGGGCTTGGGCGCTGACGAACATCGCCCTGTTCACGCCGATGGCCCTGCACACAGCGGCGGCGTTCACGGCGCTGACCCTCACCATCCTCGCTTTGACCGCGGACAAGGGAATCGTCGCCGAGCTGCTGAGCGATCGTTTCGGCGGTGCGCTGGCGAAGCTATTGCTGCCGGTCATCGTGATCGGCATTCCTCTCGTCGGCTGGGCCCGGCTTCATGCAGAACGCAATGGCTACTTCGGAATGGAAGTCGGGCTCGCGCTCTATGCCCTGTTCAACGTCTTGATGCTGGCGGTCATCGTTGCGCTGGTGGCGCGATGGCTGAACCGTGCGGATAGCGCGCAACAGGTCGTGATGGCCGATCTGCGCGAGAGCGACACGCGCTTTCGCCGCCTCGCCGACAATGTTCCCGGAATCGTTTATCAACGCATCGTCGAGCTGAGCGGCAGGAGCCGGCTCGCTTTTATCAGCTCGGGCGTGCAGGTTCTGTATGGGCCGGACTGCACGCCGGAAAAGTCATTGGCCGATCCGGATTTCTTGCGCCGGCAATTTCACCCCGACGATCGCGCCAGGATCGACGGCTTGCGGCGCGAAGCTTATCGCAATTTGTCGCGCTTCGAATTCGAGGCGCGCATTGTGCGATCGGATGGCGCGGTGCGCTGGATCCACAATCTCTCGCAGCCGCGCAAGCATACAGGTGCTGCCGTGATCTGGGACGGGCTGATCGTCGACATCACCGCGCGTAAAGAGGCGGAGGCCGCGCAAGAGGATCTGCAGCAGCGTTTGCGCCAGGCCCAGAAAATGGAAGCAGTGGGGCAGCTCACCGGCGGCATCGCGCATGATTTCAACAATCTGCTGACGATCGCGCTCGGCAATGCCGAGATGCTGGCCGAGCGGCTCGGGATCGATCCGGCGGCCGACCGCAGGACCATCGATATGATCCGGCGAGCCGGTGAGCGCGGGGCCGCCCTCACGCAGCGGCTGCTGGCGTTTTCGCGCCAGCAGGTCCTGCTGCCCACACAGCTCGATCTCAACTTGATCGTCCGCGATCTCGATGAGCTGCTGCGACGCGCCTTGGGAGAGTCCATTGAGATCGTCACGAAATGCGCGGCGAATCTGTGGCCGGCGTTGGCGGACAAGTCGCAGGTCGAGGAGGCGCTGCTGAATTTAGCAGTCAATGCGCGCGACGCCATGGCGGACGGCGGCAAGCTCACCATCGAAACCGCCAATGTCTGGTTGGACGAGGCCTATGCCGCGGTCAACCCCGAGCTGAAGCCCGGCCCGTATGCGATGCTGGCCATCAGCGACACCGGTAGCGGCATGTCGCGCGAGGTGCTCGAACGGGCATTCGAGCCGTTCTTCACGACCAAGGGCGTGGGCAAGGGCACCGGGCTCGGGCTCAGCATGATCTTCGGGTTCGCCAAGCAGTCGGGCGGTCACGTCAAGATCTACAGCGAAATCGGGCACGGAACGACCGTGAAGCTCTACCTGCCGCGCGGCGAAAGCCATATGGAAGCGCACGCGGCGGATGATGCGCGGCGGCACGCGCACGCGGTGCCCGGGCGGCGCATCCTGCTGGTCGAGGACGAGGCGGATGTGCGCACGATGGCGATAGCCATGCTGGGCCGGCTGGGCTACGAGGTTGTCGCGGCCGCGGACGGACCGGCCGCTCTGCTTGAGCTCGACAAGCTGGAGCATGTCGATCTTCTGTTTACCGATGTGGTGCTGCCGCGCGGCATGAGCGGCCGGGTCCTGGCGGAGGAGGCGATGCGCCGGCGGCCCGGGCTCAGGGTCCTGTACACGTCAGGCTATACGCAGGATTCCATCATTCACCACGGCCGGCTCGATGAGGGCGTCGAGCTGATCGGCAAGCCCTATCGTTCGGCCGATCTTGCGCGCAAGATCGCCACCATGCTCGCGCCCGAGGTCAAGACGGTCAGCCGCCCTTGACGCCGCCGGCGGTGAGACCGGCCACGATCTCGCGCTGGATGAAAATGGTGATGACCAGGACCGGCAAGGTGACGATCAGCGCCGCCGCGGCCAGCGGCCCCCAGGCGATCTGCTCGAAGGTGAGGACGTTGTAGACCGCCACCGGCAGCGTGCGGGTCTCGCGGCCGGCCAGCACGGCGCCGAACAGGAAGTTGTTCCAGGAGAAGATGAAGCCCAGCAGCGTCGCCACGACGATGCCGGGGCGCGCCAGCGGCAGGGCCACGTAGAGGAAGGCCTGCCACAGCGTGCATCCGTCGATGGAAGCGGCCTCCTCCATGTCGGGCGGCAGGCTCTCGAAGAAACCGATCATCACCCAGACGACGATCGGAACCGTAATGACGAGATGCGTGATCACCATCGGCCACAGCGTGCCGATCAGGCCCAGCATCTGGAACATGATGAAGAGCGGGATCAGGAAGCTCAGATGCGGGGTGATGCGGGCGATGAGAATCAGCACCGCCAGCTTCTGCGCACCCACGCGCGCGATGCCGTAGCCGGCCGGAATGCCGATCGCCAGCGCGATCAGCGTGGCCGAGCCCGAGACGATGACGGAATTCCAGAAATAGAGCGCGAACGGGCTCGCACGAAAGACCTCGAAGAAATTCTTCAAGGTGAATTCGCTGGGGATAAAGACAGGTGGGTACGCCGTGTTGTCGATCTCGTTCTTGAAGGCGAGGGAGAGCATCCACAGGAAGACGAGGATGGCGGGCGAGACGATGACGAAGACTGACAGCGCGAAGCCAATATTGCCGGCGAGCTTGCGCAGGCGGAAGGCCAGCGGCGGCGTGGCGGCGACGGCGCTCATGACCATTTCGCCTTCTGCCGGATGTAGATGAGCAGCAGCGCCAGCATGACGATGAGCACGAAGAACACCACCACCACCGCCGAGGCGAAGCCGATGTTGTAGTACGAGAAGGCCTGGAGGTAGAGGAAGATGTTGATGGTTTCCGACGCTGTGCCGGGCCCGCCCTGGGTGATCACAAAGATCGTGTCGAAGGCCTTGAGGGCATCGATGGTGCGGATGATGGCCGCAACCACGATGAAGGGCAGCACCAGCGGGAAGGTGATGTGGCGGAACATCTGCCACTGGCTGGCGCCGTCGATATGCGCGGATTCATAAGGCTCGGTCGGGAGGGCGGCGAGTCCGCCCAGGACGATCAGCATGACCAGCGGCGTCCAGTGCCAGATCTCCACCATCACCAGGGCCGGGATCACGGTGTTGGGCGAATAGACCCAGAGCTGCGGCGGGATGCCGATCTCGCCCAGCAGATAGTTGAGCACGCCGAGCTGCGGGTGGAACATCATGGTCCACACCAGCGCCACGGCGACGGGGGTTGCCATCATCGGCATGATGAAGATGCCGCGCAGCAGGCCGCGAAACGGAAAGCGGCGATGGAAGATCATCGCGGCCAGCGTGCCGAAGATCAGCGGCAGGATGACGGCGAGCGTCGTGAAGTAAATGGTGCGCCAGATCGATTCGAGGAAGCGCTCGTCGGTAGCGAGGCGCGCGTAGTTGGCGAGGCCGACGAAATGCTTTTCCTGGCCGATCTTCCAGTCGTGCACGCTCATGTAGAGCGTGAACAGCCAGGGAAAGACGATGACCGTGAAGATCAGCGCCAGGGCCGGATAAATGAAGCGGTAGAGGCGGCGGTGGCGCGCATAGGCGTGCGCGCCGGTGCGTGCGCGAGGCAACGCACCGGCGATCGCTTGGGGACCGCTCAGCGGTTGAGCCGTCATCTAGTCTCCGAGGTCACGTCTCGCTCTTCTCGAGGATCGGACGGAATTGCTCGGTCGCCTTCTTGAGCTCGGTCGCGACGTCGGCGCCGTTGATGGTGTTGGTGAGGCCGATGCCGATGATGTCGCGGAACTCCGTCACGGGCACGATGACGGGCAGGCCGGGGCGGCCGATCTTGGCCGATTCCAGAACCGCGGTCAGCCAATCCTTGGGCAGGGTGAGCTGGGCGACGGTCGCCGGATCGGTGTAGGGCGAATTGCGCGGCGGGGCGCCCGAGCCGGTGGCGAGCAGGCGGGCCTGGTTCACCTTGTTGGTCGCCCACTGGCAATAGAAATAGGCGGCTTCCTTCTTCTTGGTGCTGAAGGAGACGCCGATGCCGTCGCCGAACATTGCCGAGTGCTGCGCCTTGGGGCCGGCGGGCATAACGCCGTAGCCGACCTTGCCGACGATCTTGGACTTGGTCGCATCTTCGAGCGGCGGCGCGAAGCCGATGCCATCGAGCCACATCGCCGCGCGGCCTTGCGAGAAGGTCGTCTGGCATTCGTTCCAGTTGAAGCCGACCGTGCCCGGCGGGGCGAATTCACGATTGAGCTTCTTGTAGATCTCGCCCGCGGCGATCGCCTCGGGGCCGTCGGTCGTCAGCTTGCCGTTAGCGTCGACGGGGTCGACGTTGTGGCCCATCAGGAAGCTCGTCCACACCGGCACGTTGGCATTCTTGAGGCCGCGTGAAACGAAGCCGGCAATACCCTTGGACGGATCGTTGAGCTTCTGGGCCGCAGCAATGATCTCGTCGAAGGTCTTCGGGTAGGCGACGCCCTTGGCCGCGAACAGCTCCTTGTTCCAGTAGAGCACCCAATAGTCGATGTTGAGCGGCAGCGTGTCGATGCGGCCGTCGGCTTGCGTCGCGTAGGTCACGCCGGCCTTGCCGAAATCGGCGAAATCGTAATCCGGTGCCGTAAGCTGCTTGTCGGCCAGGAAGGGGCGCAAATCGTCGAGCCACTTGCCCTTGCCGAACAGGCGCTTCTGCACGTGCCAGGATTCCGTCAGAACGTCGAAGCTGGTGCGGCCGGAATTGAACTCGATCACCACTTTCTGGCGGTGCTGCTGCTCGGGCACCTGCTCGGCGCCGACGGTGATGCCGGTCAGCTCCTCGAATTCCTTCTGATTTTTCTGCAGCACATCGCCGCGCGGCGACTTGGTCAGCGACACCTCGAGCTTTTCGCCCTTGAAGCGCTGCCAGTTGAAGGCACCGCTTTGGGCGTAGGCGGTCTTGGTGTTGAGATAGGGCGCTGCCAAAGCCAGCGCGGTGAGGGCGGTCGTGCCCTTCAGCACATTGCGGCGCGCCAGGCGCATGGACGGTCGTGTCGGTTTCTTCATCGGCGTGTTCCTCCCCTTGCGTTATGCAGGCAATGTGCCTCGCGCCCGCAAGCAAGTTCATCGCGGACGACTGGCGGGCATGATAGGCGGGGCGCAAGCCGTTAGCAACAGACTAACATGTTACAGCCTGGGCGGGCATATCCGGACGGGCTGGGTTGCGGGGCACGAAGAAACCGCGATAGCGTGCCGGCCCAACCGGGAGGGGAAAGCGCATGGCCGGCAAGGACGAAACTCTGACTTTGGCGGCGGGAAAGCTGACGCTGGTGCTAGCACCGGCGGCGGGCGGCTGTATCGTCAGCTTCCGGACGGCCGAGCAAGGCGGCGTCGACCTGATGCGGGCACCCGAGGCCGGCGCAATCGCGGCGCGCAACCCGCGCGGCCTCGCCTGCTATCCGCTGTTTCCGTTCTCCAATCGCGTGCGCAACGGCAAGTTCAGCTTCGACGGGCGCGACCATCAGCTGGCCCTGAATTTCGACAACTCCCCGCACGCCATCCACGGCAATTCCTGGCAGGCGCCCTGGCAGGTGGCATCGCACGACAAGGCGAACGCCGAGCTGGTGTTTGCCTACAAGCCGCAGGGCAAGAAAGGCGAGTGGCCGTTCGCCTACACGGCGCGCCAGAAATTCGCGCTCAGCGATAAGGGGCTCGGCGCGACGCTGGTCATGACCAACGACGACACGCGCAAAATGCCGTGCGGGTTCGGCCTGCATCCGTATTTCCCGATGAGCAAAGCGGCGCGTCTCAAGATCAATGTGAAGGGCATTTGGGAATCGGACGACACGCTCATTCCGGTGCGCAACGTGCCCGTCCCGCCGTCGCTTGACTTCGCCAAGGGGCCGGTTCTGTCGCAGCTGGAGTGCGATAATTGCTTCACCGGCTGGGACTATCGCGCGACGGTCGAATGGCCGGAACGCAAGACGCGGCTCAATGTTACCGCCGACAAAGTTTTCGGCCACACGGTTATTTACGTGCCGCCGCATCATGAGTTTTTCGCGTTCGAGCCGGTGAGCAACGCCAATAATGGGTTCAATCAACTCGCTGAAGGGCGCACGGACACGGGCGTGATCGCACTCGAGCCTAAGGCCAGCGTCACTGGCGCGATGCGCTTCGAGCCGCAATCCCTTTAACCGGAGAGGCGCTCCCCATGGACCTGCCCGTCAATCTCTTCAAGAAGAACCTGCTGCGTACGCCGCCGCAGATCGGCACCTGGATCGTATCCACCAGCCCGTGGGTCGCCGAGGCGCTGGGCTGTGCGGGCTTCGAATGGCTGGTCGTGGATATGGAGCACTCGCCGCTCGACTACGGGTCGGCCGTGGCGATGATGCAGGCGATCGCCGGCACGCCGGCGCAATCGGTCGTGCGGTTGCCGTGGAATGATCGCGTGATGACCAAGCGTGCGCTCGATTCTGGCGCGCAGACCATCATGTTCCCGTATGTGCAGACCGTGGAAGAGGCGCGCATGGCCGTGGCGTCGACGCGCTATCCCCCGGCGGGGGCACGCGGCATTTCCTCGATGCAGCGCGGCAGCCGCTTCGGCACGGTGCCGAATTATCTCAAGCGCGCGTCCGAGCAGATCTGCGTCATTGTCCAGATCGAAACGCCGGAGGCGCTGTCGCGCATGCCGGAGATCGCCGAGGTCGACGGCGTCGACGCGCTGTTCGTCGGGCCCGGCGATTTGTCCGGTGCCATGGGTCACATTGGCGATATCGCCAACCCGGAGGTGCAGCGCAAGCTGGCAGAGGGCGCGCAGATCGCGCGCGATGCCGGCAAGGGCTGCGGCATCGTTGGTGCCACACCGGAGATCGTCCACAGCTATATCGACATGGGCTATACCTTCGTCGCCGTGGCGACGGATATGAGCATGATGATGAGCAAGGCCGCCGAGGTTCTGGCAGCGATGCGCAACAACAAGAAGTAGGCGTCAGACCAGCGGCACGAAGGCCACGGGCAGGATCTCGCGCTGCCTCGTGGTGCCGTCCGCGCGCTTGTCGATGCGCATGAGCGTCTGCGGCGCGCCGGGCGCACCGATGGGAATCACCAAGCGGCCGCCCGGTTTCAACTGCTCGATCAGCGCCGCCGGCATTTGCACCGCCGCCGCGGTGACGATGATGGCATCGAAGGGCGCAAGCTCGGGCCAGCCGGCGGCGCCATCGCCAGTTCTCAATGTGATGTTGCGATAGCCAAGGTCGTTCAGCCGCTCACGCGCGGTGTTGGCGAGGTTTTGAACCACCTCGACGCTGGCGACGCGATGCGCGATCTCGGCCAGGATCGCGGTCTGATAGCCGCATCCCGTGCCGATCTCGAGCACCGAATCCGTCGGCTGCAGATCGAGGAGGTCCGTCATGATGGCGACGATGAAGGGTTGCGAGATCGTCTGGCCGTGGCCGATGGGAAGCGGGCAGTTCAGGTAGGCGAGAGCCCGTTCGCTTGGCGGCACGAATTTTTCGCGCGGGACTTTCGCGATGGCGGCGCGCACGGGGGCGGAGAGGGGGTCGCGTCCGGTCTCGTCGGCGGTGAGAGCAAATTCCGCTTCAATGTCGTCGATCAGCGATACCGCATCGACTTGCCGATTGGCCGCCATGACGCGCATCCATCGGGCCAATGTGTAGAAACGGGGTTTCTTGCATTGTGGCATGTGTGGTGCCCTTGACCTGCATCAAGGCCAGGCGAATTGTTTCACAGCAGGGTCCGGCGGTCATTGCGTTAATTCATTCCCTGCCCCTGATGCGACAAGACCCGTGCTGGCGGCGCGCGATGGGCTAGCGGCTACTCAACCAGGTCGCGATAGGCGTACCAGCTGGCGTGGCCGACCAGCGGCAGCGCCACGGCCAGGCCGATATAGAACAGCGCCATGCCGATCGCTGTAAAGACCACGATCAACGCGGCCCACAACGCCATCGGCTTCCAATTATGCAGCACCGTCGCAAAACTGGTGGCGATGGCCGTGATGACATCGACATTGCGGTCCAGCAGCATCGGCAACGACACCGCGCCGATGGTGAAGACGATGGCGGCCAGAACGGCGCCGGTAAGCGTGCCGATGGCGAGGAACGGCAAACTCATCGGTGAAATGAGAAGCGTGTTGACGAGCGAATCAAGCGAGGGATTGGCCTGGCCGAAGAACAGCGCATAGAGCAGCGTCGCGATGCGCACCCAAACCAGATGAAACAGCATCAGGATCAGGCCCATATAGGCGATCTGCGACGGGTTAGCGCGCCACGCTCCAAGGGCGGCACGCAACGTAACCGGCAGGCGCGCCTGGCGACGGCGGCTGCACTCGTACAGTCCGACCGCGAGCAACGGTGCCACAAAAAAGAATCCGGCGGCGAGCGGCAACAGCAAATAGTCGAGGCCGGCCAAGATCAGGCCGAGAGTCAGCGCGAAACTGACGATAACCAGGATTGCACCATAGGCGAGGCTGACGGCAGCGTGGTCCGTGAGGTCACGCCAGCCGTCCGCCAACCAGAACCACGGACGATCCAAGGGGATCGTGCGCACGCGCAGGCGGGAAACCCCCTCGGCGGATGCAGCGTCGAACATCCTCTGCTTCTCCCTTGGTCCGTTTGTACTCGAACAACTTCTGCGCGAGCGAGTGTGGAGCGGGCGTCTCTCTTCGACGATATACTCCGTCCGGCCCCGCGAATCGACCTCGATTTGAATCAACGGGGACGCGATTTGAGTGGTGCCAAGCGGAGTTGAGAAAGCTTTGGCCATCGTCCGCCTTATCGGCCATACTCCGCCTGTGGATTGAATCTTCAAGGCATTGGACTGGTTGAGACATTTCGGCATGGACGATATACGTCGCGGGCGTTACCTCGAGGATTACGAGAGCCAGGGCTATGCCATCGTGCGCGGTGTTTTCACGCGCGCCGAAGTGGACGAGATGGCGGCTTCGTTCGATCGCATCTACGCGCAAGGCCTCGCCTATGGTGCGAGCTATCGCGACAAGAACACATTCTTCCGCCTGGGCGAGGATAAGAATATCGGCCGCATCGTGCGCATGGTGCAGTGGCCGTCTTATTTCGATGCGGTGCTCGCGAAGATCCGCACCGATCCGCGGATGCTGGCGATCCTCGCACCGCTGCTCGGCCGCAATCTGAAACAGATCATCAACCAGCTCCACTGGAAGCCGCGCGGTGCGGCGATGGTGGAGTTCGGCTACCACCAGGATGTGCGCTTCCGCCGGCCGCGCGAGGCGTATCGCGGCCTGCCGCAATCCTATGTGCAGACCGGCATCGCCATCGACCGGCATCGCGCCGAGAACGGCGCCATGACCGTCTATCCCGGCAGCCATCGCCTGGGCGAGCTTGCGTTCACGTCGCAAGGGCAGGTGATGCACCAGATCATGACCACCGAACAGTTCGGCGCGCTTGGCCTCGATCCCGCGAAGCTCGTCACGGTGGAACTCGAGCCCGGCGATGTCGCGATGTGGAACTTGTTTACGGTGCACGGCTCGGGGCGCAACACATCGACGATCGACCGGCGCTTCTATCTGAACGGCTATGTCACGGCCGATCTGTGCGATCGCGGCGAATGGGCATTCCACGATGGGCAGTCCGTGGCGCTGGGCGAGCCGGTGCTGGTCCATTACGAGGACCTCTACAAGCGCCCGGATCCGCATTTCATCGAGGTCGAGCAGCCTTAAGGGCGGCTAATCCAGCTTGAATCCCTGGCGGCGGATGAAGGCGCCGAAATTCTCGCGCTCGGGCTGGGCATATTGGCGCGCCTTGTCCTCCGACCAGCCATAGGGCGACGTTGTGCCGAATTGCTCGACTGCACGCTGCTGCGCGTAGGGCTGTGCCGCCTCGCGGCGGCGATCGTAACTCTCCACCGCGGAGCGCAACCCGTCTTCGGCGTAGCGGTTGCGATGAACGGTGACGGCGAGCGGCAGGCGCATGCTGCGCTTGACCGGGCCGTCCGGCCAGCCGACCGCCAGCGCCACCACCGGAAAGACGAAATTCGGCAGGCCGAGCAGCCGACTCACCGTGGCGCTATCGTTTCGGATGGCGCTGATCGGGCAGCAGCCGAGGCCGGCGGCTTCGGCAGCAAGGACGAATGCCGTCATGGCGATGCCGGCATCGACGGCGCCGTTGAAGAAGGCGTCGAGATGGTCGTTGACGAACGGACGCTGACGCCATTCATGCCAGAGCCGCTGGCGCCGATTGTTGGCGCAAAAGACCAGCAGGTGCGGCGCGTCGGCGATCCAGGGCTGGGCCAGCCGCCCGGTGGTGAGCAGCGCCGTCAGCTCATGGCGCAAGGCCGGGTCGTCGACCACCACGATATCGCGCTGCTGCAGGTCGCTCTTGGTCGGCGCGCAGAAGGCAAGGGCGAGCAGCGCGTCGAGAGTCGCGGCATCGACTTTCTCCGGCTTGAAGCGGCGGCAAACGCCGCGCCGGGCGATCTGCAGCCACGTCTCGGGGATGTCGGCCGGCAGCGTGGCCGGGGCGTCGCCAAAGCGCTCCGCCAGCAAGCTTGCGATCTCTGTCATGGATGTTGCGTCTCCCGCTTGTGTTCGCGCGTGTGTCAGCCGCGCTTGCGTCGATGATAGGTGAGGGCGAGGCCGACGCAATGGCGCAGGGCGTCCTCGTCGATCTTGTCATCGAGCGCGAACATGATGCTGCGATTGCCGTCGTAGGTGAAGGATCGCGGATAGAGCTGTCGGAAGGTGGCGACCAGATCCGTCTGGCAATGGACATACAGCGCGTAGCGGTCGGCGCTGGCCTTGACGCGATCGATGCGGATGGTGGTGCCGCTGCCGGTCGCGGCAGTCAGATATCTGGGCTGGCCCCATTTGAGCGTTTCGGTGAGCTTGCCGACGCCCGGTGTTTCGGTGGCGGTTGCATAAATCAGATCGCGCAGAGCGACGAGCTTTCCACGCAGCTTCGGCGGATAGGCGTCGAAGACGGCCTTGACGCCCGCATCGGCGAGCGGCGGGTTCTTGCGTTTTGCGCTCACGCGCCTTCCCGCCGGAAGACGACGCTCAGATTGTTGGCGGGCATTTGCGTGACGGCGGGGGAAGAGAAGCCCGCTTGGTGCGCCTGGTCCGCGACCGCCTCGAGATCGCGTACGCCCCAGGCGGGATCGCGCGCCTTCAGGCTTGCATCGAAATCCGCATTGCTGGGCGCGGTGTGCGCGCCTCCGCGCCGGTAGGGGCCATAGAGATAGAGCGGGGCGCCGGGCAGTAGGATCTTCGCCGCACCGCGCATCAAGCCAATCGTGGCGCTCCATGGCGAGATATGGATCATGTTGATGCACAGCACGGCATCGGCGGATTTGACCGGCCAGGATTGCGCGGTGACATCGAGCCGCAGCGGTGCCAGCACATTCTCCACTTTCGCGGCTGCGATCCAGGCGGCGATGCTGGCCAGAGCGTCCTGGGTCGGATCGGTGGGCTGAAAGGTGAGGCGCGGCAGCGCCTGCGCGAAATGCACGGCGTGCTCACCGGAGCCGCTGGCGATTTCGAGCACGAGGCCCGACGGGGGAAGGATCTTGCGCAACACGTCGAGGATAACATCGCGATTGCGTTGCGTGGCGGGTGCATAGATGCGGGCGTCAGTCATGGGACGCGCAGATTAGGGGATCGCGCCGGTGCCTGCCACCGGCGCCGGCTTGACGGCGGTTGCGCCGAGATATATGCATTTGCATATAACGGCCTTCTGTGGCCGTCAGGGCGGGCGCGATGGAACGGTCATTTGCCAAAGAGGTCGAGAGCCTGCGACTGGGCGCAGGCGCGGTGTTCCATGGCGAGGGCATCCTCGCCATCACCAAGGCGCTGCTGCAATCGGGCGTGAGCTATGTCAGCGGCTACCAGGGTGCGCCGGTTTCGCACCTGATGGACGTGCTGGCGGATGCGCAAGGGCTGCTCGAAGAGCTCGGTGTGCATTTCGAGCCGGCGGCGAACGAAGCGGCGGCGGCGGCTATTCTCGGTGCCTCGATCAACTACCCGATGCGCGGTGCGGTCACCTGGAAATCCACGGTCGGCACCAATGTCGCCTCCGACGCGCTCTCCAATCTCGCTTCGGCCGGCGTGCGCGGCGGCGCGCTGATCGTCGTAGGCGAGGATTACGGCGAGGGCGCGTCGATCATCCAGGAGCGCAGCCACGCGTTTGCGATGAAGTCGCAGATGTGGTTGCTCGATCCTCGTCCCAATCTTCCGACCATTGTCGAGATGGTGGAGAAAGGTTTCCAGCTCTCCGAGGCCAGCCACACGCCGGTGATGCTGGAGCTGCGCATCCGCGCCTGCCATGTGCACGGCAGCTTCGTGGCCAAGGACAACCAAGCGCCGAAGCTGTCGCGCAAGCAGGTCATCTCCAAGCCGGATTTTGATTACGGCCGCATCTGCCTGCCGCCGTCGACCTATGTGCAGGAGAAGCACAAGATCGAGGTGCGCTGGCCCGCGGCGGTCAAATTCATCCGCGACAACAAGCTCAATGAGGTGTTTGCCGGCGCGCATGAGGAGATCGGCATCATCGTGCAGGGTGGCATGTACAACAATGTCATCCGCGCCTTGCAGCAACTCGGCCTCGCCGACGCGTTCGGCGCGACGGATGTGCCGATTTACGTGCTCAACGTTACCTATCCGCTGATCCCCGAGGAGATCGCGCAGTTCTGTGCGGGCAAGCGCGCGGTGTTGGTTGTCGAGGAAGGCCAACCCGCCTATATCGAGGATGCGATCAACGCGGCGCTGCGCAAGGCCGATATCAATACCCGCATCGTGGGCAAGGACGTGCTGCCGCTGGCGGGCGAATACACGGGCGAGGTCGTGTTGACGGGTGTCACGCGCTTCATCGAGGGCGCGGTGCCGCGCGGCATCGATCTAACGGCGGTGGGCGCCGCGTTCGCGGCGGCGCTAAAGCCGAAGGAGCGCGCAGCCGAACTGCTGGGGACGCCGATGCCGGCGCGCCCGCCGGGTTTTTGCGTCGGTTGTCCCGAGCGGCCGGTGTTCAGCGCCATGAAGATCGTCGAGCGCGAGGTCGGCAAGTTCCATGTCAGCGCCGATATCGGCTGCCACACCTTCTCGACGCTGCCGCCCTTCAATATCGGCAATACGGTGCTGGGCTACGGGTTGGGCCTGGCGAGCTCGGCGGCGGTGGGGCCGGCGTTCGGCGACAAGCGCGTCATCAGCGTGATGGGCGATGGCGGGTTCTGGCATAACGGCCTGACGTCCGGTGTTGCGGGTGCCGTGTTCAATCGCGATGACAGCGTGCTGGTCATCATGAAGAACGGCTACAGCGCCGCCACGGGTGCCCAGCATATCCCGTCGACCGGCACGAATGCGCGCGCCGAGATCATCGACATGGGCATCGAGCGCACGCTGAAAGGCCTGGGCGTGCGCTGGCTCAAGACGGTGCGCACGTATGACATGGGTGCCATGGTGCGCACGCTGCGCCGGGCCATGACCACGGACGAGAAGGGGCTCAAGGTCATCGTCGCCGAAGGCGAGTGTCAGCTCGAGCGCCAGCGCCGCATCCGGCCGCTCAATGCCAAGAAGCTCGCGGCGGGCGAGCGCGTGGTGCGCCAGCGCTTCGGCGTGGACGAGGATGTGTGCACGGGCGACCATTCCTGCATCCGCCTGTCGGGCTGTCCGTCGCTCACCGTCAAACCCAATCCGGACCCGCTGCGCACCGATCCGGTGGCGCATGTGAACAACGGTTGCGTCGGCTGCGGCGTGTGTGGAGAGGTGGCGGAGGCCGCCGTGCTCTGTCCTTCGTTCTATCGCGCCGATATCGTGCAGAACGCGACCTGGTTCGACCGCGCGCTCGATCGCGTTCGCCGATCTGTTATCGGCCTGATGCGCCGTGGCGCGCCCGCATGAGCGGATCGTCCGACCACGATCCTGATTGCGGCGCTGGGCGGCGAAGGCGGCGGCGTGTTGGCGGATTGGCTGATCGCGGCAGCGACGGCGCGGGGGTTGCCCGCGCAAAGCACGTCGATCCCCGGCGTGGCGCAGCGGACCGGAGCGACGACGTACTATCTCGAAATTTTTCGGCAGAGCCAGGATTCGTTGGGCGGGCGCCTGCCTGTCTTCGCGCTGACGCCCAATCCCGGCAATGTCGACATCATGGTGGCGTCGGAGCTGCTCGAGGCCGGGCGTGCGATGCAGAACGGCTATGTCAGTCCAGATCGCACGACGCTGATCGCCTCGACGCATCGCATCTACGCGATTGCCGAGAAGAGTGCCATGGGCGACGGGCGCATCGACACGGTGCGCATCCATCGCGCGGCACAGGAGCTGGCGCGGCGGCCCGTCCTGTTCGACATGGCGCGGCTGGCGCAGGCGAGCGGCAGCGTCATCAACGCCGTGTTGTTCGGGGCGATGGCGGGTTCGGGCGCCCTGCCGCTGTCGCGCGGCGATTGCGAGGCGGCGATCCGCGGCGCGGGCAAGGCGGTCGAGGCCAATCTGCGCGGCTTCGCCGCCGGCTTCGCGCATGCCAGCGGCGAGACGACGCAGATGCCGGAGGTGGTGCTCGCGCGGCAGGAAAAACCGCAGGAGCGCGTGCGCCGCGTGTTCCCGCTGCCGACGCATCACATTCTGGATGAAGGCGTGGCGCGGCTGATCGACTACCAGGATGCCGCGTATGCCGATCTGTATGTCGACTATCTGCGGCCGATCCTGGCCGCGGATGGCGCGGCGCATGACTATAAGCTGACCTCCGAAACCGGCCGGCACCTGGCGCTATGGATGAGCTACGAGGACGTGATCCGCGTCGCCGATCTGAAGACGCGGGCCAGCCGCTATGCGCGCGTGCGCGAGGAGACTGGCGCCAAGCCGCATGAGCCGGTGGTGGTGGTCGAGTATCTGAAGCCGGGCGTGGATGAAATCTGCGCGATCCTTCCCGCGCGATTGGGCGCGCGGATGCTGGCACGCGCCCGGAACCGGGGATGGATCAACCGCCTCAATGTCGGCCTGCATCTGAAGACGACGACGATCACAGGCTTTGCGATGCTGCGGCTGGTGGCGGCCCTCAGACCAATTCGCCGGGGCAGCCTGCGCTTTCAGGGCGAGCACGCGTTGATGCGGCGCTGGCTGGACGCGGTTGGCCGCGCGGCTGAGCACGATTATGCGATGGCGCTTGAAATCGCCGAGTGCGCGCGTCTGCTGAAAGGTTACGGCGACACGCAGCATCGCGGGCGCCAGAATTTCCTGAAAATCTTCGATGGATTGGTTTTGCGTAGTCTGGAGGGGCGTGGTCCGGCAGATCCGGTCGCGGCAATTCGTGCGGCGCGGGTGGCGGCGCTGGCCGATCCGGAGGGTGACGCGCTTGATCGCGCGCTGGCGCAATACGGCGTGATGGGGCCGATGCCGGCGCTGGCGGCCGAGTGACAAGAACGACAGACACAGGAAGGCAAGGGGGAGGGCCATGAAAAAGCTGATCACGACAATCGCGGCGATGATGCTGACGACCACCGCGGCACAGGCGCAGGAGGTGACGCTGCGCGCGGTGACCTCGTTTGCGGAGGGCACGCAGTTTTCCAAGAATTTCGAGCGCTTCATCGAGAAGGTGAACGCGGACGGCAAGGGCATCGTCAAGATCAACTATATCGGTGGTCCGCGCGCCGTGCCGCCGTTCGAAGTCGGCAATGCCGTGCGCACCCGCGTGGTCGACATGGCGAACGTGACGGGTGCTTTCTATACGAACCTGATGCCTGAAGCGGACGGCTTCAAGCTCATCAACAAGCCGATGAGCGAGCAGCGCAAGAACGGGACCTGGGAATTCGTCAATCAGCTCCACAATCAGAAGCTCAACAGCCAATATCTGGCGCGGCAATTCCACAACGTGCCGTTCCACATCTATCTCAACAAGAAGATCGAGAAATTCGATTTCACCGGCCTCAAGATCCGCGTGACGCCGGTCTACAAGGACGTGGTCGAGGCGCTCGGCGGCACCGCGATCACCACGGCGCCAGGCGAGGTCTACACCGCGTTGGAGCGCGGCGTGGTCGACGGCTATGGCTGGCCGGTCACCGGCATTTTCGATCTGGGCTGGGAGAAGGTGACGAAATTCCGATTGGAGCCGGCCTTCTACGCGGTCGAGGTCAATGTGCTGGTCAATCTCGACACGTGGAAGGGCTTGGGCGATCCGCAGAAGAAAGTGCTTAACGACGCCGCGCTGTGGCTTGAGGGCCTGGATGCGGAGAACGTCGCTCTCATCCAGTCCGAACGGCAGCGGCAGACGCAAGCCGGCATTCAGCCGATCAGCATCGGCGATGCGGCGGCCAAGCAGTTCCTCGACAAGGCCAATGACGTCGCCTGGCAGTCGGTGATCAAGCGCGCACCGGAGAGCGGGGCGAAACTGCGCCAGCTCGCCGGCAACTGATCGCCGGGGCGGGGATGGCCCGTATCTCGGCGGCGTTCGGGCGCCTGCTTGAGTTGTTTGCGGCCGTTGCCGCGTTGACGCTGCTGGTCTGCGTTATGCTGGTGACGGCCGACATCCTGCTGCGCAACCTCACGCGCACGGGGTTTCCGTGGGCCAATGAAGTTTCCGAGTACGCGCTCTATCTGATTACATTGCTGACAGCCCCTTGGCTGCTGCGGCGGGGCCAGCATGTGCGTCTCGACCTGGTGCTGACGATGGTCAGCCCGCGCATCGCCTGGGCGCTGGAGCTGGCGGGCGATCTGCTGGGGCTGGCGGTCTGCGCGGTGCTGCTGCGCTATAGCACGGCGATCACACTGGAGAGTGCGCGGCTGAATTCGATCACCATCAAGACGCTGGTGTTTCCGGAATGGTGGCTGCTCGCGCCGCTGCCGTTCTTCCTGCTGCTGGTGATGATCGAGTTCTGTTTCCGTCTTGCAGCGCCTGCTGTCGGGGGCGCGCACGCGCCGGCACGAAGCGACATCGGTGGGATAGGCGCGTGACCTGGATCGAAGCGAGCCTGCTGCTGTTCGGCGGATTGTGCGTGGTGATGGGGCTGGGCCTGCCGGTCGCCTTCTCTTTCCTCGCCATCAACATCGTCGGCGCGATGCTGTTCCTGGGCGGCGAACCGGGGTTGTCGCAGCTTGCGCGCAATGCGGTGCAATCGGTGACGAGCTTTTCGCTCACGCCCATTCCCTTTTTCGTGCTGATGGGCGAAGTGTTGTTTCAGACCGGCGTGGCGCTCAAGGCGATCGATGCGATCGCGCTGCTGATCCGGCGCGTGCCCGGAAGGCTCGCGGTTATTGCGATCGTCGCCGGTACAGTGTTCTCCGCCATTTCCGGTTCGACCATCGCGACCACGGCGTTGCTCGGCAGCCTGATGCTGCCGACGATGCTGGCGCGCGGCTACGAGCCGAGCATGGCGATGGGTCCGATCATGGGGATCGGCGGCGTCGATATGCTGATCCCGCCCTCGGCACTGGCGGTGCTGCTGGGCAGCCTCGCGGGCATCTCGATCTCCGGCCTGCTGATCGGCGGCGTGGTGCCCGGGCTGCTGCTCAGCGTGATGTTCGTGGGCTACATCATCGTGCGCGCAATGCTCAATCCGGCGCTGGCGCCGGAGGCTGTCGTCGAAGACGGGCTCTCGGGCTTCGCGCGCTGGCGGCCGTTTTTTATTCATGTGCTGCCGCTGCTGTCGATCTTCGGCGTGGTGATCGGCGCCATGACCGGCGGCTGGGCGACGCCGACCGAGGCGGCGGCGCTGGGGGCGGCGGGCACGATCGTCGCGGCCGCGGCCTATCGCAAGCTCACGGCCACCAATCTGATGAAGGCGCTGCTGGGCACCGTCGCCGTTTCCGGCACCATCCTGTTCATCATCGTCGGCGCCACCACCTTCGCGCAGGTGCTGAGCTTCAGCGGCGCCACCAATGGCATCGTCAGCCTGATCGCCGGGCAGGGGCTGTCGATGTACACCGTGCTGATCGGCATGATGGTGATCCTGCTGTTTCTCGGCTGCTTCGTCGACCAGGTGAGCATGATGCTGATCACGCTGCCGTTCTTCATGCCGCTGGTGCAGCGGCTGGGTATCGACACGGTATGGTTCGGCGTCATGTTCCTGATCTGCATGCAGCTCGGTCTGCTGACGCCGCCGTTCGGGCTGCTGCTGTTCACCATGAAGGGTGTGGCGCCCAAGCAGATCACCATGAACCAGGTCTATCGCGCGGCCATGCCCTATGTGTGGTTCGGGCTGGCGATCCTCGTCGCTGGTCATGCTGTTCCCGTCGCTGGCGACGTGGCTGCCGGGGCTGCTGGGCGGATGAGCGACGCCGGCACCAATGACAACGGCATTCTGGGCGACGGGCTCAAGCTCGACGATTTCCTGCCCTATCTGCTGAACCGGCTGACCAACCGGCTGAACCAGGACCTGCTCGAGGATCTGCGCAAGCTCGACGTCACCGTACCGATGTGGCGCGTGCTGGCGGTGCTGGTGGCGCGCGACGGGCGCGGCATCGGCGAGCTGGCGGTCTACACCGTCACGGACCAGTCGACGCTGAGCCGTGTCATCGACCGTATGGAGCGTGACGATCTGGTCGAGCGGCGGCCGTCGCCGGCAGGACGGGCGCGCGATCGAGGTCTTCGTGCGGCCCGCGGGGCGGCAGGCTTTCGACAAGATCCTGCCGGTGGCGCTCCAGCATTACCGCCACGCCATTGCCGGGCTGAGCGAGTCGGAAGTCGCGCACGCTGGTGCGGCTCTTGCACAAGGTGCTGGATACGGTGCGGCGCTCGCCTTACGCGTAGCTTGCGCAAGCACGTGGTTCCGCCTAGCCTCGCTGGCCTGTTTTGCCGGAAGGTCCGATCCCGTGCCCTACGATACGCATCAACGCCTCGACCCCACGAAACTGCCCGATCGCTTCGCCGACGTGGCGGCGCTCGAAGAGTTCATGACACGGCCGTCGGCTTTGCTCAGCGAGGAGCTCGGGCGGCTCGACGGCGACATCATGATCCTGGGCGTGGGCGGCAAGATGGGGCCCACGCTCGCCGGCTTGGCCAAGCGCGCGGCGCCCAACAAGCGCATCGTCGGCGTGGCGCGGTTCAGCGAGCCGGGGTTGCGCGCCAAGCTCGAATCCTGGGGCGTGGAATGCATCGCCGCGGATTTCCTGGATCGCAAGGCGATCGCAGCGCTGCCCAAGCTGCCCAACATCGTGTTCATGGCGGGGCGCAAATTCGGTACCACCGGCGCCGAGGATCTGACCTGGGCGATGAACGTGATGGTGCCGGCGCTGGTGGCCGAGCATTTCGCCGGCAGCCGGATCGTGGCGTTCTCGACGGGCTGCGTCTATCCGTTCGTCAGCGTGCTGAGCCAGGGCGCGACCGAGAGCGTGCCGGCCAATCCGCCGCCGGGCGAGTATGCGAATTCCTGCGTCGGGCGCGAGCGGATGTTCCAGTATTTCTCGCGCACGACCAACACGCCGGGCCGGATCATCCGGCTCAATTACGCGATCGACATGCGCTATGGCGTGCTGCATGACGTGGCGCGCAAGGTGCGCGACGACAAGCCGATCGACGTCTCGACCGGCCATGTCAACGTGATCTGGCAGGGCGATGCCAACGCGCAGGTGCTGCGCGCCTTCCATCATTGCACGACGCCGACGGCACCGCTCAATGTCAGCGGGCCGGAGACGGTGAGCGTGCGCGCACTGGCTACCGCATTCGGGCAGCGCATGGGGCGCACGCCGACGATCGCGGGTACCGAGGCGCCGACGGCATGGCTGATCAACACCGCCGAGGCGACGAAGCTGTTCGGCTATCCGCTCGTACCACTGGCGCGGATGATCGACTGGGTGGCAGCTTGGGTGGGTGCTGGCGGGGCGAGCCTTGACAAAGAAACGCATTACGACGCGCGCGACGGCACTTTTTGACGCCGTCACCTTCGAGAGTCCGGTCCAGGAGCTGACGGCGCGGCGGCTGACGCCGGCGGATATTCCGCAGGCCGTGGCGCTGACGGCGGACGCCGGCTGGAACCAGATCGACGCCGATTGGCGCATGATGCTGGACCTTGGCGATGGGCTGGGGTTCCTGACCGGCGACGGCAAGCTTGTCGCGACGGCGATCATCCTCCCTTACACCGAGCCTGTCCCGGCCACTGGCGTGAAATTCGCGTGGATCAGCATGGTGCTGGTGACGCAAGCCTGGCAGCGGCGCGGCCTCGCGCGCTGGATGCTGGAGCGCTGTATCGGCGTGCTGCAAGCGGCCGGATATACACCGATGTTGGACGCGACGCCGGCCGGCCGTGAGGTCTATCGCAAGCTGGGATTCGTCGAGGGGCCAGAGATTCTGCGCTTCATGGCCAAGAAGCCGAAGGGCCTGACCCTCCAATCGGGCAGCAACCAAATCTATCGTTGGGTCGTCCCTAACGTTTTGCGCGACATTGCCGCCTTCGATGCTGCATCATTCGGCGCAAACCGGCAATCGTTGTTAGCGGCCTTGTCGCAGCGGATCGCCATGAAGTCGCATTTCGCGCATGGCGATAAGCCGGTCGCTGGGTTTGCGATGATTCGCGATGGCCGTCACGCCGCGCATATCGGGCCGATCGTCGCGGACGATGCCGGCATCGCGGGTAGCATGCTCACACCCATGCTGCTCTTTCTGGATGCTCCCGCGATCATCATCGATGCATTTGCGTACCAGACGGAATTCGTGAAGGCGCTCGCCGCCGCCGGATATGAAGTGCAGCGCAAATTGACGCGCATGCATTTAGGACCAAAGGCGCCGGATTCCGTGCCGGAACGCTACTTCGCGATCGCTGGGCCGGAGCTGGGGTAGCGACATGCGACGCATTTGCACGGTCCTTGCTGCGGCACTCGGGTTGGCAATGCCGGCCGCCTGCACGCCAATTGGCGATGGCGCCATGAAGGTTCATGGTCAAGCCATGGACCCGGCGTCGGAGCTGTACCGGCTATGTTTGCTGGACACGCGCGATGCCACCGGTACCGTTGTTGAACGACGAACGGTTTCCGGAAAGTTTGAAGCGACGATGACCATCGAACCGCGCACGGCCGACTATAGCTTTGCAATCAGTTGCCAAGGTGCGGATGAGACCTATCAGTCGCCGACATTCCGTGTCGGTCCCACGGATCGCTACACGAACCCCATCGATCTCGGGCGCATCATTCTGAAGCGCCCATGAAAAAAGGCCGGTCGCTTGCGGCGACCGGCCTTTGACGTGAACTTGAGGCGGCCTAGAACTGCGGGTCCTTGACGGCGACCATCTTGATCGACTTGTCGAGAAACTCGTTGGTGTAGGCCTCTTTGATGTCGTAGGGCTTGTCGAGCTTCAGATACTCGTCGACCAGCTTGTAATCCTCGGCCATGCGCTTGTCGTCATGCCAGCCGAGCGCCACGGTGCGCGAGACCTCGTCGCTCATCAGCACCGTCACCAGCTCCCAGTTTACGATCTCGTTGTCGTAGCGCAGTGCGCCGTTGGCCTCGATCAGGGCCTCGACGCAGGGCTTCGGCGTCTTGACGCAATCGGCGAAGGCCTTCTGCGTGATCTTGACGAACGAGGCCGCCTTGTCGCGGTTGGCTTTGAGCCAGGGTCCGTTGGCGACGATCGAGTTGCCGTAGGGGTTGAGGCCGGCATCCTTCCAGGCGAGGAAGCCCATGTCCGCGCCCAACTCGCGCGAGAAGATGTGATGGATGTTGTAGAACGACGTCGTCGCGTCGATCGACTTTGCCTTGAGGGCACCCAGCTTCGCGTTGGCGTCGATATTGACCCACGTCACCGAGTTCGGGTCCATGCCGTTGGCCTTGGCTAGCGCCAACCCACATCGTGCGCGCGGCGTCGCCCGGCGGGTTGCCGATCTTCTTGCCGGCGAGGTCCTTGATGCCTTTGATGCCGGAGCTTTTCAGCCAATACATGCCCTGCGGCGAGTTGGCGTAGATGTTCATCAACGCAACGAGGTCGGCGCCCTTGCCGCGGGCGTTGAGCACGACGGCCATGTCGGCGAGGCCGAGCTGCGAGGAGCCGGCACCGGCGCGCTGTGCCGCGGCCGCGGAGCCGCGGCCCTGCTCGAGTTCGACTTCGAGGCCGGCCTGTTTGTACAAGCCCATTTTCTGCGCGTAGTAATACGGCGCATGGTCGCCGCCGGCGACCCAGTTGAGCACGAAATTGATTTTCTGCGCGGCTGCCGGGTTCATGCCCGACGCCAGCGTGACAAGGCCGCCCAGAAGGGCCGCTTTGAGCATGCGCATCGTCCGTCCTCCCTGTTGCGGGGATCGCGTATACCGACGCTCGACCCGCCGCATCGCTTGTGGTAACTGGTTGGTTACTCATGCGGACGATAGGTGTGCGCTCTCAGACTGTCAATAAGGCCAACGGCTCCGCTTCGCATCCCGTGCGGCGCGCCAAACCGGCGCGCGCGATCAGCGCCAAGCGCGATCCCGAGCGCACGCGCGAATCGATCCTGGCGGCGGCGACGGCCGAATTCGCGACCAAGGGCTTGAGCGGGGCGCGCGTCGACCAGATTGCGCGGCGGGCCAGTGCCAACAAGCGCATGCTCTATCATTATTTCGGCAACAAGGAAGCGCTCTACCTCGCGGTACTGGAGCGCGTCTATGCCGCACGGCGCGGCTCGGAGCAGACACTCGATTTCGCGCATCTTGATCCCGAAGAGGCGATCCGCACGCTGGTCGAGTTCAATTTTTCCTATTGCGCCGCGCATCCCGAATTCATCAGCCTGATCAACAACGAGAATTTGCATGGCGGCAAGCATCTCAAGATGTCGCGGCGCGTGCGCGACCTGCATTCGCCGCTGATCCGCTCGATCAAGGACGTGCTCGCGCGCGGCGAGGCGGCGAAGGTGTTCCGCAGCGGGGTCGATCCGGTCGAGCTCTACATCTCGATCGCGGCGCTGGGGTATTTCTACTTTTCCAACAACGCGACGCTGTCGGCGATCTTCAATCGCGATTTCCGCAGCCGCGGCGAGCAGGACAAGCGGCGCGACCATGCGGTCGGCGTCATCCTGGGTTATCTTCGGGAAGCCCCGGGTTGACAGGTCTCGGCATTCGATTCAAACCTTCGTAACCAGATGGTTACTTAAGGGAGGAGGGAAACGGAACGATGGCTGCGAGCGTCGCAAACTGGCCGCAAGGTGTGCTGGCGGAATTGCGCCGCGGCGTGGCGATCCCGGCGCACCCGCTCGCCCTCGACGCACAGCGCAAACTTGACGAGCGCCGTCAGAAGGCGCTGACACGCTACTACCTCGATGCGGGCTCGGGCGGGTTTGCGGTCGGCGTGCACACGACGCAATTCGCGATCCGCGATGTCGGGCTCTATCGGCCGGTTCTGGAACTGGCGATGCAGACGGCGCGGGACTGGACCGACCGGCCGCTGGTGATGATCGCCGGCCTTGCCGGGCGCACGCAGCAGGCGGTGGCGGAAGCGCGCGTCGCGCGCGATATCGGCTATCACGCCGGGCTGATGTCGCTCGCGGCCCTCAAGGGCTCGAGCGAGGACGAGCTGATCGAGCATGCCGAGGCGGTGGCGCGCGAGATCCCGCTGGTCGGCTTCTATCTGCAGCCCGCGGTCGGCGGCATATTGCTGCCGGCGTCGTTCTGGCGGCGCTTTGCCGCGATCGAGAATGTCGTCGCGATCAAGATGGCGCCGTTCCACCGCTATCGCACCCACGATGTCGTGCGCGGCGTGGCGGAGGCGGGGGCCAGCGATCGCGTGACGCTCTACACCGGCAACGACGATCACATCGTGCTCGATCTGGTGACACCCTATCGCATCATCGTGAAGGGACAGCCGATCGATCTGCGCATCAAGGGAGGGCTGCTCGGGCATTGGAGCGTGTGGACCAAGCGCGCGGTCGAGCTGCTCGACCGCATCCATCAGTCGGTCGCGGGCAATGCCGTGTCGGCCGATCTGCTGGCGCTGGACTCACAGGTGACCGATTGCAACAGCGCGGTGTTCGACGTCGCCAATGATTTTCACGGCGTGATCGCCGGTTGCCACGAGGTGCTGCGCCGGCAGGGGCTGTTGGAAGGTACCTGGTGCCTCGACCCCAAGGAGAGCCTGGGCCCGGGGCAGGCGGAGGAGATCACGCGTGTGGCGAAGACCTACCCGCATCTGACCGACGACGAATTCGTGAAGGCCAATCTGTCGCGGTGGCTGTCATGACGCTGTCGGCCGCGCAGCGCGAACGCTACGCGCGCACGGGCCATCTGACCGTGCCTTGCGTGTTCAGCGCCGCGGAGATCGATGCGGCGTTGGCGGATATCCAGGCCTGGGGCGAGGAGTTCCTCAGCCACTTGAGATCCGGCCGAGCGCGGCTGGTACGTCGATGGCGGGGTCAAGGCGCAAGACGTCTTGCGCAAACTCGACAACCCGGTTTTTCACCGGCCGGCCGTGCGGACACTCGCCGCCAACCGCAAGCTCGTCGACCTGGTGGAGGAGATCATCGGCCCGGGCGTGTGCGTCACGTTCAGCCAGATCTTCTTCAAGCCGCCGCATGGCGGCGGACCCAAGCCGGTGCATCAGGACAATTACTATTTTGGGCCGCAGGACCCCGAGCGCATCATCACCGCGTGGGTCGCCCTCGATGACGCGACGCCTGAGAACGGTTGCCTGCAATTCGCGGAAGGCACCAACCTCGGGCCGGTCTATCCGCATGTGGCGCCGCCGGGCGAGCCGTTCAATCTGCAGCTCACGGAAGGCGTGGCGCGGCGCTTCGCCATGACGCATGCGCCGGTGCCCAAGGGCGGGGTGTCCTTCCATCACGGCAATACGTTCCATCAATCGGGCGACAACCATTCACCGCGGTGGCGGCGTGCCGCGGCGATCCACTATCTCGCCAACGACAATCATTTCGTGACACCCGGCCTGCCCTACGACAAGGGCGTGATCGTGCGCGTTTCCTGACCGGCGGCCGGCCCCTATCATGCGTAATATGAATGACTCCCTGCGCCGCTACGGATTGGCGGTTTTCAGCCACCTGCTGCTGATCGTCGCGTGGCATCTGTTCGTCACGCTGAAAGACGTGCCGAAATTCGTCATGCCGTCGCCCTATGCGACCGTGCATGCGCTGCTGGTGCCGAATTACCGCTGGCTCGAGAACACCATCGTCACGGCCGGCGAGATTTTCGGCGGCTACATCCTGGCGGTGGTGATCGGCGTGTCGATCGCCATCCTGTTCTCGTGGTTCCGCTGGCTCGAGCTTACCTTCATGCCGCTGCTGGTCAGCCTCAACATGATCCCCAAAGTGGCGCTGGGGCCGCTGATCATCGTGTGGTTCAGCTACGGGCTGGGACCCAACGTGCTGATCGCGTTCTCGATCTGCTTCTTCCCGATCGTGCTGACCACGGCGCGCGGCCTGAGCGAGGTGGAGCCCGAGTTGCTCGACCTCGTGCGCACGCTGCGCGGCTCGCGCTGGCAGATCTTCGTCAAGATCCAGTTGCCGGGCTCGCTGCCCTACATCTTCTCCGGCATGAAGGTCGCCGCGATCCTGGCGGTGGCGGGTGCCATCGTGGGCGAGTTCCTGGGTTCCGATCGCGGCCTCGGCTACCTGATGCTGCAGGTGCAGGTGACGCTCGACACGGCGGCGATGTTCATGGCCGTCATCCTGATCACGCTGATCGGCATGGTGCTCTACGGCATCGTGCTGATGCTGGAGCGCATTTTCGTCGTGCGTGACGCGCGGCTCGATAAGGCGGCGCCATGAGCGAGGCGTTCATCGCACTGCAGGGCGTGCGCAAGGTCTATCGCACGCGCGGGCAGGAGTTCCTGGCGGTTTCCGATGCCAGTTTCGACGTGGCCTCGGGCGAGCTGGTGTCGCTGGTCGGCCCGTCGGGCTGCGGCAAGACCACGCTCCTGAAAATTCTCGCAGGGCTCCATTCGCACGATGCCGGCACGGTGCGCATCGGTACCGACGCGCAGCGTTTCGACCCCGGCCGCGATATCGGCATGGTGTTCCAGCAACCGCTGCTGCTGAAGTGGCGGCGCATCATCGAGAACGTGCTGCTACCGGCAGAAATCCTCGGCCTGCCGAATGCGGAGAGCCGCGAGCGCGCGCAAGGATCTGCTGGCGATGGTCGGCCTCAAGGGCTTCGAGGAGAAATATCCCTACGAGCTTTCCGGCGGCATGCAGCAGCGCGCCTCGATCGCGCGGGCACTCGTGCACGACCCCAAGCTGGTGCTGATGGACGAGCCGTTCGGGGCGCTCGATGCGCTGACGCGCGAGAAGATGAATCTCGAGCTGCTGCGCATCTGGGAGCAGAGCCGCAAGACCATCGTGTTCGTGACACACGGCATTTCCGAGGCGGTGTTCCTGGGAACCCGCGTGATCGTCCTGACGGCGGGGCCGGCGCGCATGGCCGACAACATCCCGATCGATCTCGGCCCCAAGCGCACCCTCGACATGCGCACGCACGAGAAATTCGGCGAGTACACACGACGGATCTATAGGCTGCTGGGCATGGAGTAGGCCCGGCAAATTCGTGAATCGGACAAAACAGGGAGGAAATGATGTTCAAGAGTATGATTGGGGCCGCGGCGCTGGCGGCATTTGCCCTCGCAACGCCGGCTCAAGCGCAGTGGAAGCCGAGCAAGCCCGTGACGATCATCGTGCCGTGGGCGGCGGGCGGCTCGACCGACCAGGTGACGCGGATCACGGCGGCGGAGCTGGAAACGCCGCTGGGCCAGAAGGTGGTGATCGTCAACCAGCCGGGTGCCTCGGGTTCGATCGGCACCAAGAACGCGCTGGAAGCGCCGCGCGACGGCTATACCTGGACGGCGGGCGCGGCCCAGGATCTCGGCACCTATGTCGTGCTCGGCATGCTCGATACCAAGATCGCCGATTGGCATCTCTATCTCACGGTCGCCAACGTGCCGGTCGTCGGCGTGGGCATGGCGACGCCCTACCAGTCCCTGCCGCAGCTTCTCGCGGCGATGAAGGCAAAGCCGAACGCGGTGACGGTCGCGACCGCCGGCGTCACCTCGGGCGGGCATAACGCCATGGAGGCGATCGCGCGCGCCGCCGGCGTGACCTATCGCCACGTGACCTATGACGGCGGCAACCCCGCGGTCATTTCCACAGTCGGCGGCGAGACAGAGGTGACGACCGCAACTCGCGGTCGAGCAGGCGGAGATGATCCGCGCCAAGCGCATCCGGCCGCTGGCGGTGGTGGCTGACCGGGGTATCTCGCTCGAAGGCTACGGGGACATCCCGTCGATCACGCAATGGTTGCCGGGCTTCAGCGCGCCGACCAATTATTTCGGCGTCGTTCGTGCCCAAGGGCGTGCCGCCGCAGGTGATCGCGACACTCGACAAGGTCTGGGGCGAGCGGATCTCCACCTCCGAAGCAGCTCAAGAAATACGCCATCAGCCGCGGTGCGTTGTTTGCGCCAGCGTCGGGCGCCGATGCGCTGACCAAGGTCTTCCCGGCGGTGCAGGCGAACGCCTGGCTGCTGCATCAGGGCGGCAAGACCAAGGTGGCGCCGGACACGGTCGGCATTCCGAAGCCGTGAGCCGATAGCGTCGAAAGCATCTCGCGCCGACGCAACGTCGCGCCGGCGCGGGATCGGTTTGCAGAGGTCCTATGGACGACAAACCCTCCGCGCGCGCCGATTTTATTTCGGCGATCATCTGGATCGTGTTCGGCGGCTGCCATCGTCTACGGTGCGTGGACGATGGACCGGCTCGAGAATTTGCACATCAACCCTACACCGCGCCGGGGCTGGTGCCGGGCATTCTCGGCGCCAGCATCGTCCTCATGGGCGTGCTGTTGGCGCTGCGCTCGTTGCGCGCCGGGGCCTTGACGCCGGCCGGCGCACCGGCGCCCGTCGATGACGACCGCCGCGCGGCGATGGGCCGTGTCGCGCTGGCGCTGGTGCTGTGCCTGATCTTCGGGGCGGGGCTGGTCGGCCATGGGCCACCGTTCTGGGTGGCCACCATCCTGTTCGTGTTCGCGTTCATCGTCGCGTTCCAGTGGCACGAACGCACCAGCACGCAAGCGCGGTTGCGTGGTGCTGGAATTCGCGCTGGCGGTCGCCGTCGGTGCCGCGGTGTTCGTGACCGGCATTTTCCAGGAGCTGTTCCTGGTCCGTCTGCCATAGTCAGGAAAGCAGCGTCACGATGGACGGACTCCTTCTCTTCGCCGGCTCGATCGTCAAGTACATGCAGCCGCTGACGCTGTTCTACATTTTTGCGGCAAGCCTGATCGGGTTGGTCATCGGTGCGTTGCCGGGGCTGACGGCGACGATGGGCGTCGCGCTGTTCACCACGCTCACGCTCAAGATGGCGCCGGACGTGGCGATCCTGATGCTGATCTGCGTCTATGTCGGCGCGATCTATGGCGGCAGCCGCAGCGCCATCCTGCTCAACATCCCCGGCACGCCCGCCAATGCGGCGGCCTGCCTCGACGGCTATGCGCTGGCGCGCCAGGGGCAGGCGGGCCGCGCGATGGGCATCTCCACCACCGGCTCGGTCATGGGCACGCTGATCGGCATGTTCTTCCTGGCGCTGTTCACGCCGGCGCTGGGCGAGATTGCGCTCAAATTCGGCGCGTTTGAATTTTTCTGGCTGGCGGTGTTCGGCGTCGTCATCTCCGGAAACCTCACCGGCACCGATTCGCTCAAGGGTTGGCTCGCCGGATTTGCGGGGCTGTTCGTGGCGGCGATCGGGCAGGACCCGATCCACGCCTATGACCGCTTCACCTTCGGCAATCGCGACATCGCCGGCGGGTTCCAGCTCATCCCGGCGCTCGTCGGCGCCTTCGGCTTCGCCGAGGTGCTGAGCGTGATGCAGGAAGGGGCGCGGCGCGCGACGATCCACGCGTTCGATTCCGTCTTTCCGCGCATTGGCGATGTCCTCAAATACTGGCGCACAATCATCCGGTCCGGCGTCATCGGCACGTTCATCGGCATCATTCCGGGTGTGGGCGAGGACGTGGCTTCGTGGTCGTCCTACGCCGCCGCACGGCGCGCCAGCAAGGAGACGCGAGAAGTTCGGCAAGGGCTCGGTCGAGGGGTTGATGGCGGCGGAGACGGGCGACAATGCCTGCGTGCCGGGCGCTATTATTCCGGTGCTGGCGCTCGCCGTGCCGGGCTCGGCGCCCGCGGCGGTGTTGCTCGCCGCCATGATCATCCATGGCGTGCAGCCGGGGCCGCTGATCATGGTGCAATCACCGGAGTTCGTTTACGACGTCGTCGCGATGATGTTCTTCGCGACGATCGGCATTCTTTTCTTTGGGCTGTTCCTGGTGAAGCCGCTGATCAAGGTCCTGCAAGTGCCCAAGAGCATCATCATGCCGGTGGTGTTCGTGCTGTGCACGGTGGGCTCCTTCGCCATCTCGCAGCGCTTGTTCGATGTCTGGGTGATGCTGGGCTTCGGCGTGATCGGCTTCATCCTGCGGCGCTTCAACTACCCGATGGCGCCGTTCGTGCTGGGAATCGTGCTCGGCGACCTGTTGGACAAGAATTTGCGCCGCGGGCTGGTGCTGAGCGACGGCGATCTGACGCCGTTCGTCACGCGGCCGATCAGCGCCGTGATGATGGCGATCGTGGCGCTGACCATCCTCATGAACATCGCGGCGGTGCGCGATGTTTTCGGGCGGGCTTTTTCGGGCTTGCGCGCCGCCGTGGCGCGGCGTTAGGGCCTGCGAAGATTCAATTTGCGGGGCACGGCCGCCCCGTAGTAACTAAACGGTTACAAGCTGGGAGCGGCGCCGGAACCCCATGAAAATCGCCCTGTGCAACGAGGTGGTGGCGAGCCTGCCGTTCGAGCGGCAATGCGCATACGCGGCCGCTTTGGGCTATGACGGGCTGGAGGTCGCCCCCTTCACCCTGGGCGAGGCACCGCATCTGATGGGTCCGGGCGAACGCGCGCGCGTACGCGCGGCAGCGAAGGCGGCGGGGGTGGCGATCACCGGGCTGCATTGGCTACTGGTGACGCCCAAGGGGCTGTCGATCACCACGCCCGATGACGCCGTGCGCCGGACGACGATGGAAGTCATGCGGCGCCTTGTCGATCTCTGCGCGGATCTGGGCGGCACGGTGTTGGTGCATGGCTCGCCCGCGCAGCGCGCGATCGCGCCGGGCGAGACGCATGCGACGGCCCTTAAGCGCGCCGCCGAATGCTGGGCGGCGGCGGGCGAGGCGGCGGCGAAGGCGCGCGTGATCTATTGCATCGAGCCGCTCTCGGCCGACCAGACGCCGATCGTCAATCGCGTCGAGGAGGCGGCTTCCATCGTGCGCGCCGTCGATAACAAGGCGCTGCGGACGATGCTGGACACGAGTTCCGCCGGCCTTGCCGAAGCGGAGACGCCGTCGGCGTTGCTGGACAAATGGTTGCCGAGCGGCGTGATGGCGCATGTCCAAGTCAATGACCGCAACCGCCGTGGGCCCGGCCAGGGCGACGACAAATTCGCGCCCGTGTTCGCAGCACTGCGACGGCAGAACTATCAGGGCGTGGTCGCCGTGGAGCCGTTCGATTATCAGCCCGACGGGCCTGCGTCGGCAGCGCGCGCGATCGGCTATATCCGCGGTCTTCTGGAAGCGCAGGCGGTGTCATGAGCGCGTCGGTGTTTCGCATCGCGGCCATCGAGCTCTTCGAGCGCGACGTGACGCTGCGCCTGCCGTTCAAATTCGGCGTGGTGACGCTCACCCACGCCCCGCAGGCCTTCGTGCGCGCGCGTATCGTGCTGGCGGATGGGCGCGAGGGCTGGGGCGCGTCGGCGGAGATGCTGGCGCCGAAATGGTTCGATAAGAACCTGGCGCTGACCAACGACGATAATTTCGATCAGTTGCGGGCCGCACTGGCGATGGCGCGCGATCTCTATCTGGCGGACGGCGCGGTCCGCACGGCGTATGGGCATTTCGAGGCGAACTACAAGGCCCAGATCGCCGAGTGTGGCAAGCGCGAGCTCAATCCCTTGGTTGCGTGCTTCGGGCCGGCGCTGATCGATCGCGCCATTCTCGATGCGCTGTGCCGGCTTTCCGGTGTGTCGTTCGACCAGGCGCTGCGCGTCAATCTGCCGGGGATCGCGCCGGCGAAGTCTCGCGCCGGAATTGGCGGGCTTCGACATGGCCGCTTTTCTCGCCGCGCGCCCGAAGCCGACAAAAATTGCCGCGCGCCACACGGTCGGCATGGTCGATCCGATTGTCGCCGCGGATCAGGCACCAGGTGCGCGCGTCAACGATGGGCTGCCGGAGACACTCGAAGAAGTCGTCAGCACCTACGGCCACACCTGGTTCAAGCTGAAAGTCGGCGGCAATGTCGCGGCGGATATCGATCGATTGTCGGCGATCGCGTCGGTGCTGGACCACTCGTCGGTGCCCTATCGCTCGTCGCTGGACGGCAACGAACAATATGAGAATGCCGACGCCGTGTTGGCGCTGTGGCGCAAAATGGCGGAGACACCGCGGCTCAAGCGACTGATCGACGGCATTGTCTTCATCGAGCAGCCGATCAACCGCAAAGCGGCGCTGTCGCGCGACCTTGGGACGCTCAAATCGGCGAAACCCGTCATCATCGATGAATCCGACGGTGACATGGAGGCGTTCGTGCGCGCCAAGGCGCTGGGTTACGCCGGCGTTTCCAGCAAGACGTGCAAGGGCATCTACAAGTCGCTGCTCAATGCCGCGCGCTGCGCCGTCTGGAATTGCGATGCCGGCCGCGACATGTTTTTCATGTCGGGCGAGGACCTGACGACTGCAAGCGGGCTTGAGCGTGCAGCAGGATCTCGCTCTCGTCTCGGCGCTGGGCCTAACCCATGTCGAGCGCAACGGGCATCACTACGTCAACGGCATGGCCGATTTGCCGGCGCCCGAGCAGGACGCGTTCCTCGAAGCACACCCGGACCTCTATCGCCGCAGCCAAGGCGCGGTGCGTCTCCATATCCAGGGCGGCGATCTTGCCATCGGCTCGCTCGCCAAGCCGGGCTTCGCCTCGGCCGCCGAACCCGATTGGGGCGCAATGCGCCGCATGGCCGCCCCCAAGGCATTTGCAGAAGAAGGGCACAGATCATGAGTTGAGAAGCGTCTCGGCATCATCATGAACGGCGTCACCGGGCGCATGGGCATGAACCAGCATCTCATCCGCTCGATCATGGGGATCCGCGAGCAGGGCGGCGTCGCGCTGGCGGACGGCGCGAAGTCATGCCCGATCCGATCCTGGTCGGCCGCAACGAGGGCAAGTTCGCAGGAGCTTGCCAAGGCGCACGGGTCGGCGCGCTGGACGACCGATCTCGACAAGGCGCTGGCCGATCCGAAGGACGAGCTGTTCTTCGATGCGGCGACGACGCTGGCGCGCTCCGATCTGGTCAAGAAGGCGATCGCCGCCAAGAAGCACATCTATTGCGAAAAGCCGACCGCCGACCAACGCAGGACAGGCGTTCGCGCTCTACAAGCTGGCGCGCGACGCCAGGCGTCAAGCACGGCGTGGTGCAGGACAAGCTGTGGCTGCCGGGCCTGCTGAAGCTCAAGATGCTGATCGACAGCGGCTTCTTCGGCCGCATCCTCGTCGGTGCGGGGCGAGTTCGGCTACTGGGTGTTCGAGGGCGATTGGCAGGCGGCGCAGCGCCCTTCGTGGAATTACCGCACCGAGGAGGGCGGCGGCATCATCGTCGACATGCTGTGCCACTGGCGCTATGTGATCGACAATCTGTTCGGGCAAGTGAAGAGCCGTATCCTGCCTCGGCGCCGACCATATCCCGGAGCGCTGGGACGAGGCCGGCAAGAAATACAAGGCCACCGCCGACGACGCCGCTTATGCGACGTTCGAGCTCGAAGAACGGCATCGTCGTGCACATGCAACATGTCGTGGGCGATGCGCGTGCGTCGTGATGATCTGTTGACGCTGCAGGTCGATGGCACGCATGGCTCGGCGGTGGCGGGGTTGCAGAATTGCGTCAGCCAGGCGCGGGTGAACACGCCCAAGCCGGTGTGGAACCCCGACATTCCGCAGACGATTGATTTCTACGACACGTGGCAGGAAGTGCCCGACGAACCGCGTCTACGACAACGCGTTCAAGGCGGAGTGGGAGCTGTTCATCCGCCACATCTACGACAATACGCCGTTCCAATGGAATCTGCGCGAGGGTGCGAAGGGCGTGCAGCTCGCCGAGCTCGGCCTAAAAAGCTGGGCGGAGCGGCGCTGGGTGGACGTGCCGGAACTGGAGGCCTAGAACATGGCGACGATCAAACTGCCGACGGCCGGACGGCCGTCTCGAAAGCTTCATCACGCAGTGCGCCGCGCAATCTCCCCAGCGCGCCGTCGCGCAAATTCAATCGCTTGGCGCTATCGGCTGCGCATGTCGTGGCCGATCCGCTCTCCGACAAGGATCCGTGGCTGTCGGCGGCGGTGGATTGGGAGACGACGATCGCGTACCGCCAACAGCTCTGGTGGCTGGGCCTTGGCGTGGCCGAGGCGATGGACACGGCGCAGCGCGGCATGGGGCTGGATTGGCCGACGTCCCTGGAACTCGTGCGCCGCACGCTCGATGCCGCCAAGGGCGTGCCGGGTGCCGTGGTGTTCTCGGGTGCTGGCACGGATCATCTGACGCCCGTCGCCGATCTCGGCATCGACAAGGTGATCCGCGCGTATGAGGAGCAGTGCGCGGCGATCGAGAAGATCGGCGGGCGCATCATCTTCATGGCGAGCCGCGCGCTCGCCGCGACGGCGAAATCGCCCGACGATTATCTCAAGGTCTATAACCGCGTGCTGTCGCAGCTCAAGGAGAAGGTCATCATCCATTGGCTGGGCGACATGTTCGATCCCGCCCTGGCCGGGTATTGGGGCCACGAGGACCCCAGCCTCGCCATGGACGTGTGCGTCGGCGATGATCGAGCGCGAACGCCGGCAAGATCGACGGCATCAAGATCTCACTGCTCGATAAGGATAAGGAAATCGTCATGCGCCGGCGCCTGCCCAAGGGCGTGCGCATGTACACCGGCGACGATTTCAACTACGCGGAGCTGATCGCCGGCGACGAGCAGGGCTACAGCGACGCGCTGCTCGGCATCTTCGATGCGATCGCGCCCGCGGCCTCGGCGGCCTTGGACAAGCTCGCGCGGCAACGATTTCCAGTCGTTCCACGACATCCTGGCGCCCACCGTGCCGCTGTCGCGCCATATCTTCAAAGCACCCACGCGCTTCTACAAGACCGGCGTGGTGTTCATGGCGTGGCTCAACGACCACCAGAAGCATTTCGTGATGGTGGGCGGGCAGGAGAGTGCGCGCAACGCCATCCACCTGGCCGAGCTGTTCCGACTGGCGGACAGGGCCGGGCTGCTGCGCGATCCCGATCTCGCGGTCGCGCGCATGCGCCACACCATGGCGCTGCACGGGATCGCGGCATGAGCAGGCCGGACCCGGCGAAGCTCGCGATCAACACGGCGACGGTCAAGAACCTGACGCTGCGCCAGGCGATCGAGGGGATTGCGCGCGCCGGCATTCGCGGGATTGCGCCATGGCGCGACAAGCTCGACGAATGCGGCGTCAAGGAAGCGGCGCAAGCTGATCAAGGATCACGGGCTGACCGTGACGGGTTTATGCCGCGGCGGCATGTTCCCGGCGGCGGACAAGGCCGGTCTCCAGGCGGCGATCGACGACAACCGCCGTGCGCTGGACGACGCGGCGGCCATCGGCGCGCAATGCCTGGTGCTGGTCGTGGGCGGCATGCCGAAAGGCTCGAAAGGATATCGCGGGCGCGCGCGACCAAGTGCGCGACGGCATCGCCGCGATCCTGCCGCATGCGCGCAAGGTCGGTGTGCCCTTGGCGATCGAGCCGTTGCACCCGATGTACGCCGCCGACCGCGCCTGCGTGAACACGATGGCGCAGCGCCAACGATCTCTGCGACGAGCTGGGCGACGGGCGCTCGGCGTCGCCGTCGACGTCTATCACGTGTGGTGGGATCCGCGATCTCGAGCGCGAGATCAAGCGCTGCGGGCAAACGGTGCTCGGCTTTCACATCTGCGACTGGCTGGTGCCGACCGCCGACATGCTGCTCGACCGCGGCATGATGGGCGATGGCGTGATCGACATCGCGAAGATCCGCGGCTGGGTCGAAGCGACGGGCTATCCGGGATGCACGAAGTGCGAGATTTTCTCAGCGAACAACTGGTGGAAGCGCGACGCCGACGAGGTGATCCGCGATCTGTCAGGAGCGGCACCGGACGGTGTGCTGAATTTCGCGCGGCAAAAAGCGGCGCTACATCTGCCGTCCGAACAGGGCGCCGATGTAGCGCATGGTGTTTTCGCCGTATTGCGCCGTCGATGTGCTCGCAAGTCGGTCCAGCGGCGTTGTGGAGAAGTAAAACGCGACGCCCACAAGGAGCGCGCCGGCAAGAAGCATGACGATGCTGAGGGGGCGGCCCGCATTCATTTGTCTCTCCTCCGCGCGGATTTTGCTTTTGGGCGACGCAATGCGTGCCTGCTTCTGACGTGGTAGCGAAACGCCAATAAACAACCACAAATCGGCAATTAAGTTCCCTGTGTTTCCAGCGATTTAGGGGCGGGATGCATGCGCTTTCGTGGGATCGATTGCATTGCTGCATCACCCCCCACCCTAACCCTCCCCCTCAAGGGGGGAGGGAATTCAGACCGTGCGTGTGTCTTTCGGAAACGCCATTGCAGGCGCAATCGCAGACCCAATCACGTTCGAATCCCCTCCCCCCTTGAGGGGGAGGGTTAGGGTGGGGGGTGATGAAGCAGGCTGACGCTTGCCGAGAAGCTACGCCGCTTTCGTGCCGGCGCGGCCTTCGTAGAGATCGCGGCCGAGCACGAGGGCGCGGATCTTGGCGTCGGCGATCGTTCTCTTCAGCATCCAAAACCCGCAATCGGGGTGGATGTAGCGCACGCGGCCGGGGCCGATCACCTTGTCGGCGCGCTCTATGGCGCGGGCGATCTCGTCGGCGCTCTCGACTTCCGTGGCCTTGATGTCGACCACGCCGAGACCCATGCCGATCTCGGGGCGAAGGTCCTTAAAGGCTGCGAGCTCGTCGACGGGGCGATGCGCGTTCTCCATGACGATGTGGTCGGCATGCAGCGCGTTCAGGTAGCGCATCAGCTTGTCCCAGCCGCCCTTCTGGATCGACTGGCCGCCGTAATTGCCAAAGCAGAGATGCACGGCGGCCTTGCCCTTCACCGCATCGAGCACTTTGTTCATGGCGCGCGCGGCCCAGTCCCATTCCGCAGGCGCGCCCGGCAGATTCGCCTCGTCGATCTGCACGATGTCGGCGTCGCAATGGCGCACCTGCTCGGCGAGCACGTCGGCGATGGCGTCGGCCAGCGCGGCCGTGTCCTTGTAATGCTTGTTGACCAGCGTCTTGGCCAGCATATGCGGGCCGGTGACGGTGAATTTGAAGGTCTTGGCCGTCAGGCGCCGTGCCCGCGCGCACGCACCGGGCAGGTCGAGCGTGCCGCTGTCCAGTGGGCCCTTCAACGACGCCGGGCGGGCGCAGAGCGGAAGCCCATGCCCTTCTGCGCGCGATAGGCCAGCACCTCGGCGAAGCTCGCCTCCATGCGCACGCCGATCATCGGCCGCACGAAATACTCGATCATGCCGTTGGTGTCGGGGTGGTTGACGTCGAAGCGGTAGAGCTCGCCGTCGCAAACGACATCGATGCCCGCCTGCTCTTGCGTGTGCAGCACGACGCGGGTGGCGTCGGTCACGGCTTGGTCAGAGGGCAATGCAGCCAGCCATTCCGGCACCGGGTAGGAACCGACAACTGTGGTGAGAATGCGCGGAGCGGCGGCCATGACGATCGATCCTCCCTTCGGACCCTAAGTATCCGGACGGTTACTTGTTAGCAAGGCGGGCCTGGGCCAGCAAGAGCCGCAAGCGCAACGGTCCCCTGCAGTTTTGCGCGAGCTTGGCGCGGGCCGATGTGGGCGCCGCCACAGACGTTCAGGCGGGCGTCCCACCCATTCGCTCGATGACCGGCTTGGGAATGGGCGCTGCCTTGGGGCGCTTGGGGTCGTCGGGATGGGCGATGGCCCAAACGCGCGTCTCCACGCCCTCGGCAATCACGGCGCCATCCTTCATCACCGCGTGCGCAACCTTGAAGCTGGTGCGGCCCCAATGCGAGACGCGGCTGCGGATGGTGAGCGTGTCGCCGCCGCGCGCGGGGGCGATGAATTTGCTCTGCGCGTCGACCAGCGGCATGCCGATGAAGCCGTAATCGCGATAGGTCGCCTCGGGCGTCAGGCCGGCGGCATCGAACAGCTTCCAGGTGCAGTGATCGAACCAGGTGAAGAAATTGGGATAGAAGACGATGTGGAAGGGATCGCATTCGCCCCAGCGCACCTCGATCGTCACGTCGTTCTGCATTTGCGAAAGCGTCCCTCTTCGTGTGCGCGCCGGACTGGCCGAATCGGGCCTCTTGTCCGGTCTCGAATTTCGGATTAGTTTGATACCCAAACAATCTTAGCGCACAACGATAAGCCGGGCAAAAGCCCGCGATTCACAGGGGAGGAACAGCATGCTGCGTCGCACACTCGCCACCGCTCTTGTTTCCGCCGCGTTCGCTCTCGGAGTTTCGGCCGCGCAGGCGCAGGACAAGCCCGTCGAGCTTAAATTCGGGTTCTGGGTGCCGCCGGCGCACCCGCTGGTTCCGGCTTCGAAGGACTGGGGGGATTCGGTCACCAAGGCCTCGAACGGCACGATCAAGGTGACGATCTTCCCGTCCGAGCAGCTCGGCAAGGCGTTCGACCATTACGACATGGCGCGCGACGGCATCGCCGATCTCGCCTACATCAATCCGGGCTACCAGCCCGGCCGCTTTCCGATCATCGCCGCGGGCGAGCTGCCGTTCTTCATCAGCAACGCCGCTGGCGGGACGCCGCGCCATCGATGAATGGTATCGCAAATACGCCGCGCGCGAGATGAAGGACATCAAATTCTGCATGGCCTTCGTGCACGATCCCGGCGCTTTGCACGTCAAGAAGAAGATCACCGAGCCCGAGCAGCTCAAGGGCATGAAGATCCGGCCGGCGCATGCGACCATCGCCGCTTTCGTGACATCGCTGGGCGGCACGAACGTGCAGGCCTCGGCGCCGGAAGCGCGCGAGGTGCTGGAGCGCGGCGTGGCCGACGGCATCACCTTCCCGTGGGGATCGGTGTTCCTGTTCAAATTCGAGAGCGTGGTGAAGTTCCATCTGGACGTGCCGTTCTACGCGACGACCTTCGCCTATGTGATGAACCGCGACAAATACAACGGCATGTCGGCGTCGCAGAAGAAGGTCATTGACGATCACTGCACCACCGACTGGGCCGATAAAATCTCGACACCATGGGCGAAGTACGAGGCGGAGGGCCGCGCCAAGATGAAGGCGCTGCCGGACCATGACGTCTATCCGATCACGGATGCGCAAGCCGCGCTGTGGCGCAAGGCGGCGGAGCCGTTGCGTGAGCGCTGGGCGGACAATGTCAAGAAGGTTGGCGTCGATCCGAAAGCGGTGATGGACGAGTTCCAGGCGGCGCTCAAGAAGAACAACGCGGCCTACTGAGCGCCAAGGGCGGTCAAACAGCCGTGCACACCAGCCGCCTCGACAAGATCATCGACGCGATCGAGCTGACGGCGGCGGGTTTCCTCGCCGTCGTCACCGCCAACATCTTCATCGCGGTGATCCTGCGCTATTTCTTCAGCACCGGCCTGCCGGACAGCTACGATTTCGGCCGGCTGTTCCTCGGCATCCTCATCTTCTGGGGGATCGCTGTCGCCAATTATCGCGGCGACCATATCACCGTCGATCTGCTGTGGGGCGTGTGCGGGCCCGGCCTCAAGCGCGCGATGGATATCTTCGCGGGCCTGGTGTCGCTGGGGGCGATGGCGGTGCTGACCTGGATGGTCGGCGGCAAGGTGATCAGCACCTACCAGGACAATGTGCAGACCTTCGACCTGAACTTGCCGATCTGGGTCGCCTATCTCATCGCCTGGATCGGCATTGCAACGTCGATCGTGCTGCTGGTGGTGCGCACGATCCGGCTGATCTCGCGCGGGATCGATCCGACCGCCGCGCCTAAGCAGATGATCGAATAGGCCGGCATGAATCCCGATGTCATCGCCATTGCCGGCTTCGTGGTGCTGTTCGCGCTGATGCTGCTGCGGGTCCCCGTCGGCATCGCCATGGGCGTGGTCGGCGTTGGCGGTTTCGCGATGATGGTCGGGATCGACCCGGCGCTGAAGCTGGTCGCGCAATCGCCGATCCGCACCGCGACCGACGCCAATTTTGCGGTCATCCCGCTGTTCCTGCTGATGGGCGCCTTCGCGACGACGTCGGGCATGAGCCGCGAGCTGTTCCGGGCGGCCAACACCTTCCTCGGCCATCTCAAGGGCGGGCTCGGCATTGCGACGATCGCGGCGTGCGGCGGGTTCGCGGCGATCTGCGGTTCGTCGGTCGCAACGGCGGCGACGTTCTCGACGGTCGCGTATCCGGAGATGCGGCGTTACGGCTACCCGCAATCCTTCGCCACCGGCGTTATTGCGGCCGGCGGTACGCTCGGGATCATGATCCCGCCTTCGACCGTGCTGGCGGTGTACGGGATCATCACCCAGCAGGATGTCGGCAAGCTGTTCATCGCCGGAATCGTGCCGGGCATCGTCGCGGTCGCCATGTACATGGCGACGATCACCATCATCGGGATCGCGCGGCCGCACTACCTGTCGGCTGGACCGCGCAGCTCGTGGGCGGAGCGGCTCAACGCGCTGCGCGATGTGTGGGCGACGGCGCTCTTGTTCCTGTTCGTGATCGGCGGGCTCTATGGCGGGCTGTTCACGGCGACCGAGGCCGCGGGCATGGGAGCGGGCGGCGCGTTCGTCATCGCAATCTTGCGCGGGCGCATGTCGCTGGTGGATTTCCGGCGGGCCTTGCTGGAATTGGTTCGCACGACGGCGGCGGTGTTCACCATTCTGATCGGGGCGCTGCTGTTCGGCTATTTCCTCACTATCACGCAGACGCCGCAGAAGGTGACGGAATTCCTGACCGGCATGGGGCTCGATCGCTACGAGGTCCTGGTCCTGATCATGCTCATGTATCTGGTCCTGGGCTGCCTGATGGACGCGATGGCGATGATCATCCTCACCATCCCGATCATCTTTCCGGTGATCATGGCGCTGGGGTTCGATCCGATCTGGTTCGGCGTCATCATCGTCATGACGGTGGAACTGGGTCTCATCCACCCGCCGGTCGGCATGAACGTCTTCGTGATCAAGAGCGTGGTGAAGGACGTCAAGATCTCGACGATTTTCTATGGCGTTCTGCCCTTCGTCGTCACCGACATCCTGCGCCTGGCTCTTCTGATCAGCTTCCCGATCCTGGCAACCTGGCTACCGGCGCGCATGTAGACAAATGTCGCCCCGCGGGCATCGTGGATTGCCGCAGGCGGGAAGACCATTGACGCATGTTCACGTCCCAGTAGAATTGGCTACAAGCCTGCAAATCCGCTTGCCCGTCATGACGGGGCGGATGGCGTCAGGGGTTTCCCCGGACGACCGCTGCAGAAAAAGAAACGCCATGCACGGCGCAACTGGGGGGATAGCAAGGCGGCCCGCTATGACGGCACGTCAGCTGCTGGTCATTGACGACGAAGCGGACTTCATGGAATTCGTGCGGTTGGTGGCGGAGGAGCTCGGCTTCACTGTCACGAAAGCGACACGGGCGCAGGATTTTCAAGCGGCCTATGACCGCGGTTGTCCCGATGTCATCGTTCTCGACATCGTGATGCCGGAGGTGGATGGCATCGAGCTGATCCAATGGCTGATGAGCCGCGATTGCAAGTCGCGCGTCATTGTCGTGACCGGATTTAGCCCGGATTACGGCCATGCGGCCGCATTGCTCGGCGCCACGCGCGGCCTTGAGGTGGTCACGCTCGGCAAGCCGGTCAAACTCGCCGATCTGCGCCGGGCACTGATGATGGAGCAGCGAAAGATTATCTGACGATCTTACGGGCTAGCGCGCAGCCAGCAAGGCATCGGCCAGTTCGGCAAAGCCCGCACCGGTCGGCTTGGCCGTGATCCAGGCGGGCGGCGACTTTATGCGCGGCAGGAAGGCAGCGACATTGGCGACGCCGACCGCGTTGGGAAAATAGCGGAACATCGGCTCGTCATTGGGTGAGTCACCTGCGAATACGACTTGATCGCGGATCGTGTCGAGGTCGACGTTCCAGACCTCGCTGAATAGGCGGCGGGTCATCGCCAGCTTGTCGTAATCCCCGAACCAGCCATTGACGTGGATCGAGCTCACCTTGGCGTGGGCGCCGACTTCAGTGAAGGCCGCGACGATGCGGTCGATCGCTTCGGGCGACAGCGGCGGCACGTCTTCGCAAAAATCGATCGCGAGGTCGGCTTCACGATACGCCTGGTCGCTGGCGATGGCCGAGCCTTTGACGGTCGCGGGAATGCTTTGCGCCAGCTTGTCGAGCTTGACGCGCGCGGCCTTGCGTTCGCCCTCGTCGAGCCAGTAGCGGCGCTGCATGCGCCGCGCTTCGCGATCGTAGCGGAAATAGAAGGCGCCATTTTCGCCGACCACGGCGTCGGCGGGCCACATGCGGGCGATATGGTCGCACCAGCCGGCCGGTCTCCCCGTGATCGGGGCAACAATAAGCCCGGCGTCGCGCAGGCGCTCGAGCGCCGTATAGGCATCGGCGGTCAGCAATCCGTCGCTGGTCAACGTGTCGTCGATGTCCGTCAGGACATAGCGGATGCGCGCGCGGTCCGCGGCGGGGAATTGCGCCAGCGGTTTCATGCGATTTTGTCCAGCGGCCATACCGGACGGCGGACCTTGGCGAAGGCGAAGCGGGTGAGGTCGTGCGAACACAACGCGCCGGAATTGACCACCATGACGCGGCGCGCGATCGGCTCGTAGGCGGCGCGGAAATGGTGGGACGATTTCACGGCGATCGTCGCCTTGGCGCGCGGATCGATGCCGACCGACAGCAGGGCCTGCAGATCGGCGGTCTGCAGGCGGTTGGAGGTGACGACGATGTCGATGCCGCCGGCGCGCAGGACCATGCTCGGCCCATGGGCGAAGGCAACGCCCTTGTTCATCGGTCCGTCGGCGACGAAGCGACCGTCGGAGAGCGTGACCACGCGCGCGGTCAGGTCGATGGGTGCGCCATAGACCGGGTCGATCTTGCCGCCGAGCTTCAGCGTGACGTTGGCGCCGGCCCCCGCTTTCGTGCCGATGGCCACGGCTTCGGGGTCGCAGATCGAATGGAAGCAGGCATTGTCCAGCTTCGCGTCGAGCATCGCGCGCAGCAGGTTGGTCGCGTCGTTGTAGCCGCCGCCGCCGGGATTGTCGGTGGTGTCGGCGAGGATCAGCGGCTTGTCGCCCGAGTTTTTCGCTTCCTGCATGGCGTCGGCAAGCGAGGCCATCGGCAGGCTGTCGAACGCCCTGGTGTCCCAGACCTGATCCATCAGCGCCTCCGCGATCTGGCGCGCGCGTACATCGCTGCCGTCATAGGTCACAGCGACCGATGGGCCGCAATCGCTCATATCGGCCCAGCCGAAGCCGGCCTGGACGCTGACGGCGAGAATGCCCTTCTCCGTCTCGAAAGCGTCGGCCTGGCGCAGGAAATCGACCATCGGGCCGGATTGGGTGCGGCCATGGTTGCAGCCGGAAAGGGTCGGACGGCGCGCCACCAGGCAGCGCGGGCGGATTTCCCCCGCCAAGCTCCGCCGCATCAGATCGGCGGCCTGCGTCGCGCGCTCATAATGGTCGATATGCGGATAGGTGCGGTAGGAGATCAGTCCGTTGGCGTGCGCCGCCATCGCGTCGCTGACATTGGCGTGCAGGTCGAGCGTTGCGAAGATCGGCACATCCTTGCCGAGGCGCTGGCGCAGCCGTGCCAGCAAAGCGCCCTCGGCATCGTCCGCACCTTCGGCGACCATGGCGCCGTGCAGCGACAGCAGCACGCCGTCGATCTTCGGCGCGCGATCGATCGTGGCGAAGATCGTGTCCTGCAGATGGGCCCAGCATGCGGCCGTGACGGTGCCCGACGGTGTCGCATCGGCGGCAATCGACGCGATCGTGGTCCAGCCGTTTTTCTTCGCGGCGTCGAGGAAGCCTGCCATCTCGGTGCGGGTCTTACCGAGCCGCACAGCGATCTCGTCGCCGTACGCGAGACCGCGGCGCTGATAGGCATCGAGGTCGGTCAGCAAGCGACTAAACGTGTTGGTCTCGTGCTTGACCTGGGCCAGCAGGATATGGGCGCTCATTTGCGGCTGAGACTCTCGATATCGGGCATCGGCCGGGCGAGTGCGGGCACGCCGGCCATGTAGCGCTCGAGTGCGTGGGCAACGCCGAGCGTGAAGCGGTCGCCGGCATGCGGGCCGACGATCTGCAGATGGAAGGGTGTGCCGGTCGGCTCGAGCCCGCACGGGATCGAGATCGCGGGGTGGCCGGTCAGCGTGATGCCGTAAGTGGGGGCGAGCCAGTGGAAATAGGTGCGCAGCTTCTCGCCATCCATCTCGGCGACGTAGCGCTGCGTCCAGGGGAAGGGCGGCACCGACAAGGTTGGCGTAATCAGGATGTCGATGTCCTTGTAGAGGGTCTGGAAGCGCCGGTAGATCTGGGTCTGCAGCGCATGGCCGCGCGCCACGTCCGCCGCCGACTGACCAAGGCCCTGCTCGTAATTGGCGATGATGTTGGGGCCGAGCTTGTCGCGGTGCTTCTCGTAATTCTCGCGCTGCGACGCGAGGAAATTCTGGGCGCGGATCGCCTCGAAGGCCTCGTCCGCACCGGTCATGTCGGGGTCGCGCTCCTCGCAGGAGCGGAAGACATGCTTGAGCAGCTTGATACGCTCGGCGAATGTCGCGCGCAGGCGCTTGTCCATCGGCGCGAAGCCGAGGTCGACGGAGACTGCCACGCGCAGCGTCGAGAGGTCGACCGGGATCGGCTCGCGCAGCGATTCGGCGTCGATGGGGTGAGAGAAGGGATCGCAGCTATCGAAGCCAGCCTGGGCGGAGAGCAGCAAAGCGGTGTCGGCAACGGTGCGGCCCATGGGACCCAGCACCGAGAGGTTGGTCCAGCCCAGCGCGCGGCGGTCGCTGGGGACGACACCCGGCGAGGGACGGAAGCCGACCACGCCGCAGAACGCCGCCGGGATGCGCAGGCTGCCGCCGGTGTCGGAGCCGGTGCAGATCGGCAGCATCGATGTGGCGAGCGCCACCGCGGACCCGCCGGACGATCCGCCGCAGGTGCGCTTGGGGTCGAAGGGGTTGCCGGTGGGGCCGTAGACCGGGTTGTTGGTGTTGGCGCCGGCGCCGAACTCGGGAACGTTCGTCTTGCCGACGACGATGGCACCGGCGGCGCGGCAGGCCGCGACCATGCGGCCGTCGCGCTTGGGCACGTTGTCCTTGAAGATCGGCGAGCCCCAGGTCGTGCGCAAGCCTTCCGTCTCGTCGAGGTCTTTGACGCCGAGCGGCAGGCCATGCAGCGCGCCGAGCGATGCACCGCTCATGACTTTCGCTTCGGCGGCCTTGGCTTCGTCGCGCGCGCGCTCATAGCAGGTGGCGACGATCGCATTGAGCGTCGGGTTGACGCGCTCGATGCGGCGAATGCAGCTTTCGAGAAGTTCGACGGGCGAGATGGCGCGCGCCCCGATCAGACGGCGCAATTCGACGGCCGACACATCGCAAAGTTCGGTCATGAGATACCCGCGTGTTTAGTGTTGGGGCAGGGAGGCGGACTCGCCCAGATCCCAGAACAGCCCGGCCATCATCTGCAACCCTTCGCGCGCGATGGGCAGCAGAAGATGCTCGTTGGGCGCATGCTGGGAGCAGGCGGCGTAGGAATGCGGGACCCACACGGTCGGCAGGCCGAGCACGTCAGCGAACACGTCGTTGGGCAGCGAGCCGCCGAGATTGGGCAGGATGGCAGGACGGCGGCCGACGGTCGTCTCGATCGAGTTGGCCGCGAATTGCACCCACGGATTTTCGGGGTCGAGGCGCGTGGCCGCGAAGAAGCTGTCGCGCGCGCGCGTGATCTTGACCATCGGGAAGCCGTGGCGGTCGAGATGGCGGCGCAGCGCATCGAGGAAATCCTTGTAGTCGCTGCCGACGACATAGCGGATCTGGCAATGCGCGTTCGCCTTGGGCGGAATGGCGTTGACCGGGTTGTCGGGGTTGCCGGTGCGGAAGGCCAGCACCTCGAAGCTGTTCCAGCCATAGACCTTCTCGGCCGCGGTCAGGCCGGGCTCGCCCCATTCGGGATCGATCTTGGGCGCGGTGGGGCCGGCCTCGACGATGCAATCGGCGAGCGCGTGGCGCACCGAATTCGGGGATCGGCGTGGGCAGCCAGTCCTTGACCAGGATCTGGCCGGTCGGCGAGGTGATGGTCGCTAGCGCATGCGCAAGGATGATTCCCGGATTGGCAAGCAAGCCCGCCCCAATTGCCGGAATGATGCCCGCCCTCGCGCAGGTCGACGGTCAAATCGAAATTCATGGCGCCGCGCGAGCCCAGGAAAATCGTCGGGCGCTCCGGCGAGAGGCGCGGCCCGTCGGAGGCGACGAACACATCGGCCTTGAAGAGCGCGCGGTTCTGTTCGCTGACTTCCCGTAACCCAGGAGAACCCACTTCCTCGCCGGTCTCGATCAGCAGCTTGATGTTGAAATTGAGCTTGCCGCGAGTTTGAAGAACGGACGCAAGCGCCCCGATATTGATCGTGTGCTGGCCCTTGTTGTCGGCGGTGCCGCGGCCGTAAAGGCGCTCGCCCTCGGGCTTCACCAGCCAGGGTGAGAGCCCGTCGCGCCATTGCGGCTCCTGGCCGCGGATGACGTCGCCATGGCCATAGCTGAACAAGGTGACGAGCTTGGGGTCCTCGATGCGCTCGGCCAGCAGGAACGGGCCGCCGGTGGCGACGGGATTGGGCAGGATGCGACAGGTGAAGCCCATGCGCTCCAGCGTCGGCGTCATCTCCGCCGTCAGGTAGGATTTAAGATCGGGCCGGCGGGCCGGGTTCTGGCTCTCAGTCGGGATCGCGACGCGGCGGCCGAGATCGCTGACGAAGCCGCCATCGTCGAAATAACGGGCGGCCGCGGCAACGGCCTGGGCCCGGGTTTTGTGCTCGGTCATTTGGGTCTTTATACCGGAACGGGCCTGCATCGTAGCGCCCACGGGTGCTGAGTTAAATATCCGCCGCAGCCTTGCGGGACATCAGATGACCTTGACCGAGACGCGTTGAATGGCATTGCGCGCTCCGGCGAACGGTTGGCGGCGCCCGTCTTGCGCCTGCGCACGGGCGCAAAGCTCATGCATGCCGCGATTGCTCGAAGGCGTCGGTGCCATCCACGGCGCGAGGCACGAGATGTGCGTCAGCGCCATGAGAAGGTCTTGAAGCCAAATAGGGGCTACCAGCGGGCAAATCGATGAGCGCCGGCGGCTCCAACGAGGGCAAGGCCGGCGATGGCGATCGTGTACCAAGTGGCGACGAAAAGCGCGGAATCGTCCGTGCATTGGGCGGCGTAAAAGGTGGCCGAGATACCGCCTGCCAGCAGTCCCGCGACCGCGCCTGCAAGGGCCGGTCTCGCCGGCGCGCAGTGGCGCAGCCCCAGCAGGAAGATGGTGAGCGGGCCAATGCCGATCAGTGGAATATAGGTTAGGCAAACCATGCTGTTCGTGCCGATCACCTTGGCCGCCCATGTGTCTGGTGGCAGAACAAGAAGTTCGACGATGACCGCCATGATAATGAGTGCAGGGGCGATTGCGAGGTACGGCATCGCCTCGCGCGAGGCCTCGTCCGGCCGCGACAGCGTGCGGGCGAGGCCGAATGCGCTTGCGGCGAGCGTGATCGTGACCACGAATTTGAATAAGAAACGCGGCGTTTCAGCAGCGATCGCAATATCGGGCCTCAGACCGAGAGTTGTAAAGAAGACGGCAGCAGCAAGAGAGATCGCCAGACCGACCGCGCCCCACCAGATCGACGAGATCGACGCCGCCTGCTGTCGTGCGTCGGCTGCCAAGGCCCTGATGAGTTCGTTCGTATCCATGTCACTTCCGCCCGATTCGCCTGGCAATCGCCGCGAGGCCGCGATGGAGTGCTACCCGCACCGCCGTCTCGCTCATGCCGAGGCGCTTGGCCGTCTCGCGGATCGAGCGCCCATCGACGCAAATCGCTGCCACGGCGGAGCGCTGGCCGGGTGCGAGCGTGCCAAGGGCGCGGTCAATTTCACGGTCGCTAACGGTCTCAGGTTCGGGCTGTGAGGCGCTTTCGGCGATCTGGTCGATCTCGATCTCCACCCGGCGGCCGCGGCGGCGAAAGGCGTCAATGAGCTTGTAACGGGCAATCGCATAGATCCATGGCGTCACAGGCGCACTGTCCCGCCATGTATGGCGCTTTGTGTGGATCGCAAGCAGCGTTTCCTGCACGACATCCTCTGGGTCGATTCCGCCCTGCACGATCCTTCGGCGGGCGAAGCCCCGCACGAGATCGGCTGCCCTCCGGAGGAATTCGCCATAGGCTCGTTCGTCTCCCGCGATGGCGGCCTGCAGCAGCCGGGCAAGTTCGTTTTCGTCCCTCCCGTCCAAGCCAGCATTCCTCCCAAATTACGTTCATGCACAGCCGTTTGTTACATGGCTGGCAAGATTTTGTTCAATCGATGGAAGGTATCGATCACCAAATCGTGCTTCCGAGAAAATGTAACACATGGACCACCTGGATCGAACTGGGAGTCGTGCGCCTGCATAACGGCGCACGGAGCAATCAGGAGAAGGAGAGAATTATGTCTGCGAAATCAATCGTGAGCGCGACCTTCGTGGCCGCCGCCGTTGCAACCGCCCTTGCATCCTACGTTGCCGCAGCACCGCTGACGGAAGCGGAGGGAAAAGCGGCAATGGCTGCGGGCAAAGAGAAGTGCTACGGCGTCGCGCTCAAGGGTCAAAACGACTGCGCCGCCGGACCGGGCACCACCTGCCAGGGCACCTCCACCGTCGACTTTCAAGGCAATGCCTGGAAGTTTGTACGGGGCGGCACCTGCGCCACGATGGTGCTGCCTGGCGGACTCAAAGGCTCGCCCACCGTGCTGACACGCAACGTCCCGAAATAGGCACCGAAACCAGCCGGAAAGCGGAGGCCAATATGAACGAGACAGCGGCGCGCCCAGATTCGAGCGCGTCGGGAACGCTCCGCTTTCCGGCGCATCCCTTTGTCGGCCTCGCAGGCACCAGCCTTAAGCACGAGCATTTGCCGGCGATCCTGGCCGACGGGGCGCAGACCGGTTTCTTTGAGGTTCACGCCGAAAACTATATGGGCGCCGGTGGCCCGCCACACGATGTGCTGACGCGCATACGCCGCGACTACCCGGTGTCGCTTCATGGCGTATGCATGTCGATCGGCGGGCCGCAGCCGCTGGACAAGGCGCATCTTGAGCGTTTCAAAGCGCTTGTCGATCGCTACGAGCCGGCGCTTGTTTCCGAGCACCTCGCTTGGGCGACGCACGCCACCACATTTTTCAACGACTTGCTGCCGCTGCCTTATACGCAGGCCACATTTTTCCGCGTCGCTGATCACATCGACGAAGTGCAAGAGAGAATCGGGCGCCCGATCCTGCTCGAGAATCCGTCGACCTATGTCATCTTTGCGGAATCGACAATTAGCGAAACAGATTTCATTCGCGGGCTGGTTCGGCGCACCGGATGCGGCCTGCTGCTCGACGTCAACAACCTCTTCGTCTCGACCACCAATCACGGTTACTCCGCGCTTTCCTATCTCGTCGATTTTCCGCTCGAGCATGTGGGCGAGGTCCATCTGGCAGGGCATGCCGAACAGGCGGATGACGAGGGCGACCTTCTACTGATCGACAGCCATGACCGCACGGTTACCGCCGCGGTCTGGAAACTCTTCGACATGGTGATCGGCCGATGCGGACCGATTCCGACACTTGTCGAATGGGACAGCGACATACCCGAATGGCCCGTCCTCAGGGCAGAGGCCGCTTCCGCGCAGGCGATCCTCGACCGCCACGCGCATAATTTCATGCTCGGCAAAGCTCATGCTGCCCGTTGAGCGCCGCGAGGAAGATTTCGGCAGTAAACTTGGCTATGCGAGAGCCTTCGCCTCAGCGCTGCTCGACCCCGATCGGCCGGTGCCTTCTTCGGTTTCCGGACCGAACGGCAAGGCGGCAAGGAAGCGCTACAACGTCTATCGCAACAACGTCACGGTCAGTCTCATCAACGCACTGGCGGCGACGTTTCCGGCCACACGGCGCATTGCCGGGCCGGATTTCTTTCGCGCGATGGCGCGCTTCCATGTGCGAGCCACACCACCGACCTCGCCGCTGCTATTCGAATATGGCCGTGACTTTCCCGAGTTCATCGAACGCTACGAATATGCAAGGTCGATGCCGTGGCTGGCGGATGTGGCGCGGATCGAGCGTGCGTGGCTCGACGCTTACCACGCCGCCGACGCGGAGCCGTTGTCGCCGCAGGCCCTGGCTTCGATCGCTGCGGAACGGCTCTGCGGTATTGTTGTGACGCCGCATTCTGCGACGAGGATCGTGCGCTCATGCTTTCCGGCAGTCACCATTTTCGCGGCAAACAGGAGCGACGGCCCGGTTGGCCGAATCGAAACGACCGAGCCGGAGGATGCGCTCATAACCAGGCCCCATATGGCGGTCATCGTGCGGCGCCTTCCAGCCGGCGGCGCGATCTTTCTGACATCCCTCATCGCGGGCGACACCCTCGGCGCAGCCGCTGCGGCGGCGCTTGCAAAGAGCCCCGACTTCGATCTTCCCGCCAATATCGCCGGGATGCTCACGGCGGGCGCATTCACCGCGATCCATCAGGGAAGTTGATTTCAATGGCTCTTGAACGGCAACCCACCAGTAGCAACAGACGCCAAGGCCTCGGCGGCTTCGTGGAACGCGTCAATGCCATCGTTTGTGCGATTGCCCGACCGTCTCTGACCAAGCTCGCCTTGCGCTTCGGGCTCGCAGTCCCGTTCTGGCGGTCCGGCATCAACAAATGGGACGGTTTCTTGCAGCTGAACGATGTCGCGGTGCTGCTCTTCAGCTCGGAGTTCAAACTGCACCTACCCGGCGGCCCTTATGCCTTTCCCGCGCCCGGTGCCATGGCATTCGCCGCCGGTTTGGCGGAAATCCTACTCCCTATCCTTCTCGTTCTCGGCCTCGCAACGCGATTGGCCGCGTTGGGACTCCTGTTGATGACGCTGGTTGTGCAGCTCACTGTGCCGGATGGTTGGCCGGTTCATGTAACCTGGGCGGCGATGGCACTCGGCATCATGGCATGGGGGCCGGGGAGCGTTTCGCTCGATCACTTGATAGGGCGGCGCAATGGATGAGTTTCTGTCATTCGGGGGCCGGTTCTTTACTGATCAGTGAACTGCCGCTTCACGCGACATGGACGGAAACCCGATGCCGCGTGATCCTATGACGTTGAGATTGTTCCGTTCATCCGCGCCCCTCGGGCGCGGTCACATCGCGGATGCCGTCGCCGAGCAGGTTGATGGCCAGGACCAGGAGCAGCAAGCGACGCCGGGGATGGTGATCAGCCAGGCGCTGAAGAACATGTAGCTCTTGGCCTCGGAGATCATCAGGCCCCAGGAGGGCAGCGGCGGCTGCACGCCCAGGCCGAGGAACGAGAGCGCCGCCTCCAGCAGAATGGCACTCGCCGCCTCGACCGTCGCCACGACGACGATGTTGCCCATGATGTTGGGCAGGATCTCGCTGCACAGGATGCGCAAGGTCGAGCAGCCCATCGCTTCGGCGGCGGCGACATAGTCGAGCGTGCGCACTTGCATCGTGGTCGAGCGCATCACCACGGCGAAGCGGTCCCATTTGAGCAGGCCCAGAACCAGGACGACCACCCAGAGCGAGCCGCCGACCAGCGCCACCACGGCGAGGGCGACAAGGATACCGGCAGAGACAGGCGTACGGTGATGAGATAGGTCACGAAGAGATCGGTGCGGCCGCCGAAATATCCGGCCAGCACGCCCATCACCGTGCCGATCAGGCCGGAGATGATCATCACCGCGATGCCGATCAGCAGCGAGATCTGCGCGCCGTAGATCAGCCGCGAAAGATAGTCGCGGCCGAGCGGGTCGGTGCCGAGCGGGAAGGTCCAATTGCCCTTGGCATGCCAGATCGGCGGGATCAGGCGGCGGCTGAGATCCTGGGCGTACGGGTCGTGCGGGGCGAGCCACGGCGCCAGCAGCGCCATCAGCACGATGGCGAGCAGCACGGTCGAGCCGATCATCAGGCCGGCATGGCCGAAGATGCGGCCGCGCAGGATGGATCCGGCCGATGGATTCAGCACCGCTTCCGCCGGAATGGCGGCGGGATCGTAGGTGAGCTGGGAGGCGGTTTCGAGCGACATGGGCGTCAGCCGATGCGCAAGCGCGGGTCGAGCCACGCGTTGATGAGATCGGCGAGGAGCGTGAGGCCGATATAAATCACGGAGACGAGCAACACGATGGCTTGCACGACGGGGAAGTCGTTGTGCGTGATGCTCTCCCACGCCAGATAGCCAAGCCCGTTGAGCGCGAAGACGGTCTCGATCACCACCGAGCCGCCGAGCATGAAGCCGAGCTGCACGGCGGCCAGCGCCACCACCGGCACCACGGCGTTGCGCAGCGCGTGCTTGAACAAGATGGTGCCGGTGCGCAGGCCCTTGGCCCGTGCGGTACGGATGTAATCCGACGCCAGCACCTCCATCATGCCCGCACGGGTGAGGCGCATGATCGCCGGTGTCGCGTAATAGCCCAACGCGATCGCCGGCATGATCAGATGCGCCCAGGTGTCGCCGCCGGAGATCGGCAGCCAGCGCAAGGTGAGGCCGAACAGGATGATCAGCAGCAGGGCGAACCAGAAGGACGGCATCGCCTGGCCGACGACGGCGATGGTGAGGGTCAGGCGGTCGATCCAGCTATTGGGGCGGATCGCGGCGATGACGCCCAGCGGGATCGAGAGGCCGAGCGCAAAGGCCAGCGCCATGGCGCCGAGGATGAGCGTGGTGGGGAAGCGCTCCCACACGATGCCGGCGACGGGCGTGCGGAAATAGAAAGAGTCGCCGAAATCGCCCATCAATGCGCGGCCGAGCCATTCCAGGTACTGGACGATCAGCGGCCGGTCGAAGCCGTAGGCCTTGCGGATCGCGGCGATGTCCTCGGCGCGCGCGCCCTCGCCGGCCATCGCGGTCGCGACGTCGGTCGACAGCTGCACCAGCAGGAAGCAGATCACCGAAACGGTGAGGGCGACCAGCAGGGCGAGGAGGGCGCGCTTGGCGGTGAAGAGGAGCAATCTCGCACTCCGTGGTGTTGCGCCGTGTCCTCATGGTTCGACAAGCTCACCATGAGGATTTTTCTTAAACCTCAAACGGCCTCATCCTGAGCTTGTCGAAGGATGAGGCCACAGGCACCGAAGCCTATTTCCAGCGCGTTTCCCAGAAGCGCGGGATCTCGTCGGGGTAGGTCGTGAAGGCGAGATCCTTGGAGTAGGCGTAGTAGACCGGCAGCGAATAGAGCGGGATGGCGAAGGCCTGCTCGGCGATGCGGGTCAGCGCCTTCTTATAGGCGTCCTTGCGCACGGCGGGATCGACGTTTGTGTCGCCCTGCTGCAGCCAGTCGCGCACCTGCGTGTCGCGAACCACGTCGTCCTCCACGAACTTGAAGAAGATCGGCGTCATGGCGGATACGTCGTTGACCGAATTCGAACCCCAGGTCGAGTGGATGAAGGCGATCTTGCTATCGCGCATCTGGTCGCGCGCGGCCACGTACTGGCCGAAGCGCAGATTGGCGCGGATGCCGACAGCGCGCAGATAGCCGATCATCGCTTCCGTCTGCTGGCGATCGCGATACGCGGTGAAATCGATGTCGAAGCCGTTGGGGAACCCGGCCTCGGCCAACAGCGCTTTTGCCTTGGCGGGATCGTATTTGTATTTGGGCGCGGCCGAATCATCGCAGCCGAACTGGGTGGGGAAGCACAGGACGTTGATAATGCGCCCGCCGCCGACCACGGTCTTGAGCATCGCCTCGCGATCGATGGCATAGCTGATCGCCTGGCGCACGCGCGCATCGCGCAATTGCGGGGCGGGCGTCTTGTCGAGCGTGTTCAGGTGCAGGAAGGCGATGCGCATCGTCTCGCCGGCACTGACATCGAGCGTGGGCAAGGTCTTGAGCTGCTCCGCCTGGTCGGGCGGCACGTTGTAGATCCAGTCGAGCCCGCCGGCCATCAATTCCGCGGCCTGCGTGTTGCGGTCGGGAATCAGACGCAGCTCCATCTTGTCGATGGTCGGCTGCGGGCGCGGGCTGTCCTTGAAGTATTCCTTGTTGCGCTCGAAGCGCACGAGGCGGCCGGGCTGGTGCTCGGTCACCTTGAACGGGCCGGTGCCGACCGGCTTCTCGTTCATGCCCTTCGGTCCGACCTTGGCGTAGTACTCGTTGGGGAACATCGGAATCGGGCCGGCCAGATATTCGAGTGCGGCCGGATACGGCGCCTTCAGCAGGATACGGACCGTGTATTGCGAGACCTTCTCGGCCTTGGCGATCCAGTTCGCCGTGCTCTGGCTGGCGATCTTGTTGTCGGGGTTGGAGATGAAGTTGATGGTGTAGGCGACATCGTCTGCGTCGAAATCCTCACCGTTGTGAAACTTCACGCCCTGGCGAAGCTGAAACTCCAGCGTCTTATCGTCGATCCATTTCCACGAGGTGGAAAGAAGCCCTTTGTACTCGTTGGTCTTGGGATCGCGATAGATGAGCTGGTCCCAGACGTGGTGGTTGATGATGACGCCGATGCGGATATTGTTGAAATACGGGTCGATATTCTCCGGCACCTGGTCGGCCGCGATTTTGAGCGTGTTGTCGCGTTTCCCGGCCGCGGCTGGCGTGGCCAGACCGGCCAGAATGGCGGCCGCCAAGGCCGCGCCGAATAGGCGTGTGGTCGTCATGCAAGAGCCCCCTGTTTCGCAAATTCGTTGTGCGTTGCGCAGAGGATACGCAAGGCCCATGCCATGAGTCCAGTTGCGGTCAGGGGCGCGGTCGAAAGTCCCTCTCCGCCCGCGTCAGCGGGGGGAGAGGGATTTAGGGTGAGATGGGTGGCTCCGCTAAAAGTTGTTTAATATCGCGAGAGCTGAACCACCACCTCACCCTCCCGCCTCCGCTAAAGCTTCGGCGGGCTTGCCCGCCGAAGCTTTAGCGAAGGCGGGCCCCTCCCTCTCCCCCGCTTCGCGGCGGAGAGGGGTTACTGATGGACTATCGCCGCGCTATTTCCACTTATATTCCCAGAAGCGCGGCAGCTCGTCGGGGTAGGGCTTGAAATCCAGATCCTTGGTGTAGGCGTAGTAGACCGGCAGCGAATAGAGCGGCACCGAGTAGACTTCGTCTGCGATGCGGGCGAGGGCCTTCTTGTAGGCGGCCTTGCGCTCCGCCGGGTCGACGGAGGTGTCGCCCTGCTCCAGCCAGTCGCGCACCGCCGGGTCGCGTGAGACGTCGTCGTCGCCGAACTTCCAGTAGACGGGCGTGGAGGCGGAGACGTCGTTGACCGAGAACGAGCCCCAGGTCTGGTGCACCGCCGCTGCCTTGCCCTCGCGCACGGCATCGCGCATCGCCGCGTATTGCATGAAGCGCAGATTGGCGCGGATGCCGACGGCGCGCAGATAGCCGATCATCGCCTCGGTCTGATGGCGCTCGCGATAGGCGTAGAGATCGAGGTCGAGGCCACCCGCAAGGCCGGCTTCCGCCAGCAGCGCCTTGGCCTTGGCCGGGTCGTAGGCGTAGCGCGGTGCGCCTTCATCGGTGCAGCCGAACTGGCTGGGGAAGCAGTTGGTGTGGAGCACGCGTGCCCCTTCGCCGACCACGGACTTGACCATCGCTTCACGATCGATGGCAAGGGCGATGGCCTGGCGCACGCGTTTGTCCTTGAGCGCCGGCACTGTCGTCTTCTCCAGTGTGTTGAAGTGCAAGAAGACGATGCGCATGGACTCGCCGCTGGCCACGGTCAGCTGCGGCACCTGCTTCAACTGTTCGGCCTGGTCGGGCGCGACGTTGAAAATCAGGTCCGTGCCGCCCGACATCAGCTCCGCCATCTGCGTGTTCATGTCGGGGATGAGGCGCAGCTCCAGCTTTTCGATGGTCGGCTGTGGGCGCGGAGAGTCCTTGAAGTAGTCCTTGTTGCGCTCGAAGCGCACCATGCGGCCGGATTGATGTTCGGTCACGCGGTAGGGGCCGGTGCCCACCGGCTTCTCGTTCATGCCCTTGGGACCGACCTTGGCGTAGTACTCGTTGGGATAGATGACGACGGGACCGGCGAGGTACTCCAATGCGGCCGGGAAGGCCTGCTTCATGATGATGCGGACCTTGAACTGCTCGATCTTCTCGGCCTTGGCGATCCAGTTGACGTTCTGTTGGGTGATCACCTTGCTGGCGGGATCGGATACGTAGTTCAGCGTATAGACCACGTCATCGGCGTCGAACTCCTCGCCATTGTGGAACTTGACGCCCTTGCGCAGCTCCAGTTCCAGCGTCTTGCTGTCGGCCCATTTCCAGGCGGTGGCGAGCGAGCCCTTGTATTCGTTGGTCTTGGGGTCGCGATAAATCAGATGGTCCCAGATGTGATGAGCGACGATGACGCCCACGCGCACGTTGTTGAAATAGGCGTCAATGCTCTCCGGCACCTGGTTGGCGGCGAATTTGAGCGTGTTGTCGCGCTTGCCCGCCTCGGCGGGCGCGCTGAGACAAAGTGCGAGCGCGGCCGCGCCAAGCGCACCGGTCAGGCGATAGAACATGGTCTGGCCCCTCTGTTACGGAATTCTTGTGGGCAAGAATACGCAACGCCCGGCGGGCGAGTCGAGTCTGGTTGCCTGATTATGTTGCACCACATTCGACGCGCTTTGCGTGTGGCCATGGCCCGGGCGAGGACGCTTGCGCGTGGGACCGTTCCCGAGCGGCCGCTCGCGGGACTGTGATCAAATGGCGGCGCATCTTGCGTCGCGTCGCAATGGACGCAAGGTCTGAAACTGCCTAGCATTTTGGCGACTATTTTCCAGCCATCGCCGGGGAGTGCAAGCATGATCACGCTGACGATCAACGGCAAAGCGTATGAGGTCGATGTCGAGGCCGATACGCCGCTCCTTTGGGCGATCCGCCAGAATGCCGGCCTGACCGGCACCAAATTCGGGTGCGGCATCGTCCAATGCGGTGCGTGCACCGTGCATCCATGACTCATATGCCTGAACTCAATCGCCGCTCCTTTGTCGTCGGCGCCGCGGCCGCCACGGGCGGCCTTGCCATCGGTCTCGACCTTCCCTTCGGTGGTCCCAAGGCGGCCCTCGCCAGCGGTGGCCCGGAGCTCACCGCCTGGGTGATGATCAAGCCCGACGACACCGTCGTCATCCGCATCGCGCGCTCCGAGATGGGGCAGGGCACGCTGACGGGTTTGGCCCAGCTCGTGGCCGAAGAGCTCGAATGCGATTGGACCAAGGTCACGACCGAATACCCGACGCCCGGCCAGAGTGTCGCGCGCAAGCGCGTCTGGGGCGATTTCTCGACCGGCGGCAGCCGCGGTATCCGTGAGTCGCAGGAGTACGTCCGCAAGGGCGGCGCCACGGCGCGCCAGATGCTGATCCAGGCGGCGGCGAACGAATGGAAGGTGCCGGCGGGCGAATGCAAGGCCACGAACAGCGTCATCACGCATACGCCATCCGGCCGCACGATAACCTTCGGCAAGGTGGCGGAAGCCGCCTCGAAGCTCGAGGCGCCCAAGGACGTGGTGCTCAAGGATCCGAAGGACTGGACGATCGCCGGCAAGGGCGTGAAGCGCCTCGACACGGTCGAGAAGACCAACGGCAAAATGGTCTACGGTATCGACGTGGTGCGGCCCGGCATGCTCAACGCTGCGGTCAAGGACTGCCCGGTGTTCGGCGGCAAGGTGAAGAGCTTCGACGCCGCCAAGGTCATGGGCATGAAGGGCGTCAAGAAGGTGCTGCAGGTCGATGACAGCACCGTCGCCGTCGTCGCCGATACGTGGTGGCACGCCAAGACGGCGCTCGATGCGCTGCCGATCGTCTGGGACGAGGGCGAGAACGCCAAGGTCGTCGAGCGAGTCGATCGCGGCGTGGCTCAAGGAAGGCCTACCACCACCGACAAGACGTTTCGTCGGCAACCAGAACGGCGACATCAAGGCGGCAATCGCGGGTGCTGCGAAGACGGTGGAGGCGGTGTACGCGTACCCGTATCCTCAACCACGCGCAGATGGAGCCGATGAACGCCACGGCGGTCTAGACGGCCGACCACTGCGAGGTGTGGGCGGGCACGCAGAACGGCGAGGCGGCGTTTGCCGCCTGATCGAAGCCTCGGGCCTGCCGGCGGAGAAGTGCGAGTGCTACAAGACTCATGCTCGGCGGCGGCTTCGGCCGGCGCTTGCGCAGCGATTATGTACCCAGGCGGTGAAGATCGCCAAGCAGATGCCCGGCACGCCGATCAAGATGATCTGGTCGCGCGAAGAGGACATGCTGCACGGCACGTATCACCCGATCACGCAGGCGAAGCTGGTCGGTGCGTTCGACGCCAACAACAACCTCACGGGGCTGCACATGCGCATTTCCGGGCAGTCGATTCTGGCCGGCGTGGCGCCCTCGCGCATGGGCCGAGACGGGCAGCGACCCGGTCGTGTTCCAGGGCCTCAATCCGCGCGGCGAGTTCGGCTTTGGCTACACCATCCCGAACCTGCTCATCGATCATGCGATGCGCAACCCGCACGTGCCGCCGGGCTTCTGGCGCGGCGTCAACATCAACCAGAACTGCATCTACACCGAGTGCTTCATGGACGAGCTGGCGGCGGCGGCGGGCCAGGATCCGCTCGAGTTCCGGCGCAAGCTCATGGCCAACCATCCCAAGAATCTCGGCGTGCTCAACGCCGTGGCCGAGCGGATCGGCTGGGGCAAGCCGGCGCCGGCGGGCGTCTATCGCGGCCTGGCCCAGTTCACGGGTTTCGGCAGCTATGTCGCCGCGGCTGCGGAGATCTCAGTGACCGGCGGCGGCAAGATCAAGATCCACCGCATCGTGGCGGCGACCGATCCCGGCTATGCGGTCAACCCGGCGCAGATCGAGCGGCAGATCTCGGGCTCGTTCGTGTACGGGCTGTCGGCGCTGTTCTATCAGGAGAACACGATCAAGGGCGGGCGCGTCGTCGAGGAGAATTTCGACACGTTCAACTCGATGCGCATGGCCGACATGCCGCCGGTGGAATCGATCGTGATGCCAAGCGGCGGGTTCTGGGGCGGCGTGGGTGAGCCGACGATCTGCGTTGCGGCACCGGCGGTGCTGAACGCGTATACGGCGGCGACGGGCAAGCGCATCCGCAGCTTCCCGCTGAAGAACCACGACATCGCGTTCGTTTGACAGAGACGGGCGGTGGTCTTCGGGCCACCGCTTCTCTCGACTATTCGCCGAGATGGACGCATTCGTGCTGCGAATGCTGATACTCGTCGCTGTCTGCATGTTGCCGGCGCCGGTCCAGGCACAGGAAATTGTGCGGCCGGTGACGGTGGTTGCCTATTTATGCTGCAGCGCAATCATCCGGTAATGTTCGTACGCCGGATGCCACCGCCGCTCGCGCGACTGTGATCATGTCACGGCGCCGGTTACGTGGCAGCGCAATAGACGCAAAGCCCGAAACGGCCTAGCATTTTGGCGACTATTTTCCGACCATCGCCAGGGAGGGCTAGCATGATCAGACTAACGATCAACGGCAAAGCATATGACGTCGACGTTGAGGACGATACGCCGCTCCTCTGGGCCCTTCGCGAGAATGTCGGCCTGACCGGCACCAAATACGGGTGCGGCATCGCCCAATGCGGCGCGTGCACCGTCCATCTCGATGGCGAGGCGGTGCGCTCGTGCGCCATGCAAGTGAGCGAGGCAGTCGGCAAGCAGATCACCACGGTCGAGGGCCTGGCCGTCAACGGCATGATGCACAAGGTGCAGCAGGCCTGGATCGCGCATGACGTGCCGCAATGCGGCTACTGTCAGAGCGGCATGATCATGGCGGTGGTGGCGCTCCTGAAGGAGAACTCGAAGCCGAGCGACGCCGATATCGATGCGGCGATCACCAATATCTGCCGCTGCGGCACCTTCCAGCAGGTGCGCGCGGCCATCCATGACGCGGCCAAGGCGTAAGGGAGGCTGCCATGAACTCATATGCCTGAACTCAATCGTCGCTCCTTTGTCGTCGGTGCTGCGGCCGTCACGGGCGGCCTTGCCATCGGCCTCGACCTTCCCTTCGGCGGTCCCAAATCCGCCCTCGCCAGCGGCGGCCCGGAGCTCACCGCCTGGGTGGTGATCCGCCCGGACGAGACCGTGGTTGTCCGCATCGCGCGCTCCGAGATGGGGCAGGGCACGCTGACCGGCCTCGCGCAGCTCGTTGCGGAAGAGCTTGAATGCGATTGGTCGAAAGTTGTGACGGAGTATCCCACGCCCGGCCAGAGCGTCGCGCGCAAGCGCGTCTGGGGCAATTTCTCGACCGGCGGCAGCCGCGGCATCCGTGAGTCGCAGGAATATGTCCGCAAGGGCGGTGCCACGGCGCGCCAGATGCTGATCCAGGCCGCGGCCAATGAGTGGAAGGTGCCGGCGGCGGAATGCAAAGCCGCCAAAGGCGTCATCACCCACGCTTCCGGCAAGTCGACAACCTTCGGCAAGGTGGCGGAAGCCGCCTCGAAGCTCGAGGCGCCCAAGGACGTGGCGCTCAAGGATCCGAAGGACTGGACGATCGTCGGCAAAGGCGTGAAGCGCCTCGACACGGTCGAGAAGACCAACGGCAAAATGGTCTACGGTATCGACGTGGTGCGGCCCGGCATGCTCAACGCTGCGGTCAAGGACTGCCCGGTGTTCGGCGGCAAGGTGAAGAGCTTCGACGCCGCCAAGGTCATGGGCATGAAGGGCGTCAAGAAGGTGCTGCAGGTCGATGACAGCACCGTCGCCGTCGTCGCCGATACGTGGTGGCACGCCAAGACGGCGCTCGATGCGCTGCCGATCGTCTATGACGAGGGCGAGAACGCCAAGGTGTCGAGCGAGTCGATCGCGGCGTGGCTCAAGGAAGGCCTCACCACCACCGACAAGACATTCGTTGGCAATGAGGCCGGCGACGTGAAGGCGGCAATCGCGGGTGCGGCGAAGAAGGTGGAGGCGGTCTACGCCTATCCCTATCTCAACCACGCGCCGATGGAGCCGATGAACGCCACGGCGCTGTGGACCGCCGACAAATGCGAGGTGTGGGCGGGCACGCAGAACGGCGAGGCGGCGTTTGCCGCGCAGATCGAGGCGGCCGGACTGCCGGCCGAGAAGTGCGAGTTCTACAAGATCATGCTCGGCGGCGGCTTCGGGCGGCGCGGCCGCTCCGATTACGTGACGCAGGCAGTGAAGATCGCCAAGCAGATGCCCGGCACGCCGATCAAGATGATCTGGTCGCGCGAAGAGGACATGCTGCACGGCACGTATCACCCGATCACGCAGGCGAAGCTGGTCGGTGCGTTCGACGCCAACAACAACCTCACGGGCCTACATCTGCGCATCTCCGGGCAGTCGATCCTGGCCGGCGTGCTGCCCTCGGGCATGGAGCCGAGCGGGCGCGACCCGGTCGTGTTCCAGGGCCTCAACCCGCGCGGCGATTTCGGGTTCGGCTACACCGTGCCGAACCTGTTGATCGACCACGCGATGCGCAACCCGCATGTGCCGCCGGGCTTCTGGCGCGGCGTCAACATCAACCAGAACTGCATCTACGTCGAATGCTTCATGGATGAGCTGGCAGCGGCGGCGGGCCAGGACCCGCTGGAATTCCGACGCAAGCTGATGGCGAACCATCCCAAGCATCTCGCCGTTCTCAATGCGGTGGCGGACAAGGCGGGCTGGGGCAAGCCGGCACCCGCGGGCGTTTATCGCGGCCTGGCCCAGTTCATGGGCTTCGGCAGCTATGTGGCGGCGGTGGCCGAGATCTCCGTCAAGGACGGGAAGGAGATCAAGATCCACCGCATCGTCGCGGCGACCGATCCGGGCTACGCGGTCAACCCGGCGCAGATCGAGCGGCAGATCTCGGGCTCGTTCGTGTACGGGCTGTCGGCGCTGTTCTATCAGGAGAACACGATCAAGGGCGGGCGCGTCGTCGAGGAGAATTTCGACACGTTCAACTCGATGCGCATGGCCGACATGCCGCCGGTGGAATCGATCGTGATGCCAAGCGGCGGGTTCTGGGGCGGCGTGGGTGAGCCGACGATCTGCGTGGCGGCACCGGCGGTGCTGAACGCGTACACGGCGGCGACGGGCAAGCGCATCCGCTCCTTCCCGCTCAAGAACCACGACATCCAGTTTGCTGTGTGACGACCGGTCAGCGGCGGCCTCCGGGCCGCCGCTTCTTTATGAGCCTCGACGTGTTGGGTGATGCGAGCCGGCTCCATCGCGCAAGTCATCGGTCTGGCGATTCTCGTCGTGGCGCCGGGCGCCGCGGCGCAGGAGGCATTGCGTCCTTATGCGATCGTGGACGATGCCATCCCTGCGTCGCTCACCGGCAGGTCGGGCGACGCGGCGCAAGGGCGCGCGATCGTCGGCAACCGGCAGGTCGGCCTGTGCCTGCTGTGCCACAGCGGGCCATTTCCGGAGGAGCGCTTCCAGGGCGATCTGGCACCCGATCTGCGCGGGGCTGGGAGCCGATGGAACGAGGGGCAGTTGCGCTTGCGGCTGGTGGATGCGGGCCGTCTCAATCCGGCCACCATCATGCCGCCCTATTACCGCACCGAGGGGCTGACGCGCGTCGCGGCGAATTTTCGCGACAAGCCGATCTTGAGCGCGGAACAGATCGAGGATGTGCTCGCTTATCTAAGCACCCTCAAGGAGCCATGAGGAGACCATGAGCCGATCAAGCGGACTCTCGCGCCGCCATATGTTGCAGGCGACCGGTGCCGTCGCTGTCGCCAGCGTGCTCGTGCGTCCCGCGTCGGCGACGCCGGCGTCGATGCAGGGCGCGATTCGCAAGGTGGTGGGCGAGGGTAAGGTCACGGTCGGCCGCGTGCGGCTCGAGATCGCGCCGCTGACGGAGAATGGCAACTCGGTCACTTGCGCGATCAACGTTGAAAGCCCAATGACGGCCAAGGATCACGTCAAGGCGATCCATCTCTTCAACGAAAGAATCCGCAGCCCAATGTGATCAGCGCGCATCTCGGGTCCGCGCGCCGGCCGGGCGCGGCTGCGAGACTCGCATCCGCCTTTCCGACACGCAAACGGTTATCGCTATCGCAGAGCTCAGCGACGGCAGCTTCTGGTCGCACAGCGCCAACGTGATCGTGACGCTGGGTGCGTGCCTGGAGGATTCGCCATGAGCCGCGCCCTGATCAACGTGCCGGCGAAGGCCAAGCGCGGCGAAGTGATCGAGATCAGGACGCTGATCTCGCATGTGATGGAGACGGGCTTTCGTGCCTCGCGCACGGGCTCGATGCTGCCGCGCGATATCATCACAAGCTTCGTGTGCGCCTATAACGGCGCAGAGATTTTCCGCGCCGAGTTGTTCCCGGCGATGGCGGCGAATCCCTTCCTGGTCTTCCACACGATCGCCACCGAGAGCGGCACGATCGAGTTTACCTGGACGGGCGACAACGGATTTTCCGCCAAGGAGTCCGTCAAGATCGAGGTCGGATGAGCGGCGCTGGCCGCGGCATTTCTGCTCACCATCACGGCGGCGCGAGCGTTTGGGCTGCGGATGCACCGGAGCGGCGCTCGGGCTATCTGTCGATGGGCCCCGAGACACGCGCCATGCAGGATGACGATACGTCCAATCCCGGCATGCTGTGGGTGCTCGATGGCAAGGCGCTGTGGAGCCGCGCGGCGGGCGCTGCCGGGAAATCCTGCGCCGATTGCCATGGCGACGCGCGCGAGAGCATGAAAGGTGTCGCGGCGCATTACCCGATGTTCGATGCGGCGCAGGCGCGGCCCATCGATCTCGAGGAGCAGATCAACTATTGCCGTACCGAGCGCCAACAGGCGCCCGCACTGGCGCGCGAAAGTCGCGATCTGTTGGCGATTACGGCCTATGTGGCCAACCAGTCACGCGGCATGCCGATCGAAGATGTCGTGGCGAAGGATGCGCGGCTAATGCCCTTTCTCGAGGCCGGCCGCGCCGCGTTCCAGCGCCGGGAAGGCCAGCTCAACCTTTCTTGCGCGCAATGCCACGACGACAATCCCGGCAAGCATCTGGTCGGCAATGCCATCCCCGAGGCGCACCCGACCGGCTATCCGCTCTATCGCCTGGAATGGCAGAGCCTGGGCTCGATGCAGCGCCGCCTGCGCAACTGCCTGATCGGCGTGCGCGCCGAGCCTTACGAGTACGGCGCGCTCGAATATGTGGAGATGCAGCTCTATCTGACTTGGCGCGCGCGCGGCATGCCGATCGAGACGCCGGCGGTGCGGCCGTAAGACGCGGCGGAATTTCACCACAGAAATTATGACTTCCGCGGGCTTGACCCGCGGGTCCATTTCTCGCGATGCGCATGCGGTGCCTTGATTGGCACGCAGTCAACTTCTGCCTTATTCCATCACTGCCCGCACGGACGTCACGATGGACCCGCGGATCAAGTCCGCGGGAATCAGCTTTGTTTTATTGGGCGCGTCGTCGTTGTTGTGGCGCTCAGCCGTTCTACACGAAATCCGAATCGCTCAGCCAGTCGCGATGCTCTCGGTCGGCGCGGCTGATGCGGCCGTAATGGGCTTGCGCCATCAGCCGCGAGAAATCCTCGGCGCCGACATGGATCAGCGTGCAATGATCCCCGCCTTCGAAGTAGAGATCGGGTTTCTTTGCCAGGCTGTCATCGACGATGACGTCGAGCCCGTAGACTTTGCCGACGGGCGGTGCAGCACCAGGCTCGCAATCGGCAAACAGCTGCGCCACTTCGAGCTCGGTCGCCAGCCCGAGACGGCGATTGAGCACCTTGCGCAACGCCGTGAGCCGGACATGATGCGAGGCCGGGACGGCCGCCAGCATATAGCCCTCGTCGTCTTCCAGAACGACGGCCTTCACCACCCGATCGCTCGGCAGATTGGCGCGGTGCGCCGCTTCGACCATGGTGGCGCTGCGCTCGTGCGAGATCTCCTCATACGCGATGCCATGCGTGCCGAGGTATTCCTTGAGAGTGAGTGCGATCGCCATCTCGTCCTCCCTAGGCCGGGGCACCCGCGGGCGCCTCTCCGGCGGCAATTTGTCACCACGCCAGCGAAGTGGGTGCAATCTTGCGGCCGCGCAAGGCCAGTGCGCGCCCTCGGATGCTTGAAATTTTGTGTCCGGAAGGCGCTGGCGGAGCGTCAGCGCCGGGCGCAGCGCTTTGCCAGATGAACGAGCGGAATGGAGAGCGAGTAGCCGGCGTATTTCTCTGCTCGGCGATCGTCTTCGCCGATCAGCCGGGTTTCCCAGAGCTCGTAAGGATCGGGCTTGGCGCCGACAGCGGTGGCCGATTTGGGCGGGTCTTCGATCACGACAAACTCCAATCCTTTCGGCAGGAATTTGTGTTCGCCGCTGCTGAAGGGCGCGTTCCAGTGCGTCATCACCGTCGCGCCGAAGCCGGTCGTGATGACATAGCGCCAACTGGCTTGCGGACGATCATCTGACATCGTGTTGTGATCGCGCCTACGCCGCCTGCGTTGCCGCGCGGTCGTAGAGGTGGCATTCGACCAGGCCGTCGGGGCCGGTGAGCGGGCGTGGTGCTGTCGTGCGGCAATGCGGCATGGCTTGCGGACAGCGCGGGTGGAAGCTGCAGCCGGTGGGCGGGTTGAGCGGGTTCGGATAGGCCATGCCGAGCTGGGTGTCGGGCACGCCGAGGCCGGGCTCGGGCGTCAGCACCGAGGCGAGCAGCGCCTTGGTGTAGGGGTGGCGCGGGTTGGCGAAGAGCGTTTCGGTGTCGGCTTCCTCGACGATGCGGCCCAAATACATGACGGCGACGCGGCTGGCGATGTGCTCGACCACGGCGAGGTTGTGGCTGATCAGCAGATAAGTGAGGCCGAGCTCCTGGCGCAGATCCTGGAGCAGATTCAGAATCTGCGACTGCACGGAGACGTCGAGCGCCGAGGTCGGCTCGTCGCACACCACGATCTCCGGCTTCATGATCAACGCGCGCGCAATGGCGACGCGCTGGCGCTGGCCGCCGGAGAGCTGGTTGGGATAGGCGCGCATCACGCGCTGCGGCAGGCCGACGAGGTCGAGCATCTCCTCGGTGCGCTTGGTCCAGCCTGAAGGATCACCGACGCGATGCACGCGCAGCGGCAGCGACACAATCGCGGCGATGGTCTTGCGCGGGTTGAGCGAGCCGTAGGGGTCCTGGAAGATCGGCTGGATGCGGCGCGCCGTCTCGACGCGCATGCTGGCGTCGAGTTTCTTGCCGTCGAGGCGGATTTCGCCTTCGGACGGTTCCAACAAGCCGAGCGCGATGCGCGCGAGCGTCGACTTGCCGCAGCCGGATTCGCCGACCAGGCCCAGGACTTCGCCTTTTTTGATTTGCAGCGTGACACCGTTCACCGCTTTGAGCGAACGACGCGGCTTGAACAGCCCGGCGGAGACGGAAAAGCGGCGCGTGACGCCGGACAATTCGAGGAGGGGCGCGCTCATGCGGGGATTTTCTCCGCATTCGCGGCCGAGGCGCTAACGTCGAGCAGACAGCGATAGGCGCGGCCGGCGCTCAGCGCGCGCAGATCGATGGGGTGGCGCGCGCATTCGTCGAAGGCGTGCGGACAGCGATTGCGGAAGGCGCAATCGTTGAGCGCCCCGATCGGCGTGGGGACGATGCCGGGAATGGCGCCGAGGCGCGCCCCACGCTTGGTCTTGCCGGGAATGGGGATGCAGCGCAGCAGGCCTTGGGTATAGGGGTGCAACGGCTTGCCGAACACCTCGCGCGCGGTGCCGGTTTCCACGACCTGGCCGGCATACATCACCGCGACACGGTCGGCGATGCGCGCGACGATGCCGAGATCGTGGGTGATCAGCACCATGCCCATGTGGAACTCGCGCTGCAGCGAGGTGAGCAGATGAAGGATCTGTGCCTGAATCGTCACGTCGAGTGCGGTGGTGGGCTCGTCGCAGATCAGCAGGTCGGGACCGCACATCAGCGCCATGGCGATCATCACACGCTGGCGTAAACCACCGGACAGTTGATGCGGGTATTGGCGCAGGCGCTCGCCGGCGGCGGTGATGCCGACGGTTTCCAGCAGATGCACCGCGCGCTCGCGCGCCTGCGCGACCGGCACCTTGCGATGGCGCAGCAGCGCTTCCTCGAGCTGGTTGCCGATCGTGTAGGCGGGGTTGAGCGAGGTCATCGGCTCCTGGAAGACCATCGCCATGCGGTTGCCGCGCAAATCGGTCATGTCGCGATCGCTGATCTTCGCGAGATCGATGTCGCCAAAAGTCATTCTCTTGGCGGTGCGCTTGGCACGCGAGGGCAGCAGGCTCATGAGGGCGAGGGCGGTGAGGGATTTGCCGCAACCGGATTCACCGACGATGCACAGCGTCTTGCCGCGCTCGACCGCGATGTCGATGCCGCGCACGGCGTGCAGCATGCCGGATGCGGTGGGGATGTCGACGCGCAGGTCTTCGATGGTCAGCAGCGCGCTCATGTGCGTGCCCGGAGAGGGCGGTCTGCTGGATTACCCCCCACCCTAACCCTCCCCCTCAAGGAGGGAGGGAATCTCACCGTGGTCGTGTCTTCCGTTGTTGCCAGCAAAGTCGAAACGCAAAACTCACGCGCGCTGGAATCCCCTCCCCCCTTGAGGGGGAGGGTTAGGGTGGGGGGTGACGCGGGCGCAATCATCGACAAACCTGATGCACGCCTCATGCCGAAGCGACGGAAGCCGACCAGGGCGACATCACGTCGGACATGCCGCGACGCTTGCCGTCGGGCTCGATCAGCGTGGCGCTGGGGGAGGCGTAGTTGCCGGGGATGGTCGTGTGCTCGGCCAGAGTGACATCGAATTTCTGGCTTAGTGTTTCGAGCGTTGCCGCGGGCAGGCGCGGGTCGGCGAGCACGGCGGGGCCGCCGCTCGCATCGATGCGCGGCTGATGGAAGGCCTCTTCCAGGCCCATCTTGAAATCGAGCAGGAAGGAGAGGATCTGCGTCACGGCCGGGAAGATCTTGCGCCCACCCGAAGCGCCGATCGCGAGATAGGGCTTACCGTCGCGCAGCGCCACCACGGGGCACATGTTGGAGAGCGGGCGCTTGCCGGGGGCGAGCGAGTTCGGCCGGCCGGGGCGCGGATCGAACCACATCACGCCGTTGTTCAGCAGCACGCCGGTGCGCGGGCTCACGACACGGCTGCCAAAGACGGAGAGTAGCGTTTGTGTGAGCGCCACGAGATTGCCCTCGGCGTCGACGGCGCAGAGATGCGTCGTGCACGCGGGCGAGGTGACGTCACCGAGGGCGTCGAGGCGATCGGCATAGACGTCGCGCAGCACTTCGGCGTAAGCAGTGAAGGCGGCGGGCCCGAGTGCCTTGCCGAGATCGCGGCGCGAGAGCGCGGCGAGGGCGGCCTGCATCGACGGACCGGCGGTGAGCCCACCGGCGAGGAAGAGTTTGGCGTCGCGATAGCTGGCTTCGAGCGGCTCGACGATGCGGGCGCGATATTGCGCGAGATCGCTGGCGTCGAGGCGGCCGCCGACGTCCTTCATGTCGGCAGCGATATCACGGGCAATGGCGCCCTCGTAGAAATCGCGCGGGCCGGCGGCGGCGAGGCGCTTCAGCGTCTCGGCAAGCTTGCCAAGCTGCAGGTGCCGTAGCGGCGTGCCCGACGGTGTGATCGGCGGCAAGCCGCCCGGCAGCCACACGTCGCGCGTGGCGGCGTTCTCACTCAGCTCGCGCGCGGCCATGGTGACGCGCAGCGTGGTGTACCAGTCGATGGGCAGGCCCTTCTCCGCGACGGCGATCGCGGGCTGCAAAATCTCCGCGAACGAGCGCGTGCCGAATTTCTCCAGCGCCAACGCGAGACCGTCGACATGCCCGGGCACGGCGATGGAGAGCGGGCCCATGACGTTGCGCTCGTCCTTGACCGCCGGCCAGCCGAACAGATCGCCGCTGTCGCCGCCGACCAGCGGGTAATCGGCGGGGTCGAGGGTGCGCGGCGCGACGGCGCCGAAATCGATCACATGCGCGCGTTTCTCTTTGGCTCTGTAAACAACCATGAAGCCGATGCCGCCGATGCCGCTCATCCACGGCTCGAAGGTCGCCAGCGCGAAGCCGGTCGCGACCGCGGCGTCGATGGCGTTGCCACCCTCGGCCAGCACCTTGGCGCCGATCGCGGCGGCGGCACCGCTCTGCGAGGCGACGATGCCATCGCGCGATGTGGCGCCGGGTTTGCGGACGATCCAGTTCTGCGTGCGATAGGCGGTCATCGTTTTGTCCATGGGAAGGCGGTGGGCGGTGGCAGGCGGCCGCGCCCGCCCAGTTCCTCGGCCAGGCGCAGCCCCTCGTTCCATTTGGCCATACGTTCGCTGCGCGTGAAAGAGCCGACCTTGAGCTGCGCCACCCCCCAGCCGACCGCCAAATGGACGATGGTCACGTCCTCCGTCTCGCCGGAACGGGCCGAGACGATGGCGCCGTAGCCGGCTTGGCGCGCGGCGTCGAGGGCGGCCTTGGTTTCGCTGAGCGTGCCGGCTTGGTTGGGTTTGATCAGGACGGCGTTGCACGCGCCCGATTTAGCGGCGTCGCGCACGCGCGCGGCGTTGGTGACCAGGAAATCGTCGCCGATCACTTGCACGTTCTTGACCGCTTTGGTGAAGCGGGCGAGGCCGGCGGCGTCGTCCTCGGCCAGCGGGTCTTCGATGGCGACGATGGGATAGCGCTTCAGCCAGCCGAGCAGGAGCTCGGAGAGACCGTCGCTGTCGAGTTCGCGGTTGTCGCGGGCGAGTTTGTAGCGGCCATTCCTGCCGAATTGCGACGCCGCAATATCGAGAGAAATCGCGGCGTCCTGGCCCGGCGTCAGGCCGGCGCGCTCGATGGCGCGCACCAGCATGTCGAGCGCTTCCTCGTTGCCAGCGAAGGCGGGCCAGAAGCCGCCCTCGTCCGCGACGCCCTGGAGCAGGCCGGCGTCGCTCATCAGCGACCCAGCGGCGCGGTAAATCTCGGCGGTCCAGTCGAGGGCTTGCGTGTAGTCGGCGGCGCCGATGGCCGTCACCATGAAATCCTGCAGGTCGACGCGGCGCGCGGCATGGGCGCCGCCGCCGAAGATCTGTACCTCCGGCAGGGGCAGCACGCTGTCGGGCCCACCGCCGAGATAGCGCCACAGCGGCAGTCCCGCCGCAGCGGCGGCGGCGTGCGCGACGGCCATGGAGACGGCGATCGTGGCGTTGCCGCCTAAGCGCGCCTTGTTCGGCGTGCCATCCAGCGCGATGAGGCGGGCGTCGATCGCCTCCTGGTCGCTGGCATCGAGGCCGAGTAGCGCCTTGACGATCTCTCCGTTGATGGCAGCGATCGCGCCCGTGACGTCGAGGCCGCCGAAGACCGTGCCGCCGTCGCGGCGATCGACGGCCTCGCCGGTCCCGGTCGACGCGCCCGCCGGCGCGATGGCGCGGCCACGGCAGCCGGCGGTGGCGCCGCAGGCCAAGGCGACCTCCGCCTCGACGGTCGGGCGACCGCGCGAATCCCAGACGCGGCGCGCCCGGATGCTGGAGATGGTGGAGGCGCTCATGCGGCGGCTTTCAGATCGGTGGCCCAGGCGTTGCGGATTTGCGCGAGGGTCGTTGGCGGGTTGCTGAGAAACGCACGCGCGACGCGGCGCACGCGGGCTTTGTCCGGTTCGGCGGTCAGATACTCGACCGGCGATTTGCCGTCGACGCGCGCCAGGAACAGGCCGGGCAGAAGGCGCGCGGTGCGGCGTTCGAGCTCAGCCGGGGCTTCCCACGCGATGCCGGCGCGGTATGCCGACACCAGCGCATCGAAGGCGGCGAGGAAGCCGTCGCGGGCGCTTGGCGTCCATAGGCATTTGAGCAGCAGATGATTGAGGCAGAAGGCGAGGTCGAAGGCGGGGTCTCCGTACCAGGCGCATTCAGCGTCGAGGAAGACCGGGCCCGATGGGCCGACCAGGATGTTCTTGGGGCTGACATCGCCGTGGACGAGGGCAAGTTTTGTTGTCGCCGTGACGTGTACGAGATCGAGGATGGCGGCGCTGAGATCGGGATGCGCGCTTGCGGTGGCTTCGAGATAGGGCTCGAGGCGGATGGCTTGGAAGATCGCGTCGGTCGGGAAACGCTGTGCGATCTCCGGCCGCCCTGCGGTGCCGGCGTGGATGCGCACCAGCGCGGCGCCGACCTTCGCGGCAAAAGCGGGATCGGCATGGCCGTCATGCAGCTCGGCCTTCCAGAGCTTGTGCGTGGCGGGATCGAGGAAATCCATGACGAACCAGCCTGCGTCCGCGTCTTGGGCGCGCAGGCGCGGTACGGCGCCGGGGACGAGGGCGCCGGCCGTTTCCATCCACGCGACCTCGTAGGCGTTGCGCGACACGGGCGCGCGCCAATCGGCGGCGACCTTAAGCTTGGCGAGGGCGCGTTTAAGGCAGACGGGGCCGCTGGAAAGCTCAACGCGCCAGATGTCGGAGGAGACACCGCCGGCGAGCGGTGTCGCGCGCGCGCGCTCGCCGTCGCGCAGCAGATGCGCATGCGTCAGTGCGCGGAGCAGCTCAGGCGGCAGCTCGGTCATTCCCTCCCCCTCGGGGAGGGAGGGAGCCTGAGGGGGGTGAGGGAGTCAAGGTTGGCGGCGGCGGTTTGCTGCATCACCCCCCACCCTAACCCTCCCCCTCAAGGGGGAGGGGATTCGACCGTGCGTGAGTTGTGCGTTTTGCCATTTCGGCAAAGGTGGAAGACCAACGCGCATTCGGAATTCCCTCCCCCCTTGAGGGGGAGGGTTAGGGTGGGGGGTGACGCTAGAGCGCTGTTTCAGGACACAACTCATCGCCCCGTGCCGCTTCTCGCGGCCGGGTGCGATGTCTTAGCGCTGGCTCATCCGGCGCCGCTTACGCGGCGAAGCTGCGGTTGCGCGCGGTGGCGTCGCCTTCGCGCCAGGCGGAGGTGTCCTTGCAGCGCCGACAGACGCGCTCACCCACCCATTCGCTTTCGAACGGGTTGCGGCACATCAAGCAGCGGCGAGCCTTCCTCGCGCCCGGCACCGGGGTCGGCGCAGGCTTAGAATGACGATGCTTTTTCATAAAAAATATATAGGGGGCCGGGCGCAAAAATCAGCACCCCAGACTCGGATCACAAGGCGGTGTAGCGCGCGGGGCTGTTATGCAGCGGGCTTGGGGGTATCGGGGTGCCGTTGCACCCGCAGCCGCTCTGCTGCATCACCCCCCACCCTAACCCTCCCCCTCAAGGGGGGAGGGAATTAGAGCGTGCGTTGATCTTCCGCCATCGCCGAGATGGCAAAACGCACAACTCACGCACGGTGGAATCCCCTCCCCCCTTGAGGGGGAGGGTTAGGGTGGGGGGTGACGCAGGAACGGTGTTAGGAGGCTGTTACCCGCACCGGCTCGCGCTTGCCGGTGAAGGCGCCCGCGACGCGCTGGATGAGGCGCCAGGCGCGGAAAATGCCTTCGGCCAGTAGCTCGCCGATGATGCGAGACCGCTCCTGGCGGGCGAAAAGCTCGGCCTCGTAGGCCGAAATCGGGCGGGGATTGGCCGGGTCGATGATGGACCGGACCGGCTTTGAGAGGATGGATTGAGACCGCATGGGAAGCTCCTTCAAGATGAGGCTCGGGTGCTTCGGCGGATCTCCCTAAAGGCTGTTATCGAACTTAGGGCGGTATCCTAAGCTGATTCGCGTCACGGCAGCATGAATAATGCTGCATCGCAGCAATACATTTTTTGCAGCCGAATCAATTGGCAATGTGACTCGCGCATGGGCATTTCCGCGCTGCAAAACGATGCAACGGACGCCCGCTCGCGATCCCCGGCCCCGCTATTTGGTCGCGCTGGGGGTGAGGTCGAGCTCGCTCTCGCGTACCACGCGCTTGTGGCCGTCATAGACGCTCTGGACCTGGTACTGGTTGTCGTTGCCGGTGGGCGGCATCAGGCGCTCGACGCGGAAATCGCCGGCCGGCGGGCGCGGGCCGAAATCCATCGGCTGGATGTAGACCTTCTGGCCGATACGATATTTGTGACCCTTCATGAGCGGGTGCCTCCAGTTCGGCGGCCCGCAAGGGCGGGCCGCAAATTCCGCCGGCCGGATCGGCCAAGACGGTCACATTGGGCAGTGGCCGCGGGCCCTTGGGGCAGGCCGGGCGGGTCGGGTTCCAGGCGGCTGGCCAGCCTGGCGGTGCCGCGGGGATCGTCGTCCGGCGGCCCGAATCTGCGTTCGCGAGAGGAACGCAGTCTTAAGACATGGGGATTCAGCGGCCGTGGGACAAGGCCCGATGGCCCGCCCGTGCCGCTTGTCCCTTGCGGGCCGGTTACGTGCCGGCCTTCGATTTGCGCTCGCGCGATGCGCCGCGCGAGTCCGAATAACCGCCGCTGCGCCAGGCATGCGTGCCCTTGCAACGCGGGACAGATACGCTCGCCGACCCATTCACTCTGGAAGGTGGTCGAGCATTTCAGGCAGAGCCGCGCCTTGCGGATCGGTGAGTCGGGTGGCAGTGCGCGGAGGGGATGCATCCCCTACTATGCACCTTTACGCGCCCAATTGCACCAATGCTGACCGGGCTATTATGTCGCGCTACGCGCGAGAGGGCCGGAAAAACGGGCCCTCTCGCACCCGGCAACATGGTTAGCGCGTAATTTGGCCGCGAATCTCGCCGCCCGGATGCGCGGAGGAGTGGATGTTCACGTACAGCATGCCGTTCATCAGCGCATCGGCCTGCGCATCGGTCAGTGTGCCGTCCGTATTCCGGACATAGACCTTAGGCAAAGACGAGGCGCGGAAAGTAGAGCGAGACGACCCAGTTGGGCTGGTCGACGATTTCGCTGATGCGCAGATCGGCGCAGACGGAGCAGAGCATGTAGGCGTCGACGGGTGCCAGGCCGTGCTCCGTGCCGAGGAGATCGATCATGCGCATCACCGCTTCGCGCGCACCGGTCATCAGATCGGGGCCGATGCCGGTCGTGACGTCGTAGCCGGCGCTATCAAGATGGTGCGTGACCGGACCGGCGGTGCGCAGGCGCGGCGATTGGATGGTCGCGTTCTTGACCAGCTCGATGGTGATGGCGGCGGAGACGGCGGTCTCGATCGCCGTGCCGCAGACCTCGCCGTCGCCTTGTGCCGCGTGGCCGTCGCCGATCGACAGCAGCGCGCCCTCGACCTCGACCGGCAGCCAGAGCGTGGTGCCGACGCCGATATCGCGGATGTCCATGTTGCCGCCGACATTGCGCGGCGGGACGATCGAGTGGAGGCCGCGCGCGGCGGGGGCTACGCCGATCGTGCCGATCATCGTCTTCAGCGGCACGCGCGCGGATTTGCCGAACATCGCCGGCGTCTTGCCCGTGGTGTCGTAAGTCCAGAGGGCGAGGGCGGGCTCCTTGAACTGGTCGGCCAGCACGCCGAAGCCGGGGATGTTCGCGGTCCAGCCGAAGCCGGAGGTCGGGACCTCGTGGATCGTCAGCTTGAGCGCGTCGCCGGGCTTGGCGCCATCGACATAGACCGGGCCGGTGACGGGATTGACCTTGCTGAAATCGACGGTCGTGACATCCGCCGCGGTGGATTTGGGCGTGAAATGGCCGTTGCAGGCATCGCGACATTCGAACAGCACGGTCTCGCCCGGCGCCACCTTACGCACCGGGGCAAAGGAATTGTCCCAGCCGAAATGGCCTTGCGCGCGGTGGATCGTGTGCTGACAGCTCGTGTGCATATCGTCCCCCTGGATCAGGCGTTCATGCGCGCGCGCATCGCCTTGCGGAAATCGGCCAGCGTGCGGCCGCGCTGCGGCGGGTAGCGCTCGTCGAGCACGGTCATGGTCTGGATCAGGTCGGCGCGGAAGCTGCGGAAATCCTGGCGCAGCTCGCACCACCCCGACACCAGCCGGACCGCGCCGTAGAACGAGACCGCGAGCGGCCAGATCTTGCGCTGCGTGCGGGCTTCATCGCGGGAAAAATAATCGAGCTGCAGCTTGCGGCGCGTGCGGATGGCGGTGCGCACCGTCGAGAGATCGACGCGGTCATGCAACTCATAGGGATCCGCGGGCACGAGCAGGCCGACATCGCCCGGCGAAAAGCTGCGCCCGCGCGGCAGGGCCGCCGCGATCTTGGCGAGCGCATCCCGGGCGGTGCGCGTGAGGGCGGGATCGCCCAGCTTCTCGACCAGCTCCGCGGCGAGGGTGAGCACCTCCAGCTCCTCGGCCGTGAATTGCAGCGGCGGCAGGTCGAAGCCGGGATCGAGGACATAGCCCACCCCGGCCTCGCCCGTGATCGGCACGCCGTTCGCGGCCAGGTCGCTGACATCGCGATAGACCGTGCGCGCGGAGATCTCGAGCTCCGCCGCGATCTCGGCGGCGCGCGTCAGGCGCTTGCGGCGCAAAATCTGGATGATCTGGAACAGCCGGTCGGCCCGGCGCATGGCGTTCTCGCGAGTGATGGATTCGGGTGTCGCGACGCCCCCTCGACGCTCCTGACACCATGCTGTCAGCAGACCATTGCTAGGTTGTCTGGGCAAGCGGTTTTGCGGATTCGAGGCCGCAACACACGCGTCACATTTCTTGGAGGAATTCGGTCATGGACGGCAATATCTCGGTTCAAGAATTCCGCCCGCAGCTTCCCGCGTTGTGCGAGCCCGTGCGGGTGCGCCGGCCGGTGCTGACAATCCTGGCCGATCTGGTGATCGGCTCGATCGAGCGCGCGCGCAGCCGCCGCGTGCTGCGTTTGATGGACGACCGGATGCTGCGCGACATCGGCATCGATCGCGGCGCGGCGCAGTACGAAATCTGACAAGCCGTTCTGGCGCGGGTGAGCGCGCTCCCTCACCCCGCTCGCTCCTTCCCCTCCCCCCTTGTGGGGGAGGGAAGGGTGGGGGGTGATGCAGCAGCGCATCGCCTCAAGACTGTCCCGCCCGCACAACGCCCAACCCCAGCCGCAAAGAAGCCCGCCATGCTCGATACAGAATCTCACCGTGTCCGTCGATCCCGTGAGCGCCTGCAGCGCCCCCGTCACCATCTACGCCGGCAAATCGCGCTTCGCGCAGCTGCGCGGCATCCTGCGCGACATCCGCCCGATCTGGCTGATGGAGGAACTCGGCGAGCCCTACCAGATCCGCTGGATCGAGTTCGCGAAAGATGACCACAAGAGCGAGGCCTACCGCCTCGTCAACCCGTTCTGCCGCGTGCCCGCACTCTGGGTGGGCGACGTGACGCTCTACGAAATCCGCGGCCATGTGCGTCTTCCTCGCCGACCGCTTCGGGCACCTCATCCCGAAGCCCGCCACGCGCCAGCGCGCACTGCTCGACCAGTGGCTCTTCTGCGCCATGTCCACCTTCGAGCCGCACACCGGCGCCATCTTCGCTTGCGATCACCAGCGCGAGCAGAACGAGGCAACGGCCGTGGCGCGGGCGCGCGCGGTGGACGCGCTGACGCCGCTGCTCGCAGCACTCGACGGCGTGCTGGAAGGCCGCGAATTCCTCCTCGACGACGGCTTCAGCGTCGCCGACATCGTCCTGAGCTGCGTGCTGCGCTTCGTGCATCACACGGAGCTGCTGGTGCCGCACAAGAACGTCGCGGGGTATCTGGCGCGCAACTTCGCGCGGACGGGGTTTGAGAAGGCGTTTGCGATCAGCAACAATGGATAGCTGGTCGCGGCGCCAAGGCGCCGTACATCCACAGGCCGGGGGCGGATGAACGAACGGCTCGGTGTCGCGATCGCGATCCTGTCGAGTTGTCTTGGCGGATCGGCGGCCGCGATCACGCGCTATCTCGTGGGCAACGCCGACCCGATCACGTTGGCGATCCTGCGCTGGGGGATCGGCTTTCTGATCGTGCTGCCGATCGCGGTGTGTGCTCGGCGCGCGGTGGCCGCGGCGACGGGACTGGCTGGCCGTGGCGACGCTCGGCGTCTGTTTCTTCGGCGTGTTCTTCATCCTCTACAACGTGGCACTCGGCTTCACGACGGCGGCGCGGGCCAGCCTGGCGCTCTCAACCCTGCCACTGCAGACGATGCTCGCGGGCGCCGTGCTCGGCGTCGAGACATTGACCGCGCGCAAGTCTCTCGGCGTCGGCGTGGCGATGCTCGGTGTCATCGGGGCGCTCGCGTCGGGCCTGTCGGCGGCGCCAGAAGGCGCCTGGCGCGGGGAATTGATCATGGTCGGCGCGGTGCTCTGCATGGCGCTCTACAACGTCTTCTCGCGGCCCTTCATCCAACGATCCAGCGCGCTGGGGTTTCTCGCACTCGGCATGGGGTCCGGTGCCTTGGCGCTTCTCATCGTCGGCGCGTTTTCGGGATCCGCGGCCGTGCTGTCCGGGTTCGACAGCGCGGCGTGGATCGCGAGCCTCTATCTCGGCGTGGGCGGTGGTGCCTTGGCCTTCATTCTCTGGGTCCTGGCGCTGCAACGCGCCAGCCCCACGCGCGTGGCCACGACAATGACGGTCAACCCCATCGCCGCCGCGGCGCTCGCTGCGATCCTGGTGGATGAGCCGATCACGCTGAACCTCGTTGCAGGATTGGCCGCGGTTTTCGCCGGAATTTGGATCGCGACGACGGATGCACCGTCGCCGACATCATCCTGAGCTGCGTGCTGCGCTTCGTGCATCACACGGAGCTGGTGGTACCGCACAAGAACATCGCGGGGTATCTGGCGCGCAATTTCTCAAGGTTAGCGTTTCAGAAGGTGTTTTCCATCAGCAACGGCTGAAGGGAAATATCCGTGCGCGGTTCTTGTTTGGGGACGCATAGAGTTCAACTCGTGTGAACTTGTATGAGCAATTGATAGCGGTCGGGCGCTCGAACGGCCTCTTTGATAGCTGATATTTGATCCGTGTTCTGCAACGATCTTCTTGACTAATGCTCGAGTCTCCATTGTCGCGCTGCAGCCCAAAATAATGGATTGAAGTGAGCGATTGGGGAGGGTCAACAAGTTCGCATCGCATTTGAGAGTTTGATGAGGCGTTGAATTCGCGCGCTCCTGCGCGATCAAGCGATATTCATTTTCATAGGCCCAGGCAGAAGATTTATGGATTAATGGAGCAATATTTTCATAGTCGTTATCTGAGGTGACATCATATTTTGGGTACGATTCTCGATATTCAATCTTGAGCGCGCTGGCAAAAACTTCATTGTCGGTTCCAAATTCCAGGCAAACTCCTTGATGCTTTTCGCAATAGTGCGCCCACATCAGCTCTAAATCCGGTTTGGTTGACAGGCAATACACTCGATATCGTTGGTTGATGGCGTCGGCGATTTCAGCCGACTGTTGAGCGATCTTAGGTCGAAGAAACGAAGGATCTTCTCTAATGCTCTTTGCGATGGTGGCCATCTGTTCTTCGGCTGATGTCCGGGCGAAGTTTCCTGGTGATCTTAATGTACCAGGCTGCATGAGTATCTCGGAAATTCTGGTCGTTCACGTCATCTAGATTGAACCATGGCTTGCAATCCCAAGGGTCATTGAATTGATCGGGCTTGAGAGAAAGATTTTTTTCGTCGATAGGATCTTGTCGCAATTTATCGATGTTGGAACTTTGATAGTGATAGAGATGAGAAATTCTTTGCTGCGAGGCGGTTAGAATCTTCATCATTTACCATCCTTGTCGCCAAACCTGCTTTTCGAGATTGTAGCTTTAGCTGAAAATAGTGGAATGAGGGTCATTTATTGGTTGTTGAATGCCCCCATTGACACCCTCCCTCCCGTCCCCGATCTTCCTCCCCTCTAATCTCCGGAGGGGACGCGCATCTATGGCTCGTAAGAAGAAGACGCCGCAGGAATTACGCAGTTATCGCTGGTACGGGGTGAACGATCTGCGCTCGTTCGGGCATCGCTCGCGCACCAAGCAGATGGGGTTCGCGGCCGAGGATTACGCGGGCAAGCCGGTTATCGGCATCGTCAACACCTGGAGCGAGATGAACCCGTGCCATGCGCATTTCCGTACGCGCGCGGAGGAGGTCAAGCGCGGGGTGTGGGAGGCGGGCGGGTTCCCGGTCGAGATCCCGGCCATGTCGCTGGGCGAGCCGCTTGATGAAGCCCACCACCATGCTCTACCGCAACCTGCTCGCCATGGATTGCGAGGAGCTGTTGCGCGCCAACCCGATCGACGGCGCGGTGCTGCTCGGCGGTTGCGATAAAACCACGCCCGCACTTCTGATGGGCGCGGCGTCGATGAACATCCCGGCGATTTTCGTGCCGGCGGGGCCGATGCTCAACGGCAATTGGCGCGGCGTGAAGCTCGGCAGCGGCAGCGATGTGTGGAAGTACTGGGACGAGAAACGCGCCGGCAATATCGACGACAAGGCCTGGGGTGAGATGGAGGACGGCATTGCGCGCTCCTTCGGCACGTGCATGACGATGGGCACGGCCTCGACCATGATGGCGACGGCCGAGGCGCTGGGCATGTCGCTGCCGGGGGCGTCGTGCATTCCCGCCGCCGATTCCGGCCACGCCCGTATGGCAACGGCAAGTGGTCGGCGCATCGTCGAGATGGTGTGGGAGGATTTGAAGCCCTCCGACATCATGACGACCCAGGCATTCGAGAACGCCGTCACTGCGGCGATGACGATGGGCGGCTCGACCAACTCCATCGTGCATGTGATCGCCATGGCGGGGCGCGTGGGCGCCAAGATGGATCTCACCCGTTTCGACGCGATCTCACGGCGCACGCCGATGCTCGCGAACGTGCGGCCGTCGGGCAAATACCTGATGGAGGATTTCTTCTATGCCGGCGGCATCCTAGGCATGCTGGCGCGCCTCACGGATCTGCTGCACCTCGACGAGATCACCTGCAACGGCAAGACGCTGGGCGAAAACATCAAGGGCGCCGAGGTCTACAACGACGACATCATCCGCACGCGCGAGAACCCGGTGGCGAAGGAAGGCGGCGTGGCGGTGCTGCGCGGCAATCTCTGTCCCAATGGCGCGGTGATCAAGCCGACCGCGGCCACACCGGAGCTGATGAAGCATTCGGGGCCGGCGCTGGTGTTCCGCGACTACAACGACATGGCGGCGCGGCTGGACGATCCCAACACGGCGGTGACCAAGGACACGGTGCTGGTGCTGCAGAACGCGGGGCCGCTGGGCGGCCCGGGCATGCCGGAATGGGGCATGCTGCCGTTGCCCAAGAAGCTCTTGAAAGAGGGCGTGCGCGACATGGTGCGCATCTCCGACGCGCGCATGAGCGGGACGAGCTACGGCACGTGCGTGCTGCACGTGGCGCCCGAGGCGTTCATCGGCGGGCCGCTCGCCTTCGTGCAGACCGGCGATATCATCGAGCTCGACGTGCCGGCGCGCACGCTGACCTTGAAGGTGAGCGATGCGGAGATGGCCAAGCGCAAGGCAGCGTGGACGCAGAAGCCGGTCATCTATCCGCGCGGCTACGGCAAGATGTTCGCGAAGCACGTGACGCAGGCGGATCAGGGGTGCGATTTCGACTTTTTGCACGGCGGGTCGGTGGTGCCGGAGCCGGAGATACATTAGAGGGCGCGGCGCGCGCTTTCATTTGAGAGAGCGCTCTGCTGCATTACCCCCCACCCTAACCCTCCCCCTCAAGGGGGGAGGGGGATTCCATTGTGCGGGTGTCGGTGGTTGCACTCTTCATGCGCTGACGTCACTGACTATGCGCTGACATCGCCACCCACACTTTCTGATTCCCTCCCCCCTTGAGGGGGAGGGTTAGGGTGGGGGGTGATGAAGCAGTGCTTCGTCGCCGTTACGGCGCGCCGTGCCCCGACAAAATCATCGCCGATGTCGCGAAGGCGTTGCGGAAGGCGTTGTCGTAGGTGTCGATCTGCTGCTGCCACTGGCTGGTCTTGCCGCCGGCGCTGAGTTTCCATTCGGCGCGCCAGTTCGATGTGTCGGGGAGCCAGGTGAGGCGGCCGGTGAGTGCTGCGTCGCCACCGAGAGATTTTGCAGACGCTTCGAGCTTCGCCAGATCAGCCTCCGGCCAATTTTCAAAGCTTAAGCCCGTCGCCGATGCCGCTGCCTTGTCGGGCACCGCGATCGGCATGCCGCGGCGCTTCGCGGCGAGGCCGATCGAATTCCAACTCGAGATCGCGGTCGCTGTTGGTGGCGAGCACGAAGTTCGACGCCATGGTGCGCATAGCGAGGAAGACGGCGAGGCGCGGGCGCGAGGCGGACCAGGGCTCGCGGCCGAGCGATTTCAGCGCGGCGTCGATCTTCGCCGGCTCGAAATCGACGATCAGCTCATAGGGGCGGTCGCGCGTGCCCTGCTCGTCATGCGTCGGCAAGCCGGTCATCAGGTCGAAATAGCGATGGCGTGCAACGAGCGCGCCGGCCTTCGCCTTGAGCGCTGCCACGCGTTTGTCGGCGGCGATGGCGGGATCGGCGGCGAGCTTGATCAGCACATCCTCCAGCGCGGCACCGAAGCCGCCGGGGCGGTTCTCCTTCACCGTGCCGGTGACGATGGCCGCCCCTTGATAAAGGTTCGTGACCTCAGCGGCCGCGGCCGCGTGCGCGAACGCCAGGAATGCGCAAACAAGCGCAAGCGATCGGGCGATGCGCGTCAGTCTGATCTTCGGCGGCATGTTCGGCTGTCCTGTAGCGAAAAGGGACGCGAACCCTAGCGCGTTTCCGGCCGGTGCTGAAGTCTTAGGCAGCGGCTCGCGACGGGCAATTCTGCCCTTTTGAATAATCCCGGTTTTATGTTTTACTCGTCTGACAAGTTAAGGCCCTGGGGCCGTTAAGAACCGCAATCTGGGAGGGAAGGGCATGATCGTCCGCAAATTGACAATTCTGGCCGGTATGGCCGCGGCCGCACTCGCGGTGACGCCGGCCAAGGCCGAGACGCTGCGGCTGATGACCGGACCGCAGGGCGGCGTGTGGGTGCCGCTGGGCGGCACGCTCAAGGATCTGTGGGAAAAGCAGATGCCGGGCGTCAGCGTCCAGTCGCTGCCGGGGGCGGGTATCGCCAATGTGCGCGGCGTGGAGGAGGGCAAGGCCGAGATCGGCTTCGGCAACTCGATCTCGACCGTGGATGCCATCCTGGGCAACGAGCCGTTCAAGGCCAAGCACACCGAATGTGTGCAACCTCGCCACCCTCTATCCGCAGTATTTCCAGGCGGTGGTGCTGGCCGATTCCGGCATCAAGTCGCTCAAGGACCTCAAGGGCAAGACGATCACCATGCAGCCGCGCGGCAACACGGCCGAGATGATCACTCAGCACCTGCTCAAGGTGAACGGGCTGTCAACTACAACGACATGAAGGTCAGCTTCGTGTCGTACACCGACGCCGTCAGCCAGATGCAGGACGGCCACGCCCAGGCCTTCTTCCTGGGCACGACAATCCCGTCGGGCGCGGTGATGGATCTTGCGTCGGCGCGCAACATCACGGTCGTCGACATGGCGGCCGATCTCGACGAGATGAAGAAGATCAACCCCGGCTACACGCTGGAGACGATCAAGGCCGGCACCTATCCCAAGCAGGACAAGGAGGTAAAGGTGATCGGCTATGCCACGCATCTCGTGGCGTCCTGCAAGCTGCCGGAAGATCGCATCTACGGCATGGTCAAGGCGATGGCCACGAATATTCCGGGCATGGTCGCGGTGGTGAAGGCGATCGACGGGCTGACCGTCAAGGCGATGGCGGCCGATATCGGTGTGCCGTTCCACCCCGGCGCCAAGAAGTACTATCGCGAAGCCGGCCTCAACATGATGTGAGTGAAGTTGCGCGCGGGCGGGATCGCCGCCTGCGCGCGCTCTGCCTGAGGCGGCTCGCGAGGGGGATATGCAGTTAGCCGAGTATTTTCGCATCGAACGGACCCATGGCGGGATCGTTCGCGTGATCGCGGGCCTCATCGCCGCGGCGATGGCGCTTTACCACATGTGGATCATCGCCACCGGCACGCCCGAGGCGATGCTCTTCCGCGGCACGCATCTGCTGTTCGCGCTGACGCTGGTGTTTCTGCTGCACCGGCGCCTGGCGTCGGGTGCCGGGCAGGCGCCCGCGTTTTACGACTACGTTCTGCTGGCGCTCGCCATGGCGCCGGTCCTGTATCTCTTCATCAACTACGACTACGTCGTCAACCGCATCTATTACATCGACGATCTGTCGCCCGCCGATATGGCGATGGGCGTCGTTCTCACGCTTTTGGTGCTGGAGGCGACGCGGCGCCTGATCGGCCTGGCGCTGCCTATTACTGCTGGCGTGTTCCTGGTCTACGCGCTGTTCGTGGCGCAGGTGGAGCCGGAGCGGCTCCTCGATCAGCTGTACATGACGACGGAGGGAATTTTCGGGCCGACGCTGGGTGTCTCGGCGACCTACGTCATCATCTTCGTGCTGTTCGGCAGCTTCATGGAGCGCACCGGCACGGGTCAACTGTTCATGGATTTCGCGCTCTCGCTCACCGGCCACACCGCCGGCGGGCCGGGCAAAGTCTCTGTCATCAGCTCCAGCCTGTTCGGCACGATCTCCGGCTCGGCCGTTGCCAACGTGATGGTCGACGGGCCGATCACCATTCCCTTGATGAAGCGAAGCGGCTTCAAGCCGCATTTCGCCGCCGGCGTGGAAGCGGTGGCGTCGACCGGCGGGCAGATCATGCCGCCGATCATGGGGGCCGCCGCCTTCGTGATGGCGGAGTTCCTGCAGGTCAGCTATTTCCAGATCACGGTGTGGGCGATCCTGCCCTCGCTGCTCTACTACATCGCCTGTTTTGGCGCCGTGCATTTCGAAGCCAAGCGCCAGGGCCTGCTCGGCGTGCCACGCGCGGACTTGCCGCGGCTTGGCGCCGTGCTACGCGAGCGCGGGCATCTCTTCATCCCCGTTCTCGTCATTCTGGGCGGTATGTTCTCGGGCTACAGCGCGCCCTTGTGCGCACTGGCCGGCACGCTCGCCTGTTTCCCGGTCGCTGCCTTGCGCGCCAACACGCGCCACTATGTGACCGTGGCCAATGTCGTCGACGCCTTGATCGATGGCGCTAAGAATGCACTGCCGGTCGCACTGGCCTGTGCGTCTGCCGGGATCGTCGTGGGCGTGGTGACGCTGACGGGGCTGGGTATCGTCTTCACCCAAGTCGTCGTCGGCCTGGCGCAAAACAGCCTGTTCCTGGCCCTGCTGCTGACGGTGATCGCCGGCATCGTGCTGGGCATGGGCATGCCGACTACGCCCGCCTATATCGTCATGACGTCGCTGCTGGTCCCGGCCCTGATCAAGCTGGGCGCCGTGGTGCCGGCCGCGCATATGTTCGCGTTCTACTTCGCGATCCTCTCGGCGATCACGCCGCCGGTGGCGCTGGCGGTCTACGCGGCCGCGTCGCTGGCGAAGGCCGATCTGTGGAAGGCGGGCTGGGCGGCGGTGCGGATCGGCGCGGCCGGCTTCATCGTGCCGTTCATGTTCGTCTATCAGCCTGCGCTGCTGATGATCGGCGACTGGTCTGACATCGTGCAGTCCATGGCCAGCGCCACGATCGGCTGCCTGGTGCTGGCGGCGGGCTTGCATGGATTTCTCCTGCGCAAATGCCGCTTGTGGGAAAGCGTGGCGCTGGTGGCCGCAGCCCTCGGCCTCATCGACCCGAACTGGATCACGGACGTGATGGGCGCCGCCCTCCTGCTGTTCGTGGCGGCGGTGCAGCGCTTCACGCCCGCGCGCCAGCCGGCCTGATCAATCGTAGAAAGCCGGCGGGCGCTTGTAGCCATCGCTTTGCGCGCGGTCGTGGTTGATCCAGAACTGCGCCTTGTTCTGCTCGAGCGTGTCGGCGATGCGCTGCAGCGACGCGGTGGTGAGGCCCTGGTTGAAGTTCATCGAGGGCACGCGGCGATTGTCCCAATTGTCCTTGAAGTGCGCGGCGTCGCCGCTCAGCAGCACCTTGCCGGTGTTTTGCATCGTGACGAGCAGGCATTGATGGCCGGGCGTGTGGCCGGGCGTTGAGATGATCCTCACCGAGCCGTCGCCGAAGACATCGAAATCGCCGTCGAGCAGGCGCACGGGATGCTCGGCATTGAACGGCTTGTTGGGCAGCGAGAACGCCCAATCGTACTCCGCCTTCTGGATCAGCACGGTCGCCGTGGGGAACATGTCGACGTTGCCGACATGGTCGCCATGGGTGTGCGAGACGGCAACGAACTTGACGTCGGCGGGCGTGATGCCGATCGCGGCGAGCTGGGACGCGATGGTCTTGGGCCGGCGCCAGACCATGGCGCCGCCGCCACCGACCAGGCCGTCGGGCATGGCGGCAACGGCCTCGGGGATGCCGGTGTCCCACATGAGCCAGCCCTGGGCATGGCGGATCAGGTAGCAATTGTCCGAAAGGGCGAGGGGTTGACCGACATTCACGCCCGGCGACCAGCGCGACTGGTCCTTGGCTTCGCCCTGGCCGCAATCGAGCACGTACACCTTCTCAACCGCCTGAGCCGAAGCGGCCGCGGTCCAGATGCAGGCCAAGGCGGCACTCGCGGCGAGCAGACGCAAGATTTTCATGGGGTGAGCCTCCCGTCGGATAGCCGCGCTTGACTGCGCGACGCTGGGCGGCAGCTTAGGCCCGCGCGCGCGAGCGCGAAATTCACGACTTCGCTAGCGCGGCTTGTGGCTCAGCTTGAGAAATTTTCGCTTGGTCCTAAGCCGTTCCGCGAGCTTAAACTTGACCCAGGCAAAGCTTCCAGGAGCGTGCGGTGCCCAGCGAAAGAGCACTTCTCGTGCACCTTTACGACCGTTTCAACGCGCGTGACATGGAAGCGGCGCTGAGGACCATGCACCCCGACGTCGTATGGGCCAACGGGCTGGAGGGCGGGCATGTCTACGGCCACGACGGGGTTCGCGACTACTGGACCCGACAATGGGCGACGGTCGATTCACACGCGGAACCGGTTCGTTTCTCGATCGCAGATGGAACTGCCACTGTCGAGGTTCATCTGAGCGCGCGCGATCTCAAGGGCAATTTGTTGTTCGACAAGATGGGCGGACATATTTTTCAGATCGAGGATGGCCTGATCAGGCGTTTCGATATCCGCTAGTGTCGTATCGGGAACATTCAAACTGGGTGAAATTGAGGTCAGCGTAGATTTCATCCTCTCGCCGATTAGGAGAAAATTCGCGCAATTCTTCGCGTGACCACGTTCGACGAAAGTGATAAATTGGCCTCATTGAATCGGGAGTGTGTGATGCCAGGAGCATCACCGCCAACCGGACATTTCCCGCATTATTTTTTTGATACTCGGGCTGGTACCTGATCCTCGCGAGCGCCAACGCCCGCGAAAGCAACAGCCATTGGAAATGCCATTCCACCGTTTGGCGCCGCTTTCATAGCGACCCGATTTAGCGCGTATCAATCATGGACGCCGCCATGTGAAGGTCCATAGCGTTCACTCGTTACCCAAGATCTTCTGACCTGACGTGGACTAGCAGTCTCCGAGGCTACTAACCTCAAAATGGAGTCCGTCCATGAAATCAAACTATCAGACGATCCGGACCGGATTGGTCGCGTTTGCCATAGGGATGGCCGCGCTTGATAGCCCTCCGGCGAGCGCAATGCTGATCAACTCTATAGCCTTCGGGCATCAGCTTGCCGGCGGCACCGTCACCGTTTTCTTCCAATTCAGTCCGCCCGTCACCGCGACGATTGCCGGCAACGCGGCCACGCAAACCGGCAGCGCGGTTGGATTCGCGCTCTTGCCAGGCCCGGTCCTGGCGCCGGCCTTCTCGTTCAGCGTGACGGGCGACACTATTGTCGCCAGTTGGTTCCTTACAAATTTGACGGCTGACGATTTCATTCGAACGATCAATTTCGATCTCTCGGGAAGCGCGTCGCTTTTTGATAACAACGGCGCGCCATCAACCCCCGATAGCTTGGACGGCGTGCAGGGTGTCACCCCCTTAACCGGGCCCGTCCCCAATTTTTCATTGGAATTGGCGCCATGGCCCGACGTTCAAAATCTGGGCGATATGTTTCTGGAAGAGCGGATCGTCTTTCAGATTGATCCGTTCGGCCCGCGTGACGTGTTTGAATGGCATGATGATACCGACATCATAGATGTTCCGGAGCCATCGACCCTGGCACTCTTCGCCGCCGGCCTTCTCCTCCTGCTCGGCTATGGCGCGCGATGGCGCAAGCCGGGAACTCCGGCGCTGAGACGCTTTCTGCAATCGTGAGAAGCCGGAAAATTGGGTCAGAGTAGATTTATCGGGCGTTTGTCAGTCCGGGCGATGGGGCGGGCATGTTTTTCAGATAGAGGACGGCTTGATCAGACGCTTCGATATCCGCTTGCGCCGTATCGGGAACATTTAAACTGAGACACGACCCTAGCGCGGGGCCGGTTGCAAAGCTCGGGAAGCAATGGTAGCCCGGGTGCCATGCCCAAGGCTTCGCCCGCCGCAGCACCCGCCACGCCGACGCGCGAACGCATTCGCGCCATCGCCGAAGATCTCTATGTGCTGCGCGGCCATGACGGGTTCAGCTTTGGCGATATCGCCGCTTCGATCGGCACCACGCGCGCGAACATCCATCACCACTTCGGCAGCAAACGCCAGCTGATGGCGGAGCTGATCGAGAAGTTCGTCGCCGATGCGGAGGCGCGCATCGCGCAGAACTGGACGCGCGAGGGCTTAAGCTTCGGCGCGCGGCTGGAAGCGCAGGTCGCCGATCTGCGCAGCTTCTATGACCGCTTCAACAAGGCGCCGGGCGAGCGCAATGTGTGGAGCCCGCTATCGCGCCTGCGTCTCGACTTGGCCGTGCTGGGGGAGATCGCGAGCAATGCGCTGCAGCGCATCGACCGGGCGTATGACGAGAGCCTGCGACGCGCCGTGACCGAAGCGGTGCGAAATGGCGAGCTGGTCGCGGACACGCCGGTCGACGATGTCGCGCGCGTGATGCGCATGACGCTGCTGTCCTGCGCGCCGATGACGCAAGACACCGGCAGCTTCCGCGAAGTCGAGCGGCTGCTGGCGACGGTCGGGCGCATGATCCGCGCCGCGTGGGCAGCGCCGGCGAAGGGTTGACTTCCGGACGGCAGGGCGGCAAACTGACTTACTAGTAAGTAAGTGGTCGTTCGCAGGCAGGCGATAAAGCCTTGGCGAGCCATGATTATTTCTGGGAGGGAACGGTTATGGCGTATCGCGACCCGCGGTTTCCGCGCATCGAGGTCCGGCCGATCACCGGCGCGCTGGGCGCCGAGATTTACGGTGTCGATCTGGCGCGCGAACAGGATCAGGCCGTGTTCGCCGAAGTGCGCCGTGCACTCGACGAGTATCATGTCATCGCGGTGCGCGACCAAAAGCTGACGCCGCAGAGCCTGCACGTCGTGGCGCGCCGCTTCGGACCGTTCAGCGGCAACCCGGTGCATGCGCCGATGGACGGGCTCGACGACATCGTGCGCTTTGTGCGCGAGCCCGACGACACGGGCAATGTGATCGGCGAAGAATGGCACATGGATCTCGCCTGGATGACGAAGCCGCCGGGCATCACCATGCTCTATGGCGACGTGATCCCGCCGGTCGGTGGTGACACGTGTTTCGCCAGCCTCGAGCAGCTTTACCGCGCGCTGTCGCCGCGCATGATCGAGCTGCTGCGCGGCCTGACCGGCATCTACAGCGGCAAGGGCGTGTTCGCGATCAACGCCAAGCATGCGCGGCTGGGCCTGCGCATGGATGCGGCGGCCACCGACGATGTCGAAGTGGAGCACCCGATCATCTGCGCGCATCCGGCGACGGGGCGGCCTTATGTCTTTGCGGCGAGCGTGCTGAACCGCTTCAAGGGCATGAGCGAGGCGGAGAGCAAGCCGATCATCGACTACCTGATGGCGGTGGCGATCCGGCCGGAATTCTGCTGCCGCGTGCGCTGGGCGCAAGGCACGCTGACGATGTGGGACAATCCCGTCGTGCTGCATACCGCGATCAACGATTATTCCGGCTATCGCCGCGTCACCTATCGCACGACGGTGGAGGGATGGGAGCCGGTCGCGGCACCCGTTCCGGCGGAAACGTCATCCGGCCGCGCGGCCTGACGCGAGTTCGCGGCGATGGCCAGCGGATTTGAGATGACCAGCGTCGCCGCACCGGTCGACGTTGCGCGCGCGGCCGCGAAACGCGGCTTGCGCGCGCATGCGGAAGCCGTGTGGCCGCTGCTGGCGCCGGCGCATCTGCTGGTGCTGGCGGTGATCGTCCTGCCGGGCCTCTACATCATCTGGCTGAGCCTCAATTCGTCGACCTACGGCAAGGCGCCGGTCTTCGTCGGCCTGGCAAATTACGCGCATGTGCTGAGCGACCCGTATTTCTGGCGCTCGCTCTCCAACACCATCATCATCGTGCTGGTGGTCGTGCATGTTGAGCTTCTGCTCGGCCTCGGCATCGCGCTGCTGTTTGCCAGCGGCCTGCCGGCGAAGCGCCTGCTGCTGGCGGCAGTGCTGGCGCCTTATGCGGTCAGCGAGGTTTCGGCGGCAGTGATCTGGCGCTTCCTGTTCGATCCCGATGTCGGGCCGGTGGCGATGGCGCTGACGGCGCTGGGGCTGCCGGGCCTCGAATGGTCGATCGATCCCAACCATGGGCTCGCCATCATCGCGCTGCTGTCGATCTGGCTGCATCTGCCGTTCACGTTCCTGATCCTTTACGCGGCGCGCTTGGCGATCCCGGGCGAGCTCTACGAGGCGGCGCGCGTCGATGGCGCGACACCCTTGCAGATGTTCCGGCGCGTGACGCTGCCGCTGCTGATGCCGGCCCTGCTGCTGGCGGCCCTGTTCCGCTACATCTTCGTGTTCCGGCTGTTCTCCGAAGTCTGGCTGATGACGCAAGGCGGGCCGGCGCGCTCGACCGAAGTCGTCGCGGTCTATCTCTATCTCGAGGCGTTCCGCTTCAACGCCTTCGGGGCCGCCGCGGCGACCGGCTGGGTCATGGTCGCGGTGTCGCTGCTGCTGGGTGCCGTCTATCTCTGGGGATTGCGACGGGAGATGAGCGCCAATGCCCGCTAGGCGCGCCTCATCGGCGCCGGCAAGGCGCTCGCGGTCGCAACGATCCTCGGCTGGTCGCTGGTGCCGATCGCGCTGATGCTGCTGTCGTCGCTGAAGCCGGGGCAGGACATCTTCGCCGTGCCGCCCAAGCTGCTGTTCGAGCCGACGCTGGTTCATTACACGGAGCTGTGGACGCGCTGGGGCGGCTTCTTCCGCGGGCTGGTCAACAGCGCGATCGTCACGGCGGGCGCGACCGTGCTGGTCGTCGTCGCCAGCACAATGGCGGGGTTCGCCTATTCACGCGAGCGCGGGCGGTTCATGACGTCCTCGGCGCTCTATCTGGTCGTGGTGCGGCTGCTGCCGCCCATCGTCCTGACGCTGCCGCTGTTCGGCGTGGTGAACCAGCTTCATCTCAACGACACGCATCTCGTGCTGATCCTGCTCTACGCCACGTTCTTCGTGTCGCTGGGCGCATTGCTGATGCGCAGCTTCATCGACCAGATTCCGCGCGAGCTCGACGAGGCAGCGACCGTCGATGGCGCCGGCCGCATGGCGATCCTGTGGCGCATCATCCGGCCGCTCTCGGCGCAAGGTGCCTTGGCGGTGGCCGTGTTCGTCATCGTCTATGCGTGGAACGAGTTCCTGTTCGCCTTCATCTTCACCTCGACGCGCGCCAAGACAGCGCCGCTGGTGATCTCGGAAATGATCGGCTCGTTCGACGGCGTCGATTGGGGCGTCTTGTTCGCGGCATCGAGCGTGCAGCTCGTGCCGATCCTGTTGTTCGTCGTGTTGATGCAGAAGCACCTCGTGGCCGGATTGACCGCGGGGGCGATCAAAGGCTGACAAAGCCAAAAGAGAGGGAGGATCACCATGGCTCGGAATTTGACCAGGCGTCAGACGCTGGCGGCCTCGCTGGCCGGTGCTGCACTTGTTGCGGCGCCGCGGCGGCTGCTCGCCGCCAGTAAGACGCTCAACGTGCTCTGTCATCGCGTGCACCAGACCAGCCTGACGACCGGTCCGGCCGGCGATCTGACCAAGGCGTGGAGCCAGGCCAACGACGCGACCTGCGAATGGACGACCTTCGACAGCAATCCGCTGCAGGACCGGCTGTTTCGCGAGGCGAGCCTCGATGCGACGGATTTCGGCGTTGGCTTCCTGGTCAACAGCCGCGCCACGCGCGACGCGGCCTCGCTGATGCATCCGCTCGATGCCTATCAGGCGAGCGCGCCGATCGAGGAATTCGGCGATATCGCGCCGGGGCTCACGGCCGCGATGAAGTTCAACGGCAAGCTGGCGGCGATCCCTTTCCGCCATGCCACCCAGGGATTGTTCTACAACGAAGCGCTGCTCGAGGAGCGCGGCATCAAGGCGCCGCCGACAACGCTTGAAGAATTGGTCGAGCAGTCGAAGCAGCTGACGTTCCGCTCCAGTGCTGGCACGCCCGTGGTCGGCATGGTCCTGGCGAGCGACTTGTCCGTGTTTCCCGTCCAGTTCGCGCGCGCTTTCGGCGGCGATTTCATCAGCGGCGATTTGAAGCTGATGCCCAATCCCGACGCGATGGAAAAAGCGCTCGCCACCATGCAGGACATGTTCAAGGCCGGCGCGCTGCCGCGCACCTATGCGACCACGACCAATGACGACCAGGTGACGTGGCTGCAGCAGGGACGTGCGGCGTTCACGGTGCTGCCCTTCGCGCGCTTCGCTCAGCTCAACCGGACGGATCAGTCGAAGTATCCCGGTAAGATCAAGGCGATCGAATTCCCGATCTCCGAATCCGTGCGCGGCAAGGTGCCGATGGCCTCGGTGGTGGAATTCTGGGCGATGTGCATTCCCAAGAGTGCGCGCGACAAGGATCTCGCCTGGAGCTTCATCCGCGCCATGTCGAGCAAGGCGGTGCATGTGGGCGCCGCGCGCAACGGCAACGGCCCGGTGCGCGTGTCGACCTACACCGATCCGGATTTCGCCAAGGACCAGCCGCTGGCCGCCATCGAAGCCAAGGCGCTCGCCGGTGCACGCGTGCCGCTGCCGGCGTTCCCGGAGGCGGCGCGGGCGCAGACGATCTTCCTGGAAGAGGTGCAGCTCACGGTGCTCGGTCGTAAGAGCCCGAAAGAAGCCGTCGCCGCGATCACGGAGCGGGTGAAGCCGCTGCTGCCGGGCTGAGAGCGTCGCGATGAGACAAGGCGGTGGTGGCGGTCGATGTCGGCTCGACGAGTGCGCGCGCCGGCGTGTTCGACGCGACCGGACGCATGCTTGGCAGCGCCAGCACCGCCTTCGCTATCAACCGGCCGGAAGCCGATCACGCGGAGCATGACAGCGCGCAGATCTGGCGGGCGGTGGCGGCTTCGGTGCGGCAGGCGGTGGCAGCATCGGGTGCGACCGCCGCTGACATCGTCGGCCTCGCATTCGATGCCACCTGCTCGCTGGTGATGCTGGATCGTGCGGGACAGCCGGCCAGCGTGTCGACCACCGGCGAGGCGCGCTGGAACGTCGTGATGTGGGCCGATCATCGCGCCACGGCAGAGGCGGCGGAGATCACGGCCACGCGCCACCGGGCACTCGACTATGTCGGCGGCACAATGTCGCCGGAGATGGAGCTGCCGAAACTGCTGTGGCTCAAGCGTCATCTTCCGCAGGTCTGGGACCGCTACGGGTTGGCCTTCGATCTGGCGGATTTCCTGACCTGGCGCGCCACGGGCACGATCGCGGCATCGGCCTGCACGCTGACGTGCAAATGGACCTATCTCAATCACGAGGCGGAGGGCTGGCAGCGCGATCTTCTGGAGCGGATCGGGCTCGCCGATTTGCTGACGCGGCTGCAGCTTCCAACGCGCGCCCTGCAGCTCGGCGGTTGCGCCGGTGCGTTGACGCCGGACGCCGCGGCCGATCTTGGACTCGCGGCGGGGACGAAGGTCGGCGTGGGCCTCATCGATGCGCATGCCGGCGGTCTGGGCGTGCTCGGCGCCACACCGCCCGGGCAGCTCAACGAGCGGCTCGCACTCATCGCGGGCACATCGACCTGCCACATGGCGGTTTCGCCGGATCCGCGGCCGGTGCCGGGTATCTGGGGTCCGTATTACGGCGCGATGCTGCCGGGGTATTGGCTCAACGAGGGCGGGCAGTCGGCGAGCGGCGCGCTGCTCGACCATATTCTCGACTGGCACGCGGAAGGGCGCGCTCTCGGCGCCGATCGCCATGAGCGCGTGGTCGCGCATATCCAGCGGCGACGCGGCGAGAATGGTCCGGGCTATGCCAGCGAGTTGCTCGTGGTGCCGGATTTTCACGGTAATCGTTCGCCGCTGGCGGACCCGCATCTGCGCGGGGTGATCCACGGCCTCGACCTCGATGCGTCGTTTGAGAGCCTGGCGCGGCTTTATCATGCCGCCGCCGTGGGCATCGCTTACGGAACGCGGCATATCATCGATGAGCTCAACCGCCACGGCTACGCCATCACGCGGCTGCACCTCACCGGCGGCCATACGCGCAATGCGCTGCTGGTGCAGACTTACGCCGATGTGACGGGCTGCGAGATCGTGCTGCCGCGCGCAGAAGACGGCGTTCTGCTCGGCACCAGCCTTGCGGCCGCGGCGGCGGCGGGACTCTATGCCGACTTACCGGCAAGCGGGCACGCGATGGTGCATGACAGCCGGATCGTGGTGCCCGATCCCGACGCGGCCCGGACCCATGCGCGCGGATATCGGGCGTTCCGGCTGATGCTGGAGCAGCGCGATACCGTGCAAAGCGCAATTCGCGCCATTTGATCGTCACAAATATGGCATTGCAGTGACATGCAAGCCTCACAGCGGTCAGTACTGCATCCGGTGGCTGTGTCATCTTTCTGGACTCTCGCTTAGATAGGCCTCTGGGAGCGGACAGGGGGCGCGTTTCGGTGTTAAGCAGGGTTTTCCGGACAACTCGGTGCCGCGCTTCCATGCAACGCGACCTGCGTCTCGATGTTTTGCGTATCGCCGCCATTGTCGCGGTGATCTGGCTGCACGTGTCGGGTGAGGTGCTGGTCAACGAGCCGGGGCCGGGCGACGCCGAATGGTGGATGGGCAATGTTGCCGACGCGTTCAGCCGGTGGTGCGTGCCGCTGTTCGTCATGGCCAGCGGCGCGCTGATCCTGCCGCGGCGGCCGGATATCGCGCCGTGGGATTTCTACCGCCGGCGGGCGGCGCGCATCGTGGTGCCGACGCTGTTCTGGACGATCGTCTTTCTCGGCGTGCGCGCGATCGGCGACGAGGCGCCCGCGCGATCGCTCGCCATCTCCGTGGTCCGCGGGACGCCCTATTATCATTTGTGGTTCCTCTACATGATTGTCGGGCTTTATGTCGCCGCGCCGCTGATCAGCCGCTTCCTTGACGGCTGCCCGCAAGGCGTTGTGCTCGCGGCGACGGCGCTCATTTTCCTCGTCAGCTCGGTCGAATCGCTGATGACCAAAATCGCCGATGGGGAGCGTGCCTATACATTCCTTGGGATGTGGCCGAACTATCTCGGCTATTTTCTTGCGGGCTACTACTTATGGCGTTGGCCGCTGCGGCGTGTCTCGTGGCCACTGGCGCTCGCGACCATCCTCGCCTGCGGCAGCGGTATCGCGTTGCTGACCGGCGCGCTCTATCCGGTTGTCGGCGCGCGGGCGTGGGAGATCACGTACGCCAATCAGCAGCCACTGATCATCCTGATGTCGATGGCGATTTTTACGTCGGTCGCCGGTTCGTCGATGCAATTCAACCCCGCGGCCGCGCGGATCGTCGGGGCGGTAACGCCGCTCGTGCTGGGCGTCTATGTCATGCACCCGCTGTGGCTGATGGTCCTCAAGGACGGCGGAATCGATGGGTTTTTGGTCAATCCGACGGTCGGTATCCCTGTGACGACCGCCCTGGCATTTGCCCTGTCCCTGGCGTCGGCGCGGGCGATTGCCGCGATGCCGGTCCTGCGCCGGACGATCTAGGTGATTGCAACCGTGCCGCACTGCGGTATGGCGGTGCTGGTCGGCGGGACAGCAATCTTTAATTTGGCGCTAACCATTCTCTGACATATTGTGCGTCGGCCAAATGCCTTCCGGGTGGAGCGGGCGAGAGCCGGGTTCCGTTTGGGACCAGGCCGATTGGCGCAGATGCACTCGCGATAGAGAGCTTGGCAGATTGATGACAATTTATTTGGGGCCGATGCAGTCGGCCTGGCGGCGTTCCCGCCGCCCCGTATGACCCAGAACGATCATCCGCACGGCTCCTGGATGAAGGTCGCCAGGGCCTATGGTGCGCCCGATCATCGGCGCAGCATCATTCAATTGACGACCACGGTGGTGCCGCTGGCCGGGTTGTGGCTGCTGATGATGCAGAGCCTGACCTACGGCTACTGGCTGACGCTGCTGCTCGCGATACCGGCGGCCGGTTTCCTGGTGCGCCTGTTCATGATCCAGCACGATTGCGGGCACGGCTCGTTCTTCCGCTCGCGCGCCCTCAACGACCTGGTCGGCCGGGTCATCGGCGTGTTCACGCTGACCGCCTACGACGATTGGCGCAACGCGCATGCAATCCATCACGCGACATCGGGCAATCTGTGCAAGCGCGGCACGGGCGATGTCGATCTGATGACCGTGTCTGAGTACCGGGCGCTCTCCTGGTGGGGCCGGCTGACCTATCGCCTCTATCGCCATCCCATCGTGCTGTTCGGGATCGGGCCGATCTATCTGTTCGTGGTCAAGCATCGCTTCCCGCTGCCGACCCCGCCGGGGCGCAAGCGGATCATCATCAGCGTGCTGTGGACCAACCTCGCCATCGCCGCGTCGATCGCGCTGGGGATGGTGTTGTTCGGCGCGGTCGATTTCCTGATGGTGCAGCTGCCGATCACGATCCTGGCGTCGTCGATCGGGGTCTGGCTGTTCTTCGTCCAGCACAATTTCGAGAATGCCTACTGGGCCAAGAGCGAGACCTGGAAATACGAGGACGCGGCGCTGCATGGCAGTTCCTATTACGAACTGCCCGCCATCCTGCGCTGGTTCACCGCCGATATCGGCCTGCACCACATCCATCATCTCTACAGCAAGATCCCGAATTACAAGCTGCGCGACTGCATCGCCGACAATCCGGCGCTGCGCGAGTTCAGCCGGCTGACCTTGTGGCAGAGCTTGAAATGCGTGCGGCTGACGCTGTGGGACGAAACCCAGAATCGGCTTGTCGGCTTCCGCCAGGCCCGCACCGCGCGGGCCAGAATCGAACCGACGCTCTAGGCCTTCGCGTCGGCCAGAGCGGCCGTTTTTGTGTCGCCGGTGGATTCGGCCGGGCGCACCCAGATCGCCGTGTCGTGGAAGACAGCGCCGCCGTTGGGCGGGGCGGGATCATCGCCGATCAGCGCGTTGATGCCGATGCCATCGGCGAAATCGGCGTTGGGCCAGATGCTCTCCACCACCACCACGCCGCGCTGCAGGCCCTCGAACAGCTTCGCATGAAGCGCGATCTCGCCGCGGCGGTTGCCGATGCGCGCGCGCATGCCGTCGGCGATGCCCAGTGACGCCGCATCCTTGGGATGGAGCAGCAGCGTCGGCCGGACCTCGCGCTTGCGGGCCGTCGGCGTCTCGGTGAACGAGGTGTTGAGGAACTGGCGCGCCGGGGCGGCCACCAGCCGGAACGGGTGCTCGGAATCGGCCTTCTCGACAATATCAAAATGATCGGGAAGCTTCGGCATGGCGGCGTGATTGGCGCCGAGCTTCGACCAATCCGGCGCGAAGTGAAAGCGTCCGTCGTTGGTCGGGAAACCCTTGAGGAAATGCGACGTCTCGAAATCGCCGATCACGTCGTGCCAATGCTTGGCCTGGATCTCCGCCGCACCGGGCCAGCCCGAGTCCTTGAGCGTTTCATCGATCATCTGCCAGGCACTCATCTCGAAGCCGCGATGCTGGGCGCCGAGGCGCTTGGCGAGGCCGCATAGAACGTCGTGATTGCTGCGGCACTCGCCGGGCGGCTCGACCACCTTCGCGCCGATCTGGATATGCGGGTGTCCGCCGGCTTGATAGACGTCGTCATGCTCGAGGAACATGGTCGCGGGCAGGACGATGTCGGCGAGCTTCGCCGTCTCGGTCATGAACTGCTCGTGCACGCAGGTGAACAGATCGTCGCGCATCAGGCCGCGGCGGACCTTGTGCGAGTCCGGACAGACCACGGCCGGGTTGGTGTTCTGGACGATCATGGCCGCGACGGGCGGGCCGTCGCCCAGATCGCGCTTGTCGCCGGTCAGGATCGCGCCGAGGCGCGACATGTCGAGCACGCGGATCGACGGATCGCGCGCGTCGAGCCCTTCGATCAGCGTCTTGTTCCAGCGATAGATCGAGCCGTAGCTCCAATGCGCACCGCCGCCTTTGTATTTCCAGGCACCAGTGACGGCGGGCAGGCACGCCACCGCATGGGTGTTGGTGGCGCCGTTGCGCGAGCGTGCGAAGCCGTAGCCGACGCGCAGATAGGCGTTCTTGGTGCGGCCGTAGAGTGCGGCGAAGTCCTCGATCTGCGCGGCGGGCACGCCGGTGATGCGTTCGGCCCACGCGGGATCGCGCGATTTGAGATGCGCTTCGAGGCCGGCCGGGAAATCCGTGTGCTTGGCAAGGTAATCGCGATCGGCGTGGCCGTCGCGGAACAGCACATGCATCACCGCACAGGCGAGGGCGCCGTCTGTGCCCGGGCGCACCATCAAATGCATGTCCGCCATCGCGGCCGTGCCGGTGCGGTAGGGATCGACGACGATGAATTTGGCGCCGCGCGTCTTGCGGGCATGCGCCACGTGCGTCATCACGTTGACCTGCGTGTTCACGGGGTTGCCGCCCCACATCACGATCAAGTCGCTGTGCTCCATCTCGCGCGGGTCGACGCCGGTCTTGGCGCCAACGCCGGCGGTCCAGCCGGCATCGACGATGGAGGTACAGATGGTCTTATGCAGGCCGGAATAGCGCATCACATGGCGCAGCCGGTTGATACCGTCGCGCTGCACCAGACCCATCGTGCCGGCGAAGTAGTAGGGCCACACGGCGGTCGTGTCGTATTTCTGCGTGGCGCGCAGGAAGGCGTTGGCGACCTCGTCCAGCGCGTCGTCCCAGGAGATTTCGACAAACTGCCCGTCACCGCGGGCACCCGTCCGGCGCAAGGGGCGCAGGAGGCGGCCAGGGTGGTGGATGCGTTCGGCGTAGCGGGCGACCTTGGCGCAGATCACACCCTGGGTGTAGGAATTGGCGCCGGCCCCGCGCACCGCGCCGATGGTGCGGGCGTCCAGCCGCTCGACCTCCAAGGCACAGGTGCTGGGGCAGTCGTGCGGACAGACGGAGTGGACGATCTCGGCCCCCGGACGGGCCGGGCGGGCGGGTTGCCCCGAATCAGGCACGGGCGTCGTTCCCTCGGCAGTGGTCCGGCCGACACTAGTGGGCGGGGCCGCGACCCGCAAGCCTTGGGGGATTCAGAGGGATTTGGGAGTCATATCTTGATCTTAGGGGCCAGAGACGACTAAATCAGGCTGTAACAGACTGCAAAAATACCCATGCAGTGGGTGGGTAAAAGTACAACCAAGAATCGAAATCATGAGATAAGGGCAGAATATCCCTTGATCCAGTTGCATTGATTTTATTAGATTCTTGTCGAACTCGGGGCAGAATGCGCCCGGGTTCAATTGGCCGCGGACGGGGGTTCGCGGCGGGGGCGGTCTCCTTAGTCATGGCGGATCCACTACCGGAAGCCGAGATGGCGGCGCTGCGCTCGATTGTTGCGCTGGCGCAAGATAAGTCGGCCACCAACCGGCGCGTCATCTTCGAAAATATCTCCGACCTGTTCTTGTCGTCGGAAGGGCGGTTGACCGACCGCGAGCGCTCCCTGATGGGCGACATCCTGTCGAAGCTGGTGCGCGAGATGGAGATGCGGCTGCGCCAGGACCTGGCGGCGCGGCTGGCGCGCATCGACAGCGTGCCGCATGAGCTGGTGGTGATGCTCGCCAACGACGAGATCGACGTGGCGCGGCCGGTACTGATGCAGAGCAAGGTGCTGCGCGAGCCCGACCTGATCGAGATCGTCAAGCACCGCAGTCAGGAGCATCTGCTGGCGCTGGCATTGCGGGCCCCGCTGAGTGCCGACGTCACCGATGCGATCGTCGACCATGGCGACGAGAAGGTGATCGAACAGCTTCTCAAGAACGCCGATGCGACCTTGTCGCGCCGCGCGCTTGAATACCTGGTGGCGGAATCGCAGCAGGTCGACAAATTCCAGCAGCCGCTGCTGGCGCGCGCCGATCTGCCGTCGGAGCTGGCGCATCGCATGTTCTGGTGGGTCTCGGCGGCGCTGCGCCGCGTGATCCTGGAGAAATTCACGATCGACGCCGACGTGCTCGACGATTCGATCGACGAGGTGACGCGCGCGGCCATCGGCGATACCACCGGCATGTCGATCGAGCACCAGGCGACGCGGCTGGCCGAGGGGCTGGCGGATTCGCGCGGGCTCGACGACCGCTTCCTGGTGCAGGCCTTGCGCGGCGGCAAGATCACGGCGTTCATCGCCGGGCTCGGCTTCCTGTGCCGGATCGAGCCGCGCGTGGCGCGGCGCGTGGTGTTCGACGCGGGCGGGGAAAGTCTCTCCATCGCCTGCCGCGCCATCGGCATCGACCGGTCCAATTTCGCGACGATCTTCCTGCTGTCGCGCCAGGGCGGCCAGCCGACGCCGCCGACGGCGCTGCGCGACGCGCTGCGCTTCTATGACGGGCTGACCCCGGCGCGCGCGGCGGCGGTGATCCGCTACTGGCGCGCCGATCGTGAATATCTCGAGGCCATAGCCGCCCTGGACCAGCCGGCGGTGGTGGGGAGCATGACGTGATGGCGCCGGTGCAGGACGCGCCCAAGCTTCCGGCCAAGACGAGCGGCGGTGCCAAGCTCGTCTCGGGACTGGACGGCGTGCCCGGCGACATGATCGTGCAAGGGGCGCTCGCGCGCATCGTTCTGCAGGAATTGTCGCCGATCTTCATTGCCTACCTCGAAGGCAATGTGCTGTTCGCAAACAACGCCTATATGCGGCTGTTCGGCCTGACGCCGAGTGCGACGCACGAGATCGACGAGCATCTGGGCGAGCTGCGCGAGGAGGTCAACGACATCCTCGCGGCGCTCAAGGAGCCGGCGGGCCGGCTCACCACGCAACGCAGTTTCCCGGTCGGCGCCGGCAACGCGCATTACCGCGTGCAGTATTTCCCGGTCTTCGATGTGGGCGACCGGCTGGTCGGCATCGGCGGCGTCTATTACGACGTGTCGGCGCAAGTGACGGCGATCGACCGGCTGCGCGTGACGCAGGAATCCTTCAACGACGTGCTGCGCTCGTCATCGGACTGGGTGTGGGAAACGGACGACCAGGGCCGCATCTCCTTCATCTCCGAGCGCATCACGGAGATCACCGGACGGCCGCCGGCCTTGCTGACCGGCCAGGCGCTGCCGGCCCTTGCGGCTACGTGGGATGGCGAAGCGGGCGGGGCGAGCGTCGAGACGATGCTGGTCGCGCGCGTGCCGTTCCGCAACAAGGCGTTCGAGCTCAAGGATCGCGACGGACAGGTGCGGCGCCATTATCTGAGCGCCGTGCCATTCTTCCATCTGAAGACCGGGCGCTTCGCTGGTTTCCGCGGTACGGGTACGGACGTGTCGCAGCAATTCGCCGCCGAGGAGGCGTCGAAGGAATCGCGCAAGCAGCTTGAGACGGCACTCGAAGAGCTCAACCGCAAGAACATGCATCTCGACATGGCGCTGGAGCGGGCACAGGTCGCGATCCGCGCCAAGGGCGAGTTTCTCGCCAATATGAGCCACGAGCTGCGCACGCCGCTCAACGCCATCATCGGCTTTGCCGACGTGATCGCGCGCCAGCGCTTCGGCGCCGACATCAAGCGCTATGCCGAGTATGCCGGCTACATCCTCAAGGCCGGCAACCATCTGCTCAACATCATCAACGACGTTCTCGATGTGTCGCGCGTCGAAAGCAACACGCTGAAGATCGACCTGGAAGTCGTGTCGCTCAAGGACATCATCGGCGAATCCATATCGCTGATCGAGGCGCGCGCGGCGCAGAAGGGGATCGCGCTCGACGCCGGCAATCGCGGCGAAGGCTGCACGGTGATGGTTGACCGCACGCGCGCCTTGCAGATCCTGGTCAATCTGCTGACCAATGCTGTCAAGTTCACGCCCGACAACGGCAAGATCGGCATCGAGATCAACCGCAAGGGCGAGTCCCGCGTCGACGTGACGGTGTGGGATACGGGTGCGGGCATTGCGCCCGACAAGCTGGAAGCGATCTTCACGCCGTTCTACCAGGTGCACGAGGATGCGTATTCGCGCCCGCACGAGGGCGTGGGCCTTGGCCTCTCGATCGCGCGCCATCTCTCGCGCATGATGAACGGCGACATCGTGGTCGAAAGCGTGATCGATTACGGCAGCCGCTTCACGGTGACGTTCCCGCTGGCGGCAAGTGCCGCCGCCGCATCGTCCGCCTAGGAACGCCGCGCCACCCAGATCGCATAAGCGATCTGCACGGCGACAAACGGCAGCAGCATCGTCCAGCGCATTGCCGGCGCCAGGGCGATCATCCAGACAGCGCCGATCCCCTGCAGGACCGCCATCGCGGCCAGCAGCAGCGTCACGCGCGCATGGCTCCAACTGTTCTGATTGAGGTGTTGGTAAAGATGGCTGCGGTGCGCCGCGGTGACGCGTTCGCCGTTACGCCAGCGGCGAAAGGCCGTGACGATCGTGTCGAACAGGAAGTGCAGCAGCAGCAGCGGCACGATCAAGATGAGCGTGCCGGTCGTGTCGTCGACCGCGAGCGCCAGGGCGAGCCCGGCAAACAGGAAGCCGAGGAACTGGCTGCCGACATCGCCCATGAAAATGCGCGCGGGCGGGCGGTTCCAGAGCAGGAAGCCAGCACAGCCGGCGACGAGGCTGAGGGCGATGATGGCGACGGACGCATCGCCGAGTGCTATGGCGGCGATCGCGAGGAAAAATGCCGCGACGAGTTCGGTGGCGCCGGCCAGCCCATCCAACCCGTCCATGAAATTGTAGGCGTTGGTCAGGCCGACGAGCCAAAGCAGGGTCAGCGGCCAGGCGAGGGGCCCGAGTTCGACCGGGCCGATGCCGGGAATGGCGATGATGCGCAGCACCAGGCCGCTCGCCATGGCAATCAGCGAGGCGGCAATCTGCACCGCCAGCTTGGCGGCGAAGGGCTGGGGCCGAATGTCGTCGGCAAGCCCGCCGGCCGCGGCCAGCCAGGCGCCGATGGCGAGACCCAGCAACGGCGTGTCCGGTCCCGACTGCCCGCTCACCAGGAACAGCACGATGAAGGCGCAGAGCCAGGCAACAACGATGCCGATGCCGCCACCGCGCGGCGTGGGCTGAACGTGCGACGAGCGCTCGTTGGGCAGATCGATCAACACGCGCCAATGCGCCATCGCCCAGGTCGCCGCCGCGGCGATGACGGCGAGTGCGGTGAAGAAGATCAGATAGGCAAGGATCGCGTTGGACCCGATCATGTCAGCGCGTGCTCGCCGCAAAAATTTTTGTCACCCGCGGACTTGATCCGCGGGTCTGACGCCGGCGCACTGTCAGATGCGCGGGTCAAGCCCGCGCATGACAATTTTTTTTGGATTTTTAGGAATTGCCTTTCAGCAAGCGCAGCACGCCCCCTCTCCCCTCTGGGGAGAGGGTTAGGGTGAGGGGGTGGCGCAGATGGTGACGGCGGGGCCACCCCCTCACCCGGCTCGGCTTCGCCTCGCCACCCTCTCCCCCGGGGGAGAGGGTTGGTGCCGCGCATGACGATACTTGGCTGAGCAATGTCACTGCGCGGCCGTGCTCAAGGACGCCGGCGCGGACGCCGCCTCGTATTTCTTCAGCAGCAATTCCGCCGCCACCGCAATCGCGATCTCGTGCGGGTGCTTGCCGGTGATGCCGGTGATGCCGATCGGGCAGCGGATGGAGCGCACCAGATCGGGCGCGAGGCCCTTGTTGATCATGCGCGCCTCGAAGCGGCGCCATTTGGTGTCGGAGCCGATCAGGCCGATATAGCGGCAATCGCCGCGCTTGAGCAGCCGCTCGCAGAGTGTCTGGTCGAGATCGTGGCTGTGCGTCATCACCAGCGCGAAGCAGCCCGGCGGCAAATCGGGCACTTCGTCCTCGGGGACGGGCGTGAGGATCTTCTCGACATTGGCGGGGATAGCCGCCGGGAATTGCTCTTCGCGCGCATCGATCCACAAAATGCGGCCGGGCACGCTCGACAGAACGCTGACCAGCGCCTTGCCGACATGGCCGGCCCCGAATAACGCGAGCGTGAAATCGGGTGGGCCGAAGGGCTCGAGCAGCACGGTCACCTTGCCGCCGCAGCATTGGCCGAGATGGGCGCCGAGCGAAAACGTCTCGAGCCGTGCTGCGCTCGTGCCTTCGCTCAGCATTTTGCGCGCGTGCTCGCTCACCACGTGCTCGAGATGGCCGCCGCCGATCGAGCCGGCCTGACCGGCGACCGTCACCAGCATCTTGGTGCCGCCGTCACGCGGGGCCGAGCCCTTGACGTCGGCGAGCGTCACCAGCACGCAGCGCTCGCCACGGCGGCGATGGTCTTCGAGGGCGATCAGCCAATCGTCGAGTTGCGGCATGGCGATTACTCCGCGACCGGGGCCGCTTCGCGCGGCATGGGTGTACTGGCGCGCACGCGCGCGGCCTCGATCGCCAGCAGCACGCGCTCGGGCGTTGCGGGCGCATCGAGCTCCGGGACCACGCGATGGCCCGCGGCGGCGGCGACGGCGTCCTTGAGGGCGAGGAACACCGAATTGGCGAGCATCAGCGGCGGCTCGCCCACCGCCTTCGAGCGATGAATCGACTCCGCCTTGTTGGCGACACCTTCGAGGATGCGCACGTTGAATTCCGGCGGCAGATCGCGCGCCACCGGGATCTTGTAGGTGGAGGGCGCGTGGGTGGCGAGACGCCCCTTGTCGTCCCACCACAGCTCCTCGGTCGTCAGCCAGCCCATGCCCTGGATGAATCCGCCTTCGATCTGGCCGAGATCAATCGCCGGATTGAGCGAGCGGCCGACATCGTGCAGCAGATCGGCGCGCAGCACGCGGTATTCGCCGGTCAATGTGTCGATGACGACTTCGGAGACGGCGGCGCCATAAGCGAAATAATAGAACGGATGGCCGCTGGCGGTGGCGCGGTCGTAGTGGATCTTCGGGGTGCGGTAGTAACCCGTTGATGAGAGCGAGACGCGGGCGAGATAGGCCTGCGACACGAGCTCGGCAAAGCTCAGCGATTTCGTTGCGATATCGACACGGCCATCGTGGAAGCGGATGGCGTCGGCCGAAACTTTGTACCGCACCATGGCGAAGGCGACGAGGCGCTTCTTGATGACGCGCGCGGCGTCCTGCGCGGCCATGCCGTTGAGATCGGTGCCGGCCGAGGCAGCGGTCGCCGAGGTGTTGGGCACCTTGTCGGTGCGGGTCGCGGTGATCTTCACCTGCTCCACCGGCACGCCGAACTCATCCGCCACGATCTGCGCCACCTTGATGAACAGGCCCTGGCCCATCTCGGTGCCGCCATGGTTCAAGTGGATCGAGCCGTCGGTATAGACGTGCACCAAGGCGCCGGCCTGATTGAGAAAGGTCGTGGTGAAGGAGATCCCGAATTTCACCGGCGTGAGGGCGAGACCCTTCTTCAGGATCGGGCTGGCGCGGTTGAAGGCGTCGATGGCGGCGCGGCGCTTTTCGTATTCCGCGTCGCCTTCCAGCGCCGTGACGATATCCTCGATGATGTTGTCGTCGATGGTCTGGTGATAGGGCGTGATGTTGCGCTCGCTCTTGCCGTAGAAATTCAGCTTGCGGATGGCGAGCGGGTCTTTGCCGACATGGCGCGCGACGGTGTCGACCAGCGTTTCGATCGCCAGCATGCCCTGCGGTCCGCCGAAGCCGCGAAACGCAGTGTTCGATTGCGTGTTGGTTTTGCAGGCAAACCCACGCAGGCGGATATCGGGGACGTAGTAGCAATTGTCGGCGTGGAACAGGGCGCGATCGACGATGGCGCCGGAGAGATCGGCGACGCAGCCGGCGCGCGCGGCGAAAATCATGTCGAGGGCGAGGATGCGGCCCTCGTCATCGAAGCCGATATCGTAGCGCACCAGGAAATCGTGGCGCTTGCCGGTCATCATCATGTCGTCGTCGCGGTCGAGGCGCAGCTTGACCGGGCGTTTTGCTTTCTCGGCAAGAATCGCGGCGATGCAGGCGAAGATGGCGGGCTGCGTCTCCTTGCCGCCGAAGCCGCCGCCCATGCGCCGCACTTCGACGGTGACGGCGTTGATCTTGCGGCCGAGCACGCGCGCGACCATTTTCTGGACTTCGGACGGGTGCTGCGTGGAGGAGAGGACGAGCATGTCGCCGTCCTCCTGCGGCTGGGCCATCGCCACCTGGCCCTCGAGATAGAAATGATCCTGGCCGCCACAGCAGAATTCGCCTTTGAGCCGATTTTGTGCGCGTTCGAGACCAGCACCGGCATCGCCGCGTTTCAGCTCATGCGGCGGGCAGACGAACATCTCGCGCGCCAGCGCATCCTCGATCGACAGGATTGCCGGCAGATCTTCGTAGTCGATTTCCGCCAGCATCGCGGCGCGGCGCGCGGCGTCGATCGATGCCGCGGCGACGGCGAGGACCGGTTCGCCCGCATATTCGACGATCTCGTGCGCAAGCACAGGCTCATTGGGAAAAATCGGGCCGACATCGTTGCGGCCGGGAATGTCGGCGGCGGCGATCACGGCTGCAACGCCGGGGGCCGCGCGCACGCGCGACACATCGAGCTTGCGGATGCGCGCATGCGCGTGTGGGCTCATCAGCACATAGGCGTGCAGCAGGCCCGGCGGCTCGGGCAGGTCGTCGGTGTAGAGCGCCTCGCCGGTGACGTGCTTGATGGCGCTGTCATGCGGCAGGGCCATGTGCACGGCGCCGCTGTCTGGCGTGCGGCCCTCAGCCATAGGCCACCTGCGTTTCGAAATCGGCGCCCGTGCTCTCGTGGTAGAAGCGCAGCAGCAGGTTGCGCGCACTGAGTGCCCGATAAGCTGCCGAGCCACGGCAGTCGCTCAGCGGTTGGAAATCCTCGTCCATCGCCTCCATCGCCAGGCGCACGCTTTCGAGCGTCCACGGTTTGCCGCGCAACGCGGCCTCGGTGGCGTTCGCGCGCTTGGGGATCGCCGCCATGCCGCCATAGGCGAGGCGCACCTCACCCACGCGATCGCCGTCCAGCGTCAGTGCGAAGGCGCCGCAGACCGCGGAGATGTCCTGGTCGAAGCGCTTGGAGATCTTGTAGGCCGCGAATTTGAGATCGGGCGTTGGCAACGGCACACGGATTGCCACGATGATCTCCGACGGCGCGAGGGCTGTCTTGCGATAGCCGTGGAAAAACTGCTCGAGGGGGATGGTGCGCTCGCCCTGCGGCCCGGCGAGCATGAGGCTGGCGCCGAGTGCCAGAAACAAGGGCGGCGCATCGCCGATGGGTGACGCGTTGGCGATGTTGCCGCCGATTGTCGCGACGTTGCGGATCTGCGCCGAGGCGAAGCGCAGCAGGAACGTCTGCAGCGAGGGCACGCGGTGTTCGAACAGTGTCAGCGTGTCCTCGAGCGTCGCGGCGGCGCCGATCTGGACCGTGCGAGCGCCGACGCGGATGTCTTTCAGTTCTTCAAGCTCGCCCAGCGACACGATGGTCGCGAAGTCGCGGTGCTGTTTCGTCACCCACAGGCCGAAATCCGTGCCGCCGGCCAGGATGTGCGCGTCGGGATGCGTGCGCAGGATCTCGGTGAGCTCCGCGCGCGTGCGCGGCGCGAAGAAGCGCTGGCCGGCATGCTCGTAGGCGAGGGCCGTGGGGCGCGCGAGCGCCGACAATTGCGCGGCGGTCTCGGCGCGCGCGGCGTCGAACCGATCGCCGCCGCCGCCATCGTACATGCGCTTGGCGGCATCGAGGATCGGGCGATAGCCGGTGCAGCGACAGAGATTGCCGGCCAGCGCCTGGCGCGCGTCCTCCGTGGTCGCGTTCTTCTGCTCATGCCATAGCGCAAACAGCGACATGACAAAGCCCGGGGTGCAGAAGCCGCATTGCGAGCCGTGGCAGTCGACCATCGCCTGCTGGGCGGGATGCAGGCTGCCATCCGCGGCCTTCAAATCCTCGACCGTCAGGAGCTGCCTGCCGTCCAAGGTCGGCAGGAACTGGATACAGGAATTGACGGCGCGGTAGCTGAGGTGGCCCCGGCTATCGGCGCTGGCGAGCACGACCGTGCAGGCGCCGCAATCGCCCTCGGCGCAGCCTTCCTTGGTGCCGCAGCGGCGCTCGTGCTCGCGTAGGTATTGCAGCACCGTCGTGGTCGGGGCGAGGGCCGAGACCGCGCGCGGCGCATCGCCGAGGAGAAACCGGATCGCGTCGGCCATAATCCCGCTTTCCATCCCGTCGTCGCGGAAAGCGCGATTCTTTCCGCAATTCAGGTGTTTGGCAAGCCGGGTGGCCGACGCAGTGCAGCCCTTACTTGGGCAGCGTCGGGTCGGTACCGACCTGCACGTAGCGGGTCAAGGCGCGATCGACAAGGCGGTACATGGCCAGCGCATCTTCCAAGTGTCCGGCCCGGCAGTGCTGGCGGGCGATATCGCGCTGCTGGCTCATACGATTGAAAATGGTGCGTGTGCGTGCATCGTCGCGCTCGGCCAGGACGGCCAGCTTCTCCCCCACGCGCCAGTCGATGACCTCGCAGGGCAGTCGCGGCTCGCTGAGCTCAGCCCATTGGGGCTTCGGCGTCAGGGCCACGGGAAGAATCGCGATGGCGAGGAACGCCAGGACCGAAATCGCTACCCAAATGCCGGGCGCCATGTACCAAGCGCGCGCCCTGTGTGGGGGCTCGGGCGGGACCGACTCCGGAAACTGGACGGACATGGGAATGCGCATGCGACCACCTCTAGCCAATCAGGGCGAAGCGAGGGGGCCTCAGCCAAAAAAGGCTGCGGCCAGCGGGCGATGTCATAGACCGATCGGCATAGGATGGGTGTGACCTACTTCACCCTGCCGACGGGGCAAGGGCAGCAGTTGCGGGACCGGCGATCCCGGGGTAAGCCGGGGCGCCATGTCGCCACCCGCCCCCCCGTCCGACCTGCGCCAGACCATCCGGGCGCGCGCGCTCGCGGGCGGGTTCGATGCCGTGGGCTTCGCCCCGGCGCGGGTGCGGGGGCAGGCCCGGGACGCGCTGGCGGCCTTCCTGGCGGCAGGTCAGCACGGCGATATGGGCTGGATGGCGGACACCGAGGCCCGCCGCGGCGACCCGCAGGTCCTCTGGCCGGAGGCGCGCAGCGTGGTGGTGCTGGGCATCAATTATGCGCCCTCCAGCAACCCGCTGGCGGCCCTGGAACGGCGCGAGCGGGCCGCCATCTCCGTCTATGCCGGCAATCGCGACTACCACGACGTGCTGAAGACCCGCCTGAAGGCGCTGGCGCGCTGGCTGCACGAAACCGCCCAGGCCGAGGTCAAGGTGTTCGTCGACACGGCCCCGGTCATGGAAAAGCCGTTGGCCCAGGCGAGCGGGCTCGGCTGGCAGGGCAAACACACCAATCTGGTGTCGCGCGAATTCGGCTCGTGGCTGTTCCTGGGGGAGATCTTCACCACGCTCGATCTGGGGGAAGACGAGGCGGAGAGCGATCATTGCGGGGCCTGCCAGCGCTGCCTCGAGATCTGTCCGACCGCGGCGTTCCCGGCCCCCTACCGGCTCGATGCGCGGCGCTGCATCTCCTACCTCACGATCGAGCACAAGGGGCATATCGCGCGCGAATTCCGCGCACCGATGGGCAACCGCATCTATGGCTGCGACGACTGCCTCGCCATCTGTCCGTGGAACAAATTCGCGCAAGCGACTGCGCATGGCGAGTTTTTGCCGCGCGCCGAGTTGACGGCGCCGCGACTGGTCGATCTGGCGAGTCTCGATGACGCCGCGTTCAGGCAGGTGTTTTCGGGCAGTCCGATCAAGCGCATCGGGCGCGACCGGTTCGTGCGCAATGTGCTGATCGCGCTGGGAAACAGCGGCGATGTGGGCGCGGTGCCGGTGGTGCGCGAGAAGCTGCGTGATCCTTCGCCGCTGGTGCGCGCGATGGCGGTATGGGCGTTGTCGCAATTGTCGGCGGCCGCATTCGCTGAATCGCGCGCAGCAAACCTGGCGGGGGAGAGCGACGCCGATGTGCGCGCCGAATGGCAGGGCGCAGCGTGAAACTGTCCGATTTCGATTTCGAGCTGCCGCACGCGTTGATCGCGCAGCAGCCTGTCAGCCCGCGTGATGCCGCGCGCCTGCTGGCGATCGGCGAGGCTTTGCGCGATCTCAGCGTGCGCGACTTGCCCGGGCTGCTGCGGCGTGGCGATCTGCTGGTCTACAACGACACGCGGGTGATCAAGGCGCGCCTCCAGGGTAAGCGTGGGACCGCCGCCGTCGAAGTGACGTTGCATCAGCGCGTCGACGCACAGACCTGGCGGGCGTTCGCGCGGCCGGCCAAGAAGCTCAAGGACGGCGACCGGATCGATTTCGCGCCGGATTTCGCGGCCGAGGTCGCTGAAAAAGGCGCGCTGGGTGAAGTGGTGCTGCGCTTCAATCGCGAGGACCTGGCGCTGCACGCCGCATTGGAACAATACGGGGAATTGCCGCTGCCGCCCTATATCAAGCGCCCGCGCGGCGGCTCGGCCGCGGACGAGGCGGATTACCAGACCCTGTGGGGGGTCAAGGCCGGGGCGGTTGCGGCTTCGACCGCGGGGCTGCATTTTACGCCCGCACTCCTGGCGGCGCTGGACGCGGCCGGAATCGGGCGGACGGCGCTGACGCTGCATGTCGGGGCGGGCACATTCCTGCCGGTCAAAACGGACGAGGTCGAAGAACACAAAATGCATGCGGAATGGGGCGAGATCTCGGCCGAGGCGGCCGAGACGATCGAGCGCACGCGCGCGGATGGTAGGCGGATCGTCGCGGTCGGCACGACGGCGCTGCGGCTGCTGGAAACCGTGGCGGCCGCGGACGGGCGCGTGCGGGCATGGACCGGCGAGACGCGGCTGTTCGTGCTGCCGGGCTATCATTTCCGCGTCGTCGACACGCTGCTCACCAATTTCCACTTGCCGAAATCGACGCTGTTCATGCTGGTGTCCGCGTTCGCGGGCCTCGCGCGCATGAAGGCCGCTTACGCGCATGCGGTGGCGCAGCAGTACCGCTTCTTCTCCTACGGCGATTGCTGCCTGATCGAGCGGGCGGCGTCATGACGGAATTCGGCTTCGCGCTGCTGGCGCGTGATGGGCGGGCGCGGCGCGGGCGCGTGACGACGGGGCGCGGCACGATCGAGACACCAGCCTTCATGCCGGTCGGCACGGCCGCGACGGTCAAGGCGACGCGGCCCGAGGATGTGCGCGCGACCGGCGCCGAGATCATCTTGTGCAACACCTATCACCTGATGCTGCGGCCAGGCGCGGAGCGTCTGGCGCGGCTGGGCGGCTTGCATCCGTTCATGAACTGGCCGGGACCGATCCTGACGGATTCCGGCGGCTATCAGGTCATGTCGCTGTCGGAGCTGCGCAAGATCACCGAGGAAGGGGTGGCCTTCCAGTCGCATCTCGATGGCTCGCGCCACATGCTGAGCCCCGAGCGCTCGATCGCGATCCAGAATCTTCTCGATGCCGACATCACCATGGCGTTCGATGAATGCACGCCGTTCCCGGTGACGGAGGACGCGGCCGCGCAATCGATGCGGCTGTCGATGCGCTGGGCGAAGCGTTCGCGTGCCGCCTTCGTCGAGCGGCCGGGTTACGGGATTTTCGGCATCGTGCAGGGCGGCGTGTTCCCGGCCTTGCGCGAAGAATCGGCGGCGGCGCTGCGCGATATGGGGTTTCATGGTTACGCGGTCGGCGGGCTCGCGGTCGGCGAGGGGCCGGACCTGATGAAGTCGACGCTGGAATTCACGACGCCGCTCCTGCCCGAGGACAAACCGCGCTATCTGATGGGCGTGGGCAAGCCAGCGGATATCGTCGCGGCGGTGCTGCGCGGCATCGACATGTTCGACTGTGTGCTGCCGACGCGCTCGGGCCGCACCGCGCAGGCCTTCGTGCGGTCGGGCACGCTCAATCTGCGCAATGCGCGCCATGCGGAGGACAAAGGCCCGCTCGATCCGCAATGCCGTTGCCCGGCCTGCCGGCAATATTCGCGCGCCTATCTGCACCATCTGATCAAGGCCGAAGAGATTTTGGGCGCGATGCTGCTGACGCTGCACAATCTCACCTATTACCAGGATCTGATGGCCGAGCTGCGCGGGGCGATCGAGGCGGGCGGGCTGGCGGCCTATGCCGATAGCTTCGCGCGGCGGCAGGCCCAGGCGGCGGAAGCGGAGACGGTTCACGGCGACGGCGGCGTAGGCTAGGATGACATTATGGCGTTCTCGCCCACCAATGTGCTGCAGCTGCGCTACTCGCTCCTCAGCCTATTCGTCGCTGGCTTCCTGTCGGTGCTGGTGTTCCATCAGGGCTTCCTGACGCTCTGGTATCTCTGGGGCCTGTCGCCCAACCCGCCGTTCCCGACGCGTGCCACGGCGCCGCTGGGCGTGCCGCAGATCTGGTCGCTCGCCTTCTGGGGCGGGGTGTGGGGCCTCGTCTTCGGGTTCGTCGCCAATAAATGGCCGACGGGCGCTAAATACTGGATCGGCGCGATCCTCTTCGGTGCGCTGGCGCCGACGCTGTTCGGGCGGCTGGTGCTGGCACCGTTGCGCGGCCAGCCGATCAATTTCGACATCCTGTCGCTATGGCGCGGCCTGTTGATCAACGGCGTGTTCGGCCTGGGGATCGGCGTGTTCCTGAAGTGGCGGCCGTAAGAAATAGTTTCGATGGTCAGCGCCACCCCCTCACCCTAACCCTCTCCCCAGAGGGGAGGAGGGGATTACATCGCGCCGCGGTCTGCCCCCTCTCCCCAACGGGGAGAGGGTTGGGGTGAGGGGGTGGTCCCGCTCTTTCCGTATTTTTGTCAACGCGCGCGATGCCCCGTCGGCTGGACAGCCATGGCCTGACTGCTTACAAATGAAACCATAATTCAAACAAGACCTGGGGAGAGCAGATGTTTGGGATGTCTCGCCGCCGCGCGATTGCGGCCGTCGTTGGTGTGTCGCTGGCGTTGGGTGCAAGTGCGGCTTCGGCGCAAGCGCCGATCAAAATCGGCTCCTTCCTGGCGGTCACGGGGCCGGCCTCGTTCCTGGGCGATCCCGAGGCCAAGACGCTCAAGCTCTATGCCGAGAAGGTCAACGCGGCGGGCGGCGTCAACGGCCGCAAGCTCGAAATCGTGGTCTATGACTCGGCGGGCGACGCGCGTCAGGCCGTCACCTTCGCGCGCCGGCTGATCGAGGAAGACAAGGTCGACATCATCGTCGGCGGCAGCACCACCGGCGAGACGATGGCCGTGGTGCCGCTGGCCGAAGAAGCGCAGATCCCGTTCATCTCGCTTGCGGGTGCCAGCGTGATCGTCGAGCCGGTCAAGAAATGGGTGTTCAAGATGCCCCATTCCGACCGCATGGCCGTGCAGAAAATCTACGAGGACATGAAGAAGAACAACCTGACGCGCGCCGCGGTGATCGGCGGCTCGGGCGGGTTCGACCAGTCCTGCCGCAAGGAAGCCAAGGACGAGGCGGGCAAGTACGGCATCACCGTCGTCGCCGACGAGACCTACGCGCCCACCGACACCGACATGACGCCGCAGCTCACGCGCATCCGCAACACGCGCGACGTGCAGGCGCTGATCGGCTGCGGCTTCGGCGCGGTGACGGTCATCACCGTGCGCAACTACAAGCAGCTTGGCATGGACATTCCGTTCTACTTCAACCACGGAGTGGGCTCGAAACAGTTCATCACCGGGGCGGGCGGGGCGGCGGAGGGCGTGCGCGTGCCGGTGGCGGCGCTGCTGGTGGCCGACCAGCTCAAGGACGGCGACCCGCAGAAGAAGCCGGCGCAGGACTACACCAAGGCCTATACCGGCGCTTACAGCAACGAAGCCGTCTCGACCTTTGGCGGCCACGCCTATGACGGGTTCATGATCGCGATCGAGGCGATGAAGCGCGCCGGCGGCACGGACAAGGCGAAGGTGCGCGACGAGATCGAGAAGACCAAGAACTTCGTCGGCATCGACGGGCTCTATAACATGTCGGCAAAGGACCATATGGGTCTGACGCTCGACAGCTTCAAAATGGTGGAGATCCGCAATAACGACTGGAAGCTGCTGTATTAGCCGCTGCGCGATCTGTCCTGCATCTCATCCTTCGAGACGCGGCCCGCAACGGGCCGCTCCTCAGGATGAGGTGCTCCCCTGTGATGACCTCGTCCTGAGGAGCCCGCGCAGCGGGCGTCTCGAAGGACGAGAGAGCTGAACAGACCCGCCGTTGTCCGAATTCCTGCAATTCCTGTTCTCCGGGCTCACCGTCGGCGCGATCTATGCGCTGGTGGGGCTGGGGTTCGCCATCGTCTACAACGCCTGCCATGTCATCAATTTCGCGCATGGCGAATTCGTGATGATCGGCGGCATGGCGAGCGTGTTCCTGATCGCGGCCGGCGTGCCGATGCCGGTGGCGATGCTGGCGGCGGTCGCGATCGCGGCGGTGCTGGGCCTGGCGCTGGACAAATTCGCGGTCGAGCCGGCGCGCAACGCCTCGGTGGTGACGATCATCATCATCACCATCGGCGCCTCAATCTTCATCCGCGGGGCCGTCGAGGTCGTGCTCGGCAAGGATTTCCATCGCCTGCCGGCGTTCAGTGGGGAGACGCCGATCCAGATCGGCGGCGCCACGTTGCAGCCGCAAAGCCTGTGGGTGATCGGTGCGCTGGTCGTTGTTGTCGCGGGCCTCAAATTCTTCTTCGAGCGCACGCGCTTTGGCAAGGCGATGCTGGCGGCCTCGCATAATCGCATGGCCGCCGAGCTGGTCGGCATCGACGTCAAACTGGTGCTGCTGGCGAGCTTCGGGCTGTCGGCGGGGCTGGGGGCGCTGGCGGGAATCCTCACCGCGCCGATCACGCTGACGCGCTACGACATCGGCATCATGCTGGGGCTCAAGGGCTTCTGTGCCGCGATCCTGGGCGGGCTGGGCAGCGGCTACGGCGCCGTCGCGGGCGGGCTGGCGCTGGGCATCGCCGAGGCGATGTCGGCCGGTTACATCTCGTCGGCGTACAAAGACGCGGTCGCGTTCGTGATCATCCTGGCGGTGTTGATGTTCCGGCCAGGCGGCATGTTCGGGCAGCGCCGCACGGAGCGGGTATGATCGCGCGGCTCGCTTCGGCGCGCACCGGCGGGTTGCTGGCGCTGGCGGTGGTGATCGCACTGCTGCCGCTGATCCTGCCCAACAAGTTCTACTACGACGTGGCGATCAAGAGCGGGCTCAACGCCATCGTCTGCATCGGGCTCAATCTGCTGATCGGCTATGCCGGGCAGATCAGCCTGGGCCATGCCGGGTTCTTCGCGCTGGGCGGCTATGCCTCGACGATCCTGACCGCGCGCTGGGGCTGGCCCGCACCGGTCGCGATGATGGTCGGCGCAGTTGCCGTCGGCTTGATCGCGTTTGCGGTGGCGCGGCCGATCCTGCGGCTCAAGGGCCATTACCTCGCCATGGCGACGCTGGGTCTCGGCATCATCGTCTCCATCGTCATCAATCGCGAGATCGCGCTCACCGGCGGGCCGGACGGGATGAGTGTGCCGGCGCTGCGCCTGGGCGAGCTGCGCGTCACCGGAGCGGTCGCCTGGTATTGGATTACCGGCGGTTTCTTGCTGCTGGCGGCGTGGCTGTCGCTCAACCTGATCGATTCCGGCATCGGCCGCGCGTTGCGCGCCGTGCACGGGGCGGAGGTGGCGGCGGAGACGTCCGGCATCGACACCGCGCGGGCCAAGGCGATGGTCTTTGTCGTCTCGGCCGTGTTCGCCAGCATCGCCGGCTCCTTGTTTGCGCATTCAGAGCGTTTCATCACGCCGGCCGAGGCAGGGTTTCTGCGCTCGATCGAGTTCGTGACCATGGTCGTGCTGGGCGGCATGGCGTCGACCTTCGGCTCGGTGATCGGGGCCACGATCCTCACCGTGCTGCCGCAGCTTTTGGTCGCGTTTGCCGATTACAAGCACATGGTGCTGGGTGCCATCCTGATCGGCGTCATGATCGTGATGCCGAAGGGCCTCGTGCCCAGCCTCGCATTGCTCTGGCGGCGGCGGTCATGAGTTTCCTTGCTGTTGAGAACCTGAGCCGGGAATTCGGCGGCATCCAGGCCGTCGCCGAGCTGAGCTTCGCCATCGAGGCTGGTCGCATCCATTCGATCATCGGGCCCAACGGTGCGGGCAAGACGACGCTGTTCAATCTGATCACCGGCGTTTACACGCCCACCGGCGGGCGTATCCATTTCGATGGCGACGATGTGACGGCGCTGAGCACGGCTTCGCGCGCCAAGCGCGGCATCCAGCGCACGTTCCAGAATCTGCAGATCTATTTCAACATGTCGGCGCTGGAGAACGTCATGGTCGGGCGGCATCTGCATCTCGACACGCGGATCCTGCCGTCGCTGCTGCGGCTGCCATCCGTCACGCGCGCCAACAATGCGGCGCGCGCGAAGGCGGCCGAGCTGATGCAGATGGTGGGTCTGGGCGCCTATCTCGATGCCGATGCCGATGCGATGCCGTATGGCGCGCTGAAGCGTCTCGAGGTTGCGCGGGCCCTTGCGGCCGAGCCGAAGCTGCTGCTGCTCGATGAGCCGGCGGCCGGACTGAACCCGAAGGAGACGCATGAGATCGACGAGCTGATCAAGCGCATCGCCGCCACCGGCACGACGGTGGTGCTGGTCGAACATGACATGAAGCTGGTGATGGGCGTCTCCGATCACATCCTGGTGCTCGATCGCGGCCGTAAGTTGGCGGAAGGAACTGCGGCCGAAGTGCGCGCCAATCCGGACGTGGTGCGCGCCTATCTCGGCGCCGAGGCGGTGGCGTGATGCTGCTCGAGATCGGCGGGCTCACCAGCCATTACGGGCGCATCCAGGCGCTCAAGGGCATCGACCTCAATGTGGCGGAGGGCGAGCTGCTCGCCCTGGTCGGCGCCAACGGCGCCGGCAAGACGACACTGTTGCGGGCGATCTCCGGCGTACAGGCGGCGAGCGGCGGCTTCATCCGCTTCGCGGGCGCCGATATCACAAGGGCGTCGCCCTCGGCGCGCGTACGGATGGGGATCTCGCAAGTACCGGAAGGGCGCCAGGTGTTCGGGCCGATGGCGGTCGAGGACAATCTGCGCCTGGGCGGTTACACGCGGCCAGCGGCGGAGATCGAGGCGGATATCGAGCGCATGTATGCGATGTTCCCTGTGCTCAAGGAAAAGCGCCGCGAGCCGGCCGGCACGCTGTCCGGCGGGCAGCAGCAGATGCTGGCGATGACGCGCGCGTTGATGGCGCGGCCGCGCCTGCTGCTGCTCGATGAGCCGAGCATGGGCCTGGCGCCGCTGCTGGTGGCGGACATCTTCCGCGCGGTGCGGGCGCTTAAGGAGGCCGGCACGACGATCTTCCTGGTCGAGCAGAACGCGCACGCGGCGCTGTCGATCGCCGATCGCGGTTATGTGCTGGAAACCGGGCGTATCGTGTTGCAGGATTCCGGCCGGGCGCTGCTGGCCAATGAGCGGGTCAAGGACGCGTATCTTGGAGTATAAGTCGTTGCACGCGCGACCATAGAATTGTCCTCATCCTGAGCTTGTCGAAGGATGAGAGAGTGCGCGGTGTCTCATCCTTCGACAAGCTCAGGATGAGGCTGGAGATTGAGTTCGACGCAGGAGTATCAATGCCATGACAAAAGCGTTCGCCAGCCAGGGCGATCTCGCCGAAAAGAAAGTCACGTTCGCCAAGCTCGCCGAGGGTGCGTATTGCCTGACGGCGGAGGGCGATCCCAATTCCGGGGTGATCATCGGCGATGACGGCGTGATGGTGGTCGATGCGCGCGCCACGCCAGCGATGGCGCAGGAGCTGGTGCAGCATATCCGCAACGTGACCGACAAGCCGATTAAGTATGTGGTGCTGACGCACTACCATGCCGTGCGCGTGATGGGCGCTTCGGGCTATGGCGCTCCCAACATCATCGCGAGCCAGGGCACGCTCGATCTCATCAAGGAGCGCGGGCAACAGGATTTCAAATCTGAGGTGCAGCGCTTTCCGCGGCTGTTCCGCGATGTCGAGAGCGTGCCGGGCCTGACCTGGCCCAATATCGTGTTCGAGAAGGAGCTCACCATCCGCATGGGTTCGCGCGAGGTGAAGCTGATGCATCTCGGAGCCGGACACACCAAGGGCGACAGCATCGTCTGGCTGCCCAAGGAACGCGTGCTGTTCTCGGGCGATCTGGTCGAGGAGGGGGCGACACCCTATTGCGGCGACGCGCATCTGCAGGAATGGCCGGCGACGCTGCAGAAATTGCGCGCCCTCAAGCCGAAGAAGCTGGTGCCGGGTCGCGGCGAGGCGTTGATGACGCCGGCGGCGTCCGACAAGGCGATGAAGACGACGGCGGAATTCGTCTCGGCGCTCTATGCGCAGGCGAAGAAGGGCGTGAAGGCGCGCAAGAATTTGAAGCAGGTGTTCGATCAGACCTATCCGGCGCTGGCACGCAAATATGGGTCGTGGGCGATTTTCGAGCATTGCATGCCCTTCGATGTCAGCCGCGCCTACGACGAAGCGAAGGGGATCAGCCACCCGCGCATCTGGACCGACAAGCGCGACATCGAGATGTGGAAGGCGCTGCAAGGGTGAGCCCGCGTTTCGACGCGCGCTTCCGGGCCGAACTCGAAGATCTGTTCCGCTGGCGGCGCGATGCGCGCCGCTTCCGGCGCGACGCTTTGCCGGCGGGAACGCTGGAGCGATTGATCGGCCTCGCGCATTTGTCGCCTTCGGTAGGACTGAGCCAGCCTTGGCGTTTCGTGATCGTCGACGATCCGGCGCGACGGCATGCGATTGCTGAGAATTTCCGCGCGGCGAATGCGGCCGCACTGGCGGCGCAGGCCGATGACGATGCGCGGCTCTATGCGACGCTGAAGCTTGCCGGGCTTGATGAAGCGCCGGCGCAGTTCGCGGTCTTCGCCGATCGTGCGACGGAGCAGGGGCGCGGGCTCGGACGGCTGACGATGCCGGAGATGATTGAGTATTCCGCCGTGGGCGCGGTGCAGACGCTGTGGCTGGCCGCGCGCGCCGAGGGGCTGGGGCTCGGCTGGGTGTCGATCCTCGATCCGGCGGCGGTCGCCGCGGCGCTGGATGTACCGGCCGCGTGGCGCTTCATCGGCTATTTCTGCTTGGGCGTGCCGCAGGAGGAGTTTGAAACGCCGGCGCTGGAGCGCCAGGGCTGGGAGCGGCGCGTGGATGTCGGCGCGGTGATCGTGCGGCGCTGAGCTCGGGGTGAGAACGTGGAGAGGGCAAGGCCACCCCCTCACCCTAGCCCTCTCCCCCGGGGGGAGAGGGGATTTCACCGTGCCTCGGTCTGCTCCCTCTCCCCTCTGGGGAGAGGGTTGGGGTGAGGGGGTGGCGCAGCGCCCGATCGTAAAGCGCGCTTCAGTCGCGGAAATTCAAGTATTGCAGCGGTTGTTCAATCTTCAAGCCGCGCACCAGGGCGATGGCCTCCTGGAGATCGTCGCGCTTCTTGCCGGAGATGCGCAGCTCGTCGCCTTGAATGGACGTCTGCACTTTCATCTTCGATTCCTTGATCGCGGTGACGATCTTCTTGGCGAGCTCGCGGTCGATGCCCTGCTTGATCACCACGGTCTGGCGCACGCTGTTGCCGGTCGCCTTTTCCTCCGGTTTCCATTCGAGGCAGCCGGGGTCGAGCTTGCGCCGCACGAAATAGCCTTTCACCAGCTCCGTCACCTGCTTGAGCTTCATGCCGTCATCGGCGGTGATGGTGAGTTCGGCTTCCGTGCGCTCGACCTTGCTGATCGAGCCCTTGAAGTCGAAGCGGGTGGAGATCTCGCGCGTCACGCCGGCGATGGCGTTGTCGACTTCGGCGAGATCGGTCTTGGAGACGATGTCGAAACTGGGCATGGGTCAAAGTCCTGAGCGGGCGACCTGGAGGGCCTCGCGGATCACGTCGAGGTCGCCGATATGGTTGGCCATCAGCAGGATGAGCTTAGCGTTGACGATCGCGCTCTGCTCCTCGCTCAGTCCCTCATGGCCCTCGATGAGCACCTCGTAGAGGAGATCGGCCGGCTCGTAGGCCGATTCGGTGCGCAGTTTTCCGGACATGGGCGTCCTTTCAATGTCCCGTCGCGCGGCGCAGGGCGGCACGAACAGATGCGGGATCGGGGCGGCGCCAGCGCGCGGCGATGTGCTGGTCCGGCCGGCAGAGATACACCGTCCCGGGCCGCGCGTCATAGCGTTTTGATGCGAGTCCGTCGCTGTCGACCAGGAGCGTTGCGCCTTCGGGCGCGGCGGCCGGTGCGGAGACGATGACGACAACGGCCAGCGCCAGTCCATCGGCGGCGGCGCGATACGCGCGTACGGTCTCCGCAGCGGGCGGGGCGTCGGTGAAGAAAAGCAGCGTGAAACCTGGCCCAATGCGCGCCAGGAGCCAGTCCGGACCCGCTGGCGTCTCGACCGGCGCATCGGCGGCGACGGCGCCGGGGACGAGCGGTGTTGCAAATGCGTCGCGGTCCGGCGTGCTCAGCGGTGAACCAGCGAGGATCGAGGCGACGGACAACCGTCCGCTATTGACCAGCTTGCGCGCGAAATCGTGCGTCTCGGCCAGCTGCAGCACGGCGTCGCGAAACCAGCGGCTGGCGGCCCCTTTGGGCGTGATGAAATCGGTGCTGCGGGTGGAGTGGCGGATGTTCTCGTCGGCGGCCGGAACACGCTCGGCCTCGTAGCTGTCGAGCAGGCGTTCGGGGGCTTGGCCGGTCACGACCAGCGCCAGCTTCCAGGCGAGGTTGTCAGCGTCCTGGACGCCGGAATTGCCGCCGCGGGCGCCGAAGGGCGAGAGCTGGTGCGCGGAATCGCCGGCGAAGATCACGCGGCCGTGGCGGAAGCGCTCGAGCCGGCGGCATTGGAAGGTGTAGACGCTGGCCCAGCCGATGCCGAAATCGATATCGGGGCCGAGCATCGCTTTGAGCCGCGGCAGGATGCGCTCGGGCTTTCGCTCTTCCTCTGGGTCGGCCTGCCAACCGAGCTGGAGATCGATACGCCAGCAATCGTCAGCCTGCTTGTGCAAGAGCGCCGAACCGCCGGCGTGGAAGGTCGGCTGGAACCAGAAGCGGCGCTCGACGGGGAAGTCCGCCTTCATTGTGACGTCGGCGATCAGGAAGCGGTCCTCGAACACCCGGCCGCGGAATTCGAGGCCGAGCATGCGGCGGGTGGGCGAGCGCGCGCCATCGGCGGCGATCACCCAGTCGGCGTCGAGTTCGTACGGGCCGTCGGGCGTTTCGACCTGCAAGCGCATGCAGTCATTGCGCGGCGCCATGCCGACAACGCGGTTCTTCCAGCGCAGATCGATGCGCGGCAGCTCTTGCGCGCGTTCGATCAGGTATTGCTCGACATAGTATTGCTGCAGGTTGATGAAAGCGGGGAAATTGTGCCCGCCTTCCGGCAGCAGATCGAAGGCGAAGACCTGGCGATCGCCGAGATAGACCTTGCCGGTCTGCCACGTGACGCCCTTGGCCATCATCGATGCTACACAGCCAAGCCGGTTCCAGATCTCCAATGTGCGCTTGGCATGACAGATCGCGCGGCTGCCGATGCTCACCGTGTCATCGTCGTCGAGGAGAACTACATCGATGTCGCGCGTCGCGAGATCGATCGCGGCGGTCAAGCCCACCGGGCCGCCGCCGATGATGGCGATCTTGTGGCGCGCGGGCGTTGTCGCGCGCTGGTCGGCACAGGCGCGATAGGCGAAGACGGGAGGGACGTAGGCGCCCATCAGTCCTTCGGCCTGAGATCGAGCACGCGCTTGGCCTTGCCGATCGAGCGCGCGACGGCGCCGACCGCGGCGATCTTCACCCGCGCGGAAATGCCGATATAGGATTTGATCTGCTGCGCCAGGCGTTGGGCGCAGTCGGCGTCGATCTCCGGCCGGCCGGCATGGTCGGGTTTGCATTCGACCACGACGTCCATCTCGTCGAGGCGCTCCTCGCGGCGGATTTCGATGACGTAATGGGGCGAGAGCCGCGCGTCTTTGAGGATCAGCTCCTCGATCTGGGTTGGGAAGACGTTGACGCCGCGGATGATCAGCATGTCGTCGGTGCGGCCGGTGATGCGCGCCATGCGGCGCATGGCGCGCGCCGTGCCGGGCAGCAAGGCGGTCAGGTCGCGCGTGCGATAGCGGATGACCGGCAGCGCCTCCTTGGTGAGGGAAGTGAACACCAGTTCGCCAACTTGGCCGTCCGGGACTGGCGTGCCGGATACCGGGTCGACGATCTCGGGATAGAAATGATCTTCCCAAATTGTCGGGCCGTCCTTGGTTTCGACGCATTCATTGGCGACGCCGGGGCCCATCACCTCCGACAGGCCGTAGATGTCGACCGCGTCGATGGCGAAGCGCGCCTCGATCTCTCGGCGCATCGCGTCGGTCCACGGCTCGGCGCCGTGGATGCCGGTGAGCAGCGATGATTTGCGCGCATCCAGGCCTTGCTTTTCGAATTCGTCGGCGATCGCCAGCATGTAGGAGGGCGTCACCATGATGATCTGCGGCTTCAGATCCTGGATGAGCTGGACCTGCTTTTCGGTCTGGCCGCCGGACATCGGGATGACAGTGCAGCCGAGGCGCTCCGCTGCGTAGTGCGCGCCGAGTCCGCCGGTGAAGAGGCCATAGCCATACGCCACATGCACGATATCCCCTGGCCTTCCACCGGCCGCGCGGATCGAGCGCGCGCCGACATCGGCCCAGCATTTGAGATCATTGGCTGTGTAGCCGACGACGGTCGGCTTGCCAGTGGTGCCGGAGGAGGCATGAATGCGCAGCACCTGGTTGCGCGGCACGGCAAACATGCCGTAGGGATAATTGGCGCGCAGATCGTCCTTGGCGGTGAACGGAAACTTCGCGAGATCTTCAAGGCGCTTGAAATCGGACGGGTGGACGCCGTGCTTGTCGAAGGCTTTGCGATAATGCGCGACGTTCTTGTAGACATGCGCCAGCGTCCATTTGAGGCGCTTGGTCTGCAGGCCCGCGATCTCGTCGCGGCTGGCGATCTCGATGCGATCCAAACTCTCGCGCGACGGCCCGGCGCGCAACGTCTTCCCAAACGCCGTCGGCGGCACGCGGCGCGTGAGTTTGAACGAAGCCGTTTTGCGCGGCTTCGTTGCTTTCTTCGTTTTCTTTTTCGTCCTCCGAACCATGGCGCTCCCCGACTTCGTGTTCCTTGTGCTCTTGTGTTCTCAACTTTTTCCAGAACCCAATCCGGGCACGACCTCGCCTTCGATCTGTTGCGAGTGGCCGCGGAAGATGGCGATCAGCTTGCCGTTCTGGTCGGTGACCTCGATGTCGGTCATGCCGGTGCGGCGCGTGCGGTGGCGCTCGGCGGCGGCGGCGGTGAGCACGTCGCCCTTGCGCGCGGCGGTGAGGAAGGTGATGGCGCAGTTCTGCGCCACGGTCGCGCGGTTGCCGGCGTTGCAGGCATAGGCGAAGGCGGTGTCGGCCAGCGTGAAGATCAGCCCGCCATGGCAGATGTCGTGACCGTTGACCATGTCGGGCCGCACGGTCATGGACATGCGCGCGAAGCCGGCGCGGATTTCCACCAGCGTGATGCCGAGCATCTTGGCGGCGTGATCGCGCGCGTACATCTCGCGGCCGACGGCGTCGGCGATCTTCTGGGCGTCGACGGCGTCGTTCATGGGCTTGCCTCAGCGTCCGGTGAAGGTCGGTGCGCGTTTTTCGAAAAAAGCCGCAACGCCTTCGCGGTAGTCGTTGCTGCGGCCCAGGGCGCCTTGCTGGTCGCGTTCGAGGTCGAGCTGCTGGTCGAGCGTGTTGTTGGGCGACACGTTGAAGGCTTGCTTGATGGCGGCGAGCGCCTTGGTCGGTTGCGTTGCCAGGTGCTTGGCCAGCGCCGTCGCCTCGCTCATCAGCTTGTCGTCGTCGACGACCTTCCAGATCAGGCCCCAAGCTGCTGCCTGCTCGGCGGAAATGCGCTCGCCCAACATTGCGAGCCCGCGGGCGCGCGCATCGCCGATCAGACGCGGCAGAAAGTACGTGCCGCCGGAATCCGGCATGAGGCCGATCTTGACGAAGGCCTGCAGGAAGCTCGCCGAACGCGCGGCCAGCACGATGTCGGCGGCGAGGGCCACATTGGCGCCAGCCCCGGCCGCCACGCCGTTGACGGCGCAGATCACCGGCATCGCGAGGGCGCGCAGGCTGCGGACCAGCGGATTGAACAGCGTGTCGATCGTGTGGCCGAGATCGGGCGGTCCGTCCTCGCCGCGACGCTGGCCGAGATCCTGGCCGGCGCAGAAGCCGCGGCCGGCACCGGTCAGCAGGACGCAGCGGATGCCGGAGGTAGGGGCCGCGGCGTGCGCGATGGCAGTGCGCAGCTCGCCATGCATCTCGGGCGTGAAGGAGTTGAGCTTGTCGGGGCGGTTGAGGGTGATCCGCGCCACGCCTTCGGCGCTGTCGAACAGGATGGTTTTTTCAGTCATGTTTGCGGGCTTTCTCCCTGGTCGGGCGACTATGCCGCCGTGGGGCCACGCGGGCAAGCCAGCGGTATGACAAGCGGGCTTGCTTGGGCTACACAGGGGGCCAATTTGCCATAGGGAGTTACGCCCTCATGACCGAAGCCCTGTTCGAAAAGCACCGACCCACACTCGATGCCGCCATGGCGGCGATTTCCCGGCGTACCTATTGGAGCGCCTATCCCGAAGCGCCCAGCGGCAAGATCTACGGCGAGACGGCGAATGCCGAGGCCAAAGCGCGCTTCGAGGCGCAGCTCAACAAGCCGTTCGAGCTTGACCAGCCGGGGACGGGCACGGTCGGCGGCGAGGTCTCGCCCTACGGGTTCGCGCTGGGCATCACCTATCCCAAGCCGGATGTCGACAGGCTGGTGAGTGCGGCCAAGGCGGCGATGCCGGCGTGGCGCAAGGCGGGGATCGGCGCGCGCGTCGGCGTGTGCCTGGAAATCCTCGAGCGCATCAACAAGCGCTCCTTCGATATCGCGTACGCGGCCATGCACACGACCGGCCAGGGCTTCGTGATGGCATTCCAGGCGGCGGGACCGCATGCGCAAGATCGCGGGCTGGAGGCGGTCGCCTACGCCTATGCCGAGATGACGCGCACGCCCGCGCACGCGCGTTGGGAAAAGCCGCAAGGCAAGGGCGATCCGATAAGACTTGATAAGACGTTCACGATCGTGCCGCGCGGCATCGGTCTCGTCATCGGCGTGTCGACGTTTCCGACGTGGAACGGCTACCCGGCGATCTTCGCCGATCTCGCGACCGGCAATCCGGTCATCGTCAAGCCGCATCCCGCGGCGATCCTGCCGCTGGCGCTGACGGTGCGCATCGCGCGCGAGGCGCTGAAAGAGCACGGCTACGATCCCAATCTGGTGACGCTGGCGGCCGACGATGCATCGGCGCCGATCGCGCAGATGCTGGCGACGCGGCCGGAGGTGGCGCTGATCGACTACACCGGCTCGCCGGTGTTCGCGGACTGGCTGGAGAAGAACGCGCGCCAGGCGACGTTGTTCGCGGAAAAGGCGGGCGTGAACTGGGTCGTCATCAACTCGACTGCGGATTTCAGGGGCCTCGCGAACAATCTGGCGTTCTCGTTGTCGCTCTATTCGGGGCAGATGTGCACGACGCCGCAGAACATCTTCATTCCCAAGGACGGCATCCAGACCGAAAGCGGCACGATGAGCTTCGACGACGTCGCGAAGGGGATTGCCACGGCGGTCGACAAGTTGCTCGGCGATCCGGCGCGCGCGGCGGAGCTGCTGGGGGCGATTCAGAACAAGGCGGCGTTGGGGCGCATCGAGACGGCGGCGACGCAAGGCGATGTCGTGCTGGCCTCGCGCGCGCTCGCGCATCCGCAGTTCAAGGATGCGACCGTGCGCACGCCGATCCTGGTCAAGGTCGATCGCGGCCGCGAGGACGTCTACAGCCAGGAGATGTTCGGGCCGATCGCCTATGTGGTCGCAACCGCCAACACGGCGGATTCCCTGTCGCGCGCGGGTACGATCACGCATCTCAAGGGCGCGATCACGGCCGCCCTCTATTCAACGGATGGCAAGGTCATCGAGCAGGCGATGGATGCGGCGGCTGAATGCGGCGTGGCGCTGTCGGTCAACCTGACCGGCGGCATCTTCGTCAACCAGTCGGCGGCGTTCAGCGATTATCACGCGAGCGGCTGCAACCCCGCCGCCAACGCTTCGCTCACCGACAGCGCGTTCGTGGCGCCGCGCTTCCATGTGGTGCAGGCGCGCGTGCCGGTGACCGCCTGAGATGCCGCGCGTCTATGCCATCGACGGGTTGATTCCGGTCGTCGATCCGTCGAGCTTCGTGCATCCGACGGCCTCGCTGATCGGCGACGTGGTGATCGGACCCAATTGCTATATCGGACCGGGTGCCTCGCTGCGCGGCGATTTCGGGCGCATCGTCATGGGAAAGGGCTGCAATTTTCAGGACAATTGCATCGCCCACGGGTTCCCCGACACCGACACGGTGCTGGAGGAGGACGCGCATATCGGCCATGGCGCGATCCTGCATTGCTGCATCGTCCGCCGCAACGCGCTGATCGGCATGAACGCGGTGGTGCTGGATGGTGCCGAGATCGGCGAGTCGGCGTTCGTCGCGGCGATGGCGTTCGTGAAGGCCGGCATGAAAGTGCCGCCGCGCACGCTGGTCGCGGGCATTCCGGGCAAGGTCGTGCGCGATCTCACCGATGCGGAGATCGCCTGGAAGGGCGAGGGGACGCGCGAGTATCAGACGCTGACGAAGCGGTGTCTGGCGTCGTTCGAGGAAGTCGAGGCGCTGACGGCGCCGGAGCCGGGGCGCAAGCGGCTGGATATTTCGATTGTGCAGCCGCTGTATAAGCTCAAGGGCGGGTGAGGACGGTCTGCTGCATCACCCCCCACCCTAGTGGTCAAAACCTAACAGTTAAGTCCCGGCGGCTGCTTTCGGCTAGCGCGCCATGAAACACCCGACTGCATCACCGTCCACTCCGTAACTTTCGAGAGCACCCGCGCGCCGACCGGCGAGAAGAAACCGGCCCGCGACTGGATCAAACGCCAACAACGCCCCCTTGGCATCGTCTGCGACAACAGCACAGCGACGCACCGGAGGTTTGGTTGCATTGATTTGTTCGAATGTGTCGCGAAGCGTGATCTCGGCCCAATAAGGCTTTATCAGCGCTGCTCGCATTTCCTCAAGATGAGCCCGGATTTTCTCCGCGCCTAGAGGTCTGCCGATCATGCCATCGGGGTAGACGTACACGTAGTTGTCGATTTCAGCCGACACCCTCCGGCTCAGTTCTTCCAAATCCACAGCAGCCTCCAATACGCTTCGCGTCCAGACAAGAGCATTGCCGGCATTAGGCGTGGGTGCCAAGTGTTAAATTCGTTCCACTAGCCCTCCCCCTCAAGGGGGAGGGGACACAACGTGATGCGGAGAGAACGGACCGCGACGCTGAAAAGAAAAGCCCTCCCCCTTGACCTGCCTGCGTGAAGCCGAAGCGGCTTCGCTTCGGCGAAGGCAGGTGGGGGAGGGTTTGGTGGGGGTGAGTGCGTGCGGTGGCGTCTGACGACGCGGCGCGCTCTCTGATGCAATCGCTTGGCTAGTCCATATACGAGCCGCCGTTGGCGTTGAGGGTTTCGCCGACGATGTAGCTGGCGGCGTCGGAGACCAGGAAGAGGGCGGCGGCGGCGATCTCCTCGGGTGCCGCGAAGCGGCCGATGGGGATGCGGGACAGTGTCTTTTCCTTGTGCGCATCGCTCATGGCGCGGGTGAGCGTGGTGTCGACGATGCCGGGGGCGATGGCGTTGACGTTCACGCCATAGGGGGCCGCCCAGGCGGCGAGCGAGCGGGTCAGGCCGATGATCGCGGCCTTGGCGGCGGTGTAGTGCGCATTGCCGATGAAATCGCCGCGCTTGCCGGCAACGGAACTCATATTGAGCACGCGGCCGGCGCGCCGCTCGATCATGTCGGGCAGTACGGCGCGGCACCAGTTGAAGCTGCCGGTGAGATGGGTGCCGACCATGAGGTCCCATTTTTCCGTCGTGATCTCGGGGAAGCTCACGAAATCGCCAATGCCGGCATTGTTGACCAGAATGTCGATGGGGCCGAGAAGCTCGGTGGCGGCTTTGGACGCGGCTTCAACCTCGGCCATGCTCATGACATCGCAGGCGAGGCTGTGGGCACGGCGGCCTTTCTGCTGGAGGAAGGCGGCGACTTCCTGCCCGGCTTGAACATCGCGGTCGACGATGGCGACGTCAGCGCCGGCCTCGCCGAGGGCCAGCGCGATGGCGCGGCCGATGCCGTTCGCGGCACCCGTGACGACCGCCACCTTGCCATCCAAGAGGGGGAACAACGCGGAGTAGGGCATGACGCGGCCTTCAATTGGTCAGGAGCAGATTGGGCAGGAAGAGAACGACGGATGGCGTCAGCATGAAGACAATCAGCATGATCAGCAGCACGCCCATGAAGGGAATCAGCGGCGGGGTTACCTGCGCCATGCTCACATTGGCGATGCCGCAGGTGGTGAAGAGGACGGCGCCGGCCGGCGGCGAGATCTGGGCGATCGCCATGTTGATCGTGAAAATGACGCCGAAGTGAATCGGATCGATGCCGTACTGCATGGCGACCGGCAGGAAGATCGGCACCGTGATCAGCACCGTCGGCGTCGGATCCAGAAATGTGCCGATGGCGAGCAGGAACAGGTTCATCAGGATGAACAGCACGATCTGGCTCTCGGTGCTGCCGAGCAGCGTGGCCGCGAACGCTTCCGGCACGCGCTCGGCGGTGATGACCCAGCTGAACGCGAAGGACGTGAAGATCAGGAACAGGACGAGGCCCGAAATAATGCAGGTCTCGATGATCGACTGTAGGAGGTCGCGATAGGTCAGTTCTTTGTAGACGAACATGCCGATCAGGGCGGCATAGACCACCGCGACGGCGCCGGCTTCCGTTGGCGTGAAAACGCCGCCGACGATGCCGGAGACGATGATGGCCGGTGTTATCGCCGGGATGACGGCACCCGAAGCCGCGCGAGCGAGGCGCCGCCACGAGAATTGCCCGTTGGCGCGATGACCTTTGCGGAGCGCATAGATGTAGCAGTAAATGCACAGCGCCACGCCGGTCAGAATCCCCGGAATAAGGCCCGCCAGCAGCAGGCGCGCAATCGAGACATTGGCGGTGAGGGCGAAAATGATGAGGGCGATGCTGGTCGGCATGAGCATGCCGAGCGTGCCCGAGGTGCCGATCAGGGCGGCGGCAAAGGCGCGGTTGTAGCCGGCCTTGACCATCGGCGGGATGATCGCCGAGCCGACCGCGGCGGTATCGGCGACGGCGGATCCCGAGACGCCGCCGAAGAACATGCTGGCGACGACGCCGGTCTGGGCCAGAGATCCGCGGATATGGCCGACCATCGCGTTCGATAATTCGATGAGCCGCGCGGTGATACCGCCGCGATTCATCAGATCGCCTGCGGCGATGAAAAACGGAATCGCCAGCAGGGCGAAGGAGTCGACCGAGGCGATCATGCTTTGCGCGGCCGGCATGAGGCCGACACCGGAGACCAGCATCGCGATCATGGCGCCGCCCAGCAGGGCGAAGGCAATCGGCACGTTGATCAGCATCAGAACCAGAAAGGCTCCGAGCATGAGATACGTGATCACGACAATGCGCCCCCGTGGCCGTCGTCGTTGTGCGCCGTCGCGGTTGACGAGAATCGCGATGGGATTTGGGCGAGCACCACGAGCGCCATGAGGATCGCAGCGACCAGAAGGGCCGCGTAGACGTAGTAGATCGGCAATCCGAGTGCCGGCGAGCTGCCGAAAGCGAGGATATCGACGAGACGATAGCCATACCGAATGAGCACGCCGAGCATCGCCAGCACAATGAGGTCGGCCGTCAGGGCGGCGGCGATCCTCGCTCTGCCGGGCAGCAGATCCGCGAGGTTGGCGACGGAATAGTGGCGGCCTTTGCTGAGTGCCACGACGGCCCCCAGATAGGCCAGCCATAGGAACAGGTATTGCGCGATTTCGTCGCTGCCACGCAGCGGCGCATTCAGCAGATAACGGCCGACGACATTGACGAAGACCACCGCCACGATGATGACGAAGAGGACAGCGCAGAGATATTCAAGGGCTCGCTCGACGAACGAGAGAGCAAGGGACAGCACGCGCAGCATTCGATCGACCTCGACGCAAAATACGGGAGACTCAATCTCAGCGGGTTTCGGCGATGGTCTTCAGAAGGTCCGCGAAGCGCGTGCCGTATTTTGCGTAGACAGGTTCCGCCGCCTTGCGGAACGCCTGCTCGTCGGTCTCGATAACGGTCATGCCGCCCTTCTGAAGGGAGGCAAGCAAGGCGTCCGACACCTGCGAATAAAGCGAGCCCGCCCAGTCCTGCGTCTCGCGAGCGCTTTCGGCGACGATCGCTTTGTAGTCGGTGGGCAGCGCGTCGAATTTTGCCTTGTTCATGATCACGACAACCGGCGTGCGAAAATGGTTGGTGATGGCGAGGTATTTCGCCACTTCGTGCTGTTTCGAATACCAGATGGCGTCGGGGGCGTTTTCGGCCCCGTCGACGACGCCGGATTTGAGGGCCATGTACAACTCGCCAAAGGCCATCGGCGTGGCCGTCCCCCCAAGGGCATTGATCGTGTCGGTCATGACGGGGCTCTGGATGGAGCAAATTTTCAGGCCCTTCAGATCGGCCGGCGTGCGAACCGCCTTCGCGCGCGTGTAGAAGCTGCGCGTGCCCTGCTCCATCCAGAACAGTGCCTTCATGCCGCGCGCCTCGAGCTTGGCGGAAAGATCCTGACCGACCTTGCCGTCGATCACCTTCATCATGTGATCGAGATCGCGAAAGACATACGGCAGATCGAAGACGCCGAATTCCGGGATCATGGCGGAGAGAACGCCGGTGGAGGTCTTGCAGATGTCGAGATTGCCCAGCAGCACCGCCTCGATCATCTGCCGCTCGTTGCCCATGGCTTCGGAGGGGAAGGTCTGGATCTGGAAATTCTCGCCCGTGCGCTCCGCGACGCGATTGGCGAAGCGCTCGATGGCGCGCCCATGCGGGTATTGCTTGACCGTGTTGTAGCCGGCCTTGAGCGTGAGGGGTGCCCCATCGATCCAGGGTGCCGTGTCCCACGCTTTGGGCTGCGCCTGAGCGCTCATCACCGGAAGCATCAGGTAGAACGCCGCAAAGCCGGCCACGCGGAATATTGATTTCATCTTTTCCTCCCTCTTGTCGCGGGCCTGCACCCTGGCGCGGTTCATGAGCCCGCTTGACGTTGAGCGAACATTAGGGAACAGTGTTCCCTAATGCAACTGGAAACGTTGCTTCGCGGTGACCAACCGGGCACGTATCGGGAAACTACGTTCCAGAATGGGAGGAAGACTTGCCAATCGTCTCGCGTGTTGACCGCGTCCTCGACATCGTCGAGTTGCTTGCCGATTACCCCGAGGGGCTGTCGATTTCCGACATCGCCCGCCGGCTCAGCCTGCCCAAGAGCGAGACGTTTCGCCTGCTGGCGCTGCTGACGCGCCGCGACTTCACCGTTCAAGAGCAGGCCAACCAGCGCTATCGCTTAAGCGTGCGCGCGGCGGCGATCGGCTGCCGCTTCTTCGGCCGGCTCGGGCTGGACGAGCTGTGCCAGCCCATTCTCGAGCGCCTGGCAGCGCGGCTGGGCGAGCTCGTGCGGCTGACCATGGTCGACGCGGAAAATCTGATCTGGGTTTCGAAGGCACAAGGTGCCTCGGGCGGGCTGCGCTGCGATCCGCACGCGCCGCATATGGGTATGTCGCCCACGCTGCACGCCACGGCCAACGGGCGCGCCTGGCTGGCGACGCTGCCGGACGAGGAGGCCATGACGCTGGTCAATCGCCACGGCTTCATCCTGCCGCCCGGCTATTTTCGTTCGCACATCAACGACGAACCGAGTTTGCGCGACGAGTTGGCGCGCACCCGCGCGCGTGGGTATGGGGTGGCGATCGACGAAGCGGTGCAGGGCGTTTCGGCCGTCGCGGTGGCGGTTCCGGGTCGGGCGGATGGCAAGGCGTTCGGGACAATCAGCGTCGAGGGACCGACGATCCGCATGACGGAGGCGCGCATTCAGGCGATCGCCCCGGATGTGTTGGCCGCCGCGCGGGAACTCGCCGCCATCTGGCCCCTGCGCGGCGCCGGTCATGAGGCGGTGCCGGAGCGCCGGCGCGCCTGATGACAGCAAGCATGGCGGCCGCGGCCCCCCAATCGCTTTGACGACACGGGCTTGATTCAAATGCGCGTCGCCCTGATCGAGTCCACGCATTGGCATGTGCCGCTCTATCTCGATGCCCTCGAGCGCAGTGCGGTGGAGGTTGTCGGCATTTCTAATTCGGTGGGGCTCACCGGGTCCGTGCTGGCGGCACAATTCAATTGCCGCCACTACACGTCACGCGCGGAGCTGCTCGATCGGCAAGGAATCGATTTTGCCTTTGTGTTCGGGCGGCACACCGACATGCCCGCGATTGCCCAGGATTTGCTGGCGCGCAACATCCCGTTTGCAATCGAAAAACCGTGCGGCATCCGCGCGCTGGATGTCGATTGCCTCGCCGACGATGCCGAGCGCGCCGGCGTCTATGTGTCGGTGCCGTTCATCCTTCGGCTAAGCGACACCCTCAAAATCATCGAGGAATTTGAAGGCGTCGGTTCGTCCGGCGTGCATCACGCCAGTTTCCAATTCGTGGCGGGCTCCCCGGCCCGCTACACAAAGGCGGGGGTGCCTTGGTTGCTCGATCCCGTGCTTGCCGGCGGCGGCCCGCTCATGAATGTCGGCGTGCATTTCATCGATCTGTTCTGGCTGCTCGCCAAGGACGATATCGTCTCGGTGTCCGCCGTTGCGACGTCGCGCGTTCACGGATTGCCAATCGAGGATTTCATTTCCGTCCATATGCGCACGAAGTCCGGGCGGGTCGGCACGATCGAATGCGGCTACACGTTTCCGAGCGATCGCCGCAAGCAGCGGGAGTTCACGATCTCGGTCCGCTCGGCAAGCGCTTACTATCTTTCGGAAGGGGATGGCATCCTGGTCCGCTCGGGCGAAGGTGCCGCGCTGGATTCGCGTGTCGAACCGGCGCGCCTGGAAACCGACGGCTATTACGGAGCATTCGTCGATCGCACGCTGCAAGAGGTGAAGGCCGGACTTCGCCCGGTCGCCGGATTGCGCGATGCGGCGCGGTGCGTGCGGATCGTGGAGGCGGCTTACGCCTCCGCGCGGCAAGGCGGTATTCCGATTGCGATTGCGGTCGAAGGGGCGCAGGTCTGAGCGGCTCGGGGCTTCAAAGGGTGTCTCTGCGTCACCCCCCACCCTAGCCCTCCCCCACAAGGGGGGAGGGGACGCAGCGTGATGCGGAGAGATCACACATCAGCTGGATACATCGTGCCCTCATCCTTCGACAGGCTCAGGATGAGGGCCTTTTTTATGCGTGCGATCTTTGTTTCGACCTCATCCTGAGCTTGTCGAAGGATGAGGTCGCAGGGCCGGCGGTTCAGTTACACCGTCGGCTGCGGCGTGCCCCTGATCCATTCGACGATGCGCACGATCGCGCGGTAGATGACGCGGATCAGCTTGGGCAGCAGCCAGACCATCAGAGCCATGACCACGACAAGCGCCGCGAGGAACGCCACCGGATAGTGCAGCGCCATCCACAAGCCGCCGATCACCGCCACGTCCTCGGTCACGGACGCGGTCCAGTTGGTGAAGGGTTCGGGCGAAGCGTTGAGGACCAGGCGCGTGCCGGCCTTGGTGAAGTGACTGCCGGCGGCGAGCGTGCCGCCGATCAGGCCGGCGGCGAGGCCGAGGGCCGGATCGACATCCCACACAGCGGCGGCGGACATCACCGCGCCGGCGGGGATGCGGATGAAGGTGTGGATCGTGTCCCAGCCGCTGTCGACGCCCGGGATCTTGTCGGCGAAGAACTCGACGCAATACATGAAGCCGGCGGCGGCGATCACCACGGGGTGGGTCAGGATCATCAGATCGGGCGGCAGCGCCATCGCGCCGGTGGCGCCCATCAGGCCGAGCATGGCCATGGCGGCGTAGAGATTGATGCCGCTCGCCCAGCCGATGCCGAGGGTGAGGGCGATGATGCTGACGGGATCCATAGGGCGCTCCGCGAGAGGGTCAAGACGGGGGCCGACCGGGTGAGGATAGACGGGCTGGCCTGCCCCCACAACGACGGGAGCTGGGTGCGTATTCCCAGGTGCCGCGCCCTCATCCTTCGAGACGCGGCGCTGCGCGCCGCTCCTCAGGATGAGGGCGCTTATTTCTCAACAAATTCAGTCCTCATCCTGAGGAGGCCCGGGCGTCAGCCCGGGCCGTCTCGAAGGATGGCAACCGGCTCAGCGCCCGAAAGGCGCAGACCTGGCCGATGGCGGCTGGGTACGTGATCAGGCCGGTCCAGAGCCTTGCGCGGCGCGTTGCCAGACCCGCAGCGGGCCGAGCGGCTGGAAGCCGAGCGCCGCCAGTTGCGGGCGTTTCTCCGCAGTTTCGTAGCCGACAATCGGCAAGCCGGGGAATTGCGCCAGCGCGTGGGCCATGCACCCCGCGCGGGACGATCCGCCCTTCCGTTCGGGCCCGAAGACGTTTGAAAGACCGATTGCGCCGGCCTGTTGATTGGCCATCGCGCCGGCGATGATTTGCCGGCCGCGATATCCGGCGATGACGGCAATGTCGGGTTGGTCGATCAACGCGGGCGGGAAAATCCGTGGGCCCTCCGGCAGGCCCGCATCGCCGCGCCATGCCGCTTCCCATGCCGCGAGCTCGTCGGCGGAATGGAGCGTCGCCCATCGCTCGGCGGCGCTGGCTTCGTCGCGCTCAAACGGTCCGGGTGGTCGGAAGACCCATTCAGCCTCGAAGAGCGGCCGAAACCCGAGGGCGGTTAAATCCAGCGCGCGGAAACTGTCTTTGACCGCCCAGGCGCCGGGAATGTTCGCGGCGACGAGCTCGCGAATTGCCGCAAGCTGCGCTTCCGTTTCCGGGCCCGTCGAGAGCGTGACCGCATTTGGATAGAAGGTCGGCGTCGTGTGGAAAGTGAGCCACACAGCGTCGCGAAACGCGCCGGATCGCCCGTGGGCACGGCATACCGTGTCGCACCATTCCGCATTGTTGCGGGCCGCGAGGCGCAACCTTTCGTCCACGGCCCGCGCCGCATTGTGTGTTGCGGCCGCCATCGTGCGTGGTCCTGCCGTTAGCGCCCGACGGCGTAAGCCTGCTGGTGGCGGGCGGTGGCGGCGGCGCGGAGCTGTTTGCCGTCCTTGCGGGCGGCGCAGTTGCGGCCCAGCGACCAGTCGCCGGCGATCTCGACGTCGTGGCCGCGCTTGCGCAGCTCGTCCACCGTTTCTTTGGGGAAGCGGCCCTCGACGATCATCTTTCCGGGCTTCGCCGCGCGCGGATAGAACGAGTTGGGCCAGTGGTCCGATTGCAGCATCGGCGCGTCGATGGCGGCCTGCAGGTTCAGCTTGTGATCGACATGGCGCAGGAAGAATTGCGCGATCCACTGGTCCTGGTTGTCGCCGCCGGGCGAGCCGAAGGCGAGGCAGGCCTTGCCGTCCTTGAGCGCCATGCTGGGCGTGAGCGTGGTGCGCGGGCGACGGCCGGGGGCGAGGCTCGACGGCACGTTCTCCTCCAGCCAGTACATCTGCGCGCGCGTCCCCATGCAGAAGCCGAGGCCGGGCACGACGGGGTTGCTCTGCAGCCAGCCGCCGGACGGCGTGACGGCGACGACATTGCCGTGGCGGTCGATGACGTCGAGATGGCAGGTGTCGCCTTCGGCGGGCCCGCGCGCGGCGCGGCTGGCGGCGAGGGCGGCCGCGCCGCCATCACGATATGTGTCTTCCGTCTCGCGCTCGACGCGCGTGGGCTCGCCAACGCCGGCGGCAACGGCAATGCCAGTGTCGACGCGCGGCAGGCGCGGCAGGCGGTTGTCCGGGCTGCCGGGGCGCAGCTCGCGTGAGGCGGTGGCGCCGATCAGCTTGCGGCGAGTCTCGTTATACGAGTCACTCAAGAGCGTCTTCATCGGCACGTCGACGAAATTGGGATCGCCGTACCACGCATCGCGATCGGCATAGGCGAGTTTCTTGGCTTCGACCAGCAGATGCACGAAATCCGGCCCGGTCGTGTCCATCGACGGCACGTCGAAGCCCTTGAGCAAAGCGAGGAGCTGCAGGAGCACGGGGCCTTGCGACCAGGGGCCGGCCTTGCACACGGTGTAGCCGTGATAATCGTAGGTGGAAGGCGCTTCGTAGGAAGCTTGCCAGCCGGCAAGGTCGGCGGCGGAAATGATGCCGCGATGACGCGTGCCGGAGGCATCCATCACCGGCGTTGCCATGAATTTCTCGATCGCCTCGGCGACGAAGCCCTTGTAGTAGGCGGCGCGCGCGGCCTCGATCTGTTTCTCGCGATCGGCGCCGGCGGACGTGGCTTCACGCAGGATGCGCGCGTACGTGTCGGCGAGATCCTTGTTGGCGAACCACGAGTTCGGCGCCGGCGGCGTGTTGTTGGGCAGGTAGATCGCGGCCGAAGATTTCCATTCGGTGCGGAACAGCTCGGCGACACCGGCGATGGCCGCCGCGGCACCGGAGACCAGCGGATAACCTTCGCGCGCATAGTGGATGGCGGGCGTGATCACTTCGGCCGAGCGTCATCGTGCCGTGGTCGCGCAGCATCAGCATCCAGGCATCGAAGGCGCCGGGGATGACGGCGGCGAGATGGCCGGTGCCGGGGATCAGCGTCAGGCCTTCGCTCTTGTAATGCGCGATGGTTGCGGCGGCGGGGGCGACACCTTGTCCGCAAATCAGACGCGGCATCGCCTCGCCGACCGGATGGACGAGCATGACGGCATCGCCGCCCATGCCGTTCATGTGCGGCTCGACCACTTGCAGCATGAAGCCGGCCGCGACGGCGGCGTCGAACGCATTGCCGCCTTTCTCCAGCATGCCCATGCCGACCTGCGAGGCCAGCCAATGCGTGGACGCAACGACGCCGAAGGAACCGGCGATTTCGGGGCGCGTGGTGAAATTCGGCGGAAGCGCTGGCGGCATGGCAAGTCCTTTGGAATTGAAGCGCTACTATAGGCGGCGGCGCGGCGGAGCGGCAACGCCGCGGCCTATGCGCGTTTGATGGCGCAGCACTGCGCCTGCGTCAGGTGAGTTCGCTCACGTAGTGGTGATCGCTTGTGTCGCAGCGCGATACCCGCCATTCGACGGCGCGGCCGTCCAGCGCGTGCGCGACGCGGTCGATCTCCAGCAGCGGCGCGCCGGATTTAAGGCCGAGGAACCGCGCCTCGTCGGGCTTGGCGGCGACGGCCTTGATCTTCTCGACGGCGCGCGCGACCGCGACGGCGTAGGTCTGCTCGTAGAACCGGTAGAGCTCGTTGGGGAGCCGATCGGCCCGCTTCTCGAGGCCGGGAAAAAGCGATGCCGGCAGCACGATGCTCTCGACGATGGCGGCGCGGCCGGCGAGCAGGCGCAGGCGGCGGATGCGGATTACGGCGGCGTTGGCGCGCAAACCCAGGCGCTCGGCCTCGGCCTTCGTGGCCTTGGCGGCGCGCAAGGAGAGCGGGCGGTGTTCGGGCAGGGCGCGGGCACCATCGTCGGCGACGAGATGGAAAAAATGAAACAGCGCGCGCTGCGGCGTGTGCGTCGCAACAAACGTGCCCTTGCCCTGTTGGCGCACGAGGAGATTGCGCGCGGCCATTTCGTCGAGCGCCTTGCGCACGGTGCCCTGGCTGACGCGATATTCGGAGGCGAGCTGGAATTCGGACGGCAGCGCCTCGCCCGGGCGCCACGCGCCCGCGACGATGCGGCCGATCAGCAGGTCGCGGACCTGCTGGTAGAGCGGCTTGAAATCGGGGCCTGAGCCTTCCATCGGACGCCACCTTAGCACAGTCTGATGTCTTATATAAGATAGAGGAGTGGATTGACTTGCGGCGGAAGGGATTCTACGCTCGGGCCCAAGCGACCAAGCGGGAGGCAAGGCTAGGGTCATGACCACGCATTTCATCGTCCACGACAAGACCGACACGGTCGGCGTCATCGTCGTCGAGGACATCAAGGCCGGCGACACGCTCACCGGCTGGCTGATGGCCGACAATTCGACTCTCAAGATCAAGGCCCTTGATCCCGTGCCCCTGGGCCACAAGGTGGCGCTCAAGGACATCAAGAAGGGCGACACTGTCATCAAATACGGCAACGACATCGGCAAGGCCGTCGCCGATATCGGCAAGGGGCGTCATGCCCATGTCCACAACGTCAAGACCAAGAGGTGGTAGCCATGGCTAAATCCGCCGCCAAGAAAAGGAACGGAAAGGATCTGCGCTTCCTGGGCTATCGGCGCTCGAACGGGCGCGTGGGCGTGCGCAACCATGTGATCATCCTGCCGCTCGACGATCTCTCCAACGCCGCGTGCGAAGCGGTCGCCAACAACATCAAGGGCACGATGGCGATCCCGCACCCGTATGGGCGCCTGCAATTCGGCGAGGATCTGGAGCTGCATTTCCGCACGCTGATCGGCACCGGGGCGAGCCCCAATGTCGCGGCGTGCATCGTGATCGGCATCGAGCCGAGTTGGACAAAACGCGTGGTTGACGGCATCGCCAAGACCGGCAAACCGGTCGAGGGGTTCTGGATCGAGGGCAACGGCGACATCGCCACGATCGCGGCGGCGTCGCGCAAGGCCAAGGAGTTCGTGCACTGGGCCTCCGAGCTGCAGCGCGAAGACGCGCATATCAACGAGCTCTGGGTGTCGTGCAAATGCGGCGAGTCCGATACGACGTCGGGCCTCGCCTCGAACCCGACCGTGGGCAATCTCATCGACAAGATCGATCCGCTGGGCGCGACTACGTGCTTCGGCGAAACTTCGGAGCTCACGGGCGCGGAAGTGATCTGTTCGCAGCGCGCGGTGAGCCCGGCGATCACCAAGAAGTTCATGGCGACGTGGAACGCCTATAACGACATGATCAACCGCCACAAGACGAACGATCTGTCGGATTCGCAGCCGACCAAGGGCAACATCGCGGGCGGGTTGACGACGATCGAGGAAAAGGCGTTCGGCAATTTCCAGAAGATCGGCCACGACACCAAGTTCATCGATGTGCTCAAGCCCGCCGAAGAACCGGCAAAAGGTGCGGGCCTTTACTTCATGGACACGTCCTCGGCCGCGGCCGAATGCGTGACCTTGCAGGCGGCGGCGGGGTTCGTCGTGCATCTGTTCCCGACGGGGCAGGGCAACGTCATCGGCAACCCGATCGAGCCGGTGATCAAGCTGACCGCCAATCCGAAGACGGCGCGGCAGATGGCCGAGCATATCGACCTCGACGTGTCGGGGATTCTGCGCCGCGAGATGACGCTGGACGAAGCCGGCGACCGGCTGATCGACATCATGATCCGGACGTGCAACGGTCGCCTGACCGCGGCCGAGGCGCTGGGGCATCGGGAGTTCGTTCTGACCAAGTTGTATCAGAGCGCGTGACGCTCGCACCGTCGGGGAACGGCGCGGTCGGTTTGACGGGGGTGACGAGGTGAACGAGCCGACGCTCGACGTCGCGGTGTGGCGCGGACAGGCGCAAGGCCGGTTCGAGAGCTTCCGCGTGCCGCGTCGCGACAGCCAGACCGTGCTCGATGTCGTCACCTGGATCCAGCGCCATGCCGATCCTGCGCTGAGCTATCGCTTCGCCTGCCGCGTGGGCGTGTGCGGCTCGTGCGCCATGACGGTCAACGGCAAGCCGCGCTGGACGTGCCGCACGCATGTCAGCAAGGTCGCGCGCGACAACAAGGTGACGATCGCGCCGCTGCGCAACATGCCGATCATCAAGGATCTGGCCTGCGACATGGCGGCGTTCTTCGACAAATGGGCGCGGGCGGAAGGGCGCTTTGTCCCGAAGTCCGACGCACCCACCGATTTTGCGGTGGTGCGGCCGGAGAGTGCCGCGCGGCGCGAGGTCGATGCCGGCATCGAGTGCATCGGCTGCGGCGTGTGTCATTCGGCGTGCGACGTGGCGGCGTGGAATCCGGAGTATCTTGGGCCCGCCGCGCTCAACCGTGCCTGGACGCTGGTCAACGATGTGCGCGACGGCGCCAAGGCCGAGCGCCTCGCGGCGGTGGCGGGCGACGCCGGTTGCCATGCTTGTCATAGCCAGCAGGGCTGTCGCGAGTTTTGCCCCAAGCATCTCAACCCGTCGGCGTCGATCGCAGGTCTCAAGCGCGCGACCGTGCTGGCGACGATGCGGGGCGAGATCTGATGGCGACGCGTGTGTTCGCCCCGCGCGCGGAAATCCTGCTGTGGTTCGCGCAGCGCGCGACGGCATCGCTGCTGGCGCTGTGTGTCGTCGTGCATCTGGCGACAATCATACTCGCCGTGCGCGGCGGGCTCGATGCCGCCGAGATCCTGGCGCGCACGCGCGGCAGTTTTGCCTGGCTGGCCTTCTATGGCGTGTTCGTCTTGGCGGTAGCGGTGCACGCGTCGATCGGCGTTCGCACCATCTTGCGCGAGACGGTTTCGTGGCGCGGCGTGTGGATCGACCTGGCGGCGGCTGGTTTCGCGCTTCTCCTCGTGGTGATGGGCTGGCGCGCGCTGGCGGGGTTGTTCGAATGAGCCCGCATAGCGCCTCGCTCTCCTGGCGCGCGCGCACGCATCCCAACTATGTCGCGTTTGTCGTGCATCGCGTCTCGGGCCTGGCGCTGGCGCTGTTCCTGCCGCTGCATTTCTGGGCGCTGGGCCAGGCGCTGCGCGGCGAGGCCGCACTCGACCAGTTCGTGCGCTGGACCGACCATCCGCTGCTCAAGGCGAGCGAGGTGATCCTGGTCGCGTTGTTGGCGGTGCATCTGGCGGGGGGCTTGCGCGTGCTGGCCCTCGAATTGCTGCCATGGCGCAATTGGCAGAAGGGTGCCGTGGCCTTGGCGGCTTGTGCGGGCGGTGCGGCGGCGCTGTTGTTTCTTCTCAACCTGACAGGCGGGACGTGAACGGCACAACGATCTACGTCTTCCTGTTCGGCGCCACGCTTCTCGCTTCCTTCGCGTCCGGATTAGCGGGATTTGCGTATGCGCTGATCGCCGCGGGTGTGTTCCTGCAATTTCTGCCGCCGCCGGAAGCCGCGGCCCTGGTCATCGCCGGCAGCATCGCCGCGCAGACGATGACGGTGTTTCGCCTGGGCAGTGCGATGAGCTGGCCGCGGCTATGGCCGTTCCTGCTGGGCGGGGTGATCGGCGTGCCGATCGGCGTCTACGTGTTGGCGCATATCGAGGCGGGAATTTTTCGCTTCAGCGTCGGCTTGTTTCTGGTGGCCTATAGCGCGTTCATGCTGGCGCGTCGCGCGCCCTTGACCATCGTCGGCGGCGGACGGTACGCGGACGGCACGGCCGGGATGATCGGCGGCGTGATGGCCGGCATGGCTGGCTTGTCCGGCGCCATCCCGACGATCTGGTGCACCATGCGCGGCTGGCCCAAGGACGAGCAGCGCGGCGTGTTCCAACCCTTCATCCTGATCATCCAGAGCGTGGCGCTGATCGCGCTGGGCGGCGCGGGCGTGGTGACGCGGCAGACCTGGATCGCCTTCCTGATCTGCTTGCCCGCCGTGATCGCCGGCACATGGCTGGGGCATAAACTCTATCGCCGCGTCGACGACCAACAATTCCGCCGCATCGTGCTGTTACTTCTTCTCATGTCGGGGGTGGCGCTGGTTGTGTAATAAGCTCCGACGGCATACCGTGGGGCTCTAAAAAAACGTCAGGGGAGGTCGAAATGGCTGAATATGCAGCAAAATCCGCGGGGCTCGTGGCGCTTGCGACGTTCGCTCTAGCGCTCGCAGCGCCGGCTCACGCGCAAGAGACGCGGGAGGTCAGGGTTGCGAAGCAATTCGGGATTTCCTATCTGCCCATCACAGTGATGGAAGAACGCCAACTTATCGAGAAGCACGTCAAGGCCGCGGGTCTCAGCGACGTCAAAGTGACGTGGCTGCAGCTCAGCGCCGGTCCGCCGATGAACGATGCATTAATTTCCGGCAATCTCGATTTCGCGGCCGGCGGCGTGGGGCCGCTGGTGACGATCTGGGCGCGCACCAAGGGCAATATCAACGCGCGCGGCATGTCGGCGATCAATTCGATGCCGCTCTATCTCAACACCATCCGGCCGGGTGTGACGTCGCTCAAGGATTTCACTGACAACGATCGCATCGCGCTGCCGGCGGTGAAGGTTTCGATCCAGGCGGTGACGCTGCAGATGGCGGCGGAGAAGATCCTGGGCAAGTACGACGCGCTCGACAAGCTCACCGTCTCGATGGCGCATCCCGACGGGATGGCGGCGATGATGTCGGGGCGCAGCGAGATCACCGGCCATTTCTCCTCGGCACCGTTCCAGTACCAGCAGCTGCAGGACAGCCGCGTGCATCGCGTGATCAGTTCCTACGAGGTGCTGGGCGGCCCGGCGACGTTCAACACGATCTGGACCTCGGGCAAGTTCCACGACCAGAACCCCAAGACCTACAAGGCGGTGCTGGCGGCGCTGGAAGAAGCCACGGCGATGATCAATGCCGACAAGAAGGCGATGGGGGCGTTGTGGCTCAAGGCCGAGAACTCGAAGCTGGCGCCAGACTTCGTCGAGAAGATCCTGGCTGACCCGGAGAACGTCTTCACCACGACGCCGCAGAACGTGATGAAATACGCGCAGTTCATGCACAAGACCGGCACGATCAAGGAGCTGCCGGCGTCGTGGAAGGATTTGTTCTTCCCCGAGATCCACGACAAGAAGGGAAGCTGAGCCCTCATGAACGATATGCGCACGCCCGCCAGCGGCCAGCCCGGGCCGCTCCTGAAAGTGGACGGCGTCACGCTCCAGTACAAGACGCGCGACCATCTGGTGACGGCCACGTATCGCGTCAGCTTCGAGGTGTTCCCGGCCGACCGCTTCGTGCTGCTGGGGCCGTCGGGCTGCGGCAAGTCGACATTGCTGAAGGGTGTCGCCGGGTTTATGACGCCAGTCGAAGGGCGCATGTCGCTCAACGGCCGCGTCATCGACCGGCCGGGACCCGACCGCATGATGGTGTTCCAGGAATTTGATCAGCTCCTGCCGTGGAAGACCGTGCTGCAGAACGTGACTTTTCCGATGAAGGTGGGCGGCAAGTGGCACGGGAGGGAAGCGGAGGAGCGCGCGCGCGAGTTCCTCAACAAGGTCAACCTTACGAAATTCGTCGACGTCTACCCGCATATGCTCTCGGGCGGCATGAAGCAGCGCGTGGCGATCGCGCGGGCACTCGCCATGGAGCCGGATATTCTGCTGATGGACGAACCGTTCGCCGCACTCGATGCGCTCACGCGGCGCAAGATGCAGGAGGAGCTGCTGCAGCTCTGGGACGATGTGCGCTTCACGGTGCTGTTCGTCACGCATTCGATCGAGGAGGCGATCATCGTCGGCAGCCGCATCCTGGTGCTGTCGCCGCATCCGGGCCGGGTCAAGGCGGAGCTGAACGCGCATCAATTCAGCCATGCCGAGCAGGGCGGGACGGCGTTCATGGCGCTTAACCAGAAGATCCACGACATGCTCTTCGCCGAGCGCATCGAAGAGGACAAGTTGCGCCATGGCTGATGCCCGCCTCGACCGCACGCCGCCGGTGCGTGGCGAATTCGAGAACACCAGCCTCGAATCCGGCCTGATCGGCGACGTGGCGCGGCCGCTCTCGTTTTGGGAGCGGCTGATCAATATCGACGCGGTGCGTCGGATCATCATCCTGGTCGTGCTGGCGTCGATCTGGGAGAGCTACGCGCGCTATCTCAACAACTCGCTGATGTTCCCGCCGTTCTCGGAGATGGTGACGGCGTTCTGGGACGCGACTTCGCACGGGCCGCTGATCGACCGCACGCTCACCTCCATCCGCGTGCTGCTGATGGGCTACGCCTGCGGCATCGGCCTCGCGGCGGTGTTCACCACGCTCGCGGTCTCGACGCGGGTGGGTACCGACCTGCTGTCGACGCTGACCTCGATGTTCAATCCGCTGCCGGCCATAGCACTCCTGCCGCTGGCGCTGTTGTGGTTCGGCTTGGGCATTCCGAGCCTGATTTTCGTGATCATCCATTCGGTGCTGTGGGCCGTGGCGCTCAACACGCATACCGGATTTCTATCTGTGTCAGAGACTCAGCGCATGGCCGGGCAGAATTACGGGCTGCGCGGCTTGCGCTACGTGACGATGATCCTGATCCCGGCGGCGTTTCCCTCGATCCTCACCGGCCTCAAGATCGGCTGGGCCTTCGCGTGGCGCACCTTAATTGCCGCCGAGCTGGTGTTCGGCGTTTCCTCACGCTCGGGCGGGCTGGGCTGGTTCATCTTTGAGAATCGCAACCAGTTGGAGACGGCTTATGTGTTCGCCGGCCTGACGATGGTGATCATCATCGGCTTGCTGGTGGAAAGCGTCATCTTCCGCACGATCGAGACGCACACGGTGCGCAAATGGGGCATGCAGCGGTGAGCGCGCACAAGCTGCATATCGACCCGGGCGCGGTCGAGGCGGCGGCGAAGCTCCTCTATATCCGCGCGCTCAAGGTGCTGCCGGATGACATCAAGAGCGGCTTCCAGCGTCTCGACGCGGGCGAGGGCGACAGCGGCGCCAAGGCCGTGCTCGCGACGATGATCGAGAACATCAAGGTCGCCGAGCGCACCGAGAACCTGCTGTGCCAGGACACCGGCATCCCGATCTACAACGTCGTCATCGGCCGCGACGTCGATGTGGACGGGGCCGCGCTGAAAGCGGCGATCCGGCGTGGCGTTGAGCGCGCGACCCATGAGCATCCCCTGCGCTCCTCGATCGTGCACCCGATCACGCGCAAGAACGACCAGAATTCCTGCGGGCGCGGCGTGCCGGTAATCAACATCGATTTCTCCGACGCCGTGCATGAATTGCGCATCGAGATGATCCCGAAGGGCTCGGGTTCGGAGAACGGGTCGTTCCTCAAGATGTTGATCCCCGCCGACGGCGTCGACGCCGTCAAAGCCTTTGTCATCGATCGCGTCATGGAGGCCGGCGGCAAGGTCTGTCCGCCCACCATCGTCGGCGTGGGCATCGGCGGTACCTCCGACCTGTGCATGCACCTCGCAAAGGTCGCGGCGACGCGTGCACTGGGCTCCGTGTGCGCCGATCCCGAGGGCGCGAAGCTCGAGGCGATGCTGAGCCGCGCGGTCAATTCGCTCGGCATCGGCCCGCAGGGGCTGGGCGGCAACTCAACGTCGTTCGCTGTGCATGTGGAGACGGCCGCGACGCACATCACGATGAACCCGGTCGCCGTCAACATCCAATGTCACTCCGCGCGCCGCGCGGTCGCGGTGTTCACGCCCAAGGGCGTGGAGATCGGGTTCTGAGGGCTGGAGATGAGCAGTGAATGCGGGCAATCTTTCCCAGGGATCAGGCCGTTGCAGTCCACCTGTCCCCACTGGGGAGAGGGTTAGGGTGAGGGGGTGGCGCGCTGAGAGAGTGCACAGCGAGACCCTGATGCAAGTTGGCTTCGCTCGCACCTTGGGCCTGAGGGGAGAGGGTTGCGGCGTCGCCCTTGATGAGAGCTGTGCCGCTGACCCATCACGAATTCGACATGCCGATTACCGAAGCGCAGGTGCGCACGCTCAAGGTGGGCGACACCGTCACGCTCAACCGCACGCTCTACGGCATCCGCGACGCGACGCAGATCCATATGTTTGATCGCGGGCGCAAGACGAAGTTCGATCTCAATGGTCAGGCGGTGATCCATACCGCGCCCAATGTGCGGCGGATCGAGAATGCGGCCGGAGAGGCGCCGCGCTATGCGCCGATCTGCGTGGGCACGACGACGTCGGCGCGCATGGAGCGGTTCACGCGGCCGCTGATGACGCAATACGGCGTGCGGCTGATCATCGGCAAGGGCGGCCTTGGCCTCGAGTCAACGAAGGTGTTCCAGGAAATCGGCGGCGCCTATCTGGCCATCATCGGCGGAGCGGCGGCGCTGGAGACGACGTGGATCGAGGCGATCGAGGATGTCGATCTCGATGATCTAAACCCCGAAAGCCTGTGGAAATTCCGCATCAAGGGGTTCGGGCCGCTGCTGGTGGCGATGGATTCGCATGGCGCCAGCCGCTACGACACGGTGAGAGCGACCGCGGATTCGCGGCGCGCGGCGGCGCTGGCCAGCATGGGCGTGAAGGCGTGAGACGCGCCGAGACGGATATCCTGATTCTCGGTGCCGGCGGGGCGGGGTTGTTCGCAGCGCTGCACGCGCACAAGGCCGATCCGTCGCTCAGGATCACCGTCGCGGTCAAAGGCTTGCTCGGTAAATCCGGCTGCACGCGCATGGTGCAGGGCGGCTACAACGTGGCGCTGGCGGCGGGCGATTCGACTGAGCGCCATTTCATGGACACGATCGAGGGCGGCAAGTGGATCAACGACCAGGATCTCGCTTGGATCCTGGTGGTCGAGGCGCAGCGGCGCATCCGCGAGCTGGAGGCCGAGCTGGGCTGTTTCTTTGATCGCAATCCGGACGGCACGATCCATCAGAAAGCGTTCGCCGGGCAGACCTTCGATCGCACAGTGCACAAGGGCGACCTCACGGGGATTGAGATCATCAACCGGTTAGCCGAACAGGTGTGGGCGCGAAGAATCGATCGTCTGGAAGAGCATCGCGCGATCGAGCTGATCAAGACGCCGTCGGGTGACGCCATCGCCGGTGTGCTGTTCATCGATATCCGCGACGGCGAATTCGTGTTCGTACGCGCCAAGGCGGTGCTGCTGGCGACCGGCGGCGGGCCGACCATGTACAAATATCACACGCCGTCGGGCGACAAGGCGTGCGACGGCATGGCGATGGCACTGCGCGCCGGCTTGACCTTGCGCGACATGGAGATGGTGCAGTTCCATCCGACCGGGCTGATTGCCGGGCCGGACACGCGCATCACCGGCACGATCATCGAGGAGGGCTTGCGCGGGGCGGGCGGTCATCTGCTTGACGGTGCGGGCGAGCGCTTCATGCATCGCTACGACGAGCGCAACGAGCGCGCGACGCGCGATATCGTCAGCCGCGCGATGTTCGAGCAGATGCGGTCGGCCAAGACCGGGCCCAATGGCGGCGTGTTCCTCACCATGCGGCATCTCGATGCGGGCATGGTGAAGAAGCAGTTCAAGGGCATGGTCGAGCGTTGCGCCGATGTCGGATTCGACCTGGTCGGCGGGTTGGTCGAGGTGGTGCCGACCGCACATTACATGATGGGTGGCGTGCGCTTCCGCGCCGATTGCACGACGGAGCTGACCGGTCTGTTCGCGGCGGGCGAGGACACGGGCGGTGTGCATGGCGCCAACCGGTTGGGCGGCAACGGTGTGGCTAATTCAACCGTGTTCGGCGGACTCGCGGGCGATGCGATGGCGCCGTGGGTGCGCGCCAACAATGCGCTGCGCGAACCCGACGAAGCGGCGATCGAGGCGGCGATGGCATGTGCGACGGCACCGTTGACGCGGCCGGCGGGTGACATCGAGGTTTTACGTGAAAAACTCTATGATGCGATGTGGGAAGACGGCGGCATCATCCGTGACGCGGCGAGCCTGCGCCGTGCCGATGCGGCCCTTGACGCGCTCGACAACTCGCTCGAGCGCATCGGTGTGCCGGGCGGCGATAATCGCGTGTTCAATCTCACCTGGCATGACTGGCTCAATCTCAAGAACCTGGTGCTGGTCAGCCGCGCAATCACCGCCAGTGCGGCGGCCCGTGAGAATTCGCGCGGGGCGCATTGGCGCGGCGATTTTCCGGAGGCCGGCGAGCTTGCGACGTCGCAATTCATCTGCGTGCGGCTGGAAGGTGATAGGCTGGAGACATCCAGCGAGCCCGTCGTCTTCAGCCGCGTGCGCCCCGGCGAAACCTTGCTCAACAACGAAGCAGCCTAACACGAGCCCATGACCGACATCATCATTTCCGAATTCATCGACGATCCGACGCTTGAGACGCTCCAGAGCGAATTCAAGGTTCATTACGATCCTGATCTCGTCCATAAGCCGGATGAACTCGCACGGCTGGGCGCCGACGTGCCGGCGATCATCGTGCGCAACCGCACGCAGATGAAGGGCGCGGTGCTGGCCGCCTGTAAGAAGCTGGGCTGCATCGGGCGGATCGGCGTGGGCCTCGACAATATCGACGTGGCGGAGTGCGAGCGGCGCGGCATCAAGGTGTTCCCGGCGACCGGCGCCAACGCCGTCTCCGTCGCCGAATGGACGATCGCGGCGATCCTGATGGGGTTGCGCGACGTGTGGCAGGCCAAGGTCGACGTGCTGGGCGGCAAATGGCCGCGCACGGCGATGATGAAGGGCGAGGCGGCGGGGCGCACGCTGGGCATCGTCGGGTTCGGCGATATCGGCCGCAAGGTCGCCAAGCGCGCTGCGGCGTTCGATTTGCGCGTGATCGCGACGGACCCCTACGTGCAGGCCAACGATCCGACCTGGCGCGCGTTCGGCGTCGAGCGCGTCACCTTCGAGCGGCTTCTGGTGGAGAGCGACATCGTCAGTCTGCATGCGCCGCTGACGGAAGAGACGCGCAACATCATTGATGCGACAGCACTACGGCGCATGAAGAACAGCGCGCTGCTGATCAATTCGGCGCGCGGCGGGATGATCGACGAGGCGGCCCTGGCGGCAGCACTCAAGGGCGGCGAGATCGCCGGGGCGGTGATCGACGTGTTCGACGCGGAGCCGTTTCCCGCCGGCTCGATCCTCACGGGCGTGCCCAATTTGTGGCTGACGCCGCATATCGCCGGCGTCACGAACAAATCCAACGCGCGGGTGTGCAAGGTGACCGGCGAGAACGTGCGGCGCTTCCTCAAGGCCGCGCGCTGATGCGCCTGTCGCTGGATGCAGCACACGCGCTGGCTCTGGGCGCGCTCACGCGCGCGAATGTGGCGCCCAAGAACGCCGAAGCGGTCGCCAAGGCGCTGGTGGCGGCGGAGGCGGACGGTCTCGCCAGCCACGGCCTCTCACGCGTGCCGGCTTATGCGGATCAATCCTGGGCGGGCAAGGTCGACTGGCCAGGCCGTGCCGCAAATTCGCAAGACCGGTACGGGCGCCATCATGGTCGATGCGCGCGACGGGTTCGCGTTTCCCGCGATTGCCGAGGGTTTGTCGCGTGCCGAAGATCTGGTCAAGAGTGCCGGCATTGTCGCGGTCGGCGTCACCAACTCGCATCATTCGGGTGTCGTCGGCTATCACGTCGAGCCGTTGGCACAGCGCGGCCTCGTGGCGCTGGCACTGGGCAATTCGCCGGCCGGAATCGCGCCGTGGGGCGGATCGAAGGCGCTGTTCGGTACCAACCCGATCGCGTTCGCCTGCCCGCGCGACGGCGGGGCGCCGCTGGTGATCGACCTCAGCCTCAGCAAGGTCGCGCGCGGCAAGGTGATGGTCGCGGCGCAACGCGGCGAGGCGATTCCGGAAGGCTGGGCGCTGGACGCGGAGGGCAAGCCGACGACGGATGCCAAGGCGGCGCTCGCCGGCACGATGGTGCCGATGGGCGAGGCCAAGGGGGCGGCCCTCGTGCTGATGGTCGAACTGCTGGCGGCGGCGCTGACCGGCGCACAGTTCGGCTACGAGGCCAGCTCGTTCTTTGACGCCAAAGGTCCGCCGCCGCGCGTCGGGCAGTTCTTCCTGGTGATCGATCCCACGGCGTTTGCCGGGCGAAGCTTCGTGACACGGGTGGAAGTGCTGCTGAGCGCGATCCTCGACCAGAAGGGCACGCGCCTGCCCGGCGACCGGCGCCACAAGCTGCGCTTCAAGGCGCGTACGGAAGGGATTACCATCCCCGACGATCTGCATCAGGATCTGGTGCGGCGCTCCGGAGGATGACGATGCGCGTAATGCGGCTGGCGATTCTTCTGATGCTGCTGCCGCTGGGAGCCCTCGCGCAGAGCTTCAACGATGCGCTTGACGGCGCGCTGTCGCATTGGCGGGCGTCGGTCTGGTACAGCCGCACGGGCAATAGCGGCGTGGCGTCGCTGGAAGCCATGGAGTTCGCGACGCAATGGCGGGCGCTGGCGGAGAAGACGCGCGGCGCGCCGCCGCCGCCCTATATGGGCGATGCGCAATGGAACGGGTTTCTCGATCAGGTGAGCGCGCAAGCCGACGCCGCGAGCGAAGCATTGTCGCGCGACGATCTGACGGCGGGACGGCAGAGGCTGAAGGATATCGGCGCGTCGTTCGCGGGCTTGCGTGCGCGTAACGGCATCGTCAATTTCTCCGACCATGTCGCGCGCTTTGGCGAAATCGTCGAGGCGCTGCATGATCTGGCTGAACGACGCGGAACGCTCGACGAAGCGCGCCGCGTGCTGATCCGCGCCACAGCGGTGCAGGGCGCTGTCGCGGTGGTGCAGCTCAGCGCCAGTGCCCCAAAGAAGCACTACGATGATCCGGAATTCCAGCGCCTGCTGACGCAGAACCGCGATGGGCTGACGGCGCTGATGGCAGCGCTCGTGCGCCAGGAGCCGCCGCCCGATGCCTATGAGATCGCCGGGCTGATCTCCGTCGTGCACGCCAACTACAACATCCTCTTCCTGCGCTATGGCTGAGGCTTGCGTAGCACATCGGCGCGCGTGGGCTGGTTGAAATCGAATCCGTCGGCGCCCGGCCGGCCGAGTTCCGCGAAGAGCCTGGCCAGAAGATTGCGCTTGGCGGCGATGGCGTTCGCGCGCGCCGCGTCGACGGCCTGGGTGCGCGCCAGGAACGTCTCGAAATCCGGATAGCGCACGGTCGCGTCGTAGACCAGCTGCTTCTCGTGGCGCAGCATCGCCGACGGCAGGTCGTCGAGCGCACGCTTGGCCGCCGCGCGGACCTCCGTCTCGTCATCGACCGGCTGAACGAGGCGGAAATTCGAGCCCTCGGCGAGCGGCTCGACAACCAGCAGCGTGCCGCCGGGGGCGAGCACGCGCGCGGCCTCGCGCAGAGCCTGGTCTTGGACCGCGACGGGCACGTGATGCAGGGCGTTGAAATAGACGGCGATGTCGAAATTCGCATCGGGGAAAGGCAGGTTCTGGCCGTGCGCTTCGGTGAAGTGCTCGTTTGCAACCCGCTTTCCAGCGCGCGCACGGGCCAGCACCTCAGCGTTGATATCGACGCCGGCGGCGTGGGCGCCGTTCTTGGCGAAGAAGCGCACGAGAGAGCCGTCGCCGCAGCCGATATCGAGGATGCGCTTTCCTTGGAGGGTGAGAAGTTCGCGCAAGACGTCGCTGTGGCGGCGGTGTTCCATCGTGGCCGCACCCTCGCAAGGACCGGGTTTGCTGTAAAGCGGGATTCTTTATAAGGTTCGCCCGGCATGACGCTTGAAACCGACACAGAAGAAACCGGCGCGGAATTCACCGAAATCCGCGCCTCCGTGCGTGCCTTGTGCGCGCGCTTTCCGGGCCCGTATTGGCGCGAACTCGACCGCGAGCGGCGCTACCCGAGCGAGTTCGTGCGCGCGTTGACCGAAGCCGGGATGCTGGCGGTGCTGATTCCCGAGGAGTTCGGCGGCAGCGGGCTCGGTATCCGGGCGGCGGCGGCGATTCTCGAGGAGATCCACAAGAGCGGCTGCAACGGCGCCGCGTGCCACGCGCAGATGTACACGATGGGCACGATCCTCAAGCACGGATCGCCGGCACAGAAGCAGCGCTTCCTGCCGGGCATTGCGGCTGGCGAGCTGCGGCTGCAGGCCTTCGGCGTGACCGAACCGAGTGCCGGCACGGACACGACGGCGATCCGCACCACGGCGGTGCGCCAAGGTAATGAACGCTATGTGGTCAACGGGCAGAAAGTGTGGACCAGCCGTGCCGAGCATTCGGATCTGATGCTTCTCCTGGCGCGCACGACCCCGCGCGACAAGGTGGCGAAGCGCACCGATGGCCTGTCGGTGTTCGTGGTCGATATGCGCGAGGCGGTGGGCAAGGGCCTCACCATCCGGCCGATCCGCACCATGATCAACCATGCGACCACGGAAGTGTTTTTCGACAACCTTGAAATTCCCGCCGACCAGCTGATCGGCGAGGAGGGCAAGGGCTTCCGCTACATCCTTGACGGCATGAATGCCGAGCGCATTCTGATTGCGTCGGAATGCATCGGCGACGCGCGCTGGTTCATCGCGACCGCGACGGAATATGCGAAGACTCGCGCCGTGTTCGGCCGGCCGATCGGGCAGAACCAGGGCATCCAGTTCCCGATCGCGCGCGCTTATGCGGCGAGCGAGGCGGCCGCGTTGATGGTGCGCGAGGCGGCGCGCGCTGTTCGAGGCCGGCAAACCGTGCGGCGCGCAGGCCAACATGGCGAAGCATGCTCGCATCCGAGGCGTCGTGGCAGGCGGCCGACATGTGCCTCCAGACGCATGGCGGCTTCGGCTTCGCCGAGGAATACGATGTCGAGCGCAAATTCCGAGAGACGCGCCTCTATCAGATCGCACCGATCTCGACCAACCTGATCCTCTCCTACCTCGCCGAACACGTGCTCGGCCTGCCGCGCTCGTACTGATGGCGGGCGCCCTCGACGGATTGTTGGTGGTCGCGCTCGAGCAGGCGGTGGCCGCGCCCTATTGCTCGTGCAAGCTTGCCGATGCGGGGGCGCGCGTCATCAAGATCGAGCGCGCGGAGGGGGATTTCGCGCGCGGGTACGACAAGGCGGCGAAGGGGCAGTCGAGCTATTTCGTGTGGCTCAATCGCGGCAAGGAATCGCTCGTCCTCGATATCAAGACGCGCGGCGGACGCCGCATTGCTGCAGCGGATGATCGCGAAAGCGGACATCTTCATCCAGAATCTTGATGCCGGGCGCGGCTGCGCGCGCGGGCTTCGGCAGCGATGCGCTGCGCGAAAAGCTATCCGCGCCTCATCACCTGCGACATCAGCGGCTATCGGCGAGGAGGGACCTTATGCGCAGATGAAAGCCTACGATCTGCTGGTGCAGGCGGAGAGCGGGCTATGCGCGGTGACCGGGCGGCCAGAAGGGCCGGGGCGCGTGGGCGTTTCGGTGTGCGACATCGCGGCGGGCATGTATGCCTACGCAGGCGATCCTCGAGGCGTTGCTCAAGCGCGGCCGCACGGGCGAGGGGTCGACGATCAAAGTGTCGCTGTTCGACGGCATGGCGGATTGGATGACGGTGCCGCTGATGCACCAGGATTACGGTGCTGGCGCACCCGAGCGCGTCGGGCTCAATCATCCGTCGGTTTCGCCGTACGGCGCCTACGCGGCGAAAGACGGCACGCCGGTATTGATCTCGATCCAGAACGAGCGCGAGTGGGCGGTGTTCTGCGCGACGATCCTGGGCGACGCGAAGCTCGCGGCGCATGCGGATTTCAACAGCAATGTGCAGCGTGTGAAGAACCGCCCGGCGCTCAACAAGCATATCGAGGCGGCGTTCGCGGCACTGCCCGTCGATGCGCTGTGCGAGAAGCTGGCGGCGGCGCAAATCGCGTTCGGGCGCGTGAACGGCGTCGATGGATTGTCGCGCCATCCGCAATTGCGGCGCATCGAGGTCGAGACCGCGAATGGCATCGTTGCCTTGCCGGCGCCGCCGACGCAATTCGTCGGTGACGCGCCGCGCTATGGCGCTGTGCCTGAGATTGGCGCGCACAGCGACAAAATCAGGCGCGAGTTTGCCCCATGAGCGCGGAATTCGAAGGACTGAAGGACTGGGTCGGCCGCACCGAGACGCGCGAGGACATCATTGCCGTCGATCGCGTGGCGGCGATGGCGGCGACGCTGGATCATGAGCGGGCTCCTGGGCCGGGGGCGGCGCTGCCGCCCGGATGGCACTGGCTGTTCTTCAATCCGGCCGTGCGCGCGGCCGAGATCGGGCCCGATGGACATCCCAAGCGCGGTGGATTCCTGCCACCGGTCCCCTTGCCGCGGCGGATGTGGGCGGGTGGGCGGCTCGCCTTCCGCGCGCCCCTTCGCGTGGGGGAGGCGGCGCGGCGGGAGTCGGAGATCCTGAAGGTCGAGGTCAAAAGCGGGCGCAGCGGGGCGCTGGTGTTCGTGACCGTGCGCCACCGCATCTGCGGGGCGGAAGGGCTGGGGGTCGAGGAGGAGCACGACATCGTCTACCGGCCCCTGCCGGCGCCGGGGGCCGTGGCGCCCGCACCCCCGCCGTCCCCCACGGACGGGACCTGGCGGCGGGAGATCCGGCCCGACCCGGTGCTGCTATTCCGCTATTCGGCGCTCACCTTCAACGGCCACCGCATCCATTACGACCATCCCTATGTCACCCAGGTGGAGGGGTATCCGGGACTGATCGTGCACGGCCCCCTGATCGCCACATTGCTGATGGATCTTGTGGAACGGGAACGGCCCAGGGCATTGCAGCACTTTGCGTTCAGGGCCATATCTCCTTTGTTCGATACCACCCCTTTTTCCGTCCATGGGTCGCCGGCCGGCGATGGCGCCAGCGTCCGGCTCTGGGCCGCCGGGCCGGGCGGTGCGCTGGCCATGAGCGCCGACGCCGAACTGGCTCCGGCGATAAGCAAATAGTCATAGTTTTCCAGTAGCTTGGTCCTCAACCCCGTGTCGCTTGTCAGCCCCTAGGCGGCTCGCCCATACTCGAAGTCATCATGGAACGCGTGCGTCGACGTCGGCCCAATTTTGACCGTCCGCAGATCCCGCCAGGGGCCAACCCGCGCGCTTGCGACCATCCGGGCTGCCGTGAATCCGGGGAATTCCGTGCCCCGCGCTCACGTACCGCGCTCGACGAGTTTTATTGGTTTTGTCTCGAACACGTCCGGGCCTACAACGCCGCGTGGGATTATTACCGCGGCATGAGCGCCGAGGAGATTGAGCGCGCGCGCCGCAACGACATCGTCGGCGATCGCCCGTCCTGGCCGCTGGGCGTGCGCGGGCACGATTTCCGGGTCGATCCGGAGCAGATCAAGGCGGCATTTGCACGTCTTTTCGGCGACGAATTCACCGAAAAGCGGGCAGAAGCGCCGCCGCCCAAACGCTTCCAGACCGAGGAAGAAAAGGCCCTGGCGGTGCTGGATATGCCCGCCACCGCCACACCGGGGGAACTCAAGGCCCGCTACAAGGAGCTGGTCAAGCGCCACCACCCGGATTTGCATGGCGGCGACAAGGACATGGAGGAGCGCCTCAAGTCCATTAATCAGGCGTATTCCTTCCTTAAGGCGCGGGCGCAAAGCGAAAAACTCAACGCTGCCGACTAAAAAACCTGCCCCCGGGCCTATATAGATTTGTGTAGTATTCGCCCCGTCGGCGCAGCCGACGCATTCGCACCCCCAGCCACTGCCTCGGACCAGCCTGACCATGCCTCCTGACTCTTCCGCCGCCCAGGACCTCGCGAAAGTCGCTCCCGACATCAAGGTCAAGGTGCGGCAGACTTTCGGCATCGACTGCGATCTCGAAGTCCCGGCGTTCTCCAACCGAGCGACCACGTTCCCGATGTCGACGAGGCCTACCGTTCGATCCGCGACACGACGCTCGCGATCCTGGCCGGCTTTGCCTACAACCGCCGCGTGATGGTGCAGGGCTATCATGGCACCGGCAAGTCGACGCATATCGAACAGGTCGCGGCGCGCCTCAATTGGCCGTGCATCCGCGTCAACCTCGACAGCCATATCAGCCGCATCGACCTGGTCGGCAAGGACGCGATCGTGGTGCGCGACGGCGAGCAGGTGACGGAGTTCCGCGAAGGCATGCTGCCCTGGGCGCTGCAGCACCCGTGCGCGCTGGTGTTCGACGAATACGACGCCGGCCGGCCGGACGTGATGTTCGTGATCCAGCGCGTGCTGGAAGTCGAAGGCAAGCTGACGCTGCTCGACCAGAACCGGGTGATCCGGCCGCACCCGGCGTTCCGGCTGTTCGCGACCGCGAACACGGTGGGCCTCGGCGACACGACCGGCCTCTATCACGGCACGCAGCAGATCAACCAGGGCCAGATGGACCGCTGGAACATCGTCGCGACGCTCAACTACCTGCCGCACACCGAGGAAGCGAGATCGTGCTCGCCAAGGTGCCGACGTACGACACACAAGGACGGTCGCGAGATCGTTTCGGCGATGGTGGCGCTGGCCGACCTGACCCGCGCCGGCTTCGTCGCCGGCGACATCTCGACGGTCATGTCGCCGCGCACGGTGATCACCTGGGCGGAGAACGCGCGGATCTTCAACGATGTCGGCTTCGCCTTCCGGCTGACGTTCCTCAACAAATGCGACGAGGTCGAACGTTCGACGGTGGCCGAATATTATCAGCGCTGCTTCGGCAGCGAACTGATCAGCGGTCCGGGCGCCAAGGCGCGGCTGGGCTGAACAAGGCCGGCCGGATTCCATGGCGAAGCCGAACGACGGACCGCATCGAGACCTTCCGGCAGGCTGACCGCCTCGACGATGCGCGCGATCGCGCACAAGCCGGAACTCGACGCGTGAATTTCGCGCCGGAAGGACCGGCGGTGCGCGGCACCGAGCGCGGCTGCCGCAGCCCTCGCGCGACCTGCCGGCCGAAGAAGTGGCGGAGGTGCGCGGCGAGGCCGATTCCATCGCGCTGCGCTCCGCCATCACGACGACGCTGTGCACAACAAGGGCAGCCGCGCGGGACAGGTGTCGCGCGCGATCTTCAACGTCGTCGAGCAGGCGCGTTGCGAGGCGTTCGGATCGCAGCGATGGCGGGCGTCGCGCAAAATCTGACGCGGCGTTGGACAGAGCGTTGCCGGACGCAAGGCTATTCTCGCATCACCGACCGTGAATGCGGCACCGCTTGTCGAAGTCATCGGATTGTTGGCGCGCGAGGCGACTCGGGCACGCCGCCGCCGGCAAGGCGCGCAAGATGGTCGATCTGTGGCGGCCGTGGGTCGAGGGCGCGCGCCGGCGCGGATCTCGCTCAGCTCGCGCGCGTGATCGAGGACCAGGCGGCCTTCGCTTCGGCGGCGCGGCGCTTCATCAGCGATCTCGATCTGGGCGAGGACGAAGCGGAAGCCTCGGAGTTCGAAGAGGACCAGGGCCAGGGCGAGCAGAACGCCAGCACGGGCGAGTACGGCGAGAAGGGCGACGGCAGCGAGGCCGCGTCGGAAAGCCTCATGGGCGGCGAGTCGCGCGACGCGAGCACCGAAGACGACGCCGAGGGTGCCGCCGAGGAGGCCGACGGCGAGGACAGCAGCGGCATGGGCGAGGAAGGGCCGGAGCGGCCGGGGCGGCGCAGGCGCCCGCCGGGTTCGCTCGCCAATTCCGGCAACGAGCCGATGCTATCGCGCCTTCACCAGCGAGTATCGACGAGACCATCGAGGCCGACGCGCTGTGCGATGCCGACGAGCTGGCGCGCCTGCGCATGCACTCGGACCAGCAGCTCGGCGCATCTGCAGGGCGTGATCGGGCGGCTGGCCAACCGGCTGCAGCGCCGGCTGCTGGCGCGCCAGAACCGGGCCTGGGAGTTCGATCTGGAGGAGGGCATGCTCGATGCCGCGCGGCTGGCGCGCATCGTCGTCAATCCGGCGCTTCCGCTCTCCTACAAGCGCGAGAAAGACACGGATTTCCGCGACACCGTCGTGTCGCTGCTGATCGATAATTCCGGGTCGATGCGCGGCCGGCCGATCACGGTCGCGGCGATGAGCGCCGACATCCTGGCGCGCACGCTGGAGCGCTGCGGCGTCAAGGTCGAGATCTTGGGCTTCACGACGCGCGCCTGGAAGGGCGGGCAGAGCCGCGAGCGCTGGCTGGGAGCGGGCAAACCGGCCGCACCGGGTCGCCTCAACGATCTGCGCCACATCATCTACAAGTCGGCCGACGCGCCGTGGCGGCGCGCGCGAAAGTCGCTTGGTCTGATGCTGCGCGAGGGTCTCCTCAAGGAGAATATCGACGGCGAGGCGCTGCTGTGGGCGCATAACCGGCTGCTGGCGCGCACCGAGCAGCGGCGCATCATGATGGTGATCTCCGACGGTGCCCCGGTCGACGATTCGACCCTGTCGGTCAATCCCGGCAATTACCTCGAGCGCCATCTGCGCGAGGTGATCGAGTAGATCGAGATGCGTTCGCCGGTCGAGCTGCTCGCCATCGGTATCGGCCATGACGTTACGCGCTACTACCGGCGCGCGGTGACGATCGTCGATGCCGAGCAGCTGGGCGGCACGATGATGGAAAAACTGGCCGAGCTGTTCGACGAAGACGACGAACGCCTCGCCTCCAGCCGCCCGCAGCGCCGCAAGCGCGCCTGATCAATTTTCGTTTATCCGGAATGGATGATGGCGGCGGCGTGTTGATACTGCGCCCATCGCTCGTGTCTACTGCCCTCGCGCGTCAATCAAGGGAGGTCAAGAATCACCATGCTCGATGATGTCATCGGTATCACACACAAATCCGCGGCGCTGACGCGGCGCGGCTTCGTCGCCGTGGCCGGCTCGGTAGCCGGCTATACGCTGGCCGCCGGGCCGGTGATGGCGCAAACCATTGTCCAAACGGACAGCGCCGGCCTCACGGTCGGCGATGTCAAGATCCCGGTCGCGGGCGGCGAGATGGGCGGCTATCGCGCCAAGCCGGCGAGCGGCTCGAACTTCCCGGTGGTCGTCGTGGCTCAGGAAGTTTTCGGCATCCACGAATACATCAAGGACACCTGCCGGCGCCTGGCCAAGGCCGGCTATCTCGCGGTCGCGCCGGATTACTATTTCCGCCAGGGCGATCCCTCCAAGGCGGCCGACATCCAGGCCGTGCTGGCGATCGTCAACAAGAAGCCGGATACGGAGCTGTTCAGCGATCTCGACGCCACGGTGCGTTGGGCGACGACGACAGATGGCGGCAATGCGCAAAAAGTCGGCATCACCGGCTTTTGCCGCGGCGGCCGTACGACCTGGATGTACACGGCGCATAGCCCGAGCATCAAGGCGGCGGTGGCTTGGTACGGGCCGGTTGTGGGCACGGCCAACGAGGTGATGCCCAAATTCCCGATCGACGTGGTGGCCAATCTGAAGGCACCGGTGCTCGGCCTGTACGGGTCCGCTGACACTGGCATTCCGGTCGACTCCGTGAAGAAGATGGAAGAGGCCGCCAAGGCCGCCGGCAAGACCGTCGAGATCGTCATGTATCCCGATGCACCGCACGGATTCCACGCGGATTACCGTCCGACCTACCGGGCGGAGCCGGCGAAGGACGGCTGGGAGCGTCTTCTCGCCTGGTTCAAGAAGAACGGCGTGGCGTAAGCCGCGCACGCGGGCTATCAAGGGCGCGGCGCCGCCGGGCGTCGCGCCCTTTTTCTTTGGATCCACACGATTATCTCGCTGTTTCCCGGGCCTGGCATCGCGATGGTGGCGCGCGGCGTTGCTGGCCGTGTTGCTCACAGGCTGGGGCTCGGCAGCGATCGCCGACCCGCCGGTGGCGATCGATATCGCCGTGCGGCCGGTGGCCCTCAATCTCGACAATCTGGCGCAGCGTCAGGCCGGCAAGCTGATCTATCGCGGCGGCATCGCCATGAACGCGCGCGATTCGCGCTTCGGCGGCTGGTCCGGATTGCGCGTCAACGACGACGGCACGCGGTTGACCGCGATCTCCGATCGCGGGTCGTGGATGGAAGCGCGCATCGTTCACGACGCCAGTGGAAAGTTGATTGGCGTGGCCGACGCGCGCCTCGGCGACATGATCGATCGGAGCGGCAAGGTCCTGCGCTGGCCGCTCACCGATTCCGAGGGGCTGGCGCGCCAGCCTGACGGCTCGTTCATCGTCTCCTTCGAGCGCCGGCACCGGCTGTGGATCTATCCGGCGGCGGACCCGCCGTTCTCAAGTCCGCCGCGTGTTCTGCCGCCTCCGGCCGAGGTGCGGCGCGCGCCGGCCAATGGCGGGATCGAGGCGGTGGCGCGGTTGCAGGGCGGGCGCATCCTGGCGCTCGCGGAGGAGCTGTACGAGGACGGCGACAATGTCGGCTGGATCGGCGATGGGCGAAGCTGGGAGAAGCTGCGCTACCGGCCCGGTCTCAGTTTTGTGCCGACCGATGTGGTGCAGATGGCCGATGGTGACGTGCTGGTGCTGGAGCGGCGCTTCAGCTTTCTAGGTGTGCCGGGCGGGCGGGTGGTGCGCGTGAAGCGCGATGCATTCAAAGCCGGGGCGCTGGTGATCGGCGAGGAACTCGCGGTGTTGGAGCCGCCGCTGATCCTCGACAATTACGAGGGCATCGCGACGGCCGAGGGCGCGCGCGGCGAGACGCTGATCTACATCATGTCCGACGACAATTTCTCGTTCCTGCAGCGCAACCTGCTGCTGATGTTCGAATTGGCGCGCTGACCCCACGCACAAAAAAAGCCCGCCTCGAGGGCGGGCTTTTAAGGTTCGGAAATAGGAGCGTAGTGCTTAGGCTGCGCGCCGCTCCAACGCGCGGCTCACGCGGCGCTTCAGGCGCTTCGTCTCATCGTCGAGCTTCGCATTGGGCGTGCCGAGCAGCCAGGCGTCGAGGCCGCCCTTGTGCTCCACCGTCTTGAGGCCGCGGGCCGAGATGCGCAGACGCACGGTCGTGCCCAGCGCATCGGACAGCAGCGAGATGTGCTGCAGATTGGGCAGGAACCGGCGCTTGGTCTTGTTGTTGGCGTGGCTGACATTGTTGCCAGACAGGACGCCCTTACCGGTGACGGCGCAACGACGCGACATGAAACAGGTCCTTCCCGACGAAGCTCGAAATTCAGTCCTGCCGGCGCAAAACGCCCGCAAGGAGGCAGGTTTGTACGGGTTCGACCCGGCGCCGTCAAGGGCGCGATCTGGCGACGTCAGCGACCGCTACGGACCCAGCCGAGGATCTGCAAGGCCGCCGCGCCGGGGGTTATAACCCCTTGAAGAACCTTCTTTTCCAAGTCCTTGAGGCCGGCGGCCACGCGGGGGTGGCGGCGCAGGTCTGAGAGAATATTTTCCTCAATCTCCGACCACATCCAGGCTTTGGCCTGGGCCGCGCGCCGCGCGGCCAGCCCGGCCGGGCCGAGGATGGCACGGTATTTCCCGATGGTTTCCCACACTTCGCCCATGCCCTGGCGCTCGAGGGCGGAGACCGGCAGAACCGGCGGCACCCAGGCGAAGGCGGGTGGGCGCAGCAGATGGAGGGCGGCGCGATAATCAGCCACGGCGCGGCCGGCCGCTGCCTTGAGATCGCCATCGGCCTTGTTGACCAGCAGCAGATCGGCGAGCTCGACGATGCCCTTCTTGAGGCCTTGCAGCTCGTCGCCGCCGGCGGGCGGCAGGATCAGCACGAACAGGTCGACCATGTCGGCGACCGCAGTTTCCGATTGGCCCACACCGACCGTCTCCACGATCACCACGTCGAAGCCGGACGCCTCGCAGGCGAGCATGGCTTCGCGCGTGCGCCGCGCGACGCCGCCCAGTGTCCCGCTGGCGGGCGAGGGGCGGATAAAGGCGGCAGGCGATACCGACAATTCCGGCATGCGCGTTTTGTCGCCCAGGATCGAACCGCCCGAGCGCGGCGAGGACGGATCGACCGCCAGCACGGCGACGCGATGGCCCTGCGCGATGAGATGCAGGCCGAACGCCTCGATGAATGTCGACTTGCCGACACCGGGCGGGCCGGAAATGCCGATGCGCACGGCCGTACCGGTGCGCGGCAGAATTTTTGCGAGGAGTTCTTCGGCCTGCGCGCGGTGATCGGCGCGGCTCGATTCAATCAGCGTGATGGCGCGGGCGAGCGCGCGGCGATCGCCTGTGGCCAGTTCCGCTGCAAGCGGCACAGGGCCGGATTTATCGTCGCTGGATTTCGCGCGCGGCAGGGTCATCATCCCCGCAAGGTGACGGTCTCGAACTGGTTTCCGCCGCGAATCGAGCTCGACGTCGAAACGGTAGCGAACCTGCGGATGGCGTGCGGCGACGACTTGTAGAAGGGTGTCCCACCATTCGGGCGGCTGCACGGTGCAATGCGCATTTTCGCCATTGGGCAAGTGCTTGATGGCGGGATAGCTGGCGATGTTGCCGAACACGAAGTGGCGCGCGTAGCCGAAGATCTCGTCGAGGATCCACGGCAAATCGTCTTCGGGGCAATGCTCCATCACATCGGTGCTGATGACGCCGTCGAATTTTTCCGTCGGCAGCGTGCTGAAGGGCGCATGGCCCGGATCGTAGCAGACGATGCGCTCGACGCCCCAGAATGCCTGGATGGTCGAGAATTCCGTGCCGTCCGGGAGTTTGATGCGCAGCGGCCCATACTGCATGCCTTTGCCGGCGCCATAATCGAGGATCGTGCGCGCGCCGTATTCGACGATCATCTTGCGGATACGGTCGGCACAGGGCGGCATGCTGATGCCGGAGAACATATCCTCGGGCGCAATGCCTTTCGCGCGCTCGCCATGGAGATGCATCTCGCGGTACATCTGCGCCAGTGCGCGATAGCGTGGGCTGGGATTGGCGCGGCTGAACTTCCACGGCGAGTCATCGGTGGTGAGTGGCGTGGTTGTCATCGTGTCCTTGTCCGTGTCTTCGGGTAAGCCCGCGATTTTACGCTAACTCCCGAAACAATCCGTAAATTCCATCCGATCGCCCGGCGCCAATTTCTCTTTTCAAGTCAAGGCGTCGCGCCCCATGGCCCGGAATTTCTCGCGGCGCTTCGTCTTTAGGGTACCGCCGTCCTGCTGCTTGAGCTCGCGCAAGGCCCGCAAAATCGCCTCGCCCAGCGCCTGGATGGCGCGCGCGGGATCGCGATGCGCGCCGCCCAGCGGCTCGGGCACCACCGAATCGATGATGCCCAAGCGCAGCAAATCCTGCGCGGTCAGCTTGAGCGCTTCGGCGGCATCCTGCGCCTGCTCGGCGCTGCGCCACAGGATGGAGGCGCAGCCCTCCGGCGAGATCACCGAATAGACCGAATGCTCCAGCATCAGAATGTGATCGGCGGCGGCCATGGCGATGGCGCCGCCCGAGCCGCCCTCGCCGATGATCGCGGCGATGAACGGCACGCGCAGTCCGAAGGAAATCTCGAGACACTTGGCGATCGCTTCGGCCTGGCCGCGCGCCTCGGCCTCGACGCCGGGATAGGCGCCGGGCGTGTCGACCAATGCAATCAGCGGCAGGTTGAAGCGCTCGGCGAGCTTCATCAGGCGCTGCGCCTTGCGATAGCCCTCCGGTTTCGCCATGCCGAAATTGTGGCGCACGCGGTCTTCAGTCTCCGCACCCTTCTCGTGACCCATGATGACGCGACTCTGGCCGCCGATAGCGGCCGAGGCCGCCGATGATGGCGCGGTCTTCGCCATAGAGCCGGTCGCCGGCGAGCGGCGTGAACTCCTCCACCAGGGTCTTGAGATAATCGGAGAAATGCGGGCGCTCGGGATGGCGCGCGACCTGCACCTTCTGCCAGGCGGTGAGCTTGCCGTAGGCCGAACGAAGCTGACGCTCGACCTTCACCTGCAGCCGGCCGACCTCGTCGGCGATGTTGAGGCCGCCGGAGAAGCGGTCAGGTGGCGGAGCTCCTCGATTTTGCCTTCGAGCTCGGCGATCGGTTTTTCGAAATCGAGATAATGGGGCATGCGGGGGGTGTTACTAGCACGAAGGCCGGCGGCGAAGCGACCAAAAACCGGCTAAGTGGCTGACGCCGCAACCAGATCGGCCTTGCGGACGAGGTTCTCGGCCTGCCGGATGGAGGCGTAGTCGATAAGCTTGCCGTCGAGCGACGCCGCCCCTTGCCGTCGCGCGCGGCGGCCTCCATGGCGGCGATGATGCGGCGCGCCTGGGCGACCTCGTCGGCGCTCGGGCTGAAGACAGCGTTGGCGAGCGCCACCTGGCTGGGGTGGATCGCCCATTTGCCCTCGCACCCCAGCACGGCGGCACGCCTGGCGGCGGCGAGAAAGCCATCCGCGTCGCGAAAAATTGCCGAAGGGGCCGTCGAGCGGGCGGATGCCGTAGGCGCGGGCCGCGACGACCAGGCGCGAGAGCGCGTAGTGCCACATGTCGCCCCAATGGGTCTCGCGCTTGCCGTCCGGCCCTGGGTCGGTGAGCACGGCGTAGTCGGGATTGGCGCCGCCGATATGGTGGTGCGCGCGCGCGTCGAAGCCGCGTAGTCGGCGACGCCGAAATGCAGCGATTCGTTGCGCGGGCTGGCGGCGGCGATCGCCTCGATGTTCTGCATGCCCAGCGCCGTCTCGATGATCAGCTCGAAGCCGATGCGCTTCTTGCATGCCTTTCGCGCGCTCGATCTGCGTCACCAGCATGTCGAGTGCATAGACATCGGCCGCTGTGCCGACCTTGGGGATCATGATGAGGTCGAGCCGGTCGCCGGCCTGTTCGAGCACGTCGACGACATCGCGATACATGCAGTGCGTATCGAGGCCGTTGATGCGCACCGAGAGCGATCGCGGCCCCAGTCGATGTCGTTGATGCGGCGGATGACGTTCTGCCGCGCCTGCTCCTTGTCGTCGGGCGCCACCGCGTCTTCGAGATCGAGGAACACCACGTCGGCGGCGGATTTCGCGGCCTTGGCGAACAGCTCCGTGCGGATGCCCGGCACCGCCAGCTCGCAGCGATTGAGCCGCGCCGGCGTTTCCGAAACTTGGGTGAAGCTCATGTGCGCGCCGGGCGGTCCGCTGTCATGCCGCCTTCTTCTCCGCCGCCACCACCGCGTCGTAAGCGGGCAGCGTCAAAAAATCGGGGAAGGTCGGCGCTTCGATCAGCTCGCGGAACAGCTTCGCGGCCTCGTCGAATTTGCCGCGCGCGTAGCGATCGATGCCGACGGCGGTCTTGGTCTTCTCGAGCTCTTCCTTGAGGATCATGCGGCAGAGATCCTTGTCGACGACGCGGCCGTCGGTGAGCTTCGCCTTGTGACGGATCCACTGCCAGACTTGGGCACGGCTGATCTCGGCCGTCGCCGCGTCCTCCATCAGGTTGTAGAGCGGCACGCAGCCGATGCCGCGCAGCCAGGCCTCGAGATAGCCGATGCCGATGTTGATGTTCTGGCGCAGGCCCGCCTCGGTGATCTCGCCCTTCGGCACCTGGATCAGGTCGGCGGCGGCGACGTGCACGTCCTGGCGCTTGATCGGGATCTGGTTATAGCCGGGCATGCTCTGGTCGAAGATGTTCTTGGCGATCGGCACCAGACCGGGATGCGCCACCCACGTGCCGTCATGGCCGTCGCCGACTTCGCGCTGCTTGTCGGCTTTGACCTTGTCCATCGCCGCCTGGTTGGCGATCGGGATCGTCCTTGATCGGGATCTGCGCGGCCATGCCGCCCATCGCATGCACCTCGCGGCGATGGCAGGTCTTGATGAGAAGCTGGCTGTAGGAGCGCATGAAATGCGTCGTCATCGTCACCTGGCGCGCGATCGGGCAGGACGAAGGTCGGGGTCGTTGGCGGAATTTCTTGATGAAGCTGAAGATGTAGTCCCAGCGGCCGCAATTGAGGCCGGCGGAATGGTCGCGCAGTTCGTACAGGATTTCATCCATCTCGAACGCGGCAAGGATGGTCTCGATCAGCACGGTCGCCTTGATCGAGCCGCGCTTGCACGCCGAGCTTGTCTTGCGCGTGCACGAAGACCTCGTTCCACAGCCGCGCTTCGAGATGGCTTTCCATCTTCGGCAGATAGAAATACGGACCGCTGCCCTTGGCGAGCAGCGCCTTGGCGTTGTGGAAGACGTAGAGCCCGAAATCGAACAGCGAGCCCGACATCGGCTGGCCGTCGACCGAGCACATGCTTCTCGGGCAGGTGCCAGCCGCGCGGGCGCACGAGCAGCGTCGCGATCTTGTCGTTCGGTTTGTAGAATTTCTTGCTGACCGGATCGGTGAAGGTGATCGTGCCGGCGACGGCGTCGCGCAGATTGGCCTGGCCCTCGATCATGTTGGCCCAGGTCGGCGTGCTCGAATCCTCGAAATCCGCCATGAACACGTTGGCACCCGAGTTGAGCGCGTTGATGATCATCTTGCGATCGACGGGGCCGGTGATCTCGACGCGGCGGTCGAGCAGATCCTTGGGCAGCGGCGCCACTTTCCAATCGGCGGCGCGGATCTTGGCGGTCTCGGCCAGGAAATCCGGCTTGGTACCGGCATCGAGCTTGGCCTGGACCTCCTTGCGGCGCGCCAGGAGCTGCTTGCGCTCGGCGCCGAATTTACGCTCGAGCTCGACCACGAAGGCGATCGCGGCGGGCGTCAGAACCTTGGCGACATCCGGGGTCATGGCGCCGGTGATGCTCACACCGGCCGGGAGTGCACTACCCGTTTTGGTGGTGGCGGCCGGTTTGCGCGCTGCCGGCTTGACGGCGGGCTTCTTCGCAACCGGGCGGCGCGCGGGCTTCGCCTTCGCGCGCTTGGGCGGGGTGCGCTTGGCGGCTTTCTTGACGGTGCGGGCGCGCGACGACGCGGCCAGCCTGCGCGTCTTCTTTCTGCTCGCGGCCTTGGCGGGCTTGCGCTTGGCGGTCTTCTTTTTCGCTGTTTTGCGGCGAGCGGCCATGGTCGTGCGTCTCCTTACCACCGGTGTTGCTTAGCCGATGTGTAGACCGGGAGACCGGGCTTGGGCAAGGTGCGAACACCCCGCCATTGGCCGCTCAAACCTATTTGACCGGGCTTATTTCGCGCCCGCGCGCCGGCGGGATCGTGCCAACGGGTGATGCTCGTGCACCAGGCGCTTCAGCCGCTCGCTCGCTACATGGGTGTAGATCTGCGTGGTGGCGATGTCGGCGTGACCCAGCATCTGCTGGACCGCGCGCAGATCGGCGCCGTGGTCGATCAGGTGGCTGGCGAAGGCGTGCCGGAGCACGTGCGGCGAGACCTGGCTGGGATCAAGGCCGGCCGCGAGGGCCAGCTCCTTGAGCAGCTGGGCCACCCGCGCGGTGGTCAGGTGACCGGCGACCCCGCGCGAGGGGAACATGAAGCGCGAGCCGTCGCCATCGTGCAGGTAGGTGTGGCGCACCTCTTGATAGGAGGCGAGAGCGTCACGGGCGGGTTCGCTGAGCGGCACGAGCCGTTCCTTGTTGCCCTTGCCGCGCACGATCAGGAAGCGGCCGTCGCGGGCGACCGCGGCGAGCGGCAACGTGACGAGCTCCGACACCCGCAATCCGCCGGCATAGAGCACTTCGAGCAGTGCCGTGAGGCGCTTGCCTTCGACACCTTTGCGCGTGCGTGCCGCCGCGATCAGACGCTTGACGTCGTCCTCGCTCAGGATCTTGGGCAGCGGCCGCCCGAGCTTGGGCAAATCCACCGTGGTCATCGGATCGTCGGGGCGAATACCTTCGGCGATCAGGAAGCGATGGAACTGGCGCAGCGCGGAGAGCCGGCGCGCGGCCGTGCGCGGCGACATGCCGGCATGGTTGAGGCGCGCCATGTAGTCGCGGATGTCGCGCGCGTCGGCGGTGCCGGCATCGTGCTCGCGACGTTCCAGGAACTCCTCGAAATCCTCGAGGTCGCGGCGATAGGCGAGTTGGGTGTTGGTGGCGGCGTTGCGCTCGGCGGCCAGCATCTCAAGGAAGCTGCTGACATGGCGAGAGGCCGTGGCGCGGGGATGATGAAGCGCGGCGTGGCGCGTGGTGTGTTGCGGGACTCTCATCACAAGCCCGCGTTGATGGCCGTCTCCACGGCCAAAGACTGCGCGGTTGCTTCAAGACCCACGCCGCGCAAAGCGCGCAGCACGGACGGCATTAGGTGGGGTGTCGCGGTCATCGTTCCCTCCGGGCCAAGGATTGCAAGGGCAAGCAACGCGGTCTCCCCGACGCGGCCCTGTGCCGCGGCGGAATCCAGGAGCAGCCAATAGGCGGCTGGCGGTAATGAGGTGCTGGCACGGGCACCGGTGGCGGGCAGGCCGCCCAGCGCCGCGTCGGCTGAGCCGCCCATGCCGGAAACCAGGGCGGCCAGCATGGCGGTCCGCTCGCCGGCGGCAGCGGCATCGGTGCGTGTCTGCAACGCGCGCCAGGCCGTCAGGCGCGCGGCGTCGGGTTGTTCCTTGGCGCCGGCGAGCCACAGCAGGGGCTGCAACGACGTCGCGGTGGGGGAGACGAGGCCGCCGGTCCCGGCCGTCGAGCCGATCCAGATGCCGGCATCATCGCGCCGACCGGCGAAGAGATTTGCGCGCGCGGCCTCGGCGGCGAAACCGTCGGCTTCGACCGTCGGCGGAATGTCCTTGAGCAGCGGCAGCGACAGGCGCACGGCGGTCGGGTACCAGCCGGATTTGCGCGCGGCGCTCCACAGGCGCTGCAGCGCCTCGGCGCGCGCGGCGGGCTCGCTTTGGGCCTTGGCGGCGCGATAGAGCACAGCGCGACCGCGCGGGCCCTTGTCGGACTCGGCGATCGACGGCGCCTTGGCCAAGTCGTCGGCCGAGAAGGTCATCGCGTCATAGAGCTGGGCCAGTGTCTCGGTCGCGAGAACGCCGGCGCGCTCGGTCTTTTCGGCGGCGGCCAGGCGCAGCTCGGTCGCGGCATTGGGGCTGGTGGCGATGGTGCGCAGCACGGCGAGGCTGGTCGCACCGCCGGCATTGGCGGGGATCTGCTGGCGCGCGGCGCGCAGCATCGCGAGATGGATGGGCTCGGGATTGGCGAGCGAGTCGACCTTGGCGCGCGGGTCGTCGTTGAGGGCGGCGATCAGGCGGCGGAAGGTGACATCATCCTCGCCGCCCTGCTCGCGCAGGAGATCGATTCCGAGCTGGGCGCGCGAATGTTCGCCGTTAAGCGCCTGGCAGAACACGAGGGCACGCTGCCAGTTGAGATCGGTGAAGCGCGCGACTTGGCTGCGCACCAGCGAGCAGGCGTTGGCGTAGTCGTAGCTCAGCCACAGCGCATCGAGATAAAGCCGCGCCAGGGTCGAATCCTCGCCGCGGGTCGGGATGAGCTGGATCAGCGATGCGGCGGTCGGCACCTCGCCCATCGCCATCAACTGGCGGGCGCGCACGGCGACGAAATTGTCCTTGGGCGGTTCGCCAGTGCTCGACGGCACGGTGGCGGCGGTGGTCAGCAGCCGGCGCGCGAGGGCGCGCATGGCGGGCGAGGTCGTACCGGGCGGGATTTCGCCGATCAGCCGGTCGATGACGCTGCGCTGGGAGCCGTTCCACAGCGTGCCGGGAAAGCCGCCGCGCGATTCGTCGATCAGCCCGACCGAATCGATCGCCACGGGCAGGGGGGCGCTGACCTCGATCTCCGGGGCGCGCGGGGCCGCGGTTGGCGGGGCGTCGGGCACGGGCGTGGTCTCGGCGGCGGGGACGGCCGGGGTCGGTTCAGGGGCGCGCGGCGCGATCAGGCGCACCGGCGGCGTTGCCTGTGCCAGGACCGCGGAACTGGTGCCCGTGAGGGTTGCGAGCAGGAAGGTCGCGGCGATGGCTTGCCACAAACGCGCCTTTTGAGGCGGGTTAGCGGCCCAGCCGGTCACTGGGGATGACCCGCTCGATGCGTTTGGTCGGGGCGGGAATGTCCCAACCCGCCAGGTAAACAAGGGCACCGCACGATGCGAGGACGATAAGGCCAACAAGGATCACCAACAGGCGTTTCACGGGGACTCGTTCAGATTTCGGGATTGCGCGAAGCCCGGGTTCGGAGCGGCCAGAGGTGTGGCGACACCGCGCCGGGACTTTGATACAGTCACATTATGACGAAACCTGGGCAGTCTATCGGCTTGAGGCGAAACGATCAATTCGCCATGCGGGGGCCTGTCGCGACCGTGCGCCGGGGGCACCGGCATTCATGAGCGGTGCCGCTGAGCAGGGGGCCCAGGCCGCGGCGGTGCCGGGCCTGTCGCAGACCGTCGTTCTGGTCGGCCTGATGGGGGTCGGCAAGAGCGCCATCGGGCGGCGTTTGGCGCCGCGGCTGGGGCTGAGTTTCGTCGATGCCGATGCCGAAATCGAGGCGGCCGCCGGCTGCACGATCGAGGAGATGTTCCAGCGCTACGGCGAGGCGGCATTCCGCGACGGCGAGCGCAAGGTCGTCCTACGCCTTTTGGGGGAGAAACCGGCGCATGTCCTGGCGACGGGTGGCGGGGCGTTCATGGACCCACAGGTGCGCGCCACGATCAAATCCACCGCGGTGTCGGTATGGCTGCGCGCCGATATCGAGGTGCTGCTGCGCCGCGTCGGGCGCCGCGGCAGCCGGCCGCTGCTCAAGCAAGAAGATCCGCGCGCGGTGCTCACACGCCTGATGAATCAACGCTACCCCGTCTATGCGGAGGCCGACATCCATATCGAAAGCGCCGACGGACCGCCGGAGGTGACGGTGGAACGTGTCCTCGATGGCGTGACGCGTTTCGTGCGTCAGCGCGATGGCGCGCGGGTCGCGACATGAGCGACACACAGCGCCTGCGCGTCGAGCTGGGTGCTCGCAGCTACGACATCGTCGCCGGGGCGGGTCTGTTCGAGCGCGCGGGCGCGGTGCTGTCCGAGATCGTCGGACGCAAGAAGCTGATCGTGGTGACGGACGAACACGTCGCGGCCCTGCAATGGCCGCGCCTGGAGGCGGGCCTGCGCGCGGGCGGCATCGCCGCAACGCTGATCACGTTGAAGCCGGGCGAAGCGACGAAGAGTTGGGACCAGCTCGGCAAGCTGACGGATTCGGTTTTGGATCTGAAGCCCGAGCGCGGCTCGATGCTGCTCGCATTGGGCGGCGGCGTGGTCGGCGACCTCACCGGCGTTGCCGCAGAGTCTGGTGCTGCGCGGCATCGGCTTCATTCAGGCGCCGACGACGCTGCTGGCGCAGGTGGACAGTGCTGTCGGCGGCAAGACCGGCGTCAACACGCGCCACGGCAAGAACCTCATCGGCAGCTTCTATCAGCCGAAGATCGTCCTCTGCGATCTCGATGCGCTCTCGACACTGCCGCGACGCGAGCTGCTGGCGGGCTACGCCGAGATCGTCAAATATGGGCTGATTGACGAGCCCGCGTTTTTCGATTGGCTGGAGAAAAATGGCGAGGCCGTGATTGCTGGCGATGCCGCGGCGCGCGCGCACGCGGTGATCGCGAGCTGTGCCGCCAAGGCGCGCATCGTCGCGGTGGACGAGCGCGAAGACAATGTCCGGGCACTCCTCAATCTCGGCCACACATTCGGTCATGCGTTCGAGGCGGCGGTCGGCTATGGCGACATGCTGCTGCATGGAGAGGCGGTGGCGCTGGGCATGGTGATGGCGTTCGATCTCTCCGCGCAGCTCGGGCTGTGCCCGCGCGCGGATTGCGATCGCATCCGGCGGCATTTCAAGGCGGTTGGATTGCCGACCGATCCGGCGTCGTTGAATTTGCCGCCAAAGGCCCGGCGCGCCGACCGGCTGCTGGAGCTGATGGCTCAGGACAAGAAGGTCTCGGGCGGCCGCATCACGTTCATTCTCGCGCGCGGCATCGGGCAGGCTTTCGTGGCGCGCGATGTGGACATCAGCGATGTGCGCGCCTTGCTCGAACAGTCCGTGGCGGTCTGAGGGCAGAGTGAGGCCATGGATAATCTGGCCTTCGATCTCAAGATGCCGATCTTCGCCGCCGCCATTGCGGTGGCGGTGCTGCTGGTCATCTCGTTCTTCTTTTCAATGGCCGAAACCGCGCTGACCAGCGCATCGCGGCCGCGCATGTATACGCTCGCCAAGGAAGGCCACCCGCGCGCCATGCTGGTCGAGCGCTTGCGCGTGCACCAGGACCAGGTGCTGTCGGCCATCCTGATCGGCAACAACATCGTCAATATCTTCGCGTCGGCGCTGGCGACGGCCGCGATGATCGAGCTGTTCGGCGATGCCGGTGTTGCCTATGCCGCGATCGCCATGTCGATCCTGGTCGTGGTGTTCGGCGAAGTGCTGCCCAAGACCTTCGCGCTCAACCGCGCGGACCGCGTGATCCTCGCCATCGCCCCGGCGCTGCAGACCACGACCGCGATCTTGTGGCCGGTGAGCCGCGCCGTGCGCTGGATCGTGCGCACGACCTTGCGCAGCGTGGGCGTGCGCCGGGCGGAGCGCGGGCTGCAGGCGGCGGTCGAGGAGCTGCGCGGCGCCATCGAGCTGCATGCCGCACCCGACCGCGCGGTGCGGCAGGAGCGCGCGATGCTGCGCTCGATCCTCGATCTCGCCAATGTCGAGGTCGGGCAGATCATGGTGCATCGCCGCCAGGTGTTCACCATCAACGCCGACCAGAAATCGGGCGCGATCCTGGAGCAGGCGCTGGCCAGCCCGCATACGCGCGTGCCGCTGTGGCGCGGCCAGCCCGACAACATCATCGGCATCCTGCATGCCAAGGCGCTGCTGCAGGCGTTGCGCACCAATGGCGGCAACCCCGATGCCATCGTCATCGCCGATGTGGCGATGCGGCCGTGGTTCATCCCCGAATCGACGACCTTGCTCGATCAGCTCCAGGCGTTCCGGCGCCGGCGCGAGCATTTCGCGCTGGTGGTCGACGAATACGGCGCGCTGCTGGGCGTGGTGAGCCTCGAGGACATCCTTGAGGAGATCGTCGGCGACATCGCCGAGCGCCACGAGTTCCAGGTGCCGGGCGTGCGCGCGCAGCCCGACGGCAGCTTCGTGATCGACGGCCATGTCACGCTGCGCGATCTCAATCGCGAGTTCGACTGGGGGCTGCCGGACAGTCCGGCCTCGACCCTGGCGGGCCTTGTTCTGCACGAGGCGCGGTGCATCCCCGATGCCGGCCAAATCTTTACCTTTCATGGTTTCCGCTTCGAGATATTGCGGCGCAAAAGGAATCAAATCGTCACCCTGCGCGTGACGCCGCCTGCTGCAAAGCAGCGGACGGCGCCCGCACCGGCCCACAATGTCGCGTAAATCGTGACGCACAAGTTGTGTAATGTTCCGGTAACTCTGCTATAGTTGACACAAGTACGGACGACTCCCGCGCGACAGCGACGGTGTTGGTTCCAAGTACGCGCGGGGGTGGCGAAGGGAGAACGACGCCATGCAACGCAAAATCATTCCGGACGTGGTCAGTGAACAGGAACTCACACTGCTCAACGAGCGCGTGAGCGTGCGCGAGGCTGTCGAGCTGATGGCTCAACGGCGGATCGGCGCGGTCATGATCGCCAGCAACGAGCGGCTCTCCGGCATTTTCACCGAGCGCGACCTGCTCATGCGCGTGGTGGCGGCCGGTCTCGATCCCGGCCGGGTGACGCTGGGCGAAGTCATGACCCGCAACCCCGACACGCTGGCGCCGGACGACGAAGTGCACAACGCACTCGATCTGATGAGCCGGCGCGGCTATCGCCATCTGCCGGTGGTCGATGACGGCCGCGTGATCGGAATGGTCTCGGTGCGTGACCTCTATGCGGCGGTGCTGCACGAGATGGAAGACGAGATCCACGATCGCGACGCGTTCATCCACGGCACGGGCTACGGCCTGGGGAATTAGGGCCGCGTCCGCATTAATTTTTGGAAGCGTGATTTAACCGCTCTCTGATTGCGCGGTTTCGCATCCTCATTGAACGCAAGGCCTCCGCTGCCGCAGCTCAGAGATGCGCCGCAAGCGGTCTCTGAGGCCAGATATATTCATGCTCGGTAACGGAGCGCATCGACGACGAGCGCGAATGCCGGCGAGGGTTGGCGGCGGCTCGGGTAGTACAGGTGATAGCCTGGGCGAAGCGGACACCAATCTGCGAGAACGCGCACAAGCCGGCCCTGTCGGATATCGGCTTCCACCAAGTCTTCGGGGAGGTGCGCAAGACCAAGGCCCTCCAACGCGCCACTTGCCGCATCAGGGCCACGGCGTTGAACACGAGCCGCCCTTGGACACGGACTCTTAAGCTCGCGGCTGCCTTTCCTGAACTCCCAGACGTAGAGGCCGCCAGAGGTGGGCAGGCGCAGATTGATGCAGGCATGTTCTGTCAGATCGCTGCGGGGTGACGCGGCTGTGGCCGACCCGCGAAGTAGGACGGTGCCGCCACGATCGCCATGCGGAAGTCAGGCCCGATCCGGACCGAGATCATGTCCTTGGCAACCTGCTCGCCCAGCCGCACACCTGCGTCGTAGCGCTCGGCGACGATGTCGGTGAGCTGGTAGTCTTCGATGATCTCGACGTTCACGTCGGGATATTCATGCATAAGCCTCGCCATGGCGGGCCAGAGAATAGCCTCTGCGGCATGCTCCACTGTCGTGATGCGGACGGTGCCGGCCGGTTTGTCGCGCAACGCGCTGAGCGCCGAAATCTCGCTTTCGATTCCGTCGAACAGCGGCCCGATGCTGCGGAGCAGACGCTCCCCGGCCTCGGTCAGGGAGACGCTGCGCGTCGTGCGGGTCAGCAGCCGAACGCCAAGCCGCGCTTCCAGCGTACGGACGGTGTAGCTCAGCGCCGACTGGGAAACGCCAAGCTTGGCGGCCGCCTTGGTGAAGCTCCGCTCGCGCGCGACCGCGATGAAGGCAACGAAATCGTTCACGTTGTCCCGGCGCATTCAGAAATCCCATTTCTAAGTCCATGCCGATAATACCATCTAATCCGGATTTCGCCGGGTTAGCTATCTCCTTACTGATCGAAGACAGGACAGACTGTGGTTCATGGCAAGCGCAGTCGGCCCCGACGCTGCAATGCCATCAACCTACGGAGACCAGCCATGAGCGCGCTCAACGTCAACGGCCGTGAGCACACGGTCGACGCCGACCCCAGCACCCCGATCCTTTGGGCCCTGCGCGACACGCTGGGTATGACCGGCACCAAATTCGGTTGCGGCGCTGCGCTGTGCGGCGCCTGCACGGTGCATCTGGACGGCGAGGCCATCCGCTCCTGCAGCACGCCGATCTCCGATGCCGAGGGCAAGAAGATCACCACGATCGAAGCGGCGACCGATGGCACCGACCGCGTCGGAGCTGCCGTGCACGCAGCATGGGTCAAGCACGACGTGGCGCAGTGCGGCTACTGCCAGAGCGGCCAGATCATGAGCGCGACCGCGTTCCTCAAGTCGCTGCCCGGCGGCAAGCAGCCGACCGCCGCCGAGATCGACAGGCCATGGACGGCAACATCTGCCGCTGCGGCACCTATGCCCGCATCCGCGCCGCCGTGGCCGACGCCGCCACGCGCCCTCGCCTGAAGGAGCCGTCCATGTTGCACAACATCGACTCACACGCGAACTGCCGCGCGCCCTGCAGCGCCTGTTGGGCGGGGCCAGACCGACGAAGCCACCACGCTGCCGCGCCGCAGCTTCCTGAAGCTGGCCGGTGCCAGCGGCCTGGCGCTCGGCGCCTTTCCTCACCTCGCGATGGCGCAGTCCACGGCGCTGGCCAGGCGGCCAGCGCGCTCAAGCCGACGCAACAGCCGTCGGCCTTCGTGCAGATCGCCCGCAATGGCGAGGTCACGGTGACGATCAACCGGCTGGAATTCGGGCAGGGCGTCAACACCGCGTTGCCGATGATCCTGGCGGAGGAACTCGACGCCGACTGGAGCCTGGTGCGCAGCCGGCACGGCACGAACGATGCCGCCTACGCCGATCCGCTGTTCGGCATTCATCTGACCGGCGGCTCCCATACGATCAAGAACAGCTTCACGCAGTATCGCGAGCTCGGCGCGCGCGCCCGGGCCATGTTGCTGGGCGCCGCCGCCGCGCGCTGGAACGTGGACGTCAGCCACCCTGCGCACCCAGGCCGGCACGGTGCTGGGCCCGGGTGGCCGCAAGCTGGGTTACGGCGAACTGGCCGAGGCCGCCATGGCGCTGCCCGTGCCCGAGAAGGTCACGCTGAAGGATCCGAAGGATTTCCGCATCATCGGCCGCCCAACGCAGCGCCTGGATGCGCGCGCCAAGAGCAGCGGGCGGCAGGACTTCGGTATCGATGTTCGCCTGCCCGGTCAGCTGACGGCCGTGGTCGCTCGCCCGCCGGTGTTCGGCGCGCGCCTGGCCTCGGTGGACGACAGCGCGGCGCGCGCCGTGAAAGGCGTGAGGGCCGTGCTGCGCGTGCCGCTGGATGGCGGCGCCGAAGGCGTGGCCGTGGTGGCCGACGGCTACTGGCAGGCCCGCAGGGCCGCGAGGCCCTGAAGCTGGAGTGGGACACGTCGGCCGTCGAGAAGGTCGACAGCGAACGGCAACTCGCCCAGTACCGCGAGCTGGCCGGCCGCCCCGGCCCGCGCAAGTTCGACGCCGACATGGCGCCGCTGGCCACGGCGCCCCGGCAACTGGAAGCCGAGTTCGTGTTTCCGTACCTCGCCCACGCGGCGATGGAGCCTTTGAACTGCACCGTCGCACTCACCGAGGACCGCGCCGAGCTGTGGATCGGCAGCCAGTGCGCCGGACTGGACGCCGGCGCGGCGGCGCGTGTGCTCGGCCTCAAGCCCGAGCAGGTGGTCGTGCATGTGCAGATGGCGGGCGGCGGCTTTGGCCGGCGCTTCTCGAGCACGCAGCGACTTCGTGGTCGAGGCCTGCGAGATCGCCAAGGCCGCGCGTGCCGCCGGCCTGAACGCGCCGGTGCGCACGCTGTGGAGCCGTGAGGACGACATGCGGGGCGGCTACTACCGCCCCATGCACCTGCACCGCGCGCGCATCGGCTTCGACGAACGCGGCAAGGTGCTGGCCTGGGACCACGTCATTGTCGGCCAGTCCGATCACCGCGGGCTCCGTGTTCGCGCAGTTCCAGGTCAAGGACGGCATCGACGCCACGGCGACGGAGGGCATGCGCGATCCCTATCCGCTGCCGATGCGCCTGACCGTGCATCATCCCAAGCTCAACGTGCCGGTGCTGTGGTGGCGCAGCGTGGGTTCCACCCACACCGCCTTCGTGATGGAGACGTTGATCGACGAGATCGCCCGCACGACGAACCAGGACCCGGTCGCCTACCGCATGCAGCTCTTCGGCGACAAGCACCCGCGCCACCGCGCCGCGCTGCAGCTCGCGGTGGACAAGAGCGGCTACGGCAAGACGCGCCTGCCCGCCGGCCGCGCCTGGGGCGTGGCCGTGCACGAGTCCTTCGACTCCGTGGTGGCCTACGTGGTGGAAGCCTCGGTGCGGGACGGCCAGCCGGTGCTGCACCGGGTCACGGCCGGCGTGCACTGCAATCTCGCGGTGAACCCGCGCACCGTGGAAGCGCAGGTGCAGGGCGCGGCCGTCATGGGCCTGTCGATGTGCCTGCCGGGCTCGGCCATTACGCTCAAGGACGGCGTCGTCGAGCAGAGCAACTTCGGCGACTTCACGGTGGCGCGCATCACCGACATGCCCGCGTTCGATGTCCACATCGTGCCCAGCGCCGAGCCACCGACCGGCATGGGCGAACCCGGCCTGCCGCCGCTGGCGCCCGCGTTCGCCAACGCCATCGCGCGGCTGACCGGCAAGCCGCTGCGCCAGCTGCCGTTCAAGCTGGCCTGATCAGGAACCAAGAACATGAGCAAGGTCTGGTTCATCACGGGTGCGGGCAGCGGCATCGGCGCTGCAACTGCCAGGGCGGCCCTGAAGGCAGGCGATCGGGTGATCGCGACGGGCCGCAATCTCGACAAGGTCCGCAATGCTCTGAGCGATGTCGCAGGCGACAACCTTGCGTTCGTCCAGTTGGACGTCGCCAATGAAGCGCAGGCGAAGGCGGCGGTCGACGCGGCGATGAAGGCGTTCGGACGCATCGACGTGCTGGTCAACAACGCGGGCTACAGCCTGCTCGGGAATTTCGAGGAGTTGAGCACCGCCGAAATCGAGAGGCATATCTCGACCAATTTCTACGGCGTGATGTACGTCATGCGCGCGGTCCTTCCGGTCATGCGGAAGCAGAGGTCGGGCCGGATCATCAACATCAGTTCCGTCGCAGGGGTCGTCGGCCTCAAGCACACCGGGGCCTACAGCGCCGCGAAATTCGCAGTCGAAGGCATGTCCCTCGCGGTGGCCGCACGAGGTCGAACAGTTCGGCATCAAGATCGTGGTGGTCGAACCCGGCTTCTTCCGCACGGACCTCCTCGATGCCCGGAACGCCAAATATGGCAGCAGCTCCATCGAGGACTACGCCGCCGAAGGCACCGCGGAAGACATGTGGTCGGGCTATGACGGCAAGCAGCAGGGTGATCCCGCGAAGCTCGGCGACGTCCTTGTGAAGATCGCCAGGATGGAAAATCCGCCAAAGCAGTTCCTGGCGGGCAGCGATGCTCTTGCGGTCGTCAAGCCGGTCCTCGAAGGACGCCTTGAGGAACTGCGCGCATACGAGGGCTGTCCAAGTCGACAGATGGTTCATTCTGAAATTGGACGAAGCTCGCCGCTGTGCGGGAGCCCGAGCCTTGGGCCGTCGGATCAGCCGCGTCCGGCGGGGCGGTCCTCGTCGGGCGTGAGCGTCTTGAGGGCGAGGGCGTGCACGCGCTCGCGCAATTCCTCGGCCAGTGTGCCGTAGACCAGGCGCTGGCGCTCGACGCGCGAGCGGCCGGCAAACGCGGCCGACACGATCTCCACGTTGAAATGCGTCTCGCCTTCCGGCCGCGCCCCGGCGTGGCCGGCGTGACGATGGGATTCATCGACGATCTGCAGCCGCTGCGGCGCAAACGCCGCATTCAGCTTGTCACGCATGATGTCGGCGACTTTCATGAGACCTACCGCTGCGGCGGCCGCTCGGGCGAGCCGGGTGCGGCCAGCGCCCATTCGACGATGCGGCGCAGAACTTTGCCGAGCGCATCGTCATACGCGACAACGATGCTGTCGATGTCGCCCTTCTCCGAGGGAGCTATACGTTCGATCGTGTGGCTGGCGATGATGGAGCGATCGGAAAGGCGCACCATCTTGGCGTTGATGCGCACGCGCACCTGCGGTGGGCCGTCGCCGTTGTATTCGGCCTGGAACTCGCGCAGCTCCGTCTTCAACTGGTAATCGGCGCGCAGCGACGTGGATTCCCGGCTGACCGCGACGATCTTGCCGGAATTGTCGAAGGATTCGATCAGCAGCGTCTGGACCATCAGAGGTGCGAGGTCCGTCCAGTTCGAGCGCGCGAAATAGTGCAACGTGGTCGGCGTGCGCTGCAGCGCGATGCGGCTGGTGTTGAGTCCGGCATTGGCGGCCGGCACTTCGACGATCAGCTGCCATTTGACCGTCGGCAGATTGTCTTCAAACGTGCTTTTCGGCGTGAGCGAATAAAGCTGCGGCGGGTCGCCGGCGCCGGGGAGCTGACAGGAAGCCAATGTCAGCGCGCCCAGCAACGTCAGTATGCGCGCCGACATGCGGGTCGCTGTCGTCATTTGGCCTCCACGCCGCGCTGCTGGTCGCCGAACAGAAAGCGCGCGGGATCTCGCTCGATCTGCGAGGCGACGCGCTGCAGGCTGGCGACGAGCGAGCGCGCCTCGATGAAGAACTGCGCCATCTCGAACAAGCCCCCTTGCGCGAAATCGCGCACCGAGCCGCGATTCTCGGTGATCAGCTTCTCAAGCTCGCCGGCGAGCTTACGGAAGGATTGCGCGGTGGCATGAAGTTCGCGCACGCCCTTGCTGCCGTCGGTCAGCAAGGCCGAGGCTTCGGCGGTCAGCTTGTCGGAATCCTTCAGGAGCTGAGCGGTGAGGCCGCTCATGTCCTTGGCCAGGATGTCGAGGCTGGTCGCCATGTCACGCACCGTGGCGAGCGTGGCGGCGGCATCGGTGACCAGCCCCTGGATTCCCGGCGGCTTGTTCAGCGCGCCGGTGGCACCGGCGATGTTGTCGAGAATCGTGGCGACGCGGGCCTGGTTGTCCTCGTTCAAGAGCTCGGCCGCGCGCGTGGCCACGAGGGCGAGCTGGGATAGGAGCTCGGGCGCATTCTCGAAAACCTGCTCAAGCTGCGAAGGCACGGAGCGGATGACGCCGCGTCGTTTGCCGTCGCGCGGCGTGAGCGGCGGGGAGCTTTGCGTGCCGCCGGTCAGCTGCACGAAGCTGCCGCCGGTGATGCCGGCCAGCGCCAGCGAGGCGACCGTATCGATACGGACAGGGGTGTTGCGCTTGAGTGCCACCGTGACTTCGATCAGCTCGACATTCTCGCTGTCGATGGCGATGTTGGTGACGCTGCCGACCGGCACGCCACGATAGCGCACGGGCGAGCCGATCTGCAGGCCCGTCACGGCGCCTCGAAAGTAGATGTAGTAGAGGGTTTCGTCCTCCGTATAGCGCGACTTGGCGAGCCACAGCACAGCGGCGCTGAAGATGACCACCAGCGACAAGGCGAACAACCCGACCAGGAAGTGGCTGGCGCGCGTTTCCATGGCTCAACCGGCCTCGCTCAGCGCCGCGCGTCCGCGCGGGCCGTCGAAATAGGCCTTGATCCAGGGATGCGGGTTGGCGCGGACCTCGTTCATGGTGCCGACGATAATACGTTTGTCGACGAGAACGGCAATGCGATCCGTGATTGCGGCCAGGGTATCGAGGTCGTGGGTCACCAGAACGACCGTCAGGCCCAGCGTATGGCGCAGGTCGCCGATCAGGCGGTCGAACTCGGCCGCGGCGATCGGGTCGAGGCCGGCGGTCGGCTCGTCGAGGAACAGGATGTCGGGATCGAGGGCGAGGGCGCGTGCCAGGGCCGCGCGCTTGCGCATGCCGCCGGACAGCTCGGACGGATTCTTCGAGCCGGCTTCGGGCGGCAGGCCGACCATGTGGATCTTGACCCGGATCAGGTCGCCGACCAGCTTCGCCGGCAGGTGCGTGTGCTCAATGAAGGGCACGCGGATGTTCTGGGCGACGGTCTGGGCGCTGAACAGCGCGCCGTTCTGGAACAGCACGCCCCAGCGGGTCTGCATGGCACGGCGCGCCGAGTCGTCGAGCTGGGTCAGATCGCGCCCGAGGACCTCGACCGCGCCGCCCTCCGGGCGCTTGAGGCCGATGATCGTGCGCAGGAGAACGGACTTGCCGCTGCCCGAGCCGCCGACCAGGGCCAGGATCTCCCCACGCCGCACGTCGAGATCGAGCTTGTCGTGCACGGTCTGCGTGCCGAAGCGCGTGACCAGGCCGCGAACGTGGATAATGGGGGGAGTGTCGGCCAAGGCGCGTCAGATTCCCAGAGACGAAAAGACGATGGAGAAGATGGCGTCGGCGACAATCACCAGGAAGATCGATTCGACGACGCTGGTGGTGGTCATGCGTCCCACGCTTTCGGCGCTGCCTTCCACCTTCAACCCTTCGTAGCAGCCAACCATGCCGATGAGGAAGGCGAAGACGGGCGCCTTGACGAGGCCGACGAGCAGCGTGTCGAGCGTTATCGCATTTTGGAGCTGGGTCACGAATTGCGGCACCGAGATATCGAGCACGACCACCGTCATGATGGCGCCGCCCAACAGGCCCATCATGTCGGCGTAAAAGCCCAGCAGCGGCATCGCCACCATCAGCGCCAGCAGCCGCGGCAGGACGAGCACTTCCATCGGGTCGAGGCCGAGGACGGTCATGGCGTCGACCTCCTCGTTCACCTTCATCGTGCCAATCTCGGCCGTGAAGGCGCTGCCCGAACGGCCCGCCACCATGATTGCTGTCATGAGGATGCCGATTTCGCGCAAGACCGACACGCCCAGCAGGTTGACGGTGAAAATCTCGGCGCCGAATTGGCGCAGCTGATCGGCGCCCTGGAAGGCCAGGACGACGCCGATCAGGAACGACAGCAATCCCACGATCGGCAGCGCGTTGATGCCGATGCGCTCGAGATGGACCATGAAGGATGTGAAGCGCAGCCGGGTCGGATGCAGGACGATGCGGACGAGCGTGACAACGGTCAAACCGAAGAAGCCCAACAGATCGCGCGCCTCGCCGAGATTCTCGATGGTCGATTCGCCCGCGCGCTCCACCAGGGCGCGCAGCGGCGAGACGCCGGGCCGCGCGAGCGGCTTGCGCTCGGGCGGCAGCGCCATGCGCTCCAGCAAGGCCTGCTGGGCGGGGGTGGCCCCGGCCAGTTGGACGGTGATGCCGGATTGCTCCAGCCGCCGGCCGAGCCGGTACAGGATCCAGGCGCCGGCGGTGTCGAGGGCGTCCACCGCCGAGAGATCGAGGCGCGCCGTGGCGGGCCCGGTCAGGTCGACAATGGAAAGTTGGGTGGTCAGGGCCTCGACCGCATCGAGCGTCCAGCGGCCACCGACTTTGACAAGCCAGCCCTGGCCGTCGCGCTCCGTGCGGCACCAGCCGGCAGCGGCATCCATCGCGGTCAGGTCCGCGCGGCGCGGGCCATCCTGCGCGGCAGGTGCGGCCGTTGGCAGGTGGGAGTCCGGCGGCAAGAGTTCGATCATCCGGGGCGCCGTTGGGCCGGGCGAATCGCCGGCGGCGCAGTATACGGTGTTTCGCGGCAGAGTGGCGACGGCCTCACCGGATGCGCCGATGCGCGAAGGATGAACAAGACGTTATGCAAAAACTGCGGGGGTGATCGGCGATTTCCGCGCGAATCACTCGCAAATCCGCAGAAATATCTCTTTGTTATCAAATTATTAAACGGCACATGGCACTCGGCGCCGCTGCGATGAGCGGACAAAAATACGCTTGATTTTTGCGGCGCAGCATTTAGATTGTGCATTGCGACATCTCTGATGTCGCGACGGAAACGGCCTTCGGGCCCTTTCCGGGCGTTTCCTCCCTAAACTTGGGCCGTGCTTGCACGGCCCTTTCTTTTTTTGGGCCGCAATTTCGTGGCCATCTTGGCACTTGGCGCTAAACGGGCTGGCTTGAATCGCCCGGTCCCAGCGTGCGCTGCATCAGCACGCTGTCCACCCAACGCCCCAGCTTGAAGCCGATCGCGTGCAGCCGCCCGGCTTCGCGAAACCCCATCGAAGCGTGCAGGCCGATCGAGCTGCGATTGGCGCTGTCGCCGATCACCGCGATCATCTGCCGGTAGCCGAGCGCGGTGCAGCGTTCGATCAGCTCCGCCAGCAACGCGCGTGCGACACCGCGGCGATGGATGTCGGGCGCCACATAGACCAAATCCTCAACCGAGAAGCGATAGGCCGAGCGCGGCCGGTACGGCCCCGCATAGGCGTAGCCGACCAGGCGGCCGTCGATCTCGGCGGCCAGGTAGGGCAGCCGCCGGGACAGGACTTCGGCGCGGCGGCGCGCCATCTCGGCCAGGTCCGGCGGGATTTCCTCGAACGAGCCCAAGCCGTTCTGGACGTGGTGGGTGTAGATCGCGTGGATGGCGGCAAGATCGCTGTCGCCGGCGTCGCGCACCAGCACGGGCGCCACCAACGTGGCGGTCATGCGGTTTCGAGCTCGGTGCGGCAAAACGCCCCCAAAGCGCCGATCAGGCCGGTCAAAACATCAGCCAGAGCAGCAAAATTCGATGATTTCAGGATGCGGCGCTCGTCCATATAGAGCGCGCGGTTGATCTCGATCTGCAGCGTGTGGCGGTTCTCGGCCGGGCGGCCGTAATGGCGGGTGGTGAAGCCGCCGGCGTAGGGATCGTTGCGCGCGACCGTCTGGCCGCGCCCGCGCAGATAGGATTCCGTCGCCGCCATCAGTTTTGGCGCGCAGGCGGCGCCGAAGCAATCGCCCAGCACGAAATCGACGCGCCGGCGGCCGGGATCGCGGTCCATCGGCCCGCCGATCGATGGCATCGAATGGCAATCGATGAGCACGGCATGGCCGAACTGCGCGGCGGTGCGGTCGAGCAGATCCTGCAACTGCGCATGATAGGGGCGGTAGAGCCCATCGATGCGCGCCTGGGCGTCGGCGAAGTAGAGTTTGCCCTTGTAGATCTCCGCGCCGCTGGCAACGACGCGCGCGATGGTGCCGAGGCCGGCCGCCACCCGCGGCGAGCGGTCGTTGACGAAATCGGGCAGCGGTTCGGCGAACATGGCCGGATCCAGCTCCCACGGCTCGCGATTGGGGTCGACATAGGCGCGCGGGAACAGGGCGCGCAGCAACGGGGCGCCCAGGCCGGGGGCGGCGGCGAAGAGTTCGTCGACGAAGGCGTCCTCGGACCGGCGCAGCGCCAGCGGGTCGAGCCGGGCGGCGGCGACGAAGGATTGCGGGTAGCGGTTGCCGCTGTGGGGGGAGGCAAAGACCACCGGACTGGTCTGGGCGGCCGGCCGCAGCACTTCGAAGGGTGGGTCGATGGGCGGCGTCACGGCGGCGGCGGGCGTCATAAGTCGATTTAATGCAATCCGGAGCCTGCTGTCACCAACCGCATGCGTCCGCCAGAGGGATGGGAGGTCCCGCCCGGCCATGTGGGCCGGTTAACGCTTCGGCAAGCCGGCGCATTCTACAATCCGAAGGCATCGGGCGATCCGTCGGTTTGGCAGGTTGCCGGACGATGAATTACCGCTATAGTTTTTTTGAATAACCGAGTCCGGGGACCATGGCCCGCATCATTCTCGCCGAAGACGACGACGCGATGCGTCAGTTTCTGACGACCGCTTTGTCGCGGGCTGGACATCAGGTCGAGAGCTTTCCCGACGGGCGCACCGCGCTCGACGCGAAGCCGGAGACGTTCGACCTGCTGATCGCCGATATCGTCATGCCCGGCGTGGACGGTGTCGAATTGTCGCGCCAGGCACGCGCCGCCAATCCGCGGCTGCGCGTCATGTTCATCACCGGCTTCGCGGCCGTGGTGCTGGATGGCGGGCGCGCCCCGCTGCCGGGGACGACCGTGCTCTCGAAGCCTTTCCACCTGCGCGAGCTGGTGGCGCATGTCGAGCGCCTGCTCGCCGCCTGAGCTCGGTTCCGACGCGATTTTCGTCGGGTGTACCCGGCCGGGATTGGCGGCTTGCCAAGCGGCTTTGTTTGAGTATAGTCCCGCCGACCCTTGGGATGGGCGCGTAGCTCAGCGGGAGAGCACTTCCTTGACATGGAAGGGGTCACAGGTTCAATCCCTGTCGCGCCCACCATCCCGCTCCTGAAAGATCAGACGTTTATATTCTCGCGCCGCTCTCTCGGTGCATGAGCGGTGCGCCTTGTTCCGGCGCCGTTCGCTCCGATCCTTGATCGCAAAGGCGGAGCGATGCCGTGGCCGCATCGCAAACATGGGCGTTACGGGTCATAGGCAGACATTGGCGGCATCAAGCATCAGCCGCACGTGCCGCTTATGAGACGCGGTCTAGAAACCGGTGCATCCCATTTGACACTGTCGACAACTTTTACCCCCACCGTGGGCGCTTCCAAAAAGGGAGTCCAAATCAGTTGGTTAGTACGTGGCATGGCAATTGCGTTCACATGTCGAAGCCACCGATAACGCAGCCTATTGGGGAAGAGCCAAAATGCGCAAACTCTTGTCTGCTGCCGTCGCTTTTGCGGCCGTCAGTTTCACGGCAGTGCCGCTCAAGGCGGACCCGATCTTGCTCGATCAGTGGTACTCGTTCGGATTTGGCGGTGTCGGCTCATCCTTCACCGATGGATCTTTCGTCATCCTGGGGGTAAATCCGGCGAGCCTTGCCGCGCCCAGTCCAGAATGGACCTTCATGACTTCTGGCGCCGTTACACTGATCGTTACCGACAGCTTCCTCTCGGGCGATCAGTTTACGCTCCTCGACTTTGGCGTTCCCATCGGGTCCACATCGGCTGCCAACTCGTGGAGGTAACTGCTCCAACGACATCAGTGCGTGCCTTGCAGATAACTCAATTAGTCATGGTTCGTTTGTGCTTGGGGCGGGCGACCATTCGATCGGTGGAACAGCATTGCTTTCTCCTACCGGCAGCGGGGGTGGCTATTTCATCGTGTCCAGCGTCGTCGCGGTGCCGGAGCCCATGTCGCTGGGTCTCTTTGGCGCTGCCCTTGCGGGTCTCGGCTTCATGCGACGGAAGCGCCGCACCGCCTAAACCCGGCGGCCTATTGCAGCGACATCGCGGCGTTTTTCGCGGGGCGGGCGCGTAGCGCAGCGGGAGAGCACTATCTTGACTTGGTAGGTCACAGGTTCAATCCCTGTCGCGCCCACCATTCCGCTCCTGAAAATCAGAATTACGCGATGCACGCCTGACAGCGCGCGCAATCGCGCCCAATTCGAGCACGTTGCTCGACGCCGTGTGCACCATTTGGGCACGCTTTCGACGTGATACGACAGGCACGCCGTAGTGTTGCTGCACGCGCGGCCAACGCGTAAGGTTTTCGCGGCGTCAATTTCGGTCGAGGTGCGGACCATGAATATCGCCAGCCAAGCATTGCGCGGCGTCGCGCGCCGGATCGTCCCAAGAATTGACATGGCCGTTCGTCGCATTGGCGCGACGGAATTTTGCCCTCTGTGCGACTGAGCGTTCAGGTTCCGCGCGTTCGGCAACCCGACCCGATTGAAGGCACTATGCCCGGGCTGCGGGTCCTTGGAGCGGCATCGGCTTCTATGGTTGTGGCTACAGCAATCCGTGGTATTGCAGCGTGGCGCCCGGATCCTCCATTTCGCGCCCGAAAACTGCTTGGCGCGGCGATTTTTGTCGCTCGCGGACGTCGAGTATCTTTCAGCCGATGCCTGCATAGCGAATTACACGGTACCCGGCATCCGCGAGATGGATATCACGGACATTCCACTACCTGATGCCGACGTCGATCTCGTGATCGCCAGCCACATTCTCGAGCACGTGCCGGATGACCGGCGCGCGATGCGCGAGGTGCGTCGCGTTCTTAAGCCTGGCGGGACCGCATTGTTGCTGGTTCCGTTCGAGGACCGTGCCGATACGTATGAAGACTGGTCGATCACGACGCCGGAAGGGCGTGCTGCCGCCTTCGGTCAACATGATCACGTCCGCATCTACGGCTACGATGACTATTTGTCGCGGCTGCGCCAGTCAGGTTAGAGTGTCACCATCGATCCATTCATCGATACGATCCCGGAGCAGGTCCGCCGGAACTATGGATTGCCGAATCCGAATGGGCGGGATCGTTGGAACAGTACGATCTTCGTGTGCCGCTGAGCGAGAGTGGTACGGCAGCCGCGAGGGGAAAGTCCAGATCGCCGGCGCCGTGATCGCATCGGAGCGCGCCGCAAATGATGCAGCTATGTGGTGTCTGACCGTGATCCGAGTCAGATATGAGCCTCTCGGCAGCGCAGTTGGTCCAAATGGATCGGGAATATGTCTTAGAAATAAGACGCGGCCAGGCAGCGTCCTCCGGCAAAAACGTCCTGGCGCTTGCTGGAAACGATCGCGCCGCGCCGGAAAATGATCCCTTCGGTCTGTAGCGCTTCCTCGATACGGCTCGAGAGCGCTGTTTCCCCGGGACGCTCCGCGTCGTCGATGACAACGACGAACCCGTCCCGGTTCATATGCTTGAGAAGTGGAAGAGCGCCATGTCGGGAGAACCGCAACGCCTCTGTGCCACCGGGAGGGCCGTCGATAATCAATAGATCAATCGGTCCGGCAATTTTCAAAGCGGCGATGTCATAGGCGCCACAAATGCGGTCACCGCCGGGCTGATCGATGAGATCGATCCGCACAACAGGATGTTTAACCGCGGCCGCGATGTGCTGCGCCCAATGGCGATCGTGCTCTACTGTTACAATGTCGCCTGGAAGTAGACCAGACGTCGCCAGCCGATCGAGCAAAAGGGATGTCTGCCCAGCTCCCAGCTCGATGACGCGCGCCGGGCGAAACTCCAAAACCGCGCGCAAGATGACGTAGAAAAGGCTGTAATTCGCGGCGCTGCCGACCGCATAGAATTCGTCCCTTATGCCGAGCCGTGCCAGATCTCGCTCGACTAAACGTTGGTAGACTGGCTCCAAGCCGGCCGAGAGAGGTTGTTGCTCGCCGTGCATCAGTCGATGAAAGAGGCGCGTACCGAGCCGGAGTATGCTGCTTTTCACGTTGTTGAGCATGCTGGGGCGTTATCGAACGGAAAGTGTGCTTCGGACAAGGTCGAAAAGCGCTCGCCGGGTCGACGAAACTGCTAGACAACCGGCGAACCATCCCAAAAACCCAAAACCTGTTTTCACGGTGAGCGATGGAAGCCCTGCCGGGAGCGCCATCGAATCCACGGTGAACACGCCGGCAAACGCCGCTGCGAACGTGCAACCGGCCAAGCCCCACGCCGGTAGCACGGTTCGAAGTTGATCGGAGATACGCACGGGACCTTGCCGTGCGGTCAATGCCACAATCAACGGCGCGGCAATGAAGAGTGTCGTCAGCGAGAAACCTGCGGCGGCTCCAACCGGTCCGAAGAAAGCGCCTATGCTGGCTCCGCCTCCGCGAATGAGGAGATCCGCCACCCCCCACATCCGGAGCTCTTGGACGCGGCCCTGGCTCATCATCAGGTAACCGAACGGAAGGACCATGCCCAAAGCCATGAGGGCGGGCGCAAACCAAGCCAAAACCGGTCCGGCTTCGCTCCAGGTTGGGCCAAACAGCACGAGCACCACGTCGGCACTCACCAACGGAAGAACTACGGCGGCGGGAAGCAGGAACATGCTGATTCGCGCGATCACGCTCACATAGACGTCGCGATACTCCGCCGCGTTGCCGTTGAAACGGCAGAGCATGGGAAAAATCACCTGCATGAGCGGGTGGACGATAGCCGTCGCCGGCAACGCAAAGAGCTGCTGGGCGCGCATGAAATGCCCAAGCGCAGCCGGGCCGGAAAGATGGCCCAGGAGAATGGCCCCCAAATTGTTCGACAGGAAATTCAGGGCGCTGAAGGCCGTCACGTTGGCGCCGAAACCGATAAAGCTCATATGCTCGCGCTTGAAATTGGGCAAACCCGGGCGCCATCGCGACTGTGCGACGACCAAACCGCTCGTCACGACAGACTGGACGAGGGTCATACCGACAAGCGCCCACACGTCTCCACGCAGATAAGCCAGCACGGTGCCCACCGCGAGCCCGACAACGAGCCCGCAACCTTCCGCGATCAAGATCGCGTCGAAGCGCATCTCCCGCCGAAGCATGGCGAGATGTTGGGCGGCGGCGCCCGCGATAATGAAATTGAAGCACAACACGTACAGAATGCTCGCAACGAGCGGTTGGCCGTAGAATGCCGCTGCCAGAGGCGAGCTTAGCGCTGCTGCAAGAGCTAACAGGCCCGTCAAGATCACATTGAGCCAAAAAAGAGCGGTCAGATCTGACGCTGTGACGGTATCTTTCTGGATCGTCACTGTTGTGAGGCCGACATCGCGAAAGGTCGAAAGGAAACTCAGGACGAATGCGGCCATTGCGGCAAGGCCAAACTCTCGCGGTAATAGGAGCCGTGCCAGAATGATCGTCGCGGCAAAGGAAACAACGAAGTTCAAGCCGCGGAGCGCCAGGACAGATTTAGCGCCGCTGCGGGCCTGGGAGCGAACTTCCTCGATTGCTGTTGCATCAATCGCCATGGGCGTTCCCGCTCGACATCAAAGCCCTTTAGGAATTTACCACTACACTACCGCGAACGCACCGGTGCGTGTGGAATTTGGGCCAAGGCCTGACCGATTACGCGCCGCGGAAGTTGCAATTGCAGCGGCTCGCTGCGCCACGTTCTTGCCGTTAAAATGACATGTTCCGGCCCCGGGTAGCCCGGCTTAAACTTGGAGTTGAGATTTGCCGGGGCGATGCGTGCCCCGGCAGGGGGTGTTCCGTGCCGGAGAGGCCTTCCGTTTCTCTCGTTGTCTGCTCGAAGGATCGAGCGCACAAGATCGCCAGGTGCCTGCAGGCGATCGTCCAAATTGTGGCCACAGACAATTTCGAATTTATCTTGGTGGACAACGGGTCCACAGATGACACGAAGTCCATTTTCGATCGCGCGACAAAATTCGCACCGTTCCCGGTCCGATATATCTTCGAAAAGACGCCTGGCGTCGGGAATGCGATGAATGCTGGCTATCGCAAGAGTTGCGGCGACATCGTCGCTTTCACAGACGACGATTGTTATCCGGCACCCGATTTTGCAGCGGCCGTGGCGGACGCCTTTGCCGATCCAGCGATAGGTGTGGCGACCGGGCGGATCTTGCTTCACGACCCGATGGACCTGGCATTGACGATTGAGACGTCTTCTGTTCCACGTCGCTTTCGCACCGGCCGTTACGTTCGGCCTGGGCAGTTCACGGGCGCCAATCTCTCGTTTCGGCGCGCTGCTTTGGAGGCAATTGGCGGAATTCGATCCGCTCTTTGGACCGGGCAGCTATATTGGGTCGGCGGCCGATTGCGATGCAGCCGCGCGCGTTTGCTTGGCGGGCTGGGACGGCATATACGACCCCCGCATCGTGGTGAGCCATCACCACGGCCGCACCGACGCTGATCGGGCTTACTTGATGAGGCGCTATGCCCTCGGCTCCGGCGGGTACCACATGAAGCTACTCCTCCACGAGCGGCAGCTCAGACACTTCCTTCACTATCTTGGCGGAATGCCGAAACGAACCGTTCGGCAACCGCTGTCGCTTTATTGGGAAGCTGTCGGAGCCATTCGTTACATCAGATGCCTGCCTGCGGTCGGTTTCGTTTCGGTTCGAGACGTAGCGCCGGGCATCCCGGCGGCGTCCGGGACCAATCCACGAAACGGTGATCCGAGCATACATCCCTGAGTTCCGGCCTCGCACAAGCCCGTCGCAAGACCGTCTCCAGGTGCTTGACTCCCGCGCACCGCCCCCAGAGCAAGGACCCGCAAGGAAAGCGGGCCGCGTGACGCGCAACGTCACGAGCGTGAGGTTGTCTGGGGTTCAGTCGAAATCGCAAAGGGGCCGAGCTTCGGCTTTTGGCGGCCGTAGGCGCGGGTTCGGACGCGACCGCTCTTGAAGAGGAGCGAGAGCTCCGGCGTGATGCCATCGAAGATCGGCAGGGTCGCGGCGCCGAGGGCCGGTGTGTCGATTCCCATTTGCGCCAGCATCACGCGCGGCGTATCGCCCGGCCGGTTGGAGCTGACGCTGCGCGGCAACGGCGCAAGCTTGGCCGCAATCGCTTCCAGGATCGGGCGTGGAATGACGCCGCCGAGGATGATGCTCTGCGGGTCGAGGCAGTTCTCCAACACGACGATGGCATGGCGCAGCTTCTGCGCCGCGAGATCGACCCATGCGGCAAGACGCGGATCGTTTGCATGAAAGGCCGCCGTGATCGCCTCAATGTCGATCGTGTCGTCGCCGAGCGCCGAAGGACCGAGCGCGGCCTGGGCGGCGTTCAGCGAGGCGTAGCGTTCGAGGCAACCGCGATTGCCGCAAGGGCACGGGGCACCGCCCGGTTCGACCACCATATGACCGATCTCGCCCGATTTGCCGTAGCCGCCGGCATAAGGCTGGCCGCGCAGGAACAGGCCGCCGCCGATGCCGGCGCCGATATGGATATAGACAAAATCGGTGAGGGTCTTGGCCGCGCCATAGAGGCGCTCGCCGATCGCGGCGGCGGTGGCATCGTTCTCGACAAGGACAGGCGTGCCGAGAAGATCGAACAACGCCTTGCGCAACGGAAACCCGTGCCAGGACGGCAGCGAGGATGGTCCCAGCGCTACCAATTCGCCGTTCTGCAAGATCGCCGGAATGACGATTTCGGCACCCCAGACGCGATCGCGCGCGATTTCCTGACGCTGCAGGAGAGACGCAACCGACTGCTCGATCAGCGGCAGGACGGTATCGGGCGCGGTCGCTTTCAGACTGTGATGCTCGCTGTCGCGTACCGTGCCCGCGACGTCGGTCAGAAGCACGACCAGGCTGTTGTGGTCGAAGGAAATGCCGAAGGTAAAGCCGCCATCCGGGTTGAGAGCGAGATCGCTGGTCGGTTGACCGCGCCCGCCCGCCGGCCGGCGCACGGCGTGCAGCAGGCCCGACTTACATAACTCGTCGGCGATGTTGGAGATGGTCTGCGCGGACAGCCCGGCGATCCGGGCGATCTCGGCCCGCGTCAACGGGCCGTGCACGCGCACGATCTCCAGGACGACGCGACGGTTCAACCGCCGCGCGTGGTCAAGATTGGCCCCGGTCAGATTCATGGCGCCGGCTCCTCTGGCTGCATCTTGCATTCTTATCGAAATCCATGATCAAATCAAATTGATTGAATTAATAACGGTGACGCTTTCTGGGATCGTCACCGGCATGCGCGGGTGACCTATCCATCCATCAGAAGGGGGCAAAACAATGACTAACCGCATGAGACTAAAGGGTCTTTCCACAACCCGGTTGTTCGGCGCCCTGGGGCTCGCCGCCGGCACAATGCTGGCCGCCACGTCCGGGGCCGAGGCGCAGCAGATCCGCTTCGTCGGCGAACGCTACCCGGCGCTGGAGTTCTATGCCGAGAAGCTGAAGACGGCGCTCCCCGGCGTCACGGTGACCGTCGACCTGATGCCGAACGCGCCGCTCAAGGAATTGCAGACCATCACCCTTTCGTCCGGTGCGAGCACCATCGACATTTTCCTCGGCAACGATCTGACGATCACGAACTTCGCCGCCAATGGCTGGCTGGAGCCGCTCGACCCGTACATCGCGAAGTACAAGGACCAATATAAACTCGCCGATTTCGCTTCGAGTGCGATGAAGTCGGCGTCCTATGACGGCAAGGTCTACGGTCTGCCGGTGCTGACCAACACGCAGCTCTTCGCCTATCGCCAGGATCTGTTCGAGGGGCAGGGCAAGACGCCGCCGAAGACGTTCGAGGAGTTCGCGTCGCTGGCGAAGTCGTTTCATACACCGGCGCGATCGGGCTCTGTCATGACGCTCAAGGGCGACGGCGTCCTCAACGAGGCGCATTGGTATCTCAACGCGATCGGCGATGGCTGGTTCAACGCGCAGAAGCGGCCCGTCTTCAACAGCGAGAAGGGCGTCAAGGCGATCGAGACCATGAAGGCGATGACGCAATATGCGCCGCGCGGCTTCACGGCGAACGGCAATGACGAATCGACCATCCTGTTCCAGCAGGGCGCGGTGGCGATGGGCATGCAGTGGCTGACGCGCACGGCCGCCATGGACCGCGCCGACCAGTCGACGGTCGTCGGCAAGATCAACTGGGCACCGCCGCCGGGCGGCGGGCAAGTGGTGGTCGCCGACAGTTTCGTCATCTCCAAGTTCTCGTCGAAGGACAAGGACCTGCTGTTCCGCATCCTCGCGGCGACCCTCTCGCCGGAGAACCAGCGCGAAGCCGCGCGTCTGGCCGTGCCGACCCGCGTCTCGGTGATCGAGGATCCGGAGCTGCAGCAGCGCTTCCGTTATTACAAGGTGCTCGCATCCTCGCTGCAAGCCGGCGCCACGTTCCCGAAATTCGCCGAGTTCAAGGAAGTGAGCGACGTCGTCACGCGGCGCATCATGCAGGCCGTCACGGGCGAGATGCCGGTCAAGGAAGCGCTCGACACGGCGGCGGCGGAATCGGTGGATTTCCTGACCCGCCGCGGTGTCTACAAATAGGTCATTGCATCTCCCCGTAAAGGGCGGCGGAATGGTTTCAGCGCTCCGCCGCCCTCTTTTTTCCGTGAAGCCGGTCAATTCGACGATGGCGCCCTTTCGCTTGCGGTCGCGCGGCAATCCGCGCAACCGGACACTCTGGCTGTTCGTGCTGCCGAGCGCGCTGGTCGTGACTTTGGTGGAGCTTTATCCCGTTTGCTATGCGGTTTATCTGAGTTTTCAGGACTACTATCTCGGCCGTCCGTCCTCGAATTTCATCGGGCTCGACAATTACACGACATTGCTGAGCCAGGGCCGCGTCTGGTCGTCCTTGCGCGTCACGGCGATCCTGACGTTCGGCGCGATCGCGATCGAATTTTTCCTTGGGCTCATGCTTGCGCTGGCGCTCTACAAGCTGACACGCGGCGCGCGTGTCTTCTCGACGCTGATCTTCGTGCCCTATCTGATCACGCCGGTGGTGGCGGCGCTGTTCCTGCGCTGGGTGTTCGCGGCGCGCTGGGGGCTGGCAGACTTGCTCATCGCCTCGGCCGGCATCTTCCCGCCCGACTGGCTGGGATCGCCAATGTGGGCCTTCGTGACTCTCATCGTCGCGGACGTTTGGCAGTTCACGCCGTTCATCATGTTGATCCTCTACGCCGGCCTGCAGGGCATGGATCCGGCCTTGCTCGAAGCGGCGCGCATGGATGGCGCGTCGGGGCCAACCCTCGTGTGGCACATCATCCTGCCGGCCCTCCGGGCCCAGGTCCTGTTCGTGCTGGCGATCCGCGTGATGGACGCCTTCCGCACCTTCGATGCCATCTATGTCCTGACGGGCGGCGGTCCGGGGACGGCGACCGAGACCTTGACCATGTACACCTACGCGCTGGCGTTCCGGCAGCTCGAGGTCGGCCGCGCCTCGGCGCTGGGCGTGATCACGATGCTGATGGTGACGGGCCTTATCTTGATGCTCGTGGCCCTGATCTATCGCCGCGAGAAAGGGGCATTCTGATGCGCCGCCATCTTGCGCAGCCGACCCTGCTCGTCATCCTCGCGATCGCCGCGATCTTCAGCCTGACGCCGATCGTCTGGGCGGTGATGATCTCGATCAAGAACCCGGTCGATGCCTTCGCCATTCCGCCCAAGCTGATCTTTGAGCCGAATTTCCGCTTCCATTACGCGATCTGGTTCGAGCGGCGGTTCATCGATTTCTTCCTCAACAGCGCCATCATCGCCATCGGGACCGTGTGCATCTCCGTGCCGATCGGAACATTGGCCGGCTACGCGTTGTCGCGCATCGAAACGCGCACCAGCCGCTCGTTCCTGATGAGCCTGCTGGTCGTGCGGATGTTTCCGCACATCCTCCTCGTTATCCCGTTTTTCGTCATGGCGCGCAGCCTCGGCTTGATCGACACCTACCCGGCGATGATCGCGGCGATGGTGGCGCTCAATCAGCCTTTCACCGTCTGGCTGATGCGTAGCTTCTTCCTGGAGATTCCGCGCGAGCTCGACGAGGCGGCGACGATCGACGGCTGCAATGCCTGGCAGACTTTCTTCCATGCGATCCTGCCGCTCGCGCGGCCGGGTATCGTCGTCACGTCGCTGTTCAGCCTGCTCCTGGCCTATAACGAATTCCTGTTTGCGCTGGTTCTGACGGGGACCGAGACCAAGACGCTGCCGGTGGCGATCGCCGAGTATGGCGGCGAGGATTTGAACTACTGGTCACTCTCGGCGGCGGGCGCCATCGGCATCATGCTGCCCATCCTGGCGTTCATGCTGTTCTTCCAGCGCCATCTGGTGCGCGGCCTGACGATCGGCGCGGTGAAGGGCTAATCCCATGAGCGAGATGCGGTCGGATGATGATCTTGTGTTCGACGGGTTCGTCCGGGAACAGAGCGACACCGTGCCGAAGACGGTGGCGGCACTGCGCGCGCAATTGCGTGCGTGGCCGTGCGCGGATGTGACGCGACTGATCCTGGTCGGCTCCGGCACCTCGCTCAATGCGCTGATCGCGGCAAAGCCGTGCCTGGAAACGGCGCAACGCAGCGTTGATGCGATGAATCCTGGCATCTTCATGCGGCGTAACTGGGCAGGTAGCGCCGGCGTTCTGGTCTGCGTCCTGTCGCAGACCGGCACCAGCGAGACCAGTGTCGCCGCTGTCGGCCACGCGCAGAAGCTTGGCCTCGACGTAATCGTGCTGACCGCCGAGCGCGATAGCCCAATCGGCCAGGCCTCGCGCTTACTGCATATGCCAATCGGGCGCGAGCCGGTCGGTCCGAAGAGCAAGGGCTATACCGCCTCGCTCGCTTCTTTGTTCGTCCTGGCCGATTGGCTCGACGGGCGCGCGGTCGGTGCCGCGGACATTCTCGCAGCGCGGGCCTTGGACAATCTGCTCGCGGCATCGACGCCGCCGGCCGTCAAACTTGCGGCCGAACTCGACGACGCCGACTTCATCGCCGTCATCGGCAGCGAGCGCCATTACGGCACGGCGCTCGAAGGGTCCTTGAAGATCGCCGAAATGGCGGGACTGCCGGCGGCCGGTTTCCCGCTCGAAGAGGCGCTGCACGGCCGCTTGCACGGGCTTTCGGCCAAGAGCCTCGCCATCCTCATCGCCGCTGACGCGGACGAGCGCCGGCAGGGCGCGCACGCCGCGGGCGTCATGACGAAACTCGGCGTCAAACTCGTGCTCCTCAATCTGACATCGGAGGCGACGCCGTTCGACTGGGTTCATCTTGCGGCCGCACCGCCGGCGCCGCTCGACACCATCGCGGCAATTCTCCCGCTCCAGCGTCTCGCCGAGAGTTCTGGCCCGCCGGCGTGGCATCCCGCCGCACCGCATGCGCTTTCCCGGGCTTTCCAAGCGCCTTGGCATCAAGATCGATCATCGAACGTGACACACACCATCTTCGCCCTCGACATCGGCGGCACCGCCATCAAACTGGGGCTGGTTTCCTCGGACGGCCGGCTGCTGCGCAAGGATCGCATCGCCTTCGATCCCGACCTCGGTTTCGAAGCCATGGCGGATCGGCTGGCCGCTTCTCTAGTCGCCCTCGGCACCGGACAGGCGCCGTCGCCTGTCGCGATCGGTGTTGCCACGCCTGGCTTCTCCGATTCCGAGACCGGCATGTTGCTGGACGGTGCCGGAAACGTGCCGGTGCTGCGCGCGCGCTCGGTGCGGGCGGCCCTGGCCGAACGGCTGCATCTTCCGGCGATCGTCGCCAATGACGGCGTTGCCGCCGCGATCGGCGAAGCGCGGTTCGGCGCCGGCCGGTCCCTCAGCCGCTTCGCGCTCTTCACCTTTGGCACCGGCGTTGGCGGTGCGGTCGTTGTCGATGGGCATCCGCTCGTCGGCCCCAAGGGCGAACCGCCGGAACTTGGCGCCATGGCGGTCGGCGACGTGGCAGCGGATGGGCCGGCCGCTTCGCTCGAGAGTCGCGCCGCGGCATCCGCCTTCGTCGCGGCCTATCGCGCCGCTGGTGGGACGAGTGCCGCGATCGAGAGCGGCGATGTCGAAGCCCTGTTCGCGCAACTGGCGGCCGGCGACAAGGCGGCGCGGATCGCGGTCAACGAGGTCGCCCGCCACATCGCGCAGGCCGCCGGCACACTGATCAATGCGATCGGTCTGGAAGCCTGCGTCATCGGCGGCGGCATCGCCGACGCCGGTGCCGCACTCACCGGGCCGATTCTCGCCCATCTCCCGGATTTCACCTGGCCGTATCTGATGCGCCAGGCGTCGATCCGTGTCGCTGCACTTGGCAACGATGCCGGCCTATTGGGTGTCGCGGCCCTCGCCAATGAACGGATTGACGCGTAACGGTGACGATCCAACCGCGCCGCCGCCGACACTTGGCATCTCTCGCGTGTGAGCGTTGCCGACGCGATGGGCGGGAACATCGCCGATCTCCGCCATCGTTTTTTCAAGCAGGCGGGTCATTTCATCGATTTGCGTCCGATAGCGCGGATCGCCGTATCCGTTGATCAGTTCCAGCGGATCCGCGACGCAGTCGAAGAATTCCCATTCCGGCGGTTCGCCGCCGGCTTGCGTACCCGGCAGTTCCAGGCCTTCGTTGTACCAATAGATCAATTTGTAGCGCTTCGAGCGGATGCCGTAATGGGCGTAGGCATTGTGGTACTCGTCGCGATGCATCCAGTAGCGATGATAGGCGACCTGCGGCCAATCGCTTGGCGTGCGGCCGTTCAGCAGCGGCCGCAAGCTTCGGCCCTGCATGTAGCTCGGCCGCATGAGGCCGGCGACATCGAGAAAGGTTGGCGCGAAATCGACATTCGAGGCGATGTCGGTGCAGATCGTGCCGGGCTTGATCTCGCGCGGATAGCGGAGGACGAAGGGCATCTGGAGCAATTCTTCGTACATAAATCGCTTGTCGAACCAGCCGTGCTCGCCGAGGAAGAAGCCCTGATCGGAGGTGTAAATGACGAGCGTATCGTCGGCGATGCCTTCGCTGTCGAGGAAGGAGAGCAGCTCCGCGACGCTTTCGTCGATCGCCGCGATCGTCCGCAGATAGCGCTGCATATAGCGCTGGAACTTCCATTCCCGGTACGCGTCCGGCGTCTCGAAGCGGAAGATTTCTCCGGTATCCTTGTCGATCAGCCGCACGTCGCGAACATCTGAAGGATTTGGCAGCTTGCGCTCGGGCGAGCCGGCGACGAGCAGCTCGCCAACTTCGCGCCCCCCTTCCGGCTGGACCACGCCGAGATCGCGGTAGGTCATGTCATCGGCGATGCGCATGCGCGCGGCGCCGGCCGCACGCGCGCGTGTCTTGTAGTCGTCGGTGAACGTCTCGGGGATGGCGATCTTCTCGCGAAAGAGCTTGCGGTGGCGCGGATGCGGCTCCCAGGGGCGATGCGGCGCCTTGTGGTGGCACATCAGGAAAAAGGGCCGGGAGCGATCGCGCGCCTTGAGCCAGGCGAGCGACTTGGCGGTGATGATGTCGGTCGCATAGCCGTGCTCCTGGACCGGACCCGCCGCCTCGATGAACACCGGGTCGTGATATTCGCCCTGGCCGGGCACCACGGACCAGTGGTCGAAGCCGGAGGGCTGGTGATCCTTGCCTTCGCCCAGATGCCACTTGCCGATGATCGCCGTCTGATAGCCACCGGTGCGTAGATGTTTCGCCACATGCGGCAGCTGGTTGTTGAAGTTGGACGCCAGTGTGAAGACGGCGTTCACGTGATTGTAGGTGCCCGTGAGAATCGTCGCGCGGCTGGGCGTGCAGATCGAGTTGCTCACGTAGCAATGATCGAAGCGCATGCCTTCCTGCGCGATCCGATCGATGGCGGGTGTCGCGTTGAGGCGGTGGCCATAGCAGCCGATGGCTTTCGCCGCGTGATCGTCGGACATGATGAAGAGAATGTTCGGGCGCTGTGGCATCGTGAAGTCCTTGGGTCGACAAGCTGCTCAAGACCGGCGCGGCGCCGCCGGTGATGACGTCCAGTGCTATTAAAGAAGAGCGGCCGCCGCACGCGACGGCGGCCACACGCGTCTCATGTGCCGGCGTAGAGATCGGCGAGGTAGTAGTCCTTCGGGTCGAGCGGGTTCTGCAGCGTGCCAAAGCTGACGAACTGCTCGTTGAGTCCTTTGAGCCAATTCGCCACCGTGCCGTTCTTGCTCAGAGAGATGAGCTCGGCGCTGGTGAGGAACTTGCCGTTCTCGGATTCGGTCGACAAGCGGGCCCGCCGGAACGCCCAGGAACTTCGCGGTGATGTCGACCGAGCGTTTGACGTCGGCGGCGCGGAAGTCGTTTGCCTCCTTGAGCACGGCGATGACCTTCTTCACCGTGTCCGGCTCGCGCTCCGCGACCTCATTGCGGGCGACGAAGGCGCTGGGGAAGGAGTTCGCTGGGAAAAAATCGGCGCTCTTGGCGACTTCGACAAGATTGGGCACGTGCTGCTTGATGACGCCGACCAGCGGATACCAGAGTGCCCGCCGCGTCGATCTGCTTGGAGGCAAAGGCGGAGACGACCGTGCTCGGATCCATTTTGATGGTCTCGACATCGGAGAGCCGCATGCCCGCCTTGGCGAGGGCGAGGCGCAGCAGCATGTCTCCTGACGTGCCCTGCGGCACGCCCACCTTCTTGCCCTTGAGATCGGCCATCGTTTTGAAGCCGGCTTGCGCGATGACGCGGTCGGCGAGGCCGATCACATTGATGGCGACGATCTTCGCCTTGCCGCTGGCCGGCAGCCACAACGCGCCGGGTCCGATATAGCCGAAATCGAGACTGCCGGCGCCCAGCGCCTGAATCTGGATCGGGCCGTTGGTGAACACTTTCATATCCGGCTCCAGCCCATGCTTGGCCCAGAGCTGCTGGTCCTTGGCGATCGCGGTGAGGCTGGTGCCGAAATAGTCCGCGATGTAGCCCACGCGAATCGTCTTCTTGGCCTGCGCCTGCGCGAGGCCCGTGGCGGCAAGAACGCCCGTGGCGGCGGAAGCGGCGAGAAGGCCGCGCCTTGTGACGGTCATGATGCTTGTTCCTCCCTCGTTGTCGATTTTGGTTGATGGTAGACCGCGTGCCAGACCTGGTTGCGGATGGCGGCGAATTGCGGCGATAGGCGTATCTCTTCAGTACGCGGATAGGGCAGGTCGACGGGAATGATTTGATGCAGCCGGCCGGGTCGCGCCGCCATGACGACCACGCGGTTGGCGAGGTAGACCGCCTCGTCGACATCATGGGTGATGAAGATGACCGTGCGCCGCTCGCGGCTCCAGGTGCTGAGCAGCTGGTCTTGCATGGTGACGCGCGTGAGCGCGTCGAGCGCGCCGAAGGGCTCGTCCATCAGCAAGATGTCGGGATTGACCGCATAAGCGCGGGCGATGGCGCAGCGCTGCTTCATGCCGCCGGACAGGGTCTTCGGCAGCGCGTCGGCGAAATCCGTCAGCCCGACCAGGTCGATGAAGCGATCCGAGATCTCGCGACGCCGAGATTTGCGCGTGCCGGCGATGCGCAGGCCGAACTCCACGTTTTCGCGCACGCTGAGCCAGGGGAAGAGCGCATATTGCTGGAAGATCACGCCGCGATCCGGGCCGGGGCCCGCCACCGGCTTGCCGTCCACGAGCACTTGCCCGTCGGATGGCGTCGTGAGCCCCGCCGCGATGTTCAGCGCCGTCGATTTGCCGCAGCCGGACGGGCCGACCAGGGTCACGAACTCGCCGTCCGCGACGTCGAGGGAAACGCGGTCGAGCGCCAGGAAACTCCGGTCGCCCGTTGCGAAGCGCCGCGAGACATCTTGAAAGGAAATCTTGGCGGCGCTCATGCGCGCTCCTGCCATACGGTGAGCCGGCGATCGATCGCCTGCACAAGACGATCCATCAGCAACCCCAGTATGCCGATCGTGATCAAACTCACGAAGATGGTGGGCAGATCATAGAAAAGCTGCGCCTGCTGCATGCGAAACCCGAGGCCGGATTGCGCGGCGATCAGCTCCGCGGCGACGACCGTCGCCCAGGCCGAGCCGAGACCGATGCGCACACCGACCAGGATGAAGGGTACGGAGGCCGGCACCACCACGCGGGGGAAGATCACGGCATCGCTGGCGCCCAGAACGCGCGCGGCATTGATCAGCGTCCGATCGACGCTGATGACGCCTTGATACGTCGCCACAACACTCGACAGGAACGAAGCGAGGAAGATCACGAAGACTTTCGGCGTCTCATCGATCCCCATCGTAACGATCGCCAGCGGAATCACCGCCAGCGGCGGGATCATCCGGAAGAATTGGATGTAGGGCTCGATCAGGCTGCGGGCGATGGCGTACCAGCCCATCAGAAATCCGATCGGGACGGCGAGTGCCACGCCGAGGAGGAAGCCCGTCAGCACACGCCGCAGGCTCGCGAAAATATCCAGCGGCAATTGACCGCTCTGAAGGAGGTCAACAGCGCGCCAGAAGACGCTCGCGGGACCGGGAAGGATCGTGGCGCCGGTCGCGGTGATGAGCGCCCAGATCGCGATGCCGACAGCGAAGGCGATCATGTTGAGGGCGAAGGGCGGGACCTTCACGAGGCGGCGCAATAGCCCGCGCGTGTCGCGCGCCGCCGTCCGTTGGGGCGGGCCGCTCACGGAAAGGCTCCCGAATAAAAGAAGTGATCGAGCGCCACGCTGGCGCCGCCGATTGCGCCGGCAGCGGTGCCAAAGCTGGCGCGCTCGATACGAAGATTGCCACGCATATGCGGCATGACGCGTGGCGGCAGCGCTACGCGCAAGCGATCGAAGAGAGAGTCCGGCGCTTCGCCAAGATGGCCGCCGAAGATGATGAGGTCGGGCGTGAGCAAATTGACGGCGCTGGCGAGCGCGGTCGTCAGATGGCCGACCACAGTGTCCCAGGCGGCGCGGTTGCGCTCGACCTTCTCCAGCAGGCGCTTCGGTACGGCGCCTTTCAGGCCTGCGGCCTTCATCAGCGCGCGTTCGCTGAAGAAGGTCTCGAGGCAGCCGGTATTGCCGCAGGCGCACGGGGCGCCATTGGCGGTGACCTGGATGTGACCGAGTTCGACGGCACCATGACCGCCGGGCCGGAACGGCATGCCGTCGACCGTGAGGCCCGCCCCAAGTCCGGTGCGCGAATAGACGTAGAGAAGTGCCGGAACCGCGCGGCCGATGCCATAGCGCGTTTCCGCCAGCGCCATGGCGCTGACGTTGTGTTCGACGACGACCGGCAGCTTCAGCGCCGATTCGAGCATGTCGGCAAGCGGCACGTTCTTCCAGCCGACATTGATCGACGCCAGAACCTTGCGCCGGCCGGCATCGACGGGCCCGGGCACGCCCATGCCGATCGCGATCAGGCGCTTTGACGGGGTCTTTTCAGCAAGCTTGGTCAGGGCCGATGCAATGCGTTTCACGAGCGCGTCGGGCGCGGTTGAAGACGCAACGAAGGTGAAGGCGGTCATGGCCTTGACGCACGCCTTCAAATCGGTGATCGCAACCTGCACCGTGCCGGCGCCGACATGCACGCCCGCGACATTGAACGCATCAGCCACCAGCCCGATCGCCTGTGCCGGGCGTCCCACGGAGGCGCTGCTGCCGCCGCCGCCGGCATTCGTCACGACACCGTCGCGCAGCAGCTGTGCTGCTAGGTGGGTCAGCGTTGTTGCGGACAGGTTGCTGCGCCGGGCCAGCGTGACCCGCGATTGCGGTCCGTCGTCGCGCAAAATGCGCAGGATCTGGCCGTGGTGGATGCCCACCGGTTCCTCCCGAATTATTTTCTCAAGTTTAGAAAATAATTCGGGAGGGCGTCAAGGGGGCTGCTCTCACCCCAATCCTGCGCGAAGCGGTCGAACACAACGGCGCCCTGTATTTCGTGGGGGGCGTTGCGCCGCTTCGAGCAAGGCTACTTCTGGAGTTTGCCCTTGATGTAAACGCTCACGATCGTGTCGTCGGGCGGATAGTTCTCGGGAAGCACGGCGGTGAGCTGGGCCTGGATGCACATCCATTTCCCGTCTTCGTGAAAGTATGCGTCTGTATAGGCCGTCATGCCGGTGGTCTCTTTGCCGTCCCGGCGCACGATGTACTTGTTTGTTGCACGCACGAGGCCGACCGGGCCGAAAATACTGATCAGCTCGTCGCGCGTGTCCCAATAGACGATCACCTCGGGATCGAAAGCCGTCGCCCAACGGGCAAGATGTTGCTGCCGGTTCAGCCTCTGGCCCCGTGACGACATCTCGACGAAGCGCTCGTGGAGGAGGGCGCCATGCGACTGCACATCATTTGTGATGAATTCGTGGATGTATCTGGCGTTCATGGCCTTGAGTTGAGCCATCGCCTCGTCGTTGTGGGCATGCGCCGACTGCGAGACCGTCGCGAGCGCCGCCAGCGATGCGCCGGCCGCACCCAGCTCGAGCATGTTGCGCCGCGTCGTGATCGGAATGTTCCCAGGCATTTCGCGTCTCCCTCGAAAACGGTGCTTTTCGTATCGTTTCGGCGCGAAGCAAACTAAGATGAAGCTCTGGCCCGGGAAAGAGCCAGATCTTTACGATTCGAAGGTGCCAGATGAGGGGTCGGTGCTGCTGAGTTTGAACGATGAAGCGGGTCCGCTGCATCGCCGGATCTACGATGCGCTGAAGTCGGCGATCCTCGCCGGGCGTTTGAGCCCAGGTGCACGATTGCCGTCCACGCGCAAGCTCGCCGTCGATCTCAGAGTCTCGCGCAATACGATAACGCTGGCCTACGAGCAGCTTGCCGCCGAAGGCTATGTCGTGCCGCGCCAGCGCTCGGTGATGCTTGTCGCGACTGGCGCTACGGTCCGGTCGGGGACGAGGGTTGTTCGGCCGAAGCCAAACGCTGGAATGCGACTGTCTGCCTTTGGCGCGAGGCTTGGCAAGGCGGTGAAACTTCCGCCCTCATCGTCATACGCGCGTCCGTCAGCATTGCGATACGATTTCCGGTACGGCCGCCCCACCTTCGACGAATTTCCGCACGAGACCTGGCGGCGGCTGCTCACGGCGCGGTTGCGCCGAACCACTCCCGATACGTTCGGCTACGGACCTCCGGCTGGTTACGCACCCTTGCGAACGGCCCTCGCGGATTATTTGGTACGCGCCAGAGGATTGTCCTGCGACGCGGGCCAGGTCGTCATTGTCAACGGATCGCAGCAAGCGTTCGATCTCGTGTCGCGGGTGCTCCTCGATCCCGGAGATGGTGTTGTCGTCGAGGAGCCCGGCTATCACGGTTCGCGCGCAACATTCGAAGCTGCAGGCGCGGAGCTCATTCCGGTTCCGGTCGACGATGCGGGCCTGGACACCACTAGGTTGCCGCTTGCCTCGGCCGGCGTGCGGATGGCCTGTGTGACGCCCTGTCACCAGTTTCCGACCGGCGTGATCATGCCGCTGGCGCGGCGCCTCGCTTTGCTGGAGTGGGCCGCGCGGACGGAGGCATGGGTTGTCGAGGACGACTATGTGAGCGAGTTCCGCTATGAGGGCCATCCGATTGCGGCGCTGCAATCATTGGACAGCGCGGGCCAGGTGATTTACGTCGGAACGTTTTCGAAGGTTCTCTATCCCGCACTTCGCCTGGCCTATCTCGTGTTGCCGTCGGCGCTGGTGGAGCCCATCCTATCCGCGAAATTGGTTTGCGACCGCTACTCGGCAATGCTCGGGCAGGAGGCGCTGACCGATTTCATCGAGAGCGGGGCATTTGAAAGGTATCTGCGACGCGCGCGCGCGCACAATGCACGCCGCCGGCAAACCCTGATCGGCGCGCTCAAGCACTATCTTGGCGACCGCGTCGAAATCGCGGGCGAGAACGCGGGCGTGCATCTTCTCGTCTGGTTGCGCGATCTCGACCGGTCCGACGTGGCCCGAGTTATTGCGAAGGCGGCGCGTGCCGGCGTGGGCGTGTATCCGCTTGACCCATACTACGCGCGCCAGCCGCCGCGGGCCGGACTTCTCTTCGGTTATGCGGCGCTGACGACAACGCAGATCCGGACAGGCGTGCGCCGATTGGCGGAGATCTTATAAGGGACAGTTGGACAGGTTCATCAGCATGAGCGTCAGCCGAAGCGGCGAAGCCGCAAAGCCTGGCGGAGGGAGAGGGATTCGAACCCTCGGTACGGTTGCCCGTACACACGCTTTCCAAGCGTGCGCTTAAGCCACTCAGCTGCGCGGTGAGATGGGTGAGTGTCGTCACGGACCGGTTGCTACGCCGGGCCGACGTGACCCGTGATTGCGGGCCCGCCGTCGCGTATGTCATGGATTCCGTTGCCCCTGATCTGCTATCGAACGGGTCGAAGTTCATCAAGCAACGAAGGACGAGACCGTGATCAAACGCAGTGGAAACTACGAGATCCTGCACGAAGTGGTTGAACACAACGGCGTTCTGCATTTTGCCGGGGTCGTGTCTGACGACACATCGCTCGACATGGCGGGCCAGATGCGCGATGTGACGAAACAGATCGATACGCTTCTGGCGGCGCACGGTTCCGACCGCAGCCGCTTGCTCTCCGCGCTCATCTTCATCACGGACATGAGTCTGAAGCCGGAGATGAACAAGGTGTGGTCGAGCTGGTTGGCGCGCGAACACATGCCAACCCGTGCGACGATCGGCGTGAACGATCTTGGAGAAGGCGTCCTCCTCGAAGTCGTCGTCACGGCCGCCACCGGCTAAGTCGCGAAAAGGGCTGCGCGGAGCGCGCCGCCCTTCAATACCCAAGCTCGGGACGGTACAAACTCGGCAGCGTTTCCCCACGCTCGTAAGCGCTGAGCGCCGCGACGACAGCGGTGGCGCGCGCACGGCGCGAAGCGTAGCCGGCGATATGCGACGTGACGGTGATGCGTTTGTGGCGCCAGGCGGGATGGTCGGCGGGCAGGGGCTCGGGATCGAACACGTCGAGGAAGGCCGCGCCGAGCTGGCCGTCATCGAGGGCCGCGATCAAATCGGTCATGACGATGAGCGAGCCGCGCCCGGCATTGACGACGGCGGCACCGCGCGGCAATTGGGCGATGCGGCGCCGATCGATGAAGTCCGCGCGTTTCGGCCGTTTCGGGAAGCAGCCCGACGAGGATGTCGGTGCGGGCGAGGAAGCGCTCGAGTTCCGCCATGCCGGCATAGGCTTCGATCTCGGCCAGCGATTTGCGGCTGCGCGCCCAGCCGGCGACCGGAAACCCCAAGCCGCGCAGCATGCGCGCGGCGACCTGGCCGATGTTGCCAAGGCCCATCACGCCAACGCGCGTGGCGAGCGCGGTACGTGACGGCTCGAACGGGTCCCAGCGCGCACCCGCTTGTGCCGCGGCGAAGCGCTTGGCATCGCGCAGGATCGATAGGGCTGCGAGGCAGACATACTCGCCCACGGTCTGCGCCGTCTCATCGCTCGCCATGCGCACGATCGGCACGCCGCGCGGCAGGTCGGGATCCTTGACGATATGATCCACACCCGCGGCTGTGCTGAAGATGACTCGCAGATTGCGATAGCGCCTGAGGCGCCCGGGCTCGGGCTCCCAAACCAACACATAAGTGACGGTGTCGGGATCAACCGCCGAATCGTTCCAGCCGCGCACGGTCAGGCCTGGTGCAAGGTCGGCGAAGACGGTCTGCCATTCCGGCAGGGCCGCGTCGCCGCCGGATTTCACCAGCAGGACGCCGCTGGACTCGTACCGCGTCGTCGTCACGTCGCCGCGATCCCGCCGAGGCAGAGATATTTCATCTCGAGGAACTCCTCGATGCCGTAACGCGAGCCCTCGCGGCCCAACCCGGATTCCTTGACGCCGCCGAACGGCGCTACTTCGGTCGAGATCAGCCCCTCGTTGATGCCGACCATGCCGACCTCGAGCGCTTCGGCGACGCGGAAGATGCGGCCGATATCGCGGCTGTAGAAATAAGCAGCGAGGCCGTGGCGCGTGCTGTTGGCGATGGCAATCGCCTCCTTCTCGTCGCGGAAGCGGAACAGCGGCGCCACCGGCCCGAAGATTTCTTCATGGGCCAGCAGCATGTCGGTGGTGGCGCCAGTGAGAATTGTCGGCTCGAAGAACGTGCCGCCGAGCGCGTGGCGCTTGCCGCCGAGGATGACTTTGGCACCCTTGGCCCGCGCGTCGCTGATGTGGCGTTCGATCTTCTCGACCGCCGCCGGTTCGATGAGCGGGCCGATCACGGCGCCCGGCTCGAAGCCGTTGGCGACCTTGAAGGCCGACACGGCCGCCGCGAGCTTTGCCGCGAAGACGTCGTAGACCTTGTCCTGGACCAGGATGCGGTTGGCGCAGACGCAGGTCTGGCCGCTGTTGCGATATTTGGAAGCGATGGCGCCTTTGACCGCCTCGTCGAGGTCGGCGTCGTCGAAGACGATGAAGGGGGCGTTGCCGCCCAGCTCCATCGAGCATTTCTTGACCGTGTCGGCGGCCTGGCGCAGCAGAATCTTGCCCACCTCGGTCGAGCCGGTGAAGGTGATCTTGCGCACGAGCTCGCTCGCGCATAGCGCACGGCCGACCGCGGGCGCTGAATCCGCGTCGGCGGTCACGACGTTGAACACGCCGGCTGGGATGCCGGCACGCTCACCCAGCACCGCGAGGGCGAGTGCGGAGAGCGGCGTCAGCTCGGCGGGCTTCACCACCATGGTGCAACCGGCGGCCAGCGCCGGCGCTGCCTTTCGCGTGATCATCGCGGCGGGGAAGTTCCAGGGCGTGATGGCGGCAGCGACGCCGATCGGCTCCTTAAGCACAATGATGCGCTTGTCGGCGCCGTGCGCGGGGATGGTGTCGCCGTAGATGCGCTTGCCTTCCTCGGCGAACCAGTCGATGAAGCCGGCGGCATAGGCGATCTCGCCGCGCGCCTCGGTCAGCGGCTTGCCCTGCTCGGCGGTCATGAGCCGCGCCAGATCCTCCTGGTTTGCCATCAGCAGGGCGTGCCAGGCCTTGAGGATCGCCGCGCGTTCCTTGGCCGTGCGTGCGCGCCAGGCCGGCAATGCCGCGTGTGCTGCCGCGATCGCGCGCTCGGCGTCCGCCGCCCCCATGTCCGGCACCGTGCCGACAATCGCGCCGGTGGCGGGGTCGCTCACAGCAAAAGTCTTGCCGCTATCGGCATCGACCCAGGCGCCGTTCACATAGGCTTGCTGGCGGAGCAGGTCCGGATCCTTGAGCGTGAGCGTGCCCTGGCGCGGGGCGTGGCTGGCGGCGCCGTCATGCGGTGCGGTCATCGGAGTGTTCTCATTGGTCGGGTGGGGGAACCAGGGACGCGAGCGGATAGCCCGCGCTGCGCTTGACCTGCTTGATGGTGACGAAGCTGAAGTATTTCTCAACGCCAAGGTCGCGATCGAGCAGGCTCTCGACAATCGTTTGGTAGTCGAGGATGTCGTGGGCGATGAACTGCGCCAGGTAGTCGTAGCCGCCGGTCACCAGGAAGCAGTTGAGGATCTGTGGGATCTCCTCGATGCCGCGCTCGAATTTGAGGAAATCCTCACGGCTGTGGTTGCGCAACGTGATCTCGGTGAACACGACCAGATTGGCGCAGATCCGGTCGATGTCGAGTTGGGCGCCGTAGCCGCGGATATACCCTGCCGCTTCCATGCGCTTGACGCGCTGCATGCAGGGCGTGGCCGAGAGCCCGACCGTCTCCGCGAGCTCGAGATTGCTGATCCGGCCGGACCCCTGCAGGGTCGCCAGAATCTTGAGATCGAGCCGGTCGAGCCGGATGGCACCTGCGCTGCGTTTCATCACCGCCCCCGTTGGGTGGCGCCGGGTCAGTCCCGCGCCTCACGCAACTTCGCCGCGGAGGTGGGTCTGATGCAAGGCCACCAAATCGGCCATGCTGGCGACCTCGAAATCCGGCGTGGCGGCGCTGCCCTTGGCGGCGGGTGCCGGCGTGGCGCCCCAGCCGCCGACCGGCTTGCGGCGGTTGATCCACATTGTGGCGAGCCCCATCTTCCGCGCCGGTACGACGTCGTGAAAAATGCTCTGCGCGGTGTGGAGAATGTCCGTCTTCTTGGTGCCGAACGCCTTCAACAGGTCGGCGAGCGCGTATTCGAAGTTCTTGAGGCTCGGCTTGTAGGAGCCGACATCCTGGGCGGTGATGATGCGGTCGAACTCGACACTCAGCTTCTCGTTGCTGCGCGCGAACGAGGCGCGATCGACGTTCGAGATGATGACGAGCTTGTAGTAGCGCTTGAGATATTGGAGCGAGGTGGCGCTGTCGGCGAAGGCGGGCCAGCGTCCGACCGACTGCCCGAAGCCGGCGGCCTCGGCGTCGGTGGCCTTGATGCCCCATTTGGCGGCGAGGCGGCGATGCACCTCGGTGAGGATCTCGGGATAGAGCTTGCTCGGCATTTCGTCCTCGCACGCCGCCTCGGTGGTGCCGAACAGCTCGAGGATCGCGTTATCGTCGAGGTCGTGGCGGCCATTGCGGTCGGCCCAGGGGCGCAGCTCGGCAAGGATACCGCGCTCCCAGTCGATGAGCGTGCCGTAGCAGTCGAAGGTGAGGGTGTTGAACTTGGTGAGGTCGGTCATGGGCGGCTCCTGCTTCGTTGCGGATCGGCAGGGTTCGAGAATAGGCGCCGCGCCGTGGAATCGGGCACCAAATTCACCCGGCCGGATAGCGAGTTTCACTATCCTGGGCCCGGCAAAGAGCGATCTTCGCCCGGCATCGCGCCCAACTCGGTGACTCTCTCCAGGCGAAGAGCCTTACGGTGACGGCCTCGTGATTGAAAGGGGCCGCCGATGCATATGGATCGCAACGCCAACCAGAGCCTGCTTGCCGCGCGCAACGAGCAGATTCCGCGCGGGATCCTCACCGCCCACCCGATCTTCCTCGAGCGCGCCGAGGGCGCGCATGTCTGGGACGTCGAGGGCAAACGCTATCTCGATTTCGTCGGCGGCATCGGCGTGCTGAATGTCGGGCACAACCATCCGCGTGTCGTCGCCGCGGTGAAGGAGCAGCTCGGCAAGCTCACCCACACGTCCTTCCAGGTGGCCGGTTACGCGCCCTATGTCGCGCTGGCGACGCGGCTCAACCGGCTGGTCGGTGGCGAGCGGCCGTACAAATCGTTGTTCCTGACGACCGGCGCGGAGGCGGTGGAGAACGCCATCAAGATCGCGCGCGCCCATACCGGCCGGCCCGGCATCGTCGCCTTCCGCGGCGGTTTCCACGGCCGCACGCTGCTGGGCGTGACGCTGACGGGCTTCGCGCAGCCGTATCGCCAGAATTTCGGGCCGTTCGCGCCGGAGATTTATCATGCGCCCTATCCAGACACCTATCGCGGCATGACGACGGAAGCCGCACTGGACGCACTCGATGAGCTGTTCGCGACGGCGATCGCGCCCGACCGGGTTGCGGCGGTGCTGATCGAGGCGGTGCAGGGCGATGGCGGCTTCATCCCGGCACCGTCGGCCTTCCTGCGGGCCTTGCGCGCGATGACGCAGCGCCACGGCATCGTGCTGATCATCGACGAGATTCAAACAGGCTTCGGGCGCACCGGCAAAATGTTCGGCTTCCAGCATGCGGATATCGAGCCCGATCTGGTGACCGTCGCAAAGAGCCTCGCCGGCGGCTTTCCGCTGTCGGGCGTGGTCGGCCGCGCGGAGATCATGGACGCGCCAACACCGGGCGGGCTCGGCGGCACCTATGGCGGCAACGCCATCGCCTGCGCGGCCGCGTTGGCGGTGCTCGACGCGTTCGAGCAGGACGGGCTGCTGGAGCAGGGGATCCGCGTCGGCGCGCAGTTGCGCGAAGGCCTCGATAGCCTGCAGCAGAAATACGAGCGGATCGGCGACGTGCGCGGCCTGGGGCCAATGCAGGCGATCGAGCTGGTGCGTGATCGCAAGAGCAAGGCGCCCGACCCCGAGGCGGCGCAGCGCGTGATGGACGCGGCGCGCGAGCGCGGCCTCCTGTTCATCAAATGCGGCGTGCAGCGCAATGTGGTGCGCTTCCTGGCGCCTTTGGTCACATCAGAGGCGGATGTGCGCGCGGCGCTGGGCATCCTTGATGAGGCGTTGCAGGCCTCTCTGGGATAAACACAAGCCGTTGACTTTCTTGGCACAAGCGATGCATAGCAGGTGCGTGGTGTCCAAGACAGATCGCGGGTGGTGGTCGCTGGGACATCAGGATCGATGACGTGACGCGACCGAGCGCACCACCGCTTGTGAGAAGAATTGATCCGCTTGCTGCAGCCCGCCTCGTCGTTGGTCATCGTGCTCGCTGTGTGGGCAATGGTGTCGGCGCTGGGCGTTTTTCCGGACGCGATTTTTCCGGCGCCCGATAGCGTTCTGGTCGCCGGGATAGACCTTTATCGCAATGGTCTGCTGTTTTCCGACCTCCTGGATTCTCTGAGCCGGGCCTGCATCGGATTTCTCATCGGTGCGAGTCTCGGCGTTGCGGTCGGGTTGCTCACCGGGCGCACCAAGCTGCTACGCGCCCTGCTGAACCCGTTCTTGACCATCCTGCGCCCGATCCCGGCGATCGCGCTCGTGCCCGTGGCGATCGTCTGGTTCGGGATCGGCGAGGGGTCCAAGTATTTCGTCATCTCCTACACCGTGTTCCTGGCGGTGTGGTTCAACACCCATCACGGCATGGAGTACGTGCCGGACCTCTATATCCGCGCGTCGCGCTCGCTGGGCGCCTCGCGCCGGCGCGAATTCTTCGGGGTGGTGATCCCGGCGGCGGCACCCCATATCGTCGCCGGCATCCGGCTGGGTGTTGCCCTTGCGTTTCTCAGCCTGGTCGCGGCGGAGCTGACGGGTGCCTCGTCCGGCATCGGCTATCGCCTGCAGGAGGCGCGCCAATATATCCGCACCGATCAGATGTTCGCGCTGCTCATCGAGCTCGGCGTGCTGGGCGCGCTGATCGACTTTGCGTTCGCCTGGCTCGGCAAGCGCATCGTCCATTGGCAACAGGCTTGAGCCGGCGCGATGAGCAAGCGGGGAGCGACAGTGACCGACAATGAGCCTGCACTGCTTCTGGCGGATGGCTCTGATTCGCGAACGGCGCGTTTTGATCTGCTGGCTCGACTGACCGCGGCGGAGCGTGCTACGCGTGCGCAAGGCCGGCCGGGCTCTGACGCACGCCGATGGCGCGACGGTGTTCCACCAGGGCGAGCGGCACGACGGCATTTTCCTGATCGAAGCGGGGCGCGTGCGCACCTATTACGCCGGGGTTTCGGGTCGCGAGATCACGTTGGCCTACTGGACGCCGGGACATTTTGTCGGCGGGCCGGAAATCTTCGGCGGTGGCGTGCATATCTGGTCGGGCATGGCCGTCGGTCCGACGCGCACCCGCCATCTGAGCGGCGGCGCCTTGCGGTCGTTGATGCTCGAGATGCCCTCGCTTGCGCTCTGCCTGGTCGAGGGGCTGGCCCACAAGGGCCGCTGCTATTCCGAATTGCTGCAGGTGCTGGCGACGCAATCGGTGGGGGAGCGGCTGCGGCAATTGCTGCAGAATCTGGCCAATCTCTACGGCCGCAGCGACGGCGAGTGGCGGGTCATCGAGCGGCAATTCAGCCATGAAGAGCTCGCCACCATGGTCGGCGCCACGCGCCAATGGGTGACGATGACGCTCGGACGGATGCAAAAACAGGGCGCGATCGCCATCCGTGGGCGCAAGATTGCTGTCCGCCAGGGTGGCGCGGCGCGGCTTGTCCTGCGCCCGGAGGCGCCGCGCCCGAGCGCCGCCCCGCTTGGCAATTAATTGACAGACGCGCCGGCGCGGTTCGGCTCATTCTCCTTGACGATGTCCGATGCCGAGACCATGTCGCTGAGCCGGCCCACGCAGTCGACGCCGACGCGCGGCCGTGTCGACATCGACGCGGTCTCGATCGTCTATGGCGGACGGCGCGGCGTCGGTTCAACCGCTCTGGAGCAGACCAGCCTGACGCTGGCGCCAAGCTCCTTCACGGCGATCATCGGACCGTCCGGCTGTGGAAAATCGACCTTGCTCAACGCGGTCGCCGGCTTCGTCGAGCCCGCTTCCGGCGCCATCCGCATCGACGGCCAGAAGGTCGAGGGCCCGAGCCCGGAAGTCGGCGTCATCTTCCAGCAATATGCGCTGTTCCCCTGGTTCACCGCGATCGGCAACGTCAAATTCGCCTTGAAGCGGTTCGCTGTGCCGCGCGACGAACTCGAGCGCCGCGCGCTGCAAGCGTTGGCCGAGGTCGGCCTCAACAAGCAATCGCACAAATTTCCCGGCCAGCTCTCCGGCGGCATGAAGCAGCGCGTCGCGATCGCCCGCACATTGTCGCTCGAGCCCAAGGTCCTGTTGATGGACGAGCCCTTCGGCGCGCTCGACGCGCAGACCAGGCTCGCCATGCATGAATTGCTGCTGGCCGTGTGGTCGAAGCACCGCCCGACCATCTTGTTCGTGACCCATGACGTCGACGAAGCGCTGCTGCTGGCCGACACGGTGCATGTCATGTCGGCAGCACCGGGGCGGATCGTGCGCTCCTACACGATCGAGATGGCGCGCCCGCGCAAGGTCGAAACGCTCGGTCCCGGCCTGCTCGCGATCCGGGCCGAAATCCTGACCTTGCTCAAGCCGCCGAACCCGGACGAATCCTGAGCGAACTCTCCTGCCTCTCTCACCGGAGCCCATCATGCTGAAACATCTTGCCATTGCCGTGTCGTTGCTCCTGAGCGCAGGTGCCGCGCAGGCACAGACGCTGCAGGCCGTGAAGTTCGCCTGGAATCCGAACCCGCAGACGGCACAGGTCGATGTCGCACTCAAGAACGGGCTGTTCAAGGAGGTCGGGCTCGACGTGCAGACCATCGCGTTCCCGACCGGACGCGAGGCGCTGGAGGCGCTTATCGGCGGGCAGGTGGATTTCGCGTACATGGCGGAGTTCCCGATCGCGACGGCGGCCTTGCGCAAGCAGAAGATCCAGGTCGTCGCCGATCTGGCGCGCTATCGCGGCCAGCGCGTCATCGCGTCCGCGAAATTCCTGGATCTCAAGGCGCCGCAGGATCTCGCGGGCAAGAAGCTCGGCACGACTCTCGGTACCAATGTCGAATATTTCACCCATCGCCTGCTGAGCAAGACGGGCATCAAGGCGACGGTCGTGAACGCTGGGCCGGCCGACCTCGTGCCGGCGCTGGTGCGCGGCGACGTCGACGCCGCGATCATGTTCCCGACCTTCTTCGGTGCTGCGCGCAAGACGCTGGGCGACGATTATCGCGAGCTGGTGTCGGATGAATACATCCTGCACATGATCATCTCGACCTCCGCCGCAACCGTGGAGAAGGCGCCGGCGATGATCGACAAATTCGTCGCAGCACTGGTCAAGGCGGACGCCGTGTTGGCGGCCGATGTCGCGGCGGCGAAGCAAGCCGTGCTCGCGAACATGAAGGGCGTGATGCCGGCCGCGGAGCTGGACGCGATGTGGTCGCAGACGGAATACAAAGTGAAGCTCGACGACGACCTGCTCGTGCTGCTGGCCGATCAAGCCGGCTGGATCGTCGATCGCGGCATGGTCAAGGCCGATAAGCCGACGCCCGCCGCGTTTCGCGAGTTTGTCCGCGAAGCACCGCTCAAGAAGGCGAGCCCGGCCAGCGTGACGCTGCGTTAGGACATCATCGCTCAGCATCGGTGCCTCAAGGGGCCGTGCGGCTCGCATGGACGACGGATGGACGATCGCCGCGCTGATCGCGGCCACCGCGGCCGCCGGCGTGTTGCGCGGCTATAGCGGCTTCGGCGGCGCGCTGGTGATGGCGCCGTTCTTCCTGCGCGTGGTCGGCCCCGCGGAGTCCGTGGCGTTGATCTCGGTGATTCATCTGCTGACCAGCCTGCAGGGTGTCCGCACTTCGTTGCGGCTCGTGGATTTCGGAGTCATCGGCCCGCTCGCGATCGCCGCAATCCTCTCGGTTCCGCTCGGTGTTCTGCTGCTGGACTGGCTGGAGCCGAGCGTCGTGAAGACGATCGTGGCGCTTGTCGTCGTGGCGCTGGCCCTGGCGATGAGCTTGGGGGCGCGCGTGCCGGGGATGCCCGCGCGCTGGAAATCGGTCGCGGTCGGCGTGATCGAGCGGCGTGCTCAACGGCTTTTGCGGCGTCGGCGGCCCGCCGGCCATTCTCTATGTGCTGACCGGCGACAATCGGGTGGCCGAATTGCGGGCCGGCTTCATCGTCTACTTTGCCCTGCTCTATCCGGTCACGGTCCTCGCACTGATGTTGGCCGGCCTCATCGCCTGGAAAGCGGTGCTGGCCGCCGCGCTGTTGGCACCGGTCTATTTCCTGACCACCGAGATCGGGCATGCGCTGTTCCGCACGCTGCAATCCCGGCTGTTCGTGCCGGTCTGCATGCTCGTACTCTGTCTTTCCGGACTGTCGATGCTGTTTATTTGAGATTTACGCGACCAAAGTGAGGATGCGTTATGCCGACCATCACCGCCGCCGACTTTCCCGCTGAAGGGTACGCGCTGCACGTCGATGTGGCCCTTGGGCCGCTCGGCCCGATTCACGATGCCGTGCTGGTGGTGGAGAAGGGACGTATCGTCGAGCTTTGCACCGCCGCCGAGCATGCAGAGCGGCCGGGCCGACAGCGTCCGATACGGTTGTCCGGCGCGGCAATCATGCCGGGCATCCTCGATATCCACCACCATGTCATCGAGGTCTTCGTGAAATCATTGACCGGCGGGGAGCCGGCGCAATTGTGGAAGCGGTTCTGGATGCCGATGCTGGCAACGCTGACGGAGCGGACGGCCTATCTCAGCGCCAAGTGGACCTTCCTCGAGGCCCTGCGCGGCGGCGTCACCACGATCGTCGATCATGCCGTGCGCCCGCGCGCGATCGCGGAGGCCGTCCATCGTGCTGCCGATGAGACCGGGATCCGGCTGGTCGCCTCGACGGGGGTCTTCGATCTCAAGAATTTCTCGACCGATGCCCGCACGCCCGATCTGGTGCGGGATGTCGACGTGGTGCTGCGCCTGGCCGAACAGCACATGGCCGATTGCAGGCGCTTTGCACGCATTGTGCCGTCGCTCGCGGGCGGCAGCGTGCAGTCGAACACGCCCGACATGATCAAGGCGCTCGCCGGCTTTTGCCGCGACCATGGAATCCTCTTCCAGATTCATGCAAACGAGCACACGCCCGAAGTCCATGCCTGCGTCGAGGCGACCGGAAGGCGGCCCATCGAGCTTCTGGCCGAGATGGGCGTGCTCGGGCGCACGACGCTGATCGCGCACGCCACATTGACGACTGGCACCGAAGCGGAGTTGCTGCGCGCGAGCGACACGGCGGTCGCCTACAATCCGGTGGCGTCGATGTGGAAGGGCAATGCCGTGGCGCCGGCACTCGACTACATCATGCGGGGTATTCGCGTGGGCCTCGGTTCCGATGCCACGCGCAATGATGGCTTGCGGATGATCGATGCCGCCGAGGCCTGCCAGCGGCTCGCCTTCGGCATTCCACGCGACGATTTTTCCTGTGGCGGCGGGTGGCGCTGGGTGCATGCCGCGACGCAAGGCGGTGCCGACGCCGCGCTGCTTGGAGACGAGGTTGGCGCGTTGGTGCCCGGCCGCAAAGCGGATTTCTTGCTGCTGGATTGCCGCGGACCGGAAGTGCGGCCGCGCTGGGACTTCACGTGGGAAATCGTGCGCCACTTCGACCGCGCCGATATTCTCGCGACCTTCGTCGATGGCGAGGTAGTGCAGATCGGCGGGCGCAGTACGCGTTTCGATAGTGTGGCTTTCCTCGATGCTGCCGAGCCGGAGGGGATACGCGCCGTGCAGGCGGCCGGATTGATCCGGGTGCATGGAACGGCGGACTCAGGCTGGCCGAGTGTCCCGAATACAGCATCGCGCGGCGACTGACGTTTTGCTGGCTGAAATCGGAACCGCATCGACGTCGCCAGCCATTTAGGCAGTCGTGCGCCGGCGCGATGGCGAATTAGGCAGCGCGGTGGATTGCGGTCGGAACGCGCGGTCCGTGCGCGCAGAAATTCTTGGCTACAGGCACTGTCGCGCCGAAGGGGCATTGCGCGGCGGCAAATTTTGCTGTCAGACTGTCATCAACAAGAAAATGCCGGCGACGTGAACGGGTTTGCCGGACGGGACATTGGCCGCTGAACCAGAGGGGGAGCACGTCGCCATGATCACCGATTTCACACGCAAGTGGGCGCTCAGCCGTCGCAACTTTCTGAAATCCGCCGCGGGCGCTGCAGCATTGAGCGGCCTGCCGGGCCTTGAGGAGCTGGCCCATGCCGCGGACGGGCCCTGGTCGACGGTCCCCAAGACCAAGGTCGACAAGCTGAATTTTGTCGTCTGGACCTATGGCGACATCTACTCGAAGATCGCGGCGCAGTTCGAGAAGGATTGGGGGGTCAAGGTCGAATTCGACCATCTCCTCCTTCAACGATCATCCGACCAAGCTGGTCACGATGTTTGCGGGCGGCGAGAAGATCGACGTCTCGCAATCCTCCCCGTTCTCCTTTCCCAGCTTCATCAAGCAGGGCCTGGTCGAGCCGCTGGACGGCCTGCCCGGCATCGCCGATTACGCCAAGGATTTCACGCCCTTCACCAAGCAGGTCGCGGTGGTCGGCGGCAAGACGATGGGGCTGCCCTATTTCTCGGCCGTGTGGGTGTGGAACTACTACGAGGACATGCTGGAAAAGGCCAAGTTCGCGCAGCCGTTCCAGACCTATGACGAGCTAATCGAGCAATGCGTGAAGGCGAAGAAGGACGGCCTCTCCCGCTATCCGATCCTGTGGGTGGCCGGCGTGGGCCTGGAGCAGCTTCCCGGCACCTGGTACAGCCTTACCTGGAACCGCGGCGGGACCTTCTTCGACAAGCAGGGCGCGCATCAGCTCGGCGCCGGATCGGTCGCGCGTGAGACCTTGAAATGGTGGGTCAACACCTTTGAAAAAGGCCTGGACATTTCCGACCCTGAATCACTGAAGGTGCAATTCACCACCTCGGCCAAGGCCTTCGGCGCCGGCAAGAACCTCTATCGCGGGCCCAACCATCACTATGGCTTGAATGTCTGCAACGACCCGGCGCAATCGCCCATCGCAGGCAAGGTCAAGGTGCATGGCTTCCCCGGCGACGGGCGCACCATCGGCGTCACGCATGTCTACTTCCTCAACTCGGCCCATCGCGACAAGGAATGGGCGTGGAAGCTGCTGCAATATCTCGGCGGCCGCACCAAGGACGGCAACTTCACCCAGGCTGTCAACCTGGCCAAGGACGCGATGCTCGGCAGCGGCTACAACTCGGTGATGAATAGCGATGCGGTGTCGCAAGGCTGGGCGCCCTGGGGCGATACGAAGAAGATCCTCGAGATCTGGAACAAGGCCTCCTATATCGGCGAGCCGGTGTCGTCCGTCTACGAGCCATGGCACTTCCCGTGGACTGATCAGCTCAACATCGAAGTGCAGAAGGCACTCACCGGCCAGATCACGGCCGACCAGTGTTGCGACAATCTGATCAAGGGGATCGATACGGCGAAACGCGCGGCGCGCTGACGCGTACTGTGGCCATCGCACACGCGAGCGCGGCGCGCCCGAGAGAACGGGCGCGCCTGTTCGGCCGGCGGGAAATGTCCGCGGGGCCGCTGGCGCTGTTCATGAACCTGCCGTCGATGGCGCTGATGGCGCTGGTTCTCGCGTACCCGATCTACTACGCGGGCTATCTGTCGGTTCACAAGGTCGGTATCGCCGAGATCAGGCGCGGCGTTTTCCCGTTCTACGACTGGCAGAATTACGCAAGGGTGTTCGAGGACGAGCTGTTCTGGCTGTCGCTGAAGAACACGCTGACGTTCACCGTCATCACGGTGACGGCCGAAGTTGTTTTGGCGGTCGCCATCGCGCTGCTGATCAATCAGACCAGCGTGTGGACGTCGCGCGTGACGCGCTGGCTGATCCTGTTGCCCTATGCCATTCCGCCGATCGCCAACGGCCTGATCTGGCACTTCATGTATAATTTCCAGTTCGGCTTCCTCAATCGCATCCTCTTCACGCTGGGTTTTATCGACGAGCCGATCAATTGGGCCGGCAACCCGAACACGGCCCTCTATGCGGTGACCGTGCCCTATATCTGGCGCACGTTGCCGTTCGCTATCCTGCTGGTCCATGCAGCGCTCCAGGGTATTTCGCGCGAGCTCTATGAGGCTGCGGCGGTGGACGGGGCGACGGCGTGGAAACGCTTCTGGCACATCACGCTGCCGTTGTTGCGGCCGATCATCGCCGTGATCCTGATTCTCCGGACCTCGTTCGCCTTCGCCGTGTTCGAGGAAATCCTGGCGATCACCCAGGGCGGTCCGGGCGACGCTACGTGGGTCGCCGCCTGGTACAGCTACAAGGTGACCTTCGCGCCGCCGTTCAATATCGGCGCCGGCTCCGCCTCGGCCTATGTGCTGGCGATGATCGTCGGCATCATGGCGATCGTCTACGTCAAGCTCGTGTACCGGAGGATTGCCTGATGCTGGCGCCATCCAAAGGCACGCGGCTGCTGCTGCATCTCGCCAATCTGGCGGTGATCTTCTGCCTGCTGTTGCCGATCTTCGCGGTGGTGATCGGCAGCATCCAGTCGGAGAAATCGCTGCAGGCCAATACCAGGGCCGTGTTCCCGGACGAATACACGCTGGACAACTTCCTCGTCATCCTCACCGCCGGCGAGCAGAAGGGCCGCATCTTCGAGCAGACCACCTATCTTCCCGACAACATCAAGCATTTCTTTCGCGCCTTCACCAACAGCGCGATCGTGGCGCTCAGCGTCACGGCGCTGACACTCATTCTCGGTTCGATGTCGGCCTATACGGTCGTGCGGATGCGCTATCGCTGGATCGCGTGGTTCATGCACGCCAACGTGGTCGCGCGCTTCGTGCCGATCATCGTGCTGATGATCCCACTTTACGTCACGATGCGCGGCTGGGGACTGCTCAATTCATTGACCGGCGTGATCATCGCGCTGACCGGCTTCCTGCTGCCTTACGCCATATTGATCCTAGCCCCTTATTTCGACAGCATTCCACGCGAGCTGGAGGACGCCGCGCGCATCGACGGATGCAGCCGCTTCACGGCGTTCCTGCGGGTCACCTTGCCGCTGTCCACGCCCGGCCTGTCTTCGTGCGGTGTCATCATGTTCATCATCGCCTGGCATGAATTGCTGATTCCGCTGATCCTCAACTCCAAGCCGGAATTCATGACGCTACCCGTGGTGATCGCGAGCCTGGTGGGCGATGTCCATGTCTTCTTCAATCTGATGATGGCGATCTGCCTGCTGGCGTTGCTGCCCTCCGTGATCCTCGTGCTGCTGCTGCAGAACTATGTGGTCGAAGGGTTGGCCGCGGGCGCGGTCAAGGGCTGACACCGATCATGTTCCAGATCGATCCGAGCCGCGTCGATCTGGCGCGCGAGTTCAAGGCGCGGCCTTACGGCGAGCACAGCCCCGACCTGCAATACGTCCTCAATGTCATGCGCCGTCCGTCGGACCAGGACTTCCATGTCCTGGTGATGACAAGGCCGCACGAGCAATGGACGCTTGCGCGCATGCGGCCGGGTGCGGTGGCGCCCCCCGTCCTGACCAATATCGTTTTTACGAGCTTGCAGGAGGCGGAATGGTACGTCTTCCGCCTGCGCTGGCAGGCGCTGACCGGACGGGAATGTCCGGTCGAGTGAAGCGAATGTCGAGAGGCCAGTGCGGGACATGACAGGCATTCTTGCGTATTGCGATCCCAACACCGCGCGGCCCGGCGAGACGATTCGATTCATGGTCAGCTGCGCGGGTGCCGAATCCTATAGCGCGCAGATCGTGCGCCTGATCAATCCGCAGGCCGGACCCAACGCCAACCCGTTCCGCTTCGAGCCGGTCGCCTCGCCCGTCGATGGCGTCTATCGCGCGCGCGTGCAGACGATCGATATCGGGTCTTATGGTGTCGTGGAGCCGCATCCGCTGATCGGCGCGCTGTCGAGCTTCTCGATCCAAGTCATGGTCTGGCCGACGACGCCCGGACGCGGCCGCCAGGCGCTACTGGGCACGTGGTCGGAAACAGAGCGGCGCGGCTTCGGGCTAGCGCTCGATGAGAAAGGAGCGCTTGAGGTCCGCCTCGGCAACGGCCGCGATGTCGTGCGGGTCGGTACCAGCGTGCCGCTCCTGGCGCAACGCTGGTATCTGGTGGCGGCGACATTCGACGCCGCGAGCGGGCGGATCACCGTCTGCCAGGAACCGCTGGCCAGCAAATCATTCGACGGCGAGGTGCCGGTTCGCGTCGAAGGGCAGAGTGCCGTGCGGCTGGATGGTGCGGCCCTGCCGTTTCTGTTCGCGGCCTGGCAGCGCGGCACGGTCGACCACCCGACGGCCTACAAGACCCTGCAAGTTGGCGGGCATTTCAACGGCCGTCTCGAGCGTCCGCGGCTGGCCAACCGCGCGCTGGATCGCGCCGAGATCGGTGCCCTGGCGGGTGGAGCGATCGCATCGGCGTTGGAGCCGGCGGTGGTTGCAAGCTGGGACTTCTCGTTGGATATCAGTGCGGAGACGCTCCGCGACACTTCCGCGAACCGGCTGCACGGGGAGACGGTGAATCTGCCGGCGCGCGCGATGACCGGGCACAACTGGACCGGTGCGGTGATGAACTGGCGCGACGATCCGGAGCAATACGGCGCCATTCATTTTCATGACGACGATCTCTACGACGCCAAATGGCGCGTGGATTTCACCTTCACCGTGCCGCCGGATCTGCGCAGCGGCTGCTATGCCGCGCGGTTCTGGGCGAACGAGGCAGAGTTCTACGTGCCGTTCTTCGTACGGCCGGCGCGCGGGCGGGCCACATCCAAGGTCGCGTATCTGGCGTCGACCGCGACGTACACCGTCTACACGAACAATCGCGGGCGTTTCGGATCGCTGGCCACCGAGATGTATCACGGCCGCATGATGTTCATGGACGCGATCGACATGCTGTTCATGGAGCATCCGGAGATGGGCCTGTCGACCTATGACCGGCATTCCGACGGCAGCGGCGTTTGCTATTCGTCGCGTCTGCGGCCCGCCAACAATTATCGCCCGACCGGCCGCATCTGGAATTTCGGCTGCGACATGTTCGTGATCGAGTGGCTCGAATGGGCCGGGCTGGGATTCGACGTCATCACCGATGAGGAGCTGCACCGCGAGGGGCTTGAGGCGCTGCGCCCGTACAACGTCGTGGTCACGGGCAGCCATCCCGAATACGATTCGATCGAGATGCTGGACGCGCTGGACGGATATCTGCGGCAGGGCGGACGGTTGATGTATATGGGCGGCAACGGGTTCTATCTGGCGCATCGCCTTTCACCCGCAGAAACCCGGCGTGATCGAGGTGCGGCGCGCGGAGGGCGGCGTGCGCGCGTGGGACGCCTTGCCGGGCGAGTACTATCACAGCTTCAGCGGCGAGTATGGCGGGCTGTGGCGGCGCCAGGCGCGGGCCCCCAATCGCCTGGCGGGCGTGGGCTTCATCAGCCAGGGCTTCGATCATTGCAGCTATTATCGCCGCCTGCCCGCCAGCAACGACCCGCGCGCGGCTTTCATTTTTGAGGGCGTGACGGACGAGATCCTGGGCAATTTCGGCGCGCTGCAGGGTGGCGCCGCCGGGCTGGAAATCGATAGCGCCGACCCGGCGCTGGGAACGCCGCCGCACGCGCTGGTCGTCGCACGCTCAGAAAATCATTCCAACAGCTACGAGCTGGTGGCCGAGGAGGTCCGCATCCCGCACGGTGCCTCGAACGCGGTGATCAACCCGCAAATCCACGCCGACATGGTGTTCTTCGAAACGCCGGGCGGCGGCGCCGTGTTCTCCACGGGCTCGATCGCCTATGCCGGCAGCCTCGGGCACAAGAATTTCGACAACAACATCGCGCGCATCACCACCAACGTGCTGCGCCGCTTCGCCTACCCGGTGCCCTTTGCGCTGCCGCGCAAGACTTAGGGCGTGAACTCATTAATCCGTAGGCGTTGTTGGATGTCCGCTTTGGTGCGCATTGCGGACCCAAGGCAGACATCGCGCGAGATCCGAAAAGTGCCAAAAGCGGACATCGCTGCCCAAAAGAAAAAGCCGCCCGAAGGCGCGGGCGGCTGCGCGGGAAAGTAAGCCTTGCTGGCTTACCGATGAGCACTGCTTTCAGCATGCGAAGCTGGGGGATTTACCGCGCTCAACTCGCTACGTCAGGGCAAGCGCTGCGGCTTCTGCTTCCGGCACAACATCGTGGTCGTAGAGCCGCCTTCGGAATTCGGCATGAGCGGTTATCTGAGCATCCCTGACGGCGATGTCAGGATTGGAAGAATCGTATCTGAGCCCATTCTCGCGCGCCCCATGCTGGATCAGCGCAACCCGCTCACGGCGAAGACGTTCGTATGCGAGAACTGCTGCCTCGATCTTCTCGCGGTTTACGCGCGCTAAAATTGTCGCCAAAGCCATTCCATCCTCAATCGACTGATTTGCCCCCTGCCCGAGATGAGGCAGCATCGGATGCGCCGCGTCTCCAAGCAGGGTGAGGCTCCCCCGCGTCCAGGTTGGCAACGGCTCACGGTCATAAAGAGCCCATCGGAACGTCGCCTTGACGTTGTTTAGCAGTGACTCAATACGCGGGTCCCAACCTGCGAACTCACGGCGGAGGACTTCGGGATCGCCGGGGGCCGACCACGACTTTTTCATCTCCTTGTCCGCCGGCACGAACCCGACGTAGTTGATGAGTTCACCTCCCCGCAACGGAAAGGTCAGGAAGTGCTTGCCCTTACCGAGCCACATGAGCCAGGATTTGGTTGGCCACTGAGGAACAAGATCATGCGCGATCACGCCGCGGTAGGCGACAGATCCGGAGAAAACCGGGCGAGACGGTGGAGCTACATGCTGTTGAAGCTCGGAGTGGATGCCGTCTGCAGCGATCACGAGATCGCCTTCTGCAATTGCTCCATTCGCAAACAACACTCGCGCCACGGTGTCGATCTGTTCAAAGCCGTTGCATCGATGACCCACATGGACCACTCCTGGAGGCAGGCCCGCGGCCAGCAATTCGACAAGGTCCGCGCGATGCATTCCGAATGTGGCATTCCAACCGGAGGAGTCCGTTACCTGGACGGGCGCGATCGGCGATCCGTCATGGCGAAAGTAATGAGAACCAGCCCCCACCCTAGCTCCGCGCTTCTCGACCGAAGGCCCCAAACCGACCCTTTGTAGTTGGCGAACGCTGTTCGGTGTCAGAAACACACCGGCGCCGATCTCGCCGAGGCTAGTCGCTTGCTCATAGACCGATACTTGAAAGCCGTGAGCAATCAGAGCGTTCGCCGCGAACAACCCGCCGATTCCGCCGCCAACTACAACTATGCTTAGCTGCTTCTCACTCATTTTAGATCCTTGAAACGAGCGGGCCGATCCAGTCGAACGCCATTGTACCTTCACATGCATTGGAGCAGTATCGCCATTATAAAGCTGTGGATCGAGACTTACGTTGTATTTCGGAGGAACTCGGATGCGCGGTCTGTTCGAAGCGGGCTCATTTTTCATCAGCCGAACTGCCATCGCGCTAATAGCTGGTATCGCGGCGTATGACGGCTTTGAGAGTTCGGCGCGCGCCGATGGCTATCCTGACCGCGCTGTAAAAATTATCGTGCCGTTTCCGGCTGGAGGAACGGCTGACATCCTGCCGAGGGTGGTCGCTGATTGGCTGAAGCGCAAATGGGGTCAGCCCGTAATCATTGAGAACCGCACTGGTGGTGCCGGAAACATTGGCGCCGACCAGGTTTATCGGTCAGCCCCTGATGGCTACACATTGCTCTCGTCACCACCACCACCGCTCGTGATCAACCAGATCTCTATTCGAAGCTGACGTTTGACCCGACGAAATTCGAGCCGATTGTTGTGATGGCTCAGGTGCCAAACGCCTTGATTGTCAATCCCAACAACGTCAAGGCATCGAACTTGGCCGACTTCGTCGAATACCTTCAGAAGAATCCCGAGAAGGTCACGGCCGCGACACAAGGCAATGGAACGACCTCCCATCTTACATCCGAGCTTTTTCAATTGATGGCAATGGTGAAGTTGCGCCACATCCCCTATCGCGGATCCGCGCCTGCGCTACAGGCTTTGCTAGCAGGCGAAGTCGACGTGATGTTCGACAACCTCGGAGTATCTCTGCCGCTGGTGGTTTCCGGGAGGCTGAAATTGCTCGCCGTCGCTTCGGTCAATCGGCTGCCCGCCCTACCGAACGTGCCTACGATCGCGGAGACATTCCCGGGTTTCGAGGCGGTCGCTTGGTACGGCATCGTTGCGCCACCGAACACCCCCAAAGCTATCGTCGACAAGATCAACGCGGATGTGAACGAAGCTTTGCGACAGCCAGAGATTCAAAACCACCTTGTAAAATTATCTGCTGAGCCTTTCGGTGGCTCGATCGATAAAACCTCTAAATACATGCGCGAGGAAGTAGATCGATGGGCCGCTGTGATCAAAGCAGCGAATGTCGAATTGCAGTAAAATCTAAAGTCGGGACTCGTGATTTTTATCCGCATATTAGCCGGCATTTCGCTGAACAAGCTTACCGCCTAAGCATGCACCGGCTCCAATCTCGATCCCGTTTCGAGGTTGTGCGGAAGTTCGTGCAGCTAAAGGTCCCCTGCAGGAAGGAAACCCGAAGTCCGGTTTGGATTTATCAAAGCTACGGCCCGCCAAGCTAGCACGCATGCTCGGTACATGTCTGCTTCGGGTCAGACTCGGTCATCCCGAAAGATTCGCGAGATAGCCGCTCGTTCGCGGTAAGCGGACTTCGGGGCGCAACTTCTGAATGTCGGCCTTGTGCCAACTCCAGACATTCGTGCCGGTTTCCTGCTAAGCCAGATCGTCGACATGATCGATCGGAAATTCAAAGATCCGTTTCCTTGGGCCAGCGACGATGCAGCCACAGCCAGCACTCCGGCTGTTCGACAAATCCATCTCTCCAGCGTGGCGTTCATCGCCACCGTCAGCGCCTGCACATCCGCTTTGCGGTCGCCGGTGTCGGGGAGGATCAGCGGCGGCTCGCAGATCACTCGGAAGCGCGCGGGCCCCAGCCGCACCGGATGGATCGGAATGACCGGGCATCGTACGCGCAGGGCAAATTGCGCCAGAGCCGGGGTCGTCATCGCAGCGCGGCCGAAGAATGGCACAGCGATGCCCTCGTTCAGCTTCTGATCGACGAGCATTCCAAGCAGACCTCCCCGTCGCAGATGCGCGAACGCTGCGCGAGCGCCGTCTGCACCCTTGGGGAACATCGGCACGCCGCCCCTCATAGCGTCCCGCCGCAGAGCTTGGATGACTCGATCCGTCAGCGGGTTGGACGCGGCCCGGTAGAACCACGACACGCTCAGGCCCAGCGAGGCGGCAACAGGCAATCCGATCTCCCAGTTGGCGAGGTGGCCGGAGAACAGGAGCGCAGGGCCCCCGCGCACTTGAAGAGCGCGCAGTTCCGTATCATCGCTGCATTCCCAGCCAGGCCCCTGTGCGGTCCGCTCCAGCGCGGCAAGATGGGGCAGCTCCGCCGCCGTGCGGCCCAGATTGTCCCATACCCCCCGGATCACCCGACGCCGAGCTGCTGCATCCAGCTCGGGCAGAGCGTTACGTAAGTTGGCATCTGCGACCCGAGAGACTGGCAGCCAAGGGCCAAGCTTGCGCGCGGCATAGCCGCCAAGGTTGGAGGCGGACACCGGTCCCAGAAGGCGAAGGGTTCGGATTACGGCCCAGAGAGCCGCGGCCTCCAGCCGATGTCGTAGCGGTGGCTTGGGATCGGCGACGATCCGGTGTTCCGGTTTCCACATTGCACCTTCTCCCCTCCATGAAGGCGCCCGCCCTCAAGGTCTTTGAGAAGCTCCCGCACGGCATGTGCACGACACACGGCGCCGTGGTCAACGCCGACCTGCTCGTGTTCATGAGTCCAGGCCCTCGTCGCAAGCGAAAACTCATGGAACCGATGTGAGCGTCTGAATCCCGCTCTACGCAGCGCTGTCCTTTCCCACCGGCGGCTCGATCAGCGGCCCCACGCGCTCCATGTCCTGGCGCATCTGGTCGAGGAGCCAGTCGCGGATCGCGACCACGACGTCGCGCAGCGGCTTGGCGCGCGAGGCGAGCAGGTGGAAATGCTTGCCGGTGCGCACGCGCACCGGCGATGCCGGCACGAGCGTTCCATCGGCGAGCGGGCGCGACACCACCGAGATCCAGCCCGGCGCGACACCGCCGCCGCTCATCGCGGCCTGAAGGACAACGGCGTAGTCGCTGAATTCCAGCAGGGCCTGGCGCGGCATCGGCTCGGTTGTACCGCCCCACAGGGTCCGTGGATCGAAGGGCGAGTCCGAAAGATGCAGCAATGTGTGGCCGGACTCGCCCGGCACGCCGCGCAGATCTCCGTGCCGCGCCAGGTAGCTGGGCTGCATACCGGGATGATCAGCTCGGGTGCGAAATGCCAGCTGTGATACTCGCTGTCATGCTCGCCCTTCATGCGCATGGCCAGGTCGACCGGCCCGGGCCCGCCGCGCAAATGGCTGGAGATCAGCTGGAAGCGCAGATCGACCGAGGGAAACGCCTGGTGGAAGCTCGGCAGACGGGGTACGAGCCAGTGCGTAACGAATCCGGTCGAGAGCGACAGCTCGACCACGTCCTTGCGGTTCTTGAGCGCGGCGATGTCGTGCAGCGCGGCCTCGACGCGGTGGAACCCGTCGCCCAGCGCCTGGTAGAGCATCTGGCCCTCGCGCGTCAGCTCCATGCCGGCGGCGCTGCGGGTGAACAGCGGCGTGCCGAGATGCTCCTCAAGGAGCGCGATGTTGCGGCTAGCGGACGGCTGCGTGAGATTGAACTCGCGCGCCGCCGCACTGCAGCTTCCCGACCGCGCCACGGCCTCGAAAATCAGGAGGCCGCGCAGCGACGGTACCAACCTAGCCAACCCGACCATACGTCTACCGTATAACTCTTCTAGGATTTGTGGCCATGACTTTGTGTTTTAGAGGTGGATGATATTCGGCCTGGGTATTGCAAAGACGGTGCCGACCGGGGCATGACCGCGCGGGGGAGGGGCCGAACCATGATGTCTGTCGACCGCCAGTTGCGCCCGTGAGCGCCCGGTTTGTCCGCCTCGCGGAGCGGGAGCGCGCCGCGATCTCCTTTGTTATCAACGGTCAACCAGCCCAGGCGCTAGCGGGCGATACGTTGCTGGTGGCCATCCTCAACGCGACGGACCATGTGCGCCGGTCCGAGTTCGGCGACGGCACCCGCGCCGGGTTCTGCCTCATGGGGGCCTGCCAGGATTGCTGGGTGTGGACGGAAGCGGGCGAGCGGCTGCGCGCCTGCACGACGCAGGTGAGCGCCGGTCTGCGCATCCTGACCGATCCCGGGGTATGGCCGTGAGCCGCGTCATCATCGTCGGCGCCGGGCCCGCCGGCGTGCGCGCCGCCGAGGCCGTGGTCGCGGCGGGACTGCGGCCGGTCGTGATCGATGAGGGGCGGCGCGACGGCGGGCAGATCTACCGCCGCCAGCCGGAGGACTTCGGGCGTTCCTACGCGGCGCTCTACGGCACCGAAGCGCCGCGCGCGCAGGCGCTGCATCGAAGCTTCGAGGCGCTGCGCGGGCGGATCGACTACCGCCCCGAGACGCTGGCCTGGAACGTCGCCGACCGGCATCTGCATGTCTCGCAAGGGACGCGCACGCAGGCGCTGCCGTTCGACGCGCTGATCATCGCGTCGGGCGCCACCGACCGGCTGATGCCGGTGCGTGGCTGGAACTTCGCCGGCACCTACAGTCTGGGTGCGGCGCAGATCGCGCTCAAGGCGCAGGCCTGCGCCATCGGCAGGCGCGTCGTCTTTCTCGGCACCGGCCCGCTGCTCTATCTCGTCGCCGCGCAGTATCTCAAGGCGGGTGCGAGCGTCGCCGCGGTGCTGGATACGTCGCCGTTCTCGCTGCGGCTCAAGGCGCTGCCGAAGCTGCTCGCGCGGCCCGATGTGCTCTGCAAAGGTCTGGCGCTGGTGGCGCAGCTGCGGCGGTCGGGCGTTGCGCTCCTGACCGGCGTCACGCCGATCGAGATCAGCCGGCGACGCGGAGACCGGCGTGAGCGCGTTAGCGTGCGCGATCGCGGCGGGCGCGACGCGGCGCTTCGACTGCGATGCGGTGGCGCTCGGTTATCATCTGCGGCCGGAGACGCAACTCGCCGATCTCGCGCGCTGCGATTTTCGTTTCGACGCGGCGACGCGGCAGTGGCTGCCGGTCATCGATGCCGATGGGCGCAGCAGTGTCGCCGGCGTCTATCTCGCCGGCGATGGCGCGCGTCTCCTTGGCGCCGACGGGGCGGAGGCGGCGGGACGCCTTGCCGCGCTCGCCGCATTGGCGGATGCGGGCTGCCTGTGTCGGCGGAGGAAGTCGCGCGGTTGCGCAAGATTCTGGCGCGCATGGATCGCTTTCGGCTGGGCCTGGCCGAAGCGTTTCCCTGGCCGCGCCGCGGCCGCGGCGCAGTTGCCCGACGATGCGATCGTCTGCCGCTGCGAGAGCATCAATGCCGGCGAGCTGCGCCATGTCGCGCGCGACAAGGGTGCCAGCGAGATCAACCGCGCCAAGGCGTTCAGCCGCGTGGGCATGGGGCGCTGCCAGGGCCGCTATTGCGGGCATGCGGCGGCGGAGATCGTCGCGGCGGCCGCGGGGCTGCCGCTGGAGCGCGTCGGGCGGTTGCGCGGCCAGGCGCCGGTCAAGCCGCTGCCCATCGCGACCGAGACGGTGGACGCATGACGGAACTCGCGGCCGACGTCGCCATCATCGGCGGCGGGTTCATGGGGGCGCGCGTCGGCCTTCTTCCTGCGCCAGCGCGGCCGCTCGGTCATCCTGCTCGAACGCGGCCTGGTCGGTCAGCAGGCGAGCGGGACCAATTTCGGCAATGTGCGCCGCCAGGGCCGCTTCCTGCCGCAACTGCCGCTCGCCAACCGCTCGCGCGCCATCTGGGGTCGGCTCAAGGAGCTGCTCGGGCGAGGACGCCGAGTTCCTGCCGAGCGGGCATGTGCGCGTCTGCTACGCCACGGAGCAGGTCGGCGTGTTCGAGGCCTATGCGCGCGACGCGAAGCCGTACGGCCTCGAGCTCGAGCTGTTCAGCGGCAACGCGCTGCGCGACCGCTTTCCGTTTCTCGGCACCGATGCGATCGCCGGCTCGTATTCGCCCAATGATGGCCACGCCAATCCGCGCCTTGCCGCACCGGCCTTCGCACGCGCCGCCGCGCGCGCGGGCGCGCATGTGATCGAGAAGTGCGAGATCGCCACGGTCGAAAAGGTCGGCACGGATTTCCGGATCGAGAGCACCGATGGACGGCGGTTTCGCGCGCCCGCGGTGCTGATCACCGCCGGGGCGTGGGGCGGGTTGCTCTCGGAACGCTTCGGCGAGACGGTGCCGCTGGTGGCGCGCGGGCCACAGATGGCGGTGACGGAGCCCGTGCGCTACGGCATCGCGCCGGTGGTGGGCGTTTCATCGAAAGTGGATGAAGAGGTCGTCTATCTGCGCCAGGTCACGCGCGGCAACATCGTGTTCGGCGGCGGCAATCGCGGGCCGGCCTTCACCGATATTCGCCGTGCGTATGTCCTGCCGCAGAACACGCTTGCGCAGCTCAAGCAGGTTCGCCGGCTGGTGCCGGCGCTGGCACGGCTCAGCGTCATTCGCGTGTGGAGCGGCATTGAGAGCTATCTGCCCGATGACCGTCCGATCATGGGGCCGAGTGCGCGCGTCCCGGGCCTCTATTACGCGTTCGGCTTTTGCGGCCACGGCTTTCAGCTTGGGCCCGGTGTGGGCGACGTCATGGCCGAGCTGATCGATACGGGCGCGACGTCAACGCCAATCGAGCCGTTCCACATTGCCCGCTTTGCGACTGCACCTCAGCCCGCTTGAATGGAGTGACAAGATGTCCGCCATGACCGCCGTTGCAGCCAACGCTGGCACCGCCGATGAGGCGACGCGGCACTTCCATGACGAGACGTTCGTGTTCGATGGTTTGTCGATCGCGTACGTGCTGGAACCGAAATACGCCGAGGGCTGCCTTGCCGGCGGGGTGAACGGCACCAACGTCACCATCGCGCTCGAAGAAGATTGGGACCAGGTGCTGCGCAACTTGGAGGTCCGGCTCACCAAGATCGCCAAGAGCGATCTGTTGATGCTCTGTCTTACGGCTGACGACCTGCTGGAGGCGAAGCGGCGCGGCAAGCTCGGCATCGTGCTGGGCACGCAAGGTGCCACGATGATCGACGACAAACTGTGGCGGCTCGAGCATCTGGTGCGGCTGGGCTTGCGCTTCCTCGGTCTGGCCTACACCACCGCCAATCTCTTCGGCGACGGCTGCGGCGAGAAGCGCGATGCCGGCGTGAGTTATCTTGGGGAAGAGCTGATCGCGCTCGCCAACACGCTGCCGATCATGCTCGATCTGTCGCATTGCGGGCATCGCACACGCGCGCAAGCGACCGCGCTCTCGCGCGCACCGGTCTGCACCCATTCCAATGCCGACGCTGTCCGGCCCAATGGCCGCAACACCGAAGATGCGACGATCAAGGCGATGGCCGCCAAGGGCGGCATGATCGGTGTCTGCGGCCTGCCGCAATCCTTAGCCGACGAAACGCCGACCCTCGGCAATCTGCTCGATCACCTCGATCATCTCGTGCGGCTGGTCGGCGTCGAGCATGTCGGCATCGGTCTCGACTACGTCGAAGCCTATCAGGACCAGAAGAACGTCGTGGCGCCGCCCAGCGTCGTCACCTGGCGCACGCGGCGGCCCGACATCTTCGGTCCGCTGTCGTCGTTCGGTCGCCAGCAATATCCGGCCGGCATCGAGACGGTGCGCAAGCTGTCCAATTTCACGCAGGGTCTCTTCGATCGCGGCTATGGCCGGGAGCAGACGGCCGCCATGCTCGGCGGTAACTGGCTGCGGTGTATGCGCCAGTTCTGCGGCTAGACGGCACCCCATACGCCTGGCGTATGGCGCGTCTAGGATTTGCGGGCATGACGTTTGGTTCAGACAGGCCGATCATATTCGCTCCAGGCATTGCAATGACGGTGCCGCGGAGGCCGGCCCTGGCCGGCCCCGTTCCTCAAATGAGAACAAGGAGCAGGGCATGAGCAACAAGGGGCTTCCGGCGATCAGTCTTTCCGAGGCGTTGGCGATCGAGACGGCGCTGCGGCGTGGTGCGAGCCGGCGCGATCTGATGCGGTGGCTGGGGGCGGCGGGCATGACCGCGGCAATGGCCGGCGCCGTCATCGGCGATGCCGGGCGCGCTTTCGCGCAGACCCCGCGGCGCGGCGGGCGGATCAAGGTGGCGTCCCAGACCTCCTCCAACGCCGACACCGTCGATCCGGCGAAGCAGAACAACCAGACTGACTACACGCGCTGCTTCACCTTCTACAACGGTCTCACCCGGCTCAACGCGAGCCTGGCGCCGCAGCTCGAGCTCGCGGAATCGATCGAGAACGAGGGCGCCACGCTGTGGACCATCAAGCTGCGCCGCGACGTCAAGTTCCATGACGGCACGCCGCTGACCGCGGCCGATGTCGTTTATTCGCTCGCGCGCCACAAGGACCCGGCCACCGGCTCGGCGGCGCGCGCCCTTGCGAACCCGATGAAGGAGATCACGGCGAGCGGCACGCATGAGGTCAAGATCACGCTGGAATCGCCCAACGCCGACCTGCCGGTCGTGTTGGGCACGCCGCATTTCCTGATCATCAAGAACGGCACCACCAATTTCGCGACGGCGATCGGCACCGGCCCCTATCGCTGTCAGGAGTTCACGCCCGGTGTGCGCTCGGTCGGCGTGCGCAACCCGGATTACTTCAAGCCCGGCCAGCCCTATCTCGACGAGATCGAGCTGATCGGCATTCCCGATGAAACGGCGCGGCTCAACGCGCTGCTGTCGGGCGACATCCAGGTCGCGGCCTCGATCAGCCCGCGCCTGGCGCGGCGCGTGCAGGCCTCGCCCGGCTACGCCGTCTTCGAGACCAAGGCCGGCGGCTACAACGACCTGGTGATCCGCCAGGATGCCGACCCGGGCCGCAACCAGGATCTCGTGCTCGCTCTCAAGCATCTACTCGATCGCGAGCAGATGAAGAGCGCGGTGTTCCAGGGCTATGCGGTGGTGGCCAACGACCAGCCGATCGATCCAACCAACCGGTTCTTTTTCCCCGGCCTCAAGCAGCGCGCCTACGACCCGGAGAAGGCGAAGTTCCATCTGCAGAAGTCCGGCCTGGCCAACACGACGATCCCGCTGCACGCCATGGCGAGCAGCACGATGCTCGACCAGGCGGTGCTGATGCAGCAGGCGGGCCAGCAGATCGGCCTCAATATCGACGTGAAGCGCATGCCGGCCGACGGCTATTGGTCGAATGTGTGGATGAAGTTCCCGCTCAGCATGGGCAGCATCAATCCGCGGCCCAGCGCCGACGTGCTGTTCACGCTGTTCTTCAAGTCGGATTCGACGTGGAACGAGAGTGCCTGGAAGAACGAGCGCTTCGACCAGCTGCTGGTGACGGCGCGGGCCGAAACCGACGAGGCGAAGCGCAAGGAAATGTACGGCGAGATGCAGACGCTGGTGCACAACAATTGCGGCATCGGTCTGCCGGTGTTCATGAGCATCCTCGACGCCCATACCACCAAGCTCAAGGGCTTGCAGCCGGTCCCGACCGGCGGGTTGATGGGTTACACATACGCTGAGAACGTCTGGCTTGAGAGCTAAGCCGATATGACAAGCGGGCGCCGCACATGCTGATGCTGGGAATGATCGTCCGGCGCGTGTGCGGCGGCCTGCTGACCCTGCTTGTCGTCTCTCTGCTCGTCTTCATCGGCACCAACATCCTCCCTGGCGACGCGACCGAAGCGATCCTCGGCCAGTCCGCTTCGCCCGAGGCGGTCGCGGGCTTGCGCCGCGCGCTGGGCCTCGATATGCCAGCACCCGAGCGCTACCTGCACTGGCTGGCCGGATTGCTGACCGGCGATCCTGGCGTGTCGCTGATCAACCGCTTGCCGATCGGCCAGCTGATCGGGCCGCGGCTCTTGAACTCGCTGCTTCTGGCGGGGCTCACCGCGGCGGTCTCGGTGCCGCTGGCATTGCTGCTCGGCATCACGACGGCAATTTTTCGCGGCACGGTCTACGATCGCGTGACCAACGTCACGGCCGTGTCGCTGGTCTCGGTGCCCGAGTTCCTGCTGGCGACGGTCGGCGTGATCTTGTTCGCGGTGCAACTGCGCTGGGTCTCGGCCATGGCCACGCCGTCGGTGGGCTCGTTGGGTGAAGCGTTGCGCAGCTTCACTTTGCCGGTGCTGACGCTCAGCTTCGTGATCATGGCGCAGATGGTGCGCATGACGCGCGCGGCCCTGCTGGGTGTGCTCGATTCCTCCTATATCGAAATGGCGCGGCTCAAGGGCGTGCGGCCAATGCGGCTGGTGCTGCGCCACGCGCTGCGCAACGCCGCCGGGCCGATTGCCAACGCGATTGCGCTCAACTTGTCCTCGCTGCTCGGCGGCGTGATCATCGTCGAGGTGATTTTCAGCTATCCCGGCCTCGCCAAGCTGGCGGTGGACGCGGTGGAGACGCGCGACATGCCGCTCGTCCAGGCGTGCGCGATGATCTTCTGTGCCGCGTTCATGATCCTGGTCCTGGTGGCAGATATCTGTTCGATCCTCTCCAACCCGCGGCTGAGGACACGATGAGCGAAGCCAACGCTATCGCCGCGCCGCGCCGCCGGCGGATCACGCCCGCGGCACAGCTCGGCATCGCGTTGGTGCTGTTCTGGGCGGCACTGGCGGCGCTCGGGCCATATCTCGCCCCCTATCGCGCCGGCTTTGTGGTCGATGCCGGGCCCTTTGCGCCGATGAGCGCCGCCTATCCGCTCGGCACCGATTATCTCGGCCGCGACATCCTCAGCCGCATCCTGCATGGGGCGCGCTACACCGTGGGTGTGGCGATGCTGGCCACGCTGCTTGCCTGTGCGGCCGGCGTGACGCTCGGCATTGTCGCGGCGGTGAAGCGCGGCTGGACCGACGCGCTGCTCGGCCGCGCCGCCGATGCGCTAATATCCATCCCGCATCTGATGTTTGCACTGGTGGTGGTCGCGGCGTTCGGCACCTCGTTGCCGGTGCTGATCCTGATGGCGGCCGTCAGCTATGTTCCGGGGTCATTTCGCATCGCACGCGCGCAAGCGCTCGATATCAACGCGATGGATTTCATCCAGGTGGCGCGCGCGCGCGGCGAAGGGACCGCCTACATCGTGTGGGCGGAGATCCTACCCAACATGATCGTGCCGCTGCTGACCGATTTCGGCCTGCGCTTTGTGTTCGTGGTGCTGCTGCTGAGCGGGCTCAGCTTCCTGGGTCTCGGCATCCAGCCACCCAACGCGGATTGGGGCGCCTTGGTGCGCGAGAACATCGTTGGCATCTATGAAGCCGCACCCGCGGTGGTGATGCCGGCCATCGCCATCGCGGCCCTCACGATCAGCATTACCCTGCTGATCGACGGCTTCTCGGGCCGCAGCCGCGTGATGGAGCGTTAGATGGCGCCGCTCGTCGAAATCTCCGGCCTGCGCGTCACCGCGACGAAGGATCGCGGCGCGGACGTCGACATCGTGCGCGATATCAACGTCACTATCGCGCGCGGCGAAGTCTTGGCTCTCATCGGTGAATCCGGCTCGGGCAAGACGACGATCGCCCTCACACTGCTCGGCTACGCGCGGCGCGGCTGTCGCATCGCGGGGGGCAGCGTGCGCATCGGCGGCGACGATGTGCTCGCCATGTCGCCCGTTGAGCTGTCGCAGCTGCGCGGCCGCCGCGTTGCCTACGTGGCGCAGAGTGCCGCCGCCGCCTTCAACCCGTCGCAGCGGGTCATGGATCAGGTGACCGAGGGTGTCCGCATGCGCGGGCTGATGACGCGCGCGGCGGCCGAGGCGAAGGCGCGCGATATTTTCCGCGCGCTTGCTCTGCCTGACCCCGAGCGCATCGGTGCGCGCTTTCCCCATCAGGTCTCGGGCGGCCAGCTGCAGCGGCTGATGGCGGCGATGGCGCTGATGACCGATCCCGAGCTGGTGGTGTTCGACGAGCCGACCACGGCGCTCGACGTGACCACGCAGGTCGAGGTGCTGCGCGCCTTCCGCGAGGCGGTGCGCGAGCGCCAGACGACAGCGGTGTATGTCTCGCACGACTTGGCGGTGGTGGCGCAGATCGCCGACCGCATCGTCGTGCTGCGCGACGGGACCATGCGCGAGGTTGGGTCGACGGCGCAGATCCTGTCGGCCCCCGCCGACGACTATACGCGCAGCCTGCTCGCGGCCGCCCGGCCGAAGCTGCAGGGGGTACCGGAGAAGCCGGCGGCGAAAGCACCGCCGCTGCTGGAAGTGCGCGGGTTGGTCGCCGGCTACGGCGTGGGCGACAAACCGGGCCGGCCGGCGACGACGGTCCTGCACGATGTGAGCCTGGAGATCCGCGCCGGGTCGGCGCTGGGCATCATCGGCGAGTCCGGCTCGGGCAAGAGCACGCTCGCACGCGTCATCGCAGGGCTGCTGCCGGCCAGTGCCGGCACCATGCTCCTCGACGGCGTGCCGCTCGCCCCCACGCTCGGTGCGCGCGGCCGGGAGGAGCTGCGGCGCATCCAGATCGTGTTCCAAGCGGCGGACACAGCGCTCAACCCGGCGCACAGCGTCGAGCGTATCTTGAGCCGGCCGCTGGCGCTCTATCACGGCCTGTCGCGCGGCGAGCAACGGCGCCGGGTGCGCCGGCTGTTCGATCTCGTGAAGCTGCCGCTGGCCTTGCTCGATCGTCTGCCGGCCGAGCTGTCGGGTGGGCAGAAGCAGCGCGTCAATCTCGCGCGTGCCCTCGCGGCCGAGCCGGCGCTGATCTTGTGCGACGAAGTCACGTCCTCGCTCGATACCGTCGTCGGTGCCGCCATCCTCGAGCTGTTGGCGGAGCTGCGCCGCGAGCTCGGCTTGGCGCTGATGTTCATCAGCCACGATCTCGCGACCGTGCGCGCGGTGTGCGACGAGGTGATGATCCTCTATGCCGGGCAGGTGATGGAGCGCGGGCCGGGGCCGGTGGTGATGCAAGTGCCGCAGCACCCCTATGCCGATCTGCTCGCCGCCTCGATGCCGGAACTGCGGCCGGGCTGGCTCGATGGAATCGATGCCGGACGGCTGGCGGCCGTGCATGCCGAGACAGCGCCTGTGCGTCATCCGGATCGCTGCGCCTTCGTCGTGCGCTGTGCGGCGCGCGCGCCCGGGCTCTGTGAGTCCCAGCCGGCGCCGCTGCGGCACTTCGCCAAGGGCGCCGAAGTTCGCTGTCATCGCACGGAAGAAGAGCTGCTGGCGCTGCAATCTGGCCGACCCGGCTCCGCCGCAATCCTGCCGTTGAAACGCCTGCACAATCGAGCATAGCGAGAGAGACGCAAAAAACCATGTCGACCACCGCCCCATCGCATCTCATGGACAAGGCGCCGCCGCGCCTGCGCGATCCGCTGCTGCAGCCGTTCAAGATCAAGGGACTGACGCTGCGCAACCGCATCATGAGCACGAGCCACGCCGCGACGATCGACGAGGGCGGCCTGCCCAAGGAGCGTTACCAGCGCTACCACGAGGAGAAGGCGAAGGGCGGGATCGCGCTCACCATGTTCGGCGGCTCGTCGATGGTGGCGCCGGATTCGAGCTGGGGCGGCGGGCAGATCGACATGTCGAGCGACGCGATCATCCCCGATCTGCAGGAATTCTCGGCGCGCATCCACGGCCATGGTGCGGCGATCATGTGCCAAATCTCGCATCTCGGCCGGCGCGCGACGTCGGCGGCGATGAACTGGCTGCCCACCCTGGCGCCGAGCGCCATCCGCGAGCGCCGTCATCGCGATTTTCCGCGCGAGATGGATCGCCAGGATATTGATCGCATCATCGCCGATTACGCCGAAGCGGCGCTGCGCTGCAAGGAAGGCGGGCTCGACGGTTGCGAGACGGTGACCGGCGGCCACCTGATCGGCCAGTTCCTGTCGCCGCGCACCAACCGGCGCACCGACGGCTTCGGCGGTTCGCTCGAGAACCGCGCGCGCTTCGGGCTGATGGTGCACGAGGCGATCCGCCGTCGCGTCGGCGACGATTACATCGTTGGCATCCGCTTCGTCGTCAACGAGGATATCGACGACGGAATCGATTTTGAGGAATGCGTGCGCATTGCGCAGCTATTCCAGCGCGAAGGCCAGATCGACTTCTTCAACGCGATCTTCGGCCGGATGGACACCGACCTGTCGCTGGCCGAGCACAACATGCCCGGCATGTCGCAGCCGCTGGCGCCCTTCCTGAAGGCCGTCGGCGCCTTCAAGCGCGAGGTCTCCCTGCCGGTGTTCCACGCCGCGCGCATCCCCGACCTCGCGACCGCGCGCCATGCCATCGCCGAGAATCTGCTCGACATGGTGGCGATGACGCGCGCGCACATGGCCGATCCGCAGATCGTCAACAAGCTGATGCGCGGCGAGGAGGATCGCATCCGGCCTTGCGTCGGCGCGTCGCATTGCATGTACAAGAAGCTTGCCTGCATCCACAACCCGGCGACCGGGCGCGAGCAGATCCTGCCGCAGATCGTCGAGCGCTCGTCGCGGCCAGGCCGTAAGGTCGTGGTGGTCGGCGGCGGGCCAGGTGGGCTCGAAGCCGCACGCGTCGCCGCGGAACGCGGCCACAAGGTCGTGCTGTTCGAGGCCGCGAGCCGGCTCGGCGGCCAGCTTTTGCTGGCAGTCCGTGCGACGTGGCGCAAGGATCTGATTGCCATCGTCGATTGGCGCGCGGCGGAATTGGCGCGGCTGGATGTCGATGTCCGGCTCGACACCTATGCTGAAGCAGAAGACGTTCTGCGCGAGCAGCCCGATACGGTGATCATCGCCACCGGCGGCCTGCCGGATACCGAGTGGCTGCCCGGTGCGGAGCATTGCACCACGGTGTGGGACGTGCTGTCCGGCACGGTCGCGGCGAAGGACGAGGTCATCGTTTATGACGGTACCGGCCGCCACCAGGCGGTGTCGTGCGCGCTGCATCTCGCCGAGCAGGGCCGCGCGGTGCAATTCGTGACGCTCGACGACAATATGGGCCTTGAGATGGAGTACAATGCGCGCGTCGTTTATCGTAAGCGCTTCGCCGAGCACGGGGTCGCCATCACCATCGACCACCAGCTCGAACGCGTGGCGCCACGCGGCAACCGCCTGGTCGCGACGTTCCGCCATGAGCTCACGGGCACGACGTTGGAGCTGACGGCACCGCAAGTCGTCATCGAGAACGGGGCGGTGCCCATGACCGACACGTTCGACGCGCTGCGCGCCGGCTCGGTCAATAACGGCATCACCGATATCCACGCGCTGCTCGACGGCCATCCGCAATGCGAGACGCCGCCGACCAACGGAGCTTATGAACTGCACCGCATCGGCGATGCCGTGAGCAGCCGCAGCGTCCATGCCGCGATCTACGACGCGTTGCGGCTCTGCAAGGCCCTCTGACCCCGCCATGAACGACGAGATTTCAATGCGCGCCGGTCGCGCCGATACGGCGCTGCGCACGATGACCGCCAGCGATGTCGAGGCGATGCATGGCCTCGTCCTGCAAATGTCCTGGCCCCATCGTCTGGTCGACTGCGCGATGCTGCTCGATCTTGGCAGCGGCCTCGTTGCCACCGATGCGGCGGGCCGCATGATTGGTGTTGGGCTCTCGTGGGCGTTCGGCGCCCGGGCCGGGACCATCGGCATGGTGTTGGTCGCCCCCGAGCATCAAGGCCGAGGTATTGGCCGGAGCTTGATGGCGGCGCTGATCACCGAAGCGGGCCCGCGTGCGCTGATGCTGAACGCGACCGCCGAAGGGCTGCGGCTTTACGAGAGGCTTGGCTTTGGCCGGGTCGGGCTCGTACGCCAGCATCAGGCGCGGATTGACGGCGCGTTGACGAGACCTCGTCCTTCTGCGGCGCCGGTGCGCCGCGCGATCCCGGCGGACTATGAGGGGTTGTGCGCGCTGGATGCGGTAGCCTTCGGCGCGGACCGCACCGCGCTCGTCGCCCGGTTGCTGATGGCCGGCGAGGCATGGGTGGTCGATGGCGACGGGGCACGCGCCGCCGGGTTCACCATCCTGCGTGAGTTCGGCCGCGGCCAGATGATCGGGCCGGTGGTGGCGGCAAGCGAGGACGAGGCAATCGCGCTCGTCGCGGCGGCCGCAAGTTCAGCACGTGCGGGCGTGCTACGCGTCGATATCCCGGCGCATGCGCAACGCCTGGCGGCTTGGCTCACCGAGGCCGGGTTGGCGCCCATCGACACGGTCACGACGATGCTGCGCGGCGCCTGGCCGGCGGCTTCGAACGGCGCACAGCGCTTCGGCCTGGCGCTTCAGGCCGTGGGCTGAACCATGTCGCATATCGTCATCGTCGGGGCCGGCATTGTCGGCCTGAGCGTGGCGCGCGCCGCCGTGCGGCGCGGCCACCGCGTCACGCTGCTCGATCGCCACGAGATCCCGAATCCGCGCGGCGCCTCGTTCGACCAGCACCGCATGATCCGGCCGCATTATGGTGCCGCCGCGGGCTACACGCGGATGGTTGCCGAGGTTTTTCCCGTGTGGGAGGAAGTGTGGCGCGATCTTGGTGCACGCCATTTCGCCGATAGCGGCGCGATTGCCATCTCGACCGCCAAGGGCGATTACGGCGATCAGACAGAGACCGTGTTCCGCAGCCTGGGCGTGAAGTTCAGCGTGCTGAGCGGCGCCGCGCTCGAGGAGCGCTTCAGCCATCTCGTACTGCCGCCAGGCAGTCGCGGGATTGTCGCGCATCCGGCGGGGCCGCTCTTCGCCGAGCGCATCGTCGCGGGCCTCGCGCGATATTGCGCCGATGCGGGCGTGCGTCTCATGCCGCACACCGAAGCGGCGGCAATCGACGATGGCGCGGTGCGCACGCAGGCCGGCGATGTCATCGCGGGCGATCTGGTCGTGGTCTGCGTCGGCGCCTGGTTGCCCGCTCTCATCCCCGGCCGCTTCGACCTCCCGACCTGGCGCCAGGCGCTGTGCTATGTCGAGCCGCCGGCGCGCCATCGCGCGAACTGGGAAACGGCGCCGGCCATCGTGACGGTTGGCGATTGGAGCGGCTACACGCTGCCGCCGCTCGCCGGCACGGGGCTCAAATTCGGCCATGGCGGCCATCGCCGGCGCGGGCGCCCCGACGAGGGCGGGTTCAACTGGGACATCGCCGAAGGCGCGCAGGTCATCGACGCGTTCCGGCCGATTCTGCGCGATGCCGACGAGTACCGGCCGCTGCGCATGCAGGTCGGCTACTACGTGATGAACGCCGAGCGGCGTTTTGTGATCGAGCAGAGCGGCCGTTGCCTGTTCGTCACCAACTGCGATGGGCAGATGTTCAAGTTCGGGCCGCTGATCGGCGAGAAAGTTCTGGCTGCCTTTGCCGGTGAGATGTCGTCAGGCGAACTCACGCGCTGGGCTGCAGGCCAGAGCTAGGGCGCTAGGCGGCGTTCCTGCCGGCGCGAGAACGCCTGGATGTAGCGGCGAAACTGGTCGATGAATTCGCGCGCTACGGCGGGCAGGCTGCGCTGGCTGGGATAGAGGGCGGCGAACTCGAACTCCACGCGCGGCGAGAATGGCCGCACCACCAGTCCCCGCGCCGCATACTCGCGCGCGGTGAACGACTCGCACAGCGCCACGCCTGCGCCCGCAACCGCGAGGGCACAGGCGATCTCCGAGAGCGGTGTTTCGATGCGCATGATTCGCTTGACGTTGTGCTGCGCGAAAATCTCGTCGATCCGGTAGCGGCCCGCGGTCGAGTGTCCGAGCGAGATGAAGGGCTCGCCGGCGAAGTCGGCCGGCCGAAGCCGCGCTTTGCGCGCCAGCTTGTGGCCCGGTGGCAGCACCGCCACATAAGGCGTATTGGGCATCTTTTCGATCGTCACGCCGGTATGTTCGACGGGCGACTGCGCGAATCCCAGATCGCATTGGCCGCTCGCGACGAGATCGATCACGATATGCGAGACGAGGCCCTGCAGCATGAGGTCGAGCTTTGGCCGCTCCGCCAGGAAGCGGCCGACGAAACGCGGCAGGAAGCCGTTGGCGAGGGCCGGCAAACTAGCGATGCGCAAGGTGCCGGCGCGGCGTGTGCGCAGCTCGGCCGCCGCGGCGGCGATGCGATCGAGGCCGAGGAAGGATCGCTCGACCTCGGCATAGAGCCCGCGCGCTTCGCCGGTCGGTACGAGCCGCGTGCCGCGCCGCTCGAACAACTTGAGCTCGAGCGCCAACTGCAGATCGCGGATCATGCGGCTCACCGCCGGCTGCGTGACACCCATCAGCTTGGCGGCGTCGGTGGCGCCGCCGGTCAGCATCAGCGCGCGAAAGGCTTCGATCTGGCGGGGGTTCAGCGTGCGCATGGCGGCGTTTTCAATATAACATTCCGTTATGGACTGGCCATCAAAATCAATTTGACGCATTGATGACATGCGTGAAAGCCTTTGTTATCGCAAAAAACCCGGCGGCGGGCGCCGGCAATGCGGCAAGCGGAGCAGGGAGACCCATGAAAAATTCAATTCGCACGGCGCTGCTGGCGGGTGCGGCCGTCATCCTCGGGGCGAATGCCGCCCAGGCGCAGCAGACCTTCTATGTCGCCGGCTACGGCGGCTCCTTCGAGCAGACGATGCGCAAGGAGATCTTCCCGGCCTTCGAGAAGAAGCACGGCGTGAAGATCGAATACGTCGCCGGCAATTCAACCGACACGCTGGCCAAGCTGCAGGCGCAGAAGGCCAACCAGCAGATCGACGTTGCGATCGTCGATGACGGCCCGATGTATCCAGGCGATCCAGCTCGGCTTCTGCGGCGCCGATCAAGAGCCTGCCGGAGGCCGAAATCCACGATGCGGCCACGCGTTCAAGGGCGACAAGGCGGTGGGCATCGGCCTGGTCGGCACCGGCTTCATGTACAACACCAAGTATTTCGACGAGAAGGGCTGGGCCGACGCCGACGTCGCTGGGACGACCTGAAGGACCCGAAGTTCAAAAAGCTGCTGGTGATCCCGCCGATCAACAACACCTACGGGCTGCACACGCTGGTGATGATGGCGAAGCTATCGACGGCGGCGAGCGAGAAGAACATCGAGCCCGGTTTCAAGGTCGATGAAGGACCAGGTCAACCCCAACGTGCTGGTCTACGAGCCCTCGCCCGGCAAGATGACCGAGCTGTTCCAGACCGGCCAGGCGGTGATCGCGGTGTGGGGCACGGGCCGCGTGCAGGCGTTCGCCGATACCGGTTTCCCGGTCGATTTCGTCTATCCGAAGGAAGGCGCGATGATGCTGCTCGGCTGCGGCCTGCCCGATCGCCAAGGCCGACGCCTCGGCGCTGGCGCACGAGTTCGTGGAGGCGATGGTCGCGCCCGATGTCCAGACCGCGCTCGCCAAGGAATCGGCTACGGGCCGGTCAACAAGAAGGTCGAGGTCGACTGGCGGACGCTGCGAGATGGCGCCGATCGGCGAGCGCGCGGCCAAGCTGATCTGCCGGCCGATTGGGACGCCATCAACGCGAAACGCGAGGACTGGACCAAGCGCTGGAACCGCGAGGTCGAGCGCTGAGGGACTGTCACCCGGTGCGAGCGGCCGGCGATGCGCCGGCTTCTTCCACGGCCGATAGCCGTTCTTCGATAATCCAATGTCCTTTCTTGTCCTCGACCGGCTGACGCAAGCAGATTCGGCGACCAGATCGCGGTCGACGAGCTGTCGCTCGCGGTCGAGAAGGGCGAGTTTGTGTCCCTGCTGGGGCCGTCAGGCTGCGGCAAGACGACGACGCTTGCAGATGATCGCCGGCTTCGTCGAGCCGACGTCCGGGCGCCATCACGCTCGACGGCACGCGATCTGCTCGCCGATCAAGCCGGCCAAGCGCGGGCTCGGCATCGTGTTTCAGAGCTACGCGCTGTTTCCGCACATGACGGCGGCGCGAGAACGTCGCGCTTTGGGCTGGAGATGCAGGGCGTCGCGCAGCGCCGAGCGCGAAGCGCGCGTCGCGCGAAACCCTGGCGCTGGTCGGGCTTGACGGCTTCGCCGAACGCTTTCCGCGGCGCATGTCGGGCGGCCAGCAGCAGCGCGTGGCGCTGGCGCGCGCGCTCGTCATCCAGCCGCGCATCCTGCTGCTCGACGAGCCGCTCTCCAATCTCGATGCCAAGCTGCGCGAGGAAATGCAGATCGAGCTGCGCCAAATCCAGCGCACGGTCGGCACCACGACCATCCTCGTGACGCATGACCAGGCGGAGGCGATGGCGCTGTCCGACCGCATCGTGGTGATGAACAAGGGCCGGGCCGAGCAGATCGCGCAGGCCGCACGAAGCCTATGAACGCCCGGCCACGCCGTTCGTCGCGAATTTTCTCGGCAAAACCAACGTGCTGCGCGGCGACGTTGCGGCGCGAGTGGCGCTGCAAATCGGGATCCGGACGGGCGATGGCCCGTGGCCCGGCGCCGTCACGGCGAGTGCCTCGTCGTGACGGTGCGGCCGGAGAAGATCGGCTTCAGCGGTGCCGCCGCAGTGCAGCATCGCGCGGCAAGGTGCGGACGCGAATTTTCCAGGGCAACCACTGGCTCTATCAGGTCGACACGGCGGCCGGTCTCGTCATGGTGATCCGCCAGAACGCGGGCGAGCCTGGGCCGGCCGAGGGTGAGGCCGTGCGACTCGCCTGGCGCGCGGAGGATATGGTGCTGCGCGCCGGCGAGCGCACGCCATGAGCGCCGCCGAAGCGCGACGCTGGACGCCCTATGCTGCTGCTCGCGACCCGGCGCTGCTGCTGTTCGTCGGCGTCGTGCTGGTGCCGATGGCGATGACGGTGCTGCTGTCGTTTCACGACTGGGGGCAGTACAAGGGCATCGATCCCGTCCTCATCCTGAAGAACTGGCGCGAGAGTGGCCGGACGGCTATTTCCACGAGATGTTCGCTGCGCACCTTCCGCATCGCGCTGCTGGTGACGCTGATCACCGCGGTGCTCGGCAGCACCCGAGGCCTACATCCTGAACCGCATGCGCGCGCCCTGGCGCGGCATCTTCCTGCTGGTGGTGCTGGGGCCCCTGCTGATCTCGGTGGTGGCGCGCACGCTCGGCTGGGCGCTGCTGTTCGGCGGCTCGAGCGGGGTCGATCAACAAGGCGCTGATGAACCTGGGCTGATCTCCACGCCGATGCCTTTCATGTTCACCGAGACCGGCGTCGTCGTCGCGCTCACGCACGTGCTGATGCCATTCATGGTGCTCTCGGTGTGGGCGGCACTGCAGCGGCTCGACCCGCAGATCGAGAATGCCGCCGCTTCGCTCGGCGCCGCCCAGGCGACCGTCCTGCGGCGCATCGTGCTGCCGCAGATCGATGCCTGGCATGCTGTCGGGTGCCATCATCGTGTTCGCGCTGGCTGCCAGCGCCTTCGCCACGCCGGCGATCATCGGCGGGCGTCGGCTGAAGGTCGCCGCAACGCTGGCCTACGACGAGTTTCTCAACACGCTGAATTGGCCGCTCGGCGCGGCAGTGGCAATGCTGCTGCTGGTCGCGCTCGTTGCCATCATCGTCGGCTGCAACCGCCTCGTCGAGCGCCGCTATGCCGAGGTGTTCCGATGAGCCGCAACGGGCCCTGGCGCTCGCCTTCCACACGCTGTTCGTGGTGTTCATGCTGGCGCCGATCGTCATCGTGTGCGCGGTGGCGTTCACGCCCGAGGGGTATCTGTCGCTGCCGACCAATGGGCTCGTCGCTGCGCTGGTTCAAGGCGATCGCCGCGCTATCCGGAATTCATCAGCGCGTTCTGGACCAGCATCTGGCTGGGCGGCGTGTCCTCGGCGATTGCGCTCGCTGTTCTCGGTGCCGGCGGCGCTCGCCATCGCGCGCTATCGACTTCACGGGCCGTGAGGCGATCACAGCGCTCTTCATGTCGCCTCTGATGATCCCGCACGTGGTGCTCGGCATCGCCTTCCTGCGCTTCTTCACTCAGATCGGGCTGGGCGGAACGTTCCTCGGCCTGGTGCTGCGCCCACATCGTCATCGTGTTGCCCTTCGCGCTGCGCCTGACGCTGGCCTCGGCCATCGGCATGGATCGCGCCATCGAGCAGGCGGCGATCTCGCTCGGCGCGTCGGACTGGGTGGTGTTCCGGCGCGTCACGTTGCCGCTGATCATGCCGGGCGCTCATCAGCGGCTGGGCGCTGGCCTTCATCAAAGCTTCGATGAGGTGACGATGACGGTGTTCATCGCCGCGCCCGGCACGGAGACGCTGCCCGTGCGCATGTTCCTTTACATCCAGGACAACATCGATCCGCTGGTGACCTCGGTCTCGGCCGTGCGTGATCGCGCTGACGGCGATCGCTTATGATCGTGCTCGACCGCGCCTACGGCCTCGACCGACTGCTGATCGGGCGGGGCAGCGAGGAGGAGTGATGCTCGAGGCAAAGCGCGATTCGATATCGCAGTGATCGGCGGCGGCCTGGTCGGCTCGCTCTATCGCCTGGGGCCTGGCGCGCGGCCGGCCAGCGCGTGGCGCTCCTCGATGAAGGCGACGCGCCGATGCGCGCCTCGCGCGCCAACTTTGCGCTGGTGTGGGTGCAGAGCAAGGGTCTGGGCATGGCCGCGTATGCCGGCTGGACGGTGCGTTCGTCCGATGCCTGGGCCGGGTTCGCGCCGGCGCTCGAGGACGAAACGGGTCTCGACGTCGTCGTTTCGAGCGGCCGGGCGGCTTCCATGCTCGCGCTCTCCGAGCGTCGAGCTGGAGAACCGCGCGCGCAGCTGAGACGCCTGCACAATCAGCCCGGCATGATCCCGCTACAAGACCGAGATCTGGACCGCGCGCCATGGAAGAGATGCTGCCGGGGATCGGGCCCGACGTGGTGGGCGGCAGCTATTGCCCGCTCGACGGGCACGTGAATTCGCTGCGGCTGTTCCGCGCCCTGCATACAGCGCGATGCAGACCGCGGCGTGCGAATACCTGCCCGGCCACCATCGTCGAAAACGATCGACGTACACGCGGCGGCGAGTTCAGCTGACATGCTGCAGGCGGCGCGCTCCACGCCGGCAAGATCGTGCTCGCCGCCGGCAATCGGCAATGGCGCCTGGCGCCGATGGTGGGGCTGCCGCGCCGATGCGGCCGAAGCGCGGGCCAGATCATCGTCACCGAGAAGGCGCGCCGTTCCTCCAGCATCCGGTTGTCACAGTTCGTCAGACCGACGAGGGCGCCGTGATGGTCGGCGACAGCCAACGAGGAACGGGGCTCGCGACGAAGTGACCATGCCGGTCACTCGGCCGTGATGGCGGACCGCGCCGTGCGCATGTTCCCGCTGCTCGGCCGCCTCAACGTGGTGCGCATGCTGGGTGGCATCCGCGTGATGACGCAGGACGGTTTTCCGATCTACGACCAGTCCGAGACCTGCCCCGGCGCGTTCCTCGCGAGCTGCCATCCGGCGTGACGCTCGCGGCCAACCATGCATTGGCGCTCGCGCCGCATGATCGCGGCGGGTCGTTGCTCGACGAAGGATTTCGGTGCTTTCAGCGCGCGGAGGTTCGATGTTCCAGCGGCTGCCTGATGTGGAGGCGAGAGCGTGACCCTCACGATCGACGGCAGCGCAAGTGCAGCGCGCGCCGCGGCGACACGGTCGCTGCGGCGCTGCTGGCGGCGGGGTTCGACCATTGCCGCACCACGCCGGTCTCCGGTGCGCCGCGCGCGCCCTATTGCATGATGGGCGTGTGCTTCGAGTGCCTGGTCACGATCGACGGCGTCGGCAATCGCCAGGGCTGCCTGGTGCGCGGTGCGCGAGGGCATGCGCGTCGAGCTGCAGACGCGGCAAGCGGGAGGTGGCGCAATGACGCGGCATCGACGATCTGCGCGCCGAGCTACGATGTCGCCGTCATCGGCGCCGGGCCTGCCGGGCCTCGCCGCCGCCGCGGCTGCGGCACGCGCCGGGCTCGACCATGCGTGCTGCTGGACGAAAAGCCGGCGCCCGGCGGCCAGATCTATCGCGCCATCACGTCCACGCCGCTGCAGCGCAAGGCCGTGCTCGGTGCCGACTACTGGGCGGCGCGGAGTTGGTCGCGAGGCTCCACGCCAGCGGCGCGCAATGCATCGCCGAACGCGACCGTAGTCGGAGCCTGTCGCGCGAGCGCGAGATCGGCGTGTCGATCGGCGGCCAGGCCGCGACATGCATCAACGCGCGGCGCGTGGTGATCTGGCGACCGGCGCGCTGGAGCGGCCGTTTCCGATCCCCGGCTGGACGCTGCCGGGCGTGATGACCGCGGCGGCGCGCAGACGCTGCTGAAATCCTCCGGCATCGTGCCGCAGGGGCGCGTCGTGCTTGCTGGGTGCGGGCCGCTGCTGTGGCTGCTCGCGTGGCAATATCCTCAACGCGGGCGGTAAGATCGCCGCGATCCTCGACACGACCCCGCGCCGCAATTCGCTGCGGCGGCGCGCCGCATCTTCTGCCGTTTCTGGCGCTCGCCCTATCTCGCCAAGGGCTGGCGCCTGCTGCGCGCGGTGCGCCGCGAGGTGCGCGTGATCGACGGCGTCGACGCACTGAAAGCGCAAGGCGAGGACACGCGTGCGCGGGGTCAGCTATCAGCGTGGCGGGCGGCGCGGAGCAGACGGAGCCGTGCGACACGCTGCTGCTGCACCAGGGCGTGGTGCCGAACGTCAATCTCGCGATGTCGGTGGGCGTCGAGCATCGCTGGGACGAGGTGCAGCTGTGCTGGAACCCGATACTCGATCGGGATTTCGCGACGACGATCGACGGCATCGCCATTGCCGGCGACGGCGCCGGCATTGCGGGCGCTGGAGCGGCCGCAGAGCGCGGCACGCTGGCGGGCCTTGCGGCCGTGCGCGCCCTCAAGCCGGAGACAGCCCCCGGGCTCACCGCGGCCGATGCGGCGGCGCGTTACGCGCTCGCCCGCGAGGAGCGCGGACGGCGCTTTATCGATCTGCTCTATCGTCCGGCGGCGCAGTTCCGCCAGCCAACCGGCGACACGATCGTGTGCCGCTGCGAGGAGATCACGGCGCAGCAGATCGTCGACACGGTGGTGCTGGGCTGTTCGGGCCCCAACCAGATGAAGTCCTTCCTGCGCTGCGGCATGGGGCCGTGCCAGGGGCGGCTATGCGGTCTGACGGTGACAGAGCTGATCGCGAGTGCGCGTGGCGTGAGCGCGCAGGAGGTGGGCTATTATCGGCTGCGTCCGCCGGTCAAGCCGATCACGCTGGCTGAACTCGCCCATCTGCCGAAAACCGAGGCGGCGGTGAAGGCCGTCGTGCGCGGATGAGGCCGCGCGTGGCGGCGCACGACGTCATCGTCATCGGCGGCGGCCTGCATGGCTGCTCGGCGGCGCTGCATCTGGCGCGGCGCGGGATCAAGCCGCTGGTGATCGAGAAAGACCATGTCGGCCGGCACGCCTCGGGCGTCAATGCCGGCGGCGTGCGGCGGCTCGGGCGGCATGTCGCGGAAATCCCGCTGTCGGTCGCGTCGATGGAGCTGTGGCATTCCATCCGCGACATCGTCGATGACGATTGCGGCTTCGAGAGCCACGGCCAGATCAAGGTCGCCGAGAGCGAGGCGGAGCTCGAAATCCTGCGCAAGCGTGTCGCGCAGGTGCGCGCTCTGGGCTTCGACCATGAGGAACTGATCGGCCGCGACGAGGTCAAGCAGCTGGTTCCGGCAATCGCTGAGCACTGCACGGGTGCGATCATCTGCCGGCGCGATGGCGCCGCACTGCCTTATCGCACCACGCTCGCCTTCAAGCGCAAAGCGGAGGCGCTGGGTGCGCGCTTCATCGAGGGCGCGCGTGCGGAGCTTGTCAAACGCGCCGGTAAAAATTGGCGGGTGACGACCGCGCAATCGACGCATGAAGCGCCGATCCTGGTCAATGCGGCAGGCGGCTGGGCCGATCGCATCGCCGCACAGCTCGGCGAGCCCGTGCCGCTTGAGATGATCGCGCTGATGCTGATGATCACCGCACCTGTCGCCCCGTTCCTCAAGCCGGTGATGGGGGCCTACGGGCCGGCCGCTCTCTTTCAAGCAGTTCCGCAACGGCACGGTGCTGATCGGCGGCGGTTACACCGGCATCGCGCGAGCGCGATCACAACCGCACCACGCTCGACTTTGCCAAGCTGGCCTTGAGTGCGCGCACGGTGTGGGATTTGTTCCCGGTCATGCGCGGCGCGGAGATCGTGCGCTGCTGGGCCGGGATGGAGGGCCGCATGCCCGATGACATCCCGGTGATCGGGCCGAGCGCCACGCAGGAGAATGTGTTCCACGCCTTCGGCTTCTCGGCGCACGGGTTCCAGCTCGGGCCCATCGTCGGGGCGATCATCGCCGAACTGATCGCGACCAAAGCGACGAATTTGCCCATCGCGCCGTTCGGCATCGACCGGTTTCAGGCGGCGAAAAAGCGCGCCTAGCCGGTTGTGTGGGTGCCGCCAGGGCATGCTAGCATCGCGCCAGAAAGAAGCATCGGAGGGGCGCGTTTATGCTGTTGGGCGTAATTGCCGACGATTATACCGGGGCCAGCGACATCGCCAACACGCTCGCCAAGGGCGGGTTGGCCACGACGCAGTTCCTCGGTCTGCCGGCCAAGAAGGCGCCGCCGGAGTGCGAGGCCGGCGTGGTCGCGCTGAAGAGCCGCTCGATCGCGGCGGACGAGGCGGTGAAGCAATCGCTGGCGGCGCTCGCCTGGCTCCAGGCGCAAGGCTGCCGGCAGTTCGTCTTTAAATACTGCTCGACGTTTGATTCAACCCCGCAAGGAAATATCGGTCCGGTCGGTGAAGCACTGGCCAAGGCGCTCGACGCGCGGGGCGTGCCGGCCTGCCCGGCGTTTCCGACCACGGGGCGCACGGTCTATCAGGGCCATTTATTCGTCGGCGACCGGCTGCTGAATGAATCCGGCCTCGAGAATCATCCGCTCAACCCGATGACCGATGCCGATCTGCGGCGCTGGCTGACGCGCCAGTCGCGCCAGAAGGTCGGTTTCGTGCCGTGGTCGATCGTGCGGCAGGGTGCAGCGAAATTGCGCGTGGCACTCGACGAGGCGGCGGCGAAGGGCGAATGCCTGGTCATCGTCGATGCCGTCGCCGACGAGGATCTGCGTGTCATGGGCGAAGCCTGCGCGGACCAGATGCTGCTCACGGGCGGCTCGGGGATCGCCATCGGCCTGCCGGACAATTTCATCAAGCGCGGGCTGGCCAAGGGACGCGCCAGCCTGTTTCGCGGCGTCGGCGGGCCGGGTGCCATCCTGGCCGGCTCGTGCTCGAAAGCGACGCTAGGGCAGGTCGAGGCGTATCGGCGCGATCATCCGACGCTGCCCATCGATGTCGACGCGGTGATGGCGGGGGCCGTCACGGCCGCGCAGCTTGCGAGTTTCATTCGCGACAACAAGGGCAAAGAGCCGCTGCTGTTTTCGTCGGCGGCGCCGGAGCGGGTGAAGGCGCTGCAGACGAAATACGGCATGGAGTCCGTCGCGCACCGGCTCGACGGTTTGTTCGCCGAAACGGCAAAGCTGGCCGTCGCCGGCGGCGTCGGCCGGCTTGTCGTGGCGGGCGGCGAGACGTCCGGGGCCGTGATGGGGGCGCTCGATATCGACGCGGTGTCGATCGGGCCGGAGATCGATCCCGGCGTACCGGCGCTGGCGACGCTCACGGCGCCGCCCTTGGCGCTGGCCCTGAAGTCGGGCAATTTCGGCGGCACCGATTTCTTTGCCAAGGCCTTGCGGACATTGGGGGGGAGCGCGTGAACGAAGCCAAGCTCCGTGACGACATCGTGCGACTGGGGCAGTCGCTGTTCCGGCGTGGCTACACCGCCGGCTCGTCGGGCAATATCAGCGTGCGGCTGGAGGACGGGTTCCTGATCACGCCGACCAATTCGTGCCTCGGCTTCCTCGATCCCGCACGCATCAGCAAGCTCGATGCGGCGTGGAAGCATGTCAGCGGCGACAAGCCGTCGAAGGAGGTGTTCCTGCACAGCGCGTTCTATGAGACACGCGCGCAGGCCCAGGCGGTGGTCCATCTCCATTCCACATTCGCGACGGCGGTGTCGTGCCTGATCGAGACGGATCCCAACGATGCGATCCCGCCGTTGACACCCTATGTCGTGATGCGCGTGGGCACGGTGCGGATGATCCCCTATGTGCGGCCGGGCGACCCGTCGTTGGGCGAGCATATCCGCAAACTGGGCGGCAAGCACGCCGCCGTGCTGCTCGCCAATCACGGGCCGGTCGTGTCGGCCAAGGATCTGGAGAGCGCGGTGTTCGCGTCGGAAGAGCTCGAGGAGACCGCGAAGCTGATCTTGACATTGCATGGGCGCGAGGCGCGGCGGTTGACCATCGAGCAGGTCAACGAGCTGATCCGCGTGTTCCAGTCGTAGCCGGGCCTTCATGCTGGACGACAAGACGATTGCCGCACTGGCGCAGGAGCTGCAGCAGGCGGAGAAGACGCGCGTGCAAGTCGAGCATTTCTCCAAGCGCTATCCCGCGATCACGATCGAGGACGGCTATCGCGTCCAGCGCGCCTGGGTCGCGCTCAAGCTGGAAGAGGGCCGCACGATCAAGGGCCACAAGATCGGCTTGACGTCGCGCGCGATGCAGATGGCCTCGCAGATCAACGAGCCCGATTACGGCGCGCTGCTCGATGACATGTTCTTCCGCGATGGCGACGACATTCCGTTCCAGAAATTCATCGCGCCGCGGATCGAAGTCGAGCTGGGCTTCGTGCTGAAGAAGCGCCTGGAAGGCCCGAACGTGACGCTGGCCGATGTGCTGGCGGCCACCGACTATGTCGTGCCGGCGCTGGAGATCATCGACGCGCGCATCGAACAATTCGACCGCCACACGAAGGTGATGCGCAAAGTGTTCGATACGATCTCCGACAATGCCGCCAATGCCGGCGTCGTGGTGGGCGGGAAAAAGGTGAAGCCCGATGCGATCGATTTGCGCTGGTGCGGGGCGCTGCTGGGCAAGAACGCGGTGATTGAGGAATTGGGGCTGGCGGCTGCCGTGCTGGATCATCCGGCCAACGGCGTGGCATGGCTTGCCAACAAGCTCGCCCCTTACGGCGAGACGCTGGAGGCGGGTGAGTTCGTGTTATCGGGCTCGTTCACGCGGCCGGTGACGGGCGCGGTGGGCGACGCCTTCAACGTCGATTACGGCCGGCTCGGGTCCATCGCATTCCGTTTCGTCGCATGAACATTCTTCGCTCATCGGCGTATCGGCGCATGCCATGGAAGAATGGCGGCGGCGAGACGACCGAGATCGCGATCGCGCCGGCCGGCGCGACGCTCGATCATTTCGAATGGCGGATCAGCATGGCGCATGTCGGGGAATCGGGCCCGTTCTCGATCTTTCCCGGCATCGATCGGACGCTGGCGGTGATCGAGGGGGACGGTATCGTGCTGCACCCGGCCGGGCGCGGCGGCGTTCGTCTCGACACCGGCTCGGCGCCCTATGCGTTTCCGGCCGATCAGGCGGTAAGTGCCACGCTGATCGGCGGCGCCATCGACGACCTCAACGTCATGACGCGGCGCGAACGCTACCGGCATTTGCTGTCACGGCTGCATCTGGACGCGCCGGCGGTCGTGCCGCGCCATGGCGAGACGACGATCGTGCTGACCCATCGGATCGGTGCCGCAATTCGTCTTGACGGCGAAACGGCGGCGCTGGCGCCGGGCGACGGCGTTGTTCTGACAGCGAACGACGCGCCGCAAATCGGCATCGATCCGGATGGGGCGGGCGCGTTCTTCGTGATCGATCTGTGGCGCGTTGACTAGGCTAGCGATTTGGACGCGATCTCGTAAACGTCGCGTGAGAGCTTGGGGGTGGCGAGGACACGCTGGATGCCGGCCTTCATCTTTGCCTGGCGGGCTTCGTCGAAACGTTTCCACCGCCCAAGCGGGGCGAGCAGGCGGGCCGCGACCTGGGGATTGATCGGGTCGAGCTCGATGATGCGCGCGGCGTGGAATTCGTAGCCGGAGCCGTCGGCGGCGTGATAGCGCAGCGGGTTGTCGGCAGTGAAGCTGTAGAGAAGCGCGCGGACCTTGTTGGGTTTCTGCACCGAGAAGGCCGGGTGCTGCCACAGCGCCTGCACGCGTGCGAGCGTGTCTGGGAGCGACGAGACCGCCTGTAGTGCAAACCATTTGTCGAGCACCAGCACGTCCTTCTCGAAGCGCTGGTAGAAATCGGCAAGCGCTTCCTGGCGCTCCGGTCCCGCGATGTCGACCAGCAGGCGCAACGAGGCCATGCGGTCGGTCATGTTGTCGGCCTTGCGATATTGTTCGATGATCTGTCCGGTGATCGCGGTTCTGCTCCAGCGACGCGAGATAAGCGAGGGCGGCGTTCTTGAGAGCGCGGCGGCCGGCCGGTTCGGCATCGGGGCTGTAGGCGCCGGTGCTGCGGTTGGCGGCGTAGACGCGCTGCAGATCGGCTTGCAGCGTCTCGGCGATCTTCTGCTTCAACGTCTCGCGCGCGGTGTGGATAGCGTCGACATCGATGGTTGCCATGCGCTCGGCGATGAAATCCTCGCCGGGCAGCGCGATGGCCTCGGCGGCGAAGGCCTTCTCCAGCTTGTCGTCGCGCAGGATCTGGCCGATCGCATCGATGAAGGCGGGGTCGATCTGCATCTTGTCGCCGCGCTGGATGGCGGCGGCGCCGCGCAGCAGCAGGTCGGTCGCGTATTGCTGGCCGGCTTCCCAGCGCGCGAACGGGTCGGTGTCGTGCGCCATGAGGAAAGCGAGCTCGGCGCCGCCCTGGCCGGTCTTGACGTTGATCGGGGCCGCGAAGTCGCGGTTGAAGGAGAGGGCGCGCGGCTCCGGCACGCCGACGAAGCGGAATTTCTGCTGCTTCTTGGTGAGGGCCAGCACACGGCTGGGTGATGCGGCCTGCGCATCCTCGCCATCCAGCCGCAGCTTGATGGCGCGGCCTTGCGCGTCGAGCAAGCCGAGCGCGAGCGGGATGTGCATCGGCTGCTTGTCGCTCTGGCCGGGCGTGGGCGGGACGGTCTGCTTCACGTCGAGGTCGTAGGCGCCGCTCTGCGCGTCGTAGCGGCCGGCCACTTCCACCTCCGGCGTGCCGGCCTGGCTGTACCAGAGCTTGAACTGCTTGAGGTCCGTTCCGGTGGCGTCCGCCATTGCGGCCACGAAATCGTCGCAGGTGGCGGCCTCGCCGTCATGGCGCTTCACATAGAGCGCCATGCCCTTCTGGAATCCCGCCTCGCCCAGGATCGTGTGCATCATGCGGATGACTTCCGAGCCCTTCTCGTAGACGGTCGGCGTGTAGAAATTGTTGATCTCGATATACGAGTCCGGCCGCACATTGTGCGCGAGCGGGCCGGCATCCTCGGGGAACTGGCGCGCGCGCAGGGTGCGCACGTCGCGGATGCGCTTGACGGGGCGCGAGCGCATGTCGGAGGAAAATTCCTGGTCGCGGAATACCGTCAGCCCTTCCTTGAGGCTGAGCTGGAACCAGTCGCGGCAGGTGATGCGATCGCCCGTCCAGTTGTGGAAATACTCGTGCGCGACGACGGTCTCGATCCCGGCATAGTCGCTGTCGGTCGCGGTCTGGGAATCGGCGAGGATGTATTTGTCGTTGAAGACGTTGAGGCTCTTGTTCTCCATCGCGCCCATGTTGAAATCGCTGACGGCGACGATGTTGAACAGGTCGAGATCGTATTCGAGGCCGAAGCGCTCCTCGTCCCAGCGCATCGAGCGCTTGAGCGCATCCATGGCATAGGCGGTGCGCGCCTCCTTGCCGTGCTCGACGAAGATGCGCAAGCGCGACCTTGCGGCCGGAGCGCGTGACGAAACTGTCCTCGTTCTTCGCGAGGTCGCCGGCGACCAGGGCGAAGAGATAGCTGGGCTTGGGGAAAGGGTCGTGCCAAACGGCGAAATGGCGGCCGTCTTTAAGTTCGCCTTGTTCGGCGAGATTGCCGTTGGACAGCAGCACCGGATAGGCCGCGCGCGCGGCGCGGATGGTCGTGCGATAGGTCGCCATCACGTCGGGCCGGTCGAGGAAATAAGTGATGCGGCGGAAGCCCTCGGCCTCGCATTGCGTGCAGAAGACGTTGCTGGAAACGTAAAGCCCGGACAGCTTGGTGTTCGCGGCCGGATGGATCGCGGTCTCGATCTCCAGCGTGAAGGATTTGGGCGGGGCGGGAATGGTCAGGCTTTTGTCGTCGAGCGTGTAGTCGCCCTTGGCGAGCTTCTTGCCGTCGAGGGACAGCGACACCAGCTCGAGCTCGTCGCCATCGAGGACGAGCGGGCGCGCCCCGGATTTGACATCGTAGGTCGCGTGCAGCGCCAGGCGCGCCTTCACCCGCGTCGTCTGCGGGTCGAGATCGAACTCCAGATCGACCGTGTCGATGCGATAGTCGGAGGGGCGGTAATCCTCGCGGCGGATGGCTTTGGGCTCGTGCGACGATGTCATGGAAATTTGGTCCGGTGGGTGCGGGGAGAGGCCCCGAATATGCACCGTTACGCCGCCGTCAAAAAGCCCCTTTCGGGCCCGGCCGGAAACGACAATGCCGGGCTTATTGGCCCGGCATGTCTTTATGCTGAATGACGATGGGCTAAGAGGTCGGCATGCTCTTGCCCAGTGTCTGGACGTGATCGAGATGGGCCTTGATCACCGGCGCCGTGTCCGCGGCGAATTGCTTGAACGCGGCGTTCTTGCCCTTCGCGGCGTAGGTGTCGAACAGCTTGACGGCATCCTTGTGCGCGGCGATCTGCAGCTCGACATATTTGCGCTCGAAACGGGCGCCCGACAATGCTTTCAGCTCGCTCAGCATCTGGGCGTGCTTGCGGTCCATCTCCTTCGGTAGCTCCGTAGCGATGCCCTCATTATCGGAAATGGATTTCACCTGCTCGGCCGTTTTCGTATGTGCATCGACCATGTCTTGGGCGAACTGCTTCACGTTGGTGTTGGCTGCCTTGGTCGCGGCCAGCTTGCTGGATTCGACCTCAAACATGTCGCCGATGGTGGCCTGCTTGGCGAAGCCCGCGGCGTCGGACGAACCCGTGCCGCTCTTGGTCTGCGCCTCATTGGCGGCGAGGGCGACGGTGTCGGACGCGGCGAGCAACGGAATGCTCAGGATTCCGACAGCCAGGAGGCGACGGCTGATTTGTTGGGCAAAGTCGTGGGTGCTGGGCACGGGCGCGCTCCGTCGAGAGATGTTGGGATGGTTCCCCGCTATGGGTGAAACACGCCCGCCCCAGACAGGTTCCCGTCCGTGCCGCACGCCGTCGACATTTCGGCCGCCTGAAGTCCACCGGGACGTGGTGGCGTCCCGGTGGCTGGCGGATTACTTCAGGATCTTCTGTTTCTCGCGCTCAAACTCCTCGCCGAGCTTTTCGAGCTGCTCCTCGTCGAAGACTTCGCGGGCCGCCTTGAACCCTTCGCTTTCTTCTTCGTCGACATGGTGCCGGACGATTTCCTTGAGCACCTTGGCGCGCGCCATCCATTCCTCGGAGCCCTTCTGGCGGCTGCGCGAGAGCTGATCGAGGAGCTGCTCGACCAGTTCGTGTTCGACAGCGCCCTCAAGCGCGAAATCCTTGGCCTCCTCCTCGTCAGTCTTCTTCATGCGGGTGTAGAGGACTTTTTGTTCGGCCTTGGCGTGCGCGGTCAGCTCGTCCTTGATCTTTTTGAAAATCGCGGTTGGGTCCTTGCCCTCGCTGCCGCACATCTCTTCGAACATCTCGGCGACGGTCTCGTGATCGCTGTGCAGGGCATCGAGAATTGGCTGGGCCTGGGTTTCGGCTTCGGCGTGAGCGGCCATTGTTGGACTCCATCGGCATCTTTTGAGGAAGCGGCGTCAGATACGCAGCGTTGCAATCGCTGACGTCGCGGATACTGATGGCAACACGGGGTTATGGTGATGGTTCCGAACGCGCGAAAATGAATCGCGCCAATACGCGGTGTTGGACTCATTTCGCGCGCGTGCTGCGGCGACGGCGCGAGTGCAGAGCTGCGTTTCTTAGGCGCGGGCAGATGCGGCGGCGGTGTCGCGCACAGTGCGCGGCTGGTGGCGACGGTGAGAAGACGCACCGGGGTACGGCGCATCAATCGGCTGCGGCCGATCAAGGCCAGAACCGCGGACGTGGCCAGCCAATAAAACGCGTATCGTCCAAGCCTGCCTATGTGCGCGCGCATCGCTTTGCTGCCGGAAAAAATCACCCGAACGCAAACGCGTGCGCGCGCGGCACAGTTCCCGCCCGAAGGCAGGGTGCGGCTTCAGTCTTGCGGAGAATGCCGGCTTAGGAGCGGCGGGCGATCGAGCGGTATTCGACCTGCACGGGGCGGCGCGGTGCGGTGCGCGCGGCGGCGGCCGGGGCGAAGCGCGGTGCCGCCGCCGCGGCATGCGGGTTGTAGCCGCCGCCACCGACAGGGGTCGGCAGGTTGATCGACATTTCGGGGTCCGCGGCGCGCGCCTCGATGCGGCGCCCGTCGACCTGGGTCCCGTTCAGGGCGGCGATGGCCTTGGTCGCGACCTTTTCCGGCGCGATGTTCACCAGGCCGAAGCCGCGGGTCTTGCGGGTGACCGGGTCGCGGGCCAAAAACGCCCCTAGAACAATGCCATAGGGGTCGAAAAGCTGGGCCAGCTGCTCGTCGGTGTAGCCATTGGGCAGGTTCGCCACAAAGACATTGCCGCGGAATTTGTTGATCGGTCGCATTCCCCTCGCCACCCTGCCTGTCCGTTACCCCGGGCCCGGAGCATACCCCAGGCCGTCCCCGCACCATGCAATATTGCTGCGGTGCAGCAATGCGTCAAGTGCATGGAATTAGAATTATTTATTAACTATGGCGCGATCAAGGCAGGCGCCCGAGTCGCGATCGACTGGGTGGTGGAAATTGTGAGCCCGCCATCCAGCACCAGGTCCTGGCCGGTGATCCAGCCGGCCTGGTCGCCGCACAGATAGGCCACCGCCGCGCCGATGTCGGCGGGTGTGCCGAGGCGCCCGATCGGGTGCTGGGCGGTGCGGCGGGCGAGCATCTCCGCCGGGTTCGGAGCGCCGGCGATCGAGCGACGCGACAGATCGGTCAGGACCAGGCTGGGGGAGACCGCGTTGACGCGGATGCGCCTGGGTGCCAGATCGAGCGCCATCTGCTTCACCATGCCGATCAGCCCGGCCTTGGAGGTGCAATAGGCGAGGCGGTCGGGATGGGGGACGCTGCCGGCGACCGAGGCAATGGCGATGATGGCGCCGCCCGCGGTCATCTGCGGTGCGACGGCTTTGCTGAACAGGAAGGTCGGCAGCAAATTCGTGTGCAGCAGGTTCACGACATCGTCGAGCTCAGCGTCGAGGACAGAGCCGATCGATGATGTGCCCGAGCTGACGACCAGCGCGTCGATACGACCGAGGAATTTTTCTGCCGCCGCGACGATTTTCGCGACGTCGTCTTTTTTTGTCGCGTCGCCGGACAGAGATCCAGCGACGCCCTTCGGCATCGTCGCACAGGCTTGCGTCAGCGCTTCGGAGCGTCGTCCCGTGAGGAAAACGCGCCAGCCATCCGCCGCCAGAGCTTGCGCGGCGGCGAGGCCCAGACCGCTGCCGCCGCCGACAATCAGCGCGCCGTGCGACTTAGAGCCGGTATTCATGGACCGCGCTCGCGTGCTTGCGGATGTATTTCCAATCGTAGGTCACACCCAGGCCCGGACCCGTCGGCACCGGCACGCAGCCATCCTTGCCGACGTCCTTCTCCTGATCGGAATAGCCGCAGGTGTAGACCGGCGGAATCAGGTTGGGCATGTTCGGGCCGACCAGCGCCAGCTCGTAGAAATGCGTGTTGCGCGTGGCGGCGACGCAGTGACGGTGCGCCGGCCCGCAGGCATGGACCTGAATGTCGATGCCCAGGGCCTCGGCGAGGTGATTGATCTTCATCGTGCCGGTGATGCCCATGTCGTATTCGGGGTCGGTGTGGAACATGTCGCAGCCGCCGGCGAGGATGAAGTTGGCCTTCTGCTCGGGTCCGCGAATGTGCTCCGTCACCAGCAGCGGCGTCTTGAGTTTCTCACGCAGCATTTTCTGCCCCGTGGTCGAGACCGAGGCGTCGCGATAAGGATCCTCGAACCAGAAGGCGTTGATCGCGTCGCAGGCTCGGCCGACATAGAGCGCGTCCTGCCAGGTGCGCAGCTCGCAGCCGGGATCGGCCATCACTTCCATCCTGTCGCCGACCGATTTGCGCACCTGATGGATGACGGCGGCCTCGCGGTGCTTGTCGCCGTCATGCCAGCCATGGATCTTGAATCCGACGAAGCCTTTCTCGCGGCAGGCCAGCGCGTACTCGCCGAACGCCTCGACGCTGTCGAGGCCGCCGGGCTCTTCCTGGCCGTGATGGGTGCTGGCGTAGGTCGGTAGCCGATCCTTGTAAGCGCCCAGCATGGTCGCGATCGACATGTTGTATTTCTTGCCGACCAGATCCCAGAGCGCGATGTCGAGCGGACCGTGGCCCATGTGATCGTAAGCGCGCAGCTCGCGCTTCAGATCGTCGTAGATCACTTCGCGGTGCTCGGCGTTGCGGCCGAGCAGATGCGGCGCGAGCATGATGGTCTGACCGAGCGCGGCGTAGGTGCCGACCCAATGCGTGACGTAATGGCCCTCGACACCGTCCTTGGTCGCGATGCGCACGGCGTAGCGCATGACCTCGAGCGACGCACCCTTCTGGTATTGCAGGTTGCTCACGCCCATGGCGCGATGCGAGCCGAGGCTGAGATCCTGGACCTTGAAGGTAAAGGGAATGACGTCGACTTCGGTGATGATGCTCATCGGATGTGCTCCTTACAAACTCTCAGGTGGCGCCGACGAGGCGCGGCACGGCCAGGGTGATCCAGGGAATGAAGGCGATGACGACCAGCACCGCGACCAACGCCACGAAGACGGGTATCAGCGGCTTGTTCGTCTTGTTGTAATCGACACGCGCGATCTTGCAGGTGATCAGCACCAGCACCGCCACGGGCGGGCTCAGCGAGCCCAGCAGCACGGCATAGGTCACGACGGCCGCGAAATGATAGGGATCGAAGCCGTAGGCCTGCGCAATCGGCGTCAGCACGGGCACGAGCATGATCAGGGCTGGGATCGGTTCGATGAAGATGCCGACCACCAGCAGCGCCACCACGATCAGCGCCATCACGATCATGTCGCTGTCGGTCAGGGATTGCAGCAGGCGCCGCGAGCTGTGCCGGAATGCCGGCACGCGCGATGATCCAGCCGAACAGGGCGGCGCCGCCGAGGATCACCATGATGCTCGAGGAGGCGATGGCGGCCTGGGTGACGTTGCGCATGAATACGGAGAACGTCGCGCGCCGCGTGACGAGCCGCGTAGACGATGCCGTAGGCGACGGCGATGGCGCCGGCCTCGGTCGCGGTGAACACGCCCGAGATGATGCCGCCGACGATGATGGCCGGCATGATGAGGGCGGGAACGCGAAACGCGCAGCGCCTGGATCATCTGCGGCAGGGTCGAGCGTGGATAGATCCGCACGTTCATCGTCAGGGCCATGCGATAGACCGTGACCATCAGGATCGCGGTGATCAGCAGGCCCGGGCCGACACCGGCGAGGAACAGCGTGCCGACCGAGAGGCCCGTCATCGAGCCGTAGATCACCATCAGGATGCTGGGCGGGATGATCGGGCCCGAGGATCGCCGCACCGGCGGTGATGACGGCGGCATCCTCCGGCTTGTAGCCATCACGCTCCATCGCCGGGATCAGCATGCCGCCGACCGCGGCGGCGGACGCCGCGGCGGAGCCGGAGATGGTGGCGAACAGCAGGCTGGTGAAGATCGTCACCTGGCCCAGCCCGCCGCGCATGTGACCGACGAGCGACTGGAGAGAGTCCGATCAGGGCGCCCGTGATGCCGCCGACATTCATCACGGCGCCGGCCAGGATGAAGAGCGGGATGGCGAGCAGCGGGAAGGAATCGAGCGATGAATAGAATTTCTGCGGCGACGACGATGATCGGCACGGAGCCGTCGAGCAGCAGCGCGCCGGCCGCCGCCATGCCCATGGAAAAGGCGATGGGCATGCCGAGTGCGAGGAAGAAGCACAAGAGCAGCGTGAGGCTGAGGATCACGAGTCGATGACCGTGGAGGCAACCGGTTGCGCGGGTTTGCGCGCGAGCAAAGCGAGGATGGCGAGCCCGGCGGAGAGCGGGATCGGCACGAAGAACCAGAAGCGCGACAGGTTGAGGCCCGGCGAGCTTACCGGCCAGCCGCGATTGGCAAAGGCGTAACCCGAGTAGAGAAGGATGGCGCAGAAGAGCAACGAGAAGGCGCTGGCGAGGACGATCTTGGCGCGCGTCCAGAAGCCTTCCGGCAAGGGTAGGACGTCGACCACGATCTCCTCATGCGCCCAGAGCTGCACCGGCAATCCGAGCAGCATGGACCACACCAGCAGCAGGACGATCAGCTCCTCGGTCCAGAAGATCGACAATCCCAGCGCATAGCGGTTCAACACCTGCACGAGGGTAAGCGCGATCATGGTCACGAAGGCCGTCACCATGACGGTCTTCGTGATCGCGATCAGCACGCCGACGATGCGGGTGAACATCGTGCCCCGTGTTCGATCAGACTTTACGGATCCTCTCGAGCAGCTCCGTCGCACGCGCGTTGGCGGCGAACTCGTTCTGCAGATTGGCGAGTGCCGCGGCAAAAGCCGGTAGGTCGGCATCGTTGATCTGCAGCGTGTTGGCGGCGGCGAGCCGGTCGAGCCAGGTTTTCTCGCGCTCGAAATGGGCGGCGCGCTGTGCCACCGCGGCTTCCTGCGCCGCTTTCGTCAACGCGTCTTGCTGCGGCTGGCTCAGGCCCTTGAAGAAGGCGCCGTTGATGGCGAAGCTGCCGTCGAGCAGGATGTGGCGGGTCTTCGAGAGATATTTCGTCACCTCGAAGATTTTGAACGTGTAGCCGACCTCCGCCGAGCCTTCCATCGCGTCGACGACGCCGGTCTGCAGGGCCGAATACATTTCCGGGGCCGGGATCGGTGTGGGCTGCGCGCCCAGGGCCGCGAAGGTGCGCACGAACACGGGCGCTTCGGGCAGGCGGATCTTCACGCCGCGGAAATCGGCGGGCTTGTTGATCGGCTTGGTGCGCAGGAAGGTGTTGCGATAGCCGGCCGTCATCCAGTTGACGATCTTGATGCCGGATCTGGCTTCGAGGTCGCGCGCGAGGCCGGCGCCGGTGTCGCCGTCGACGATTTTCGTCCAGTGATCGAAGTCGCGATAGAGGTAGGGCAGGGCGATGATGCCGAATTGCGGCAGATAGTTCGCATAGAGGCCGAACTCGCCGTAGCCCATCTCCAGCGTGCCGAGCGAAACGGATTCGATGATCTCGCGCTGGCCGCCCATCTGCGCGGCTGGCAGGATCTGCACGTTGAGCGCGCCGCCGGAATATTCGGCAAGCTTTTTTGCGAAAAGCTCGGCCGCGACGTGCTGCTCGGACTGCGTGGTGACGTGGTGGGCGAGACGGATGGTGCGGGCAGTTTGGCCGCGCGCGAAGCGCAGCGGCATCGCCGCGGCCACTGTGGCGCCCAGCGCCAGCTTGCCGACGGTGCGGCGGTTGATCGTCGTGCTTCGGTCACTCATTGGCGCGTTCCTCCAGATCCCGGGTTCCTCTCCCACTCGAGGGCGGGAGTTCTGAGGTCACGCTACGGAAACCCCAACCCAGAATCAAGATTGTTCCAAATCAGCTAACAATGTTGCTATATATGGGACATGAGCTCTCTGGAAAACGGTCTGAAGCTGCTGGCCCTGCTGCGCTCGGCGCAGGGCACGCTGCGTGTCAGCGAGGCGGCGCGCACGCTGTCCTTGCCGAAAAGCACCATCTCGCGTCTCACCAAGCATTTGACGGAGGCGGGATTTCTGGAGCGCGAGGGGAATGGGCGCAGCTTCCGCGCCGGACCCGAGCTGTTCCGGCTGGGCAGCTTCTATCGCGCCCGCCTGCCGGTGGAGGCGCGTATCGACGAGGCCCTGAGCGTCCTCGTCCATCGCTTTCCAGCCACCGCCTATGTCGGCGTGTTGCGGGCGATGGATCTGGTCGTGCTGCGCCGGCACGAGGGCGTGCATCCGGTGCGCTATATCCAGGAGCCGGGGGCCACGATCCCGGCTTATGCGACCGCGGTCGGCAAGGCGCTGCTGGCGCGCCGGCCGGTGGAGGAGCTGGTGGCGGCTCTGCCGGCGCATCTCGTCTCCGACACGCGCGACGTCAATATGTCGCGCGATGCGCTGTTGGCGGAACTGGAAATCGCGCGCTCGCGCGGCTATGCCGAGCTCGACGATCGTATTCTCGGCATCGGCGCGATCGGTGTTGCGGTCGGGCTGGCGCGCGGGCGCGAGATCGGCTTTGCGATCTGCTTCGCGCGCGAGACGGCCGCTTCCGACAAGGCGGCGATCGCGCAGACGCTGTGCAAGTCCGCGCGCGAGATCGGTCAGCTCTGCGACGACCCGCTGTGGCGCGGCTAGGGCGTGGATTGCGCGCCGGCGCTGTCGAACAAGTGATTTGAGACACATTCGCCGTCGTTCATAGAGTGCTAGAAGCCGGCCTATGAGCAGTATGACAATCGCCACCATGACGGCGCGATCGCCCGCCACCGTGCGCTCGCGCATCGATTCGATCGACCTGCTGCGCGGCGCGGTCATGATCGTGATGGCGCTCGATCATGCGCGGGATTTTTTCGGCGCGGGCGGCCTGAACCCGCGCGACGTGACCGACCCGGCGCTGTTCCTGACGCGCTGGATCACGCATTTCTGCGCGCCCCTGTTCATATTCCTCGCCGGTCTCTCGGCGTATCTCTACGGAACGCGGGGCCGCAGTGTCGGTGAGGTGAGCCGGTTTCTGCTGACCCGCGGCCTCTGGCTCGTCCTCATGGAATTCACCGTGGTGCGCCTGGGCTGGTCGTTCGGCTTCAACTTGAATTTTTTCGTTGGCAACGTGATCTGGGCCCTCGGCGCCTCGATGGTGGTGCTGAGCGCGCTGGTGTATCTGCCGCGATGGGCGATCGCTGCCGTCGGGCTTGTGATGATCGGCGGGCACAATCTGTTCGACGGCGTTCGCGCCGCAGATTTAGGGAACGCTGGCTGGATCTGGACCATCCTGCACGAGCGCGGATTTTTGCAATTTGGTCTGCCCGCCAAATTCTATGTGCTCTATCCGCTCGTCCCCTGGATCGGCGTGATGGCGGCGGGCTATGCCCTGGGGCCGGTCTTTCAGCTCGAGCGCGCCACGCGCCAGCGCATCCTCGTGGCGCTCGGGGCCGTGACCATCGCGGGCTTCCTTGCGCTACGCGTGACCAATCTCTACGGCGATCCAGCCCCATGGGTGGCGCAGGCTGCCTCGTTCGCCACCGTGCTGTCGTTCGTCAATTGCGAAAAATATCCGCCGTCGCTTCTGTATCTGGCGATGACACTCGGCCCCGGGCTGCTGCTGCTTGCGGCCTTCGAGACTGCGCGCGGCCGGGTCGCCGAAATGGTCATCACCTATGGGCGCGTGCCGTTTCTCTACTACGTCGTGCATATCTTCTTGATCCATGCGCTGGCCGTGGCCATGGCCTGGATGGTGTTGGGCAATGCGTCCTGGCTGTTCGGGGGTGCCCCTGGCGGCAGACCGGCGAATTACGGCCTGAGCCTGCCGGGGGTCTACCTGGTGTGGCTGGTCGTGGTCGTGGCGCTTTACCCGCTCTGTCGCTGGTTCGCGACGATCAAGCAGCGGCGTAGCGAGTGGTGGCTCAGCTATCTCTGATCACGAGCAGTGCAAGGTCGCGAGATAGGCGATCAGGTCAGCGCGATCTTTGGCGCCGGGCACGCCCGCATAGGTCATCGCCGTGCGCGGCACGATTTTCGTCGGGGCGGCGAGAAAGCGATCGAGCGTTGTCTCGTCCCAGGTCAAGTTCGATTGGCGCATCGCGGATGAATATTTGAAATCGGGCAGGGAGCCCGCCTTGCGCCCGACCACATCGCAATGCTTGGGGCCGGTGCGATTGTATTCGGGCGCGTGACAGGCGATGCAGCGGCTGTAGACCTCGTGCCCATGCGTGGCATCGCCGGCGGCAATTGCCGGCGGGGAAAAGCCCAGCATAAGCACGATGGTCCACAGCCGCATTGTGTCGTAGCCCTGGTCGCTACGACACAAAGGCGCTGGGCACGACAGGAGTTTCGCCCAGCGCCTGACGCAAGATCGCCCAGTGCATCGCTTCGTCGCCCAGGATGCTGCCGGCGGCCTTGGCCAGATCCTTATTACCAAAGAGCGGGATGGCGCCGAGATAGGCGCTGACGGCGCCCTTCTCGAGGCCCGCGGCGAAGCGCAGCACGTCGGCCTGAGTCTTCAGCTTGTCGGTGGGGAAGTCGTATTTCGTCTTGGCGGCTGCCGCCTGACCACCGAGCTTCTTGATCGTCGACGCGAGCAGCTCCGCGTGCTCCTTGTGATGGCCCTGGAACTGCACGGCCAGCGTCTTCACGTCAGGCTGCAGCAGGCCGCTTTCGGCGCCGACTTGATAGGCCGCGATGGCTTCGCGCTCGGCGCCCAGTGCTGTGTTGAGGATGCGGACATCGTCCGCGACCGCGGCATGGGCCGGTGCGATGCCGGGCAGTCCGGCAAGCAGGGCGACCGCCGCGGCGGACAGGCCGATCTGGGTGAACACGTGACGGCGGGCGGGCAGATAAAGGGGCATGTGATCCTCCATGATTTTGAGACGCGTGGGCAGGGCGGCGCGCCGCTGGGGCGGCACACCTTGGAAAAATCGGTGTGGTGTGGATCGGCCGGGCTCTAGGGCCCGGCAGGCTGCTTCAGTCGGAGGCGGCTCAGGACTTGCGCGATCATGCGATCGCAGCGGGCACCGGCGAACGGGAACGTGTCCGACAGCACGGAACTCAATTGCCGCGTCAGTGCCTGTTTGAGCGCATCGCGCGCGCGGAACAGGCGCGTCTTCACGGTGTCGGGGGGAATGCCAAGCAGCGAGGCAGTCTCCTCGACGCTGAACTCTTCGACCGCGCGCAGCATGAAGACGGTGCGCAGCTTGTCGGGCAGGCGATTGACGGCCGCTTCGATCATGCGGCGGATCTCGGCGCGCGCTGTCAGGGCATCGGGATTGTTCCAGGCCGGTGCGGCGGTGTCGGGGGCTGCATCTTCGGGCAGCTCCTCCTGCCGGTGCCGGCGCGACTGGCGGCGCAGGGATTCGTTGACGACGATGCGCGTGAGCCAGGTGGCGAGGTGTTCAGGCTCGCCCAGATTGTCGAGCGCGCCGAAGGCGCGGATATAGGCATCCTGCACCGCATCCTCGGCGTCGGCTTCGTTGCGCAGAATGGCGTGCGCGGTACGGAACAGGCGGCGGTTATGCCGGCGCATGATCCCGACGACGGCATCGTGATCGCCGCTCTGCGCGAGCGCCACCAGGGCGCTATCGGTGTCAGATTCGCTTACGGTCGCATGCATGGAACGGTCTCGCGTGGCTGGGTCTGCCCATTAGACCCGCGCCCTTGGAATTCGGTTCCGTGGTTTCTGCGGCCGACCATAGTCCTATTGCGCGCTCTGGGCGAACTCGATGCCGTCGCCCAGGAAGCCGCCGGACTGGCGGCGCCACAGGCTGGCGTAGTGGCCGTCGAGGGCGAGGAGGTCGGCGTGCGTGCCTTCCTCGACGATGCGGCCGCGGTCGAGCACGATCAGCCGGTCCATGCGCGCGATGGTCGACAGGCGGTGCGCGATGGCGATCACGGTCTTGCCGGCGATGAGCGTGCCGAGGCTGGCCTGGATCGCCGCCTCGACTTCGGAATCGAGCGCCGACGTCGCCTCGTCGAGGACCAGGATCGGCGCGTTCTTGAGGATGACGCGCGCGATGGCGACGCGCTGACGCTGGCCGCCAGAGAGCTTGACGCCGCGCTCGCCCACATGGGCGTCGTAGCCGCGCCGGCCGTAGAGGTCCTGCAGGTCGGTGATGAATTCATGCGCCTCGGCCTTGCGCGCGGCGGCGATCACCGCCTCGTCGCCGGCATCGGGCCGGCCGTAGAGGATGTTGTCGCGGATCGAGCGGTGCAGCAGCGAGGTGTCCTGTGTCACGATGGAAATCTGCGCGCGCAGGCTCTCTTGCGTCACGTGCGCGATGTCCTGGCCGTCGATAAGGATGCGCCCGCCCTCGAGGTCGAAGAAGCGCACCAGGATGTTGACGAGCGTCGACTTGCCGGCACCTGAGCGGCCGACCAGGCCGATCTTCTCGCCGGGGCGCACATGCAAGGACAGTCCTTCGATCACCGCCATCTCGCGGCCATAGCCGAAGCGCACATCCTCGAAGCGGATCTCGCCTTGCGTCACCGCGAGCGGGCGCGCACCCGGCCGGTCGGTCAACGCCAGCGGCTTGGCGATGGTGCCAATACCTTCCTGGACGACGCCGATATTCTCGAAGATCGACGTCACCTGGAAAGCGACCCAGCCGGAGATGTTGACGATCTGCCAGGTCAGCGGCAGCACCATCGCGATCATGTCGACCGACATCGTGCCTTGCGTCGAAAAATAGATCGCCAGGGCCGCGGTGGTGACGACCAGCATCGCGTTGATGGTCGCCAGCGAGGTGACCATGCGCGTGACCAGGCGGAGCTGCTGATGGAACAGCACGGTGTGCTCGTCCACGGCCTCCTGCACATAGGCATCCTCCTCGCGCGCGCGCGCGAAGAGCTTGACGGTCAAGATGTTCGTGTAGCTGTCGACGATGCGCCCCGTGAGCAGTGAGCGCGCCTCGGACATGATGCGCGCGCGCTCGCGCAAACGCGGCACGAAATAGCGCAGCAGCACGATATAGCCCAGAAACCAGAAGACCAGCGGCACCGCGAGACGCCAATCGACCGTGGCGAGAATCAGCAAGGCGCTGGTGCCGTAGACCGTGATGTACCAGACGGCGTCGAGCGTCATGACCACGGTTTCGCGCACCGCCGGGCCGGTCTGCATGATGCGGTTGGCGATGCGGCCGGCGAAATCGTTCTGGAAGAACGCCCAGGATTGCCGGACCACGTGCCAATGGGTCTGCCAGCGGATCAGATTGGAGAAGCCGGGCGCGATCGCCTGATTGGCGATCAGGCCGCGGGTCAGAATGGCGAGCGGGCGCGCGATCAGCACGATCGCCGCCATGCCGGCGAGCGTCGGCCAGGCCTCGCGCAGCAAGGCGGCGTCGGCGTGCTGCGACACCAGCTTGACCAGACGGCCGATGAAGATCGGGATCATGGCGTCGAGCAGCGCCACGGCCAGGCCGATGGCGAGCAGGCCGATGAAAAGCCCACGCGCCTGCTGGACGAAATGCCAATAGAACGCCATCAACCCGGGCGGCGGCTCGGGATGGTCGGGGGTACGGGTCGGCGCGATCAAGCGCTCGAACGTGCGAAACAGCATAAGCGGTATTCCCGAAACAGCAGCCGCGGACGGCGCCGGCGTTGCGGTTTCGCACCGTCGGCAGCAAAACAGGGGGTCGTCCCGGCAGTGCCGCCGGCGTCACGCGGCCGACTTGGGGGGGCGTGTCGTCTGGCGGCGGTCGGAAGCTAGCCCGCAATCGGGGGGGATGCAATCGGGCGAAGGGAGAGGCTGCACGGTGCTGATTTCGCGGTTCTTTTTCCTGGCGTTATCCAGGTACAAAAAATCTGCACAAGCTCGTGCACGACAAATTTGAGAGAGGGTGCATCGTCGACAAGGTGGCGAAGAGCGTGCCACCCCCTCACCCTAACCCTCTCCCCAGCGGGGAGAGGGGACTTCGCCGCGCCTCGGTCGGACTCCCTCTCCCCTCTGGGGAGAGGGTCGGGGTGAGGGGGTGGCGCTGTCGGTTGATATTTTGCTTGTCTACACTTCTCGCGCTGTGCCCCGCGAGTTTGAACAGCGCGGGGTCAGATGCGGGTCAAGCCCGTGCATGACAAGCTCTCTATTGACGAGTGAACGTCAGCGCGAAAATGCCGGCCGTAGTTTCTCGGGCACCGCGCTGGGTTGGGCGCGCGGTGGCGGGGTCTTGACGATCATCACCGGGCGATCGGATCTGCGCACCACCTGGCCCGCCAGGATGCGGAACCACAGGCGCCCGAACAGGCCGAGCCCGTCGGCGCCCAGCACGATCTCATCGACGCCGCATTCGGCAGCGGCGGTGACGATCGTATCGGCTTCGGGTCCGACGCGGATGTGCAGCGTATGGGCGATTCCGGCGTCCTCGAGCACGCGTCGGGCGGCGGCCAGGGCGCGTTGGCCTTCGTCGCGTTGGAAGCTGCGGATTGTCGAGTCCGAGACGAACCGGCCGATATAGCCGCCCAGCGGCGGCTGGACGTTGAGAAGATGGATCGTGGCGATACGCTCAGCACGCGCGTTCATCGCCACGCAGCGCACCGCGGATTCCGCGGCGGCCGACCCGTCGATGTGAACCAAGACCGAGCGCATGGCGATCTCCTTTTTGCGGCGATTCCCCCCGCGTCTCACGACGACGCGTGGATCTCCTTGGCCGAACGCGACGATTTTTCAGGCGCGGTTGCGACGCGCTGGGCGCGCACGCGGCGGCGGCGCGCGACGGTGACGTTGAGCCCCTCGACCAGAACCGAGAACAGCATGGCGAAGTAGAGGTAGCCCTTGGGGATGTGGACGCCCATGCCGTCGGCCACCAGCGCCATGCCGATCAGCATGACGAAGGCGAGTGCGAGCATCTTCACGGTCGGATGATTGTGCACGAAGCGCATGATCGGGCCCGATGCCACCAGCATGATCAGCACGGCAATGATGACGGCGGTCGCCATCACCCAGAGCTCGCGCGCCATGCCCACGGCCGTGATCACGGAATCGAACGAGAACACGATGTCGAGGACGACGATCTGCGCGATGGCGTTGGCGAAGCCGGTGGTGCGGCGCGGACCGGCCTCGTGGCCCGCTTCCTCGACGGCCTCGTGGATCTCGCGCACCGCCTTGAACATCAGGAACAGGCCGCCGCCCAACATGAGCAAATCGCGGCCGGAGAATGATTTCTCGAAGATCGTGAACAGCGGCTCGATGAGGCTCGCCATCCAGGAGATGGTGAAGAGCAACAGCAGCCGCGTGATCATCGCCAGCGACAGGCCGATGATGCGCGCGCGATCGCGCTGCTGGACCGGGAGAGTCGCGGCGATGATGGCAATGACGACGATGTTGTCGATGCCAAGAACGATCTCGAGCGCCGTGAGCGTAAAAAGACTGACGAGAATTTCGAAGTCGACCATGTTGTCGCCACGGCTGTTGGAGTCGATTGGCACAAACAACCACCTCTGCGGCGGCGCTTCGCGCGCGCGCGCCCCGCAAGTCGGCCGGTTGCCGTCCTCCCCCAAAGCTAGAGTCGCTGCCGTGCGTCTGAAATAGCGGATAGCGGCTAAGTGATTTGCGCTAAGTAATTTACTCTAAGCAATTATATCGACGCGCGATGCGTGATGCGCTTTCCGCGATTCGCTTTCCGCGATTCGCTTTTCGTGATGCGTTTTACGCGATGCGTTTTGTGCTACGCGGATTGCTCGGGGCAATCCATGACCTGGCGTTCGTGCGGTGTCTCGCAGCACTTTTCTCTCTTGCGGACGATTACCTTAAACCTCGCGGTCCGTGCACGACGACCATACGGTTCACGACCTCCTTGACGCCCGAAATCTCGCTCACGACCTTGCTCGCGTCTGCCGCCAACGTGGTGTGGATCGCCGTGCCAGTCAGCACAACCGTGCCGCCAGTGGCCGTGGCTTCGACGTCGCTGACGCCCGTTCCTGCGACAAAGCGTTCGCGAAGTTTGATGCGAATATGCGCTTCCAAGGCTTTGTCATCGAGGATCGTGCGCGAGGCCTCGGTTTCGCGGAACTCCGGACTCTCGACGAGATCGCAAATGAGCTTCACACAGGTTTCGATCGAGTTGCGATGGGTGTTCAATACCAGATCGTAGAGCAAGGGGTCCTCCCGATCGACGCCATACGCGGCGTGCAAGGTGCGCTTATGGGCAGCGTCGTTGCGCTCGATGTCCCGCCGCGCTGCATCCCGGTCCTTCAGGCCGGAACGCTCCATCACAACGCGCGCGCGGACTTCCATAGGAGTACAGATGCGAACACGCGCCACGTGCGGTACATCGCGCAGAACGACACACGCTCCCCAGCCGCGGATCAGGACGTTTCCCCGTTTCGCGAGATCGAGCACTTCCTCGGCCGTGTAACGCGCCAGTTGCTTGCTGCCGATTTGCCAACGCTCGCGCAGCGTGGCGCCGCCCTCGAGACGGTGATGGATGGCGCTATCGCGCACATGCAAGTGCTCGGCGAGATCATGCTCGACCAGCTCGTGGAGAATCACCGTCAGTCCCATCTTGTCGGCGACACGATGTGCAACGTCCCGGCCGCCGGAACCCATTTCCCGCGTCATTGCAATGACAGGCATGATGTCCTCCCATGGTTTCGGCGGTCTGCGCGCCGATACTCAATTCATAGTGCCGCCCGGTTTAGGCGTAAGGGTCGGGGCGTTTCATGCGCAGCACAAATTTCGCCAGCTCCATGGCGACGAGCAGTGTGGCCGCGACGCCGGTCGCGACCAGCCAATCGAACGCCGACAGCGCCACGGTGTGGAACGCGGTCTGCAGGAGCGGGACGTAGATCACGAGCACGTGGGTGAGCAGCGAGAAGGCTATCGCGACGAGCAGCCACTTGTTCTCAAAGAACCCGATGAAGGCGCTGCGCCTGCGCGAGCGGCAGTTATACACGTCGAAGAGCTGGTACATCATGAGCGCCGTGAAGGCCATGGTTCGCGCGTGCGCCTCGTCGGCCACGTTCGGCCCCGTGCCGGTCGCGAACAGCGTGAACAAGCCGCCGGGATAATAGGCGTCGAGCACGGCAACCGTTCCGACCATCATCAGCAATCCGACGCAGGCGAGACGGATCCAGTCCTCCGTCAGCAGCACGCCGGAGCCGTGCCTTCGCGGCCGTCGCTTCATGACATCGCGGTCCTTCGGGTCGATGCCGAGTGCGAGCGCGGGCGGTCCGTCGGTGATCAGGTTGATCCAAAGGAGCTGGACGGCAAGCAGCGGCAGGAATAGCCCGGAGTCCACGGACACAAGGCCGAACAGGCCGGCAAACATCACGCCCATAAACATGGTGAGCAGTTCGCCGAAATTCGTCGACAGGAGATAAATCAGATACTTCTGGATGTTGTCGTAGATGCCGCGCCCTTCCTCGATTGCTTTCACGATGCTGGCGAAATTGTCGTCGGTGAGCACCATGTCGGCGGCCTCCTTCGAGACGTCCGTGCCGGTGATGCCCATGGCGATACCGATATTGGCGGTCTTGAGTGCGGGCGCGTCGTTGATACCGTCGCCGGTCATGGCCACGATCTGGCCCTGGCGCTGGAGCGCGCCGACGATGCGTAGCTTGTGTTCGGGATCGACGCGGGCAAACACGCGCACTTGCTCGACGATGGTATCGAGCTCGGCATCTTCCATGATGCGCAAATCGGCGCCGGTCATGAGCCGCGCCCCCGGTTCGAAGATGTCCAGCTCGCGGGCGATCGCCTGGGCGGTCGCCGGGTGGTCGCCGGTGATCATGACCGAGCGGATATGCGCCCGCTTGGCGGTGGCGACGGCTTCCTTTGCCTCCGCCCGCGGCGGATCGATCATGCCGATCAGGCCGAGCAGAATAAGGTCGTCCTCGATGCTATCGGGAAGTTCGATGTTCGATGTGCGATTGGCGGCGTTGGTCTGAAGATCGAGCCCCAAAGCGGCCGCCGGCACGCTGCGCGTCGCAATGGCCAACATGCGCAGCGCCTGGCTCGCGAGCGCGTCGCTGCGTTGTGCGAAATCCGCGCGGCGGTCATCGTCAAGTGCCACCGTCTTGCCGTGCTCCCACAAATACCGGCTCTTCGCCAGCAGAATCTCGGGCGCACCCTTGACGAAGACGCGCAACTCACCGGGTTTCTCGCGATCAAGATGAACGGTCGTGTGGCGCTTGCGTTCGGACGTGAAGGGGATTTCCGCCAGACGAGGAAAGCGCGCAAGCTCGGCCTCGGATAAGCCGAACTTACGCGCCGCGACGACCAGCGCGCCCTCGGTCGGGTCGCCTTGCACGCGCCAACGCCCTTCGCTGTTCACGAGCGCCGCGTCGTTGGCGAGTGCCGCCGCGCGCAGCGTTTGCGCGACGGCATCGGGATGGGGTGACGCCTCGGGAAGCTTCGCCCCTTCGACGGTGAAATCGCCCTCGGGGATATAGCCGCTGCCGCTGACCTCGACGAGTGCTTCGGCCGTGAGGATCGCGCGCACGGTCATCTCGTTTCGCGTCAGCGTGCCGGTCTTGTCGGAGCAAATCACGGTCGCGGCGCCGAGCGTCTCGACCGCCGGCAGCTTGCGCACGATGGCATTGGCCGCCGCCATGCGTCGCACGCCAAGGCTCAGCCCCACGGTCACGATCGCCGGCAGGGCCTCGGGGATGGCGGCGACCGCCAGCGCCACGGCGAACAGGAACAGGCCGAGGACGATGTTAAGGGTGAAGGTGGGCGCGCCAGCCAGTCCGGCGGCGAACACGACGGCGCAGATGCCCAGCATGATGATGCTGAGGCGCTTGCCGGTCCGATCGAGTTCCTGTTGGAGTGGCGTCGGTTCCTTGTCGGCGGCTTCGAGCATGCCCGCGATGCGGCCCACTTCGGTCGCCATGCCGGTCGCGGCGACCACCGCCCGGCCGCGGCCATAGGTGGCGACCGTGCTCGAGAACAGCATGTTGCGACGGTCGCCGAGGCCGACATCGGCGTCGATCGGCTGCACATCCTTGGCTACCGGCATGCTCTCGCCGGTCAAGGTCGCTTCGTCGGTTTGAAGATTTGCCTCCTCGACGATGCGGGCGTCGGCGGGAATCTTGTCCCCAGCCTCGACCAGCAGGATGTCGCCTGGAACGATGTCGTGGCTCGCGATACGCTGGCGCTCGCCGTCGCGAACTACCGTCGCTTCGGGGGCGGCAAGGGCCATAAGCGCGCGGACTGACTTCTCGGCCCGCGATTCCTGGACATAGCCGAGCAGAGCGTTCAGGACGACAATCGCGAGAATGACGATGGCCTCGAAAGGCAGGGCGGTCTCGCGCGGATCCTGCAGGAGCCACTCGACCATCGAAATGACGATGGCGATCAGCAGTATGATCACCAGGAAGCTCTCGAACTGCTCGAGCAGCCGCCGCCACCAGGGCGTTTCCGGCGCGCTCTTCAGGAGATTCGGCCCATACAAGTCCAGGCGCTTTTGCGCCTCGGCGCGGCTTAAGCCGCGCGGAATGTCGGAGCCAAGTGCTGCGACCACGGCATCAGCCGGTTCGCGGTGCGGCGCCGATGGAATGCGCGCGGCCGGTGCGATCAGCCCTGCCGCTTTTGCGTCGTCTTCATTTTGCCGGCGCAGAGGTTGCAGCATTGCGGGGTCCTAAACGACACGAGGATCCGGCTTGCGCACGAGCTCGTCGTCGTGGGCGACGAGCCGCGTAGCGGTCGCTCCAGGAGCTGAAATGAGCGTTCGAATTCGGCTGGGATCACAGGGGTGCGGTCGGGAAACACGCGCAGACGCGCGATCTCCCGACCGGGGAGACGGCTCGCGATCTTCGATCAGCCGGATTGCGTGCTCGATGGTGCAGAAAGCATTCTGCGGACCATCCATGGGCACCATTGCCGTGGGCATGGCGACCTCCGTCCAGGGAATAGCAAGCCGTTACGCTGAGCCGGCCAGCCGTAATGGGCTTTCCGGTAGAGCTTCCAACTTTCAAGTCCTGGCAAAGGTCTCGCCGCAACGCTCGGCGCGTTGCCCGTACGGCCGGAGATAACTATCTCGTGCTGACGACCGTCCGGCGAGGCTACTCCCCTTTGACGGGTAAGTACCGACCATCATAGGTCGCAACGTGCAGGGAAGCAAAGGCGCTTTTTTGTCGATCCACCTGATGGTGCATGAGGCCAGCTATTGCCCCTGTTCTGCGTCAACTGCAAATTGGAATCCGGCCCTGGTGCTGGCTCCGTGCGGGCCGCTTACCGCCCAGGCGGAAGTCCGCGAGCTACCGGCAGCATTTTCCGTCCTAGACGGTTTGCTCGATGCGCAGCGCCATGCGCACGAGGTCGGAAAGGCTGCGCGCCTCCATCTTGTCCATCACGCGCGCGCGGTGGATTTCCACCGTGCGCACGGCGATCTGCAGGCGATCGGCAATCACCTTGTTGGGCTGGCCGGCGACCACGAGATCCATCACCTGGCGCTCGCGCGGCGTCAGGCGGCCGATGCGACTAATGACGATTTCCTGATCGGGCGAGGGGCGTGCAGCGGCGGCGCGCAGCATGGCCTCGTCGATGGCGGCCAGCAGCGCATCGGTGTCGAACGGCTTCTCGATGAAATCGACCGCGCCCGCCTTGAGGGCGGCCACCGCCATCGGCACGTCGCCGTGGCCGGTGATGATGACGACGGGCAGGGCCGCATGCTTTTTCTTGAGCTCGCGCTGGAGCTCGAGGCCGCTCATGCCGGGCATGCGCACATCGACCAGGACGCAGCCGGGCCCGATGTTGCCGATATCGGCGAGAAAGGCCTCGGCGGAGGCGAAGGTTGCGACCCCAAAGCCCTTGACCGCCAGCAGGGCCTTGAGGCCATCGCGGACATCGGCATCGTCGTCGACAACGTAAATCGTGGGCTTAGTCGTCATATCCCTCTTCCATGAACACGGGCACCGTAAAGCAAATCTCGGCGCCTGCCCCTGCGCGCGCCGGCATGGCCCAGATGCGACCGCCATGCGCCTCGATGATAGACCGGCTGATCGACAGGCCCAACCCCATCCCGGTGAGCTTGGTCGAGGCGAAAGGTTGGAACAGGCGCGACCTGATATCGGGCGAAATGCCGGGCCCGGTGTCGCGCACGGCAAACTCGACCATGCGCGGGTCGGCGGCGCGCGCCACGGCGACCTCGATTTCGCGCAACGGCGGGTTTGCCTGACTGATAGCCTCGATGCCGTTGCGCAGCAGATTGAGCAGGACCTGCTCGATCTGGATCGGATCTGCGAAGACCAGCGGGGTAGCGGGATCGATGCGGGTGGCGATGCGCACATAATGGCGCACCGCGTCGGCGCGCATGAGATCGAGTGCTGCCTTGACGATCAGCTCGGGCGTCACTTCCTCGCGTGGAACGCTGCCGCCGCGCAGCATCTCGCGCGTGGTGCGGATGATTTCCGCTGCGCGGGTGGCCTGCTGCACGGCGCGGTCGATCAGCCCCGCCGCCTCGTTGCGCGTTTGCGCCTCCGCGGCACCGGGCGAATGCAGGATCGTCTGGCAGGCGCGCGCGAATCCGATCAAGGCGGTGAGCGGCTGATTGAGTTCGTGGGCGAGCGAGGCGGCGAGCTCGCCCGTGGTGGTGAGGCGCGCGGCTTGGGCCAGTTCGGCGCCATGCTCGCGCAGGCGCAGCTCGGCGCGCTGGCGCTCGTCGACCGCGGCGCCGAGGACAAGGCCGGTCACCGCAACCGCCAGCATGAGCAGCTGGAACTGCGCGAGGATGTCGGCGCCATAGCCCTTGAGATGGATCGCCGCGACCAGGCCGATCTGGGTGGCGACGATGCCCCAGGTGGCGCCGATCAGTCCGCTGCGCAGCGCGATCCAGATCAACGGCAGGAACAGTACGTAGGAATATTCGAAGTGATTGCTGGATTCGAGGCCGAACATGATCCAGAGGCCGAGCGCAATTGCGGCAAGCTGCAACGTGTATTCGGTCCAGCTCGGATGCTGAAGTGCGCGGCTGCGCCGCTCGGGATCCACCATCAGCAGCAGGAGGGGTGTCAGCACCGCGATGGCGATCACGTCGCCGACGTAGAAGTGCAGGCCGGCATCGCCTGCGCTCGCAAAGGTGAGCAGGCCCGACGCGACGAACAGCGACACCACCGGTGCTGCGATGATGGCCGGCGCGATCAAGGCCGCGGCGAGCAGCCAGAGCAGATCGCGCTGCGCCGTGAGCCGCAGCGACAGGCCGACGCGATGGCGCAGCACCCAGGCCGCGGCGGCGTAACCGAAGGCGATCGCCAGGGCGGAGACCACGATCGCCACCGGCGCCGGTGACAGGTCGCGGAACAACACATCGGCCAGCAGGATCGCGACGAACGATGCCGGCACGAAGCGGAACCCGTAATGCAGGAACAGCGCGAAGCTCAAGCCGGCCGAGGGGTTCCACGGCGTCATGCCGAGCGGTCCGACGGGCTGGATGATGCTGATCCAGTCGAGGGTAAGATAAAGAGCGATGTAGAGCGCGATCCCGGCCGCGACGCGCACATTCATGGGCCAGGCGCCGATCATCGACGGCTCTTGTACGCCTCTTTGCATGGTGGCGGCACCATCGCATGACGCCGGGACCGCAGGCAAATGCCGGTCGCCGGCGCCGTCGCTCGAAAAAGGGCAGGGGGTTGCGTTATTTCGGCAGCGTCCAGAGCTCTTGCGTCATCACGGCCTTGGCAACCGCTTCGGCGGCGGCGCGCAGCAGGCGTTCGCCCTTGTCGGCGCTCGCCAACGCGGCATCGCCAATCACGCCGGTCGCGGTGCGGCTGGCAAAGGAGCGCCAACGATAGACCTCGTCGTCGACCACGTCGGCGAGCTCGGGCGATGTCGGGCCCTTGGCTTCAGCCAGGCGCGACATGTCGACCAGCTCGGGCACGAGGGCCAGCACCATCGACGTCTCCGCCTCGCAGGCGTGCTGCACCGTGGTCTGGCGCTCGAGGATCGCAGCGTATTCTTTCTCGACGATGCGCCAATAGGTGATCGTTGCCAGGGGAATGTCGAATTCGCGCGTGAGTTCACCCACCGCCACGTTGAGGGCCGCAATGTTGCCGCCATGGCCGTTGAGCAAGAGCACGCGCCGAAAGCCCTGCTTCACCAGCGAGCGCACGACACAGCGCAGCACGGCATAGAATGTCTGGAAGTCGAGCGTCAACGTGCCGCCGAGGGAGAGGTGATGCTCAGCCAGCCCATGCCAGACCGGTGGCGTCACGACGGCCGGTGACGTCTCGCTCGCGCGCCGCGCCGCGCGCCGGCCGATCTCGGTGCAGAGCAGCGTGTCGACCTGGACGGGCAGATGCGGGCCGTGCTGCTCGATCGAGGCGACGGGCACGATGACAACCGCATCCTTGGCGGCGAGGGCGCGCAACTCATGGGCCTTCAGCCGGCCCCACTCGATCTCCGCCATCGCGCTCCCCGTCTATTGTTCGGATTGGGCCTGTTGCACGCCCTGGATTTCGGCAATTTCGCGGATCAGCTTGTTGGCGATCGCATAGCCGAAGGTGTTGAAGTCTTCCACCACGATCACGAAGGCGCCGGGCCCGCCGGCGACGTTCTGGCGGTAATAATTGTCGAGACCGCCGGGCGGATGGGTGTGCATCGGGTTCCACGGCATCGGCTCGGGGCTCAAGATCACGAGGCCGTTGACGGTGATGCCGGCGGCGACCGCGAGATCGCGCGCCACAGCGGGTTCGATGCCGTTGGTGTTCGTGCCGTCGCCGGAAACGTCGATGGTGCGGCGCTGGCTCTCATGGCCGCTATTCTCGAACTGCGCGATCGCATATTGCATCGCCGCGCCGATTGCAGTGCGCTCCGCAAAAGGCCGTGGCTCGGCCAGCAATGCGCCGGCGAAATAGGCCGCGGATTCCTCGTCGCCGATGACCGTCCAGGGGACCATGACGCGCTGCGCCGTCGTGCCCGACCACTCGATGTAGCAGACGGCGATGCGGCCGACACCGCCGGACTGGATGGCGCGCAAGACGCGCGGGTCGCGAAACGCCGCGGCGTAGCCCTGGCGCTGCAGCTCGAACTCCCCGTCATCGACGCTGCGCGAGACGTCGGCGGCGAGGACGAGGCGCAGGTCGACCTGCTCGGCGGCGGCCGGTCGGGGCGGGATAGCGGCCAGGGCGAGCAGGAGACCGATTGCGATCCGGACCCAGGCACGGCATGCCATGACGCAACTCCGCTTACGAGTGGGGCTTTGCGACACTCTAACAGCGTCGGCCCCGAGTCCCCAATGCGCGGGTGCGATCACGGATGCGCGATGGAAGCGGACGCCAACCAGGAACCGGCCCAGCTGCAAGCGATTCTAATTTGCACTTGCGCCAAGTAGCGGGCCGGGCTACAAATTGTGCAACTGAGAATGAGTTGCATAATGCGGCTCATCTAGCTGGGTGTCATGACGAATTCGCAGGGGTCCGGATCGTCCGATGGCGCGCCCGGCCTGCGCGGGGTTGCTCCCGCGCCGGCGGCGAAGCTGCGTCACATCACGACGGCGGCCCTGCTCGAAGGTGCCCGTGAACTGATCATCCATCACAACAATTCCGAGTACCGCCTACGGCTGACCAGCAATGGCAAGCTCATTCTCACCAAATAGCGCGGCGCGTCGCGCCGACGCGTCTCAATCGCAACCAGCCAGCCCCCCAGCGCTGCTCTTCGCGAGAAGCGGCCAGGAAGCCAGCCATGTCAGCAACTCGACCGCGCTCAAGCGCGGCGAGCGGGGGATCCGATGGCTCGCTTCAAGTCTCTACTACTGCAATCCGTTTCTCTTGCGGCCCTGGCGGGCGGAACCGCCCTGGCGCAGGAGACGCCGCGTGCACCCGTGACCGCGCTCGACGCCGTCACCGTCACCGCGACGCGCAACGAGACCACCATCGGCAATGTGCCGGCGACGGTCACGGTCATCGATTCGAAAGAAATCGACGAGCGCAACGTCAAAAGCCCCAGCGACCTGATCCGCTACGAGCCGGGCGTGTCGTTCAGCAACAGCCCGCAGCGCAACGGCGGCGGCAACTATGTGATCCGCGGTGTGGGCAAGAATCGCGTGCTGGTGACGACGGACGGCGTGCGCGTGCCGGACTTTCCGGTGAACAGCCAGCCCGGCACCTATTTCCGCGACAGCGTCGACCTCGAGAGCGTGAAGCGGGTTGAGATCGTGCGCGGGCCGGCGTCCACGCTTTACGGCTCGGACGCGATCGGCGGCGTGGTCGCCTATATCACCAAGGACCCGGCTGATTATCTCGGCTTTTCCAACCGGCCCTGGTACACAGGATTCAAGAGCGGCTACAACAGCGCCGATTCCAGCTTCACCGAGACGGCCACGCTCGCCGCGCGCAACGGCGATGTGGACATGATGGTGCTGTTGACGCGTCGCGATGGCAACGAGACCGAGAACAATGGGACGCGCGAGGCCAATCCACAGGATTATTATGTCAACAGCGGCCTAGCCAAGCTCGTCTACCACGTCTCGCCCGTCGATCAGGTGCGCATCACGGCCGATATCACCGAGCGCAACGTCAATACCAATATTCTCAGCGAGGTCGCGCCGCCGACCATCACGGCTTCAAAGGGCGACGATCATACGGTGCGGCGCCGCATCAGCCTCGATCACGTTCATTCGGCACCGGTGGGTTTTGTCGACTACATCAAGTGGCAAGTCGCCTACCAGGATATCGACCGCAATGAGCACACCAACCAGAACCGCTTCTCGGCGGGCGCGCCGCGGCTGCGCGTGACGGACCAGGATTTCGGCCAAGAGATCTACAGCGTCGACCTGCAGCTCAACAGCAATTTCAGCATCGCATCGCTGCCAAACCGGCTGACCTACGGCTTCGACGTCGACTACACGACGACGAGCCGGCCGCGCGACCGCACGGAAACCAATCTCAACACGGGCGCGCAGACCAAAACCGTCGCCGGCGAATCCTTCCCGACCAAGACGTTCCCCGACACCGACACGATCCTGGGCGGCGTCTATGTGCAGGACGAGATCACCGCGCTCGGCGGCAAGCTCTCGGTCATCCCCGCGGCGCGCTTCGATTACTACAAGATGACGCCGCATTCCGATTTTGCGTTCGAACGAAACAACAATGCCGGCCAGGTCGACGAGGTCAGCGCCACCGAGGTCTCGCCCAAGCTCGGCGCCGTCTACCGCCTGAACGACACGTACTCGATCGTCGGCCAATACTCGCATGGCTTTCGCAGCCCGCCGTACGACGATGCCAATATCGGCTTCACGAACAACGCGTTTGGCTATCGGATCCTGCCCAATCCCGATCTCGAACCCGAGACCAGCGATGGGATCGAGGCTGGCGTGCGCGGCGCCTTCAAGGACGGCAGCAGCTTCAGCATCACGGGCTTCTACACGCTCTATAAGAACTTCATCGAGAACCGCCAGGTCGGCGTCGAGCCCGGCCCGCCGACTCTCCTGCTGTTCCAGTCGGTCAATCTCGAGAAGGTCACGATCTACGGCGCGGAAGCAAAGGGGCGCTGGCAGTTCCATCCGCGTGTGTCGTTGCTGGGCGCGGTGGCTTATGCGCGTGGCGAGGATGATCAGACTGGGCAGCCCGTGGATTCCGTCGATCCGCTCAAGGGCGTGCTCGGCCTGCGTTACGACGATCCCAACAATTGGGGCGCCGAACTGATCGGCACGGCCGTCGCTGAGCATAAGCGCGTCAGCGACCCGACATTCTTCAAGGCGCCGGGCTACGGCACGCTCGATCTGATCGGGTTCTGGAACCCGATTCCCAATTTCTCGCTCAATGCCGGGCTGTTCAACTTGCTCGACAAGAAATATTGGGTCTCGCAGGACGTGGTCGGCGTGACCGCGACCAGCCCGCAGCTCGAACTCTACACCCAGCCCGGCCTCACCTTCGCCGTCAACGCAGTGGTTCGATGGTAAAACCCGCGCCCGGCAAGCTTGTCCTGATCTCCGACTCACGCCGCGACGCGGCGTGGGTTGAGCGGTCGGGGCACGCGCCGGCGCTGGTTGTTCACAGCAATGACGATCTGCCGGCGGCGACTGGGCCGGTTGTGCCGCCGCTGGATTCAGATGTGCGGCTTGCTGGTAAATTGGCGCGTGATACCTATGTCACGCGCGCTGTCGCGCTGTCGGTCGGCGTCCATCTGGCGCTCGCGGCGGCGATCTTCTGGCTGATGCCCGGCGCACCTTCGGCGCCGCCCCTCGCGACCGTCGAGATGGTCTTTGCGAAGGTCGAGAGCGACGTCGTTGTCGAGGCGCAAGGCAAACCGGTGCCTGAGCAAGTGGCCGAGACTCAAGTCACCGAAGCGCCGCCGCCGGCCCCCGAGCCGCCGCTACCCGAACCGCCACCACCCGAGCCGGAACCCCCGCCGTCTGTCGCGGAAGCGCCGCCGGAGGCCGAACCGCCGCCGCCCCCGGAGCCCGATCCGATCCCCGAGATCGTCATGGCGCCCGAGCCGCCGCCGCCTCCGCCGCCCGAGGTGAAGGTGGAGAAGCCGCCTGAGCCGAAGGTCGAGCCACGCCCGCGGCCGCCGCAGCCCAAGCCCATCAAGCTGACAGAACCGCGCCCGGTTCCGGTGATCGCGGCGCCACCGGCGGAGATCGCGCGCGAGGATGCAGCACCGTCGAAGGTCGACACCGGTCAGTCGGCAAAGACACCCGAAATCGCCGCGGCGCCGATGGTCAATGACGACAAGCTGCCGCAGGAAGCGGCGGCGCCGGTCGTCAACACGGCGCCGGCGATCAGCGCCCTGAAATTCCGCAACAACACGAAGCCGACCTATCCGTCGCGTGCCAGGGACATGAATATCGAAGGAACGGTCCTTCTGGAGGTCTGGATCGACGTCGAGGGCAATCCCACGAACGTCATTGTCATCCAGAGCTCCGGCAGTCCGTTGCTCGATGAGGCGGCAAAGCGCGGCGCCTGGCGATGGACGTTCTGGCCATACACCGTCAATGGCCGCGCGGAGCCGCGCAGCGCCCATGTGCCGGTTCCTTTCAAGCTGAACAATTGAGTTGGTTTGCAACGAGACAAGGACAGGAGCGGGGTTATGGCGATCGATCTTCACAGCGACGAGATGCGCGCACCCGAGGGTTTGCGCGCCGCGTGGCATGCGTTCCGCGCGGAGAATCCCAAGTCGCGCATTCGCGACGCGGCGAACGCCCTGAAAGTTTCCGAGGCCGAGCTGGTGGCCACGGGCATCGGCGAAACCGCCGTGCGGCTCGAGCCCGCCTGGAAAGACATCATGGGGGAGCTGCCGAAGCTCGGCCGCGTGATGGCGCTGACGCGCAACGAGGCATGCGTGCACGAGCGCAAGGGGCGCTACGAGGACGTGCAGGTCGGCGGCAAGATGGGCCTGGTGCTGGGGCCGGATATCGACCTGCGCCTGTTCCTGTCGCGCTGGACCTTCGCCTTTGCCGTGAGCGAAACGAGCAACGCAGTGGCGCGGCGCAGCCTGCAGATCTTCGACGATAGCGGCCAGGCCGTGCACAAGATCTACGCGATCGACGACACCGATCTCGGCGCGCTCGATGCCTTGATCGCACGCTTCCGTGCCGCCGACCAGAGCCGCAGCATCCGTGTCAAGCCGGCACCGCTGTCGGTGGTGCCGAAGCCGGATTCGGAAATCGACGTGGAGGGACTCGCCGACACGTGGCGAGGTCTGCAGGACACGCATGATTTCTTCCCGATGCTGCGCAAGTACGAGGTGGCGCGGCTGCAGGCGTTCCGTCTCGTGGGGAAGGAATTCGCGCAGCCGGTGGCGCGCCTGTCGGGTCGCACCGTGATGGAAGCGGCGTCCATGTCCAGCCTCGAGATCATGATCTTCGTGGGCAACGCCAATTGCATCCAGATCCATACCGGCCCGGTCAAACGCCTGGTGACGACGGGGCCGTGGTTCAACGTCCTCGATCCCGACTTCAACCTGCACCTGCGCGAGGATCTGATCCACGAGGCGTGGCTGATCCGCAAGCCGACACGCGACGGCGATGTGACGTCGGTCGAGCTCTATGACGCCAAGGGCGAGACCATCGCGATGCTGTTCGGCAAGCGCAAGCCCGGCGTGCCGGAGGACAAGACCTGGCGCGCCCTCGCCAACAGCATGGCGGGGAGTGCCTAATGCAGCGCGCGGCGACGCTGGCCGCGGCGATTCTGCTGGCCGCTGCCCATGCGGCAGCGGCCGAACCGCGCATCGTCACGACGTCGGGATCGATCACGGAAATCGTCTTCGCGTTGGGCAAGGGCGAGTCCGTGGTCGCGGTTGACACGACGAGCTTCTATCCGCGCCAAGTGCTGTCGCTGCCGAAGATCGGCTATATGCGCAACCTTTCGGCCGAGGGCATTCTGGCGCTGGCGCCGACCATCATTCTCGCGTCGAGCGATTCCGGCCCGCCGCCCGTGATCGAACAATTGCGCGGCGCGGGCGTGACGCTGGCGATGATCAAGGAAGAACATGACGCTGGCGGCGTGGTGCCGAAGATCCGCGCGATCGCGACGGCGCTGGGCGACAGCGCATCCGGCAACCGTCTGGCGGACGATGTCGCGGCACAATTCGACACACTGGCGCGGCGCGTGGCGCAGGCGAAGTCGCGCCCGCGCGTGATGTTCGTGTTGAGCGCCGGGCGCGGCGCGCCGCTGGCCGCTGGCCGCGACACCGCGGCCGACGGCGCCATCCGTGCGGCCGGCGGCGAAAACGTCATGAACGCTTATTCGGGCTACAAGCCGGTGTCGACGGAAATGGCGGTGGGCTCTGGCCCCGAGATCCTGGTCGCCATGCAGCATACGGTCGACGAGGCCGGCGGGCCGGAAAAATTCCTGGCGCTGCCGCAAATCGCCAATACGCCGGCCGGCCGCAACAAACGGTTGGTTTCGATGGACGGCAGCTACCTTCTCGGCTTCGGGCCGCGCGCGCCGGCGGCGCTGACGGAGCTGGCGCTCGCGTTCCATCCCGATCTGCCCGCCGCCCCATGAACACCACGGCCGTCGATCTGGCGTTCCGGCGCACGCTATCGCTGCAGCGCGTGGCGATGGTGACGCTGGTGGCGCTGCTCGCGGTCGCAATCGTCGTCAATATCGGCCTGGGGCCGGTCGCGATCGCGCCATGGCGGGTGGTGGCGGTGCTGCTGGATGCGATCGGCGTGCCGACCGGCGTCGATATCACGATGCAGGAGCGCGCGATCGTCATGGCGATCCGCCTGCCGCGCGCGTGTCTCGCGATCCTGGTCGGCGCGGGGCTGGCGACGTCGGGCGCGTTGATGCAGGGGCTGTTCCGCAACCCCTTGGCCGACCCCACACTGGTCGGCGTTTCGAGCGGTGCCGCCGCCGCGGCCATCGCGATGATCGTGCTGGGCATGCCGTTCTTCGTGCAGGTCGCGCCGGCGCTGGCACCTTTCGGCATCGCGCTGGCGGCCTTCTTCGGCGGGCTGGTGGCGACGATCATCGTCTATCGCATCGGTTCCTACCAAGGCCGCACGCTGATCGGCACGATGCTGCTGGCGGGCATTGCCATCAACGCGATCGGCTTCGCGCTGTCGGGCCTGTTCATCTATCTCAGCAGCGACCAGCAGATGCGCGACATCACGTTCTGGACGCTGGGCAGCCTCGCAGGCGCCACGTGGAAGTTGCTCGGTGCCGCGGCGCCGCTCATTGCGCTCGCCCTCGTTCTCGTACCGGCCTTGCTGCGCGGGCTCAATGCCTATCTGCTGGGTGAGCGCGAGGCGGGACATCTCGGCTTTCCCATCGAACGCATCAAGCGCGTGACCATCCTGGTCATCGCCATCGCCGTCGGCACCTCGGTGGCGTGCAGCGGGCTGATCGGCTTCGTCGGCTTGATCGTGCCGCATCTGGTCCGCCTCATGGTCGGCGCCGATCATCGCGTTGTGGTGCCGGGCTCGGCGCTGCTGGGTGCGGTGCTGCTGCTGCTGGCCGATCTGGTTGCGCGCACCATCGTCGCGCCGGCCGAGCTGCCGATCGGCCTCGTCACCAGCCTGATCGGCGGGCCGTTCTTCCTGTGGCTGCTGCTGCGCCGGCGCCGGTCGGAGAACGCGACATGATGCGCGCCGAGCACATCACGGTGCGGCGCGGCGGCCGCGCCCTTCTTGACGATGTCTCCATCGTGGTGCAACCGGGTGAGATCGTGGCGCTGATCGGCGCCAACGGTGCCGGCAAATCGACGCTGGTGCGGGTACTTTCGGGCGAGATGCGGCCCGATCGCGGGCAGGTCAGTTTCGACGACAAACCGCTCGCCGATTGGAAGTCCGACGCGCTGGCGCGCCGGCGCGCCGTGCTGCCGCAGGTGCGCGGCATGGATTTTCCAATCTCGGCGCTGGCGGTGATAGAGCTCGGGCGCTCGCCCTATTTCGACACGGCGCTACGGCGGGAGGACCGGCACGCGATGGCGGCATCGGTCGCGCGCGCAGGCACCGAGACGCTGCTGGCGCGCGACTACGCGACGTTGTCTGGTGGCGAGCAGCAGCGCGTGCAGCTCGCGCGCGTGCTCGCACAAATCTGGCGCGGTGGCGCGACGGACGAGCCGCGCTACCTCTTGCTCGATGAGCCGACGTCGGCGCTCGACCTCGCGCACCAGCACGCGATGCTCGACACGCTGCAAAATCTGCGCGCCGACGGAATCGGCGTGCTCGCGATCCTGCACGATCTCGGCCTCGCCGCCGCCTTTGCCGACCGCGCGGTGGCGCTCAAGAACGGCCGCGTCATCGCGGAGGGCGATGCGGCGGCGGTGCTGCGCGCCGACGTGATCGCCGAGACCTACGGTATCGACCGCGCGGCGTTGGCCCGCGTCGAGGCGAAGCGGGCGGCGTTTATGCAATCAGCCGGCTGATCGCCACCCCTGTCGCGCCCCGGCGTTTTCTCCTAAAGTCGCGCAACACACGCGCCGGGAGGAAACGTTCATGAATACCGAGAAGATCCGAAGTTCCGTTGTCGATCATCGCCTGAAGGGCATTCCCGGCGGAATGTCGCCATGCGCGCTGGGCGAGATCGGGGCCAAGGGCTGGAATGTGCTGGCGGAGGACATGCCCCTGCCGCTGGTCCTCCTCAACCGGCCGGCGATCGAGCATAACAGCCGCTGGATGCGCGGGTACCTCAAGATGACCGGCGCCATCGTGGCACCGCACGGTAAGACGACTATGAGCCCGCAGCTCTTCCAGCGTCAGATCGAGGATGGCGCCTGGGCGATCACGGTCGCGACCCCGCAGCAGATCCAGGTGGCGCGCGATTACGGCTGCGATCGCATCGTGCTGGCCAACCAGCTCGTCGGCAAGCAGGCGATCCGCTATGTGCTTGAAGAGCTCAAGCGCGCGCGGGACTTCGATTTCTATTGCCTGGTCAACTCGGTCGCGAATGTCGAAATGCTGGCCGCAGCCGCGCGCGATGCGAAAATCGGGCGGCCGCTGCAGCTCTTCCTGGAAGGCGGCATGGAAAACGGCCGCACCGGCTGCCGCGATGTTGCGGGGGCGCTCGCGGTGGCGCGCGCGGTCGAGGCCGCGTCGCCGTTCCTGGCGTTGCGCGGCGTCGAGGGCTTCGAGGGGCTGGTGTGGGGCCCCGATCCGAAACAGGCCGCGGCCACGGTGCAGGGCTTCCTCGATTTCCTGGTCGCCATCGCGCGCGCGTGCGAGGCCGACGACCTGTTTGCGCCGGGCAAGGTGTTCCTGTCGGCGGGCGGGTCGGCCTTCTACGATCTGGTGACGACGACCTTCAACAACAGCGGACTCAAGTGCCAGACGCAGGTGCTGACGCGCAGCGGCTGCTACCTGACGCATGATTCGGTCATGTACACGGAGCGCTTCGCGGCCTTGCGCCAGCGCACGCCGTCGGTCGACGGGCTGGGGGCGGGCCCGCGCGCGGCGCTGGAGATCTGGGCCTATGTGCAGTCGCGGCCCGAGCCTGACAAGGCGATCCTCACCATGGGCAAGCGCGATGCGTCCTATGACGATCACATGCCCGTGCCGCTTAAATGGTACCGGCCCGACGCGGGCGCTAATCGCCGCAGCCCGCTGGCGATCGGGCCGGGCCACGCGGTCACGAACATGAACGACCAGCACGCCTATCTGAAAGTGCCGGCCGACAGCCCCTTGCGGGTCGGCGACATGGTCGGGTTCGGGATCTCGCACCCGTGCCTGACCTTCGACAAGTGGCCGATGATCGCGTTGGTGGACGACGACTATAACGTGGTCGACGCGATCCGCACGTTCTTCTAGCGCGGTATTGCCGCGTCGCGCGCCGACGCAATGGCCTTGAGGCACTGTACAAGTGCGGCCAGCTCCTCAACGTCGGGAGCGCTTCGCGCCGCCGCGTCGCTGGGGCACCACGGATAAGGAAGGCCCGATAGCCAGTCGATGATCGGCAACAGCATGCCGGCGCTCAGACCTTGCATCGACTCGATGGTGATGATGAGCTTCGTGACAAGACCGTGCTTGTCCGCGGCAAAAAACCAGTCGTAGCGGCCATACCCAACACGAACCGCCCCGCTATTCTTCTCCGACATGCCGACCAGCCAATCGCAGGAAAATTGGCGGCAGTCCCCCTCGGGCGGGGGCGACAGGCAGAACGTGTACACATTTTCGTAGGTCTGCCCAAATCGGCGGACCAGCATGTCCGCAATTGCATCGAGACCCGTTGCCGACGACGGAAAGGAGATTGCGTCCGTTTTGACAATCATCTCAACCGTTGCGGAGTCCGCAAACGCGTGCCGCAGCAGGTGAGGGCGATTTTCGTCCTTGGAGCGAATGTAGGTCCGAATTGAGTCGGCGGCGGTGGCCATCATCAGCCCAATTCGTAATCCTGGTAGAACGATAGCGTATGATCCGCTGCGATGCCAGGACGCGCCACCGGGCTCGTTCTTGCAGCCGCGCATGCTGCGGGTGGGCACCACGGTCAGGATCGGACCGCAGACTTCAAAATCTGCCCATCTTGTCACCGGCTTGCATAAAGGCTGCGCGTGCGATGCACCGTCGGGAAGCCGCCCGCGGGGTGGCTGACGGCCTTGTCCCGTTGCGGCGTTGCGCGGCGCGAAACTTGCTGCCCATAATGGACGCTGGCAGAGTCAGAAATGACCAGCGAGCAGGGGGACATATGAAAATGGGATTCCGGACAGGCACGTTCTGGGCGCGTCAGGCAATCGCGCTGGCGGCCATGGCTGCGGCGACGATGCTGCCGGCGGGGCCGGTTCAGGCGCAGGAGAAGGTGCTGCGCGCGGTGATGCATGCCGATGTGCGCACGCTCGACCCGTTCTGGACGACCCAGACGATTGCCGCCATTCACGGCATGCTTGTCTATGACACGCTGTTTGGCGTCGACGACGACATGGTGCCGCGCCCGCAGATGGTGGGGGCTTATGACATCAGCGCCGACCGCAAGATCTACACCTTCACGCTGCGCGACGGCTTGAAGTTCCACGACGGCTCGCCGGTCACGACCAAGGACGTCGTCGCCTCGCTGAAGCGCTGGGGTGCGCGCGACCCCGCCGGCCAGCGCCTGCTGTCGTTCACCGACAAGATGGAGATCGTCGACGACAAGACCTTCCGTATGGTTCTCAAAGAACCCTACGGCATGGTGCTCGACACGCTGGGCAAGACCAGCTCGTCGGTGCCGATCATCATGCGCGAGAAAGAAGCGCTGGTCGATCCGAACACCCAGATCCAGGAGACGGTCGGCTCCGGCCCGTTCAAGTTCGCCAAGGATCAGTGGGTGCCGGGCAGCAAGGCGGTCTATCTCAAGAATAAGGACTACGTGCCGCGCAGCGAGCCGCCCGCCAGCTTCTCCGGCGGCAAGATCCCGAAGGTCGATCGCATCGAGCTGATCTGGATGCCCGACCCGCAAACGGCGATGCAGGCGCTGATCAACGGCGAGATCGATTTCTGGGAGCAGCCCTCGATCGACTTCATCCCGATGCTGGAGAAGGCCAAGGGCGTCAAGCTGATGAAGACGGGCAAGCTCGACAGCCATTTCGGCTTGGTCCGCCTCAATCACCTACACCCGCCGTTCAACAACGTGAAGGCGCGCCAGGCGATGTATTCGATCGTCAATCAGGAAGAGTTCCTGCAGACGGTGGTGGGCAACCCTGAATATTACAAGATCTGTCATGGGCTGATCATGTGCGGCTCGCCGCTGGAAAACGATGCCGGCGCCGCCATGCTCAAGAAGCAGGATCCGAAAAAGGCGTTGGCGCTGTTCAAGGAGGCCGGCTACAAGGGCGAGCCCATCACCGTCCTTCACGCCACCGACCATCACACCATCAATCCCAGCACGCAGGTGCTGATCCAGGAGATGCGCGAGGCGGGCTTGAACCTCGATGTGCAGGCGATGGATTGGGGTTCGGTCGTGCAGCGCCGCGCCAAGAAGGAGCCGCCCGCCCAGGGCGGCTGGAACATCTTCATCACCACGTCCTCGGGCACGAGCGGCGCCAACCCGGTCATCCATACCTGGATGGGTGCGGCTTGCGACAAAGGGCTGTTCGGGTGGCCTTGCGATGACGAGATCGAGAAGATGCGCAGCGCCTATGGTTTTGCTGCGACACCGCAAGAGCGCATGAAGATCGCGCGCGACCTGCAGGCGCGTGCTATCGAGCAGGTCGTCTACGTTCCCTTCGGCCAGTGGACGCAGCCGCTCGCGTATCGGGCCGACCGCATCTCCGGCATTGTCGGCGTGACCGGCCTTGCCGTGCTGTGGAATATCGACAAGAAGTAAATCGAGGCGGGGCGGCGCGCGCGTTGATCTGAGCGCCGCCCCGATCGCCTCAATATTGCAGGGCTCATGATCGCCTACATCGTTCGGCGGCTTCTCGCGACAATTCCCGTGATGCTCGTGGTGGGCGTGTTCGTCTTTTTCCTGCTGCGCCTGGCACCGGGCGACCCCGCGGCCATCATTGCCGGTGAGGACGCGACGGCCCAGGACATCGAGAACATCCGCCGCACCCTGGGGCTCGACCGGCCGATGATCGAGCAATTCGCGCTGTGGTCCTGGCGCCTGCTGCACGGCGATTTCGGCATTTCCATCTTTTCGAACCTGCCGGTGACGCAGCTCATTGCGCAGCGCCTGGAGCCGACGGTCGCGATTACCGTGTCGACGTTGCTGGTCGCGGTCGCGCTGGCCATTCCCATGGGTGTGCTGGCGGCCTGGAAGGCGCGCTCGCTGGCCGACCGGCTGGTCATGGGTTTCGCGGTGATGGGATTCGCCGTGCCGGTGTTTCTTGCCGGTTATGTGCTGATCTATATTTTCTCCGTCAAGCTGGGCTGGCTGCCGGTGCAGGGATACCGGCCGATCGCGGAAGGGTTTTGGCCCTTCCTCGAGGGCCTCATCCTGCCGTCGTTGGCCCTCGGCACGACCTATTGCGCGCTGATCGCGCGCATCACGCGCGCCAGCATGCTCGAGGTGCTGTCGCAGGACTATATCCGCACGGCGGAATCGAAAGGTTTGGCGCGGCGGCGCGTGCTGCTGCTGCACGCGCTCAAGAACGCGTCGGTTCCCATCGTCACGGTGATCGGAATCGGCTTCGCGCTGCTGATCGGCGGGGTGGTCATCACCGAAACGGTCTTCAACATTCCCGGTCTGGGCCGACTGACCGTGGATGCCGTGCTCAAGCGCGATTATCCGATCGTCCAGGGATTGATCCTGGTGTTCGCGGCGGCCAAGGTGCTGATCAATCTGATGATCGACATCTCCTACGCGTTCCTCGATCCGCGTATCCGGTATTAGCGATGGCTACGATCGCCCTTGATATCGCGGCGCCGAGCCCATCGTGGGGTGCGCGTATCGCGACGTTCGCGCGGCGCAATCCGACCATCGTGATCGGTGGCGTGCTGATGTTCGTCCTGGTGTTGATCGGCTTGCTGGCGGGGTTCATTGCCGGCGATCCGCTCAAGCTCAATCCCATACGGCGGCTGCGGCCGCCGAGTGCGAATTTCTGGTTCGGTACAGATCAATTCGGCCGCGATGTGTTTTCGCGCACGATCTACGGCACGCGCGTCTCCCTGATCGTCGGCCTGTCTGTGGCCGCGGCATCGACGGTGGTGGGGCTGGCGATCGGCCTGCTGTGCGGCTTTTACAAGGCGCTCGACGGTATTGTCATGCGGATCATGGACGGGATCATGGCGATCCCGTCGATCCTTTTGGCGGTGGCGCTGATCACGCTCACGCGGCCGGGTCTCGCCGTTGTGATCGTTGCCATCGTCATTCCCGAAGTTCCGCGCGTCGTGCGGCTGGTGCGCAGCGTGGTGCTGTCGCTGCGCGCGCAGCCGTTCATCGAGGCGGCGATCGCGGGCGGGACGCGTCCGCTCAAGCTGATTGCGCTTCATATCCTGCCGAATACGATCGCGCCGCTGATCGTGCAGGCGACCTATATCTGCGCCTCGGCCATCCTGACCGAGGCGGCGCTCAGCTTCCTGGGCGTGGGCGTGCCGCCGGAAATCCCGAGCTGGGGCAACATCATCGCGCAAGGGCGCACGTTCTTCCTGATCGCGCCCTGGAGCATCCTGATCCCGGGCGTCTTCCTCGCCATCATGGTGCTGGCGGTCAACATGCTGGGCGACGGGCTGCGCGACCGGCTCGATCCGCGCCTGGCGCGGCGGATGTGACGATGACGCCTTTGCTCGAGGTGCGCGATCTGAGCTGCCACTTCTTTACGCTCGATGGCGTGGTGCGGGCCGTGGACGGCGTGTCGTTCCGCCTCGATCGCCAGGAGACGCTCGGCATCGTCGGCAAATCCGGTTGCGGCAAGAGCGTCACCGCCTTGTCGATCCTGGGGCTGATCCCGAAGGGGCTGGGCAAGATCGTCGGCGGCTCGATCGCCCTCGAAGGGCAGGAGCTGACCACGCTTTCGGACGAGGAAATGCGCGGGCTTCGCGGCCATCGCATCGCGATGATCTTCCAGGAGCCGATGACCAGCCTCAATCCGGTGCTCACCATCGGCGTGCAGATCGCCGAGAACGTGGTGCGGCACATGAAGGTCGGCTGGAAGGAAGCCACCGACCGCGCGGTCGAGATGCTGCGGCTGGTCGGCATCCCGGACGGAGCGCGGCGCGTCAACGACTATCCGCATCATTTCTCGGGCGGTATGCGCCAGCGCGCGATGATCGCCATGGCGCTGTCCTGCGATCCGCAGGTGCTCATCGCCGACGAGCCGACGACGGCGCTCGACGTCACAATTCAGGCGCAGATCCTCGATCTCATGCTCGAGCTCAAGGAGAAGCTCGGCACCGCGATTATCATGATCACGCACGATCTGGGCGTGGTGGCGGAGACGGCGCAGCGCGTGATGGTCATGTATGCGGGCCATAAGGTCGAGGAGGCCTCGGTGGTCGAGCTGTTCGCGCGGCCGCTGCATCCCTATACGCGCGGCCTGATGCGCGCGCGCCCGCGCCTGGATATGGAAGCCGAGGTGCAGGGGCGCCGGCCGCGCCTGCAGGAGATCGCCGGCATCGTGCCGGCCCTCAACCGACCGATCCCGGGCTGTCCGTTCGCCCCGCGCTGCTCGTTTGCGAAGGAGCGATGTCATGTCGAGCGCCCGCCCTTGAGCGAGGCGGGTGCGGGTCATCTCGTTGCGTGCTGGGAACGCGCCCGGGTCGAGGAGACAGCGCTCGCATGACCGACGACAACGCGCTCGAAGTCGAAGCTCTGGTCAAGCATTTCCCGTTTCGCGGCGGCGTGTTTGGCCGCCGCGGGGGTGCCGTCAAAGCGGTTGACGGCGTGAGCTTCACGATCGCGCGCGGCGAGACGCTGGGGCTGGTCGGCAAATCCGGCTGCGGCAAATCCACCGTCGGCCGCGTCGTGATGCGGCTGGTCGAGCCGACGGCGGGCCGTATCGTGATCTCGGGCCAGGATGTCACCGCACTGTCGGCGAAGGCGATGTGGGCGCATCGGCGGCGCGCGCAGATCGTGTTCCAGGATCCGTATTCCTCGCTCAATCCGCGCCTGTCGGCGGGCTCGATCGTGGGGGAGCCGATGGACAATTTCGGCGTCGCGCATGGCGCGGAGAAAACTGAGCGCGTGGCGCGTCTGTTCGAGCGCGTCGGCTTGCGGCCGGAATTCATGCGTAAATTTCCCCATGAATTCTCCGGCGGCCAGCGGCAGCGCCTGGGTATCGCACGCGCCTTGGCTCCCGGTCCCGATTTGATCGTGGCCGACGAGCCGGTCTCGGCACTCGACGTCTCCGTGCAAGCGCAGGTCCTCAACCTGCTGATCGATCTGCAGGACGAATATCGGCTGACCTATCTCTTCATCTCGCACGACCTGGCGGTGATGCGGCATATCAGCCATCGCATCGCGGTCATGTATCTGGGCCGGATCGTCGAGCTCACCGACAAGCGCACGCTGTTCACGCAGCCGCTGCACCCCTATACCGAGGCGCTGTTGTCGGCGGCACCCATTCCCGACCCCACCCGCAAGCGTAAGCGCGTCGTCCTGCAAGGTGATGTGCCGAGCCCGGCCAAACCGCCGAGCGGCTGCCACTTCCACACGCGCTGTCCCTACGCGATCGCGCGCTGCCGCAGCGAGGATCCGCCGCTGCTGGAGGTCGCGCCGGGCCACAAGGTCGCGTGCCTGCGCCGCGAAGTGGGCGCGGAGCCTGTTCCCCTCTCATAGGCGGGTTGGCATCTCCTGGACCTGGCCCAGGATCGTGGGCAGTTCCGATAGCGAGCGGATCTTGACCGGAACCTCGCGCGCCTCGGGCCAGCGCGACTGGATCATTCCCCAGGGTCCACGCTCGACGAAGATCGCGCCCATGCCGATGCGCAAGGCCGGCAGGACATCGTTGTCGATCCGATCGCCGATATAGACGATCTCGTGCGGCGCTAGGCCGGCCTCGTCGATGATCCGTTTGAAGAACGCGGGATCGGGCTTGGCCACGCCCCATCGCTGCGAGGAACCGACAATGGCGGGCGACAGGCCGAGGGCGCGAACGAAATCCTCCGTGCGTTGCGAATGGTTGCCGGCGAAGCCCAACCGATAGCCGGCGGCTTGCGCCCAGCGCAGGGCCGGCAGTGTGTCGGGATAAAGATCGTCCATGATGAAGCCGGGCGGCATGCCGGCCTGGCGCCGCGCTTCACGCGCGGCGGCCAAATCAATTCCGGGCCGAAGCCGGCAGAAGACTTCTTCATGATGCTGGCGCGCCTCGATGACGGCGCCGAGGACGGAAAAGAAGGTGTCGGCGGGAATGCCGAGCCAGGCGGCCCAGGCGACATAGTCCCGTTCTTCGCTGACGAGCGTCTCGCCGACGTCGAAGAACAGCAATTTCGGCTTGGTTTAGAGCACGGGCCTGTCCTGAGCGAGCGGAGTCTCGCACGGTTCTACAGGCCCGGTCGGTCCGGCTTCAATTGCAATTCGGCACAATCGGTCCGCCCACCGTGTCAGGCGGCGCGCGTGCCCTCGACGCAGGTGGCGGGCAGGGTCACGCTCACGGTGGTGCCGCGATTGGGCGCGCTGTCGATGCTCAGCACGCCGCCATGCAGCTCGACGAGGCCGCGGGCAAGCGGCAGGCCGAGGCCGGTGCCCTCGTGCTTGCGGTCGAGGCCGCTATCGACCTGGCCGAAACGCTCGAACGCCTTGGCGATGCCGTCCTCGTCCATGCCGATGCCGGTATCGCAGACACGCAAGACAAGATCGCCATTGACGACGATGCGCGCCTCGATGCGCACGCTGCCGCCCGTGCGCGTGAACTTGATAGCGTTGGAGAGCAGGTTGAGGAGAACCTGCTTGAGGCGCCGCTCGTCGACATTGATCAGCGGCAGGTTGTCGGCGATATCGCGCTGCAAGGCGAGGCCGGCGGTCTGCGCGCGCGGCGCGACCAGGCGCAGCGCCGAGTCCGTCATCTCGCCGATGTCGCAGGCGGCCAGGCGCAGCTCCATCTTGTGCGCTTCGATCGCCGAGACATCGAGCAGGTCGTTGATGATGGCGAGAAGATGCGTGCCGGAATCGTGGATGTCGTTGGCGTAGTCGCGGTAGCGCGCACTGCCCAGGGCGCCGAACAGCTCCTCCTTCATCACGGAGGAGAAGCCGATGATGGCATTGAGCGGCGTGCGTAGCTCGTGGCTCATGTTGGCGAGGAACTCGGATTTCGATTTGTTGGCGAGCTCGGCGGTCTGTTTGGCCTCGGCAAGACGACGCTCGGCCTGGAGGCGCAAGCCCATGTCTCGCATCAGGCTGTCGGCCATCGCGTTGAAGGCGGTCGCCATGCGGTCGACTTCGGCCACCGGCGTCTTGCGCATGCGCGCCGCATAGTCGCCCTGGCCGAACGCGGTGGCGGTGTCGGCCAGTTCGTGCAGCGGACGCAGGCCGTAATGCAGCACGCGCTCCAGGGCGAGCATCAACACTGCCAGCAGCAGCACGGTCTCAAGGGCCGCGTCGCGCACGCGCCGCCATGCCTCGTCCTCGATCGTATGCGCGGCGGGCTCGACCGCGATGAAATCCGTAATTGACGCCGCCGCCCGTGACATGCGTGCGGACTTCGGCGAAATCGAGCGCCATCAGATTGCGGAACCAGTATGGCGCGCTGGCGCGTGGCGGACGCGCCGGCGAGGCGTCGAGGAGGACAAACTCGCCGTCGGGTGCCAGCAGGACGACACGCAGCAGGCCGTGATCGGCATTCATTGCGCGTAGGGTCTGCTCGGCGGTCGCGAGGTCATCGACCACCATTGCGTTCAGCACCATCGGTGCGCCGATAGTGGCCAGGCGCGACGTGCTTTCGGCGATGCGATCGTGCGAGGATTCGATGTCGCCGACGACATCGACGATCGTGAAGGTCGAGATCGCTGCGACCGAGACCACCGCCACGGCGCCCATCACCAGACGCTTGAGGCTGAGGGTCATTTTGCCGCCAGGCGATAGATGGCGCGGACGGGGTCGTAATCGGCGTCGGTGGCGGTGGTGAAGCCGGGGCAGGCGGCGAGCTGGAGGGCTTCCTTCGCCGCCGGGTCGCCGGACATGCCGGTGAGCGCTTCGCGCACGCTCGCCACCGTAGCGGCGGGCAGGCGCGGGTTCGCGACCACGGCCAGATCGGGGTAAGGGTCGGAAACCCAGACAATGCGGAATGTGACGCCCTCACGCTCGCTGTACTGCGTCAGGAAGCGGGAATTGACGGCAGCGGCATCGACGCGTCGCGCCTTGAGCTGGGCCAGCGCCCCTTCCTGGTTGCCCGCGAACACCTCATGGACCGGAACGCCGACGCTGCGGAACTGCACCACCGGCACGGCATAGGCCAGGAAGGCGTGTGGCGACGGGAAGGCGATGCGCAGCTCGGCGAGGTCCTGCAGGCGATGAGCCGGGCTGTCGGCGGGGACCGCGATGGCGGCGGCGGCCGAGGCGCTGCCCCAGCGGGCGATGACCTGGAGACCCAAACGGGCGTATTCGGGGCGGAAATTGTGGTTGGTGAAGACGAAGTCGAACTCGTCCTGCGCCATCATCTCATTGGTGCGCTCGACGGTCGGCCCCATGCGCAGGCGCAGCTTCACGCCGGTCTTCTGCGTCACGTAGGTGAGGATCGGGTTCCAGCGCTCGGCGGTGAGCGATGGGCTCTGCTGGTTGAGCACGCCGAAGACCAGCGTGTCGTTGGTGGACGCGCGCGCGTGGCGAGCAGCCATGGCGGTCAGCGGCAGCGCAAGAGCCTGCGCAACCAATCGCCGACGCGTCAGCGTCAAGAAATTTCCCCCTCGCCCGACCATGATCCTATCCCGATTGCCCGCGGGCAGAATGACGCCGGCGGGTTGTGTCCTGAATGCCCTATTCTCGGGCATTCATGATTGACGGGTGGTAAAGATCGGACTGCCCAAAAGGGCAAGAAATAGGCAGTTTTTCTAAGGGTTTACACCGACTTAGCCATGCCACCAGCGTCCGCCGAGGACAATGCCGCTTGCGGCAAAGCGCTGGCGGCCGCGCTTGCGCTCGCCCATCACGTCCGCGAACTCGAAATCGCCGTCCTCGAGGGTGAGGATGGTCGCGTCGCCGAGCAGGCCGGGCTTGAGCGTGCCGCGGTCGTCGCGCATCACCGCGCGGGCGGCATTGATGGTGGTGGCGCGGATGATCTCGGCCAAGGGCAGGCCGAGCATCAGGAATTTGGACATGGTGACCAGCAGGTCGAAGGCCGGTCCTTCGATCGACAGGGTGTGCACGTCGCTGGAGATGACGTCGGGCAGGAAGCCGGTCTTGATCATCGCGATCGCGGTTTCGTAACCGAACGAGCCCTTGCCGTGGCCGATATCGAAGATGACGCCGCGCTTGCGCGCGTCGAGCACGTCGTCGTGCACCTTGCGATCGCCGGTGATCGGCGCGTTGGGGAAGGGGCGGAAGCAATGCGTCAGCACGTCGCCCTTGCGCAGGCGCGGCATGACTTCCGAGCGATACGGCGGCGGATGGTCGAGATGCGCCATGATCGGCAGGTCGAGTTCCTCGGCGACGTCCAGCGCCATGTCGAGCGGCGCCACGCCGCTCGCCCCGCTGGCGGTGCGGCCGACACGCACCTTGATGCCGACGATCAAGTCCTTGTGCTCGCGTCCGACGCGCACGCATTCGCGCGGCTCGAGCAAACGCATGTCGTCGCATTCGCCGACCATCACCGCCTTGCCGAAGGCGAAGATGCCGGGGAAGGAGATGTTGAGATAGGGCAGAATGCGGCATTCCGCTTTTTCGATGATGTGCTTGCGAAAGCCCAGCATGTTGGCGGGGCCGGCGGTGCCGGCATCGACCAAGGTCGTGCAGCCGCTCTGCTTCGCATAGTCGTCGGGCTCGACGCCGATCGACGTGCCGCCCCAATAGACGTGGGTGTGCAGATCGATGAGGCCTGGCACGACCATTGTGCCGCTGACGTCACGAATATCCTTCGCCGGCTTGGCGGCGAGATCGGCGCCGATGGCCGCCACCTTGCCGCCCTCGAACGCAACGTCGGCCACTTTGTCGATATTCTGCGCGGGGTCGATGACGCGCCCGCCCTTCAGCACCAGATCGTACACGCGTATTCTCCTTGTTGCTTGCGCTCAGCGATCGTTGGCGAGATGGGCGACGCAGTCGCCGCGCTCGACCCGCCCGAAATGGCGCTGGCAGATGACCATGCCCGCATTGCGGAAGTGGCACAACTCGGCCGGACGGCCGGGATTGTCGATGAAATGCACCTGGCCGCAAGGCTGGCCGGCCTTGATCCAGGTCCCGAGCTCGACCATAGGCTCGAACAGGCCGGCATCCGGTGCGTAGACGAAATCATCGCGCCCGCCGATCCCCATCAGGCGCGTGGGCGTCTCCGGCAGCTCCAGCTTGCCGTCGAGAATGCCGACATGGCGCAGCAGGTTGCGGAGGCCGCGCTCCACCATCTTGAGGGCCTTGACGTTGACCGAGCCGCCGCCGCCGAATTCGCTGCCGAGCGTCACCACGCCATGGCGCATCGAGGCGTTGGTGGAGAAGCGGATGTCGGAACTCGCCTCCCAGATCAGGCTGTACTCGGCGCCGAAGGCCTGCATGGCGGCCAGGTTGCGCTTGCTGAGCTCGGGATCCGCGCTTTTGTGCACGCTGACGAACGGAACGTAGTCCAGCGACGATCCACCGGAATGGAGGTCATGAAAGATGTTCGCCATCGGGAAGATGACGCTGTCGATGTAGTGCGTGATGGCGCGCGTGGGCGTGCCGTTGGGATCGCCCGGGAAGGCGCGGTTCATGTTGACGTCGTCGATGGGCGAGACACGCGTGCCGGCCATGGCCGCCGGCATGTTGGCCGCCGGCATGACGATGACGCGGCCCTGCACCTGGGCGGGATCGAGGGCGCGAATCAGCTTCGCCAGCGCCACCTGCCCCTCATATTCGTCGCCGTGATTGCCCGCCATTAGGAAGGCGGTGGGGCCGGTGCCGTTCTTGATGCAGGCGATGGGGATGGCCAGCGTCCCGTACGCGGACCGTGTCACAGAATGCGGCAATTGCAGCCAGCCCACCTGCTTGCCGGATTTCTCGTAGTCGAGGTCGGTGAAGATCAGCGATAAATTGCTCAATGTGCTCGCCCCCTGCTGTAAATCGTTTATCATCGCCGGCACGAGCACTCAACCAACCCAGCCCGCATCGCGGCATTTCGCATTCCTGATATGAGTAAACCGCAACCCGCCACGATGCGTGGCGTGCGCATGCATGACGACCACCCGCGCGGCATCGCGCTTATGGTGGCGTCGCTGATCGTCTTTTCGATCAGCGACGGCCTCGTCAAATATGTGGCGACCAGCTACAGCCCGGTGCAGATCATCTGGACGCGCTATGTGGTCTATGCGCTGCTGTTGCTGCCGGCGTTGATTGTGCAGGCGCGCCGCCGCCGCTTATGGCCGGACCGGGCCTGGATGCAAGGGGCACGCGGGCTGTTGCTGGTGTTCTCCGCCGTCACCGGCGCGTTTGCCGTCGGCCGGCTGCCGTTGGCGGATTTCGCCGCGATCGGTTTCATCGGCCCGCTCTTCGTGACGGCGCTGTCGATCCCGTTCCTGGGCGAGCATGTCGGGATCCGGCGCTGGAGTGCTGTGATTGTCGGCTTCATCGGCGTCTTGATCGTGGTGCGGCCGGGAACGGCGGGGTTCGAGCCGGCGGCGCTGGTGCTGATCGTCGGATCCTTGTGCTGGGCGATGGGGTTTATCATCGCGCGCAAGGCGGGCACGACGACGCCGGCGATTGTGGCGCTGATCTGGACGGCGCTGGTCGGGCTGCCGGTCAGTTCAGTGGGGGTGCCGTTTGTCTGGAAGGACCCGACCCTCGTCGATCTGCTGGTGATGGTGGCTATGGGGATCAGCCACCTCTCAGGCCAGTATTTGCTGATCCGCGCCATCGACTACGCCTCGGCCTCGATCCTCGCGCCCATTACCTACAGCCAGATGATCTGGGCGACGGCGATCGGCATGTTCGCCTTCGGTACGTTCCCCGACCAGTGGACGATCGTGGGCGCCGTCATCATCGTCGGCAGCGGCCTCTATGTCTGGCATCGCGAGCGCGTGCGCCACGCGCCGGCGAGCACGATCCCCGAAGGGTGAGCGAGCGTCAGGGAAAGATAACGCCCGCGCGCGGGCGCGGTTTGCAGTCGAGCCGGTAAAAGTTCTTGTCCTTGTTGAAGCTGCGATTGGGCAGCGGCGCGTCGGCGCTGCCGCTCAGCATGGCGCAAATGTCGTCGCGTACTTCTTCGACCAGCCGGTAATATTGATGGCCCTGCGGATCGATCGGCGCGTTGCTGTCGCCCGGGTTCGCGGCCGAGCAATTGACGAAGCCGATCGTGCTGCCGCGGAAGCTCGTTTTGTCGGGCGGCCCGTCGATGCCGAGCCGGCTGACGCCGTGAAAGAGCCGGCTGATCGTCTTCAGCGGAACGTCCTGGTTGTTGTAGTAGACATAGGTGCGCCTTGCGAGGTCGCCGAGGCGGCCGAATTTGTTCGGCTGCGAGAGCGCATCGCTGACTTCGTCCGAGGCGATCAGCAGGATGCGATCGAAGAGCGGCTTGGCGCCGGGCTTGAACTGGCCCGGCGAGTCGCCGATCGTCGCCTCGAGGCCGCTGGCGACGGCGTGATTGCCCATGCTGTGCGCCATCAGCGAGACACGCGCGTTCTTGCGTTTGCGGAAGCGTTCGATCAGCGGCAGCATCGATAGGAAGAACACCCGGAAGGCGCCGGCCGACGCAGTGGCGCGCTGCCAGTCGATGCCGTAGGCCTCGGGGCTGAGGCTGCCAAGCGAGGGCCAACTGAACAGCACCATCGCCGTCTCGACGGACGGCGTGCCGCGCTGAAACCAATCCTGCAGCCAGGCCGTGCGCATCAGCGCCTCGCGAAAGCGATAATCGAAGCCGTGGACGGTGATGACGAGATGGCGCGCCGGGCCGTTGCAGATCTCATCGGCGACTTCCTGGCTGAAATCCGCCGGCCGCGATCGCGTCGATGGCGATGTTCTGATCGCTGAGATCGCCCTCGCGCGCGATGTCTTTAACGGTGGTCCGCCCGTACGTGACCATCGCCGGGTTCGGGTTGACATCGGTACCGAAATTATTGGGAACCGAAATTTCGATCGGATTACGATTGGTGCAGAAATAGACGGTGGCCATTGTCGCGTTCCTCCCTCTTTCCACGCGCGAACAGAACAGCCGCGTGGCTTTACCTGGGGTTGCAAAGCGTCAAGAGTCCGATCATGGCCGCAACGTGCGGCGGCGGCGCGTGAGCGGCGCCACAGTGCGGTAATGGTAGCCGATTATGCCGCGCCAAGGAGCGGGTTGCGCGAGCGCGCAAGAGCCGGCACGATACGCGCCGGTTTGACGGCTTCGAGGGGGAGGCCAGACGTCCGGGACTGCCGGATGTTCGGTTGGTGGGAACAATGCGCGTCTTTGCGGCTTCGCTGGGCACCGAGACCAACACCTTCGCACCGATGCCGACGGCGTTGGCCAATTTCCATCACGATTTCTACGCCCCGCCCGGCAAGCATCCGGACGAGCCCAAGCTGTGCTCGGCGCCGCTGGTAGTAGCGCGACGGCGCGCGCGCGCCGAGGGCTGGACGCTGATCGAGGGCACGACCGCCTGGGCCGAGCCGGCGGGGACGGTGGCGCGTGGGGCCTATGAGACGCTGCGCGACGAGATCCTGGGCCAGCTCAAGGCAGCGATGCCGGTCGACGGAGTGCTGCTGGGTCTGCACGGGGCCATGGTCGCGGAGGGCTATGACGATTGCGAGGGCGATCTGATCGGCCATGTGCGCCAGATCGTTGGGGCCAAAACCGTTATCGGCGTCGAGCTCGATCCGCATTGCCATATGACCAAGGCACGCGTCGCGGGCGCCGATATCATCATCTGCTTCAAGGAATTCCCGCACACGGATTTTGCCGAGCGCGCGGAAGAACTGGTTGAGCTGACGCTGCAGGCGATCCAGGGGCGGATCAAGCCGCGTCTGTCGCTGTTCGACTGTCGCATGATCGGCAGCTTCCCGACGACCATCCAGCCGATGCGCGGCTTCGTCGACAAGATCAAGGCGCTGGAAGGCAAGGATGGCGTGCTGTCGATCTCGATCGCGCATTGCTTTCCCTACGCCGACGTGCCGGAGGTGGGGTCGAAGATCCTGGTCGTCACCGACAACCAGAAGGACAAGGGCGACAAACTGGCTGGCGAGCTGGGCCGCGAGTTCTTCGCCATGCGCGGGCGCACGCTGCCGCCTTACCTGACGCCTGACGAGGTGATCGACGCGGCGCTGGCTGTGTCGGGCGGTCCCATCGTCATTGCCGATCCGTCCGACAATCCGGGCGGCGGCGCACCGGGGAATTCGACGGTAATTTTGAAACGACTGATCGAGCGCGGCGTTCAAAATTCGGCTCTGGCACCGATGTGGGATCCGATCGCCGTCACCTATGCGATCGCGGCGGGCGAGGGGGGAAAGCTCAAGCTGCGCTTCGGCGGCAAGACGGCGCCCAGCTCCGGCCTGCCGATCGATGCCGAGGTGACGGTCCTGAAGATCGTCAAGAACGCGACGCAGAGCTTCGCGGGCAGCACGGTCCCTCTGGGCGATTGCGCCGCGATCCGCGTGGGCGGCACCGATGTGGTGCTGATCTCCAGCCGCACCCAGGCGCTGGGCACGGATATGTTCACCAACCTTGGCGTCGATCTCAAGGCCAAGAAGATCGTGGTCGTGAAGTCGACCAACCATTTCCACGCGGCGTTCGGGCCGATCGCGGCCAAGGTTCTGTACTGCAATTCCGACGGGCCGATCCCGCGCGACCATCGCCGCGTGCCCTATACGCGCGTGCAACGGCCGATCTGGCCGCTGGATGAGGCGCCGTTCGGGCCTTCTTAAGAATAGAAATGGCGGCGCTCCCTTGCCGCGGCCAGGGGGCGTGTGACTAAATACGGGCAACGATCAACAAGACAAAATGAACAGGTCCATGGAGGCGGGTTATGATCAGGACAACGCGGCGCGACATTCTTTTGGGTGGCGTCACAGCGGCGGCGCTTTCGACACTTCCCCTGGGACGTAAGGCCCGGGGCCAGGGCAAGAAAATTCTCAAGGTCGTCCCGCACGCGGATCTCCGCGTGCTCGATCCGATCTGGACCACGGCCAATGTCTCCGCCTATCACGGCGCCATGGTCTACGACACGCTGTTTGGCATCGATGCAAATCTCGAGCCCAAGCCGCAGATGGTCGACACCTACAATCTGTCGGGCGACAAGCTGACCTACAGCTTCACGCTGCGCGACGGGCTCAAATGGCATGACGGCTCGCCGGTGACGGCGAAGGATTGCGTTGCCTCGATCAAGCGCTGGGCGGCGCGCGACGGTGCAGGCCAGCACATGATGATCCGCGTCAAGGAAGTCGTGGCGACGGGCGACAAAACCTTCGAGATCCGTCTGAAGGAACCCTATGGCCTGGTCATCGACGCCATGGCCAAGACCTCGACGCCGATCTGCTACATGATGCGCGAGCAGGAGGCGATGACGGACCCCAACGAGCAGGTGAAGACGATCATCGGCTCGGGCCCGTTCAAGTTTCTGGCCAACGAGTGGGTGCCGGGCAGCAAGGTCGTCTACGAGCGCAACCCCGATTACGTGCCGCGCAAGGAACCGCCGAGCGGCATGGCCGGCGGTAAGGTCGTCAAGATCGACCGCGTCGAATGGCTGGTGATGGACGCGCAGACGGCGATGGCCGCGGTCATGGCCGGGGAAATCGACATCTACGAGACACCGCCGCTCGACCTGGTGCCGCAGCTTCAGACGGCGTCGGGCGTGAAGGTGGAGGTGACCAACAAGCTCGGCAATGTCGGGCTGATGCGCCTCAACTACCTGCACCCGCCTTTCGACAACGTGAAGGCGCGCCAGGCGGTGCTGGCGGCGGTCAACCAGGAAACCTATATGCGAGCGATGGTCGGCAACCCGCAGTATTTTAAATCCTGCGGCACGCTGTTCACCTGCGGCTCGGCGATGGACGTGGACACGGACGCCGAGAAGGGCACCAAGCCCAATATCGAGTTGGCCAAGCAGCTTGTGAAAGAGTCGGGCTATGACGGCAAGCCGATCGTCATCCTGCAGCCGACCGATATTCCGGTCCTCAACAACGCCGCGCTGGTGACGGCGCAGGTGTTGCGGTCGATCGGCATGAATGTCGAGCTGGCGGCATCGGATTGGGGCGGCGTGGTGACGCGCCGCGCGGTGAAGAAGCCGGTGGCGGAAGGCGGCTGGAATATCTTCATCACCTGGGCCGGTGGAAATTCGGTCGCAAGCCCCATCGCGCTCGCGGCCCATGCCGCGACCGGCGACAAGGCTTGGTTCGGCTGGCCGTCCAACGCCAAGCAGGAAGATCTGCGCAACGAATGGGCGGCGGCGCCGACGCTGCCGGAGCGCCGCGAGGTTGCGAAGAAGCTGCAATCCAACGCTTATTCCTATGTGCATCACGTGCAGATCGGCCAGTGGGTGGCACCGGTGGCTTATCGCGATCGGGTCAAGGGCCTGCTGCCCGTGCCCGAAGTGCTGCCGTTCTGGAATATCGAGCTCAGCTGAGCCGAGGCCGGTTCGCCGCCGGAGTGCCATGCACTCCGGCGGTTGATTTTTCGACAGGGTCCAGAGGGGCGTTTTGACCGGCTACATCATCCGCCGATTGCTCGCGACGATTCCGGTGATGGCGATCGTGGCGGTCGTCGTCTTCCTGCTATTGCATCTCTCGCCGGGCGATCCGGCCGCCATCATCGCCGGCGACAATGCCACGGGCGAGCAGATCGCGCTGATCCGCAACAAGCTTGGCCTCGACGAGCCGCTCTGGGTGCAGTTCGGCATTTGGGTGTGGGGGATTTTGGGCGGCGACCTGGGCGTCTCCATCTTCTCGAATGTGCCGGTGGCGCGGCTGATCGCGCAGCGTGCCGAGCCGACCATCGCGCTCGCCACCACGACGATGATCGTGGCCGTGGTCTTCGCGATCACCGCCGGTGTGTTGGCGGCGTGGAAGTCTGGCGGCTTGATCGACCGCGCCGTGATGGTGTTGGCGGTCTCCGGGTTCTCGCTGCCGGTGTTCGTGGTTGGCTACGCGCTGATCTATCTCTTCGCGATCGAGCTCAAATGGTTGCCGGTGCAGGGCTACGTGCCGCTCGAGCAGGGGTTATGGCTGTGCCTGCGCAACCTGATCTTGCCGAGCATTGCGCTGGGCCTCGCCTATGTGGCGCTGATCGCGCGCATCACGCGCGCGACGATGATCGAGGTGCTGAACGAGGATTACATCCGCACCGCCAACGCCAAGGGTGTCGCCACGGCACGCATGCTGATCCGCCATGCGTTGGCCAATGCCGCCGTGCCGATCGTGACGGTGATCGGGATCGGCGTGGCATTGCTGATCAGCGGCGTGGTGATCACCGAGACGGTGTTCAACATTCCAGGCGTCGGGCGGCTGACGGTCGATGCCATCTCCAAGCGCGACTACCCGACCATCCAGGGCATCATCCTGGTGTTCTCGGCGGTTTATGTGTTGATCAATCTGGTCGTGGACATCCTCTACACCGTCTTCGATCCGCGGATCCGGTACTGAGGCGGCGATGGCATCCTCCTCCTCCGCTGAAGCCCTCACCTCCGCCGCGCGGCGGCGTCGTCCAAAGTGGCTCGAGTTCGCGCGTCGCAATCCGACCATCGTCGCGGGATCGTCGCTGCTGCTGCTGATCGCGTTGATTGCCGTGTGCGCGCCGCTGATCGCGGGCGATCCGATCCTGTTCGATCCGATCAACCGGTTGCGGCCGCCGTCGGCCGAATTCTGGTTCGGCACCGACAATCTCGGCCGCGACGTGTTCGCGCGCACGGTCTATGGCGCGCGGATTTCCTTGTTCGTTGGACTAACGGTGGCGATCCTCAGCGTCTCGATGGGTCTCACGATCGGGCTTATCGCGGGCTATATCCGCGGCTTCGACGGGCCGGTAATGCGGGTGATGGACGGGATCATGGCGATCCCGTCGATCCTGCTCGCAATCGCGCTGATCGCGCTCAACAAGGCGAGCGTGACCATCGTCATCGTCGCGATCATGATCCCGGAAATCCCGCGCGTCGTGCGGCTGGTGCGCAGTGTCGTGCTGACCGTGCGCAGCCAGCTCTATATCGAGGCGGCGGTGGCGGGCGGCATGCGGCGCTGGAAAATCCTCTATCGCCACATTCTCCCCAACACGATCGCGCCGCTTGTCGTCCAAGCTACGTATGTCTGCGCGTCGGCGATCCTGATCGAGGCGGCGCTGAGCTTCCTGGGGGCGGGTACGCCGCCGGAGATCCCGACCTGGGGCAACATGATCGCGTCCAGCCGGCTGTTCCTGCAGCTCGCCCCGTGGGCGCTGTTCTTCCCCAGCGTCATGCTGGCGCTGACGGTGCTGGCGGTGAACCTGGTGGGCGACGGTTTGCGCGACCATCTCGACCCACGCATTGCGCGGCGGATGTAAGCGATGGCTTTGCCCAACCCTCCCATCCTTGACGTGCGCGGCCTGCACACGAATTTCTTCACCCGCGATGGCGTGGTCTATGCAGTCGATGGCGTGAGCTTCCAGGTGGCGGCCGGCGAGACGCTGGGCATCGTTGGCGAATCTGGCTGTGGCAAGAGCGTCACGGCGCTCTCCATCCTGCGGCTGATCCCGCCGCGCTCGGGGCGTATCGTCGACGGTCAGGTGCTGTTCCAGGGCCAGGATCTGAGCAAGCTTTCCGAGCCGGAGATGCGCAACATCCGCGGCAACGAGATCTCGATGATCTTCCAGGAGCCGATGACGTCGCTCAACCCGGTGATGACCATCGGCGACCAGATTGCCGAGGCGATTTCCATTCATCAGGGCCTCGGACGGCGCGCCGCGCTGGCGCGCGCGGGCGAGGTGCTGGCGCTGGTGCGCATTCCGGATGTGAAACGCTATCTCAAGAATTACCCGCATCAGCTCTCCGGCGGCATGCGCCAGCGTGTGATGATCGCAATGGCGCTGTCGTGCAACCCCAAACTCCTGATTGCCGACGAGCCGACCACCGCACTCGACGTCACCATCCAGGCGCAGATCCTGAAATTGATGATCGATCTCAAGAAGCGCGTGGGGGCGGCGGTCATCATGATCACGCATGATCTGGGCGTGGTCGCGGAGACGGTCGAGCGCGTGGTGGTGATGTATGCGGGCCGCAAGGTCGAGGAAGCGCCGGTCAAGGCGCTGTTCCGCCGGCCGCGCCACCCCTACACGATCGGTCTGATGCAATCGATGCCGCGCGGCAAGCGCGGCAAGATCACCAAGGGGGCCGAGCGCGTGCGGCTGCAGGAGATCCCCGGCATTGTGCCGTCTCTGCGCGAGAAAATCCCGGGCTGCGCCTTTGCACCGCGCTGTCGCTTCGCGACCGGCCGCTGTCGCGAGGAAGCGCCGCCGCTGATCGACAAGGGCGACGGCCATGTCGTGGCGTGCTGGGAAACCGACCGGGCGATTGCGGCATGAGCGCGTCTTCCTCCAACGTGCTGGAAGTCCGGCACCTGACCAAGCATTTTCCGGTGCATCGCGGCGTGCTGTCGCGTGTCGTGGGGCATGTTCGTGCCGTCGACGATGTGTCGTTCACACTCAAGGCGGGCGAGACATTGTGCCTGGTGGGGGAAAGCGGCTGCGGCAAATCGACGGTGGGGCGCTGTATCCTGCGGCTGATCGAGCCGACGTCGGGCTCGGTCACGCTCGATGGCGTCGATGTGACCAAGCTTAGCGACGAAGCGGTGCGGCCGTATCGCCAGCGCATGCAGATCGTGTTCCAGGACCCGTATGCCTCGCTCAATCCGCGCCTTGCGTCGGGCGATATCGTCGGTGAGCCGCTGGAGAATTTCGGCATCGCAAAGGGGAAGGACAAGCACGATCGTGTCGCCAAGCTGTTCGAGCGCGTGGGGCTACGCGCCGAGGCGATGGCGAAATACCCGTTCGAGTTCTCCGGCGGGCAACGGCAGCGCCTTGGGCTGGCGCGCGCCTTGGCACCCAATCCGCAACTCATCGTTGCGGACGAGCCGGTCTCGGCGCTCGACGTCTCGGTACAGGCGCAGGTTCTTAACTTGATGATCGATCTGCAGGAGGAATTTGGCGTCTCCTATCTGTTTATTTCCCACGATCTTGGCGTGGTCGAGCACATCGCGCACCGCGTGGCGGTCATGTATCTGGGCCAGATCGTCGAGATGGCCGACAAGACCACGCTGTTCGAGATGCCGCTGCACCCGTATACGCTCGCCCTGTTGGCCGCTGCGCCCATCGCCGATCCCGAAGCGAAGCGCGAGCGCATCATCCTCGAGGGTGACGTGCCGAGCCCGCTCAATCCGCCGCCGGGCTGCCGCTTCCACACGCGCTGTCCGTTCGCGATGGCGCGCTGCCGCAGCGAGGAACCGGCGACTCAAGAGATCCTGCCCGGGCACTTTGTTGCCTGCCACCTGCATGAGGTCGGTAAGCCGGCGATCCCCAGCATTCCCGCGCGGGCCCCGGCATGAGCATCTACGAGAAGCTCGGCGCGCGTTCCGTCCTCAACGCGGCGGGCACGCTCACGCGGCTGGGCGGCAGCCTGATGGCGCCGGAAGTCGTCGCGGCGATGGACGAGGCCGCGCAATCATCCGTCGATATGTTCGAGCTACAAACGGCGGCGTCACGCGCCATCGCGCAGGCGACTGGGGCTGAGGCGGGGATGGTGACGACCGGCGCCTCGGCGGGGCTCACACTGGCGGCGGCGGCTTGCATCGCCGGCTTCGATGCGTCGCGCATGGACAAGCTGCCGCATACAGACGGAATGCCGAACGAGATCGTGATGCTGCGCGCCCACCGCAACGCGTACGATCATGCGCTGCGCGCGGCGGGGGCCGTGATCGTCGATGTCGGGCTCAACGATCGCGCGACGGGTGCCGGCGTTCGCGGCGTCGAGAATTGGGAGATCGAGGCGGCGATCACGCCGCGCACCGTGGCGATCGCCTATGCGGCCGTTCCCAACGGCCGGCCGGCGTTGAAGGACGTCGTTGCCGCGGCCAAAGGCCTGCCGGTGATCGTCAACTCCGCCGCGCAATTGCCACCCAAGACCAATCTGGGCCGCTTCATCGATGATGGTGCCGCTCTCGTCGCGTTCAGCGGCGGCAAGGCGATCGGCGGGCCGCAAGCCAGCGGCATCCTCGCCGGACGGCGCGATCTGATCGCGTCGGCGCTGTTGCAGCAACTCGACATGGACGTAATGCCGGGCGAATGGTCGCCGCCTTCAGAGCTGTTCCCGGTGGAGAAGCTGCGCGGGATTCCCCATCACGGCATCGGCCGCGGCTTCAAGGCGAGCAAGGAGGCTATCGCCGGGCTGCTTGTCGCGCTGGAGAAATTCGTAGCGCGCGATGAAGAGGCGGAGATGCGCGCGCGCACCGAGCGGCTCAACGCCATCGCGAAAGTTCTGGCGGGTTTGAATGGCGTGACGACGCGCGTGCAGTCCGCTGCCGAAACCGGCCGTGTGCCGCTCCTGGAACTGCGCTGCGATCCCGCCGCCCTCGGCTGCCCCACAATCGAGATCGGCCGGTGCTTGCGCAAAGGCACGCCGTCCGTCCATCTCGGCGAGGGTCGTGCCAACGATAATTTCCTGACCATCGACCTGTCGGCGCTGCGCCCCGCAGACGATACTGTTGTGGCGCATCGGTTGCGCGAAGAACTTGCCTCTCGTTAGGTTCTTTGAGGGTGGCGACGGTGAATATCGTGGATGCGAGACGTACGGCGACTTGGAAGGGTCTCGGCTTTATTCTTATCGTCGATTTTCTGCATGCCTGCACACAATCCGAAGCAACGGATTTCAAATTGGCTCATTGCGGCATCGGTCGTGAAGCCGGCGAGTCCTCTACTTTGACATTTAAGAGCACGTCAGACGGCACCCGCACGATCATATTTATGGAATCTTCTAGAGCATTTGCTCTTAGATGGTCCACCGGCAAATTCGTGCTGCACTGGGACAACGTTCTGGCGGTCCAAATTAAGCCGGTGCAGGCCGACAGCGATGCAAGAATTCTTTCGCTCCGGTACAAATATCCGAACGATGCGGAACGGGCATTCGAAGGCGGCGTGATCGACCGTGCTTGCTTGGAGTCTCTGCGCGCCCGCTACGGCGCGCATCTCAAATTCGAAGAAATCTGAGACCTTACGCGCCATGTCCGGACGGCGTTCAGCGTCGCGGCCGTTTGATCGTGCGCGCTGTCGGGTGGGCGCCCAGCGGGTCTTCGGGCCAGTTGTGCTTAGGATACTGGCCGCGCATGTCCTTGCGCACTTCGGCGTAGCTCGAGCGCCAGAAGCCGGCGAGGTCGCGGGTGACCTGGATCGGGCGCTGGGCCGGCGACAGCAATCGTAAGAGCAAGGGCACGCGGCCGCGCGCGACGGTGGGCGTGGTTTCGGCGCCGAACATTTCCTGCAGCTTGACCGCCAATGCTGGGCCACCTTCGGCGCCGTAGTCGATGGCGATGCGCGAGCCGCTGGGCACGGTCACATGCGTCGGCGCCTCGGTGTCGAGCGCCTTCTGTTGCTCCCAGGGCAGCATCGCTTTCAGTGCGGCGCCGAGATCGATGCGGCGCAGATGATCGCGGCGCGTGACGCCATGAAGATAGGGGGCGAGCCAGGTCTCGAGGCTGGCGAGCAGGCCGGCATCGGACATATCCGGCCACGACGAGTCCGCGCCATCGAGCCCGCGCAGGAAGGCGACGCGCTGGCGCCACGCATCCAGCTCCTTGGTCCAAGGCAACACCGCGAGGCCGAGCTCGCGCAAGCCTTCGATCATCGCCGCGGCGACGCGGTCCTCGGTGCCCATGCCCTCCAGCGGGCGTTCATCGAGCACGAGTTCGAAGAGACGGCGCTGGCGGCGAGCCACCACCGCGGCGCTGCGTGAGTCCCAGTAGACCGTGTCGACGCTCGTAATGTCGTCGGCGAAGGCCTCTTCGAGATCGGATTGCGTTACGGGGGCCGCCAGAAACACACGCGCCTCGCGCTGTGCGCCATCGAGATCGGCGATGGTGAGCCAGGGCTGCGCGGCGAGCGGATCGGTGGGCGCCAAGAATGCGCCACGGCCATTGCTCAAGCGATATTTCGGGTCGCCGCCCGGACGGCGCTGGGCGATGCGGTCGGGATAGGCGAGGGCGAGCAGCAATCCAGTTTGGTCGATGCTGTCGTCGCCGCGCTCGCGCGCGCGCAATTGCCGGCGCCAATCGCCGGCGAGCTTGCGCGCCTGGCGCAGGGCGCCGCGATCGACGGCGACGCGGCCGCTTTCGGCGCGATCGCCCGCGCGCAGGAACTCGACGCGCACGCGCAGATCGACGTCGCGGCCGCCGGGCACGGGGCGCAGGATATCGCGCTCGCCGACCAGGGAAGCGAGATCGGCGGCGAGACCCGCAAGGTTCATGGCGCCGGCGCGAACCATCATGTGCGCAAGACGCGGGTGGATGCTGAGTTCGGCCATCGCCTGGCCGTGCGGCGTCATGGCGCCCAGCGCGTCGAGCGCGCCAAGCTGGCGCAGCAGGTCACGAGCCTGCGCCAGCGCGCCCGATGGCGGCGGATCGAGCCAGGCGAGCGAGCCGGCATCGCGCGCACCCCAGCGCGCCAGCTCAAGCGCCAGCGGCGCCAAATCGGTCTCGCGGATTTCGGGCGCGGTGTGCTCGGCCAGGGCCCGATGCGTGGCCTCGGTCCACAGGCGATAGCACACGCCCGGCTCGAGGCGGCCGGCGCGGCCGCGGCGCTGCTCGGCCGAAGCGCGCGAGACGCGCGTGGTCGCGAGGCTGGTCATGCCGGTGTTGGGATCGAAGCGCGACACGCGCATCAGCCCGCCGTCGACGACGACGCGGATACCCTCAATGGTCAGGCTGGTCTCGGCGATGGAGGTTGCCAGCACGATCTTGCGGATGCCCGGCGGGGCCGGGGCGATCGCCGCGTCCTGCTCGTCGAGCGGCATGTCGCCGAAGAGCGGGATGATCCGGGCACCGGCGGGCAGGTTCAACTCTTCCAAAAATTTCTGCACGCGCCTGATCTCACGCTGCCCCGGCAAAAAGACGAGGAGGCTGCCGCCCTCCTCGGCGAAGGCCTGTCGGATGGTTGCAGCGACCGCCGCTTCCATGTCCCTCGGCGCCACATCGCGCGGGGCAAAGCGCGTGTCGACGGGAAAGGCGCGGCCGCTGCTGGCGATGATCGGGGCGTCGCCCAGCAGGCGCGCCGCCGCCGCCGTATCGAGGGTCGCCGACATCACCAGCAGGCGCAGCTCCGGCCGCAGAGCCGCCTGCGCGTCCAGGCACAAAGCGAGGGCGAGGTCGCTGTCGAGGCCGCGCTCGTGGAATTCGTCGAACAGTACGGCGCCGACCCCGTCGAGGGAGGGGTCATGCTGCAGGCGGCGCAGGAAGAGGCCGTCGGTCACGACCTCGATGCGGGTGCGGGGCCCGACCCGGCTGTCCATGCGCACGCGATAGCCGACCGTCTCGCCCACGCCCTCGCCCAGGCTGGCAGCCATGTAGCGGGCCGCGGCGCGCGCCGCCAGGCGCCTGGGCTCAAGGACGATGATGCGCCGGCCGGCCAGCCAATCCTCCGGTAGCAAGGCCAATGGGATTCGAGTCGTCTTGCCGGCGCCTGGCGCTGCCTGCAACACCGCGTTGGGACGCTCGGCGAGGGCGATCAGGAGGCGCGGAAGGATCTCGTCGATCGGCAGGGCTGAGGCAGGGCGCGGCGGCATGACTTCTTCTACTTCAAACTTCTTCTAAAGGCTCGGCGGGCCTAAGTCGGCATTCCTGTTAACTTTTTCGCCAAGCGCTCTACTCCGAAAGAGAAACCCCTAAAATTATCAACAATTTTTACAGTCTTTAGGGTGTTTCGCCGTTAACCAAGGTTAACTGTTTGAAAAACATATGATTCAATCCTTGGCCCATCGGTTGCATTATTGGTCGCTGTCAGACGGTTCTTACGGTCTTCGTCGCTAACAGGTCAAAGGGATCTAAAATGAACAAATTCTTAGTCGCTGGCGTCATGGCCGCTGGCCTCGCTTTTGGGGCCGCCTCGGCAAACGCCGCGCCGCTTCTCCAGATCAGTGGTGGCACGCCTTTCATGACACCGCCGAATGGCGGAGACGGCATTACGGGCAACCAGATTATTCCGAACACGCCGGGTTACGTCGGCGGTCAGATCGTCGCTCTTACCAGCGTCACGCTGACCTTCACGTTTGTCGGCTATGAAGCCTCGTGGCTCGACAATTTCTACGTCGGGGGCGTGCAGGTCTTCCAGAACGCAACCACCGCCGCCGGCACGACGTACGAAGTGACGGTCGGCCCGGGCGCCATCGATTTCGGCTTCCTGACCAACGTCAATCTGCAGGACGGCCAGCCGCAGAGCTTCGTGAGCAACCTCAACCCGCCGCCGAACGTCGACGAGGCCGTCGACATCTGGGCGGGCGCTTGCGACAAGAGCAACGCGACGTCGTTCGAAGCGAACGAGAAAGTCTGCTTCTCGCCGGATGACGGCGGTGCAGGCCCGAACGACAACCACGACGACCTCGTCGTGAGCGTCAGCGCGGTCCCGGCCGTGCCGGAACCCGCCTCGATCGCGGTCTTTGGTGCAGCGCTCGCCGGTCTCGGCCTGCTGCGCCGCCGTCGCTCGGCCTAAGTCGAACCCGTAAGAACTGTTACGGACGGCGGCCCCTTCAGGGGCCGCCGTTTTCGTTTGGGCGATCGCCTTGCTGGCAGGCGGTGTCCGGGCCCAGCACTCGGGACGGCGGAAATTTGATCCGCACACAGGTTCCCGCGCCCACCGCACTCTCGATCTCGAAATCGGCGCCGTGCAGCTCGGCGTACGATCGCACGATGGGCAGGCCCAGGCCGGTGCCGCTCTGCCGGCGCGTATAGGCGTTATCGACCTGGCCGAACGGGATCAGCACTTTGGGAATGTCGTCGGGGGCGATGCCGATGCCGGTATCGGCCACGGCGAGGACGAGGCGCCCGGCTGCGTCCATCCGGCCGCTCACCGTGATACGGCCATCGCGCGGCGTAAATTTTACGGCATTGGCCAGCAGGTTCAGCAACATCTGCCGGATCAGCCGCTCATCCGCGCGCAGACGTGGGAGATCGGGCGGAAACTCGAGCGCCAGATGAAGCCTTGACGCGGCAGCGCGGTCGCGAACGATGCGACGGCAAAAATGAGCGACGACGCTCAAATCGACGATCTCGTCGTTCAGCTCGATCCGGCCGGCGTTGATCTTCGCCATCTGCAGGATCTCGGTGATGATCAGCAGCAAGTGTCGGCTGGAGGACCGGATGTCCTCGACATATTCGCGATAATTCGGATGGCCGAGCGGTCCGAACATCTCCGCGGCCATGACGTCGGTGAAACCGATGATGGCGTTGAGCGGCGTGCGCAGCTCGTGACTCATGTTGGCAAGGAACTCCGCCTTGACGCCATGGGCCGTGTCGATTTTCTCCCTGGTATCGCGCAGCTCCACGTTGGCGCGTTCGCGCGCGCTGACATCGCTGCACATGATGACGTGGCCGCCATCCGGCAGCTTGCGGCTGTCGATCTCGATCATGCGGCCGTCCGCGGTCGCGTGCAGGATCGTGCGCGGCTGATCACCGGCGGTTTCGCCCGGCCAGAAGCGCTGAAATTCGGCCTCGTCCTCCAGGTTGATCCGGATCAGGGCTGCCGCTTCGGAGAAATTCAGTCCGGAGCGCAGCCAGTGCGCCGGGATGCCGAGCAGTTCGGCAAAGCGCCGGTTGACGATGGCAACGCGATGTTGGGAATCGACGATGCACAGCCCCTGGCCGATCTGCGACAGCGCCGCCTCGAGCAGGGCCGCGTTCGCGTCGTCGGCGGACCGCACCGCGGGAAGCTCCATCCGATCCACGAACCGACGCGCGACGAGGATGATGGCGAAGGTGGTCACGACCATGATGATCCCGGCTGCCAGCAGGACGAAGCCAGCGCGCGCGCTCAGATCGCGATCCCAGTCGCTCGCACCGTCGATGACAAAAATAATCGCCGCGCCGAGCGCGCCGATGACGGCGAGGCTCAGAATGGCCCGGCGCGCGCTGGCGGGCCGGCGCGATCTGGTGACGGCGGCAGCTGTTGCAGCCATGTCGCCCGATCCTTCACCCAGGATCGACATCGCGGCCCCCCTCTATCCGGAGCCGACTAGCTACTTTCGAGTGGGACTATATAGCACTAAAGTAAGGTAATCCAGGAAGAAAGCGGCCCGGCTGCTTCGGGCCGCTTCTTTCTGCGGCTTCAGCCCAGCTTCGCCATCGCGGCGGCGGTGTCCGACATGCGGTTGGAGAAGCCCCACTCGTTGTCATACCAGGACAGCACGCGCACGAGCTTGCCGTCGATAACCTGGGTCTGAGTCAGGTCGACGGTCGAGCTCGCCGGATTGTGGTTGAAGTCGGAGGAGACGAGTTCTTCCTCCGTCGTCATCAAGATGCCCTTGAGCTTGTTGCTCTCGGCGGCCTTGAGGATGGCGGCGTTGACGGTCTTCGGGTCGGCCGGCTTCTTGGAGACAAACTTGAAGTCGATGACCGAGACGTTGGCGGTCGGCACGCGGATCGATGTGCCGTCGAGCTTGCCCTTGAGATCGGGCAGCACGAGACCGACCGCGCTGCGCGGCGCCGGTCGAGGTCGGGATCATCGACAACGCCGCGGCGCGCGCGCGGCGCAGATCCTTGTGCAGCGTATCCACGGTCGGCTGATCGCCGGTATAGGCGTGGATGGTCGTCATGTGGCCCGCTCGATGCCGAAGGCTTCGTGCAGAACCTTGGCGACGGGGGCGAGGCAGTTGGTCGTGCACGAGGCGTTGGAGACGATCGTGTGGCTCGGCTTCAGACTGTCGTGGTTGACGCCATAGACGACGGTGAGGTCGGCACCTTCCGCGGGCGCGGAAATCAGCACGCGCTTGGCGCCGGCCTTGATGTGCATCTCCGCCTGCTCGCGCTTGGTGAAGATGCCCGTGCATTCCATGCACCAGATCGACGCCGAGCTCCTTCCAGGGCAGCTTGGTCGGGTCGTGTTCGGCGGTCACCTTGATCGGGCCGCGGCCGATGATCCATCGTGTCGCCAGTCGTCTTGATCTCGCCGTGAACCGGCCATGCACGCAATCGTAGCGGAGCAGATGCGCGTTGGTCTTGACAGGGCCCAGATCGTTGATGCCGACGACCTGGATATCGCTTGCGCCCGATTCATGACGGCGCGCAGGACGAGACGGCCGATGCGCCCGAAACCATTGATGGCAATCTTGACGGTCATGGGCTTCTTCCCGCTCTTCGATAACGACTGATTCCGCGCTGCACGGCCTTTTTCCGGCGCGGCAACGGCTCCGGCGTGATGTTGAAATGTTTGTACAGCGCTCGGCAGTCGGCGCTGGCGCCGAAGCTGGACATGCCGATGAAAGCGCCCTCGCCGGCGATGTAGTGTGTCCCACCCCAACGCCATGCCCGCCTCGACGACGATGCCGCGGTGCGCGCCGGGCCGAGGACTTCGCGGCGGTAGTGCCGGTCTGCGTTCGAACAGCTCCCAGCAGGGCATCGAGACGACAGCGGCTTTAACGCCGTCGGCCGCCAAGAGTTCCCGGCCGCGAGGGCGAGTGCGACCTCGGATCCGGTGGCAAGCAGCGTCGCCTGACGCTCGCCCTCGGCGTCGGCCAGAACATAGGCGCCGCGCGCGCAGAGATTTTCGGCGTGTGCTGCGGTGCGCAAGTCGGCAGGTTCTGCCGTGTCAGGGCGAGCACGGACGGGCCGTTCTCGGTGTTGCAGCGCCGCGGCCCAGCATTCGGCGTCTCGACCGCGTCGGCGGGGCGCAGGACCTGCAGGTTCGGGAATCGCGCGTAGCGCCGCGAGATGCTCGACCGGCTGATGCGTCGGGCCGTCCTCGCCCAAGCCGATCGAATCATGCGTCATCACATAGATCACGCGCTGCCGCATCAGCGCCGACAGGCGGATCGCCGGGCGGCAGTAGTCGGTGAAGACCAGGAAGGTGCCGCCATAGGGGATGATGCCGCCATGCAGCGCCATGCCGTTCATCGCCGCCGCCATGCCGTGCTCGCGCACGCCGAAATGGAAGTAGCGGCCGCCGAAATTCGCGGCGGTCGCGACCTGCATGCCCTTGGCTTGCGTGTTGTTGGAACCGGTGAGATCGGCCGAGCCGCCGATCAGCTCGGGGATGGCGGCAGCCAGCACTGACAGCGCGTTCTGCGAGGCGACGCGGGTGGCGATCGTCGGCTTCTCGGCGGCAAGCTTGTCGCTTGAACGCCGCGACCTTGCGACGTGCCAATCGGCGGGCAGCTTGCCGGACATGCGTGCGCTTGAACTCGGCGCGCTTGGCCGGGTCGCGTTGGACAGGCGCGCTGCCAGGCGCTGCGCGTCTTGGCGCCGCGCTCGCCGAATGCGCGCCAGGCGAGCGAGGATCGGCGCTCGGGCACGTCGAAAGCGCCGGTGCGGTCCAGCCGAGCGCGCTTGACGCCGCCGGCGATCTCCGCCGCGCCGAGCGGCGCGCCGTGCGCGCCGGCGCCGTGCCGGCCTTGTTGGGGGCGCCATAGCCGATGGTGGTGCGGCAGGCGATCAGCGTCGGCTGGTCGGCTGTTCTGCGCCGCGGTCAGGCGCGGCGGCGACGGCCTCAGGATCGTGGCCGTCGATGGCGCTCGCATTCCAGCCGCAGGCTTTGAAGCGCGCGACCTGGTCGTCGGAGACGGCGAGCGAGGTCGGGCCGTCGATCGAAATGTTGTTGTCGTCGAACAGCACGATCAGCTTGTCGAGCCGGAGATGGCCGGCCAGCGAGATGGCTTCGTGGCTGATGCCTTCCATCAGGCGCCGTCGCCGGCGATGACATAGGTGCGATGGTCGACAATCTCGTCGCCGAAGCGCGCGGCGAGCAGGCGCTCGGCGATGGCCATGCCGACGGCGTTGCCAAGGCCCTGGCCCAGCGGGCCAGTGGTGGTTTCGATGCCCGGTGGCATGGCCGTGCTCGGGATGGCCTGGCGTCTGTGCGAGCCGAGCTGCCGGAAGCGCTTGATCTCCTCGATCGTCATGCTCCGGATAGCCGGTGAGATACAGCAGGGCGTAGAGCAGCATCGAGCCGTGACCGGCGGAAAGCACAAAGCGGTCGCGGTCGGGCCAGGCGGGGTCTGCGGGATCGAATTTCAGGAAGCGCGTGAAGAGCACGGTCGCCGACGTCGGCCATGCCCATCGGCATGCCGGGATGGCCCGACTTCGCCTGCTCGACCGCGTCCATGGCCAAGGCCCGGATGGCGTTCGCCATGTCGGCATGATCTTGCGTCTGCGTCGTGCTGAGAGGCGGGGGCGGTGCGGCGAGGGTCGTCGTGGCGGCTTGTGCGGACATTAATGATCCCTGTGGCAATGGTGCGAAAGGGGCAGGACAATCCGCCTGAAAATGGGCTGGCGCGGGGTCCGGTCGGCGCGCGCAAGATGCCGTTCGGGGGGGTGGGCGTCAACCCTGGAAATCCGGGCCGCCGCGCGGCCGTTTACCGTGCCAAGACATTTGACGAGATGCGCTGGCCAAGCCTATCGTTTCATTCAATTCCGGCGCCAGAAAATGGCCTCCGTTCGGGCCATAGGATCGGGCCCAATGAGAGGTCGGGAAAAGAGGACCATGACGCGATTGGATCAGGCGCGGGCGAAACTCTCGGCCGCCATGGACCGCCTGGAAGCCGTGGCGACGAAAAGCGGCGGTGCCGCGACGGGCACGTCCAAGCAAATCGCTGAGCTTGAAGCGGAACTCGCCAAGCTGCGCCGCGATCATGCCGCGCTCGAGGCGACAGTGGATCTGGTGGCGGTGCGCCTCGACGCCGCCATCGGCAGGCTCAAGACAACGGTGGCCGCATGAGCAACTCGACACATGTTTCGGTCAAGATCAACAACCGCACCTACCAGGTCGGCTGCGAGGAGGGCCAGGCCCAGCATGTCGAAAAGCTGGCCTCCTATCTCGACCGCCGAGTTCGCGGAGCTGGCCAGCGATGTCGGGCAGGTCGGCGACGCGCGTCTGCTGGTCATGGCCTCGCTGCTGATCGCCGACGAACTCGCCGATACCTACGACGAATTGCAGGATGTGCGCACCACGCTGCCCGCTGATGCGGGCGCGCCGCAGCCGGCCGTATCGCCGGCCGAAGAGGTCAAGCGCGGCAGCGGCGCTACGGTGGGTGCGGTCGCGGCGCGGATCCGCGAGCTGGAAATCGCGCTCAAGGGCACGGAGGAGCAGCTGGCACCGCTGATGGAAACGATCGCGGCGCGCATCGAGGCCGTGGCCGAGCGGCTCGAAGCGCGCTGAACGGCGCCCGCGGGCGCAATATCGCCTTCCTTGTTCGTTAACCGGCGAATGCTTACATTAGGTCCTGGACGGGGCTGCGTGGTGCGTCAGGCAGCATGATCCCTGGGGCTATACGTACTTCTAGGGAGCTGTCCCTGTCGAGGCCGTGGTCTCGATATATGGCGCCCACCTGCTAGACGCAGGCCACAGAAGGACCCGCACGCCAACGGCCAAGGCGGCTCCGTCCAACCTCCTTCCGGGTCGCGTTTTTTGCGAAGTCTTGTCTTGCGGCGAACCGGCGATCCTGTTCAAGTCCCCCGCAATCATGACCGATATTGTCGAGGCCAAGCGGATCGTGCGCGCCAGCGCCACCGATGCCCGCCACGCGGCTTTTACCAAGCTGGGGGTCGAGGCCGCGCGCAAGGTGACGGAGTTTTTCCTGGCAATCGTCCCCGTGCCGGACGGTGCTGCCGTCGCCGGGTATTGGCCGATGGGGCCGGAGCTCGACGACCGGCCGCTGTTGGAACACCTGCATTGGCATGGCCATGTCTGCGCGCTGCCGGTGGTCGAGCAGCGCCATCATCCGCTCGTCTTCCATCGCTGGGAGCCCGGCGACAAGCTGGTGGCCGGCGTCTTCGGCACGTCGATGCCGCGCCATGACACGCCGCCCATCGTGCCGGACGTGTTGATCGTGCCGCTGCTGGCATTCGATGACGATGGCTACCGCCTGGGCTATGGCGGCGGCTATTACGACCGCACGATCGCGGGCCTGCGCAAGGCGGGTACCGTGCTGACCGTCGGCGTGGGATTCTCGGCGCAACGCGCGCCGTTCGTGCCGCATGATCATTTCGACCAGCGGCTCGACTGGATTGTCACCGAAACCGGCGCGCAGAAGATCGGATAAAGCAACATGAACGTTCTTTTCTGCGGCGACGTGATGGGACGCAGCGGTCGCGATGCGGTCATCCACAACATTCCCGAACTACGCAAGAAGCTGGCCCTCGATTTCGTGTTCATCAACGGCGAGAACGCGGCGCACGGCTTCGGCATCACCGACAAGATCTGCAAGGATTTCTATTCGGCGGGCGTCGACTGCATCACCACCGGCAATCACATCTGGGATCAGCGCGAGATCATCGGCTATATCGATTCCGATCCGCGGCTGCTGCGCCCGCTCAACTATCCCAAGGGCACGCCGGGGCGTGGCGTCGGGCTCTACACGACCAAGACCGGCAAGAAGATCGCCGTGGTCAATGTCATGACCCGGCTGTTCATGGACGCGCTCGACGATCCGTTCGCGGCGCTGGAAGCGGCCCTCATGCAAAATCGGTTGGGCGGCAGCGCGCATGCCGATCTTGATCGACGTGCATGGCGAGGCGACGTCAGAAAAACAGGCGCTGGGGCATCTTGCCGACGGGCGCGCGTCGCTGGTGGTCGGCAGCCACAGCCATGTGCCGACGGCGGATGCGCAGATCTTCCCCAAGGGGACCGGCTACCAGACCGATGCCGGCATGTGCGGCGACTATGATTCCGTGATCGGTATGCGCAAGGACGTTGCCATGCAGCGCTTCATCCGCAAAATGCCGGGCGAGCGGCTGACGCCCGCCGAGGGCGAAGCGACGCTGTGCGCGATCTATGCCGAGATCGACGACGTCAATGGCACGTGCCGACGCGTGGCGCCGCTGCGCCTGGGTGGGCGCTTGTCGCAGGCGTGGCCGGTCTGACAACGCAATGCTGACGCACAGCCCCTTCTATTACCTGCGCCACGGCGAGACGGACTGGAACGTCGATGGCCGCATGCAGGGCCATACCGACGTGCCGCTGAATGCCAATGGGCTCGCGCAAGCGGCACGGGCGCGCGACATGCTGGCAGAACTGAAGATCGCGACGATCTGTACAAGTCCGCTGTCGCGCGCGCGTCGTACGGCCGAGATCGTCAATGAAAAGCATGGGCGCGAGCTTGTGGTGATCGACGAACTCGCTGAATGCGGCTTCGGGCGCTATGAGGGGCAGCGCGCCGGGTCGTGGTACGGGCAGTGGTTGGAGGGGCAGACGCCAGAGGGCGTCGAGCCGCGCGCGGGATTTTTCGCGCGTGCTCTCGCTGGGATCAACGCGGCGCTGACTCATAAAGCCCCGGTGCTGATCGTCGCCCATGGCGGCGTCTACTGGGCGATCCAGGAATATGCGCGGCTGGAGAAGGGCCCACTCGCCAACTGCTTGCCGCTACGCCACGAACCGCCCGCAACGGACTTCCCGTTCTGGCGCGCGCTGGCGCTGGGCTAGGTTTAGGACTTGCCCGGCGGCGTGATGCGGGCGATGCGGTAGGCGCCGTCGCGCAGCCGCTCGATCTTCCAGCCGAGATCGATCAGGCCCGACGTGATCTCGCCGGCATCATCCCAGGTTGATAGCACGACCAGGTAGGTGCTGCGGGACTCGATCAGAATCCGGCTCACGGCATCGATGCGGTTGTGGCTGTTGCTGGCACCCCTCGGCGCAATGTGGATCAGGGCGGCGGCCGGCGATTTGAGGCCGACAATGTCGGTCATCGCGCGGTCATTGGCATAGGCGATGTAGCCGGCGTCGTGGACGGCGATATGCGCGTCTGCGGGCACGTTGGTGTCGATCCAGTTCGCAACACCCGCCAGCTCGGTGCGCGTGAAGGCGACGCCCTGCGCATAGACGCCCAGCGTGTGAAAGCTGAGAAGGACCGCCCACGCGGCGTTTGCGAAGAGCGCCCATTTGAGCCAGCGCCGCTCGCGTGCCACGGCAACTCCCATCGCGATCGCGAGGCCGGCGGGGAACATCGCGGCGAGGACGTAGAGATAGCGATACTGGTTGTGGCTGGCGCCGATCGGAAAGAGGACGGCGTAGAACGCCAGAATAATCACAATGGTGAGCACCGCGACGCGGCCGGGCCGCACCATGAGCAGGCCGATGAGGCCCGTGACCAGCAGGCCGGTCTGAACAACCACCGCCGCTGCGCACATGAGCACAAAGGAGATGTTCGATTGCAGCGAATGGCTGTCGTCGGCGAAGAAATAGCGCTTCGCGTTGATGGTCTGCGGCAGCACCTCGCCGGTTTGGGCCAACATCCAGATCAGCCAGGGCGAAGCCGCCAGGACGGCGGCCGCGGCGTCGGTGAGCAAAGCGGTGCGTTCGCCGGCGCGAATGCGCTGCTGGATGCGCTCGAGGCCAAGCAACAGGGACAGGACGGCCAGCTCCGGCCGCACGAACGGCAGCAGGCCGAGCAGGACGGGAAGAGTGTGCCCGCGCGGCTCCAGGGCCAGTGCCAGCGACCAGACGACGATCGCCATCGCGAGGCCGGTCTCCAATCCGTTGAGCAGATGGCACGCGAAAAACCCGGAGAGCGCCCCGGCAATTAGGAGCTGCGCGGTTTCAGCGGGGCTGAGCGCGCTGCGGCGCGCCATGAACATCAGGCCGGCGAGATAGGCGCCGGCGGCGAGCCAGGCGACGCAGGCCGCCGCCCAGGCCAAGCCGACAACACGGGCGAGCGTTGCGATCAATATCAGATGGATGCTGCTGGTGGCGCCCACCAGCGACGGCACGCCGTAATTGGGATCATGCCCCTGCAGCAGAACATCGGCGTTGTGCATCGTGATGTAGGCGTCATCGAGCGGGAACGCCGGCTCACCCATCACGAACGCCCACACCCCGAAGGCCAACGCCAGCACGAGGGCGAGCGCCGAATACGGGCGCAGCCATTGGAGCTGGACCGCCGGCGGAAGCAGGGATGAGGTCGAAGGTGACAGCACGGTCACGTCGCGGCTGTGGGGGAGGCGAGCCAGCAGCCTAGGCTTTCTGTCGTTAAAGAAAGTAGAACGCCCCGCTTCGTATTTGGGGCGCAGGCGCGTTGCACTTTTGGGTTGGCCGAGCTGCGCCGGCGCCTTGCGTTTTTCGCGCTTCGCGCCCACCTCGCTTACGATTTATGAATAATTATCGGTTAAACCATGGCCCGCGCGGGGGCGCCGCATTGTCGCCATATTGGTTTGTTAACCGACGCATCGCAGCCGCATAAATCTGTACTAGATTTGGTGTAGGATCGGGCGCTAAATCCCTGATATTGTAGCGCCACGACGCGGGCGGAGTCTGTTTGACGGGACACCGCCCCGCTGCAGTTCACCAGGATCTCGGGATCCGCATAACCGGCACGACAGGCTGGCCCCACAAGGCCGGTTTGCCGAAGCCAAGGCAACGACACGACAGAAGACACGAAGCGAATGGCCGGGCATTCCCAATTCAAAAACATCATGCACCGCAAGGGCAAACAGGATGCCAAGCGGGGCAAGGTCTTCACCAAGATCATTCGAGAAATCATGGCGGCCGCGCGCAACGGCCTGCCCGACCCCAATGCCAATCCACGGCTGCGCGCTGCCGTGACGGCGGGGCGGGCGCAGAATATGCCCAAAGATACAATCGACCGCGCCATCAAGCGCGGCTCGGGCCAGGAAGAGGGCGTGCAGTTCGAGGAAGTGCGCTACGAGGGCTACGGGCCGGGCGGCGTTGCCGTCATCGTCGAGGCGCTGACCGACAACCGCAACCGCACCGCCAGCGAAGTGCGCTCGATCTTCACCAAGGGTGGCGGGACGCTGGGCGAGACCAACTCCGTCGCCTTCATGTTCGTGCGCCAGGGCGTGCTGAGCTATCCGGCCAAGGCGGCGTCGACGGACGCGATGTTCGAGGCGGCTCTGGATTCCGGCGCCGAGAACGTCGAGAGCAGCGGCGAGGGCCACGAGATCCTCACCACCGTCGATGAATTCGCCAGCGTGCGCGACGCGCTGGAAAAGAAATTCGGGCCGGCGACGGAGGCGAAGCTCGCCTTCCGGCCGCAGACCACCGTGCCGCTGGGCGAAGAGCAGGCGCGGGCATTGTTCGAATTCCTCGAGACGCTCGACGATAACGACGACGTGCAGACCGTCACCGCGAATTTCGAGGTGGCGGACGATATCATGGCCCGTATCGGCGCCGAGGCCTGAGGACAAGCGCGATGCGGCTGATCGGACTCGATCCAGGGTTGCGCACGACGGGCTGGGGCCTTGTCGATGTCGCGGGATCGCGCCTCAGCCATGTGGCCAATGGCATCGCGACGTCCGATCAAAAACTGTCGACGGCGGAGCGGCTCAATCAGATCTACGACCAGCTCACCGCCGTCATTCTCGAGTACCGGCCCGATGCGGCCGCAGTCGAGGAGACGTTCGTCAACAAGAACCCGGTGACGACGCTGAAGCTCGGGCTGGCGCGTGGTGCTGTGCTGCTGGCGCCGGCGCGCGCCGGGCTCAAGGTCGCCGAGTATTCCGCCAATGCCGTCAAGAAGGCGGTGGTCGGCGTGGGTCACGCGGACAAGGATCAGGTCGGCATGATGGTGCGCCGGCTGCTGCCCGGTGTCGCGATCGACAGCCCCGACGCGGCCGATGCGCTCGCCGTCGCGATCTGCCACGCCCATCATTCGCAGACGTATGCCGCGTGGGCGCGCGGCGCGGGGAGTGCGGCATGATCGCCAAGCTCACCGGAATTCTCGACACGCGCACCAAGGACCACGCCATCGTCGATGTGAACGGCGTGGGTTATCTCGTGCGCTGTTCGGCACGCACGCTCGACGTGATGCCGGCGCTGGGCGGCACGGTGAGCCTGTCGGTCGACACGCTGGTGCGCGAGGACGCGATCGACCTCTACGGTTTCGCGACGCTGTCGGAGCGCGACTGGTTCCGCCTGCTGATGACGGTGCAGGGTGTGGGGGCGAAAGTGGCGCTGTCGCTGCTATCGGCGCTCACACCCGATGAGCTCGCGCGCGCCATCGCCAACGACGACAAAAAGATCTCACGCGCGCGGACGGCGTCGGTCCGAAACTGGCCGGGCGGCTTGCCAACGAGCTCAAGGACAAGGTCGGCGCGATGCCGGCCTTGCCTGGCGCGCCCGCAGTTGCGGGGCTTGGCCCGATGACCGGTGCGCTCGCCGAGGCCGTGTCGGCGCTGGTCAATCTGGGCTATCGCCGCGCCGAAGCGGCAAACGCGGTCGAGCGCGTGGCCAAGCGGCTGGGGCCGGGGGCGCGGGTTGAAGCGCTGATCCCGGCCGGGCTCAAGGAGCTCAGCGCATGAGCGAGGCGCGCAAAGTGAGTCCCGAATTCACGGCCGCCGACGCGCATGAAGCCGCGATCCGGCCGCAGACGCTCGACGAATTCATCGGCCAGCGCCAGGTGCGCGAGAATCTGCGCATTTTCGTGCAGGCCGCGCGCTCGCGCGCCGAGGCGCTCGACCATGTGCTGCTGCATGGGCCGCCGGGTCTTGGCAAAACGACTCTGGCGCAGATCGTGGCGCGCGAACTCGGCGTGGGCTTCCGCGCGACATCGGGGCCGGTGATCCAGCGTGCGGGCGACCTCGCGGCATTGCTAACGAACCTGCAGCCGCGCGACGTCCTGTTCATCGATGAAATTCATCGGCTGTCACCGGCGGTAGAGGAAATCCTCTATCCCGCGATGGAAGACTGCCAGCTCGATCTCATCATCGGCGAGGGGCCGGCGGCGCGCTCGGTGCGCATCGACCTGCCGCCCTTCACGCTGGTGGGGGCGACGACGCGCGCGGGCCTGATCACCACGCCGCTGCGCGAGCGCTTCGGTATTCCGCTGCGGCTGATCTTCTATACGCCGGCCGAACTCGAGGAGGTCGTGCGGCGCGCCTCGCGCGTGCTGGGCATGGATCTGGCACCCGACGGTGCGGCCGAGATCGCGCGGCGCGCGCGCGGCACGCCGCGTGTCTCGGGGCGCCTGCTGCGCCGCGTGCGCGATTTCGCGGCGGTAGCGGGCGTTGCGCGCATCGATCGCGAAGCGGCGGACGCGGCCCTCAATCGCCTGGAAGTCGACGGGCTCGGCCTCGACGCGATGGACCGGCGCTATCTGCGCTGCATGGCGGAGAATTATGGCGGCGGGCCGGTCGGCATCGAGACGATGGCCGCGGCCCTGGCCGAACAGAGAGACACGGTCGAAGACGTGATCGAGCCGTTCCTGATCCAGTCCGGCCTGTTTCAGCGCACGCCGCGTGGGCGCTACCTGACCGAGCGCGGCTGGCGGCATATCGGCATGGAGCCGCCGCCGACGGCGGCACAGCAGCTCGATCTGCTGACGCGCGACAGCGGCGACGCGGAGGAGGCCTGAGCGATGAGCGCCCATGTCTTCCTCGTGCGCGTCTATTACGAGGACACCGATGCCGCCGGCATCGTCTACTACGCGAACTATCTGAAATTCGCCGAGCGCGCGCGCACCGAAATGCTGCGCGACGCCGGCATCCATCAGCGCGTGATGGCGGAGGAGAGCGGGGTTGCATTTGCGGTGCGCAGCTGCACGGCGGATTACCTCGCGCCCGCACGGCTCGACGATCTCCTCGAGGTGTGCTCGCGCATCACCAGCCTTCACGGCGCCACAATCGAGGCAGAACAAATTGTCCGGCGCGACGGGCAGGACATTGCACGCCTGACGCTGACGCTCGCCTGCATCGGGCCGGGCGGAAAGCCGCGGCGCGTTCCCGCCGCGGTGGTGGATGCACTTTCGCGATGTTCGTCGTTCGTTACATCGCAACAGCCTTCTGAAAAGCAGGAGTTCCATGGATAGGACCGTAGACGCCGCAGCCCTTGCCGGCAGCCAGCTGGCCCATGATCTGTCGATCTGGGGCCTCTTCATCAACGCCGACTGGATCGTCAAGACGGTGATCCTGGTGCTGGTGCTCGCCTCGTTCTGGAGCTGGGCGATCATCTTCGAGAAATTCATGCGCCTGCGCCGTCTGGCCGCCCAGGCCGACGATTTCGAGGACAGCTTCTGGTCAGGCGGCTCGCTCGACGACCTCTACGACCGGATCGGCAACCAGCCGCTCGACCCGATGTCGGCGATGTTCGGGGCGGCGATGCGCGAGTGGCGCCGCTCGGCCGCGCGCGGGGCTGCCGAAAAAATGCGCGCGAGCCTGCACGAGCGTATCGAGCGCGTGATGCAGGTGACGCTGGGCCGCGAGATGGAGCGCATCGAGCGCTACATGACCTTCCTCGCCTCGGTGGGTTCGACCGCGCCCTTCATCGGCTTGTTCGGCACGGTCTGGGGCATCATGAACAGCTTCCACTCGATCGCCGCCAGCAAGAACACCAGCCTGGCGGTGGTGGCACCCGGTATTGCCGAGGCGCTGTTCGCCACAGCACTCGGGCTGGTCGCCGCCATCCCTGCGGTGATCGCGTACAACAAGATTTCTTCCGATTTGGGGCGTTATGCCGGCCGGCTTGAGGCTTTTGCTAACGAATTCGGCGCCATACTTTCGCGCCAATTGGAAGAGAAGGTATAGGCCATGGCTGCCTCCCTGATGGGTGCCCGGCGCACGCGGACCTCCCGGCGCCAGGCGCGGCTCGTGGCCGAAATCAACGTGACGCCGTTCGTGGACGTCATGCTGGTGCTGCTCGTCATTTTCATGGTGACGGCGCCGCTGATGACGTCCGCGGTCGAGGTCGACCTGCCGAAAACCCAGGCGGCGCAGGCCACCGGACAGGATGAGCCGCTGATCGTGTCGCTCAATGCCGCCGGCAAGGTGTTCCTGCAGGAAACGGAAATGGAAGTGGACGCACTGGTGCCGCGCCTGCAGGCGATCACCCAGAACAAGCCCGAGCAGCGCATCTTCGTGCGCGCCGACAAGTCCCTGCCCTATGGCCGCGTCATGGAAGTGATGGGAACCCTGAGCGCTGCCGGGTTCGCCAAGGTGGCACTGGTCTCCGAGATGCCGGGTGCCACCCTGCCCGCGCGCCCGCGCCAACAGAGGCCGCCAGCCAGATGATGCGGCGTTCGGCGATCTATTCGGCGCTGTTCCATGTGGCGATTGCCCTGTTCGCCTGGTTCGGCTTGCCCGAACTCTTCCGGCGCGAGCTGCCGCCGGAAGCGCCGATGATCGTCGAAGTGCTGCCGCTGGCCGAGATCACCAACGCGCCGCCGCCCAAGCCCGAGCCGCCGAAGGTGGCGGAGAAGCCGCCCGAGCCCACGCCCGAGCCGCCGAAGCCCGAGCCACCCAAGGTCGTCGAACAGCCCAAGCCCGAGCCGCCCAAGCCGGAGCCGCCCAAGCCCGTGGCCGCGCCGCCGCCCCCACCGCCGCCACCGCCGCCGGTGCCGACGCTGAAGGCCGAGCTGCCGCCGCCACCGCCGCCGCCGCCCAAACCCAAGCCGGCGCCGACGCCGCCCAAGACGCAGAAGCAGAATTTCGACCTCGACGCGGTCCTCAAAGACCTGACGAAGCCGAAGCCGCAGGCCGCGGCACCCGCGCCGACGCCGCCCGCACCGCAACAGCAGGCGGCGGCACCGCGCGCGTCGACCAACGCGCCGAGCAATCCGACGCTGCCGGTGTCGATGACGGAAATGGATGCGATCCGACGGCATGTCGAACGCTGCTGGAACCCGCCGGTGGGTGCGAAGGATTCCGACAAGCTGGTGATCGACGTCAAGGTTTCGCTCGACCCCGACGGCACGGTGCGCGATGCGCGCGCGGTCGATCAGGGCCGCATGCGCGGCGACGAATATTTCCGCGCCGCGGCGGAGAGCGCCGAGCGCGCGGTGCGCCGCTGTTCTCCGCTGCCGATCCCGCGGCAGAAATACGACCAGTTCCGCGACTTCACCTTAGTGTTCAGCCCGCGCGAGATGCTTGGCGTGCGCGGCTGAACTCAATCCCCTCCTGAACGTTTCCTCCTTCGCCCGGTCCGAACCCCCATGATCAAGTGGAAAGAATCGCTGATGCCGATCCGCCGTGACTTCATGCGTACCGCCGCCGCTGCCGCCATCGTGACGGCCGGCGCGACACTCATGCCGAAACTTGCGCGCGCCGAATTGCGCATCGACATCACGCGCGGCAAGGTCGAGCCGATGCCGATCGCGGTGTCGCCGTTTTATGGCCAGCCGCCGCAAGACGAGCAGGTCGGCCGCGACATTACCGGCGTGATCGCCGCCGATCTCGAGCGCTCGGGTTTGTTCAAACCGATCGATCCGCGCGCGTACATTCAGACCGCGTCGGCGCTACGCACGCAGCTGCCGCGCTTTCCCGATTGGCGTGCGATCAACGCGCAAGCGCTGATCCACGGCAATGTCGAGCTGCAGCGTGACGGTCGTTTGAAGGTGGAATTCCGCCTGTGGGACGTGTTCGGCGAAAGCCAGATGGAAGGTCGGGTCTACACGACGACGCCGCAGAACTGGCGGCGCGTGGCGCACATCGTCGCCGACGCCATCTACAAGCGCATCACCGGCGAGGACGGATACTTCGACACGCGCGTCGTCTATATCGGCGAGAGCGGTCCGTTGCAGCGGCGCATCAAGCGCCTCGCGATCATGGATCAGGACGGCGCCAATCACCGCTTCCTGACCGAAGGTCGCGAGCTCGTGCTCACGCCGCGGTTTTCGCCGACCGCGCAGGAGATCACGTATCTCTCCTACATCAACAACCGTCCGCGCGTTTACATTCTCAACATCGACACCGGCCAGCAGGCGGTGCTCGGCGATTTTCCCGGCATGACGTTCGCGCCGCGCTTCTCGCCCGACGGCAACCGCGTGATCATGAGCATGGCGACGGACGGCAACAGCGAAATCTATTCGATGGATCTGCGCACGCGCCGCACGGTTCGCCTGACCAACCATCCGGCGATCGACACGTCGCCGTCCTACTCACCCGACGGACGCCAGATCGTGTTCAATTCCGATCGCGGCGGCTCGCAGCAGCTCTATACGATGGACGGCGAGGGCAACAGCGTGAAGCGCATCAGCTTCGGCGATGGCCGCTACGCAACACCGGTGTGGTCGCCGCGCGGCGATCTCATCGCCTTCACCAAGATCACCTCGGGCGAGTTCTATATCGGCGTCATGCGGCCCGACGGATCGGGGGAGCGCCTGCTCACCCGCGCCTTCCTGGTCGAGGGGCCGACCTGGGCGCCCAACGGGCGCGTTCTCATGTATTTTAGACAAAACCCGGCGGATTCGCGCGGGCAGGGAACCAACAGCCGGCTCTACTCAATCGACCTCACCGGGTTTAACGAACGGGAAATAATCACGCCAACAGAAGGCTCTGACCCGGCTTGGTCCCCCTTGATTCCCTGATTCTACCGGCTTATATTCCGCGCCGGATTCGGTTCGGCGCGGAGTCGCGCCGAGTCGCTTTTCGCTAACTGCTACCGAAGCATAACAGCCGCCGATCCGCGAAAACGTATAAGCTGCCGGCGCGGCCCCCGAAAGAAGAAGTGAAGAAGGAGTTCGAGATGCGATTCAAAGTCCTCAGCGCATTCGCCGCATTGATGTTGCTGGCAGCGTGCGAAACATCGTCGGATCAGAGCGCCGGGACGACCGGCACCGGCGGAGCAACGACAGGGACGAGCACGGCGACGACCAGCCGCCCGGGCCCGCGTCCGGGTAGCCAGGAAGACCTCGTCGCCAATGTCGGCGACCGGGTGTTCTACGACTTCGACAAGTCGGACCTGAAGCCAGAAGCACGCCGCACGATCGAGCGCTGGGCTGCATGGATGAAGCAGTACCCGAACGTGACCGTGACGGTCGAAGGCCATTGCGACGAGCGCGGCACGCGCGAGTACAACCTCGGCCTCGGCGATCGTCGCGCCAACGCGGCGAAAAACTTCCTCGTCTCGCTGGGCGTCGAAGCCCGCCGCGTGGCGACGATCAGCTACGGCAAAGAGCGTCCGGCCGTTCTCGGCTCCAACGATGCGGCGTATGCTCAGAACCGTCGCGGCGTAATGGTCGTCAACTAAGCCCGCGCATCCGCTGCTCCAAAATGGCGCCTGTCCGCCTCCCTGATCGTTGGGGAGGGCTGGGCAGGCGCCTTTGTTTTGCCGCATTGGCGGCTCATCGTTATCGGTCGCCATGATCACAAAGCACTGTTTTCGTTCAGCTTGTGTGGGTCTTGCCGCGATCCTCGGCGGCGCTGCCCTGACCGTTCCCGCGGCGGCGCAGACCCAGGATGTGCGCCCGCTGATCGAGCGCATCGACCGGATGCAGCGCGACATCGATGTGCTGCAGCGCCAGCTCGCGCGTGGCGGTGCCCCGGCGCCGGGCAGCGGCGGTGCGGCCGCGCCCGCGGGCGGCTTCAACGAGAGCTTCATCGCCCAGACCGACAGCCGGTTCAGCGATCTCGAATCCCAAATGCGCGACCTGACTGGCCGCGTCGAGGAGATCAGCTTCCAGATCCGGCAGATCGGCGAGCGCCTCGACAAGCTGGTCGGTGACGTCGATTACCGGCTGGGCGCGCTCGAGCGCGGCGGTGCGCCGCCGCCTGCCCCGGCACCCGGCCAGTCAGGCAGCGCGGCGCCAGCGACACCCCCCGCTAGCGGCCAGGCCGCTGCCGGTCCCGCGCAGGTGCCGCCGGGCCAGGCGCGTCTCGTCCTGGTGCCGGGACCGAGCGGCCAGCCGGCGGCAGCACCCGACGCGGCGCAAACAGCCGCGGCACCGCCGGCGGCAGGTGCCGCGCAGCGCGTGACGCTGCCCAGCGGTCCACCGGAACAGCAATATGAATACGCTTATGGATTGCTGCTGCAGGCGCAGCGCGAGCAGTCGGATTTCACGCGGCCGGAGGCGGCGCTGAAGGCATTTGTCGCGAACAATCCGACGCATAAACTGGCCGGCAACGCGCAGTATTGGCTGGGCGAGACCTACTATGTCCGCAAGGATTATCAGAACGCCGTGGTCGCGTTCGCCGATGGGCTGAAAAAATATCCCAACAGCGAAAAAGGCCCGGACAATCTGTTGAAGCTCGGCATGGCGCTTGGGCAACTGAACCAGAAGCCCAATGCTTGCGGCGCCCTGACGGAGATCGACAAGCGCTATCCCAACGCCTCGACGTCCATCAAGCAGTCGGCACAGCGCGAGCGTCAGCGGCTCGCCTGTTCCTGACCCCCTGAGGCGGCCTAGACTGGCCGCCGATGTCCCGCCAGCGGCCTGAACGAGTCCCGGACATGCGCGCCGCGCCGCTCGATGCGGCTGCGTTCGCGGCGCTGATGGCACGGTTTGCGCCGTTCGAGCCGGCGCCGCATCTGGCCGTCGGCGTCTCCGGTGGTGCGGACAGCCTGGCGCTGGCGCTGCTCGCGCAGGATTGGGCGCGCGGCCAGGGCGGCCGGATCACGGCGCTGACGGTCGATCACGGCTTGCGACCAGATTCCGGCGCGGAGGCGGCACAAGTGGGTGCCTGGCTCGGCGGCCACGGTATTTCGCACGCGATCCTGCCCTGGACCGAGCCCAAGCCCACCAGCGCCATTCAGGCCCGCGCACGCGATGCGCGTCGTGCCCTGCTGGCGGATTGGTGCCGAGCGGCCGGCGTGCTTCACCTGCTGCTGGCCCACCAGCGCGACGACCAGGCGGAAACCGTGCTGCTGCGCCGGCAGAGCCGTAGCGGTCCCGACGGACTGGCAGCGATGGCGGCGATCGTCGAACTGCCTGGCTTGCGCATCCTGCGTCCGCTGCTCGGCCTGCCGCATGCGAGCCTGACGGCGTTCCTTACGGCGCGCGGCCAGGACTGGATTGAAGATCCCAGCAATCAGAATCCGGCGTTCACGCGGATCAGGCTGCGGCGAGCGCTGGACGATGAGCAGGTCGCGGCGCTGGCGGATGGGGCGGCGGCGGCCGGCCGGGTGCGGGTGGCGCATGAACGCGAGATCGCCCGGCTTCTGGCGCAATCGGTGACAATTTATCCACAAGGCTGGGCCAGCCTGGCCTGGGAGAATATCGCCGGTGCGGACCCGTCATTGTCGCAGGCGGTGCTGGCGCGCGTGCTGCGCACGATCGGCGGCGGCGCCTATGCGCCGCGCGGCGACGGGCTGGCGCGGCTGCATCGGCGCCTGGCGGACGGCACGCTGGGCGGCGGGCGCACGCTCGCGGGCTGTCGAATCGTGCCGTGGAAGGGCCGGGTTTTGGTGGCGCGCGAGGCCAAAGCCTGCCCCGAAGTACCGCTCAGAGGGCTGGGAATGCTGCACTGGGACGACCGGTTCGCGATCACGATCGGGGAACCGGGCGCTTCCAGCGATACCCTGCGGATCGGCCCGCTGGGCGAGGCCGGCTGGGCCTTCCTCGCCCGATATCATAAGCCCGTGCGCTATCTGCCTATTCCCCATGCAGCGCGGCTGGCGCTGCCGGCTCTGAAAGACCTTGACGGGGTGCGGGAAGTGCCCCACCTGTTGTATAGTCGCGCCGGTAATGATCCTGTTAGCGTGGTTATCAAATGTGCGGATTTCCAGCCGCTTCACCCCTTAGCGGGGCCGGAATTTGCAACATTTTAACTCCGCCGCAGATAGGATTGGCTTCTCTTGGCGGCGAAGGTTCTGAAGGGCTGCGAGGCGCAATTCCGTGAATAATTTTGGTAAGAATCTGGCTCTGTGGGTGATCATCGGCCTGCTGCTGATCGCCCTGTTCAATCTATTCCAGGGCTCCTCGTCGCGCGGGCCGTTCACGCAGCGACCCTATTCCGAGTTCCTGTCGGCGGTCGATCGCAACCAGGTGCAGGACGTCGTCGTCCAGGGCAACCAGATCCGCGGCCATTTCAGCGATGGCAGCGCGTTCCAGACCTATGCGCCCAACGACCCCAACCTGATCCCGAAGCTGACGGAGAAGAACGTCCGCATCACCGCGCAGCCGCTCGAGGAAAGCGTTCACCCGTTGCTCTCGTTGCTGGCCTCGTGGCTGCCGTTCCTGATCCTGATCGGCGTGTGGATCTTCTTCATGCGCCAGATGCAGTCGGGCGGCGGCCGGGCCATGGGCTTCGGCAAGTCGCGGGCGCGCCTGCTGACGGAAAAAGTCGGCCGCGTGACGTTCGACGACGTCGCCGGCATCGACGAAGCCAAGATGGAGCTCGAGGAAATCGTCGAGTTCCTGCGCGACCCGCAGAAATTCCAGCGCCTGGGCGGCAAGATTCCGAAGGGCGTGCTGCTCGTCGGTCCTCCCGGCACCGGTAAGACGTTGCTCGCGCGCGCCATCGCGGGCGAGGCCAACGTGCCGTTCTTCACGATCTCCGGTTCGGACTTCGTCGAAATGTTCGTCGGCGTCGGTGCCAGCCGCGTGCGCGACATGTTCGAGCAGGGCAAGAAGAACGCGCCCTGCATCATCTTCATCGACGAAATCGACGCTGTCGGCCGGCATCGCGGTGCGGGCCTGGGCGGCGGCAATGACGAGCGCGAACAGACTCTCAACCAGTTGCTGGTCGAGATGGACGGGTTCGAGGCGAATGAGGGCGTGATCCTGATCGCCGCCACCAACCGCCCCGACGTGCTCGACCCGGCACTGCTGCGCCCTGGCCGCTTCGACCGCCAGGTCGTGGTGCCGAACCCGGATGTCGCCGGCCGCGAGAAGATCCTCAAGGTCCATATGCGCAAGATCCCGCTGGCGCCGGATGTCGACGCCAAGGTGATCGCGCGCGGCACGCCCGGCTTCTCGGGTGCCGATCTCGCCAACCTCGTCAACGAGGCGGCTTTGCTCGCGGCGCGCCGCGGCAAGCGCGTCGTGACGATGTCGGAGATGGAAGACGCCAAGGACAAGGTCATGATGGGCGCGGAGCGCCGCTCCATGGTCATGACCGACGAGGAGAAGACCAACACGGCCTACCACGAGGCGGGCCATGCGCTGGTGACCCTCAACGTCCCGCAGTCCGATCCCTTGCACAAGGTCACGATCATTCCGCGCGGCCGTGCGTTGGGCCTGACGATGAGCCTGCCCGAGCGCGACCGCCATTCGCTGTCGCGGCAGTGGTGCGTGTCGCGCCTGGCCGTCATGTTCGGCGGCCGCGAGGCGGAGATCATCGCCTTCGGGCCGGAGAACGTGACCAACGGCGCCACCGGCGACATCCAGCAGGCGACGCGCCTGGCGCGCGCCATGATCATGGAATGGGGCATGAGCGAGAAGCTCGGCCGCGTGCGCTACAATTCGAATGAGCAGGAAGTTTTCCTAGGCCATTCAGTGACGCAGACGCAGAACGTCTCGGAAGCGACGTCGCGGTTGATCGACGAGGAAATCCGCGACCTGATCGAGACGGCGGAATCGACGGCGCGTAATATCCTCACGGAGAAGCGCGAAGATCTGAACAAGATCACCAAGGCGTTGCTCGAATACGAAACCCTGTCGGGCGACGAGATCCGCGCGTTGCTGCGCGGCGAACCGATCGTGCGGCCGGACGTGGAAGAGCCGCCGCGCTCGCCGGGACGGCGCACGTCGGTGCCGACCACCGGGCCGAAGGATCAGCCGGACAGCGGCGGCCTCAAGCCGGAACCGCAGCCGGGCGCCTAACTCGTCCTACGGCACGAACGATCAAGGGGACCGGGAGACCGGTCCCCTTTTTCTTTTTGCGCGACTTGGCTGAGGCACGAGCGCCGCGCACTTGTTCATCCTTCGACAAGCTCAGGATGAGGCCATTTCATAAAGGCGATCCTCACCCTGAGCTTGTCGAAGGGTGAGGACGCTAGCGCGCTGCCCGATGGAAGACATTGACGCGACGCGATGCCGGGGGTACGTCCGGCTTCATGAGCAGCAGCCTCGATCTTCCCAAAGCAACGACCTTCGCCGGGCTCAGCCTGGCGCGGCCGCTGGTCATGGGGATCGTCAACGTGACGCCGGACAGCTTCTCCGACGGCGGCGATTTCGCCGAGACCGATGCGGCGATCCGCCATGGGCTGAAGCTGGTCGATGAGGGTGCGGATATCGTCGATGTCGGTGGCGAGTCGACACGGCCGGGGTCGTTGCCGGTCAGCGTCGAAGATGAATGGCGTCGCGTGGGCGCGGTGATCGGCGCCCTGGCGCGTCAGGGTGCTCTCGTCTCCGTCGATACACGCCATGCGGAGATCATGCGCCGTGCGCTGGCTGAAGGGGCCCGCATCGTCAACGACGTGACGGCGCTGACCGGCGAGGCTGAGAGCCTGGGCGTTGTCGCCGGCTCGCAGGCGGGTGTCGTGCTGATGCATATGCAAGGCGAGCCGGCGACGATGCAGAAAGATCCGCATTACGACGACGTCGTCGCGGACGTCGAAACCTATCTCGGCGCGCGCGTCGCCGCGTGCCGGGCGGCCGGCATCTCGCCCGAACGGATCGCCGTCGATCCCGGCATCGGCTTCGGCAAGACGCTTGAGCACAATCTGCGGCTTCTGGCCAATTGCGGGCAGCTGCGCAAACTGGGTGTTGCCGTGCTGATCGGTGCCAGCCGCAAGAGTCTCATCGGCCGGCTGGCCGGCGGTGCCACGGCCAAGGACCGGCTTGGCGGTTCGCTCGCCGCGGCGCTCGCTGCGGCCGTGCGGGGGGCCGATATCGTGCGCGTCCACGATGTGGCCGCCACACGCCAAGCGCTGGCGGTGTGGCGGGCCATCAACGGACCGGGCTGATCGCTTACTCGGCGGTCACGCCGGCGGCCTTGAGCACCGGCGTCCAACGATCGACCTCCTGCTTCACGAAGCCCGCCAGATACTGCGGCGTGCGCTCTGTCTTTTCGGGAATGACGCCGCCAAGATCGAGAAGGCGCTTGCGCGTGCCGTCGTCATCGAGGGCCTTGCCGAGCGCGTCGCTGAGCTTGGTGACGATGTCCTTGGGCGTCCCCTTTGGCGCGAACGCCGCATTCCAGGCGCTGACCTGGTAGTCGGGCATGCCGGCCTCCTTGGTGGTCGGCACATCGGGGATTGCCGGCGAGCGCGTCGGAGTCGCGATGGCATAGGCCTTGATGGTGCCGGCCTTAATCTGCTCGACCACGTTGACGATCTGGTCGGTCATGAAATCGACTTGACCGCCGACGAGGTCGTTGAGCGCCGGCCCAGTGCCGCGATAGGCAATCTGCGTGAATTTCGCGCCGATCTGGGAAGCGAACAGCACGCCGGTGGTGTGCGAGACGGAGCCGACGCCGGCGTGCGCCTGGTTCACCTTCGACTGATTTGCCTTCAGATAGGCGATGAACTCTTTCAGGTCCTTCGCCGGCATGTCCTTCTTCGCCACGATCACGATTGGCGTGCCGGCGGCGATGCCGATCGGCTCAAAATCCTTGGTCGGGTCGTATTTGAGCTTGGGATAGAGCGCCGGTGCCGCGCCATGCGTGCCCATATGGCCCATCATGATGGTGTAGCCGTCGGGCTTGGACGTGGCGCCGCGGGTGATGCCGGTGGTGCCGCCCGCACCGGCGACGTTCTCGACGACGATCTGCTGGCCCAGCGTCTTCGACATGTTCTCGCTAACGATGCGCGCGATCACATCGGTCGGGCCGCCGGCCGCAAAGGGGACGATCATGGTGACGGGGCGGGTCGGATAGTTCTGCGCAAGCGCCGGTGCGGCCGATAGGCCGATAGCGGCAAGTGCAACGAGCAGGCGTTTCATGGCGTTCTCCTTCGCAGTTCGGCCGGGTCGACGTTTCTTGTGACGGTCCGGTATTCGGGGTGGAAACTCAAGTTGCGGGCGTTCGCAAAGCTTCATTCCTGGAAGGCCTCCTCGCGCGTCTTACGGATCGATGGCGTGACCGCGATCACGATGATGATCAGCGCCACCAGCAAAAGGCCGGCGGAGACAGGACGTTCCACGAAAGTCATGAAGTTGCCGCGCGAGAGCGCCATCGCCTGCCGGAATTTTTCCTCGAGCAGGCGGCCGAGCACGAAGCCCAGCAGCAACGGTGCCGGCTCGAAGCCGAATTTGTAAAGTGCATAGCCGGCGAAGCCGAAGAAGGCGGTGAACAGCACGTCGGCCGGGTTGTTGTTGATCGAGTAGATGCCGATGCAGCAGAACAGCAGGATCGCCGGGAACATCAGGCGATAGGGCACCTTCAGCAGGCGCACCCACAGCCCGACCAGCGGCAGGTTGATGATCAGCAGCATGAGATTGCCGATCCACATGCTGGCAACCATGCCCCAGAAGAGTTGCGGGGCCTTGGTCATCACCTGCGGACCGGGAATGATGCCGTGAATGGTCATCGCGCCGACCATCAGCGCCATCACCGCATTGGGCGGAATGCCCAGCGTCAGCAGCGGGATGAAGGCGGTCTGGGCGCCGGCGTTGTTGGCGGCCTCCGGTCCCGCCACGCCTTCGATGGCGCCGCGCCCGAAGCGCGAGGGATCCTTGGCCAGCTTCTTTTCCAGCGAATAGGCGGCGAACGGCCCCAGCACCGCGCCGTTGCCGGGCAGGATACCGAGGATGGAGCCCAGCGTAGTGCCGCGCGCGATCGGCGCGATGCAGCGCTTGAGATCGTCCAGCGACGGCAGCAGCCGGCCGATCTTCGATCGGACGACGTCGCGCGTCTCCGGCGTTTCGAGATTCCGCAAAATCTCGGCGAAGCCGAAAATGCCCATGGCGAGGACAGCAAAATCGACCCCGTCGGAGAGATCGGTGAGGCCGAGAGTCAACCGCTCTTCCCCGGTCTCCAGATCGGTTCCCACGGTCGACAGCAGCAGGCCGACGATGATCATGGCGATGGCCTTGAGGATCGACCCACGCGCCAGCACGACCGCGAAGGCAAGGCCCATGACCATCAGCGAGAAGTATTCGGCCGGGCCGAACAGCAGGGCGAGCTTGGTCAGCGGTACGCCAAGGGCCGCGATCACGAGCGTTGCCACCGTGCCGGCGCAGAACGAGGAAATGGCGGCGGTGCCCAGCGCCACGCCGGCGCGGCCTTGCTTGGCCATCTGGTGGCCGTCGAGAACCGTGACCACCGACGTCGCCTCGCCGGGGATATTGACCAGGATGGCGGTCGTCGAGCCGCCGTATTGCGCGCCGTAATAGATGCCGGCCAGCATGATGAGCGCCCCGGTCGGATCGACCGAGAAGGTGAGCGGCAGCAGCATGGCGATGGTGGCGATCGGGCCCACGCCCGGCAGCACGCCGATCAGCGTGCCGACCAGGCAGCCGGTGAAGCACAGCGCCAGGTTCTGGAACGAGAGGGCTGTCGAGAAGCCGAGGGCCAGATGGCTGAAGAGATCACCCATCGTCGCCTCAATACCCGATCAGCCAGGGCGCTACCGGGATCGGCAGGCCCAGGGCGGCCTTGAACAGGCCGATGCAGAAGGCGGTCATGACGACCCCAAACACGATCACTTCGACCCAGCGCGTCTCGTTGCTGGCGAGGCCGGCGATGATGACGGCGAGCGGGCCGGCCAAAGCCAGGCCCAGGGGGCGGACGGTCAGGCCGAAGGCCACCGCCGCGCCCAGGATGCAGATCGGGCCACGTAGGGCCCAGCGCTCCAGGGGGCTGTTGCCGGCGCGAAAGGACTGGATCAGCAGGGCCAGGCCGCACAGGGCGGTGATGGTGCCCAGGGCCCGGGGCAGCTTGCCCGGACCCATCTGGTTAAGGGTCCCACCCGGCAAATCGGCGCTCTGCCACACCGCAAATAGGCCCAAGGCGATCAAAAAGAGGCCGGCGGCCGTATCCTGGGGGGACCTGATTTTGGAGAAAATACTGGGTTTTGGGGACATGGGGTGGGCGGGTGAACTCACGAAATCTGACCTCCCTGGCCGGCAGGCTTTGCAGGAATTTTCAGGTTTTTGCCTGAGAATTGCCGCCGGGCTTTGACCCAGTATGACAGCCCAGCCGGGCGTTACGGAAGGCCGTGCCGGCATTATGCCGATCGGGGGGCCGGCAGGGCGGCCCGGGACGGGGCGTTTACCTGGGGTTCGGTTCTGCTATAAGTCCGGCGAATCCGGGCGGGGAGATATTCTTTTGCGCAAATTATTCGGCACCGACGGCATTCGCGGGACGGCCAACAAAGACCCCATGACCGCCGATACGGCGCTCAAAGTGGCGGTCGCGGCCGGGCGCCATTTCACCCGCGGCCAGCATCGCCATCTCGTGGTCATCGGAAAAGACACACGACTTTCGGGCTATATGCTCGAGCCCGCGCTGACCGCCGGGTTCATCTCGATCGGCATGGACGTCGTGCTGCTGGGCCCGATGCCCACGCCGGGCGTTGCCATGCTCACGCGCTCGCTGCGCGCCGATCTGGGCGTCGTCATCTCGGCCTCGCACAATCCCTACGACGATAACGGCATCAAGCTGTTTGGGCCGGACGGCTACAAACTCTCCGACGAGATCGAGGCGGAGATCGAGCGCAATCTCGATGTGCGCGAAGGCCTCGCGGCACCGGGCAAGCTCGGCCGCGCGCGGCGTCTTGATGATGCGGAAGGGCGCTATATCGAATTCGTGAAAGCGACGTTCCCCAAGGGGCTGCGGCTCGATGGTTTGCGCATCGTCGTCGACTGCGCCAATGGCGCTGCCTACAAGATGGCGCCAACGGTGCTGTGGGAGCTGGGGGCCGAAGTCGTGCGCATCGGCGTGACGCCGGACGGCTTCAACATCAACGCCAAATGCGGTGCTACGCACACGGAGACCTTGCAGAGCGCCGTCGTGGCGCATGGCGCCGATCTGGGCGTGGCGCTGGACGGCGATGCCGACCGCGTCATCATGATCGACGAGCATGGCCACCTGATCGACGGCGACCAGGTGATGGCGCTGATCGCGCGCTCCTGGGGCAAGGGTGGCAAGCTGCGCGGCGGCGGCGTGGTCGGCACGGTCATGTCCAATCTCGGGCTCGAGCGTTTTCTTGCCGGGCAGAAGCTGACTCTGGCGCGCGCCGCGGTGGGCGACCGCTATGTCGTCGAGATGATGCGCGCGAGCGACTACAATCTCGGCGGCGAGCAGTCGGGCCACATTATCCTGTCCGATTACGCCACCACCGGCGATGGGCTGGTGGCGGCGCTGCAGGTTCTGGCGGTTCTTGTCGAGTCCGGCAAGCGCGCCTCGGAACTGTGCCGCGTGTTCGATCCGCTGCCGCAGCTCCTGAAGAACGTGCGCTTCAAGGGCGGGGCCCCGCTCGAAGTCGACAGCGTCAAGAAGGCAATCCGTGACGCCGAAAAGACGCTCGGCAACACGGGCCGCGTGCTGATCCGCAAATCGGGCACGGAGCCGGTCATCCGCGTGATGGCGGAAGGCGAGGACCAGGCGCTGATCGACCGCCTCGTCAGCCAGATCTGCGGCGAAATCGAGCGCGTCGCCGGCGCGACGTGAGTGCTAGGCCGGCCCGCATCCTGATCGCCGCCGGCTCGGATTCGGGCGGCGGGGCGGGCATCCAGGCGGATATCAAGACGGTGACGGCGCTGGGCGGCTTTGCCGCCACGGCGATCACGGCGCTGACGGCGCAGAACACGCAAGGCGTGTTCGGCGTGGTCGGGGTCGAGCCTGCCTTCATCCGCCAGCAGATGGAGCTGGTGCTCGACGATATCGGTGCCGATGCGGTCAAGACCGGCATGCTGCACGACGCGGCGGTGATCGCGGTCGTCGCGGATGTCGTGGCGAAGAAAGCCGCTGGCGTGCCGCTGGTCGTCGATCCGGTGATGGTGGCCAAGGGCGGGGCGCGGCTGATCGCGGAGGATGCGATCGGCGCGCTCAAATCAAAGCTGATCGTGCGCGCGACGGTGATCACGCCGAACCTCCCGGAAGCGGAAGTGCTGGTCGGTGGTCGCATCGCCGACGTTGCGGCGATGAAGCGCGCGGCCGTGACATTGTGCGAGCTTGGGTGTGAAGCCGTGTTGCTCAAGGGGGGGCATCTCGAGGGCGACGTGCTGAGCGACGTTCTCGCCAGCGCCGACGGCATCGAAGTGTTCGAAAGCCCGCGCATCCATTCGCGCAACACGCACGGCACGGGCTGCACGCTTGCGTCCGCGATCGCGACGGGGCTGGGGCAGAAGATGAGCCTGCGCGACGCAGTGATCCGCGCGCGCGCGTATGTGCGCAAAGCGATCGAGACGGCGCCGGAGATTGGGCGGGGACATGGGCCGTTAAATCACGGGCATTCCATTCCCCCTTATCAGGCGTAGCGCCGCCCCCTCACCCTAGCCCTCTCCCCAGAGGGGAGAGGGGAGTTCACCGCGCCTCGGTCAACCCCCTCTCCCCAACGGGGAGAGGGTTGGGGTGAGGGGGTGGCCTTGCCCTCTCAAACAATTTGCTCGCGCAGCGTCAGACCCGCAGGTCAAGCCCGCGGGTGACAGGATTTATTGTGATGGCGGGCGGCAGCTACGCCGGCAGGTCTTTGCGATATACAACGAAGCCCGACTTCGTTGCGACCTTGTCGTAGAGCTGCATCGCGGTCGTGTTGGTTTCGTGCGTTTGCCAATATACGCGCGGAGAGCCGGCTTCTTGCGCGCGCTTGTAGACGCCTTCGATGAGGGCGCGGCCGACGCCGTGGCCGCGCGCTTCTTGCGCGGTGAAGAGATCCTGCAGATAGCAGGTCGGCGCGATCATCGTGGTGTTGCGGTGGAAGAGGTAGTGGGTGAGGCCGAGGAGCTTGCCGTCTTTCTCCGCGACGAGGGCATGCACGGGCTCGTAGGCATCGAAGAAGCGGCGCCAGGTCGTTTGCGTGATCTCGTCGGGCAGGGTGCGCTTGTAGAAGGTGTTGTAGCCGGTCCAGAGCGGCAGCCATTGCGCGAAATCGGTGCGCGCGACGGGGCGGATGGTCGGCTTGGCGGTCATTTTGAGTCCATGAGAAGACTGCGGCGGTTTAACGAAGAAATGCTTGAAGCGTTGCGCCACCCCCTCACCCTAACCCTCTCCCCAGAGGGGAGAGGGGACCGGAGGAGGGGGGATTAGAGCGCGCTTCAAACGATCGGGAAGCCCTGTTCGGGCGGGCCGGCGGTGATTTCGGCGAGGATGCGCAGGGCGCGTTCGAGTTCGGCGCGGTCGTTCGCGGCGGAGAGGCCGACGCGCACGGCGTGCGGCACGGGTGCCCGGCCGACGGTGAAGGCGTCCGCGGGAGCCACACCCACGCCGCGCCGACGCGCGACGGCGGTGAAATCCTCGCGCCGCCACGGCTCGGGCAGGCGCAGCCAGAGATGGAAGCTCGACGGATTCGTCATGACATCGGAATCATCGAGCAGGTCGGCGGCGATCTCCTGACGCGCCACCGCCTCGGTGCGCTGCCAGGTCGCCATGCGCTCGGCTTGGCCGGAGCGGACCAGGCGCGTCGCCACCTCCGCCATCAACGGTGTCGCCATCCAGGTCGTGCCGCGCAGAGTGGTGGCGATGCGCTCGATCATCGGCACGCTCGCCTTGAGAAAGCCGACGCGCAGGCCCGGCGCCACGCATTTTGAAAAACTCGTCACGTAGATCGCGTGATCGGGGGCGAAGGTGGTGAGCGGCGGCGGCGCGGTTTCATCGAGGAAGCCGTAGATGTCGTCCTCGATGATCGTCACGCTATGGCGCTTGCAGATCGCCGCGATCTCTTCGCGGCGCGAGGCCGGCATCAGCGCGGTCGTCGGATTATGCAGGGTCGGGATGCAATAAAGCACCTTGGCGCCGGTCTGCTTGCACGCGGTCTCGAGCGCTGACGGCACCAGGCCGTATTCGTCGAGCTCGACGCCGTGCAGCTTGAACGACAGCAGCGAGGCGAGCGCCTTGAGGCCGTAGAAGGTGAGCTGTTCGGTGAGGATGACATCGCCCGGCCGCGCCAGGGCGAGCAAGGCGAGCTGCATGGCGTGCTGGCAGCCGTTGGAAATCGCGATCTGGCCGGGTTCGGCGGGCAGGCGATTGCGCGCCAGCCACTGCACCGCCGCCTCGCGATGCGGCTTGAGGCCGAGAATCGTCGCGTAGCCCATCAGGGAGGGCATGTCCGCGGTGCGGCCGACTTCGGCGACCACTTCGCCGATGGCGCGATGGGTACGATCGATCGAGGGGAAATTGCGGGCAAGATCGACAAATTCACCGAACACGGCGACCGGCGGCGGGGCGGGCGGGACGTCGATCGCGCGCTCGCGGATAAAGGTGCCGCGGCCGACCTCGCCGGAGATCAGGCCGCGCCGCTCGGCTTCGGCATAAGCCCTTGTAATCGTTCCCACAGTCACGCCTAGCTTCCAAGCCAGGTCGCGATGGGTGGGGAGGCGATCCCCGGGTTTCAGATTGCCGTTCGAGACGGCGCTGGCCAGCAAATCGGCAATCCGCAGATAGCGGGGGCCGCGCTGTTGGGCAATTTCCGGGGTCCAACTTGTCATGGAGACAATATAGGCATTGACACCCTCATTGTGTCAATTATCTTGTGCGCACCGAGACAATATCGGTGACAATATAAAGGCGGATGGAGATTTGTATGGGTACAATTTATGATTTCGGGTCCCTCGAGGGCGCGATCGGCCGGGTCGTCAGCAAGACGCTCTGGGCCGGCTACAAGGTGGGCCAGGTCGTGTTGGAGGCCGTCGCTACGGTCCTCGCATGGCAGGATCGCCTGCGGCAGCGCAACCAGCTCCAGTTGCTGGATCAGCGCATGCTGCGCGATATCGGGCTGACGCGAGTCGATATTGATCTCGAGACGCGCAAACCCTTCTGGCGCTCATAATACCGGTTGGTGCCCTGATCCCGGCCCGGGCACCAACCGTACGCCGGAACGACTGAGGCAAGGCCGGGAGGGGGACTCTCGACCATGTATGTGCCGGCCGCTTTCGCGCAGACCGATCTCGGTGCGCTTCACGATCTGATCGAGGCCCATGATTTCGGGCTGCTGGTGTCGCAGGGTCCCGAGGGACTGATCGCGAGCCATCTGCCGTTCCTGCTCGACCGCACGCGTGGCGCGCATGGCACGCTCTTCGCCCATGTCGCGCGCGCCAACCCGCAATGGCGCACCCTCGCCGATGGCGAGGCGATGGCGGCGTTCCAGGGCCCGCACGCCTATATCTCGCCGAGCTGGTACAAATCGCATCCGTCGGTGCCGACGTGGAACTACGCGGCGGCGCACGTCTATGGGCGCGTGACGCTGATCGAGGATGGCGCCGCGCTGCAGGCGCTGGTCAACAAGCTGGTGGCGCGCCATGAAGGGCCGCGCAAGCCCGCTTGGTCGACCGAGGGCCTGCCGCAGAAATTCATCGACGGCATGCTGCGCGGCATTGTCGGCTTCGAGATGGCGATCACGCGCATCGACGGCAAGCAGAAGCTGAGCCAGAACCGCAGCGCGACCGATCGGCGCGGCGTCATCGCCGCGCTGGCGGGCAGCGAGTCGACGGACGACCGGGCACTGGGCGCCTACATGCAAACCCACGCGGCCCCGGGGGACGCGATATGACCATCACCTACCACGTGGGCGAGAAGCTCACGGTTGCGGAATTCACGGACGTGCTGGAGAGATCCGGCCTGGCCGAGCGTCGACCGGTCGGCGAGCCTGCGCGCATCGCCAAGATGCTGGAGCACGGCAATCTCATGATCACGGCGCGCGACGGCAAGAAGCTGATCGGTGTCGCGCGCTCGCTGACCGATTTCGCGTTCTGCTGCTACCTCTCCGACCTCGCGGTCGATCGCGCCTATCAGAAGGGCGGGATCGGCAAGGCGCTGATCGAAAAGACGCGCGATGAAGCCGGGCCGGATTCGATGGTGCTGCTGCTCTCGGCGCCAGCGGCGATGAGCTACTACCCGCATGTCGGCATGCCGAAGGCGGAGAACGCTTTCATGCACGCGCGCAAAAGGTGATCCAGTTCACAGGGGAGTGTCGACGATGCGCCTACCTATCTACCAGATCGATGCGTTCACGAGCCGCGTGTTCGGCGGCAACCCGGCCGCGATCGTACCCTTGGACAAATGGTTGCCGGCGGAAACGATGCTCGCTATTGCCGCGGAAAACAATCTGTCGGAAACAGCGTTCTTCATTCCCGAAGGCGATAGCTACGGTTTGCGCTGGTTCACGCCGACCATCGAGATGGATCTGTGCGGCCATGCAACGCTCGCCAGCGCGCATCTGATCTTCGACAAGCTCAAGCCCGGCATGAAGGCGGTGCGCTTCAGCACGCGCAGCGGCGTTCTGGAGGTGACAAAGAGCGGCGAATTGCTGTCGCTGGATTTTCCTTCGCGCCCGCCAGAGAAGCTCACACCGTCCGCAGCGGTCAACGACGCGTTGGGCAAGGCGCCGCTTGAGCTGTGGGGTGCCCGCGATTTCCTTGCCGTCTATGCGAGCGAGGACGATGTCCGCGCGCTTAAGCCGCATGGCGACAAGACGGCCGCGCTTGATCGTCATGCTGTGATCGCAACGGCGCCGGGCAAGGATTGCGATTTCGTGTCGCGCTTCTTTGCGCCCGCGATGGGCGTCTACGAGGACCCCGTCACCGGCTCGGCGCATTGCACCTTGATTCCGTATTGGTCCAAACGCCTCGGTAAAACGAAATTGTCGGCGCGCCAGGTATCGGCGCGCGGCGGTGAGCTCACCTGCGAGGATCGTGGTGAGCGCGTCACCATCGCCGGCAAGGCGGCGCTTTATCTCGAGGGCAGCATCCAAGTGTAACGATCTTGCGCGACATTGTCGCGAAATCAGGGGTTGGTCATGATCGCGATGCAATATGCGTTTCCGCTGGCCGAGAATTACGACATGGGCCGCATCCGCGCGCGGATCGCGGAGAAGGGGCCACTATTCGACAATCTGCCGGGGCTGGTGAGCAAGGCCTTCCTGGTCAACGATCTCGGCACCGGCTCGCCGTTCAACGAATACGCCACGTTCTATGTCTGGAAGGACGAATCGGCGATGCGGGATTTCCTGCTGTCCGAGCACTTCCAGGCGGTGGTCGACGCGTTCGGGCGGCCGCGGGTGCGGCACTGGACGCTGCTCGACCAGCGCGGTGTCGACGATCTGCGCCGCGCGCGCTTCGCGCAGCGTGAATTCGTGCCGCTGCCGGAATCGCTACCGGCAACGGATGTCGTGGCGCACGAGCGTGCCGCCACGCGCGCCCTTGCCAACACACGCGGCTTCGTCGCGCGTGTGGCGGCGCTCGACACCGAGCTGTGGGAGGCGGTGCGCTTCACGCTGTGGAGCGAGCGGCGCGCGGCGGCGCATGCGGTGGGTGCCCATGGCTACGATGTCGCCTATGTCGCGGGGCCGGCCAGCCTGGGCAAAGTCGCGTGAACGCGGTGCCGGTGAAGTTGCGCAAGGCTGCGGGTGCAGGCGACATGGAGTCGGCGCGCCGCTTGTTCGTCGACTATGCCAAGTCGCTGGGCTTCAGCCTGTGCTTCCAGAATTTCGACGAGGAGCTGGCGACGCTGCCGGGCAAATACGCGCCGCCGTCGGGCGAGATCATCCTCGCCGAAGGCGACGGCGACGCGGTCGGTGTCGTGGCGTTGCGCAAGCTGGATGCGGGCGTGTGCGAGATGAAGCGGCTCTACGTGTCGCCGCTGCAGCGGGGTACGGGGCTGGGCGGGCGGCTCGCGCGCGCCATCATCGATGCGGCGCGCACCAAGGGCTATGGCGCGATGCGGCTCGATACGCTCGAGTCAATGGCAACGGCGATCGCGCTCTACCAGCATTTGGGGTTCGTCGAGATCGCGCCCTATTACAACAACCCGCTGCCGGGGGCGCGCTATTTCGAGCTGAAATTGCCGGCCCATGTCTCTGGTTAATGTCAATTTCGGCGCAAGAAGCGGATCGCCGCAGCGGCGCGGCACGTCCTATCGTCGCGATCATTCCCCGACACGGAGGACCGCCATGATCGCCGTTCTGCCCAGTCTTTATCCGCAGCAGGCTTCGCTCGCCAGTGTCGCGTCAGCCGCGCGGCTGCTCGCTCACGAGATCGCATATGTCGTCATTCGCTTGTTCGACGGGCTGGCGTCTTGGAAGGCGCGGGCCGGCGAGCGCCATATCCTGGCGGCGATGGACGAGCGGGCGTTGCGCGATATCGGGCTGTCGCGCGGGGATATGGCTGTGGAGAGCCGTAAGCCGTTCTGGCAGGCGTAACGCTAGGGATCGCAGGTCGGTGCTGCGGCCCATGCTTCGAGACGCGCCGCTGCGCGGCGCTCCTCAGCATGAGGTCATTTCTTGTTTCAACAAGAAAGTCCTCGTCCTGAGGAGGCCCGCGGAGCGGGCCGTCTCGAAGGACGGCCGCAAGAACCGGGTGGCTGGGGCCGAGCCTCTCGGCTAGGCTTTCCGCTCGTCTTTGATGCAAGGGAATGCTCGTGCCCAGCGACTACGACCGCATCGAGCAGGCGCTCGCCTATATCAGCGACAATGTCGATATCCAGCCGGATCTCGACGCCGTCGCGGCGGAGATCGGCCTCAGCCCGTTCCATTTCCAGCGCCTGTTCACGCGCTGGGTGGGGGTGAGTCCGAAGAAGTTCCTGCAGTACCTGACGCTCACACGCGCCAAGACGTGCCTGGCGCAGGCCGGCAGTGTGCTCGACGCGGCGCACGAGGCGGGCTTGTCCGGCCCCGGCCGGCTGCACGATCTGTTCGTGACGCACGAGGCGGTGACGCCCGGCGAGTTCAAGCAGCGTGGGGCCGGCTTGACGATTTCCTATGGCTGGGCGGACTCGCCGTTCGGCGATTGCCTGATCTTCACCACGCCACGCGGCATTTGCGGGCTCGCCTTTGCCGCCGAGGGCGGCCGCGCGGCGTGCTTTGCCGACATGGCGGCGCGTTGGCCGCTGGCGAATTTCGTCGAAGATGAAAAGACCGTGGCGCGTCTGGGTCGCGCCATCTTCGCGCGCGACAAGGGGCAGCGCGAGAAGCTCAAGCTCGTGCTCTACGGCTCGCCGTTCCAGGTGAATGTGTGGGAGGCGCTGCTGCGCATCCCGCCGGGCGCGTTGGTGGCGTACGAACATGTCGCCGCGGCGATCGGCAAGGATGCGCGCGCGTCACGCGCCGTCGGCACGGCGGTGGGCGACAACCCGATCTCCTTCCTCATCCCCTGCCATCGCGTGATCCGCAAATCGGGCATCATCAGCCACTACCATTGGGGCCGCCCGCGCAAGCTGGCGTTGATCGGCTGGGAAGGGGTGGAAGCGGCGGGGGAGCGGGAGACGGAGCCGGTCTAAGCGCTTGATTTTGCTTGGGTATAGGAAAACTCACCCAGCCAAGAATTTTCTCCGCCGGGGTTGAAAAAATCCTATTCAGGAGTATATTCTATACTGAATAGGAGATATGGATGACCGCCCCCGCACACTACCCGGCAAGCCGCTACGAGCCCTCGCCGCTGATCGATCTGAACGACAAAGAGACGCGCGCGCGGCTGAGCCGCTCGGCGCTTAAGGCGTTCTTCAACATCATGCAGCGCTGGCAAGTGCGCGACGAGGATGCGCGCGCGTTGTTGGGCGGCGTGTCGAACGGGCCGTTCTACGAGATGAAGAAGAATCCGGACCGCGTGCTCGACTCCGACACGCTGCTGCGCGTCTCCTATCTCGTCGGCATCTTTAAGGCGCTCAACATCCTCTATTCGGAAAAGCTCGCCGATGCCTGGGTGCAGCGGTCCAACAGCAACCGGCTGTTCGGCGGCGACAGCGCGCTCGCCTACATGATCAAGGGCGGTGTGCCGGCGCTGCAGATGGTGCGCCGCCTGCTCGACGCCAGGCGGGGCGGGGCGTGAGGCTGCCGCGCACCAGCCTTGTCCGCCAGTTCGATACGCACCGCCTGATCCCCTCCAAATACAGCGACGGCGGCGACAGCGTGCTCGCGCGCATCGCCGACGACGACACGCATCTGCGCGATCTCTTCGATCTCGACAACGCCACCAACGATCGCTTGCTGGCGGAGAACGATCTGCTGCCGGGCATCGGCATTCACGAGCTGGTGTTCGGGATTCCGTATTATCGCATCATCAATGCCGCGTTCTGCCACGCGCACCCGCTCGGCAGCCGCTTCAATGGGCCCGAGCGTGGGGCGTGGTACGCGGGGCTCGACCTCAAGACCTCGCAGGCGGAGATCATCTTTCACAAATCGGTCGAGCTGGCGGAGGTGGCCTGGACCGAGGAGAGCCTCACCTACGATGACTACCTCGCCGATTTCAGCGCCAAGTTCCACGACATCCGCGACGACAAGAATTTCACCAAATGCCTGGCACCCGACAGCTACGTCGCTTCGCAGGCGCTGGCGGAGGCGCTGCTCGCCGCCGATGCGCTGGGCGTCGTCTATCCAAGCGTGCGGCGCGAGGGCGGCACGTGCATCGCCTGTTTTCGGCCGGCTTTGGTCACGCATGTGCGCAAAGGGCGGACGTATCGTTTTCGCTGGAGTGGGGCGAAGAAGCCGACCGTCACGGCCGAGAAGGCGGAATAGCAGCAATGCGGCGCCGGGACCTTTCCCCCAAGCGGCCCGCCCGCTAGTGTAGCGCCCCGCGCCAAACAGAGGGGACACCAGGCCGATGGCCACATCATCCAATGCCTTGAAAATCGCGGTCATCCCGGGCGACGGGATCGGCAAGGAGACGGTGCCGGAGGGCCTGCGCGTGCTCGACGCCGCGGCCAAGAAATTCAATCTCTCGTTCAAGTTCGAGACGCTCGACTGGAGCTGCGAGACCTACACCAAGACCGGCAAGATGATGCCCGATGACGGGCTCGAGCGGCTGGCCAAATTCGACTCGATCTTCCTGGGCGCGGTTGGGTTCCCCGGCGTGCCGGACCATGTGTCGCTGTGGGGCCTGCTGATCCCAATTCGCCGCAGCTTCCAGCAATACGTCAATCTGCGGCCCGTGCGGTTGATGAAGGGCGTGGATACGCCGCTCAAGAATCGCGGGCCCGCCGATATCGATTTCTATGTCGTGCGCGAGAACACCGAGGGCGAGTACTCCGAGATCGGCGGCCGACTCAATCGCGGCACGCCGGATGAGCTGGTGGTGCAGGAAACCGTCTTCACGCGCCGCGGCGTCGATCGCGTGATGCGCTTTGCCTTCGAGCTCGCGCGCAAGCGTAAGAAGCATGTGTCGTCGGCGACGAAATCGAATGGCATCATCCACACCATGCCGTATTGGGATGAGCGCTTTGCGGCGATCGGCAAGGATTTTCCCGATGTGAAGGCCGATCAGTATCACATCGACATCCTGACCTCGCATTTCGTGCGGCACCCGGACTGGTTCGACGTGGTGGTCGGCTCCAATTTGTTCGGCGACATTCTTTCCGATCTCGGGCCGGCGGTGGCGGGCGGTATTGGCATCGCGCCCTCGGCCAATCTCAATCCCGAGCGCGAGCATCCCTCGATGTTCGAGCCGGTGCATGGTTCTGCACCCGATATCGCCGGCAAGAACATCGCCAACCCGATCGGCCAGATCTGGTCGGCGGCGATGATGCTCGATCATTTCGGGCACGCCGACGCGGCGCGCGCTGTCGAGAATGCGATCGAGATCGTGCTGGCGGAAAAGGGGCTGAAGACGCCTGATCTCGGCGGCAAGGCGAGCACGCAGGAGCTGGGCAAGGCGATCGCGGCGGCGGTCTAGTGCTTGCTGGCAGCGTGCTTGTGTCACCCCCCACTCTAACCCTCCCCCTCAAGGGGGGAGGGGACTTCACCGGGTTTGATTTTGCCATCTCGATTTTCATGGCGATGACAGAAGACAAAGTCACGTTGGTATTCCCTCCCCCCTTGAGGGGGAGGGTTAGGGTGGGGGGTGCCGCAAGAACCGCGGCCAAAAATTAAGATGATCATGCACGATCTCTACTTCGACGATTTCACCATCGGCCGGCGCTTCGAGAGTCACGGGCTGACGCTGACCGAGGCGGACATCATCGACATCGCGTTGCGCTTCGATCCGCAGCCGTTCCACATCGATGTCGAGGCGGCGAAGGCGTCGCATTTCGGTGGGCTTATCGCCAGCGGGTTCCACACCATCGCGGTGACGTGGCGCATGCTCTACCAGACCGGCTTTCTGGTTTCCGCCAACCTCGGCGGACCGGGAATCGATGAGCTTCGCTGGGTGAAGCCGGTTTATGCGGGTGACACGCTGCGTGCAACCGCGACGGTGCGCGAGGCGACCGCGTCGAAATCGAAGCTCGATCGCGGAATTCTCAAGCTCGATGTCGCGACGTTAAATCAGCGCGATGAAACGGTGATGACCGCGATCTTCTTGATCATGGTGAAGCGGCGCGGGTGAGCCTCATGATTTTGCATTGCGTGGCGGCCCCCTCACCCGGCTCGCTTCGCTCGCCACCCTCTCCCGCAAGGGGAGAGGGTTATACCGCGCTCTGAATTTCCCTCTCCCCTCGCGGGAGAGGGAGGGGCCCGCGCGCGAAGCGCGTGGGAGGGTGAGGGGGCGACACAAGAACGATGCTCACCATTTCCTCATAAATTGCGACATCCTGCCGCGGCCGTCCTTGCTTTGACAGTTGCGAGGTGCTTCCGACCTCTCTATAAGCGGCGGCGGGCCAGGACCTCCCAACGGGTCCCGGCTATTCTGGAAGGAATAGCTACCATGACAAACGCCAAGCCGAAATCTTCGGCCGAAATCCCCCAATTTTTCCTCTGGTCCCTGCGCCAAGCGTCCCGGCTGGACGCTGAATGCGCTTTCCGATGCCTTGGTCGGCCGCTCGCACCGATCGAAGGCCGGCAAAGCCAAGCTCCAGGAAGTGATCGACCGCACCCGCGCGGTGCTGGGCGTGCCCAAGGATTACCGCATCGGCATCGTGCCGGCGTCCGATACCGGCGCCGTCGAGATGGCGCTGTGGTCGCTGCTGGGTGCGCGCGGCGTCGATCTCCTGACCTGGGAGAGCTTCGGTGCCGGCTGGGTCAACGACGCGGTCAAGCAGCTCAAGCTCAAGGACGCACGCACGCTCGAAGCGCCGTACGGCCAGATCCCCGATCTCGCGACGGTCGATCAGAACCGCGACGTGGTGTTCACCTGGAACGGCACGACGTCAGGTGCGCGCGTGCCCAACGGCGACTGGATCAAATCCGACCGCCAGGGCCTGACGATCTGCGATGCGACCTCGGCCGCATTCGCGATGGATCTGCCGTGGGACAAGCTCGATGTCACGACCTACTCGTGGCAGAAGGTGCTGGGCGGCGAAGGGCAGCACGGCATGCTGATCCTCAGCCCCCGCGCGGTCGAGCGGCTGCAGAGCTACACGCCGGCATGGCCGCTGCCGAAAATCTTCCGCCTGACGCAGGGCGGCAAGCTGATCGAAGGTGTGTTCAAGGGCGAGACGATCAACACGCCCTCCATGTTGTGCGCGGAAGACGCGCTGGACGGGTTGCGCTGGGCCAAATCGGTCGGCAGCCTCAAGGGACTGATCGCGCGCTCCGAAGGCAATCTTGCGGCGGTCGAGGCGTGGGCCAAGCGCGCCGGCTGGATCGGCTTCCTCGCCGAAGATAAGCGCGTGCGTTCGTGCACGTCGGTGTGCTTGAAGATCATCGACCCGGCGGTGACATCGCTGCCGGCCGAGCAGCAGGCGGTGGTCCCGAAGAAGATCGTGGCGCTGCTGGAGGCCGAGAAGGTCGCTTACGACATCGATGCTTATCGCGATGCACCTCCTGGATTGCGCATCTGGGCCGGCGCCACGGTGGAGAAGAGCGATCTCGAGGCGCTGTTCCCGTGGCTCGACTGGGCCTTCGCGCGCGCGAAAGACGAGCTGACCGTCAAGGCGTGATGACCGTGATCTCATCCTTCGAGACGCGCCGCTTGCGCGGCGCTCCTCAGGATGAGGTCATTTCTTGTTTCCCCAACACCGCCCTCATGCTGAGGAGCCGCGCGGCACGCGCGGCGTCTCGAAGCATGAAGGCCTGACCTAGGACCGACCCATGCCGAAAGTTCTCATTGCCGATAATCTCAGCTCGCGCGCCGTGGCGATCTTCAAGGAGCGTGGGCTGGAGGTCGACGTCAAGACCGGGCTCAAGCCCGACGAACTCAAAGCGATCATTGGCCAGTACGACGGGCTGGCGGTGCGCTCCGCCACGAAGGCGACATCGGACATCCTGGCGCAGGCGCATCATCTCAAGGTGATCGGGCGCGCGGGCATCGGGGTCGACAATATCGACGTGCCGGCGGCGACGGGACGCGGCATCGTCGTGATGAACACGCCCTTCGGCAATTCCATCACGACCGCGGAGCATGCGATCTCGCTGATGCTGGCGCTCGCACGCCAGGTGCCGGCGGCCGACCGTTCGACCCAGGCCGGAAAGTGGGAAAAGAACCGCTTCATGGGTGTCGAAGTAACCGGCAAGACGCTCGGCATCATCGGCTGCGGCAATATCGGCGCCATCGTCGCGGACCGGGCGATCGGCCTGCGGATGAAGGTCATCGCCTTCGATCCGTATCTGTCGCCGGAGCGCGCGCAGACGTTGGGTGTGGAGAAGGTGGAACTCGACCAGCTTCTGTCGCGCGCCGATTTCATCACCTTGCACACGCCGCTGACCGAGGCGACCAAGAACATCCTCGACAAGACGGCGCTGGCGAAGACCAAGAAGGGCGTGCGCATCGTCAATTGCGCGCGCGGCGGACTTATAGTCGAAGAGGATCTGAAAGCCGCGCTGGAATCGGGCCATGTCGGCGGGGCTGCTCTTGATGTGTTCCTGACCGAGCCCGCCAAGACCAACGTGCTGTTCGGCCGTGAGGACGTGATCGCCACGCCGCATCTGGGCGCTTCGACCAACGAGGCGCAGGAGAATGTCGCGATCCAGGTCGCCGAGCAGATTTCCGACTTTCTGCTGACCGGGGCCATCGTCAATGCCGTCAACACGCCCTCGGTCAGCGGCGAGGACGCACCGAAGCTGAAGCCCTACATGACGCTCGCCATGCAGCTTGGGAGCTTCATCGGTCAGCTCGTCGACACCAACATCAAGTCGATCGCGATCGAATATGAAGGCCAGGCGGCTCACCTCAACACCAAGCCGCTCACAGCCTCGATCCTGACCGGTCTGTTGCAGCCGCAGCTCGAAAGCGTCAACATGGTCAACGCGCCGGTCGTGGCGCGCGAGCGCGGCATCGACATCAAGGAGACGACGCATGACCGGTCGACGGACTACCAGACGGTCGTGCGGCTCACTGTCGTGAGCGAAGGCCGCACGCGGCGCATCGCCGGCTCGTTGATCGGGCACGACAAGCCCCGCGTGATCGAGATCGAGGGCATCCCGGTCGAGGCCGATTTCGCGCCGCACATGCTTTATGTGCGCAACCAGGATAAGCCCGGCTTTATCGGCAATCTCGGCCGCACGCTGGGCGATGCCGGTTGCAACATCGCGACATTCCATCTGGGCCGCACCGCGCCGGGACAAGACGCGATCTGTCTGGTCGCCATCGACCAGCCTCTGACCGAGACGATGCTCGGCAAGATCCGTGCCATCCCGCTGGTGGTGAAGGCCCGCAGCTTGCGCTTCTGACCGCGCCCGGCATGCGCGCCGCGATCCTCGCTGCGCTGATCGCGCTTGCGGCGCCGGCCCAGGCGCTGGAAGTGCGCACGATCAGCGGCGTGCCGAAGGGTTCGCCATATTTGATCGATCGCGGCGGAACAGCGCCGGTGCTGATGATCGGCATCGAGCCGGCGTGGTTCCAAGTGGCGGTGCGCGACGGCAAGATCCTGATCGACGAGCGCGCCGGCTATAAGCCGCAAGAGCCACCGCGCCTGCCCGAAGACGGTCTGCCCGACAGCCTCGTGGCCGTCGGCCAGCGCGACATCGCCGAGGCCTGGCTGGCGGTGCCGACGCTGCGCTACACGCACGGCGTGCTGGGCGATGCGCTGGAAGCGGAAGTGCTGCGCGTGACGCGGCGCAGCGGCGGCATTGTCGAGTTCCGGCTGAAATCGAACGCCGTGTTCGAGGATTTGCTGCCGCGCATCGTCGATCTCGAGAAGACGGGCCGGGACAGCGTGCTGGTGGTGCGCAGCACGGCCGATGCCGGTGCGTCGCTCGTCGCCTTTCGGCTGGAAAACGGACGCTTGCTCGAGCATGCGGCCACGCCGGCGCTGGGGGCCGAGAATCTCTGGCTCAATCCGATCGGTGCAACGGACCTGGCCGGCGACGGGCGGACCGAGGTGGCGCTGGTGCAGACACCGCACAGCGAGGGCGTGCTCAAGATCTACGCGTTCGAGAACGGGCGCTTTGTCGAGAAGGCGAGCCGACCGGGCTTCTCCAACCACGATCAGGGATCGACGCAACTCACCTTGCACGCCATCGCCGATTTCAACGGCGACAAGGTGAGCGACATCGCGGTACGCGTGCAGGGCAAGAAGGGCATGGCGGTGCTGAGCTATCGCGGCGGCGTGCTGCAACCGGTCGGCAATGTCATCCATGACGTCAATGTCGTCGGGCCGGTGCTGGCCGCCGATCTCGACGGCGACGGCAAGGCGGAGTTGATCTACGCGCTGGAAGACGGGCGCATCATCGTCGCGCGGTTCTAGACGTTACGCGACCGCGATCGCTTCGATTTCCAGAAGCCAGGCCGCATCGAAAATTCCGGTGATGATGACGGTCAGCGCCGGGCGGCGATCTCCCAGCATCTCCTGACGGATGGCGCGACTCACCAAACCGTCTTTCCGATCCGCGAGGAACATCGTGATCTTCACGACGTTGTCGAGCGTCATATCGGCGGCCTGAAGCTGCGCCTTGAGGTTGGCCCAGGCTTGGCGGCATTGCGCCTCAAACCCGTTTGGCACGGTGCCGTCCTTGGCGACCGGGATCTGGCCGCTGACAAACAGCATTCGCTGCGCTCCGGTTACGTCCACGGCTTGGGCATAGCCACCCACCGGTGCCGGGGCGTCGGGTGCGTTGAGCGATCGGGTTTTCATGCTGAGATTCCTTGCTGGTGCGGGCTGGGTTGCGCGGCTGCGCTGAATTCCAGGGTCGCTCCGAAGGCATCCCAGGGCGCGATCTGGAGTTTGTCGCCAATCCGGCGGCATGGAACGTTGCTTGTCTGCAGAATCGCTTCGGTGCGAGCGAGATCTTCGACCGCCACGCCAAAGCCGACGAAGCGCGGGCCCTCGATTGTCGTGTCGCTGTCGTCCGTCGGGCATCGCGCACGATGCTGCTCGCGGTCGAGGACGGTGATCGCGCCGCCGGACAGGTCGATGCGCAGGCCGCCGCCATTCATCGTCACCGCCTGCGGGTTGACGAGTTTCGCGAAGAAATCGGCGAGACGGTGCGGCGCATCGGCCGCCATCAGGATTTCGACGACCGCCACGGCGCCGTTGGCGTGGCGCTGGTATTCCGGTTTCCAGAAATACTGGGGCGTGTGCTGCTGGCAGGAAAAGAAGGCGGCGTCCGGCATCTCGGGATGGGTGGCGAACGCGAGAGAGAAGGACACCGTCACCTCGCTGCCGTCGGGTAGGTGCGCGCCGCGCGAGAAATCGAACGGCTCGTAGGTTTGGAGACCGCTTGCTGCGAAGCGGCGCTGGTCCTGCCTCGCGTCCTCGCTCGGAAAGACCAACATCGACATGCCTTGGCGCCGGCGCGCGTAAGCTTCGTTGAAGGCACCGAAGCTGAAGCGCCCCGGCTGGGTTGGCGGGATCAGGCTGCGATCCGCCACAGTCAGAATCTCCAGGAAACTGCCTTGCAGCTGCGCCAGGCGATTTGCCGTGCCGAACGGATGTTGCGCGCGCGGCGTAAGGGTGAAGCCCAGGCGCTCGTAGAACCGGCTGGCGCGGTCGAGATCGTCGACGCAGAGAACCACATGATCGATGCCCGGTTTCATGGACGGCCTTTTGTCGTTTCCTCGTCGCCATAGGCCATGCCGGTACCGGCCTGACAAAGCAGAATTTCTACTTTGTCGGGGCAGGAAATCTACGGCAAGCTATCGATAACTCCGACAAACCCAGGCGATGCGATGACCTACCTCCTGCCGCCGCTCAATGCCTTGCGCGCCTTCGAAGCCGCCGCACGGCACCTTAGCTTCAAACTGGCCGCTCATGAGCTTCACGTCACACCGGGCGCCGTGGCGCAGCAGGTGCGTGGGCTGGAAGGGCAATTGGGATTTACCCTCTTCGAGCGCCAGCATCGGCAGCTTGCCCTGACGGGCGCGGGACAGGAATATCTGCCGTCGTTGCGCGAAGCGTTCAGCCGCATTGCCGAGGCCACCGACGCGCTCAAGCCCTTGCGCGCACAGGCGGTGATCCGGCTGGGCATTTACGGCAGCCACGATGCGGCAGCGCTGATGCAGCGCATCGAACGCTTTCGCGTGGAGCAGGGCGAAAGCCTGCATGTCCGCGTCAGCCGTCCGGCCGGGTTTCACGAACTCGTCGAAGGCAAAGTGAATGTGGTGATCGACCGCAGCTTCGGCGATCACCCCGGCTATCGCTGCGATCCGGTGCGCGGCTGGCCCAATGGCGAACGGTCGGTCAAGGCAGTAAGTTTTCTGATCTGCCCGGAAGGGACGGCGGATTGTCCGGAAATTGCCGCCTTGCGCGCCTGCTTGTTAGAGGCCGACCGTCCGGAGCCCAAATCACAAAAGAAAGTCACCGCCGACGCCTGACACGCCGGCTCTCGCTACCGCGCCGTTGTGGCTCTTAGCGAGCGCGCGCAGCCCAATCCGGTAGAAACGGGTTCTCGAGATCGATCACGACCCTGCGGTCGAGATTGAGCGCGCTCAACGCGGCGCCGAAATGCTTGTCGAAGGCGGCGTCGAAGCTTCCGTCGTCGATCATTTTCGTCAGGCCGATACGCAGACGCTCGGCGATGCGCGGCGCGGTTTTCGCGACGTAGAAATGCTGGCTGAATTTGTATCGGATGAGCAAATGCTCGTCGATCGTCAGATCGGGGTGCTCGTCACGAAAGCTTGCAAACTCATTCCGCGCCTCGAGGACGCTGCGCGGAAAAATGTCGAAGCGGCCGCGTGAGAGCATGAGGCGCAGAGCATTGTGGCCCGGCCCTGTAAGCACGGTGAACCCGTTGTGTTCGTATATTCGGATGTCGCCCCACCCAGCACCTTGGCCGATCACCAAGGCGCGCGCGGCTTCAAGCGTACGGACCGACCGGAGCTGTTCCTGCTGCTCATGCCGAATAAAGGCGACGCGATAGCCGTGCCGCCCTTTGTCGAGCGCGATGGGTACGGGCAACATCTCGCGGTTGAGGTCATCCTGGCCCACGTCGCTGATCACAATGTTGACGAGATCGCCCTGCACGGCCTCGACGAGGACCCGGGCGACGGAGACGCTTTCGGTGTATGGAATCTCCGTGTAAGGGCCAAACTCGGGCTCGCTGCGCCGCAGGGCGCCGCTGAGCAACTCCAGCTGATAGATGCGGCTGACGGCGTAGTGACTTGGCTTGTAGAGCCGGACCGTGTCCGAGGCTCTGGCGACGGAGCTTGCGGAAAGGACGACAAGGAGAGCGGCGACGACCCGCACAACGACGCTGCGGTTCCGACGCCGGTGATCATGCTTGCGCTGAACCCTTCGCGACAATGGCAACGCCATGTTGCGCGTCTCCCCAATGGTTTCTTACGGGAGCGGTGCTTGCACGGTTATAGATCGTTGGGACGGACTCGGCCAGGGCCGCCTAGCGCGCACCGCCGGCGCGCGCCGGTGCGGCCGAGGGCATCGTCAGGCGCTCGGGCGGGAAGGTGAGCGTGATGGTCGTGCCTTTGCCAAGCACGCTGGTCATCGTGAACGTACCGTCATGGCGCTCGACCAGCGCCTTGGCGATGGGCAGGCCCAGGCCAGTACCCTCGCTGGCGCGATAGGCGCTGCGGCCGATCTGTTCGAAGGGGGCGAGCGCCTTCGGAATATCATCAGGCGCCATGCCGATGCCGGTGTCGGCGACCACCACTTCGAGGTCGCTGCCCGGGCGATGCGCGACGCGCACCCAGATCTGGCCGCCGGGGTTGGTGAATTTGACGGCATTGCTCAGCAGGTTGAGCAGAACCTGCTGGATGCGCCGCTTGTCGGCGCGCAAGGCGGGCAGACGTGCCGGCACGTCCATCTCCAGAACGATGGCGCGGCCCGAGGCCGCTTCGCGCACCATGCGCATCGACTGGTCGAGCGGCTCGTCGATCATGAAGACTTCTTCCTGCAGATCATCCTTGCCGGCCTCGACCTTGGCGAGGTCGAGCACCTCGTTGATCAGCTGCAGAAGATGGCGGCCGCTGTTGAGAACGTCGCCGATATATTCGCGATAGCGCGGGTTCTCGATCATGCCGAAGACGCCGCGCTGCATGGTCTCCGAAAAACCGATGATGGCGTTGAGCGGCGTGCGCAGCTCGTGGCTCATGCGCGCCAGGAATTCGGATTTGGCGCGGCTGGCGGCGTCGGCGGCAACCTTGGCGTTGCGCAATGCCGATTCGGTGCGGGCGCGCTCGGCCACCTGTTCCTGCAGACTCGCATTGGCAGCGGAGAGCTCGCGGGTACGCTCGGTCACTAGGGCGGCGACGCGCGCGGCGCGGTTGGCCGTTTCGCGCAGATAGAAGACGAGCAAGGCGGTGAGCCCCAGGCCGCCGGCCATCACAAGCCAGGACATGAAGGCGTCGGCGACGCCGGCGGGCAGCGTCTTGGGTGTGGCAACGATCATCCAATGGCGCAGACCGAACAGGATCGGCATGGCGACGTGCGGGCCGGTCGTCAGCTTCGCTTTGTTCGCGTCCGTCAGCGTGGCGGGATAAAGGATCTGCTCGTGCGGCGGGCCGGACAGGTCGAGGACACTGATATTGATCTCGCTGCGACGCGAGCGGTGCGGGTTCTCACTTGCAGCGACGATGTCGTTGATGCTGAAGACGCCGGCGGCCAGGCCCATGAAAGCGGCGCGGCGCGACAATTCGAAATCGGTCTTGGCGCCGCGGCGATAGACCGGCACGAAAACGCGCACGCCGTACTCGCCCTGGCGGCGCACCAGCTTCAGCCGACCGGTGGCGGCGGGTTCGCCGGAATCGCGCGCCTTGAGCGCGGTCTCGCGACGCATTGGTTCGGCGAGCATGTCGAACCCGAACGCGATGCGATTGACGTCGAGCGGCAGGATGTATTCGATCGGCAGATATTCCGTGCGCTCAGAAGCGGTGCGCATGCCCTCGCCGTCGGGCTCGCCGATGCGATAATCGGTATAGCCCTCGCCCTGAACATGGCGTTCGAACGCGGCGCGCCGCGCGTGCGGAACGCGGGGAATCCATTCAAGCGAGCTCAAGCTTTTGTGACGCCACACCGCCGGCGCGACAAACGTGTCGAATTGCGTGCGTGAGATGCCGTCGATGGTCGAGACCAAGGCCGCGACGGACAGCACCGTTTCCTGGGTGGTGAACAAGTCCGCGCGCAGCGTCGACAGCATCTCCTGCGCTTCGTTTTCGAAGAAGGCGAGCTGGCGGCGGTGCTCCCATGAGCGCACAGCCGACGACGCCAGCAGAGTCAAGGCGAAGCCCGACACCGCGACAATCGCCAGCGATACCGTCAATCGCGACGCCCTCAGCGCGCGAACGACCTTCATAGGGCTCACTCCCAAAACCTGGTTGACCGCCGACGGTGTAGGACGCGCGATGGTTGCAGCCCGAGACCTGAAGAGGCGCCCTAAGCCCTTCGGAGGGCAATCTCTTTCCTAAAAATCAGGACTACAGGAGAAGCGTTAAGAATGGCTTTCGTCCAGACCCACAGCCGGCTGGGCCGGTACACGCATTTAGGCTTTGCTCAACCCGCCCAAACTCGCTACCAAGTCCGCCGGAAGGGAACCCCCACGAACCTGTTGCCCCAGCGATGAGCCAATCACTCCAGCGTGCCCTGCTGCCCGCCGGCTTGCGCGACCTGCTGCCGCCCGAAGCGGCGTTCGAAGCCGACGTGGCCGTGCGGCTGCTGGCGGCGTTCGCCGCCTATGGCTACGAGCGCGTCAAGCCGCCGCTGGTCGAGTTCGAGGACAGCCTGCTGGCCGGCACAGGGGCTGCCATGGCGCCGCATATCTTCCGGGTCATGGACCCGGTGTCGCAGCGCATGATGGGGGTGCGCGCCGATATGACTTTGCAGGTGGCGCGCATCGCCGCCAGCCGGCTTGCCAACGCGCCGCGGCCGTTGCGCCTGTCCTATGCCGGACAGGTGCTGCGCGTGAAGGGCGACGATCTGCGCCCCGAGCGCCAGGTCGGGCAGGCGGGCGCCGAGCTGATCGGCTCCGATGCCGCGTCGGCGGATGCCGAGGCGGTGCTGCTTGCCGCCACGTCGCTGGTCGCGGTGGGCGTGCGCGACCTGACGGTCGATTTGTCGTCGCCCAAGCTCGCGGCCTCCGTCATCGCCGCCGCCGGGATCGCCGGGGCCGACGCCAAGCGGCTGCGCGACGCCCTCGATCGTAAAGACGCGGATGCGGTGGCGCGGCTGGGCGGGAAGAGTGCCGCCACGCTGGGCGCGTTGCTCAATTCGGTCGGCCCGGCGCGCGCAGCGCTCGCGTCCCTGGCGCGGCTCAAGCTTCCCGACGAGGCGGCTGCCGAGGCGAAGCGGCTGGCGGAGGTCGTCGCGCTAATCGAGGCGGCGCAGCCCGGCTTCTCGTTGACGATCGACCCCGTGGAAAACCGCGACTTCGAATATCACACCGGCCTGTGCTTCCACCTGTTCGCCGGCAGCGTGCGCGGCGAGCTGGGGCGCGGCGGGCGCTACATGGCGGGCGGCGAATTCGGATCGGGCCGCACGGAGCCCGCGACCGGCTTCACGTTGTTCATGGATTCGCTGCTGCAGGCGGTGCCGCTGGCGCCGCCGCCGGACCGGCTCTACGCTCCGTTTGCCACGCCGGTGGACGTGGCAACGGCTTGGCGCGTGAAAGGCTGGATCGTCGTGGCCGGCCTGGTACCGGATGGCGATGGCCGCGCCGAAGCGCGGCGGCTCGATTGCTCCCACATTCTTGTCGGCGGCGCGCCGGTCAAGATCTAACGCAGAGTTTCATCATGGCGAATGTGACGGTTGTCGGCTCCCAGTGGGGGGACGAGGGCAAGGGGAAGATCGTGGATTGGCTGTCCGAGCGCGCCGACGTGGTCGTGCGCTTCCAGGGCGGCCACAATGCCGGCCATACGCTGGTGATCGGCAACGCAAGTCTACAAGCTGAGCTTGCTGCCGTCGGGCGTGGTGCGGCCGGGCAAATTCTCCGTCATCGGCAACGGCGTGGTCGTCGATCCGTGGGCGTTCCTCAAAGAGATCGAGACGATCCGTGCCAAGGGCGTGGACGTGACGCCCGAGCACGCTCAAGCATCGCCGAGAACGCGGCGCTGATCCTGCCGCTGCATGGCGAGCTCGACCGCTTGCGCGAAGAAGCACGCGGCGCAGCGCAGCTCGGCACCACCGGGCGCGGTATCGGCCCGGCCTACGAAGACAAGGCGGCGCGACGCGCGATCCGGCGTGTGCGACCTGAGCGATGTCGAATCGCTCGATCGCAAATTGGACGAGCTGCTGATCCATCACAACGCGCTCCGGCGCGGACTTGGTCATGCGGAGATCGACCGCGCTGACGTTGCGTCAGTCGCTGCTCGACATCGCGCCGAAAATTCTGCCTTCGCCGATCCGGTGTGGGAGCGGCTTGACGACGATGCGCCGCAGCGGCAAGCGCATCCTGTTCGAAGGTGCGCAGGGCGCGATGCTCGATGTCGATCACGGCACGTATCCTTACGTGACGTCGTCGAACACGGTGGCGGCGTTCGGCGGCGGCGGGCGCCGGCATGGCGCCGGCGGCGACCGGTTATCGTGCTGGGCATCACCAAGGCGTACACGACGCGCGTGGGCAGCGGACCGTTCCCGACCGAGCTCACCGACGCAGGTCGGCCAGCACGCTGGGCGAGCGCGGCCACGAGTTCGGCACCGTCACCGGCCGGCCGCGGCGCTGCGGCTGGTTCGACGCGGTGATGGTGCGCCAGGCGATCCGTGTCGGCGGGATCGACGGCATCGCGCTGACCAAGCTCGACGTGCTCGACGGGTTCGAAGAGATGAAGATCTGCGTCGGCTATCGCTGCCGCGGCCAGACCCTGCATCATTTGCCGGCCGGCGCCGGGGCGCAGGCGGGGGTGGAGCCGGTCTACGAGGTGATGCCGGGCTGGCCGGAGAGCACGCGCGGGGCGCGGTCCTGGGCCGAATTGCCGGCGGCGGCGATCAAGTATATCCGCCGCGTCGAGGAGCTGATCGGCGCGCCGGTGGCGTTGTTGTCGACCAGCCCCGAGCGCGACGACACGATCCTGGTGGCGGACCCGTTCGCGGACTGAGAATACCTTCCTTATCAAGATCTTAGGAGCGTTAACGGTCCGTTTGCCTTGGGCCGCGTAATGTCGCGCCGGGGGCTTGTTCCCCCAGGAGTAGACGACGCGCGCATGCCAGCCGATGGTCAGACAATGCCGGAACGGGGCGAGGCCGGAGAGGGCGGTGCGCGTGGCGCCATCGCGCTCAGCCGGCGCGTAACGATTCATGCTGATCGGCCGTTGCCGGAATTCAGTTCGAACATCGTGCCGGCTTTCGTCGCCGAGGATGCCGGTGCGCCCGGCGAGCCGCATCTCGCGCTGATCTGCGGGCTCGATCTGCTGCCGCGTGTTGAAATCGCGGGGGCGCTGGAGGGGCTTGGCGGTACGGGACTGATGCGATTGGTGGAGCTCGGCCCGCTCGACTGGCCGAGCGCCGTCGGCAAGCGCATGGCGTTTGCCTATACGCGGCCCGAGGGCGGGCGCCTCATCTCGGCCCTCAACGCCACATGGAAGCCGGTCGACCCGGCGTGGCTGCTCACCGATGTGATCGCGCCGCTGGTCGCGGGTCTCGGTGAAATGTATCAGCGCAACCTGACGCATCGCGCGATCCGCCCGGACAATCTGTTCTATCTTGATCGCGACCGCCGGCGCCTGGCGTTGGGCCCCTGCGTCGGTGTGCCGGCGGGCTACGACCAGCCAGCACAGTTCGAGCCGATCGAACGCGCGATCGCCGATCCGGTCGCGCGCGGTCACGGCACGCGCGCCGACGACATGTTCGCGCTCGGCGTGACGCTGATGTCGCTGGCGATCGGCCGGGTGCCGCTGGTCGGTATGGCGGCGGACGCACAGTTCGCGCTGCGCGTCGAGCGTGGTTCTTACGATGCCTATCTGGGCGATTCGCGCGTGCCGCCGCAGCTGCTCGAGTGCCTGCGCGGACTTGTGACGGATGCGCGGGCCGACCGCTGGACGTTTGAGCATTTCAAATCCTGGCTCGAGGGCAAGCGCTTCCCGCCGGCGCGGCGCACGCCGCCGGCGACGCGCGCATCGACGCCGGCGAATTTCGCCGGGCGCGATTGCTATACGGCACGCGAACTGGCCGAGGCGCTGGGACGCAAATGGGAAGCGGCTGGCGACCTATTGCGCACCGAAACGGTGCCTGAGTGGGTGCGCCGCGACCTGAGCGATCCGCAGCGCGCCGATATCGTGCGCTCCGCCATGGTGCAGTCGAGCTCGGTCAAAGGTCCCGCCGGCGCGGGCGTTACGGTGGCGCGCGTGGCGATGGCCCTGGATCCGCCAGCACCGATCCGCTATCGCGGCATGAGCGTGCAGTTCGACGGGCTGGGTGCCGCTCTCGCCGCCGCCGTCTCCGACACCGCCAGCGTTCAGGCCCTGGCCGAGTTGATGCGGCGCGGCCTGCCGGTCCAGTGGCGACATGCGCAGGTCGCGCCGGCGCCAAACGCGGCGGCCGCGGCGTCGGCGGAGCAGGGCGCCTCGACGCAGCTCCTGCTCGCCGAGAAGCTGCTGCGCTGGATGGAATCAGCGGCGGCCGGGCAGGGTTTCGAGCGCTGCCTCTATGAACTCAACGCCAACATCCCGTGCCGCAGCCCGCTGGTCGCGGCCTCGTGGGTCGGCGATCCCGGCGATCTGCTGAAGGCGCTGGAGGTCACGGCGCGCAGCGCGCCGGGCGTGCCGGCGGCCGACCGCCATATCGCGGCGTTTCTCGCCGCGCGCGGCCGCAGCGACATCGCCAATCACCTGATTGCCATCTGTGCTGGCAAGCGCGACGGGTCGGCGGTGATCGGCATGATAACGGCCTATGCATGGATGCAGCGCACCGCCAATGTCGGGCCGTTGCCGAAGCTGGCGGCCTGGTGCCTGTCCTATCTCAAGCCCGCGATCGAGGCGTATCACTATCGGCCGCTGCGCGCGAAGATCGATCAGCGCGTCAGCGACGCAGCGCGCGAGGGCGATCTCACCGGAATGCTGAGCGCCGTCGACAATGTCGAACAACTGCGCCGCGATGAGCGGGATTCCGCGCGGCGGTCGGTGAGTTCGCGCGCGCCGAGCACGAAGTCCATGTCTGCACCACGCGCGGCGACGAGCGCGCCGCGGCGGCGCGGCGCTCCGGCCGCGAGATGGCGGCGATGGCGGCGGCGGCGCTGTCGATGGTGGCGATGAGCGCCGTCATCATGATGGGAGGAATGTGATGGCCCGCGCGCGCGCCCGGACCGCCGCGATCCCCGCCAAGGCGGCTAAACCCGCCGCCAAGGGCCGCATGGGCATGGTCGCGGTGTGGATCAGCATCATCGTTATCGCCGTGGTGCTGCTCGCGACCGTGCCGGTCGTGGCGATGTTCATCGGTGCGGGCCTCGCACCCACCTTGACCGCGGCGCTGATCGACCGCGACCCGGAGAAGCACGCCGCGGTGTCGGTCGGCGCGCTCAACGTCGCCGGCCTGTCGCCCTACGTGATCCGCATGTTCGCGCATCCGGGTGCCGCCCAGCAGATGCTGAGCGACATGTTCGTGTGGTTCGTGGTCTACGCGGCGGCCGCGGTGGGCTGGGATTCTATATCGGCTTCCCGGTCATCGCCGTGCGGCTGGCCGATCTGCGCGCGGAATGGCGCGCACGCGACCTCAAGCGCCGTCAGGAAAAGCTGATCGAGGATTGGGGCCCGGAAGTCGCGGACCCCGACAAGGCGCAGCGCT
>CAVVJD010000003.1:0-81556 GCA_963748455.1 uncultured Alphaproteobacteria bacterium
CCTGACGGACCATCAAGCGTTACTTGGAGTGAAACTTCGGCATAAGGATTTGCGTACGTCCCCGAAGCCGTGAATGCTTTTTCGAATAGGTCGTAAAGCCCCACCCTGTCGCTCTGCATCGGTGATGGGGAATTGTTGTTTTGTGCCAAGCCGACTTCCGGAGCACCTCCGCACAGAAACATGATGCATAAAATACGAAAGGAGAGTGACCCAATGCCGATCAGGCGACCCGATCGGCCATATTGAGCTTGGTCGCCTGCGCCAACAATATTTGTCACATTCGCCGCTGGTGACCCGTCGGACCGGTCTCGACCAGCTTTGCGTAGCTTAAAGATATTCATTCTGCCCCCCGCAGTTGGACAGAGGCCCGCAACATGCGTGCGTACCTTTGCAATCGATTTTGAGATTGTCCTCATCAGAGATCGCGTTGAAGAGCTCGTCGGACGTCGAGACCAACACCGATCAGCGCCGCCTCATCGAATTCCTGCTGTCGCCCGTACTGCGCTCGTCAAGAAAGTATGAAAGAGCGGTCGCCTGACCGCAACGGATTTGGCCCCCTCGCGAAGAGTGGGACAATCAGCGCCGAAAAATAGCGCGATTTCAACGGGCGATTTGTGGGAATGGTGCCCAGGGCCGGAATTGAACCAGCGACACGCGGATTTTCAGTCCGCTGCTCTACCAACTGAGCTACCTGGGCACGCTATCGGACGGGCCCTTATAGAGAAATCGACCGGGCCTGTCCAGGATGCGGGGCGGCCTTGTCAGGCGCCCATCCGGCATCGCAAACTCCGGTGATTTACGTGTCTTCAGAACGGCTTGACGGGGGATCCTGAGAGGTCGATTCAGGCGTCTCCTCGGTCTCCACCCGGTAGGTGCCGGTGAGCCAGCGGCGCAGATCCTCGTCCTGGCAGCGCGGCGAGCAGAACGGCTCGTGGCCGGCCAGCGGCGGACGGCCGCAGATCGGGCATTTGCGCTTGGCGCGACGGGGGGCGCGCTTGGGCAGGCTTACGACACGGTCGTTCATCGTCCCTATTTATCCTTGGCACCGCGCCGCGTGCGCAAGAGCTCGACATGCCCCGCGGCGGTATAGCCGAGCACCCTGACATTGCGGCGGTCGTCCTGGGTGGCGACGCGCAGCTCGGTCAACACCCGGTCGCGGTCGACATGGGGTTCCAGGCGGATGAAATCAACAACAATCACGCCCAGGATATCGCGCAGGCGGAGCTGGCGCGCGATCTCGCGCGCCGCCTCGAGATTGGTGGTGAGCCGAAGCTTCGCGTCGGTCGCGGTGCCGCTGTCGACGTCGATTGCCGCCAGCGCCTCGGTGGGCTCGATGGTCAACGCACCGCCGGACGGTAACGCAACGGCCGCGGATTCAAGGTCGGCCAGCGCATCGGCAATGTCGTGGCGCGCGAAGAGCGCTGCACGCTCCGTGTTGACGGTGATGCGATCGGCCAGCCCCGGTGAAGCCACCGCGAGGGTCTTTGCGGTCGCCTTGCTGTCGGCCACAATCGTACGGACGTCGAACCCGGCGAGTTCCGCCAGCAGACGTTCCACGGGCGGCGTCCGATACAATGTTGCCGGTGGTCCGGACAGCTCCGCGCGGCGGGCTTCGATGGCCTTCCAGCGGGCGCGCAGGCTCTCGTGCTCGGCTTTCAGCAGCGCTTCGTCGACGCCAGACGCTGCGGTGCGCACGATCACGCCCTCGCCGGCCAGATCCAGATGCAGCGTCTTCGCCAGGTGCGGTTGCCCCTGCTGCGCGATCTGCTTCGAGACCGCGACGCCCGCGTCGCCGGGCAGGAGCACCAGAAACGTGCCGGCGAGCGCGATGCGTTGTGACGCACGCGCCGCCTTGCGTCGCGTGGCCGGCTCGACGAGCTGCACCGTCACGATGTCGCCCTCGCGTGGCGCCGTTTTGCGGATCTCCATCAGCGCCGGACGCTCGAGGCCGATCTCAACGAAGGCGCCGCCCATGCCCGGCAGGACGCGCACAACGCGGCCGAGATAGATATCGCCTTCGACGCCCTTCCCGTCCGTCCGCGCGCTCACAACATCGAACAGCTGGTCGTTGCAAAGGATCGCGGCGCGCCAACCTTCGGCGCCGCCCTCGACCAGGATATCGACCGCCGCCATGGCGTCAGGCGCCCGCACCGGCGACGAGGTTTGCGACGGTGTGAAGATCCAGCCCGACGACGTTCGAATAGGAGCCGTTGATCGCGCGCACGAAGGCGGCGGCGCGGCCCTGGATCGCGTAACCGCCGGCCTTGCCCTGCCACTCGCCGCTGGCGATGTAGCGGTCGATCTCCTCGCCCGTCAGGCGCTTCATGACGACGGCGGTTGTCACCAGCCGCGATGTGCTTGTGCCATCCGGCCGAACGATGGCAATGCCGCCCAGCACGCGATGGCGGCGGCCGGACAGCAATTCGAGGCACGCACGCGCTTCGGCTTCGCGCTCCGCCTTGGGCAGGATGCGCCTGCCGCAGGCGACCACGGTGTCGGCCGCGAGCACGAGCTTGCCGGGGTGGCGCTGCGCAATCGCCGCCGCCTTGGCCTTGGCGAGGCGCGTTGCGTGCTGGGACGGGGTTTCCTCGCGCAGCGGCCGCTCATCGAGATGGGCCGGGTCAATGGCCTCGGGCACGAGACCGATCTGGCGGAGCAGATCGAGCCGGCGGGGCGAAGCGGAGGCGAGGATGAGGGGGGGCATCACGGCGCCTCGTGCGGGATCGGGCGCGCCCACCGGGGGAAAGCGGCTACTTGAAGCGGAACGTAATCCGACCCTTGGTCAGGTCGTAGGGCGTCATTTCAACGTTGACGCGATCGCCGGCCAGGACGCGGATGCGGTTCTTGCGCATTTTTCCAGAGGTATGGGCCAGGACCTCGTGATTGTTGTCGAGCTTCACCCGGAACATCGCATTGGGCAAAAGCTCGCTAACAGTCCCGGAAAACTCGATCAGATCTTCTTTCGGCATGGGCCTCGGCTCAAGGGGGTGACTGGTCGGGCGAGAAAGTGAGCCTTGTAGGGGGTCAGGTCAAGCGGTTTCACGTTACCCCCCTGCCCGCCGCAAGTATCGGAAACCGCGCCTGAATCCGCTTTTTCAGGTGGTCCCTGATCTGGCGATAGAAGGCCAGTTTCACCTCGCGACCGGATTCGACGATGTCGGGATCGAAGGTCGGCCAGTATTCGACCTCGCAGGCCATGATGCGGGTCATCTCCAAGGCGCGGTGATGGGCCTCGGGCGAGAGCGTGATGATCAGATCGAACGATGAATCCGCGAGCTGGTCGAAACTCTTGGCGCGGTGGCGCGAGATATCGAGGCCGAGCTCGGCCATGGTCGCGACGGCGAAGGGATCGATCTCGGTTGGGCGCACACCAACGGAGTCCACGAAGACCTGTTTGCCGTGCAGCTCCTTGAGCAGCGCTTCCGCCATGGGCGAGCGCACCGCGTTGAGCGTGCAGGCGAACAGGACGGAGCCGGGCAGATCCCCCATGCCCGCCCCTTAGCCTAAAGCGCCGCGCCGGACCTCATCCTTCGACAAGCTCAGGATGAGGTCCCTGGAAAGGTCGCCAACAACATCCTCATGCTGAGCTTGTCGAAGCATGAGGATATCGCTCACGCCGATCCAAGGAGGAAGAAGACGCGTCACGCCATTACCCGCGAATGTGCAAAACGCAGATCAAGGTGAACAGGCGGCGCGCGGTGTTGAGGTCGAGCGCGATCTTGCCTTCGAGGCGTTCGCGCAGCAGCTCGGAGCCTTCGTTGTGGATGGAGCGCCGTCCCATGTCGAGCGCCTCGATCTGGGTCGGGCTCGAGCGCTTGATGGCGGCATAGTAGCTTTCGCAGATGGTGAAGTAATCCTTCACCACGCTGCGGAACGTGGTGATCGGCAGCACGATGCGCGCGGGCTCCGCCTCGCCGTTGCGGCCACGGACATCGAAGACCAGCCGGTTTTCCTCGATGCCGAGGAAGAGGTGATACGGCCCTTCGACATCCGTCGCGGAGAAATGATTTTCCTCGAGCAGATCGAAAAGCGCCACGGCGCGCTCGTGCTCGACATCGGGGTTGCGGCGCACCACCGTGCGCTCGTCGAGATCGATCTTGACGATACGCCGGTGTTCGTCGCTCACAGGTCCCCGCTTCCCGGTTCGCGCCGGTTGAGGCGCACGGCGATCGAGCGGGCATGCGCCGCCAAGCCCTTCCGCCTCAGCGAGCGTCAGTGCTGCTTCGCTCAACGCGGCGAGTGCCGACGCGGTGCAGCCGATCAGCGAGGTGCGCTTCATGAAATCGAGCACGCTCAGGCCGGATGAAAAGCGCGCGGTGCGCGAGGTCGGCAGGACGTGGTTGGGGCCAGCGAGATAATCGCCCACCGCCTCGGGCGTGTGGCGCCCCAGGAAGATGGCGCCGGCGTGCTGCACGCGCGCGGCCAGGCTGTCGGGATCGGCGACGGCAAGCTGCAGATGCTCGGGTGCGAGCCGGTCGATCAGCGACGGTGCTTCGTCGAGCTTGCGCACGCGGATCACTGCGCCGTGGCTCTCCCAGCTTTGACGCGCGATCGCGGCGCGCGGCAGCGTTTTCAAAGCCGCCGCGACGCATTCGATCACGGCGGCGCCGAAGCGCTCGTCATCAGTGATCAGGATCGATTGGGCGGCGGTGTCGTGCTCGGCTTGTGCGAGTAGATCGGCCGCGATCCACGACGGATCGTTTTGCGCGTCGGCAACGACAACGACCTCGGACGGGCCGGCGATCATGTCGATGCCGACCTCGCCGAACACCATGCGCTTGGCGGCGGCGACGTAGGCGTTGCCGGGTCCGGTGATCTTGTCGACGGCGGCGACGGTCTTGGTGCCGTATGCGAGGGCCGCCACCGCCTGCGCGCCGCCGATGCGATAGATCTCGTCGACGCCGGCGATCTTGGCCGCGGCTAGGACCAGCGGATTGAGCTTGCCGTCGGGTGCCGGCACGACCATGACCAGGCGTGTCACGCCGGCGACCTTGGCCGGCACTGCGTTCATCAGCACGGAGCTGGGATAAGCGGCTGTTCCGCCGGGCACGTAAATGCCGACGGCGCTCACGGCGGTCCAGCGATGGCCGAGCCGCACGCCTTGCTTGTCGGTGTAATCGAGATCGGTCGGCTTTTGACGCGCGTGATAGTCGCGGATGCGCTCGGCGGCAACGCGCAGTGCCGCCAGCGTCGCCGGCGCGCAGGCTTTCGCGGCGTTGTCGATTTCCGCAGCGCTGACGCGCAAGTCCTTCGCTGCGACCTTCACGCGATCGAAGCGCTCGGTGTATTCGAGCACGGCCCGATCGCCGCGGCGCTTCACGTCCTCGACGATCGCGGCGACGATGGCATCGACGTCACTGGCGGATTCGCGCTTGGCAGCGAGGAGTTCGGCGAAGGCGTCGGCGAAACCCGGGTCGGCGCTGTCGAGGTGCAGCACCCCGCGCGCCTTACGCGGCATGGGCCACCTCGGTAAGGCGGCCGACCCATGGCGAGACCTGCGTGTGGCGCGTCTTCAACGCCGTGCGGTTGACGATCAGGCGCGAGGTCACGTCGGCAATGTGCTCGATCTCGACGAGGCCGTTGGCCTTGAGCGTGGCGCCGGTCGACACGAGATCGACGATACGCCGGCACAGCCCGAGCGCCGGGGCGAGCTCGATCGCGCCGTTGAGCTTGACGCATTCGGCCTGCACGCCGCGCGCAGCGAAGTGGCGGCGCGCGATGCGCGGATATTTGGTGGCGACGCGGACATGGCTCCAGCGGCTGGGATCGTCGCTGCCGACCATGTCGGCGGGCTCGGCAACGGCGATGCGGCAGCGCCCGACCTTGAGATCGAGCGGCGCGTAGATCTCGCCATAGCCGAATTCCATCAGCACATCGTTGCCGGCGATGCCGAGATGCGCGGCACCGAAGGCCACGAAGGTCGCGACATCGAAGCTGCGCGTGCGCACGATATCGAGATCGGGATCGGTCGTGGCAAAGCGCAGCTGACGCGTTGCAGGGTTGTCGAACTCAGGCTCGGGCACGATGCCGGCGCGGTTCAGCAGCGGCATCACTTCCGTGAGGATGCGGCCGTTGGGCACGGCAATGATCAGCTTGTCGTTGGCGGACACGGGCGTCAGCCCTCCTGGCAGAATTGCGGGCAGCAGATTGTCGCGGGTGGGTCTGCTATCAAGCAGAGCCACCCACGGTATGCTGCGGGCGCCAGGTGGTCGGATAGGGCTCGCCCAGATCCTCGATGCGGCAGGAAATTGCGTGGCCTTCGAGACGCAAGGCGGCACCGCCGGCGAAGACCAGCACGACCGCGCCGGGCTCGCTGCGCAGCGCCAGAAGCTCGTGGATATGCGCGCGGTCGGTCTGCTCGACACCGCGGCGCTTGACGATCTCGACGCCGTCGAAGCACACGCCGCACAGCACGCGCTCGTAGGACGCGCAGCGGTTAAATTCCTCCGCCGTCAATTCCGCATCCGTCATGGGGCGGTCTTCGGATACGGTGCGCGGCTGGTCGGCGGATTCCGAGCAGTTCTCCCACTTGAACCGATTGGCGACCATCACGAAGCGCTGCTCGTCGGGCAGATAGGCCATCTCGCCGACGGGGATCAGCGCATCCTGCAGCACGGCGGAGAGGACCTGCAGATCCTCATCATCGACGGCGCGAAGCTTCAGGCTCTCGGTCATGCGCGAGTTCTCCTTGACGCGCTCGATATCGGCCCCGCAGGCGGAGAGTTTCTCTTCCAGACGCTCGTAGCCGCGATCGAGATGATAGACGCGGTTGATCGTCGTTTCACCCTGAGCGGCCAGGCCGGCCAATACGAGGCTGACGGACGCGCGTAGATCCGTCGCCATCACCGGGGCGCCCGTCGAGCTTGGGCACGCCACGCACCATCGCCGAGCCGCCATGCAGGTTGATATTGGCGCCCATGCGGCGCAGCTCCGGCACATGCATGAAGCGGTTCTCGAAAATCGTCTCGGTCACCATCGACGCCCCCTCGGCGGTGCTCAGCAGCGCCATCATCTGCGCCTGCAGATCGGTGGGGAAGCCGGGATAAGGCTCGGTCATCACGTCCACGCCAATGAGGGGCGTGTTGGTGCGTTGGACGCGCACGCCCTTGGGCGTCTCCGTCACGCCCACCCCGGCGCCGCGCAGCGCGTCGAAGGCGGCGTTGAGCAGGTCCATGCGCGCACCGACCAGTTCGATGTCGCCTCCCGTGATGGCGGCGGCCATCGCGTAGGTGCCGATCTCGATGCGGTCGGGCACGATGTCGTGGTGGGCACCGTGCAGGCGGTCCTTGCCCTGGATGGTCAGCGTGTCGGTGCCGATGCCGTCGATCTCCGCCCCCATCGCCTTCAGGCAATGGGCGAGATCGCTGACTTCGGGCTCGCGCGCGGCGTTGGTGAGGATCGTCTCGCCCTTTGCCAGTGTCGCGGCCATCAGCAGGTTTTCCGTGGCGCCCACGGAGACGAAGGGAAAGTTGTACTTGGCGCCGACCAGGCCGCCGGGCGCCGTCGCCTCGACATAGCCTTCGCGTAGATCGATGGTGGCGCCCAGCGCCTGCAAGCCCTTGAGGTGCAAATCGACAGGGCGGGCGCCGATGGCGCAGCCGCCGGGCAGCGAGACGCGGGCCTTGCGCTCGCGCGCCACCAGCGGCCCGAGGACGAGCACCGAGGCGCGCATTTTGCGCACCAGGTCGTAGGGCGCCTCCGTCGAGGTGATCATTTTGGCGCTGAGTGCCAGGACATGGCCGGCATGGCCGCCATTGGGGGCGTGACCGTCCATGCTGATCGAGACGCCGAGCTGCACCAGCAGATTGGCCAGCGTAGTGATGTCCGCCAGGTGCGGCAGGTTGGCGAGGGTCAGGGTTTCCGAGGTCAGCAGGCTCGCCGTCATCAGCGGCAGAGCCGCATTCTTGGCACCGCTTACGGGAATGCTGCCGCGCAACGTCTTGCCGCCGCGAATGCGGATCCTGTCCATGGAAACTGCCGCCTAACGAATTGAATTATCTAGGAATTTGCCCTTTGCCGACAGCCTGCCCGCTGTGACGCGACCGCGCTGCCGGTGCCTGCCGCCTGAGATAGCGAAGAATTGGGCAGCGCGTCCAGCCTTTCCAAGGCCAAAGCATCGAAATTTCAGGGGGTTCGGAGTGACGCTTGGGAAGCTTTCGGGGTCACCGCGGCTGCCCGTCCTTCGAGACGGCCCGCTGCGCGGGCCTCCTCAGGACGAGGTCCATCTTGTTGAAATAGAGCTGACCTCATCCTGAGGAGCGCGCCCGCCGGGCGCGCGTCTCGAAGGATGGCAGGCGGGCGATTCTCTAAAGCCGCGGCAGGGTGACGCCCTTCTGGCCCTGATACTTGCCCTTGCGGTCGCGGTAGGAGACCTCGCACACGCCCTCGCCCTTGAGGAACAGGAACTGGCACGCGCCTTCGTTGGCGTAGATCTTGGCGGGCAACGGCGTGGTGTTGGAGAATTCGAGGGTCACATGCCCCTCCCACTCCGGCTCCAAGGGCGTCACGTTGACGATGATGCCGCAGCGGGCATAGGTCGACTTGCCCAGGCAGATCACCAGCACGTCGCGCGGGACGCGGAAATACTCGACCGTGCGCGCCAGCGCGAAGCTGTTGGGCGGGATGATGCAGACATCGGTCTCGCGGTCGACGAAGTTCTTGGGCGAGAAATTCTTGGGGTCGACGATCTGCGAGTTGACATTGGTGAAGATCTTGAATTCCTTCGAGACACGCGCGTCGTATCCGTAGGACGACACGCCGTAGGAGATCACCCCGTCGCGGCGCTGGCCTTCGACGAAGGGCTCGATCATGCCTTTTTCTTTCGCCATTTGGCGGATCCAGGTGTCGGGCATGATCGACATAAGCAAGCTCTCCAATGGGCGGCGGGACGGACGCTTTTAGCCGACCCGCCCCACCCCCACAAGTCGCTGTCAGAAGCTGGAGCCGGGCTCCTTGAGGAAGGCTTCCTCCTCCGGCGTCGAGGAGCGGCCCAGGGCGGCGTTGCGATGCGGGAAGCGGCCGAAGCGTTCGATGATCACCTGGTGCTGGCGCCCGTAATCCAGACAATTGTCGCGCAGCTCCCCCGCTGGCAGCGAGCCGTACAGCGCCATGCAGCGTGCCTGGTCGGCCAGGGTCTCGCTATGTTCGAAGGGCAGATAGAGGAACACGCGTTGTACCGGCAACAAGGCTTGATCGAATCCGGCCCGGATCGCGGCGTCGGCAATCGCGTGCGCCCTTACGTCGCCCGCGAAGGCCCGTCCCTGGCCGCGAAAGAGATTGCGCGAGAACTGGTCGAGGATGATGACCGCCGCCAAGGCGAACGGCGGCGTGGCGGTCAGATGGTCGTAGGCGCCTTGCACGGCCGTCGCCAGGTCGTCGCTGAAGCGCGCTCGGATCTCGTCATCGAAGGCGGCATCCTTCTTGAACCACGCCTCGCGATAGGTGCCGTGGTCGGGATGGCCGGCCGGTAAAAACCAGAAATCCAGAACCGCCTGCAGCCGCGACATGACCCGGTCGCTCACGGCTTTTCGCTCGCCGGCGGTTTACCGGCCTCTTCGCCATCGCGGCTGCGCGCCTGGTCCTTGCGGCGGCGCAGATTGGCCCGCAGCGCCTCGGCCTCGCGCGCCTTGCGCCGCGCCGTCTCGCTTAGCGCGGTCTGGTTTTGCCGTGGGCGTTGCGGCTCGGTCGTCATGTCTCAATACTTGGACAGATCCGTCGACGAATTGTAGGTCTCGCCAGGAACCTCTTTCATGATCACCTGGCCGCAGGTCATGCGCTTCTTTTCGCTGTCGAAGGCCAGCGTCGGCTGGCCCCAGAGCTGCCAGCCGCCATTGAGCGCCGCCGTGATGCGATGGCAGAAGGATTTGTCGTCGGGACCGGTCAAATAGCGGTAGAGGATCATCGTGCGAATCTCACCCGTGATTTCGAGGTTGACCGGGAGATTGACGCAGTATCGACCCTTATTTCAATGGGGCTTCTTGTTGCCTCACGACACTGTCAGGGCCGCGAGAATTTCCGCGGCTGTGCAAACCTTTGCATACTCGCCATCCATATTGGCAAGCGCCAGCGCGTGAACATCGTCGGCTGACCACGCCTTGCCGTTGTAGTCGCGGCGCCCGACGGTCGCGCACGCGTCCGCGACAAGCCGCACATCGAAACCGAGATTGCCGGCCATGCGCACCGTCGCCTCGACGGAATTGTTGGTGATGACGCCGCCGACGACGAGCTGCGTGTGGCCGGCGGCGCGCAGGCGTTGCTCGAAATCCGTGCCGATGAAGGCGTTGTTGGTGCGCTTGACGATCACGATTTCGCCCGGCAGCGGCACGACTTCGTCTTTGAACGCATAACCCGGGCCGTCGGGGCGATAGGTGGAATCCGGCTCGGTCGAGGCGTGACGCACGTGATAGATCGGGCGCCTCGCGCCGCGCCAAGCGGCCAGGAGCTTTGCCAAATTGGCTTCGAGTGCTGGATTGTTGCGCAGTCCCCAGCTTGGATGATCGATCGCCTTTTGAACGTCGATGATGACGAGGGCGACGTTACGGTGGAGCGGCATCATTGGAGGCACTTTATCATTAATGCATCAATATTTTCGACAATCAGCATGTCAATCGGTTTAAGGGTTCCGCAACCGCCACGCGCATAACATCGGCAATGTCGCCTGCCAACGCGAGTTCGGGGAAGCATATGATGCCGGTCGGTCACATGCGCCAATAGCCGCCAGTCATTCGGACCGTCGCCCGTTCCTGGGGCTACTTGTGGCAACACCGCTTGCCACTTGTTCTTGTCGTCGCTCCAATGACCATCCTCCTGTTGACGATGCTCAGCCTGTCGTCAAATCCTGGACCAAGGCTAGGTGGTCACGTATTTGTCTTTATTGGGATCGCTTGGCTTTGGTTCTTATGTATTTCGCCGCGTGTGACAGCGCCAGACAACTCATGGCCCAATGTCGGGGCAAAAGCCTTTTGGAGAGCAACGCCGCTTAGTCGGTTCATCCTTTTCGGACTGCTGCTGTTCGTCGTCTATATTGTCTGCGTTTATCTACCGATCAGAACATTTGAAGATTTGCTCGTCTCAGGCGAGCTGCGGCGTGGTCGACCGCGTACCGCACCGACGCGAGCCATCCTCGTGGCTATGGTCGGCACATTGTTCTTTTCAATCTTCCTTCTGATCGTTGCGCGGTTTTTGCTGATCTTCCCCGCCATGAATAATTGCGAGCGGTGGTCCCTGCTCGACACGTGGCGCCGGACACGTGGCGTGACGTGGCGGCTATGGCTCACAATTTGGATGGCATGCATCACAGCCTGGATCGTTCCTGCATTCCTCTTGCGGATAGTCGCCATAGGCATGCACGCGATAGACACCACTCTTCCGGAACTATCGTTTGTCATCATTTCTGTAGCCGTAGATGTTCTTGCCACGATTCTTAGCGTGGGCACCCTCGAGATTTTCTTCCGCAGTTGGATTGTTCTGGACGCTTCCCGGCAGACGCGGCCCAAACCAGGGCCGATGACAATTGGCGTTCGCTAGATCCTGGGGGAGACTGGCCACGCTGCGGCCCAAATCCTGTCGAAATCGGGCGAGCTTGCCGGTTAAACTAACACGCTTTGCAAGACTGGCAGCACTGACTACCGCATCCGCCGCGCGACCAGAGATAGGTCGTAAAGGCGCTGGCCCGTTGTAGAGTTCAACGTGAAGTGAATTGCGAGCGATTTCAGCCGTTACGTCGATCGACTCTCGGAATCCCCTCGACCGACTTATAGCTTTGCCCCACCCGCCGGCCGCAGATCAGGCCGCTGGGAACGACCTCGCCCGTATCGGGATCGATGCGGTCGCCGGTGAGGCAGAACCAATTCGTTTCGGCTTCCGGGCAGGATTGCTCCTTGAAGCCAAGCGTGCTGCGCACACCGTCGAGCGTCCACGCCGCATAGGCGCAATCCGATTGTTCGTTGATCTCGACAATGACGTCTTTGCTTACGGAAGCGGAGCTTCCGCCCGCTCCGGCTTGCGTCCACGACAATTGGCCCGCCCAGACGCCGCGCAGCGCCTGCGAATTGACTCTGTCGGGCCGTTCTTCCTGCGCCGATGCCGCAACGATTTCGGCCCAGATCGCGAGGACGATGACGATCCAGCGCATACACAAGAATCTGCCGAGTTGATATGGCCGGATTATGGCCGGGTCAGATCCGGTCGACGGGCAGCTTCAGGTAGACCGCACCGTTGGCGTCGGGCGGCGGCATGCGGCCGGCGCGGATATTCACCTGCACCGAGGGCAGCAGCAAGTTCGGGCAGGACAGCGTCTTGTCGCGCTCGGTGCGGAATTTCGCGAACTCGTCCTCGCTGACGCCGTCCTTGATGTGGATGTTGGCGCCGCGTTGCGCGGCCACGGTGGTTTCGTAGGCCAGCGCACGCCCGCCCGGCTGGTAGTCGTGGCAGACGAAGACGCGCGTGTCCGGCGGCAGCTCGAGGATGCGGCGGATCGAGCGATACAGCGCGCGCGCGTCGCCGCCAGGGAAATCCGTGCGCGCGGTGCCGGAATCCGGCAGGAACAGCGTGTCGCCAACGAAGGCGCAGGCCGGCCCGTCGTTGTCGCGCACGATATAGGTGAGGCAGGCCGGGGTATGGCCCGGCGTGTGCCAGGCGGTCACGTCCAAGGTGCCGATTGATAGACGCTCGCCATCGGCGAAGAGCTTGTCGAATTGCGAGCCATCGCAGGCGAAACCGGGCTCGAGATTGTAGATCTCCTTCCACGTCGCCTGGACGCCCTTGATGCCGCTACCGATGCCGATGCGGCCGCCGAGCTGCTGCTTGAGAAAGGGCGCCGCCGACAAATGATCGGCGTGGCCATGGGTCTCGAGGATCCAGTCGATGCGCAACCCTGCGGCGGCATCGACGATCTGCTGCGCGTGCTTCGTCGCGGTGCGGCCGGATCGGGCGTCGAAATTGAGAACCGGGTCGATCACCGCGCCCACCTTGGTGGCGGGATCGACGATCAAATACGACATCGAACTGGTCTCGGGATCGAAGAATCCAGAAACCTGCACAGCGCTCTTAGCAGGAGCCAGCATCGACGTGAGAATCCGTCCTGTTCTTGAAGTTTATATTATCAATCACTAATATAATATCATACCGCATGCGGCAAGTTTTCGGCAGTGGAGCGGATCACAATGTCCTCCGAGATCCAGGAACTGGATGCCCCGACCGTCAAAGCGCGGCTCGACCGCGGCGAGGCGATCCTGATCGACGTGCGCGAGCCCGATGAGCACGCGCGCGAGCGGATTGCCGGCGCCAAGCTGATGCCCCTCTCCTCGTTCGATCCGATGCGCGTGGCCGCGGACGCGACGCGCCCGATCATCCTGCATTGCGCTTCGGGTGCCCGCTCCGCGCGCGCGGCCGCCATGCTCGCCGCGGCCGGCATCCCGAACGTTGCCCATCTCAAAGGCGGCATCGCTGCGTGGAAACAGGCGGGGTTTCCGCTGGCCCTCAATCGCAAGGCACCGCTGCCGCTCATGCGACAGGTGCAGATTACGGCGGGCAGCCTGGTCGTCGCGGGTGTCGTGCTGGGCCTGGCGATCCACCCGTGGTTCCTGGGGCTCAGCGCGTTCGTCGGCGCGGGCCTGGTGATGGCGGGCGTCACCGGCTGGTGCGGCATGGCCACGCTGCTCGGCAAGCTGCCGTATAACCGCGTCAACTGACTTGGCTTGTCAGGTCCCGCCACGCACCCTGGGCTCCGGCGTGATCCGGCGCGCCTGGGTCGGGTAGATCGCGACGAGGATCTGGGAAATGCTCATCCCGTCCTCGGAGAGCGGCAGAATGAGCCGCTGCCAGCTATAGACGGACACGTCGATCGGCGGCGTGTGCTCGCAGAACATGGGGCGCATCTGCGAGACGATCTCGCGATAATTCGACAGCACGAATTCCCCCACCGGTGCCGGGAAGTCGCTGGCGTGACGGTTCGTCATGTCGTGGCCATAGGCAGTCGCGACATCGGTGCCGTAGACGCGATAGAGAAAATCCCGGCCGCCGTCGACAACGTCGATGACCATCAGATTGCCGAACCAGAGGTGGAGATCCTCGGCCGCGAAGTCGCGGCGCTGCGGCGCAAGACGGCCGCGCCGCTTGCGCTCCCACAAGGTGAGCAAGGCCGAAAGCGCGGGATAGTCAGTGATTTGGGTTGGAGTGACGGAGCGGATGAAGCGGGCGGGAATTTGCGGCGGCGTCATGACCTACTTTGGATGTTGAACTCGCGAGGTCGCGAGCCGCGTTGATGTCCTACAATCGAAGCTCAGCGATTTGCGCCGCCGATGCAAGAACCTCATCGGAACGTAGCATGTAATCCCAAAGGAGAGGCAATTGTTTCAATTGGTTAACGGCGCATTCGCGTAGTAGTGCCAGAGGAAATGCGCGGCGGCGCCGCGATGCGGCCGCCAAACCTCGGCGAGCTTGATCATGCGCTTGGGATCGGGACGCTTGCGCAGGCCCTTGAGGCGCTGCAGCGCCACCTGCAGCGCCAGATCACCCGACGGCCAGATATCCTGGCGACGGAGCGCGAAGAGCAGATAAATCTCGGCGCTCCAGCGCCCGATTCCCTTGATCTTGATGAGCTCGGCGATCGCCGCTTCATCCTCCAGCGCCTCGACGCGCGCCAGATCGACGCGGCCGGCGACAAGATCGCCGGCCAGGCCCAGCGCGTAGGCCGATTTCTGGCGCGACAGGCCGAAGGGGCGCAGCGCGTCGGGCTGGTACTGGAGTAACGCCTCGGGCGTCAGCGGATCGATGACCGCCGTCATCTTCGTCCACATCGCGTTGGCCGCACTCGTCGACACCTGCTGGCCGAGGATGATGCGCAGGATCGTGGGGAACCCCGGCGGCCGCTCGCGGCGCGGCGGCAGCCCGATGCGCGCGAATTCGGCGGCAATGTGCGGATCGCACTCGACAAGGCGTTTCAGGGCAAGGCTGTACGGATGGCGAGGCATGGATTCTTACCGACGAAGACGCGTAGACATAGCCTAGCGTAGCTACGGCAAAAGTGCTGCTTTCGCTCAGTTTGACTACATCACCCGGCGCTAATACAAGGGGCGTATCATCCGAGCCTGATTTCGGCACGGCCCTGAGGGGAAACGGATTTTTACGATGGATGGCGGGCTGACCGAGCGGCTGTTCGGCGCGGAGGAGAAGGTCGACACCTCGCCCCAGGTGAACGACCAGGTCAAGTACACGACCTGCTACATGTGCGCCTGCCGCTGCGGCATCAAGGTGCATCTGAAAGACGGGCGCATCCGCTACATCGAGGGCAACAAGAACCACCCGGTCAATCGCGGCGTGCTGTGCGCCAAGGGCTCGGCCGGGATCATGACGCAGTATTCGCCGGCCAAGCTCACCAAGCCGCTCTTGCGCGTGGGCGAGCGCGGCCAGGCGGAATTCAAAGAGATCGAGTGGGACGAGGCGCTGGCGCTGGCCACGACCTGGCTGGGTGACATCCGCGCGCAAGACCCGCGCAAGCTCGCCTTCTTCACCGGCCGCGACCAGAGCCAGTCGCTGACCGGCTGGTGGGCCGCGCAGTTCGGCACGCCGAATTTCGCCGCGCATGGCGGATTCTGCTCCGTCAACATGGCGGCGGCCGGGCTCTATTCGATCGGCGGCAGCTTCTGGGAATTCGGCGAGCCGGATTGGGAGCACGCGCAGTATTTCCTGATGTTCGGCGTCGCCGAAGATCACGATTCCAATCCGATCAAGATCGGGTTGTCGAAGTTGAAGGCGCGCGGCGTCAAATTCGTCTCGGTCAATCCGATCCGCACCGGTTATTCGGCGGTCGCCGACGAATGGATCGGCATCCGGCCGGGCACCGATGGGCTATTCGTCTTCGCGCTGATCCATGAGCTGCTGCGCGCCGACAAGATCGATCTCGATTATCTCGTGCGCTACACCAACGCGCCGTGGCTGGTGGTGCGCAATCCCGGCGGCGCCGATGACGGGCTGTTCGCGCGCGACGCGGACGGCAACCCGCTGGCGTGGGACAAGCGCGTCGATGGCGCGACTAGCGCGATGCTGCCGGAGATCCAGCCGGCGGTGGTCGGCGACTTCACGCTGGCCGATGGGCGGCGCGCGGTGCCGGTGTTCCAGCTATTGGCGGAACGCTATCTCGATCCGCAATACAGCGCCGATGTCGTCGCGGCGCGATGCGGACTACCGCGGACACGATAAGGCGCATCGCGGCCGAACTCGCGGAAGCCGCGTTCGAGAAGCAGGTCGTGCTCGATCAGCCCTGGACCGATTGGGCCGGCCGCAAGCACGACAAGATGATCGGCCGGCCGGTCTCGATGCATGCGATGCGCGGCATCTCGGCGCATTCCAACGGTTTCCACACCTGCCGCGCGCTGCATGTGCTGCAGATGCTGCTGGGTGCCATCGATACGCCGGGCTCGTTCCGCTACAAATCCCCCTTCCCGCGCCCGATCCCGCCGGCGCCCAAGCCCGCTGGCCATGCGCATCAGGTGAAGCCCAACCATGTCGCTGGCCGGCATGCCGCTCGGCAACCCGCACGGGCCCGAAGATTTGCTGCTCGATCCCGACGGCACGCCGCGGCGCATCGACAAGGCGTATTCGTGGGAGGCGCCGGTCGCTGCGCACGGCCTGATGCATATGGTCATCACCAATGCGTGGAAGGGCGACCCGTACAAGATCGACACGCTGTTCATGTACATGGCGAACATGTCGTGGAACTCGGCGATGAACACCGCCGGCACGATCGCCATGCTGACCGACAAGGACGAAAGCGGCGGCTACAAGATTCCGCGCATCATCTATTCGGATGCCTATTTCTCCGAGATGGTCGCGTATGCCGATCTGATCCTGCCGGACACGACCTATCTGGAGCGCTGGGACTGCATCTCCCTGCTCGACCGGCCGATCGGCAATGCCGAGGGGCCGGGCGACGCGATCCGCCAGCCGGTGATCAAGCCCGACCGCGACGTGCGGCCGTTCCAGGAGGTGCTGATCGATCTCGGCCACCGCCTGAAGCTGCCGGGCTTCACCAACACCGACGGCTCGCGCAAATATCCGGGCGGCTACCCGGACTATCTGGCCAATCACGAGCGCAAGCCCGGCGTGGGGCCGCTCGCCGGCTGGCGCGGGGCGGACGGCACGCTCGACGGTGCGGGCCCGCCCAACAAGCGGCAGATCGAGAAATACGTCGAGAACCAGTGCTTCTGGAAATTCGAGCTGCCGCACGATCAGCTCTATTTCAAGCACGCCAACAAAGGCTATCTCGAGACGGCGGTGAAGCACGGGCTCATTGATAAAGCCGAGCCGATCGTGCTGCAGCTCTACAGCGAGCATCTGCAGAAATTCCGGCTGGCCGCGCGCGGGCATGGACCGGTGCAGCCGCCCGAGCAGCATCGCCAGCGCATCGAGACTTATTTCGATCCGCTGCCGATCTGGTACATGCCGTTCGAGGAGGAAGCCATCGATACGTCAGCCTTCCCGCTGCACGCGATCACGCAGCGGCCGATGGCGATGTATCACTCCTGGGGCTCGCAGAACGCGTGGCTGCGGCAGATCATGAGCCGCAACCACCTCTATATGAACCGCGAGACCGCTGCGGCGCAGGGCATTGGCGATGGCGACTGGGTGTGGGTGACGAGCCACCACGCCCGCGTCAAATGCCAGGTGCGGCTGATGGACGGCGTCAACAAGCACACGGTGTGGAGCTGGAACGCCATCGGCAAGCGTAAAGGCGCGTGGAACCTGTCGCCCGATGCCGCGAGTCGAACAAGGGCTTCTTGCTCAACCACGTGATCTCCGAGTTGCTGCCGGAGCGCAACGGCTACCGCTATTCCAATTCCGACCCCGTCACCGGCCAAGCGGCCTGGTACGATCTGCGCGTGCGCGTGGAGAAGGTCGACGCGGTCGAGGCCGGCGAGACGGAGCCGCGCTTCCGGTTCTATCGCGCCCGCCCGGCCTTGCCACGCCGCCGCATATCCTGCGCTACGGCGCCGATTTCGCGGCCGACGACAAATGACTAGCTACGCAACGCCACAGGCGGGCCAGAAGCAGCTCGGGCTCGTCATCGATCTCGACACGTGCGTGGGCTGTCATGCCTGCGCGGTCAATTGCAAGGAGTGGAACACGGGCGGGCATTCGGCGCCGCTGCCCGACTACAACCCCTACACCGCGCATGCGTATGGCGTGTGGTTCAACCGCATCCACAGCTTCGAGAGCGACGACGGCGAGTGCGGGCGCACGGTGCATTTCCCGAAATCCTGTCTGCATTGCGCCGAGCCGGCCTGCGTCAGCGTCTGCCCCACGGGCGCTTCGTACAAGCGCGCCGAGGACGGCATCGTGCTGGTGAATCCCGACACCTGCATCGGCTGCAAGCTGTGCTCGTGGGCGTGCCCGTACGGGGCGCGCGAGTTCGACGAGGATGCGGGTGTCATGAAGAAATGCACGCTGTGCATCGACCGTATCTACAACGAGAACCTTGAAGAGCAGGACCGCGTGCCGGCCTGCGTGTCGACCTGCCCCGCCTCGGCGCGGCATTTCGGCGACCTGGGCGATCCGAATTCCGCCGTCTCGAAGCTGGTCGCGGAGCGCGGCGGCGTCGATCTGATGCCCGAGCTGGGCTACAAGCCGGTCAACAAATATCTGCCGCCGCGCGCCGCCCGGCCGAAACGCGAAGGTGCCAAGGCGCGCCTCGAGCCGGTGGTGAGCGCCGGCGCCAATCCATTCCTGCGCTGGGTGGATCGAGTGCTGTCACGCTAACCGCCCACGCCGCATGCATCCCGCATTTTCCGTCATCTTCTTCACGACCGCGTCGGGCGCCGGTTATGGGCTGCTGGCGCTGCTTGGCATTTTGGCGCCGATCGAACTCGTGCCGAACAGCCCGTGGTTCGCGATCATCACCTTGGCCGTCGCATTGGCGTTGATCACCGCGGGACTCTTCGCCTCCACCGCGCATCTGGGCCATCCCGAGCGGGCGTGGCGCGCGATCTCGCAATGGCGAACGTCGTGGCTGTCGCGCGAGGGGCTGGCGGCGATCGCGACCTACGCCCCCGCCCTGCTCTTCGGGTTGGGTTGGCTCTATGCCGGGCGCGCGGCGGGCGTCGTTGCAGCGCTGGGGGATTGCGAGTGCCGTCATGGCAGCCTTGACGGTGTGGTGCACGGCGATGATCTATGCCTCGCTCAAGCCGATCCACCAATGGTGTAACGGTCTGGTCGCGCCGAACTATCTGGCATTGTCGCTGATGACCGGCGCGTTGTGGCTGCAGGCGCTGGCTTCGCTGTGGAGCCCGGACAGCGCGCTCACGTCGCTCATCGCCGCGCTCGCGGTGGTGCCGGCGGCATTCTTCAAATTGCGCTATTGGCAGTTCATCGACACGACGCGCGCACCGTCGACCGTCGCCAGCGCCACTGGCCTCGAAGGGGCGGGTGCGATTCCTCGAGGGGCCGCACACCGAGGAAAGCTACCTGCTCAAGGAAATGGGCTACAGCATCGCGCGCAAGCACGCGACCAAGCTGCGCCGCATCGCGACGGTTCTGGCCTTCGCAGTGCCGTTTGTCCTGTCGCTGCTCGCGTTCTTCGCGGGCGGCGTCATCGCGTCCGTGGCCGCGGTTGCGGCCGTCGTGCTGGCGATGGCGGGGGTGCTGATCGAGCGCTGGCTGTTCTTCGCGGAAGCGAAGCACAGCGTCATGCTCTATTACGGCGCCGAGAGCGTGTGACGCGCGATCAGAACTCGCGGCCGTCCGCGCGGTAGAACAGCGTCATGCAGAGGATCGTGTCGACCGTGGTGCCGTTGGTGGCGAGCGGCAGCATCAAGTTCTCGATCTCCGGCCAGATCGGGTCATGGCTGAAGATCGGCCGGCCGCGACGCCAGCTCGGCTCGCCGTACAGAACGATCCGGCGATAACGCTCGAGCGGGACGGTGTCGGTTTTCAGCTTCGGATGCACATCGTCGAGCCACATGCCCGTCACTTCGCGCTTGAGCGCCTGCACGATGTTGGTGCCGGCCAGGCGATAGCGCAGCCGGAACGGTTCGGTTTCGACATCAAGCAGCCAGATATTCGGCAGCAGGTCGGGAATTGCGGTGGGATCGAAGTGCCGGCGGCCCGGCAGGCGGTCGGGCGGCGTGATCGAAACCCAGTAATCGTGAAGCCGGCGGAGGCGCGGGTTCCAGCCATGCTTTGCGTCGGCCGCTGGCCCGACTGGATCGGAAATTGGTGTTGTCGATGGGCCAAGCATGGTGAACAGAGTAACGCGCGTAAGGTTACGAATGTCTGAAATTCATCTCAGACTCCGCCCGCAAGTGCCGGATTCTCAACAAAAACTGCATCCATTCGCGCGGGATTGCCGCGATGACTTAGCCAAAAGGTAGAAGCCGAACTTCCTTCGGAGTAAGGCGTGCGCGGGCCGGCTCAGGCAACGGAGCCGCGCGGGAAAACTGCTCGTTGCCCGCCCGTCATCGCAAATTCTGCACGTCCAGGATGCCCGCGTTTCTCTGCCACACGCACACCGTGCTATTTTTGGCGTGGTGGTGCCGCCTGAGGCCAAAGCGCTATGCTGTTGCAGCCCTCAGCCCGCTGTGGCATTTTCCGCGCCGGCCCGACAAGGGCCGATCGCTGCTTCCCGGATTTGGGCCGCCGTAGCTCAGTGGTAGAGCACGTCCTTGGTAAGGACGGGGTCGAGTGTTCAATTCACTTCGGCGGCACCATCCCCCTCGCAAAAGCAGATCAAGGCGATCGCCACGGCGCGGGGGTCGCGCGCGCATCGAACTTCCCAAAAGCGGGGACTGCGCCCCTTTCGCCTGAATGGGCCCTATACCTTCGGGCCTATATTTTTCAGTTGTTTAGCATCTGCGCCCTAAGGTCGCCGACGTAAACCCTCCATTTGCGTCGACGCTTTTTGCGGATGCGGATCATGAAGAACTCGCTCTCGTTCTTGCTCACCTCGATGCTGGCGACGCTGGTGATCGCCTTGTGCGCCGCGGGCAGCTATCTGGTCTGGGACGGCGCCAGCGATCTGCGGCGCGGCCTGCGCTCGGAACGCCTCGCCACCGCCGATCGCATCCTCTACTAGAACCTGCAGGGCATCCGGGTCCGCCGGGTGCAGGGCGAGTTCAACCTGATGAGCGAGGACAACGCTCAGCCGAAAATCGAGGAGCTCTATCGCGGCGTGCAGCGCGATGCCGCCGCCACCACCGCCGCCCTCCGCGCGGCCGCCACGCCCGATAGCGAGGCGCGCGCCAAGGACCTCGAGGAGAAAGTCGCGGCCCTCGCGGCCGGCTATCAGACGCTGCAGAACGAGGCGCAGAAGCCGCGCCCGGAGCGAAAAGCCGCGGCTTCGCAGGATTGGTATCGCGGCATCACCGCCATCCTCGCTTCGATGTCGGCGAGTTCGCTGATGATGTCCAACGAGGCGCGGATGATCACGCCGACCGTGGCCGAGCTGATCTCGATCCGGCAGCTGAGCTGGAACGTGCGCGACTATTCCGGCAATGAGTGCGGTTCGACGCGCGTCAACGTGGCGCGCGGCCAGGCCTTCACGCCCGATCAGACGAAGGCGCTCAATACGCAATCGCGGCGCGGTCAATCTCTCCTGGCAGCTGATGGGCGAGACGCTGTCGCGCCCCGGTGTCGATGCGGGCCTGCGTCGCGCCTATGAAGAGACGAAGCGCGCGTCTATGGCGCTGCGCGACAAGCTCGATAGCATTTACGCCCAGCTCGACGGTAAGGCCGGGCAGGACGAGCGCGCCTTCACCGCCATGTGCAACGGCATGTACGACGACATCGTCGGGATCGGCCTGTCGGCGCTCGAGCTGGCGCGCAGTTCCGTGCAGGCCGACGTCGCCGATGCCCGCTTCCGGCTGATCCTGGCCGGAATCTTGCTGGTGCTCGCGCTGGGTGCTGCGGCATGGACGGCATCGATCCTGGTGCGCCGCTTCGCGCGACCGTTGCGCGGCCTGACCGACGCCGTCGCCGGCTTGAGCAACGGCCGCTACGACATCGCCGTTCCATCGACCGGCCACCAGGACGAGCTTGGCCGGCTGGCCGAGGCGCTGGAGAAGCTGCGCCTTGGCGCGCAGCGCAACACGCAGCTCGAGGACGAGGCCCGCCGCGGCGCCGAGGAGAAACAGCGCCGACAGAGCATCATCGATACGCGCATCGCGCAGTTCAATGTGACACTCGACAAACTCATTGCAGACAACGTGAAGCTCGCCGAGAAAATGCAGGCGACCTCGCACCAGCTCTCGGATTCCGCGGCGGCGGCCTCGCAGCGTTGCACGGCGGTCTCCACGGCCGCCGATCAGGCGTCGGGCAACGTTCAGACCGTGGCGAGTGCCGCCGAGGAGCTGTCGGCGTCGATCGCGGAGATCAGCCGCCAAGTCACGCAGTCGGCCGCAATCGCCGGCGAAGCCAGCGACCAGGCTGGGCGGACCAATGCCCGCGTCCAGGAGCTGGCCGCGGCGGCGCAGAAGATCGGCGATGTGGTCAAGCTGATCAACGACATTGCCGGGCAGACCAATCTTCTGGCACTGAACGCCACGATCGAGGCGGCGCGCGCGGGCGAGGCCGGCAAGGGCTTCGCCGTCGTCGCATCGGAGGTGAAGAATCTTGCCACCCAGACGGCGAAAGCGACCGAGGACATCGCGGCCCAGGTGAGCGGCATGCAGGGTGCGACCGGTGATACCGTCAGCGCCATTCAGGCGATCAGCGGGACGATCGGTAAAATCCATGAGATCGCGACGACCATCGCCTCGGCGGTCGAGGAACAGGGTGCCGCGACGCAGGAGATTGCGCGCAACGTTCAGGAAGCGGCGGCCGGCACCAAGAACGTGTCGACGAACATCGCCTCGGTCAACGCCGCGACGGAAGGTACGGCCCGCGCCTCCGCCGACGTCCAGGCCGTCGTCGGCGAGCTGCGCGAGCGCGCCGAGACGCTGCGCAGCTCCGTGTCAGGCTTCTTCGAGGAGCTGAAGCGCGCCTGAGCCTAGCGTTTCGTCTTTCGTTTCGATTTAGACGGGGCGCGGCTCAGGAACCGAGTTTCGGCCGGAAGAAGCATTTCATGCCAGCGCCCCAGACGCAGATCCAAAAGCGCTCGTCGATCGAATCCAGCGCCTGACGGTCGGTAACGGAGTAAGTTCGGCCGTCATAGTTCACGAAATACGTATCGCCGATGAGGTGGATGGATTGCGGTACCACGCTATGGCAATCATGCGTGCCGCAGCATTTCTCCCCCGCCTTGCTGACATAGTTTCCGTCGGCGATCCATGCGGCCTCGCCATGCGGGCGCGCGGTCCGGCTTGGCACCAGCGAAAGGGCCATGGTGACAAAAGCAAATAGAAGGGCGGACCCGAAACGGGTCATGCACACACCTCAGCGAAAACGGCTCGCGCGGCGCGGATGACATCGAGCTGCCGCACGTCGAACCCATAACGTGGGGCAGCGCGCTTTGGTTTCGCTTGCTCACAAAATCTCCACACCTCCGCGCTGGGAGGCCTGCCCCTGCCCCGGTGCGACGGAGCGCTCGGGCTATTTCTTGAAAAACGTATAGTCCGCGGCGTAGGGCACGCTCAGGAATGATCCCGCCGAATTGCAAGCCCCCTCAGCGTTGCCGCCTTTGGTCCTGATTCGTTGGATCGTCGTGACGCCGGCGAGCGTCCCCGCCCCGCCTTGCGAAATCCCGTCAAGTTTCAGCCACGGGATATCGTTGGCCGTGGCGCCGGGTGCGCGACCGGCGACCTTGCCGACGACCTTGCTGCCGTCGCTGAGCTCCCAGCTCGGGCCGGCGTAATGCCGGCCGACCGTTTTGCCGTCGACGATCAGCGTCGCGACCGGCTCGCGGAATTGCCAGATCGCTTTTCCGGCTGAGTTGAGTCTTGCACTCGTAGATCTGGGCGCCCTCGGCGTGCATCGTGGCCACGAGGGTCTCCCCGGCAACCGCAATGGCATCGGGCATCTGCGCGCGGACGGCCGACGATATCGGGAGGCAAGCGAGAAAGGTTGTGGCGAATACGGCATTCGAAGGTGCAATCATTGTGGCTGCTCCCCCTTGTCAAATGTCACGCGTCATCGCCGACACGCGGCCGGTGAGCCGTCACCCCGGGGTCAGCACCACCTTCGAGCTGCGGGTGCGATCGGCGGCGAGTTCGAAGGCCTCGACAGCGCGCGAGAGCGGCAGCGTGGCGCTGATCATCGGGCGCACGTCGATGGCGCCGCTGACAATCAGCGAAACGGCCTGGCTGTATTCATCGGCGAAGCGAAAGGAGCCGCGCACGTCGAGTTCCTTGGCCATCACGTCGTTGAAAGGTACAGGGAACGCGTCGCCCGGCAGATTGCCGACCTGGACGAAGATGCCGCCGCGGCGGATTGCCTCGATCGCCGCGGTGACGGCGCGCGGGCTGCCCGAGGCTTCGAACACCACGTCGTAGGAGCCGGCATCGGGCAGCGCCGTCTTTGCAACATGCGTTGCGTCCGCGCCAATGGCGCGGGCGCGCTCGAGCGCCGATGCCTCGAGGTCGACCGCCATCACGCGGCCGGCGTTGCGCTGCTTGGCGACCGCCGCCAATAGCAGGCCGATCGGGCCGGCACCGATCACCAGCACGTTGCGCCCCGTCAGATCGCCGGCGCGGTTGGCGGCATGCAGGCCGATGGAGAGCGGCTCGGCGCAGGCGGCATGTTCCAGCGACACACTCGACGGCACCTTGACGCATTGCTCGGCGCGCACGTCGATGGTTTCGGCAAAGCCGCCTTGCATATGCGGGCGCTTGCTGGCCGAGCCCATGAAGAAGACGTTGCTGCAAAGGTTGCTGCGGCCGGAAAGGCAGGCCGGGCATTTGCCGCAAACGCGCGAGGGCCGCACAGCGACCCGGTCGCCCACCGCCAGGCTCGGTGCGGTGCCGTTGATCGCGGCGATCTCGCCCGCCACCTCGTGGCCGAGAATCAGCGGCTCGACGACCGCGAAGGAACCGTTGCGGCCGTGCAGGAAATAATGAAGGTCGGAGCCGCAGATACCGCCGCCACCGAAGCGCACGCGCACTTCGCCCGCCGGCAGCTCCTGCTCGCTTGTTGCTTCATAGCGCAGATCGCGCGCGGCATGGACGATGGCGGCAAACGGCATGATGGCGTTCCCTTTTCCGGTCCCGGGTTGTTGGTTGCTTGAGTTCGGCCACGATAGCGCCGATGGCCCTTGCGTTCCTAGCTTGTATGGTAGTATCAATCAACTTGTATGGTAGTGGCGGCCGGGGTCCGGCGTCACCCGAAATCACGAACAGCGCCCCTTTAAAGGGGCGCTTCCATGGAGGAACCGTCGAGATGCTCAAGAAGCTTTGCTTTGCCCTGGCCGGCGTGATGGCCATCGCCGCCGCCAGCCCCGCCTTCGCGCAGGAGCCCCCCGCCCCTGGCGTGAGCCCGCGCATCGACGCGATCCGCAAGGCCGGCGTGCTGCGCGTGGGCGTGCTCGCCAACCTGCCCTGGCTGGCCGAGAACACGAAATCCGATGGCGGCGAGGCATGGGCCGGCCCAGCGTGGATCCTGACCAAGGAATATGCGCGCCTGCTCGGCGTGAAGGTCGAGCCGATCCTGGTCTGCGCACGAGACCAAGGTGCCGGTGCTGGCCTCCAACCAGGTCGACCTGTCGATCACGCCGCTGGCCGAGACGCCCGACCGCCTCAAGGTCATCGACTTCGTCATCTATTCGCGCACCAGCGTGTGCATGTTCGGCCGCGCCGACAATCCGAAATTCGCCGAGTCCAAGACCGTCGATGATCTGAACCGGCCGGAGATCACGATCGCCTACTTCATCGGCGGCGGCGAGGAAGGCTGGGTGAAGGAGCGCTTCCCCAAAGCGAAGCTGCGCGGCGTCACGAATTCCGGCGCCACGGCACCGGTTGAGGAGGTCATGGCCAAGCGCGCCGACGCCGCCCCGATCAACCGCGTGCCCTATGTCGGCATGGCCAAGAAGGTGAAGGGTCTCGCCGTGCTGCCGAAGGAAAACGAATGCCAGGACAGCATGGAAAAGGCGGCACCGGTGGGCATCGGCGTCGACAAGAACCAGGCCGCGTTCACCGAATGGCTGCGCGCCGTCGCCAAGCGCATGAAGCCCGACCTCGACGCCGACGAGCGCAAGGTCATCGACACGCTCTCCTGATCCGGCCCGCTACCGCTCCGCATGAGCGCGGGGCGGTAGCTTGACGCGAGCTATCGATGGAATTCGATTTCTCACCGATCCTGGAGAACTGGCGGTACCTGCTCGGCGGGTTCGGCATCACCGTGGCGCTGTCCGCCATCACGGTGATCGCCAGCCTGGTCCTGGGTCTCGCCATCGGCCTCGCGCGCGTCTACGGACCGGAATGGCTGCGCTGGCCGCTGGTCTTCTACATCGATTCCATGCGCGCGATCCCGGTGCTGGTCGTGCTGGTGTGGACCTTCTTCGCCGTGCCGATCCTATTTGGCATCTCCTTCCCGCCCTTCTGGGCCGCTGTCGTGGCGCTGACGCTGCATATCGCCGCCTATGTGGCGGAAATCGTGCGCGCCGGCATCGAATCCGTGCGGCCCGGGCAGATCGCGCGCGGGCCTGGCGCTGGGCATGTCGCAGGCGCAGATGGTGCGCAAGATCGTGTTGCCGCAGGCGATCGTGCGGATGCTGCCCTCGTTCGGCTCGATCGTCTCGATCACGATCAAGGATACGGCGATCGCCACCGTGATCGCCGTGCCGGAATACATGAAGCGCTCGGAGACGCATCGCCGGGCAGACCTATCACCCGATCGAGATCTTCACCTTCGCGATGTTCGTCTATTTCGTGGTGCTGTTTCCCACCACGCGGTTCATCGACATCGCCTACCGGCGCTTGGCGCACCTGGGGCGGTCATGAGCTACGACTGGAGCGTCGTCTGGCATATCGCGATGATGCTGCTGGAGGGGGCCGGCGTCACCGTCCTGCTGACGGTGCTCACCATGGCGGTCGCGGTGCCCGGCGGCATTCTGCTGGCGCTGATGCGGTTGTCGCCGATCCGGCGTGATCTCCGGCCGCCAGCGCCAGCTTCGTCGAATTCTTCCGCAACCTGCCGATCATCCTGGTCGTCTATTGGGCGTTCTATGTGATGCCGGTTCTCACTGGGGATCGAATTCTCCGCCTTCACCACCGGGTTGATCGCGCTCAGCCTCAACGTCTCGGCCTACAATTCCGAGACCTTCCGCGCCGGCATCAATTCGATCCGCAAGGGGCAGACAGAAGCGGCCATCGCGCTGGGCATGAGCCGCTTTCAGGCGATGCGGAAGATCATCCTGCCGCAGGCCTGGCGGCGCGTGCTGCCGGTGCTGGCCAGCACCTGGGTGTCGCTGTTCAAGGACACGTCGCTGGTCTCGGTGATCGCGGTGGGCGAGCTGGCGCATGCCTCGATGCAGTCCGCTCGCAGACGTTCCGCGTTTTGGAAATGCTGACGGCGATGGCGGCGATTTATTGGTTGATGGGTTATCCACAGGCCAAGCTGGTCGACTGGATCCGCGTCAAATTCAAGGTGAACGAATGAGCGCCTCCAACTCGGCACCGCGAGCTTCGCGCGAAACCGCCGGTCCTCGTCTACGACGATGTGGTGAAGCGCTTCGGCGATTTCACGGCGCTCGCCGGCGTCTCCATGGAGGTGCACAAGGGCGAGGTTGTGTGCCTGATCGGGCCCTCGGGCTCGGGCAAGTCGACGCTGCTGCGCTGCACCAATGCGCTCGAGCTCGTCAGCGGCGGCGAGATCCTGCTTCGATGGCGTGCCGCTCCCGAGCCGACGACGCCGGTATCCGCCAGGTGCGCCAGCGCATGGGCATGGTGTTCCAGAATTTCGAGCTGTTCCCGCACAAGACCGCGCTCGAGAATGTGGCGATTGGGCCATCCACCGTCTTGGAGATGAGCCGGACAACGCGCGCAAGCGCGCCGCGGCGTCTGCTCGACAAGGTCGGCCTCGCAGCGAAGGCGGACACTTACCCGGCCAATCTTTCCGGCGGGCAGCAGCAGCGCGTGGCGATCGCCCGAGCGCTGGCCATGGAGCCGGAGGTGATGCTGTTCGACGAGCCGACTTCGGCGCTCGACCCCGAAACCATCGGCGAAGTGCTCAACGTCATGAAGACGCTGGCCGAGGAAGGCATGACGATGATCGTCGTCACGCACGAGATGACCTTCGCGCGACGGGTTGCGGATTGGGTGGTGGTGTTCGACCACGGCACGGTCATCGAGCAAGGCCCGCCGGCGCAGATTTTCGACGCGCCCACGGTTGAGCGCACGCGTAGACTTCCTCAGCCATCTCGGCTGGAACGGGTGACGACGATGCCCGACCTTGCACTCAACGTCTCCGAAGCGATCACGCCGCAGATTTTCCGGGCCCTGCGCACGGCCATCGTGATGCTGCGCCTGCAGCCGGGCCAGGCCCTGTCGGAGACCGAGATTTCGCGCCAGTTTGGCGTCAGCCGCCAGCCGGTGCGCGAGGCCTTCATCAAGCTGGCCGAGGCCGGGCTGGTGGAAATCCGCCCGCAGCGCGGCACGTTCGTCGTACCGATCACACAGCGCGACGTGCTGCAGGCGCGCTTCATCCGCGAGGCGGTCGAAGTGGCGGTGGTCGGCGAACTCGCCGACAAGATCAAGCCCGCCAGCATCGCCGAGTTGCGCCGCTTGATTGCCGCACAGCGTACGGCCGCCTCCGACAACGATTGGCCGAGCTTCCTCGCCCTCGACGAGACCTTCCACCGCACGCTCGCTGAGAATGCCGGCCATGCCCATGCCTGGCGCATGCTGGAATCGATCAAGGCGCAGATGGACCGCGTGCGCTATCTGAGTTTCAGCGGCGCCTCGCCGCTCCCGCATCTGATCAAGCAGCACAGCGCCATCGTCGAGGCGCTGTCGCGGCGCAAGCGGCCGGCCGCAGAGGCGGCGATGCGCCGGCATCTGCGCGAGATCCTCAACATTTCCCGCCATCGCCGCCGAGAACCCCGGGCTGTTCGCACCCGAGCGCACGACGAACGTCGACGCCGCGTGATTACCGACTTCGAGGACGCACAATGAAGATCGTCAAAGCCTATTGCATCGTCACCTGCCCCGGCCGGAACTTCGTCACGCTCAAGATCGTCACGGACCAGGGGGTCTACGGAGTTGGCGACGCGACGCTGAACGGCCGCGAGAAATCGGTGGTCGCGTATCTCGAGGACCATGTCATCCCCTGCCTGATCGGCCGCGACCCGCAGCAGATCGAGGATATCTGGCAGTATCTCTACAAGGGTGCCTATTGGCGGCGCGGGCCGGTGACGATGTCGGCGATCGCCGCGGTCGACACGGCGCTGTGGGACATCAAGGGCAAGATCGCCGGGCCTGCCGCTCTACCAGCTTCTCGGCGGCAAGAGCCGCTCCAGCGTGATGGTCTACGGCCATGCCAATGGGCGCGACATCGCCGAGGCGGTCGATGCCGTCGCGGCACTATCTCGAGCTCGGGCTATAAGGCGGTGCGTGCCCAGGCCGGCGTGCCCGGCCTGTCGACGGCCTATGGCGTGGCGAAGGGCAAGCTGTTCTACGAGCCGGCGACCAAGGGCCTGCCGGAGGAGCAGATCTGGTCGACCGAGAAATACATCGACTTCGTGCCCAAGGTCTTCGAGGCGGTGCGCGCAAAGCACGGGTTCGACTTCCATCTGCTGCACGATGTGCACCACCGCCTGACGCCGATCGAGGCGGCGCGCGTGGGCAAGAGCCTGGAGCCGTGCCGCATGTTCTGGATGGAGGACGCGGTGCCGGCGGAAAACCAGGAGGCGTTCAAGCTCATCCGCCAGCACACGGTGACGCCGCTGGCGGTGGGCGAGGTGTTCAACTCCATCTAGGACTGCCGCGAGCTGATCGAGAACCAGCTGATCGACTATATCCGCACCACGGTCGTGCACGCGGGCGGCATCTCGCACTTACGCAAGATCGCGGCCCTGGCGGAGCTCTACCATGTGCGCACCGGCAGCCATGGCGCTACCGACCTTTCACCGGTGTGCATGGGGGCGGCGCTGCATTTCGACCTGTCGGTGCCGAATTTCGGCATCCAGGAATACATGCGCCACACCGACGAGACGGATGCTGTGTTCCCGCATGCCTATACGTTCGAGCGTGGGTTCCTCTATCCGGGCGACGTGCCGGGGCACGGCGTCGAAATCGACGAGAAACTGGCGGCGAAGTATCCGTATGAACCGGCGTATCTGCCGATCGCAAGGCTGGAGGATGGGACGCTCACCAACTGGTAGACACGCGATAGTTGTTTCATATTTATTCTTTACGTGCTAGCGTTGTCCGATCAGTCCTTGAGAGATCGATCGGCCGATGCGGTGTCACGTTGCAATTCTGGCGACTGTTCTGCTGAGCGCGTGCGGCAATGCCGGGCCGCGCGGCGTCAGCGCAGCCGACGAGGACTCTCGTTGCGCTGTTCTTGGCGCAACAGCGTCTGCAGCAGCAGTTGTTTCTGCAGCAGATGGAGTCCATCCGGATCAAGCAATGCCTGCCGAACGGATTTGCCGTCGACTGTCGTTGACGCTCCAGGCGCGGCAGTGCTTCGTGACGCAGCGGCATCACGCCCCTCGACCGACGGCAGCTAAAACCGGCCTAGTCCAGATTGAGCTGCCAGGAGACGCCGTAGCGGTCGCTGACCCAGGTGAAGCGGCGGCTGAAGCCGTAATTGTCGAGCGGCATCAGCATCTGCCCGCCCGCGGCCAGCGCCGCCGCGAGGCGCTCGATCTGCGCGTCCGACTCGCATTGCGCGAAGAGGGAGAAGGACGGCGTGAAGCTGAAAGCATGCTTCACGAAGGTATCGGTGCAGAGGATCGTCTGCCCGGCCACCGTGAAGCTTGCCTTCATCACCGTGCCCTCCGGCCCCGGGCCACCGGGCCCGTAGCGGACGACATCGTCGATCGTACCGCCGGGGAACAGGGAGACGTAGAAGCTCATCGCCTCCTGCGCCTGTCCTGTAAACATGAGGAAGGGCCGCAGAGTTGTCATCGATGCATACTCGCTGTGAAAGACTTTACGAGACTTCCTTGCGCACGATCGCAGCACCCGCCGCCAGCGCCTTGAGCTTCCCGAACGCCACCTCGCGCGGCATGTATTTCATGCCGCAATCGGGGGCCGGGATCAGGTCGGCGGGTTTCACGAATTTGAGGCCGGCGCGGATGCGTTGTGCCACTTCGGCCGGGGTTTCGATCGCGGCGCTGCCGAGATCGAGGACGCCGAGCATGATCTTCTTGCCAGCAAGATCCTTGAGCACGCCGAGATCGAGCTTGGGCTGTGCGGCCTCGATCGAGATCTGCTGCGCCTTCGAGTCAGCGAGGCCCGGCAGGAAGGAATAGCCGGTCGGCTTGCTCGCCCCGGGCACGACGGCGGCGTAGCCGAAGCACAGATGCACGATCGTGGGCACGGTGATGCCCTGCAGCGCGCGGTTGATCGCCTTGACGGCGTAGCGGCTGGCGGCCTCGGGATCGTTGCGCAGCCAGGGCTCGTCGAATTGGATCACGTCGGCGCCGGCCTTCTGCAGGTCGAGGGCTTCTGCGTTGACGGCGGCGGCAAAGTCCATCGCCATCTCTTCGTCGTCTTTATAGAACTCATTCTTGGCCTGCTGCGCCATGGTGAACGGGCCGGGCAGCGTGATCTTGGCCGGCTTGTCGGTGTTGCGGCGCAGGAATTCCATGTCGCGCAGTTCCACGGGTGCCTTGCGCGTGAGCTTGGCGACCACGCGCGGTACGGGCGTCATCGACCCCGATCGCGTCTTGACCATGCCGGGCTTTTCGAGATCGATGCCATCGAGCGCCGTCGCGAAGCGGTTGGAATAGCTTTCGCGACGGATTTCGCCATCGGTGATGATGTCGATGCCCGCACGCTCCATGTCGCGGATGGCGACGATGGTGGCGTCATCCTGCGCCTGCTCCAGCAGCGGCTCGGGGATGCGCCAGATCTCCGTCATGCGCGTGCGCGGCACCACTTTCGACAGCAGCTCGCGGTTGACCAGCCAATCGGGCTGCGGATAGCTGCCGACAACGGTGGTCGGCAAGAGATGCGAAGGCAATGGCATTGGCGCTCCTGTTCTAGGCTGTGCTGTTTCAGGCGGCCGCGGGTGCAGGAACACCGGCAGCGGGACGTACGGCGGATCGCGGCGTCCGGCCGGCGGATTGCCAGACGACCATGCGCCGCTCGATGGCCCGCGACAGCATATCGTAGGCGACGGCCAAGACCAGAATCATCAAGATCGCGGCGAAGACGCGCGGGCTCTCGAGAATGGTGCGGTTGAGTGTCACCAGATAGCCGATCCCCGCCGCCGCTGTCAGCATCTCCGACACCACGACGCCGATGATCGCGAGCGCGCCACCGAGCCTGAGGCCGGCGAACACGGTCGGGATGGAGGCCGGAATGATGACCCGGGTGATGAGCTGGGGCACGCTTGCCCCCATCGAGCGGGCGGCCAGCAGGAATTGCGGGTCGATGGTGCGGATGCCGGCCGCGGTCGACAGCATCACGGGGAAGAACGCGTAGATGCCGGCAAAGACGATCTTCGATTCGGATCCGACGCCGAACCACGCGGTGAAGATCGGGTAGAGAATGACGATCGGGACGGCATAGAGGCTGGAGAACACCGGCAGCAGCAGGTTGCGCAGCCGCGCGAGGCCGCCCACCACTGCCCCCGCCGCGATACCCCCGCCGCAGGCGATCACCATCGCGAATGCGACTTCATAGAGCGTCACCAGCAGCGCTTCGCCGTAGATGCGCCAATCGGCGATCAGAACTTTGAGCGTGCTCGACAGCGCCGGCAGGAACAGCTCTGGGATCAATTTCGTGGCGGGAATTGCCTCCCACAGCACGATCAGCGCCACCAGGATGGCGCGGCGGACGGTCTTGGGCGCCGGGCGCCTCATGACGTCTTGCGGATCTGTTGCCAGATCCGGTCGCGCAGCCGGCCGAACACGTCGGTCGCCATCATCTCGTAGGTGCGCGGACGCGGCAGGTTGATCTGTATGCGGTCGATGATGCGCCCGGGTCGCGCGGACATCACCAGCACCTCATCGGCCAAGTAGACCGCCTCGGTCAGGCTGTGCGTGATGAACACCACGGTCTTGGACGTGGTCGACCAGATGCGCAGCAGCTCGTGGCCCATGGTCATGCGGGTCTGCTCGTCCAGCGCCGCAAACGGCTCGTCCATCAGCAAGACGGGCGGATCCTGCACCAGGCCGCGGGCAATTGAGACGCGCTGCTTCATGCCGCCGGACAGCTCATGCGGATAGCGCTGACCGAAGCCCTCGAGCCCGACCAGCGACAGCATCGCTTCGGCGCGGCGCTTGCGATCCTCCTTCGGGGTTCCGCGCAGGCTGAGCGGAAACTCGATGTTGTCCGTGGCGGAAAGCCAGGGAAAGAGGCTCGCCTCCTGGAAGACGACGCCGACGCGCGTGGGATCGGGGTCGGGGATCGGCTTGCCGTGGCACAGGATCGTTCCCGCACTTTGCGCGCGCAAGCCTGCCATCATCATCAGGAGCGAGGTTTTTCCGCAGCCGCTGGGGCCCACGATCACCACGAAGCGCCCGGCCTCGACCGTCATCGAGATGTCCTCGAGGGCCGGCACCTCCCCTTGCATGCCCTGATAGACATGGCTGAGGTTGGCGACCTCGATCGCGACTTCGTGCGGCTGCTCGCGAATGCGGGTCAGGTTCGCCACGTGCTGCATCTCGCCTCCAGGACCCGAACGGTTTCGTTGAACAGAATGGCGATGGTCGACAGCAGGATCACGCCGGCGAACAATTGCGGCATCTGGAAATTCTCGCCCCAGCTGGCGATCAGGTGGCCGATGCCGGTTCGCGAGGCGTACATCTCCGCGATCATCACGCCAGTGAAGTTGAAGATCATGGAGATGCGCAAGGTTTCCAACAGCAGCGGCATCATGCTGGGCACGTAGATGCGGCGGAGGATCTGCATCCGCGTCGCACCGAAAGAGCGCGCGACCAGGACGTGATCGGATTTCACGGATTCCACCGCGGCCGTGGCGCTCATCAGCACGACGAAGGCCGTGGTGAAGGCGGCGTAGGCCACTTTCTGCTGAAAGGTGATGCCGAAGACCAGGATGAACATCGGCAGGAAGATCGATTTGGGGATGCTGAAGACGTAGAACAGCATCGGCTTGAAGATGTCGCCCACGTATTCGTGCTCGGCAATCAGCACGCCGATTGTCGCGCCCAGGGGCACAGCGATGATGAAGGCGACCACGACTTCCGCTGACGTAACGCCGATCGCCTGATGCACCGCCGGCCGCTGCAGAAGCTGGACGAGCATGACCAGCACGTCGCTCAGCGGCGGCAACAACAGCGGGTTGACGGCACCGGTGCGGGGCAGCGCCTCCCACGCCGCCATGATCAGCGCCAACAACGCCAGACGCGTGACGAAGATGTATGCTCGGCTCATGACGCGCCGGTGCCTCGCCTCACACCTTGGTCGGGACCGGCTTGAAGTTCTCGACGTAGATATCGGCCACGGGGGCGAGATCCGTCATCCCGATCAGCTTGCCCATCTCGAGAGCGCGCTCCATCCACTCCCTCTTGAACTCGCCGGTGGCCGAGAGTTTGGCGATGTTGTTGTCGAGCTCGGCGGCGGCGATCGGCTCGGGAATCTCATCGATCTCCGCGACCAGCTTCACCGCGACAGCGCGGTTTTTTTCATCGCGCAGAAAGGCAACACCGCCGTAAAGCGCATTGAGCGCCTTTTGGACCACCTGCGGGCGCTCGCCGATGATCTTGTCGGAGGCGATCCAGCTTCCCGTCGAATGTTCCGGGACCTCGGCGCCGAAATCGGCGATGGAGCGCGCCTGCTTCGCTTGCATGACCTGGTAAGTCAGCGGCGAATAAAGCACGGTCGCATCGACATTGCCGGTGAGCAGGTTCGGCACCAGGCCACCGCCGCCCAAGGGTACACGCGTGAAGTTGAGCTTGTAATTCGCCAAGGACCAGCGCGCCAGGATGTCGGAGCCGGACCCGGCCGAGGTGATGCCGACCTTCTTGCCCTCAAGCTCTTTCATCGACTTGATGGGCGAGTCCGGCTTTACCATCATGTGCCAGCCGTAATAGCCGAGTGCCCCATTGGCGACGCAGCGCGTCTTGACGCCCTTGTTCAGACCGGCCGCCACGCTCGACGAGGAATTGTAGACGAGGTCGGTGGCACCGGCGGCCAGCGCCTCGAAGCCCTCGGCGCCGCTGCGATAGATGGTGAGCTCGGCATTGACGCCCTCTTTCTCGAAAAGTTTCTGGCGCAGGGCAGTTTCGGAAATAATGGTCGGGAAATAGGTCTTGGTCGGAACACCGATGCGGATGGTCGGGCGCGCCTGCGCAATTGAGATATGCGGCGCGAAGATCGCCGCGGCGCCACCGGCCACAATCGTGTGGCGCAAGAGATCTCGGCGACCGAGTGACAAATTTTTGCGCATGGTCGTTTCCCCCACAATATATGGCCGCTTTGCACGGCGCTTACCTCGTGGGCAACGCTCGCTGCGGCTTCACGGATAGATTGCGGGCGAAGGCCCCCGGTTGGCAAGCACGGGAACACCACCATAGGCCCGAATCGGTGGGCAATGTCCCATCCGCCGGCCGCGTCCGAAGTGATAAAAACTCATGTTGCACGCGCTGAAACTAACCCTCTCCGCCCACGAAGTGGGGGGAGAGGGTGCGAGCGTCAGCGAGCGGGTGAGGTGGGTCTCTCCGCCGCGAATTGTTGAAAGACAGCCACGCTGAACCACCACCTCACCCTCCCGCCTTCGCCAAGGCTTCGGCGGGCCTTGCCCACCGTAGCTTTAGCGAAGGTGGGCCCACCCTCTCCCCCGCTTCGCGGCGGAGAGGGAAAGGAACTCAACCGCGATAGAGCGGCTCGGGCTGGGCGAAGAAGCCGTGCAGGATGTGGTAAACGAGCATGTAGTTCTTCTGCTGGAAGCTCGCGTGCGAAATGCCCGGCATCACGGTGAAGTTCTTGTCGGGGTTGGGCAGGCGCTTGAAGAACTCGATCAGGTCGTCGACGCCGGCGATGCCGTCCCACTGGCCGCGCATGATGATGGTCGGCATGGTGAGTTTTTCAGGGTCAACGAGAGGTAACCGCGAGCACATGTCGACATAGGTGCCGGTGGGCACCGAAGTGTCGAGCGCGGTGATCGCGTCGGCGAAGGCCTCGATGACGCGGTCTTCGGCGGTCCCGGGATGATCGCGGTTGAAGATCGAATACACGAAGGCCTTGTCGATGGGGCGACGATTTATCGCCTGAAACTCGGCGAGCTTTTTTTTGCGCTGCTCCAAGGTCGGGCTGCCCTCGCCCGTCCACACCATGGCATCGAGCGCCAGGCGCCCGACCATTTCGGGATGGCGCTGGGCGAAGGTCGCAGCGCGCAAGGCGCCCGAGGAAATGCCGTAAAGATGGATCGGCTTTTTGCCGCGCAGCTTCTGGATCTGCAGGGCGGCGGCGTAGCAATCGTCGGCGCCCATCGAGATCGGCGCGTTGTTGTTGCGGGACTTCTCCGAGCGGCCATAGCCTTCCATGTCCACCGCATAACGTATCGTAGCCGCGCTTGGCGAAGTACTCCATCACCGAGGAGTCCGGACGGCCCTTCACCTGCAGATCGAACGTCGGCTGACCGGCCATGGACGAGCCGTGCACGAAGAGGATGATGCCTTTCGCCTTGTCGGGATTGCCAGTGAATTTCTCGTAGAGAAATAGCTTCACCTTCTCGGCGCCGTCCTGCTTGTGGATCCAGTATTCGCGCGCGGTGATCTTGGGGGCCGCCGAAACGCTCGCGGCCTTGCGCGTCAGCGCCTTGCGCGCGGCGGGCTTCGCCTTGCGCTTCGCGACCTTCTTCTTCGGCTTGCTCTTGGTCCTGGCCATGTCGTCCTCGTCTGCTTAACGGCTCGCAAATATTGTGCATTGCGCGGGGTCGAATTCGATGCGGACGGGATCGTCCACATTGAAGACCTGTGTGGGGTGGGTCTGCACGCGCACGCGCTGAGCGCCGGACACGACCATATATTCGTTTGTGTTGCCGAGGAAGGTGAGTTCCACGATTTTGCCCGGCAAGGCGGGGACAGGCACCCCATCCGGGTGCAGCCGGATATTCTCCGGGCGCACGGCGACGTCGACGGCAGCGCCCGCGGCAATGCCTGGCGGCAACTCGATCGCCAGATCGAGCCCGCCTTCGATGCTGACGCGTCCGTGGCCATCTTGCGCCTGCGTCACGCGCGCCTGGCACGAAGTTCACCTGGCCCATGAAATCCGCGACGATGCGGTTGGCGGGCTTCGAATAAACCGCGCGTGGCGGGCCGAATTGCTGGAGGGCGCCGCCATGCATCACGGCGATATCGTCCGAAAGGGCGAGCGCTTCGGCCTGGTCGTGGGTCACGTAGACGAAGGTGATGCCGGTGCGGCGCTGGATCTGCTTGAGCTCGACGCGCATGCGCTCGCGCAGCTTGGCATCGAGATTGGAGAGCGGCTCATCCAGAAGAAGGATGCCTGGCTCGACCACCAGGGACCGCGCCAACGCCACACGCTGTTGCTGGCCGCCACTGAGCTGGTTGGGCAGGCGGGTCTCGAAACCCTGCAGCCCGACAAGATCGAGCATGCGCGCGACGCGCGTGCGGACCTCCTCCCCCGCCAGCCGGCGCAGCTGCAGACCGAAGGCCACGTTCTCGAACACGGTCTTGTGCGGCCAGACGGCGTAGTTCTGGAAGACCATGCCCATGCCGCGCCTGTCGGGCGGCACGACGCCGTCGGGCGACGAAACGACCGCGCCATCGACCTTGATGGTCCCGACATCGGGCTTGATGTAGCCGGCGATGAGCCTGAGCGTCGTCGTCTTGCCGCAGCCGCTGGGGCCCAGCAGCGTTACGAAGCGGTTGTCGGCGATCTGCAGATTGAGCTCGCTGACCGCGGCCAGGGCGCCGGCAGCGTAGTGCTTGGAGAGATTCTCGATATCGATGCGGGCCATTTTGATCCGTCAGGCGGTAGCGGACGCGCGCGGTGTGGGCCCGCGGCCGAGGCGATTGGCGATGACGATCGCCACGCCGATGATGATCATGTTGATGATGGCCAGCGCCGATACCGGCTCGACATAGCCTGTCTCATAGAGATTGTAGATGGCGACGGCGACGGTGATGGAGCTGGAGCTGAACAGCAGGATCGAGGCGCTGAGCTCCTGGATCGCAGGGACAAACACCAGCAGCCAACCCGCGAAGAGCCCGGGCCGGATCAGCGGAAAGGTGATGTGGCGCATGGTCTGCGTCCACGAGGCACCGAGGATCTGCGCGCTTTCCTCCAGCGAGGGATCGATCTGGCGCAGGGACGAATTGGCCGAGCGCACGCCCAGCGGGATGTACCGGCCGGTATAGGCGAGCAGCAGGATCACCAGCGTGCCGTAGAGCGGAAACGGTGTGGACAACCAGAACTGGATCAGCGCCACCGCCATGACGATGCCGGGCAGACCCAGCGGAATCAGCGAGGCGTAGTCGATCACCTTGCGACCCGGAACATTCGTGCGCAGGTCGATCCAGCCGATGATGCCGCCGATCAACACCGCCAGCGTCGCGGCCAGGGCGGCTAGAAGGAGAGAATTGCCGATGGCGCGCTGCGTCACGTCGTATTCGAACAGTACGAAGCGGTAGTGCCGCAGCGTCAGATTTTCCCAGAACGGCAGGCCGACGGACTTGCTGAGGGAAACGCCGATCAGCGACGCATACGGGGCCGCGATCGCCACGATGAAGACCAGCACGCCGAAGCCGAAGACCAGCCAGCGCGCGGCACCCAGATCGACAAGCTGCGGCCGGCTGCCCTTGCCGCCGAGCGTCACATAGGAGCGGCGCGCGAGATAGCCGCGCTGCAGGAACAGTGCGAGCACTGTGATCGCCACGAAGATCAGCGACAGTGCCGAAGCGAGGCCGTATTGCGGCGGATAGTTGAACAGCGCGTAGATGCGCGTGGGCAGCGTGTAGATGCGACCGGGCACGCCGATGATGGCCTGCGAGCCGAACAGCGCGATCGCGTTTACGAAGGCGAGCAACGTGCCGGAAAGCACGGCCGGCGCGACCAGCGGTGCCGTGATCTGGAAGGCCGTACGCCATTTCCCGGCGCCCAGGATCTGGGCGGACTCCTCATAGGAGGCGTCGATCGATTCAAGAGCGCTCGAGGCCAGCAGATAGACGAACGGAAACGTGTGCAGCACCGTCACCAGCACCAGACCTGCCATCGAGAAGATGTTGAAGGTCAGGAACGGCATGTGCAGCGTGTCGCGCAGAAAACCGTTGATGAGCCCGGCATTGGGCCCAAAGAGGTTCACGAACGCGATGGCCGTCAGAAAGGGCGGCGTGAGGTAAGCGAGCGTGGCGGTGAGTTTGAGGAACCCTTTGCCCGGCGTGTTGGTCCGGCTGACGGCCCAGGCCAGCGGCAGGCCGATCAGCAGGCTGAACAATCCGGTCCAGGCCCCCAGCACCAACGAATTGATCAGCGCCTGGTAATAGAGGCGGCGCTGCATGGCGCGCACGAAATTCTCGAGCGAAAACCCGTCCTCGCCGCCGAAACTGCCGAGGATGAGCGAGGCGACCGGCAGGACGACAAGCACGATCAGGGCGGCAACGGCGCCGCCCATGACGATGTGCTCGAGCCTGACCCGCCGTCCCGGGGACCGCGATGACGCCGCCAATGCTGTGTGCGCCAAGGCGCTTCCCCTTTCGCGCGCGCGCGCGCCGTGGCCCTTTTGCGTCTACTGGAAGATCTCGTTGAAGCGGTCTTTGATCTTCTTCGACTCTCACGCTCGATGTAATCGTAGTCGACGGCGATGAGCTTTAGCTCGCCCAGCGCCGGGCTGCCCGCGGGCGGCTTCATGTCGACGCGCGCGGCATAGTGGCCGTCCTCGGGAAACATGGTCTGCACGGCGTCACCGATCATGAACTCGGCGAAGGCCTTCGCGGCATTGGGATTGGGGCCGCCCTTGACCACTGCCGTGGGCGACGGCACCACGAACGTGCCGTCGGTCGGGTAGATGGTCACGATCTTGTGGCCGGCCTTGCGGTCGTCATAGGCGTAGGAATCCAGGCCCTCGGCGCCGATCACACGCTCGCCGCGCTTCATCATGTCGGAGACCTGCTGGTGGCCTTGCACGATCATGGTGTCGTTGGCGCGCAGTTTTTCATAAAACTCCCAGCCATAGGTCTTGGCGAGCGTGCCGACGACCATGAGCTGCAGCGCGGTGAAGGACGGATCGGGCATCACCATCTTGCCCTTGTATTTGCTGTTGGTGAGATCGCTCCAAGCCTTGGGCTGGTCCGCGGCCGGCACCTTGTCGTCGCGCGCGAACATGGTGAGCATGTTGAGGCGCTGCGCGATGAAGAGCCCGCTGGCCTCCTTCGCGGGGTCGGGGATTTTGTCAAAATTCTTGGGCTTGAAGGGCACGAACAATCCCTTCTTGGCGAAGGATGCCGAGGCCGCGGGGTCGGAGGTGGTCAGCACGTCGACGGCGACACGGCCGGCGTTGATCTCCTGCGCAAAGCGGCTGACGACCGCCGAGCCGCCGGAACGGAACAGCTCGACGCGAATGCCTGTGCCATCTTCGAACAGCTTGGCGATCTTCTGCGCGGCCTCGATGGGCGTGGAGGTATACCAGACCACCTTGCCCTCGCGCTTGGCGGCGGCGACGTCGACGGCTTCGCTCTGCGCCCAGGCGGACGATGCGGCGAGCATGGCGGCAACGGAAGCGGCCCCGCACAGAATTGTCCGGCGCGCAAAAATCGTGGTGATAACGGTCATGGGCGGTCCTCCCCTTTTTATTGCCATGTGCGACGCCGGCGTTCGCAGGGCGCACATGGTCCAGGCTAGCTGCGTTCGGTCCGCACACGCTCTATGCGGCCCCGCAATCTCGTAGCGTCGGTCTTAAATGCCGATTTCCGTCGCAACGCGCCGATGGTCATATGTACGCGCGTTTCCGCGCGTTTGTTCCGCTCGGCGGCGAAATGTTTGACCATTCAACGCCGACTCGTCAATGTCTCGTCCGCGCTTGCATTTTCCTTAGGTTCCTTCGCGTCACCGACCGGTCGGACGCCGCCACCGCCGATGCTCATTCCCGCCGCCGTTTTCGGCCTCGTCGCCCTCACCTCGTTCGTCTCCGGCATCTTCGGCGTCGCGGGCGGTCTGATCCTCATGGGCGGGCTGGTCTACGTCATGCCCGTGAGCCAGGCGATGATCGTGCACGGGTTCGCGCAGTTCGTCTCCAATGTCGTACGCGTTTACCACTGGCGGCAATTCATCCTGCGGCGCACGGTGATGGAATTCATCGCCGCGTCGGTGTTCTCGACCGCCATCTTCGCCTGGGTGCGCTTCGTGCCCTCGAAGCCGATCCTGATCTTCGTGCTGGGCCTGTCGACGCTGGCGGTGCTGCTGCTGCCCAAAGCCTGGGCGCCGAAGATGACGCACCGATACGTGCCGTTCCTGTGCGGCCTGGCCGGCACGGCGCTGATCCTGACCGCCGGCGTGTCCGGGACGTTCCTCGATCAGTTCTTCCAGCGCACCGGTCTCGATCGCAAGACGATCATCGCCACCAAAGCGGCGATGCAGACGACGCAGCATCTGATCAAAGTCGTCTATTTTCTGGCCCTGACGACGGTCGAGCCGGATACGACGATGCTGACCCTGCTCGCGATCGTGCCATTCGCAGCGCTGCTCGGCGCCAACATTGCGCGCCACGTGCTCGAACGGATGAGCGACCACCAGTTCAACTGGTGGACCTATCGCATCGTGCTGGTGCTGGGGGTTTATTACGTGATCGACGGCGGCCGGCGATTGCTCGGCTACGGCTGAGACTAGAGGTTGCGCGCGGAGTTCGCGAACGGCCGGCGCGCCACCGGTGCCTTGCGGCGGTTGAGCGGCGGATCGTATTGCCGGATCAGATAGGCCTCGACCGACAGCCGGTCTTCCAGCGTTTCGGTCAGCAGATGGACGTGAATCTCGTTCATGCCCAGCCGGAACGCATCTTCCCACGCCTCATGGGAGGGCCCCAGGCGTCGGGCGATGTTTTCGGCTTGGCCGATATAGAGAATCTCACGGCCATCGTCCCGATCGCGCCGACAAAACATGTAGACGCCAGGACTGTCGTAGATCCGATATTCGCCCCACGGCAGAGCTGAGAAAATGATCCCACCGCAGAGCATGGTCGGGCGAACCAGCATGAGCCCCCACTCCCTAATCCCTTGTGAAACTAGCAGGATTTGTAATAGTTAACCACTCTAATCTGCGACCGGGGTCAAAATTAATACATTCCCTTGGGTGGGAGAGCCTAAAAAGGATTAGTTTTTCAGCCCCGTTCCGAGCAGAAATGACACCGTGACCGCCGCAACGCAAGCCACCTCGACGCGAATTTCTGCTCCCCTAAGCGTCCTTCGTCAGGCGATGGTGCCGCTCGACGGGACCATCGCGGCCCATGTCCCGGATATCGTGGCTGTCGTCGACCGGCTGATCCCGGCGCCGGAATGGCGGCACCTGACCGTCGCCGACCTGACCGCCGGGTCGTGCCTCATGCCGCTGGCCTTCGGGGCGCGGGGGCCGCGGCGGTTGATTGTCAACGACCCGGCCCCGCGCTCAGCGCTGGGCGCGCGGGCGTTGTTCGGCGGCACGGTTCTGGACGCATCGCGGCTCCCCTCTCTCCTCGCCGCCCCCGTCGGGACGCTGCGCGCCCATGTGCCGAGCTTCCACTTTGCCTGCGACTATCTCACCGCAGATGTCGCCGAAATCTTCGATCGCCTCTTCTTCGCCGATCTGCCCGACGCGCAGCGATGCGTCTTTCAGTACCTGGCCCTGTTGTGGGTCAGCGGCTTCGCGCCCACGCCCGAGGACGGGTTCGAGGTGCTAATGACGCATGACACGGCGCAGCTTGCGGCGTTGAAGGACCATAACTGGCGCCCGTATCTGGAACGCGCGCGCAATGCACCGCGCGTGCTGGCAGCACTCGCGGAGCAGATCAACACGGCCATCCGGCTGCAGCGCGCGGGCGAAACCAAAGTTATTGCCGCCGACCTAGTCGATGTCGTGGCGACGGAAAAATTCGAGGCGCCGTGTCTTGCTGTCATCAACCCACCAACCAACGGGCTCGACGAATACGTGGTCGACGACCAACTTTTGCACAGCCTGATCGTCAATCGCTGGGTGCCGCTGTCGATGAGCCGGGAGAGCAAGGAAGATTTCTGGCGCCGGCGCGTCTGCGCCGGGCTCGAGGCGCTGCCGGAGGGTGCGCTGGCCATCGTCTGGGGCGGCGACGGCGCGCTGAGCTGGGCCGAATGCCTCGCCACGTGGAGCGACTACGGCACCACCGCCCATGTCCGCCGCACCGGGCCGGGCGACTCCGCACCCGGCTGGGCGATCATCCGGCGGGGCTGAGCGCTGCCTCCGCCTTGGCCGGCGCCTTCTTGCGTCGCAGGCGCAGTTTCGGCACACCCGGCGGCGCCACCGATTTTCCCGGCACCAGCTCGGCCTCCAGCGTCACGCGCTGCGATGGCCCGCCCTGCTCTTCCATACGCCGCACCAACAATTCCCAGGCCATGCGGGCGATGGCGCGGGTGGGATGGCGGACAGTCGCCAGCGGCGGCGTCACCACCTCCCCCCATTCCGGTTCGTCGAACACCAGGACGGAGACGTCTTGCGGGCAGGAGATGCGCAGATCCTTGAGCGTCTTCATCAGCCACAGCGCCACGGCGCTGTTGCTGGCGACGATGGCGGTGGGCGCGGTTTTGGCAACCATGATCCCGGCGAGCTTGCGCGCGAAGGCCGGCCTGTCCTCGCCGCGCTCCATCACTTCGGCGCTGATGCCCGAATGCCCGTCGAGGGCCGCCTGGCGATAGCCGGCGATGCGCTGACGCGTTGTCACCAGCTTGGGGTAGCGCACGATATAGAGGAGGCGCTTGTGGCCGAGCTCGATCAGGTGACGCGTGGCGGCGTGCATCGCCTTGCGGTCGTCGATGGTCACATAGTCGAAGCGCCGGTCGGTCGAGGCGCGGTCGACGACCACCGCCGGCACGCCCGACGCGGCGACCAGGTCGAATGTCTGGCGCGGGTCGACGCTGGGCAGGATGATCAGGCCGGCGATGCGATGACCCAGCAGGGCGCGCACGCGGCGTAGCTCAATCGCCGGGTCCTGGCGGCTCAACACTTGCATCACTTCATAGCCGAGCTTCGAGGCCACCTCCTCCGAGGCATCTATGAGGGCCGAGAAATAAGAGCTCGACGTGTGCGGCACGCACAGCCCGACGATGCGCGAGGATTGGCGGCGCAGACCCTGCGCCATAGTGTTGGGCAGGTAACCCAGCGCCGTCATCGCCTTATGAACACGCGTACGCCGCGCCTCGCTCACATTATGGAGATTGTTCAGGACGTTGGAGACGGTGCCCAGCGACACGCCGGCGCGCCGCGCAACGTCGATGATGGTTGGCTTATGGCCGTTTTGCCGCTTGGGCATGGCGCGTCGGACCCCGTTCGGCGGGCTTGCACTTGCGCCGATCCGCCATTCTCGACTATCTTTTGTAACGATTTAACGTCTCCAACGGACATTTTCGCGGGCGAAGCGCCGCCGGACCCAATGAAAATCACAAAAATTGAAACGTTCAAATTCTGGGTCGATTGGTGCAACTGGCTGTTCGTGCGCATCGACGACCGACGAGGGTCTGGCGGCTGGGGCGAAGGCTCGCTGCACGGCGCCATCGAAGTCGGTGGAAACCGCGATCCGCGAATACGCGCCGCATCTGATCGGCCAGGATCCGGCCGGGCCGGAGCGGCATTGGAGCCGGCTCTACAACGCCTGGCGCTGGCGCGGCGGGGCGGTGTTTTCGACGGCGATGAGCGCCATCGACATCGCGCTGTGGGATCTCGAGGGCAAGCGGCTGGGCGTGCCGGTCGCGCGGCTGCTGGGCGGGGCACAGCGCACGAAGCTGCGCGGCTATGCCAGCCATTGGCTGTCCGGCGTGACGACACCGGAGCAGGCGCATGCCGGCGCCAAGGAAGCGGTGAAGCGCGGCTTCACCGCATTCAAGTGCCGCCCCTTCTCCTTCGAGGGCCTGCGCGACAACGAGGCGCGGGAAATCCGCCGCGCGGCCGAGCTGCTGGCGGCGGCGCGCGAAGGGGCCGGGCCTGACGTCGACATCTTCATCGAGTGCAGCGAGTTCCTGTCGCCGCGCACGGCGGTGATGATGGACGAGGCGCTGCGCCCGTCCCGGCCCGGCTGGTTCGAGGAGCCGATCCCGTTCGAGAACGCCAAGGTGATGGCGCGACTGCAGCGTCAGATCAAGACGCCGATCGCGACGGGCGAACGGCTGCTGTCGCGCTTCGAGTACCGCGAGATCCTGGAAAAGGGCGGCTGCAAGATCATCCAGCCCGACCTGATGCATGCCGGCGGCTTCACCGAGATCAGAAGATCGCTTCGACTGGCCGACACGTATTACTCCCGGTGGCGCCGCATAATCCGGGCGGGCCGATCTGCACCGCCGCCGCCATGCATCTCGCGGCGTCGATCCCGAATTTCTACATCCTGGAACAGATGGAGCCGCAGCGCGCCACGCGCGACAAGGCGTCCACCATCCCGATCCGCTTCGAGGACGGCTGCTTCATTTTGCCCGAAGGCCCCGGCCTCGGCATCGAGCCCAATCTCGAGTTTCTGAAAGCGTACAGCTTCAAGCCGCAGCCGCGAACCGACCGCACCGGTTCGCTGTTTCGCTAAAAAATCAAAGGAGGAGGAAACGATGCGCCGCCAAACGAAATTTGCGATTGCCCTGGCCGCCGCACTGGCGGCCGGGATCCCTGCCCTGCGACACGCAGGCGCAAACCGTCACGCTGCAATGGCAGACCGCGAACCTCACCGAGAGCCAGTTCGAGCCGGTGTGGAAGCAGATCATCGCCGAATTCGAGGCGGCCAATCCCGGCGTCAAGATCGAGCCGGTGCTCGTCGCGCGGCGCGACCACTGGACCAAGTTCGTGACGGCAGCACAGGCGCGGCAGGCGCCGTGCATCGTCTCGGTCGATCTCACCACCGCCGCCTATAACGGCTATCTGCGACCGCTTGATGACTTCTGGTCGAAAGAGCCGGACGGCGTTCCAGAAGGCGTGGAGCGACGACATGCTCGCCGCCGCCAAGTGGAAGGGCAAGCTTTACGGATTGCCGATCTGGGGCGGCATCTATGCCGAAGTCTATAACCGCGACATGGTGGTGAAGGCCGGGCTCGATCCCGCCAAGCCGCCCAAGAGCTGGGACGAATATCTCGCCTGGTCGAAGAAGCTGACCGGCAACGATCAATGGGCTACTCGCTGTGCTGGGCGGGCCGACCGACACCACGACGCGCGTGCTGCTGACCTGGATCTATTCGAATGGCGGCGAAGCCGTTCAACGCCGACATGACCGAGGCCACGTTTCGCCAAGGACAAGAAGAGCCTGGACGCGATCAAGTTCTATCTGGGCCTGGCGAGCAAGGAGGGTGTCGCCTCTCCCGCCCCGACCACGACCAACTACCTCGAGCAGACGAATTTGTTCGCGCAAGGCAAGATCGCCTCGATGCGCAACGCCTATTGGGCGATGGCGAAAGTCGCCGGCGACAACCCGGCGATGAAGGGCAAGATGTTCGTCGCCGACCCGCCGCGCATGACGGAGAAGGTCGTGACCTTGTCGACGGTGACGCCGTCGAGCATCTCGGCGAGCTGTGCGCGCCCCGATCTCGCCTGGAAATTCATCAAGTTCGAGGCCGAGGCGAAATGGTCGATCGCGCGCGCCAAGGTCGCCAACTGGATGCCGCTGCGCACCGACATCCTCGACAATCCGCGAGATCAAGGGCGATCGCGACGCTGTCGCAGTTCCTGGAGATCGGCCGCCACGCCCGGAGCTATCCGCTGCCGCATCCGCATCTGGGCCGATATCGCCGCCAAGGACATCGTCGATGCGGTGCAGAAAGCGCTGCTGCAGCCCGACCGGCTCGAGGCGATCTTCACCGAGCTCGACACGAAGCTCACCAAAAAGCTCAACGACCTCTGAGGTGGCGCAGGCTGCAAGCATAGCGGGGGCGCGCCAAGCCGTCCGGCGACCCGCCTGGACCGGTCACGGTCTCAGACGGGAGCGCTGGCACGGCTACATGTTCATTGCACCCGTGTTCGTGTTCCTGGCCGGGGTGATCCTCTTCCCGCTCGGCCACGCGCTGTGGACCAGCTTCCACCGCACGCGCGGGCTTAACACAAGCTTCGTTGGCCTCGACAACTACACCTATCTGCTGAACGACGAGGGTTTCTGGAACGCGCTGAGCACGTCGCTGCGCTTCACCGGGACGTGCGTCGTGCTCCATATCGCGCTGGGCCTCGGCCTGGCGCTGCTGCTCAACCAGATCAGTGCGGCGCGCACGGCGCTGCGTATCGCCTTCCTGACGCCGTGGATGGTAGCGCCGGCGATCGGCGCCACGATCTGGCTGTGGCTGCTGGAGCCGCAATTCGGCGTGGTCAACTATCTGCTGCGCGCCGCCGGGCTGATCACCAGCTACAAGGCGTGGCTGGGCGAGCCGGGCCTCGCTTTTATGTCCGTGGTCGCGGTCGATGTCTGGCGCGGCGTGCCGTTCATCATGCTGCTGTTGCTGGCCGGGCTGCAGACCATCCCCAAGGAGCAGTACGAGGCGGCCTCGATCGACGGCGCCAACGCCGTGCAGCAATTCCGCTTCGTGACGCTGCCCGAATCTGCGCTACCTGATCATCGTCGCCTCGACGCTCGACATCATCAACACGGTGCGTCACTACGACATCATCGGCGTGATGACCGGCGGCGGGCCGGCGGGTGCCACGGAGGTTCTCCCCGCCCTCCTCTACAACACGGCGTTCCGCGCCAATAATTTCGGGCGCGCGGCCGCGGCGGGCGTCTTGCTGCTGCTGCTCGTGCTGGCCTTCTCGGCCGTCTATATCCGCCTCGCCAAGCCCGGACAGGCGCAGGCCGAGTCATGAGTGCCCGCGTTTCGCTTGCCGATATCGCTGCGCTGGACGATCGCGCTGGCTTCGCTCGCGATCGTCGTCTTCCCGTTCTATTGGATGCTCAACACGTCGCTGAAGCCGACGCCGGAGGTGTTCGTCTCCCCGCCCACGTTCATCTCGGCGCAGTGGTCGTTCGATGCCTACGCCAACCTCATCAAGACGCGGCCGATCCTGCGCTACTTCGCCAACTCTCTCGTTGTGGCCGTCGGCGCGACCGGGCTCTCGCTGGTGCTGTCAGCACTCGCCGCCTACGGCTTCACGCGCTTCTTCATCCGCGGGGCCACCGCGTTCGTCATCTTCCTGCTGTTCACCAAGATGCTGCCGGAGACGCTGCTGATCATCCCCTATTTCCAGCTCATGTCGTCGCTGGGGCTGATCAATTCCTATGCCGCGCTCATCCTCGCCTACTCGTCCTTCGCCCTGCCGTTTTCGGTGTGGATGCTGATCGGCTTCTTCCGCGCCATCCCGCGCGAGATCGACGAAGCGGCGATCATGGACGGCGCCTCGCGGCTGGAGGTGTTCTTCCGCGTCATCCTGCCGCTGGCCCGGCCGGGGCTGGTGGCGGTCGCCCTCTTCACCTTCCTGATCGCCTGGAATTCCTATGTCTGGGCGCTGGTGCTGACCACCGATTCGAGCATGTATCGTGCTGTCGGTCGGCATCGCCAATCTGGTCGGCGAATACCGCGTGCAATGGAACGAGCTGATGGCGGCCTCGGTCATCGCCGCCCTGCCGGTGATGGTGCTCTACGCCTTCCTGGAACGTCACCTGGTCGGCGCCATCACGGCGGGTGCCGTGAAGGGCTGAGTTGCGGGACGGCCGCGCCCTCGGTTACAACGCTGGCCATGACAGCGACAGTCAGCGGCCTCGACCATATCGGCCTCATCGCGCGCGATCTCGCCGCAATCGCGCGCGACTACGAGCGACTCGGATTTCAACTCACCCCCGTCTCGCAGCATTCCGCCCCGCACGTGCCCGGCGGGCCGCCCAAGCCGATCGGCAGCGCCAATCGCTGCGCCATGCTGCGGCAGGGCTATATCGAGCTGCTGGCGATCATCGACAAGAATTTGCCGGACAATCAGCTTGGTATCTTCCTGCGGCGCTATGAAGGCATCCACATCATCGCCTTCGCGGTCGACGACGCCGGCGCCAATGTGGCGCGGCTGCGCGCTTCAGGGCTGACGCAGGCGGCAATCAGCCCGCTGCAGCGCATGGCTGCGACGCCCGAGGGCGAGAAGCTGGCGGCCTTCGCGCGCATTCCCCTGCCGCCGGATGAAGCACCGGAAGGGCGCATCCAACTGATCCAGCATCTGACGCCCGACGTGCTGTGGCAGCCACATCTATTGGATCACCCCAACCGCGCCGTGGCGCTGGTCGAGACCATCATCTGCGTCACGGATCCCGATGAGTCGGCGCGGCGCTTCGCGCGCTTGACCGGCGCCACGCCGACGCGGCGCACGGGCGGCTGGAGCCTGACGTTCGCGCACGGTGCCGTCACACTCGTGGCGCCGGCGCATCTGACAGAAATCCTGCCGCAGCCCGACGCACCCGTTCTGCCATTCATCGCGGGCTACGTCGTGACGACGGATGACGGCAACAAGGCGGCAACCGCATTGCTGTCAAAAAACGGCGTGATATTTTCGCGCCGCGATGCGGCCTTGATCGTGCCGCCGAACGCTGCCGGCGGTGCGACTTTAGTGTTCTCAACCGGTTGAGCCGCCCCACCATCGGGGGCCGCTTCCCCCGCCTTTGGCGGGCGCAACTGGAAATCCAGCTTGACGCAATCGCAAAAAGGGCCCGCCGAGTCGGCATAAAACGATCCTCAGGCCACATTTTTCCTTTGCAAATCGAGTTTTCCGGCCCATAAACGCGCAGGGGATGAATCCATCGTCCCCGATTCGTCAGAGAAGGAAGACCATGAGCGTTGTCACATTGAAACACATGGCCGCGGCCCTTGCCGAAAAGAACGAGCTGCCCAAGAAGCAGATGAACGAGATCCTTGAGGGATTTGTCGGCACCGTCGTCAAGCACCTCAAGAAGGGCGAGAAGATCCGGGTCTCTGGTCTCGGAATCTTTGTCGTCGCCAAGCGGGCCGCCCGCATGGGGCGCAATCCCGCCACTGGCGAGCCGATCAAGATCAAGGCCAGTAAGAAGGTCCGTTTTCGCCCGGCGAAGGATCTTAAGGAAGCAGTCTGAGTCCTTGGGACATCACTGCGCGGCCGGCGGTCGGCCCCGCCGGCCGCAGCTTATTGTTCGATCCACGACGCAATCGTTGCGCCAATGGCGCCGTTGCGTCGTTTTTCTTTCCTCCCGTTTGACATAGCGCTGCCAGGCGCATAGAGAAGATTCAGCACGGCCGCTTGGCTGTTGCTGCGGTTTCGCGCGGGCGTAGGATGATCGCGGCTGCCGTTGGTTCGAGGCGGCCCGACATCCTGGAGCGCGATCGAGACGCATGCTGCCGGCGCTAGCCGCTGTTCCCGTCGCCATCGTCAGCTGGGCGGCCATTCTGCGATCGTGGCGCTGGGGCGTGCCGGCGCTGATCGCGGCGACGCCGTTCACCGGCCTTGTCATCCATGTCTTCCACCCCGCGACGCTGCCGATCCTCTATCGCGATCTGCTGATCGTGCTGCCGATCTATCTGGGGTTTGCATACCAGGGCGGGCTTGCGCGCGCGGCACCATGGCGCAGCGCCATTCCAGCGAGCGTGCAGATCTGCGCGGTGGCCCTGGTCATCATCGTCACGGCCGGCATGCTCAACCCGCAAACGGGCCCGAAGCTCGCCGTGCTGATCGGCGCGAAAGTTTGGCTGTTCTATCTGCCGCTGTTGGTGATCGGTTATTCCTGGCCGCAGGAACGGCAGGATCTGGCGCGACTGCTGCGCCTGTTTGTTGTAACGGCGTTGGTGCCCGCGCTGATTGGAATTGCCCTTTGGCTGTCGAGCACCTCGCTCGGCTATCACCGGACAATGACCTCCTTTTACGGGCCCGCCGCCGAGGAAGCGACGCAGGATTTCACCTGGTTCTACATGGGCGGGTTCTTCTACCGCATCCCGTCGACCTTCCAGTACACGGCGCAATATTACGGCTTCACGTTGTTCGCGCTGGCCGGGATCTACATGGCGATCCGCCTCGATCCGTCGCCGCTATGGCGCCGGGTGGCGCGGGGCGCGATGGGCGTGCTGATCGTCGCCTGCTTCCTGTCGGGATCGCGCGGCGCCTTCCTGTTCACGCCGATGCTGCTGGTCTTGATGCCGCTGTTCGGGGCGCGCTATGCCAGCGTGCTGCGCTGGCTGGCCTTGATCGTGGCGATGCTGTTCGTCGTCTACGCCTTCGCGGGCCTCGACCCGATCGAGATGGTAGGGGGAGTTGCGCAATCTCGTCGTGCTGCACGGCTCGACGACGGCCTGGGGCGGGTTGACCGATGCCTGGCAGCGCACCGGCTGGTTCGGGTTGGGCACGGGCATGAACACCGGTGCCGCGCGTCATGCCGTGGCCGGCTACATCCCCGACCATATCGAGAATTGGTATGCCAAGGCGCTGGTGGAATTCGGCCCGCTCGGCCTTGCCGTGCTGGTGGGGCTGATGGCCGCCCTGCTCATCGGCGGATGGCGCACCCTGGCGCGCACGCAAGACGAAGCGCTGCGTTACGCCGGGGCGGCGATCGTGGCCTTCATTGCGGTGATGGCGCTGCACAACCTCAAGGGCTGGCAGCTCGACCTCGACCCGATCAACGCCTATTTCTGGCTGTTCGCCGGCTTCCTGTTCCGGCTGCCCGAGCTCGCGCGACCTAGCCGCAGCGGCGGCAGCGGATAGAGGCGAAAATATCGTCCTCGTCGCCATCCATCATCGCGTGGTCGAGCACCACGCGCAGCGCCTTGGAGACGTCCGGCAGCTCGTGATTGGCGGCCATGTCCTTGAGCCATTCGAGCTGGTCTGCCTCGATCTCGAGCGGCTGGATGATCTTGCTCTTTTGCACGGGCTAGTCCTGCCAGATGACCTGTGGGGGAATGGGGATCTGAATGACATAAGGGGCCGGCCCGTAATACGCCAGCAGCCGGTACTCCTGGCCCGGCAGCGCCACAGGCAGGCATTCGGGATCGGACAAGGTCTTGTAGCAATACACGGACGGCGTATCGGGCCGCGGCGGCGCGATCTTCGCGTAGCCGCGCTTGAGCTCGGCATCGCTTTGCTGCCAGCTTTCCGGCAGGTAACAGCCGGCCAACGACACCCCAAGCGCCATCAAGCCGAAGATCGCCGCAAATCGTGTCATGACGACGCCGTCTTTCTTCATTCGTTAACAACCGCTATCCAAATTCTAGCATCTGGCCCCGCTCTCGTTAAGGCCGGCCGGCCATTCAACTATCGCGGGAAGTCTGGTATGGTCGCGACAGTGTCTGGGACTGCAAACCGGTGGGACAATGGTGCAGCGCGCGCGGCTTTCTTTCGTTTACCTCTCCTTTGCGATCATCACCCTCACGATTACCGCCTGTGCCGATCCAGGAACGCCAACATTGTCCGGCACGCAGACCAGTGCTGCCAAGGGCGACCCGGATGCGCAGAACCGTCTCGGTCTCCTGCATGAAACCGGCCGGGGCGTACCGCAGAATTTTCCCGAGGCGCTGAAATGGTATCGCTTGGCGGCGGACCAGGGATATGCGCCAGCGCAAGCCAATATCGGTCGCCTCTACGAATTCGGCCGCGGCGTGGCCGTGGACTATGGCGAAGCCGCCAAATGGTATCGGCTGGCCGCGGATCAGAAAAATGCAGAGGGCCAAACCGCGCTTGGATTTCTCTATGAAACCGGCCGCGGCGTTCCTGCCGATCTTGCCGAGGCAGCGCGCCTGTATCGGCTCGCTGCCGACGCCGGCTACGCCGTCGCGCAATCCAATCTGGGCACGTTCTACGCCAACGGCCGCGGCGTCGCGCAAAATTATGATGAGGCCGTCCGTTTCTATCGTCTCGCAATCGCCCAAGGCAGTGCGCGTGCCCAGAATGGCCTTGGTGTTCTGTACTACGAAGGTCGCGGCGTCGCAAAAAACGAGAATGAAGCGTTCGGCCTGTTCAAGTCTGCCGCGCAAAAGGGCGATCTCTTTGCAACGACGAATCTCGGCAATTGTTATCGCGATGGCCGCGGCGCCGAGAAAGACGATGCCGAAGCGGTGCGGCTCTATCGCCAGGCCGCCGAGAAAGGCCATGCACCGGCGCAGCGCAATCTCGCGGTGATGTATCAGAACGGGCGCGGCGTTCCCAAGGATGATTCCGAGGCCATCAAATGGCTGCAGCGCGCCGCGGAACCGCGCGCGAATTGACGGCGCGACCTACGGCCATCGGGCGGAGCGGTCGACGGCGGCTACTTATTGCGCTGCTTCCAGGGGTCTTTGACCGCTTCGTAGGTCTCGATGACGGTGTTGGCGAGGCGCCCGCTCACCTTCTCGACACGGCAGATATAGATGTTCTGCACGATATCGCGTGTCTCCGGATCGATGCTGATGGGCCCGCGCGGGCTTTCGTGCTTCCAGCTCTTGATCGCCGCCATCGCCTTGTCGCCGTCGATCTTGCCGTCGAGCTGCTTGACGAGATCGTAGATGAGGGCCATGCCGTCCCAGGCGCCAACGGCGAAGAAGTTCGGGTCCTTGTCACGGCCATAGGCCGCGTGCCAGGCATCAACGAAGGCCTTGTTGGCCGCCGAGTTGCGCGCCGCCGAATAGTGCGTCGCCGTGATCATGCCGATGGCACCGTCGCCGAGCGTGTCGATGTTCTGCTCGTCGGTGACCTCGGCGCTCGGCATCAAGCGGATATTGGCCTGACCGAGACCGAGATCGTTGAAGGTCTTCACGAACTGCACCGGCTGCGTGCCGCCGGGGATAAAGGCGTAGAGCCCGGGCGGCTTCTGGTCGAGGATGCGCTGCAGGAACGGCACGAAGTTGGGGTTCATCAAGGGAAAGCGCACGCTGCTCGACACTGTACCACCGGCCTCGGTAAACCCCTGCCGGAAGGCGGCCTCGGCATCGTGCCCGGGGCCGTAGTCGGACACAGCGGTCGCCACCTGCGTCATGCCGCCCTTGGTGGCCGCCCAGCGTCCGAAAATCTCGGTGGTCTGCGGCAGCGTGAGCGACACACGCGCCAGATACGGCGAGCTGCGCGTGATCATCGCGGTGGCCGCGTTCATGATGATCGTCGGCGTCTTCGATTTCAGTGGCCAGCGGCCCCACCGCCAGGGCATTGGGCGTGAACACCAGGCCGGTGACGAATTGCACCCCATCGCGCGCGATCAGCTCCTGGGCGAGACGCTTGGAGATGTCAGGATTGGGGCCCGTCTCGTCGCGGCGGATGATCTCGATCTTGTGCGCGCCGACCGTGTCGCCGTTCTTCGCCACCCAGAGCTTGATGGCATTGTCCATGACCGCGCCGAGGCCGGCGAACGGCCCGGAATACGGCAGGATCACCCCCACCTTGACGGTCTCGGCCGCGGCCGGTCCGGCCAGGATGACGGCGAGCAGGGCCGCCACGTATCGCAGCACACCGATATTGCGCATCCTTCCCTCCCTGTCGGGCCATTCGCGGCCCTTTGGCGGCGATCTTGCCCGAGGCGGCCGGCGGCGACAACGCACTCATGTTGGGCCGCGTCCCACCTCCACAAAGCAACGCTATGGTCTATTGTAGAGACACAACCAATAAGACGAGCGAGGAAACGATGACTGACCGTACCCGCCCGCCCTTCCGCGCGGATCATGTCGGCAGCCTACTGCGGCCGAAAAAGCTTCACGAAGCCCGCGCGGCCCGCGCTAAGGGCACCATCTCCGCCGAGCAGCTCCGCGACGTCGAGGACGAGTCCATCCGCGAGGCCGTGCGGTTACAAGAGGATGCTGGCCTCCACGTCGCTACGGACGGCGAGTTCCGTCGCACCTCATGGCACATGGACTTCATCACCCAGTTCAGCAACGTCAAGATGGTGAAATCGGAGATCAAACTCCGCTTTCACACCCATGAGGGCAACATCGACGTCGAGCCCCCGGGCTTGCGCGTCGAAGGCAAGCTCGCGCGGCCGAAGGGGATCTTCGTCGACCATTTCAAGTTCCTCAAATCCGTGGCGCGCGCCACGCCGAAAATCACCATCCCCTCGCCCACCGTGCTGCACTTCCGTGGCGGGCGCGATGCGATCGACAAGAAAACGTACCCCGAGATGGACGATTTCTATGCCGACCTCGCGCGCGTCTACAGCGAGGAGATCCGCGATTTCGCGGCGGCCGGCTGCCGCTATCTGCAGATCGACGAGACCAATTTCGCCTATCTCTGCGATTCCGGCGTGCGCGAGCAGGTCCGCACCAATATCCACGAGGACCCCGCACAGCTGCCCAAGACCTACGCCAAGCTGATCAATGGCGCCATCGCCGGCCGGCCGAAGGACATGACGGTGTGCATGCATCTGTGCCGCGGCAACAACCAGAGCGCCTGGCTGGCCGAAGGCGGCTACGACCCCGTGGCCGAGGTGCTGTTCAACGAGATCAACGTCGATGGTTATTTCCTTGAATACGACACGCCGCGGGCCGGCGATTTCAGTCCGTTGCGCTTCGTGCCCAAGGGCAAGATGGTCGTCCTCGGCCTGGTGTCGTCGAAGCTGCCGAAGCTCGAGAGCAAGGACGAGTTGAAGCGGCGCATCGACGAGGCCGCCCGCTACGTGCCGCTCGACCAGCTGGCGCTCAGCCCGCAATGCGGCTTCGCCAGCACGATCGAAGGCAACAAGGTCACCGTCGACGATGAAATCGCCAAGCTGCGCCGCGTCGTCGAGGTGGCGCGTGAGGTGTGGGGCTAGAGCAGCGGCACGGGACGGGCTAGGCCAGCTTGTTAACGTCGACGACGGTGCGGCCGCGGACCTTGCCGGCCAAGATGTCATTGGCGAGTGCCGGCAGCTCATGAAGCCCGACCACGCTCGTCATGCTGTCGAGCTTGTCGAGCGGCAGATCGCGCGCCAGGCGCTGCCATGCCTCGCGGCGATCGGCGAGCGATTTCATCGATGAATCGATGCCCAGCAGGTTGACGCCGCGCAGGATGAACGGCAGCACCGTCACCGGCAGCTCGTTGCCGCCGGCGAGGCCGCAGACAGCGACGGACGCGTTATAACGCGTCTGCGCGATCGCGTTGGCGAGCGTCGGGCCGCCGACGAAATCGATGACGCCCGCCCAGCGCTCGCTTTGCATTGGTTTGCCCGGCGATGAAAGCGCGGCGCGATCGATGATCGTGGCCGCGCCCAGGGATTTCAGATAACCGTGCAGTTCCTTCCGTCCGGTCGCGGCGGCGACCTCGTAGCCGAGCTTGGCCAGGATCGCGATCGCCACACTGCCGACGCCGCCGGCAGCGCCTGTCACCAGCACCTCGCCTGTACCGGGTTTGAGGCCGTGACGCTCCAGGGCCAGCACCGAGAGCATCGACGTAAATCCGGCCGTCCCGATGGCCATCGCCTGCTTCAGCGTCAGGCCGGCCGCGAGCGGTACTAACCAATCGGCTTTGACGCGCGCTTTCTGCGCGTAGCCTCCCCAATGCAACTCGCCCACGCGCCAGCCGGTGAGAACGACCGACTCGCCCTTCTTGTAAAGCGGCGACGAGGAAGCCTCGACCGTGCCAGAGAAGTCGACACCGCCGATATGCGGATAGGTCCGCACCAGCTTGCCGAGCCCGTTAAGGATGAGGCCATCCTTGTAATTGAGTGTCGAGTACGCGATGGCGACGGTCACGTCGCCTTCGGGCAACTGCTCGGTCGAGACCGGCTTGATTGTCGCGCGGATCTTGCCGTCCGCCGCATCAAGAATCAGCGCGTTGAAACTTGTCATATCCGCCCCATTCTGTCCGGCGCCCATTATAGGCGCTCCGGCGGGGCGGCCAACCGCCTCAGCGAAAAAGCGCGATCACGTTGATGACGCAGAGCACGCTGACCACCGCACCGACCAAAATCAGCGCACGCTTGGGCGGCAAGATGCGAATGAGATACCCCGCCAAGGGTGCGGCCAGAAGCCCACCGATGATCAGGCCCAGCACGATATAGCCATAGCTCGCGAGATCGATCTGGGTGAAGAACGTGACCGAGATCGCGACGGTCACAAAGAATTCCGCGAGGTTGACCGAACCGATCGTCCGGCGCGGGTGCTCACCCGTTGCCATCAATGTCGACGCCGCCAGGGGGCCCCAGCCGCCCCCGCCGATCGCATCGAGAAACCCGCCGGCGACGCCGACAACCTGTGTGGGCGGCTTGACGCGATGGAACGACCAACCGCGCACGCGCAGGAAAATCAGGATCGCCATGGCGATCAGATAGAGCGTCACGAACGGTTTGACGATGTTCCCCGGCAGGCCGGTCAGCACATACGCGCCGACGATGCCGCCGCCGATACCGGCAATGACGAGCTTGAGGAACAATACGCGGTCGACATTGCGGTGCCACAGATGCGACGCGCCCGAAGCACCGGTGGTGGCGATCTCCGCCGCATGAACGGCGGCACTCGCAAAAGCAGGCGGGACGCCAAAGACCATCAGGCTGGAGCTGGCGATCACGCCGAAAGCCATTCCCAACGCGCCATCGACAATCTGCGCGATGAAGCCGATGACTGCAAAAATGGCTATTTCTGACGACACAAAGCCTCCCCGATCACGTCACTAATAAACGTGACGGGAAGCACCTGGTTTCCTCGCAAGATTTGCGGAATTCAGCGCAGCGGCTCGAGGATGCTGACGTAGTTGGCGACCGCAGCGCCGCCCATGTTGAACACGCCCGCCAGTTTCGGGTTGTTCTTGACCTGCATCGCGCCGGCTTTGCCGGTCAGCTGCATGGCCGCCATAATGTGCATTGACACGCCCGTGGCGCCGATCGGGTGGCCCTTCGCCTTGAGGCCGCCCGATGCGTTGACCGGTAGCTTGCCGTCCTTCTCGGTCCAACCTTCCATCGCGGCGCGGGCACCCTGCCCGCGCGGCGTCAGGCCCATCGCCTCGTACTGCAGCAGCTCGGCGATGGTGAAGCAGTCATGGGTCTCGACGATGCCGAGATCGCCAAGGCCGACGCGGCCCTCGGCGAAAGCCTGTTTCCAGGCGCGCTCGCAGCCTTCGAACTGGATGATGTCGCGCCGGCTCATCGGCAGATAGTCGTTGACGTGCTGGGCGGCGCGGAAGATCACCGCCTTGTCGAGGGCGAGCGCCGTCTCGACGTCGGTCAGTACCAACGCCGCGGCGCCGTCGGAGACGAGAGAACAATCGGTGCGGCGCAGCGGGCCGGCGACCAGCGGGTTCTTGTCGGAGACGGTGCGGCAGAACTCGTAGCCGAGGTCCTTCTGGAGTTGCGCGTAGGGATTGACCGCGCCGTTCTTGTGGTTCTTGGCGGCGATCTTGGCCATTGCATCGGACTGGTCGCCATAGCGCTGGAAATAGAGCTGCGCGATCTGGCCGAACACGCCGGCGAAGCTCATGCCGTCGCGGTCCTCCTCCTTGACGTAGGAGGCCTTCATCAGGATGCCGCCGACCTGCTCGCCCGGCGTCTCGGTCATCTTCTCGACGCCGACCACCAGCACGGCGCGTGCCTTGCGCGCGGCGATCGATTTGAGGCCCTGATGGACAGCGGCCGAACCAGTGGCGCAGGCATTCTCGACGCGCGTCGCCGGCTTGAAGCGGAAGGCGTCGGAGGCCTGCAGCACCAGCGAAGCCGGGAAATCCTGCTTCACGAAGCCGCCGCCGAAATGGCCGACATAGATCTCGTCGACGTCCCGGGGCTCGAGCCCGGCATCCTTCAAAGCGTCGGTGGCGACGCTGGCCACCAGCGCTTCAAGATCCTCGCCCGGACGCTTGCCGAATTTGCCGTGGGCCCAGCCGACGATGCAGGCGGTCATGCGGGTGCTCCTGGAAGAAACGATTGGACCGAAAGACTAGCAGGAAACCCCTGGCCCGGAAACCGGCAGCGGGGGTTACGCCCAGGTGACCTGGGTACCAGGTTTGTCCAGCCAGAGGCGATAGAATCGTGTGTCCACGTTCATGCGCGGGAAACGGGACGGCAATGAACTCGGAGGCCACCTGGACGAAATCCGTTCTTTTCATAGAAGCGGTGCGCGGCACGGAATTTGTCGGTGGTGCCTAGGCAGATATCGGCGATGCCATGCGCCCGCGCCCAGTCCAGCAATGTCGTCAGAAGGCGCTGCGCCACGCCGGCGTCGCGACCGCGATAGGCGCTGTCCACGAACATCTTGCGCACGGCGCCTTGACCGTCGCCGAGATCGACCAGCGCGATCGTGCCGACTACGCGGCCGCCGGCAACTGCAACCCAGAACTCGCCCGCACCCTTGCGAAAGAAACCGGGAATGTCCTGCAGGTCGGGCTGCTGCTCGTAGGTGATCGAGAAACCGAACTCGCCTTGCTGGATGCCGACGACCAATGCCACCACGCCGGCGTGATGCGCAGGCGCGAAGGGACGGATCTCGACCGGCATGGTCTCAGTTGTTGTCATCGACCGTGCCCTTGTAGCGCCAGGAGATGGATTTGCCCGCGCAGAACGGCACGATGCGCTGGATGCCGGCCGTGAAATGGGCCGGTACGTCCTGCACCACCTTGACCAGCACGACGCGGCGTTCGTTGGGCTTCAGGCCATAGAAGCGCGGGCCGTTGAGAGAGGCGAACGCCTCGAGCTTGTCGAGGGCGCCGTCCTCCTCGAACACCTTGGCGTAGGACTCCAGCGCGAACGGCGCGTTGAAGATGCCGGCGCAGCCGCACGCGGCTTCCTTGGTGTGCGCTGCATGCGGCGCCGTATCGGTGCCGAGGAAGAACTTGGCGCTCCCCGAGGTCGCGGCGCGGCGCAACGCCAGCCGATGCGGCTCGCGCTTGGCGATCGGCAGGCAGTACAGGTGCGGGCGGATGCCGCCCTCGAAGATGGCGTTGCGGTTGATCTCGAGATGGTGCGGCGTGATCGTCGCGGCGAGGGTCGCCGGCCCGGCGCTCACGAACTCCGCCGCCTCGAGCGTGGTGATGTGCTCGAACACGATCTTGAGCGCGGGAAAGTCGCGCAACAGCTTGACCAGCACGCGCTCGATGAACACTTCCTCGCGGTCGAAGATGTCGACGGCGCGGTCGGTGACCTCGCCATGGACCAGCAGCGGCATGCCGATTTTCTGCATCGCCTCCAGCGCGCGGGCGATCCGCGCGATGTCGGTGACGCCGTGCGCGGAATTGGTCGTCGCGTGCGCGGGATAGAGCTTCGCGGCGGTGAACACGCCCTGCATGTGGCCCTGCTCGATCTCCTTCGGGTCGATGCCGTCCGTCAGGTAGACCGTCATCAGCGGCGTGAAGCCGGGCGTGGCCGCGGCGCGCGGCGATGCGGTCGCGATAAGCCGATGCGGCCGCGGCGGTCGTCACCGGTGGCACGAGGTTCGGCATGATGATCGCGCGCGCGAACTGGCGCGCGGTGTAGGGCGCCACCAGCTTCAGCATTTCGCCGTCGCGCAGATGCACGTGCCAGTCGTCGGGCTGGCGCAGCACCAGCCGCGTCACAATGCCGGCAACGGGCCTGGTGGTCGCGGTCGTGTCGTTCATGGACGGGATTGTCGCACGACTATTCGTCCACCGCTATTGCGCCGCCAGGCACTCGAAACACGTCGCCGTCGGCGGGCAGGCCCTGGACGTGGCGGCGGTGCCAGAGCGCGTAGAACAGCAGGGTCCACGCCGCGAAGCCGGCATGCTTGCGCGGGTCGCGGAACAACTTGGTGACCGCGGCCGGCTCGGCGATTTCGGCGACGCTCGCCTGCGCCGCGACCAGGGGGCCGAGCCGCGCGCCCTCGGCATGGATCCACTGCGCCACCGGCACGGTGAATCCGCGCTTGGGCGCGAAGGCGCCGGCATCCGGTATCGCCCCGTCGAGCCAGCGGCGCAGCAGCCATTTGCCCTTGTGCTCGCGGATCTTCAGGCGGTCCGGCAGGCGGAACGCGACGCCGGCAACGGCGGGATCGAGGAACGGCGTGCGCGCCTCGACACCGTGCGCCATCATGCAGCGATCGAGCTTGGCGAGCAGGTCGTTGGGCAGCCAGTCGGCGCAATCCGTCGCCTGCGCCACCTGCAGGCGCGAGCGGCCGAAGCTGCGCTCGGTGGCCTCGGCCGCGGCGATGCCGTCGCGCCAGCCGACCGTGCGCTGGCGCAGGACGCCCAGTCCGTCGAAAATCCCCTTGCGCCGCATCGCGCGGCCGCCCAGCCACCACGGCCGCACGATGCTGCGATAGCGGCCATAGCCGGCGAAGAGCTCGTCGCCGCCCTCGCCCGCAGAGGACGACCTTGAGCCCCGCCGCATGCGCGCGCGCAGCGAGCTTGAACGTCGGCACGCAGGCGTAGTCGGCGGCGGGATCGTCCATTGCCGCAGCGACTCGCGGCAACAGCGACCAGAAATCGGCGGCGGCGACCTCGATCTCGATGTGCTCGGCCCCGGCGACGCGCGCGACGGCCGCCGCCGCGGCGCGCTCGTCGGGCGCCTGCGATCCCGGAAAATGCGCGGTGAAGCGCCACGACCGGGCGCGCATTGAGCCGCGCCATCACGGCCAGCAGCGCGGACGAGTCGATGCCGCCCGACAGGAACATGCCGTAATGGCACGTCGGAGCGCTGGTGCAGTTCGATGCTGTCGAGCAACGCGCTGCTCCAGCCGCTCCAGCGCCTCGGCCTCGTCCCATTCGCTCGGCCCTTCTTGCGCAAGCGCGGGGCGCGGATGACGCTCGACGATCGTTGCCGTCGGCGACGACGATGGTCTCGCCCGGCAGCACGCGCTTGATGCCGGTGAAGATCGTGTCGCGCCGCGTCGTGAACTGCAGCTCCAGCAATTCCGCTTGCGGGCCAGGATCGATGGCCGGCGCCGCGAAGCCGCCCGCAATCAGCGCCTGCGCCTCCGAAGCGAAGGCGAGGCCGTGGTCGGTCTCGACGTAGTAAAGCGGCTTGATGCCGAACGGGTCGCGCGCAAGCACGAGCTGGCCGGACTTCGGATCGTGCAGGGCGAACGCATACATGCCGCGCAGCGTTTCGACGAAATCGACGCCGTGGTTGCGGTAGAGATAGCAGTGGCGGCTCCCAATCGGAGCCGGTCGCGAAGTCGACAGCGTGCAGGTCCCGGCGCAGCTCGCGGTCGTTGTAGATCCGGCCGTCGGCGACGAGCGCCGCGCCGCCCGGCTCGAACAGCGGCTGGGCGCCGCCTTCAAGATCGACGACCGCCAGGCGGTTGTGCACGAGGCCGACATTGCCGACGAGATAGTCCTTGCGCCCGTCCGGCCCGCGATGGGCCAGCGCCTCCGCCATGCGCGCAAGCACGGCGCGGTCGGGCCCCTCGCGGCGGGTGGTCATCAATCCGGCAATGCCGCTCATGGTCGGTTCAGACGATCCGCGTAAAGTAGTCGAGATGATTCCGGACCACGGCGGCCTCGGTGAAGCGGCTCTCATACGACGCGCAGCCCGCGGCCGCAAGCACGGCGCCGCAATGGCCACGGTCGTGCACGCTGCGCCTGCTCCCGCCTGTTACTTCCGCAGCTCTTCGAAATCCGCCGCGACGTCGTCCCAGCTGCGCGCCCGATTGTAGCGCAAGGCCGCGTCGCGCTGGTCGCGCCATAGCGCATCCTCGATGAGGATGCGGATCGCGGCGCCGGCGAAGCCAGCGCGATCGCCGGCGCGCAGGACGAAGCCGGTCTCGCGGTCGACGACGCGCTCGCGCATGCACGTGACGTCGCCGACCACGGTGGGAACCCCCATGGCCTGCGCCTCGGCAGCGGACATGCAGAACATGTCCGCCTTGTCGCCGGCATGGAGGAATACGCGCGAGTGGCCCAGCTCCTCGGCGCGCTGCTCCGGCCCTTCCGGCGTACGCAGGACGACGCCGTGATCTTTCATCGAGCGCGCCTTGGCGAGCGCGCGCGCCGCCGCGTCCTCGACCATCAGGTAGAGCTGCGCCTTCGGCACGGCGGGCACGATCTCCTTCGCCCACAGATCGAGCACCCAGTCGAGCCCCGGGCCGGGTGTATCCGGCCCAAGCCGCAAAGGGCGGCGGCGGCCGCACCGACGGCTCCGCCGTGCGGAAGACCTGTTCCGTAGCGAAGCGGAATGATCGCGCGCCGGCCGCCCGGCGCCCATCCGCGCGGTAGCTTGCGGCATGATAGACGCCGAGGAAGGCCATCGCCGGCCGGCGCCGCGCGAAGGATGTGATGCGGCTCCAGCGCAGCATCGAGAAGCCGGACCGGTGCAGCCGGATCGCGGCCTGGCGCGCCTGCGGCGCCAGCTTCAGCAGCCGGTGGCTGCGATTGGCGATGAACAGGTCGGTCTCGGCCGGCACGCCGCCATTCAGCGGCGCCCAGTTCACGCCCCGCGCCGAGAAACTTTTTTTGCTCGCGGTATACGCGCTGACACGGTGGCCGCGCGCGGAAAGCGCCTCGGCCAGCCGCACCAGCCCCAGGCTGGCGGCATCGGGCGCCCGCCCGGCCGGCCACTCCCCGTCATAGGCGACATCCCGGTCCGCCAGCACGATCCGCGCCATGCGCCCTACCTGTTCAACCGCGGCCAACAATTGGCGCGTGCCATGTTCGACCATGTCGACGGTCAAACCCTCCATCAACCTTGGGCCGAGCGGGCCGTCGATGGGGTATCACGGACGGTCGCGGCAGCTCTTGCGTACGAAGCGCTGCCGATTTCGGCGCCCACGGGGCCGGCAGGTCGCCGGCGGGCGGTCCGAACAGGCCCGGCGTCGGCCCGAACAGCCCGACCGCGGGAATGCCGCACGCGACAGCAAGATAGAGTGGGCCGGAATCGTTGCCGATAAAGAGGCTCGCGCGCTTCAGCACGGCGCACACCCCGGTCAGGCTGAGGCGCCCGACCAGGTCGATGGTGCGCGCCTCCGGCAGCGCCGCCAGCAGCGGCGCCACGATCCCCCGCTCGTGCGCGGCGGCGATCACGGCGATCCGCGCATCCTGCAGCGGACCGGACCCAGTCAGCCGCCGCGCCAATTCCGCGAAGCGGTCCGCCGGCCATAGCTTGGGCGGCCAGTTGCCGGTCGGGCCAAGGGCGATCACCGGGCGACCCGGCGGCACCAGCTCGCGGGCCTGGGCATCTTCCGCCGCCGTGGTCCACAGCGCAGGTGGCGGCAGCTCGCTCAGATCAAGGGTTGCCGCGATCGCTTGCGTGCGATGGGCAAGATCGGCGCGCGTGCGGAAGACGTGGCGCTTTCTTGCGCGCAGGAGCCAGGCCAAGCCCGAGCCGCGCAGATCGACGACGACATCCCACGACGTGCCGACGAACTGCCGCCACAGATCGACCCAGTGGCCGACCGCGCCGCGCTTCACGACCGGCACGAGGCGCTCGAGATTGGGAACTGGCGTGGAAGAGCTGCGCCGCGGCGCGTCCGCAGGCAATCGTCACGCGCGCATCGGGATACAGTGCGGTGCAGGTGATCGAGCAGGCCAGTCGCGATTGCCGCATCGCCGATATGGTCGGCCCGATGAACAGCAGCCTCAAGCCAGGACCTCTTCGAACTCGGCGGCGGCGACCGGCCAGGTGCGGCCGCGGCGCAGCAGCCGCGCATTGCCGCGCTCATCCGGTCGAACGCGGCGCGGTCGGTCAGCAGGTCGAGCGTTGCAGCGACGAAAGCGTCCTCGGCACCGGCGACGTTGCCGGTCTGCGCGTCGACGATGCGCGTCGGCAAGGCGCGTTCGACGCCGCGCCATGCCGGGCAGGCCGGCGGCCTGGCTGTCGGCGAGGGTCGAGGCCGTAAAGTTCGCGAGGTTGCCCCGGATAAAGGTGCGCCCGCGCGGCGCGATAGGCCTGCGCCATCTGCGGATCGGGCTCGGGTGCGCGCAGGACGCCACGCCGTGCTCCGCCGCGGCCAACGCCAGGTCAGAACCGCGCTTCACGCGGCGGAATATCGGCGTCAGTTGCGGCCGCGTTCGAGCATGGCGGAATAGACATGGAGCTCGGCGCTTCGGCACTCCGGCCGGACCCGGCGCGTCCACAGTCTGATGATCCCAGTCGAGATCGGCGAGCGGATGCGATCGTCGTGAGTCGCACGCGGCGGGATCGGCCGGCGGCATCGCATCGTCTTCGAGATAGGCCGGCACGATAGCCGGATTGACGACATGGGTATTGCAGGCCGAGCGGATTCTGCCCAGGCGCTCGCGCTGCGCGCCGGACAGAACACGATGGCGGGGCTGATGGCTGCGCCAGCATCGCGCTCCGCCGTCTGGTTCGAGGGCCTCGGGCCGCCGCGGCATCCAGAGGATTTGCGGGCGGCTTCGGCGACGGATTCCGAGCAAGCGCGGGATGGCGAAAGGCGATCAGGAGTCTGGTCGATGGCGGGCGCTGGTCGTCGAAGGGTGCCAGGCCACGCCGGCGGCGTTGACGGGAAAATCGCAGCGATTAAAGACCTGCGACGGCGTGACCGCGCATGGCCAGGGCGCCCGGCAGCAGCGCAAACGCCTTCTCCGGGCCGTTGAGGGCACGGCTCGAGGGGCTATAGCCGTCAAAGGCGAAGGAATCGTCGACGAAAGTGATGCGCATCGATGGCGAGGGTTATAGGGCGGGCGCTCCGGCCTGCCAACCCGGCCTGCGGCCCTTGCCAAGGCGCCGTCTTCCACCTTACCTGAGTGGCTCCGGCTATGACCCAGCAACACCCGGAATTTACCCATGGACATCGCTAAGGTTTTGCCGAACCGACCAGCGCGGCGTGCTGAGCGTGTCCGGCGAGGATCGGGTGGCCTTCCTGCAGGGGCTGATCTCCAACGATATGACCAAGGTCGACGGCCGGCCCGCGCCATCTATGCGGGATTCCTGACGGCGCAGGGCCGATTCCTGCACGATTTCTTCGTCGCCGCCATCGGCGACACCCTCTATCTGGATTGCGAACCGCGCGACTCGACGATCTGCGCCGGCGGCTGTCGCTCTACCGGCTGCGCTCCAAGGTGAGCGCTGGCCGCGGTGCCGGATTTCGCCGTGGCGCTGCTCTATGGCGCGGAAGCGCCGGGGGCGTTGCGGCTGGCGGAGGAGGCCGGCGCGCGCCAAGGCCTATGCCGGCGGCGTCGTGTTCGTCGACCCGCGCCTGCCGGCCTGGGCGTGCGCGCGATCGTGCCCCGCGCCCAGCTGATCGCGTTCGCCAAATTCGCGCCGGATCGGCGGAGGATTACGAGGCGCTGCGCCTGTCGCTGGGCGTGCCCGATGGCAGCCGCGACCTGCCGGTCGAAAAGGCGCTGCTGCTGGAGAACGGCTTCGACGAGCTCAACGGCGTCGACTGGAAGAAGGGCTGCTATGTCGGCCAGGAGCTGACCGCGCGGATGAAATATCGCCTGCTGGTCAAAAAGCGCCTGACGCCGGTGCGCGATCGACGGGCCGTCCCCCAGCCCCGGGCACGCACGGTGATGCTGGGCGCGGAGGAAGCCGGCGAGATGCGCGCGTCCAAGGGGCGCGCGGGCTCGCCATGCTGCGCCTCGAAGATGATCGAGCAGGCCGAGCGCGAGGGCAAGGTGCTGAAGGCCGGCGAGGCCGGCATCAGGCCGCTGAAGCCCGCCTGGGCGGCGCAATAGGCGACCTTGGCCCGGATGGGCCGGGCTGATACACTCTCCCGCCAATCACAACAACAGCGTTGCGGGGGGCGGGCATGACGGCACAGTTCGATCTCGACTACTACAACAAGCTCGGCGCCGGGCACTTTCCCGGATTGATCGGCTTCACCGTCACCAAGATCGAAAAGGGCGCGGTCTGGGCGCACATGAACGTGCGTCAGGAGCTGATGGCGCCCAATGGCTATCTGCATGCCGGCAGCGTCGTGACGCTGGCCGACACGGCGTGCGGCTATGGGTGCCGGACGTCCCTGCCCGAGGGCGCCACGGGCTTCACCACGATCGAGCTCAAGAGCAATTTTCTCGGCACCGCGCTCGACGGCGTTGTCGAGTGCGAGGCCAAGCTGCTGCATGGCGGGCGCAGCACGCAAGTGTGGGACGCGCTGGTGCGCCATCGCGAAAGCGCCAAGCTGATCGCGAGCTTCCGCTGCACGCAGATGATCTTGTGGCCGAAGTGACTTGCCGTATTCAAAAATAATTGTCACCCGCGGGCTTGACCCGCGGGCCCATGACCGTTTCTCCGTCGAAACTGTTTTTGGGTGCGCGGGTCAAGCCCGCGCATGACAAATTATTTTAATTGAGGCGCTATTTAAGCGCCGCCGTCAGCCGCTTGTGCATCTCGGCCAGTGCCTCCTTGTTGCCGGGGGTCGGGCGCCAGTTCATAGCGATCTTGTCTTCTTTCACGCGCGGAATGATGTGCATGTGGAAGTGGAAGACCGACTGGTTGGCGCCGGGGCCGTTGGCTTGCAGCAGGTTCATGCCGTAGGGCCGTAGCGTCTCCTGAATCGCGCGTGGCGACCTTGCGCACCGTCGCCATGACGGCGGCGGTGTCGGCGTCGGAAGTCTCGAACAAATTCATCGCGTGGTTCTTGGGAATGACCAGCGCGTGACCCGGGTTGATCGGGTTGATGTCGAGGAACGCCATCGTCTTGGCGTCGTCGTAGAGCTTATAACAGGGGATCGTGCCCGCGATGATCTTGCAGAACACGCAATCCGGATCGCTGTGCATTCTGGCTCCCTTTCGCCGTTCGGCTTTCTTGTTTTTCTATTGCTCGCGCCCCTCATCCTTCGACAAGCTCAGGATGAGGGTTTTAGAGGAGGTCCTCATGCTGAGCTTGTCGAAGCATGACGACGCGCCATCCTAGCGCTTTTTCTTCGGGCTTTTCTTACCGCCACGTGACGGTTTCTTCGGGCTTTTCGGCGGCGATTTCTTGACGGGTTTCTTGGCGATCTTCTTCGTGGCCGGGCGCGACACAGGCATGCGCGACGACGCATGCGCCGGCGCGATGCGCTTGGCGGCGGAGCGGCGGCCGGCGCCGATCAGCACGCGGCGATGGCGGTCATTGCTGCCGCGGGTCGCACCCTTGGCCGCCGCCCCCTTGACCGGCTCGCTGAGGGCGGCCTGCGCCGCCGCCAGCCGCGCGATCGGCACGCGGTAGGGCGAGCAGGACACGTAGTCGAGACCGATGCCGTTGCAGAAGCGGATCGAGGCCGGGTCGCCGCCATGCTCGCCGCAGATGCCGAGCTTGATGTCGCCGCGGGTTTCGCGGCCGCGCTCGCTGGCGATCTTGACCAGCTCGCCGACGCCCGCCTGATCGAGGGTGACGAAGGGATCGACCTCGATGATCTTCTTCTTCTCATAGGCTTCGAGGAAATTCGCCGCGTCGTCGCGCGACAGGCCGAAGGTCGTCTGAGTCAGATCGTTGGTGCCGAAGCTGAAGAACTCCGCCGTCTCGGCGATCTCGCCCGCGCGCAAGGCCGCGCGCGGCAGCTCGATCATCGTGCCGAGCGAATATTCGACGTCGACGCCCGTCTGCTGGCGCACCTCGTCATGCACCTTGGTGATCAGATCGCGCATCAGATCGAGCTCGGCCTTGGTCGCGACCAGCGGGATCATGATCTCCGGGTAGATCGTCTTGCCGCCGGATTTGCCGATCTCGACCGCCGCCTCGAAGATGGCGCGCGCCTGCATCTCGTAGATCTCGGGGTACGTCATCGCGAGGCGGCAGCCGCGATGGCCGAGCATCGGATTGACCTCGTGCATCTGCTCCACGCGCGCGCGCACGGTGGCCAAGTCCTTACCTATAATCTTGCCGAGTTCCGCCATCTCATGATCCTGGTGCGGCAGGAACTCGTGCAGCGGCGGATCGAGCAGGCGGATCGTGACGGGCAGCCCGTCCATGATCTGGAACAGCTCGACGAAATCCTTGCGCTGCATCGGCTCGATCTTGGCGAGCGCCTTGGCGCGGCCGGCACCGTCCTCCGCCATGATCATCTCGCGCACGGCGAGGATGCGCTCGGCATCGAAGAACATGTGCTCGGTGCGGCAGAGGCCGATCCCCTCGGCGCCGAAGCGCCGCGCGGTGCGGGCGTCGAGCGGGGTTTCGGCGTTGGCGCGCACCTTCATGCGGCGGAACTGGTCGGCCCACGCCATCAGCGTGCCGAAATCGCCGGAGAGCTCGGGCTGGATCGTCGGCACTTCGCCCAGGAACACCTCGCCCGACGCGCCGTCGATGGTGATGCGCTCGCCGGCCCTGATGACCTGGTTGCGCACGCTCATCGTGCGCGCCTGCGTAGTCGACGCGGATCTCGCCCGCACCGGCGACGCAAGGCCGGCCCATGCCGCGCGCCACCACCGCCGCATGGCTGGTCATGCCGCCGCGCGTCGTGAGGATGCCCTTGGCGGCGTGCATGCCGTGGATATCCTCGGGGCTGGTCTCGATGCGCACCAGCATCACCGTGTCGCCCTTCTCGGCGCGCTGCTCGGCCTCCTCGGCCGAGAACACGACCACGCCCGAGGCGGCACCCGGCGAGGCCGGCAGGCCGCGTGCCAGGATGGTGCGCTGCGCCTTGGGATCGAGTGTGGGATGCAGCAGCTGGTCGAGCGGCCGCGGGATCGATGCGCTTCACCGCCGTCGCCTTGTCGATCAGATTCTCCGCGACCATGTCGACGGCGATCTTGAGCGCCGCCGCGGCCGTGCGCTTGCCGGTGCGCGTCTGCAGCATGTAGAGCTTGTTGCGCTCGACCGTGAACTCGATGTCCTGCATGTCGCGGTAGTGGGACTCGAGCTTCGTACGGACGGCGGCAAGCTCCGTGAACACCGCGGGCATCACCTCTTCCATCGCCGGCAGGCGCGAGCGGTTGGCGTTCTTGCCCTTGATGGTCAGGTGCTGCGGCGTGCGGATGCCGGCGACGACGTCCTCGCCCTGCGCGTTGACGAGGTATTCGCCGTAGAAAATGTTCTCGCCGGTCGAGGGATCGCGGGTGAAGGCGACGCCGGTCGCGCAATCGTCGCCCATGTTGCCGAACACCATCGCCTGGATGTTGACGGCCGTGCCCCATTCCTCGGGGATCTGGTGGAGCCTGCGATAGGTGATCGCGCGCTGGTTCATCCAGGAATTGAACACGGCGCCGGTGGCGCCCCAGAGCTGTTCCTTCACATCCTCCGGGAACGGCTTGCCGAGCTCGGCCTTCACCTTGTCCTTGTACTGGCGCACCAGATGCTTCCAGTCCTCGGCTTTCAATTCGGTATCGAGCGAGACGCCCTGCTCTTCCTTGTGGTGCTCGAGCAGCTCCTCGAAATGGTGGTGGTCGACGCCGAGCACGACGTCGGAATACATCTGGATGAAGCGGCGATAGGAATCGTAGGCGAAGCGCTCGTCGCCGGAGACCTTGGCGAGGCCCGCGACCGTCGCGTCGTTGAGGCCGAGATTGAGGACCGTGTCCATCATGCCGGGCATCGAGGCGCGCGCGCCGGAGCGCACCGAGACGAGCAGCGGGTTCTTCGCGTCGCCGAATTTGCGGCCGACGATCTCCTCGATGCGCTTGACCGCGGCGTTGACCTGGCTCTCGAGCTCGGACGGGTACGTCTTGCCGTGGGCGTAGAAATGGGTGCAGACCTCGGTCGTGATCGTGAAGCCCGGGGGAACCGGCAGGCCGAGATTGCTCATCTCGGCGAGATTGGCGCCCTTGCCGCCCAGCAGGTTCTTCATCTCGGCGCGGCCCTCGGCCTTGCCGTCACCGAAGCTGTACACCCATTTCGCCATGATCGATCCCTTACTTGCCTTGCCGCCCTCATCCTGAGGAGCGCGCCCGCAGGGTGCGCGTCTCGAAGGATGAGGGCTCAACTATGAACCACCGCCTCATCCTTCGAGACGGCCATCCGCGCGATGCGCGGCTGACCTCCTCAGGATGAGGCTCGTTTCAAATCACGATGTTTCCACCCTCACCAATTTTTATCCTTCAATCTTCCCGAACTCCGCGACCTGACCCAGGGTGTGGCGGATTTCGGACAATAGACGCAGCCGGTTGGCGCGGAGTTCCTTGTCGTCGGAGTTTACCGTAACCTTGTCGAAGAAGGCATCGACAGGCCCGCGCAGCAGCGCCAGCGCCAACATGGCACCCTGAAATTCCTCGCGTTCCAGCAGGATTTTCGTGTCTTTCTGGACTTCGGCCAAAACCTTGTGAAGCTTGGCTTCCTCCGGCTCCTTCAACAGCGACTCGTCGACTCGGCCGTCATATTTGGCCTTGTCCTTCTTCTCCTCGATCGCAACGATGTTGGAGGCGCGGCGGTAGGCGATCAGCAGGTTGGCGCCGTCATCCGTGCCGAGGAACGCCTTGAGGGCATCGACGCGCGCGAGCAGGCGGACGAGATCGTCCTCGCCGCCGAGCGCGAACACCGCGTCGATCAGGTCGTGACGAACGCCCTGCTCCTTGAGGGCGACCTTCAGGCGGTCGGCGAAGAACGCCACCAGGTCCTGCTCGATTTTCGACGCGTCGGAATCGGTTTTCAGACTTGGCCCATAGCCTGCCAAGGCCGTTGCAATGACGGCGTTGAGCGGTGCGCGGAGCTTGTTCTCGACGATCAGGCGGATAATTCCGAGAGCGGCGCGCCGCAGCGCGAATGGATCCTTGGAGCCCGTCGGTTTTTCGTTGATGGCGAAGAACCCGACCAGCGTGTCGAGCTTGTCGGCCAGCGACACCGCAATCGACAGCGGTGCTGTCGGGCATTTGTCGTTGGGGCCGAGCGGCGAGTAGTGCTCGCGGATGGCATCGGCGACGTCCGCCGTCTCGCCTTCGGCCAGCGCGTAGTAACGGCCCATCACGCCCTGGAGTTCCGGGAACTCACCGACCATGCCCGATGACAGATCGGCCTTGGCGAGCAGTGCCGCAGAGCGCGCGCGATCGCGATCGGCGCCGGGGATGAATTCGCAGAGCTCGGCGGCGAGGGTTTGCAGCCGCGTGACCTTTTCGCCCATCGTGCCGAGCTTTGCGTAAAAAGTGCGCGCAGCAAGCGCCGGCACGCGCTCTTCCAGCTTCACCTTGCGGTCCTGGTCCCAGAAGAATTTGGCGTCGGAGAGGCGCGCCCGCAGCACGCGCTCATTGCCGGCGACGATCTGCTGGCCGCCGTCATCCGCCAGCATGTTGGCGACGACGATGAAACGCGGCGCCAGCTTGCCGTCGGGATCGGTCAGCGAGAAATATTTCTGATGATTGCGCATCGAGGCGGTCAGCACCTCGGGCGGCAAATCCATGAAGGCCGGGTCGATCGCGCCGATCAGCACGACCGGAAATTCGACCAGACCGGTGACTTCGTCCAGGAGCCCGGGATCGTCCTTGACCAGCAGATGCTCGAGTGCGGCTTGCATCTCGGCGTCGCGGCGGATCATCTCCTTGCGCTCAGCTTGATCGAGGATGACGTAGTGCTTCTTGATTTCGTTCTTGTAGCCCTCGACGTTCAGCACGCGGATTTCGCCGGGCTTGATGAAGCGGTGACCGCGCGTGGTATCGCCGAAGGCGACACTTTCCGGCTCGAGCGGCAAGGCGCCCTTCACGACACGGCCGGCGAACAAGGCGACGATGCTGTGTAACGGCCGCACCCAGGCGGCACGGTTGCCGGCCCAGCGCATCGATTTTGCCCACGGCATGGCGGCGATGGCGCGCGTCAGCAGATCGGGCAGGACATCGATGGTGGCGACACCCTTCTTCTCGATCTTGGCGAACCAGAATTCGGCATTGCCGACGGTGCGCTTCTCGCACTGATCGAGGCTGCCGAGGCCGGCGGCCTTGAGGAAGCCCTGGATCGCCTGGTCGGGCGAGCCGACGCGCGGGCCCTTCTTTTCTTCGCTCACATCCGGCTGCTTGTCCGGCAACCCGTCGACGATCAGCGCGAGGCGGCGCGGCGTCACATAGGCATCGGCCTTGGTGTGCGCGAGACCGGCCTCTTTCAGCTTCTCGGTGACGAGGCGCTTGAGATCCTCCGCCGCCTTGCCTTGCATGCGCGCGGGAATTTCTTCGGAGAAGAGCTCGAGGAGGAGTTCGGACATCAGCTCCTCGCCGCCTCATCCTTCGAGACGGCTCCGGCGCGATGCGCCGGAGCCTCCTCAGGATGAGGCTCAACATAAGCCCTCATCCTGAGGAGCGCGCCGGAACGGCGCGCGTCTCGAAGGATGAGGGCGGAGCGAAGAGAACGGATGCGCATCACTGATTTGAGTCCAGCCACGCTTCGCAGCAGGCTTTGGCGAGAGCGCGTACGCGGCCGATGTATGACGCGCGCTCGGTCACCGAGATGACGCCGCGCGCGTCGAGCAGGTTGAAGCGGTGGCTCGCCTTGATGCACTGGTCGTAAGCCGGCAGTGCAAGACGCTTCGACAACAGCGACTGGCATTCCTTCTCTGCGTCCGCAAAGTGCCGGAACAGCATCTCGGTGTCGGCGTATTCGAAATTATGCGCCGAGTATTCGATCTCGGCGCGCTTGAAGACGTCGCCGTATTTGACGCCGGCACCGTTGAAATCCAGGTCGTACACGTTGTCGACGCCCTGGATGTACATGATCAGCCGCTCGAGCCCGTAGGTGAGCTCGGTCGAGACGGGATTGCACTCGATGCCGCCGACCTGTTGGAAGTAGGTGAATTGCGAGACTTCCATGCCGTCGCACCACACTTCCCAGCCGAGGCCCCAGGCGCCCAGCGTCGGGCTCTCCCAATCGTCCTCGACGAAGCGGATGTCATGGCGCTTGGGGTCGATGCCCAGCACTTCGAGGCTCTTGAGGTAGAGCTCCTGGCTGTCGGCGGGCGATGGCTTCAGGATCACCTGGAATTGGTAGTAATGCTGCAGGCGATTGGGGTTCTCGCCATAGCGGCCATCCGAGGGACGGCGCGAGGGCTGCACATAGGCCGCCTTCCACGGTTGCGGGCCCAATGCCCGCAGCGTCGTCGCGGGGTGAAACGTCCCCGCCCCCATCTCCATGTCGTAAGGCTGCAGGATGACGCAGCCCTGCGCCGCCCAGAAGCTTTGGAGCTTGAGGATAAGCTCCTGAAAACTCGGGCGCTTCGCGGCGGCCTTGACGCCCGAAATGGCAGCTAAGTCGACCATCTGTCCTGCGGAAGGTGGGAGGATTCGGCCCCTCGGTGCGGCGCAACATAGCGGCCGCCCAAAAACCGATCAAGTGTTGGAAAAATATATGGTTAGAGGCGGGTTGCGCCGGCGCGTCCGCGCGGCGGTTCGGCGCGATTGACAAGCGTACACCCCCCCTTATTGTGCCCTTAACGCACGCGCCAAGCGCATAAGTGCGACAAAGGGAGGCCATGAAACCCTCCACCGCCCAAGGCGCGCCGCCGGCGCGCATCACGCATCAGTCGCTGGCGCGCGGCATGCAACTGCTGGAAGCCGTCGCCTCGCATGGCGGGCCCGCGACCCTCGCCGAGACATCGCGCCTGGTCGGCCTGCATCGCAGCACGGCGCATCATCTGTTCCAGACGCTGGTCAATCTCGGCTATCTGCATCAGGACCCGGCCACCAGACGCTACGAGCTCTCCGCGAAGCTGTTCCGGCTGACCGGCCGGACCTGGACGCCCGAGCAGCTCGGCGAGATCGCCGGGCCGTTTGTCGCGGAGCTGACGCGACGCACCGGCGAAGGCTCGAGCCTCGCGGCCTATCGCAGCGGCGTCGTGACGGTCGTCGCCAAATGCGATCCCGACGGGCCGGTGCGCGTGGTGCAGAATCTCGGCGCGGCGCGGCCCATTCACGCCACCGCGGTTGGCAAGGCGATCATCGCGTGGCTGCCGCCGGCCGAGCTTGCGGTGGCGATCGAGCGGATCAAGTTCGAACGCTTCACGGCCAAGACCATCCTCACGCGCGCCCAGCTCGACAGCGAGCTGCGGCGCATCCACGCGGCCGGCTACGCGATCGATGACGAGGAGCATATCGAGGGCATTCGCTGCATCTCAGCTCCCATTTTCGGCCATACCGGCCATGTGCTGGGCTCGCTCTGCGCGCTGGGCCCGAAAAGCCGGATGACACACCAGAAACTGCGCGAGCTGCGCACACCGTTGGGCGAGATCGCACGGGCCTTGTCGGATCGGCTGGGCTGGGGCGCCGGCGCCGCGGCGGATGGCAATCTCGACAAGGCCGGCTGAGAGTCAGCGCACCGGATAAGGGCAGTTCGCCTTGCCGCAGGATGTCGCCGAGCGCGGCGCCACATAGGCGCCGCAGACATTGCAGGCGACCATGTCTTCCGCGCCCAGCTGTTGCGGGTCGCCGCGCCCGCGTGCCTGGTCGCGGGGCTGTGGCGCGGCAGCGGCATTGCGTGCGGCCTGCTCCTTCTCCCAGCGCTGGAACCAGCGGTAGCCGAACCAGACCACCGAGACGACGATGGCCAGCAGAAGGACCTTGGCGAAGCTCAGTCCGAACATCGTTGAACCTTACAATCCGAAACGCGACCAGAGGGCGCGCGATTCCGCCGCCTGCAGCAGCTCCGACGCCCAGTCGCGTGCCAGCAGCGCATCGATATCCGCACCGGCGCGCAGCCTGAACATGCGCCGCCACAGGCCGGGCTCGCCACCGATGGGCCGCAGCCGCACCTCGTCGCCGAAGCGCCGGCGCATCGCGGTGCGCAGATCGTCGATGCCGTCGACCAGGCCGAGCTCCAGCGAGCGCCGTCCGGTCCAGAACTCGCCGCTGAAAAGTTCGCTATCGGGCGCCCTCAAGCGGTCGCCACGCCGCTCGCGCACATAGGCCTGGAAGCTGTCGTGGATGTCGCGCTGGATCGCCTTCAGGCGCGCGACATCCTCGGGGTCTTCCGGCTGAAACGGGTCGAGCAGCGCTTTGCGATCACCCGACGTATAGAGGCGCCGGCGCACGCCAAAGCGGCGCATCAGATCGGCAAAGCCGAAGCCCGACGAGACGACGCCGATCGAACCGACGATCGAGTTGGCATCGGCATAGATCTCGTCGGCAGCGCAGGCCAGCCAATAGCCGCCCGAGGCGGCGGCATCCTCGACGAAGGCGACGACCGGCAGTTTCTTCTCGATCGCCATCGCGCGAATGCGCTTGGCGATCAGCGCCGATTGCACGGGCGAGCCGCCGGGCGAATTGATCGACAGGGCGACCGCTCTCACCAACGGCAGCGTGAAGGCGCGCTCGATCGCCGGCGCCAAGCGCGCCAGCGACAGGCCGGCGCGGCCGAGGCCGATCGTGCCGATCGGTCCGGACAGGCGCAGGACGCTCACCACCGGCGGCGGGTTGCGCAGCCTCTCGATCGGCAATTTGGCGAGCCAAGCCCGCACGGTCCCGCGCGAAAATTCCATGGGCCTAAGGTAAGCGGCCGGATGGCAAATTCCAAATGCCGCCCAATGTCACAGCGCGAGCCCGGCCCCGTCGCGCAGCACTGCCTCCGCCGCGCCCGTGTACCGCCCGTCCGATTCGTGCAGCACAAGGCCAGCCGCCAGACGCATTGGCGATGCAATCGCCTTGCGGGCGCGCACCAGCACGCGCTTGGCTGGTTCGCCTTGTTTGGGCCAGAGCGGAAAGACGACGATTTCCCCCGCCCGGCCGCGCAGGCCTGCGAGGATGTCCTCGAGGCGGTCGGCGCGCTGAACCAGGACGAGCGTGCCTTTGCGGCGCACCAGGCGCAGCGCGGACGCGATCCAGGCGCCCAGATCCGCATCGCCTTCCACGGTGGCGGCGGCCTTGCCGGCATCGGGCGGCGGGCTGGCCGCCGCCGCTTCCAGATAGGGCGGGTTGAACATGACGGCGTCGAAGCTCTCCGGCGCCAGGGCCGGCGGCGGCGTGCGGATATCGGCCGTCAGGACGCGCGCACGCGCGCCCAGCCCGTTGAGCGCCACATTCTCGCGCGCCAGGGCGGCCATGGCGGCGTCACGCTCCAGCCCTGTCAGGTTGAGAAGCGGCAAGCGCCAGGCGAGGCAGAGCATGGCGGCCCCAGCACCACAGCCAAGATCGATCACTTTGCCTTGAAGATCAGGCGCGAGTGACGCCGCCAGGAGAATCGGATCGATGGCGACGCGATAGCCGCTCGCGGGCTGGCGAAACTTGATGCGGCCGCCCAGCAGCGCGTCCGTCGTTGCCGGTTGCGACATGGCTGGCGACGGGTCCGCCATCACAGCTCCGCCGGGCCGGAATTTCGCGCCATGTCGATGAGGCGACTGGCAGCGGCGTGATCGTCGTCGATCACCATCAGCCGGCGCGGAATCGCGCCGATCGAGCCTTCCAGGATCGAAGTATGCGTGTCGAGAATCACGGCGCCGATTCCGGCATCCGCCAGCAACGCCTCCGCCCAGGACAATAGAACCACATCATTGGTCCGCAGCACTTCCTTCATGTTCCTGTCCCGGGCACAGGTGCGCGGACATGTCGCCGGCCCCCGCCTTGCCCAAGTCTTGACCTCGCGGACCCAGAGACTATGCTCGCTTCGACGGGCCCTGAAGGTCAAGCCATTGCCCGCGCTTCGCAATACCGGGGAGAGTGAATTTGGCTGTTGTCGTCAGCCTTGAAGACGAGCGCGAGAGGTCACAGAAGCCATCCGTCGCGGCGCTGAGCGCCCTGGTGGGCGACGATCTCAAGCACGTCAATGCGCTGATCCTGCGGCGCATGGACAGCCCGGTGGCGCTGATTCCGCAGGTGGCCGGCCATATCATCGCGGCCGGCGGCAAGCGGCTGCGGCCGATGCTGACCCTCGCCAGTGCGCGCATGTGCGGCTATGGCGGCAAGCGACATGTGGCGCTGGCGGCCTGCGTCGAGTTCATCCACACCGCGACCTTGCTGCATGATGACGTGGTCGATGCGAGCGATCTGCGCCGCGGCCTCGCCACCGCCAATTCGGTCTGGGGCAACAAATCGAGCGTGCTGGTCGGCGATTTCCTGTTCAGCCGCGCCTTCCAGATCATGGTCGAGGACGGCTCGCTCGAGGTGCTGCGCATCCTCGCCAACGCCTCGGCGGTGATCGCCGAGGGCGAAGTGCTGCAGCTCACCACCGCCAACGACACCGAGACCACCGAGAACGCCTATCTCGAAGTCATCCGCGCTAAGACCGCGACGCTGTTCGCGGCCGCCTGTCGCGTCGGTGCCGTCGTTGCCGACCGGCCGCGCGTCGAGGCCGACGCCCTCGACAGTTTCGGGCTCAATCTCGGGATCGCCTTCCAGCTCGTCGACGACATGCTCGACTACGCCGCCGACCAGCGCACGCTGGGCAAGAGCGTGGGCGACGATTTCCGCGACGGCAAGATCACGCTGCCCGTCGTACTCGCCTTCCTGCGCGGCGACGACGAAGAGCGCCGGTTCTGGCGGCGCGTGATGGAAGACCAGGAGCAGAGCGAGGACGACCTCGCGCACGCGATCCAGCTCATGGAAAAACACGGCAGCCTGCGCGACACGGTCGAACGCGCGCGCCATTACGGCGCCATCGCCCGCGACGCGCTGGGCCTGTTCGCCGACGGACCGGAGAAGCGCGCCCTGATCGAGCTGATCCAGTTCGCGATCCATCGCGCGTATTGAGCGCGCGATCAGATCTCCTTCCAGAAATCGACCTCGTAGGGCCGCAAGCCTGCTGCTTCGTAGCAGCGTAAGGCCGGAATGTTGGCGGCTTTGGCGGTGACGCATAGTCGCGTGCAGCCGCGCGCGCGCATCACCTGCTCGATCTCGCCCAGCAATTTTTGTCCAATCCCGCGCCCACGCCACTCGACATGCACGAACAGGTCGGAGACATAGGCGTGATCGCGGTGCGCGGCGGCGAGCAGCGGATCGTCGTCCGCGTCCATCCAGGCACAAGCGAAGCCAATGGCCTCGCCGCCGTGCTTGGCCAGAAGCAGCACGCCGCCGCGGCTTTGCGCCTGGGCCACTATTCGCGCGGCATATTCGGCGGCGATCTCCGCCCCCGTGCGAAGCTCCGGCACAAGCTGGCGCTCATGCTCCTGAATCGCCGCGACAAACGCCTCGATTACCGGCAAATCCCGGGGTTCGTACGGCTCCAGCGTGATCATCCTCGTCCGCCCTTCTCGATCCATCGCGGCGGCACAATAAGCAGCGCCCATGACGGGCGCGCGACAATACCGCCAGATCGCCTGCCATGGCGGCTTGCAGCCCTGGACGCGCCCGGCTATAACCTCGCCCCGGCCCGCACCCCAGGCATGTTGCGCGGGCCCGCAGTCCCGGTATCGGAGTGTAGCTCAGCCTGGTAGAGCACTTGCTTCGGGAGCAAGGGGCCGGAGGTTCAAATCCTCTCACTCCGACCATTTTTCCGCCCCGGCATAGCCCTTCGCAATACAGGGTCTTTACTGGCGGAACATCGCCCGGCCCAGCGCGTTTTCTAATTGTCCCTACACACAGGGACCAACGACACCTACATCAATTCTATCGTTGAACGATGCTGCCAAGTCAGGCGGCTCCGGGGGGTCGTTCGGGTCTGCTCCCACGGAGTTTGCACTGATGCCGTTTGTTACCTCGCCGCATCACAGTTCCTCTGAGTCACCGTGGCCGGTCCGCCGCGCCGTGATTCTTTGGCTCGCCGCCTCGGCGGCGTTCTGGGTCCCCGTCGCAATTGGCGCGTACTGGCTGCTGGAACGCTCTTAACCTGAATCAGGGAGAGCGCACTAAATCTTTGATATTAACCAAGAAATCGCGTCCATCCATTTTACAATCCGGGCGGCTTCGAGCGTGGTTAAGGGACTAAGATATTGGCTGGACAAGGAATTTTTGGCTGGCATACGCGTTGCTTTGATAGGGGTAAGACGGCCCGGCCGGCAATTGCGGGACGGGTTCAGAGATCAGGTCATCAACCAGAGCCAGGACAACCGTTTCATGAACAAATTTGCTCTGACGATCGCGATCATTGCCGGGACTACGCTTGCCGCCGCCGTGGCGCAGGCGGCCGGTCCCGAAATCCATACCGAAACAAGTTCCGCCTTCATGTGGATGATGCTGGCCGGCGCCGTTCTGGCGATCGCGCCGCAGCCGATCTTGAAGGCGATCAAGATCAAAGTTTAAAGCAACAGCAGAAGTTACCTCTCCGTTGTTGCGACACTGGGCGGTCCCTCCTCCGGGGGACCGCCCTTCTTTTTGATCCGGCGCAAATGAAAACGGCGGCGCCCGTATTGGCGCCGCCGTTTCCGTCCCGCCCGGTCAGCTAAAGTCAGGCGACGGTGTCGACCGTCTCCTGCGGAAGTCCGGAAAGCTTGGCCATGAGATAGTCGAGCGTGTCGGCGCCGATATCCTCGACCTGCGTCAGCACGCGCTCGATCATGCGGCGGCGATAGCGCTCGCGATCCTGCGGCTTGCCGTCGTACTGGGTTTCGGCCGCGACATCGATCGCGGCGCGCACGGCGCTGAAATACTGCGGCGGCATTTCGGCCGCGCCATAGATGGCCTTGAGGCCGAGCACGCCGCCGTCATGGATGAGCATGCGGGCGTTGGCGACCGGCACTTTCGCGAGCACGGCGATGGCGCATTCGAAGAACGCCAGATCGCCCATGCACATCGCGCGGATGATGATGCTGGGCGTGAGGCGGCCGTTGGCGTGAAGGTGCTTGACCAGGCGCTCGACTTCGCTTTCCGAACGGAAGGACAGCGTGCCGACCGTCGCCTTCTCGCGCGCGGTCTTGACGAGATCGTTGACCAGAGACGCGGGCAATTCGCGGCGCGACAGGAGCTGACCGCGCAGATTGTCGGAAACGAGCGTGAACAGGCGCTCGACAACCGTCGCCGGCATCTTCTGGCGGCGGGCGAGCGAATGCTGAATGCGCTCCGACTTGCCGTGTTTGTCGATGAGCTTGTTGAGATCGCCTTCGCGCAGATCGGCGCCCTCGTTGGCGGCCAGCACGACGACGGCTTCTTCGTGCCCGTCGCTGACCAGCGCCTGGCTGACGATTTCGGAAACGGATTTGCGGCGCGCGATCGCGGTCTGCTTCTCGGGGCTGCGGTCGCGCACGATCTCGATCAGGTCGCCGTCGTTCAGGACGTCGGAGAACTGCAGGACCGGCATCGCCACCTGCTCGACGTCGCGCGCGAGGGTGAGCGCGACATCGTGCGGCAGACGCTTGCTTTCCTTGACCTGCTCGGCCAGGGCCTGTCGCACCACGACTGCGGCGTCGCGGGCGAACAGACGGATGACGTTCTCCGCCTCCGAACGCTCGGCCGCGCTCAGCGAAGGCTCATCAAAGGTGACGGCAACCTTGGCGGCGGTCGCGGCGCGCGTGTCGACCGAGGGGTCGCTCAACAGCCGGTTGACATCAATTGCGCTGAGTTTTCTCGACATGCGGGCCCTATTACCCCTAGGGAGGGTGTCACGGGAAATCTTGTGGGGAGAGTAGGTCTAGCCTACTTAACAAAGACTTAAGTGCAGCTTGCAGCCCCCAATGGCCTGCGACAGTACTGCCGTTGACAGGGGTGGCGCACGTTGAATAAGAGAGCTGTCAAAGGCTTAGACCATGTTTCCTAACCTGCCCTCTTTCGGGCCATGAGGATCAAATGACCAAGAATATGGCGACGGCGATTGTGGCCCTGGCGGTGGCAGGTTGGAGCGGCGCCGCGAGTGCTGCCGGCGATGCGGCCGAAGGCGACAAAGTCTTCAAGCGTGTCTGTACCGCCTGTCATATCGCCACCAAGGACGGTCCCAAGCGTCTGGGCCCGACCCTGTCCGGGCTGATCGGGCGCAAATCAGGAAGCGTCG
>CAVVJD010000004.1:0-200077 GCA_963748455.1 uncultured Alphaproteobacteria bacterium
CACGCGGCCGTCACTTTCCGGTCCTGCTAAAACCTGCGCCGGCCGCCGCCACCCTGCAGGACAACGGATCTCAGGCGCCCTGGGGGTCTGGGGATTTTCGAAGCCGGCGGGCCCGCGGCCACCCCCCTTAGACGTGAATAACCCGGGACCGCAACCGCGGCCCGCGGCTTACTTGCATGTGTCGGTGCGTGATGGTTATCGCTGCGCGGTCAGCCGCCCACCTCAATCATTCACCACGGTTGGTGTCCTTACCGAAACCGAGCGAATCCCCCAGCTCCGTGTACCCATACAGCTCGCGGCGCCTTCTGGCACGCTGCTCGGCCCATTTGGCCCACCAAGTCTGCGGTGTGGGCGGAGGGTCTGGGATCTCGCGCCGGGTTTGGTCATCCGGTGTGTCTCGTCACGTGGGTGGCGGAAACGTTCAAGGCTGTACTCAAACGGCACCGAGGGTTCCGCTTCGCCACGAAGCGCCCCGCGCCGGCGCCGCTCCAGCATTGACACCGCAGTGATCAGCAGAATGATCACCAGCACGACGCCGACCACGACAAGCGCGGCACCCATGGGGCAAACACTACGCCCGTTTTGCTCCAGCGGTTTAGCCCCCGTAACAATAAGATTTGGGTGGGGGAGGACTCGAAGCCGCAGGTCACGGACACCCATCCGGCATACCTGCGCGGCCAGAGTGCATCGCATCCCACAGGAAACGGCCTTTGCCGGGTCGATAATGGGGGGCATGAGTAACGCGGGTCAGCGGCTGGTGAAGCTGCTCGACGAGGGGCTACCGAACGGCGTCGTCTGGAAGGCGTCCGAGCGTGCTGATGCTCGGGCTGATCTCCGACATGGCCGACCAGGTCGAGACGTTGAAGGGTCTGCTCGCGGCCGAGGTGGCCAGCCTGGACCGCTCGAAACGCATCGGTGCGCCGAGCTTGCCGGCGACATCCGGCAGGCGCAGGCGTCGATCGCGAAGATGATCGCGAGCCTGGACCCGGAGATGACCGTGCAGGCGAAGAGCGCGAGGCATCAATCCGCGGCCTACACGCGATGGAATGGGGCTGGTCTGGGTGGGCGAGCGTAGCGGCAACCCGGCCGCCGAGACGGGGCTGCGGGACTATCTGATCGCGACGTACGTGGACCTCCGTCAGATGTTCGTCAACACCGCGCGCAAAGGCTCAGACGAAGAGTTGGAGCGTTACACGATGGCATCGTGGACACCGCTGATCGATGCGTTGCTGGGCGGTGAGGCGGTCACATTCCACCGCTACGAGTTGCCGCCCGATCATCCGCAGGCCGCGCCGCACGGCGGTAATCCCACCGACACACTGGAACTCGGCGCCGACGACGTGCTCCGGCCGGAGCCGAAGGAGTTCTGGCGCCGTCGGCCTAACGGCGCGAGATCAAACGCTCCACTCGTCGTGCGTTTCGAGTGGACCGTTTGATAGCGATCCTGCCGGATCAAAAGGTCAACTCGTTGTGCGTTTCGAGTTGACCTTTTTTGGCCCTCAACGGTGGGCCCAACGAGCAGGCCTAGCGCGTCGCCAGCTTCCGCGTCACATTGACCTGACGTTGCCACGCTACGCAGCGCCCGGGGACTCTTCGGCCGTGCAAACATCACGGTTCCGGTTCAGCTGTCGGCTGGTCGTCGGTGTTGTTCGATGAGGGTGCGGGCCATGTCCTGGGCGCGGTGCGCGGCCTCTCGGTCGCCTTCGGCGGCGGCGACGATGGAGCCCTTCATCAGGATGTGGCACGACCGGGCGAAGCCGTCGGCGTCGCGCAGGCCGGCGGTTTCGGCGCGTTGGCGCAGGATCGAGCGGATGTTGCCCAGGTATTGGATGCTGGCCTGTCCCGCGGGGTGAGTGGCACCCAACTCGATCAGCACATTGATGAACGAGCAGCCGTCGAAGTCCTCATGCTTTTGGAACCAGTCGTGGAACACGTCGAAGATGGCCAGCAGCTGCTCTTCGGGGGTGCTGCCGCGCAGCCGCGATTGCCGCTCGACTAGGTCAAAGGTCCACAGTTGTTCGCGACGCTGCAGCACCGCCAACACGAGATCGTTTTTGGTCGGGAAGTGCCGGTACATGGTGGCCTTGGCCACCCCGGACTGGCTGATGATCTCGTCGATGCCCACCGCGCGGACCCCGCGCCGGGTGAACAGCGCATAGGCCGTACTCACAATTCGTTCGCGGGCCGCCACGACCGGCCGGCGCTGGGCAATGTCGGTGAGGTCCATGTCAAAGTCTCACGATACCACCGTAGACAGAGCGTTCTGTCTCTGGTATGCAGGAGAGACGAACTGACCAGACGACCGGCCGTACCCGCGACCAAGCCCCCGATCGTCGGAATGCGCTGAGCCGGTGGCGGTTTGAGCGAGCCCCTCGTCGCTCGGACCGCCACTTCAGCACACTCTACCGCTGGCGGCGACAACGCCTAACTTGCCTCGCGGGCCGCACGCTGAAGCGCGGCCCGTCGTCTATCGGCATCACGCTGCGCGTCGAGGAACTGCGGCCAATACCGCCGACCCACTGGCCGACGAGTGTGACCGCGACTACTGGGATCACCTCGCAGCGGGAAGCCGCCGCTCGTGGACGCTGCTGGTCGACCTGCCCGGGGACACCAGGGCAGCGTCGAATCCACCCGCCGCGCCCTGGACAAGCTGTCGAAAGCCGGTGTCGTCCAACTGGACTGGATCCGCTATCGGACACCGGGACGGTCGCACGACGGGACGGTGACCCGCTACTACCTCGCGGCACGGCTGACGCCGGACCCGTTGACGCAACAGAAGATTGACGCCGCCAGAGAGCGCAGGGCGCAGAGGCAATACGACCGCCCGCCGGCACCGCAGCGCAGCGTTTGAACGTGCACAGGGGAGTAGTAGCCGACTCAACAATACCGGTGAGTTCAGCGTGCACCGGCGACCACGATTAATGCAGGTCACCTACAGCGTCCGCTCCCGGATACCTCTGGGGTAAACGTGGTAGGTACCTCTGGGGTAAGCGCGCTCGCGCAGGGATGGCGCGTTGACAGCGCACGCCCGCGCTGGTTTCATATCGGGTTATGGAGATAAATTTGGTCATCTCTACCAACTTTACGAGGATGCGATGACCGCCGCCCGGGAGCTCAACCAAGCGGGCCGCTACGAGCTGAGCCATCTGCGCTCGCTGGAGGCCGAGGCCATCCACATCATTCGGGAGGTGGCCGCGGAGTTCGAGCGGCCGGTGCTGCTGTTCTCCGGCGGCAAGGACTCCATCGTCATGCTGCATCTGGCCCTCAAGGCGTTCCGCCCGGGCCGACTGCCGTTCCCCGTGATGCACGTCGACACCGGTCACAACTTCGAAGAGGTGCTCGAGACCCGCGACGAGCTTGTCGCCGAGTCCGGGGTGCGCCTCGTCGTTGCCAAGGTGCAGGACGACATCGACGCCGGCCGCGTGGTCGAGACCATCCCGTCGCGCAACCCGATGCAGACCTTCACGCTGCTGCGCGCCATTCGCGAGAACAGGTTCGACGCCGCGTTCGGCGGTGCCCGCCGCGACGAGGAGAAGGCGCGAGCCAAGGAGCGGGTGTTCTCCTTCCGCGACGAGTTCGGCCAGTGGGACCCCAAGGCGCAGCGGCCCGAGCTGTGGAACCTGTACAACGGGCGGCATCACAAGGGCGAGCACATCCGGGTGTTCCCGTTGTCCAACTGGACCGAGTTCGACATCTGGTCTTACATCGGCGCCGAGAAGATCAAACTGCCGTCGATCTACTACGCCCACCCGCGCAAGGTGTTTCAGCGCGACGGGATGCTGCTGGCGGTGCACAAGTACATGCAGCCGCGCAAGGATGAGGAGGTCGTTGAGAAGACCGTGCGCTTCCGTACCGTCGGCGACGTCACGTGCACCGGCTGTGTGGAATCCCTCGCGGGCACGGTGTCCGAGGTGATCGCCGAGACCGCGGTGTCCCGGCTGACCGAGCGCGGCGCCACCCGCGCCGACGACCGCATCTCCGAAGCCGGCATGGAAGACCGCAAGCGAGAGGGCTACTTCTAAATGGGGCGAGCGAAGCGACGGGATAAATAGATGACCACGCTGCTGCGACTGGCCACTGCCGGATCTGTCGACGACGGCAAATCCACGCTCATTGGGCGGCTGCTATACGACTCAAAGGCCGTCATGGAAGATCAGCTCGCCTCTGTCGAGCGCACCTCAAAGGAACGCGGACACGACTACACCGACCTGGCTTTGGTCACCGACGGCCTGCGCGCCGAGCGCGAACAGGGCATCACCATCGACGTCGCCTACCGCTACTTCGCCACGCCCAAGCGGAAATTCATCATCGCGGACACTCCCGGCCACATTCAGTACACGCGCAACATGGTCACCGGGACTTCAACCGCCCAGCTGGCGATCGTGTTGGTCGACGCCCGGCAGGGGCTGCTCGAACAGTCGCGCCGTCACGCGTTCCTGGCGTCGCTGCTGGGCATCCGGCACATCGTGCTCGCGGTGAACAAGATGGATCTCATCGGCTGGGACCAAAAGACATTCGAGACGACTCGGGATGAGTTTCATGAGTTCGCCGCCCGACTGGATATCCATGACGTGACGACGATTCCGTTGTCGGCCCTATTGGGCGACAACGTCGTGACCAAGTCGGAGAACACGCCCTGGTACGACGGACCGTCGCTGCTGTCCCATCTCGAGGAGGTGTACATCGCGGGCGACCGTAACCTCGTCGACGTTCGATTCCCGGTTCAGTATGTCATCCGGCCGCAGACGCACGAGCACGCCGACCACCGCAGCTACGCCGGCACCGTGGCCAGTGGTGTGATGCGTCCCGGCGACGAGATCGTCGTCCTGCCCACCGGCAAGACAAGCCGCATCGCTGAGATCGAGGGCCCGAGCGGGCCCGTCCAGGAAGCCTTTCCGCCGATGGCAGTGTCGATCAGCCTCGCCGACGACATCGACATCTCCCGGGGTGATCTGGTCGCACGGCCGAACAACCAGCCAAGGGTGGCGCAGGAGTTCGACGCCACGGTGTGCTGGATGGCCGACGGATCCTCACTGGAGCCGGGCCGCGACTACGTCATCAAGCACACAACGCGGACCACGCGGGTCAAGGTGACCGCGCTCGACTACGGGCTCGACGTCAACACGCTGCACCGCGACAAATCCGCTACTGCGCTGAAACTCAATGAGCTGGGCCGCATCTCGCTGCGCACGCAGGTGCCGCTGCTGCTCGACGAGTACAGCCGCAACGCGGCCACGGGTTCGTTCATCCTGATCGACCCGCACACCAACGGCACCGTAGCGGCCGGCATGATCCTGCCGTACGTCACCGCGCGCACGTCGAGCCCCAACACCGTGCGCCACGAATCGTTGTGCACCGCCGAGGACCGGCTGTCGAAAGGGCGCACCGTGTGGTTCACCGGGCTGTCCGGGTCGGGGAAGTCATCGGTGGCGATGCTCGTCGAGCAGAAGCTCCTCGAAAGAGGTTGTCCCGCCTACGTTCTCGACGGGGACAACCTGCGTCACGGGCTCAACGCCGACCTGGGCTTCTCGATGGCCGACCGAGCCGAGAACCAGCGCAGGCTGGCCCACATCGCGGCCATTCTCGCTGACTCCGGGCAGGTCGTGCTGGTGCCCGCGATCAGCCCGCTGGACGAACACCGCGCGTTGGCGCGACGGGTGGCCACCGAAGCGGGCCTCGACTTCTTCGAGGTATTCTGCGACACCCCGCTAGAAGACTGCGAGCGACGTGATCCGAAGGGGTTGTACGCCAAGGCGCGAGCAGGCGAGATCACGCACTTCACCGGGATCGACAGCCCGTATCAGCGGCCAAAGAATCCCGATCTGCGGCTGACACCGGACCGCACGACCGATGAACTCGCCGACTTGGTGATCGAGCTATTGGAAAGCAGGCGGTGACCGATCATGACGTCGCCGCGCGGTTGGCGACGGAGGCGGGCAAGCTGCTGCTCGATGTGCGTACCGAACTGGCCGACACCAGCGAGGCGGAGCGGAAAGCCGCGGGGGACAAGCGATCCCACGACTTCCTGATGGAGGCGCTGGCCACCGAGCGGCCCGGCGATGCGGTGCTGTCCGAGGAGGGCGCCGACAACCCGGTGCGGCTCACCGCCGAGCGGGTGTGGATCGTGGACCCGCTCGACGGCACCCGGGAATTCTCCGAACTCGGCCGCGCCGACTGGGCGGTGCATGTCGCGTTGTGGCAGTCCGGTGACCTGGTTGCCGGCGCGGTTGCTCTGCCGGCGCAAGGCATTACGCTCGCCACACCGACCGTATCCCCGCCACCTGCCACCGTGGACAAGCCCCGCATCGTAGTGTCGCGCACCCGGCCACCGGCCATCGCGCTTGCGGTGCGTGATGCGCTGGACGGCACGCTGGTCGAAATGGGCTCGGCCGGCGCCAAGGTCGCGTCCGTGGTCCAGGGACTCTCGGACATCTACGTGCATGCAGGCGGCCAGTACGAATGGGACTCGGCCGCGCCCGTCGCGGTGGCCCGTGCCGCCGGACTGCACACGTCGCGCATCGATGGCTCGCCGCTGGTCTACAACCAGCCCGACCCGCTGCTGCCCGACCTTGTGGTGTGCCGTCCGGAGTTCGCGGACGCGGTGCTCGCCGTCACCCGCTGACGACGGCCTCGCGCCGGTTCCACGTCGGAAACGACCGCCGCAGCCATGTCGGTCCGGCCAGGGTCACTTCGCCTGATCGGAGCACGTCGCGCCACGATCGCGCCCCACGATGCCAGTCCACGAACGCCAGGGAGCGCGCTTCGATCATCAGGTCCGGTTCCCCGCCGGGATCGGTGTAGCAGACTTCGGCGTCGCCGTGCTCGACCAACAGCCAGTACCGCCGATTGCCTGGACGCTCGTCGGGGAAGGTGAAGGCGACGACCACTCGGCCGGCCGGTAGCGCCGATCGGTCGAGCTGCACCTGGCACCACGCCCACAGCGCGAAACCGGGATCGGAGCGATCGGGGGTGACCTCCACCCAGCGCTCGCCCCACTCCGCGAGCCCGTCGAGGACGCCGGCGAGGTCGGCGCCGGCTTCGGTGAGCTCATAGAGGTGGCCGCGGCCGCCGGGTTTCAGACGGCACTGGATGAGTCCCGCGCGTTCGAGTTCGTCAAGCCGCTTGATCAGCATCGAGCGCGACATCGTCGGAACGCCCCCGGCGATGGCCGAAAATGTGTCCGCGCCGAACATCAGGTTGCGCACGATCAGGGGGTTCCACCGTTCGGCGAGTATCTCCGAGGCCCGGGCGATCGGACAGTACTGGCGGTACGTGCCCATGCCATCATCGTCCCACCGTGTGGCCGCCGGCCGAGTTCTAAATTCGAACTTCACGAGCCGACTTTCCAGGCGCAGCATTGCCCCATGAAGACAGATGCATCAGCCGACGCCTCAACCGGCCAGGTCTCGACGACGGCCGCGGAGGTGTACGAGAAATTCTTCGTGCCAGCGTTGTTCTGCCAGTGGGTCGAACCGATGCTCGACGCGGTGAACCCTGTCGCCGGAGACCGCTTACTCGATATCGGTACCGGTACCGGCGTGGTTGCCCGCGCGGCCCTACGACGGGTGGGCGCTGGCGGTTCCGTTGTCGCTGTCGATCCCAACGACGGCATGCTCGCCGTCGCTAAGCGGCTGACCCCAGGGCTGGACCTGCGCCGGGGTACGGCGGAGCAGCTGTCAATCGACACTGACGAAATCGACTGCGTCACCTGCCAGTTCGCACTGATGTACTTCCAAGATCGTGCTCGCGCGATCGGCGAGATCGCCCGCGTCACCCGACCCGGCGGCCGAGTCGCGGTAGCCACCTGGGCGGCGGTCGAGGAATCGCCAGGCTATGCCGCGATGGTCGACCTGCTCGGCGACGAGATCGGCGAGTGGGCAGCTGAGGCAACGCGCGCACCCTTCTGCCTCGGCGCGCCCGCCCAACTCGGCGATCTACTCCGGATGTCGTTCTCCGAGGTGACAGTCGAACGCCACGAAGGGCAAGCGTGCTTCGAGTCGCTCGATGACTGGCTGCACACTGAGATCCGCGGGTGGACGCTGGCCGAACACATCGATGACGACCAGTACGCGCGGCTGCGGCGTGCTGCAGCGACGCGGCTTGCGCGCTTTGTCACCGGCGACGGGTCCGTGCGATTCGCGGCGCCAGCACTGATAGCGAGCGCTTCTGTGTGAGCACAGTACGCTCGGGCACGTGAGCAACCCGACCCTGCGTGTCCTGGCCGATCTGCCTCAACAGCCGGTCAGCTTGTCCGAATCGACCCTGATCCTGATCGACTGCCAGAACACGTACACGCGCGGAGTGATGGAGCTCGAGGGCGTGCAAGAGGCGCTCGACGAGGCCGCCGCGCTGCTTGACCGAGCGCGCTCGGCGGGCATCCCGATCGTCCACATCCAGCACGACGACGGCCCCGGCTCGCTGTACGACATCGAGGGGGAGAGCGGTGCGATCGTGTCGCGGGTGGCCCCGCACAACGGCGAGCCGGTGGTGGTGAAGAACTATCCGAACTCGTTCGTGCAGACGGACCTACACGAGGTGTTGAGGACGGCAAACGCCTCGAACCTCGTGCTGGCCGGCTTCATGACCCACATGTGCGTGAACTCCACTGCCCGCGGCGCGTTCAATCTCGGCTATGCGCCGACGGTCGTGGCCGCGGCGACGGCGACTCGCGCTTTGCCCGGGTTGGGCGACTCCGCGGTGTCCGCGGAGGCGATGCAGGCCGCCAGCCTCGCCGCGCTGGCCGACCTGTTTGCCGTCGTCGTTCCCGGCGCCAGTGACATTCCAGACTGACATCCCCGACTAACCTGGCCACCATGCGGATGTCGGCCAAGGCGGAGTATGCCGTCAGGGCCATGGTGCAGCTCGTCACCGTCGACGAAGGTGTTCTGGTCAAGACCGACGACCTGGCCAAGGCCCAGGGCATTCCGCCGCAGTTTCTTGTCGACATCCTGTCCGATCTGCGCACCGACCGGCTGGTGCGCAGCCACCGCGGCCGCGACGGCGGTTATGAGCTGGCCCGCCCCGCCGCCGAGATCAGCATCGCCGACGTGCTGCGCTGCATCGACGGCCCGCTGGCCAGTGTGCGCGACATCGGGCTCGGCGATCTGCCGTACTCAGGACCGACCGCGGCGCTGACCGACGTCTGGCGCGCGCTGCGGGCCAGCATGCGGTCGGTGCTCGAACAGACCAGCCTCGCCGACGTCGCCTCCGGGGCGCTGCCCAGCACGTCGCGAAGATGGCCGACGACTACATCGGCCAGGAAGAGCAGCGCGGCCACTCGGTCGGCTAGCGGCGCTTACGCGGTCGGCGGGTCGCGATGCCGTCGAGCAGCATGCGCAACCCGCTGTTGAAGTCTTCTTCGACCGTCGTCTGCATCGCGACCTTGGAGAGCGCTTCGATGTGCGGATACGTCGCGCCCGCCACCGACGCGATCCGCGCGGCTGCGTCGCCGGCATCACGGCCGCGGGTGAGCGGGCCTGCCAGCTCGGCCTGCGCGGCGCCGACCATGAAGGCCAGCACGGCGTGGAATGCGGCGAGCCGATCGCGGTCCGGTAAGCCGGCCCGCGCGAGCGCGGCGATCAGCACGCCCGCCACGTCGATGCGCCGTTGCTCGTCTGCGTATGCGACCGGGAGAACCTGATGGACCCCGCATACGCCGCGCTGGTCGCCCGCCGCGCACCCCGCGGCATCGCCCGGCACTACGACTCCGACCACGTCGCGATCTACCACCCGCCGCTGGTGGCCTCGGTGCTGGCCGACCAAACTGCCTTTCTTCAGGAGCATCTCGGTGTCCACGCGTGATCTGCTGCGGGCCAACGACGCACGCTTCGATGCACTGGCCGCCGGGTTCAGCGCCGAGGAGTGGTCGCAGCCAAGCCTGTGCGACGGCTGGTCCAACCTCGACGTGCTGGCGCACCTGGTGGTCGGCTACAGCGCACGAGCCGCCGCGGTGATGGCCGAAATGTTGCGCCACAGTGGATCGTTCGACCGCGCGAATGCCGCGCTGGCGCGCGCCCTGGCCGCAATGCGCAGCCCGTCCGAACTGCTCGACGACTTCGAGCTGCTGACTCAGCGCCCACGCGGGCTGGGCCGCTACTTCCCTCCGCGGCTACTGCTAGGAGACCACATCACCCACGAGCTCGACATGCTCTTCGCGCTCGGCCGCGAGCCTGCGATCCCGGCCGATGCCCTCGTCGCGGTGCTCAACACCCAAGTGAGCGTGCCGAATCCGTTCGTGCCCGCCTTCCGCAACAGCCGCGGGTTACGTCTGACAGCCACCGACGCGGACTGGGCGCACGGCGTGGCGGGACCGAACCGTGCGGGGCCGCGCCGCCGATCTGGTGTCCGTGCTGGGCAACCGGCCCGCGATGCTGGTCCGTCTCGGCGGCGATGGGGTCGACGTGCTGGCGTCGCGCATCGGTCGGCACCTGATCCGTAGGACCGGGTGAGGATAGTCAGTAGGATTCGATGCACCCTTGGGAGGTTGCCGATGACTGACGCATTTGTGCTCGGCGGAGTTCGCACCCCGTTCGCCCGGTATGGCAGTTCCTTGTCACATATCCGGGCCGACGACTTGCTTGGCATGACGATGAAGGGCGCCTGTGAGCGCGTGGGTGTCGGCCTTGACCAGGTCGAGGACATCGTGGCCGGGTGCGTCAATCCGGCTCATGAGGGTATGGGGGACGTCGCCCGGTGGGCGGCGCTGGCGGCCGGTTTTCCCGACAGCGTCGCCGGTGTCACCATCAACCGGTTCTGCGGCTCGTCGGTGAGCGCGACTATCAATGTGGCGCATGCGATCAAGGCCGGAGACCTGGGCGTCGGGATCGCCTGCGGGGTGGAATCGATGTCGAGGTCGGGTTGGGCGTACATGAAGGGCGACGCACCGTTCGCGCCGCGGGGACCGGTCCTGCTACTGGACACCATGTGGGCGGGGGCAGGCGGCCCTCCCAATCCGACCCTGCTGGCCCGTAACGCCTACATCGGCATGATCGAGACCGCGCAGAACGTCGCCGACCGCTACAAGCTGACGCGTGAGGAGATTGACGCGTTCGCACTGCGGTCGCAGCAGCACGCGAAGGCGGCACGGGACTCCGGTCGACTGGCCAAAGAGATTATGCCCGTGCAGATTTCGCTAACGAAGAAGACCCCGGCACGCACGTTCGAGCATGACGAGTTCATCCGGGATGACACGACCGCTGAGCAATTGGCAGCGCTGCCGGTGCAGCCAGGCACGAAGCAGATGACCGCGGCGAACTCCACGCCGCTGACCGACGGCGCGAGTGCGATCGTGCTCGCGTCGGGCGAGAGGGCGGCCGAACTCGGGGTCGAGCCGTTGGCGCGCGTCGTGTCATCGGCCGTGTACGGGATTGATCCCCTGGTCATGGGCCTGGCGCCGGCGTGGGCCCTGCCGCTGGCGATCAAGCGCGCCGGCCTGACTCCCGAGCAGATCGACGTGTGGGAAGTGCACGAGGCGTTCAGCGCGCAGGCGCTGGGTGTGCTTCGCGAGCTGCCGAATCAACTCGGTGGTTTCACGATTCCCGACGACAAGCTCACCCCGAACGGGGGCGCCGTGTCCATCGGTCATCCGTTCGGGGCCACCGGAACCCGGTACGTGTCTGACGCTGGCGACCGAGTTGCGCGAGCGCAACGTCCGCTACGGCGCAGTTGGTGTGTGCATCGGCTCCGGCCAGGGCGTTGCCGTCGTCGCTGGAAAATCCGCAGCGCAACCTGAGTCAGGCGGCACCCGATCCGTAGGGCCGGGTGAGGATTTCCAGGTAGTGCCCGGCCGGGATCCTGGAAGTACACGCCGCGGCCGCCGTCGTTGTGGTTGATCTCGCCGGGCCGGCTGCCCCGCGGATCGGCCCAGTGCTGCAAACCCCGCTCCTGGATGCGTCCGTAGATCTCGGCGAACTCGTCCTCGGACACCAGGAACGCGTAGTGCTGCGGGCGGATCTCCTCGCCCTCGGCCACCTGCGCGTAGTCGAGGCTGGCACCGTGGTTCAGCTGCTACCGCCAGGAAAGGGCCGAATTCCTTGGCGCTTGGCAGGCCGAAGAGCTCGGTGAAGAAGTCGGCCGATTCCTGGCGGTCTTTCGCGGCGACGATGGTGTGGTTGAACGTGATTGCCATATCAATTCAGTCGATCATCGGACGCAACGATGAGGACGATGACGGACGTCGAGGTGATGAACGGTCCAAGAGTCACGCTGCGCGCGCCCACACTTGATGACGCCGACGCTGCTCTTCGAGAGCATGGCGTCCGACCCGGAGGTGTCGCACTACATGTCGTGGCGCCCGCATCGCGACGTCGGCGAGACCCGTCGCGTCATCACCGAAATCTTCAACGTCGGCGGCGAGACGACCTGGCTCATCGAATTGCGCGGCGGCGACGGCCCGATCGGGCGTGTGCGGCTGGCGACGGCCGCAGCCGCACATCATCGATTTCGGCTATTACCTGGGCCGCCGATGGTGGCGGCAGGGAATCATGTCGGAGGCGGTGCAGCTGCTGCTCGACAAGGCCCAGCGCGACCCGACCGTGTACCGGGTGACGGCGCACTGCCACGTCGACAACACCGCATCGGCGCGGCTACTGGAGCGCAGCGGGCTCACATTCGAAGGCCGGCTCGCGCGCTACGCCATATTGCCGAACATCAGCGTCGAGCCGCAGGACTGCCTGCTCTTCGGCAAGGCGCTCAGGTGACGACGCCGCGCACCGCCCACGCCCGCGCCGGCAGCCCAAACCCGTATCGCCTAGACGCTCTCGCAGCGTGGATTCCAACGCATGCCGCGCGGATTCGGACAACGACGACACATAGACACCCGCCGGACCCTGACCGCACAGGAACGGCTGCCAATAGTCGTCGAAGGACGCGAACGCCATCTCGATGGTCAGCGGTTGCTCGTCGATGTCCTGCAGGCCGTGCGTCCGCCACAGGTCCGCAAGTGCGCCGCGGGTGAGAGAGCGGCATATGCCGTTCGTCGCGCGGCGCCGCGTCCGGATCGACCGCGACGGCCGCGTCCCAGAACGTCCGCAGCATCTGCATTTCGTCGCCGTAATCCCACACCGCCGCGGCCACGACGCCGCCGGGGCGGGTGACCCGGATCATCTGCTGCAGGGCGGCGGCAGGATCCGGCACGAAGTTCAGCACGAGCATCGACAGCGTCCGGTCGAAGGCGTCGTCGGAGAACGGCAGCGCCAGCGCGTCGCCGACCTCGAACCGCACCCCGTCGCCGGCTGCATGCTCCCGGGCGTACCGCACGTAGGCAGGTGACCGCTCGATGCCCGTCACCTGCACAGACTCGATGGCCGCGGCGGTGACGGCCAGCGCACCGGTGCCCGACCCCACGTCGAGCACGCGATCGCCCTCGGTGACGCCGGCGAACGTCACGAACAGCGGGGCGAGCCGACGGCTCCAGCGGCCCATGAACCGCTCATAGCCGTCGCTTTCGGAGAACATGCTGGCCTCAGGCTATCTCCGCGGCCGTGATACGAAGGACCGATGGCGTTCGACTTTCGCGATCTCGCTGTCCCGATCATCGTCGCGCCGATGGCGGGTGGGCCGTCGACGCCCGAACTGGCGGCCGCAGGGACGAATGCAGGCGGGCTCGGCTTCGTCGCGGCCGGTTACCTGACTGCCGATGTGTTCGCCGAGCGGCTCACCGCGGCCCGCGGGCTGTCGTCCGGCCCGATCGGCGCGAATCTGTTTGCGCCGCAACCGAGTGCGGGCACACCCGCGGACATCGAGCGCTACGCCGTAGCGCTCGACCCCGGAGGCCGAGCGCTACGGCGCCCAGCTCGGTGAACCTCGGTTCGACGACGACCACTGGGCGGCCAAGATCGAGGTGCTGCTGGACCTGCGGCCGGACGTCGCGTCGTTCACGTTCGGCGTGCCGAGCGCCGAGGAGTGCCTGCGGCTGCGCGAGGCAGGCATCACCGTCGTCGGCACCGTGACCACGCTGGCCGAGGCGCAGATCGCGCTTGCCCGCGGCGTTGACGCGGTCGCCGTGCAGGGCCCGTCGGCGGGCGGGCATCGCGGCACATTCGACCCGGGAGCGCAGCCGGCCACCCAACCGCTGGACGAGCTGCTGGCCGACGTCATAGCGGCAGTCAACGTGCCGGTCGTGGCTGCCGGCGGGTTGATGACCGCAGACGATGTCGGGCGCGTCTTGGCGGCAGGGGCGGTCGCGGCCCAACTCGGAACGGCGTTCCTGCTCTCCGACGAAGCGGGAAGCGGCCCCGTGCACCGCGCCGCGTTGCAGGACCCGCAGTTCACCGAAACCGCTGTCACTCAAGCGTTTTCCGGCCGCTATGCGCGTGGGCTGCGCAACCGGTTCATCGACGAGCATGAGGCCGAGGCGCCGTTCGGGTATCCGCAGGTCCACTGGCTGACCAGTCCGTTGCGTGCGGCATCGGTGCGTGCGGGCGATCCGCACGCCGTGAATGTGTGGGCGGGCACCGGATTTCAGAACATCGGCACCGGCTCGGTCGCCGACATCATCGGCGGCCTCACCTAGCGAATTCAGCCGCCAGTCAGTTTCGGGCTGCGATCATGAGCAGCCAGGATGCGTCTACTGGTGGTCGAAGACGAGCAACGCCTGGCCGCCGGGCTGCGGAAGGGGCTCGAGGCCGAAGGTTTCGCGGTCGATGTCGTGCACAACGGCACCGACGGCATCTGGATGGCGCGCGAAAACCCGTTCGACGCGATCATTCTCGACCTCATGCTGCCCGGCGCGAACGGCTACCAGGTGTGCCGCACGTTGCGCAGCGAGGGCAATTGGACGCCCATCCTGATGCTGACCGCCAAGGACGGCGTGTGGGACGAGGTCGAGGGCCTCGACACCGGTGCCGACGACTACCTGACCAAGCCGTTCTCCTATGCGGTGCTGGTTGCGCGCCTTCGGGCGCTGCGCCGCCGCGGCGCGCAGGCCCGGCCGACGGTGATCGAGGCATGCGACCTACGGCTGGACCCGGCGACGCGGCGGGTGTGGCTTCTCGACGAACAGATCGAGCTCACCCGCCGCGAGTTCGCGGTCCTCGAGTACCTGCTGCGCCATCCCGACGAGGTGTTGTCGAAACGCGACATCCTTGACCACGTATGGGATTTCGACTTCGACGGCGATCCCAATATCGTCGAGGTATACATGCGCAGACTGCGCACCAAGCTGCGGCGACCTGATGACTGTGTGCTGATCGAAACCGTTCGCGGCGCCGGGTATCGGCTGGTCGCAGCTCGTGATTAAGCGCCTTGCCACGATCCGGGCGATACAACAGCGGTGGCGACGATCGTCGTCGCGATCGCTCTCGCGCTCGGTGCGGCCGGACTGATCGCCGCGTTGCGCCGCACAATGGTCGACGAGGTGGCCGAGGCCGCTCGGGCTCAAGCCAGTGACGTCGTTCGCCAACTCGAGGCGGGCAGGCCGCCGATCCTCGAGGTGGCGGGCGCCGACGAGCAGCTGATTCAGGTGATGACCCCGGCCGGGGCGGTTGTCTCCGTCAAGCCCGAACATGGCGGGCAGGCCCGCCGTCGCGCGGTTGGCGCCTGGCCAGTCCGCTGAGGTCGTCACCCCGCTCGACGACGACGAGTTCGTCGCGGTGGCCGAGGGCGCGCGAAACGTCTGACGGTCAGCGAATCGTTCTGGTGGCCAGGGCGCTGGTCGATGTCCTGGACACCACCACCGTCGTCACCCGGCTGCTGATCATCGGGCTGCCGCTGCTGGTGGCGGTTGTCGCGCTGACCACGTGGTTCGCCGTCGGTCGCGTACTGGCGCCCGTCGAGGCGATTCGGCGGGAGGTGGACGAGATATCTGCCGCGCAACTGCACCGGCGAGTTCCGCAGCCTAAGACGCGATGACGAGATCGGCCGGCTCGCCGCCACCATGAATCGGATGCTGGAGCGGCTGGAGAGTGCGCGAAACAGCCAGCGCCGCTTCGTATCCGACGCGTCGCACGAACTGCGTTCGCCGATCACGACCATTCGCCAGCACGCCGAGGTGGCGCTCGCCCATCCCGACTGGGTGACCGCATCCGAACTCGGCGAGGTGGTGCTGGCCGAACAACAACGGATGCAACGCCTCGTCGAGGATCTGTTGCTGCTGGCGCGCGCCGACGAGCATGTACCCCTGGCACGTGAGGCGGTCGACCTCGACGACCTCGCCTTTGAGGAAGGCCACCGGCTTCGCTCCACCACGTCGAAGCGGGTGGACACGTCGGGGGTGAGCGCGGCGCGGGTGCAGGGCGATGCGGACGCGTTGCGGCGAATGTTCCGCAACGTCGGCGAGAACGCAGCCCGGCACGCGTCGAGCCGGGTGAACATCACGCTCGTCGAGCGGGGTAGACGAGGTGGTGCTTACGGTCGACGACGATGGGCCCGGGAATCCCCGAATCCGAACGGGTGCGGGTGCTGCAACGCTTCGTGCGGCTCGACGAAGCCCGCTCCCGCGACGAGGGTGGCAGCGGCCTGGGGCTCTCGATCGTCGACGAGGTGGTCCGCGCCCACGGCGGCTCGGTGTCGATCGAGCAGTCCCCGCTTGGCGGTGCCCGCATCCAGATCACGCTGCCCGTTCAGGTTGCAGTCAGCTAGATCGCGGCAACGTTACGGGCATGAACATCACGCGGATCGGCATTGTGACGGCAGTCGGGTGCGGCGGCGGTCGCCATCGGGACCGGGATCGCGTCGGCGCAACCCGACGACGGCGAAGGCACGCCCATCACCGGTGAGGCACTGACGAAAGCCAGCCAGGCGGCACTGGCGTTCACCGGCGGCGGAACCGTCACCGGCAGCGAGGTCGGTGACGAGGAGAGCTACTACGAGGTCGAGGTGACCAAAGCCGACGGCAGTCAGGTCGACGTCCAACTCGACCAGAACTTCGCGCTTGTCGGCAGCAAGACCGACGCGCCGGGCGCCGACACCGAGCCCGACGGCGACGGCAACTAGGCACGATGAACGCCATCGGTCGCCGGCTCGTCGCGCTAGCGATCTGCACGCCGCTCGTCTCCGCCCTCAGCGTCGCGTGCAGCGGCGATTCGGCACCGGTGCGGCGGACTGCATCAAGGTCGTCGAGGAATCGGGGCAGACCACGGACGAGTGCCTGCCGATAGCACCGGACAGCTGAACGCGTCGACCTCGTGCCGCCGGCGTTCAGCAAGCCGACGACGATCACCAACCCGTTGCATCCGACGAGCAATGTCAAGCAGGTCATCATGGGCGGCCACGTCGACGGCAAGCCGTTCCGCACCGAAGTGACCCTGTTGCCTGGCACCAAGCCGATCCAGTTCAACGGCAAGACCGTCGACACGGCGATCATCCAGTACGTCGCCTACTCGGATGGACGCATCCACGAGGTGGCCATCGACTGGTACGCGCAGGCCGACGACGGCTCGGTGTGGTACTTCGGCGAGGACGTCTCCAACTTCGAGGACGGCAAGGTCGCCGACACCAAGGGGACGTGGATGGCCAGCGACCAGACACCGGCCGCGATGATCATGCCGGCCAAGCCGGCCGCCGGCAACGTCTACCGTCCCGAGAACCTGCCGGGAGTCGTGTTCGAGCAGGTGCGCGTCGAGAAGGTCGACCAGACGGTCGCCCGGCCCGAGCGGAGACGATCAGCGGCGCCATCGAAGTCATTGAGCTGCACATGGACGGGACGAGTGAGGGGAAGGTCTTTGCCCCCGGATACGGGGAGTTCTCGACAGGAACCCCAGGCGGAGACCTCGAGGCGGTGTCGCTGGCGGTGCCGACCGACAGCCGGAAGGGCCCCGCGCCCGCCGAATTCGGCGCGCTGTCCAAAGCCGTCGGCGAAGTGTTCGAAGTGGCCGCTGCCGAGGAGGACGGTCGCCTGAAGGAGGCCTCGCGGGCCCTGAACGATGCGTGGGAGGCAGTGCGTGGCAAAGGGTGGGGTGGTGCCGACGGACGCTCGACACGCGCTGGCGCACTTTGTCTCTGCATCTGCGGCGGCGGCGCTGACGGCCGCTCGACATGCGCTGGCGCGCTCTGCCTCTGCATCTGTGGCGGCGGCGATGATGGACGCGCCGGCTCGACATGCGTCGGGCGCACCACCACGGGCGCGCGCTCCATCGGGCGCGCCGGTTCGACATGCGCCGGACGCGCCGGTGCCAGAGGCCGCTCGACCTGCGGCGCTGGGCGCGCTGGCTCAACATGCGCCGGGCGTGCCGGCGCCACGGGCCGCTCGACCTGCGGCGCTGGGCGCACCGGCTCAATATGCGCGGGGCGCGACGGCGTCATGGGTCGCTCAACCTGCGGCGGCCGCACAACCGGTGACGCCGGCTCACGACGAAACTCCCGCTCGCGCGGTTGGGTGGCCGGCGGCGACGTTGCTGCTGGCGGGCGTATTACGGTGACCGCCGGGGCCGGCGTCGCGGGTGCGGACTGGCGATCGCCCGCCGGCGGCGCGGATGGCGTTGGAAACGGCCGCCCCGGCTCACGCCGGATTGCGGGTGCTGAATCGTCGCGCGGCGTTGCCCCGCGCTCCGGCCGGTTGTTGCCATCGCGATCGCTCGGGATCTTCTGTGGCGGGATCGCCGATGGCTGCACAGCCGGGCGCGTCATCGGCTTGTCGATGTTCGGCGCGCGCTCGACGCCGACCGCAGCCGGCCGTGGCCCGGCGGGGCGGCCCTCCGGCCCAAGGCCACGCGGTGCCTCGCTACGCGCGGGCATCGCCGGCGCCGCGCCAACCACGAGATTGCCATTGCGGAAGGTCGCGTCGTCCAATCCGGGGCGGCCGCTGCGACGCTGACGCTGGCCGAATTGCTGCGCCGGCAGGTCGCTGGCGGCGTTACGGATGCGCGCATCCTGTCCGGCGCTGGCGAGGACGGAGAAGTGGCCGCGGTCGGGCGGCACCAGCGGGCGCATCGCCGGCGCGTTAGGAACACGCCCGAACTTCCCGCTCACCATGGCCTCGACCCGCGCCGGGCTCGGTCCGCCCGGCCGCTTCCCGTTATGCCGCGACCACCACGGATGGCACCAATCGGCCGGTCCCAGCGGCAGCCAGGCGACGTGGCCCGGCCGCGGGTGGTGCCGGTGATGGAAATCGAAGAAGGCGACATAGGCTGGCGCCCAGACAGGCACGTAGGTGACCGTCACCGGGCCAGGCCACCACGCCCAGCTGCCATCGATCATCACCCAGCGGCCATAGTGGTAGGGCGTCCAGCCCCAGGGCTCGTTGGAGACCCACACCCAGCCCCAATAGGGCTTCCACACCCAATAGCCTTCGCGATACGGCGCCCAGTCCGGCCCGACCGCGCGCGGGACCCACACCCGGCCATAATTCGGCGCCTCGCGCCATTCGCCATGGTGGTCGAGATCCTGGGCGCCGACATAGTTGCGGTTGAGGTTGCCCCAGCTCTGCGCACCGCGCACCTGGTCCTCGCGCTGGATGACCCAGCTTTCCCATGCATCGGGAAACGCCGCCGCCACGATGCGGATATCGCCGCCCTCGCCGGCGGCGATCACCGCCGTCTGGCCGCGCACCAGACTGCGCTGCTCGTCGCCCTTGACGACCACGCCCTGCCCGCGCCGGACGGTCACGCTCGCCGTGCCATCGGGCGCGACCGCGATCACGTAGAACCCCTCGGCGTTCGGTTGAAACGTTACATTCGGCGCCGCGATCTGCACCGGCACCACCGGTGCGGCACCCAGCGCATAAGCGATCCGGCCGCGCGACAGCTCGATGGTCACCTGCTCGCGCGTGAATGTCGCAAGGCGCATTTGCGTCTCGCCATCCAGGCGCACGGCATTCTGGGAGTCGAGCTGCAGCTCGGCGCGCGCACCCGAAGCGGTCACGACCTCGTCGCCGCCCACCAGCGGCGCATTGACCTGCCCCGTTCCCCACTCGCCGCTGCCACCGTCGGTGACCGAGACCTCGCCTTCGACGAAGCTCAGCCGCGCGACATCAGGATTGGCGTCCTGTGCCAAGCCTGGCCGCCAAGCCAGACCGGTCAGAGCAAGCGCCACGGCAAACTGGATCAAGCGCGTCACGGGCGGTCCTCCTCAAACCGGAGAACGCCCCAGCCGAAGCGGAAATTCCCCCCGAGGCGCTTTTTTGCACCGCGATATTGCACGAGTTGAGGCGCCCGCCACCACGCAGCCCGGCAAGCCCGAGTCGCTGGAGCACCTGGCTACTGCCAATTGATGGCACGCCTCACACCATCGTGAGATGGAAGACATGGTGCCATTGCGTCATGGTAGCGCTCGGTCTTCGGGAGGGTTCGATAGCATTTCGTCTTGCAGGTATGTCCGCCCTGGCGGCACTCGTCATAGCGTTGCCGGCATCCGCGACAGAGCTGACCGTCTTCAGCGGCGGCGCCGTCAAATCAGGCCTGGTCGCGGCGGCCGAGCTCTATCAGGCGCAGAAGGGCGTGAAGCTCACCATCGAGTTTCACCCCATGGGTCCCCTCACCCAGAAACTCGCCGAAGGTGCCACGCCCGACCTCGTCATCCTGACCGATGAAACGGTGGAGGGCGTTGCCGCCAAGGGCCTGATCGCCCGCGACACCGCGACCGAGGCCGGCCGCGTCGCCATCGGCGTCGCCGTCAACGAGAAGGCCGCGTCGCCCGACATCTCGACGCCCGAAGCCTTCAAGCAGGCCGTGCTCAACGCCAAATCGCTCGTCTATATCGACCCGACCCGCGGCACCAGCGGCAAGCATCTCGCCGGCGTGTTCGAGCGTCTCGGTATTACCGAGGCGATCAAGTCCAAGACGACACTGGGTAGCGGCGGCTATGTCGTCGAGCCGGTCGGCCGCGGCGAGATCGAACTCGGCATCCACCAGATCACCGAGATCCTGCCGGTCAAGGGCGTAAAGCTCGTCGGCCCGCTCCCCGCCGCCTTGCAAAAAGAAACCGTCTATGTCGGCTTCGCCAGCGCCGCGACCAAGCAGCGCGACGCGGCGATGGATTTCCTCGCCTTTTTGCGCACGCCCGAGGTGCGCAAGAAATTCGCCGATGCGGGATTCATCGAGACGCGGTGAAATCTGCGCGTTGTCCTCATGGTTCGACAAGCTCACCATGAGGACCTCTAAAAGAGGCCTCATCCTGAGCTTGTCGAAGGATGAGGCTTGGCGCGCCTACCGCCGCTCGCCCAAACCCAGCCGTCGCTCCAGCCGCAGGCTGTAGCGCGACATCGCGAAGCAGGCGAGCCAGAAGACCACGCCGGCAAACACATAACCTTCCATCGTCAGCCCGACCCATTTGGGATCGGCGAGTGCGGCCTGCACCATGCCGAGCAGATCGAACAGGCTGACAATCAGCACCAGCGTGGTGTTCTTCAGGAGCGCGATGAATTCGTTGACCAGCCCGGGAATCACCAGCCGCAGCGCCTGCGGCAGCACGATGAACGCCGTCGTTTTCCAGTAGTTGAGGCCCAGCGCCCGCGCTGCCTCGCGCTGACCGTCAGGCAGCGCCTGCAGGCCGCCGCGCACGACCTCCGCCATATAAGCCGCCACGACCAGCGCCAAACCAATCACCGCGCGCAGCAGCTTATCGACCGTCATACCCGCCGGCAGGATCAGCGGCAAAAGGATCGAGGCCAGAAAAATCACGGCGATGATCGGCACGCCGCGCCAGAATTCGATGAACACGACCGACACCACGCGCACGATCGGCAGCTTCGATTGCCGCCCCAGCGCCAGCAGCACGCCTAGCGGAAACGCGATCAGCCCACCGAAGACCGCCATGAAGGCGGTCAGCATCATGCCGCCCCAATCGCGCGTTTCCACCGGCTGAAGGCCCAACACGCCGCCCAGCAGCAAGATCAGGCACACCGGCGGATAGAGCAGCACGGCGCCCAGCCCGATCCAGAATTTCCCCGGCACCGCGCGGATGAACAGCGGCGCACTCACCGCGACCAGCAGAAACGCCACGAGGTCGACACGCCAGCGCTCGGCCTCCGGGTAGAGCCCGTACGTGAACTGGCCAAGGCGCGCGCGGATGAACACCCAGCACGCCCCACCGCCGCTGCACGCTTCGCGGCTCTCGCCCCGCCCAGGTCGCGTCGATCAGCACCCAGCGCAGCAGCGGCGGGATGAACAACCACAGCAGATAGAGGCAGCCTAGCGTCACGGCCGCGTTGAGCGGCGAGGAGAACAGATGCGCGCGCGCCCAGCCGATGGGCCCGAGCTTGACCTGTCGCGGCCGCACGCGTGCGGCGGGAATGGCGATCGTGTCGCTCATCGCGTCACCAGCGCCACGCGGCGGTTGTACCAGTTCATGAACGCCGACGTGGCGAGGTTGATCGTGAGATAGATCGCCAAGGTCATGGCGATGATCTCGACCGCCTGGCCGGTCTGGTTGAGCGTCGAGCCGACAAACACCTTGACGATCTCCGGATACGCGATCGCGGCGCCGAAGGACGAATTCTTGATCAGGTTGAGATACTGGCTGGTCAGCGGCGGCACGATCACGCGCATCGCCTGCGGCAGCACCACCAGGCGCAGCACCTGCCAGCGCGTGAGGCCGAGCGCTTGCGCCGCCTGGCGCTGCCCGTCGCTCACCGACAGGATGCCGCCGCGCACGATCTCGGCAATGAAGCCCGGCGGTGTAGGTGGAAAGTGCCGCAAGCAGGGCGACGAATTCCGGGATCAGCACCACCCCGCCGCGGAAATTGAAGCCACTCAGCTTCGGCATGTCCCAGCTCACCGATAGCCCCGCCCCCACCAGGGCGAGCAACGGCAGACCGATGATCAGGGCAACGCCGATTTCCAGCCACGGCAGCGCCCGACCCGTCGTTTCCTGCCGCACCGCCGAATGACGGCGCAACACGAGCATCACCAGCACGGCGACGGCGAGCGCGATCGGCGCCGACAGGAACGGCGTCAACGTCTCGGGCCAGGGAACATAAAATCCGCGATTGTTGAGATAGACCCCGTCGATGACTGACAGGCTCGCGCGCGGCGACGGCAGCGCGCGGATGATCCCGAAATACCAGAAGAACACGAACAGCAGCAGCGGGATGTTGCGCACGAACTCGATGAATGCGCCGCACAGCGTCGAGAGGATCCAGTTGTTCGAGAGCCGCGCGATGCCGATGGCAAAGCCCAGCACGCTCGCGATCACAATGCCGAGCACCGAGACCAGCAGCGTGTTGAGAATGCCGACCACCAGCATGCGCCCGTAGGTGGACGACGCGCTGTAGTCGATCAGATGCATCTGGACGTCGACGCCCGACGTCACGCCCAGGAAACCGAACCCGGATTGAATGCCGCTGCGCGCGAGATTGTCGCGCACATTGCTCACGAAGAACCACAGCGTCGCCAGCAAGAAGGCGATCAGCAGAACCTGCAGCAGAATGTCGCGCGATTTGCGGTCGTAGAGGACCGCGTTCAGCCTGGCCAGCACGGGCAAGCCTGGAGCGAAGGCCGGGCCGGCAGCCAGTGCTGCCGGCCCGCCGGTCTCACTGGAACGGCGGCGTGAACAGGAGCCCGCCCTTGGTCCAGAGCTGGTTCATCCCGCGCTCGAGCTTCAGGTCCGACTGCATGCCGACCGTGCGCTCGTAGGACTCGCCGTAATTCCCGACCTGCTTGATCGCGTTGTACATCCAATCCTTGGACAGACCGATCATCGGCCCGAAATCGCCTTCGGCGCCGAGCAGGCGGCGAATTTCGGCAACCGGGCTGGCGCGCATCGCGTCCACGTTCTTCGACGTGACGCCCAATGCCTCGGCGGCGATGGTGCCGTTGAGCACCCAGCGCACGATATCCTGCCACTGGTCGTCGCCATGGCGCACCACCGGTCCCTGCGGATCGTTGGAGATCGTCTGCGTCAGGATGACGTTGTTGTCCGGCGATTTCAGCTTGCGCCGCTGGCCCGCGAGCGCCCCCACGCCGGCGGTGTAAGCATCGCAACGCTCAGAGTCATAAGCGGCGATGGCGTCGTCGTTCTTCTCGAAATTGACGATCGTGTACTTCATGTTGTTGGCGCGGAAATAGTCGCCGACCATTTTCTCTTCGGTCGAGCCCGCCGCCACGCAGACCGTGGCGCCGTCCATGTCCTTCACCGTCTTGATGTTCGCCGATTTGCGCACCACGAAGGTCTGGCCTTCGTAGAAATTGATGCCCATGAAGCCGATGCCCAGCGAGGCATCGCGCGAGAAGGTGATGGTCGTATTGCGCGACAGCAGGTCGACCTGGCCCGACTGCAGCACGGCCCAGCGCTGCTGCACCGAGGTCGGCGTGTACTTCACCTTGGTGGCGTCGCCGAAGATCGGCTGCCGCCAGCGCCCTGCAGTAATCGACGTCGAGGCCGGTCCACACGCCCTTGTCATCGGCGAAGGAGAAGCCCGGCAGGCCGAGATGGACGCCGCATTCAAGATGCCCGCGCGCCTTGATCGCATCGAGCGTCGGTCCGGCGAGCGCCGGTGTTGCTGCAACGGTCAGCGCCGCGACCGCCGCGGTCGCGAGAAATCCCTTGAGTGTCATTGGCTTATGCCCCTTACCTGTCATGGAACGCGACGCATTCCTTGCCCGCCTGTCCCCCGGGACGGCCGGCGCGTCGCAATTGGCCGGCATCATGGCGTTGCCGCCGATACCGTTCAAGTTTTTTGGGCTGACACCAGCGTCTCGGCGGCCGCGGCGATCGGGACCGCCGAGATGATGACGATCGCCTGGGCGAGCGGCGGATCGTCGGTGAGCGACAGGTCGATGCGCGCGGCCATCCCCTTGGGCAGCAGCTCGTTGAGCCGCGCCAAGGCGCCGCCGGTCAAAACCACGGTCGGCTGGCCCGACGGCAGATTGACCACGCCCATGTCGCGCCAGAACACACCGCGGCGCAGGCCCGTACCGAGCGCTTTCGAACAGGCTTCCTTGGCCGCAAAACGCCGCGCGTAGCTCGCCGCGCGGTTGGCGCGGCGGTCGCATTTCTGGCGTTCGATTTCGGTGAAGACCCGGAACGTGAAGCGATCGCCGAACCGCGCCAGCGTTTCTTCGACGCGGCGGATATCGATCAGATCGCTGCCGATTCCGAGAATCATCGTTGCCCTCAGGCGCTGCGCGCTCCGCCGCTTTCGGCGCGTGCCTTGTCCATCAGCGAGCGCATCCGACGGATCGCGCTGTCGAGGCCGCTGAAGATCGCCTCGCCGACCAGGAAGTGCCCGATATTGAGTTCGACGATCGAATTGATCGCCGCGACCGGCCCGACCGTGTCGAAGGTGAGCCCATGGCCGGCATGGCATTCAAGGCCGATCGCCTCGGCATGCGCCGCAGCGCGCACGATACGCTCCAGCTCATGCTTCACGCGTGCACCCTGCGCATCCTCGAGATAGGCCTCGCAATAAGCACCCGTGTGTAGCTCGACGACCGGTGCCCCCAGCGCCTTGGCCACGTCCAGCACCGCCGGCTCCGGCTCGATGAACAGTGAGACACGGATGCCCGCTTCTTTGAGCTGGTCGACATACGGCGACGAGCTTGGCGCGCACGCTGACGATGTCGAGGCCGCCCTCGGTCGTGCGCTCCTCGCGCTTTTCCGGGACGAGGCACGCCGCATGCGGCTTGTGCCTGAGCGCGATCGCCAGCATCTCCGCCGTCGTCGCCATCTCGAGGTTGAGCGGTAGGTCGATCTCCGCCATCAGCCGGTCGATATCGCCATCGGAGATGTGGCGCCGGTCCTCGCGCAAATGCGCGGTGATGCCGTCGGCCCCCGCCTGCGCCGCGAGTTTGGCCGCGCGCACGGGATCCGGGTAACCGCCCGCCGCGTGCGTTGCGGATCGTGGCCACATGATCGATGTTGATGCCGAGACGAAGACGCGTGCCCATGGCTTGCTCCTTTCAGCCGCGCGCCCGTTCGACCGAATTGATGGCCGGCGTGGCGCGCAGCGCCGCGATGATGTTGGTGAGGTGCTTGAAGTCGCGCACCTCTATGTCGATCAGCATTTCCCAAAATTGCTGGCTGCGATTGGTGATTTTGAGATTGGTGATGTTGCCGGTGTTCTTCGCGATCACGGTCGAGAGCGCGCCCAGGCTGCCCGGCTCGTTCGCGACGACCAGCGCCACCCGCCCGACGCGGCCCTGCGAAATCATCCGCACTGTCATCCCACGACACGTCGAGCCAGCGCTCCGGCGTATCGGCGAAGCTCGCCAGCGTATCGCAATCGATGGTGTGGATGGTGACACCCTTGCCGGTGGTGACGATGCCCACGATGCGATCGCCCGGCAGCGGATGGCAGCAGCCGGCGTAATGCACCGCCATGCCGGCGATCAGGCCCGGATGGGATCGCTGCCCCTCCTTCTTGCCCTTGCGCGCCTTGGGCGCGGCGGTTAACGACGGTGGACGGCTTGTCGGTCTCTGCTTGGTGCCGGGGAAGACCGCGCCGATCACCTCGCGGTCGGTGACCTTGCCCCTCGCCCATCTCGCGAACAGATCGTCGACATGCTGGCAATTGAAGATGCTGCAGCACGCATTCAAAGCGACTTCTCGCTGAACTCATAGCCTTCGTGCGGAAGGCCTTCTGCATGATCGACTTGCCGAGGCTGATGAATTGCGAGCGCTGCTGGCTGCGGATATAGCGGCGGATGCGCGAGCGCGCCTTGCCCGTCACGACAAAGCGCTCCCAGGTCGGCGACGGCGTCTGCGCGCTTGCGAGGTGATGATCTCCACCTGGTCGCCGTTGGAGAGCTGGGTGCGCAGCGGCATCATGCGGCCGTTGATCTTGGCGCCCACGCAATGGTCGCCGACTTCCGAGTGCACCGCATAGGCGAAGTCGACCAGCGTGGCGCCGCGCGGCAGCGCGATCAGGTCGCCCTTGGGCGTGAAGCAGAACACCTGGTCCTGGAACATCTCGAGCTTGGTGTGCTCCAGGAATTCTTCCGGCGTTCGAGGCATGATCGAGGATGTCGAGCAGCTCGCGCAGCCAGCGATACTGGCTTGCCGTCGGTCTTGGCCGAGGCGACGCCCTTGTATTTCCAATGCGCCGCGACGCCGAACTCGGCGATCTCGTGCATTTCGCGCGTGCGGATCTGGATCTCGATGCGTTGCGCTCCGGGCCGAACACGCCGGTGTGCAGCGAGCGGTAGCCGTTGGGCTTGGGCGTGGACATGTAGTCCTTGAACCGCCCCGGCACGACCGGATAGCGCGAATGAATGATGCCGAGCGCGCGATAGCAATCGCTCGACATTGTTGACGACGATGCGAAACGCCATGACGTCGGAGAGCTGCTCGAACCCGACGTTCTTGCTTCTGCATCTTGCGCCACACCGAATAGCGGCGATTTCTCGCGGCCGGAGACCCAGGCGTCGAGCCCCTCCTCCGCCAGCACGCGCTTGAGCTGGTCGGCGATGCGCGTGACGACATCGCCGCCTTTTTCGCGCAGGAACTTGAGCCGCGCGATGATCGGATTCCCGCGCATCGGGATTGATCTGCGCGAACGCGAGGTCCTCGAGCTCGTCCTGCATCGTGCGCATGCCGATGCGCTCGGCGAGCGGCGCATAGATATCCATCGTCTCGCGCGCGATGCGCAGGCGCTTCTCGGCGCTCTGGATGTAATGCAGCGTGCGCATGTTGTGAAGCCGGTCGGCGAGCTTCACCAGCAGGACGCGGATATCCTCCGACATGGCGATGACGAACTTGCGGAAATTCTCCGCCTGGCGCGCGATGTCGGATTGCGACTGCAGCTCGAGCCGCGAGAGCTTGGTGACGCCGTCGACCAGCCGCGCGATCTCCGGCCCGAACAGCCGCTCGATCTCCTCGATCGTGGTGAGCGTGTCCTCGACCGTGTCGTGCAGCAATGCCGTGACGATCGACGGCGCTGTCGAGCCGGTATTGGGTCAGAATGCCGGCGACTTCGAGCGGATGCGAGAAATACGGGTCGCCCGAAGCGCGCTTCTGCGCGCCGTGCATCTTCATCGAGAACACGTAGGCGCGGTTCAGCGCGTCCTCGTCTACGTTTGGATCATAGGTGCGCACACGTTCGACGAGTTCGTATTGCCTGATCATGGCGCATCAACCCGCACGGCCGTGGCCGAGCGCCGCGCGGCAGCGGGCGCCGATCGGTAATGCATGAAGCGGGCGCGCCTGGCCTCACTCCTCTTCGCCGGCGGCGGGCTCGGCGCCTTCGGGGTGCCTCTCGGGGCCTTCGACCAGGCTTCGTCCTCCACGGCCTCGGCCGAGGCTTCGTAGGGCGACGCCGGCGATGTTGGGTCGGACGCGAGAGCTCCATCATGTCTTCTTCAGGCTCGTCGGTCTCGACATGCTTCTGCAGCCCGGTGATCAGCGACTGCCACAGATTGTCGAGATCGACCGAGCTTTCCGCGATTTCGCGCAACGCCACGACAGGGTTTTTGTCGTTGTCGCGCTCGACCGTCAGCGTGTCCGCCCGCGGAGATTTCGCGCGCGCGCTGGGCCGCCAGCATCACGAGTTCGAACCGGTTGGGAACCTTGAGGACGCAATCTTCGACAGTGACGCGGGCCATAGAATCATTTAACTCCAAGGATGCAATATCAAACGCATCAATATAGAAATCGAATCATTCGTTTGCAAGACCTATATGCAAGGTTTTCCCCGGCCTTTTTGCGCGGCCTGAGCTCCAATCGGCCGGAATGGGTGGCGCGATGGCCCGGTCGGATCGAAGGGCGGTTCGATGAGCAATTCGCCCACGCTGAGCCCCAGTCACCGGGTGACGCCAAAAGGCGGGCATGATATCGCGAACGGTAGCAGGACGAAGCCCGCTGCGAAGCCGCGGATGCGGCAGGATCGGCGCCTGGGGGCCGTTTGGACCCGCCCGTCATAGTCCATCAGGTCGAGGTCGATCTGCGCGCGGCATTGGCCACGCCGCGCACGCCGGCCAAGCGACGCTCGACCGCCAGCATCCCGAGCCAGCGCCTCCGGGTCAAAGCGCGGTTCTGACGGCGACAACGCCATTCACATAGGAGGCTGATCCGGAGGCCGAGGACCGGCGTGGATGTCATACCAGCGCGAGCGCGCGTTGACGGCGATGCCCCGACTCCGCCGGGCGGCCAATGGCCGCCTGGCATTGCGCCAGCGGCGGCCCGGCCGGGACCTGACAATTGGCGCCCAAGGCAACCAGGATCATCGTTAAGACATCTTGCAACACTTGTCGAAATCCCCGGTGACCCGACTAACTTTTGACGATTATTTGGCGATATGTCTGTTAGTTCGCGCTGTCTGACACATTTCTTTCCAGGAGCTTGGGCACGATGACTTTTTACCCGGAGGAGCGCTTGCCTTGTTCATTGACGGCGCCAATCTTTATTCCGCCGCCCGCGCCCTCGGGTTCGACATCGACTACAAACGGCTGCTGGCTCATTCCAGGGCCACGGCCGGCTGATCCGCGCTTTTTACTACACCGCCTTGGCCGAGGACCAGGAATACTCACCCATCCGTCCGCTGATCGACTGGCTGGACTATAACGGCTTCACGATGGTGACAAAGCCGCTCAAGGAATTCACGGATGCCACGGCCGCCGCAAGGTCAAGGGCGACATGGATATCGAGCTCGCCATCGACATGATGGAGATGGCGGAGCGCATCGATCACGTCGGTGCTGTTCTCCGGCGACGGCGATTTCCGCCGCCTCGTCGAAGCGGTGCAGCGTCAAGGCGTGCGCGTCAGCGTCGTCTCCACCATCCGCATCCAGCCGCCGATGATTGCCGACGAGTTGCGCCGCCAGGCCGACACGTTCATCGAGCTGCAGGATCTGATGCCGCATATCCAGCGCAACGTCGAGCGGCGCGAGGGCGTGCCAGTCCCGACCCCGGCCAATCCCGACCGCTATTACGAAACCGCCCCGTCGACATCGACCCCGGCGAACGGCTAAACGCCGGCGGTGGTCGGCAGCGAATTTTCACAACCCGATCGCGACTGTCCGCTCTGTCCGCGGCTGGTGGAATTCCGCGCGCAGAACCGCGCGCGCTATCCGCATTGGCATAACGCGCCCGTTCCAAGCTTCGGGCCGATCGAGGCGCGCCTGCTGGTCGTCGGCCTTGGCCCGGGCTTGCGCGGCGCCAATCGCACCGGCCGGCCCTTCACCGGCGATTTCGCTGGCGATCTGCTCTACCCCACCCTTGCGAAATTTGGATATACCACCGGCCGCTTCGTCGGCGTGCGCAATGACGAGACATGGCCGGGCGACAATCTGCAGCTCGTCGATGCGCGCGTGACCAACGCCGTGCGCTGCGTGCCGCCGGAGAACAAGCCGCTGCCCAAGGAGATCGCGACCTGCAGCCGCTTCCTCGCGGCGGAGATCGCTGCCATGCCCCGGCTCAAGGCCATCGTGGCGCTCGGCCGCATCGCCCATGATGCCGTGCTGTCGGCACTGGCCTTGCGCAAATCGCAGTACAAATTTGGTCATAACGCGCAGCACGCCCTGCCCAACGGCGTGACCCTCACCGACAGCTATCACTGCTCGCGCTACAACACCAATACCGGCGTCCTGACCACCCCGATGTTCGAGGCTGTGTTCGCCGGGCTGCGACCGATCCTGGCCTGATCCCGTCGGCGCAGGAAATCGCCCCCGTTTGCGTGTAAGCTCTAACGGGGGTTTGGCCCCATAATCGGGGCCTTAAGGTACGGGACGGACACGATGATCCGCAGACTGGCACGATTTGGCGTCTGGGCGCTGGGCCTTGTTGGCCTGGCGGCGGCGGCCTATTGGGGGCTGCTCTACTACCAGAAGACCGGCGACGCGGCCCCGCCGCGCCTGGCGGGCGGCGAAGCCACCCCGCCCGTCCGCGTCTCGATCGACACCGTCGCCAGCATGGACATCCCCATCGCGGTCGACGGAATCGGCACCGTTCAGGGCTTCAACACCGTCACCGTGCGCCCCCGCGTCGACGGCGCGATCGTCGAGATCGGCTTCAAGGAAGGCCAGAGCGTCAACGCCGGCGATATCCTGTTCCGCATCGACCCGCGCCCCTACAAGGCGACACTCGACCAGGCGAAGGCCAAGCTGCAGCAGAGTCAGGCGCAGCTCGAATTTTCCAAGCTCGATCTTGAGCGCTCGCAGCAGCTCATCTCGCGCGGTGCGGTCAGCAAGCAGCAGCTCGATTCAACCCAGTCGCAGGTGCATATGCTGCAAGCGCAGATCGAAGCCGACAAGGCCACGATCGAGGCCGCGCAGACGCAGCTCGACTACACCACCATCCGCTCGCCCATCGACGGCCGCGTCGGGCTGCGCGGCGTGGACATCGGCAACATCGTCACCGCCGGCGGCACGACGTCACTGGTCGTGGTCACCCAGATCAAGCCGATCTCCGTCGTCTTCACCCTGCCGGAGAGCAGCCTCGGCCCGCTCGCCGATGCCATGGCCAAGGGGTCGGTGTCCGTGATCGTCAGCGGGCGTGATTCCCGCAAGCCGGTTGCGCGCGGCGCGATCGACTCCCTCGACAACCAGATCGACGCCACCACCGGCACGATCAAGCTCAAATCCGTGCTGCCGAACGCCGACTTGAAGCTGTGGCCCGGCCAGTTCGTCAACGTGCGCGTCGAGCTCGAAGTGCTGCGCAGCCGCATCGCCGTGCCCAGCGCCGCGGTCCAGCGCGGGCCGGAGGGCGAGTTCGTCTATGTCGTGAAGCCGGATCGCACCGTCGAGGCCCGCCTCATCCAGGTCGCGGTGCAAAGCGACGGCTGGGCCGTGGTCGCGAGCGGGCTGCAGCCCAGCGAGCGCATCGTCACCGAAGGCGCGTTCCGCCTGCGCCCCGGCATGAGCGTCGTCCCCGCCGGTGTCCGCCGTCCGGGCCAAGCGCCGGCCTCATGAACGTCTCCGCCCCTTTCATCGGGCGGCCGGTTGCGACCTCCCTGTTGACCATCGCGGTCGTGCTGCTGGGCCTCCTCGGCTACACCAATCTGCCGGTGTCCTCGCTGCCCGACGTTGATTTCCCGACTATCCAGGTGAGTGCCGCCTTCCCCGGCGCGTCGCCCGAGATCATCGAGACGACGGTGACCGTGCCGCTCGAGCATCAGCTCGGCATGATCTCCGGCGTCACGTCGATGAGCTCGACGAGCAGCTTCGGCCTGTCGACCATCGTCGTGCAGTTCTCCCTCAGTCGCGCCATCGATGCCGCCGGCCAGGACGTACAATCGGCGATCAATGCCGCCGGCGGCGTATTGCCCCGGGCACTCCCCAACCCGCCGACCTTCAGCAAGATGAACCCCGGCGATGCGCCGATCCTGATCCTGGCGATCACGTCGCCGCAGATCCCGCTGAGCCGCCTCAACGAGATCGTCGACAAGCGCCTGGTGCAGCGGCTGAGCGAAGTGCAAGGCGTCGGTTTCGTCGGCGTCGATGGCAGCCAGAAGCCGGCGGTGCGCGTTCAGGTCGATCCGACCAAGCTCGCCGGTCTCGGCCTCTCCATGGAGGACGTGCGCACCGCCATCGGCCAGGCCAATCTGCGCCAGCCCACCGGCAGCCTCGACGGTGCCCGCCAATCCTTCACGCTGGCCATCAACGACCGCCTGCCCTCGGCTGCCGAATACCTGCCGCTGATCATCGCGTATCGCAACAGCGCGCCCGTGCGGCTGCGCGACATCGCCAGCGTCGTCGATGGCGTCGAGAACACCGATGTCGGCGCCTGGGCCAACGGCAAGCCCGCGATCATCCTCAACATCCGCCGCCAGCCCGGCGCCAACATCATCGAAACCGTCGACGCCGTGCGCGGCGCCCTGTCGCGGCTGGAATCCACCCTGCCGCGCGGCGTCCAGGTGAGCGTGGTCAGCGACCGCACCGAGGGCATCCGCGCCTCGATCCGCGACGTGCAGATGGCCCTGATCATCACCACGCTGTTGGTCGTGCTGGTGATGTTCGTCTTCCTGCGCACACTGCGCGCCACGATCATTCCCTCGATCGTGCTGCCCGTCTCCATCATCGCCACCTTCGGCGCGATGTCGCTGTTTGAGTTCAACCTCGACAATCTCTCCTTGATGGCCCTGGTCGTCGCCGCCGGCTTCGTGGTCGACGACGCGATCGTGATGATCGAGAACATCGTGCGCCACCGCGAGCTCGGTCTCGGGCCCATGGAGGCCGCCAAGACCGGCTCGCGCCAGGTCGGCTTCACCATCGTGTCGCTGACCGTCTCGCTGGTCGCGGTGTTCATTCCGCTGCTGCTGATGCCGGGCCTCGCCGGGCGGCTGTTCCGCGAATTCTCGATCACGCTCTCGATCGCCGTCGCGATTTCCGCCGTGGTGTCGCTGACGCTGACCCCGATGATGTGCGCGCGCATCCTGCCGCACACGACGCACGGCGCCAAACCCGCCGCCACGAGCCGCCTTCTGGCGGCCTACGGCCGCAGCCTCGACGTTGTCCTGCGCCATCAGGCGTTCATGACCATCGTCTTCCTGGCGACGATCGCGCTGACGGTCTTCCTGTTCTTGGTCATTCCAAAAGGCTTCCTGCCGGTGCAGGACACCGGCCTTGTCCAAGGCATCACCGAGGCCCCACCCGATGTCTCGTTCTCGACCATGGCCGGGCGCCAGCAACAGATCATCGAGGCGCTGCGCGACGATCCCGCGGTCAGCGGCATCACCTCCACGGTCGGCATCGCCGCCGACACGCCCTCCCTCAATGTCGGCCGTCTGTTCATCGCGCTGAAGCCGCACGACCTTCGCCACGAACCCCTCGCAACGACGCTGGCGCGGCTCTCCGAGAAGGCGGGCCTTGTCGCCGGCATCACCCTCACCTTGCAGCCGGTCCAAGACATCGCGATCGACACCCAGACCAGTGCGGGCCAGTTCCGCATGGTGCTGCAGGATTCCGACGCCGATCTGCTCGAGCGCTGGACGCCGGTGCTCGCCCAGCGCCTGCAGAGCGACCGCAATTTCCGCGACGTCAGCACCGATGTGCGCAATGGCGGCCTGCAGCTTCGTATCGCCATCGATCGCGCCAGCGCGTCACGCCTGCAGATCCGCATGCAGGCCGTGGCCGACGCGCTCTACAACGCCTTCGGCCAGCGCCAGATCTCGACGATCTATGACGACACCGGCCAGTACCGCGTGGTGCTGGAGGTGACGCCAGAAAGCCAGATCGACCCCGCCGCGCTGTCGCGCGTCTATGTCGGCAGCCTGACCGGGATGCAGGTGCCGCTCTCGACCCTAGCCACCATCGAGCATGGCACCGCGCGCCTCACCGGCAACCGCCTTGACCAGTTTCCGGCGGCGACGATCTCCTTCAACCTGGCACCCGGCGCATCGTTGGGCGAGGCCGTGCCCGCCATCGACCGCGCGGCACGCGACATCGGTTTGCCAGAGAGCATTCTCACCAAATTCTCCGGCACCGCCGCCGAGTTCCGGCGCTCGCTCGCCAACGAGCCCTGGCTGATCGCCGCGGCGCTGCTGGTCGTCTACATCGTGCTCGGCATTCTCTACGAAAGCTTCATCCACCCCCTGACCATCCTCTCGACGCTGCCGGCCGCCGGCGTCGGCGCGCTCCTCTCCCTGCTCATCTTCGGACACGAACTCTCACTGATTTCGCTCATCGGCATCCTGCTGCTGATCGGTATCGTCAAGAAGAACGGCATCATGATCGTCGACTTCGCCCTCGATGCCGAACGCAACGAAGGGCTGTCGCCGCGCGAGGCAGTGCACCAGGCAAGCCTGCAGCGCTTCCGCCCGATCATGATGACGACCATGGCCGCCCTCCTCGGCGCCCTGCCGCTCGCCTTCGCGCAAGGGGCGGGCTCGGAGCTGCGTCAGCCGCTCGGCATTGCCATCGTCGGCGGCCTGATCTTGAGCCAGGCGCTAACCCTCTACACCACGCCGGTCATCTACCTGCTGTTCAATCGTCTGCAGCGCCGCTTCGCCCCCGCCGCGAGCGCGGAAGTGCCAGCACCATGAATTTCTCGGCGCCGTTCATCCACCGTCCGGTGGCGACGACGCTGCTGATGCTGAGCGTGCTGTTCGCGGGCTTCCTCGCTTATTTCCAGCTTCCGGTGGCCCCACTGCCGAACATCGAGCTGCCGACCATTCAGGTGACGGCCAGCCTGCCCGGCGCCAGCCCGGAAACCATGGCCACGACCGTCGCCACGCCGCTGGAACGCCGATTGGGCTTGATCGCGGGCGTCACGGAGATGACGTCCTACTCCTCGCCCAACCGCACCTTCATCACGCTGCAATTCCGCCTCGACCGCAAGATCGACGATGCCGCGCGCGACGTGCAGGCGGCGATCAGTGCCGCGCTCACCGACCTTCCCGCCGACATGCCCTCCCCGCCGCGCTCCTGGAAGGCCAACCCCGCCAACGCGCCGGTGATGGTGCTGGCGGTGCGCTCCACCACCTTGCCGCTGCGCACGGTCTACGATCTGACTCAGCGGGTCATCGCCGAGCGCCTCAGCCAGGTCGAGGGCGTAAGCCAGGTCGATATCAACGGTGCGGAAAAAAGCGCGGTGCGCATCGACGTCAACACCAGCGTGCTCTCCTCGCTCGGCCTGTCGATGGACGATATCCGCACCGCGCTGCAGGCCACCAACATCAAATCGCCCACCGGCCGCATCGGCGCAGGCGATCGCTTTTTCATGATCGATGCCACCGATCAGCTCGACCGGCCCGATCAGTATCGCGAACTCATCATCGCGGTTCGCAACGGCACGCCGATCAAGCTCGGCGCCGTCGCGCGCATCTCGCAAGGACCGGAGAACGTCAAGCTCGCCGGCTGGTACAACGGCGAGCCCGCCGTGCTGCTGTTCATCCGCAAGGAAGCGAGCGCCAACATCATCGCGACGGCGGAGGGCGTGCGCGCCATGCTGCCGCAGCTCCAGCGCTGGATCCCGCCAGCACTCGACATCACCATCGTCACCGACCGCACGCCCACCATCCGCGCCTCGGTGCGCGAGGTCGAGCACACGATCCCGCTCGCCGCCGGCCTGGTCCTGCTCGCCGTGATCTTGTTCCTGCGCCGGCTGCGCGCCACCGCGATCCCCGCCGCGACCATCCCGCTCTCCGTCGCCGGCACGCTCGCGGCCATGTATTTGCTGGGATACAGCCTCAACAATCTCTCGTTGATGGCGCTCACCGTGGCGGTCGGCTTCGTGGTGGACGATGCCATCGTCGTCTTGGAAAACGTCGTGCGCCATGTCGAGCGCGGCATGAAGCCGTTGGAGGCGGCCCTCCTCGGCTCGCGCGAGGTCGGCTTCACCATCATCTCGATCACCGTCTCGCTGGTGACGGTCTTCATCCCGATCCTGTTCATGGGCGGCATTCTCGGCCGCATCTTCCGCGAATTCGCGTTGACACTGGCCATCGCCGTGATCGTGTCCGCTGTCGTCTCGCTCACCCTCACGCCCATGATGTGCGCGCGCCTGCTGCGCCATCGGCCGGAAGCCCAGCAGGGCCGTGTGGCCCGGGCACTCGAGCGCATCCTGCACGCCAGCAATGAATTCTATGTCCACACGCTCGGTTGGTTTTTGCGCCGGCGCATCCTGTCGCTGCTGGTGACGGTCGGCTGCCTCGCCGGTTCGTTCTGGCTCTACGGTTTCGTGCCCAAGGGCCTGTTCCCGGCGCAAGACACCGGCCTGATGTGGGGCTCGACCGACGCTGCCCCGGATATCTCCTTCACCGCGATGGCCGAGCAGCAGCGCCTGCTCAACAGGACGGTGATGGACGATCCCGCCGTCGCCGGCGTGGTCTCGTTCATCGGCGGCTCGATCACGTCCAACCAGGGCCGCATGACCATCGTGCTCAAGCCCTTCAGCGAGCGCAGCGAGCGCGTGCCGGAGATCATGCAGCGCATCCGCAACGCGACCAGCGAGCTCCCCGGCATCCAGCTCACCATGCAGCCGGTACAGGATTTCCGCTCCGGCGGCCGCTCGACGCGCGCCAGCTATCAATACACGCTGCTGGGCGAATCAATCGACGAGCTCCAGGACTTCGCGCTGCGCCTCGCCGACCGTATGAGCAGCATCCCGATCATCAAGGACGTCAACTCCGACCGCGCCGTCGGCGGCCTGGAAACCCGCGTCGTCGTCGATCGCGACCGCGCGCGATCGTTGGGCGTGCCCATCGCCGCCATCGACGCCGCCCTCTATAACGCCTTCGGCCAGCGCCAGGTGGTGACGCTCTATACCGAGCGCGACCAACGCCACATCGTCCTCAACGCCGATGACTCGTTGCTGCGCGACCCCAGCATCCTCAAATCCATCCGCGTGCCCGCCCCCGGCGGCCGCCAGGTGCCGCTCGACTCCCTCGCCACCATCAAGATGGGCAACGCGCCGCTGGTCGTGGCGCATCAGGGCCTCTATCCGGCCATCACTCTCTCCTACAACCTCGCCGGCGACGCCGCCCTGGGCGACGCCACCAACGCCATCCGCCGCGCCAGCATCGAGATCGGCCAGCCGCCGACCGTCCGCGGCTTCGGCGCCGGCACGACGCAGACTTTCCGCAACGCCCAGACCATGCAACCGATGTTGATCGTCGCGGCGCTGGTCGCCGTCTATATCGTGCTGGGCGTGCTCTACGAGAGCCTGGTCCACCCTTTCACGATCATCGCCACCCTGCCCTCCGCCGGCATCGGCGCGCTGCTGGCCCTCTATTTCGCCGGTGAACAGCTCACCGTCATCGCCACGATCGGGCTCATCCTGCTGATCGGCATCGTCAAGAAAAACGCCATCATGCTGGTGGATTTCGCGCTCGCGGCGCAACGCGGCGAAAACCTGTCAGCGCAGGACGCGATGCTCGCCGCCTGCCGCGCGCGATTTCGTCCGATCATGATGACAACGATGGCCGCACTGTTCGGCGCATTGCCGCTGGCGATCGGCACCGGCGCAGGCGCCGAACTCCGCCGCCCGCTCGGCATCACCATCATGGGCGGGCTCATCTTTTCGCAAGCGATCACCATGTACATCACGCCCGTGCTGTTCGTGATGTTCGACCGCCTGACCCATCGCTGGCGCCTGCCAAGACTGCGCTTCTGGCGGCCACGTGCGACGTCAGGCTGAACATTTCCAAGAAATATTGTCATGCGCGGGCTTGACCCGCGCATCTGACAACCGCGCTGACGTCATGGACCCGCGGGTCAAGCCCGCGGGTGACATGTTTTTTAGTTTGAGAAATGAACTTCATCCTGAGCTTGTCGAAGGATGAGGAGGCGAGAGCACTACCCCCGCTCCCGCATCACGCGGCCCTTCTCGCGCTGCCAGTCGCGCGCCTTCTCGACCTCGCGCTTGTCGTGTTTCTTCTTGCCCTTCGCCAACCCGAGCTCGACCTTGGCGCGGCCGCGTTCGTTGAAATAGATCGAGAGCGGCACGACGGTCATGCCCTCGCGCTGGATGGCGCCGATCATCTTGTCGAGCTGGCGCTTGTGCACCAGCAGCTTGCGCGGCCGGCGCGGCTCGTGGTTGAAGCGGTTGCCGCCCTTGTATTCGGGGATCGAGGAGTTGACGAGCCACAGCTCGCCCTCGCGCACATCGGCATGCGCGTCGGTGATCTGGCAGCCGCCCTCGCGCAACGACTTCACCTCGGTGCCGGCCAGCACGATGCCGGCCTCGAGCTTGTCCTCGATGAAGAAATTGTAGAGTGCCTTGCGATTTCGCGCGGCGACCTTGATCTCAAGCGGCGCCCGGGCCATGACGGGACCCTACTCCAGCATCAAAAGGAAAAGCGAGACGGCGCCGCCTTCGGCCGCGCCGCCGGTTTGAGCGATCAGACCGCTTTGGCCATCGCCGTCAGCACGCCCGCCTGGCTCATGATCTGCTCCAGGCGCTCGCGCAACGCCGCCGAGACCGGCGCCAGCGGCAGGCGCACGTCGGGCGCGCATTTGCCGAGCAGCGAGGCGCAGTACTTGACCGGCGCCGGGCTGCTTTCCACGAACAGCGCCTCGTGCAGCGGCGCCAGGCGCTCATGGATGGTGCGCGCCTTGCCGAAATCCCCGACGCGGCACGCCGCCTGGAACTCCGCCAATTGCCGCGGCGCGACGTTGGCCGTGACCGAGATGCAGCCCTGCCCGCCATGCGCCATCTGCCCCAGCGCGACCGAGTCATCGCCCGAGAGCTGGATGAATTTGTCGCCGATCAGGCGGCGGTGCTTGGTGAAGCGGCTGATATCGCCGGTCGCTTCCTTGACGCCGACGATGTTCGGCAGCTTGGCGATGCGCGCCATCGTCTCGGGCGAGATGTCGATGATGCAGCGCGGCGGGATGTTGTAGACCAGGATCGGCAGGTCGACGGATTCCGCGATCGCCTTGTAGTGGAGGTAGAGCCCCTCCTGCGTCGGCTTGTTGTAATAGGGCGTCACCACCAGGGCGCCGTCGGCGCCGGCCTTCTTGGCGTGCTTGGTGAAGGCGATGGCCTCGGATGTCGAATTCGAGCCAGTCCCGGCGATGACCGGCACGCGTCCGGCCGCCGCCTCGACGCACAGCTCGACCACGCGCATATGCTCCTCGTGCGACAGCGTCGGGGACTCCCCCGTCGTGCCGACCGGAACCAGGCCGTTGGTGCCCTCTTTGATCTGCCAGTCGACGAATTTCTGGAAGCCGGCCTCGTCAACCTTCCCGTTCTTGAAGGGCGTGATCAGGGCGACGATGGAGCCTTGGAACATAACTCTTCTCCCTAAGGAGGGGCCCTTAAGCCGAAATTAACCATGGCCGGGGTTCAATCCGGCCGACGGCTGGGGGGCCCGTCTGTGTTTGACCGGCAGTCCCGCAATTTAGCCTTGACCGAGCCTACGCTGCAAGCTGGCATCCCCCTCCCTGGATTGCGTAATATCGCCCCGATGATCGATGTCCTGATTCGCCGAAGAGCCGCCGGACTGGCCGCCTTGGCCCTCGCCCTGCCCCTCTTCGGCGCTCCCGCCGCGGCCCAGGCGCCGGCCATGGCGATGCCAGTGGCGGGTCCCGCGCGCAGCGCTGGCCCCGTTCTCAGCGCCGACCAGCGCGAGAACTACATCAAGGCTTTTATCGCCGTCGACGCCGGCCGCTGGGACGAGGCGCGCCGCCTGCGCCCAGCGCGGCAACGACGCGCTCGCCAACAAGCTGCTGCGCTGGCTCGAGCTGCAGCAGCCGCGCTCCGGTTTTTCGTTCGAGGATATCGCCGCGTTCATCGACGCCCATCCCGACTGGCCGGGCCAGGACATCATGGTCCGCCGCGCCGAGGAAGCGCTGGTCGACCGTACCGACGATTCCGTCGTGCTCGCCTGGTTTGCCCTGCGCGGCCCGATCACGGTCGATGGCGCCATGCGCTACGCCGAAGCGCTGATGCGCAACAACGAGCGCACCAAGGCGATCGCGCTCATCCGCAAGACCTGGGTGACCGGCACGTTCGGCGCCAAGCAGGAAAAGGCCTTCACCGTCCGCTATCGCCCGCTTCTCGGGGCCGACGATCACAACGCCCGCCTCAGCTATCTGCTGTGGGAGCGCCGCTATGACGAGGCACGCCGCGTCATGCCGCTGGTCGATACCGGCCACCGCGCCCTGGCCGATGCCCGCATGCGTCTGGCCAAGATGTCCGGCGGCATCGATGCGGCCCTCGCGCGCGTGCCCGCGAACCTCACCAACGATCCCGGCCTGATCTACGAGCGCATGCGCTGGCGCGTCCGCAAGCGCCAGGAGAAGGCGGCGCTGGAGACGCTTCTCCACCCGCCCGCCGATCTCGGCCGCCCGGATATCTGGTGGAACGAGCGCGAGCTGCTGGCAAGGCGCGCCATCGCCGACGGCCGCATGAGCGAGGCGTATCGCGATCGTGCGTGACCACCGCCTGACCGGCGGCGCCGATCTGATCGAGGCCGAATTCATGGCCGGTTGGATTGCGCTACGCTTCACCAACGATCCCAAGATGGCGCTGGCGCATTTCACCAAGCTCTACGACGTCGCCCGCTTCCCGGTAACCAAGGCGCGCGGCGCCTATTGGGCCGGTCGCGCCGCGACAGCCGCCAAGGATCCGGCCAACGCCCAGATCTGGTACAAGCGCGCCGCCGCGTTCCCGGTCGCCTATTATGGCCAGCTCGCCTTGAACCAGATCGATCCCGCCGCGCGCGCATGGCCCGCCCCGCCTGCGGTGACGCCGGCGGATCGCCAGGCCTTCGATGCATTGGAGATGACCCGCGCCGCGCGGCTGATGAACGACCTGGGACAGAGCGACCGCGTCAAGCCGTTCATCGCCCGCCTCGTCACCCGCGCCACCACGCCGGCCCAGCACGTGCTGACGGCCGAGCTGGCGCAGTCCTTCGAGCGGCCCGACCTCGCCGTCTCTTCGGCCAAGCGCTCGGTCCAGACCGCGGGCGTGATGCTGCTGGAGCTCGGCTGGCCTGTGGTCCAGCTGCCGCCCGGTGAAGAGCCGGAGCGCGCCCTCGTCCTCGCCACCATCCGCCAGGAAAGCGCCTTCGAGCCGGAGGCGATCAGCCGCGCCGGCGCGCGCGGCATGATGCAGCTGATGCCGGCGACCGCGCGTCTGATGGCCCGCGCCACCGGCCAGGTCGGCCACAGCGACCACAAGCTGCTGGCGGATTCCAACTACAACATCCGCCTCGGCCGCAGCTACATGTCGCATCTGCTCGATGATTTCGACAATTCCTATGTGCTGGCCCTCGCCGCCTACAACGCCGGCCCCGGCCGCGTGCGGCAGTGGATGCGCGACAATGGCGACCCGCGCAAAGCCAATGTCGACGTCGTCGACTGGGTCGAGATGATTCCCTTCGACGAGACCCGCAATTACGTCCAGCGCGTGCTGGAGAATCTGCAGGTCTATCGCCAGCGCCTGGGCGTGGCTCAGGCCGCCGTGGCAACGTCGCCCGATCTGCGCCGCCGCTGGTAGGCGGTGGAGCCGATCCTCACGCTGACGGACGCGCCTGATGAGACCGCGAAGACGGCGATTTCGGATGGGCTGCACGAGTTCAATGACGCACAGGCTGGGTTCGCCGACAGCCGCCCACTGGCGATCTTAGTCACCGATCCGGAAACCCGAAAAACCGTTGGCGGGCTCCTCGGCCGGACGTCGTTCGGCGCGTTGTACATCGACCTATTCTATTTGCCCGAATCGCTGCGCGGCAGCGGCTTGGGTCGCCGCATCGTGCAGCAGGCCGAGGACGAGGCGAAGCGGCGCGGCTGCCGCGCGGCTTTCCTGTTCACTATCAGCTTTCAAGCCCCTGGATTCTACGAGCGCTGCGGCTATCGCAGTTTCGGCGAAGTCCCAGGCACGCAAGGCATCAGCCGCTTCTTCATGAGCAAGTCCCTCGTCTAGCGCCCGCGGATCACTCGTTCGGATAGCATCGGGCTTGATAAACCCCGCCATCGCCGTATCTTCCCTTGGTCTCGCGTGATTCGCGCGTCAAACGGGGATTCATGTCCAAACTGACTGATACTGGCCGCCGCCATCGCGGCCTTCGCCCTCGCCGCGTGCGAGGAAGGTCCATCGAGCAACGTCACCCACAAGAACACCCAGGGCGCCTGGGACATGCTGGTCTTCGCCGCCAAGGACGGTCCCATCCTCACCCAGACGCATGGTGCGGCCTTCGCCGGCAAGGACCAGGAATTCGGCCGCGCCGTGCTCGACGACATGAACAGGACCTTCCCCGCCGAACCATTCATCAAAGTTCACGAGCACTTCGGCCCAAGCCGCTGACAAAGATTACAGAATCATCTGGGTCGTGAACCCGCCCCAGGCCGCCGAGCTGAGCGCCTTCTGCGCCAACCGCATCCCCGCCGCGGAGCCGAAATCCGGCCGTCTCGAGATCCGCGCGGCGCTCTGCCATCGCGAACGCCTGCTCACGGCCGTGCATGGCTGGATGCGCAGCCCCGACAACGCTGACGACAAGCGCCTGCACACGCTTGTGCAGCAGATGACCCGGCAGGTCGCCGGCAAGGATGGTTGAACCATGATCCTCACCACCACCGACTCGCTCGAAGGCCAGAAGATCGTTCAATATCTCGGCATCATCTCCGCCGATGTCGTCATGGGCACGAATTTCATGCGCGACTTCTTCGCCTCCGTGCGCGATGTCGTCGGCGGCCGCTCGGGCAGCTACGAGAAAGTGTTCACCGAAGCGAAGAAAGAAGCGCTCGACGACCTTGCCGAGAAGGCGACGGCGTTGGGCGCCAATGCCGTGATCGGCATCGATCTCGACTACGAGATCATCGGCGGCGACGAGAAAACCCTGCTAATGGTCACCGCCAACGGCACGGCGGTGAAGCTGGGGTAGAGCCGCACTGTCTCATCCTTCGAGACGGCCGCTACGCGGCCTCCTCAGGATGAGGTCGACTTTATTCGATTCCAAAATAACAGCCTCATCCCGAGGAGCACGCCCGTTAGGGCGTGCGTCTCGAAGGATGAGCGGGTCCGCGCGCCCTGTCAGCGTCGCGCCTTCAGCAAATCGCGGATTTCTTCCAGCAGCACTTCCTGGCGCGACGGTGCGGCAGGTGCAGCCGGCTGCTCGCGCTTGAAGCGGTTGACCTGCTTGACCAGGACGAAGATCGCGAACGCGACGATGATGAACTTGATGCAGGCGTTGATGAACAAGCCGTAATTGATCGTCACCGCGCCGGCGGCCTTGGCCGCATCGAGGCTCGGGTAGCTGTCGCCCTTGATCGTGATGAAGAAGTTCGAGAAGTCGATACCGCCAAGGATCCAGCCGATCGGCGGCATGATGATGTCTTTGACGAGCAAATCAACAATGCTGGAAAACGCCGCGCCGATGATCACGCCGACCGCCAGATCGATGACATTGCCGCGGGTCGCGAATGTGCGGAACTCGTTGAAGAAATTTGTGAGCATGAAATCCCCCCGCCTCTCGTGTCGACCATCCGTTGAAGCCGGCGGCCGAATCCATTAACTCGACGAAACCGCGTCTACTCCTCCGAGAGTAGAGTGCCGGAAGGCCCAGTCAACTCCCCCTTGGGCAGTTTCCGCCCCTCGATTGCCCGAACCTGCCCTTCTGCGCTAAAAATCAGCCTGGGATCGGCCCCGACGCGCCCCTTCCAGGTTCAGAGCAATGTCCCTGCCTCCAACGCCTTTGATCGGCATCCAGGCCTGCGTCTTCGACGCTTATGGCACGCTGTTCGACTACGCCTCGGCGGCGGCGCGCTGCAAGTCGATCATTGGGCAACGACTGGCCGGCATTCTCCGAGCTGTGGCGCCGCAAGCAGCTCGAATACACCTGGCTGCGCAGCCTGATGGGCCGCTACGCCGATTTCTGGCATGTCACCGGCGAGAGCCTGGATTTCGCCATGACCACCTTCCGGCGCACCGGAGCCAGCCTGCGCGCCCTGCTGATGCAGCAATATCTCAGCCTCGATTGCTATCCGGGGGTCGAAGCCCTGCTCGTGCGCCTGAAAGCCGCCGAGCTCAAGCTCGCCATCCTGTCCAACGGCACGCCCACGATGCTCGCCGCCGCCGTCAACACGGCCGCCATCGGCCGCCTGCTCGACGCCGTCCTGTCCGTCGATACGGTCGGCATCTACAAGCCGCACCCGACCGTGTATCAGCTCGCCGTCGACAAGCTGGCGGTGGCGCCATCGCAGATCTGCTTCGTCTCCTCGAACGGCTGGGACGCGGCCGGTGCGGCCGCCTTCGGCTTCCGCGTGGCCTGGATCAACCGTACGCAAGTCCCGCGCGAGCATCTTCCGGTCGCCCCGGAAGTGGAGATCGCATCGCTCGACGAATTGCCCGGTCTGCTCGGCCTGCAATCGTGACCCTCGCCGCGCGCGAGCGCACCTTCTCCACCTTCGACGCCCGCGCGATGTTCTTTCGCGACTGGGGCGATGCGCTCAGCCGGCGCACGCCGGTGCTGTGCCTGGCGGGCCTCACCCGCAATTCCCGGGATTTCGATCGCCTCGCCCCGCGCCTGGCCGCGAATGGCCATCGCGTCATCTGCCCCGATCTGCGCGGCCGCGGCCGCTCGCAGCACGATCCCGACTGGCGTAATTACGACCCGCGCGTCTATCTCGACGATATCCGCCACCTGCTTGCCGCGCTGGGCATCGGCCGCGTCGTGGTCGTCGGCACGTCGCTGGGCGGTCTGCTCGGCATGGCCATGTCTATGATGATGCCGAGCGCACTCGCCGGGCTGATCCTCAACGATGTCGGCCCCGATGTGTCGCCCGGCGGGCTCAAGCGCATCTTGAGCTATGTCGGCACCGACGCGCCGCAGCCGGATTGGCCCGCGGCCGTCGCCTTCCTGCGCAAGCTGCTGCCCCGCCTGTCGCTGGCGAACGACGAGGATTGGCTGACCTTCGCCCAGAACACCTACCGCGCCGGCGCCGACGGCAAGCTTCATTTCGATTGGGATGTCGCCCTCGCCCGCCCGCTCGCCCAACCCCAGGGCGATCCCATCGATCTCTGGCAGCTGTGGCGGGCGATCGCGCCCATTCCCGCTCTTGCCATTCGTGGTGCCATATCCGATATCCTGCTGCCCGAAACGTTCGAACGCATGAAGTCGTTCAAGCCGGACCTGGTGCAGCTGACGCTGCCGGGGGTCGGCCATGCGCCGAGCCTGAACGAAGCACCGGCCCGGGAGGCCATCGATGAATTTCTCCGCCGTTTCTGACCAGCGCCTGGCCGAACCCGGCATCGCCGATATCGAGGACGCGGCGCGACGCATCAAAGGCCAAGCCGTGCTGACGCCGCTGCTGGAATCGCCCGCCCTCAACGCGCGCCTGGGCGGGCGCTTGCTGGTGAAGGCCGAGCCGCTGCAGCGCACCGGCTCGTTCAAATTCCGCGGCGCCTATAACCGGCTGAGCCGCATCGAGGGTGCCGCGCGCAAGGCCGGCGTCGTCGCCTACTCCTCCGGCAATCACGCGCAGGGCGTGGCCTGCGCGGCGCAGATGCTCGGCATGCCGGCCCTGATCGTGATGCCGTCCGATGCGCCGGCCATGAAGATCCGCAACACCAAGGGCTACGGCGCCGAGGTGAAGCTCTACGACCGCCGGAGCGAGAACCGCGAGGAAATCGGCCGCAAGCTCATGGCCGAGCGCGGCGCCACGCTCGTGCCGCCCTTTGACGATCCCTACATCATCGCCGGCCAGGGCACGATCGGCCTGGAAATTCCCGAGCAGGCGAAGGCGCTCGGCGCCAAGCTCGACGCCGTGATTGTCTGCTGCGGCGGTGGCGGCCTCATCTCCGGCACGGCGCTGGCCCTCTCGCACACCGCCCCGGGCGTGCCGGTCTACGCCAGCGAGCCGGAGGGCTTCGACGACACCGCGCGCTCGCTCAAGAGCGGCAAGCGCGAGCAGAACGATCCCGCGGCGCGCTCGATCTGCGACGCGCTGCTGTCGCCGATGCCGGGCGAGCTCACCTTCCCGATCAACCAGCGCCTGCTCAAGGGCGGCCTCGTCGTGAGCGAGGCCGAGGTCTATCGCGCCATGGCGACCGCCTTCGACGATCTCAAGCTGGTGGTCGAGCCGGGCGGTGCTGTGGCGCTGGCCGCGGCCCTCGCCGGCAAAATCCCGGTCGCCGGCACGCACCATCGCCGTCGTCTGCTCGGGCGGCAATGTCGACCCCGTGATCTTCGCGACGGCCTTGCGCGCCGCATGACCTCCTCGCCGCTCATCACCGAGGGCGCCGACGTCACGATCGAGAACACCGGCGAGCAGTTTATCTGTCCGTTCGACACGGTGCTGCTCGACGCCGGCCTCGGCGCCGGGCTGCACATTCCGCACAATTGCCGCGGCGGCGCGTGCGGCACCTGCAAGGCCAAGGTGCTGGAGGGCAGCGTCGATCATGGCTGGGTGATGAGCTTTGCCATCACCGACGAGGAAAAACTCGAAGGTTACTGCCTCACCTGCCAGTCGAAGCCGACCGCGCCGATCATCCGCCTGCAGATGGTCAACGCCATGCACGCGCGCGAGGCCGGCGAGGATGTCATCGTCCCCGCCGAATTCACGACGGAAGTCGTGGCCTCTCACGACGTGACGCCTTCGGTGCGCCGTCTCGTCCTCGCGGTGCCGCCGACCGTGCGATTTCACTACCGCGCCGGCATGAACCTCGAATTCCTGCTGCCCGGCATCGAACCGGCCCGCCCGTATTCGATCGCGAACGCGCCGCAGCCTGATGGCGCCGCCAAGGACGGCCAACTCTCATTCTTCATCACATGGCACGACCACGGCGCAGCCAGCCAACGCGTCCATCAGCTCATGTGCGGCGATACGCTCGCGGTGCGGGGTCCGTACGGTGATTTCCATATGCCGTCCAACCCGTCGGGCCCGGTGCTCGCCCTCGCGGGCGGTACGGGCCTGTCGCCGATCCTGGCCGTGATCGAGGATGCGTTAAGCCGCGACATCACGGCGCCGATCGATCTGCTGTTGTCGGTACGCGACCGGCGCGAAATTTTCGGCCTCGACCTGCTGGCGGCCTTGGCCCATCGCCACGAGAATTTCCACTATCGCGTCACGGTCACGCGCGAAAGCGAGACCATCCCGAACGTCTTACAGGGCCGATGCACCGCTCTGCTGCAACGCGAGCAGCCGTCGCTCGGCGGCTCACGGATCTTGATTGCGGGCCCGCCGGGCTTTGTCGACGATTGCACCGAAGCGGTGAAGGCCTGCGGTGGTGGCCCCGATGCAATCGCGGTCAACTTTTTCGTCAACCGCATCGCCACCACGCCGGCGACCTAGACGCACGCGACGCAGTCGACCTCTAGGTTGAACGGCCCCGGCCAGCCAGCAACGACCAGAAAAATTCGCGCCGGCGGGTCGGCCGGGAAATAGCGCGCATAGACGCGGTTGAAGGTCTCGAAATGCTTGGGATCGTCCGCGTAGACGTTGCACTTGCCGACCTTGGCGAGCGACGAACCTGCCGTCTCGAGGACGGTCTTCATATGCTCAAGGATGATCTCCGCCTGGCGCTCGACGCTCACCTGCGCGATCGAACCGTCGTCCGCGAACGGTGGAAATCCCGACACGAAGACAAGATCGCCCAGCCGCACCGCTGAGGAAACCGGAACGCCGCGCGCGCGAGAAAATTTCGTGAGCGGCTGTGCCTCGATGACGATGCGTTCCATGTCGCACTCCATGCTGCAATGACAAGTCGTGCGTCACTGTAGCGGCACGTGCCTGGCCATGCTTCGGAGCTGACCGAAGCATCTCTGTGCCGTCCGGCGGCAGGCATTGCATCCGTAAGACGGCAAAACCCAAAAAAAATGTCATGCGCGGGCTTGACCCGCGCATCTGACAGCGCGCGCGTTTCAGACCCGCGGGTCAAGCCCGCGGGTGACAGTATTTTTGTGTGGGGGCAGTCTTACTTCACGAACGCCGATGCGCGCTGCTCGTGCTGCGCCACGGCCGCCGGCAGGCCGCGCAGGATGATCTCCGCGGCCATATCGGCGAATTCCTCCGGCGCCATCTTTCCGTCGGCGCGATACCAGGTGTACGTCCAGTTGATGAGACCGTAGAAGCTCATCGCGGCGGGCATGCGCAGCGCCGGCCGCGCCGCGACACCGGGCGCCAGTCGGGCCAGCAGGTCGGCCGCCATCTCGATCAAGCGCCGCTCGCGCGCGACGATGGCCTTGCGCCGCTGCGGCGGCAAGCTGCTCAGGCCGTTGAGCAGCAGGATATGCTTGGCACGCGCATGCGCGTAGAGCCGCAGATGGGCGCGCACGAATTCGCGGAACTGCCGCTCCGGCTCGTCGCTGACGCCCAGCGCCTCATCGGCCGCCGCCAGCAGCGCGTCCATGTGCGCGCTGAGAAGATCGTAGAGTATCTCCTCTTTCGAATCGAAATAGTGATAGACGAGCGACTTGGCGACGCCGCAGGCCTGCGCGATATCGGCAATCGACGTCGCGGCAAAGCCGGAATGCGCGAACAGCTCCGCCGCGCCGTCGCGGATGCGTTGCTGCTTGGCGGCAAAATCCGCCGCTTGTCGGCGTGCCATGGCGATCGCCCGCGCCTGCGCTCAGAACACCGGGATGATGTCTTCGGGATCGAAGGCGATGGTCCGTCCATCGATGCCGATTTCCGGAATGCCCGGAAATTCGACCCCATGCGGATCGAGCAGCCCCTTCATCTTGAGCACCGCGGCGCGCCAGTTCTCGCGCCGCTCCTCCATCGTCAAGATCCCGAGACCGGCGCCGCGCGCCACGTCTTCGAGCATCGCGTGCGCCGGGCGCCAGGTTTCCGGAAGCTCCCAGAACTGGTCCGGTGGATCGTAGAGAATCCCCGACAGAAAGACGTAGCCGGCGCGCAACTGCTTGGTGATCTGGGCGCGCATTTCGTCCGTGAGCTTCGGCAGGAGCCGCTCGAGAATGGCAAGACAGATGCCCATATGCCGGGCCTCGTCCTTGCCGACATTCTTGAAGGCGTCCTTGAAGACCGGGATCGTCGTCTTCTGGTACATCGAATGAAACAGCGTCGCCGACGCCACCTCGCCCATCAGGAACGAGGTGAACAGGATGGCGAGCGGATAGCGCCCCACGCCCTTCTTGAAGCCTTCCCAGTAACGTCCGCCATTGTGGTAGTACCAAAGCACGTTGTTGCGGGCGAGCTTGCCCAGCGGCGTCTCCGGCTCGTAACCCAGCGGTCCATTGGGCGTCAGTCCCTGGATGGCGCGCTGGCAGACTTCCTCGTGGTTGACCTCGTCGCGCGTGACCGAGAAGAAGCATTTCCGGACCGGATCTTCCTCGTGAGATTCGTAGGTGTGGATCATCGCGCGCGCGAACACCGCTGGTCCCGACGAATCAAACACCGAGAGCAGCGACCACCAATAGGCCATCGCGTAGCGCTGGTCGGCCGTGAAGGCGTTGCGGTCGAGCGTGTGCCACGGCAGCTTGCTGGGCGACCAGCCGGGATCGCGCGACTGCTCGTAGATCTGCGCGAGCTTGGGCGTCTCCGTGCGCCATTCCAGCGGAAAGATATTCCCTTCCTTGAAGGGCGGCGGATTGCGCGTGCCGTAGAGGATCTTCATGGCATCGGGCGCTTCGCTCGGCACCTTGCCCGGAACTTCCATCCGGCTTGCCAGCGTGGATGCGCCCAGCGCCGATACGTTTGGTGTCTTGCCCACGTTGATCCTCCATCCAATCCAGGACTTATAATTCGCTGACCGATCGGTCGATTAATAAAACTATGCTACGTTCATGGTCGACCGGCAAGCGAAATCTCCACCCGCCGCGCCCCTGAACGACAAAAAACACTTATTTTTCAATACACTATAGAGCGAACTTAACCGGCCGGCGCCGTCTGATCGCCGGCGCCATCCGCCTGCCCTCCTGCCCCCCACATATCGACCCATGCCGAAGACCTACAATCGCAAGGAAGTTCAGGATCTGCTGTTGGCGCTGGAGCGCAGCGCCAGCGACACGATCGCGGTCGCCCGCGAGGCCTCCACCGGCGCCCAGAAGGGCCGCTACGACACCTATGCGCGCTTTCGCGAGCGCTGCGACGACTTCAATACGTTGTCGATTTTGATCGAGTACCGCCTCAAGAATATCGCCGGCGGCCAGGCGGCGGATCTCGAGGACAAGTTCAACGAGCTTTCCGCCTTCATGCTGTCGGCGACGCTGCAGACCAGCCTGTTTTTCCTGCGCGTGCTGGTGGAGACGCCGACCCTGCCGCTGGGCTCGCGCGATATGTTCACCGCCGAGCTGCGCTCCCTGCACGGCGTGCGCGAGCGCATTCAGAGCGAGAAATATGCGCCCAAAGCTGACCGAGCGCACGCTGGCCGACATCAAGGTCGCCGAGGACATCCTCGAGGTGATCATCGACAAGGCACCGGCCCTGCTCAATCTCGGCATTCCCGAGAACACTGCCTAATCGGCGACGCGGTCGTCGATGACGTGCTGCACGCCTTCGAACTGTTCCTGGATCTCGCTGACCGGCGTCACAAAACGTTGCGGGTCGATATAGAACACCTGGGCACCCATCACCAAGTCGATGTCCTTGCCATCGCTCGACAGCGGCAGCAGCAGGCGCTTGGTGAAGGTGGCGCTGGTCTTCTGCTGATAGGCGCTCTCTGAATAGACGGCGGCGCGCCGCTCGATCGCATCGGCATAGAGCTGCACGATATAGGTCAGATATTGGCCGTGCATGAGCTCGTCGATGAAGCGCCCAGTCATGCGGCTGTTGAAGCGCGCCTCGATCTCGCTGCCGACCAGGCGATAGCGCAGGCGATAGCCAGGCCCGTCGCCACGCACCACTTCGGTCAATAACAACAGCGGCAGAACCGCGGCGCCCATGGCGATCGGGTCGATATCCTGGCGCCCGGGCAGCTTGCCGCCCTTCCAGTGCTTGACCCAGTAGCCGTAGAGTCCCTTCAGCCGCTCGTCGCCGACATAGTCTAAGAACGCCATTACTTCTGCCCTGCTGCCCCCGTCTCGCCGGCTTCCACGCCGGGTCTGAGCCGAACCATCGCTTGTTGCGGCCGGCAGAAAGTTTCCCGCGTTGCTAGCGCCGCCGCAAGGCCGATCATGCAGCCTACGGGCAGCACCGCCAGGGCAACGGCATAGGCATGCGGATCGTAGAGACGCGCCCCCGCGGCGAGCGTGCCGTCCCATTGCAGGTCGAGCGCCAGGCCGATCAGCGGCTGGAACAGCGCCCCGCTGCCGACCACCGCCGTATTGATGACGCCGAGCACCGCGCCGGTCGCCTCCGGCGGATTGTGCTCGCGCGCGGTGGCGAAGCTCAGCACCATCGCCGACGATCCCACCCCGTTGAGCACGAACAAGACGCTCAGCAGCGCCAGCGATTGCGGCGGGGCATAAAGGATCGGCAGCAAGGTCAGTGCTGCGAGCGCAATGCCGCCGACCATGATCGGCCGCCGCCGCCCGAGATGGTCGGAAAGCCAGCCGATGGACGGTGCCCCGACCATCCAGCCGACATACATGAGCGACATGGTCGCGGCAGCGCTGGTGCGTTCGAGACCGTACACAGCCGCCATATACGGGATGCCCCAGAGGCCGGTGAACGCCAGCATCGGCCCGGTGCAGGCAAGGCCGAACAGCGCCAGCAGCCAGGTCTGCCGGTTCGCCAGCACCAGGCGCAGTCCGGATAGCAGACGGGTCGACGGCGGCTGGCTCCCGGCGGCGGGCGCGCCGTCGCGTACCAGCAGCCATAGGCCCAGCGCCAACGCCAGGCCGGCGCCACCGACGACCAGCATGGCCCCGCGCCAGCCCGTCGTCGCAATCAGCGCCGCCAGCGGTGCCTGACCGATCATGGCGCCCACCATGCCCATCACCTGTCCCAACCCCGTCAGCAGCGCGAAACGACGCGCCGGGAACCAGCGCGCGGCCAGCGTCAGAACGCCGACCCATCCGAAGGCCGCACCAGCACCCACGATGGCACGGCCGATATAAGCGAGCTCGACGATTTCACTGAGTGCAAAGACGACGCTGCCAACGGCGCAAAAAGCGGCCGCTCCCGCCATCAACCGGCGCGGCCCCACCCGGTCCATCAAGACGCCCACAACCACCTGCAGGCTGGCATAGGCGTAAAAATAGAACGCCGAGAGATTGCCGAGAATGGCGCCGCCCACCGCGAAATCGCGCATCAGCTCGTCGACCATGACGCCGGGCGACACGCGCTGGACGAAGGCATAGCCGAAGAACACGGCCGCCAGGCTCCAGCCCGCGCCGGCGCGCCAGCGCGGTGGCGATTGCGGCGTCATCCTAGATTGAAACGAAAAAACGCTGCGCCGCCGCCGCAAGCTCGCGGCGCAGCGCCTGCTTCTCGGGCGGGGCGAGGAAGCTCGCTTCGATGGCGTTGCCCGCGATGCGCGCGAGATCCGCGCGCGACAGGCCGAGCCCTTGCTGCACGGCCGCGAAATTGGCGCTGAGATAGCCGCCGAAATAGGCCGGATCGTCGGAGTTGATCGTCACGCACAACCCGGCATCGAGCAGGCGTTTGAGATTGTGGCGCGTCATGTCGTCGAAGACGCACAGCTTGATGTTCGACAGCGGGCACACGGTCAGTGGCATGCGCGTGCGGGCGAGGTGTGCAAGCAGTTTCGGATCCTCCTCGCTGCGCACGCCGTGGTCGATGCGCGCCACTTTCAGAAGGTCGAGCGCCTGCCAGACATAATCCGGCGGTCCTTCCTCGCCGGCATGCGCGACCGTCAGGAACCCCGCCGCCCGTGCGCGCTCGAAAACAGCCGCGAATTTCTCGGGCGGATGTCCCTTCTCGGATGAATCGAGGCCCACCGCCGCGATGCGTGCACGATGCGGCAATGCCGCCTCCAACGTTGCCATCGCCGACGCGGCATCGAGGTGGCGTAGGAAGCACAAGATCAGGCGCGACGACATGTTGAAGTCGCGCTGCGCCCGCTCGAGCGCCCCGGCGATGCCGTCGATCACCGTCGCAAACGCAATCCCGCGATCGGTATGCGTCTGCGGATCGAAGAAGATTTCGACATGGCGCACATTCTCCGCCGCCATGCGCGTGAGATACGCCCAGGTCAGCTCGAAGAAATCCTGTGCGTGCACCAGGACCTGTGCGCCTTGATAGTAGATGTCCAGGAACGACTGCAGGTTCGTGAAGGCGTACGCCGCACGGACATCGTCGACCGACCGGAACGGCAGCTTCAACTTGTTGCGCTCGGCGAGCGCGAACATCAGCTCCGGCTCCAGCGTGCCCTCGATATGCAGATGAAGTTCCACCTTCGGCAGGGCCTGAATGAAGCCTGCCTCGGACGTCGCGTCTTGGGTCATGGCCGGATGATACACAGGAACCCGGCCGGCGGAAGCGTCCGCCGCTAGTTCGGGGACCTGGCGAGCTGGACGATGACCGGGCTGTGATCGGAGCCGACCACCGGTCCGATGCGCCGGCTGGCCACCACGGCATCGGCGCTCACCATCGCCTGGTCGATCGGCAGGCGCAGCGGCCATGGCATCGGCGCGGGCCAGGTTCCCTCGAGTCCCGGCAGCACCCGCATGCCCGTGCGTGTCTCCAGCATCGTGACCACCCGGCCCCAGGGGACGGCATTGAAATCACCGACCACGATTTTGCGCCCAGGCGCCGCCTCGATACGGCGCGCCAGCACGTCGGCCTGCGCCATCTGCCCGTTCAGATCGCCGATCCCGATCGGCCGCATCAGATGCGTGCCGAATACTGTCAACGGTCCGTCTTCGAACATGAGCCGCGCCTCGATCACCGACGCATAGGTCGCGTAGTCATGCGTCGCCGCGGCGGAAACCCAAGGGCGGCGGGAGAACAGCATCAAATCGCAATTCGACTTGCCGATGCAGTCGATGTGATACGGATAGTCGGCTTCAAGCGCTCGCATCGCGCGGCGCCAGCGCGGCGTCACTTCGACGAGCACCACGATGTCGGGGCTCTCACGGCGCACAAGGTCGATCACCTCGTCATAGGCCCTGCTGCGGCCCCACACATTGAGGGCGAGGATTTTCGCCCCCGTCGCATGCGGCGCCGCCATCGCTGGCTTGAGCCCGGCATAATGCGTCAGAACCCAAAGTTGCGCGCACAGGCAGACCAGCGCCACCGCCGCCAGCCGACGCCGGCGCAGCGCGATCAGGGCCAGCGCGAGGGCCGCACTGCCGGCGGCCGCCTGCAGCAGGAACTGCGCGAAGAGGTCGGCAAGCGCGCTGACACCTCCCAGGAACGGCGCCAAGGTCAGGACGACCGCCGGCACCAGCGCCAACGGCGCGCGCCGGCGCGTCCAGTCCATCGACCTTGTCAGGCGCGACCGCTTCGGAATCGGGGTGGGATGAGGCGTATTGGTCATGGGGGCGCGATCATACCGGAGCAAATGTGCAAACTCCGGGGCAAAGCCGGGACTGAAACACGAAATTATACGACCGGCGCGCCGGCTGCCTATTTTTTAGGCACGGAACGCCGGCTAAGCCACACAAAAACCTGACAAAACACGGGAAATGAAAACCGATTTTTAACCGCGAACCTTCATGACTAGGCGTCGCGCCCCGCGTAAGGCCGGGCCGACCCATTAGGGGACTTCGACTGATGCAGAACCCGGCGGCCAAGGCGAAACAAGACGCCACCGATCTCGATGCCGATCCCGAACAGATCGTGGCGCTGTCGGAGCGCGTCGGCCAGCTGACCAAGCAGAAGGTCGGCGACATCCGCAAGATCACCAGCCGCACCAAGATCCTGGCGCTCAATGCGCTGATCGAGGCGGCGCGCGCGGGCGACGCGGGCAAGGGCTTCGCGGTGGTCGCCGGTGAGGTGAAGGGCATTTCGGCCGAGGTCGAGAATGTCGCTCAGCATCTCGAGGACGAACTCGTCGGTCAGGCCAACCGGCTCGAGACGCTCGGACGCAAAATCATTTCCCAGCTGCGCGGCGACCGCCTCGTCGACCTCGCGCTCAATGCCATCGAGATCATCGACCGCAATCTTTATGAGCGCACCTGCGACGTGCGCTGGTGGGCCACCGACAAGGCCGTCGTCGATTGCGCCACCGCCCCCTCGCCTGACAATTGCCGCTTCGCCAACGAGCGTCTCGGCGTCATTCTCGGCGCCTACACGGTCTATCTCGATATCTGGGTGTGCGACACCGCCGGGCGCATCATCGCCACCGGTCGCGCCAACCGCTATACGCGCACGTCCGGCGCCTCGGTCGCCAACGAAGAGTGGTTCCAGAAATCGCTTGCGACCCAATCCGGCGATGATTTCATCGTTGCCGACGTTGCCACCAACCAGTTCCTCGACGGTGCTGCCACCGCCACCTACGCGACCGCGATTCGCGAGAACGGCAAGCTCGACGGCAAGGTGTGCGGCGTGATCGCCGTGCATTTCGACTGGGCGCCGCAGTCGCAGACTATTGTCGACAATGTCCGCATGTCACCCGAGGAGCGCGAGCGTACGCGCATCCTGCTGGTCGATGCCAAGCATCGCGTGCTGGTCGCATCGGACAAGATGGGCGTGCTCCACGAGACGATCGACCTGCAGACCGGCGGCACCCCGCGCGGCAGCTATCAGACCCCGCAGGGCCACACGGTCGCCTTCGCGCTGACCCCCGGCTACGAGACCTATCGCGGCCTCGGCTGGTACGGCTGCATCATCCAGCGCCCGCGCACGCAGTAGGTTTCCTTCCCTGTTTCCCGCGGACTTGATCCGCGGGTCCATTGTGATGTTGGGCTGGACCGCGCCGTGAAATGCGCTGCGTCAACGCGGCGGCAAAACTTCAACATCTGTGCAGATGGAGAAATGGGCCCGCGGATCAAGTCCGCGGGAATCAGATTGGGATTAGCCCAAGAAAAGCCCACCGTTCACATGAATGGTCTGGCCAGTGATGAACCGCCCGCCCGGCCCGGCCAGATAGCGCACCATGCCGGCGACGTCGTCAGGCGTTCCGCGCTTGCCGAACAAGGTCTGATGCGTCTGGTGATGCTGCGGGCGTGCGCCGCCGCGCGCCGTCTCGATCAGACCGGGCGACACGCAATTGACCGTGATGTTGTCGCCGGCCAGATCATGTGCCAGCGCCCGCGTGAGGCCGACCAGCCCGGCCTTGGCCGTCACAACGCCCGCGCGGTTCTTGGCGCCGGTGTGCGCCGTCAGCCCCCCGATATTGACGATCGCCCCTGCCCCACTGCGCACCAGATGCGGTAGACACGCTTTGGCGCAGTTGAACGCACCATCCAGCACGATGCCGAGTGCTTCATGCCATTCGGCCGCGCTCATCTCGGCAAAACTCGCTTCGCGCCGCACCGCCGCGTTGTTGACAAGGATGTCGAGCCGGCCGAATTGCGCGACACCCTCCGCCACCATGCGCTCGATGGCGGGCGCATCGACAACGTCGGCAAGGCACGCGACGGCTTTGCCGCCAGCACTCGCGATCTCGGCGGCGACGCGCTCGGCTTCCGCGCGATTGCTGCGCGCATTGACGACGACCGCGGCACCGCCTTGCGCCAGGGCCAGCGCAATCGCGCGACCGATATTGCGTCCGGCACCGGTGACCAGCGCCACCTTGCCCGCCAGTTCGTTCTCAGCCACCCTCGTTCACCCGCGCAAGAACTTGAGATCGACGGCGCCGGTGTAGAGCCGCCCGAGTGCCGCGAGAGCAGCGCCGATCCGCGCCTCGTCCCAGCCGCCATGGCGGCAATTACGTGCGAACTTGTCGTCGATATCGCCGCGCGACAGTGGCTCGTGCGCCCCGCCGCGCAGATGCGGCTGGCGCTCCTCGATCGCGCGACCGTCCTTCAGCACCGCGCGCACATGGCCCGTGTAATTGCGCGGATAGGGGTTGTTGGGATCGATCTGGTAGCGCACCTTCGCCGCCAGCGCCCGCACCGCTGGTTCCTTCACGGCCTCATCGGTGAAGGCTTCCAGCCCCACGCCGCCGCGCACGAAGCCCGCCGCCACGCAATAGGGCGTGCTGAACTTGCCGGCATAGCCGTTGGGCGGGCGCTGCTTGTCGGCCAGCGGCTCCCACAGCCGGTGCACCGTGCCCTCGCCCACCTCGCAGACGATCTCGACGATGTCCTCGGCTGCGATCTTGCGCTGCGCGAGACGGCGCGCGCAGTCGATATAAGGGTGGGTCATCGTCCCGCACGGGTACGGCTTGAACGCCAGCGTTTCCGTCACCCAGCTCTTGCCGAAATCGCCAGTCAGCGCCGCGTAGTCGCCGTCTGTCTTATGCGCGAAACCATGGAACAGCCCATGCGTACCCTCGAACACCGTGCGCGGGCCCCTAAAGCCGGCGCGTCCCAGTAATGCCGCGCGCAACCCCGATTGCGCCGCCCAGCCGGGATGCAGCCGCTTGGTCCACGTGCCCTCTGCCAGATATTCGATGATGCCGCTCGCCATGCTGCCGGCAACTCCCAGCGCATCGACCAGTTGCGCCGGTGACAAGCGCAGCGCGGCACCCACGCCGGCGGCCGCCCCAATCGCACCGAACACGGCGGTCGGATGGAACCCGGCTTTATGGACGGCCTTGGGCACCACCGTGCTCAGCCGGCACGTCACCTCGACGCCGACCGCAATGCCGATCAGCGCCGCAGCGCCCGGCGCCTGGAAGCGCTCGCACGCCGCCAGCACCGCCGGCACGACGACCGCCCCGGCATGGACCGGTCCGCCCTCGAACGTGTCGTCGAAATCCTCGCCATGCGCCGCGGTGCCGTTGATCATCGCGGCCGCCGCGGCACTCAAGGGCCGCGCGTGACCGATGGCGGTGCAAGGACCCTCGTCATCGCTCGCCGTCAGTGCCGCCTGCACATAATCCGCCTGCCGCGCCGTGACGCACAACCCGACAACATCAACCAGCAGCGCCTCGCATTTGCGCGTCACCGCCTCGGGCAGTTTCTCGGCGCTCAACGGCGCAATCGCGGCCGCAAGCTGTTGGGCGACCGCGCGCTCGGGCAGCATGGCGTTCATGGTGTGACATCCTCAGGCGTAATGGCACGTTTGGGCCTGGCCTCGCGATACAGCGAAATCGCCAGCAACAGGAAAGAGGCGACCAGCAATCCCAGTGAGATCGGATCTTGCAGGAAAATCATATGATCGCCGCTGGAGATCACCAGCGAGCGACGATAATTCGAACTCGACCAGATATCCGAGCACGACGCCCAGCACCATCGGCAGAAACGGTAGGCCGAGCCAGCGCATGCCATACCCAACCACGCCCGCCGCCAGCACGATGCCAAGATCGAAGAAGCTCTGCTCGATCGAATAAACGCCCGACACGATCAGCGCGAAGATGAACGCCATCAGATACGGCTTGGGTCGGTTCACCAGCCAGATACACGGCGACAGGATGACGAGGCCGATCAGGAACATCGCGACATTGGCCATGAACAGGCCACCATAGAGTCCATAGACGATATCGGCGTGCTTCTCGAACAGCATCGGGCCGGGGATCAGGCCGTGAATGAGAAACCCGCCCAGCAGGATGGCCGCGGAGTTCGAGCCCGGAATGCCGAGGCTGAGCAGCGGAATCAATGCGGTCGCCGTCACCACGTTGTTCGCGGCCTCCGGCGCCGCCACGCCCTCGACAGAACCGTGGCCGTATTCTTCCGGATATTTCGACCAGCGCCGCAACTCGTTATAGGACATGAACGCCGCGATCGTGCCGCCCCCGCCCGGCGTGATGCCTTCGAACGTGCCGATCAGCGTGCCGATCGCGTGCGGCCGGAACATCCGCTTCCAGATCGCCCAGCCCGGCAGACGCAGCCGTGTATCGCGCACCTGCGCCTTGTCCCAGGCCGGTGTCGTCACTTGAATCATGAGCTCGCTGACCGCGAACAAACCGACCATCACCAGGATCGGCCGGATTCCGCCGAGCAGATCGGGACTGCCGAAGGTAAAGCGCGCCACGCCCGAAACCGGATCCGTCCCGATCGTCGCGACCGCGAGACCAAGAGCGCCCGCGATCAGGCCCTTGATCAGCGAGCCGGAACCGAGACTGGCGATCACGCTCAGGCCCAGAATGCCGAGTGAGAAATAAGCGGCCGGGGTGAAAGCCAATGCCACGCGCGCCAGCGGTTCCGTTGCCGCGATGAGAATGATGAGCCCGAGCAGGCCGCCGACCAGACCCGATACCAGGGAAATCCCCAGCGCCAGCCCGCCTTTTCCCTGGCGGTTCATCTCGTACCCGTCGATGGTGGTCGCAGCGGCCGAGTTCGTGCCGGGCGTGCGAATCAAGATCGCCGGGATCGAGCCGCCATACTCAGCCCCGACATACACCGACGCCAGCAGCACGATTGCCGAGGTCGGATCCATCGAATAGGTGAAGGGCAACAGCAGCGCCATGGCGACCGATGGCGAAATCCCCGGCATCGCGCCGCCGAAAATTCCCCAGATGCAGCCGACAATCGAGGCCGGCACCGCCCAACTCGTGGTCAGCGCGGTCCACGCCGTGCCCAGTTCGTTCATCCGTTTACGTCCCCCTCGGATTTTCAGCCCAGCAACCGGCCGAAAACCCCGATCGGCATCGTGATGCCGAGTGCTTTGACAAAACTGAACCACATCACCGCGCCGCCGCCAGCGCTGATCGCGGCCAACCGCCACGACATCTCCTGGCCCGCGTACAGCGCCACGACGAAGATGAGTGACGCAACGGCCAGCGGATAGCCCAGATAGGGCGTGACGAAGAGATAGACGATGCCGAAGCCGATCATCCCGAACGAGCGCACATGCGTGCGCAAATCGATCGACCCGAGCTCGCCGCTCTCCGCGACCCTAAGACCCAAGGTCGCGCGACCAAGCTGAAGCACTCCGAAGATCATCAGGGCCACCGCCAGCGCCTTGGGCATGCCATCCGCGCCCACCTCATCCGACAGCATGCTTTGCGGCAGGTCCGTGGCGCCGGCGTAGTAAACAACGCCGAGCGCCAATGTCAGCACCCCGCAGATCACTTCGCGGCCCATCGATCGGCCTTACTTGACGAGGCCGAATTCGCGCAACGCGTCGGCATTTTCCTTGGCGAATTGCACGGTGAACGGCCCGGCCTCGGCGCGGTTCTTCAGGACCGGGATCAAATTCTCTTTCTCGTATTCCTTTTTGTAGGCGGGACTTGCGAGAACTTTCTGCAGCGCCTCTTCCCACGCAGCCGCGACATTGGCGGGCAATCCCTTCGGCCCGGCGAGACCACGGAATTTCGTGACCGACATATCGATGCCTTGTTCCTTGGCGGTCGCGAGATCGGGAAACTGGTCGAGCCGCTTGTCGCTCAAAACACCCAGCAGCTTGACCTGCCCGGCATCGAGCTGTGCGCGGATTTCCTGAATTTCGCCGATGCCGATATCGAGCGTGCCGTTGAGCACGTTGATCATCAGATCGCCGCCGCCCTCATGCGATACGACCGGTGCGCGCAAGCCCATCTTGCGATTGAGCTGCTCCAGTGCGATGCGCTCCAGCGATGCCGGGTTCGCGGCCCCCCATTTGGCCTTGCCGGGATTGGCCTTCGCGTAGGCAACCGCATCCGCGAGGTTTTTGAACGGCGACTGCGTACGCGCGTAGATGACTTCCGGGTCGAAGAACACGACGGCGACCGGCTCCAGGCTGTCCCAGCCGAACTCGGTCTTGCTCAAGAGGCTGGTCTGAATATAGGTCGGCGTCGTTGCGTAGAAGATCGAGCCGTCGGCCGGTGCTTGCGCCACGCGCGCCACCGCCCGCGCGCCGCTGCCGCCGCGCACGTTCTCCACCACGAACGTCACACCCATGATCGGCCCAAGATGCTTGCCGAGCTCGCGCAGGAACACGTCGCTGCCGCCGCCCGGGCTCGAATGCGTCACCAGCGTCACGGTGGAATGCGGATATTTGACTTGAGCCTCGGCGCTACCGGCCCAACCGAAGGCCAGCATGGCCGCCATCGGCAGCCAGATTCCGCCCCTGATGCGCGTGCGCAACATCGTCCCCTCCTCAATATTCTGTCCCATCGGGCGCTTCAGCGCCGTGGCTCTTGCCCACGATGATAGGGCCATTTCGCCACGCACGGTAGCCGCTTGAGGACGAGGGCCCTGCCTGCCCGGTGGTCACGATGGCGTGTTCATTGCAAGCATTTGAGGCAGCAGAGGGAGAGGATCGACATGTCCCAGACAGAAAGTGACGACGGCCTCACGCGCGATTTCGTCGGCTATGGCGGCCAGCCACCGCGCGTGCGCTGGCCCGGCGATGCAAGGGTGGCGGTGTCGCTCGTCCTCAATATCGAAGAAGGGGCCGAACTGGCGCTATCCATGGGCGATGAGCGCAACGAGGCGGTGCACGAGGTCGTGAACGAGGTGAAGGGTGCTCGCGACACCTGCATGGAATCGCACTTCGAATACGGCAGCCGCGCCGGCTATTGGCGCATTGCCGAAATTCTGGCCCGCCACGGCGTTCCCTGCACGCTCAACATCTGTGCCCGCGCCATCGAGCACACGCCGGCTTTGGCCCGGCATGCTGTTGCCGCCGGGCACGAAATCTCCTGTCACGGCTATCGCTGGGAAACCCACGCCTTCATGGATGAGGCGCAGGAGCGCGCCGTGATCGCCCGCAGCGTCGACACCATCGCGCAAATCTGCGGTGCCCCTCCGACCGGCTTCCACGCCAAATCCGGAACCTCGCCGCACACCCGCCGGCTCTTGGTCGAGCACGGCGGATTTGCCTATGATTCAAATGCTTATAACGATGACCTCCCTCATGTTGTGAGCGTCCTGGGGCGCCTGCATGTGGTCCTGCCCTACAGCTTCGACACCAACGACATGCGCTTCACCAACCATGGCGGCTTTGTCTTCGGCGACGATTTCGCCCGCTACAGCATCGATGCCTTCGACTGGCTGTGGCAGGAAGGGGCGACGACGCCCAAAATGATGACCATCGGCCTGCATACCCGCGTCATCGGACGCCCCGGCCGCATCGCCGGCCTCGACAAGCTGCTCAACCACATGAAGAGCCGCGGTGGCGCTTGGTTCGCCCGCCGCGCGGAGATTGCGGCCCATTGGCGGCAGTTTGTTCGCCTGCCGGCTTGGGCGCCGCGCGTGTAACTCATCCTTCGAGACGGCCGCTTCGCGGCCTCCTCAGGATGAGGTCATTTGAAATTCTCCCAGCCTCATCCTGAGGAGGCCGGCGTGCAGCGACGGCCGTCTCGAAGGTTGAAAAAGTGCGCCGCTAGCCCACCAACGCCTCATATGCGACGATACCGCCCGCGCTGGCACACAGATTGCTGCGCTGCGGAAGAATTTCGCAGGCGGGCCTCCGGCTGACGCCTGTGCTTGTCATTGAGCTCCCCACATCGGACGACATATCCCCATGCCCAAGCGTCTCGCGGTCGATATCGGCGGCACCTTCACCGACCTGGTCCTCGAAATCGACGGTCGGCGGCTCACCAAGAAGGTTCTGACCACGCCGACGGCACCCGAGCGCGCGGTAATGGATGGCGTGCGCGAGATCCTGGCCGAGGCCAAGGTCAACGCCAGCGAGATCGAGGTCTTCATCCACGGCACGACGCTGGCCACCAACGCGATCATCGAGCGCAAAGGCGCGCGCACCGCGCTGATCGCCACCGACGGGTTCCGCGACACGCTCGATATCGCCTACGAGAGCCGCTACGACCAATACGACGTCTTCATCGACAAGCCGCCTTCCTTGGTCGGCCGCCAGCTCCGCTTCACGGTGCCCGAGCGCGTCGATGCGACCGGCAAGGTCCTGAAGCCGCTCGACGAGGCGGCCGTGACTGCCGTCGCCACGCAGCTCAAGGCGCACAACATCGAAAGCGTCGCCGTCGCGCTGATGCACAGCTACGTCAACCCGGCGCATGAGCGGCGCATCGGCGAGATCATCGCCGCCGCCCTCCCCGGCCTGTCGATCACCCTCTCGGCCGATGTCTGCCCGGAGATCCGCGAATACGAGCGCACCTCGACCACCTGCGCCAACGCCTATGTGCAGCCGCTGATGGCCGGATATCTGGCACGCCTCAAGAGCCAGCTCGGCGCCGCCGGCTTCGCCTGCCCGCTCTACCTGATGACTTCGGGCGGCGGGATTACCACGATTGAAACCGCGATGCGCTTCCCGATCCGGCTGGTGGAATCCGGCCCCGCCGGCGGCGCCATTCTCGCGGCACACGTCGCCGCGCGAATGCCGCGAGGACCGCATCCTCTCGTTTGACATGGGCGGCACCACCGCCAAGGTCTGCCTCATCACCGACGCGCAGCCGCAATCCTCGCGCAGCTTCGAGGTCGACCGCGCCGCGCGATTCCTCAAAGGCAGCGGTCTGCCGCTGCGCATCCCCGTCATCGAGATGGTGGAGATCGGCGCGGGCGGCGGCTCGATCGCGCGTATCGACGCGATGCGCCGCATCGTCGTCGGCCCGGACTTGCGGGCGCCGAGCCCGGTCCCGCCTGCTACGGCCGCGGCGGCACCAACCCGACCGTAACGGATTCCGACGTCGTCCTCGGCAAGATCGATCCGTCACGCTTCGCTGCCGGCAAAATGGCACTCGATGTCAATGCGGCGGAAGGCGCGCTCGTCGCGCAATATCGGTCAGAAGCTGAACCTCTCCGCGCCGCTCGCCGCGTTCGGCGTCATGGAGATGGTCGACGAGAACATGGCCAATGCCGCGCGCGTCCATTCGGTCGAACGTGGCACCAGCGTCACCGATCACACGCTGCTGGCCTTCGGCGGTGCCGCACCGCTCCACGCCGCGCGTCTCGCCGAGAAGCTCGGCATCAAGCGCATCCTCGTGCCCACCAATGCCGGCGTGGGCTCCGCGGTGGGATTCCTGCTCGCCCCCATCGCCTACGAAGTCGTGCGCTCGCGCTACATGCGCCTGCGCGATTTCGCACCCGCGACCGCCAACGAGATCATCGCCGAAATGCGCCGCGACGCGCACGCGGTCGTGGCGCCCGGTGCCGCCGGTCAGACCCTCGTGGAAACCCGCCAGGCCTATATGCGCTATGTCGGCCAGGGCCACGAGATCGTCGTGTCGCTGCCGGTGCGCGATCTCACGAGCGCCGATGTCGGCGAGCTGACCAGGCTGTTCGAGGCCGAGTACCGAAAGCACTACGGCCGCACCATCCCCGACGCAGATGTCGAGATCCTGAGCTGGACGCTGAGCCTCAGCACGCCCGTCCAGGCGCCCGCGCCGTTGGGCAAGATCCCGGCGACATCGCAGGCGGCGCCGGTCGGGCGGCGCAATGTCTTCGATCCGTCCAACGAAACCTATATCGACGTGCCGATCTATCTGCGCGATCGCCTGGTGCCGGGCATCGAAGCTTTCCGGTCCCGCGATCATCGCCGAGGACGAGACCACGACCTTCGTGACCGGAAATTTCGACGCCAGCATCAACGCCAGCGGCTACATCCTGCTGGAAGCGCGCGCCTGAGAGGGAGTTGACCACGATGAAAGCCAACGGCCTCGCCCAGATCAATAACCAGATCATGTGGAACCGCCTGATCGCGGTGGTGGAGGAGCAGGCGCAGACCCTGATCCGCACCGCCTTCAGCACCATCGTGCGCGAATGCGGCGACCTCTCCGCGGGCGTCTTCGACCTGCAGGGCCGCATGCTGGCCCAGGCCGTGACTGGCACGCCCGGCCACGTGAATTCGATGGCTGAGTCGGTCAAGCACTTCATCGCCAAATTCCCGCTCGAGACGATGCAGGAAGGCGATATCTACATCACCAACGACCCGTGGAAGGGGACCGGCCATCTCAACGATTTCGTGCTGACCACGCCCGCCTATCACAAGGGCAAGCTGGTAGCGCTGTTCTCCTGCACCAGCCATCTGACCGATATCGGCGGCATCGGCTTCGGCCCGGATGGCACGGACGTGTTCATGGAAGGGATCTACATTCCCTTCCTCAAGCTCGCCGACAAGGGCGTGATGAACGAGACGTTGATGGCGATCATCCGCCAGAACACGCGCCTGCCAATCGAGAGCGAGGGTGATGTCTACTCCCTCGCCGCCTGCAACGATATCGGCTGCAAGCGCCTCTCCGAGATGATGACCGAGTTCGGCATCGACACCCTCGACACGCTTGCCGAATACATCATCGACAGCTCCTACCACGCGGTGATGCAGGAGATTGCGAAGCTGCCCAAGGGCGTCTTCAAAAATTCGATGACCATCGACGGCTACGACAAGCCCATCGTGCTCGCCGCCACCACCACGATCTCCGACAAGGGCATTCACGTCGACTACGAGGGGACCAGCACCGTGTCGCGCTTCGGCATCAACGTGCCGCATGCTTACACGACCGCCTATACTTGCTTCGGTCTCGGCTGCGTCGTGGCGCGCGGAATTCCCAACAACGCCGGCTCGCTCGCACCTTTGACGGTTTCAGCCCCGGCCGGCGCCATCCTCAACGCGCCCTACCCCAGTCCTGTCTCCTCACGCCACGTTGTCGGCCAGATGTTGCCCGATGTCGTGTTCGGCTGCCTGCGCCAGGCGATCCCCGATCGCGTGCCGGCCGAGGGCACGTCGTGCCTGTGGAACATGACGTTCCGTGGCGCGCGCCGCGGCAACAATGACAACAATTACGGCTTCGCGATCACCGTCACCAGCAATGGCGGCACGGGTGCGCGGCCGATGAAGGACGGACTCTCCGCCACGGCCTATCCCTCGGGTGTGCGCGGTACGCCGGTCGAAATCGTCGAGGCGGCAACACCGCTCGTCTTCTGGCGCAAGGAGCTGCGGCCGGATTCCGGCGGCGCCGGCAAATACCGCGGCGGGCTCGGCCAGATCATCGAGGTCGAGAACGGCGAAGGGCTCGCCTTCGACCTGCTCGCGGCCTTCGATCGCATCGACCATCCGCCGCGCGGCCGCGATGGCGGCAGCAACGGCCAGGCCGGCACGCTCGGCCTCGCCTCGGGCGCCAAATTCCGCGGCAAGGGCTTCCAGCAAATACCGGCTGGCGACCGGCTGATCGTCAACACGCCCGGCGGTGCCGGCCTCGGCGACCCCGCCGCGCGCGCGACGGATGCGCTGGAGAGCGATCGCCGTGACGAGCTGGTGAGCGAAGCCGGCGCCAAGGCCTATATACCCGGCGCGGCGGCGGAGTAACGGCAATGGCCCCCGAAGCCGGGATCGTCGCTGCACCCCACTTCGAGGTCATCCCTGACTGGCTGAAACTGCCGCCAGGCCTGAGCTTCGGCGAAGTCCCCGACCTCAAGACGAACTCGCAAGACCGACTGTTCGTCTTCAGCCGCCGGCCGCACCAGGTCAACGTCTTCGCGCCCGATGGCAATTTCCTCAAATCCTGGGGCGAAGGCCTTTTCACCAAGCCGCATGGCGTGTTCATCGATGCGGACGACCACGTCTTCCTCGTCGATGTCGGCGACCACACGATCCGCAAATTCACACCCGACGGCGAGCTGCTGTTGACCATCGGCACGGCGCATCAGCCTTCCGACACCGGCCTCGTCTTCCAGCACAGCCCGGTCACCCGCGCCGCCGGCCCGTTCAACATGGTGACGCATCTGATCCAGGCGCAAGATGGTCGCCTGCTGGTGACCGACGGCTATGGCAATGCGCGCGTGCATGAATTCACTCACGATGGCGCACTGATCCGCTCCTGGGGTGAGCCCGGCCACGCCCCCGGCCAGTTCAACCTGCCGCACGGCCTGGCGCTGACGCCCGACAATCGCCTGCTGGTCTGCGATCGCGAGAATTCGCGCATCCAGGTGTTTTCCGACAGCGGCCAGCTTCTCGATGTCTGGAGCGACTTCAACCGCCCCAACAACGTGCTGATCCGCGACGGCCTCGCTTATGTGACGGAGATCGGCTTCCACGCCAACCGACACGGCGGCGAGCATTTCATCTACATGGCCGATCCGCCGCCGGGTCACACCAAGGACGCGCGCCTTTCAATCTGCACCTTGGACGGCACGATCCTCGCGCACCTGGGTGCCGAGAACATCGCGCGCCCTGGCAACATCATCGCCCCGCACGGCCTTGCCATCGACCGCAAGGGCGATCTCTATGTCGGCGAAACCCCGACGGACGGCGGCGCCGCGCGCCTCCATCCCGACGCCACGTTGCCGACGATCCAGAAATTCCGGCGTCTGTCCTAGTTCAGGGGACGTCTGCAAAGATGTGGCGGCAGAAGGTCACGTTTGCCCATCTTGAGGAGCCGCCCTTCTGCTTTCGCGCTGGCGACGGCCGTGTCATCGGCTGCGACGTCGAGCTTGCGCAAGCGATCCTGACCCAGATCGGTGTGGCGCAGTTCGCCCCGGTCGAAGCCGAGTTCAGCGAGCTGCTGCCCGGCCTCGTCGACGGACGCTGGACGATGACGACCGGATTGTTCATCACGCCAGCGCGCCAGCAATTGGTCGCCTTTAGCCGACCGATCTGGGCGCTGCACGATGGCCTCATGGTCCGGGCCGGCAATCCGAAGCAATTGACGCGCTACGCGGATATCGCCCACGCAAACGCAATACTCGGTGTGGTGATGAAGCAAGCGCAGCATGACACGGCCTTGCGCGAGGGCGTGCCCGCCGCGCGCATCCGCGAATATATCGGCCAGGATGAGGCGGCGCGCGCCGTCGCGGCAGGCGAGATCGATGCCTATGCCAGCGTGGCGATGGCGCATCGCGGCTATCTCGACCGCCACCCAGGCCTAGGCTTGATCGCGGTCGACCTCATTGCGCCGCAGGCCGCTTCCCATCATCCGCCGTTTGGCGCCTTCGCCTTCGCCAAGGCCGATGGCGAGCTCGCGAAGGCGGTCAACGCCGCCCTCGCGATTTATCTCGGCTCGCCGCCGCACCGCGCCATGATGGCCCGGTATGGCTTCACAGCCAACGACATCGACCAATTCCTGATCGCCGCCGGCTGACAGCCCGTTCTAGTCCGCCGGATCACGCACGAACCGGACGGGCTCGGACCCACTCCGCTTGAAAAACGGGAAGAGCATCGGCACCCGTTGCCGGTAGCGCCGATAATCCTCGCCAAAATTGGCGATCAGGTCGCGCTCTTCGAAGAAGATGCCGATGAAGATGTAGGCCGTTGTCCCGATCGCGAAGAGCAGATGCCCCTCGCTCATCTGCGGCGTCGCCCAGAAGCCCAGGACGAGGCCGAGATAGATCGGGTGACGGCTGACTTTATAGAGCCCGGGCGTCTTGAATTTAATCGGCGTGATGCTGCGTCCACGCAAATTCTCGAAGACCTGCTGCAAACCGAACAGCTCGAAATGATTGATCAGGAACGTGGCGGTAAACAGGATCGCCCACCCGAGCCCGAACAACCCATAGAGAACCGCCTGGCCGGTCGGATTTTCGACGCTCCAGACGAGATTCGGCATCGGGCGCCAATGCGCAATCAACGCCGCCAGCACCAGGCTTGCCAGCAAGACGAACGTGCTGCGCTCCATGGCCGGCGGAACGATCTTCGTCCACCAGCGCTTGAAGCCCTGGCGCGCCATGACGCTGTGCTGAACCGCGAATAGGCCCAGCAGCGCCAGGTCGATCAGCACGGTCGTCATACGATCCCCGACGGGCCCGCTGTCGATCGTCTTCAACCCGGGCAAATTGATGACAAAGCCGATCGCGTAAAGAAACGTCGCCAAAAAGAAAAAGTAGACGACGACGCCGTAAATAAATCCCAGAAATCGAGACATGCGGTCCTCCTAATCAGTGATCGACGCCACCGGGCGTCGGGTCGTTGTGGGTCCAATGGATGTGCTCTCAAAGCAGACCCGGTCTTGACGATCGCTGCGCCATAATCCGCGAGGGCGCGTCCGCGTAGCGCGCGGTGCCCGGCGTAACCGCTGGACCCGCGTTAATGCAGGCGACGCTATGCGTCATGACGCCCCTGCACATCGGGGGGACTTCCCTATTTTTCGCTCGAAGCCTCCCTATTTTGCGCCGCCACGTGTTGCTCGCCGGCGATGCGGGTCCGCCCTCGCGACATGCCCAGCGGGCTTGACGGTCAACTCCGGACAATGCTCTAATTCGGTCGACCGACCGATTTATTCCAGCACCAGCACCCGCTAGAGTCAAGACACAACAGCAAGGAATGGTGATCCATGGCCCGCCGTCTGCCACTTGCGCCCAAGCCTGACTCCGATGCGCGCGCCGCACTCTTGGCTGCGGCTGAGGCATGCTTGCGCAAATACGGCTATTCCGGCCTCTCGACGCGGCGCGTCGCGGACACCGCGGACATGCCGTTGAGCCAGATCCATTATCATTTCGGCTCGAAGGACGCGCTCGTGCTGGCCCTGCTCGAATATCAGAATCGCCGCTTGCTGGAACGTCAGCGTCTCACCTTTGCCGCGGAAATGCCCCTTTGGAAGCGCTGGGAGAAAGCGTGCGACTATCTGGACGAGGATCTGGCCAGCGGGTACGTGCGCATCTTGCAGGAAATGTTGGCGGCCGGCTGGTCCAATCCGGAGATCGCCGCCGCGGTCCGCGCCTTCCTGCGCGGCTGGTATGAGCTGCTGACGACGGTCTGCAAGGAAGCTGTTGCGCGCTTCGGCGCCTTTGGGCCGCTGCGGCCCGACGATATCTCCTGCCTCATCGGCAACGCCTTTCTCGGCGCCGAGGCGATGCTTCTGCTGGGCTACGAGGACAAGGAAGGCATGCCCGTCCGGCGCGCCTTGCGGCGCTTCGGCACGCTGATCCGCAAGATGGAAGAGAACGCTCCCCAAAAAGGTTGACCATGCACGCACGCCAGGCCGATCGCTCCGGGTATGTCGAGCGCGACGGCGTCAAAATCCACTACGATGTCTACGGTGCCGGTGCGCCGACTGTGTTGCTGCTGCCGGCATGGTCGATCGTCCATTCGCGCCTGTGGAAGGCGCAGATCCCCTATCTCGCCCGTCACTATCGCGTCGTCACGTTCGACGGGCGCGGCAATGGCCGTTCGGACCGCCCGAAAGGCGCCGAGGCCTACCATCCGCGCGAGTTCGTCGCCGACGCCATCGCCGTCATGGACGCAACCGAAACGGACCGCGCCGTCGTGCTCGGCCTTTCGCAGGGCGGTCATTTTGCTGCCGTGCTGACGGCGCAGCATCCCGAACGGGTCGAAAGCGCCATGCTGATCGCCCCCGCCGCACCGTTCGGCCCGATGCCGTCCGGGCGATCGGCAGAGAATTTTCTCGAACTCAAGAACACCGATGAGGGATGGGCCAAGTTCAACCAGCATTATTGGCGGAAGGATTATCGTGGCTTCCTCGAGTTCTTTTTCGCCAAGGCCTTTAGCGAGATCATTCCACCAAACAGATCGAAGACTGCGTCGAATGGGCGCTCGATACGGATCCCGAGACGCTGACAGACACGACGCTAGCGCGATTCCTGCCCCATGAATTGGGCGAGGATCTCTACCGCACCATCAAGCGCCCGGTGCTAGTCGTTCACGGCGACGAGGACCACATCATTCCACACGCCAAGGGCAAGCTGGTCGCGGACGTCATCGGCGCACCGCTCGTCACCTTGGCGGGATCCGGCCATATTCCGCTGGCGCGGGATCCCGTGCTGATGAACCGGCTGATCCGCGATTTCGTCGACCGCTCGACGGGGCGCATCGACCCGAAACCGGTCACGCGCCGCCGCGCCGTGGCAAGGCGCAAGCGCGCGCTCTATCTCTCCTCGCCGATCGGCCTCGGCCATGCGCGCCGCGATCTCGCCATCGCCCGTGAGCTTCGCAAGCTGCAGGCCGATCTCGAGATCGACTGGCTGACCCAGCACCCCGTCACCGCCTTCCTCGAAAAATCCGGCGAGCGCATTCATCCCGCAAGCAATCTCCTGGCCAACGAGTTAGGTCATATCGAAGGCGAAAGCGGCGAGCACGATCTTCAAGTCTTTCAAGCACTGCGCCGCATGGACGAGATATTGGTCGCCAATTTCATGGTGTTTCAGGAGCTGGTCGAAGACGGAGATTATGATCTCGTCATCGCCGATGAAGCCTGGGATGTCGATCATTTCTGGCACGAACATCCCGAGCTCAAGCGCAGCGCGCTCGCCTGGTTCACCGATTTCGTCGGCTACCTGCCCATGCCCGAAGGCGGCGGACGCGAAGCGCATTTGACCGCCGACTACAACGCCGAGATGATCGAACACATCGACCGCTCTCCCCGGGTGCGCGACAAGGCCATCTTTGTCGGCAATCCCGACGAAATCGTGCCCGATACCTTCGGCCCGGGCCTTCCCGATATCCGCGGCTGGACCGAACGGCATTATCGATTTCTGCGGCTACATCACCGGCATCGATCCCGGCGAGATCGCCGGACGCACCGAGCTCCGCGCCCGCTTCGGCTACAAACCGGACGAGAAAATATGCATCGTCACCGTCGGCGGTTCGGGCGTGGGAACGCCCTTGCTCCGCCGTATCATTGCAGCCGTTCCGACGGTCCGGCGACGCTTGCCCGAACTGCGTGTGGTGATTGTCACCGGTCCGCGCATCGACCCCAAGAGCCTGCCCTGCCCGCCAGGCGTCGAGATGCACGGCTATATCCCCGCTCTCCATCAGCACCTCGCCGCGTGCGACATCGCGCTCGTGCAGGGCGGCCTGACGACCTGTATGGAGCTCACCGCCGCCCGGGTCCCGTTCCTGTATTTCCCGTTGCGCCGGCACTTCGAGCAGAATTTTCATGTGCGCCACCGGCTGCGGTGCTACGCGGCCGGCCGCGCCATGGACTACGACAGCGCCAGTCCTGACGAAATCGCCGCGGCCATGAGCGAGGAGCTCATCCGCCCCGTCACCTACCGCAAGGTCGATAGCGACGGCGCGGCACGCGCCGCCAGGCTCCTGGCGCCGCTCATCTGACCGGCGCGGTGCCGCCCGGCTCAGCCCAAATGGCGGCATTCCTGATTACAAAATAAGCATCGAACGGTTTTGGCTGGAATTCTAAGCCCGCCGCCCCACGGGTCCGGCAATGGCATGGAGTATGCACTGCCTTCTGAAGAAATTCTCAGGAGGTAAAGCATGCGTTCATTGAAACTGGCCCTCGCGGCCGCCCTCGCGACGGTCACGCTCGCCGGTGCCGCTCTGGCGCAAGGCAAGACCGAATGGATCATGGCCAGCGGCTACCCCGAGGCCAACTTCCTGACCAAGAACCTCCGCCAGTTCGTCAACGAGGTGGAAACGGGCAGCGGCGGCAAGCTCAAGATCACGCTCCACACCAACGACACGCTGATCAAGCTCGACGCCATCAAGCGCGCCGTGCAGTCCGGCCAGATCCAAGCCGGCGAGATCCGTCTTGGCGTCTATGGCAACGAAGACCCGATGTACATCCTGGATGGCGTGCCCTTCCTCGCCTCGACCTACGAAGAAGCCTGGAATTTGATGGAGGCGCAGAAGCCGTACTTCTCGACGCTCTTTCAGAAGAATGGCATGGCCGTTGTCGGCTACCAGGTGTGGCCCTCGCAAGGCTTCTACACCAAGACGCCGGTGGCCACGGTTGACGACTTCAAGGGCAAGCGCCTGCGCATCTACTCGACCGCGACCCAGCGCATGGGCCAGCTCCTGGGCTTCAATGCGACGATCCTGCCGTTCGCGGAAATTCCGCAGGCCTTCTCGACCGGCATGATCGAATCCCTGTTCACTTCCGCGCAGACCGGCACGGACATCCAGGCCTGGGATAACACCAAGTACTTCACCAATGTCGGCGCGATCTTCTCCAAGAACGCCGTGATCGTGAACGGCCGCGCCTGGCAGCGCTTGCCGGCGGACGTCAAGGCCGTCGTCACCAAGGCGAGCGAAGACTTCACAAAGCGCGCGTGGGTGCTGAGCAAGGACGCGCATGAGGAGATGGCCGCCATCCTCAAGAAGAACGGCATGTCGGTCTCCGAGGCGCCGCCGGCCGTCGTCAGCGCCATGAAAAAGGTCGGCGAGCAGATGACGACCGAGTGGAAGGCAACCGCCAGCGGCGACGCCGTCGCGGCGCTCAACTTCTACGCCGCCGGCCCCAAGACGAACTGACACGGGCGTACAACCAACGGGCGGCAGCGCTTGCGCCGCCGCCCGATTGCCCGACCCGTTTCCAACATTGCGGTTTTCCCGGCAGCGTCCGACAATCCCCCTCCATACCTGAGTGGGGATTCGAACGACGATGTTCACCATGTGCCCGCCCGACAGCCAGGGCAACGCCGCCTCGTCTGCACGCAGCAGCACCAAACCGCTTGACGCCGACCCAGCCCTGATCGACGACCTTGTCGCCGCCAACCGCATCTTGTTCGCGCAAGGTGTGGTCGACGGCTTCGGCCATGTCAGCGTGCGCCATGACAAGCGGCCGCAACATTTCCTGCTGTCGCGCAACATGGCGCCCTCGCTCGTGACCACCGCCGACATCCTGGAATACGACCGCGAGGGCGAGCCCGTTTCCGCTGACGGCCCGCACGTTTATTTGGAACGTTTCATTCACAGCGAGATCTACAAGGCCCGGCCTGACGTCGTTGCGGTGGTGCATAGCCACTCCCCGTCCGTCGTGCCGTTCGGCGTGGTGACGGGCGTGCCGCTGCGCGCGGTCTGCCATATGAGCAGCTTCCTCGGCTCAACCACGCCGATCTTCGAGATCCGCGACACCGCCGGCCCGGCCAACGACATGCTGATCCGCAACAAGGACCTCGGCGCCGCCCTCGCCCGCTCGCTGGGCGCGCGCCCGGCTGTGTTGATGCGCGGCCACGGCTCCACCGTGGTCGGTGGCAGCGTGCGCCAAGCCGTATTCCGCGCTGTCTACACCGAAATCAACGCCAAGCTCCAGGCCGAGGCCCTGCGCCTCGGGCCCATCACCTATCTGAGCGATCAGGAGGCGGAAATGTCAGCCGCCGTCAACGCGACCCAGATCAACCGCGCCTGGGACCTCTGGCGCTCGCTCGCCATGCCGTCGCCCTGAGACTCACATGCCGCGCAAAGCTGTGCGACGGCGGCGGCAGGCGACGAAGAAGGCGGACCCGCTGGCCATTCCCGCGGGCCGCAAGATGCGCCGCTTTGAGCATTCGCTGCCGATGGCGCTGCTGCGCGCGCGCGAAGCGGCCATGGCCTATTTCCGCCCGCTCCATCGCGCGCGCGGCGTCACCGAGCAGCAATGGCGCGTGATCCGTGCCCTCCATGAAGCCCACGAAAACGATGTCACGACCCTGGCCGAACGCACCTGCCTGATGCTGCCAAGCCTGTCGCGCATCCTGCGCCAACTCGTCAAGCGCGGGCTTGTGACGCGACGCGTGCTCCGCGCCGATCTACGCCGCTCCATGATCTCCCTGACTCGCACCGGCCGCGCCCTTGTCGACAACGGCAGCCGCCAATCGGAAGCGCAATACGCGGAGATCACGCGCCGCTTTGGCGCGGCACGATTGCGGGCACTCTATGCCCTTCTGGCAGAGTTCGAGCGCGCGCTCGCACATCCACCTTCGGGTAAGGCGCCCTCCTGACTGTAGTCCTGCGATTGGAACGGATCGCGATGCGACCCGTTTGCAGTGCACCTGTTGAGGAGGGCCTGCGCCGTGGAAATGCAGGATTGCATTCGCAATTGCATGGAATGTTATCAAGCCTGTCTCGCAGCTTCCAACCGATCCGATCTCGATCTGACATTGATGTTACAGGACTGCGCCGCCGCTTGCGCCTTATCTGCCAATGTTATGATCAGGAACTCTCCCCGCCACGTCGACACCTGCGGCCTCTGCGCCGATTTTTGCGACGATTGCGCCGAGGCCTGCGCGCGTCATCGCGACGACAGCCAGCTCATGCACTGCGCGGATATCTGTTGGCGCTGCGCGGAATCATGTCGTGAGATGAGTCGAGTGATACTGACGGGGAACGTCTGCCGCTCGGGGGTGTTGGCATAAGGCTATCCGACCCGAAAGGTGCGTCATGATTATCCCGCTGGTCTTCCAGACCAATCCGCCAGAGCCACCGATCCACGAGCCGCCGCCGGAACTGCCGCCGCAGCCCATACCGCCCGAGTTTCCGCCCGGTCGTCCGCAGGAATTGCCGCCGGACCGGCTGCCGCCCAAGAACCCACCGCCGCCGCAATAGTCGCGGGGCGGAACCATCGCGCGGGGCCAATGTTTTTCCTTAAGTGATAATTCGCGCGCGCGAGGCGTATCGTGGCTGAACCTGGCGGCTGGACCGGATTTCTCAAGCTGAGCTTCGTCACCTGCGCCGTGCGGATGGTGCCGGCGGTATCATCGTCCGATCGCATCCGCTTCCATATGATCAATCCCGAAACCGGCAACCGCATCCGCATGAAGCCGCACGACGCCGAAACGGACGATGTCGTCGAACGCGCCGATTTGGTGAAAGGCTACGAATACGACAAGGACGAATATGTCCTGTTCGAGGATGACGAGATCAGCAAGCTGAAGATCGAAGCCTCGCACACCATCGAGATCGTGCGCTTCGTCAAGGCCGAGGATATCGACCGCATCTATTTCGACGAACCCTACTATCTGGTCCCCGACGGCAAGGTCGCCATCGAGGCCTACAAGGTGATACAGGACGCGATTGCGGCCGAGAGCCTCGTCGGCCTTGCCACGTTGGTGATGGCCAACCGCGAGCGCCCCGTCGCGATCGAACCGCGCGGCCGCGGACTCCTCGTTACCCGCTTGCGGGCGCCCGAGGATCTGCGCGACGAGGAGCCGCTCTTTGACAGCATTCCCGACAAGCCGGCCGACAGGCAGATGGTCGAGATGGCCAAGACGCTGATCGAGAAGATGAGCGGCAAGTTCGATCCCAAGCTGTTCGAGGATCGCTACCAATCGGCGCTGCAGACGCTGGTCGAGGCCAAGCTCAAGGGCGTGAAGCCGAAACTGCCCAAGGCGCCGCGCTCCGCCGAAGTCATCAACCTGTTCGACGCCTTGAAGAAGAGCGTCGCCGGAACCGGCGCGGCCGTGCCGGCGCGCAAGAACGCCAAGGGCGGACGCAAGGTCGTGAGCCTCGCCAATCGCCGTCGCAAACGGGCCAAGGCAAGCTGAGTGCTGCGATAGAGTGCCGAACCGCTCATGGCACGCAAGACAACAGCGAAGTCTCGTCCCAAGCGCGCCTCACGCAAGGCAGCATTGCGTCGATACAACGCCAAGCGCGATTTTTCCATCACGCCCGAGCCAAGCACGTCGCGCCGCGGCAAAGGCAATCTCTTCGTCGTCCAAAAGCACGCCGCGCGCCGCCTCCACTACGATTTCCGCCTGGAGATGAACGGCACCCTCAAAAGCTGGGCCGTGACTCGCGGGCCCAGCCTTGATCCCAACGATCGCCGCCTCGCCGTCCATGTCGAGGACCACCCGCTCGACTACGCGGATTTCGAAGGGACCATTCCGCGCGGCCAGTATGGCGGCGGCACTGTCATGGTCTGGGACACCGGCACCTGGATGCCCATCGGCGATCCCGAGAAGGGGTACAAGAAGGGTCATCTCAGCTTCGAGCTGCACGGTAAGAAGCTGCGCGGGCATTGGGCGCTGGTGCGCATGCGGCCCCGCCCCGACAGCCAGGAACGTCACGAAAACTGGCTGTTGATCAAAGGCCAGGATGAATACGCCAGGCCCGGAGACGGCGACGCGTTCCTCGAGGAAGAGGACAAGAGCGTCAAGACCGGGCGATCGATGGAAAAAATCGCCGGCACCGCCGGCGCTGTCTGGCAGAGCAACAAAACCCGGAAATCCGCGCCCACCAAGAAACCCTCTCGTCGCGCGGCCCTGCAGATGTTGGCCGCCGAGCTTCGCACCAAGCCCGCGGCCAAATTACCGCGCAAGCGCACGAAAGGTGGGAAGCCCCTGCCGGATTTCATCGAGCCGCAACTTCCCACGCTCGTCACCACGGCGCCGTCCGGCACACAATGGCTGCACGAGATCAAGCTCGACGGTTATCGCGTGTACTGCCGCATCAAGGACGGAGAGTGCCGCTTCCTGACGCGCCGCGGCCTCGACTGGACCGACAAATTCGGGGCACTCGCGCGGGCCCTCGATATCGACGGACCGGCCGCGCTCGATGGCGAAATCGTGGTTCTCGACACCAAGGGCGTGAGCGATTTCGGCGCGCTGCAGGCGGCCCTCAGTTCACACAAGACCGACGCACTCGTTCTTTTCGCCTTCGATCTTCTGCATCTCGACGGCAAAGATCTTCGTTCCCTTCCCCTCACCGAGCGCAAGGATCGGCTCAAAGGCCTGGTCGAGCGCAGCAGCGCCAAGGGCGGCAAGCTGATCTACAGCGAGCATTTCAAGGCCGATGGCCCGCATTTCCACGAGAACGCCTGTCAGCTGGCGCTGGAAGGCGTCGTCTCGAAGCGCGCCGACGCACCCTATCGCTCCGGCCGCAGCGATACATGGCTCAAGACCAAGTGCCGTCAGCGTCAGGAAGTAGTCATCGGCGGATTTACCGAGCGCCGCTCCGGTCCAGGTCATATCGGCGCATTGCTGGTCGGCGTGCGCGATGGCGGCACGCTTCGCTACGCCGGCCGCGTCGGCACCGGTTTCAATACCGCCTTGGCCAAGACCATCCGGCCGCAACTCGACAAGCGCAAGATCGACAAACCGCCATTCGCGAGCAACGTGCCGCGCATTAGCGGCGTCGCATGGGTGAAGCCGGACCTGGTGTGCGAGGTCGAATTTCACGGCTGGACGCGCGATGGCGTCTTGCGTCAAGCTTCGTTCGAGGGAATGCGCATGGACAAGCTCGCCAAGGATGTCGTCCGCGAACGCGCCGTACCCACCGAGAAGGTGGCGCGCAAATCGGCGAAGGCCGCCGCCGCGAAAAAAACGAGTGCAGCGCCGACCCTGCACGGCGTCAAGATCACGCATCCGGACCGGATCCTCTACAAGGCCCAGGGCCTCACCAAGCTCGATCTCGCCAATTTTTACGCGGCGATGGCCGATCGCATTCTGCCCCAAATCGCGGACCGCCCGCTCAGCGTCGTGCGCTGCCCCGGCGGCGCCGACGCCAAGTGCTTCTACCAAAAGCATCCGGCCGAAGGCATGTCGGCCGCCATCGACACCGTGCGCGTACGCGGCAAGACCGAGACCGAAGACTACATCGTCATTCACGACGCCAAGGGCCTGATCGAGCTCGTGCAGTTCGGCTCGCTCGAATTCCATCCCTGGGGCTCGCGCGCCGACGATCTCGAACGCCCCGACCGGCTGATCTTCGATCTCGATCCCGACCCTCGGTCGGTTGGAAGGACGTGGAAGCGCCGCCGAAGAAATCCGCGACCTCTGGAAGAACTCGGCCTCAAGAGCTTCGTCAAGACCACCGGCGGCAAGGGGCTGCACGTCGTCGTGCCGATCGCGCCGCGGCCCGAAATGGCCGGAGGTGAAGACGCTCTGCAAGCTGGTCGGCGGAGACGCTCGCGACACGCGACGCCCGAAGAGATACACCACCAACATGGCGAAGGCAGCGCAACGGGCCGCATTTTCATCGACTATCTGCGCAACGAACGCGGCTCGACGGCGGTCGCCGCCTACACCACGCGCGCGCGCGAAGGGGCCCCCGTGGCGACGCCGATCACCTGGAAGGAGCTGGCTGCGGGAATCAAGCCGGCGGACTTCAACGTGAAGACGATCCCGGAACGGATGAAGCGGCTGAAGAAGGACCCGTGGGAGGGCTTCTTCAAGCTGCGCCAGAAGATTCCGAAGGCGATGCAGGCACAGCTGCGCGACGCAGCCTGACGGATTTCCTGTCCTGGCGCCGGTGCCACAGCCAGGTCAGCTCCGCGCCATAGAGGAAGATCAGGCTGGAATAATAGACCCACAGCAGCACCAGCACGAACGTGCCGGCGGCGCCATAGCTGGACAGCACATCCGACTGCGCCAGATAGAACCCGATCACGGTTTTTCCGATCGTGAACAGGATCGACGTCGACAGCCCACCGAGCCACGCCGCGCGCCAATGGATATGCGCGTCTGGCAGCACCTTGAAGATCAGCGCGAACAAGCCGCTCAGGATGACCACCGAGAGCACGAGCTGGATCACCCACATGATCTCCATCGCCTTGTGCTCGCCCAAGACAAACTCGCCGAAGGCGACAATCGCCGCGTTTGCCACCAGCGACACGATCAGCAGGAACCCGGTCGCGACGATCAGAGAGAAACTCATCAACCGGATCTTCAGATATCGGAAGATCGTGAACGGCGTCGTCTTGACACCCCACATCGTGTTGAGCGCGGCCTGCAGCTCCACGAACACCGCCGTCGCGCCCATAATGAAGATGATCGGCCCGGTCACGGCGGCAACAAAGCCACGCTGCGGTTGGTCCGCTCCCTGGATCACGTCTTCGATCGCGCGCGCGCCCGCGGCCCCGAACAGGCCCTGGAGCTGCGCGAACACGGTGCCGCGCGCCGCATCGTCGCCATAGAGCGCGCCGATCACCGCGAGCACGATCATGACCACGGGGGCCAGCGAAAAGATGGTGTAGAACGCGATGGCGGCACCAGCGCTCGGCGCGCTGTCGTCCACCCACTTCATCGCCGCGTCCTTGAACATCCCGATCACAGCAGCCACCGGTAGGTTTCCAGGAGCTCGACCAGCAGCCCGGAAATGAGCGTCAGCAGGCTGATAGGCCAACGCCCGACCCGGGCGACGGTTCCCCTCAACGCCCCGCGCGGCGCAGTGCCCGGAAGCGCGCCTTCTTGGCCGCCAGCATGTCGGTCCAGTCACGCGGCGCGACGATGGCGTCCGTGGCGCCGGTTCCACCGATCAATGGCCCACCGATGCTGGCGCGCGCGAGGCGTGCTGCACCCAACGCCGGCCCCAAAGCGGCATCGCGCGGCACCGTAACATCCTGGCCGACCGCCGCCGCGATCAACTGCCCCCACAGCCGGCTCCTCGTCCCGCCGCCGATCAGCAGCGGCCGCGTGATGGAGGCACCGGTCGAGGTGATCGCCTCATGGCAATCGGCGACAGCGAGGGCGACACCCTCCAGCACCGCCTGCACCAGATGCAGCCGCGTCGCGGCGAAGCTCATTTCGGCGAAGGTCGCCGTCAGATGCGGATCGTCATGCGGCGTACGCTCGCCCGCCAGATAAGGCGTGAACAGCGGCGTCTCGACCGGCGATAATTTCGCGGCTTCAACTTCGGTCATCAATGACGGGATATCTCTGGCGCCAAGCACGTCGGCGATCCACGTTAGCGCTGCGGCAGCACTCAGCACCACCGCGCATTGGCAGAACATGGCCGGCACGGCATGGCGATGCGCATGCATGCCGCGATCGAGCGCCGGCACGAAACGGTCGTTCACGACGAAATAAACGCCCGACGTGCCGAGGCTGATATAGGCGTCGCCCGCGGCGACAGCACCCGCCCCGACCCCGCCGGTCATGTTGTCGCCGCCGCCGCCCGCGACCGGCACGCCTTTTTTCAGGCCCCATCGCGCGCAAAGCTCCGGACGCAACGTGCCGCCAACGTCCCAGCTCTCGACCAGGCGCGGCAATTGCGGCCGCGCAACACCGCATGCCGCAAGAATGCGATCGTCCCAATCGCCCGCGCGCGTATCCATCAGCAGCGTGGCCGAAGCATCGGCGCGATCCGCCACCGCCTCGCCCGTCAGCATCAGCCGCACGTAATCCTTGGGCAGCAAGATCCACCGCGCCGCGCGCAGGCTGTCCGGCTCGTTCTGCATGAGCCAGCGCAGCTTCGGCGCCGAGAAGCCCGACATCGCCCGCGCGCCCGTGAGCGCTGCAAATCCCGGCACGTCACGCTCAAGCTCGATGCCCTGCGCCGCCGCGCGCCCATCATTCCACAGCAACGCCGGGCGCAGAGCCGTTCCGCTGTCATCCGTCAGCGTCACGCCGAGCATCTGCCCGGACAAGCCGATCGCCCGTACCCCCGACATCGCCGCGCGCTGCGAGGCCACCAGCGCATCAAGTGTCGCCTGGACCGCGCGCCACCAATCTTCCGGATCCTGCTCCGACCATAACGGTCGCGGGCGAGACACGCGCAACGGCGCGCTCGCCTCGCCGATCAGCCGGTCGCCGTCGTCCACCAGGATCGATTTGACGCCCGACGTGCCGATATCGATGCCGAGATACACTCAGCCGCTCTGCCGCACGATCTCGAGGGCGGCGGCGGCCGTGCGCTCATCGCACACCAGCACATGCATGAGCTTGCCGGTGAGCGCCGCTGCGATTGCTTTGGTCTTGTTGGCGCCGCCCGACGCGACCACGACGGTCTTGATCCGTCGCAACTCCTCGATCGGCAGCGCGATCACGCGCTGATTGATCGGGTGGTCGATCGGGACGCCCTTGGCGTCGACAAACTGCCCGATGATATCGCCCACAGCGCCCGCCGCTTTCAGATCCTGCGCCGACACGTCGCGCGGAATGCCATGGCGGATCATCAGCGAACGCTTGGTGAGATCGCCCATGCTGACGATCGCCAGCTCGTTGGCGCGCATCTGGTCGAGCGAATCCTTGAACACGTCTTGCGCCAGGATCGTGTCGCGCGAGCGCGGGCTGCCGGCATAGATGGGGGCCGCCAGATAGGCGTAGCTCGCCCCCAGCCGGCGCGCGAGCTCGCTGGCGATCTCGAACGTGTTGATCTCGCTGCCATGGGTGAGGCCGCCCATGATCGAGTTGACGACCAGGCCCGGCAGCCGCTGCGGCTGCACGTAGCGGATGGTCTCGCGCAGCGTCGCGCCCCACCCCACGCCCAGCCCTTTGACCGCGTGCGCCTCGAGATGCTGCGCCAGGAACGCGGCAGCGGCGCGCCCCAGGGCGACGGGCACCTGCTCGGGATCCTCGGGCGTGGGCACGATGACGGCCTCGCGCAAGCCCGTCTCGCGCTTCAGCGTCTCTTCGAGCGCCATGCAGCTCGCAAGGCCGGTGTTGAGCGTCACTCGCACCAGCCCGTCCGCCCGCGCGTCGGCCAGCAGGCGGTTGACGCGCAGCCGCGTCAGGCCCAGCCGGTCCGCGATCTCCGACTGCGTCAACCCTTCCATGTAATAGAGCCAGGCGGCGCGCACCTGATGCTGGTCGTCGTTCATGTCCCCACCCGGGCCCGTCCCCGAAACCGACCGGAGAATGCCACCGGACCGCCTGTGTTTTCCACAGCCACAATGCCCTTCCGTGATCCGGTCTTGTCGGCCAACGAACAAATGTTATACTAAAAATACATCTGTTCGAAACCCTCTTGTAACACGCCTTTGGGAGCCTTGTCCGGCATCGATGGAAACCAAGCTCGCCGATCTCGACAGCGCCGTGCGCGCCGCGTCGGTCACCCGGGAGGTGATCGTGGCACCGGGAGCGCTGGCTTCCTTGCCCGACGTGATGGCCCGCAACGCCGACGGCCGCCCGCTTTTGCTGGTCACCGACGCCAATACCCACGCCGCCGCCGGCCAGTCTATCGAGACCGTCCTGAGCGATACGGCTTTCAATTTTGAATCGCTCGTGCTGCAAGGCGAGCCGCGCCTGAAGCCCGATGTCGAGATCGCGCACCGCATCGCCAGCCGCCTGGCGCAAACCGGCGCTGTCCCGGTCGCCATCGGCGCTGGCGTGGTCAACGACCTCGTCAAATACGCGGCCTCGCGCGCCAAGCTCCCCTATATCTGCGTCGCTAGCGCCGCCTCGATGGACGGCTACGCGGCCTCCGGCGCCGCGCTCCTCGATGCCGGCTTCAAACGCACCTTCCCTTGCGCGCCACCCGTTGCCGTCGTCGCCGATCTCAACGTGCTCGCCGCAGCACCGCCGAACATGGCCGGTTGGGGCTATGGCGACCTCGCCGGCAAGCTGGTGGCCGGCGCCGATTGGATTCTCGCCGATGCTCTTGGCGAAGAGCCCCTCGCCCCGGCCCCCTTCGCCATGGTGCAGGACAATATCCGCACCTGGCTCGGCGACCCCGACGGCGTGCGCCGCCACGACCGCGCGGCCTTGCGCGGCCTGTTCGAGGGGCTGCTGATCTCCGGCTTCGCCATGCAGGCGCATGGCAACTCCCGGCCCGCCAGCGGCAGCGATCATCAATTCGCGCATTTGTGGGAAATGGAACGGCGCACAGTCGATGGCCTGCCCGTGTCGCATGGCGTGTGCGTCGGCATCGGCTGCGTGACGGTGCTCGGCCTCTATGAATGGCTGCAGGGGCAGGATCTCGCAGCGATCGATCCGGCGCGCTGCGCCGCCCGCCATCCGCGTTGGGAAGAAACGGCGGAGCACATACACACCGCCTTTCCGCTTAGCTTCATGGCGGAGAGCGCACTGGCGGAAACCAAGGCCAAGACCGACGGCGCTGCGCGCATCGTCGAGCGCCTCACGCGTCTCAAGCAGTCCTGGCCGCAGCTTCGCAAGGATCTGGCCGCGCGCCTGCCCGCCTCGGCGGCGCTGCGCGACTGGCTGCAGCGTTGCGGGGCGCCGCGCACACCCGCGCGATATCGGCATTTCCATCGCCAAGCTGCGCGATGACGTCGCGCGCGCCCGCATGATCCGCCGCCGTTACACCATTCTCGATCTGCTCGACGATCTCGGCTGGCTGGAAGCGGCAGTCGCCGAGACTGTCGGGCCGAACGGCGTCTGGGCCGACTAGCACCATCACGTCTACGCATTGTTGGAAGATCACCAAGATCAACGGAGGAGGGAATGATGCTCGGGAAGCGACATTTGATCACGATGGCCACGGCGACGGCGCTGGCGGCATGGATCGCGGGTTCTGCGCACGCGCAGACGCGCACGGAAATCCAGTGGTGGCACGCCATGGGCGGCGTGCTGGGCGAGCGCGTGCAGGAGCTGGCGCAGAAATTCAACCAGTCCCAGAACCAGTACACCGTCGTCGCCACCAACAAGGGCACCTATGACGACGTCATCAACGGCACCATCGCCGCCTATCGCGCCAAGAAGCAGCCGCACATGGTGCAGATCTACGAGCGCGGTTTCATGACCATGCTGCTCTCCGACGCCATCGTGCCGGTGCACCAGCTGATGGAGGAGAAAGGCTACAAGGTCGACTGGAACGACTTCATCAAGCCCGTCGCCGGCTTCTACATGTACAAGGGCAAGCTGATGACGATGCCCTTCAACTCGTCGACACCCATCCTCTGGTACAACAAGGAGCATTTCGAGAAGGCGGGCTTCGGCAAGCCGGCCGATACCTGGCAGGCGCTGGAAAAGCAGCTCTACGCCATCAAGCAGAAGGGCATCGCCGAGTGCGGCTCGGTGCTCGCCGGCGACTATCATTGGAGCCTGATCGAGAACTACAGCGCCATCAACGACCAGCCCTACGCCACCCAGTCCAACGGCTTCGACGGTCTCAACACCGAATTCGTCTACAACAAGACGACCGTGGTGCCGCAGATTGCGCGCGTCAAGAAATGGCTGGATGACGGCGTGTTGCAGATCGCCGGCCAGGGCCTGAACCCCGAACAGCTCTATACCACAGGCAAATGTTCCACCTTCATCGCCTCGACCGCCGCGCATGGCAGCATCGAGGCCAATGCCAAGATCGCCTGGAGTGCGACTTACCTGCCGCATGAGGAAGGCCGAACGCCGAAGAACTCCACCATCGGCGGCGCCACGATCTGGACCATGAAGGGTCTTCCCGCCAAGGATTATGACGGCGTTGCCGCCTTCATGAACTTCCTTGCCAGCACCGAAACGCAGCTCTGGTGGCACAAGGTGACCGGCTATGTGCCGCTGACCGGCAAGGCCTACCAGGCGGCCAAAGCCGAAGGCTATTACGAGAAAAACCCGACCCGCGAGATCGCGGTGCTGCAGCTGAGCCGCGGCACGCCGAGCGCCAACTCGATCGGCTTCCGCTTCGGCAATTTCACCCAGACCATGTTCGCGCAGCGCGAAGAGGTCGAGGCCGTCTTCACCAACAAGAAGACGCCGCAGCAGGCCATGGATGACGCGGTGCGCCGCGGCAACGACATCCTGCGCCAGTACGAGAAGCTGAACACCGGCAAGTATTGACACGAACGGGCGCCGGCGGCCTGCATTTGGCCGTCGGCGCCCGATTCGATTGTGCCCATGGCCAAGCCCCTTGCCTTGCCCAAACCGGAAAGCGGCCTGAAGCGCGCGCATTTCCGCGACACGAATCTGCCCTACCTACTGCTCTTCCCGCAGCTGCTCATCCTGCTGCTGTTCTTCTTCATTCCGGCGGTGCGGGCCCTCGCGCAATCCTTCACCCTGGCCGATCCCTTCGGGGCGCGCATTCAATTCGTCTGGTTCGATAATTTCACGCGGCTCTTCGCCAGTCCCGAATACCGGACATCGGTCTGGGTCACGATCTGGTTCACGCTGGCGCAGAACGTTTTGACCATCTTCGTCGCCATGGTGCTGGCCTTCGCGACCGATCGCGTGGTGCACGGCAAATCGGCCTACAAAGCGATTCTGCTCTTTCCTTATGCCATCGCCCCCGTCATCGCCGGCGTGCTCTGGGCGTTCCTCTTCAATCCCGCGGTTGGGCCGCTTGCGCATCTGCTGCACCGGCTGGGTTTCGCCTGGGATCCCAACCTCAATCCACGCGACGCCCAGCTCCTCGTGATCTTCGCCGCGAGCTGGAAACACATCTGCTACGACTACATCTTCCTGGTGGCGGGCATGCTCGCCGTCCCGCGCTCGCTGATCGAGGCCGCCGCCGTCGATGGCGCGGGGCCGATCCGCCGCTACATCAAGATCGTCATGCCGCTGCTGACGCCGACCTTCTTTTTCCTGGCGGTCATGAATTTCGTCTACGGCTTCTTCGAAACCTTCGCGATCATCGACGCCGTCACCCGCGGCGGTCCCGCCAACGCGACCAACATCCTGGTCTACAAGGTCTACCAGGACGGCTTCATCAATCTCGATCTCGGATCGTCGGCCGCGCAATCCGTGCTTCTGATGGGCTTTGCGCTGGCGCTGACCATGCTCCAGTTCCGCTATATCGAGCGCAAGGTGAATTACGACCTATGATCGAGCGCACGCCCATCCTCAACGCGCTCTGCCACGCCATCCTGATCGGCGGGGCGCTCCTGTTCTGCCTGCCGATCTATTTCGCGATTGTCGCCGGCTCGCTGACCTTGCAGGAGGTCCAGCAGATCCCCCTGCCCTGGCTGCCCGGCGGCCATTTTCTCGACAACGTCACGCAGGCCTGGACCAAGGGCAATCTCGGGCGCCTGCTGCTCAATTCGGTCATCGTGGCGGTCGGCATCACCATCGGCAAGATCGCCATCTCCATCCTCTCCGCCTTCGCCATCACTTATTTCCGTTTCCGCTTTCGCATGACGGCCTTCTGGTTGATCTTCGTGTCCCTGATGCTCCCCGTCGAAGTGCGCATCGTGCCCACGTACGAGGCGGTCGCCAACGCCGCCCTGCCGCTGCAATGGCTTATCGACGCGCTCGACGTGTCGGCCTGGATCTCCGCCCTGGTCGGCCAGCGCGTCGAGATCGCGGTCGAGTGGAACATGATCAACACCTATAGCGGCCTGATCCTGCCGCTGATCGCGTCGGCTACCGCCACCTTCCTGTTCCGCCAGTTCTTCCTGACCGTGCCGGAAGAATTGAGCGAGGCCGCGCGCCTCGATGGCGCCGGACCGATCCGCTTTCTGCGCTCAATCCTGCTGCCGCTCTCCACCTCCAACATCGTGGCGCTGGCCATCATCCTGTTCCTCTATGGCTGGAACCAGTATCTCTGGCCGTTGCTCTTCACCACCGACGCCTCCATGACGACGGCCGTGGTCGGCCTGAAGCAGCTCATCCCGCGCTCGGACATGGAGCCGGCCTGGAACATCGCCATGGCCGCGGCACTGTTGGTCATGTTGCCGCCGATCCTGGTCGTCGCGGCGCTGCAGCGCTATTTCGTCAAGGGTCTCGTCGACAGCAGCAAATAGGACGGTACATGGTCAACATCGTCGGGCATCGTGGCGCGCGCAATCTCTGGCCCGAGAACAGCCTGCTGGGCTTCCGCAACACAGCCGCCCTTCCCATCGAAGCCGTCGAGTTCGATGTCCACCAGACCAGCGACAACGGCCTGGTCGTAATCCATGACGCCCTGTTCGAACGCACCGCCGAAGCGAGCGGCTGGGTCGGTTCGCGCACCACGCAGGAAGCTTGCGCCGTCACCCTGCGCGAGGCCGGCGGCGAGCGCGTGCCCACGCTCGAGCAAGTCTTCGACGTGTTCCAGAACACGAAATTCGAGCTCCACATCGAGCTCAAAACCGATCATCTCGGCCGCCCCTATCCCGGCATGGAAGCGCGCATCCTCGAGCTGGTGCGCAAGCGCAAGCTGGAAGACCGCGCGATCCTCACTTGTTTTGCGCCCGAGGTGCTGGAAACCATTCGCACGCTCTGGCCCAAGGGCCGCATCCTCGCCTCGCTCGACCGCCGCTCGGCCGAGATGTTGGGTGGCATCGAGCCGGCTCTGGCGCGCTTCCAGAGAGTCGGCAATTGTTTGATTGCGGTGGAACGCACCTTGCTGGCGCAGACACAAGCGCTTTGCCTGGAGAAAGTCGGCGGCCCATCGCTTGGCGCCTGGGTCCCCAACGAGAAAGCCGACATCGCGCATTGGCTGGCCCAGCCGATCCGCACCATCACGACCGACCGCCCGGATATTGCGCTGGAGGTTCGTCGGGAGCGCGGCGAAAAATAGCTGCCGCAAATTAAAAAGTATTGTCATGCGCGGGCTTGACCCGCGCACCCACAAACGGTCTCGACGCCGAAACGGTTTATGGGCCCGCGGGTCAAGTCCGCGGGTGACAGATTGAGAGGGGACGGACGAGAATGAGCCTTCCGCTATGACAATGCTTCTCGGGCGTCGCCGCTTCGCTCTGATCACCGGCGCCACGTTTGCGACTGCGCCAAATCTGCTGCGCGCGCAAACTAAGTTCACCGCCAACCCCTTCTCCCTCGGCGTCGCGTCCGGCTATCCCACGCCCACAGGAATCGTGCTGTGGACTCGCCTTGCGCCCGACCCGCTCAACGGCGGCGGCATGGGCGATGCAGCCGTGGATGTCGCTTGGGAACTCGCCAGCGACGATAAGTTCACGAACATCGTCCAGCGCGGCTCCGCGCGCGCCGATGCCAGCGTCGCGCATTCCGTGCATGTGGAAGTCGCAGGCCTGCAGCCCGAGCACAGCTACTGGTATCGCTTCCATGCCGGCGCAGCGACGAGCCCCACCGGCCGCACCCGCACCGCGCCCGCTGCCGATGCAGCACCCACGACTGCGCGCTTCGCCTTCGCGTCCTGTCAGCAATACGAGCAAGGTTACTACGCAGCGTACCGCCACATGGCGCACGACGAGCTCGATTTCGTCGTCCATCTCGGCGACTACATCTACGAACTCTCCTGGGGCCAGAAGCATGTGCGCAAGCACAACACGCCGACCGCCTCGACTCTCGACGAATATCGCAACCGTTACGCCCTCTATAAATCCGACAAGGACCTGCAGGCGGCACACGCTGCCTTCCCCTGGTTCGCGGTGTGGGACGATCACGAGGTCGAGAACGACTACACCAACGACCGCTCGCCCGCATCATGGGACCAGCCCTCGTTCCTGCGCCGGCGCGCCGGCGCCTATCAGGCCTGGTACGAGCATATGCCCGTCCCGAAATCGATGGCACCAGCCGGTCCCAACGCGCGCATCTACGGCAATTGGCGCTTCGGCAATCTGGCCGAGCTGTTCTTGGTCGACACACGTCAGTTCCGCTCGCATCACCCGTGCGCCAACGGCCGCGGCGGTGCGGCCCTGCTGACCGATTGCGCCGAGCGACGCGATCCCGCCCTCACCTATCTCGGCAGCGAGCAGGAGGCGTGGTTGCGCGCCGGTCTCTCCGCCACCAAGGCACGCTGGAGCGTGCTGGGCCAGCAGACGCTGATGTCGCAGGTCGATCGCGGCAAGGACGGCGCCTCGGCCTTCTGGATGGATCGCTGGGACGGTGCGCCCGCGTCGCGCCAGCGCGTGGTCGAGGCGATGGCCGCCAATCGCACCGCCAGCCCTGTCGTCATCGGCGGCGATGTGCATTCCTTCTGGGTCGCCGATCTCAAGAGCGACGACACGAAGGAGAAATCGCCGATCGTCGCCAGCGAATTCGTCGGCGGCTCGATCAGCTCAGTCGGCCCGTCGAAGGAGAACGTCCGGGCACTCCTCGATCGCAACCCGCATCTGCGCTACGGCAGCGGCGACAAGCGCGGTTATGCAACGATGGAGCTGACGCCGAAAGCCTGCCGTGTGAGCTTCGAGGCGCTCGACAATGTGTTCGAGCCCTATTCGGCCAGCGCGCGCATTGCCCAATTCGCCGTCGAGCACGGCAAGCCGGGCGCGCAGAAGGTCTAGAAGCCGGCGCCTAAGCGCTGATCTGCGCCGGCCGGGCGCGGCGTCGCAGGCGCCGGCGCAAGCGAAACTTTGCAGCACCGGGCTTTGCCCGCACCACGTCCGGCGCGCGCGTCGCATCTTCCGCCGGAAACTCATAAACGGCGGAGATGTCGGTCGGGCCGTGCCCGTCGACCAACCCCTTGCAAGCCGCAACCCACGCCGCGAAACGCCGGTCCAATTTGTCGCGCAACCGCTTCACCTTCGCCGACGTGTGCTCGTCGATCGGCCGCGCGAGCAGGCGCTGCGCCTCCTTGCGTACGGCTGTCAGCTCGACATAACGCTGGGTTGCCGCTTCGACGTAAGCGGCGAGCTCCGGCGCCACCATTTTGTCCGCCTGCAGCTCGCGCAGGCGGGCCATCGTCCGGTCGGCCTTCGCATCCGTCAGCAGTCGCTGCGGAATTGTCATGCGATTCAGGAAAAACGACATCGGATACCTGCTCCTTGACGTCAAACGACGGCAATGCCGCGCGAAACAACGACCTCCCTAAGCCCCGTGGCGTATTTGTATTGGCGTGCCGATGGTGCGCGCTAATCTCACACGCACGTAAACAACAAACCACCGGTGCGAAACTCGCCCGGCGTCAAATCCATCGGCAGTTGCGGCGACACTCTCCCAAAACCGGGCCGCCGTGTGCACGATGTTATTTGTAACAATTTATATCACTAAAGTCATGGTCTGTTTCAGCCGGCCTAGGGAGGCGGCCGGATAGCGCGGTCCTAGCGCGTGCCGGCGCTCCGTATGATGTCGAGGAACGCGGCGCCATAGCGCTCCAGCTTCACCGCGCCGATGCCGTGGACATGCTGCATCTCGTCGAGCGAGGTCGGCCGGCGCGCGACCATGTCCAGGAGCGTGCGATCGCTGAACACGACATAGGCCGGCTGGGCGAGCGCCTTCGCAATCGCGCGGCGCTTGTCTTTGAGCGCCAGCAGCAGGTCGAGATCGCCCTCGCGGCCCGCCATGGACGCCGCCACCTGCGCCACCTTCGCCTTGCGCGTGGTCCTGCCGCCTGGCCGCAGCACATCCTTGCGCAACTCGATCTTGTCTTCGCCGCGCAGCACGCGTCGGCCGCTATCGGTCACCGACCAGCGGCCATATTCGTCGATATTCAGTGCCGTCAGGCCCGCCGCATAGATCTGCCGGAAGATCGAGCGCCATTCATTGGCGTTGCGCTCGCGCCCGACGCCGAAAGTCGGCAGGTTCTCGTGATTGTAGCGGCGGATCGCGTCGCTGGAATTACCGATCAGAAATCTCGATCAGATGCTCGGTGCCGAAGCGCTCGCCCGTGCGCAAGATCGCCGACATCACCTTCTGCGCCTCGACCGTGCCGTCGAACATGTCGACACCGCCCAGGCAGAGATCGCAATTGCCGCACGGCGTCGAGGCTTCGTCGAAATACGCGAGCAAGGTCTGCCGCCGGCAGCGCGGCGCCTCGCATAGCGCGATCAGCGCGTTGAGCTTCTGGCGCTCGATGCGCTTGCGCTCCTCGCTGCTGGTGTTCTCCTCGATCTGCAGGCGGCGCAGCCGCATGTCGTCGAGCCCGTAGAGCATCAGCGTGTCGGCGGGCAAGCCGTCGCGGCCGGCGCGGCCGATCTCCTGGTAGTAGGCTTCGACATTCTGCGGCAAATCGGCGTGGCCGACGAAACGTACATCGGGCTTGTCGATGCCCATGCCGAACGCGACGGTCGCCACCATGACGATCCCGTCATCCTGCAAAAACAGATCCTGATGTGCGTTGCGCTTTTCGGACTCCATACCGGCATGATAGGCGTACGCCTGACTCCCGCCTCAGTGAGCTGAGTGGCAAAGCTCTCCGTGCGCTTGCGCGAGGAGCAGTAGATGATGCCGCTCTCGCCCGGATGCGCCGCCACGAAATCCAACACCTGCCGGCGCGAATTCGCCTTGGCCTGCATCGCCAGGCGCAGATTGGGCCGGTCGAAGGAGCGGATGAACGTGCGCGGGGCTACGTCGAACAGTTTTTTGCCGATATCCGCGCGCGTCTTCACATCCGCCGTCGCCGTCAGGGCGATGGTCTGCACCCCGCCCAAAGCCTCGCGGATGCGGCCGAGCTGCAAATATTCGGGCCGGAAATCGTGGCCCCATTGCGAGACGCAATGCGCTTCATCAATGGCAAGAAGCGCCACCTTGGCGTCGCGCAACAGCGCGGTCGTATCCGTGCGCGTCAGCCGCTCCGGCGCCACGTAGAGCAGGCGCAGACTGCCATCGAGCGCCCGGTCATGGATGCGGCGGTTCTCGGCCCCGTCGATGGTCGAATTAAGCGTCGCCGCCTCGATCCCGTATTCGCGCAGCTGCGCCACCTGGTCGCGCATCAGCGCGATCAGCGGCGATACCACCACCGTCAGCCCCGGCCGCACCAGGGTGGGCAGCTGATAGCACAGCGACTTGCCGCTGCCCGTCGGCATGACGGCGAGCACGTTCGCGCCATCGAGCACGGCCTGCACGATTTCCTCCTGTCCCGGGCGGAAGGACGGAAAACCGAACACGCTCTCCAGCGCCGCCTGGGCCTTGGCCAGCAACGCAGTCATGGCAAAGCAATCCTGGAGAAGCTCAAGCGGCCGGACGGAGGCTGTACGCAGGTAATCAAAGGGAACGCCATTCGGGAATCGCTGCAGGGACCGGCAGGCAGCATCTTACCCGCCGCGCGGCGCCACGCTAAGGTCGAACTTGCACCTCGATCTGTCCCGCAAGGAGCGTCATGCCTCTCACCATCGTCGGCCTCTCCGGCAGCCTGCGCCGCCTCTCCTACAATACCTCGCTGCTGCAGGCCGCTTCCCCGGTGATGCCGGCGGGCGCCACGCTGACGCTCGCCACGATCCACGGCATTCCGCTCTATGACGGCGATGTCGAAGCCGCCGATGGCATTCCCGCTTCCGTCGCCAAGCTCAAGGACCAGATCGCCGCCGCGGATGGGTTGCTGCTCGCCACGCCCGAATACAACAACTCCCTCCCCGGACCCTTCAAGAACGCAATCGACTGGCTGTCGCGGCCCGGCAGCGACATCAAGCGTGTCTTCGGCGGCAAGCCCGTCGCCGTCATCGGCGCCTCGCCCAGCGGCTTCGGCACAATCCTCAGCCAGAACGCATGGCTGCCCGTCCTGCGCACCCTGGGGACGCAGCCCTGGTTCGGCGGACGGCTGGCCGTATCGCGCGCCGGCTCCGTCTTCGACGCCGCTGGCGCCCTCACCGACGAGGCGGTGCGCACGCAGCTCCGGCAGTTTCTGGAGGGGATTCTGTGCCTTCGCGGCAAAGGCCGGTCGCGGCTGAGGGGGTTTGCGCGCGCCACCGTGACGCCCATATAGAGGCTCTTCTCTCCAGCCAGGAACGGTCCCATGTCCACGCCCGCGCGTCATGCCGCAGCCAGTATCCGTCCGGTAACCAGGGTCGTGCGCGGTAGCCCGACCAGCGACGGTGCCGGGGTGAAGCTCACCCGCCTGATCGGCACGCAGACCCTGCCCGATCTCGACCCGTTCCTGATGCTCGACGAGTTCCGCTCCGACGCGGCCGCCGATTATCTCGCCGGCTTTCCCGATCATCCGCATCGTGGTTTCGAGACGGTAACCTACATGCTCGCCGGCCGCATGCGGCATGGCGACAACCAGGGCAATGTCGGCCTGCTGCGCCCCGGCAGCGTGCAATGGATGACCGCCGGTCGCGGCATCGTGCATTCGGAAATGCCGGAGCAGGAGAACGGGCTGATGTGGGGCTTCCAGCTCTGGGTCAATCTGCCCGGCCGCGACAAGATGACGGCCCCGCGCTACCAAGACATCGAACCGGAAGCCATCCCGGCGGTGGACCTGCCGCAGGGCGTGCGCGTGAAGAGTGCTCGCCGGCCGGTTCGGCGATCAGACCGGTCCTGCGCGCGCCGCATCGACCGATCCCACCTATCTCGACGTGAGCCTGCCAGCGGGGACGAGCTTCACGCATCGCCTGCCGGCGATCACACCGCCTTCGCCTACGTGTTCGAGGGCGCGGCCCAGATCGGCGGCAAGTCCGGCAGCCCGTGCGCCGCGGCGAGCTCGCGGTGTTGGGCCAGGGCGACACGTTGCCGTCTCCGCTGCCCCGGACGCGCCTGCGCGCCTGATCCTTGTCGCCGGCAAGCCGATCGGCGAGCCGGTCGCCAAATACGGGCCGTTCGTCATGAACACGCCGGCCGAAATCCGCCAGGCGATCGACGACTACAACGCCGGACGATTTTGAGCGGCATATAGCGTACAGCGCTACGCGTTGGCGCGACACGCGCCACGACGCACAGCAATTGCGCGACGCATGGGCGTTGCTGTGGCATTGCCAATATCTCTGTGATCAATTCCGCGCGAGACCGTTCGTCGGAGGGATTGTGGCCGGCACGGTCCTGTGCTCAAACGGCCGACCCCAACAAATCATCACCACGGAGACTTCATTAATGCCGTTCGAGTCGATCTGCGCCACTTGGTCTCCACGACTGCTCAGCGTTCTGCGGATTATGTCCGGGCTGCTCTTCCTCCAGCACGGCACCGCCAAGTATCTCGGCGTCCCGACGATCCCGATGTTCGCCAATACTCAGATCACATCACTGTCCGGCATCGCCGGTGTCATCGAGCTGGTCGGCGGCGTACTCCTGGTGCTGGGCCTGTTCACGCGACCCACGGCCTTCGTCTGCTCCGGCCTTATGGCTGCCGCATATTTCATGGCCCATGCGCCGGAGAGCTTCTATCCGATCCTGAACGGCGGCGAACTCGCGGTGCTTTACTGCTTCGCGTTCCTTTATCTCGCGGCTGCCGGCGGCGGTGCCTGGAGCATCGACCATATGAGGAGCACGAAGCGCGTCGCCTGAATTCCGTCGGACCGGCCGGGGGCGGCAATTCCGCCGCGCCCCGGCACAATCCCGTACAAGGTTAGGGGCTCCCTCCCAATAGGGCAGACGCCTTAGGGCATTTGCCCTAGAGCCCCGCCATGCCGTTGTCGCCCCGGAATCCCAGCCGCTATAGTGCTCTATACAATTCGGCTCCCGGGGTTTCGTGCCGACCAACCGCGAATTCACCATCGATCGCCTCAAGCTCGCGCTGCAATTGGCGCGCAGCGGGCTGTGGCAGCGCGATCTGCGCACCAACAAGATTGTGCGCACGCCGATGGTCGACGAGATGTTCGGCTTCGCGCCCGGCGAGGTCGGCGACGACGCAGCGCCGTTCCTTGAGCGCATTCACCCCGATGACTATCCGGAGATGCTGAAAACGCTCGAACTGGCTGCCCGCACCGGCAGCCCCTACGAGATGGTTGTCCGTATCGTGCGGCCGGGCGGCGTCACGCGCTTCATTTCCGGCCGCGCCGAGATCGCCAAGGACGAGAGCGGCCAGCCGACCCATGTCATCAGCGTCTTGCGCGACATCACCGATCAGCACCGGGCCGAGGAGGGTCTGCGCCAGGCGCTGAACCAGAGCACCGAGAATTCTCGAAAGCATCAGCGACGCGTTTTTCGCCCTGAGCGCCGATTGGCGCTTCACCTACGCCAACCGCCGCGCGCTCGAAATGTGGAATCGCCACGCCGAAGACGTCGTCGAGCGCAAACTGCTGGAGGTTTTTCCGGAGGCCACGGACAGCGAGGTGCATCGCGCCTATCTCACGGCGATGCAGAGCCGGCAGACGATCCATCTCGATACCATCTCGCCGGTGATCCATCGCTGGCTCAACGTGACGATCTATCCCGCCGCCAATGGCGGCCTCTCCGTTTATTTCCGCGACATCACCGAGCGCAAACGCAACGAGGAGCGCCAGACGTTGCTCCTCAACGAACTCAATCACCGTGTGCGCAACAGCCTCGCGACCGTGATCTCGCTCGCCCAGCAGACCGCGCGCAGCGCCACGTCCGTCGAAGCGTTCAACATCGACTTCCAGGCGCGCGTGATGGCGCTGGCCCAGGCGCATGGCCTGCTCACGCGCAAGAACTGGGAGGGCGCGTCGCTGCGCGATGTCGTCGATGCCACCCTCGCCGCCCATCGCGGCGGCGACGAGACGCATATCCGCATCGAAGGGCCCGATTGCAACCTGCCGGCCTCGCAAGCTCTCGCCATGACGCTGGGCCTGCACGAGCTTGCGACCAACGCGCGCAAATACGGCGCCCTTTCCGTGGCCACCGGCACCGTCAACGTCAAATGGCATATCGCCGGCGATGCCGGGCGACGCGCCCTGATCTTGCACTGGAGCGAAACCGGCGGCCCGCCGGTCGAGCCGCCGCGCCGCCGCGGCTTCGGCTCGCGTTTGCTGGAGCGTGCATTGCCGTCCGACCTGACCGGCCGGGTCAACCTTGAATTTCCGCCCAAGGGCGTGCGCTGCACGATCGAATTCCCGCTGACGGGGATGCAGCCGCCGTGAACGAGGATCAGAAGAAAGCGGCCTGGCTGATCGTCGAGGACGAGTCCGTCATCGGCATGCTGATCGAGGATGCGCTGGCCGAGCTCGGCCTCGCGACAATCGGGCCCATCACGCGCGTCGACGCCGCCCTGCCACTGGCGCGCGAGCGCCCGCTCGCCGGCGCCGTGCTGGACATCAACCTCGCCGGCACCGTCGTCTATCCCGTCGCCGAGATTTTGTTGGCGCGTGGAATCCCGTTTCTATTCGTCACCGGTTACGGCGAGGCCGGCCGCCCGCGCCACCTCGCGCATGCCCGCGTCCTGGCCAAGCCGTTCATGATCGAGGATCTGCATAAGGCCGTGCAGGCCTTGCGCGCCCGAACGTAGCGCGCCGGACGAAATTACCCGAACACCCGCTCGAACTCCGCCTCCGGCGTGCCATAGCTTCCGTTCGCGCATTCCGCGAGGGCCTCGCGATCGACGATCACAGTCACGCCGCGAGTCGACTGGATGATGCCCTGCTTCTCCAGGAGATTGAGCGCGATCGTCACGCCGGGACGACGTACGCCAAGCATCACCGCCAGAAATTCATGCGTGAGCGGCAACTCCTTCCCGTCGATCCGGTCCTGCGCCATTAACAGCCAGCGCGCCAACCGTTCCTCGAGCTTGTCGCGTCCGTTCGATAGCGCGGTTTGCGCGGTCTGAACGCCCAGGACATGGCTGTACCGGAGCAACGTGCGGCGAAGCCCCTCGCTGTTGTCCAGACGCTCGCGCAGCTTTGCCACGCTTATCCGCTGCCCTTTACCGGCGGCCTGAATAAATGTGTCGTGCGGCGAGCGATCCGTACCCAACACGATCGCCATGCCTGTCATCCCCTCGCGCCCGATGACTCCGACTTCGACGGACCGCCCCTTGATCCCATTGGCAACAACCGAGGCAAACCCCGCGTCGATGAAGTACGCAAATTCGATCGGCTTGTGGCTCACCTCGAGCTTCATTCGCAGCGGCAGCTCGACATCCTCGAGATGCGCCGACAGAAATTGAAAATCGTCGCGCGGCATGTGCGCGAGCAATTTGTTCCCCTGGGGGGATGAATGAGTTGAGTTTTGCATTTGCAAAAGTCCTCAAGGGACAAGAGCAAATGCTCCGATCCGGTGTGCCCAACATGCTGATGGGCAACCTACGTGGCGCGCGAGATTCGTTGAAGTTTCAAGACTGTACGCTTCCGTACCCAAACTTACTATCGAAATCGGGCCTCACCGCGTGCTCCCTCTTAAAAGCCCAATTAAAGAAGCAAATACAACGCGAGGACGGCGCCCACAAGCAGCCCGAGGAGCGCGGGAATCCAAGCGACGACGGACCGTTCCGGTGGCCTATCCATGTGGCCTCTCCATGATGTCCTGCAGCGTCGAGACCACGGACTCAGAAACCGAGCCAAGGCGATCGGTTCCGCTTCGGAATCGTCCGAATCCGTACTGAGTGGCTCGTTGCAGTAGGGGCTAGTGAAGCCTAGCGTCGACAAAGGTGATGGCGCCTTTGGGTGCGCCGGATTGGAAGCCATGGGGTTGCGTTTCCTGCCGGTCTACATGCGATACAACCAGTTTACGCGCGCGGTTCACGTCGTTGCGCAGACCGGCGACAGCACGATCGATGTGCAGATTTCGCGCGCGGCCATCGAACTTCTTGCCGGCACAACGCTCCCCAATAAGGATCACTCCTTCACAACGGTCATCCGGCACAAAAAAATTCTTGAGCGTGCCACTGAAATCGCCGCCGCCAATCATCACAGTGATGGCCAATCGCTTTCGGTGCGACCGTCCGATATCGCGATGATCCCGACGCACCCGATCGCCGACCATCGGAGCGACAAAATCGCCCATGAATAGCCGCCCGCCATGTCGGCGGCGCCTCCTTTTGCGCAAGCCCAAGCCTGGCCGGCCTTGCAGGTGATCATCATCGCTGGTTCGCGCGCACGGGCGCGCCGGAACAAGCAGGAGTTAAAGAGATGCAAGCTGAATATGCGCTGCTCCGTCGAGCCGTTCAGCAGCGGCAATTGATCCGTTGCGTGTTCAAGGGCCTTGAGCGCGAGCTGTCTCCGTACGCCCTCGGCTTGAAGGGCGGCCGCGCCCATTTGCTGGCCTGGCAGTTTGGCGGACGGTGCTGGGAGCCACTGCCGGCGAACGGCGACTGGCGCTGTATCCCGATCTACCAGATGACGGATATCGCTCTGTCCGAGGGCGGTTGGCGCGGCGCCAAGGCACCGGCGCCGAAGGAAATCTGCCTCGACCTCGTCGATGTCGAGGCACCATCGAGCTCGGCCGCCGCCTGAGGTATCGCGATCCTCCATCGAGTCAGATTCGTGTCGAGGATTTTTACATTCTGTACCACGCGCAAAATCGCTCACGGCGCTAAGCGATAGTTGCGATTGATTTTCCCTCCATAGGCACAATTTCTGCACGATCCGCGGCTCATAAGCTGCGCGGGTCATTTTGTGCCGCGCAAAGACAGCGGGAGGTCACGTCACACTCACGCAATCGCAAGCCTTCAGGAGGACATTTCATGCGCGATTCTTCGCTACTGATGTTCGCTGCGGTCGTCGGTGTCGGTATTACGTTCGCTCAAAGCGCTCAAGCAGTTCCAACCATTATCGCCGCCAGCGGTGCCAATCCGGCAGCGATCCAAGGATCGGTCGATGCCTTCCGTGCCGCCCTTGGAGCGAGCAACGGCAACATCGCGGGCTCGCAGCCGGGCGGCCGGCGCGAGATCAACTGGGACGGCGGCGGTGCCGCTGCCCCCGCAACAGTGTTTCCCAATCCGATGATCGTTTTTGCTAACCGTGGCAGTGTCACCACATCGCCTGGCGGCGCGACGGAGTTCAGCGGCCAGCCCATGCCCGAATTCGGCGATATCAACCCCACCTACCCGACGATCTTCCAGACGTTCAGCGCGCCGCGCCTGTTCGCACCGCTCGGCAGTAATATTGTTGATGTGTTCTTCACCGTTCCGGGCACGACGGATGCCTCCGCAGTGTCAAAGGGGTTTGGCGCCGTCTTCACGGATGTCGACTTGGCTCTGATCACCAGCATCGAGTTTTTCGACGGCTTCAATCAGTCGCTCCTACTTCAAACCGTACCGACAGCCGATCAAGGCCTCTCCTTCCTGGGCGTCATCTTTGACGATCCGATCCTGTTTCGCGTGCGCATCACACTCGGCAACGCGGCGTTGGGACCCAACGACGGCGGCGGCGTCGATGTCGCGGCGCTCGACGACTTCATCTACGGCGAGCCGCAGGGAGTTCCGGAGCCTGCGACGCTGGGCCTGATGGGTGCAAGCCTCATCGGTCTCTGGCTTGCCCGACGCCGTCGCTTCGCGCAAGCCCACTGATCGAGTTCAATATCGGGCGAACTCGGCGCCGCCGTCCGATTCGGAGGACACGGCGCCGAAGCTCGCATGAGGCGCCCCGGGGGCGCGCGCAGGACGACTGTGAGGTCCCGACGCCGCGCGCCCCGGGTTTCTCGTCGGCTGCGGGACATATTGCTATTTCCATCGCGAGTATTGTCTCCCTTGGGAGGACCCGAAACTTTCGGGTCGATGCAACGTTGTTTGTTCGCAATGAAGCAAGAATGCGTCCTGATCGTCGAAGCGGATATTCTGATCCGTCATCCTTTGTCCGAGTATCTGCGCGAATGCGGGTACATTGTCGTCGAGGCGGCTGGCGCCGAAGAGGCCCGCGAGATTCTTTTAGAAAACAAAGAACCGCCCATCGACGTCGTTCTCGCCGATGCCACCCCCTCCGGCGATAGCGCCTTCGTCCTGGCGTCCTGGATCCGCAGCCACCGCCCCGGCCTGAAAATTATCCTGGCCGGCACGGTCGCGAAGGCTGCTGAAAAGGCCGGCGATCTTTGCGAAGATGGGCCGAGCCTCGCCAAGCCGTACGACCATCGCCTCGTTCTGGATCACATCCGGCGCTCCATGGCTGAGCGCGGCCGCCGCGACAGGACGGACTAGTCGGGTACAGTACGTCGGATCTCTAGTTGAGGAGATCAACATGTCGAAAATCCGCCTCCTTGCGAGCGTGTGCGCCATCGTGCTGCTGGCCACGACCGAGGGGTCGGCACAATCCAACGCGTCAAAAAAACAGCCGCCGGGTGGAGCAAATCCGGGCGTAACCGCCCCGCGCGAGCAGCCAAATTCGGCGCAACGAACCGCGCGGGCGCGATGCATGAACTTCGCCGACGCCAACGCCCGCAACCGCTGCCTCACAGGCCAATCGTCGACTCCCCCGCCGGCCACGCCTCAGTGAGGGCCGCGCCGGCCGGACGTGCAACCGTCACGCCTTTGGCCCCGCAGGAAACGGCGGGGCAACCGCAAGGAGGTTGGAAATGTCGCTCCAATTCGACCTAAGCCAGCGGCGCTACCACCCACGCTCGCGCAGCGTTCAGGTCTCCGCGACGGATGGCCTCAACGAAATCGAGGTCCTGATCCCCCGCGACGCCATCGAATTCCTCTCGGGCGCGGAAAACCTGTCCAAGGAGGAATTGCTCGCCGCCGTCGTGCGCTGCAAGGATCGCCTCGAACAAGCGGCTGCGAATGCGCTGGCCCGCCACGGCGCCGGCGCCACCACGATCGTCATCGAAATGCATGACGTGCGCGGCCCAGGCGACCCGGGCCACAGACCGACACGGCCTGCCTGGCCGAGTTAGCTGGCGGAGGGGATGGGATTCAAACCCACGATAGGGCTTTAGGGCCCTATAACGGTTTAGCAAAGCGTCGGCGGCCATCCCTGCCCATCCCGGCCTGTACCAGTGTGTAAGCAAATCAGCGGGTTAAAGCCGCGCGGCAGGTACGCTCTGGGACGGGAAATACGAGGTAAGACGAAATTCGGGTTACGAATTCGGGTTACTCGTGCCTTAGGCTCTCGGCATGGCAATCCCCAAGTCGGTACTTCGGAAGCGGCGCCCGCCGGTGCCGTTATCCTTTGCTGAAGACCCCTTTGCGGCTACGCCGCTCGTTTGTCCAATCTTTGCCAAGCAGAATGGCCAGCGGCACTACGTTGGGGCCGGTACCTTCCTGACGGAGCTCGGGCATTTCGTAACGGCCCGTCACGTGCTCGAAGCCGCGTTCGAAGCCCCGGCATCCTTCTCTCCGTTTGCACCTCCGCGTGGCCGCCAAGGGGCCGAGCTCTTCCTAGCTCAGTTCTCACAAAAGGGCCCGAACGAAATCGGGGCGTTAGCCCGTGACATCGTGGGTTATGAACACAGCTTTGTTGCTGACATTGCCGTCGGCTATATCCGACAACTCAAACGCCAAGACCGCGAACTTATAAAGGCCCCGCGGCCAGTATTTTCTAGCGAGCTACCCGCCCCCGGCTCCCCGGTCGCAACCTTTGCTTACCCAGACACGGACACCAAATCGATCGGCGGGCATCTGATAATGGACACTGTTGCGGAAATTTGCCCGCCGCGGGGCACAGGTGAGCACAGGAATTGCGTTTGGCTGCGACTCAACATGTACCAGCCGTTCGGCATGAGCGGGTGCCCTGTGTTCAACGCGCAAGGGCGGATCGTTGCCGTGATCAGCAGTTGTTTCGACCTTTCCGACAACGGGACCGAAAGCACCGCAATTCCAATTCGAGAGATTTTGAATTTCCCTCTTTCGTCCGATCTCACCAATCCGGCATCGGAACGCCGCACAGTCGCTGAATTGGTCAAATCCGGTCATATCGCGATCGAGTGAGCGCGCCGACCGGCCACCAGGCTTCACAGGCTGGCCGCCGGTGCGCGTTGGTGGAGTCAGGTTCGTGTGATGCGGATCCACGTCGATGCTCTGGTCACCGCCGTCCGGAGCCGGGTACACTGGCGTTTCTGGGCTCGGGCATGCTCGGCCTTGCACTTTTACATCGTGGTCGCGTGCGTTAGTCCAACGCTTCTCCTGCCGAAAGGAGTCGCCGATGATGCGCTTCGCCGTTGTTCTTGGTTTTGCGGTCCTCGCTGTCGTGCCGGCGCAGGCGGCGCCGATCACGTACAACTGGGTGGGAACGGTGACCGAGGTCGACCAGCCGGATCTCGGGTTCGCGGTCGGTGGGCGGATTGCGATCACATTGACGCTTGATGGCGACGCTGTCGACTGGGATCCTTCGCCGAATTTCGGAAACTACAATTGGTTTCCCGGTCCTTTCGATTTCGGCCCGCCGATCTTGAATTTCGACATTGGCGGGACCGGCAGAGGGGGCGGCGACGCCTGCTGCACCATCTACACCGTCGAGATTTATAATGACGTTGACGGCTTTGACCGGATCGTCATCGCGACCGCCAGTACTCATTTCGGGACCACGGCCGTCCTCGAGTTCCAAACGACCGATCTCGATACGCTGACGAGCGACGCGTTTCCGCTGTCGATCGATCCGGATGATTTCGACGTCGCCACGTTCGCGCGCCTACTTACCCCGCCCGGGCTCTTTGCAAGAGGGACAATCGATGCGCTCCCGTCCGCTGTGCCCGAGTCTGCGTCGATCTCGCTGCTCGGGGCCGCATTGTTGGGCCTGATGTTGCTGACACGGCGGTGGCGGCATAAGAGTGAACCGCCCTCCATCGCCGATTAGACGACGAACAGATCCAGGAACGCCTGCACGGCGCGGGCGGGACGGCACTCGGCGAGTTGGACCGTGACCCCAATCCGGACCTCGCGTTGCTCAACTCCGTATTGGAACATTGAGCGTCTCAGCGTTTGTCGTGGGTTCGACGCGGCGAGGTCGGCCACCGGTCCGATGCGCGTGGTGTGGATTTTAACCGGCAGATAGTTGCAGGCGGATGGGCGCTCGCCTGCCCCCCGCTACGATGTGCGTTACGTCGTCGATGAACCGCGGGCAGGTTACGTCCAGCGTATCGGGTACTGTCTACCGAACTACTGCCGACTGCGCTAAGCCTCGCATTGCCATGTTGTCGTTTACTGCGGGCTGGCCCTACAGTCGTTCCTGGACGCAACTCCGCCGTTGAAGGGAACCCGAAGCCGCCCGCCTTTAATGGGCCAAGCTCGACGAGCCCGGCCTAATGGGCCTACGCGGCGGAGCGCGCCCAGTTCCTTACCGACTGACTTTGCTTGGTTGCTACTGCCTGGCGGGCAGGCCTGCCACGATCCGCCGCGCCCGCAGGCTCACCTGCTGCGCCTTGATCGCCCGGACGGTCTTCGATCGCTGCGCCGGGGTCATTGACGCCCCGTCCTTCGCCAGCTTGCGGCGCAAGCGCTGCAGCAGCGTTTCGCGGTTCGGCGTCGAAACCCGGTATTGCATCTTCATCGCTGCGCTCCTGCGGCAGAAGATCATCCGACACTTGCGTCAGGACTTCCACGTCGTAGGAGACCGATGGTCTTCAGAACAGGAAGATAACAGGGAGGCGCACGGCGGGCGCACCAGTCAGTCGCGGAGCCCCTACTTCCCTTGAGCCAACCGTCTGCCGCCGCCCAAGATGTCTCGCGAAGCAATTTGCCATTGCCGAATCTCGGCATTAGCTTGCCAGCAATGCGGTTCGCTTCGGGCGTAAGGTGGGTGTCGGGCCTCGGCTCGGAGCCCACCCCCGCAGGCTTACCGTAAGCGTCCGGTATGCACCGCCTTACATCGACAGTCTCGATCATCCAGGGTTGGCATAAACGGCGGACCAACCAGGACAAATCTGGGCACTGGATTTTGGCCATCCCTCGTGGCCAGGCACGGAGCAGGACCGCAAAGTGACGGGCATCACGGCTGCCAGCGGCCGTGGAAGTCCGGACAGCACGCTTTTGACGCCGTCTGGCGCATCATCCCGGCCAAGCCGCATGGCTGGAGCGGCTTGGCCTTAACAGCCTTCGAAAACCTCTCGGCCCGAGATCAGGCGAGGTCGAAGCGATCAGCGTTCATCACCTTGTTCCACGCCGCCACGAAGTCGGCCACGAACTTCGCTTGCGCGTCGTCGGCCCCGTAGACTTCGGCAAGGGCGCGCAGCTCGGAGTTCGAGCCGAAGACGAGGTCGACACGGGTGCCGGTCCACTTCAGTTTGCCGCTCTTGCGGTCGTGTCCCTCGAACACATTTTCATCCGAGGTCGCTTTCCACTCGGTGCTCATGTCCAAGAGGTTCACGAAGAAGTCGTTGGTCAGCGTCTCCGGACAAATCGTGAAGACGCCGTGCTGCGACTTACCGTGGTTCGCGCCCAAGACGCGCAGGCCGCCGACGAGAACCGTCATCTCCGGCGCGGTCAGCGTCAGGAGTTGCGCTCTGTCGATCAGCAGCTCCTCCGCCGATACGCTGAACTTGGCCTTGAGGTAGTTGCGGAACCCGTCCGCGACCGGCTCGAGATAGCCAAAGGACTCCACGTCGGTTTGCTCCTGCGACGCGTCCGTGCGGCCGGGCGCGAAAGGAACGGTCACGTCGTGCCCGGCCTTCTTCGCGGCCTGCTCGACGGCGGCCGAGCCGCCGAGAACGATCAGGTCGGCGAGCGACACTTTCTTGCCGCCACCGGCCGCACCGTTGAAGGCCGTCTGGATGCCCGCAAGGGTTTCGAGCACCTTTGCCAATTGGGCAGGCTGGTTGACTTCCCAGTCCTTCTGGGGGCTGAGACGGACGCGCGCCCCGTTCGCCCCGCCGCGCTTGTCGGAGCCGCGGAAGGTTCCCGCCGAGGCCCAAGCGACCCCGATCAGCTCGGGGATGGAAAGTCGCGAGGCGAGGATCTTGGCCTTGAGCTCCGTGACGTCCTTGGCGTCGATCAGCTTGTGATCGACGGCGGGAACGGGGTCTTGCCAGACCAGCTCCTCCTTGGGCACCTCCGGACCGAGATAGCGTACGCGCGGGCCCATGTCGCGGTGGGTCAGCTTGAACCACGCGCGGGCAAACGCGTCCGCGAACTCATTCGGATGCTGGTGGAAGCGCCGGGAGATCTTCTCGTAGGCCGGATCCATCCGTAGCGAGAGGTCCGTGACCAACATGGTTGGCGCGTGACGCTTCGACGGGTCGAAGGCATCCGGGATCGTCGCGACGTTGCCTTTCGCCTTGAACTGATTGGCGCCGGCCGGGCTCTTGGTCAGCTCCCATTCGTGGCCGAACAGGTTTTCGAAGAAGTGGTTGCTCCACTTCGTCGGCGTCTGCGACCAGGTGACTTCCGGGCCGCCGGTGATCGCGTCTTTGCCTATGCCGGTGCCGAACCTGCTCCTCCAGCCAAAGCCTTGCTCCTCGATGGGCGCCGCTGCCGGCTCGGGACCGACCAGCGCCGCATCGCCGGCGCCGTGGGCCTTGCCGAAGCTGTGTCCGCCGGCGATCAGCGCAACCGTCTCCTCGTCATTCATCGCCATGCGCTTGAAGGTCTCGCGAATGTCGATGGCAGCGGCGACCGGATCCGGCTTGCCGTTCGGCCCATTCGGATTCACGTAGATGAGTCCCATCTGCACGGCGGCAAGCGGATTCTCGAGCTGGCGGTCGCCGGTGTAGCGCTCATCGCTCTGAGGATCAGGGAACCAAACCTTCTCCTTGCCCCAGTACATGGATTCGTCAGGCTCCCACACGTCGGGGCGACCGCCGCCAAAGCCGAATGTCTTGAAGCCCATCGACTCGAGCGCGACGTTGCCGGCGAGGACGATGAGGTCGGCCCACGAGATTTTCCGGCCGTATTTCTGCTTGATCGGCCACAAGAGCCGGCGCGCCTTGTCGAGGCTCGCATTGTCCGGCCAGGAGTTGAGGGGCGCGAAGCGCTGCTGGCCGGCGCCGGCGCCGCCGCGGCCGTCGCCGATGCGGTATGTGCCCGCGGCGTGCCACGCCATGCGAATCATGAACCCGCCGTAGTGGCCGAAGTCCGCTGGCCACCAGTCTTGGCTGTCCGTCATCAGCGCGGTGAGGTCTTTCTTCAGCGCTTGGAAGTCGAGCTTCTTGAACTCTTCGGCGTAGTTGAAGCCCTTGCCCGTGGGATCGGACTGGGGCGAGTTCTGGCGTAGGATTTTGAGGTTGAGCTGGTTCGGCCACCAGTCGCTGTTCGACCTCATTCCAACATTTGTCGTCCCGTGCACGACTGGGCACTTGCCCGCTTTCTCGTCAGTCTTTGCGTCCATGTTTCCCTCCGATCGTGTTCCAGTTTTCTTCGAGCGCCTTTTGGAAGCGGCCGGCATGCGACTTCCCGGCCTTGGCGAGCGTCTCGAACCAGTCGGCGATCTCGTCGAAGCCTTCCCGGCGGGCCACGCGCGCCATGCCCGGATACACGTCGGTGTATTCGTGGGTCTCGCTGGCGATCGCGGCCTTGAGGTTGTCGCCGGTCGGACCGATCGGCTTGCCGGTCGCCGGGTCGTCCACGTCCTTGAGATATTCGAGATGACCGTGCGCGTGCCCGGTCTCGCGCTCGGCAGTCGAGCGGAACACGGCGGCGACAACGTTGAAGCCCTCGACGTCGGCCTTCTGGGCGAAATAGAGATAGCGGCAGTTCGCCTGGCTCTCGCCGGCAAACGCGTCCTTCAGATTCTGCTCGGTCTCGGTTCCCTTGAGAGAAGGCATCTGCCCTCCTCAGCTTGGTCGGAAAAACCGATAACGGCTAGGAAGCGCCCGCCGGAGCCGGGAGTCAATAAAGTTTAGAAAATTTCTAGCCTGCGGCTGGAGCCGGGTCCCGGTCGACGCGGATGATCACGTCGATGCGGCGGACGGCGCCGCCCGCGGGCGGCTTGCCGACACGGTTCGAGCACAAGTCAGCAGTCTGAACTTCGTAATGTACCTTCCAGCGATGGTGGGCCAGACCGGACGCTTACACTGAGCCTGAACAACCCAATGGCACGGGCGCGGGCCGCGATGGCTCGCCCGCAAGGTCATTCGAGATAAAACTTGCCGGCTCAGTGTCAGCCGACCTCATAAAGCTCGACTGGTTCGGTAAAGCCCTTGATGCGGCGCGGCGCCAGTCGTCGAAGTGTCTCGCGCTCCTTTACTTGCGTGCCTACGGCGCTAGAGATGACAATGCCGCCGGGCTCAGCCTCCCGGCAAAGGCGCGCGGCCATCTGCACGGTCGTGCCAAACAGGTCGTTACTATCCGCAATTGGCTCTCCAACATCGATGCCGATCCGTACCTCAAGCTTCTCCCGGCTGGCCAAGTTAAAGCCATGGAAGGCCTGCTGGATGGCGCGCGCGCACGTCACCGCGGCTGCAGAGTCCGCGAAGGAAGCCATAATGCCGTCCCCCGTATGCTTGACTTCGCGCCCACCCGCCTCCCTCAGCGCACGACGGACCAGTGCATCGTGCGCGCGAACCATCTCTACGGCACGCAGATCGCCCAGCCGAGCTGTCATGGCGGTCGAATTCACGATATCCGTGAACAAAATAGTACGCACCGCCGGATCGAATCCGGTGCCGCGCGCACTCTCCGGCGGATCTGCGATTCTTCCGAGAAAAGCTTCGACGGCAGATAGATCGACCTCAATCACGTGCTTGGCGATGTTGCCATGTGCCTCATCATGGACGCGCATGGCCGTTTCGATATCGGGTGCGTCGATCAGACAGAAGGCGTTACTCTTGTGCTCGTCGAACCAGTAGGTCAGGAATCGCACGCCATATTGTTGCTGGAGCTCTAAGTCCTTTCGGTGAGCCTCAGCAATATCGACGGCCGTCAGGCCATGTAGGTCGTGGCGATCGAGGAAAATCGGCATCCTTGCCTCCCGGTTCGGCCGTTAGTGCCAAGTTATATCGTTGCTCATCATCGGTCATCGATAGAGACACTATCGACGTGGCGGGGCCGAGCGTCCGCCTCAAGGGCATTGCTCGCACCGGAGCGGAGCGAGCCGGGCGGGGCTGACGCGACCCGTGCCCTTGCCGGCATGATTGGAGCCGGTGAGGTGAGCTGCGCGCTCACAGGCGAGACGACGCAGGGCCGGGAAGTTGGCTACTGCTTTGATGCTCCGGCGGGTCGGAAAGGCTGAGCGCCTAGACGTGGAGCGGCTCAAACCGTTCACGCCAGGACCGCACGGAGCATTCGAGTTTGGGGCATCGGCTGATTTCAAGCGCGTTTTGATCACCGCGCACTATCCTGAGATTGGCACCATCGATTTTCTTGTAGAGCTCAATACTGCGCGGTCGATGTTGGAGGGTTTGGCGAAGGCGGTTTCGCTGGTCGCGGAAGACTCCACGGACACGACGCTCAAGAGCTAATCTTGCGTGCCAAAGAGAGATGGCGGCAGGGGTCATGTGGGTAGGGACGTGAGCACGCGACCGAGCGCCATACCATGCCACTGATATTGAACGACAAAATGAGATAACTGGCGGAGGGGATGGGATTCGAACCCACGATAGGGCTTTAGGGCCCTATAACGGTTTAGCAAACCGCCGCCTTCAGCCACTCGGCCACCCCTCCGCCGGGAGTGGGTTTTACACGGCGTATGCCGGGGCGGTTTTAGGGGTCGGGGCCGGCCCTGTCAAATAATGCCGGCGCGGGCGGGTTGCGGAGTTTTCAGGGGATCTCGACCGGGGCAACCGCCGCGGCCAGCACGACCTTCGTCCTAAGTGTCGCTCCACCGCCGATAAGCGGCCTTCATGGCGAGGAAGGCCTGCTCCAGCCGCGTGCCGGACTCGGGCGAATCCAGCGCCTCGCGGTAGCGGTTGCGCGCCTCGACGAACTCGACCCAGCGCTCCGCCTGGTGGACCGCGTTCATGTTGCTGGCACGGCCCATCTGGTCGGCGGCGAAGCGGTTTTCCACCTCCGCCAGCAGCGACCACAACCGGTCGGCGATTTCGGGCGAACCGATCCCATAGGCGTGGTTGAACGCGGCCAGGATCATGTCGGCGAGCCGGCGGTGATCCTCCGCCAGGCCGAGCGTCTCCGTGGCGCCGCCGCTGCGCGCAATGTGCTCGAAATCGCGGGGCGTGGTTGCCATGGCGCCCATCCTTCCCGAAGGGCGCCCATCGCGGCGCGCCCTATTCTCCTGCCCGCACGCAGCTTCGCAGAAGCGCGTTGACGCCCGGTTAAGTCGGGAGGCCGGCGTTCATCGTTCATTCAGCATGATTCCCGCCGCTTTCAGCGCAATCGCCGCAATACCTGGGCTTTCGGACGGAAAACTTATCCACAGATTTCGCTCGAATTGCCGTTAAGCTTTACCAAGATTTAACGCGGAACGCGCGAGTGTTGACATGGAACAACAGCAAAGAACTTGCACCCAAAAAACTACCGGAGACCGCGCTCATGTCATCCCTTTCCCGCCGTTCGGTTCAAAGCATTCTCGACCTCGTTGAGAACAAGCTGTCCTGCATGCAGGTCATCGACCGCGAAGACGCACGCGAATTCGCCGTGCTCGAGCAGGCCAAGCGAGAGCTGATGTCGCTGGTGAGCGCCGCCGGCAAGCGCGCCGCGCAGGTGGTGCCGTTCGGCCGCGGCGACGATCAGGTCACCGCCTGATTTTGAGAGTTCCCCCGCGCCGTCCTCAGGACGGCACGGCCATGCCCCGCTGCACCGGCGCTCGCGCACCGATCGCCTGGAACCAGCGCTGCACGTTGGGATAGGCACCGAGATCGACTCGGTGCCATTCATGCCGCGCCACCCAGGGATAGGTGGCGATGTCGGCAATCGAGTAGTCCTTCCCGGCGAGATGGGCGCTCTCGCCCAGCCGGGCGTTCATCACCCCGTAAAGCCGCTTGGCCTCGTTGCCGTAGCGCTCGATCCCGTAGGGCACCTGCTCCTTGGCGTTGCGCATGAAATGATGCGCCTGGCCGAACATCGGCCCCACGCCGCCCATCTGGAACATCAGCCATTGCAGCTCGGTGTAGCGCGTGCGCGCATCGCTGCTGTGGAACTTGCCGGTCTTGTCGGCGAGATAGACCAGGATGGCGCCCGATTCGAACAGTGGCAGCGGCTTGCCGCCCGGACCGTCGGGGTCGACGATCGCCGGGATCTTGCTGTTGGGGTTGATGGCGACGAATTCGGGCTTGAACTGGTCGTCCTTCGAGATGTCGATCTTGTGGACCTTGTAGGGCAGCCCCGTCTCCTCGAGCATGACGGAGACCTTGCGGCCATTGGGCGTGCCCCAGGTGTAGAGATCGATCATGTGGTCCTTCCCTCGTGCTGTTGCTCCCTCACCCTTCGACAAGCTCAGGGTGAGGTTGAGTTTCTGTGGCATAAACATTTGAAAACAGGCCTCATTCCCCAAAGCCCTCATCCTGAGCCTGTCGAAGGATGAGGACGCGGGCATAGGCCTATCCCGCCGGCCGGTCCTGCCTCGGCATGATGGCATACGGGTGGGCGGCCCCGGGCTGCGCCAGCATGCGCAAGGCCCAGGCCTGCACATTGGGCCAGCGGGCGATGTCGAACCCGCCCTCCTCGGCCGTGGCGATCCAGGCGAACACCGCGATGTCGGCGATGGTCGGCGCCGGGCCGGCGAGGAACTTGGCGGTGCCGAGATGCCGGTCGAGCACATCGAGCGCCTGCTCGCCGCGCCCGCGCGTGAAGGTGACGACGGCCGGGTCCTGCTTCAGGAATTGCGTGAAGGCGCGCGTGAGGCCGAGGCCCGACGCCATGCGATCGAGATCCCAGGCCAGCCACTCGGCCACCCGCAGTTTCTCCGCCGGCGTGCGTCCGCCGAACTTGCCGAATTTCTCGGCGAGATAGCCGAGAATGACATTGGACTGGCAGATGAAGGCGTCGCCGTCCTGCAGCACCGGCACCTGCATGAAGCGGTTCTTCGCCTGGAACTCCGGCGTCTTATGCGCGCCCGCGGCCAGGTCCATGTGCCGGTATTCGAACGGCGCCCCCAGCATGGCGAGCATCAGCCCGACCTTGCAGGACGGGATCGAGCGGTGCACGCCATAGAGCACGAGACCTGCCGGCTTTTTGGACGCACCCTTTTTCGCCATTGCTGGCTTGCCCGCCCGCGCCTTGCGGATCGGCGCCCCCTTGGCCGCCTTGCGCGCCGATCTTCGCTGCCGCCGCCTTGATCCGGGCACTGGCGACCAGCTTCTTGGGCTTGCGGACTTTCGGTTTCGCCTTGGGCTTGGCTTTTTTAGCTTTGGCTTTCGCCATGATGATCCTCTCCCTTGAGCGGATGGAGACTAGTCATCCCTCTGAAATCTGTCATGCGCGGGCACGAGGAAGTTCTGAGAGAATTGGGCCACCCCTCACCCCAACCCTCTCCCCGTTGGGGAGAGGGGGCCGACCGAGGCGCGGTGGAATCCCCTCTCCCCTCTGGGGAGAGGGCTAGGGTGAGGGGGTGGCGCAAGAGGTCGACAATTGCATATCAACGCCGGCGCCGCTGTCCAGGAAAGCGGGCGACAGCTCGAGGATAGACGCAACGTCAACCCGCCAGCTTCTTCTTCAACAGCTCGTTGACCATCGCGGGGTTGGCTTTGCCGCCCGTACCCTTCATCACCTGGCCGACGAACCAGCCGAACAGCGCCACCTTGCCGCTGCGATAATCGGCGACCTTGGCGGCATTGTCGGCGATCACCTTGTCGATGGCGCCCTCGATGGCGCCGGTGTCGGTGACCTGGCGCAGGCCCTTCTCCTCGACGATCGCGGCGGCGTCCTTGCCGGTCTCGACCATGATCTGGAACACGTCCTTGGCAATGCGGCCGGAGATCGTGTTGTTCTCGAGCAGGTCGAGCATGCCCGCCGAGCGCCTTCGCTGAGACCGGCGACCTGCTGATCGGAATGCTCTGCTTGTTGAGCACGGCGAACAGCTCGCTGATCACCCAGTTGGCGGCAAGCTTCGGGTCCTTGCGGCCCACGCACACCGCCTCGAAGAACGCCGCGTTCTCCTGCTCCGCCACCAGCACGCTGGCGTCATAGGGCGACAGCTTGAAATCGCGAATGAAGCGGTCGCGCTTGGCGTCCGGCAGTTCAGGCATGTTGGCGCGCACGTCCGCGATCAGCTTGGGATCCAGCACCAGCGGCAGCAGATCGGGATCGGGGAAATAGCGGTAGTCATGCGCCTGCTCCTTCGAGCGCATGGCGCGCGTGACGCCTTTGCCCGAGTCAAAGAGCCGCGTCTCCTGCTTGACCGTGCCGCCCTCCTCGATCAGCTCGACCTGGCGGCGCGCTTCGTACTCGATCGCCTGCATGACATAGCGGATCGAGTTGACGTTCTTGATCTCGCAGCGCGTGCCGTAGGGCTGGCCTGCCTTGCGCACCGAGACGTTGGCGTCGCACCGCATGGAGCCTTCCTCCATGTTGCCGTCGCACGTGCCGAGATAGCGCAGGATCGAGCGCAGCTTGCGCAAATAGGCGCCCGCCTCTTCCGGCGAGCGGATATCCGGCTCCGACACGATCTCCATCAGCGCAATGCCCGAGCGGTTCAGATCGACATAAGTCTTCGTCGCGCTCTGGTCGTGCAGCGACTTGCCCGCGTCCTGCTCCATGATGCAGGCGCGTGATGCCGATCTCCTTGGTCTTGCCGTCCTCGAGATCGATCAGCAGCTTGCCGTTCGACACGATCGGCCGCGTGAATTGCGAGATCTGATAGCCCTGCGGCAGGTCGGGATAGAAATAGTTCTTGCGATCGAAGATCGAGACTTCGTTGACCGTGCCGTTGATGCCCAGCCCGGTCTTGATCGCCTGCTCGACGCAGATGCGGTTGATCACCGGCAGCATGCCGGGAAACGCCGCGTCGACGAGGCTCACCTGCGTGTTCGGCTCCGACCCGAAATCGGTCGCCGCCCCGGAGAACAGCTTGGATTGGGAGACGACCTGGGCATGGACTTCCAGCCCGATCACCAATTCCCACGTGCCGGTCTTGCCTTCGATCTGCATCGGTCAGTGCTCTCAATCTTTAGAGACGGCCGTGCGCGGGCCTGACCCAGGATGAGCTGAACAGTGCTGGTCTTCAGACTCACCTGAGGAGGGTCGAGACCGCCGGTACAATCGAAGGATGGAGGCGAGGAACTCATCATCCCACCGCCGGCGGCTTCGCCGTAAACGCCGCCGCACTCTCCAGCACGCCCGCGACGCGGAACAGCGTCTCCTCATCGAACGCACGGCCAATCAGCTGCAGGCCCAGCGGCAGGCCCTCCGCCGACAGTCCGGCTGGCACCGAGATGCCCGGCAGGACCGCGAGGTTGATCGGCACCGTGAACACGTCGTTCAGATACATCGCGACCGGATCGTCGGCATTGTCGCCGATGGCGAACGCCGCCGATGGCGCGGTCGGCGTCAGGATCACGTCGCATTTCTTGTAGGCCTCGGTGAAGTCGCGCGCGATCAATGCGCGCACCTTCTGCGCCTTCAGATAATACGCATCGTAATACCCGGCCGAGAGCACATAGGTGCCGATCAGCACGCGCCGCCGCACCTCCGCGCCGAAGCCTGCCGCGCGCGTGTTCTCGTACATCTCGTCGATGCTGCCGCCGGGCACGCGCAGACCGAAGCGCACGCCGTCATAGCGCGCCAGGTTCGATGACGCCTCGGCCGGCGCGATGATGTAATAGGTCGGCAGCGCATATTTCGTGTGCGGCAGGCTGATCTCGACCGGCTCGGCGCCCTCCGCCTTTAGCCAGGCAATTCCCTGCTGCCACAGCTTCTCGATTTCCGCCGGCATGCCGTCGACCCGGTATTCCTTCGGAATGCCGAATTTGAGACCCTTCACCTTGCCGGTCATCGCCTTCTCGTAATCCGGCACCGGCTTTGGCACCGATGTCGAATCCTTCGGATCGTGCCCAGCCATCGCGCCCAGCATGATCGCCGCATCGCGCACCGTGCGCGTCATCGGCCCGGCTTGGTCGAGCGAGGACGCAAACGCGACGATGCCCCAGCGCGAGCAGCGCCCATAGGTGGGCTTCATGCCGACGATGCCGCAGAACGAGGCCGGCTGGCGGATCGAGCCGCCCGTGTCCGTGCCCGTCGCCCCCATGGCGATGCGCGCCGCCACGGACGCCGCCGAGCCGCCCGAGGACCCACCAGGAACAAGAGGTCGATTGTCGCCCGGCCGGCGCCACGGGTTCTGCACCGGCCCGTAATAGCTGGTGGTGTTGGAGGAGCCCATCGCGAACTCGTCGAGATTGGCCTTGCCCAGCATCACTGCGCCGGCACTCCACAGCTTCTCCGTGACCGTCGATTTATAAGGCGGCTTGAAGCCATCGAGGATGTGGCTGCCGGCCGTGGTCAGGACGCTCTTGGTGCAGAACAGATCTTTGACGGCCAGCGGAATGCCTTCGAGCGCGCCTGCCGCGCCGCTCTTGATCTTGGCATCGGCGGCATCGGCCATCGTCAGCGCCGCATCCGGCGTCGGCGTGATGAACGCGTTGAGCGACTTCGCCGCGTCCATCGCCTTGACATGGGCGGACGTCAGCTCGCGCGAACTGAACTTCTTCGACTTCAGCGCGTCGCGCGCTTCGGCAATTGTGAGGCTCGTGAGATCGGTCATTTACTCGACCACCTTCGGCACCGTGAAAAATCCGCCCTCGCCCACCTTCACCGGCTCGCGCGCATTGGCGAGGATCTTTTCGCGCATAGCCGCCATCCGTGACCTTGTCGTCACGCATCGGCAGCACGACCTCGACGGCCGAGGTCAGCGGCTCGACCCCGTCGGTTTTGACCTCGTTGAGCTGCTCGATCCACGCGATGATGCCTTGGAGCTCGCCAGTCATCTTGTCGAGATCGGCGTCGGCAACCTTGATCCGGGCCAGTGTGGCGACCCGCGCCACGGTGGCTTTGTCGAGCGACATGCGGTATTCATCCCTGCTGATTTTGCGAGGAAATTTGGCCCTCGCGAGCGCGCCGGAAATTATCATCCGATATGCCCATCTGCAACCCTGGCGACCTCGCCGCCGCGCTGCCCAGAGCGACTTCGGCTTTTGGGCTTCGACGTGGGCGAAAAGACCATCGGTCTGGCGCTGTCCGACACCACGCTGTCGATCGCCACGCCGCTGGAGACCCTGCGCCGGAACAAGTTCGCGGTGGACGTGGCCCTGATCAAGGAAATCATCGTCAAGCAGGGCGTGGGTGGCATTGTCCTGGGCCTGCCGGTCAATATGGACGGCACGTCCGGCCCGCGCGTGCAGTCGGTGCGCGCCTTCGCCCACAATCTCCTCAAGCACCTCGATCTGCCGCTGGCCTTCTGGGATGAGCGCATGTCCACCGCCGCCGTGACCCGCACCCTGCTGGAGGCGGACGTTTCGCGCGCGCGGCGCGCCGAGCTGGTCGACAAAATGGCGGCCGCCTATATTCTTCAAGGGTTTCTCGATCATCTCAAAGTGATCAGGGGCCGGATTGCGCCGTGACCCATCCCTGCCCATTTTAAGTGGCCGGGAGCAAAACTGGAGACTGACCCATGTTCTTGCGCGCAAAGAAGAAGCTGGACCTGCCGACCAAGGAAAACGCCCTGCCCGGACGGTCCCAGAAAATGTCGATTGTCGCGGCGCATTTCGTGAATGACAACCGCATCACCCCGCCCTTCCCCGACGGCCTCGAAGTCGCGATGTTCGGGTTGGGCTGCTTCTGGGGGGCCGAGCGCAAATTCTGGCAGGCGCCGGGCGTCTACACGACCGCCGTCGGCTACGCCGCGGGCGTCACGCCCAACCCGACCTACGAGGAAGTCTGCTCAGGCCAGACCGGCCATAACGAGGTCGTGCGCGTGGTCTACGACCCCAAGAAGATTTCCTACGACGCCCTCCTCAAGATCTTCTGGGAGAGCCACGACCCGACCCAGGGCATGCGCCAGGGCAACGATGTCGGCACGCAGTATCGCTCCGGCATCTACGTGACCAGCCCCGCGCAGCGCCAGGCGGCGGAAGCCTCGCGCGACGCCTATCAGCGCGAGCTGAGCAAATCTGGCCACGGCAAGATCACGACGGAGATCGTCGACGCGCCCGAGTTCTATTACGCCGAGGACTACCACCAGCAATACCTGGCGAAGAACCCGATGGGCTATTGCGGCCTGGGCGGAACGGGCGTGTCCTGCCCGATCGGCTTGGCGACGGCTAAAGCTTAAAGCGCGATTTAGCAACAGCGACGATCGAAAGTCCTTCTCCGCCCTTCAGGGCGGAGAAGGACTTAGGATGAGGTGGGTGTTCCCGCTATAGTTGCGCATGCCGATAAGAGCACGCACAAAGATCGCGCGGACGCTGCGCCGGAATTCGACCGACGCCGAACAGAAGCTGTGGTGGACTTCTCCGAGAACTGAGAGCAGCACGCTTCCGGCGTCAGCATCCTATCGGTCAATACATCGCCGACTTCGCTTGCCCAGTGAAAAAGCTGGTTATTGAAATCGATGGCGGGCAGCACGCTGAGCAGGCGGACCGTGACGAACTTCGAACAACTGAACTCGCCAAACGCGGCTATCGCGTCATCCGTTTCTGGAATCACGACGTCTTCTCGAACATCGACGGCGTAGTTCAGGCGATCCTCGCCGAACTCAAGCGTTGAGATCGCGCCCGCCCCACCTCACCCTCCCCGTCGCTAGCGCGACGGGTCCCCTCCCTCTCCGCCCCATTGGGGCGGAGAGGGCCATTCCAAGCACCGCACTTTTCCCCTCTCCGCCGCGAAGCGGGGGAGAGGGAGGGGCCCACGCGCGCAGCGCGTGGGAGGGTGAGGTGGTGTCCACGACAAGCACGGATTGCGAGCAGTAAGCACATCACATTTTCCGCTACACTTGCGACTCGGATACGGGCGTCATCGCGCCCTGCGATCAATCACCGCGGCCAGTGTTCCTCTCCCATGTCCCACGTCATCTCCGCGCTGGCGCCGATCTTTGCTCTGATTGCCGTGGGCTGGCTGATGCGCCTGCTGGTCTTCCGCGGCGACGATTTCTGGGAGCCGGTCGAGAAGCTCACCTATTTCGTCCTGTTCCCCGCCTTGCTGATCCACTCCATGGCGACCGCCAAGGTAACGGCGCCGGTGGTGCTGCCCGTGTTCGGCATCCTCGCCGGCGTGATGCTGATCATTGCCGGCATCCTGGTGGCGATCGGGCCGCGCATCGCATCGAGCGGCGGCGCCTACACCTCGATCTTTCAGGGCTCGGTGCGCTTTAACACCTATGTCGGCCTTGCCGCCGCGGTGGCGCTCTACGGCGCCAACGGTACGGCGCTTCTTGCTGTCCTGCTCGCCCTATTGATCCCGCTCTCCAACATCGTTTCGGTCCTCGCCCTCGCCCGCCACGCGCGCGGCACCATCCCCGACCTGCCGACCATCGCCATGGAGCTCGCCCTCAATCCGCTGATTCTTGCCTCGCTGGCGGGCCTCGTGTTCTCGGCCTTGGGATGGGGCCTGCCGCCGATCATCGGCCCGACCCTCGACATCCTCGGCCGCGGCGCGCTGCCGATCGGATTGATCGCGGTGGGTGCGGGCCTCAGTTTCGGCGCCCTCAAGGGCAACGCCAACGCGCTCGCCCTCTCGGTCGTGCTGAAGCTTATTCTGTCGCCGCTGATCGCCTGGGGCGGCTGTAAGCTGATCGGCGTCGACACGCTCTCGACATCCGTCGCCGTGTTGTTCGCAGCCCTCCCTCCAGCACCCTCCGCCTTCATTCTGGCGCGGCGCATGGGCGGCGACCACGCGCTGATGGCCTGCGTCATCACCGTGCACACGGTGCTGGCGGCGATCACCCTACCTCTGTTCTTGTCGCTGGTCGGGTAGTCTCCAACTGCTCGACCGGCCGGATTTCGACCGGCATCGCCGCAAGCTTGGCGTAGATCTGCCCTTTGTGCCGGATCGGCCACCATTCGTAGAGGAATGTCTGCAGCGGCCGCCACATCGCGACCCAGCCCAAGATCACCAAACCCTCGGAAAAGATGTGCTCGACCACGTCCTCTCCGCGAGCAAAGAAAATCTGTTGCAAGCTCACGCACAGGGTCAGAAATGCGAGGCCGATGATCAACGAGGTGCGGCCGATCTGCAGTTCGAAGCGCAGGTCACGCTTGGTCGCGAAATAGCGATATTCGAAATACGCGTGAATGGCCTGCGTCAGGTCGGCTGGCGTATCGGTCCGCGATGGTTCATCCGCCAGATAGAAAACGAGCTTCAGCTTGCCGTGCAGCGGAAATTCGCGCACCGCGCCAACGATGTACTCCTCCGCGTCGTCATCGAGATCCTTTACATGAAACGGCGACGGATCGAAGGAATTGAAAAGCTGCTCCAGCCGATCGAGCTTGATCTCGATCAAGGTGAAGCCGTTCTCAGAACGGTAGCGCGACGTGATCGGGTGCATGTCAAGGGCTCCGCGGGCGTGATGCGCCAAGTCTATACAATTCCACCGCCGCCGGCCTTGACCCTTGCCGGGCCGACCCGCGATCATGCGCCAGGCCCAAGATGAGGAACGCCATGATCTTCCAGCTCACGCCGGAACAAGAGGAGCTTCGCAGCCGCGCCCGGGCGCTGGCGCGTAGCGTAATGGCGCCCGCCGCGGCCGAGCTTGACCGTAGCGAGGCCTATCCCTGGGGCCATGTCGCGAAGCTGCGCGAGGCCGGCTTCATGGGCATGACCGTGCCCAAGGATCTCGGCGGCCAGGGCCGCTCATATCTCGATGTCATCCTGGTGATCGAGGAGATGGCGAAATGCTGCGGCCCCTCCGCGCGCATCGTCGTCGAGGCCAATATGGGCGCGGTCGGCGCCATCCTGCGCTACGGCACGCCGGCGCAGCGCAAGCTCGCCGCCGAAGCGGTGCTGGGCGGCGACAAGCCCGCCATCTGCATCACCGAGCCCGAGGCCGGCTCCGCCGCCACGCAGATGACGACGCGCGCCGACAAGCGCGGCGATAAATATGTCCTCAACGGCAAGAAGCATTGGATCACCGGCGGCGGTGTCTCGCGCCTACATTTGATCTTCGCGCGCGTCTTCGATGAGCGCGGCGCCGAGCAAGGCATCGGCGGCTTCATCGCACTGCGCGATCCCGACAAGAACACGCCCAAAGGCCTCATCATCGGTAAGCGTGAACCGGCCATGGGCCTGCGCGGCATCCCAGAAACCGAGTTGATCTTCGACAATCTCGAAATCCAAGCCGACATGCTGCTCCAGCCGCCGCGGGGCTTGCGTCACGGCTTCGGCGATCTGATGGACGCCTACAATGGCCAGCGCGTGGGGGCTGCGACCGTCGCACTAGGACTCGCACAAGGTGCTTACGAACTCGCACGCGATTACGCGCTGAAGCGCGAGCAGTTCGGCCGTCCGATTGCCGAGTTCCAGGGCCTGCAATGGATCATCGCCGACATGAGCATCGCGCTCGAAGCGGCGCGCGCTCTCATCTGGAAGGCGGCCGCGAGTGCGCGCGACGGCGGCTTCCCCGACCAGCTCGCCGCGGCACAGGCGAAAATCCTCGCCTCCGAAACCGCGATCAAGGTCACCAACGACGCGTTGCAGGTGTTCGGCGCGGCCGGCTATTCGCGCAACAACCCGCTCGAGCGCTACGTGCGCGACGCGCGCATGTTCGCGATTGCCGGCGGCACCGCGCAAGTGCTGCGCACGCTCGTCGCCGGCAGCATCCTCGGCCGCCGCTTCCCGCAAACCCGCGACGGCTATCTGCATTTACAGGACAAGAAGGCGGCGGAGTGACTGATCTCTACGTCGACGCCGACGCCTGCCCGGTGCGCGAGGAAGTCTACCGTGTCGCCGAGCGCCTGAACCTGAAGGTCTTCGTCGTTTCCAACGGTTCGCGCCCGATCCGCCCCTCGCCCAACCCGAACATCAGCATGGTCACGGTCGGCGCGAAGCTCGACGAGGCCGATGACTGGATCGCCGAGCGCATCACGGCCAAGGATGTCTGTGTCACCTCGGATATTCCGCTGGCCTCGCGCTGCCTCGCAAAGGGTGCGCGCGCATTGGCGTTCAATGGCAAGCCCTGGACGCAAAACAATATCGGATCCGCCATGGCCGGCCGCGAAATCTCGCAGCATATGCGCGAACTCGGCATGACCACCGGCGGTCCGCCGCCCTTCGCGAAAGCCGATCGCTCGCGCTTCCTGTCGGCGCTCGACACGATCGTGCGTGCCGCCCTTAGGGCGTGAAGATCTCGTTGGCCGTGGAGTTGGAGCCGCCGGGCGTCGGCCCGCCGGCGATCACGAACATCCGCCCGCCAATGGCGACCGCGCCCAGCCCATGGCGCGCTGTCGGCATGCGCACATGGGCGCTCCACGTATCGCTCTTCGGGTCGTAGGATTCGACCTGGTTGAAGGTCCCTGACGGCGCCTCGCCGCCAACGACGAAAATCCGCCCGTTCAGCACCGCCGCCGCAATGCCGCTGCGCGCGGTTGGGATCGCGGCGCGCCGCTCCCAGCGATCGCTCGCGGGGTCATAGGCTTCGTTGTCGGCGAGATTGCGGCCGTAGCTGCCATCGACGCGGCCGGCGATCGCGTAGAGACGGCCATCGACGCTCGCCAGCGCATGATGATCGCGCGCTGTGGGCACCGGCGCCAATGTTTTCCATTGATTGGTCGCGGGATCGTACACTTCGTGCGCCGTCGTGTTGCGGCGTCCGGTTCCTGCGCCGCTGACCGCGTAAATTTTTCCGCCAAGGACAGCAGCGGCCAGCGCGCCGCGTGCTGTGGGCATCGGTGCGAGCGCTCGCCAGACATTACGGGCGGAATCGTACTCGTGAACGTTCGCCGTCGGATTCCAGCCGTCGACGTAGCCGCCGAGAACATAGAGCTTGCCGTTGAGCCCAACCGCCGCCGGATGGTGCACGGCGTGCGCCATCGCCGCACCCCGGCTCCATCGATCCGCCGCCGGATCGTAGATCTCGATTTCGAGCGGGCTGTTGATGCCACCCACCACGAAGATCTTTCCCGCCGTCTCAGCCACCGCGACCTCGGCGCGCGCAACCGGCATCGGCGCGCCCTTCGTCCAGCTTCCGCTCTCTTGCGCAGACGCGCCGACACTTGCGCTCGCCACGCCAATCATCGCAAACAGCATCGCGCGCAGAGGAGTCATGGCGTCTCCCGAACTCTTGCAGATTCAATCGAAGCCGACGCGCCCGATGCCCGGCAGTTTGAGCGCTGGCTTCAGCACGTCGATGCCCAGCGCCAGGCCCAGCACATTGACCTCGATCCCTTCATCCGCGCCGATCAGCAAACCCACTACGCCCAGCAGCGAGAATTGCGCGCCGGTCCCGCTGGGCGTCATCGCCACCACATTCCAGTTCGGCAGAAAATCCTTGCCGATGGCGTTGGATGGCATGTTGAGCCCCAGTTCCGGCACCTCGCGACCGATATAAGCGGTAAACGTGTTGCTGTTTGGGCCCGGCCAGGTGACGTAGGTGTCGGGATAGGGATAGGTCTTGATCGCTCGCGCGCACTTTCTCGATGAGCGCTTCGACCTCCGGCCCGCGCCGGTCGAGGATCAGCTCCGGCTTGTTGCCGAACCAGTAATTGTCCGGCCCCATGCGGTCGCGCCGGACCGCCGGCTGGCCGCGATCCACGCCCCAGCCGATGACGTCGTAACGCTCGTAGGCGCTCGCACCCGCCGGCTTGAAGGCGATCCAGGTGTGCAGGCTGAACGTGCCCCGCCAGGCCACCGCCCGGGCGCCATAAACCTGCAGGACCGCCTCCGGCGTCTTGGCGGGATCCGGGGCGAGCCCGGTGGGCTCGCGGCTCGCCGCATACCACGGCACGGATTCCTGCGACGAGACGGTGGCGCTGAGCGCCAGCGGCCCTAACAGGGCCGCGAGCACCATGGCGCAGGCGCGCCGCGCTTTCTGGAACCAAGACCGTTTCGGGGAAGACGGGGTGACCACCCCCTATACTTGGCGAGCCACCCTGGCCGAAGCAAGACCCGGCCGGTCAGCCAGCCCGCCCCTCGGTCTCGCTGGGTCGTACGTCGCGCGCCTGGACATAGACAAGCGTACCAAGGCTCAGCAGCGCCGCCATCGCCCCGAACGCGACGCGATAGCCCGTTTCCGACGCGCCGGCCCCAATGGACGGCACGAATACGCCGACGATGATCCCGGTCAGCGTCGGCATCAGCGCCGTCCCCAGCGCCTGCGCCAGATTGACCGTGGTCACCCCGCGCCCAGCCAGATGGTCGGGAAACAGGCTGCGGCCATGCGCCACAATGACGATGGCGTAGGCCGTCACGAAGCACAGCAACGTCAGCAGCACGATGGCCAGGACCAGCGGCGGTCGCGGCCATAGTGCCAGGGCGAGCAGCACCGCAATCGTGCTCAGCGCACCCGCCGTGACCACGCGCTTGCGGCTGTCGAGGAGCCGGTCGAGCGGCCCGTAGAACAGCACGCCAACGACCTGCGCCAGCACCATCACCGACATCACATGCCCGCGCGCCACGCTGCTCAGGCCATGCACATCGTTCAGATACGGCCCCGCCCACACCCCCACCATCGTGCCGATGACCGCGTAGGGAAACATATGCATGCACAAGATCGGCTTGATCGACGGGATGCTCCACACCGCGAGCACGCCCTTGAGCTCCGCCAGAATCCCATCCGGGCGCTTGTCCGCGCGCATGTCGCCGTCCGGCCGGTCGCTCACACTCCAGAAGCTCAGCATCGCGATCGCCACGCATGCGATGCCGGCAATCGTGAAGGCAGCGCGCCAGCCAATCGTCTCCGCGGCCCAGGCGATGGGCGAGGCGGCGGCCAGCACGCCGGCGTAGCTGATCGCGAAGACCCAGCTCATCACCGTGGTCATGCGCCGCCCGGCATACCAGCGGCCGATCAACAACACCGCCGCCATGAAACTGGCGCCGCAGCCGATGCCCGAGACGGCGCGCGCCGCGACGAACTGCGCGCCGTTGGTGGCCGCAGCGGTGCCCAGGCAGCTCAGCGCCGCGACGACGGTGAGGATCGTCACCGTACGCCGCGCACCCCAACGGTCGAACGCGAGCCCGACCGGAATCTGCATTGCCGCCAGGGCCGCGAAGAACGCGCCGCTGGCAGCGCCCAGAACTTCGGGCGCCATGGCGAGATCGCGCATCAACTCCGGCGCAATGGCTCCGGTGGCGGAACGCAGGAACTGGCTAAGCGAGGTGACAAGTGCCAGGGCGAGCAGCAGGCGAATTCCGCCAGGCGGGTGCATGGTGCAAGAATCTCTTGAGGCAGAATGTTCAGAAAGAGTGATAAGCATCCGATGGCATTGAAGCAACGACAGACCATTTCACAGTGGCATCATTGCTCTGCTGCATCACCCCCACCCTAGCCCTCCCCCTCAAGGGGGGAGGGAATCAGACCGCGCTTATCGCCTTCAACCTCCCCCCTTGAGGGGGAGGTCGCGAGCGAAGCGAGCGGGTGGGGGGTATGCAGCAGAGCGACGTTGATGGCAAAGCACAATCGTCGTGCAACAGCGCCTCGCCGACACAAGGACTCGCGGGTCAAGCCCGCGAACTCAAATTGGAACGGTAGACGTCAGATCTTATACCCGACGCGCAACCCGCCCCAATGGCGGCCGCGCACGGCGATCGGCGCCGAGACGTCCTTCATCAGCACGAAATTCCCGCCGCCCATGTCGCGGCGATAGGTCTGCACCAGAAAAGGCTTGGTGCTCTGCCCCGCCGCGAGGCCGGTGCGGTCCTTGAAGAAGCGGCGGTTGCGGCTGTTGGCGGTGTTCCACGCCACGTCCTTGCCCTGAGCTTGCGAGAATTTGCGGTTATGGGTGGCGATGAAACCGTTGCGGTCGATCGCGGCGCAGAACACGACCTTATCGCTCAGCGTCAGCGTCTTTTCCTGAATATCGGGCAGGACGCGGTCGGTGAAGGCGGCATAGCGCGTGGAGAATTGCGCCGGGTTGGTGCCGGCCATCGGTGCATAGCTTTCGTCGAACAGATCGCCCAGCGAAATCTGTCCGTCCTCGACCGCCTTTTCGAACAGCGACTGAATCTCGGCGGCGCAAGCGACGGCCGCGCGCACAATCGGCGTGTCGACCGTCTCGACGCCCGACAGAGCTGTCATGCTGATGAGATTCTCACCGACCAGCAACAGCCGGTTGACGCGCTCGCGCGCCGCCAGGAGGTTGTCGCTGGATTGTGCCGCACTCGTCGACATCTCGCTGAAGGCGCCCAGCAGGCGCTCGCAGCGCTGCTCGATGTCGCCGGCGGCGCCGGTGATGCCGGACACCTCGCCCGCCACCTCGCCCATCGCCTTGCCGATGGTGTTCATGACTTCGCCGATCGCGGCCGTGCCGGTGCGCGCCGTCTCGGCGCGCTTGATCGACTTGCCGCTCTGGTCGAGCAGGCGGTGCGTGCGGTCCGACAATGTCTTCAGGGTCGCGTCGATCTCGCTGGTCGCGTCGCTGGTCTGCTTGGCCAGCGCCTTGACCTCGCCGGCCACCACCGCAAAGCCGCGCCCGGCATCGCCCGCGCGCGCCGCTTCGATCGTCGCGTTGAGGGCCAGGAGATTCGTCTGCTTGGCGATCGCGTCGATGCCCTGCGCCACCTTGCCGACGCGCTCGAGCGCTTCCGACAACCCGCCGATATCGCGCTCGAACTCGCCCGCCGCCTCGACCAACGCCTGAATGTCCGCGATCGACGCGTCGACGCGCGCGCGCGACGCATTCATGTCCTGGGTCGCCGTGCTCGCCGCCTTGTCGACGGCCGACGCGGCGCGACTGATCTTGCTGTTGCTGGTTCCCAGTTCGACGGCCGCGTCGCGCAAATTCTTGAACAGATCGGCCTGGACCTTGACGCGCGCACTCACATCGTCGACATGGCCCGCGACGTCCGCAACTTCGACGCTGAGCTTGCCGGCCTCGGTAGCAATATCCGCGAAAATTGAGGCGTCCTCGGCCCCGGATTTCGACATTCCCCGCTCCACAAATTCCCTGCCGGCGGTTGATCCCGCCCTCGGTCGAGATTGGCCAAAATTGGTTAATGTTTCCTTGATCTTGCCCCTTTCGGCCTATGCCGACGCGTCGTTTCGAGCCTTTTCGTGTCGCCCAGTGAAACGCTGCTCAATTGCTGTACACCAACGAGATTTATGCTGAAAAAACAGGCAAGCGCATTTGCCCAATTTGTTCGCACCGCAGCGACTTCGCTTGTCATTCCGCGAGCTTCGTCGATCCGTCCCCAGTTCCACCAAATTCGCGGTCGCTGGCCCCGTTATTGCTGAATTGTGATGGGCGCGCTGCCGTCCCAGGGGCGCCGGCAATTGAATCGGGATCGGAACGAACAAAACGGATAAGGAGGCCATGACGTGGCAATAAAGGGAATTTCCAAACTGCTCGCCGGAGGCGCCATCGTGGCGGGCATCGGCGCGGCTCTCGCGGCACCCGCCGCGGCGCAGGCACCCATCAAGGTCGGTGTTCTTCACTCGCTGTCGGGCACGATGGCGATCAGCGAGACGACCCTCAAGGACACGGTCCTGATGATGGTCGACGACATCAACAAGAAGGGCGGCCTGCTTGGCCGCAAGGTCGAGGCGGTGGTCGTCGACCCGGCCTCGAACTGGCCGCTCTTCGCCGAAAAGGCCCGCGAGCTGCTGACCAAGGAGAAGGTCTCCGTGGTGTTCGGCTGCTGGACTTCGGTCAGCCGCAAATCCGTGCTGCCGGTGTTCGAGGAGCTCAACGGCCTCCTCTTCTACCCCGTTCAGTACGAAGGCGAGGAAAGCTCGAAGAACGTCTTCTACACCGGCGCCGCGCCGAATCAGCAGGCGATCCCGGCTGTCGAATACCTGATGAGCAAGGACGGCGGCGAAGTGAAGCGCTGGGTGCTCGCCGGCACCGACTATGTCTATCCGCGCACGACCAACAAGATTCTCGAAGCCTTCCTGAAGTCCAAGGGCGTAAAGCAGGAAGACATCATGATCAACTACACGCCGTTCGGTCATTCCGACTGGCAGACGATCGTGGCGGACATCAAGAAGTTCTCCTCGGCCGGCAAGAAGACGGCCGTGGTGTCGACCATCAACGGCGACGCCAACGTGCCGTTCTACAAGGAACTGGCCAACGCCGGCATCAAGGCGTCGGACATCCCGGTTGTCGCGTTCTCGGTCGGTGAGGAGGAACTCGCCGGCATCGACACGAGCAACCTCGTCGGCCATCTCGCCGCCTGGAACTACTTCCAGTCGGTCAAGAGCCCCGTCAACACCGCGTTCATCAAAGAGTGGCGGACGTTCATCAAGAACGACAAGCGCGTGACCAACGACCCCATGGAAGCCACCTATATCGGCTTCAAGATGTGGGCGCAGGCCGTGGCCCAGGCTGGCACGGACAACGTCGACGCGGTGCGTCAGGCGATGTACGGCCAGAAGGTCAAGGCCCCGGGCGGCTTCACCAGCGTGATGAACACCAACCATCATCTGTCCAAGCCCGTCCTGATCGGCGAGATCCAGAAGGACGGTCAGTTCCAGATCGTCTGGCAGACCAAGGGCCCCGTGAAGGCCGATGCCTGGTCGAAGTTCATCCCGGAGAGCGCCAAGCTCACCGCGGATTGGACCTTCCCCTGGGTGTGCGGCAACTGCACCGAGCCCAAGTTCAAGTCGCTCGCGAACTGAGGTTTGATCCGTAGAGACCCGGCCCCGCCCGCTTTTCGCGGACGGGGCCGGTTTTCCAAGCACATCATTATTTTTCGCCGATCGGTCCCAATGCAGTTTGTCCGCGCCCTGTTGATCGCCCTGTTGCTGATCGCCGGCCCGGCCCAGGCCGCTGAATTCGACGACGCTGTCGCCGCCCTCAATGCCAACCGTGCGGACGAGCAGATCAGCGCGATCGAGAATCTCGTCACCCTCGCCGACCCGCGCGCCGTGCCGGTGTTGCAGGCGCTGAACGACGGCACGCTGTTCGTGCGCAAGGCCGACAAGACGCTGGTCATCGCCGAGCGCGATGGCGACACCTACAAAATCACGCTCGCCGCCACGCAAGAAGCTGGCGAGCCGCTCGCCGAAGACGAGATCGAACCCGTCGCCCTCGAGGACGACGCCAAGGAAGCACTCGCCAAGGCGCTGGAAAGCCTCGCCGGTGCCGCCACCTCAAGCGTGGCCAGCAACATTCCCGAATTCGACCGCCTGGTCGTGGCGCTCAACGCCGACAGCTTCTCCGACAAGCTCGCCGCCGTCGAAAAACTGGCGGCCCTGGGCGACGCGCGCGCCATCCCGATCCTGCAAGCGATGGTCGAAGGGCGCCTCTACGCCAAGGGTGGCGTGATCGTCATTGGCCGCACCGCCGGCGCGACGGTCGCCCTCACCGATGCGATCGCCGGCGCCGATGCCGGCACGGCGCCTGCCAGCGCCCTTCAGCAGATCACCGTCAACAACCGCCTGCGTGGTGCCTTGCTCGAGGCGCTGGGGCGGCTAGGGCTGTTCTCCAAAGACGCCGATCAGCGCCGCCGCGCCGCCAGCGCATTGCTGTCAGGCGCCTCCCCTGAAGCGGCCCCGTTGCTGCGCGAGGCGATCGGCAAGGAAACCGAGTCCGGCGTGCGCGCGGTCATGCAGACGGCCCTCGCCGCCGCCGAGATCACCGACCCCGACAAGGCCAAGCGTCTCGCCGCCATTGCCGCTCTCGCGACCTCGACCGATCTCAACGCCCGCGGCCTGCTCCAGCGCCAGAGCACCACCGACACCGACGCCGATGTTCGCCAGGCGGCGGCGGCGGCCGTGAAGAGCGTCGAAGGCCGCCTCGTCTGGATCGACTTCGTCGCCTCGATCTTCCAGGGGCTCAGCCTCGGCTCCGTCCTGCTGCTCGCCGCAATCGGCCTCGCCATCACCTTCGGCGTGATGGGCGTCATCAACATGGCGCATGGCGAGATGATCATGATCGGCGCCTACACCACCTTCGTGGTGCAGCAGATCCTGCTCTCGGTGGCGCCGGGCTTGATGGAAATCTCGGTCCTGCTCGCGATCCCCGCCGCCTTCCTGGTCGCGGGTGCCTTAGGCGTGGCGCTGGAGCGTGGTGTCATCCGCTTCCTCTACGGCCGCCCGCTCGAGACACTGCTGATGACCTGGGGCTCTCCATGATCCTCCAGCAGGCGGTGCGCTCGCTATTCGGACCGACCAACCGAATCGTCACCTCGCCCTCGTGGATGACTGGCGCCATCGACGTAATGGGTGTCTCGCTCACCCAGAACCGCATCTGGATCATCGTCTTCGGCCTGCTGGTTCTCTTCGTCGTCATCGCCGTGATGCGCTACACGCCGTTCGGCCTGCAGATGCGCGCCGTCACGCAGAACCGCGCCATGGCCTCGGCCATGGGTATCCGCACCAACTATATCGACGCGCTGACCTTCGGCCTGGGTTCGGGCATTGCCGGCATCGCCGGCGTGGCGCTGAGCCAGATCGACAATGTCAGCCCCAATCTCGGCCAGAGCTACATCGTCGATTGCTTCATGGTGGTGGTCTTCGGTGGTGTCGGCAATCTCTACGGCACGCTGGTCGGCGCCATGCTGCTCGGCATCGTCAACAAGTTCCTCGAGCCTTACGCCGGCGCCGTGCTCGGCAAGATCTTCGTCCTGGTCGCCATCATCCTCTTCATTCAGCGCCGGCCGCGCGGGCTCTTCGCCCTCAAGGGCCGCGCGGTCGAGGCCTGAGCGATGGCCGGTCCTGTCACACGCATCGTCGCCGGCGGCCCCAACTGGTTCGCCTGGGCGCTCGTCGTTGTCTTTGCCCTGGTCGTCTTCGCCGTGCCGATCCTCAATCTCACCGCCACGCCGGGCTCGACCTGGCATGTGCCGGATTTCTGGGTGACGGTGCTGGGCAAATGGATATGCCTGGCGATCCTTGCTCTCTCCATCGACCTGATCTGGGGCTATTGCGGCATTCTCAGCCTCGGCCACGGCGCGTTCTTCGCGCTCGGCGGCTATTGCATGGGCATGTACCTGATGCGCTCGATCGGCACGCGCGGCGTTTACGGCCACCCGATCCTGCCGGATTTCATGGTCTTCCTGAATTGGAAGGAGCTGCCCTGGTTCTGGTACGGCTTCGACATGTTCCCCTTCGCCGTCGTGATGGCGGTGCTCGTGCCCGGTGCGCTTGCGTTCGTCTTCGGCTGGTTCGCGTTTCGCTCGCGCATCACCGGCGTCTATCTCTCGATCATCACCCAGGCGATGACCTTCGCGCTGCTGCTCGCCTTCTTCCGCAACAACATGGGCTTCGGCGGCAATAACGGCTTGACCGATTTCAAGGACATCCTCGGCTTCGCGCTCAACCGTCCCTCGACGCGTGCCGGGCTTTATGTCGCCTCCGCAATCGCCCTGTTCGGCGCCTGGGGCCTTGGACGTTTTGTGGTGCAAAGCAAACTTGGCCGCGTGCTGATCGCGGTGCGCGACGCGGAATCGCGCGTGCGCTTCCTGGGCTACTCCGTCACCTCCTACAAGCTCTTCGTCTTCACCCTCTCGGCGATGCTGGCCGGTGTCGCGGGCGCGCTCTACGTGCCGCAGGTCGGCATCATCAACCCCAGCGAATTCTCGCCTGCCGCCTCGATCGAGGCCGTGATCTGGGTTGCCGTCGGCGGCCGCGGCACGCTCTACGGTGCCATCCTCGGCGCCTTCGTGGTCAACGCCGCCAAGACCTGGCTTACCTCCACCCTGCCGGAAATCTGGCTGTTCGCGCTCGGCGCCCTGTTCATCGCCGTGACGCTGTTCCTGCCGCGCGGCATTGTCGGCCTAGTGGCGACCATCCGCGGAAAGCTGCCGACCAATCCGCCGGTCGCTCTCCCCACCTTGGCGCAGAGGGCCGGCGAATGACCGCGAAACCGGAACCGATCCTCTATCTCGACGGCGTCACTGTCAGCTTCGACGGCTTCAAGGCGCTGAACGAGCTCAGCCTGATCGTCGAACCCGGAGAGCTGCGCACCATCATCGGCCCCAATGGTGCGGGCAAGACCACGATGATGGACGTCATCACCGGCAAGACGCGGCCCGACAAGGGAAAGGTGTTGTTCAAGGGCACACACGATTTAACGAAACTTGACGAAGCTTTGATCGCCAATATGGGCATCGGTCGCAAATTCCAGAAGCCGACCGTGTTCGACCATCACAGCGTCTTCGAGAATCTCGAGCTGGCGCTAAAGGGCGATCGCGGCCTGTGGTCGAGCCTTACCTTTGCGCTCAATCCCGCGACGCGTGCGCGCATCGATGAAGTGCTGGACATCACCGGCCTCTCGCATCGCGCCAAGGAGAAGGCCGGCGCCCTCTCCCATGGCCAGCGCCAATGGCTCGAGATCGGCATGCTGCTGATGCAGGATCCCGAGCTGATGCTGGTCGACGAGCCCGTCGCCGGCATGACCGACCAGGAAACCGAACAGACCGCCGCTCTGCTGCGGCGTATTGCGGGAAAGCGTTCAGTGGTCGTCGTCGAGCACGACATGGAATTCGTGCGCGCGCTGGCCACAAAGGTGACCGTGCTGCACGAAGGCTCCGTCCTCGCCGAAGGCACGATCGACCACGTGCAGAACGATCCGCGCGTGATTGAAGTTTATTTGGGGCGTTAAATGTCTCTCGCCTCCCCCATTCTTTTTCTGTCATCGCCGGGCTTGACCCGGCGATCTCGCGCCAGCTTTCGCGCACTTTCAGATGCGCGGGTCAAGCCCGCGCATGACAATGTTTTTGAAGCTTATGCGCCATGCTGAACGTCGAGAACGTCAACCTCTATTACGGCGCCAGCCATTGCCTGCGCGGTGTGTCGGTCGGTGCCACCAAGGGCAAGATCACCTGTCTGCTCGGCCGCAACGGCGTGGGCAAATCGAGCCTGCTGCGCTCGATCGTCGGGCTCGAGAAGATCCGCTCCGGCCGCATCATGTGGGAAGACAACGATGTCTCCGCCTTGCGCCCCTATGAGCGCGCGCGCCGTGGCATCGGCTATGTGCCGCAGGGCCGCGAAGTCTTCGCGTTGCTGACCGTCGAAGAAAATCTCAAGACCGGCTTCGCGCCCCTGCCGCGCGAGAAACGCACGATTCCCGACGAAATCTTCGAGCTGTTCCCGGTGCTCAAGAGCATGCTCAATCGCCGCGGCGGCGATCTCTCCGGCGGTCAGCAGCAGCAGCTCGCCATCGCGCGAGCCCTCGTCACCCGCCCGCGACTGCTGATCCTCGACGAGCCGACCGAGGGCATCCAGCCTTCGATCATCAAGGATATCGAGCGCGTCATCCGGCTGCTTGCCAATCGCGGCGACATGGCGATCCTGCTGGTCGAGCAATACTACGAGTTCGCCCGCGATCTCGCCGACACGTCCGCCATCATGAGCCGCGGCGAAATCGTCCTCGCCGGCCCCGCCCGCGACCTCGACGAAAAGGAAGTTCGCCGGCACCTGACGGTGTGATTCCCGAGAGGTGACGCAGGCGGCCAAAGTCCTTATCTTGCCTCCCGACCACGAGGGAGGAACGAGATGAAGGCCTATTGCATCGTCTACGAAACTATTCACGACCAGGCGTCGTTCGACCAATACCGCGGCCAGGTGATCCCTACCATCGAGGCCTTTGGCGGCAAGTTCGTCGTGCGCGGCGGCAAGTTCAATGCCCTCGAAGGCGACATGCCGTGGGAGCGCGTCGTCATCCTGGAGTTCCCCTCCCGAAAGGCCGTCGAGGATTGGTACCACTCGCCCGCCTACCAGAAAATTCTGCCGTTCCGCCTCAAAGCCGCGAAATGCAGCTTCGTCATCGCCGATGGGCTCGAATAGACCGCGCATGTGAGGGGGAAAGCCCATGTTCCTAAAAACAATCGCCGAGCACGAGGCGAGCGGCCCGATCGCCGAGATCTATGCGCATGAGAAGGAGAAATTCGGCTTCGTGATGGCCGCGACGTCGTGCATGACCGCGCGCGCCGACCTTCTGCCGCTGTGGGAGGATTTCTATGGCAAGATCAAAGCCGGGTTTTCGTTGAGCCCGCGCGACTGGCGGCTCATCACCTTCATCGCCGCCAAGCACGTGCCTTCAACCTATTGCGCGACGGTCTATGGCAAGCAGCTGCTGCAGGATCTGGGCGGCAGACCGGCCGTCACGGCGCTCCTGCACGACTATCGCGCGGCGGGTCTGTCCGCGCGCGATGTTGCAATGCTGGAGTTCGCGGAAACCGTGGCGAAGCATGCGTCCAAGGTCACGCAAGCGACGATCGATAAGCTGCGGAACGTCGGTTTCAGTGACCCGCAGATCAGCGATATCGCGCTCTGTGCGTCGCTGCGCTGCTTCATGAGCCGCTTTTACGATGCGATGGGGGCCGGCCCCGAAGCCGCCTTCCTCGACGAAGACCCCGCGTTCCGCGCCGAGCTGGCCGTCGGCCGCCCGCTCGCCCGCAACGCTTGACCGCGACTAACGAGTGGTGGCTTAAGTGGAATAACAATTAAGAACGCCGCGCAGCGCCCTCATGGCGCGATTTAAGGGGAGGCCTCATGCCAATCGCCGCCTGTCCGACAATCGTCATACCCGGCATAACGGCGTCGTTCCTTCACGATATCTATCCGCTGCCGCCGGAAACGGTCTGGTCCGTCGTCACGAAGGACTACACGCGCGCGACCCTTCATCCCAACAATTTGCGTTACGAGGCCGTGGAACCGGCCCGGGTCGTTCCCGGACAGATCTTCGAGATCGCTTACCGCGAGCTGATCGAAGAGCTACGCCACAATCTGCGCCCGGCCGAAGACCAACCCATTCCCGTCTATCCGTTCGCCTATGATTGGCGCCAGCCCCTCGACACGACCGAGCGCCAGCTGGAAACGTTCATCGACGAGGTGATCGCGCGCACGTTGCTTTTGCAGCATTACCGCGATCCCGCCTTCGTGAAGAATCCGAAGGTCAACCTCGTCGGCCACTCGATGGGCGGGCTCATCATCGCGGGCTATTTGCAGCGCGTCGGCGCGGACCGGGTTCACAAGGTGGCGACGCTGGCGTCACCCTTTCAGGGTTCGTTTGAAGCCGTCATCAAGGTCACGACCGGGACCGCCGATCTCGGCGGCTCGCCGCCCAGCTCACGCGAGCGGGAATCCGCCCGCCTCACGCCGGCCCTCTATCAGCTTATCCCGAGCTTCGCCAACGGACTGGAGCTCACCGATCCGACTCTCCCCAAATCCTTGTTCGATCCCGGGATCTGGCAGCCCAGCATCATCGACACGATCCAGCAATATATCCGCCTCCACGGATTGACGGACCTTCCCGTCGATGCGCGCGAACTTTTCGCCAGTCTCCTGAAAATGGCCGCCGCCCACCGGCGCCGAACCGACAGGTTGAAGCTGCCCACGGCCGGTCTCGATCCCAAGAATTGGCTGTGCGTCGTGGGGGCGGGTTCGGAAACGCGGGTCAAGCTCAAGGTCGAGAAAACCCCGAATGGTCCGAATTTCGTTTTCAGTTCCGCTGACCGCCAAAATCAATGGGCCAGCAAGGATCAGCAGGCAAGGCGCATGACCGGTGATGGTACCGTGCCCTTCGAAGGTGCCTTGCCCAAATTCCTCAAGCTCGAGAACCTCGTCGTCGTCACGTCGGAGGATTACGGCTATTGGGAGATTTAGGATCGCGCCATCAGCAAGGTCGCGGGTTTCCACGGCATCCTGCCCAACATGGACATGCTGCATCGCCTGATCGTCGCGCATTTCACGGGTCGTCCCGACACGCACGGCAATATCTGGGGCCGCACCGCGCCGGGCGTCACGCAGGAAAATTGGGATCCGCCGATTCCCGGTCTCAGATATCGCCCGCCCGTCGATCCTTAATGGCGCCTGCCCGCCGTGAGGCGCGGCCGCCGATCAGGAATTGACGGCCACCGGCATCGGCCGCAGATACGGCGCCACCGCGCCCAGCGCGCGCTCGATATAGACGTCTTTCTCGCCGATCGGCGCCACGTCGTAGATCATCTTCCGTGCGGTCTCGTCGCCCAGCCGCATCGCCACCATCCACGTCGCGATATATTGCGACGACAGGCACCCACCCGCCGTCGCGACATTGCCGTTGGCGTGGAACGCGCTATCCAGAATGTTGACACCCATCTCCGCCAACGCCGGTCGCGTATAGTGGTCTGTGCAGGCCGGCACGCCCTTAAGCAGCCCCATCTTCGCCAAAATCAGGGCGCCCGAGCACTGGCTGGCGATGAGCTGGCGCGCGGGATCGAGCGAAATCCGCCGCACGATCGCCTCGTCCATCATGACATCGCGCGTCTTCCACCCGCTCCCGACGATCACCGCATCCGCCTCGCGCGTGAACTCCAGCGGCTTCTGCGCATCCACAACTACCCCATTGCGCGACGTCACCCGCGCGGTGGGCGCGGTAATATAGGCATGCCAACCCCTGTCGGCATGGCGGTTGAGCAGATGTGCGACGACGAACGAGTTCAGCTCGTTGAAGGCATCGAAGGTCAGAACGGCGATTTGCATCTTCTACTCCGGATCAACGACCTTCAGGATATGCCGCCGAAGGTCCATAGCATCATGCAATATGCGAAGCACGTCGACAATCGGGCGGTCATCGATCTTCATGGCACGAAGGACAATGACGTGGCGTCCGCGATGCCCATGCCGCGCCATGTGCAAAGTATAAATATCTCTGCCGATATCGCCACGCAATTTGGCTCCAGCCGAATTCTGCGCCGGCTTTCAATGCCGTCAAAACGTCCTTCAACGACTGCTCGTAGATGTTCGATTGCGTTGGCCCAAAATGCTCCTCTGTCCAATCGATAATGTCCTGAAAATCAGCGGCCGCGGCGGCGGACAGCCGGACAATCCAGGCCTTGCGAATCACTTCCGGCGCCGCGTCCGGGCTCTGCTTGCCAATTGTGTTAGATGCTCTCGTAGAGCCTCTGCGCTCTCAAAGGCCTGATAACGTCCAGCTTCGATATCCGCCAATCCAACACGCGTGGCCTCACGCAGCGCCTTCAGCTTGGCAGCGTCTTCGGCATCGCGTTGCTCAAGGAGCCGCAACCCTTCACGCAGCACTTCGCTCGCATTCTGGTAACGGCCGGATTTCGACCAGTTCCTCAATCAATTCAGCCTGATGCTCTGTAATGACAACATTGCGCGTCGGCATTGCCGATTCCTCTATTCTTTCGTCATTGGCATATTATGCCAATACACGACAAATGGCCACTCTCCGAAAGTACCGCCGGCCAAACACAGCTTGACTTACCGCCGCCGGCGGTCGACCCTGCGCTCTGTTCCGTGGGGAGTCCCGTTAGGGGACTGAGATACCGACGGCCGGCGTTCCGGCAACGCGGTGACCCTTCGAACCTGATCCGGGTTATACCGGCGTAGGAACTGGAACCGCGCGGCCGCTCCCCGTCTAACTTGTCGGGGGAAATCCGCCTCTCCACACCCCCGACGCAATCCCGGATCTCCGTCGCAACGCTCGTTGAGGGAGATCCTTGATGCCTGACTCCGCCCCCAAGCCTGATTTCGCAGTCTCGACCGGCCCCTTCCCTGCCTCGCGCAAGGTCCATGTCGCCGGCACGCGTTACCCCGATCTGCGCGTCGCCATGCGCGAGATCGATCTGACACCGTCTGCCCATGAGCCGGCCGTGCGGGTCTATGATTTCATCCGGCCCCTACACGGACCCCGCCACCAGGATCGACATTCGCGCCGGCCTGCCGGCCCTGCGCGCAGCCTGGGTTGAGTTGCGCGACGACACCGAGCGCTATGTCGGGCGCATCGTGAAGCCAGAGGACAATGGCCGCCGCTCGACCGACTTCGCCGACCTCGATGATTTTCCGGTGCAGCGCTCGCCGCGCCGCGCCCGGCGCGGCCGCACGGTCACGCAGCTCCACTACGCACGCAAAGGGATCATCACGCCGGAGATGGAATACATCGCCACCCGCGAAAATCTCGGCCGCAACGCAGCGGCCGCGACGATCCGCGATGGCGAGAGCTTCGGCGCCGCGATCCCCGATCACGTCACGCCCGAATTCGTGCGCGACGAGGTGGCATTAGGTCGCGCCATCATCCCCGCCAACATCAATCACCCGGAGAGCGAGCCGATGATCATCGGCCGCAATTTCCTGGTGAAGGTGAACGCCAATATCGGCAATTCCGCCATCGTCTCCTCGATCGCGGATGAAGTCGAGAAGATGGTGTGGTCGATCCGCTGGGGTGCCGACACGGTGATGGACCTTTCGACCGGCCGCAACATCCACGCCACGCGTGAATGGATCATCCGCAACGCGCCCGTCCCCATCGGCACCGTGCCGATCTACCAGGCGCTCGAGAAGGTCGGCGGCAAGGCCGAAGACCTCTCCTGGGAGGTCTTCCGCGACACGCTGATTGAGCAGGCCGAGCAAGGCGTCGACTACTTCACCATCCATGCGGGCGTGCGCCTGCCCTACATCCCGCTCACCGCCAAGCGCGTCACCGGCATTGTCTCGCGCGGCGGCTCGATCATGGCCAAATGGTGCCTGGCGCATCATCGCGAGAGTTTCCTCTACGAGCATTTCGAGGATATCTGCGCGATCATGAAGGAATACGACGTCAGCTTCTCGCTGGGCGACGGCTTGCGCCCGGGCTCGATCGCCGACGCCAACGACGCCGCGCAATTTGCCGAGCTGGAGACGCTGGGCGAGCTCACGCAAATCGCCTGGAAACACGACGTCCAGGTGATGATCGAAGGCCCCGGCCACGTGCCGATGCACAAGATCAAGGCCAACATGGACAAGCAGCTGGCGGTCTGCGGCGAGGCCCCCTTCTACACGCTGGGGCCGCTCACCACCGACATCGCGCCGGGCTACGACCACATCACCAGCGGCATTGGTGCTGCGATGATCGGCTGGTTCGGTACGGCGATGCTCTGTTACGTGACGCCGAAAGAGCATCTCGGTCTGCCCGACCGCGACGATGTGAAAGTGGGCGTGGTCACCTACAAGATCGCCGCGCACGCGGCCGATCTCGCCAAGGGCCACCCAGCGGCGCAAGCGCGTGACAACGCGCTGTCGCGCGCGCGCTTCGAGTTCCGCTGGCGCGATCAGTTCAATCTTTCGCTCGATCCCTCAACCGCGGAGAAATATCACGACCAGACGCTGCCGGCTGAGGGCGCCAAGCTCGCGCATTTCTGCTCGATGTGCGGCCCGAAATTCTGCTCGATGAAGATCACGCAGGAGATCCGCGCCGCGGCAGCGCACGGCATGGAGGAAATGTCGGCAAAATTCCGCGAGGGCGGCAGCGAAATCTATGCCGGCGCGGAGGGCCGCGCCCACGATTAGCGCTGCGGCGACAGGCGCCGTTCCAGAGCCAGGCTGTAGCGTGACAGGGAGAAGCATACCGCCCAGAAGACCAAACCGGCGAAGACATAGGCCGTCGTGCGGATGCTCTCCGCTGCCAGCCAGTCGGGATCCGACAGGCCCGCCTGCAACACGCCCAGGAAGTCAAAGAGCCCGACGATCAGTACGATCGTCGTCTCCTTGATGATGGCGATGCAGACATTGACGATCCCGGGCAGCGAGATCGCCACGGCCTGCGGCACGACGATGGAGCTTGTCACGCGCCAGTGCGACAGGCCGAGGCTGCGTCCCGCCTCGGCCTGACCGCGCGCGATCGCCTGGATGCCGCCGCGGAACACTTCGGCGAGATTGGCTGCATTGAAGATCGTGAAGGCGATCAGGGCGCGCATCAGCTTGTCCGTCTCCATCCCCGGTGGCACGAACAGCGGGAACAGCACGATGACCAGGAACAGGATGCCAACCAGCGGCAGGCTGCGCACCATGTCGATGAAGCCGCCCGCAATCGCCGCAACCAGCGGCAGCTCGGAGCGTCGCGCCAACGCCAGGACCAGGCCCAGCGGCAGCGCTGTCGCAATCGTCCAACCGGCGATGATCATCGTCAGCATCGCCCCGCCCCAGCGCGTCGTCGGCACGCCCGGCAGGCCTGCCACGCCGCCGCGCATCAGCACGCCGACAATGATGGCCGTGCCCACCAGGATCAGACCGATTGTCCGCACGCCGATCGATCGATGCCACGCCGCAACCGTGCCAAGGCTTGCGAGGCAGAGAAAGAAGGCGGCGATGACGCGCCAGCGCTCGGGGACCGGATACGTGCCGTACAGAATCTGATCGATGCGCGCGCCGATGAAGATCCAGCACGCCGCGTCACGTCCGGCGCAATCCTGGCTCGAAGCACCCGTCCAGACCGCGTCCGTCACCAGCCAGCGCAACAGACCGGGAATGGCGTAGGCCGCGGCGAGCAGCACCAGCGCGGTCAGCGCAGCGTTTGCCGGCGACGAGACACAGCTGCGCAAGAAGCGACGAACACCGCTCATGTTCGCAGCCCTCGATTGATCGCACCGGTCAGCACCGCGAAGCCCAACCCGAGGACCAGATAGGTCGCGAGCGTAATCAGCATCACCTCGACCGGCTGACCGGTCTGATTGAGCACGGTCCCGGCAAAGACATGCATGAGATCGGGATAGGCGATCGCCGCCCCCAGCGAGGAGTTCTTGAGCAGGATGACGTAGTACGCCCCCAGCGGCGGCACGATGGCGCGCAGCGCGATCGGAATCTCCACCAGCCGAGCGATCTGCCAGCGCGTGAGGCCCAGGGCGCGCGCCGCCTCGATCTGCCCGCGCGCGATCGACTGCAGCCCACCGCGCACAATCTCCGCGATGAAGGCCGCCGAATAGATCGACAGGCCCAAAGTGAGCGCGAACAGCTCCGGCGCGACCGTGACACCGCCGCGGAAATTGAAGCCGGCCAGGTGCGGCACGCTCCACCCGATCTCGGCGCCTGAAATGGCTCCGGCTGCCAGAGGCAACACCAGCGCCGGCAACACAATCAGCCATCGCCACGCCACGGAGCGGCCCGTTGCCTCGCGCCGCCGCCGCGCCATCACCGCCAGTGCAATCGACGCCGCAACTCCGATGAGGCTGGCTACGACGAGCGCGCCACCGCCCGCGCCCAGTTGCAGGCTGGGCAGGACGAGGCCGCGATTGTTGAGAAAGACCAGCCCGGCGATGCTCAGGCTGCCGCGCGGGCCCGGCAGCGGCTGCAGGATCGCGAAGTACCAGAACAGCAATTGCAGCAGCAGCGGCACGTTGCGGATCGTCTCGACGTAGATCCCGGCGGCCGCCGACACCAACCCGTTGGAGGACAGCCGCGCGAGGCCGAGGGCAAGCCCCAGCAAACTCGCGAGCACGATGGACAGCGCCGTGACCAGCAGCGTGTTCAGCAGCGCCACGACGAACGCCATCAGATAGGTGGCGCTCGGCTCAAAGGGAATGATCGCTTGCGAGATATCGAACCCGGCCGGGCGCGCCAGGAACTCGAGCCCTGTACGCACGCCCAGCCGGTTCAGATTGGCGGCGGTGTTCGATGCGATGATCGCCAGCAGCACAACGACGCCGGCGACCAGCGCGATCTGAAGGACGGCGCCCCGTTTCCCGCCACGCATGAACGCGAGAAACGGACGCCGCCAGGGGCGGACCGCGTGCGGTCGTCGGTCTGGCGGGCTGTTTCGAGCACGATCCCGGACTCCAATTCCCTCCGCTGGATCCGGGATGGAGTCTTAGCGGATCGGCGGCGCCATCAACAGCCCGCCATGGGTCCACAACGCGTTGGGGCCGCGCGGCAGGCCCAGCGGCGTTTTTTCGCCCACGTGCCTCTCAAAGATCTCGCCGTAATTGCCGACCTGCTTGATGGCGTTATAGGCCCAATCCGCCGACAGGCCGAGCTTCTGGCCCAGATCGTCGCCCACGCCCAGCAGCCGCTTCACTTCGGCATTGGCGCTGCTCTTGCGCATCTCCTCGACATTGGCCGAGGTGACGCCCAGCTCTTCGGCGGCGATCACCGAGGCGGTCACCCAGCGCACGACATGGAACCAAGGGCTATCGCCCGCCTTCACCATCGGCCCGATCGGCTCCTTGGAGATCGTGTCGGGCAGCACCATGTGCTCGGCGCGGTTCTTGAGCCCTTGCGAACGCGCGGCGAGATTGCCGCGATCGTTGGTCCAGGCGTCGCAGCGGCCGGCATCGTAGGCATTGCGCGCCTCGTCGAGATCGGCGAAGGTCGCGAGCTTGTATTCCATTTTCTGCGCACGGAAATAATCGGCGAGGTTCAGCTCCGAGGTCGAGCCCTGCGCCACGCAGATCGTGGCGCCGTTCAATTCCCTGACGTTCCTGATATTGGCGCTCTTGCGCACGACGAAGCCCTGGCCATCGAAGAAATTCGTCAGCACCGTCTCGATGCCCGTGCCGTTGTCGCGGTTGTATGTCCAGGTGAAGCGGTGCGTCAGCACATCGACGCCACCCGTCGCCAGCGTCGCGAACGCCTCGCGCAGGCCCAGCGGCGACAGCTCGATCTTGTTGCCGTCGCCGAACACGGCCGCCGCAATGGCGCGGCAGAAATCGACGTCGAAGCCGCGATAAGTACCCTGTGCGTCCTTGGTCGCGAAGCCCGGCGAGTTCGGCGCGATGCCGCAGCGGACCACACCGCGCCCCTTGACGTCGTCCAGCGTGCCGGCCGTTGCCGCGCTGGCGAAACCGATGGCCGTGGCGCCGATAAGACAGGCGGCCCCGACGATGCGATGAATCGATAACCGGATCATGGTGCGTTTCTCCCCTGGATTTCCGCGGCCCCATTTGTTGGGACCGGGCATGACGAAGCTTATGAATCTCTTCTAGGTCGCGTTGAGAGCGCGTCTGGTCTCCAACCCGTTCGGCGCCGCGCGCGCAATGGCGAAGCGGCCCGCGATATCCGCCGCGGTTTCAGCCAGGCGCCGCGCGCAAATGGTGCGCTGGCGCTCACTCAACCATTCGGTGACAAACGCCGTGCTGACGCCGGCGATGGGATGACCGCCGGGATCGCGGATCGCGACGGCAATCCCGCTCATGCCGGGCACGAACATTCCATCATGCGAGGCAAAACCGCGCTCCCGTGCCGCGTCTAGTTCGCGGCGCAACGCCGCTTCATCGATCGCCGGTGTTTCCGCGCGATAGCGTGCGCGATTGCAGGCGATGATCTCGTCGGCTTCCGCCTCCGTCATCGCTGCCATCATCGCCAGCGTGCTGGCGCCGCGCCCCATCGGCACGCGCGTCCCCACCTTCAGCACCAGCGCCTGCACCGTAGCACCGCTCTCATGGCGCGCGACGCACACGCCATCGAGGCCCGCGCGCAGCATCAGATAGGTCGGCTGGCCGATCTCGGTGGCGAGATGCGCCAGCACGGACGCCGCCAGCCGCTCGATGGGATGACGCGCCGCCGCCGCCGCACCCAGCGCGATCATCTCGCGCGCCAAGTAGTAGCGGCGCGTCACATCGTCCCGCTCGATCCAGCCGACGGACGCGAGCGTTTCCAGCACGCGATAGACCGTCGGCCGCGGCAGGCTGGTGCGATCGAGAAGATCGGCGATCGAAGCGCCGGCGGCACCATCTTGCGCAATGGCACGAACCAGCGGTGCGGCGCGCCGCAGGCTACCCGCCGCTCCATCGCTGGTGCGAGCACCGCCACGCCGGCGCGACCGCTGCAATTCGCCCATGGCCTCGCTCATGTCTCCTCCCCATTCGCTGCCATCGTGTCCGTATTTCGGACAATTCAAACAAGCACTGAACAGCAGCTTCGCTATAGCGCCTGTTTCATTGCACGTCTATATTCCCTCGACCAATCCGACTACCGGCGTGCAAATGCCGGGATCAAAGAATGACCCCAGACCACCACAAGACCCAAGAATAATCCGATATTCAGACAGCCGTGTACAGCCCCCTTAGTGAAGGGCTGGATCAAGCGCTGAGGGAGAACGCTGCGATGCCGATCATCGATGTCCACACCCATATGTTCACGCGGCCCTGGCTCGATCTGCTGCGCAAGCACGGCGCGCCCTACAACGTGAAGGTCCGCCCGGACGGCAAGGAAGAGATCTTCCGCCACGAGACGCCGGTCGTGTTCCCGCAGCCGGGCCATTTCGATTACGAGCTGCGCATCCAGGCGATGGATGCCGCCGGCATCGACATGTCGATCGTCTCCCTCACCTGCCCGAACGTCTACTGGGGCAACGAGGAGATCAGCGCCCGCGCCGCGCGTGAGTCGAACGACACGATGATCGCGGCGCAGAAGAAATATCCCGGCCGCATCCGCTGGTTCACCTCGCTGCCCTGGGAATATCCCGCGCGCGCGATCGAAGAGCTGGCGCGCACCTGCGACAATGGCGCCTCGGGCGTCATGGTGATCGCCAACATCGCCGGCCGCAGCCTGACCGAGCCGTTCTTCGCGCCGATCTGGGAAGAGATCGACCGCCGCGCGCCTGCCGGTCCTGGTGCACCCCGGCGAGCCGCCGGGCGCCGACCTGATGGACATGGGCAAATACGACCTGAGCTGGTCGGTCGGCTTCATGTTCGACACGACGCTCGCCGTCACCCGCATGATCTTCGACGGGTTCTTCGACCTCTATCCGAACCTGAAGCTGATCGCCGTCGCATGCCGGCGGCACGCTGCCCTACCTCGTCGGCCGTTTCGAAAAAGGCGACGAGGTCGAGCTGCCGCAGCGCCGCGCGGATGAAGCGCAAGCCGACCGACTATCTGCGCCACATCTACTACGACTGCATCACCTACGATCTCGGCGCGCTTCGCTACCTGATCTCGGTCGTCGGCGCCGATCGCGTGATGTTCGGCACCGACTGGCCGCACCAGGTGCACGACATCAAGGGCTCGCTCGCCCATACGGCGGCGTTGCCGAAGGACCAGTGCGACGCCATCCGCGGCGGCAACGCCAAGCGGGTTTTCAAGCTCTGAGCTTCATGGAAGAATTGCCCGCCGCGCTCACACCGGGCGCGGCGGCATCTTCCGGGGGCCGCCATCGCCATCAAGCGCTCGTATCCTGAACACCCGCTGGTGGGCGTGCTCGCCGTCGTCCGGCGCGACAACCGCGTCCTCCTCGTCCAACGCGCCAACCCGCCTAATCAGGGCCTCTGGGGCTTCCCCGGCGGCCTGCAGGACGTCGGCGAAACCCTCGCCGATGCGGCGGTGCGCGAGCTGCGCGAGGAAACCGGTGTGACGGCGCGCGCAATTGGTCCGCTGACAGCGCTCGACGCCATCCAGCACGATGCATCGCAACGCGTCGAATACCACTTCACGCTGGTCGCGATCTTGCTGGAATGGGTTTCCGGAGAAGGCATCGCCGACGACGATGCCGCTGCCGTGCAATGGCTCTCATTGTCCGAGATGACCCCTGAGAAGGCTGCCGCTCATCCGCAACGTCGAGGACGTGGCGATTCTTGCGCTGAATGATAAGCTTCGTTCGAGCTTCAATTAGTCGCACACCAAAACTCAGCGACGGTGGCAGTCCCTATGCCCAAAGTAAATTGCCGCACGCATGGTCAACAAGAAGCCACCTACGTCTGCCAACACATCTTGCAAGGCCTTATCGACCGCCAACGAGTAGGTTTCTTTTGGGCTATTGAAGATCCAAACAATCCGCATCCAGACGCATGGTGCATAGCCTGCAATGAACGGGTACGGGCCACCGGCGGCGAATGGATCGGCGAAGCTTTGGCCCAGCTTGAGCCACAAACAATGTGCGGCTCGTGCTACGAAGTCGCCAAGACGTTTCACTTGGGTGGCGACCCTTGGTCTTGACCACTGATTAATTGTCACCCGCGGGCTTGACCCGCGGCCATAAACCTCTCTCCGTCAAGGCCGTAAATGGGTGCGCGGGTCAAGCCCGCGCATGACAAGATTTTTTGGCCGCTCCGTAGCCGCACTTACTTCAAGCTGAGCAGAAACGGCAGCACGACGCCGTCCCAGCGCTTCACACCGGAATTTGAATCGAACAACTGATGCCCGTCCCTGCCGAACGCCGGCAGGAGCACGTATTTGGCGCTGCCTTTGCTGCCGGCGGCGTAGGCATCGAACATCTTCTTCGACAAATCGGGATCGAAGAAACTGTCGTTCTCCGTATAGATCCATAATGTCGGCACGGTCGCGGTCTTGCCGTATTCGCCCGCCGCGCTGATCAGCCGGTCAGGCCGGCAGTTTGCGTTGGCGTTCTGCGAGGTCGGCCCGCCCATATGCCCGCCGCGTCCGCCCGCGAAGTTGATCGCGGCAATCACACCGGGCTGCGGCCGGCTGGTAGAAGCGATCGTCCCCCATCCCCCGGCCGACTGCCCGAGAACGATCACGCGATCCTTCTGCACGAAACTCTGCTCGCGCATGTATCGGATCGTCGCATCGATATCGTCGGCGCTGGCCAGCCCGCCGCGATAGAAATCGCCTTCGTTGCAGCGACCATAGGTTTCCGCCCAATCGCCGCCGGTTGCGCCGTAGCCGCGGCGCAGCGGCAGCACGACGACAAAGCCCTGCTTCACAAACCATTCCGAGGCGGCGGCGTATTTCACTTCCATGTCGAGGCGCTTGGCAAATTTACCGGGTGACCCGTGATTGATCACCACCAACGGCTTCGGATCCTCGCCCGCCGGCCGGCGCACGGCCGCATGCAGAAAGCGATCGCCGAACAGGCCGCTGCCGTTGGGAATCAGATAGACCTGCTCGCGCAGCGCGCCTGCCGGCTCGCCCTGCGGCCCGGCTTTGGTTTCGGCGCAGAGCGGCTGTGCAATCGCCAGCATCGTCGCCGTGACGGCGGCAGCAACATGAAGAAATCTCAGCATACGGCTGCAACCTCCATGCAAGTCATACGGACACTCATATATGCAGAATATCGTCTAGGTTGAAATTCTGTGGCAAGGTTAGCGTCGCATCTCTTAAGGATGAGTTTCCTGCACAGCGCCGAGTCGCGCGGCCCGTTTGCGGCTGCACGCGCGCGAGCAAGCGTCCCAGAACAAAGAAAATCGCAGCGAATGGCGGGGTTGCGGCCGCGACCAAAGCGAGTCCTTGCCCCACCGCCCCGCGCGGTCTATAAGGCCGCTTTAATGACCTTGACCGCCCCAGCCGCCACGTTCGGCCGCTTCCCGCACAAACATCTGCTGGGCATCGAAGGTCTTTCCCCCGACGACATCACGCTGCTGCTCGACCTGTCCGACGCCTATGTCGAACAGAGCCGTGCCCCTGAAAAGAAGAGCACGCTGCTGCGCGGGCGCACCATCATCAATCTTTTCTTTGAGAATTCGACGCGCACGCGCACGTCCTTCGAGCTGGCCGGCAAGCGCCTCGGCGGCGATGTCATCAACATGTCGGCCGAAGTTTCTTCGATTAAAAAGGGTGAGACGCTGATCGACACGGCGATGACGCTCAACGCCATGCTGCCCGACGTGCTGATCGTGCGCCACCCGGACTCCGGCGCCGTCAAGCTGCTCTCCGAGAAGGTCAATTGCGCCGTCATCAACGGCGGCGACGGCACGCATGAGCACCCCACCCAGGCACTGCTCGACGCGCTCGCCATCCGTCGCCGCAAGGGCCATCTGCAGGGGCTTTTGGTGGCCATCTGCGGCGATATCCTGCACAGCCGGGTCGCGCGCTCGAACATCCATCTTCTGCTCACGATGGGTGCGCGCGTGCGCGTCGTCGGGCCGCCGACGCTGATCCCCACCGCCATCGACCGCATGGGCGTGGAAGTGTTCCACGACATGCGCGCGGGCCTGCGCGATTGTGACATCGTCATGATGCTGCGCCTGCAGACCGAGCGCATGCAGGGCAGTTTCGTGCCGTCGGTGCGCGAATACTTCCATTTCTACGGCCTCGACTACGCCAAGCTGAGCGTCGCCAAGCCCGACGCGCTGGTCATGCATCCCGGACCGATGAATCGCGGCGTCGAGATCGACAGCGAAGTTGCCGACGACATCGATCGCTCGCTGATCCGCGAACAGGTCGAGATCGGCGTGGCCGTGCGCATGGCCTGCCTCGACGTGCTGACCCGCAACCTCGTTGCCAACGCTAACGTGCCGCGATGAAGGGCCCCCGCATCGAACCCGGCCGCAAAGGCAACCCGCCGCTCGCCTATGTGAATGCGCGGCTGGTCGATCCCGCCACCGGTCTCGACGTGCTGGGCGGATTGATCGTATCGGAGGGCACGATCGCCGATATCGGCCCGCATCTGGCGCGCGAAGGCGCACTCTCCGCCTCGGGCGCCCACGGCATCGAGACCGTCGATTGCAATGGCAAATGCCTGGCGCCCGGCCTCGTCGACATGCGCACGCAGCTGCGCGAGCCCGGCGAGGAACACAAGGAAACGCTGGCCTCCGCCAGCGAGGCCGCCGCGGCCGGCGGCGTCACCACGATGATTGCGCTGCCCAACACCAAGCCGGTGATCGATGACTCGGCGCTGGTTAAATCGATCGCGCGGCGCGCGCGAGAGACCAGCAAGGTCAAGATTTACACCTACGCCGCGGTGACGCGCGGCCTGGGCGGGCGTGAGATCACCGAGATGGGGTTGCTCGCGGAATCCGGCGCGGTCGGCTTCACCGATGGCGTGCAGGCGGTCACCGACAGCCAGGTGCTGCGCCGGGCACTTTCCTACGCCAACATGGTCGGCAAGCCGGTCATCCAGCACCCCGAGGATCCGACCCTCTCGCGCAACGGCGCCATGAACGAGGGCGAGATCGCCACGCGCCTCGGCATTCCCGGCATTCCCGCCGCCGCCGAAGTGATCATGGTCGAACGCGATCTGCGCCTCGCCGAGCTCACCGGGGGGCGCCTGCACATCGCGCACCTCTCCACCGCTGAATCGGTCGATGCCGTGCGCCGCGCCAAATCGCGCGGCGTGCGCGTGACCGCCGACACCGCACCACCCTATTTCGCGCTCAATGAGCTGGCCGTGGGCGACTACCGAACGTTTGCGAAACTCTCGCCGCCGCTGCGCAGCGAGGCCGACCGCCAGGCAGTGATCGCGGGGCTACGCGACGGCACCATCGACGCGATTGCGTCGGATCACTCCCCGCACGATCAGGATTCCAAGCGGCTCCCGTTTGCCCAGGCCGCCGCCGGCATGATCGGCCTCGAAACCCTGCTCGCCGTCTCCCTCGAGCTTGCCCACAACAAGCATCTGCCGCTGATGGTAGCACTGGCGAAACTGACCTGCGGCCCCGCCGACATCCTCGGCCTGCCGCTCGGCCGCCTGGCCAAGGGCGCTTCCGCCGATCTCGTGGTCTTCGATCCCGATCGCGCCTGGAAAGTGCAGGAAAAGAATTTCCGCTCGAAGTCGAAGAACTCGCCGTTCGACGGCCGGCCGGTGCAGGGCCGCGTTCTACGCACCGTGGTGAGCGGCGCGACGGTGTTCGCGCTAGACGCCTAAGCGTCAAACAAATGCGCTTGCGGCTACCCCCCACCCTAACCCTCCCCCACAAGGGGGGAGGGAATTCTCGTTTCTCAATTTGCATTCGCCATGCCAAGCTTAGAAAGATCCCCCTCCCCCTGACCTGCCTGCGCGAAGCCGAAGCGGCTTCGCTTCGGCGAAGGCAGGTGGGGGAGGGTCGGGGTGGGGGTGAGACACAAGCACCGCCGCTGCAGAATTAGAAAGAAGTGTAGCGGTGCTCTCGTCGCTCTCCTGGACCTACTACTTCGCCGCCCTCATCGGCGGCTACCTGCTCGGCTCGATCCCCTTCGGGATCGTGCTGACGCGCCTCGCCGGCCTCGACGATATCCGCAAGATCGGCTCGGGCAGTATCGGCGCGACCAACGTGTTGCGCACCGGGCGCAAGGGCCTCGCCGCCGCGACACTTCTGCTCGACGGCGCCAAGGGCAGCGTCGCGGTGCTGATCGCCGCGCGCTGGGGCATCGACATGGCGCTCGTCGCGGGCTTGGGCGCGCTGCTCGGCCACCTCTTTCCCGTATGGCTCGGATTCAAGGGCGGCAAGGGCGTCGCCACCGCGCTCGGCATCTACCTCGTCCTCGACTGGCGTGTCGGCCTCGCTTGCTGCGCAACCTGGCTGATCATCGCGGCCGCCTTCCGCTTCTCCTCGCTCGCGTCCCTCGTCGCCATCGCCGCGGCGCCGGCATATGCCTTCTATCTCGCGGGCGATCCGACACTCGCCCAGCTGGCGATCCTTGTCGCCATCCTCGTCTGGGCGAAGCACCACGAAAACATCCGGCGGCTGTTGAGCGGCGCTAAATCCAAGATTGGTCAAAAGAAGTAAGACACGGCTACGGCGCGACGCCGAAGGCGGGATTGCGCCTGCCTTCGGACATGCTAGGATTGGAAACGAATAGAGAACAACAATCCTTGGTTGTCGGCGTCAAGCCGGGCTGGTCGTGGTTTGAAGACGCTTTCCCCTGCCGAGCGGCGCGACTGGTTGCGTCTGATCCGCACGGAACTTATCGGCCCGATCATGTTCGCGGGCCTCCTGCAGCGCTTTGGCTCCGCCACGGCGGCGATCGACGCCCTGCCCGATCTGGCGCGCCGCAGTGGCCGCGGCCGGCCCCTCAGCATTCCGTCCCGCGACAAAGCCGATGACGAGTTGGCCGTCCTCGACAAGCTGGGCGCGAGATTGATCGCAACCTGTGAGCCGGACTACCCGCCTGCCCTCGCCGCCCTCGAAGATGCGCCACCGCTGCTCACCGTTCGCGGCAAGGCCGACATCCTGCTCAAGCCGACCATCGCCCTGGTCGGTGCGCGCAACGCCTCCGCCAACGGCATCCGCTTCGCCCGCATGCTGGCCAAGGATCTGGGCGACGCCGGCTTCACCGTTGTCTCCGGCCTCGCCCGCGGCATCGACACCGGCGCCCACCAGGGCGCGCTGGCCACCGGCACCGTCGCGGTCATGGCCGGCGGGGTCGACATTATCTACCCGCCCGAGAACGAGAGGCTCTACGGCCAGATCCTGGAAACCGGGGCGGCGGCCAGCGAGATGCGCTGCGGCCTGGAGCCCCGCGCCCCGCATTTCCCCCGCCGCAACCGCCTGATCTCGGGTCTGAGCCAGGGCGTGGTGGTGGTCGAGGCGGCCTTGCGCTCCGGCTCCCTGATTACCGCGCGGCTGGCGGGCGAGCAGGGCCGCGAGGTCTTCGCGGTACCCGGCTCGCCCCTCGACCCCCGGGCGCACGGCACCAACGACCTGCTGCGACAAGGCGCCGCCCTGACCGAGGGGGCGGACGATATTCTCCGGATCCTGGCGCCCGGAGCCCCGTTTCCAATCCGGGAAGCCCCTGTTCCGGCTCTCGAAATGCCCCAGATCGGAACCCCTGAAGTTGGCCCGGAATTGGAAGCCGCGAAAACAAGAATAGTGGAAAAGCTAGGAATAAATCCTGTGGCGGTTGACGAAATCATCCGGCAGTGCCATTTGTCCCCGGCGACCGTGTTAACCGTTTTGCTCGAACTTGAGCTGGGCGGCCGGCTGCACCGCCACCCCGGAAACCAAGTTTCTATGCTGATTTAGCAAGACGTTAACCATTCGAGCGGACATTTGCGTTTAAAGACATATCGGTGCCCATGGACGTTGTGATCGTAGAGTCGCCCTCCAAGGCGAAGACCATCAACAAGTATCTCGGCGCGGGTTACACCGTGCTGTCGAGCTACGGTCACGTCCGCGATCTGCGCGAAAAGGACGGCGCGGTCGAGCCGGACAACGACTTCGCCATGCATTGGGAGATCGGCGACCGGGCCAAGAAGCCCCTCGGCGAGATTCAGAAGGCCCTCAAAAGCGCCAAGCGCCTGTTCCTGGCGACCGACCCCGATCGCGAGGGCGAGGCCATCTCCTGGCATCTGCAGCAGGTGCTGAACGAGGCTAAGAAGCTCAAGGGCGTCGAAGTCAAGCGCGTGGTCTTCAACGAGATCACCAAATCGGCCGTGCTCGAGGCGATGAAGAACCCGCGCGACCTCGATGACGACCTGGTCAATGCCTACATGGCGCGCCGCGCCCTCGACTTCCTGGTCGGGCTTCACCCTCTCCCCCGTTCTCTGGCGCAAGCTGCCCGGCTCCAAATCGGCCGGCCGCGTCCAGTCGGTGGCGCTGCGCCTGATCTGCGAGCGCGAGACTGAGATCGAGCGCTTCAAGGCGCAGGAATACTGGACCGTCGACGCCGAGTTTACGACGCCGGCCGGCGCGCCCTTCACCGCCCGCCTCACCCATCTCGACGGCACTAAGCTCGATAAGTTCGCGCTCGGCACCAAGGACGCCGCCGACACGGCCGTCGCCACGATCAACGGCGGCGATCCGTACAAGGTCATCAGCGTCGAGAAGAAGCGCACCAAGCGCAACCCGATGCCGCCGTTCACGACCTCGACCCTGCAGCAGGAGGCCTCGCGCAAGCTCGGCTTCGGCGCCGGTCGCACCATGCGCCTCGCCCAGCAGCTCTACGAGGGCGCGGAGATCGACGGCGAGACGGTCGGTCTTATCACCTATATGCGTACCGACAGCGTGACCCTGTCGCAGGAAGCGATCGGGGCTGCGCGCAAGCTGATCGGCGAGCAGTACGGCCCGACCTACGTGCCCGAAGCGCCACGCGTCTGGAAGACCAAGCAGAAGAACGCGCAGGAGGCCCACGAGGCCATCCGCCCGACCGACCTCTTCCGCCGGCCCGACCAGGCCGCCAAATATCTCGATAACGACCAGCGCCGTCTCTACGAGCTGATCTGGAAGCGCACCATCGCCAGCGAGATGGAAAGCGCGGCTTTGGACCAGACCGCCGTCGACATCGCGTCGCCGAACGGCAAGACCGTGTTTCGCGCCACCGGCTCCGTCATCGTGTTCGACGGCTTCCTCGCCGTCTATCACGAGGATCGCGATGAGCCGGTCGAGGACGATGATGAAGGCCGTCTGCTGCCGCCGCTGTCGCAAGGCGATGCGACCAAGCGCGGCGAGGTCAAGCCCGAGCAGCATTTCACCCAGCCGCCGCCGCGCTATTCGGAAGCGAGCCTGGTCAAGAAGCTCGAGGAGCTCGGCATCGGCCGTCCCTCGACCTATGCCAGCATCCTTGAAGTGCTGCAGGCCCGCACCTATGTGAAGCTCGACAAGCGCCGCTTCATCCCCGAAGACCGCGGCCGCGTCGTCACTGCCTTCCTTGAGAGCTTCTTCAACCGCTACGTCCAGTACGATTTCACCGCCAACCTCGAAGATCAGCTCGACGAGATCTCCGGCGGCCGCGCCGATTGGCGCGCGGTGCTGCGCCAGTTCTGGAAGGATTTCGCCGCCGCAGTGGGCGAGACCAAGGACCTGACGATCACGCAAGTGCTCGACGCGCTCGATGCCGATCTCGGCCCGCACTTTTTCCCGACCCAGGCCGATGGCCGCGACCCGCGCGTCTGTCCGGGCTGCAACGAAGGCCGCCTCGCCCTCAAGCTCGGCAAGTTCGGCGCCTTCATCGGCTGCTCGCGCTATCCCGATTGCCGCTACACCCGCCCGCTGACCGTCGATACCGGCGAGAATGGCGAGAACGAACTCGCCAGCCCGCGCACGCTCGGCGTCGACCCCGCGACCAACGAAGTCGTCAGCATGCGCAAGGGGCCCTACGGCATCTACCTGCAGCTCGGCGAAGGGGCGGAGGATGTGAAGCCGAAACGCGTCAGCGTGCCCAAGGACGTAGCACTCGACACGGTCGACCTGGCGCTGGCCTTGAAGCTGCTGGCCCTGCCCCGCGAGATCGGCAAGCACCCCGAGACCAACGAGATGATCCTCGCCGGCCTCGGCCGCTTCGGCCCCTATCTGAAGCATGCCGGCAAATATAAGTCGCTTGAGTCGACCAACGATCTGCTGACCGTCGGCCTCAACCGCGCGGTCGACGTGCTGGCCCAGCCCAACAAGGGCCGCAAATCGTTCAACGCCACGCCGCAGCGCGAGCTCGGGCCCCATCCGGTCGACGCCAAGATGATCACGTCGGGCACCGGCCGCTACGGACCCTTCGTCAAGCACGGCTCGACCTATGCGAACCTGCCGAAGGACCGCACGCCCGAGGAAGTGACGCTCGACGAAGCGATCGCCTTGATCGCCGAGCGCGAGGCGCGCGGCGGTGGTAAGAAGAAGAGCAAGAAGGCGAAAGCCGAAAAGACTGTCGCGACCGATGCGGCCGCGACTCCCGAAAAGTCCCCGAAGGCCAAGAAAACAAAGGCCAAGGGCAAACCCAAGAAGGATAAGACGCCCGTCCCCGTCGCAGACGACGCGGATTGACGGCGCATAACAGAACGAATTGACCAATACGAATAAGAAGAAGACAAAACAGCATCCCGGCCTACCCAGCCGCGCGAAGATTCTCGATTTCCTGCAGAACAACCCCGGCAAGACCGCGAAGCGCGACATTGCGCGCGCGTTCGGCATCAAGGGCGGCGACAAGATCGCGCTCAAGGCTCTGCTGAAGGAGCTCGAGCGCAGCGGCGAATACGACCGCGGCAAGCGCCGCGACGAACCGACCCGCCCGGGACGCCTCGCCGACACCATCACCATCGAGGTGATGAGCATCGATCGTGAGGAAGGCCAGGCCATCGCCCACCCGCTCGACTGGAAAGCCGAGCACGTGCCCCCGATCATCCGCATGGTGCCGGCACGCCGCGGTGAGCCGGCTCTCTCAGTCGGCGAACGCGCCCTGGTGCGGTTGCGCCAGATCGGCCGCAACGAATACGAGGCGCGCATCCTGCGCCGCATCGAAAGCACGCCGCAGCGCGTGCTCGGCGTGCTGACCAAGACCGAAGTCAGGCCTGCGCCTGATCCCGACCGACCGCCGCGTGAAAACCGAATTCAGCATCGCCAGCCACCATCAGGGCGATGCACAGCCCGGCGAGATCGTGCTGGCAGAAATCCTGTCCGGTCGCAGGCTGGGCGTTCTGGCAGCGCGCGTCGTCGAGCGGCTCGGCTCAACGAACTCGCCCAAGGCCGCGAGTCTCATCGCGATCTACGCGCATGGCATCCCGGTCGAGATTCCTGTCGAGGCTATCGCCGAGGCGGAGCGCGCCGCCCCGCCGCCCTTGGGTGCCCGCGACGATCTGCGTCAGATCCCGCTGGTCACGATCGACGGCGAGGACGCGCGCGATTTCGATGACGCGGTGTTTGCCGAACCCGACACCGACCCGGCCAACGAAGGCGGCTTCCACCTGATCGTCGCCATCGCCGATGTCGGCTGGTATGTGCGACCCAACAACGCCCTCGACCGCGCCGCGCGCGAACGCGGCAACTCGGTCTATTTTCCCGACCGCGTCGTGCCGATGCTGCCCGAGCGCCTGTCGAACGATCTCTGCTCGCTGCGCCCCGACGAGGAACGCGCCTGCATGGCGGTCCATATGTGGATCGACGCCAAGGGCAAGAAGCACCGCCACCGCTTCGTGCGCGCCCTCATGCGCTCCGCCGCGCGCCTCACCTACGATCAGGCGCAGGCGATCAGCGACGGCCGCGACAGCTCCATGTCGCCGGAGCTCAAGGCGCGCGTGATCGAGCCGCTCTACGCCGCCTACCGCGCCCTCACCCACGCGCGCCGTGCCCGCGGCACGCTCGAGCTCGATCTGGAAGAGCGCAAGGTCGTGCTCACGCCCGAAGGCAAGGTTGATCGCATCGTCCCCCGCGCCCGCCACGACAGCCACAAGCTGATCGAGGAATTCATGATCGCCGCCAATGTCTGCGCGGCCGAGACAATCGAGGAGCGGCGCCTGCCCTGCATGTACCGTGTGCATGAAGAGCCCGATCCCAAGAAGCTCGAGGCGCTGCGCGAAGTGCTCGACAGCCTGGGATATCGCCTCGCGCGCGGCCAGGTGCTCACACCCAAGCAATTCAACCGCATTCTCGACTGGGCCGCCGACAAGCCCTACCGCCATCTGATCAACGACATGATCTTGCGCACCCAGTCGATGGCGGTCTACAGCCCCGACAATCGCGGCCATTTCGGCTTGGCGCTGGCGCGTTACGCACATTTCACCTCGCCGATCCGCCGCTACGCCGACCTGCTCGTCCACCGCGCCCTCATCACGGGCTTGGGGCTGGGCGACGGCGGCGTGTTCGAAGCGGGCACCGTCGATTTCGAAGCCACCGCCGAGCACATTTCCTCAACCGAGCGCCGCGCCGCGGCCGCGGAGCGCGAGGCCATCGACCGCTATGTCGCGGCGTATCTGAGCGATCGCGTCGGGGCCAGTTTCACCGGCCGCATCTCCGGCGTGGCGCGGTTCGGCGTGTTCGTCACCCTCGACGGTCTCGGCGCCGACGGGCTGATCCCGATCCGCTCCTTGCCACAGGATTTCTACCATCACGACGCAGCACACCACGTGCTGCGCGGGCAACGCACGAATCGCGTCTTCACCCTGGGCGATGCCGTTGACGTGCGCCTCGTCGAAGCCCATGTCATTCGCGGGGCGCTGGCCTTTGAACTGCTCGATGGCGAGCATCGAACGGCACCCCGGCCCCGTCCGCACGGACACCGCACCGCCAAGCATCCGTCGCAGCGCCGCCGCCGTTAAGAATTTGCCCCGGTCACGCGCTGGCGACACGGCCACCACACGGCAAATTCAATGGTCAAAGACCGCAACGCGGGATAAGCTGCTTGGCATTAAAGGTGCAATGCATTTCACGATGACAATTCATTCCTCCAACCACTCCGAAAAGCCCAGCCTCAATCGCTTTTGGCAGGCCTCCTGGTACGGGTTGCAGGAGCAGTGCCCGCGTTGCGGGAAGGGAAATTTATTCTATAAATATCTGAAGGTTAACGCCACGTGCTCGAAATGTGGATTAGCTCTCTCCGGCTATCGCTCGGACGATGCGCCGCCCTATTTCACCATCATGGTCGTCGGCCATCTGATCGTGCCGGCGATCCTGCTCACGGAACAATATTTCGATCCGCCGACATGGCTGCACATGCTGGTGTGGATCCCGATGACCGCCTTGCTGACCCTGGTCTTGCTGCCCCGCATCAAGGGGATGGTGATCGGGTGGCATTGGGCGGGCGCCGTCGAGGGATGAGCGGCCAAGCCGCCCCTGGACCTCTTGGCCGCCGCGCCCTGGGCGCGGCGCTACTCCTCTTCCTGGCCGCCTGCGTCGGCGTCCGCGAGGAAGCCCACACCGAGCCCAGCAATGCGATGCCGCCTTTGGCGACGCGGTTGTTCACCGTCGTCTACGAGCAGGTGTCGGACAAATATGTCGAGACCGTCTCGCTGCCCACCCTGATGCGCACCGGCCTGTCCGGCCTCAATCGCCTGGATCCCGCGATCGAGATCAGCGACGAAAACGGCATGCTCGAGCTGCGCAAGGAAAAGGTGCGGCTGGCCACCTACGAGCTGCCCAAGCGCAACGATCCCTATCGCCTCGCCCAGCTCAGCGTGGCGCTGGTCGAGGCCGGGCGCGCCAATTCCACGCTGCTGCGCGACGCTCAGCCCGAGGCGCTCTACCAGACCGTTTTTGACGGCGCGCTGGGCGAGCTTGACCCCTATTCCCGCTATGCCGGCCAGGATACCGCGCGCGAAAGCCGGGCCCGGCGCGACGGCTTCGGCGGCATCGGCATCACCATCGACACCGAGGGCGGTGGCGTGCGTGTCGCCTCGGTCATCGGCGAAGCACCGGCCGGCCGCGCCGGCCTCAAGGTCGATGACGTCATTATCGGCATCGATGGCGAGACGACGATCGGCATGGCGCAGCGCGATGTCGTGCGCCGCCTGCGTGGGCCCATCGGCAACGCCGTGCGCATCTCGGTGCGCCGCGGCCCCACTGATACGCTGGAACTCTCCGTCGTTCGCGCGCTGATCGTCGAGCCCACCGTCACCTATCGCCGCGAGGGCAAGACCGCGCATATTCGCGTGTCCGGCTTCAATCACCGCACGACCGACAATTTGAACGACGCGCTCAAGACGGCGCTGCGTGATATCGGACCGGATATGCAGGGCGTGATCCTCGACCTGCGCGGCAATCTCGGCGGCCTGCTCGATCAGGCCGTCTCCGTCGCCGACCTCTTCCTTGCCGAGGGCACCATCGTCTCGACCCGCGGCCGCCATCGCAGCAGCGGCCAGGTCAACGAGGCCAGCCGCGGCGATGTCGGCGAGCTGCTGCCGCTGGTGGTGCTGGTCAACGGCATGTCCGCCTCAGCCTCGGAAATCGTCACCGCCGCCCTGCAGGACAACGGCCGCGCCGTGGTCATCGGCTCGACCTCGTTCGGCAAGGGCTCCGTCCAGACCGTCATTCCGCTACCCAACGAGGGCGAGCTGATCTTGACCTGGGCGCGCTTCTATTCGCCCTCCGGCTACCCGCTGCAGGATCTGGGCGTGCTGCCGACCATCTGCACCACGGGTGAGAAGCACACAGTGGCGGAGATCCTGGATTCGGTCCGCTCGGACAAGATGACGCCGCGCACGACCATGATCGCCTGGCGCGCCGCCGACCATAGCGACCGCGAAGGCCTCAAGCGCCTGCGCGCCAATTGCGAGCCTGACGGCAAGGAGCGCAGCGTCGACCTGGACGCCGCCAAGCGGCTGCTGGGCGACCGCACCCTTTATGCCCGGGCACTGCAATCCGCCCAAGTCGTCGCCAGGGCCCCCTGAACCCACCGGAATCTGCGACTTGACAGGGGTTTACACCCCTGTATGGTGCGCGCCTCGAATACCGTTGCCCGTTAATTTTTGACCTGGGAATACTGCCATGGCCAAGTCGAAACCCATGCTGATCAAGCTGGTCAGCACCGCCGATACCGGCTTCTTCTATGTGACCAAGAAGAACCCGCGTAAGAACACGGAAAAGCTTGAGCTGCGCAAATACGATCCGGTTGCGCGCAAGCACGTTGCCTTCAAGGAAGGCAAGATCAAGTAGGAATTTTGACCGGGCGGCCTTGAGCTTGGCTCAGCCGCCCGCTGCCGCACTGGCGGCAACGCCGCCCGCCGGATTGCCGCCCGCCGTCTCGATCCGATTGCGGCCGCCGCGCTTGGCGGCATAGAGCGCCGCATCGGCGGCATTCATCAGTTCTTCGGCAAACTCGGTGCCCGGCTCGGCAATCGCAACGCCGAAGCTGGCGGTGACCGTGATCTGCCCGACCGCGGCGCTGACCGCGATCGGCGCCGAAGCGATGCGCTTGCGCAGGCGCTCGGCCACGCCGGTGGCCACGCGCGCATCCGCCTCCGGCATGATCACCACGAACTCTTCCCCGCCCCAGCGCGCCACCGTGTCGAAGCTGCGCAGATGCTGGCCCAGGCGGTTGGCGATCGCGCGCAAGACCTCGTCGCCCACGGCATGACCGTGCGTGTCGTTGATCTGCTTGAAATGATCGATATCGATCATCATCACGCCAATCGGCTTGGCCGCTGCCTTGGCGCTCTCGAACAGAGAAGCAAAATGCGTGCTGGCGTAGCGTCGGTTGTAGAGGCCGGTGAGGCTGTCGGTATGGGCAAGCGAAATGCTGCGCTCGTAGGAATCGCGTAGCCGCAGCTGATAGCGCCGGCGGCGGATCTGTGTCCGCGTGCGCGCGATCAGCTCGTTGGCCTCGATCGGGCGGACCAGGTAGTCGTTGACGCCGAGGTCGAGGGCCTTGGCCAGGCGGTCATGATCGCCCTGCTCGGCCAGGACCAGGATCGGCACCTGGCGCGTGGCCTGCAGCGAGCGCAGCTGCGCGCACAAGCGCAAGCCGTCGCCGTCGCGCAGCATCAGGCTCACGACCACCATTTCCACATCGGGCTCGGCCGCGCGGGCAATGGCGTCGGGACCGGGAGCGACGATTTCGACGCGATCGCGATCGACGACCAGGGCCCGCTGCAGGCGATCGACGACGCTGGGATTTTCTTCGATGACGACGATGCGCGCCTCGGTGGCGTCGTCGTCGTCCTGCGGTTCGGGCGCCATGCCCACCGCAAGCTTGCCGCCGGTGGACTGGCGCAGGCGCCATTCATCGGCCATGAGCTTCAGGCGCACGAGCGAACGGATACGCGCATAGAGCGCCACATCGCTGACTGGCTTGGTGAGGAAATCGTCGGCGCCGGCCTCGAGCCCGCGCACGCGGTCTTCGACATCCGACAGCGCCGTCACCATGACGACCGGGATATGGCGGGTCTTCGAATCGGCCTTGAGCCGCCGACACACCTCGAACCCGTCCATGCCCGGCATCATCACGTCGAGCAGGATCAGATCGGGCGGGTTCGCGTTGACCGCCTCGAGCGCGTCGGCACCGCTGAACGCCGTGATGACGTTGAAGTATTCCGCCGTCAGCTTGGCTTCAAGCAGCTTGACGTTCGGCAGCAGGTCATCGACGACAAGGATTCGCGCTGACATGACCTGTGAGTTCTATCCGGTGGTTACGACTGGTTTCGCCGACGCTAGTTGAGGAAGCGTTCGACGGTCTCGAGGAATTTGGTAACGGAGATCGGCTTGGCGATATACGCCTCGCACCCGCCCTGGCGGATCTTCTCCTCATCGCCCTTCATCGCGAAGGCGGTGACGGCAATGATCGGGATGGCGCGCAGGTCCGGATCTTCCTTGAGCCACTTGGTGACTTCGAGGCCGGAAATCTCCGGCAGCTGGATGTCCATGAGGATCAAATCGGGGCGATGCTCGCGCGCGAGCTTCATCGCCTCAAGACCATCCTTCGTCTGCAACGTGCCATAGCCGTTTGCTTCGAGGAGGTCATGAAACAGCTTCATGTTGAGGTCATTATCCTCAACGATCAGCACGGTCTTGGGCATAGTAATTCCCTTCCTCGCTCGCAACACTGCGGGACTTCACCGCGAACCTGGGCGTCAGCCCCTCGTTTATCATGGCGCAGCGGGCAGCGCACCATGATCGGCTCGCCCCCATCCCCTGAAAGTCACGCTAGATTAGGCGCCAATTCGGTTAAAAAACGGTAATCGTGAGGAAAAATGCCTGCTGACATGCGTCTTGGAGTCGATTTGGGGGGGACAAAGATCGAAGTTTTGGCCCTCGATCCCGCTGGCAATGAGCTGCTGCGCCGGCGCGGGCCCACCCCCGTTGGCGACTATCCGGCCACAATCGCGCAAATCGCCGAGCTTGTACGGGCCACCAAGTCCGAGCTCGGCCGCACCGGCACTGTCGGGGTTGGCATGCCGGGAACGATCTCCCCGGCCACCGGCCTCGTCAAGAACTCGAATTCGCTGTGCCTGATCGGCCATGCCCTGGACAAGGACCTCAGCGCCGCCCTGGACCGGCCGGTTCGCTTGGCGAACGACGCCGATTGCTTCGCGCTGTCCGAGGCGACCGACGGCGGCGGGGCCGGCGCCACCGGCGTTTTCGGGGTGATCTTGGGCACGGGCGTGGGCGGCGGCATCGTCTATGGCGGAAGGCTTATCCAGGGTCCCAACGCCATCGCCGGCGAATGGGGCCACAATCCCCTGCCCTGGCCGACCATCTGGCCCTATATGGACGAGCGGCCGGGACCGGCCTGCTATTGCGGGCGCAGCGGCTGCGTCGAGACCTACCTGTCGGGGCCGGGCCTCGCCGCCGACCATCTGCGCGCCACCGGGGTCTCGCGCCTTGGCCAGGAGATCGTCGCCGCTGCCGAAGCCGGCGAACCCGCTGCGACAGCCACGATGGATCGCTACGTCCATCGCCTCGCCCGCGGCCTCGCCGCCTTTATCAACGTCTTCGATCCCGACGTGATCGTACTGGGTGGCGGGCTCTCGCGCATCGAGCGCCTCTATCGCGACGTGCCGCAGCGTTGGCGCAAATGGGTCTTCTCCGATGCCGTGGCAACGAAACTCGTCCCGCCCAAGCACGGCAATTCCAGCGGCGTGCGCGGCGCGGCCTGGCTGTGGCCGCCGAAGTAGAAGGTGCGCCGAAAATTCTCCTTCTCCGCCCTTCAGGGCGGAGAAGGAAGGGGCCCGTCGCGCAGCGACGGGAAGGATGAGGTGGGCGCTTCAGCAGAAGAATTTTTTTATAGGGTAAGTGCGGAGCCACCACCTCACCCTCCCACGCGCGAATGCGCGTGGGCCCCTCCCTCTCCCCCGCTTCGCGGCGGAGAGGGGAATACCGATCAGCACTTCGGCGCGGGCAGCGCCTCGAGGCGGTCGAGCTTTGCCTTGATCGAGAAATCGTCGTACTCGAACAGGAAATCGTAGCCCACGCCGTTGTCCAGCACGCGCATGCCGGTTTCGTATTCCGGCTCCGATTGCTGCGGCTGATCGCGTGCGGTCTTAAAGAACGCCATGCGCATGCGCCACGACGGGCGATTGACGATCGAGGCGATATTCGGGTTTGCGATTTTCTCCGACGGCAGACGCGGCCCGATCACCGCGTTGATCTCCAAGGCCCCGTCGAGCGAAGCGCCATCAAACACGATGCGCGACAGCGTCGCGTCGCCGGCCGCCGCACTCTTCAACAGTTGCAGAGAATGCTCGGTCGGAAAGATCGTACCCGCCGGCAGGTCCAGCACTTCGCCTTCCGGCTCGCTGAACTCGACCTTGCCCTGCTTGCCTTGGCCGTCGAGCGTCGCGCGGCCGCGCAGCTGCTCGACCACATCGCCGTTGCGCACCGAGCGCAGCGTGAAGCGGTAGCTCAGCCCGTCCTGCAACTCAAAGCTCGAGAAGCTGATGTCGTTGTCGATGACTTCGCCTTCCTCGGCGTAGACCTTGAAGCGCATGCGCTGGCTGATGGTCCAGCCGCCGCACACCTCCTGCCAATCGATATACATGCCGCCGTCGATGGCCGAGACGCCGCTATTGGCCTTGGCCGAGCCGAGGCTCAGCACATAGGCGGCCCGGTGCGACGCGATGGACGCAGCATCCGCCAACGCGGGCGCCATGGCCGCGAACGCGCCAAACACCACCCAAAAGGCAAAGCGACGAATCATGAAGTTGGACTCCGCGCGAACAAGCTTAAAAAGGGCTTAAGACGCAAATCCGGTTGAATTATGGCAGGCCCGGCCGGCCTCGAACAGACCCGGCGCTTCAATTCCCGGCACCGTATCTGCCTATTTCTTGCCCTCCCGGGCCTGCAGGCGCTTGGTGTCGATCAGCAGATAGAGCTCGCGCAGCCGCGCCTCGTCGACGGTCGAGGGGGCCTGCATCAGCAGATCCTGCGCTTGCTGGTTCATCGGGAAAGCCACGACCTGGCGGATATTGGGTTCGTCGGCCAGCAGCATCACGATGCGATCGATGCCCGGCGCCGAACCGCCATGCGGCGGCGCTCCGAACTTGAACGCGTTGAGCATGCCGCCGAAGCGGCTTTCGACATCGGCCTGCGAATAGCCGGCGATCGCGAACGCCTTGTACATGATGTCGGGGCGATGGTTGCGGATGGCGCCCGAGGACAGCTCGACGCCGTTGCAAACGATGTCGTACTGGAACGCCTTGATCGTCAGCGGGTCCTGCTTCTCCAGCGCCTCGAGCCCGCCTTGCGGCATCGAGAACGGGTTGTGGCTGAACTCGATCTTGCCGGTGTCGGGGTTGAGCTCATACATCGGGAAATCGACGATCCAGCAGAACTTGAATTCGTCCTGCGCGATCAGCCCCAACTCCTCGCCCAGCTTCTTGCGCGCAGCGCCCGCGAGCTTCGCCGCGGCGAGCGACTTGTCGCAAGCGAAGAACACCGCGTCGCCATCGCCCACGCCGGCGAGTGACTTCAGCTTCGTCAGGCGCGGCTCGTCGAGGAACTTCGCGATCGGGCCCTTCGCGGCACCGCCTTCGAACACGATGTAAGCGAGGCCGGGGGCACCTTCGGTCTTCGCCCAGTCGTTGAACTTGTCGAAGAAGCTGCGCGGCTTGTCGGATGTCTTGGGCGCCGGGATCGCGCGCACGACGCCGCCCGCGGCAACCGATTTCGCGAAGATGCCGAAATTCGAGCCGGCAAACACCTCGCTCACATCCGCGATCACCAGCGGGTTGCGCAGGTCCGGCTTGTCGGAGCCGTATTTCAGCATCGCTTCGTCGTACGCGATGCGCGGGAATGGCGGCTTCGTGACCTTGCGGCCCTTGCTGAATTCCTCGAACACGCCGGCCAGCACCGGGCCGATCGCGTTGAACACGTCGTCCTGTGTCACGAACGACATTTCAAAATCGAGTTGATAAAATTCGCCCGGGCTGCGATCGGCGCGCCCGTCCTCGTCGCGGAAACACGGCGCGATCTGGAAATAGCGATCGAAGCCGGCGACCATCAGCAGCTGCTTGAACTGCTGCGGCGCTTGCGGCAGCGCGTAGAACTTGCCGGGATGGATGCGGCTCGGCACCAGATAGTCGCGGGCACCCTCAGGGCTCGACGACGTCAGGATCGGTGTCTGGAACTCGGTGAAGCCCTGCTCGATCATGCGCCGGCGGATCGACGCGATCACTTGCGCGCGCAGCATGATGTTGGCGTGCATGCGCTCGGTGCGCAGATCGAGGAAGCGGTAGCGCAGCCGCAGCTCCTCGGGGAAGTCGCCTTCCTGCGCCACCAGGATCGGCAGCACCTCGGACGTGCGACTGGACCTCGAACGCCTCGATCTTAAGCTCGATCTCGCCGGTCGCGAGCTTGGCATTGACCGTCTCGGGCGTGCGCGCCACGACCTTGCCGGTCAGCGTCACGACGCTCTCGGGCCGCACCGGCTCGATCTGCTTGAACAGCGGGCTGCCGGTATCCACCACGCCCTGGGTGACGCCGTAATGGTCGCGCACGTCGATGAACAGCAGATTGCCGTGATCGCGCTTGCGATGGACCCACCCCGACAGGCGCACGGTCTGCCCGACATGGGCCGCGCGCAGCTCGCCGCAGGTGTGGGACCGATAGGAATGCATGGAAATAAGCCTTCAGGAAATGCCGCCAAACGGCGGGCAAGAGCGCACGGAATGCCCTTGTTTGTCAAGGTGATCGGCGCGATCCTGACCCCTTCGAGCGGGTCCGGTCGCGCCCACGCGGCCGGCTTTGCGGGCCCGTCCCTTTCGTGTAATAAGTCGCTCACATGTCACTGATTGCCAACTTCGACCAGCTTGCGGCGTTTTGCGCCCGCGTCGCCCAGGCCGACTTCATCACCGTCGACACCGAATTCATGCGCGAGCGCACCTATTGGCCGCAGCTTTGCGTGGTCCAGGTGGCTGGCCCCAATGATGCGGCGGCCATCGACGCGCTCGCCGCCGGGATCGATCTCACGCCCGCTCCTCGACCTGCTGGCCGATTCGCGGCTGCTCAAGGTCTTCCACGCCGCCCGCCAGGATCTTGAGATTTTCTATCACATGCTGGGCCGGGTCCCCGGCCCGCTCTTCGACACCCAGGTCGCGGCAATGGTCTGCGGCTTCGGCGACGCCGTCAGCTACGAGACGCTGGCGGCCCAGTTGGCCGGGGCGCGCATCGACAAATCCGTGCGCTTCACCGACTGGTCGGCGCGCCCGCTCAGCGATCGCCAGATCACCTACGCGCTGGCCGATGTCGTCCATCTGCGGCCAGCCTACCAGGCTCTCGCCAAACGCCTGAATTCCGGCGGCCGCGCCCATTGGCTGCAGGAGGAGATGGCGATCCTCCTCGACCCCGCCACCTACCGCCTCGACCCCGCCGATTCCTGGAAGCGCCTGAAGCCGCGCACCGCCAAGCCGCGCTTCCTCGCCATCCTGCGCGAAGTGGCGGCCTGGCGCGAAAGCGAGGCGCAACGCCGCGACCTGCCGCGCAACCGCGTCGTGCGCGACGAAAGCATTCTCGATATCGCCGCCCATGCGCCCGGAATCGGTCGACGACCTCGCCCGGCTGCGCGGCCTGTCCAAGGGCTTCGCCGAGAGCCGCCAGGGCCAGGAGTTGCTCGCCGCCATCGCCCGCGGTCGCGCCGTCCCCAAATCACAACTGCCGCCGGCCGCCCAGACGCCCGACCTGCCGCCCGGCCTCGGGCCGGTGGTCGAGTTGCTCAAGGTTCTCCTCAAGCTCAAATGCGAGGAGAACAACGTCGCTCAGAAGCTGGTGGCCTCGACCTCCGATCTCGAGCGCATCGCCGCGGACGACCACGCGGAAGTACCCGCGATGCAGGGCTGGCGGCGCGAGGTGTTCGGCAATGCCGCCCTCGATTTGAAGCACGGTCGCCTCTCGATCACCCTCAAGGGCAAACGCCTGGCGCTGATCCCGATGGGCGAGCACGTTCGCGAACGCGCCTGACAGCGCCACCCGTGCGCATTAACTCGCCGTCATGCGCTTGCCTACGGCTGGGTGCGCTCCCCATCTAATCGCCCAGCAGGCGGTAAGTCTTCTCGTGGGGGTCCCACGGTCCGATTAAGACGGCATTAACCATACCGGATCAGCTTGGCATGGCGCCGCTATCGCGATGGATACGCGGCGCCCGATCAGCGATGGAAAGGCGGCTGGAATGTTGGAGGTCACCCGGGGATTTCTGCGCGACCTGTGGGCGCTGACGCGTCCCTACTGGTCCTCCGAAGAGCGCTGGTCGGCGCGCGGCCTCCTGGCCATCATCATCGCGCTCAATCTCGGGATGGTCTATCTCACCGTCTTGTTCAACGAATGGAACAACGGCTTTTACAATTCACTGCAGAACAAAGATTACGACGAATTCTGATTCACCAGATCCTGCGTTTCTCCATCTTGGCGACGTTCTGGGTCGTCTTCGGCGTTTACGCTCTTTATCTCCGACAGATGCTGCAAATCCGGTGGCGCCGTTGGATGACCAACAGTTTCCTCGAAGACTGGATGTCGCATCAGAACTATTATCGTCTTCAATTCACTGAAAGCAGCACAGACAATCCCGATCAGCGTATTTCGGAAGACGTCCGTCTTTTCGTTGTAAGCACGCGTGAACTTATCTCTCGACCTGATGAGCAATGCCGTCACGGTCGTTTCCTTCATCGGAATTCTCTGGGGCCTTTCAGGCGCACTGACCGTGCCTCTCGGGAGCATGTCGATCGAGATACCCGGCTACTTGGTCTGGGTGGCGCTTATCTATTCGATCCTCGGCACGTGGCTCGCTCACAAGATCGGCTGGCGGCTTTCGCCCATCAATTTCACCCTGCAACGATATGAAGCAGATTTCCGCTTTTCGCTCGTCCGCATTCGCGAGAACGCGGAGGGCGTCGCCCTTTACAAAGGCGAAGTCGATGAGACGCACGGCCTCCATGCACGTTTTGCGAACATCTACGCAAACTGGTGGGAGTTGATGCGGTACACCAAGCGCCTGACTTGGTTCTCAACCGGCTTCAGCCAGGTCGCTATAATTTTCCCATACATTGTCGCCGCGCCGCGCTACTTCACCGGTGCCATAGAATTAGGCGGTCTGATGCAGACCGCATCTGCGTTCAATCAAGTTCAACAGTCGATGAGCTGGTTTATCGAAGCCTATGCAAGGCTCGCCGAATGGAAAGCGACTGTCGACCGTCTAACCACGTTCCGCGCCTCGCTCGCGCGCACGGCCGCTGCCGGCACCGGCATCGCGCGCACCGCGGCGCCGCAAGCCGCGATCAGCCTGGACGACGTCGAAATCCGCCTGCCCGGCGATCGCCCGCTCCTCGCGCCCACCGATCTCGAACTCGCGCCCGGAAAATCGGTGTTGATCTCCGGACCGTCGGGCTCCGGCAAGAGCACGCTGTTTCGCGTGCTGGCCGGGCTCTGGCCCTACGGCGCCGGCAAGGTCGTCGTTCCCGCCGGCGCCAAGCTCCTGTTCCTGCCGCAGCGCCCGTATCTGCCGCTCGGCACGCTGCGCGACGTCGTCACCTATCCGCTGGAAACCGGCCGCGTCGACGACGATGCCGTTCGGCGCGCCTTGGAAGATTGCCAGCTCGGCCCTCTCACGACGCGCCTGGACGAAGCGCAGAACTGGGCGCAGACCCTGTCGCCCGGCGAACAGCAGCGCGTCGCCTTCGCGCGCACGCTGCTGCAACGGCCCGACTGGCTGTTCCTCGACGAAGCCACGGCCGCCCTCGACGAGAAGACCGAGGCGCATCTCTATCAATTGATCCAGGACCGCCTGCCGCAGACAACGATCATCAGCATCGGCCACCGGCCGGGCCTGGCGCGCTTCCACGGCCAGCACCTGACAATCGTCAAGGACGAGAGCGGCGGACGTTTGCAACCTGCCGCGATGGCGGCGCAGGCGGGCGCTTAAATTCTAAACCTCCGCCGCGGATCGAGCAGCCGCGCCAGCACCACACCGGCAACATAGCCGCCGACATGCGCGACCCACGCGATCTGGACATCCGATCCGAACGGCCAGCCGGTCAGGCCCGTCGCCACGTTGGTGGCGATCCAGATCGCGGTGAACATCGCAAATCGCCGCCAGCCGGCGGGACCCGCGCCGCCGTAGATAAACACCAGTGTCGCGCCGAGCAGCCCACTAGTGGCGCCGGAGAATCCGACGAGGACAATGATGTCATGCGGATAAACCGCCAGATGCGCCAACGCACCCGCCACGCCGCTGGCCAGCGTCAGCGTCAGCATGCGCCACGGCCCCAGGCGCCGCTCGCAGGCGGTTCCGACCGCCATCGCGAAGGCCATGTTGATGGCCAGGTGGGCAAACCCGTCATGCAGGAACTGGTACGTGAGCAGGCTCGCCACGGCCGTCGAATCGAACGCACCGACCTGCGTGAATCGCGCGGCGATGAACCCGAACGTAGTCACCAGCGCATCGTCCGCTTTGGGCGACAGCATCAGGCGGATCGCATGCACCGCGACGTTGATGGCCAGCAGCGCCTTGACCATCGGCGTCAGATTGAACATCGGCTCGCGCGTTATGCGTCGCTGGCTCGGAGCGTCGTCCATGCGAATTCTCTGATTGTCCTCAGCCGCCCTTGATCACCGGCTTCTTGTCGAGCGCGCGGGCGAGCTGTTCGAGGCGCCGTTCGACCGCCTCGCCCACCATCTGGCGCTGGCCGCGCGGCACGGTCAGGCGCAACTGCTTGCCATCGCTATCCAGCTTGATGCTTTGCAGGACCGATGGCGCGCCGCCGGACAGCGTGTAGGCAAGGCGCATAGTCATGCCGAGCAAATAGGCATCGCGCAGCCGCTCCTCGCTGAGCAGCAGCCAAGCCGGCCGCGTGACGTCGCCCTCGAGCGTGCCGTCGTAGCGCGTGAACACCGATAGCGCCAGGAAGGCGCGGCCCGGATGGTCGATGCCGGTCAGCGGCATGCGCAAGATGCGCAGGAACGCGATCTCGGCGCGATAATCGGGATGTTCCTGCCATGCGAGATCGCTGAGCAGGCAGGCCGCGAGGCGCAGCCGCATCGCATCCGCATCGCCCTTGCCCAGCAGCCGCGTACACCACGCCATCAGGATGCGCCCATCGAGCGGGAAGCGCGCGGTCTGCTGCGCCACTTCCTCGCACACGCCGATCAGCGGGTCGCGCCGCTTCACCGCCGGCGTCAGCTCGTCGTAGAGACAGCCCTCGCGCAAGCCCATGGCCGAGAACACGACGCGGTTCGGCCGGATGCGCTGGATCAGGCGCTCCATGACCAGGGCCGCGATCGGCAGCGATTCCGCGCGCCGGCGCGGAATGCGGCTCAACCGCTCGATCGAACTCCCGGCTGAAATGCGCAACGAGATCGAGAAATTCCTCCGCCTTGCCGCGCGTCAATGCATAATGATGGATGACGCGCAGCGGATAGTTCACGTGCCCCATATGCAGCCGGGCCAGCGACCGCCAAGCGCCACCCACCGCATAGAAGTTGCGGCCGCGCGCGCTATCGAGCCACTCGAGCTCATCGAGGCTCTCATCGATAATGTCGCGCATCTTGCCGCGGCCCTTGTCGCCGATCTCGCGCAGGCGCAACGGTCCGAAGGGCAGCGTGGCGTGTCCGCCCAGCTTGCCTTTGTTGATGGCGACGAGCTCGAGGCTGCCGCCGCCCAGATCGCCCATCACGCCATCGGCATCGGGCATGCCCGAGAGCACGCCCAGCGCCGACAGCCGCGCCTCTTCGGCGCCGGAGATGACACGGATCTTGAGACCGGTGCGCCGCCGCACTTCCGTCAGAAATGCGCGGCCGTTATCGGCGTCGCGCACCGCCGCCGTCGCGACCGCCGTCAGCTTGCCGACCCGCATCGCCTTGGCGAGTGCCGCGAACCGGGCGAGATTGCCCAGCGCCAGCTCGACTCCTTCCTCGCTCAGCTGGCCCGTGCGCTCCAGCCCGCGGCCCAGGCCGCACAGCACCTTCTCGTTGAACAGCGGATGGGGCATGCGCGACAGCCCGTCGAACACGACCAGACGAATCGAGTTCGATCCCACATCGATCACGCCGATGTGGTCGGCGCTCGATCTCGCCCAGAGCTTTTTTTGCCGCGACTTTCGATCCGGCATTCGTCAGGAATTTTTCTTCACAACAAGGACCGGGGATTTCTCCGATTTCTTGAGGGCGCTGCCGCGTCCAGACAGGCTGGGGTTGGTCATGAAGAAATTGTGCGCGCTGAAACTGTCCTCGCTATGCGGCAGGCGGGTGTACGTGCCATCTGCCGACAAAGTCCAGCTCTGCGCCACGTCGCGCAGATTAGCGACCATGATCTGGTCTTGCACCTGCTGATGCACGGTCGGGTTCTCAATCGGCACCAGGGTCTCCACACGCCAGTTGAGATTGCGCGGCATCCAGTCGGCCGAGGAGATGAACACCTTCGAGCGTGGCCCCGGCAGCCCCTGGCCGGCGCCGAAGCAGACGATGCGGCTGTGTTCGAGGAAACGCCCGACGATGCTCTTCACGCGGATATTCTCGGACAATTTCGGCACGCCGGGTTTGAGGCAGCAGATGCCACGCACCACCAGATCGATCTGTACGCCGTCCTGGCTGGCGCGGTAGAGCGCGTCGATGATGATGGGATCGACCACCGCGTTCATCTTGGCCCAGATCGCCCCCGGCCGTCCGGCGCGCGCATGGGCGCTCTCCTCCTCGATCAGCCGCAGCAACGTCTCGCGCAATGTCAGTGGCGCGAAGGCCAGCTTGGCCATCGCATCGGGCCGCGCATAGCCCGTGATGTAGTTGAACAGCTTGGTTGCATCCAGCCCCAACTCAGGGGCGCATGAGAAGAACGAAAGGTCAGTATAGATCTTAGCAGTAACCGGATGATAGTTGCCGGTGCCGTAATGCACATAGGATCGCAGCGTGCCGGCCTCGCGTCGCACGACCAGCGAAATCTTGGCATGCGTCTTGAGATCGATAAACCCGTAAACGACCTGCACGCCGGCGCGCTCCAGATCGCGCGCCCAGCGGATATTCGCCTCTTCGTCAAAACGCGCCTTGAGCTCGACCAGGGCGGTGACCTGCTTGCCGGCCTCGGCCCCCTCGATCAGCGCGCGCACGATCGGCGAATTCTCCGAGGTGCGATACAGCGTCTGCTTGATCGCCACCACCGCCGGGTCGCGCGCCGCCTGCAAGACGAACTGCGCGACGACGTCGAAGCTTTCATACGGATGATGGACGACAATGTCCTTCTGCCGGATCGCCGCGAAGCAATCGCCGCCGAAATCGCGGATGCGCTCGGGGAAGCGCGGGTTATAGGGCTTGAACGTCAGGTCCGGCCGATCCGAGACGATGAGCTGTTTGGTGTCGGCAAGACCGATCAATCCATCGAGGCGGAATACGTCATCATCGTTCGCCTCGAGCTCGCTCTTCACGAAGGCGAGCAGATCGTCGGGGATCTCCGCGTTCACCTTGAGGCGGATGACATGGCCGCGCCGCCGCCGCTTGAGCGCCGTCTCATAGAGGCGGACGAGATCTTCCGCCTCCTCCTCAATTTCAATGTCGCTGTCGCGCAGGATGCGGAACGCACCCTGTCCGCGCACTTCGAAGCCCGGGAACAGCCGGTCGAGAAAGAGCCCGATCATCTGCTCGAGCCGCAGGAAGCGGATCGCCTCGCCCGGCAGGCGGATGAATCGCTCGGCCTGGCTCGGCAGCGGCAGCAGCGCCTTGAGCTGGCGCCCATCGGCGCGCCGATAGAGCTGCAGCACCAACGCGAAGCCCTTGTTGGGCAGAAACGGGAATGGATGCGCGGGATCGATGGCCAGCGGTGTGAGCAACGGAAACACCGTGTCCATGAACCGTCCGTCGAGCCATTGCCGGTCTTCGTCCGACAGCTCGTCAGGGGCGATCACGGCCATGCCGACTTTGCGCAACTCGACGCGCAATTCGTTCCAACAAACCTGCTGCGTCGTCATCAGTTGGCCCGCGCGGCGGTTGATTGCCACGAGCTGCTGCGCCGGCGTCATGCCGTCCTCGCTGGCGATCGCAACGCCCGCGTCGACCTGGCCTTTAAGGCCGGCGACGCGCACCATGTAGAACTCGTCAAGATTGTTGGCGGAGATCGACAGGAAGCGTAGCCGCTCGAGCAGCGGATGCGCCGGGTTATAGGCCTCTTCCAGCACCCGCTCGTTGAACGCAAGCCAAGACAATTCGCGATTGATGAAGCGCGCTTCGCTTGGCAGGTCGAACAGGGTCTTCTCACCCGTGCTGACCTTCTCGCCCGCGCTGACCTTTTTTTCGCTGGGATTGAGCTTGGTTGCCACGTGGCCCCTCCGTTTCGGTTCGTATAGCACAGCGGGTCTGCGCCGTGCTATCACGCGCCACCCCACCGGTCCGTGGTTGTACGTGAACATTAGCAGGAAACTCTTTGAAAGATTTGTTACTTCTTCGGCACGCCAAGTCGAGCTGGGAGCCCCCCGGCCGGTCCGACATCGACCGCCCGTTGAACAAACGCGGCCGCCGGACCGGGGTTCACCTGGCATCGTGGTTCAAGGCCCATAAATGCCGCCCGGCGCTGGTCCTTTGCTCCCCCGCCAAGCGCACCCGCGAGACCCTGGAGCTGGTCCAGGATGCCTGGAGCAAGCCCCCCGAAATCCACTACCAGGAGCGCCTTTACCTGGCGGAAGCCGATGAGCTCCTGGCCTGGCTGCACGAGCTCTCCGATGCTATCCCGTCGGTTCTGGTGATCGGCCATAACCCCGGCCTGCAGGAGCTAGCACTGAACCTCCTGCCCCAATCCGCGGCGGACACCAGCGCCCGGATCGCCAGCAAATTCCCGACAGGTGCCCTGCTGCGCCTGTCGACCCGGGCCAAGTCCTGGTCGCGGCTCGGAGCGGACACGGCAAAGCTGGTCACCTACGTGACACCGGCCGAGCTGGAGGACTGAGCGCGCGCAGCAGCCATTCGCAACGGGAGCTTCACAAGCTCTTCGTGCCCGATATTGTGGCTCGCTCGAATTCAGAACATTCCACACGAGGGAGCGAGGCACATGGAATATCGGCGGCTGGGTGAGTCAGGCCTCAAAGTGCCGGTCTTGAGCCTGGGCACGGCGACGTTCGGCGGCGGCAACGATTTCTTCCGCGCCTGGGGTGCCACCGATGCACAAGGCGCCACGCGCCTCGTCGATATGAGCCTCGATGCCGGGCTCACCATGTTCGATACCGCCGATGCCTATTCGGGCGGTCTCGCCGAGGAGATCCTGGGCAAGGCCATCACCGGCAAGCGCGACAAGCTGCTGATCTCCACCAAGGCGACGTTCAAGATGGGGCCTGGGCCCAACGATCTCGGCTCCTCGCGCCATCACCTCGTCAAGGCGTGCGAGGCCAGCCTGCGCCGCCTCAAGACCGATTACATCGACCTCTGGCAGATGCACGGCTATGACGCGCAAACGCCCGTCGAGGAGACGCTGCGCACGCTCGACGACCTCGTGCGCGCCGGCAAGGTCCGCTACATCGGCTGCTCCAATTTCTCCGGCTGGCACCTGATGAAGTCGCTGGCCGTGTCCGACCGCTACGGCTGGTCGCGCTACGTGGCCCATCAGGCCTATTACTCGCTGGTCGGCCGCGATTATGAGTGGGAGCTGATGCCGCTCGGCATCGAACAGAAGGTTGGCGCCGTGGTGTGGAGCCCGCTTGCCGGCGGCCTCATCTCCGGCAAGGTCGCGCGCAACAAGCCGGCCCCCAAGGACAGCCGCCATTCGCAGATCGGCAGCCTAGGCCCGGAGATTCCACGCGAACAGCTCTACAACGTCGTCGACGTTCTCGAAGCGATCGCCAAGGAAACCGGCCGCACAGTGACGCAAGTGGCGCTCAACTGGGTGCTGCAGCGTCCGACCGTGTCGACCATCATCATCGGTGCGCGCGACGAGAAGCAGCTCCAGGAGAATTTCGGCGCGGCCGAGTTCAAGCTATCGCCGGAGCAGGTGAAGCGCCTCGACGACGTCAGCGCCGTCCCGCTCGCCTACCCATACTGGCACCAGCGCCGCACCAGCCTCGATCGCAACCCGCCGCCGGTGTGATACGCCTGATTTGAAAAGAATGCCGCCCGCGGGCTGGACCCGCGGGCCCATTCTTGGCGGCATGAAAGCCTGACACGGACCCTTGCGGTAGACGAGGAACGTGCCGATGTCTAAATCGATGCCCCTCAGCCGCCGCACACTCCTCGGTGCTGTTTCCGCCTACGCGGCAATGGGATCGGCCGTGCGCGCGCAGCAAGGCCCGCTCCTCACCCGGACGATCCCTTCGACCGGCGAAGCGTTGCCGGTCATCGGCCTGGGCAGCTGGATCACATTCAATGTCGGCGATGACCCAGTCGCGCGCGACTCATGCGCCGATGTGATGCGAAACTTCTTCGACGCCGGCGGGAAGCTGATCGATTCCTCGCCGATGTATGCGTCCTCGCAGCCGGTGATCGGCTATGGTCTCTCCAAGCTCGGCCAGCCGCGCCAGGTTTTCGCCGCCGACAAGGTCTGGATTTCGTCGGCGGCGCGCGGGCCCGCGCAAATCGAGCAGTCGCGCAAATACTGGGGCGTTCCGCGCTTCGATCTGCTGCAGGTCCACAACCTTCTCGCCTGGCAGGAACATTTACAGACGCTGTTCGCCATGAAGGCCGCCGGCGCTTTGCGCTATGTCGGCATCACCACATCCGAAGGGCGGCGCCATCGCGACATCGAGCAGATCATGCGCACGCAAAAGATCGACTTCGTGCAAATCTCCTACAACGTCCTCGATCGCGATGTCGAAGAGCGCATTCTGCCGCTGGCGCAGGAGCGCGGCATCGCCGTCATCGTCAACCGGCCATTCCGCGAGGGCGCCTTGATGAAGATGGTCGAACGGCGGCCCCTTCCCGCCGTTGCGGCGGAGATCGACTGCGTCAACTGGGCGCAGCTCATCCTCAAATTCATCGTGTCGCATCCGGCCGTGACCTGCGCCATTCCCGCCACCACCAAGGTCGCGCATGTGCGCGAAAACATGAGCGCCGCCTTTGGCCGCCTGCCCGATGACGCGATGCGCCGACGGATTATCGCGCATGTCGAGGCGCTGTAATGTCGGAATGGTGGACCTACACCCTCTCCGACTTCCTCCTTTTCTCCCCACGCACCTATTATCGTCTGTTCGAGCTCTATAACGCCGCAATCTGGCCGGCGCATATCCTCGCCTTCGCGTCGGGCGTTGCTATTCTCGCTCTCGTTCATCGCGGCGGCGCCGGAACGCCACGCTGGGTGCTGACGATCCTCGCCGGCTGCTGGATCTTCGTTGGCTGGGCGTTCCTCTGGAACCGCTACGCAACGATCAATTGGGCCGCCACCTATGTCGCGGTGGGTTTCGGTCTGGAAGCCTTGCTGCTGCTGTGGGCCGCGTGGCGCTGGCGCTTATCGTCGAGGCCGCGCACCTACCTCAGCCTTGGCGTAATCGGGTTCGCCCTGCTGATTCAGCCGCTGATCGGTCCGCTGCTCAGCCGGGGTTGGGCCCAGATCGAGCTCTTCGGCATCAGCCCCGATCCGACCGCGATTGCCACGCTCGGTGTTCTCGCGCTGATCGGCGGCCGCGCCGCATGGGCGCTCTGGATCATCCCGCTGATCTGGTGCGCCCTGACCAGCATGACGCTATGGACGATGGAAGCACCCGACGCCACGGTCACACCCGTCGCCGCTCTGATCACGTTGGCGGCGGCCTGGCACACGCGGCGCTATGTTGACCGTTAGTTCTTTTTCCAGAACGGCTTGGCGGCAACGAATCCGGCCCACGCCTCGGGCAGCCCCTGCAGGTCGCTGTCGATGCGCGCCGAGCTCCAGCCGGTGATGAGCCCGGTGGCACGCGACATCACGGCCGCATCCATGTTGGGCGCGCGCTTCTCGATGGCGTGGAGCAAGTGGCCCACCACCGCGCCGTCGTTGAGCGAACCCAAATGGTCCTGGATGTCGGCCAATGCCGCGAGATAAGTCTTGGTGAGCTTGCGCGCATAGAGGCTGGCAAAGAACTCCGACATATAGCGCAGCTTCTTGCCGCGAATGCGCACCTCGTGCAGGCTCGCCTCGTCCAGTTCGCTGATCTTCTCGCCCGCCTTCAGCAGCTTGCGATGCAGCTTCTTGAGGGCGCTATGCGCGAAATCTCCGGCCGGTTCGTCGAGCCCCAATCCGCTCGCCCCGGCATGGCTCTCCCACCATGCTTCGATGCGCAGCACCGCGTCGGTGTAGCGCGGCGAGGCCAGCATCGTCATGACCGTCTTGTAGGCGGCCTTCTGGGCGGCATCGACTTCATTGGCGAAGCTGCGCAGGGCCGGCTCTTGCGGCAATTGCCCACGCAGCGGCTTGAGGAAGTTGCTGCGGAACACGTCCCATTCGCGCGCCGCGCCGCATTGCTTGGCGATCCAGCGCAGATCCTTGGCGACGCGCTGGCGTGATTGCGGATCGAGGACGCGGCGAAACGCGCTCAGAGCCGAGCGCAGGCGCCGCACCGCCACGCGGAACTGGTGGATGCCCTCCGGCGTCGGCAAGGCGCGCAAGCTCGCCTCGTTGGCGCGCAATTGCAGCAGACCGTTGCGGCCGATGCGCACGAACGCCGCACCCACCGTGATCTCGTGCGGAAACTGCAATCGCTCGGCGCGGCGCGCTGGCGGCGGCGATTCCGACACCAGCGCGTAACCGCGCTGCGCCTTGCTCATCGGCTCGATGATGCACGGGAATGCCTTATTAAGCTCGCGCGCCAGCGCGTAGACGCCATCGACATCGCCCGATTTGAGCTCAAGCTCCGCCTCGCACACTGGAACCGTGCCGCGCTCGCTCTTGATGGAGCCGACGTCCAGAGCCAGCTCGATCGTGCTGCCGTTGATCGCCAGCGGCAGCGTCGCGCGCTGGATGTCGGTCACGAACAGCGCCTTGAGCTGGCTCTCGAACCGGCTGCCCGCCATCAGCTTACGCAACTCGCGATCGTCGACATTCGACAGATCGGGCTGGTCGGCCTCCAACTCGCGCTCCCATTCCCGGCGCGCAAGAACGCCGGTGTCGGAGGACGGCGCCATCTTGATGGTCTGGATGCGCCGCTCGCCGATCTTGCGCACGCGCAAGGCCACGCGGTGCTTCATCAGCCGGAAATCGGCCGTGTCGAAATAGGTGGAGATCAACCGCTGCCGGTTGGCCCGGCCGCGCCGCAGCTCGCGCACCAGCGGACTGCGCAACAGCCTCGGCACCGCGTCCGGCGCAAGCCGCAACGTCAATTCGATCTCGGTCGGAGCGCCGGTATCGGTCATCGGGGCCCGCCTGGCCGGAGTCGGTGCCCCACGGACCGACGCGGCCGCCGCTCGTTGGGGAATTCTTAAGGCTGAATTTTACCGGAAGCGGACCGCCGGGAGCAACGCACCCATCCTAGGAATCGCAGCCAAAGATCTGGGGAAAACTCATTGATTCTGTGGATAAATCGGCACCTGATAGGCTAATAAACCCATGAGGTCACATTGCTGACACCTTGGCGACCACTACAGAGTACCGGGATATGCGCCGCCATCGAGCAGCACGTTTTGCCCCACGCTGTAACCCGCATGCAGGCTGCACAGGAATGCGCAATACGCCCCGAACTCCGCCGCCGTGCCGAAGCGCTGCGCCGGGTTCTGCTTGCGCCGTTCCTCGCTCAGTTCAGCGGCGTCGCGTCCCGTATTCTGCGCCATGCGCGCAAACGCAGAGTTCAATCGATCGGTATCGAACGGTCCCGGCAGCAGGTTGTTGATCGTGACGTTGTGCTTGGCAACTTGGCGCGACAAGCCCGCGACGAAACCGGTGAGGCCGGTGCGGGCACCGTTGGACAGGCCGAGCTCCGGGATCGGACTCTTCACCGCGCCCGAGGTGATGTTGACGATGCGCCCGAAGCGCCGCGCGATCATGCCGTCGATCACCGCCTTCATCAGCATGATCGGCGTGATCATGTTGGCGTTGACCGCCGCCTGCCAGTCTTTCTCCGACCACTCGCGAAAATCGCCCAGCGGCGGGCCGCCGGCATTGGTGACCAGGATATCGGGTTGCGGGCAAGCCTTGAGGGCTGCCTCGCGGCCCTCCGGTGTGGTGATGTCGCCGGGCACCGCTGTCACCGTAACACCGGTCGCATCGCGAATTTCTTTCGCCACCGTCTCCAGCGTCGCCGCAGTGCGCGCCGTGATCACTAGGTTCACGCCCTCGCGCGCCAGTGCTATCGCGCAGCCTTTGCCCAGGCCTTTGCTGGCCGCGCACACAATCGCAGTCTTTCCCGCAATGCCGAGATCCATGATGGCGTTCGTCCGTTTGTAGTGGTCAATCGATCAATTTGTGCTCGCGCAGCACCTCGCGCGCCAACCGCACGCTGATGCGGCTCTTGGCCGCCAGTGCCGCCGTATCGAGAACGGCCACCGCTTGCGCCACGGTCGCCAGCGAGCGCTCGAGGCGCGGCGCCAGAAAGGCCACCAGGTCGGGATCGACGCGCAACTGCCGGTCGGCGAACAGCTTCACCAGCACAGCCTGGATCAATTCGTCGTCGGCCAGCCGCAGCGACGCCACGGGCAGCGCCAGCAACCGCGAGCGCAGATCCGCCAAGCTCAGCGTCCAGCGCAACACCGGTTCGCGCGCGGTCAGCAGCATATGCCCGCGCCGTTCGGCGATTTCGTTGTAGAGATGCAGCAGGCCTTCCTGGTCGATGACGCCATCGGCCCCTTCGACCACGGCGTTGCGCCCGTCCTGCAGCAGGGCTGGCGCCTCGCGCCCGGCGATGTCGCCCGCACTCAGGCGCACGGCGCCTGAGCGGTTGCGCCACACTTCGGCGAGGTGGCTCTTGCCGCTCGCCGGCGGGCCGATCACGACCAGGCCCGGGGCCGGCCAGTCCGGCCAGGAATCGAGCCACGCCACCGCCTCGCGATTGCTGTCGCTGACCAGGAAATCCTCGCGGCCCAGCGCCGAGCGATGCCCGAGATCGAGCAGCATCTGCTTGCTCATGGCTTTTCGGCGCTCGCCTTGATATCGAGGCCCGGCCCGCCGCGTCCGTGGAAGAACGGGCTCGCCAGGTAGCGGTCGAGCGCGAAGCTCACCAGCACACCGATCGCCGCCGCCACCGGGATCGCCAGCAGCACGCCGGTAACGCCATACAAGGCGCCACCGGCCAGTACCGCCAGGATGACCCAGACCGGATGCAAGCCCACCTGGTCGCCGACCAGGATCGGGCTGACGAAATTGCCCTCCAGCACCTGCCCCAGAATGAACACGCCCAGCACCAGCGCCACCATCTGCCAGTCGCCGAACTGGAACACGGCTATGGCGACGCCGACCGCCATGCCCACAACCATGCCGACATAGGGAATGAAGCTGAGAATTCCCGTGAAGAACCCGACGAGCAGGCCGTAACTGAGCCCGGTCAGCGTGAGGCCAACGGCATAGAAGATGCCGAGCAACAGGCACACCATCGCCTGCCCGCGCAGGAAGCCCGACATGCGCCGGTCGATTTCACGCAGCTGCTGGCGGATCAGCGGCGCATGATCGCGCGGCAGCCAGCCATCGACCGTGTTCACGATCAGCGGCCAGTCGCGCATCATGTAGAACGCGACGATCGGCGTGACGAACAGCAGCGACAGCAGATTGACGAACGCCATGCCGCCGCTCCAGAACCCCGCCAGGATCGCGCCCAGCCATGACATCGCCTGCGGCGCGCCCTCGACGGCCTTGCTGGACGTCGATGGAGCTCCCGGCGTATCGCGCATCAAATCCTTGATCCATGGCTTGAGCAGATCGTAGAGATCGTACGCCGCGCGCTCCGCCTTGTTGGCAAGCCCTTGCACCTGCTCGACCAGGATCGGCAGCACAAGCGCGACAGCGAGGGCGACCAGGGCCACGAACGCCACCATCACCATCAGGGTGCCGACCGTTCGGCCAACACCCCACCGCTCCAATCGCGACACAGGCGGGTCGAGCACATAGGCGATCGCAAGCCCGGCCACAAACGGCAGGAGCACCGGTTCCAGCACCCACAGCGCCAGCGCCGTGAGCACGCCGCAAATCAGCCAGAACGGCCAGCCGCGCTGCGCAACCGTCATTGTGCGTCTTCCAGATGCGACAGCTTGCGCGCCCAATGCACGAGATACGCAACCCCCGACACGACCGTCGTCGCCGCGACCAGCGGCACCAGGATGCGCGTCAGCCCCATATCGTCGAACCCCAGCGCCAGGCGCGACAGCACCATTACGGCCAACGCGATCTGCAGCCCCGTATTCACCTTGCTGATCAGCGTGGGGCAACTCTTGAAGGTCCCCGCGATCGCGTAAATGACCACCGCACCGATGACGATCGTCAGGTCGCGGAACACCACCAGGATCACCAGCCACCCGGGAATATGGTGCAGATAGCCGAGCGTCAGGTAGGCGCTGACCAGCAGTGCCTTATCGGCCAGCGGATCGAGATAGGCGCCAAGTTCGGTGCGCAGGTTGAAGCGCTTGGCGATGAACCCGTCGATGGCATCGGACAGCCCGGCGATCACAACCACCCAGAACGCCAGGTACATCTCGTTGTCGAGCATCAGCCAGACGGCCAGCGGAACACAGAGCAGCCGTCCGAAGCTGACAAGATTGGGCAGGCTGATCACGGTTTTGGCGCCGTCGCCCCGGCACCCGGCTTGCGCTGCAGCTTAAGTTCCCACACCGTCCCGGCCTCATCGAGGGACAGGTCCTTTTGCGCCAGCGCCAGTTTCAGCGACTGTTCGTCGCCGCCGTAATGGATCTCGACCACCGCCACGTTGCGCGTCATGGCGATCAGGTCGGTGCGGCGCACCGCCGCCACGTCGCCCAGCTTGGTGCGCACTGCCACCCAGTCGGCGACGTCCGTCAGCGGCACCGTCGCCAACAGCTTTGCCTCCTGTCCGAAGCGCTGCAGCACGTCGGCTTTCCAGCGCTCCTCCACCGAGCGCACAATCTGCGCAGCCGCGCGCGCCATCAGGGCCGCCGTGTCCTCGCCCTGCTGGCTGGTGAAACTCTCCACCACCGTCAGGTCGGAGGCGGCCGCCCCGAACCGGCTCAGCGACACCTGCAGCAGCTCCGTGGCGTTCGGGCCCGGCTCGATCGATGCCAGCGCCACCAGCGCCCCGGAGGCGCCATAGCGGCTGGAGATCGCGGTCACGCGCGCCTCGTCGCCGCGCGCCGCTTGCTCGGCGCTGATATCGGCAATGTCGGACAGATCGCCGCGCGGATAGGTGAGCGGCACCAGCCCATCCGTCGGCGGCAGGTTCGCCCAGGCGGCGCGCCACGGGTTGGGCTCGTCCCACAGCAGCACCACGCCGGCCTGGCGCAGCAGCGGCAGCACCAGCAGCGGCTTGGCGTAGGTCTCGGCGAACGCCAGGTTGGCGTCGCGCAGCAGCCCGCGGATCGCCGCCGCGCGGAAGCGCACGGTCAGCGTCGCCAGGTAGCGCACCGCCGAGCTGCGCTCGCTCTGCACTTCGAAATTCTCGACCAGGTCGGTCAAGCGCGCATCGGGCACGCGCGGTGCTTTGGCGAGGTCGCTGCGCGGCAGCAGCCGCTCGAACAGCCGGCGCAAGGCCTGGCGCTGGCCATCGAGGATCGCCGCCTCGCGCGCCGCACCGGCATTCGCGGCCGTCTGGTCGACCGCCACGTCGCGCACCGTAAAGGGCGACGGCGTGGCCGCCGCCTGCGCCCAGGCCGGGACAGCCGGAACTATCCCCAGGCCAAATGCGAGAATCGCCACCACCAGACGTCGTGCCAGGAATGCTTTCAAGCGCCCATGCTCCGCCATTGAAAACCGGTCTGAATCAAGTATGTTCGCGCCAGCTTCCCGGCGCCCGAAGCGGCGCGCCAATTTCGCATGAGGACGCCATTCGCAGCAACACCACCATGACCTACCGCGGCGCGGGCGTGGATATCGACGCCGGCGACGCCTTGGTTGAAGCGATCAAGCCGCTGGCTGGTTCCACCAAGCGGCGTGGTGCCGATGCGGCTTTGGGCGGTTTCGGGGCGCTTTTCGACCTCAAAGCGGCCGGATTCAAGGATCCGATCCTGGTCGGCACCAATGACGGCGTCGGCACCAAGCTGATGATCGCCATCGCCGCCAACCGCCACGACACGATCGGCATCGACCTGGTGGCGATGTGCGTCAACGACCTCGTCGTCCAGGGCGCCGAGCCCCTGTTCTTCCTCGACTACTTCGCCACCGGCAAGCTGGATGTCGCCACCGGCCGCACCATCATCGCCGGCATCGCCGCCGGCTGCCGCGAGGCCGGGTGTGCCTTAATTGGCGGCGAAACCGCCGAGATGCCCGGCATGTACCACGGCAACGACTACGATTTGGCCGGCTTCGCCGTCGGCGCGGTCGAGCGCGGCCAGATCGTCGGCGGCACCGACGTGAAGCCGGGCGATGTGGTGCTCGGCCTTGCCTCCTCGGGCGTCCACTCGAACGGGTATTCGCTCGTCCGCAAGATCGTCGAGGGCAGCGGCGTGGCCTGGACGGCACCCGCCCCGTTTGACGCCGCGCGGAGCTTGGGTGAAGCCCTGCTGATCCCGACCCGCATCTATGTGAAGAGCTGCCTCGCCCTCGCGCGCGCCGGCCTCGTCAAGGCGATGGCGCATATCACCGGCGGCGGCCTGATCGAAAACGTGCCGCGCGTCATTCCCGACGACGCGACCGTCGAAATCAATGCCGCGTCCTGGAAATTGCCGCCGGTCTTCGCCTGGCTCTCGAAGGAAGGCGGCGTGGTGCCGGCCGAGATGGCGCGCGTCTTCAATTGCGGCATCGGCATGGTGATCGTCGTCGCCCCCGACCGCGCCGAAGAAGCCACGCGGCTTCTCACGGAGCATGGCGAAACCGTGCACCGCATCGGCAAGGTCGTGCCGCGCGCCGAGGGCGGTGCCGGCTGCGTCGTCACCGGCATCGAGCGGCTCTGGTAGGCTCGACGATGGCGCGCAAGCGTGTGGCGGTCCTGATCTCGGGCCGCGGCAGCAACCTGCAGGCCCTGATCGAGGCCGCTGCCAAGCCGGACTATCCGGCGGAGATCGCCCTCGTCGTCTCGAACGTTCCCGGCGCCGCCGGACTGGCACGTGCCGAAGCCGCTGGCATCAAGACCGCGACGGTCAATCATCGCGAGTTCAACAAGGACCGCGTGGCCTTCGAAAAGGTCCTCGATGCGCGCCTGCGCGACTGCCGGCATCGAGCTGGTCTGCAACGCCGGCTTCATGCGTGTGCTGACGGCGTTCTTCGTCGACTCCTGGCGCGACCGCCAGCTCAACATCCATCCCTCGCTCCTGCCCGCCTTCCCCGGTCTCGACACCCATGCCCGGGCGCTGGCCGCCGGCGTGACGCTTCAGCGGCTGCACCGTCCATTTCGTGCGCGCGCAAGTCGACGCAGGGCCGTTCGTCGTGCAGATCAGCGTGCCGGTGCTACCCGGCGATGATGAAACCGCCCTCGCCGGCAGGGTCCTGGTCGCCGAACACCAAGCCTATCCGCTGGCCCTCAAACTGGTGGCCAGCGGCCGCGCCAGGGTCGAGGGCGATCGCGTCATGATCGACGGGGCACCGGGGCCGAAGATCATTCAGGTGAGCCAGGCCGGGTCTTAACTGGGGCTTTGCCTGATTCGCCCGATTTCGCTATAAGACCGCAATCATTTCTGGAGAAGACCGACCCATGGCGAACGCACCGCAGAACAATTCCGGCGACAATTTCGACATGCGCCAGTCCGACGAGACCTGGGGGCATTTCATTACAATGTCGAAATGGGTCATCATCCTCTGCATCATCATCGTTGGCGGCATGGGGATCTTCCTGACCGGCCACTAAGCTCGCGCCGACCCGCACAAAAAGAAGGCCGCCCGCTCCGGGCGGCCTTTTTGTTTGACTTAGCCCGCGTACCCGCCCTGGTCGAGAAACCGCTGCTCCTCTGGAGTCATGGACCGCCCGAGGATCGGGTTGCGGTGCGGAAACCGGCCGAAGCGGCGCACGATGCCGCAATGCCGTTCGGCGTGCAGCGAATTGGGCGGCCCCAATCGCCGAACAAGGGCGACCGAGCGTTCCTGGTCGGCCAGGATTTCCGAATGGCCGAACGGCAGATAGAAGAAGACCTGCAGCTCCGTCTCGAACATCCGGTCATGGCCGGCTGCAATAGCGGCGCGCGCCACGTCGCGCGCCATCGCGTCCGTCGCATACATGTGCGGCGTGCCGCGAAATGCATTGCGCGGAAATTGGTCGAGCAGGAGCAGCAGCGCCAGCGTTCCGTCCGGTGCTGCCAACCAGCTATAAAGCACCCCCCGCGCCGCCGCCTCATGCAGAAGCAAGAAGCGCTCGCGAAACCGGCGATCGAAATCGGCATCCTTGGCGAACCAGAGCTTGGGCCCCGCCGCGCGCCAGAAATCGATGACCGATGAGGCGTTGATTAGCAGGACCGGCTCCGGGGTCGATGACGGCGCGGGCGGCGCACCCTGCATTACGTCTTCGACTGCCTTTGTCCCGCTCGCCACCTGCTGCGCTTGAGCAGCCGCAAAAAACAATGCCGCCGAATTAGGAATTGATGACATACGAAATCTCCACGCTCATGTGATCGCGCGACAATGCCGGCGCTCATCCGGCCTCGCGTCACGACCGGAAATCGCATTTGGATCATACTGAATCCAGTGATATGATTTCACTAATATGCTGAATGAAATTGACCTCTCCCGCATAGATCTGAATCTGCTCGTGCTGTTCGAAGCAGTGCTGGGCGAGCGCCATGTCGGCCGCGCCGCGTCGCGGCTGAATCTGTCCCCGTCGGCGATCAGCCATGGCCTGGGGCGCCTGCGCCGGCTGCTCAACGATCCGCTCTTCCTGCGCACGCCAAGGGCGTCGTGCCGACCGACCGCACGATGGAGCTCGCGGATCCCATCGACGAGATCCTCGCGCGCGTGCGCCGGGATCGTGGCGACCGCCGAGCCCTTCGATGCCGCGAGATCGGCACGCCGCTTCACGATCGGCGCACCTGACGGCGCGTCGGCGGTATTGCTAGCGCCGCTCCTGTCGGAAATGCGGCGCAGCGCCCCGCGCATCGATCTCGGCGTGCGCCAGCTGTTGCCGGTACCGTCCGGCCGATCGATCGCACAGGCTTGGGATCCCACGCTGCGCGAGCTCGAGACGCGCGCCATCGACATCGCGGTGCTGCCCCTCGACGACATTCCCGCGCGTTTCGTGGCGCAGACGCTCTACGAGGAAGAATTCGTCATTGCCATGCGCGCCCGCCATCCCTTCGCGGCCGACCCGAGCCTGCGCCGCTATTGCCAAATGCGCCATTTGGTCGTGTCCCTGACTGGCGACACGCATGGCTTTGTCGATGACGCGCTCCAGAAGCACGGGCCGCGCGGCAAGTGGCACTGACGGTTCCGAACTTCATGATGGCGCTGGCAACGGTTGCGGAAAGCGACTTGATCACTGCCGTGCCGCGCCGGTTCGCGGCGATGCATGGCGCACGGTTCGGCGTGGTGAGCGCGCCAGCCCCGCTCCGCCTGCCGCAGTTTCGCATTCGCGCCATCGCCTCCAAGGCGGCGATGATGGACGCCGGTCTCGCCTGGCTGTTCGCGACGTTGCGCGCAGGTCATTACAGCGGACGCCGCGACATCCAACCGGCCGCGCCGGCGCAAGCGAGCGGCATGAGCGAGGCTCTTGGGCGCGACCGCGCCCTGACGGACGACGGAGCAATTTCGCCGCGGCGCTATCCGGCGCACCGCGCATTTTGAGGCAAGACAAGGCTGACACCCGCACCCTTATAAATGCCCGCGCAGGCGCAACAGGCCGTAGGCTGCGACCGAGCAGGAATCGACGATGCGGCCGTCGAGGATTCCCGCCTCGAATTCCTTGATCGCGACGCGCTTGCACGTAAGGTCGCCCTCTTCCGGCGCTGGCGCCGCCTGTCCTTGCGTGAGGTCCTCCGCCAGGAACGTGTGCATGCGCTGGTCCATCAGGCCGTAAGCGAGGAAGAGCGGCCCGAGATAGGTGATCTTCTTCGCACTCAGTCCGGTCTCTTCCTGGAGTTCGCGCACCGCCACCATCTCCGGTGTCGCCGCCGCGTTCTCCTCCCAGGTGCCTTGCGGAAATTCCATGTAGCGCGCGCGGACCGGGTAGCGGTACTGCTCGACCAGGTAGAAATCATCATCGACGCGCGGAATCATCAGCGCGAAATCCGGCTTGCTGATCACGCTGTAGATGCCTCGGTGCCGCTGTCGTGACGGATGCGGTCCTCGCGCAGCGTGATCCAGCGATTGCGATAGACCTCGCGCGTGCTCAGCGTCTTGATGCTCATGAGGTCAGAACTTCTCCTCGCCGCGATGGCGGAAGGGATCGGGAAAATCGCGATAGAGCGCGAACTGCGCATTCTGGACCAGCGAGTTCACGCCGAAATGAACGCCTTCCACCGGCTCACGGCGGGCCGCAACCTGCGCAAAAGCTTCATCGAGCTGGGCCAGTCCTTTCACTTCGATCATCAGATGGAATTCACCAAGCCCAGGCGCACCGAGGCCGAGCTTTCGCCGCGTCAGCCGCCAGTTTTCGATCAGGCCCTTGCCCTTGAGATGGCCCATCTACGCGGCCACTTTCTCCGAAAACTGGATGTCGCTCACGCCGGACTTAGATCGCCCCGCACATGATAGATGTCCATATCGGCCCCCTTAATGGAAATCAGCCAGCAGCTTCCGGCGCACCAGCGACCACATTTCCGCGTTCTGCGCCATCAGCAACTCCGGCGAAGTATCCGCCGGACGATAGGCGCGGCCGTCGAGCTCTGCGCCACGTCCGCCGGCCTCGAGCACCGCAGCACGCCCGGCGCATGATCCCCGGAGGACGCGCCGGAACGCCGCGAAATGCTGGCGGCCAGACGCGATCTCCACATATTCGCGCGCCGCGCAATTGAAGCCCGGCAGCAAGGCGCCAAGACCTTCGGACGCCTTCATGATGTTCGCGCGCTCCGTCGGCGTGAAGAAGCGCGACAGCGCCGCACCGCGCAAATCGCCCCACGCCACGCTCTCCGGCGACGTTCAAAGGCGCACGCCGTCGACATACGCGCCGGCACCACGCTCGGTCGTCGCCATCGTGTTGGTCGAGCGGATCGAAGATCAGCCCGCGACCGTCTCGCCGCCGCTGCACCAACGCCACCATCACGCCGAACGGCGCCCTTCCGGCGCGAAATTCGCCGTGCCGTCGACCGGATCGATCACCCACACCGCCCCATCGCCGCTGAGACGCTGCGCAGCCGCTCATCCGCCGCGCAGGCCTCCTCGCCCACCACCACCGAGCCCGGCAATAATTCGCGCAGCGCCGGATCGAGCCGTGCCTCGAACTCACGATCGGCGACCGTAACCAGCTCGCCCGGCATCTTCTCCTCGATCTCGCCCGACGCGAGCTTCTGGAAGCGCGGCATGATGATTTCGGCCGCGACCTCGCGCAGCAGGCCCTCGACCTTGGACGTGAGGCTCATCGACACTCCCAAACGCAAAAGGCCGCCCCGATCTTCGGGGCGGCCCTTGTTATCGACACGAATTCGCGCGGATCAGCCGACGAGCTCGAGCCCGCTGAAAAAATACGCCACTTCGATCGCGGCATTCTCCAAACTGTCGGAGCCGTGCGCCGAGTTGGCCTCGATCAATTCCGCGAAATCCTTGCGGATCGTGCCCGGCGCCGCCTTGGACGGGTCGGTCGCACCCATGATCTCGCGGTTCTTGGCGACGGCGTTCTCGCCCTCGAGAACCTGCACCACCACCGGCCCGGAGGTCATGAAGTTGCACAGACTGTCGAAGAACGGCCGCGCCTTGTGCACGGCATAGAACTGCTCGGCCTGGGCGCGCGACAGCTGCACGCGCTTCTGCGCGACGATGCGCAGGCCCTTCTCCTCGAACCGGCTGTTGATCTTGCCGGTGAGGTTGCGACGGGTTGCATCGGGTTTGATGATAGAGAGCGTGCGTTCGACGGCCATTTCTTAATCTTCCGCTTCGGTTTCGATGGGGTTTGGCGGGCGCTTATAGCCGCTCGCGCGCAGCCCGGCAATGGTCAAGCGCTCGCCGCCCGCCGGGTCGCAAAACGCCCACCGCCGGCCGCTCCGACCTCGGGCGGCCAGCCGGCGCCACCGCCACGGCGCGGATTTTCGATATCATTGGCCGCGCTCGCGTCTCGGCGGCCTGTGGCGCACCCAAGCGACTCGCGCAGGCCTCCCGGTATTCGAAAATGCGCGATCTGCCCTGACGTTAGAGCTTGCGTTTAAGACGCATTCGATCTTTGCGCGCAGCACCTGGGCGATTAAAGTCGACCGTCAATCACCCGCCGGCGTCTTCAAATCCCAATGCTTGTGCCGTCCTCGACAAGCGCCTTCAACGGCCTGCGCCAGATCGGCAAGGCGCTGTCGCATCGCAACTACCGTGCCTACACGATCGGCAATTCGATTTCGCTGATCGGCACGTGGATGCAGCGCGTGGCGGTGGGGTGGCTGGCGTGGCGGCTCGCCCATTCCGGCACCTGGCTGGGTCTGGTTGCCTTCGCCGATCTCTTTCCCACCGTCCTCTTGGGCCCGGTGGCCGGGGCCCTCGCCGACCGCCACGACCGCCGCAAAGTCGTACAGATCACCCAGCTCATGGCGATGTCGCAGGCGGTGGTGCTGGCCGTCCTCACGGCTGCCGACCGCATCGACATCTACACGCTGTTCACGCTCACCCTTCTGCTTGGCGTCGCCAACGCGCTCAACCAACCCGCGCGCCTGGCGCTCATCCCCGATCTCGTTGAACGCTCAGCGCTCTCGTCAGCGGTGGCGCTCAACTCGATCGTCTTCAACAGCGCGCGTTTCATTGGCCCGGCGGTCGCCGGCTTTGTCATCGCCCATGGCAGCATCGCGCTCGCCTTCGCCGTCAACGCCGCGAGCTACATCGCCTTCCAGGTGGCGCTTCTGATCATGCGCTTCCCGCAAAGTGCCCCGATCGTGCGCAAGGGCCATATCCTCGGCAACACGCTCGAAGGATACACCTACGCGATGCGCCATCCCGGCATCGGTCCCATGATCGTCCTGCTCGCCGTCACCTCGCTGGGCTCGCGCGCCTTCGTCGAGCTGCTGCCGGCTTCGCCGATGCCGTGTTCCACCGCGGCCCGCAGGGGCTCGCCTGGCTCACCGCAGCCACTGGCCTGGGCGCCATGGCGGGCGGCTTCTGGATGGCGCAACGCGATTCGATCGAAGGGTTGACCGGCCTGCTGGTTGCAAATGTGCTGGTGATGGCCGCGGCCCTGATCGGATTCACCGCTACCGATCTGTTTTGGGTGGCCATGCCTTGTTTGTTCTTGGCTGGAATTTCGCTGGTCATCAACGGCATCGCCGCGCAGACGCTGATTCAGAACGCCACGGAAAGCACCATGCGCGGGCGCGTGAATGGGACTCCACGGCATGATCTTCCGCGGCGGTCCCGCACTGGGTGCCCTCATCATGGGGACCGCGTCTTCGCAATTCGGCCTGCGCGCGCCGGTGGCTGCGGGCGCGGTGCTGTGCGCGCTGTTCTGGCTGTGGGCGCGCGTCCGCGAGAAAAACATCGCCGCCGCACTCGAGCAACCGCACGAACAGGAGAGTTGAGCTTTGCGCATCTGCATCTTCGGCGCCGGCGCTGTCGGCGGCAATTTCGCGGTCCGGCTGGCCAATAGCGATCACGAGGTCTCCGCCGTCACGCGCGGCGAGAATCTCAAGGCCATCCGCGCCAACGGGCTGACGCTCATCGCCGGCGAGCGCAAGCTGCACGCCAAAATCCGCGCCAGCGACAAACCGGCAGAGCTCGGCCCGCAGGACCTGGTCATCTGCGCGCTCAAGACGACCGGACTCGCTGCCCTTCCGGATGCGGTTGCGCCGTTGCTAGGGCCGGACACGCCGGTGATCTTCGCCCAGAACGGCATTCCCTGGTGGTACAGCAACGGCCTCAATGCTTCGCGTCCCAAGCCGCCCGATCTCTCGCGCATCGATCCCGGCGGCGCCTTGGCGCGCACCATCGAGCCGCGCCGCGTCATCGGCGCCGTGATCTGGTCCGCCAATGAGGTCGTATCGCCGGGCGTCATCGAGAACCGCACGCCCGACAGCAACCTGCTGGTGATCGGCGAGCCCGACGACCGCGCCACGCCGCGCATCACGCGATGGCGCGCGCTGCTCGAAAAAGCCGAGATCCTCTCGCCCGCGACACCGGACATCCGCAAGACGCTGTGGAGCAAGCTGGTGCAAAATCTGACCGGCTCGACGCTGTGCCTACTGACGCAGCAGCCGATCGCGGTCTTGAACCAGGACCCCGCCATGGTGGAGATCACCAAGCGCATCGTCGCCGAGGGGCGCGCCATCGCGGCCGCACACGGCATTGCCCTTGAGGAGCAGCCCAACGCCCCCACTGCCAAGCCGCGCGTGCGCTCTGGCGCGCACAAGCCCTCGATGCTGCAGGATTACGAGCGCGGCCGCCCGATGGAAATCGAAACGATGATCCAGGCGCCGGTCGCCTTCGCCCGCGCCGCCGGCGTCGCGACGCCCACCTTCGACGTCATCGCGGCACTCTGCGCGCGCATGGCAGCGGGCAAAGGGCTTTACACCCTCTGAACAAAAATCTGTCACCCGCGGGGTTGACCCGCGGGCCCATAAACCGTTTCTGCGTCGAGACTGCTTATGGGTGCGCGGGTCGAGCCCGCGCATGACAAGTGTTGTATGTGCGGATGCGAGCTAACCCGCCTTCTCCCACTTCCCCTGGTCGCTCTGCTTCCAGTAGGTGAGGTCGTGGCCTAACTCCTTGTAGGTCTTCCAGCGCGCGCGCGCAGCACTCAGCGCCGTCTCGTCGCCGCCATCGAAGAATTCCAGCGCCAGCTTCCAGTCCTCGACGCGCGCCACCGTCGCGCCGTCGGTCATCACCAGGACCGTCGCACCGTTCGGATTTTCCTCTTCGGTGGTGAGCCAGATCGGCTGGTCGGCCGCGAACCCATCCTTGCCGCTGCCATGCGGCAGGAAGGAGCGGTCGTCATAGGTCCATAGCGTCGCGTTGAGCGCCTCGACGCGCTCGCTCGAGCCGGCCATCACCACCGCCTTGTCGCCGCGCGCCAGGATCTTCTCGAGGATCTGCGGCAATGCGCGTTCGAGCGTAGTGGTGCGCAGATGGTAGAAGCGGATCTCGCTCATGCCGGTGCCTTGTCGGGCCTCCGTGCCCGGCCCTCATGGTTCGACAAGCTCACCATGAGGGTTGATAGACTTAGCCTCATCCTGAGCTTGTCGAAGGACGAGGCGTCAAGCACAACGCCAAACGCCCTTACTTCTCCTCGTAATTTCCGCGACGAAGCGCTCGAGCAGGCGCACGCCGAAGGCGGTCGCACCCTTGGGCGTGATCGCCGCGTCCTCTTGCTCCACGCGACACCGGCGATATCGAGATGCGCCCAAACCGTGTCGTTGACGAAGCGCTGGATGAACTGCGCGCCGATGATCGAGCCGCCATTGCGGCTGTGAGCCGATATTCTTCACATCCGCCGCTTCGGAATCGATGTCGCGGTCATAGGCCTCGCCCAGGGGCATGCGCCACAGCTTCTCGCCCACCGCCGTCCCCGCCGCGGTAAGCTGCTTGGCGAGATCCTCGTTGTTGGCATAGAGCCCGGCATATTCATTGCCCAGCGCCACGATGATGGCGCCGGTGAGCGTGGCGAGATCGATCATCACCTTGGGCTTGAAGCGGTCTTGCGTGTACCAGACGATATCGGCCAACACGAGCCGGCCCTCGGCATCGGTGTTGAGCACCTCGATGGTGCGCCCCGACATCGACTTGACGATATCCGACGGCCGCTGTGCATTGGCCGACGGCATGTTCTCGACCAGCCCGACCACGCCCACGGCATTGACCTTGGCGCGGCGTGCGGCGAGCGCTTCCATGACGCCGATCACGGCGGCCGAGCCCGCCATGTCCCACTTCATGTCTTCCATGCCCGCCGCGGGCTTGATCGAGATGCCGCCGGTGTCGAAGGTGACGCCCTTGCCGCAGAACGCCGACCGGCCGCTTGTCCTTGGCGCGCGAATTGCCGTCCCAGCGCATGACGACCGTGCGCCCGGGGCGCACGCTGCCCTGCGCCACGCCCAGGAGGGCGCCCATGCCCAGCTTCGCCATCTGCTTCTCGTCGAGGATTTCGACCTTCACGCCCGACGCCGTCAGCCGCTTGCAGCGCTCGGCCAAAGTCTCGGGGTAGATGACGTTGGGCGGCTCGGACACCAGGTCGCGCGCGAAACAGACCGCGTCGGCGAGATGCTCGAGCGGCGCGAAGGCTTTACGTGCCCCGGCGACGTCGGTCACCAGGATGGTGAGCGTCTTCAGGCTGGGCTTCTGCTCCTCCTTCTCGCGCGTGCGGTACTTGTCGAAGCGATAGGCGCGCAAGCGAGCTCCACACGCAATGTGTGCCGCCATGTCCGTCGCCGGCAGCGGCGCCCCGGTCAGGTTTTCGACCGCGAGCGTACCCGCCGCCTCGCCGATACGGTTGAGATGGCCGACCAGATTGCCGCCCAATGCTTGCAGGCGCGCCGTGTCGAGCTGTTCGACCTTGCCAAGCCCGACCAGGACGATCCGCGCCACCGGCAGGCCTTTGGGCGCCACGATGTCCAGCACATCGTCCTTGCGGCCCTTGAAGCGGCTCGACCCCATGGCGCGGGTCAGGACACCGCCCGTCTTCTTGTCGAGAGCGGCCGCCGCGGGCGTCATTTTGCGGTCTTCCAGCACACCGACCACGTAGGACCCGGAAGTGGCCGGCTCTGGCTTGGCAAACGCGACTTTCATGGGCGATGGCCTCGAGACGAAGATGAAACGGATGGGGCGAGCGGACGCGTTGAGACAGGACGAAACGCGCGCCCGCGTGACTTTAGCGATTTTGCCGCCGATGAAAAGGGCTCGATGGGCGGATAAAGCAGCCAGATTTCAAATGGGTACATGTTTTGTTCTTCGCCTTGATGGGGCGATGCCCTGGCCAGCGCGGGGCCGGCCCCCTCGCCGGCCCATTCCGGCGTTCCCTTTGGGGATTCGCTCACTATAATTCGCGCCGCATAAATCAGGTCAGCCGCTACATCCTGCGCCAGCTCGCCATCGTGACCGTTTTCGTGGCGGTCACGCTCACTTGCGCGGTGTGGCTCGCCCAGTCGCTGCGCTTCATCGGCCTGATCGTGAGCCGCGGCCTGACCATCGGCGCCTATTTCAATCTCACCGGCCTGCTGATGCCGAGCTTCCTGTCGATGATGCTGCCGATCGCCCTGTTCACGGCTGTCACCTTCACCTACAACCGCCTGACCACCGACAGCGAGCTGATCGTCATGCGCGCCATGGGCATCAGCCCGGGCCAGATCGCGCGACCGGCGCTGGGGCTCGCGATCATTGTGGTGGCGATCAACTACCTGCTCGCCCTCTACGTCCTGCCGTGGTCCTACCAGAGCTTCAAGGATTTGGAATCCGATTTCCGCAACGATTATTCCGGCCTGCTGCTGACCGAAGGCGCCTTCAACGTCGTCAGCGACGGCATCACCGTCTATATCCGCTCGCGCGAGACCGACGGCGAGCTGCAGGGCATCTTGATGCACGACACGCGCGCGCCGGACCGTCCGGTCACGGTGATGGCCGAGCGCGGCATGCTGGTCCAGGGCGAGGAAGGCCCGCGCGTGGTCATGGAGAACGGCAACCGCCAGGCCGTCGACAAGCGCGACGGCAAGCTGCAGATCCTCTATTTCGATCGCTACAGCGTCGATCTCGGCAAGATCAGCCAGGCGCAGCAGGACCGCATCCGCGAGCCGCGCGAACGCTACATCTCCGAATTGCTGTTCCCCGGCGACACGCCCTATGAGCGCGCCAATATCGGCCGCCTGCGCGCCGAGCTGCACAACCGCATTGCAACACCGCTGCTCGGCCTCGCCTTCACCATGATCGGCCTTGCCGCCCTCATCTCGGGCGAGTTCAACCGCCGCGGCCAGTCACGCCGCCTGGCGGTCGCCGTCGGCATCGTCGCCGTCCTCCAGGTGATCGCGCTCGCCCTCTACAATGCCCAGGCGAAGGTGCCGATGCTGGCCGTGCTGCCCTATCTGGCGATTGCCGCGGCGATCATCGGCGGCTGGTGGTGGCTCAACCGGCCGATCCGCCGGCGGCGCGTGCCAGCTAACTGGATCCCGGCGGGGGCGTGATGCGTCTTTTTCTATCCGCCACGCTGTCGGGCTATATCGGCCGACTGTTTTTCACGCGCTTCCTCGCGGTCTTTTTCGCGTTCACCGCGATCGTGTTCCTGTTCGACTTCATCGAGTTGCTGCGCCGCGCCGCCACCAAGGCCGATGCGCCGTTTGCGGTGATCGTGCGCCTCTCGCTCCTCAAGCTGCCGCACATGGCGCAAGAGCTGATCCCCTTCGTCGTGCTCTTTGCAACGATGCTGACGTTCTGGCGGCTGACGCGCAGCCAGGAGCTGACGGTCGTGCGCGCGGCCGGCGTATCGGTGTGGCAGTTCCTGCTGCCGGCCCTCCTCCTGGCACTCCTCATCGGCGCCGTGCGCGTGACACTTCTCAATCCCATGGCCGCGGCCCTCTATAGCCGCTTCGAGCAGATCGAGGCCAAGACCTTGCGCGGGCGCACCAGCATGCTGGCGGTGTCGCCGACCGGCTTCTGGTTGCGCGAGGTCGACAGCCACACCAACGCCATCATCCACGCGCAACGCATGTCATCGCGCGACATGGAGCTCTACGACGTCATCTTCTTCAACCTGGTCGGCAAGGACAAATTCGCCAGCCGCATCGACGCCGCCACCGCGCGCCTGGAAAAGGGCATGTGGATCATGCGTGACGCCTGGATCAGCAGCCCCGAGCAGCCTGAGCGCTTCGAGGCCGAATACAAGCTGCCCACCGAGATGACGATCGAGCGCATCCAGGAAAGCTTCGCCTCGCCCGAGACGATCTCGTTCTGGGACCTGCCTGGGTTCATCAACACCCTCGAGGCCGCCGATTTTTCCGCGGTGCGCCACCGGCTGCATTATCAGCGCCTGCTATCGGGACCGCTGCTGCTCTTCGCCATGGTGCTGGTGGCCGCCTCGTTCTCGCTGCGGGCACCCCGCCGCGGCGGCGGGCAGATGCTGCTGGCATTCGGAACCCTGATCGGGTTCGTGTTGTTTTTCATCTCGAACCTGGTCGCGGCCCTGGGCCAGAGCGGCAGCATCCCGGTGCAGCTCGCGGCCTGGACACCCGCCGGAAATGAGCACGCTTCTGGGGGTCACCCTGTTGCTGCACCTGGAAGACGGATAGACGCCATGGCGCCGCATGCATTGCACCAAAACCGGGCCCGACGTATAACAAGGACGGCCGAGGCGCGCCGGCCGGACGTGCGCCGCTTTCGCCAATTGATGACGTGGAACATGGCAAGATTTTTTGCCGGGCTATTGCTGCTGGCGACGTGTCTGAGCGTATCGCCCGCGCGCGCGCAGGATCTGCAGCGCATCGTTGCGGTCGTCAACGACGACGTCATCTCGCTCTACGACCTGGCGACGCGCACGCGTCTCAACATCGCCTCCTCCGGCCTTGAGGACAACGCGAACGTCCGCCGCCAGGTGCAGTCGCAGACCCTGCGCGCCCTGATCGACGAACGCTTGCAGGCGCAAGAGGCGCAGCGCCTCAACCTGTCCGTTGCCCAGTCGGAGATCGACGCCGCCATCAGCCGCATCGAGCAGCAAAACCGCATGCAGCCGGGTCAGATCGACAAGTTCCTCGGCAGTGTCGGCCTCGACCGCAGCGTTCTGGGCTCCCGATCCGCGCCCAGTTGCTCTGGCAGAAGGTCGTCAACCGCCGCCTGCGCACCTCGCTGGAGGTCGGCGCCGACGAGATCGACGAACAGCTCGACCGCCTCAAGTCGAACCAGGGCCAGACCGAATACCTGCTCGCCGAAATCTTCCTGTCGGTGGATTCTCCCGACCAGGACGACGAAGTGCGCCAGAACGGCATGAACCTCATCGAGCAGATGCGCCGCGGTGCCAGCTTCTCCGGCCTCGCGCAGCAATTCTCGCAAAGCGCCTCCGCGTCCGGCGGCGGCGATATCGGCTGGGTGCCGCGCGGCCAACTGGAGAAGGACGTCGAGGACGTCATCGATCAGCTGCGGCCGATGAATGTCACCGAGCCGATCCGCACCATCGGCGGCTACTACGTCTACCTGCTGCGCCAGCGCCGCGTCGTCGCTGGCCCTTCGCCCGACGATGCCAAGATCCAGCTCACGCAATTCCTGCTGCCGCTCGACGCGCGCGCGTCGGAGGCCGATATCAACGTCCAGAAGGACATGGCTGCGACCCTGCGCGAGACTGTGGGCGGCTGCGCCGACCTGCCGCGCCTGGCCAAGGAAATGGGCGTGCCCGAACCGGCCGAGATGCCAAGCCTGCGCGTGGGCGACCTCGCCCCCAATCTGCGGCCCGTCATCGCCGATCTGAAAGTGGGCGAGTTCAGCCCGCCATTGCGCACCGAGCAGGGGTTGATGCTGCTGATGGTCTGCGTGCGCGAGGAGGCGCCCTCGAACCTCCCCAGCCGTGAGGAGATCTCCCAGACGTTGACCCGCCAGCGCCTCGACCTGATGGCACGGCGCTATCTGCGCGATTTGCGCCGCGCCGCCATCGTCGACGTGCGCGCGTAAGGGCACGGGGGCTCGCACCGGCGATGATTCCGCATCCCGCCCTGGCCCTGACGATGGGCGAGCCCGCGGGCATCAGCGGCGAAATCACGCTCAAGGCCTGGCTGCATCGCCATCTGGGCGTGCCGCCGTTCTTCGCGATTGACGATCCCGATCGCTTACAGGCACTGGCGATGGAGCTGCGGCTCGATGTGCCCATCGCCGCGATCGACGATCCCGAGGAAGCGCCGCATCTGTTTTCGACGTCCCTGCCCGTGCTGGCCCAGCGGCTGGCGATGCCGGCAATCCCCGGCAAAGCCAACCCCGCCAACGCGCGCGCGGTGATGGCGGCGATCGAGCGCGCCGTCGTGCTGGTGGGGGCCGGACGCGCCGCGGCCATCGTCACCAACCCGATCAACAAGAAAATCCTCTACGGCGCCGGCTTCAATTTTCCCGGCCATACCGAATACCTGGCGCACCTCGCGGGCAGCCGTACGCCACCGGTGATGATGCTGGTGGGTGCTGACCTGCGCGTCGTGCTGACCAGCATCCATATTCCGCTCAAGGACGCCGTCGCCAACCTCACGAAGGATGCTATCGTCGCCGCTGGCATCGCCGCGGCCGAGGCCCTGTCGCGCGATTTCGGCATCGCCCGGCCGCGCATCGCCCTAGCCGGCCTCAACCCGCATGCCGGCGAAGGCGGTGCCTTGGGCCGCGAGGAGATCGAGATCGTGGCACCCGCCGCCGCCGCCTTGCGCGCGCGCGGCATCGATGTCACCGATCCGATGCCGCCCGACACGATGTTCCATGAGCGCGCACGCCGCCGCTACGACGCGATACTCTGTCTTTATCACGACCAGGCGCTGATCCCGCTCAAGACCATCGCCTTCGACACCGGCGTCAACGTGACGCTCGGCCTGCCCTTCGTGCGCACTTCGCCCGATCACGGCACGGCGTTCGATATCGCGGGCCAGGGTATCGCCAGCGCCGACAGCCTGGTCGCGGCCCTGCGCCTGGCCGGTGAACTCTCCGCCCGCCGCGCCTCCGGCCGCCTCGCCGAAGCCGTCTAAGCGTGCGGGCCCCACCTCACCCTTCCCGTCGCTACGCGACGGGCCCCTTCCCTCTCCGCCCCAATGGGGCGGAGAGGGAGAACGGAGCTCTATGCCTCCTTCTCCGCCCTTCAGGGCGGAGAAGGAAGGGGCCCCGCGCGACAGCGCGCGGGAAGGATGAGGTGGGAACGACCGCTCTCGACGACCGACTGGCAGCCCTTCCGCCGCTGCGCGAAATCATCGCCCGACATGAGCTGCGCGCGAAGCGCTCGCTCGGCCAGAATTTCCTGCTCGACCTCAATCTCACGGCCAAGATCGCGCGCGCCGCGGGCGATCTCTCGCAGGGCACAGTGATCGAGATCGGGCCGGGCCTGGCGGCCTCACGCGCGCCTTGCTGTCCGCCGGGGGCGGCGAATGAGATGGCCATGGAATTGATTTTGCGGTACGGCGCGGCAGCGTGCACGGCTTGATCGGGCCCAACGGCGCCGGCAAGACCACGCTGCTCAACCTCATTGCCGGCGTGTACGGGGTTAGCGGCGGGGCCCTGCGCTTTTGCGCGCGCGACATCACACGCCACTCGTCGGCGAAACGCGCCCGTGCCGGCATTCATCGGACGTTTCAAAACCTCAAGCTGTTCGGTGAAATGACCGCGCTCGAGAACGTCGCGATCGGTCTGCATGCCGACACGCGCGCGGGATTCTTCGACACGGTGCTGCGCACGCCGCGGCATCGCCGCGAAGAACGCAGGATTCTGGACCGGTCGATGGACGCGCTGCAGTTTGTCGGTCTCGCCGGGCTCGCCCATGCCCGCGCCGCCGCGCTCGCCTACGGACATCGCCGGCTGCTGGAGATCGCGCGGGCCTTCGTGGCCGGTCCGGCCCTGCTGCTGCTTGATGAGCCGGCCGCTGGGCTCAACGTCACCGAGGCCGAGCACGTCAGCGAGCTCATCGCCGGCATCCGCGATGCCGGCACGACCGTAATCCTGGTCGAGCACCATATGGACGTCGTGATGCGCGTGAGCGACGAAATCACCGTCCTCAACTATGGTCGCAAACTGGCACACGGCACGCCGGCGCAGATCCAGGACGATCCGCAAGTCATTGAAGCTTATCTCGGCCGTTCGATGGAGGACGAGAGTGCTCAAGCTTGACGGCGTGGTCACAGCCTATGACGACGTCAGCTGCCTGCGCGGCGTTTCGCTGGAGGTGCGCCGCGGCGAGATCGTCACTCTGATCGGCGCCAATGGCGCCGGCAAGAGCACGACCTTGAAGACCGTTTCGGGCCTGCTCACGCCGCGCGAGGGGACTATCGAGTTCGACGGGCGGGCGATTGCCGGCCTCAGCCCGGACGCGATCGTTGCGCTCGGACTGGTTCATGTCCCGGAGGGCCGGCGGGTGTTTCCCGAGCTGTCGGTGGAGGACAACCTCCGCGTCGGCGCCTACCTGGTCGAAGCGCGCGCCATGGTGCGCAAGACCTTGGCGGACGTCTACGGCCGCTTCCCGCGGCTGGCGGAGCGCCGCACGCAGTTCGCCGGCACGCTTTCCGGCGGCGAGCAGCAGATGCTCGCCTTCGGGCGGGCGATGATGGCGCAGCCGAGGCTGCTGATGCTCGACGAGCCCTCGCTGGGTCTCGCCCCGCTGATGGTGGAGGAGGTGATGCGGTCGATTCGCGTATTCCGCGATTCCGGGGTGACCGTATTCCTCGTCGAGCAAAATGCCAACCTGGCGTTGCGTCTTGCGGATCGCGCCTATGTCATGGAGACGGGCAAGATCACGATGACCGGCAGCGGAGCGCGGCTTCTCGCCGACGAGCGCGTGCGGGCGAGCTACCTTGGAGCGAAAGCGGCGGCGCAGCGCGGCAATTTCGCACGCTGAGCGCACGCGACGCTTTGCCCGCACAAGACGGTCGGATATCGTCTGAAGGAAAGCGTGCACCGCTGAGAGGAGAACGATCATGACGATCAATCGACGCCAATTTATCGGCGCCGGCGTGAGCGCTGCCGCGCTCGTCGGCACCAACCCGGCGGCCTGGGCGCAATCGCGCGGACCCGTCAAGATCGGCGCATTCGGGCCGATGTCGGGCAACGCGGCGGCGCAGGGCCAGAGCATTCGCGAAGCCGTCGAGATGGTCGTCAACCTCAAGAATGCGGCCGGCGGCGCGCTCGGCCGCCCGATCGAGCTCGTGATCGGGGACGACGCCGGCAAGCCTGAAGAGGCGGCCGTCGTCGCGCGCCGCTTCGCGACCCGCGATCAGGTGTCGCTCGCCATCGGCAGCGTGAGCAGCCCGGCGAGCCTCGCCGCTGCACAGGTGTTTCGCGAAGAGGAGCTGCCGCAGATCGTGGTGAGCGGCACCGCCCAGCGCATCACGACGCAAGGCAACGAGTGGGTGTTCCGCTCCGCGGTCCCCGACCGCAAGCTCGTCGGCGACATGGTCGACTTCATCAACGAGAAGATGCCGAAGCTCAAGCGTTTCGGCTTCCTCTACGTCAACGACGATTTCGGCAAGGGCGGTTTCGACGCTTTCGTCGAGGGCGGCAAGAAGTACGGCATCGGTATCGTTTCCGAGGAGCGCTACTCCCGCGGCGATCTCGACTTCACGGGGCAGTTGACCAGGATCCGCTCGACCAACCCGGACGCGATCGTGGAATGGTCGCGCTACACCGAAGGCGCGCTCATCCATCGCCAGATCAAGCAGATGGGCTGGGATCTGCCGCGCTTCGGCTCCGACGGCATTGCCGCGCCCGCATTTCTCGATCTCGCCAAGGACGCCGCCAACGGCGTGATCTATCCCACCCACTTCAGCCCGGCGACATCGACCAACCTGCCGGCCGCGCAGGATTTCATCGCGCTCGTCCGCAAGACCTACAACAAGCCGCCGGACTACGTTCACGCCCAGGCATTCGACGCCATCAATATCGCCATCGCGGCGATCGAGCGCGCCAAGAGCGGCGACCGCACCGCCGTGCGCAACGGCCTGCGCCAGACCGATCACGCGAGCGTGCGCGGAGCGTTCAAGTTCGACCAGAAGGGCGACCCGACGCTCGTCACCCACATGGTGCGGATCGTCGACGTCAAAGAGACCGACGCGCGCAGCTGAGAGGAGGAAACGTGACGATCACGGTGGTCAAATCGGGCATTCCGCGCCCGCTCGCCAACTACAACGAAGCCTTCGTCGTCGGCGATCTCGTTTTCGCCGCCGGTCAGCTCGCCAGCGACTTCAAGACCGGGGTGCCGCCGGAGGCGCGCAAGAAGGACGGGTTTCCATTCTACGGCTCGGATATCGAGCTGCAGACCACCTACGTCCTCGAGAACCTGAAAAAGACCTTCGAGGCGGCGGGCTCGTCGCTCGATCACGTGGTCAAGGCGCAGGTCTTTCTCACCGACCTCAACGACTTCCACGGCTTCGACACGGTGTGGAAGCGCTACTTCAAGGTGCCACCGCCGCGCACCACCATCGGCTGCACCGGATTGCTGGTGAAGGATACGCTGGTCGAGATCGACCTCATCGCCTATGTGCCGAGCAAGGGGCTCGAGCACGAGGTCATCACCTCGTCCGCCCCGCGTCCGCTCGCCAACTACAGCGAGGCGGTGGTCGTCGGCGACCTCGTATTCGCGGCAGGCCAACTCGCGAGCGACTTCAAGACCGGGGTGCCGCCCGAAGCCCGCAAGAAGGAAGGCTTTCCCTTCTACGGCTCGGACATCGAGTTGCAGACCGCCTTCATCCTCGACAACCTGAAAAGGACCTTCGAGGCCGCGGGTTCCTCGCTCGATCACGCGGTCAAGGCGCAGGTCTTCCTCACCGACCTCGATGATTTCCACGGCTTCGACTCGGTCTGGAAGCGCTACTTCAAGGTGCCGCCCCCGCGCACCACCATCGGCTGCACGGGATTGCTGGTCAAGGACACGCTGGTGGAGATCGATCTCATCGGCTACGTGGCGGGCAAGGGGCTCAAGCATGAGGTCGTCAAATCGTCGGCCCCCAGTCCCCTCGCGAACTACAGCGAGGGATTCAAGCTCGGCAGCCACGTGTTCGCCGCCGGACAGATCGCCAGCGACTACCGCACCGGCGTGCCGCCGGAAGCGCGCAAGAAGGACGGCTTTCCGTTCTACGGCTCGGACATCGAGCTGCAGACCGCGTACATCCTCGACAATCTGAAGCGGACCTTCGAGGCGGCCGGCTCCTCGCTCGACCACGTGGTCAAGGCGCAGGTGTTTCTCACCGACCTCGATAACTTCCACGGCTTCGACACGGTGTGGAAGCGCTACTTCAAGCAGCCGCCGCCGCGCACCACCATCGGCTGCACCGGATTGCTGGTCAAGGATACGCTGGTCGAGATCGACCTGATCGCCGAGAACCCGAAGTAGGGGCGGACGTGGTAGCCTCTGGTAGGGTGGGTTGAGCGCAGCGAAACCCACCGCTTCCGGTCCGTGAGAGGCGATGGGTTTCGCTGCGCTCAACCCATCCTACGATCGCTGCTGCTTTTCCACCGCATTCAGCCGCGCCGCTTCGCTGCGCAAATTCCACAGGATGCCGGTCATGATCAGGCCGGCGCCCACGAACACGAACAGGTCGAGCGGCTCGCCGTAGAGCCACCAGCCGACGACTGCGATGAGCGGAATGCGCATGAAGTCGAGCGGCACGACCACGCCCGCGTCGCCCGCCTGGAACGCGTTGGTCAGGCAATAGTGCGAAGCGAGCCCGCAGACGCCCATGGCGATGACCGCGGGAATTTGCGCGGCCTCGAGCCTGGTCACGAACAGCGGCTCGGAGGCGAGCATGGCGAGCGGCAGCTGGATGAGATTCATCCAGAAGATGATGGTGAACGTGCTGTCGGTGCGGGTGAGCTTCTTGGTCGCGATCAGGCTGACGGCAAGCCCGAACGCCGCCGCCAGCATCAGCAGCGCCGCCGGCTCAAAGCTCGCCAGGCCGGGGCGCAGGATCACCAGCACGCCGAGGAGGCCGAGGACGACGGCCGCGATCCGGCTCGCGGTGAGGCGTTCGCCCAGGATCGGCGCCGCCAGCAGCAGCGTCCACGCCGGGGTGGTGAACTCGAGCGCAAACGCGGTCGCGAGCGGGATGAGCAGCAGGCTCACGCCCCACAGATAGGACGAGCCGACGTGAACGGCGTTGCGGAAG
>CAVVJD010000005.1:0-78659 GCA_963748455.1 uncultured Alphaproteobacteria bacterium
TCGCGGCATGGTGGCGGCCTTGCGCGAGGCTGGGCTCGGCATCGGCGGCTGGGCATGCAACGACGCCGCCGCTATCGCGCGCATGTTTGAATTGGGTGTGGACGTGTTCACCACCGACCGCCCCGACCTAGCGATTCAGCTTCGGCGCGACCGCGCCGCGCAAAGCGCTGCGGACTAAGACGTGATCTGTTAAGAGCGACCCGAGGCCGCCTTATCGAATTCGACTAACGGCCCCGGGCAGTGCTTACGTACATTTCGACGCTCTCAGCTTATTGGCCGGCTATGCTCTGAGCGCAGCAACGGACTGGCTGCACACGATGCGTGCGTTGGATCAGGAAATCCGACTGCTATTAACCCGTTTGCGCGATCTTGATCTCCAGTTGCTCCAAAGCAAGATACTCGCAATCGCACCAAGCAGCGTAACGGTGGCGGGTTCGGGAATGGACTCCATGTGCTCTCCTCGCATGATGAGTGTCCATCCAGTGATCTCGCTCGACCCCAGGAAGCCCGGCCCAAACAAGCCACCCTTTTGAACATCGGCAATTATATCGAACGAGAATACATCGGAGTGACCAACCGCCGGGTGTGGGCGAGTAGCCCCTCCGAACGCCGTGCTTGTCCCGTCAAACGCGGGGAATGGCGCCAGAAAGGAAATATCGATGGGCCAAGGAAAGCCCATAGCAGCATCCCCGGTATGAGGAATATTGGGACCGGCTTGGTGCTGAGCTGACCCAATTATGGAGAATCGATCTTGACCGATGCCCAGGAGCGTCGATGCGAATTCGTTCACAGTGATATTCACTCTCCAGGGTCCGCCTTGATTGATATTGTGAGTGTCGTCAGCGTTGATGGCGCCGAACCTGACGGTCAAGATGAAGTCGTCGGCGGTTGGATCCCAGTCGATGTTCTGAATCGGGCCACCAAATGCCACTCTTGAGGCCGCGAATAGGAGCAGGCAGGCACTAAGAAGGAGCATGCTTCCTGACTTCGCGTTCGCCGCCGCCGTCATGGAACGGACGAGGACGGATATTCCTGTCACAAGGAATTTACGCATGAGGCCCTCCGTTCGCATAAGAGACCAGGGGAAAACCCAGATCGTAGTCATAACGGAAAGACGCTGTTACGAATGGTTAATGCAATTGATGCGCCAGGATTCCGTGAGCGGGCATATCAACCGCTTGTCCGCGATGGCGGCGATCGCGCAATCGCAGATGTAAATCGGGTTGACGAAAAGTCAGAAATGCGAAGCCTGCGCTCACGCTGCACATCAACACGACGACATGGGAATGGCGTCAAATCACGTTACGCATGGGTTGAATGGAGCGCGGTAGCGTCGTAGTTCCAAATCGCGCCAACGCACATATCGGCGATTGCCTTCGAGGCGCGTAGTGCGTGCGGACGTTCTGGAGACACAATACTTAATTCTTCAAGTCACACGCAGGCAGTGCACGTGAGAGCTTGAAATAAGCAATGTGTCGCCGAATTCCAATTGGACGAGACCGCGCGCCTCTAGAGTCCGAGTTCCGCACGCTTCTTCTTGCTGAGTCCCGCTGCGACCAAGGTATGCGAAGCTTTCAGGTGTTGCTTCAACTCCGCCTTGCCGAGGCCGCGGTCATAGCTCTGGATCCACTTCAGCCCGCGCGACGCCAGGTACGGCGCCGGCCGGCAACCGGCGGCCTCGCGCAGCATTTCCCATCCGATGTCGGACACCTTGAAGGTGATTCCGGGATGCTGGCCGCGATCCCACCCGCCGATCGCAAAGACTTTTCCGCCCACCTTCCACACATGCGATCCGCCCCACTGCACGACATGGGTGGTCGCCGGAAGGCTGCCGCAAAACGCGTTGAATTCGCGATAGGTCAGCGGCAATCCGCATCCTCCGTCAATTCGCGATGTCGTTTCGAGGGCACAATACTTGCTTCTTCAAGTCAGACGCAGGCCGTGCGTGCGGGAGCTTGAACGAAGAAATGGGGAATTGGGGTCAGAGCAGAATTTTCTACCGGTTTCGACGCTGCGGACAAATTCTACTCTGACCCCAATTTTCAAGCGCCGTCAGGTGACGTTGCGGGCAGCGATCAAAGCGCTATTGCTTTGCCGATTGTCTGAACCTCTAATAAACTATTGTGCCATGCAAGAGTCGAGAGGGGGAGGGCAAATGAGCGTTACGAAGTATGGCCTCGGCGGATTGTTGCTTTTGCTTGCGCTATCGATTGTCGCAATGCCAGCCATTGCCGCTGATTCAGGTATGATCACGAAGCAAAGCCGATACTCCGTCAAGGAAACGGTCGAGCGCTTCGAAGCCGCAGTCAAGGCGAAGGAAGCGAATGGCTTCATGGTCTTTACTCAACTTGATCATGCCGCCGCCGCGAAAAAATTTGATCTCGACATGTTGCCGCGTACCGTCATCGTTTTTGGCAATCCGAAGCTGGGCACGCCGAACATGAAGAACACGCCGCTGCTGGCGATCGATGTGCCACCGAAGGCACTGGTCTGGCAGGATGATGACGGCAAGGTCTGGCTCACGTACAATTCAGCCGAATACCTTGGCGGAACAATCTACCCGCGCCACGGCTTGGCGAACCCGCCGGGAACACCGGCACTCGCAAAGGCTCTCGACGAATTCAGCGACTACGCGACAAAGTAATTCGGCGCGTCCGACGCAAAGAGAGGCGCTGCGGGGGACGTGCTTCGTCGCTGGGATCTGAAGCGACTGGCGGATCGTCTTGCCGAACTTGGGCGATCGACATTTCCGGGGACACAATATTTAATTGGCGTCGTTGTAGGTGCTTTGAGCATTGCCGCGGAGTTCGCGTGAAATAAGTATTGTGTCCCCCGAATCTGGGCCCCGAATCTGGGGTTCAATAAGCTGCGTAACAGGTTAGGGATAGACGTTCGATTTACAGATTTGCGACATTCGTATCTGTCGGCCTTGCTGGCGAAGGGCGTTCCCGCAAAGGCGGTGCGTGCTCGCCGGGCATTTAACAATCTTCGTCACCAGGCGCATCTATAGTGAATTTGTTGGGCCTGACGATCGAGGGCCGCGCGCTCACCTAAGGGGCCAGTGCGTGGCTCTATAGCAGTATCGGTAGCATCCGGCGACGGAGGCAGCCATGGGATACGGCAAGGGCACTGCGGCGATCATTCCGACGCTGACCTGGCAGGCGAATCCCCAGGTTCATGCTCTCGTGCGGAGCCTACCGCCAGATGCCAAGATAATTGATCTTGGAGCCGGTGGCCGAAGGCTCGCACCGAACGTCGTAACAATGGACTTGGATAAACGTATCGTCGCGGACTATCACGGCGATATCACCAAGACAGAGTTTCCGGACGGCTCATTTGATCTGGTCCTTTCAACTGGCGTTTTAGAGCATGTCGAGGATGACCATGCGCTGATGCGCGAGATGGCTAGGCTCGCGAAGCCCAGCGGCCTCGTCTACATCGAGATCCCGTTCTTGCAGCAGTATCACGACGATCCAATTGATTGCAGGCGCCTCACGCAGTCGGGGCTGGCGCGATTCATGAAGGGCTTTGGCCTTGAACCGATCGACAGCGGCGTGCATATCGGGCCGACTGTCACCATTCTGACGCTAACCGCCTACTGGCTGGCGATGTTCTTTGAAGGACCGACAAAGCTGCACAAGATCGCCAGTAATGGCGTGTTCCTAATCGCCTCGACGATATTTTGGCCGTTCAAATTCCTGGATGCGTGGCTGATAAAAAAGCCTTCAGCGCATCGTTTGGCGTTCGGGGTTTATTGTGCGGCGCGCAAGCCGCTAGCGCTCGATGCGCCAAATCGCACATCGGCCTGAGACAGCTGGGGACGTTCTGGGGACACAATACTTAATTCTTCAAGTCAGACGCAGGCAGTGCACGTGGGAGCTTGAAATAAGCAATGTGTCCCCGAATTCCAATAGGCCGAGACCGCGCGCCTCTAAAGTCCGAGTTCCTCCCGCTTCTTCTTGCTGAGTCCCGCTGCGACCAAGGTATGCGAAGCGTTCAGGTGTTGCTTCAACTCCGCCTTGCTGAGGCCGCGGTCATAGCTCTGGATCCACTTCAGCCCGCGTGACGCCAGGTACGGCGCCGGCCTGCAACCGGCGGCCTCGCGCAGCATTTCCCATCCGATGTCGGACACCTTGAAGGTGATTCCGGGATGCTGGCCGCGATCCCACCCGCCGATCGCAAAGACTTTTCCGCCCACCTTCCACACATGCGATCCGCCCCACTGCACGACATGGGTGGTCGCCGGAAGGCTGCCGCAAAACGCGTTGAATTCGCGATAGGTCAGCGGCAATCCGCAGCCTCCATCAATTAAATTTCGGGATAAATTTCCGGGGACACAATGCTTAACTTAATTGGCGTCGTTGTAGGTGCTTCGAGCCTAGGTATGCAAAAGAAGTGCACATCTCCACGTCTCTACAAGCCGCCGTTGCATTTCGGGCTGGCTCTTATATAAAATATTGGCCGCTCGGAGGTGCTCGATGGCCAATGGTAACCATGGGGTTTCCATTTGCGGCGACAAGCAAGAGAGGCGGTATTCCCGTCCGCACCCATTGGCCGTTCGTCAATCGGAGTATTGATTGGTTGTATTGGCCGTTTGTGTGGCCACAGCACACTGTCAGTAGCTGCGAGAGCTATATTGGCCGCCACTTGCGTTACCCTTGCGACCGTCGACCTTAATCCGCCACCCCAGGTTGGGGGCAAAACATGGCTAAGCACAGAGTCCGGTGCGTAGTTCTTATTCCCGTTGGCCCTCGCTCGGACCCTAAATTCGTCAACGACACGATCGCAAGCGTATTCACCCATATGTCTGATGTCGCGGTGGTTGTCGCCGACAATACCCGCAACGGGCTTGATCGGGTCGCGTCCGGCCAGTCTCTGGTAATAGAGTATGTGCGATTCCAGAGCACTGGAAAAATTTCCACGTCTGGGCAGCTCTATTTCAATCTAACGCGCTGCTTTGATCGGATCTTGGATGCCTATGACTTTGAAGTTCTGCTCCGTCTTGACGACGACGCCTTGGTTATTGGTCCCGATCCGGACGCCGACGCGGTTAGCTATTTCGCGTCTCATCCCCATATTGGCTGTCTGGGGAGCTTTCGGTTCACTTGCACCGGGGATAGGCGCAGTTTCGCACAGCCGGCGCAGACCCTTCGCCATGAATTGTATTCGATCGCCGTACTGAAACACCCGAGGCGATGGATGGCGCTGCGCGCCCTCTACGCGCTGGCGCGTCGTCACGGATATGAGGACGGAGAGAACTGTCTCGGTGCGGCATGCTTTTTCAGCCATGCGGCCCTCAACGCAATGCGCACGAAAAGGCTGTTCGCAAATCCTGCACTTGTGACGACGAATCTGGAGGACGACCACATGTACGGCTTGCTCGTGCGCGCGGCGGGTTTCGAGATCGACGATTTCGCAACCGGGTCGCACCCGCTGGGCCTGGCATTCCGAGGGTTGCCGATGAGCCCAGGCGAACTGGTGGATTCCGGCAAGAAAATCGTCCACTCGCTGAAGGATCACGGCGGCAGAAGCCAAGCAGATTTGAGAGATGAGTTCCGGCGCTTAGTCAGGGCGCGCGACGCCCACCCCATGATCCGATAAATGGCCGGAAGGCCAGCTGGGATCCAGATCTTAATTGCATTAATTTCGATTATCACTTTCCGCTTCGTGCACTTGATCGGGTCAGCTGAATGTGGGGTGGCTTGGTTGACGTGGACCACGGGGGGCACAGCGCGCGATCTTCGTGCTCCGGCGTCCGAAATATCCATAGGCCATCATCAATGGAAATGTGAACAGGGTGACGATTGCCCTGTCGAACGGCGTTAGGTGGCGCGTCAAACCCATCTCCGGCGCGAAAACGATGTTCTTTCCCCGTGAGGAATTGGGGTCAGAGGAGGTTTTTCCGCCGGCTGCCATGCAATAGCATTGCACGGTTTCGTCCGGGCGAATTCAAACGTCTGCCGCGCCCTTATAGGCGCCGCGCGTGGTGATTTTGAACGGAGATTGGCTGGGGGACTTGGATTCGAACCAAGATAAACGGAGTCAGAGTCCGTTGTCCTACCGTTAGACGATCCCCCAGCAGGGGTGCCGGGCCCCGAAACGGGGCCGGCCCGGACACATAGCGGCCTGCGGTCTACCACACAAGGCCCGGGCTTGTGTAGGCCTTCGGGAATGCCCGTCCGGGGCGGGGCCTAGCCGCCGACCGAAGCCGTCCGACCCGCCATCCCGCGCCCGTGCCCAGGCACCGCCCGGCTAGGCCTAAAAACCCCACAACTCGCAGGGCTTCGCAAGGCGGGGGGAGTATGCCTACAATCCCTTGCGTGAAGATTGACAAGGCCGGGCCCCATGCAGGCACCGGCAACGGGAGGTTGGTCGTCGTGGACCATGCCAATTCCCGGCCCCACCGCCCGGCGGCGGGGCCGCCCGGGCTGTCTGCCCCCGCGCTGGGACCGGGCACGGCCCCTGTTTATGGGGCGCTCGACCTCGGCACCAACAATTGCCGGCTGCTGGTGGCGCGCGAGAACGGCGCCTCGTTCCAGGTCATCGACGCGTTCTCGCGCATCGTGCGGCTGGGCGAGCGGCTGGAGGCGACTGGCACGCTGGGCGAGCCGGCCATGGTGCGCACGCTGGAGGCCTTGCGCATCTGTGCGGCCAAGCTGCGCCGGCGCGGCGTCACGCGGTTTCGCGGCGTGGCGACCGAGGCCTGCCGGCGGGCGCGCAATGGCGAGCAGTTCCTCGATCGCATCGAGCGCGAGCTGGGGCTGCGGCTGGAGGTGATCGCGCCTTCGGAGGAGGCGGCGCTGGCCCTGGAGGGCTGCGTGCCCTTGTTCGATGCGCGCATCCCCTACGCCGTGATGTTCGATATCGGCGGCGGCAGCACCGAGGTCACCTGGGTCGGCCGCCAGAGCGATGCGAGCTGGCGCCTCATCGACTTTGTGTCGCTGCCACTGGGTGTCGTGCCCTTCGCCGAGCGCTTCGGCGGCGATGTGATCAGCGAGGGGTCTTATGCGGCGATGGTCGCTGAGATCGCCGAGCAGCTGCGCGATTTCGACGCGCGCGGGGCGATCGGGTCGCGCTGTGCCGCGGGCGAGGTGCAGATGGTCGGCACGTCGGGCACCGTCACGACCTTGTCGGGTATCCACCAGGAACTGCCACGCTACGAGCGCGCCCAGGTCGACGGCGCGTGGCTGGATTTCGCCGCCATCAGCGCGGTCAGCCGCAACCTGGCGTCGCTCGACTGGAATGGGCGCGCAGCACAGCCCTGTATCGGGCCCGAACGCGCCGATCTGGTGGTGGCGGGCTGCGCCATCCTGGAGGCGATGTGCGCGCTGTGGCCGGTGGGGCGCTTGCGCGTCGCCGACCGGGGCTTGCGCGAAGGCATCCTGCTGGGTCTTATGCGCCAGGCGGCCTGTGCGCCGCCGGCCGCGACCACGGCCACCTTGTAAGCAGAGAGAGGCGAGGGGCATGGCCCAAGAAGGCGGCCGCGGCGGCGGCCCCAGCGGACGAAAGCTGTCGGTCCGGCCGAAGACGGCCAAGGGCCGCAAGATTTCGTCGACGCTGTGGATTCAGCGCCAGCTCAACGACCCTTACGTGGCGGCGGCCAAGGACCAGGGCTATCGCTCGCGCGCGGCGTTCAAGCTGATCGAGATCGACGACAAGCTGCACCTGTTGAAGAAGGGCATGCGCGTGGTCGATCTGGGCGCGGCACCGGGCGGCTGGAGCCAGGTCGCGGCGCAACGCATCAAGGGCGGCCAGCTTGTCGCGATCGACCTGACGGAGACGGCGGCGATCCCCAATGTCACGATCCTGGTCGGCGATTTCCTCGCCGATGAAGCGCCGGCACGCGTGCGCGCGGCGCTGGGCGGGAAGGTCGATCTGGTGATGAGCGACATGGCCGCGTCCTCCACCGGCCACCCGGATATCGACCATCTGCGCATCCTCAACCTGGTCGAGGCGGCTTTGGGCTTCGCGGTGGAAGTTCTGGCGCCGGGCGGCAGCTTCCTGTCGAAGGTGCTGCAGGGTGGGGGCGAGAACGCGCTGGTGGCGGAGCTGCGCAAGCACTTCACGACCGTGCGGCGGATCAAGCCGCCATCCAGCCGCGCGGATTCCGCCGAGTTCTTCCTGGTCGGGACCGGCTTTAAAGGCCCAGCACCGTCGCCATGATCGTGTCGGCCTCGGCCGGATCGTTGCCGCGCCAGGCGACGAGCTGGTCGGGGCGGATCAGCGCGAGATGGGCCGCGTAGAGATCGCGCGCGTCGTCGCCAGGGACATCGACGATTTTCAATTCTATTTTTCGGTTTGCTGCCGCGCGCGTGAAGCTCTCGGCGGATGGTGCACGCGATCCTAATCGCAGCAGCGTCCATTCGAAACCCAACGCGTCGTAGAGCGAGCGTCCGGTGTAAGCCACAGATGCGGTGCCGGCCGCCGGGGCAGGCGGTGGGGACGTACACATTCGCGGTGTCGGGCGGCGGTGCCGTGCCGTCCGTGACAATGATCGGCGAGCCATCGAAGCGGCCGCCGAAGGTGATGCCGGGAATGTTGAACTCGGCGCGCGCATGCGCCTCGAGATAGGCGCCGGCATGGGCGCGCGCGTCAGCGCCCGCCGGCGTGTCGTCCTCGATCTCGGCTACCGGCGCGAAGCGGCCCAGTGAATCGGCGTAGTGGCGCGCGTAGCCGGTGTTGCGGATGGCGAGCGGGCGGCGCTCGGCCTCGTAGCTGTCCAGCAATCCGGCGCCGCCCTGGCCCTTGATCATCGCGGCAAGCTTCCAGCCGAGATTGACGGCGTCCTCGACGGCGGTGTTGTAGCCAAGCCCGCCGGTGGGCGTGAACAGATGCACGGCATCGCCGCCGAGCAAGACGCGGCCGCGCTGGAAGTTCTCGGCCACCAGCGCATGACCAGCGGTCCAGGCATCGCGCGACAGGATCTCGACATCGATCGGTGCACCGACGGCGGCGGCGAACATCGCCTTGGCGTCGGCCTCGGTGATGCTGGTCTCGTCCTCGTGCGCGCGAAGCTGGGTGTGGAAGGCGAACTCGCCGCGCCCGTCGACCGCCGCCATCAGCGCGCGACGCTCGCGGTTGAAGGTCACATTCATCCAGGCCGGCGGATGCTTCACGACGTCGTAGAAATTCTTCGCGCGCAGATAGATCGCCAGCATGCGGCCGCCGACGAAGTCGCGCACCACGCCGGTCTCGCCGCCATAGCGGATGCCGAGCGTCTGGCGCACCAGGCTGCGCGGTCCGTCGGCGCCGACCAGGTAGGCGGCGCGGATATCGACCGGGGCGCCGCCGTTGGCGGGCTCGACGCGCGCATCGACATGCGTGCCGCGATCGGCGAATTCGACAAGCCGCCAGCCGTAATTGATCGAGATGCCGGGCAGGCGCTCGGCATGCTTGCGCAACACCGCCTCGACGAATTTCTGCGCGACACGATGCGGCAGCTCGGCCGCGCTCCACGAGCCGCCCAACGCCGCGATGCGTTGCTTGGCTTCGCGCGCGGACGGCAGCTTGAACCGCGCCAGCTCATAGCGGGCGTAGCGGGTGAAATAAGCGATGTCGGTGGGGAAATCCGCGGGCATGCCAAGCGCGCGGATTTCGTCGGCGAAACCCAGGCGGCGGTAATGCTCCATGGTCCGCGCCTGGGTGGCGTTGGCCTGCGGGTTGAAGGCCGTTGCCGGCTTCTGGTCGACCAGCACGGCGGCGATGCCGCGCCGGCCGAGCTCATTGGCCAGCATCAGGCCGCACGGGCCGCCGCCGACAATCAGGATCGAGGTTTCGTTGGGAATCACGCGTGAGTTTGGGGCCGGGATCGTTGGCCCCAGACTACGGCAATCGCAAGCGAAGTCGAGACGGCCGGATCAGGGCGGCAGGACGCCCTCGAGATGGCTGCGCAGCTCATGGTCGGGAATCTTGGTGAGGTCCTTGGCCACCTCGCCGGTGATCCGCCCGGTCGTGTGCTTGTTGAGGTGGGCGCGCAGCTCGCCCAGGGTCGAGGGCGGTGCGACCAGAACGAGACGGTCATAGGTGGGGTCGCCCGCGATCTTGTCGACGATTCCGGCGACGCTGCGCGCGAAGAGCTGTTTCTCGCGGCGGTGGAAATCGGTGGTTTCCATGGAACTGCGGATCCCGTCCTTGCTTGAGGCCGTCCGGCCGGGCTTGTCGCTGGCGAGGTCGCGATTGGGTTTGCCGGCCTCGGGATCTTCCATCTCGCCCGGCGCCACGCTTTGAAAGGTCATGCAGCGCCCGATCCCGGACAGGAAGCGGGCCCGCTCACCGTCCACCAGTACAACCAACGTCTTGACCGGCTTGATCATGCCTCCACCTCCCGTGTTGCCTTATAAAAACTAGGGTCGCCAAGGCGTTCCCGCCATGTTGCCCGTCAAATTTTGCAGGGCAGATGCGGGCGCGATGCGCCTTGGCATTGGGGCGACGATGTGTATGATGGCCGGCCACTTCCGACCCCGGAGGGGGCATGAAAATCCGCGATGCGTTGACGTTCGATGATGTGCTGCTGCAGCCGGCGGCCTCATCGGTTTTACCCACCGACTGCGATACCCGCACCCGTCTGACCCAGCGAATCGAGCTGGGCATCCCGCTGATCTCGGCCGCCATGGACACGGTGACCGAAAGTGCCTTGGCCATCGCCATGGCGCAGGCCGGCGGGATGGGCGTGATCCACCGCAACCTCGATATCGCCGCGCCAGGCGGAAGAGGTCCGCAAGGTCAAGAAATTCGAGAGCGGCATGGTCGTCAATCCGGTGACGATCGCGCCCCGACCAGACGCTGGCCGACGCGCTGCGGCTGATGGCCGACAACCAGATCTCCGGCGTGCCGGTCGTCGAACCGGGGACGCGCAAGCTCGCCGGCATCCTCACCAACCGCGACGTGCGCTTCGCCTCCAACCCCAATCAGCCCGTGCGCGAGCTGATGACCAAGGACAAGCTGATCACGGTGCGCGAGGGCGTGTCGCGCGACGAGGCCAAGCGCCTCTTGCACCAGCATCGCATCGAGAAGCTGATCGTGGTCGACGACGCCTATCGTTGCATCGGCCTCATTACGGTCAAGGACATCGAGAAGGCGCAGCGCTTCCCCAACGCCACCAAGGACGAGAAGGGGCGGCTGCGCGCCGCCGCCGCGACCGGTACGGGCGACAATGGCGTCAAGCGCGCCGAGGCTTTGTTCGATGCCGAGGTCGATCTGGTCGTCGTCGACACGGCGCATGGCCATTCCGAGGGCGTGCTGGCGACGGTGCAGCGCGTGCGGCGGCTCTCCAACTACACCCAGATCATTGCCGGCAACGTCGCGACGTCCGATGGCGCCAAAGCGCTGATCGATGCCGGCGCCGACGCGGTCAAGGTCGGGATCGGGCCGGGCTCGATCTGCACCACGCGCGTGGTCGCGGGCGTTGGCGTGCCGCAGCTCACCGCCATCGTCGATGCGGTCGAGACCTGCCGCAAGCAGAACATCCCGGTCGTGTCGGATGGCGGCATCAAGTATTCGGGCGATCTCGCCAAGGCGATCGCCGCGGGCGCCGATTGCGCGATGCTGGGCACGTTGTTCGCCGGCACGGACGAGGCGCCGGGCGAGGTGTTCCTCTATCAGGGCCGGTCGTACAAGGCTTATCGCGGCATGGGCTCCGTGGGCGCCATGGCGCGCGGCTCGGCCGACCGTTATTTCCAGCAGGACATCAAGGACGCGCTCAAGCTGGTGCCGGAAGGCGTCGAAGGCCGCGTGCCCTATAAGGGCTCGGTGTCGTCGGTCATCCATCAGCTCGTCGGCGGCTTGCGCGCGGCGATGGGCTACACGGGCAACCGCTCGATCGCCGAGATGCAGAAGAACTGCAGCTTCGTGAAGATCACCGCGGCGGGCTTGCGCGAAAGCCATGTGCACGACGTGGCCATCACCCGCGAATCGCCGAATTATCGCCCGGATGCGTGAGCGCATGTTGGCGTCGCCATGACGCCGGGTGCGCGCATCCAGGCGGCGATCGAGCTGCTCGACCGGCAGACCGCCGAAGGGGCACCGGCCGACGTCGTCGCGGGCGCCTATTTCAAGTCGCGCCGCTATATCGGCTCCAAGGATCGCGCGGCGGTCGCGTCGCTCTATTACGGCGTGCTGCGCCGGCGCGCCCAGCTCGATTGGTGGCTGGCGCGGGCCGTGCCGCTGGCGGCCGCACCGGTGGCGCCGGGCGCGCGGCGCCATGTGATCGCCTATCTGCTGCTGGAAGAGGGGATGTCGGCGGACGAAGTCCGCGACGCCTTCGGCAGCAGCAAATTTGCACCACCGGCGTTGAGCGCGGCCGAGGAGACGATGGCGCACAACATGGGTGCGCGCACCATCGAGCATCCCGAGCAGCCGGACTGGGTGCGGCACAATTTCCCGGCCTGGCTGGAACCCGAATTGCGCGCGCGCTTTGGCGAGAGCCTGGGCACCGAGATGGCGGCGCTGGCCGAATCCGCCCCGCTCGATCTGCGCGCCAATTCCCTCAAGGGCGATCGCGACAAGGCCATTCGGGCGCTGGCGAAAGAGGGCATCGCCGCCACGGCCACGCGTTGGTCGCCGTGGGGCATGCGCGTGGAGGGGCGGCCGCCGCTTTCCACGCGCAAGGCGTTTCTCGACGGGCTGGTCGAGGTGCAGGACGAGGGCTCGCAACTCGTGGCGATTCTGGCCGAGGCGCAACCTGGCATGCGGGTGTGCGATTTCTGCGCCGGGGCCGGGGGCAAGTCGCTGGCGCTGGCGGCGGCGATGGACAATCGCGGGCACATCGTCGCTTGCGACATTTCCGGCCCGAGACTTGACGGGGCGACGCGGCGGCTGCGCCGGGCCGGCGTTCACAATGTCGAGCGCAAGCATCTCGACAGCGAGCGCGACCAATGGGTGAAGCGCCATGCCGGTGGATTCGATCGCGTGCTGGTGGATGCGCCGTGCAGCGGGACCGGCACGTGGCGGCGCAATCCCGATGGCAAATGGTCGTTAACGCCCGAAGATATTAACGAGCTTGTCGCATTGCAGCGTCGCATCCTCGAAAGTGCCGCACGGCTGGTTAAGCCCGGCGGGCGGCTGATTTATGCGACCTGCTCGCTCTTGCCGGACGAAAACGAGCGTCAGGCGGAGGCGTTTCTGGCCGGGCGGTCGGGCTTCAAGGCGCTGCGCGTGCCCGAAATCTGGGCGCGGGCGATCGGCGGGGAATGCCCGTCCGGCGGCCCCTATCTGCATCTGTCGCCCGCCCGCCACAGTACGGACGGTTTTTTTGTCGCCGCATTCGAACGCGCGCAAGACGAGGCTAGCCAAGCGCCAAAATCATGATAGGCTTTTGGTGCGATGGCCATTATCGGTCGAGCGTCTGTTCGTAGCGCCGCCGGCATCGCCAGGGTCTACGTCGACACTTGGCGATCGTCATACGCCGGGATTCTTCCCGACAAAACCCTGATCGGCATGTCGCAGGAGCGCCAGACCTCGGAATGGGCCTGGCTGATCCGCAATCGCGGCGAATCGCAAACCGTCCTCGTTGCCTCCGAAATCGGCCATGGCGTGGTTGGCATGGCCAGTTGCGGGCCGGGCCGCACCGGCGATCGGCCGTGCGCAGGCCCATATTGCGGCGAGGAGGGGCGCAAGGTCGGCGAGGTGTTCACCCTTTACGTTTTGCCGGAGTTCCAGGACCGCGGGATCGGCCGCCAGCTCCTGGCGGCTTCTTTTTCGGCGCTGAGCGAGCGCGGCTGCGAACGTGCCTTCCTGTGGGTGATCAGCAACAACCCCTCGCAGTTCTTCTACGAGCGCGTGGGCGGGCGGCGGATCGCCAGCCGGCTGGAGCGGCTGTGGGGTACGGATCTCGACCAGACGGCCTATGGCTGGGCGGATCTCAAGGAAGCCATCGCCAAGTTCGGGTCGTATTCGGCGAATTGAGCGCGCGGCGCTCTTCACTTACCTTTTTGTCTGTATCGACGAATGGGGAGAGGGCAAGGCCACCCCCTCACCCTATCCCTCTCCCCAGAGGGGAGAGGGGACTTCACCGCGCCTCGGTCTACCCCCTCTCCCCCGGGGGAGAGGGTTGGGGTGAGGGGGAGCGCGCGATGTCAACGCGCACCTCGCGAGTTCGGCAATTGCGGCGACTCCCAGCGAAAATCGAAGATCGATTTCCAGGCCATTGATATCGCGAAGGGCGCGCCACCGCGCTTCCCCCGACGGGGTTTCCGGGGTATCAATCGCGGCTTCTTTTCCGGCCCCCATGCCCTCCCGCCACGGATCAGGAGCACAATGACCGACAAGGTTCTGATTCTCGATTTCGGCAGCCAGGTGACCCAGCTCATCGCAAGGCGGCTGCGCGAAGCCGGCGTCTATTGCGAAATCCACCCGTTCTCGATGACACCGGAGGCGATCGAGGCGTTCGCGCCCAAGGCGATCATCCTGTCGGGCGGGCCGGCCAGCGTCACGCTGCAGCACACGCCGCGCGCGCCCCAGAAAGTCTTCGAGATGGGGCTGCCGGTGCTGGGTATTTGCTACGGCCAGCAGACGATGGTGGCGCAGCTCGGCGGCAAGGTCGAAGGCAGCGACCATCGCGAGTTCGGCAAGGCCTTTATCGAGATCACCGAAGACTGCACGCTGTTCGACGGCCTCTGGCCCAAGGGCTCGCGCGAGCAGGTGTGGATGAGCCATGGCGACCGCGCCACCGCACTCCCGCCGGGCTTCCGCCGCGTCGCGGTGAGCGAGGGCGCACCCTTCGCGATCATCGCCGACGACAAGCGGCGCTTCTACGGCACGATGTTCCACCCGGAGGTTGTGCACACGCCGCAGGGCGGGGCACTCCTCAAGAATTTCACCCACCGCGTCGCCGGCTGTACGGGCGACTGGACGATGGCGGCGTTCAAGCGCCAGGCGATCGAGCGCATCCGCACGCAGGTGGGCAAGGGCAAGGTGATCTGCGGCTTGTCGGGCGGTGTCGATTCCTCCGTCGCGGCGGTGCTGATCCACGAGGCGATCGGCGACCAGCTCACCTGCATCTTCGTCGACCACGGTCTGCTGCGGCAGGCGGAGGCGGAGGAGGTCGTGCGGCTGTTCCGCGGCCACTACAACATCCCGCTGGTGCATCGCGACGCGTCCGCGATGTTCCTGGGTAAGCTCGCGGGCGTGAGCGAGCCTGAGCAGAAGCGCAAGATCATCGGCGCCACGTTCATCGACGTGTTCGACGAGGAAGCGAAGAAGATCGGCGGCGCCGATTTCCTGGCGCAAGGCACGCTCTATCCCGACGTGATCGAATCCGTGTCGTTCACCGGCGGCCCCAGCGTCACCATCAAGTCGCATCACAATGTCGGCGGCCTGCCGGCGCGCATGCGCATGAAGCTCGTGGAGCCCTTACGCGAACTCTTCAAGGACGAGGTGCGCGTGCTGGGCCGCGAGCTGGGCTTGCCCGACTCCCTGGTCGGCCGCCATCCGTTTCCGGGCCCGGGCCTCGCCATCCGCATCCCCGGCGACATCACCGAGGAGAAGCTCGCCATCCTGCGCAAGGCCGACGCGATCTATCTCGAGGAGATCCGCAACGCCGGCCTCTACGACGCGATCTGGCAGGCCTTCGCGGTGCTGCTGCCGGTGCGCACCGTGGGCGTGATGGGCGACGCGCGCACGTATGATTACGTCTGCGCGCTGCGCGCGGTGACCTCGACCGACGGCATGACCGCCGAAGCCTTCGCCTTCTCGCACGCGTTCCTCGCGAACGTGGCCACGCGCATCGTCAACGAGGTGAAGGGCATCAACCGCGTGGTCTACGACGTGACGAGCAAGCCGCCGGGGACGATTGAGTGGGAGTGAGGGGGAGTACTATGGGAAATTCTCGGATAGAGCGGCGTGCCGTTGGCGAATAGTTTTATCAATAGCTATCGATAGTGTTTGGACCTTTTCACCGCTCCGAGAATCGCTCACCTAGCCGCCACCGATGGCATCGCGATGGCGACGGCAAACTGCGGGGTCACCGGATCAACGTCGGCAAGCTCATCATTTGGCGAATTTCAGATCGCCGATCCTCGACACGATGGCCTTGAGAATTGGGGACGTGTTGGCTTCGTTGTATCCAAGCGACAAGTCGATCGTCGGTGGCGCGCCGGCAAGGGGCCGGCTGATCACAGTGGGCGGGAGCAAGTTGCGGGCGTAGAGCGGCATCAGCGCGATGCCGCCGGTCGACGCGACCAGCGATATCGCCATCGAGAGATTATCGACATAGTGGTCAGGCGTAAGATCGATTCCCAGCCTGGCGCCATAGGCATCGGTTACGGCCCTGAGCGCCGGGGACTTGTCGTGGGGAACGCCGACCAGTTGCTCGCCGGCAATATCCTCGGTGGTAATGGCGTCGCACGGCGCTAAGCGGTGATCCGCCGGCATGAGCACGATCAGCGGTTCGTCAATCAGCCGGGTGAAGACGATCCCGGGCGCGTTGCGTTCATGGCGGAGGAAGGCGAGGTCGATCTTGCCGCGCATCAACCCGTCGGCGAGATCAGGCGATGACAAGCTAAGAATGACGACCTGCACGTTGGGCAGTTCGTCGCGCATGATCGCCACCACCGCCGGCAGCCATTCGAACTCGTGACCGGTCAGGAAGCCGAGGACGAAAGACGCCTTGGCGGGCGCCGCCGCGCGCCGCGTCGCCTCGATCGCTGCCTCGACCTGAACGAGCACGACGCGCGCATGGTCGAGAAACACGCGACCGGCAGCGTTCAGCTCGATGCCTTTGGCGCCGCGGATCATCAGCGCGCAGCCAATCTCGGCTTCGAGGTCGCGCATCTGGCGGCTGAGGGACGGCTGCGCGGTGTGCAGCCGCTTCTCGGCGGCGACGGTCAAGCTGCCTTCTTCAGCGACGGCGATGAAGTAGCGGAGATGGCGTAGGTCCATGTGGTCATGCCTTTGAGGTATGAAGACCCAGAAACAAAGTCTTTTTCGCAAAAGATCGCAATGCCTACTTTCCTTCCAACGGCGAAGACATTGAGCCGAACTTGTCGGGTCCAAAGCTGATCGCGGACCACGAAGGCCAGACAAGTCAGGCATGACCAACCCGGTGCCATATCGAAAGGAATTGCCATGAATACGCCCGTAGTCCTGATCACCGGCGCCCTGACCGGAATCGCCCGCGCCACGGCCCTTGCCTATGCCCGGAAGGGGGCGAAGATCGTCGCCTCCGGTCGCCACGACGACGCGGGCGCCGCGCTCGTCGCCGAGCTACGCGCCGCCGGTGCGGAAGCCGAGTTCGTCCGCGCTGACGTGCGCCACGAGGACGATATCCGCGCGCTCGTCGACAAGACCGTCGAACGCTTCGGCCGCCTCGACATCGCCGTCAACGCCGCCGGCACCGAGGGCAAGCCTGGCCCGGCCGTCGATCAGACCGCCGAGAGCTATGCCGCGACTTTCGATACCAACGTGCTCGGCACGATCCTCAGCATGAAGCACGAGCTGCGCGTGATGCAGGGCCAGGGCAGCGGCAGCATCGTCAACATCTCGTCGACCTTCGGGCACGAGGGCGGGGCCAATGCCTCGATCTACGCCGCCAGCAAACATGCGGTCGAAGGCCTGACCAAGTCGGTCGCGCTCGAGGTCGGCAGCTTCGGTGTGCGCGTCAATGCGGTGGCGCCGGGCCCGATCCAGACCGGCATGCTCGACCGCTTCACCGGCAGTGAGAAAAACAAGACGTACCTCGCCACGCTCAATGCCCAGAAGCGGATCGGCCAGCCCGACGAGATCGCCAGCGCCATTCTGTTCGTCGCGTCGGATGCGGCCAGCTTTGTCACCGGCCACGTCCTGACGGTCGACGGCGGCAAGTCGGCGGGCTGAACCAAGCGGCCGGGCGAAAGCCTGGCTCGCTCCAGGCACGCGCCTCTACCCCTACGCCCGCATCAGGGAATCCAGCCATGTCATCCGATCAATTGAAGCTTTACGAGGCGAATAGCTCGCCCAATTCACGCCGGATCCGCATTTTCCTCGCCGAAAAGGGTGTCGGTGTCTCGCGCGTTCCCGTCGATCTTGGCGCGAAGGAACAGTTCTCCGAGGCCTATGCCAGGATCAATCCGCGCCGCGTGGTCCCGACGCTCGTCCTCGAAGACGGGACGGCAATCGGCGAGGTGCCGGCGATCCTGCGTTATCTTGAAGAGGCGTACCCCAACACGCCGCTGCTTGGCACGTCACCAAAGGACAAGGCGCTTGTGACGATGTGGGAGCGCCGCATGGAGCTCGAAGGTTTTGCGGCGGTGATGGAAACTGTTCGCAATGCTGCCGTCGGGCTCAAGGGGCGCGCGATCGCCGGTGCGCATAACTATGAGCAAATCCCGGCCCTCGTCGAGCGCGGCCGCCAGCGTGTGGCAGATTTCTACGCTGATCTCGAGACGAGTCTCGCCAAGGCGCCCTTCGTTGCAGGCGAGCGGTTTAGCGCGGCCGACATTACTGCGATCGTCACCGTCGATTTCGCCATCAAGGCGCTGAGCCTGCCGATCCCCGAAAGCAATGTCGCGTCACAGCGCTGGTACGCGCTGGTCGCCATCCGCCCGAGCATGGCCGCTTAGTCTACCGGCGGTGACATTGCGTGCATCCTTTGGCGAAGCTGACGGTCTTTTTCTGCGCGAGATCGATCACACGATCCTCGCGTAGGACTCCAAAATTCGTCCAATCGGTCTCGATAGTCGGCGAAAGGGGACTTTTTTGAATTCGCCAAATTCTCCTTTGAAATCAAAAGCGGAAAATTGTGACGGCCTGGCTGGACGGTGTTTGACCGTCGAGTGGAAACATTTGTGCTTCTGATTCAATGCTTTAGAATGGTTCGCAATAATCGAGTGGGAGTGAGGAAGACCATGGCCATGCGCAAAGTCGCACCAGCTGCCAATCCCGATGCCTATGTCGATGCCCTGGACGGCTGGCAATCGGAGTGCGTTAAGCGGCTGCGCGCCGCCGTGCGCCGGGCGAAGCCTCAGGAAGAAGCGGTCAAATGGGGGCATCTCGTCTATTTCGCGAACGGCCCCGTTGCCTTGATCCGCGCGGAAGAGACGCGCGTGCTGTTCGGTTTCTGGCGGGGTCAGCGCCTGATTGAGATCGAACCGAGACTGAAGCCGGGCGGAAAATACGAGATGGCCACGATTGTGATCGGCGAAGGATCAACGATCAGCCCCGCAAGGGCGACGCAATTGATGCGCGCGGCCGTCTCGCTCAATGAGACGCTGGGTGATCCGACTATGGCCGCACCCAAGCGCAAGTCGCTCGCCTTCTCGCGTCGCTCGGTAAGCTGAAAACCCTCGACCTCTCGAACCGCGTCGCGGGACAGGATCCTGTGGTCGAGAGACATAGTTAGCAGAAGGACACGCCAATGCCGAAGCCGGCTCGTAAGCTCCCCAAATCGAAGGCGATGATTGTTGCTCCTCAGCCGGAGGCAGTCGACGTCGGCGCTGAAGTTCTTAGGAACGGCGGCAACGCTATGGATGCCGCCCTGGCCTGCGCCCTCGTTCAAGGGGTCGTCGACCCACTGATGTGCGGCATTGCCGGCTTTGGCATCATGAATGTCTATGATCCCGCGACGAAACGGCAGGTCATCTGGAGCGGTTTGGGCGGTTGCCCTCAGGCTGCTACCGATACAATGTGGGCGGATCGTTTTCTCGGGGAAACGTCTGATGGATTTGGCTTCATTCTCCGCGATTTCGTGAACGAATGCGGCGCGACATCGGTTTCGCCACCGCCCATTCTTGACCTCTTCAGCAAGGCTCACGAAAAATTCGGCCGTCTGAATTGGAGCGATCTGTTCCAGCCCGCCATCGAGACGGCCAAAGCCGGATGGTTGCTGAGACCACATGTCTACACTGTTTTCACGCAGAATGAGCGCCGTTACGGTCGGATGAACTATGGAGAGAAGATTGCCCTCACGGAAGGTGGGCGAACGCTCTACATGGATGCAGACGGAGCTTTGAAGAAGCCCGGGTCGCTGATCCAAAATCATGATCTCGCGCGAACGTTGGCGCTCATCGCGCGGCACGGTGCGGATGTCTTTTTTCGCGGCTCGCTGGCCGATCACATCAGCGCCGACATTGTTCGAAATGGCGGGATCCTCTCAAAGGCGGATCTCGAACGCTGCGTGGCCGAACAGGTCGATCCCTTGGATGTCATGTATCGCGGGCGTCGATTTTCCACTGTACCTGCCCCCGGCGGTGGCCCGTACGTCGCTCAGGCCCTTCGGCTGCTGGAAGGATTTGACCTCACGGCGCTCGAACACAACTCGCCTGAGTATATTCGACTGCTCGCCGAAGTGATGAAGATCGCGACGCGCGATAAAGACATGTACATGGTCGATCCGCGATTCTCCGCGGTCCCTACAGATGAGCTCCTCTCCGATGCCTATGCGGACAAGTGCGCCGCACTGATCCGGCGCGGAGAAAAGGTGAAGACAAGCCGAACTGGTCATCTTGGATCCAAGCACACCACTCATGTGTCCTGCGTTGATCGCGACGGGATGGTGGTATCGATGACGCACACTCTGGGGAACCCGTCTGGCTTCGTCGTTGAAGATACCGGAATGGTCATGAACGGCGCGATGAGCACTTATGATCCTCGGCCTGGTCGTCCGCACTCAATTGCCCCCGGCAAAAGGCGGACATCATCGATGTGCCCATCGATCATTTTCGAAGGCGAGGAACCCGTCATGACGCTGGGGGCCCCAGGCGCCACCTGGATTGGTCCTGGCGTTCTGCAGGTGACGTTGAACGTCCTGGACTGGGGAATGGGCATCCAGGAAGCCATTATGGCACCTCGCATGGTGGCGACCTCGGACATTGTCGATATTTCAAATCGGATCCCAAGACGAACCGAGAGAGCGCTTATCAATATGGGCTATGAGGTGCGCCGGACACATGTCTCGTACGCCTTCTCCGGGGTCCACGGGATCACGATGTGGCCGGAGGGTCTGGAAGGGGGAGCTGATCCCCAACGCGACGGTATGGCCGTTGGCGTCACCTAGCGGATGTGACGGTAAGGAGGCGGCACACTCTCTGCTCTGAGGAGTGCCCAAGACGGAATTTTCCCTCATATTTCATGATCCCAATACGGCGTGCGCCCGATGCGTCGCGCGAGGTGGTCGACGAAGGCGCGGACCTTCATCGACATCAGCCTGTTGCCGGGATAGACGGCGTAGATCGTGCTGGCCGGCGGCTCCCAAGCGTCAAAGACGTAGGCTCAAACAAGGAAAGTGACCCATGCGGAAGATTATCGTCGGCGCCCAGGTTTCCCTTGATGGCGTCATGCAAGCGCCCGGTGGGCCGAGCGAGGATCCGACCAAGGGCTTCAAGTTCGGCGGCTGGGCGATGGCCTATTTCGACCAAGCGTTCTGCGAAGAGATCGACCGCGTCTTCAAGGAGAAATTCGACCTCCTGCTCGGCCGCAAGACCTACGAGATTTTTGCCGCGTACTGGCCCTACCAGGACGAAGACGCTCCCCATAGCGGCATCGCCAAGCTGTTCAATGACATCAAGAAGTACGCAGTTTCGCGCTCAGGCAAGGTCGATACGAGCTGGGCGGGCTCTGTGCTCCTGCGCGATATCGCCGACGTGAAGCGTCTGAAGCAGGAAGACGGCCCAAACCTCATAACCCAGGGCAGCACCGAACTCGTCCACGCGCTGCTCGCCAATGACCTGGTCGACGCTATGAGCATCTTCACGGTGCCGGCCGTGCTTGGCGGCGGCAAAAAGCTATTCGCCGACGGTTCGGCGCCGCATTCGTTCAAGCTGACGAGGTCCCGCGTCTCTCCAAATGGCCTGATCGTCGGCCATTACGAGCGAGAGGGTGAGATCAAGATCGGCGACACCGCGCTCAATTCGCCAAGCGAGCTTGAAATTGCCCGCCAGACGCGGATGAAGCGCGAAGGCTAGAGGTTCGTCGACGGTGTCAATTCCATTTTGTGTTTCCAAGCACCTTTTTATCGAATGTCACGGCGTGTATTGACCTCGATGGGCCTGATTTACGACGTGACGAGCAATCCCCCGTGGACGAACGGGAGCGGGTGACTTTGTTCATCTGAGCGCTTCCAAAACTGCGCTATAGTGCGACGGGTGCGGTCGTGCGCCGCTATGACGATTGTCCTAGCGAGGGGACGTTGTGGAGGCATCGACGGGGAAATCCGCTGCGCAGGCGTTTGCGTTCGGGGGCTTCAGGCTGATCCCGGCGCGACAGCTTCTCCTGCGCGACGGGGTTCCGGTTCCGCTTGGCGCGCGGGCCCTCGATCTCTTGACGGCCCTGGTGCAGCGCGGCGGCGAATTGGTCAGCAAGGACGAGCTCATGGCGGCCGCGTGGCCCGACGTGTTCGTCCATGACAGCAATCTCAAAGTCAACATGTGGAGCCTGCGCCGCGCCTTGGGCGACACGCAGAAGCAGCCGCTTTATATCGCGACCGTCGCGGGCCGCGGCTATCGGTTCGTGGCGGATGTCCAAATCGGGATCGCAGACCCCGTCGACCCAAGCATTGCGGCGAAGGTTGCAACGATGTGCGGACTTCCGCCGCAACGCGACATCGTCGGTCGGGAGAACGAGATCGCGCAACTTCTCGCCGAGTTGCGCGTCAAGACTCATGTCACCGTGGTCGGGCCAGGCGGGGTTGGCAAGACGAGCGTGGCTGTCGCGGCGGCGCTGGCCTTCGAGGCGGATTTTCCGGACGGCGTGTGCTTTCTCGATCTGTCGACCTTCGACGATCCGACATTTCTTCCGGCTGCACTTGCGACGGCATTAGGACTACGCGGCAACCCTGGCGATATGTTTGCCGCTGTCATCGATGTGCTTCGGCAGCGCCGTGTGCTCGTTCTTCTGGACAGTTGCGAGCACGTCCTGCCGGGTGCTGCGATCTTCGCCCGCCGGCTTGCGGCCGACAAAGGGCAATCCAAGCTTCTCGCCACGAGCCGCGAGCCGCTGGGCACACAAGCCGAGCACGTTGTTCGGCTGAACCCCCTTGCATTTCCCAATGCCGGCGCCGGCCTCACCGTCGCGAAGGCCATTCGGTTTCCGGCCTTGGAGCTCTTCGCGCGCCGCGCGTCGGAGTGGGCCGGATATCAGCTTGTCGATGACGATTGCGCGGCGGTGGCGCAGATCTGCCGCGCGCTCGACGGGCTTCCGCTCGCGATCGAACTCGCCGCAGCCAAGGTGGAGTTTCATAAACCGCAAGATCTGCTTGCGATGCTCGGCGAGCATTTGCGGTTTCGCCATCAACGCGCCGTCGGTGCGCCGCCGCGCCAGGAGACGCTGCTGGCGACCATCGACTGGAGCTTCAAGCTTCTGCCGCGAAGCGAGGCCATCATTCTCCGTCTTGTCTCGGTGTTTGCCGATGCGTTCGAGCAAGACGATGCCGTGGCCGTCGCGGCCGCGGCCGGGTTGACGCCAGTCGATGTCGCCGCCGGCCTGGGTGGTCTTGTCGCCAAATCCCTTCTGGCGGCCGATGTGAATGGGCCCGAGCTTCGCTATCGGCTGCTGGACAGCACACGCGCTTACGCCGCGGAGCGTCTGGCGGAAGAGACGATTGCGGTGCATGCGCGGCGGTGCCATGCGGAGCGGATCCTCACCGTCTTCGAGCAGTCGGAAGGGGAATGGGACTGGCGCGAACCGAACGACTGGACGCGGCGCTATCTCGGCCGGCTCGCCGATCTGCGCACGGCCTTGTCGTGGGCGTTCGGCGCGGGCGGGGAGCCCGTGCTCGGCATCCGCCTCACCGTTGCAGCGCTGCCGCTGTGGTGGGAGGCGTCGCTCCTATCGGAAGCACAGGCGCGGGCGGAAGCGGCGCTCAAGCTTGCGCAAACCATCCCGTGCGACGATCTGCTCAGGACGAAATTGGCGTGCGCGCGGGCCTGGAGCATGCTCTATGCGCGCAAGCTCGTGCCCGAGAGCGAGCAGGCCTGGCTTGACGCCATTGCGTTCGCGGAGCGTGCCGGCAGCCTCGCCTATCGACTGCGCGCCCTGGTCGGGTTTTCCCTTTACCTGATCTTTACAGGACGCGTTGCGCGAGCCATTAAGCCGCTTGAAAAGATTGGCGCGCTGTCCGAGCGTCACCAGGATTGGTCGGCCGCTCCCGAAGGAGAGCGGCTCCTGGCGCTCGCAAAGGCCTATATGGGACAGTTGCGGGAAAGCCGGAGCGTGCTCGACCGGCTTGCGGCGGCGTACGCACGTCCCGACGGGCGTTCGCGCGTCGCCGGACTGCAGGTCGATCGCTATATCGGGATCCGCAACTATCTGTCCTTTGTCGCATGGCTCACCGGCCATCCGGATTACGCGGCCGCGACGGCGCGTGATGCGGTGGGGGCCGCTGGAACGCTCGGACATTTGCTGTCGCAGTCCGCCGTGTTGGGCTTGGCGGCTTTGCCGGTCTCGCTGTTGAGCGGCGACACGGATGCACTCGAACGCTACACGGCGCAATTGCAGTCCATCCTTGAGCAGGAAAGCATCGCGATCTGGATTCCGGTTCGGCGGTTTTTTGCGGCCACGCTTCAGGACCTGCGCGGGGTACGGGGCGCTGTCTGCGAGATGCAGGAGTCGATTGATGCGCTGATCGAGGGCCGCTTTTTGCGGCGGATTTGCCTGTATCTTGGCATTCTTGCCGACGCGCTGGCGCGCCAGGGAAAATTGGAGGAGGCGCGCGATACGATCGCCACGGCCTTGCGCTATCAGGTCCAGCAGGACGAACGATGGTGCCGGCCCGAGCTCCTGCGGATCGAAGCGTCGATCATCCTTCGCGCCGGCCAGCGCGCCCCCGCGGAGCGATTGCTCCAGCGCGCGCTCGATGAAGCGCGGGCGATCGGCGCTGCCTCGTTCGAATTGCGGATCGCCAGCGATCTTTCGGCGCTCTATATCGACACCGACCGGTGCGGCGATGCGCTCCGAGTGTTGGGCCCGGTCTATCGCGGCTTCACGGAGGGCTTCGCGACAAAAGACCTGGTTGCGGCGGCGCAATTGCTGCGCCGTGCCGATGCGGAAGCCGCCTAGGTCATTAGGTTTTGCCTCCTCGCGGGCGTTGGTAAGTTCATGCGACGCGTTTGACCGCGCGATCCAGCGCCTGGACCAGCTTCGCGCCGACCAAATGGTCAGATCGGGGATTCTGGCCGGTGATGAATTCGCGATCCTCAATCACATGTGGCTCGAAGTCGATTGCGGTCGTGATCACTTTGCCGCCGGCCGTTTCCAGGGCGTCGACCACATGGAAATACATGTCGGCGTGAAGGATGTTGTCCTCGATCACTTTCTCCTCGGTGTTCGAGAAGATCGTCATCTTGTACCCCGCATACTGCCATCCCTTGGCCAACTCGGCCGCCTTGGCCGTGTCCCCGGCCATCAATGCCGCGCGAAAGCCGCGTGCGGCCGGCAGCGCCGCGACGGCGGCAATCGGGCCGTGGCACAGCATGGCGGTGGGCTTCTTGTGTGCGTGGAAGTGGCGCAGGATTTCGCCTAGGTCGGGATCCTGCATGAGGTCGACCACCGGTGCCTGTCCGCCGGGAACGAAGACGGCCACATAGTTGTGCAGCCCTTCGTCAATCACCGCGCGGAGTGTCCGCACGCAATTCATCGCGGGGTCGTCGGCGAAGAACGCCTCCGCCCGCCGGAAGGCGGCCTCATCGCCACCGAAATGCTCCGCCGCCCGCGACACTGCGTCGAGATGGGGCTTGGTGCCGTTCGGCGTAGCCAGGACGACATCGTAGCCGGCCTTGATCACGGCCAGGATCGGCACCACGGTTTCGTTGAGATAATGCCCGGTGGCCCCCATCCCGCCACCCTTCACTTCGATCTTTGTGGCATTGGAGCAGACCAAAAGCACCTTTCCCTTGCTCATAAAAGCCTCCAGTGTTTGTCCAAAGCATGCGCGCGTGATCTACGCGCGAAGAAACGCCAGGGTTCAGTGCTCAGCCGAAATCTGGTCGAGCTCAGCCGCCTCAAGATCAGTCGATGCCTCGCACCGTCCCCTGTACAGTAATCTTCTAGTGAAGGCAGTCGGCGGTAAGCGGTTAAAAGATATAAAATCGGCAACGAGATGAAGGGCATCAACCGCGTTGCATATGACGTGACGAGCAAGCCGCCGGGGACGATCGAATGGGAGTGAGGGGGAGTACAGCCGCATCAATCCGCTGACCTGTCTCGTGGAAGCCGGGCCGGCGCTGTTTGAACTCGGCGCTTCGCTCGTCTCACGCTGACGCGCAATTCGCCCTCGGTCCATAAGTCGGAGTGAACACAATGGCCGGTAAGACGTCCAAGAAGGTCGCAAAGAAAGCCGCTGCCAAGCGGGTCGCGTCGAAGCCGACCCTCCTTTCAGGCGGCAACCCGCAGATTGCGAAGGGCTACGGCGACGCCCCCGTGCAGGCCTATATCGCGGCCATGCCGGGTTGGAAACGCGATGTCGGGCGCCGTCTCGATGCGCTCATCGTGCGCACCGTTCCGGGCGTGCATAAGGCCGTCAAATGGAACTCGCCGCTATACGGAATCGAGGGCCAGGGCTGGTTCCTCGGCATCCATTGCTTCACGAACTACGTCAAAGTGGCTTTCTTCCGCGGCGCGTCGCTGCGTCCTGTTCCGCCGGGCGAGTCCAAGCAAAAGGAAGTGCGCTACCTCGACATCCATGAGGGCGAGCTTGACGACGCTCAGTTCGCCGCTTGGGTGAAACAAGCCAGCCAATTGCCCTGCGAACGAATGTGAGCGGCGTGCGAGCGACGGCACCATGAAGAAGGCGACAACCACCATGACGAAGAGCGGCGCGAAGGAAGGAAAGGGAGGAGACCCTCCCTCTCAGCTGATCGACGCGCGAATCAAGGAGCTGGGTGATTGGCGGGGCGAGACGCTCGCGCGGGTCCGAACTCTCATCAAGCAGGCCGACCCCGATGTGGTCGAGGAGGTGAAATGGAGAAAGCCATCGAACTCGATGAGAGGGGTTCCGGTGTGGTCGCACGGCGGAATCATCTGCACCGGTGAGACGTACAAGAGCGTCGTGAAGATGACCTTCGCCAAGGGCGCCTCGTTGGCGGACCCTTCAGGCCTCTTTAACTCCAGCCTGGAAGGCAATACCAGGCGCGCCATCGACCTTCATGAGGGCGACAAGATCGATGAAAAGGCGTTGAAGGCGCTCATTCGCGCCGCAGTGGCCCTGAACACGACGGCGCGCGCTGCCGCTGGTCCCGTCCGCTCTCAGAAGAAGAGGTAGAGCCAAGCGGGTGCGTTGCCCGGTTTCACGCCCACGCCTGCACATCCGGCGACCAAGTTGCGGTCTCCTCACTTGTGGGCGTGTGGGGCCACGATCGTCGCGAGCGGCTGGCCTGGCTCGACAATGTAAGTCGACAGCATCCGTCCGGTTTCCGGGCCGATGTCGCGCGCATTGTGCGGCGTGTGCGGCGGGATGAGGAAGCCATCGCCGGCGCGCAGGATGACGGTGTCGCGTCCCTGAACCATCATCTCGACTTCGCCGACGATGATGAAGCCGACCTCTTCACCGGGATGCGTGTGCCATCCGGATTCGACTCCCGGCGGAATCTCGGTCACCACCTGCACGATTTCGCGGCCGGGAATCGAGGACGGTGCGCGCTGCACCACCCGCCGGACCAGCTTGCCCGCCAGATCGTCGCGCGCGGGCGCGGGCGACGCCACGGCGCTCGGCGCGGGCGCTGTCTGCGCCGAGACCGCGCTGGCTGGCAGCATCATGGCCAGCGCAAGTGCTGCCACGGGAATGATCGACAAACTCTTAAATCGCGTCAACATTGTGAATCTCCTTCAGTGTGTTTTGCCGCCGCTGCTCATAAGGGCGGGGCTGGCCGGCCTGTTCCTTGGCGATGTAGTCGGCGTACCAGTCCGGCCAGTTGGCATCGTGCTGGCCGCCGGTGCGCTTCTCGTGCTCGCCGTGTGCGGTGGCCGCGCGGCGCAGCGCGTTCGCGATCTCCGTCGACGAGGTGAAGTTGGTGTCGCTCATGTCCACGCGCCCGGGCAGGCGCGCGGTCACCTCCTGGAGCAGCCAGGTATTGCCGTCCGGGTCAGGGAAGGTGGCATATGAGAAGTAGCTGCGCCGCTGCGGATCCGGGCCGTTGATTGCCGGTTGTCCGGGGCCGCTACGGTGGAACACATCGCTCACCTCGACACCGCGATCGATGAGCTCCGCGCGCGCCGCTACGATGTCGGACACGACGAGAAAGAGCCCCTGCGCCGAGCCCGGCGCGGCCGAGGTGACCTTTGCCGAAGTGGATCGAAGCCGGCGATCCCGGCGGCGTGAACTGGACAGCGCGGAACGCGTCTCCGACGACGAAGTCGGCGTCGAGCCGCCAGCCCAGGCCGCCGTAAAACCGCTTGGCGCGATCGACGTCCGAGACGGGGATGACGACGACTTCGAGTTTCATGGCGAAAGTCTGCGTGTTCGGGGTCTTGGTTGCAGTGGTCATGGCAATCTCCTTGAGGTTGGGGGAGGGGCGACGCACAAAGCGGGCGCCCCTCGTTGATGGCAAATCTACGGACGTAGTGATCTGAAGGCGGCGCGCAGTTCCGCGCTGAAGAGCTCCGGCTCTTCCCACGCGGCGAAGTGGCCGCCCTTATTGACCTCGTTGAAATATGTGAGGTTGCGATAGGCGCGCCGGGCCCAGCTCTCCGGGGCTTGATAGACCTCCTGCGGGAAGACCGTGATGGCCACCGGCAGCGAGATCTTGGTGGTCATCTGCGCGGCCGCGAGAAGAACGCTTTGGCCGCGTGTCTCCCAGTAGAGTCGCGCTGCCGACGCCGCGGTGTTGGTCAGCCAGTACAGCGTGACGTCGTCCAAGAACTCGTCTCTGGAGAGAAGGCGCTCGGGTTCGCCGTCGTTGTAGTCGTACATCCAGGCGGCAAGACCGGCCGGGGAATCCGTCAAGGCGTAGCCGATCGTCTGCGGCCGCGTGCCCATCATGGCGGCGTAGGCCCTGTACTTCTTGTAGAAGGTGTCGAGCGCGGTAAACGCCGCGCGTTCCTTTTCGGAGAGTCCCGCGGGTGCGGGTCCGCCGGCGGCGAGGATCGCGGCCACGTCGGACGGGACCGTCGCGGGCAAATTGATGTGGATGCCCAGCAATCCGGGCGCCGCGTGGCGCGCCATCGCGCTGGTGATGGGCGAACCCCAGTCGCCGCCCTGGGCGACGTAGCGTGTGTAGCCGAGACGTGTCATCAGCACCGCCCAGGCGCGCGCGATGCGCTCGGGATCCCAGCCCGTGCCCGTCGGCTTGCCGGAGAAGCCATAGCCGGGCATCGAGGGGATGGCCAGGTCGAAGGCGTCCTCCGCTTTGCCGCCATGGGCGGTCGGATTGGTGAGCGGGTCAATGATCTTCAGTTGCTCCAGGACCGAGCCGGGCCAACCGTGGGTGACGATCAGCGGCAAGGCATTCGGATGACGGGAGCGAACGTGAATGAAATGAATGTCGATGCCGTCGATCGCCGTGACGAATTGCGGCAGGGCATTCAGCTTCGCCTCGATCTTGCGCCAGTCGTAATCCGTGCCCCAGTGGCGTACGAGGTCCTGCAGTTTCGCCAGCCGCACGCCCTGGGAGCGATCTGTCACCGTCTCCCGGTCGGGCCAGCGCGTCGCCAGCACGCGACGGCGCAGGTCGACGAGATCGGCCTCGGGGACATTGATGCGGAACGGACGGATCGCATCAGGCGTCGCGGACAGTGCCGGAAACGCGGGCAGCACACTGGCCGCGGTGGCAGCGGCAATGCCCATGGCGGTGGCGGTCAAGAGCCGGCGTCTGTCCAGGTCGACGATGTCTGTGGCGAGTGAGGTGCGCATTGTCATCTCCTTGTTTCCGGCCTGGTGGCCTGCCCGCTCAGGCCGGGCAGGCCCGACCGGTCGTCTTCAGAGCAGAGTGATCGTGACGTCGATGTTGCCGCGGGTCGCCTTGGAGTACGGGCAGATCTCATGCGCCGCATCGACCAGTTCCTGCGCACGCTCGCGCTCGAGGCCCGGCACGCTGACGTCGAGGCGAGCGCGCAGGAAGAATTCACTGCCGGCGCTGTTCAGATCGATTTCGGCGTCGACCTCCGGCTCGGTCGGAAGCTTGACCTTCCGTTGCGCCGCGGCGAGCTGGATCGCGCCAATGAAGCAGGCCGACCAGGCGGCGCCGAAGAGATGCTCGGCGGCGGGGTGGGGTTGCGGCAGCTTGATGTCGTACTTGCCGTCGGCGCTGCGCGCGGCGCCGTTACGGCCGGCGGTGATGTGGGTCTTGCCGGTGAAGAGAAGCTTTTCGGTCGGGGTTGAGGTCATGGCACAAATCCTTTTAATGAGGTTTAGATCGTATCCGAGTTAATCGGATACGAGTGATATAAGGCAGTGCCAGGACCATGTCAAGCCCTTCCGATTTAATCGCATACGATATATATAGGGAGGCAGACAGTGCTGACCCCCGGAGGTACCCCCCATGTCCCGATCCCCACAGGGCGACAAAAAGCGCCGTAAGCTATCGAATTTCCTGTGTTTTGCGGTCTACTCGGCCAATCTGGCCTTTGGCCGGGCCTATAAGCCGATCCTGGACGCGCTGGGGCTAACCTACACCCAATACATCGCCATGGTGGCGCTCAGCGAGGAGGACGAGCAGCCCGTCGGCGGGCTCGGCGAAAAGCTGTTCCTGGAATCGAACACGCTGACGCCCATTCTCAAGAAGCTCGAATCTCTTGGTTACGTCCAACGTCGACGCGATCCCGCGGACGAACGGCAGGTGCGGGTGAGCCTGACGCCAGCCGGCCGCCGTCTGCTCGAAAAGGATCTCGGCGCGTCGCTGGTTGAAGCCACCGGCCTCGGCGACGAGTTTCCCGTGGTGCAGAAAACCGTCAGCCGGCTGCGCGACAATCTCCTGCGGGCCACGCGGGGGGAGCCGGATAAGCCGTGACTCAAGTCGCTGATCTGAGAGCACCGCAATCTGGTATCGAGGTCCGCCCCGACAAGGAGAGATCGCTCCTCAAGCGCGAACGTCTCGCGCGCTCGTGAAGGCCCGCGTCGATTACTTCTTCTTATCGGACGCGGCGCCGCGCTTGGGCCGGCGGACGGCTCTCACCTTGCCGCTTTTGCCGCCGCCGCAGAAGAACCGATCGGCGCCGTCGGATTCGAGGCCCGAAACGCCCGTGCCCGGCGGCATTTCGATCTCCTCCAGGACCTTTCCCGTCTGCGGATCGATGCGCCGCAATTCGCTCTCGTCGCCTTGCCAGGTGCCGTGCCAGAGCTCGCCGTCGACCCAGGTGACGCCCGTGACGAAGCGGTCGGATTTGATGGTGCGCAGAACGGCGCCGGTCTCGGGATCGACCTGATGGATCTTGCGCTCCCGATACTGGCCGACCCAGAGCGTCCCTTCCGCCCAGGCCAGCCCCGAATCCCCGCCGTCGCCGGGGGCCGGGATCGTGGCGAGCACCTTGCCGGTCTTGGGATCGATCTTCTGGATCTGGTTCTCGGCGATCTGAAACAGATGCTGGCCGTCGAAGGCCGTTCCGGCATGTGCGGCACATCGATCGAGCGCAATTCTTGCCGCTCGCCGGATCGAGGGCGTTCAGCTTGTCGCCGGACGCAAACCAGACGTTCTGGCCGTCGATAGCGTGACCCCGGCCACCTCGTCGACGCCCGGAAAGGGCCCATATTCGCGGAGGATTTCGGCGTGCTGATTTATTCATGCGCCTCATCCTAGTCGCTCGCGGCAGCGGGGCGGGGAGTAACAACGTCGTCGTGAATCCTGGCACGGGCGGGGTCATCCAGCGACGCGCCCGGCCGCGACCAAACGATTGTATCTTGCCGGCTGCGGCGAGCGAGTCGAGAGCGCGCTGGACGGTGCGCTGGCTGGCACCCAGTGCGAGCGCCAACGCCGAGCTCGACCAGGACTCACCGTCGGCGAGAAAGGCGAGCACCGCCGCATGCTCCTCTTCGACCGGCCGCGCCAGCACGACGACCTCGCGGGCGCGGTGCGGTACCAGCAGCAAACCCTTGCTTCGTCGCACTCACGTCAGCCAGCGCGCGAAGCATCCTGCGAAGCCGGCCGATTTCGACCCGCAACCGCGCGCGATGCGATTCATCGGCGATGCTTCGCGCCGGAATGCCCGCGCGAGGAGCGTTTCCCGCGACACATCGCCGGGCCAGGCTTCGCCCAGCGCGCGCGCGAGTGCAAACAATACCGGACGCGTGCAAGCGAGACCACCTTGCTGGCGTCACGCACGACGTGACGGCACGCATCCACGACAAGCGCCTTCGACGCGAGCAGCGCTTCGACCTCCTCGAGCAAGCAGGGGGCGTTCCTCGCCATGCGCAATGAGGCGCGCCGCGGGCGTGTTCGAGAAGCAGGATGCGCTGTCGACCTCCGCCGTCAGTGCAGGGATCCCCGCGTGGCGCGCGGCGCGCTCCGCCCGGGCGAGTGCCGCGCGCGCCGTCTTCGTCCGCAGGCGCCGGATCGCGATACCGGCAACGACCAGCTCGTGGGCGGCCCGCAACGCGGGTGGGAAGCGCGGCGGGGTCGAGCTCTGCAAGCGCACGCTCGGCCGCGTCGAGGCGCCCGATCAGGAGGAGCCGCCGGAGTCTCGAGATAGCGCGCATGCGCGGCGTTCACCTTGTCGCCGTGTTCTTCGAGCGTCATCCGTGCTGCGTCGAGCGCCTTCGCGGGCCAGCCCAGATCGCGCGAGGCGAGCGCGATCTCGGCCTCGGCGACGACACAGCGCGCGCGGGCAAGGGCCTCTTTCGGACCGAAGGCGCGCGCCGCACTGCGCACGAGAGCCTTCGCGCGAACGAAATCGCCGAGCTGCGCCATCGCAATGCCGCGAAGGGCCAAGCGCTGGCGCGTCGTTGCGCAAGGCGACCCGGTTCAGCGCGCCGAGCGGATCACCCGCCGCGAGCGCCCGCGCCGCGGCCGTGATCAGCGAGTCCATCCAAATCCCGCCACACTTGTCACTCTCACCGTTCGATGCCCCGGCGCCAAATTTATCTCACCGCCAACACCCGCATGCATCGGGCTCAAGCGACGTGCACGGCAGCCGAGACGATATGGAGAAAAATATGAAAATCGAGATGGGTCCCTCGCACTCGTCGCAATCAGCCTCGTTGGCATGGCCGTAGCGCCGCCAGGCCAGACGGCTGAGACCACGATCGAGCAGATGCCGGCCAAGCTCGAAACGCAGTTCGCGCTCAGCGCCGTGCCGCCGGGGCTGCGCGACCGGGCCACCGTTTACCTCCTCGATCCCAAGAAGGGATATCACCTTTCCCGGCAGGGAACGAGCGGTGTGACGTGTCTTGTCGAGCGCACGGTCTGGGAGCGGGTCGACTTTCGCAACGATATCTATATTCCGCTCTGCTACGACGCGGTGGGCACAAAGGCTCACCTGAAGGTCATCATGGATACGGCCGCGCTTCGCGCGCAGGGAATGAGCGCGATTGCGGTGAAGGCTGAAATCGAAAATCGATACAAGAGCAAGACCTATAAAGCTCCGGAAAAGCCGGGTCTGTCTTATATGGTCGCGCCGGTCATGCGCGCGTTGGGGCCTCCCGACATGCAAAATGCATACCATGTCCATGCCGCACCTGATGTTCTATGCGCCGTACATGACCAACGACGACATTGGCGCCGTTCCGGATCTCAATGTTCACGCGAGCCTTCTTTATCCATTCATCGACAAACAGGGCAACGCCGAGCAGAGCTACATGATTCAGCTCATCGGAGAGGCAGAGACGGCGAAGATCCTGGCCGATGAGAAGGCGCTGCTCGATGAGCTCTGCGCCTATCGCGATGTTCTTTGCCTCGCGCACAAAAAGCACTGAGCTGAGGACACACCTGAATCCCGCCACACTTGTCACTCTCACCGCTCGATCCCCGGTCCTAATCTAACTCACGACCATCAACCAGCGCGTCGTATCGAGAGCGGTACGCGCGACGAAGAATACGCAGAAGGAGAGAAAAACGATGACGACGCACATGACCGGAACACGTGAAAAGTGGCTGGCAGCGCGGCTCGCGCTGCTCGAGGCGGAGAAGGAGCTCACGCGGCGCAGCGACGAACTGGCGCGGCGACGGCAGGAGCTGCCGTGGGTCAAAGTCGACAAGGCGTATCGGTTCGAGACCGACGAGGGGAGCGCCACGCTGGCAGACCTCTTTAAAGGGCGCTCGCAGCTCCTCGTCTACCATTTCATGTTCGGACCCGACTACAAGGCGGGGTGTGTGTCCTGCTCGGCGCTCGCGGACGGGTTCAACGGCGTCGTTGTCCACCTGGAGAACCACGACGTCACGTTTTCGGCGGTGTCGCGCGCGCCGCTGGCGAAACTGCAGGCGTACAAGCAGCGGATGGGGTGGAAGTTTCCCTGGGCGTCCTCGGTCGGGAGCGACTTCAACTTCGACTTCAACGTCTCGTTCACCGAGGAGCAGCAGCGCAAGGGGGCCGTTGACTACAACTATGAGCGCGGCGGCCACGCGATGGAGCGCCACGGAGTGCCGGAGCCCGTCGCCCAGCTCGCGGCCATGTCTGGAACCGACGCGCCCACATACTACGCTCGACCGGCCGGGCCTGAGCACGTTCGTGCTCGAAGACGGCATCGTCTACCACACCTATTCCGCCTATGCGCGCGGGCTGGACGGCCTCTGGGGCATGTACCAGTGGCTCGACCGCGCCCCCAAGGGACGCAACGAGGCGGGCGCCTGGTTTCGTCGCCACGACGAGTACAGCAAATGATTGCTCTTCCGCATGAAGCCGAGGGCGTCGGTGCCAACGCGGGCGCCCTTGGCGCAGCCGACTGGCTGTGCCTCGCGGCCGCGCCGACCTTCGCCATAATGGCGCTGCTGACGAGTGTCTTTGGTGGCGGCCCGATCGACGTGCTGTGCGCGGCCTCGCATGAGGCGTCACCGCTGGGCGGAATGGTCCCGATGTACGCGCTGATGAGTGCCTTTCATGCGGCACCTTGGTTGAAGCTGATTTCCCGCCGGCGAAGCGGCATCCGCCGGTCCCGATCCGGCTAGAAGAGGGATAAGAGACATGAGCAAGCCTTATACCGGCGGATGCGCCTGCGGCGCGATCCGTTATGAAATTTCCGGCGAACCGTTGGCGATGAACGATTGTCAGTGCCACGACTGTCAACACACGAGTGGCACCGGGCACGGGTCCTACCTGACCTTCCCGGACAAGAGGAGCGTGACACTCAAGGGCGAGGCGACACATTGGGATATGGTGGCCGATAGCGGCAATGTGAAGACACGCGGCTTCTGCCCCAGCTGCGGGTCGCCGGTCTATCTGACGTTTGCGGGCATGCCCGATTTTTTCACCGTGCACGCCGCGAGCCTTGACGATCCCAGCCGATACAAGCCGCAAATGGTGACGTATCGCGTGCGCGGCCACGCCTGGGACCGCATCGATCCAGCCCTGCCGAATTTCGATAAGATGCCGCCGATGTAAAATGCAGCCTGACTCGGCTTCGCCGGACGTGCGAGGGACCGGTCAAGGCTTGGCGAGACAGGACGTGTCGAATTGCATAGGGTCGCCCTGAACACTCGCGTGGAACCAGGGACGCCCAACCATGCCCAAAGGCATCGGAAGCACCATCATCAAGTTGCTCGTCGCCTCGCTGGTGGTCGGGTTGCTGATGCGCTGGTTCGACGTCACGCCGCGCTCGCTGATCGCCAATTTCGGCGAGACGATCGGGCGCGCGTTCGACCGGATGGCGCATTTCGCCGGTTGGGCGGTGGACTACGTCCTGGTCGGCGCGGTCGTCGTGGTGCCGATCTGGTTCGTGGTGTTCTTGTTCAATCGCGTGAAGGGGAAGTGAGATTTGGGCGTGCGGGTGATGAGCCCGGCGCGGGTGTCGCGCTAAGCATCGCGCGGCATATCGGCGCCGGGATCCTGGCCGGCGGCCGCCAAGGTCAACCTGCCGAGGTAATGCGCCCAACCCTTGTCGTGGGCGGCACATTGCGCCGCGTCCGGAAGACCGCTATGGGTCATGCGCAGCAAGGTGCCGCCGTCCCGGTCGATCAGGTCGATCTCGATCAGGCTCGATCCTGGCGGCACTTTTTCACTCCCTTCCCAACCGAAGCTGTAGGCAAGCCGGTGGACCGGCACGACCTCGCGGAATGCGCCGCGCGCGTCCATGCGGTTGATCCCTTTGAGGAGATAGAGCCCGCCCGGATGCATCTCGGTCTTCGCCTCGGTGCCCATCCAGCTGATGATCTTCTCGGGGTCGGTCAGGAAGGCGAAAACGGTCGCGGGCGGAGCTGCGATATAGGTCTCGCGTCGAACAACGAGCGGTTCAGTCATTGGAACCTCATTGAATGCCGCTGCGCGGATGGCAGCGCTGGATCCAACCCTCGCGGGAATAACTCATGACAAGGGAGCCGCGTCAACCCCATGATCGGTCCATGCGGCTCTCTTCGACACTCTCTTGGCTCGTCGACGCGGCCAGCGAGATTCCGGGCGCCGACCGGCTGCTGGCTGAAATCGGCGCGCGTCTGCTCGCGGATGGAGTGCCGCTCGTCGGCGGCGCCCTGACCCTTGCGGTGCCGCACCCGCTCATCGCGCGGCGCACCTGGCTTTGGCAGGCCGAGAGCGGGGAGGTGATCGAGGCCTTCGGTTTTGTGGGCGGCGGTCCCGTGGCTGGGGGCGCGGCGAGCCCGCCTGGCGGTGCCGGTCGAAATTGGCTCGCCGGGATCGCGGCCGGCCCCGTGCATGAGGACGCGGTCGGGTCGAAGCCGGATGCGCCGTTGCTCGGCTGGGTCGGGCCGCGTCCGTTCACGCACGACGAGGCCCATGAATTGCGCCAGGCCGCGCGCTTCGCCGCAGCGCCACTCGCCGTTCTCGCGGCGCGCGCCACGCTGACGGCGGCTCTTGACGCCTATCTCGGTCGGCGCAGTGCCGCGCGGGTGCTGGCGGGTCCGTTGCGGCGCGATATCGGCGAGACCATACAGGCCGCGTTGCTCTATGCCGATCTGCGCGGCTTCACGGCCCTGTCTGAGAGCAATCCGCCTGCGACGGTCATCGCGGCTCTCAATGCTTGGTTCGACCGCATCGCCGGCTCGGTGCACGCCTTCGGCGGTGAAGTGCTGAAATTCATCGGCGACGGCGTGCTGGCGATCTTCCCGGTCGTCGGCGGGACGCCCCGTGGCGCTTGCGTCTCCGCGCTGCGTGCGGTTTCCGCCGCGCGGGTCGGAATGGCGCATCTCGACGAGTTCCGGCGTCAACAGGGGCTGTCGCCGCTGCCCTTCGGCGCCGCCCTGCATCTCGGCGAGATACTGTGGGGCAATATCGGCGCTGCCGATCGGCTGGATTTCACGGCGATCGGCCCCGCTGTCAATCTGGTCAGCCGGCTGGAAGGGCTGTGCCGGCCGCTCGACAAGGCCGTCCTCGTCTCCGGCACGCTCGCCGCCGAGGTCGACGTGCCGTTGATTCCGCTTGGAACGCATGCGTTGCGTGGGATCGCATCTCCCTGCGCCGTCTTCACCGTGCCGGAGAGTTGAGTCGAACGGCAGTAACTGCGCGATCGACGACGCAGCGCGCTGGCCAGTTCGTGCGCGACCCGGCTCACGTCGAAAAAAATTCCGTTGTCATAAATCCGCCGCACGGTTCAGGTGGTATAGATTTCCGATCAGAGACGATTAGCTGCAATCAACAAGAAAGGATCAGACCATGCCGACGATCACCACCAAGGACGGCGTCGAAATTTTCTACAAGGACTGGGGCAAGGGTCAGCCCATCGTGTTCAGCCATGGCTGGCCGCTGTCGGCGGACGATTGGGATGCGCAGATGCTCTTCTTCCTCGGCAAGGGATTTCGCGTGATCGCCCATGATCGGCGCGGCCATGGCCGCTCGAGCCAGACCGACAGTGGCCACGACATGGATCATTATGCCGACGACCTGGCAGCGGTGACCGCGCATCTCGACCTGAAGAATGCCGTGCATGTCGGTCACTCCACCGGCGGCGGCGAGGTCGTGCACTACATCGCGCGTCACGGCGAAAGCCGGGTGGCCAAAGCAGCGATCCTCAACGCGGTGCCGCCGCTGATGGTCAAGACGGCGGCCAATCCGGGCGGGTTGCCTAAGGAGGTGTTCGACGGGTTTCAAGCGCAGCTCGCCGCCAACCGCGCCCAGTTCTATTACGACATGCCGGCCGGACCGTTCTATGGCTTTAACCGGCCCGGCGCGAAGGCCTCGCCGGGGAGAGATCTGGAATTGGTGGCGCCAGGGTATGATGGGCAGTGCCAAGGCGCATTACGATGGCATCGTCGCCTTCTCCCAGACGGACTTCACCGAAGACTTGAAGAAGATCACGGTGCCGGTGCTGGTGATGCACGGCGACGACGACCAGATCGTGCCCTATGCCGATTCCGCGCCGCTCTCAGCAAAGCTGCTGAAGAAGGGCACGCTGAAAACCTATAAAGGCTTTCCGCACGGCATGCCGACGACGCACGCCGATACCATCAACGCCGACCTGCTCGCGTTCATCAAAGGCTAGACGCGGCGGGGTGCCGGGACTTCGGTCCCGGCACTCAGGCTGTCGGTGCTCACGGCGCGAAGCGCGTAAAGACGAAATCGTGGCCTTTCACGTTGGCCTCGTGGCAGGCGAAGCAGGCTTTGTGCTCCGCCTCGTCCACGGGCTTGCCGTCGATGAATTTGCCGAAGCCCCAGCCGCCCGTGGCCGCGTATTTTTTCGAATCCTTGACCATGAATTGAAGACTCGTGGCGGGCCCGGCGACAAAGGCTCCCTCGAACTCGGGCGAGGGCACGTGTTGCCACGCCAGCTTGGCCAGGATCGCGCCATCGGGGAAGGGAAGCGTTCCCGCCCCGTAGGCCTGCATCGCGACATCGTTTCCGAGAATGGCCCGAACCTCGTCGAAGCTGGGGACATGGGACGGGGCGATCAGCGCCCATTGGCGATATCCGGCGGGAATCGTGACGCCGAAGATCGGGGAACTCGCGTCATCGGCACGCCCAGGCGTTGACGGCAGCAAAGCGATGATGCCGGCGAGCGTTGTCGCCGCAACCGCGGCGATCGAAATCCGTTTCATCGAGGGCCTTTCACGCGGCCGGGATTAAAGCCCGAGCGATCGCTGTGCTGGCTCCGGCGGCCCGACGCGAACGCCTTCCAGCTCGAGCATGCGGATCTTCGCGGTTGATCCACCGGGCGCGGAAAAACCGCCGACCTTGCCACCGGCCGCCAGGACGCGATGGCACGGGACGATCAGCGGCACGGGATTTCTGGCCATGGCCTGGCCGACATCGCGCGCCGCCTCCGGGCCGGCCCCGAGTTCCTTGGCCAAGGTGCCGTAGGTCGTGGTCTGGCCCCAGCCGACGCGCCGCGTCGCGGCGTAGATTTTCAGGACGAACTCGTCCTGGCCGTCCAGGTCGAGCCGGACCTGCGAGAAATCGATCTTCTCGCCGTTGAAGTAGCGCTGCGCCGCGGCGATGGTTTGGGCCACGTCTGCGGTGGGCACTCCTCGTACGGCATCCGGACGCCGGCGCAGCAGATTGCGCTCTGCGGACTCGGCGCTTCGCGTCGGCAATTGGAACTGCGTGATGCCGCACTTCATTCCACGCGATGCCGCAATAGCCGGCGGCCGTTTCGAAGACGGTATAGCGTTGCGTTGTCTGGCCCATGACATATCTTCCGTGTCTTGACCTGTCATTGACATGGTGCGGTGGGTGCGGGAACTCAAGTCGCTATTCGGACACCTGCCCGCACATTATGCGGCCGCTTCCCGTGCGACTTCCAGCGCGCCAAGTCCGCCGCCCAATTGTGTCGGTCGCCGGAGCATCCCATGATTTCCGAAGCGCCGCGCTTCGTTTCTTGCCCGCGAAACCATGCGGCTATATTTTCTGGACAAAACTGCGAGTGCGTCGCCGGGCGAAAGGGTGGGGGTGTTTGATGGCAAAGTCGGTCACGATCTACGGTATCAAGAATTGCGACACGATGAAGAAGGCGCGGGCGTGGCTTGACGGGCACAAGATCGGATACGCGTTCCATGACTATAAGAGCGCCGGGATCGAGCGGAGTTTGCTCGAAGCGTGGATCAAGAAAGCCGGCTGGGAGAGTCTGCTCAACCGCGCCGGTACGACGTTTCGTAAGCTGCCCGAGGCAGACAAGGAAGGCCTCACCGAGAAGAAGGCGGTCGCGTTGATGATCGCGCAGCCGTCGATGATCAAGCGGCCTGTTCTCGATGTCGATGGCACGTTGCTGGTGGGCTTCAAGCCAGAGCAGTACAAAGCCGCTCTCGGCGCGCGCGGTTAAGCGCGCATCGCCGGAGCAACTGCAACGCGGCAGTTCCTGACGAAGTACATGGCGGCGTTTGCCGACTGGACGCAGCTCATCGCGACCCGCATGAAAAACTGATCAGCGTGCGGCCTGGGGGAGTAGGGCGTCGTAGCGGTCTTGCAAATCGATGCGCCGACCGGTGGCGGCGGCTTCGGTGACGGCGAGGGTGGCGATCAACGTGCGGGCGCCATCCTCGACGGTTTGCAGCGACGGTGTTGCACCATTGATAACATCGCGGAAATGGTCGAGCTGGGCGATGTAGGGATCGATACTCGGCGCGTGGATGCGTTGCGCGTGGATCGGCTGGTTCCAGTTCTGGGCACCGTGGGCTTGCGACCAGTGAACCAGTTCGGGGAATTCGAGCGCGCCGTGGCTGCCGACGAAGCGGTAACTGCTTTCGCCGCTGAACGGGAATTCCGGCGATTCACCCACGCCCTGTTCGGTGGTCCAGGGTGAGACGGCGCTGTCGCTTGCGAGGAAGGTGCCGAGCGCGCCGTTCTCGAATTCGAGCAATGAAGCGGCCGTGTCCTCGACCGCGAAACCGCGCTGGCGGTTCGATGTGAAGGCGCCGACGGAAGCGATCTCGCCCACGGCGTAGCGCAGGAAATCGACCTCGTGGATCAGGTTGATCAGGACCGGGCCGCCGCCTTCCTGGGTGCGCCAAGGGGCGACGGCAAAATACGCGGCCGGCTTGTAGGTGGCCCAGATCGCCGAGACGCCGACCAGAGTGCCGATGCGGCCCTCGCGCAGCAGCGCCTGCAGCGTGCGGACCTGGCGGTGGTGGCGACGGTGGTGGCCGACCAGCGATTTGATGCCGGCCTTCTTGATCTCGGCGATCAGGCGGGACGCGGCCTCGAGCGTGTCGGTGACCGGTTTTTCGACGAGGATATGAATTCCCCGGCGCGCGCAATCGATGCCGATCTCGGCATGGAGCTGATTGGGGGCGGCGATGATCACGGCCTGCGGCCGCGCTTGGTCGAGAAGCTGGCGGTGATCGGCGAAGGTCGGGGCGCCGGCGCTCTGCGCCGTAGCGGGATCGATCTTGACGTCGGCGATGCCCGCCAGCGTGTAGCTTGGATGCTCTTTGATCTTGGCGATATGCTTGCGGCCGATCAGCCCCGCGCCGATCACGGCAATGGAAATCGTCGACATGTCCGGCGTCCCCCGCTCTCGTCATTGTTTGACGCGCGGCGAGACATAGCATGAATTTTTGCGTAGGCAAGACCGCACCGAACTGGCGTGCCGCTCCGATCGTTCCGGAAGCGGGGCACGCCGGTTCGGGCGAGCGGGCCTACATGGTTTTGGCGTAGGCGACGAGTTGGTCGAGGCACTTTCCCCAACCGTCGTAAAAGCCCATCTCCTCGTGCTGTTTGCGGCCCGCCTCGTCGCGGTGGATGGCCTGGGCCACGTAACGCGTGCCTTTGCCGCGTGCTTCGAAGGTCAGGATCGCCGTAAAGAACGGCTTCTCGGAGGGGCGATAGCCGGGCAGGAGCGCATCGGTCCAGACCAGCCGCTCCGTTGGCGTCACCTCCAGAAAGCAGCCGATGTTCGGAAACTCCTTGCCCTCGGGCGAGCGCATGATGAAACGGAACATTCCGCCCGGGCGCAGATCGACCTCGATATCGCCCATGCTCCAGGGGGCGGGTACGAACCAGTGTTTCATATGCTCGGGCTTGGTCCAGGCGGCCCAGACCAATTCGCGCGGCACGTCGACGACGCGCTCGAGGACGAGGTCGAGCTTGGGATCGATCTTCACGAGAGGCGAGAGAGTCATGGGTGCGTTTTCTCCTTGAGTTCGATGAGATAGGCGTCGAGCTGATCCAGACGGCGTTCCCACAATCTGCGTTGCTTCATCAGCCAGTCCTCCGCCAGCTTCAGGCGCTTGGGGGCGAGCTGATAGGTGCGAACGCGACCTGTTTTTCGCGAGCGCACGAGTCCGCAATTTTCCAGGATCTTCAGATGTTCGACAAAGGACGGCAGGGCCATGTCGAACGGTGCCGCGAGCTCGCTGACGGAGCCCGGGCTGCGGCTCAATCGTTCGAGCACGTGCCGGCGGGTGGGATCGGACAGCGCGCGAAAAACGCTGTCGACGGCTTCTGTCCCGGCTTGCATCGAGGCACCTCGGTCGCCTTATGAACCTGGAAAATCGCGGCGACCTTAGGGCGATTCAATACTTAGGGCAATACCTAAGTAATTGGACGCGCAAAAGTCTCGCGAAGCGGCGGCCCTTGGGCGAGCGGGCGTTGCTAGGACGCGGCTTGCCGCGCGGGCGCGCCTTGTTCGTTGGCGGCGGGTCCGGTCGGCTGGGCGCGCTGCATCATCACGTAGTAATAGATCTTGAGCGCCGAGAAGATCTGTCCCTTCGGCAGGGATTGTCCGGCCCTGTTGCGCGCCGGGACGATGGCCTGGCGCGAAATCTGGAAGCCGTCGGCAATCAAGGCGCCGACGATCGGATCCTTCCAGAAATTTTCGTAGGGCGCGACGACGTCGGTCAGCTCCAAGGCCTCGGTGGGGGCGGCGTCGCGTAATGTCTGGACAAGGTTCGCCATCTCGGCCGGCGAGCCGCAGCTGAACTGGCTGAAGGGGCCCGACTGGTCGGAATCGTCGCGCAGCGGCGACGCCTCAAGGCACGTCACGAGCATGCCAGCGCGTTTCACCATGCCCAACCGGCATTCCAGGACGGCGCGCTCATCGATCGCGCGCGCGACATCGCATTGGATCGGGTCCGTGCTGGTTTTGAAGTCGAGATAGGCCGCACGGATCGGTTTGGCGATATCCGTCGCGTCGTCCCACGACCACTCGATGCCGTCTTCGATGGCGTGCTTGGCGGCATATGCCTCCTTGAACCCGGCCTGGATCGGGGCGGATTCGCCCGTCACCGGCGGCGGATTGCCGAATTGCGCGGCGAGGTGGCGCTCGATCGCCGCATCGGCGGTCGCGTCGCCGGTCATGGCGTTGTTGCGGATGGCCTCGCGGATGGCGCGCCGGACACTGTCGCCGATGCGATCCCGCTCTGGATGGTTTTTGGTCAGCATGTGGCTCCCCCGTCTCAATTGGTTAACTCTAGGGGCGATCATGCAAACAAGGCAGCGTCAGATTGGTGCCAAGCCTGCAACAACTTTGTGATGCCTGTGAGCGCTGTCACAGCCGGCTTCGGGCCGCCCTGCTAAAACCGCCCGCACAATGAAAAACACCTTTCGTGCCGCGCAACTCATGAAGCTGAATGCGTTCCTTGTAGGGGTGGCCGGATTCACGATCGGCGGCCTGTTGGCCGCCTTGATGCTGCTGGCCTAACGCAACCGCGGCACCTGCTTCCGCTCCGATCCCGAGCTCCAATTGCCTACGACTTTCTGCCTGCCGGTCTCCTGCCGGCGGGCTGTTGAGGTGGTGCATCGGCGCGTTTAGGATATCAATTCGTGCCGCGACGTGGGGTCGAGCGGTAACGGGGCCGGAATGGGACGTCGCGTCCGTCGGCCACGATCGGGACGATAGGCGGGCCGGTTCGACATGGCTGAGAGTCCACGTGTCAGCGCACAACCTGTGGGCGCTGATCAGCTCCAAAGCGACCGATTACGGCAGCTCTATTTTCACTGGCAGCGACTGCGGGGCGCGCGGGCGATGCCAAAGCGCGGCGAATTGCGGCCGGAAGACGTCCACTATGCCATCGGCAGCCTCAGCCTGGTGGAAGTGCTGCGCGACCCCCTCAATTTCCGCTTCAAGCTGATCAGCAAGCGGGCGGAGGGGCTGGGACGGCACAGCGACCAAGGCAAGCTGCTCGATGAGATCGAGCCCGAGTTTTTCCGCGATTTTCTGCGTGGCTACTACGTCCGGGTCGTCGAAACTCTCGATCCGGTGATCGACCGCGTCGAGTTCGCTCCCGGTGCAAGACCCACTGGATCGCTGCTGGGTTACGAGCGCCTGATCCTGCCGATGGCGGGGGCGGGGGAAACGGTTGAGTTCCTGGCCGTTGCGTCCGACTGGCCGGCGGATGCCGATGCGGGCTTGCGCGGGGTCATGAAGCGCGGGCCGGAGCGGCCGCACGGCTCGTCCCTCTAAAGATCGGGAAAATCAGGGCGCCTTGGCGTCGCTGGCGTCGTCTTCGAAGTCGGAACCAAGTTCGCGCTCCATGCGCACGAGGTCGTCGGGAAGCGGCATCCCCATCGCCCGCATCCCGTCCAGGATCTGGCGCAGCCGCAGATGGACCTCGTGGCTGTCGCCCTGGTCGCCTTCCATCTGGTCCAGCAACACGGCGAGGGCGGCCTGAAGCTCTTCCCTGTCCATGGCTTACTCCGAAGGTGAAGACGCTCAACCCTGACACGCGGGCGGTCGGGCGGCAATCGTTGATGGGGATCAGAGATCGAGCTTGTCGGGTAGGGCGGGGTCGAATGTGACAGCAAAATGCGTGGACGTGACGCGCTGGACCCGGCAGGGGGCCGGCCCCAGCCCGGGGATTTCGAGGATCAGGGTCTGGCCCAGCCTGACATGGGCGCCCGTCGCGACCAGTGCACCGGTGCGCGACAAATTCACCACCTGGCAGGCCACGTGACGGGCGTCGATGGTGGCCACCGTGCGCAGGTTCGTCGTCTGACGCCCCTGCGCCCGGCGGTCGCCGGCCGGGCCGGATTTGGGCTGGGTTTCATTGGTCATCGGTGTGAGGGGAATCGCCCCTTTCGTGGCGAGAGCGGCACAGGATGCGCTTCCCAAAAATGGCTGACAAGCGCGCTTATTTGCGGATCGAAATCCTTTCTTAACCAAACTTTGGGAGGATGGGGTGCTTGCCCATAAGCGCCCCTCGTGCGGAGATGGATACCGGCCATGGCCGAACAGCAACGACGGCTCAGCGACAAGATCCTCGGCGCCTTTCATCATGCCTGCGACAACCGCGATGTGGACGTAGCGGAGCAGCTCTTGCGGGCGCTCGAGCTTGCGTTGACCACCGAGGGCGGACTGGGCCGGGTTGATCTGCGCGAGAATATGGGTCCGGTTGTGGAAGCCTACACAAGGCTGCGCGAGTTGCGCCGGCGCCGGCTGCAGTTGGTGGTCGCCTAGGGCAATCCCAAGACTAAACGACCGGCTCAAGCTGCCGGTCGAAAATACCCAGGACTTCGTCGAGGCTGCGCCCCTGCGCAAGGCGGCGCGGCCCCTGGAACACCGCAAATTCCCCCTGGCGCTGGCTGCCGGGTGCGTATTTGGCAATGACGAAAAGCGGCCAATCATAGGCGTTGCGGAACACCGCAAAGGCCGCCATTTCCGGGCGATGGTCGATGGCATAGTCGCGCCATTGCCCGCGCGACACGCGCTGCGAATAGACCGCAAGAAGTTTCTTGAGTTCCGAGCGGTCGAACCAGATCCGCCCGCCTGAACGCTTGTGATCGGTGAGGCGCAGCACCTTGGACATTGCGTCGCCGTGTCAAATCTTCGGCCGAGGAGTTTTAAAATTGTCGCCGATTTTTCGGCGTGAGTCCACATGCCGGACGGGTTAGCGCCGGACATCCTCAGCCGTCTCGACAGAGCGATAAAGACGCTGGTTGGGCGACATCCAGGGGTCGGGCTCGCTGTGACAGGCGACCTGGCCCAGCGTGCGGTAGCAATAGACCGGCGGCTTGTCGGCGGCCGCCAGGGTCTCGGCCTTACTGGGCTCGCCCTTGCGCTCGTCGCTGCACAGGGATTTGGAATTGAGGACGTTGAACGGCTCGCACTCGCGGCCGATCGCGGCGGTGACGACATTGCCGGTCAGTGACTTGCCGGTAGTGGCATAGCTCAGCCCATCGGCCCCCAGCATGGCGAGGGTCAAAGCCGTGCCGCCACCGCAAGCAGTGAGCGACAACAGGGCGAGCAGGGCGAGGATCTGGCGCATCCCCGTAAGTAAAGCTGGGCTTGGGCTAATAGCCGGTTAATACCGCGACTTGTGCTGACGGGGGCGCAACGCCACCTAAAATCCTAGGCGGATGACCCTAAGGGAGGACGCAGATGAGCCAGCCAGCCCCACGCCTATCGACGCGCGCACCCGATTTCGCGCTGCCCGGCATCGACGGCAAGACCTGGACACTGAAAGATGCCAGCGGACCCAAGGGCACGCTGGTGATGTTCATCTGCAACCACTGCCCGTATGTCAAAGGCGCCATCGAGCGAATCGTGCGCGACAGCGTGGCGCTGGCCGATCATGGCATCGGCGCCATCGCCATCATGCCCAACGATAGCGCTGCCTATCCGGCGGATTCGTTCGACAATATGCAGGTATTTGCGCGCCAGCACGGATTGCCCTTTCCCTATGTGATCGATGAAACCCAGGATGTGGCTCGCGCCTATGGCGCTGTCTGCACGCCGGAATTCTTCGGCTACAACGCGGCCTTCGAGCTGCAGTATCACGGCCGGATCGACGAAGGCGGGCGCAGTGAGAAGGCGCAGGCGAGGCGCGAGTTGTTCGAGGCGATGGTCGAAATCGCCCGCAGCGGCCACGGGCCGGCGGTCCAGAGGCCGAGCATGGGCTGCTCCATCAAGTGGCGGCCGATGTGAGAGTCCCCGCAAAAATCATTGAAAACAATTGAGAAAATGCCATATAAGGCCGGTTTGTTACGGTCGGTGAGCGGGTTTGCCCTGGCGGGTTGCGGCGGCTATGGTAGCCGCCCAATTTGACGCCGATTTCGCCGGCCATCGAGGCAGAGTTTCCGTGAGCGATATCTTTACCGAAGTCGACGAAGAAGTCCGGCGCGATCAGGCTTTCAAGTACTGGCAGCGCTACGGCAAATACGTGATCGCCGGCGCGGTGGCGATTGTGGTCGCCACCGGCGGCTATGTCGCGTACCGCGATTGGAGCCGCAAGCAAGCGACGGCAGAAGGTGCCCGCTTCGTTGCCGCGACCGATCTGGCGGCCCAGGGACAGACAGCGCCGGCAGCGACGGCGTTTGCCGATATCGCCAAGGACGGTCCGGCAGGTTACGCCGCATTGGCGCGGCTGCGCGCGGCGGCGCTGAAGGCGGAGGCGGGCGACGCCGCGGCGGCGGCCGAGATGTATCGCGCGATCGCCGCCAATTCCGCCGTGGATCGGGACCTGCGTGATGCCGCGACCTATTTGGCGGCGCTGCAGGTGGCGGGAACCGCAAATCCGGCGGAGATCGAGCAGCAATTGGCGCCGCTGACGACGCCGCGCAATGCTTGGCGGCATACCGCTTGGGAAGCCATCGCGATCGCCGCGCTGCGCGCCGGTGATAGCGCCAAGGCACGCGAGCTCTACACGAAAATCGCCGACGACGCCGAAGCGCCGGCGGGCTTGCGCGCACGCGCGGCCGAAATGCTGGCGGTGCTGGGCGGATGAATTGCATGGCGAAGTCCCGAGTCGCATTGATGCTTGTCGGCGCTTTGGCGCTGTCGGGCTGCGGCATGTTCGACGAAGGCGGCTGGTTCGGGCCCGACACGAAAATCGCCATCACGGGCGAGCGCATCTCTATCTTAGGCCAGGAGCGCTCGCTGGAAGCCGATCCGCGCTTGGCATCGCTGGACGTGAAGCTGCCCGATCCGGTCGCGAACGCCGCATGGCCGCAGCCGGGCGGGACGCCCGCGCACGCGATGCAGAACCTGGCGGTCGATGGCTACAAGATCGCCTGGCGCCGCAATGTCGGCGACGGCACCAGCCGCTCGGGCCGAGTCTCGTCGCCGCCGGTGGTGGCGGACGGCAAGATCTTCACCATCGATGCCGGCACGCGCGTGACGGCTGCCGATGCGGATAGCGGGTCGACGGTCTGGACCTTCGATGTCGAGCCCGAGAAAGACAGTGCCGGCGGTGTCGGCGGCGGCATCACGTTCGATCGCGGCCGACTCTACATTGCCACTGGCTTTGCGCAGGTCATCGCCCTGGATGCGGAGAAGGGCACGGAGCAGTGGCGCGTGAGCCTGTCGGCGCCGCTGCGCGCGGGCCCGAGCGTTTTGGGCGAGCGGGTCTTTGCCATCACCATCGACAACCAGGTGCACGCGCTCGATATCGCCAATGGCCGCAAGCTGTGGTCGCATAGCGGCATCACCGAAGTCGCCGGACTTTACGGCAGCGCCAGCCCGGCGCTGGACGGCAATATCGTCATCGCCGCCTATTCGTCGGGCGAGATCTTCGCGCTGCGCAGCGACAATGGCCGCGTGCTGTGGTCGGACTCGCTGGCCGGCGTGATCCGCTCGACGGCGATCTCGGCGCTTTCGGATATTCGCGGCCTGCCGGTCGTCGATCGCGGCCAGGTCATCGCCGCGAGCTATGCCGGGCGCATGGTGTCGATCGATCTGCGCTCGGGCGGGCGCATCTGGGACCAGAATGTCGGCTCGCTGGGTACGCCGTGGATCGCCGGCGATTTCATCTTCGTAACGACGGTCGAGTCCGAACTGGCCTGCATCAGCCGGCGCGACGGCCGCATCCGTTGGGTCAAGCCGCTGCAGCGCATCAAGGACGAGAAGAAGCCGAAAAGCGGGCGCGTGATCTGGACAGCGCCGGTGCTGGCCGGCAACCAGTTGTTCCTCGCGAATTCGCTGGGTCTCGCCCTGGTGGTGTCGCCGGAGACCGGCGAGACGACGTCGACGCTGGAGATGCCGGGACCTGTCTTCGTGACGCCGGTCATCGCCAACCGCACCATCTATGTGCTGACGGACGACGCCGACCTCGTCGCGATCCGCTAGCGGCTCCCATGGCCTTCAACGTCGCTATTGTCGGCCGGCCCAATGTCGGCAAGTCGACGCTGTTCAATCGCTTGACCGGGCGGCGTACGGCGCTTGTCGATGACCTGCCAGGCTTGACGCGCGATTGGCGCGAGGGGAAGGGCCAGGTCGGCGACCTCACGTTCATCGTTGTCGATACGGCAGGGCTGGAGGAAGCCGCACCCAAGAGCCTGGAAGCGCGCATGCGCGATCAGACCGAACGTGTGGTGGCGCGCGCCGATCTGGTGCTGTTCGTGATTGATGCGCGCGAAGGTATCACCGATCTCGACCGCAGCTTCGCCAACTGGCTGCGACGGCTTGGACGGCGCGTGGTGCTGCTCGCCAACAAATGCGAAAGCAATGCCGCCGCGGCGGGGCTGGGCGAGGCCTATGCGCTTGGTCTCGGCGATCCGGTGCCGTTCTCGGCCGAGCATGGCGAAGGTCTGGCGGACCTGCATGAGGTGATGAGGCCGCTGGTGCCGGCGGACTCGATCATCGCGCCAGAAACAGATGAGCCGCCCGATGAAGCTGCCGTCGAAGACGCGAAGCCGGAGATCGCGCGGCCGATCCGATTGGCGGTGGTCGGGCGGCCCAATGTCGGCAAGTCGACGCTGGTCAACAAGTTGCTGGGCGAAGAGCGCGTCCTGACGGGACCCGAGCCCGGCATCACGCGCGATTCAATTGAAAGCCGATGGCGCTGGCGCGGGCGCGATTTCGTGCTGATCGACACCGCGGGCTTGCGTCGCAAGGCGCGCGTGGAAGTGCGCTCGCCCGAGCAATTGTCGACCTCCGACACCGTGCGCACGCTGCGCGAGGCGCAGGTCGTGCTGCTGGTGCTCGATGCGACGGTGATGCTGGAAAAGCAGGACTTGACGATCGCGCGGATGACGGCCGAGGAAGGCCGCGCGCTGGTGATTGTGGTCAACAAATGGGACCTGATCGAGGATCCCAACGCCGCCTTGCGCAAGCTGCGCGACCGGCTGGAAATCTCGCTGCCGCAGGTGAAGGGCGTGCCGTGCATCACGGTCTCGGCCCTGCATGGGCGCAAGCTCGACGACATCATGCGCGCGGTCATCACCACCTACGATCTGTGGAATTCGCGTCTGCCCACGCCCAAGCTCAACCAGTGGCTGGAGGGCGTCACCGAGGGCCATCCGCCGCCGCTGGTGCAGGGCCGCCGGCCACGCCTGCGCTTCATGCGCCAGACCACGACGCGGCCGCCGAGCTTCGCCATCTTCGGCAACAAGCTGACGACGCTGCCCGACGATTACATGAGCTACCTGGCCAACAGCCTGCGCGAGACATTCAAGCTGCCGGGCGTGGTGATCCGCTTCAGTCTGCGGCAGACGAAGAACCCGTTTGTGGACGATCCGAGCTAAGCGGACGCCAGTTCGCGCGGCTCGGTCAGAATGGATTGCAGATCCGCAGTGCGCAGGGCGACGGGCTCGTAGTTCTTGAGCTTGCCGGCGGCTTTCAGACTCTCGAGGCGGGCGAGCACGAATTCGATGTCGTCAAGCGGCTCGGAAAAGAAATCGAAGATCTTATACTTCCACCATTGCAGCGCTTGCAGGCGATCGATCGTGGCTTGAGGGAAGCGCATCTTCTTGAGAGTTGCCGGCGTGCCCGCGACGACGGCGTAGGGTGGAACGTCCTTGGTCACCACAGAGCGCGCGCCGACAATGGCGCCGTCGCCAATTTTGACGCCAGCCTTGATGAAGACGCCCTGACCGATCCAGACATCGTTGCCGAGTTCGGTCATTGGCCGGCTATTCTTGTAGCCGCGGCGGATCTGCCGTAATGCGGGAACCTGATCGGGCGCGCTGAATTTGTCCCATTCGTGGACGCCGGAAAACTGCGCGACGTCGGATGTGGTGAGCCAGTCCGTCGGGTGCTCGACCGAACCGATGCGCACATCGGGTGCGAGCGAGCAGTAGCGACCGATGCGGACATGCGAAATCACGCCGCCGTTGATCAGCGTGAACGCGCCGATGCCCAGCAGGGTTGCATCCTCAACGCCGGCCTGGCAGAAGCAGGGCGGCTCGAACACGCAATCGACATGCAGGCGCCGGCGGCCGGTCAATGTCACCAGGCGCAGGCCGCGCTCAAACAAAGCTGATGGCGGTTTGGCGCCGAAATCAATCTCGACGAAGCTCATGATCGCTGCCCCCTCCCAGGACCCTCGATGGTCCTAAATAACGGGGGCGCCGTGAAAATTCGGTAAAGAATCTACAAGGTCAGGTTGCGGAATCTTCCCGTTTTTGCACGGCCACCACCTCGCCGTGGCGGGTGCAAGCCGGCAGCAGGAAGGGCAGGAAGGTGGCGGCGATCGTTTCGGCGGTGGGCAGCGTGTTCGGGTCCTCGCCCGGGAACGCCTGTGCACGCATGGCGGTGCGCGTGCGGCCGGGGTCGAGCAGGTTGACGCGCACCGGCGTTTCGGCAAGTTCGGCGGCCCAGGTCTTGACCATCATCTCCAGCGCTGCCTTGCTGGTGGCGTAGGCGCCCCAATAGGCGCGCGCACTCAGCGCCGCGGCCGAGGTCACGAATACGGCGCGGCCGGCGTCGGCGCGGCGCAGCAGCGGCTCGAGCGTGCGGATCAGGCGCCAATTGGCGCTGACATTGACGCGCATCACGTCCTCCCACAGCTTGGCGTCGTGATGCGAGAGGGGCCCAAGCGTGCCGAGCAGCCCGGCATTGCCGACCAGGATGTCGACGCGGCCGAATTTCTGGAAGAGCTGCGGCCCGAGCGGATCGATGCGGTCGAGCTCGCTGAGATTGAGCGGGACCAGCGTTGCAGAGCCACCGGCGGCCTGGATCTCGTCATCGATCTCCTCGAGCCCGCCAACGGTGCGCGCGAGCAGCACAACATGCGCGCCCTGTGCCGCGAGGAGCTTGGCCGTGGCGGCGCCGATTCCGCGCGAAGCACCGGTGACGACGGCGACTTGGCCGGTGAGGGGTTTGTTTTCGATCATGAGCGTTGAGGATTGCCTTTTGAATTTAATCTGTCACTCGCGGGCCCATAACCGTTTCTCCGTCCAGACGGTTTGTGGGTGCGCGGGTCAAGCCCGCGCATGACAGGTTTTATTTGGGTTTTGGGACGTCCCGCAGAGCGCACCCCGTCATCTCCCATAGGCCTGCCGGCGGCGGCGCATGATCGCGAAGGGGAGCGTGATGAGGGAGAACAGCGTTACGCCGACGATCACGCCGATGCCGGCGTAGACGAAGCCTTCGGGCGTGATCGGTACGGCGGGTTGGAATATTTCCGCGGTGGCGCGCGCGATACTGGGGTCGAAATTTTCGATGAAGGCGCGTGGGCGGCTGAAATTGCCGGCGACCGCCAGCGCATCGATGGCGCGCGACAGTTCGGAGAGGCGGGATTCAGCCTCTGTCAGCAGAGTGGTGTCGACGCCGTTGCGGACGCGCAAATTCTCGACAAACCGCAGCGCTTCGTCGCGATGGCCGCCCAGGCGCTGCAGGTATTGCTGCATGAAGCTGGGGACCTGGCTGAACGCGGCGGCGCCCACGGTCGCGAAGGCGCCGCTGAAAATGTTGCGGATGAAGGAGAACGGCCCGAACATCAAGGCGCGGCGCTAATCGCCGGGATCAGGCGATCTCGAGCAGCGACAATTGCGACTTGGCGGCGCCACCGTCGAGATCGGTCAGCGTGGTCGGATAGTCGCCGGTGAAACAGGCATCGCAATATTGCGGCTTGGCGGCGTCGCGGCCGGGCTTGCCCATGGCGCGGTAGAGCCCGTCCATGGAGATGAAGGCGAGCGAGTCGACGCCGATGAACTTCGCCATGCCGGCGACGTCGTGCTGATGCGCCAGCAGCTTTTCCTTCTGCGGCGTGTCGATGCCGTAGAAACAGGAATGGCGCGTCGGCGGGCTGGAGATGCGCATATGCACCTCGGTCGCACCGGCGCTGCGCACCATCTCGACGATCTTCTTGGAGGTCGTGCCGCGCACGATCGAATCGTCGACCAGGATGACGCGGCGGCCCTGGATGATGGGGCGGTTGGCGTTGTGCTTGAGGCGCACGCCCAAATGGCGGATATGGTCGGTCGGCTCGATGAAGGTGCGGCCGACATAGTGGTTGCGGATGATGCCGAGCTCGAAGGGGATCTTCGCCTCGGCGGCATAGCCGATCGCGGCCGGCACGCCGGAATCGGGCACCGGAATGATGACGTCGGCGGGCACGTGGCTCTCGCGCGCGAGCTCGGCGCCGATGCGCGTGCGCGCGGCGTAGACGGACGAGCCTTCGACGATCGAATCCGGCCGCGCGAAATAAATGTATTCGAAGATGCAGAAGCGCTGCGGCGGCACGCGGCCGAACGGTTTGATCGAGCGCACGCCGGCGGCGTCGAGCACGACGATCTCGCCAGGCTCGACCTCACGCACGAAATGCGCGCCAATGATGTCGAGCGCGCAGGTCTCCGATGTGAGAATCGAGGAATCGTCGAGTTTGCCGAGTACCAGCGGGCGCACGCCGAGCGGATCGCGCACACCGATCACCTTGTCGCGCGCGATGGCGACGAGGGAGTAGGCGCCTTCGACCTGGCGCAGCGCGTAGATCAGCCGCTCGACCACGTCACCTTCGCTGGTCGCCATCAGGTGGACGATCACTTCGGTGTCGGTCGTCGACTGGAACAGGCAGCCGCGCTTGACTAGGCTGGTGCGCAGCGCGTGGCCGTTGGTGAGATTGCCGTTATGGCCGATCGCGAAACCGCCGAAATCGAATTCGGCGAAGAGCGGCTGGACGTTGCGCAGGATGGTGCCGCCGGTGGTGGCGTAGCGCACATGGCCGATGGCGCTGCTGCCGGGAAGCTGGGCGATGACCGTCCCGCTGCCGAAATTGTCGGCGACATGGCCGAGGCCGCGATGGGTATGGAACTGGTTGCCGTCGAAGGCGACGATCCCGGCCGCTTCCTGGCCGCGGTGCTGCAGCGCATGCAGGCCGAGAGCCGTGTGGGCGGCGGCGTCCTTGGTGCCGAGAATGCCAAAAATACCGCACTCTTCGCGCAGCTTGTCGTCATCGTAGGGATTGGTCGAGATCATCGCGCTGGCCCACCTTCCCGCGGCATCTGCGTGGACTGATTCTGCAAGAGGCGCTCCAAGTCCCGTCGATCCTCGGGCTTATACCCTGTTTCACCGGCCTGTGCAGGCTGATTCACTTGCGGCTGGCTGAGGGCGCGCAAGGCGCGCTCCAGCTCCTGACCCTGCTGGATGCGCTCGTCGATCACCGGTTTTGCCGATTTTACCTGGCCACGGAACTCCGGCGGCGCCAGGCGGCGCAGGACATCGGCGACGTTTTCGACCAGCGGGCGCACGCGCGCCTCGCGCAGCCAGGGGGGCTGCTCGTTGGCCGGCACCACCCAGCCCAGCGCCAGATAGGCCAGGGCCGCGATGACGACTCCGCGCACGATGCCGAAAATGAGGCCTAGGCTGCGGTCGAGCGCGCTCAAGGCGCTGTTGCGCACCAGATTGGCGATGGCGTGCGTAATCAGGGAGAAAATGACGAGGCTGATCAGGAAAAGGGCGAGGCCGGCGGCGATATTGGCCAGCATCGGCTGGCCGATGATCGCCTGCGCGTAGGGCTGGACGAAGGAGAAGCCCCACAGCGTCACCATCACGGCGCCCGCCCAGGCCACCACCGACAGCACCTCGCGGATGAAGCCGCGGAACAGCGCCACCACGGCCGAGAACACGACGATGCCGATCACGAACAGATCTGCGACGTTCATCCTGCTTCTCCGGACCCTTGATCAGCCCGAGCCGACATTTTCGCGCTCGCGCCGTGGCGTCTTCTGGCCCGCGCCGGCGCCAAATACCAGCAGTAAATCCGCAAGCCTGGGCAGCTCCTGGGTGGAAATGCCGGCGGCCCGCTCGCCAGCGCCCCGTCCGGTCCGGCGCCTTGCCGGCATCAGGGCCTTGGCGAATCCAAGTTTGGCGGCCTCTTTCAGCCGCGCCTCCATCTGGCCGACGGGTCGGATCTCCCCGGATAAGCCGATTTCGCCGAACACCACGCAATCCGGGGGAACCGGGCGGCCGGTGAGGGACGAAACCAGGGCGGCGGCGACCGCCAAATCGGCGGCTGGTTCGCCAATTCGTAAGCCGCCCGCGACGTTTAGGTAGACATCGCTGGACCCGAAAACAAGCCCGCAGCGGGTCTCCAGGACCGCCAAAACCATGGCCAAACGGCTGGAATCCCAGCCAACCACGGCCCTTCGAGGGGTGCCGAGGCCGGACGGGGCCACCAGGGCCTGGACCTCCACCAGGACCGGCCTGGTGCCCTCCATACCGGCGAAGACCGCCGCCCCGTTGCTGTCGCCGCGGCGGTCGGCCAGGAACAGGGCGGAGGGGTTGGCGACCTCGCTCAGGCCGCCATCGGTCATCTCGAACACGCCGATCTCATCCGTGGCGCCGAAGCGGTTCTTGACCGAGCGCAGGATGCGGAACTGGTGGCCGCGCTCGCCTTCGAAATAGAGCACCGTGTCCACCATGTGCTCGAGCACGCGGGGGCCGGCGATCATGCCGTCCTTGGTGACGTGGCCGACCAGCAGCACGGTGACGCCGCGGCGCTTGGCGAGCCGGATCAGCTCGGCCGCCGACGCGCGGACCTGGGCGACCGTGCCGGGGGCCGAGTCGAGAGTGTCGAGATACATGGTCTGGATCGAATCGATGACCACGACCTCAGGCCCGTCGGCCTCGTCGAGGCTGGCCAGGATGTCGCGTACGCTGGTCGCGGCGGCAAGCGCCACGCCGGCCTTGGCGAGGCCGAGACGCTGGGCGCGCATGCGTACCTGATCGATCGCCTCTTCGCCGGAGATGTAGGCGATGCGCGCGGCCTTGGAGAGAGCGGCCGCGACTTGCAGCAGCAAGGTCGACTTGCCGATGCCAGGATCGCCGCCGATCAGCAGCGCCGAGCCTTCGACCAGACCGCCGCCGCAGACGCGGTCGAATTCGGCAATACCGGTGGCGCGGCGCGGCGTGCGGTCGGAGGCGCCCTCAAGCTTGTGGAAATCGACGCGCCGGCCGCCCTTGCTGCCGATGCCCTTGGGGGCTACCTCGGCAGCCGCTTCCTCGACGATCGAATTCCAGGCGCCGCACGCCTCGCAGCGACCGGCCCATTTCGAGGCGACCGCGCCGCAGGACTGGCAGACATATTGCGATTGGCGTTTGGCCATGTCAGTGCGTCCTGGGGCCTGCACTCACGCGCGCACCTGCATCTGGATCGGGCCCTCGGCGCGGCCGTTGATGAATTGCTCGACATAGGGATTGCCGGAATTGTCGACGCGCGCGACCGGGCCGTCCCAGATGATCTTGCCGGCGTGCAGCATGGCGACGCGATGCGCGATCTTGCGCGCGCTCTTCATGTCGTGCGTGATCGACAGCGCCGAGGCGCCGATCTCCTGCACGCATTTGAGGATCAGCTTGTCGATCACGTCGGACATGATCGGGTCGAGGCCGGTGGTGGGCTCGTCGAAAAAGATGATCTGCGGCTTGGTGGCGATAGCGCGGGCGAGACCGACGCGCTTCTTCATGCCGCCGGAGAGCTCCGACGGAAAGAGCTCGCCGACTTCCGGTCCGAGCCCGACCTGAGCGAGATTCTGCAGCGCAATCGGCTTGGCCTTCGATTTGGCCATGCCTTGCGCCTGGATCAGGCCGAAGCCGACATTCTCCCACACGCGCAAGGAGTCGAAGAGGGCTGCGCCCTGAAACAGCATGCCGATCTTGCCGGTGATTTTTTCGCGCTCGCTCTGGGAGCTGCCGACGATCTCCTCGCCATCGATCTTGATTGAGCCGCTATCGGGCTCGAGCAGGCCGAGAATACATTTGAGCAGGACCGATTTGCCCGTACCCGAGCCGCCGATGACGACGACGGACTTCCGCGACGCCGACATCGAGGTCGACGCCGTCGAGCACGCGCTTGCGCCCGAAGGATTTGTGCAAAGCCCGAACGGAGATTTTGGGCGTGTCGCTCATCGTGTGGCGAAGAAGATCTCGGTGATGACGTAGTTGAAGATCAGCAGCAGGATCGAGGCGGAGACGACGGCGTTGGTGGTGGCGCGGCCGACACCCTGGGCGCCACCTTCGCTGTGATAGCCGTGATAGCAGCCCATCAGCGAGACGATGAAGCCGAAGGCCGCGGCCTTCACCAGGCCGGAGAACACATCCATGAACTCCAAATAATCAACCGTGCGCTTGAGATAGGCGGCGGGGTTGAAGTTCAGCTTGTAGACGCCGACCAGGTAGCCGCCGAAGACGCCGATGCTATCGGCGACCAGGACCAGCAGCGGCAGGGTCGTGATGCCCGCGATCAAGCGCGGTGCGACGAGATACTTGAAGGGATTGGTCGAGAGGGCGGAGAGCGCGTCGATCTGCTCGGTCACGCGCATGGTGCCGATCTCGGCGGCCATCGAGGCGCCGATGCGGCCCGCGACCATCAATCCGGCGATAACGGGACCGAGCTCGCGCGTCACCGACAGCACCACGATGGTGGCGACGGCGCCCTCGGCGGAAAAGCGCGCGAAGCCGGTGTAGCTCTGCAGCGCCAGCACCATGCCGGTGAATAGCGCGGTGAGGCCGACCACGGGCAGGGAGAAATAGCCGATCTCCAGCATCTGCTGGCCGATCAGGCGCGGATAGAACGGCGGACGAACGCAATGCGAGATCGCGACGCCGGTGAACACGGCAACACGGCCGGTCAGGGCAAGAAAGCCCAGAAACACGCGGCCGATGATGGCGAGCAAATTCATGCGCCCGCCGCGGCGCCGATATAGGTGCGATGGAAGCGCCGGCCGAGGCGGGTGAGAATCTCGTAGCCGATCGTGCCAGCCTTGGCAGCGACGGCATCGACATCCTGATGTGGGCCCATCAGCTCGACGAGGTCGCCGATCTTCGCGTCGGGCGCATCGGTGACATCGAGAGTCACCAGATCCATCGACACGCGACCGAGGAAGGGCACCGGACGATCTCCGCAATAGGCCACGCCGCGACCGCTCAATGAACGGAGCCAGCCATCGGCATAACCGATGGCGATAGTGGCAATGCGGGTTGGGCCGGAAACGCGATGGGTCGCACCATAGCCAACGGTCCGGGGGTGGTCAACGCGGCGGACTTGCAGAATCCGGCTTTCGAGCCGGGCTGCCGGCTTCATTGGATTCTCTTTGTTTAACAGTGGGTTGATCCCATAGAGTGCACATCCCGGGCGAACCAGGTCGAAGGCGTAATCCGGGCCCAGGAAGATGCCGGCGGAATTGGCGAAGCTGGCCTTCGAGTCGGGGAAGGCGGCGTGGATGGTCTTGAACTCGGCAAGCTGCGCGCGGTTGAGCGGATTGTCGGTTTCTTCGGCGCAGGCGAGATGGCTCATCACGAAGCGCAGATCGAGCGGGGCGAGGCGGGTGCGCTCCGTGTGCAGCGTGCGAAATTCACCCGCCTCCAGGCCCAGGCGCGACATGCCGGTGTCGAACTGGATCACCGCGGGCAGGGCGCGGCCGACGCGGCGCGAGGTTGTGGCCCAGGCATCGACCTGGCTCAGATCGTTGAGGACAGGAACCAGGTCGTGTTCCAGCACCGCGTCGACATCGCCCTGCGCCAGGCCGTTCAAAACATAGATAGCGGTGGGAGAGGGAACGGCGCCGCGCAGCTCGACCGCCTCACCGAGATGGGCGACGAAAAAATGGCGGCAGCCGGCGCTGGCTAGCGCCGGTCCGACATGGATCGCGCCGAGCCCATAGGCGTCAGCCTTGACGACCGCGGCGCACTGCGCCGGCGCGGCGCGCGCGGCCAGTGCACGATAATTCGCGACGATGGCGTCAAGATCGACGGTGAGCACCGACTCAGGCGCCCGCAGGCGCGTGTCACTCGCCGCCATCTTGGGCGAACTGGTCCGATTGCAGATTGTCGAATTTGGTGTAGGTGCCGTCGAAGAACAATTTGACGGTGCCGATGGGGCCGTGGCGTTGCTTGCCGAGAATGACTTCGGCAACGTTGTGGATCTGCGCCATTTCGGTCTGCCAGGTTTCGTGCTCGGGTGTGCCTTCCTTGGGCTCGAGGCGCGCCTTGTAGTATTCCTCGCGGAAGATGAACATCACGACGTCGGCGTCCTGCTCGATCGTGCCCGATTTACGCAGATCGGAGAGCTGCGGGCGCTTGTCGTCGCGCTGCTCGACGGCGCGGCTGAGCTGGGAGAGGGCGACAACCGGAACGTTGAGCTCCTTGGCCAGCGCCTTGAGGCCGCGGGTGATGGCGGAGATTTCCATCACGCGGTTGTCGATCTTGGTGCCGGGCGACGCGGTCAGGAGCTGCAGATAGTCGATCACGATCAGGCCGAGACCCTGCTGACGCTGCAGCCGGCGCGCGCGTGTCCGTAAAGCGGACATCGACAGGGCCGGCGTGTCGTCGATAAAGAAGGGGATCTTGGCGAGCTGGCGGCTGACCTCGACGAATTTCGGGAAATCCTCGCCGCGCACCTCGCCGCGCCGGATCTTGTCCGACGGGATCTCGGTCTCCTCGGAGAGAAGACGGTTGGCGAGCTGCTCGGAGGACATTTCGAGCGAGAAGAACGCCACCTTGGCGCCCTCGACGACCTCCATGCTGCCATCCTCGCGCCGGCGCTCCTTGTAGGCCCTGGCGGCGTTGAAGGCGATCTTGGTGGCGAGCGCCGTTTTGCCCATCGACGGCCGTGCGGCGAGCACGATCAGATCGGACGGGTGCAGGCCGCCCAGCTTCTTGTCGAGATCGATCAGGCCGGTGGTGACGCCGGTGACGTGGCTGTCGCGCTTGTAGGCCAACTGCGCCATGTTGATGGCGATCGCCAACGCATCGGTGAAGGTGCGGAAGCCGCCTTCGGTCTGGCCGGTGGTCGCGAGGTTGAACAGCTCCTGCTCGGCGGACTGGATCTGCTCGCTCGCACCTGTCTCGAGGTCATAGCCGTAGGCGCGGTTGACCATGTCCTCGCCCAGGCCGATGAGCTGGCGGCGCAGGAACAGGTCGTGGATGGTCTTGGCATAGTCGAGCGCGTTGATGATCGACACGACGGCCGTGGCCAGGCGCGAGAGGTATTGCGTGCCGCCGATCTCGCTCAGCGAATTGTCCTGCTCGAAATAATTCTTGAGCGTGACCGGGTTGGCGATCTGGCCGCGCTCGATCAGCTTGCCGCAGGCCTGGAAGATGCGCGCGTGGCGGTCGTCGGCGAAATGCGCCGGCAGCAGGAACTCGCCGACCCGGTCATAGGCCTTGTTGTTGGCGAGCAGCGAGCCGAGCAACGCCATCTCCGCTTCGAAATTATGCGGGGGCGTGCGCAGCGGCGCCGGGTCTTCCGTGCGCGGCGTGAGCGGTGCCACATTGGTGCGTGCGGGTTCCATGAGCCGCCGACCTTACCCCTCGTGCATCATGCACGACAACATTTAACCGCCCGACTCGGGGCGTGAGTCGAAAGTATAGCGGGGATAACTTCTGTTCGAAACGGCCACGGATGTCGGGGTTATCGCGCTCCAAGATTGATCTCGGCAGTTTGGAAGCGCTCAAAATTTTCCTCTCCGCCCCATTGGGGCGGAGAGGATGCCGAGCGTCCTTCGACCACAAACCTCATCCTTCGAGACGCGGCCCGTTGCGGGCCGCGTCTCGAAGGATGAGGGCGAGGCAGGTGAGGTGGGGAACAGAGCGATCGGTCGGTTGAGATCGTTCTTGCGCGTCGCAGCGAAAATTTTTCACGGAAGGTTCAGACCCACCTCATCCTTCCCGTCGCTGCGCGACGGGCCCCTTCCTTCTCCGCCCTGAAGGGCGGAGAAGGAGCGACGCCTACGTCGCGAGGTTCGCCACGCCGGCGTGCGCGCGTTCCCATTCCAAGATGTAGTCGCGGGTCAGCGGCACGGTGTCGACTCGCTTGGCGATCTGGAGTTGGAACACCATGTGGCCTTGCGAGCGGAAGGCGAGCTCGCTGCCGATCAGGTAGAATTCCCACATCCGGCAGAAGCGCTCGTCGTAGATCGCGCGGATGCGGTCGCGATGCTGATTGAAGCGGCGGCGCCATTCGCGCAGCGTGTCGGCATAGTGCAGCCGCAGGATCTCGATATCGGTGACCCACAGCCCGGCCCGCTCGATCACCGGCAGAACTTCCGACAGCGCCGGCGCGTAACCGCCGGGGAAAATATATTTGCGGATCCACGGATTGGTGGCGCCCGGTCCGTCGGAGCGGCCGATCGAGTGGAGGAGGGCAACACCGTCCTCGGCCAGCAGGTCGCGCAGATTGTCGAAGAACTTGCGATAGTGGTTGACGCCGACATGCTCGAACATGCCGACAGAGACGATGCGGTCGAACGTGCCGGTCTGCTCGCGATAGTCGCGCAGATGGAATTTGACGCGGTCGCTAACGCCGGCAGTCGCGGCGCGTTCGTTGGAGAGCTTGTGCTGCTCGGTCGAGAGCGTGACGCCGGTGACCTGGCCGGCGCCGACCTTGGCCAGATAAATGCCGAGCCCGCCCCAGCCCGAGCCGATGTCGAGCACCGAGCAGCCGGGCTTCAGCAGCAGCTTGGCGGCGATGTGGCGCTTCTTGTTGTCCTGCGCCACTTCGAGGCTGTCGTTGTCGGTGCGGAAATAAGCGCAGGAATATTGCCGGTCGTTGTCGAGGAACAGGTCGTAGAGCTGGCCCGACAGGTCGTAATGATGCGCGACGTTCTGCTTCGCGCGGCCGATCGGATTGTATTGCGTAAAGCGACGCAGGATGATTTGCAGTCGATAGGCGAGATCGAGCAGGAAGCTCCGCTCCAGCGTGTTGGCGCCTGTCGAGAGGATGTCGAGCAGTGTGTAGAGGTCGCCTTCCTCGATGGTCAGGCGGCCGTCCATATACGCTTCGCCGATCATCAGACGAGGATTGAACGGCAATTGCCGCTCAATCTTCTTATCGTGCAGGCGCATCGTCGCGGAAGGGCCGTTGCCGGGACCGTAGCTCGTGGCGCGGCCGCGCGCATCGATGACCGTCAAACGGCCATACGAAATCACCCGATTGAACAAATGGGAGAGTAGGCTCATGGGCGGCGTGGAAGTCGAAATATCCCCGTACCGTTAGAGTAGGGGGGGCAGAACAGCTTGTAAATATGAACGCGGCCGCGTGAGTTCACTCCCTCGGACGAAAAAAAACGGCGGCCCGAAGGCCGCCGTTGTTCTTTTGTACGGTGCCGAACGGAAGGACTATTCGTCCTTCTTCGCCTTGGCTTTCTTTTTCTTCGCGGGCTTCTCGTCCTCTTCCGCCTCGACCGCGGCGGGTTTGGCCTTGGCCTTCTTTTTGGCAGGCTTCTCCTCAGCCGGTGCCAACTCGGCGGCTTCGGCAGTTGCCTCAGCCGATGCTGCCTCTTCCGCGGCGGCAGCGGCGCCGGCCTGCGGCGCCTTGCCGGCGGCCTGCATCGCGGCTTCTTCTTCAGACTGCGCGACGTTGACCGTCACGTTGACGAAGACCTCCGGGTGGAGGGCGACGCGGGTCTTGAACAGGCCGAGCGTCTTGATCGCCTGATCGAGCAGCACCTGGCGGCGGTCGATCGTGTAGCCGGCGGCCGTCACCGCGTCGGCGATGTCGCGCGGGCTGACCGAGCCGTAGAGCTGACCGGTCTCGCCGGCCTGGCGCAGGATGACGACCGTGACGTTGGTCATCTTGCCCGAGACGCCTTCGGCATCCTGGCGGCGCTTCAGGTTCTGCGCCTCGAGCTGGGCGCGCTGGCTCTCGAAATAAGCCAGGTTGTCCTTGGTCGCGCGCAGGGCCTTCTTCTGCGGCAGCAGGAAGTTGCGCGCATAGCCCGGCTTCACCTTCACGACCTCGCCCATCTGGCCGAGAGTCTCGATCCGCTCCAAGAGAATGACGTCCATATTTGCCATATCAGTTCCTCCTCAACGCCAGGGCGATGGCAACGTCGCGAAACGACGCCGCAGTTGGGCCCAGGGCTCGATTGCGCCCACGAGCACGACCAGCACCGCGGCTGGCCACATGATCACGAACAGGATGTAGATTGCCGTCAGCCACAGGTATTTCTGATTCCACGGCGAGACGACGGTGTGGATGACGGCCAGGCCCTGGATAAAGTACGCCAGGGAAAACATCAGCAGCAGATTGACGCTGACAAAGCCGGCATTGTCGCCAAAGAAGAGCCCGATCCCGCAGATCGCCGCGGCGATATGCAGCCAGCGCGGCAGCTCGATGGCGCGGATGTCGGGGGCCGGGCGCAGATTGCGCCCCAGGCGCTGCGCGATGCCTTGCGCCAACGCACCGTTGAGGATGATCGTCAGCAGCCACGAGGCGCCGACGACGCCCGGCAGGATCCGTGCAATCGCGGTGGCAAGCTCGGCCACCTGCGGCACGGCCCAGTCGCGGGTCGCCATCGAATTGAGTGCCGCCTCGATGGGCGCGCGGACCTGGCCCTCGAGACCGCCGGGGGAAGTTGCGAACCACAGCGCCGCGCCCAGAAACAACAGCCCGGCGGCGCCGACGATGCCGGTCAGCAGGTTGGCGGCGGGGTACCATTCCAGCGTGCCGTCCGGCGCTGTCCGGGTCAGCAGCGCCTGGCGCGTCACCAGCAGGGCCGGGGCCGCGTTGACGGCCGCGAAGGTCAGCGCGAAGACAATGCCGCCGAAAGCGGCCAGCACCGCCGTCGCTACGGCCGCGGCAATGGCGCTCGCGCCCACACCCAGCGACAGCCCCACCAGGAACAGCGGGAGCTGTGCCAGATAGGCGAGCAGGAAGGCGCCGAGCGAGCCGGTGAGGAGCGAGGCCTGGAAGACCGCGCTCGCCACACCGGCGGCGGCCGCCACAAGGGCGAAGGTGACTGGCATCGCGCTGGCCGGGCGGTTTCCGCCTCAGCCGACCGTGTAGGGCAGCAGCGACAGGAAACGCGCGCGCTTGATCGCCTGGGCGAGTTCGCGCTGCTTCTTGGCGGACACTGCCGTGATGCGGGACGGCACGATCTTGCCGCGCTCCGAGATGAAGCGCTGCAGGAGCTTGATGTCCTTGTAGTCGATCTTCGGCGCGTTGGGGCCGGAGAACGGGCAGCTCTTGCGCCGCCGGAAGAAGGGACGGCGACCGCCGCCCGCACCGCCGCCGGAGCGCTCACCGCGCTCGCCACGCTCGCCGCGATCACCACCCGAACCAGTTGAACCCATCATGCTGCGCCTCCATCCGTGCGCGGTGCGTCGCCCATCGGGGCCGCATCGCGGCCGCCACGATCGTCGCCGCCTTCGCTGTCGCGCCGGCGGAAGCCGCCGCGATCGCCGCGATCACCGCCAAAGCCGCCGCGATCGCCAAAGCCGCGATCGAAACCGCGGTCGCGATCGCCGCGCTCTTCGCGCCGCTGCAGCATGGCGGACTGGCCGGCCTCGAGTTCTTCGACGCGGACGGTCAGGTAGCGCAGCACATCTTCATTGATGCGCATGGTGCGCTCCATCTCCAGCACCGCCGCGGGCGGGCCGTCGATGTTGAGCAGCATGTAGTGACCCTTCCGGTTCTTCTTGATCCGGTAGGAGAGGTTGCGCAGACCCCAATACTCGCGCTTGGTGACTTCGCCGCCCTGTTCTTTGATCAAGGTGGCAAAGGTCTCGCCCAGGGCTTCCGCCTGTGCGGCGGAAATGTCCTGACGCGCAATAAAGGTCGTCTCGTAAAACGGCATGCCAATCAATCTCCTTATGGCTGTTAGCGGTCCGGAGCCGCCGTTTCCCCCTGGTGGGAGAAGCGGATCGGCCGGTCGGACCTAGCCGACCCAGAGGGCCGGCAAGGAGTTACCCCGGGAATGGGCGGTGCCGTGGACCCACCCCGGGCGTGAAGCCGCGGGAATATACACAAAACCTAACCCCGTGCAAGGCAGATGGAGACACAACGCATGGTGCGGGTTGCGGGAAGCGCCGTACCCTTGCTGGTTGTCGTCAACGGTTCTCGTTGCTAGTATAGGGATTATTTCGATTGTTAAATGTAATTTGTATATACTTCAATGAGTTATAAATAGCGGGCTGATGATGATTGCAGCATTTGTCGGGACCGTGCGCGTTTATTTGAATCCTATTTTCCCACGCCTCCCTCCGCGTCCGCGCAGTGCCCGCCGATACAGCCAGAAGGTATCGTTGGCGGGATGGCGCCGTGGCTAGTGCTTCATCAACCGGGCAGATCGGGCGCTTCACCGTGCTTGATTCGCTACGCGGAGTCAGCTCCCTGCAGATTGTCATCTACCATTACGTTTTGATGACCGGGGCGCTCTTGGAGCGGTACTGGTTTCTGCGCAACGCCTGGCTCTGGCTCGATTTCTTCTTCGTCCTCAGCGGCTTTGTGATGACCTATGTCTACGGTGACAGGTTGCGCGATGCGCGCTCGACGATGGGATTCGCGGTGCGGCGGTTTGGGCGCATCTGGCCGCTCCATATCAGCGTGCTTGCGGCATTGGTCGCCTTCATTGGCGTCATCAACTTGGCATTGCCGCATCATCACTGGTGGAACATCACGCCGACGACCCCGCCTTTCGGTTACCTGAGCCTGATCACCGAATTCTTTCTCCTAAACGCAGTCGGCATTTGGGATGATTACCAGTGGAACGGACCGAGCTGGAGCATCGGGGCCGAATTCTATGTCTATATCATCTTTGCTGCGGTGTGCCTCTTGGCGCGCCGGGCACTGGTGGTGGTTGCTGTCGCGATGGTCGGCGTGGGGCTCGCCGCGATGGCGATATGGTCGCCGAGATACCTCCACAGCACCATCGACTTCGGCATCTTTCGCTGCATCGCCGGATTTTTCGTGGGCGTGATCGCCTACAGGTCATATGCGCATGTCGCCCGGCGGCCGCGCCGCAGCTTCCTCTTACGCAACAGATGGATTGCGAGCATTGCGGAGCTTGCGGCGCTTGGCGCAGTAATGGCGGCCCTTTATTTCATCTACCAGCTAGGGCCCCTGACTTGGCATTCACTTGTCGTTCCGCTGCTGTTCGGGGCGGTCGTGTACGTGTTCGCGTTCGCGAGCGGCGCGGTGTCGCGCGTGCTGGACACTTCCGTTTTTCACCGCCTCGGCGATCTTTCATATTCGATATACATCACACACGTGCCGCTGCTGTACGTGCTCTGGTATGGGCTCTGGCTGGCGAAGGAGTATGCGGGCCTCGATCATTATGTGATGGAACGCAGCCGGCTCTGGTCGGCACTTGGACTGCTGGTGTTTGCTGCCGTGGTGGTGATGGTATCGGGCGTCACGTACCGGACCATCGAGGTGCCCTGGCGGGAGCGGTTCGCCACGATCGGCCGGCGCATCGAGCGCGGTGGCAACCGGCAGGCGCAGGTGCAAGCGGCAGAGTGAATGGAGTCGAGAACAGAGCCTTGCCGATTGTCGTCCCCATGCTCGCTTGCTAATATGGAATCGACGTTTTCCTTTTGTTAATCGATTTAGATTTCAATGGCTTTTCTGTGGGTGCCTGGAAATATCTATAGTCCTTGGATCGACATGCAAACGCATTTAAATCCCGATTTTCCACGCTTTTCCGCACGTCCGAGCCGCACTTGCCGATGCTGCTGGGGGGCATCGTTGGAGGGAGGGCTTCGTGGCTAATGCGCCGTCCGCCGGACAGGCCGGGCGTTTCACCGTGCTCGATTCGATGCGCGGGCTGGGCTGCCTGCAAGTTGTCATGTTCCATTTCTCGAACGCGGTCTTCGCGCCGTGGACGTCTTACTGGATTTATCGGAACAGCTGGATCTCCCTGGACTTCTTCTTCGTCCTCAGCGGTTTTGTGATCGCTTACATCTATGCCGACAAGCTGCGCGACATGCGCTCGACGCTGGGGTTCGCGGTACGGCGGTTTGGGCGGATCTGGCCGCTCCATATCACCATGCTAACGGTGCTGGTGGCCTTTATCGGTGTCCTCAATCTGGCGCTGCCGCATCCGGAGTGGATGACGATCAAGCTGACGGACGGGCCGTTCAGCTACATGAGCCTGATCACCGAGTTCTTCCTGCTGAACTCGGTCGGCATCTGGAACCAGAACTTCTGGAACGGCGCGGCCTGGAGCGTTGGCGCCGAGCTCGACGTCTATGTGATCTTCGCCGTCGCGGGCCTCTTGTTCCGCCGTTCACTGGTCGCGGTTTCGGCCGTGATGATCATCATCGCGCTCGCCGCGATGGCGATGTGGTCGCCCGACTATCTCTGGACCTCGGCGACGCTGGGCATCTTCCGCTGCATGGCGGGATTCTTCACGGGCGTGATCGTCTATAAGGCCTATGCCTACGCCACCCGGGAGCCGGGTTCCGCCTTCGTGCTGCACAAAGGCTGGGTGGCGAGCGCGGTCGAGATTGCCATGATGGGTCTGCTGGTGCTTGGCGTCTATTACCTCGACTCGTTCGGACAGTATGGGTGGCCCAGCCTTCTCTCGCCGCTGGGGTTCGGAATCTTCGTCTATGTCTTCACGTTTGCGGGCGGTGTGGTGTCGCGGGCGCTCGATCGTCCCATGTTTCACCGACTCGGCGACCTTTCGTATTCGATCTATCTCACCCACGTGCCGGTGCTGTTCATGTTCATTTGGGGCGTGTGGATGGTGAACGAATATCTGGGCTTCAACATTCGCTGGTATTTCGAGAACAGCCGGCTCTGGGCGGGGCTCGGGATGGTGGGCATCATCGCCGTGGTGCTGATGGTGTCGAGCCTCACCTACCGGACGATTGAGGTGCCATGGCGGGACTGGTTCGCGACCCTCGGCCGGCGCATCGAACGCGGGGGCAGCCGGCAGGCGCAGCCGCAAGCGGCGGTGTGAGGCCGTGCCGGCGGCGGCTTTGCCTTGCTCGGACTCGATCTGCTCGCCGCACAAGACGTCGCCAAGGAAGCCGCCCAGGGCGAGGTGTGCAGTGCCGCCAACGACAACGTGCCGGGTCAGGTGGTGGTTAGCGGCGCCACAGCGGCGGTCGAGCGGGCACTGGTGATCGCCAAGACCAAGGGCGCCAAGCGCGCTGTCCTGCTGCCGGTCAGCGCGCCCCTTCCATTGCGCGCTGATCCAGCCGGCCGCCGAGCCTAAGCGGCGCGGATCTGGCCGAGGAAGCGATCGACTTCGCCGCGCAGCATCTCGGATTGCTGCGAGAGTTCCCCGGCTGCGGCCGAGGACCTGGCCCGCGGACTGGCCGGTTTCGCCCGCCGCCTGGGTCACGCCGGCAATATTCGATGAAACATCGTGCGTGCCCTGGGCGGCCTGCTGCACATTGCGTGAGATCTCCTTGGTGGCGGCGCCCTGTTCCTCCACCGCGGAAGCGATCGTGGTGGCGATCTCGTTGATCTCGCCGATCGTCTTCCCGATGCTCTGGATCGCCGTAACGGAGCGAGCGGTTGCCGACTGGATGGCGTCGACCTGGCTGGCGATGTCCTCGGTCGCTTTGGCGGTCTGGTTGGCGAGGCTCTTCACCTCCGAAGCGACGACGGCAAAGCCCTTGCCAGCCTCGCCCGCGCGCGCGGCCTCGATGGTCGCGTTGAGGGCGAGGAGGTTGGTCTGGCCGGCAATGTCGTTGATGAGTTTGACCACGTCGCCGATCTTCTGTGCCGCCTCCGCGAGCCCTTGAACCGATTTGTTGGTCGCGGCCGCCTCATCGACGGCGCGGGCGGCAATGCTGGCGGACTGGGCGACCTGGCGGCTGATCTCGACGATCGAGGCGGACAGCTCCTCCGAGGCCGCGGCGACCGTCTGCACGTTGCTCGAGGCCTGCTCCGAGGCCGCCGCCACGGCGGTCGACTGGCGCGAGGCCTCTTCGGCGGTCGAGGTCATCGCCTCGGCGGAGGAGTGCATTTCGGTCGCGGCCGATGAGACGGTGCGGACGATTTTATTCACGCTCGCATCAAAGGCATCGGCCAGGCAGTTCAAGGCTGCCTTCTTCTCAGCCTCGGCTTGCGCCTTCAAGGCGTCCTGCTCGGCCTTGAGCTTCTCCATCGCCAATGCCGCGTCTTTGAACACCTGGACGGATTTGGCCATGACTCCGATCTCGTCGCGCCGCGCGGTGCCGCTGACCGTAACGGCGTTGTCGCCCTGGGCAAGCCGCGCCATGACGCCGGAAATCGCCAGCAGGGGTGCGGTGACGCCACGGCTGACGAAGAAGGCGAAGATCGCGACCAGGAGAATCACGACAGCGATGCTGATCATCAGCGTGCGCGAGGTGCTGGCGCGTGCCTCACTCAGCTCGGTCTTGGTTGACTGATAGTCGGCCTCGATTTGCTTTTCGATTTCGTCCAGCACCGGTTCGACCTTGGCGAACAAGTCGGTGAGGGCCTTGATCTCGGCCTGCAACGTCAGCTGCCCGGCCTGCAGCGCAAAATAATCGCGGTGATACTCTTCCATGCGCTGCGTAATGGTCCGGCGCTCCGCCTCGGGGATGGAAGACGCGGCCAATCCCGCGGTGAACTCGGTCGCGCGCTTCTTCATGTCCTCGCCGTATTTGGGGTCGAGGCGGGCGAGAAAATCCTTCTCGTGCCGGCGCATCATCAGCATGGTCACGGTGAGCGTGGGGGTATCGTGCTTCTTGAGAACGTCCTCCGCGGCCTGGACGGATTTACGCAAAGCGCCGTGCAGACCGCTGGTCTCATTGAGACCGAGCGTCTTGTAGGTGGCGCCCACCTTGGCGAATTGATCGCCGTAGGCCTTGATGCCCGTCGCGGTCGTGCCCAGTCGCGCGCTCAGGTCGCTTCCGGACAGAAGGGCGGCGAGCGCATCGAAATTCGTGCGCACGCCCTCGACAATCTTGGCGTGGCGCTCGATGTAATTCTCGGTGCGCCGCAACAGAAAATCTTTCTCGGCGCGGCGTGCGAGCAGGAGATCGATTTGAATCTTGGTCAGGAGATCATGGGCGGCGTTCTGTCGGTCGGCTCGTGCCTGGATCTGCGATTGTTGGGCGTCGCTGATGAGATATTCAGCCGCGAAGCCGGCAAGGCCGAGCACGCCGATCAGCCCGATGCAGGCGATCTGATATTTCAGGCTGAAGCGCGATAAAATTCTTTCCATGGCGCAATGTTCCCCAGTCAAAAGCGGACGACTCGAAATTCGGTGACCGGATTTTTTGGTGCGCAAAAAAACGTGACGCCCAGAAATTAGGCGGGCGGGTGTAATACTTTTAGCGGTAAGAAGATAATGAACATTTAACCAGTTTTTGGTGTCGGCCCGGACCCAACCACCCGGTCTGCGTGTGACATGTGCCGGGCGGTAACCGCGCAGCACGGGGCCCGGGCCAAGCTGTTGTCCGTTCGAGGGATTTCGGGAGGGTCAGGGGCCGGCGGCTTGACTTGCCCCGTCCAGCCCAGGTACCTGACCCCGGCTTCGATAAGACATCCGAGGGAGGATCGATTCAGCAATGGCGCGGGCATTCGTATTTCCGGGACAGGGCTCGCAGGCGGTCGGCATGGGCCGCGATCTGGCGGCGGCGTTCACGAGCGCGCGGCGCGTGTTCGAGGAGGTCGACGAAGCGCTGGGCCAGCGCCTGTCGAAGCTGATGTTCGAGGGGCCGGATACAGAGCTGACCCTGACTACCAATGCCCAGCCGGCGCTGATGGCGGTCAGCCTCGCGACGTTGCGGGTGTTGGAGGACGAGGCCAAGCTCGACCTCGGCAAGGCCGCGCAGTTCGTTGCCGGCCATTCGCTGGGCGAATATTCGGCGCTGGCGGCGGCGCGGGCGATCGGCATTGCCGACACGGCGCGGTTGTTGCGCAAACGTGGCGACGCCATGCAGAAGGCGGTGCCGGTGGGCGAGGGCGCAATGGCGGCCTTGCTCGGGCTCGATCTGCCGGCCGCACAGGAGGTTGCCAAGGAGGCCGCCCAGGGCGAGGTGTGCAGTGCCGCCAACGACAATGCGCCGGGCCAGGTGGTGGTCAGCGGCGCCACAGCAGCGGTCGAGCGGGCATTGGTGATTGCGAAGGCCAAGGGTGCGAAGCGCGCCGTCCTGCTGCCAGTCAGCGCCCCCTTCCATTGCGCATTGATGCAGCCGGCCGCCGATGCGATGCGCGACGCGCTAGGGGCGGTGACCATCGCGCCGCCGCGCGTGCCGCTGGTCGCCAATGTCACGGCCCAGGCCGAGAACGACCCCGAGACCATCCGCGCGCTGCTGGTGCAGCAAGTGACGGCGCTGGTGCGCTGGCGCGAGAGCGTTCTCTATATGAAGAGCCAGGGCGTCTCGACTCTGGTTCAGCTCGGGGCCGGCAAGGTGTTGACCGGCCTCGCCAAGCGCATCGATGCGGAAGTTTCCGGCGTTGCCATCAACACGCCGGCGGACATCGAAAGCTTTGTGAAGACGCTGTAGAAGTCGGGCCCATATCCATCTGACATGACGAGGGAGAATCGGGATGAGCATTCTCACGCGGCGGCAGGTCTCGTTCGGTCTGGCGGCAGCAGGGGCGGGCGCTCTTGGCGGCCAAGCGCAAGCGCATCATGGTTGGGGCGGCTACGATGCCGACAAGGTGCTGACTTTCAACGGCATGATCGTCGAGTATAAATTCATCAATCCGCATGGCGAGCTCAAGCTGCAGGTGCCGGAGAAGGTCTGGATGGTGACGTTGGCGCCGCCCTTCCGCATGCAGAATCGCGGCTTGATCGAGGAGATGATGAAGGTCGGCTCCACGTGCACGGTGGTGGGCTATCCGAGCAAATCGGATCCCAATGAAATGCGCGCCGAGCGCATCACGGTTGCCGGCAAAACCGTCGAACTGCGCTGAGCGCCCGCCTCCATGGAGCATGCGGCGATGGAAGGGCCGGCGATTTTCGCCTGGCTCGAGGCGAGCGGGGTGGGCGTGGCAATGCGGCAATCGCCCATGCTCTACCCGCTCGTGGAAACCCTGCACATCATTGGCTTCGCCATCCTGATCGGCGCCATCATCGCGTTCGATCTGCGCGTGCTCGGGCTCGGCCGTTTACTGCCGATCGAGCGAGTGGCGCAGCACCTCTTGCCGATTGCACTCGGCGGTTTTGCCCTGGCAGCACCGATGGGCGTCCTGTTGTTCTCGACAGAAGCCACCTCGATCGGCCAGAACCCGGCCTTCCTGACGAAGATGTCGCTCCTGGTCCTGGCCGGTGTGAACGCGGCCCTGTTTCACCTGGTGCCGTGGCGGCGGGCCGCGGAGTGGGGCCATGGCGTGGCGCCGCCCACGGCCAAGCTCGGCGCCGTCCTGTCCATCGGGCTGTGGATCGGCGTGGTTTGCGGCGGGCGGTTGATCGCTTATTTCTGACGGACAAAGAGGTTACATGACGATGTTCAGCCTGGCGGGAAAGTGTGCGCTGGTCACTGGGGCCACGGGGGGAATTGGCGGCGCGATTGTCCGCGCCCTGCACCTGCAGGGCGCCAAGGTCGCGCTGTCGGGCACGCGGGTCGAGGCGCTGGAGACGCTCAAGGGCGAACTGGGCGAGCGCGCGGTCGCGGTGCCCGGCGATCTGGGCGACGCGGCGGCCACCGACAAGCTGTTCAAGGATGCCGAGGCGGCGCTGGGCCAGGTCGATATCCTGGTCAACAATGCCGGGCTGACCCGCGACGGCCTGGCGATGCGCATGAAGGACGAAGATTGGCAGAAGGTGCTGGATGTCGATCTGACCGCCGGGTTCCGGCTGGCGCGCGCGGCGATGCGCGGCATGATGAAGCGGCGCTGGGGCCGGATTATCGGAATCACCTCCATCGTCGGCGTGACTGGCAATCCGGGCCAGGCCAATTACGCGGCGGCCAAGGCCGGGATGATCGGCATGTCCAAAGCACTGGCGCAGGAGCTGGCCTCGCGGGGAATCACCGTCAATTGCGTGGCGCCGGGTTTCATTGCCACGCCCATGACCGATGCGCTGTCGGCCGAGCAGCATGAGAAGCTCAAGGGGGCGATCCCCTTGGGCCGACTCGGTACGGCTGCGGACATTGCCGGGGGGGTGGTCTACCTCGCCAGCGACGAGGCGGCTTACATCACTGGCCAGACGCTCCATATCAATGGCGGCATGGCCATGATTTGACGGGAAAAGGGCGGGGCCGCGCCGCCCAAGGGGTCGTGCTAGCCATCCTGGGAGGTTTATGTTACCAAACCACGCCTTTCGGCACCCCCGGGACTGGTTCGGGTGCCGGCCGAGGTCCATAAATCATAGGGTTATCCACACCTGCAATCGAAAGGTGCGAGGCGATGAGCGACGTTGGTGATCGGGTTAAAAAGATCGTGGTAGAGCACCTCGGGGTCGACGAGGCAAAGGTGACGGAGAACGCCTCCTTTGTGGACGACCTGGGCGCGGACAGCCTCGACACGGTCGAGCTGGTGATGGCGTTCGAGGAGGAGTTCGGCTGCGAAATCCCCGATGACGCCGCTGAAAAGATCACGACCGTGAAGGACGCGATCGCGTTTATCGAGCAGCGCAAGTAACCGACCAGCCGGTGCGCGGTCGCGGGCGACTTGGGTCACGCGGGGACCACGAAACAAGAGGTTGGCGATGAGACGTGTCGTCGTCACGGGAATGGGGCTGGTCACGCCGCTCGGTAGCGGCGTCAAGCCGACCTGGGAGCGCCTGATCGCAGGCGAGTCCGGGATCCGTGGAGTTCAGAGCTTCGATGTGTCGGATCTGCCCGCCAAGGTGGCGGCGCAGGTGCCGCGCGGCGAAACGGCGTCGGGCATGTTCAACGCCGACGAGTTCGTGCCGCCGAAAGACCAGCGCAAGATGGATGATTTCATCATCTTCGCGATGGGGGCTGCGAGCCAGGCCGTCGAGGATTCGGGCTGGAAGCCCACCGACGATTACGGCCGCGAGCGCACGGGCGTGATGATCGGCTCGGGCATCGGCGGCCTGCAGACGATTGCCGAGACGGCGATCACGCTCAAGGAGAAGGGACCGCGGCGGGTCAGCCCGTTCTTCATCCCCTCGTCGCTGATCAACCTCGCCTCGGGCCATGTCTCGATCAAATACGGATTCAAGGGACCGAACCACTCGGCGGTCACGGCCTGTTCGACGGGGGCACACGCCATCGGCGACGCGACCCGGCTGATCCAGCTCGACGACGCCGATGTGATGGTCGCCGGAGGTGCCGAGGCGGCGATCTGCCGGCTGGGCATTGCCGGCTTCGCGGCGGCGCGCGCGCTCTCGACGGCGTTCAACGACGATCCGCCCAAGGCCTCGCGGCCCTGGGACAAGGATCGCGACGGCTTCGTGATGGGCGAGGGCTCGGGCATCGTGGTGCTTGAGGAGTACGAGCACGCCAAGAAGCGCGGCGCCAAGATCTATGCCGAAGTCATCGGCTACGGCATGTCGGGCGACGCCCACCACATCACCTCGCCGGCCGAAGACGGCAACGGCGCCTTTCGGTCGATGCAGATGGCGCTGAAGCGCGCCAAGCTCAATCGCGAGCGATATCGACTACATCAACGCGCACGGCACCTCGACGCAGGTCGGCGACGAGATCGAGCTGGGTGCCGTCAAGCGGCTGTTCGGCGAGGACGCCTACAAGCTGTCGATGTCGTCGACCAAATCGGCGATCGGGCATCTGCTGGGTGCCGCGGGCAGCGTCGAGGCGATCTTCTGCATCCTCGCCATGCGCGACAGCGTGGTGCCGCCGACGCGCAACCTCGACAATCCGTCCGAGGGCTGCGACATCGACTTGGTGCCGCACAAGGCCAAGGAGCGTAAGGTGCGCAACGCGCTCTCCAACTCCTTCGGCTTCGGCGGTACCAACGCCTCGCTGATCTTCACGGCTCCGAATTGAAGGGGCCGGGGGTGCGGCGCTACCTGCGACCCACCCTGATCGCGCTGGGCGCCTTCGTGGTCGTCGTCGGCGCCACCAGCGCCGCCCTGTGGGCGCGCTATGTGGCGCCCGGGCCGTCGGCCACGCCGATCACCCTGGTGATCGAGCGCGGCGCGACGCTCAACCGCATTTCACGGCTGCTGGTCGATGGCGGTGTCGTCAGCTCCGTCTTCGTGTTCCGCTTCGGCACGCGCGTCGAGGGCGTGAACGCGCGGCTGAAGGCCGGCGAATACGCCTTCCCGCCCGGGATCACGCCGCGCGAGGTGGCGGCGCTGATGGCCAGCGGGCGCACCGTCATCCGCCGCCTGACCGTGCCGGAGGGGCTCACCACCACGCAGGTCGTGTCGCTGGTGCAAAGCGCCGACGGGCTGGAAGGCGAGGTGGGGGCAGCCCCGGCCGAGGGCGAGCTTCTGCCGCAGACCTATTTCTATTCCTGGGGCGACGCGCGCAAGGCGATGATCGAGCGCCAGAAGAAGGCGATGGGCGAGACGCTGGCGGAGCTGTGGGCCGCGCGCACGCCGGACCTGCCGCTGCGCAATGTCAGCGAGGCGCTGACGCTGGCGTCGATCGTCGAGAAAGAAACCTCGAAGCCGGAGGAGCGCCCGCGCGTGGCCGCGGTGTTCCTCAATCGGTTGCGCAAGAACATGAAGCTGCAGGCCGACCCGACGGTCATCTACGGGCTGAGCAACGGCAAGGGCGCCCTCGACCGCCAGCTCAGCCGCGCGGATCTCGAGGTGAAGCACCGTTGGAACACGTATGTGATCGAAGGCTTGCCGGCGACGCCAATCGCCAATCCAGGGCGGGCGTCGCTGCTCGCGGTCTTGAACCCGATCAAGTCGGAAGATCTCTATTTCGTCGCCGACGGCACCGGTGGGCACCTCTTCGCCAAGACGCTCGACGACCACAACAAGAACGTCGCGAAGCTGCGGGAGATTGAGAAAGAGAAGGCGATACCTGCGCCCACTCCTGCTACAACGCCGCCATCAAAGTAGCGATTCCATTATGAATCGGGCGTGGGCGCATTTGGGCTCTAACTCTTCTTAGGCAACCTCGCGACCAGAAGATCAGTCAATCCCACCGGCAACGCCGCGATCAACCTCACCAGCGCATACATCGGCCACGGATACGCGATGCGCGCTTTGTTGCGCGCCAGGCCGCGCTTCATGATTTGCGCGGCGCGTTCGGAACTCATCAGAAACGGCATCGGGAATTTGTTGACCGATGTCATGGGAGTTTCGACGTAGCCGGGGCAGATGACGTTCACGTGGACTCCGCGCGGGTGATACTCGCCGCGCAGCGCTTCGCCCCAGATGCGCACGGCGGCTTTGCTCGCGCAGTAGGCGGGGGCGCCGGGGAGGCCGCGGAAGCCGGCGAGCGAAGACATGATCGCGAGCTGGCCTCTGCCGCGCGCGGCCATTCTCGCCAGAGCGGGCAAGGCGGTGTTCATCACGCCGTCGACGTTGATCTTGAAGATCTCGCGGGTCTGTTCGTCGCTCTCGCCGCCGCTGCCCGTGCCACCGGAGATGCCGGCGTTGGCGATGACGAGGTCGAGCTTGTGCGCGTCGTCGATCTCGGCGATCCAGCCGCGCAGTCGCGGCGGCATCGCCGACGTCGACGATCTTGTTGTGCACGCTCGCCCCTTGCAGGCGGCAGGTCTCGACCGTGCGCGCGAGGCGGCCGGCATTGCGGCCCGACAGCGCCAGGGTCACGCCCGGCTTGGCGTAGGCGCGGGCGAGGGCGGCGCCGAAGTCCGCTGGACGCCCCCGTGATGAGGATGGCGCTCGGGTCTCGCATGGTGGTGGTCCAGGGCGGTTGTTTGGGATGGCGGAATTGAAATATAGTCGGCGCCGCAAAGTCTAAACACAATATCTTGACGCTCACCCAGGGGTCCCATTGTCCATCGCCAGCATGACCGGATTCGCGCGCGCCGCAGGCAGCGAGGGCGCCTATGGCTGGATTTGGGAGATGCGCTCCGTCAACGGCCGCAGCCTGGATGTGCGGCTGCGCCTGCCGGCCGGGTTCGAGCATCTGGAAGCGCCATCGCGCACCGAGGCGGCCAAGCGCTTCAGCCGTGGCAATATCGCCGCGACGCTGACCTTGGAGCGGCGCGAGGGGGCCGCAGAGCTGCGCCTCAATCGCAGCGCGCTGGAGAAGCTCATCGCATTGGCGAGCGAGTACAAGGGCCATGGCGGCGTGGCGCCGGCACAGCTCGATGGGCTGCTGGCGGTGCGCGGCGTGGTCGAGGTGGTGGAGCAGGGGGCCGAGGCGGAGGACGAGCGCGCGGTGCGCGAGGCGGCGATCCTCGCGTCGCTGGGCCGGGCCCTGGACGAACTTGCCATCGCGCGCGGGCAGGAGGGGCGGGCGCTTGCGGTCACGCTCACCCAGCATCTGGATGAGATCGAGAAGTCTCGTCGCGGCGGCCTCGGCCAATGCCGCCACGCAGCCTGCCGCCATCAAAGCGCGCCTGCAGACGCAGCTCACCGAGCTGCTGGGTGCCGAGAACCCGGTGTCGCCCGATCGGCTGGCGCAGGAAGTGGCGATGATGGCCACGCGCGCCGATGTGCGCGAGGAGCTCGATCGCCTGCGTGCGCATATTGTGGCCGCGCGTCAGCTCTTAGGCGAAGGCGGCGCCGTCGGGCGACGGCTGGATTTCCTGTCGCAGGAATTCAACCGCGAAGCCAACACGCTGTGCTCCAAATCCGCCGATATCGAGCTCACCCGCATCGGCCTTGCCCTTAAGGCCGTCATCGACCGGCTGCGCGAGCAGGCCGCCAATATCGAATGACATGCCCGACACCATTCCTGCGTCCATGACTGAAACAATTCACCGCCGCGGCCTGATGCTGGTCCTGTCCTCGCCCTCGGGGGCCGGCAAGACTTCGATCTCGCGCGAACTGCTGCGGCGCGAGCGCAATCTGGTGATGTCCGTCTCCGCCACCACGCGCAAGAAGCGGCCGGGCGAGAGCGATGGTGTGGACTATCACTTCGTCACGCCCACCAAGTTCAACGACATGATCGCGGGCCAGCAGCTACTCGAATACGCCAAGGTGTTCAGCAATTACTACGGCACGCCCAAGGCGCCGGTCGAGAAGGCGCTGGCCGAGGGGCAGGACGTGCTGTTCGACATCGACTGGCAAGGCACGCAGCAACTTGCGCAGAGTGCGCGCGACGATCTGGTCAGCGTGTTCGTGCTGCCGCCCTCGACCACCGAGCTCGAGCGGCGCTTGCGCGCGCGCGCCCAGGATTCCGAGAAGGTCGTGGCCGAGCGCATGAGCAAGGCCGCCGATGAGATGAGCCATTGGCGCGAATACGACTACATCATCGTCAATCGCGACTTGTCGGAGAGTGTGGCGCAGGTCGAGGCGATCTTGGTGGCGGAGCGTGCGCGGCGCGATCGCCAGATCGGTCTCGCCGATTTCGTCAAGCGGCTGCGCGAAGGGCAATAAGCGCGCGCGATAGCGCGCAGAACTGCTCGATCGAGAGCGTTTCCGCGCGCGCGGTCGGATCGATGCCGGCGACCTGGGTGAGGGCGGCGCTGTCGACGCCCAGCGATTTCAAACTCGCGCGCAGCATCTTGCGGCGCTGGCCGAAGGCGGCGGCGGTGACCTGCTCAAGGATCCTGGGATCGGCCTCGCACAGCGGCTGCGCGCGCGGGATCAGCGAGACAACGGTCGAAACGATCTTGGGCGGCGGCGTGAAGGCGCGCGGGTCGATATCGAACAGCCGCCTCACCTCGGCGCGCCATTGCGCGGCAATCGACAGGCGGCCGTAATCGTCATCGCCCGGCGGGGCGGCGAGGCGCAGCGCCACCTCCTTCTGGAACATCAAGGTGAAGCCGGCGAAGTCGCGCGCCTGCGCCAGCCAGCCGAGCAGCAGCGGGGTCGCGATATTGTAGGGCAGGTTGGCGACGACACGGCGCGGCGCCTCGCCCAGCGTGTGGACCGGCGTTTCGAGCGCGTCGGCGGCGAGAATTTCAAGCCGCCCGTCGCTGGCCGCGACGACATCGGCGAGGGCCGTGACGCAGCGCTCATCGCGCTCGATGGCGATCACCTTGCGTGCCCCG
>CAVVJD010000006.1:0-19725 GCA_963748455.1 uncultured Alphaproteobacteria bacterium
CAAGCGCGATTGCCCCAGGTGTGGCGGTACTTGGTCCGATGCGTGGGACTCTATGTGTGACGACGATTGCCCTCACTGCGGCAAACGGCACATTTCCCCCACCGAGAGCGAAGCCCGGGAGGCTCGGACGAGCCGGGTTGACTGTATGCACATAATGTATGTACACTGGAAACACAAATGCGCAAGTTTGAATGGGACGAGGCGAAGAACCCGGCCAACATGGTCAAGCACGGTATCGCCTTTGAAGCGGTCCGGTCATGCTGGGACGGTCCCATGTTCAGCCAGCCGGACACGCGCTTTGACTATGGCGAGCTTCGATCTGTAGGGGTTGCATTGTTAGGCCTGGTGCCTGTCGTGGTCGTCTACACGGAACGCGGCGAAACCATACGGATTATTTCAGCACGAAGGGCAACGAGACATGAGCAAAAGATTTTCGACGCGTATCTCAAAATCAGTGAAGGCAACGGCTAAACGGCTGGCCAAGATGCGAGACGAAGATATCGACTTTTCGGACATTCCACCGTTGACGGAGGAATTTTTCCGAGATGCCAAATTGTTTATGCCGAAGACAAAGGCCGCAATTACCATGCGCGTCGATCCTGAGATATTGGAATGGTTCAAGCGCAGGGGGCCGGGATATCAGACGCGTATGAATGCCGTTCTCAAGGCCTACGTGCAGAGCCACGAGAAGCGCGGCCGACAGAAGTAATTTTGGCGCCGCCGGCGATCACAAAGGGGGGCTCGGCCCCCTCCTTTTTTGCCCAAGGCTCCTTGACATCATACCATGTGATGATATGATTGCATCATATCATAGCGGGGAGCAAGATGTACGCAACGCGTGAGGAATGGTTGGGGGCTTTGGCCAACAGCATGGCGCCGTGGTTTGGCGATCTAGACGCTCCCCTGCCGAAATATCGTATTGCAATTGGCTTTCCCTCGACCGGGCGTCGCGGCAAGCGGATTGGCGAGTGTTGGGATGGCAAGGCGTCGGCCGACAAGACCTTCGAAGTCTTCATTCTTGTCGATCGATTCGATGTTATGGAAATATCGCCGGGATTTTAGCCCACGAGCTGACCCACGCCGCGGTGGGCATCGACAAGGGCCACGGCCGCGCGTTTCGCCGCGTCGCAATCGCGATTGGTCTCACAGGCAAGATGACGGCGACCGTGCCAGGTGATGCGTTTAAACAGCGCATTGAGCCGACCTAAAGTAACCTGGGCGCTATTCCTCATGCTCGCTTGTCGTGGGGCTGGTTGAGCGGCCCGAAGAAGCAAACGACACGAATGATTAAGTGCGAGTGCGCCGAATGTGGTTATACGGCCCGCGTTGCCCGCAAGTGGCTGGAGGAATTGGGGGTGCTGCATTGTCCTGAGCATGGCGAGATGAGGGTTGACGGCGCGGAGGAAGGAGCCGAGCTGGCGGAGGCCGCCTAACATGATGGCCCGCCTCTGCTTCGAAACAATAGGCTTTCAACAACGCAGCTTCCGCGCCCATTAGATGCAGATCGCGGGCGTCCATCCAGCGGCAACGGCGACGGTCGCCTATGACGCGGGACAATGCGCTCACCGTGACAAATAACGGGGCGTGGAACGCCATCAAGAATGTGACGGTGAACTCGATCTCGAACGGGATCGTCACCGTCAAGAATTTCGTGGAGGCGGAAATCCATCTGGGCGATGGCCGCAATATCGTCACGGTCAACGGCGCCAAGCGCAGCACGATCGATACCGGCGATGCCGACGACAAAATCACCGTGAACGCCTATAGCAACACAGCGACTGAGAATGTGATGCTGATCGGCTCGGGCAACGGCGACGACGATCTCGTCTTCACGGGTGCGTGGAACACCAAGACCGCCATCAGTGCCGGCGGTGGCACCGATCAGATCACGATTTCGGGCGGCGCCGGCGGCAGCATCAATGCCGGCGCGGGCGATGACCATATCGTCGACCTGTCAACCGGCGTGGTGACGCTGACCGGCGGGACCGGCAACGACCTGTTCCAGCTCGGCGCCGGGGCCCGCGCGACGGTTACCGATTTCGATGCAGCACACGACCGCATCATCCTGACCGGCTTCGCCGCTGCCAACATGCATATGTCGGTGGTCAACGGCAACACAGTCATCGATGTCGCGGGGCCCGGGCTGATCACGCTCCAGCATGTGACCAATCCCGGCGCGGTCGACATCGTGCTGGCCTAGATGCGGGAGCTCTGCCGGTAGAAGGGCTCGTGCTGCGCGGGGTCGAAGTAGTTGGCGTAGAATTCCCGACATGCGGCAGCAGCGCCTTGGAGAGCTTGCGCCGCTCGACCTCGTCGTCGGAGAGCGCCGTCTGCAGGTCGTCGTGCAACGCCCGAGCGCGCCGTCGCGGTCGACCCGGGTGAATTGGCCGTCGTCGTAGATGACCTCGCCGTCGCAGATCACGGTGCGCACGCCGTCGGTCTTGGCGCGCTGGATCACGGCGTCGAGCAGCGGCGTCTCCTCGTCGAGATACGGATAGGTGACGCGTCCAGTCGATCAGCGACCAGATCGGCGGCCTTGCCGACCTCGAGCGCGCCGATCTGATCGCCGAAAGGCGGTGGTCTTGGCGCCGCCGACGGTCGCCATGCGGAACACCTGCGCCGGCGTCGGCACCTCGTCGTCCATGCCGGGCACGCGATGCGCGCGCAGCACCATCCGCATCTCCTGCAGCATGTCGCGGTCGTCGTTGATGCCGGCCTCGTCGAGGCCGATCGCGGTGTTGATGCCGTTCGCCTCGAAGTTGTTGAGCGCCGCGACGCCCGAACGCAGGCGGAAATTGGATGAGCAATTGTGGCAGACGCAGCGTGCCGGTCTCCGCCAGGCGGTCGATGTCCTTCTCGTTGAGCCAGACGCCGTGGCCGAGCGTCATCTGCGGCCCGAGCATGCCGAAGCGGTCGATATATTCGACCGCGGTGCCGCCGCCGCGCCGCCTGGCGTATTCCTTCTGGTAGCGGTCTCCAGCAGGTGCATGTGCATCGGCACATCGTATTTCTTCGAGGCGTTCGGCGAGCCGGTCAGCGCCTCGTCGGAGCACCAATGCAGGTTGGCCGGCGCGAGCTGGATCTTCACCCGGCGCTTGTCCTTGTGCTTGCCGTGCAAGGCCTCGAACAGCCGATGTCGTCGTCGAGGCTCAGTCTTGAAGCGCTCGAACCAGCGCTGCATCGGATCGCGCAGTTCGGTGGGCAGGCTGGCGACGAAGTCCTCGTCGGCCTGGTAGACCAGCCGGTTCTGGTCGCGCACCGCGTAGCAATAGGACACCCGCATGCCGATATCCTCGTAGGCGCGGATCACCTCGTCGCAGGGCCTCGCACCTCGTGCAGCGTGCCGGGCATCCAGCCATGGATATGCTGCACCGTCGTGATGCCGGACGCGATCATCTCGAACGCCGAATAGAGCGTGTCGAGATAGAGGTTGAGGTTGCGCGTCACCATGCGGGTGACGAACCACAGCTCGAGCGGCATGTCGGGCGAGCCGAGCTGCACCGGCGTCAGGCCGACATGGTGGTGGCCGTTGACAAAGCCCGGCAGCAGGATCTCGTTGCCGGTGCCGATCACGGCCGTGTTCGGGATAGGCTTGCTGCAGATCGTCATAGGTGCCGATCGCGGCGATGATGCCGTCCTCCTGCAGGACGGCGCCGTCGGCGATCTCGCTCCCAGCGGTGGCGGTCGAGCGCGTGGGTGATGATGGCGCGGCTGCGGATCAGGGACATGGCCATGGCGGTCCTCCGGAAATGGGCGTGTGTGCAGGCGGGTGCAGCCGGCGGCTCAGCGCTTCCTGCTCGGCGAAGGCGCGGTCGACTTCGTCGCGCATCAGCTCGGTCAGCTGCCGGCGCAGCGCCTCGGCCTGCGGCGAGAACGGGTCGCGCGGGCGTGGCATGTCGATCGGCATGATGGTCTTGATCCGGCCGGGCCGCGCGGTGAAGACCACGACGCGGTCGGCCAGCGCCACCGCCTCGTCGATATGGTGGGTGACGAACAGCACCGAGGCGCCGCTGTCGCGCCAGACGTCGAGCAGGAAGTCCTGCATCTTGGCGCGGGTCTGCACGTCGAGCGCGGCGAAGGGCTCGTCCATCAGCAGCACCTTCGGCCGCATCGCCAGCGCGCGCGCGACGGCGACGCGCTGGCGCATGCCGCCCGAAAGTTCGTCCGGCCGCTTGTCCATCGCCTCGGCCAGGCCGACGCGCTGCAGCGCCTCGCGCGCGACCGCCTTGCGCGCTTCGCGACGCTGTCGCCGCGGATCGAGAGGCCGAAGCTCGACATTCTGCCAGACGGTCAGCCAGGGAAACAGCGAGGTTTCCTGGAAGATCAGGCTGCGCTCGGGCGACGGCGCCTCGACGCGATCGCCGAACGACCAGATTTCGCCCGCCGATCTCGCGCTCGAGCCCCGCGATCAGATAGAGCAGCGTGCACTTGCCGCAGCCCGAGGGCCCGAGCAGCACGATGAACTCGCCGGGCGCCACGTCGAGGTCGACGTCGCGCAACGCCATGTGCGCGCGCTTGGTGCCTTCCGCCCAGACTTTCGTCGACGTTGCGGCAGACCACCGCGTCCTTCGAGGAGAACGGCTTGATGATTTAGAGGCCACGCAGCACCCCCGTGGTCTCGGGCACCCAGTAGAGGATCTTCTTCTGCAACAGCCGCAGCAGCCAGTCGGAGCAGGAAGCCGAGCAGCCCGATCAGCGCGATGGTGAAGAACACCAGCGAGGGTTGAACGTGTTGCGCGCCAGCATGATGACCTGCCCGAGCCCGTAGCCGACGCCGGTCGATTCCGCGACCAGCACCACCATCCAGGCGCCGAACAGGTTGAGCCGCAGGACCATGAGCAGGCCGGGCAGGATCGCCGGGATGATCACGCGCGAATAGATCTGCCGCTTCGTGGCGCCCATGGTGCGCGCCGACGTTGATGAGATTGCGGTTGACGCCGTCGATCTGGCTGATCGTGGCGAGCACCATGTGGAAGAACAGCGCCACCACCACCATGAAGATCGCCGGCGCGTCGCCGATGCCGAACAGGAAGATCGCGACCGGCAGCCAGGCGATCGGCGAGACCGGCGACAGCAGCGTGATCGTCGGCAGCGTCGAGCTTCTCGACCACGAGGAAGTAGCGGATCAACAACGCCGACGCGTGATCGACAGGATCGACGCGATCAGCAGGCCGGCGAGCACCCGCGCCGCGGAGGCGAACATGGTGATCAGCAGCGCCATCTCGCCGCTCGGGGCCGGTATTGAGGCCAACGCCGATCTGCCAGCGCTGCGCGGTGTTGAAGAACTTGGCCTGCTCGGGGAAGTTGCCGAGGAAGACATGCGGCGGCGGCAGCAGCTTGGGGTCGGCGACGCCCCAGTACCAAAGCAGTTCCCAGATCCCGGCGAACATCCCGACCGAAAGCAGCGCCCATCCGATGCGCGCGACCGCGCGCGCGACAGGCTCGCGGCACCACGAAGCGGCGGGCGCGAGGGATCCCCACTGCGCCACCGTCGAGCACGCCCGTCCTGCGCACGCGCGATGTCGGTCATGGGCTCCCTCACGCCGACTTGTACTTGAGGCTGGCGTAGAGGTCCTTGTTCTCGGCGATGACCTGCTCGAGCAGCGTCCAGTCGATGGCGTCGCGGCCGGGCTTCTTCTTGATGTAGCCCATCTCGACCAGCGAGTCGGTGCGATCGAGGATGAACTGGGTCTGGCTGCGCGCGTCGACCACGGCGGGCTGCTTGCCCATCGCGATCTTCGCGTTCTCCATCGAGGTCTTGTAGTAGGTGCCGATCGAGCTTGGTGAGCGTCTCGTCCGGCTTGGTCTCGGCGATCGCTTGCGCCTTCATCATGCCCTTGATGAGGGCTTTCAGGCCGGCCGGATTCTTCGTGATCAGGTCGGTGCGGCAGGCGAGCACGCAATCGGTATAGCCCTTGCCGTAGATGTCGGTGCCGTCCGAGAGCAGGTGCGAGCCTTTCACGTCGTTCAGCAGTGCGGTGCCGTAGGGCTCGATGGTGCAGATCCAGTCGATCGCGCCGGCCTTGAAGGCCTCGACCGCCTCGGGCGTGTTGCCCATGTAGCGGACCTTGACGTCCTTGAAGTTGACGCCGTGCTTTTTCAGCCAGTCGTAGGGCATCACTTCGAGCGTATCGAGCTGGAACGTGCCGAGCGTCTTGCCCTTCAGCTTCTCGGGCGTGTCGAGGCCCGGCCGCGAAACGATGACGCAGCCTTCGATGCCGCCGCCCGCGACGATCTTCACCGGCGCGCCGGCGTCGAACAGCGCGACGAAGCTCGTGTACGGCATCAGGCCGACGTCGACCTGGCCGATGCCGAGGAACGTCACCTGCTCGGCGAAGGTCGGCGTGTTGACGAACTCGAGCTCGAGCCCGTCGTCCTTTGCGGTCTGCAGCGCGTGCGAGAGAAAGATGTTGAGATTGCAGAAGCCGGAGCCGTGCGTCGACTTGATGGTGCTCGCGGCGTGCGCCGGTCCGCCCATCAGGCCCGGGCCGACCGCCATGGTGAGTGTCGTCGCCGCGGTGGCTCTGAGGAAGTTGCGGCGGCTGAAGTCCATCGATTTGAGATTCGCCGCCATCACTGAACCATGCCGTTCACACATTGGTCGCTCTCCATTGCTGTCTATGCCGTGATCCCGGAGGGGCCGGGCCGTTCTGGATGATCAGGATTGACGCGGGTTTTCGCGCGCAGATCCGCTCGGGCCGGGCCGACAACATCGGCCGGCCCGCGCAAGCCGGCGCGGGACGATGGATCCGACACGGGTGGAGGATTTTGCGGCCGCGCCCACGCCGTATGCTTTGAGGTGCGAGTTCATCGCAATCACCTCCGAGCTGCGTGGCACGCCAACCAAAGCAATCGCCGAAGCGACGCGCGCTGAATCTAATTGAGCAGAATCCGTGCCAGAGCGTCATACATCTGAAATCGCGGCACTAAATTCATCATGGAATAAAATTTCACGCGTGACGCTGCTATTGTGATAGGCAGCAACCTGATCGCGGTGGCGCGAGAAGCAGCATTCTGACAATTGCGGCGCCTGGTGGCGCGTTAGGCGTCTGTGCGCGGCCAACCGCGATCAGTCCGCCACGAACGCCTCGGCGCCAAGCACCTCGAACGTCACGCCGGCGTGCGTCGTATAGTCGACGACCTCGGTGAGAACGGGCGCGATCCCTTCCGATTTCTCGCGCATCAGCTCGACCTGCGTGGTCCTGGCCGTGAGGAACACGCAATCCATATGCGGCGGGCGAACCGGATAACGGTCGAGCGTGTGCCAAGTGCCCTTGTGCATGAGCAGGCCCGTGGCGCCGCTCATGTAGAAGGCGCGCAGCGCTTCCGGCGCCGGGATCGCGGCCGGACCGGCAGGCGGGGTCGGCGGCGCCACGACCATGATCAGCGGCGCGCCGGACAAGGGCACGAAACCCTGCGTGACGTTGAAATGCCGCTCCAGCAAGGAGAAGCGAATCGGCTGATGGTAGTAGCGCGAAAACATGATCTGCGCGCCGCCCTCGGCCTCGAACGGCATCAACCACGAATGACTGCGACTGCCGGCGAACTCCGCGGCATAGCCAGGTTCGCCGAGGACAATGCCGAACGGCGCAAAGGACTCTGCCGTAAAAGGCTCGATCGGAATTTGAATTGTCTTGATGTCGGTCATCTGTGCCATCTCCCCGCCAGCGCACCCGGCGATGCCGCGAGGTCGCGCAATGTGAAACAAGCAAGGCGCGCGCCAACGGCAATCACAAGACGTCGAGCGCACGCGCACGTTGCTCTTGCGATGGAGATGATCGTCTGTCGCGTGCGACACACGCCACAGACCGTCGTCTTGTGGACCCGGAGATGCAACGCACGACGCCGGATGCCGCCTTTCGTGCATCACCCCATGGCATGATAGTTGCTAAAAAAGCACCGAGGGGGTGACGCGACATGGCAAGCGAACCGGTCAACCCGATCCTGTCATCGATGGCCATTCCGGTCATCGACATCGCGAAGTTCGCGCGCGGCGGGCACGCCGATCGCGCAGCGATCGCCGATGCCGTTGCATCGGCCTGCGAAGCCAACGGCTTCTTCATGATTTCGGGCCACGGCTTCGACGAATATCTTCTGGCCGCTTGCTTCGCGACGGCACGCCGCTTCTTTGAATTGTCGATCGAGGAAAAGCGGCGCGTGGCGCCGCCTTCCCGCGACGTCTTCCGCGGCTACTTTGCCCGCGAGGTGCGCCGCACCGCGGCCTATCGCGAAAAGGTCGAGCACGGCGATCTGAAGGAAGAGTTCCTGATCGGCACCCCCGATCCTCGCCCGAGCATCCAGCTTGCCGCCCTGCCCGGCATGGGCCCGGCCATCGAATGGCGCGAGCAGTCCAACATCTGGCCAGAGAACCCAGCCGATTTCCGGGCGACGTTTCTCGAGTTTTATGCGGCGATGGAGGAGCTGTCGGCGACGATGTATCGGATTTTCGCGGCCGCACTGCATCTGCCCGAGGATTATTTCGTCGACAAGACGGACCAGCACGGCTCGAACGCCAATTGGGGCTATTACCCCGCCCAGGACACGCCGCCCAAATCCGGACAGATCCGGCAGGGGGCGCATACCGATATCGGCACCTTTACCATCCTGGCCGCCGACTTATCGCCCGGCGGCCTCCAGGTGCAGACAGGTTCGGGAAACTGGATTGATGTCCGCCCGCCTCGGGGCACCTTTGCCATCAATCTCGGCGACATGATGGCGCGTTGGACCAATGACCGCTGGAGAGCAACCATGCATCGCGTCGTCAATCCGCCTGAGATGCTGCGCCATTCGGTGCGGCAATCCATGGGGTTCTTCTGCAACCCCAACCATGACGCCGTCATCGAGTGTCTCCCGACCTGCCTGGAGCCGGGAGACTCCCCCAAATACGCGCCGGTCCTGGCCGGCAATCACATGCGCTATCGCATGCTGGCCTCGCGCATGGCCATGGCAGCCGCGGAATGAGCGCCCTTGCCAATCTGCGCGCGAAACTGCGCGTCACCCCGGTCAAGCCGGGTTTCGTCGCGCGGATCGACGGCGTCGATATCTCCAGCATCGATGACGAGACCTTCGCCACGATCTACGACCAGTTCCTCGAGACGCCGATCCTGCTCCTGCCCGGCCAGCCCGATGATCCACGCGCGTTCTTCGATTTCACCAACCGCTTCGGCGAGGTGGTCGAGCATGTGCTGCGCGAATACCACCATCCGGAGGTCCGGGGCGTGTCGATGATCACCAATCTCGACGCCAACGGCGAGATCGACCCCAAGGGCGTGATGCGATCGCTAGCCTGGCACACCGACCGCAGCTACGACCCGCGCTCCGGCAAGACAACAGCGCTGCTGGCCGAGGAAATCCCCAGCGTCGGCGGGCACACGGTGTTCGCCGATCTGTACCGGGCCTATGCCGATCTGCCCGACGATCTGCGCCGCGCGCTGGCCGGGAAAACGGGCATGTTCCACTGGCACGGGCGCCAACTCGAGGGCGCCATCCCGCTGACTCCGGAACAGGCGAAGGAAGTGCCCGGCGGGCGGCACCCGATCTTGCAGATCCATCCCGAAAGCGGCCGGCCGACCCTCTATGTCGACCCCGGCAATCTGATCGGCATCGTCGGAATGACCCAGGAAGAGAGCGAGCCGATCTTGCAGCGGCTGTTCAAGCATTGCCTGCGCGAAGAGCTTCACTACGGCCATCGCTGGTCGCCGGGTGATCTCATCATCTGGGACAATCGCTGCAGCATGCATCGCGCCGGCGGCGGCTACCCCGCCGGCGAGCGGCGCATTCTAATGCGCACGCAGACGATCGCGCGCTGATCGCCCGGCATGACGCTCGCCCCGCTTTCCCCCCGATCGACGCACGCCGAGACGGCGGGACGAGGCGACTGGGTCGACGCGCCCGCGGCGCCGCTTCATCTGTCCGTGAAGGGCGTGGCGAAGCGCTTCCGCCAGACGCGGGTTCTGGTCGATCTCGACCTCGATGTGCGGCAGGGGGAGATCATCTCGCTGCTCGGCCCTTCGGGCTGCGGCAAGACCACGTTGCTGCGCGCCATCGCCGGGCTGGTGCCGGTCGATGCAGGCCGCATCACCGTGGGCGGCGGCGACATCACCCATCAGCCGCCGCATCTGCGCAATGTCGGCGTCGTGTTCCAGAGCTATGCACTGTTTCCGCATCTGACGGTGCGCGGCAACATCGCCATCGGCCTGAAGGCGCAGCGCTGGCCGCGCGCGAAGATCGCGACGCGTGTCGAGGAGATGCTGGCGCTGGTGCGCCTCGTTGATCTCGCCGAGCGGCCGATCACGGCGCTGTCGGGCGGCCAGCAGCAGCGTGTGGCGGTGGCCCGCGCGCTGGCGGTGGCGCCGAGCCTGCTGCTGCTCGACGAGCCGTTCAGCGCGCTCGACCGCAAGCTGCGCGAGGACATGCAGGTCGATTTGCGACGCCTGCTTGCCGATCGCGGCATCACCGCCATCTTCGTCACTCATGACCAGGAAGAGGCGATGGTCCTGTCGGACCGGATCGCGGTGATGCGCAACGGGCAGATCGAGCAGTTTGCCGATGCGACCACGCTTTATCGTGAGCCCGCCACCCGTTTCGTCTTTGAGTTTGTGGGCCAGTCGACGGTGCTGTCGGCACCGTCCTGCACGCGGCCGATGGCCTGTGCCAGATCCAGACCGCGCTCGGAACCGTGCGCGCGCCGGCCCAGTTCCTGCGCGGTGCTGCCGTCGCGGTCTGCCTGCGGCCGGAGGCTATCGCCCTCAAGCCGCCGTCGGGCGTGCCGTTCAACCGCGTATCCTGCCCGGTGCGCCACATCTCGTTCTTCGGATCGCGCGCGCTGATCTATGGCGACGTGCCCACACCGGACCGGATGCTAGTGGAAATCGATGCGCGCGAGCTGGCGGCCGTCGGATCCGGCGGAACGCCCGAACTGTATTGGGAACTTGGGGCGGCGCAAGTCTTTCCGGCCGTGCAATGAGGGGGACCTGACATGAATCGCAGACAGATACTCAAAGGTGCCGCGGCGGGTGCGCTGATCCTGGGTGCGCCAACCATCGTGCGTGCGCAAGCCAAACAGCTGCTGATGGCGGGGCCAGGGGCGCAGGCAAAGATGTTCGAGGCCGATGTCGTGCCGCTTCTGGAAAAGAAAATCGGCATCAAAATCGTATTCGACGCATCGACGCTCAAGCACCTTGAGACACTGGCCATGCAAAAGGCGGCGCCGACCTACTCGGTCGCGTGGATGACGGATTACGACATGATCTCCGCCAGCCAGCAGGGATTGCTCGCGCCGCTCACGCCGACTGGTGTGCCGAATGTGCAGAAGATCCTGCCCTCGGCGATCGGGCGCGATGGCCAGTTCGTGCTGTTCAAGCTGGCGCGGTTCTCGGTCGGCGTGAACACCGACCATGTGAAGCCGCCGCTCGCCGCCTGGGCCGATCTGTGGGGGCCGCGCTTCAAGGGGAAGATCCTGGTGCCCGGCTTCCCGATGACGCAAGGGCCAATGCTGCTGACGATGGCCGCCCATCTCGAGACCGGCAAGCCGCTCGCCGAGGCGCAGTACGAAACCGCCGCCGGCCTCAAGAAGCTCAAGGAGCTGCGCGCGAACGTGCTCAACGTCTTCTCCGGCTCGCCGCAGGCTTTGCTCCTTCTGGAGCAGGGCGAGGCCCATGTGGTGGTCGGATTGTTTTCGTCCGTGCTGTATCCGCGCCGCCGCGCCGGCATGCCGATCGACCTGCCGACACCGAAAGAAGGGGCGTTCGGGGGCGCCAACTGCATCGCCCGCATCGCCAACGGACCGCACCCGGAACTCGCCGATGCGCTGATCGATGCGATGCTCTCACCGGAGATCCAGGCGCTGCTGATGGAGCGCACCTATGATTCGCCCGTGCGGCCGGAGGTCACGCCGCTGGAAGGCGTCGTGGCGGCGGACAAGCTGACGCAGCTCGATTCCGAATATTGGGCCAAGCAGCGCCCGCTGATCGCCGATGGCTACGCGGCGGCGCTTGCATAAGGGGCGGCGAGCATGACGATGCCACCGACCACCCGGCGGCGCCTTCTCGCTGGCGCCGGTGCCACGGCGTTGATGCTCGGCGCGCCGGCCATCGTGCGGGCACAGCCCAAACAGCTTCTGATCGCGGGACCGTCGGCGCAGGCCAAGACGTTCGACACCTATGTGCAGCCGCTCCTGGAGAAGCGGCTGGGCGTCAAAGTCCTGCTCGACGGCTCGACGTCGGTCAAACATATGCAAGTTCTTCTCGCACAGAAATCGGCGCCCACCTACGCGTTGGCCTGGATGCCGGATTCGGAGATGGTCGCGGCGGCGCAACATGGCCTTCTTGCGCCGCTCAAGGCGACCGGCGTGCCTAATCTGCAGAAGATCCTGCCGGCCGCGGTTCGCAAGGACGCGCTTTGGGTGCAGTTCAAGATCTCCCGGTTTTCCGTCGGTGTGAACACGGAGCGCGTGAAGCCGCCGCTTGCCGCGTGGGCCGAGCTATGGGAGCCGCGTTTCAAGCAGAAGGTGATGGTCCCGACGTTTTCCCTGACGCAGGGGCCGATGATGCTGACGATGGCCGCGCATCTTGAGTCCGGAAAGCCGCTGGCCGAGGCGCAATACGATACCGAGGCCGGACTCCGGAAGCTCAAGGCGCTGCGGCCGAATATCCTGAATGTCTTCACGGCCTCGCCGCAGGCACTCAACCTGCTCGAACAGGGCGAGGCCTATGCCGTCGTCGGCCTGTTCTCGGCGATGCTCTACCCGCGCATGAGCGCCGGCATGCCGATCGACCTGCCGACGCCCAAGGAAGGCGCCTTCGGCAGTCCGAACTGCATCGCCCGCATCGCCGACGGGCCGTTGCAAGACGCCGCAGAAGCGCTGATCGATGCTCTGCTTGAGCCCGATCTGCAGCAGATCATGATGGAGCGGAGTTTCGATTCTCCCGTGCGGCCGGAGGTGACGCCCAGCGCGGGCGTCGTCGCCGCCGACAGGATGACGCCACTCGACCCCGAGTATTGGGGCAAGAACCGCGCGATGATCGCAGAGAGCTACGCCGCGGCCCTGTCATGACGGCACTGGCCGTGGCAGCCGAACCGCCGCGGGACCGCGCCAGACTGGCGGTGTCGTTGCTGGCACTGCCGCCGGCGTTATTTCTCGTGCTGGCCTTCGCCACGCCCATCGCGGTCGTCTTGCTGCTGGCGGTGCGCGGCGCCGACGGGTTCACCTTCGCGCACCTCGCCAATTTCTTCGCCAGCCCGATCAGCCGATCCATGGTCGTCAACACCGTTGTCTACGGGGTTGGCACCGCCGTGCTGTGCGGCGCGCTTGGATTCCCGCTGGGTTATACGATCGCGCGAGCCGGACGGCGGCTGCAGGTTCTGCTGATCGTGCTGACCTTCCTGCCGCTGTGCACCAGCGTCATCATCAAGGCGTTCGCCATCACCATTCTGCTGAAGAGCAACGGGATCGTGAACGCCGCCCTACTGTGGCTTGGACTCATCGACGCACCCGTGCGGCTGATCTTCACGGAAATTGCGCTGTTCGTCGGCTCGTTCAATGTGTTCCTCCCCTTCGCGGTGCTGCCGATTTTCGCGGTCCTGGCCGAGCGCGGGCGCGATCTAGAGGATGCCGCCGCGACGCTGGGCTGCCGCCCCTCCTTCACACTGTTTCGTATCGTTTTGCCGCTGGCGCGGCCGGGCCTTCTGGCCGGCTTCTCGATCGTGGCGGCGCAGGCGATGTCGGCTTATGTGGTCCCGACGCTGCTGATCGGCGATCGCTTCAAGGTTCTGTCGCGCGGTGCCTACGATGCGTTCGTGCTCCATAACGCGGTGGGCGCGGCGGTTGCGGCCTTGATCCTGCTGCTGTTGGCCTTGACGGTTGTCGCCCTTGCCAACCGTCTTGGCGGTCGAAAGTCGGCCGACGCATGAACCATCTCTCGCCCACCAAACTCAGTGTCGCCGCCCTGGCGATCTTGGCACTGGCCTTCCTGCTGGTGCCGCTGCTGCTGGTCGTGGGGGTGTCGCTGTCGCCTTCGGTCCGGTTTGACCTGCCGTCCGGCGCCCTGTCACTGCGCTGGTATGCCGCGTTGGCCGATCTGGACAGCTTCTGGCGGACGTTGGGCGTGTCGCTGAAACTGGCGGCCTTGGCCACAGCCGCGTCCGTGATCCTGGGCACAATGGCGGCGTTTGCCGTGCAGTTCGGCCGCTTTCCGGGCGCGCAGGCGTTGCAGGTCTTCGTTCTGTCGCCGCTGATGCTGCCCGGCATCGTCAAGGGCATCGCCATGCTGCAGGCGGCGGGCTGTTCGGCATCGGCGATGCTTTCACGTTGCTGCTGATCGGCCATACCGTGCTGGCGATCCCCTTCGTGATGCGCACGCTGATGGCCGGGCTTGCCGGCTTCGATCCAAGCTTGATCGAGGCGGCGCGCACGCTGGGCTTCTCCTATCCCGGCGCGCTCATCCGCATCGTTCTGCCGGAACATGTTGCCGGGTATGTTCACCGGCGCGGTATTTGCGTTCCTCGCGTCATTCGACAATTATTCGATCTCGCTGTTCGTCGCGAGCGTCACGGCGAGGCCGCTGCCGATCCAGATGATCCAGTACCTGGAAGAAGGCGCTGACCCGAGCGTTGCCGCGATCTGCACCGTGCTGATCGCCATGACGGCACTGCTGCTCGTCCTGGCCGATCGCGCCGTCGGGCTGAAGCGCATCGCCGCAGGCTAAGGAAGGACCGCAATCGCAAACCATGTACGATGAAACCTTCATGAAGCGCGCCATTGATCTGTCGCGCACCGCGTTAACGGAGCCCGGGACCGAGCCGTTCGGCGCCGTAATCGTCAAGGATGGCAGGATCGTCGGCGAAGGTCTTAATCATTCCGCCGCGCATTTCGATCCGACCTCGCATGGCGAAGTCGAGGCCATCCGCGACGCCTGCCGCCGACTGAAGAGCGTAGATCTCAGCGGCTGCGACCTCTACACATCGTGCGAGCCGTGCTCGCTCTGCGTCGCGGCGATGCATATCGCGGGCATCCGCAAGCTCTACTATGCCGTTACGCTCGAGCAGTCGCGCAACGCCCTGAGGACTGTCAGCCCCCGCATCCGCCGTAGCGGCGATGCAGCCCGGCTCAGGGTCCAGACCGGGCTTCCTTTGGCCGAGCGCGACATGCCGGCCGAGCAGCGGCTCGACGGCGAGGCGATCACCGTGCTCGACGCGTGGGCCACATCGCGCGCAGGCTAGAGCCTGATTCATCTGATTTGAGTCGGAAAAGGGATTCCCAAGGCTGTTGAGTTCTGATTCAAGATGCTGGCTGGAATGGAGGCCAGCATCGATGGCCAAGGCGTATTCCCTGTACCTTCGTGAGCGCGTTGTGGCGCGGGTCATGGCAGGCGAGAGCTGCCGGCGGGTTGCGAAGCTGTTCAAAGTAGGCGTGGCGAGTGTCGTGAAATGGAGCCAGCGGTTTCGGGCCACTGGCGCGGCGAAGCCGATGGGTGGGGCAGCCGCGGATCTGGTGGAGAACAGGAGTGGATGATGGCGCGACTGTCGGTCGTCCCGATCTGACGATGCGAGGGTGATTGGGGAGCTGGGGAGCGGAGCGCGGCGGCCAGCTATGGATCGGTGTGGCGGATTGTTCACGACGGCGATTTGAGCTTTAAAAAAACCCTGTTCGCCACCGAGCAGGAGCGACCCGACGTCGCCCGTAAGCGGGCGCGCTGGAGACCTATCAGGGGCGCCTTGATCCTGAGCGCCTGGTCTTCATCGACGAGACCTGGGCGAAGACCAACATGACGCGCACTCACGCGCGCTGGGCGCCGCGCGGCCAGCAGCTGATCGGGCCAAGTGCCGCACGGCCACTGGCGGACGCTGACGTTCCTGGCGGCACTGCGCGGCGACCGGATCGATGCGCCGTGCGTCATCGACGGACCGATCAACGGCGAAGCTTCCTCGCCTGTGTGAGCAGTTCCTCGTGCCGACCCTCAGCCCCGGCGATATCGTCATCATCGACAATCTGGGCAGCTCACAAGGGCAAGCCGTCCGTCGCGCCATCCGAGCCGCCGGCGCCAAGCTGTTCTTCCTGCCGCCCTACAGCCCCGACCTCAACCCGATCGAGCAGGTCTTCGCCAAGCTCAAGACGCTGCTGCGCAAGGCCGCACGAGCGAACCACCGAAGCTACCTGGAAACGCATCGGCGCTCCTGCTCGAGTTCTCACCCAACGAATGCGCCAACTACTTCAGAAACTCAGGATATGCTTCAAAATAGATGGATCAGACTCTAGGGCGCCAAAAATGGGAGAGCTGGTCATGCTGCCAGGACAGCTCGCGCTGATCGTCGCCGCAGTATTCGCTGGAGCGGCCATCTATATCAATGTCGCCGAACAGCCTGCCCGTCTGTGGCTCGACGACGTTGCACTCCTCACCCAATGGAAAGCAGCCTATAGGCGCGGGGCCGCCATGCAGGCGTCGCTTGCAATCGTCGGCTTTGTCATGGGCCTCTTGGCGTGGTGGCAGACCAGCCAATTGCCCTGGCTCGTCGGGGCGGCGATTCTCGTTGCCAACTGGCCCTACACGCTCCTCGGCATCATGCCGACGAACCGAAGGCTCATGAAGACCGAGTCGGCGAGCGCCGGGCCTGAAACTCGCGCCTTATTGGAGAAATGGGCGAAGCTTCACGCGGGGCGCACCGCGCTCGGCTTCGCCGCAACGCTGATCTTTCTATGGGCATCAATGAGCTGAACGACCCGGTGTTTGATGCCGGCTCTTAGTTTTCCGAGCCCTTGTGCTCGGCTCGCCACTTCCAGGGCATGACGAAGGCGCCCGACCACAGACCGCGCCGCGCCGAGCGCGCGGCGGCTTCCGCCGGCAGGTACTCATCCGATACCGGCTTATCGCGATAGCGGTAGACGACGGCCCAACCCGATTCCACAAGTGCCCGGTTGAGATCGATGCCACCGGCCGTGCATCGCACGAGCGGCCGTCGGCCGTCGTTTCCGACAGCGTCACACGACACTGCCTCGCCGCCGATCAGCCGGCGCAGCTCGTCGGTTGCGTTCTGACCACAGGCATAGGAGGCGCCGGCGGCATTGGCGCAGACTTGACTGCGCTCCGGGCATCGATCCCATGGAGCCGCAGGCGAACGCGCTTGTGCGAAGCGCCGGCAGCGCCGACGTAAATCGTGTCGCCATCCACGACGGTTGCCCGGCCCGGCATACAATTCGGCTCTGGCGGCATCGATGGCCAGGCCAATAAGGGCACACGCCCCAAGAATCAAAATCGATGCGCGCCGCATATTTCGTTCCGCAGATCGTCTTAACCACTGGTTGACGGATGATTGCCTAACGTTCCGCGCCAAACAATGACCCAGCCCAAACGACTATCGCTCCCCGAGCTTAACCGACGGCTAATTGATGAAATTGGCGTGGAGAACTACGCCCGCACAATCATCACCGGCCCGGGCCTCAAAGTTTGGCATGGATCACCGCGCACGCTACGCGCCGGCAGCATCTACGGCGAGGAAGGCTCCAGCTTCTCCCTCATTCTGGAAGGCCCCAAGATCGGCCGTTGGGCGGAATTCGATCCCGCCGGCAGCGGCGGTGCCGAGGGCGGCGACCTCATCGATTTGACGGCTGCCGTCTATCGCTGTTCGATCGCCGATGCCGCGAAGAAAGCGCGCGAACACTTGGCCGGGCGCGGCGATGCAGCGCCGGCAGCGCCGGCGCGTAAAGAGTCTGCGCAGACGCGCGATCCGGCGCGCAATCAGAACATCGCGAAGAAGATTTGGATGGCCCGCCAGCCGATCGCCGGCACGCCGGCGGAAACTTATCTTGCGTCGCGCGGCCTGGTCGCGCCGCCAGGTGCCCCGTTGGGCTTTGTGCGCGCGCTCAAATATCCAGGCAAAGCACGCCGATATTTTCCGGCGCTTATCGCCGGCTTTGAGCAGCCGTCTGGCGAAGTGGCGGGCATTCTGCGGATCTTCCTAGCTCCTGACGGGCGAGGTAAAGCGCCGGTCGACGAACCTAAGTTGATGCTAGGCGCTTGTGGCGGGTGCGCCGTGCGGCTTGGACCGCCGGCCCCGACAATTTGCGGTTTCCGAAGGCCTGGAGAGCGGACTCGCTTATATGGTGCTGCATCCGCGGCACGGTGGCGTGGCCTGCCGGGGCAGCGCGCGGCTTTGCGACGCTTGCAGCGGAGCTGCCGGAGATCGTGCGCGAGGTGGTGTTTCTTGGCGAGCGAGCACCAGACGGCCAGCCCGACCGAACGAACGCCTACTACGTCAGCCAGGCGCTTGAGCGCCTACGCGCCGCTGGGCAAGTCGGCCGGGTCGAATACGCGAACTCGGGCAAAGACCATAACAACGAGCTGCTAGCGCGTTTGAATATAGTTGATAACTGATCGGTAAGCCGCATGAACCGTGAGCGGTGGCATCGGGATTTGAGAAGCTAGACTATTTAGCTATTTCTAAGGATTACCGATATGATAGGCGCATGCAGCAGCCCGCAACTATCCGTTGTGCGATGCTGTCAGAATAAACAAAAAAGGGGGGCCAAAAATGCACTTACGAATTCCACTTATGTCAGCAGTGCTGCTGCTCGTTTTGACCGGCGTCGCGTCGGCTGCACATATCATCACAGCCTATACGAACGATTTTGACGGAAATGAAGTTCTTGGGTCAGGAATAGCCGGCGGGTTGTCAGGGATAACTAGCACGACCGGCATACAATCGCTCCCCAGCCCCTTCTCCGGCAACCTCCTGCGTAACGCGACTGGCAACATCTTCGGGACCTACGGACCGGACACGACCTCGATCACCGCCACAACACTCACGCTCACCGGATTGCCAGAGCACAAGCGCATCGATATTTCTTTTCTCTTTGCCGCACTTGATTCGTGGGACGGCCTCGGATTTCCCGGAGGTCCCGACCGGTTCAACGTCACCCTCGACGGCGTTACGATTTCTCTCACGTCTTCACGAATATCGACGGAACGTCTGACTACACACCGTCGTCCAAAGTCCTGCTTAGCGGCCCGGCCCACCTTCGATTCAACAGCACGTGGCCAGACACCGCATTCGATCTTGGTGCGGATCCGATCTTCAAGAACATTGCTCACACTTCGGACACGCTGACGCTCTCGTTCTTCGCTAGTTCTCAAGGCCTCACCGACGGCACAGGCTGGCAAGGCGGCACAGATAAGTCTTGGGGTATCGACAATCTATCGGTGACCATCCGTGTAAGCGAGCCGTCCACATTCGTGATGCTCATAAGCTTGATCGCGGTTTTGTCTGCATTCTCGCGGAGAGTTCAGTTAAGCCGAGCCCGGCAAGTGACTTTGGCCGGAGGGGGTAAGTAGATCCAGGCTCACCGCGGCACAGCATTGCGGAGGGATGGGCCTCGTGGGTATCCCGGCTAGGAGCGGTCAGCAGGGCTGAAGTCAGAGCGCGCCTTTTCTCCCGAAAGAAGAGCGGCGCGCAGGCTTTCAGGGGGTGAGCTTGGGTTGTTGAGATCGCTCTCAACCGGGCAGAGGGGTGGGAATGTTGAGAGGTGGGCAAGGCCGGACCCGGTCAGATCTCCAGACCTGGCGCGCGGTCAGGCTGATCCTGGATCCCAGGCTCAAGCTCCCGTCGAAGATCTTCTTCACGCCATGCAAGTATCGTCGGCTGTCGCCGGCCATGACCACGACGTCGCCTGCCTGCAGCAGATAACTGCGCACCGGATCCTTGCATGAACCCGCCTAAGGCCTGTGCTTTCTC
>CAVVJD010000007.1:0-5570 GCA_963748455.1 uncultured Alphaproteobacteria bacterium
CACGCCAAGGATGGCCCATGTCCGCCTCATCACCGATGTCACCGGGATCTATGTGATGCAGGCCGCGATGCCGATCTTTTTTCTGCTGGACGCCGAGACGGTTGACGCGAAAGCGGCGGCGGCAGGATTCAAGAAGCTCGATGCCGGCCTTGCCCATCTTAAATCGCTGCTGCGCCCGGACACCTACGCCGATGGCGAGCGGATCAGCACGGCCGATGTGTGGCTGACGCCGGTGCGCTTCACGCTCGACGGCCTGATCGGCTTCGCCAAGCGCCCGGACCTGCTGGAACGTTATCCCGCGATCGCAGGCTATACGGATGTCATCAAGCGCGACCCTGCCCTGTCGCGCGTGTGGCAGGAAATGACCGAGGGCTTGAAGGCGTTCTACGCCACCCGACAGGCGGCGAAGACCAGACCGCCAGCCTAGGGCGCCGCCGACTGATCGCGGAACATCGCTTCCATCTCGCGGCGGATGCGCACCGCTTCGCTGCTCTCGTCGATCGCGACGTCGCTCCAGGTCAGGCTCCGCCCGCCTTCACCGCGCGCCGCAGCTTGACGTGGTGCGCGAGGCCGATCGGCAGGCCGCCGACGCGCAGCGAGTCGGTCGCCGGCATCAGCTTGCCCCACACCGTGAAGCCGCCTTCGCCGTCGAGCATCTCGCCGTCCGCGAGGTCGCGCTTGGCGGTGGCGACGGCGTCGCCGCGGAAGCCGGTCGGCGCGCCGGTCGGTTCGCCGCGCAAGCCGGCGCTGGCGACCGAGATGCCGAGCTCCAGCCCGATCAGGTGGAACGGCTTGTAGAGCGCGCGTAGCGGCCCGACGGATCGGTGACCAGGCCGTATTCGGCGAAGCAGCGCTCGACGTAGTCGCTCGGCGCCTCGAACACGACGTAGACGCCCCAGCGCAGGTCGCGGAACACCGGCCTGCCGTCGCGCTCGAGCGAGGAGATGACCTCGACCTGGCCCTTGTGGTCGAGCACGCCGCCCTCGGCCTTCGGCCGCAGCACGCGCGGCAGGTCGTCGACGCCGCAGGGCGGGAAGCGGAGCCCGTCGGGCGCCGGCGTCAGGCCGGTCGCGTTGGCGACCGCCGCCATCTCGATCGCCGACTTGGTGCCGTCGAGGAAGGAGTTGAACATCTGCGGGTTCATGCCGCCTTGCCTGGCCTGCTCCGGCGTGAGGCCGTAATGCCCCCACACCGTCTCGGGCGTCGATTGGTGATAGGCCGGCAGGTACTTGGTGCCCTTGCCGGCGGCGACCACGTCGAAGCCGCAGGCGCGCGCCCAGTCGACCTGCTCGGCGATCAGCGCCGGCTGGTCGCCGTAGGCGAGGCTGTAGACGACGCCGGCCTCGCGCGCCTTGGCCGCCAGCAGCGGCCCGGCGAGCACGTCGGCCTCGACGTTGACCATGACGATGTGCTTGCCGTGCTGGATCGCCGCCAGCGCGTGCGCGATGCCGGCGGCCGGGTGCCGGTCGCGTCGATCACCACGTCCAGCGCCGGATGCGCGATCAGCGCCTTCGCATCGTCGCCGATCCAGGTGGTGCCGCGCTCGATCGCCTCGTCGCCGAGCGCGCGCTCGATGTGCTCTGCCGGCCAGCCGACGTGGCGAGCGCCGCGCGCGCGCGCGCGGGACGAGATCGGCGACGCCCATGATGTGCAGCCCGCGCGTGCGGCGCGCCTGCGCCAGGAACATGGAGCCGAACTTGCCGGCGCCGATCAGCCCGACGCGCAGCGGCTTGCCGGTCGCGTCGCGTTCGCGCAGCAGCTTGTGCAGGTTCATGGTCGCGCTCCCTCAGGCCGCCGCGCCGCGATGGCGCGCGCGTAGGTAGCAGGCAATCGTCCGGCAGCATCTCGATCGGCGTGAAGTCGCGGTTGGCGATCCAGGTCGGCCGCTTGAAGCGGCGGATCGCGTTGTCGCAGCGATTGAGCGACAGATAGAGGATCCAGCGCGACCACGGCGTCATGTTGCTGCCCGAGGCATGCACCAGGTTGCCGTGGAACAGCAGCATCGAGCCGGCGGGTCCCTTGGGCGCCACGATGCCGCCCTCGTCCACCAGCCGCGTGATGGTGTCGTTGTCGATGGTCCACAGCGGATAGCAGGTGGTGGTGACGTCGTGCCCCGCTTCCAGCCGGCCCAGGCGATGGCTGCGCGGGATGAACATCAGCGGCCCGTTGAACTCGTTCGCCTCGGCCAGGAACAAGGCGATGTTCATGGCGCGCGGCGTCGGCATGTCGTCGTCGTTGAACCAGGTGGCATAGTCCTGGTGCCATTGCCAGACCGCGCCGTCGAAGGCCGCCTTGGCGTTGATCTTGAACTGGTGCATGTAGAGCTTGTCGGAGCCGAGCAGCTGCGTCGCCGGCTCGACCAGCCGCGGATGGCGCGCCACCATCGCGTAGACCGGATTCCAGGTCTGCACATAGAAGGCGGAGCGCGGCGCGTTGGAGCCCTTCTCGCGGATCACCTCCGGCCGGTCCTGCGCGAAGATCCCCGGGATCTCGCCGGTCAGCAGCTCCATCTCCTCGGCGGAGAACACCTCGGGCAGGAACAGATAGCCCTCTTGCTCGAACTCAGCGATCTGAGCCTCGGTCAGCTTCATGATCTTTTCCTCCTTGTGCTCGCCGGCGTTCCGGCGGTCGATGCTTCCTGCCCGTCGGTTGCACGCACCAGGCCCGCGAACTTCATCGACGCATGGTCGGCATGGTGGCGCGCGGCCGCTTCGGCGCGATCCGGATCGCCTGCGATCACTGCATCCAGGATCGCCTGATGCTCGTCCCATACGTCGCGCATCGGATAATGCTGCAGATAGCCCCCGATCAGCCGGCGGATATGATGCCAGTGCAGCGAAGCGGTCTCAGCAATCATCGGGTTGCCGCACAGGTCGTAGAGCAAGCGATGGAACCGCATGTCGGCATCGACCATGCGCTTCACGCTGCCGGACGCGAACGCTGCGCGGCCTTCCGCAATCAGGGCCGGGCCCCAGAGTTTCGCTTCCACGCTGCCGCGCAGGGCCGCGCCGCGGCAGGCCGCGCCATCGAGCGCGCTGCGCAGCTCATAGAGATGGGAGATGAAATCGGCGTCGAGCGGCGCCACCACCACGCCCCGCCGCCCGGTCTCGCGCACGAAGCCCTGCACCTTCAGCAGCGCCAGCGCCTGCACGATCGGCTGGCGCGAGACGTTCAGCTTGGCCGCCAGTTCGTCCTGGTTGATGCGCGCGCCGGCCGCCAGCTCGCCGCCGCTGATCGCGTCGAGGATGGCGTCATAAGTCCGGTCGGTCAGCGACCGTTCGAGTGTCAGGTGCCGCATATCCACCCCGGAAGCAGATCCGTGATTTCGTATACGGTACACAAATAATGCCAAAATTCAAGCGGCCGGATCGCTCCGGCCGCCCGAGAGGCTCAAATCGGCAGCGAACCTAGGCGGCCCGTGCGAGGTGTCCGGCGAAAGCCTGGCCGAGCACCATGTCCCAACCGCCATTGTAGCTCTCGCGTCTGGCGGCGCCATCCTTGCCCAGCGCCTCCCAGCCGCGATGGACAACGCGAACCCGGGTCGCGCCGTTTTCCGCGGCGAAGCTCAGCTCGACCACCGTGTGCGGGTCGGCGGCGCGGCCGGGATGCCAGGTCATGGCGAAACCGCTGGGCGGCGACCAGGAGAGCACGCGGCCCCAGTCATGGGTGCTGCCGTCCTCCGCGGTCTCATAGATCCGGCCGCCGGCCTTGGGCTCGATCATGGCGGTACGGGCCTTGCCCTGCGCCACCGAGAACATCTGCAGCGGCCACCATTGGCCGATTTCCGCAGTGAACGCCTGAAAGGCCCGGGTGGGATCGCACCGCACCACCACGCTCTTCTCGATCGGCGGCACGGCGAAGCTTGCGACACTGCTCATGAGGTTTGCTCCTTCTCCACATGGCGGGCAAACGCTGTCAGCGCGTCGCCCCACAGGTCATCGAGATACGCGCGCAACGCGCCGATCCCCTCTGGCGCGATTGCGAAGTAGTGCCGCGTGCCCGCTCTCGTCTCCGCAACCAGCCCGCTCTCCTTCAACACCTTCAGGTGCTGAGAGACCGCCGGCCGGCTGATCGGCATGCCGGCCGCGATCTCACCGACCGGCCGCGGGCCGGCACGCAGCTTTTCCAGGATCTCCTGGCGCATCGGATCGGCAAGCGCTGCCATTACTTGGTAAGCCATAACTTACCGTAAGATGACAACTTACCATTAGTCAAGGGTAACGCGGTGGCAGCGACTTCCTGAACGCCTCGAGCGCGCCCATGCGCTGATACCAGGCGGCGGTATGCGCGCCCGGCGGAGTGGCCTTCGTCAAGCCGAGCTGGAACAGGTTGGAGGCGACGGAGAGGTCCGCGATCGTCGGTTTCGGCCCGGCGAGGAAATCCTGGCAGCAAGTCCCGCATCAAGGATCGGCGCCAGTTCGCGCAGCTTCGCCTCGCCACGCGCGATCGCCTCCATGTCGCCCTTGTCGCCCCGGAACAGCTTGTTGCGCACGATGTCGATGACGGCCGGCGACAGGCGGCACTGGTTCCAGTCCAGCCACTGCTCGACCCGTGCGCGATGCTTGGGATCAGCCGGATACCAGTCGGTCAGGTCATGCTTGTGGCAGAGATAGCGCAGGATCGCGTTCAACTCGTGCAGCACGAGATCGCCGTCGAGCAGCGTCGGCACCTGGTGATTGGGATTGATGGCGAGATAGGCTGCTGACAGATGCGCGCCGCTCGCCATGTCAACATGACGCAACTCGTACGGCAGCTTTGCCGCTTCCAGCAGCGACACGACGCGCCGCGCGTGTTGCGAATAGGGAAAGTGGTAGAGCACGTACATGGGAACTCCGATGCGTGGCCGCAGCGGAGCAAGCATAGAAGAGCATGCTGACAATCTTTGGCAGCAGTCGTCACATCAGGCGTCGAAGCTCGGCCTGCGCGACATGGAGCTCAAGAAGCGGCACGTCTTTTTGCGTCGCTTGGAAGCGCTTTATAGCGCCCTTGCGGTCGTTATCTGCCAATGCCTGTTCTGCCCGTGCAAAATCGGCGACGCAGGTCAATTCTGCGCGCAGGTTTCCTTTGACAACTTTTACTACGTCGGCAATTCCGGCGGCATTGCTGTACCTCTTGGCGAGGCCGTCGAGCAGCACGTCCATGATGTACCATTGCAGGTCGATATACTCGGCTTTGGTCGTGTCACCGCGCAGCAGATTGCGAATCGATTTTACCCCTGGGTCCCGCCGGCAAGCTGGCCTGAGTGTCGCCCTTTCGTCGCAACGACAGGTACAGCCACGCAGCGCTGTCCTGGAATCGGCTGCCTGCGAGCAGCGCTGCCTTGTCGGGCGAGCCCACTGCCATGGCTTCGCCGATGTCGAGCACCGCGAAGTCGTCCTTCGTCCCGCCGCGCTTTTCGATGCGTTGGAACTCGTCGCCGCTGCCGCAAAAATCACCGCCCCCGAACCAAAGCTGTCCCAGGATCAACCGCCGGCTCCGATCAAGCGGACGCTCTTCGACCAGAGTCCGCATCAATGTCGCAGCGCCGCCAAAATCACCGGTGTGCACCAGGTCGGCCACCTTGGTCCCCG
>CAVVJD010000008.1:0-158128 GCA_963748455.1 uncultured Alphaproteobacteria bacterium
CCAGCGCTTCGATGACGGCCGCGAGATCGTCGGCATAGCCGTCCATGTCGTTGTGCGCCGATGGCTGGCTCGAGCGGCCGTGTCCGCGTCGGTCGATCGCCACGCAGCGATAGCCGTGTTGCACCAGGAACAGCATCTGGCCGTCCCAGGCGTCCGAGTTCAGTGGCCAGCCGTGCGAGAAGGTCACGACCGGGCCGCTGCCCCAGTCCTTGTAGTAGATCTCGGCGCCGTCCTTCGTGGTGATCGTGCTCATCGTCTTGGCTCCTCTGCTCGTGTGCAAAGAGAGAAGGCTTTTGGGTTGCGCCGGCCCGCGGATTCATCTCCGCGCCGGTGCGCGGCTGAGCCAGTCCTCGAAGCGCATCGAGCCGAGGCGCGGATGGTCGCCGGGCGTCAGCGACCGATCGTTCAACTCCGTGCCGTAGTAGCGCGCGTGGACGTCGGCGATGACCTCGCGTCTGTCCCCATTCGCGTTCAGAAGGCTCCGTGCGAGCTTGTCGAGAGGCCAGGGCTCGGGACCGGCGATCTCGATCGTGCCGTTCACCGGAGCGCCGAGCGCGGCGTCCGCCATCGCATCGGCCACGTCATCCGATGCGATCGGCTGCAGAAGTGCAGGCGACAGCCGAATGACGTTGCCGTCCGCGCCGGATTCAGCGATGCGGCCGATGAACTCGAAGAATTGCGTGGAACGAACGATCGTATAGGGAATTCCGGGCGCCTTGATCAGGTTCTCCTGGGCCATCTTCGCGCGCAAATAGCCGCTTGCGGGAAGGCGGTCGGCGCCGACGACCGAGAGCGCGAGATGGTGCCCCACGCCGGCGGCTGTTTCCGCGGCAAGGAGATTGCGGCCGGACGTCTCGAAGAACTCGAGGGCCGCCTTGTCCTCGAACGACGGCGAGTTCGCCAAGTCGACGACGACCCGAGCGCCCTCAAGCGCCTCGGCCAGTCCTTCGCCGGTGATGGTGTTGACGCCGGTGTCGGGCGAGGCGGCCACGACCTCGTGGCCCTTCTCGCGAAGCCTGTTCACGAGCTTCGTCCCGATGAGTCCGGTGCCTCCGATGACGACAATCTTCATGGGTTGTCCCTCCCTCCGACCGAGATCGCGACCGCCGCGATCAATTGAACGGAGCTTGCCCGCAAGCCGGCCGAAAGACCTTGCAGCGGGCATGAGTTCTTGCTTGAATTTTGCGTGGTCGTTCGTCCAAGGGGCCACTGCCGCGGCAGTGGCCAGTTGATTCCATCCGTCCCGACGACGCCGTGTCCCGTGCTACAGATTGCCTGGGACGACGGGGTCATGCCTGCGTGCGCGGCCCTAACCCAACAAGCGGTTAGTACTCCCAGGGGCCCGGTACCCAACGAAAGACGTCGCCGTCGACCGCCACATGGCAGACGGACGGGAACGACAGGTGAGTGGCCACCAGCGGCTCACGGTTCGCCGCCAGCTCCCGCAAAAGACCGACCCGGACGCGGGCCGCCTCCTCGGGGTCGTGTTCGAAGCCGTTGTACCAGTCGGGGTGTTCGAACCCGACCTGGAACACGGCGTCGCCGGCGAACGTCAGCCGGTCGCCGCCGGACGCCAGGCGGACCACGCTGTGCCCGGGGGTGTGGCCGCCGGTGCGACGGACGAGCACCCCCGGCGCCACCTCGTACTCCGTCTCGAACGGCCGCATCTGACTGCGGTACTCGTTCAAGAACCGCTTGGCCGCCCGCCGAAGCGCGTCCGGGAACCCCGGCGGCATGGAGACGCGGGAGAAATCGGGCGACGCCCAGAACTCGGCCTCGGCGGCCGCCACGTGGACCCGCAGGTCCGGACGCAGCCGGTCCCTCACCCCGTCGACGAGCAGCCCGCCAATGTGGTCCATGTGCAGGTGGGTCAGCACTACGTCGGTCACGGATGCGAGATCGATGCCGGCGGCCTCCAGTCGCTGGACCAACCGCCCGGCCCGCGGCAAGTCCGGGAACTCCCCCCCTATCCCAGCGTCGATGAGTATGGTCCGGCCGCCGCTACGCACCACGACCGCGTTCAGCGCCCACTCGAGCACGTCCGGCGGCAGGAACATGTCCTCCAGCCAGGCCGCCCGGACGGCCGGGTCGACGTTGTGGCCCAACATCGCGCCTGGCAGCGAGAGCACCCCATCGCTGACCACCAGCACGTCAATCTCGCCGACCCGGTGCGCGTAGCGCGACGGAACCAACTCGGGCCCCGGTCTACCGTGGAGGTACTTCGCGTTCACGACATCGGCGCAGTACTTGACCGAGGGCTGTGAGGTATTGTCCAAGCTCATGTGTGTCTCCTCTCCGCCTTACCCACGGCCGTATCGGCCGCCTCCGCCGCCGGCCCCCGTGGGTTGGCACGCGCCGCCAAACTCGGAATTAGCTTGCGCCGTGCGCGACCTATCACGGCAGACCGCCGGGTTAGCATAGCGGGCTTGTGCTAGTCCTCCTTCGATCTCGACCACTCTGCCCTGATCGATACGGGCGGAGAATGCCCGCCGAGGTGACCGGAAGTCCTTGCAGCGACCTTGAATTTCGCTTGAGTTTGTCTTGGTTATTTGTCCAAGAGGCGCGGTCATCCCGGCCTTGTGATGAGAGCCAGCGTCACGGCGCGTGCCCGATAATGACCACCGTGCTACATGAGTGGCCCGATCAGGAATGCGGCCAGAGGGGTGTCCGTGCAGCAACGCCAGCCCCGAGACGCTGATCAAAAATTAAGTCAGGGACCGGGCAAAAAGGGAGGGCCTGAAAATGAAGAGTAGAAACATCCCGGTGATTGCCATCGTGGCATTGCTCGCCGTCTTGGGCGGCATGGCCCTCGCGCAGGACAAGTCCACCGTGCAAGTGCCGAATGGGCTCGCGCTCTCCGAGTGCAGGGGATACGACGACTGGCCGGGTGTCGCCGTCAGTCACCCCAATTCGATGATGGGGGCTTCGGAAGAGCCCGATGACGTGCTCAACCTGATCGTCGCCAATCCCGCGATGATCGACGCCTACCGGGCCGGCGTTCCCGGCAACGGCAAGCCTTTTCCTGATGGCTCCAAGATTGCGAAGATCGCGTGGAAACCGAAACAGAATGCGGAGGCCCCCTTTGCCGTGAAGGTGCCGGACACCCTGGCAGGCGTTGGTTGCATGGTGAAGGACAGCAGCAGATTCGCGGACACTGGCGGATGGGGATACGCCCAGTTTGACTATGACCCCGCGTCCGACACGTTCACGCCCAATACATCTTTGCAGGGCAACGACGCCAAGTGCGGGGCCGCGTGCCATGAGCTTGCGGCGGCAAAAGATTACGTTTTCACGGCGTACGGGAAGAGGTGAGCGGGGAACAGGATCTCAATAGCTGCCGGACTGGTCCAGCCCACTTGCCTCGGCTACGTGTCCGACGCCTGGGTGCGCGACAGGGAGGGCCGAAGTGCAATACAGGTTCGAGGACTACCTGCTCGACCCTGAACGGCGGGAGCTCACTCGGGGCTCCGGGGCGATCGCGGTCGGGCCGCAAGTCTTCGACCTGCTGCTCTATCTGGTGCAGAGCCGTGAGCACGTCGTCAGCAAGGATGAGCTGCTGGATGTGGTGTGGGGCGGACGGATCGTCTCTGAATCGACCCTGACCAGTCATATCAACGCGGCGCGCAAGGCGATCGACGACAGCGGCCAGGAACAGCGCCTGATCCGAACGGTCGCGCGCAAAGGCTTCCGATTTGTCGGCGACGTCAGGGAAGCGCAATCATCGGATGATTTCAGTTCTCAGAAAGCTGAACTCGCCAGGTCTGATGAAGCATCTGCACATGCGCTGGTCCTTCCCGACATACCCTCCATCGCTGTCTTGCCGTTCCTGAACCTGAGCGGCGACCCCGAGCAGGAATATTTCGCCGACGGCGTGGTGGACGACATCATTTCGGCATTGTCGCGCATTCGCTGGCTGTTCGTCGTCGCGCGCAACTCGAGCTTCACGTACAAGGGCCGGGCGGTCGATGTGAAGCAGGTGGGCCGCGAGCTCGGCGTACGCTACGTGCTGGAGGGCAGCGTGCGCGAAGCGGCGAACCGGGTACGCATCACGGGACAGCTCATCGACGCGACGACCGGGGGGCATCTCTGGGCAGACCGTTTCGAAGGCACCCTCGGCGACATCTTCGATCTGCAGGATCAGCTAACCGAAAACGTCGTGGGGGCGATCGCTCCTCAGCTGGAGCGAGCGGAAATCGAACGCGCAAAGCAGAAGCCAACCAGAAGTCTCGACGCCCACGATTACTACCTGCGCGGAATGGCGAACCTGCATCGGGGGACCAGGGATTCCATCGACGAGGCGCTGGCCCAGTTTTATCACGCGCTGCAGCTCGACCCGAATTTCGCGTCAGCCTATGCGATGGCGGCGTGGTGCCATTTCTGGCGCAAGGTCAACGGTTGGATGACCGATCGCCCGCAGGAGATCGCCGAGGGAGCCAGGTTGGCCCGTCGGGCAGTCGAGTTGGGCAGAGACGACGCGGTCGCGCTCACGCGAGGCGGTCATGCGCTCGGCCATCTCGCCGGCGAGCTCGATGGCGGCATCGCCTTGATCGACAGGGCGCTCGTGCTCAATCCGAATCTCGCGTCTGCTTGGTTCCTCGGCGGATTCTTGAGAGTCTGGCACGGCGAACCCGATAGCGCCATCGAGCACTTTGCACGCGCCATGCGCTTGAGCCCCCTCGACCCGGAAATGTATCGAATGCAGGCCGGAATGGCGGTCGCGCATCTGTTCGCAGGGCGCTTTGAGGCCCGGCCCTTAAGAATCCGGTTCAGATCGCCTGTTCGGCGCCCAGCGAGGGGTTGGCGCCCTCCGGTCGAGGAGGGTCGCGGGGGCAGTGAAGCAGGAACGCGCCAAGCGCCACAGGCCAATGCGCCGATCCAGTGGTGCTGCGGGGGAGGCCGGCCCAATGAGAACTGAAGCGGACCGCGCGCGCGACGATCTAGTTGTGGTGCAGCGGGCATCCGACATGGCGCCGACCGGCGGGCTTGAGGGCGATGCGATCAACGCCCTTCGGTTTCTGGCGATCGACGCGGTCCAGCGCGCGACATCCGGGCATCCGGGCACGCCGATGGGGCTCGCTCCGCTCGCCTATCGCCTGTTCACCCTGCACCTCCGCCACGATCCGGCGCATCCGGACTGGCCCGATCGCGACCGGTTCGTGCTGTCGGGCGGGCATGCGTGGATGCTCCTTTACGCCAGCTTGCATCTCAGCGGCTACGACCTGTCGATCGACGACATCAAGCAGTTCCGCCAATGGGGCTCATGGAAATTGGCGGCGGCGATGGGGTTGAAGATGCGCTCGTGCTCGACCTCGTAGGTTTGGCCCGCACCGCCGCGATAGCTCGCCGGCTCGGCGAAATCATGGCCTTCCGTTTCCGAGGCGTCGCGCAGCGGAAAGATCTCTTGCAGCAGTGAAACAACCTCGTCGACATCGAGATGGATGAGACGCTGCAGCAGGTCGTCGCGCGTGAAGCCGCGCTGCGGCGTGAAATCGGGGATGTGGCTCGCCAGCAGGTAGATGCGGTGGATCAGCGCGATGCGCAGCGCGTGCAACAGCGCCAAATCCTCGCGGCGCTCATCGGACAGAACAGCCTGCGCGAAAATGTCGCCGGCTTCAGCACCAGAAAGCTGGTCGCGCAGCAGCAGGAAATCCGCCTGCAGCCGGCGATACACTTTCACCAGCCGCGCATGGATGTCGTTGCGCTCGAGATGGCGCGCGATGATGCGCAGCTCCTCGCGACGCGCGGGAATGCGTGTGCGCCCCGAGCGGTTGAGCCAGACGCCGGGATCGAGCGTGTCGACATAGGCGCGCAGCACGTCGAGATCGCTCAGCGACAGCGCGAAGACGACCATCGCCATGGCGCGCCGGAAGCGTGGCGAGTCGCGCAGCATGGCGCGGAACTGCTCGGGATCCTTGGCGGTGGCGCGGCCCAGCCCGCTGACGGTGTTGGCCAGCAACCCGAGCTGTTGCAGCACGGCGTTGTTGGGAATGGCGCGCATCTGCGACGGATGCGCGAATTCCTGAGCTCGCTACCCATTCGTGCTGGCGCTGCACCGGCCGCGAGCCGGTGCGGTCGAGCATGTTGGTGCCGAATGCACCGAGCAGCGCGGCGTAGTTGGGATCGTCCACCAGATGCGAGAATTCCTGCCGCACCACCGCGAAGAACTCCGCCGCGAAATCGCCCTGGGCGTAGATCGGGTCCTGGGCGCCGGATTGGTCGGGCGACAACATCGTCTCGACGATCCGGCTCAGCGAGGCAAACGCGATCTCGGGTGCGAGAAAATTGAGATAGCCGTCGCCGCCCTGGAAGCTGCTTTCCTGCTTCACCGCGAGGCCGGCCTTGACGAAGGCCGCGCGGCTGGCCGGCGGCGCGATGTAGTGCAGCCGGTCGGCGAGGCTGACCGGATGGCCGCCGCGGCCGACGGACTCTCCATGTGTATCGAATAACACGATCTGGATGCCCGACATGCCGTGGCGCGCCAGCACCGTGCCGATCTTGAAGTGCAGCCGCTCGATCCAGTACGTCGCCGCCATCTGGCCGATATAGCGCCCGGAATCCGAATAGCCGAACTGCACGCAGAGCCGCCCGGTGCGCTCGATATAGGCGCGGTAATGCGGCGAGCGCAACGCCTCATCGATCACCGCCTCGCCGTGCTCGAGCGCGTCCTCCGTCTCGAACAAGGGTGAGATCTCGACCAGGTGCTCGACCCCGAACAGCCGCGCGAAATAGAGCGCCACCAGCAGCGTGAAGGCAGTCTCCGTCTCGGCGATCAGGAAACGGATCGGCGTTTCCGCGTCGATGTGCTTGGCGAGCTGCGCGATCATCATGAACATGCGTTTTGCAGATGCACGTTCAGCAATAAGCGATCCGGTGTTGATACTGACCGGCTCCGCGCGCGCCAGCAGTTCGTTGATGGCGGTGATGTAAGAACGCCGCCGGCTGGGATCCGCCGGAGACGTGTCGAGCCCGATCTGCCGCCGGATTGCGTTGTGAAGTTGCGTCGCGTTGAGCCGGAAATGCGTGTGCGCCTGGCCCAGCCCGTGCGCCGCGAGTGTCGCGCGCAGGCACGCGATCTCGCGGGCCAAGGCGGGGTCCTGCTCGGCCTCCACGGCGCGCGTCAGCAATTGCACGCAGCGCGTCGTATCGGTCAGCGCATGGTCGCGGCCCTCGACCAGCCGTCGCGCGAACAATTCGGCGCGATCGGCCGGCGTGCCGGCTTGGGAGTTCGCGGCCTCAATCTGGAATTCGACCTGCTTGGCCGCCAACGTGAGAACGGAATCGACCAGCTCCAGCGTCGGCGCCGCCCGGGAATGCGGGTGCGCTTCATGCAAGGACTTGCACAGCGCGCGCAGCCGGAGCAGCTGCGCTTGCTTGACGCGCAAGCGCATGCGCAGCGTGTCCGTCCAGCCGATATCGGCGCGTCCGTCATGATCGTAGCCGACCCAGGATGCGATCGAGACCAGGCGCGGTTTCAGCGCGCGCCATTCCACGGGATAGATGGAGGCCGCCACTTGCAGCACGATGTCATGCAGGCGCGCGAGCGCGTCCTGCGCATGGCCGATCGCCTCCATCGCCCAGGCGAATTCGAGATCGAGCGTGACCTTCGGCGGCCGGTGCGCAGCACCGTCCGGCGAGAGCGATGCCGGCGGCGTCTCGCGCCCGGCCGCGCGCGCGGCCAGCGCGCGCGAGGTCTCGCGGCTGGTCGAGAAGGTCGGATGCGCGGTGAAGACGATGCCGTAATGCAGCGCTTCGACGACCACCTGAAATTGCGCGAAGGCGATCGGCGCTTGGGCGGGGTCCGGCTGCGCCACGCGCGCGATCACGGCGCGCAGCTTTTCCGTGTTGGCCGCCGGATCGGTGTCGCCGACATAGAGGGCAAGGCGCGATGCGCGGCCCTCGAACGCCGCCGCCGTCATGTGCTGGACGAGGCGGTCGAGGGAGGCCGGGGCGAGCTCGCCCTTGTCGACCAGCCGTGTCAGTTCGAGCGCCATGCGCGAGATCGGGTTGCCGAACGGATCCACATCCGCGCTCTGGCGGAAATCCCGCAACATCCCCAAAAGCCGCTTGTGCAACGCAGCAGGGTCGGGCGCGGACTCAAACCCCGGGCGGGCGGCCGCCAGGGAGATTGGCGCGGCTCCGTCTGCGCTTCCGGGTCGGGCGACCGATGCGACCATGACCCCACCATCTATGCTGCAATGCAAAAACTATCGCAATGCAACAAAACGGGCAAGGCCGGGTATCAAGTCTTGACCGGGGGCGGCCTCAGATCGCTGAGCCGCTCGACCCGGCGCAGCTCCGGGAAGCGCCACGCGCACAAGGCCACGACCACCACCGTGCCGACCCCGCCGATCAGCACGGCGGGAATGGTGCCCAGCCAGGCCGCCATCATCCCGGCGCGGAACTCGCCCAGCTCGTTGGAGGCGCCGATGAACAGCGCGTTCACGGCACTCACCCGGCCGCGCATGCTGTCCGGTGTCGCGAGCTGGATCATGGTCGTGCGGACATAGACGCTGATCATGTCGGCCGCGCCCATCACCACCAGGGCGCCAAGCGACAGCGCGAAGGTTTCCGACAGGCCGAACACGATGGCCGTAATACCGAAGATGGCCACACAGACCAGCATGGTCGCACCGGCCCGGCGCGCCAGCGGCATGTTTGCCAGCATCAGTCCGACCGCGGCGGCACCCAGCGCCGGGCCGCTGCGCAGCAGGCCCAGCCCCTCCGGCCCCACATGCAGGATATCGCGTGCGAAGACCGGCAGCAGCGCCGCGACGCCGCCCAGCAATACCGCGAACATGTCGAGCGTGATGGCGCCCAGGATCAGCCGGTTGGCGCGCACATAAGTGATGCCGGCCAGCAGGCGCTTGGCGGCGCCGATCCCTTCCTCGCCGCGCGGCGGCTGGCCGTGGCGCCTGATCGCGGTCACCAGCAAGGCCATGCCGAGCAAGGCCGCCATGCAGGCGGCATAGACCACCGGCGGACCGAACGCATAGAGGAGACCGCCCAGTGCCGGCCCCAGGATCGTCGCGATCTGATGCGCCGAGGACAGCCATGCGATCGCCGAGGCGAGCCGCGCGGACGGGACAAGTGCCGGCAGGAAAGATTGCGAAGCCGGCCGCACGAAGGCGCGCGACACACCGAACAGCGCCAGGATCGCATAGAACGGCCATGTTTCCGTCGTGCCGGTGAGGGTGAGCGCCAGGAACAGCCCCGCGCAGGCGGCTTGCGCCAGGTAGCTGAAGATCACGATCAGGCGGCGGTCGAAGCGGTCGGCCAGGTCGCCCGCCGGCAACATCAGCACCGCCATCGGCAGGAAGACCGAGAGCCCGACATAGCCCAGCGAGATCGGGTCGCGCGTGATGTCGTAGACTTGCCAGCCGACCGCGACCGACTGCATCTGCGCGCTTAAGGTCGACAGAAATCCGCCGGTGATGAAGAACCGCAGATCGCGCGACTCGCGCCACACGCTGCGACTGTCGCCTTCAGGCGGTGGAGTCATCGCCGCCTGCGCGGGCGGGCACCCAGCACGTCGACGATCTTGCTTTCATTGGCCTCGCCGAACCCGGCATCGATCAATTGGCGGAACCCGCGGACGGCGGCAGTTCCGAACGGCGCCGCCACGCCCAGCGCGCGCGCGAGCTTGAGGCCGTAGGCCGCATCCTTGTGCCGCCATTTGCCGGGAAACACGATGTCGCGCTCATGGCGCCCGGCCAGCATCTGGCGCGCGTTGCGCACCACCTGCGGGCTGGCGGCCGCCCCTTTGAGGATCGTCTCGACCACCACGCGCCGGTCGAGCCCGGCGCGATCGGCGATGACCAGCCCTTCGGCCAGTGCCGCGATCTGCACCGAGCCCATCAGATTGATCATCAGCTTGAAGGCATTGCCGGCCCCCACGGGTCCGAAATGGACGACCTCTTTGGCGAGCGTCTTGAACACGGGCTGCAGGGCAGTGATGTCCCGCTTTTCGGCGCCGACGAACAAAATCAGCTCGCCGGCCGCGGCGTTCACGGGGATACCGGTGACCGGGCAATCGACGAAACGCACGCCCTTGCGCGCGACCTGCTTGGCCAGCCGATGCAGCCAGGCATGCGAAAGCGTCGAGCACTCGACTGCATAAGGCTTGGCGGCCAGCTTGGCGGCCAGCGCTCCGTCGCGCCCCAGCCACACGCGCCGCGACGCCGCGTCGTCGCCGACCATCGCGAACACGATCTTGGCGCCCTCGGCCGCTTCGCGCGGCGTCGTCGCCAGCGTCGCGCCCTGGCGTACGAGGGCCCGCGCCTTCGCCGGCGTGCGGTTATAGAGGCTGACATTGTGGCCTGCGGCGATGAGCCTGCCGGCCATGGCCTGACCCATATGGCCAAGGCCCAAGAAAGCGATACGCAAATCCGTCCCCTTTCGCGGGGCGCGAGTATGCAGATCGCAACCGGCCCCGCCAAGAAGGGGCATGGCAGACATGCGACCGGCGGGCGCGCCCCTATGTTGCTTGTCGGACGCGATAATTAGGATAATCGGCCCAGCAGGGGGAGCCTTCATGACCAGCACGATCGCGGCGCGCGCCTTGGCGGCGTTTCCCGCCGGCATTTCCAACGGCGAGTTCGGTCTGCCGCCCGAGGCGCTGATCGCCATTGAACGCGGGCAGGGCGCCAAGCTCTGGGATGTCGACGGCCGGGAGTATCTGGATTTCTCGATGGGCTGGGGCTCGGGCCTGGTCGGCCATGCGCGTCCCGAGGTGGTCGAGGCGGTGACGCGCCAGGCGCCGCTCGGCTCCAACTTCGCCTATCTCAACCGTCATGCCCTGGCGCTGGCCGAGGAGATCCGCCGCGTCAGCCCCGCTTCGCAGCGCCTGCGCTTCTGTGCGTCAGGGACGGAAGCCACGATGTATTGCCAGCGCCTGGCGCGCGCCTTCGTCGGCAAGCCCAAGCTGCTCAAATTCGAGGGCGCCTATCACGGCGCCAACGAGGCCGGCGTGACCAGCCTCTTTCCGTCGAAGAATCTCGACTTTCCGCAGCCTGAGCTGACCAGCGCCGGCACGCCCTCGGTCGCCGGAGAATTGCTGGTCGCGCCCTACAACGATCTCGCGCGCACCACCGCGATCGTCCAGGCGCATCGCCATGAACTCGCCGGCGTCATCATGGAGCCGCTGCAGCGTTGCACGCCGCCCGAGCCCGGCTTCCTCGAAGGCGTGCGCACGCTCTGCACCGAAAACAGCTTGCTGTTGATCTTCGACGAAGTCGTGACCGGCTTCCGCCTCGCCTATGGCGGCGCCCAGGAATATTACGGCGTCGTCCCCGATCTGGTTGCGTACGGCAAGGCGCTGGGCGGCGGCTACCCGATCGGCGCGTTCGGTGGCCGCGCCGATGTGATGGATCTGGTCAACGAGCATCGCATCGGCAGCGACTCCTATGTCTGGATGGCCTCGACGCTGGGCGGCAACCCGATCTCGACCGCCGCGGCGGGCGCGGCGCTGGGCGTGTTCCGCCAGCCGGGCACGTACGAGCACCTTCACGGTCTCGGCAACAAATTCCGCGAGATGCTGCGCAAGCTCCTGCGCGAACGCCAGCTCACCGCCCAGGTCATCGGCGACGGGCCGCTGGCGCAGATCGTGTTCAGCGACCGCAAGGTCAACGACTATCGCTCGACCGCGCGCGGCGACAAAGTACGCGCGCGCAAGATGATGCTCGGCCTGTTCGCGCGCGGCGTGTTCATCAACCCGATTGGCACCAAGCTCTATCTGTCGCTGGCTCATGACGAGGCGATCTGCGCCGCCTTCTGCGACCGCCTCGACGACGCGCTGGCTGCGGGCTAAGGCTTGGCGCGTCGGTCTTCGATCCACATCCCGGCGCGGATCGCTTCTGCTTCATGGTCTGGTTCGCGCCACGTCTCGGCCAGCGCTGCAGTTTGCCATGCTTGCAGCGATGGTAGTGCGAGCAGCCGCGCCGCATAGGCGGCGGCATTCTTGTCGAGCTTCAGATCGTAGGTCTGGACACGGAAGGCGACCGCTGTGAAGAACGCGTCCACCGCCGAGAAGCTCTTGCCCGCCAGAAACGGCCCGCCGAACCGGTTGACTCCTTCGTTCCATAACTCATTGAGCCGCGCGGTGTCGCGCGCGAGAGCGGGCGGGATTTCGTTGAGGCGCACGCGGATGCCGACATTCATGGTGCAGCGATCGCGTAAGGTCCCGAAGCCCGAGTGCATTTCCGCGGCCACGCAGCGCGCCCAGGCACGCGCCGCGCCTTCGGCGGGCCACACGCCCTTATGCCGTTCGGCAAGATATTCGCTGATGCCCAGCGAATCCCACACCACCGTTTCGCCGTCCACCAGGCACGGCACTTGGCCGGTCGGCGAGAAATGCCGGAACGAGTCCCAGCTGCCGCCGTGGTCGAACACCATCAGTTTTTCGGTGAATGGGATGTTCAGCTCGCGCAGCAGCGCCCAGGGCCGCAGCGACCACGAAGAGTAGTTCTTATTTCCGATATAGAGCGTGTACATGGAGGCGGCGTCTCAGTAGCGCAGCGCTGTCTTGGCGTCGGGCGCCTCGTGCTCTAGGAACTTGCCCGCCTGGATCTCCAGTCTGTCGCGCCGGCGCAGGCGCTTCGCCTGTGCTTTCGACAGCAGCGGAAAATGCGGGATGTCGTCCAGCGCCTCGGCGACCTCCCAGCATTGCGCGCCGTTGCTCACCCACAGTTTCGGGTTGACCCGGCGCAGATCGTACGGCACCGAATAGCTCCACAGCGTCTTGCTGGCGCCGCGCACATATTCGTGGAAATAGGAAATCGCGAGCTCGCGTAGATTGCGATAGATCGGGTCGCGCCAGCGCAGCCAGATGTGATTGCTCTTGGAGATGGCGCCCCAATGCCGCCCGCGCTTGAACAGCGCCACGACATGATCGTCGTCCTCGAGGGCCCGCAGATCCATCAGCATCGGCTTCTGGCCGTTGAGCCAGAGCGCGCAGGCGGCGAGGAACGCGCCCTCGATGCAATGCGCGCGGCGCTGCTTCAGCACCTCGACCACCGACAGGCATGTGTCGCCTTCCGGCTCGAAATTCGTCGGCAGCTTGCTGACATAATCCTGGATGCGCTCAGGCGTACGCAATTGGATAAGGGCACGCGCTTGGCCGCGCGTCAGCCCCAGTTTCTCCCCAAAAGAAATTTTCTTGTCCATGGTTGGCGCGAATCCGGTAGCCTTGCGAATCGGAGGGCGCAAGGGTACAAGCCCGCGCCGCGCTTCGCCACAGTTTCGCGACGCTTCCCGAGTCGCGTCAGATTGTCTTGAGCTGGACGGCGACTTCGACGCTGTGCGGCCCGCCGCCGAGCACGACGCCGCGAATCGGGCTGAGATCGGCATAGTCGCGCCCGACCGCGAGCACGACATGCTCGTCGGAAACGACCAGATTGTTGGTGGGGTCGAGATCGATCCAGCCAAGGTCGGGTCCGCACCACGCGGAAATCCAGGCGTGGCTGGCATCAGCGCCGCGCAGCGCCGTGCCATCGCCCGACGGATAGGTGCGGATATAGCCGGAGACATAGCGCGCGGCGAGGCCGAGCCCGCGCAGCATCGCGATCTGCAGATGCGCGAAATCCTGGCAAACGCCCGCACGCTTGGCCATCACCTCGCCGACCGCCGTGAACACTTCCGTCGCCGCCGGATCGTAGCGGAAATCCTTGTAGATGCGCCGCGTGAGATCGCGCAACCCCGCCAGGATCGGGCGATCTTTCGCAAACGAGAGCCGCGCATACGCCACCATCGCTGCATCGGCGGCGGCGAGCGGCGAGGGGAGCGCGAACTCGCTCTCCGCCACGGCGTCCGGGAATCCGTCATCGGCCAGCATGTCGCGCACCCGCTCCCACGCCGGGGTCGCCTCATCCGCCGGCGGATCGAAGGCTTCGACCTCCACATCGGCGGTCAGCGTCACCTCAAAGCGATTATGCGGCGCGGAGATCTCAAGATAGCGCACGGCATTGCCGAAATAATCGACCGTATCGGCCGCGTACCCGCCGGGCTCGGTGACGATGCGCGCACTGCGCACGCGTTGGCGCGGCCGGTCGCGTGGCGTCAGGTGCAGCACGTGCTGCGACAGGTCGACCGCCCAGCTATAGGCGTACACGGTCGTGTGGCGGACTTGATAACGCGTCATGAGCCGACACCGAACGGATGCAGAGACGGCATGTGCGAGAAATAGGCGCGCGACAGCCGGTCCGACATGTCCATGATCTGCCCGGCCGCGTTGTCGAGTGCGGCAATCAGCGGCACCGCCATCTGGGTGATGTCGTAATCCTGCTGCTCGCTGCGATCGAGCTCCAGGACCATGGCGACGAACGGACGCATCAGCGCGTCGCATTCCTCCGGCTGCGGACGCGTCGCGTTGCTCGGCAGCGTCTCAAGGTGACTGGCGATGGCCTCGACCTGGAAGCCCAGCGAATGCGGGTTGCTGCCGTCGAGCAGCAGCAGATCGTAGAGCGGTGCCGCCTGCAACGCCGCGCGATAGCGTCGGCGATAAGTGAGCGTGGAGTCGTTGAGCTCCAGCGCCAGCGCGAAGACCGAGTCGCGCCCGCCCGCCAATGCGCCCGTCGTCGCCGACAGCGTGCGCAGCACATGGATGCTGCGCTCCAGCCGCCGCCCGAGATCGATGAAACGCCAGCCCGATTGGCGCGTCATGTCCTCCGCCAGCAAGCCGCTGAAGACGGCGTTGGTGCGGATGATCATGTCGCTGAGATCGATCAGGCGGTCGATGTCGCGCGGGTCCTGGTTGCGCGCCTCGCGCAGCTCGCCGAGCATGTGGTTGAGCACGCGCCACATGCCGCTGGAGAAGCGCTGGCGCGAGCGCACCGCCAGATGCTCGATGCTGTCGAGCGACACGCGCAGCGAGCGCCCGGGCGCGAAGGCGGCGAGGATCAGCTCGCGGAACTGCGCGGTGTCCGGCCGGACATTGGCGAGGGCGCGATCGACAATGCCGCACTGGATCAGCGCCCGGCCCAGGATCGTCATCTCGAACACGTCGCGCGCCGCCGTCACGTCGCCTGCCAGCCGGCTCAACACACTGCGCATCAATCTTGCGCCGTCATCCGCGCGCTCGATATTGCGGCCGAGCCAGAACAGATCGTCGGCAACGCGGCTCTGCAGCATGCCCGACGAGCGGCGCAGCGTCAGGCGCTGGCGCGCCGGCGTACCGCGGATCACGGTCGGCACCGGGTCGCTCGCCGCCACCCACACATCCTTGTTGATGCCGCCGCGCTGCAGCGTTGCGCGGAACGGATCGTTGTTCATCGGCACGCGCGCGAGTCCGCCCGGCATCACCACGAAATCGTTGCCGTCGGCGACGACATGCACGCGCAGCAGGATCGGTTGCGGCTCCAGCCCGTCCGGCCCCAGGCCTGGTGACAGCGAGGGCGTGACATATTCCTGCGCCACGTAAGCGCCCGGCTGCCGCTTGATGAGCTCCAGCAGCTTCGCCTGCTCCGGTTCCGCCAGATCGGCGACGGCGCGCGGCGTCCAGCCGAGATTGACGGCGCTGCGGATCACCATCTTGTCGAAGCGCCGCGCCACCTCCTCGCGCGCATATTTCTGCCCGCACCACCATGTCGCGACCGAGGGCAGCTTGAGCGGCTGGCCTAGCAGCTTCTCGCACAACACCGGCAGGAAGGCCTGCAGTGCGGGCGACTCCACCAATCCGCTGCCGATGCCGTTGCACACCGCCACCTTGTTGTGGCGCACCGCGCGCAGCAGCCCGACCACGCCCAGCGCCGAGTCGGAGCGCAGCTCCAGGGGGTCGCACCACTCGCCGTCGATGCGCCGCACGATGACATCGACCGGCTCGAGCCCCGCGAGCGTCTTCAGGAACACTTGGTTCTCGCGCACCGTCAGGTCCGCGCCTTCGACCAGCGTCGCCCCCAGCTCGCGCGCCAAGTAGATGTGCTCGAAATAGGCTTCGTTGTGCGGGCCCGGCGTCAGCAGCGTCAGGCGCGGATTGTCGGAGGCACCGGCGCGTGCCAGGAGATCGGCCTGCCAATATTCGAAGAAGCTGCTCAGCGAGCGCACGCGGCACTCGCGCATCGCCTGGCCGAACAGCCGGCTCATCACGCGGCGGTTCTGCAGCGCATAGCCGGCCCCCGCCGGGGCCTGCGCGCGATCGGCAATCACGCGCCACACGCCATCGGGCCCGCGCACCAGCTCGCAGGCATAGGTCTGCAGCATCGGACCGGCCGGCTGGCCGTCGGTGCGGGCGGCGGGGCGCAGGAACTCCTTGTGGCTGTGGACCAGGGCCGGCGGGTAGCGCCCCTCGTGCAACAGCCGCATCGGCCCGTAGAAGTCGCGCAGCACCGCGTCGAGCAGCACGGCGCGCTGCTTCACCCCGGCTTCGATATGCGCCCAGTCGCGCTCGGACAGCAGGAGCGGCACGGGGTCGAGCTGCCACGGCCGCTGCTCGGGCAAGGGCGGCGTCACCGCCGGCCCGCGCTCCGAGTTGCGCGGGCCCTCATAGAGATTGTAGGTGACGCCCTCGTCCTCGAGCTGCTGGCGCCCGCGCGCGGCGCGGTCGGCGAGCCCGGCGGCACCGAGCTCGCTCAGCGCCGCAATCAGCGGCTGCCAATGCTGTCGCAAGGTGCCCTGGCCGGTCACCATCTCGTCGAAGGCGTCTACGGCCATCGCGGTTCCGGCAGGTGCATAACGGGCGGCGGACATCCCCACGCTTTCGAGTCGGCTATGGGAAACTTTATCCGCTTCTCAGATCGAGGGTAAGCGGTTGTTCCTGGACGGTCGACAGGACCGGCTCCGGCCGCGGGCCGGGTGTGTGGCCCAGCGCGAAGAATTGCGCGCGGCGCCGCGCCTCGGCCTCGTTGGCGTTGACCGGGAACGTGTCGTAGCTGCGCCCGCCCGGATGCGTCACGTGATAGGTGCAGCCGCCGATCGAGCGCTCGTTCCAGGTATCGAACACGTCGAGCACCAGGGGCGTGTGCACGCCGATGGTCGGATGGAGCGCGCTGTAAGGCGCCCAGGCCTTGAAGCGCACGCCCGCCACGTACTCGCCGGGCACGCCGGTTGGGCGCAGCGGCAATGCGCGGCCGTTACACGCCACCAGGTGACGGCGATCGACCAGCCCGCTCACCTTCACTTGCAGCCGCTCGACCGAGGAGTCGACATAGCGGGCCGTGCCGCCGGCACCGGCTTCCTCGCCCAGCACGTGCCACGGCTCGAGCGCGTGGCGCAGCTCCAACTCCAGCCCGCGCGCGGCCACACTGCCGACCTTGGGGAAGCGGAACTCGGCGAGGGCCGCGTACCATTCCGGCGAGAACGGCAGGTCGCGCTCGCGCAGATCGCGCAGCACGTCGTCGAAATCCTGCATGCAGAAATGCGGCAGCAGGAATTCGTCGTGCAGGCGCGTGCCCCAGCGCACCGGCGGGCGCTTGTAGGGCTTCTCCCAGAACGTCGAGATCAGTCCGCGCAGCAGCAGCTGCTGCGCCAGGCTCATGCGCGCATCGGGCGGCATCTCGAACGCGCGCAGCTCCACCAGCCCCAGACGTCCGGTCGGTCCGTCGGGTGAGTAGAGTTTATCGATGCAGAATTCGGTGCGATGCGTGTTGCCGGTGATGTCCACCAGCACGTTGCGGAAGATGCGATCGACCATCCACAGCGGCGGATTCTTGTGCCGGTCGACCTGCTCGAACGCGACTTCGAGATTGGCGAGCGCGTCGTCGCGCGCCTCGTCGACACGCGGATGCTGGCTGGTCGGGCCGATGAACAGGCCGGAGAAGAGATAGGACAGCGACGGATGGTTCTGCCAATAGCCGACCAGGCTGCGCAGCAGATCCGGCCGGCGCAGGAACGGCGAGTCCGGCGGCGATGCGCCGCCCATCACGACATGGTTGCCGCCGCCGGTGCCGACATGGCGGCCGTCGACCATGAATTTCTCGCTGCCCAGCCGGGTCTGGCGCGCTTCCTCGTACAGCGTCAGCGTCTTCTCGGCGAGCTCGTTCCAGCTTGCCGAGGGATGGATGTTCACTTCGATCACGCCCGGGTCGGGCGTGACGCTGAAATTTTGCAGCCGCTCGTCGCGCGGCGGCGCGTAGCCTTCGATGACGACCTTGCGCTTGAGCGTCGCCGCTGTGTCTTCGATCGCCGTGACCAGATCGAGATAATCCTCCGCCAGCGTCACCGGCGGCATGAACACATGCAGCAGCCCGCCGCGCGGCTCGATGCATATTGCCGTGCGTACCGCCTTGGAATCGGACGTCTGATCGGCGGGCGGCGCGATCTGTTCCTGCCACGCACCGGCCGGATCGACGCCCATCCGCGCACTGGCCGCGCGCATGCGCGGCTCGACCAGGCTGTAGCGCTGGCGCAGCGCATCCTGGTCCGGCAGCTTCGCCTTGCGCTCCATCGGGTCGGCTTCGGGCGTCGCTTCAACGTCGCCGGGCTTGACCCAAGGCAGGCTGTCGAGCGGCAGGCGATAGCCCATCGGCGAATTGCCGGGCAGCAGATACATCGTGTTGGGTCGGAAGAACCACGGGCCGGAGCGCCAATGCGCGCCACCGTTGCTGCGATCGCGCACCAGGGGCAGCGCATAACCGGTGATCTTGTCGAGGCCCTGTTCGAAGATGCGCGCCAGCCGCGCGCGTTCCTGCGCGTCGGTCAGGTGCGACTTCAACGGATCGACATTCACCGGCAGCCGGCGCTCGCGCCACAAATAATACCAGACGTCTTCATGGCCGGGGATGCGATAGGACGGCGCCACCTGCAGCCGCTCCGCGAGCACGGACGCAAAGATATCGGCATCGGCCGTCGTCGCGTTGTCGCCAGCATCTTCATCCGCCGCCAGCAGCGAACGGTCGCGCCAAACCGGCTCGCCATCCTTGCGCCAATGGCACGACAGCGCCCAGCGCGGCAATTGCTCGCCCGGATACCATTTGCCTTGGCCGTAATGCAGCAGCGCGCCTGGGCTGAATTTGTCCGCGAGGCGACGCAGCAATTGGCCCGCGAGCTTGCGCTTGTCCGGCCCCAGCGCCGCGGTGTTCCACTCGGCCCCCTCCATGTCGTCGACCGACACGAAGGTCGGCTCGCCGCCCATGGTCAGCCGCACATCGCCGCGATTGAGGCGCCGGTCGACCTCGCGCCCCACCGCCATCAGCGCGACCCATTCGCGATCGCTGAGCGGCTTGGTCACGCGCGGCGTCTCGGCGACGCGCGTCACCGCCATCGCGAAGGAGAATTCGGTCTCCGCCTCGCTCACCATGCCGCTGATCGGTGCTGCCGATTGCGGCTCCGGCGTCGCCGCCAGCGGCAGATGGCCTTCGCCGGCCATTAGGCCCGATGTCGGATCGAACCCGACCCAACCGGCCCCCGGCAGATAGACTTCGACCCACGCATGCAGGTCGGTGAAATCGGCGCTCGGCCCCGCCGGCCCGTCGATCGGCTTCACGTCGGCGACGAGCTGCACCAGATAGCCCGAGACAAATCTTGCCGCGAAGCCCAAATGACGAAGGATCTGCACCAGCAGCCAGCTCGTGTCACGGCACGAGCCGCTCTCGTTCTCGAGCGTCTCGTCGGGCAATTGCACGCCCGGCTCTAGGCGGATCAGATATTTGATCTCGCTGGACAGGCGCTGGTTGAGCCCGACCAGGAAATCGACCGTGCGCTTGGGCGTGCGCTCGACGCTCTCGAGCCACACCTGCAGCAGCGGTCCCGGCGTGTCGGTGCGCCGATAGGGCGCCAGCTCCTCGTGCAGCACCGGATCGTAGAGGAACGGCCAGTGCTCCGCCTGCGGCTCCAGGAAGAAATCGAACGGATTGATCACCGCCATATCGGCGATCAGCTCGACGACCACCTCGAACTTCTGCGTGCGCTCCGGGAAGACCAGCCGCGCCAGGAAATTCCCCTGCGGGTCCTGCTGCCAGTTGACGAAATGATCGCCCGGCGAAACCTTGAGCGAATAGCTCAGCACCGGCGTGCGGCAATGCGGGGCAGGGCGCAGGCGGACGATCTGGGGCCCGAAACTCACCAACCGGTCGTAGGTGTAGGTGGTGCGGTGGTGAAGTGCGACCTGAATGCTCATGCCCGGTCTTCTGCGTTAACGGCCTGTCCGTGTCTGGAAAACAGCAATCAACGTGCCACGGCCGCCTTAATAAGACCAGACCAGGACTTTGCAATAATCGTTAAGAGACGCGGCTGCGCCGGTTTTGAAGAAGCAAGTAATATTAATTAATTCAGTGGAGTAGAGGGGGGCATCCAGCGGAAATCAACGCTTGTGGGTCCATCCGGGAGATGGAGCTGTGCTACCTGCGGCGGCATTTGGGCGATGATTTTGCCTTGCCGGATCACCATAAGGCGCGTGGCGCGCAGCCGGATCGCCTCGACCGGATCGCCCGCCTGCAGCAGCACGAGGTCGGCGTTGCAGCCCGGCGCAATGCCATAGCCCTCCAGCCCCATGATCTTGGCGCGCATTCGCCGTCACGGCGTCGAAGCAGGCACGCATGCCGTCGAGCTGCGTCATCTGCGCCACATGGACGGCCCATTGCCGCCACCTCCAGCATGTCGCCGGAGCCCAGCGAGTACCACGGGTCCATCACGCAATCATGCCCGAACGCGACGGTCAGCCCGCCGCCATCAGCTCCGGCACGCGCGTCATGCCGCGGCGCTTCGGATAGGTGTCGTGACGGCCCTGGATCGTGATGTTGATCAGCGGGTTGGCGATGGCCGCACACCTGCGCCTCCGCCATCAGCGGGATCAGCTTGGAGACATAGTAGTTGTCCATCGAATGCATGGACGTCAGGTGCGAGCCGCTGACGCGGCCCTGCAGTCCGAGGCGCTGCGTCTCGAACGCCAGCGTCTCGACATGCCGCGACATCGGGTCGTCGGTCTCGTCGCAATGCATGTCGACGCGAAGGCCCCGCTCCGCCGCGATCTCGCAGAGCGTACGCACGGAGGCGGCCCCGTCGGCCATGGTGCGCTCGAAATGCGGAATGCCGCCGACGACATCGACGCCCATGTCGAGCGCCCGCTCAGAGATTCGGCGACGGCGCCGGGTGCGCGGTAATAGCCGTCCTGCGGAAAGGCGACCAGTTGCAGGTCGAGATAGGGCGCGACCCGCTGCTTCACCTCCAGCAGCGCTTCGACGGCCAGCAGCCGCGGATCGCAGATATCGACATGGCTGCGGATCGCCAGCAGCCCGCGCGCCGACCGCCCAGTCGCAATAGGCCAGCGCCCGCTCGACAGCGCTTCCTGCGTCAGCAGCGGCTTCAACTCGCCCCACAGAGCGATGCCTTCCAGCAGCGTGCCCGACCGGTTGACCCGCGGCAGGCCGTAGCTCAGCGTCGCATCCATGTGGAAATGCGGATCGACGAAGGGCGGCGTCACGAGCTGGCCGGTCGCGTCGATCTCCTCGGCGCGCATCGGCCTGCAAGCGCGCGCTCACGGCGGCGATTTGCCCGCCCTCGATGCCGATATCGATGCCGACGCGCCCGTCGGGCAGATTGGCGTTGCGTATGATCAGGTCGACATCAGTGCGCGTTCTCCCTTGCCGGTAGGGGATCATCAGCGCGCGCGGATAGGCCGCGCGCCGCGACATCAGCACCAGGGCCAGGATGACTAAGATGCATAGGGCAACATCAGGAAAGACCTGATAGGGCACGACGCCGCGCCGACGAGTCTGCTGCAGGCGCAGCTGCAGGGCATCGAAGGCGGCGAACAGCAGCGCCCCCAGCAGCGCCTTGCCGGGCCGCCACGAGGCGAACACGACCAGGGCGATGCAGATCCAGCCCCGGCCATTGATCATGTTGAAGAAGAACGCGTTGAAGGCGGACAGCGTCAGGAAGGCGCCGCCCACCGCCATCAGGGCGCTGCCGCGCGACGACGGCACCCATGCGGACCGCCATCGACGTCGATGCCCTGGGCCTCGGCCGCCGCCGGGTTTTCGCCGACCATCCGCACGGCCAGCCCCAGCGGCGTCCGGTAGAGCACCTAGGCGACGAGACCGACGGCCGCCAGCGCCAGATAGGTCAGCGGCGTCTGGTTGAACAGCGCCGGCCCGATCACGGGAATCTCCGACAGAAGCGGGACTGCCCAGCGGCTGGAACGGCTGCGATCGTCGGCGGCGTGGTCACGCGCGGCAGCATCATCCGGTAGACGTAATAGGAGAGCGCGGTCGCCGAGCAGCGTGACGCCGATCCCGGCGACGTGCTGCGACAGGCCCAGCGGCACGGTCAGCAGGGCATGCAGCAGTCCGCAGCAGGCGCCCGCGAGCGGCGGCCACCAGCACGCCCGTCCAGAGGTCGGCGCCCTGATAGACCGCCATCCAGCCGGCCATGGCGCCCAGCGTCATGATGCCCTCGATGCCGAGGTTGAGCACGCCCGGCGCGCTCGCAGAGCAGCTCCCCCAGCGTGCCGAGGATGAGCGGCGTCGCGATGCGAAGCGCGGCGGTCCAGAACGCCGCCGAGACGAGCAGGTCGAGAACGCTGGCATCAGCCCCACCGGAGGCCGATAGCGCAGCGTAGGAGCATGGCGACCAGCATGCACAGAGAGCGAAGCCGCCACGATCACGTCGGCGATATAGGTCGGCACCGCGACGGCCCGGCTCATGCGCGTCGGCGCCGACGAAGATGCCGGCGACGAAGAGTCGCAGCCGCCACCACGCCCAGCGGATGAAGCTGGGCCAGCATCGCCACGACGATGCCGCTGTAGCCATAACCCGGCGACAGGTCGAGCGTGAGATAGCCCTTGAGCCCGGCGACTTCGGACGACGCCGGCGAGCCCGGCCAGCCCGCCCGACAACAAGGCGACCCGCAGCATGACGCCGGTTGACCGGCAGGCCCAGCGAAGGCCGCGGCCTCGAGGTTGGCGCCGACCGCCTTGATCTCGAAGCCCCAGACCGTGCGTGTCTGCACGAACCAGACGACGACGGACGCAGCAAGCGCGATGCAGCAGCCCGCCATGAAGCCGCTGCCGCTCGACCAGCTTCGGCAGCTCGCCTTCGGCAATGATCGGCGCGGCTCTGCGGCCAGCCCATCGCCATCGGGTCCTTCAGCGGCCCTTCGAGCAGCATGGAGACGAACAGCAGCACGATGAAATTGAGCAGCAGCGTGGTCACGACCTCGTCGACGCCGAAGCCGCAGTCTTCAGCACCGTCGGTCCGACCAGCAGCGCCGCACCCGCCAGCGCGCCGGCGATCAGCAGCAGCGGCATCATCGCGAAGGGCGGCAGCTCGAGCAGGCCGGAGCCGAGCACGGTGGCGGCAAGGGCGCCGGCATAAAGCTGCCCTTCGCCGCCGATATTCCAGAGCTTGGCGCGGAAGGCGACGGCCGCGGCGAGCCCGGTCAGGATCAGCGGCGTCGCACGCGTCAGCGTCTCGGCGAGCGCGAACAGCGAACCGGCGGCGCTCGTGAACAACAGCGCGTAAGCGACGCCGACCGGCGTGCCGGTCCAGATGATCAGCAGCGAGCACAGCAGCAAGGCCGCCGCGATGGCGGCCGGCGGCGCCAGCAGCGTCAACGCGAGCGGGGCGGACTCGCGCGCTTCAAGCCGCATGCCCGACCTCGCGCAGCGCGTGGCCCGCCATCGCCGCGCCGATTTCGGCGATGGTGACGGCGCGGATATCGAAAAGCGGGCGACAGGCGGCCGTGATAGATGACGGCAACCCGGTCGGCGAGCTGCAGGATCTCGTCGAGATCCTCGGAGATGAGCAGCACCGCCGTCCCGGCCCTGCGCGCCTCGAGCAGGCGGCGATGGACATAGGCGACGGCGCCGACATCGAGCCCGCGCGTCGGCTGGTGAGCGAGAACCAGGCTGGGACTCGCCAGCTGAGCGCCCGGCCCAGGATCAGCTTCTGCATATTGCCGCCGGAGAGCAGGCGTGTCACCGCGTGCGGCCCCGGACAGCGCACGTCGAAGGCGGCGATGATCGCCTTCGTGCAAGCGAGCGCCGCCGACTTGTCGCAGGAATCCCGAACGCGAGAATTCCGGCAGCCGGAGCCGCTCGGCGATCGCGTTCTCCCACACGGCTCATATCGCCGACGACGCCGGTCGCGTGCCGGTCCTCCGGAACGCGGCCCACGCCCAGCGCCGACCACGCCGGCCGGTCCAACTGGCGCCAAGGCGCGCCCCAGGAATTCGACGCGGCCGGCGGTGGCGCGCACAATGCCAGCGACAAGTCGGCAAGGCGCGCCTGGCCATTGCCGGACACGCCGGCGATGCCGACGATCTCGTTGCGCGCGGACGACGAGATCGACACTCTCCAACCGCCGCGCGGCCGTGCCAGCATCGGCGTGACGCCGGCCAGGCGCAGCACGAGGATCGGCCGCGGCCAGCGGCGGCTCGCACCGGTTCCGGCACCGGGCGGCCGACCATCAGCGCCGCAAGCTCCGCGGGGTCGAGTGACCGCGCGCGCGCCGTTCGCGCCACGAGCTTGCCGCCGCGCAGGACGACGACGCGCTCGCTCACCGCCATCACTTCCTTGCAGCTTGTGGCAGATGAAGACGACCGACAGGCCCGCGGCGACGAGCTTCAGCAAGGTCGCAAACAGGCGTTCGCTCTCCTGCGGCGTCAGCACGGCGGTCGGCTCGTCGAGGATCAGGATGCGCGCGCGTCGCGGTAGAGCGCCTTCAGGATCTCGACGCGCTGGCGCTCGCCCACCGATAGGCTCGCCGACGCGCGCATCCGGGTCGACCGTCAGGCCGAAGCGTTGCGACAGAGCGCCGAACGCTTGACGCGCCGCGACCCGGCGCGAGAGCGGCCGCCACAGGCGCTCGGTGCCCAGGACCACGTTCTCCAGCACGCTCAGATTATCGGCCAGCGTGAAATGCTGATGCACCATGCCGATGCCGGCGGCGATCGCCGCCTCGGGCGAGCCCGGCGGCAGCTTCTGCCGAAGGCCTCGATCTCGCCCGCATCGGCCACATAATGGCCGAACAGGATGTTCATCAGCGTCGTTTTGCCGGCGCCGTTCTCGCCCAGCAAGCGCGACGATTTCGCCGCGAAGCTCGACGAGATCATGGCGTCGTTGGCGACCAATGCGCCGAAGCGCTTGGTAATCCCGGCCAGCCGCAAGACGATCTCGGGCGCGCGCGCCGCGGGGTCAGACACCGCCATCACCTTGAACGAAACGGCGTGAGGCGGAACGGTCCTTCACCGCTCCGCCTCACGCGCGTGGCTCACATCGTCGATTTCGGCTCGGCGTCGTTGACGTTGACGCGGATACAGCCCCTCGCGGAGCTCCTGCTCGCGCTTCCTTGACACTTCTTTGATCGCCGGCGGGATCTTCGGCGTCGAACGTGCCGAGCGGCGGCAAGGCTCGCGCCGCCGAACTTCATGGTGCTGAACTGCCCGTAATCCTCGGCGGTGAACGTGCCGTCCTTCACCGTGGCGATGGCGCGGTCGATGGTCGGCTCCATGTGCCACAGCGCGCTCGCGACCACCGTCTCGGGATACTGCGGCTGGGTGTCGATGACGTTGCCGATCGCCAGCTTGCCGCGCTCCTTGGCGGCGTCCGAAACGCCGAAGCGCTCCGCGTACATGATATCGGCGCCCCGGTCGATCTGGGCGAAGGCGGCTTCCTTGGCCTTGGGCGGGTCGAACCAGGAGCCGATGAAGCTGACCAGGAACTTGACGTTCGGGTTGGTCTCCTTGGCCCCTTCCATGAAGGCGTTCATCAGCCGGTTGACCTCGGGGATCGGATAGCCGCCGACCATGCCGATGATGTTCGACTTGGTCATGCCGCCCGCGATCAGGCCGGTCAGGTAGGCTGGCTCCTGGATGAAGTTGTCGAACACGGAGAAGTTCTTGCCCGTCGGTCCGAAGCTGGAGCCGATCAGGAACGCGATATTCGGGAAATCCTTGGCAACGCTGCGCGCCGCGCGCTCGACCGCGAAGGCCTCGCCAACGATCAGCTGCTCGCCGCCCGATGCATATTGGCGCATGACGCGCTCGTAGTCGGCATTGGCGACGTTCTCCGACCATTTGTACTCGATATCGCCGCGGTCCTTGGCGGCATTCAGCGCCTTGTGGATGCGGCTCACCCATTGCTGCTCGACGGGCACGGTATAGATCGAAGCGACGCGAATCTTCTTGGCCTGGGCGCGGGCGCGGCCACCCCCGATCAAGGCGGCGGCGCCCGTGGCGCCCAGCATCAACGCGCCGCGGCGCGTCAGGTTCATGGTCATGGCAGACTCCCTGTTGGTTCTATTGTGGACGGGTTTCTTGGTCGGGATATCGCGATAAATGCTGCAATGTTCGGGCCATAGGCGTCGCCCTGGCGGCGGAATGGTGCGCCGGAAGGCGCCCGCGTGGCAAGGGGAGGGCGGGTGACCGGCGGTTGTGCGATCACTGCGCCCATTCCGGCCGCGGAATCGCCCGATAGGCGTCGCGCAGCGCCTGCGACCATTGCTCGCGGATCTGGCGGAAATACGGATCGTCCTCGCCGATGCGTCGGCGCAAGCCCACCTTGAACGTATCGCGGCGATAGACCAGCAGATCGACCGGCGGCCCGACCGTCAAATTGCTGCGGATCGTCGAATCCATCGACACCAGCGCGAGCTTGATCGCATCGTTGGGGTCGGTGTCGTAGCGCGCCGCGCGATCCAGGATCGGCTTGCCGTATTTGTGCTCGCCGATCTGCAGATAGGGCGTGTCCTCGGAGGCTTCGATGAAATTCCCAGCCGAGTAGATCTGGAACAGCCGCATCGGCTTGCCCTTGATTTGCCCGCCCAGCAGCATGTTGACCTCGAAGCCGACATTCTGCGCCTTCATGGCGTCGCCATGCGTGCGGAACACCCGGCCGATCGCATCGCCGACTAGCTCCGCGGCGCGGAACAGCGTCGGCACGTTGAGCACCGTCTCCGACGGCTGGCCGACCTCGGAGGTCGGCCCCTCCGTCACGTGCTGAATCACCGCTTGCGTCACCGCGAGATTGCCCGCCGACATCAGGCAGATCACGCGCTCGCCCGGCACCTCGAAGACATGCATCTTGGTGAAGGTGGCGATGTTGTCGACGCCCGCATTGGTGCGGGTGTCGGACAGCATGACAAGCCCTTCCTTCAGGCGCATGGCAACGCAATAAGTCATCGGACGAACTCGCGAAAATTAACGCTTTTGGGGGCTATTGCTGGCCCGCCTGAACCTGCTGGACGGCGAGGTCCATCGCAAGTGTTTCTTCGGCAAAGCCGCGCCGCGCGCTGCGCACGGCCCCGGCCTCGCCGGCATCCAGCCCGATCGCGACCCGGATATGGGTTTCCGCCGGGACCAGGCCGGTCGCCGGATCGAAGCCGACCCATCCGGCCGTCCCGGTGAAGGCTTCCGCCCAGAGATGAGCGCCTTGCGCGCTCTCTGCGGCCAGGTAGCCGTTGACCACTCGTGCCGGATGGCCGATCAGCCGGCACGCGGCAACGAAGCCGTGCACGATATCGACCGGCGTCGCCTGCGCCATGGCCTTGCGGATGGCGAGCAGCAGCAGGTCGAGGCGCTCGCGCCCGTCTGCTACATCGGCGAGGCCGGCGGCGATCGACTGGAGCGCGGCGCTGCTCGGCGTCGTTTCGGTCGTGCGCAGGAAATAGACCGGCGGCAGCGTTTCCGGCACGCCGTGCAGCGCGCCGTCGCCGCCGCTGGTCTCGACCTCGCCGACCGACAGAACCGTCAGCGCCTGGTGCGGCCGATTGACGGCGAGCATGTGGACGATGTTGCCGTAGCCGTCGCCGCTGTCCGACAGCGTGCCGCCCTGGTCGTCGACAATGCGCCAACTCTGCACGCGCTGGCGCGGCTGCGACGGCGGCTCCAGCCGCAACGCATAAGAAGCACCGGCAACGTGCGGCGTGTAGCGCCAGGTGATCGTGTGGCGGACGGCGATGCGCATGGCCTAGGCCAGATATTGCTGGGAGATATGATCGCCCAGCTCGGCATTCTGGTCGATGAATTCGGTGAGGAACTCGTGCAGGCCGCGCTGGAAGATCTCGTCGATCTTGCCATAGGCGAGGCGCGAATGGATCTGCCCCGCCAGGCGGTGGCATTCGCCGCGCTTGCCATAGGCGCCGGCGAGAATGTCGAGATACTCGACGATGCCGCCGAAGCACGTGACAAGCGAGCGCGGCATCTCCGGCCGCAGGATCAGCAGTTCCGCCACCAGCCACGGCTTCAAACGGTCGCGATAGACGAAATGATAGCCGCGCAGCGCCGAGACGGAGCGCAGGATCGCGGTCCAGTGATAATAATCCATCGTACCGCCGACGGCCTCGTGGCGCGGCAGCAGCACGTTGTATTTGACGTCGAGGATGCGCGCGGTGTTGTCGGCGCGCTCGACGAACATGCCCAGCCGCGTGAACCAGTAGGCATCGTTGCGCATCATCGTGCCGCCCGCCGCGCCCACGAACAGCAGCGAGCGTTCCTTGGTCCATTCCAGGAATTTGCGCATGCGCTCGACCGTAAATTGATCGTCGGTGAGGGTACGCGCTTCCAGCCAGGTCCCGTTGACGGCTTCCCACATATCCATCGTCAGCGCCGTGCGCACGGCGCGCGAATTGCGCCGCGCCGTATCCAGGCACGACATGATCGACGACGGATTGTCGGGATCGCGCGCCAGGTGATGCACGACTGTTTCCGCCGTCGGCGTCTTGTGCTTGGCATAAAAGCTATTTCTCGCAACCCGCCGCGACGATGGTCGAATGCCATTCGCTGCCGCTGGTGCCGGCCTCGTTTGATAGCGCGGACATGCGCAAACCGACATCGATAAGTCGAGCGAGGTTCTCCGCGCGCTCGAAATAGCGCGACAGCCAATACAAACTCTCGGCGGTGCGGCTCAGCATTCTTGAGCGCTCATGCGTCGATCACCCACGTGTCCTTGGTGCCGCCGCCCTGGCTGGAATTGACGACCAATGATCCGTCGCGCAGCGCCACGCGCGTGAGCCCGCCGGGCACGAGCCGGATGTCGCGCCCGAACAGCACGAAGGGCCTGAGATCGACGTGGCGCGGCGCAATGCCTTTGTCGACAAAGGTGGGACAGGTCGACAGGCTCAGCGTCGGTTGCGCGATATAGCGGTCGGGCGTGGCTTTGATGCGTTCGACGAATTCCGCGCGTTCCGCCGCCGTCGCATGCGGCCCCACCAGCATGCCGTACCCGCCCGAGCCGTGCACGTTCTTGACCACGAGGTCCTTCAGGTTCTCAAGCACATGCGCGCGCTCGCCCGCGTCGCTGCATTTATAGGTCGGCACGTTGAGCAGGATCGGCTCTTCGCCCAGGAAGAAGCGGATCATCTCCGGCACGTACGTGTAGACCGCCTTGTCGTCGGCGATACCCGCACCCACGGCATTGGCGAGGGTGACGTTCCCGGCACGATAAGCGGCCATCAGCCCCGGCACGCCCAACGCCGAATCCTTGCGGAATACCAGCGGATCGAGGAACGCGTCGTCGATACGGCGATAGATAACGTCGACGCGCTGCGGCCCACGCGTCGTGCGCATATAGACCTTGAGATCGTCCACGAAGAGATCGATGCCCTCGACGATCTCAATCCCCATCTCGTCGGCGAGGAACGTGTGTTCGTAATAGGCACTGTTGAACGCGCCTGGCGTCATCAGCGCCACAACCGGTTCGCCGCGGCAATTGGGCGGTGCGACCGAGCGCAGCGTGTCGAGCAGCTCCTCGGGATAATGCGAGACCGGCCGCACGCGGTTGCGCGTGAACAGCTCCGGGAACAGCCGCATCATCACCTCGCGGTTCTCCAGCATGTAGGAGACGCCCGACGGCGTGCGGCAATTGTCCTCCAGGACGTAAAACTCCTTCGGCCCGACGCGCACGATGTCGACGCCGGAGACATGGGTGTAGGCACCCTGCGGCACCTGCACCCCGTTCATCTCGGCGAGATAACTGGAATTCTGATAGACGAGCTCGGCCGGGATCTTGCCCGCGCGCAGGAACTCGCGCTTTCCATAGACATCGCCGATGAAAGCGTTGAGTGCCCGAACGCGTTGCGCGAGTCCTTTCGACAGGAACTCCCACTCGCCGGCATCGATGACGCGCGGAATGATGTCGAAGGGGATGAGCCGCTCGGGGTCGCCGCCTTCGGAATAGACCGCGAAGGTGATGCCGGTGCGCCGGAAGATGAACTCGGCTTCACGGCGCTTGAGTTCGAAGATGTCCTTGGACGTCGCCGCGATCCACGCGCGGATATTGTCGTAGTGGGGCCGGTTATCGTCCGGGCTTCCCATTTCATCGAACGCTGGTGGCACTCAGACCCCACAACACCGGTAATGACACCAACCAAGCAACATCTGTACCAGACGCGCCTCGTTTCGCCGAGTCCGCCTGTCTTATCGCATTGGAATGATTGAACTCTTGATGACAGCGCGCCGCGGCGCCGTCGGGCGCCGATCCAATTCCACCCGCTGAATCGCACTGTGCCTCGCAACGCGCGCTCGGGCGGAGGGGCTCTGCCTCATTTGCGATCACATGTGCAGTTTTGCGGCGTGGCGCTTCGGGTTTCGGTCGCGTGGCGCGCACAACTCTCCCTTGGTACAGAAATTGCTCCCACAGGGAACAACGAATGTTCCAGAAACCCGGAGGCTCTCACGTGTTAGTCCGCAAATCCGCCCGCTGGTTGGCGCTCCTCGGCGCGGCCCTGCTCGCGTCCAACGCCGCGCTGGCGCAAGGAACGCTGCGCATCGGCATGACGGCATCCGACATCCCGCTCACCACCGGTCAGACCGACCAGGGCGGCGAGGGCATGCGCTTCATGGGCTACACGCTCTATGACGGGCTCATCAACTGGGACCTGACATCGTCCGAAAAGCCATCGGGCCTGGTCCCCGGGCTCGCGACAAGTTGGGCGCCGGACGCGGCCGACAAGACGAAGTGGACCTTCAAGCTGCGCGAGGGCGTGAAGTTCCACGACGGTTCCGACTTCACCGCCGAGGCGGTGGTGTGGAATTTCGACAAGCTCCTGAAGAACAACTCGCCGCAATTCGATCCCAAGCAATCGGCGCAAGGCCGCTCGCGCATTCCCGCCGTCGCCGCGTACAAGGCGGTCGATGCGTTGACACTCGAAGTCACGACCAAGGAGCCCGACGCGTTCCTGCCCTATCAGCTCGCCTGGATCATGATGTCGAGCCCGGCGCAGTGGGAGAAGCTGGGCAAGAGCTGGGACAAATTCGCGAGTCAGCCTTCGGGCACGGGCCCATGGAAGCTCACCGGCTTCACGCCGCGCGAGCGCGCCGAGCTGTCGCGCAACGACGGCTACTGGGACAAGACGCGCGTGCCCAAGCTCGACAAGATCGTGCTGATCCCGCTGCCGGAGGCCAACAGCCGCGTCGCCGCCCTGCGCTCGGGCCAGGTCGACTGGATCGAAGCGCCGCCGCCCGATGCGATCCCCGGCCTGAAATCGGCCGGCTTCAGCATCGTGACGAACGCCTATCCGCATAACTGGACCTGGCATCTCAGCCGCGTCGAAGGTTCGCCCTGGAACGACATTCGCGTGCGTAAGGCCGCCAATCTCGCGATCGACCGCGACGGTCTGAAGCAGCTCCTGAGCGGCCTGATGATCCCGGCCGAAGGCTTCTTCCCGCCGGGCCATCAATGGTTCGGCAACCCGAGCTTCAAGCTGAAATACGATCCCGCCGAGGCGAAGAAGCTGCTGGCGGAAGCGGGCTTCAGCAAGGATAAGCCGCTCAAGACGAAGATCCTCATCTCAGCGTCGGGTTCAGGTCAGATGCAGCCGCTGCCGATGAACGAGTTCGTGCAGCAGAACCTCGCCGATGTCGGCATCAACATCGACCTGGAAGTGGTGGAGTGGAACACGCTCATCAACATCTGGCGTGCCGGTGCCAAGCATGACTCGTCGCGCAGCGCCACGGGCATGAACTACACCTACTTCATCCAGGATCCGTTCACCGGCTTCATCCGCCATCTCGACAGCAAGCTGCAGCCGCCGGCCGGCACGAACTGGGGCTTCTACGGCGATCCGGCAATGGACGCACTGTTCCTCAAGGCGAAGACGACCTTCGAGCCCGAGGCGCAGACCAAGGTGCTGCAGGAGATCCACGAGAAATACGTGAACGAGGCGCTGTTCCTGATGGTGACGCACGACGTCAACCCGCGCGCCATGACCGCCAAGGTCAAGGGCTTCGTGCAGGCGCAGAACTGGTTCCAGAACTTCTCGTCGATCGAGTTGAAGTAGCCGCAGGCCCCGCTCTGGTTCCCTCTCCCCTCTGGGGAGAGGGCTAGGGTGATGGGGTGGCGCGCTCTTTCTCAATTAAAAACATTGTCACCCGCGGGCTTGACCCGCGGGCCCAAAAACCTCTCTCCACCGACCAGATTTATGGATGCGCGGGTCAAGCCCGCGCATGACAATCTTTTTATTTGATTGCGGGCGTAAATTCACCGCGCCCGCGCGAACGCCATCCAGATCCCGCCGCCGACCAGGCACAGTCCGCTCGCGACCGACAGCGCGCGCATCCGTCCGCGCGACAGCATGCGCCCGACGCGCCCGCTCAACACCGCATAGGCGCCATCCGACAGCGCCGCCACGACCATCGCCGTGACGCCGAGCACGATGACCTGGCCCATGGTGTCGCCGTCAGGATTGACGAATTGCGGGATGAACGCGCCGAAGAACAGCAGCACCTTCGGGTTGCTCATCATCACCAGGAAGCCTTGCAGGAAGAAGCCGCCGCGCGGCGCCGTAACCTTGGCGGGGCTCCACGATGCCCCGGCCGCGCGCAGCATCTTGATGCCGATCCAGATCAGATAGGCCGCCCCCGCCAGCCGCAGCCAGTCGAACCACACGCCCATCGTCGCGATGACCGAGGCGAGGCCGACGATCAGCACGCCAATCATGATCGCGAGCCCGAGCTGCGCGCCCGCGACATTGGCAAGCCCCGCGCGCGCCCCATGCGACAGGCTGTTGGCCACCACCAGCGCCACCATCGGCCCGGGAATAACGGCGACGATGATGGAAGCGGCGACATAAGCGAGGTAGAGCTCGAGGGACATCGTGGAGCACCAAATTCGATGAGGAACCAGCGCTCATTATAGCCGCGCCACGCGTTCGTGTTCGCGTCACCTAAAAATATTCTGTCACCCGCGGGCTTGACCCGCGGGCCCATAAACCGGTTCCGCGTCGAGACTGTTCATGGGTGCGCGGGTCAAGCCCGCGCATGACAGTATTTTTGATGTTGAGGAGTGGTGGCTGAAACATCGTGGTGCGTCCCCTCTCCCCTCTGGGGAGAGGGTTAGGGTGAGGGGGTGGCGCAGGAGCAGGCGTTCCGATTCAATTAACTGAGATGGATGATAGCCACCGATTTCGACAGGTAGTATCGTCAGCGACGGGCAAGAGGCTGATGTATACGCCGGAAACGAATGATAAAGCCGTTGAGGAAACGATGCCGGAGGAACAAGACCTTCCGTGGGAAGGTCTCTGCGTTGAGGCGGCTTGGGCATTTGCTCGTCAATGCGCCGAGCTAAAGAGAAGCAATCCTTACGAACTCGTCGCACTTGAGCGTATTATCAACACCCTTATGACTGAGCTGTGGGACAACGGCTTTAGTCAGTCTGAGATAAGGACGGCGTTTGAGAAGGCTATTCTTGACATGCCCCGGTACACTGCTGGGCAGGAAAGACGTCCCTAGTGCGTCAGGTATATTGGGGCCCGATTTTGTCTCCGCTACTTTTTCTGTTCACCCACCGTTAAACCGCGCCGCCAGCGCCGGCGACACGCCGATCGCCTCGACCGGCGGCGGCGCGCCGAACGCGCGATCGGGATCGCCCGCACCGCCCTGTGCCACCAGCTCGGCGATATAGGCGGCACCGCATTCGATGCAATCCAGCACCGGGACGCTGACGCGTGCGCGCAGCTTCGGCGCAATCCCCGCCATGCCGGCGCCGCCGAGGATCACGCACAAGGCGCCATCCTCATCCACCGCCGCTTGCGCGTCGCGCGCCAGCGCGTCGATCGCGCGCTCGGGATTGGCCGCGATCTCGGCGCCGGTCGGCTTGACCGCCCGAACCGATGCCAGCCGCTCGCTCAAGCCCCGCGCCGCCACGAACTCGCGCAGCATCGGGATCCAGCGCGGACCCCCGGTGAGAATGCTGAATCGCCCCGGCCGCCGCGCCGCCAAGACAATCGAAGCCTCGGCCAGGCCCGTCACCGGCACGGACGAGATCTCGCGCGCCGCTTCCAGCCCCGGATCGCCGAAACAGGCCAGCAGCACACCGTCGAAGTGCGGCGCCCCCACCGGCCCAACTTGTGCGGCGATCGCGTCGATTACCGCATGCGCCGCGACCACGCAGCCGGCGCGGGTGCCGATATAGCGCGGACCGAAGCTTGCGGTGAGCGGCGTGATCGCCGTGCCGGCTGGCATGAACCCCGAGAGGGCCCTCATCACCCCTCTTGTGATCGACTCCGAGGTGTTGGGGTTGATCAGAAGTAGCCGCATGAATTGCACCCTTGAGACGCTATCCGGCGATATTGCCTAAATCATAGGCGCTCCGCACCGGCCTGCGGCAGCCCGTCCGCCCATGATCGCAATACCGGTGCCAACCGGGGGGCGAGACCCATGGCACCTGCCTTGCATCGCTGGCGGCAAACCTCGAAGCGCCATTCCGGCGGAAGCGGGGAAGCCGACAGGGACCATGCTCGTCTATCTGATCAAGCGGCTGCTCTACGTGATCCCGGTGGCGCTCAGCGTCAGCCTTGTGTGCTTCGCGCTGATTCACCTGGCCCCGGGCGATCCGCTCTCCGCCATCCTGCCCGCCGACGCCTCGGCCGACCTGATCGCGCAGCTGCGCAAGGATTACGGCATGGACCAGCCGCTGCCCATCCAATACGGGCTGTGGCTCCTCAAAGTGCTGAGCGGCGATCTCGGCACCTCGATCGCCAGCGGCCGCAAGGTGCTGACCGAAGTGATGGCGGCGCTGAGCAACACCTTCATCCTCGCGGTCTGCGCCACGCTGATCGGCTTCACGCTCGGCGTCCTTTTCGGCGGCGTCGCCGGCTATCACCAGGGCTCGATCGTCGATCGCATCGCGACCTCGCTGGCCATCGCCGGCGTCAGCGTGCCGCATTACTGGCTGGGCATGGTGCTGGTCATCATCTTCTCGGTGCAGTTCAACATGCTGCCGGCGATGGGGGCGGGCCCCGGCGGCTCGCGCGACTGGTCGTGGGACTGGGCGCATATGCAGCATCTCGTGCTGCCGGCGATCACGCTCTCGGTCATTCCGATGGGCATCGTCACGCGCACCGTGCGCGCCATCGTCGCCGAGATCCTCAATCAGGAATTCGTCAGCGCGCTGCGCGCCAAGGGCCTGCGCGACGGCGGCATCTTCCGCCATGTCGTCAAGAACGCGGCGCCCACGGCGCTCGCGGTGATGGGCCTGCAGCTCGGCTATCTGCTCGGCGGCTCGATCCTGGTGGAGACGGTGTTCTCCTGGCCCGGTACCGGCTTCCTGCTCAACAGCGCCATCTTCCAGCGCGACCTGCCGATCCTGCAGGGCGTGATCCTGGTGCTGGCGATGTTCTTCGTGATGCTCAACCTGCTGGTCGATCTGGTGCAGACCGCGATCGATCCGCGTATCAAGCGGGCCTGACGCCATGGCCTCTGTCGCTGTGACGGCCCAGATCGCATCGCCGGTGGTGCCGACCGCCTCGCGCGGCTATTGGGCGACCGTGCTGGTGCGCCTGCGCCGCGACAAGATGACGATGATCTGCGGCGGCATTCTGTTGCTGATCCTGCTCTCCGCCATCTTCGCGCCGCTGGTGGCGCCGGCCGATCCCTACAAGACCAGCATGCTGCGCCGCCTGCTGCCGGTTTTCTCGCCCAATTACATCCTCGGCACGGACGAGCTTGGCCGCGACATGCTCTCGCGCCTCATCTATGGCGGCCGGCTGTCGCTGTTCATGGGGCTGACGCCGGTGTTCTGCGCGTTCGTCATCGGCACGGTTGCGGGTGTCGTCGCCGGCTATGCCGGCGGGCGCATCAACATGGTGATCATGCGCACGATCGACGTGTTCTACGCGTTCCCCTCGGTGCTGCTCGCCATTGCCATCTCCGGCGCGCTGGGTGCGGGCGTCATCAACTCGCTTGTCAGCCTGACCATCGTCTTCATCCCGCCGATCACGCGCGTCGCCGAATCCGTGACCACTAGCGTACGCGCCCTCGACTTTGTCGATGCCGCGCGGGCGAGCGGGGCGGGGGCGTTCACTGTCATTCGCGTACATGTGCTGGGCAACGTGCTCGGGCCGATCTTCATCTACGCAACGTCGCTGATCAGCGTCTGCATGATCCTGGCGTCCGGCCTGTCGTTCCTCGGCCTCGGCACCAAGCCGCCAGAGCCCGAATGGGGCTTGATGCTCAACACGCTGCGCACCGCGATCTACATCAACCCGACCATCGCGGCATTGCCGGGTGCCATGATCTTCATCGTCTCGATCTGCGCCAACCTTATGAGCGACGGGTTGCGCAGCGCCATGGACGTGAAAATGTAATGGCACCCGACGGCACCATCCTTCCGGTTCCCGAGGACCGCGGCGGCCCGGCACAGCCGTTGCTGATCGTCGAGAATCTGCGCAAATACTTCCCCGTGCGCGGCGGCATCTTGAACCGCCAAGTCGCGACCGTGCAGGCCGTCGACGATATCTCCTTCGCCGTCGCCAAGGGCGAGACGTTGGGCATTGTCGGCAAATCCGGCTGCGGCAAGTCGACGACCGCGCGCCTGCTCATCCGCCTGATCGAACCCGATATCGGCAACACCATCTTCGACGGGGAGATGATCGGCGCGCTCGACGGCATCAGCGTCGCCGACATGCGCCGCCAGGTGCAGATGGTGTTCCAGGATTCGTATGCGTCGTTGAATCCTCGGCTCACCATCGAGGATTCGATTGCCTTCGCCCCGCGCGTGCACGGTGTCAGCGCCGCCGAGGCCAAACGCCGCGCCCGCGATCTGCTCGGCAAGGTCGGACTCGACCCGAACCTGTTCGTGCAGCGCTATCCGCACGAGCTGTCCGGCGGCCAGCGCCAGCGCGTCAACATCGCGCGCGCACTAGCGCTTGAGCCTAAGCTGGTCGTGCTCGACGAGCCCGTCTCGGCTCTCGACAAATCGGTCGAGGCGCAGGTGCTCAATCTTCTCGTCGATCTGAAGGAAGAGCTCGGCCTCACCTACATCTTCATCTCGCACGATCTCAACGTCGTGCGCTACATGTCTGACCGCGTGCTGGTCATGTATCTCGGCAAGATCGTCGAGATCGGGCCGGTGGATTCGATCTACAAATCGCCGCGCCACCCGTACACCAAGGCGCTGCTCTCGGCGATGCCGTCGATGGATCCCGGCAATCGCACGCAAGAGCCGCCGCTGACCGGCGATCCGCCCAACCCCATCAATCCGCCGCCCGGCTGCCGCTTCCACACGCGCTGTCCATTCGCCGAAGCGATCTGTTCCAGCAAGGAACCGGCCTTGTCGACGATGACCGATCTCGCCGCGCACCAGGCCGCCTGCCACATGACGGTGGTGGGCTCCGGCCACAGCAAGGCGCCCGCGTCATGAGCGAGAGTTTAGTCGAAGTGAAAGACCTACGCGTCAAGTTCGTGACGCGCGACCGCACCGTCAATGCTGTCAACGGCGTCGATTTCACGCTGCAACGCGGCGAGGTGCTGACCATCCTGGGCGAATCCGGTTCGGGCAAGAGCGTGATGCTGCGCTCGCTGATGCGCCTGCACCCGCCCAAGCGCACGCAGATCTCCGGGTCCATCCGCGTCGCCGGGCAGGATGTGGTGGCGATGGAGGAGGAAGCGCTCTCCGCCATGCGCGGCCGCACCGTGTCGATGATTTTTCAGGAACCGATGCTGGCCTTCGATCCGGTCTTCACCATCGGCCGCCAGATCGCCGAATCCGTGATCCATCATGAGAAGGTCAGCGAGACCGAGGCGATGGCCCGCGCGCTGGAGATGCTGGAGCGCGTGCAGATCCCGTCAGCGAAGCGCCGCCTCGCCGCTTATCCGCATGAGATGTCCGGCGGCATGCGCCAGCGCGCCATGATTGCGCTCGCACTCGCTTGCAAGCCGACCCTGCTGCTGGCCGACGAGCCCACCACCGCGCTCGACGCCACCGTGCAGATCCAGATCCTGCTACTGCTGCGCAAGCTTCAGAAGGAACTCGGCATGGCGATGATCTTCGTCACCCACGATGTCGGCGTGGCGGTCGAGATCGCCGACCGCATCGCCGTCATGTATGCCGGTCGCTTCATCGAAACCGGCCCGGTCGCGGGCATCATCCGCACGCCGCAGCATCCCTACACGACCGGCCTCTTGCACTCGACCGTGCACGGCTCGATGCGCGGCAAGCGGCTGGAGGCGATCCCGGGCGCACCGCCGGACCTTTCCGTGCTGCCGTCCGGCTGCGCCTTTGCACCGCGCTGCCGCCATGTGCAGACCTCCTGCCGTAGTGACGTGCCGGCCCCTATCGCGGTCGCACCCGATCACGCCGCCAGTTGCATCCGCGTGGCCGCCGCATGAGCAGCTATGGCCGCTATATCGACGAGATGGCCGTGCTGGTCGGCCTCGCCATCGCGCAATCGCACAGGCCGGGCGTCGAGCAGAATCTCGCGGTGATGGCCCGCATGGCCGGTCTGCTCGCGGAATTCCCGCTCGACGACAATGCGGACGAGCCGGCGACGATCTTCACGCCGCGATGACCGATCCTGTCCTCGGGGCGGAAGCGACCGCCGGCGACATCGCCCAGGCCGTCACCGCACGGCGCGTTTCGGCCGGCGCCGTGATCGATGCCGCCTTGCGCCGCATTGGCGCCGCCAACCCGCAACTCAACGCCTTCACCGCCATCACCGCCGAGCGTGCCCGGGCACGTGCAGCGCAGATCGACGACGCGCTGTCGCAGGGCAAGCCGGTCGGTCCGCTCGCCGGCGTGCCTTTTGCGGTCAAGAATCTTTTCGACATTGCCGGCCTGACGACGCTCGCCGGCGCCAAGATCAACGCGACGAATGCACCCGCTTCTGCCGACGCCGCGTTGGTGAAACGCCTGGAGGATGCCGGCGCCATCCTCGTGGGAGCGCTGGGCATGGGCGAATACGCCTACGACTTCACCGGCCGCAACGCGCATTACGGCGCCACGCGCAATCCCCATGACACCACGCGCATGTCCGGCGGCTCGTCGGGCGGCTCGGGTGTGGCGGTCGCGGGCGGTCTGGTCCCGATCGCGCTGGGCTCGGATACCAACGGCTCTATCCGCGTACCGTCCTCGTTCTGCGGTACGTTCGGCCTGAAGCCGAGCTTCGGCCGGCTGTCGCGCCACGGCTCTTATCCCTTCGTTTCGAATTTCGATCATCTTGGGCCGTTTGCGCGCACGGCGCGCGATCTTGCGGCGACCTACGATGCGCTGCAGGGCCACGACCCAAACGATCCGTCCTGCGTTGAACGCGACGTCGAACCGGCGTCGCCGTCGCTCGATCGCGGCATCGGCGATCTGCGCATCGCCATCGCCGGCGGTTATTTTCGGCAGAGCTGCGGGTCCGAGGCGCTGGCGGCGGTCGACGGCGCCGCCGCGGCACTTGGCGTCACGCGACAGGTCGAATTCCCCGAGGCCGCGCGCGCCCGCGCGGCGGCCTATATCATCACTGCCTCTGAGGCCGGCGCCTTCCATCTCGAGCGCTTGAAGACGCGCGCCAATGACTTCGATCCCGAGACGCGCGACCGGCTTCTTGCGGGCGCGTTGGCGCCCTCCACCTGGGTCTATCGCGCCCAGCGCTTCCGCTCCTGGTATCGCCGCCAAGTGGCGGAGCTGTTCACCACGGTGGACGTGGTTCTCGCGCCGGCAACACCGGTGCCCGCCCCATTGATCGACCAGATGACGATGACGCTGGGCGGCGTGGAGCTGCCGGTGCGCGCCAATCTCGGCATCTTCACCCAGCCGATTTCGTTTGTCGGCTTGCCGGTGGCGGCAGCGCCGATCGCTGGCCCGGGCCTGCCCATCGCCATCCAAATCATCGGCCGCGCCTGGGACGAGGTGAGCGTGCTGCGCGTCGCTGCCGAGCTGGAACGGCGCGGCATCGCTTCCGCCCCCGTCGCGGCCGCTTGGAGAACCTGAATGCTGGAAATCAACATCCCGGAAGTCGTCGCCGAGGTCAGCGCGGCCTTCAAGCGCTACGAAGTCGCGCTGACCACCAACGATGTCGCCGTGCTCGACGAGCTCTTCTGGAACAGCACGCACACGCTGCGTTTTGGCATCACTGAAAATCTGTATGGCTACGAGCAGATCGCCGCATTCCGCGCCGGCCGTTCGCCGCAGGGCCTGGCGCGTCGCATCTTCAGCACCGTCATCACCACCTATGGCCGCGATGTCGCGACCGCCAACACCGAGTTCCAGCGCGATGGCTCGCCGCGCACCGGCCGGCAGAGCCAGACCTGGCTCCGCACGCCAGAAGGCTGGCGCGTGGCGGCGGCGCACGTGAGTTTGCTTGGATAAGTGATCAACCGGCGGGGAGGCCAACGACATGACGACAAAGAACAGAGTTTCGTGGTGCCGTCGCGTCCTGCTGGGCGCGGCATTGGGCACGATGATGCTGACAGGCGCAGCGCTGGCGATCGCGCAGACCGCGCCGCTGCGCATCGCCATCTCGCTAGGCGACATTCCGCGCATGTGGGGCGGGCCCGATGGCGGGTTCGAGGGCGTGCGCTTCGGCGGCTACATGGTCTACAACTCGCTCGCCGGCTGGGACATGAGTGCCGCCGACAAACCCTCGACGGTTGTGCCGGCGCTGGCCAAATCCTGGCAGGTCGATCCCGCCGATCCCAAGCGCTGGATCTTCAAGCTACGCCCGGGCGTGACCTTTCACGACGGGGCACCCTTCAACGCCGATGCGGCGATCTGGAATCTGGATTCGATTTTCAAAACCGACGCGCCGCAATTCAATTCGCAGCGCTCCGCCGCGATCAAATTCCGCCTGTCGTCGATCGCGTCCTATCAGAAGGTCGATGACTCGACCATTGCCATCACCACCACCGCGCCCAACGGCATGTTCATCTACGAGGCGACGGTGATCTTCATGGTGAGCCCGGCGCGGTTTGCAGCGCTGGGCAACGACTGGGCGAAATTCGCAGCCCAGCCCTCCGGCACGGGTCCCTACAAGGCGGTCAACCTCGTGCCGCGCGAGCGGCTGGAGTTGGAGGCGTTCGCGCAATACTGGGACAAGGCACGCGTGCCGAAATCGGCGAAGACGATCCTGATCCCGATGCCCGACGCCAACACGCGCGTGGCTGCACTTCGTTCGGGCCAGGTCGATTTTATCGAGACCCTGCCGCCCGACGCGATCGAAATCCATGAAGCGCGCCGGCTTCAAGGTGGTCACCAACGTCTATCCGCATGTCTGGATCTGGCGGCTGAATGTCGATCCGGCGTCGCCGTTCGCCGATATCCGCGTGCGCCAGGCGGCGAACCTCGCCATCGACCGCGACGCCATCGCCAAGCTCGTCAACGACACAGGCGCGCCGGCCAAGGGCTATGTCGTGCCGTCCTCGCCCTGGTTCGGCAAGCCCAGCTTCGACATCCGCTACGATCCCGCGGCGGCCAAGAAGCTGCTGGCGGAGGCAGGGTTTGGACCGAGTAAGCCGGTGCAGGCCAAGATCATCCTGGCATCGGGCGGCGGCGGCCAGATGGTGCCGCTGCCGATGAACGAGGCCATCCAGGAGTATCTCAAGGAGGTCGGCATCGAGGTGACGTATGAAGTCGTCGACTTCATCACCATCATCAACATGCTGCGCGCGGGTGCGAAGGCCGAGAATCAGCGCGGTGCCGCCGGCATCAACATCGCCATGCCGGTGCAGGAGCCCAACACCAGCTTCGTCACCTACAATTCCGCGACCGTGGCGCCGCGCGGCGCCAATTGGGGCCAGTACAACAACGCCGAGATTGATGCAGCTCTGGGCGCGGCCCGTGCCGTGAGCGATCCCGCCAAGCTCGACGCCGCGATGGCAAAAATCCACGAGACGCTGGTGAGCCAAGCGGCAGCGTTATTCGTCGTGCACGACCTCAACCCGCGCGCCCACAGCGCCAAGGTGCAGGGTTTCGTGCAGGCCCAGAACTGGTTCCAGGACTACACGCCGATCGTGGTAAAGTGAGCGCCTGACTGCTCCTCATGGCTCGACAAGCTCGCCATGAGGACATTTCTTAAAAGCCTCGTCCTGAGCTTGTCGAAGGATGAGGCCCGCGCGATCGATCAATCATCGCGCCACCCCCTCACCCTAACCCTCTCCCCAGAGGGGAGAGGGGACGCGCCGAGCCCTTGGCGATGGACACGCCATAAATAAACACTGTCATGCGCGGGCTTGACCCGCGCATCTGACGCGTCGCGATGTTTCAGACCCGCGGGTCAAGCCCGCGGGTGACAGAATAAAGTTAGGTGATGGGCCACGGCGGCCCATTGACCGGCGCAATCCGCCGCAGCTCCTTGCTCAGCTCCGCCTGCGCGGCGCGCACGATCGCCAGATCGCCCTTCGCGCGCTCCGCCAGGGCGGCCGCGCGATCGCGGAAGCGGTCGAGCACAGCCTCTTCATCGAACGCCAGCACCTTGCCGTCGCGATAGACCCAACGCCCCGCAACCATCGTCGCCACGACGCTCTGCGGGCTGCCATGCTGCACGAGAATCTCGGCCGACGGCGTCATCGCCACGCCGCGCGCGCCACGCGGATCGAACAGGAAGAGATCGGCGGCGCGGCCCTCCTCAAGGCGACCCAATTCCGCCGCGCGTCCGAGCACGCCAGCGCCGCCCTCCGTCGCCATGCTCAGCACCTCGCGCTCCACCGGCCAGGCGCCGGCATCCGGCAGGGTCAGCCGCGGCAGCATCATGGCGAGCCGCATCAGCGCGAACATATCGGCCGGCCCGCCGCTGTTGGCGAAATCGCTGCCCAGCCCGACCGCCATGCCGTTCTGAAGATAGTCGCGCAGCGCAATCAGTCCGGAGCCGAGCATCAAATTGCTGGCGGGATTGTGTGAGACAGCGATATTGCGCTGCGCCAGCAGCGTGCGCTCCGCGCTATCGAGCCAGATTGCGTGCGCCACCGACATCGGCGCTTCGAGCAGCCCGTGCCGGTCCATCTCCGCGATCAGCCCTTGCGGCCAGATACGCCGCGTCCCGAAGGCTTGCGCGCGCGTCTCCAGAAGATGCGTGTGCACCGGCAGACCGAACTCGTCGCGCAATGTGCGCCACAGCGCGATCATCTCGGCCGAGCAGCGCTGCGGCGCGTTGGGCCCCAGCATCAGATGCACGCGGCCTTCGCCGTCGGCCGTTGCCAGGCCGCGGAACATCTCCTCGAGATAGTCCGGTGGCGCAAAGCCCGGCCCTTCGAGAAACCCGCGAAGCTTCTCCGGAATATTCAGGCTCAGCAGATTGTGGTCATGCACGTCCTGCAGAAACGGCGCATAGCCAACGCGCAAGCCGCTTTCGACATGGGCTGCGAAGATCGTTTCATGCAGCCGCACCGCCGGCGCATGATCGAGCACGGCCGTGATGCCGCTGCGCATCATCTCCGCCGCACCGATCAGAATCGCGAGGCGCGACATCTCGGCGTCGATGGCACGGCCCCAGGCGACCGTGAACGGCGCCCACGCCTCCAGCGGCAGCGCGTTCTCCGTCCCGCGCAGGACATTCGCATAGGAATGATGATGCGCGTTGATGAAGCCGGGCATCACGACGAGCCCGCTCGCATCGATGCGTTCGCGTGCATCGACATCCGGCGCGCCGTCGATCAGCGCGGCGATCTTTCCGTCCTCGATCAGCAGCGAGCCCGGGCGAAGATCACCCTCCCAGGATTCGAGGATCTGTCCGCCGGTGATCAGGGTGCTCATCGGCTGGTCTCCAGCGCCTTGAGTTCGCTCGACAGGCGATCGGCAAATTTGAAAGCGGCGAAGGGCAGGGCCCGTCCTTTCGGCACCAGCACGCCCAGCTTGAGCGTGTTGATGCGCCGCGACGCCATCGGCCGCCACACCATTTCGCCATCGGCGATCTCGCGCAGGAAGCCCAGCCGCGTGAAGAACGCGATTCCCATTTCCTGCCGTAGCGCCTGTTTGAGCATGTGGATCGAGTTCGAGACGATGCGCGCCGCCACCGCCTCACGGAACCGCGCGAACTCGGGGTCGAAATCGCTGCTCATCGGCAGCGGCCCGAATTGCGTGAGCGCCGGATATTTGCGCGCGTCGGCATACGACACGGTCCGTTTGCGCGCCAGCGGATGACCGGCCGGCATCACCACGCCGATCGGCGCCAAAATGGTCGTGATGAATTGCGCGCCGGGTGGCGGCTGCGACACGAATGTCAGGCCGATATCGGCGCGGCCGGCCGCGACTTCGGTCGCGATATCGCCGGGCGCCACCGCCATGATCGAGTAGGTGACGGCCGGGAAATCCGGCCGGAACCCTTCGATCACCTGCGGCAGAAACTCGATGAGCAGGGAGTCGACCGCGGCAACGGCGATGTGCCCGGTCATCATGCCGCGCAACCCGTCGATCTCCGAACGCACGCGGTCGAACGCCGCCAGCGTGTCGTCGACATGATGCAGCAGCAATTCGCCGGCCAACGTCAGGCGCATGCGCCCCGGCAACCGGTCGAACACCGGCGTGCCGATCTCGGCCTCGAGCTTCAGGAGCTGGCGGTTGACGGCGCTGGCCGCGACATTGAGCGTGCCGGCCGCCTTGCGGATCGATCCGCGCCGCGCGACCTCGCGAAAATAGCGCAGGACCGCGGCGTGCATCAGTGCAGCGTGGGGATCAGCCCCGGGGCCAGGCGGCGACCAGGGGGTGGTCCTTGTCGCTGGTGTGGCGCGGGCCCGCCCCGCCGGGCGACCCCCAGCCGGTCACCGCGGGGCCGAAGAATTCGGCGTTCACCGCCAGGAACGGGGTCAAGTCCCCCGGCAGGCGGTCGTCGGCGTGGATGGCGGCGACGGGGCATACGGTCTCGCAAAGTCCGCAATCGATGCATTCGGTCGGATGGATGTACATGGTCCGGCCGCCCTCGTAAATGCAATCGACCGGGCAGACATCCATGCACGCCCCATCCTTGACGTCGATGCAAGGGCTGGCGATGACGAAGGGCATATCAGCGCCCCGTCCAGACCGGCTTGCGCTTCTCGCGGAAGGCGCGCACCCCTTCCTCGCCGTCAGTCGAATTGAGCGCCTCGATCAGGGCCGGCAACCGCAGTGATTGCGCCTCGGCCGCCGACAGATGTGCCGCGCGCCGCACCGTCTGCTTGATCGCGCGCAGCGACAGCGGCGCGCAGGCCAGCACGTCGTCCGTCCAGCGTTTCACCGCCTCGTCAAGCTGCGCGCGCGGCACGACTTCGTTGACCAAACCCCAGCCCATCGCCTCGCGTGCCGAGACGCGCCGGCCGGTCAGCATCACACCCATCGCCGCATGAAACGGGATCTGCCGCTGCAGCAGCGTCATGCCGCCGTCGAGCGGCATGCGGCCCACGCGCGCTTCGGGCAGGCCGAATGTCGCTTCTTCCGCCGCAATGACGATGTCGCAGCCCAGCACCATCTCGAACCCGCCGCCCAGCGCATGGCCGTTGACCCGCGCGATCACCGGCACGTCCAACGTCTGGCGCAGCGCAATGCCGCCGAAGCCCGAGGCCGGCCGGTTGGCCCAATAGTCGAGACCCGACTTACCGCCAGATTTCATGTCGGCGCCGGCGGAGAAGGCGCGATCGCCGGCCCCCGTCAGCACGACGCAGCGGACGTCGCAATCGGCCTCGATGCGCTGCCAGATCGCCTCCAGTGCCGCATCCGTCTCCGGATCGACGGCGTTCAGAACCTCCGGCCGGTCGATCGTGACGCGCGCAAGATGCCCGTCGAGCTCGTAGCGGACGCCCATCACTCGGCCGCGGTTTCCAGCATGCCGAGCTCGGCCAGAACCTCGTCCGTGTGGCGGCCCAGGCTCGGCGGCGCGATGCGGATTTCCACCGGCGCGTCGGACATGTGCACGGGCGAGCCGACGACGCGCACTGTCTCGACTTCCCCCGGTCCTTCGAGCTTGATGCCGTTGATCGTCGCCTGCTCGTCGGCCAGCGCCTCGGCCAGCGTGCGCACCGGCGCGCACAGCAAATCCTGCGCCTCCAGCCGCGCCAGCCAATACGCAGTCGTGTTCTCCTTGTAGCGCGCGCGGAAGATCGCCTGCAGCGCCGGCTTGTTCTCGACCTGCAGCGCATGATTGGCGAAGCGCGGATCATCGGCGAGCGCCGGCAGCTCCAGCGCCGTGGCGATGTCCAGCAAGGGGTTCTGCTTGAACGCCCCAACCATCACCAGCGCGCTGTCCTTGGTCTCGAACACGCCCGACAGCGGCATGGCGCCCCAATTCACTTCGCGCCCGCGCATCATATGCGCGGTCCCTTCCTGCATCTGGGCCGCGATCATCGAATCCAGCAGCGACACCGACACCATCTGTCCCTTGCCGGTCTTCTCCCGCTGCAGCAGCGCCAGCAGCACGCCCTGGACCAGGTGCATGCCGGCCGAGTAATCGGCAAACGTCGTGGACAGAACCGCCAACGGCAGCGACGGGTCGGAGCGGCGATGCATGACGCCGCTCATCGCCTGTGCGAGCACATCCTGGCCGCCCTTGTGCGCATAAGGCCCCGTCAATCCGTAGCCCGTGCCCACGGCGTAGATGAGGCGCGGGTTGATCTTGCTGAGTTCTTCGTAACCGAAACCCATGCGCTCCATCACGCCGGCGCGGAAATTATTGACGACGACGTCGGCTTTCTTGAGCAGCTTCGCCACGGCCGCGCGGCCCTTGGGATCGCGCGTGTCGAGCACCACCGAGCGCTTGTTGCGGTTGAGCGAGCAGAACACCGGCCCGAGCAGCCCGGCGGGATCGTTGGGGAACGCGGTGCGCGACAGATCGCCGGTCCCCGGCCGCTCGATCTTGATCACGTCGGCGCCGTAATCGGCCAGCATCTGCGTGGCGCACGGCCCCATCATCACTTGCGTGAAATCGACGACCTGGATGCCGGCGAGCGGCAGGGTTTTGGGATCAACGCTCACGCGTGCACCTCCAGAATTCGGGCATTGGCCGAGGGTCGGTCGCCGGGGTCGCCCCCTTGCGCGCGCACCTTGGCGCAGATCGCCTTGGCATCGACGTTGCGCACGGTGGTTCCGGCATCGAGGGCCAGTGCCGCGGCCACGCCGGCCGCCTGGCCCATCGACATGCAGGGCGGGATCTCGCGCGACAATTTTTGGGCACCCTCGGTCGCCGAATAATGCCGGCCCGCCACCAGCAATTGCTCCACCTTCTGCGGCAGCATGGCGCGATAGGGCGTGTAGTAGTCGCGCCCGCGCGCCACCGTGTCGGGGAAGTGGACCCGATCCATCACGTCGTCCTTGGTGACGATGTAATCGCCCTCCAGCAGCCGCGTCTGGCGAATGCCGAGCTGCGGCGCCACGTCGACGACGAAACAGTTTTTGAATCCCGGCATGTTAGCGCGCACGAAATCGACCAGCGCGTAGATGCGCTTGCGCCCTTCGAAATCGGCCTTGGTCTGGTCCTCGACCTTGATGCCGTCCAGCCCCGCCATATGCGGGCAGTTGCACCACACGATGCCGGGCAGCGGCGTCTTCAGCCACCACTGATCCCACGAGCCGCCCATCACGCGCTTGGCCTGGCGGTCGATCTTCGCGAACTCCTCGGGCTTCGAAGCGGAAGCGCTCGGCTTCCTCGACATCGACATTGCCGAGACGGAAAACCGTCGTGACGATATAGGCGCCATGCGTGAACGGGGCGCCGGCGGCCGCCGCGACATCCAAATCGCCGGTCGCGTCGATGACGATATCCGCCAGCACCGCCTCGCGGCCGGCCTTGGTTTCGGAAATGACACCGGCGATCTTGCCGTCGCGCACGATGGCGCGTGAGAACCACGAATGCAGGCGCAGATTGATGCCGCTCTCCGCGACCATGTCGTTGGAGACGCGCTTCCAGCCATCGGGATCGAACGCGGCGGCGAAGACGATGGGCTGCGGTTTCACCTGGGCGCGGAAATCGAACGCACCCCAGCGTGACCATTTGCGGTACATCGCTTCGCTTTGGACGCGGTCGCTCTCCGGCGGATAGACGCAGAGATCGAGCTTCGCCATGCGCTCGATCATTTCCATGCACACGCCGGTGACGGTGATTTCCTCGCCGTTCGTCATGTCGTCGAGCACGAGCACCATGCCGCCCGACGCGAGCCCGCCCAGGTATGGATAGCGCTCCAGCATCGTCACTTTCGCACCCATCGCGCGCGGCCGCGACCGCCGCCGCGAAGCCGGCCGGCCCGCCGCCGACCACGGCGATATCGCTGCGGGCGACGACCTTGGCCGAGCCGGCGCTGTCCGCGATGCGGTCTTCGTTCATCGATATCTCCTTCAGATGGCGGCTTGCGGCTGCCAGCGCACGACGAGGCGCTCGACCGCGACAATGGCGAGGAAGAACAGGACCGAGAAGCTCGAGCCGACGATCACGGTGGCGTAGAGCAGCGCCGAGTCGAAATTGTAGGTCGCCTGGATAATCAGCGCGCCGATGCCGACCGTCGAGCCGATCCACTCGCCGACGATGGCGCCGATCACCGCCGTCGAGGCGGCGATCTTCAGGGCCGAAAAGAGATACGGCAGCGAATTTACAGGCGCAGCTTGAAGAACACCTCGCGTTTGCACGCCGAGAGCACCCGCATCAGCTCCATCGCCTGCGGGTTCACGTTCTCGAGCCCGCGCACCATGTTGACCAGCGTCGGGAAGAAGCAGATCAGCGCCGCGATGGCGATCTTCGGTTCCATGCCGTTGCCGATCAGCAGCACCAGGATCGGCGCCTTGGCCACGACCGGGATGGTGTTGATCAGCACGACGATGGGGAAGAACGCCTCCTCCATGGCCTTCTTGTGCACGAACACGGTGGCGATCACGATCGCCGTGAAGTTGCCGAGCAGGAAGCCCGAGATCGCCTCGACCGCGGTCGGCAGCAGGTTGCGCATCAGCAGGTCGAATTTGGCACCAGCGTCTGCGCGACCAGCTGCGGCGACGGCGCGATGAAGCGCGGTACCTCGAACACATAGACCAGCGCCGCCCAGACCAGCAGCATCGCGACGATGCCGCCCAGCGGCAGCAGCCGGCGGCGCCACTTCCCGCCGCGCCGCGCGCGTGGAAGGCCGCCTCCGCGGCCGCTGACGTCGGCGCTGCGGCGCGGTCGGACGCGCGCCATGACACGCCCCGGCTCCAGCAGCTCGCGCAGCCGCGCGGCGATCGTCACGAAGGGCTCGGTCTCGCGCATGTCGAGCGTGCGCTCGCCCGGCAGGTCGATCGTCGACGAGCTCGCGCACGCGGCCCGGATTGGCGGAGAGCACCAGCACCTGCTTCGCCGAGGAACGTGGCCTCGTAGATCGAGTGGGTGACGAACAGGATCGTGGTGCGCGTCTCCTGCCAGATCCGTCAGCAGCTCCTCGTTGAGCCGGTCGCGCGTGATCTCGTCGAGCGCGCCGAACGGCTCATCCATCAGCAGAGGCGCGGGCCGCCGAGCAGCGCGCGCGCGATCGACACGCGCTGGCGCATGCCGCCGGAGAGCTCATGCGGAAACGAATTCTCCCAGCCTTCGAGGCCGACCAGCTTCAGAAGCTCGCGCGGCGTCGGCGCGCCGGCCGGCAGCTGCGTGCGCCGCCGACTTCGAGCGGCAGCTCGACATTCTGGAGCGCCGTGCGCCAGGGCAGCAGGGCCGCGTCCTGGAACACGAAGCCGAGCGCGCGGCTCGCGCCGCGCCTGCCTGCGGCGTGCACGCCGAGCACCGGACCGCGCCGCCGGTCGGCGCCACCAGATCGGCGACCACGCGCAGCAGCGTGGACTTGCCGCAGCCCGACGGTCCGAGCAGGGTGAGAAACCCGCCCTGCTCGACCGTGAAGGAGACATTGTCGAGCGCCGTCACGGTGCGCCGGTCGGTGACGAAGCGCACCGTCACGCTGCCGCAGGCGACGCGCAGGCGCTGGCACCGGCACGCGTGCGGGCGACCGGTGCGGCGCTCGCGGCCCAGGTCGAGGCGCGACTTGCGTGGCGGTCATGGCCTCAGCCGATCTGCGGCCGGGCGTTGGCGGTCGCGTTGAGGATGTCGAGCGTCATCACCTCGTCGACAGCTCGGCACGCGCTTGGAGAACTGGCCGAGCTGCGCGTAGAGGTCGATCTGGTCCTGCCACACCGGCGGGTCCATGGCGCCCCAGCCATTCGCCTGGTGTTGGCGTTGAAGGCGAATCTGAGCATCGACGTCGAGCGCCGCCGCTCGTCCTTCGTGTTGAGATTGGGGAATTCCTTGACCAGGAGATCGACCGCCTTGTCGCGGTTGGCGTGCGGCGTATTCCCAGCCCTTGCCGGTGGCGCGCACGAATTTGGCCAGCGACGTCCGCCTTCGTCTGTGAGCGTCTTGGCCGTGGCGTAGTAGGGCAGCGCATAGAGCCGCACGCCCGAATCCCACAGCCGCAGGTCGACGCGCTGGTCGCCGAGCACGCTCAGCGCCGTGGTGTTGGTGAGCCAGCCGGTGACCGCATCGACCTGGCCGGTCATCAGCGGCGACATGTCGGCGCCGATGGTGACGATCTGCACGTCCTTCTCGGGGATCTTGTTCTTGGCGAGCAGCGCGCGCAGCAGGATGACGCCGGTCGCCTGGATGCCGACCTTCTTGCCGACCATGTCCTTGGGCTCGCGCGATCGGGTTCTTCTTCAAGGAGAAGAAGGCATATGGGTGCTGCTGCGCGCCGACCGCGAAGCAGATGACCGGAATATCCTGCGAGGCCGCCAGCATCAGCGACGGGCTGGAGGAAACCTGGCCGACCTCGAAGCGGCCCGGCGGCCACGACCGCCACGCCGTCGATATTCGGTCCGCCCGCCTGGAAGCTGAGCTCGATGCCTTCCTGCATCGTAGAAGCCCATGCTGCTTGGCGCAGACCTCGCCGATCTGGTTGCCCGAGAGCAGCCAGCCGAGCTGCAGATTGACCGTCGGTTTGCCCTGCGCGTTGGCCGCGATCGAGAGAAAATTGCCGCCGCCCGCGACGGCCGCCGTGGTTCCCGCAAGCTTCAGCGCGTCGCGCCGCGTGAGTGCCGGCCGATTGATATTGTGACCCATTCCCGCCTCCTGTCCGATCTTTTGGCGGCCGGAAATGCCCCTCTCCAGCCTGCTGGGACGGCAGTATGGGACCGGAAATCGCGTTCGCAGAAGCAGAATTTTTCTGACAATCCGTTGCCGAAACAGCAACGCGCCCGGCTTTCGGCCGGGACTCGCAATGCGTGCAGGCTGTGGAAAAGGTCGATTCCATAATGGCCGCAAGGATTTGCCGCCGGCTGAGGGCCGCTTCGTCACTGGAAATTGCGCCCGCGCGGCAGGACGTTGCGGACATCGTGACCGGGCTTGCGCACCTCGTCCGCCCGCGCGATGGCGCCGTCGAACACACCCTCCACCTCCGCCAGCCGGCGCAGCGCGTCGGTGCGGTCGCTGAGCGTGTCGGCGATGACATGGATGACGAGGTTGTTCTCGGTCTTTTGCAGCTTGCCGCTCACCAGCAGCAGCCGGCTGTCGAGCAGGATGCGACGGAAGCGCTTGAAGATGGACGGCCAGACGATGACGTTGGCGACTCCGGTCTCGTCCTCCAGCGTCACGAACACCACGCCGCTGGCGGTTCCCGGCTGCTGGCGCACCAGCACCAGCCCCGCGACCCGCACGATCTTGTCGTTCTCGATATGCGCGAGCCGCGACGCCGCGACGACTTCCGTCCGCCGTTAGTTCCTCGCGCACCAGGGCGAGCGGGTGTTTCTTGAGCGATAGCGTCAGGTGTCGGTAATCCTCGATCACGTGTTCGCCCAGTGTCATATCCGGCAGCACGATTGCGGGCTCGTGCGCGGTCTCGACATCGGCGGGCTGGTTATGGCCGATCGGTGCCGCGGCAAAGAGCGGCAGCGGGTCGGCGCCCAGGGCCCGGATTTGCCACAGCGCCTCGCGCCGTGTGAGACCCAGCGAGTTCCACGCATCGGCATTGGCGAGTGTTTCCAATGCGGGCGGCAGGATCTGCGCGCGCTGCCAGACTTCGCGCAACGTGGCATAGCCCGTGGCGCGCCGTTCCACCAACCGCCGCATGTCCGTCTCGCGCAACCCCTTCACCTCGCGAAAGCCCAGGCGCAGCGCGATCTGCCCGGCACGCCCGGGCTCCAGCGTGCAATCCCAATCGCTGTGATTGACGTCGACCGGCGCGCACCTCCACGCCATGCTCGCGCGCATCGCGCACGATCTGGGCCGGCGCGTAGAACCCCATCGGCTGGCTGTTGAGCAAAGCTGCCGCGAACGCCGCGGGGTAATGGCATTTGATCCAGGCGGAGACATAGACCAGCAGCGCGAAGCTCGCCGCATGGCTTTCCGGGAAGCCGTATTCGCCGAAGCCGCGGATCTGCTCGAAGCAACGCTCGGCGAATTCGCGCGGATAGCCGTTCTTGACCATGCCCTCGATCAGCTTGGTCTGGAACGTGTGAATGGTGCCGACATGCCGGAACGTCGCCATGGCGCGGCGCAGCTGGTCGGCCTCGCCCGGCGTGAAGCCCGCGGCGACGATGGCGATGCGCATCGCCTGCTCCTGGAACAGCGGCACGCCCAGCGTCTTGCCCAGAACCTCTTCCAGCGCCTTCGACGGATAGGTGACCGTCTCCTTGCCCTTCGCGCCGGCGCAAATATGGGTGCACCATGTCGCCCTGGATCGGCCCCGGCCGCACGATCGCCACCTCGATCACCAAATCGTAGAAGGTCTTCGGCTTGAGCCGCGGCAGCATCGACATCTGCGCGCGGCTTTCGATCTGGAACACGCCGATCGGTGTCGGCGCGCGACATCATGTCGTAGACGCGCGGATCCTCGTCGGGCACGTCGCCGATGCCGCTTGAAATGCTTGCCGTGGTGCGCGGCCAGCAGCCCGAGCCCCTTGCGGATGCAGGTGAGCATGCCCAGCGCCAGCACATCGACTTTGAGAAGCCCGACCGCGTCGAGATCGTCCTTGTCCCATTCGATCACCGTGCGGTCCTCCATCGCCGCGTTCTCGATCGGGACGAGCTCATGCAAGGGCCCCTTGGTGATGACGAAGCCGCCGACATGCTGCGACAAATGGCGCGGAAACCCCATCAGCGCATGCGCGAGTTGCGAGGGCCGTGCGCACCGTGCGCTCCTTGGGATCGAGGCCGGCTGGCGCTGATGTCGTCGGTGGTGATGTCGCTGCGCTCCCACCCCCACACGCTCTTGGCCAGCACGTCGATCGTATCGGCGGACAGGCCCAGCACCTTGCCCACGTCGCGCACGGCGCTGCGCGGGCGGTAGCGGATGACGGTGGCGGCCAGCGCCGCGCGATCGCGGCCGTATTTTTGGTAGATGTATTGGATGACCTCCTCGCGCCGCTCATGCTCGAAATCGACGTCGATATCGGGCGGCTCGTTGCGCTCGGCCGACACGAAGCGCTCGAACAGCAGGCCGGTCTTCGTCGGCTCGACGGCCGTAATGCCCAGGCAATAGCAGATGATGGAGTTGGCGGCGGAGCCGCGCCCCTGGCACAGGATTCCCTGTTCATGCGCAAAGCGCATGAGGTCGTGGACGGTCAGGAAATACGGCGCGTATTTGAGGCCGGCGATGAGTTTGAGCTCATGCTGCAGAAGCTCGCGCGCCTTGTCAGGGATGCCGTTGGCATAACGCTTTTGCGCGCCCGCCCAGCTCAGGCGCTCGAGTTCCTCCTGCGGCGTGCGCCCATCGGGCACGGGCTCGGCCGGATATTCGTAGCGCAATTCTTCAAGCGAGAAGTTGCAGGCTTCGGCGATCTCCAGCGTGTGCGCCAGCGCTTCGGGCCGGGGCGCGAACAGCCGCGCCATCTCGTCGGGCGATTTGAGGTGGCGCTCCGCATTCGCGAACAGGCGATAGCCCGCCGCGCGCAGCGTGCATTTCTCGCGGATGCACGTCAGCACGTCCTGCAGCGCGCGGCGCTCGGGCACGTGGTAGTGCACATCGTTGGTGGCGACCAGCTTGATGGCGTGTGCATCGGCGATGTCGGCCAGAGTCTGCAAGCGCCGCGCATCGTCACCGCGATAGAGATGATGTGCCGCAAGATAAAAGCGCGGAAAAATTTTCCGCAGGTCGCGCAGCTTCGCTACGAAGGCAGCGTCGGGCCGCTCGGGCGGCAGCGACGATAGCGATCTGCCCTTCGCAATGCGCGTCGAGATCCGCGCGCACCAGCCGGCATTCGCCCTTGGGGGCTCGACGCCGTCCGATCGTCAGCAGCGAAGTCAGCCGCCCATAGGCGGCGCGGTCGCTGGGCAGGCATAACAGCGAGGGCGCATCGTCGAAATCCAGCCGCGCGCCGATGATGAGGCGCAACCCTGCCTCCTTCGCGGCTTCATGCGCGCGCACGATGCCGGCGACACTGTTGTGGTCGGTGATCGCAATCGCCTTATGACCCAGTGCTGCTGCGGTCGCGACCAGCTCCTCGGCATGCGAGGCGCCGCGCAGGAAGCTGAAATTGCTGGTGACGTGCAGCTCGGCGTAGCTCATGCGAACAGCCCCTGCAGGTACCAGTCCCGCACCGCGACGCGGCGATAGATCCAGTAGCGCCGTCCTTGCCCGTCCTCGACCCAGTAGTAGTCGCGCGAATCCTCGCGCCGCCGCCACCATTCGGAGGAGATGCGCTCCGGTCCTTCCGCCGCCGTGATCGGGTGGCGTTGCCGCCGCCACGTGAAACTCGTCGGCTGGTGGGTGTCGCCGCTCACCTCGATCTTTTCCGCCATTGGCAGCAGCCGCACCGGCCGCGCCTGCGCGGTGCGCCAGCTCTGTGCGGCGACCAGATCGTCCACCGGCGCCAGGCTCACGGCGCGCTCCGGCAGATGGCTTTCCTGCGCCACGAAGCCGGACACGGACTCTGCGCCCAGCCGGTTGCGTAACCGGTCGAGAAGCTCGGCGAGGCCATCCGATTCGCCCGCGCGCCGGTCGTCCAGGCCGGCTTGCGCCGTGATGAATGTGTCCGTCTCGACGGCGCTCAGCACCATCGTCTCGATGCCGAAACCCGGCGCAATACTGTCGAGCTTTTCCGCGAACAGCCGGAATAGCGGGGCGGCGGCATGCACCGGCCGGCTGGTGCCGATCGCAATGGTTTGCGCCGCGCCATCGACGCGATAGCACGCCAGCTCCAGCAGCCGTGCGCCGCGCCCGTCGCGCGCCAGCGTCGTACAGAGCTCATCCAGCAGCAGGCGCAGCGTGGCGTCGATCCCCTCGCGCGTCAGGATCGGCTCGGCGAAATTGCGCCGTGCAAACCACCGTGTCACCGGACGGCGCGGCGAGATCGGCTCGGCCTCGTGCCCCAGCAGCCGGTCGCGGCGCTGCAGCAGGATCGCGCCGAAGCGCGCCGCCAGCGGCCCGCGCGGCAGCTTCAGCACATCGCCGATGCGATAGAGGCCCAGGCGGCGCAGCACCGCGACGATCTCGGCCGGCAGGCGCAAGGCTTCGACCGGCAGGATCGCCGCGCGCGCCGCAATCTCGCCCTGGGCAGGATCGCATCGCGACCGAAGCGCGCCCAGGCCCAGGCGGCGGCGGGCGTGTCGGCGATAGCCAGGCGGGCACTGATCCCATAACCCGCTAGGCGCCGCGTCAGATCGTCGATCAGCTCTGCTTCGCCGCCGAAAAGATGCGCGGCCCCGCTGATGTCCAGCGCGAGCCCATCCTCACCATCGATTGCGGCGAACGGCGTGTAGCGCGTCGCCCAGTCGGCCAGCCGCCCCAGCGCCGCCGCGTCTTCGCCCGGCTCGGCCGGGACTGCGCGCAGATAGGGGACCAGCATGCGCGCATCGGCCAGGAGCTGGCCGGGATGCAAGCCTTCCGCCGCCGCCAGCGCGTCGACGGCATGCACACGCACGCCGCCGCTGCCGGCGAGCACCAGCAGCAGCGGCCTGTCGTCGCTGTTACGATGACGCTGCCGCCACCGCTCCGCCGGCCAATGCGGTAAGAACGCGCAGAGATAGCGTTTCATGGCTCCACTCCACAGGCCAGGTGCCGCCGGCCCCGCCGCGACATCGCTCCAAGGTCAGGTGCCAGCGCGTGCAAGTCGCTCCGTCCGACGGCAGGGACGCAGCACGCCAGCGCGTCACCGCGGCGGAAATGCGCCCCTGGCGCGGCGGGGCCGCCAGCAGCGCCGTGGTTTCGCCGGCGGCCGCGGCAAGCTGCAGGCGGCGCGTGGCGGTCAGGTCGGGCGCCACATCCTCGCCCAGCACCGCGGCGAAGCGGCGCGCGCGCAGCGCTTCCTCCATCGCCCAGAGCAGGGCGGCTTCGTCTTGTGCTTGCACCAGCACCAGCCGCTCTGGCGCCACGCCGAAGCGCGCCAGCCCGTGACCGTAAGGCTGGCCTTGCGCGCGCGCGCCGCGTGCCAGCATTCCCCACAGCCCGAGTCCGCTCGATCCCATCAGCTTTCCCAAAAGCACGGCGGCGAGTCCGGACGCCGCCGCATCGCCGGGGGCGGCCACCAGCTCGTGCAAACAGCCACGCGACAGCCCGCCCCAGGGCAAAGCGGTATCCAGGGCCGTAGTCCCCAGCGACAGCACTGGCAGGGCTGGGCCGGGCGGCGTTTCGGCGGCCCGCAGGCGTTGCCGGAGTGCCTCTAAGCGATTGATCTTCAAAGAGAGCACGGATTGGACCAAAGAATATGTTCATGATTTGTTCTATATAAGCGTCTCTCCCTCGAAAGAGTCAACACAACCACTGCGCGCGGGTGGACGCCGCCCGTGTCTTTCCTGCGGCATGTGGGAACCGGCAGGAACGCTCTTAACGAACCGGGCGTTGCTGATTCATTACGGGCGCCTGATTGCGGCGATCCATTCCGCAGAGTCGCGCGACCCATCGCTCCTGAGACAGGAGAAGGAGTCACGTCCATGATGAAGTCCTCGCTGGCCGCACTCGCGCTGACGATCGCCATGCCCACGCTGGCCGCGGCGCAGGTCCCGCTGTGTACCAACCGGACGGAAATCGTGAAGCTGCTGACCGAATCGCTGCACGAACAGCCGGTCGCCGCCGGCCTCGCCGAAAGCGGCCGTGTCATCGAGGTCTTTGCAAATGCCGAGCGCAGCTCGTGGACCATGATTGTGACATCGCCCACCGGCACCGCCTGCGTCGTCGCGGCCGGCGAGCATTGGGAGGATTTGATCCGCACTACGACGCCGGGCAAGCCGACTTGAAGTCAAATTTAAAAAAATTGTCATGCGCGGGCTTGACCCGCGCATCTAGACGCGTCGCGAAGTTTCAGACCCGCGGGTCAAGCCCGCGGGTGACAGAAAATAAAAAAGGGCAACAAAGGAGAGCGCCCAGCGCTCTAGCGGATGCCGAAGAAGTAGGTCGCGATCAGGGTGATGATCGTCAATGTCGGCGCGACCGTCACCAGGATACCGATATCGCGCCACCGCGGGGGCCGCTGCTTCTCGGCAAGCGCCGGCCGGTGCGGGAGGTTCTCGTTGGCAACAGGAACCTTCTCCCGTCCCGTCGACGGCGTGGCATGACTGGCGCGCATGGATGCGTGCTCCGATCTGCTGCGCAAGCAACACATGTTTTTGCGAACGCGCCGAATACCGGAGAAGTTCCAGCTGGAATCGCAACTTGGCAAAAATCCTTCTTTCGGAACCATCGATGATCGCGAGTGTTGGCAAGGGTACGGATCATCCAGAGACGAACAGAGGAGGAGAGAAATGGCCCGCGCCCAACAACATAATCTTGAAGCCCGCGAAACCCGCCATCTGATCGCGGCTGACAAGGTCGAAGGCACGACTGTCTACAATCGCGCCGGCGACAAGCTGGGCCGCATCGAAAGCGTCGTGCTCGACAAGATGTCCGGCAAGGTTGCCTATGCCGTGCTGTCGTTCGGCGGCTTCCTGGGCATTGGCGATAAGCACTATCCGCTGCCATGGGGCATGCTGAAATACGACACAGACCTCGGCGGCTATGCCGTCGACCTCGACAAGAAAGTGCTCGAGGGCGCGCCCAGCTACGCGGTCGACCAGCCGGTCGATCTGACGGACGTGGCGTGGAGCCAGCGCGTTCACAATTACTACAAGGTGCCCCCGTACTGGATCTAAGGATCCGGTGCGTGGCATGGGCCGCCGGCGGAAGCATGGCCGCCGGCGGCCGCTTTTTTAGACACTTCACATTCTTGAGAAGCGCGGTATCGCAATTGCGGGGCTGGGCTGCGTAAGCCACACTGCGCTTAGCAGTGGAGGCTTCGCATGGCGTCCTACAGCTTTACCGTCAACGGCAACGCCCGCACCGTCGACAGCGGCGATCCCGATCAGCCGCTGCTTTATGTGCTGCGCAATGTCCTGAATCTCACGGCGGCCAAATACGGCTGCGGCCTCGGACAATGCGGGGCCTGCACCGTCCTGGTCGATGGCGCGCCGGTGCGATCCTGCCTCACGCCGGTCTCGACCATGGCCGGGCGCTCGATCACGACGCTCGAAGGCCTCGGCACGCCGGACAAGCCGCACAAGGTGCAAGCCGCGTTCATCGCCGAGCAGGCCGCGCAATGCGGCTACTGCACCAACGGCATGGTCATGAGCAGCGCCGCACTCCTTTCGGACAAGCCCAACGCCACGCTCGCGGAAGCCAAGGAAGCGCTCGCCGGCAATCTCTGTCGCTGCGGCACGCACCACCGCATCTTGCGCGCGGTGATGCGCGCGGCGGGGAGGACGCCATGACCGCGATCCTCGCGCGTCGCGCGCTGCTCAAGGCCGGCGGCGCCATGGTGGTGGCGCTGGGCGCCGGACGCGCGTTGGCGCAAATCGTGCCCGGTGCGGATGCAGCGTTGGGGAAGACGAACGATCTCAACGAGGTCGACGGATTCTTCGCCATCCATGCCGACGGCTCGGTGACCCTCTATTGCGGCAAGGTCGATCTCGGCACCGGCTTGCGCATCGCCATTCCGCAGATGGCGGCGGAAGAATTGCGGTGTCGCGGTCGAGCGCATAGCCCTAGTCGAAGGCGATTCCGCCCTGACACCCAACCAGGGCCCGACCGCCGGCTCGACCGGGATCATGCGCGCCGGCGTGCAGATCCGCCAGGCCGCGGCGACCGCGCGCGAAGCGCTGATCCGCATGGGCGCCGAACGTCTCGGCCATCCGGCGGCGGAGCTTGAAGCCGTCAATGGCGAGGTGCGTCCGAAATCGGGCGGACCCGGCGTGGGATTTGGCGCTCTCATCGGCAATCGCCGCTTCGGCCTCAAGCTCGATCCCAAGCCACCGCTGAAAGCGCCCGCCAGCTACACGATCGTCGGCAAGCCGCTGCCGCGCCCCGATGTCCCGGCCAAGGTCACCGGCACGCACACCTATGTGCATGATTTCAAGCTGCCCGGCATGATGCATGCGCGCGTGATCCGGCACGCCCTCGGTCGGTGCCACGCTTACCGCGGTCGACGATGCGTCGATCCGCGATATTCCCGGCGCGCGGATCGTGCGCCTCAAGGATTTTCTCGCGGTCGTCGCCGACGACGAATGGAACGCGGTCCGCGCCGATGCGCGCTCTCAAGACGCAGTGGACGCAAACCGCGCCCGCCGCCAACCACGATGGCGTGCGCGACTGGCTGCGCGCCGGGCCGTTCGCCGCTGACGAGACGATCAGCAAAAAAGGCGACGCATCGGCGACCGATCGCGGCCTCGACGCCGCGATTGGAGGGCACGTATTACTGGCCCTTGCAGACGCATGGCTCGATGGGCCCGTCTTGCGCCGTCGCCGATGTGCGCGACGGCAAGGCCACCGTGTGGACGTGCTTCGCAGGCGACGCATCGCCTGCACCAGATCTGCGCGCGAATCCTCGAACTGCCGCCGTCCAATGTCCGCGTCATCTATCTCGACGGTGCCGGCTGCTACGGCATGAACGGCCACGACGATGCCTCGGTCGATGCCGCGCTGATGTCCAAGGCGATCGGCCAGCCGGTGCGCGTGCAATGGATCGCGCGAGGACGAGCATGGCTGGGACCCCAAGGGCCCGCCGCAACTGCTCGTCGCTGCGAAGCCGCGCTCGACGCCGACGGCAAGATCGCCGCGTGGCGCACCGAGATGTGGCTGCCGAAGGCGACCGCGAATCTGCCCAACATTCCGCTGCTCGCGCCCGAAGCGGCCGGCATTGCCCAGCCGCAAGGGCATTTCGACCGGGCTGATCATCCAGAACGCCGGCCCGCCTTATGCCGTGCCGAATGTCGAAGTCTTCGTGCATTGGCTGAAAGACTCGCCGCTGCGCCCGCGCAACATCCGCGCGCCCGGCAAGATCGCCAACAGCTTCGCGGTCGAGAGCTTCTTCGACGATCTTGCGGCTGCCGCGGGCAAGGATCCGCTGCAATACCGTCTCGACGGCCTCAGCGATCCGCGCGGCATCGAGGTGCTCAAGCGCGCGCGGCGCCCTGATCGGCTGGGATCCGCGGCCGTCGCCCGAATCCGGCGGCGGGCTCGGCGCGGCGTGCTCCTACGTCCACTACAAACTCAGCGAGACCTATGTCGCGATCGCCATGGAGGTCGAGGTCGACGCGCGTCGACCGGTGCGATCCGCGTGCGAGCGCATCGCTTGCGCGCATGATTGCGGCCTGGTCATCAACCCCGATGCCGTGCGGGCACAGGTCGAGGGCAACATCCTGCAGACGCTGAGCCGCACGCTGTTCGAGGAAGTGACGTTCGACCACGGCCGCGTCAGCAGCGTCGATTGGGCAGCTACCCGATCCTCACCTTGCCCGATGTGCCGGAGATGCTGATCGACATCGTCGATCGCCCAAACGATGCCGCCGCTCGGGCGCGGGCGAGGCGGCCTCCGCGCCGGTCGCCGGCGGCGCTCGCCAACGCGATCTTCGATGCAACCGGAGCGCGACTGCGCACCGTGCCCTTCACGCCCGCGCGCGTGAAGACCGCAATCGCGCGCGGCTTCGCCTGAGCGAACGTCATGTGAGCGCACTCACAAGCGTGAGTGTACTTTAAGAGTAGTCTCATGGCACGGGCCGCATTGCGTGGGCCCGTATGCTGGCACTATGTGCCGGCTTCCGAAATGACGCGACGGCCGAGGCGCATGAATTGCGCGCTTCCGCTTCGCGCTTCACCAGGAGACAATGCCATGCGTCGACAACAAGTCAGGGCCGATACGCCGCGCAGCCAAGCGAGCGGCGATGACCGATTGGAGATCAAGATGAAGCCGCATCCCTTCATCTTTTCGCGCGACCCGAGGAATCCGCTCAACGAGCTGATCGTCGAGACCGTCAACCGCATGGGCGGTGTGGGCGAGGATGCGGAAAACCGCTACCAATCCTGCCTCAACGCGATGTTCCGCAACGCACGCGAGATCGTCGCGATCATCGAGCAAGAGCTCAAAGACCAGCCGGCGGAGTCTTATCTCGACCGCTGGTCGCTGGTGCATCTCCTGGCCGAGCTCAAGCAGCCTTCGTCTCTGGGGGCGTTGGAACTCGATTCTTTCGAGCCAAATCCCGGAGGAACGCTCCAAGGATCCGCACAGCTTCACCACGGTGGGTGAGGAGGTGGTGATCCGCACCACGGCCGTCGAGGCGATCACGCGCATCGCCGCCGATGGCGCCAAGGAAGCGCAGGAGCTGTTGCTCAAGCATGTCCGCCACGAGAATTTTTCCGTGAAGCGGGCTGCCGTGCAGGGTTACCTGCAAGTGGCGGGCGAGGGCGGCCGCGAGACGTTGCAGAAGGCGATGCCGGAGCGCGACCACCATATTCTCGACATCAAGGTGGTCGACGTGCGCCAGGTGCAGCAGGCCGAGGGCGGGTTGCATCTCGTGCCGTGCGACAAAGAACGCCTGCCGGCCCTGGGCACCGAAGCCGAATTGAGCGGCAAGGACCCGAACGGAAAATCCGACAAGGGCTGCGGCTGCAGCTGATTGCAGCCGGTCCCGCTGCTATTTGGTCAGCGGGCGAATCCCCAACTCTATCTATTTTCAGGAGGTCATTATGGCGAGCTGCACCTATACCGTTCCCGACAAGAACGCCAGCGGCGACAATTTTTACGGCCAGTTCATCTGCCAGCAGCAATACATCGACTATTTCTGGAATGCCTACGGCTTCGCCGGCAACAAGGATTATTGGGACGACGGCTTCGGCTGGGAGGATTGCTGCAACACCTCGAAGCCGCTCGCGCGCACCTTCAACGCCTGCTACCTGCTCACCTATTCCGCGCAGGATTGGGCCAATGAAAGCTGGAGCTCGCCCATCCTCAATTGGGGGCGGCGTTATGTCCGCAACAACATCGACGATCTGCAATCCAAATGCGGCGACGGCAGCGCCACCGCGCGCTCTTTCACCGGCATCTTCGTCAATGATCGCGTCGAGCTCTATCTCGGCTTCTTCTACTCCGAAGACGTGCCGAGCCGCGCCGGCACGCTCATCCACGAGGCGCGCCACCAGGGCGGTAAGGGCCACAACGCGAACTTCCCCGCGGGCTCCGTCTTCGGTGCCGGCAAGAGCGGCGCCGATTCAAACTGGGGCTACGAGGGCGCGTGGATGTACGACGCGCTTTATCTCTGGTGGTTCTTTGCTGCTGGTGCCCGGACGACCAGCGCCATGCGCCAGCGCGCCCGCCAGCGTGGCAATCTGATCATCGACAACGCGTTTGCAACGCATCCGGGCTACAGCATCTAGCCTGCGCGGTGGCGGCGTGCGGGCGTCAGGCCTTAACGCCGCCATCGGTCATGCGGTACCAGGCGATAATCGCCGCGACATAGGCTTTGTGAAGCCCATGGAAGGGCAGTGGCTTGATCGGTGTGAGTGGCAGCGGCAGCGCCGCTTGATCGCCGCTGGCCAGATAATCAGCCATCGCCTGACCCAGTGCGGTCTGCAAACCGACGCCGCGTCCCATGCAGCCGATGTCGATTAGCAATCCCGGCGCGGGCTCATGCAGATGGGGCAAGAAATCGCGCGTAATCGTAACGCGCCCGCACCATCGAAGTGCTCGATCGCCGCACCCGCGGCTTGTGGGAAGAGTCGTGGAGGCATTGCTTCGAGATGCGCCCAGTCGGAGGGATCGCGCGGCTCGCGAAACGGCCCGCGCCCGCCGAGCAGCAGCCGTCCGCGATCGTCGAGCCGGAAGTAGAGTAGCAGCTTGCGTGCGTCCGAGCAGACTTGACCAAAAGGGAGGATGGATTTTCGGATGTTGTCGGACAAAGGCTCGGTCGCGATCTGATAAGGAGTTCGGTGCGATAACACTGCGCCGGACGCCCGGCCACAGCTCGTCTGCATAGCCGTTGGTGCAGATGACAACGCGGTCGGTGCTAACACGCGCGCCCCGATCGGTTGCTGACAATCCAGCGCGTTCCCTCGCGCTCAAGCTTTGCCGCGCGCGTATCGCCATGGATCACAGCGCCAGCCGCAAGGGCGGCACGCGCCAAGCCGCGCGCATAGGTGAGCGGTTGCACCGCGCCGCCGCGGCGGTCGATCCAGCCGCCAGATATTTCGTAGTGCCGAGGTGACGATCCGTTTCCGCTTTGTCGAGAGAGCTCGACCGGCGCGCCGCGGCGCGCCCATTGCGCGGCCCGCCTGCGCGTCTCCTCAACTGCTGCCTTCGAATGCGCGCCCTGGATCCAGCCAGTTGCGCACATGCGGAACGTCCATGCTGGTGCTTGGCGATCAGCTCGAACACCGCATCGGCGGTGCCGCCCGCGAATGCAACAAGCCTCGGGCCGCGCTCCGTCCGAACATCGCTTCCAGGTCGTCCGGATCATATTTGAGGCCCGGGATCACCTGGCCGCCATTGCGGCCAGAACCGCCGTAGCCCGGCTCCTTGGCTTCCAGCACAACCGTCTTCACGCCACGCTCGGCAAGATGCAGCGCCGTGGATAGACCCGCATAGCCGCCGCCGATCACGCACACATCGGATTGCGTGGAAGTTGTCAGGGGTCGGCGTCACGGAGCCGGGGGTGCGGTGCGCATCCATAGCGAGGCTCGAGGGGGAACGGTTCGGCCATCGGATTACATGGGGTGCAGGACGCGCTTAAGGAAATCTTGGGTGCGCGGATTGCGCGGATTGGTCAATAGTTCGCGCGCCGGGCCCTGCTCCGCAATGACGCCCTGGTCGAGAAAAAGGACGCGGTCTGCCACTTCCCTGGCGAATCCCATCTCGTGAGTGACGACGATCATCGTCATGCCGTCCTCGGCAAGCGAGCGCATCACGCCGAGCACCTCGCCGACCAGTTCGGGATCGAGCGAGGAAGTCGGCTCGTCGAACAGGATCGCCTTCGGGCGCCATCGCGAGCGCTCGCGCGATCGCGACGCGCTGCTGCTGTCCGCCGGAGAGGGACGCCGGATAGGCATTCGCCTTGTCGGCCAAGCCGACTCGTGCGAGCAGGTCGCGGCCGCGACCGCTCCGCTTCCTCGCGCGGTTCGGTCTTCACATAGATCGGCCCCTCGGTGACGTTCTCCAGCGCCGTGCGATGCGGGAAGAGGTTGAAGCGCTGGAACACCATCGAGACCTGCATGCGGATCGACGGATCGAGACGGTCGGCCCGATCAACGCGCATGCCCTCGATGACGATAGTCGCCGCCGTCGTAAGCCTCCAGCCCGTTGATGCACCGCAGGATCGTCGATTTGCCTGAGCCGGAGGGGCCGATGATGCAGACCACTTCGCCCTTGGTCACCGAAGCCGAGAAGCCGCGGATAACGTGATTGGCGCCGAAGCTTTTGTGGACGTCGACTAAGCGCGATCATGACTTACGTCCGAAACGCTTCTCGAGCCAGCCGACGACTAAGATCAGCGGAATGCTCATTGTGAGGTAGAGTAGGGCGACCAACGTGAATACGGTGCTGTTCTGGAACGTCGCCGAGGCGATCAGCTTGCCCTGCAGTGCAAGCTCCGCGACGGTGATAGTCGAGGCCTGCGAGGAATCCTTCAGCATCATGATCATGGTGTTGCCGTAGGGCGGCAGTACGATACGCACGGCCTGCGGCAGGATCACGCGCCGCATCATCAGTCCCCAGCCCATGCCGATCGACTGCGCGGCCTCGATCTGGCCGTGGTCTATTGCTTCGATGCCGGCGCGGAAGTTCTCCGCCTGGTAGGCCGAGTAGGCGATCCCAAGGCCGATGATGGCGGCCTGCAGCGCGCTCAGCGTGATGCCGAAATCGGGCAGCACGAAGTAGATGTAGAACAGTTGAACAATGATGGGGATGCCGCGGATGATGTTGATGATCGTTGCGAGAGATCGCCGCCAGCACGCGAATGCCGGAAACGCGCATCAGCGCCCAGACCAGGCCCAGCACAGTCGAAACCGCAAGCGAGCCAATGGTCACGAGGATCGTGAGCTTCACGCCCGTCAGCAGGATGGGCAGGAACTCGGCCGATTGCGTGAGAAAGCGGCTCATCCAAGTGCCGCAGCACGGGCGCGCGGTTACGCGATCGGGCCGTTCACAGGCCCCATTTGGCGAAGATTTTTTCGACCGTGCCGTTTGCTTTGAGCTTGGCGAGCGACGCGTTGATCTTGTTGAGCAGCTCCGGATTACCCTTGCGCATGCCGATGCCGAGCGAGCCCAGGTCATCGTGGACTTGTAGGACTTCACGAGGCGCAGATCGGGGAACGTTTCCCTGCTGCACGATTGTAGGCAAGGATCGGGTAGTCGCCGAAGGCCGCCTTCAGGCGGCCAGTATTCACATCGCGCATCAGGTCGGGGATCGTGTCGTAGATCTTCACGTCGGCGAACAGCCCGGTTTTCTTCAGCGGTTCGACATAGACGGTGCCGACCTGTGCGCCGACCGTCTCGCCTTTCAGGTCTTCGAAGGCCTTGTAGTCCTTGGTGTCGGACTTCGGCACGATCAGGCCCTCGCCGTAGGAGTAGACCGGATCGGAGAAATCGATCACTTCCTTGCGCGCCGGCGTGATGTACATCGCGGCCGAGATCAGATCGATCTTGTTCGAGGTCAGCGCCGCGATCAGCGTCGAGAACTGCATCGGCTCGACCTGCACCTGGAAGCCGACATCCTTCCCGACCGCGGTCACAGATCGACCATCATGCCCTGGATGTGTTGGTCTTGGTATCAAGGAACGTGAACGGGATGCCGGTCGGCGTCGAGCCGACCTTGAGCACCGTCTGCGCGCTGGCGGGCGTGGACAACGCAATGAGGCCGCGGCGAGACCGGCCGCGAGCGAGAGAAATTGGATTCGACGCATGGGGATGGGCCTCTCCTGATACGACCGCGTTTCGCGCGTTGCCCCCTCGGCCGGCCGGGCGCGGTCTTGGTACTTTCATGTACGTGAAATTAAGGGCATGATCGCGGAGCGAAGGCAAGCACATTTCACGAGCGTGAAGAATGGCCCATGTTCTTTCGGCACCGTCGCGCAAACGCACCGGCAAGCCCCGCGCGAAATCGGCGGCGGCTGAGACCAAGGCGGTCGACGCGACGATCGGCCGTCGTATCCGCCAGATCCGCCGCGAGCGCGGCTTGCTTCTCGAGACGTTGGCGGCGAAGACCGGCCTGTCGATCGGCTATCTGAGCCAGATCGAGCGCGGCCTCTCCTCGCCATCGCTGCGGGCCCTGGCCGCCTTGACGGAATTGTTCGGCGTGTCGCTGGGCGAGTTGTTCGGCGCCTTGGTGTCGCCGGGCTCGTCCGATGCTGTCGTCGTGCGCGAAGCCGAGCGCCCGATGCTGGCCCTATGGCGCGACGGCATCTACAAGCAGATCCTCGCGAGCCCCGGCGAAGACTCGCGCATCACGCTGATCCTGGTTTTGCTCGAACCCGGCGCCTGACACTGGGCCGGAGATGTACACGCACAAGGGCGAGGAGGCGGGCATGGTCCTCGCCGGCCAGATGACTCTCACCGTCGGCACGCGCACCTGGACGCTCAAGAAGGGCGACAGCTTCCGCTTCCCCAGCACCACCCCGCACCGCTTCGCCAACCCCGGCCGCGGCGCCGCGAGCGTGATGTGGATGAATTGCGCTTGACGCCTATTTTCCCTCTCCGCCGCGAAGCGGGGAGAGTTTAGGGGCCCGCGCGCTCCGCCGTGGAAGGGTGAGGTCGTGATTCCCTCTCATGCCCTCGGGAAAAGTCTTGCGGGGAGACCACCTCACCCGCTGGCTGCGCTCGCACCCTCTCCCCCGCAACACGGGCGGAGATCCCAAAGTGCCGCGGTGAGAAACTAAACCGGCTCGCGTTCCAGCGCCTCGCCCAGCTCGACCGGATGCACCATCGCGTCGTGCAGCTTGGCGCTGTCGAGCTCGCCTTCCCAGCGGCTGACGACGATGGTGGCCACGCCGTTGCCGATCAGATTGGTGAGTGCTCGGCACTCGCTCATGAATTTGTCGATGCCGACCAGGATGGCGAGCGCCTGGATCGGGATGTCGGGGATGATCGACAGCGTTGCCGCCAGCGTGACGAAGCCGGCCCCGGTGACGCCTGAAGCGCCCTTGGAGGTCAGCATGGCGATGCCCAAAATCGTCAGCTCCTGCCCCATGGTCAGCGGCGTGTTGGTCGCCTGTGCCAGGAACAGCGTCGCCAGCGTCATGTAGATATTGGTGCCGTCGAGATTGAAGCTGTAGCCGGTCGGGATCACCAGCCCGACCACCGAGCGCGAGGCGCCCAGCCGCTCCATCTTCTGCAGCATATGCGGCAGCACGGTCTCCGACGAGCTTGTCCCCAGCACGATCAGCAACTCGTCCTTGATATAGGCGATGAAGCGCAGGATCGAGAACCCGGCGAGGCGCGCGATCGTGCCCAGCACCACCAGCACGAACAAGATGCTGGTCAGGTAGAAGGTGACGATCAGCTCGAAAAGATTCCCAAGTGAGCCCACGCCATAAGCGCCAATGGTGAACGCCATGGCGCCGAACGCGCCGATCGGTGCCACGCGCACGATCATGGCGATGATGCGGAAGAACACCTTGCCGGCGATCTCGATCGCACCTGCGGCACGCTTGCCCGTCTCGCCGAGAAAAGAGATGGCGAAGCCGCGTCAGGATCGCGATCAACAGCACCTGCAGCAGATCGCCCTTGGCGAACGCGTCGAAGAACGAGTTGGGGATGATGGCCAGCAGATGCTGGACGAAACTGTCCTCATGGGCCCGCGCGACATAACCGGACACGGCCTTGGGATCGAGCGGGCTGGATCGATATTGAAGCCGTTGCCGGGTTGAACGATCTTGCCGACCAGCAGGCCGATGGCCAGCGCCAGCGTCGACACCGCCTCGAAATAAAACAGCGCCTTGACGCCGACACGCCCGAGTTTCTTGAGGTCGGTCATCGAGGCGATGCCATGGACGACGGTACAGAAGATGACCGGGGCGATCATCATCTTGATCAGTTGGATGAAGCCGTCGCCCAGCGGCTTCAGCGCGGTGCCGGTTTGCGGAAAGAAATGACCGACAAAGATTCCGATCGCGATGGCGATCAGCACCTGGATATAGAGGACGGAATGCCACGGGCGCCGCTCAGTCATGACGACCTCGGGGGCTGAACGACGAAGCGTCGTCGCGGATGGGATGCGGCCAGCCCGGACAGGCGGCCCTCGGACAATGCTTATGTAGAGCGCGAGCCCGCGGTTCGCAACGATCCCACGCCAGCACGCATCAGCTATTCCCGGCGCGCACGGCTCATGCACGGCAAGCGATCACCCTGCGGTAATCGACTTACGCGGTCGCGTTCGAATCAACGCAGCGTCTCGAACAGCCGCATCAGCAGTTTCGTGCGCGGCACCAGCGAGGAAAAATAGATCTGCTCGTCGACGGCATGGGCACCCTTGCCGTCGGCACCCAGCCCGTCGAGGGTCGGGATGCCCAGCGCGGCGGTGAAATTGCCATCGCTCGCCCCGCCGGTCTTGGGCACACCGATCAGGTCATAGCCGATCTCCGCCGCCAGGCCTTTGGCATGCTCGTATAGGCTCTTGATGCCGGCATCCATGTCATAGGGCGGCCGGTTCAACCCACCCTCGACCGTGACCGCCACATCCGGGTCGTAGGCCTTGAGGCCGAGCACGCGCGCCATGGCGGGCTCGACCAGCTCGGGCGAGGGGATGCGCATGTCGACCGCGATTTCGCACGCGGCCGGCACGACATTGCGGCCCGTGCCACCCGTGATCGTGCCCACGCTCACCGTCAGGCCCGTCGTATAATCCGTCATCGCCTCCAAATCCAGGATCTGACGCGCCATCTCCTTGATGGCGCTGCGCCCATCCTGGTGGCGCATGCCGGCATGCGCCGCGCGTCCGGCGACGCGCACGTCGAACATGGCCGTACCCTTACGGCCCAGCACGATTTTGCCGCCGTCGCGCGCCGGCTCCATCACCAGCGCGTATTTGTGGCCGCGCGCCTCGCGCTCGATGATCTCGCGCGAGGTCGGGCTGCCGACTTCTTCTTCGGGCACATAGAGGAAGGTGATCGGCAACTTCGTCGTCCTGCCCATTCGCACCAGATGGCGATAGGCGTAATAGGCCATGTGCGCGCCGGCCTTCATGTCGTAGATGCCCGGCCCGTGCACGCTGTCGCCGTTGCGCCGCCAATTCATCGCCCCTGCCAGCGAGCCATGCGGGTGCACCGTGTCGAGATGCGCCACGACCAGGATGCCCTTCTCGCCCGCGCCCCAGGGCGAGCGGCCGATCAGGATGTCGCCGAAGCCCTCACGCCCTGGCGTGCGTTCGATATTTTGGCCGCTGTCGCGCAGCTGGCGCTCCACCACATCGACCAGGCGATTGACCGCTTTGCCGTCATGCGACGGGCTCTCGATTTCGACCCATTCGCGGATGCCGGCCAGGATGTCGTCGGCGTCGATGCGGGGCTGGTTGTCGGCGGAGCTGCTCATAATAGGCGACCCTTGTCGGGGATGGGGGTTGGTGTTTCTATCATGGCGCTGCAAGGCATCCTATCGGCCGGTTCGCCAGCCGAAATACGAATTGGCATAGGGAGGAAACGTGGCGGCGGCGAAGGATATCCCGGGCAGCTTCGACTACATCGTCGTCGGCGCAGGCACCGCCGGCTGCGTGCTCGCCAACCGGCTGAGCGCCGATCCGTCGGCGCGCGTGCTGCTGCTCGAGGCCGGCGGCCGCGACAACTATCTCTGGATCCACATCCCGGTCGGCTATCTCTACACCCAGAACAATCCGCGCACCGATTGGTGCTTCAAGACGGAGGCCGAGCCCGGCCTCAACGGCCGCGCCCTCAACTATCCGCGCGGCCGCGTGCTCGGCGGCTGCTCCTCCATCAACGGCATGATCTACATGCGCGGCCAGGCGCGCGACTACGATCACTGGCGCCAGCTCGGCAATGCCGGCTGGGCGTGGGACGACGTGCTGCCCTATTTCAAGCGCTCGGAGGATTTCGCGCACGGCGCCGACGATGTGCACGGCAGCGGCGGCGAATGGCGCGTCGAGGAGATGCGCCTGTCCTGGGAGATTCTCGACGCCTTCCGCGAGGCGGCGGCGGAAGTCGGCATTCCCGAAGACCAAGGATTTCAACCGCGGCAACAACGAAGGCTGCGGCTATTTCCAGGTGAACCAGAGACGCGGCGTGCGCTGGACCACGGCAAGGCGTTTTTGCGACCGGCGCTGAAGCGCCCCAACCTCGCCGTGCTCACGCACGCGCAGGTGAAGGCGCTGCAGCTCGAGGGCCGGCAGCGTCGACGGCGTGGAGTTCTGGCAGGGCGGCGCGACGTTGTGCCGCATGCGCGCAGGCGCGAGGTGATCCTCGCCGCCGGCGCCGATCGGCTCGCCGCAGCTCTTGCAGCTCTCCGGCATCGGCCCGGCGCGAGCTCCTGCGCGAGCACGGCATCGAGGTGCGTCACGAGCTGCCCGGCGTCGGCGAGAACCTGCAGGACCATCTGCAGATCCGCACTGATCTACAAGGTCGAGGACGCGCGCGACGCTGAACGAGCGTGGCCAACCGTCTGCTCGGCCGCGCCGGCATGGCGCTGCAATACGCGCTGTTGCGGCGCGGGCCGATGACCATGGCGCCCATCGCAGCTCGGCGCTGTTCGCGCAAGAAGCGATCCGTCGCGACGACACGCCCGACCTCGAGTACCACGTGCAGCCGCTCAGCCTCGACAAGTTCGGCGAGCCGCTGCACCGCTTCCCGGCCTTCACCGCCTCGGTCTGCAATCTCCGGCCCGACAGCCGCGGCACGGTGCGCTTGAAGGCGCCGATCCGCGCGCGGCCCGGCGATCCAGCCGAACTATCTCGCGACGGATGCCGACCGCCACGTCGCGGCCGAGCGCGATCCGCCTGACGCGCCGCATCTGCGCGGCGCCGGCGCTCGCGCAGTACCAGCCGCGAGGAATATCCGCCCGGGACCGGAGGTCCAGACCGACGAGGAGCTCGCTGCAAGCCGCCGGCGACATCGGCACGACCATCTTCCACCCCGTCGGCACCTGCAAGATGGGCGCAGGATGCGAGGGCGGTGGTCGACGAACGCCTGCGCGTGCACGGCATCGCGGGCTTGCGCGTCGCCGACGCCTCGATCATGCCGACGATCACCTCGGGCAACACCAACGCGCCGACGATCATGATCGCCGAGAAGGCGGCGGACATGATCCTGCGAGGATGCGAAGCAGAGCGCGGCGGCGGCTTAATTCTGAAAGAGCGGGATAGCGTCACCCCCCACCCTAACCCTCCCCCTCAAGGGGGGAGGGGAACGCAATGTGAAGGTGGAGAGATTTCTCTCAGCAAGAAAGAAACTCCCTCCCCCCTTGAGGGGGAGGGTTGGGGTGGGGGGTAATGCAGCAGGGCGAAGCTTCAGGACGGAGCCGACCTACTTCCCCGCCGCCGCTCCACGCTCCGCCCGATTGACCGCACTCGTCACCGCATGCAGCGAGGCGCCGACGATGTTTGGTCGATGCCCACGCCGAACAGCGTGCGCCCGCCGAAGGTGTCTGCTCTCGACGTAACGCGGCTGCGCGCGCGTCGCGCCCTTCCTACCGCGTGCTCGCGGTAGTCGACGAAGTACGTCGAACTTCAATCCGATGAACGTCGAACAAAGCCGCGATAGGCCCGTTGCCGCGACCGTGATCGTGCGCGGCCCCGTCGACTTTGACGCGCGCTTCGGTGAGCCGCTCCGCCGCCGGCTGATCGCGGAAGCGGTACTATGCGGGCGATAAACTACACGCCACCGGTGCAGATACTCACGTTCGAACACGCGACCAGATCACGGAGGTCGAGCTCCTTGCCGCTCTCATCGGCGACGCCTGGACACCTGGCTGAATTCGATCTGCAGCCGGCGCGGCAGATCGAGACCGTGATCGCTTCTGCAGCAGATAGGCGATGCCGCCTTTGCCGGACTGGCTGTTGACGCGGATCACCGCCTCATAGCTGCGGCCGATATCCTGCGGGTCGATCGGCAGATAGGGCACTTCCCACACGTCGGCTGTTGCGCTGCTTGAGCGCCGCGAAGCCCTTCTTGATCGCGTCCTGGTGCGAGCCCGAGAAGGCGGTGAACACCAGCTCGCCGCCATACGGGTGGCGCGGATGCACCGGCAGCTGGTTGCAGTACTCGACCGTGCGCGACGATCTCGTTGATGTCCGTGATGTCGAGATCGGGGTCGATGCCCTGGCTAAACAAGTTCAGCGCCAGCGTCACGATGTCGACGTTGCCGGTGCGCTCGCCGTTGCCGAACAGCGTGCCCTCGACGCGGTCGGCACCGGCCATGATGGCGAGCTCCGGCCGCCGCGACCGCCGGTGCCGCGATCGTTATGCGGATGCACGCGACAAGACGATGCAGTCGCGACTCTTGACGTTGCGGCGAGAACCACTCGATCTGGTCGGCGTAGACGTTGGGCGTCGCCATCTCGACCGTCGCCGGCAGGTTGAAGATCATCTTCCGCTGCGGTGTCGGCTGCCAGACATCCATCACCGCGCTCGCAGATCTCCTTCGCGAAATCGAGCTCGGTGCCGGTGAAGCTCTCCGGCGAATACTCGGTAGAGTCACTCGGTCTCCGGCATCTGCGCGCGCCAGATCGACTGATCAGCCTGGCGCCGGTGACGGCGATGTCGATGATGCCCGGCCGGTCGAGCCCGAACACGACGCGCCGCTGCAACGGTCGAGGTCGAATTGTAGAGGTGCACGATCGCGCGCTTGGCACCCTCGGATCGCCTCGAAGCTGCGCTCGATCAGCTCTTCGCGCGAGCTGCGTCAGCACCTGGATCGTGACGTCGTCCGGGATCAGCTTGCGGTCGATGAGCTCGCGCACGAAGTCGAAATCGGTCTGCGAGGCCGCGGGGAAGCCGACCTCGATCTCCTTGAAGCCCAGTCTCGACCAGCAGGTCGAACATGCGCCGCTTGCGCTCGGGCGCCCATCGGCTCGATCAGCGCCTGGTTGCCGTCGCGCAAATCGACGCTGCACCACATCGGCGCCTTGTCGATCACGCGCGAGGGCCATTGCCGGTCGGGCAGGTCGATGGGTTGGAAACGCTCGGTACTTGTGAATGGGCATCGCGGTCATGGCTCGAAACTCCGGTCAAAAAGAAAAACGCGCAACAAAGGCACCGACGGCCGCTGGCGGTCGTAAATCAGCGGCCGGTGCTAAGTCGCGCGGGCGCGCGGCACGGAGTTGCGATCAGCGCGATACGGGCAGGACAGGGAGGGATCGGCACGGCGGTCTTCCTAAAACACTTCGACGAATAAGCGCGAACGGGGCCGGCACCCGTTCGGGCGCCGGTCAGATAAGTCGAAGCGTCATAAGTCGGAAAACCATGGGGCCAACCTAGGGATAACGGCTGGCCCGGTCAAGCCGGACATGGCGCCGCCAGGCTTTACGAAGTTGCAACCTCTGCTTGCTTAAGTCCTTGAGAAGCCGGCTGAAACTTCGCATTTGAGCCAATTCCGAGGGGGTTATCATGCAGCGCCGCACGATGCTGATGGGCGGTCTCACCCTATTGCTCCTGATCGGCGTCAGCCTGATGGTCTATGCGACCAGCGCCCCATCAAAGCTCGACCGGCTGCAGATGCTGGCCCTGCTGCGCGCGGAAAAATTCGATGCGCTCGAAAAATATTTGGATTCGCGCCAGCGCGCGGCGGAGCGCGGCGAATTCCCGACCGTGACGTCCATTACGAGTTCTCGACCTTCCAGAATTCAGACCTGGCGCTGAACGCGCCGTTGCATGCCTGGGTGCGCAAGCATCCGGACTCGTTCAGCGCGCACGCGGCGCGCGGTCACTACTTCCTGCATTTGGGCTGGCTGTCGGAAGGCGGCAGCGGCTCGATCGCCACCCGCAACGCGCGCGCCATGCGCATGGCGAATAATTTCACGCTGGCAAAGGCGGAGTTCAGGAATCGCTGCGCCTGAACGATCGCATGATGACCGCCATCGCCGGGTTGATGCAGATCGCGGCGGGGATGCGCCAGCGCGACGAACTGCCCGGCCTGCTCGCGCGCGGCCAGGCGATCGATCCCTTATCCTGGACTTTGCACTGGCGATATCTGCATGTCCTCCAGCCGCAGCTCGGCGGCAGCGTTGCGCTCATCCGCGCGCATCTGAATGCCATTCGCGGTGCGGCGCCCGACGGGCACCTGGACGATCTGCAGGGGTTCTACGACTACAATCAGGGCCTCAGCGCTTGCGCGGTCAATGATTGCGAAGCCGGCATCGCACATTTCACGAAGGCGCTGACCTTCGGCACCAATCCGGACTACCTCTACCATCGCGGCATTACGCGCCGCGCGATCGAGGATTTCGACGGCGCGCGCCGCGATCTCGATCAGGCGCTCGCCTTGCGTCCGCAGAAGGCGAACTATTCTTCAGGGTCTTGCTAAGCTCGAGCAGATGACGCTGAACTTCGGCGCGGCAATCGACGCCTATGGCCGAGCTCTGGCGCTCGACGGCGCCCGCCCCGACTATCTGGAAGAGCGCGCTTATATCACGCTGCAGTTCAACCGCAATGCCGATGCCGAGCGCGACATGAAGGCGGCGCAGGCGTTGGGTGACCTGAACCCGCGGCTGCAGCGTTCCACGGCGCAGTTCTACATTATGATCGACAAGTTCAAAGATTCGCTGGCGCCGGCGAAGCGGTCGCTCGAGCTCGACCCGCAGAATTCGCGAAGCTGGCTGTGGATGGCGCAGACGTATTACGTCAACAACGACTGCCAGGCTCACGAGGCCTACGCACGGTTCCGCGAAATGTGCAGGATTGACGGGCAGTGCGATGCCGCCGACGGCCTGGCTCTGCCCGAAGTGATCCGCTATTTCCGCTGCGAGGGCGCGCCGCGCAAATAAGCGCGGCACCGCCGCTTCGGTCAGCCGCCCGTGTAGTTGTGCATGTTGGGGAAGAACAGGTCTTTCCAATCGGCCGGCTTCACCTTGATCGATCCGGTCTTGACCATGAAATCGACCATCTTCACGGTGTTCAACGGCTGCGTCGTGAACTCGATCGCCGGGTCGTTCATCATCGCCGATCATCTCGTCGATCGGCGTCTTGTCGCTCGGTCAGCGCGCAGATAAGCTCGGCCGCCGCGCGCTTGTCCTTGTTGTGCAATGTCGGTCGCTTCCTGCAGCGACTGACAGGAACGCGCCATAGAGCTTCGGGTTGGCGGTGCGGAACTTGGTCGGTGGCCGCAACCACGTTGAAGGAAATCTTGCCGCCCAGGATGTCGGTCGAGGTCAGCACCTTGTGATCTTCGGATCCTTGAGCTCGCGGAACTGGAAGGGCGGGGAGGTGAAGTGCGCGGTGATCTCGCTCGCCCCGCTCATCAGCGCGGCCACGCCGTCCGGGTGCGCCATGGAGACGGTGAGCCCGTCGAGCTTCGTGTAATTGTTCTCGCCATACTCCTTGGCGGCCGCCATCTGCAGCATGATCGCCTGCATGGAGACCTTCACGGCCGGCAGCGCGATGCGGTCCTTCTCGGTGAAATCCTTGATGCTCTTGATCGCGGGATTGCGCGTGTTGAGATAGAGCGGCACGCACGTTGAGGCCCGACGCCGCCTTCACGTTGATGTTGCCTTGCGTCTTGGCCCAGATCGTGGCGATGCCGGGAATGCCCAGGCAGACGAAATCGACGGTGCCGGAGATCAGCGCGTCGTTCATCACGTCGCTGGAGCGAAACGTATTCCAGGAGACTTTCACGTCGCCCAGACCCGCCGCCTTGGCGTGCTTCTCCACCAGCTTCAGGTCTTCCATCATGACGAACTGGAGATAGCCGAGGCCGAATTGCTTGGCTAGCCGCAACTCGTTGGCTTCGGCGCGGGCCGGGCTGGGCAGGGCGGCAAGCAAGGCGGCAGCGCAGGCAAAAGCGCCGAATAATCTGCGGTTCATGGCATTCCCTCGTGTGTTTTTATTGTCGCGAAAACGCTAGCACATCGCCGCGGCGCAGGGAAGTCGTGACCGTCGCTATCCACTCGTCTCGTCCAGGCCCGCCTTTGCGCGCCAGTCGCGGCCGCGCCGGCTCAGGAGTGGGACGAGGCCCAGCGCCAGGAGAAGACCGGCGATAGCGAGCATCGTCGCCGCCAGCGGCTTCTCGAGGAAGATCGCGTAACGCCCCGACGACATGGCGAGCGATTGGCGCAAGCTTGCTTCGATCATCGGCGAGAGGACGAGGCCGAGCACAATCGGCGCCACCTCGAAATCGAGTTTGCGCAGGATGTATCCGACCGCCCCCATCGCCGCCATGATCCACACATCGACGATGCTCTGGTTGACGGAGTAAACGCCCAGCACGCAGAAGCCAGGATCGCCGGATAGAGGTAGGCGTAGGGAATGCGCAGCAGCGAGACGAACAGCCCGACCAGCGGCAGGTTCAGAATCAGCAGCGCCAGATTGCCGACATACATGCTGGCGACGAATCCCCAGAACAGTGCTGGCTGCTCGCCCATCAGCATCGGTCCCGGTGAGATCCCGTGCACCGTCAGCGCCGCCAGCATCACCGCCGGGATCGGGCCCGACGGCACGCCCAGCGCCAGCATCGGCACGAAGGCACCGCACGCCGCGGCGTTGTTGGCGGATTCCGGCCCAGCGACGCCCGCGACCGCGCCCTTGCCGAATTCTTCCGGCGTTTTGGAAATGCGCCGCTCCACCGCATAGGACACGAAGGAGGAGACGATATGCGCCGAGCCCGGAACGATGCCGATGAAGAATCCCAGCAGCGTGCCGCGCCCGATCGGCCCCACCGCCTGCGCCAGCTCCGCGCGCGACGGCGGCAGGTCGCGCAGCCGCGGCCGTTGCACCGGCGGTGGATTTTTCTGCCCCGCGGTCAGCAGGATTTCCGAAAGGCCGAACAGCCCGACCGCGACCGGCACGATGCCGATCCCGTCGCCCAGCTCGATGACGCCGTAGTGATAGCGGAAGAATCCGCTCATCAGGTCGATGCCGATCGTGCCGAGGAACAGGCCGAACGCCGCCATCGCCAGTGTCTTCGGCATCGAGCCGCCGCTCATATAGGCGAGCACCAGCAGCCCCAGCGTCAGCAGCGCGAAATATTCCGGCGGCCCGAAGCGTAGTGCGAACGAAGCGAGCGGCGGCGCCAGCAGCATCAGCCCGACAATGCTGAGCGTGCCGGCGACGAACGATCCGATCGCGGCCAGCGCCAGCGCCGGCCCCGCGCGGCCCTTCTGCGTCATCGCGTAGCCGTCGATGCACGTCATCACCGACGCCGCCTCGCCCGGGAATGCGCATCAGGATGGAGGTGGTCGAGCCGCCATACATGGCGCCGTAATAAATGCCGGCCAGCAGGACCATCGCCGCCGTCGGCCCGAGGCCGAAGGTTGCGGGCAGCAGCAGGCTGATGCCCGCGAGCGGTCCCACGCCGGGCAGCATGCCGACCAGCGTGCCGATCAGGCAGCCGACCACCGCATAGGCGAGAATCGCCGGCGTGAGCGCCACGGAAAAGCCGAGATAAAGATTGTTGAGCGTGTCGATCACGGCAGCAGCGGCATCACAATCCCCAGGGCCCCAATGGCAGCGGCACGCGCAGCAGCGTGGCAAACAGATAGTAGGAACCCGCGGCGAGCCCGGCCGAGACGGCGAGGGCGGCAAGGATGTTGCGCCGTTCGACGATCGTCAGAAAAAACAACACGAGCGCAAAGATCGTCAGCCGATAGCCGGCGCGCTCCAGCATGAACGCGGCGGCCGCGCAGGCGAGCACGATCATCAGCGCATGCGGCGCCTCCGACCAATCGAGCTGGCGCAAATCCGGCGAGCGCCGGTCGAGGACGGCAACCGCGACGCCGAGCAAGGCGAGGATCGCGGCGAGCACCAGCGGCAGATAGCCCGGCCCGGGATTGTGCCAGGTGCCGAGCGGCAGCCTGCGCCCTTCCCAGGCGATCGCGGCGCCGAGAAGGACAAGCGCGATACCGGCGACACGGTCGCGCCGCCAGAAGCTTTCGTATTTCTGTTCGACGGTCATCGCTGCTGAGAGACCCACCTCATCCTAAATCCTTCTCCGCCCTGAAGGGCGGAGAAGGACTTTCGATCGCGCTGCTTTGCCCTCTCTGCCCTTCAGGGCGGAGAGGGAGGGGACCCATCGCGAAGCGATGGGGAGGGTGAGGTGGGCTCGCACGTTCGCAGAACATGAATGCGCCGCTACTTCTCCTCCACCTTGCCGACGCGTTTGACGGCGGCGGCCAGCATCGCCGCATCCTTATCCCAGTATTTCTGGAATTCCGGCGCGTCGAGATAAGAGATGGGCGTGCCGAGCTTCTCCATCGTGGCGATGAACTCCTGATCCTTCACCACCTGTGCCACGCCCTCGCGCAGTTTCGTCATCACCGCGGGCGGAGTCGCTTTGGGCGCGAACAGCCCGGCCCAGATATAGAATTCGATATCGTAACCGAGCTCCTTGAAAGTCGGCACGTCGGGCATCGCGTCGACGCGCGTCGTTCCCCAACCCGCCAGCGCCCGCAGCTTGCCGGCCTTGACCTGCGGCAGCACCACGCCGGGTCCCGAGGCCAGCGCTTGCACATGTCCACCCAGCAAGGCTGTCATCGCCGGCCCGGCGCCGTTGAATGGCACGTGCTTCAGCTTGATGCCGGCGGCGTGCGCGAACATTTCCGTCGCCATATGCAGCGTGCCGTAGACGCCCGACGACGAGAATGAGATTTCGCCCGGCCGCTTCTTGGCGTCCTCGACGAAATCCTTGACCGTCTTCCACGGGCTGTCGGCCGGCACGACCAGGATGGTCGGATCGGCGGAGATCAACGCCACCGGTGCCAGCTGGTCCATCGTATAGGCCGGCGGCCGGTCGAACAGCTTATCGGCCTCCGGAATGATGGAGATGCTCGACAACGCCATCAGCAGCGTGTAGCCGTCCGGCTTCGCGTTGGCGACCGCCGCCATGCCGACGGCACCACCCGCACCCGCGCGGTTGCTGATGACGACGGGCTGCTTGAAGATCTTCTCGAGCCCCGCCGCCACCGGCCGCCCGGTCTGGTCGGCGACGCCGCCCGGCGGGAAGGGCACGACCATCGTAACGGTGCGCGACGGATAGGCTTCCTGCGCGTGCGCCAGCGGCACGGCGAGCGCGGAAAACAGGGCGAGCACGGCCAGCAATCGGGTCATTGACGCTACCTCCATATCGACGCCGCTTCGGGCGTCTCTTGTTCTGGAGGTATCCTAACGCGCGTGCGCGAGCCGATACAGTCCCGTCAGCGCAAGACGGCCGGCTTAAGACGCGAGCGATCGGGATGCGGCGGCGGCGGCGTCGGCGCGGGCGACGACGCGTTCGGCGGGGAAGGCCATCTTCACGCGCGTTCCCCAGCCCGGCTCGCTGTCGAGCTCGAGCGTGCCGTCATGCAGCTCGACCAGGCGCTTGGTCAGCGGCAGCCCCAACCCTGTCCCCTCGTAGCGGCGGTTGAGCGCGCTGTCGACCTGGCCGAAAGGTTCCATGGCGACCGCGATCTTCTCGCGTGGCATGCCGATGCCGCTGTCCGTGATGGTAAGCGCCATGCCGCCCTCCGGCCCGAGCACGGCCTTGAGCGCGATGTACCCGCCGGCTTTGGTGAACTTGAGGGCGTTGGACAAAATATTGATCAGGATCTGGCGCAGCTTGCCCTCGTCGGCGCGCAGCAGCGGAAACTCGGCCGGGATATCGATCAGGATTTGCAGATTGTCGCGCGTCGCCTGCTCGCGGATCGTCGTGACGCTCATCGCCGCCGCTTCGGCGATATCGACCAGGTCGTCATGGAGCTCCATGCGGTTGGCTTCAGCCTTGGAGAGGTCGAGAATGTTGTTGATGATCCCCAGCAGGTGCGAGCCGCTGGTGTTGATGTCGCGGATATAGTCGACATAGCGCGCATTGCCGATCGGCCCGAAGCCTTCGTTGATGATCAGCTCGGAGAACCCGATGATGGCATTGAGCGGCGTGCGCAGCTCGTGGCTCATATTGGCGAGAAACGCCGATTTGGCGCGGCTCGCCGCTTCGGCCTTGTCGCGCGCGTCGCGCAACTCCTTCTCGACCCGGCGGCGCTCCGAGATATCGCGCAAATTCATGACGATGCCGCGCACGGCCGCGTCGTCACTGAGGTCGTTGCCGATGATCTCGAAGGGCCGCGTGTGGCCGTCGGCCAGGATCAGCTCCAGGCTGCCGATCGTACTGGCCATCGGCTGGCGCGCGAACGTGGCGAGCAGCTCCTGCCCGGTCTTGCGATCTGCGGGAACTGTGAGGTCGACGAAAAATTTGCCGGTCAGGAGTTCCGATGGCCAGCCGAGGATGCGCATGGACGAAGAGCTGGCGTAGGTGATGCGGCCCAGCGCCGAGACGACGATGATGACGTCCGAGCCGTTTTGCACGAGCGAACGCAGCCGTTGCTCGCTGCGCCGGAGCACGCCGGCTTCGCGCTCGGCGTGGGCGGCGAAGCGCCGGTCGATCAGCGACGACAGCAGGCCCAGGAACAGGACCACGACCGTCGCCACCGCGATCGCGATGGCCAGAAGCGGGCCGGAGAATTGCGGATTGGGCGACGCGATCGGAATTTCCGCCAGCGTGAACTGGGCCGCCGCCATGCCGGTGAAATGCATGCCCGCGATCGCCGCCGCCATCACCAACGCCGCCGCGACTTTGTGCCATGCCTGCTCGAGGTTGATGGCGAGCCACAACGCCGCGATCGCCGCGACCACGGCAATGACCAGCGACAAGCCGAACAGCATGGGGTCGTAGCTGAGATCGGCATTGACGCGGATCGCCGCCATGCCGGTGTAGTGCATCGCGGCCACGCCCAGCCCGGTGAACAGGCCGGCGGCCATCAGGTCGATCAAGTGCGGCTTGCGTCGGCTGACAATGAACAACCCGATGCCGGTGACGACGATCGCCACCGCCAACGACAGCAGCGTCAAGCCCACGTCGTAGCCAATCGAACCATCGATGTTGAAGGCCAGCATCGCCACGAAATGCATCGACCAGATGCCGCCGCCCAACGCCACGGCGGCGGCCGAGAGCCAGCCATAGCGGGCACGGCCCATGGCGGCCCGGATGCGGCCCGCCAAGTCGAGCGCGGTGTAGGATGCCAGCGCGGCAATCGCAATCGACAACGCCACCAGGAACGGGTCGTGGTAGCTGTGGAGCGTATGGACGTCGTGGTGCATTGGTGTCGTCGCCTGAGTGGCGAGGCATGTTCGGCCCCAGCCCTATCATTTTGGATGGGGAGCGTTTAGAAATCCTTACTCACCGGAGAATTGCGGCATGCCGTCCGGGGGTTAGCTGGCTCTCCGCTGTTGGCGCGAATGGGTCATTTTACGTGTGGCAGACCCCAAGGCGACGACCTGACTCGTGATCACCGACCCGCTGTTTTACGCGCTGGCCATCCCCGCGTTTCTCATCACCGGCATCTCCAAGGGCGGCTTCGGCACCGGGCTTGGCACGCTCGCCGTGCCGATGATGGCATTGGTGATTCCGGTGCCGCAGGCCGCGGCGATCATGCTGCCGCTGCTGATCGCCATGGACTGGATCGGGCTGTGGACCTATCGCACGAAATGGGATCGCGCCAACATGCGCATCATGATCCCCGGCGCGGTGATCGGCACGGCGCTGGGTTATGTCGCCTTCCGCTACCTTGACGAGCACTGGATCCGCCTGCTGATCGGTGCAATCGCCGTCGGTTTTTGTCTCAATGTCTGGCTGCGCCCGTCCTTGGCGGCGCGCAGTGCAAGCCCTTCCTGGCCAAAAGGCATATTCTGGTCGGCGTTGTCGGGCCTGACCAGTTTTGTCGCCAATGCCGGCGGCCCGCCGATCTCCGTCTATCTGCTGCCGCAACGCCTCGACAAGACGCTGTTTGTCGGCACGACCATCGTCTATTTCAGTTTCGTCAATCTCAGCAAGGTCGGGCCGTTCTGGTATCTCGGCCAGTTCGCGTCAGAAAACCTGATGACCTCGCTGGTGCTCATGCCCTTGGCACCGATCGGCATGTGGTTGGGGTTTTGGTTGCACCAGCGCATCAGCGACGGCGCGTTCTTCCGCTGGGCCTACATCCTGCTGTTCCTCGCTGGCCTCAAGCTGGCGTGGGACGGACTCGCCGCCGCGCTCTAACGCGCCTATAAGACGAACGGTAAGGCCGCCGGGGAGCGGCCGCGCGAGCGGGGCATGGACGACGAATTTCTCCTGATCTTGATCGGGCTGGCGGTGGTGCTGGCGCCGCCGGTCCTGGGCATCATCGCCTTCGTGCGCACCGGCCGGCTGCGTCGCGAAGTGGCGGAGCTGCGCCAGACGATCGCGGCACTGCAGGGCGGCGCGCCGTTGCCGATGTCGACGCCGGCGCCAACGCCGCCGACACCGGAATTCGGCGCGCCACTGGCACCGTTGGCGCCGGAACCCGAGCCCGTCGCCGCAGCCGCCGCACCCGTCGAGACGCCAATTGAAATGCCGCTGGCGGCCGCAGAACCGCCGCTCGTCGCCGATGTGCCGCCCGCAGCCCCCCGCGAATCCTTCGAACAGCGCCTGACGCAGCGCTGGGCGGTCTGGGCGGGCGGACTCGCTTTGGCGCTGGGCGGCATTTTCCTGGTCAAATACTCGATCGATCTCGGCCTGCTCGGGCCCGGCGTGCGCGTGATGCTGGGCGTGCTGCTCGGCCTTGGCCTCGTCGGCTTCGGCGCCTGGCTGCGGATGCGCCCGGCACAAGGCGAGCGCCTCGCAGCGCTCAACGCGTCCTATGTGCCGCCCACGATCACGGCGTCGGGCATCTGCATTGTCTTCGCCAGCATCTACGCGGCCTATGCGCTCTATGAATTCCTGCCGCCGTTGCTGGCGTTCCTATTGCTGGCGGCGGTCAGCGGCGGCGCTGTGGCGCTCGCCTTGCTGCAAGGGCCGGTCATCGCCTTGCTCGGTCTGGTCGGCGCCTTCGTCGTGCCGGCGCTGATCTCGACCGATCAGCCCTCGGCCTGGACTTTCTTTCCCTATCTCGCCGCCGTGGTCGCCTCGTGCGTGGCCATCGTGCGCTACGTCCCATGGCGCTGGCTGGTGTGGGTCGGGCAGGCGGGCGCGGCGTTCTGGGTGCAGATGTGGTTCATCGGCGTCTGGACCGACGGCGATGCGATCCCGGTCGGCGGCTTCCTCTTGCTATTTGTGGCGCTCTATGCCGGCGCCTTCCTGCATCGCGGCGATGCGATCGCGATGGCAAGCCCGCCCGCCTTCTGGCTGGCACCGCCGCGCTTGCCCGAACTCTCGGTGTGGACGGCCGCGCTCATCGCGGCCGTGCTGATGCTGCCGCTGGTGCGCATGGACTCCTACGGCACGGTCTCGCTCGCGATCGTGTTCCTGTTCGCCGTCGGCATTCTCTATCTCGCCTGGCGCGATCCCGAATACGACCAGCTGGCGTTCCTGCCGGCCGTGCAGATCGGAATGCTGCTCTTCGCCTGGCACGTGCCGCAACTGGTTGAGGACTGGCCGGCGATGGGCATGGTCGAAGGCCGCGCCACCGGCTTCGTGCCGGGCGACATCGTGCCGCCCTCGCTCGAGCGCTTCGTCGCCACCGCCTGCGTGTTCGGCGCGCTGTTCGCCGTCATCGGGTTCGTCGCCCTGTGGCGCGTACCCGGTCGCGGCCGTTTCGCAGCACTCTCCGTGGCGGCACCGCTTGCCTATCTGGCACTCGCTTACTGGCGCATCGAGGATCTGGCGGTGGCGCTGCCTTGGACCGCCGTCACGCTCGGCCTGGCCGCCTTGTCCTTGATCGCAGCGGAACGCGTCCTGCGTCATCGCGACGTGACCGGCATGGACGCGGCCCTGGCCGCCTACGCCGTCGGTGTGGTGGCCGCGATATCGCTGGCCATGGGCATGACCTTCCGCACGTCATGGCTGACCGTCGCGTTGTCGCTGCAAATTCCCGCCATCGCTTGGATTCATGCGCGCCTCAACGTCACGGCCTTGCGCGGCGTGGCCTTGGCGGTGGCGCTGGTCGTGCTGGTGCGGCTCCTGTTCAATCAGTACGTCGCCGAGTACGCGCTCGGCGCAATGCCGGTCTTGAATGCCTATCTCTACGCCTACGGCGTGCCGGCGCTGGCGTTCTATTTCGGCGCGCGCATGTTCCGCGCCAGTGCCGATGATTACCTGGTGGCCGTGCTGGAAACCGGGGCGCTCGCCTTCGCGGTCGTGTTGGTGACTCTCGAAATCCGCCATTGGGCCAGTGCCGGCGATATCGGCGTCGTCGAATACCGCCGCCTCGAGCAGGCGCTGCAATCCAATGCCTGGCTGGCGATGGCCTACGGCCAGCTCTGGGTTCACAGCCGCTATCCGCGGCCGGTGCTCGATTTCGGTTGGCGCATCGTCGGCGCGCTGGCGGCGGCGCACATCCTGATCATGCACGTGTTCGTCAGCAATCCGCTGTTCACGGGCGACAGCATGGGTACGGCACCAATCGCCAACATCCTGTTCCTGCTCTACGCGCTGCCCGCGATCTTCGGCGTCCTGTTCTTCCGCGCGCTGCGCGAACGCGGCGAATGGCCGGTCGCCATCGTCGCCGGCGTGGGCGCTCTGATCCTCGGCTTCATCTACGTGTCGCTGGAAGTGACGCGCGCGTTCGAGGGCGTGCGCGAAGATGTCGGCAAGGTCACGGATGGCGAGTGGTACGCCTACTCGGTGGTCTGGATCCTCTACGGCGCGGTCCTGCTCGCACTCGGCATCTGGCGCGGCTACCCCGCGCTGCGTTACGCCTCGCTCGCCGTGCTCGGGCCTCACCGTGGCCAAGGTCTTCCTGTTCGACATGTCGGAGCTGACCGGTTTGTTGCGCGCAGTCTCGTTCCTGGGCCTCGGCGCCTCGCTGGTCGGCCTGGGCTATTTCTATCAACGCTTCGTCTTCCCGCCAAAAGCTGCAGCAGCGCCAAAGGGTTGACGGGCCTTGCCGAAAATTATTTTAAGTCTAAAATAATTTCCACGGGGCAGGTGAGCAGGGGATGAGCGCGTGAAAATCGTCTCCATCGGCGGCGGGCCGGCGGGGCTCTATTTCGCCATCCTCATGAAGAAGGCCGATCCGCGCACGACATCACCGTGATCGAGCGCAACCGCGCCGACGACACGTTCGGCTTCGGCGTCGTCTTCTCCGACGCGACGCTCGAAGGCCTCGCCGAGGCCGATCCCGAGAGCTACGCCGACGATCACGCGCAGCTTCGCGCACTGGGACGACATCGACATCCACTACCAGGGCGAGGTGCGTCACCTCGACCGGCCACGGCTTCTCCGGCCTGTCGCGCCAGGCGCATGCTGCGAGATCCTGCAGCGGCGCGCGCGCGGCGCTCGGCGTCGAGCTCGGTTCGAGACGCGAGGTCACGATCTCGCGGCGCTATCGCGGACGCCGATCTCGTCCTCGCCGCCGACGGCGTGAACAGCGCGGATCCGCGCGCAGCTACGCCGAGCATTTCGAGCCGCGAGATCGAGCTGGCGGCCGCAACCGCTTCGTCTGGCTCGGCACGACGCGCCCGTTTCCGCGCCTTCACCTTCTATCTTCAAGGAGAACGAGCCCGGGCTGTTCCGCGTCCACGCCTATCAGTACGAGCGCGGCCATTCGACCTTCATCGTCGAGATGCACGGAGGAGACGTGGCGGCGCGCGGGCCTCGACCAGCGCCGACGAGGACGCGACGCTCGCCTATTGCGAGAGCCTGTTCGCCGAGCGAGCTGCGACGGCCATCGCCTGATCAAGAACCGCTCGATGTGGCGCACCTTCCCGACCGTGCGCAACGCAGCTGGCACACGAGCAACGTCGTGCTGATCGGCGACGCGGCGCACACCGCGCATTTCTCGATCGGCTCGGGCACCAAGCTCGCGATGGAGGACGCGATCGCGCTCGCCGACGCGCTGGCAAGTCGCACGCGCGACGTCCCGGCGGCGCTCGCGGCCTACGAGGCCGAGCGCGCGGCCCGCGGTCGAGTGCCGTGCAGCGCGCGGCGCAGGTCGAGCCTCGAATGGTTCGAGGAGACCGAGCGCTATTTCGGCCGCCTCGAGCCGCTGCAGTTCGCGTTTCGACTGCTGACGCGCAGCCTGCGCATCACGCACGCCAACCTCAAGCTGCGCGACCCGGAGTTCGTGGCGCGAGATCGACGCGCTGGTTCGCCGCGCGGGCGGCGAACGCAGTCGGGCGTCAACGTGCCCGTCGATCCGCCGCCGCCGCCGATGTTCACGCCGTTCCGCCTGCGCGACATGGTGCTGGCGAACCGCGTCGTGGTCTCGCCGATGTGCCAGTACTCGGCCGAGGACGGCATGCCCAACGACTGGCACCTCGTCCATCTCGGCAGCCGCGCCATCGGCGGCGCCGGGCTGGTGATGGCCGAGATGACCGACGTCAGCCGCGAGGCGCGCATCACGCCGGGCTGCGCCGGGCATGTACAAGCCCGAGCACGTCGACGCCTGGCGGCGCGTCGTCGACTTCGTGCACGCCAACAGCCCGCGCCAAGATCGGCATGCAGCTCGCGCACGCCGGCCGCAAGGGCTCGACGCAGCATGCTGTGGGAGGGCATCGACGAGCCGCTGCGTCGACGGCAACTGGCCGCTGCTCGCCGCCGTCGCCGATCCCCTACCTGCCGCACAGCCAGGTGCCGCAGCGAGATGGACCGCGCCGACATGGACACGGTGCGCGACGATTTCGTGCGCGCCGCGCGCCTGGCCGAGCGAGGCCGGCTTCGACCTTGATCGAGCTGCACTTCGCGCACGGCTACCTGCTGGCGACGCTTCCTCTCGCCGCTCACCAACCGGCGCACCGACGAATACGGCGGCGCGCTCGACAACCGCATGCGCTTCCCGCTGGAGGTGTTCGCCGCGGTGCGCGCGGCGTGGCCGCGGCACAAGCCGATGTCGGTGCGCATCTCGGCGACCGACTGGATGCCGGGCGGCTTCACCGCCGACGACGCGGTCGACGTCGCGCGCGCGCTCAAGGCGCGCGGCTGCGACATCGTCGACGTCTCGGCCGGGCAGACCGTCCCCGACGCGCAAGCCGGTCTACGGCCGCCTGTTCCAGACGCCGTTCGCCGACCGCGTGCGCCACGAGGCCGACATGCCGACCATGACGGTCGGCAACATCTCGTCGTACGCCGACGTGAACTCGATCCTGGCCGCCGGCCGCGCCGATCTCTGCGTGCTGGCGCGCGGCGCATCTCTACGATCCCTACTGGACGCGTCACGCCGCCTACGAGCAGGGCTACGACCTGCCCTGGCCGCCGCAATATATCTCGACGCGCAGCTTCACCCCGCGCGGCTCCTGAAAGCGGGAATAGGCGGGCTGGCGCCGGTGTTTGTGTCGATCCGGCCGCATTCCCTCGGCCGGGCATCCCTGGGGGCCCCTATGCGTCGGATTCTGATCCTGATTCTTGGAGTTCTCATCGCTTCCCCGGCCCTGGCGCAGACGCCCACGCCGGTGCGCATCCGCGGCGCCATCCAATCCGTGGACGCCAACTCGATGCTGGTCAAATCGCGCGAGGGTGCGACGCTCAAGATCGCGCTCGCCGACAATCTCGGCGTCAACGCCGTCGTCCCGATCGCGCTCAACGCCGTTGATCCCGGCAAGTTCATCGGCGCCGCCGCCGTGAAGATGCCCGATGGCACGATGCGCGCCCTCGAAGTCCTGGTCTTCCCCGAAGCGATGCGCGGGGCGGGCGAGGGGCACTACCCCTGGGACCTGCAGCCGGAATCGACCATGACCAACGCCACGGTGGCGGCGGTGGTCAACGCCAGTTCGGGCCGCGAGCTCACCGTCACCTACAAGGGTGAATTGCTCAAGATGCTGGTGCCGGCTGACGTGCCCGTCGTGACCTTCGAGCCCTCGGACCGCTCGATGCTCAAGCCCGGCGCGCATGTCTTCCTGACGGCGCAGCGCGCGGCGGACGGCTCGCTCTCGGCGGCGCGCGTGGCGGTCGGCAAGGACGGCCTCGTTCCGCCGATGTAAAGCGCGTCAGCCGAAGATCCCGACCAGCGCCGACACCAGCAGCGTCGCAAGCGCCCAGCGCAGGAACACGCGCGTGGTCGTGCCGTGGAAGAAGCCGGCGCCGATGCGCACGCCGACCAGCAGCGGCGGCGTCAGCACCGCCCAGCGCGCCACCGTCTCCCAAGTCACATAGCCCTTGTAGATGAAGAACGGCACCGCCACCGCGGTGATGAAGGCGAAGTAGATGACGAGATTGGCGCGGATCGCGCCGATCTCCTTCTCGCCCGATAAATAGTAAGAATCGCCGGCGGCCCACCGATCCCGGTCAGGCCGTTGGCAAAGCCGCTGGCCGCGCCGATGCCGACGCGCACCGGCAGGGTGCGGGGCCCGCGATAGCGCCAGCCGAACCACAGCATGGCGACGAAGCTCGCCGTCATCAGCCCGATCAGCTTCTTGACCAGCACGGGATCGAGCACGGTCAGCGCCAGCCCGCCCGCCGCCAGCATCGGCAGGCAGCCGATGAGCAATCCGCGCAGCTCCGGCCAATCGGCCTGAGGCAGGGCGCCGGGCAGCATCTGCGCCATGATGCCGATTTCGATCATGATCATCAGCGGCACCGTCTCCTGCGGGCCGAACAAGACAGCATAGATCGGTGCCAGAAACATCGGCGTGCCGAAGCCGGTATAGCCGCGGATCATGCCGCCGGCGATGGCCAGCACGAAGGCGGCCGCCATTTGCGGCGTCAACAGGGCTTCGAGCATGAATGCAATGTCAGGCGGGTTGAAACAACTCGACGATATTGCCGGACGGATCTTCGACCAGGATCTGCTGGCCGCCGGGGCCCACGACGATGTCGTTGCGGAATGTGCTGCCTTGCTGGCGCAGTTCAGCGACCGTCGCCGGCAGGTCCGCGACCTCCAGCACGAAGCGGTTCCAGCCGCCGGGCTCGGGCTTGCGCCCGTCCGGCATCGGCCGCGAGGCTGACGCACCGGGCCCGGCCACCCACAGCGTCAGATCGCCGCGCGTGAGGATTGCCATGTTCGGCCCGAATTGTTGCTTGGTCGCGAAGCCGAGAAGCTTCGTATAGAAGGCCACGGCCTCGTCGACGTCGCGGACGATGTAGCGAACCGTCGCCATGCCTCTCCTCCCGAATTCATCAGCCTGTCGGCGCCTTGTTGTCCTTGCGCACCGACGCGTTGAGCCGCGCGATGATCGCTTTGCGCTCGTCCTCGTCGAGATCGAGCCAGGACGATATCTCGTCGACCGTGCGATGACAGCCGAGACAGAGCTTCGTCACCGGATCGAGCTTGCACACACCGATGCAGGGCGACGCGACCATTGGTCCGAACGAAACCTCGTGAGCGAAAAAGCGGCAATCGATGCAGCCTGAGTTCGTGCCCGACTTCGCCCGGAAGCGCAAGCGCCGCAACGGGCCCGGTCGGATGCCTGCTTGCGGACCTGCGGTGATTATTTTAAGTTTAAAATAATCGAGGGGCGTGGCAATGGACGTGAGCCAGGGACGGGTCGACCCGATCATCGCGTTTCGCGATGTCGAGGTCGCCCTCGGCGGAGATCGCATTTACGAGCGGTTGAGCTTCGAAGTGCGCCGCGGCGAGTTCGTCTGCATCCTGGGGCCGTCGGGTTGCGGCAAATCGACATCGCTGCGCGTGATCGGCGGGCTTCTCGACATCAAACAGGGCGACGTCGCGGTCGATGGACGCACGCCGCAGGAAGCCTGGTCCGAGCTCGCCTTCGTCTTCCAGTCGCCGCGGCTCGTGCCGTGGCGCAATGCCGTCGACAACGTCCTGCTCGGCTCCGATCTGCGCTTCGGCCGCGGCGAGCGCGCCGCACGCCGTGCGCGCGCGATCGAGCTGCTGACGCTGGTCGGCCTCGCCGGCGACGCCAAGAAATATCCCGCGATGCTGTCCGGCGGCGAGCGCCAGCGCGTGGCGATCGCCCGCGCCCTCGCCGTCGATCCGCAGATCGTGTTGATGGACGAGCCCTTCTCGGCCCTCGATCCCAACACGCGTCAGCGCATGCGCGTGGAGATGGAGCGTATCTGGCAACGCACCGGCAAGACCGTTGTGTTCGTGACGCATGACATCGACGAGGCGCTGCAGCTTGCCGATCGCATCGTCGTGCTGTCGAAGAAACCGACGCGCGTCCTCGACATTGTCGAGATCAAATCGCCGCGCCCGCGCACCGGCGGCGATCGCGACCTCGATCGCGGAGCGACGGCGGCTGATGGCGTTGTTCGCTTCGCAGGAAGCCACTTTGGAAACGGGAGAGATTTCATGAAGCGCCGCACAGCCCTGAAGCTTCTGGCCGCGCCGGCCTTGATGACCGTCGCCAAGCACGGCTTCGCGCAGACGAAAGAGAAGATCACCTACGCCTATCTGCTCGATCCAGCGTACGACGCCGTGACCTGGGCAATGATGAACGGCAAGGTCAATTCCGACCTGATCCAGATCGAGGCGCGCGGCCTCGCCATCCCGCAGCTCATCCAGGCGACATCGGCCAAGCAATACGACGTCATCATGACGGCGGTGATCGGCATTCCGCCGGCGGTGGCGCGCGGCCTGGAGCTGCGCGTGCTGTCGACGGCCCTGCAGCAGAGCCCGGCGGGCGAGGGCGGCGGCATCTGGGTCAAGAGCGACAGCCCGCTCAAGCAGGCGCAGGATCTCAAGGGCAAGACGCTTGGCTCCTACGGATTGCGCTCGACCGGCTACACGCAGGTGCGCTTCGCGCTGCAATACAAATACGGTCTCAACGCGGCGCTGGAGGGCGGCGACGTCAAGCAGGTCGAGATCCAGGCGCCCAATTTGCCGGCGGCGCTCGCGGCGGGGCAGATCGACGCCGCGACTCTGATCCACAGCCAGGCCTATCGCGCGCTGAAATCCGGCGAGTTCCGGCCGCTGGTCGAAACCGGCCGCGACAACATCGAGCTCTACAAGCTGCGCTTCTGCAGCGCGCTCAATGTGGGCTATCCCGAGCGCCTGGCGCAGCGCCCCGCGGCCTTCCGCGAATTCAACCGCATGTTCCGCGGAATCCGCGCGCTACGCCGTGACGCACCAGGACGAGGTGTTCGCCGCGGTCGGCAAGCAGAGCAATCTCGATCCCGCCTTCTTCAAATGGTGGTTCGAGAAGAGCTCCGACGTGCCCGCGACGTTCGAGGAAGATCACGCCAAGGCGATCATGAAACTCTACGAGCTCTCGCGCGACATGGGCATGATCCAGAACTTCCCCGATATCCGGACGCTGGTCTGGGAACACGCGCTGCGCGGCTGATGGACGCGGCCGGAATTTCGCTGGTCGCACCAAGCCCACGCCGGGTCTGGCTGACCCGGCGGATGGCGGCTCATCTCTTCACGCTGCTGTTCCTGGCGGCATGGTGGGCTTCGTCTCTGGTGGCGCCCGCCTATCTCCTGCCCGGGCCCGGCGAAGTCGCGCGACGCCTGGCGACATTCGCGACCAGTGCACGCGATCTCGGCCATCTGGGTGCCTCCCTCTATCACGTCGTCGCATCGATCGCGCTGTCCTTCGTCCTCGGATCGCTTCTGGCGCTGCTCGCGCATTACTGGCCGGTCTTTCGCTTTGCGGTCGAGAACCGCCTCGGGCCCTTTCTCAGTGCGTTCTCGGGTATCGGCTGGACGCTGCTCTCCGTCATGTGGTTCGGCATCAGCTCCGCCACCGTGATCTTCGCGATCAGTGCCGTCCTCGTGCCCTTCGCTCTCGTCAACATGACGGCCGGTCTCGCCGCCATCGACCGCGAAATGTCGGAGATGGCGACGAGCTTCACGCGTCGGCAACTGCGCGTCTTTGCGCGCGTCGTCGTGCCGTCGCTCTATCCCTTCATCTTCGCGACCCTGCGCATCATGTTCGGCGTGGCGTGGAAGGTGACGTTGACTGCCGAGCTGTTCGGCGGCAATGCCGGCCTCGGCTATCTCATCAACCTGGCCCGCCAGGAATTCGACACCGCGACCATCATCGCGGCGATCGTCATCATCATCGCCTTCGTCCACGCCGTGGATCGCCTGATCTTCGCGCCGCTGCAGACAATCCTGTCGCGCCACTATGCCGCCTAGCGCCCAAACCCGCGTGCCGTCGGTCCTCGCCGAGCGCCTGATCGGCGAGGGGTTGGTCGTGCTCGCCCTGGCCGGCTGGTGGTTCCTCGCGCGCGGCCTGCCGGAATTCATCTTGCCCAATCCGCTCGTCGTCGGGCGGCGGCTTCTCGACCTGTTCGTGACTTGGGACTTCCTGCAGCACACCTTGGCGTCGACATGGCGCGTGCTGGTGTCGGTGGCGGCGGCGATGGTGATCGGCGGGGCCCTCGCACTCCTCGCCAATGCCGTGCCCTTGCTCGAAGCCGTCGTCAACGAGCGCATCAAGCCCGTGCTCAACTCCTTTCCCTCGATCGGCTGGGCGATTCTGGCGGCGATCTGGTTCGCGCCCGGCGATTTCGGTGTGATCTTCGTCGAGGTCGCGATCCTGATCCCGTTCTGCCTGATCAATCTTGGCGAGGGGCTGCGCCAGATCGACCGCGAGCTGATGGAGATGGGCCGCAGCTTCACGCGCCGCCGCACGCGCATTCTTTGGCGGCTGACTTTGCCCTTGATGGTGCCCTATCTTCTCGCCGCCATGCGCATCGCCTACGGCATCGCCTGGAAAATCGCGCTGGTCTCCGAGCTTCTCGGCGCCCCCAGCGGCCTTGGCTATCTGATGCTGCGCGCCCAGACGGCGGCCGACAGCACGACCTTCCTTGCGACGTGTTTCGCCATTGTGGTGATCTTCGTCGCGGGCGAGCGCCTGGTGATCCTGCCGCTCGAGCGGCGCTTTGCACAACGATGAGATCTGGAGGCCGGCCATGGCAATGACGATGAGCGACGAACTGGTGGTGCGGACCGGTTCCGGCGATCTGCGCGGCCAGAGCGAGAACGCCATCAACGTGTTTCGCGGCGTGCCCTACGCCAAGCCGCCGGTCGGCGAGCTGCGATTCAAACCGCCCCAGCCTATGCCCGCCTGGTCCGGCGTGCGCGACGCCGTGGCGGACGGCCCGATCGCGCCGCAGGGCCGCTCGCGTCTCGCTCATGTCATGGGCGATTTCGAGCGTCCGCAGAGCGAGGATTGCCTTGCGCTGACGCTGTGGGCCCCGCCATCTGCACGCAAAGCGCCGGTCGTGGTCTGGATCCATGGCGGTGCGTTCTCGAGCGGTGCGGGCTCGCTGCCGTGGTATTCAGGCGAGACCTTCGCGAAAAACGGCATCGTCGCGGTGTCGCTCAACTACCGCCTCGGCGCGCTTGGCTTTCTCTATCTGCCGGGCATCAGCGACGGCAATCTCGGCATCCAGGACCAGGCGTTGGCGTTGCGCTGGGTGCGCGACAATATCGCGGCGTTCGGCGGCGATCCCGATAACGTCACGCTCGTCGGCCAGTCCGCGGGCGGCAGCTCGATCACGGCGCTGATGGTGATGCAATCGGCGCGCGGCCTATTCCGGCGCGCGATCTTGCAGAGCGCGCCCTTCGGCCGCCTGTTGCGCACGGCAGAGGACGCACACCGCATGGGCAAGCGCTTCCTCGAAATGTTGGGGTTGAAACCCGAAGATGCCGCGAAACTGAAAGCCCTGCCGCCCGAAAAACTCGTCGCCGCCCAGGGCGAACTCGGCCGCGCGGAAAAGAAATTCGCCGATGCAGCGCCGCCCTTCGGCCTGGTCATCGATGGGACTGTGATTCCGAAGGATATCTCCGCAGCACTCGATGAAGGTGCCGGCCGCGACATCGACATCATGATCGGCACGACGCGCGAGGAGATGGCGGCGTTCTACGTCGTCGACAAGGAGGTGCAAACAGCGGACGAAGCAGCGGTCGAAAGCGTCTTCAAGCGCCTCTTCGGCGCCGAGTATCGTCCCTACCTGCAAGAGGCGCGCGATCTGCGTCCCAGCGGGACCAGCGCTGCCATCCTCGGCGACATCATGTCCGACAACACGTTTCGCCTTGGCAGTCTGCGCTTCGCCGAAACCCGCGCGGACCAGGGCCGCCCGGCCTTTGTCTTTCAATTCGACTGGCAGGCGAAAGCCGGTTTCGAATCCTGCCACTGCATCGAAATCCCGTTCATGTTCGACAATCTGCCGAACTGGCCGGACTCACCGATGTTGAAGGGGGCCGATCCGCGCGAGATGGCGGGCCTGGCCAAAGCCATGCACGGCGCCTGGGTCGCCTTCGCGCGCACCGGCAACCCCAACTTCACCGGACTACCGGACTGGCCGACCTATCGGCGCGAAGACCGGATGACGATGCGCTTCGACAGCATCATCGGCGCTGTCGGCGATCTCGCTGGGCTCGCGTGGCGCAAGCCCTGGCCGAAATCGGCTCAGGTGTAGCAGCCGGCGATCCGCGCGCGCTGGCGCACCAACGCCAGCACGCTGTCGCAGATCGGTGTGGGCAGCTCCACCAGCCGCGCCATCTCGACGACCGCGCCCAGCAGCGCGTCGATCTCCATCGGCCGGCCGCGCTCGAGGTCCTGCAGCATCGAGGTCTTGTGGGCGCCGACCTGCTTGGCGCCGTCGATGCGCGCTTCGACATCCAGTGTGAATTGCACGCCGATCTTTTCGCCGACGGCCTTCGCCTCGAGCATCATCGCGCGCGCAAGCGCTCGCGTCTCCGGATCTGTGGCAATGACATCGAGCGTGGCGCCGGTCAGCGCCGAGATCGGATTGAAGCAGAGATTGCCCCACAGCTTCAGCCAGATATCGTCGCGGATGCGCGGCCGGATCGGGCATTTGAATCCGGCCTTGATCATCATTTCGGAGAGAGCGACGCAGCGCGCACTCTTCGATCCGTCCGGCTCGCCGATCGCGAAGCGGTTGGAATACGTGTGCTCGATCACGCCCGGCTCGACGATCTCGGCCGCCGGATAGACGATGCAGCCGATGGCGCGGCTCGGGTGCAGCTTCTGCCAGAGCTCGCCCTTGGGGTCGACGCTTCTGAGCTGCGTGTTCTCGTAAGCGCCGGTGAGCTTGTAGAAATACCACCACGGCACGCCGTTCATGGCGGTCATGATCGCCGTGTCCGGCCCCAGCAGCGGCTGCATCTGGTCCGCGACCGGCGGCAGCGAATGCGCCTTGAGCGTGACGATGACGAAATCCTGCGGTCCCGCTTCCTTGGGGTCGCTGGTCAGCCGCGGATGCACGACATGCGTCTGCCCCTCGCTGATCAGCTTGACGCCGTTCTTCTTCATCGCCTCGAGATGGGGCCCGCGCGCGATGAACGTGACATCGGCACCCGCCATCGCCAGCTTGACGCCCATGAACCCGCCGATCGCCCCGGCGCCGAACACGCAGATTTTCATGTGTTGCTTTGCTCAGTAAGTCGAGACCGCGTATTCACCACCCCCTCCCGGCGACGCGTGCCGCGTCGCCGACCTCCCCCATCGAGGGGGAGGTGGAAGAAAGAGCATTCCTCTGATTCCCTCCCCCCTTGTGGGGGAGGGCTAGGGTGGGGGGTGCCGCCGCGCGGTGTCAGACGCGTCATCCCCCAAGCCCGAGCTTCGCCGCCAGCCCGATGCGCTGCAGCTTACCGGTGGCGCCCTTGGGATTTCCGGCAGGAAGACGATTTTGCGCGGCACCTTGAAGTCCGCGAGGTGCTTGGCCGCGAAATCACGAAGTTCTCGCTCGCCAGGACTCTGGCCTTCGCGCAAGACGACCGCCGCCGCCACGTCCTCGCCCAGCTTGTCGTGCGGCATGGCGAAGGTCACCACCTGCTGCACCGCCGGGTGATCCATCAGCACTTCATCGACTTCCAGCGGCGAGACTTTCTCGCCGCCGCGGTTGATCAGCTCCTTGAGCCGGCCGGTGAGCCGCAGATAGCCTTCCTCGTCCAGCACGCCCTGGTCGCCCGTGCGGAACCAGCCATTCGTGAAGGCACTGGCATTGGCGGCTGGGTTGCTCTCGTAGCCCTTGGTGACGTTGGGTCCGCGGATGACGATCTCGCCGATCTCGCCACGCGACAGCAGCTTGCCGTCATTGTCCATGATCCCCACTTCGGGCCCCGCGGCGATGCCGACCGAGCCGGGCTTGCGTGGCCTAGGCGGCAGCGGGTTCGAGGCCATCTGGTGCGCCGCCTCAGTCATGCCGTAGCTCTCGACCACCGGCGCGTTGAACGTCTTCTCGAGCTCTGCCATCACCTGCGGCGGCAGCGAGGCGGAGGAGGAGCGGATGAAGCGCAGCTTCGTGCGCTCCAGGATCTCCTTGTTGCGCTCGGCGCGCGGCAGGATCGCCTGGTGCATGGTCGGCACCGCCGTGTACCAGCTGGGCTTGGCTTCATCGAGCCAGCCGAAGAATTTGAGCGCGTTGAAGCCCGGCGTGCACACCACGCTTGCGCCTGCGGCCAGCGACGACGACACCGCCGCAATCAGCCCGTGGATGTGGAACAGCGGCATGATGTTGAGGCAGGTGTCTTTGGGCGTCAGCGACAACGTCGCCACGATGTGGCGGGCCGAAGCGCACACATTGGCCTGCGCCAGCGGCACGATCTTGGGCCGCGACGTGGTGCCCGATGTGTGCAGCACCAGCGCGATGTCGTCCGCACTCGCCATGCCGCCATTCTTGGCGGCTTCCGCCATCGGCTTAAGCGGCTTCAGCTCGAACGAGCCAGCACCCTCGTCGCGCTTGGGATGCAGCTCGATGATCGGCACGCCCAGCTTCTCGGCCGCCGCGCGCGCCGGGCTGTCGACGCCCGCCTCGACGACTAGCGCCTTGGCCTTGAGGTCGGTGAGATAGAACTCGAATTCCTCGCCACGATAGGCCGGGTTGAGCGGCGCGGTCGTCGCCCCGCCGGCGATGGTCACGAACGCGGTGGCCATCTCCGGCCCGTTGGGCAGCACGATGGCGACCCGGTCGTTGCGGCCGATGCCGAAACCGTTGAGGGACGCGACGGTGCGCTGCAGAAGGGCGCGCAGGCCCTTATAGGTCAGCGGTTTCGCTTCGGGGGCGCCGATCGCGACGGCGTTGTCGGCGCCGACCTTGAGCAACTCGGACATGGTGGTGAAACTGGACATTTGCGCCTTGAATCATCCGGGGGTGGTCTTGATCGGCCGGCATCATACGAAGCCGTGCCCGCGGATGCCAGATGGCCCCGCGCGCCCGAATTTCATTGCCATCAAGGAAGTGACGCCGGGAGCGACGTCCGTTTATCAGACGAGGATGGAGACGCCGTCGGTGCGGATGACATGGCTCGCGCCCACATCGGCCGCGTAGCTATAAGCGGCGAGGGCCGAGCGGAAATCCTCGTGGAAGAGGCCCGGCGAGAGAACTTCCTGCGCGATGCGCTGGGCGCTGAAGCCGACCGCAACATAGGTTTCGTCGCCCGGCGTCTCATCCCAACGCCAGGCCTGCGAACGCCGCTCCGCCGTCAGGGTCAGCTCGCGCCGGCCCATCTTGCGTGCATCCGCGGTGCTGTCGTCCTCGCGCTTGGGCGTCTCGATCTCGACGTCGCGTGGCGCGAACTCCGCCTGGTCGTCGGCCGCCTTGCGCCATGCCGCCGCGCGCACGTCCGGAATAGCGCTCGCGCGCGCCGGCTCACGGCCGGGACGCTGGGCGGAATCGACGGACGGCGGGGCAAGAATGATCACCGAGGCCATTGCGACATTATACGTTACAAACGCTCAAATATTTATAAAATTGTAGATATCGGGCAGCAAGGATTTTGTTCGGTAAAGAATTATTAAACACAGGGCGCAAGTCTTTCTTCTGCAACGCGCCTGGTTTTGTTAACCATAATTTTCATTCGTCTTGATCTGTTCGCGCGCAAGGAATTTTACCGCGGGGGCGTGAGCCGGGCGCGCTGGTCGTGATAGGGTGCCCGCCTTGGGATTTCCAACCGGGTGGACCAACTCATGGCCGAAGCGGCGCGCAAGGACAGCGACACCAACAATCTTGAAGCCCTGTGGATGCCGTTCACGGCGAACCGGCAGTTCAAGCAGCACCGCGCATGCTCGGTCGCGGCCGAGGGCATGTATTACACGTCGACGGACGGCCGCCAGATTCTCGACGGCACCGCCGGCCTGTGGTGCGTGAACGCCGGCCACGGCCGCGAGCGATCGTCGAGGCGATCCAGAAGCAGGCCGCGACGCTCGATTTCGCGCCGGCCTTCCAGATGGGCCATCCGCTCGCCTTCGAGTCGGCGACTCGCAGCTGGCGAGCTGCTGCCGGGCGACCTCGACCACGTCTTCTTCACCAATTCCGGCTCCGAAGCGGTCGACACCGCGCTCAAGATCGCGCTCGCCTATCACCGGGCGCGCGGCGAGGGCAGCGCGTGCGGCTCATCGGGCGCGAGCGCGGCTACCACGGCGTCGGCTTCGGCGGCATCTCGGTGGGCGGCATTCCGCCACAACCGCAGGCATTTGCGGCGCAGCTGCTGCCGCATGTGGATCACCTGCCGCACACCCACGACCTCGCGCGAGAACGCCTTCACCCGCGGCCAGCCCGCAGCTGGGGCGCGCATCTCGCCGACGAACTCGAGAAGCATCGTCGCGCTGCACGACGCCGTCGACCATCGCCGCGGTGATCGTCGAGCCGGTGGCGGGCTCGACCGGCGTGCTGGTGCCGCCCAAGGGCTATCTCGAGCGGCTGCGCGCGATCTGCGACAGGCACGGCATCCTGCTGATCTTCGACGAGGTCATCACCGGCTTCGGCCGCCTGGGCACGAGCTTCGCCGCCGAGCAGGTTCGGCGTGCATGCCCGACATGATGACCGTCGCCAAGGGCCTCACCAACGGCGCCGTGCCGATGGGCGCGGTCGTTGCGCGCGCAAGGGCATCTACGAGCCTTCATGAACGCGCGCCGGACCGGCGATCGAGCTGTTCCACGGCTACACCTATTCGGGCCATCCGCTCGCCTGCGCCGCGGCGATCGCGACGCTGCGAGCTCTACGACGACGAGGGCCTGTTCGAGCGCGCGGCCGACGCTGGCGCCGTACTGGGAGGACGCGGTGCATTCGCTGCGCGGCCTGCCGCACGTGATCGACATCCGCAACATCGGCCTGGTCGCCGGCATCGAGCTCGAGCCGCGCGCCGGGCAAGCCGGGCGCGCGCGCGCTCGACGTGCTTCGTCGACTGCTTCGACAGCGGCGCTGCTGGTGCGCGTGACCGGCGACATCATCGCGCTGTCGCCGCCGCTGATCGTCGAGAAGCCGCAGATCGACCAGATCTTCGACATGCTGGGGGCAGCGCTCAAGCGCGCGGCGTGACGCATTTGTCGCAGGTGACGGATTAGTAAGGTTAACGCCGCGCCTTTCGATCAAGGCGCGGCGCTTTCGTGCTATTTCCTTGGGAATCACGTCCGATTTGTGCGCGTAGCGGCACGCAAAAAAGCGCTGCGGCACAGCGCGTTGAAGCCTGCAATTTAAGCCTTCTTAAGGACTGGGCGGTACGCTTGACCGTCACATTCCACGCGCTTTGCGCGCAAGGGCATTCGCCCAGGCGAAGGCGCGCGGCGGTGGCAGACGAGTCACCAGAGCCCAATGCCGAAACCTTTAGACGAACTCTCTCGACTGCGAGCAGCGATCGAAGCATCGGGCGACGTCGTCTACGACTGGGATGTCGTTGACGATACGATCCGCTGGTCGGGCTGCGTCAAGGATCTGTTCGGCGACGGCGAGAAGCCGCCGGCGACCGGCGACGCGCTCAATCAGCGTCTCTATGCCGAAGACCTCGCGCGCCGCTTCAAGGCGCTCTCCGGTCATTTCGCCGGCCGTGAAAATTTCGATTGTGAATATCGCCTGCGCGGATCGAGCGGCAACATTGTCTGGATCCATGATCGCGGCGCCGTCAAGCTCGATGACGACGGCAAGCCCGTGCGCATGGCGGGCACGCTTCGCGTCGTCACCGCGCGCAAGCAGAAAGAGGCGACGCTCGAGCATCTCGCGAACTACGACGAGCTGACCGGGCATTTCAACCGCGCCCGGCTCAAGGCCTCGCTCGACTATTCGCTTGCCTATAGCGCGCGCTACAACGTGCCCGGCGCCTATCTGATTGTCGGCGTCGACAAGCTCACCAACATCAACGATGCCTTCGGCTACGAGACCGCGGATGCCGTCATCATCGGCGTCGGCCAGCGCCTCGATCGCTGCCTGCGCGCCTCGGACGTGATCGGCCGGGTCGGCGGCGACCGCTTCGGCATCGTCTTCGGCCATTGCCCGGAGAGCGACCTCGCCGCCGCCGCCGAAAAGATTTTGCAGACGGTCCGTGATACGCCGATCGAGAACTCCCAACGGTCCGATCCACATCACCGTGTCGATCGGCGGCATGCCGTTCTTCGATGACCGCCTGACCGGGCACGAAGTCATGACCGGCGCCGACCGCGCCATGCAGGACGCCAAGACCAACGGCCGCAATTGCTACGCGCGCTTCTCGAATTCCGAGGAATACCGCGAGAACCGCCGCCGCTCCGTCGCGATCACGGAAGAAGTGCAGGCCGCCCTCAAGGAAGACCGCCTGTTGCTCGCTTTCCAGCCCGTTGTCAGCGCCAAGGACCACAGCGTCGACCACTATGAGTGCTTGCTGCGCCTGAAGCGGCCCGACGGGTCGTTGATGGTCGCGGGCGCCTTCGTGCCGGTGGTCGAGCAGTCCGGCCTGATGCGCCTCATCGACCGCCGCGCGCTCGAGCTCGCGGTGGGTGAGATGATGCAGCACCCGACCGTCAAGCTCGCCATTAACATTTCCGGTCTCACCTCATCCGATCGCACCTGGCTGCGCGCCTTGCATGCGATGGTGAAGGGTCGCCGCGACGTCGCCACCCGCTTGATCGTGGAAATCACCGAAACCGTCGCGGTGCAGGACATCGAGGAGACGGCGCGCTTCGTCTCCGCCGTGCGCGAGCTCGGCTGCAAGGTCGCCCTCGACGATTTCGGCGCCGGCTATACGTCGTTTCGCCACCTGAAGGCGCTATCGGTCGACTGCGTGAAGATCGACGGTTCGTTCGTGAAGGGCCTGGCCGAGAACGTCGACAACCAGCTCTTCATCCGCACGCTGCTGGGGCTCGCCTCGGGCTTCGGCCTGTCGACGGTCGCGGAATGCGTGGAGACGGCGGCCGACGCGGCCTTGCTGTCCAAGCGCGGCGTGGATCTGCTGCAGGGCTATTATTTCGGCCGTCCGTCGCCGGACCGGCCATGGCTGGGCCGCGCCGCACCGACCCGCGCCGCGTCCGAAGCACAGGTCGTCGCCGCGTCGGACTGACGCATTTGCACCCATAATGATTGTCACCCGCGGGCTTGACCCGCGGGTCTGACGCCAGCGCACTGTCAGATGCGCGGGTCAAGCCCGCGCATGACAAGAGTTTTGAAGGGCGAGCAATCGCCTCCGTGACCAATTTCCCGTTAGACGCCGCCCTCGCCGCCGTGCCACATGTTTCGGCGTTCGCACATCTCACGGGGGTATCGTCATGAACACCGGCAAAGTCGCGATCATCACGGCCGGTGGCAGCGGCATGGGCGCCGCCGCGGCACGCAGGCTGGCGGCCGACGGTTTCCAGGTGGCGATCCTGTCGTCCTCCGGCAAAGGCGAGGCGCTGGCCAAGGAGCTCGGCGGCATCGGCGTGACTGGCTCGAATCAGTCGAACGACGACATCAAGCGGCTCGTCGACGCCGTGGTGGCGAAATGGGGGCGGATCGATGTTCTGTGAACAGCGCCGGCCACGGTCCGCGCGCGCCGATCCTGGAGTTGACGGACGATGATTGGCACAGGGGGACGGAGGTCTATTTCCTCAGCGCGGTCCGACCCATACGCCTCGTGACCCCCGTGATGCAGAAGCAGAAATCGGGCGCCATCATCAATATCTCGACGGCGTGGGTAACCGAGCCGTCCGCGATGTTTCCGACCTCGGCGGTGGCCCGGGCGGGACTTGCCGCCTTCACCAAGATTTTCGCCGACACCTACGCGGCCGAGAACATCCGCATCAACAACGTGCTGCCAGGCTGGATCGACAGCCTGCCGGCGACCGAGGCACGCCGGCAGAACGTGCCGATGCAGCGTTACGGCAAATCGGACGAGATCGCCGGTACGATCAGCTTCCTCGCCTCCGACTGCGGCCGCCTACATCACCGGCCAGAGCCTGCGTGTCGACGGCGGCCTCATTCGGTCGGTCTGACTTAAATAAAACGTGTCACCCGCGGACTTGATCCGCGGGTCTGACACCGGCACCAACGTCAGATGCGCGGGTCGAGCCCGCGCATGACATCATTTCTTATTTGGAAGGCGCTGACCCGCGCCTACGGCTTCTTCTTCGACAATTCCTCAAGCCGGCGCTGCATCGCCTCGAGCTCGGATTTGATCTTGTCGAGATCGCCGCCGGAAGCAGCACTCGGCGGGGTCATCGGCGTGGGCTCGCCCGGCTTGGGGTCCGGCCCCTTGCTCTGGTCGTAGGCGAATGGCGTGAACATCTTCATGGCGTTCTGGAACAGCGCCATATTCTGCTTCGTCATCTCTTCGAACTGATTGCCGAACGGAAACATGTTCCCGAAGGCGTCGCGCATCTGCTCCTGGTTGCGCGCGAAACTGCCCATCACGTGTTCCAGGTAGCGCGGTACGATCGCCTGTAGATTGTCGCCGTAGAACGAAATCAACTGCCGCAAGAAGCTGACCGGCAGCATGTTCTGCCCGCCCTTGCCCTCTTCCTCGACGATGATCTGCGTCAGCACGGAGCGGGTGATATCCTCACCCGTCTTGGCGTCGTGGACGACGAAATCCTGGCCTTCCTTGACCATCTGGCACAGATGGTCGAGCGTCACGTAGCTGCTGGTCGCGGTATTGTAGAGCCGCCTGTTGGCGTATTTCTTGATTTTGACCGTCGAGCCGGACGCAGCGTCAGGATCTGTCGTTCCCTCTGGCGGCCCCGCTGGGACACGCCCCTTTGTCAGCGGGCATCATAAACCTATGTTGCCCTGCGGGATGGCATGCTGGCAAGGGTTCTCGGGCATCGCTATATTTAACCAATGGCGGAGCCACCCGATCTCGACACCCTGGCCCGGCGCTACCTCGATTTGTGGCAGGAGCAGGTCGCTGTCTGTCGCGGCCGATCCCGAGCTGACGCAGACCTACGCGCATTTGGCCCAGGCGATGTCGGCACTCGGCCCGGCGGGGTGGATGTCGCTCTGGTCGGCCGCCGCCCCCGGTTTCCAGGCCCCCGACCCCGGTCCGCCCCCATCCCATGATCCACGCGCCGCCACCGCCGCCGCACCATCCGCCCCGCCTCGGGCCGCGGCCGCTGCCGCTGCATCTGGCGACCGCGGCGATGACCTGGCTGAACTCGGCCGCCGCTTTGCCGCATTGGAGGAACGCCTCCACCGGATCGAATCCAGCCTTGGCCCCGTTCCAGGCGTGGGCGCCGGCGCTCCGGCCGCAGGCGCAAGCGCTGGCCGACGCGTTCGCCGCAGCGGATCCTGACGCCGCGCGCATCGCGGTCGGACGCGAAGTCCGCCGCCGGCTGGGCGATCTGGTCGATGGCGTGCAGCGCTACCGCCATCACGGCTACGCTCGCGCGCAGACCGCAGCCCCGTGGTCTGGCAGGCGGGAACCACGCGGCTGCTCGACTACACCGCACCCGGCTGTCAGTCGGGCCTGCCGGTTCTGGTCGTGCCCTCGCTCGTCAATCGCGCCTATATCGTCGATCTCTGGCCCGAGCGCAGCTTCATGCGCTTCCTCGCCGCCGCCGGCTTCCGGCCCTTCCTGGTCGATTGGGACCGGCCGGGCGAGAGCGAGCGCCGTCTCGATCTGACGGGCTATATCGACGGGCGCCTGTCGCAAATCATCGACCAGGTACGCCTGCGCACCGGCCGGTCGCCCGCCGTGATCGGCTATTGCATGGGCGGGCTGCTGACACTCGCTCTGGCGCAGCTGCGCGCCGCGTGACGTGACGAGCCTGATTCTGCTGGCTACGCCGTGGGACTTCCACGCCGAGCGCGGCGATCTCGCGCGCCTGATGCCCAAGATGGCGGAGCCCTGGCTGCCGTTGATCGACCAGCTGGGCGAGCTTCCGGTCGACGCACTGCAGGCGATGTTCTTCGGCCTCGATCCGTTCATGGTGATCCGCAAATTCTGCAACTTCGCGCGCATCGATCCCGAATTCGGCGCGCGCGCGCGAATTCGTGGCGCTGGAGGATTGGCTCAACGACGGCGTGCCGCTTGCCGCCGCGGTCGCGCGCGAATGCGTGGTCGGCTGGTATGGCGAGAACACGCCTGGCCGCGGCGTCTGGGAAATCGCCGGTCACGCCATCAAGCCGCAAAATGTTGCGGTGCCCACCTTGGTGGTCGTGCCGGAGCAGGACCGCATCGTGCCGCCGGCCTCCGCACTGGTCGCTGGGCCGCGAAATCCCGGGGGCGGAAACGTTGAGCGTGCCGCTGGGCCATATCGGCATGGTGTCGAGCGGCCGCGCCACGGATGAATTATGGCATCGGCTGGCGGGCTGGCTTGCGGGCGACGGTTCGCCCGGCCACAATGCGCCCGAAAGAGGGAGCGCCAATGAACCGTAAGACAAAAGGAGACTCTCGATGACGGAAATCGTCATCGCCGCCGCCGCCCGCACGCCGGTCGGCGCGTTCAACGGCGCGCTCAGTGGCGTCTCGGCGCATCAGCTCGGCGCCACGGCGATCACCGAGGCGCTCAAGCGCGCCAAGGTGGCACCCGGCGAGGTCTCCGAAGTCATCATGGGCCAGATCCTGGCCGCCGGCGCGGGCCAGAACCCGGCGCGCCAGGCGGCGATCGGCGCCGGCATTCCGGTCGAGAAGACGGCCTACGGCATCAACCAGCTCTGCGGCTCGGGCCTGCGCGCGGTGGCGCTCGGCTTCCAGGCGATCCGCGACGGCGACAGCGAGATCGTGGTGGCCGGCGGGCAGGAGAGCATGAGCCCGCCGCCGCACGTGCATGCATCTGCGCAACGGCGTCAAGATGGGCGACGCGCAGATGGTCGACACGATGATCCAGCGACGGGCTGTGGGATGCCTTCAACGGCTACCACATGGGCAACACCGCCGAGAACGTCGCGCAGAAATGGCAGATCACGCGCGAGGAGCAGGACAAATTCGCCGCCGGCTCGCAGACACAAGGCCGAGGCGGCGCAGAAGGCCGGCCGCTTCAAGGACGAGATCGCGCCGGTGAAGATCACCGACGCGCAAGGGCGACGTGATCGTCGACACCGACGAATATCCCCGAAGGCGCGGCACGACGGTCGAGGCGCTGGCGAAGCTGCGCCCCGCCTTCGACAAGAACGGCACGGTCACCGCGGGCAACGCCTCGGGCATCAATGACGGCGCCGCGGCGCTGGTGCTGATGACCGCCGAGGAGGCCGCCAAGCGCGGGCATCAAGCCGCTGGCGCGCATCGTCTCCTGGGCGACCGCCGGCGTCGATCCGAAGATCATGGGCTCGGGGCCGATCCCGGCCTCGCGCGCCGGCGCTGCAAGAAGGCGGGCTGGAGTGCCGGCGATCTCGATCTGATCGAGGCCAACGAGGCGTTCGCCGCGCAGGCCTGCGCGGTCAACAAGGACCTCGGCTGGGATACCTCGAAGGTCAACGTCAACGGCGGCGCCATCGCCATCGGCCATCCGATCGGCGCTTCGGGCGCGCGCGTGCTCGTGACGCTGCTGTACGAGATGCAGCGCCGCAACGCGAAGAAGGGCCTCGCCACGCTGTGCATCGGCGGCGGCATGGGCATCGCAATGTGCGTCGAGCGCAGCTGAGAGCGACTTGTTCCGGCAAATTTCGAAAAGCAAAAAACGAATCCAGGGAGGAGACACATGGCGGGACGAGTAGCGGTGGTCACCGGTGGCACGCGCGGCATCGGCGCGGCGATTGCGGTCGCACTGAAGGAGGCGGGCTACAAGGTCGCCGCGAACTATGGCGGCAATGACGAGGCGGCGAAAAAATTCACCGCCGAAACCGGCATCCCCGCCTACAAATTCGACGTCTCCGATTTCGCGCAATGCCAGGCCGGGGTCAAGGAGATCGCGGCCGAGCTCGGGCCGGTCGATATCCTGGTCAACAACGCCGGCATCACCCGCGACGGCACGATGCATCGCATGAGCTTCGAGCAGTGGAACGAGGTGATCCAGACCAATCTCGGCTCGTGCTTCAACATGTGCCGCAGCGTCATCGACGGCATGCGCGACCGCAATTTCGGCCGCATCGTCAATATCGGCTCGATCAACGGCCAGGCCGGCCAGTACGGCCAGGTCAACTACGCCGCGGCGAAGTCGGGCATTCACGGCTTCACCAAGGCGCTGGCGCAGGAGGGCGCCGCCAAGGGCATCACCGTCAACGCGATCGCGCCCGGCTATATCGACACCGACATGGTGCGCGCGGTGCCGGCCAACGTGCTCGAGAAGATCGTCGCCCGCATCCCGGTCGGCCGCCTCGGCAAGGCCGACGAGATCGCGCGCGGCGTGCTGTTCCTCGTGGCCGACGACGCCGGCTTCATCACCGGCTCGACGCTGTCGATCAACGGCGGCCAGCATATGTATTGAGCCCTGCACCGGGCTCGTTTTTTCGAACCGTTGAGATTCCCGGCCCCGGTTGCGGGCCGGGCGCCGCCCGCCTATACAGGCGGCGGTTCTGCACGCCTGCCGTCTCAGGAGTAACGCTTCATGCCCAGCGTCAAGCCGATCGAATACGACGACGCCTCGCCCGAAGTGCGCGCGGTCTACGACGACATCATGACCGCGCGCAAGATCGACTGGATCAACAATTTCTGGAAGGTACTGGCGCATCACCCGCCCACGCTCAAGCGCACATGGGAGAGCGTGAAGCAGGTGATGGCGCCGGGTGCGCTGGATCCGCTGACCAAAGAGATGATCTACGTCGCGATCAGCGCCACCAATGGCTGCGAGTACTGCATCGCCTCGCACACCGCCTCCGCGCGCAAGGCCGGCATGACCGATGCGATGCTCGGCGAGCTGATGGCTGTGGTTGGCATGGCCAACGAAACCAACAGCCTCGCCAACGGTTTGCGCGTCGAAGTCGACGCGCGCTTCGAGCCGAAGTTCAAGTAATCCGGTGAACCGCAAAAAATTACGTCACCTGTCTGACCCGCGGGCCCATGAACCGTTTCCGCGTCGAAATTGTTTGTGGGTGCGCGGGTCAAGCCCGCGCATGACAGAATTTTTTGGAACGCGGTGCGGACGTGGCTAGCGCCTCGTCGCGCACACTCCGCGCCACCATCATCGGCTTTGGTGCCATTCTGCTGTGGTCGTCGCTGGCCGTGCTGACCACGGCCGCAGGCCCGGTGCCGCCGTTCCAGATGACGGCGATGGCGTTCGCGCTCGGGTTTTCGCTGGCACTCATCACGTGGACGGCGCGCGGCGAGCGCATCGTCACCCATCTGCGCCTGCCGGCACCGGTCTGGGTCCTCGGCATTGCCGGCATGTTCGGCTATCACGCGCTCTACTTCGCGGCCCTGTTGCTGGCGCCGCCGGTCGAGGCCAATCTGCTGAACTATCTCTGGCCGCTGCTGATCGTTGTCTTCGCCGGCTTCCTGCCGGGTGAGCGCTTGGGCTGGTGGCACATCGCCGGCACGCTCGCGGGCCTGGCCGGCTGCGCGCTGATCGTTGGCGGCGGGGCGTCCGGCTTTCGGCCCGAATTCGCGCTGGGCTATTTGGCGGCGCTGGGTGCCGCGTTGCTGTGGTCGGTCTATTCGGTCCTGTCGCGTTGTTTTGGCATGATCCCCACGGACGCGGTCGGCGGCTTTTGCGGCGCGACCGCGCTGCTGGCCCTTATCGCCCATCTTGCGTTCGAACGGACCTATGTCCCCGTCGGCACCGAATGGCTGGTGATTCTTGCGATGGGCGTGGGGCCGGTGGGTGCCGCGTTCTATCTCTGGGATCACGGCGTCAAGCGCGGCGACATCAAGGCACTGGGCGCACTCTCCTACATGACGCCGCTGCTCTCGACCTTGCTACTGGTGCTCTTCGGCCGCGCCGAAGGCTCGCTACGGCTGGCGCTCGCCTGCGCGCTGATCGTCGGTGGTGCTGTGCTGGCGGCGCGCGATCTCTGGCGCCCCCGCCTTGCCTGAGTGCTCCGGAATTTCACGTTTGGCCGCGCCGGGCGCATGCTAGTCTCCTGGCCTTCCCAAAGACGGGTCGGAGTATCGACAATGGTCAAATGCCTGCGCCGCCTGGGGGCGGTGGTGTCCGTGATCCTGGGCCTGGCGATGCCGCTGGCCGCGAGCGCCCAGACGACCGAGATCAGCCTTCCTGTCCTCGTGCCGATCACCGGCTTCCTGTCGCTTGAAGGGACCAGCCAGCGCAATGGCGCGCTGCTCGCACTCAAGCACGCCCCTGCTGGACTCGCGATCCGCGCTGAGGTGTCCGACACCGGTGTCGCGCCGGAAACCGCCGTCAACGCGCTCGAGCGCGCGGTCAGCCGCGGCAAGGTCGCGGCGGTCGCGGCCTCGATGCTCGGCACCCAGATGCTGGCGATGCTGCCGGTGGCGCTCGAGCACAAAGTGCCGCTGGTCACTGTCTCGGGCACCGCGCGCATCACCGAGCTCGACAACCCCTATGTCTTCCGCTTCTTCCCCGGCGACAACGTGACCAAGGTGGCACATGTGCGCTATGCGGTGGAGGAACTCGGCCGCAAGCGCGTGGCGCTGATCTATCAAATGAACGCTTACGGCCAGAGCGGGCGCCAGCATATCCTCACCAATCTCAAAAAGTTCGGGCTCGAGCCGGTGTTCGAGGAAGGCCTCGATCCGCAGGTGCGCGACATGTCCTCGGTGCTCGGCAAGGCGCGCGCCGCCGATCCCGATGTGTTGTTCCTCCATTTGCATTCGGGGCCGACGGCGCTGGTGATCCGCCAGGCCAAGGCAATGGCGCCCGGCCTGCCGATCGTCGCCGGCTCGGCCATCCACCAGCCGCCGACAGCGGCGCTGCTGGAACCGACCGAGCTCGCCGGCGTGTGCGGCGAAACGAATGCCTCGCCTGTCTCCGGCGGCGGCGCCGAGATGGATGCGTTCCTGGCGCAATATCGTCGCGAGTTCAACGCCGAGCCCGATGGCTTCGCGCTTGGCCAGTATGACGGCATGCGCATGGTGCTGGCGGCTTTGGCCGGCGGTGCGCGCACGCCCGAAGCCGTGACGAAATATCTCGCCAGCGCCACCTATCACGGCCTGGCGATGAGCTATCGCACCGACGGCACCGGCAACATGGCGCACTCGGCGGTGATCGTCTGTTATGACGGGCAGACGCGCATTCCGAAAATCGTGAAGCGCTACGAGAACATCACCGGCGCGCTGACGAACTGATCCCGTCGGCGCGCGGGGGCGGGAGGGGGGATGCTGCAGCTCCTGGTCAACGGGCTCGCTCTGGGCGCGGCCTATGCGCTGGTGGCGCTGGGCTTCGTGCTGGTGTTGAAGGCGACGTCGGCCGTCAACTTCGCGCATGGCGATCTGGTGATGGCCGGCGGCTTTGTCTCGGTGGCGCTTGCGTCGGTGCTGCCGGTGCCGGGCATCGTCCTGCTGCCGCTGGTCGCGGCGCTGATGGCGCTGCTCGGCATCGTTTTCTCGCTGCTCGCCTATTTTCCGCTGAAAGCGCGCCCGCCGGTGTCGGTGTTCATTTCGACCATCGCGCTGGGCGTCATCGTCCAGAACAGCGTCAACGCGATTGCGGGCGCCGAGCCGCGCGCCGCACCGCCGCTGTTCGACGCCGATCTTGTCTCCTTCGGCACCATCACGATCGGCCGCCAGTCCGTCGCGGTAATCGCGGTCGCAGGTTTGTTGATCGTTGGCCAGCATCTCCTGTTCGCCTATACGCGGCTGGGCCGTGCCTTGCGTGCCACCGCGCAAGATCGCGAGATGGCCTCCGCCATCGGCATTCGCACCGATCTGATGATCGCGCTGACCTTCGCTCTTGCCGGCGCATTGGCCGGCACCGCCGGTTTGCTGCTCGCCAACACCTTCTTCGTGACGCCGACCGACGGCACCAATTTCATCGTCAAGGCGTATATCGCCGTCACCATCGGCGGTTGGGGCAGCATTGCCGGCGCCGTCGCCGGCGCCATGCTGATCGCGCTGTTCGAGGTCGTGTTTCCCGCCTTGCCAGCGCTGTTCCCGGCCCTCAATGAAATGTCGTCGCTGTTCTCGCAGACGTCGGCGACCATCATCCTCTATCTCGTCCTGCTGGCGATCCTCGCGGCGCGGCCGCATGGCTTGTTCGGCGAGGCGATCAGGCGCCGCGCCTGATGCTGCGTGGCATCCGATTGCCGCTGCTGCTCGCCCTGGCGTGTCTCGTCGCCTGGCCGTTCGTGTTCGACAGCGCCTATGACCGGCGTGTGCTCACGCTTGCCGGGATCTACGCGCTCCTCGTCCTCGGCTATCAGCTTGTCTTCGGCCATGCCGGTGCACTGGCGCTGACCCAAGGCACGTTCTTCGGCCTCGGCGCTTACGCGACCGGCCTGCTCGGCGCCGGCTTGGGCCTGCCGTTTCCCCTGACATTCCTCGCCGCGATCATCCTGCCCGTGATCGTGGCATTGATCGTGGCGGTGCCGGTGCTGCGCCTCGACTCGCATTATCTCGCGCTGGCGTCGCTCGCCGTGGCGCAGATCGTCTTTCTACTCGCCATCGGCTGGCAGAGCGTGACCGGCGGTGCCAACGGCGTGCCCGGCGTGCCGGGCATCGGTGTCTTCGGGTTTGAGCTCCCGCGCGGTCTGCCGCTGCTCGGCATGTCGTGGGCGCTGGTGGCGCTCGCCGCCGCCATTGTCTGGCAGCTCACGCGCGGCGCCTATGGCCGCGCCTGGCAGGTGATGCGCGACTCACCCTTGGCCGCGCAGGCGATCGGTTTCGACATTTTCCGCCTGCGCCTTGTCGCCTTCCTGATCGGCGCGGCCTTTGCCGGTGCGGCGGGTGCTTTGCACGCGCACACGCTGCGCATCGTCTCGCCCGAGGTGCTAGACTTCCATGTCATGGTCGCGTGCCTCACCATGACGGTGGTCGGTGGACGCACGCGGATTGCCGGCGCGATCCTGGCGGCGGTGCTGCTGGTGCACCTGCCCGAATGGCTGCGCGATCTGGAGAAATATTATCTGATCGCTTACGGCGCCGTGCTGCTGGCGGCGATCATTCTCGCACCGGATGGCTTGATCGGCGCGCTGGAACGCATGCGCGCCCGCTTCTTGCCGGACAAACCGTTGCCGCCGCCGGCACCAATAGCAATGCCAGCAACCATCCCGTTGCCCGGCGCCGGTCCGCTCCTCGATATCCGCCATGTCAGCCGCGGCTTCGGCGCGGCGCCCGTCCTCGACCGCGTGTCCTTCGACGTCCGGCGTGGCGAGATTCTGGGCCTGATCGGCCCCAACGGTTCGGGCAAGACGACTTTGCTCAACGTCATCTCCGGGTTCTATCCGGCCGAGACCGGCAGCATCCTGTTCGCGGCCGAGCCGATCGAACATCTGCCGCCGCACCGTGTTGCGCGCCTGGGCATCGGCCGCAGTTTCCAGGCGATCGATCTAGCACCCGACATGCTGGCGCTCGACAACGTCGCCGTGGCGCGCGCGGCGACGCGCGGCCTCGATCTACGCCAGTCGCTGCGCGCACCGCTTGCCGATCCGGCCCTGGCGCGAGCCCGCGGCGAGGCAATGACGCTGCTGGACGCACTCGGTGCCGGCGACGCGGCGATGCTCGATAGCACCGCGCTCTCGCATGATCGCCGCCGGCGTGTCGAGATCGCGCGCGCCCTGGCTTTGCAGCCGCATCTGCTGCTGCTCGACGAGCCGGCCGCCGGCCTCGACACCGCCGGCCAGGCCGATCTCGCCGCACGGCTGCGCGTGCTGGTGAAAGCCGGCCTGACGATCCTCGTCGTCGAGCACAACATGCCCTTCCTCATGGGCCTCGCCGACCGCATCGTCTGCCTCGACCAGGGCCGTGTTGTCGCGACCGGTACGCCGACACAAATCCGCGCCGAGCCGAAAGTCATCGCCGCCTATCTGGGCGTGCCCGCGTCATGAGCGCCGCGATCCTCGCCGTCGACAATCTGACGCTGCGCCACGGCAAGATGCCGGTGCTGACCGGCGTGTCGCTGCAGGTGAACGCGGGCGAGATCGTGACGTTGCTCGGCGCCAACGGCGCCGGCAAGACGACGTTGCTGCGCGCCATCATGGGCTTCCATCGCCCGACCGAGGGCACGATCAGCCTGGCGGGCAATAATTTGGCCGGTGTGAGCGTTGCCTCACGCGCGCGGCGCGGTATCGGTTATTGCCCGGAGGGGCGGCGCGTCTTCGCCGGCATGAGCGTGCGCGACAATCTCGATGTCGCCAGCCGCGTCTCGTCCGCCGAGACCGCGAGGCGTCGCGACGCCGTCTATAAATTATTTCCCGACCTGGCCACGCGCGAAGATGTACCCGGCTGGCAGCTCTCCGGCGGCCAGCAACAGATGGTGGCGATCGGCCGCGCCTTGATGACCGAACCGAAGTTGCTACTGCTCGACGAGCCATCGTTAGGCCTGTCGCCGATGCTGGCGGACGAAGTGCTGGCCCGCGTGCGCGCCATTGCCGCGGAAGGCACGTCCGTGCTGCTGTCGGAACAAAACGTCGTCAAGGCGCTGGCGGTCGCCGACCGCGCCTATGTTCTCGACCTCGGCCGCGTCGCCGACGAAGGCTCCGCGCAAGAGCTGCGCGCGCGCGATTCGCTGCGCGCCTCGCTTCTGGGCGGCTGAGCCTTAGTCGGGTCAGGCCGCTTTAACCGCCGCCAGGAACTTCTCCACCTGGCCACGCAGCGTCTCAGATTGCTGCGACAGTTCCGACGCCGATGCCAGGACCTGCGTCGCCGCCGTGCCGGTTTCGGCCGCGGCCTGGTTGACGCCGGAGATATTCGATGTGACCTCGGTCGTGCCCGACGCCGCCTGCTGGACGTTGCGCGCGATCTCCTGGGTGGCGGCACCTTGCTCCTCGACGGCCGAGGCGATGGTCGTGGCGATCTGGCTGATCTCGCCGATCGTCTTGCCGATCCCCTGAATGGCCCCCACGGCGCTCTGCGTCGCCGACTGGATGGCGTTGATCTGCGTCGCGATGTCCTCGGTCGCCTTGGCCGTCTGGTTGGCCAGCGACTTCACTTCCGAGGCCACGACGGCGAAGCCCTTGCCGGCATCGCCGGCGCGCGCGGCTTCGATCGTCGCATTGAGCGCCAGAAGATTTGTCTGCCCCGCGATGTCATTGATCAGCTTCACCACGTCGCCGATCTTCTGCGCGGCGTCGGCCAGGCCCTGCACCGTCTCGTTGGTGTGTTGGGCTTCTTCGACCGCCTGTGCGGCGATCCGCGCCGAATCGCTGACCTGGCGGCTGATCTCGGTGATCGAGCTCGATAGCTCTTCTGAGGCCGACGCCACCGTCTGCACGTTGGTCGAAGCTTCCTCGGCCGCGGCGGCCACCGCCGTCGCCTGGCGCGATGTCTCCTCGGCCGTCGCCGTCATCGACGATGCCGTCGCCTGCATCTCCGTCGTCGCCGACGCCACGGTCTTGACAACCAGGGAGACGTCGCTGTCGAAGTCGCGGGTGAGGCCGTCGATCTTCTGGGCTCGCACCTCGCGCGCCTTCTGCTCCTCTGCCTCGCGTTTGGCGGCATCGCGGGCCTTGATCATGTTCTCCTTGAAGACCAGCACCGCCTTGGCGATGTGGCCGATCTCGTCGCGCCGCTGTGTCGCCGGAATGTCGATGGTGAGCTCGCCACCGGCGAGCTTGCCCATGACATTGGTCATCGATTGCAGCGGCGGAGCGATCGAGCGCGTGGTCAGGTAGACAACGACGCCCGACACGGCCAGCCCGGCGCCAAGCAGAAACCACAACAACGTGACAAGGCTATTGCTGTCGTCGGCGGCCGCTTCGGCATCGAGCTTCAGCATGTCTTTTTGACGGCCGACCAGGCCGCCGGCGCGCAATCCATCGGCCCGTACCGGGCCGGTGAAGATGTCGAGCAGCTGGCCTGCGCGCGGCGCGGCCTCGGTGCGCAGCAGGAACTGTGTCGTGTTCCAGCGGTCCGACGCGCGGATCTCGAACATCTTGGCGGGAAGCGGCTCAAACTTGCTGCGCGCCTCGGCGAATTTGTCGAACGCCGCCTTCTGAACCGGCGTCATCTGCGCCTGGTTGCCCGAAAGATCGGCGAAGCGCCGCGTGTTGACGCCCCAGTACTGGTCGAACTCCGCGCGATACTTGGCTTCGCCGGTCAACAGTGTGGCGCGCAGGGCTGCGAGGCTGAGCCCCAACGATCCGCGCACATCGGCCATCTGCAGCAACAGGGCCTTGCGGGCCTCGCTGACCGGTTGCGTCGCTTCATCGTTGATCATGGCCGTGATCTGCTGCGCCATGGTGGCGCCCAGCGGTGCGGCCTCGACGGAGAGGATCTTGGTTGCCGGAGTCTCGTCATCCGTGCCGACCAGCGTTTCGATGCGTTGCTGCGCCTGGCGAAACGCATCCAGGGTCGATTTGGCCTCGTTCCAGCGCTGCCGGTTCTCGTCATTGGTCCAGGTGGCGGACAGCCGGTCCAGCTCGGCGCGCACGGCGTCGAGACTTTTCCACGCGACGTCGCGCGCAGACTTCTGCGCCGCATCGCCGGTCAGCATGTAGCCGCGCAAGGCCGCGAGCGACGCGTAAAGATTGGCGACGGCGTCCTGCCCGGCCATGGCTGTCGGCGTGCGCACGTCGACGATGCGCTCGATACTGGCATCGAGGTCGTGAATTTTCACTTTGGTGGTGACGATCGTACCGGCAAGAATGAGGCAGATGCTGGCAAAGCCGATAATCAAGCGATCGCGGATACGCAGATCGGCGAATGAAAATCTCATGACAATTTCCTCCGGACGAATTCGAGTTTGCAGCCTTTTGGCGGCAGCTTGAAACTATAGTAGTAGTTCGTTGTTGATTATTGGTTAAACGAAAGTAAAGATTTCTATAACTTTTGAATTATTCAAATACAACCGCCGATTTATAAAGTACGCAAGCGCTTTATACTATCACCGGTGGTAAACAGGAGGGCGGGACAGTCCTGTTCCGTCAGCCCGGTTTTGCTGGAAACCAGCCTAGCGGCGCCAATTCGAAGCCGGAGAACTCGAAGGCCGGGCCGACCGTGCAGCCGACCAGGGTCCACGCGCCCAGGGTGTGGGCGCTCTGCCACGCCTTGACCGGCACTGTGAGCTGCGGGCGCGCACCCGACGCGATATTGGGGCCGAGCGTGTAGTCACGCACCGGCTCGTCCGCCGCCGCGATGCGCAACCGCAACGGCGCACCCGCATACCAATGCCAGATCTCGGTGGCATCGACGCGATGCCACGCGGATTCTTCGCGCGCCTTCAGCAGATAATAGATCGCGGTCATGGCGCCGCGCCCGCCGCCATTGGGCACATCGCGAAACGTCTCGCGATAATGCCCGCCTTCCGGGTGCGGCTTGAGGCCCAGAGCCTGGATGATCGCCGCGGCTTCGCTCTCGCCGCTCATCCTTTCGGCAGCGTTGCCTGCATCGACGGCCGCTGCAGGAAACCCTCGTACCATTTCGCGAGATTGGGCCGCGTCTTGCGGATATCGCCGGCGACGTTGCGGAACTCGAGCCAGCCGATCGTGCAGCCCAGCGCCACGTGGCCGATATTGACGGCACCGCCCAGGATCTCGGGCTCGCGCTCGATCTGGTCGAGGCCTTGCGTCACCTTGAGCATCTGTCCGGTGGTCCATTCCGCCGAACGCTTGTCTTCCGGCCGCGTCGCGACCTCGTAGCGGCACAGGATGCCCGCGTCGGTGATGCCGTCGGCAAGCGATTGCAGACGCAACGCGCGCCAGCGCTCGCCGCCCGCCGTCGGGAACAGCTTGCGCCCGTCATGCTGCGCGTCGAGATATTCGCAGATCACGCGTGAATCGTAGAGCAGCTCGCCGCCATCGGTGACCAGCGTGGGCACCTTCATCAGCGGATTGTCTTTGGCGAGGTCGGCGTTCGGCTTGGTCGGCAGCACGGTGGTCGCGACCGTCTCGATCTTCTTGGCCTGGCCGGTCTCGTGCGCGGTGACCATCACCTTGCGCGCATAGGGCGAGGCGCCCGAAAAATACAGCTTCATCTAACGCGTTCCTCCCGGTGAAACAGAATGAGTGGAGATCAGAACCGGTCTTTGCGCGCGCGCACTTCGGCGAACACCGCAACCGGGTCGCGCGCGTCCAGGGCGACCGCCTGGGCGACGGATTTCTCGCGCGCGCGCAAGAACGGGTTGGTGGCGCGCTCCTCGGCCAGCGTCGCCGGCACCGTCGGCAAGCCCTTGGCGCGCAGCGCATCGATTTTGGACGCGCGCGATTTGAGCGCCGCGTTGCCGGGCTCGATCGTCAGCGCGAAGCGCGCATTGGCTTGCGTGTATTCATGCCCGCAATAGACACGCGTTTCGCCGGGCAGGCCGGCGAGCTTGGAGAGCGACGCGTACATCTGCGGCGCCGTGCCTTCGAACATGCGCCCGCAGCCTAGCGTGAACAGCGTATCGCCGCAGAACAGCGCATCGCGACTCGGAGAACCAGAACGCGATATGGCCGCGCGTGTGGCCGGGAATATCGAAAACCTGCGCGATCTCGCGGCCGAAGGCATAGGTCTCGCCTTCGCCCAGCGCCACGTCGATGCCGGGAATGCGCTCGCGATCGGCCTTGGGGCCGACGATGGTGGCGCCGGTCGCCTGCTTGAGGGCGAGATTGCCGCCGGTGTGATCGTTGTGGTGATGGGTGTTGAGGATATGCGTGAGCGTCCAGCCCAGCGCATCGAGCTTCGCTTTGACCGGGGCTGCCTCGGACGGATCGACCACAGCGACCGCACCGCTCTGCGGTTCGCGCAGCAGCCAGACGTAATTGTCCCTGAGGCAGAGCTGGTGATGGATCTCGAGGGGCATGGGTCCAGATTTAGCCGAGTGCGGCGCGTGGGGGAAGGGGGCTGGTTTCCCCGCGGGAACCAACTCTCTCCGCTCGGGCCGCGCTGGAAATCGCGGCACCCGTGCCCCATGTGCTGTTGCGAACGCTCGTCACAGCAAGGAACAACAGATGAACATCGATCTTTCGGGCAAGACGGCGCTGGTCACCGGCTCGTCCCTGGGTATCGGCTATGCGATCGCCGCCGGCCTCGCCGGCACGGGGGCGCGCGTGATCGTCAACAGCCGCAAGCCGGAAAGCGTCAAGGCGGCGGTGGAACGGCTGCGCGGAGACGTCGCCCAAGGCGAAGGTCGAGGGCATTGCGGCCGATGTCTCGACGGCGTCCGGCGCCGCGGCGCTGGTCAAAGCGCTGCCGCAGGTCGACATCCTGGTGAACAACGCCGGCATCTTCGAGCCCAAGGAATTTTTCGATATTCCCGATGCCGACTGGCTGCGCTTCTTCGAGACCAACGTGATGTCCGGCGTGCGTCTCGCGCGCGCCTACATGCCGGCGATGCTGAAGCGCAATGGGGCCGCATCGTCTTCATCTCCTCGGAATCCGGCAATGCAGATCCCCAAGGAGATGATCCATTACGGCGTCACCAAGACCGCCCAGCTCGGACTTTCGCGCGGCCTGGCCGAGCTCACGGCGGGCACCGGCGTCACGGTGAACTCGGTGCTGCCCGGCCCGACGCGCTCCGACGGCGTCGAGGATTTCCTGCAGGCGATGGCCAAGCAGGCCGGCAAGACACCCGACGAGATGGCGGCGGGCTTCGTCAAAGAGCATCGCCCGACCTCGCTGCTGCAACGCTTCTCGACGGCCGAAGAAATCGCCAACATGGTCGTCTACGTCGCGTCCCAGCAGGCCTCCGCCACCAATGGCGCTGCCCTGCGCGTCGATGGCGGCGTCGTGCGCTCGATTATCTAGGCGCTGACGGCCCATGCTTCGAGACGCACGCCTTCGGCGTGCTCCTCAGCATGAGGTCATTTTTTGTTTCAACAAAGCAACCCTCGTCCTGAGGAGGCCCGCGAAGCGGGCCGTCTCGAAGGACGGGCCGCAGCACCGAAATACTACTCGCGCACCAGCACGACGTTCACCAGCGCCTCGCCGCGCGCCAGCCGGTCAAGCTGGGCGGCGATGAAGCGCGCGCGGCGGCGCAGCGTGCCGGTCGACCAGCCGGCGACATGCGGTGAGAGCAGGACGTTGTCGAGGCCATTCAGCTTCGTGCCCGCGAGGAAGTCGCCGGCCTGTGTGCGGTCCGGATATTTCCACCACACGTCGATGACGGCACCGCCGATCTTTTTCGCGGCGAGTGCTGCCGCCAGCGCCGTCTCGTCGATCACCGGCCCGCGCGCCACGTTGACGATGACACCGTTGGGCTTCATCGCCGTCAGCGCCTCGGCGCCGATCAGGCCGCTCGTTTCCGGCGTGAGCGCGCAGGCAAGCACGACGAAATCCGCCTCCGCCAGCGCCTTGTTCATCTCGGTGAGCGGATAGACGCGCTCGACATTGGGGTCGCTCACGCTGGGCGTCCGATTGGCGGCGATGACGCGCATCTCGCACGCCTTGGCGCGCTTCGCCACCGCGCGGCCGATGCGGCCCAGCCCGATGATGGCGACGGTCTTGCCGGCGATCTCCTCATCCGGCGGGCCGGAGAATTTGCTCGCCCGCGACCAGTCGCCCGCGCGCACCGCGCTGTTCGCCTCGCCCAGCCGATGCCCCCATTCCAGCATCGCCAGCAGCACATACTCGGCGACACTCGCTTCATGCTCGAACACGTTGCACAGAGTGACACCCTTGGGCAGCACGTCGATCTCGACCGCGTCATATCCAGCACCGCCCACCTGCAGCAGCTTGAGCTTGGGTGTGGGCGGCACTCCCATCCTGAAGACGCTGCCGACAATTGCATCGGCCTTGGCGAGTTCGGACGCCGCGCGCGGATCCTCCGCCGGCAGCGAAATTCGGGTCCAGTTCGTCGTCAGGGCTGGATCCACCAGTGTTTGGAATCCCGCCGCGGTACCGCCATAGAACACCACATGCATGTTGACGTTTTCCCTCGTATTTTGAACTTACCCTTCGCGCTCGCCCCGGCCGGTGAGGCGGCGCCACAGACGCAAGATGGGCAGGCGATGCGCCTCGGGCTCCAACTCCAGGCCGATCTTGTTGATCTTGCCCCGGTCGAAATCGCGCACGACCAGCTCGACCTCGCCGATCTTCACCCGGTCGCCGATCACGGCATTGCTGCCCAGCCGCATCTCGATGAATTCGGTCAGCGTCTTGTCGAAATCCATCGGCTCGAAGGGCAGGGAATAGAGCGAGCAAAGCTGGCCCAGCGTCACGTCGGCATTGATCGTGAACTCGCCCAGCTCGCTGCTGGCGAAACGCGAGCGCCGCACCGGCCGTGTTGAGAACAGCTTGTCGACATTGATCACATGCTCGGGCGGAGCCAGCGCGATTACGTAATCGTCTTCGGCCAGCTTCTCGAGCGTCTGCCGGTTCATCACCGTGCCGTCGCGAACGACCGCGATGATGCGCGTGCGCCGCGGCAGCGCCAGTTCTGCAAACGTCGTATCGAGGGCCGGGGAGTTCGGGGCGACACGCCAGCTCGCCGCCTCGCGATCGGCGGTGGGCGACAGGTCGATCTCGCGCCGCTCGATCGGCTCGGGCGGCGGCGGCAGCTCCAGCCCCAGGAAGCGCGCCGCCGGCCCCACCGTCCAGCCTTGCACAATTAGCGAGGCGATGACGACCACGAAGGCGGCATTGAAAAACAGGATGCCGTCGGCCACGCCGGCGATGACCGGAATGGCGGCGAGGAAGATCGGTACGGCGCCACGCAACCCGACCCAGGCGATGAAGGCGCGCTCCTGCCAGGTAAAGCGGAATGGGATCAGGCCGACCCACACCGCCACCGGCCGCGCGATGAAGATCAGACCCAGCGCGATCACCAGCACGGCCGGCAGGTCGTTGAGGAGGAGGGACGGCGTGACCAGCAGGCCGAGCAGCAGGAACATCACGATCTGTGCCAGCCACGCCAGCCCGTCATGGAAGCGGCTGATCACCTGCTGCGCGCGATGCCGGTGATTGCCCAGCACCAGCCCCGCCAGATAGACCGCGAGAAACCCGCTCGCCTCGATCACCTGCGCACCGGAGAAAATAATGAGCGCCAGCGCCGCCGCCAGGATCGGGTAGAGCCCGGCCGCGATTTCGATCCGGTTGATGAGGCCGACAATCAAGTAGCCGCCGACGGCGCCGAGCAATGCCCCGCCGGCCATCTGCCAGGCGAAGAAGGTGACGAAGCGCCAGCTTATCTCGGGGCTGGGCGTGAGCAGCAGCTCGACGCACATGACGGTCAGGAAGATCGCCATCGGGTCGTTGAGGCCGGATTCGATTTCCAGCGTCGCGCTGACGCGCTTCTTGAGTTCCGTGCCGCGCAGGTGCAGCAAAAGGAACACCGCGGCCGCGTCGGTGGACGAGACGATCGACCCGGCGAGCAAGCCGCGCAGCCACGAGATGCCGCTGACCCAGACGATCATGGCGGCAACGATCACCGCCGTCAGCACCACGCCGACCGTGGCGAGGCTCAACGCGGGCCACATCGCCACCTTGAAGACGGCGCGCGGCGTGCGCAGGCCGCCGTCGAACAGGATGATGGCCAGCGCCACGCTGCCGACCAGATAGGTCAACGGAAAATCGTCGAAGGCGATGCCGCCGGGCCCATCCTCGCCGGCCAGCATGCCAAGCCCGAGGAAGACCAGCAGCAACGGCGCCCCCAGGCGCGAGGAGAACATGCCCGCGATGATGCTGAGCGCCACCAGCAAGGCGCCGAGCAGGATCAGGTGATAAATGGGCTCCAAACCTGGGCGCTCCGCGGGCTCTGTCGGGGTCGCATTTCTATAGCGTGAAACCGCGGCTTTCCGCACCGGGAATGACGGTTATGGTAAGATAATCTTTACGCTACCGGGGGCACCGTGACCGGGGCCACAGAGTTGGGACCATGTCCACAGACGTCGTCGACCTGCGGGATTTCTACGAATTATCGCTGGGCCAGTTGGCCCGGCGGATGATCCGTCGCCGCTTGCGCGAAATGTGGCCCGACGTGCACGGGCAGAGCCTGCTGGGCCTGGGCTACGCCGTCCCCTACTTGCGCACCTTCCAGGGTGAGGCCGAGCGCGTGCTGGCGATGATGCCGGCGGCCCAGGGCGTGATGCACTGGCCCACCGACGCCCTCAATGCCACGGCCCTCGCCGAGGAATCCGACCTGCCGCTCACCAACGGCTCGATCGATCGCGTCCTGCTGGTGCACGGCATCGAGCACGCGGAGGAGCTGCGCTCGTTCTTGCGCGAGATCTGGCGCGTGATGGCCGGCGGCGGCCGCCTCATCATCGTCGTCCCTAACCGCCGCGGCATCTGGGCGCGCTTTGACAGGACACCCTTCGGCCACGGCCATCCCTACACCGTGGCGCAGCTCTCGCGCGTGCTGCGCGACAATCTCTTCACGCCGCTGGCGACACGCACCGCGCTGTTCACGCCGCCGCACGCCTCGCGCCTTTGGCTGACCTCGGCCGGTGCCTGGGAGCGCATCGGCGAACGCTGGTTCGACCGCTTCGCCGGCGTGGTGATTGTCGAAGCCGCAAAGCAGCTCTACGCTCCGACCGCCATCCCAAAAAGAATCCGCCGCCTGCGCCCCGTGCCCATTCCTGGCACACCGGCGCCAGCGCGCGTGGGAACAGCTGCGGCGCGTTCGGTTGTTTTAGAGAACAACTAAGCCAGAGGCGCTGGCTCGATCAGCCGCGCTTCAGCACGAACAGGCCCTGCTCGCCCATCAGATTGCTGAGGAACCCCGGCGCCCTGACACCGCGCGGTCTGCCGCGGGCGTCGAGGACCATGCCTTGCTCGATGGTGACGCCGAGATCGTCGCAGAGCTCGACGAAATCGGTGATGGTGCAGAGATGGATGTTGGGTGTTTCGTACCAGGCGTGCTCGAGCGAGTCCGTCACCGGCATCTGGCCGCCGTACAGCAATTTCAACCGCACATGCCACACGCCGAAATTCGGGAACGAGACGATCGCGCGCTTGCCGATGCGCACGAGCTGCTCGATGACGCCCTTGGGGTCGAACGTCGCCTGCAGCGTCTGTGACAGGATCACGTAGTCGAAGGCGCCGGTCGGGTAGTCCTTGAGGTCGGTGTCGGCGTCGCCCTGGATCACCGACAGACCCTGGCGCACGCAGTTGTTCACGCCGGCCTGCGAGAGTTCGATGCCGCGCCCATCGACCTGCTTGAAATGCACGAGATAGTCGAGCAGGGCGCCGTCGCCGCAGCCGATATCGAGCACGCGCGCACCGGGGCTCACCTTGTCGGCGATGATCTGCAGATCGACGCGGATATTCGCGCGCGGCCGCGACGCCGCCGCCGAGAGTGTCGCCATCAGCGATTCAGTCCCCGATGCTCGGCAGCGCCATTGAGGAAGCCGGAGAGGGTGGCGAAGAATTCCGGCTCTTCGAGCAGGAAGGCATCATGGCCCTTGTCGCTCTCGATCTCGACGAAGCTGACATTCGCGGTGACGGCGTTGAGCGCATGCATGATCGCCCGGCTCTCCGCGGTCGGGTAGAGCCAGTCCGACGTGAACGAGACGATGCAGAACCGGGTTTTGGCGCCCCGGAACGCGTTCGCCAGCACGCCGCCATGCTCGGCCGCGAGGTCGAAATAATCGCAAGCACGGGTGATGTAGAGATAGGAATTGGCGTCGAAGCGCTCCACGAAGGTGGAGCCCTGGTGGCGCAGATAGCTCTCCACCTGGAAATCCGCGTCGAACCCGTAGGACAGCACCGCGCGGTTCTGCAGATTGCGGCCGAATTTGCGGTGCAGCGCCTGCTCCGACAGATAGGTGATATGCGCCGCCATGCGCGCGACCGCGAGGCCGCGATGCGGGCTGCGCCCTTGCGTCAGGTAGTCGCCGTCGCACCATTCCGGGTCGGCCATGATCGCCTGGCGACCGACCTCGTGGAAGGCGATGTTCTGCGCCGAATGGCGCGCCGCCGTGGCGATCGGTACCGCGCTGAACACGCGGGCCGGGTAGGACGCCGCCCATTGCAGCACCTGCATCCCGCCCATCGAGCCGCCGATCGCCGCAAACAGCGTGTCGATGCCCAGATGGTCGACGACGCGCACCTGGGCACGGACCATGTCGGCGATGGTGATGACCGGAAAGGACAGGCCCCAGGGCTGGCCGGTGGCGGGGTTGGTCTCCTTGGGGCCGGTTGTCCCCATACAACCGCCCAGCACGTTCACCGAGATGATGAAGTAGCGCTCGGTATCGAGCATCCTGCCCGGACCGATTACGTGCTGCCACCACCCTGGCTTGCCGGTAACCGGGTGTGCCTCGGCGACATAATGGTCGCCGGTCAGCGCATGGCACACCAGGATGGCGTTGGTTTTGTCGGCGTTGAGGCGGCCGTAGGTCTGGTAGGCAATGGTGAACGGCCCAAGCTCGGCGCCGCAATCGAGCTTTAGGGCGGCGCTCGCCAGTACCTCCAGCCGATGGCCGGGAAGCGCCGCGGGCGCACGCGCGAGCGTGGCAGAGCCGGAATCGGTCGGCGATCGTGCGGCGGTGGGTGCGGTCATCCTGTGGGGGACAGTTAAGTCGTTGCGTTCGCGAGAACAAGGGCCGGCCAGGCGACGCGCGGAGGAAACCATGCATCAGCGCCGCCGGGGTTGCAATAAGCTCAAGGCGGCTCCCTTGCCATTGCCGTCGGGCCGGCATCCTTTTATTTTGATTTCACGTGGGTTCCCCGGTATCCCTAGGCCCCCTTTGACAGCCATGCGCCCTATGCCCTCGCCCGATTCCTCGCTCGAGTCCGTCCGTCAGGAGATCGACTCGATCGACGATCAGATGCACGACCTATTGATGCGCCGCGCGGCGCTGGTCGACCAGGTGCGCGCCGCCAAGGCCAACGGGGATACGGTGGTATTCCAGCCCGCGCGCGAGGCCGAGATCCTGCGCCGGCTGGTCGGTCAGCACAAAGGCGCCTTACCCGCGCAAGTGGTGGTGCGAATCTGGCGCGAGATCGTCTCGGCGCTGGTGCGCCTGCAAGGGCCGTTCGCCATTGCCGTCTTCGCGCCGCGCAACGAGCCCCAGCGCCTCGATCTGGTGCGCGAGCATTTCAGCTCCCTGATGCCGTTCCTGGCGATGGGCTCGGTGGGTGCGGTGGTCAGCGCCGTGCTCGATGGCCAGGTGCAGCTCGGCGTGCTGCCGCTGCCCGAGGACAATCCCGACGACCCCTGGTGGCGTGGCTTCGGCCTCGAAGGCCCCAAGGGCCTGCAGATCCTGGCGCGCTTGCCCTTTGCGACGATGGCGACCGCACCGGCGGCAACATCGCCGGCCCTGGTCATCGGCCGTCAGCCCTTCCAGTCGACCGGCGAAGATCGCGGCTACCTGCTGCTGGAGACCGACCGTGAGGTCAGCCGCGCGCGCCTGGCCGTGGCGCTCAGCTTGGCCGGCCTGAAGCCGGTCGGCTTCCCGGCGGCGGCCAGCGAAGGCGGTGGGCCAGGGGCATCCAACCGCCTGCAACTCATCGAGACGGAGACCTGGGCCGCCGCCGGCGACCCACGATTGAAGCGGTTCCAGGAAGAGATGGGCGACGTCGCCGTGATCGTCCGGCCGATCGGCGGCTACGCCGTACCGCTGGTCTTGGGTGAAGCGCGCCGGACCCCCCAGGAAGTGAACGCCAAGCAATGACTTCGCCTACTCCGCGTCCCGGCGTGCTGTCGATCGAACCTTATGTCGGCGGCAAATCCGGCCTCGCCGGCCAGACCAGGATCATCAAGCTCTCCTCCAACGAAGGGGCGCTCGGCCCCAGCCCCAAGGCGATGGAGGCCTATCGCAAGGCGGCTGAGTTGCTGCATCGCTACCCCGATGGCGGTGCCACGGAGCTGCGCGCGGCCCTCGCCAAGCGTTTCGGCCTGGATGGCGAGCGCATCGTCTGCGGTTCCGGCTCCGATGAGCTGATTGCGCTGCTGGTCAAATCCTATGTCGGCCCGGGCGACGAGGTGCTCTACAGCCAGTACGGCTTCGTGATGTACCCGATCGCGACCCATGCCGCGGGCGGCACGCCGGTGGCGGCGCCGGAGACCGCGTTCCGCACCGATGTCGACGCGATGATCGCCAAGGCGAGTGCGCGCACGAAAATCTGCTTCATCGCCAATCCGAACAACCCCACCGGTTCGTTCACCACGGCGTCGGAGCTGAAGCGCCTGCGCGATGGCTTGCCGCCGCATGTTCTGCTCGTCATCGACGCGGCCTATGCCGAATACGTCGTGCGCAACGATTATTCCGCCGGCGCGGAATTGGTCGACGCTTACGACAATGTCGTGATGATGCGCACCTTCTCGAAGATCTTCGCGATGGGCGGCATGCGCCTCGGCTGGGCCTATTGCCCCGCTCCGGTGGCCGACGTGCTCAATCGCGTGCGCGGGCCCTTCAACGTCTCGGCCGCCGCGCAAGCCGCGGGTGTTGCAGCACTGCAGGATCTCGCCTTCGCCGATGCCAGCCGCGCCCATAACGACATCTGGCTGCCGTGGTTCTCCAACGAGCTGACCAAGCTCGGCCTCAAGGTTCTGCCCAGCGTCGGCAATTTCGTGTTGGTCGAATTCCCCGCCAATAGCGGCAAGAGCGCCGCCGCCGCCAACACGCATCTCAACGCACGCGGCATCATTCCGCGCGCCGTCGCCAATTACGGTTTGCCCAACCACATCCGCTTCACCATCGGCACCGAGGCGGAGATGCGCGAAGTTGTCGCCGCCCTTGCCGAGTTCATGAAGTGAGTGCCAAAGCCGGGTCGCCGCTCTTCGGCCGCATCGCGTTCGTCGGCCTTGGCCTGATCGGCTCGTCCCTTGCCCGCGTCGTGCGCCGCGACAAGCTCGCCCGCCAGATCGTCGCCTGCGACACTTCTGCCACCGCGCGCCGCGCCATCCGCAAGCTGAAGCTCGCCGACCTCGTCACCGCCAGTGCCGCGCGTGCCGTGAAGGGTGCGGATCTCGTCGTCGTTTGCACGCCGATGTCGGCCTTCGCCGCGGTCGGTCGCGCGATCGGCAAGCATGTGAAGAAGGGCGCCATCGTCACCGATGTCGGCTCGGTCAAGCAGACCGTGCTCGCCGACCTCGCCCCGCATCTGCGCGCCGGCGTGCATCTCATCCCCGGCCATCCGGTCGCGGGCACCGAAAATTCCGGGCCGTCCTCCGGCTTCGCCGATCTCTTCAAGGGCCGCTGGTGCATCCTCACACCACCCAAGGGCGCCAACCGCCAGGCCGTCGCCAAGGTCACGACGTTGTGGCGCAAGGCCGGCATGAAGATCGAGATCATGGATGCCGAGCACCACGATCGCGTGCTGGCCATCACCAGCCATGTGCCGCATCTGATCGCCTACACCATCGTCAACACGGTCGACGACCTCGAATCGCATTTCAAGGCGGAGGTGATCAAGTTTGCCGCCTCCGGCTTCCGCGATTTCACCCGCGTCGCTGCCTCCGATCCCGTGATGTGGCGCGACATCTTCCTCGGCAACAAGGACGCGGTCTTGGAGATGATGGGCCGCCTCTATGAGGATATCGCGCTGTTGCAGAAAGCGATCCGCTTCGGCGAAGGCAACACGCTGCGCCAAGTCTTCACCCGCGCCCGCCGCATCCGCCGCTCGATCGTCCACGCGAAGCAGGATTGAGAAATTGCGTGTGATTTCTGTTCCCTCTCCGCCGCGAAGCGGGGGAGAGGGAGGGGCCCGCGCGCGTCAGCGCGCGGGAGGGTGAGGTGGTGGTGCCGCCTCACATTGCTAGCAGGTCGATGCGGAGAGACCCACCTCACCCGCTCGCTCACGCTCGCACCCTCTCCCCCCACTTCGTGGGCGGAGAGGGTTATATGGCCCTCACTGAAAGAACGCGCGCTACTCGAACTTCACCGGCGCCAGCGGCGTCACCGGGAAGCCTGCCACGAACAGCCGCCCGTCCTGCGCTGAGACCGCGACGTCGAGTTGCGGGCGTGGCTGGCCCGCCGGCTGGCGCGCGAGCAGGTTGAGCGCCATCTTCAAATTCGTCCCGTCGCGCGGGCGCAACGCGCCGGCGGCGACCACCGCGTCGATCGTCTCGGCATAGCCGCGCGCGCGCATGGTGAAGGCGCCCAGCGGCCGGTTGAGCTCGTCGAGGGTCAACGTGCCCGTACCCTGCAGGTCGAGCGGACCCCAATTCACGCCCGCGCGGTTGAACTCGATCACGCCGCCATCGTCGCGCCACGCCACGACCGCGTCGGGCAGCGGGCCGGTCGGCAGCTTCCCCTTGAACGAAAGATCGGTTTCCGCGCGCACGATGCGTTGCCCCAGCCCGGCCAGCGGTGCTACGGGCAGCACCGCGTCGTCGATGATCATCGCTACGTCGATGCGGTCGGTTTCGCGCGTGCCTGGCGTCGCGGGTTTCGGCTGCACGGTGAGCTGCAGCCGCCCCAGCTCGGTCAGCGGCGCTTCGTCGGCGTCCAGGCGCAGGCGCACGGCGGTGAGGTCGAGGGTGAGGAGGGTCAGCTTTCCATCCGCGGCGATGACCGCGCGTCCGTCCGGTTTGGCCGCCGCGACCGCCATCCGGTGCGCCGCCTTCGCCGGCCCGTATTCGAAGACGTGCACGCCCGGGAAGGACAGCGGCACGTCGCGCGGCTGCCAGGGCAGGATGCGCGCCACCACGGACTCGCCCTGCCATTCCCAGGGCGTCGGGCCGGTGCTGGCCATGGCGGGAAGGGCAATGGTGAGCCGCCATTCCCAGGGAAACCCGGTGACCTTGGCGGTGAGGTATTCGACCGACAGCCCTTCCACCCGGCGCTGGGTGGCCCAGTCAGCCACCCCGGCCTCGATGCGCTGGGCAATGAGGTACCACGCGCCCGCCGCGCCACCGGCGGCGAGCAGCAGGAACAGGATCAGGAGGGGGACGATCCGGCGCATGACGCAATCTTGTATAGGCCCGCCATAGGCCGGCCGTCGAGCGATCCACTTCACAACGCAGGCGACACCCCATCGGTTCGCCCGCGAGCGCCCCCGGCATGGCCGCCATGCCCGCGGCGGCGGTTGCGCCCCGGGGGGTGGGGGCTATGCTGGCGCCCCTTTTGCCACCCCGACCCGGTCCCGCCTTTGTCGTCCCGTTCCGCCGCGCCGACCGCCCCCGACACGTTCGTCTGGTCCGCCGCCATGCCGGCGATCTTCGTCGTGCTGTGGGCGACCGGCTTCATCGCGTCCAAGGCCGGCCTGCCGTTCGCGGGACCGATGACCTTTCTGCTCGCCCGCTTCAGCATGGTGACCGTGGCCATGCTGGCGGTGGCGGTCGTGGCGCGCGCCCCCTGGCCGTCCAGCTGGGGCGAGGCCGGCCATATCGCCATGGTCGGGCTGTTGATGCATGGCTGCTACCTGGGCGGCGTGTTCGCCGCGATTTTCCACGGCATGCCCTCGGGCCTTACCGCGCTGATCGTCGGCCTGCAGCCGATCTTGACCGCGACCATTGTCGGGCCGCTGCTCGGCGATCGCGTCAGCAAGCGGCAATGGCTGGGGCTGGTGCTGGGCCTCGTCGGTGTCGGACTGGTGCTATGGCACAAGCTCGCGATCGACAGCACGGGGCTGATCGCGATCGGCTTCGCGGCCCTGGCACTCGTCGGCATCACCATCGGTACGCTCTATCAGAAGCGCTTCTGCGCCTTCGTCGATCTGCGCACCGGTGGCGTCATCCAATACGCGGCCGCCTCTCTCGCCGTGTCGGTCTTCGCTTGGCACTTCGAGACCATGCATATCGAGTGGACACCGCAATTCATCGCGGCCCTCGCCTGGCTGTCGCTGCCCTTGTCGCTGGGCGCCGTCAGCTTGCTCTATGTCCTGATCCGGCGCGGGGCCGCGGCGAAGGTCGCGAGCCTGTTCTATCTTGTGCCGCCGGTCACAGCGCTGATGGCCTGGCTGCTGTTTAATGAGACCCTGGGTCCGCTCGCCCTCGCCGGCATGGCCGTGACGGCCGTGGGCGTGGCCCTTGTGCAGCGCGGCTAGAGTTGGAATAGTTGAATAATGAGGCCGGCGCGGTGTTTTTGCCGTGGCTTAACCACTTCCGGCCGAGACTGCATTTGATGACCGACGACGAAAGCCTGTCCGATGACGTCGCCACGCTCCCGCCGCCCTGCGGAGGCCAGGATCTGTGGCTGTTTGCCTACGGCTCGCTGCTCTGGGACCCCGGCTTTTTCTACGAGGAAAAGCGGCCCTGCCTGCTGCGCGGCTATCATCGTGCGTTCTGCGTTTACTCGTATCGCTATCGCGGCACGCCGGAGAAGCCGGGCCTCGTGCTCGGTCTCGATCGCGGCGGCCAGTGCCGCGGCATCGCCTATCGCGTCCATTGCGACAAGGCCGACGAGGTCATGCAGTACCTCTGGGAACGCGAGATGACCAACCAGACCTATCAGTGCCGCGAGCTGAAGGTCGAGACGCCCGACGGCCCGGTGACCTGCCGCACCTTCGTCGTCGACCGCCGCCACAAGCAATACACCGGCAAGCTGCCGATGGCGCGCATGGTGGAGCTGATCCGCCAGGGCCACGGCCAGCGCGGCGCCAGCCGCGACTATCTCGAGAACACCGTGCGCCATCTCGCCGAGCTCGGCCTGCCCGACCAGCGCCTGCAAGCGCTGCTCGACGCCGTCAAGAAGGCGGAGCCGGTTCCGGCCTAATTTGAGTTTACCGCAGAGAGCGCTGAGTCCTCGCGGAGTACGCGGAGATTAATTTGCTCGGCGCCCTCCGCGGCACTCCGCGCTCTCTGCGGTGAAAATTTCTTGTGTCCTCATGGTTCGACAAGCTCACCATGAGGATCTTTCTTATCTTTGGGGCCTCATCCTGAGCTTGTCGAAGGATGAGACAAGGGCGCGCTTCCTACCGCGGGATAATCCCGAAAATCCGCTTCAGGTGAAGCTGCGCCGCATCCGCCAACAGATCGCGGTCGAGGCGCATGGGATCGTCGAAGAAATAATCCGACGCGTCGCGGTCGCGCACCAGCGTGCCCAGCAGGTCGAGCCCTTGCGGCGCCGTGAACATGCCCTCGGCGTAGATCAGGCGCTTGTCGATGGCATCGCGCCCCATGGCATAGGCGAAATACTCGAGCTGCGCATTGCCGTCGCGCGCGACCTTGGGCCCGAGCACGACGACATAGAGCCGGTTCCATTCCTCCGCGCTCAATTCCGCGCGCCAGCGCGTGACCAGCACATGGAGGCTCTCGAGCTGCAGCTCGCTCGCGTCATAGGCGTTGGCGAGGATCGCCGGCGCGATGGCGCTGGTGAAATCGTGCAGCTCATCTTGGCTGACGCGGCCGGCGGCGCTGACCATGTCGATGAAGCCAAGGCAGTCGCGAACGATCTCGTGCTGGCGCCGCAGATCCTTGCGCCGCAGCTTGAGATCGTCGAGCATCGGCACGATCGCCATCATTTGCGTGCGCAACGCCGCGAGCGCCGGCCGCCACGTCGCATTGTCCTCGCCGCGCGCCGGGGCCGCCAGCACCGCGTAAATGCCGAGCGGGATATGCGCGAGGCCCTTGAGCTGATGATAGAGCGGCGGCGTGAAATTCTCGCGCTTCTCCGTGCCGTTGTGCCGGAAGATCAACTCGTCGAACGCGACGACCATCACCGGATCGGTGGCCGCGAGGCGCCGCGCCTTTTCCTCGGCATAGGAGCCGCGCACAGTCTTATTGATTTCAACAAGATTCGCGGTGAGGGGATCGTCCGCCGCATGGGCAGAGCACGCAATGCAGCAGCAACACCGCGATCAATAGCAAGCGCTGCATGGAAGTGCTCTCGTAGAGGGATGCGGCTCGCGCGATTGCAATGGGTCCGCACCACGAATGTCAAACATCGCGCTTGCGGCACCCCCCACCCTAACCCTCCCCCTCAAGGGGGGAGGGGATTCGACCGTGCGTGAGGTCAGCGTCCTTTCCAGCCTGGAAAGACCAGACAACACAATCACGCTGGAATTCCCTCCCCCCTTGAGGGGGAGGGTTAGGGTGGGGGGTGATGCAGCAGAGCGCTCTTAAAAGCTCACGCGCACTTCGAATACCCGCAGCTCGTGCAGGTATCGCACCCTTCCTGGCGGATCAGCGACGGGCTGCCGCATTTCGGGCATTGGCGCATGCGCGGCGTGCCGCTGCTGGACGTGACGGCGATCGCGGCATGGCTGGCGCCGGAGCTACCGCTGCCCGACCCGACCTCCGGTGCCGCCATCATCGCGGGCGTTCCGACGGGCGAGGCCGCCAGCATCGCCGTCGGCATCTGGTCGTCGCCCGCGGCGTCGGACCCCGCCGGCGCCAGGAAGCCGATATCGATCATGTGCCGCTCGATGACTTCGCCGATGGCGGCGAGAAGCGACGGCACGTAGCGCCCGCCCATCCATTGCCCGCCGCGCGGGTCGAACACGGCTTTGAGCTCCTCGACCACGAACGACACATCGCCGCCGCGCCGGAACACCGCCGAGATCATGCGCGTGAGCGCCACCGTCCAGGCGTAATGCTCCATGTTCTTCGAGTTGATGAAAACCTCGAAGGGTCGGCGCCGCCCGTCCTGGATCATGTCGTTGAGCGTGATGTAGATCGCGTGCTCGCTATCCGGCCAGTTGACCTTGTAGGTCTTGCCGGGCAGCGCCTCGGGCCGGTCGAGCGGCTGCGTCATGTAGACGACACCGCCGGCCTCATACGGGTCGGCGGGACGCGACGGCGGGCTTGCTGGAGCGGCAGCGGCTGCTGCACCGGCTGCGGCTCGTTCTTGTCGTCCTTGAGCGCTGAGCACCGCCCCCGTGACGTCGTTCGGGCGATAGGTCGTGCAGCCCTTGCAGCCCAGCTCGTAGGCCTGCAGGTACACGTCCTTGAACTCCTCGAACGAGATGTCCTCGGGGCAGTTGATGGTCTTGGAGATCGAGGAGTCGATGTATCTCTGCACCGCCGCCTGCATCACCACATGGTCGCCCGGCGACAGGCGCTGCGCGTCCACGAAATATTCCGGGCGGCACGGCATCGTCGCCGAACATGCGCTTGTAGAGGCGGTAGGCGTGGTCGCTGACTTCCTCGGTGCGCCGCGTGCCATCGGGCATCAGCACATTGCGCATGTAGCTGAAGCTGAACACCGGCTCGAGGCCGGACGAGACATTGTCGGCGAAGAGCGAGATCGTGCCGGTCGGCGCGATCGAGGTCAGCAGCGCGTTGCGGATGCCGTGCTGCGCGATCGCGTCCTGCACATCGGCGTCGAGCGCCTGGATCGATCTCGCCGGCGAGATACTTGTCGCGATCGAAGAGCGGGAAGGCGCCCTTCTCCTTCGCGAGATCGACCGACGCGAGATAGGACATGCGCTGCAGCCGGCGCATCCACGTCTCCGTGAGCGCCACCGCCGCTTCGCTGCCATAGCGCACGCGGCACATGATCAGCGCGTCGGCGAGGCCCGTGACGCCCAGCCCGATGCGCCGCTTGGTCTTGGCCTCGTTCTGCTGCTCGGGCAGCGGGAAGCGCGACACGTCGACGACGTTGTCCATCATCCGCACGGCCAGCGGCACGATGCGGTCGAACTCCGCCTCGTCCAGCCGCGCCTTCTCGGTGAACGGGTCGAGGATCAGGGCGGCGAGATTGATCGAGCCCAAGAGGCACGCGCCATAGGGCGGCAGCGGCTGCTCGCCGCACGGGTTCGTCGCGCTGATGCTCTCGCAATAATGCAGATTGTTGCGCCGGTTGATGCGGTCGATGAAGATCACGCCCGGCTCGGCATATGCGTAGGTCGCGCGCATGATCTTGTCCCACAGCTCGCGCGCGCGCAGCGTCTTGTAGCTCGTGCCGTTGAATTTGAGTTCCCACGGCGCATCCTCCTTCACCGCCTGCATGAAGGCGTCGGTGACGAGCACCGAGAGATTGAACATGCGCAGGCGCCCGGGCTCGCGCTTGGCCTCGATGAACGCCTCGATGTCCGGGTGGTCGCAGGCCAGCGTCGCCATCATCGCGCCGCGGCGGCTGCCGGCCGACATGATGGTGCGGCACATCGCGTCCCACACATCCATGAAGGTGAGGGGGCCCGATGCATCGGCACCCACGCCCTTCACCGGGGCACCCTTGGGCCGCAGTGTCGAGAAATCGTAGCCGATGCCGCCGCCCTGCTGCATGGTCAGCGCCGCCTCGCGCAGATGCGCGAAGATGCCGCCCATGTCGTCGGGGATCGTCCCCATGACGAAGCAGTTGAAGAGCGTGACGTTGCGCGCCGTGCCCGCACCCGCGACGATGCGCCCCGCCGGCAGGTATTTGAAATCCTCGAGCGCGGAGGCGAAGCGCGCCGTCCACGCCGCCGGCTCCTTTTCCGGCTCGGCCAATGCCGTGGCGATGCGCACCCAGCTCTCCGCCAGCGTCTTGTCGACGGGCGTGCCGTCGGGCGCTTTCAGGCGGTATTTCATGTCCCAGATCTGCTGGGAGATGGCGGCAACGGGCTTCATTACAGGTCCCCGGACGAGTGCGCGGTTGTTTTGGAGATGAGTTGGGCCAGCCCCCCTGATGCGAAGGCCGGCCCGCGTCTCTAGCGTCAGTCTAGGAGTCGGCGCCCGAGCCGGTCAACCATTTGTTCCGGTTCTGTTTTCCCACCGGAATTCTTACTAAATGGTTATGACGGCAGCTTATTTCCAGGGAATCCCCGGGATTCACAAAGAACGGTTTGTGGATGGATTGCGGCGGGATTTCACAGCCTGTGGATGGTCTTCATGCACGGTGGAATCAGCCGCCATCCTCCACGACGTCGTAATGCGTGACCGTCTTATCGAAGCTGACGAGGGCGGCCACGGCTTCAGGCTCGACCACGGCTTGGGACACGTCCTGGCCGGCGAAGGCGCGGATGGCGTCCATCGAGGCCCAGCGCGTCAGGACCAGGAACTCGACCTCGTCCGGCTGGTCGTGGCGCAGCAGCTGGGCGCCCTTGAACCCTGCGATACCGCGCAACTCCGGCAGCACATTGCGCCGGAAATGCTCGGGATAGGCGCTCGAATTCTTCGTGTCGGCGCGACCGCGCCAGCTTCGCACAATCATGTCAGCCTCCGTTTGTTCTGGCGCTATCTCCACCGCCGCTCGCCGATGCGCTCGGTCTTGTAGCGGTCACGGATATTTGCGGTGAAATATGCACCGCGCGAGCTTGCGTCGAGGAACGATTCGTATTCCTCGCGCGGCACGTCGAAATAGTCGTAGCGCAATCCCGTCTCGCGAAACCACACGGAGAGGATGCGATTGACCGCGTCATAGCTGATGCGCGTGATCGCCGCGGAATCGATCTGGGTCATGACGCTTCTCCCAGGAAGAACCGTACGAATTCTTGGGGAAACACCTGCGCCGTTTCTTGGTTCATCGCTAAAAATGCGGAGAGAGCAGCGCCACCCTCTCACCCTTTCCCTCTCCCCCGGGGGGAGAGGGGATTTCACCGCGTCTCGGTCTACTCTCTCTCCCCTCTGGGGAGAGGGTTGGGGTGAGGGGGTGGCACCGTTCTCACACACTCACGCACCCAGCGCCGCCTTCACCCGCGGACCGATCCCCTTCAACCGCGCCACCGGCTCGTTCGCGAACACGAAGCGCAGGAATTGTTTGCCGTTGCGCACACCCCAGCCATCCATCGGCGTGGCGGCGATGCCCGCTTTCTCGAACAGGCGCTTCGACATTTCCGCACCGGACAAGCCGAGCGGCGTCCCGTCCAGCAGCATCGACCACCCGCCAGCCGGTTTGACGATTGGCAGTCCCGCAAACTCGAACAGAAGCGTATCGCGCCGCGCTTCCCATTCGGCGACCGCCGCGCGCACATCGTCGTCGCCGAGCTCGAGCGCCACCGCGGCTGCTTCCTGCGCAATCCCGACCGGCACCACGACATTGCCCATCGACACCAGTGCCAGATCCGGCATCAGCCGCTCCGGCGCCACGATCCAGCCGACCCGCCAGCCGATCATGCGCAGCTCTTTCGACGCGGCACCGATGGTGATGACGTGCTCCGCCATGCCGGGCAGCGACGCGGGATGGAAGACTACGCGCCCGTCATAGACGATGCGCTCCATCGCCGTGTCGTAGATCAGCCATAGCTTGCGCGTCCGCACGATGTCGGCGACCGCGCGCCAATCGTCTTCGCTCAGCATGCCGCCCGACGGCATCGATGGGCTCATCAGCAGGAACGCGCGTGTCTTGTCGCTGACCGCGCCGGCGAGGGAAGCGCGATCGAAGCGCCACTCGCCCTTGTCCTGCACAAAGGGCACGAGCTTCGGCACGCCGCCCGCGAGCTTCACGCGATTGATGAGGCCGGCATAGGTCGGATCGGTGAGGATCACCTCGTCGCCGGTATCGATCGTCGCCAGCAGCACGTTGAGAATGCCCGAAAGCCCACCGGCCGAGACGATCACATTGCGCGCGCCGGAATAGCTCACACCGCTCAACCGCGACACATGCGCGGCGGCCGCGTTGCGCAGCCGCGTCTGTCCGACGAAGGGCAGGTAGGAGTTGTTGCGATCCTCCGTCACCGCGTGCTGCGTGGCGGCGATGACCGAGGCGTGCGGCGGAATATCCGTGTCGAGATTTTCAAGGCGCAGCAGCGACTCGTCGCCGGCATCGGCGAGGTCGCCCATGCGGTCGACGCCGATTCCGGACATGCCGGCAAGGCGGGCGGGTCTTTTCATGACACTTCCATAATTATATATTATATATAGATTCCGAGAGTCGCCGCACCTGTCAAGAGGAGGCTGCGGCCGCCAGTTAAATGATAGGAATATCAAATGGTTGATGGTGGTACGGACGATTTGGGCGTGGCCCAGCGCATCGAGCAGGCGTTGCGCCAGCGCATCGTTCGCGGCGACCTGGCGCCGGAATCGCCGCTGCGTCAGGACCATATCGCGCGCGAGTTTGCGGCGAGCGCCATTCCGGTACGCGAAGCGCTGCGCCGGCTCGAGAACACGGGGCTCGTCGAATTCCGCCCGCGCCGCGGCGCGGTCGTGTCCGCCGTTTCAGCCGCCGATGCGTGGGAAGTGGCGGAGATGCGCGCCTCGCTCGAGGGGCTCGCCCTCGACAGCGCGATGCGCCGGCGCACCGACGATCATGTCGCGCGCGTGCGCGCCGCGATCGACGCGAGCGATCGCTCCACCGATGCCACAACCTGGCTCGCCGAGAACCGCAAGCTGCATCGCGCCCTTTACGAGGCGAGTGCCCGCCCGCGCCTGCTCGCCGCGATCGAGGATCTCTGGCTCACCAGCGACCGGCATCTGATGATCGTCTGGGCGCGGCTCGATTATCAGGGCCGCAGCCAGGAAGAGCATCGCGCGATTCTCGCCGCCTTCGCCGCCGGACGGCGCGCCGCTGCGGTACGCGCGTTGAAGGATCACATCCTCGCCGGCGGCCGTGCACTGGCGATGCAGCTCGATGCGGCGCGGCGGCGGATTGCTTAGGCGATCTCGTCCTTCGAGACGGCCGCTGCGCAGCCTCCTCAGGACGAGGTCTGTTTTCTCCAATGAGGGATACAAAGAACTGACCTCATCCTGAGGAGCGCCGCGAAGCGGCGCGTCTCGAAGGATGAATGTCAGGAACCGCTCGCGATCGCCGCGCGCCCTTCCGCCTCCAGCTTCGTGCTCGCCGCCTCGATGCGGCTTTCCAGCTCGCGCATGAACTCCGCCCGCTTCAGCCCCGCGGGAATCTCCGGCAGCACCTCGACCAGGATCGTCCCGGGCCGCTTGGTGAAGCTGCGCCGGCCCCAATAGAGCCCGGAATTCAGCGCCACCGGCACCACCGGCTGGCCGAGCTGCGCGTAGATCGCGGCGACACCCGGCTGATAGGCGAGCGTGGCTCCCGGTGCCACGCGCGTGCCTTGCGGAAAGATCACGATCTGCCGTCCGGCGGCGATGGCGTCGCGTGCCGCCTGCATCATCCGACGCAGCGCCTTGGCGCCACCCTTGCGATCGACCGCGATCATCTTCTGCTTGGCGGCGAGCCAGCCATAGACCGGGATCGCCATCAGCTCCTTCTTCATCACATAGGCCGGATCGCTGGCGATCAGATAGAAGATGAACGTGTCCCACGCCGATTGATGCTTGCACGCGATCAGCGCCGGTCCCTGCAAGCGTGCCACATCGCCGCGCACCTCGTAGCGTAGCCCCACGATGATTTTCAGCAGCCACACCATCGTCGCGGTGAGGGCACGCGCGGTCCACATCGTCACCACGCGCGGCAAGACGATGAACGGAAACATGACGAGCAATCCGATCGCGGTCCCGACGAAGAACACGATATTGAACAGCACCGAGCGAAGCTGCTGCACCAGGCCCATCTTCATGGCGGCGCCGGGCTCTGCGGCACGATCACGGCGCGCACATAGGCGCCCAGATATTTGTGATACTCGTTGATGATCAGCGCCAGCGTGCCCGGCCAGTGCCACCATTCGTCGCGCTTGAACGGCTCGGGGAAGACCGGATGGGGAATGATTTTGACGTTCGGCATGGTGCGGTGGAATTCCAGCAGGCTGCGCCGCACATGATAATTTGCGGTGACCAGGCGCAACGATTTGAAGCCTTCCTTCATCATCCACTCGCGCGTCTCGACGGCATTGCCGGCGGTGCTGTCGGCGGCGTGGCCCAGGACCACGCAGCATTGCACCGACTGCGCCGGCTGGTGCGCTGTGCGCAGCAATTCTGGCAGGTCGACGCCGTGCGACACGCCGGTCACGAACAGTTTCTTGGCACGCCCCTCGTTGAGCAGTGTCAGTCCTTCCTTCAGGCGCAACTGCCCGCCGGTCAGCACAACGATGGCATCGGTCGCCTCGTCGGGATTGTCGAGCGTGCGCGGAATGCTCTCCGCGAACCAAATCAGCCCGCTGATATAAGCGCCCAGCGTCAGCCCGATCGCCGCGGTGAGGAAGGCGAGCTTGCGCACGACTCTGCGGCCGGTCCGAGCGCTTTGGTCCGGTTCGTCGCTCATGGCGGGCCCAGCAAGGCGGTCACCGCCGCCGCGAGATCATGATGCACCGCGACCGGTAGCACATCCGTCGGCACACCTTCACTCTGAGATCTTGATGCCGTTGCCGGTGCGCACCAAATGGCGCGGGCAGCCGAGGGCCGCCGCGGCCTGCAGATCGCGCAGCTGGTCGCCGATCATCGGCGCGTCCGGCGCGGCCACACGAAAGCGCCGCAGGGCCGCCTGCAGCATACCCGGTGCGGGCTTGCGGCAGGTGCTGGGCATCCCCGGCGGATCGGGGCAGAAAAAGATCTCGTCGAGCTTGGCACCCGCGCGCGCCAACTCGCCGCGCAGCTTGGCGTGGATGCGCTCGAGCATCGCCAAGTCGATGATGCCGCGCCCCACCGCCGACTGGTTGGTGCACAGCGCCACCGGGATGCCGGCGCGGTTGATGCGCGCCACCGCCGCGGCGGACCCCTCGATCATGATCAGCTCGTCGGGCGATTTGATGTACTTGTCGCTCTCCTGGTTGAGCACGCCGTCGCGATCGAGAAGGATGAGACTGATCATCGCCGCAGGGCCTACATCATTCGCTTGAGTGCACGCATGACCGTGCGCCGCGCCGTGATGCGCGCGATCAACGCCGAGATCACCGGCAAGATGATCAGCATGGCCCAGCCGCCGGCCCCCAGCTTCTGGCGCGGGATCAGCAGCGGATCGGCCGCGTCCACGGCCAGCCCGACCGCCAGGATCGCCAACACGGCGCCGGCAAGGCCGATCAGCCCGCCGCGCAGGCCCAGCCCCAGCGCCTCGCTCGCATATTGGCGCGCGATATAGGAATCGCGCGCCCCCATCAGGTGCAGGAGCTCGACCGCCTCGAGCTGGCTCGCCAGGCCCGCGCGCGTCGTCAAGATCACCGCGCCCGTGGTTGCAAGCGTCACCAGCGCCACGATGACCAGCGAGATGATCGTCGCCATGCGCGCGATATCGGCGACACTCTCCAGCCAGCGGCGATGATCGTCGACGCTCGCACCGGGCACCGCGGCGGTCAGTCGCGCATCGAGAAGCCGCGCGTTGAACGTCACCCCTTGCGCCAGCGTCACGTCGATCATCTGCGGTACCGGGAGGTCGTTGAGCAGCGCGGTCTTGCCCAGCCACGGTTCCAAGAGCTCGGCGATATGCTGGCGGCTGACCGGCTCGGCGCGTGCCACCCCCGGTGTTGCCCGCACGATGTCGAGCGCTGCGGCCAGGCGCTCGGCTGCCGGTCGTGGATCGTTCGCAGTGCGCGGCGCGATCTCGACCGTGACCGTGCCGGCGAGCTCGCCCGCCCAGCGCGATGTCGCGGTCGCGGCGACCACGGCCGCCGCGATGGCCAGCGCCGCCAGGAACACCATGATCGCGATCAGCCACGGCAGATATGTGCGTAGAATCGTCGCGCGTCGGCTGTCCGTCGCGTTCCATCTTGCGCCACAGGAAATCGCGCAGGTCGATCTTCATGGGCTCGCTCATCCGGCCGAGCCTCGCGACTGGGTGACGCGTCCGTTCTCCAGCCGCAGTTCCGGGTGGCCGAAGCGGGTGACGAGACTTTCATTATGGGTGGCGATCACCACGGTCGTGCCCATCTTGTGCAGCTCCTCGAACAGGAACAGCAGCCGCAAGGCAATCTGGTCGTCGACATTGCCGGTCGGCTCGTCGGCCAGCAACAGGCGCGGGCGCGTGATGACGGCCCGCGCGATGGCCAGTCGCTGCTTCTGCCCGCCCGACATCGTCGCCGGCCGCGCGTTGAGATGCTCGCCCAGCCCCACCCAGGTCAGCAGCTCGACCACCTCTTGCGCGACCTTGTCGAGATCGGCGCCGGCCAGGTGCAGCGGCAGCGCCACGTTCTCCACGGCCGAGAGATTGTCGAGCAGCCGGAAATCCTGGAACACGAATCCCACCTGCCTGCGCATCACCGCGAGCTCGTTGCGCGACACGCCCGCGACGTTGCGGCCGAAGACGCTGAGGATGCCGCGCGTCGGCCGCTGCGCCAGGTACATAAGGCGCAACAGCGACGATTTGCCCGCTCCCGAGGCGCCGGTAAGGAAATGGAACGAGCCCGGCTCCATAGTCAGCGAGATATCGCGCAGCACTTCGGGCCCGAGGCCGTAGCGCAGCCCAACATTTTCGAACCGCACGATGGCGGCCAACTCGATTGACGCGGATTCGGGCATATCGGTCGCGGCAGAGGATGGCATGCGCCCCCGCTTGCCGTAAAGCCAAGCGCCGCGCAAGCGTGTCATTGCTTGTCAGCCTCTGGCGGAGGCCCTATAAGGCGAAGGAGTCGCGATTCTCTCGCCGGCGGGCCCACGCCACCGTTGATAATTCTTTCCTGCCCCAAATGCAGCTCCCGGTTTCTGGTTGATCCTGTTGCCATCGGCACGGGACGCCAGGTGCGCTGTGGCCGCTGCCGGCATGAATGGTTTGCAACTCCGCCCGAGGAGCCGGCGAGTGCGCTGGTGCTCGAGCCGCCGATGGACCCGACTTCCAATTCGCCCGCGTCCAATTCCACCGGGCTCGAACCTGCCGGCCCTGTCCAAGCCCAAGCGCCGCCGCGTCGGCATGATCGTCGGCTGGGTCGTCTTCATCCTCGTGGCCGGCGGCATCGCCGCATGCATCTGGAAGCGTGACGTCGTGATGGCGCGCTTCCCGGCCTCGACACAGGTGTTCGAGCTGCTGGGCCTCGCCAACGAGCCCGCGACGACGCTGCTGCGGGTGGAGGACATCAAGCTTGCGCGCGCGACCCAGGACGGCGTGCCGGTGCTGCAGATCGAAGGGCGCATCGTCAACACCGGCGCCGTGCCGCGCACGATCCCGACGTTGCGCGGCATCCTGCAGGACAGTTCCGATCGCGAGATCCAGGCCTGGACCTTCTCCGCGCCGGCCGAGCGGCTCGAGGGCGGCCAGAGCGTCGGCTTCAAGACCGAAGTCCGCCAGCCGGCCGCCGCCGCCGCGCGCGTGTCGATCGTCTTCACCGATCCCCGCTGAGTTCCGGAGCCGAATGATGGCCCGTATCCTGGTCGCCGAGGACGAGGCGCCGGTGCGCGAGTTCGTCGTGCGCGCACTTGAGCATGCGGGCCACGAGGTGACGTCCGTCGGTGACGGCCAGCGCGCGGTTGAAACCCTCACCACGGCGCGCTTCGATCTGCTGGTGACCGATATCGTAATGCCGGAGATGGACGGCATCACGCTCGCCCTCAAAGTGTCCAAAGACCGGCCCGACATGCCGATCCTGATGATGACCGGCTACGCCGCCGAGCGTCAGCGCGCCCACAAACTCGAGGCGCTGATCCACAAGGTGATCTCCAAGCCCTTCAGCCTCAGCGACCTGCTGCTCGCGGTCGATGAGGCGCTGGGCAAGGGAAAGAAATAACGACGGCAGCGCCGGGTCCTCATGCTTCGATAAGCTCAGCATGAGGACACTTTAAAAAGACCTCATCCTGAGCTTGTCGAAGGATGAGACCGTGCGTCGCGGTCGAACGTGAGACTTAGAACCGCTTCAGCAGCCGGTCGATATAGTCGCGCTCCAGGCGCGGGCGGAAGCGCTCGCCCGCGCGGCGCAGCAGCTCGTCGAGGATTTCGCGCGAGCGCTGCAGATCGGCTTCTTCGGGAATCCGCACATCGCGGGAGTCGAGGCCGCCCAGCCCGTTGAGCGGCCGCCCGGCCGGGTCGCGGTTCTGGCTGAGCTGCGGGTCGGCCTCGTCGGGCGAGCCTTCGCCCGGATCCTGCCCCATCTGCTGCATCATCTGGTTCAGCATTTCGCGCGCGCCCTGGCGTAGCTGCTGCAACGCGTCCATCTGCGGGCGCAAGGCGCGACCGGGAGAATTGCCGTTGAGCGCATCGGTCGCATCGCGCATCGAGCGCTCGGCGCGCCCGAAGCCGCCCGGGATGTCGCCCATCATCTCGCCCAGCTGGCGCATCAGCTCGCCGAGCTGACGGCGGATCGCATCCTGCTCGGCGCCATCGCCGTCGCCTTCACCTTCGCCCTCGCCTTGCTGGCCCTGTTGGCCTTGCTGACCTTGCTGGCCTTGCTGTCCCTGTTGCCCGCGCTGGCCTTGCTGGCCGCGCTGCCCGGGCCGGCCTTGCTGCGAGCGGCGGAAGGTCTTGTCGGTCAGCTGCTGCTGGCGCTGCAGCAATTCCTGCAAGCCTTTCATGGCCTGCTGCGCCTGGCCTTCGCCCTGCTGGTCCTGACCCTGCATGCTCTGGCCCGCGCGCAAATTCTCCAACATGTCCTGCAGGCGTGAGAGCAAGTCGCGCGCCGCGTCGCGGGCCCCGGTGCGCGCCATCTGTCGTGCCTGGTCCAGCATCTTCTGCAGATCCAGCCGCTCCAGCCGCATCGTGTTGCGGTCCATCGGCTGGCGCTGCTGTTCGGGATTGCGCCGCGCCTGCTCCAGCATGGCTTCAAGATACTTGTCGATCGCCTGCTGCAATTCCTGGATCAGCTTCTCGATCTCAGCGTCGGTGGCATTGTTGGCGAGCGCGTCCTGCAGCTTCTGTTGCAACGCGCGCAACTCGCGCTCGGCCAGCGACAGCTTGCCGTCCTCGATGCGCAGCGCCGTGTCCCACAGCAATTGCTGCACGGCATCGACCGCCGTGGCCGTGTCGTCGCGCATCAGCCGCACCGAGGCGGTCTTGAGCGACAGGAACACCACGGTGTCGTCCTGATAGCTGCCGGGCACCGAGGCGATGGCGGCAAGTGCGCGGCTCACCACATGGCGCTCATCGGGCTCGGCGACCAGCGCCTTGCGTTGCTCGACGATCGCGCGCGCGACCGGGTGCTGGAACAGCCGTTCCGGCAGCATCATCGTATAGTCTTCCGAAACGCCGGTCTGGCCGGCCGCGTCGGTCGCGCGCAGCTGGATCACGACCTTGAGTCCGGCCCAAGGATGGGAGGTCAGGTCGTGATAGCTCTGGCCCTTGCTTTCCTTGGCGCGCGGCGAGGGGAGCGTGAGCGGCAGCTCGATCGCTTCGTCTTGTGGCGCACTGGCGGGCGGCTCGGCGCGGCGCACGGTCGCGCCGACAGTGATGAGGCCGTAATCGTCCGCCGCCTCGTATTCCAGGCGCAACGCGCCGCGGCGGCCCTGAATGGGCACGTTGGCGTATTTGACCGTCGGCACGCGGTCAGGGATGACATTGAGCGTCCACGACCCGAGCGGCCGCCCGTTCTGCTCCACGACCAGCTTGCTGCCGGCGTCGATCTGCGTGGTGATGCGATGCGCGCCCTGGTCGACCGCGCTGAAATCCTGGCTGTGCTGGTCGATGCGCAGATGCGGCACGCCGCGCCCGCCCGACACCTGCGCCAACAGCGCGCTGCCGCTCGGCACGGCAATTGTTGTCGTGGCGCCGTTCGGGTCCATCTTGGGTAGTAGCGGGGCGAGGCCGGTATAGGCCGGCGGCGTGATCCACAGATCGAGCGTGCCGGGGCCGCCACCACCGCCCATCAAGTCAGGGGTCACGGCGCGCGCCACGCGCCCCTGCCAGTCGCTGCCGGCGACGCCCAACGCGATGACCACCAGCAGCAAGAGGGCGGCGCGCAGCGCGTAGGGGTCGCGCCGCGCCAGATTGGGGGCCGGCCAGCCGACGCGCACGCGCGCCAGGGCGGCGCGTACCCGGTCGCGATGGATTTGCCATAGCGCCGCGGCCGTCTCGTCACGCATGCCGCTGGACAGGAAATCGTTGAGGGTAACGAGCGGCCGGTGGGCCATGCCGCTGGCCACTTCCAGGCGCCGCCGTCCGGCTTCTTCCTCGGGCAGATGCAAGGCGCGCCGGGCGCGCCACAGAGCCGCCGCCAGCAGCCCTGCAAATCCCAGTAGAACGATGCCATGCAGCCAGCCCGGCAGGCGCGGCAGCAGGTCGAAGAAGGTGACGGCGGCAAACAGGCCGATGACGGCGAGTGCTGGGGACAGCGCCGGCCAGACGTGCTCCCATGCCAACGCGGCGCGCGCGCGCCACAACTTGGCGCGCAAAGGGTCTTTGGTCTGTTCGGACTGATCTGGATGCTGTGGCACCCTGATCCTCCTGTCACATGACGCCCCGGCGCCATCCGCGTCCAATTCCGCGGATCCGGTGGCGGTTCAAGGCCTCCCCATGCTCGCTTTTTCCGCGCCGGCCAGCCATTGCCGCCTTGCGCGTTAGGGGGACAGGGTTCTTCCGAGCCGGCGCCCTATCTCATCCAAGCTGGCGATCCCATCGGGACTCCAGCCCTAACGGAGATAGTGTGCCGCAATATCCCCGCCAGGGTCTATACCGGCGTTCACAGCCAAAGGTTCCTAGCCGGCGGAGCGGACGCGGGCTCCAGCGCCGAGCCAAGGCGGCAGGGCGTCGGCCGCGATCAGCTCATCAAGGCTTTGACGCGGCCGCACCAGGGCGCTTTGGCGCCCGTTCACCATGATTTCCGGGGCCAGCGGGCGGCTGTTGTAGGCCGACGACATGACCGCCCCATAGGCGCCGGCCATGAAGATGGCGATCAAATCTCCGTCAGCCAGCGGTGGCAGGGGGCGGTCCCGTGCCAACCAGTCGGCGCTTTCGCAGACCGGTCCCACCACATCGACCGTCACCAGCCCGGCGCCCGGCGCCGGCTCCTTGACCGGGTGGATGGGGTGGAAGGCGTCGTACATGGCCGGCCGTAGCAGGTCGTTCATCGCCGCATCGACAATGGCGAAACGCTTGGTCGTCCCGCTCTTCATATAGGTGACGCGCGACAGCAGGATGCCCGCCTCCGCCACCAGGGCCCGGCCGGGTTCGATTACCACGTCGACATCGAGCCCGGCAATGGCGGCGCGCACCGCCGCCGCGTAGAGGGCGAGATCGGGCGGGGTCTCGCCGTTATAGGGCACGCCGATGCCGCCGCCGAAATCGAGGCGACGGATGGGCCGGCCGCGCGCGATCAGCTCGCGCGCAAGCTCCGCCAGCCGCGCGAAGGCGGCACCGAACGGATCGACGGAGGTGAGCTGAGAGCCGATATGCGTGGACAGGCCGATCAGCTCGATCGCCGGCAACTTCGCCGCCAGATCGGCGACGTCGGCCGCCTGCGCGATTTCGATGCCGAACTTGTTCTCGCTCTTGCCGGTCGTGATCTTGGCGTGCGTCTTGGCGTCGACATCCGGGTTGACGCGCAGCACCACCGGTGCCGTCTTGCCGCGCGCGGCCGCGACGCGCGAGAGCACGCGCAGCTCCGGCTCGGATTCGACGTTGAACTGCATGATCCCGGCATCGAGGGCGGCTTCCATCTCCGCCGCTGTCTTGCCCACGCCCGCGAATACGATCTTCGAAGCGGGGACGCCCGCCGCCAGCGCCCGCTTGAGCTCGCCGCCGGAAACGATGTCCGCCCCCGCGCCCAGGGCCGCGAAGGTCGCGATCACGGCCTGGTTGCCGTTGGCCTTGAGCGCGTAGCAGATCGTCGTGTTGATACCCTTGAACGCGGTCTCGAATTCGCGATAACGGCGCGTCAGCGCCGCGGCCGAATAGATCCACGCGGGCGTGCCGTATTGGCGCGCCAGCTCGACAAGCGGCAGATCCTCGGCGTGGAGGATGCCATTGCGGTAATGAAATTCGCTCATTTGCTCGGATATTGCCTGGGATAACGGGGGTCACCGTCTTCGGGGGCCTCGGGCAGGCCTTTTTTACCGCACCCCGTCAGGGCCGCCGCGGCAGCAATGGCGAGCAGCGCCTGTGCCAGACGCCGTCGGCTTGTCGCGGTGCGGTCTTGGCTGTCCATCACTCTATCTCCCGGTCGCCAGGAAGCGTCGCCTGGCGGCGCGCGCGGCGCGGCGGACATTGGCGGGCGCAGTGCCGCCATAGCTGCGCCGGCTGGCCACCGACTTGTCGACGCTCAAAACGGAGAATACATCGGCGGTGAGGCGCCGGTCGACAGCGCGTAGGTCGGCGAGCTTGAGCTCGCTGAGATCGCGGCCCTTTTCCTCGGCCAGGCGCACGACCCGCCCGGTGACATGATGCGCCTCGCGGAACGGCAGCCCGGCCGCGCGCACCAGCCAGTCGGCGAGGTCGGTGGCCGTCGTATAGCCGGCGGCGGCGGTGCGCCGCATCGCGGCCGCGTCTACCTTCATGTCCGCGATCATGCCGGTCATCGCGGCAATGCCCAACGCCAGCGTGTCGGCCGCCTGGAAGACGAGCTGCTTGTCCTCCTGCATGTCCTTGCAATAGGTGAGCGGCAGCCCCTTCATGACGATGGTCAGCGCCGTGAAGGCGCCGGCGAGCTGGCCGACATGCGCGCGCACCAGCTCGGCCGCGTCGGGGTTGCGCTTCTGCGGCATGATCGAGCTGCCGGTCGAAAACGCGTCGGACAGGCGCACGAAGCGGAATTGCGGCGTCGTCCAGATCACCAGCTCCTCGGCCAGCCGCGACAGATGCATGGCGGTGATGACGCCGGCCGCCAGGAACTCGAGCGCGAAATCGCGGTCGGCCACGGAGTCGAGCGAATTGGCGGTCGGCCGGTCGAAGCCCAGCGCCTTCGCCGTCGCGTGCCGGTCGATCGGGAACGACGTGCCCGCCAGGGCCGCGGCGCCCAGCGGCGATTCGTTGAGGCGCACGCGGGCATCCTTGAGGCGCGACCTGTCGCGCCCCAGCATCTCGACATAGGCCAGCAGATGATGGCCGAACGTCACCGGCTGTGCCGGCTGCAGATGCGTGAAGCCCGGCATCACCGTCCCCGCATGCTTTTCGGCATTCACGATCAACACGCGCTGCAGCTCGCGCAGTGCGGCATCGAAGATGTCGATGGTCTTGCGCGTCCACAGCTTGAAATCGGTCGCCACCTGATCGTTGCGCGAGCGCGCGGTGTGCAGGCGGCCGGCGGCGGGCCCGATCAGCTCGGCCAGCCGCGCCTCGATATTCATGTGGATGTCTTCAAGCGCCGTCTTGAAACGGAACTTGCCGGCGTCGATGTCGGCAAGGATGCGGTCGAGCCCGCGCTGGATCTTGCGGCCGTCGGCGGGCTTCAGGATCTTCTGGCGCACCAGCATCGCCGCATGCGCCTTCGAGCCCGCGATGTCCTCGGCATAGAGGCGCTTATCGACGTCGATGGACGCGTTGATGCGCGTCATCACCTCGGCGGGGCCGGTCGCGAACCTGCCGCCCCACAGGCGGTTGGCACGGGGGGATTGGGGCTTGGCGCGGGCAGGCATCGTCGTTTAGGGGCTCGTGAGGGGGAGGGTGACAATCCGCCGCTTCCCGTCCCCTTGCCTGAACCGGTCCGGCGGGGCATCACATGGCGGCGGCGCGGCCCCGTTCTTATATTGTTTGGGCAGGGCTGGCGAGAGGGATGCGACGGATGAAGCGCGTTTGGATGGCGACAATTGCGGGGGTGGGATTGGCCGCGGCCGGGTTTGCCGCCTGGTCGCAAAATGCGGGTGGCGCCCCTGAATTCCGCGGCAATCTCGGGCCTTTTGCCGCGACCGCCGAGCCGCGCGCCACGCCGGAAATCCGCTTCACCGACGCCGCCGACAAGCCGCTCACGCTGGCCGATTTCAAGGGCCGGGTCGTGCTCTTGAATTTCTGGGCGACCTGGTGTGCCCCTTGCGTGGAGGAGATGCCCGCCCTCGACCGTCTGCAGGCCGCCAAGGGCAGCGCCGATTTCACGGTCCTCGCCCTCGCCCTCGATCGTCAGGGTAAGCCTTTGGTCGAGCCGTTCCTGGAGAAGCTCGCGGTCAAATCCCTGCCGATGTATATCGACGCAAGCTCGGCCTCGATGCGCGCGTTCAATCTGCGCGGCCTGCCGACCACCATCCTGCTCGACCGCGAAGGCCGCGAGCTCGGCCGGCTCGAAGGCCCCGCCAAATGGGATTCGCCCGAAGCGGCGGCCTTCCTCGAGCATTACCTCAACGCCAAATCTCCTCCCAAAGGGTCGTGACGGATGTCGTGCCCTCCTTCACTTCTTCGCAACCACGGCTAGAATAGGCTGAGGGATGCGGGAGACGGCATCGCGCCGTCGCAATTTCGGGGGCGGGGGATGAACGACGTTTCGATGTCGGCGATGCCGCAGGTGTCGCCGGTGCAATTTGCCGGCCGGCCGGGTTTCATCCGGCTGCTGCTCAAGAACGCGCTGCTGTCGATAGTGACATTCGGGTTCTACCGGTTCTGGGCGCGCACCGCCGTCCGTCGCGCTTTGTGGAACAACGTCGTCATCGGCGGCGAACCGCTCGAATACACCGGCCGCGGCATCGAGCTGTTCATCGGCTTCCTGATCGCGATGGCGATCATCGCGCCCCTCGCCGCGATCTACGGCGTCATCCAGTATTTGATGCTGATCTCGCCCATCTGGGCGCTCGCCGCGCAATTGATCTATTTCGCGGTCATCGGCGTGTTGATCCAGGTCGCGATCTTCCGCGCGCGCCGCTATCGCCTGTCGCGCACGCAATGGCGCGGCATCCGCTGCTGGCAGGACGGCTCGTCCTGGCGCTATGTCGGAATTTCGCTAGTTTACGGCTTGCTGACCCTGGTGACGCTGGGCATCGCGGCGCCATGGATGAACACGGCGCTGCAGCGCTATAAGATCGAGCACACCATCTTCGGCAACCGCCGCTTCACATTCACCGGGTCCGGCCGCGGCCTGATCGGCCGCTGGCTGGTCGTCTTTGCGCTGGGGGCACTCCCGCTGTTCATCTTTCTTGCGCTGAACGCTGACATCTGGATCGACATGACGGCGGCGATTGGTGGCGGCGAGATCGACGAGGAGGAGTTCAAGGAGCTGGCAGCGGAGATCCGCGGCTGGTGGATTCTGCCTCTCGTCTATGTCCTCGGGGGCGTTGCCTGGCTGTGGTACAGCGTCGCCCAGTTCCGCTATTTCGTCGCGCACACGGAATTCGGCGCGGTCCGTCTGTCATCGGCCGCGAAATTGCGCCGCTTCGTCCTCATTTTCCTCGGCTATATTGCATCGATGATCGGTCTGATGATCGCCGTCGCCATCGTCGCGTCCTTGATCTTCGCGGCGAGCTTCTTTGCGGTAATCGGATCGGGGGCGGACATGAAGACGGCGCTGGCCAACCCCTTGTTCTGGGTGGAAGGCGTCTTTATTTTTGCGTCCTTCATGCTGGCCAACTACGTGATCGCGCAATATTTCATGACGTATCGCATCGCGCGCTACATCGTCTCGACCATGACGGTTACCAACCTCGCGTCGGTTGAATCGGTCGTGCAGTCGACGCAAGCGCGGCCGCGCTACGGCGAAGGCCTCGCCGACGCGTTCGACATCGGCGCGATCTGAGGGGGATTGTGGAATTCGACGGCCGCTATAGCGATGGCAAAAGTGCGGCGGTCACGAACGTTCGCGTCCGCCTCGACAACGATCATCTGACGCTGGCGCGCGCCGACGGCTCCGTTGTCGCGATCTGGCCGCTCGCCGGCATCCGCCTGATCGATGACGTCGCGCCCAACGCGCCCGCAAGGCTTGCGCCGGGACCCGAGCGCGACGAGCGTCTGTCGCTGAGCAGCGCCGAACTCATCGCGGAGCTCGCGCGGCGCAACCGCGACCTGCGGCGCGGCGCCTATGGCCACGGCCGCGAATGGAAACCGGTGCTCTTCTGGACCGCCGGCGCCATAGCGAGCCTCGTGGCTCTTTTCCTGATGCTGCCGTTCTTTTCCCACCAGCTCGCCTCAATCGTTCCGGTCGCCATGGAACAGCGCGCCGGGCGTTGGATGTCGGAGCTGGTCATCGCGCAAATGGGCGGCGAAGCGGCGAAGCGCACCGGTATAGCGCTGTGCGAAGCGCCAGGCGGGCGCGCGGCGCTCGATCTTCTCGTCCAGCGCCTCACCGCGACGACGCCGTCACGTCTCGATCTCACCGTGCGCGTCGTCAACACGAAGATGGTCAACGCGTTGGCCCTGCCGGGCGGGCAGATCCTGATCTTCCGCGGCCTGATCGACAAGGCGGCATCGCCCAATGCCGTGGCCGGCGTGCTGGCGCACGAGATCGGCCATGTCCATTTACGCCATTCGACGGAGGTCGCGATCCAGCAGACGACGACGGGCGTTGTCGTCGGCATGCTGGTGGGCGACGTCGCGGGGTTCTCGGCGCTGGGCTCGCTCGCGACAACGCTGATCGGCTCGCGCTACACGCGCGATGCAGAGACTGCGGCCGACGCCCATGCCGTCGCCATGATGCGCGCGGCGGGGCTCGCCGCCAATCCGTTTGCGGTCTTCATGGAGCAGATGGAGTCGCCGTCGGGCGGCCCGCTCGATGCGCTCTCCTATCTGTCGAGCCATCCGCCATCGCCCGCGCGCGCCGCGCGCATCCGCGCCGGCGGTGCGGAGGGCAAGGAGGCGCTGTCGCCGGCCGAGTGGGCCGCGCTTAAGACGATCTGCGGCACTCCGGCGCCCGGCTAGGCGAGCCGCTTCATGGGAATTTCGCCTGTCGAAGCCCTGCGAAACCGGCGAATCGCAGAGCCTCGACGCGCGTGGCGACGCCGACCCGCCGCCGCCCGCGCCGGCCGGCTGAGCGAGGGCGGGTCACCCGCATGTTCGCGCCCCGCGAGAAGTCCCGCACTGCACGCTCGATTCGTACCGTGCTGCTCGCCGGTACGATCGCCGCATTGCTCGTCGTCCTCGGGGCCGCCGCATGGGTGAGCTTCGACGCGAGCGAGGAAGAGGCCCAGGAGCTGTTCGACGCCCGGCTAGCGACTTCCGGTCGCGTGCTCGAGGCGCTGGTGGCACGGCAGGTCGAGCAGGCGACGATCGCGGCGCCGATCGTGATCACCCTGCCTCATCCGCTGGAGGCCGCGGACCATGACAAGCCGAATCCGCTGGGCGACTACTACGAGACGAAGATTGCCTTCCAGGTCCTGGACGACGACGGCAAGCTCCTTGTGCGCTCCGCATCGGCGCCGGACGCGCCGCTCGCGCCGCTCGTAGCCGGGTTCAGCACGCAGGCGTTCGAGCAGCGGCAGTGGCGCGTTTCTTGCTCCGCTCCGGCCACGTCTGGGTGCTGGTCGCCGAGCGGGACGATGCGCGGCGGGAGCTGTCGGAGAAGCTCGCGCTCGTGGTCGCGGCGCCGCTCATCGTGGGCATTCCGCTGCTCCTCCTGCTCCTCAGCCTGTTGATCCGGTACGGCCTTGCGCCGCTGTCGAGCCTTGCGCATCAGATCGAAGCGCGCCAGCCGGGCTCCGTCACCCGGCTCACGCTCTCGCGCACACCCGTCGAGATCGCGCCCGTCCTCGATGCGCTGAACGGCCTGCTCGGGCGGGTACAGGAGCGCTCGCCCGCGAGCGGCGCTTTACGGCCGACGCGGCCCACGAGCTGCGCACGCCGCTCGCGGCGCTCAAGGTCCATGCGCAGAATGCGGCACGCGCCAGCTCGGCCGCCGAGCGCGATGCGTCGCTGCGTCGCATGCTCATCGGGCTCGAACGCACCATTCATCTCGCCGAGCAGATGCTCGCATTCAGCCGCGCCGGCGTGCCGGGTGAGCCGGTGCAGCTCGGAACCGGTGTCCCCCCCCGACTGGTCGCGGATGCACTCGAGACTCTCCAATCGCGTGTGCGGGAGCGAGCCATCAAGGTGAACGTGCTTTGCACACCGCCCGGGGAGATCGAGGTCCGCGGCGACCGCCAGAAGCTCGGCAGCCTCGTGAGCAACCTGCTCGATAACGCCGTGCGACATGTTCCGGAGGGAGCGTCGTCGAGGTCGTGCTCCGCCCTGCCAGCGAAACTTCGCTCGCCGTCACCGACGAAGGGCCCGGCATCCCGGTGGCGCTGCGGGAGCGCGTATTCGAGAGCTACTACAGGATCCCCGGGTCGACTGGATCCGGCAGCGGTCTCGGCCTGGCGATCGTCAAGGAAATCGCCCTGGCTCACGGGGCGCGCGTGGAAGCTGGCGGAGGGTCCCGGGGGGCGCGGGACGCGCGTCGTCGTGCACTTCCCCACGGGCTAGACGATTGGCCCGCAGATCGCGGCGGCGCGGTGTCGCCGACGAGAACGCCGCGGATCTGCGACAGTGCTCGCCTCCAACGGGAGGGAGGCTGTCCATGACTCGAGCTCAACTAACGCTAAAGAGCGTCCGGGCGCGCGCCGTCGTCGTGCCTTTGAAGCGGCCGGTGGTTTCGAAAGTCGGGCTCTTTCGCGACTGGCCGATGATCCTCATCGACCTCTACACCAACGAAGGGGTCGTCGGTCATAGCTACCTCGAGCCGTATCTGAAGCAGTCGCTGCGCTACATCGTTCCTGCGATCGAGGATCTCGCCGAAGCGGCGAAAGGCCAGCCCGTGGCGCCGTTCGACGCTTAGCGCCGGCGGGGTCGGTTCGCTCCATCTCGTCGGCCGCGAAGGCGTCTCCCTGATCGCCATCTCCGGCCTCGACATGGCGGCATGGATGCGTTGGCGAAAGCGGCCGGCATGCCGCTCGCGGCGTTTCTCGGCGGGACGGGGGACCGGTCCCCGCCTACAACAGCAACGGGCTATGGTTGACGCCGATTGAAACGCTGGCTGCCGAGGCCGCAGCGCTCGTGGCCGAAGGCGGATTCACCGGCCTGAAGCTCAGGCTCGGACGGGAAAAGCTCGCCGACGATCTGGCGGCGATCGGCGCGGTACGGGAGGCGGCCGGCGAGACGGTGAAGCTCATGTGCGATTTCAACCAGGGCTTGTCGCTGGGCGACGCGCTCGTCGCTGCCACGCGCTCGACGATCAGAGCCTCTATTGGTTCGAGGAGCCGAGACGTACGACAACATCCCGGGCTACGCTCAGCTCGCGCGCGAGTCGAAGACGCCGATCCAGCTCGGGGAGAAGTTCTACGGGCCGCGCCTGCTGTACCAGGCAGTGCTTGCTGGCGCCGGCGACTATGTCATGCCCGATCTCATGCGCATCGGCGGCGTCAGTGGATGGCTGCGCGCCGCGGCGATCACCGGCGCCGCGGGCATCCCGATCTCCACGCACCTCTACCCGGAGATCGCTGCGCACCTGATGCGCGTCACCGATAGCGCGCACTGGCTGGAGTGGCAGGATTGGGCCGACCCGATCCTGTCGGAGCCGTTCCAGGTCGAGGACGGTCAGGTCCTAGTTCCCGACCGGCCGGGCCAAGGCATCGACTGGGACGAGAAGGCCGTCGCAAAATTCGGGTTGTGAAGGAGGAGGCCGGGTGCGCGTTTCGCCCCAGGCGCGCGCCTCTTTCACTATCGATCGAATGCCCCCGCGTGCGGCGCGAGACGCCGGGCGCGCTACTTCTCCAGCATCGACCGCAGCATCCACGCCGTCTTCTCGTGGACCTGCATGCGCTGGGTGAGCAGGTCGGCGCTCGGCTCGTCGTTCGCCTGCTCGACCATGGGGAAGCGACCGCGCGGTGCGCACGACCGCTTCCTGGCCCTTCGACGAGCGTCGGCGATCATCTCTTCGCGCGATCGGCACGCCCTCGGCGCTCCTGGATCGACGAGAGCCGGCCGAACTCCGCGTACGTACCCGGGCGCCGGGGACCGAGCGCGCGGATGCGCTCGGCGATCAGGTCGACCGCCAGCGCGAGCTCGTTGTACTGCGTCTCGAACATGAGGTGCAGCGTGTTGAACATCGGCCCGGTGACGTTCCAGTGGAAGTTGTGGGTCTTCAGATAGAGCGTGTAGGTGTCGGCGAGCAGCTGCGAAAGGCCGTCGGCGATCTCCTTGCGGTCTTCGAGGGGATGCCGATATCGATCGCGGGCGCCGCGCCCGCCGCTTTCGTTGCCATCGTCTTCTCCTTGCTGAAGTGCGCCGAGTGAATTCTATGCCGCGAGCACCGTGTCGAGCAGCATCATCGCGACGAAACCGATCATCACACCGAACGTTGCCTGCGCCTCGTGTCCTCCGGTGAGACCGGGGATGATCTCATGGCTCACGACGAAGAGCATCGCGCCGGCCGCGAACGCGAGCCCCAAGGCAACAGCGCCTCCGAGACCCCGAAGACCCCGGCGCCGAATGCGCCGCCGAGCGGCTCGGCGAGCCCGGTCGCCGCGGCGATCGCAACGGCGGCGAGACGCGAGTAGCCGAGCGTCAGCAGCGCGGCGGCGACGACGAGACCCTCGGGCAGGTTCTGGACCGCGATGCGGCGGCGAGCGCCCACGCTTTCGCGGCATCGGCCTGCCCGAACCCGACGCCGACCGCAAGTCCCTCCGGCAGGTTGTGAAGCGCGATCGCGAAGACGAAGAGCCAGATCCGCCGCGCGGCGGCCTCCGGGAAGTGCTCGTGCGGGAGCCAGCCGGTCGAGCGCGGCGAGGGCTGCGCCGCGCGACCGGCGCGAGAGCCAGCGGCTGCCGGTGATCGCCTCGCCCGCGGCGAGTCCCGGCACGACGAGCGAGAACGCCGCGGCGGCGAGCATCACGCCGGCGCCGAAGCCGAGCATAGAGTCGCGATCGCGCCGAGATCTCGCGGACAGCGAGCACCGGGACGGCGCCTAGGAGCCCGATGCAAAAGCTATGGAAATGACGTCCTTCGATTTGGGTGAACTCTTTCGAAGGAGTGCCCGAGCGCTTTTGCGGTCTGGATTTGGCGTTCTTGCTGCGGGTTCGTGATGCAGAAGGCTCATTTCTCGGTTCTCCGGACGGATCTACCGGTGCCAGGGGACATCACTCATGCGCAACAGGTTGTAGGCTGCGCCGACGAGGTAGGCGTGCATCTGCACCCGCGCAACACCGCGCACGAGCGTGCGGCGCAATCCGCCGTAGGCCTTCATCCAGCCGAAGATCTCTTCGACGCGCTTGCGCTTTCGCTGACTCACCGCGTAGCCTGCGTGGCGCGTCGTGCGGCGATCCAGCCCCGGGGTGCGCCGCCCTTCGATCTGGGCGATATGCGGGGCGATCTTGTGCTTACGCAGATGCGCGACGAAGTCCTTGTGATAGCCCTTATCGCCACCGAGGGAGCTCGGGCGAACACGCTTTCGGCGCTGGCGGGCGAGCATCTCCTTGGCCGCCGGCTCGGTCTGGATCGCCGAGCGCACCGCGAGGTCCACGCACAGGCCGTTGCGGTTCTCCATGAGCGCATGGCCGCCGTAGGAGAGCTTGGCCTCTTTGCCCTTGCCCTTGCGCGCGAGCTTCGCCTCCTCGTCGGTGGTGGAGGCATGCGTGTCGTTGCTGCGCCGCTGGCCGCGGAAGTCGACCATCCCATCGGCGCCCGCCCCGCCCGAGGGCGGGCCGTCTTGGGCTTGAAGCTCTTCTGGCTCGCCCAGGCTTCGATCAGGGTACCGTAGACCGTAAAGTGCTCATCGGAGAGCAGCCCCGCCTTACGCGCCTCGCCCACCACGGCGTCGAAGAAGACGCGTGCGGTGTCTTGCCCGACCAGCCGCTCGCGCAGCCGCGAGAAGTTCGACTGGTGCAGCCCCGACTGGTCCAGACTCATGTCCAGGAACCAGCGAAACAGCAGGTTGTAGTCGAGCATCTCGCAGAACAGCCGATCGGAGCGCACCGAGTACAGCGCAATGAGCAGGCTCGCCTTCAACAGCCGCTCCGGCGCAATCGACGGGCGGCCGATCTCGGCGTAGATCCGATCGAACTCAGGGTTCATCGACCCGAGCACCGTATCGGCGTGCTGCTTGATCCGGCGAAGCGGATGATCTTCGGGCACCCGCGAGTCCGGCGAGAAGTAACTGAACATCGACTCTTGGGGATCGACTCGACCGCGCATGGCTTGTTCTCCGTTACTCGTGCCGCTGCGCTTTCGACTCGGCTTGCGGGGAATGATTCCGTGCTTTTTGCATCACGCTGCTAGTGCGGTCGCCGCCGCGGTGAGCGCCGTGGCGAGCAGCGCGGGCCCGATTACCGAGTTGCCGGCGAACGCGGCGGCAGCGTCGAAGCCGCCCGCCGTAAGCAGTGCGGCCGCGAGCAAGGCGATGCCTCCCAGCCACGGCAGCGCCGGGCGTCTGAGGATTGCGGGCATGACCGGAAGGTAAGCGCCCGCGGCGAGACTTTCCAACGGCTTTTACCGAACGGCTTGATCGAACCAGTCGAACACCGTTAAGGTGCCGGCGATGCGCATGCCGCTCCTGGCCGCCCTGATGATCGCGCTAGCACCGGCATCCGGCCTGGCGCAGCTCGAGGCGCTATACGAAGCGCCGATCGTCGACGGCAAGGACGTGATCTGGGTGCCCACCCCGGACGGCGCCGTCGACCGCATGCTCACCCTCGCTCGCGTGGGTCCGGGCGACGTGGTCGTCGATCTCGGCTCCGGGGACGGCAAGATCGTGATCGCTGCGGCGCGGCGCTACGGCGCGCGCGGCCTAGGCATCGAGTACAGCCCCGATCTCGTCGCGGCGAGCCGGCGCGATGCGCGGATCGGCGGCGTCGCCGACCGCGTGCGCTTCGTGCAGGCGGATCTCTTCGAGGCGGATTTCCGCGAGGCGACCGTCGTGACGCTCTATCTCCTCACCTCGCTCAACCTCAAGCTGCGTCCGAAGCTGCTCGACATGCGTCCGGGAACGCGCGTGGTGTCGCACGTTTTCCGCATGGGCGACTGGGAGCCCGACGCGACCGCGACGACCGGCTCGAGCGAGATCTACCTCTGGGTGGTCCCGGCGAGGGTTGCGGGTCGCTGGCAGGTCAATGTCCGCGACGGACCGGCATTCGAGCTCGCGCTCGACCAGCGGCATCAACGGATCACCGGCAAGACGCTTCCCGGCGGGGCGCCGTTGCAGAGCGCGCGGCTGGCGGGTGACGAGATCCGCATCGGTCTCGCCGACCCGGGCGGCAGCCGCGCGCGCGCTCGTCGGCAGGGTCGCCGGCGATCGCATCGAGGGGCTGAAGGCGGGTGGCGCGCGGTGCGGATCGGACCCTAGCAGCGTGATGCAAAAAGCATGGAATCATTCCCCGCAAGCCGAGTCGAAAGCGCAGCGGCACGAGAACGGAGAACAAGCCATGCGCGGTCGAGTCGATCCCCAAGAGTCGATGTTCAGTTACTTCTCGCCGGACTCGCGGGTGCCCGAAGATCATCCGCTTCGCCGGATCAAGCAGCACGCCGATACGGTGCTCGGGTCGATGAACCCTGAGTTCGATCGGATCTACGCCGAGATCGGCCGCCCGTCGATTGCGCCGGAGCGGCTGTTGAAGGCGAGCCTGCTCATTGCGCTGTACTCGGTGCGCTCCGATCGGCTGTTCTGCGAGATGCTCGACTACAACCTGCTGTTTCGCTGGTTCCTGGACATGAGTCTGGACCAGTCGGGGCTGGACCAGTCGAACTTCTCGCGGCTGCGCGAGCGGCTGGTCGGGCAAGACACCGCACGCGTCTTCTTCGACGCCGTGGTGGGCGAGGCGCGTAAGGCGGGGCTGCTCTCCGATGAGCACTTTACGGTCGACGGTACCCTGATCGAAGCCTGGGCGACCAGAAGAGCTTCAAGCCCAAGGACGGCCCGCCCTCGGGCGGGGCGGGCGCCGATGGGATGGTCGACTTCCGCGGCCAGCGGCGCAGCAACGACACGCATGCCTCCACCACCGACGAGGAGGCGAAGCTCGCGCGCAAGGGCAAGGGCAAAGAGGCCAAGCTCTCCTACGGCGGCCATGCGCTCATGGAGAACCGCAACGGCCTGTGCGTGGACCTCGCGGTGCGCTCGGCGATCCAGACCGAGACCGAGGCGGCCAAGGAGTGCTCGCCCGCCAGCGCCGAAAGCGTGTTCGCCCGAGCTCCCTCGGTGGCGATAAGGGCTATCACACGAAGGACTTCGTCGCGCATCTGCGTAAGCACAAGATCGCCCCGCATATCGCCCAGATCGAAGGGCGGCGCACCCCGGGGCTGGATCGCCGCACGACGCGCCACGCAGGCTACGCGGTGAGTCAGCGAAAGCGCAAGCGCGTCGAAGAGATCTTCGGCTGGATGAAGGCCTACGGCGGATTGCGCCGCACGCTCGTGCGCGGTGTTGCGCGGGTGCAGATGCACGCCTACCTCGTCGGCGCAGCCTACAACCTGTTGCGCATGAGTCACTGTCCCCTGGCACCGGGTAGATCCGTCCGGAGAACCGAGAAATGAGCCTTCTGCATCACGAACCCGCAGCAAGAACGCCAAATCCAGACCGCAAAAGCGCTCGGGCACTCCTTCGAAAGAGTTCACCCAAATCGAAGGACGTCATTTCCATAGCTTTTGCA
>CAVVJD010000009.1:0-204484 GCA_963748455.1 uncultured Alphaproteobacteria bacterium
CCGTCCCCTGCGGCGGCGCCGGCACCGCGGCCGGCACCGGCGGCACCGCCGCCGCGCAACAACGCGCCGCAGAAAAATTGCGGGCCGAAGCCGCGTAGCGATCCCGGCGTCGGCCTTCAGACCTAGCGTCCGTGCGTTATCCTGCGCTACCTTCGGGGCGGCAGGGGGGCTGGCGCATGCGGATCACGGACGTTCGGGCACACCACGTCCGTATTCCCGATGACGCGGGCGTCGCTAGTTTCAAGCAGGGCGCATCGGCGATCGCGGCGCTCGATATCGTTCTCGTCGAGGTCTCACCGACGCAGGTCTCACCGGTTGGGGCGATGCCTGGGGCTATGTGTGCCCACAGACGACGGCAACCGCGATCCAGGAGATGATCGCGCCGCAGGCTCGGGGCCTCGACGTTCCGGATGAAGCCGGCATTCCGGCGTTCATGGAGCGCATCCAGCGCAACCTGCATCTGTTCGGGCGATACGGCATCACGATGTTCGCGATCTCCGGGCTCGATATCGCCTTGTGGGATCTCGCGGCCCGCGCGAAGGGCTTGCCGTTGCATCGCTTGATCGGTGCGCGCAAGAGGGCGCGCATTCCGGCTTATGCGAGCCTGCTGCGGATCGGCGACCCGCGCTGGTCGCGACGGAATGCGAGGCGGCGCTGCGGCGTGGCTACACGGCGATCAAGCTGCATGAGACGACGGTGCCGAGCGTGGTGGCAGCGCGGCAGGCCATCGGCACCGGACATCCCGCTCATGGTCGACATGAACTGCCCGATGGATGGCGACGACGCGATCGCCTTCGCCCATGCCTGTCGCGCGGCTGCGCCTTTGTTTCTCGAGGAACCGGTCTGGCCGCCGGAGGATTTTCCGACCCTGGCAAAGGTCCGTATGAAGGGCGGGCTCGACGTCGCAGCGGGGGAGAATGCCTGCACCGTGCATCAGTTTCGCCACATGATGAGCGCGGGTGCCGTGAGCTATGCACAGCCCTCGGTCATCAAGGTGGGCGGGATCACGGAATATCTGAAAGTTGTCGCACTGGCCGACGAAATTGGGCGTAAAGCTCGCGCCGCATTCTCCGTATTTCGGGCCTGGCTTGCTGGCGACGTTGCATCTCCTATCGCTGCGCGACGATGGCACGTTCGTCGAAATCTTCTACATGAACCGCGCCGCATGCCTGTGGCGCGGCCGCATCGATGTCGACGCGCAGGGCACGATCGCTGTGCCGGACGGACCCGGGCTGGGCTATGAGCCGAACCAGGAGATCCTGGAGCGCTACCGCGTGTCGTGAACGCTCGTCGATGAGACGGTGGCGGCGAGAGTCACGGCGCAGAGGGCGAGGAATGTCAGCACGGCGTTGACGGCATGCGCGTACTCCCAATGACGGCGCAAGATCTGCCAGTTGAGCGGGGCGATCACCCAGTTCTCGGTCGCCTGATTGGCGGGGTAGGTCCAAATGAAGAAGATGACGAGCGTGGCGGCGATGAGCAGCGCGCCGGCGAGCGCCGCGGCGAATGCGCCGCGGTCGTGGCGGAGCTGCAGCGCCAGAACCACGTCCGCCGCCAGGCTGGCAAAAAGTATGATTTCGAGAAACGCCCAGCCGCGAGAGATTCCCTGTACGACGAAATACTCAGCCTGCGGCAGCCCGATCTTGTTGGGAAGCGCCAAGAGATGGGCGCCGGCGGGCACCAGAGCGAGGGCGGTCAGAATGATTGCGGCGAACGGCACTAGGCGCAGGCGCATCAGGAACTCATATGACATTTTTAAGGCTAACCGGTTGAAACGGGCCAAGACCGTCCCGGTTCCTGCATGATCGGAACTCTCCACCGCGGCGCCGCGGCGGCATAATTAATTCGGCGTCATGAGTTCGAACAAGCGGGGTCGACATGGGCTCGCTGTCTATTGCCTCCGGTCGTGGTGCGTCGGCGGAACCGCCGACACGGCATGGAACCTGGTTGCATCGGACTTTCGATTTCAATTCGTCGCGGCATCGACTGTGGGAGGAGAACGCCAAATTCGCCGCCTCGATCGCGCCCGGTGCGATGGTGCTGGATGCGGGGGCAGGCGATGCGCCCTATAAGCCGCTGCTGCAGCACGCACGTTATGAGTTCCGCGGATTTCCAGAAAGCCGACAAGCCCTATGCGGTGTCGACCTATGTCTGCGACCTTACGGAAATTCCGGTCGAGGATGCGCGCTACGATTTCATCGTCTTCAACCAGGTTCTCGAGCACGTACCAGAGCCCAGCGCGGTGTTGCGCGAGTTGCATCGTGTGCTGAAGCCCGGCGGGCGGATGATCTATACGGCGCCACTGTTCTACGAGGAGCACGAGACGCCTTATGATTTCTACCGCTACACTCAGTTCGGCGTGCGGCACCTGCTGACCAAGGCCGGTTTCGCGATCGACCGGCTTGACTGGTTGGAAGGGTATTTCGGCACGATCGGCTATCAGATGCACGGCATGGCGCGTTATCTGCCGCGTCGGCCCCGCGATATTCATCGGGGCATTGCGGGCGTTGTGCTGTGGCCGCTGGTGGCGGCGTTGCGGATACAAATGGCGTTGGGCGCCATGCTGTTCCACCGGCTGGAGGTCGCGCATAAATACACCGCGCGCGGCTACCCAAAGAATTACGTCGCCATCGTCACCCGGCCTGCATCCGATTGACTTGCGGCGACGGACGGTCTTGCGTACACTCGGCTGCCGCACGTTTTCCATGGGACCGCCGATGACGGATTTGCTGCATCTTCTTGTCGATCGTCTGGATACGCCACTGGGCGAATTGATGATCGTTGCCGATCGTGACGCGCGGCTGCGCGCCATGCACTGGATCGATCACGAGGACAAGCTGCGCGACGAGTTGCGCCTGCATTATGGCGCCGATGGCTGGACGTTCGAGGCCGCTAAAGACCCAGGCGGCCTGACGACGGCCATGGCAGCGTATTTCAAGGGCGATCTGCACGCGATCGACAAGCTGCCGGTCGCCACGGGCGGCACCGAGTTCCAGCGCATCGTGTGGGCGGCCTTGCGCGAGATTCCGTGCGGCGCGACGTGGTCCTATTCGCAACTGGCGCGGCACATCAAGCGACCCGCGGCGGTGCGCGCGGTGGGGCTTGCCAATGGCGCCAACCCGATCAGCATCGTCGTGCCGTGCCACCGCGTGGTCGGCAGCAATGGCACGCTGACCGGCTATGGCGGCGGCCTTGAGCGCAAACGCTGGCTGCTGGCACACGAGGCGCGGGCGGCCGAGGGATTGCTGCTGTAGGACGTCGAGGCAGAATGCTCGCCTTCGCTAAAGCTTCAGCGAGCATCCTGCATCGCGCCGAACCGACGCGCCCCCCCTGCGAGGCGCGCCGGCCAAGGCTTTGCTATCGTGTTTCGCGACGCGCTTTGCGTCTCAGGCGCTGACGCCCGCCGTCTGCATCCGGCGCCGGCGCATGAACATCGCCCCGGCGACGAGGCCGGCGCCGACCAGTGATAGCGTCGACGGCTCGGGCACCGCGATGTCGAAGTTCGCTTCCGTGAAGGTCGGAAGCACCGACGGATCATCGAAATTCGACATCCGCGCGAGCACCTTCAGGTCGGCGGTGTTGTCGTTCAGATTGGTCGAAAAGACCAGTCGCGGCAGGTCGAGATTGCTGTTGAAGTAGACGAAGAAGCCCGCGCCATCCTGCGTGATCTGTTCCGCGATGAGGTCGGCGGCGTTGCCGGCGAGGAACGGCGTGGCTGCATTGCCGTCGTTGTCGGTTGTCTGCAGCACGATGGCGTTCACGCCGCCGGTCGGCAGGTTGCCGATCAGATCGTTGACGAAGTTGATCTCGTTGCCGATGGCAAAGAACGCCGGGTCGAACGCAAAGACGTCGTTTGCGATCGAGAAGACGGGGATGTTGAGCTCGTTGCCCACTATCTGTCGCCCCGCCGTAGTCAGCGCGGTCGATCCGGTGAACGGATCGCTGTTGAAGGTGAAGACCTCTGCATGCCCCGATGTGGCGCTCGCGACATTTATCGTAGCGACGACAATGGCCGTCAGGCCTGCAGCAGCAGAAATGATTTTCAAGATACGCACTCCATGAAAAAGGTAACAACGCTGATCTAACGCGGCGATGAACACGCGGCTCGATGCCGCTATTCCTCAGCGCGAGAAAATCCTGCCGCGCGACGCACACATAAACGTGAGAATCGTGAGCAGCAGCGGTATCGAAATCCGCAATGCTACTTCCGTATCAAGCGGTCACGGGCCGCTGCCCGCGCCTAGTCAACCGCCTGGCCGCGGTGCGCGGTCGGCCTCGTCCACCGTGCCAAGCCGATCAGCATCGCGGTGCTATGCCACAGCGTAGTCGGTAGCGACGGCGCGCTAACCGGCTAGTGGGCTCAATAGTAAGCGCTGGCTTGCGGCACGAGAGGCACCGGGGCGGCTGCGGCGGGGGTAGCTACAAAGCCGCGGAGGCTGGCTAAGGGGAACTGTATTCCGACATTCTCGACTTAGCCGCCGGGTGTCTTCCTGAGCGACAAAACAGACGAAATTGGGTGCCACGGGCAAACAGCTTACGAGGTCATTCATCGTTCAATTGCAGTCGGTTGCAACTTAAAGCTTTAACTCCAGCCAACTCAATGGGTTGGCAGCAAATGTGGTTCATTGACCTTACTTAAGTGCTTTACGTCCGCAGTATCGACCCAAATCAGGATTAGGCAGAGCAGGGCAAATGGAAAGCCAATTGCGTGACGAGCGGCAGATGCGGATTCGACCCTGGGCGAGCGACTCGGAAGGGGGCTCAAACTTTTGAAATCGTTGGGTTGTCCGTGGGAACCATGCTAAAACGCACGAATCGTGGCTAAGGGCATCGGTCTGACCCATACCGGTTAGAGACGAGTTGTCCAAACCGAGGCGCCCATGTCATGCGGTTGACCGCTAGCATCAACAGAAAATACTAAATCGTTGGTGCCAAATCATGCGCATCGTTGGCATCATTCAGGCTCGTTCTTCCTCTGTGCGTTGCCCTGGGAAGATGTTGCGTCCGCTTTACGGGCGCCCGATGATCGATTGGGTGATTGACGCTGCACGGCGGGCGGAAGTTGCGGGCGCGTTGAACGCGGTGGCTGTGGCTACGTCGGTTGATGCCAGCGACGATGCCTTGGCCTCGCACGTCGCCGCGCTCGGCGTTTCTGTTCATCGAGGACCGCTCGACAACGTCGCCCGGCGCATGCTGGAGGCTGCGAGTGCGCTGAACGCGGACGCATTCCGCCGCTGCCGGATTTACGTCCTGGGAGTTCTGGCCGTTTGAATTGCCCATCGATCTGGCGAAGATCGAGCACAAGGAAGACATCATCACCTATACGCGCAAGGACGAGCATGGTGAGCGCATGACGTTCCGCGGCACTCTCCATCAGCCATGGTGCCACATGGTGGCGCGGAAACCGGCCTAGAGAAACCTATACACACATGACCGGTGGCCCGTCTCTTCCCCCGCATCTGCGCCATCTGGAAGCGGAGAGCATTCATATTTTCCGCGAGGTGGTTGCGCAGTTTCGCAATCCGGTCATGCTCTATTCCATCGGCAAGGACAGCTCCGTCATGCTGCACCTGGCGATGAAGGCGTTCTTTCCCGCGCCGCTGCCGTTTCCGCTCCTGCATGTGGATACCACATGGAAGTTCCGGGAGATGATTGCCTTCCGCGACAAGCGGGTGGCGGAGCTTGGTTTGACGCTCCTTGTGTATGTCAATCAAGAAGGCATCAAGCACGGCATCGGGCCGATCACGCATGGGTCGGCGGCGCATACTGATGTGATGAAGACACAGGCGTTAAAGCAGGCTTTGGACCTTCACGGTTTCGATGCGGCTTTCGGCGGGGCGCGGCGTGACGAGGAGAAGAGCCGAGCGAAAGAGCGCATTTTCTCGTTTCGCAGCGCCGCGCATCGCTGGGATCCGAAAAATCAACGCCCCGAGTTGTGGTCGCTATACAATGGCCGCATCCACAAGGGCGAAAGCATCCGGGTGTTTCCGCTGTCCAATTGGACTGAGCTCGATATCTGGCACTATATCCACGCAGAGACTATTCCGGTCGTGCCGCTTTATTTCGCAGCACCGCGCCCGGTCGTGGCGCGCGAGGGCGGATGGATCATGCGCGATGACGAGCGTATGCCGCTGGAGAAGGGGGAGACGCCGAAAACCCGGATGGTGCGGTTCCGCACCCTCGGCTGCTACCCTTTGACCGGCGCCATCGACAGCCATGCCGCCACGCTGCCCGACATTCTGCGCGAAATGCTGGGTGCGCGCACCAGCGAGCGCCAGGGGCGCCTGATCGATCACGACGGCGCGTCGATGGAAGCCAAGAAGCAGGAGGGCTATTTCTGATGGCGCGCACAGCCGACGCTGCCGCCGGCGATGTGCTGGACCTGTTGCGCGCGCAGGACGGCAAGGATCTGCTGCGCTTCATCACGTGCGGCAGTGTTGACGATGGCAAATCGACCCTGATCGGCCGCCTGCTCTATGACAGCAAGTTGATCCTGGAAGACCAGCTTGTCGCGCTCAAGCGCGATAGCCAGGCCTTCGGGACCACCGGCGAAGACATCGACTTCGCGCTTCTGGTCGACGGCTTGGCCGCCGAGCGCGAGCAGGGGATCACCATCGATGTGGCCTACCGCTTTTTCGCCACCGGCCGGCGCAAATTCATCGTGGCCGATACGCCCGGCCATGAGCAATATACGCGCAATATGGCGACCGGCGCCTCGACGGCTGAGCTGGCGGTGATCCTGGTCGATGCCCGCAAAGGGGTTCTCACGCAAACGCGACGTCACACCTATATCTGCGCGCTGATGGGCATCCGGGACGTCGTTCTGGCCGTCAACAAGATGGATCTCGTTGGTTTCGATCAGAGCATCTTCGAAAGCATTGCGAGGGAGTTCAGCGCCTTTGCCGCGCAGCTTGGCATAGCGCGAGTGACCTCAATTCCGCTGTCAGCCCGGTTCGGCGACAATGTGGTGGCGCGATCGACGCGCCTGGCCTGGTTTCAGGGGCCCGCCTTGCTGCCGTTTCTGGATACAGCCGAGCCCGAACGGAAAGGCGCGCAATGTCCGTTTCGAATGCCGGTCCAGTGGGTCAATCGGCCGAACCTGGATTTCCGCGGCTATGCGGGCACCATTCATGGCGGCACGCTGCACTCCGGCGACTGCTGTGATGGTGCAACCGTCTGGACGGTCGAGCCGCGTCGCGCGCATCGTCACCAAGGATGGCGACCTGGACGTCGCCGCGGCCGGCAGTGCCGGTGACTCTCGTGCTGGCCGATGAGATCGACGTCTCGCGGGGCGACGTGCTGTGCCCCGCCGAAGCGCCCTGCAGCGTCACCGATCAGTTTGCGGCGCATGTTGTCTGGATGGCATCGGCGCCGCTGTTGCCGGGCCGGAGCTACTCTGTTCTTGATCGGCACCGCGTTGGTGGGCGGGCAGATCACCGAGCTCAAGCACAAGGTCAACGTCAATACGCTGGAACATCAGGCGGGCAAGGTGCTCGACCTGAACGAGGTCGGGTTTTGCAACGTGGCGCTCGATCGCGCCGTTCCATTCGATCCCTATGACGACAACCGCGATCTCGGCGGCTTTATTGTCATCGACCGCCTGAACAATGCGACGCTGGGGGCCGGGATGATCCGTTTCGCGCTGCGGCGGGCGAGCAATATCACGTGGCAGAAGATGGAGGTGGACAAACATGCGCGCGCCTCCCTCAAGGGGCAAAAACCGTGCGTGATATGGTTCACCGGCCTCTCCGGTGCGGGTAAATCCACCGTCTCCGATCTCGTCGAGCAGCGTCTGCATGCGCTGGGGCGGCACACCTACACGCTGGACGGCGACAATGTTCGCCACGGCTTGAACAAGGATCTTGGCTTTACCGATGCCGACCGGGTGGAGAATGTTCGTCGCGTAGGCGAGGTGGCGCGGCTCTTTGCGGATGCGGGGCTGATCGTGCTGTGCTCCTTCATCTCGCCCTTCCGCAGCGAACGCCGCATGGCACGGGCCTTGATGGAGGAGGGCGAGTTCCTGGAGATTTTTGTCAACGCGCCGCTGGATGTCTGCGCCGCGCGCGACCCGAAAGGGCTCTACGCGAAGGCGCGCGCGGGGCGGATTCGAAACTTCACGGGCATCGACAGCCCCTATGAAGTGCCGGAGGCTGCGGAACTTGTCCTCGACACATCGCGCGCGGATGCGGATCATTGCGCCGAGCAGGTGATCGATCTTCTGCGCCATCGGGGATTGATATGAGCGCGGTTCAAAGGAAGGCCAGCCCGGACATGCTTGCGCTGATCCGCGACCTGTGCGCCATCCGCACCGCCGTCGTGGCCGACGGCAATGAAGCGCTGTTTGCGCGTATTGGCCGGGAGCTTCCGCTCGAAATCTCCCGTTACCGCTCGGGCGATAAATTCAACGGCTGGGTCGTGCCGGACAATTGGCGGGTCAAGCGCGCCAAGATTTTCCGCGATGGAAAGGAAGTGTTCGACGCCACCGATAATTCGCTGGGCGTCGGATATTATTCGAAGTCCTTCACCGGCGAACTCGGCTGGGCGGAGCTGGCGCCAAGCTGGTCACCAATCCCGACCTTCCCGAGGCCTTCATGTTCCATTGCATGTGGCAATACCGGCCCTGGGATGCCGATTGGCGGATCTGCATGCCCCATCGTGTCTTCCGCGACCTCGGCGCCCGGTCGCTACAGGGTTGAACTCGAGACCGAGCGCGAACCGGGCGAGATGCTGGTCGGCCACAGCCATAAGAAGGGGCGCAGCGGCAAGACGATCGTGTTCAACACGAATTCCTGCCATCCGCACATGGCCAATGACGGGTTTTGCGGCACGACGCTGCTGATCCGTCTGATGCAATGGCTGGCAGAGCGCGACACGTATTACAGCTATCGGCTGGTGGTCGGCCCGGAACACCTCGGCTCCGTCTTCTATCTACGCGATCTGCCGAAAGCGGAGGTCGATACCATGGTCGGCGGCGTGTTCCTGGAAATGGCGGGCACGCAAGGGCCGATGAAGGCGGCTTCGACCTTCTCGGGCGGCCATATGCTGGATCGCGCCTTTGCCCATTCGCTTCGCCAGTCCGGCCTTCCGCATGTCCTTGTCCCTTGGCGCAAGGGGGCCGGCAACGACGAGACCGTGTGGGAGGCGCCCGGTTATGAAGTGCCTTTCGTGGAATTCACCCGCTGCGAGGAGCAATTCGCCCCTTTCCGCGAGTATCATTCCAGTCTCGACAGCCCCGACATCATGGATCCCGCGCGCGCTCGATGAGGTGCTGGAGACCCTAAAAAACGTGATCGGGATTCTCGAGGAGAATGCGGTCATCGAGCGGCGCTTCGATGGGCTGATCTGCCTGTCGAATCCCGACTATGCGCTGTACATGGAGCGGCCGGACCCGGCGGTGGTCAAGGATCTCGATGCCGATGCGGAGAAGTGGGGACACCTGCTCGACTGCCTGTTTCGGTACATGGATGGCAACATGACTCTTCTGGACATCGCCGAACGCCACGATCTTCCCTTTGCGCGAGCTGGCCCGATATCTGCGGCGCTTCGAGGAGAAGGGGCTTGTGACGCTGCGGCGGGCGGGAGATCGCCCGCGTTGTGCCGCGGCGCGGGTCACGGCATGATCACCCTGATCGACAGCGGCATCTGCAATCTGGCGTCAGTGACGACGGCGCTCAATCGGGTGGGCGCTGCCTGGACATTGGCGGAAACCCCTGAGCAGGTGGCGCGCGCGGGTGCGTTGCTGCTGCCGGGGGTGGGGGCGTTCGCCGACGGCATGGAGAGCTTGCGTATTCGGGGGCTTGTCGAGCCGATCAAGGCCCATGCCGCGCAAGGGCGCCCCATTCTCGGCATCTGCCTGGGCATGCAATTGCTCGCCGAGGGCAGCGAGGAATTCGGCGATCACGAAGGCCTGGGGCTCGTGCCCGGGGGCAGTCATGCCGCTTGACCGTCCGCGCCGGGCTGCCGCGTGCCGAATATCGGCTGGTGCGATGTGCATGTCCGGCCCGGCGCCCGGCTGTTCGGCGACGGAGGGCCGATGGTCGTTCCTTCTATTTCGTGCACAGCTATTATTTCGACTGCAGCGAATCGAGACGGATGTCGCGGCCGGCTGACCAGTCGGCTCGGCAGCGCATTGTGATCGGGCGGTGAGCGCGGCCATATTTTCGGCGCCCAGTTCCACCCCGAGAAGAGCCAGGATGCGGGTCTCGACGGTGCTCGCGGCGTTTGCCGCTCTGGCTCAGCCCGCACCCTGCGGTGGCCCGCGCATGAAGAACGCGCCCGTCGTCCGCCCGCGCCTCATCCCGGTGCTGCTGCTGAAGCACGGGCTGATCGTGCGCAGCCAGCTGTTCAAGGTCCACCAGGTGATCGGCAACCGATGAGCACGGTCGAGCGGCTGTTCGAACTGGAACGTCGACGAGCTCGTCCTCCTCGATATCAGCCGAGGCGAGGACTTCCACGATCTGCGCCGCGACGACCTGCAGCTGCAGCTACAACGGCATCCACCGCGCTGGACGTGCTGCGCGCGGTCGCGCAGGTCTGCTTCATGCCGCTCACCTTCGGCGGGCGCATCCGCAGCCTCGAGGACATCGCGCGTGCGCCTGGCCGCCGGCGCGGACAAGGTGCATCATCAACACCGAGGCGCGTCGACGACCCGGCGTCTCGATCGCGGCGCGCGGCGCAGCGCTTCGGCGCCAGTGCATCGTGGTCAGCATCGACGCGCAGGCGCAAGCGACGGCGGCTACGAGGTCTTCGTCGACGGCGGCCAGCGCGCCGACCGGCCTCGACCCGGCTGCGTGGGCGACGCGAGGTCGAGGACGCTCGGGGCGGGCGAGATCTTCCTCAACTCCATCGACCGCGACGGCTCGGGCCACAGGCTACGACCTCGAGCTGATCCGGCGGTGACGCGAGGCCGTCGACATTCCCGGTGGTCGCCTGCGGCGGCGTCGGCCGCTACGAGGACTTCGCCGGCCGTGCATCGAAGGCGGGGCGCCGCGCGGTCGCCGCCGCCAACATCTTCCATTTCTTCGAGCTGAGCTATCCGCATCGCGAAGCAGGCGTGCATCGAGGCCGGCGTGCCGATGCGGCCGGTCGAGCTCGGACAGCCGCTTGTTGCCGCGCGAGCCCGTCTACGACGCGGCCGCGAGGATGCGCGCATCGCGCAGCGCCTGCGAGCGCGCGCGACGGCGACTTCCCGCCGCGCGGCCGAAGCCGCGGCGCAAGCGCCGCGATGCGCGTGGTGCACGCGCTGCGTCTATCCGTCGATCAGCGCCGCGCCGATGGAGTTCGACGACGAAGGGCGTCTGCATGGGCTGCCAGATGGCGCGAGGTGAAGGAGGCGATCTCGACGGCGGAGTGGGAGCGGCGGCAGCGAGCTGCTGCGCGAGCATCCTCGAACAAGTATCGCTGCCGGGACGGCAGCCGCCACGACTGCGTGATCGCCGGTCAGCGGCGGCAAGGACAGCTACTTCCAGGCCCACGTCATCAAGAACGAGTTCGGCCTCAACCCGCTGCTGGTGACCTACGACGGCAACAACTGGACCCGATGTCGGCTGGCGCAACATGCTGCGCATGCGCGAGGTCTTCGGCGTCGACCACGTCGTCTGCGCCGTCGCGTCGACACGCTGAAGAAGCTCAACCGGCTCGCGCTTCGTCGTCATGGGCGACATGAACTGGCACGCCCATGTCGGCATCACGACCGTGCCGATGCGGGTGGCGGTGCAGACGGATCCCGCTCGTCATCTGGGGCGAGCATGGCTACCTCGATCTCTGCGGCCAGTTCTCGATGGACGATTTCCCGGAGATGACCTATCGCGACCGGCTGGAGCATTTCGCGCGCGGCTACGAGTGGAACTATATGGTCGGCCGCGAGGGCATCGACCGCGCAGGACATGGCTCGTCTACAAGTATCCCTCCGACCAGGAGATGTTCGATCTCGGATCTGCGCGGCATCTACCTCGGCAATTACGTGCTACTGGGAGGCCAACGAGCACATCAAGCTGGTGATCGAGCGGTACGGCTTCGAGGTGAGCGACGAGCCGTTCGAGCGCACCTACCGCGCGCATGTCGAACCTCGACGACATGCACGAGAACGGCGTGCACGACTACCTGAAGTACATCAAGTTCGGCTACGGCCGCTGCACCGACCACATCTGCAAGGACATCCGCGCCGGCCTGATGACGCGCGAGAGGCGATCGAGCTGGTGCAGCAGATACGACCGGTCAAGCCGCGCGACCTCAAGCGCTGGCTCGAGTACGTCGGCATGACCGAGGACGAATTCGACCGCATCGCCGACACCTTCCGCGATCCGCGCGTGTGGCGGAGCGAAAACGGGCAGTGGACGCGACAGAAGCTGGAAAAGTAGCGTTTTCGACGACGGAAGGGGCAGCCGGAAGGAATATGTCAGAAGATCTCGAGACAATGGTGCGGCGTGCGGCGGAGATGTTTTGGCATGGGCCGGACTATCCCAAGGCGCGGCCGATGCTCGCAAACCGCGGTGGGTCGGGATCCCCATCATCTGGTTGCGCAGTGGTTTCTTTTTCAATGCGAACTGATAGACGGGGACTTGCCGGCGGCGCGCGCGCGCGGCGAGACTGTCTGGTGAAGCTGGCTCCGAACAATCACGTCATGATCCTGTCCTGGGTGCGGGCTTGCCGCCAGCGGCGATCTCGAAGCGGCACGGGCCGCGATCGCCCATCATCTGATGCGGGTGGATATCGCCGCCGATCGCAGAAATATCGGCGCCAACCATCTCATGGAGGCCGTCCTCTTCGAGTCGTTGGGCAGAGAGGATATGTCTTTTGCGACCTCGCGGGCCATGTGCCGCGAGGACGATGTGGCACTCATCGACTGGTCGACATGTCGAGAAGGCCGACGAAATCCGCGCCGCTTTGAAGCATATGCGCGCGAAAGGTCCGAAACCGGGACATCTGCATCTTCGGTCGCGGACCGTCGATCAAGGATCTGGAGGCGGATCCTGGCAGGCTGCGCGGCCACGACTTTGTTCCGTTCGTGCTCAGTGAATTCCAGGAGGTGGCGGAGCGCGTGCTGGCGAAGGTGGGAAAGACCCCCGGCCTGGTCTGCATGACGTCGCTGGATGTCGTTCGCGCCTGTGCTGACAATCTACGTGCGCTCTATGCGTCCGATGATTTCGTGGCGCTCGACGCATTCCGGATTTTCTCGACCAGCAACTTCGCAACAGCGAGGCAGGATCGGGAGCTGGCCGGCGCAAATCTCTGGCGGATCCACGCTGCGTTTTCACTTATAGGTGCCAGGCGGAGCTCAATATTGCCGGTCCCGTGCGACCCTCTCCATTTTCCGACAATCAACACGCTGCTGCATGCGCTGGGGCTCGCCGTTCTTGTTGGAGCCGCGCCGGATCTTCCTGTTCGGGTTCGAGGGCAAGGCCAATGCAGCGACGGGCGAATACTTACTACGCGGAGGACTATAAGGCCTCATACATGGGGGAGGGTTGGCAGGACCGGACGGCGCGGTGGCTGTGGTGGGATTTATTCCGCTTCAATCACGTGGCGCCCTGTTTCATCAACCATTTGCAGCTTCTTCATGACGTCAAATATCCGCTCATCTACAATGTCTGCAAGGATAGCGCGATCACCTGCTTTCCCCGCATCGGGCTGGATGATTACTCGATTCTGGCGAAAGACGACGCATGAGCGCGATGGGCGGAATTGTCCGGAGAATATTGGACAAGATCTCCAGCCGTGTCTGCGTTGCAGGCACGGCTAAACGATCTGACGGACAGGATTGCCGAGGTGGAGCAGATGGTCGCGAGCCGGACCCGCCGACACCGGCATCTCCCAGGAGCGCGACTGGGTCCATTCGACGATGGTGGCCAACCTCAAGGACAAAATCTCGGACTTGGAGGAGAGGTTGGCGAGGCCCGATCAGCGCGCAGATGACGTTCGCGCGCTGCGCCAGCGCGTTCGGGATCTTGAGGAATATATGAGGCTGGGTGGTCACGAACCGCCGCGCTGACCGGATATCGCCTCGGAAGTCCGGGCTTGCGTGTTCGGCGAGGGGAGGCCGGAGTCGACCCAGGCGAGCCAGCATTCGAGATTGACGAGCTGCCAGAGGAACATCATATGGTTTTCGCGCGGCTCGCCGGAGCGCACGATACGATGGTGTTCGTCGAGGAGCCGGTCCACCTCCGCCAGGTTATAGAGGCCGCGCCCGCGAAAGGCGCTCGACGAAACAATATCCGATAGAGCTTCGAGCCCGCGGCCAGCGGAAAACCAGACATGGGCCGGCGCATTCCAGCCGGATTTCTTCACCCGCGCGCGCGTCGCCTCGGGCAGGATGCCCTGCATCGCCTTGCGCAAGAGGTGCTTTGTCACGCCGTCGCGGATTTTCAGGCGGGAGGGCACGTTGAACATGAACTCGACCAACTCGCGATCCAAGAACGGATCGAAATGCTCCAGCCCGTGCGTCTCGCTTTGCCGGTCCTCCGCGCGCAGGCAGCACGGTGTCGTCTCACGCGTCAGATCCTGATAGGCGCGGTTGGCAAGGAAGCTGGCGAACGGGTGCTCCATCACGGGGACGAAGCTGGAAAGGTCGAACCATTGCGGATTGATTGCGGCCAGGTATCGATTTTGCCGGTCAAGATTAGGCAGGCAAATTCCCGCACTACCCGACCGGGTCAATGTCGCCATCAAATGTTGAGCGACCGCCAGGTTTTTCTTGTGTATGGGGTGGTCGTGATGGTGCGCCCAGGCGGAGATCTCCCGTTCCAACTGATCGTCGTGCCCCGACGCGCTTAGATCCGCGAAGAACAGCGGGAAATACTCGTACTCCCCGGCATTCAGCTCATCGCCGCCAAGGCCGCCGAACAATGCGCTGTGTCCACGTTCGGCGACGGCCTGGCAAACGATGTCATGCGACAGCCAGGTGGCGGTTGCCACCGGTTCATTGTGGACGCGCACAAGCCGCTCGATCGTGGTCAGGATGTCGAGTTCGTCGGCGAAACTCGACCGGGTGCCACTCCGCGAGCTTCGCGTCGATCACGTCCTTGATCTCGCGCCGCTCATCGAAGGTGGGATCGACGTAGATGCTGGAAAAGGCTGCCTGCGGCCGACCGCGCAGATGCGCGGCCGTGCAGGCGACCGAGGAAGAATCCATGCCGCCCGATAGGGTAAAAGCAGGGTTCGGCGCGACGTCCAGCCGGCGCCGTACTGCGGCAAATAAAAGCTGCCGATACTGTTCGGCGAGCGCGTCCTCGTCAGACGAGTTCCCAGCTCTTTCGGCGCCAATCGCCAATATGCTTTCGCAACACCCGCCGCGCCAGGCGTTGCCGCGAGACAATGCGCCGCCGGCAATTGCCGGACCTGGGCAAAGGGCGACTCTTCGATAGCGTTGTCTATGGTCCGATAGTGGGAGCCGGCAACAAGGGCGGCGTAGCGGCGGTTGACCGCGGTTCCTACGCCGGTCAGAAGGGCGAGCGGTGCTGGTTGGGAGGCGAAGGCGATGCCTTCGCGGGTCGCGGCGTAATACAGCGGCTTGACGCCGAAGCGGTCGCGACCGAGCCAGAGCCGCCGGGCGCTTGTATCGAGAAAGGCAACGGCCACGTCCCCGTCGATCGCCTGCATCGCGGCCTCGAACCCTACGCGCAGGCAGAGCCGCAGGAGGAGAGCGGCATCGCCGCCCGGGCCACCATCGTCGAGACGCCCGCGATCGAGGAGCCTTCCGTCTAGGACGAGCAGGCCGAGATCGGGCTGCTCGGCGATATCGCCGCCTTGACCCGCCGAACCAAGCGCTCCCTGCTCGCACAGTACCAGTCCGGGATGCGCGCGCGTCATATGGGCGAGCATGCCGCTCACCGTCACGCCCGCGGATGCTGGCGTGTTGCGCCCCCAATGGATGAAGCCGGCGATGCGGGCCATCAGGCGCCTTTGCCGCGCGGCTGCATCACGACGAAGGTCCAATAATGAGGATAGTCGATGACCAGCTCCGCCTGGCCGCGTGCGCGCTCATCTGGAATGAACTGCGCATCGTAGCCGAGCTCGGCGGCAAGGGCCGCGATATCGGCGCGATTGTAGGCGTTGACGTGAACGCGCAAGGGTTCGTCGGCTTCAAGATACTTGTCGATCACATAACGATGTTCGGCACCGTCCTTGACCAATTCCCGCAGGATGACGCTCTTGCGGGCACTGCGCAGCATTCGCTCCAGGGGACGGTGGAAGTTATCGATGTTGCTGAGCACATTCATGCAGACAATGTGATCGACCTCGGCGTTGAGATCCTCGATACGTCCTACCACCAGCCGGTCGGACGGCAAGCCGTGGTCGGGAAGGATGGACTGGCCCAGCGCGATGAGCGAAGGGCTGGCGTCGAGACCGTAATACTCTACTGGAATGCGGCGTTGTGAGAGCGAATGATAAAAATATCCGCTGCCGCAGCCGATATCGAGCAGTGTGTCGCCGGCCGAGACGAGGGGGCGTAGCAACGCGGCGGCTTGCGCCGCGCAGGTCATTTCTTCGGCCTGGCATCGTGCGCGGCGCTCGTAGAGCGTCCGTACCGAAGCGGAATGTTCCCAGATATTGAACCGGTGCCAGCCATCGAGGCGGATCATCGGGCGGACTTCCGACCCTTCACGATAAACGCCGAGGCCAGAAAATGCCCTCGCCAGTCGCGCGGATCTTCCATCGCCAGGCTGCGCTCCCGGAATGTCTTGGGCAGGTGCGGCTCCGCCATCGGCGGGAGGCAATGATAGTGATAGAAGAGGATTTCGACGTCGACCAAACCGGCCGCGTGCGCGATCTCGCGCATCTCGAACGGATTGTGGGTGCGCGACAGGACTTCATCATATCCTGGGTCGCCGGCCGGGCCCGTTCGTATCGGCGGCAGATCCTGGCGGAAGCGCGCGTCCAACTCTGCCAAGGCTGGCTCCAGTCCAGCTTGCTCCGCGGGATCAATGGCTGCGCGCAGACCCTTCTCGTCGATGAGATCATTGCGAAAGAAATCGCGGCTGTAGCGATTGAGCGTGAACAGGGCAAAAAGTTGATTGCGTGCTTCTGCCAACACGAGGCCACCGGGCCGCACCGCGGCGGTTAGATTGGCCAGCACAGTGGCGTCTTCCCGGGCGGGGATATGGGGAAGAACGCCGAAGCAGATCGCGGCATCGTAACCGCTCGCCGGGACGCGGTATGCATCGGGGTCAAGAACACTTCCACGCCAGACGCGGTCTTCTGCCAGGCCTTGCGCGGCCAGTACGCGGCGGGCTTCTGCGACCATCTCGTCGGTCAGGTCGAAGCCGAAGCGCTCAAGGCCGAGATCGTCGAGGTCTTGCAGCATCGAGGCGGGACCGCACCCGGCATCGAGAAGTTTGCGGGCCTTCGCCTTGATGATTTCGTCGCGCACGATGGCGGTGTGGACGGGCGGATAGGCGGCGGCGGAGCGATAATAGTCGCGGTAATAGCTCCCGCTCCATGTCGAGTAGCACCGGCGCACTGCCTCTTCCACCTGTGCTCGCTCGTTGCTGTCGTCAGACATGTCGTGCCTCGGTGCGGCGCGCGACCAACCACATGTGCGACGACAGGCCGTTCTGGGCCAGGAATTCCTGGAACGGCCAGCCCAAGCGATCCCATTGCGCGATCAGCACGCGGTGCAGGAACGGATTGTCATCGACGTTGAACCGTCCCGCCAAAATCTCGTCCCGCACGATTTCGGCATCCAGGCGCCCCGGCGTGGACACATCCAAGATCTCGAATTCCTCTGACGACACGAGGCGGGACAGGCTCGCCGGATTGAAAAGATTGACGTGTTCGGAATCACCGCCTGGCTCCCGGCCCCCAAGACGGCGATGTCGAAACCTTGTCCATTCGGGCAGGTGAGGATCATCAGCCCGCCCGGACGAACCAGCTGTCGAGCGCGGCGTACGAAGTCCCGGGGCCGGAAGAGGTGCTCGATGACTTCGAACGCCACCAGCACGTCGGCCGGCGCGACATCGTCGCCGATGTCTTCAACTCGCTTCTCGATGACAGCCACGCCGCGGCTGCGGCACGCGGCCGCCAGTTCCGGTGTTGGCTCGATCGCAACGACCTCGGAGAAATGCTGTGATTGCGCAGCAAGTGCGGAAAAGGTGCCGAAGCCGGGGCCGACCTCAACGAGGCGGCCCGTCGGAACGGCAAAACGCTCGCAAAACCCGACGATCTTGCCAAGCCAAGGCTTGTGAATCTTCTCGCGGACGGACGGCCTCGGACGCCGGAAAGATGTACTTTGCCCAATACGCGTAATTCTCCGAGTTGGCATAGTAATCGGCCATGACCTCTTCGGAAGGTCGCGGCGACATGTAAATCGTCGCGCAATCCGCACACCGCGCGAACTCAAACCCAAATTTCTCGAACGCCGGCGTGCTGGTCGTCGAACTCGCATGCCGGGCAAGGCTCGCGAACGAACTCGCGCTTTCGCGCCTGCAGGCGGGCAATGTCACGCCGGTAGGCGGCCTCTTGTTCGCCCAGAAGATCATCGGGGCACAACTCGTGCTCGCTCAAGGGCGCGCCGAGGGACGATTTCTGGACGCCGGTCGTATCTGTCATCATGCTCGTCAAAATTTAGCGAGGCGAAACCGGCTTGCAAAGCCATGGCCCTATGCAGGGCCGACGGCCAATCGCCACGGAACCAGAAGCTCTCAGGGACCGAGGATATCTCGGGTCATGACTCGACCCTAAATGCCCTTCTTTGCCGGTACAAATAGGCCATGCCCGGGGCATTGGGAAGAGGGAAGGGACGCCGCGGACATCGGCGCGACATTCGAAGCGGCGAGCGGCCCAGGCGGCCTGACGACGGCGATGGCGGCGGTCTCGAACTACCAGCCCTCAAACGGCTTTGGGCCTTTTTGCGGCGGGCGATTGCCGCCGGGAATCGAGCCGCCTTTGGTGCCGGGCGGAACCAGTTGCGGCGGCGCCTTCGCGGCCGGCGTTGCAGTGGGTGCAGCGGCCGGCGCAACACCACGCCAACCTGACACCGCCGCGCCGGTAGAACTGGTGCCACTCAGTTTGGAGCCGTCCGCCGACAACGTCAGAGTATCGATGAAGCCGTTCTGCCAGGTCACGACATAGGTGCCCGCCTGCGGATCGCAGCGCCATGTGCCCGAGGCCGGCGCCATGGACGCGGCCGCGGGCGTCCAGCGCGCGTCGCCGTTCTCTGCGAAGGCGACCTTGCCGCCGATGAACCAGTTCCATTGCCCGATGGCGGCTTTGCATGGTTCGGCCGCTGTCGCATGCGTCGCATAGCCCGACGCACAGAGGACGATTGCAAATGTCTGGCCGATTTTCAGAATTTGCCGAGACAGCATGGCACCCTTCGCCGGTCTAGCGTCCGTACCAGGCCTTTTCGCTCTCGTTCGAGCGGCGGTTCTCGATGCGGTCCGCGGCCCAGAGATCGCCGGCCTTGGCGGCATTGCAGGCCGCCGGGCTTGAGTAACTGCAACCGCCGCCAGAGCCGCCGCCAGACGATCCGCTGGACGACGAGCCGACATCGCCGCCGCCGTACTGGGTGGTCCAGGCCGTGATCTTGGCGTTGATGTAGTTGCCGAGCTGATCGCCATTGGCGAAATGCGGCGTGTTGGGATTGCGCAGCCACTCGGCGATCCAGCCGCCACCGCCATCGCCCTGTTTGGCGGCGATGGTCATCCAATGAATGGCGATCTTGCGGTTGCGCGGCACGCCTTGGCCGAACTCGTACATGAAGCCCAGCGCGGTCTGCGCCTCCTTCAATCCCTTGAGTGCCGCGGCCTCCATCAGAGCAGCGGCGCGCGTGTAATCCTTGGGCGTGCCCGGCCAGCCTTCCCAATACATTTCACCCAAATAGAACAAGGCCTGGCGGTTGCCCTGGCGCGCCGAGAGTTCGTACCAGTAATACGCCTTCGTTTCGTCGACAGGGATGCCTTTGCCTTGATGATAGATGTTGCCGAGCATCGCCTGCGCGCGTGAATCGCCACGTGTGGCAACCGGCAGGTAAGCCTCGCGTGCTTCGGGGTAACGCTTGGCGTTGTAGATATCCGTGGCGCGCGCGTATTGCTGCTGTGACTGGCTGTCGGGCAGGCGTGGCGCGACGTAGGTCGTGATCGGTTTGGGCTGTTGCGCCGGGGTCGTGGCGGCGGCACTGATCGGTTTCGTGGGAAGCGGGTCTTTGTCCGATGGCGTTGTCTGGGTGACTTGCGGAAGTTCGGCCGCCGGTGCTCCGGCCGCCGCGCGGCGATCGACGGCGCGCGCGACCGGCGCTAGTGCCCGCACATCCTCGAGCGTGGCGGCAGGCGTCAACGACAAGCGCAGCAGCAGCTCGTTCGAGCCCTTGAGGATGCGGCCCACCAGATAATTGCCGCCGTCGACGCTGGCGTAGGCCGCGGCGACGCCGGGTAAATCAGTTTTGGGCGCGCCGCCGGCCGATTGGCGTTTGAGGTGCCAATCGCGCGGCGATACGAGATGGCTGGTGACGGTGAGCTGGTCGAACGGATTGATTTGCGACTTGAACACGCAGGCGCCGGCGCGACGCGGGTCGGGTGGCTCGGCGGTGACGGGCGCTCGCAGAACAAGGGCGGCTTCATCCGCCGTGAGATAGCTGCAGGGGCCAGCGGCCGATGCCGGCGACGTCGTGGGGGCCCAGACCCGCTTCCAAGTGCCGGGGCCGAGCCTACCGGTCACCTGCCAAGTGTCGACATTAATCAACCGATAGCTACCGCCATCCTGCCAGAGCACCGACTTGATCGACCAGCTGCCGGAGCCCGTTTCCATGATGCCGACCTGCGCCGGCTTCGCCCCCGGTCCATGAAATCGGTAGACGCCGTCCTCGCGCACGGCCCAGTAGATGGCGCCACCGGGCCAGTCGAGTTTCCAAGTGCCGTTGAGGGCCGGATCAACGGACCCGGCCGCAAAGGCCGGCGTCGCATATGCGACCCAAAGGAGGCAGGCGAGGGCCAGGAGCCGCCGCCGGCTGAAAATGCCACAAGGGTCTGGGTTGAATGCCGCGTCCACAGACTGCCCCCGACTGACAGCGCAGAATACGCCGAAAGTAGAGTCTGTGCATGTTAAATCAGCGGAGTCGGCGCTGGTGGGGCTACCAGAGCCGCTTATTGGCGAAGGCGTGACCTGAGCCCGATTTCAGGTAGCGCTCGAATGCAGCGGCTTTGCGACGATTCGAGAAGGCGACATAGGTCTGGATCCGCCACGGCATAAACCTCGCGGTGTGGATCGACTTGGCAGCATTGTGATCGGCAAGACGTTGCCGCAGGTCCGACGTTAGGCCGACATATCTTTGGCCAGGGTGTCTTTCACTTTCCAGAAGATACACGTAGAGCACGCGATGCTCCTTGGCGGCAGCGCCGGAGAGTACGGTAACACGCGCAAAGATTGTAGAGATCAGATGGAGTACTGACGGGGCTGACCCGGCTCCGGGAGCAGGCGGCCCTCCTTCGCTAAAGCTACGGAGGGCATCCTGCTTCGCGCCTTGGGCGCGGCGCCAATCCTGCGAAGCGCCGCAGGCGCGAAGCAGGATGGCGGAGAGAGCGTCCGGAATTTCGGTGTTCTTGTATGTTCGCTGGTGTTCGCCGGTGTAAGAAGTAATGCCGATTATATCGATACTACTTGCACTTTTTTGTAAGCTGCTGTTATCTGGCGTCTGCGCGTGTCAAAAAACGATTTGTGGGTAGAGTAGCCCATTTAGAGCGTTCAAATTCCTGACGATGGCCAGAGCAGTCAATAAATTGTCGGCTTTGTGGGTAGCCAAGGTTTCCGAGCTTGGCGTCTACGCCGATGGCGCTGGGCTCTACCTGCAGGTCAGCAAGTGGGGCACTAAGGCTTGGCTGTTCCGGTTCATGCTCGACGGCCGGTCGCGGGAGATGGGCCTGGGGTCCATCCGGGATTTCACTTTGGCCGAGGCCAGAATCCGGGCCAGGGATGCTCGCCAGCTCCTGGCCGACGGCATTGACCCCATAGACGCCAGGCGCGCCAGGCGGGCCGCAAATCGGCTGGAGGCCGCCCGGGCTCAAACGTTCAAGGATTGCGCGGAAGCCTATATCGCTGCGCATGCGCCCGGCTGGCGGAACCCGAAGCATGCCGGCCAATGGACCGCGACACTCACGACCTATGCCTTTCCCACGTTGGGCCCGCTGCCCGTCGCGACCATCGACACGGCGCTGGTGGTCAGGGTGCTGACGCCGATCTGGGCCACCAAGACCGAGACGGCCAGCCGGGTGAGGGGCAGGATCGAGTCAATTTTGGACTGGGCAACGGCCCGGGAGTTTCGCCGGGGTGACAATCCCGCCCGCTGGCGCGGCCATCTTGATCACCTGCTGCCGGAGCGCGGCAAGGTCCAGAGGGTTCAACACCACCCGGCGCTGCCATACGCCGAGGTTGGTGCCTTCATGAAATGGCTGCGGGCGCAGCGCGGGCTATCGGCCGCAGCGCTCGAATTTACGATCCTCACGGCGGCCCGGACCGGCGAGGTGATCGGCGCGACCTGGGATGAAATCGACTTCCGCCAGAAGATCTGGTTGGTCCCCGCCGCACGGATGAAGGCTGGCCGCGAGCACCGCGTGCCCCTCTCGCCGGCGGCGATCGCGGTGCTAGAGCGGGTCAAGGCATGGCAGCGTGAGGGAGTTATACAGGATGGGCGGTTCGTGTTCCCCGGCGCGCGCGCTGGTCGCCCCTTGTCAAACATGGCGCAGCTCGAGTTGCTGCGGCGCTCCGATCGTGCCGACGTGACGGTGCACGGTTTCCGAAGCTCATTCCGGGATTGGGCGGCCGAGCGGACCAACTACCCGCGCGACGTCGCTGAGATGGCCCTCGCGCACGTGATTCCCGACAAGGTCGAGGCGGCCTATCGCCGCGGCGACCTATTCGAGAAGCGCCGTAGGCTGATGATTGATTGGGCGAAGTTTTGCGGTACGGCGGCACCGGCGGGTGTCGTCGTGCCGATGAGCAAATCCGCGCGCGGCGGCACCGCGTAAAAGACGGTCGGCCAGGCGACGGAACCGCCTGGCCGACCTGACTCGACCACGGGAGTAACCCCATGTCCAAGCTGCCTGATAGTACCTCGTCTTCTTGCCTTACTGAAATCCGCGAGCTCAACCCGCTGGCCATCAAAGCGGTGAACCTCCTAGCGTCGCTGTCGAGTGAATGGAATGGCGAAGAAGATTTTGACGCTGACGTGCTCGATGAGCCGATGGCCCAGTTGTTAGGCAAAGCGCCAACAATCAGATTGCTAGTCGTCGCACATGGTGCCTTCAGTGCGGCAGTTAAATATCTCGACGGCGCGCCGGGCGCCGGCGCCCAACACATCCAGAGAGTGCTCAGCCACGCCGAACATTGGGCAGAGCAGAAAATCCTTCGGGTCGACATCGCCACGCCGGAGGAGGCATTGCACCGCCTAGGATTGATGGAGCAAATTGAGGCCCATTGCTACAGGTCTGACAAATTCAATTTTTACCAGCAGCTGCGTTCGGACATGTGTCGCTTGATCGAACTGTCCAGGCTAAAGGCGGCGGCCTAGCTGGGTGCCCTATGCCGGCGGCCGCGATGCCGCCGGCATTTGGACCTTGACCGCAACTCGCAACTGACTCACCTTGGTTCATAGGCAGAAAGACCGAACCGATCGCGATGAGCGACCAAAAAGCCACCCCTTTACGTCGCATTTCTCACACCGGCGCGCAGGCCCTTGCTACGGGCCCAGGCGAGGAGTGCGGTCAATTTCGGTCATGTGTTTCGTGAGGTGATAGATCCGAGCAATCTGAACCTTAACGAAATCTTTGATTACGCGACCGGTCGCCGGGTGTCACCGCGCAGCGCTGGTGGCCGCCTCCGCGAAAATGCGCTTTCGCGGCCGGATCTGGTGGTCTTGGCATTGACTGATTATCCCCGCGACCGCGGCGTGGCCGATGCGATGGAAAATCTGTACTGGGAGCTTCACCGGCGACTTGGCTTAATTGATCCTGGGCCGATAAGCCTTGGAAAACGCTCATGCAGAACGATCGATGCGGCCGGCGAGAAACTGCGCGAGGCCTTCACGTTCGAAAAATATCACCTGGGCCGATATTGGGAGCGGCCCAGTCAAGGCTCGCCGCACGAGCAGTATCTGGACTGGCGCCGGAACGTCGGTAAGAGCCCGTTGTCGGACGCCACGCTTCGCGACAATCGCCTCGAGGGGCAACGGATGTGGGCGCACGTGCGCGCAAGACTCGGTGCGATGGCTGGCACATTTTAAGAAATTCTGTCAAGGCCTCCAATTTTCGAAATTGGACCCGATGACGTCGGGACAGACCTAGTGCCATCGTCTCCCTATCGCAACGGGAGACAAATCATGAAGGCCGAGCACGATCGCCCGCAACGGATGGCCGTTCCGGTGCCCGAAGTTCTGGAAGCGTTGGCGATAAGCCGACCGACATTTTACAAAATCGTCGCCGCCGGCGAATTGCAAAGCTTCACGATCGGGCGTCGCCGCTACGTCAGGTTCTCCGACATCGAAATCCTTCATGGCCCGACGGCTCAAGGCCAGCGCGGCTGACGCGGCGTGAAGGTGCGGCGATGGCACGGCCAAATATCCGTAATGCGCTGCTAGCTGCAGCTCTCGAAAAGCTGGGCGATCGACTGCGATATGACGCGCGGGTCGATCAGATGATGCTCGACGCTCGCCCAGTGTACCGGGCGACGCTGCTCGCCGAAGTCTTCCGGCTCGACGATCCCCTGCGGACGACCTATGCGAGACGGCAGGCTGTTGTGAGTGAGCTCTGCTGGCGCGTCAAGTTTCGCGATCTCCCGCGGTCAGGGGCTGCGGCATGAGCAACGATAATCATCAGGTCCTTCCTGGCCGCGATCGCGCCTTGGCGGAACTACGGCGGGATCTTGCGCGCTGGAATATCAGACGGGCGCCGGCGGCCGGACAAACCGTTTACGATCATCGGGACGTCATGCACTACTTCCTCGTCGCCCCATATCCAGGCTGCCCGCGCTTCTGGTCTGCGAGCATGATACTGGATGTTGCAGTCAGGCAAGCTCAAGAGCGGAGGGCGAAGCGCGCAGCACGAAAGGCGATGCGCGCATGATATCCGATGGGCGGCCGCGAAAGTTAGGCGAGCTTGTGCCCTTGCGCAAAGTAAGGCGCACCAAGCCGCCGAGCGGCGGAGATGACGAACCGATCTTCGATCTGAAAAATCCATTGCCTGTCGCGCGGTGGATGGCCAAAACTCAGTATTCGCGGATCATCCATCATCTCGGAACGTTTCTTGAATTTAATGGCGCCTTCTATCAGCAGGTTTCGATCGAGGCGCTGCGCGCGAAGATCTATCTCGCCCTTGAGCAACATCTCGATAATTCCAGTAAGCCGCTGAAGCTTCACGCTCGCGCTGTCAGCGACATCGTTGATGCCTTACGGGGGGTTGCGCCCTACCGGACAAAGTACGCGAGCCGGCTTGGCTTGATGATGTTGATGGGCCGCCAGCGAGCGAATTTCTCGTGATGGCGAACGGTTTATTACACATACCGGAGCGGTCTCTTGGGCCACACCGGATCGATTATTTCAGCACGAATGCGCTGCCTTATTCATTCAACGATCCAGCCGGCGAGCCTCGAGAATTTCTAAAGTTTCTGAGTTCCATTTTGCCGAACGATCAAAACGGAATTGCGGTGCTGCAGGAGTTTGCAGGCTATGCCCTTACGACCGACACAATGCATCATAAGGCGCTTTTGCTCATTGGACCGCGGAGATCCGGCAAGGGCACTTTAGCTCGTGTGCTGCGCGGCTTGGTGGGGGACGAGAACGTCGCAGCTCCCAGCCTATCTGCGATGACCAACCCTTTTGGCCTGGAACCCTTGCTTGGTAAGAAGCTCGCGATCGTCGGGGATGCGAGACTGTCCAGGCGCACTGACGGCGAAATGCTGGCCGAGCGTCTATTAAGCCTAACTGGTCAGGACAAGATTACAGTCGAACGAAAGCACAAGACCGCATGGAGCGGTCAGCTTCCGACACGCGTCGTCGTCCTGGCGAAATCAGCTCTCTGCATTTTAGATATTCATCGGGAGCGCTACCTGGCAGGTTTCTGGTCGTGCAGCTCACGAAGAGTTTTTATGGCCAGGAGGATCTCGATCTCAGTGAACGACTTTCGACAGAGCTTCCTGCCATTTTTGTTTGGGCGTTGGACGGCCTGGCGCGACTGCGAGAACGACAGAAATTCACATCGCCGGCCGAGGACAGTCCTGCGGCTGCGGCAGCTGAGGCGCTTGAAGATATTGCCGCCCCAATCCGAGCCTTTGCCGATGAGCGGTGCGACATACGACGGGGAACACAATCGTGAAGTTGATCGCAGGGCAATTTATCAGGCTTGGTGCATCTGGTTGGGATGAAAAACGGCCGCCGGCGAGGCTCGATCGAAGACATGATAACCGCGCTCAGATCGGCATACCCGGGGCAGGTCCGTCCTTACCGTCCAAAGGGCGTGGACCCGCGTCCAAGGCTGCTAAGAGGAATTTCGCTTAAATCGTAATGCCTTGGTCTGCGGGTCCAAGAGGTCCAAGGTTTTTCCAATATATTTTTCTTTCGCGCGCGCGTGCGCGGGGAGAACCAACAATAAGGAAAAACCTTGGAACCCTGGATCTCGTGGACCCGGCACCCCCCCCGTTGGGTCCTTCCCAAGCCCTTTCCGAATACGGGCACCGAAGGCGCTTTTGATTTCTAGTGCGGATTTTTTCAGATGATGCAACACGCGGCGGCAACGCTATGCCGCTGGCTCATGTCCGCTGACATGAGGTGTCGTCCATAACCTGCGGCATCCATCTGTTCGACTTTATGTCGTGCGAATTCTCGAAATTGGGGACCCTGACCGGTCACATGATGGCGTGCAAACCTGTTGCTCGTGACAGGGAGCACCACGATGAAGAATTCCACGATCGCCGACCGTGCGGAGCATGTCGAAGTTGAGGGCGCCAATGTTTCGGGTGTGTTTCTCACTGCTGGACTAGTGCTCTCGATCGTTCGGCGCAGCGTTGGTGTGCAAGTGCCGTTGCAGCGGATCGAAGCCGCTGACTTAGCTAGCATGTTGATGCTGACAATCGTCTCTCCTGGCACGGATATCCCAGCGGCTACCCTTATCGCGGCGCTGCAGCCTGAGCTGAAGGCAAAGGACCCGAAATACAAACTGCTGATGGCAGCCGCGCTGGCGGCGCATGCGCGCGCGGAGATGATCGAGCAGGAGGAGGCCAGGCGACCTGCTGCCGATGTTCGCCCGCCGATGCGTATCGTAAGCGAGGCCGGTCATGCCTGACGGAATGCGCCTGGTCGAAGGCGGCATGGTGACGCGCGATGCCGCGGTCATGCCGGAGAGTCTCAACATTGAACATCGTACCGTGGATCTGTTGTTCACCACGGGCGCCCGCGTTCCGCCGGTTCTCCTGGATCGATGGCCCGTTCGATGAGGAGCTCGTCGTCTAGTGAAAAAGCGATGCGCATGGAGCGGCTCAACAGCGGCGCGCCCTTGCTGAACGCGCACAATGCCTATGAGCTCGCCGGCGTCGTCGGCGTCGTCGAGCGTGCCTGGATCGACAAGGGCCAGGGCTACTGCCGCGTGCGGTTCTCCGAACGCGCCGACGTCGAGCCGATCTTCAAGGATGTGAAGGCCAAGATCATCCGCAATGTCAGCGTGGGCTACAACGTCCACGAATACGAAATCGAAAAGCGCGACGGGCAGCGCCCGATCTATCGCGCGGTCGATCTGGGAGCCGATGGAAGTTTCCCTCGTCCCGGTCGGCGCCGATGCGGGGGCGGGCACCCGCGGTGCAAATGCACCGACTACGCCGTGCAAAATTCTTTTCAGGAGAGAATTGATGAATCCGACCGACGCGCCCGAGACGACCTTGGCCACTCCGGATGGGGTGCGCGTCGAACGCGAGCGCGTGTCGACGATCGATACCTTGTGCCGGACGTTCAAGCTGCCGGACGATTTCCGCAGTCGCCTGATCAACGGGAGGGCGGCGATCGAGGGCACCGACGGCGCCAGGCAGCAGATCCTCGAGGAGGTTGCCCGGCGAAGCGAGGCGCAGCCGCACACGAACACCCGGGTCGATCACTATGGCGACGGGCAGACCTTCGACAATCCGCAGTTCCTGCATGAGCGCATCGCGGAAGGTATCGCGTCGCGCTTCGCTCCACTCAAGAACGCGCACGAGGCCTCGCAGCAGTTCCGCGGCGCCCGCTTGCCGGAAATCGCCCGCCTGGTGCTCGAGCAGCGCGGCGAGCGCCCGCGTTTCTGGAGCGATGGAGAGGTCATCAAGCGCGCCATGGCCTATGCGACCACAGCCGATTTCCCGAGCATCCTCGGCAACGTCGCCAACAAGCTGCTGCTGCACGGTTACACGTCGGCGCCGAGCGGCATCAAGACGGTCGCCTATCGATCCGAGGCGCAAGATTTCCGCGCGAAGAGCATGGTCCGACTGGGTGAAGGTTCTGGCCTGCAGAATGTCAGACGAAGCCGGCGAGGTGAGGCGGGGCAAGATCGCGGAAAGCCGTCAGACCTATTCGCTCGGTACCGCTGGTCTGCACCTTCGGCCTGACGCGGCAAGCGATGGTCAACGACGATCTCAGCGCGTTTGCCACCGTTCCGCAGAATCTCGGTAACCAGGCGGCGGAATGGGAAAATCAGAATTCCGAGCGGACATGCTTTGGGGCATCGCCGGCGTTGGGCCGACGATGACCGATGGCAATGCACTGTTCACCGCGGGGCACGGCAACCTCGGTACGCCGTCCACCGCGCCGGCGGAAGCGCCATTGTCGCAAGCGCGAAAGAGCATGCGTCTCCAGACCGGCCCTCAAGGCAAACTGATTTCCGTCGAACCGCGCTTCATCCTGACTTGCGCGACGATCGAGACCGCGACCGAGAAGGTTCTCAGCGCGGTGCAGGCGGCCGCGACCAGCAACGTCAACCCGTTCGCGGGCAAGCTGACGCTGGTGATCGAGCCGCGGCTCGATGCCTACAGCGCGACCGGCTGGTATGTGTTCGCCGATCCGTCCGCAGCAGCTCGCGCTTGAGTACAGCTATCTGAGCGGCTCTAACGGTCCAATGCTCGATACCCGGCCGGGCTGGGATGTCGACGGCATGGAGTGGCGGATTCTTCACGATTTCGGGTGCGGCGCGATCGACTGGCGCGGCGTGTTCCGCAATCCGGGTTGATGCCGCGTCGCCCACTCGGGAATGACGGCGGCCGGGTCTGGACTCCCTGGCTGCTGTCTGGCGGCGGCGATGTGTGCGGGTACATGTCGCCGCCGCAACGTTCAACAGGTCGACATGTCCGAAGCAAACGGCGAGCGGAAACTGGTCGGGGATCACTGAGGCGGCGCGCATGCTGGGACTCAACAAATCAACAGTGAGCCGTCAGGTGAGCAAAGGCCTGATTCCAAATCACGGCACCGCCTGGGCGCCGCTGATTGACGTCGGCGAGGCGCGCGCTGTGCGCGATCGCGACCTGGACAAGAGCAAGCGCCACGATCCGCCGGAGGACGCGCCGGGCGACCTGCTGGCGGACGATGCGGCGCCTTCGCTGACCGAGCAGCGCCGGCGCCGCGCTGCGGCCGAGGCGGAAATGGCGGAGCTGGGTGGCTGCTCGCCGAGCGCAAGCACCTGCTGCTGCCGCGCGCTGACGTGGAAAGCACATTTTTTGAAATCGGCAAACAGGTGCGCAAGCGCTTGACCACGATGGTTCCACTGGTCGCGAGCAAGATCACCGCGGCGAAAGACCCGAGCGAAATCGCGCGCGTGCTGGCCGAAGGCATCAATGGGGTGCTGCGCGACACGGTCGAGCACCTGGATCTGGACCAAATCAGCAACAAGCGGGCGGGTGACATGTTCGGCAATCGCGTCCGCGAGACGACCACCACGACCGGCACCGGAACGATCGACCTGGCCGGCGCATTGGCGAATTCGAGCGCCTTTTCCTTCTCGGGTCATTGCAGGGCAGCGTGGGGGCGGGTTGGGCGGTAACATCGACTTTGCAAAGATCCCATGATATGTCTTCCGGCGCTGCAATCAGCGTGATAGTGCAAATCGACCTGAGATCAATCATGGGATTCTGCATGGCCGCGGAAACGCAATTTTATCCAAGGCGCCACTAACAGAAGTGGTCTTCGAATGTCGCTGGAAGCTTCACGGGCCGCCGACTACGACCGGTTCATTCCGACCCCGGATATGCCGTCCTGGTGGAAGATCAAAGCTGCTGCCAGCGAAGGCGAAACTCCCGGTTGTGCGACGGATGGCGCAAGGCGACTTGGCGGGCTTTTTGGGACATTCCGTTGAGTATCGGTATTTTGGCTGGGAGCACGATCCCTTTCCGATCTGGCAGATGAACGGGCATATTCGCGGCTAACATGTCGGCGCAGTACGAATGGAATGCCTACCGAGACTTCGCGCTTTAAGGGGGTAGGGGCGGTCTTTCGCGCCTATCCTCCATTGCGTGGCTTCCCGCTCGCTCCCGCCTTTGTCTGGTGGATGCATGCGTTACAACAAAGTGTTGCTGATACCTCTGATCTTTTTAAGTTTTTAGCCGCAGCCACTCGCATGAAGGTCGATGCGCCAAGTTTCTTGAAAACAAGTCACTTTTTTCAATCTATGGTTGGTGGGCGATTCAACTCAGCTATAATATTAAGGGTGCTCCGGGCAGTAGGCTAATATTTGATGTAGCAAGTGCCATTAAGGACCAAAAAACACCAGTTATACGGACTTACTGGTCGGGATGGTCAGTGGGTGACAATCTGAACGTTCCTAAGGACAAAATTCAGCGCTGAACTTTATTCGCCGATCGCTTCCGAAAAGCCATTCCGTAACCGTCCGCTGTCCGCATAACATTATGGATCCGGCAGTGATCAAGAAATTCAAATGAGTTACGATTTTCAATCTAACCTGATGGAGTTTCGCATACGTCGGTGCTTTCTGAAGCATTCGCGCCGCTATATGCGGATATCGAGATTCTCGGCGGCGGTCGATCTCAAACCGCGGCCAGCACGCAGATTAAATCGTGAAGCCAAAAGCCAGCAGCGGCAGCATCGAGACGGACGTCGATGCAAATGTCACCAATGCGATGCGAGTGCAATGGTGATAATCCGGCATTGCTGCATCGTGCAGGATTGACCGAACGTTGGATGCAGCAGGTCATCCAGTTGCAAGGTTCGATGCCGGTTGCTGGCAAGGCGCACGCACCAGCCACTTCTTCCGCTGGTTAAGCTCTCGAGTTCTGGATGCATATCAAGGATCGTGCCCAGGAGCCCGAGTTTGCTTTATCCCCGAGCGGAAGCGTTCAGGCGGAGTCGGACTGGCGAAACCATTTTGGAATCAAATTTCGCAATGATGGAGCTGTGAGCTTTGCGCTTCTTGGGGGAAGAAAATTCTTGAAGGCGTGACAAGTACGCAGGGATCTGATCGCAATTATTAGAGCTAATAAATCCGGCAATTGCGGGGTAAAAGTCGCGCCGTGGCAATTCCCAAGTTCGCGGCGAGAAGCTAGTAATTAGGTATATCCATCCGGCTCACCGGATCAGTGGTGATCGACCTTCTAGTTTGGCCTTCGAAGCTGACGAAGGGCCACCGCGCGAAGAACATATCTCGGTTAATTACTTGAGGTTGAACCTGAGGGAAGTGGTTGATTATAAAGCTGAAATTCAATGAACGATCAAAAGTGGCAGTTTCTCTCGAAAGGTCACCGAATACAACCAGGCGGCTCAAAAGGCGGGTTTGGCCGTAACGTTCGCGCCTCTGAGGGGCAGTGGGAATTTCGCCAAGCAAGGCCGGCGATCGGCTTATCGGCATAGGCCGGTACCAAAAGGGCGGGACGGACTTAAATCGCTTTCTCATTCCGGTATCGAATACATACGCGTCCTCCTCGACGCAGCTGAGGATAAATTGGCCCATTGTTCAAATGGCGCGCCACGAGAATTCCACTGGAAATCGTCCTAAGCGAACCTAGTGTTACCTGGCCCGCGGCAGGTTCCGGCAACTCATCACTAACCGCTCCATGCTCGGCCTTGTCGGCGCGGCGGCTGCGGCGCCCCAATCTGCCGACAGTGTGTTGCCACGGCCGCCGCACTTCGTACAGACTAGCTTGTGTTTGATCTTCTTAACCCAGTAGTGCGGGCCGTGGCGCGCGGGATGCAGGGATGCGACGTCGACTGCCGAGACGTGGCGACCATCGAGAAGCATGTCGCCAGCAGCGGCACACGGGCGGCTTGGACGTCGGCCAGGCGGAGGTGAAACTTGGGGATGATCTCGACCATGCGTCGAGGCTAATCCGGTACTGGTTGGTTTGTATCCCCGCGAAAAATTTAGATCGGTGTGGCGGGGCGCCGGCGGCGCTGGTATGGGCCCAAAGTCGTCGGCGCCTTAGCACTATAGGTTGGGGATAGCGATTTTGGGGGTCGGGACCAGAAAAAATGTCCCTAACTATTTGATATATATGATGATAGTGGCGGAGAGAGCGGGATTCGAACCCGCGGTACGATTGCTCGTACACACGCTTTCCAAGCGTGCGCCTTAAACCACTCGGCCACCTCTCCAGCCGGAACTCCACATCGCGGCGGGGGCGCACCATAGCGCGCCGAAGCTGCGGTGCCAACCGGCGGGCGAGAGGCCGCGCCGGTTCCAGCTCAGCGCCGATTTTGGCCGTGTGCCGATGCTGTTGGAGGGCGTAGCCTCCAATGCTAAGGTCTTCATGCGGCGGGGGATTCGGGGGCCGCAACCGCAGCCGCCTGGCGCGGCAGGGGGATGAGTCGATGATCGGCCGGGTTGTCGCGTGGTTCCTGATCGTGGTGGCCGGTCTCGTGCTCGCGCGCGAGGCGTATATGTTCCTGGAGACCGGGACGTATACGCCGGTGGCCGTGGCGCAGCTCTGGTACGACATCCACCGCGGGTCGTTGAACTTTGTTCAGACCACGCTCGAGCAGCATCTGCATCCGTTTCTGTGGGACCCGTTGCTGTTCACGGTGCTGCAATGGCCGGCGACGTTGGTGTTCGGCATCCCGGGGATCGCGCTGCTGCTGTCGACGCGAAGCCCGAAAAAGAAAAAGCGTAAGTGGCGCAGCGGGTCGTTCGAATAGGCCGGACTGACGCGGGCCGGTCGATGGCGAGCCTGTCTTGTGATCTCTGTGGGGCTGACACAGCGCCGGCGTTTTGCGTGCCGGCGCTGGCGCGCAGTGTTCTGTTGATTGTGGCCTAAAACTGTTGTAAGTATTCGCCGCTAATCCTTTAGATAGTTGTTAATATTATTTAACTCTGGATCATTATTCGCACTTGGAGTTGAGGTAGTACTTGCCGCGGGCTTGACGATTTAGAAGTTAATACCCGTCGGCTTGAAATTCGGTTGAAATATTTACGTGATCGGTATTTTCACGATGCTATTGCCGGGGGCAGAAATTAGATGAGCGGGCGTCCTGGCTTTCACGAGGACTTCAGCCGCGCCGAACATGTCGATGGTTCTTCGGACCGCGGCTTCGGCATCACCTTCGCCGTCGTTTTTGGCCTGCTGGCCGCCTGGAAATGGTGGACGGTCAGTTCGTTGTGGCCGTGGTTCCTGGGCATCGCGCTGGTGTTCGGGGCGATCGCGCTGACATTCCCCTCGCTGCTCGCACCGCTCAACCGGCTGTGGTTCAAGTTCGGCCTGTTCCTGTTCAAATTCGTGAGTCCGGTGACGATGGGCTTGCTGTTCATCACCACGATCGTGCCGATCGGGCTGCTGCTGCGCGCCTTCGGCAAGGATCCGCTGCGCCTGGCGTTCGATAAAAAGGCATCGAGCTATTGGATTGAGCGCACGCCGCCCGGGCCGCCGCCGGCCGGCATGAAAAATCAGTTTTAACGGGAGCGATTGATGCTGAGTCTTGCCGGTGAATTGTGGTCCTTCATGCGGGCGCGCAAGAAATTCTGGTTGCTGCCGATCATGGTGATGATGGTTCTGCTCGGCGGCCTGATCGTCCTGACGCAGGGCTCGGCGGTCGCACCCTTCATCTACACGCTGTTCTAAACAACGACGAAGGCGGCGCGCCATGCGCATTCTCGGCATCTCGGCGTATTACCACGATAGCGCCGCGGCGTTGGTGGAAGACGGGCGCATCGTCGCCGCCGCGCAGGAAGAGCGATTTACGCGCAAGAAGCACGACAGCGCCTATCCGCGTAATGCCATCGACTATTGCTTGGCGGCCGCGGGCTGCAAGATGGGCGATATCGACCATGTCGTCTTCTACGACAAGCCGTTCCTGAAATTCGAACGGCTGCTGGAAACGTATCTGGCCTTCGCGCCGCGCGGGTTCCGGTCGTTTCGCATGGCGATTCCGCTCTGGCTCAAGGAAAAGCTGTTCCAGAAGAGCCTGCTGGCCAAGGAGCTGAAAAAGGCCGAGCCCGGCTATGACTGGGAGACGAAGCTGCTGTTCAGCGAGCACCATCTGAGCCATGCGGCCTCGGCGTTCTTTCCGTCGCCGTTTTCAGATGCGGTCGTGCTGACGATGGACGGGGTGGGGGAGTGGGCGACGACGTCGCTGGGTATCGGGCGTGGCAACAAGCTGGAGATCTGCCAAGGAAATCCACTTCCCGCACAGCCTGGGCCTGCTCTATTCGGCGCTCACCTATTACACAGGATTCAAGGTGAATTCGGGCGAGTACAAGGTGATGGGCCTCGCGCCTTACGGCACGCCGCGATTCGCCCAGACGATATTCGATCACCTCATCGACCTCAAGGCCGACGGCTCGTTCCGGCTCGATCAGAGATATTTCGACTATTGCACCGGCCTCACTATGACCAACGCACGCTTCGACGCGTTGTTCGGCGGACCGGCGCGCAAGCCCGACGAGCTGCTGACGCAACGTGCACATGGATCTCGCGGCGTCGGTGCAGGCCGTGTTGGAAGAGGTGGTGCTGCGCCTCACGCGCGCGGCGGCCAAGGAGACAGGCATCCGAAATCTGTGCCTGGCCGGCGGCGTGGCGCTCAATTGCGTCGCCAACGGCAAGGTACTGCGCGACGGGCAGTTCGACAAGGTGTGGGTCCAGCCGGCCGCCGGCGATGCCGGCGGTGCGTTGGGGGCGGCACTCGCGGCCTATCACTCGTTCTTCGACAAGCCGCGCGCGGCGCCCAACCAACTCGACGCCATGGCCGGCAGCTATCTCGGGCCGTCCTATCGAACAGCCGGATATCGAGACGCGCCTCAAGGGGGCTGGTGCTGCGTTCGAGACGCTGAGCGACGACCAGCTTATCGAGCGCACGGCCGGCGCCCTCAAGGACGGCAACGCCATCGGCTGGTTCCAGGGCCGCATGGAATTCGGACCGCGCGCCCTGGGCAACCGCTCGATCCTGGGCGATGCGCGCTCGCCCGGCGATGCAGAAGACGCTCAATCTGCGCGTCAAATACCGCGAAAGCTTCCGGCCCTTCGCACCGTCCGTGTTGCGCGAGGATGTCGCCGACTGGTTCGATCTCGACGGCGACAGCCCGTACATGCTGATGGTGGCGGACGTGACCAAGAACCGTCAGCGCAAGATGACCGCGGACGAGGAGAAGCTGTTCGGCATCGACAAGCTCAACGTCCCACGCTCCGAGATTCCGGCTGTCACGCATGTCGATTATTCGGCGCGCATCCAGACCGTGCATGCGGAAACCAACCCGCGCTATCACCGGCTGATCGGCCGCTTCAAGGAGATGACCGGCTGCCCGGTGGTGGTCAACACCAGCTTCAACGTGCGCGGCGAGCCGATCGTGTGCACGCCGGAGGATGCGTTTCGCTGCTTCATGGGCAGCGAGATCGAGGTGCTGGTGGTCGGCAATTGCTTTCTGCGCAAGGAGGCGCAGAACCCGGCGCTGAAGCTCGACTACAAGAATGCCTTCGAACTTGATTAACGGATAGGGGCCCGCCGGCGTATGGCCATCGTTGGGCTGTTCATCGAATATTATTCTCAAGTAGTATTATGGCGGGGTGGCTTGGCAGAAAGATTTATTAAGCCAAGCCGATAAGGAGCGGGGATGAGTATCGAGGTCTTGCACCGGGCGGGGTCCGTCGCGCATAGCAGCGACGGCCTGAAGCGCCCTTATATGTCGATCGTGGCGCCCTGCTATAACGAGCAGGAAAGCCTTCCGGAATTCCATCGCCGAGTCAGCGAAGTCTGCCGCAAGGAATGCGGCGACGATTACGAGATCGTGCTGGTCAATGACGGCTCGCGCGATTCGACCTGGCCGCTAATGTGCGCGATGGCCGAGAAGGATAAGCACATCGTCGCGGTCGGGCTGTCGCGCAATCATGGCCACCAGCTGGCGCTGACCGCGGGGCTGAATGTCTGCCGGGGCGAGCGCATCTTGATCCTCGATGCCGATCTGCAGGATCCGCCCGAGCTCCTCGGCGATATGCTCAAGCTCATGGACCAGGGCAACGACGTGGTCTACGGCCAGCGCGCGTCGCGCGCTGGTGAAACTTGGTTCAAGAAGGCGACCGCAAAGGCGTTCTATCGCGTGCTCAACCACATGGTCGATGTCGACATGCCGATGGACGTGGCGGAATTCCAGTTGCTGTCGCGTCGCGCGCTCGACGTGCTGAATTCGATGCCCGAGCAGCACCGGTTCGTCTCCGGTATGATCAGCTGGATCGGCTTCAAGCAGGTGCCGCTGAGCTACGAGCGCCATGCGCGCTTCGCCGGCGAAACCAAGTATCCCTTTGCCACGATGCTGGCGCTGGCGTTTGACGCCATCACCGGCTTTTCGGTGCGGCCGCTCAAGATCGCCTCGTATTTCGCGGGCTTCTTCGCGGTGGCTGGATTTTTGCTGTTTGTCTACGCGCTTTATAGCTGGATCGCGCACGACGCCGTTGAAGGCTGGACGTCCTTGATCATGGTCGTCGTGATCCTGGGCAGCGCCAACATGCTGGTGCTGGGCGTGATCGGCGAATATCTCGGCCGGCTCTACATGGATTCAAAGCAGCGGCCGCTGTTCCTCATCGACCGCGTCGTGCGCGGCTCGGAAAAGGCCGGCCCTTAGCCGGCGCGGCGCATCGCGCTCGCGAACACCATGAAACGGCTGAGCAGGTAGAACGTCGTCGTGTAGGGCACGACGGCGATCGCATGCGCGAGATAGGCGTTCACGCCAAGGCGGTCGATGAGAAGCAGCACCGTGACGATGTTGGCGGCATAGGAAATCACGAAGGTCAGCAGGAAGCGCAGCACGGCCGGCCACACGGGCCCGTCATAACGAAACGTCCAGCGGCTGTTGAGGGTGAAGCTGACCATCAGGCCAATGATGTAGCCGACGGCATTGGCGGGAATGTCGGCGAAACCCAACAGAAATTTGCAGGCGTAGATCAGGCCGAGCCCGACGGCGGTGTTGACGAGGCCCACCAGGCCAAAGCGCACCGCGGAATGCTGGAGCACGCGTTGAACGAGGGGGGACGACAAGGCGGCGTTCGGCTTGGACTGAGACACGTCAAATCGCCTTCGGAAGAGTGGAAACGGCGGTGGCCCTGTGGAAAAGCGGAATCCGGGCACGCTCGACCGATGTCAGGTTGTGTCAATATATTTTACAGCAAGAATGGTTTACAAAACTGTTAAACATATAAAGTCTTGTTTTCAACCTGTTAATCGGATTGGCCTGCGCCTTGCTACTACCAGGGTGTTCGTTAGGTACGGCCGCGTTTGTGCGGCAGGCCGGATTTTACCCTCGTCAGCCGGTCAGTCGGGATTGTGAGCACGGAAGATAACCAACCAAGTCACTGCCGGATCGGTTCCATTGCGCAGGTCATTTGGTCGGATTGAGCAAGCAATTACGGGTACGGGGGACAAGGGAATGACGACGATTTTGGTGACGGGTGCGGGCGGCTATATCGGTTCGACGCTGGTCGACAAGTTGCTGGCGAGCGGGCACAAGGTGATCGGCCTCGATCGTTATTTCTTCGGCGAGGACCTCCTCAAGGACACACTGTCGCATCCCAATTTCAAGCTGATCCGCAAGGATATCCGCGACGTCGAGCCGTCCGATTTCGCCGGCGTCGATGGCGTGTGCGATCTGGCCGCCCTTTCGAACGATCCGGCGGGCGATCTCGATCCCAACCTCACGGACGCGATCAACCATTCGGGGCGCGCGCGCGTCGCCCGCGCGGCGAAGGAAGCCGGCGTGAAGCGCTATGTGCTGGCGAGCTCGTGCTCGATCTACGGCGCGGGTGCCGGCGGCGCCCTGACCGAGGAGGCGCCGACGGCGCCGATCACGGCCTACGCCAAGGCCAATCTCGAGGCCGAGCGCGCCACGCTGCCGCTGGCCGATGACAATTTCTGCGTGACGGCGCTGCGCCAGGCCACCGTGTTCGGCATGTCCAAGCGCACGCGCTTCGACCTGGTCATCAACCTGATGACGCTGAACGCGCTCGAGAAGGGCCGCATCTTCGTCACCGGCGGCGGCCAGCAGTGGCGCCCGGTTGTCCACGTGCGCGACACCGCGCAGGCCTTCATCGAGGTGCTGGGTGCGGACACCAAGAAGGTCAATGGCGAGATCTTCAACGTCGGCATGACCAACATCCAGATCATCACCATCGCCGAGACGGTCCGCGACACGCTGCCGATCCCGGTCGAGCTGGAAGTGATGCCGGACAGCCCGGACAAGCGCGACTACAACGTCTCCTTCGACAAGATCAAGCGCACGATCGGCTTCGTGGCGCAGTATTCACCGGCCGACGGCGTGCGCGAGATCTTCGACGCGCTTCAGAAGGGCCAGATCGCGCCGGAAGCGAATTCCTACACCGTGAGCTGGTACAAGAAGCTTCTCGACGCCAAGCAGTTCGTCGACCGCTTCGTGCTCAACGGCCGACTGCTCTAATCCGCACGGTTATCGTCCGCCAAAGAAGGGCCTCACCGATTAAGGTGGGGCCCTTCGCATGTCTGGCCCATGCTTGCGCCGCCGGGATATGATCGCGCAACTCGGTCATGTCGCATAAAGGGGGAACGATGCGCTCAATTCTCAGCTTGGCGGCGATTCTAGGGTGCTCATGGTTGAGTTTTGCCGCAATGGCACAGGACAGCGGCACGGCCCGCCCGAACCTCGTGCTCCAGAAGCTCGTCGACGGGATGCCGCGCAGCGATCAGCAAGAGGTGCGCGTCATGACCGCGAACCTCAAGCCGGGCGACAAGACGGTGTTTCACACGCACCGCTCGCCGGTGACTGTCTACATTCTAGAAGGGGACTTCACGCTGGATCTTGAAGGGCACGGCACGATGACGATTAAGGCCGGCGAGGCCTATGTCGAGCCGCCCCATGTCAGAATGACGGGCCATAACCGCAGCGCAACTCATGCGACCAAACTGGTCATCTTTTATGTGAGCGATCCGGGTACGCCGTTTCTCGACGTGGTGCATTAGCGCAACCGACGGCGGGGGCGCTCGCGCACTCTTAGTGCGTTTACGCACAGACGAGCGCGAAAAGGATCTGCTAGAGATTCCGGTTGTCAGGCGCAACCCTTGCCTGGGGACAGCCGATGAGACGACGGAAATTCCTATCGCTTCTCGGGAGTGCGGCGGTTTCCTGCCCGTTCGCGACGCTGGCGCAGAGCCCGGCAAAACCTTATCGCATTTTCTGGGTTTCAACGGACTCTCAGCCCGATCCGTTCGTGGAGGGGTTTCGCGAGGGCCTGCGCGCGCAGGGTTGGGTCGAGGGGCAGAATTTCAGTCTTGAGCTGCGCTACGCGCCCGGCAATCCCGATGCGCTGCGCGCCGTGATATCCGAACTCACGCGCGGCAATGCGGCGCTCGCCAGTATCGAGCGGTCCGGCCATTCGCACAATGAAAGCGGTCACGGACGTGCCCGTTCTCTTTGCCATTAGCGGCGATCCGGTCGAGCTTGGAAATCGTCAGCAGCCTGGCGCGACCCGGCGGCAATTTCACGGGCGCCACGTTTCTTTCGCTGGAATTGGCCGGCAAGAGGGTGGAACTCCTGAAGGATGTCCTGCCGCATCTGCGCAGACTTGCCGTTCTGTCGAATGTCGATCATCCGGGCGAACGCTCGGAATGGCGCGCGACGCAGGACGCGGCACGGGCGCTGGGCATCGAACCGGTCTACGTTCCGTTCACCGGTGCGCGCGAACTGGAGAGCGCGCTTGCGGCAACGGGCCGCGCACGCGCCGATGCCATGGTCGTCTTCCCGGAGGGGGCGACCATGATGCACCGGGCCAAGATTGCCCAGTTCGCTATGGCGCAGAGTTTGCCGTCGATGTTCGGGTGGCGGGAGTATTGCGATGCCGGCGGCCTCCTGAGCCTCGGTGCGAATCAGCGTGCTACCCATATGCGGCTGGCGCGGTATGCTGATCGCATCTTGCGCGGGGAGAATCCGGCCAATCTTCCGGTGGAACAGCCAACCCAATTCGAATTGGCCATCAACCTCAAGACCACCAAGGCCCTTGGTCTCGCCATCCCCGAGCCCATCGTCGCGCGCGCGGATTACATCATCGAATAGGTGTGGGGAGGAAGAACGAGCGAATGGCCGAAACATCCCGGCACGATGCCTGGCAGGCCGGCGACAGCTACGATGCCTATATGGGGCGATGGAGCCGGCAGATTGCGCCGCGCTTTCTCGAGTGGCTCGGCGCGCCGGAGGCAAAGGACTGGCTCGATGTCGGATGTGGCACGGGCGCGCTCTCCACCGCGATCGTGGCGCGATGCCACCCCAAGAGCGTGATCTCGATCGATCCGTCGGAAGGATTTCTCGCGAAGGCCCAAATCAACGTGCCCGATCAGCGCGTGACGTTTCAGGTGGGCGACGCTCAGTCCTTGTCGCTGGCGCCGGGCAGTCGCGATGTCGTTGTATCCGCGCTTGTGCTGAATTTCGTGCCGGACAAGGTGAAGGCGCTGGCCGAGATGAAGCGCGTGGCGCGGGACGGGGGCATGATCGGATTTTATGTCTGGGACTATCCCGGCGGCGGCGTCGAATTCATGCGCGCGTTTTGGACGGCCGCGACCGCCCTCGATCCCGCGGCCCTGGACCTTACCGAAGACCGGCGGTTTCCATTTTGCACACCGCAAGGGCTGAGCGATCTGGCAAAAAGCGCCGGACTAACCTCCGTCGATTGCACTTCGATCGAGGTGGCGTCCGTGTTCAAGGATTTCGAGGATTACTGGCACCCGTTCACTTTGGGGGCGGGCCCGGCGCCGGGCTATTGCGTGAAACTCGCGCCGGACGCAAGGCAGCGGCTGAAGGAGAAGCTGCAGAGTGCTCTGCAGCGCCGCGACGACGGTTCGATTGCTATGAAAACCAGGGCTTGGGCGATCAAAACAAGGGTCGCTTGAAGTCTTGGGCGGTATGCGTCTGTCAGTCCGGCAATCCCGCCCGTCGCAAGCCATCGGCGAAGATGGCGAGGTCTTCCGGCCGGTAGAGCGGGAACCAGTCTTTGAGATTGGACAGGCGCAGGGCCGGGTCGATCTGACGCAGATGGCGCATGGCGCGTTTGGCTTCGTCCGAACGGCCGGCGAGCGCGTGGCTTGCCGCGATGATGGCGACCACGATGACAAAGCTCGGCAAATCCTGGAACGCCTTCTCGGCCGATGACGACGCGGCGTCGAAGCGCCCGGCGAACAGATGCGCCAGTGCCGAGCCGGCGTGCATACGATACGTTTCCGGATCCAGAGGGCTCAACCGCATGGCACGCGCGAAGTGCTCGATGGCATCGTCGGAATCGCCGCGCCAGGCGCGCAGGAAGCCGCCGAGGAACCAGGCTGAGGCGAGGTTGGGATTGAGCAGCTTCGCCCTATCGATCAATGCAATGCCGTCGTCGAGTTCGCCGGCGAGATGGAAGAGGGCATGACCGCTGCGCGCAAGAGCGACGGCGTCGTCCTTGCCCAGCTCGACGGCCCGGCGGGCCAATCGTGTTCCCTCGGCGATCTCCTTGGCGCGATCGACCATCTAGCCGTTGAACTTGCGCCAGAAATAGCTCCACGCCGCCATGGCATAGGCCGACGCGAAATCCGGATCGAGTTCGATCGCCTTGTAGAACAACGCCAGCGCCTCATCGGCGGCCTCTCTGGTGCCGCGATGTAAGTTCGCCATGCCCCGCAGATAATAGTCGTAGGCGTCGAGGCTTTCGGTCGGTTTGCGCTTGGCGCGCTCGATCTCCGCGCGTTCCAACTGCGGCGCGATCGCGCTGACGACGCTGGTGGCGATCTGGTCCTGCAGCTCGAAGATGTCGTCGATCGTGCCTTCGAAGCGGTCCGCCCAGAGATGCGTGCCCGTCGCGGCATCGATGAGCTGTCCGGTGATGCGGACCCGGTTCGCGGCTTTGCGTACGCTGCCCTCCAGCACATAGCGCACGCCCAGCTCGCGGCCGACCTGCTTCACGTCCACCGCCCGGCCCTTGTAGGTGAAGCATGGAGTTGCGCGCGATGACGAACAGCCAGCGGCTGCGCGACAGGGCGGCGGTGACGTCCTCCACCACGCCGTCGGCGAAGTATTCCTGCTCGGGATCGCCGCTCAGGTTCTGGAACGGCAAGACCGCGATGGACGGCTTGTCGGGAAGGGACAGGTGCTGGTCGAGGTGGGCCATCCGGTTTGGCCGCCGGGCGAATCCGCGCGGTTGCGCTTCCCGAACGTCGCCGACGAACCGGAAGCCTTTGCGGGCGATTGTGCGGATCAGGCGCTGCTCTTCGCCGCTGTCGCCGATCGCCTTGCGGACCGCATTGAGATGACTGGTGAGGGTCGATTCGGAGACGATCCGGCCACTCCACACTGTGTCCAGCACGTCATCCTTGCTGACGACGCGCTCGCGGTTCCGAATCAGATAGAGCAGCAGATCGAAGACCTGCGGCCCGATGGCGATCACCTCGGACCCCCGGGTGAGCTCGCGCCGGTCGGGGTTGAGCACGCAGTCGGCGAAGACAAATTGCAATTCGATGCTCCATGGCCCGTGCTGGGTGGGGCTGGAGGCCCGTTCGCCGAGGCAGAGCCGATCAGGTCAGGCAAGTCGTTGAGAGCGCAGTGATCTTTGTACAGCGCCGGCCGCGACGCCAGTGTGAAATCGCCGCGATGGCGACCGGCTTTGGACAAATAAACAAGGGAAACTGAAGGGCAATTCAAGGTCGTGACAAAGTCTTCCGGTCTGCTTACGGGCACTCTCGCGTCACATCGATCGCACTGATGCGCTCGCAACTCAACGGAGACCCCAATGGCCAGAACCAAGCCGCATGAAGATCGTCATCATCGGCGGCACCGGCCTCATCGGCACGAAGCTCGCGAACCGGCTGCGCGACAAGGGCCATGAGGTCGTGGCGGCGGCGCCCAATACCGGCGTCAACACAATCACGGGCGAGGGGCTGGCCGAGGCGCTGGAAGGCGCGCAGATCGTCGTCGACGTGGCAAACTCGCCGTCATTCGAGGACAAGGCTGTCCTGGCGTTCTTCGAGACGTCCGGCCGCAACCTGCTCGCGGCGGAAGCGGCGGCCGGCGTGCACCATCACGTGGCGCTGTCGATCGTCGGCACGGACCGGAATCCCGACAGCGGTTATCTCCGCGCGAAGCTGGCCCAGGAAAAGCTGATCAAAGCCGGCAAGATCCCCTACACGATCCTCCGCTCGACGCAGTTCTTCGAGTTTGCTGGCGCCATCGCCCAGTCGGCGAGCGACGGGAAAACGGTTCGGCTGTCGCCGGCCTTTTTCAGCCCATCGTGTCGGATGACGTTGCCGATGCGCTGGCCGATGTCACGCTCGCAGCGCCGGTGAATGGTACGGTCGAAGTGGCGGGTCCGGAACGGATCGCCATGGATGAATTCGTGCGGCGATTCCTGACCGCGAAGAAGGATCCCGCGCGAGGTGATCGCCGACGTCCACGCCCGCTATTTCGGCGCGGAGATCAACGATCAGTCGCTGACGCCCGGCGCCAATCCGCGCATCGGCCCGACGCGCTTCGCGGAGTGGCTCAGCCGCTCCGTCGGGCAAGCGTAAGCCGATGCCGGCCGGTTGACGGGCGGGATCAGCCGCTCGTCAGCCCGTAAGCGCTGCACTCGAAGGGAAGGTCCAGGATCATGAAAACGACAGATCTCAATCGCGCCACTTTGATGCTGGTCATAGCCATGGTGGCATTCAATGGCGTGCTTCTCTCCGTCAACGGCCTGTTCATGCTCGTCGGCACCGCTGACATGGTACGATTTTGTGCCTGGCGTGACCGATACGGGCTTCTTCAATCAGCACTTCATCCGCGATATCGGCATCATCCAGCTGTTCCTCGGCGTCGCGTTCGGGATCGGCATGATCCGGCCGGAACGCCGCATCGAGCTATGGGCCGCCGCGACGCTGTGGCTCAGCGCACACGCCGTCTTCCATGTGTGGGAAGTTGCCGTCGGCATCTGCGCGCCGTCGGCCCTTCTGCGCGATTTTCCCGCGGTCAGCTTGCCGGCGATCTTTGGAGCCATGCTGACGCTGTGGGCGATCAATCAGGCGCGCGTCGGGAGAGCCGTCACCGCCTGAAGCCGGCGACGGTCTCCAGACGAGTTGCGTTAGTTTCGACCGGCCTTACGGCAGAGCGGGACCACGCCTTCGAGGACGGCCTTGATGACGTGGTCCTGCGCTTCTTTCGGCAGATTGGGGTAGAGCGGCAGCGAGATGGTGCCTTCGCCCCATTCGTAGCTGACCGGAAATGAGTTCGGGCTTGTAGCCGTATTTCTCGCGGTAATAGGTGAGGGTGGGGACGGAGCGGTAGTTCACCGTCACCGGCACGCCGCGCTGATTCAACTCGGCGATCGCGTCGTCGCGCACCTGGCCAGGCACATGGATGACGTAGAGATGCTCGGCGCTGTTGGAGCCGGGCAGAATCTCTGGCCTGACGGATCGGCTGGTTGTCGAAGGCCTCGCGGTAGCGGCTCGAGACCGCCTGGCGCTTGGGCAGCAGTTGCGGCAATCCTCGATCTGGCGCGGCAGCAGCGCCGCGAGGAGATCAGGCAGGTTCGCCTTCACGCCCAGCGATTCCATGTCCCAGTGGCGGTAATTGCCTTTCTTGAAGCGGTCCGCGGCACCGTGCGACATGCCGTGCAGGCGCGTGCGCTGCATCTTGAGAGCCAGTTCGTCGCTGTTGGTGATGATGGCGCCACCCTCGCCGCAGGTGACGTTCTTGGTGGCATAGAAGGAGAAGATCGCGATCTCCGCGTGCTTGCCGGGCGCGTCGCCATCGCGCGTGCCCTCGAAGCAGTGCGCACAATCCTCGATGATGGTGACGCTCTTGGGCAGCGCCGCGCGCATCGCCTTCATGTCGCACATCTGGCCGTAGAGATGGACGGGGATGACGGCCTTGGTCTTCTTGGTGACGGCGCGGGCGATCGCCTGGGGCTCCAGCAGCAGCGTGTCGGGTCGACATCGACGAAGACCGGCTTGGCGCCGATCAGCTCGACCATGTTCGCCGTGGCGATGAAGGTCATCGCCGGGATGATCACCTCGTCGCCGGGCTTGACGCCGATGGCGAGGAGGGCCGCGAGCGCGCCGTTGGTCCAGCTATTGACCAGCAGCGTGTGCTTGACGCCGAAAAACTCGTTGATCATGCCCTCGACCTTCTTGCCGACCTCGCCGGAGGTCAGGAAGGCGGAATCCAGAACTTTGCCAATCTCGATGGCATCGGCCGACGACAGCCGATGGCGGTAAAAATCGATCTTCATGGAAAATAGATTCCCCGGAAAAACACCAGAATTTCGATCATAAACTCGATCATTGCGACTTAACAAAGCCCTAAGTGAGCGTCGCAAAACGTTAATTTCCGGTCATGTCGTTGCCAGCCGGGCCGGTCCTGTTTAAATGTTGCCGGCGATGGAATTCACCCTGTCTTTGTCCAAACTGTTCTGGCTCGTGGCGGAGCCGAGCAGTCTCCTCTTCCTGATCTGGCTGGTGGGCGTCGCGTTCCTCTGGACCCCCTGGGTCCGGATCGGGCGCGCCCTGGTGACGCTGGCCGCGCTCGTCAGCCTGGCTATCGCCATGCTGCCGATCGGCGTCTGGGCGCTGAAGCCCATCGAGGACCGGTTTCCGCCGCTGCACAGCCTGCCGACCCGCGCCGACGGGATCATCGTGCTGGGCGGCGTGGTCGACGATTATGTGATCGGCAAGCGCGGGGTGCCGCGCTCGCTGGCCGCGGCCGGCTCGCCGCGGCTCGGATGCGTTCCTGGAGCTGGCACGACGCTACCCGATGGCGCAGCACGTGTTCACCGGCGGCTCGATCGAGCTGATCGACGGGCGCGATACCGAGGCGGACGTCGTGCGCCGCATCTTCGCGCGCATCGGTCTCGACACCACGCGCATCGTGTTCGAGGACAAGTCGCGCAACACCTACGAGAACGCGGTCTACAGCTACAATCTGCTGAAGCCGGAAAAAGAGCAGCAATGGATCCTGATTACGTCAGCGCGGCACATGCCGCGCGCGATCGGCTGCTTCCGCAAGGCGGGCTGGACCGGGCTGATCCCGTTCCCGGTCGATTTCGCCACCGACACAGACGAGAATTTCGACCCCGTGTTCGGGCTGGGCGCCAATATCCATTTCCTGTCGGAAGCGATCCGCGAATATATCGGCCTCATCGTCTACAATTATCTCGGCAGGACGACGGAACTGTTTCCCTCGCCCTGAGATCGTCACGCGCGTTGCAGCGGCGCCCCCGCTTGTGGCATGACGGGCGCCATGAAGAGACCTTCGCCGACTCGCCATCCCGCCGGCCTTGATCGTCGCAGCTTCGGCCTGGGCGTTGGCGCCGCCGCCGCCGCCATAAGCCTGCCGAATGGCGCGCGCGCCAATGAGCAGGATTTCGCGACCTGGCTCAACAATCTGCGCGCTGAAGCGCGCCAGAAGGGGTTTTCCCAGCGCACCGTCGAGTCCGCGCTAACCGATGTCGAGCCGATCGCGCGCGTGCTCGGAGCTCGACCGCCGCCAGCCCGAAACCACGATCACGTTCGACGACTACATCACCCGCGTCGTCACGCAGACGCGTGTCGATTCCGGGCGGCAGCGCATTGCGGAAAACCGAGAGCTGCTGAACACCGTGAGCGCGCGCTTTGGCGTGCAGCCGCGCTTCATCGTCTCGCTGTGGGCGATCGAGACGGATTTCGGGCGTATCCAAGGCACGTTTTCCATCATCGCGGCCCTCGCGACGCTCGCCTATGACGGACGGCGCAGCGCCTTTTTCCGCGAGGAGCTCTACAACGCGCTGCGCATGGTCGAGCGGGGACTTGCGAACCCGAAGGACATGAAAGGCTCGTGGGCGGGGGCGATGGGGCAGAGCCAGTTCATGCCTTCGAGCTTCCTCGCCTATGCCATCGACATGGACGGGGACGGCAAGGCCGATATCTGGCAGAGCCGCGCCGACGTGTTCGGCTCGATCGCCAACTACCTCTCCAAGGTCGGTTGGAAGGGCACCGAGACCTGGGGGCGGGAGGTCAGCGTGCCGGCCGGGCTCGACACCGCACTGATCGACTACAACAAGGTCCAGAAGCCGCTGACGGAATGGCAGACCCTGGGAGTTCCGACGCGTCGACGGCGGCGATCTGCCGCCGCGCGGCGACCTGCCGGCCTCGCTGGTGCGGCCGGCGCGCGATTCAGACCGGCCAACTTTACTAGTTTACAATAATTATCGCGTATTGCTGCGTTGGAACCGCTCGCTCTATTTCGCAACGGCAGTCGGATACCTTGCCGATCGGATCGGAGACGTTTAGGTTACAACATCTATTGTCCGATCGGATTGGTAGCTACTAAATGCCGACGAATTCCGGCAAATTCCTGATTTTGTGCGCCGGCTTGGCCGCGCTGGCCCTGAGCGGCTGCGCCGAGACCAAGCTGGTCGCCCACACCGTCAAGCAGATCCAGGGTAGCCCGTCACAGGGCGGCTATAAGGTCGGCGATCCCTACCAGATCAATGGGATCTGGTACTACCCGGCCGAGGATTACAGCTACAGCGAGACCGGCATCGCGTCGTTTTACGGCGGCGAGGGCAAGGGTACCAATTTCCATGGCCGCAACACGGCCAATGGCGAGCTTTACGATATGAACTCGCTGACGGCGGCGCATCAGACGCTGCCGATGCCGAGTTCTGGTGCGGGTGACCAATCTCGAGAACGGGCGCTCCCTGGTCTTGCGCGTCAATGACCGCGGACCGTTCGTGCGCGGCCGCATCATCGACGTGTCGCGACGCTCCGCCCAGCTCCTCGGCTTCGAAGGGCAGGGGACGGCGCGGGTACGCGTCGAAATGCTGCCCGATGAAAGCCGCAACCTGAAAATGGCGCTGCTGAACGGCACGCCGGGCGCTGCCCAGGGCACCGTGGTGGCCTCCGTCCCGCGCGAAACGGTGCGCCAGCGATGCACTGCCGCCCGCCGGACGGGGCACGCCAGACAGCGCCCGCCGCGGCCTCGTCGGCCCTGCCGCCGCCCTCGGCCACCCTGCCGCCGGCACAGCAGGGGCAGCCGCGCGTCGACAGCAAGGGCCGGACCAAGCCCGCGCAGCAGGTCCCGATGGCCAAGCCGGCGCCGCCGGTGATGCCCGCGCCCTCCAGCAACACCATTGCCAGCGCCGCGCCGGTGCCGGCTCTGCCGCCGCGGCCGTCCGTTTCGCGGGAAGTGGCGGCGCTGCCGGTGCAGCAGCAGGCTTCGGCGCAGGCGGTCGTGACGCAGCAGGCGGTGCGCCCGACGACGCTGTTCGTCCAGGCTGGCGCCTTCGCCAATTACGATACGGCCTATCGTTTGGGTGCCCGGCTGTCGCGCTACGGCAAGATCCAGGTGACACCGGCGACCGCCGGTACGCAGCAGGTGTTCCGGGTCCGGGTCGGGCCCGTCTTCTCGGTCGGCGAGGCCGACGATCTGCTGGAGCAGGTCGCCTCGGTCGTGCCCGAGGCCCGGGTTGTCGTCGTCGATTAAATTTTGGCCGGACACGGGCCGCGTTTTAGGTCTATTAATTTTTATTCACTATGACTCGTCAGGCATGACCCGCCCGAGATCCTAGGAAGCCCCACATGAGCCAGACCAGCCTGTCCCGTCGCCTCCGCCTTGCCGCTCTTGGCGTTGCCGCCATCGTTGCGGCCGTGGCCTTTGCCGCCGGCGCCGACGCCCAGAGCAAGAAGAAAGCCCAGCCAGCACCGGCAACCGAAGCGCCGAAGGCGGCCGTGGTGCCGACCTCCTCGCCGCTGGCGCTCGAGACGACGGCCAAGCAGGCGCTGATCCTCGACTACAACACGGGCACGATCCTGTTCGAGAAGAACGCCGACGAGCGCATGCCGCCGTCGTCGATGAGCAAGATCATGACCGGCTACATGGTCTTCAAGGCGATCAAGGAAGGCCGCCTCAAGCTCGACGACACGATGCCGGTCAGCGAGCGCGCGTGGCGCATCCAGGGCTCGAAGATGTTCGTGGCGCTGGGCAGCCGCGTGTCGGTCGACGATCTGCTGCGCGGCATGATCATCCAGTCGGGCAACGACGCCTGCGTCGTGCTCGCCGAAGGCCTCGCCGGCAGCGAGGAGGCGTTCGCCGAGCGCATGAACGAGGAAGCCAAGAAGATCGGCCTGACGGGCAGCAATTTCCGCAATGCTTCGGGCTGGCCCGATCCCGACCACTACATGACGACGCGCGACCTGGCGACGCTGGCGCTGCGGCTGATCAACGAATTTCCCGGAGTACTACAAGTACTACAGCGAGACTGAGCTTCACCTACGGCAAGGACGAGAAGGGCGTGCCCATCAAGCAGGGCAACCGCAATCCGCTGCTGTACAAGAACATCGGCGCCGACGGCATGAAGACCGGCCACACCGATGCCGCGGGCTACGGCCTGACCGCCTCGACCATTCGCGACGGGCGGCGCATCGTCATGGTGCTCAACGGCCTGCCGAGCATGCGCGGCCGCGCCGAAGAGAGCGAGCGGCTGATCGAATGGGCCTATCGCGAGTTCGCCAATTTCAAGCTGGTCGAAGCCGGCCAGCCGGTCGAGAAGGCCGATGTCTGGCTGGGCGACCAGCCGACCGTGCAGCTCACCGCGGGCAAGGATTTCGTGGTGACGATGCCCAAGCGCGCGCGCCAGCAGCTGCAAGTGAAGGCGGTCTATGACGGGCCGGTGCCGGCGCCGATTTCCAAGGGCCAGCAGGTCGGCAAGCTGGTGCTCAGCGCGCCGGGGATGAACGACATCGAGCTGCCGCTGGTGGCGAGCGAAGCCGTCGGCAAGCTCGGCTTCGCCGGCCGCATCACCGCCGCCATCAACTACCTGCTGTGGGGCAGCGGCAAGAATTGAGTTGAGCGGGGCGCGCGCCAGGCAAAGCTGCACGCGCCCCTTCGCGGCCGGCGAAACGCGGCCGCTTCATTACATTGGAAGGCGGGGAAGGGGCGGGCAAGTCGACGCAGATCGCGCGACTGGCCGAGGCCTTGCGCGCGACCGGGCTTGAGGTCCGCACCACGCGCGAGCCGGGCGGATCGCCCGCCGCCGAAGAGATCCGCAAATTGCTGGTCGAGGGCGAGCCGGGGCGCTGGCAGCCGATGACCGAGGCGCTGCTGCATTTCGCCGCGCGCGCCGAGCACCTGCACAGCGTCGTCTTGCCATCCGTCGCCGCCGGCGCCTGGGTGGTGTGCGATCGCTTCGCCGATTTCGACGATGGCCTATCAGGGCTATGGCCACGGACTTGGTCGCAAGACGGTCACGGCTCTCTATCGCAATGTCGTCGGCGATTTTGCACCCGACCTCACACTGATTTTGGACGTGCCGGTCGAAACCGGCCTGGCGCGCGCGGCGGCAAGGCGCGGCGGCGAGGATCGCTACGAGCGCATGGACCGCTCCTTCCATGAGCGGCTGCGGCGCGGGTTTCGCGACATCGCCAAGCGCGAGCCCAAGCGCTGCAAGCTGATCGACGCCTCGGGCGATATTGAGTCGGTCTGGACGCAGATCCGCGATTGCGTTTCGCGGCGGTTCCGGCTGACTTTCGGGTAATGCTACGGCGCTACTTACGGACAGCAGGCTGCGTTTCCACGGGCGGCTCGATCTCCGGCGCCGTGTAGCCCGGCGGAACCTTGGCCCATTGATAGCCTTTGACGGCGCGCTCGTAACCGATCTGATACAGCTCGCGCATATACGCCGTTTCGAACGGCTCTTTGAGCTGTGTCTTGAAGGTCTCGGGGATGTAGGCAAGATTGAAATCGATGCCGTCGCGGTACGCGGCGAGATAAATCCGGTAGAGATCGCCGACCCCCTGGGTCTGGATCAGGGAGGTGATTGCGCGCTCCATGATGCTGAACACGCCACGTTCGACCTGGGCCCAGTCCGGATCGAGGCGCGCGTTGCGGATGACGTAGACGTGGCGCTCCCTTACGACGTGGCCTTGCGCGGACTGGGCTCTTATGCTCAGCGATGGCGGATAAACGAACACCTGGGCGCTGGCGCCGCCGTCCACGTGCATTTCGTGGTGCTTCACGCCGTTGACCTCGACGTCGATCATGATCGGCGGGAACGCCCCGGGAATAGCGGCGGAGGCGACGAGGACATCGCGGACCAGCTTGAGCGCGCCGGGGTGGCCGCTGGCGGCGATCTTGGTGATGTTCCAGATGACCGGGCGCCGCGCGTCGAGATTGGTGGTGGCAATCAGCAGAATTCGTCCCTTGGCATGCTCCGCGGCGATGGCGTCGAGCATGGCCTGATCGACATACTTGGCGACCGTCCGGCGCAGCGGCGAGTTGTCGGCGAGCGCGTCGTCAAACAGCACCGCCAGGTATCCACGCGGCTGCATCACGTCCTTGCCGGATAGGGTCGTGTAGACCTCCCGAAGCTGGCTGTCGTAGGCAGGGCCCAGAAAGGCGAACGGCGCCGTCAGCGCGCCAGTGCTGATCCCGGTCACGAGCTTGAAGCTCGGGCGCGTGCCGGCCGCAGTCCATCCGACGAGAAGCCCGGCGCCATACGCGCCGTTTTCACCGCCGCCGGAGATTGCGAGGAATTCCGCTGGCGGGAGGGCGCCCGGCTGACCCGATGCCTGATGCAGCGGCGACCTCAGAGAAGTAGGACTGGATGGCGTCCTCGAGCATCTTGGTCGAGGTTTCGTCCCCCCAATAGCGGAGGTCGCTCTGGCCGAGGACCGTCGTCTCTTCCTTGATGCTGGCAGGCACAGCGTCCAGGCGCGTCAGGCCGCCACAGCCGGCGACAAGCAACGACAATGCGAGCCATCGAAGCAATTTCATCATTGGGCGGGACCAGTGGTGATTGGGGGGACATCCCTGCTCAATGATAGGGGCTGATTCGAGTCGAGAGCATCGGGAGTGTCCTTAGATCGTCCCGAAATAGCTTGTATTGCATGAGGCGCCCTACAGTCATTTTTCGAAGGTAGCCAGAGGCTGCCCGAGTGATCCGCTCGGCTGCTGCAACTATATTCGTCATCGGCATCACGCCCGTTTTGCCGGAACGCGCGTCTCCGAAAGGCGGTTCAACATGGTTGTACGAAGAGTGATGGCAGTCCTTTCAGTGCTTTCGGCAGTCTATTTGGCTGCCTGCGCTTCCTCGGAACAGCGGGCAGAGGCACCGGCCGGCCTCGGTTCATCCAGCCAGCTCCAGCCGGATGCAGCGAGCAACGGCGCGTATGGGTACCGCGCGCCTGACCTGGATCAGGCCGCCTTGAAATATCGTCGTATAATGATCGACCCGGTCGTGGTCTATACGGGCCCGGAAGCCGCCTTCGGGGGCTACACGGCCGCCGAGCAGCAACAATTCGCACGGCTGGTCGAAGACGAATTTCACAAAGTGCTCGGAGCGAAATACGTGCTGGCGACCGCCCCGGCACCCGATGTCGCTCGTATCCAGACGACACTGATCGGCGTTAGCCGGACAGTGGGCGGCGCCGCGACGGTCTCGCGCGTGTTGCCGGTGGGGATCGCCATCAACGCGGTGCGCGGCGTTGCCGGAGCGGGTGGAAGCTTGACGGGAGCGATCGAGATCGCCGTCGAAACGCACGATTCCCAATCCGGCGCGTTGCTGGCCAGCGACGTACGCGAAATGGCGCCTCCGGTATATGATGTCGTGGCAACATTCTCGACCGCCGATACGGTTCGCGCATGTGCGCGCGAGGCGGCCAGACAGATCAGCGAGGGAATTGGCCGGCCGGGCATCACAGATGACGCGCAAACTCTGATCCGGCTTTCCGTCATGCCACGTTCGCGCGGCGCGTCAGCCCGGCGGCTCGCCCGCCGCTAAAGAAATCCGCAAGCTGCTGGATGGAAGGCGGGCCGGGCCGCTGGCGTAAGCGCGATTCGCCTAGCGCTCGATAAGGGCAAAGGCGTTCCGCAGCGGAGCGCTGGGAATCTGAATCAGCCCCTCGAACGGTTCGGCCAATTCCAGTATCAAGAAGACTGCTCCCGAAACCGACAACGCACATAAGAATAGCGTTGCGATGACCGTTGCATTTGTTGGCGCGAAGAGCCCGAAGCTGACAAAAAGAACGGTGAGCCAGAACACCAGGATCACCAGGAACAGCACCGGGATGGAGCTGCTTTGCTGCTGCGCTCCGAGCAGCCAGCGCGTCCGTCCCAGCGCCGTCGACGGCCTGCAAGGCTTGAGATCGCAAGTCTCGCTGGGTGTCGTTCGCTGGCGCGAGGCTCTTGTATTTTACCATAGAGAGATCTACCCATTGCGGTTGTCTCGGGCGCCGTCGTGGCGGCTTCGCGACCCGTTCTTGGGCCAGAGATCGCTCGATTCCAAGGTCGACGACGCGGCGAAGCAGATCGCGGGCTTCCTGAGCCTCCCTTCCGTATTGTGCCAGCGTGGCATCGACCAGAACGAGATCCGACGCAATCCGGTCAAGTCCGCTTCTTTGCTCATCGTACGAGCCTCTTCGCTGAAGCGACGAGCAAGCCGAGGACGAGAGCGGCCATCGTGGCGACAAGCCCCATTGCCATCGTTACGATGCTCTTCGAACGATCGTCGACATGGTGCTCGGGCAGAATTCTCCGAAGGCGCATGCCGAGCTAGAGCGCCACCGAATACGCAAGCGAACATGATCGAAGCGATCGCCCAGGAACTCATAACACATATCCTCCTTTCGGAATGGAGTTGGCTGGCGATCGAGGTCGGTCGGGTCGCCGCTAAGCCTTGGTGGTCGATGCTGCAAATGGTACAGCTCGGCCCTAAAAAATCTCAGGTATGATATTTGCTTACCACGCTTGGGCATAAGTCGGCGGGGGGTGGCGGCAGCCATGAGCTCACGGCCTGGGCAAAACGCTGTTACAGGCATAGCCCGCGCTTTTTCAGCAGCGGTCGTCGTCGCGGCGCTTGGCGTCTTGTCGACGGCTCGCGGGGCAGGTGCGCAGGACCTGGAGCCGCGTGCCTACTCGGCCGCACCGATCGGTACCAACTTTCTGATCGCGGGTTACTCGCGCACGACCGGAAGTGTTTCGACCGATCCGTCGCTCCCGATTACCGGCGTCCGGGCTTCGCTCGACACCAGCACCTTCGCCTATGCGCGCACCTTTGACCTGGCCGGACATGCCGCGAGCGTGGCTGTCCTGTTGCCGTATGTCGTGGGCGATTTCAGCGGGCAGGTCCAGGAGCAGAGCAGGGAGGTCTCGCGGTCGGGGCCGGGCGACCTCAGGCTGCGGTTCGCGTCGAACTTGCTCGGCGGCCCGGCGCTCACCCCGGCAGAATTCGCGCAGCGCGAGCCGGCCACCATACTCGGTGCGAGCATCACCATCGTCGCGCCGACCGGCGAGTATGACCCGGCGCGTCTCGTCAACATTGGCACCAATCGATGGGCCTTCAAGCCTGAGATCGGCCTGTCGCAGCCCCTCGGCAACTGGTTTGCCGACGCGGCTGCTGGCGTCTGGCTCTATACCGAAAACACCGATTTCTTCGGAGGCAATGTTCGCAGCCAGGAACCGCTTTGGACCTTTCAGGTGCACGGCGGCTACAATTTCCGCCCGGACTGTGGCTGGCGGCGGACGTCACCTATTACACCGGCGGCGAGACCAGCCTGAACGGCGTTGCCAAGGACGATGCACTGGCGAGCTCGCGCTACGGCCTTACCCTGTCGATTCCGCTCCTAGATGGAGTTTCCGTGAAGCTGGCCTGGTCCACCGGGCTGACCGTCCGCACCGGCGGGGATTTCGACACCGTCGGCCTGACCCTTCAATACCGTTGGTTCGACCGTTGATAGAAGGAACGTGATGATCGACAGTCTGCGCGAGCCCTTAACAATCGAGAAGGCGTAAAGGGCGCAACACACAGCGCTCAGTGTGCCGCCGGTCGATCCGTTCACACCGATTTGCTGTGATTGATAGTTTTGCTCCTGATTCTGAGGGGCTTATGATTTTGGCGAAAATCCTGCCAAGGGGGTGATCATGCAAGCGGTATTAATCGCCATTGCGTTCGCCTTTCTGCAATTTGCATCGGCTGCTGCTGCCGAGGGCGAGCTCGTTCACACCATTCGTTTGGCTGATTACAACGGCGGCTCAATCGACGCCTGGTTGCGCGGAAAGGGATTCGCATTCGAGCAAGACGCCAAGCAGCGCAGTCAAATCGGCCTTGGCGTTGGCAACAATGGGCTGATCGTCACAACCAAACGTCGCGCCTTGGGCATCATGCCGAACGAAGGCGTCAATCTCTCCGACTTCAGCTTTATTGAGATCGATTGGGGGGTGGACAAATTTCCCGCAGGAGCCTCGTACGAGAAGGGGGTTCGGAACGAGGCCCTCATGGTCATTGTCTTCATGGGTGACGAACGTCAGCCGAGCGGATCGATGTTTATCCCCGATAGCCCCTATTTCATCGGTTTGTTCTTATGCCACGGTGATGACAAGACGAACTTTCCGTATATCGGCTCGCACTTCAAGAAGGGTGGTCGCTACGTCTGCGTGGATAGGCCCGCAGCGGGCACACAAGTGACAACGCGTTTTAACCTGTTCGAAGCCTATCGCGCGTATTTCGACAAGGAACAGGCTGCCGATCCTGGCATTTCCGGTATTGCCTTGGCCGTGGACACGAAGAAGGCAGATGGAGGCGGTGTCGCCGAGGCCTTCATCAAGGAAATTCGATTCTACCGGTAGCACAAGGTACGGCAGGCCCGCGATGCGCTGGTCGAGCGTGGCAAGTAGAACGCGTGACCCAAGGGGGCGTGGCAAGAACGATCCCGAGCTGTTGCAAATCCGCGATTGCGTTTCGCGGTGGTTCCGGCTAACTCTCGGGTGATGCCGCCGAGTCTACGACCCCCGTTGAAGCCCCACGCCCGCGCGCCAATCCCGACCTGATCGGCCAGGAAGCGGCCGAGGCCGCCTTTCTATCGTCCTGGCGCTCGGGGCGCATGCCGCATGCCTGGCTGCTGGCGGGCCCGCGCGGCATCGGCAAAGCGACCTTCGCCTATCGCGCGGCGCGGTATGTGCTGGCGGGCGGCGAGGCCGGCGGGCTGTTCGCCGGTCCGGCCCAGAGCAATAGCCTCGCCCTGCCCAGCGACCATCCGGCGTTCCGGCGGGTCGCGGCGGGCGGGCATGCCGACCTGCTGACGGTCGAGCGCAAGGTCAACCCGCAAGACCGACAAGCTGCGCGACGAGATCGTCGTCGACGACGTGCGCGATGTCGGCGCGTTCCTGCACCTGACGCCGGCCGAGGGCGGCTGGCGGGTGGTGATCGTCGACGGGGCCGAGGAGATGAACATCAACGCCGCCAACGCCGTCCTCAAGATGCTGGAGGAGCCGCCGCGCCAGGCGCTGCTGCTGCTGGTCCGCAGCGCCGGGGCGGCTGCTGCCGACCATCCGCTCGCGCTGCCGGCTGCTGAACCTGGCGCCGCTGGCGGATACGCCAGGTCGACGGCCTGCTGGCGCGCTACCGGCCGGAGCTGGAGCCGGGCGACCGCTCGGTGTTGGTGACGTCTGGGCGAGGGGTCGATCGGGCGGGCGATCGACCTCGCCGACCGTGGCGGGGTGGAGCTGTACAAGGAGATGCTGGCGCTGCTGGAGCGGCTGCCCGCCCTCGACATCCCCGCCGTCCATGACTTCGCCGACCGGCTGGGGCGCGGCAGCGAGGCCGCCGCCGGCTTCCGGACCGCCATGGAGCTGCTGCAGGGCTGGCTCAGCCGGGTCATCAAGGCGGCGCGGACGGGGGGCGGCGGGCCGGGCGGCAGCCTTGATCGCTGGATCGCCGTATGGGACAAGATCGGCCGCCTGGCGGTGCGGACTGAGTCCGTCAATCTTGATCGCAAGCTGGTTCTGGTGAGCGCGTTCGTCGCCCTTGCCGCGGCCGCGGATGAACGCTCCAGATCGCCGGGTTTCGCTGCAACGTCATAGAGTTGGAGGAGGATCCCGCCAGCGCGGCTGAAGCTGGCCCGGGTGCCGAACAAGACGATGAAGAGCTACTACCTAACCACGCCGATTTATTACGTAAATGATGCCCCGCATATCGGTCACGCGTACACGACGCTGGCCTGCGACGTGCTGGCGCGATTCATGCGGCTGGACGGGTGCGAGGTCTATTTCCTGACCGGCACGGACGAGCACGGCCAGAAGGTCGAGAAGGCGGCGGCAGGCGGCCGGGTTCCGCCGCAGGCAATTCACCGACAAGGTGTCGCAGAATTTCCGCGACCTCGCCAAGGCGCTCAACATCTCCAACGACGATTTCATCCGCACGACCGAAGAGCGGCACGTCAGTCTCCGCCAGGCGATCTGGAAGGCGATTGCCGCCAGCAAGTCGCCCAAGGGCGCGACAACATCTATCTCGGAGAAATACGGCGGCTGGTACGCGGTGCGCGACGAGGCGTTCTACGGCGAGGACGAGCTGACGACCGGGCCGGACGGCAAGAAGCGCGCGCCCTCCGGCGCCGAGGCCGAGTGGGTGGAGGAGCCGAGCTATTTCTTCCGCCTGTCGGCCTGGCAGGACTGGCTGCTCGAGCTACTACGACGGCCAATCCCGACTTCATCGTGCCGCAATCCCGGCGCAACGAGGTGATCGAGCTTCGTCAAGTCGGGTCTGAAGGATCTGTCGATCTCCCGCACCACGTTCAAGTGGGGCGTGCCCGTACCCGGACGCGCCCGGGCACATCATGTACGTGTGGCTGGACGCGCTGACGAACTACATCACGGCCGTCGGCTATCCCGATACGAAATCGGCGCTTTTCCAGAAATTCTGGCCGGCCGATCTGCACATGGTCGGCAAGGACATCGTGCGCTTCCACGCCGTGTACTGGCCGGCCTTCCTGAAGGCCGCCGGGCTGGAGCCGCCCAAGCGCGTGTTTGCGCATGGCTGGTGGACGTTCGACGGGCAGAAAATGTCCAAGTCGCTGGGCAACGTCATCGACCCGCACGCGATGATCGCGAAATACGGCCTCGATCAGCTCCGCTATTTCCTGTTGCGCGAGGTGCCGTTCGGTCAGGACGGTGATTTTTCGCACGCGCGCGATGGAGCGGCGCATCAACACCGACCTCGCCAACGATCTCGGCAATTTGGCGCAGCGCGTGCTGAGCTTCATCCAGAAGAACGCCGGTGCCGCGGTGCCGCAGCCGGGCGCCTTCACGCCGGCGGATGAGAAAATGCTGGCGGCGGTCAAGGGGTTGCTGCCGGCTGTTCGTGCCGAACTGGCGAGCCAGGCCTTCCACAAGGCGCTCGACGCGCTGTGGCAGGTGGTGGGCGATGCCAACCGCTATGTCGACGAGCAGGCGCCGTGGGCCTGCGCAAGACCGACACGGCGCGGATGGACACGGTGCTCTACGTGCTGGTGGAGATCAATCCGGCAATCTGGCGATCTTGTGCCAGCCCTCATGCCGGAGGCGATGGGCCGGATGCTGGCGCTTTTGGGCATTGCGGAGGGTCGGGCCCGCGAATTTGCCGCGCTGGGGACGCCATTGCCCCGGGAACCGCTTTGCCGCCGCCGGTGGGAATCTTCCCGCGCTACGTCGATCCGGCCGAGGCGGGGAAGGGCGCGCCAGCGCCCAAGAAGCTCGCCAAGGGGCAAGCCTCCTGATGCTGGTCGACAGCCATTGCCATCTCGACTATCCGCCGATGGCCGACGACCTCGCCGGCACGCTGTCGCGCGCGCGCGGCGTGGGCGTGGGGCACGTTCCTGACCATCGGCACCAAGCTGCGCGATTTCGCGCGGGTGCGGGCGATCGCCGAGGCGCATCCGGATGTCTATTGCTCGGTCGGCATCCATCCGCACGAGGCGCAGAACGAGGCGGCGGATCACCGCGAGGCTGGTCGAACTGGCCGCACACCCCAAGGTCGTCGGGATCGGCGAGACGGGGCTCGACTATTACTACGACAAGAGCCCGCGCGATCAGCAGAAATCCAATTTCCGCAGGCACATGCAGGCGGCAATTGAGACCGGGGTGCCGCTGATCGTCCACACCCGCGATGCCGACGACGATATGGCCCAGATGCTGGCGCGAAGGCTGCGGGCAGGGGGCGTTGAAAGGGGTGCTGCACTGCTTCACCTCCTCGCGCCAGCTGGCTGAAAAGGCTCTTGAATTGGGGTTCTACATCTCCATTTCCGGGATCGTGACCTTCAAGAACGCCGAGGATCTGCGCGCCACGGTCAAGGCCGTGCCGCTGGACCGGCTGCTGGTGGAGACGGACTCGCCGTACCTCGCGCCCGTGCCGGTGCGCGGCAAGCCGTGCGAGCCGGCTTATGTCGCCTATACAGCGGCCAAGGTGGCGGACCTCAAATCTGTGGATAAGGCCGAATTGGCGCGCGCGACCACCGCGAACTTCTTCCGGCTGTTCGACCGGGCCAAGGCGCCGGCATGAAGGTCACCATGCTGGGCAGCGGCGGCTCCGGCGGGGTGCCGCTGATCGGCTGCACCTGTCCGGTCTGCACGTCCACGCGACAAGCGCAACAAGCGCACGCGGGTCTCGATCGTGGTCGAAGACGGGGCGTCGCGCGTGCTGGTCGACGCCTCGCCCGATCTGCGCCAGCAATTCCTGGACAATCACCTCAAGATCGTCGACGGCGTGGTGTTGACCCATGCCCATGCCGACCACCTGCACGGCATCGACGATCTGAGAACCATTAACTTCCACCGCAATGCGCCGCTGGAGGTCTGGGGTTCGCGCGAGACGCTCAACGAGGCGCAGACGCGCTTCGGCTATGCCTTCAACCCGCCGCGCACCAACGAAGGCATCTGGTACGCGCCGTCGCTGGTCGCCAAAGAAGTTAACGGGCCGTTCCGGATCGGCGGCCTGGACATCGTGCCGTTCGCCCAAGTCCATGGCGGCGACCGCGACCCGACGCTGGGCCTGCGGTTCGGCAAGTTCGCGTACTCGACCGACGTTAAGGAATTGCCGGAGGCCGCGTTCGAGGTCCTGGCCGGCATCGAGGTCTGGATCGTCGATTGCCTGCGCGAGGCGATCAACCCGGCGCACAGCCATCTCGAGCAGACCCTGGCCTGGATCGAACGCGTGAAGCCCAAGCGCGCGATCCTCACGCACATGAACCATCTGGTCGATTACGCGGCCTGGAAGGCGCGGCTGCCGGCCGGCGTCGAGCCGGGCTATGACGGGCTGGTCGTCGAGGTCTGAACACGGCCTGCCATATCCGTATCTTATTTTCGATAATATATATTATGCGAATCACAGGTAGACGGAAATCCGCATGAAATGCGGGTTTCCGGGCGCCCCCTCTTGGCATTCTCGGCCCGATTGAAAGCTCCGCGAGCGCTCGCTTGAACGGGCCGTCCGCCACCAAAAACCCTGTCGTCCGCGGACTTGATCCGCGGACCTGACATCGGCGCGGCGTCAGATGCGCGGGTCGAGCCCGCGCATGACAGGATTTATTTGGGCTGGCACTTATCGTGACACAGGCCGCCTGCCCCCACCTCTCGCCAGACCCTTCCGCGCGCTTGAACCCGATACCGAGCGATGAGAGGTTGGCGCGCCTCATGCCGGAGCTTGGCCCATGGACGTCCTGATCGTGGTCGATATGCAGATCGGGCTGCTCGACGGCGCGCCCAAGCACGACTTGCCGCGCGTCGTGGACCGGATCAACCGGCTGGCGGCGATGGTGCGCGCCCGCGCCGGGACGATCATCTGGATCCAGCATTGCGGTCGTCCGGATGACGGGTTCACGCCGAACACGCCGGGATGGGCCTTCCTCCCCGAGCTAGATCGCCAGCCGGATGACCTGGTCGTTCAAAAGACCCTCAACGATCCGTTTGCCGGAACTGAGCTGAAGCCAACATTGGACGCGCTCGCGCCGGAGCGGCTTCTCGTTGCGGGTTGGGCGACGGATTTCTGCGTCGACGCCACAGTGCGGTCAGCGGTTTCAAACAACTTCAATGTGGTCGTTGTGGCTGACGGGCACACCTTGAACGATCGGCCGCATCTCGATGCGCCGGGCGTCATCCGTCATCACAATTGGGTCTGGAGCAACCTCATCACCAACCGCTCGATCCACGTTGTGATGACCGACAAGTTGCTAGCCGAAACCAGCCAAAACTGATTCCCGCGGGCTTGACCCGCGGGTCCATTTCTCGGCAACCCGGGCCAAGGTCCCAAGAGCGCAGCGTCGCCGTTGCGCCGGATGATCCGCGTCCGCGCGACGTCACGATGGGCCCGCGGATCAAGTCCGCGGGAATCAGGCTGCTTGAGGGGACGTCCGGTGTCCTCGTCACACCGCCGGCGAGATCGACGAGAACGTGAAATCCTCCGTCAGGATCGGCGGCACGGCGAGTGTGGGCCAGACTTCCGGTGGTGCTGTGCGCTCGGTCGGGCCGATGCCCAGGACGTTCTTGAAGAGACTGAGCGGGCTTTCGTTGAAGCGGAAATTGGTGCACGGGCTGGCGATGGCGCCGTTTTCGATCAGGAAGGTGCCATCGCGGGTGAGCCCGGTCAGCAGCACCGAGCGCGGATCCACGCCGCGCACGTACCAGAGGCGCGTTACCAGAATTCCGCGCTTGATCGAGCGGAGCATGTCGGCGACGGAATCCGTGCCGCCCGCCATGGTGTAGCTGCCGGGATCGCCGACTGGCGCTTCGCCGGTTTTCGCCGCCCAGAAGCGATCGCGCTTGAGCGTGCGGACCACGCCGCGCTCGACCCAATTCGTGGGATTGTTGGGCAGGCCGTTCCAGTCGAAGGCGAAGCCGGGGGCGAGCGTGTTGGCGGGATCCGACGTGATGGTCACGCGCTCGCTGAACATCGTCTCGCCCTGCCGCGTGCCGCCGCCCTTGCGCGCGAGGAAGCTGCGCCCCTCGTCCGCCGGCCGCGCGTTGAAGCGCCACATCAGTTCGGCGACGAAATGGCCGACGACGGCGGGCTCGAGCAGCACAACGTATTTGCCGGGATCGAGCGCCACCGGATCGGGCTGCGCCAGAGCCTTGTCGATGGCGGTGCGTGCCAGCGCGGCGGCATCGATTTGCGCGGCGTCGTGCGACGCCGTGCCGGCCCAGCCGGACCAGGTGCCGGCGCGGTTGCGCGTCGAGAGCGAGAGATTCAGGCGGGTTGCGCGGTCATAGGCCCCGGCGCCGGCGGAATTGGCAAAGGCGCGCCAGGTTTTTCCGAGATGGGTGTAGCCGGCGATGTCCACGCCGGCACGCTGCGCCATGGCGGCCGCCGGCTCCAGCAGTCCGGCCAGCGTGTCGATCGTCAGCGACGCGGTGGCTTCGCTATAGGCGGCACTCGGCGGATATGGCTGGGCGCCGAGCGGCGGCATGGTTTCAGGATTTTCAGGCGACAGGCGCGCTGCCGTTTCGGCGCGCGAAACTGCATCACGCAAGCTGTCGTCATCGAGGGCGTTGGCCGAGGCACGGCCCTGGCGCTGTCCGAACGTGGCCGTGATCGTCACCTGCACGGCGGCGGTTGTCGCGTTGGTGGCGCCGCCGCGCGAGGCGAAGCGGATGTTGCGATCCTCGCGCCCGTTCAGCCAGACGATGCAGGACTCGGCGCTGGAGAGCGACAAGGCACGGCGCGCGATCTGGTCGGCATCATTTCGGTTCAGGAACATGGCTAGAGATCTTCGCGCGAGACATCGAAGACGTTGACGTTACGGAATTGCGCCGGCACCGCGCCGTGCGAAACCGGCGCGCTCTGCGACGGTTCGCCCTTGCCGCAATTCATCGTGCCGCCGAGGAAATACGTTGAGCGGTCGCCCAGACCGTCGAGCGAGTTCCAGAACGCCTGCGTTTCCGCCTGATAGGCCACCAGTGTGAGCATCTTGCCGAGCTTGCCGTTCTTGATCTCGTAGAAAAGCTGGCCGCCGAACTGGAAATTGCGGCGCTGCTGATCGATGCTCCAACTGCCGTTGCCGATGATGTAGATGCCGTTATCCACGCCACCGATGAGATTGTCGAGGCTCGTGGCCTGCGGATTGGGCTGCAGCGAGATGTTGGGCATGCGCTGGAGCGGAAATGAGCCGGGTCCATCGGCATAGGCGCAGCCGTTCGAGGCGTTCTCGCCGATCAAATGCGCCTGCCCGATCGCCATCTGATAGTTCTGGAAGATCCCATCCTTGATAATCGGGAATCCTTCGGCGGTGGCTTTGACGCCGTCATCGTCGTAACCGACCGTGGAGAGCCCGCCATCCTGTGCGCGCTCGCCAATAACATTCATCAATGGGCTGCCATAGCGCAACGTGCCGCGTTTGTCGGGCGTCACGAACGATGTCCCGGCATAATTCGCTTCCCAGCCCAAGGCGCGGTCGAGCTCCGTCGAATGGCCGACGGTTTCGTGCAACGTGAGCCAGAGATTGGTCGGGTCGAGGACGAGATCGTAGCGGCCGGGTGTCACGCGCGGCGAGCGCAGTTTCTGGCGGGCCTGCAGGGCGGCTTGCGCGGCCTCCTCGTCCAGGCGCAGGCCTTGCACATACTCCCACCCCGCCCCACGCGGCGGTGCGAGGCTGGTGCGTTGCGCGAAGCGGCCGGTCTGCTTGTTGGTCGCGGTGACGTTGAAGCTGGGCTCGATGCGCGTCCGACTTTGGGTGATGCGCGAGCCGACGCTGTTGGCGAAGAATTTTTCCTCACGGATGATATTGACCCAGGCCGCGCTGAAATCGGCGCCGCTCGCCTTCGCCGCGGCGTTGACCGCCATCAGCAGATCGATCTTCTCGTTGTCGGGTACGGCCAGCGGATCGATGCGCATGGGCATCGACCACTCGCCCTGCTGCGCCGGCAGCGTTTCGAGAACGACCGGTGGGCCACCCAAGCGGCGCATGGCGCGGGCATTTTCGAGCGCTGCCGTTGCGGCCGCACGCACGCTCGCCTCGTCCACCGTCGCGTTGCCGGCAAAGCCCCAAGCGCCATCGAGAAGCAGGCGTACATTGAAGCCGACATTGACGCCGCTCTGGATATGATCGAGCCGACCGTCGCGCGCGGTCAGTTCCTGCCAGCGATAGCCGGTGATGCGGAAATCGGCGTATGTGGCGCCGGCCCCACGCGCCAGACCCATGGCGAGATCGGCCAGGCGCAGACGCTCGCGCGCGTCGAGACGCTCATAGGCCGCCTGGGCGGCGGCCGGTGCCACGTGGGCAATAAACGGCGATGCCGCCGCGGCGCAGGCGGCGCAGCCGGTGCGATGGAGAAAATGCCGCCGTGAGATCGGGTGCCGCATGGTCGCTCCGGTTGCGGCGAAGCATTATCCCCGCCCCCAGGCGGCGTCAAATGACAGTCTCTGGGCGACTCCGCGCAGGATGGCGCATAAGAAGGGCGACACGGACATCCCATGCGTGACGATCGATCCTTTCCGCTTTCACAGTCGCGTTGCCTGGCCCGACCTTGCGGCCGGCCGTGCGGACCGTCTCGACGGCGAGATGGTGGAAATACCGGCTGGATGCTGCCAGGTGAGGCCGGCGAGGCCCATGACTACTTCCTTTTGGTACCGGATCAGGCCTGCTGCATCGGCTGCCGCCCGGCGGATCCCCTCGCCTGCGTTGAAGTCTATGCGTCCGCACCGATTGCTCTGCGCGGGCGGCGCCTGAGGCTGGCGGGGCAATGGCGGCGGCTGGCGAACGGCGATCTGGCGGGGTGGATGTTCCAGCTTCGCCAGGCCAGGCTTGTGGAGGTCGAAAGCGCCTCGGTCAGCCGGCGCGATCTGCTGACGGCGGGCGCGTTGATCGGACTGGGCGCCTGCAGCACCGCCACCACTTCCGCCGCCGAGCTCGATGCGGCGAAGGCGGCGATCGCCAGCACGATCACGGTCGACCTGCACAGCCATGCCGGGCGTATTTTGGGCGTGCGCCGGGTGCGCGAGCGGGCGCCCTTCGTCCCGGTGGCGGCACCGATGCGGGCCGGGGGCATGGCGGCGATCTGCCTGACAGTCGTGGCCGACTTCGCCGGTGACGGAGATCAACGCCGGATCTGCGCGATCCAGGCCTTCCGCAAGCCCGAGCCGGGCGAGCTCTACGCCTGGAGCAAGGCCTCGTTCGCGCGGCGCGTTCGACATGGTGCGGCAGCAGCGGCTGAATGTCGTGATCGATGCGATCGGTTTGCAGAGTGCCGCCGCCAAAGGGCCCATCGGTCATCATGTCGTCGGAGGGCGCGGACTTTCTCGAAGGCGTGGTCGATCGCGTCGATGAGGCCTATGCCGAGTACAAGCTGCGCCATCTGCAGCTCACGCATTATCGCGTCAACGAACTGGGCGACATTCAGACCGAGGCGCCGGTGCATGGCGGGCTGACGGCGTTCGGCGCCGATGTCATCCGCCGCTGCAACAAGCTTGGCATCGTCGTCGATATCGCGCATGGCCCGTTCGATCTGGTGAAGCGCGCCGCCGAGATTTCAACCAAGCCGCTCGTCCTCTCGCACACATCGCTGTCGCGCCAGCCGGGGCCGCGCAGCCGCACGATTTCCGCCGAGCATGCCAAGCTGGTGGCGAGCACGGGTGGCGTCATCGGCGTGTGGCCGCCGGACACGATCTTCAAGACCAAGGATGCCTTCGTCACCGGCATCAAGCGCATGGTGGACGCCGCCGGCATCGACCATGTCGGCCTGGGCAGCGACATGCTGGGCCTGCTGTCGCCGTCGATGTTCGCAAGCTACGAAGAGCTGCCCGATCTGGCGGCGCGGCTGATGGCGGCCGGGTTCCGGGCCGACGAGACCGCCAAGATCCTGGGCGGCAACTACACGCGGGTGTTTGTGGCCAGCGTCGGTTAACATCATTTTCACCATGAGCACGACTCCTCCCCCCATCGACAGATTGCTGGCCGTCATGGCCAAGCTGCGCGACCCCAACGGCGGCTGCCCGTGGGATGTCGAGCAGAATTTCGCGACCATCGCGCCCTACACGATCGAGGAAGCCTACGAGGTCGCCGATGCGATCGAGCGCAACGACATGACAGGATTGCGCGAGGAGCTGGGCGATCTGCTGTTCCAGGTCGTGTTTCATGCGCGCATGGCCGAGGAAGCCGGGATGTTCGATTTCCACGCGGTCGCGGGCGATCTCGCCGACAAGATGATCCGCCGGCACCCGCATGTGTTCGGTGATAAGGCGATCGCGGATGCCGATGCGCAGACCGAGGCCTGGGAGGCGCACAAGGCAGCCGAGCGCGCGGCCAAGGGGCCGACCAGCGCGCTCGACAACGTGCCGGTCAACCTGCCCGCCCTCACGCGCGCGCAGAAGCTGCAGAAGCGGGCGGGCCGCGTCGGCTTCGATTGGAAGGCGCCGCTGCCGGCTCTCGACAAGGTCGAAGAGGAAGTGGGCGAGCTGCGGCAGGAGCTGAGTGCGCCGGCCGTCGACACGGCGCGGATGGAAGACGAGATCGGCGATCTGTTGTTCGCGCTGGTGAATGTGGCGCGGCTCGCCAATGTCGAGGCGGAGACGGCGCTGCGCCGGGCGAGTGCGAAGTTCGAGAGGCGCTTTCGCCGCGTCGAGACGCTGCTGGCTGAGCGCGGCACGACACCGGAGAAATCGACGCTCGCGGAAATGGACGCGCTCTGGGACAAGGCGAAGGTCGAGGAGCGCTCTTGAACGGGGACGACGCGGCGATCAATGCCTATTTCCAGCCGGTCGCCGCCATGCTGCTGGCGTTTGCGCAGCGCCATAACCTCGCCAATGAGAAATATCCGCATGGGGCGGTGATGTGGAGCCTGTGCTTCGCGCACCCGCAGGGCGGCCATGCCAAGCTCGACCTTATGGAGTATTCGGCGAGCGAGGTGAAGATCGCGCCGGTGTGGTGGATCGACGAGTATCGTAAATTCGCGCGCAACCTCAAATGGGGCGACAAGGTCATCTGCCGCCTCGATCCCGCCGAATTGGAGGGTGTTCTCGAGCGCGAGCTTATGCTCATGTTGAGCTGGCGGCCGGGGGAATGGACCCAGGTCGCCACGGGCTACGAGCAGAGCTGGGCGCCCTACACCGAGCAGCAATTCGAGGCGATGTCACCGCGCTGGCCGCAGGCGCGATAGCGTACCCATACCGTACAAACGCAAGGGAACCGACGCGCCGGGAGAAGAGCTTCTGACCTCGAAAGAGGGCTATCTCCTTCGCAATCGATTTTGGCCAAAACGACGTCGCCGCGTGATAAGTCTCACATCCGGGTAGAAATAGGCAAACGATATTCGCGCATGAATTTCGTCAAGAATTATGCAGCCCGCCTCCTTCATAAGCTTGGCTATGAAGTGATTCCGCTGTGGCGATTGCCAGATTACGAGAAGACGAAATTGATAAAATCCATCCTCGCGCACAATCGGATCGATGGCGTGATCGATGTCGGCGGGAATGTGGGCCAGTATCACGATTTCGTGCGACAGGAGGTCGGATTCATCGGCCCGATCGTCACATTCGAGCCCATCGCCGCCTTGGCACGGAATCTGACCGATCGCGTCAAGACAGAAGGCGATGCGGATTGGACGATTCAGAATTACGCGCTGGGTCAGGCCGAAGAAATGCGCGCGTTCAACATCACGCGCGACACAGCCTTTGCCTCTTTCCTCCAGCCCCGGAGCCGTCCCGGCTTGAGTGCCGGCGATATGGGGTTCGATGAGCAGGTCAACATCGTGGCGCGGCAGCAGACAGCGGTGAAACGGCTCGATCAGGTTCTGCCCAATATTTTTGGCCCGCTGGGCGACCGACGCTTGTTCCTGAAAGTCGATACGCAAGGTTACGACCTGGAAGTGCTGGCGGGTGCGCGCGGCGTTCTCGGTGCCGTCATGGCCATTCAGATCGAGGTGTCGCTCATCCCGGTTTATGAAAACATGCCGCCGATGGACGTCACGCTCGATGCGTTGAAAAAGCTCGGTTTCCATGTGAGCGGAATTTTTCCGATCGCGCGCGACAGGCAGCTGCGCGTCATCGAATTCGACTGCGTGCTGGTGCGCTGATCCGCTGGCACTTGCGCTACGGCTGAAAACAAGCGAAGAAATCCCAAAGAGGAGAACGCTTGCCATGGTCGAAGATCCGCCACTGCTGACGGTCCGCAAGAAAATTCCGCGCCCGAGCGAGGCGCAGGTGGCCGCTTTCAAGGGCATGCCCACCGGCAACATCGTCGATGCGATGGATGGGCGCGGCGCGCTCGATTACCGCATCAAGCCGCTGATCGACAGCCAGAGCTACGCCTTCCTCGGCGTCGCCCTCACCTGCACCAACGGACCCGATGACAATCTGGGTGCCCTGGCGGCGCTGGCGTTTGCGCAGAAGGGCGATGTCATCGTCGCCAGCGCCGAGGGCTTCACGCGCAGTGCCGTCACTGGCGACCTGATGCTGGGCATGATGAAGAATATCGGCGTGGCCGCGTTCGTGACCGACGGCATGGTGCGCGATATCGACGGGCTGCTGAAGGTCGGCGTGCCGGTCTATTCATCGGGCGTCACGCCAAACTCGCCGGTCAAGAACGGGCCGGGCTCGGTCGGGCTGCCGGTCGCGATCGGCGGCGTGAGCATTTCGTCGGGCGATATCGTTGTCGGCGATCGCGACGGCGTGGTGATCGTGCCGCGCGAACGCATCGATGCCGTCATCGCGCGGCTGGCGCAGGTGCGCACCGCCGAGGCCGGCATGGAGGCCAAAGTGAAGGCCGGCATGACCGTGCCCGACGCGATTCAGGCGCTGCTCAAATCGGAGCGCACACGCTGGATTGATTGAACCCGCAGGCTCCGCTGGCTTGTTCGCGCCCGGCCAAGGTGCCATCCTGACCGCCAACGACCCGACGCTTCAAGCCGGGTCGGACAATATTCGCGGAGGAAATCGTCATGCTTCGTCGTCGCCTGCTTACGGCGATCGTCGCCGTGCCCGCTATGTTGTTCACCCTATCCGCCAGCGAAACGAACGCCCAGACCGGCGCGAATGCGCCCACGAAATGGGTGACGAGCTGGGCCGCGTCGGCGCATGGGCCCTATCCTATCGGCAATCCCTCGGCTCAGCCCGAGCAGAAATTCGCCTTCCCTGCGCCCGAAAGCGGAGCGCAGGATCAGACCTTCCGCATGGTCCTGAAGCCCGATCTGTGGGGCAGCAAGGTGCGGCTGCGCTTCACAAATGTTTACGGCAAGCAGCCGCTGGTCCTCGACACGGCCTATATCGGCTTGCAGGAAAGCGCCGGCAATCTCGTCAAGGGCACCAACCGGCCCGTGACATTCGGCGGCGGCAAGACCAATGCCACGATCGCGCCCGGACAGATGATGTGGAGCGACCCGGTCGACCTCAAATTCGTCAAGAGCGCTGAGGCGCTGGCGGGCCGCAAGCTTGCCGTCAGCTTTCATGTCGCGGGGCCGAGCGGGCCGATGACATGGCACGCCAAGGCGCTGCAGACCTCCTATGTCTCGCCGCCGAAATCGGGCGTGCACAGCAAGGATGAGAGCGACGCGGCGTTTCCCTACACCACCGCCTCGTGGTTCTTCCTCGATGCGCTCGACGTGATGGCGCCGGCCAACACCGCCGTGATCGTCTGCTTCGGCGATTTCATCACCGACGGCACGGCCTCGACCATGAATGGCGACGACCGTTGGCCCGATGTGCTGTCGCACCGGCTGCATGCGATCTACGGCAACCGCATCGCGGTCGTTAACGCCGGCATCGGCGGCAACCGCGTTGTCGGCCCGGCCGACTACAACGAGAAGCCGATCCCCGGCGGGCCGGGGTCGCTCGACCGGCTGGAGCGCGATGTGATGAGCTTGTCGGGCGTCACCACCGTCATCTGGATGGAGGGCATCAACGACTATGGTGCTGCGGGGACGAGCGTCGACGCGGTGACCGGCGGCTTCCGCGAGGGCGTGCAGCGCATGAAGGCCAAGGGACTCAAGGTCATCGGCGCCACGCTAACGTCGGCGCTGCATGCGGCCAACAACACCCATGGCACCGACGAGGTCGATCAGAAGCGTAAGGCGACCAACGAGTTCATCCGCAATTCGCGCACGTTCGACGGCGTGGCGGATTTCGACGCGGCGACGCTCGATGCGGCGACGGGTGAGATCAAGCCGGAATTTCAGCCCAACAGCACGACTGGCGGGCCGGGCGACAAGCTGCACCCCAACCGCGCCGGCTATCAGGCGATGGCGCATTCGATCGACCTCAACATGCTGCGCCCGCCGCTGGTGGCGAAGAAGATGGCGGTGGTGGCGAAGTAGTTCTTGAGCGCAGCGATGATGACAGGCGCGTTCGAAAGTCCTTCTCCGCCCTTTAGGGCGGAGAAGGATTTAGGATGAGGTGGGTCGGGACGAAGAGAAGACGGTTGAGGATAGGGCGCGCGAACCCCACCTCACCCTCCCCGCTTCGCTAAAGCTAGCGCGCAAGCCCGCCGAAGCCATAGGCGTCCCCTCCCTCTCCGCCCCAATGGGGCGGAGAGGGCAAGTTTTACGTCAGGCGGCCGCGCCCTTCGGCAGCGACATTTCCACCATGCGCGCCCAATAAGAGGCGCCCAGCGGCAGGATCTCGTCGTTGAAATCGTAATGCGGGTTGTGGAGCATGCAGCCGCCTTCGCCGGGGCCGTTGCCGATGAAGATGTAGGCGCCCTTCTGCGCCTGCAGCATGAAGGCGAAATCCTCCGAGCCCATGCTCGGCTCGCGGTCGCCGCTGACATTCTTGGCGCCGGCGACATCGGCCGCCACTTTCAGCGCCTGTTCGGTTGGCACGGGTCTCGTTGACCAGCGGCGGGTAGCGCTTCTCGTAGCGCATCGTCATTTTCGCGCCGAAGGCGGCACAGGTTGCCTCGGCGATGCGGCGGATCGCCGGCTCGATCGTCGCGTGGATCTCCGGCTTGAAGCAGCGGCACGTGCCGCGCAGCACGACCTCGTCGGGAATGACGTTCCAGGCATCGCCGCCATGGATCTGCGTCACGCTCACGACCACCGCGTCGACCGGGTTGTTGTTGCGGCTGACGATGGTCTGCAGCGCCGTGACGATCTGCGCCGCCGTCACCACCGGGTCGATGCCCTGATGCGGCATGGCGCCGTGGGCGCCGCGGCCGGTGACCGTGATCTCGAAAATATCGTAGGCGGCCATCATCGGGCCGGGGCGGATGGCGAAGGTGCCGGTCGGGCACGCCCGGCCAGTTGTGCATGCCGTAAACGGCCTCGACGGGGAATTTCTCGAACAGCCCCTGCTCCACCATGGCGCGGCCACCGCCTTCGTTCTCCTCGGCGGGCTGGAAGATGAAATGCACCGTGCCGTCGAAATTCTTGGTCTCGGCGAGATAGCGCGCGGCGCCCAGCAGCATCGTGGTGTGGCCGTCATGACCGCAGGCGTGCATCTTGCCCTGGTTCTGCGACACGTGCTCGAAGCCGTTCTTTTCATGGATGTGGAGCGCGTCGAGATCGGCGCGCAGGCCGATCGCGCGCCGGCCCGAACCGGCCTTGAGCGTGCCGATGACGCCCGTCCCGGCGAGGCCGCGATGCACCTCGATGCCGAATTCGACCAGCTTCTTGGCCACCACCTCGGATGTGCGGTGCTCCTCGAACGCGGTCTCGGGATGGGCGTGGATGTCGCGGCGCCACGCGGTCATATCCGTGTGGAAGGCGGCGATCCGGTTGATGATCGGCATTGGGGCCCCTCGTTCTGCTGCTACATGGCGATGATAGCGTGCCCTACGATGGCGGCAAGGCCTGCAGGAACCGCGAGACCTTGGCGCGCCAGAGATCGGGCCGGCCGAAGAAGAGCGCGTCGTGGCCGTCGCGACCGACGGTGCTGTACATCACCAGCTCGGCCCGGCCGCCGGCCATGCGGTAGGTGGTGAACATGCGGCCGACCAGTCTGGGCCCGAAATAGCTATCATCTTCGGCGTAGAGCCAAAGGGTCGACAGGCGGTTGCGCTCGCCGAAGAGCCGCACCGCGCCGACCAGCTCATCCTCGGCACAGACGCGAAACGGGGCGAGCGAGCCGTGACCGCCGGAGAAATTGATGATTCCGACCAGGCCGGGTACGGCAGCGCGCTCGACACCCAGGGCACCGAAACCGCCAACGGACATGCCAACGATGACGATGCGCGGCTCGATTTCCGGCCGATGGATGAGGCTCGCGGCAATCGCGGCGAGCTCGCCGGCCGTCTCCTGCCCGGCCGCTTCATATTCCGGCTTCTCGCAGCCGGCGATGCCTTCGGAAAAGATGCCTTGGGATGTGCCATAGCCGCGCCGCAGCACGACGGCGCTGGCCCAGCCGAGCGCTGCAAACTCGCGCGCGACACTGGCGAAATTCTCCGCCTTCATTTGCCCGCGGCGCGCCGGATCGCGCGGAGAGCCGTGCGCAATCAGCACCAGCGGCGCGCGGCCGATCGCAGAGGGCATGACCAAATAGCCCTCGAGCTCGTAGCGGCCGGGTTGGCGGCCGCTGCTCAGCTCGATCGCGACCCGGATCTCGGATTCCAGCGGTGCCGCTTGCGCGCGCAGCGCGGCGCCCACAACAAGAAGAAGCGCGGCGAGGCTCGTGCGAAGGGACCGCGCCCGCACCGCTCAATCGTTGGCGAGAAGGTGGATCAGGCTCGACGTGTCCCAGCGCGCGCCGCCGCGCGCCTGGACTTGGGCGTAGAACTGATCGACGAGCGCCGTCACCGGCAGGCGCGCCTTGTTGCGCTTGGACTCATCCAGGCAGATCGACAGATCCTTGCGCATCCAGTCGACGGCGAAGCCGAAATCGAACTTGCCTTGGACCATGGTCTTGGCGCGGTTCTGCATCTGCCATGAACCTGCGCGCACCGGCGGTGATGACCGACAGCACCTTTTCGGTATCGAGACCGGATTTGACGGCGAAGTTCATGCCCTCCGACAGACCCTGCACGAGCCCCGCGATGCAGATCTGGTTGACCATCTTGGTGAGCTGGCCGGACCCGGTGGGTCCGATCAGCGTCAGCGCCTTGGCGTAGATCTTCATCACCGGCTCGGCCTTGGCGAACACGGCCGGGTCGCCGCCGACCATGATGCCGAGCTGAGCGTTCTCCGCCCCCGCCTGCCCGCCCGAGACGGGTGCGTCGAGGAAGCCGATGCCCTTCTTCTGCGCCTCGGCATCGATCTCGCGTGCGACGAAGGCCGACGCGGTCGTGTGATCGACCAGGATCGCACCCTTCGCCATGCCGGCGAGCACGCCCTTGTCGCCATAGACCACCGAGCGCAGATCGTCGTCGTTGCCGACCATGGTGAAGACGATGTCCGCACCCTTGGCCGCCGCGGCGGGTGTCGCTGCCTTGGCGCCCTTGTGCTTGGCGACCCAGTCGTCGGCCTTCTTGGCGGTGCGGTTGTAGACCGTCACCTCATGGCCCGCGGCGGCCAGGTGGCGCGCCATCGGGAACCCCATCACGCCCAGACCCACGAACGCCAGTTTCGCCATTGCCTCGATGCTCCTTTGAAAGGTCGTGCTCGTTCCAGCGTTCAGGCGACGATGCCCATGATGTCGGATTCCTTCATCACCAACAGCTCCTCGCCGTCGATCTTGATCTCCGTGCCCGACCATTTGCCGTAGAGGATCTTGTCGCCGGCCTTGACACCCATCGGCAGCAGCTTGCCGTCCTCGCCGCGCGCGCCGGCGCCAACAGCGACCACCTTGCCTTGCATCGGTTTTTCCTTGGCGGTGTCGGGAATAATGATGCCGCCCTTGGTCTTTTCCTCGCTCGTCAACGGCTTCACCAGAACGCGGTCCTGCAGGGGGCGGAATTTCGTCGCCATAGTCGCTTGCTCCAAATATCGGGTTGCGGATTGGGTTGAGAGTTAAGTCGGGGCGGTTGCGCCTGTCAATCGAGGTCCTAAAGCCGCCGCGCCAAGGTGAACATTTCGCGGCCCTTTATCAGCTGGGCCTTGGGCATGACGATCGCGCAGCGATCGTAGGGTGCCCGGATTTCCTCGGTGCCATCGATGGCAATGAGTTCGCCTTGCGAGAATTCTTCAAATCCCTGCACAGGTTTCACGAAGCGCGCGGCATCGGTCTTGACCATGATAACCCGCGTCACGTCATAGACGACCGGCTCGCCGGTCAGCGGCTTGATCGAGATGGGCGGCGGCGAAATCGCGGTCGATGACATCGTAATGGCGCAGGAAGCGCAGCGTCGTCTGGATCGCGACATGGCCGGAGCGGCGCGCGAAGTGCTGGCCGCATTCGACCAGCAGCCCCTCGTTCCGCGCGGCGGGATCGCCGAGCGGTCCGTACTCGAACATCGTGCCGCCCTGGTGGTGGCCGCCGGTGGTGGTGATGTGGACCAGCGGCTCGCGGATCGCCGCGGCCAGCTTCTTGCTGCGCTCGATCAGCTTGAAGACCAGCATCGGCGCCACGGGGAATGTCGTGGAATGGATATCGAGCAGCGCATCGGCGGCGACGAACGCCGGGCGCAGCTCGCGCGCGCGCCGCACTTCGACGCTGTTGTCGTCGCTGTCGAGGATGGCGGCGCTCCACACGCGATTGAAGTCGCGGTCGACAAAGCGGCTGTCGAGCGGGCGTGCCGCATCGAAGCTTTCATAGGCCGCGACGTTGGCGAAGCTGAGCGTCAGCGCGCCGCGCGTGGGCTTGACCTTCTGGTCGAACAGCCATGTCAGCGCGGTCATGCCGCAGAATTCGTTGCCGTGGGTTAGCGCGTTGATGTGGACATTCGGGCCGGGCCGGCCTGAGTTGATGCGGTGGACATAGTCGACGCCGGTATTGCCCTGGCGCCATCCGGAGATGTCGCGCGGCATGGTCTCGATGGGGGGCAGTTTGGGGGCGACGTAGGTGCTCACGCGGCGAAGGCTCGCTCTGATCTGAAACACGACGCCCGGCGGGCCAACTTGGCCGCCGGGCGCCTTATTGCGGTTAATCGCTAAGTGGGGCGGCTTACTTCACCACCACGTAACGCAGCGGGAAGTAGTTGTCCGCCGGCTGGTTCATCTCGATGTTGTTCTTCGCCGCCCACACCACGACCTGCTGATGCAGCGGGATGTGGCCGACATCGTCCTGATGGATCTTGTGCGCCTCGATGAGCATGGCGTTGCGCTTGGCCTTGTCGGTCTCCTGTTCGATCTTGTCGGCGAGCGCGTCGAACTTGGGGTTCGAATAGCCGCCGACATTGAACACGCCCTTGCCGCCGCTGCGTGTCTGCATGATCTGCTCGAACACGTTGTGCGCGTCGTAAGTGGCGCCGGGGGTCCAGCCCAGCATGTAGAAGCTGGTGTTGTAGCCGGGCCCGAGGATCTTGGCGAAATAGCGCGCGCGGGTCTGCGCGTTCAGATTTACCTTGATGCCGATGCGCGCCAGCATGGCGGACACGGCCTGGCAGATCGCCTCGTCGTTGACATAGCGGTCATTGGGGCAGTCGAAGCCGACCTCGAAACCATTGGGATAGCCCGCTTCCGCCAACAACTTCTTGGCGGCGTCGGGATCGTATTTGAAGCGCGTGTTGAGCTCCGGCACGAAGCCGCCGGCGCCGGGTGCCACCATCAAGCCGGTCGGGGCCGCCTGGCCGCGCATGACGCGCGTCTTGATCGCCTCTTCGTCGATGGCCTGATAGAAGGCCTTGCGTACTCGTACGTCCTTGAACGGGTTCTTGCCCTTGATGCTGGATTCCAGCAACTCGTCGCGCTTCTGGTCGAAGCCGAGGAAGATGGTGCGCAGTTCCGGCGCCTGAATGATGCGCAGCCCTTGTGTCTGGGCGATGCGGGTCGTGTCCTGCGGCGGCACCGTATAGAGCATGTCGATCTGGCCGGACAGCAGCGCCGCGACGCGCGTGGCATCGTTGGCGATGACGGAGAATTCCACCTCCGTCAGATTATGCTCCGGCTTGTCCCACCAGGTCGGGTTCGGCTTCAGCACCGTCTTCTGGTCGGGGGCGCGCGAAACCAGCATGAATGGGCCCGTACCCATCGCGTTGCGGGTCGCGTAGTTCTCGTCCTTCTTCGTGAGATCGGCAGAGCGTAGCGCGTTGTTCTTCTCCGCCCATGCCTTCGACATGATGGCGACCTGCGCCATCTTGTCGATGAAGACGGGATCGGGATATTTCGTCTCGATGTCCACCGTCATGGCATCGACCTTGCGGACTTCCTTCACGGAGACGAAGTAGCCGCGCAGGTTGGAGCCTTCGTCGTCGGCGCGCTTGAGCGAGAAGACAACGTCATCGGCGCTGAACGGCGTGCCGTCCTGGAATTTGACATTGGCGCGCAGATTGACGCGCCAAATGGTGGGCGAGGGCTGGGACCACGACGCCGCGAGTGCCGGCTCGAGCTTCAGCTCGCGGTCGCGCCGGACAAGCGGCTCGTAGATGTTCGAGAGGAACGCCAGCAAGAACGTTTCATTGCGGGCGTATGGGTCCATCGAATTGACGTCACCGTCATTGGCCCAGCGGAACGTTTTCGCGTCGGCTGCGGCCCCGCCTAAGGCGAGACCGGCGAGCAACGCGATGACTGGCAGTTTGCGCATGAATGGCCCCCTGTGCTGGCCAGCCCCCACGGGCCGGCCTCATTTTTCATGCTGCCAGAATGCCGCAGGTGCCCGTGCGCCTCAAGGCCGATGATGGCGGCTAAGTGTTTGCCGATGCTGCGCTGCGGCCGTAACGATGCTCGTAGCGCGCCAGGTCGGCGGGCGCCAGGCTGACCCGCACGCGGGTGGCGCCGTCGCCGTCGGTCTTGGCCAGCACCTCGCCATGGGCATGCAGCCAGGCGAGGGCCGCACCCTCGCCATGCGGCACGACCAGCTCGACCACGGCGCGCTCAGCCGCCAGGCGCTCGTCGAGCACGGCCAAAAGGCGATCGCATCCCTCCCCCGTCAGGGCGGAGAGCAGGACGGTGCGATCGTCGCGGGCGACGCGATTGACCAAGATCGCCCTGGCTTCAGGCGCCAGGCGATCGACCTTGTTGAGGGTTTCGATCAGGCCGTCGTCGACGACGCTCTGCATCCCCAGCTCGGCGAGGACGCGGTGCACGTCCTCGCGCTGCGCGTCGGTCTCGGGATGGGAAACATCGCGCACATGCACGACGATATCCGCACCCTGTACTTCTTCCAGCGTAGCGCGGAAGGCGGCGACGAGGTCGGTCGGCAGGTCGGAAATGAAGCCGACCGTGTCGGAAAGGATGATGCGCCGACCCGACGGCAAGGCCAGGGCCCGCATGGTCGGATCGAGCGTGGCGAAAAGCATGTCGGCGGCAAGCACTTCGCCGCTGACCAGGCGGTTGAACAAGGTCGATTTGCCGGCGTTGGTGTAGCCGACCAGGGCCACCACCGGGTAGGGCACGCGTTGGCGGGCCTTGCGGTGCAGGCCGCGGGTGCGGCGCACCGTGTCGAGGTCGCGCTTGAGCTTGACGATGCGGTCGGACAGCAGCCGGCGGTCGGTTTCCAACTGGGACTTCACCGGGACCGGCCAGGAAGCCGAAGCCGCCGCGCTGGCGCTCCAAGTGGGTCCAGGTGCGGACCAGGCGCCCTTTTTGGTAGGTGAGCGAGGCCAGCTCGACCTGCAGGCGGCCCTCGGCGGTGCGGGCGCGGGCGCCGAAGATCTCCAGGATCAAGCCCGTGCGGTCGATCGCCTTGCACTGCCAGGCTTTCTCCAGGTTGCGCTGTTGCACCGGCGACAGCGGCCCGTCGATCACGACCAGCTCGACCTTCTCGCGCTCGATCAGCTCGCGCAGCCGCACGACCGTCCCCTCGCCCAGCAAGGTCGACGGGCGATAGGCGGCCAACCGCACCACTTCGGCATGGACGATTTCGAGATCGATGGCGCGCGCCAACCCGACCGCCTCGTCGAGGCAGGCTTCGGGTGCACGCGCGCCGTCGCGCTGCGATTTCAGGCTTGGATGCAGCACCAGGGCGCGGCCGCTACGGCCGGCACCCGTGGGGGTCATGCTGTTCGCTTGGCCGTCGACGGTCAGCCGTCAGCCCCTTCCTTGTCGGCGTCAAACAGGGAGATCGGCCCGGTCGGCATCACGGTCGAAATCGCATGCTTGTAGACCAGCTGGGAATGACCGTCGCGGCGCAGCAGCACCGAGAAATTGTCAAACCAGGTGATGATCCCCTGCAGCTTAACGCCATTGACCAGAAACACGGTCACTGGGGTCTTGTTTTTCCGGATGTGATTGAGAAACACATCCTGGACGTTCTGGGGTTTTTCCGCCGTCATGGGTTCTTGTCCTTTTTTCGGGTTATTGGAGCCACGTTGAGGCTCGGGCGAACCGGTTTGCTCCGGCGCCGCCGCGACCGTTTTGGGTGACTTACGAACACTCGTTGTAGATAGTTGCTTCCGCAAAAAAATACACTCCCCCTAGAGGCGGATTCCTGCCGCTCTCAGAAGTTTGTTTGAAAAATTCTATAACACGTTGTTTAGGCTAAGATTATATCGCGATCTTCAACCTCTTTATGAGCATGACCGGGGGGTCAGGCTGGCACTTTGGTGCGGGCCGGCAGTGCCGGGCTCTCGCCCCGGGCGACCCGCCCCAGGAACGCGCTGTAGGCCTCGCGCAGCCGCAGGCTGAGTGAGCCGGGCTTGCCGTTGGCGACGACCTTGTCGTCGATCTGGCTGACCGGCAGGACGAAGGAGGTCGCAGAGGTGATGAAGGCCTCGCGCGCCGCCATGGCCTCGGCCACGGAAAAGGAGCGCTCCACGAACTCCAGCCCCTCCTCCTTGGCGATGGCGATGACCGTCTGCCGGGTGATGCCGTTGAGGATGGCGTTATCGGCGGCGCGGGTCACCAGCTTGCCGTCGGGTGTCACGATCCAGGCGTTGGTCGAGCTGCCCTCCGTCACCATGCCCTTGGCGTCGACCAGCCAGGCCTCGTAGGCCCCCGCCTCGCGGGCCTGCTGCTTGGCCAGGATGTTGGGGAGGAGCGAGACGGATTTGATGTCGCAGCGCTGCCAACGGATGTCGGGTGCGGTGATGACCCGCACGCCCTCCTCGCCATATTTCGCCGGCTGCGGCGGGATGCTTCTCGCCGTCATGACAACCTGGGTCTCCGCCTTCGCCGGAAAGGGATGATCGCGCCGCGCCACGCCGCGGGTCATCTGCAGATAGATGATTCCGGTTTCGACGCGGTTGCGCCGTACCACCTCTTCCATCACCTGCTCGAGCGCCTTACGCGACATCGGCTGGACGATGCGCAATTCCTTGAGCGAGCGATCGAGGCGATCGAGATGCGGGCCCCGATCGGCGAATTTGCCGCCGACCACGGCGACGACCTCGTAGACGCCGTCGGCGAATTGGTAGCCGCGGTCCTCGATATGGACCTGGGCCTGGCGGTGCGGAACATAGCTTCCGTTGACGTAGGCGATACGCGACATCGAAACGATCCTCGGGGTTGGTCAGAAAAATTCGAGGCGGACGGCGAACATCTTTTCGACCGCCCTTACCGCCTCGGTGGTGGCGAACAGGATGACGCGATCGCCGGCGCGCGGCACCGTGTCGGCGCGCGGGATGATCACGGTGCCGCCGCGCACCAGGGCGCCGATGATGATGCCGTCGGGCAGCTTGGCCTCGCGCAGCGGATGGTTGACCAGGCTCGAGGTCTCGAGCGCCTCGGCCTCGATCAACTCGCCGAAACCCTCGCGCAGGCTGTGCACCGAGCGGATGCGGCCGCGGCGGACCTGCTGCAGGATGGTCGACACCGTGATCGCGCGCGGAGCTCACCACGACATCGATGCCGAGCGACGTGACCAGCGGAATGTAGGTCGGCTTGTTGATCAGCGTGATCGCGCGCTTGCAGCCGGCGCGCTTGGCCAGCAGCGAGGCGAGGATGTTTGCTTCGTCGTCGTTGGTGACGGCGATGACGGACTTCGCAGATGCGGACATTGGCTTCGTCGAGGATATCGGGATCGAGCGCGTCACCATGCAGGACGACGGAGCGCGACAGGCGCTCGGCCACGAATTCGGCGCGGTCCTTGTTGAACTCGATGAGCTTGGCGATGACGCCGGTCTGTTCGGCCTCGATATCCTGCGCCAGGAACAAGCCGATATTGCCGCCGCCCAGGATGACGACGCGGCGATGCGCGGCCTCCTCATGGCCGAAGCAGCGATAGCGCACGGTTCACATGCGTGGTGTCGGCGACGAAATAGACCTCGTCGCCCACCAGCATGCTGTCGTCGCCCGTCGGAATGAAAGCCTTGCTCTCGCGCGCGATGCCGACCACGACGATGTGCAGGTCGGGAAACAGGCTGGTGAGCTGGCGCAGCGGCGTGTTGACGATCGGGCATTCGGCATCGCAGCGCACGCCGATGAACCGCACGCGATCGTCGGCCAGCGGGATCATGTCGAAGGCGCCGGGCACCTGCAGGCGCCGTCCGATGGCGCGCGCGACCTCGATCTCCGGCGAGATCATGACGTCGATCGGCAGGTGCTCGCGGCCGAACAGATTGGCCCAAGCCGGATCGAGATAGCTCTGGGCGCGCACGCGCGCGATCTTCGTCGGCACGTCGAACAAGGAGTGCGCCACCTGGCAGGCGACCATGTTGACTTCGTCGGCCTGGGTGACGGCGATCAGCAGCTCGCAGTTTGCGGCGCCCGCCGCTCAAGCACGTCGGGGTGCGAGGCGAAGCCGACCACTCCCTGCACATCGAGGGTGTCGCTGATTTTCGCGACCAGATCTTCGGTCTGGTCGATGACCGTGACGTCGTTGTCTTCGGCCGCCAGGTGCGGGCGATGTTGGAGCCGACCTGGCCGGCGCCGCAGACGATGACTTGCATGATACCGGCTCAGGATTCCACGATCGCGGAGCGCTCGCCGCCGTGCACGCCGAGCAATTTCAGCTTGCGGTGCAGCGCCGAGCGCTCCATGCCGACGAAGGCGGCGGTGCGGGAGATGTTGCCGCCGAAGCGCGTGACCTGGGCCAGAAGGTATTCGCGCTCGAACACCTCGCGCGCGTCGCGCAGCGGCAGGGCCATGATCTCGCGCCCTTGTCGCCACGCAAGACTGGGCGGCATGATCGCGCCGATCTCGGGCGGCAGCATGTCGGCGCGGATCGGCTGCGTCGGGCTCGCCGGGGGCTCATGATCAGCAGCCAGTCGATGACGTTGCGGAGCTGGCGGACATTGCCGGGCCAGTCATAGGCCTGCAGCGCCGCCATCGCGTCCTCGCCGAAGGCGCGCGGCGCCATGCCCGCGGCACTCGGCCGAGCGGGCCATGAAATGGCGCGCCAGCCGCGGGATGTCCTCGCGCCGCTCGCGCAGCGGCGGCACGCGGATCGGCACGACGTTGAGGCGGTAGAACAGATCCTCGCGGAATCGGCCCGCCGCGATCTCCTCGGTCAGGTCGCGGTTGGAGGATGCGACCACGCGCACATCGACCTTGACGCGCTGGCGCCCGCCGACCCGCTCGAAGGTCTGCTCCTGCAGCACGCGCACGATCTTGCCCTGGGTCTCCAGCGGCATGTCGGCGACTTCGTCGAGCAGCAGCGTGCCGCCATGCGCCTGCTCGAAGGTGCCGATCTTGCGCGGCGAGGTCCGGCGCTTCCGCCCCCGCCTCGGCGCCGAACAGCTCGATCTCCATGCGGTCGGGACGCATGGTGGCGCAGTTGAGGACGACGAACGGCCCGTCGGCGCGGCGCGAGCGCGCGTGGATCAGGCGTGCCACCACTTCCTTGCCGGCGCCGGCCGGACCGGTGATCAGCACGCGGCTGCCGGTCGGCGCCACGCGCTCGATCGCCTGGCGCACCGGCGTTGACCGCCGAGGAGTTGCCGACCAGCTCGGTCGGATCGCCGGCGCGGAGGCGCAGCTCCTCGTTCTCGCGCTCGAGCCGCGCCGCCTCGATCGCGCGCTCGACCACGAGCAGCAGCCGGTCGGCCTTGAACGGCTTCTCGATGAAATCGTAGGCGCCGTGCTTGATCGCGGCGACGGCGGTTTCGATCGTGCCGTGGCCGCTGATCATCACGACCGGCAGCGATGGGATGGTCGCGCTTATCAGACTCGAGCAGTCTCAAGCCCGTCGAGCTGGCTGCCCTGCAGCCAGATGTCGAGAATGACGAGGCTGGGCCGGCGGGCGCGGATGGCATCGAGGGCGGCGGTCGAATCCGCGGCACCGCGGGTCTGATAGCCTTCGTCCTCGAGGATGCCGCCGATCAGCATGCGGATATCGGCTTCGTCGTCGACGATCAGAATGTCATGCGCCATAGCACCGCTGCCTTCTTCGCGTCGATCTCCGGTTCGGTATCGGACGGCGCAGAAGCATCTCCGCTTGGCCGGAAAGACCAGACGTCACCTGCGCGCCGCCGCCCTTGGCCGGTCTTCGAGGATCAGTTCGCCGCCATGATCTTCCATGATCTTTTTGACGATTGCGAGCCCGAGGCCGGTGCCCTTGGCGCGCGTCGTCACATAGGGCTCGGTCAGGCGCTCGCGCTGCTCGATGGGCAGGCCCTTGCCGTTGTCCTCGATCGATGATCGATGGCGTCGGGCGTCATCGGCATCGAGCGCAACATCAACCTGGCCCGGCGGCAGTGTCCCGTCCGGCCGGATTGTCGCGGCCCTCGATGGCATCGACGGCGTTCTGCAGCAGGTTGGTCAGCGCCTGGCCGATCTGGCGCGCGTCGACGGGACAGCCAGACCGCTCCGTCGCGGCAATTCGGTCGCAAAGCTGATCTCCGGGTGCGCATTGCGCTGCAGGAACACCGCCTGGCGGCACAAGTCGTCACCAGATCCTCGCGGCGCATCACGGGCGCCGGCATGCGCGCGAAGGACGAGAATTCATCGACCATGCGGCCGATATCGCCGACCTGGCGCACGATGGTCTCGGTGCAGATGCGGAAGGTCTCCGGGTCGCTGCTTGATCTCCGCGAGGTATTTGCGCTTGAGCCGCTCGGCGGAGAGCTGGATCGGGGTCAGCGGGTTCTTGATCTCGTGCGCGATGCGGCGCGCGACGTCGGCCCAGGCGGCCTTGCGCTGGGCCGGCTCGAGTTCGGTGATGTCGTCGAAGGTCACGACGAAGCCGATCGTCTCGCCCTCGACACGCTCGCCGACGATGCGCACCAGCAGGGTGCGGCGGCGGCCCTGCGCGCAAGCTGACGATCTCCGCTTCGGCAACGCGGTCGGGAGCCGCGCGCGCCTGGTCCAGCAGCGGCTTCATCTCCGGCACGCTCTCGCTCGAAATCATCGCCGATGCGCGCGCCAGATCGGTCGACGAGCAGCGCGGAGGCGGAGCGGTTGGGCAGGTTGATGCGGCCGTCGCGGTCGAGCGCCGACCACGCCAGCCGAGACGCCGGACAGCACCGTCTCGATGAAGCGGCGGCGCATCGTCGAGCTGGCGGTTGGCGGCGATCAGTTCGCGGCGCTGGCTCTCGAGCTGGCTGGTCATGCGGTTGAAGGCGCGCGCAGAGCAGGCCCAGCTCGTCGTCGGAGCGGTTTTCCGGCGACGCGTGCGGCGAGATCGCCGGCGCGGACCCGCTCGGCCGCGGCGATCAGCGAGGCCGATGGGTTGCACCAGCGCGCGTGGCGACTTGCAGGCCGACCCAGACGGCGGCGAGCAGCAGCAGCAGCGCCACCAGCGACGAAGATCATCGCGAAGGTGATCTGGAGGCCGGAGCGTTGCCCTTCGAGACTTCGCATAGGTTCCGCGGCCGCCTGGCGCGTTCGATCGACGTGGGCAACGACGCGCTGCTCGACGAACCGGCCGACGAGCAGGAAGATATCGATCGAAGCGGTCGAGGCGGATCAGGGCGCGCACGCGGTCGTCAGGGCGGGTCTGCGGTCATCGTCGGGAGTGAACAGCACCATCTCGCCTGCCGCGCGCCGCTCCAGCGCCCATTGCGGGAATCGGCTCGAATTCAGAGCGACATGGTCAGGCCGGAGCGCGCCAGCACCTGCCCCTGCCCGTCGAAGGCGACGGCCTCGGTCAGCGCAGCGGATGCGCCGCCTGGGCGTCGACGAACTGCGCGAAGCGGCGCGGGTCGGACAGCAGGCGTCGGACCCTCGCGGTTGAGATCGTCGGCCATCGCCAGGACGTCGGCGCGGATGGCGTTGCGATGCTCGTCGAGATAGGCCTCGGCGACAGCCAGGGATTCGTCGAGCGCGGTCCGCACCCGCTCGCTGAACCAGGACTGGACGCCGAGCATTGAAGAACAGCGCCGAGAAGACCGCCACGATGATCGCCGGCGTGCCGCGGCCAGCACGCTGAACAGGACGACCAGGCGGACATGCAGCTTCGAGCCGGCGAGACCGCGCCGCCGCTCGGCCCAGAGCTGCGACGATGCGGCGCGCGACGATGCGCGCCCAGCAGCAGCAGGACGACAAGATCGAGGTCGAGGAGGAGAAGACAGTGCGCGGGATCGGGCCGAACTGGTCGTGCCGGTCAGCGACAGCATAGGTCGCGAAGCCGGAGGCAACGGCGGCGACGGCAAGCGCAATGGCAAGATAACGCGCCAGGCCGACGCGGCTCGGCCCAGCAACCGAAACCGCTGTGCCGACGGTCGTGCCGCATCGCCCGCAGTTTGCACCGGTCATCCTGGTGTCATCCGGCGCCGTGTTTGCCGCGCCCAAAAAAGGCGTCGGGCCGGCCTTTAGCTCTTACGACCGACTGGCAGCGTAAGGCGCTTATTTTAGGCCGCGGATGACCTGGATGTCCAACTCGCGGATTTTCTTGCGCAGGGTGTTGCGGTTGAGGCCCAGGACCTGGGCCGCCGGATCTGGTTGCCGCGGGTGGCGGAGAGGCGTAAGGGTGATCAGCGGCCGCTCGACCTCGCGCAGGACGCGGTCGTAGAGGCCGGCCGCCGGCAATGGTCGCGGTGGGCGGCGAAATAGGTCTTCAGGTGCCGCTCGACGGCGCCGCCGAGGGAATCGTCCAGCGGGACCTGCTTCGGTCGGCTGCGGCGGTGCGGTCTCGGCCAGCTCGGCCTCGATCACGTCGATGCTGATGACTTCCTGGGAATAGAGCGCGGCCAGGCGGCGGATCAGGTTCTCGAGCTCGCGCACATTGCCCGGGCAGCGGTAGCGCTTGAGGCGGTCGAGAGACGCCGGATGTCGAGGGTCTTGGGCGGCAGCCCCTCGCTGCCGGTCAGCGCTGAGGAAATGGCGGACCAGCTCCGGGATGTCCTCGGCGCGCTCGCGCAGCGGCGGCAGGCGGATCGGCACCACGTTGAGGCGGTAGAACAGATCCTCGCGGAACAGGCCCTGGCGCACGAGATGGCGCAGATCGCGATGGGTCGCGGCGATGATGCGCACATCGGCGCGCAGGCGCTGGCGGCCGCCGACGGTCGTGTACTCGCCTTCCTGCAGCACGCGCAGCAGCCGCGTCTGCGCCTCGAGCGGCATGTCGCCGATCTCGTCGAGGAACAGCGTGCCGCCTTGCGCCTGCTCGAAGCGGCCGGCAAAGCGTGTGGTGGCGCCGGTGAACGAGCCCTTCTCGTGGCCGAACAATTCGCTCTCGATCAGCTCGCGCGGGATTGCCGCCATGTTGATCGCGACGAAAGGTCCGTTGCGGCGCTTGCCGTAATCGTGCAGCGCCCGCGCCACCAGCTCCTTGCCGGTGCCGGATTCGCCGGTGATCATCACGGTCAGATCGGTGCCCATCAGGCGCGCGAGCACGCGGTAGATTTCCTGCATCGCCGGCGAGCGGCCGATCAGCGGCAGTTTCTTCTTCGGACGGCGAGCAGATCGGTCGGGTCGCTGATGACCGGCTGTGGCGCCGCTCAGCGCGCGCTCGACGACGTTGACGAGCTCCTTGAGGTCGAAGGGCTTGGGCAGATATTCGAAACGCGCCGCGCTCGGTCGCCTTGACCGCGGTCAGCAGCGTGTTCTGCGCACTCATGACGATTACACGCAGCTCGGGGCGCACCTTGCGGATGCGCGGCACGAGGTCGAGGCCGTTCTCGTCGGGCATGACGACGTCGGTGATCACCAGATCGCCTTCGCCATCCGCCACCCAGCGCCACAATGTCGCGGCGTGTCCTGTCGTGCGGACGTCGTAGCCCAGCCGACCCAGGGCCTGATTCAAAACTGTGCGGATGGCCCGGTCGTCATCAGCAACCAAAATGGTGGCCATATCCATGTCATTCCTGTCCTGGCTCCCCATCGCCGGCGGCGGCAATCGGGAGCATCACGCGAAAAACTGTGCGTCGCGGCTGGCTGTCGAACTCGATAACCCCGCCGTGATCGCCAATGATCTTTGCGACCAATGCAAGACCCAGGCCGGTTCCGTGCGCCTTGGTCGTCACAAATGGGTCAAACAGATGGGGTCGAATATCTTCTGGAATTCCAGGGCCGTTATCCTGAATCGTGACCACCAGCGGCAATTCGACGCGCGTGTCGCTGCCTTGGACCGCGAGGCGCACGCCGTGCTGGTAGGACGTGCCGACAATGATCTCCCCCGCCCCTTCGGGTGCCGCCTCGGCGGCGTTCTTGACCAAATTCAAGAACACCTGAATGAGCTGGTCGCGATGGCCGAGAACGGGCGGCAGCGACGGGTCGTAGTTTTCGGTGAAGCGGACATTGCGCGCGAAACCGCTCTGCGCCAGCCGTGCGCACGTGCTCAAGGACGCGATGAATGTTGACGGCCCCGCGGATGATCGGGCGCTGGTCCGTGAAAATATCCAGGCGGTCGACCAGTTTGCCACGATGCGGTCGGTCTCGTCGCAGATCAGTCGGGTCAATTCGCGGTCGCCCTCGGACGCCGATTGCTCGATGAGCTGGGCGGCGCCGCGAATGCCGGAGAGCGGGTTCTTGACTTCATGCGCCAGGATCGCGGCCATCGCCGTCACTGAGCGCGCGGCACCGCGATGGATGAGCTGGCGGTCGATCTTGCGCGCGATCGAGCGCTCGTGGATTGAGACGACGATGCTGTCGTCGGGTTCGGATAGCGGTGCCGCCTTGATCGCAACAAAGCGCATGCCGATGCGCTGGCCCTCGAGCGTCAGCCCTCTTCCGAAACGCTGGCGCCTGTCTGACGCACCTGCTGGATCAGCGCGAACATCGCGCTGTCGGTGGGCAGAAGATTGGAGAGCGGCTCGCCGCAGATATGCGCGGCGGAGCTGTCGAAGAACTGCTCCGCCGCCTGGTTGACGTAGCGCACGAAATCCTGGCCGTCGATCAGCACCACCGCATCGGGTAACGCGCCCAGGACGGCCAGCGCATCGGGCTCGGCGCGGCCGGATTTGCGTGGCTTCAGCCGGGCGGCCCAATTGCGCGTCATCAAGCGGCCTTCTGGTGCGGCTGGGCGGCAAGCGCCGTCCAGGCGTTGCGGATCGCATCGCGAACCGCGTTGGGGTCGGGCAGTGTCACCACGCGGCCGCGGAATTCGGCGGCGCCGGGGAAGCCGCGGGCGTACCAGCCCAGATGCTTGCGCGCCATGCGCAGGCCCGGCTCGGTGCCGTAATGGGCAAGCATGGCGTCGTAGTGCTCGAGCACCGTCTCCATCTGCTCTTGCGCCGACGGATCGGGCAGACGCTCGCCGGTCTTGAGGAAGTGCGCCACCTGGTTCGGGGAACCACGGCCGGCCGCAGGCGCCGCGGCCGATCATCACGCCATCGGCACCCGACAGATCGAGCGCCTCGCGGGCCTGGTCGACCGTCGTGATATCGCCGTTGCAGACAACCGGGATCGTCACGGCATCCTTGACCTGGCGAATGAACGCCCAGTCGGCCTTGCCCTCGTAGAACTGGCAGCGCGTGCGGCCGTGCACCGTCACCATCTTGATCCCGCATTCCTGGGCGACCCGCGCCAGGCTGGGGGCGTTGCGATGCTGCGTCGTTCCAGCCCATGCGCATCTTGAGCGTGACCGGCAGCTTCACGGCCTTGACCGTCGCTTCGAGAATGCGCGCGGCATGGACCTCGTCGCGCATCAGCGCCGAGCCGGCATGGCCGTTGACGACCTTCTTCACCGGGCAACCGAAATTGATGTCGATGATCGCGGCGCCACGGTCGGCGTTGAGCCTTGCGGCCTCGGCCATCACCTCAGGCTCGGTGCCGGCGAGCTGGACCGCCATCGGGAATTCTTCGGGCGTGTTTTTCGCCATCAGCAGCGATCTGGCGGGTCTCGCGGATCATCGCCTGGCTGGCGATCATCTCCGAGACGACGAGCCCCACCCCGGCCCGCTTCACCAGACGGCGGAACGGCATGTCGGTGATGCCGGAGAGCGGCGCCAAGATCACGGGCTCCGACAATGCTATATTCTCGATCTCGATGCCCATTATTTATGCAATTTTCGGCGTCTGATTAAGATTTGTTCAAAATAACGCAGAATTGGGGCTTTGGCAAGCTTTTGCTGCACTGCCGCATTTTTCTGTCCGTCGGAGATAGTGCCGGAGTTGTAACAAGTCGCCGCTGTTCTACCCGAGCAGCACGTCTGTCACAAATTTCACACCGGGATAGGCCAGGGTGAGTAGCAGATAGGCGACCAGGCCGATTTGCGCGATGCGGCGGCCGCTGAGACCGCCTCGATGATGGGCGATCAGCAGCCCGGCAATGATAATGAACGTCGCCAGCGACAGCACCGTCTTGTGGTCCAGGCGCAGGAGCTGGCCGCGCTCGCTCCACCCCAGCGTCATACCGGTGACCAGGGCGACGGCGAGGACGATTTCCCCGGCCATCAGCAGTTTCACCTGCAGATCCTCGCCATCGGCGACCGACGGCAGGTGCCGCGTGAAGGAATTCGGGCGCTTGGTGCGCAAGGCCCGTTCCTGCAGCGCTACGCCGACGCCGGCGACGGCCGCGAGCGTGATTAGGCCATAGGCGATGATCGCGACCAGGATATGCGCCTGTAGCCAGCCACCGGGGGCGAGGCCAGACAGCGGCCTCTCGGGCTCATGCAGCCAGATGGTGGCGAGCAGGCCGAGGCAGAACAGATAGCCCAGCAACAACGGAGTCAGCCGGCGCGCTACCGGCATGATTGCGGCGACGATGGCGAACAACACGACGCTGACGGCAATCGACAGCCACAGCGCCGCGGCGATGCCTGTGCGCCAGGACGCGGCTTGCTCGACCGCGACCCAGGCGGCGGGCCCGACGCAGGCGATCGCCAGCAGCAGCCAATAGACGCCGTCGCGCGGTGCCGCGGAAGGCGGGCGCGTGACGGGAACGAGTGCCGCCGGCAGCAAGGCCGCCAGCGCCGACAGGCTCATGAGAAACGAGGCGGACATGGGCGCCATTATAGCGGTCAGACGCCTTCGACCGCGATTATCTTGAGGTTTGCGGCGCCCGCGCGCACGCGGCGCGCCGCCGTGTATTCGACCGAAGCGTAGAATTTCTTCGCCTGCTCCAGCGACGGAAACTCCAGCACAATGATGCGCCCCACCGGCCACTCCCCTTCCAGGAGCGCCGTGGCACCGCCGCGCACCAGAAAACGACCGCCATGCTGGGAAACGGCCGCCGGCGTCAGCTTCTTGTATTCCTCGTACTGCGCCGGGTCGGTGACCTCGACGTCGGCGATCACATAGGCGACCATTTTTTTCACCTCTTGCTCGGACGGTCCGTCTGCTACAAGGGGCGCAGTTTAACGGGACCGGCGACGGCGACAAAATGACCGATTGTGTGGCACTGGTGGTGGCCGCGGGCCGCGGCATGCGGGCCGGCGGCGGCATGCCCAAGCAATATCGCGCACTGGCCGGCAGCAGCGTGCTGCGCTTCAGCCTCGATGCTTTTGCCACCCACCCGCGCGTGGGCGCGGTGCGCGCGGTAATCCATCCCGACGATCGCACACTCTACGACGCGGCGGCTTCTGGCCTCGACCTGCTGGCGCCGGTCGCCGGCGGATCGACGCGGCAGGAATCGGTGCGTCTGGGTCTCGAGAGCCTGGCGGCGCTGGCGCCGCGCCATGTGCTGATTCACGATGGTGCGCGGCCCTTCGTCGATGCGGGCATCATCGATCGCACGCTCGACGCGTTGGCGCAGGCCCCGGCCGCGATCGCCGCGGTGCCGCTGGCCGATACGCTCAAGCGCGGCATCGACGGGCGCGTGCGGCGCCACGCGTCGATCGCGCCGGGCTGTGGCGCGCGCAAACACCGCAGGGATTCCACTTCGACGAGATTCTGGCGGCACATCGCGCGGCCGCGGGTGCCGAACTCACCGACGATGCGGCGGTGGCGGAGCGCGCAGGCCTGGATGTGGCGCTGGTGATGGGCTCGGAAGCGAACATGAAGCTGACAACGGACGACGATCTGCGCCGCGCCGAGCGTTTGGTTGCAACACCTGTGGAGCCGCGCGTGGGCACAGGGTTCGATGTGCACCGCTTCGGTCCCGGCGATCATGTGTGGCTGTGCGGCTCAAGATCGCGCACACGCACGGGCTGATTGGGCATTCGGATGCCGATGTGGCGCTGCATGCGCTGACGGACGCCATTCTCGGCGCGATCGGGGCCGGCGATATCGGTCAGCACTTCCCGCCTTCCGATCCGCAATGGCGCGGCAAAAGAGTCGTCGCATTTTCTCGCGCATGCCGCGCAGCTCGCGCGTGTGGCCGGCGGGCGTATCGCGCATGTCGATGTGACGATCATCTGCGAGCGGCCCAAGGTCGGACCGCATCGCGCGGCGATGGCGGCGCGGGTTGCGGAAATTCTCGGCCTGCCGATTGCGCGGTGCTCCGTGAAAGCCACGACGACGGAGGGGCTTGGCTTCACCGGACGCGCCGAAGGTCTGGCGGCGCAGGCGGTCGCGACCGTGATGATGCCCGCTTGATCTTGAGATGACAGTTCTTGCGTCACCCCCCACCCTAACCCTCCCCCTCAAGGGGGGAGGGAATTAGATCGGTGCGCGTGTCACTGCCATCTCCGATCTTGAAAGATCCCCCTCCCCCCTTGAGGGGGAGGGTCAGGGTGGGGGGTGCCACAGGCGCGCTGTTTCCATTACGCGAGCACATACCCGATGATGCCGAAACTGAAGCTGCGCCCCGGTCCCCTGCCCGCGGGCATCTCGCCGCTGCATCCAGCCGCAATCGTCGCGACGTGGTTCTGGAGCGGGCGCATGCCGATGGCGGCGGGTACGTGGGGATCGCTGGCCGCCCTGCCCTTCGCGTGGGTCGTGCAGACCTATTGGGGCCTCACTGGCATGATCGTGGTGCTGGTGGCGATCACGGCCATCGGCATTTGGGCCTCGAACGTCATGGTCGAGCGCGGCGATGTGCGCGACCCGGGCTTCATCGTCGTCGACGAGGTGGCCGGCATGTTCCTCACGCTGCTGGCCGCACCGCGCGTGTGGTGGGCCTATGTGCTGGCCTTTCTGCTGTTCCGCGTGGCCGACATCATCAAGCCCTACCCCGCCAATTGGTGCGACGCCAATATCCATGGCGGGCTCGGCGTGATGCTCGACGATCTTGTCGCGGCGATCTACTCCGCCATCGCGATGTGGATCATCGTCACGTACATCCCGGTCGAGAATGTCCTCCGCTCCGTTGGTCTCTAAAGCAGAGGCAGTGCTGGTGGTGTGCCGCCAGGCGGGGCTGAAGCTCGTCACCGTCGAATTCTTCACCGGCGGACTGATCGCGGCGACGCTGACGGAGATCGCCGGCTCTTCGAAGGTCGTTGAGCGCGGCTTCGTCACGTATTCGAACGAAGCTAAAACAGAGCTTGTCGGCATACCGTCAGCGCTGATCGAAAAACATGGTGCAGTCAGCGAAGAGGTCGCGCGCGCGATGGCGGAAGGCGGGCTTCAGCATTCGCATGCGGACATTGCCGTCTCCGTCACCGGCATCGCCGGTCCGGACGGCGCCACCGCGACCAAACCGGTCGGTCTCGTCCACCTCGCCTGCGCGCGGCGCGGCCGGCCGACGCTCCACGCGCGCCATGTCTTTCCGGGCGATCGCGCAGCGGTGCGTTGGGCTTCCGTCGATGCTGCGCTCTCAATGATTGAACTTGCTACTAAATAGTTCTCTCGCGCCGTGTTGACGGCGGAGTGGCAGCAGGCTACAAGCGACCGAAATGTTCTGTATTTGTTCCTATGAACGGCATAAACAACGAGGTCGCGGGCATACATGAACTCTCCAGATGAAATCCTGTCGACGTCGACGCCAGCCCTAGCGGTCGCCCTGCCGTCCGATCAACCCCAACATTCGTCGCGCGACGTCACGGGCCGGGACCTGCTCGTCATCCTTTTCGCGACACTGTTCGCATACGCATTCCTCGTCGGCACCGCGACAGGGCTACTTCTTCTTTATTCTGAAATTCAGTTCAATGCGGAATCGCCGTGGATTGTGCTGCTGCTTTTGGCGCCGGTACATCCCATCCTGCTGGGAAACGTATGGCTACGAATGCGTGGCCGATGGACCAGCGCGGCACAATGGGGTCTTGGGCAATTCCGCTGGGCTTATTTGCCCGTCGGACTCGTCGTCGCCGGCGCATTTGCTGGTCTCAGCGAGTTGGTTGATCCATTGAATTTCGAGTTCAAGCTTAAAATTCGCGGAGATCTTCCTGCCGCTCTGGTTTTCGGTTTTCTGGCGGCGGGGTGCGCACCGTTTGTTGAAGAGCTCGTGTTTCGAGGAATGGTCTATCGCTGGCTGACTCTAAAGATTCAATGTTTGGCTCAGTGTGATCTTGAGCGCGCTGATCTTCGCAGCCTTTCATATTGGCGGTGGCTGGATTCTGATCGGCTTTATCGCGCTTCACGGCGTTGCTTATGCCGGGCTATTCCAGATAACAAAAACGCTCTGGCCGGGCATCATCGCGCATGCCACGAACAATCTTATTTCTGTTCTGGCAAGCTATCTAGCTTGGCAATAGCGGTGTGCCGTTTGCTCTCTCGCCTGCCGCGTCGGTCGTCGCCCGTCGGCGCGCGTCGTCCTCTAGCTTTTCGATGACGTCGTCCGGCTGCTGCATCAGCCATTCGATGCGGGCCAGAACCTTCTTCATGCGCATGCGCAGCGGATCGTCCTGGATGTCGTCGATGTGTTTGCCGATGCGCTCAATCGCGTCGGCGCCGTTGAGGGGCGGACCCTGCTTGAACTGGTCAATGATCTTGGCGAGCTGCTTCTTGATCTCGGGCTCGGCCTCGCAGTCGAGGACGTAAAGAATGCGCATCATCTTGTCGACTTCGAGCTGCTCCTCGATATAACGCTGCAGCCCGACCTGCAGGATGCGCGAAACCAATTCGGAATGCGGTGCGATGGTCTGGGCACGTGCGGCGCGCGCGGCCTCATCGGGCAGGAAGGTGGCAAAATCTGCCGAGGCTGACAGGACGCCGTTGCCGCCCTTGGGCCGCATGGACGCGAAGAGTGCTGTGTAACTGTCTGAAATCCCGTCGAGCGCCATGATTTCGTTCCCCCGGAAAAATTCCTGCCCGCAAGGGTTGCAAGCCATGTGCCGGTGGTGCCCGCGTCTTTGGTTAGCGGCCATTTACCATCTTGCGCGCCGTCGCATTTGAATCGAATTGGCGCGATGATTCAAAGTCGGGCAAGGCGGGCTTGCGAGGATATTGGACCGGCCACTGTAAAGGGTCCGCCGCCATGGACAGCCTCGCCGCCAAGTTCGACAGCGACCAACCGACCGGCACGCTCACGCCGCAGGCCCGCGTCTTTTCACACTGGGACCTGCCGCTGGTGATGCTGCTGTGCCTGGGCGTCTTTCTCCTCTCCGTTGTTGCTCTGCTCGGCCTGCAGGCCGCATTCGTCATCGCCGGCCGCGGCCGGGCGCTGGGAGAGCCGGCGGCGATGCTGGCGATCATGGGCTTCCTCTACGTGGCGGCGATCAGCGCGATCGCGCTTCGATTGCACAACCGCCCCGGCATTGTGGCGCAGCTCGGCCTTGTGTGGCCGGCGCGCAAGCACGTGCTGATCAGCATCGGTATCGGTTTCGTGCTGCCGTTCGCCTGGGCGATCGTGCCGGGCGAGGAGCGGCCGCTCAATTTCATCACCAACTACGCGACCTATGTGGGCGCGTTGGCCGTGGCCTCGGTGTTGGCGCCGGTGGCGGAGGAGCTGCTGTTCCGCGCCATCGTCTATCGCTGGGTGGCCGAGCGCGCGGGCGTGATCGCCGGTATTGCGGTGAGTTCGATCACCTTCGCGCTGGCGCATTTCGATCCGTCACTGATCAACATCGGGCATCTGGCCTTCATCGGCGTTGTCATGGCGGTGATCTACGAGCGCACGCGCTCGCTGTGGTGCCCGATCGCCGCGCACGCCGCCTATAACATGTTCGTAGCCAGCGCCAATTACATGAACACATTCGCGCCCGGCTGACGCTCAGGTGCGTTTCGCGGGATCGCCGTAGAGCTGTTTCGCGCGCACCTCGAAGGCATGGACCATGCGCTTGACGGCCTCGTTGAACAGGGCGCCGATCAAGGATTGCAGGATCTTCGAGTGAAACTCGAAATCGACGTAGAAATCGAGCAGCGTGCCGCCATTAGGGAGGTTCGGCCCCGGCGGGACGAACTCGAAGATCCAGTGATTGTTGAGATAGCGCAGCGGCCCGTGCGTGTAAGCAACGTCGATACGGCGCGTCGGGTCCAGCTTCACGCGTGAGGTGAATTTCTCACGGAACATCTTGAAGCCGATCACCAGGTCGGCGGTGAATTCATTGCCCTCGCGCGTCTTGATGCGCGCGGCAAGGCACCAGGGCAGGAATTCGGGATAGCGCTCCACCTGCGCCACCAGCGCGAAGAGCTGCTCTTGGGTATAGGGCAGGATGCGTTTTTCGGCGTGGGTGGGCATGGGGGCGACGCGCGGGGCCAGTCACCCCACCGCTAGATCAGATCGGCGAACGGATGTCGGGCACCGGGATGGTCGGATTGTTGGCATCGGCGGCGTTTCCCGTCCCGCCGTTCTGCGCCATCATCGCCGAGACGCGGCGCACGATGCGCGGGCTCACGAAATGCGAGATGTCGCCGCCCAGCCGCGCGATCTCCTTCACGAAGCGCGAGGAGATGAACTGGTTGGTCTCCGAGGCCATGAGGAAGACGGTCTCGACCGACGGGTTCAGTCTGCGGTTCATGCCGGCCATCTGGAATTCGTACTCGAAATCGGACACGGCGCGCAGGCCGCGCACGATGACATTGGCGCCGACCGATTGCGCGAAATGCATGAGCAGCGAGTCGAAGGGCTTGACCTCGACGCGGCCGCGCAACGGCGGCCGGCATGTCCTGCGATTTCGCCCTGCAGGAGCTCGACGCGCTCGTCGAGGAGAAGAGCGGGCCCTTGCCGGCGTTGGCGGCGACGGCGACGATCAGCCGGTCGACGATGCCGGCCGCGCGGCTGATGATGTCCATGTGGCCATTGGTGACGGGGTCGAACGTCCCAGGGTAGAGCGCCGACACGCGGTTCAGCCATCGCTTCCTCCGTCGGGTTCGGCGCGCCGCGCCGTTGGCGCGTGACGCCCTCGCCGATATCGCCCAGCCGCGTCACGGAGATGACGCGCTCGCCCTCGCCGACCTTGAACAGGGTCACGCCCTGGGTCTTGCGGCCGGCGATGCGGATGTCGTCGCACCGGCATGCGGATGAGCTGGCCGGCAGTCGGTCACCAGCATCACCTGGTCCTCGTGCCCGACCGGGAAGGAGGCGACCACCTGGCCGTTGCGCGTCGTCGTCTCGATGTTGGCGATGCCCGAGCCGCCGCGGCCGGCGACGCGGTAGTAATAGGCCGAGCTGCGCTTGCCGAAGCCGTTGGCGGTGACGGAGAGGATGAACTCCTCCGGCGTCGACATCGCCGCGAAGCGCTCCTCGGACAGCGTGATCTGCGGCGTGCCCTCGCTTGCCTCCTCGGCGGTGTCGCCGGCGACTTCCTCGACGGCCACGGCTTCGCCCGCCGCCGCGCCGGCGCTGCGCGCCATGCGCAGGTAGGCGTCGCGCTCCTCGACCGCGACGTCGGCATGGCGCAGGATCGAGATCGAGATCACCTCGTCGTCGTCGGCGAGCTTGATGCCGCGCACGCCCGTCGACGTGCGGCCGGTGAAGACGCGCACGTCGTCGACCTGGAAGCGGATGCATTGCCGCCGCGCGTCGACGAGCAGGACGTCGTCGGCCTCGGTGCAGGCGACGACGCCGATCAGGCGCTCGCCCTCGTCCAGCTTCATGGCGATCTTGCCGTTGGCCTTGATGTTGGTGAAGTCCGACAGCGTGTTGCGCCGGACATTGCCGGTCGGCGGTCGCGAACATGACGTGGCAGCTCGCCCACTCCGCCTCGTCCTCCGGCAGCGGCATGAGGGTGGAGATGGTCTCGCCCGTCCTCCAGTGGCAGCAGGTTGACCAGCGGCTTGCCGCGCGCCTGCGGCGTGCCCAGCGGCAGGCGGTAGACCTTCAGCTGGTAGACCATGCCGCGCGAGGTGAAGAACAGCACCGGCGTGTGGGTGTTGGCGACGAAGACGCTGGCTGACGAAATCCTCCTCGCGCGTCGCCATGCCGGCGCGGCCGCGGCCGCCGCGGCGCTGGGCGCGATAGGTGGAGAGCGGCACGCGCTTGATGTAGCCGCCATGGGTGACGGTGACGACCATGTCCTCGGGCTGGATCAGGTCCTCGATGTCCTGCTCGAACTCGCCTTCTTCAAGGTCGTGCGCCGCGTGTCGCCGAACTCCTCCTTCATCGCGAGCAGCTCGTCGCGCATGATCTGCGAGCAGGCGCGGCGCGCGAGCCGAGGATGTCGAGCAGGTCGGCGATCTCGGCCGACGAGCTCGTCGCAGCTCCGCCGCTGATCTTCTCGCGCTCGAGGCCGGTCAGGCGCTGCAGGCGCAGATCGAGGATTGCCTTGCGCCTGCTCTTCGCTGCAGCTTGTAATGGCCGTCGACCGATCGCGCGGCCGGGCTCGTCGATGAGCGCGATCAGCGGGCCGATGTCGTCGCGCCGGCCAGGCGCGCTCGACCAGGCGCTCGCGCGCGGCCGCCGGGATCGGGCGCCTCGCGGATCAGCTCGATGACCGCGTCGATGTTGGCCACGGCGATGGCGAGGCCGACCAAGCATGTGCGCGCGCTCGCGCGCCTTGCGCAGCTCGAAGCGCGTGCGCCGGGTGATGACCTCTTCGCGGAACTCGATGAAGGCGCGCGATGATGTCCTTGCAGGCCCATCAGCTCGCGGCCGGCCGCGGTTGAGCGCCAGCATGTTGACGCCGAAGCTGGTCTGCAGCGGCGTGAAGCGGTAGAGCTGGTTGAGCACGATCTCGGCCGTCGGCGTCGCGCTTCAGCTCGATCACCACGCGCACGCCGTCGCGGTCGCTCTCGTCGCGCAGGTCGGAGATGCCCTCGATGAGCTTGTCCTGCACCAGCTCGGCGATGCGCTCGATCAGGCGCGCCTTGTTCACCTGGTACGGGATCTCGCGTGACGATGATCGCCTCGCGGTCCTTGCGGATCTCCTCGTATGCGTGCGGCCGCGCACGAGCATCGAGCCGCGGCCGGTGCGATAGGCCTCGCGCGATGCCGGTCCGGCCGAGGATGATGCCGCCGGTCGGGAAGTCCGGGCCCGGGCATGAGGTCGAGCAGCTCGTCGATGGTGATCTCGCGGATTGTCGATATAGGCCAGACAGGCGTCGATGACCTCGCCCAGATTGTGCGGCGGGATGTTGGTGGCCATGCCGACGGCGATGCCGCTGGCGCCGTTGACCAGCAGGTTGGGAAGCGTGCCGGCAGCACGGTCGGCTCGCGCGTCGGAGTCGTCGTAGTTCGGCCTGGAAGTCGACGGTGTCCTTGTCGATGTCGCTCGAGCAGCGTTGCGGCCGCCTGCGTCAGGCGCGCCTCGGTGTAGCGCATGGCCGCCGGCGGATCGCCGTCCATCGAGCCGAAGTTGCCCTGGCCGTCGATGAGCATGCAGGCGCATCGAGAAGTCCTGCGCCATGCGCACCATGGCGTCGTAGATCGCGGCTGTCGCCGTGCGGGTGATACTTGCCCATGACGTCGCCGACGACGCGCGCCGATTTGCGGTACGGCCGGTTCCAGTCGTAGCCGGCTTCGTGCATCGCGAACAGGATGCGGCGGTGGACGGGCTTGAGGCCGTCGCGCACGTCGGGCAGCGCGCGCGCCACGATCACGCTCATGGCGTAATCGAGATACGAGCGCCGCATCTCCTCTTCGATGGTGACGGGCGTGATGTCGAGCGGCGGGGGCGAAGTCGGCTGGGTCAAGGTGATCCGGAAGTGGGAAAAGGGCCCTCACTCGCGAGTCGCGGCGGGCCGTCTGGAAACTGGTCGAAATCTAGCAGTTGTCGCAATTGCGAACAACGCTGGTGCGGGGCGTTGGAAGACATTGCGCGACGCCCCGCAATAGATTGACTTTCAAGGCGTTTTTTCAAGGCCCGGAGCGAGCTGAATTAAGCGCCGACGCGACCGCGCCAAGGCCGCGTCGAGTTGCCGCTGCGCGGGCTGTGAGGCGGCTCACAAAGGCCGGTTTCGACCTAGTCTATAGGAGGGGGCAAGCCAGTCAGCGCGGGGGTGCTGACCCGGCCGAACGAGGGAAAGAGCGAGGTCCGCCAATGATCATGCAGCAGCCCCAACCGGAAACCATGTCCTGGGCCCAGATGGGCATCGACCCCTGGGAAGCCTTGTCCATCGCGCGCCGGCATTTCGAGTATGTCTCGGCCTCGGCCGCGGATGTCTATCCCGTGCGCCGCCTCGACCGGAATGGCGAGCGCTATTACCTCATCACCTTCACCGCCTCGCCGCGCCGGGTCGTTGTGGTCGGCGCCAATGGCGAGATCGAGGAAGCCGGCGTCATCGAGGGCACGGGCCCGCATCTGGGCGTCAACGCCCATGATGCCGAGCGCTATGCGGGCCTGACCGAAGGCCGCGCCGCCGGACTGGTGTGGACCCCGTCCCCCGCTTCGCGCTCGCCGCTGCACCCGCTGTGGGAAGTGCGCGGCCGCGACACCACGGTCTATGTCGACCAGCACCGCAAGGTGTGGGCGACGCTGTAAGCCGGTGCTTTGCTGCAACCTTGACGCGCGGCATCTGACTTCCCTATTTTGGCGCTCATGCTGAACGCAGCGCATTTCATGTCGGCTTCGTACGCGGGCTACGCCATCGCGGGGCCGAGAGGTTTGTGCATGCGCTGACGGTTTTCAGCACGCCAGAAATCAACCCAGGGCTCCGCCGAAACCGGTCGGGGCCCTTGGTGTTTCTGTTGCTCCTGTCCGCGATCGGCGCCGCCCGCCACCGGAGGACAGGACGATGAGCACCGATCAACCGCCGCAACACGAAGCGGGCCTGCAGGTAAGACCGGCGGCCAACGACGATTACGACGCGCTGTGTCCGTTGTTTGCCGAACTCGACTTGTTCCATCGCCTGGCGCGGCCGGATTTCTTCCAGGCGGCGCCTGAGCCGGTGCGCAGCCGTGACTTCATCGCGACGCTGATCGCCGGACCGGGAACGGCGATCCTGGTTGCAGAGCAGGCCCATCGGCTCGGGGGCCTTGCCATCGTGCGATTGCATGAAATGACGGGGCTGCCGATCGTCATTCCGCGGCGCATGGTCATTATCGACGCGATCGTTGTAGCGGAAGCGTGGCGGCGCCGAGGTATCGGACGCGCGATCCTCGCTGGCGCCCGCGACTGGGCCAAAGCCAAGAGCGCGGCCTATGTCAGATCGCCGTGCATGAATTCAACCAGGGCGCCATCCGGTTCTACGAGGCGGTGGGTTATCGTACCTCGACCCGGCGGTTGATGCTCACGCTCGCGTCCGGTTGAGCCTCGCCCTAGGTGGCCTTTGCGAGGAGGCCCCCCAGGATCTGCTCGAGCGTTTGCAAGGGTGCCGGTGGCGGTGTGCCGGGCATCTTCGAATTTATGACTGAATTGAGGAGATCGTCCGTGATTTCGAACCCCAGCGCGCGATAGCTTTCGAACTGAGATTCGCTGAACCATTGGTCGGTCGTGGTTTCATGCGGAAATTCCGCGTGCGCCATGGCGTAGCTGCGGACGTCCGACAGTTCTTCTCGAGCCCGTGAGAACCTGGCTTGATGTAGAGGATGATGCCCTTCTCGCCGCCACCATCCGCGCGCGGATAATCGATCTCGCCGATCGCATGATAAGGCCCGTCGAACTCTTCCTTGGAGCGCGCATTCAACTGCTCCAGTCTATCGGAACCTCACGACGACGCCCAGATCGAGCTCGATCTTACGCACCGCGTTGCCGAGATCGTCGAAGGTGAAATTCGGATCGCGGCCACCGTCGCTGACCACGATGAAACGGCAGCGACGACGGACCATTTCATAGAGTCCCAGGTTCTCGAAATGCCCGCCATCGGAGAGATAGACGTAAGGGTGATCTTCCGTTGTCAACCCGAACAGCTCGTCGAGAAAGGGCCTGATCGCGAACTTCGGGCCATCGCGGCCGAATGTATTTTCATTGCGCGGGATTGCCGAGCCACCAGCCCAGCCGGACATTGAACAGCGCCATCAGAACCGTGACGGAGGGCGAGGAGTGATAGCCCATATTCGGGCTCGCGGCAGCGCCAGAGACTGCCATTGCCGTGCCCAATGAGATTCCACTTGACCCGCTGCTCCGTTTTTTTGCCGCTCCACCGTAATAGAAGCTGTCGCGATAGGCGTCGACCACACTGCTGCCGGAATGCAGCGGCGTCACGGTGAACGGTCCGGCTTTGCGCTCCTGCCACGCCAGATTTTTGCTCGCCAAGATGTTCAGCGCCATATTCACGACATGGAAGGGCCGCCGGTTGGCCTTGGACCAGAGCTGATGCATGCGCAGATTGTCGGCGCGGTCGAAGCCGGTAAACAGATTCGGCCTGCGCTTGAGATGGCTGGCGCCGAGAAACTCCCGGATCAGCCGGTTGCGGTAGAGAGAATGCAGCGAAAAGCGATTGACGTTGATCGTGATCCAGGCAACGACCGCGATGGCGGAGAAAATCAGTGCCCAAACCCACAATCGGAAAAGATCGGCGGCCTTGTTTTCCTCCCATTCGTTTGTCTCGGCTTCCCATTTCACTAATCGCGCACCCTCCGCAGCCCCAGGGTTGGGTGGCGTGGTTCGTAACAGCGCGCTGTCGAGCAGCGACCCTTCCAGGACGAACCGGTCCAGGAGGTCGGACAACAGGATGATCAGCACCGCGATGAAAACTGGCGTGATTACCGTAAGCAGATTGTCGGCAATCAAGCTCTTGATGGAGCCTGCACGTTCTTCGGCCTTGATTGCGGTCCCCGAGTGTTTGCCCAGTAGCAGGGTTGCCAGGCCAGAGACACCACCCACGGCTGACAACGCCACATGCGAGTCGAGCCCAAGGGCCGCGGCAAGGGTGGCAAGATACGAACCGAAAAAGGTGAGGATCGCGGTTGCCATCCAGGCAAGGCCGACCACGGCATACCAGCCGTCGGCGCGGCCAAACCACTCGCGGTCGTCGTCGGACTCCGGCTGATAGCTAGTCAGGCCGATAAAAAACCCTTCAGCCGTCAGCTGTGCTATCAGCGCCCACGGCATGGCAAGGCAGAGAACCAGGAAGAATTCTGAGCCGGGGCTGATCCAAGTCAACGCCGGCGCTAAAATACAGCAGCAGCCAAGCCCCGTAGGCGAGAATTGCGCCATAGACGGCGCCGCTCAACAGGCTTGCGAGCAAATCCCAAATGAAGCTCAGCGGGTTTTTGCCCAAATCCCAAACGAGGGAGGTGCGGCCGCGTTGGAAGAAGCTCAGAATACAGGCGAGCAGCCAGGCGGCACCATAAATGGCCGAGCCGGCGAACGTGCCGGCGATCAAGAGCCCCGCCCGCGACAGGCGCGCTGCTTTGAGCCTGATGTCGTCGGCGCACGGCGTTTCTTGCGCTATGCAGCGCACCCACTCGGCCAGGTGCATATCCCATCCTTGGTATCTCAACAGCCATTGAGATGGGTCGTGCACCCGCTGCAGAAAATCAGGCGCGATGGCAAATGCAGCCCAGGCGGCGCCGCTGAGCATGGCGGGCAACACGGCGCACACCAGGAATCGGTGCTGGCTCCCGTCGAGCGTTTTGCGTGTCGGGCGGTTGAGATGCGTATAGGTCAGCATGACGATCAGCAGCGCCATGGCGGCACACGGCGCATACACGCTGACGCCCGCGGGCAATTCTTGCCCCCGCCACAGGGATGCAACCAGGGCGGCGAAGTGCTTGAGGAGAATGAGAATCACGCAGGCGGCGGGCACAACCACCAGCCAATTCAGCGACAGGTTCCGCACATAAAGCGCCGCGGCGGCCCAGGAATCGGCCGACATCGCGCCGAGTTTGGGGGTCAGATAGTTGCTGTTGCGGCGCAGGTTCTGGATCTGCTCGGGTTCCTGGTCGGGGCCAGCAGGCCGATCTACCAGCCGGGCCCAGATATCCTTGAATGTTGTTTCTGGCCGATGGAGCCAAGCGGAGAACCAACTGCCGATATAACCGCCGCCGCTCACCGTAGACAGATAGTCGAACCGCCGGAGCAGCGACGCTTCGGCTGTGTCCACATGTTGGTGATTGCCGGCTGTGCAGGGGTGCTTGGCCAGAGCCTGGATCACGCCGAGCGCGAAGGCGGCGCTGCGAATGCCACCACCGGACAAGCAGAGCGCCGCGGAATTCAGCCCGTTCAGCTTGCGGTAGAGCTCTGTTGGTGTGGTGGCTACGAGTGTTTTCTCGTGGATCGCAAGCGCTTCCTCGCAAAGCACTTCCTGGGGTGTGATCTTGATGGGCTTTGCCTTGCGGTCCACCGGCTGATTGTCGATCGCCATGACACCCCCGCTTTGAGTGAGACGTCTCGCGCCGGCGCGTCTAAGCGGCGTTGAACCCCGTCAGGAGCGTCATTATTAGGCTGCCGCCGCCATTTTCACGCAACCACCCTTCGATCTGCTTCAGGCTGTGCATCCGATCCGCTCGCCCTGCTCTATTCCGCCTGGAAAGCGCCGAGTTTCGTCCGGAGGGCGGAGCGAATACCCTCATCCGCCGGGCCATCGAATGTGCACGCCGCTGGATGATTCTGAAGAAACGCCCCACCTCGCCTTCTAGTCGGAAGCGCAGGAAAATACCACCAATGCAATACAACTCGAAGTCGTTTCGTGGGCGCATCGCCATTGACGCGGCGGCACCTGAACTCGCCTCTCGTTCCCTAGCTGGTGCGAACGACCAGAAACGCACCGGCGAACAGCAGGGCCACGCCGATGATCCGCTCGGCGGTGATGGCGCGCGCGGTGCCGGTGAGGCCGGCGGCATCGAAGGCGAGCCCGGTGACGAGTTGGGCGGCGACGACGAGCACGATCGTCGTCGCCGCGCCTTGATGCCGGTAGCCGTAGAGGCTCGCGAAGACGAAGGCCGTTCCCAAGATGCCCGGCAGCAGGAACCAGTATTGCGCGCGGCCGGCGAGATCGATGGCGAAGCCTGGCCCGCCCCGCCACGTTTCAATGAGTCCCAGCAGCAGGAGGCCGACAGCGGAGTTGACGAACAGCGCGCCGGTGAGGCTGACGCCGCTGCGCGCGATCGTGACCATGAGCGCGTTCTGGACCACCAGAGCCGCACCGCCGACGATCGCCAGGAGAATGGCGAGCGGCATTACGCGCGCGGCGCGCCGGGCGGGTCGAGGAAGCGCTGCATGAAGACGAGATCGAGCCAGCGATCGAATTTGCGGCCGACCTCGCGGAAATGTGCGACCGGCTCGAAGCCCAGGCGCTTGTGGAAGTTCAACGACGCCGTGTTCGCCGCATCGACGCCGCCGATCATCACATGCTTGCCGGCGGCGACGGCGCGCGGGAACAGCGCCTCCAGCAAGATGACGGCCGACACCGGTGCCGCGACGATCCGCGCGGACATGGACCGAGTGCTCGACCGTGTATCGATAACCCGGCCAGGCGCCGCGCCACTCACCGAAGGTGGCGAAGCCGACGATGTCGGCGCCATCGGCGGCGACCAGCACGGGGAACCCCTGCCCCGTTCGCGCGTCGAACCAGGCCCGGCGATCGGCCAGCGTCACAGGGGCGGCGACGTACACGGCGGTCGAATTCGCAATGACCTCGTTGTAGATCGCCAGGATCGCCGGCAGGTCATCGATCGTGGCATCGCGGATAAGCATGGGACAGGTCCCTTGTACCGAGCCGATTATCTTCTATAATGGATTTATGTCAACTATCATAGATGATCCCACGCCGCGCATCGCGGCGCGGCTGCGCGAGGAGCGCAAAAGCCGCGACTGGTCGCTGGACGTGCTCGCAGCGCAGTCCGGCGTTTCGAAGGCCATGATCAGCAAGATCGAGCGCGGCGAGGCGAGCCCGACGGCGGCGTTGCTCGGCCGGCTCTCCGGCGCCTTCGGTCTGACGCTGTCCGCCCTGCTCGCCCGCGCGGAGGAGCGTGGCGGCAGGCTGGCGCGCGAAGCCGCGCAGCCGCGCTGGCGCGACCCCGAGACGGGCTATGTGCGCCGGCAGATCTCGCCGCAATCGGACGGGCCGATCGAGCTGATCGAGGTCGAATTGCCGGCGGGCAAGGCGGTCGCCTATCCGGCGTCCGCCTACGCCTTCATCCGCCAGCTCGTGTGGGTGATGGACGGGCGCCTGACCTTCGTCGAAGGCCAGGTCAGCCACGACCTCAAAGCCGGAGACTGCCTCGAACTCGGGCCGCCGGCCGATTGCATGTTCCGTAACGACACCAAAAAAGTGTGCCGCTACCTGGTGGCGCTAGTGCGGCGTTAGACTCCGCCCGAAATCCTCAGAACGGAATGTCGTCGTCGAGCGGCGCTGAAGACCGGCCACCACCAGCGGCTGCGCGGCGCTGCGGCGGCGGGCTGTCCATCGGCGGGCCGCCGGCAGACTCGTAATCGTCGCCCGGCTCTCCGGCGCCACCGCCTGCCCCGCCGCTGCGGCCGTCGAGCATGGTGAGCTCGCCGCGGAACTGGCGCAGGACGACTTCGGTCGAGTAGCGCTCGGCGCCGGACTGGTCGGTCCATTTGCGCGTCTCAAGCGCGCCCTCGATATAGATCTTGGCGCCCTTTTTCAGGTACTTCTCGGCGACTTCCACAAGCCGCTCGTTGAAAATGGCCACGCGGTGCCATTCGGTGCGCTCCTTGCGCTCGCCGCTCTGCTTGTCCTTCCAGGTTTCCGACGTCGCCACGGAGAGATTGCAGACGCGGCCGCCGTTCTGAAAGCTGCGCACCTCCGGATCGCGTCCGAGATTGCCGACCAGGATGACTTTGTTGACGCTTCCAGCCATGACAACTCCTTCACTCTCGTGTCCGGCGGCCTTTGTAGGACAGCGCCCCGGCCACCGCATCAGCCGCGCGCGAGATATCCACAGCTATTGTGGTCCCGGCGGCGGCAATCAAGGCGGGACGCTTCCCGCCGGAATTGTGTTCATGTTATGTTCTAGACCCGACTCTGTCAATTCCAAGGTGCCGCTTTGCCTAAAACCCCTGCTTCGAAAAAGCCTGTCCGTGGGGGTCGTGAATCCGGGGCGCGCCGCCCTATATTGAGCGCTCTGCCCGCGCCCTCCCGCCCTTCCAGCCGTGAAAAGCAGCCTATGACGCCCAAGCCCTATGGTCACAAGATCGTCGTCCGGGGTGCCCGCGAGCACAATCTCAAAAACGTCGATATCGAGATGCCGCGCGACTCCCTGGTCGTGCTCACCGGCGTTTCGGGCTCCGGCAAATCCTCGCTCGCCTTCGACACGATCTATGCCGAGGGGCAGCGGCGCTATGTCGAGAGCCTGTCGGCCTATGCGCGCCAGTTCCTGGAGCTGATGCAGAAGCCGGACGTGGATTCGATCGAAGGCCTGTCGCCGGCGATCTCGATCGAGCAGAAGACGACCTCGAAGAACCCGCGCTCGACGGTCGGCACGGTTACTGAAATCTACGACTATCTGCGCCTGCTCTATGCGCGCATCGGCGTGCCCTACTCGCCCGCGACCGGCCTGCCGATCGAAAGCCAGACGGTCACGCAGATGGTCGACCGCATCCTCACCATGAAGGAAGGCACGCGGCTTTATCTGCTGGCGCCGATGATCCGGGGCCGCAAGGGCGAATATCGCAAGGAGCTGCAGGATTTGCAGAAGCGCGGCTTCCAGCGCGTGAAGATCGACGGCAAGCTCTATGAGATCGACGAGGCGCCGGCCCTCAACAAGAAGCTGAAGCACGATATCGAGGTCGTGGTCGACCGTGTCGTGGTGCGGCCGGAGCTCGGCAATCGCCTGGCGGATTCCATCGAGACGGCGCTGTCGCTGGCTGACGGGCTGTTGTTCGCGGAGAACGCCGACACCGGTGAGCGCACGACGTTCTCGGCCAAGTTCGCCTGCCCGGTTTCGGGCTTCACGATCGACGAGATCGAGCCCAGGCTGTTCTCGTTCAACAATCCGTTTGGCGCCTGCCCGGCCTGCGACGGGCTGGGCGTGAAGCTTTATTTCGATCCCGATCTGGTGGTCGCGGACCCGCGCCTGTCGTTGCGCGATGGCGCGATCACGCCGTGGGCGGCGACGCCGTCGCCCTATTACGACCAGACACTGGATGGGTTGGCGCGGCACTACAAATTCTCGGTGACGACGCCGTTCAAGGATCTCAAGAAGGAGGTCCAGCAGGCGATCCTGTTCGGGTCGGGCGATGTCTCGATCCGGATGTCGTATTCGGATGGCTTGCGCGAATACGAGACCAACAAGCCGTTCGAGGGCGTGGTGCCCAATCTCGAACGACGCTGGCGCGAGACGGACAGCGCCTGGATCCGCGAGGAGCTCGAGCGCTATCAATCGTCCAAGCCGTGCGAAGTTTGCAACGGCCATCGCCTCAAGCCCGAGGCGCTGGCGGTCAAGATCAACAAGCTGCATGTCGGCGAAGTCGCCCTGATGTCGATCGATGCCGCGGCGCGCTGGTTCCGTGGGCTGACGACGACGCTCAACAACAAGCAGCGCGACATCGCCGCGCGGATCTTGAAGGAGATCAACGAGCGGCTCGGCTTCCTGGTCAATGTCGGCCTCGAATACCTGACGCTGGCGCGCAATTCCGGCACGCTGTCGGGCGGCGAAAGCCAGCGCATCCGCCTCGCCTCGCAGATCGGGTCGGGGTTGACGGGCGTGTTGTACGTGCTGGATGAGCCTTCGATCGGTCTGCATCAGCGCGACAATGAACGTTTGCTGGAGACGTTGGTGCGGCTGCGCGATCTCGGCAACACGGTGCTGGTCGTCGAGCACGACGAGGAGGCGATCCGCGCCGCCGATTTCCTGATCGATATGGGCCCCGGTGCGGGCATCCATGGCGGCAAGGTGGTGGCGGTCGGGACACCGGCCGAAGTCATGCGCAACCCGGCCAGCCTGACGGCGCAATACCTGACCGGTTTCAAGCAGATCGAAGTGCCGAAGGTGCGGCGCGAGGGCAATGGGCAGAAGCTGCGCATCAAGGGTGCGAAGGCCAACAACCTCAAGAACCTGACGGTCGACATCCCGCTCGGCACGTTCACGACGGTCACGGGTGTTTCGGGCGGCGGCAAGTCGACGCTGATCATCGACACGCTCTACAAGGCGGTGGCGCGCCAGCTCTACTCGGCGCGCGAGGTGCCGGGCGAGCATGACGTCATCACCGGCGTCGACAATCTCGACAAGATCATCGACATCGACCAGTCGCCGATCGGACGCACGCCGCGTTCCAACCCCGCCACGTACACGGGCGCGTTCACGCCGATGCGCGATTGGTTCGCCGGGCTGCCGGAGGCGCAGGCGCGCGGCTACAAGGCCGGGCGCTTCTCCTTCAACGTCAAGGGCGGGCGCTGCGAGGCCTGCCAGGGCGACGGCGTCATCAAGATCGAGATGCACTTCCTGCCGGACGTGTACGTGCAGTGCGATGCCTGCCACGGTAAGCGCTACAATCGCGAAACGCTCGAGGTGAAGTTCAAGGACAAGTCGATCGCCGACGTCCTGGAAATGACGGTCGATGAAGGGGCTGATTTCTTCAAGGCGGTGCCGTCGATCCGCGAGAAGCTCGTGACGCTGCAGCGCGTGGGACTTGGCTACATCCACATCGGGCAGCAGGCGACGACGCTGTCGGGCGGCGAGGCGCAGCGCGTGAAGCTAGCGAAGGAGCTGTCGCGCCGTGCGACGGGCCGCACGCTCTATATTCTCGACGAGCCGACGACGGGCTTGCACTTCGAGGACGTGAAAAAGCTGCTCGACGTGCTGCATGCGCTGGTCGAGACGGGCAACACGGTCGTGGTGATCGAGCATAATCTCGAGGTCATCAAGACCGCCGACTGGATCATCGATCTCGGCCCCGAAGGCGGCGACAAGGGCGGTCGCGTCGTGGCGATGGGCCCGCCGGAGGATATCGCCAAGGCGAAGGAGAGCTATACGGGGCAGTTCCTGGCGCCGTATCTCGCCAAGAGTGGACAGCGCGCGAAGAAGCGGGCTTAGTCTCTCATCGCCACCGCGCACTTGCACCCCTCACCCTCCCACGCGCTTCGCGCGTGGGCCCCTCCCTCTCCCGCAAGGGGAGAGGGATAATTGCGCGGTCTAACCCTCTTCCCTTGCGGGAGAGGGTGGCGAGCGAAGCGAGCTGGGTGAGGGGTATGCAAGGCGCGCCAGTGCCGTTGTGTTCGCGTTGGTTACGCAATCGAGCATTGGCTCGCTGCTCAAGTTCGCCTGCATGAGATTGTAAATATCTTCACTTCGGACAGACGAACGCGCTCAAGTACCATCGCGTCGCTTGACCGGAAGGCTCGATCGAGAATTTTGCCTGCGCGCGAAAGAGCGTTTTCTCCGCGAGCTGCTGCAGCGCGTCCGCCTGTTTTTCCTCGCCGGCATCGCGGCGAATTATGTAGCCGCTCACGCCGTAGCCAGGGCGGTCGTTGATCACTTCGGCCAAGGGCCGCACGCGCAACCGGCCGGCGGCCCCCTGCCCCTTCATCGCCGCGACGATCGCTTCCGCCTGCGCGCGTGCGAGAGGGCCGGATTTCTCGCACCAGAAGACGTCGTAGTCCCAGTCTTCCCATTTGAAGCCGGTGCCGGCACTTTCGCTCGCCTTCTGCGACGGCGTAAAGATCTGCGCCTGTTGCGCCTGGTAGAGGTCCTCCTTCACGCGCTCCTTGACGCCGCTATCGAGGCCACGGAAGCCGCTCAGCGCATCGAGCAAGGCCGTCTTGAGCGGGTCGCTGGCGATCGAGACGACGAGCACGCGCGCGGCTTCCTGGTGGTGCGCGTCCTCGCTGAGCGACGCCTTGACGGCGTCGTAGATCTTGAAATTGAACGCCTGCTGCGATTCGAAATCCGCGCGTTCCGAGCCGCGCTCCCTGAGCTTGCTGTCGAGGGCAGCGATCTGGACGTTCTGCTCGTTGATCTTGGCGTTCTGCAGATAAACGAAATATCCGGTGACAGCCGTAATGACCGGCACGACGATCATGGTGATCACCTTGCCGATGGTCTCGATACGGTCGGAGAACGGCATGACATTCCTCCCCGTCAGGCATAGCGCTGAGGGGCGGAATTCTAGGTCGGGTTGTGAACGCGCGCCAGCCTTGCGGCCGGTCTCAGTGGTCGATGCCGACCTTGCGCAGGGCCGCCTTGCGGATCGCTTCGCGGCGAGTGTCGAGGGCGCGGCCGAGTTCGGGCGAGCCGGTGAACTTGCCGTTTTCGTTCTTGAAGCGGTCGACCAGAGTTTGGAGATGCGTGCGTTCGGCGGCGGGGTCGCGGCTGAGCGGCTTGGTACTGGAGATCTCGCGCATGAAGCGGTCGAGCAACACGCTGCGGCAGATCGGCAACTCGCGCGTCTTGAGAAGACGGTTGATCGCGGTCATGCACACCGAGGCCTGCGGCGGATCGTCGGCGAGCTTGCCGCCGAGCAGGTCCAGAAGCTCGCCGAGTGCCGCGGCGAGGTGCTGCTGATTGCCGAGGATTTCCTGGATCATCTGGCCCGAGCCCAGCAAGTCGGCGATCACGCCGTCGAGCATCTCGAGCGCTTCGCCCTGGACGTCGTCGGTGACGAAACCCGCAAGCTGTTCGAGCTTCTGGCCGTAGCTGCGCGAGCCGGCCAGGTGGTTGCACAGCGTCGTCAGGATCATGTAGCGGCGCTCATGCGGCTCATAGCGCGCCTCGGCGCGCCGGCAAAGCTGGGCAAACTCGCCGGGCTCCAGCGGCAGGCGGCGCTTGCGCTCGGCCAGCGTGTCGCGGGCCAGGTTCGTGGTTTCGCGGATCAACTTGTTGATCGTCTCGGCGCGCTCCTTGACCGTGCCGTTACCGGCATCGGCCTGACCCTTGGCAATATGATGGATCGCGCTGTTGAGCAGATTGCCGGCGTTATCCAGCTTCTTGATGTAGCTGTAATTGTAGAGCAGCTCGGTCGGCGTAATGACCAACTGGTCGAGGAAGTCGCGCAGCAAGCGGCCGATGACATTGCGCGACTCAAGCCCGAAGAACTCATCGATCGTCTTGCAGACCTTGGCGTCCTTGATGGTCGCGGATAGCCCGACATCTTTCTTCGGCTTGGGCGGACGCACCTGTTCGAAGATGATCTTGGTGGTGGTGAAGCCGCTCGGCATTGAGCGATGCTGCACCACTTTCACCTGCTCGTTCTTTTCATCGACCAGGAGACTGCGGGCGAGCCCGATGGCCGCCGCCTCATGCTCCATGATCGATTCAATGACCCAATGACCCTCGAAATACACCATCACCTCGAACCGCATCACGCGGTTCGCGGGGACTGGCTTGCCCTTCGATGAATTGGACGGCGATGACGAACCCAACATACGAGTACTCAACTTCCCTGAAGAATGGCGGATGGGCGCTTGCCCGGTGCCGCAGGCCGGCTGGACGCAGGCGGCGGCGCCACGAACGGGCCCTCGGCGGGCGGTACCGGCTCGGGGGCGGGTGTCGGCGCCGGAATTGCGGCGGCTTTTTCTGGGGCCGGCGGGGGTGGCGGTGTTGGGGCTTCGGCCGGCTGTACCGGCGCCACGGGCGTGACCGGGCGTTCGGGAATTTCGACGGGCTTGGCGGGCGGTATGGCGGCCTGGCGGATAATCTTCGCGGGCTCCGGTACCGGCTTCCAGGCCTTGACCTTCGCCATGGCGGCGGCGACGTCGCCGGGCGTCATGGATTTGGTGAGCTCGGCGCGCTCACGCTTGGCGTTCGTCTTGATTTCGTCGGTGCCGCGCTGAAGGGCCAGCGTCAGCAAGCTATAGGCCGCGATGTTCTCCTCGATCGTCATGTCGCGCTTGAGCGCGATGCGACCGAGGCGGTAGAGAGCGGCTGGATGGCCCTGGGCGGCGGCGCGCTTGAACCAGGCATAGGCGGCGCGACGGTCGGCGGCGATGCCTTTGCCCTCCGATAGGCGCTCGGCAAAGAGGTATTGCGCGTCGGCGTCGCCAAGCTCGGCGGCGCGATTGACCCAGATGGTGGCCTCCTCGGGGTTCTTGGGCATGCCCCGCCCCTCGTCGAGGAGCTTGGCGAGGCTCAGCTGGGCGGGGCTGAAATCGTTGGTCGCGGAGCGGCGCAGCCAACGCAGCGACTCTTCCTTGTCCGAGGCCACGCCGCGACCGAAGGCGTAGGCCTGGGCCAGCGCGAACTGCGCCTCGCCGTAATTCTGATCAGCCGATTTACGGTACCAGCGCGCGGCTTCCGCGGCGTCGAGCTGGATCGGGCCATAACCGTTGTCGGAGAGCTGGCCCATCAGGAACTGAGCGCGCGGATCGCCGGACTGCGCTGGCGGCAGCAGCTCGAGATAGGCGTTGGCATAGCTCTTGGCTTCGAGCTGTGCCTCGCCCTCCAACGTGCCGGCCTGGGCGGCGCCCAGCGCCAGCCACAACCCGCCCGCAACGATCAGTGCCGGATGCCTCAAGATTGCCGTCCTGTCCAAACGCACAGCTGCGTCCGGACAGGGTAAGGGCTACCCGCAAAAAAACGGTTAATCCGGGGTTACGAACGCCGTTACCCTTTGGCAGCAATCGCTTCTATTTCCAGGAGATAGGCCGGGCTGGCGAGGCCGGCGACCACCATCAGGGTCGAGGCCGGCTTATGGGCGCCGAGATAACGGTCCCGCACGGTCCGGACCGCCGGGATGTCGGCCGGGTTCACGACCAGGACCGTGATTTTGACCAGATCGCTGATCGCCATGTCGGCGGCCTTGAGGATATTGGCGATGTTGCTCCAGACCGCGTCGGCTTGGGCGGTGATGCCCTGGGCCGTGCTGCCGTCGGGAAGCACGCCGATCTGCCCCGAAATGTATAGGGTCCGCGCCCCGGCGGCGATCTCGACGCAGTGCGTGTAGTTGCCGGCCGGCTTGGCGACGGATGCCGGATTCATGAACTTGTTCATTGTGTTGTCTTTCCTTCCTCATTCATCCAGGCATGTTGCCGGATGTCCGGCGCGAGACGCAACGGCAAACGCGGATTGCCAGCGCATTGTCGCGAGACTAAGACTCCCGCCGGCATGAACCCCATTCACATCATCGGCGGCGGGCTGGCCGGGGCGGACGCCGCCTGGCAGGTCGCCGAGGCCGGCATTCCGGTCATCCTCCATGAAATGCGGCCGGTGCGCGGCACCGAGGCGCATGTCAGCGACCGGCTGGCGGAGCTGGTCTGCTCCAACTCCTTCCGGTCGGACGACTGGGAGGGCAATGCCGTCGGGCTGCTGCATGCCGAATTGCGGCGTTGCGGCTCTTTGGTATTGCGCGCAGCGGACGCCAACAAGGTGCCGGCCGGCTCGGCGTTGGCGGTCGACCGCGAGGGGTTTGCCGCGGCGGTGACAGCCGCCCTGGAACAGCACCCGCTGATCACCATCGAGCGCGGCGAAGTGGCGGGCCTGCCGCCGGCGGATTGGGACAGCGTCATCATCGCCACCGGCCCCCTGACCTCACCGGCGCTCGCCGAAGCGGTCAGAGGCCTGACGGGCGAAGATTCCCTGGCGTTTTTCGATGCGATTGCGCCGATCGTCCACCGCGACACGATCGACATGTCGCGGGCGTGGTTCCAGTCGCGCTACGACAAGGCCGGGCCCGGCGGCGGCGGCGCCGACTACATCAATTGCCCCCTCGACCGCGCGCAATACGAAGGTTTCATCGACGCGATCCTGGCGGCGGAGAAAACCTCGTTCAAGGAATGGGAGGCGAGCACTCCTTATTTCGAAGGCTGCCTGCCGATCGAAGTGATGGCCGCACGCGGCCGCGAGACGCTGCGCTTTGGGCCGATGAAGCCGGTCGGCCTGACCGATCCGCATCAGGCGGCACGCCCTTATGCGGTGGTGCAGCTGCGCCAAGATAATACGCTGGGCACGCTCTACAACATGGTGGGCTTCCAGACCAAACTGAAGCATGGCGAACAGAAGCGGGTGTTCCAGACGATCCCAGGCCTTGAGCAAGCGGAGTTCGCGCGGCTGGGCGGCCTGCACCGCAACACGTTCATCAACTCCCCTCGCCTCCTCGATCCGTTGCTGCATTTGAAGGCACAGCCGCGTTTGCGCTTTGCGGGGCAGATCACCGGCGTTGAAGGCTATGTCGAGAGCGCCGCGATCGGCTTGCTGGCCGGAAAGTTCGCGGCGGTGGAACGGCGCGGCCAGGTGCCGCTGGCGCCGCCGCCAACCACCGCGTTGGGCGCGCTCCTCAATCACGTGACCGGCGGGGCCGACGCCAGCTCCTTCCAGCCCATGAATTGCAATTTCGGGCTGTTCCCGCCGCTGGCCGCCGATGGCACGCGGCCCAAAAAGGGTGCAGATCGAAAGGCGTTGCTGGCGCGGCGCGCGCTCGCCGATCTCGATGGCTGGCTGGGCGCTGCACGCGAAGCCGCCGAATAGCGACATTGTCCGACGTGCATTTGAATCAAATTGCCGGCATCGCGCTGTTTTGCGCGATGTAAGGTGAGACGACTTGCCGCACTGCCGCTTCCGCAACTGCGCCGGCCGGTGTAGAATGGTGGGTCCTTAACTTCTAAAAGCGGTTCGGTCTCGCATGGCAAGCAATTACTACCAATCAGGGGCTTCGTCCGGGAAAACCATCGAAGCGACAGTCAAGTGGTTCAACGTCACTAAGGGCTTCGGCTTCATTTCGCCGAAAGACGGTTCGGAAGACGTGTTTTTGCATGCTTCCGCTCTCGAAGCCGCCGGCCTCGGTGCACCATCGGAAGGTGCCACCATCAAGTGCGAAGTCGGCCCCGGCAAAAAGGGCCCGCAGGTCACCCGCATTCTCGAGCTGTCCGGCAACACCTCGCCGCTGGGCGCGCGTCCGCCGCGCATGGGCGGTGGCGATCGTGACTTCGGCGGTGGTGGCGGCGGCGGCGGTGGCAGAAGCAGCGGCGGCGGCGGTTTCCGCGACGACGATTCAGCGTCGATGGCCGGCGCCATGGAAGTGCGCGGAACGGTCAAGTGGTACAGCCCGGAAAAGGGCTACGGCTTCGTTGCCTCCGGTGACGGCGGCAGCGATGTGTTCGTCCATTCGAACGTCGTGCGCCGGTCCGGCCTGCAGACCTTGATGCCCGATCAGCCCGTGACGTTGATGGTCGTGACCACGCAGAAGGGTCGCGAAGCACGCTCGGTCCGGACCTAAACCGGACCTACTGAACGACCGGTTGCGGCGCGCCGTGGGTGGGGCGCCGCGTTCCGCTGCCCCAGGCGCAGCGGCAGGGATTTCATTCCCCGCAGGACCAGATTGTCGGTCCACTCCAACCGCTCGCCGGCAACCCTGATTTCATCGAAGCACCGCAGGAGCTGGGCAAAGGCGATGCGCGCCTCCAGCCGTGCCAGCGGTGCCCCCACGCAATAATGCGGACCGTAGCCGAAGGCGAGGTTCTGCGGTCCGGCGCGCGCGATATCCAGCCGGTCGGGATCGGAGAACACCGCCGGATCGCGATTGGCGGCATTAAGCATGAGGAACAAGCGGTCGCCCGCCGCGATGCGCGTTCCGGCAATTTCCATATCGTGGCGCGCGACACGGGTGACGCTCGCCGCCGGCCCGTCATAGCGCAGCATCTCCTCGACCGCGCGATCGGCGAGTGCCGGCTGGTCGCGCAGACGCCGCAGCTCGGCCGGATGGCGCAGCAAGGCGAGCATGCCGTTGCCGATCAGATTGGTCGTGGTTTCGTGCCCGGCGAACAGGATGAGGACTGCTGTCGCCACGAGTTCGTCCTCGCTCATCACCCGCCCGCTCTCCTCCGCCGCCACCAGCGCGCCGATGACATCGTGCTGCGCCGGCGCCTGGCGGCGCGCGCGCACGATCGCGCGGAAATAGCCGTCCATCTCGGCGATGCCGTGGCAGGCGCGCGCGTATTTGTCGGGCATCGCCTGCGCGCCGCCGACGAAGGCCGCGAGATCGTGCGACCAGTCCTTGAAGCGGTGGATGTCGGTTGGCGGCACGCCCAGGATCCCGGCAATCACGGTTGCTGGTAGCGGATAGGCGAAGTCGGCGATCAGATCGATCTCATCGCGCCCGGCGAAATCTTCGATCAGACGCTCGACGATTGCGGCAATGCCGGTCTCGAGCGACGCAATAGCGCGCGGCGTGAAGGCGCGGTTCATCAGGCCGCGCAGGCGCGTGTGATCGGGCGGATCGACGAATACCGCCCAGTGCGTGAGCATGCGCTCGAGTCCGCTGAGCTCGGCGCGCTTTTCAATGGATTGGCTGTTCAGGAACGGCGTGATGCGGTCCGCCGACAGGCGCGGGTCGAACAACGCGGCGCGGACATCGCGGTAAGCGGTCAACACCCAGCCGCGCAGCACGGCGCTCCAATGCACCGGCTCGCTGTCGCGCAGCCGGCGGAAGGCCGGATAGGGGTCGGCCATGATTGCCGGCAGGCGCGGGTCGTAGATCGCGTCGTGCGCCATCCCGTCCCTCCCCGTTCGTTGTTGGCCTCAGTATCGGCGCCGCCAAGCCGCCAGCGCAAGGCGGAGCGGCCGCGAGCCCAGCGGCACCTGGAGCGCCGGCGCGAAGAGCGCGTAGTTGTGACGCTCGAGATGCTTGAGATAGAGATCGGCGAGGGTCGCCAGCAGCAAGGCCGGGCGCAGCCGTGCGGGAATATCGCGCCGCAGGGCGCGCGCCGCGTGAAGATGGTCGCGCGCCAGGTCGGCCAGCGGCCGCGCGACGGCGCCCACCCGATCCCCTGCGCGCCCTTCGATCAGGTCGTCCTCGCTGATGGCGGCTTCACGCAGCATGTCCGCCGGCAGATAACGGCGGCGTTGTCGGGCATGGAACGGCACGGCGCGCAGCAGGCCGGTCAAGCCCCAGGCAAGGCCGACATGACGGGCGGCATCGCGGGCCGCCTGGTTGGCGCCGCCCCAAATGTCCAAGGACAACTGCACCAAAGTAGAGGACGTGCCGGCCACGTAGACCTCAAGCTCAGCGCCGGTATTGGGCCCGTTTTCACGTAGGTCGAACTCGCGGGCGGTCAGCAGCTCGTCGATCCAATCCGGCTGCAGCGGGCCGGCGAGCGACGGCGCCAGCGCCAGCAACACCTGGTGCTGGCGCGGCCGGCCCGCGCGCGCCTCGGCCAGCGCGTCGCGCCACCATTGCAGGCGGATCTGGCCCAGCATCGTCTCGCGCACCGTCTCGCGGACCCTGGCAATTTCGAGATTGAACGCATGCAACGCAAACAGAGCGGGACGCTTGTCGGGTGGTGCAAAGAGCAGCGTCAGATAGCGGTCGTGATCGAAGCGCCGCACCTCCTCCATGCAATAGGCGGCGGGGTCTGCGATGGCGGTCGGCATGGCGGCGGCGATTATGGCCCTACAATAAGTGTGACTGCTAATGAATTGCGCGCAAAAGGCTTTGTGCTATGTTTGCGCAGTCCTCGGCACCTCCGTTGCCGATTTGGGGAGACAAAAAAATGGCAGACTTTCTCGGCAAGATTGGGCTCGACAAGCTTGATCGCGCGCTGATCTACGGCCTGATTATCGCGGTGGTCCTGGTGGCGCTGACCGGCGCCTTCGAGCCGACGCACGCCTGGTTCGCGTTCCTGTTCCGCTGGCTGCATGTGCTGTCCGGCGTGATGTGGATCGGGCTGCTCTGGTACTTCAACTTCGTCCAGATCCCGTCAATGCCCAAGATACCCGACGAGCAGAAGCCGGCGGTCAGCAAAGTGATCGCGCCGACCGCGCTGTTCTGGTTCCGATGGGCGGCGCTCTCGACCGTCATCACCGGCCTGATCCTGGCGGCGATGAACATGTACCTCGTCGATGCGTTGCTTTTGGGCTTCCGCACCGGCGGCGGCGTGCCGCGCGGTATCGGCATCGGCATGTGGCTGGGCCTGATCATGGCCTACAATGTGTGGATGATCATCTGGCCAAACCAGCAGAAGGCGCTGGGTCTGGTCGATGCGACGCCGGACGAGAAAAAGGCGGCGGCGCGCGTGGCGATGCTGACCAGCCGCGTCAACACGATGCTCTCCATCCCCATGCTCTACTTCATGGTGGCGGCGCAGAACGTGCGCTTCTAAGCGCAGCGTTTCTTCGGAGACCGGAAACGGGGCCCTTACGGGCCCCGTTTTTCGTTGGGAATATTGCGCGGCCTATCCGCGCCGTGCACCGTCTGGCCGGTTTACACCCTGCGTGCGACCGATCGGTCGCTTCGACGCGGGTGCAGGCGTTGGTATTCCCATGGAGGCAAAGTTAGGGTCGTCCATCGGTTCGACCGACGGACGAGTAAGGCGCTGCCGGCCATGGAAGGCCCGGGCAGCGCTTGCGCCCGTTTCGACGGCCACACGCGTTTCAATGCTGCGATTGCTGACCAGCTTGACGCCCGATGGCCGGCGGAGGGATGGGGCATGAGATTTGGGTGCAAGCGAATGTCGCGGGCCGTCGGCGCGTGGCTTGCCCTCGCGCTGATGGTTGGCGCGGGCAGCGCCTGCGCCCAGACCCAGCCGCCGCCCGCGCAGTTTCCCCCGCCCGCACCGGCCGGACAGAGCCAAGCGCCGGCCGGCCAAAACGAACCTCCGGCCTTCCAGCCTGAGGAGATCGAAGCGCTGGTCGCGCCGATCGCGCTCTATCCGGATTCATTGCTCTCGCAGGTGCTGATGGCCTCCACCTATCCGCTGGAGATCGTCCACGCCGCGCGCTGGGTCAAAGCCAACCCCAAGGTCAAAGGCGACGCGGCGATCAAGGCGGTTGAAATCGCAAACCTGGGACGTGAGCGTGAAATCGTTGGTTGCGTTCCCGCAAGTGCTCGAGCCAATGAGCGACAAGCTCGAATGGACGCAGAAACTCGGCGACGCCTTCCTGGCGCAGGAGAAGGATGTGCTCGCGGCGGTGCAGCGCCTGCGCTCCCGCGCGGAGCAATCGGGAAACCTCAAGAGCAACGAGCAGCAGAAGGTGATCGTCGAGCCCGCGCCGGCACCGCCGCCCGGCCAACCCGCACCGGCGCAGCAGACGATCGTGCGCATCGAGCCGGCGCAGGCGGACGTCATCTATGTGCCGGCCTACAACCCGACGGTCGTCTACGCCGGGTGGAGCTATCCGACCTATCCGCCCTATTACTGGCCGCCCTATCCGGCCTACTACCCCGGCGGCGCGCTCGTCAGCGGATTTGCCTGGGGTGTCGGCTTTGCTGCCGCGGGGGCCATGTTCGGCAATTGCAATTGGGGTGGCGGCGACGTCGATATCGACGTCAACAAGGCCACCAATATCGATCGCAGCTTCAATCGCACCAATGTCGAGGGCGGCGGCAAGTGGAAGCACGATTCCAGCCATCGTCAGGGCGTCGCTTATCGGGACAACGCGACGCGCCAGAAACACAGCAAGGACGGTGCCGGCGCCGACCGGCGCAACGATTACCGCGGCCGTGAGGTGCTGGCGATCGCGGCGGCCCGGGGGATCGCGGCGGTGCCGGCAATCGCGATGGCGTGGGTGATCGCGGTGGGGCCGGTGACCGAGGTAGCGCGGGTGATCGGGGACGGTGCTGGCGATCGCGGCGGTGCCAGCAACCGCGCCAGCGCGAGCGACCGCGGCAATTTCAACAGTGGCGCCGGTGGCGGCGATCGGGGTGGCGGCCGCGACAATGCGTTCAAGGGTGCCGGCCAAGGCGGTGGCCAGCGCGATTTCAATCGCGGGCAGTCCAGCGCGGGCGGACGCTCTTTTAGCGGCGGTGGTGGTCGTGGCGGTGGCGGCGGCGGCCGCGGCGGCGGCGGGCGACGCTAGGGAGGATATCGGATATGCGCTCACGGATCTTCGGTCTATTCGTGGCGGCGCTCACGTCTGCGATCCTCCTGCTCGCATGGGCCCTCCCCGCGCGTGCCGTGGACGTCTTCGCCTCGCCTGATGCTGCGATGAATGCGTTCGGCAGCGCGATTGCCAACAGCAATGAAACGGCCCTAAAGGCCATGCTCGGCGATCAGTTCCGCCAGCTGATCCCGCCGGTGGGTGCCGAGGACCGCCAGCACTTTCTGCAGGCCTGGTCCGACTTGCACGTCGTCAAGATGATCGACGACAAGCTCGCGCGGATCGAGGTTGGCACGGACGGTTGGACGCTGCCCATCCCACTAGTGAAATCGGACACGGGATGGAGCTTCGATACGCGCGGCGGAGTCGATGAAATCCGCGTGCGTCGCATCGGGCGCAACGAGCTCGCGGTCATGCAGACGCTGCTGGCGATCTATGACGCGCAGCGCGACTATTCGAGCGAGGATCGCGATGGCGACGGCTTGCGCCAGTACGCGAAGAAACTCAAGAGCTCGCCCGGCAAGCACGATGGTTTGTACTGGCCGACCCGGGCGGACGAACGACTAAGCCCGATCGGGCCGGCGCTTGCCGGCGCAGTTGGGCGTGGGACGAGCCCTGACGGGTATCACGGCTATCACTACAAGCTGCTCACGCAGCAAGGGACTTATGCGACGGGCGGCCCCTACAGCTATCTGGTCCGGGGTAAGCTGGTGGGCGGGTTTGCGGTCATCGCTTGGCCGGTGCGTTACGGCGACACGGGCGTGATGAGCTTCATCGTCAATCACGACGGGCAGGTCTACGAACGCGATCTCGGCCGTAACAGCGCCAAGTTGGCAGCCGCGACGAAATCCTTCGACCCCGGGCCGGGTTGGCGGAAGGTGTCACCGTGAGACGCTTTGCGCTTGGCGCGGCATGCGGGGCCGTGTTGGTGCTGTCGGCCTGCACGTACTATGAATCACCTGCCGTCGTGGCAGTGCCCACCGCCACGTATTATCCATCGAACTACGATCGCGCCTTCACCGCGGCGGCCGGCGCCATGCGCGATCAGGGGCTGGCGATCAATATCGAGGACCGTGCCGCGGGCACGATCATGGGTACGCGCGATGGCATGACGATCACGGCGAATGTGCGCGCGCAATCCGACGGCAGCGTGCGCCTGCAATTCGATTCCTACAGCGCGCGCGACCGGGAGCTGATCGAGCGGATCTCGCAGGGCTACGATCGGCGCATGGGGCGCTAGGCGACCGCGATCAGCGCGGCGGCGACGCGCCGCTCCTCGGCTAACAGCACATTATAGGTACGGCAGGCGGCACCGGTGTCGAGGGCTTCGATCACCACGCCGGCGTCGCGCAGGGTCTTGCGCAAGGCGGGCGGGACAAACGCGATGCGCGGCCCGCAGCCCAGCAGCAGGATCTGGATCGGCGGTGCCGCCTCGATGATCGGCTGCAGGCTTTCGGCGGTGAGCGAAGCGATGTCGACGACCGGCCAGGGCTGGACGCGGTCGTTGAACACCAGGATCGAGCCGGTCAGCGCCTCGCCGCTGACGCGGAAGCCGCCATTGCCGTAGCGCTCGATGAGCTTGGGTGCGCGCGGTGCGGAAGGAGCGGACTGCATATTTCTTGCCGACCCTCCTTGTAACGCTTGGCTATGCCTTGACGTTGGCCTTGGCGCCGGCCGGTGCCGCCGGTGGATCGAATGCCTGGCGCGGCGGATCCATGTAGAGCAGCAGCGAGGCCGCGATGAAGATCGACGACGAGGTGCCGACGATCAGGCCGAACAGCATGACGATGGCGAATTCCTGGACCGAGCCCGTGGCAAAAAAGGCCAGCGGCGCGGTCGATAGGAAAATCGTGATCGAGGTGTTGAGGGTGCGGTTGAGCACTTCGTTGATCGAGAGGTCGATCACCTCGCGCAGCGGCATCGCCTTGTACTTGCGCAAATTCTCGCGCACGCGGTCGAACACCACGACCTTGTCGTTGATCGAAAAGCCCATGATGGTGAGGATCGCGGCGATGCCGACAAGATTGAACTCCAGGCCGGTGACGACGAAGAAACCGATCGTCTTGGTCACGTCGAGGATGAGCGTGATGACGGCCGCGGCGCCGAACTGCCACTGAAAGCGGAACCAGATATAGGCGAGCATCGCCAGCAGCGCGAAGCCCATGGCCTTCATGCCGTCGCGGAAGAGTTCGTCGCTGACCGTGGCGCCGAGTGCTTCGACGCGGATGACCGTCGCTGCCCGGGAATTTTTCGGCAAGGACCTGGCGGACGGTTGTGACTGCAGCCTTCTGCGCGCTTCGTCGCCGCCTTCCTGAACGCCGAGGCGGATCAGGACGTCATCGGACGAGCCGAATTGCTGCAACTGGACATGCTTGAGGCCGCCGCTCTCCAGCGGCGCTGCGCAAGGCGCCGAAATCGGCAGGCCCTTGCGTGCGCGGCCTCGACCACGACGCCGCCGGCGAAGTCGATGCCGTAGGTGAGCCCGGGATGGAAATAGAGAACGACCGAAATGAAGCTGAGCAGCGCCGACACGATGAGGCCGGTCTTCGCCCCCTTCATGAAGGCGACCTTGGTCTTGTCGGGAACGAGGCGGAGCCGGTACATGCGTTCGATCCTCAAACCGGCAGGAGCTTGGGCCGGCGCCGACGCAGCCAGGTGCTCATCATGAAGCGCACCAACATCGTCGCCGTGAACATCGAGGTGATGATGCCGATCGAGATGGTGATCGCGAAGCCCTTGACCGGGCCGCTGCCGAAGCCGAACAGGATCAGCATCTTGATCAGCGTGGTCAGGTTGGCGTCGACGATGGTCGAATAGGCGCGCGCGAAGCCCGCTTCCATCGCTGCGATCGGCGTCTTGCCGACGCGGATTTCATCGCGGATACGCTCGTTGATCAGCACGTTGGCGTCGACCGACATGCCGAGCGTGAGCAGGATGCCGGCGATGCCGGGCAGAGTCAGCGTCGACTGCAAGCAGCGACATACCGCCACGATCAGGATAGGTTGAGAACCAGGGCGACGTTGGCGAACAGGCCAAATAGGCCGTAGGCCAGCCACATGTAAGACGACGACGAGGATCAGGCCCACGGCGACAGCATAGAGTCCGGCGCGGATCGAGTCGGCGCCCAACTCGGGACCGACCGTGCGTTCCTCGATGACGGTCAATGGCGCCGGCAAGGCGCCGGCGCGCAGCAGGACGGCGAGATCCGTCGCCGAGGCGGCGTTGAAACTGCCGGAGATCTGGCCACTGCCGGCCAGGATCGGCTCGCGGATCACGGGCGCGCTGATCACCTTGTTATCGAGAACAATGGCAAACGGCTTGCCGACATTCTGGCGCGTAACGTCGGCAAAATCGCGAGCGCCCTTGCCGTTGAATTTGAAATTGACGACCCATTCGCCGGTCTGCGAATTCATGCCCGGGCTGGGCGTCCGTCAGGTTGGCGCCGTCGACGCTGACTTGCTGCTGCAGCAGGTACATGCGCTGGCTGTCGGTGGCACTGTCCGCCGGGACAAGGATGGATCCCGGCGGCACACGTCCAGCCATGGCGTCCGCGAGCGAGTTCTGCAGGTCGAGCAAATGGAAGTCCATCTTGGCGGTCTGTTGAAAGCTTCTTGAGACGCTCGGGATCGTTCACGCCAGGAACCTGGACCAAAATGCGGTCTTGCCCCTGAATCTGAATTGAGGCTTCCTTCGTGCCGGTCTCGTCGACGCGACGACGCACAATCTCGATCGACTGCGCGACGGCCTTACGACGCGTTTCGAGGATTTCCTTGTCGTCCTGGCGGGCCGTGATCGTGCCGTCGGCCGAGGTTGTGACCTGCGCCGTCTTGTCGATGTCGCGCAGGATGGTGCGCGCCTGCTCAAGCTGGCCCGCATCGCGCACACGGAACGTGACCGTGTTCTCGCCGCTGGCCGCCAAGCCGCTGATAACGATACGCTCGGTCGCGCATGCGCGTACGGACGTCGTCGAGCAAGGCGGTCGAGGCGATCGCGCTGGACGACCTTGGTGTCGACCTCCAGCAACAGCGAAACGCCGCCCTGCAGGTCCAGCCCGAGGCTGATCTGCTGGTGCGGCAGCCAGTGCGGCAGGCGCTCGGCCTGCTCGCGGGGCAGCAGATTGGGTGCGGCGAAGATGACGCCAAAGGCGCAGATCGCCAGAATCATCCAGATCTGCCACCGGGCCATGGTCATCATGGCGGGACTACGCCTCCGTCTCGTCTTTTACGTGGGGCCGGCTCAATCCTTGAGGTGGCTTTGATATTCTTCATGCCCCATCGAGTTATAGAGCTTGCGCTTGATCGGGTCCTTGAGGGTCTCGTAGGCCTCGGCGGCCTGCGCATCGCCGCTCTTGGCGGCAAAGGCGGACTTGATGTCGGCGCCGCTCGCGCCCTTCTTCAGTCCCAGAATCTTGTAATAGTCGTTGGCGCTTTCAACCGCCTCGGCCTTCTTGCCGTCGGCCGGCTCGGTCTTGGCCAGGATCTCGGCGATCATGCTGCGCGCCACGCGCACGCGCACGCCGTCGGCGATCTCCAGCGACAATTCGCGCTCGTTGGTCACCTTGTTGACGGTGCCGATGATGCCACCGGTGGTGACCACCCGGTCGCCGCGGCGCACGCCCCCGATCATCGCCTTGTGGTCCTTCATCTTCTTCTGCTGCGGACGGATCAGCAGGAAGTAGAAGACAACGAAGATCAGGATCAGCGGCAGGATGCTGACCAGGCTGAACGTGTCTCCGCCGCCGCCGGCGGCCTGCGCATAGGCTGGCGATACGAACATTCCCTACTCCCTTTTGCGGCCGGCCCCAGGGGGGTCCCGCCGGAACCGCGGGACTATAACCATCAGATGGGGAAATGCAATCTTTCCCGGGTCTTGATGGGGTTTTCCGAGGTCCGGCGGTTGACCCGTAGCAGGGGGTGTTTTACGGTCACGCGCGCTCAGCCCCCACCCCCTTCCCGCCAATTCCGCGATGGATGCCAACGCTCTCCAGCCCCTGCTCGCCCGCATCGCCGAGGCGCTTGAACGCCTGGCGCCGCAATCGCCCAAGCCAGCCGACCTGAATGCGGCCGATGCGTTCGTCTGGCATGCGGAGGGCGAGCGCCTCGATCCGGTCACCAAGGTCAACCGCGTCGACCTCGACCTGCTGCGCGGCATCGAGCGCCAGCGCGACATCCTGCTGGAGAACACAAGGCGTTTCGCCAAGGGGTTGCCGTCCAACAACGCGCTGCTTTGGGGTGCGCGTGGGACCGGCAAGAGCTCGCTGGTCAAGGCGGTGCACGCGCAGGTCAATGCCGAGACACCCAAATCGCTGGCGCTGGTCGAGATCCATCGCGAGGACATCCCGTCCCTGCCGCGCCTTCTGCACAAGCTGCGCGATGCCAAGCGGCGCTTCGTGCTGTTCTGCGACGATCTCTCCTTTGCGGGCGAGGATGCGTCTTACAAATCATTGAAGGCGGTGCTGGAAGGCGGCGTCGAGGGGCGGCCCGACAATGTGGTGCTCTATGCGACGTCCAACCGACGACACCTGATGGCGCGCGACATGATCGAGAACGAGCGCTCGACCGCCATCAACCCGAGCGAGGCGGTGGAAGAGAAAGTCTCGCTCTCCGATCGCTTCGGAATCTGGCTCGGATTCCACAATGTCGATCAGGATACGTATTTCGCGATCATCGAGGGCTATGCGCGCCGCTTCGGCGTCGACATGCCGCGCGAGCAGCTCGAGGCCGAGGCGAATGAATGGTCGGTGACGCGTGGCTCGCGCTCGGGACGCGTTGCCTGGCAGTTCGTGCAGGACCTCGCTGGGCGGATGGGCAAGCGGCTCGGCTGAGCCTACTGGGTGTGGCCGGCACCCGGCGGGTGCGTCGGGCTGTAGGAAACGTCGGTCAGACTCCAGTCGACGCCGGCCTGATTGGATGTGGGATGAATGACCGCCCACATTATCCCCATCGCCAGGAAGAACGCCGCTGCTGCACCGGCGTAGCGGGCGAAGTGGATGCAGGCGTCGCGGCGCGCCGTGCTCAGCAACTTCTGCGCCGCGGGTGCTGGCGGGGCACGCCCCTTCTCCTTCAGCAAGGCCAGGACCTCGCTGCGCCGGTAGTCGCGGCTGGGGGCATTCAACGCCGCCAGCAGCAACGCCGCGGCCAAAATGAAATTCAGGATCCCGGCGACATCGAGGGCGAGCGAGGGATCATCGACTCGCGTCAAGGCGATGACGATGATCGCCAGGCCGGCGAAATGACAGTTCCGTCCGATGACATAGGCGGTGCACCGCCGAATCTCGTCTTCCATGACCGCGCTCGCAGCTTATGGGCTCCCCATCAAACGTCGAAAAGCCCGGGGTGTTTCCCGGGCTTTTCTTTGCACGCGTCGTGCCAGTACGCTCAGTCGTGGATGTCGAACTTGGTCGAATCCCGCAGGAACAGGGCACCGACAATCAGTGTCATCACCGCTACAATGATCGGGTACCACAGGCCCGCGTAGATATCCCCCGACGCCGCCACGATCGCCGTGGCCAGCAGCGGCAGCATGCCGCCGAACCAGCCATTGCCGATGTGATAAGGCAGCGACATCGAGGTGTAGCGTATCTTGGTCGGGAACAGCTCGACCAGGAACGCCGCGATCGGCCCGTACACCATGGTCACGTAGATGACCATGATCACCAGGATCAACTCCGCCATGAAGTAGTTGATCTTGGACTTGTCGGCCGTGGCCGAATACCCGGCGGTCTTGAGGGCTGCATTCCACTTCGCCGCGTCCCAACCGTCGACCTTGGCGTCGCCGATCTGCACCGCCACGCCGGGCGCTGAAGTGTGCATCGTTTTGAACGACAGCCCGGACTTGGTCAGGAAGTCCTTCGCGCGGTCGCACTCGCTGAAGTTCGACCACGGGCCCACGAAGATGTGGAAGTTGCACTGCGCCGTGTCGGTCGTCAGCACGATCGGGTTCTTCTGGGCGAAGGCTTCCAGATCGGGATTGACGTAGTGGGTCAACGCGCTGAACAACGGGAAGTATGTGATCACCGCGATGGCGCAGCCAGCGAGGATGATCTTGAGCCGCCCGATGCGGTCCGACAGCCAGCCGAAGACGATGAAGAACGGCGTGCCGATCAGCAGCGACGAGGCCGATCAGCGTATAGGCCGTCAGGTAGTCGACCTTGAGCGTGATGGTGAGGAAGAACAGGGCGTAGAACTGCCCCGTGTACCACACCACGCCCTGCCCGGCCGTGGCACCCAGCAGCGCCAGCAGCACGTACTTGTTGTTGGGGTACTTCAGGAAGCTGTCGGTCAGCGGCGACTTGGAGCCGCGACCTTCCGACTTCATGCGCTGGAACACCGGCAATTCATTGAGCTTGAGCCGGATGTAGACGGAGAAGGCCAGCAGGATCAGCGAGACCAGGAACGGAATGCGCCACGCCCACTCGGAGAAGGCCTTGGCGTCGATCCAGACGCGGCAGGCGCCGATGACCAGCAAGGCCAGGAAGAAGCCCAGCGTTGCCGTGGTCTGGATCCAGCTCGTGGCATAGCCGCGGCGGCCGTTGGGCGCATGCTCGGCAACGTAGGTCGCGGCACCGCCGTATTCGCCGCCGAGGGCCAAGCCCTGCAGCAGGCGCAAGGTGACGAGCAGAACTGGTGCCAGCCAGCCGATTGCCGAGTAGGTCGGCAGCAGACCGACCGCGAAGGTGGCGCCGCCCATAACCACGATGGTTACGAGGAAGGTGTATTTGCGGCCGACGAGATCGCCGAGGCGGCCGAAGACCAGTGCGCCGAAGGGGCGGACCAGGAAGCCCGCGGCGTAGGTGGCGAAGGCCGACAGCAGCGCTGCGGTATCGTTACCCGGGGGGAAGAACAGCGCCGCAAAGAACGGCGCCAGCGTTGCGTAGAGATAGAAATCGTACCATTCGAAAACCGTGCCCAAGGACGACGCGAAAATGACTTTTCGCTCTTCCGTCTGCGTCACGATCTGACCGCTGCGAATACCCAATGCGGCTGTTGTGGCTGCCATCTGCGTTCGTCCTCCCCCAAGATTGCGCATGTTGCGCTCCGGCGTTTGTGCCGGATTGGCTGCCCAGGATCATCCTTGGGCAGGTCTTGGTATTTTCGAAGGCAGGGGCGTATCCGATCCATATGCGATCGCCAGGATTCGCATAACCACGGCATAACCACGGGGGCGGTCCGTTAACCCTAGATCTGCTCCGGGAGCTGGTCGGGGCTGCGCAGGCGGTAGCCGACGCCAAGCTCGGTCAGGAGGTAGCGCGGCCGGGCCGGATCAGCCTCGATGCGGCTGCGCAGCTTGCGCACGAAGACGCGCAGATACTGGACATCCTCGGTATGGGCCGGTCCCCAGACCTCGCGCAGCAGATGCTGATGCGTGACAACCTTGCCGGCATTGCCGACCAACAGGTAGAGAAGTTCGTACTGGGTCGGCGACAGGCGGATTTCGGCGCCGTCGATGCGCACGATCCGGCGCTCGACATCGACCTCGAGCCCACCGACGGTGAACACCGCCTGCGGAATGTGCTCGCGCGAACGCCGGCGAAAGGCGCCGCGTATCCGGGCAATGAACTCCGCCATGCCGAAGGGCTTGGTGATGTAGTCGTCGGCGCCGAGATCCAGCGCCTTGACCTTCTCCCCTTCGCGCGAGCGCACAGAGAGGATGAAGACCGGTACGCGCGAGAATTCGCGCACTTTTTTGAGAACGTCGAACCCTTCCATATCCGGCAGGCCGAGGTCGAGAACGATGAGGTCCGGATGGCCGGTGGTCGCTTGGCGCAAGGCCTCGGCGCCGTCGACGGCTTCGAGCACGTCATAGCCATGTGCGGCAAGACTCGTGCGCAAGAAGCGCCGGATCTGCGGCTCGTCGTCTACAACCAGGATCGTTTCAGCGTGCTTCGTCATGCCTGTCGTCGGGATCGTCGCCGGTTTCCTCCGGCACCGGCAGGACAACCCGGAATGTCGTCCCCGTCCCCGGGCCGGCACTCAACGCCTCGATGCGTCCACCATTGGCATCGACGAAAGCGCGGGCAATTGCAAGCCCCAATCCGGTGCCGGCCGGGGCCGCGTCCGGGCGCGTGACGCGATAGAAGCGGTCGAATACGCGGTCGAGCTCGGCTGCGGCAAGGCCGACACCGTTGTCGGCGACGTCGATCTCGACATGCCCGCCCTGCTCGCGCGCGACAAGGTGCACAGAGGTTTCGGCGGGCGAATATTTGATCGCATTCTCCAGCAAATTGACCAGCGCCTGCTCCATTAGGAACAGGTCAAGCCGCAGCATCGGCAGGTTTGCCGGCATGTCGACGCGAATGTTGCGGCCGGACAGCGAACGCTGCGCGCGCCGCAAGGCCGCGTTGATGATGTCGGCGGGCTCGACCAGCTCCAGGCGTGGCGCGATGTCGCCCGCACGGATGCGCGTGAGATCGAGTGTGTTGCGAATGAAGTGGTTGAGCCGTTCGCCTTCCTCGCGGATCGTCGCAAGGAGTTCGCCACGCGCGCGCTCGTCGTAAAGTGCGCCGAAACTCTGCAGCGCCGTTGCCGAGCCGATGACCGAAGCGAGCGGCGTCTGCAGATCGTGCGAGATCGAATTCAGCAGCGCTTCGCGCAGTGTCGCGGTCCGCTCCTGGACACGCGCGTCCTCGATCTTGGCGGCGAGCTGGGTGCGCTCGATGGCGATGCTTGCCTGATCGAGCACCGATTCAAGACGCGGGGAGTCGGTCGTCTGATCGCGGTCGGGACCGCCGATCGCGAGCAGGCCGACGCGACCGCGGCCGGTACGCAGTACACGGAATCGCCAGTGCTCTGCGTCTTCGAAGATGGTTTCGCTGGTTGGCCCGGTGGCCCGCCAAAGTCGCTCGGCCTCGGCCCGGGCCGCGTCGGAGAGCGGCCGGTCGCTGAGATAGGCGGAGAAGATGATCAAGGACTCCTCGCCGGGCAGAAGCAGCAGAATGCGCCCAGCGATCAAACTGCCGAGTTCATCGAGGATGGCAAAATAGAGATCGTTGGGATCGGCGATGCCGGCGAGCCGGCGGCTGAAGGCGTAGAGGTTCTTGGTGTGCGCCTCGCTGCGCCTGGCTTCGATGGCGCGGCGGCGGCCGCGGGCGGCCACGTTGGCCCCGAGCGTCGACATGACAATGAACAAGATGATGTCGACGACATCATGGGGCCGAGCCACCTTGAAACTGTAGATCGGCGCGTAGAAGAGATAGCTCGCGGCGGCCACACCGAGGGCCGTGGCGAACAAGGCCGGACCAAGACCCCAGAGCACCGCGCTGACCAGCACGGCGCCGATGAACAGGATCGAGACATGGGTCAGCGGGACGGTCAGGTCGAGAAGAGCCGCCGCCCCGACAGCCAACACCGCCAGGGCCGCGGCGCCGGCATAGGGCGCGAGCTGGCCACCCCACCGCGAGGTCATGGGGGATAGCGATTTGTCCGGCGCTGGCATGGCCGGACCATAGCCCGTCGTCGCAAGTTTGGCACGGCCGGCCGGGGATACCGGCCGGCCGTGCGGTCTCTCAGCGGACCACGATCTTGCGATAGAGGTGCCAGGTGGCGTGGCCGAGCACCGGCAACACCACCACGAGGCCGACGAAGAGCGGGATCGAGCCCAGCACCAGACTGCCGGCGACAATCAAGCCCCAGACCGCCATGACGCCAGCATTGGCCCAGACGGCGCGAACCGAGGTCGAGATCGCCGTGCCGAGGCCGACATCGCGGTCAAGCAGCAACGGGAACGACACGACACTGATCGCCAGGACCAGCACGGCGTACAGGAAGCCGATGCCAATGCCCACGATTGCCATGGTCCAGCCGGCATTGGTCGTCAAGACATCGCTGCAGGAAGACGCTGATTGAGGCGGGCGGCTTGGGCCCCAACGTGTGGTCGTAGATGAAATTCGCCGTCACCAGCCAGAAAAAGAAGATGCCGACCAGCAGGACGCTCATGGCGAAAATGGCGCCAAAGGAGGGCGAGCGCAGGACGTCGAACGCGGCCAGGGAAGAGATCTCGTCGCCCCGCTCACGCCGGCGGCTCATCTCATAGAGGCCGAGACCTGCGATCGGGCCGATCAGGGCGAAGCCGGAGGCCAGCGGGAAGACCAGCGGCAGCAGGTCAAGGCCGGAGGCGACGCGTGCCATGACCAGCCCGGCAATGGGATAGATCAGGCACAAGAAAATCACGTCGGTGCGATACTCGCCAAAATCGGCAAAGCCCTTGGTGAGGGCTTCGCGCAGATCGCTGAGCGCGATGCGGCGGATCTGCGGCGGCGCTGCCGCGGCTTGCCGGTCACCGGCAATCGCGTGGCCCGCCGAACCCACGGCGTGGCCGAACAGGTTGACCTCGTCGCGAAGCCACTCAATGGGGTTTCGAATGACAGCCATGGGCGGTTCTCCCGAACTGTTGGTTCGGAAAGCCGCGGAGCCAACCATGGCATGACGTCGAGTTGTAGGCGCCAGTCACGTGCTTACCGCGACCTGCCGTTGGGAGAAGCATAACCCGATTCCGGGACGCCGTCCTGCCCTAATCTCGGACCCGGATTCAGTCGAGGGAGGCGGTTTCCGGCTGCAGGAACTCGCGCGGATTGACCGAGCGGGTACCGCGGCGGATCTCGAAATGCAGCTGCGGCGTGGTGACGTTGCCGGTGCGGCCGACCTTGGCGATGGTCTGGCCACGACGGACCTGCTCGTCGCGCTTCACCAGCATTTCGTCGACATGGGCATAGGCCGTCATCCAGCCATCGGCATGGCGGATCAGCAGCAGATTGCCGAAGCCGCGAACCTCGTTGCCAGCGTAGACGACCACGCCGGCTTCGGACGCGCGCACGGCGGCACCCTGCGTGGCGGCGATGTTGATGCCGTCATTGTGCAGGCCGCCGGTCTTGGCGCCGAACTCGGACACGATCTGGCCGCGCAGCGGCCACTGGAACGAGCGTCCGTCGCGCGAGGGTAGGCCGACATCGGGGGCGACCAGGTTGCGCCCGGCGGTTGGCGCGGACGAGCCGGTCGAGGCCTCGATCACCGGTGACGCCGGCCGGGCTGGAACCTTGATGGGCTCGGGAGCGCCCGCCACAGGGGCGACCGGCTTCACCGACTCCGCGGCGCGGGGCTCGGATAAAGCCTTGGTAGAGTCCGGCAGGATGGGCGCCAGAGGTGCGCCGCTGGCGCTGGCAACCTGCGCCGGCGGGGCCTCAGGCGCTGCCACCGGGGGCGGCGGAGGTACGGCCGGGGGCGGCCAGGGGGGCTGATTCGACGCCGCGGCGCACCGGATCTGTCGGGATAGCCGCAGGGGCGGTACTTGTGGCGCTGGACGCGGCCGGGGTCGTGGCCGCCTCGATTGTGGCCGGCGGGGGCTGGGACGCGCCGCCGGGGATATTCAAGACCTGGCCCTGCTCGAGCCTATAGGGCGGCGGCAGATTGTTGGCGCGCACCAGGGCGCCGTTCTCGACGCCGTAACGGCGGGCGACGGTGTAGATCGTCTCGCCCTTCTGGACACGATGGGTCTGCGGGCGCGCGACGTTGGCGGCGGCCATCTGCACGGGTGCCGGCTGCGAGCGTGTCGCGACAGAAGGCGCGCTGGTCGTGGGGCCGGAATGACCTTGGGCCGCGCGGAATTCAACCGGGGCCGGCGGATATGAACGAGCGCAAGCCGCCAGCAGCAGCATGGCGGTCAGAGGGGGCGCGAATCGCGCGAATCGGCCGAGTTGCAACATGTCACAAGCCATAGCGCGACCGATTCGAGTTTTCCACAAGTATTATTAACGGAATATTATCCTTGTTTGGGCGTCCCACTCCTCAGGAGTTGGGCGGCGCCTCCCCCTCCTAAAGGAGGCGTGGCCTGGTTTGCATCTGCATGCTGAAATTCACGCAGAACGGGGGATCGACGTGTTCAAGAAAATTCTTGTCGTTCTGGGCCTGCTCTGCAGCGCCCTGCCAGCCCGATGCACAGGAGCTGGAGCAAGATCGGCTGCGACCAGGCTTTTCTGGCGCTGTCGCCGCCAAGTCAAATGCCACATACTCAACCACACGCGGCGGCGCTGACGATGTGAGGGCGGTCGGCTCAAACTATGTGGCGGCGGAGCGATCGGCGGCGGCCGCGGTCAACATCGTTCTCGTCTGGCCCGTCGGCGACGGAACCTTCATCAAGGCTTACACATCAGACCGAAGCGCTCCGCGCGATCAAGACTCATAAGCGATCGACACGCGAGCGCGCCTCGCGATTGGGGCGATCCTCGCGGCTTCGGCGGATGTGACGCTACATGTCGTTCAAGGTCGGCGGCGACGCTTGCGTCGGGTTCGACCAAGCCGGGCCGCTGTTCGAATACGGCTACGCGTGGCGCATCATCGGCTATGGCCGTGTGACAAAGGTCGAAAATCCGGAAGCGTTCGTGAAAGCGGTGTTGGGCGCCTACGGGTCGGTCCACCGGGCGCCAACAGGAATGCGTTGGGTGGACCCGTCCAGCCCTTCGTCTTACCGCCGGGCAACGCCGTAGACGATTAAGCCTCGCCAGCTTCCGGCGGCAGGCCTTCGACCATCGGCACGAAGCGCACGGCGTTCATCTCCTCGCGCTCGACGCCGGTTTCGGTGCGGCGCAGGCGGATCAGGCGCTGCATCCCCTTCTCCGCCCCCACCGGCACGACCATGATGCCGCCGGGGCTGAGCTGGTCGACGAGCGCCTGCGGAATGTCGGCTGGTGCAGCCGTGACGATGATGCGATCGAACGGCGCCTGCTCGGGCCAGCCCAGCCAGCCATCGCCCAGGCGGATGACGATGTTGTGGATGCGCAGCTCCTTGAAGCGCTTCTCGGCTTCGGCCAGCAGCGGGCGGTGGCGCTCGATCGAGTAGACGCGCCGGCAGAGATTGGCGAGCACCGCCCCCTGGTAACCGGAGCCGGTGCCGATCTCCAGCACCTTGCTGCGCGGGCTCAGCTCAAGCGCTTAAGTCATCAGCCCGACGACGGAGGGTTGGCTCAGCGTCTGGCCGTTGCCGATCGGCAGGGCGGTGTCTTCATACGCGCGATCGCGGAAGGCGGCGCCGACGAAGGCCTCGCGCGGCACGCGCTCGATCGCCGCCAGCACCTTCGTGTCGGAGACACCGGCGCGCCGCAACTCCATCACCAGGCGGATCTTGTGGTTGGGCGTGCTCACTTGATGGCGGCGGCGAGCTTGCGCATCGACAGCCGGTCCGTGAGATCGAGATTGAGCGGCGTCACGGCGATGTAATTGTCCAGCACCGCGGCGATGTCGGTGCCCTTGCGCGTCGAATCTTCGAGCCGCATCGAGCCGATCCAGTAATACGGCACGCCGCGCGGATCGTGGTTCTCGACGAGCTGGTCGCCGATCTTGTGGCGGCCCTGCTTGCCGACAACGACGCCCTTCACCGAGTTCAACGACGGCGTCGGGGAAGTTGACGTTCATCAGGACATTGTCGGACCAGCCGATCTTGGCGAGTTTGCGGACGATGCGCGCGCCAAAATGCTCGGCGGTCGACCATTTCGGCGGTGCCGGGGGCCGCGTGTACTGGCTGAGCGCAATCGATTTCACGCCCAGCATCGTCGCTTCCATCGCCGCGGCGACGGTGCCGGAATAGAGCACGTCCTCGCCCATGTTGCCGCCGCGATTGACACCGGAGAGGCACAGCGTGGGCTTGTGCTTCTTCATGATGTGGTTGATCGCGAGCAGCACCGCATCGGTCGGCGTGCCGTCGACGGCGAAGCGCTTGGGGCCGAGCTTGCGCACGCGCAACGGCCGACGGATGGTGAGCGAGTGACTCACGGCGCTCTGTTCGGTTTCCGGGGCCACGACCCAGACATCGGACGAGAGCGCCTTGGCGATCTTGACCAGAAATCTTGATGCCGGGCGCGGCGATACCGTCGTCGTTGGAGACGAGGATGCGGGCGTTGGTGAGGTCGAGCGGTTTAGGCATTTTGTATGCGCCGGTGCGTGGCCCTCGTCCTTCGAGACGCACGCCCTGCGGGCGTGCTCCTCAGGATGAGGGCCAAATCAACAGAACTCCTCGTCCTGAGGAGCGAGCGAAGCGAGCGTCTCGAAGGACGCGAAGGTGTCACGCGGCCAATCAACTCGCGCCGCCGATCACGTCGAGGCCGCCCATGTAGGGCCGCAGTGCTTCGGGCACTTCGATGGCGCCGTCCTGGCGCTGATAGTTTTCCATGACGGCGATCAACGCGCGGCCGACGGCGATGCCGGAGCCGTTGAGTGTATGCACGAACTCCGTCCCCTTCCCGCCTGCCGGCTTGAAGCGCGCCTTCATGCGACGTGCCTGGAAATCACCGCAGTTCGAGCAGGAGGAAATCTCACGATACATGTTCTGCCCTGGCAGCCAGACCTCGATGTCATAGGTCTTGCGCGAGGCAAAGCCCATGTCGCCGGTGCACAGCAGCATGACGCGGTATGGCAGGCCGAGGCGCTTCAGCACCTCTTCCGCACACGACGTCATGCGCTCGTGCTCGTCATTCGATTTGTCGGGGTGCGCGATCGACACCAGCTCGACCTTGTAGAATTGATGCTGGCGCAACATGCCGCGCGTGTCCTTGCCGGCGGCCCCCGCCTCGGCACGGAAGCACGCGGTGAGTGCCGTGTACCGATGCGGCAGGCCGGCATCTTCAACGATTTCATCGGCGACAAGATTGGTGAGCGACACTTCAGCGGTAGGAATGAGCCAGTAATCCGATGTCGTGCGAAACAGATCGTCCTTGAACTTCGGCAGCTGGCCGACGCCGTAGACCGCGTTGTCGCGCACCAGCAGCGGCGGGCTGACTTCCAGGTAGCCGTATTCGCGCGTGTGCAGGTCGATCATGAACTGGCCGAGTGCGCGCTCGAGGCGCGCGAGCTGGCCGGTCAGGATGGTGAAGCGCGCACCGGAAATCTTGGCGGCGCGCGCGAACTCCATCAGCTTGAGCTTTTCGCCGAGTTCGTAGTGCTCCTTGGGCTGGAACCCGAATGTCTTGGGCTCGCCCCATTTGCGCACTTGGCGGTTGCCGGTTTCGTCCTTGCCGTCGGGAACGTCGGCGGCGGGGAGATTGGGAATTTCCGCGAGGCGCAGATCGATGGCGGCGCCAGCATCCTTCTCCTCCGCCTCGGCGGCGGCGATCACGTCCTTGAGACGTGCGACCTCTTCCATCAGGGCAGCGGCGTCCTGCTTCTGGGCCTTGGCCTGACCGATTTCCTTGGAGGCCTGGTTGCGGCGCGCGAGGGCTTCCTGCATGCGCGTTTGCGCGGCGCGGCGGCGCGAATCCAATTCGAGGATGGCCTTTGCCAGCGGCTCCAGGCCGCGGCGTTTGAGGCCGGCGTCGAAAGCGTCGGGATCGTCGCAAATCAGCTTGATGTCGTGCATGGGCGTCGGCGGTTCGGGGTGGGCGCGCTGGCGCGCTTATACGGGTAGGGCGGGATGCGTGTCCACCGCCGCCGAAGGCCGCCCACAACAAAGCTCCTCACCCTGAGTTTGTCGAAGGGTGAGCGTTCAAGAGCGCTCTATCCTCATCCTTCGACAAGCTCAGGATGAGGACCTCCTAAGCAGTTAGCGCGTCAGGTTGAAATCGGTCTCATCGGGCGGCGGCGGTGCGGATGCGGTACCGGCAGCCGCAGCGGCCGGTGCGGCCGTTTTCTTCGTGGCCTGCTCGGCGGCGCGTTCGGCGGCCTCTTCCTTGGCCTCACGCTCGGCGCGGTTCTTCTCGATGACACGCGAGATCCAGATCGAGACCTCGTAGAGGAAATACATCGGGATGGCGAGGCTGAGCTGGCTGAACACGTCGGGCGGTGTCACCACGCCGGCGAACGCCACAACGCCGACGACGGCGTAACGCCGCTTGGACGCGAGGCCATCGGCGCTGACGATGCCGACCTTGGCGAGCAGCGTGAGCAACACCGGCAACTCGAAGCTGATGCCGAAGGCGAGGATCAGCGTCATGACGAGCGAGAGGTACTCGCTCATCTTCGCCTCGAGCTGGATGGGCATGGTGCCCTCGCCCGCCGGCACTTCGAAGCTCGCGAAGAACTTCAAGGCCCAGGGCAGGACCGCGAAGTACAGCATTGCCGAGCCCAACAGGAACATAATCGGCGTTGCGACCAGGAACGGCAGGAACGCGTTCTTCTCGTGCTTGTAGAGGCCGGGCGCCACGAACATCCAGATCTGCGAGGCGATCACGGGGAACGACACGAACAGCGCCGTGAACATCGCCACCTTCACATAGGTGAAGAAGGCTTCGGTGGGTGCCGTGAAGATCATGCGCCGGCTCGCCGAATGCTCGTTGGCGTGCTTGAGCGGCTCGACCAGGAAATCGAAGATATGGCCGGAGACGTAATAGGCGGCGACGAAGCAGACGAAGAACGCCGCGATGGACCAGATCAGCCGCGAACGCAGCTCGATCAGATGCTCCATCAGCGGCATCTTTTTGTCGGATTCGGGCTCGTCGCTCGCGGCCGTGGTCATGAGGCCTTCTGCGCGGGATCAGGCTGCGGGTTTATGGGGGCGGCGTGTTCCGCCGGTGGCGCTGCCGGCGTTTCCGCGGCGGGAACGGCCGGTTCGATTTGCGGCACAGCGGCCGGTGCGGGTAGTTCCGCCGTCGGCGACGCTGGCGTGGGATCGAGCGGCGAGCCGGAGAGCTCCGGTGCCGCGAGAGCCGAGGTCACCTCGCCCTTGGGATCGACCGTCTTCTCAATGTCACGGCTAATGTCGGAGCCCGCCTTCTCGACCTGCTGACGGACCTCATCGAGTTCCGCCTCGCGCACCATGTCGTCGACATGGCCCTGAAATTCGCGCGCCATGGAGCGAGCCTTGGCCGTCCAGCGGCCGATCAGGCGTAGGAAGGTCGGCAGCTCCTTGGGGCCGATGAAGATGATCGCCGCGACGGCGATCACCATGATTTCGCTCCAGCTCAAGTCGAACATGGGGGTGGTCCAGGCCGGGCGATCGCGGCGTGATGATTGTCAGAAGGCCGCGCGACGCGCCTTGATCAGGCGCGCGTGCCGTCCTTCTTGATCTCCGGCTGCGACGTGGTATTGGCCGAGACCTGCGGCGGAGGCGGCGGCGGGGTTTCAGCAGCGGCCTTCGCCTCATCCTCTTCCTTAAGGCCCGTCTTGAAGGCCTTGACACCCTTGGCCATGTCGCCCATGAGCTTCGAGATCTTGCCGGAGCCGCCGAAGAGCAGCAGCACCACCACAAGCAAGATCATCCAATGCCAAATGCTAAACGAACCCATGTGGTGAAACTCCCGATTGCTTGTTGGCGCCGTCACACGGCAAACGCGGTCGGAGTGTGGCAAAAACAATGGCTTGCCGCAACGCCTGCGCGGTCCCTGTTATTTGGGGCGGGCCCTCGGAAAAACAAAGGCTTGGCTCGCATCGAGGCAAACCGCGACGATTTCGCCCTCGGCCGGCAGGAAGCGGCCGGGGACGCGGGCATGGACATGGAGGTGGCCCGCCTCGTCGCCTTCCTCGTGCCGGCCGAGGCAGAGATGGATCCAGGAGCTGCGGCCGAGCAGGCGCGCGGCCAGGATTTTGGCCGGGCAGGCTGCCTCGCCCGCGCCGACCGGACTGAGCTTGAGCGCTTCGGGCCGGATCAGCACCTCGACCATCGTGCCGTCGGCGAAGCCCGAAGCCGGGACCGGGCCGAACGGCGTGGCCACGGCCCCGCCCTGCACGCGCCCCTGCCACTCGTTCACCTGCCCGAAGAACGCGGCCACGAAGGCCGTTGCCGGGCCGGCATAGACATCGGCGGGCCGCCCCTGCTGCTCGATGCGTCCGTCGCGCATGATGGCGATGCGGTCGGCCATGAACATCGCTTCCTCCGGATCGTGCGTGACCATCAAGGTCGCCGCCCCGCTCTGCTTCAATACGTGCAGCGTATCGTCGCGGATGCGCTCGCGCAGGCGGGTGTCGAGCCCGGAAAAGGGCTCATCTAGGAGCATCACGCGCGGCTTGGGTGCGAGGGCGCGCGCGAGCGCCACGCGCTGCTGCTGCCCGCCGGAGAGCTGATGGGGGTAGGCATTGGCGGTGTCCGCCATGCCGACCTGCCCCAGAACTGCCGCCACGCGCGCGCCACGCGCCGCCGGCGGCAGTTTGTCGAGGCCGAAGCCGACATTGCCGGCGACGGTCAGATGCGGGAACAGCGCGAAATCCTGGAACACCATGCCGATGCCGCGGCTCTCCGGCGGCAGGACGCGGCCCGGCTCCGCGACGACATCGCCGTCGACGGAAATGCGCCCGATCTGCAAGGGTTCGAGGCCGGCGGCGACGCGCAGCAGCGTGGTCTTGCCGCAGCCCGATGGGCCGACGAGGCAGATGAGCTCGCCCGGCGCCACATCGACGCTGACATCGTCGACGACGCGGCGCGTCTCATAGGCGTGGCTCACCGCCGCAACGGCGAGGCCCAGGGGTGCGGGCTTATCCCGCGGCATGGATGCCTTCCAATCGCTCCGCCGTCTGGCCGGGGCGCGAGCGCGCGACCGCGCGCGACAAGGCGATCACCGGCAGCAGGCCGACAAGGACGATCGGCGAGCGACGGCGCCGCCGCTTCCGCAAGGCGCTCGTCGGCGGCGAGCTGATAGGCGCGCACGGCGAGCGTATCGAAATTGAACGGCCGCATGATCAGCGTCGCCGGCAGCTCCTTCATCACATCGACGAACACGAGCAAGGCGGCGGTCAGCAAGCCGCCGGAGATCAGCGGCGCGTGCACGCGGCGCAAGGTTGCGGCCGGGCCGACGCCCAGCGTGCGCGCCGCGCCGTCCATGTTGGCGGTGACGCGGCCGAGGCTGGCCTCGACCGGGTTGAGCGCCGCGCCGAGGAAGCGCACGAGATACGCGAACGTCATGGCGACGACGGTGCCGGAGAGCAGAAGGCCGGTGGAGATGCCGAAGATTTCGCGCATGAGCGCATCGATGCGATTGTCGAGCCAGGCGCAGGGCAACAGCACGCCGACGGCGATGACCGAGCCAGGCACGGCGTAACCCATCGCGGCGATGCGCGACGCGATGGTCGCGATCCGGCTGGCGCTCAATCGCATGCCGTAGGCAATGACCAGCGCGCAAGACGACGGCGAGCGTCGCCGGCGATGGCCGCGAGGATCAGGCTGTGGCGCGCGAGATCGAGAAAGGGCGTGCCAGCGGCGACGCTCCAGTTCTCGATGGTCCAGCCGACCAGGGCGATCGCCGGTATGATGAAGCCGAACGCGATCGGTGCGAGACAGATCAGAAATGCCAACACCGCTGTTGCGCCGCGCAAGCCGCGCGCGCGGCAGCGGGCGGACGTAACGCGAGGTGTGGCCGTAGCGGCGGTCGCCGCGCGACCAGCGCTCCATCGCCACCATCGCGAAGACGAAGAGCAGCAGGATCGCCGCGAGCTGTGCCGCTGCCAGCGGTTCGCCCAGGCCCAGCCAGGTGCGGTAGATGCCGGTGGTGAAGGTGTCGACGCCGAAATATTGCACGGTGCCGAAATCGCTCAGCGTCTCCATCAGTGCCAGTGCCACGCCCGCGGCGATGCTGGGGCGCGCCAACGGCAGTGCTACGGTCGCGAAGCTGCGCCAGGCGCCGCGGCCGAGCGTGCGGCTGACTTCGAGGACGCAGACGGATTGCTCGAGGAACGCGGCGCGCGCGAGCAGATAGACATACGGATAGAAGACCAGCGTGAGCATCGCGATGGCGCCGCCAAGCGAGCGCACTTCCGGGAACCAGTAGTCGCGCCGTCCCCAGCCGAACCAGGCGCGCAAGCTCGTTTGCACCGGGCCGGCGAAGTCCATCAACCCAGTGTAGGTGTAGGCGAGCACATAGGCTGGGATGGCGAAGGGCAGCAGCAGCGCCCATTCGAAGACGCGCACGCCCGGGAAGCGCGTCATCGTCACCAGCCACGCCGTGGCGACACCGATCACGCTCACGCCGGCGCCGACGCTCACCATCAAGATCAGCGAGTTGCGGATGTAGCTCGGCAGGACCGTTGACGCGAGGTGCGCCCAGATCGCGCCCGACGGCACGAGGATCGTCGCCAGCACCGCGAGCACCGGCACGGCCACCACGGCTGCAATGGCGGCAACCGCGAGCGCCCAGCGGTCGATCGGCTGGCGCCTTGGTGCAGTTGCCGTGAAATCAGGGGTGGTTGTCACGCTGATCCGCTTCGCTGGCGTTGGGCCAACGGCCAAATTTCCAAGCGAATCAAATTATTGCAGCTGAGAACCGCTTGCAACTCAGGATGCCTGGCTTTCGGGCATCGGCAATGCGGCCGATCGGCGCGGGTGATTTCGAATGACGGCTAGTACGGCTGATGAATTTGGCACGACTGCGCCCCTCTCCCCTCTGGGGAGAGGGTTGGGGTGAGGGGGTGGCGCAGGTGGTTGATGACGCGGGTAGCGAGAGGTCTCTCCGCCCCCTCACCCGCTCGCTTCGCTCGCACCCTCTCCCCCGAGGGGAGAGGGTTTATGCGCGCATGCTCGCAGAGCTACTCCGCGGCGTGGCCGTTGAGCTGCTGCTCGGCGCCCTCGACGGGGGCGGCGATGACGGGGCCGGACGAGCTGGGCTCGTCGCCCTCGCCGTGGCTCTCCTCGCCGGCATTGTCCTCGTCCGTGCTTTCGGGCGGCGCCTGCAATCCGCCGTCGTCGCTGTAGGCGCTGACGGCCGGGCGCGCGTCGAGCAGGCCGGCGGCCTTGAGCTCTTCCACGCCGGGCAGGTCGTCGAGCGCATCGAGGCCGAAATGCGTGAGGAACGCTTCGGTCGTCACCCAGGTCGCCGGACGGCCCGGCGTTTCGCGATGGCCCTTCGGCTTGATCCAGCCGATCTCCATCAGCATGTCGAGCGTGCCCTTGGAGAGCGCCACGCCGCGGATTTCCTCGACTTCGGCGCGCGTCACCGGCTGGTGATAGGCGATGATGGCGAGAGTCTCGGTCGCGGCGCGCGAGAGCTTGCGCGGCACGGTGGTTTCGAGGGCGAGTGCCCCGGCGAGATCATTGGCTGTGCGCATCGCATATTTGCCGGCCACGCGCACGAGATTGACACCGCGATTGGCGTAATGCGCCTCCAGCTCTTCGATCAGCGCCGGAATATCCGTGCCCTTGGGCAGGCGCGCGGCCAGTGCACGCTCGTCGAGCGGCTCGGACGCGGCGAACAGCAGCGCCTCGAGAACGCGCAACGCCTGGCCGTGTGCGCGCGCCGCCTCGATGGCGTCGGCCGCAACCTCGTCGGAGACTTCGGTGGAGATGTCGGTTTCGTGGGGGGCCGGTTCGGTCATGGCGTGGGCCTCTCCGAAGTGGGCAATTCAGTGAGCGGGTTCTCCGCGGCCTTGCGGACGAAGATCGGTCCGAAGGCGCGGTCCTGGCGGACATGCATGCGGCCCGAGCGCACCAGCTCGAGGCTGGCTGACAACATCGCCGCCATCGCCGAGCGGCCGAGCAGCGAGCCGGTCAGGCCGGGCGGTAGGAAGGATTGCAGCGTCGTCCAATCTGGCATGCGGCCGAGCATCGAGGTCAGGCGCTCGATGGCCTCATCCATCGAGTAGAGCTCGGTCGCCACGATGCGCAGCACGCCGGGCCGGGCGCGCGTTTTCTGGTCGCCGTAGGATTTGAGCAGCTCGTAGAGCGAGAGATCGTAGATCGGCTTGGCGACGATCGAGAGGCCCTCAGGCGCGCCGCGATTGAAGACGTCACGGCCGAGCTGCGGGCGGCCCATCAGCCTGGCGCCGGCATCCTGCATCGCCTGCAGGCGCTGCAGCTGGAACGCCAGGGCGGCCGCCATCTCGGCCGCGGTCGGCTCGGCTTTGTCGTCGGGCGGTACCGGAAGAAGAAGGCGCGATTTGAGATAGGCGAGCCACGCCGCCATCACCAGATAGTCGGCCGCGATCTCGAGGCGCACACGGCGCGCCTGGGCGATGAACTCGAGATACTGGTCGGCCAAGGCCAGGATCGAGATCTTGGCCAAGTCGACCTTCTGGTCGCGCGCGAGGCTGAGCAGGACGTCGATCGGGCCTTCGTAGCCCTCCAGATCGACGACGAGCTGGCTCTCCTCCTCCACCGGCGCGCGGCGGTCGGGGCCTTCCTCGAAGGGGATGATGGTGGCGGTCATATCAGGCCCGCGATCGAGACGATCAAATGGATCAGAGCCTCGGCGGGCGCCAGATACGATCAAGCTGAAGACGTCGGGAGACGCCAGTCCACCAGCCGCGGCAGCAACATCACGCCCAGCACGATGAAAATGCCGATAGCGCTCAAGGCGCGCCAGCGGGTAAGCGAGTGCGTCCGGCAACAGGCCAACCGCCACCCTGCCCCCGTCCAGAGGCGGGATCGGCAGCATATTGAAGACGGCCAGTATCACGTTCAATTGGATCGCATTTACCAGGTTGAGGCCGGCCCATTGCGCGACTCCATCGGGCAGCAGGCTGACTCCGTGATACAGGAAGGCCGCCAGCAAGGCCAGAGCGAGATTCATGGCCGGACCGGCGGCGGCGACGAAGATCATGTCGCGGCGCGGATTGTTGAGACGGCGGAAATCGACCGGCACCGGCTTGGCATAGCCGAACAGGAACGGTGCCCTTGCCAGCAGCAGCAAGGCCGGCATGAGGACGGTGCCAAACGGATCGACATGGCGCAGCGGGTTCAACGAAATGCGACCCAGGCGCCGCGCGGTATCGTCGCCGAAGAACTCGGCGGCATAGCCGTGCGCCGCCTCGTGCAAGGTGATCGCGATCAGCGCCGGCAGAATCCAGATCGACGCCGTATAGAGGGCTTCTTCCACCGACGCTAGGCCGTCGCCAGGAGCCGGTCGAGACGCCCCGAGAGGTCGGCCGTGTCCGTGTTGGAGGCGGGCTTTGCCTGGGCGGCAGCGCGCGCCAGACGCTCCAGCGCGGCCGGGCTGAGTTTGGGTGTTGCGTCGGCGATCGCCTTCATTTCCGCGAAATCGCCGTTGCAATGCAGGACGACGTCGCAACCGGCCGCCAGCGATGCGCGCGTGCGATCGCCGAAATCGCCCTTGAGGGCGTGCATCGACAGATCGTCGGAGAGGATCACGCCCTTGAAGCCGATATGGCCGCGGATGATCTCGATGATCACCTTGCGCGAGGTCGTGGCCGGGTTGTCCTTGTCGATGGCGGTGTAGAGCACATGTGCCGTCATCGCCCAGGGCATATCGGCGAGCGCCTTGAAGGGTACGAAGTCGCTGCGCTCGAGTTCGGGGCGTGCGGTATCGACAACCGGCAACTCGGCATGGCTGTCGGCGCGTGCGCGGCCGTGGCCGGGAATGTGCTTGATGATCGGCTGCACCCCGCCCTCGAGGAAACCTTGTGCCGCGGCGCGCGCGATGCGGCCGGCAAGCGTGGGGTCGGTCGAATAGGCGCGATCGCCGATGATGTCGTGTGAGCCGGGCACGGGCACGTCACAGACGGGCGCGCAATCGACATTGATGCCGAGACCGAGGAGTTCGGCCGCGATCAACCGGCTGTTGAGGCGCGCGGCCTCGCAAGCCTCCTCGATATTGCGCTGGCTCAGCTTGCCGATGCGCGCGGCCGGCGGCGGCAGGCGCCAATGCGGCGGGCGCAGGCGCGCGACCCGCCCGCCCTCCTGATCGATCAGCACCGGCGCATCGGGCCGGCCGACGATTGCGCGGAAATCGGCGATCAGCGCCTTCACCTGCTCGGGTGCGCGCACATTGCGCGCGAACAAAATGAAGCCGAGCGGATCGTGGTCGGCGAAGAACGCGCGCTCGTCGGCGGTGAGCTCGTAACCGGCACAACCGAAGATGACGGCGCCGGGCACGGCGCTGGCTTTAGGGACGGACAATGAGACACCCGACGTTGCGCTGCTTGAGCTTGGTGCACAGGATGTCGGCGGCGTCGCGGTCGACCAGCGGCCCGGCGATGACGCGATAAAACGTGCCCTTGTCGCCGAGATCGGCTTTCACGACATTGCCGGCGAGCTTGCCGAGCAAATCGGGATTGGCGGTCTTGAGCTTCTCCCAGCTTTTGGTCGCATCCTCGGTCGTGCGCAGCGAGGCGATCTGAATGCGGAAGCCCGGCGCGGAGGGTGAAATCGCGGCGAGCTGTTTGGGGTCCGTCGTCGGCTTCGCAGTGGCGGCGGCTTTGGGCGGCTCGACAGGTTTCGTCTCGGCCGGCTTCGGTGCCGCCGCGATCTTCGGCGGTTCGGTCGGCTTGAGCTCGGCGGGCTTGGGTGCCGGCGCAACAGCGATCGGCGGTGAAGCTGTCGTAGCTGGCGGTGTCACGGCAACGGCGTTGGCCGGCGGCTTCACGTCGGGCGGTGCTGGAATTGCGACGACGGCCGGCGGCGGTGCCGGCGTTGCGGCCGGCTTGGGCATCGGCGCCTCGGGCGGCGGCAGCAGCCGCTCGACCTTGGGCGACGGCGGCGGCGGCGCTTCGGGCTGCGACATGCGCGCGTAGATTTCCTTGTCCTGATGCGGCACTTCCATGCCGCCGGGCGAGTCGGGCTTGACCTTGGCCGGGCGCTGATCGGCGCGCACGAGCGGCACCGGCCCATCGCCCGCGCCGCCGCGGGTCATGTAGGTGTAGCCGACGACGCCACCGAACAGGGCAATGGCGCCCAGCGCGATGGCGGCGGGCAGGAAGCGCATCCACGAACGATGCGGCGAGGGATCCTCGTGCTCGGAGCCCGGATCGTCGATGGACAGGTCGTCGCGAATCATGTCGCTACCTCATCTCCTCGGCCGGCTCGACACCGATCAGCCGCAAACCGGACGCGACCACAAGACCGACACCGCGCACCAGCGCCAGTCGTGCGAGCGTCAGCTCCCGATCTTCCGCGACGACGAAGCGCAACTGCGTCTCGTCCTTGCCGCGCGTCCAGAGCGAATGAAACGCCGAGGCCAGGTCGTACAAATAAAACGCGACCCGGTGCGGCTCGCCCGCATCTGCCGCACTTTCCAAGAGTCGCGGCCAGCCGGCAAGGGTTTTGATGAGGGCGATCTCATCCGAATCGGTCAGACGCGCAAGATTGGCGGCGGCGAGCGCCGAGTCGGCGGCTCGCTTCAGTCCATTGCGGAAAAGCGGCACGCGCCTGGCGGAAGGCCGAGCGCGTGCGCGCATGCGCGTACTGGACATAGAAAACCGGATTGTCCTTCGACTGCTCGGTCACCTTTGCCAGATCGAAATCAAGATGTTGGTCGTGTTTGCGCGTCAACATGATGAAGCGTACGACCCCCGCCCCGGCCGTCGGGCTGTTGTAGCGCGCACCAACTTCATCGATCACATCACGCAACGTCACGAACGTGCCGGCGCGCTTGGACATCTTCACCGGCTGGCCCTTGTCCAGCAGGTTCACGAGCTGGACCAGCTTGACCTCAAGCGTGGCCTTGCTGTCGCTCAGTGCCGCGACCGCCGCGGTCATGCGTTTCACATAACCGCCATGATCGGCGCCCCAGACATCGATCAGGCGGGTGGAGCCGCGCCGGAACTTGTCGAGGTGATAGGCCATGTCGGCGGCGAAATAGGTCCACGAGCCGTCCGATTTCTGCAGCGGTCGGTCGACATCGTCGCCGAATTTGGTGGCGCGGAAGAGAAGCTGCGGGCGCGGCTCCCAATCTTCCGGCTTCATGCCCTTGGGCGGCTCGAGCACGCCGGTGTAGACGAGATCGCGTTCGCGCAGGAAGTCGACGACTTCCGCCACGCGCTGCTTCTCGACCACGTCCATGCGTTCGGACGTGAAGACGCTGTGATGGACGCCGAGTGCCGCGAGATCGTCCTGAATCAATTTCATCATCTGCGTCACGGCGTATTGGCGCAGCGGCACGATCCAATCCGCTTCCGGCCGGTCGAGCCATTTGCGGCCGTCACGCGCGGCCAGTGCCGCACCCGTGGTCTTCAGATATTCGCCGGGGTAGAGGCCCTCCGGGATCTCGGTGATGACTTCGCCCAGCGCCTCGCGATAGCGCAGATGGACCGAGCGCGCGAGCTGGTCGACCTGGGCGCCGGCGTCGTTGATGTAGTACTCGCGCGTGACCTTGTAGCCGGTCTTTTCGTAGAGCGCTGCCAGCGCGTCGCCGACCACGGCGCCGCGGCCGTGACCGACATGCATGGGGCCGGTGGGATTGGTGGAGACGTATTCGACGTTGACCGCTTGCTCGGCCCCCATCATCGACGTGCCGTAGCTCGCACCCGCCCTGAGGATTTCGACCAGGCGCTCATGCCAGAACGCCTGGCGCAGGTGCAGATTGATAAAGCCCGGCCCGGCGATGTCGGCGCCGGTCACTTGCGGGTGCGACTTGAGCTCGCCCGCCAGCATCACGGCGATGTCGCGTGGCTTCATGCCGGCATCCTTGGCCAGCACCAGGGCGGCATTGGTGGAAATGTCGCCGTGGCTGGCGTCGCGCGGGGGCTCCACCGTCAGACGGGCGAAATCAAGGGACGCGGGGAGCTTGCCGGATGCCGCCTGCAGTTTGAGTGCGGCGACAATTTCGTCGCGAAAATAGCTGTAAAGATTCATGGATCTCAGTTGGCGCCGCCGCCCAGGCGGCGGTGCTCTTCTAGTGCAAAACGGTCGGTCATCCCGGCGATGTAGTCGGCCACCAGCCGGGCGCGCTTGATCTTGTCGGCGGCGTCGACGCGAGTCTGCCATTCCTGCGGCAGCTTGCGCGGATCGTCGAACAGCAGGTTGAAGAGGTCGCGCACGACGCCTTTGGCGTGGTCGCGATCGGCGGCGACGCGGGCGTGGCGGTACATGCGCGCGTGCAGGAATTCGCGCAAGATTCGCATCTGCCCGGCCAAGCTGTCCGAAAACGCGGCGATCGGCCGGCCGAGGCGGCGCACCGCGTCGGGCGAGTTCGGCCTTGCGCCATCGAGGCGCGCGGTGGTTTCGGCGACCAGGTCGGTCACCATGCGATCGATCATGCGGCGGATCGATTCGCCGATCAGCCGGCTCTGCTCCAACTCGCCGTAGCGCCGGTGCACTTCGGCGAAGGTAGGTCCGGCCAGCGGCACGTCAGTCAAGTCGGCGACGTCAAAGAGCCCGGCGCGCAAGCCGTCGTCGATGTCATGATTGTTGTAGGCGATGTCGTCGGAGAGCGAGGCGATCTGCGCCTCCGCCCCCGGCCAGGTGTCGAGCTCGAGATCGTGGCGCGCCACGTATTCGACGATGGCGGCGGGCAGCGGCGCTTTGCGCGCGGCAAGCGGGCCGGTCATCGGGCCGTTGTGCTTGACCACCCCTTCCAGCGTTTCCCAGGTCAGGTTCAGTCCGTCGAATTCGGCGTAGCGGTGCTCGAGCTTGGTCAGGATGCGCAGGGTCTGGGCGTTGTGGTCGAAGCCGCCATAGGGCGCCATGACCTCATGCAGCGCATCCTCGCCCGTGTGGCCGAACGGCGTGTGGCCGAGATCGTGAGCCAGCGCCAGCGCTTCGGCCAAGTCCTCGTTCAGGCCGAGCTGGCGGGCGATCGAGCGGGCGATCTGCGCCACCTCGATCGAGTGGGTCAGCCGGGTCCGGAAATGGTCGCCCTCGTGATAGACGAAGACCTGAGTTTTGAACTTGAGACGCCGGAAGGATGTCGAGTGGATCACCCGGTCGCGGTCGCGCTGGAAGGGCGAGCGGCTGGCGCTCTCCGGCTCGGCGTGGAGCCGGCCGCGGCTCGCCTCGGGCCGGCAGGCATAGGGCGGAATCCCCCCGGCCGGCCGCCAGCCGCTGGGCTGGGGCTTGCGGGCGGCGGCGCTTTTCTGGGCGCGGGCGGGCATGGGCGGAAGCTACAGGCGAGGCCGCGCCCGCGCAACGCTAACTTGCGGTTTTGCCACAGAAATATCTTAATTTACCGGGGCTTAACCATAATTGGGGTGGAATTGACAATGCGGCAGAACCCCTTACATATAAACAACCGGTCTGTGTGCTACACTCGCGTTCCTAGCCGGCAAGAGGGCCTATATGAGCGACGTCGACACCATTTCGCCTGAGGCTGCGGTTCTGCTGACGGAGTCGGCCGCCAAGCGGGTTGCCGAGATCCTGCGCATGGAAGAAAACCGCGGCATGATGCTGCGCGTCTCGGTCTCCGGCGGCGGCTGCTCAGGCTTCCAGTACGGCTTCACCTTCGACGACAACAAGGGCGATACCGACCTCGTGATCGAGCGCGACGGCGCCACGGTGCTGATCGACGACGTGTCGCTGGACCTGCTCAAGGGTGCCCAGATCGACTATGTCGAGGACATGATCGGCGCCTCGTTCGCGATCAAGAACCCGCAGGCGAAAAGCTCCTGCGGTTGCGGCAACAGCTTCTCCGTGTGATGGCGCGCGGCGGAGCCGCGCCGTGTCACGCCCGCAAAAAGCCCGCCTTGGCGGGCTTTTTTCGTTAGACGGCCGGCGCATGGGCTGGATCGCCTGGGGTGGCGTGATTGTCGCGATCTATGCCGGCTTTGTCGCCCTTCTCTATTTCACACAACGCAGCCTGATCTATCTGCCCGACCGGCAGGCGATCGGGGAATTCACGCGGTTCGAGCGTGTCAGGGTGCGCAGCGCCGACGGCATCGAGCTGGTCTCGCTCTTCGCACCGCCGCAGGGCGCGCGGCCCGTCGTGGTCTTCTTTCACGGCAATGCCGGCCATATCGGCAACCGGACCGACAAGGCTGATGGCCTCACCTCACGCGGCTATGGCGTGATGCTGGTCGGCTATCGCGGCTATGGCGGCAACCCGGGATCGCCGACCGAAGACGGGCTCTATGCCGATGCGCGTGCGGCGCTGGATTGGCTGGCCGGCCGGGGCTTCGCTGAAGGCCGCGTGGTCTTCTACGGGGAATCTCTCGGCTCGGGCGTCGCCGTGCAGATGGCGCACGAGCGCAAGGCGGCGGCCCTGGTGCTGGAAGCGCCCTTCACCAGCCTGGGCGACGGTGCCGCCGCCCATTATCCCTATGTGCCCGCGCGTCTGCTGGTGAAAGACAGGTTCGAGAACATCGCGAAAATCGGGCAGATCAATGTGCCCCTCCTCATCGTGCATGGTGAGCGTGACGAGATCCTGCCGGTGAGAATGGGGCGCGCCTTGCTGGACAAAGCCGCCGGACCCAAGCGCGGCGTGTTCCTGCCCGGGGCCGGCCATAACGATCTGATGGAATTCGGGCTGATGCGGATCGTCGCCGATCATCTCGACGGGTTGTCAGCGCCGCGCTGACCGTTATAGTCGCGGTCCATGCTCACCATTGCCACCTGGAACGTCAATTCGATCAAGATGCGGCTGCCGCATTTGGTCGAGTATCTCAAATCCCCCGCTCCCGACATCCTGATGCTCCAGGAGATCAAGTGCCTGGCGGACGGCTTCCCGCATCTCGAGATCGAGGCGGCCGGCTATCAGGCGCTGGTCAGCGGCCAGAAGACCTATAACGGCGTGGCGATCATCGCGAAGAAGGGTTTCAAATTCGAGGCGCCGGTGATCCGGCTCGCCGGCGACGAGGCCGACGAGCAGGCACGCTATCTCGAGGCGACGGTCGCGGGTGTGCGGGTGGCGGCGATCTATCTGCCCAATGGCAACCCGATCGCGACCGACAAATTCAAATACAAGCTCGCGTGGATGGAACGGCTGCGCCTGCGCGCGAAGGAGCTTCTGGCGGAAGAAAAGCCGACGGTGATGGCCGGCGACTGGAATGTCTGCCCGACCGACGAGGATGTCTGGGACCTGAAGGCGATGAAGGACGACGCGTTGGTGCAGCCGCAATCGCGCGCGGCGTTCCGGCGCATTTTGAAATCAGGGCTGGACCGACGCGATCCGCGCGCGTCACCCGCACGGGCCGCAATACACGTACTGGGATTACATGCAGAACCGCTGGCCGCGCGACCATGGGCTGCGCATCGATCATCTGCTGCTGTCGCCGCAGGCGGCGGACCGCTTGGAGGATGCGCAGGTCGACCGCAAGCCGCGCGCCAAGGAGAAGGCGTCCGATCACACGGTGGTGTGGTGTCAGCTGCGGTAAGTTTCCGGCGGACCGCACTTGCTCATCCTTCGACAAGCTCAGGATGAGGACTGTTCTTAACGTCACACACATCCTCATGCTGAGCTTGTCGAAGCATGAGCTGGTGCGAGGTCAAGCATGACGCAAACATACGAAGGCGGCTGCCTGTGCGGGTATGTGCGCTATCGCGCGACCGGCGAGCCGATGAACGTCAATTACTGCCATTGCACGATGTGCCTGAAGCAGACCGGCGCGCCGGTGGCTGCCTTCGTCACGTTCGCGCGCGCCAACGTGACGTTTACGGGCGCGGAGCCGACCCTCTATCGCTCATCCGAGATCGCGTTTCGCGGCTTTTGTCCGAAATGCGGGTCGGCCTTGGTTTGGCAACGTGTCAATGCGGACAAGATCGATTTTCTGGTGGGCTCGCTCGACGAACCCGCACGCGTGCAGCCGCGCGAGCATCTGTGGGCCAGCCAGGCGCTGCGCTGGCACCATATCCACGACACGCTGCCACGCCATCCACGAGAGCGGACGAAGCCGAAAGTCGAGTAACCCTCTCCGCCCGCGAAGCGGGGGAGAGGGTGCGAGCGTGAGCCGAGCGGGTGAGGTGTGTGTCTCCGCCGAAATCCGCCTGACAGCACGCACGCGGAACCACCACCTCACCCTTCCCGTCGCTACGCGACGGGCCCCTTCCCTCTCCCCCGCTTCGCGGCGGAGAGGGACAAGTCAGCTCAGCGACTTTGCCATTTCCAAATATGTCGGCTGATCGAAACCAGGATGCGCGTGTTTCGCGATCTCGCGGAAGCCGAGCGACTGGAACAGGCGCTGGTTGCCGGTGAAAGCGATACGCACTTCGAGGCGGATTTCTGTAAGTCCGTGATGGCGCGCGAATTCCTCGACGCTGCCGATCAGCGAGGCGGCGATGCCGGCGCGGCGATATGGTTTCAGGACCGCGAGGCGGCCGAGATAGACGTGGCCCGGCTTGCGGCGGGCGGTGATGCAGCCGATGAGACGGCCGTCCTGCTCGGCGACGATGACGTGCTCGTCAGGAAAGAAGGCTTCGATCTTGGCGGCGGTGTCGGTGAGCGCGCTCGATTCCGGGACGATCTTGCCGCGATACTCGCCAAAGCACTCGTGGATGAGAGCGACGATGGCGGCGCATTCGTCGCGCTTTGCCGCGCGGATCGTCGCACCGGCCAACGCCGTTGTCATTTCAGCGCGATCTGGTGCGTGAACTTATCGCCGTCGCTGACGGTGATCTGGGTGAAGCCGAGCAGCTTCAGCAGATCGAAGAAGGTGAACAGATCGTCGACCTGCAATTCCTGGAACAGCGGCGTCAGGCGCGCGAGATTGGTCATGGCCGCGAACAGCGCCCGGGCGCGGTAGATGGTGTTGATGCCGCTGCCTTCGAAGCCGATCAGGATGAATTTCTCGGCCTCCTCGCCCTTGGCGAACATGGCGTAGCGCGGCGGATAGGGTCGCTCGGCCTGCTGCTGGGCGAGCAGGCTCACGAAGCTGAGCCGGCGCTGACGATCGCTGTCGGGCAGTTCCTGGGCGCGCGACGTATAGGTCTCGCGGCTCTTGATGGTCGGGTAGTAGTAGCCCTCGTGGCGGTCGCGGTTGCGGGGTTCTTGCGCGAGAGTTGGCGCGATGCTCGCGATCATCGCAAGCACGATAAGCGACGGCGCGGAAGATTCGTTTCATTGCTCGACTCCCCGTCTTCTCTCTTCCTGTCATCCGCGGGCTTGACCCGCGGATCCATTCATCCGTGCAACCGCTCTTGCGGCACAATGGGCCCGCGGGTCAAGCCCGCGGGTGACAGAGTTTTTTACCGCCGCTGTTTTTGCCGCCCCTGTGCGTGTCTTTCACGCCCGAAACTCCGGCCCCAGCGGGCGCAGGCGCAAGCCTGGTTTGAGGCGCTTCCATGGCAAGGTTGCCGTGTCGGCCGGGTTCGGGCCCGGGGCCGCGACCACCAGGACCTCGCGCGCGATCGGCTGGAAATCGGCGCGGAAATGCACCGAGCTCTTGAGGCCGAGGATGCGCTGGCGCGACGGCTCGAGGCCGACATGGCGGAACATTTCCTGGTCGGCGGCCTGGACCTTCTTGCTCGCGACCACGACGCTCACGCCGCCCTGGCGCAGCAGCGCCATCGGCCCGAGTTTCATTTGACTCCCTTTATAGAAAGGCCCGGTGCAGGTGAACTGACCGTCGCCCAGGCGCTCGACGCGGAAGCGGCCGACATGCGGCACATGCCCCTCCATGCCCGATTTGGCGCCGAGCGAGAATTCAAGCTCCGTGCCCACGCCCGCCTTGTGCGCGAGCTTCGCGGCCTCGAGATCGACCAGAAGGCCGAGCACGGCGCCCTCGGCGCGGTTGCGCACGAACGCGTCGAGCAGCCCGACCGTGTCACCGTTGCCGCCCGCACCGGGATTGTCTTGCGTGTCGGCCAGCACGACCGGCGGACCGCCCGGTGCCGAATGCGCCATGGCGCGGCGCACGCCGTCGTCAGGCGACAGGAACGAGATGTCGAAGAGTTTCTCGGCGTCGGAAATTTCGCGCGCCAACGTGTCGACGATACGCTTCACCGCAATCGGGTCCTTGCCGTAGCCGAACACGGACGGACGGCAATCGGGAAAATCCGCGGCGGGAAAGCACGGGGTGAACGACAAGGTTGCATCCGTCTCCGCTTCCAGCCCGGCCATGCGGGTGTAGAGCGTTTTCACCGGATCGATCAGCGAACATTGCGCGGTGAGCGGAATCAGGAAATCGAGCTGGCTGAAGCTTTTCGCCGGGCGGTCGCCGCTGGCCAGGATCTTGTCGAGCAATCGCGCCGCGCGCCGTCCGGTGTCCGCCATGTCGATATGCGGATAGGTGCGATAGGCGACGAGGCCGTCGGCGAGTTCGAACATCGCCGGCGTCACGTTGGCGTGGAGATCGAGGCTGGTGACGATGGGCACGCGCGGACCGACCAGCTTGCGCACGCGCGCAAGCAGCTCGCCCTCCCCGTCATCGACATGCTCGGCGACCATGGCGCCGTGCAGATCGAGATAGACCGCATCGACCGGCAGCGCCTTGGCGAGGTCCTCGATCAGCCAGCCGGTGATGCGCTCATAAGCGTCCTTGGTGACATGCGCGGAGGGCGTGGCATTCGCCCAGATGATCGGCACGAGCTGATGGCCCATGGCGCGCGCCGCGTCGATGAAGCCGGCGATGGGGATATTCACGCCCTCGACGATCGGCGGTACGGCGGGCCCGCGCGCCAGCGGCGGAAACCCGCCGCCATGCTCGAAATGCGTGAAGGTGGCCTTGGACGGCGCGAAGGTGTTGGTCTCGTGCTGGAAACCGGCGACGGCGATGCGATGGGGCATGTGATTTGGCAATTCCAACAGGATAACTGAGTGGCCTATAGTGTTTCAAAATCACTGCGACATGCAAACCCCGTGACAGAAATTGAAGTATTTTGGAACCTGGCGACTGGCGCAGCCTATGCAACAGTCAGCCTATTTCGGTTTTGGCTTTTGCCGGCAATTGCTCTCGGAGTCAGCGTTGGCATGGGATGGGGCATCCCATTTTTCAAGCAACCCGAGAGATTGCTTCAGCACCTTTTGGTTTTTTCACCGCTGCTCTTTTCAATTATTATTCTGACCTACGGAGCAGCTTTTGCTATCCCAACCGGCACTCGGCGAGTCAACTGGCATGAAATTGGCCACCCGCAGGTTCTCTATTGCCTGTGGGCAGCCGCAATTGCATCGGCCGTGCTTGGGGTCTGGCTGCTTCGCCGCTATTGGATTGCTGCTGCCTCGCTCGTTTGGTTTCAGCTCTTGTACATTTTTTGGTGTGGATTCTTCGCAGCTTCGGCCGTGACTGGAGACTCAAGTTAGCTTTTGGTGGTCTCAATCCAGCGACGTTCCAAGTTCCTTCGCCACCAGGTTCACCCAATACGCCGTGCCCGTGGTCAGGATCTCGTCGTTGAAATCGTAGAGCGGGGTGTGGACGTAGTGGCAGGCACCGCCGGGCTCGCCGCCGTTGCCGATCAGGATGTAGGCGCCGGGCTTTTTCTGGAGCATGAAAGCGAAATCCTCGGAGCCGGTGAGCGGGGCTGCGTCGGGGTTCACGTTGACGCTGCCGACGGTCAATGCGGCCGCGGCGGCGGCAATCTCCGTCTGCTCGGGCGTGTTGATCAGGGCCGGATAGCGGCGCAGGTAATCGAACTCGGCGCTCATGCCGTGTGCCGCGGCCAGGCCCTCCGCGACCTCGCGCAGACGGCGCTCCAGCGTGTCGCGCACATCGGGCGAATAGCTGCGCGCAGTGCCGCGCACCACCACCTGCGCGGGGATGACGTTGGGCGCGCCGAAATTGCCGGCCTGGATATGGCCGACGCTGATGACGGACGGATCGACCGGCGCCACGTTGCGGCCGGTGATCGACTGCGTCGAGAGAACGAAATGTGCGGCCGGGATCATCGGATCGCTGCCGAGATGCGGCATGGCGCCATGCCCGCCGCGCGCCTTGAAAGTCACGGTCCAGGAATCGGCCGCCGCCAGCATCGGCCCGGGGCAGATGGCGAAGGTGCCGACAGCCTGGCCGGGCATGTTGTGCATGCCGTAGACCGCGTCGCAGGGGAAGAGATCGAACAGCCCCTCCTCGATCATCACGCGCGCCCCGCCATGGCCCTCCTCCGCCGGCTGGAAGATGAAATGCACGGTGCCGGCGAAGTCGCGGTTCTTGGCGAGGTAGCGCGCCGCACCCAGCAGCATCGCCGTGTGGCCGTCATGGCCGCAGGCATGCATCTTGCCCTCGTGCACCGAGCGGTGCGCGAAGTCGTTGTGCTCCTCGAGATTGAGCGCGTCCATGTCGGCGCGCAGGCCGATGACGCGCTGGCCCGGCCGCGTGCCCTTGAGCGTGCCGACCACGCCGGTCTTGGCGAGACCGCGATGGATCGCGATCCCCCAGTCCTGCAGTTTCGCGGCAACGATCTCGGCGGTGCGGATTTCCTCGAAGGCGGTTTCAGGGTGCTTATGAATGTCCCGGCGAATCGAAATCAGATCCGCCTCGATGTCCTTGACGTCATCGCGGTGCATAAAAATAGTCCTGGAAGGAAGAGTGAAAGTTGCATGTCTCTAGTGTGAGACAACTTTCCGAAGAACGCCAGTGGCCGCCGATCATTCCCGCTTGAAAGCCCCCACTCTTTCGTGCAGGGGATGCACTGCGAAATAATTATGCCTTTCCCCTCCGCTGCAGTGCAGCGGAGGGGAAGACAGTGCCGCGTCAGATATCCGCGTACATATGCGTCTCGGCGTCGCCGCCGGGATGCGTCACCGCGCCTTTGTGCGCCGGGCCGACGGTTTGCGCGTATTTCCACAGCGTGCCGGACTGGAAATCGTGCTGGCGCGGCTTCCATTTCTTGCGGCGCGCGGCGAACTCGGCCTTGGTCAGGCGCACATCGAGCGTGCCCTTGGTCGCGTCGATGTCGATGATGTCGCCGTCCTTGAGCAGCGCGATCGGTCCGCCGGTCGCCGCCTCGGGTCCGAGATGGCCGATGCAGAACCCGCGCGTGCCACCGGAGAAGCGGCCGTCGGTGATGAGCGCCACGCTCTCGCCCAGGCCCTGGCCATAGATGGCCGAGGTGGTCGACAGCATCTCGCGCATGCCGGGGCCGCCCGTCGGGCCTTCGTAGCGGATGACGACGACGTCGCCCTCCTTGATCTGGCGCTTGCAGCACGGCGCTCAGCGCATCCTCCTCGCAATCGAAGCACTCGCGCGGTGCCGCGTGAATTGCAGGCGCTTCAAGCCGGCGACCTTCACGATGGCGCCGTCGGGGGCGAGATTGCCCTTGAGGCCGACCACGCCGCCGGTCGGTCGAAAGCGCGTTCTTGACGCGATAGACGACCTTCTGGTCATCCGGGAATTTGATGCGGCGCGAGATCTTCCTTCAGCGTCTTGCCGGTGACGGTGAGACACTCGCCATGCAGGATGCCGGCATCGAGCAGCTCCTTCATCACGATCTGCACGCCGCCGGCGCGATAGAGATCGACGGCCGTGTATTTGCCGCCGGGCATCAGGTCGGCGATGTAGGGCGTCTTGCGGAAGATCTTGGCGACGCGTCCATGTCGAAATCGATGCCGGCCTCGTGCGCGATGGCGGGCAGATGCAGGCCGGCATTGGTCGAGCCGCCGGTGGCGGCGACGACCGCGGCGGCGTTCTCGAACGACTTGCGCGTGACGATGTCGCGCGGGCGCAAGCCGCAGCTTGATCAGCTTCATGATCTGCTCGCCCGCCTCTTCGGCAGAAGCGGTCGCGGCTGTCATAGGGGCCGGCGTGCCGGCCGAGCCGGGCAATGCGAGGCCGATCGCTTCGGAGACGCAGGCCATGGTGTTGGCGGTGTATTGGCCGCCGCATGAGCCGGATGACGGCAACGCCACTTGCTCGAGCTTCTCGAGTTGCGCGTCGTCCATGCGCTTGGCGGCGTGCGCGCCGACGCCCTCGAACACGTCGACGATGGTCACGTCCTTGCCGTTGAAACGGCCCGGCATGATCGTGCCGCCATAGATGAAGACCGAGGGGATGTTGAGGCGCACCATCGCCATCATCAGCCCGGGCAGCGATTTGTCGCAGCCGGCCAGGCCGACCAGCGCGTCGTAGCAATGGCCGCGCACGGTGAGCTCGGTTGAATCGGCGATGACTTCGCGACTGACCAGGGACGACTTCATGCCGGCATGGCCCATGGCGATGCCGTCGGTCACCGTGATGGTGGTGAACTCGCGCGGCGTGCCGCCGGCGGCCTTCACACCCTTTTTCACCGCCTGCGCCTGGCGCGAGAGCGTGATGTTGCAGGGTGCGGCCTCGTTCCAGGTCGTCACGACGCCGATCAGCGGCTGGGCGATCTCGGTCGGCGTCAGGCCCATGGCGTAGAGCATGGCGCGGTGCGGCGCGCTGGTCGGGCCCACCGTCGTGTGACGGCTGGGCAATTTCGATTTATCGAATTTTGGGGCGGCCATGGGCGTTTCCTCGTGTAAACCGGCTGAGGACCATACAAAGCCCGGTCAGGCTTGTGTAGGGGGTGGTTGGGCCGCGCGCAGCGGCCATGCGGCCAGCGCAATGCCGGTAATGACCGCGACCAGACCGAGAATGAGACGCGCCGACACCGGCTCACCCAGCCACAGTGCCCCCAGTGCCATCGAGCTGACGGGGTTGAGCGTCACGGTGATGGCGACGCGGGTGGGCGTCGTGTGCTCCAGCGCCCAGCTCCACAGCATGAAGGTCAATGCCGCACCGATCACGCCGAGGTAACCCACGACGAACCAACCGGCGACGCCGAGGCGGGGCGCCTCCTGCCCAGCGCCCGCACCCAGGCCGAGTGCGGCCGTTCCCGCCAGCATCGCCCAGGCCGTGAAGATCAGCGCCGGGTAGCGACGCAGTAGCGGGCGCGCGGCGACGTTGTAGACGGCACCGCAGAGCGCCGTTGCGACCATGATGAGATCACCGCGCCAGGCCTCGGGTGCAGTCACGGTGGCGAGTTCGCCGGACAGCGCGAGCGCCACGCCGACGATGGCGATCGCCACGCCGGCCAGCTTGGGGATTGTCATCCGCTCCGCCCCGGCCAGTGCCGCCACACCCAGCGTGAGCAATGGCAAGGTCGAGAGTGCGAGCGAGCCGCGCGCCGCGGTGGTGTAGGCAAGCGAGGCATTAAACAATGCTGGGAAGATCGCGAAGAACAACACGCCCAGCAGGATCAGCAGCGGGATGTCGCGCCGCGCGATGCCGGCGCGTGCTGTGATCAGCGCGATCGGCAACAGGATCGCCACGCCGATAGCGTAGCGCATGAGGGCAAGCGTCAGCGGGTCGGTCGCGCCGATGATGGCGCGCGTGGCGACGACGGCCGTGCCGCCGAGCAGGCTGGACAGGCAGGCGGCGAGGATGCCCAGGGTTTCGCGGTTCATCAGGCTTTCTACGTCCTCATCCTTCGAGACGCTCGCTTCGCCCGCTCCTCAGGATGAGGATCGACTGAATCACCGCGCCGGCCTCATCCTGAGGAGGCCGCGCAGCGGCCGTCTCGAAGGATGAAGACACAGCAAAACTACCGGGCTATGAGGCATTCCAATAACGAATAGTTCTGATATAATTCATCACATAACTTGATGGATTACATCCAATGCACTCTGCCATCGAAACCGATCTTCTGCGCGCGTTCGTGGCCGTCGCCGATAGCGGCGGGTTCACGCGGGCAGCCGCTGTGCTCCATCGTACGCAATCGGCGGTGAGCATGCAGATCAAGCGGCTGGAGGAAAGCGTCGGCACGCTCCTCTTCCAGCGCAATGGCCGCTCGGTGCATCTCACCCGCGATGGCGAGGGACTGCTCGGCTATGCGCGGCGCATCCTCAGCCTCAACGACGAGGCGCTGACGTCGATTTCGCGGAGCCGGGTCGAGGGCGCGGTGCGGCTGGGCTGCATGGACGACTACGCCACGTGCGTGCTGCCGGAAATCCTGGCGCGCTTCGCCGCCGACCAGCCGCTGGTTTACGTCGAGGTGCATACCGGCCTGACGGCGCACATGCTCAAGCATGTGGGCGAGCGCTACGACCTGCTGCTGGCTATGCATAAGCGGGGTACGGGCAGCGGCGAGGTGCTGCGCGAGGAACAGGCGGTGTGGGGCGGCTCGCCGACGCACGACATCGGTCGTCTCGATCCCTTGCCGCTGGCGTTGGCGCCGCAAGGTTGTTTGTTTCGCGAATGGGCGCTGGCGGCGCTCGACCGCAAAGGCCGACGCTGGCGGATGGCCTATATGAGCCCGAGCATGGGGGCCGTCGATTCCGCGGTCGCGTCGGGGCTGGCGGTGTCGGTCTTCAAGGCGGGGACGCTGCCCAAGCGGCTGCGGGCGCTGGGGCCCAAGGACGGGCTACCCGCTCTCCCCATGGCGGAGATCGCGCTGCATCGCGCGGCGCGGCAGACTTCGCGCGCGGCAGCCAAGCTGGGGGATTTCATCGTGGAGAGCTTGCGAACCGTGCCGGCGCCAAGGAAGCCGCGCGGCGGCAGGTGAGCGTCGCTTTGAACGCGGGATCCGACGCCTCCTCGGATCTTCGGCATCGATACTATCAGTACGGCAGGCCCACGTAATTCTCGGCCAGGGCAGTCGATGCGGCATGCGAGCTGAGCACATAGTCCAGTTCGGCGGTCTGCATTTTGTGATCGAAGCCGCTGGCGTCGGGGAATGTGTGGAGCATCGTGGTCATCCACCACGAGAAGCGCTCGGCCTTCCAGATGCGCGCGAGCGCGCGGTCGGAATAGTGATCGAGACCGGAATTCGAGCGTGCCTTGTAAAACTCTACGAGCGCCCGCGAGAGATACCCGACGTCGCTGGCCGCGAGGTTGAGGCCTTTGGCGCCAGTCGGTGGAACAATATGCGCCGCGTCGCCGGCGAGGAACAGGCGGCCGAAGCGCATCGGCTCGGCCACGAAGCTGCGCAGGGGCGCGATGCTCTTTTCGATCGACGGGCCGCTGACGAGACTACGGCGCGCCTGCGGGTCGAGCCGCAGCGCGAGTTCCCCCCAAAACCGCTCGTCCGACCAATCCTCCAGCCGCTCGGTCAGGCTGCATTGCAGGTAATAGCGGCTGCGCGTGGGCGAGCGCATCGAGCACAGCGCAAAGCCATGCTCGCTGCGATTGTAGATGAGCTCATCGGAAACCGGCGGCGTATCGGACATGAGACCGAGCCATCCGAACGGATAGGCGCGCTCATAGGTGTGGAGGCTTCCGGCCGGCACGCTCTGCCGGCAGACGCCGTGGAAGCCATCGCAGCCGACAATGAAATCGCACGCGATCTCGCCATCCGCGCCCTTGTGCCGATAGCGCACGCGCGGCCGGTCGCCGTCGAAGTCGAGCGGCGTGACATCCTCCGCTTCATAGATCGTGGGGGCGCCGGCGGCCGCACGGGCTTCCATGAGATCGCGCGTGATCTCGGTCTGGCCATAGACGGTGACGGTCTTGCCGGTGAGGGCCTTGAAGTCGATGTGATGGCGCACGCCATCGACGGCGATCTGTGTGCCGTTGTGGACCAGCCCCTCGCGATGCAGCCGCCCGCCCGCCCCGGCTTCATCCAGCAGCGCCACGGTCCCCTGCTCGATCAAACCAGCGCGGATGCGGCCCAGCACATAGTCGCCGGTGTGACGCTCCAGGATGATGCTGTCGATGCCGTTGCGGTGCAGGAGCTGCCCGAGCAACAGGCCCGCCGGGCCGGCGCCGATGATCACGACCTGCGTGCGCATGTGCCTCCCTGGCGTGCGGTGCTCCCGGCGTTGCGCCGGATTGCTTCCCGTATACGCCCGCGCGGCCGCCGCCGGCCATGGACAGGAGAGACAAACTCATGGATTAATTGAACCTTGATGGTGAAGATCTGGATGCCGCGCGACGCCGTTCCGACATACGCGCTTTATGGGGAAAGCTCTGAAAACCCTCAGGAACAATGGCTCCATTGCGAGTCCATTGCGGCCCGCAGTGCTCTGTTCGAGTGGCAGATCAAGGCGCATCGCCACCAGCACTTCTTTCAATTCTTGTACATCGGCCGGGGCCCGGCCGAGGCCCTGATCGAGGGTCGCTGGGCCGCTCCGCAGATCCCGGCGGTGATCACCTTGCCGCCCGGCGTGGTGCATGGCTTCCGATTTGGGCGCGCGGTCGAGGGACACGTGATGACGCTCCCGATCGAGCAGGTCGAACGGCTGCTGGACGCAAGTCCCGAAGCGCGCGAGCTCATCGTCCGGCCGCGGGTGCTGCCGCTCGCGAGCGACGGTCCGGACACGGCGGCAATCGCCTCGCAAGTGGCAGCCGTCGGCGCGGAGTTCGCGGGCAGTGGCGCCTGGCGCTCGCCGCTGATCGAGGCGCATCTGACGGCGGCTCTCCTCCTCGTCGCGCGGCTGGTCGCGGCCGACACGGCGGGCTTACCCGGCGGTTCGTCGCCAGGCCGGCGCGCGCGCGAATTTCGGGTGCTGGTCGACCTGCACTATCGGCAGCGATTGCCGGTGGCCTACTACGCGGCGCAACTCGGCGTCTCGCAGACCCATCTCAACCGGATCTGCCGCGCCACATTCCAGGAATCCGCGCTCGGTATCATCGACCGCCGCGTCGTGCTCGAGGCGACACGGGACCTGACATTCACCGTGCTATCCGTGAAGGAGATCGCGGCTTCGCTCGGCTTCGACGATCCGGCGTATTTCTCGCGCTTCTTCACCAAGCATGTCGGGTTGTCGCCGACGCGCTTCCGGTCGCGCCAGGCCCGCCTGGCAAAGCAGGTCGCTGCCGGCACAAGAAGGACCGGCAAGCGTTGAACCGTGGTGGGTCACCTACCCGCTCTGCTGGAACGCGATCATCTGCATCGGCAGCCAGGTAACGATTGCGGGGAAGATCGTCAGGATGACGATGCCGATGATCAGCATGATGAAGAACGGCAGGGCCGCCAGCGACACCGTGCGTAAGTCGCAGCCGGTGAGGCTCTGGACGACGAAGAGACAGAAGCCGACCGGCGGCGAGATCTGCGACATCTCGGTCACGATCATCATGTAGATGCCGAACCACAGCGGATCGATGCCGGCCTTGTCGATCATCGGGAAGACGACCGGTGCCGTCAGAAGAATCATCGAGACACCGTCGAGCGCGGTGCCGAGCACGATGTAGAGGATGGTGAGGACGATGAGCAGCTCGTACTTGCCGAGCTGCAGATGATCGACCCATTGCGCCATCACGTTGGGGAGGCCCGTGAAGCCCAGTGCAATCGACAGGAAGGCGCCGCCGGCCAGGATCAGGCCGATCATCGACGTGGTCTTGACCGTGTTGACGAGGCCGAGCTTGAAATTGTCGATCGTCAGCGTGCCCGAGGCCGCGGAGAAGGCCAGCGAGCCAAGCACGCCGATGACGGCCGCCTCGGTCGGCGTGGCAACGCCGCCGTAGATCGAGCCCAGCACCAGCAGGATCAGCACCATCGCGGGAATCAGCCGGCGCGTGGCCCAGACTTTTTGCCAGAACGGCAACGCGAGATCGTCGCGCGGCTGCTTCTCCGGATTGAGCTTCGCCCAGATCACGACATAGGCCTGGTACATCAGCATCATCATCAGGCCCGGCAGGAAACCGGCGATGAACAGGCGGCCGATCGAGACCTGCGCCACGACGCCGTAGACCATCATCATGATCGACGGCGGGATCAGCATGCCGAGCGTGCCCGAGCCCGACAGCGTGCCGATCGCCATGAACTCGTCGTAGCCGCGCCGGCGCAGCTCCGGCACGCTCATGCGGCCGACCGTCGCCGAGCACACGGCCGAAGAGCCGGTGATCGCCGACATGATCGCGCAGCCGACGATGTTGACGTGCAGCAGCTTGCCCGGCAGCCAGTTCAGCCACGGCGACATGCCGTGGAACATGTCTTCCGAGAGCTTCGTTCGGAACAGGATCTCGCCCATCCAGATGAAGAGCGGCAGCGCCGTCAGCGTCCACGGCCAGCTTGCATCCCACACGGTGCTCGCAAGGAGCGAGCCGGACGGTGCGGGCGTGAAGAACTCGACGGCAACAAATCCGGTGATCAGCAGCGTCACGCCGATCCACACCCCCGCCCCCAGCAGAGCGAAGAGGACGCCGAGGATGACGAGCGAGAGGATGATTTCTTCGGTGCCGCTCATCGCGTGGCCGGGAGCGGAGCGCGTGCCGGCACGCTGTCGGGCATGTCGCGCTTGATCTCATCAAGCGCCGCTTCGATCTCGATCTGCTCGACGTCCTTGAAACTCGGTACCTTGCCATAGAGGACCGAGACGAATTCGTCGACCAGCGCGATGGCGAGGACACCGGTGCCGATCGCCATCGGGATCTGCACGATCCAGAACGGCACGGCCATCAGGCCCGGGCTCTTGTCGCCGAAATTGTAAGAGTTGATCACCATGTCGACCACGTACCAGGTGACATAGAGGGCCGCGATCGCGCAGAGCGCCGTGCAGAACAGCTCGATGTTGCGCTTGCGCGTGCCGGTTGCCTTGTGAATGAGCGACGTCATGCGGATATGGGCGCCGGCGTGAAACGTGTAGGCGAGCCCCAGGAAAATCGCCGCCGCCAGCAGGAAGCCGGAGATCTCGGTGGCGTCGAAGGTGATGGCGAGGTACCGGGAGACGACCTGGAAGGAGACGGTCAGCAGGATGCCGACGATGCTGAGCGCTGCGAGAAAGCCGCAGGTTCCGTAGAGATAATCGAGGGAGCGGCGCATGAGGGCACTATTGCTGTGGTCCGGCGGCGATGCCGGACACGATGCAAGCGGTGTGCCATGGGAGTAGCCCTCTCCCGTAGGGAGAGGGCGGCGCGCCATTCTTTGGATGTCATCACCGGGCCGCCGCGGAGCGGCGTGACCCGGTGATCTTTCTCAGGCCCCATCGAGATGGCCGGGTCTCGCGGCTTCGCCGCGGCCCGGCCATGACAGAATAAGATATGGGCGGAGGGCTGCTACAGCCCGCTCAACCGTTCCATTGCCGCTGCAAGGCGCGTGCGCGAAGCTTCGGCTTCGGTGCGGCGCCCGCGCTGCTCTTCGACCACTTCGGGATCGGCCTTCGACACGAAATTCGGGTTGCCGAGCTTCTTGTCGATCTTGCCGATCTCGTCGGCGAGTTTGGCAATTTCCTTGGTCAGGCGCGTGCGCTCGGCGCCGGCATCGATAATTCCGGCCAGCGGCAGCAGCAGCGTCGCTTCGGGCACGGCGATCTGCGCGACGCCCTTGGCTGGTGCGGCGGCCTCACCGTCGATGCGCTCGAGGCGCGCCAGCGTCTGGATGATCCCGGAGTGACGCTTCAGGCGCTCCGCCGCGGCGGCGCTGGCGTCCTTGAAGAACAGGCTCATGCGCGCGGCCGGCGGCACGTTCATCTCGGCGCGCAGGGTGCGGATCTCGGAGATCGCCTGCACGACCCAGTTCATCTCGCTCGTCGCTGCGTCATCGCGCGGCGCCTTGTATTCAGGCCAGGCGGTGAGCATCAGCATGCCCGCTCCTGCCGGCTTGAACTTCTCCCATAGCTCCTCGGTGATGAACGGCATCACCGGGTGCAGGAGCTTGAGGATCTCGGTCAGCACGAAGGCCGTGGTGGCGCGCGTCTCGGCCTTGGCGGCCTCGTCGGTGCCGTTGAGGACGGGCTTCGTGAACTCGAGATACCAGTCGCAGAAACTACCCCAAGTGAACTGGTACATGGCGCCGGCGGCGTCGTTGAAGCGGAAGGCATCGAGCGCTGTCTTGCGTCGTCGCGGCCGCCTTGGCGAGCTCGCCGACGATCCAGCGATTGACGGTGAGCTTCACCGACGCGGGATCGAACCGCGCCGGCAGCACCGCGTCATTCATCTGACAGTAGCGCGCTGCGTTCCACAGCTTGGTCGCGAAATTGCGATAGCCTTCGATGCGCGCCGTGCTCGGCTTGACGTCGCTGCCGGGCGTTGCAAGCGACGCCAGCGTGAATCGCAGCGCGTCGGCGCCGTAGCGGTCGATGAGGTCGATCGGGTCGACGACGTTGCCCTTCGACTTCGACATTTTCTGGCCGCGCTCGTCGCGCACAATGCCGTGGATGTAGACCGTGCGGAACGGCACATCCTTCATGAAATGGCTGGCCCATCATCATCATGCGGGCGACCCAGAAGAAGATGATGTCGAAGCCCGTCACCAGCACGCTGGTCGGGTAGTAGCGCTTGAGCTCCGGTGTCTGCTCCGGCCAGCCGAGCGTCGAGAACGCCCACAGCGCCGAGGAGAACCATGTGTCGAGCACGTCCTCGTCACGCGTCAGTTTGACGTCCTTGCCGAACTTGGCGCGCGCCTGCGCGGCGGCCGCCTCTTCGCTGTAATCGACGAAGATCGTGCCGTCGGGCGCGTACCAGGCCGGAATTCGGTGGCCCCACCAGAGCTGGCGCGAGATCGCCCAGGGCTGGATGTTGTGCATCCAGTGGAAGAAGGTCTTCTCCCAGGTCTTGGGCACGAATTGGGTGGCGCCGGTTTCGACCGCCTTGATCGGCTCCTGCGCCAACGTCTTCCCGTCCACATACCATTGGTCGGTCAGATAAGGTTCGATCGGCACGCCGGAGCGGTCGCCATGCGGCACCATATGCGTGTGCGCCTCGACCTTCTCGAGCAGCCCCTTCTCTTCCATGGCCGCAACGACGCGCTTGCGCGCCTCGAAGCGGTCGAGGCCGCGGAATTCCGCGGGCGCATTGTCGTTAATGCGCGCCTCGGGCGTGAAGACGCTGATCGCCTCGAGCTTGTGGCGCTTGCCGACCTCGAAATCGTTGAAGTCGTGGCCGGGCGTGATCTTGACCGCACCCGTGCCCTTCTCCGGATCGCTGTATTCATCGGGGACGATCGGGATGCGACGGCCGACCAGTGGCAGGACGGCATGCTTGCCGACCAAATGCTTGAAACGCGCATCGTCGGGGTGCACGGCGACGGCGGTGTCGGCCAGCATCGTCTCGGGGCGCGTGGTGGCGACGATGATGAACTCGTCGCTGCCCTCGATCGGATATTTGAAATGCCAGAGATGGCCCCTCACCTCGCGCTGCTCGACCTCGAGGTCGGAGATGGCGGTGTGGAAATGCGGATCCCAGTTGACCAGGCGCTTGTCGCGATAGATCAGCTTGGCGCGATAGAGCTCGACGAAAACCTTGAGGACGGCGGCGGAGAGCCCCTCGTCCATCGTGAAGCGCTCGCGCTGCCAATCGACCGACGCCCCGAGACGGCGGAGCTGTCGCGTGATCGTGCCGCCGGATTCCGCCTTCCACTTCCACACGCGCTCGATGAATTCGGCGCGATTGAGCAGCTTCTTGTTGCTGTCGGCGGCAGGCGTCGCCCCGCGCGCGAGACCAATGCCTTCCTGCGCGAGCTGGCGCTCGACCACCATCTGCGTGGCAATGCCGGCGTGATCGGTGCCCGGTTGCCACAGCACGTCATCGCCCTTCATGCGGCGATAGCGCACCAGTGTGTCTTGCAGCGTGTTGTTGAGCGCGTGGCCCATATGCAAGCTGCCGGTGACATTGGGCGGCGGGATGACGATGGCGAAGGGCTTGCCCTTGCCGCGGCCGCACGCGAAGGCGCCGGAACTTTCCCAGCGCGCGTAATGCTTCGCCTCGACCTCGGCGGGCCGATAGGTCTTATCCAATGCCGACGGATCGGCGGCTGCACTCTGGCGGTCGTCGCTCATCACACTTCAGATTTGTGGCGGCAGCGACGGTTTCTAAGAACCGTCTACGTTGCGCGTAATGCGCTTGATTTCTTTCTGGACCAGACGCTCGACCATGCCCGGCAGATTCTCGTCGAGCCAGGATTGAAGGATCGGTCGCAATTCCTCGCGGACAATATCTTCGATCGTCAGCGAACCCTCGCCCAGTGCCAGCGAACGCGGCTGTGCCAGGGTTTCCGACTCGGGTTCTTTGGCCATGGCCTGAAGACTTGCGAGTGAGCTTGCCGCGGCGGCGGCGGTGGTGGCGGAAATCAATCCCTCCCCCGATGCGGCAGGGGCCGCAGGCGGCGGTGCAGGTTCGGCGCGGCGGCGGTGCTGGAGGCGGCGTCGGTGCGGCCGCCTGCGCGCTCAAATTCGTGACCTTGCCGTCGTCGCTCACCATCTCGGTCAGCTCGAGAATTTCGGCGGGCTTCTCCGCCGGTTTGGCGGGCTCCGGCGGCAGAACGGCCGCGGCGCTACGCCGCAGCCGGCATCGCCGGCGGTTCCTTCCCGGCCTCGCCATCCTCGGAAATGATCCGACGGATGGAGGCGAGAATTTCCTCCATTGATGGTTCTTGCTGCGGATTCTTAGCGTCACTCATGGCTTTTTTTCATACGATTCGAACGCCCCTCAAGCTACGCGAGAGGCTTGGCGATTGCCAGCGCAAAACTCCGGCCGGACCGGCGCGAAGGTGTCAGCGCGTCGTCGTGGGCTGTACCGGTTCGTCGCCGATCGACGTGCCGATCCACTTGCCGCGGTTCTGCGTGTAGTAAGCCGCGGGATCGTAGACGTCCACCGGCAATGCAAGATCGCGCGCGGTGAGCTTGCCGATTGCCTGGGCGACCTGGTAGGCCGCCACCACTTCGTCGCGCTGGGCGCGCACGAGATTGACGCGCGCATCGAGCAATTCCTGCTCGGCATCGAGCACGTCGAGCGTGGTGCGCGAGCCGACGCGCGCTTCCTGCTCGACGCCGTCGAGGGCGATTTCGTTGGCGCGGATCTGCGCCTGGAAGGCAACCACGCGCGCGCGTGCGGCGACCAGCGCCTCCCAGTTGCGTGTCACGTCCTCGCGCGTGCGCCGGCGCTGATCCTCGATCTCGATGCGGCGCTGGCCGGCGGTCTGCTTGGCTTCGCGAATGCGCGCCTCGACCGATCCCGCCTGATAGAGCGGCACCGACAACACCGCCTGGATCTGGGCCGTGTCCTGCTTGATATCCTCTTGGGTGGTTTCATTCTGGCGGAAGAGATCGCCGTTCAAGCTGAGCGTCGGCAGCAATTCGCCGGCGACGAGATCGACATCGTCGAGGGCCGCGCGTTCGGCAAAACGCGCCGCCACGATATTCGGGTTATCCTGCGACACGGTCTGCGCCATCTGCTCCGATGCCGGCAGGTTCGCAGGCGGCGTCGCCGGTGCGAGGCGGCCGGGTGCTTCGCCGATGACGCGAATGTAATTGGCGCGCGAGGCGGCGACGTTGCCTTCGGCGAGAATGCGATCCGCGCGCGCGCGCGACAGGCGCGCTTCGGCCTGGGCGACGTCGGTCTTGGTGATCTCGCCGACCTGGAAGCGGTCGCGGGCGGCGCCGAGCTGGCGGGTCAGCACCTGCTCATTGTTGATCTGCAGATCGAGCACCGCCTGGTCGCGCAGCAGATTCGAATAGGCCGACGCGGCATCAACCAGCACGTTCTGCTCGGTCGCGTGCAGAGCCGCGCGGCCGCGCTGCACGAGATTCTCGGCGCGGCTGGTTTCGGCAAGTGTGCGGCCACCGCGATAGAGCGGCTGGCGCACGCTGAGCTGGAACGTATAGGGCGTGCGCGAGCGTGTGGAGTTGACGTCGTTCTGCTTCACGTCGTCTTCGGCCTTGCCGCCCTGCGACGAGAACGTCACGGTCGGGCGCCAGTTCGACAGCGCGCGCGGCACGCCTTCGTCGGTTGCACGCTGGCGGGCGCGGTCGGAGAGCAGCTGGGGATTGGTGCGATACGCGGTGGACAGCGCGTCCTCGATGGTCTCCGCCTGGACCGTCGGTGCGCTCAGCGCGGTGGCGCACAAAAGCGCTGCCGTCAGCATCCACATTCCTGGGCGTCGGGCTGGCCGATTCATCTTTGCTGTTCCTTCGCCTTTGATGGATGCCATTCGATTAAAAAACAAAACTGGGTTCGCGTGCAAACCCGGGAAGAAGATTCGTCGCGGCATCGAAGACGGGCCGCGTCGTAACGGGGCCGGATGCGCGGATTGCGATCACGGCCTTGCCCTGCTCGCCCTCCGGCGTGAGCACGGCAACCAAGCGCCCGCCTGGGGCGAGCTGGTCGTGCAGGGTCGCCGGGATCTGCTCGACCGCGCCACAGAGCACAATGACATTGTAAGGCGCCTGGCGCGGATAGCCATCTTCCAGCTGCCCTTCGACAACGGCGACATTGTCCAAGCCGAGATCGGCGAGCAGCCTGGTGGCCTGCGCCGCCAGGGCAGCGTCGCTCTCCAGCGCCACCACCGTCGCCGCCAGCCGCGAGAGGACCGCCGCGTCGTAGCCGGTGGCGGCACCGATCGCGAGCACGATGTCCTTCGGGCCGATATTGGCGGTCTGCAGCAGCCGGGCGAGCACCATCGGCTCCATCAGGTAGCGGCCGTTACCGATATGGATGTCCTCATCCACATAGGCAATGCCGCGCAGCGGCTTGGGCACGAAGCGCTCGCGCGGCAATTCGCTCATGGCGCTGACAATCCGGGAATCGGTGACCTTGTTCGGCCGGATCTGGCTTTCCACCATGTTCAGACGGGCTGCGGCATAATCCATCGATGAACTCTGAATCACGGCCGGACATGGAGGGCGGCGCCGCGGCGGCGGCACGCACCGGCCTTGAAGGAGATATAACCTAACCCGTTAACCGAAAACAACGCCGGCCGCGTGGCCCCCTTGCCGATGCAGGGCACCGGTCGGCCGTTATTGACCCCGTCAGGTCAACCTCTTATATCTGCCAGCCCTTAACAGCCCGTTGCAGGTTCAGCCCCCCGCCGATGCCCTCGGCGGGAGCCGAATCGAGGGGCGGCCGGGTAGCAAAGTGGTAATGCTCGGGACTGCAAATCCCGCACGCGCCGGTTCAATTCCGGCCCCGGCCTCCATATTCATCGAGCAGGCTAGGGCTGGCGCCTGTAGATAAGAGTTGTTATAACGCCGCCCGTCCTGATCCCCGGTAGCTCAGCGGTAGAGCAGCCGGCTGTTAACCGGCTGGTCGTCTGTTCGAATCAGACCCGGGGAGCCATTGGTCAAGGGGTTGGACCGTCAGGTCCAGCCCCTTGGCGCCCGCCACCATCGTGTGGCGATCTAGGGGGGTAATGGCGGGGACGGAGTGCGGCACGGCCATGATTGAAACGCCCCTGGCCCTGGTTGATGCCGATCTGCGGCGTCTTTACGAGTTCTGGAAAGAGCGTCGCGGGACGCGCATGGCGCCATCGCGCGCCGAGTTTGACCCCGTGGCACTGCGCTATGTCCTGGGTAACCTGTTGCTGGTGGATGTGCTGCGCGACCCGTTGCGGTTCCGCTATCGCCTGTGCGGGACCAATATCGTGGCGCAGAGTCGGGTTCGACCTGACCGGGCGGTTCGTGGACGAGCATCCCGAGCCGCAATTTCGCGACTTCGCCCTGCAGCGCTACCGCAAGATCGTCGAGCTGGCGGCCCCGCTCCATGATCTGCGCAACCAGGTGTTCGATCAGCGGACGCGGCGCTACGAGATTCTGATGCTGCCCCTGTCCAGCGATGGGGTCAGCGTCGATACGGTGCTGGCGGCCATGAGGTATTTCGATTGATCAGGCTTATTTTTATACTTTAAGAACGGCATTTATCTAAAATATTACATATAGTTATACAGCATTCTAAACACATGACTGTGACTTGAGAACTGTGCCTCGGGCCGCCATAATCGGGCGGTTCCCTGGAAATTTCGCGAGGACGATTCCGTCATGACCGTTGGATCGACGTCGCCCGCCATGTCCCCGTTTCAGGGCTTTGGCGTGGGCACTGATCGCCAGACCGACCGCCCCAGCGCGGTAATCGAGCGCAAGGAAGAGGCCGAGCCCTTCCGCCGCGACGATGAAGAGACCCGGCCGGCCGCCGTCGAGGCGCAGCGGACCAACGCCGGCGCCAAGCGCGGCGAGGACAAGGAGCGCGGCGCCACGGTGGATTTCTCGGTTTAAGACCACCCGCTTGGGTAGGGTCGGAGCGGAAGACGGCGGCCTTCGGGCCGCCGTTTTTTTGCGCCCAAGCCGAGCGTTTCAGCCGCTGCCGGACGCCGTGGCCACGGCCGAAGGTTTGGGCGTGCGGCGCATGGTCTCGCGGTAGAGGATGAACAGGCCGCTCAGGGACACAATCAGGGCGCCGGCTAGCAGGGCCAGGGTCGGAACATCGCCCCAGATCAGGTACCCGAACAGGATTGCCCAGATCATCGCCGTGTAGCTGAAGGGTGCTGCCACCGCCGCCGGGGCGAAGCGGAAGGCCTGGGTCCACAGGTATTGCCCTGCCCCCGACCCCAGCCCAATCGTCGCCAGCATGACGAAATCCAGCCAGGTCGGGGTCACCCAGCCGAAGGGCAGCATGAACACGCTGAGAACCGCGGTGGTGAGGACCTGATAGAAGACGAGCGTGGCGCTCGCCTCGGTCACCGTCATTCGGCGTACGCCAATGGTCGCGATCGCGCCCAGCCCCGCATTGCCGAGCGCAAACAGAGCGCCGGCTTCCAGCGCGCCGCTGCCCGGCCGCACCATCACCAGAACGCCGCAAAACCCGACAATGACCGCGCCCCAGCGATAAGGCCCCACCTTTTCGCCAAGCATCGGAAATCGACAAGACGGTCAGGAAGAGCGGCGTCGAGAACGAGATCGCCACCGCGTCGGCGAGCGGCATCATGCCGAAGGCGGTGAAGATGCACAGCATCGATCCAAACTGAATCACGGCACGGGTCAGATGACCGCCGATGCGGCGCGTGCGCAGCAGCGGCAGGCCGCCTTGTGCCGCGACCAACACCATGCCCGAAAGAAGCGCGAAACCGCATCGAAAGAACACGACCTCGCCCAGCGGATAGCGAGCGATCTGCCACTTCACCAGCACGTTGATGGCGGCGAACACGAAGACGGCGCCAACCATGTAGAAAATGCCGCGGCGAATTTCGTCGCGCGACGGCACGGGCATGATGAAACTAGCCATAAGGGGAATGCCGGGACGACCGATTCGAACAATTACGCCGCGAAATGAAGTATGCGACCGGCTGTCGCAGCGATGGCAGTGCGATTATTGCAAATCAGCTGTCCTGATTCGCGTTGCCCGAATTGCGAGGCTGTTCATTCGAGCGTGCGCCGTGCTTGCACCCGAACTGGTGCAATGCAACACGCCGACTGATGCTAACGTGTGTGCACTGCACCTGATTCTTTTCTTTCAACTCAGGATTCTTTTGTTTCCCGCTGAAAAATCTGCAATTCTTCCGGCCGATTTACCATGTTAGAACATGAGTTGATTCAACTCCCGGGGGTGCACAATGACTGGCCTACGAACTGACCAACGGCTGCCTGACCAAATTGTCGTTCAGTTCGGACCCCACGAAAAGCTCGCCCAATTTTTCCTCGAAGCCGATCGCGCGGCACGCGAGCGCGGCGTGCGTCTGTTCATTCAAAACGATTTCGACGAGCTCGCCAAGATCAATGCCCGCGAACGCAAGAATTGGTATCGGCTGGCCCCGATGTTCGATCCAACGTTCGGCGGTATCGGACCCGATAACGCATTTTGGATCGTCGGCCTCAATGACGCCGACGAGGTCGTCGTGACGCAGGCGGCGCAACTCTACCCGTGGTTCGACACGACATTCCGCGAGGAGTGCCGCACCTTGCGCCTGTTCTACGGCGATCCGAAATTTGCGATGGACGGCGAACGCTGCGAGGTCGATGTGGCGTCGGCCCAACGCATCAAGGGGCGCGTGTGCTACAGCGGCAGCACGTGGTTCCGTCCCGACTACCGCGGCCGCGGCCTGGCCGCGATCCTGCCGCGCATCTCGCGCTCCTACGCCCTCACCCGCTGGATGTCGGATTACACGATTTCGCTGGTCGAGACGGATCTGGTCGATCGCGGCGTGGCGCGCCGGTACGGCTACACGAACGTCGAGAAGCTGATCAAGTGGACCGAATTCAGCGTGGGGCCACATCGATTTCACGCTGGTGTGGATGGCCCGCGAGCAGTTGCTCGCCGATCTCGACAGCTTCCTGTCAGCGCCCCGTCGCGACGTTGCCGTTGGCGCTTAGGAACGAGATACAGGTCACAACCTTCTCGTTGCTGGACGTCGTCCAAGGCAGAAGCAGGCGGCGATAGCGGCTGTGGCGCGTGCCAAGGCCCGGCCCGCCCCAGATGCGCGCATCGACGTCCTCGAGCACGGCCTGATCGCCCTCCATGGCATTCTCGTAGATCTTCGCGGTCCAACGGCCGTAGTCGCGGTCGGGCTGGTTGGCGATGGGCTCGCCGATCGCCTTCAAGCCCCAATCGAACTCGTAGAACGAAAACCCGTCGCCGATGAATTTGAACACTGGCTCGCGCGTCGCTGAATTGCGGCTGGCGATGACGGTGCGCGAGAGCAGATTGTAGCGGACGAGAAAATCGACTGTCTGATCGCCGAAGCGATGCAGCTGCACGCGCCATTTGCGGAACAGCGGCTCGAAGGCCTGGAATTCCGGGCGCGTAAGATCGGCAAGATTGCGCTGGGTCGAGACAAAGGCTGGCATGCCGCCGCGCTGGCGATCGAGATTGGCGAGCGAACCGAGGCGCTCCACGGCCTCCTTGGGCCCTTCGAGCGTCTCTTCCTGCCACTTGTCGACGAAATAACGCAGGATTATCGGCCCCTCGCCCGCGCTCGTCAGGTGCCCGATGACTTCCTGGATGGCGCGATTGTTGACGCAATAGGGCCGGAAGGCGATCGCGCGACGCGCGGCCTCGATTTTCAGCTCGACATGGCCGAGATTGCGCACGGCATAGCCGGCCAGGTCGAAATCCGGATCCTGGTAGCCAAGCCGCGCCTCTAAATCGGCCGACGGCGACTGCCACCATTTCCCTGCATCGTCGATCAGATACGTGACCATTCTGGGAAGCCCCTTTTTCCGGGCGCGTCCCTCGCTGCCGTTCCGACCTTCTGCCGGTGACACCGAGGGGCAAGGCGTGCTGGTAAAACGCCCGGACTGTCCTCAAGCATCAGAATGTCAGCGAATTCCTAAGAATCTCTTATGGAAAGATTAACGAAAATGCCTAGTAACCATCTGATTTTATTGTATTAACTTTGATTTACAATAATCCGCCGGGGCGGATGTTAACGTCCCGCCCTAAATCGATTACCGGCCAACTCAGGCAGGCGCGGACTGGGCGGATCGGGCCAGGGCTTCGCTGGCATCCTGGGGAGCCTGGCGGCGGTCTTCGACCAGCTTCCCATCGCGGAATGTCAGGGTGCGGCCGGCGAAGCGGGCCACGTCGGCCTCGTGGGTGACCAGGACAATGGTCAGGCCATCACGGTTAAGGCGTTGGAACTGGGCGATGATGTCCAGCGTTGTGTGGGAGTCCAACGCCCCGGTCGGCTCGTCCGCCAGCAGCAGATCGGGTTCGTTGACGATGGCCCGGGCGATCGCCACGCGCTGCTGCTGACCGCCGGAGAGCTGGTTGGGGCGGTGGTGCAGCCGCTCCCCCAGGCCGACGCGGGCGAGCGCGGCGCGGGCCCGCTCGCTGCGCCGGCGCCGATCGGTGCCAGCGTAGATCAGGGGCAATTCGACATTGGCGACGGCGTCGGCGCGGGGAAGCAAGTTGAACGACTGGAAGACAAATCCGATCTTGCGGTTGCGAACAGCGGCCAGCTCGTCGGGCGTGCGCGTGCCGATATCCGTCCCGTCCAACTTGTATTGGCCCGAGCTGGGCGTATCCAAGCAGCCCAGCACATTCATGAACGTGGATTTGCCCGAGCCCGACGGCCCCATCACCGCGACGAATTCGCCGCGCGCAATGCTAGCCGAGACACCGCGCAGCGCGGCGACCGATTGCGCGCCCAGCCGGTACACGCGCGTCAGTTCATGCACCTCGATCAGGGGGGAAGGCGGCGCGATGGCGGGCGTTTCGGACATGCTGGCTCCCATGGCGACCCGCCCACGACGATTGTCTGACCTGCAGGTATGGCAGGGCTGGCCGGCGAAACTCCCGAACGGGTGTGCTATGTCCCGCGGGTCGCAACAGAATTCTGGCATGTCATGGGTAGCCCCGTCACCGACAGCGTATTCGATCTCCTGGTTGTCGGAGGCGGAATCAACGGCACCGGCATCGCGCGCGACGCCACCGGTCGCGGGCTCAAAGTCCTGCTCGTCGAGCGCGACGATCTCGCCGCCGCCACTTCGTCGGCGTCGAGCAAGCTTATCCATGGCGGCTTGCGCTACCTCGAATATTACGAGTTCCGGCTGGTGCGCGAGGCGCTGGCGGAGCGCGAGGTGCTGCTACGGGTTGCCCCACACATCATCTGGCCGATGCGTTTCGTGCTGCCGCACGCCGCGCATTTGCGGCCGGCGTGGATGATCCGCATGGGCCTCTGGCTTTACGACCATCTCGGCGGCCGCACGACGCTTCCAGGCTCGCGAAGCCTCGATCTGCGCCGCGCCAAGGAAGGCGACTCGCTGCGCGACGAAGTGACCAAGGGCTTCGTCTATTCGGATTGCTGGGTCGACGACGCGCGCCTGGTCGCCCTCAACGCCCGCGACGCCGTCGATCGCGGCGCCGTATTCCTGCCGCGCACCGCCTTGTTGAACGCGCGTCGCATCGACGGCATCTGGAGTGCGGAGATCGCGCGCCAGGACGGGCAGCGCGAGAGCGTACGCGCGCGCGCCATCGTCAACGCAGCCGGGCCGTGGGCGGCCGATGTGCTGGGCAGCGGAACTCGGGATCAATTCCGAACGCCGTCTGCGCCTGATCAAGGGCAGCCATATCATCGTCAAGCGCCTCTATGATGGGCCGCACGCCTATATCCTGCAGAACGAGGACCGCCGCATCGTCTTCGTGCTGCCCTATGAGCAAGACTACACGCTGATCGGCACGACCGATGTGCCGTTCACGGACGACCCGCGCGGCGTGAAGATCTCGCCGGAAGAGACTTCGTATTTGTGCATGGCCGTCAGCCGATGGCTCGCGAAGGCGGTGACGCCCGACGATGTCGTGTGGAGCTATGCCGGCGTGCGTCCGCTCTACGACGATGGCAGCGCCAGCGCCTCGGCGGTGACGCGCGACTACGTGCTGGAACTCGAAAACCAGAACGGACAGGCCCCCGTGCTGTCGGTGTTCGGCGGCAAGATCACCACGTTCCGTCGGCTGGCCGAGCATGCGCTCGACAAACTCGCGCCATATTTCCCGGCGATGACATCGCCATGGACCGACACGGCTCCACTACCGGGTGGCGATCTTGAGCACGCCGATTTCGAGCGTTTCTTTGCGGAACTGCAGCGCCGACGGGCATGGATTCCAGCTGTGCATCTGCGCGCACTGGCGCGCCGGCACGGCAAGCGTGTCGATACCATGCTGACCGGCTGCACAACGCTTGCCGATTTGGGCCAGCATTTCGGCAAGGGCCTTTATGCGCGCGAGATCGACTGGCTGGTGGCACAGGAATGGGCGATGAGCGCCGACGACATCCTGTTTCGGCGTACGAAGTTCGGGCTGCACCTCGATGCTCCGGCGCGCGAAGCGGTGGCGGCGTATTTCCAGCAGAAACACGCACACACGACGGACACTTCATGCACCAACGCGCACTGACTGGCCTTGCGTTTTTTCTCAGTCTCTGCGGCGCGGCTTACGCGCAAGATCAAACGACTCCCACCACGCCGCCGCCGCCGGCGTCGGTGCCCCCGCCCGCGCATGGCGCCGATGGCGGTCCGACCCTCACCTTGATGATCGAGAACGATCTGTTCGGCGTCGGCAACAAGGATCAGCATTACAGCAACGGCGTGCGCGTCTCCTGGCTGTCGAGCGCCACCACGCTGCATGGCTGGCTCGACGATGCGATGCGCGGCCTGGGCGTCGAGGGCACGCGGCGCGTCGGCTTCGCCTTCGGCCAGAACATCTATACGCCTGAGGACAAGACCCGCACCGACGTGATCCAGGACGACCGGCCTTATGCCGGCTGGCTCTACGGCAGCATCTGGCTGCAATACGAGAACAGCAGCCACAACCAGCTCGATACGTTCGAGATCGATGTGGGCGTGGTCGGACCCTGGGCCTTCGGCGAACAGACGCAAAACACCTTCCACGACATTTTCGGCGTCAAAGAAGCGCAAGGCTGGGACAATCAGCTGCGCAACGAACCCGGCATTGCGCTGATCTATGAAAAGAAATGGCGCGGTTGCGTGATTGGGGACTGCACCGGTCTTGGCGTCGATGTGATCCCGCATGTCGGCGCCAGCCTGGGCAACGTTTTCACCTATGGCGCGGTCGGCGGCACGGTACGCTTTGGTACAGACTTAATGGGTGATTTCGGCCCGCCGCGCATTCGCCCCTCCCTGCCCGGCTCATCGGCGTTCATCACCTCCAAGGAATTTGCTTGGTACCTATTTGCCGGCGTCGAAGGCCGGGCGGTGGGGCACAATATCTTCCTGGACGGTAATACGTTCCGCGACAGCCACAGCGTCAGCCGCGAACCCTGGGTGGCCGATTTCCAGCTCGGCGTCGCCACGACGATCCAGGGTATCCGCGTCAGCTATATGCACGTGTTCCGGACCAAGGAGTTCGAGGAACAGCGCGAGCCGGACCGCTTTGGGGCCATTAGCGTCTCGATGCGGTTTTGAAATGATGCAGATTTGCAACATAGTGACTGAAAAGAATGTGTCGGTGTTTACTGCCCGCCTAAAAGTGGTATTAAAATCAGTGCGATTCGGCAGGAACAGCGTTTGATCAGTGGCTGGGCACTCAGTAGCTGTCACACCAAACACTCCTAGTTCGCAACCAACCTGTTCATGAGACTAGTAAAAAGGGGTTCACAATGATGATGCGCAAGGCGCTTCTGGGCGCGGCACTGCTGGCTACAGTTTCGTCGGCAGCCATGGCGCAGGCCACCAAGGGCTTTTATATCGGCGGCGCCGGCGGCGTGAACTTGCTGCAGGATGCCGATGTCCAGGGTGGCGCAGTGAACTCGCAAGCCGAATTCGATTACGGCTGGGGTGCGGTCGGCGCGGTCGGCTACGGCCTGGGCAATGGTGTCCGCCTCGAATTCGAAACCGGCTATCGCAGCAATGAAGTCGACTCGACGTCGTCAGGCAATGGCACGGGCGACGCGACGGCCCTGAGCTTCATGGGCAACGTGCTCTATGACATCCAGACCGGTACGCCGTTTACGCCGTATGTCGGCGTCGGTATCGGTTACGCGCGCACGCGCCTCAACGACGCGGCCGCCTTCTCCAACACGCGCGTTGACGACGAGGATTGGAACTTCGCTTATCAGGGCATCGTCGGTGTTGCCTACAGCATCATCCCGGCTCTGAAGCTGACCCTCGACTACCGCTACTTCGCCACCCTCGATCCGGAATACACGACCAACACCGGCGCAAGCGTCGACAGCGAGTATCGTACCCATGCTGTCATGCTAGGCCTGCGCTACGAGTTCGGCGCACCGGCACCGCGCATGGCGCAGCCGGCTCAGACGACTCCGGCGCCTGCCCCGGCTCCGGCTCCAGTCGCGCCGCCGCCACCTGCTCCGGCCCCCCAGGCGGAGCTGCAGCGCACCTATTTGGTGTTCTTCGATTTCGACAAGGCGGCGATCACGCCCGAAGCTGACCGTGTCATCCGTCAGGCCGCGGCGACGGCCAGGCAGGCCAATGTGCAGGTGGTGATCGCCACCGGCCACGCCGACCGCGCCGGCTCGGACCGGTACAATCAGGCGCTGTCGGAGCGCCGGGCCCGCGCGGTGCGCGACATCCTCGTCTCCGCCGGTCTGTCGCAGAACCAGATCCAGGTCTCCGGCAGGGGCGAGAGCCAGCCACTGGTGCCGACGGCCGATGGCGTGCGCGAGCCGCAGAACCGGCGCGTGGAAATCGTGCTGCAGTAAGCACGATCACATAGCCCGCAAACGAAGCGGGGCGCGTCCGACAAGGACGCGCCCCGCTTTTTATGGGCTAAATGCGGTGACGATCAGCGCACGGTCATGGGACGCTCGTTCGACGCTGCCGAAGTGCAGGCGCCGTTGACCGGAAGATCGGCCGAGAAGCGCCCCGCGAACTTCTCAAGCTCGCGCCGATCGATGCTCAGCACATCGCGGAACAAGTTGACGGCATCATCGCAATAGCCAGGCAGCGTCATGCTGCGCTGGGAGGAATCATTGGCCAGCGCCGTGATGAAAGTGTCCATCTGGCGGTTGGACTGGCTGCCGAAGGTCTGCTTGAAATAGGCCTGCAGCACCTTCGAATTGCCGATCAGGCGGTCGCTGTGCTTCTGCACGAAGCTGTTGTAGTGGCCGGTGAAGTCGCGGCCAGGCACGGTACGGCAGGTCAGGGCTGCGACCATCAGCTCGGTCTGCAGACGACGGGTCTGCGCCGCGGCACGGTCGGCGGTGGTCAGACAGTTCGCTTGCACGCTGACGGCGGTGACCAAAAGGCCAACACCGATCACGGCCGCGGAGAGCATGGATTTGGACACGGGGCCGGTCTCCTCGCCATATTCAGGGTGCTGTGATTATGGCCGCTGTTTTGCCATCGAATTGTTAATATTGCGACAGGTTTTTCTAAATCTGTCGGTGTTGCGAGGGTCTACGGGATATCGCACCAACACAAGCCTTTATCCCCGCACATTCGCCCAGGAAATGGGTAACGCAAAGGTGGCGCCGGGCCTACGGCTTGAGTAGCTTGCCGGCGAGATTCACGAATGCGGCGGCACCATGACACCCAATGACGTCGAGATCATCGAGCACGAGACTGTCTTCCAGGGCTATTTCCGGATCGACCGTTACAAGCTGCGCCACAGTCTGTTCCAGGGTGGCTGGGGAGCCCCGATTCAGCGCGAGCTGTTCGAGCGCGGGCATGCGGTGGGCGTGGTCCTCTACGACCCGGGCAGCGACCGTGTCGTGCTGACCGAGCAGTTCCGCGTGGGCGCGCTGGCAGCCGGCCGCGGACCGTGGGTGACGGAAATCGTCGCCGGCATCATCGAACATGGCGAGGCGCCGCCCGATGTCGCGCGCCGTGAAACGCAGGAGGAAGCGGGCTGCGATGTGCTCGATCTTGTGCCGATCTGCGACTATCTGGTCAGCCCCGGCGGGACAAGCGAGACGGTCAAGCTGTTCTGCGCGCGCGTCGATGCAAGCCGGGCGGAAGGCATCCACGGATTGCCGGAGGAAGGCGAGGATATCCGTGTGTGGTCGGTGCCGCTGTCGGCGGCCCTCGACGATCTCAATGCCGGGCGGGTCACCAACTCGATGACCATCATCGCCCTGCAGTGGCTCGCCCTCAACCATGCAGCCTTGCGCCGGCGCTGGGGCGCCGCTTCTTGATGGTCCCTCCCCGCCCGGATAAGGTCTCGCCCATGACTATACGCGACGGTTTCATTGGCTCGATCGGCAACACGCCGCTGATCCGCCTGACAGCGGCATCCGCGGCGACAGGTTGCGAGATTCTCGGCAAGGCGGAATTCCTCAACCCCGGTGGCTCGGTCAAGGATCGTGCCGCGCTCTATATCGTCAAGGACGCGGAGGAGCGCGGGCTGCTACGCCCCGGCGGCGTCATCGTCGAGGGAACCGCGGGCAATACCGGCATCGGCCTGGCGATGGTCGCCAATGCGCGCGGCTATCGTACCGTGATCGTCATTCCCGACACGCAGAGCGAAGAAAAAATGGAGATGCTGCGGCTTTGCGGTGCCGATTTGCGTCCCGTGCCGGCCGTGCCCTACGCCAATCCCAACAATTACGTCAAAGTGTCCGGCCGCATGGCGGAGGCATTGGCGCGCACGGAGAATGCCGGCGCCATCTGGGCCAACCAGTTCGACAACGTTGCCAACCGCCGCGCGCATATCGAAACGACAGGCCCCGAGATCTGGGAGCAGACCGACGGCAAGGTCGATGCGTTCATCTGCGCGGTGGGTACGGGCGGCACGCTCGCGGGTACTGGCCTTTATCTCAAGGAGCGCAACCCCAAGATCCGCATCGGCATCGCCGACCCGATGGGGGCGGCGCTTTATAGCTGGTACACCAACGGCGTGCTGAAATCCGAAGGCAGCTCGATCACCGAGGGGATCGGCCAGGGCCGCATCACCAAGAATCTCGAGGGAGCGCCGGTCGACGACGCGTTCCAGATTCCCGACAGCGAAGCCGTGCCGATCGTGTTCGATCTTTTGCAGAAGGAAGGACTGTTCCTCGGCGGGTCGACCGGCATCAATGTCGCGGGCGCCATCCGCTATGCCAAGAAGCTCGGGCCCGGGCACACGATCGTGACGTTGCTGTGCGATGGCGGGCAACGCTATGCGAGCAAGCTGTTCAATCCGGAGTTCCTTAAATCGAAGAATCTTCCGGCGCCGGAGTGGCTGGCACATCCGCGCCCCATCAATGCGCCCACACCGCTGGTGTAACCCCATGAGCTACGTTCATCCCGAAGCGCTGGTCAGCACGGAATGGCTGGCGGCGCATCTCAACGATGCCAATGTGCGCGTTGCAGATGCAACCTATCATCTGCCGACCGCCAAGCGCGATGCGCAAGCGGAATACAAGGCCGCGCATATTCCGGGCGCGGTGTTCTTCGATGTCGATCATATTTCCGACGCCAGCAATCCGCTGCCGCACATGCTCCCCTCGCCCGCTGAGTTCGCGGCGGCGATGGCAAAACTCGGAATCGGCAGCGACGATTTCGTCGTCGTCTATGATACCTACGGGCTGATGAGTGCCGCGCGTGCGTGGTGGATGCTGCGCATCTTCGGCCATGATCGTGTTGCCGTGCTGAATGGCGGACTGCCGAAATGGAAAGCCGAGGGCCGGCCGCTGGAGAGCAAGGCCGTCGCACCGAAAACCGCACAATTCACGCCGCGCTTTCGGCCCGAGATGGTGCGCGCCAAGGGCCAGGTGATGGGCAACCTCACGAGTAAGGCAGAGCAAGTGCTCGACGCACGCGCCGCGGCGCGCTTCCGCGGCGAAGCGCCGGAACCGCGCGCGGGCCTGCGCGGCGGGCGCGTCCCAGGCAGCTGCAACCTGCCCTATAACGAGCTGGTCGATCCCAAGACGATGACGGTGCTGCCCGAGGACCAGCTGCGCGCGCGCATAGCCGCGTCGGGCATCGATCCCAAGAAGCCGGTGATCACCTCGTGCGGTTCCGGCGTAACGGCCTGCGTGCTGGCGCTTGGCCTCTATCTGATCGGCGCCGACAAGGTCGCGGTCTACGACGGCTCGTGGTCCGAATGGGGTCTGCCGGGCGACACGCCGGTCGCAACCGGATGAGCGCTGCACCTCCCCCGGCGGTGCCGACGCCCGAGATTCGCACGTTCCAAGAGGCCGACCGGGCAGCGCTGATCGCGCTCTGGCAGGTCTGCAACCTGACGATCCCCGCCAACAATCCGACGCGCGACATCAATCTGTGCCGCCTGTCCGGCCATGGCGAGATCTTCGTAGCCGCCGCCGCCGGGGTTGTTGTCGGCTCGATCATGGCCGGCCATGACGGTCATCGCGGCTGGCTCTATTACGTTGCGACCGCGCCCACGCATCGCGGCCAGGGGCTGGCGCGCGCATTGCTCCGCCATGCTGAAGCGTGGCTCGCGGCCAAGGGCGTGGCCAAAGCCATGCTGATGATCCGTGATACCAACACGCTGGTGAAGGGCTTCTACGAGAAACACGGCTACGTGGCCGAGCCGCGCGTGGTAATGAGCCGGAGGCTGGCGCCGCCGGCCGATGAGCTGCCCTCCGTCGACGATGTTCCCGGCGGGCAGCTCCGCATGGTGGTGACCTATCTCGAGATGAAACAGCCGCCGCGCGTGGCCGCACCGCCGGTGCCGATGGGTAAGATCGCGGTGCTGCGCGCCGACAACATCACCGTGCCGTTCTACCGCTATCTCTACAACACCATTGGGCGCGACTGGCTGTGGTATACGCGCCGGCGACTCAACGATGCCGAGCTGAAGGCCAAGATCCACGATCCGGCGATCGACATCTATGTCCTCTACGTCGCCGGCGAGCCGGCCGGCTTCGCCGAGCTCGACCGGCGCAGCGGCACCGATATCGAGCTCGTCTATTTCGGCATGCTGCCGGCGTTCATCGGGCGGCGGCTGGGACCGTGGTTCCTGCATTGGGCGGTCGACGCGGCATGGCGCGAGAAGCCGCAGCGCGTGTGGGTGCACACGTGCAACTACGACCATCCCAAAGCGATCACGATGTATCAGCGCGCGGGGTTCGTCCCCTACGACCAGCAGATATTCTTGATCGCTGATCCGGGGCCGCTGCCTTAGGGCAGCCGCAAACCTACCGCATATCAACCCTATCGAACGTCATCAGCACGCATTGATGAGCGGCGGCGCAGAGAAGGATCGTGCCGCCAATCAACAAAAGCGTCCCGTACTGTGACGTCGTCAGCCCAAAGGCCAGCAGGACGAGAATTATCCCGGTGACAGCATAGACGGCTGTGCCGAGTTCCCGGCGCGGGCGCCAGATAAAATACGAAAATGCCGCCACCAGAACATAGGCTGGCAGGCCGAAAAATAGGGTGAGCATGAGACCCCCGACGAAGGATTTTTCGTCGAGCGTGCCGCCAGACCCGGTCAGAGCGCTGGCGAGCAACATCGAACCCATGAACACAACGAAAGCAACGAAAGCAGCGAGGGCATTCATGGATCTCTCCAAGTATGTCCCGCTACCTTAACGCGAACCCGTTAAGAAATTATCGTCCCACTCCGGCAGGAGTGATCGCGACTCAGTGCCCGAGGATTTGGCTCAGGAACAGGCGCAGGCGGTCGGTTTTGGGGTTGGTGAAGAAGGTCGAGGGCGGACCCTGCTCGACGATCTCGCCCTTGTCCATGAAGATGATGGTGTCGGCGACGGTGCGCGCGAAGCCCATTTCATGGGTCACGCAGATCATCGTCATGCCCTCGCGCGCGAGAAGGATCATGACGTCGAGCACTTCCTTGATCATCTCGGGATCGAGAGCCGAGGTGGGCTCGTCGAACAGCATGATCTTGGGTTTCATGCACAGCGAGCGGGCGATGGCGACACGCTGCTGCTGACCGCCCGAAAGCTGTCCGGGATACTTCTTGGCCTGCTCGGGAATGCGCACGCGCTCGAGGTAGTGCATCGCCGCTTCCTCGGCTTCCTTCTTCGGGATCTTGCGCACCCAGATGGGTGCCAGCGTCAGGTTCTCGAGCACCGTCAGATGCGGAAATAGATTGAATTGCTGGAACACCATGCCGACTTCGCGGCGGATGGCGTCGACATTTTTGACGTCATTGGTGAGCTCGATGCCGTCGACGATGATATCGCCCTGCTGATGCTCCTCCAGGCGGTTGATGCAGCGGATCGCGGTCGACTTGCCCGAGCCCGACGGGCCGCAGACGACGACCTTCTGGCCCTGATGGACGGTCAGGTTGATGTCCTTGAGGACATGGAACTCGCCATACCATTTGTTGACGCCGCGCAATTCGATCATCGGATGTGTCGATGCCGCGGCCTTCGGTGCTGTCGCCATGCGTCAATTCCCCTGCCTGTTGTCGCGGGCTAGCGCGTGCCCGCCGGGCGATGTTTGTTTTTCGCGAACTCGGCCTCGATGCCCTGGCTGTATTTCGACATCGCAAAGCAGAACACGAAATAGATGATCGAGACGAAGATATAGGCCTCGACGCCGAAGCCGACCCATTGCGGCTCCACGATCGAGGTCTTGGCGGTGTTGAGCAGATCGAACAGGCCGATGATGAGGACCAGAGACGTATCCTTGAACATGCCGATGAAGGTGTTGACCAGCGGCGGAATCACCAGGCGCAGCGCCTGCGGCAGGATGATGAATGCGGTCTTCTTCCAGTAGGACAAGCCGAGCGCGTCGGCGGCCTCGAACTGGCCCTTGGGAATCGCCTGCAGGCCGCCGCGCACGACTTCGGCGAGATAGGCGGCGGCAAACATGATGATGGCGACCTGGGCGCGCAGCAGCTTATCGATGGTCATGCCTTCCGGCATGAACAGCGGGAACATCACCGAGGCCATGAACAACAGGCTGATCAGCGGCACGCCGCGGATCAGTTCGATATAGACGACGCAGATCGCCTTGATGGCCGGTAGATGCGAGCGGCGGCCCAGCGCCAACAGGATCGACAGCGGAAATGCCAAGGCGATGCCGAACGTCGCCAGGATCAAGGTCAGCGGCAGGCCGCCCCAGCGCTCGTTCTCGATATAGCGCAAGCCGAAGACGCCGCCCCACATCAAGACGCCGATGGCGATCAGACCGACCACCCAGATCAGGCCGAGCCATTTCGTCCAGAAACGGCGGATGGCGCTGACGACATAGAGTGCGATGAAGATGACGCAGACCAGCAGCGGGCGCGCCTGCTCGTCGAACGGATAGGTGCCGAACAGGATGAAGCGGTGCTTCTCCGTGATCAAGGCCCAGCAGGCGCCGATGCCCTTCAAGTCGCGACAGACCTGGGTCTTGCCGTCCGGCGGCAGCGTCCAGACGGCGTTGAACAGGCCCCAATTGACGAAGCTCCAGAGCCCCCTCAGCGCGAAATAGGCCAGCAGCAGCGTTACCGCCGTGCTGAGCCAGGAATTGAACAGATTGGTGCGCGCCCACTGCACCGCCGGCAAGGACATGAGCCCGGTGCCCTGCCCGCTCAGCAGCGGCGGGGGCTTCATTGCCGAGAAGGATCCGGTTTCGCTCATCGCTCCACCAACGCGATGCGTTTGTTGTACCAATTCATGAAGGCCGAGATGGACAGGCTGACGGTGAGATAGGCCGCCATGATGATGGCGACGCCCTCGATGGCCTGGCCGGTCTGGTTGAGCGTGGTGTTGGCGATCGAGACGATGTCGGGATAGCCGATCGCCACCGCCAACGAGGAATTCTTCGTGAGGTTCAGGTACTGGCTGGTCATCGGCGGAATGATGACGCGCAGTGCCTGCGGCAGCAGCACGAGGCGCAGCGACAGGCCGCGGCGCAGGCCCAGCGCGGAAGCTGCCTCGATCTGGCCGTGGCTGATGGCGAGGATGCCGCTGCGCACGATCTCAGCGATGAACGCCGCGGTGTAGGTGACGAGGCCGATCAGCAGCGCCACGAATTCCGGGCTGACATTGGCTCCGCCGGTCAGGTTGAAGCGGCCGGCGACGGGCCAGTCCATCGCCGCCGGCGCGCCGCCGATCAAGAACACCAGGAACGGCAAGCCCAGGATCAAGCCGGCGGAAGCCGCAAAAACCGGCAGTTGTTCACCGGTCGCCTCCTGGCGACGACGGGCCCAACGGGCAAAGCCGATGCTGGCAATGATGCCGACGATCGCGGCAAAGAGCATATAGGGGTGCGACGGATCCTCGAGCGGAATGGGAAAATCGAGCCCGCGATTGGATAGATAGACACCCGGCACCGGCTTCAAGGCGTTGCGGCCATCCGGAAGCATGTCCTTGAAGAACGTCCACCAGAAGATGAGCTGCAGCAGCAGCGGCAGGTTGCGCATCACTTCGACATAGATCGACGCGGCCTTGGAGAGCATCCAATTGCGTGACAAGCGCGCAATGCCGAGCAACGTGCCAAAGATCGTCGCAAGAATGACGCCGATGACCGCAACCTTCAGCGTATTGAGAATGCCGACAAGCAAAGCCCGGCCGTAGGTATCGGCCGGGGTGTATTCGATCATGTGCTCGGCGATCGGCAAGCCGGCCTCGCGGCCGAGGAAGCCGAAGCCGGTGGCGATCTTGCGAACCTCAAGATTGTGGGCGGTGTTGGCCACCAGGAACCAGACCACCGCGACAACACCGCCGAGGACGAGGATCTGATAGAGAACTGCGCGAACCGTCGGATCGGACAGCGACAGCTTGACGCGCATCGGCGGCGGACGGCGCGACATTCCGACGGGGCGGGATGCCATCCTCGTTAGCCTATCTGCATTGTCGTTGCGCCTTTGCGCGGCGGGAAAGCGCCATCGCCCGGGCTTGCGCCCGGGCGATGACTGTTGACCTGCTCAGCGCATCGGCGGGGCATATTGCAGCCCGCCCTTGGTCCACAAGGCGTTGATGCCGCGCTCCAGACCAAGCGGCACGATGTGGCGATCGTAGCTTTCGCCGTAATTGCCGACCTGCTTGACGATGTTATAGGCCCATTTGTTGTCGATCCCGAGCTGCTTGCCCAGCTCGCCGGTGGTGCCGATGAAGCGCTGCACTTCCGGATTGGACGAGCCCGCCTGCTGATCGATATTGGCCGAGGTGATGCCCATCTCTTCGGCAGTCAGCATCGCGTTGTACGACCAACGCACGATGTCCGCCCATTTGTCGTCGCCGTGACGCACCGCTGGCCCCAAGGGCTCCTTGGAGATGATTTCCGGCAGGATCACGTGATCATTGGGATTGGGCGCCATCGTCGCGCGGGTCGAGGCGAGGCCTGACGCATCTGTGGTGTAGACGTCGCAGCGGCCGGCGAAATATGCCGCCGTGATTTCTTCCAGCTTCTCGATGACCACTGCCTTGAACTGCATCTTATTGGCGCGGAAGTAATCGGTGAGGTTCAGCTCCGTCGTCGTGCCGGGCTGCACGCAGACCGTGGCGCCGGCAAGCTCCTTGGCGCTCTTCACGCCGAGCTTCTTGGGCACCATGAAGCCCTGGCCGTCATAGAAATTCACGCCCACGAAATTCAGGCCCAGCGACGTATCGCGGCCGAGGGTCCAGGTGGTGTTGCGCGACAGAATGTCGACTTCACCCGACTGCAAGGCTGTAAAGCGCTGCTGCGCCGTGGTCGGCGTGTAGCGCACCTTGTTGGCGTCGCCGAAGACCGCCGCCGCGACCGCGCGGCAGATGTCGACGTCGATGCCCTTATAGTTTCCCTGGCTGTCTGGCGCGGAGAACCCGGCCACCGCGGTGTTTACACCGCATTGAATGAAACCCTTGGCTTTGACCGCATCGAGTGTCGATTGCGTCTGGGCCTGGGCACCAGCGATCGACGCCACACCAACCAACGCGGCGGCTGCCGCGAGGACGTATCCATTTTTCATCTCAAACCTTCCCCGTAAATTTTACTCTGATCGGCGCCCGGTTGACCGGATCGCCATTGCTTCCTGTACGTCAGGATTTCTCTCTCGACGCACATCTCGTAGCGACGCTAGCACAGGCTCAACCAAACTCTCAAGGCGTTGCGACTCCGGGTTGTTGATCCAGTCTATCTTGGGGCGGTTGGCGCCGCCGGGCGGCGATGCCATTATGTCCGCCGCTTTCCCGTCCCTCCCCTTGCAAGTGACTTGCCAAGCATGAAGCCCGACACAATCGTCACCACGGCTGGCCGCGATCCCGAGGCCAATTTCGGCATCATCAATCCGCCGGTCTATCACGCCTCGACCATTCTCTATCCGACGCTCGACGCGCTCGAAGGGGCCCAGCACGACCGCCAGCCCGGCAAAGTCTATTACGGGCGCTACGGCACCCCCACCATGTTCGCGCTCGAGGAAGCGGTGATGGCGCTGGATGGCGCCTATCGCTCGATCCCGGTGGGCTCAGGGATGGCCGCGATCGCTTCGGCGCTGAGCGCCTTCGTCAATTCGGGCGATCACATCCTGGTGGTCGATACGGCCTACGGGCCGACGCGCCGGTATTGCGACACCGTGCTCAAGCGCTTTGGGGTGGCGACGACCTATTACGATCCCCTGATCGGCGCCGGTATTGCGGACCTGATCCAGCCCAACACGCGCGTCATCTTCATGGAAGCCCCTGGCTCCCTCACTTTCGAAATGCAGGACGTGCCGGCGATCGTCGCGGTCGCGCGTAAGGCGGGCATCACCACCATTTTGGACAACACCTGGGCGACGCCGTTGTACTTCCGGCCGCTGGCGCTTGGGGTCGACGTCTCGGTCATGGCCGCGACCAAGTATATCGGCGGCCATTCGGACCTGATGATGGGCATGCTGTCGGTGACCGAGGCCGCCTACAAGCCGGTCAAGCAGATGGTCAACGATTTCGGCTGCTGCTCAGGGCCCGACGACTGTTATCTGGCGCTGCGAGGCTTGCGCACCCTGGCGGTGCGGCTGCCGCGCCACCAGGCGACCGGGATGACGCTGGCGCGCTGGCTGGCGGCGCAGCCGGAAGTCGAACGCGTGCTGCACCCAGCACTCCCCAGCGACCCGGGCCACAGCCTGTGGAAGCGCGACTTCAAAGGGGCCTCCGGCCTGTTCAGCTATATCCTGAAGCCGGTCTCGCGTGCCGCTCTGGCCGCCCTGGTCGACAACATGGCGCTGTTCGGCATGGGCTATAGCTGGGGCGGGTTCGAGAGCTTGATGCTGCCCGCGCACCCGGAGGGCATCCGCACCGCGAAGCCGTGGACGCAGAAGGGAATCCTGATGCGCGTTCATGCCGGGCTCGAGGATCCGGGCGACCTGATCGCCGATCTGGAGCGCGGCTTTCGAGCGGCTGCATGCAACGCGAGGGGCGCGGCAAGCGCGAGGCGGTCGAATGGCCCTTGCCGAGCGCGTGATCGACGAGGTGCTGGCCTCCATCGCCTTCAATCGCGAGGGGCTGGTGCCGGCGATCGCCCAACAGCATGACAGCGGCGAGGTGCTGATGCTCGCCTGGATGAACCGCGAGGCGGTGGCGGAGACGCTGCGCACGGGTGCGGCCTGCTATTATTCGCGCTCGCGCCTCAGACTGTGGCGCAAGGGCGAAAGTTCCGGCCAGACCCAGCGCCTGGTCGAGCTGCGCATCGACTGCGACGCCGACACGCTGCTGCTGCTGGTCGACCAGAAAGGTGTGGCCTGCCACACCGGGCGGCGCAATTGCTTCTTCCGGGCCGTGCGCGACGGAAAGATCGAGACCATCGCCGATGTCGAGATCGACCCCAAGACCCTCTACGAAAGCTGAAGCGGCCCCGGCGCCGCGGCTGCGCATCCTCCTGGGTGCGGCAATCGCCATGGGCCCGGGCAAGGCCGATCTGCTCGAGGCGATCGCCGCCACGGGGTCGATCTCCGCGGCCGGGCGGCGCATGGGCATGAGCTATCGCCGCGCCTGGATGCTGGTCGAGACGATGAATACCAGCTTCACCGAGCCGCTGGTGCATGCCGCCAAAGGCGGGCCCCATGGCGGCGGTGCGGAATTGACGGAGGCCGGGGTCGATATTCTGAAGCGCTATCGCGCCATGGAGCGCAAGGCCGAGAAGCTCCTGGCGCCACAGATCAACGCCTTTCGCAAGAAGATGGCGCCGAAGAGCCCCTAAGCCGGATCGCGCGCCGGGCGCGTGCCGAGCCCCTGGCCGATCAGCAGCAAGTATCCGTCGGGATCCTGCACGAAGAAGTCGCGCTGGCCGGTCTCGACATTGCCGGCGCGATACCACGCCTCGCGCGGCTGCTGGAACAGCGGCCAGGCCATGGCGGCGAGCGCGGCCAGGATCGGCGCGATATCGTCGACATAGATCTGGAACATCGCGCCCTGGCCGAGCGGATATTTCATCTCGCCGATCTCGTAGCGGCCGTTGCGCATGCACAGCATGATCTGCGCGCCGTCGCGCTCGAGGAAGACGAATCCTTCCGCCGGACGGCGATACGCGATCGTGAAGCCCAGCGCATCGCGCCAGAAGCGCAGGCTCGCCTCCAGATCGTTGACGTAGAGCTCGGGCTGCAATTTGGCCCAGCCGCCCTTGGGCGGGCCGCCCAGTTCCGTGGTCATGTCATTTCGTCTCCGTGATCGCGCGGATACCTATCAGGCCGGCGGCTTCGATGCCAATTTGACCGGCCTTCGCCACGCGATATATTCTCCCGGACATAACGCGACACGAGGCCATCCATGACACCGCATCTTTTGTTTCGGTCGCTCGGACGCCGATCGCTCGCCCTCGGCGCTCTCGCGCTCGCTGCATGCCTGGGCGGAGGTACCGTGCGCGCGGCCGACCCGCCGGTGATTGCCGTGGCCGCGAATATGACAGAGGCCGTGCAGAGTATCGCCGAGCAATTCGAGCGGACGGGCGGGCAGAAGCCGCGTCTCAGCTTCGGTGCTTCGGGCAATTTCGTGCGGCAGATCCAGCAGGGCGCGCCGTTCGAGCTGTTCTTGTCCGCCGATGAGTCTTCGGTCGCGACCCTCGCCCGCGAGAGCCGCACGCTCGACGACGGGGCGCTGTATGCGATCGGCCGCATCGTGCTGTTCGTGCCAACCGGTTCGACGCTCAAAGCCGATGCCAGCCTCGAGGACCTTGGTGCCGCGCTGAAAGACGGCCGCTTGAAACGATTCAGCATCGCCAACCCGGACGTGGCCCCTTATGGCAAGGCAGCACGCGAGGTGTTGCAGGCAAAAGGGCTGTGGAGCGCCATCGAGGGGCGGCTGGCGCTGGGCGAAAATGTCGGGCAGGCGGCGCAATTCGCGGCGTCGGGATCGACCGAAGGCGGGATCATCCCGCTATCGCTGGCGAAGACGCCCGCACTTACGGCGCGCGGCACGTTCGTCCTGCTTCCCGATAGCGCGCACGCGCCGCTGCGCCAGCGCATGGTGCTGCTCAAGAATGCCGGCGAGACGGCGCGTGCGTTCTACGCCTTCCTGCAAGGGCCGGCCGCGCGCGCGACGCTCGAACAATCCGGCTACACGCTGCCCCCGCCGCCCCAGTAAGCTCGCCCCCACATGGATTGGCCCGCCCTCTGGCTGTCGCTGCGACTGGCGTTCTGGACCACGCTTTTGCTGGTTCCGGCGGGCATCGTGATCGCGCGTGTGCTGGTCTGGCGGCGGTTTCGGGGGCGGGGCGTGGTCGAAGCCCTGGTCGCTTTACCGCTGGTGCTGCCGCCGACGGTGCTGGGCTATTACGTTCTGGTGGCGCTGGGCCGGGCCTCACCGCTGGGCCGCGCCTGGGAAGCGATGACCGGGCACACGCTGGTCTTCAGCTTCGAGGGGCTGCTGGTCGCCTCCATCCTGTTCAACCTGCCCTTCGCCATTCAGCCGATTCAGCGCAGCCTGGAAAGCATCGCCCCGGAGGTTCGCGAGGCGGCGTGGTGCAGCGGCCTGTCGGCCTGGGCGACATTCCGGCGCATCGAATTGCCGCTGGGCTGGCCCGGCATTCTGTCGGCCATGGTGCTGACCTTCGCGCACACGCTGGGCGAATTTGGCGTGGTCCTGATGGTGGGCGGCAATATTCCCGGCGAAACCCGCACCATTGCCATCGCCATCTATGACCGCGTGCAGGTGTTCGATGACCACGCCGCCGGAACCATGGCGTTGGCGCTGCTGATCTTCTCGTTTCTGGCGATCAGCGCCGGCTACACGTTGAGTGCGCGGATCGGACGACGGCATGGATAGGTCCGGGGGGCTGGCCGTCCGCCTGCGTCAGGCCGCACCGATTCCGCTGGATGCAGCACTCGATTGCGCGCCCGGCGAATTGCTGGCGCTGGTCGGGCCGTCGGGCAGCGGCAAGACGACGATTCTGCGCGCGATCGCCGGGCTCGTTCATCCGGCGCATGGCTCGGTACATTGCAACGGCACCGCATGGTTCGATACCGACGCCAGCCTCAACCTGCCCCCGCAGGCACGCCAGGTCGGGCTGGTGTTCCAGAACTACGCCCTGTTTCCCCATCTCAGCGCGCAAGACAATGTCGCCGTGGCGCTGGGACACCTGCCGGCCGGCGAACGGCCGGCGCGGGCGCGCGAGCTGCTGAGCCTGGTCCACCTCGCCGGCCTCGAAGCCCGTCGGCCGGGGCAGCTTTCCGGCGGCCAGCAACAACGCGTGGCTCTGGCCCGCGCGCTCGCGCGCGATCCCAAGGTTCTGCTGCTGGACGAGCCGTTTGCCGCGGTCGATCAGGTGACGCGGCGCAAATTGCAGCAGGAACTCGCGCGTCTGCGCCATCTGCTGCGCATGCCGATCGTTCTGGTCACCCATGATTTGGAGGAGGCGATGGCGCTGGCCGACCGGATGGTCATCCTGCATCGCGGCCAGTCGCTGCAATCCGGCCGGCCGCAGGAGGTGATCACCCGGCCCGCCAACGTGGAAGTGGCCCGCCTGGTCGACCTCCGGAACGTGTTCGAGGGCGAAATCGCTGCCGGCGCCCCTCCAGCGCTGTTATGGCGCGATTTGCGGCTCGAATTGCCGCCAAACGCCCCGGCACAGGGGGGCACACGGATTTGCTGGGCGATTCCACCCGCCGGAATCGTGCTGCACCGGCGCGACCGCCCCTCGCAGGGCGAGCGGGAAAACCCGGTTTCCGGGAAAATCATTGATTTCCTGCTGCTTGGCGAGAACACCAGCGTGACGATGGCGGTCAGCGGCGCCGGGAATCAGACCCTGACCTTCTCGATTCCGACCCATGTCGCCGCGCGCAACGGGCTGGTGCTCGGCGTCGCGATCACCGTTTCGCTGCGCGCCGAAACGATCCATCTGATGCCATGGGAGAAGCTGCCGGCGAGCTGAACGAGGCTCGGCCATCGGCAACATGAAATCGCCCAGGGCCGGATCCATCCGATCCGGGACCTGATAATTCGGCTGCTCGGTCGTTAGGGAGCTGGCGTAACGGCGTTGGTCACCGACGACGATACCAAGTCCAAAATCCCACGCAGGGACGAACCGACGGCCAGCAGTGAGACGCTCGCGGCGACCGACACCAGTGCCGCAATTAAGCCATATTCAATGGCCGTAGCCCCTTGCTCGTCGAGCAAGAAGACATTGATAAAGTTGGTCATTGTGCTCCTCCGGGTGCGACCCGCGACGATGGTAGCAGAGAGTCATGACCAACTCGTTTACATAATATCTATATAAATCAGTTATTTATGAAACGTTTTGAAGAACTCGCTTAAATTTAGGGATAGATGCAGTTCGTTTGGCCGATGCTGCACTGGTCAGAGCCCCGAGTTGAGGCCTCTTGCCTTGCTTCACGGGCGGAGTTGGCGGCCCGCGCGCCATCTTTTCTTCCCGTTGTCGATATCCGCTTTAATGACCGCTCGGTCATATAGGACATGGCAACAGTGCGGCCCTGGCACGGGCTGACCGCGCCTGACTGGCCCGGTGTCGCCATTCATAACATGCCTCGCCCTACCCGGCCGCGCGTTGTTGAGTTGAGCCGGACTTGTTGCCGCGTCTGGACCAGTCAGGGAGACGACCTCGCCGGATCCACTCGGGTGTCGGCATAGGACGGGTCCGGTGCGGCTTGTTGTGTTGTCCGACGCATCGCCGTGTTCGCGGACATGGGTCTTGTGTTGTTCAACACACGCAGGCCATGTTATCGAACACGTCAGGTTTTATTAAGACATGTGTTTTATAACACATGGGCCGGTACTGTTTTAAAGGGATGCCGGCGTGTTCTGCCAGGAGCTGCTCATGGATCCCGTTGCGCCCGTCTACGGGCCTGCCGAAATTGCCGCCGCCACAAACGGTCGGGTCACGTCCTCCGATCTTCGGAACTGGGTGCGGGACCGCCGCTTCAACACGCCCCTTGCCGAGCCCAAGGCCGGCAAGCCACGCGCCTTCAGCATGGCCGCGGTCCAAGAGGCCGCGATCCTGGCCGCCCTGTCGGAGCTCGGCGTCCCCCTCGGACGGGCTAAGGCCTGGCTGGCCAGTCTCCTGCCCCGGCTCGCGGCGGGCCAGGTGCCCGAGTACCTGGTGTGGGCACCGGGGGCCCGCGTCCCCTACTTACCCCCGGCCGGTGCCGGCTCGATCGACGCGGCGCCCAATGTGCTCGGCGGCGGTGGGCCCGATGCGCCGGTGACGCTGTGCATCCTGCGCCTGCGCGTGTTGCTGGACCGATTGAACGAGCGGCTTAAGCTCACTGCCCCTGCCTCTTAATGTGAAATTCACGGCATGAAATCAATATAATATGGGAAAATTCTCGTTACACATATCAATATACCTGCGATACTTCGTCTAGTATACTGATATTACTTATTAAATTACTTTAATAATCACTCAAGATACATCTGAATATGTGATTATCTATCTGATTATACTAATATTTTATGATTTGCCGATTTTTTTAGCATTTTTGAGATGGAACGGCCGGTCGCGCAGGACTTTGGCTGGCCGGGATTCGGTGGCCAAGGTTCCGTTGCATCTTACCCTTCATGGTCCGCGCCCAGCCCACCATCGAAGCCGCTGCACTCGTTTCCAGCCTAGCCCACCTCTTGTCCGGCGTGGGTTGGGCGGATTGAGCCTGCCGCCCAGACAAGTGAGCACTGCCGGTAAGCCAGTCCGGATTATGCCCAAAAGGATTAGGCGGCCGCATTCCCGTGGATTTGCGGCTAGGACGCCCTCCCCGTCCTTTGGCCACCCCGGTCCAGCGCCATGCCGGCATCACATAACGCCGGGGAACTACAGAGCGACACCAAAAATAGGCGTCTTTTTACACGACGGCACTGTTGTTTGCTGGTCCGCTGGGGGCGTCGCAGGATTTACGCCCGCCCGGCGTGATACTCGGGGGACCCCGCCCTGCCCGCGGGAGAGGACGTCACGGGCAAGATGTGTTCTTCAACACAGCCGAATTGGCGATTGCCCTATGCCGCAGACAGTCACCGACGCGCCGAGCACCCAGGCCCCCGGCACGAGCGCGAACGCTCGGCCCGGGTGTGTCGGGAAACACGGCAAAGCTGGTACGGGGCAGGCTACGCCGCCGCCGCTGGCTCTACGCCGGCTTGGCGCTGACGGCGCTGACCGGCGCCATCGGCGCCTGGGGCTGGCGAACCTATGGCCGGGCGGCCCCCGACCAGGGGGTGACGGCGATCGTCGAGCGCGGCGACATTGAGGACTCCATTACCGCACTCGGCAATCTCCAACCGCGCGACTATGTCGATGTCGGCACACAGGTCTCCGGCCAGCTCAAGAAACTTTATTTCGAGATCGGCGATAAGGTGCAGAAGGGTGAGCTGCTGGCGGAGATCGATCCGACCGTCTACCTGGCGCGGGTCGATGCCGACAAGGCCCAGCTCCTGAACCTGCGCGCACAGCTGACCGACAAGAAGGCGCAGCTTGTGCTCGCCCAGCAGCAGCTGCAGCGCCAGACCAGCCTGATGAAGGCGAATGCCACCAGCCAGGACGCATTCCAGAGCGCGGATGCGACCGCCCGCTCCGCCGCCGCCCAAGTGGCGGCGATCGAGGCCCAGATACAACAGACGGAATCCACCCTGAAGGGCGATGAGGCCAATCTCGGCTATACCAAGATCTACGCCCCGATGGCCGGCTCGATCGTCTCGGAGACCGCCAAGGAAGGGCAGACCCTGAACGCCAACCAGCAGGCGCCGATCATCCTGCGCATTGCCGATCTGTCGACCATGACGGTCTGGACGCAGGTGTCGGAAGCCGATGTCAGCAAGCTGCGGGTCGGCATGGACGCCTATTTCACCACCCTGGGCCAGCCCGACCGGCGCTGGAACGGGAAGCTGCGCCAGATCCTTCCGACCCCGGAAGTGCTCAACAACGTCATCCTCTACGACGCGCTGTTCGACGTGCCGAACCCGACGCAGGAGCTGATGACGCAGATGAGCGCACAGGTGTTCTTCGTGGCCGCCGCCGCCAAAGACGCGGTGACGATGCCGGTCGCGGCCCTGCGGCCGCTGGGTGCGGGCCGTCGCGCTGGGGGCGAGGGCCGCCCTGCCCGGCCCGCCGATGCCATCGCTGCGGCTACCGCTCCCGCCAATGCGGCGGTGCGCTCGCCGTCCCGCTTCGCAGTGCGCGTTATGAAGGATGATGGTTCGATTGAAGAGCGCCACGTCACGGTCGGCGTCTCCAATCGGGTGGGCGCCCAGGTCGTGGACGGACTCCAGCCCGGCGAGAAGGTCGTCGTTGGCGTGCGCAGCCAGGGTGCCGCACCGGCCAGCCAGCGCCCGGCCGGCGGCACGGGTCCGCGGATGGGGCCGCGCCTGTCATGAAGCCGGCCGCCCTTCCCGCGCCGCTGATCGAGCTGGCGGACGTCACCAAGACCTTCACCAAGGGCGAGCTGAGCGTCGAGGTGCTGCATGGCGTCTCGCTCAAGTTCTATCCGGGCGAGTTCGTCGCGATCATGGGCCAGTCGGGCTCGGGCAAGACGACGCTGATGAATTTGCTCGGCTGTCTCGACCGGCCGACCACCGGCCAGTACCTGTTCGCCGGCAAAGACGTTTCGAGTTTTGAGCGCGACGAGCTGGCATCACTGCGCCGGCAGGTCTTCGGCTTCATCTTCCAGAGCTACAATCTGATCGCGACATCGACGGCGACAGAGAATGTCGAGGTGCCGGCGATTTATGCCGGGCTGTCGGCGCTGGACCGGCGCACGCGCGCCGAGGAGTTGCTGACGGCGCTTGGCTTGGGCGAGCGTCTCGAACACCGGCCCAATCAGCTCTCGGGCGGACAGCAGCAGCGCGTGTCGATCGCGCGGGCGCTGATGAACGGCGGCATGGTGATCCTGGCCGACGAGCCGACCGGTGCCCTCGACAGCAACAGCGGCAAGGAGGTGATGGCCCTCCTCCACCGTCTCAACCAAGACGGCCACACCATCATCTTGATCACGCATGATCGCGGCGTTGCTGAGAACGCGAACCGGCTGATCGAGATCAAGGACGGGCTGATCGTCGGCGACAGCGGCCCCAACGTGCGCTCCGAACGCAAGGCCGAGGCGCCGCGCGATCTCGCCACCGCCGGCCGCGCCGCGATCGCCGATATCGGCGAGGCGGTCAAGATGGCGATGCGGGCACTGCGCGCCAATCTCTTTCGCACCGTGCTGACGCTGCTGGGCATCGTCATCGGCGTGGGTTCGGTCGTGGCGATGCTGGCGGTGGGCGACGGCGCCAAGCAATCCGTGCTCGACCGCATCGGCAAGATGGGCACGAACTTGCTTGTCATCAGGCCGGGCGCTGCGAATGTGCGCGGCACCGGCCAGATCGCGACCCTGGTGCCTGAAGACGCCACCGCGATCATGGCGCTGCCCAATGTGGTGAGCGCGGTACCGGAGCTGACCGGCACGGTCACCATGCGCTTCGGCAATCTCGACTACCAGACCCAGGCCGATGCAACGACGCCCGATCTCGTCACCGGGCGCGACTGGCCGGTGGCGCGGGGCGTGTTCCTCTCCGATGACGACGTGAAAAGCTACGTGCCGGTGGCGATGCTCGGCCAGACGGTGGTCGACACGCTGTTCACGCCGTTGGGCGTCGATCCGATCGGGCGCTACGTCCTCATCAACAACGTGCCCTTCCAGGTGATCGGCGTGATGTCGGTCAAGGGCGCCACGGCGTTCGGCAGCGACATGGACGATGTCGTGTTCGTGCCGCTCTCGACCGGCAGCCTGCGCCTGTTCGGGCAGCGCTTCGTGCGCTCGATCACGGTGCAGGTCGACGACCTCAAGCAGATGGACGCGACCCAGGACGCGATCACCAACCTGCTGCGCGAGCGCCATCGCGCGGTCGACTTTCAAATCCGTAATATGGCGTCCATCCTCGAGGCCGCGACGGAAACGCAGAATACCCTTACCATCCTGCTCGGTTCGATTGCGGCGATCTCGCTGCTGGTCGGCGGGATCGGGGTCATGAACATCATGCTGGTGAGCGTGACCGAGCGCACGCGCGAGATCGGTATCCGTATGGCGACGGGGGCGCGCACCGCCAATATCCTGCAGCAATTCATCACCGAGGCGGTGGTGGTCTCGGTCATCGGCGGCCTGATCGGCGTTACCGGTGGGCTGGCGGTCGCCGCCACGCTCGCTGCCTTCGACACGCCGATCCTCTTTTCCCTGGGCCCGGTTCTGCTGGCCTTCGGTTGCGCCTTTGGCACCGGGCTCATCTTCGGCTATATGCCTGCACACAAGGCAGCAACACTCGACCCCGTCGTGGCGCTCGGCGCTGAATAATTCCGGATTCCTCCTACCCCCCAACTCATGTGACAAATCGCTGGACGCCCCTCTCCGCCGCGCTGCTTCTTGCCTTGGGTGGCTGCAATCTCGGTCCCGACTTCATCAAGCCCTTGTTCGAGGCGCCGCCGGCCTATAAGGCCCCCGCGGAAGCGCCGGCGGCCGTTCCCACCGCACAGCCTGCGGCCTGGCCTGAGGCGGATTGGTGGCGCAATTTCCGCTCGCCCGCGCTGGATGCCTATATGGAATCGGCGCGAAAGAACAATTACGACCTCGCCGCCGCCGCCGCGCGCATCGTCCAGGCCGATGCGCGGGCGCGCATTGCCGGCGCCGCCCTGCTGCCGACTCTCGACGGCACGGCCGATGCCTCGCGCACCCGGTCGAGCACGGCCGGCAGCACGACAACCTCATCACGCAGTCGCCAGGCGTCGAACCGCTATAGTGCCGGCTTGATCGCCAGCTACGAGCTCGATTTCTGGGGCCGCAACCGCGCCGGACTCGAATCGGCCGAGGCGGCCAGCCTCGCCAGCCGCTACGACAGCGAGACGGTGGCGCTCACCGTCACGTCGGACGTCGCCACGACCTATTTCCAGATCCTGGAATTCCAGGACCGTTACGCCATCGCGCGCGAGAACCTGGCCAACGCCGAGCGCGTGATGGCGGTGGTGGATGCGCGCGCACAAAGCGGTGCCACTTCGGCCCTCGAAGTGGCGCAGCAGCGCACCGTGGTGGCACAGCAGCGCGCGGCCTTGCCGCCGCTCGAGCAGGCGCTGCGGCAGTCGGAAAATGCGTTAGCGGTTCTGTTGGGTCAGACGCCGGAGAGCGTCATCGTGCGCACCGGCACGCTCGATAGCGTGGCGGCACCCGCCGTGGCCGCGGGCCTGCCCTCCGAGTTGCTCACCCGCCGGCCCGACATTCAGAACGCCGAGGCGCAGCTGATCGGCGCCAATGCCGATATCAAGGTGGCGCGCGCCGCGTTCTTCCCGACCATCTCGCTGACCGGCCAGTTCGGCTATCAGTCGACCGCGCTCTCCACGATGTTCACCGGGCCGGGGCTGTTCTATTCGATCGCGGCCAGCATGATCGCGCCGATCTTCTCGGGCGGTCAGCTCGAAGGCCAGCTCGAGCTCAACAAGGCGCGCTATGAGGAGCTGGTGCAGAATTACCGCAAGTCGATCATCTCGGCCTTCTCCGATGTCGAGAACTCGCTCACCATCACGCAGCAGACCGCCGAGCAGCAGCGCCTGCAGGAAGACGCGGTCGAACAGGCGCGCATCGCGTTCGAGCTTGCGGACGCACGCTATCGCGCGGGTGCGGTCGACCTGCTCACCGTGCTGGACTCACAGCGCACGCTCTTCTCCGCGCGCGACCAGCTGGCGCAGGTGAAGTCGGCGCGGCTGCAGGGCGTGGTGTCGCTCTATCGCGCGCTCGGCGGCGGGTGGAAGGTGGAAGCCCCGTGACGATTTATTTAGCGATCAGCTCAGCGTCTTGAGAAGTTCCGTCGCGATCGTTTCGCGGTTGCGCGAGGCGACCCAACTACTTCGCGCTGCGGTGTTCCAGGTGGCGCGTGGCTCCGTCAACAGCCGGTCGAGCGCCTGGGCAAGTGCAAGCGCGTCGCCGTCGGCAACGACCGGACCTGCCGCACACTCTTTCACGAACGCGGCGCCTTCGCTGGTCGTGCCGAAGGCGAGGATTGGCGATCCACAACGCAGGTAGTCATACGTTTTTTGCGGAATCAGGCCCTCATATTGTGTGTTGAGGAGCAGCAGGAGCGCGTGGCTCGTCATCATGCGCTCGACGGCCGCCGATTGCGGAATGGCGGCTTCGACATTCACAGTAATTCCGTTGGCGCGGGCTTCGGTCGCGCACGATTCGGCATAAGCCGTGGTTGTGCCGGTCAGGCGCACGCCGACGCGCTCGCGCAGATCCGGCCGCATCTCCAAACAGCGCGCCAGTGTCGCGAAAAACGGCGCGATCGGCGTGTGGGTCGCGGCGACGCCGACAAAATCGATCGTGAGCCGGCCCTGCAGCGGCGACACAGGCGGGGTCGTCACCTTCTCGAATGGCCGCGGATCCCAACCGTTCTCGAACACCTCGACGCGCTTGTCCGCGAGGAAGGGGAATTGCGCCAGATAGGCGCGGCGCTTGCCCTCGGTCACGAAGAAAACCGTATCGGCCTGTTTTAGGCAGCGACGCTCCCAACGGCGGTCGTAGTCGCCGGCCTTCACAAATGGCGGCGTCTGCACGGACCATTCGTCGATGTAGAACAGCGCCAGCCGGGCGCCGCACCAGCGCGCGAGATAGGATGCTGCCACAAAATTGGAAAACCGCGGGCCAAAGGCCAGAATCGTGCTGGGCGGATCGGCCGCCAAATGTTGCATGCCCGACTGCGCGGTCAGCAACGCGGTGGTGAAATGGCCGTCAAGAGCCGGGAAGCCCCACAGCTTCGGCCCCAGCAGCGGATTGTTGATGGCGTCCACGGGATAATCGACGCGGTGAATAGTCGCCTCGGGCGGCAGATCGCCGAACATCTCCAAACCCTGCGGCGTCAGGGTATTTGGCACGGGCGCGCACAAGATCGAGTAAGGGAGGCCGAGACCGCTGGCGGCGCGCACCAGAGCTTTGGGGAAATGAGCACTGGTCTGGTGCGCGGGCGGAAACGCCCAGGAGACGATCAAAAGATTCGACCGCGTGGCGCTGGCCTGTTGCCGGCGGGACTGGCGCTCCACGCGCCACCAGAGGCGAAATGCGGCCAGAGTATCCGCTGCCGTACGCCCCAGACCGGGCGGGCCTGGATGGCGCTGTGCTGTCGTCGACAAGGCTTGCTTCATGGATGGTCGCGTTGGCGGCGGTCATCCGTGTTGTAAGCCACGAACTGCAACCAACTCCTTAATGGTTTATAGGGTTTACGGGGCAGCTTCCGGATCGAGAGTGAACAATTCTTGGGCAGTGCCGACACCGCGCAGCGCGTAGCGGCCGACGCAGACCAGACGTGGGTCGCCGGCGCCACACGAGGTTGCAAAGGCGGCGGAGACCAGGACGAGCTGGTCGACCGAGCGACACATGGCGGCAATACGGCTGACTTCATTGACCGCGGGGCCAACCACGGTGAAATCCAGGCGATCGGTGCTGCCGATATTGCCAAAGAAGACTTCGCCGACATGCAGGCCCAGATACATATTCGTGGTCGGCAGGCCGGCGCTATCGCGGCGCTCGTTGAGAGCGGCGATTTTCTCCCCGGCTTGCTTCGCTGCCGCGAGCGCTGAATTGCAGGCACGTTTGCGATCGGTTGCGGGAAAGATCGCGAGCACGCCGTCGCCCATCAGCTTCAGCACGTCGCCGCCATTGGCATGGATGACGGAGACCGCGGCCTCGGCATAGTCATTGAGCAGCGGGATGATCTGCTCGGGCGCGGCCGTGTCCGTGATCCGGGTATAGCCGCGCAGATCGCTAAACCACAAGACGGCATCGATGCGGTCGGCGACGCCGCGCGCGATGCGCCCACTCAAGACCAACCGGCCCGCATCGCGGCCGAGGTACGTCTCGACCAACGTTGAGGCGATGCGGCCCAGCGAGGCGCATTTGATGGCGATGGCGAGGAACGGCGCCAAGCCTTCCAGGACGCCGATGTCGCGGTCGGAAAATCCCTGCGGGCCGTCGCTGGTCCACGAGGAATAGACGCAATCCATGTCGCCGATCACGCCTTCGGCGGCAAAGCGGTTCACCAACGCTAGGTAATCGGTGAAGCCCTTGTCGCGCGCCTCGGCAATGATATTGAATTCCGCGGCGGCTTCTGGTGTGACGCGCCGGCGCAACGATTTGTCGCCGGTTTCCACCAGGCGATACCAGGTGCTGCGCCGCCACGACGCAGCGGCTTCGCCTTCAGTCGTGCGCCCGTACTCGACGAGGGTGGTCTCGGCATTGCCGCGCGTCCAGCGGACTGCGCGCCCTTCGTGAATCGGATGCAGCGTGTCGACGACGATGATCGCACCGACGATCGGAACCCCCGCCGTGACGAGACGGTCGCAATACCCCGTCAGCATCTCGGTCTCGGAGCGTCCGGCGAGACCGGCTTCGGCGATCCAGGTGGCAAGTTCGGCGAAAGGAGATTGTTCCATCGCGCATATTTAGCAGCGGTTTGAGGGAGATTTTGCGAAAATTCGCACCGTCCGACATTAACGTCACGATGCCATGGCCTATTCCAGCGTTGTTCGACTGACGACCGATATCGAGCGATTGCCGCCCGGGCTCACGCCCAAGGGGTGGGACCTGCTGGCGCGGGCCAAGGCCGCTTTGGTGCGCGAACAGTCCAATTTCACAATGGTCGAGAAGGTCCACCTGCTGTGGGATCTCGGCGATGCGTGGCAGGAACGGCGGCTGGTTCACCGACAGCGAAAAGACCGCGGCACAGCTTATCCTCGAAGAATCCAGCGATGCCGGCACGGACAGTTTCATGCCGCAAGTCTGGCGCTTCGAGCGCGAGAAATCGCTGGCCGTGCGCCGGCTGGGCCCCGCCCCCGATCGCGCGCGCGTGTTGGCACGACTGCGCGGCTACAAGGAGCCGTGGCAGCACGAGCTGATCGAAGACGACATCATCGCGCTTGAGATCGACGTTTTGATCGACCGCCGTGCGGCGCGCGAGCGCAAGATCGCGCCGATCGACACCGGCAATGCGGCGGCCGATCTCGCCTATTTCGACGATCCCACGGCGCGCCAGTTACGCGCGCTGTATCAGGATTATCAGGTGTCGCAGCTTGCTCCATCGTGGCGCGCGCGGCGCGATGCGGCTGCACGCTTCCTCGATGTGCTTCGGCGCATCGGCTCGGCGCCGCCGCTGATGCCGTGCGCGCTGGCGCTCGAGGAACTCGCGACCTAGGCCTGCGGCCACACGCGCCGGGCCACCGCGATCAATGCCCGCAGGGCGGGTGAAACGCCGTGCCGTGTTGGGTAGTAGAGATAGAACCCGGCACGTTCGGGACACCAATCGTCGAGCACACGCACGAGGCGCCCCGCCGCGACATGCGGTGCCGCCTTGGCTTCGAACACACAGGCGAGGCCGGCGCCGTCCGCCGCCGCGCGCAGCATCAGGTCCTGGTCGGTTAGCGTCAGCTTGCCGTCGACATCGACGTCGAGCGCCTCCCCGCCCTTCTCGAACGCCCATCGGAAGATCACGCCGCTTGCCAGGCGATAGCGGATGCAGACGTGCTGGCGCAGTTCGCGCGGGGTCCGCGGCGCCGGATGGGCCGCCAGGTATTCCGGCGATGCGACCACAGCCCAACGCAGGCGGGGGCCGAAGGGGATGGCCGTCAGATCGGGCGTCACGCGTTCGCCAAGACGGATAGCGGCATCGAATCCGCTGGCGATAATCTCGGTCGAGCTGGCTTGGGCGCCAATCTCGAGATGCAATCGCGGGTTTTCCTGCACCATGGCCGCCAGAATCGGTGCCAGAACCAGATCGGCAGCCTGGGGCGAGGCGCTCAGGCGCAGGCGCTGCACCGGCGCGTCGGCGCCGAGGTCGAGCTCGGACAAGGCCGTGGAAATATCCCTGAAGGTGGGGCGCAGACGGTGCAACAGGCGTTCCCCCGCCTGCGTCGGTCCGACGCGCCTGGTCGTCCGATGCAGGAGGCGCTGGCCCAGCCGGGCTTCAAGGTCGCGCATGGCATGGCTCAGCGCCGAGGCGGAAACACCCAGCTCGCCGGCAGCACGCCGGAAACTGCGATGAGTCGCCACCGCCACGAAGATCGCCAGCGCTGACAGATCCTCACGATTCGAAATCATTAATGAGGAGTATTCAGCGCCAATAGTTAACGTTTGGTTAATATTTTGGGCCGCTTCGAAGGGCAAAAAGAGCGCAAAATCGCCAAATCACGGTAAAATACTACCAGACTACTGAGCGTTACTCGTTAATCGGTATTACACATCTGAGATTTACTCGATAATTTAAGCGAAATACCCGCCCCTGACCTCGGTTTTCCGCCCAAAATTAGCAAGACGCGCCCGAGTCGGCCGATTGAATTTCGGCTGGAAACGGGGGCACAGGGCGCCGGAAGCCTTCCGGCTGACTTCATGCAAACTCGCTAAAACTTTAGATAACTTATTGGTACAATTTATATTTTCTTATTATGTGTTGGGCATAATGTGACGCACTAGAACTGTCCTCGAAATCAAAAAAGGAACACGTTCATGGCCATTGGATCCGTCAACGCCCCGCCGGTCCCGCCCGCGCCGCCGCCGAAGCCTATGGAAGGCAACCGGCCCGATGAGCAGCGCGAGCTGAAGGCCGCGGAGGCCAAGGAAACGACAAATCGCCAGGATCGCGACAATCAGGGGACGAAGAAATCGTCTGGCAAGCTGGTCGACCTTATCGCCTAGCACCCGGGGGGCGGCAGCGAGCCGCCCGCGACACGGCCGCCGGTGGTCCCAAAAGGGCCCGGCGGCCGTTTATTTTGCACAAAACGGCA
>CAVVJD010000010.1:0-25773 GCA_963748455.1 uncultured Alphaproteobacteria bacterium
GATGTATTGCTCGTCGTAGTGAGCGCTCTTTGTTTCGTAGAGATCTTTCCAATTGGCTACGGTGTGGCCGCGGGCTGTTACTTTTTCTTCTAGTTCCGAGGGGTAGCTGATGTCATTTTGCTTTGCCCAAGCAAGAAATAGCCCCGGCAAAATCGGATCGTATAACTGCTTCCATTGTTTTGCCCTGTCTGCCAAATCGCGTACCCGGGCGTATTGGAACGCGAGGGGTGAGACTTAACAAAGCTCTTAATAGATTTCCCAGTTGACCACACCCGGCTCTTTGCCAAATGACAAGGCGATTGCCTCTCGAGTGTCCAATGGGCTGCTTTGCTCCAATGGACGAAATCGGCCTTGGCGTGAGGCTTGTTAAAGAAGCGCTGCTGTTCTTCGAACTCGATCTTGGCGGATTGTTCTCGAAGAGCTACCGCCGTTTCTGCGCGGTGAAGAGCCTCAAGCTCGTCGGTGGGCATTCCGATCAGTTTAGCCCGGTATTCGTCAATTGCCTTAAGCTGTATCTGTCGCTCTTCCTGCCGCTCTTCTTGGCGTGAAGGGCAGCCGCGCGATTGGAGGCATAGACTTTAGGAAACTTCCGCCCGACCAGAAACTCGACCTGACCTAAACGTCCCGGCACCAGTCCCTCCCGCCCTATTTTTACGCACGCGCCTAGCGTCCCGAAGGTAGCTGCCGGCACTGCCCGATAAAGCTATCTGCCGCAATGTCGCGGCGTGCAAAGAGTAAGGCGCCTCGCTAAGGCATTGAGCACCCAGCTTGCCATCATTATTGCCAATAGGCACTAGTGCCATAAGGCTGGAAAAGCGAAAAGTCCTATTCTGGACGCGCGCTTTTAAACTTATCGATTAATCGAATTCCATCTTCTCGGCTTCGTGCCGATCCCACGACGACGAGATAGCGGTTTGCTAGCTACGGTGAGGTGCCAGCAGCTAGGCGGGCAGAGGTTATCGCAACTTAGGACGGTCATCGGGTAATCTGGAAAGTATTCAGGGGGTCGCCGAACGGAGCTGACACCCTGTGGATGAACGCGGCGGGAGATTGAGCACGTTCAAAACTAGAATCAGTGTCGTAACTGATGTCCGGACCAAGATAAGGCACAGATATACCACAATAAACTTATGATTTATCCGTCGTCAACGCCGATGGGGACTACGCACGGACTACAACGGCGAAATCGACACAACCTCCGCGAAGCGCTGGAGCGCAATATGAGGTTTGGTCCGCCGAGCTACTTAGAGTTTTGAATCACAAGTCCACTCCAATCGGCTGGAGGCGGATTCACCTGGAATGCCCGGATGCGCTCGATCTGCATTTGAGAAACGCGGTCTTGTCCACCTCTAAGGAGGATGACGCGCTCAAAATTCTCAATCGCATTGTCCCAATCTCGCGCGCGGAAGGATGCCATCGCCTGTTCATAGATTGAGATCCAGCGTAGGGTCGCGGCATCCGCCTCCGCCCGCATCGCCAGAAGCTCGAACACTTCGATGCCCTTTTCGCGGCCATAGACGGCGACGCGGTCGATGGGGCGCGCGAGGATATACGGAGACGCGGCCGCGTAGGTGTCTTCGCCGATCAGGATCTGTGTGCCGTAAACCTTATTGAGCGCTTCGAGACGGCTGGCAACATTCACGGGATCGCCGATCACGGTGTAATTGAGCCGGTCATGGCTGCCGACATTGCCGACCAGAACGCGGCCGGTGTTGAGGCCGACGCGAGCATGGAGGTCGGGCGCATGCTCCATCCGGTTGGCGATGCGGATCTGTTCGAGCCGTCGTTGGCAGGAGAGCGCCGCGCGACACGCGCGCACGGCATGCTCCTCGGTGCGGATCGGCGCACCCCAGAACGCCATGACGGCGTCGCCGATGTATTTGTCGATCGTGCCTTGCTCGGCCTGGATCAGCGCCGACATCTCACTCAGATATTCGGCGAGAAACCCTACCAGATCCTCACCGAGCCGCTCGGAGATGCGGGTGAAATGCGCCAGATCCATGAACATGATGGTGAGCGCGCGGCGCTCTCCGCCCAGCTTTGCCTCGATGCCTTCGGCGAAGAGCGTGCGCACAAGTTCGGTCGGGATGTATTTTCGGAATGATGCGAGGCTCGCGCGCATGCGCATGGTGGCGTCCGAGACCTGGCGGAGTTCGCTGAAGCGCGAGGAGATGGGCGTGATACTATCGAGCTGGAAATCTTCGAGCTGCCGCATGTTCTCTGCTATGTGCGCGAGCGGTGCCCCCATTGTCGCGCGCGCCAGCAGGGCCGCGGCGACGGCACCGGCGACGACTAGACCGAGCAGGCCGATCAGCAGCACGCGGATGTTGCGATTGATGCCGCCGAGAATGTCGGTTTCTGGAATAACCGCCGCAACAATCAGGCCCATCTGCGCCAGTGGCGCGACGGTGACGAAGTAAGATTCGGCGTTGCGGTCCTGAAAGGTGAAATGCCGGAAGGATGCGATCTCGCCGAGATCGACCCCGGCGTGCTTCAACGCGCGCGTCGTCACACCGACGAAGGGAAGCGACGATTCCTCGAGCTTGACGATCTCGCCGTCGGGCGCCGCGAGGCTGCGTTCCTGGACCGCGACGAGCTCGCCATATTTATTCGTGAGGAAGACGGTGCCATGCGCGCTGATCTCAATGCCATCGAGAAAGCTGGAGATGCGGTCGAGCGCGATCGACACGCCGACGACGCCCAGGACCGATCCCTGTCGCTGCACGGCGTGTGCGGTCGTGACACCTAACGTCCCGCTGGCCGGGAGGCGATGAATGTCGCTCCAGGTGGGCATGTCGTTATCGAAAGCCGTGCGAAACCAGAATTGCTGCGTGGCGCGATAGTTTGTCGGCGCCTCGGTGCGGCTTAGAGAAGAGAAGGTCACCCTCAGAATTGACCTGATAGGTGTAGGCGGATCGCACGGCATCTGAGCCCAATACGGTCGTCTCTTCGACGACGATACGGTCATCGGCGGTGCGCCGTACGCCGAAGGCGTGGTCGTCGAGCCAGGCGAATTCGATGGAGGAGAGGCTGGGCTGACTTTGCAGAAAGGAGAGGAACAGGAATTCGCGCTTGGCGTCGGTATCGATGTCGATGACCGATTGCGCGATGTTGGTGGCGACGGCCTGGCGCGCGGCGACCGCGTTGTCCAGGAGCCGGTCAACTTTCTCGCCGATATCCTTGATCACCTGCTCGTTCAGGCGCTGATTGAGCTCGGCGATGTTAGCGCGCGACGTCAATGACCAGGTCGTATGGACAATGGCGGCCGTCACCAGCACGGCGGCAATGGCGCCGGCGCTGAGGCCCGTGCGGATCGACACCTGCCAGCGGTCGCGCCGGAGCCATGGTCGTTCACATTCCGGCGCGACGTAGGCGGTCGAGCAACTCGTCGGCGAGCGGCCGCCGGCGGCGGCGGTCAAGGAAGCGCCAAGTCAGGCGACAGAAGGTCATGGCTGTGATCCTGTGATGAGGCGCGAGCCGCGCTGGAAGGTGGCGTAGGACCACAGCCAATCGAGCAGCACGGCGACGCGATTGCGAAAGCCGATGAGGAAAAGACGTGGACGATCCCCCACAACAGCCAGGCAATCGCGCCGTTGAGTCGGATCCAGCCGAAATCGGCGACAGCGGCGCGGCGGCCGATGGTCGCGAGATTGCCCAGATGGCGATAGCGGAATGGGCTCGGTGCGGCTCGTCCTTCGAGGCCGCGCGCGGATCAGCCGGCTGACATACTTTCCCTGCTGCTTGGCGGCGGGTGCGATGCCGGGAACGGGCCTGTTGTCGTGATCGAGGCTCAGCGCCGTGTCGCCGATGACAAAGATATTCTTGTGTCCGGGAACGGAGAGATTGGCGGCGACGCGAACGCGGCCGGCACGATCCTTCTCCGCCGCCAGCCACTTCGCGGCGGGGGAGGCCATGACGCCGGCCGCCCAGATTATCGTGCCGGCGTCGATACGCTCGCCGCTGATTTCGACGCCGTCGGTCGTCGCAGGCGGTCACGGCTCGGCCGAACCGCGTCTCGACGCCGAGCTTCTCGAGCGACTGCGTCGCGCGCGCCGACAGCGCCGCCGGAAATGCCGCCAGCAGGCGCGGGCCAGCCTCGACCAGCAGGACACGCGCGCTGCCGGGATCGATGTTGCGAAAATCCTTCGCCAGCGCCCGGCGCGCGAGCTCGGCGATGGCGCCGGCGAGTTCGACGCCCGTCGGACCGCCACCGACGACCACGAAGGTGAGCAGGCCGCGACGCTCGGCCGCATCCGCAGTGTTCTCGGCCTTCTCAAACGCGGTCAGGATGCGCCGGCGGATATCCGTCGCGTCCTCGATCTTCTTGAGGCCGGGCGCCACATTCGCCCATTCCTCGCGCCCGAAATAGGCGTGGCGGGCGCCGGTGGCGACGATCAGGTAATCATAGGGGATGCGCTGCGCGTCGATCAGGACGTCACGCGTGGCGGTGTCAATTCCGGTCACCTTGCCCAGCAGGACCGTTGTGTTCGCTTGCCGGCCGAGAATGGCGCGGATGGGCGAGGCAATGTCGGCGGGGGAGAGGCCGGCGGTGGCCACCTGGTAGAGCAAGGGCTGGAACAGGTGGTAGTTGCGCCGGTCGATGACCGTGATATCGGCCGGCGCCTTGGCCAGTGCCTTCGCCGCTGTCAGCCCGCCGAATCCGGCGCCGACGATGACGATCCGCGGCCGCGATGCTGGACGCCGCTGCAATGCGGCGGCCTGCATCGGTTCTGGATCGGCCGTGGTCGCTGGCTCCGGTAGAAACGTTGCGTCCATGTCACAGGGCTCCGCGGCGACGCAGGACGCCGGCGATGACATTGTCGATGGAGATCGCGCCCGGCCCGCGCGTAAGAATGAACAGAAGCAGCGTTGCCCAGCTGAGATGTTCGGCCCAGTTCTCCGGATAGACGAAGGTCTGGATGACGAAGGTCATCGCCAGCAAGGGCAAAGTGCCGAGGCGGGTGGCGAGGCCGAGGACGAGGAGGACCGGGCAGATCAGCTCCGCCGTCGTGCCCAGGAAGGCGGCGATATGCGGCGGCAAGACAGGGACCGCGTACTCGTCGCGGAAGAGCATCACGGTCAGATCCCAATTCGCGATCTTGGTCAGGCCGGATTTGAAGAAGATAGCGCCAACTGCGACGCGCGCCATGAGTTGAATCATGGAGGCGGGGAACTGGCCGAGCCTGGCGAAGACGTCCGCGATGTATTGGACGAGCGTCGTGCTGAGCCGTGCTTCTGTCAGAATGGGTGTCATTGGGATTTCTCCTGCGTCGGGTAAGGGAATTTCAGACCGGTGACGATTCCGTCGCTCAGCAACTGGCGCAGAGCGACGGCGAGATCAAAGAGCGGATCGGCCGCAAGGGCGGCCTCGGTGGCGGTGTCGAGCGCCTGTCCCGCCAACAAAGCCGCGCGGAATGCGTAAAGCGCCGGATTCAGGCACTGGAACACCACATCGCGATCGCGGCGACGCACCTCGAAGCGCATACCGCCGGCATCCAAATCGACCGTTGTATCCGGGTTGGCGCCGGGCTGGTTGGCGATCCAAATGCGGTCGATGGGCCAGTCGGATTCGATCAGCGCAATCGTCCCGGAAAAGGTGAAGCGCACGCTGCCCGCGGCGGCGGCCGGCACCATCGCCAGCGAGCGCGCCGAGAGCGGCGATGGGGAGAGCGCGGTCTTCACGCGGATAATCGCCCATTCCAATGCCGCGACGTCGCGGAGATACGGGAGGTCCCGGCAGGGCGGAAAGGACCCGAGGAAGGCGGGAAAGGTCTCGCCGTAGCGGACGAGGCATGGCTCGCCAGGCGGCTGGGCGCGGATGTACTCGTGTGCCGCATAGGCGAAGAAGCGCTCGTCCACCAGCCGGCACACGACCGGATACATCGCCTTGAGCGACGCGGTCAGGCTGGCGAAGACATGGTTGCGATAGATGCTCAGCCGCGCGGAGGGATCGAGGCCGTCGCCGAGGATCGCGTTCGCGATCGGCGCTTCACCGAGCCCCAGGATCGCGTCGCGGAAGTTGGTCTGCAGGTCAAGCAGCGCGTGCATGGTGATCCTCCGAAGCAAGAGTTGCGGCGACGTGCAAAGTCGTCGGCCGTACGGGCCTGATCGATGAGCACGCTGAGATCAGGAATGTTGCTGTCCCACTCGACAAGAGCTGGTACTGGCCCAAATTTGCGCAGCGCTTGCGCCATAGAGCGTCCAGACGGCGTCGCAGACGGGCGCGCCGTGATCGTCGATCAGGATGGTCACGCCGTCGGCGTCGTTGGCGGCGTGGCCGGCGAGATGGATCTCGCCAATCGCGTCGGCGGGCAGTGCGCGCAAATAGGAGGACGCATCGAGGCCTAGGTTCTGTGCGGTCACGAAGACATTGTTGACATCGCAGAGGATGCCGCAGCCGGTCCGGCGCACGAGTTCGGCGAGGAACTCGGTTTCGGTCATCATCGAGCTGCGATAACGCAAATAGCTCGAGGGATTTTCGATCAGGAGCCGCCGGCCCAGCCTCTGCTGCGCGTGATCCACATGCGCGAGACACGATGGCCAGCGCTTCGCGCGTGTAGGGAATGGGAATGAGGTCATTAAGATAGGTGCCGCCCGCGACGCTCCACGACAGATGCTCAGAGACGAAGCACGGGCGGATTTCCTCCACCAGCATCTGCAGGCGATTGAGATGCGCGCGACTCAAGCCCTCCGCGCTGCCGAGCGACAGGCCGACGCCATGGAGGCTGATGGGATAGTGATCGCGGAGCTGAAGCAAATCTTCGAGTGCCGGGCCATTGACCATGTAGTTTTCCGCGTGCACTTCGAGGAAACCGAGCTCGGGTCGGGAGACCATGATCTCCGCCACATGCGGTGCCCGCAGGCCGATACCTGTGGGAGCGTCAGGGGCGTGCGCGGTGCCGTTGTGGTTGATCATGGCCTCCCTCCCGTCCTTAGGACTTCTTGACCGTGCTGCCGCCCGCGATCTTTCCGCAGGTGCCGGCGGGCACGTAGATCCAGGCATCGCCCTGCATGTCGCGCTTCGACGTGCCGGCGCAGGACGAGGTGTTGGTCTGGCAATCGTTGCCGCCGGCCTTGGCGACGCCGAAGCATTTCTCGGCCTTGAAGGTCGGCTCCGGCGCGGGGCCGGCATTCGCGACGATGGGAAGGGCAATGGCCGCCATGAAGGCGGAAGCGACCAGGGTTGACGTTTTCATGCTCTTTCTCCTTTGGATTGATGAACACATTCCCGGCGGCGGAGGCGGCCTCGTGCCGCTGTTGTCGCCCTCGAGATGTGATGAGAATGCCGGTGCGCGCCGCCGAGCTGAAATGCCGATGCATTATTGTTTTGATGCCGGCGAATTATTGTGGGCTCGCGACGGCGTGAACGCTGACGCGAGTCAGCGCCGCGTGGGCAATCGCAGATGAAAAGTCAGTAATCGCGCCGATCAGAAGGGCAATACCAATGCCCGCGACGCAGCCGGGCCACCCGAAGCTCATATATGCCTGGCCCAGGACAGCGCTGCCGGCGAGGCCGCCCAGGAAGTAGCTGGCGAGATAGAGGCCGCTGGCGGCGCCGCGGTCGAACGTCGCCGCGCGGCCGACAAAGCCGGTGGCGATCGCCTGCGCGAAGAACGTGCCCACGCCGATGAGAACAAGGCCGGCAAGCACTGATGGCAGGCTCTGCACCAGCAAGCAGCGGCAGCCCCAACGATGGCCAGTCCGAGCGACGTCCACAGCGTTGGCCGCGTGCCGAGGCGCTGGACCGCCTTGCCGGCAATGGGGGTGGTGAAGATCGACGGCAAAAAGACGAAGTACACGATGCCCAGCGTCATCGGCGCCAGGGCGAAAGGCGGGCCCACCAGCACGAAGTTCACGTAGGTGAACGTGCCGATGAAGGCGAAGAGGATGCAGAAGCCGATGGCGAAGGAGGCTCGCAGCGGCGCGTTGCGGAGATGGCCCAGCCAACTCGTCAACGGCGAGCGCGCATCTGCAGGTGCCCGTCGCCATCGGCGGCGCGCGGTGGATGGTGAAAGAGACGAGCGCCGCACCGGCGAGGTTGAGCAGCGCGAAGGTGTAGAAGTTCGCGGCGAGGCCGAGATGGTCCGCCAAGCCCGCCGAGAAGAGCCGGCCGACCAGATTGCTCGCGACATTGCCCGTGATGTAGGCGGCGAAGGCGCCGGCGGCATCGGCCGCGCTGCAGTGCTCGCCGAGATAGGCCAGCGTCAGCGTGAAGGCAGCGGCCATGAAGACGCCCTGGGCAATGCGCAGCAGTCGTGAAGGTCGTGAGGTCCGGCGCCACCGCGAGCAGCGCGGTGGGGATGGAGAGCAGGACAAGGCTGGTGATAGATCCCGCGCCGGCGGTCGATGCGGCGGCTGAGCAGCGCGACGGCGAGACCGGCGAACGCCATGCCGATCGTGCTGGCGTTGACCGCGAATCCCATGGCAGCCGGACTGACCTGATAGGCCAGGGCGAGCGAGGGAAGAATGGCCTGGGTTGCGAACAGGTCGACCACCGTCAGGAATGCGATAATGCCGATGACGACGCTTCGCAGAAGCGTGCGCCCGGCGCTCGCGGCTGTTACGTCTGAATTGAGAGTGGTCGTTGTCATGATGATGTCCTTCTCCGGAAGAGCATGACGCTCGCGCCGAATTTCCGTCGCGAGCGTCACGTCGTCGCAATATTCGCGCGGTGCTTCACATGTTCTTGTCGTTGGCGTCGTGCAGGATGTCGGCGGAGAGGAGCACGACGGTCTTGTCTGCCCTTGTTCTCCCACCAATGCGACGTAGCATGGGTCTCCGGCGCCACTTCGCCGGCCTTGTGCAGGATCGGCACGGCGCAGGTGCTGGCGTGCTCGTAGATCTCGCCCTCGACGATGTAGATGATCGCCGGGCGATCGCCATGGCTGTGCCACGGCACCACGCCGCCGGGCTTGACCTCCAGCCGGCGCAGGCGCAGCTGCGCGGTCCTGGATCTGGGCCGTGCTCCTTCGCGAGATCGATGACGCCAGGACCTTGTCGGTCACGTCTTTCGCCGCCATGGTGCTCGGCTTGCGTGACATCGGTGCCCATCTTGTCGGCCGGGCACTGACCGGCGTTCGCGGCCGCCGCGAAGGTCAACGCGCCGAGCACGAGGCCGGTTGCCGACGATTTGCGCCATAGACCGGCGCTGCTCTTGCTGCTCATCTGCTTTCTCCTTGCTGTTCCGCTGCAGCCGGAATGGCCGTAGCAACGGATGCCATGATCGGCGTGTCGCGCGCGCGGAGAAATGCCGATTGGCTCTTGATTCGATAGCCTGCGTTTATCGTGCGGGCGCCAAAAGAAACAGCCCGCACGATGGCGGGCTGTTGAAGGGGCGCGCTGGGATGCTTGCTAGAGATATCTGTCGCGGATATCGATCGTAGACTCTACGTTCAGGCGGTCGAAATTCTGCCTCGAGCCACTGATCGGCGGCTTTGCGGCCGGTTTCGTGCAGGTACATGAGGAAGTCCCAGTCCGCGTTCATCTTGCTGGCGACGCCGAGCTTCGACATCACGTCATCCGCCGCGATCGCGTGAATGCAGCATGCGCCTGTGCCTTGGAGTCGTCGAGAGCGCCGTCGTCGATCAGCTTGGTGACGAAGCTGATCGCGCGCATCTCGCGCATCAGCGAGGAGTTGAAGCTGATCTCGTTGATGCGGTTCATGATCTCGGTCGCGCTGCGCGGCAGCTCGGGACGCTCGATCGGATTGATGTGGATGATCACGACGTCGGCGCTGGCGCAGCTGTAGATCAGCGGGAAGATGGCCGGATTGCCCATGTAGCCGCCGTCCCAGTAGTGCTCGCCGTCGATCTCGACCGCATGGAACAGGAAGGGCAGGCAGCCCGACGCGAGCACGGCGTCGACGAGAGCTCGTCGTTGCTGAAGACCTTGACCTTGCCGGTCCGCACGTTGGTCGCGGAGAGGAACAGCTTGACCGGGCAGCAATGCGCAGCGCAGCCGCGTCGAAATCGACTGACTGCTCGAGCACCGTGCGCAGCGGATTGTAGTTGAGCGGATTGAACTGGTAGGGCGAGAACAGGCGCGACATGAGGTCGAAGACCAGAAAGGCGGGCGAGTTCTCCAGCGCGCGATTGCCGGTCAGGCGGTCGAAGACCGACGGCTGCAGCGGGCCGAGAGGCCGCGGCGTGGCTGATGCGCCGCCAGAAATTCGCGAGCGCCTTGCGTGCGCCCTCGCGCCCGCCTTCGGCCAGGCCATAGGCGAGTGACGGCGGCGTTCATGGCGCCGGCGCTGGTGGCGCTGATGCGCCTCGATGCCGATCCGCTCGTCCTCGAGCAGCCGGTCGAGCACGCCCCAGGTGAACGCGCCATGGGCGCCGCCGCCCTGCAGCGCGAGGTTGATCATCTTCACATGCGCGGCTGATTTGGGTGCTGCATGGCTGGTGCGGCGTCATGATCGTGCCGTCCATATCTTCCTCCCTATCCTTGGTCATTTGCGTCAATGCGCGGTCCAGCCGCCATCGACCGGCAAAGCGCGTTCCGGTGATCGACAGGGCGGCGTCGCTCGCACAGGAACACGGCCAGCGCGCCCATCTCCTCGACGGTCGCGAAGCGCTTGTTCGGCTGGTTCGCGAGCAGCACGTTCTTGATGACGTCCGCCTCGCGACATGTTGTGCGCGCTGGCCTGATCAGGGATCTGCTTCTCGACCAGCGGCGTCCAGACATAGCCGGGGCAGATCGCGTTGGCAGGTGATGCCGAACTCGGCCCCCTCCAGCGCGGTGACCTTGGTCAGGCCGACGATGCCGTGCTTCGCGGCGACGTAGGCTGACTTGAAGGGCGAGGCGACCAGGCCGTGCGCCGAGGCGACATTGATGATGCGGCCCCATTTGCGCGCCTTCATGCCGGCCATCACGAGCGCGGGTGGTGTGGAAGGCGGCGCTCAGGTTGATCGCGATGACCGCGTCCCATTTCTCCGGCGGGAAGGATTCTGAGCGGCGCCACGTGCTGGATGCCGGCGTTGTTGACGAGGATGTCGACGTCGCCGAGCGATGACGCGACCATGGCCATCATCGCCGCGATCGCGTCGGGCTTGCTCATGTCCGCGGTGGAGGCCAGGACGGACGACGCCGAACTCGCGCGACAGATCCGCGCGCAGCGCCTCGATCTCGGCGGGTGCGCCGAAGCCATTGAGACAACATTGGCGCCGGCGCCGGCTAGCGCGCGGGCGATGCCGAGGCCGATGCCGCTGGTCGAGCCGGTGATGACGGCGGTGCGGCCCGCCAGGGTGCGGCTTGGTGCGGCCAAGGGACGTTCCATTGTCGAGATCTGATTCATTGCACTCTCCTTTGTGGGTGATTCAGCCAAGCCGGCTGAGGAAACGGACAAGTTTGCGGGTTCCGGCACCGAACAGCGCCGGCGTGAAGAAGTCGCTGGCGACGCGCTTGCTGACTTCGCTGAGCGTGGGGTGGGGGGCCATCATGCGTGCGAGGGCGCCGAGCCTCAGCCGCTGCTCGATGGCGAGAATCCAGGGCTGTAGCAGCTCGCCGGCATGGGCGCCGACGATCGAAGCACCGAGAATTTCGCCGCGCGGCGTGGCAACGATCTTGATCTGGCCGCTGGTCCGCCGCTCCGCCTGGGCGCGGTCGTTCTCGGAAAAGGGGAAGCGCAGCACGCGCAGTCTTGGGGCATGGTCTCGGGCCTGGCGCTCGGTCAGGCCGACATGCGCGAGTTCGGGGTCTGTGTAGGTGACTGAGGGGACGGGACGGCTGCCGATCCGCGCCGGCACGCGAAAGAGGGCATTGCGGATGATGATGCCGGCATGCGCGCTGATGGACTGCGATGCGCCGAGCAGGTCCGTGACGCTGCCAATGGCAAAGACCTTGCGGTTCGTGGTGCGCAGCCGAGGATCGACCTTGATGCCGGCTGGCGCATGGGCAATTCCGGCGGCGTCGAGCCCGAGATCGTCGACATCGGCCTTTCGGCCGGTTGCCACAAGCAGATGCGAGCCATCGATCTCCTGTTGCGCGCCATGCGCCCGAATGGTTACGGTGACGCGGTTGCCGCGACGGCGGGCCTCGACGAGCTTCGATCTCCTCGAGGATATTCACGCCCTCGGCGAGAAGTTGCATCTTGACCACGGCGGTAAGCTCGGGATCGTCCGTCGCAAGGATGTGCGTGCGCTCGAGGACCGTCACGCGAACGCCGAGGCGGCGATAGGCTTGTGCCAGCTCGCAGGCGAATCGCCCGCCGCCGATCACGATCAGATGGTCGGGGCAGGCCGCATTGTCGAAGATGGTGTCGGTGGTGAAATGAGGCGTCACGCCCAGACCGGGCAGGTTCGGCACCAGCGGCCGGCTGCCGGTCGCCACTACATAGCGGCGCGCGCGCACCATGTTCGCGCCGGCCTGCACGACATCGTGCGCGATAAACCGGCCGCGCGCCTTCAGGACAAGGCAGCCAAGCTCGGCAATGCGTTGGGCCGTGCCACGAGATGCCATGCCGTCGATCACGCCGCGCAGGTGGGCCTGGACGTCGGCAAACCGGATCTCAGGCGGGTGGCCATTCACGCCGAACCGGCCTCCCCCACGCATGGTTTCAGCGGCCTGCGCCGCCGCCAGCAGCGCCCTCGACGATACGGGGCCAGCGCTCGGCCGCCCGCCAGCGGTGCCTTGTTCGTCGATGAGAACGGTGCGGGCCCCAAGCTGCGCGGCGGCCGTGGCAACGGCCAGCCCACCGGCACCGGAGCCAAGGACGCAGATGTCAGTGGCGATGACATCGCTCATTGGTCCGCCTGCCCGGAGCGGCGCGGCAAGACCCTGCCATCCCTCAACGCATTGTGATCACCGAATGACGCGGCCATGCGATCTCCTGTTGCGGAGATCGGAGCACCCGGTCCCGCGATAGGAGTGTCGGCCGGCCTATGTTTGAGGGAAAATGCCGAATTGCTATTGTTTCGATGCGTGACGGTAATTGCCGTGGGGGGAAGTGCGCGCGATGGAAATGCATCAGGTCCGTTATTTCTTGGCACTTTGCGAGACGTTGAATTTCACCCGTGCCGCCGAAGCCTGCAACGTCACCCAGCCGGCGTTGACCCGCTCGATCCAGAAGCTTGAGGAGGAGCTCGGCGGGCTGCTGTTCCATCGCGAACGCAGCCTGACCCAGCTCACCGATCTGGGCCGGCTGATGCGTCCCCATCTTGAAGCGGGTCCTGGCGCAGACCAACTCCGCCAAGCAGGCGGCGAACAGCTTCCTGACGCTGGAAAACGCGCCGCTCAATCTTGGTGTGATGTGCACGATCGGCGCGACGCAGTTCGTTGGCTTTCTGGGCGCGTTCCAAAACAAGAACCCCGGGGTCGAGCTGTCGATCATGGAGGGGGTGCCCAAGCGGCTCGCTGAGCTGCTCGAGCGGGGCGAGATCGATCTTGCGGTGATGGCCCAGCCGGAGCCGTTCGGCGAGCGCTTTGACGTTCATAAGCTCTATAACGAGCGTTTCGTGGTTGCCGTTTCGCCGGGCCACCGGCTGGAACGCAAGAACGCGGTGCGGATGACCGACCTTGCGGGGGAAAGCTATCTGTCGCGGGTCAATTGCGAGTATCGCGATCACATCCGGATTCTGCGCGAGGAGCAGAAGGTCGAGGTCCGCTACGTTTTTCGCAGCGAGCGTGATGATTGGATTCAGACCCTCGTCGCGGCGGGCATGGGGTTCTGTGTCATGCCGGAATATCTGCCGCGGCTGCCTGGCATCGTGACGCGGCCCATGACCGAACCGGACATCATCCGCCATGTCTCCCTGGTGACGATGGCGGGGCGCCGGTTTTCGCCGGCGGTCGCCAGCTTCGTGAAGGCGATCAAGAGCCACCCTTGGACCGGATCGCCCGCCACGAGCCAGTTATAGAAACGATGCCCAATCGGCATTTCCGCCGGACTGTTCCCGATTGCACTCTCCGCGCGGCCTGAACGCCCCGAGCCAGTTGGCGGACGGCGCCGGGCCGCTGGTGCAACGGGGGCCGCCATGGAAATGCAGCAGATCCGCTATTTTCTCGCCGTATGCGACACGCTGAACTTCACGCGCGCCGCCGAGAAATGCAACGTCACGCAGCCGGCGCTGACACGGGCCATCCAGAAACTCGAGGAGGAACTGGGCGGTCTGTTGTTCCGGCGCGAGCGGAATCTCTCGCATGTGACCGATCTGGGGCGGCTGATGCGTCCGCATCTCGAGCATGTGCTGGAGGAAACGGAGGCCGCAAAGTCCACGGCCAAGGGGTTCATGAAGCTCGAGAACGCGCCCTTGAAATTGGGCGTCATGTGTTCAATCGGGCCCATGCGGTTGGTCGGGTTTCTGGCCCATTTCCGGCGTCAAAATCCGGGTGTGGCGCTCTCGCTCAAGGAGACGATGCCCGGCGAGCTTTTGGAGCTGTTGATCGAAGGCGAACTCGATCTTGCCATCCTTGCGCGGCCGGAGCCCCTGGGCGAGCGCTTCGACAGGCTGCCGCTCTATCGGGAAAGCTATGTCGCGGCGTTTCCCCAAGGCCATCGGTTTGAAGGGATGAACGCGGTGCCGCTCGAAGCCATCGCGGATGAATGCGTGATGTCGCGGGCCAATTGCGAGTATCACGACTATGTAGGGTCGATCTGCCGCGCGCGATCGATCAAAGCCGAGGCGGGCTACAGCAGCGAGCGCGAGGATTGGATCCAGTCGATGGTGGCGGCCGGGATCGGCATCTGCCTCTTCTGGGAGTTTTCGCCAACCCTGCCCGGGATCGTGACGCGCCCCGTGATCGAGCCGGAAATCGCGCGGGAGATTTCGATGGTCTGGGTGGCGGGCCGGCGCTTCTCTCCCGCCGCATCCGTCTTCGCCCGCGCAATCCGCTCGCATCGATGGGAAGCCTAGGGAACACCTCAAACCAGCGCGACAGATAGTTGCGTCCACTAATCAAAAACGGTGCATGTTCAGAAAAAACTATCACATTTTTTCTTACACAGACTCATTTCATATCGAAAAATATAAAGTAATATCAAAAAGATAATCGCTGACGCACTGGACTTAAAATCCAGTGGCTTCACAGCCGTGCGGGTTCAAGTCCCGCCGCCCCTACCAATGCCGGTGGCAGTATAGCAGGTATTTACAAAGTGCTTTGCCGTGATATCGACAATTGCTCTCAGCACAGGAGTTGCGCACGTCCGACCGCCGCCAAGCGAACCCGCCGCGAGTATTGCGTGAGGGTCAGGACGCCGAACGGCGCCGTCGGGTGCAGCATCCGGTGTCTGCGCCAAGGGCGGCAAACGCGCTCACAGTGGCCCCAGCCGCACTAATCGGCGCCTTTATCAACAGCATCGACCCACGGCAGAAATCCAGAGACCGCTTCCATTACCGCGCGGCCAACGCCGATAGGCTCGCTCAGGTGTCTCGCGCCACATGTGAAATAGCTCATATAAGATGAAAATAAAAAGGCGCAAAATGACCATGCCCACCTGGCGTGTAACCACACCCCATCGCGTTGGGCAACAAGACAGGGAGGCTTCCGATGAAATCCGGTTTAAGGCCGGCAGCAACTTTGCTGCCGGGCATAGTCGCTGCCGCGCTATTGGTCGCGTCAGCGCGCGCCGATGTCGTCACCGATTGGAACGTGACCGCCAATGCCCTGGTGGCCAACGACGTCGGCAACAATCCCAAACTGCGCACCTTAGCCATGGTGCATGTCGCGATGTCCGACGCGATCAACACGGTGCAGAATCGCTACACCCGCGTGGTCGCGACGCTTCCGGCCGCACCGGGCGCGTCGGCCGAAGCTGCGGCCGCGACGGCCGCGCGGCAGATCCTCACCCAGATCTACCCGGAACAGAAAGCCAAGATCGAAGAGGCCTACGCGGCATCGCTGAAGGCGATCCCGGACGGGCCCGCCAAGACCGAAGGCATCAAGCTGGGTATGGAGGTGGCCGAGGCGGTCCAGGCCGACCGCGCCAACGACGGCACCAACGCCCCCGACACCTACCGGCCGCACACGACCCCTGGGGCCTACGTGCCGACGACGCCGCCGCTGTGGGAGCAATATGCGCGCGCGAAGCCATGGGTGCTCAAGAGCGCCGACCAGTTCCGGCCCGGCCCGCCGCCGGCACTGTCGAGCGCGGAGTGGGCCCGCGACTACAACGAGGTGAAGAGCCTCGGCGGCACCAAGAGCACGGCGCGTACTCCTGAGCAGACCGAGGCGGTGAAGTTCTGGGGCAACGTCAATTTCGGCCCCGCGTGGCAGGCGGCGGCGCGCGAACTCTCGATCAAGAAGGAAATGCCGCTCGCCGAATGTGCCCGCCTGTTCGCGCTGCTCAACATGAGCCTGGCGAACGCCTACATCGTCAATTGGGACGCCAAGTACACCTACAATTTCTGGCGGCCCGTCACCGCGATCCGCAATGGCGACCAGGACGGCAACGATGCAACCGAGCGCGATGCCGGCTGGACCTCGTTCAACCCGACGCCGATGCATCCCGAATACCCCTCGCAGGCGACCATCAACGCAACGATCGCGTCGGCGGTTCTGGAATCGGTGTTCGGCCCCGTGAAGGCCATTCCGTTCACGGCGACCGATGTGCGGGATCCGAAGCGGACGCGGCAGTTCGCCAGCCTGGCCGATATGGCCGAGGAGCAGAAGAATGTCCGCGTCTGGGGCGGCGTTCACTATAGATTCGCGATCCGCACCAGCGAGGACGTGGGCCAAAAGGTCGCGGCCTACATGATCGAGAACACGCTCAAGCCGGTACGTTGACGTCTTCAACCGCCGAATGCGAAGCCCGGGACGCGCGGGTAGCGCGTCCCGGGTTTCTTCTTGTCCGCAATCGGACATTGCAGGATGGTCCTGCGCGCCTGAGCCGACGCCGGCAATTTGCCCCCTATGGGCTGGAATGTCCGCTTCTGATGCTGTGGACGGCTCCTCCACCGGCACGTGAGTGCCAAGGAAGTGGGTGCTGTTAAGGCCCCCACGATTCGGAGGAGCCAACATGCAAGCGGTCACGACAATCGGTCTCGACATCGCGAAGTCGGTGTTTCAGGTCCACGGCATCGACGCGGAAGGCAATGTGGTCATCCGCCGTCAGCTGAAGCGCCGCTACGTCCTGGCGTTCTTCCAGAAGCTGCCGCCATGCCTGGTTGGCATCGAGGCCTGCGCATCGTCGCATCATTGGTCGCGCGAGCTCCAGGCGCTCGGCCATACCGTGCGCCTGATGCCGCCGGCCTATGTGAAGCCCTACGTCAAGCGGCAGAAGAACGATGCTGCTGACGCCGAGGCGATCTGCGAAGCGGTCACCAGGGCCAACATGCGGTTCGTGGAGACCAAGACGCCCGAGCAGCAGAGCTGCCTGATGCTCCATCGCACCCGCCATCTCTTCATCCGCCAGCAGACCGCAGTGATCAATGCGATCCGCGCCCATCTTGCCGAGTTTGGGATCGTCGCACCGGTCGGACGCAAGGGTGTCGAGCAACTGCTCGATGTCGTCGCCGATGCAAGTGACAAACGACTGCCCGAGATTGCTCGCGCGTGTGTCGCCGCTCTCGGCGCTCCAGCTGCGGATGCTGAAGGCGCAGATCCTGGAGTTCGACCGCAGATCATGGCCTGGCACCGATCCAACGAGACGAGCAGGCGGCTCGATGCGATTCCCGGCGTCGGTCCGGCGCTGGCCACCGCTCTGGTCGCCAGCGTCGCCGATCCCAAGGCTTTCCGATCAGGCCGGAACTTCTCGGCCTGGATCGGGCTGGTGCCGAAGCAGAACTCGAGCGGGGGCAAGGACAGGCTCGGCAGTATCAGCAAACAAGGCGATCGCTATCTGCGCAGCCTGTTCACGGCCGGCGCGCTCGCCGTCATCCGTTATGCCAAGATCCATGGCACCAGGCATCGACCGTGGCTTACAGCATTGTTGGCGCGGCGGCCGACCAAGGTCGCCGCCATCGCGCTCGCCAACAAGATCGCAAGAATGGCGTGGGCCATGATGGCCAGGGGCGAGCGCTACAAGGAACCCGTCGCGCTCGCGGCGTGAACGAGATCGCGCCGGCCATCCGGCGTGATGTGAAGGTTGGGAGGGCGAACAGCACGTAATGCAGAGCCGGTCGATCCGGCGATCAGGACAACCCACATGTGCCAGTGCATTGTCGAATGCGGGCTTTTGACCGGGACCTGATCCGCGGAGGGCATTATGGCCAGCGGTCATGTGAACCGCGCAAACAGGCCGAACACATGGCTGCACCGACCAACGCTGCGACGTGAAGATTGTCCTTGCCAACCCGGAGCCGTCCACACATGGCACGTAGCTGACGTTCAACAATCTCGCGTCAAAGTCCGCTTCTCGCTGCGGAGCAGCCATCGCTTTGGGCTCATTGCAAATGGGATCCGAGCGCACCAACCAAAGGCATCCTCGCAGGCGCTGCCAATTCCTACCCTGTGACCCCACACGCAATTGATCGCCTGATCTCCGAGCTTTCGCTGTCACGAAGTGCCTGCTCAGAGCCGACTTCGGAAGAAGCGCAACTGTAAATTCCTGGGCGACAGATTGTTGCGCACGTTAACTCATGCAAACAAGCCCCGAAATTTTCACAGAAACTTACACATTCACATCCAAAAAGATAAATTACTATGTTAAATCAAGAAAAAGGAATAACGATTGACGCACTGGACTTAAAATCCAGGGTTGGCTTTCACGGCCATGCGGTTCAAGTCCCGCCGCCCCTACCAGCGTCGGCGGCTATATAGCATGGGTAGCTGCAAAGTGCTTTGCCGTGAGATCCCGATTGATCTCAGCATGGAAGTCGCGTTCCTGGATCGAGCCAGCAGCGCTGTTGGTCGCTCAGGGGCGAGCCGAGAGTGCCCGGGCTGAACGCTGCCCGAGCCTCTTGATGGTCTCGTCGGTGGTCCAAAGCGCGTTTGCGATGCGGCGGAAATTGATCAGCGCTGATAGATAGCCGCCGCCCTCGGGAAGGTTGGGACCCGCGATCGCGTCGCGCACAACCGCGACATCGAAGCCTTGTCCGAGGAAGTCGCGCAAATGGGATTTGAGCCGGAGATTGACGATCAATCCGGCGAGGATGATTTGATTGACACGAAGCTTGCGAAGCCGGAGCCCGATGTCGTTCACGAAGGGGAGCGGGCTGTACGTCTCATGAGGCGCGCAAACGATCGTCTTGCCATCCTCAATGTATTGCTTCAGCTCAGGGATAAAGCCGGAGTTGGCGCCACCGAGGTCGCCGGAAGTCAGTGAAACTCCGACGGCGATTCCCGCGTGCTTCGATGCCCTGCAGAGCCGTCCGAAGTTCCGGACCGCTTTGTGTTCGAGCTCGCTGCCGCCAGGAACGGGGTAGGCCGCGCCCTCCAGGTTCAACAGATCGCTCCGAGGATCGATCACCACAAGCGCCGTCCGCTTCAGATCGAACGCAATCTCGGGTTTGGACGGTGAGGGGCTTTTAATTTCGACGTGTGGCATCGCATCGGCATCGTTGGCCCTGGCGACGCTCACGGTGAATACTGCTTTAATCGCGGTCTGTCGCGCGGCCTCGGCGATAAAGGAACGGCGTGCAACCGGCTTGGGGTGCTCATGCATCTCTCGACTCCTCTGTGTTTCGCGTTGCTTTGATTACATTTGTGCAACTTGCCTTGTGCATACGAGCCGCCTCCGTCGCCGATCTCAGCAAAAGGGGCGCTATTTGTGGGTCCTATTGCGCGGTCCATGCGCGACCCTTCTCATGGTTGCGCGGGCGGCACACGCGGCGGCGTGAGTGGATTGGGCGGCGGCGCGGTCAGAAAAAGCAGCAGGACGATACTCGCCGCCAGCACCCAGGCGACAACCCAGAACCCATCGATATAGGCCAGCACGAAGGCCTCGCGGCGCACCATTTGACCGAGCGTGAGCAGGCTCTGGCCAAGGCCATCGTCGGCACCACCCATGCGATTGGCGAACATCTGCGAGAGCTGGTTCGTCACACGCTCGGCCACACCGTCGCCAGCGCTCAGATTGAGTCCGGTCAGGTTCGAGTGGATCTGCTCGCGGACGCGCACGAAAGTCTGCATGAACGCCACGGCGACTTCGGCGCCAAGGAGCCGGCTGACCTGGATCATGGCGGCCACAGTTGCGGCCTGAGCCGGCGTGATGTTGGCAATGACGAAGAATATGGTCGAGGTGATGCTCAGGGCCTGGCCGGTGGCCTCGAACAACTGCGATAGCTTGAAATTTTCGCCGACCCAATCATGGGTCAGGCCGGTGTTCATCCAGCTGCCGATGGCAATGAACGCCCAACCGGTCGCCATCAGAAGCCGGGCGTCGATATAGCGCAGCAGCCATGCGACCAGGGGAACGAGTACAAGTTGCGGCAGCGCGATCCAGTCGAGCACGTCGCTGATCTGCTGGGCGCGCAGCCCCTGAATCTGCAAGAGATAGCTGGGCAGTATGAAGCTGGTCGCCGTGATGCCGAAGCCATTGATGGCGATCATAAGCGCTGCAATGAGGAAATTGCGGCGCGCCAAGACGCTAAAGTCGATCAATGGCCTGTCGATCAGGAACGCGTTGACGATGAACGCGACCAGCAGCAAGCTGCCGGCCGTCAACATCCCGATGATGATGCCGGAGTTGAACCAGTCCAGCCGGTTCCCTTGGTCGAGTGCCGCAAAGATCAAGGTCAGCCCGAGGCCGACGAAGACGATGCCCGCCCAATCGCCCTGGCGCAGCAGCGCACGCTTGGCCGGCTCGCGTGGCATGCCGAACCAGATCAGAGCGATCATGATCGGCGTGAGCGCGGTGTTCTGCCAAAAGATCCAAGCCCAGAGGCCATGCTCGCCGTAGAACGCTTCGATTGAATCAGGGATGTTCTGAGAGAACACGAAGCGAAACGAGTAGGCGGCCAGCCCAAACACCCACCAGCGCGGCGGCAATGCGTGCAAGATGAAGCCGATGGTCGCCGGAATGAAGGTTCCCACCGCCATCCCCCGCACAATCTGGAGTGCAATCAACAGCTCCGGGTCGCGGATCAGCGGCGGCAGCGCCGAGGCAAGGCAGAAGATCGTGCTCGACCACAGCAGGAAGCGCCGCGGTCCAAGCATGACGCTGAACCAGGCGGACGACACGGCGACCGCCAACTGCGATGCCGCAAAAGCGGTCGCAAACCAGGAGCCCTCGTCGAACCCGAGGGCCAGGCCGCCACGCATATCGGCGAGGCCGACCGTCGTCAGGCGCACGTTGATGCTCGCGATGAATGCGCCCATCAGAACGGCGGCCACGCCGAGGAGGGGGCGATGACGGGCAGTCGGCAAAGCCGGTGCCGCTGCCAAGGTGGCAGCCACCGCGCTCATCGGGATGCCGTATCCGAATCGGTGTGAATTGTCGCGATCACCGACATGCCCGGCCGCAGGCGACCGGCAAGCGGATGTTCCGGGTCGAGCACGATCTTGACCGGAATGCGCTGGACGACCTTGGTGAAATTGCCGGTCGCGTTGTCCGGCGGCAGGAGGCTGAACTGCGAGCCGCTGGCCGGCGCGATGCTCTCGACATGGCCGGGGATGGTGACGCCCGAGAAAGTGTCGACTGTGACGCTGGCCCGCTGACCGACCGCGACGCGGGTGAGCTGGGTTTCCTTATAGTTCGCAATCACCCAGACACCGTCGAGGGGCACGACCGAAAGCATCTGCTGACCCGGGTGGACATGCTGGCCGGCGCGCACCCCGCGCTCGCCGACCATGCCGTCGACGGGTGCAACAATCCGGGTGTAGCCGAGCGAGATGTTGGCGAGATCGAGCAGTGCCTGCCGCGCCCTGAGCTCTGCCTGCCGCTGCAGTTCCTGCGTATCGAGCACCGCCATCTGGCGGCGCTGTGCATCGTATTCGGCACGATTGCGGCCAAGCGTGGCTTCGAAGCGTTTTTGATCGGCGGTCGCCTGCTCCAGCCGCTGCTGTGTGCCGGAGGGCGTTAACATCAGTGCGCGCTGGCGCACCGCCTCCAGCTTGGTGCGCTCGACATCGGCCTGAGTCGCCAAGATTACGCTCTCGGCCTGGGCGATGTTGGCGCGCTGCAACGCCCGCAGCGATTCCGATTCTCGATCGCGGCCGCCGCCGCGGCTAGTTCGGCCTCGGCTTGCGCCACGCGTGCCCGGTAGTCGTCGTCCTCGATCTCGACCAGCAGATCGCCGGCTTTGACGCGCTGGAAATCGCTGACCACGACCCGGCGAATATAGCCCTCGACCTTTGCGCCCAGCGGCGTGATGTCGCCCCTCACATACGCATCGTCGGTGACTTGATCGACCCGTGCGCCGACCCACGAATCCCAGCGCGCCGCGAACAGAACGGCAAGTCCCGCCGCAATCACGACGATACCGGACCTGACAAAGAGCTGAAGCGTCCGCTGAGGCGCCTTGGCCTGGGTCGGCGGTGAAGCGCCATCGGCCGCAACGCGGGCCGACGACGGCTGCACAGCCGGGGTGGTGCGTAACGAAGGCGCTGTCGCCTCGGCCGATATCGCGTTCATCTCTCGACTCCTCTCTGTTTCGCGTTGCTTTGATTACATTTGTGTGGCTTGGCCTTGGCCGCCTCCGTCGCTGATCTCAGCGAAAGGGGAAGCTCTTTGCGGGTCCTATTGCGCAGTCCACGCACCATCGACCGCGATGGCGGTGCCGGTGATCTGGTCGGCCGCCGGTGAGCACAGGAACGCAACGGTGCCGCCGAGCTGTTCGGGTGTCACAAATGTCTGCGAGGGCTGCTTTCCGCCCAGGAGCGCCATCGTTGCGTCTTCCCGGCTGATCTTCTTCTTGGCCGCGATATCGGCGATCTGCTTCTCGACCAGCGGGGTCAGCACCCATCCGGGGCAGACGGCGTTGGCGGTGATGCCGGTGCCGGCGGTCTCCAGCCCAACCACCTTGGTCAGCCCGACGAGCCCGTGCTTGGCGGCGACGTAGGCGGCCTTGTGCGTCGAGCCAACTAGGCCATGGGCCGAGGCGATGTTGATAATCCGGCCCCAACCTCGCTTCTGCATCTGCGGCACGACGGCGGCAATGCCGTGGAAGGCGGCCGAGAGATTGATTGCCAGGATTGCGTCCCACTTCTCGGCCGGAAACTCCTCGACCGGCGCGGTGAACTGGATGCCGGCGTTGTTCACCAGAATGTCCAGCCGCTCCAGCTTGGCGATCGTCGCCTCAATGAGGCCGCGCACCGCGCGCCCTTCGACATATCGGCGCCGTCATAGATCACGCGGACCCGATGCTCCCGCTCGAGGCCGCTACGAACGTCTTCGATCTCGCTTGCGTCGCCCAAGCCATTCAGACGATGTCGGCGCCTTGCTCGCCAGCGCCTTCGCGATGCCAAGACCGATGCCGCTGGTCGAGCCCGTGACGATCGCTATTTTGCCTTTCAACATGGTTCTTCATCCCTCAGAATGTGATTGAGTGATCAGGCTTACCGGACGCCCGTTTCGCGGTGGACGTCGTGTGTAATCATGCCGAGCTCCGGTGCCGGCAATGCCAAACGGCGAGGATCCGCCAAGGTGCGTCGGATGTCGTCTAGCCCGCTCTGCCAATGCTCGCGCATCGCATGGAGGCCGAACTCGTAGTCCTTGGAGTGGCCTTCGAACATCTTGGCCTGATAGATCAGGTGAATGACGTTGTAGGCCTGGTGCCGGGCGAGATCGGACATTGCCAGCACCTCCGGATCATGCTTCGCGGCTTCGGGGAGTTTGTCGATCAGACGCTGCATCGCGGCCCGCATCTTCTGCATCCGCAGCATGTGCGTGGTGATGGCGCGGGTCCGGCTCGAGTACTGGATGTCCTTCTGCCGGCTCGACACTTCGAGCAGGTCGTACGGGCCGCGGCCCTTCGCCGACCACAGATCGACCTGGAAGGTCAGCGTGTCGCGCCGCGGCTCGCTCGACAGGACCCGCGAGAGCGGCGTGTTCGAGACGACGCCGCCATCCCAGTAATACTCGCCGTCGATCCGACGGCGGGGAAGCCTGGCGGCAAGGCGCCCGATGCCATGAAATGCTCCGGCCGCAGCCGGCGCTCTGCGGTGTCGAAATAGACGAGATTGCCGCTGCGGACATTGACCGCGGCGACGCTCACCCGCACATCGCCGGAATTGAGCAGATCGAAATCCACCAGGCGCTCAGGGTGTCGCGCAGTGGCGTCGTGTCGTAGAAGCTGGTGGCGCCGTCGCCGCAGAACAGCGACAGGAAGGGTGGGGGAAAGCGGGGCTTGAAGAAGCCGCGCTGACCTTAAAGAGTGCGCGCATTGCTGCGGCGGCATTGTGGCCGAGCGCAGGTCGAAAGCGAAGGGCAAGACTCTGCCAGGCCTTCGGCGGCGGGCCATTCGACGGGCGACGGCGCAGATCGTCTCCCAGAATTCGCGCAAGCGAGCGACACGCTGGGATTCGGGCGGACCGGCGATGATGGCGGCGTTGAGCGCGCCGATCGAAATACCGGCCAGCCAGGTCGGCCGGATCCCAGCCTCGTGCAGCCCCTCGTAGATGCCGGCCTGATAGGCGCCGAGCGCACCGCCGCCCTGCAGCACCAAGGCGATGACGTCATAAGTGCGGGACCGCAATCTGTTGCGGGCGCTTTGGGCTGTTTCGTTCGATTCACCATGCATTTTTCGTCTCCCTTGTGTGGCGATTAGGCGAGGTAGTCGTGGACGACGGTGCCCAGACCGAGCGTCAGATCGGCGACGAGATGCTTGGCGGAGAGCACCTCGAGCACGGGCAGCTCTGCAATCGGCGCCAAGGCGTGCGGGTGAGCGCCAAGGCCGCAGGTCCCTCCAAGCGCCCTTCACCTCACGTCTTCGAGGTAGTAGCGGACGAGCTCGCAGATGCGCGGGCTGCCATCCACATGCGGAATGACCTTCAGCAGGAAATTCGGCGCGGCCAGCGCCTTGGCTTCGGCCGCAATCAAGGGCGCGGTGCTTGTAGCCCATCGTGCCGGTGGCGATGCGAACCGAGCCGTAGTTCAGCGTACCGACAAGCGTGTCTGTCTCGACCGCCAGCGTAGGCTGCGCCAGCTTCTTCGGAAAACCCCAGATCTCCCGCCCAGCGGCGATCGGCGGATGATCGTTCAGAAACATCTGGTGGGTGTAGCTGCCGGCTTGGCCCTGGTAGCGGACAGGGATCACCTGGCCGCTCTCGGTGTAGTCGCCGAAGCCGGTCGAATTCCGGCATGCGGATGAACTCGTAGTTCACCACCGGCTCGATGATTTCCAGCGGGTCCGGCACCACCCGGCGCAAGGCCTCGAGATCGGTACGATAGCGGATGATGAAATACTCTCGGTCGACGAAGCGATAGGGTCCCGGCGGGAAGGCCGGGCTCTCGGCGGCATGGCAAACGCGCTCTTGCGCAGGATAGATCCGTCCATGGTGTGTTCTCCGTTTGGCCAGAGGTTCGATCGGCTGGGGTCGAGGCGAAGATTGCTGAGATAGATCGGCAGATCGATCATCGCTTGCTCCTTGCCGACGCCACCGATGACGACGATCTTGATGTTGAGTCCTCCGATTGATTGCGTGTTCGACAGGACGGAGGATGCCCGATCGTCGGCCGGAAGACTTTGCAGCGGCGTTGAATTGACGTTGAGTTTCTCTTGAATCTTCGTCCAAGCAACGTCCCGGGCTGGCGCTGTCCGGCTTCCGCGGGCCGGCGCCACAAGGCCGTGCCCGATCATGAATGCTGTGCTATCAATTGCTTGCCCGGACCGGCGGTGTTCGCGAACTTGTCTCGACGGCGCGTCCAACGCTTGCGTACGCGATCAGGGGGCGAAATGCAGTACGCGTTCGAAGACTTCGTGCTCGACCCTGAGCGGCGGGAACTCACGCGGGGGATGG
>CAVVJD010000011.1:0-107197 GCA_963748455.1 uncultured Alphaproteobacteria bacterium
GCAAGACCGGCCCGCACCGACAGAAACCGAGCCTGTCCAAGGCCATGGACTGGGCGGTCGACCGCTTCAGCGACCGGCCGCGCCTACCCTATTCGCCGCGCGCCTTCGTGACGGCGCTGCCCGCCTTCGACGCGTTCCCGATGGCGCAATGGGCGCGCCTCGCCGCCAAGCACTGGCGCGGTGCGCGCGAGGACGTGATGGGCTATGGCGCGCCATTCGGCGATGCCAAGCTGCGCGAGGCGATTGCAGCCCATCTTCGCGCCAATCGCGGCATTGCCTGCGAGATGGAGCAGATCTTCATCGTCGGCGGCGCGCAGCAGGCGTTCCACTTGATCGGCACGGTGCTGCTCAACCCCGGCGACAAGGTCTGGTTCGAGAATCCGGGTGCCATCGGTGCTCGCAACGGCTTGCTCGCGTCGGGCGCAGAGTTGGTGCCCGTACCGGTCGACCAGGATGGCTTGCGCGTCGAGGACGGGCTGAAACGCGCGCCGGAGTTCCGACTGGTGTTCGTGACGCCCTCGCATCACCAGCCGCTCGGCCACATCATGAGTTTGGAGCGACGCTTCGCGCTGCTCAATTCAGCCGAGCAGGCCGGGGCGTGGATCGTCGAGGACGATTACGACGGCGAGTTCTTCTTCGGCCGAAGGCCGCTGCCCACGCTCAAGAGCGTCGACCGCACGGGCCTTGTGATCTATGTCGGCACGTTCAGCAAATCGCTGTTTCCGGCGCTGCGGCTGGGCTTCATGCTCGTGCCACCGTCGCTGGTCGCCACGTTCCAGAAAGTCTCGGCGGCGTTCGTGCAGGGCGTGCCGTCAAGCGTGCAGGCGGTGGTCGCCGAGTTCATCGAGGAAGGCTACTTCGCCACGCATATCCGCCGCATGCGCCGGATCTACGAGGAACGGCACGCCGCCCTCTATGATGCAGCGCAGCGCCAGCTCGGCGGGCTGCTCGACGTCGTGCGCAGCGATAGCGGGCTGCACACGATCGGCTATCTGCCGGCGCATCTGTCGGAAATCGCGGTGGCGCGCGAAGCGCAGGCGCGGCGCATCGTCGTCTCCCCCATCGCGCGTTTCTCGATCGAGCCGGCTTCGGTGAACGGGCTGGTGCTGGGCTTCGGTGCGATCAAGCCGCCGGAGATCAAGAGCGGCGTGGCCGTGCTGCGCGACGTGCTCGAAGGGATGGTCAAGCCGCGGCGCGCCGCGGGATCGCGCGGCTAGTGGTATGACAAATTGTTGAAACTGGACCTCGCGATCAGACCAATTCTGCTGCCAATTTCAGCCTGAATGAATTCGTATGACTACATCATTGTCGGCGCCGGATCGGCAGGCTGCGTTCTTGCCAACCGGCTGAGCGAAAGCGGGGAGCATAAGGTGTTGCTGCTGGAAGCCGGCGGCAGCGACCGGCGTCTGTGGATCCAGATGCCGATCGGCTACGGCATGTCGTTCTACAACCGCCACGTCAACTGGATGTACCGGACCGAGCCCGAGGCGGCGCTGGACGGTCGGCAGGGCTATTGGCCGCGCGGCAAGATCCTCGGCGGGTCGAGCTCAATCAACGCCATGGTTCATATCCGCGGCCAAGTGGCCGATTTCGAGGAGTGGCGAGCGCTTGGAAATTCGGGCTGGGGCTGGAACGATGTTCTGCCGTATTTCAAGAAGTCGGAGGATTTCGCACGCGGCGGCGACGGCTGGCGCGGCAAAGGCGGGCCGCTGCACGTTGCCGATGTCAGCGCCGATTGCCATGCGCTTTGCGATTCCTATCTGCGCGCCTGCGACGAGATCGGGCTGTCGCGCACGCCGGATTTCAACGGAGCGACCCAGGAAGGTGTCGGCCTCTATCAGATCACCATGCGCGACGGCTGGCGCATGTCGGCGTCGCGCGCCTATCTGTGGCCGGCGCGAAGCGGCCTAATTTGCGGGTCGAAACGCAGGCGCACGCCACGCGCATTGTGTTCGAGGGTACGCGCGCCGTCGGCGTGACGTACAGCCAGCATGGCGTGCTTAAGACCGCCCGCGCGGCGCGCGAGATCATCCTGGCCGCCGGGTCGATCAACTCGCCGCAGCTTCTCCAACTCTCGGGCGTGGGACCGGTGCAGACGCTGAAGACGCACGGCATCGACATCGTCCTGGACAGCCCGGCGGTCGGCCGCAATCTGCAGGATCATCTGTGCATCGACCATCTCTACCGCGCGCGCCGGCCGACGCTGAACCAGGAGCTCGGCACGTGGTGGGGGCGGCTGCGCGTCGGTCTCAAATACGTGGCGCTGCGGCGCGGGCCGCTGTCGATCAGCGTCAACCAAGGCGGCGGGTTCATCCGCACGCGGGCCGATCTCACGCGCCCGAACATTCAGCTCTATTTCTCGCCGCTGAGCTATACCCGCGCCGTCCCGGGCAAGCGCGCCCTGATGCGGCCGGACAGCTTCCCCGGGTTTCTCTTAAGCGCGCAGCCATGCCGACCGAGCAGCCGCGGGCATCTTGAGATCAGGTCGGCCGATCCGTTCGCTGCACCCGCGATCACCCCCAATTCCCTGTCGACGGATGAAGACATACGCGACATGCTCGAAGGCACGAAGTTTCTGCGCACGCTGGCGGCGGCTCCGTCGCTGCGGGCGGTCATCGCGGAGGAGCTTCAGCCCGGCGTTGCTGTCCAATCGGACGCGGAACTCATCAAAGATGTCCGCGCGCGCGGGTCGAGCGTGTTCCACCCGGTCAGCACCTGCCGCATGGGGCCGGACCCGCAGGGGAATGTCGTAAGTCATGAGCTGAAGGTGCACGGGTTGCAGGGGTTGCGGGTCATCGACGCGTCGGTCTTCCCCGCCGTGACATCGGGCAACACCAACGCGCCGACGATCATGGTCGCGGAAAAGGGTGCGGACCTCGTGCTGCTGAGTCCCGCCGATGAGCGACGCGTTGTTCACCAGGATAGCAAGCTCACACCCTATTGGTGGGATCGCGTGGCGCGGCCGTCCCTGCCGGAAACGGCTTTGCCGGCCAAGGCGGATGTCGTCGTCATCGGCTCGGGCTATACGGGCTTGAGCGCCGCCTTGCAGACCGCGCGCGGCGGGCGCGACACGCTGGTGCTGGACGCGCAAAACGCGGGCTGGGGCTGCAGCACGCGCAATGGCGGGCAGATCTCGACCAGCATCAAGCCCGGCTATGACGAGCTCGCCAAGCGCCACGGCGCGGAGACGGCGTTCCGGCTGATCAGGGAAGGGCACAATTCGCTGGCGTGGGTCGCACGCTTTGTGGCGGAAGAGAAAATCGATTGCGATTTCCGCATCGTCGGCCGGTTTCATGCGGCGCATAACCCGGCGCAATACGAAGCCCTCGCACGTCGGGCGCAGAATCAGCCCAAGGGGTTGGAGATCGAGACGCAGATCGTGCCGCGCGCCGAGCAGCGGCGCGAATTGGGGACCGACGCGTATTTCGGCGGCGCGGTCTATACGCGCCACGCCTCGATCGACCCGGCGCGGTTCCATCAGGGCATGCTGGACCGCGCGCTGCAGGCCGGGGCGAAGATCATACCGCACTGCGCCGCCACCGCGATCGACAAGGACGGCACCGGGTTTCGCGTGCAGACGGCGCGCGGCGTGGTCGCTGCGCGCCATGTCGTGGTCGCGACCAACGGCTATACCGGCAAGCTCACGCCCTGGCTGCAGCGCCGCGTCATCCCGATCGGCAGCTACATCATTGCGACGGAAACGATTTCGCCGGAGATGATGGCGCGATTGATGCCGAAGGACCGGATCGTCAGCGACACGCGCAAAGTCGTCTATTACTACCGCGCGTCACCGAACGGGCAGCGCATTCTGTTCGGTGGGCGCGTGTCGCACAACGAGACCGATCCGCGCGTCAGCGGCCCGCGCCTACATGACGCGATGACGCGCATCTTCCCGGAGCTGAAGAGCACGCGCATCAGCCATTCCTGGTGCGGCTTCATCGCTTATACGTTCGATGAGCTGATGCATGCCGGCAACCGCGACGGGCTCTATTACGCGATGGGGTATTGCGGCTCGGGTGTCGGCATGGCCGGCTATCTCGGCATGCGCATCGGCCAGCAAGTGCTGGGGCGAACGGAAGGCGAAACCGCCTTCGACGGGCTCAGCTTCCAGACCCGTCCGTTCTATCGCGGCAATCCGTGGTTCCTGGCGCCGTCGATCATGTATTACCGCTGGCGCGATCGCCGCGGCGGGTAAGGTCTTCCGACCGCGCGCCGGCCGGAGCCGACGCATCGCCGTTGCGCCGGCGCGTTGTACGTTTGGGTGTACGCTCGGACCGCGTCTTCTTTGGCGTCGAAGCCGCACTTCCAACCACCGGCGTATTGCCCGATGCCTTGTTTTCGCCAGACGATTCGGCGGTCGTCGCCGACACGGCGCGATCTTCTTCGTCGATCGCCCGCTCCGCCATCTGCCAATGGCGCTTTTCCTGATCCTCGGGTCGGCCCTCGCTCTCCCAAAGACGATGTGCCCGATCGCGAATGCGCTGTTCCCGGCTGTTCATCGATTCTCCTCCGACCGTGCCACCGCTTACCGCCAAAAACGGCAAACCCGCATTGCACGACAAGTTCCCTCGCACCTGCAAAAGCGCGGGGAACCAAGTCCGCTATCACGCTTTGATTTGGGTAGAGGGCGGGTCCTTGCGCGGGCGAGGAGTCGCTCGCATTTCCTAAACACCGCGCGCCGCCCGACATCCATGGCGGCCCCAGCTTTACGGTTTGCTTATGATGCGCGCACCGGAAAGCCAGGTTGTGCCTGAAACCATTGCCCGGACCCGGCCGCGTGAAACGCGGCGGGCCCAGCCGGCGACGCGCCAGCCTGCGAAAATTTATTATATTCACCCGGCGCTGGCCGGTCGCCTTGAGGATTGGCCGCGCCATCTCGAGCGCTGCCGGGCCCTGGGGTTCGATCATGTCGGCACGGCGCCGCTCTACGCGCCGGGTCCGGGCGAGGATATTTTTCTTACCGGCGACCATGAGGCCGCCGCACCGAGCCTTGGCGTCACTGGGCGGGCGGATGACGCCATCGCTGCGGTCGCGGCGTTGTGCGCGCGCCACGGTCTCAAGCTGATACTCGATCTGGTGATCGGCAGCGTCGATCGTACCAACCCCGTCGCAGCGCAACCCGGATGGTTTCACTCGACGATCGCAATGCAGGACGGGCGTGCCGACCCGCGCGTCGCCGCGCAACGGCGCGACAGCGTCACGGCACGCTTCGATGACCCAGATACCGCGCAACAGCTCATCGGATGGTGGCACCAGCGTCTGTCCCGCCATATCAATGCCGGTGCGGCGGGGTTTCGCTGCGTGCGGGTCGCCGATAGTCCCGCCTGGGCGTGGCGTGCCCTGATCGCCGCCATGCGCGAGACGTCGCGTGACTGCCGCTTCCTGGCCTGGACGCCGGGATTGACGTGGCCGCAGATCGCCAGCCTTAGCGGCGCCGGGTTCGACGGCGTGTTCTCGTCCGACTCCTGGTGGGATTATCGTGGGGCCTGGTTCGCGCAGGAGCACGAGGTCCTGCGCGCGGTCGCACCCGTGCTGGCCTGCCCGGAGGCGCCGTTCGGCCCGCGCCTGGCGTCGCGCCTGCCGCCCGGCACGGACCCTGTCGCGGCCTATCGCCGCGCGTTGCGCGTCGCCGCCGCCACCGGCCACGGAATCCTGGTGCCGATGGGCTTCGAATATGCCGCGCGCCGGCCCATGGACGGGCGCTTCTCGACGCCCCAGGATCTCGACAGCGACGCGCGAATTGCCGCCGATCTCGCCGAGGAAATCCGCGACGCCAACGCGCTCGCCGACCGCATGGCGGCGTTTGGTCCAGACGGCGCGCTGCGCAGCCTGAGCGGGTCTGGCGCTGCCGTCACCGCCCTGCTGCGCGCCGACGCGCCCGATCCGCGCCAGGCGGGTGGCGGGGCCGTCGTCCTCATCAATCCCGATCTCGCCCACTCAGCCCCGGTGACGATCGGCCTCACGCCGCTGCCGCCCAGCGCGGGCGCGGCCTTCGCGCTCTCGGAAAACGGCGAAACGGAGCCTCTGATGCCGGCGGAAGTACGGGCCCTGCAGGTGCGGCGCATCGGCGACGTTGAAGCCAAGGGCAAGGCGGCCCTGTCGATCGAAGAGGCCGTAAAACAGCCGCGCATCGTCATCGAGGCGGTGTCGCCCAGCGTCGACCAAGGACGTTTTGCCGCCAAGCGCGTCGTCGCCACGGCGATCGCCGTCGAGGCGGATATCTTCATCGACGGCCACGACAAGATCGCCGCCTGCGTGCTGTGGAAGGCGGATGACGAAACCGCATGGCATCGAGCACCGATGCGCTTGGTGATCAACGACCGCTGGCGCGCCAGCATCACACCCAGCCGCATCGGCCGTCATACGGTCACGATCGAGGCATGGTGGGACCGATACGCCTCGCTCATGCACGATCTGGCGCGCAAGCGCGAGGCCGGCGTTGCGATCACCAACGAGATCGACGAGGCGCGTCAGATTCTGCAAGACGCGGCCGGACGCGCCGAGCGAAAGCACAAGCGGGTCCTGACCAAGGCGCTCGATGCCATCTCGCGTCTGGATTCCCGCGATATCGCCGATCTTCTGCTATCCGATGAGATGCGTGCCAGCATCGCGGCATGCGATGAGCACGCCTTCCTGACCCGCCATGAGCCGGCGCTGCCAATCGAAATCGAGCGGCCGCAGGTGGAATTTGCGAGCTGGTACGAGCTGTTTCCGCGCTCCCAGAGCGGCGACCGGCAGCGGCATGGCACATTTGCCGATGTGATCGCACGCCTGCCGGCGATCCGCGCCATGGGGTTCGACGTTCTCTACTTTCCGCCGATCCACCCGATCGGTACCATCAATCGCAAGGGCCGCAACAATAGCCTGACATCCGACACAAACGACGTGGGCAGCCCTTATGCGATCGGCAGCGCCGAGGGCGGGCACGACGCCATTCTTTCGGCTCTTGGCACATTCGACGATTTCCGCCGGCTGCGCGACGCCGCCGCCGCGCATGGGCTGGAGCTGGCGCTCGATTTCGCCATCCAATGCTCGCCCGATCATCCGTGGCTGAAGCAGCACCCGGACTGGTTCCGCTGGCGGGCGGACGGCACGATCCGCTACGCCGAAAACCCGCCGAAGAAATACGAAGACATCGTCAACGTCGATTTCTACGCTGACGGCGCGATCCCCGATCTGTGGTTGGGCTTGCGCGACATCGTGCGCTTCTGGGCCGGCGAGGGCGTGCGCATCTTCCGGGTCGACAATCCGCACACCAAGCCGCTGCCGTTCTGGGAATGGCTGATCGCCGACATCCGCACGCAGGCACCTGACATCATCTTCCTGTCCGAGGCCTTCACCCGCCCGAAGATGATGTACAGGCTGGCGAAGGTTGGCTTCTCGCAGTCCTACACCTACTTCATCTGGCGAAACACCAAGCAGGAACTCACCGATTACATCACCGAGCTGACGACGACGGATGTTGTCGATTTCTTCCGGCCGCATTTTTTTGTCAATACGCCGGATATCAATCCCTATTTCCTGCAAACCTCCGGCCGCGGCGGGTTCCTCATCCGCGCGGCCCTGGCCACAACGCTGTCGGGACTGTGGGGCGTCTATTCGGGCTTCGAGCTGTGCGAGGCGGCAGCGCTACCCGGCCGCGAGGAGTATCTGGACTCGGAGAAATACGAGCTCCGCCCGCGCGACGATAATACGCCCGGCAACATCATCGCCGAGATCACGATGCTGAACCGGCTGCGACAATCGCACCCGGCGCTGCAGACCCATCTCAACACCAAATTTTATACGGCGCACAACGACAACATCCTTGTCTACGGCAAGCCAAGTGCGGACGGCACCGACATGATTCTGATTGCAGTGAGCCTCGATCCGCACGCGATCCAGGAGGCCGATTTCGAAGTGCCGCTGTGGACCTGGAAGATCCCCGATCATGGCTCGGTTGCCGTGGAGGACCTTGTGCACGGCCACCGCTTCATGTGGACCGGCAAGATCCAGCATGTGCGCCTCGACCCCTCCGCCCTCCCTTATGCGATCTGGCGGATCGCCCCCATGGCGTGACGACCATGAATGTCCCCCTCACCAAGCCGTCGCTTGCGAAGCCGATCGTCCAGGTCCAGCCGGTCGCCACCGACCCGCAATGGTACAGGGATGCGGTCATCTATCAGCTCCACATCAAATCCTTCTTCGACGCCAACAATGATGGCGTGGGGGATTTCCCGGGGTTGATCTCCAAGCTCGACTACATCGCCGATCTCGGCGTGACCGCGATCTGGCTGCTGCCCTTCTACCCCTCGCCGCGCCTCGATGACGGCTATGACATCAGCGAGTATCGCGCCGTCCACGGCGACTACGGGACGATGGCCGACGTGAAGCGCTTCATCGCCGCAGCACATGCGCGGGGCTTGCGCGTCATCACCGAGCTGGTGATCAACCACACTTCCGACCAGCATCCGTGGTTCCAGCGCGCGCGCCGTGCCAAGCCGGGCTCGTCGTTCCGCGATTTCTATGTGTGGTCGGATTCGGACCAGAAATACGCCGGCACGCGCGTGATTTTCGTCGACACGGAGCGCTCCAATTGGACATGGGACGCGGTTGCCAACGCCTATTTCTGGCACCGCTTCTATTCGCATCAGCCCGATTTGAATTTCGACAATCCGCGCGTGCTCAAGGCGGTGTTCGGCGTCATGCGCTTCTGGTTCGATCTGGGCATCGACGGGCTGCGGCTCGACGCCGTGCCCTACCTGGTCGAACGCGAGGGCACGATCAACGAGAACCTGCCCGAGACGCACGATGTGCTGAAGCGCATCCGTGCCGAGCTCGACCGCGAATTTCCGGGTCGCATGCTGCTGGCCGAAGCCAATCAGTGGCCGGAAGACACGAAGGATTATTTCGGCAACGGCGACGAGTGCCATATGGCATTCCACTTCCCGCTGATGCCGCGCATGTACATGGCGATCGCGCGCGAGGATCGCTTCCCCATCACCGACATCCTGCGCCAGACGCCGCCGATTCCCGAGAATTGCCAATGGGCCATCTTCCTGCGCAATCACGACGAGCTGACGCTGGAGATGGTGACGGATCCGGAGCGCGATTATTTGTGGCAGATTTACGCCGCGGATCGGCGCGCGCGCCTCAATCTGGGCATAAGGCGCCGTTTGGCGCCGCTGCTGGAACGCGACCGGCGGCGGGTCGAACTGCTGAACTGTTTGTTGCTGTCGATGCCGGGCACGCCGGTCATCTATTACGGCGACGAGATCGGCATGGGCGACAACATCCATCTGGGCGATCGCGATGGCGTGCGTACACCCATGCAATGGTCGCCGGATCGCAATGGCGGCTTCTCCAAGGCCGATCCGGCGGGACTGGTTCTGCCCGCGATCATGGATCCGCTCTACGGCTACGAAGCCATCAACGTCGAAGCACAAAGCCGCGACCCGCATTCGCTGCTTAACTGGATGCGGCGCATGCTGGCGGTCCGCCGGCAGCATAACGCGTTCGGCCGCGGCACGCTGCGTTTCCTCTATCCCAAGAACCGCAAGGTCCTCGCCTATCTGCGCGAATACGAAGCCGAGACAATCTTGTGCGTCGCCAACATTTCGCGTGCACCGCAAGCCGTCGAGCTGGATTTGTCGGGCTTCGTCGGACGCGTGCCGATCGAATTCAACGGCGGAACCGTATTTCCGCCGATCGGCCAGCTCACCTACCTGCTGACGCTGCCGCCCTACGGCTTCTACTGGTTCTTGCTGGCCGCCGAAAATGAGTGGCCGTCGTGGCACACGCCGGCACCCGAGCCGATGCCGGAATACGAGACCCTGATCTTGCGAACGACATTAGCCGATGCCGTGCGGAGCATCGGCAAGGCTGCGCTCGAAACTTCGATCCTGCCGTCCTATCTCGCCAAGCGGCGCTGGTTCGCCGCCAAGGATCAGAGTTTGAAATCGGTACGCCTGGCGTTTGCAGCCGCGCTTCCGGGTACCACGCGCGAGATCGTCCTGGCCGAGATCGAAACGGAATCCGGTCGCGGCACGACGCGCTGGCAATTGCCGCTGACGATCGTGTGGGAGGACGAGCCGGCGGCGGCACTGCCGGGCCAGCTCGCTCTATCACGTGCGCGGCGCGTGCGGCGGGTCGGCCTGCTGACCGATGGATTTGCCGTCGCCGGAATTCGCGCACGCGATGATTGGCGCGCTCGCCGTGGGTGCCACGATCGCGACGCCGGATGGCGACATCCGGTTCGAAGCCACGGCGGGCCGCGGCGAGGCGCTGCAGGCTCCAGCCGATGCTGACGTGATATGGCTTTCCGCCGAGCAATCCAACTCGTCGCTGATCCTGGGCGACAAGGTGATGCTGAAGATCTTCCGGCGCGTGGCCGGCGGCGAGCATCCGGAAGCCGAGATGGGCCGCTATCTGACCGGCCAGGGCTTCGCCAACGTGCCAGCGCAGCTGGGCGAGGTCGTGCGCGTGGCCGGCGATGGCGTGCGCCATTCGCTGGCAGTGGCGCAGGCCTTCGTGCGCAACCAGGGCGATGCGTGGAGTTGGACGCTCAATCATCTTGAACGCGCGCTGGACGATCTTGGTGCGCGCGCCGCCGGCACACAAGGCGAAGGCACCGCGCAGGCGCAGGCTGACAATATCGCGGACTACGAAACCATCGCGGCCGTCATCGGCCGACGCCTGGGCGAGATGCATCAGATCCTGGCGCGGCCGTCCGACAACCCGGATTTCGGGTTGATCGAGGCCAGCGAGAAGGACGCCCAAGCCTGGGCCGAGCGCGCGACCCTGCTGATCGAAGAGGCGTTGGACGTGCTCGAGCACCAGCAGAGCTGGGCGCAGGATCGCGACCGCGAGCGGGCGATGATCCTGGTGAGCCAGAAAGCAGCGCTCGCCTCCGCCGTGCGCGAGCTGGCACGCCATGGCGTTGGCATGCGGATGACGCGCATCCATGGCGACTTCCATCTCGGCCAGGTGCTGATCGCCAGCGGCGACGCCTACATCATCGATTTCGAGGGCGAGCCGTCGCGCCCGCTGGCCGAACGGCGTGCCAAAGCGAGCCCGTTGCGTGATGTCGCCGGCTTGCTGCGCTCGTTCGATTATGCGGCCGCCGCTCTCATCAACCGCAAGGCGCTGAGCGCCACGCTGGTGACCGAAGCGCAGCGCGACGCCATGCTGCTGGAATTCCGGGAAGATGCGTCGACGGCATTCTTGGGTGCCTATTGGCAGACGACCGGTTCCAACGTGGAGAAAGCGGAAACCGCATTGCTCGATCTCTTCCTGATCGAAAAAGCCGCCTATGAGGTTCTCTACGAGGCGGCGAACCGTCCGGCCTGGCTGAGCGTGCCGCTGGCCGGGCTGGCGATGCTGGCGACGCGCGTTCTCGACGACACGAAAGTTCACGGCGATGACTGATGCCGATTTGAGCGTGCGTCCCCTCGACGACGGGACGGTGGCGGCGCTCGCCGATGCACGCCACGGCGACCCGTTCAGCGTGCTCGGGCCGCATGGGCGCGGCGGCGACCGGGTGATCCGCGTCTTCTTGCCGGGGGCCCGCGAGGTGGAGGTGCTGTCCCGCGACGGGCGCAAGCTCGGTACCCTGGCACAAGGTGCCCCGACCGGGCTGTTCTCCGGCAAAATCGATGGGGATAATCGCTACATCCTACGGATCACCTGGCCCGGCGGCGTGCAGGAGACGGAAGACCCCTATTCCTTCGGACCGCTGCTGGGCGATCTCGACCTGCATCTGTTCAACGAGGGGCGGCATTTCGATCTCGCCTCGAGCCTCGGCGCGCAGCCGATGACGATCGAGGGCGTGCGCGGCGTGCGCTTCGCGGTCTGGGCGCCCAATGCGCGCCGCGTCGCGGTGGTCGGCGATTTCAATGGTTGGGACGGGCGGCGCCATGCGATGCGGCTGCGCTTTCCGTCCGGCATCTGGGAATTGTTCGTGCCGCGCGTGTCGCCCGGGGCGCATTACAAATACGAGATTCGTCGGCGCCGATGGATCATTGCTGCCGCTCAAGGCCGACCCGGTCGGGCGGCAGACGGAGATGCCCCCGGCCACGGCCACCATTATCGCCGACCCGCATGCATTCCCCTGGCGCGATGAGTCGTGGATGCGCGCACGCGCCAAGCGTCACGCGCCCGACGCGCCGCTGAGCATCTATGAAGTGCATCTGGCGTCGTGGCTGCGGCACGACAACGGCAATCCGCTGAGCTGGGACGACGCCATCGACCGGCTGATCCCCTATCTCGTCGACATGAACTTCACCCATGTCGAATTCCTGCCGATCACCGAGCACCCGTTCGGTGGCTCGTGGGGCTATCAGCCGCTGGGGCTGTTTGCGCCCACGGCGCGGTTTGGTTCGCCGGAAGGCTTGGCGCGCTTCATCGACGCGCTGCACCGTGCCGGAATCGGCGTCATCCTCGACTGGGTGCCGGCGCATTTTCCGACCGACCCGCACGGCCTCGCGCGCTTCGACGGGACGGCGCTCTATGAGCATCTCGATCCGCGCGAGGGCTTCCATCGCGACTGGAACACCTTCATCTACAATTTCGGCCGCCGCGAAGTGCAGGGCTTCCTGATCGCCAGTGCGCTGCTTTGGCTCGAGCATTTCCATGTCGACGGGCTGCGCGTCGACGCCGTCGCCTCGATGCTCTATCGCGATTACAGCCGCAGCGAGGGGCAGTGGGTGCCCAACGTGCATGGCGGGCGCGAGAACCTCGAAGCGGTGGGCTTCCTCAAGCACCTCAACGCCGTGGTCGCCGAACGCTGCCCGGGTGCCATGATGATCGCCGAGGAATCGACCGCCTGGCCGGGCGTCACCAAGCCCACATCCGAGGGCGGCCTCGGCTTTGCCTACAAGTGGAACATGGGGTGGATGCACGACACGCTCGACTACATGACGCATGACCCCGTGCATCGCAGCCATCATCACGGCGAGATGACGTTCGGACTGATCTACGCATTCTCAGAGAAATTCAGCCTGCCGCTATCGCATGACGAGGTCGTGCACGGCAAAGGCTCGTTGCTTGCGAAAATGCCGGGCGATCGCTGGCAGCGCTTCGCCAATCTGCGCGCCTATCTCGGGTTCATGTGGTCGCATCCGGGTAAGAAGCTGCTGTTCATGGGCGGGGAGATCGGCCAGCCGCAGGAATGGAACCACGATGCGGAGATTCCGTGGTCGCTGTTGGAGCAGGAAGATCATGCCGGCGTACAGCGCCTGGTGCGCGATCTCAACCGTCTCTATCGCGCCGAGGCAGCCCTGTACGCGCGCGATTGCGAATCCGACGGATTCGACTGGGTGATCGGCGACGATAGCGCGAACTCTGTTTTCGCTTTCCTGCGCAAGGGCGGCGACGGCACCGCCCCGGTGCTCGCGATCTCCAACCTGACACCGGTGCCGCGTCATGATTACCGGGTCGGCGTGCCGCGCGCCGGTGCGTGGCGCGAAGTGCTGAACACCGATTCCGCCTACTACGGCGGCTCCAATGTCGGCAATGCCGGCCTCATGACCACCACACCCCATGCCGCGCACGGGAACGCTCAATCGCTCACCCTCGTTTTACCCCCTCTGGCGACAATCCTGTTCCGCTTCGAAGGCTGATTGATGAACTCGTTTCCCGCGCGTCTGTCACCGGGCAATCCCTATCCGCTCGGTGCCACCTGGGATGGGCTGGGGACGAACTTTGCCGTGTTTTCGGCCCACGCCGAGCGCATCGATCTGTGCATCTTCGACCCGTCGGGGCGCCGGCAGATCACCTGCCTGCCGTTGCGCGAGTGCACGGACGAGGTCTGGCACGGCTACCTGCCCAACGCCAATGTCGGCCTGCTCTACGGCTATCGCGCCTATGGCCCCTACGAGCCGGAGAACGGCCACCGCTTCAACCCGCACAAGCTGCTGCTCGACCCCTATGCGCGGCGCATTGCCGGGGATTTCCGCTGGTCCGACGCGCTGTTCGGCTTCCGCGTGAATTCGGCGCGCGCCGATTTGTCCTTCGATCGGCGCGACAGCGGCCCGGGCATGGTCAAGGCGGTGGTGACGGACGATGCGTTTTCGTGGGGTGACGACCGGCCGCCGCGCGTGCCGTGGTGCGACACGGTCATCTACGAGGCGCATGTGCGCGGCCTCACAATGCGCCACCCGGAGATCGCGCCGCAGGAGCGCGGCACGTTCGCCGGACTCGCCAGCGCCCCGATGATCAAGCACTTCCTGCGGTTGGGGGTCACGGCGGTCGAGCTGCTGCCGGTGCATACCTTCCTGCAAGACCGCCATCTGCTTGAACGGGGTTTGCGCAATTACTGGGGCTACAACACGCTGGGTTATTTCTCGCTCGAGCAGCGCTATCTTTCGTCCGGCTCGGCCAACGAATTGCGCGTCGCCGTGCGCCGCCTGCATGCGGCCGGCATCGAGGTGATCCTCGACGTCGTCTACAACCACACATGCGAAGGCAGCGAGATGGGGCCGACCCTCTCGTTTCGCGGCCTCGACAATTCCAGCTATTACCGCCTGCGGGAGGATAATCGGCGGCATTGCGTCAACGACACCGGTACCGGCAACACCGTCAATATGTCGAATGCGCAGGTTCTGCGCATGGTGATGGATTCGCTGCGCTACTGGGTCACATCGTTTCATGTCGACGGATTTCGCTTCGACCTGGGCGTGACGCTGGGTCGCGAAGCGCATAGCTTCGATCCCGGCTCCGGCTTCTTCGACGCGATTCGTCAGGATCCAGTCCTGTCGCATGTGAAGCTGATCTCGGAGCCGTGGGATGTCGGGCCGGGCGGCTATCAGCTCGGGCATCATCCGCCGGGCTTTGCCGAATGGAACGACCGGTTTCGCGACGGAACGCGGCGCTATTGGCGTGGCGACCCGGGCACGCGCGCCGATTTCTCGGCGCGCCTTGCCGGCTCCAGCGATTTCTTCGATCGCCGCGCGCGCCGGCCCTGGGCCTCCGTCAACTATGTCGCGTCGCATGACGGGTTCACCGTCGCCGATCTGGTCAGCTACGAGCAGCGCCACAACGAGGCCAATGGCGAAGACAACAACGACGGGCATGCGGATAATTATTCCGCCAATAGTGGCGTCGAGGGGCCGACCGATGACCCGGCGATCATCGAAACGCGGCGGCGCATGCAGCGCGCGTTGCTCGCCACCGTGTTCTTTGCGCATGGGACACCGATGATCCTGGCCGGCGACGAATTCGGCCACACCCTGAACGGCAACAACAACGCCTATTGCCAGGACAACGAGATCACCTGGCTCGACTGGGGCCGGGCCGCGGCACCGGACGGCAACGCGCTGATCGACTACGTCTCGCGCGTGATCGCGCTGCGCCAGGCAACGCCGCTCCTGCGCAGCCGTCATTTCCTGCACGGCAAGAATGAACCGGCGCCGGGCATCCTCGATATCGACTGGTTCGACGAGCACGGCGAGGCGATGTCGCCCGAAGCTTGGAACAAGGCAGAGGAACAGCGGCTGATCCTGCGCCGCGCCATGGCGCGCAGCAATGGCACTGTCACCATCTTAACGCTGCTTTTGAACCCGACCGCGGACGACACGGTGTTCCGATTGCCGGCACCGCATCTGGACGCTCATGTGCAACTGCACAGCGCTTTGGCCGACAAGCAGGAGCGAACGATCAGCGCCGCCCAAGAGGTCGAGGTTGCCGCGCGGAGCCTTGTGCTGCTGCAATCCACGCTGCGGCCGACGCCATGACAAAATTCAGCCTGGGCCTGGCCGCCGGCGCCACGCCGATCGATGCGAAGCGCACGCGGTTCCGGCTCTGGGCGCCGGGACAGCAGACCGTGTCCGTCGCCATCAACGGCGGACCGATTGTTGCGATGAAATCGTGCGATAGCGGCTGGTTCGAAGCCGAACTCGGGTGCCCGGCCGGCACAAGATACAACTATATCCTTGGCAACGGCATGAAGGTTCCCGACCCGGCCGCGCGCGCGCAAGAGGACGGCGTGCACGGCGCCAGCGTGGTGGTGGATCCCAACGCCTACACGTGGCGACACGCCGATTGGCGCGGCCGGCCGTGGGAGGAGGCGGTGCTCTACGAGCTTCACCCCGGCCTGTGCGGCGGCTTCGCGGGCGTGGCGGAAAAGTTGCCCGCACTCAAGGCCCTGGGCGTCACCGCGGTCGAACTGATGCCGATCAACGATTTTCCGGGCGCGCGCAACTGGGGGTATGACGGCGTCCTGCCCTACGCGCCGGCCGCTGCCTATGGCACGCCCAACGCGTTGAAGGCGCTGATCGACACAGCGCACGGGCTGGAGCTGAGAATACTCCTCGACGTCGTCTATAACCATTTCGGCCCGGATGGGAATTACCTGGGCGCCTATGCGCCGCAGATGTTCCGCAGCGACATCAAGACGCCGTGGGGATCGGCGATCGATTTTCGCCGGCCGGAGGTGCGGCGCTTCTTTACGGAAAATGCGCTGTACTGGCTGATGGAATACCGCTTCGACGGGCTGCGCTTCGATGCGGTTCAGGCGATCTCGGAGGCCGACTGGCTCGACGAGATGGCAGCAGAGGTGCGATTGCGCGTCGAGCCGGGCCGGCATGTGCATCTGGTGCTGGAGCATGAAGGCAATATCGCCGCGCATCTGACAGCCGGTTTCGATGCGCAGTGGAACGACGATTTCCACCACGTCATGCATGTTCTGCTGACCGGCGAACACGAAGGCTACTACAGCGACTACGCCGTCGATCCGGCCGGGAAACTGGCGCGGAGCCTGGCGGAGGGGTTCGTCTATCAGGGCGAAGAGTCGCGCTATCGCGGCGGCAAGCCACGCGGCACGCCGAGCGCCCATCTGCCGCCACCTGCGTTCGTCAACTTCCTGCAGAATCACGACCAGATCGGCAACCGCGCGTTGGGCGAGCGCCTCACGTCGCTCGCCGATCCAGCGGCCCTGGAGGCGGCGATCGCACTGCTGCTGCTCAGCCCGCAGATCCCGTTGCTGTTCATGGGCGAGGAAGACGCGAGTGCCACGCCATTCCTCTATTTCACCGATCATCATGACGCGCTGGCCGACGCGGTGCGCGAGGGACGGCGCGCGGAATTTGCCAGCTTCGTGGCGTTCGCCGACCCGGTGCGACGCGCGACGATCCCCGACCCCAACGCGGCGCAGACCTTCGAGGCCTCGCGGCCCAGCGGCGATGGCGCCCATGCGGTCACGCGCCGCTCGCTCTATCGCGAATTGCTGGCGCGCCGGCACGCGGAAATCGTGCCGCGCCTGAAGGGAACGCGCAGCCTCGGTGCCGCCGCGATCGGTTCGCACGCCGTCTCCGCGCGCTGGCAGATGGGCGATGGCGCGACGCTGTCGCTGGCCATCAACCTGGCGCGTGACGCCGTGGACCTGCCGTCCCTGCCCGGCCGCCTGCTGTTCCACACGGCCAACATCACCGAGGGGCAGCTGCGCAACGGCCAGCTCGGCGGCTACGCGACCGTCGTCTTCCTGGAGCCGGCGCGGTGAACGACCGGCACTTGCGCGATCTGGCACGCGAAGCCGGAATCGCCGCCGAGTGGGTCGATGCGGCCGGAACGCCGCAGACCGTATCGCCGGAAACGCTGCGCCGCCTTCTTGATGCGCTCGGCCTGCCTTGCAACACCAGCGACGATCTTGCTGAGAGCCATCGGCGTCTTGCGGCGCGCGATGGCGAGGGTGCTGGCTTCCTGACCGTCACTGTCGGCGAGACCCTGCGGATGGCGGGCACCCGCCGATCCGCGCGACTTACGCTCGAAGACGGACGGCGTCAGACGATCGCGGTTTGTACGGCTGACGCCGGACAGATCGAGATTTTGATCAACGCCCCGCCAGGGTATCACCGGCTTGAGATCGGCAATCAGCAAATCACCCTGGCCGTGGCGCCGCGGCGCTGCTGGGGCCTCGGCGATGCGGCGCGTGGCCGGCGCGTGTGGGGCCTGGCGGCGCAGATCTACAGCCTGCGCCGCCCGGGCGATGGTGGGATCGGCGACACCGGCGCCGTCGGGATGCTGGCGCGCGCGGCGGCGCACCTGAAGGCCGATGCGATCGCGCTTAGTCCCAGCCATGCCCTGTTCAGCGCCGATTTGCACCGCTACGGGCCGTACTCGCCGTCCAGCCGGTTGTTTCTCAACCCGCTCTATGCCGATCCCGAAGCTGTGTTCGGGGCCGCGCGCGTTGCCGCTCTGCGCAAGCGTGATGGTGTCGATCGCGTGCGCGGAAACCTGATCGATTGGCCCAAGGCGGCGGCGGCGAAGGTCGATCTGCTGCATCGGCTGTTCGAACAGTTCCGGACGCAGGAGCTGGCGCAAAATACGGAAGGCGCTCTGGCCGCGGATTTCCGCCGATTTTGCGCCGAGCAGGGCGAGTTGCTGCGCGACCACGCCGCGTTCGAAGTGCTGCAGGCCGAGCGGCTGAAGTGCAACGGCGCGCAATGGAGCTGGCGCGCCTGGCCGGCGGATTGGCGCGACCCACGCGGCGCCGCGCTCGTGGATTTCGCGCGGACACACGCAGACGACATTCTGTTCCATATGTTCGCGCAATGGGTGGCGGACCGGGCCTTTGGTGCCGCGCAAGCCGCTGCGAAAGACGCGGGCATGCGCATCGGCTTGATCGCTGATGTCGCGGTTGGCATGGATGCGGGCGGCAGCCATGCCTGGTCGCGCCAGGCGGATCTGCTGGTCGGGCTCAGCGTCGGTGCGCCGCCCGATGCCTTCAATCCGCGCGGCCAGAATTGGGGCCTGACGGCGTTCTCGCCGCAGGCCCTGGTCGCCGGCGGCTTCGCACCCTTCCTCGCAACCTTGCGCGCCGCCATGCGCCACGCCGGCGGCGTGCGCATCGATCATGCGATGGGGCTGGCGCGGCTGTGGCTGATCCCGGATGGCGCCGGTGCGGGCGAAGGCGCCTATGTGAGATATCCGCTCGACGATCTACTGCGGCTGACCGCGCTCGAATCGCGCCGCCACAAATCGGTGGTCATTGCCGAGGATCTGGGAACCGTACCGCCAAGATTTCGCGAGCGCCTGGACAAGGCCGGCATCGCCGGCATGCGCGTGCTGTGGTTCGAGCGCGACGGGCCGGATTTCCGCAAGCCGCAACATTGGGACGTCAATGCCGCAGCACTGACAACGACGCACGACCTGCCGACCATGGCGGGCTGGTGGCGCGGCGCCGATATAAGTTTGCGCGCGTCGCTCAAGATGCTCACCGCGTCCGAAGCCAAGCAGACGCGCCGTGAGCGCGCGGCCGACCGGCGTGCCTTGTGGCGCAGCTTCCAGAAGGCGGGCGTGGCGCGCGGCAAGGCGACCGGGCCGGCCAAGACCGGCCCGGTGGTCGACGCGGCCATCGCGTTCGTTGCGCGCACGCGCTCGCGATTGTCGCTGATCCCGCTCGAGGACGCGCTCGGCCTCGTGGAACAGCCCAACGTTCCCGGGACGATCGACGAGCATCCGAACTGGCGCCGGCGGCTGGCACAGCCGGCCAATCGCCTTCTCGAACCGCCCGCCATCCGTCGGCGACTCGCACCGCTGACGAGACGGCGCAAATGACGGCGCCGCGCGCTACGTTGCGTCTGCAGTTCCATGCGAAGTTCACCTTCGCGGAAGCAACGCAGCATGTTTCGTATTTCGCAAACCTGGGCGTGAGCCATATCTACGCCTCGCCGATTCTGACGGCGCGCAAGGGCTCGCCGCATGGCTACGACGTGATCGACCCGACGCAGGTCAATCCGGAGCTCGGCGGCGAGGATGGGTTGCGCTTGCTGGTGGCGGCGCTGCACGGCGCCGGGCTTGGCTTGATCGTCGATATCGTGCCCAATCACATGGCCATAGGTCCGGGCAATGCGTGGTGGTCCGACGTGCTGGAGCATGGGCGCACCAGCCGCTATGCCGGGTTCTTCGATATCGATTGGTCGCCGGACGATCCCAGCCTGCAGGACAAGATCCTGTTGCCGGTCCTGGGGCAACCTTACGGCAAGGCGCTTGCCGCCGGGGAGTTGCGGCTGGTGTTCGACGTGGATCTCGGGCGCGTCATGCTGCGCTATTTCGACACGAACTTCCCGCTGGCGCCAGGCACGCAAGTTGAAATCCAGCGCCTGACGCTCGCCGCGTTCGATCCCGCGACCATCGACGGCCGCCACCAACTGCACCGGCTGCTCGAGCGCCAGCATTACCGTCTTGCCTGGTGGCGCGTGGCCGGCGACGAGATCAACTGGCGGCGCTTTTTCGACATCAACGACCTGATCGCGATGCGCGTCGAGGACGACGGCGTGTTCGCCGCAACGCACGAAACGATTTTGCGCCTCTATCGCGATGGGCTGATCGACGGGGTCCGCGTCGATCATGTCGACGGCCTGTCGCAGCCGGGGCCGTATTGCCGGCAGTTGCGCCAACGCCTCGACAGAACTCGCGAAGGAGCGGCCGCCCTCCTGCCCGCCCGGCGATGCCTATCTGGTGGTCGAAAAGATTCTCGGGCCTGGTGAGCGCCTGCGCAACGATTGGGCAGTGGACGGTACCACCGGCTACGACTTCATGAACGATGTCAGTGCCGTTCTGCATCATCCGCATGGCGAGGGGCCGCTGACGCGGCTGTGGCGCGCGATCAGCCGGCGGCCGACGCAATTCGACGTCGAGGAAGAATCCGCACGGCGCGAGTTGCTCGAGCGCAGCTTCTCGAGCCAGCTCAACAGCGTGGTCGCAGCACTGCACCGGCTGGCGCGGGCCGACATGCTGACGCGCGACACCAGCCGCGCGGCACTGCGCCGCTGCGTGGTGGAGCTGCTGGCGCATTTTCCGGTCTATCGGATCTACACCAGCCCCGGCCACAGCACACAAGACGATCTCGAGGTATTGGCGCGCGCGATGCGCGAGGCGCGGCGCACTGCCCTGCCCGCCGATCAGCCCACGCTCGATCAACTGGAGCGCTGGCTGAGCGGAGCCGCGAGCTCGTTGATTTCGGCCGGGCTGCAGACGACGGCGCTGGCGCGCTTCCAGCAACTGAGCGCGCCGATCGCTGCAAAAGCGGTCGAGGATACGGCGTTCTACCGTTATGGCCGGTTGCTGTCGCGCATCGATGTCGGCTTCGACGCGCGCCGCTTCGCCGACACGGCGGAGGATTTCCATATGAACGTGCGGCGCGCGACAGCGCGACTTTCCCAACGCGATGCTGGCCACGGCCACGCATGATCACAAGCGCGGCGAGGATGTGCGGGCGCGCCTGGCCGTGCTGAGTGAGATTCCCGAGGATTGGATTGCGTCCGTCGGCACGTGGCTGGCAATGAGCAGCGGGTTTCGCCGCAAGGTCCACGACGTCGACGCGCCGCATTGCCGCGATGTCGTAACTTTATTCCAGACTTTGGTAGGGGCCTGGCCGTTGGATCTTGCCGCCGACGACGCGGCCGGCGATCGCAACTTCGCGCAGCGCGTGGCGCAGTGGCAGGAGAAAGCCTTGCGCGAGGCCAAGCTCGACACCGACTGGACCACGCCCAATGTCGCCTACGAAGGTGCTGCACGAGATTTCCTGATGGCGATCATGCTCGAAGGACGCGGGCGCGCGTTGCGCCGGCAACTCGCCGTGTTTGCACAAAAGATCGGCGCGGCCGGTGCCGCCAACGGCCTGGCCCAAACCCTGCTCAAATTGACCGTGCCGGGGGTGCCGGATTTCTACCAAGGCACCGAGTTCTGGGACTTAAGCCTGGTCGACCCTGACAATCGCCGCCCCGTGGATTTCGCCGCGCGGATCGAGGGGCTGCGCCGGGCATCCCTCCCCGACCTGACAAAGGACTGGCGCAGCGGACGGATCAAGCAGGCCGTGATCGCACGCGCGCTGGCGCTGCGCCGGGCGACGCCGCGCCTGTTTGCCGAAGGGCAGTACGTGCCGATCCGCGTCACCGGCGCACAGGCGGGCCATGTCCTGGCCTTTGCGCGCAAGCTGGGCGATCTGGTCGCCATTACAATCGTCGGTCGCTGCCTCGCGCGGCTGCTGCCTGGCGACGACGGCCTCGCCGTGCCGGCAGCCGCGTGGCAGGACACACGCGTCGAACTGCCGAATGGCGTTCTGACCGGCCCAATGCGCGATCACCTGACCGGCGCCATCCCGCCGCTGGAAGATAACGGCTTCGCCGTAGCCCCGCTTCTGGCGGCGCTGCCGGTGGCCCTCCTGATCACAGAGGAAAGCGCGGCGCAGTAAAAGAATCCGTGCCTTTGGACGGCGCGCAAAGCTGCGGCTCAGCGCGTCGATCCGCCGGTCCCGACTTTTGACAGGGAGATGGAAGGCGGGCGCGGCGCCGGCGGCGCCGCGGCGATGTTCTGTTCCGCCAGATGACAGCGTGCCTGATGATTGTTGCGGCCGACATGAACGCGGGGCTCCACGGCGCGACAGCGCTCGATTGCGCTGGGGCAGCGCGGATGAAAGCAACAACCCGACGGCAGGTTGAGCGGGCTGGGCAGCTCGCCGACGATGGCCGCCTCGGCACTGCGGCGGCCGGGCTGAAGGCGCGGCGCCGCGCGCAGCAGCGCCTGGGTATAGGGGTGACGTGGTGCCGCAAAAACCTGGTCGGCGGGGCCGGTCTCCACGACCTGGCCCAGATACATGACCGCGACGCGATGGGCGAGATGGCGCACCACGCGCAAATCATGCGAGATCAACAGGATCGCCAGCCCGAGGCGCTGCTGCAGCTCCAGCAGCAGATTCAGGATCTGCGCCTGCACGGAAACGTCGAGGGCCGACACGATCTCGTCGGCGATCAACAGCTCCGGCTCGACCGCGAGGGCGCGCGCAATGGCAATGCGCTGGCGCTGACCGCCGGAGAAGCTGCGCGGCAGCCGCAACGCGGCATCGGCGGGCAGGCGCACGAGGTCCAGCAATTCAGCGATGCGGGCGGCGCGCCGGTCCGATGGCACGATGCGGTGAACGCTCAACGCCTCGTCCAGCGATCTGCCCACGGTCATGCGTGGGTTGAGCGAGCTGTAGGGATCCTGGAAGACGAGCTGGACGCGGCGGTTGTAGCTGCGCAAATCCGGGCCGGCGAGGCGGCGGACATCGGCGCCGTCGAATCGATCTGCCCGGATCGAGCTCGATCAGGCGCACAAGAGCGCGCGCGAGCGTGGACTTGCCACTGCCGGAACTCGCCGACCACGGCCAGGGTCTCGCCATGCGCGATGTGAGGCGTCACACCGTTGAGCGCGTGCACGCGCGGCGGCGGTCCGCCGCGCAACAAATCGGCGACGCTGCGGCGCACCGGAAAGCTGCGGCTCAGATCGTCGGCGCGCAGCAGGATTGCCCCGGTCATACGGGCACTGCCCGGACGATGCGGAGGTCGTGCGTGCGCAGGCAGGCGGCGCGGTGCTCGGCCGAAAGCGCGATCATCTCCGGCGGGCCGGCATTGCAGGCGCTGGCGACATGTCGGCAGCGCGGCGCGAAGCGGCAGCCCGGCGGCGGGTCGCGCGGATCGGGCGGCGTGCCCGGAGATGCCAGCGAGGAACTGGCGCGGCAGGCGCGGCATCGGGCATCGAGGCGATCAGGCCGCGCGTGTAAGGATGCGCGCTGGCGCGCGGAAAATCGCCTCCGCGTGCGTGCGGCCTCCATGATACGGCCGGCATAGAGAACCGCGACGCGATCGCAGGTCTCGGCGACCACGCCAAGATCGTGCGTCACCAGGATCACGCTCATGTCAGCTCGGCGCGCAAGCGCAGCAGCAGCTTGAGGATCTGGTCCTGGATGGTGACATCAAGGGCGGTGGTGGGTTCGTCGGCGAGCAAAAGCTTGGGGCCGGCCGCGAGCGCGATGGCGATCATCGCGCGCTGGCGCATGCCGCCCGAAAACTCATGCGGGTACGAGCCGCAGGCGGCGCGTGGCATCGGGGATACCGACGAGGTCGAGCAACTCGATCGCGCGAAGCTGCGCCGCACGGCCGTGCAGCCGCAGGTGCGCCGCGAGGCTTTCGGTGATCTGCAGGCCGATCGGCAGAACGGGGTCGAGCGCCGTCATGGGCTCCTGGAAGACCATCGCCGATCTCGCGACCACGAATGGCGCCCAGGCCTGCGTCAGGCAGCGAAGTCAGGTCGCGTGCCCTGCCAGAGGATCCGGCCGCTCGATCGCGCGCCTGGCGCGGCAGCAGGCGTAGCATGGCGCGCAGGCTGAGGCTCTTGCCCGAGCCGGACTCGCCGACCAAACCGAGAATCTCGCCGGCGGCCAACGGCGAAGCTGATGCCATCCACCGGCCGGACGCGCCGAAGCGGATGGACGAGGTCGTCGACCTCGAGCAGCATCTTGCGTCATGTGCGCCGATCGAGCCAGGCGGCAACGCCGTCGCCGAACAGGCTGAAGCCGATGCCGGCGAGCACGATGGCGATGCCGGGGAAGATCGACATCCACCACGCGGTGGTCATGAAGTTCTTGCCATCGGCGATCAGCACGCCCCATTCCGCCTCCGGCGGCTGGGCGCCGAGGCCGAGATAACCGAGGCTGGAGCCGAGCAGAATGGCCAGCGCCATGTCGGTCATCCAGTAGACGATGATCGGCGTGGCGATGTTGGGCAGCAGATGGCGGAAGATGATGCGCAGATGGCCGTAGCCCATCACGCGCCCGGCCGCGACGTAGTCGAGGCGGCGCTGACCGCGGATCTCGGCCCGCGCCAGCCTTGCGTAGATGATCCAGCCGACAGCGCTGATCGCGACATACATGTTGGTGAGGCCGGGCCCGAGCACGGCGACGATGGCGATCACCAGAACCACGAACGGGATGGTGATGAAGATGTCGACGATGCGGCAGAACACGCAGGTCGATAATGCCGCCGAAATAGCCGAGCAGGCAGCCGGCAAAGGTGCCGAACACCATCGGGAACAGCGTGGCGAAAATCGCGATCTGCAAGTCGATGCGGCTGGCCCAGATCACGCGCGAGAGAATGTCGCGGCCGAAATTGTCAGTACCGAACGGGTGGGCGAGGCTGGGCGGCTTGAGCAGCGCCATGTAGTCGAAGGCAAGCGGATCGTAGGGCGCGATGACGCCGGGAAAAATCGCGCACGCCGTCAACACGATGATCAGCGCGCCGCCGATCGCCGGGGCGAACGGCACGCGGAACGGCAGGCGTCTCAGTGGAAATGCGGCGGTGGTGGCGGCAGCGTTGCTCATGCGTCCACCCGCGGATCGAGCAGAGCCTGCACGGCGTCGGTCGCCAGAAAGACGAGCGAGACCATCACCGCGATCACCAGCGTGGTGCCCTGCATCACGGCGTAGTCGCGCGCGAAGATGCTGTCGATCATCAGCCTTCCCACGCCGGGGATGGCAAAGACGGTCTCCGTGATTACGGCGCCGCCAACCAGCGAGCCGATATGGATCCCCAGGAGATTGATTGTCGAGACCAGCGCGTTGCGCAGAACGTGACGGCCCAGCAGCAGGCGTCGGCTGATCCCCTTGGCCGTGGCAAAGCTGACGAATTCGGCATGCAGGACTTCGGTGAGGGCGACGCGCAGATTGCGCATGAGGACGGCCGCAAGGCTGAGGGCCAGGGTCAGGGCCGGCAAGAACAGGTGGTGCAGATCATCGATCAAACTGTCGCCGATGCCGCCGACCGGGAACCAGCCGAGGCCGGCGGCGAGCGTGATCAGCAGGATCAGGCCGAGATAGAAGACGGGCGTCGAGAGGCCGAGCTGGCTGACCACGCGGATGATCGTGTCGGCAATGCCGTTCTCGCGCAGGGACGCTGCCAGGGCCAACGGCACGGCCATCACCAACGCCAACAGCGTTGCGAGCCCGGTCAACGCCAGCGTCACCGGCAGACGCTCGACGATCAGCGCCGCGACGGCACGCGCATGGTGATCGAATCGCCCAGCCGCAGATTGAGCAGATTCCAGAAATACAGCAGGAACTGCGTGAGCAGCGACTCGTCGAGACCCATCTGCTGGCGCAACCGCGCGATGTTGGCATCGGTCGCGCGGTCGCCCAGCAAGACGAGAACCGGGTCGCCGGGCAGCAGGCGCATCAGGCCGAAGGTCAGAAGTGCGACGAGCACCACTGTCGCCGCCACCTGCAACAATCGCCGGCCGACCAGCACAGCCACGTGCATCGCCGGGACGCCGGCGCTATTCGAGATACGTGTTCATGAAAATGTTGTTGCCGAGCGGGATCTGAACGAAATCGTGCACCTTCTTCGCCATGGCGATGGGATAGGGCACTTCGAGCAGGAAGACGAGCGGCGCCTGTGCGACGTAGCGCTCCTGCAGCTCCTTATAGAGGGACGTGCGCTTGGCGCTGTCCACTTCCTCCTGAGCTCTTCGAGGAACAGCTTCTCGACCTCTTCATCGCGAAAACCGGACCGGATGGACTGCACGATCGGATAGTAGGCGAAGTACGACGTGATCTGACTGGGGTCGTTGACGTCGTTGGTCCAGAGCGCGGTACGCATCTGGTAGTCGAAGGCCTTGAACTTGGCGAGGCGCGTGGCGCTTTCGAGCTGCTCGATCTTCACCTTGACGCCGACCTGCCCCCACATCTGCTGGAGTGCCGAAAGCTGCGCCACATCGTCGACATTGCCGGCGAGCGCCATGCAGGTCACCTCGAAGCCGTTGGCATAGCCGGCCTCGGCCAGCAAGGCCTTCGCCTTGGCGAGGTCGTAGGGGTAGGGCTGGCCCTTGCCGGACGCCATCGGCGTCGACATCGGCATGAAGCTCTGCGAGGCCGTGCCGAAGCCGTAGCTCAGCACCTGGATCATCGCCTCCTTGTTGGTGGCGTAGTTCAGGGCCTGGCGGACCTTCACGTCCGCCATCGGGTTCTTGCTGCCGTCCTTGAAGGTCGGGCGGTTGTTGAGATTGAAGTAGATCACCTTCGAGGCCGGAAACAGCGTCATGTTCAGCTTAGGATCGGCCTTCAGCTCCGCCACGCGCGAGAACGGCACGAACTCGGTGGCGTCGATTTCGCCGGCCTTGAGCTTGAGGATACGCGTGGCATCGTCGGGGATGATGACGAAGCGGACCTTGTCGAGATACGGCAGCGGCTTGCCGTCCGTCCCCAACTTCCAGTAATGCGGGTTGCGGCTCAGCACCATCTCGTTGTTGCGCGACCACGAGGTCAGCACGAACGGGCCCGAGCCGATCGGCTTGTCGGCGAAATTCTTCGACTTCTCCTCGAGATTGGCGCCGGGGGCCGCCATCAGGAGCTTCTCCGACATGATGCCGGCGTTGAACGTCGCCAGCGCCTGCAGGATGACCGGGTCGGGGCGCGCCAGATTCAAGATCACCGTGTCCGGTGCCTGGGTCTCGATGCTGGCGATCGATTCGAGCAGGAAGGCGAATTCGCCGCCGGTGTCCTTGTTGCGCGCGCGGTCGAGCGACCATTTGACGTCGCTGAGTTCCAGCGCCGAGCCATCGGCGAATTTGAGGCCGCTGCGCAGCTTCAGCGTGACGCTCTTGCCGTCATCGGCCAGAGCGTAGCTCTCCGCGAGACCGGGCTGGATGCCTTTGCCGTCGACGGTCGGCTGGATCAGCGTGTCGTAGAGATTGAGCGAGATCCAGATATCGGCGTTCTGTGCCGTGTGAACCGGATCGAGAAAGAGGCTGTCCGCCGCGCGCGCGAAGGTGAAGGTACCGCCGCGCGTGAGCGCCGCGGCCGGATGAATGGCGCCGACGAGAAGAGCGACGAGGATGAGCGTGAGGCGTGCGAGGGAACGGAACAGCATGAGTAAAACTCCCCGATCGAGATCCGGTGCTGCGGTTTTTTTGCAGCCTGCAAGCCGTTGCATTGATCGTAAGTGCGCCGAGCCCTGCGGAGTCAAGCGCTTTACACAGCAATTTCGGGCATAGAATCGCTGTTTGCGAAGAAGTGCGGCATGTCGTGCCGAAACTTTCGGCATCGTGCCAACGGAATGACAGTCGACAAGACGGTCGAGGGCCGCAATGATGGCGGAAGTGTTCCCTATCGTCACGAAGGAGCGCGCGCCATGCCGAGAGATCCCGCCAATCCGCTGCTGCTGACCCCGGGGCCGGTGAGCACGTCGCGCAGCACCAAGGAAGTCATGTTGCGCGATCGCGCGTCGGGCGGCGGTGAGTTCCAGGGCGATCTCAGCTTCGCGCGCGAATACCTGGTGAAGATCGTGCAGGGACAGGGAAGCTACACGGCGATCCCGCTGCCGGGCAGCGCCACCTATGCGAACGAGGCCGTGATTTCCGGCATCGTGCCGGATGGCGGCAAGCTTCTCATCCACACCAATGGCGTCTATGGCGACCGGCTGATCGAGATCGCGGCGCATCTCGGCAAGCCGCATGCGGTCATTCGTACGCCGCCCTTCGTGCCGCCGACGGCGGCACAATTCGCGCAGGCGATCGATGCTGATGCCGCCATCACGCATGTGTTCGTCGTGCATTGCGAGACCAGCACGGGCATTCTCAACCCCATCGACGAGATCGCGTCCGTCTGCCAGCGTTACGCCAAGGGCCTGCTGATCGACACGGTGGCGTCGTTCGGCGCGATCGATCTCGATGCGCGCACGCTGCGCTTCGACGCGCTGACGATCTCGTCGAACAAATGCATGCAAGGCGTGCCGGGTATCGGCTGGGCCGTCGTGCAGAAGCAGGTGCTGGAGAACGCCAAGGGCACCTGCCCGTCGCTGGCGCTCGATTTGTGGGATCAGAACCAGCATATGGATCGCACGAAGTCGTTCCGCTTCACGCCGCCCACGCAGATCCTGGCGGCGTTCGCGCAAGCCTGTCGCGAGCATGAGGCGGAGGGCGGCGCCGAGGCGCGGCTCGCGCGCTACACGCGCAACTGGCGACGGCTGGTGGACGGCATGCGCCAGCTTGGCTTCACCACGGTGGTGCCCGACGCCTATGCCTCGCCCATCGTCGCGACGTTCCACAACCCCGAACATCCGGCGTTCAGCTTCGATGCGCTGTTCGAGGGGATGAAGCGGCGCGGCTTCATCATCTTTCCGGGGCGCTTGGCACTCGCCAACACGTTTCGCATCGGCTGCATGGGCGACGTGACCGAAACGGATATGGCGGAAGCGATACAGGCGGTCGCCGAGACGATGGCCGAGATGGGTGTCACGGGTGTCGGCCATATGGACGCCGCCGACTAAACAGCCGCGGTTTTCAAGTGCATCTTGGCGCGGCCGATTTGCGGTCGTGCCCTTGACCTTGCGCGCCGGCGGTGCGGAAATGGGCACGGCCCTCGCGCGCGCTCGCGCCCTCTTCCTGACCGAAAGACATTCCGATAAATCACGGCGCCGACACGACCGCGTTGCCCAACCGGACCCGCGGCTCCATCCAGCTGTTCTATTCGCGCAAGAGTCTGCCAACCGGCCAACCATCTCCCATGCCGAGGGCATCTATATGTGGGACACGAAGGGGCGACGCTATCTCGACGCCTCGTCGGGCCCGGTGGTGAGCAATATCGGACACGGCAATGCGCGGGTGCTCGACGCGATGGCGGTGCAGGCACGCAAGGCCACATTTGCCAGCCGCGCGGTGTTCGAGAACGAGCCCAACATCCTTCTGGCTGACCTTATTACAGGGATGGCGGGCCCCGGGTTGGAGCGCGCCTTCATCGTCTCGGGCGGATCGGAAGCCACCGAGGCCGCGATCAAGCTGGCGCGCCAATATGCGGTGACCAAGGGCGAGGCCAGCCGCTGGAAGGTGCTGGCGCGCGAGCCGGGCTATCACGGTGCTTCAATGGGCGCGGTCGCTGTCAGCGGCGATCCGGATTCCGCGGCGATGTTCGGCGCCCTCACGCATATCATGCCGAAGGTGCCGGCCCCCTTCACCTATCGCGTGCCGCCCAACCACACCGCCGAGAGCTATGCGCGCCAGTGTGCGAGCGCGCTGGAAGAAACAATTCGACGCGAGGGGCCGGAGAGTGTGCTCGCCTTCATTATGGAGCCGGTCGGCGGACTCGCGACCGGCGCGCTGGTGGCGCCCGACGATTACTACAAATCCGTGCGCGAGATCTGCGATCGTCATGGCGTGCTGCTGATCTTTGACGAAGTGATGAGCGGCGCGGGCCGCACCGGCGCGTTTCTCGCCGCCGATCATTGGCCGGCGGGGCGGCCCGATCTGGTGACGCTCGCCAAGGGGATTGCCGCCGGCTACACGCCGATGGGCGCGGTGCTGGCGTCGGAGGAGATGGTCGACACGGTCGCCGAGTGGCGGCGGGTTCTTGCATGGCCATACCTATTCGGCCAATCCGCTGTCCTGCGCCGTCGGATACGAAGTGGTGCAGGAGATGCTGCGCCAGGACCTGATGGGCAACGCCACGGCCATGGGCGCCGTGCTGCGGCGCAAGCTTGAGGCGTTGCAGGCGAAGAGCCCGATCATCGGCGACGTGCGCGGCAAGGGGCTGCTGATGGCCATCGAGATCGTCGCCGACAAGGAGAGCAAGGCGATGATCCCGGCCGAGCGCCAGGCGGTCTATCGCATCATGGAACTGGGGATCGCGCGCGGCCTGTTGCTGTATTCGCGGCGCACCGCCAACGGCAAGTTCGGCGAATGGCTGATGATGACCCCGCCGCTGATCATCACCGAAGCGCAGATCGACGAGATGGTGGGGTTGTTGGAGGAGACGCTCGGCGCATATACGGCGGAGCTGCGCGGTGCTGGGGTGGTGCGCTAGTTAGCGAAGACCGCCGCTCAACTCACACACGGTGGAATTCCCTCCCCCCTTGAGGGGGAGGGTTAGGGTGGGGGGTAGCCCCACGCGCTATCGTCGAAATTTCAGTTGAGAAGAAAATGGCGGGCACCGCTCTCGCGGCACCCCCCACCCCGGCCCTCCCCCTCAAGGGGGGAGGGGGGTTCTTTCTTATCTTGTGAGAGCCGACGCCGTGGCGACGGGCTTCACGGCTTCAGCCGGATAGAGATGACACGCCACCTGATGCCCCGCGACCGGCTCCGTCACCGGCGGCTCGATCTCGCGGCAGACCGACATCACGCGCGGGCAGCGGGTGTGGAAGCGGCAGCCTTTGGGCGGGTTGAGGGCGCTGGGGATTTCGCCGGTGATCGCGGCCTTGCGGCGACGCAGGCGCGGCTTGGGCTCCGGGACCGCGGCGATCAGGGCCTGCGTATAGGGATGCAGCGGCTCGGCATAGAGGTCGCGCTTCTGAGCCACTTCGACGATCTTGCCGAGATACATCACCGCGACGCGATCGGAAATGTGTTTCACCACGCCCAGATCGTGGGCGATGAAGAGATAGGCGAGCCCGCGCTCCTCCTGCAGATCCTGCAGCAGATTGACGATCTGCGCCTGGATCGACACGTCGAGCGCCGAGACCGCCTCGTCGCAGACGATGAAGCGCGGGTTGAGGGCGATTGCGCGCGCGATGCCGATGCGCTGGCGCTGCCCGCCGGAGAATTCGTGCGGGTAGCGGCGGCCATGTTCGGGCATCAGGCCGACGCGCGTGAGAAGGTCGGCGACCAGCTGGTTGGCCTGCGACATCCTTGAGCGTGCCGTGGATCTCGACCGGCTCCTTGATGATATCGGCGATGGTCATGCGCGGGTTGAGCGCGCCGTAGGGGTCCTGGAAGATGATCTGCATGTTACGCCGTTTGGCGCGCATCGCCTCGGGCGAGAGCTTGAGCAGATCGTCGCCCTCGAACTCGATCGAGCCGGCGGTGGGCTCGATGAGGCGCAGCAGCATGCGGCCGACCGTCGATTTGCCGCAGCCGGATTCACCGACCAGGCCCAGCGTCTCGCCGGCCGCCATGGTGAAGTTGACGCCGTCGACCGCGCGCAGCACGCCGTGCCCGCGGTTGAGGAACCCGCCGGAGCCGACCGAGAAATGCCTTGTGAGGTTCTGAACGCGCGACGAGCGGCGTCATGGCGTCACCAGCTCGCGCTGACGGATACAGGCGCTGTCATGGCCCGCACGCAGATCGGCCAGGGGCGGCACGACGCTCACGCACGCATCGATGCGCCATGGACAGCGCGGCGCGAAGCGACAGCCCGGCGGCAGGAGGGCGGGGTCGGGCAGCGTGCCGGGAATGGTCTTGAGCCGTTTACGCTCCTCGCTCAGCGACGGGATGGAGCCGAGCAGGCCGCGCGTATAAGGGTGCGCCGGCTGTTCGAACAGCTCGTTGACCGGCGCCTGCTCGACCACCTTGCCGGCATACATCACCACCACGCGGTCGGCCATCTCCGCCACCACGCCCATGTTGTGGGTGATGATCATGATGCGCCATGTGGAATTCGTCGCGCAGGTCGAGGAGGAGCTCGAGGATCTGCGCCTGGATCGTGACATCGAGCGCCGTGGTCGGCTCATCGGCGATCAGCAGGCGCGGGTTGCAATCAGCGCCATGGCGATCATCACGCGCTGGCGCATGCCGCCGGAGAGCTGATGCGGGTAGTCGTCCAGCCGGCGCTCGGCCATCGCGATGCCGACACGCTCCAGCATCTCGATGGCGCGCGCGCGTTGCTGGCGCGGGCCGACGCGCTGATGCACCCGGACCGTCTCCATCAGCTGGTCGCCGATGGTGAAGACGGGATTGAGCGAGGTCATCGGCTCCTGGAAAATCATGCCGATGCCGGAGCCGCGGATCTGGCGCATTTCGTTGGCGCTGAAATTGGCGAGGTTCTGCCCTTCGAACCAGATCGAGCCCTGGTCGATGCGGGCGGGCGGGCGCGGCAGCAGGCCCATGACCGACAGCGCGGTGACGCTCTTGCCGCTGCCGGATTCGCCGACGACGCCGAGGATCTCGCCGGCCGCGAGCTCGAAGCTGACGTCGTCAACCGCCGGCACGTCGCCGCGCTCGGTTTTGAAAACGACCCTGAGATTGCGAATCGAAAGCAGGTTCACTGTTGGATCTTGAGACGCGGGTCGAGCACGTCGCGCAGCCCGTCGCCCAGCAGGTTGAGGGCCATGACCGTGATCGCGAGGGCGGCCCCGGGGATGCCGATGATCCAGGGTGCCTCGCGCATGTACTGACGGCCTTCGGCCATGATGTTGCCCCAGGTGGGTGTCGGCGGCTCGGCGCCCAGGCCGAGGAAGCTCAGTGTTGCCTCCGCCAGCACGGCATAGGCGAAGAGAAAGCTGAGCTGGACGATGAGCGGCGCCATCGCGTTGGGCAGGATGTGGCGGCGCAGGATGCGCCAATGCCCCGCCCCGGCCGCCACCGCGGCCTGCACATATTCCATCTGCCGGATGACGAGGACCGAGGCGCGCACGATGCGTGCGGTGCGCGGGACGTAAACGATGCCCAGCGCCAGGATCACGTTGGGCGTCGAGCGGACCGAGCACGGCGGCCACGCCAATCGCCAGCAGGATGGCGGGAAACGCCATCAGCGCGTCGTTGAGGCGCATCAGCGGATTGTCGAGGCGCGGGAAATAGCCCGACAGCGCGCCCAGGATCGTGCCGAACACGGCATTGAGCAGCACCACCGACGTGCCGATCAGCAAGGAGAGCTGCGCGCCGTAAATGACGCGCGCCAGCAGGCTGCGGCCGAGATTGTCGGTGCCGAAGAGATGATCTTCGCTGGGCGGCAGGAAGCGCTGGCGCATCGCGAGCTTGTTGGGCAACGCGTCGCTGATCAGCGGCACGACGAAGGCCGCGATGACGATGATGGCGAACAGCACCAGGCCGGATTGGAAGGAGCGATGACGCAGCAGCCGGCGCAGCGGGTCCCAGCGCGCCGAGCGGCCGGGTGCGGCTGCGGCCGGCAGCGCCAGATCTATTGTCGCGACGCTCTCACCCACGATCAAACCTCACGCGCGGGTCGAGCCAGGCATAGGCGATGTCGACCAGGATGTTGATGGCAACCAGCAGCAAAGTCGTGAACAGCAGCCCGCCCTGGATCATCGGATAGTCGCGATTGAGAATCGCGGAGGTCAGGAGCTGGCCCATGCCAGGGATCGAGAACACCGTCTCCGTGACCACCGAGGCGGAGATCGACAGGCTGACGATGATGCCGACCACGGTCACGATCGGGATCATGGCGTTGGCCAGCGCATGCTTGCCGACGACCAGATAATTGGGCAGGCCCTTGGCACGGGCCGTGCGCACATAGTCCTGGCGCAGCACCTCCAGCATCGTCGAGCGCGTGATGCGCGCGAGCAGACCGATCTGCAGCAGAGCCAGCGAGATCGCCGGCATGGTGGTGGTGCGCAGCCAACCGAGCGGGTCCTCCATGAACGGCACATAGCCGCCGGTCGGCAGCCAACCGAGATGCACGGAAAACCAGATGATCATCAGCAAGCCGAGCCAGAAATTCGGCATCGAGATGCCGACCATCGCGAACATCATGGCCGCCTGATCGATCCAGGAATTCTGGCGCAAGCGCCGCCAGAATACCGCATCAACAAGCCCAAGCAGCAGGGTCAGCACCAGCGCGTAGGCGGCGAGCGACATCGACGACCGGCAGACGCTCGAAGGTGGCGCGAGTCACGTCCTTGCCCAGGAAGATGGAGCGGCCGAGATCGCCGCGGATCAGGCCGCTATACCATTTCACGAGCTGGACGTAGGATGGGCTCGTCGAGGCCGAGATCCTTGCGGATCTGCTCGCGCTCCTGCGGTGTCGAGCTGATGCCGCCGAGCGCGGCGCTCGGATCGCCGGGGATCAGCCGCATCAGCCCGAAGGTGATCAGAGTCACCAACAGGACGACGGGAATCGCCCCGACGATCCGACTGAGGATGACGCGGCCCATGCCGCTGTCGTCCTGCCCTGCCCTCAGCCCTCGATCCAGACGTTGGAGAAGCGCGGGATGCGGAAAGGCGTGAAGCCCTTCACGTTCGCGCGCGTCGCCTGGACCTTGGTGAGCGAGCCGAACGGCACGGCGTAGACGCGCTCCAGGATCGTCTTCTGCATGCGCACGAAGGCCGCCTGGCGCGCTGCGCGCTTCGGGCAGGCTCAGCATGTCGTTGTAGGCCGCGACGATGTCGGGATCCGCCACGTCGTTCTTGGGGTAGTAGACGCTGGCGGGGGGCGCGAAGAACTTCATCGTCGCCAGCGCACCCAAGCGCCGGCTGCGTGCCGTAGCCGGTGAAGAAGAAGTTCCAGCCGCTGCGCTCCTTCTGCTGGCGCTGCACCGAGGTCGGCCAATCGACGACCTCGAGCTTGACGTTGATGCCGACCGCCTTGAGCTGCTCGGACACCACCAGCGCCGCATTGTACATGCTGGTGTAGTCCTTGTTGGTGAGCAGGATCAGCGGCTCGCCCTTGTAGCTGGCCTCCGCGCAGATATTTCTTGGCGGGGTCCTTGTTGTCGGATGTTGTAGGTCTCCTTGCCCGCGTCGGTGTAAGCGGCGCGGCCGGGGATACTGGAAGCCGACATTGAGCTTGTAGGCGCCGTCGGTCGAGGCATCCATGATCTCGTCCATGTCGAGGGCCGCCTGCACCGCCTTGCGGAACGGCAGGTTGTCCGTCGGCGGGGCCGAGGTGTTGGGCAGCATGATGTGGATCCACCAATTCGCGAGCGGCACCAGCGTGATGTTCTTGTTGGTCTTGAGCTGCTTCTGCGACTTGGTCGGCACGTCCTCGACCGCCGAGAACTCGCCGGTCTCGAGGCCGGCGACGCGCGCGCCCGATTCGGTGACGATGCGGTAGGTGACGGTGTCGACGCAGGCGACCTTGTAGCCGCCGAAGCCGGTGCGCTCCTCGAACTGGGTGTTGGGCTTGTAGCCGTCATAGCGCTTGAGCTTGACGTGGCTGTCGGCGACGTATTCCACGACCTGGAACGGGCCGGTGCCGATCGGCTCGAGACGCTGGGCCGAGGCATCCTTCTGCTCGGCCGGCATGATGACGATCGGCACGCTGAACGAGCTCAACTCCTCGATGAAGGTCGGCTGCGCCTTCTTCATCGGATGACGAAGGTGTACTTGTCCGGCGCTTCCCATTTCTCGACGTTGCCGAAGGTGGCGCGCTCGTACCCGATCTTGCCGTAGCGGTCGAAGGAGGCGACGATATCGTCCGTCGTCATGTCCTTGCCGTTGTGGAACTTGATCCCCTGGCGGATCTTGAAGGTGTAGCTCATGCGATCGGGCGCTTCGGTGACCGACTTCAGCGAGCTCGGGGATCGGGTTGTTGGTCTCGTCGCGCGTCATGAGCGATTCGTAGATGTTCATCGCCACGTTGCGCGTCGAGATCGTGTTCGATGTGTGCTGGTCGAGGCTGTTGATCTTGGCTTCGCCGGCGAAAACCAGATCGCCGCCCTTCTTGGGGCAAGAGAACGGTGCTGCCTGTGCCGTTGTGGCGATCGCGACAGCGCCGATCACAGCGCCAACGCCCACCCATTTGTTCGTGTTCATGACGTGCCACCTCCGTTGCATGTTTTTTGTGTTACCGCACGCGCTGCGCGGCCGTATTGGTGAAAATCGCAAAGCGTGATTTGGAGGGAAGCGCAGATTGCGCGAAGAGCCGCCGAGGCTTCAGCAAGCCCCCGGCCCTTCATTGCAGGCATTTGGACCGTGGCCGCCCGTAGCGCCGTTCCGGTCATCGCATGCACCCAAAACTCCTGCGGGTCTGCGCGTGGACGCCCCGTGATATCGCAACACGGCCGCCACAACGGGGTGCATCTCCCGCCCCTCCTGCACCCCGGGACAAATAGCAAACGCTATGCCATGGCCTGAGTCAAATAGGATCACGGCCGCGCTTGACGCCGCGCCCGCGGGCACGACACTCTCGGATGCGTTGGGATCGCCGCCAACGTCACTGTCATGGCCGCAACAGCACGCAAGATCGACCGAAGATGACCGAACCCGCGATCGATCCTTCGCGTCTTGATCTCGCGGCCGAGTTTCGCGCACGCCCATTCGGGCGCCATTCGGCCGATCTGCAGGCACTGCTCAACGTCATGCGCCGGGCGGAGCACTGCCAGGATCTCATCCTGGTCTCCATCGAATACGGCAAATGGGTGCTGGGCGAGCGTCTTCCCGACGGCAAGCCGCCGCGTCTGCTGATGGATCAGGTCTTCATGCGCCTGGAAGATGGCGAATGGGAAGCCTTCAAGCGCCGCTGGCGCACGCTGACCGGTCAGGAGCTGTCGCTGCCGTGACTATGCCAAACGTCGTTGGTTATGTGGATCACCTCTATGCCTATCCCGGCGACGAGGTGACCGTGCGGGTGAGCGTGCTCGATAAGACGCCGCGCTATCGCGCCGAGCTGGTGCGCCTCATCTGCGGCGAAACCGGTCCCAAGGGGCCGGGCCCGAAAGAAGAAGCGATTGCGACGACGCTGGCGGGCGAGCATGAGGGCCGCGAGCAGCCGACGAAGATCGGGTCCTACGCAATCGTCGATGCGCTGCCGGAACTTTCGAGCGTTGACCTTTCGGTGCAGATCTGGCCGACGCTGCCCGGGCGTGGCGTGCAGAGCCTGCTGGCCCTCGGGCCGGTGCGGCTCATTCTCGATAGCGACGGCGCGGTCGCTCTGTCGGTGAACGACCAATCGCTTTCGACAAAGCGAAAATTGCGTGCGCGGTGGTGGTACACGATCGAGGCGCGCTACGACCCGGCAACCGGTGATGCGCGCGTAAGCGTAACACCGGCGCCCGGCTTTCATACGGATGAGACGTCCGAGGCAGCGGGGAGCTTGCCTAAAGATGTACGGCCGCAAGGACCGTTGCTGATGGCCGCTGCGGCGATACCGGACGGCACAGCTCATCACTTCTACGGCAAACTCGAGGCGCCGCGCCTGCGCTCCGGCACGCTCGCGGCCGAATGGGATTTCGCGCGCGGCATCGGCAGCGCTCGCATCGAGGACCGCTCACCGGCGGGTCTGCACGGGCGCACCGTGAATGCGCCCAAGCGCGCCGTGACGGGTGCACGCTGGGACGGCTCCGTGCATGTCTGGCAGCAGGACCCGAGCCATTACGGCGCGATTCATTTCCATGGCGACGATCTGGCCGACGCGGAATGGAAGCCGAGCCTGCGTTTCAAGCTGCCCGAAAAGCTCAAGAGCGGTTTTTACGCGATCAAGCTGCAGGCCGGTGCGGCGCCCTTCTATGTCGGGCTGATCGTAAGCCCGCGCCCCGGTGCGAAGCGCGCGAAGCTGGCCGTGCTTGCCTCGACTGTCACCTACCTCGCCTACTCAAACTATCGACGCCGCATGTCGCCGGGGCCCTTCGAGCTGGCGATGGGCGCCTTGCCCACTGTCGACATGACCGACGTGCTGCTGGCCGAGCACAAGGAGTTCGGCCATTCGACGTACGACGTTCATCAGGACGGGTTCGGCGTGGCGCATGTCACCGCGCGCCGGCCGCTATTCAATATGCGGCCGTCGGGACGGTTCTGGAATTTCGCGATGGATCTCTGCACCATCGATTGGCTTGAGAGCCAGGGCATCGACTACGACGTCATCAGCGATCATGAGATGCACGAAAAAGGGCTCGAGCTGCTGGCGCCGTATAACGTCGTGATGACGGGCAGCCATCCGGAATACTACACGCTGGAGATGCTGCAGGCGCATGAGGCGCATCTGCGCCAGGGCGGGCGGCTCATGTATATGGGCGGCAACGGCTTCTACTGGCGCGTGACTTTCCCGCCAGCACACCCGGACATGATCGAGTTGCGCCGCGCCGAGGACGGGACGCGCGCCTGGGCGGAGAGCCCGGGGCAATATCATCATGCGACGGGCGAATATGGCGGGTTGTGGCGGCGCATCGGCCGGCCGCCCAACGCGCTGGTCGGGATCGGCTTCATCGCGCAGGGCTTCGATGCGTCGTCCTACTATCGGCGCAGCGCTGCCTCGCGCGACAAGCGCGCGGCGTTCCTGTTCGCCGGCATCGACGACGAGATCATCGGCGATTTCGGCGCGTGGGGTGACGGCGCGGCCGGGCTGGAGATCGATGCCCTCGATTTCAGCGTCGGCTCACCGCCGCATGCGCTGGTGGTCGCCTCGTCGGAGAAGCACTCCAATGCCTTCCTGCTGGTCAACGAGGAGATGCTGAACAATCACCAGGGCACGGACGGCACGAACAATCCGCGCATCAAGGCCGACATCGTGTTCTTCGAGACACCGCGCGGCGGTGCGGTGTTCTCCACGGGGTCGATCTGCTTCGTGGCGAGCCTCGCGCACAACAATTATTGCAACAACGTGTCGCAGCTCACCCGCAATGCCGTCGAGCGCTTCCTCGACCCCGCGCCGTTCAAGATTCCTGGCGCGTGATAACTTTGTCCGCTCCGGTGGCGAAGCGGCGCGACCGCGGACATTCCTGCGCGCCCTTGCTGGTCAGGCGGATGCCGGTGAGCGTGCGGTCCGCCTTGTTGAGCCGCCAGCTCAGCATCGTCTGCGCCATGGCCAGGGCGTGCGCGGCATAGGCCGGGTCGCTTACGCGGTTCCTGGTCTCGTCCGGATCGTCGGCGAGGTCGAAGAGCAAGGGCGGCAGTGCTCCGAAATGAACGTATTTGAACCGGCGGCCGCGCACCACGGCGATCGAGCATTCGTCGAGCCGCACGCCCAGCTCGCGCTCGGGCCGGTCGCTGGCGGCGTCGCGGAAATCCAGCTCCCAGAACACCTCCTGCGGCCAATCGCGCGGCGTTTCCCCGCGCAGGAACGGCGTTAGAGAGCGGCCGTCGCATTGCAGCGGCGGCACGGCGCCCAAATGCTCGAGGATGGTCGGCATGATGTCGATGCTGCCAGTGAACTCCGTCACCACGAGGCCGCGTGATGCGGCGTTGTCGGCGCCTGGCGTGCGGATGATCAGCGGAATGTGGAAGGCCTGGTCGAAAAAGAATTCCTTGCCCAGCACCCAATGGTCCCACAGCATCTCGGCGTGGTCGGTGGTGAAGGCGATCAGCGTGTTCTCGTAACAACCGGCCTGCTTCATCGCCGCGAAGAGCCGGCCGAGATTGGCGTCCACCTCGCTCATCATGCCGTAATAGGTCGCGCGCAATTGCTTTCGCGCGCGCTCATCCTCGGGCGCCGCTTCGGGAGTATGGCCGTCGCGCTCGCGGAAATAGCGGCGCTGATAGGCCGCGTAGGGATGCAGCGCCGCCTCCTGCGCCGGGTCGGCGAAGCCGCGAAACGGCGGCACAAGATCGGCGTTGTACATCTTGTTGTAGGGCTCCGGCGCCGCGAAGGGCGGGTGCGGCTGCAGGATGCTGAGATGCAGGAACCACGGCGCCGTCCGGTTGGCGATGTAGTGGATGGCGTGATTGACGATGAAGGCGTTCTCGCTGTCCTCGGCACGAAAGCCCGGCGGCGGATAGGTGGGACCGCGCGCGTCGGCGCCCGGGTAGTTCTTGACGGGGGCGCAATAGTCGTACCGGTTGGCGCCAAGATCGCAGCCCTTGCGCTTGAGATCGGCGATCCAGGCATCGTCGAACTCGCTACCCGGCACCAGCTGCGTGAATCCTGGCAGCGTCCCGGTGTAGGTCTTGAGGGCGGGATCGTTGGGATCGCGACCGCGCGGGTCGGGGCTGGTGTCGGTGTAGCCGATCAGCATGGGATCGTAACCGAGGCGGCGCATCTCCAGCGCGATGTTGGTGAAGCGCTCGTCCAGCGGCGTGCCGTTGCGCAAGGAGCGATGGTTCATCGCATACATGCCCGTCAGCAGGCAGGCGCGGCTCGGCCCGCACGGCGCGGATTGCGTGTAGTGATTGCGGAACAGCACGCCCTCCGCCGCAAGCGCGTCGAGGTTGGGCGTGCGGACGACCGGATGACCCAGCGCCGACAAGCATTCGCCACGCCACTGGTCGGCGGTGATGAGGAGGACATTGGGCCGTGCGGTCATGGTTGCTCCGGGAGACGGACAAAGACGGCCGCCCGTGAAGGCGGCGCCATAACATCACCCCGCCGGCCCGTGCGCCGCAATAAAAGAGATATGGAAGGCGGGACCGCCCGGGCCTGAGCCCCTACGCCGGCTTCAGGACGCAGCTGCGAAGCGTGTCCACCGCGTTGGCATCATTTTCCAGAGCGGAAATGGCGCCTTCGATCCGGTCCATGCGCTCCGCATCCAGCGCGCCCGCAAGCTGCCGGAACTTCCCGACGATCTCCAGATCGGTCAACGGCGAATCCGGATCGCCCCGCGCCGCCGTCGGCTGCGATACGAATGTCGTGCCGTCGTCCCGCTCGATGGTGACGACGGCCATACGCTCGGCGGGAAAGCGGCTGGAGAACTCGTTACTCTCCGACAGCACCAGGCGGGCCAGCATCGAACGGACGTCGTCGCAGAGCAGCCCTTCGCCGGAGATTTCCGCCGCGCCGAGCCGGCCGCGCGCCAACAGCGCGGCGACCGGAAACCCGATGGCATATTGCGCCTCCTCCGTTGTCAACGGAGGGCGGGTGCCGAGCCGGACCGCATGGCCGAACGTGTCCACGCGGATATGCGCCACGCGTGCGGGCGCAATCTCGTGACGTTGCAGCAATGCCGCGGCCGCTTCCATCGCCGGCTGCGCCCAGCGGCATACCGGATAGGGCTTGAAATATTGCTCCAGAATACGCCAACGCCGCCCGAGATCCGACCAGAGCCCGGCGTGACGCTCCTCCTCGATCGTGATCGCCGGCGCCCCGGTGAAACCGTCGGCCGCAAGATAGGCTGCGGATACACCAGCGAATGCGCCCCACCCCGACCCGTCTTTCAGCATCGTCGGGTACTCGATGCAGCGCATCATCTGGCTGCGCGGGCCATGATATTCGGCGATGCCGAGCGCATGGCGCGTGACGTCCGTGCTCAAGCCGAGAAGCCGCGCCGCGACCGCCGCGCAGCCGAGCGCGTTCCACGCGCCGGACGTATGATAGTCGCTGACGCTGGCATGCAGCGCGATGCCGGCCCGGGTCGAGATTTCGTAGCCGAGCACGAGGCTCGTCAGAAAATTCCGGCCGTCCACGGCCACCCCTGAATCGGCGACCGCCAGCAGCGCCGGCAAGATCGCGACGCCCGCATGGCCCTTGGTGAGCGCGTGACCGTCATGGGCGTCGAACGAATCGATGGTGGAGGCGCCGGCATAGGCGGCGCCGGCGGGGCTCGCCGTGCGGCCGTCAAAGATGATGCGCGCGCCGCCCGATGCCGCGCCGCATTGACGAACGGCAAAATTGCGCGTGATCCGGGAAAGATCCGTCTGAATGCCGGCAGCGGCGACGCCGATCAGGTCGAGCAGGCATCGTTTTGCCTGCCGCACGACGTTCTCCGGCAGATCGTCGAATGTCAGATCATGCGTGAAGCTCGAGACGGGCCTGGCCATTCAAGTCACCAAAAATCAAAGGCCGCTTGTCATCACACGCGCGAGTTCCGCCCGGATCAGGGCCGGGTCGGCGTCGCGGATCGTCGGCAGGCGCGTGCGCGCGCGGCCAACGTCGTCATAAGCCGAACTCGGCCACGATCAAGGCGGGCTCCGTGCCGGCCCGCGCAATTTCCCGGCCCGACGGATCGAGGATGCGCGAGCCGCCCCAGAACCGCATCCCGCCGCGCGTGCCGCAATGATTGGCCATGACGATCGGCAGCCCGTAGGTGAGCGCCGTGTGCCGCAGGTTGACATCCCAGCCGGCGGGATTATCGAACCCGTCGCCCACCGCATCGAGCGCCGACGCGACGGGCAGCAGCAGAAGGCTCGCTTGCTGCAGGGCCGCCAGCCAGGGCAGTGCCGGATTCCAGGGGTCGGCGCAGATCAGCGTGGCCGCGACCCAGGCGCTGGCTTGAGTGCCACGACATCAACGCGGCGCCCGCGCGCGTAGTGCTTCCCCTCCTCCAGCCTGCCGTAGGTCGCGAGGTTGGCCTTGCGATGCACATGCAGGACCTGACCGTCCTGCAGCAGCGGCCTGGGCGTTGTAGAGCTTGCCGATCGTCGCCGCGCTCGATGAAGCCGACCGACACCGCCATCGGGCCCGCGGCCGACGCAAGGCGGGCCAATTCTTTCGCGTCGGGGTCTGCGTCCAAGCGCCAGCACGTCCGGCGCCGGCACGATAGTCGGTCAGCGACAATTCGGGAAAGACCAGGAGTTCGACGCCGCGTGGCGCGCCGCATCGATGGCATGCGAGATGTTGTCCGAGATTGGCCGCGATATCGCCGGCGCGGCACTCGATCTGGGCGGCGGCGACCTCGAGCAGGGACATGCGTTCATCGTCCGAGCCGGATGCGGGAGGCGACGCGCCTCCCGCCCCCCGGCCCCGTATCAGATCAGGCCTTGCGACTTCAGGAAGTCGCGGCGACGTCCTCGATCGTCTTCTTGTCGACGTCGACCGCTGCGTTGAGCTTCGCCATGGTGGCGTCGTCCAGCTTGGCCGAGAGGCCGTTGAGGTGTTCGGCGAGCTTCGGGTTCTTGTCGAGCGTTTCCTTGCGCACCACCGGCGTGAGCGCGTAGCTCGGGAAGAAGCCCTTGTCGTCGGCGAGCACGACGAAGTCGAAGGCCGGAATGCGGCCGTCGGTCGCGAAGACGAGCCCGACATCGACCTGCTTGTCGCGCAGCGCCTGGTAGACGAGGCCGGTGTCCATGCGCACGACGTTCTCGCGGCCGAAATCGAAGCCGTAGGCCTGCTGCAGCGGCGCCAGGCCGTCGGGCCGCGCATAGAACTCGGCATTGCAGCCGAATTTGAGCGTCTGGCCGCCCTTCACCTTGGCGGCGAGGTCGGACAGCGACTTGATGCCCTTCGCCGCCGCGTCGGCCTTGCGCATCGCGAGCGCATAGGTGTTGTTGGCCTTCGACGGGTTGAGCCAGACCAGGCCCTTGGCGGCGTCGAGCTCCTTGACCTTGGCGTAGGTCGCCGCCGCGTCGAGCTTGTCGGTGACCTTGTTGAAGGTGATCAGCGAGGTGCCGGTATATTCCCAGTAGACGTCGACCTGGCCGGCCTCCTGCGCCTGGCGCAGCGGCGCGGTGCCGAGGCCGGCGCGCTTGTCGACCGTGAAGCCCTTGGCGTTCAGCAGCTGCGCTGGTCATCTCCGCCATGAGCTGCTGCTCGGTGAAGTTCTTGCCGCCGACGACGATGGTCTGCGCGGCGGCGGGCAGGCTGCCGCGCGCAGCGCGGCGGCGGCGATCGCGCCCAGAACAGTGCGTCTCAACATGTGAATGATCCTTCTCTGCGGATTGCAACATCCCTCTGCTTTTTAGCGCAGAGGGTTCACGCCTCGCGGCACCAGCCAGTACTGGACACTGGCCGATGGCGAAATCGACAAACACGGCCAGCAACGCGGTCGGGATGGCGCCGGCCAGCAGCATGCCCGGCTCCATCAGGTCGATGCCGGTGAAGATCAGCTCGCCCAGACCGCCGCCGCCGATCAGGAACGCCAGCGGCACCGTGCCGACATTGATCGCGAGCGCGGTGCGCAGGCCGGCGAGGATGACGAACAGCGCGTTCGGCAGCTCGACCTGAAGAAGGATCTGCTGCGGCGTCATGCCCATGCCGCGCGCGGCCTCGATCAGGTGCGCCGGCACCATGCGCAGGCCGGCGATGGTGTTGAGCACGATCGGCAGCAGCGTCAGCACCAACAGGCCGAAGATCGCCGACGGCGCGCCGATGCCGAGCACCGACATGGCCAGCGCCAGAATCGCCAGGGTCGGGATCGTCGTGCCGAGATTGACGAACTGCGTGACCGCGTTGGCATAGGCGGCGAAGGCGCGGCGGGTCAGCAGGATGCCGAGCGGCAGGCCGATCGCCAGCGCCATTGCCGCCCGATATCGCGACCAGTTGCCAAGTGCTGGCGCGACAGATAGACGATGTCGCCGGAATAATTCATGATGCGCGGCGAGGAGACCGCTGCGACTGCAGATAGCGCGCCCAGCGCAAAGGCCGCGGCGATCAGACAGGAGCCGGGTCGTGCTTTGCAAGGTCCGCCGCCATGGCGCCTCACCGGTCCCGGTAGGAGGCGCCGAGAAGCATGCGTGATGCCGCGCTGGGTGACGTAGCCCTTGTAGAACCCGTCATCATCGACGCAGGCCAGCCAGGCGACATCGTGCGTGAACATCAGCGAGACGGCGTTGCGCAGATCGTCCTTCACGTTGACGACGCCCGGCAGCTTCTCCTGATGTTCGCCGACCGGGCCTTTCTTGCCGCGCGCCGTTTCCAGCCGGACCACGCCGCGCGCGCGGCCGCGCGGGCCGACCATGACAATGGCGATGTGCCCATGCTCTTCCATCAGAGCGACTGCCGTCTCAACGGAGTCCTCCGCGCGCACGCGCGGCGGGTCCTTCATCATGGCGTCCGCCACCTTGATCAGGCGCAGGCGCTTCAGCGTGCGGTCGCTGCCGACGAATTCCGCCACGAAGGAGTCGATCGGCTGCGCCAGGATGTTGTCGGGCGTGTCGTACTGGATGAGCCGGCCTTCGCGGAAGATGGCGATGCGCGTCGCCATCTTGACGGCCTCGTCGATGTCGTGGCTGACGAAGACGACGGTCTTCTTGAGCTCCGCCTGGAGCTTCATGAACTCGTCCTGGATCACCTCGCGGTTGATCGGGTCGATGGCGCCGAACGGCTCGTCCATCAGCAAGACCGGCGGATCGGCCGCGAGGGCGCGCACGACGCCGACGCGCTGCTGCTGCCCGCCCGAGAGCTCCTTGGGATAGCGCTTGAGGAAGATCTCGGGGTCGAGATTGACCATCTCGAGCAGTTCGGCCGCGCGCGTGCGCGCCTTGCGACGATCCCAGCCCAGAAGATCGGGAACGACGCAGATGTTGTCCTCGACGGTCTTGTTGGGAAACAGGCCGATCTGCTGGATCACGTAGCCGATGGAGCGGCGCAGCGTGACCTCGTCCACCGTCTGGGTGTCGCGGCCGTTGACGAAGATCTTGCCGGCGCTGGGCGGGATCAGCCGGTTGATCATCTTCATCGTCGTGGTCTTGCCGCAGCCCGACGGGCCGAGCAGGACGCAGACGGCGCCCTCGGGCACGTCCATGTCACGGCGTCGACGGCGGTGATCGAGTTCGAAGACCTTGCTGACGCGGTCGAGACGGATCATGGCTTGCCCCTCACCGCAGGCCGGGCGAGGTGAGGCGCCGCTGCAGCGCCAGCAGCGCATAGTCGGCGATGACGGCCAGCATGCTGACCGCGATGGCGCCGGTCAGGAGCTGACGCACATCCGTCTGGGAAATCCCGCGCGAGATGAAGGTGCCGAGCCCGCCCGCGCCGATATAGGTGGCGATGGCCGCAATCGCGATGTTGAGAATGACGGCATTGCGCACGCCGTTGATGATCACCGGCAGCGCGATCGGCAGCTCGACGTTCCGCAGCCGCTCCAGCGGCGTCATGCCCATGCCGCGCGCGGCCTCGCGCAACGCCGGATCGACATTCATGATCGCGGTGTAGGTGTTGCGGATGATCGGCAGCTGCGAATAGAGGATCAGCGCGATGACGGCGGGGAGGTAACCGATGCCCTGCCCGATCAGCGACAGCAGCGGGATCAGCAGGCCGAACAGCGCGATCGACGGGATCGTCATCACAACCGCCGCCACATAGAGCACGCGGTCGGCCGCGGTCTTGCTCTGGGTGATCAGAATGCCGATCGGGATGCCGGTGAGGATGGCGATGAACACCGCCACGCCGACAATCGAAATATGCTCAAGCGTCCTCTGACCGATCAGAGGCAGATTCTCGAGCATGAAATCGATCGTCTCCAACCGCCCCACTCCCCCCGTCGCAATCTTATGACAGTGATATTCAAGGACCGGGCGCCGCGGGAGGACCCGAATTCCGACATCCCTCGTCAGGATTCCGACGATACGGGCGTCCGGTTACCGGGGATTCCGGCGAACACGCGGCGCGAGCGCGTGCGGACCTCCGACGGACGAACCCCGTAAATCCGCCGATACCAGCCGGCAAAATGCGATGTCGAGGTGAATCCGACCGAAACGGCGATCTCGATGATCGGCCGGTCCGAATAGAGCAGCAGCTCGCGCGCATGGTCGATGCGCAGCTGCATGTAGTAGCGCAGCGGCGTCGCCTTCACGTAGGTCAGGAAGAGCCTTTCAAGCTGGCGCGGGCTGACCTTGGCGCGCCGGGCGATCGTCGGCAGCGGCAGAGGCTCCTCGATCTGGCGCCCCATGATTTCGATGGCGGTCCGGAGCTTGGGCGGCAGGTGCGCAAGGGATTCCCGCCGGCCGCCGCGCTGATCCTCGCGCTCGTCGCGGATATGTTCGTGATGGAATTGGTTGGCGACGCCGCGGCTGAGTTCCACGCCGTGTCGATCGGCGATCAGGTGCAGCATCATGTCCATGGCGGCCGTCCCGCCCGAGCAGGTCAGGCGGTCGCGATCGATCTCATAGATCTTGCCCGTGCAGTTGACCTCGGGAAATTCCTCCTGGAAGGCCGGGCGGTTTTCCCAATGGATCGTGCAGCGATAGCCGCTCAACAGGCCAGCACGCGCCAATAGATACGTGCCGGTCGATAGCGACCCGACATCGATGCTGCGGCGCACAGCCTGGCGCAGGATCGCCAGATAGCGCCGCTCGTCGGGCAACTGAATGCGCAGCCCGCCGCAGACGAAGAAATAATCGGCATCCGCGAGGGCGGCATCGGCGCGCTGGGCCTGAAAGGGTATGCCGTTGGACGCCTCGACCGGCGACCCGTCGAGGGTCGCCAACCGCCACTGATACGCATCGCGGCCGACAAGGCGGTTGAGCGAACGCAACGGCTCGATCGCCGAGGCCAGACTCATCATCGACAGGCCCGGCACCAGCAGGAAGACAAAGATCTGAGGCTCGCGCTCCGGGGTCCGCTTCATGCCCCGATCATATCAGACAAGCCGCGAGAGAAGAGTCCCCGCCCTCAGCTCCAGGGAAACGGGCTGGTGGAAACGGGATGCAGCTTGCCGGCGGCGTAGCGCGACTGCCGGAAGGGCGCGAGCAGCGCGCTCTCCTCGCCCAGGACCTCACGCGCCACGAGCTCGCCCACGCCCAGCATTTTGTAGCCGTGATTGGAGTTGGCCACGATGTAGCAATTCTCGCGGAACACATCGAAGACCGGGAAGGAATCCGGCGTGAAGCAGCCGATGCCGCCGGACTTCTCGTCGCGATAGAGAGTGGACTTGCCCTCGAAGCGCTTGTGGCAGAAGGCCAAGGCCGACGTCCACATGTCGGCGAAATCGGACGAGGCGACGAATTCCGGGCTCTCGGGACCGTAGGGATCGATCGCGACGTCGTCGACCGGCGTTTCGACCTTGTAAGGCATGGCACCGCCCTGGACGCCGTTGAAATGAAAATCAGGCTTGTAGTAGATGCCCCAGAGCTTGTCGGTGATGAGCTTGCCCGTCCGGTCGGAATAGAGCGGCTCGTCGGTATCGACGTGCATCACCGGCGGCATCTGCCCGGCACTGGTCTTGAGGTAGTCCGGCGGCACGCCCAGCACGCCCTCTTCGAGCTGCCAGAAGCGCCACATCGGAATGTCTTTGTGCATCCGGCCGTCCGAACCCTTGATCGACACGGTCTTTGGCAGATCCAGCATGGTCCAGACATCGCGCACCCACGGGCCCACGCCGGCGACGACGTAGTCGCACTCGACGCGGCCCTTGTCGGTGAGCACGGCGGCAACCGCCTGGCTGTTGTGACCGAATTCGAAGCCGGTGACGCGCACGCCTTCGATGATCTTCACACCGGCGGCGACGGCCTTCGAAGCAAGACCCTTCATCGAGGCGACGTTGTTGGCGTAGCCGCCGCGCTTCTCATGAAGGACCGATGTGATGCCCTTGGCCTGCCAGTCGTCGAACATCGTTTTCATGTAGCGGCTGCAAGCCTGCTCGCCCTCGATGAAATCCGACTCATAACCGATCTTGCGCTGCTGCGCGTAGATCGAGGCGACGCCGTCATGCATCACTTCGGGGCTGATCTGCATATAGCCGACGGCATTGTAGTGATAGGCCTTCGGATCGCTTTCCCAGATCGAGACCGAATGCGCCATCAGCTCGCGCATCGCCGGCTGGAAATAGTTGTTGCGGATGACGCCGCAGGCGATCCCGGACGCGCCGGCCGCGACTGCCGTCTTATCGAGCACGACGATGTCGGCCTCGCTGGAACGGCCCTTGGCCTGAAGCTGGCGCGCGAGATGATAGGCGGTGGACAGGCCATGGATGCCCGCGCCGATGACGACGTAGCGGGCCTTCGCGGGCAGTGACATCATTGTCTCCAGGGAACAGGACGGGGCGAAAATGCGCGTCAACCATGCAGGCCGCCCGCCGCCGGTCCGAACTGAAATCCGACATCGAGTTTTGCAAATGCGACGGACACACCCGTTTGTGTCGCAAAGCTTTGAATATATGTCGTAATTCTTCTCATTTTGCGGTTTCAGCCCGACGAAAATTCCAGTCGTCAAAACCCGTCGTCCGCGAGCGTTGCCGCATGACTCACGATCGATTGCAGAGCCTGTTGGATCAGCGCCGCCGCGGATTCAGCCTGCCGCAGGCGTTCTATGTCGACGACGAGGTGTTCCGCACCGATCTGCAGGCGGTGTTTTCCAGCGACTGGCTGTTCGCCGGCAATGTCTGCGAGATCAAGCGACCGGGCGATTACCTGACGCTGGAGGTCGGCACGGCCTCCATCATCGTCCTGCGCGGTCGCGACGGCGAGGTGCGGGGCTTTCACAATGTCTGCCGCCATCGCGGCTCGCGGCTCTGTTCCAAGCCCAGCGGCCATGCCAACCGTCTCGTCTGCCCTTATCATCAGTGGGTCTATGAGCTCGACGGCAGCCTTCTGCATGCGCGGCACATGCCGAAGGATTTCGACACAGCCGGCTACGATCTCCGGCCGGTCAAGATCGAGATCATCTGCGGCCTCATCTATGTCTCAATCGCCGAGGATCCGCCGTCGCTGGCGCGCTTCCGCGCTGCCATCACGCCCTACATCGCGCCACACCAGCCGCATCGCACCAAGGTCGCGTATGAGTCGACCATCATCGAGCAGGCGAATTGGAAGCTGGTCATCGAGAACAATCGCGAATGCTATCACTGCACCGGCAATCATCCCGAATTGCTGGTGTCGCTGATCGAATTCGCATTGCCCGACGACCCACGCGGCACCGAGCGGTTCCGCGCGCTGATGGATGGCGCAACGGCGCGCTGGGACGCGCTTGGCCTGCCCCACCGCCCGGCCGATGGCGGCAATGAGTTCCGCTGCATCCGCCTGCCGTTCAACGAAGGCACGCTGTCGTTCACTCTGGATGGCACAGCTCGCCTGCAACAAGCTGCTCGGCGACTTCACCGAGCGCGATCTCGGTTCCGTGCGCATGTTCCGGGTGCCGAACAATTGGAACCACTTCCTCGCCGACCACATCCTGCATTTCCGCGTCATTCCGCTCAGCGCCAGTACGACCGCGGTGCGCACGACCTGGCTGGTGCACGAGGATGCCGTCGAAGGCGTGGACTACGACATCAAGCGCCTGACCGAGGTCTGGATCGCGACCAACGACCAGGACCGGCGCCTGGCCGAGAACAATCATGTCGGCATTACCTCGCCGGCCTATACGCCCGGCCCGTTCGCGCCGTCGGAATTCATGTTGAACAATTTTTCCGACTGGTATGCCGGCAAGATCGACAATTTCCTCCACCCGCCGTCGCGCCGCGCCGCCGCCGAATAGCATGAAGGAGCAGCGCCTGACCTGCGTCGCCGTTAGCGACGCGACGCCGACGATCCGGACATTCACCTTTCAGCCGGAACAGGGCGCGATCGCCTTCGACGCCGGTCAGTCGATGACCCTGGCGCTGGACATCGCGGGCCAGCGTCTCTATCGCACGTTTTCGATCTCCTCCTCGCCGGCGCGTGGCGACCGGATCGAAATGACGATCAAGGCGCACCCGAACGGGACTGCCACGCGCTGGCTGCATGAGAATATCCGCCCTGGCGGCACGGTCATCGCGCGGCGCCCGCAGGGGATGTTCACGCTCCGTCGTCGCAGCAGCGACAGGCTGGCGCTGATCTCCGCCGGCTCGGGCGCCACGCCGCTGATGTCGATGCTGCGCGCCGCCGCCGATGCCGGCCTCGGTCTCGATATCGCCTGGGTCCATGCCGCGCGCACGCGCGACGAAATTCTGTTCGCCGCCGATCTTGAGATGCTGCAACGGCGTTTGCCGCGTCTCAGCGTGGCGATGACTGTGACCCAGCCCGCACCGGGGTGGTTCGGCTACACCGGCCGGGTTTCACGCCGGCTGCTGGCCGCAGCCGTTCCCGATCTCGCGCGCCGCGAAATCTTCTGCTGCGGCCCCGCGGGCTTCATGCGGGAGGTCCGCATGATTGCGGCCGCCGAGGGCGGAGTCCGCGCACCGTTCCATACCGAATCCTACGGGCCCGCACCGTCGGAAGAAGTGCAGGCAGTCACGCCCGCGCCAGGGACACCGCAATACGCCCTGACGGTCGGCGCCCGCACGCTCGGCGTGGCGCCAGGAGAAACCATTTTGCAGGCGGCATCACGCCAGGGCCTTGTCATTCCCTGCGGCTGCGGCCAGGGCATGTGCGGCACCTGCATGATCCGCAAGACCAACGGCAGCGTCGAAATGCGGCATCAAGGCGGGATTTCGCCCGAAGATGAAGCGCGCGGCTACATTCTCGCGTGCTCGACGCGGCTTCTGTCGAACACAGAAGTCGAATTGTGATCCTAGGTACGAGCGCGCCGCCGCTTGAGCGGCGCGCGCGCGCGGCGGCGCAGCGCCGACGGCCTGAGCGCGCGCTCACGCTCCGCGCGCGGCGCGTGCCCGAAGCGGCTGCGATAGCTGCGCGAGAAATGGCTGGCACTGACGAAGCCGCACGCGACCGCAAGCTCCAGGATCGGCAGCGCGGATTGCCGCAATAGCATCCGCGCCCGATCAAGACGCACATTGACGTAGTGCTCCCGCGGCGTCACGCCGAGATGCGCCTGGAACAGACGGCCGAGCTGGCGCGTCGAAACGCCGGCAAGCGATGCGAGCTCGGCGCGGCTCTTCACGTCTTCGATATTCGCTTCCATGTGCGCCAAGACTTTGAGTAGGCCGGGATGGCTGACGCCATAGCGCTCCTGCAAGTTCATGCGCTGCGGTCCGCTGCCCTGCCGGATCTGCGAGTGGAGGAACCAGTCGCTGACCGCGGCCGCGATGGTCTGACCGTGATCGGCCGCGATCAGATCGTGCATCATGTCGAGTGCTGCGACACCGCCGGCACAGGTGGCGCGATCGCGGTCGATTTCGAACAGGTTGCGCGAGACCGTGAGGTCCGGAAACTCTTCAGTGAAGGCCGGTACATGTTCCCAGTGGACAGAGCAGCGATAGCCGGACAGGAGCCCGGCGCGCGCCAGGATATAGGGACCGCCGGAAACGCCGCCGATCCGCACGCCCTTGCGCGCCAGGTTACGCAGCCAGCGCAGGGTCGGTGCATGCCGGAACAGCGCCGGATTGCCGCCGGCGAATACAAAGAGGATATCGAGATCGAGATCCGCGCCGACGGCGTGATCGGCAAGGATGCTGGCGCCGTTCGACGCCGCTACTGCCTTGCCGTCGAGCGAGATATGGCGCCAGGCGTAGAGCGGCCGTTCGGATACACGGTTGGCGGCGCGCAGCGGCTCCGCCGCCGAGGCGTAGGACATCAACGCGAAGCCCGGAATCAGCAGGAATCCGACATTGCGGGTCTGCGGTGCTCGCGTTTTGTCCTTTTTGGTCAAGTTCATGTCCCTCTCAGGCATGACAGGCGCTCTTCTATGCGCGAATCATGGCCGCGGATCAAGGGCGCCTCGTCATCGGCGAGCGCTTCGGGGAAGACATGCGCTATTCCGTCGTCAGTCTTGTGACCAATGCCTTGCGCGGCAATCGGCAATGGCCGCCGGTTTGGCGCGAGCCGGAACCGAAGCCCGCCTATGACGTGGTGATCGTCGGCGGCGGCGGGCACGGGCTGGCAACGGCCTATTATCTCGCCAAGGAACATGGCCTCACCAATGTCGCCGTGGTCGAGAAGGGCTATCTCGGCTCCGGCAATGTCGGACGCAACACCACGATCATCCGATCCAACTATCTGCTGCCCGGCAACGTCCCCTTCTACGAATGGTCGATGAAGCTTTGGGAGGGGCTGGAGCAGGATTTCAATTACAACGCGATGGTCAGCCAGCGCGGCGTGATGAACCTCTATCATTCCGATGCGCAGCGCGATGCCTATGTGCGCCGCGGCAATTCCATGCGCCTGCAAGGCGTCGATGCCGAGCTGCTCGACCGCGATGGCGTGCGCGCCCGCGCGCCCTATCTCGATTTCGACAACGGCCGCTTCCCGATCCAGGGCGCGCTGCTGCAGCGCCGCGGCGGCACCGCGCGCCATGACGCCGTGGCCTGGGGCTACGCTCGCGGCGCCGACAGTCGCGGCGTCGATCTTCTGCAGAATTGCGAAGTGACCGGCATTCGCATCGAGGGTGGGCGCGCGGTCGGCGTCGAGACCAGCCGCGGCTTCATCGCCGCGAAGAAAGTGGCGCTGGCCGCGGCCGGCAACACGTCGCGCGTCGCGTCGATGGCGGGGTTGCGCCTGCCGATCGAAAGCCATGTGCTGCAAGCGTTCGTCTCGGAAGGGCTGAAGCCGTTGATCGACACCGTCATCACCTTCGGCGCCGGGCATTTCTATATCAGCCAGTCCGACAAGGGCGGGCTCGTCTTCGGCGGCGATATCGACGGCTACAACTCCTACGCCCAGCGCGGCAATCTGCCGGTGATCGAGGATGTGATGGAAGGCGGCATGGCGATGTGGCCGGCCCTTGGCCGTGTGCGCATGCTGCGCCACTGGGGCGGCATCATGGATATGTCGATGGACGGCTCGCCCATCATCGACAAGACGCCGGTCGACGGCCTCTATCTCAATGCCGGCTGGTGCTATGGCGGCTTCAAGGCGACACCGGCTTCAGGCTGGACGCTTCGCGCATCTGATCGCGCGCGACGAACCGCACGAGGTCGCCGCGGCCTATCGCCTCGACCGCTTCGCCACCGGCCGCATGATCGATGAAAAGGGCGCGGGCGCCGCAGCCCAATCTGCACTGAGACACGGATCATGCGAATCCCCTGCCCCTATTGCGGCGAGCGCGACGTTCAGGAATTTACCTGTCTGGGCGATGCCAACAAGCGGCGCCCCGATGGTCTCGCCGTCACGGCCGAAGCCATGATCGACTATGTCTATCTGCGCGACAATCCGGCCGGACCGCATCGTGAGCTCTGGTATCACGCCGCCGGCTGCCATGCCTGGCTGGTCGTGAGCCGCGACACGCGCACGCATCAGATTCTCGACGTCGAACCGGCGCGCAACGGGGCCCGCGCGTGAGCGCAGTCCTTCCGATTGTCGCAAGGCGGGGCCGGCATCGACCGCGCCCAGCGCCTCCGCTTCCAGCTCGACGGCAAGCGCTACGAAGGCTTTGCCGGCGACACGCTGGCCGCGGCGATGCTGGCCAATGGCGAGCGTCTGGCCGGGCGCTCGTTCAAATATCATCGCCCGCGCGGCATTCTCAGCGCCGGGCCCGAGGAGCCAAACGCTCTTGTCGAGCTGCGCGGCTTCGCGCGGCGCGAGCCCAATACGCGCGCCACCACGACCGAACTCTTCGACGGTCTCGAAGCCCGCACGCAGAACCGCTTGCCGTCGCTGCGCTTCGACCTGCTGTCTCTGTCGGCGCCGTTCACGCCGCTGATGCAGGCCGGCTTCTACTACAAGACCTTCATGTGGCCGGCGAGCTTCTGGGAAAAAGTCTACGAGCCGCTGATCCGCCGCGCCGCCGGCCTGGGTCGTGCCGCCGACGGCGAGGATCCGGATCATTACGAGAAGGCCTTCGCCTTTTGCGATGTTCTGGTCATCGGCGCCGGGCCCGCGGGGCTCTGCCGCCGCGCTGAGCGCCGCGCGCAGCGGTGCGCGCGTCATCCTGTGCGACGAGGGCTTCGCGTTGGGCGGCCGTCTGCTTGCCGAGCGCCGCGAGATCGATGGCGAGGATGCCGGCGCGTGGCTCACGCGAACCTGCGCCGAACTCGAAAGCCTGCCGGAGCTGCGCATCATGCGCCGCACCACCGTGTTCGGCGTCTATGATGGTGGCACTTATGGCGCGGTCGAGCGCGTCAGCGACCATCTCGCCGTGCCGCCCGCGCATCACGCCGCGCCAGCGGATGTGGCGCATCGTCGCCAAACGCACAATTCTTGCCGCCGGGCGCGATCGAGCAGCCTTTCGTGTTCGGCGGCAACGATCGGCCCGGCGTGATGCTCGCCGGCGCGGTGCGCACCTATCTCAATCGCTTCGCGGTCGCACCCGCGCGACAGGCCTGCATCGTTCACCGCCGGCGACGATGGCTGGCGCACGCTGTCGGATCTGCATCGCGCCGGCGTCAAGGTGGCCGCGATCGTCGACACGCGACGCGAAATCGATCCCGCTCTGGCCGCGCAAGCGGCAAGGGCGGGCGCGCGGCTCATCGCCGGCGCGCAGGTTGTCGCGACGTATGGCCGCCATCTTCTGAAATCCGTCGATGTGGTTGGTGCCGACGGAGCCGAGACGCACATCGATTGCGATCTGCTCGCGATGTCGAATGGCTGGGCGCCCGCACTGCACCTCACCTGCCATCTCGGCGGCAAGCCGGTGTGGGACGAGGCGAAGTCGGCGTTCGTGCCTGGGAGCCTGCCGCCGGGCATGAGCGTGGCCGGTGCCGCGCGCGCGCACTTCACGCTCGCCGAATGTCTCGCCGATGGCGCGCAGCTTGGTGCTGCGGCGGCGTCAGAGTGCGGATTTTCGCCGAGTGCTTCCGCCACGCCGCGGACCGACCCCGAATATTCCGGCCTGTCTGCTCAGCCGCCGGATCGCAAGCTCGCGCGGCAAGGCATTCGTCGACTTTCAGAACGACGTGACGCAGGACGATGTCGAGCTCGCACACCGCGAAGGGCTTCCGCCCGGTCGAGCATCTGAAGCGCTACACCACGCTGGGCATGGCGACCGACCAGGGCAAGACCTCCAACCTGTCCGGCCTCGCGATCATGGCCGAGCTGACCGGGCGATCGATCCCAGAGACGGGCACGACGATCTTCCGCCCGCCGTACACTCCCGTTGCCATCGGCGCGCTGGCCGGCCATCACCGCGGCAAGGAATTCCGGCCGACGCGCCTCACGCCCTCGCATGCCTGGGCCGCCGAGCAAGGCGCGGTATTTATCGAAACGGGGCTGTGGCTGCGGGCGCAGTATTTTCCGCGCGCCGGCGAGAAGGACTGGCTCGAAACCGTCAACCGCGAGGTCAACGCGGTGCGCAACGGCGTTGGCGTGTGCGACGTGACAACGCTGGGCAAGATCGACATCCAAGGCAAAGATGCCGCGGAATTCCTGGAGCGCGTCTACATCAACGGCTGGAAAGCGCTCGCGGTCGGCAAGGCGCGCTACGGGCTGATGCTGCGCGAGGATGGCATCGTCATGGACGACGGCACGACGTCGCGTCTGGGCGAACACCATTTCCTGATGACCACGACCACGGCCAATGCCGTCAAGGTGATGCAGCATCTTGAGTTCTGCCACCAGGTGCTGTGGCCGACTCTTGATGTGCAAATGGTGTCGGTCACCGAGCAATGGGCGCAGTTCTCGATCGCCGGTCCGCGCGCGCGCGACGTGCTGCGCCGGGTCGTCGACCCGATCCACGATCTTTCCAACGAGGCGTTTCCCTATCTCGCGGCGCGCGCCGTCTCGGTCGGCAGCGGAATTCCGGCGCGGCTGTTCCGCATTTCGTTCTCGGGCGAACTCGCGTATGAGTTGGCGGTGCCGGCGTCCTACGGCGATGCAGCGATCCGCGCCCTTATGGCGGCGGGAGCGCCCTTCGGGATCACGCCCTATGGCATCGAGGCGCTCGGCGTGATGCGCATCGAGAAAGGCCATGTCGCCGGCAACGAGCTCAACGGCCAGACCACGGCGCGCGATCTCGGCCTCGGCCGCATGATGTCGCAGAAGAAGGATTTTATCGGCCGTGCCATGGCGGGGCGGCCGGGCCTGACCGATCCGGCGCGACCGAGCTTCATCGGCTTCAAGCCGGTGGATCGCGGCGAGCGCTTGCGCGCCGGCGCGCATTTCATCCCGCTCGGCAAGCCAAGCAACGCCGCGCACGATCAGGGCTACATGACGTCCGTCGCGTTTTCTCCCACGCTGGGCCACTGGATCGGGCTCGGTCTGCTCGAACGCGGGCCGGAGCGCATCGGCGAGCGCGTGCATGCCGTCGACCTGCTGCGCAACAGCGAAATCGAGGTCGAAATCTGCCATCCGGCCTTCGTGGATCCGAAGGAGGAGCGCCTGCGTGTCTGAACCCGTCACATCTCGCTGGCAACCGCGCAGCGCCTGGGAGGGCCTGGCAATCGCCGGCCGGCATGGAAGCAGCGACGGAAACGCCGGCGTGCGGATCGCGCTGCGCGCGGATCATGCGCTTGCCACCGTCATCGTTCGCGACGGCCAGGAGGCCGCCCTCGCCGCCGCGCTGCGCGATATCCTTGGAGTGTCACCGCCGGACGGCGCCGCGCGCGGTCCAGCAGGGCGATCATCAGCTTGTCTGGTCCGGGCCGGGGCAGTGGCTCTATATCGGACCCGGACGCGCGGCGATCGCGAGCCTCGCCGCGCGCCTGCAAGGCCTCGCCGCCGTGTCCGACCAGAGCGATGCACGAGCGATGCTGCGCATTTCGGGCCCACGCGCGCGCGACGCCCTGGCCAAAGGCTGCATGATCGATCTGCATCCGCGTGCGTTCGCAACCGGCCACACGGCGCTGACCAGCATCGCCCATATCGGCGTCCAGCTCTGGCAGGTCGGCGATGCGCCATCCTATGACATCATCGTCTTTCGCAGCATGGCGGCGAGCTTCTGGTCCTGGCTAAGCACGGCCAGCGCCGAATTCGGCTGCGAAATCGCATCCGGCCGCACATAGTCGTGCGGCACAGTCCCGACAGAAGGTTCCGTACCCCGTCATGACCTCGAAACTGATTCTCACGCTCTCCTGTCCCAACCGGCCTGGGATCGTCGCCGCCGTCTCAACCTATCTGTTCCAGAGCGGCTGCAACATCCTCGACGCCCAGCAATTCGACGACACGCAGACGAATCTGTTCTTCATGCGGGTCGTCTTTAACCCGCTGAACGAGGCAACTGGCCTCGCCGCATTGCGCGACGGGTTCGCCGCCGTCGCCAAGCCGTTCACGATGACGTGGACGATGCGCGATCTCGCCCAGCGCATGCGCGTCATGCTGCTGGCCTCGCGCTTCGATCACTGCCTCGCCGATCTTCTCTACCGCTGCCAGACCGGCGAGCTGGCGGTGGATATCACCGGCATCGTCTCCAACCATCCGCGCGAGACCTACAATCATCTCGAATTCCGCGACATCCCGTTCCACCACATGCCGGTGTCGAAGGAAACCAAGCTCGACCAGGAGATGGCCCTGGTCAATTTGATCAAGGAAACCGGCACCGAACTCGTCGTGCTGGCCCGCTACATGCAAGTCTTGTCGGAGGGGCTGACCGCGAAGCTGGCGCGGCGCTGCATCAACATCCACCATTCGTTTCTGCCAGGCTTCAAGGGCGCCAAGCCCTATCACCAGGCGCATGAGCGCGGCGTCAAGCTGATCGGCGCCACCGCCCATTACGTGACATCCGATCTCGACGAGGGGCCGATCATCGAGCAGGACGTCGAGCGGATCTCGCATCGCGACACGCCCGATGATCTGGTGCGCAAGGGCCGCGATATCGAACGGCGGGTTCTGGCACGAGCGGTGCGCTATCACATCGAAGGGCGCGTCCTGCTCAACGGCCACAAGACCGTGGTTTTCCTGGATTGAGCCGATGAGCGCAGTTCTTATTGACGGCAAGGCGGAGGCGCAAAAGCTGCGCCGCCAGATCGCCGCCGAAACGGCCAACCTGGTGCGCGACCATGGTTTCCAGCCGGGGCTGGCGGTCGTGCTTGTCGGCGACGATCCGGCCAGTCATGTCTATGTCCGCAACAAGGCGAAGCAGACGGTCGAGGCCGGCATGCGCTCGTTCGAGCATCGCCTGCCGGGGACGGCCGGCGAGCGCGACCTCCTCGACCTGGTGAGTCGGCTGAACGACGACCCGCACGTCGACGGGATTCTGGTGCAGCTACCGCTGCCGCGGCACATCGACCCGCAGCACATCATCGAGGCGATCGATCCCGACAAGGACGTCGACGGGTTTCACCCCGTCAATAGCGGACGAGTCGCGGCGGGACATGGCGGGATGGTGCCGTGCACGCCGCTTGGCGCGTTGCATCTCATCCAGTCTGTGCGCCGGGACATCGCGGGGCTGGAAGCCGTGGTTGTCGGGCGCTCCAATATCGTCGGCAAGCCGATGGCCGCCCTGTTGCTGGGCCAGAGCTGCACGGTGACGATCGCGCATTCGCGCACAGACCGGCTCGCGGACATCTGCGCCCGGGCTGATATCCTGGTTGCCGCCGTCGGGCGGCCGCAGATGATCCGCGGCGCCTGGCTCAAGCGCGGCGCAATCGTGATCGATGTCGGCATCAATCGCGTGAGCGCGGCCGGCGGGACCGGCCATTGCCTGGTCGGCGACGTCGCCTTCGACGAAGCGCTTCCCCAGGTCGGCGCGATCACGCCGGTCCCCGGCGGCGTCGGTCCGATGACCATCGCCTGCCTGCTGCGCAATACGGTCGAGGCGGCCTGCCGGCGACGTCGCATCGCGCGCCGCGACAGCATGACGGTATAGCCACACTCTAAAATATCAGGCCGGCCCCATCGCCGACACGCGCTCGATGATCAGCGCCGCAAACAGCATGAAGAGATAAAGGATCGAAAAGCGGAACATCAGCCGCGGGGCACGTGTGCCATGATCGCGCAGGACCTGGACCGCAAGCAGCAGAAAGCCGGTGCCCATGACTGCGGCGACCGCGCCGTAGGCGATCCCGGCCGTGCCGAGGACCAATGGCACGAAGCTGAGCGGCACGAGCAACGCCGTATAGATCAGAATTTGGCGCCTGGTCTCCGCCTTGCCGGCAACCACCGGCAGCATCGGAACGCCAGCCTTGGCGTAGTCGCCCGTCCGGTAGAGCGCAAGCGCCCAAAAGTGCGGCGGCGTCCACATGAAGATGATCAGGAACAACGAGACGAACTCGAGGCCGATCGCCCCGGTCACCGCGGCCCAGCCGATCATTGGTGGAAAGGCCCCCGCTGCACCACCGATAACGATGTTCTGCGGCGTGCGCCGCTTCAGCCAGATGGTGTAGACAAAGACATAGAAGCCGATGGCAAGTGCCAGCAGTGCCGCGGCGGTCCAATTGATCGCCACGCCCATGAGCGCGACCGACAGTACGGCGAGTGTGACGCCGAAGGCGAGCGCCTTGTCGGGAGCCACGCGTCCGGCCGGGATTGGCCGTTTGCGGGTCCGCTCCATCAACGCATCGATGTCGCGGTCGTACCACATGTTAATCGCGCCGGCCGCGCCTGCGCCGACGGCGATGCACAGCACAGCCACCGCGGCCAGCAACGGATGCAGGCTGCCGGGTGCCACCACCAGGCCGGCGAAGCCGGTGAAGACGACGAGCGACATGACGCGTGGCTTGAGTAGAGCAAAATAATCTCTGACCCGCGCGCTGGCGGGTTGAGCGATAGCCTGGGCGGCGCCGGTGATCTCAACCGACATTCCCCAGAGAGCCTCCGAATTTGGCGCGGGCTGTGCCGGTACTGGCCGAAACAGCCTGCGATAACCTGCCTCTAGCCTAGAAGGAGAACTCAATGTTATGCTGTATATAGTACCGAGTTCGCAGAGGCGGGGTATAAGAATTGCCCCGGTTTTTTGGCACTCTACGCGATAGATCGGTTTAGCAGCTGCTGAACAACTCCTGACGTTTGATGGCACGCCGTGATCCCTTCGGTCAACTAACCGGAGGAGGAGATGCGAGGTCAGGGTCAGTCAAGCAGTAGCCGCTTTGGCTACGAAGATCTTCAGAGCCGCGTTGCGGCGGAGCATCCGCTGCGGCTCTGCGGGGGAGTACTGCGCCTTACCCCGCCTAGTGCCCAGAATACCAACGATACCGGATCTTGTTGTGGCCCATTCGGTCGACGACGGGGGATCGCGTGATGACGATACTCGCTATCGTGCTGATCTTGCTGGTCTTGGGCGCTGGGCTCTATATCGTCGCGAGCCGCTTCGCCCCCGAAATTTGCGGCTCGGTGCTCGGCGGCCTCGCTGCCAGTCTCGGCCTCGTCAGCCTGTTCGTCGCCGCCCGCAGCGGTGTCGAGCGCCCGATCGGCCACTACGGCGGCCTCGTCTTCTTTGCGATCAGCGTGCTGAGCGTCGTCTATCTCGTGAAGCGGCACTTCGACGAAGCCGAGCGGCGCAAGCACGAAACGGCCGAAGCGACCGGGCCAGAGATAGAGTCAAGTGTGAGTGTCAATCTTGTCGCGCTCGCACTTCTCTTGGTGGGCGTCGGCACTGTCGCATTTCACTTTCTTAGCCCGTGGTGGTGGACGCCCATCGCCTCGAATTGGGGCTACGTCGATGACACGATCATCATCACATTCTGGATCACCGGGGTCGTCTTCATCGCCATCATCTTTTTTATGGCCTATTGCGTGTTCCGCTATCGTCACCAGGAGGGCCGACGCGCGGTTTACGAGCCGGAGAACAAGAAGATGGAATGGTGGCTCACCGGACTGACCACGGTGGGCGTCGCCGGTATGCTGACGCCCGGTTTGTTCGTATGGGACCAGTTCGTCACTGTCCCGAAGGAGGCGACGGAGTTTGAGGTTATGGCCAAGCAGTGGCAGTTCAGCTTCCGCCTGCCCGGCAAGGACGGCATGTTGGGCACCTCCGATTCCCGGCTCATCAGTTCCGACAACCCGTTCGGGCTCAATCTCAACGATCCCAACGGGCGAGACGACATCCTTGTCGAAAGCGGCGATCTGCACCTTCCGCTCGACAAGCCGGTCAAGGTGCTGCTGCGCTCCATCGATGTCCTGCACGATTTCTACGTACCCGAGTTCCGGGCCAAGATGGACATGGTCCCGGGCATGATCACCTATTTTTGGTTCACGCCCACCAGAACGGGAACGTTCGATGTCCTCTGCTTCGAACTATGCGGCGTTGGCCACTATGCCATGCGCGGCAAGGTCATGGTGGAGGAGCAGAGCACCTATCAGGCGTGGTTGGAAAAGCAACAGACGTTCACGCAGTTGTCGGCTCGAGCGGGAATGAAACAGACGAGAAAATAAATCCGGTCTTGAGCGACGGAGAGGCGGACTCAGCGGATTGAGGCTTTGCACCGAGGGACTCGAACTCGTAGAGCCACCGGGAAAGAAAGCGAGGAGGGTGTTCAGATGGCCTACTTCACGCCTACCGCAGCCGACCGTATCCCACCGGCCGAAGTTCCAGAAGTAGAGCTTTACCATCCGAAAAGCTGGTGGACGACGTACGTCTTTTCTCAAGACGCCAAAGTCATTGCCATCCAGTACGCCTTCACGGCGATCGCGATAGGTTTGGTGGCTTTGGTGTTGTCGTGGCTGATGCGGCTGCAACTGGGATTCCCGGACGCCTTCTCCTTCATCGATGCCAGCGCCTACTACCAGTTCATCACGATGCACGGGATGATCATGGTCATCTACCTGCTCACCGCGCTGTTCCTGGGGGGCTTTGGCAACTACCTGATCCCGCTGATGGTCGGCGCGCGCGATATGGTTTTCCCCTATGTGAACATGCTGAGCTACTGGGTCTATCTGCTCGCCGTGCTGGTGCTGGTCGCGAGCTTCTTCGTGCCCGGCGGGCCCACCGGCGCCGGCTGGACCCTCTACCCGCCCCAGGCCATCCTCTCCGGCACGCCAGGGGCGAGCGGCGGGATCATTCTGATGCTCGCCTCCCTGGCTCTCTTCATCATCGGCTTCACCATGGGCGGCTTGAATTATGTCGTCACGGTGCTGCAGGCGCGCACGCGGGGCATGACCCTGATGCGTCTGCCCTTGACGGTATGGGGAATTTTCACGGCCACCATTCTGGCGCTCTTGGCCTTCCCCGCCTTGTTCGTCGCCGCCGTGATGATGGCGTTCGACAAGATCCTGGGAACCAGCTTCTTCATGCCGGCCATTGTCGAGATGGGGGAGCAGCTCAAATACGGTGGCGGCAGCCCGATATTGTTTCAACACCTGTTCTGGTTCTTCGGCCATCCCGAGGTCTACATCGTTGCCCTGCCGGCGTTCGGCATCGTCTCCGACCTGCTCAGCGTCCACGCGCGCCGAAACATCTTCGGCTATCGGATGATGGTCTGGGCGATCGTCGCCATCGGCGGACTAAGCTTCATCGTGTGGGCGCACCACATGTATGTCAGCGGCATGCACCCGTATTTCGGGTTCTTCTTCGCGACCACCACGCTCATCATCGCCATCCCCACCGCCCTCAAGGTCTACAACTGGACGCTGACTCTATGGCGGGGCAACATTCACCTCACGATCCCGATGCTGTTTGCCATCGCGTTCATCATCACGTTCGTGAACGGGGGGATTACAGGGTTGTTCCTCGGCAATGCCGTCGTGGATATTCCGCTGTCCGACACGATGTTCGTGGTCGCTCACTTTCATATGGTGATGGGTGTGGCGCCGATCCTCGTCATCATGGGGGCGATCTACCATTGGTACCCGTTGATGACGGGACGCATGCTGAACGAAGCGCTGGGCAAATTTCACTTCTGGGTCACCTTCCTCGGCGCCTATTCGATTTTTCTCCCCCTCCACTACCTGGGCTTCTTGGGCGTGCCGCGCCGATATTTCGAAATGGGGGAAACCAGTTTCATCCCCCAGTCGGCCGCAACGTTGAACGCATTTGTCACCGTCATGGCGTTGATCGTGGGTTTCTCCCAGATGGTGTTTTTGTTCAACCTGGTGTGGAGCTATTTCGACGGCAAGGTTGCCGAGCGCAATCCTTGGAAGGCGACGACATTGGAATGGCAGACACCCGAGATGCCGCCGGGGCATGGCAATTGGGGCCGGGCGCTGCCGGTGGTCTATCGCTGGGCTTACGCGTATAGCGTGCCGGGCGCCAAGCAGGACTTCGTGCCGCAAAATCTTCCGCCCGATAAGGTTACCGGCGACGAAGGCCATGAGGGCCGCCCCGGCGCCGCGGCGCAGCCGGCGGAATAGGGCGAAGATGGCCCGATCGCTCTCACAAGGAACGTTGCAACGCGCCGAAATTTGGGGCTTGCGGAGGGGTGGGACGTGAGTTTCTGGCGTCAACTGACAGAAAAGCCGTGGGAGCCGATGCCGGGCGCCGCCATGGATGCACGCACCGGAAGCGTCTTTTCCGCGCCCACGGCGACGCTCGGCCTGTGGGTGTTTCTTGCCGTGGTCACGATGCTCTTCTCGCTCATGATCATGGCTTACGGCAGCCGGATGGAGTTTGAGGATTGGCGCCCGGCCCCTCAGCTGAGCCTCTTGTGGCTGAACACGGCCACGCTGGTCTTGGGCAGCGTGGCGATGCAATGGGCGAGGATTGCAGCACGCCGCGGCGAATTCGACGGCGTGGCGCTCGGCCTGTCCGGTGGGGGCGTCTTCGCCGTGGCATTTCTGGGCGGGCAGATTGTGGCCTGGCGGCAACTGAGCATGCTGGTTGCGTTCGACATCACGAACCCGGCGATCGGTTTCTTTTACATGATCACCGCGCTGCACGGGCTGCACTTGTTGGGCGGCCTGGTGGCTTGGGGCTGGACCGCCGCCACTCTATGGCGCGGTCTTGACGTGGCCCAGGTGCGCTTGAGCGTGGAGCTGTGCGCCGTTTACTGGCACTTCCTTCTTCTGGTCTGGCTGGTTCTGTTCGGCCTGTTGTTTTCAGGCAACGACAATCTGGGCTTCTTACTGGCGATCTGCGGGATCAGGTAAAAGGGATCAACGCACATGGCACAGACTGCGGTGAGACAGACGGCAGAATCTCTCGCCCCACCCGAGGGCTGGCAAGGCATTGTCGCCGATTGGTCCTCCGACCAGCGGGCGTTCAAGCGCGTCCCCTGGGGCAAGGCGATGATGTGGATCTTCCTCCTCAGCGACACCTTCATCTTCAGCTGTTTTCTGCTTTCGTACATGACGGTGCGGATGTCCACGACGGTGCCGTGGCCCAACCCCAGCGAGATCTTCGCGTTGTCCCTGGGGGGCGAAAAAATTCCCCTCATCCTGATCGCGATCATGACCTTCATCTTGATCAGCAGCAGCGGCACGATGGCCATGGCCGTCAATTACGGCTATCGACGCGATCGCGTTAAATCCGCTGTGTTGATGCTGGTGACCGCGGCATTTGGCGCCACGTTCGTCGGCATGCAGGCCTTCGAGTGGACCAAGCTGATTGTCGACGAAGGGGTGCGGCCCTGGGGCAATCCGTTCGGCGCGGCCCAGTTCGGCTCCACGTTTTTCATGATCACGGGTTTCCATGGCACGCATGTGTCGTTCGGCGTGCTTTTCCTGATCATCATTGCCCGGAAGGTCTGGCGCGGAGATTTCGACCGCAATACGCCCGGCTTTTTCACCAGCAGGAAGGGAAACTACGAGGCCGTCGAAATCATGGGGCTGTATTGGCACTTCGTCGATTTGGTGTGGGTGTTCATCTTCGCCGTCTTCTATCTCTGGTGAAGGGGGAAAACATGGCGCACGCCGAAGGCCAGCAACATCCGATTGGACTTTATCTCGCGGTGTGGGGATTGCTGTTTGTTCTCAGCGCTTTCTCCTATCTCGTCGACTACTTCCACCTGCAGGGTTACCTCAGGTGGTCTCTGATCCTCGTGTTCATGATGATGAAAGCCGGCTTGATCGTCGCCGTGTTCATGCACATGCGCTGGGAGCGGCTCGCCCTGGCGTATGCCATTTTGCTCCCGCCGGTGTTGGTGCTGGTGTTCGTGGCACTCATGACGTTTGAAGCGGACTACACCGTCTTGACGCGGGGTATTTTCTTCAAGCCGGGATCCTAATGGTCTGACTGAGGTCTTCGGCGCCGGCTGGCGCTTGGCCGCAGGTCGCCAACCAGCTCGCTGCGATGCAAGCCGTGCGCTGCGCCTGAAACCGTCGACGGCGCTGCGTCCAACAAAAGTTGGACGTTTGTTGGATGCGCCGCGGCCAGAACGAAAGTGAACGGAGAGAAGCTTCGAAGGATCAGATTGATAAATGATGCCCCACGCCGGACTTGAACCAGCACGCCCTTTAGACGTGAGAATTTGAATTATCTGACGGCAATCGCGACACCGGCGTTCGCTAGCGACGACATTTTCTTCGTGCTCCTATTTTTTTTCACCATTGCGAGCAAGGATGCTCGCGCAAAGCGGCTGCAGTTGACGCTCAAGCGCGAGCGTCAGTCGCTTCTTCAAAATCGTTGAATCGCGTGACAAGACCATCACTTCACTGCGCAATTCGAAAAATCCAGGCTGCACATTGAGCGGCCACGCACTTCGATGCGTTTTTGTTGAAATTGATCCAAGTCCCGCGAAGTCACCGCTCATTTTTAGATCACTTGCACCGGCAACTTTCTCTGGCTCTCGGACAACTAGTTGGATCGCCACAATCAAGTTTGATGCGAGCGTCATCTCGGATGACCCGTCGTACTTCATGACTTTTATTGCTCGCGCCGTCGACAAGCCAGCGGAAATAACACTATGTGCAACTTCAAGAATCACCTCACGCGGTAACAACGCGCTTAACGCGCTATCCTGAGGATCGGCGATAGCTTGTGCCGTTATGCTGATTGTCTCCAAGTCAGCATATGCGAAACTCGACGCTTGACCGTTTGCGGCGTTCTGATCCAAAAACCCGGCAAGCAGCACGACGACAAGACCAATTATGTGGCGTCTCTGCATTTTCATTGTCGTCACACATTCCTTCCACTAGCATTGGCGCGTCTTAATGCACAATTTTCGATTGTTGCAAAAATTGGCTTCAATATTTCTCGTAACGCCCACAACATTCTACGGGTGCCCGCCTTCATCAGAGTATTACCCTACATCTGTGAAATTGATTTCACTTGCGAAACGAAGGGCACCTTAGCGCACGCGCCGAAAAAATGCCCGCACCTTCGCCGCGTCCTTGCTGGGCAAGGTGCGCAGTGACTTGATAAAGCGATTCTCGTCCGGATTGACATAGGCCATGACCTCAAGCGCCGAGGTGAACAGCGAACTCGCGATCACCTGTCAGGCCTCTCCTTCTGGCGCTTGTGCGGGGCTGTTTGCCAAGGCTTGATCTGATCCGCGTCGCGGTCGGCGACGAGCTCGGTCCGTCAAGCAGCCAGTAATGGCTGCGGGACCGGGATCAATTTTGCGAGCTATCTGAGGTTCTGGGCGGAGGAACTCGCCGTGGGCGCCATGCGGCAGGTATCCCAGAGGGATATGGAGACCGATCGAAAATCGTTTTAGTGTGCTTCGTCTGGTCATCGAGCCCGATGAGTTGAGCGGGTCTCTCCTGAGCTTCGTGCGCCTTTGATACTAAGCCGAGTACAGTTCAACGCAGCGGCGATAAGGATACGACATGTGCACTGAAGAGCTCCGCGCACCTGGCTACACGCTCGTCGCCCGGGTGCTGCATTGGGTCACAGCAATCCTGGTGCTGCTCCAGCTGCCGCTCGGGATCGTCATCGCCAATCAATGGGGCGGGCCGCTGCAGGACCTGCTCTATGGCGGGCACAAATCAATCGGTGCGCTGATCATCCCGCTGATCGTCGCGCGCCTGACCTACCGTCTGACTCATCGGCCGCCGCCATTGCCCGGCGATATCCCGCGCGTCCAGAGGCTGGCGGCGCAGGTCACGCATTGGGCGCTCTATGCGCTCCTGATCGTCCAGCCGCTGCTTGGCTGGATGGGCACTTCGGCCTATCCAGCGCCGGTGCCGGTCTTCGGGCTGTTCGATCTGCCGCCGCTCCTGGCCCCCAACCGCGCGCTGTCTGAGCAATTATTGTCCGTGCACCGGCTCGTCGGGTTCACGATAGCGGCGCTGGCCGCGCTGCATATCGGGGCCGCCCTGTTTCATCATTTCGTGCGCCGGGACCGCGTCCTGCTGCGGATGATCTCCGGCTAAATTTATCGCTGGCCGGAATGAAATGCGCGGCTAGGTGTTAGAAATTGTGACTGCTGCGGCGTGCCTTCGCGAGCAGATAGTTCCTGTTGTGCGGGTTGGCTTCGAACGCGAGGGGTACCCGCTCCACAACCTCGCATCCGAGTGAGGCGATGGCGTCGATTTTCTCTGGATTGTTGGTGAGCAGCCGGATCCGGCTGATGCCGAGCTGGCGCAGGATCTCGCCAGCCATGGCATAGGAGCGTTCGTCCGGCTGAAAGCCCAGGTGCTGGTTGGCGTCGAACGTATCGAGGCCGGAATCCTGAAGGGCATAGGCCCGCAGCTTGTTGACGAGGCCGATGCCACGCCCCTCCTGGGGCAGGTAGACGACCACGCCGCCGCCCGCGGCGGCGATGATTTCAATGGCGCCGCGCAACTGGTCACCGCAGTCGCATCGCAAACTGCCCAGCAGATCACCGGTAAAGCAGGCCGAATGGATACGGGTCAGGACGGGTTTAGCGGCATCGTAGTCGCCAATGACGATGGCCAGTGCCTCGGGGCCGCCGTCGTAGGGACGGAACGCCACGATATGGGTCTTTTCGCTGGCGGCGAGCGGCATCCGGGCTTCCGCAACGCGGTCCAGCCAGCGGGCCGAATTCTGGCTGAAATCGATGATGTCGCTGCTCGTCACCACCGGAATGCCCTGCGGCACCGCCGCGATATCGCCGATGACGGATGCCGGCATCAACCCGGCCAGCTTGGTCAGGGTTATGGACGCGGCCACGAAGGGCCGATGGGCTTCATCCTCGGCCTGCACTGTGCCGATGGGAGCCAGCTGTCCGGCGAGCGTGGTGGGATCGGTCACCGCCCGTATATGGGCCAGGGTCGGCCGGTGCGGCAGGCGTATGATGGCGGGCTGGGACGGCGAGGCGCCGAGCCCGAGCGCGGAGGCGCGGTATCCGGTCGTGACCAGCAGCAACTCCTGGACCAGGGCCTGCGCCTCGACCAGCGTGGGCTCGACGAGGGTTTCGGCCGCGAAGGCGAGGACGAGGCTACCTTGATGCGCGATCACCACGGGATCGCCGCGCCGAAAGCGATCTATGGCGCGGCGTACTTCGCCAAGCGCGGCGGGTTTGTGTGTGGTGACGATCGAACTGTCGCGAGTCATCGGAGGTGTTGTAGACCTATTCCGGTGGGGGAGATATGAGCACGCCGCTTGAACGGATCACAACTGTGTACGACACCCCGGACAGCCGCAAAACAACCCTTGCCGGTTCGGACCTCTTGGATGAGGCGGCGGCGTGGAAGACCATCCTCGACTTCCGGCGTTCGAGCCTGGCCAGAGGCGGCGAGACGCCAACGGGCATTCCCGAAGGCCTGAACGCCAGCCCCGCCGTTGCCCGTCTTTTCGAGCTCTACCTACCCTTGTGCATGCCGGCGGCCGCCCGGCCGCTCGTTATCGCTCATCTCGGGCAGAGCCTGGACGGAAAAATCGCCACGAATCGGGCAATTCGCGTTTCATCAACGGCACGCCGAATTTTCTCCATCTCCATCGCATGCGCGCGCTGGTCGACGGGATTTTGCGGGCGGGAACGGTGGCGGCGGACGATCCGCAGCTCACGGTCCGTCTATGCGAAGGCCCCTGCCCTACGCGCATTGTGATCGACACGAACCGGCGGCTGCGCGACAGCCACCGCCTGTTCAACGATGGCTTGGCCCCCACCCTGGTCGTTTGCGCGCAGGATCTTCTGCAAACGGGCGCGACGCGTATCGGCCACGCGGAACTGCTCGGTGTGCCGCGTTCCGGCGACTGGATCGACGTTCATGCGCTGCTCGCCGCCCTGGCTGGGCGCGGCGTGCGCTCGCTGCTGGTCGAGGGCGGGGGCGTGACGGTGTCGCGGTTCCTGGTCGCGGGTGCCCTGTCGCGGCTGCAGATCACGATTGCACCAGTCATCATCGGGTCGGGGCGCCCGGGGGTCGACCTGCCCGCGATCGGCCGGATGGACGAGGCGCTGCGCCCGCCCATACGCCGATTTGAGTTCGGTGACGATGTGCTGTTCGAATGTATCTTCGAGCGCCTCTAGTCGACGATGGCGATAAAAGGAACGTCCTACTGGGTGGTCGCGCGGGCGACGGGCGAGTTGCGATCCGAGATGCTGCCGGAGCCGAGTGACAAACAGGTTCTGGTCCGCACCCGCGCCAGCGCCGTCAGCCGCGGGACCGAGGCTTTGGTCTTTCACGGACGGGTTCCGGCAAGCGAATGGTCCCGCATGCGCTGTCCCTTCCAGTCCGGCGAATTTCCCTGGCCGGTCAAATACGGCTACGCCGCGGTTGGCGTGGTCGAGGACGGGCCGTTGGATTTACAGGGGCGCCGCGTATTCTGCCTGCATCCGCATCAGGACCGCTTTATCGTGCCGAGCGATTCCGTGGTAGCGGTTCCGGACGCGGTGCCGGATCATCGCGCTACGCTCGGCGCCAATCTCGAAACCGCGCTGAACGGACTATGGATTCAGGTCTTGCCGATGATCGATCGCAATCTGGCGCGCCGGTCGCCGTTATCGGCGCCGGGGCGGTCGGGCTGATGATCGGCCTCCTCGCCCGTCGCCTGGCCGGTGCTGATGTCGAGATTGTCGAGCCGGATGCATCGCGAGCGATTTTTGCCCGAGAGCTCGGGTTTCATGTGGTGGCTGCGCCGGACGAGGCTCGGGAGGCGCCGACTGTCTTCGAAGCCTCCGGCCGGCCGGAAGGGCTGGTGGCCGCGCTGGAGCTTGCCGCGTTTGAAGCGACGATCGTCGCATTGTCCTGGTTCGGCACCACGCCGGTAACCCTGCCGTTGGGCGCTGCGTTCCATGCCAAGCGTCTGACGATCAGAAGCTCGCAGGTCGGCGCCGTCTCGCCTTCGCGGCGCGGCCGCGTCTCGCACCGGGATCGTTTGGTCCAGGCGCTGGACTTGCTGGCTGATCCGGTCTTCGATCGCCTGATCGGCGAGCCGGTATCTTTCGAGAAGCTGCCGTCAGAGATGGCGCGCATCCTGTCCTCTCCGGTCACACCGCCGGTCACCTCCGTGACTTATCCCAATTGAGAAGCCCCATGTTTTCTCTTGCCGTTAGCGACCACTTCATGATCGCGCACAGCTTCAAGGGCGAGATCTTCGGCCCGGCGCAAAGCCTGCACGGTGCCACCTATGCCGTTGAACTCGAATTACGGCGCGCTGAGTTGGACGCTCACGGCCTGGTCACGGACATCGGCCTCTTGCGCAAGCTGCTGCGCGACATCCTCGAAGGCCTCGATTACCGCAATCTCGACACCGAGCCGGCCTTCAAGGGGGCCAATACGACGACCGAGTTCCTGGCGCGCGAGATATGGCGGCGCGCGCGTGACCGTATTAAGGCAGGCGAACTCAAGACGTCCGGTGGTCTCGGAGCGCTCAAGGTGACATTGCGCAAATCGCCTGTCGCCTGGGCGGCCTATGAAGCGGCCGTCTGAGACGATTCATTTTGTGGTTCCGGGTTCCCTTGATCAGGCGACCGGCGGTTATCGCTACGACACGGCTATCGTCGCCGGCTTGAGGGCGTCCGGGCATCACGTTGTGGTGCATGAGTTGGCCGGAGCGTTTCCGGTTGTGGATGAGCGGGCCGTAGCGGCAGCGCGCGCGACACGAGCGAAAATCGGCACAGAGCGGGCCGTCATCGATGGCCTCGCGTTGCCGGCTTTTGCCGGATGTCTCGGCAAGGGGGCTCGTATCGCGGGGCTCGTGCATCATCCGCTCTGGCTCGAATCCGGCCTTGCGCGGCGTACGTCCAGCGATCTGCGCCGCAGCGAGCGGGAGTTGCTGCCGCGGCTGGGGAAAATTGTCGTGACCAGCAAGACGACGCGGCGGGATGTCATCGCGCTTGGCGTCGATCCGAATTCCATTGCCGTGGTCGAGCCTGCCACGGCGCGTGGCGGGCCCCGGGTGCGGCACAGCACGGGCCGCGCGCGGCTGCTGAGTGTCGGGACGCTGACACCCCGCAAGGCGCATGATGTCCTCTTCCGCGCCCTGGCGAAGCAGCGGAGCGCGCGATGGCGGCTGTGCTGCGTCGGCAGCGTGTCCAGGGACGCAACCCATGCACGGCGTCTGCGTGCCCTGGTTACTCAGCTGCGTCTCGGTCGACGCGTGAACTTCGCCGGTGAAGTTTCCCCGGACGTACTGGCGAGGCTGTATGCACGTGCCGACCTGTTTACTCTCCCGTCGCTGCACGAGGGGTATGGTATGGCGTTCGCCGAGGCCATCTCGTTCGGGGTACCCGTGGTGGGTACCCGCGCCGGGGCGTTGCCGGAGGTGGTGCCACTGCAAGCGGGGATACTGGTTCGGCCGGGGCAGGCGAAAGCTCTGGCCCGAGCTCTCCGACCGCTCCTGGAGTCGCCACGACGGCGCGAGCGACTGGCACGCGGCGCCTATCTGCACCGGCGTCACTTTCCCGACTGGCCGACTTAAGTGCGCGCCTTCGCCGCCGCACTTGCCGCCGTGACGCGATGACCGGGTTCTCCCCCGGCTGGCTGGCTTTGCGCGCGCCCTTCGACGGACGGGCGCGCGACAAGCCGCTCGCGCAGAGATTTGCAGCCTCGCTGCCGCGCTCACCCCTGATCGTCGATCTGGGGGCTGGGACCGGCACAAATGTGCTGGCACTAGCGCCGCTCGCTGGGCCCGAGGCCCGGTTCCGTCTCGTCGACAATGACCGCGCTCTGCTTGATATCGCCCGGGCGCGTCTACCCGAACTCGATACAGTTTGAGACCATGCATTGCGATCTTGATCGGAAATTTGAGAGGCTGACAGCGGATGCGAGCGCCCTCACTGCTTCGGCGCTGATGGACCTCGTGTCGGCGCGCTGGTTCGATGCTCTCGCGGCACAGGCCGCTTCCCGCCGCCTGCCGCTTTTTTTCACGCTGACGGTCGATGGCCGTCATGAGCTCATACCGGCCGACGGTGACGATGGCCCGGCCTTCGTCGCCTTTGCCCGGGATCAGAGGCGGGACAAGGGCTTCGGCCCTGCGCTCGGTCCGGACGCTCCGCGCCATATGCATGATCGCTTGGTCATGCTCGGTGCCCGGGTGAGCCTGGCGGATAGCGATTGGAAAATCGGCAGCGATGGGCGCGAGCTGACATCTTCTTATATCCGTGGCGTTGCAGAAGCGGCGGTTCGGGCAGCGCCGGCGGATGCGGCGGCGATCGCGGCCTGGTTGGAGCGGAGGCAGAAGCAGATTGGCGACAGCTCGCTTGCAATCACCGTCGGGCACAAGGATCTGCTGGCGCTCTGGTAGCGCCGTTATCCTTCTAACTCGCCAGTCGGCAGTAGATGTCCCCAGAGCGATCGCCGGACTGCGGTCCGGCGATGAACTTACGGATGCAAGCGGCGTCAAGCCATTCAGCAAAAGCAAATCGCACTAATCTGCCGAGGGCGCCGCCTGGATCCGGAGCAGGTGCCGGATATCGATTCCGAACGACCAGGCCGTCACCCCCAGGCCTGCTGCCGCGGCAAGGGCGGCCACGAACGGCGGCAGGATCGGGACGAGGGCCAGCACCAGGGCAAGCCCCTGAAACACGCACACCGCGCGGCGGCGCTCACTGTAGGGCAGCGGCGCCCTCAACGCCGGCACAATCCGGCCGGCCGCCACGAACAGATAACGCGCCGCACCGATCAGCAGGACCCAGGCTCCGACCGTGCCGGAGGTAAACAGCAGCAGGCCCAGCACCAACATCAGGAACGCATCGACCTCCATGTCGAAGCGCGCGCCAAACGACGAGACTATTGCGAGGCGACGGGCCAGCCAGCCATCGACGCCGTCCAGAGCGATGGCGGTGAAAGCCAGGAGCGCGGCGATCCACGACAGCCTTGTGTCGATCGGGCCGGAAAGGAAACCCGCCAGGGTAACGATCATGGCGCCACGCGCCAGGGTCAGCGCGTTCGCAAGCCCGAAGTGCTGCTGCGGCAAATGCGCCGCCAGGCCGCCAAGCGTCATAACGCCGAGCACGAGATAGGCGGCCAGCGCCGTGAGGCTTTGCATGGCCGTCAGGCCATCGACGCTGGTGGCAATAGCCAACGACGACGCCAGCACGCCGCCGATCACCCCAACATACAGGAGCGCATCGGCGCGCAGGCGCGACAGCGCGGCGTTATCGGCCATGGTTGCCATGGGCGGCATCGAATGCGATAGACGCCGAGTCCGATCGAGATGAGTAACTCGCAAGGAACCACGACAGAAACAACTCCATGCCCACATCCGTGACCGTCGTCGGCGGTGTCATGCCGGTGACGTAGCCGGCCTGTCGAAAGGGCTCGAGCAGCGCCGGATCGCGGCTCAGCACATGGATGGGCACTGCCTTGTTGCGTGATGCGGCGGCGATGGTCAGCGGCGGCTGGTGATCGCCGATAACGATGATGAGCGAATTGTCGGCCAGCCGTTTGACGAGGTAGTTGCTGATCGCCTCCAGCACATAGCGAATAGTGGCGACATAGCCTCGCTGATTGTCGAAGACCTGCGCCGGCGGCGGAAACTCTTCGAAGCCGAGAGTGTCGTAGATACGGCCGTCGCCCAGCGTGCGCCCGTCCTCGATGACCGGTGGCGCGCGGTCGAACGGGAGATGGCTGCTGGATAGAACGTACTGGATGAAGAGCGGCTTCTTGGCCGGCGCGATCTCGCGTGCGTGCACCGTCTCCAGGACGAACTGATCCGGGATGGTCTCCCAGGAGAAGCGCATCCCCGCATAGGCGAAGGCGGCGTCGTTGAGCACGGTGTCGAAGGAGAAGAACGCGCCCTCCGGCCAGGGCTGCTGGATGCGCGGCATTGCAACGACCGTGCGATGGCCCAGGTTGCGGAAGAAGCGGGCCAGTGTCGGCGCCTCGGTGGTGAGCAGCACGTCATAGAGGGGCTGCGTATCGATGCGCACGCCGGTCGTCAGGGTGGCATGCGCCATCCACGAGCCACCGCCGGTGATCGGGGAGTTGAGCAGGCTGGAATAGACGTGATAGCCGGCGGCGCGCGCATTTTCCTCGAAGCGGGAGCGGACCGGGTTCAGGCTTTCGGCGAGGGCTGGGTCGGTGAGGGTTATCGCGCCGTAGGATTCAACGAACACCAGCAGGACATTGCGCCCCTTGAGGGAATTCAGGTCGGCGTTCTGCGGCAGTGCTATCTGTGCTGCCTTTATCTGCGCGAGATACCGGTGCGAAAATCCCTTCGCGTCCAGGACATAGGTGGCGTTTCGCCACGCCGTCTCAGCCACCGCGCTGGCAACAGGAAGACGGCCGAGATCGTAGCGAGGAGGTGCAACGGTGTAGGCGAGTGCTGCGAAGAGCGCGACAACGGCAAACGCCTGAAGCCGCAGCGCGGCCCCGGTATGGACCAACGTCCCGATCGACCAGCGCAGCAGGGCCAGGGCCGCCAGCAGAAGAAGCAGCGCGGCCGTCACCAGAGCAATGAAGCGAGCAGGGTCGAGCGATCCGTGCAGCAGTCCGATGAAGAACGGCAGGTACTTCACGTCGACGGCCGCGTTGAAATTTCGGCCGAACGACCATGGCACAACAATGTCGGCAAGGCGGAGAAGGATCAGGCCCAGAAGAAGAGCGGCGAGCAGCCATTGCAAGGCACCGCTGAACCGAATATTCCACCGGCGAAGGGCGGTGCCCAGCGCTAGGAGGCCCAAAAGCTCCAGGGATATCTGCGCCGGCAGGAGCGCCCAGCGGGATTCGATGAAATCGCCTAAAACCAGAAGCGCGTTGAGGATGAAGGCGGCGACAATGGCCGCGAAAAGATGATGCGCGCCGAAATCATAGCGCGATGGCGTGCGGCTCCAGATGGACATTCACCATGCATTTTAACGCATGGCGGGACCTCTGACCATGCCGGGCGTGTGAGTGAGAGGCCGTAACTAGCCGACCGTGCTGAGACCGCTATCGCGCCACAACTTGCCTTGCCCGTGCGTCATAAAGACGGCCTGAGAGAGCGGGAATCACGAGCGCGATCCGCAGCCTCCGACCCGCGATCGGGTTTGATTCAATCCGGTGAGTTGCAATGCATGTGCAATGCAGACGTCAGAGCCGAACCCTGTGGTCTTGCGTCTGAATTTATAAGGCATTGAATTGATTGGTGCCCCACGCCGGACTTGAACCAGCACGCCCTTGCGGGCAACAGATTTTGAGTCTGCCGCGTCTACCGTTCCGCCAGTGGGGCCCCGAAGCGCGCCGCATCATAGCGGTGCCGGGGCGCGCGTCAATTGGCCGGGATGATCCGGCGGCGCCAGGGTCGCGTGAATTTGGTGAATCCGGCGTTTACCATGATGTGGCCCCGCAATCTGCCCGCGCGTCGCGAAAAATTCCGGCCGGCGCACACCATTTTAATTTCGCATCAACCGGTGTCGCGCAATAGTCGCCTCAAGCGGCGCTTGCCGGCGACCCGAGCCTCTACCCCGCAAGCCATTTCTTGCCTCGGTCGCCGGCCGCTGCTACAGGGTTCGGCCCGGCCGACCACCCCCCTTCCCCGCGAATCGACGCCCCATGCTCCGCCGCGTTTACGACTGGACGATGGAGATGGCCTCGCGCCCGCGCGCGCTTTGGGCGCTCGCCGCCGTCTCCTTTACCGAGAGCTCGTTTTTTCCGGTCCCGCCGGACGCGATGCTCATCCCCATGGTGCTGGCGAAGCCGCATCGCGCCTGGCACATCGCGCTGGTCTGCACGATCGCGTCGGTCATCGGCGGGCTGTTCGGGTACGCGATCGGCTATTTCCTGTGGGAGGCGATCGGGCAGAAGGTCATCGCCTTCTACCACCTCGAAAGCCAGTTCGCGGCCTATACCCAGGCCTTCAACGAATGGGGGCTGTGGATCATCCTGATCAAGGGGCTGACGCCCATCCCCTACAAGCTGGTAACGATCGCCAGCGGGGTGGCGAAATTCGACCTGCTGGTCTTCGTCCTCGCCTCGATCGTCACGCGGGGCTTGCGCTTCTTCATGGTGGCGGCCTTGCTACGCTGGGTTGGTGAGCCGATCCGGGAATTCATCGAGAAGTACCTGACCTGGGTCACCACCGCCTTCGTGGTGCTGCTGGTCGGCGGCTTTGTGGCCCTTAAGTATATATAAAATCAGGGTTATTTCGCTCGTCCGGATCTGGGTCCGATCTGGCGAAACGTCATAAAATAGACACTGCCCGTGGTCTCGGCGACGGGCGAAGATTCCCCTCTATTGGCGCCATGCCCTGACTTGGTTGATGCGCGCCATTTTCAGGAGGAACGCGCTCATGACTTCACGACCGTCCCGCCCCGAAGCCGATGTGGTCGAAGCCCGCCGCAGCTTTCTGGCCGCGTGCGGAAAGTTCTCAATCGCCACGCCGCCCGCGGTCGCGTTGATGCTGGCCGCGGCTGAGCGCAACTATGCGGTGGCTGCCTCCGGGGGTGGCGGCGGCGGCAACAGCACCCGACAAGGCAATAATGGGTTCGGCAATGGCGGGGGCGACGGCGTCCCCGGACGTTCCGGGTTCAGCGACGTGAATCGCTGATCGATCCCGGTTCCGGACGGCGCCGAATGTGGCGCGCGGCCGGGTCGTATCGGCAATGCGGCGGTCCGGATCTCTCCGGGCCGCCGTATTTTTTACTGTGGGCGGAAGAGCCGCCCGACCAGTTCGCGCGCACTGCTCTTGCGCAAGAACTGCCCGGCATGGTGCAGCCGGCGCGCGACCAACGAGCGCCGCTGGGGATAGAGATCCGTCATGCGATGCCCGGCAAAGGCGAAGCGCAAATTGGCCCAGGGTCCTGCCAGCGCGTGCAGCGCCGGCCAGTAGAGCCCTAACCGGCAGACGGAGGCATGAGCGCGCGCGAGGCGCGACGGCGCTCCTCGCAGCGGCCACGCCAACCCGCAGAGCCAGCCCGCCAGCAGCGCATACGAATTCAGCAGCGTTGCGAGCCGATAGCGCGCCAGATGGAGGGCAATCTCGTCCCAATCGATCGCCATCGCGTGGCGACGCGCGAGCGTCGCGAATTCGTAAAGCTGCCGCAATTCGACAACGCCGCGATAGAAATTCGCGCCATGATGAATTTGCGTGTGCAGCAGGTTGTGCAAGATCATGTCCGTCGGCGATGGCACAAAGAACGAGATGCCGTCGCGCTCGATCGCGCGGGCGCGCGTCCAGACAGGAGCCGCCGGCATCAAATACTCCGCGTCGAGGAGCTCGACATGAAGGTCGATCGCGCCGGGCCCGCTATCGCGCACGAATTCGCCGACGGCGTGCTGGATCGGGTGATACTCGACTTCAACGCGGTAGCCCAGACGCTGCAGCACTTCGACCGCACGGCTGGCTTCAGGCGCCTGCACCAAAATATCGAGGTCGCCGATCATCCGGCTCGTGGAGTCGCGATAGATGTCGCAAAACAGCGCAACCCCGCCCTTCAACAGCATCGGCCGGATGCCCGCCTCGTTCAGCGCCCCAATGACCTCCACGGCCTGAGGCCGCAAGGCGTCATTGCGCGCGCGATTGAGATTGGCGAGCATCGCCAGATAGTCGGCGAGATCGTTGGGCAGTTTGGCGATTGCGCCGGACTGCGCGAGCGCCACATACAGGGATGGCGCCAGCAGATGTTCGTTGGCCACCTGTGCGATGGTCAGCCATTGCTCGTCGTTTGCGCGCGGCAGGGCCTCGGCGCGCAGGGCCGCCGCAATAAATTTCAGGGCGCGGCGGCGCGCGATCATGGCAGCAGACCTTCGAGCCGCGCGACCGCGTCATCAAGGGCGGAGAAGCGCAGCTCATAGCATTCGAGCCGCGCGATCCAGGCGACCAGCCGCGCAATATCCGTCGCCGCAAGTCCATCGCCCAACGGACAGAAGCCGGCCAGCAACGTGCGCAAGGCTTGCGGCCGCGGCAGCGGCGCCAGCGCGGTGGCCGCGCCTTTTGCCCAGGTCGGAAAGACGATGGCGGTCACGTCAAAGCGCGGGCCGATCGGGCCATTGCCGCTTGCGCCGTCACCGTACAGATAGCGCACTCGCTTGCCATCGGGCCGCCGATGAATCGGTTGTCGGCGCAGCGTGCCGAATCGCCGCGCCACGACGTCCCACGCGCCGGACTTCACGCAAATCGGAAACGGCAGAGGACGCACGGCGAGTGCCGCGCGATCGAGAACGATCGTATCGTCGCCCAAAAAATCATAGCCGTCGGCAAGCAGACCCGCTGCAAGCGTGCTCTTGCCGGAACCGGATTGTCCGGGCAGCAGCACGCATTTTCCGGCGCGCCCCACGGCAGCCGCGTGAAGTGCCCCGAAATCGCGGCTGGTCTGCAGCGCCAGTTCGACCAGCGTCGATTTGAGCACCGGTGCCACCTGGTCGGGTGCCAGACCTTGCGCAACACACTGCCCGTCGGCAGACCACGACAGACCTTCGCCCGCCGCGAGCTCCAGGACATGCGCCGGCCCTTGCGCGCCATCGTCCACCGCCTCGCCGACGTTCAAGGGCGCCAGCATCGGGCGCAGGCGCTCGCACCACGCCGGCGTGGCGAACCGGATTTCGATGTCGGCGTCGAGAAGGCGGCCGCGCAGGACGTCGCCGGACAGGTTGGGGCGCGCCCGCAGTCGCGGACGGGCATCGTTCAAGGTCCGCTGCCATCGATCTGGATTTGGTGGCTTTGTCTGACGGCCGCCGGATTGCGGCGCGCCGATCAGGCCCAATTCCTGCCATTCCCGCACGATGCGGATGAGGTGCTCTGCGGCGTCTCTTGGCGGCAATCCCGCCGCCGCCAGCCGCGCGGCGATGGTCTCGGGCGGCATCTCGTCCTCGAGGCAGCACCAGATCAACGTGGCTGCCTTGTTGGTCGCATAGACACGACAGGTGGCCGCGTCAAAAAGAACCGACTCGTCATCGAGGAAATGGAGACTGACGCCCGGCCTTGGCCGCAAATTTCCGATTCCGCCGGGGCGGACAGAGCTGTCGCTATGTCGCGGTCTTGTGCCGTTGACGGCATGATGCCAGCACGCTTGTTCTTGGGACTGGAATGCTAGCCCGCACCGTCCGCAGGGGGCCTGTGACCAATTCATGGCGCCCGGAGGCCATTTTGGCGGACGTGATTTTCGGTCGTCAGGTGCGGTGCCCAAGGCTATGATGATATTGGGAGAAACGCATGCACAGTCTCGAAGCCAGGTCGGGCAACGACAAGCTGGCCGCCGACCAAATCACGCAATACCGGCGCGACGGATTTGTGGTCGTACGGCGGTTATTGAGCCCGTGCTTGGTCGATGCCTGCCTCGCGGCCTTGACGGACCTCGCCAGCGGAAAACAGACGGCGGCCCAGGCAGGGGTCATCTACGAGCCCGGCCAGGATGTTACCGGCGTCGCGGCCGAGGCACGCATCGACCACGTGCGCAAATTCACCGATTTCGTCGAGGACTTTCCAGCCCTCAAGCGCGTCGCGATGCTGCGCAAGCTGCACGATGTTCTCGACCGATTGCTGGGGCCGGGCCGCGTGCTGTTCCAGGAAATGGCGCTGGTCAAGCCGCCGCGTATCGGCTCGGTCAAGCCGTGGCACCAGGATGCGTCCTATTTCCGGGTCAACGATCCGGCGATGATCGCCGGCGTGTGGATCGCGCTCGACCCCGCGACGCGCCAAAACGGCTGCATGGAGATGGTGCCGGGCTCGCATCTGGGCGGGCCCGCGATCCATGAGCCGCAGCCGGATGCCAATATGTGCAACATCCGCGCGGACCAGGTTCATCCCGAGCGGCGCGTGGCGATCGAGATGGAGCCCGGCGACGCGCTGATCTTCAGTTCCCTGGTGCATCACTACACCGCGCCCAACACCTCGGGCCTGCGCCGGCGCGCGGTGCAGTTCCACTACCATCAGCTCGGCATGGAATGGATGTCGCTGGAGCACCACCGGCAGCAATTCCATGACGAACAGGGCGAGTATGCCGGCTGCACGGTGCCAAAGCCCGGCGGACCCGTGTTCAACTATCGCGGGCCGCTCACGCGCGAAATCGTGCCGATGGAGGATATCGCTTGATCATCGCCGCGCGCCCGTCGACGTCTCCTTCATCGGTGTTTTTCCATGCAGCTTTCTGATCGTGTCACCGGCCTCGCCCTGGCCGGGCTCGGTGCCATTGCCGCCTGGCACGCCTCGAAACTGCCGCCAATCCCCGGGCAACAGATCGGTCCAGCCGTTTTTCCCATGGTCATCGGCCTCGGGCTGTGCGCCTGCGGGGTGCTGATCGCGCTGGGCATCGGGCGCCATTTCGAGGAGGAGGCCGAGGCCGACCTCGCGGCCCACCAGGACGCGCCGCCGCCCGTGAATGTTGGATTGTTCGGCCTGCCCGCGGGGCTTAACGCGCTGGTCCCGATCGCGCTGCTGATTTTCTATGTGCTCACGGTCGAAACGCTGGGCTTCGTCCCGGTCGCGGCGGTGGTGATCGGCGTGGCATCGCTGACGCTGCGCGCCTCGCCGCTGCTGGCGCTGGCCATGGCGGTGATTGCACCGCCGTTGGTCCATCTCGTCTTCTACAAGCTCCTGCGCGTGCCGCTGCCGCCGGGGCTGCTGCCGATGCCGTGGTGAGATCATGGACAATCTGATCAACGGCTTCATGATGGTGGCCCAGCCGGACGTGATCATCGCGATCCTGGCGGCCTCGGTGTACGGACTCGTCGTCGGCTCGCTGCCCGGTCTGTCGGCGACGATGGCGACGGCTCTGCTCGTCCCCATCACCTTCTACCTGTCGCCCATCGCCGCTGTAGCGACGATCATTTCCGCCTCGGCGATGGCGATCTTCTCTGGCGATATTCCCGGCTGCCTGCTGCGCATTCCCGGCACGCCCGCCTCGGCCGCCTATACCGACGAGGCCTTCGCGATGACGCGCAAGGGCCAAGCGGAGATGGCGCTGGGCATCTGCCTGTGGTTCAGCGCGCTGGGCGGGATCATCGGCACGCTGTCGCTGATCTTGATGGCGCCGGCGTTGGCCGAACTCGCATTCCAGTTCTCAACCTTCGAATATTTCTGGCTGGCATTCCTCGGCCTCATGTGCGCGACACTGGTCGCGCGCTCCTCGCCCGTCAAAGCCGTTGCCAGCATGCTGATCGGGCTGCTGGTTGCGTGCATCGGCATCGAGAACCCGGCCGGTACACCGCGCTTCACCTTCGGGCTCACCGACCTTCTGGGCGGCATCGAGCCGATCCCCGCCCTGGTGGGCATGTTCGCGCTGGCCGAGGTGATGCGCGCGATGACGACCCCGCCGCCGCCGCCCCTACCGCAGCGCAAATTCGGCAGCATCCTCGCCGGGCAGATCAAGCTGACGCGCCAATATCCCAAGCAGCAGGTGCGCGGCAATATCGTCGGCATCATCATCGGCGTGCTGCCGGGGGCCGGCGCGGATATGGCGGCGTGGATCAGCTACGCCATGTCCAAGCGTTTTTCCAAGACGCCGGAGAAATTCGGCAGTGGGCATCCCGAGGGGCTGATCGAAGCCGGTGCCAGCAACAATGCGAGCCTTGCCAGCGGCTGGATTCCGTCGCTGCTGTTCGGCATTCCCGGCGACACGATCACGGCCATCGCCATCGGCGTGCTCTACATGAAGGGGCTCAACCCCGGCCCGACGCTGTTCACCGAAAAAGCGTCGAGCATGTACGCGCTCTACATCGTCTTCATCATCGCCAACATCATCATGATCCCGCTGGGCATCATGATGATCCGCATGGCGGCGATCGTGCTGCGGGCACCACGCTCGGCGGTGATGCCCGTGATCGTGCTGCTGTGCGCGGTCGGTTCGTTCGCGACCGGCAACAGCCTGTTTGCGGTGCTGACCGTGGCGTTTTTCGGCATTACCGGGTTCGTTCTGGAGCGCAACGGTTATCCGGTCGCGGCCCTGGTGCTAGGCGTGGTGATGGGCTCGATGGTCGAGCAGAGCTTCGTCTCGTCGCTGATCAAATCCGACGGCAGCATCTGGCCGTTCTTCAGCCGGCCGGTGTCCATGATCCTGGCCTCGTTCACGATCGGCGCGCTGCTGTGGCCGCTCGGGTTCTGGCTGTGGGGCTTGCGGCGGCGCTTCGCCGCGGCCGGTCCGGGCTAGGCTATTCGCCCGGCGCCAGCGCCCCCGCCGGGACCGGTTCATCGCGCGCGGGTAAGCGCACGCGGAACCAGGCGGCGTAGAGGGCCGGCAGGAACATCAACGTCAGCAACGTGGCGCCGGCGAGGCCGCCCATGATCGCCACCGCCATCGGGCCCCAGAAGGCGCTGCGGGCGAGCGGGATCATGGCGAGGATCGCCGCGGCGGCCGTGAGCAGGATCGGCCGCGCGCGGCGCACGGTCGCGTCGATGATCGCCTGATAGGGCGTATGGCCGGCGGCGATGTCCTGGTCGATCTGATCGACCAGGATGACCGAGTTGCGCATGATGATGCCGCCCAGCGCGATCACGCCCAGCATCGCCACGAAGCCAAACGGCAGGTTGAAGATCAGCAGTGCCGCCGTCACGCCGATGAGCCCGAGCGGTGCGGTCAGCAGCACCAGGAAGACACGCGAGAAGCTCTGCAGCTGGAGCATCAGCGTGGTCGACCATGATCAGCAGCATCAGCGGCAGCATCTTGTTGATCGAGTTCTGGCCCTTGGCGCTTTCCTCGATGGCCCCGCCCATGTCGATGCGGTAGCCGTCGGGCAGGCTGGCGCGCAGGCCGGAGAGCGCCTGGTTGATCTGCGTGCTGACGACGGGGGCCTGCACGCCGTCGACGATGTCGGCCTTTACGGTCATGGCGGTCATGCGGCCGCGGCGCCAGAGGATCGGCTCCTCCAACTCGTACTTGACCGTCGCGATCTGGCCGAGCGGAATCGGCGGTGCCACGCGACGTTGCGACGTTAAGATCGGCGAGGCGCGCGAGGTCGAGCCGCTCCGCCGACGGCGTGCGGATGACGACGTCGATCAGTTCCGTGCCCTCGCGATACTGCGTCACCGGGAACCCGGCGAGGCTCATCTGCAGAAGCACTCGAAAGATCCTGCTTGGAGATGCCCAGGGCCCGTGCCTTGGTCAGGTCGACGTCGAGGCGCACGCGCTTGGCGAGCTCATCCCAGTCGAGCAGGGTCTCCGTGATGTTGTGATTGGCGCGGATGAGATCGCGGAGCTGGTAGGCGATCTCGCGGATCTTCATCGGATCGCTGCCGAGCACGCGGAACTGCACCGGGTAGCCGACAGGTGGGCCGTTCTCCAGCCGGCTCACGCGCACGCGCGCGGCCGGAAATTCGGCGGCGATGCGGCCGTCGATCATGTGTTTGACGCGCTCGCGCGCCTCGAGATCGCGGCTCATCACCACGAACTGCGCAAAATTGGCGTTCTGGAGCTGCTGGTCCAGCGGCAGATAGAAGCGTGGAGAGCCGGCACCGGTGTAGACCGTGAAATAAGCGATATCGGCGTTGCCGGTCGAGCAACTTTTCCATCTTGCCGACTTCGGCGGCGGTGGCGGAGAAGGACGAGCCTTCGGCAAGACGGATATCGACCAGCAACTCGGGCCGGCTCGCACTCGGGAAGAATTGCTGCTGCACCAGGCCAAAGCCAACGATCGATGCGACGAAGATGGCGACCGTGGTGCCGATCGTCACCCAACGCGCGCGCACGCAGGCCGTGACGATCGCGCGGAAGAAGCGGTAGACCCGCGTGTCGTAGACGTCATGACCGGGGTGCACGTGCTTGGGCTTCGGCAGCAGCTTGAAGCCGAGATAGGGCGTGAAGATGACCGCGACGATCCACGAGATCAGCAGCGACAGCGCCACCACCCAGAAGATCGCGTTGGTGTACTCGCCGGCCGCCGACTGCGCGAAGCCGACCGGCACGAAGCCGGCCGCGGTGACGATGGTGCCCGGCAGCATCGGGAAGGCGGTCGAGGTGTAGGCGAAGGCGCCGGCTTTGACGCGGTCCCAGCCCTGCTCGATCTTCACCACCATCATCTCGACCGCGATGATCGCGTCATCGACCAGCAGGCCGAGCGAGATGATCAGCGCGCCCAGCGAGATCCGGTGGAGGTCGATGCCGAGGATCAGCATCGCGACCATGGTGCCCGCGAGCACCAGCGGCACGGCCAGCGCCACGACGATGCCGGTGCGCCAGCCGAGGCTCAAGAAGCTCACCGCCATGACGATCAGCCAGCGCCTCGGCGAGGGATTCCTGGAACTCGCCCACCGAATGCATCGACGACGTCGGGCTGGTCGGCGATCTGTGCCATCTCCACGCCTGCGGGCAGCTCGCTCCTGATCTTGCTGCAACTCCGCATCGAGCGAAGTGCCCAGGGTGAGGACGTTGCCGCCCTTGGCCATGACCACGCCCAGGCCGATCGCGTCATGGCCGTTCCAGCGCATCGTCATCTCGGCGGATCGACGTAGTCGCGCTTCACCTCGGCGATGTCGCCGATGGTCAGCAGGCGGCCGCCCGCCTCGATCGGAGCGGCGCGGACCGATGCCGCCCGGTCGAAGCCGACATCGACGCGCACATAGACGCGATCCGTGCCGACATCGACATTGCCGGAGGGCGAAACCGCGTTCTCGCGGCGCAGCGCGTCGAGCACGGCCTGCAGCGGCACGTTGAACGCGGCGAGCCGGCGGGTCGAGACCTCGACATAGATGCGCTCGTCCTGAGTGCCGATCAGGTCGACCTTCTGCACCATCGGCAGACGCAGGATGCGCTCGCGCATCTCATCGGCGATCTTCTTGCGATCGGCGGGCGAGAAGCCGTTCTCGACGCCGGTGAAGGCGTAAATGGCGGAATAGACATCGCCGAATTCGTCGTTGAAATACGGGCCCTTCACGCCCTCGGGCAATTGGCCGCGCATGTCGCCGATCTTCTTGCGCGCCTGGTACCAGATATCCGCCACCTGGCGCGGCGGCGTGTAATCCTTGAGCGTCAGGAAGACGACCGAATTCGCCGGGTTTGGAGTAGGAGCGCGCAAAGTCGTAATACGGCACCTCCTCCAGCTTCTTCTCGATCTTGTCGGTGACGAAGCGCTCGACCTCGCGCGCAGTGGCGCCCGGCCACTGCGGTGCGGATCGTCATCACCTTGAAGGTGAAGGACGGGTCTTCGGCGCGGCCCAGCGCCAGATAGGCGAAGGCGCCGGCAATGCCGACGGCGATGATCAGGAAGAGCACCAGCGTCCGATGCGCCAGCGCCCAGGCCGAGAGATTGAAGCGGGCGCTCACCGGTCGGGTTCCGTCCAGGGGCGAACCTTCATGCGCGCGATCGAGCTTGTGCACGCCGGCGCGTGACGATCTGCTCGCGATCCTGCAAGCCTGCCACGACCATGACGTGATCCACGGCATAGGAGCCGATCTCGACCGGCCGCAATTCGAGCGTATCGCCATGCACGACCCAGACGGCCGGCGAGGCGCCCTGCTTGGTCACAGCGGCGAGCGGCAGGCGCGCGATCTGCCCGTCGCGCGCGCGCGACGCGGTGAGCGTGGCGGTCATGCCGAGTTGGATACCCGGCGGGGCATCGACCAGCGTCACCCGCGCCTCGTAGGTGCGGGTCGCGGCGTTGGCCATGGGCGAAAGCTCGCGCAGGCGGCCTTCGACCTCGACACCCGGCATCGCCCAAAGCGACACCGACATCGAAGCCGACTGGAGGGCGCCGAGCTGGCTTTCCGGGATGCTGGCCACCGCCTCCATCGTGCCCTGGCGCGCCATGCGCAGCACGGGCTGGCCCGAATTCATGACCTGGCCGGGTTCGGCCAGGATCGCCGTCACGATGCCCGGGCGAGTCGGCGACCAGGGTCGTGTATTTGCGATTGTTCTGCGGCGACGTTGAGCTGCGCCTCGAGCCTCGCGCACGCGCGCGGCGCTACGCTCCATTTCCGCCTTGCGGCGGTCGAATTCCTGCTGCGGTCGCCCACTCGCCGCGGCGCAACTGCTCATAGCGCGCGAAGTCGTTGCGGGCGTTGACGGCGTCGGCGCGGGCGGAGACGAGCTGCGGCCTCGGCGGCGCGGGCCTGCAGCTCGAGATCGGCCGGATCGAGGCGCGCCAGCGGCGTGCCGATTTCGACGCGGTCGCCGGTCTCGACCAGGCGCGTGATCATCTTGCCACCGACCCGGAAACCGAGATCGGCTTCGATGCGCGGCCGGATGACGGCGGCATAGCGCACGATCTGGCTGGCCGGCTCCAGGCGGATTTCGCTCACCCGGACGGGCACGACCGGGGCATGGACCTGCTGCGGCGCCGCGGCGCCATCGCAGCCCAGAAGCACAAAAGCGACGGGAAGCAGAAAGGCTGCCGTACGCAGCCAAGTCTTTACGCCGGGCATGTTAATACCTCTGGACTGTACCGTATCGTATCACTATAATGAATACCGTTCACATCGGTGGGCGTCAAGGAAATTAGTACGGTACGGTTCAGTGCAGACAGATACAAAGACCGAGACCCGCGACGATCCCAAGGAAGAAAAGATTCTGGCGGCGGCGGCCGAGGCCTTCCTCGAGTTCGGCTACGCCGGCACGTCGATGGATATTGTCGCGCAGCGTGCGCGCGCTTCGAAGACCACGCTCTACACGCGCTTCGCGTCCAAGGAAGAGCTCTTCGCCGCGACGATCAGCGCCTATTGCATCCATCACGGGATGGAACTTCGGCTTGAGGAGATGCTGCAGCAATCGCCGGAGAAGGTGCTCTGTCGCATCGGCCGTAATTTCGTCGACCTCATCATGTCGCCCGAAGCGGTGCGCATGGAGCAGATCATCACCGGCGAGGCGCCGCGCTTTCCGGAAGTGGCGCGCATCTTCCACGAGGCCGGTCCGCAGCGGACCATTGCCGTCGTCGCGCGCTATCTTGCCGAAGCCGCTTCGCGCGGGCAGCTCAGCGTGACCGATCCCGAATTCACGGCGCGCCAGTTCCTGATGTCGCTCAAGGCGCCCAATTGCGAGCAGATGCTGGCGTTGCCACCGATGCCGCCCGAAGAGCGTGACGCTTTCGTGGCGAAGGTCGTGCGCTTGTTCCTGGACGGAACGGCCCCTCGTAAGTAGTCCGCAGTTTCCGCGACTGGTCGATCGCATATTTGACGTGTAGACCCGTGTTGCATTGCGGGTCTATCTTGCCTTGCCCGCGTCCGTCTGATTCTCTCAGCTTCTCTTGCTGTCATGCGCGGGCTTGACCCGCGCATCTGATGTTAGCGCCGGTGTCGGACCCGCGGGTCAGGCCCGCGGGTGACAGAAACTAAAGACATGAACGGAGGAACTATGCGTTACGTCGATGGATTCGTGCTGCCCGTGCCGAAGCGAAACGTAGCCGCGTATCTGCGCATGGCGCGCAAAGCGGGCAAGATCTGGCGCGAGCATGGCGCACTGCAGTATTGCGAGGCGGTCGGCGAGGATCTTGAGATCAAGAAAGTAGTCCCCTTCCCGCGCTTAGCGAAGGTGAAGAAGGGCGAGACGGTGGTGTTCGCCTGGATCGTCTACAAGTCGCGCAAGCACCGCGACAGCGTGAACGCGAAGGTGATGCAGGACAAGCGGCTCAAGGCGTCGATGGGCAAGAACAAGAAGATGCCGTTCGACTGGACGCGCATGGCCTATGGCGGTTTCAAGATCGGCGTCGATTTCTAACCCATGAAGGTGAAGCGGATCGTGGCAAATGTCGCGACCAGCGACATCGCCGCGGCGCGCCGGTTCTACGGCGAGTTCCTGGGTCTCGACGTGGTGATGGATCACGGCTGGCTCACCACCTACGGCTCATCCGCCAAGATGAGCGTTCAAGTCAGCTTTGCGAGCGAAGGGGGCTCTGGCACACAGGTCCCCGATCTCTCGATTGAAGTCGACGATGTCGATGCTGCACTCGCCCGCGCGCGCAAGGCCGGACTTGCGATCGAGTACGGCCCCGTCGATGAGCCTTGGGGTGTGCGCCGCTTCTACGTCCGCGATCCGTTCGGCAAGCTCATCAACATCCTGGCGCACCGCTAGGGTCAGGTCACGCCGGCGAGGCTGAGTTCCTTGGCGCGGTGGCAGCGCACGAGGCGGCCGGGCTCGATCTCTTCGAGCGCCGGCGTCTCGACCTTGCAGCGCTCGACGGCATAGCGGCAGCGCGGATGGAAATGGCAGCCCGGCGGCGGGTTGGCCGGGTCGGCGATGTCGCGCTCGCAGGATGATCGCGCTCGGCGCGCAGGCGCGGGTCGGGCTTGGGCACCGCGGCAGCAGCGCCTCCGTATAGGGGTGGCGCGGCGAATCGAACAGCGCCTTCGGTCGCCGCGACTTCGACGATGCGCCCGACATACATGACGGCGACGCGGTCGCTGACATGCTTCACCACGCTCAGATCGTGCGCCACGAACAGATAGGTGAGGCCCAGCCGGTCCTGCAGGTCGAGCAGCAGATTGAGGATCTGCGCCTGCACCGAGACGTCGAGCGCGGACACCGGCTCGTCGGCGACGATCAGGCTCGGGTTGAGCGCCAGCGCGCGCGCGATGCCGATGCGCTGGCGCTGGCCGCCGCTGAAGGCGTGCGGAAAGCGATTCATGTAGGCGAGGGAAGCTGCACGACGTCGAGCAGCTCGCGCACGCGTTTGCGGCGGCGCTCGGCGTCGTCGACATGCCGTTGATCACCAGCGGCTCGCCGATGATGTCGCCGACGACCATGCGCGGGTTGAGCGAGGAGAACGGATCCTGGAAGACCATCTGCATGTGCCGGCGGAGCGGCTTCAGCTCGCGCTTCGACAGCTTGGCGAGGTCGATCTGCTTGCCGTCGTGGGTGAAGCGGATCTCGCCTGCGGCTGGGCGCAAGCGCGCGCAGCACGCAGCGCGACACCGTCGTCTTGCCGCAGCCGCTTTCGCCGACCAGCGCCAGCGTCTCGCCCTTGGCGATGTGAAAGCTCACACCATCCACCGCGCGCACCTGGCCGACGATCCGCCGCAGGAAGCCTTTGCGGATCGGGAAGAATTTCTGCAGGTCCACGACTTCGAGCAGGTTCATGGCTTGCCCCCGTACAGGAAGCAGCTCACTTCGCGGCGATCGTCCTTGACCAGCACCGGCGGCTCGGCGCGATCGCAAGTGCCCGCCATGAAGTCGGGACAGCGCGGATGGAACGGGCAGCCGGACGGCCGCGCGAAGGGATGCGGGATCGAGCCGCGAGATCGTCGCGAGCTTGGTGCGCGGCTTGCCAGGATGCTGGGGATCGAGCGCAGCAGCGAGCGCGTGTAGGGATGCTTGGGCGCGTGGAAGATCTCGTCGACCGGCCCCTTCTCCACCGCGCGGCCGAGATACATGACGACGACATCGTCGGCCATCTCGGCGATCACGCCCATGTCGTGGGTGATCAGGATCAGCGCCAGGCCGCTTGCTGCTGCTGCATGTCGCGCAGCAGGTCGAGGATCTGCGCCTGGGTGGTGACGTCGAGCGCCGTGGTCGGCTCGTCGGCGATCAGGATGCGCGGGTCGCAGGCGAGCGCCATGGCGATCATCACGCGCTGGCGCAGGCCGCCGCGAAAGCTGGAACGGATACTCGTCGATGCGCCGCTCCGGCCGCGGCACGCCGACCATGCGCAGGAGCTCGATCGGCGCGGGCGCGCGGCTTCGGCCTTGCTCGCGATCGGTGTGCAGACGGATCGCCTCGACGATCTGGTTGCCGACCGTGTAGTAGGTGGCTGAAGGACGCCATCGGCTCCTGGAAGATCAGCGCGATCTCCTTGCCGCGGATGGCGCGCATCTCGCGGCCCCGCGGGTCGAGCTTGGCGAGGTCGATCGGCGCCGCGTCGGCGTCGCCGAGGCGCAGCCAGATCTCGCCTTCCTCGATGCGGCCCGGGCCGGTCGACGATGCCGAGGATGCTGCGCGCGGTGATGCTCTTGCCGCAACCGCTCTCGCCGACGATGCCCAGCGTGCGGCCCTGCGTGCACATCGAAGCTCACGCCGTCGACGGCGCGCACCACGCCTTCGTCGAGCGCGGAAATAGGTCTTGAGCCCGCGCACCGAGAGGATCGGCGGGCCCGACGGCGGGCTCGCATGCCCTCAGCCATAGGGGTCGGCCGCGTCGCGCAGTCCGTCGCCGAGGAAGTTGAAGGCCAGGATGACGACGATCACCGGGATCGCCGCCGCCAGCAGCCAGGGTGCGAGCGCCAGCGTCTCGATGTTCTGCGCGTCCTGCAGCAGGATGCCCCAGGAGATCGCGGGCGGCCGCAGCCCGAGGCCCAGGAAGCTGAGCGAGGTTTCGCTGATGATCATGGCCGGCAAGGCGAGGCTGGTCGCGGCGATGATGTGGCTCAGGAACGACGGCAGCATGTGGCGGAAGATGATGCGCAGCTGGCCGGCGCCGGCGAGCTCGGCGGCGATGACGAAATCCTCTTCGCGCAGCGCCAGGAACTTGCCGCGCACGACGCGTGCGAGATCGGTCCAGCCGAGCAGCGCGATGATGACGGTGATGGCGAAGTAGACCTGCAGCACAGACCAATCGCTCGGCAGGGCGGCCGCGAGACCGAGCCAGAGCGGGATGGTCGGCATCGAGCGTATGATCTCGATGATGCGTTGGATCGCCACGTCGACCGCGCCGCCGTAAATCGCCGAGATGCCGCCGAGCAGGATGCCCAGGAACAGGCTGATGGTCACGCCGAGCAAGCCCGATCGTGAGCGAGACGCGCGTCGCGACGACCAGCCGCGACCACAGATCGCGGCCCAGCAGGTCGGCGCCGAGCAGTGCAGCGTGTCGCCGGGCTGCGCGTCCTTGAGGCCGAACAGATGCACGGTCGGTGCTGATCAGGCCGAACAGCTCGTAGGGATAGCCGCGCGCGAACAGCGTCAGATAGACGTTGCGTCGCGCTCGGTCGAACACCATGCTTGAAGGTGCGCATGTCGCGCCGCGCGCGCAGCACGTAACGACATGGGGACGGAAACGAGCCGTCGGCATCGAAGAAATTGATGACCTGCGGCGGCGCGTAGCTGCGGCGCGAATCGGTGTCGTGCGGATCGCTGCGTGGCCAGGAAATCCGCGAAGATCGCGATCAGGTAGAACAGGATCACGACGACGCCGCTGGCGAGGGCCAGCTTGTGCCGGCGAAAGCGCCACCAGATGAGCTGGAGCTGCGAGCGCGACGCGCGACGCGCTCCTCCGCGGTGGTCGCGACCGCCGGCGATGGGCGCCAAAATCCGATGAGTCGGGCGAGCATGGCTCAGTCCAACTGATGGCGAATGCGCGGATCGATCCACATCAGGAGCAGGTCCGAGATGAAGGTGCCGATCACGGTCAGCACGCCCAGCAGCAGCACGATCGTGCCGGCGAGGAACATGTCCTGCGCGATCAGCGAGCTCACGAGCAGCGGGCCGACGGTCGGCAGGCTCAGCACGATCGAGATGATGATGCTGCCCGATACGAGGTAGGGGAAGAGATAGGCGATGGTGCTGGCGAACGGATTGAGCGCCGCGCGCACCGGATATTTGAGGATCACGCGGCTTCTCGGGCAGGCCCTTGGCGCGCGCGGTGACGACATAGGGCCGGCGCAGCTCGTCGAGCAGGTTGGCGCGCATGATGCGGATGAGCTGCGCGGTGCCGGCGAGCGCGAGGATCAGCGGCCGGCAGCGGCAGGTGCTTGATCAGATCCCAGACCTTGGCCCAGACTCCAGGGCGCCAGCTCGAACTCGGGCGAGAACAAGCCGCCGACATTGGCGCCGAGGAAGCGGAAGGACAGGTACATGATGACGAGCGCGAGCAGGAAGTTCGGTACGGCGAGGCCGATGAAGCCGATCAGGGTGAAGAAATAGTCGCCGATACGAGTATTGCCGCACCGCGGAGTAGATGCCGATCGGCAGCGCCAGGCCCCAGGTCAGGATCAGGGCCGCGAAGGAGATCAGCACGGTGAGCCAGAGCCGGTCGCCGATCACCTCCGATCACCGGCCGGTTCCATTCCATCGACACGCCGAAATCGCCGGCGAGGATGCGCATCATCCATTTCGCGTACTGGACATAGAACGGGCTGTTGAGCCCGTAGAGCTCGCGCAGCGCATCGGCCTCGCCCGCGCTCACCGACGCTGCCCGAGGCGGACAGGTTGGCGATGTAGGTGGTGACGAAATCGCCCGGCGGCAGCTGGATGATCACGAAGGAGAGGATTGAGATCACCCACATCGTGAGAAGTGCGAGCAGGCAGCGTCGGACGATGAATGCCAGCATGAGGTGCTCTCGCGGGACCGCCCCCTCGTCCGAAGACAAGGGGGCGGCCGATCACGCGTCTGTTAGGCCTTGAAGTAGAACGCCTCAGGCCGCGAGGTGCCCGGTGTCCGGCAATGCTGGGCGATGCAGGCGCGCGCCGGGATGTTGCCCAACTTGCGGCTGGCGAGGCGCACGCCCATCAGGGCCGGCGACTGGCCGACCGTGCCGATCGAGTAGTCGTTGTCGACCAGGATGCGCCAGATCTCCTGGGCGATCATCGTTGCGCTGCTGCTCCTTCTGGCCCGCGGCCGAGCGGAACAGCTCGAAGATCTTCTTCAAGCCCGCATCGGTCGGCTCGCGGCCGAGCTGCGCCGTTGGAGGCGTACCATTTGGCGAATTCCGGCCCCATGAACGCCTCGATCGGGTCAACGGGGATGGCGTGGCGCGGGAAGAGATAGAGCAGCTCCGTCCCGCCATTGGTCCACACATGATGTGGTGCTCGTTGTTCTGCGTGCGCTTGAAGGCGAGCATGCGCTCCATCTCGCGCACCTCGGCGAAGATGCCGATCTTGCGCCAGTGCTGCGCCACCATCTCCATCTGCTGCGGCCAGGGCAGGAAGGCGCGCACGGTCTGCACCTGGATGCGCAGGCGCTGGCCGTTGTCGGTGCGCAGGCGGAAGCCCTCGCTGTCCTTCTTGTTGAGGCCGATCTTGTCGAGCAGCTGATTGGCCTTGCGCCACGTCGTAGCGTCGACCATTTCGCGCGCCATTCCTTGCCCGGGGTTCTGCGGCATGGATTCCGCCGGGCAGGTCGAGCCGGGCGTGCCGAGGCCGAGCCAGAACGTCTCGTTCATCTGGTTGCGGTCGATGCCGAGCGACAGCGCGCGGCGGAAATCGACATTGTTGATCCACTTCGCGATCTCGGGATCGGCCGAGAAGCTCATGGTTGAAGTGGAACGTCGTGTCCGAGCCGTTGTAGGCCAGATCGAGATGCAGGTCGTAGCCGCCGCGATCGCGGTTCTCCAGGATCACCGGCAGCTTGGCGAGGTCGATGTGCCGCTCCTGCATGTCGTACTGGCCCGACATGGCGCGCAGGTTGAGCACCTCGAGGTCCTCGGCCAGCGTCATGCACGATCTGGTTGATGTAGGGGAGCTGATTGCCCTCGGTGTCGACCGCCCAATAGTACGGGTTGCGCTCCAGCACCCAGGTCGGCGTGTTGATCGGCCGCACCGTGCGCCACGGCCCGAGGATCGGCAGCTCCGGATTGAGGTTCCAGTCCTTCTTGATGTGGAGCATGCGCACCCAGTTCTCGAAACCTTCGGACTTGCGCGCGCGCGTTGACCGCGTCCTCCGAGGAGTATTTCGGCAGGAACTGCTTGAGATAGTGCTTGGGCGCGTAGCAGCCGAAGGAGCGGTTCTGGTACTGCCGCACCGACATGCCGCCGCCGATCAGCGTGTCGCCGGCCAGCATGTCGATGAACAGGAAGTACGGAACCTCGAACTGGAACTCGACCGTGGTCTCGTCGATCTTGACGATCTTGCCCGGCTTGCCCGCGGGGGACATGTCGGCGATGCCGGTCGGCACGATGTTCTTGTTGCTGTAGATGTCTTCGAACCAGAACACGAAATCATCGGCGGTGAAGGGCTGGCCATCGGACCATTTCATGCCCTTGCGCAGCGCCACGCGGGTGGTCTTGCCGTCGTCACTCTGCGTCACGCTCTTGGCGATCGAGGGGATGATGTTGGCGCCGGTGAAGTCCCAGAAGATCAGCTTGTCGGAGGCGTTGATGCGGTTGCCGTTCTCGCCATCGCCCGGGCCGACGAAGCCGCGCCGCCAGGTGCCGCCATACTTGCCGGCCTCATTGAGCGGCTTGATCACCAGCGGCTCCGACGGCAGGCGCTCGCGACCGGCGGCAGCTTGCCCTGCTGCACGAGGGCCGCGAGCTCCGGCGCTTCCTTGAAGGCCTTGGGCATCACGTCGGTGACAACGGTCGAGCCTTCGAGCTTGCCGACCAGCCCGGACTGCGTGAGACCGCCTGCACCTTGCGCGAAGGCCTTGGCGCCCAACGTCGTCGTCGCGGCGAACGCAGCCGACGACAGCAAAAATTCGCGGCGTGTTGTCATGATCGTTTCCCCCTGTCGTTTTGATTATCGGAGCCGGTCCGCCGGAACGGCAGCGGCGCAGCCTTGATGGCCGTCGCCGCAACGTTACCCGACAAAACCCGCGCCGTTTTGCGCGATGGTTGTCATACAACCCATATCAAGTAAGCGAGGAACGACCCCTGAAAGTCAAGTCACGCGCAAATGGCGCCGCTATGTCGCAGACGTGATGCCTCGATTTGGCCGGGATGACGCGATATGTCTAAGCAGTGATGAGCGAATCCATATCCTTGCGCACGGCCGCCTTGATGGTTTTTGCCTCAAGCGCGGTGATCCTGCTGGTGGCGTTTGCATTCCAGTACGTCGGCGGGTTGCAGCCCTGCATCCTGTGCTGGTGGCAGCGTTATCCGTATATGGCGACCATCGTGCTGTCTCTGTTCGCCGTGGTGCTTCGCGCCGAAGCGCCCGTCGCTGGCGCGCGTCCTGCTGGGCCTGAGCGCTGTGGCGTTCCTGGTCGGTGCTGGCCTTGCCGCCTTCCATGTCGGCGTCGAGCAGCATTGGTGGGCGGGCACGGCGGAATGCGGCGCCAATTTCGGGCCGGCCGGCTCGGTCGAAGAGCTGCGCCGCCGGCTGCTGGCGCAGGCCGTGGTGCGTTGCGACGAGGTGGCGTGGTCGCTGTTCGGCATCTCCATGGCCGGCTATAATTTTCTGCTGTCGCTGGCGCTGGCGGTGTTCGCCGTCCGCGCCGTTCGATCCGATGCGAGGCTGATCGCCCGATGACCGCCCCCAGCCCCGATTCCGGCCGCCCGCGCCTGCCCGGCGACCCTGACCGCCAGGAAATGCTGGCGCAGATGCTGCGCGTCGACCATGCCGGCGAGCAGGGGGCGGTGCGCATCTATGCGGGCCAGCTCGCGGTGCTGGGTGCCACCAAGACCGGCGCCGTGATCCGGCATATGGCGGCGCAGGAACAGCGCCATCTCGAGGCGTTCAACCGCATGCTGCCGGAACGCCAGGTGCGGCCGACCATCCTGTCGCCGCTCTGGCACGTCGCCGGCTATGCGCTGGGGGCCGCGACCGCCTTGATGGGCGAGCGCGCGGCGATGGCCTGCACCGTCGCGGTCGAGGAAGTGATCGACGAGCACTACGCCAAGCAGACCGCGGCCCTCGATCGCGAGTTCGGGCCCGAGGAAGCCAAGCTGCGCGACACGATCGAGGAGTTCCGGCGCGAGGAAGTCGCGCATCGCGACGAGGGACTCGCGCATGGCGCCACCGAGACTCCGGGCTATGAAGTGTTAAGCGCCGCGATCAAAGCGGGCTCGCGACTCGCGATCTGGCTGTCGACGCGTCTCTAAATACAGCGCCGCGAAATTCGCAGCATGTGCGCGCTCAGATTCGCTTTACCAAAATTTTTGTCCTGATTTCTTGGCTGTCCCGCAGTGCAGCACTTCATTGCTCTGCGATATTGCAGTTGCGTGAAAAATCTTTCACATGAATTCTTTGATTCAACTGGACCTTTAACACATTCTTTCCACATTCCGTGCTTATATACGGTCAAAGGAGTTAATGCTTTAGGGCGGAGGAAACCATGCGGACACGGCGTACCGGCCGCGATTTCAGCGAGCCCTCTTTGAATGAAATGCTGGATGACCCGGTCGTTCAGGTCGTGATGGCGCGCGATGGCGTGAAACGCCGCGAGATTGTCGCGCTGATGGGCCGCATGCAGACGCAACGCGGCGATAGCCCGATCCCAGCCGCAAAAGACCTCGTCTCGGGCAAATAGCCCGTTCGGACAAAGCTTCGGTCAGACCGGCTCCAACTCGGAATCCCAATACAGGAAGTCGCGCCAGCTTTCGTGCAGAAAGTTTGGCGGAAACAGCCGGCCATTTTCGCGCAATTGGCGCGAGGTCGGCTGGTGCGGCAGGTTGCGCGGGAACATCCCCGCCTCCGCCGGCGTGCGGTTGCCCTTTTCCAGATTGCAGTCGCTGCAGGCGGTGACGACGTTGCCCCAGACCGTACGGCCGCCGCGCGAGCGGGGCACGATATGGTCGAAGGTCAGGTCGTGGACCGGGAAACCTTCGCTGCAATACTGGCACATGAAGCGGTCGCGCAGGAACACGTTGAACCGCGTGAAGGCCGGGCGCCGGCTGGTCGGGATGTACTCCTTGAGCGAGATGACGCTGGGCAGGCGCATCTCCAGGTTGGGCGAGCGCACAACCCGGTCATATTCGGAGACGATATTGACGCGATTGAGGAAAACCGCCTTGACCGCGTCCTGCCACGACCACAAGGACAACGGGAAATAGCTGAGCGGGCGGAAATCCGCGTTCAGCACCAGGGCGGGACAGTTTTCGATTGAGCCGTGCACGGACGCGCACCTCTTTCGTCAACACCTTACCTACAACCCAAGTGTTTGATAGCCGACCTCCCCTGAAAACACAATATCTCGCTTTTTCGGGATTCGTGACAGTTTTCAGACGCTTGCCGCAACGCCAAAACGCTGCGCAAGGAAGCGCCCGCCCTTGATCAGGCCGGCTTCGTCGATGGAATGCGGCAGGCCGGGGCGGCTCTCGGTGGTGACTGGAATGTCGAGTGCCTTGAGGGCGCGCGCGGCGGCGTCCATCGCCTGGAACGGCACGACCTGATCCGCCTCGCCATGGATCAACAGGACAGGCGGGCGGCTCCGCACGTCGCCAGCCAGCAGATTGGCCCCAACCAGGGCGCCGGAATAGCCGACCACGCCGGCGACCGGGCGCTCGCGACGCGGGGCCACGTAGAGCGACATCATCGTGCCCTGCGAGAAGCCGACCAAGGCTAAACGGTCGTCGGTCAGGCCATGGGCCTTGAGCTCCGCATCGATGAAGCCGTTGAGGATGGGGGCGGCCGCCTGGACGCCGGCCAGGACGATGCCGGAGGACCGGTCCTGCAGGCTGAACCATTGCCGGCCATACGGCGCCATGTCGCACGGGAACGGGGCATGCGGCGAAACGAAGACCGTGTTGGGCAGGGCTTGCGCCCAATGGGGTGCCAAGCCGATCAGATCGTCGCCGTCGGCGCCCAGGCCGTGCAGCAGGATCACCAGGGAATCCGGCTTGCCGCCGGCAGCGGGACCGAAGCGGGGACCGTCGAGTTCGAAGAAATCGGCCATGAGGGCTCGCGAATGCCTTGCGGTTTGGGTTGCGCGTTGGTAGCGCATCCGGGCCCGCCATGTCACCCTCCCCCACCCACATCACCGGCACCGTCACGCGCTTCGCGCCGTCGCCCACCGGGCTCTTGCACCTGGGCCATGCGCATGCGGCGCTGTTTGCCGGCCGGGCAGCCGAGATCGCAAAGGGGCGCTTCCTGCTGCGCATCGAGGATATCGACGCGACGCGCTGCCGGCCGGAGTTCGAAGCCGCGATCTATGAGGACCTGGCCTGGCTCGGGTCTGACGTGGGAAGCACCGGTGCGCCGGCAATCCGAGCATCTAGGCGTCTATCGCGCCGCCGTCGAGGCGCTGACGGCGCGCGGCCTGATCTATCCCTGCTTTTGCACGCGCGCGGAGATCCGCGCCGAGATCGCGCGGGCGGGTGAGGCGCCGCACGGACCCGAGGGACCAGTCTATCCCGGCACCTGTCGGCATCTGAGCGCGGACGAGCGGCGCCGGCGCATCGACGCCGGCACGCCGTTCGCGCTGCGGCTGAATGTCGCGCGCGCCGTGGCGGAGACCGGGAAACTCACCTGGCACGATCGCGGTGCGGGCACGATCGAGGCCGATCCACAGGTGTTCGGCGACGTGGTGCTGGCGCGCAAGGAAACGCCGACCAGCTATCACCTCGCGGTGACGCTCGACGATCATCTGCAGGGCGTCACGCTGGTCACGCGCGGGCGCGATCTGTTCGCGGCCACGCATATCCATCGCCTGCTGCAGGCGCTGCTCGACCTCAACACGCCCGATTATCACCACCACGCGCTGATCGCCGGGCCGGACGGCGTGCGGCTTGCCAAGCGCGAGGGCGCACCATCGTTGCGCGGCCTGCGCGAGGCCGGGCGCAGCGCGGTCGAAGTCCGCGCGATGGCGGGATTTCCCGACGCTGGTCCGGCCGCGCGGCCGGCTCTATAGTTTCGCGCGATGGCTGAACGCTGTCGCAGCTACGCCGAATTCTGGCCGTTCTATCTGCGCGAGCACGCGCGGAAGGGTACGCGCGCCTTGCACCTGGCGGGGACGAGCATCGCGATCCTCTGTTTGATCGCGGCGGTGTTGACGCTGCGTTGGGAATTCCTGGCGGCTTCGGTGATCGCCGGCTACGCTTTCGCCTGGGTGGCCCATCTCACGGTCGAGAAAAATCGCCCGGCAACCTTCACGCATCCGTGGTGGTCGCTGGTCAGCGATTTCCGCATGTTCGCGCTATTTGTGCGTGGACGGCTGGGGGATGAACTTGCGCGCCACCAGCTCCGGCCGCCGCTCTGAGCCGCCCTGACGCAGGCCCTGGCAGATATCGACGTAATCGGGATCGTCGGGCGGCAGCACGCCGTGGCGCACCAGGAAATCGATGATCACCAGATTGCAGTTGAACTTGAACTCGCGCGTGTCGCGCACGACCTGCGCCACCTTGTCGATGGGCCAGAGGAAGAACTCCTCGATCTCGCCATCGGTGTTGTTGGGCGTGAAATCATCGGGCAATTCGAGATCGAAGCAGAACTGCACGTCGGGTTTGAGGCCGTCCTGCGCCTCCATGCAATAGGTGATGGCGCCGACGGCGATGGCCTTTCTGGCAAGCTCGGCGGGGATATTGGCTTCCTCCTTGCACTCCTTCACCAGATTGTCGACGAGGCTGATGCCGATCGGCTGGCCGCCGGCGACCGTGTTGTCGAGCATGCCGGGATAGGTGGGCTTGTCACGCGCGCGGCGCGCCACCCACATATGCAAGCCATCCTTGCGGCGCACGAAGCCGCTCATGTGCACGCCAAAGGCACGCACGCCGAAATGCGGGATGGCGGCGCGCTCCATCTGCATCAGCGGCTGCGCTGTGAACGACGTCGTGATCGGATAGGGCTCGTCGCGCCAGCCGGTGATGATGCCGCGCGCTTCCAGGGCGCGCAGCGCCGGGATGATCGCCGCACTGCGCTCCCCGAACGTCTTGAGCCGCGGGTTGAGCGTGACGCCGCGATCGTCGATTTTGAACACATCGGGGAAGCCGGCCAGCAGCGGCACCAGTTCCCGCCGCACCCAGCCGACGCGCTGCCCTGCGACCATGAAGGGCCGGAAATGCGAGAGGTCGTGGGCGTTGCACTCGGCGATGCGGTCGAGGAAAGACATAAACTCACCCAATGGATACGGCGCCAGAACGCGGGTTATATATCACCTGCCCATGCTTGACGACGCCCCCACCGCCGCACCTTTGCCCGACCTTCTGCCGGCCTGCGCCCAGGCGATGCGGGCGGCGGAGGCGCTTCTGGTGGACGCGCGTCGCGCGGTAGCCGCACTGGTCTCTCCCGAAGGCACCGTCGATCCGGCCCGGCTGGAACGCCATCAATTCGCGGCGCATGGCTATGCGTGGATGGCGACCTATGTCGAGGCGCTGCGCCAGATGCTGGGCTGGGCCGAGCGCTTGCACATGGCGGGCACGCTGGGCGAACGCGAGGCCCTGATCGTCCAGGCGGCGTTTGGCGAATATCTCAACCAGCTCGGCAGCGGCATCGCCATGAGCCAGGGCGAGATCGCGCGGCCGGCCGATCTCGGCATCGCCGAGCAGGCCAAGAGTTTCCTGTCGTCGCGCGCGCTCGCGCGGTTGCTTGCCTTTGGCAACTGCGATGCGGTGCGGGCCCGCTTGGTGGAACTCCTGGAGCCGGGCGACATTGCGCCGGCGGCGCTGAACGACGACACGCTCGATTTGATCGCCGAGCAGTTCCGGCGCTTCGCCGCGGACAAGATCGCGCCGGTCGCCAATGACTGGCATCGCGCCGATACGCTCATCCCCATCGAGATCGTCCGCGACATGGCGGGGCTGGGCGTGTTCGGCCTGACCGTGCCGGAGGCATTCGGCGGCCAGGGCCTGGGCAAGGTCGCGATGTGCGTGGTGACGGAGGCGCTGTCGCGCGCCTTCCTGGGCGTGGGCTCGCTGGGCACGCGCTCGGAGATCGCGGGCGAGTTGATCCGCCTCGCCGGCACGGATGCGCAGAAGCAGCGCTACCTGCCCAAGATCGCCGATGGCTCGTGCCTGCCGACCGCCGTGTTCACCGAGCCCGATACCGGCTCCGATCTCGGCGCCCTCAAGACACGCGCGGTGCGCGACGGCGCGGTCTATCGCATCAGCGGGGCCAAGACCTGGATCACGCACGGGGCGCGCAGCGATCTGATGACGCTGCTGGTGCGCACGGGAAAGGTCGAGGACGGACATCGCGGCCTGTCGATGTTCCTGGCCGAGAAGCCGCGCGGCACGGACGACAACCCCTTCCCCGCCGCCGGCATGCGCGGCGGTGAGATCCGCGTGCTGGGTTATCGCGGCATGAAGGAATACGAAATCGCCTTCGACAATTTCACGGTGCCGGTTGAAAATCTCCTCGGCGGCGAGGAGGGCAAGGGGTTCGTGCAGTTGATGGCGACCTTCGAAATCGGCCCGCATCCAGACGGCGGCGCGCGCGGTGGGTGTGGCGGAAAGTGCGGTCGATGCGGCCCTGGGCTATGCGCGTCAGCGCCGGCAATTCGGCAAGCCCATCGCCGCCTTCCCGCGCGTGGCCGGCAAGATCGCCTGGATGGCGGTGGAGACGACCATCGCGCGCCAGCTCACCTATTTTGCAGCACGCCAGAAGGACAGCGGACGGCGCTGCGATATCGAGGCCGGCATGGCGAAGCTGTTGGCCGCGCGCACCGCATGGTCGGCCGCCGACAACGCGGTGCAGATCCATGGCGGCAACGGTTATGCTGAGGAGTATCCGGTCAGCCGCATCCTGGTCGATGCGCGCATCCTCAACATCTTCGAGGGGGCGGCCGAGATCCAAGCGCAGGTGATTGCCCGCGGGCTGCTGGGCGGGCGAAACTAGAGCGATGCGCGTGCTCGTCCGCTTTCTCGTCCTGCTGATCGGCCTCGCCGTTTCCGGCTCGGCCCTGGCGCAGCGGGTCGAAAACGCCAATCTGCGGCAGTTCGCGCAGAGCGCGGGCTTGCGCGATGTCGACGGCTTCATCGAGACCGTGACCAGCCTGCGCAAGGACGGGACCCTGACGGCGCGCTACGTCACCAAGCGCGAGGCGGAGAAGTATGGCTGGCGGCCGGGCGACGATCTGTGCCGCACCTCGCGCGGCAAGGCGATCGGCGGCGACAGCTTTGCCAATCGCGAGGGCCGGCTACCGCGCGGCCCCGGGCGCAGCTGGCACGAGGCCGATCTCGATTTCGCCTGCGGCAAACGCGGCGCCAAGCGGCTGGTGTGGTCGAGCGACGGGATGATCTATGTGACGACCGACCACTACGCGACATTCCGCGAGGTACCGAGATGAGGCGCGTCGAGCTCGATGCCACGCTAGGATCGGTCGAGGCGATCTACGACCGGCTCGCCAGCACCTTGGGCTTCCCCGCGCATTTCGGGCGCAATCTCGATGCGCTCTACGACACGCTCACCGCCGACATCGCCGGCCCGGTCGAGATCGTGTGGCGCGATCATGTCGCCTCGCAGCGGCGCTTGGGCATCATCTACGAAGAGCTGCTGCGCGTACTCTACGACGTGGCGCGCGAGCGGCCGGACTTTCGTCTGACCCTCACCTGATTGTGGGCGACGGCGCGCGGCCGGGGCTATAGTGGCGACGTGACCCAGACGCTCATCACCATCCTGCCCTATCTGATCGGCGCCACGCTGATCGCGGTCGTGCTGACCTTGTTCAGCGGCCTCGCCACCATGTCCAAGGGCGGGGATTTCAACCGCCGGCACGGCAACCGGCTGATGCGCCTGCGCGTCGGCTTGCAGGCGCTGGCGGTCGTGCTGTTCGTCGTCTACATGCTGCTGACACGTCTCTGATCCAAGGGGAAGCACGATGGTCCGGTTGACCAAGATCTATACGCGCGGCGGCGATAGCGGGGAGACATCGCTGGGCGACGGCACGCGCGTGCCCAAGCACGATGCTCGCGTCGGCGCCTATGGCACGGTCGACGAGGCCAACGCGGCAATCGGCCTGGCGCGGCTGCACACCAAGGGCGAGGTCGACGCGATGCTGGCGCGCATCCAGAACGATCTGTTCGATCTCGGCGCCGATTTGTGCCGGCCGGGCGACGGCAAGGGCGACACCAAGAATTTGCGCATCGTGCAGGGTCAGGTCGACCGGCTGGAGCGCGAAATCGACGCGATGAACGAAAAACTGGCGCCGCTCAATTCGTTCGTGCTGCCGGGCGGCACGCCGGCGGCGGCCTATCTCCATCTCGCGCGCACGATCGCGCGGCGGGCGGAGCGCGAAACCACCGATCTGGCGACCCGCGAGCCGGTCAACGCGCTCGCCATCACCTATCTCAACCGCGTCTCCGACCACCTCTTCGTGATCGCCCGCCATGTGAACGACAATGGCGCGCGCGACGTGCTGTGGGTGCCGGGGCAGAACCGCTGAGCGGGCCGTCCCGCGCGTGTCCTCACCCTTCGACAAGCTCAGGGTGAGGAACTCTAGAAGGGCGTCGTTCTCATAAAAGAGCCTCATCCTGAGCTTGTCGAAGGATGAGGCCGGCGCGGGCGATCCAGCCGGCCCCGTGGCGTTGACACCGTTTCTTCATCCCCCTATTTTGCATCCGCGAAAAAGACCGGGAAACCGGCGCATTTCCTTAATGTTCCGCGGCATCAGGCGCAGCCAATCCGGCGCGCCCCCGCCGCGCCAAACTCCCTGGGGCCAGATGAAGGTTCTCGTCGCCGTCAAGCGGGTGGTCGACTTCAACGTCAAGGTCCGGGTCAAGGCGGACCGGACCGGGGTCGAGACCGCCAACGTCAAGATGTCGATGAACCCGTTCGACGAGATCGCGCGTCGAGGAGGCGGTGCGGCTCAAGGAAAAGGGCGTGGCGACGGAGGTCGTCGCCGTCTCGGCCGGGCCGCAGCAGGCCAGGAGACGATCCGCACCGCGCTCGCCATGGGCGCCGATCGCGGCGTCCTGGTGCAGACCGACGCGGAGATTGCAGCCGCTCGCCGTCGCCAAGCTCCTGAAGGCGCTGGTCGCCAAGGAAAAGCCCGAGCTCGTCATCCTCGGCAAGCAGGCGATCGACGACGATTGCAACCAGACCGGCCAGATGCTGGCGGCCCTGCTCGGCTGGCCGCAGGCGACCTTCGCCTCGAAGCTGACGCTCGAACGGCGAAAAGGCCGAGGTGACGCGCGAGGTCGATGGCGGGCTCGAGACCGTGGCGTTCAAGCTGCCGGCGGTGGTCACGACCGATCTGCGCCTGAACGAGCCGCGCTACGCCTCGCTGCCCAACATCATGAAGGCGAAGAAGAAGCCGATCGAGACGATGACCCCCGAGGAGCTGGGCGTCGACGTGGCGCCGCGCCTCGTCACGCTCGAAGGTCGAGGAGCCGGCGAAGCGCCAGGGCGGCGTCAAGGTCGGCTCGTGGCCGAGCTGGTCGACAAGCTGAAGACCGAAGCGAGGGTGATCTGAATGGCCGTCCTCGTTATTGCCGAACACGATAACGCGGCGCTCAAGCCCGCGACGCTGAACGCCGTCGCGGCCGCGCAGAAGATCGGCGGCGATGTGCATGTGCTCGTCGCGGGCCAGGGCGCCAGGCCGTGGCCGACGAGGCGGCGCAGGTCGCCGGCGTCGCCAAGGTGCTGCTCGCCGACGATGCCGCTTATGGCCATGGCCTCGCCGAGAACTGGCGCCGCTGCTCGTCAAGCTCGCGGCCGACTACAGCCACGTGCTGGCCGCCGCGACGACGTTCGGCAAGAACCTGATGCCGCGCGTCGCGGCGCTGCTCGACGTGATGCAGATCTCCGAGATCATATGCGGTCGAGTCCGCCGACACGTTCGTGCGGCCGATCTATGCCGGCAACGCGCTGGCGACCGTGCAGTCGAAGGACCCGATCAAGATCATCACCGTGCGCGGCACCGCCTTCCCGGCGGCCGCGGCGACCGGCGGCTCGGCGCCATCGAGGCCGCGAGCGGCGGCAGCGATGCCGGCCAGTCCGAATTCGTGCGCCAGGAATTGTCGAAGATCGGAGCGGCCGGAGCTGACCAGCGCGCGCGTCATCATCTCGGGCGGCCGCGGCATGCAGTCGGGCGACAATTTCCAGCTGCTGGAGAAGGTCGCCGACAAGCTCGGCGCCGCGGTCGGCGCCTCGCGCGCCGCGGTCGACGCCGGCTTCGTGCCGAACGACTACCAGGTCGGCCAGACCGGCAAGATCGTCGCGCCCGAGCTCTACATCGCGGTCGGCATCTCGGGCGCCATCCAGCACCTCGCCGGCATGAAGGATTCCAAGGTCATCGTCGCGATCAACAAGGACGAGGAGGCGCCGATCTTCCAGATCGCCGATTACGGCCTGGTCGGCGACCTGTTCAAGATCCTGCCGGAGCTGACGAGGCGGCGCTGCCGGACAAATGCCAGACGCGGCGACACGGATGCCGCGCCAGACAGACGTGAAGAGGATGCCATGATCAAGACGATCGGCGTCATCGGCGCCGGCCAGATGGGCACGGCATCGCCCATGTCTGCGCCCTTGCCGGGCTCGACGTGCGCATGACCGACATCAATGCCGAGGTGCTCGCCAAGGCGATCGGCGATCATGACCGCAACTTGCGCGCCAGGTCGGCGCGCGGCATGATCACGAGGCCGAGGACAAGGCGGCGGCGCTCGAACGCATCTCGACCAGCGCCGACTACGCGGCGTTCGGCGACTGCGACATGGTCATCGAGGCGGCGACCGAGAACGAGGCGGTCAAGCGCGAGATCTTCAAGAAGCTCTGCCCGGCGCTGAAGCCGGACGCGCTGATCGCCAGCAACACCTCCTCGATCTCGATCACGCGGCTCGCCGCGGCGACCGACCGGCCCGGCAAGTTCATCGGCATGCATTTCATGAACCCGGTGCCGGTGATGCAGCTGGTCGAGCTGATCCGCGGCATCGCCACCGACGAGGCGACGTTCCGGCGGTCCACGATCTGGCGGTGAAGCTCGGCAAGACGCCGGCGCGCCGAGGATTTCCCGGCCTTCATCGTCAACCGCATCCTGCTGCCGATGATCAACGAGGCGGTCTACACGCTCTATGAGGGCGTCGGCTCGGTCGCGGCGATCGACACGGCGATGAAGCTCGGCGCCAACCATCCGATGGGGCCGCTGGAGCTGGCCGATTTCATCGGCCTCGACACCTGCCTGGCGATCATGCAGGTGCTCTATGAGGGGCTGGCCGACGCAAGTACCGGCCGTGCCCGCTGCTGGTGAAATACGTCGAGGCCGGCTGGCTCGGCCGCAAGACCGGGCGCGGCTTCTACGATTATCGCGGCGAGAAGCCGGTGCCGACGCGCTAGATCAGGGCCGGGACTGCGCGATCTCCCGTATCAGCTTGTGCCGCAGCGCTCGAGCGAAATCGTCAAATCCGTGCGCCTCGATGATGAAGCTATCCGTGCCGGCGATTACCCGGTCGCGATAATACGGCGCGACATCATCCTCGTCCGGATCAAGAATCGGCAGGCCATTGATCGTGATGCCCGCGGCCAGCGCCATCTCGTTCGCATCGTCCACTCCGACCCAACCGCCGCTCCTGATTCCGTCGCCTGAAATATCGATCACCCGCCGAAGGGGACGGCACGGACATTCGTCAAACGCCGAAAGCGCAAACACGATTGCGTCGCCGATGACGTCGCCCCCGTGCTGGAGCGCTTGACGGACGCGACCATATTCGCGAGCCGCGCCGTGTCGCGCTCGTCACGGACGATCGTCCATGGCACGACTATGGTTTCGGAGCTCGACCATTCGATCACCGTGACGGCTATCGCGCCATAAGATTGGCTGCGGATCGCCCTGGCGACGGCCGGATCGCGGAACGCCTGGGCGATCCCATCGCGCTGCAGAATGTATTCGCCGTCGTCGATCGACCCCGACACATCGACGAGGAGCACCAGCGCCGCCCCCACCGGTGGTCGTTCGACAAGCGGCGTCCGCTCGCGCCGCTGAGCAACACGACGGCGACGGCGGCCATGCCGCAGCGGAACATGGGGGCAAGGCACATGATGAATGCCGTTGCGCTGACACGCTGGAACTCATCTTCAGAGCACTCATCGTCGAATGCTTGGCCGCCGGCGAAACCGCGCAGCGCGATGAGGAAGGTTAACACCGCCCCTTGCGCT
>CAVVJD010000012.1:0-278545 GCA_963748455.1 uncultured Alphaproteobacteria bacterium
GTCCATATCGCCAATATCGCCATCGGCAACGACAAGCCGATCGTGCTGATCGCGGGCCCGTGCCAGCTCGAGAGCCGGCAGCATGCGCTGGAGATGAGCCAGGCGCTGGTCGAGATGACCGGCAAGCTGGGCATGGGGCTCATCTACAAGACGAGCTTCGACAAGGCGAACCGCACCTCGGCGAACGCGCAGCGCGGGCTCGGCCTCGACAAGAGCCTGCCGATCATGGCGGAGATCCGCGAGACCTATGGCTGCCCGGTGCTGACCGATGTCCACGATGCCCACCAGTGCGCCAAGGTGGGCGAGGCGGTCGACGTGCTGCAGATCCCGGCCTTCCTGTGCCGGCAGACCGATCTGCTGATCGCCGCGGCAAAGACGGGGCGGGCCGTCAATGTGAAGAAGGGGCAGTTCCTGGCGCCCTGGGACATGAAGAACGTCGCCGCGAAGATCGCGGCGGCGGGCAACGACAAGATCCTGCTGACCGAGCGTGGCGCCTCGTTCGGCTACAACACGCTGGTGACGGACATGCGCGGCCTGCCGATCATGGCGCAGACCGGCTACCCGGTGATCATCGATGCCACGCATTCGGTACAGCAGCCGGGCGGGCAGGGCACGTCCTCGGGCGGCGACCGGCGCTTTGCGCCGGTGATCGCGCGCGCGGCGGTGGCGGTGGGCGTGGCGGGGGTGTTCATGGAAACCCACCAGGACCCGGACCATGCGCCCTCCGACGGGCCGAACATGATCCATCTCAAGGACATGCCGGCCATTCTGACGACGCTGCAGGAATTCGACCGGGTGGCGAAGGCGGCGCCTGTCGCGGTCTAGTTTCGTAGGTATTTACCGCTATCGATCTATTGCAATTGATAATCGCTCTCATTATCTTGGGGGTTGTGCCGGTTTGCGTTTTTTCCGGCCCCCGAGGCTCCCATGCGTATTCGCTATGTCATCGGCGCGGTGATTTACGGCCTGGCTCTGGCGGTCGTGCTGGCGGCGTGGTCCGCGCATAGCGCCGCCGCCGTCACCTGAGCACTTGACGCGACCCGATGCTCGCTGTCGCCCTGATCGTGTTTCGCGAGGTGCTGGAGGCAGCGCTGATCGTCGGCATCGTCATGGCCGCGAGCCGTGGGGTGACGCGGCGCGGGCTGTGGGTGGCGGGCGGTGTCGCCGCCGGGATCGTCGGCGCCGTCATCGTGGCGGGCTTCGCGGAAGCGATCGCCGAGGCTGCGTCCGGGCTGGGGCAGGAGCTGTTCAACGCGATCATCCTGCTGGCCGCCGTCGGGCTGCTCGGCTGGCACAATGTCTGGATGGGCCGCCACGGCCGCGAAATGGCCGCGGAGATAAATCAGGTCGGGCGCGCGGTCGCGTCGGGCACGCGACCGTTGCACGTGCTGGGCGCGGTCGTCGCGGTCGCGGTGCTGCGCGAGGGCTCGGAGGTCGTGCTGTTCCTCTACGGCCTCGCCGCCACGATCGAGGGTGGCTGGGTGACGATGCTGGCGGGCGGTGCACTGGGCGTGATCGGCGGGGCGGCGCTGGGGCTCGCGCTCTATTACGGGCTGCTGAAAATCCCGACGCGGTATCTGTTCACGGTGACGAGTTGGCTGATCTTGCTGCTCGCCGCGGGAATGGCCTCGCAGGCGGCGCAGTTCCTGGTGCAGGCTGACCTGCTGCCGACACTGGGCGACGAGCTGTGGGATACGTCGTGGCTGTTGAGCGAGACCAGCGTGGTGGGCCGCGTGCTGCATGTGCTGATCGGCTACACGGCGCAGCCCTATGGCATTCAGGCGCTGTTCTACGCGGCGACGATCGTGGTCATCGGTGGGCGGATGTGGATGATGGCCGATCGTGGGCCGGTGCGTGCGCGCGGCCGCGCGGCTTGATCAAACCGCGCAGAGCCTGTATCAGCCGGGCATGAGCATCAGCGACGTCCAGGCCCTGATCTTCGATGTGTTCGGCACCTGCGTTGATTGGCGCACCAGTGTCGCGCGCGAAGTCGAGGCGCTGGGCAAGGCCAAGGGGCTTGCCATCGACGGTGCCGCCTTCGCCGACGCTTGGCGCGCCAAGTACCAGCCGTCGATGGAGACCGTGCGCTCGGGCAAGCGTGCGTGGACGATCCTCGACGTGCTGCATCGCGAATCGCTCGACGCGCTGTTGCCGGTCTTCGGGCTGGCGGGCAAACTCTCCGAGCCGGAGATCGACCATTTGAACCGCGTCTGGCATCGGTTGAGCCCGTGGCCCGATACGGTCGCCGGGCTGTCGCGGCTCAAGCGCAACTTCATCATCGCCCCGCATTCGAACGGAAACTTCGCGCTGCTGGTGAACATGGCCAAGCATTCGGGCCTGCCCTGGGACGCGATCCTGGGCGCGGAGACCGTGCGCAACTACAAGCCGGTGCCGCAGAGCTACCAGGACGCGGTGCGGCTGCTGGGTCGCGCGCCGGGCCAGGTGATGATGGTCGCGGCGCATAACGACGATCTGGCCGCCGCGCAGGCGCAAGGCCTGCGGACCGCCTTCGTGCCGCGCCCGGGCGAATACGGGCCCAAGCAGACCAAGGATCTGTCCGCGACAGGGAAATGGGATGTCGTGGCGCGCGATTTCGTGGATGTCGCGCAGCAACTGGGTGCTTGACTTAGCCCCTTCGGCGGATTAATTCGCCCCCTCCTGCATAAGCCTTAGTCCTTTGGGAGATGGCCCTGTCTCTTCAACAGCCCGGGCACATGGGGCTTGTTCTGCCTCCCGATTGCCACCCCAAGATCCGTGCGCTGCTGTCTTATTGGCAGTCGAAGCTGCATGGCCGCGCGATACCGGCGCGGCGCGATATCGCGCCGTACGAAATTCCCGAGCTGCTGCCACATCTGTTCCTGGTCGACGTGCCGGAGACGGGTCCGATGGTGTACCGGCTCAGCGGCACCGCCGTGGTGGCGCTGATGGGCCATGATGTGACCGGGCGAACGATCGGTGAGGGCATGCTGCCGGAGCACCGCGACGAGGCGATCGGGCGCTACGCCAGCATCGCCGCCGGCGCGCGCCCGAATTTCCACCGCAGGCGGCTGAAGGAGCACACCAACGATTTCGCCGAAGTCGACCGGTTGGTCCTGCCGCTGTCGGAGGACGGCGTGCGGGTCAACATGCTGCTGGGCATGACCATCCGCCGCGCGGAGGTAGCGCGCTAGCTCAGTGCGCTGCCAGCAAGGTGCGGGCGATTTCTTCCCATTCGGTGTCGAGCGTCGATTTGGCGTGCGGCTTCTTGGCGCGGCGATACCAATAGCCGGCATTGCTCTCGTCGCCTTCGACGCGATGGAGATAGGCGTGGACCCAGGAACCGGCCTCGCTCTCGTCCTCCTGCGCGATTTCATGCGCGCGGGTCCAGTCGCCCTTGCCGGCATGCCAGAGGGCGGCGAGCAGGGGTGGCGTCTGTTCGGGCGGGGCCGCGTCGTTCAACGAAGCCTTGAATGTGGCGTAGTCGATGGGCATGGGTGCATTGTGCCGCCGGACGCGGGCGCGGACAATTGCCTCGTGCACAGAACCAAGTCCGTGGATGGCGCGTTGATTGCTCGAAGGTGAGTCTGGGTCCATGGCCAATGATGTGCAGCAAACAAATGTCGGGGTGACGCGGCCCTGGCAGCGCCTGGGGCCGGGCCTGATTACCGGGGCCGCCGACGACGATCCCAGCGGCATCGCGACGTATTCGCAGGCGGGGGCACAGTTCGGCTACTCGCTGGGCTGGACGATGCTGCTCACCTATCCGCTGATGGCGGCCGTGCAGGAGGTGAGTGCCCGCATCGGCCGCGTCACCGGGCTGGGCCTCGCCGGCAATCTGCGCCGGCATTATCCGCGCTGGCTGCTGATGGCGATGGTGTCGCTGCTGTTGGTGGCTAACGTCATCAATCTAGGGGCCGATCTCGGCGCCATGGGGGCGGCGCTACAACTGATCCTGGGCGGCTCGGACCATCTCTATGTCGTCATGTTCGGCGTGGGATGTGCAGGCCTGCAGATCTTCATGGATTACCGCCGCTATGCCGCGGTGCTGAAATGGCTGACGCTGTCGCTGTTCGCCTATGTCGGTGTCGTGTTCTTCGTCGATGTGCCATGGGACCAGGTCGTGCGCCATACGCTGCTCCCCGATTTTCGCGCCGGCGCCGAGCAGCTCACGACCATTGTTGCCATCTTCGGGACCACGATCAGCCCCTATCTGTTTTTCTGGCAGTCGCAGCAGGAGGTCGAGGAACTGCGCGACCGCGGCAACGGCCAGAGGCTGTCCGTAACACCCCGGCAGGCCGGGCCGGAGATCCAGCGTATTCAGATCGACACGTATGTCGGCATGGCGTTCTCGAACCTGATCGCGTTCTTCGTCATCGTGACCGCCGCCGCGACGTTGCATGCCCATGGTGTCACCGATATTCAGAGTTCGGCGCAGGCCGCTGAAGCATTGCGGCCGATTGCGGGCGCCATGACGATGATCGTCTTCGCGGCCGGCATCATCGGGACCGGGCTGCTCGCCGTGCCGATCTTGGCGGGATCGGCCGCCTATGCGGTGGGCGAGGCGCTGCGCTGGCCGGTCGGTCTCGCGCGCCGGCCGCAGGAAGCCAAGGCGTTCTACGCGGTCGTGGCCCTGGCGACGGCTGTTGGCGTCGGTCTGAATTTTACCGATCTCGATCCGATCCGCGCCCTGGTCTGGGCTGCGGTCATCAACGGCGTGATCGCGGTGCCAATGATGGTTGTGATGATGCTCATGGCAGGCCACGGGCGGATCATGGGGCGGCTGACCATCCCGATGCCGCTTAAGATCCTCGGCTGGGCGGCGACGGCGGTGATGGCGGCGGCCACGCTCGCCATGATTGGGGCCATGTTCCTCTGATCCGGCCGGTTTGAATCCCGGCTTTGCCCCTGCTAAAACCCGCCACGCCCGCGATTTTCCCAGCACAAGAGAGCCCCCCTCGCATGACTGCCATTGCCGATATCCGTGCGCGCGAAATCCTCGATAGCCGCGGCAACCCCACCGTTGAAGTCGACGTGACCCTGGCCACCGGCATCCGCGGCCGCGCCGCCGTGCCGTCGGGCGCCTCGACGGGTGCCCATGAGGCGGTCGAGCTGCGCGACGGCGACAAGAAGCGCTACGGCGGCAAGGGCGTCAAAAAGGCGCTCGAGGCCGTCAACGGCGAGATTTTCGATGCGCTGTCGGGCCGCGACGCGGAAGATCAGCTTGCTCTGGACCGCGGCGATGATCGAGCTCGACGGGACGCCGAACAAGGGCCGCCTGGGTGCCAACGCGATCCTGGGCGTGAGCCTGGCCGTGGCGAAGGCGGCGGCGGAGCAGTCCAAACTCCCGCTCTACCGCTATGTCGGAGGTGCACGCGCGCATGTGCTGCCGGTGCCGATGATGAACATCATCAATGGCGGCGCGCATGCCGACAACCCGATCGACATCCAGGAATTCATGATCATGCCGGTGGGTGCACCGACCATGGCGGATGCGGTGCGCGTCGGCTCGGAAGTGTTCCAGGCGCTCAAGAAGCGGCTGGCCGATGCCGGGCATGCGACCAATGTCGGCGACGAGGGCGGGTTCGCGCCCAATCTCAAGAGTGCCGACGACGCGCTCGCCTTCATCATGAAGGCCATCGAGGCGGCGGGCTACAAGCCGGGCGACGATGTCGTGCTGGCGCTCGATTCCGCGTCGACCGAATTCTTCAAGGCCGGCAAATACGCGATGGAGGGCGAGGGCAAGACGCTCGACGCCGCCGGCATGGTGAAATTCTACGAAGGCCTGTGCGCCAAGTATCCGATCGTGTCGATCGAGGACGGCATGTCCGAAGACGATTGGGATGGCTGGGCGGCGCTGACCAAGGCGATCGGCAAGAAGGTGCAGCTGGTCGGCGACGATCTTTTTGTGACGAATCCAAAACGTCTGGCCGACGGCATCAAGAAGGGTGTGGCCAACTCGATCCTGGTCAAGGTCAACCAGATCGGCACGCTGTCCGAGACGCTCGAAGCGGTCGAGATGGCGCAGCGCGCCGGCTACACGGCGGTGATGTCGCATCGCTCGGGCGAAACCGAGGATGCGACGATCGCCGATCTTGCCGTGGCAACAAACTGCGGGCTGATCAAGACCGGCTCGCTGTCGCGCTCCGACCGGCTCGCCAAGTACAACCAGCTCATCCGCATCGAGGAAGAGCTGGGGCCGATGGCGAAATATGCCGGCCGCGCCGCGATCAAGGTGGGCTGAGCCATGGCCGACACCGTGCGGATCACCTGCACCAACAACGATCGCACGGTCGACGCCAAGATCGTCACGCGGGCGCTGAAGCGCCTGGTCGTGCTGGTGCAGGCCGGGCCGGGGACAATGGAGCTGGTGCTGACGCGCGACCAGACCACCAAGCCCTTCGTGGGCAAGATGGCGGGCATGGAATTCACGGCGCCCGCCGATACCTGAGCCACGATGACAGCACCGCCGCGCACGGACCTCGTCGAAACCCTGCACGGCGTTGCCGTCGCCGACCCTTTCCGGCCGCTTGAGGATGTCGACGCGCCGGCGACCGTCGCTTGGGCGACGGCGCAGAATGCCCGCACGCGCGTCTTCCTGGATGCGCAGCCCGAGCCGCGCGGATGCGGTCGCCTTCCTGCGCCAAGCCATGGACTACGAGCGCCTCGGCGTCCCGGAGCGCTTTGGCGACACCTGGTTCGCGTGGCGACAGCGCGGGTTGGAAGCGCAGGGTATGCTCGTCTGGCGCCGCGAGGGGGAGAGCGCGTGGCGGATCGCGATCGATCCGAACGGCTTGAGCGCGGACGGGACGGTCGCGCTGTCCGGAACCTTCGCCAGCCTCGATGGCCGCCGTGTGGCCTATCTGACCTCGTCCGCCGGCAGCGACTGGCAGAGCCTGCGCGTGCGCGATCTCGCCAGCGGTGTGGATCTGCCCGATGTGCTCGAGAAGTGCCGGTTTACGTCGGTGGCGTGGCATCCCGACGGATCGGGGTTTCTCTACAGCAAGCCGATCCCCGCGGCCGAAGGCAACGCGCCGCAGCAATTGCGCCATCAGCTGTTCTGGCACCGGCTCGGCGACACGCAGGACAAGGACACGCTGGTCTTCGATCTGCCGGATCAGCCGCAGGCGATCCTCTCGCCCTATCGCAGCCGCGACGGCAAGTTTTTCTTCTGCATCGCGCAGGCGGGCAGCGATCGGAACAATGGTGTTTATGTGCAGCCGGTTGCCGGTGGCGCGTTTACCGAGCTGTTCGCGATGGGGAAGGCGCAATTCTATCCCGATGGGCAGATTAACGGCCTCTGGTACGCACTGACGGATGAGGGTGCTCCCAACCGCAAGCTGATCGCGTTCGCGCCGGATGCGCCGACACAATGGCGCACGATCGTGCCGGAGAGCCGCGCCAATCTGGCCGGGTGGCATGTCGAGGGCGAGCGCATCGTGCTGATCGAGACGGTCGATGCGGCGATGCGGCTGGCGAGCGTGCGCCTCGACGGCAGCGACCGGCGCGAGATCGCCGTGCCGGCGCTGTCGAGCGTCTCGGTCAGCGCCGGCGACGGCAAGCCCGGTTCGTCGCGCGTTGGCCTCTATGGCTTTACGCGTCCGCTCGAGCATTATCGCCTCGACCTAGCGGCGTCGCATCTCGTGCTTGAGCGCGGCAGCGATGCGAAGTTCGATGTCTCCGACATCGAGGTCAAACAGATCTTTGTCACCTCGCCGGACGGCACGCGCGTGCCGATGAGTGTCATGCACAAGCGCGGCCTGAAACTCGACGGGCACGCGCGCGGCTTGCTCACGGCCTATGGCGGGTTCGGCGCCTCGATCATGCCGACGCTCAGCTTCGAGGCCGTGCTGTGGGTGCGCAGCGGCGGCGTCTATGCCATTGCCAACATCCGCGGCGGCAACGAATACGGTCGTGCTTGGCACGAGGCGGCGCGCAAGGCCGGGCGGCGGCTGGTCTTTGGCGATTTTGCCGCTTGCGCGCAGGCGCTGGCGGCGCAGGGTTATACGCGCGCCGACCGGTTCGCGATCAAGGGCGGCAGCAACGGCGGGTTGCTGGTGGCGGCGGTGATGCAGCGATATCCGGGGTTGGTGGGCGCGGTCGTGTCGGAAGTGCCGGTCACCGACATGTTGCGCTTCCAGAAATTCACGGTCGGTGCGTATTGGATGAGCGAGTACGGCGATCCGGATGTCGCGGAGGAATTCGAAATCCTTCGGTCATATTCGCCGCTCCACAATATCAAGAGGGGCCGTGCCTATCCGCCAATCCTGATCACCACGGCCGATCACGATGACCGCGTGCTGCCAGCGCACGCGTATAAATTCGCGGCGGCGTTGCACGATGCCGCGCCGGCGGGCAGCACGATCCTGCTGCGCGTGGGTACGCGCGCGGGCCACGGGGCGGGGCGACCGACCGACAAGCTGATCGGGGACATCGCCGACGTGCAGGCGTTTCTCGAGGCTGTGCTGCCGGGGCGATAATTCGAGTCGACCAGCCGGCTTCAAGTGCTTGGCACCCCGACTCTGAGTCGGATCGGCAACACGCCCTGCGACATTTTTGACTTTGTTGACTCTTTCATGAAGTTATCGATTGCGCCCCGAGTCGCGATGTGATTCGATTCGGGGCATGGCGATCTCGGACGAAATCAAGCGACGCGCGAAGGATGTCATCGGCCCGGTGCTGGGGTTCTGCGTCGTCGGCTATTTCGCCTATCACTCGATCGAGGGCGATCGCGGCCTGGTCGCCTATCTGAGGCTCACCGAGCAGATTCAGCTCGCCCGCGCCCAGCTGGCGGAGGTGGCCGCGGAGCGCAAGGCGCTGGAGCAGCGGGTGGGGCTGTTGCGGCCTAACCAGCTCGATCCCGACATGCTGGAAGAGCGCGCGCGACTGCTGCTGAACCTCGCCCGCCCCGACGAGATCATCATCCCGGATCCGTCGTCGCCCACGCCGCCGCGCTGATCGAGCGGCGGGACTCCCGCGCGCGACCTTCATTAAATGCGCCGCGGCACGTGCGGCTCGTATTGAAACGGGCCGTCGTGCAGGCCAAATGGAATTCGACGGATCGGGCGCGCGCCTGCTTCTCGGGTGCGCGACGGTCGCGTTCGCGTCCCTCGGTCCTCAGTGCAATCGCATGATTTGAGCAATTATGTTTCAAGAGTGCGCTGCACCCTCGATGGAATGTTTTATTTGTTTTAACTTGATTTCGGTTAATTAACTTTTTTGTTATTATTTTCAGTTAGTTATGATGCGGTACGGCTTGTCAGGAAAACGGTCGGAGCCTATGGTTCACCAAGATTCGGCACTCCCGTTCAAGAAATCCACCCCGGAGGAAAAGCAGATGGCGGTACTCAAACGCAAGACCAAGGCCGATGAGCCCGAGGTCAGTCCCGCCGAGCTTTTGAAATTCTATCGCGACATGTTGCTGATCCGGCGCTTCGAGGAGAAGGCCGGTCAGATGTATGGCATGGGCCTGATTGGCGGTTTCTGCCATCTCTATATCGGCCAGGAAGCAGTGGTGGTGGGCATGCAGGCGGCGCTGGTCGAGGGCGACGCGGTGCTCACCAGCTATCGTGACCACGGACATATGCTGGCCTGCGCTATGGATCCCAAGGGCGTGATGGCGGAGCTGACCGGACGGCGCGGGGGGTACTCGCATGGCAAGGGCGGCTCCATGCACATGTTCAGCAAGGAAAAGAATTTCTACGGCGGCCACGGCATCGTCGGCGCGCAGGTGCCGCTCGGGACCGGGCTCGCGTTCGCGCATAAATATCGCGACAAGGAGAATGTCTCGCTGACCTATCTGGGCGACGGTGCGGTCAACCAGGGCCAGGTCTATGAGAGCTTCAACATGGCGCAGCTGTGGAAGCTGCCCGTCGTCTACATCATCGAGAACAACAAATACGGCATGGGCACGTCGGTCGAGCGCGCGTCGGCGACCACCGAGTTCTACCGCCGCGGCGAGGCGCACGGGATTCCCGGCGAGGCCGTCGATGGCATGAACGTGCTGACCGTGTTCGAGGCGGGGCGCCGCGCTGTCCAGCATGCGCGCACCGGCAAGGGGCCATTCATCCTGGAGATGAAGACCTATCGCTATCGCGGCCATTCGATGTCGGATCCGGCGAAGTATCGCTCGAAGGAAGAAGTCGAGAAGATGCGCACCCAGCATGATCCCATCGACCAGATGGCGAAGATGCTGATCGAGCAGGGGCACGCCGACGAGGCGACGCTCAAGAAGCTCGATCGCGAGGTGAAGGACATTGTTTCGGCGGCAGCTGATTTCGCGCAGGCGTCGCCCGAGCCCGATCCGTCCGAACTCTACACCGACGTTCTCGTCGAAAGCTGACACACGCGACGGTGCCGCGGGTTCTCGCGCGCCGGATTGCCGTTGAAAATCTATTGGGGATTCGAAATGCCGATCGAAGTATTGATGCCGGCCCTGTCACCGACGATGACCGAGGGCAAGCTCGCCAAGTGGCTTAAACACGAGGGCGACGCGGTCAAATCCGGCGACGTGTTGGCCGAAATCGAGACCGACAAGGCGACCATGGAGGTCGAGGCGGTCGACGAGGGTACGCTGGGCAAGATTCTGATTCCCGATGGGACCGAGAACGTGAAGGTCAACACCCCCATCGCGGTGATCCTGGAAGAGGGCGAGGACAGGGGCGCCATCAAGGCGGCTCCGGCCGCCGCTGCGGCGCCGGCACCGGCCTCGACGCCGGCGGCGGTGGCACCGGCCTCGTCGATTGTCGCCAAGCCGACGCCGCGGCCCGCGGCGGAGGAAAAGACTTACGCCAAGACCGTCACCGCGACCGTGCGCGAGGCGCTACGCGATGCGATGGCCGAGGAGATGCGGCGCGACGATCGCGTGTTCCTGATGGGCGAGGAAGTCGCCGAGTATCAGGGCGCCTACAAGGTCAGCCAGGGGCTGCTGCAGGAATTTGGCGCCAAGCGCGTTGTCGATACGCCGATCACCGAGCAGGGATTCGCCGGCCTCGGCGTGGGTGCGGGCTTCATGGGTTTGAAGCCCATCGTCGAGTTCATGACCTTCAACTTCGCCATGCAGGCGATCGACCAGATCATCAACTCCGCCGCCAAGACTCTCTACATGTCGGGCGGCCAGATGGGCTGCTCGATCGTGTTCCGCGGGCCCAATGGCGCGGCCTCGCGCGTCGGCGCCCAGCACTCGCAGTGCTATGCGAGCTGGTACGCGCATTGCCCGGGCCTCAAGGTTGTGAGCCCGTGGTCGGCCGCCGATTCCAAGGGCCTGCTCAAGGCCGCGATCCGCGATCCCAACCCGGTCATCTTCCTCGAGAACGAGATTCTCTACGGGCAGTCGGGCGAAATACCTGACGACCCGGATTTCATCGTGCCGCTGGGCCGCGCCAAGATCGTGCGGCCGGGCAAGGATGTGACGATCACCGCCTTCTCGATCATGGTTGGCAAGGCGCTGCAGGCGGCCGAACTGCTCGCGAAAGAGGGCATCGAGGCGGAAGTTATCGATCTGCGCACGATCCGGCCGCTCGACACCGAGACGATCGTTAAGTCGGTCAAGCGCACCAACCGCCTGGTCTCGGTCGAGGAAGGCTGGCCGTTCGCCGGCATCGGCTCCGAGATGGCGGCGCTGATGATGGAGCAGGCCTTCGACTATCTCGATGCACCGGTGAAGCGTGTCGCGGGCGTGGACGTACCGCTGCCCTATGCCGCCAATCTCGAGAAGCTGGCGCTGCCGCAGGTCGAGAACATCGTGCAGGCGGCGAAAGCCGCCCTCTACAAGAACTAGAACGCGGGGGGAGAAGCGAATATGCCGATCAAGGTGCTGATGCCCGCGCTGTCGCCGACGATGACCGAAGGCAAGCTCGCGAGCTGGAAAAAGAAGGAAGGCGATCCCGTCAAATCGGGCGATGTGCTGGCTGAAATCGAGACCGATAAGGCGACGATGGAGGTCGAGGCAATCGACGACGGCAAGCTCGGTAAGATCCTGGTTCCGGCCGGCACCGAGGGCGTCAAGGTCAACGAGCCGATCGCGCTGATTTTGGAAGAGGGCGAGGACGCATCCGCGCTCGCCAAGGCCGCGACGGCGGCACCGGCACCGGCACCCGCTCCGAAGGTGGCGGCCTCGAACGGCGCAAGCGCGCCGGCGCCGAGCGCCAAGCCGACGGCGTCGGCAACACCGCCCGCTTCCGCGGCACCGGCCGCTTCACATGGGGCGCGCGTGTTCGCGAGCCCGCTCGCCAAGCGCATGGCGCAGCAGGCCGGCATCGAGCTCGGCGCCATCGCCGGGTCGGGACCGCAGGGGCGGATCGTCAAGGCGGATATCGATGCGGTGATCGCGTCGGGCGGCAAGCCCGCCGCGCGTCCCGCGGCTCCCGCAAGTACACCGGCGGCGCGCGCACCATTGCCGCAGCCCGGCCCCACCGTGCCGGGCGCGGCGCAGTACAAGCTCGTGCCGCACACCACGATGCGCAAGGTCATCGCCAAGCGCCTCACGGAATCAAACAGACCGTGCCGCATTTCTACCTGACGGTGGATTGCGACATCGATGCGTTGCTGAAGCTGCGTGCCGATATCAATAAGGCGGCGCCGGAGAAGGGCGAGGGCGCGTTCAAGCTCTCGGTCAACGATTTCGTCATCAAGGCGGCGGCCATCGCGCTCAAGCGCGTGCCGGCGGCGAACGCCTCGTGGAGCGACGAGGGCACGCTGCTCTACAGCAATGCCGATATTTCTGTCGCGGTTGCCATTCCTGGCGGGCTGATCACGCCGGTGATCCGCACGGCGGAGAGCAAACCGCTGTCGGTCATCTCCAACGAGATGAAGGTGCTGGCGGGCAAGGCCAAGGAAGGCAAGCTGCTGCCCGAGGAATATCAGGGCGGCACGTTCTCGATCTCCAATCTCGGCATGTTCGGGATCAAGCAATTCGAGGCGGTGATCAACCCGCCGCAGGGCTGCATCCTGGCCGTGGGTGCGGGCGAGCCGCGCGCGGTGGTGAAGAACGGGGCGCTGGCCATCGCCACGGTGATGAGCTGCACGCTCTCGGTCGACCATCGCGTCGTCGATGGCGCGGTCGGTGCCGAGTACCTGTCTGTTCTCAAGAAGCTGATCGAAGAACCGCTGACGATGCTGGTATAGCCCTTGACGATCTCATCCTTCGAGACGCGACCCTCCGGGTCGCTCCTCAGGATGAGGTCGATTTCTTTAGCCTCATCCTGAGGAGCCGCGCGCCGCGCGCGGCGTCTCGAAGGATGAGGCGGACGGAGGCGCAAAATGGCCAACGGCGTGCGGATCAATCTCGCGGAGAAGTTCGGCAAGTTCAGCGACCAGTGGAAGCCGCGGCTGGTCGATACGGTCGACAATTACGAGATCAAGGTCGTCAAGATCGCCGGCGATTTCGTGTGGCACAAGCATGACGACGCCGATGAGCTGTTCATCGTCATGAAGGGCACGCTGCGCATGGATTTCCGCGACCGCCAGGTCGAGGTCGGCCCGGGCGAGATCATCGTGGTGCCCAAGGGTGTGGAGCATAAGCCGTTCGCGGCCGTCGAGTGCGAGATGATGCTGCTGGAGAAGGCCGGCGTGGTGAATACCGGCGACGCCGCACCGCACGCCTATACGCGCAGCACGGATGTTGAGAGGGTTTGAGAGTTGTGATTGTAACCCGGCCTATCCTTCGAGACGCGACCCTGCGGGTCGCTCCTCAGGATGAGGCCTAACCTTGGATCCTCATCCTGAGGAGCCGCGCGGAACGCACGGCGTCTCGAAGGATGGCGACGGAGGAGAACAGAGTGGCCGAGCAAAGTTTCGATCTGATCGTTGTCGGTGGCGGCCCGGGCGGTTACGTCGCCGCGATCCGCGCGGCACAGCTCAAGATGAATGTGGCGCTGGTCGAGAGCACGCATCTGGGTGGCATCTGCCTCAACTGGGGGTGCATCCCGACCAAGGCGCTGCTGCGCACGTCGGAGATCAACCACCTGTTGCACAATCTCGACGCGTTCGGCTTCAAGGCCGACAATGTCAGCTTTGATCTGAAGAAGATCGTCGAGCGCTCGCGCAAAGTGGCCGCACAGCTTTCGGGTGGCGTGAAGTTTCTGTTGAAGAAGAACAAGGTCACGGTGTTCGACGGCCATGCCAAGCTCGCGGGCAAGGGCAAGCTCAAGGTCGAAAAGGACGGCAAGAGCGTCGCCGATCTTGCCGCCAAGCACATCATGCTTGCCACGGGGGCCCGCGCGCGTTCGCTGCCCGGCCTCGAGCCCGACGGCAAGCTGATCTGGACCTACAAAGAGGCGATGATCCCGCCGACCATGCCGAAATCGTTGCTGGTGGTGGGCTCGGGCGCCATCGGCATCGAGTTCGCGAGCTTCTATCGCAATCTCGGCGCGGCAGTGACGGTGGTCGAGGTAATGGATCGCGTGCTCCCCGTCGAGGACGAGGAAATCTCCGCTTTCGCGCGCAAGCAATTCGAGAAGCAGGGGATGAAGATCCTCACCAGCGCCACGGTGAAGCAGCTCAAGAAGGGCGCCGATACGGTGACGGCGACGGTCGAGTCCGGCGGCAAGAGCCAGGAGATCACGGTCGAGCGCGTCATCCTCGCGGTCGGCATCGTCGGCAATGTCGAGAATATCGGCCTCGAGGGCACCAAGATCAAAGTCGAGAAGGCGCATGTGGTCGTCAACGAGTGGCTGGAGACGGGCGAGCCGGGCGTCTACGCGATCGGCGATCTGGTCGGGCCGCCGTGGCTGGCGCACAAGGCCAGCCATGAGGGCGTGATCTGCGTCGAGAAGATCGCGGGCGTGAAGGACGTGCACCCGCTCGATGTCAGCCTGATCCCGGGTTGCACCTATTGCATGCCGCAGGTGGCCAGCGTGGGGCTCACCGAGAAGGCCGCGAAGGAGAATGGCTACCAGGTCAAGGTCGGCCGCTTCCCCTATATCGGCAACGGCAAGGCGATCGCGATGGGCGAGACCGAGGGGATGGTTAAAACGATTTTCGATGCGAAAACCGGTGAGCTTCTGGGTGCGCACATGATCGGCGCCGAAGTCACGGAGCTGATCCAGGGCTACGGTGTTGCCAAGACATTGGAGACCACTGAAGCAGAATTGATGCATGCGGTCTTCCCGCATCCGACACTCTCTGAGATGATGCATGAGGCGGTCCTTGACGCCTATGGTCGGGCGATCCATTTCTGAGGGGGCCTTCCCCCACGAGGTGTGCCATGGCGGTGTCGAAGCTGGACCCCGCCCGGAGCGATATCGCTCTGGGGGGGACGTTGCAGAACAACCCCAACGTGCGGCGGATCTATACGTCCGTGCAGCCCAACGGCGACGGGAGCTGGGACCTTGTCACCGTGGTGGAAACGACCCTCGTTCTCGACCCGGCCAAATCGCGCTATCAGGCGCGGCTGTGCGACCGGCTGATCGAGGATGCCGAGGCCGATATGCGGGCCGGCCGGCTGGTCGGCCGGGTCACCTTCCGGGGGGCCTAGGCCCGCGCATGGCAGGCCGGCCCAAACCCAGGGTCAAAATCTTGATTTTTGCTGCTATGGTGATGGTGGGTGGCTGCACCACCGCGCAGCAGGTCGGCTGCAACACGGTCGAGGCCGGTTGCCGGCAGCAATGCCGTAGTGCCGATGCCGGGCGCAACGCCGAGGCCAATGCCTGTTACGAACGCTGCGCGCAGCAGAACACCTGCCGCAAGGGCTGAAGGACGATGAGCACCGAGACGATCAATCGCGCGGCACTCCGGCACCCGGAGAAGGCGCACCGGCCGGACAATCCGATCCAGCGCAAGCCGGAGTGGATCCGCGTCAAAGCGCCGACCTCGCCCGAATATCATGAGACCCGCGCGCTGATGCGCCGGCTCAACCTCAACACAGTGTGCGAGGAAGCGGCCTGCCCGAATATCGGCGAGTGCTGGCAGAAGAAGCACGCGACGGTGATGATCCTGGGCTCGGTGTGCACGCGCGCCTGCGCGTTCTGCAATGTCGCTACCGGCAAGCCCGATCTTCTTGATCCGCATGAACCGGAACACATCGCCGAGGCGGTCGGCAAACTCGGCATGAATCACCTGGTGATCACGTCGGTCGATCGCGACGATCTCGACGATGGCGGCGCCATGCAGTTCGTGCGCTGCATCGAGGCGATCCGCAAGGCGAGCCCGGCGACGACGATCGAGATTTTGACGCCCGATTTCCTGCGCAAAGAAGGTGCGCTGGAGATGATCGTGGCGGCCAAGCCCGACGTCTATAACCACAACCTCGAGACCGTGCCGCGGCTCTATCCGAGCATCCGGCCGGGGGCGCGCTATTTCCACAGCTTGCGCCTGCTTGACCGCGTCAAGGAGCTCGACCCCTCGATCTTCACCAAGTCCGGCATGATGGTCGGACTGGGCGAAGAGCGCAGCGAGGTCATGCAGGTGATGGACGATCTGCGCTCGGCCGATGTCGATTTCCTGACCATCGGCCAGTATCTGCAGCCCACGCCCAAGCACGCCGCTGTCGCCAATTTCGTGACGCCGGACGAGTTCGCCGGCTATCGCACCATGGCGCAAGGGAAGGGCTTCCTGCTGGTCGCGGCGACGCCGCTGACGCGTTCGTCCTATCACGCGGATGCGGATTTCGCGCGGCTACGCGAAGCGCGCGCGGCGAAGCTGGCGGGACGCTAGAAGTTCACCACCTCATCCCTAGAAGCCTCATCCTGAGCCTGTCGAAGGATGAGGCCCCAGGCGGGGTGCTTGGCATCGCATCCTTCGACAAGCTCAGGATGAGGGTGGTTTTTGGCATTACCTTCAGGGTGATGAGGGGAGGCGGTCCCGCCGGTTGACCCCGGCCGGGGCGGGCCCTATGGTCTCGCCCGCCATGGACCCTCCCAGTTTCGGGGGCGTCCGCCGTCCGCTTTGGACGGCTCCGGAGAGCCCGTAGCTCAGTGGTAGAGCATCTGACTTTTAATCAGAGGGTCGTGGGTTCGAAACCCACCGGGCTCACCAATAACTAAATGCGCGGTCTCTGGGCGGAAGCTAGGCTTTCCGTCCGCCGGCTCGGCGCAACAGCGCGCGTTCCGGCATCAAGGGCAAAGTCTCCTTTCACTTCGCAGGCGTTTTGGCTCGGCTAGGCGATTTTAAAAGACCAAGCTTGATCATTTTCTGCCTCGTCGCCTCCCGTTCGCGGCGCTTCCTTTTTTGCAGGCCTTTACGGTGAGCGATTTTCATATCTTCTCCTATTCGGTTCACGGCTGTTCAGGAAGCTGTTTATAGCAGACGTACCGAAGGGGTGCGCAAACGATACCTCTCTCATCTGACCTGCCCGCTGGATTTCCTCCAGAGTCAGGTGGGGTTCGTCCCAGCGCGGGAGGCAGATGCAGGGACGGCTCCGATCCCACGGGTAACTCACTGTTCGATCAACTCAGCGCTTGGCTGGCGCGGGTGACCCCGCTGGATGCGAGGGACCTGGGTGAAACGTCACCACGATCATGGCCGCATGATCGACGATGCCGGTGCGAATTCGGATGCCGTCGCCGATCATGCCTTCGGCCTGGCGCAGCGACGCCAAATTTTCGCCGGAGGTGACGAGGTCGCAGGTCAAATCCTCGCGCAACGCCGCGCGCACGGTCTCGACCAACACATCGAAGGCTTCGCGGATCTCGCGCCCCTGGCCCGAGCGAAACATCGTCAGAGTCTCGAGGGCGACGCTGATAGCGACCGGACAGCGATGCCGTCTTGCAAGGTCAGCCGCCTGCGGGACCGTGAACGACATGTGGCCCGCCCTCGTCGTTGGGCAGATTACCAACAGCGTTCGATATTCTAGAGAGTCTGCAAGCGCTTGGCACTACACCGTACGGCCTACTTAGAAGTAAGGAGGCATCGCGTGCAGGTCGTTATGCAGCCGCCACTCGCGCCGTGCCGAGCAACATGGAAATTGCAGGAAACTGCGATTGCCGGGTCGATTAGCGGAACAGTTTTACGAGGACGGCGTGGAATTCGGCGCGGTCGATGAAGCCGTCGGCGTTGGTGTCGAAGGCATCGAAGCTCAGGAGGGGCGAGGCCACGACCTCGGCGCCGGTCAGCGCGCCGTCGCCGTTGGCGTCGAGAGCGGCAAGCCCCTGCGGGGAGAGCGGCAAGTCGGCCGCCGTAAGTCTCATCGGCCCCTCCGTGGACGGAGAGGTCCAGCGCGGGTCGAACATGCCGACGAGCTTGTTCAGCGAAAATTCTTCCTGGCTGATTCGCCCGTCGTTGTTGGAATCGAACGCTGTAAATCGGCGCTGTTCGTCCGCCGGGTCGAGGGACCATCCTGGCGGCGAGAGCGCCAGCAGGAGCACGAAAGAGAGACCCACCACTCGCGGCGCGGCGGGCAGACGCTGCGAACGACGTTTCGGCATGTGTGCGACCCCTTCGGAAGCCGCATGAATCGCCTCCTGATGCGGATGCTTGCGCTGCTTGGCAATCGGATCCGAAATATCGTGAATTGCAATCACCGCGCAGAACAGCGTCATCACGACAAACAACAGAAGTGCTAGAGCAACATAGTCGAGCGCCATGACCAGCTCCTTCGGGTTGCCGGCGGCACACCTCCAGGCGTCGATCTCCCTGGCAAAGTGCTGCGGCGCTTACGGGCGGACTATAGGTGGCGGGTCGGACCACTCCTATCAGGAGAATCCCGAGTTTCTCGCGTGAATGTCCCGCCGCGCGGCGATGCCGCTTCCGTCATGGCCGGCGGTGGGAGACGGAATTGGGCGGTTCCAGGCCGGGCGGATATCCATAAGCACCGCTCGGCGCCCCCAGGCTCGATGCATCGTGCCGTCCGTCTGTCGGTTCCGCCGTGCACGCACACAGAAGGAGAAGGCCGGCAAGAAGGACCGTCCATTGGCTGCTCAAACGCGCCTCCACGAAACCAGACACCGCGCCAAGAGCCAGTCGGCCGCCATGGCGCGGTCAATTCGAGACGTTCCGGCATGCTACGCCGAAGAGCGACCGGTGCGGATGGGGATTGGCCGCGATCCGAGCCAAATCATGGCTTCGGTGCGACGCTTTCGGCACAAAAAGCGTCGTGGGACTATGCGGGAGGTCAGCGCGGATCGGCGACGAGATCTGCGGATGAAATGACGATGCGGCGGTCGACCGGTTGCTTGTGCTCGAAGATTTGCGACGCGAGCGCGGCCAGGCGGTTCTGATTTTTCACCAGCGTCGTCAGGGCCGCGTCCTTCGAGAGATTTTTTTCCGCCGATAATTCTTCGAGAACGGTCATCTCGATCATGACCTCAACCGTGCCTTTGCCGTCATTGGCCATTATCCGTAGCGATTGACCCTGGGGCATGAAGGCAATCGGCGCTGGGATGAAATGCAGGGGCATGGGTATTGCCTCAAAAACTCCTCGGTTCGTGCTGGAAGCATACCCGCCTTTTCGTAATTATCATAATTATTTCAATGGCTTAGATTGACAAAAGAGCGACTCTGCCGACAGTGATGGAAGCGGCATGAAAAGCGTGTTTTTATGCAATGTACCATTTTGAACAAACTTATAATTTGGAGCATCTTGACTAGAAGCAGTAGTTTGAGTAAGTATATCGGTGCCAGCGCATCATGAGCCTGGAGGGCTCGCGCCTGCCGAGAAGGGGAGTGCCATGTCGAAAAGGGATTCCGAGGAAAGTCTGCGGGTGGAGCGTCTTCAGGTGATGCTCTCCGGCGATGAGCTGCGTGCTCTCGACGATTTCCGCTTCAAGCAGCGCATGCCCAGTCGGGCGTCGGCGATCCGCGAATTGCTGCGCCGCGGCCTGCAGGCTGACGGTTTCAAGTTGGCGGCTGACGGCGCGAAGTCGACGGAATTCGGCGTGATGGTGGACGGCAGCCAGTCGGGCGACTGATCCTGTCGCCGGGCCGGAATGGCGCCGGCGTTACGCGTGTATATGCTTTGGCGTTCCGTTCCCGCACGCGCGGCCGATCGGCCGAGGATGGCCCATGCGTCGTCTGGCATTCCTGATCGTGACGGTGGTGGTGGTGCTCGTGTTCGCGGCGGCGGCGCGGGCCGGCGTTACGGTCACCTATGTGCATCCTGAGGCGTTCAGCGACGCCAATCTGCGCGGCGGCTATGGCGAGAAGGCGCGAGCGCCGGCACTCGACGGCATCCGCCAGCATCTCGAGCGGCTGGGCCATCGCACGCTCAAGCTCGACCAAAGTCTGACAATCGAAGTGTTGGATCTGGATCTCGCCGGGCGGTTCGAGCCGTGGCACGCATACGCTTATGACGTGCGATATATGCGGGAGATCACTTGGCCGCGCATGACGCTGCGCTACAGGCTCGCGCAAGGCGAAGTCACGCTCGCGCAGGGCGAGGAGACCATCAGCGATATGACCTATCTCATGGATGCGAGTGCGCGTCTGTCAGCAACTCGCTGCAATATGAGAAGAAAATGCTCGTTGATTGGTTTCGCAAACGCTTCGTGCGCGGATTACCTTAAGGCGATCTGACGTGCTGCTTTCACGCGTCGGGCTTGCGTTTTCTGCAACTCGGCCACGATTTTGACACAACTCCGCGCTTGCCACGGCGCAGAGTCGAAATGATTTTCTGCCCTCTCGGTCGTTGAAATCGTCGTCGAAGACGATTAGGACGTGGTCGTTAGAGGGGGTCCATGCCAGAGTATCAACGCGCGTGCCATGCACACGCGCGCCCGGCTTCGATCAAATCATTCCTGCTCGGTTGTTCGGCGCTGACAGTTGCGGCGCAGATCATTTCTCCCGCCCACGCGGGACCTCAAGGTGCGAGCTACGATCGCACCCAGGTGTCGGTCAGCCAGAGCGGCAACACCACCACCGTCCAGCAATCCGCCAATCGCGCGGTCATCGACTGGCAGTCCTTCAATGTCGGGCGCCAGGAAACGGTGCAGTTCAATCAGCCGGGCACGTCGTCCTCGACGCTCAATCGCGTGCGCGCCGGCCAGGAGAGCGTGATTGCCGGGCGCATCGCTGCGCCGGGCCAAGTCATCATCCAGAACAGCAACGGCGTCGTCTTCACCAATACGGCGCGCGTCGATGTCGGCTCGCTGATCGCGACTTCAGTCGGCATTTCCGAGCGTAATTTCTTTGCCGGCCGCATGGTGTTCGACGAGCCCGGCAACCCGAGCGCCGTGGTGCGCAACGCAGGCACGATCACGGTCGCGGAGAAGGGCCTGGTCGCGTTCGTGGCACCCGGGGTCGCCAATACGGGTCTCATCGTTGCCAAGGCCGGGACGGTGGCGCTAGCGGCGGGTAACGCCGTCACGCTCGACCTCTACGGCGACGGGCTGATCTCCGTCGCGGTCACCGATCCGGTCACCCAGAAGCCGCGCGACATGGACACGCTGGTGGCGCAGGGCGGCGTGATCCAGGCCGATGGCGGGCGCGTGGTGCTGACGGCGGAAGCGGCGTCCGGGCTGGTCAACAGCATCATCAACATGTCGGGTGTGATCCAGGCCCGCGGCGTCTCGGTCAAATCGGGCCAGGTGGCCCTGGTGAGTGCCAGCGGCGGCATCCAGGTCGCGGGCACCATCGATGCGCGCGGCGACGCGGCCGGTGGTGCTGGCGGCACGGTCGATGTGCTTGGCCGCGACGTGACGCTCGACGCGGCGTCGCGCATCGATGTGTCGGCGGTGAGTGCCGGCGATGGCGGCGTGGTGCGGGCGATCGCGGCGCAACGCGGGCGCTATGACGGCGCGATCATCGCCAACGGCGCCGGCGGTAAGCGCGGCGGCAGGGTAGAGACATCGGCCCGGACGCAATTCACCGTGGGCGAGAGCGCGTTCGTCTCGACCGCGTCGCCGGGCGAAATCGTGGGCGAATGGCTGATCGATCCGGTCTCGATCACGGTCGTCGGCAGCGGCGGCACGTCCGGCTCGGTCGGCGGCGCCAATGGCGCTGCCGGCGCGTCGACGATCAATGCCTCGACCATCGTCAACGCGCTGGCATTGGGCTCGGTGACGCTGCTGGCGAGCGACCTGATCGACATCACGGCGGCGATCAATGCCACCAGCCTGGGCGGCAGCCCGCGCGGCCTGCAGCTCATTGCCGACGGTCCCACGGGGCGCGTGCGCATCGGCGCGCCGATCCACCTCGCGGACGGCAACGTCGCGGTGCGCGCAGTTTCGAATATCGAGCTGGCGTCAGGCGGCGTGATCGATGTCGGCACCGGCACGGTCTGGCTGCAGACCGGGACCGACGGCACGATCACCCAGGCGACGGGCTCGGCCATCCGGGCCGGTGCGCTGGGGGCCCTGGCCGCCGATGTCAATCTGACGAGCTGGGACAACAATGTCGGCAGGTTGGCGGGCATCGCGCTCAACGGCAAATTCCAGTTCAACCAGACCAATGCCACGGGCGTCACGAATATCGGCGCGGTGGTGGATCCGTTGTCGGCACAGAGCCTGACGGGCGTGGCGGCACAAACGCGTACCCTGCAGGGTTCGTTGGACTTCACATCGACGACCGCGAGCGGCACGCAAACGCTGACCTTCACGCTCGGCGGGGCGTCCTTCGATACGGTGGTGTTCACGGCCCTGCCGTACACGGTACCGTCGGCTACGGATTCCTCGGATTATTTCGTCCAGAGCGTCGGATATGCACTGGCAGGTGGCGGGGCTTTCCTGATCGATCCGACGACGGGTGCGGGCGGCCGGCCGGCCGGGTTCGCCGTCACCGGCGAGCAGGGGCCGGCGGTCGTCGATGCCGGGCGATGGGGTGTCGGTGCGTTCACCTCGCTCGGGCCGATCAATCAGAACGAGATCCAGCACAATGTCGCGACCGGTGCGAGCGAGGCGCTGACGGTCAGGCTCGGTGGCGGCACGCAGTCGCTGAGCGTGACGCTGTCGCAGTTCTACAATCCCGAGCCCGGGGGCACCGGCATCGAGCGTGGTCGCGCTTCCTTCTATCAGACGACCGCATCGGCGGCGGTGATCGGCACGCGCGTCACGTCGGGTGACGATGGCGGCGGTGGGGGCGGCGGTGGCGGTGGCGGTGGCGGCTCAGGTGGCAGCTCCAACCCGTTCGCGACGAACGGTTTCACGGAGCCACAATTCCGCGGCCGCGACCCGGACACACCGGGCGATGCGGTCTATCGCACGACGCGCTTGGAAAACCCGTATATCGAGAACCCGTATCTGCGAAGCTATTCGCTGGGCAGTTCGGGTGTTTCGGCCGACCAGGTGTCGCCCGAGGCGCTGTCGCAGATCGCGCCGGCCGCCGGCCCGCCCATGTCGCGGCCGCTGTTCCCGAAGGATGCCGACAACGACCATGTCGGCCAGCATGGCGACCGCACCGCGGAGCCGGAGGTCGATCTTGCCGCGGTGAATATCGGACCGCTCGAGGATCTCGCGGCAGCGTTGGCGGCGATTGCCCCGGCGGCGGGGCCGAACGGCAACGGCATCGGCAACGGCGCAACGACGACGCAAGCGACACCGAACTGCAGTTCGGGCTCGTTCATGCGCGATTTCTGGATCTGCTACCCGCCGGCCAGCACGGCAAATTCACGCCGATAGGTGCGACATGGGGAATGCCGCACGGGGCGAATTCGTGTTTGCCGTTCTGCTGCTTGCCGGTGCGACGGATTTCGTCGCTTCGGCGGCGGCGCAGACGACACTTCCCGGCCCAGCTCAGCCGGGACAGATCCAGGAGCGCTTTCGGCCGGGGCCGAGCGAGCCGACCATCCGCACGCCGCCGCCGGTCTCAGCGCCGCGCCAGCCCGTACCGCCGGGCAGCGAAGCAGTGCGCTTCCGCCTCGCCGATGTGCGCATCACGGGGCTGAGCGTCTACGCGCCCGAGCAATTGCGCGGCTATTACGACAAGCTGATCGGTACGGACGTGTCGCTGGCCGACATGATCAATGTCGCCAATGCGATGACCGCGCGCATGCGCGAAGACGGCTACATCCTGTCGCAGGTCGTGGTGCCGGAGCAGACGATCGCGGACGGGATCATCGAGCTGCAGGCGGTTGAGGGCTTCGTCGACGAGGTCATCGTCGAGGGCGACATCCAGGGCCCGCGACGGATCATCGACGAGTTCACCGCGAAGATCCGCGCGGCGCGGCCGCTGACGGCCAAGGTGCTGGAGCGCAACCTGCTGCTGATCGGCGATCTGCCGGGCGTGAACGTGCAGGGCATCCTGGAGCCGTCGCCGTCGACGTTCGGTGCGGCGCGGCTGCGCGTGGTGGTGCAGCACCTGCGGGCCGAAGGGTTCGTCACCGGCGACAATCGCGGCTCGCGCTTCGTGGGGCCGTGGACGGTGAGCGTAGGCGGGTCGGCCTATTCGCAGCTGGGCCAGTACGAGCAGCTTGACGCGCTGGTCGCCTTCACGCCGGGCTCGGAGGAATGGCAATACGTGCAAGGCCAGGTGACGATTCCGGTGGGACCGCCGGCCTCGGGCGACACGCTGCAATTCTTCGTGGCCGGGGCGCAGACGCGCCCCGACATCCCCGTCGACATCTTCCCGTTCGAGACGCGCGCGGTCGATTTCGAGGGGCGCGTCACTTATTTCACGCCGGTGGTGCGCTCGCGCGCGGAAAATCTGAGTGGGCTCTTCTCGTTCATCTGGCGCGACGAGCGGGTGCGCACGCTGGGCATTCCGGAAGACGATTTCAACCCGACGCGCGACCATGTGCGCATGCTGCAGATCCGCGGCACGTATGACGTGACGGATTCGCTGTTCGGGGTCAGCCTGATCGATCTCGCGGTCAATCAGGGGATCGGCCTGTTTGGCGCCAGCGACACCAGCGACCCCGTATCACGGCGCAACGGCGCCGACGGCACGTTCACCTACCTCAACGGCACGATCGCGCGGCTGCAGGGGCTGGGCGGCGGATTCCAGCTTTATGGCGAGGTCAACGGCCAGTACAGCTTTCAGCCGCTGCTGCCGACGGAGCGCTTCGGCGTGGGCGGCTCGCGCTTCGGGCGCGGCTATCCGCCCGGCAACATCACCGGCGATCATGGTGTCGCCGGCAAGATCGAGCTGCGCTACGGCGATCGCCTTGGCCTGCAGGTGCTCGATTCCTGACCAGCTCTACACGTTCTTCGATGCGGGGCAGGTGGACCGCGGCGAGGGGGCGGCGGCACCGGCCGATCTTGCCACGGTGGGCGGCGGCGTGCGCTTCAACCTCACCGAGAAAGTCTCGGTCAATCCGGAGATCGCGCACCAGCTCACCGATCCGCCGGCGGACAAGCCCAGTGCGCGCCACGAGACGCGCTTCCTGATCAGCGTGGAAGTGCGGTTCTAGCGCCTCAGATCGGGTAGATGACCGAATTCGGGATCAGTTCCAAATCGAAGACGCAGATCTTTTCCGAAAATTTCAGCGCGTCGCCATCGCGCACGAGCTTGTCGAAATAGCGTCCGGAATTGAAGACCTCCGACGGCTCCCACAGTTTCGTGCGGATGACGAGATAATTCGCCTCGCACGCGCAGCTCGTCGTCGTGCCGTTCGACGATCCGGAGTCCGCTCAGGATGTGGCGCTGATAGTAAGGCTGATGAAATAAAGTCTGGGTCACGGCGTACACGCGATCCTTCAGCATGCCGCGGCTCTCGAAGGAGAGGGTCGCGAGCGGCAGGCCACGATCGTGGTTCTCACGCGGCGCAAGCCTGTAAACGCACGGGTCCGTGAAAAAGTCGGGCCAGGCGTCGAGATTGCCGGAGTCGACGCAGGCAATGTAACGCGCGTACAGGTCCTCGACTTCGAAACGAAGGGCAAGATCGGCGGCCACGGCGGACATCAAGCGATCTCCATGACCTGGCGGTAATAGCGATACATTCCACGGATCAGGGTTTCGGTCACGTTGTGATCGGTGGATCCGATGTCGCGCCGCCGAGCTCGCTGATCGTCTGGCCCTCGGGGTGCTGCGCGAACCCCTGCTGCTGCATCTCGATGATTTCGCCGTCATCGGCGGATACGTAGCCGGCCGGGCCGAATAGATTTGCCTGTCGCAACCTTCGGCGCGCCATGTCGGGCGTGTCGTCGGCAAAGCCGAAATGCGTCCAGTAGAAGTCGAAGGCGCCGGGCCCGCGCGGAACGATGTGCCGCGTGGAGAGCGAGTTCACTTGTTGCTGCACAATGACGCTGGGAAACAAGGTCAGCATCGTCACCGTGGGTCCGTTCCACCAGGGCTCGTTCACGACATCGAGGACGCGCGGATCGTGCAGCGTCATGTTCTGCTTGAAGGAGGTCACGCCCTTGGTGACATCGCCCTGACCGCCGTCGTTCTTCTGCGAAACCATCACGGCGTGCCGTCCGTGATCGTCCATGACCAGCTGCGATTTCTGGTCGGCGCGCCAGAGGCCGAACACGACGAACCAGGTGTGCAAAGCCCGGGATGATAGGGATCCTTGATGTTCTCCTGCATCAGCTTCCAGTTGCCGGGAATGCGCTGGCGCGAATAGCCAAGGACGGTCAGTGCGCGACCGTCGAACACGCGTTCAAACCAGGGCACGATGTGCGGCCCGAAATAGTCGCGCAAGCGGCGGCACCTCGTGATCGAACGCGGCGAAGACGACGCCGTTATAGACCTCGACTTTCAACTTGGTCAGGCCATGCTCTTGCGGATTGAAGTCCGGCGGCATGCCGCCCCGGACCTGGCCGCCATGCTTCACCCCATTGCGGAACGGCACGCCTTGCAGGTTGCCTTTGAGGTCATAGGACCACTGATGGTAGGGGCAGACGAAGATCTTGGTGTTGCCGTGCGGGGTCTGACAGAAGCGTGCACCACGATGGGCGCAATGGTTCTCGACCACGCTGATCTCGCCGTCGCGCGCGCGGGCGAGAATGACCGAGCGCTCGCCCAGCCAGGTGAGCTTGAAGTCACCGCGGTTCGGCACCTCGGCTTCCAGGCCGACATAGCCCCAGTGGCCCCGGTAGAAGAGGCGGTTCAGCTCCTCGCGGTGGAGGCTGGGATCGGCGTAGACGGCGTAGGGGACACGGCTCGGGCCGGCCGCCGGCCAGTCGGGGCACGCTGGTCCCGGCTCGAATGCGTTCATGGGGCGACCTCCCTTGTTGCCGCGGCGATCGGTGCGCCTGGTTGGCGTTAGCCAAGCGCGGCAGCTATTATTTGTAAATGGGCCATTTGGAATAGGCTATATTCACAAGAATGAATAAAGCTCGGGTCGATCTCAACCTTCTGTCGGTCTTCGAGGCGGTGTGGCGGCTGCAGAACGTGTCGGCGGCCGCCGAAGAATTGGGCCTCTCGCAACCGGCCGCCAGCAACGCCATGCGCCGGCTGCGCGATCACTTCGCCGACCGCCTGTTCGTGCGAACGGCGAAAGGGATGCAGCCGACCCCTTTGGCATTGGACCTCGGTCCGCTCGTCAGCACGGCGCTTGGCCAGATTGAGCTCGGCCTGCACCGCCGGCGGGACTTCGATGCGCGCGGCGCGGACCGCACGTTTACAGTGATCATGACCGATGTCGGGGAGATCGTCTTTCTGCCCCGGCTTCTGCAATACCTGAAAGAAAAAGCCCCGAAGATCTCCATCCGGACGGTGCAGCTCTCCGCCGAGGCAACGCGACATGCCCTGGAATCAGGAGCGGTCGATCTTGCCATCGGCTACATGCCGGACCTGAAAACCGGCGTCTATCAGCAGCAGCTGTTCACGACGGAGTATGTCTGTATCGTTCGCAAGAACCATCCGACAATCCGCGGCCGGCTGACAGCCAAGCGGTTTCTCGAGGCGACGCACGCGGTGGCCGAAGCGGCCGGCACGGGACATTACGTCGTCGAGGCGCAGCTGGCGCGGCTGGGCGTGCAGCGGCGGATTGGGCTCCGGATTCCAAATTTTCTGGCGCTCCCGGCGATCGTTGCGTCGAGCGACATGATCGCCACGGTGCCCGAGCCGCTCGCCGCCGCGTCGCAGCCAATGCTAAATATCAGGGTCGTGCCGCATCCGGTTGCGTTTCCGAAGCTATCGATCCGGCAGTTCTGGCATGAGCGCTACAATGACGACCCGGCCAACCGGTGGCTTCGCCAGACCTGTACGGCGCTCTTCCGGACCGCCTCTCATCCGGTCCGGTTCGGGCGGTCGCTGTCCTCGTCGGCGTAACGCGATGCGCGCTCAAGCAGATCAGAGATCGCCGGCCTTGGTCGTGCGCACGATCGCGTCGGGGCGCTTGGTGAGGCCTGGCAGCAGGTCGATGCCGAGGCCCGGCTTCATGTTGACGGTGACTTCGCCCTTGGTGATCGGCGGCAGTTCGGTCACCAGCTCCGTATACCAGCCGGTGTAGAAGGCGCGGACGCTTTCCTGGATCAGCGCGTTGCGCGCGTGCAGCGAGAAATGGCACGAGGCGGCGTAGACCACCGGGCCGGTGCAATCATGCGGCGCGACGGGCACGTGTCAGCGCTTCGGCCAGGGCCGCGATCTTGCGCGCTTCCGAAAGGCCGCCGCACCAGGAGAGGTCGAGCATCGCCACGCCGGCGACACCCGTTTCAAGGTACTCACGAAACGCGTGGGTGTAGGAGAGCGTCTCCGACGCACACACCCAGGCCTTGGAATGCGGCGCGTAGTCCTTCAGGTCGCCGACATTGTCGAGGCGGAACGGGTCCTCGTGCCAGTAGGTGTTGTAGTCGGCCAGCGCGTGCGCGAGCTTCTTGGCCATCGGCAGGCTCCACAGCGAGTGGAACTCGACCATGATGTCCATGCTTGTCGCCGACCGCCTTGCGGATCTTGGCGAAGGGCTCGAGCGCCGTGCGCAATTCCTGCGGCGAGATGTCGTAGCCGTGGCGTGCGCTCGGCGGCGATGTCGAAGGGCCAGATCTTCATGCCGGTGATGTTCTGCTCGAGCAATGACTGCGCGAGCTCGTCGGCGCGGGTGAGGAAGGCCTCGAGGTCCTCGTAGGGGCCTTCGCTTGCCGCCCACGCCCCAGTTCGCAACTTTCTGGGCGCGGGAGTCGCGGATGTATTTGTAGCCGGCACAGGTGTTGTAGACGCGGATCTTGTCGCGCGAGCGGCCGCCCAGCATGTCGCAGACAGGTTTGCCGTGCGCCTTGCCGAACAGGTCCCACAGCGCGATATCGATGGCGGAGTTGCCGCGGGTCTCGACGCCGGCGGAGCGCCAGCCGAGATAGTTCGAACAGGTCGCGGTTGATGCCCTCGATCTGCAGCGGGTCGCGGCCGATCAGCTTGCGCCGCCACGGTCTCGTGCAGATAGGCCTCGACGGCGGCGCGCGCCCATGAAGGTTTCGCCCAGCCCGACGAGCCCCTCATCGGTGTGCAGGCGCACCCAGACGATGTTGGCGAATTCGCGTGAGGCGGATGGTTTCGAGGGCGGTGATTTTCATGGGGTGGTCCGGTGGCTCTGCGACATTGCGTCCTTCGAGACGCGGCGCTTTGCGCCGCTCCTCGAGGCAGCGAGGTTCTCTTTGTTTTAGAAATCAAGGGCCTCATCCTGAGGAGCCGGGCGCCGCAAAGCGGCGACCGGCGTCTCGAAGGACGAGGCCCGTGGTCGACTTAGCGCAGCTTCGCGAGTTCGGCCTGCATCATCTTGACCGTCTCGGGGCCGATCGTGGCGGCGTGCTGCTCCCACACCGGCTTCGCCTGCTCGCGCATGCGGGCCTGCTCGGCCGGGCGCCAGCTCGTTGATCGTCATGCCCTTGTCCTTGAGCGAGACGAGCGACTTCTCCGAGAGCGAGCGCGAGACCTTGCGCTGCTCGTCGCGGCCGACGATCGCAGCAATCCTTGAGCGTCTTCTGCTCGTCCGGGGAGAGCTGGTCCCAGAGCTTCTTGGAGTACAGCACCAGGAACGGCGTGTAGGCGTGGCGCGTGACGGACAGGTATTTCTGCACCTCGTTGAACTTCGAGGTGTCGATGGTCACGAACGGGTTTTCCTGGCCGTCGATGGTCTTGGTCTCCAGCGCCGTGAACACCTCGCCGAAGGCCATCGGCACGGCGTTGGCGCCCATGTTCTTGAAGGTGTCCAGGAAGATGTTGTTCTGCATCACGCGGACCTTCACGCCCTCGAAGTCCTCCCACTTCGTCACCGGGCGGCGCAGTTGGTGAGGTTGCGGAAGCCGTTCTCCCAGTAGGCGAGGTTGACCAGGCCCACTGCTGGCAGCTTGTTGTTGAAGTAGTCGCCGAACTTGCCGTCGAGGATCGCGTCGGCTTCCTTCTCGTTCGAGAACAGGAAGGGCAGGTCGAACACGCCGAGATCCTGCAGGATGCCGATCAGCGGCGAGGTCGAGGTGATCACCATCTCCTGCGTGCCGGAGCGCAGCGCCTGCGTGGCCTGCAGGTCGCCGCCGAGCGCGCCGCCCCAGAAGCCGGCGATCTTCATCTTGCCGCCGGACTTGTCGAGCGCGCACTGGCGCATCTTGTTGAAGCCGATGCCGACCGGATGGTCCTCGTTGACGCCGTTCGAGAAGCGGATGGTGCGCTCGGTGTACTGCGCGTGGGCGGCACCGGTCGTGAAGACCAGCGTTGCCGCCGCGGCGGCGAGTGTGAGTTTCAAGGTGTTCATGGTTTCCTCCAGTTGCACATTCAGGACTTCAGGCTATCGTCATCGGCCGCGCAGGAACGCGAGCGGCACGAGGACGAGTTCGGGAAAAATGATCAGCAGAACGAGCACGATGGTCTGGGCGATCAGGAACGGGTTGACGCCCTTGATGACCTGGCCCAAGGGCACGCGCGCGACGCCGCTGACGACGTTCAGCACGATGCCGACGGGCGGCGTGATCAGGCCGATGGCGTTGTTCATGATGAACAGCACGCCGAAATAGACGGGGTCGATGCCGGCCTGCTTGATGATCGGCATCAGCACCGGCGTCAGGATCAGGATGGTCGGCGAGAAATCCAGCGCCGTGCCGACGACCAGGACCAGCGCCATCAGCACGAACATCAGCAGGATCTTGTTGCCCATGAAGGGCTCGAGGATGCCGCTGATCTCGGCCGGAATGTTGGCCTGGGTGATGAGCCAGGCGGAGACCAGGGCCGCCGCCACCAGGAACATCACCACGGCGGTGGTCTTGGCGGCGGTAAGGATCACGCCGTAGAGCATCGAGGGCTTGAGCTCGCGGTAGATGAACATGCCGACGACCAGGGCGTAGACGGCGGCGAGCACCGCCGCCTCGGTCGGCGTGAAGATGCCCCATTTGATGCCGCCCAGGATCATCACCGGCATCAGCAGCGCGAAGAACCCGTCGACGAAGGCCTTGGCGCGCACGCGCATGGTGGTGCGCGGCGTGACTGTCATCTTGTCCTTGCGGCAGACGATCGCCCAAGCGATGACCAGCGAGACGCCCATCAGGAGGCCGGGGAAGATGCCGGCGAGGAAGAGCTGCGAGATCGAAACGTTGGCGGCGACGCCGAAGATGATGAAGCCGATCGAGGGCGGGATGACGGGCGCAATGATGCCGCCGGCGGCAATCAGGCCGGCGGCGCGCGGCACGTTGTAGCCGGCGTTGCGCATCATCGGGATGAGGATCGAGGCGAGGGCGGCCGTGTCGGCCGCGGCGGAGCCCGAGAGTGCGGCCATGATCACGGCGGCGACGATCGCGACGTAACCCAGCCCGCCGTGGATATGGCCGAGGCAGGCGACGGCGAAGTTGACGATGCGCTTGGACAGGCCGCCGACATTCATGAGCTCGCCCGCCAGCAGGAAGAACGGCACAGCGAGGAGCTGGAAATTGTCGGCGCCGATGATCATGTTCTGCGCCACGATCTGGCTGTCGAAATTGCCCAGCCACACCATCATCGCCAGCGCGCAGACGATCAGCGAGAAGGCGATCGGCATGCCGAGCGCCATGGCGCCGAGGAGCGAGACGAGGAAGACAGCGATTGTCATTCCAAGTGCTCCTTCAGCTTGTGCCCTTCATCGTGCGTCATTTCGCCGGCGAAGCCGCGCAGCTCGGCGGGGTCGAGCGCGCCGGTGGCGACGCGGACGATGCGCGCGATGGCCATGATGGCGATGGAGATCGAGGTGAAGAAGCCGACGCCGTAAACCCAGAGCATGGAGATGCCGGTGATCGGCGCGATGTTGGAGGCGTTGATGCCGGCCTGCTGATATGTGCCCCAGAAGAAGACGGCGCAGCACAGCAGCACGAAGAGATCGGAGAGGACCATGCAGGTCTTGCGGCCGCGCTCGCCCAGGTGGATCACCAAGGTTTCAATGCCGAGGTGCGCATTCTCGCGCGCGACCACGACGGCGCCGATGAAGGTGAGCCAGACGAACAGGAAGCGCGACAGCTCCTCCGACACGTCGATGCCGGAATCGAAGAGATAGCGCAGCACCACGTTGCCGAAGACCATCACCACCATGGCGGCCAGCAGCGCCACCATCAGGGCCTGCAGGCCCTTGAAGGCTATATCAAGAAATCGCGTCATCGCGAACGTGCCTTCGTCTTTGATTTCGATTTTGCGCGTCTCGAACCCCTCATGGTTCGAGACGGCCGCTGCGCGGCCTCCTCACCATGAGGACCGTTCTTAAGGCCCTCATCCTGAGGAGCGCCCGTAGGGCGCGTCTCGAAGGATGAGGGAGGCGAGGTGGATGACGCCCGCATCAGTGCGCCCACCTTGCCCTCCGGCCGCGCTTCAATATCGTCGCGCGCCCGTTCGATCAAGTAGAGCGTGGCCGCACGCGCGGCGTCGGGGTCGTGCCGCTCGATGCCGGTGAGAATGGCGCGATGCAGCGGCAGGGCGGCGATCACGGCCCGGCGCGAGGTCACGGACAGCTCGAAGGAAAAGCGCAGCATGCCGGTCAGCACCGGGATGAGCTGGCTCAGGAACTGGTTGTGCGCGCTGCGCAGCAGCGTGCAGTGGAAATCGAGATCGGCCTGGATGTAGCTGCCTTCGCCGTGCGCGGCGCGGTGCATGAACGCATAAGCGTCGCTCAGCGCCGCCAAATCGGCGGCCCCGGCGCGCGCGGCGGCGCGCGCGGCGGCCTCGGGCTCGATGATCAGACGGATATCGACGAGATCGCGCACGAACTCGTCATCCACGCCGGCGGCAAGGCGCCAAGCCACGACTTCGGGATCGAGCAGGCTCCAGCGATCGAAGGGAAGCACGCGCGTGCCGGTCTTGGGCCGCACCGTGACGATGCCCTTTGCCGTCAGCGTTTTGAGCGCCTCGCGCACCGTGGTGCGGCTGACCGCGAAGACCGCGCAGAGCTCGGGCTCGGTCGGCAACGACGCGCCCGGCTGATAGCGCCCGGCAAAAATATCGCGAGCGAGCGCGTCAACGACGGCACGATGGGCGGTCTGGATTTCCACCCAATCATCATATGATAAGACAAGGACCGTTCAAGAAAATGATGTGCTGCGATGCGGCAGGGGATGCTGCGGCGCAGCAAGTCGGCTTGTCTCGGATCAGGGCGCCGGCTTTATGCGCGCTTTCATTTTTTCGACGAGATCCTCGATGCCGTTCTGGACGACTTCGATCCAGTAGCTCTCGAAGGCGGCGCCCACCATCTTGCGGCTAGTCGCGTTGACGGCGGCCGGATTCTGATCGACGAGCGGACCTAACAAGGTTGTCCGTGCCTCGAAATTCATTGCGCCTTCGAAAAAACCCAGCTGCACCCATGCCCAGAACTGCTCGATATCAATCGCCAGCGATGGTGCCGTGTTGAATTCAGGGGACGCCTGATCGACGACCCGGTAGCCCTTGTCCTGCAAGGCGCGCGCGGCGGCATTGCGGACGAGGGTGGTGACGGTCGTGTTCTCCGGCAGCATGACATCGCCCATCGCCATGCCATAGCCGTTGCGCTTGCGGCCAATGGCGCGCGAGGTGAATTTCGGATCCTTCACCTCGTTGGCATCGCCGAGCGACGGCATCGACGCTTGGGGCGAATTCGTTTCGAATTGGCGCAGATCGCGAATTTCGGTGATCTTGGCAATGGCCTTTGTCGGTGCGGCGGTGCTCGTCGGCGACTTGATCTCGACCACGGAGCGGTCGATGGCGCAGGCAGACAGGCTCGAACCCAGGGCAATGGCGATGGCCATGCCCTTCAGCAGCGATGCAACTCTCGGCATTCTACTCTTCCCCCTAGTCTGAAACTCCCCGACCACCGGAGAGCCCCCGAACCATGCTGGCATAGAAGCCTGAGACCTGCCACGGGTTCGGGCGGGAATTTCAGCCCGGAGTTGCTGAGGCCGTGTCGCCATATTGCAAGCGGATGACAGGTGTATAGGATCGAGCGCAATACTGGGAGGACGCGATGAAACTGACATTATTGGCGGCGCTGGCCGCGACGCTTTTGGTGGGCGGCGTGCGTGCCGACGAGGGTACAGCGCGCAAGGAGCTTCTATCGACAGACAAACTCCGCGTGGGCATCGGCGTGGCACCGGTGTCGTCGGCGTTTTGGGCGACGAAGGATGCGGCGGGCAAGCCGAAGGGCGTGACGGTCGATCTTGGCGCGGCCCTCGCGCAGAAGCTCGGCGTGCCGGTCGAGTACAAGATTTACAGCTCGTCGGGCGAAGTGACCGAGGCGGGGGCGCGGGCGGAGTGGGATGTGTCGTTCATGCCCTACGATGGCGAGCGCGCGAAGAAGGTCGTGTTCGGGCCGAATTATTATCTCTTCGTCAGCACGTATCTCGTGCCGGCGGGTTCACCGATCCAGAAATTCGATGAGGTCGATCGCGCGGGCGTGAAGGTGGCGGGGGTTGCCAACACCACGACGATCCGCAGCGCCGAGCGCGCGCTCAAGAATGCGACGGTCATCGGCTTCACGTCGGTTGACGAGATCCTGGAGAAGCTGAAAGCCGGCGAGGTGCAGGCGGTCGGGCTCGGCAAAGAGTCGCTGGAGAGTTTGCAGCCGAAGCTGCCGGGCGCGCGCATTCTCGACGGGCATTTCCATGCGACCGGTGTCGCGGTGGCGGTGCCGCCCGGGCGCGCGGCGTCGCTTGCTTATGTGAGCGCGTTCCTCGAAGAGGCGAAGGCCTCCGGCGTGGTGCGCAAGGCGCTCGATGCCAACGGCCTGTCAGGCGCGGTGGCGCCGGCGGGGTCGAAGCCTTAGGCAGTGCGCCTGCCTTTCGTCCTTCGACAAGCTCAGGACGAGGGCTGTTTTGGGGAGAGTGCAACGCTTACCGGTCCTTATCCTGAGCTTGTCGAAGGATGAGGCGCGTGCGCGCGCTCCATAACAAAGTTGTCACAAGCGGGCTTGACCCGCGGGCCCATGACCGTTTCTCCGTTGAGACCGTTTGTGGGTGCGCGGGTCAAGCCCGCGCATGACAATCTCCTGGACCTGGTGAACTGCGACTCCACGCCCCGGGGTTTCTACCTATAGTCCTTTTGCGTTGCGGGATCGCGAAGTCGTGATTTGGCCGGCGCGTGGCGGCCGGCACAGCATGGATGGGGTTTTGCGGATCTCGTCCCGGGGCGCGGTGCCGCGTTTCGACGATGTCCCGATAAAGAAGGGAAGGCCCACAATGGATCAACGCATCATCGATCTTTACGACCGCTTCGTGCACGGGGCGATCGGCCGGCGCGACTTCATGGAGCGGCTGCGCAACCTGGCCGGCGGTACGGCCGCAGCCACGGCGCTCATGCCGCTCCTGCAGAACCACGCTGTTGCGCAGACGCAGGAAGGCGATGCACGGATCATGACCAGCACGATGGCGATCGGCGGGGTCGACAAGCTCGAGGGCTATCTCTGCCAGCCGCGCGTCAATGGCAAGCATCCGGCGGTGATCGTCATCCACGAGAATCGTGGCCTCAACCCGCATATCCGCGACGTGACGCGGCGCTTCGCGATCGAGGGGTTCCTGGCGCTGGGCGTCGACTATCTCGCCCCGCAAGGCGGCACGCCGGCGGACGAGGATGTCGGCCGCACGATGATCGGCAAAGTGACTCCGGCAGACCAGGTGGCGATGTCACGCGCCGCGCTGGCGGCCCTCAAGACGCATCCGGCATCGACGGGGAAGGTGGGGGCGGTCGGGTATTGCTGGGGCGGCGGGGCGGTGAACGCCCTCGCGGTCTCCGACGCCACGCTCGATGCGGGCGTTCCGTATTACGGACGCCAGCCGGCGGCCGAGGGTGTCCCCAACATCAAGGCGCCGCTGATGCTGCACTATGCCGCTATCGATGACGGCATCAATGCCGGCATTGCGGCCTATGAGGCGGCGCTGAAGGCGGCGGGCAAAAACTACGAGCTCTATATGTATCCGGGCGTCAATCACGCGTTCAACAACGACACCTCGCCGGCGCGCTACAACAAGGAAGCGGCGGATTTGGCGTGGTCGCGCACGATCGCGTTCTTCCGGAAGAATTTGGGGGAGAGCGTGAGGTCCTAGTTTTTCGACAGCGCGCTTGGGGCTACCCCCACCCTAACCCTCCCCCTCAAGGGGGGAGGGGATTCCAGTGGAAGGGTGTCGGGTGGTTGTCGTTTTCTTGCAAAATCGAAGTTACATGCACGCTCAAAACTCCCTCCCCCCTTGAGGGGGAGGGTTGGGGTGGGGGGTGATGCAGCCGAGCGATGACTGCGCCTGCGTCCTCCCGCCGCTGCGAAATCGTTAGGAATTGTCGTTAGACTTGGCACCGCTATCTGCGATTGCAGCGGGGGTGGTGCTTGAAAATCCTGATTCTCGGCGGCTACGGCATATTCGGCGGGCGGTTGGCGCGGCTGCTGTGCGACGAGCCGCGCGTGACGCTGCTGATCGCCGGGCGCTCGCGGGTGCGCGCCGAGAAATTTTGCGCCGCCCTGCCTGGGGCCGCGCCGCGCGTGCCCGTCGCGTTCGATCGCAATGGCGATGTCGCGGCACAGCTTCGTGCCTGGACGCCGCAGCTTGTCGTCGATGCGAGCGGACCGTTCCAGGCCTATGGCGATGACCCTTATCGCGTGGTGAGCGCGGCGGTCGGCTGCGGCGTCGATTACATGGACCTCGCCGACGGCTCGGACTTCGTTACAGGGATCGCGCAGTTCGATGACGACGCGAGAAAACGCGACGTCTGCGTGCTGTCCGGCGTCAGCAGCTTCCCGGTGCTGACGGCCGCCGTCGTGCGGCGCCTGTCGTGCGGCATAGCGCGCATCGAGACGATCAGCGGCGGGATCGCGCCTTCGCCTTATGCGGGCGTGGGGCTCAACGTCATCCGCGCAATCGCCGCGTATGCGGGTCAGCGCACGAAGCTGGTGCGCAACGGCGTAAGCGCGAGCGGCTTTGCGCTGACGGAGGTGCGGCGCTTCACCATTGCGCCGCCGGGGCGGCTGCCGCTGCACAATATCCGTTTCTCGCTGGTCGACGTGCCCGATCTGCAGGTGCTGCCCGCGCTTTGGCCGGGCTTGCGCGACGTGTGGATGGGGGCGGGGCCGGTGCCGGAGATTCTGCACCGCATGCTCAGCCTGTTGTCATGGCTGGTGCGGCTGCGCCTGCTGCCGTCGCTGTCGCCGTTCGCCTGGATGTTCCATCGCACGATGAATGTCGTGCGCTGGGGCGAGCATCGCGGCGGCATGTTCGTGGCGGTGCGCGGGGTCGATGCGCACGGCAAAGCCATCGAGCGCTCCTGGCATCTGCTGGCCGAGGGCGATGACGGGCCGCTGATCCCCTCGATGGCGGTCGAAGCGCTGGTGCGGCGCGCCGTCGAGGGGCAGCGTCCGCCGGCAGGGGCACGCGCGGGGACGGGCGATCTCGAGCTCAGCGATTACGAAGCGCTGTTCGCGCGGCGCACGATCTTCACGGGGCAGCGCGAAGAGAGAGACGGCCCGCTCTATCGCCGCATTCTCGGTGCGGCGTGGGACGAGCTGCCCGATGAAGTGCGCGCGACGCACGATGGCGCGACGTCGGCGCGCGGCGTTGCGAGCGTGGAGCGCGGCGGCAATGTCGCGGCACGGATGGTGGCGGCGATCTTCCGCTTGCCGGGGGCGGGGACAGATGTTCCGGTTTCTGTGAATTTCGAAATTGAGAATGGCGGCGAAACATGGCGCCGCAATTTCGCCGGGCGCGAATTCGTCAGCGTGCAGCGCGAAGGCACGGGCCGCACCGCACGGTTGATCGAGGAGCGCTTCGGGCCGGTTACGGTGGCGCTCGCCGTCGTGCTGGACGAGGGGCGGCTGCGCTTGGTCGTGCGGCGGTGGAGTTTGTTCGGCGTTGTGCTGCCGCTGTGGCTGGCGCCCGGTGGCGATGCGGTCGAATTCGCCGAGGGCGGGCGCTTTCATTTCGACGTCGATATCCGCCACCGGCTCATTGGCCGCATCGTGCGCTATCGCGGGTGGCTGGTGTCGGGCTCCTAAGTTTGCGGCGTCCGTTCTGGCGTCACCCCCCACCCTAACCCGCCCCCTCAAGGGGGGAGGGGATTTGATTGTGCGTTGGTCTCTGCGGATCCCTTCAAGGGAACAACTGTAAAAAAATGCGCACCGGTGCTCCCTCCCCCCTTGAGGGGGAGGGTTAGGGTGGGGGTGATGCAGCAAGGCGATCACTCCGGCCAATCGCACATCTGCAAAACCGAATCGCTGGCAATTTTTCTGAGTGCGATTCAGCCTCAGATACCGCGAAAAAAACCGCTGCGTGATCCCGCTACCACAATTGTGCCCGACGGTCTTCGCGCTACCGCGTATGTGAAATTGTGCGACCTGCACGACATCGCGCTTCACGAGAAAAATTCCTGCGTCGAAAAAACGGCCGCTCGACGTCAATGCAATTTACGATCTCACGATCGCAGACTTTCGGATGTTTGCTAAGTCTCTGATCTTACGAAAGTCGCATTTTCGGCCCGAAATATGCATCCCTTCGTCCATAGCACATTCGTTGACTGCTCTTAGCGTTCCATAGCTGAACCGGAGGGTCCGAAAATGCGAAAACTTCTTCTAGCAGGATTCTCGGTTGTCGCACTGATGCTCAGTGCCTCACCTTCACACGCGATTTTGTCGACGGTCGGCGGCATCGCCGGAAGCACGTCGGCAAATAATGACGTTATCGGCGTGCAGCCCGGGCTGTTCGGCGCGCAATTGTCGGCAACGGCCGGGACCTACGAATATATCTTCGTGGGCAAGGAAGCGACGTTCGTCAACCACTTCAACACGCCCGGCGGCACGTTCAACAATCAGACGGCTTTGGCCGGCGACAGCTTCATCGTGGTGCATGGCGGCGGGCTGCTCAATTTCACGTTCGTGGTCGATGACGTCCCCGACAGCGTCGCCAACGGCGCCAACACCGCGCCGGACGGCGTCAATCCGAACTTCTTCCTGGGCGCCAATGCCGATGGGTTCTGGATCGCTCTCGATGATACCGGCGCCGGCCCGGACGACAACCATGACGACCTGGTGGTCTTTGTCCATGAAGTCGGGGTTCCAGAGCCGGCTTCGCTGGCCCTATTCGGCGCGGCGCTTGTCGGTCTTGCCCTTTGGCCGCGGCGGCGCATCGCGTAAGTTCGATCGGGGCGTCAATCTCGGATAGCGGCAGCGGCAGCGAAAGTTGCCGCTTTTTTTTGTGTCCTCGCGGCCGTCAGCTCGAAAGCGTGCGATCGCTCGCGGGTTACTCCGGCTGCTCGCGCGTTTTTAAAAACCGGATCGCCGGAAATTTCTCCTGGGTGTAGTTGAGCTCCCAGGTGTTGCGCGCGAGGAAAACCGGCGCGCCGTCGCGGTCCTGGGCGAGGCTGCCCTGGTTGGCCTCGATAAATGTCTTGAGCGCGGCGGGGTCGTCGGCGTGCACCCAGCGCGCGTGCTCGAAGGGGGCCGGCTCGAAGCCGGCCTTGACGTCGTATTCATTGGCGATGCGCGAGGCGAGCACTTCGAGCTGGAGCTCGCCGACCACGCCCACCACCCATTGCGAGCCGATCACCGGCGTGAAGAGCTGTGACACGCCTTCCTCGGCGAGGTCCTCGAGAGCGCGGCGCAGATGCTTGACGCGCATCGGGTCGTCCAGGCGCACGCGGCGCAGGATTTCCGGCGCGAAGCTCGGGATGCCGGTGAAGCGCAATGCTTCTCCCTCAGTCAGCGTGTCGCCGATGCGCAGTGTGCCGTGATTGGGAATGCCGATGATGTCGCCGGGGAAGGCTTCCTCGGCCAGCTCGCGCTCGCGCGCCAGGAAGAAGACCGGGTTGTTGACGCCGATCGCCTTGCCGGTGCGCACGTGATGCAGCTTCATGCCGCGTTTGAACTTGCCCGAGCAAATGCGCAGGAAGGCGATGCGATCGCGATGCTTGGGATCCATGTTCGCCTGGATCTTGAAGACGAAGCCGGCGACTTTGGGCTCGTCGGGCGAAACGGGATGCGGCTTGGCGGGCTGCGTGACCGGCGGCGGTGCGTAGGTGGCGAGACCTTCGAGCAGCTCCTGCACGCCGAAATTCTTGAGGGCCGAGCCGAAGAACACCGGCGTGAGATGGCCCGCGCGATAGGATTCGAGATTGAACTCGGGATAGGCGGCGCGCACCAGCTCGACTTCTTCGCGCAGCTTGGCAAGAAGTGCTGCCGGCAACGCGGCGGCAAGCTTCGGATCGTCGAGGCCTTCGCAGGTGATGGATTCCGTTACCCGGTCGCCGCGGCCGGGATCGAACAGCAGCAACTGGTCGCGCAGCAGGTCGTAGCAGCCCTTGAAATCGGCGCCCATGCCGATGGGCCATGTGACCGGCGTGGTGTCGAGCGCCAACGCCGAGGAAATCTCGTCGAGAACCTCGAACGGCTCGCGGCCTTCGCGGTCGAGCTTGTTGACGAAGGTGGCGATGGGCACGTCGCGCAGGCGGCAGACCTCGAACAGCTTGCGCGTCTGGGCTTCGATGCCTTTCGCACAGTCGATCACCATCACCGCGGAATCGACGGCGGTCAGCGTGCGATAGGTGTCTTCGCTGAAATCCTGGTGGCCCGGGGTGTCGAGCAGGTTGAAGGTGAGCTCGCCGTATTCGAACGTCATCACCGAGGCGGTGACGGAAATACCGCGTGCCTGCTCGATCGCCATCCAGTCGGAGCGCGCACGGCGGCGCTCGCCGCGCGCCTTGACGGCACCGGCCGATTGCACGGCACCGCCGAACAGCAGCAGCTTTTCCGTCAGCGTGGTCTTGCCCGCGTCGGGATGGGAGATGATGGCAAAGGTGCGGCGGCGGTCGGCCGCGGTCACGTTCGCTTGGGTGGCTGCGTCGGGCATGATTGTCGTTCTACAGCGAAGGCCTTTAACACTTCAGAAATTGCGCCACCCCCTCACCCTAACCCTCTCCCCAGAGGGGAGAGGGGAACAGATCGGGATTGCGGCGGCAAATTCAAGCTCAGGCGGCGTTCTCTTCTTCCAGCGCCTGCTGGGCTTCGAGCCATTCTTCCTCGGCTTTCTCGAGCCGGCGCGCCGTTTCGCCCTGCCGGCGCGTGAGTTCGGTGGCCTTTGACTTGTCGGCATAGGTGTCGGCGCGCGCGAGCTCGGTGTCGAGCTTCTCTTTCTCCTTGGTGAGCTTCGCCACCCTTGCCTCGGCGTCCTGGGCGCGCTTCTTCAAGGCACCGAGCGCCTCGCGGCGTTGAGCGCCGGAGCGGCGCTCGTCCTTGCGGCCGTTGCCGTTGCTTGATCGGGAAGCGCCGTTGTCGCCGCGCGCGCGCTGGCCCAGCGCGAAGCTCTGATATTCGTCGAGGTCGCCTTCCCAGGGTGTCACTTTGCCGCCCGCCACCAGCCAGAGATGGTCGGCCGTGAGCTCGATCAGGTGGCGATCGTGGCTGATGAGGACGACGGCGCCCTTGTACTCGTTGAGCGCCTCGACCAGCGCCTCGCGCGCCTGGATGTCGAGATGGTTGGTGGGCTCGTCGAGGATCAGCAGCGAGGGTGCGTCATGCGTGATGAAGCAGAAATTAAGGCGCGCGCGCTCGCCGCCGGAGAGATCGGTGATCTTGACGTTGACTTTGTCTTGCGAAAATCCGAAGCGGCCGAGGCGGGCGCGCACCTGCTCCTGCGTCGCCTTGGGCATGATGCGGCCCATGGCGATGAGCGGCGTTGCGTTGCCGTCCATGTCCTCGATCTGATGCTGCGCGAAGAAGCCGCACGTCGCCTTGTTGGCGCGTGCCACGCGACCGGACATTGCGTCGAGCCGCCCGGCGATCAGCTTCGCGAGCGTCGACTTGCCGTTGCCGTTGGCGCCCAGGAGCGCGATGCGATCGTCGGGATCGAGGCGCTGATTGAGCCCGGTCAAAATGGGCCTGCCTTCGGCGTAGCCGACGGCGGCGTTGTCGAGCGTGAGCAGGGGCGGACGCAGCTCGGTGGGGTCGGGGAAGTTGAACACCACCGAGGGGTCCTCGCGCGGCACGGTGACCGGCGCCAGCTTTGCCAGGGCCTTGAGCTTGCTCTGCGCCTGGCGGGCCTTGCTCGCCTTGGCGCGAAAGCGGTCGACGAATTTCTGCAGATGCGCGCGCTGGTTCGTGACACGCGTCGCCTCGGCGGCGAGCTGCATGCGCTGTTCTTCACGTACGCGCTCGTAGAAATCGTAATTGCCGCTGTAGAGCGTCAGCTTCTGGTTATCGAGATGGATGATGTGCGTGACGCAGGTGTTGAGGATGTTGCGGTCGTGGCTGACCAGCAGCAGCGCGTTGGGCCAAGTCTGCAGATAGCTTTCGAGCCACAGCGCGGCTTCGAGGTCGAGATGGTTGGTCGGCTCGTCGAGCAGCAGTAGATCGGGGCGCGAGAACAGCACGGAGGCGAGGGCCACGCGCATGCGCCAGCCGCCCGAGAAGCTGGAGAGCGGACGGTTCTGCATCTCCTCATCGAAGCCCAGGCCGGCCAGGATGGTGGCGGCGCGCGAGGGTGCGGTGTAGGCGTCAATGTCGATCAGGCGGGTGTGGATGTCGGCGAGGCGATGGCCGTCCTGCTCCGTATCCGCGTCCGCCAGAAGCTGGGTACGCTCGGTGTCTGCAACGAGCACCGCCTCGATGGGCGTGGTGTCGCCGCCGGGGGCCTCCTGCGCCACGCAGCCGATGCGCCAGCGCCGCGGCAGGTCGATGGCGCCGGCCTCGGCATGCAGCTCGCCCAGGATCAGCCCCAGCAGGGTCGACTTGCCGGCCCCGTTGCGGCCGACCAGGCCGACGCGCCGCCCGGCCGGAATCTGGGCCGAGGCGCGCTCCAGCAGTATGCGGGCGCCGATTCGGTAGGTGATGTCCTGGAGGGTCAGCATGGCGGGGCAGGCTCTTAGCACACGCGGGGGCGGGATGCGACCGCACTGCACGCGGTCCGGCCATGCGCGCAACAATCATTCGTGCGGGGCCCCCGCCGGTTAATTCTGTTAGCCCCGCAAGGCAAGTCAGACGGTGGCGCTGGCCGGAAACCGGCAGGTGACGGTGGTGCCGACCTGCGGCGTGCTGTCGATGGCAATCGTGCCCTTGTGCAGGTCCATCAGCCGCTTGCAGATCGACAGGCCCAGGCCCGTGCCCTCCTGGCGGTTGACGGCGGCGTTGTCGGTCTGGAACGGCTCGAAGATCCGTTCGAGGCGCTGCGGCGCAATGCCGATGCCGCTGTCGCTGATCGACACGACGATGGCGCCCTCTTCATCCGCGCGGGCAACGGCGGCGATCTTGCCGCCGCTGGGGGTGAATTTGACGGCGTTGTAGAGCAGGTTGACCAGGATCTGCTTGAGGGCGCGGCGGTCGACCTCAAGCATCGGGAAGCCTTTCGGCATCTCGGCTTCGACAGTCACGCCCTTCTCGCCGGCGCGGCCGCGGATCATGCGGATGCATTCATCGAGCAAGACAGAGAGCTGGATCGGCTCCGGATTGATCTCGTAATGGCCGGTCTCGATGCGCGACATGTCGAGCACGTCGTTGATCAGGTTCAGCAGGTGATGGCCGCTGGCATTGATGTCGGTCGTGTACTCGACGTATTTGGGCGAGCCCAGCGGCCCGCGCGCCTGGCTCATCATCACCTCGGAGAAGCCGATGATGGCGTTGAGGGGCGTGCGCAGCTCGTGGCTCATCGTCGCCAGGAACTGGCTCTTGGCGATGTTGGCGGCCTCGGCGGTTTCCTTGGCGCTGCGCAGCTCCGCCTCGTGGTTCTTCAGCGCGGTGATGTCGCTGCGCACGGCGACGATGTCGCCGTCGCGCGTGCGATGCTCGACGATGCGTACCCACTGGCCGGTGGCGAGATGCTGCACGACCGGCTCGCCGTCGGCGTCTCGGTGATGCGCCATGCGCTCCTGGATGTACGCCTCTTCGCGGCCCAGCGCTTCCGGGACTTTGCCGGCGGCGACGCGCGTGCGCATGACGTCCTCGAAACGCGTGCCGGGCTTCAGCGCCAGGTAGGTGTCCTTGTCCATGCGGCGGATCGCGTCATTGCAGACGACGACGCGGTCTTGCGCATCCCACAGGATGAATCCGTCGCTCATCGCCTCGATGGCGGCCAGCAGGCGCGATTCCGCGCGCTTGAGCTCGGTGATGTCGGCGCCATCGCCGTAATAGCCCTGGAATTTGCCGTTTGTGTCGAAGACGGGCTGGCCGCTGATCTTGAAATAGCGCATTTCGCCGTCGACGCGCAGATGGGCGTAGATGAAATTGCGGAACGGGCGGTGGGCACGGATATCGGCGAGATGCGTCTGCCAGGAATCGGCGGCGATCATGCTGGGGTGGATGATGTCCTCGCGTCGCTTGCCGATGGCGCGGCTGCCGTCGGTGCCGGTGATCCTCGGGAGATTTTCGGAGAAGTAGGTGAAGCGCAGATCGGCATCCATCTCCCAATACCAATCGGGCGTCAGGTCGAAGAAATTGCGCCAGCGATGCTGCAGCACGTCGGGTATGGCGGCGCGCGCGGGCGCCACGACGATATAGGCGAGCCAAAGCAGGGCCAGCAACGCCAGAACGAGCAGGGCGGTGACGGGCAGCGAAGGGGAGGTCTGCGTGTCGATGCCGGTCGGCGCCCAGATATGGCCGATGCCCAGCACCAGCGCGAACGCCGCCGCCAAGGCAAGCGCCAGAATCCGCCGGCGCCGCAGTGCGGCTTCGCGGGCCAGCTGGGCCGCCGTTTCATGCGCATGCCTGTCGCTGCGCGCAGAATCCGGCCCGGGCCCGGCCTCGTGCGCCGGCGTCCGTTCTGAAGCCATACAACCCTGACGTGGGGACCACCCCCCGCCTACAGCATTGAGGAGAATGGTTAAAGGCGGATGAAGCTGCGGCCGTCCGGGCGCAATTTTGTCGGACGATCAGCCTGTGCGCGCGACCCGACCTTCGATGCTGTACCCAGGATCGTTGTAGCCGGGCGTGGAGGGATGGCCGGGCGTCACCAGAGAGTTGATGAGCGCCTCGTCCTCCGGCGCAAATCGGTAGGCGAGTGCTCCGGCATAATCCTGCCACTGGGCGATCGTGCGCGGGCCGACGATCGCCGCCGTCACCAGCTTGTTGTTGAGCACCCAGTTGACCGCGTATTGCACCGTCGTGATGCCGCGCGATTCCGCGTGGCGCTTTACGGTCTGCGCGAGCTTGAGGGATTCCGGCCGGTACTCGGTTTCCATCATGCGCTTGTCCTTGATCGCCACGCGCGTGTCGGCGGGCGGCGGCGCGTCGGGCGCGTATTTGCCGCTGAGGATGCCGCGCGCGATCGGGCTGTAGGGCACGACGCCGAGGCCGTAATAGTCGCAAGCCGGGAGGTGCTCGACCTCCGGCATGCGATTGAAGGCGTTGTAATAGGGCTGGCTTGCCGCCGGGCGATCAATGCCGAGACGGTCGCAGAGATTGCAGAATTCCGCGACGCGCCAACCGCGATAATTGGACAGGCCGAAGGCGCGGATCTTGCCGGCACTGATCAGATCGCCGACCGTGCGCAGCGTATCCTCGAAGCGCGTCTCGAGATCTTCGCGATGGAAATAGTAGAGATCGATGTAGTCGGTGCCGAGGCGCTTGAGGCTCGCTTCGACGGCTTGCATGATCCAACGGCGCGACAGGCCCCGCTGGTTCGGGTCGCTGCCCATCGGCTGATAGACTTTCGTCGCCAGCACCCAACGTGTTCGATCGGCGCGAATGGCGCGCCCAACGATTTCCTCCGACACGCCGCGATTGTAGACATCCGCCGTGTCGATGAAATTGACGCCGATGTCGCGCGCGGCGCCAACGATGCGCGTGGCTTCCGCTTCGTCGGTGCGATCGCCGAAATTCATGGTGCCGAGGCAGAGCGGCGACACCTTCATGCCGCTGCGGCCGAGAACGCGGTAATCCATTCTTGAATTCCCCCAATAAGGACCGCGACCCTAGCATGGCGCAGCGCCGGCGCCGCATTATTGCCGCGATTGGATGTTTGCTATTCTGCCGTCAACGGGCGAGAAATCGTCCGACACGTTTGACAAGGTGAGTTATGGCACGAGCAGCAGAGCCCGAGGTGGGGCAGCGATTCCGGCCGGTCGGCCGCGGCATGTTCGGCACGCCGCCAGCGGCGTGGGAGGTCATCCAGGTGTTCACAGGGATCGACGGGCTGCCGTACGTGAGACTGCACAAATCGGACGACCCGACGCAGAGCAAGACGATGTCGCTGGCCGTCCTGGCCGATCCGCGCCGGTTCCGGCGCGTGGCCTGACGCGCACAGGCCCCCGGCGCCCGGCGCTAACCAAAAGTCTCGGAACATTTCGCGAACTTCTTAATTTTGCCACCGAGTTGAAAGGCTTAGTGCACGCTTTGCGCGTGAGCTATACTAAAAACTGTCCTGGGGATCGAAAACTCGCCTGAGAGCGGGGCGGTACCCATCCCTCGTCCGGGCGGCAGGGGCGGCTCCAGCGCCCCGCAAGTGGGGGCAGATGGCACGCATACTTGTAATCGACGACGATGGTTTGATCCGCGAGACCGTGCGACGGATGCTCGAGGGTGCCGGGCATGTCGTGATCGAAGCCGAGGACGGCGCGGCCGGCCTCAAGGTGGTCAGCAACGATCCGCCGGACCTGGTGGTCACCGATATCTACATGCCGGGCAAGGAGGGGATCGAGACGATCCGCGAGTTGCGCCACGTATCACCCAACCTCAAGATCATCGCCATCTCCGGCAGCACCTGGAGCTCGGGCCATGATGCGCTGAGCTCGGCCAAGCTCTTGGGCGCGGACCGTACCTTGCCCAAGCCGTTCCGGCGCGAGCAGCTCCTGGCCAGCGTGCGCGACTGCCTGCAAGACTGATCAGGACGGCGTAACCACCGAGACGGCAAATACGTCCTGCGCCGCGCGGCGTAGCACCGCATCGGCGATGCGCGCCTTGCCGGCGCTCCAGGCCTTCATTTCCTCTGCATCGAGAAGCCCGAGAAAGCCACGCTTGGCGAGCAGCGTGTATCCGTCGGGGACGATGCCGTCCTTGAGCGTTAACGCCACTTTGCGGCCCTCGTAATGCACTTCGAAATAGTAGCGCCCGTTGGCGGATTCCAGCCCGGGCCCGGCCTCGGGATCGATGATCACGCGTCGATCGGTGATCGCGCGCGTGATGTATTCGAAACCGTCGAGCACGCCGGGCGGGCTCAGCGCCAGCACCAGGCGGAGCCTGCGCCGGTCGAACGGCCGGCCGCCGCCCAGCGTCGCCGTGGCGATCTGCATGATCTTGAGCGCCATGGCCAGGCCGTTGAAGAAATCCTGGCCATGGTACTTCTTGAGATCGTCGAGCGTGATGACGAGCTCGCCCGCACTGTCGCGGACCGTCACGCTGTCGGCGGCCGTCATGTCGCGATCAATCGCGCGCGGCGATGACGGCGATCTCGACCAGGAATTGCGGGCCGGCAAGTTTCGCCTCGACCGTGGCGCGCGCGGGCGTGTTGCCGGGAGAGACCCAGGCATCCCACACCGCGTTCATGTCGGCGAAGGTGCGCACATCCGATAGCCAGATGTTGGCGGAGAGCAGCTTCGTCTTGTCGGTGCCCGAAGCCTTGAGCAGGGCGTCGATTTTCTTGAGGATCTGCTCGGTCTGTCCCTTGACCGGCTGCGATGCATCGTCGGCCACCTGGCCCGCGAGATAGACCGTGTTGCCGTGCACGACGGCCTGGCTCATGCGCGGGCCGGCCTGATGACGTTGAATGCTCATGGAGATGCCCCGATTGGTTTATTGAAACGGGCGACAGTATGTCGAGACAGAGCGCGGCGCGCCAGTGCGCCCCTCGCGGGCATGAAAAAGGCCCCGCCCGAGGAGGCGGAGCCTTCTTTGGATATGTGCGTCCGGTCAGCTGCGCTGCATATGCGCCAGCAATTCCGGGCTGGCATTGCCGTCGACGAGCAGATTGTTCTTCTGCTGATACTGGGTGATCGCGGAGCGGGTCTTGGGACCTAACTTGCCGTCGGTCGGACCCGGGTCGAAGCCCTGCTGCGCCAGCTTCGACTGGATGTCACGCACTGTGCCGTTACCCGCCGACGCGTGCTTCGACGACGCCGACGAGGATGAGCTCGATCCGCGCTTCCAGATCGGGTCGCCGAGATTGACCTGGCTCTTGTCGGTGGCGACGCCGGTGATACCGCCGGCCGCGGCGCCGATCAATGCGCCCTGAACCAAGGAGAGGCCGGTGACAGCGCCGACCACAGTACCGGCGGCTGCGCCGATGCCGGCGCCGCTGATGCCGCGGTCTGCTGTCGTGTTGCCGCAGGCGCTAAGCAGAATCCCGGTTGCGCAAAGCAGGGGAACGGTACGGATCATCGAAGCCTCCTTCGTCCATCAACGCGTATCTTGGCGACGGCCCAGTATATCGTCGATGGGCCTGAGTTGTCCTTGTGCGCACACAATTTTTCGGCGTCGCAATAGACATTTGCGATAACTTGGCTTGAACAACGCGCGAGCCATATCCCGGTTCCAAATATGGCTTTCGTCACCGAGGTGCCCTAAATTGGTCACAGCGGTTAAGCGCGCCGATTTCTGGGGGTCGCTTCCATGATCAAGCCGAGAGAACTTCGCGCCAAAGCCGATGCCGCGATCTGGGACGTTGACGCGACAGCCTGTCGCGCACAAGGCGCGCCATCATGCTGGCTGCGCGTATTGTCTATGCCGTGGTGCGCGACCTGCTCGAGGGACAGCTCAGCTTGCGCGCGATGAGTTTGGTTTACACGACACTGCTGTCGCTCGTGCCTCTGCTCGCCATCAGCTTCTCCGTACTCAAGGGCTTCGGCGTCCACAACAAGCTGGAGCGGACGCTGCAGAAGCCTGCTCGAGCCGCTGGGCGAAAAGGGCGTCGAGATCACACAGCGCATCATCGAGTTCGTGGAGAACGTCAAGGTCGGCGTGCTGGGCGCGCTCGGCCTTGGGGTTGCTGATCTTCACCGTCGTTTCTTTGATGCAAAAAATAGAACGCGCGTTCAATTTCACCTGGCATGTGAACCAGGACCGGCCGATCTTACAGCGCTTCAGCGATTATCTCAGCGTGCTGCTGGTGGGCCCGCTGCTGATCTTCTCGTCGATCGGCCTGTCAGCGTCGGTGACGAACTCGCGCACGTTCAAGGATCTCGTGGCGATCGAGCCTCTGGGCACGCTGGTGGCGATCAGCGGACGGCTCGTGCCGTATCTGATGATCGTGATGGCCTTCACCTTCATCTATAAATTCATGCCGAACACGCGCGTACGCCTGAGCTCGGCCCTCACTGGCGGCATTGTCGCGGGATTTCTCTGGGACGTGACCGGGCGCGCGTTTGCGATCTATGCCGTCAGCTCGTCGGGATATTCGGCGATCTATTCCGCCTTCGCGACGCTGATCATGTTCATGATCTTCCTCTATCTCGGCTGGCTCATCCTGCTGACCGGGTCGAGCATCGCGTTCTATCATCAGCATCCCGAATATCTCGGACTTGGTCGCGGCGAACTGCGCTTGAGCAACCGCGTCAAGGAAAAGCTGGCGTTGCTGGTCGTGCTGATCGTCGGGCGCGACCATTATCGCTCGGGCGCGGGTTGGACACTGGATGCGCTGGCGTATCGGATGTCGATGCCCAACGACGCCGTCGCTCGGGTGGTGAAGGCGCTGGAGTTACGCCGGATCCTGGCGCGCAGCGACGACACGCCGCCGCGCTACCTGCCCGGGCGACCGTTCGAGACGGTGGAGATCGCCGAAATCCTCGACGCCGTGCGCGCCGCCGACGAAGCACGCAACGCGGATTATCACCGTATGCCCGCCGAGCCCGGCGTCGAGCGCATCATGTCGGCGGTCGAGCGCGCGAGCGACGAATCCCTGGCGGGCCGCACCGCCAAGGACCTGGCGCTGGGCCTGCGCGATGTGCCGGAAGGCACACCGGCGACAGGCGGCAAACCGGAAACCCGAAGCGGCGCAGCCGCGCATTAATCGCGGCTTAACCGTGTTGGCAAAACGCCCGCTGGCACGGGCGTCAATGCGCTTTACAGCTTCATTTTAAGGTTATCGATTTAACCATCTAAGGCCTTTGGATGTCTGCAATCCCGCCCTTGGCACGGTTCTCGCAATTTATGGGACATTGTCGGTGTGAGTGTCAGGTGGGGACCGGTACTCCAGGGTGTTTCAAGTAGCGTTTCGCAGAGGTGTTTGTTCAGACGAGATTGTTGCGGTGGTGGTAGGGGCCCGGTCGGCATAGAAGGCCGACCGGGGTTCCCCGTCCCAAGGGCGAAATTAGAGCGCCGGCATTTTCGGACGGGTTTTCGGATCGATTTGAAACAGCGTAATTCTTGACGACGCATAAACGACAGCGGCGGCCTCCTCCGGGGCCGCCGCTTTTCTTTTGGGCGCACCCCGTCGCGTTAAGCCATTGCCAACCAGGCAACGGCAAAGTCGCGGCCATGAACCGGATTGCCGACATCATTGCCGTGCGCACCGCGCTGGCGCTGCCGCTCGCCTGGGCGTTGATGATGGCCGCCGTGTTGTTCCTGGAGGGCGATCCGCGCCGCCTGCTCAGCGTTCCGTTCTGCCTCTTCGTCAGCGCGTCGGCGACTAGTCTCGTGCTGTCCTGCCAGCCGGGACGCCATTCGCTCCTGCATCTGGTGAACGCGACGGCGTTGCTGATCGCGGCGGCGCTGATCGGCGCGGTGCGCGTGTTGCTGATCGTGTTCTGATCAGTTCACGAGGTAGCGGCCAATCTCCAGGAGGTCGGGCTCGCGGCCCAGCCCGGGCCGGGTCGGCAAGGTCAAGGTGCCGTCAAGGACCGGCGGGATGTCCGGCACCATGATGTCGCGCAGCGGGTTGGGGTTGGCGTCGATCTCCAGCCGGCCGCCGCCGCCGATCGCGGCCAGGAGATGTCCCGACGCCAGCAGGCCGATGGCGCCACCCAGGAAATGCGGGCAGAAGCGCAAGCCCGCCTGCACCGCGCGCCGCGCCACCAACCGGCAGCCGCTGATGCCGCCCCATTTGGAGAGGTCGGGCTGGATCACGCGGAAGGCGCCGCTGCCGATCGATGCCGCGAACGCATCCTCGCCGCGCAAATTCTCACCCGCCGCGAGCGGCACGGTGATATGTCGCGGCCAGCTCGTTCCAGACATCGGCTGGCGCGTCGGCGGGCAGCGGCTCCTCGAGCCAGTCGAGCTGCATGGGGGCGAGTGCGTGCGCCATCTCGATCGCTTCGCTCAACGACCAGGCCTGATTGGCGTCGACCATCAACTCGGCCTTCGCGCCCAGCATGTCGCGCAGGATGCGCAGGCTGCGGATATCGTCGTCGTGCCCGAAACCCACTTTCATCTTGAAGGCGCGATAGCCCTGGAGCTGCTTTTCAAGGGCCAGCAGGGGCCGCGGCGAGGGGTTGAGACCGCTCGCATAGACCGTGACATGGTTGTCGCGCCCGCCGAGATAGCGCCAGAGCGGCTGGCCGGCGCGCCGCGCAGCCAGATCCCACAGCGCGATGTTGATGCCGGCGATGGCCTGGGCCAGCGGGCCCGGCTCGCCGCTCTGCAGGGCGAGAAGACGCGTCTGGCGCGTTAGCTCGGCAAAGTTGGCGTCGATGTCGGTGATCTCACTGCCCAGCAGCAGCGGGGCGAAGATCGTCGATACGAGGCGGGCGCGATGCTCGGCGCCGCAGGTGGGGAAAGTTGCACCAACTCTCGCCCCAGCCGACTGCGCCGTCGCGATCCTCGATGCGCACAAGGACGGAAGGCCGATCCGTCATGGTGCCGAACGATGTGCGCACCGGCTCGTCGATCGGTGCGCGAAAGACGAGCGCTTCCAGCTTGGCGATCCGCAGCCGCTCCATGGGTCCTAGTCGGCCGGCACTACCGGCGTTGGCGCGACAACGGGGCCGTAGTTGCGATAGGGCAGGGTTCCGAAGATGTCGCTGTCATCCTCGCGCTCCAGAACCGGCGCCTGTCCGGACGGCGCCGCGGGGGCGCCGGGCTTGGCCGGCGCGTTGCGTGCCTGGCGCGCCAGCCGGTCCAGCGTCACGGCCGTGGCCGTCGTCTGGCCGTAGGCGAGGGGGCGATCGCTGGCGTCGAGGGCCATTACCTCAAACCGGTAGGCGTATTGCTGGTAGGTGCCCATACAGGGGGGCGGATAGCTGGTTGAGGCCCCCTCTGCGATGCCGGTCGGGCTGGCCGGCAGGGTGTCCTGCCAGGCGGTCTGCAGCAATACGCTGGTATTGGTCATGCGCACGCGATAGCGCGTGGTGCCGGCGGGTGCACCTGCCACGGCTATGGCTGGTGAAACGCCGGGCCCGCACAAATTCGGGATTCCGAACCCGGTCGATACCTGCAGGCGCGGCAGCTCGGGAAAGAGCGGCGGCGCCGGTGCGCAGGCGGCCAGAGCCAGGAGCGCGGCGGCGGTGGTAAACGCGGCACGAGGGAACCGAATCGCGGGGGCCATGCGCCTTTCTTCTACCTTGCGCGGGGTCGCGATTAAACCTATTCCTTGGGGCAGCGGCGGCGCGGCCACGCGCTGCCGGTTCCCCGATATATGCGGCAGGAGAGCGATGTCCGAGGCGGCGGATTGCGTGGTGATCGGCGCCGGTGTGGTCGGGCTCGCGATCGCGCGCGAATTGGCGCTGGCGGGACGCGAGGTGATCGTGCTCGAGGCCGCCGACACGATCGGCACGGGGACGAGCTCGCGCAACAGCGAGGTCATTCACGCGGGCATCTACTACCCGACCGGCAGCCTCAAGGCGAAGCTGTGCGTCGAGGGGAAGAAGTTTCTCTACGAATATTGCGCCGAGCGGGGCGTGCCGCATCGCGCCTGCACCAAGCTGATCGTCGCGACCAATGAGACGCAGATCGCGACGCTCCACAAGATCATGGCCTTGGCCGCGGCCAACGGCGTTCCCGATCTGCGGATGATGTCGGCGCAAGAGGCGAAAGCGATCGAGCCCAATCTTGAATGCGTGGCCGCCGTCGTTTCACCCTCGACGGGCATTATCGACAGCCACAGCCTGATGCTGGCCTATCAGGGCGATGCCGAGGCGCGCGGCGCCATGATCGCGTTCAACGCCCCCGTGCTTGGCGGACGCGTCGTCGGCGGCGGGCGCATCGAGATCGAGGTCGGCGGCGAGGGCGCGATGCGTCTGTCGTGCCGCAGCGTCGTCAATTCGGCGGGGCTGGGCGCGCAACCGATCGCGCGTGAGCTCATGGGATTGCGGCCGGACAGCGTGCCGCCGCTGCATTACGCCAAGGGCAATTATTTCTCGCTGGCCGCGAAAGCGCCGTTCAGCCGGCTGATCTATCCGGTCCCCGAGCCCGGCGGGCTCGGCGTGCATATCACCATCGATCTCGGTGGCCAGGCGCGCTTCGGCCCGGATGTCGAATGGGTGGAGGAGATCGGATACGACGTCGACCCACATCGCTGCGACAAGTTCTATGCCGAAGTGCGCAAATACTGGCCCGGCCTCGCCGACGGGGCGTTGATGCCCGCCTATTCCGGCATCCGGCCCAAGCTCGGCCCGAACGGTTCGCCGGCCGCCGATTTCGTGATCCAGGGGCCGGAGACGCATGGCGTCTCGAACCTGGTTCAGCTTTATGGAATTGAATTGCCGGGCCTCACCGCCTCGCAGGCGATCGCGCTGCGGGTGGCGGAGTTGCTGCATCAGTGAGCGGGCCCGCGCATGGCAGCGTTGCCGTGAATAGCCACGACCCGGTCACGCCGCTATGGTATCGGGTAATCCGCGCCTGACAGCGTCTTGTTGATTTTTGGGGGAGCCGTTTCGATATGGAATTGCCGCGCAACCGTTTCAAGCAAGGCCTGGCCGAAGGCAAGCCGCAGATCGGGCTGTGGAGCACGATCTGCAGCAATGTCGTCGCGGAGATGGTCGCCCATCTCGGGTTCGACTGGGTGCTGATCGACGCCGAGCATTCGCCCAACGACGTGCCCAATATCATGAGCCAGTTGCAAGCCCTCGAAGGCGGCACCGCGACCGGCATCGTGCGGCCGGCCTGGAACGACATGGTCATGCACAAGCGCCTGCTCGATATCGGCGCGCAGACGCTGCTGATCCCGTTCGTGCAGAATGCCGATGAGGCCCGCGCGGCGGTGAAGGCGACGCGCTATCCGCCGCACGGCGTGCGCGGCGTGGCCACGACCACGCGCGCCTCGCGATACGGACGGGTCAAGGATTACCTCGCCAAAGCCAATTCCGAGATCTGCGTGCTGGTGCAGGTGGAGACGAAACAGGCGCTCGACAATCTCGAAGCGATTGCCGATGTCGAAGGCGTGGACGGCGTGTTCATCGGCCCTTCGGATCTCGCGGCCGGCCTCGGCCATCTCGGCAACCCGATGCATGCGGACGTGCAGGCCGCCATCTTCGGCGGCTTGAAGCGGCTGCAGAAGAAAAAGAAGCCCGCCGGCTTTCTCAGCCCGAATGTCGAGTTGGCGAAGAAATGCGTGAACGAGGGCTTCGGCTTCGTCGCCGTCGGCAGCGATGCCAGCCTCGTCATCAAGGGTGCCGAGAACCTCGTCGCCATGTTCAAATCCTGATTTTCACAAGGATCGAAGACGACCCATGAAGCCCGATCTTATCTCGATGGCGCCGCTGCTGCCGGCGCAGATGGCGGAACTTGAAAAGGATTTCACCATTCACAAAATGCCGCCGCCGGCGGAGCGCGCCGCGTTCCTGAAGCCGCTGCGCGACAAGGTGCGCTTCCTGCAGTCGACCGGCCATCACGGCGCCGACACGGCGCTCATGGACGCGCTGCCGAAGCTCGAGATCATCGCCTGCTTCGGTGTGGGCGTGGACGCGGTCGACATCAAGGCGGCGAAGGCGCGCGGCATCGCCGTCACCAACACGCCCGACGTGCTCAACGACGAGGTCGCCGATCTGGCGATCACGATGATGTTCGCGACCGCGCGCCGGCTGGTGCAATCCGACCGTTTCGTGCGCGAAGGCAAGTGGCTCAAGGGCGGGTTTCCGCTGGCCAACCGCGCGAGCGGCAAGAAGCTCGGTATCCTCGGCCTCGGTCGCATCGGCAAGGCAATCGCCAAGCGCGCCGCGGCGTTCGACATGGACATTTCCTATTTCGGCCGCAAGAAGCAGAACGAGGTGTCCTACCGCTATTTCGACAAGTTGGTCGACATGGCGGCGGCAGTCGATTTCTTGATCGTCATCTGCCCCGGCGGGCCGGAGACCAAAGGCATCGTCAATGCCGATGTGATCAAGGCGCTCGGCAAGAAGGGGACGCTGATCAACGTCGCGCGCGGCTCGGTCGTCGACGAGGTGGCGCTGGTCAAGGCGCTCAAGGACGGCACGCTGGGCGCTGCCGGGCTCGATGTCTTCGCCGATGAGCCGAAAGTGCCCGAGGAATTGTTTGCGATGGATAACGTGATGCTGCTGCCGCATGTCGGCAGCGCCACGCACGAGACCCGCAAAGCGATGGCCGATCTGGTGGTGGCCAATCTGCGCGCGCATCTGAAAGGCGAGAAGCTGCCGACGCGGTATGCTTAAGGAAGTCATCCTTCGAGACGCAGCCCGCTGACGCGGGCTGCTCCTCAGGATGAGGTCGGTGTAGTAGAGATAGAATGCCCTCATCCTGAGGAGGATCACGCGGAGCGTGATCCGTCTCGAAGGATGAAGGTCTTGAACGGGAGTTGCCCATGGCCATCAACGGCATCGACCACTACACGATCCGGACCGACGATCTGGCGGCGACGCGCCGCTTCTATTGCGATCTCTTGGGCCTGCATGAGGGCTGGCGGCCGAATTTCGATTTTCCCGGCGCCTGGCTCTATGTCGGCGACCAGCCGGTCGTGCATGTGATCGAGGTCGATGAATGCCCGCACGAGGGCACGGGCAGCGTCGATCATCTGGCGTTCAAGGCAGACGGCGATTTGAAGGCGTTGGCGGGTAAGCTGAAGGCGGCGGGCTTCGACGTGGCGACGCGTGACGTACCGGGAACGCCGGTGCGCCAGCTCTTCTGCAACGATCCCAGCGGCGTCAAAGTCGAGCTTAATTTTCCGCGGGCGGCGTGACGCGGCGATCGGCGAGCACGGCCTCCTCGGTGCGGATGCGCTGGAACAGCAGCCCGGCGTTGAGCACGCTGAACACCGCGGCAATCAGGTACTGATCGAAAATCAGCGGCAGGACCGCAATCTCGCCGGCAACCACGATATAGTTCGGGTGGCGGACGTAACGATAGGGACCACCAAGGACGAGGGAGGCGCCGGGGAGCGTGATGATCCGCGTCGTCCAATAGCGCCCGAGGCTGGCCATGGTCCAGACGCGCAACACCTGCAACACCACATAGACCGCGACCCAGGCCCAGTTCACCGCGCTGTAGGACGGCACCGTGAACACGAGTGCTGCCAGGAAGACGGCGTGCATCATCACGATCAGCGGGTATTCGGCGGCGCCATGCTCGATGGCGCCCGCGGCCAGCAGGCGCTCGGTGTTGCGTCGCGCGATGTAGAGCTCGACCAGGCGCTGCAGCAGCACGAAGCCGAGGATGGCTTGCGCGGTCGACGGGGGAAATTCGAACAGCTCAGGCATCGTTGTCCAAGGTCAGAAATCCCGCGGTGAAGCCGGGGCCGAGCGCCGTCATCAGATAGGTTTTTCCGCCGGCCGGGAGCATGCGATCGAGCACGAAGATCACGGTTGCCGCCGACATGTTGCCGTAATCATGCAGCACCTCGCGCGCCGCCCACAACTCCCCTTGTGGGAGCGTGAAGGCGGATTCCAGCGCATCGATCACCTTGGCGCCGCCGGGATGGCAGACGAAGCGGTCGATCTCCTCGATGGCGCGGCCGTTCTTCACCAGGAAACCGTCGAGCGCCGCACGGAATTCGCCGCGCACAAACTGGGGGATATCGCGCGAGAAGAGGACGCCGAGCCCGTCCTCCTCGATATGCCAGCCCATGATGCCCAGCGTGTCGGGCCAGGTGTATTCGCCCGTCGCGGTCAGCGCCGGGCCGTTGGCATCGTCGGCGATCAGGGCCGCCGCGGCACCATCGCCGAACAGGGCGGCACCGATGATGTTGCTCTTCGACTGGTCGCGCTTGCGGAAGGTCAGCGCGCAAAGCTCCACGACCAGGAAGAGCACGCGCGAACCCGGCTGGGCGCGGGCGAGCGCTGCGGCGCGGGCCAGTCCCAGGACGCCGCCAGCACAACCCAGGCCGAAGATGGGCAGGCGCGTCACGTCGCGGCGAAACGGCAGGCGCTCCATCAGCAAGGCGTCGAGGCTGGGTGTCGTGATGCCCGTCGTGGATACCGTGACGATGGCGTCGATGTCGGCATAGTCGCAGCCGGCGCGCACGACGCAGTCGCGCGCCGCCGCCTCAAGAAGATTGACGGCATGCTCGCGAAATAGCTGGCTGCGCTCGACCCAGCCATGGTCGTGCTCGAACCATTCCACGGGCACGCAGGAGTGGCGCTTGGCTATGCCCGCATTGGAGAAGGCGGGGAGTAAGCGATCAATCGCCGACGACGGTCCGCCGAACAATCGGCTCACCCGGGCAATGACATCGTCTTGGCGCAGGATGGTGGGCGGAACGGCAGTGGCCACTGCCGCCAGACGGGGGCTTTGCGACATGGCTGAGTTACCTTTCGAGGTATGCCAGTATAAATGTTCTGTAACCCCCGGATATTCCCGGCGCGCTCAAACGTTGTACCGGATGACTGCATACAGGTGTGACGCATGATCCAAAGCTTCAAGTTGGATACGGTCGGGCGTGAAGCGGCGACAATCAATTTTCGGCGAGGCCGGATTGGTTCTTCGATCCTGGAGGCGTCCCCGTGAATTGTGACGAGAACGGCGACGTGCCGGAGGATACGGGCTTTCACCTGAGCCTGATGCAGCGGCTGCGCGCCTACCTGTTCGCCGGCATTCTGATCACGGCGCCGATTTCGATCACCATCTATCTCGCGTGGCTGGTGGTTCATTTTGTCGACGAACGCGTCAACAACCTGCTGCCGCGCGACTACAACCCCAATCATTACCTGCCGTTCAGCGTGCCGGGGCTTGGGCTGCTGATCGTTCTGTTGTCCTTGATCCTGATCGGCGGATTTGCGGCCGGCTTGATCGGGCGGGCTTTCTTGCGCATCAGCGAAGGCGTGGTCCACCGCACGCCGGTGGTGCGCTCGATCTACGGCGCCATCAAGCAGATCTTCCACACGATCCTGGCCGACCGCGCGCAGGCGTTCCGGCAGGTGGTGCTGGTCGAGTTTCCGCGCGCGGGACTGTGGCGCATCGGCTTCATCACCGGCACGACCCCGGGCAAGGCGCAGTCGGTGACGCCGGGCGGGCTGGTCAACGTGTTCATCCCCGGTACGCCCAACCCGACCGCGGGGTTCCTGGTGCTGGTGCCGAAGGACGAGGCGATCGAACTCGACCTCACCGCCGAGGAAGCGATCAAGCTGGTGGTGTCGGGTGGGCTGGCGACGCCGCCCGCGCGCGTCGACACAGCGTTGCCGCCGGAACAGACCGCTCCGGTGCGGGGGGCGCCGGAGCGGCCATGACAAGAATTTTAGAATGGGTCGTCCTTAGTTCGGCAGCAGCACCTTGTCGATCGAGTGGATGACGCCATTCGACTGGATCACGTCATACACGGCGATGTTGGCGGCGGCGCCCTTGTCGTCCTTGATCATGATGTTGGACGGCCCGTTCGCGACGGCGGTCAGCGTGCCACCGGAGGCGGTCTTGAGCTTCGCCATGCCCTTGCCGGCATCGACCTGCTTTTTGAGCTCCGTGTAGGTCAGGCGGCCCGGGACGACGTGATAGGTCAGCACCTTGGTGAGGGCCGGCTTCATATCCGGCTTCAGGAGCGAGTCGACGGTGCCGGCCGGAAGGGCTGCGAACGCGGCATTGGTCGGCGCGAAGACGGTGAACGGGCCGGTGCCCTTCAGCGTGTCGACCAGGCTCGCCGCCTTCACGGCCGCGACCAGGGTCGTGTGATCGGCTGAATTGACCGCGTTGTCGATGATGTCCTTGCCGGGCAGCATCGCTTTGCCGCCGACCATGACGTCGGCGAACGAGGGTGCTGCGAAGGTGACGGCGAGGGCGAGAGCGGCGCCAGTCCAGGCGGTTTTGCGCATGGTCATGATGGTCAAACTCCGTTCATTGCGAATTTCTCCCGGTGCCCCATCGGACGAAGGGCGGGAGAAGATGCGAATAATTCGCACTTGGCCGGAGTTACGCCGGCGCGCCGCGAACGGATGCAGATTAGGGCGTGAACCCATAAACCTACTGGTGGCCGGGCTCGCAAGTCCGCTTTGCCTTAGATAGCCGCCGAGTTATTGCAGTGCAGCGAACCGGCGCTTAGTGCCAGAGGCGGACCTTCACGCCTGTCGGTTTCCGCCTGACCTTTTACCGCGCCTGTTGTGCGATTTTGGGCTAGGCTGAAGGACTTGGTGCTCTGCGAAGAACCGGGCCGGGAGGCGCCCATGAACGTTGCGGCTTGGCTGCGCGGTCTGGGGCTGGGGCAGTACGAGCAGGCGTTCCGCAAGAACGATATTGACGGCCAGGTCTTGGCCGACCTGACAACCGAAGACCTCATCGGGGTTGGAGTCACTTCGGTCGGCCACCGTCGCAAGCTGCTCGCCGCGATCGCGGCTTTGCGAGACGAAACGGCGCCATCGGCCTTTCCTGGGGCGGGCGCACGGACCTCGACATCGCGCGCGAGCGCGTCCCTGCCTCAGGCTGAGCGGCGGCAGGTGGCGGTGCTGTTCGCTGATCTCGCGGGCTACACGAAGCTCGCCGACGAACTCGATGCCGAGGAAGTCCACGCCCTGCTCGGCCGCTTCTTCGACCTTGCCGACTCAAGCGTCGCCGATCATGGCGGCAGCGTCGACAAGCACATCGGCGATTGCGTGATGGCGGTCTTCGGGGCGCCGGTCGCCTATGGCAACGATTCCGAGCGATGCATCCGAGCGGCGCTCGACATCCGGCGCGGCGTACCGCAGCTTGCGGCCGAACTCGGCCATTCGATCGGCGTGCACATCGGCATCGCCAGCGGGGAGGTTGTGGCCAGCGGCACCGGTAGCGCGCGCCATCTGGAATACACGGTCACAGGCGAGTCCGTGAACCTCGCCTCGCGCCTCACGGACGAGGCGGCCGCGGGCGAGATTCTCATTTCGGATTCTCTTCATCGAGCGCTCGCCGAGCAGCTCGACTGCGCCGAGGTCGGCGCAGTCGCGATCAAAGGGCTCGCAAAGCCGGTCAGGGCATGGCGACTACGGGCCTTCCGCGATCCCGCTCGCGCGGGCCGTCACCCCTTCGTCGGTCGGGAAAGTGAACTGACACAGCTCGAAGCTGCGCTTGGCCAATGCCGAGACATGAGACGCGGCCAGACCATCTACATCCGCGGGGAGGCCGGCATCGGCAAGACCCGACTGCTCGAGCAGTTCCAAGCGAAGGCCGAGGAAGAGAACTTCGCTTGTCACAGCGGGCTGGTGCTCGACTTCGGAATGGGGTCTGGCCAGGACGCCATCCGCTCGCTCGTCCGCAGTCTGCTCGAGCTGTCGGGCGAAAGCGGCCGGGAGCAAGCCGAGGCAGCGGCCGAAAAGGCCTTCGCGGATGGCATGCTGCCCGACGAACAGCGGGTGTACTTGAACGACCTCTTGAACGTGCCGCAGCCGACTGAGCTGCGTACGCTCTACGATGCGATGGACAACGCCGCCCGGGATCGCGGCAAGCGCGCGACCGTCGCCGAACTGGTCACACAGGCAAGCGGCCGCCGTCCCCGGCTGCTGGCGGTGGAAGACCTGCATTGGGCTGACCGCGCGACTCTCAATCATCTCTCAAACCTCATCCAGGCCGTCGCCGGGTGCGCGGCACTTCTGGTCATGACCTCGCGAATCGAACGTGACCCGCTCGACGATGCCTGGCGCTCGACGATCGCCGGCTGGCCGATCGCTACAATCGACCTCGGCCCGCTCCAACCCAGCGAGGTCGACCGCCTTGCCGGGCGCTATCTCAGCACGCTCGGCGAGCTGGCGCGGCGTTGCATCGAACGAGCAGCCGGCAATCCGCTGTTTCTGGAACACTTGCTACGGCACGCAGACGAGAATGCCGAAGGCGGTGTTCCGGGATCGGTGCGAAGTTTGGTGCAGGCCCGCTTGGATCGGCTCGCGTTGCCCGACAGACAGGCGCTACAGGCGGCTTCCGTCCTCGGCCAGCGGTTCACCGCTGAGGCGTTGGGAGCTCTCCTTGAGCAGCCCGATTGGGACTGTGGCGATCTGGTCAGGCACCTTCTGGTACGCGCCCAGGGCGACCACTTCCTCTTCGCCCACGCGCTGATCCAAGAGGCTGTATACGACACCTTGCTTCGGAGCAGAAGCCGCGAGCTGCACCGGCGGGCGGCCGATTGGTTCAGGAGCCGTGACCTGACGTTGTACGCACAGCATCTCGATCGGGCCGATGACGTTGGTGCCCCCCGGGCCTACCTGGAAGCGGCGCGCGCGCAAGCGGCGGAGTACCGGAGCGAACGGGCCCTGCAGCTTGTCGACCACGGGCTCGCCTTAGCCCGGGAGCGGGCCGATTTGAGCGCGTTGTCCCTGTTCCGAGGCGAGATCCTGCATGACGTCGGTTCAATACGAGAATCCATTGCCGCCTTCGAGCAGGCCCTCTCGGCCGCCGATGTCGACGTCGAGCGGTGTCGAGCTCGAATCGGGCTCGCCGCCGGCTTGCGCGTGACCGATCGTTTCAACGAGGCCTTTGCGATGCTGGACAAGGCCGCGACCGCGGCCGCTGCGGAGGACCTCGCGGCGGAACGCGCGCGAATCCACCACCTCCGCGGCAATCTCTGCTTCCCGCTTGGCCGGCTCGACGAGTGCCTGCAAGAGCATCAGCGGGCGCTCGACTGCGCACGACAGGCCCATTCGCCAGAGCTGGAGGCCCGCGCGCTCGGCGGGTTGGGCGACGCGGGGTACGCGCGCGGCAGGATGATCAGTGCCCATCGGCACTTCAGTCGTTGCGTAGAGCTGTCCCGCACGTCCGGCGCCGGGCGCATCGAAGTGGCCAATCTCAGCATGGTCGCGCATACCGAAGTCTACCTCAACGACTTCTCAGGTGTGCTTTCAACAACCCAGGCAGCGGTCGAACTAGCGGCGCGGGTCGGGCATCATCGGGCGGAGATCATCGCCCACAACGCGGCGTGCAACGTGTTTCGCACCACGGGCGAGTTCGGACGTGCGAAGGTGCATGCTGAGCGGGCGCTGGCCCTCGCTCGGCAGCTCGGCGCAAAAAGGTTCGAGGCGGTGAGTCTTCATGACCTAGCCATGGTCGCTCGCGCAGAGGTGGGTACGGCGGAGGCGTTGGGCCTGCTGCGCCGCGCATTGGCGATCAGCCGCGAGGCCGGGATCAGCTTCGTGGGCCCGTGGATCCTCGGTCACCTTGCGGTTACGACTGAGGATCCAACCGAGCGTCGCGCGGCGCTGACGGAAGGCGAGGAGATTCTCCGCAAAGGCGCGGTCGGCCACAATCATTTGTGGTTCTTCCGGTACGCGATCGACGCGTCGCTGGCCTGCCAGGATTGGGACGGTGCGGAGCGCTACGCCGCCGCCCTCGAGGATTATACGCGGCCAGAACCGTTACCGTGGGCCAACTTTTTCGTTCGGTATGGGCGCACCCTTGCTGCACATGGTCGGGACCGTTCCGGGCAGGAGACGACGCGCAAGCTGGGGGACCTGCTCGACGAGGCCGAGCGCCTCGGAATCGGACCGGCGCTTGTGCCCCTTCAGCGGACCCTTGCCCCAAGCTGTCGGCGCTCCGATCAGCACCCGATGGAGGAGGATCATGGCGGAGTTTCCAGAGATCGATAGAAAAAGTGTCTGCGTCGGCTCGGCTGCTCTCGATGCGCTCCGCAGCGCTACTCGCGGCAGTGTGTGCCTCGCCGGCGATGACGGATACGAGGAAGCTCGCAAGATCTGGAATGGGATGATCGATCGCCACCCGGGAATAATCGTGCGGTGCGCTGGCGCGACGGATGTGATCCGCGCAGTCGAGTTCGCGACGGATCACGGCCTGTTGCTCGCGGTGCGTGGCGGCGGCCACAACATCGCCGGCAATGCCGTCTGCGACGGCGGTCTGATGATCGATCTGTCCCTCATGCGTTCGATCCAGGTTGACCCCGCCCGGCGGACCGCTCGCGTAGAGCCCGGCGTGACGCTGGGCGAGTTCGACGCGAAGGTTCAGGCGTTCGGTCTCGCGACACCGCTCGGGATCAACTCCACGACCGGCGTGGCCGGACTCACACTCGGCGGCGGCTTTGGCTGGCTCAGCCGCCGGTACGGGCTCACAATTGATAACCTGACCGCAGCCGACGTGGTTACGGCCCATGGCCAGCTTATGCGCGCGAGCACGAGCGAGCATCCCGATCTGTTTTGGGCCATTCGCGGCGGAGGCGGCAATTTCGGGGTGGTTACCTCGTTCGAGTTCGAGCTGCATCGTGTCGGTCCGGAGCTGCTCTCGGGTTTGATCGTCCATACCGCGGCCGGTGCGCGGGAACTCCTGGAGACGTATCGGCGCTTCGTATCCGAAGCACCTGATGAACTGATGTGCATGGTTGTGCTGCGGAAGGCGCCGCCTTTGCCGTTCCTATCCGCCGCGGTGCACGGGACCGAAGTACTGGTGTTCGCCGTCTGCTACGCCGGCAATGTCGAGGACGGCCGACGTGTTCTGGAGCCACTGCGCCGCCACGGTGGGCCAATCGCCGCCGCCATCGGCCCACAACCCTTCATTGCGTGGCAGGCCGCTTTCGACTCGCTTGTCGCCACCGGCGCTCGCAACTACTGGAAATCGCATTATTTTGCGGAGCTCACCGATGCCGCGATCGAGGTCATCGTGGATTACGGAAGCAGGTTGCCGACGTCCGAGTGTGAGATTTTTCTCGTGCATCTCGGCGGGGCTATTAGCCGTGTCCCAGCGGGCGCGACGGCCTACCCGCACCGCGATGCTCAATTCGTGCTGAACGTGCATGCACGCTGGCGCGAGCCGGAGCAGGACTCCGAGTGCATGCAGTGGGCGCGAAGTTTCTTCGCAGCGGCCGCGCCGCACGCGACCGGCGGCGTCTATGTCAATTTCATGCCCGAGGATGAGATGGACCGGGTTTCGGGTGCATACGGCGGCAACTTCGATCGTCTCGCGACACTCAAAGCGAAATACGATCCAGGCAACCTGTTTCGGATGAACCAGAATATCCGGCCGGCGATCGCGAAAGGAAGTGCCACGTGAAGTTACGTGTTTGCGCTACCGCGCCAGCCCGACGGCAGCAAGCGTCGTGATGGACGGAGATTTCCTATCGGAAGTCTGCTTGGGGTCAAAGGCGTCGGTTTGGGGATGTCCGCGAAATGTCCGGTGCGCGGGTAACTTCGGAAATGCTGGTTTGCTGTTGATGTCGTGGCCTCGCGGCTACGACGCCGCCGGGCCGGATCAGCGAAAATAAACGGTGATCGCCATGATCATGTCGACCGTTTGGCCATCCGTGGCCAGCGGCAGCATGACGCGCTCGAGTTCTTTGTATTCGGGCGCATGGTAGCTGGCATTGCCCTTGCGATAGCTCGGCACGCCTTGTTCGGCGACCAGCACATAGTCGGCATAGACGTCGCTGGTGACGAAATTCGGATAGGCCTCGTCGATCCACTTGCCGGTGTGATCGCCGCCCGAGGGCGGGATGTGCTGCGTGCCGTAGAGGCGAAATTTGAAGCGCAGAGGCTCGCGGTGGACGTCCACCAGCCAGATCCACGACAAAAGCTGCGGCACCTGCAGAGGATCGAAATGCTGGCGCCCCGGCAGGCCCTGGTCGGGATGGATCGCCTGCCAATGCTCATAGAGCCGCCGCACGCGCGCATCCCAGCCGGCGGCGTCGAGCGCGGGGACAGAAACGGGAATGGACGATCCCCCCGATTGGCGCGAGGAAGAACGATTTATCAGCACAGCGATTTAAGGGGGGTGAGGCTTGGTGGGGCGCGGACCATAAGGGCAACGGCCATACCCCACGAGCAGATATCCGGAATGTCACCCTTGAGGGTAGATCATAGCTCTTTTGTGTAAATCGATGATTAACACTATGATTCTGTTATTTAGCGCAAGGGCTTGGGTTAGCCGCTGCGGACCAGTCGCCCCGCGGCGTCGCGTTGGAAAAAATAGAGCAGCGCAGGCAGGGCTTTGCCGCGGACGAACGGCCCAATCGCCGCCGGTCGAAAATCGGCTTGTCGGGTACCTGTCGGCGGCGGCAAACTCAGGTGCAACGAAAGAGACGAAAACAATAAGTTCAGCGGGAGGAATGAGCCATGAAGCTCTACATGCACCCGATTTCCACCACCAGCCGGCCGGTGATGCAGTTCATCGCCGACGAGGGCCTCGACGTGGAGATGCAAGTCGTCGACGTGCTGAAGGGCGAGCACTATGAGCCGCCATTCGTCGCGATCAATCCCAACCGGCTGATCCCCGTCCTGGAAGACGGCGATTTCCGGCTCACCGAAAGCTCGGCGATCCTCAAATATCTTGCCGACAAGTCCGGTTCGGGCGCGTATCCCAAGGATCTCAAGCAGCGCGCCAAGATCAACGAGATCATGGACTGGTTCAATTCCAACATGTATCGCGACTACGGCTACGGGCTGATCTACCCGCAGGTCTTTCCCAATCACAAGCGGCCGAGCGACGAGGCGCAGGCGGAGACGGTGAAATGGGGCAAGGAGAAGTCGGAAGGATGGCTGTCGATCCTCAACGATTATTGGCTCGGCCCCAACCGCCAGTATCTCTGCGGTGATCGCGTGACCATCGCCGACTATTTCGGCGCGTCGCTGACGAGTGTGGGCGAGTGCGTCCATTGCGATTTCTCGCGCTATCCCAATGTCGCGCGCTGGCTCAACAACATGAAGAAGCGGCCGAGCTATGCGAAGACCTACGACGTCTTCAACGGCTGGGTGCAGTCGACGCAAGGACAGCCGTTCCAGCACGTGTGAGCGGGAAGGAGATCGACGATGATCAAGGGCCTTCATCACAATGCGTATCGCTGCCGCGATTCCGAGGAGACAAGGCAGTTCTATGAAGACTTCCTGGGATTGCCGCTGTCATGCTCGCTCGATATCCGGGAAACGATGACCGGCCGCAAGACCGAGACGCTGCATACGTTCTATAAAATGGGCGACGGCTCCTTCCTGGCTTTCTTCGAAGCGCCGGACCGGCCGTTCGAGTTCAAGGAGCAACACGATTTCGACCTCCACATCGCGCTCGAGGTCGATGCGGCGACGCTCAAGAGCATGTATGAGAAGGGCAAGAAGGCGGGGCGCGAGCTGCGCGGCGTCTCGAATCACGGATCGATCCATTCGATCTATTTTCGCGACCCCAACGGCTACGTGATCGAGCTCACCGCCAAGCAGCCCAACCACGACCAGGCGATGGATCCGGCGGTCAACAAGGCGCGCGAGATCCTCGATCGCTGGCAGGCAGAGCACGCCGGAAACAAGAGCCGCGTCCGGACCGGCGCGGCGTAGGGCGATTCAGCCGCTGCGCACCAAGCGCACGGCGGCGTCGCGTTCGAAGAGGTAGAGCAGGACGCGCAGCGCCTTGCCGCGCGCGCTGAGAAGATCGGCGTCGCGTTCCAGGATCAGGCGGGAATCGTCGCGCGCGATCTGCAAGAGATCGCCATGGATGGCGAGATCGGCGAGATGGAATTCCGGCAGGCCGCTCTGGCGCGTGCCGAGCAGCTCGCCGGCGCCGCGCAGCTTCAGATCTTCCTCGGCGATGCGGAAGCCGTCCTCGCTTTCGCGCAGGATCGTGAGCCGCGATTTCGCGGTTTCGCCCAGCGGTGTGGCGTAGAGCAGCAGGCAGGTGGACGGCTTGTCGCCGCGGCCGATGCGGCCGCGCAGTTGGTGGAGTTGGGCAAGGCCGAAGCGCTCGGCGTGCTCGACGACCATGATCGTGGCGTTGGGGACGTCGACGCCGACTTCGATGACAGTCGTGGCCACGAGCACGGATATCTCGCCGGCGGCAAAGCGCGCCATCACCTTGTCTTTTTCCGTACCCTTCATCTTGCCGTGCACGAGGCCGACGCGCGCGGCGCCGTAGCGCGCGGCGAGATCGGCATGGCGATCGGTCGCGGCGGCAAGATCGACGAGTTCGGATTCTTCGACCAGCGGGCACACCCAGTAAGCCTGCGCGCCCGTTGCGATCTGGCGGCCGATGCCGGCCGCGACCTCGTCCATGCGCGCGAGCGGCACGGTGCGCGTGTCGATGGGCTGGCGGCCGGGCGGCTTTTCCATGAGCTTCGAGACCTCCATGTCGCCATAGGCGCACAGCATCAAGGTGCGTGGGATCGGCGTTGCCGTCATCACCAGCATGTCGACACCGTCGCCCTTCGCGGCGAGGCCGAGGCGCTGATGCACGCCGAAGCGGTGCTGTTCATCGACCACGGCGATCGCGAGATCCTTGAACGCGACATCCTCCTGGAACAGCGCGTGTGTGCCGACAGCGATGGCGATCCGGCCGTTCTCCAGCCCGTCGACGATCTCCTGGCGTGCCTTGCCCTTGTCGCGGCCGGTGAGCAGCGCCAGCTCGACGCCGGCGGCAGCGGCCAGCGGTGCAATGGTCTTATGGTGCTGGCGCGCGAGGATTTCGGTCGGCGCCATCATCACGGCCTGGTGCCCGGCCTCGACGGCATTGAGCATCGCCAGCAATGCCACCACGGTCTTGCCGCTGCCGACGTCGCCCTGCAGCAGGCGCAGCATGCGCGCGGGCGAGGCCATGTCGGCGGCAATCTCGGCGACCGCATTCTTCTGCGAATTGGTCAGATCGAAGGGCAGGGCGGCGAGCGCCTTCTTGCGCAGCTTGCCATCGCCGGAAATCCGCCTTCCCGGCAGCTTGCGCTGGTGGGCGCGCACCAGTGCGATCACAAGCTGGTTGGCGAGCAGCTCGTCGTAGGCGAGGCGTCGGCGCGCGGCGGTTGTTGGAAGAAGATCTGTCTCGTCCTTGGGGCCGTGCGCCGCCATCAGACCGTCGCGCCAGGCCGGGAAGGATTCGCGTTTCGCCAGGGCCGCGTCGAGCCAGTCCGGCAGCTCTGGTGCCCGCTCCAACGCGCCGTGGACGGCCTTGGCCATGACCTTGGGCGTGACGCCGGCGGTCAGGCCGTAGACGGGCTCGATGGTGGCGAGCTTGGCGAACTCCTCGGGCGGGGCAATATGGTCAGGGTGCGTCATCTGCACCTCGTCGCGGAAGCGCTCGATCTTGCCGCTGACGATGCGCGTGGCGCCGACCGGCAGCGCCTTTTCGACCCAGTCGCCCTTCACATGGAAGAACACCAGATGCATGAAGCCGGTGTCGTCGCGGCAGCGGACCTTGTAGGGCTGGCGCGGGTTGCGCGGCACCAGATGCGGCGTCGACGATCACGGTCAAGGTGGCGACGCGGCCCTCGGGCGCCTCGGCGATCTTGGGCGCGAAGCGACGGTCGATCAGGCCGTTGGGCAAATGCCACAGCAGATCGGCGACCTTGACGAGCAAAAGGCGCTCGAACAGCTTGGCCAGCCGCGGGCCGACACCAGGCAGCACTGTCGCGGGAGCGAAGAGGGGAAACAGGATATCCGGCCGCATGAATTTTTTGCGCTGTCGGGCGGGCTGACAAACTCGGCGGAAGGCTCTATATGGTGTAGCCCAGACGCGGCCAAATTCCCAATGACTGAAACACTCGAAGCGCGCCGCAAGCGCCTGATCCACCGCAGCCTTTATACCGGCATGAAAGAAACGGACTTGCTGCTCGGCGCGTTCGCGCGGGCGCATGTGCCGGCGTTCTCGGCCGACCAGCTCGAGCGCTACGAGCGATTGCTGGACGCCCCGGACCCCGACGTGTTCGACTGGGCTACCGGCCGGGCGGCGGTGCCGGGTGCCCATGATCATGATGTGTTTCGACTGTTGAGGAACTTCAAGGTTCCTTTCTAATCCCTTGTTCCATTACGAATAACAGACGCTGTTCATGTCGATGTTGAAATCCCCGGCCGCACCTTTGCGGGCGCTTGATCATCTCCTTGCCGAGCCCGGAAGGGTCGCCATCGTCGGGGCGCCCGCGGGCTGCGATGCCCTGGCCCTTGCACAAATCGCCGCCTCCGGCCGTGACCTCGTCCACGTCGCGCGCGACGATGCGCGCATGGCGGCCCTGGCCGAGGCGCTGGCGTTCTTCGACCCGTCGCTGCAGATCCTGACCTTCCCGGCCTGGGACTGCCTGCCCTATGACCGGGTGTCGCCCAATGGCGCGGTGGTGAGCCGCAGGATCGATACGCTCGAGATCCTGACCGACCCCGCCGCCAAGCCCAGTGGCGGGCGGGTGGTCATCACCACCATCAACGCCATCCTGCAGCGCGTGCCGGCCCGCCGGATGTTCGAGGGCGTGGTGTTCGCCGCCCAGGTCGGGGGCACGCTGAAGATCGACGACCTGGTCGCGTTCCTGACCCATAACGGCTATCGCCGCGCCGATACGGTGCGCGAGGCGGGCGAGTATGCGCTGCGCGGCGGCATCGTCGACCTGTTCCCGCCGGGGACATCGGAGCCGCTGCGCCTCGACCTGTTCGGCGACACTCTGGAGGCGATCCGCAGCTTCGACCCGATGAGCCAGCGCAGCGGCGCCAAGCTGGAGCGCTTCGCCCTCAAGCCGGTGAGCGAGGTGTTGCTCGATGAGGCCGCGATCCAGCGCTTCCGCACCGGCTATCGCGAGCTGTTCGGCGCGGTGGGCGATGACGATCCGCTCTACGAGGCGGTGAGTGCCGGGCGGCGCGCCGTCGGTGTCGAGCACTGGCTGCCGCTGTTCCACGAGCGGCTGGAGACTCTGTTCGACTATCTGCCGTCCGCCGCGCTCACGCTCGATCACCAGAGCGACGAGGCGGTGCTGGCGCGGCTGGAGCAGGTCAAGGAATTCTATACCGCGCGGCGCGACATCGCGTCGGGCAAGCATTCGGGCGAGGGCGCCAAATACAATCCGCTGCCGCCCGACCGGCTCTATGTGACGCAACGCGAGTGGGATCGCCTGCTGGGGCAGCGCCCGGTCGGCGCTCTGTCGCCCTTCGCGCAGCCTGACGACATGGACGAAGCCGGCGCCGTGGTCGATGCCGGCGGCAAGGTGGCCGTTGACTTCGCGCCGGCGCGCAACCAGCCGGGCATGCGGCTCTTTGATGCCGTGCGGGACCATCTGATCGCCGAGCGTGGCGCCGGGCGGCGCACGCTGGTCGCGGCCTATAGCGAGGGCTCGCGAGAGCGCCTGGGCGGGCTCTTGCGCGATCATGGTGTCGAGAACGCGGTGCCGGTACCCGATTGGGCGACGGCGCAGCGCCTGCCGCCTGCGTCGGTGGGGCTGATCGTTCTTGGCCTGGAGAAGGGGTTTTCGACCGCATCGCTGTCGGTGCTGAGCGAGCAGGACATCCTGGGCGACCGCCTGGTACGCGCCGCCAAGCGGCGGGTGCGGCCGGAGAATTTCCTCACCGAGGCGGCGACGTTGTCGGTGGCCGACCTGGTCGTCCATGTCGATCATGGCATCGGGCGATTTGATGGTCTTGTGACTTTGGCGGTGGCGGGTGCGCCGCATGACTGCCTGCGCCTGATCTATGCCGACAACGACAAGCTGTTTGTTCCCGTCGAGAACATCGACACGCTGTCGCGCTACGGCTCCGAAGAAGCCGGTGCACAGCTCGACAAACTCGGCGGCGTGGGCTGGCAGGCACGCAAGGCGCGCGTGCGCCAGCGCATCACCGAGATCGCGGACAAGCTCATTCAAGTCGCGGCGCAGCGCACGATGCGCGAGGGCGAGCGCATGGTGCCGCCCGAGGGGCTCTACGACGAGTTTTGTGCGCGCTTCCCCTATCCGGAGACCGACGACCAGGCGAAAGCGATCGAGGATTCGATCGCCGATCTCGCCTCGGGCAAGCCGATGGACCGGCTGGTGTGCGGCGATGTCGGCTTCGGCAAGACCGAAGTCGCGTTGCGCACGGCTTTCGTTGCGGCGATGGCCGGCGCGCAGGTCGCGGTCGTGGTGCCGACGACGCTGCTGTGCCGCCAGCATCACCGCAATTTCCTCAAGCGCTTCGAAGGATTTCCGCTGCGCATCGCGCAGCTCTCGCGCCTGGTCACGGCCAAGGACGCGGCGGATGTGCGCGCCGATCTTGCCGCCGGCAAGATCGATATCGTCATCGGCACGACGGCGGTGCTGGCGAAGACGATCGCCTTCAAGGATCTCGGCCTGCTGATCGTCGACGAAGAACAGCATTTCGGCGTCAAGCAGAAGGAACGGCTCAAGGAGCTCAAGGCCAACGTCCATGTGCTGACGCTGACGGCCACGCCGATCCCGCGCACCTTGCAGATGGCGCTGGCGGGCGTGCGCGACATGAGCATCATCGCCAGCCCGCCGATCGACCGGCTGGCGGTGCGCACCTTCGTGCTGCCCTACGACCCGGTGGTCGTGCGCGAGGCGATCATGCGCGAACGCTTCCGCGGCGGGCAGGTGTTCTATGTCTGCCCGCGCATCGAGGATCTCGGCATGCTGCGCGAGCGGCTGCAGAAACTCGTGCCGGAATGCAAGGTGGTGTCGGCGCATGGGCGGCTGTCGCCGACCGAGATCGAGAGCGCCATGACCTCGTTCGTCGATGGCGGCTACGATATCCTGCTGTCGACCAACATCATCGAATCCGGTCTCGACATCCCGACCGTCAACACGATCATCGTGCATCGCGCCGACATGTTCGGCCTCGCCCAGCTCTATCAGCTGCGCGGGCGTGTGGGACGCGCCAAGCTGCGCGCCTATGGCTATTTGACGGTGCCGGGCGAGCGGCTGCTGACGCAAGATGCGCAAAAGCGGCTCGAGGTCATGCAGACGCTCGACAATCTGGGCGCCGGGTTCCAGCTCGCGTCCTACGATCTCGACATCCGCGGGGCGGGCAATCTTCTCGGCGAAGAACAGTCAGGGCATGTGCGCGAAGTCGGCATCGAGCTCTACCAGCACATGCTGGAAGAGGCCGTGCGGGCGGCGCGCGAAAGCGGTGCCGATGTCACGGTTCCGGCCGCCGACGAATGGTCGCCGCAGATCAATCTCGGCATGCCGGTGCTGATCCCGGAGACTTATGTCGAGGATTTGAGCGTGCGGCTTGGCCTCTATCGCCGCCTGGCGCAGCTTGGCGAGCCGGCCGAGATCGAGGGTTTCGCGGCCGAGCTCATCGACCGCTTCGGCAAGCTGCCGGACGAGGTCAAAAATCTGCTGGAGGTGGTCGCGATCAAGCGGCTGTGCCGGCAGGCCGGTGTCGATCGCATCGAGGCGGGTCCGAAGGGGGCGGTGCTCGGCTTCCGCGAGAACAAATTCGCGCGGCCCGAGAAGCTCATCGCCTTCATCACCCGCCACCAGGAAAGCTGGAAGCTGCGGCCCGACCACAAGCTCGTCTTCCGCAGCGCCTGGGACGAACCGCCCCAGCGCGTCAAAGGCGTGCAGGCGGTGCTCGGCGATCTCGCCAAGATCGCGCAGGCGGCTTAGGAGGTGCTGCGATGACTTCGCCAGTGACGATCCTCGGCATCGATCATATCGTGCTGCGCGTGCGCGATGTGGCGCGCATGACGAAGTTTTACGGCGACGTGCTCGGCTGTCGCGTCGAGAAGGTGCAGGAGAAGCTCGGGCTCACGCATCTGCGCGCGGGCAGCGCGCTGATCGATCTCATCACGATCGACGGGCCGTTGGGAAAAGAGGGCGGTGCTGCGCCTGGGCGCGAAGGGCGCAACATGGATCACGTCTGTCTGCGCGTCGCGAAATTCGATGCGCCTGCGCTGAAGGCGCATCTGGCCGCGCATGGCGTGGCGCCGGGTCCGATCGGCGGGCGCTTCGGCGCGGAGGGGGACGGCCCCTCGCTCTACATCACCGATCCTGAAGGCAATGTCGTCGAGCTCAAGGGGCCGCCCGGACCGGTGCCTGCGGACAGTTAGAACGCCGACTTGGGGCGCTGCCAGCCGGCTTTCTCCATGCAGCTGTCGTAACGCGACATCGCGCCGCCAAATTGGCTGGAGCCGCCGCCGGAGGGGGCGCCGTAAGCGTCTTCCCAGCATTTGGCATTGGCCTGTGGATATGGCATTGCGTCGGCCCGCGTGCTGGTAAAACCATTATTGGGCGGCATCGCGCAGGCGCCCAGAATCAACGTCAATGCGACGACGGAAGACAGGCGCGACGTGCGCCGAAAGAACGAGTCCATGACATTTCCTCGTTATCTGCGGATGTTGTGATCGCCGGCTGCGAATGCGCCGGTTGATCTTCGAAGACATAAGCGACGTTACCGGCGCTTCAATGTCCGGTAAGGCTGCAATGCGGCCCTTGCATCCGTCGCCGGTGACTAGGGTACCGGCACGTAACGAGCCAAAAGCAGAGCAATCGTAACGACGGAAATCGCGGTTGAGATCAGCACCGCGCTGGCCGAGCGTGCCACAAAGATGTCGTAGCGCCGCGCGACGATGAACGGGTTGGCGCCGCTGGGCAAAGCCGCGAGGATCGTCGCCACGCCGACGTGAAGATCGGGCAGGCGGAAAACGTAGCTCGCGAGCGCCCAGACGATGGCCGGCATCAGGGCGAGCTTGATGATCAGCAACGTCCCGATCTCGGCGCGATTGCCACCCAGCTTGAATTGCGCAAGCGTGGCGCCGAGCGCGAACAAGGCGCATGGCGCCGCGGCACCCGAGAGCAGCTGCAGAAAGCCGTCGACAGGGCCCGGCACGGGCCAGCCGCTATGGCTCCACAGCACGCCGACGATAATCGACAGGACGATCGGGTTGCTGATGACGGCGAGTGCTGCCTGGGCGGCGACGCGCGCCAGACCGTGACGATGGCCGCGGTCGAGCTCGATCAGCACCATGGTGAGCGGCAGCATCAGCGGTGAATGGAAACTCGCGACGAGCGTCACCGGCAAAATGGCCTCGGTCCCGAACGCGACATAGGCGAGCGGGATGCCCATCATCACGACATTGCCGAAGGCGGCGGTCATGCCCATCAAAGCCTGCTCGGCCAGCGTGGTGCGAAAGACGAAGCGGCCGATGAAGGCGCCCAGCGCGAAGATCGCGAAGGCGCCGCCGAAATAGGCGTAGACGATGTCGAGATCGCCCGCCTCGGGCGAGCCGCCGCCGGCGAGGCTGCGGAAAAGCAGGGCGGGGACGGCGAAATTGAAGACGAAGACGTTCAGGCCCTTGATCGCCTCGCCGGTCATGAAATTCAAACGCCCGCTGAGATAGCCGGCCAGGATCAAGCCGAAGAGTGGGACGACGACGGCGAACGTGGTGTTCATGGTTTGGGGAGAGGTAGGCGAAGCGGAATGAATCGAAGCGGCGATCCTAACATATCGAATTGCTCCTATCCCTCTCCGCCGCGAAGCGGGGGAGAGGGAAGGGGCCCGTCGCGTAGCGACGGGAAGGGTGAGGTGGTGGCGCCGCACTCATGCCGTCAGACATAATCGCGGCGGAGACACCCACCTCACCCGCTCGCTCACGCTCGCACCCTCTCCCCCCACTTCGTGGGCGGAGAGGGTTAGTGGAACTCGGCGGGCATCTAATCCGGGATTGTTTGACACTTCGATCTGAGCGAAGCTGCCGGCACCGATGGGCGATCCAATCCTCTATGGCGCGGCATATAGCGTCTACACCCGCATCGCGCGTCTCGCCCTTCTGGAGAAGGGTGTGGCCTTTCATTTCGAGGCGGTCGATATCTTCGCGGACGGGGTGGCGGAGCAGCATCGGCGCCGTCACCCGTTCGCGCGGATTCCAACGTTCGCGCATGATGGCTTCGAATTGTACGAGACGGCGGCGATCTGCCGGTATGTCGACGAAGGATTTGTCGGGCCGGCGCTGCAGCCGGCAACGGCGCGCGGGCGCGCGCGTATGGCGCAGCTCATAGGGCTTCTCGATTCCTATGCTTATCGCGCGATGGTGTGGGACGTGTTTGTCGAGCGCGTGCGCAGACCCTTGCGCGGCGAAACCACCGACGAGGCCAAGATCGCGGCCGGCCTTGCCACGGCGCAAACCTGCCTCGCCGCTCTGGCGGGGTTGATGGGCTCTGGTCCGTATCTCGCCGGCGATGCCATGACTTTGGCCGACCTGCATGCCGCACCGATGATCGCGTATTTTCGCGCGGCACCCGAGGGGGCGGCGACCCTTGCGCGCCACCCGTCCCTGTCGGCATGGTGGGAGTCCATGCGGGCGCGGGTGTCGCTTCTGGCGACGCCGTCGCCGCTGGTCGATCACGGGGGAACGAATTGACAATCGACCGACTGACAGGAACCGCGCCGGGCCGCAGCAGCGGCGTCGCGCATGCCGATCTGGCATTTGCCGTGGCGACAGCCCGCGACAAGTCCGGCGATCTGCGCGCCCAGACGCGCGATGCGCTGGCGTTCCTTGATGAATCGCTGGCGAAGCTGGGGACGGACAAGTCACGCCTTTTGACAGCGACGGTCTATATTACCGACATGAGCAAAAAGGCCGAGATGAACGCGGCGTGGCTGGAGTGGGTCGACGCGAAGAATCCGCCGATGCGCGCGTGCATCGGCGTGGCGCTGGAAGGGCGCGACCTGGTCGAGATCGTCGTCTGCGCGGCGCGCCGATGAATCCGGAATTCCGGATGGAGCAGGCCGTCGCGGTCACCGTGCTGGCGCTACTGGTGATCGGTTGCTTCCTGGTGCTGCGGCCGTTCCTGTCGGCGCTGATGTGGGCCGTCATCCTCGCCTACTCGACATGGCCGGTCCACGCTTGGCTCGAGCGCCACATGAAAGGGCGCCGCTCGCTGGCCGCCTTTATTACGACAATTCTGATCGCCGCCGTCTTGATCGTGCCGCTGGTCAGCGTGGGCTCCAGCCTCGCCGACGATGCGGCGCGCGCGGCGCGCTTCGTGCGCCAGCTCGTCCAGGACGGGCCGCCGGCGCCGCCGGCCTGGCTGCAGGACATCCCGTATATCGGGCCGCAAATAGCGGAATTCTGGGCCGAGCGGGCCGCAGATCAGACACGGCTGCTGGATGACGTGCAGCCCTATATCGGCAGCATCCGCGATTTCGCGCTGGCGAGCGGGATCACGCTGGGCCAGGGCGTGCTGGAACTTACGCTCAGCATCATCGCTGCCTTCTTCCTGCTACGCGACGGGCGCGTGGTGGGTGAGCGGCTGCTGCGCGCGGGCCAGCGCGTCGCAGGTACGCGCGCGGAACGCCTGATCGAGGTTGCGGGCAACACGATCCGCGGCGTGGTCTACGGCATTCTCGGCACCGCGCTGGTGCAGGCGCTTTTGGCGGCCATCGGGCTGTGGGTCGCGGGCGTGCCGGGGCCGCTGTTTCTGGGCGTGCTGGTGTTCTTCCTGTCGCCGTTGCCGATCGGCCCGCCGCTGGTGTGGATCCCGGCGGCGCTGTGGCTGTTCTACCAGGGCGACACGGGGTGGGGCATTTTCCTGGTCATCTGGGGGGCGGTGGTGGTCAGCGGCGTCGACAACGTGCTGAAACCGCTGCTGATCAGCCGCGGCGGCAATCTGCCGCTGCTGCTGGTGTTCCTGGGCGTGTTGGGGGGGGCTGTGGCGTTCGGCTTCATGGGGCTGTTTTTGGGTCCCACCTTGCTCGCTGTCGGCTTCACCTTGGTCCAGGAATGGAGTGCGAGCCGCGATGCGGCCGCCCCCAGCAAACAAGGTTAACACGCGGCAATCCGCATTGATTTGGGCGCCCGCAGCCCCATGTTGAGGGCATGCGTGGTCGCAGCGTCCTTGTCTGCTTCGGTTTTCTGTTCGCATTGGCCGGTGTCGCGCAGGCGGGCGAGCCGGGCGTCGTACGCGCGCAAAGCTATGTCCGCGTGCCGGCGGGGCAGACGATCGAAATCCGCCCTGAAGACGACAGCGACGACAATCTCGAACTCGCCAAGCTCATGGCCAGAACGCTGGCGCAGAGCGGCGAAACCCCGGTCGCCGAGCGCGGCCGTCTGCTCCTGACGTTTTCGACGTCCGTCGTTGCGGCGGACGAGGGCGGGCAGGGGATGACACTGGGCGAGACCAGTGCGAGCGACCTGTCCGACCGCGTGGTCACCGCACCGCAAGGCGACGGCGCGGAGATTTATTCGCCCGAGCCGCGCGTGCCGCAAGGTGTGGGGCGGCAGATCCTGGACTCGGAAGTTCGCATCAACGTGTGGTCGTCGAGTTCGCGACAGTCTGCTGCAGGGCCGCGTGCCGGGATCGACGCGATCGAGCAGGCCGCGCTACGTCCTCTCGGCAATCCTGTCTGATGCTGAGACCGGCCAGCAATACTGGCGCGGCGAGAGCACGATCGACGGGGCGAGCGTCAACGATCTCGCGACGTTCAAGCACATGGTGCCGGCATTGCTCGCCTATCTCGCGCGCGACGCGCGCGGCGAGAAATTCTGGATCGATTGACCGGGGGTTCAGCGGCGTTTTCCGCCGCGAAAAAAGGAACCCCGCGGCGGGAAGGGCCCGAGGGGGTGGGCCAAGCCCGACGCGGGGCCGGAGAGGAACCCGGGTGGGTCATAATGAGCGAAAGCCGCACACAACCTCTCCGTGCGATTCACTTAGCATAATTCACTCCTGAAACAAAGTTGCATCGGGCTATGCCGGGTCAGGTGGTGCTCTGGTATGCCTAAAGTAAAGGTACGGTGTTGCGCTGTTAACCCTGCTTTATCCAATTTTTTGAAGCGATTGCGCCGCGACCTTCTCGCCGTAATTCTGCCGCGAAGATGACGGAAAAACGCCGGCCGGTAAGCGTTTGTTAAGCGACGGCACGATAGTTTTGGAGCTGTCTGCACGAGCCCATGAAGCAGCAACTCGGGGGACCGGCTCCGAGGCTTCAGAACAAGAACCCGATTGACCCATTACCCGCCATCATGACTTCGTTCCTCACCGATTGCCTTGCCATCTTCGCCGTCCTTCTCACCATTGCCGGTCCCGTGATCTGGCTGCGCGGACTTTTCTCCGGTAGCCGCGCCGAGCGCTACACCGGCGCTGTCGCGATCTCGCGATCCTGCCGACGTTCTGGCTGATGGGCGTGCCCGAAGCGTATTTCCATCCCAAGTCGGCGACCGCGCAGCCGCAGTCGCTCTCGGTCGCGCCGATCGCCGATGCCGGCCCGCGCACTTCGCAGACCTACGGCGTCGTGCCCGCGCTCGCCGCGCAGTAATCCGAAGCGGCCGCCGCTTTAGCGGCGGTACTGGAACTCGTCGAAGCGTGCCAGCCGCGCCGCGTTTTCGCTGCGCTGCCTGAATTCCTCCGCGTTGTTCTGACGCAGCGCCTCGCGCGCGGCGACGAGTTCGTCATTCGCCATGCGGCGGAAACGCGCATCGCGGATCTCGTCGACCCGGCGCTGCAGGAACTCGATCTCGGCCTGCGACTGAGCGAAGGACGGCCCTGCTGACAAGACGACAAGCGTAGCGAGAAACGCGGCAAACAGCGGACGGCAAATCATCGAAATCTCCGGGGCGGGACTATTCTGTCGGGCAAAGTTAGAGCGTTGTCCGCCGCTGGCCATCCCCGCGCCAATGACAAAATCGTGAGTCAGCCCGGCTCGGCATAGCTGCGCGTGGCATTCGCGAACGCCTCGGCGGCGGGTCGGCTTGCGGCCGGCGACGCTGGCCGCCATTCACGCCGGTGCGATGAGAATGTAACGCTCGCCCGGGGCTTCAGCTTCGTAGTAACCGAGTTTGCCTGGTATGCAGGACAAGAATGTGCCGTAGCCCGCGCCGACGACACGAGATAGCGCGTCAGCTAGCGGCATCATCGAAGCGTCCCAATCGTGATGCTCTGACATCACGTAGCAAGTTTCTCCTGCGCGCGACCGCTTCAGGCGAGCAAGGATCGCCTCCGCGCTCTGCACATTCGGCTGAATTTTAAGTGCCTTCTCGGGTATGAAACGTAATCCGTGCGCCAACATCGCAATGACTTTCGGACGGCCCTTGGCACTGCCGAGAAGTGTGTCGACGCGGCGCGCTTGGTCAGGCTCGAGAAAACCAGTGAGCCCTTTCTCATGAACAACGTGTTGCTGTTGTCGTACGTCGTCTGCTGACACGGCTTTTACTGCTCTAATCCTTCGGATCGACCGCGTCGCGCAGGCCGTCGCCGAGCAGGTTGAAGGCGAGCACGACCAGGCAGATGGCGACGCCGGGCCACAACGCCATCCACGGCGCCTGGTTCATGAAGTTCTTGGCGACGTTGAGCATCGAGCCCCAGCTCGGGTCGGGCGGCTGCTGGCCCAGGCCAAGGAAGCTGAGGCTCGCCTCGGCAATGATCGCGGTGGCCATGGTCAGTGTCGCTTGCACCAAGACCGGCGGGACGATGTTGGGCAGGATGTGGCGCAGAATGATGCGGTGATGCGGGTTGCCGATGGCGCGCGCCGCCTCGACATAATCCTCGACCTTCACCGTCAACACCTGGCCGCGCGCCAGGCGGATGAAGATGGGCATTTGCGAAATGCCGATCGCGATCATCGCGTTGGTGAGGCTCGGCCCGAGAAAGGCCGCGAGCGCGATCGCGAGGATAAGGAAGGGGCAGGAGAGCAGCGCGTCGGTGATGCGCGACAAAATCGCGTCGATCCAGCCGCCGGCATAGCCCGCGATCATGCCAATCGGCACGCCCAGCGCCAGTGCAATCGTGACCGAGACGACGCCGGCCAGCATCGAGGCGCGCGCGCCCCACAGCATGCGCGCGAGGATGTCGCGGCCGATCTCGTCCGTCCCCAGCCAGTGCTTGGCCGAGGGCGCCTTGCGCACCGCGCTCCAGTCGGTGGCGGCGGGATCGAAGGGTGAGAGCAGCGGGGCCGCCGCCGCGATCACGATGAAGAGCACCACCACCGCAAGGCCGACCAGGGCGCTGCGATGGCTGAGGAAGCGGCGCAGGACGCGGTTGGGCGCGCGCTTCTCGGCAACGGGAAGAGTTGAGACGAGGACCGTTGCCATGGCTCAGGCCCTCAGCCGCGGATTGACCAACGCGTAGGCGATATCGGCGCAGAGATTGAGGACGATGTAGACGCCGGCGGTGAACAGTACGACGCCCTGAACGACGGCGTAGTCTCGATTGAACACCGCGTCGACGATCAGCTTGCCGAAGCCGGGGATGTTGAAGACCTGCTCGGTGAGCACCGCGCCGCCCATCAGCTCGCCGACCTGGATGGCGCCCAGCGTAATCACGGGGACCAACGCGTTGCGCAGCGCGTGGTGGAGGATGACGATTTTCTCGGCGAGGCCTTTGGCGCGCGCCGTGCGCACGTAATCGGCCTTGAGTACGCTCAGCATGGCGCTGCGGGTGTGGCGCATCAGCACCGCGGCGACACCGCCGCCGAGCACGAAGGCGGGCAGCAGCATGCGCTCGAGATTGCCAAGCGGGCTGTCGGTGAACTCGACATAGCCACCCGCGGGCAGCCAGCCGAGATGCACGGCAAAGATGAGGATCAGCATGATGCCGAGCCAGAAATGCGGGATGGACAGGCCGGAGAGGCCGATGGCGTTGGCGATGTAATCGGGCCAGGTGTCTTTGCGGATCGCCGAGACGATGCCGGCGGGGATGCCGATCAGCAGGGCGAAAACCATCGACCAGAACGCGAGCTGTGCCGTCACCGGCAGCTTCTGCATGATGAGCTCGCCGACCGGCTGCTTGATGCGGATCGATTCACCCAGATCGCCCTGGAACACGCCCTGCAGCCAATAGAAATACTGCACGGGGATCGGCTGATCGAGATGATATTGCGCACGCAACTGCGCGATCAGCTCGGGGTCGCGCTCCTCGCCCGCCAGCGCCAGCGCCGGGTCGCCGGGCAGGAGCTGCTGCAGGCCGAAGATCATGATCGACACGAAGAACAGCGTCGGGATGATCTGGCTGAAGCGGCGGAGGAGATAATTCAGCATGCTCGCTCTGTCCTCTCACCCTTCGACAGGCTCAGGGTGAGGACTTTTTTGTGGAACCGACCAATCCTCATCCTGAGCTTGTCGAAGGATGAGGGTCCAGAGCGCCGGCGCCTCATGCTTCGACAGGCTCAGCATGAGGCGCTTTAGCGGTGTGCCAAAAGTCAGCTCCCGAGCTTCAGCCCCTGCACGCGGATCATGCCGTCGGGCATAACCTTGAAGCCGGTGACCTTGGTCGAGTGCGCGAAGAACAGTTTGCGGTGATAGAGGTAGACGATCGGCAGCTCCTTTTCGAGCATCGCCGCCACTTCGCCGTAGAGCTTGATGCGCTCGGCCGTGTCGCCAACCGCGCGCGCTTTCTCGATCAGCTCGTCGACTTTGGGGTTGCAGTATTTGCCGTCGTTGAGCGGGCCTTTGCAGGTGACGAACTGGTGGAGGTTGGCGTCGGGATCGGGCCGGCCGCTCCAGGCGAGGATGAAGGCCTCCGAGTTCCCCGCTTCGGAGAGCTTGAGCGCCGAGGCGAATTCGGTTGCCTGGATCTTGATGTCGAAGCCGGTTTCCTTCGCCATCGACTGGATGACCTGGGCCACCTGCTGGAGGTCGGGTGCCGTCGTCACCATCAAGGTGAAGCTGGGGTTTGGCTGGCCTGCCTCCTTGAGAAGCGCCTTGGCCTTCGCCACGTCGCGCTTGGGCACGGGCACGTTCTTGGCGAAATAGGGGTTGTTGGGCGAGACCCACTGGCTGCCGGGCACATATTCGCCGTTGAAGACCACCTGATTGATGGCTTCGCGGTCGATCGACAGCGAGAAGGCCTGGCGCACGCGCGGGTCCTGGCCCAGCGGGTTCTTCGCCTTTTCGGTGTTGTTGGTGTTGATGGTGATGCCCTGGTAGCCGAGCTCGGTGGCCGTCTCAAGCTTCAACTTCGTGTTCTTGCGTACCTCGGGCGCGTCGGTCGCGGCCAGGCGCTCGATGAAGTCGAGATCGCCGGACTGGAGATTGGCGAGGCGCACCGTGTTGTCGTAGATCGGCCGATAGATGATTCGGTCGATACTGATCTGACCCTTGTTCCAGTACTGGTCGAATTTCTCGACGACGATGCGGTCCTGCGCCACACGCTCGACGAATTTATAGGGGCCCGAGCAGACCGGCTTGGTGCCGAAATTGGCCGCCAAGGCCTCGCTGGCCTTGGGCGACACCATCATGCCGGAGCGGTCGGTCAGGATCGCCAGCAGCGGCGCGAACGGCGCCGAGAGATTGAGCTTCACGGTCATCGGGTCGACGATGTCGACGCTCGCGACCGAGCTCAGCTCGCCGCGGCGGGTCGAGCCCTGCATCGTCTTGTGCCGTTCGATGTTGAACTTGACCGCGGCGGCGTCGAATTTCTCGCCGTCGTGGAAAACGACGCCCGGGCGCAGCTTGATGACGAGACCCTTGTTCTCGTCGCTCCACTCATACCCCGTGGCAAGCTGCGGCACGATCTTCAAATTCTGGTCGATGTCGAAGAGCTTGTCGCAGAGCGAGGCGAAGACGAGGCGGCCGACATAAGTTCGCGCGACGGTCGGATCGAGAAGATCCGGATCCTCGGCGAGGCCGATCCTCAGCGTGCTCTGCGCCAGCGCCGGTGCGGTCAGGCCGATCGCCATGATCGCGGCCGCCGCGAAACCTGTGATTTTCTTCATTCCGCCCTCCAAGCTCATGTGAAGCCCCTGAACACTATCTACATCGGCGCCCGCCCCGGTATTCCGGTGTGGGGGTGCCTAAGATTTTCGCGAATGTTACGAGCCGCCGCTGCCCCCAGCAAGCTGCCCCTGGTCCGTGGCGGGCAGGCGGCGCCGAAAGCGCGCCTGCAGCCGGGTTAGACGCGCATTGTCCGGCCGGTCGGCCGGCACGCCGCCGGCATCGGCGGCGATCTCGCGCCAGAAATGGCAAGCCACGAAATGCTTGTCGCCTTCGGCAGCCAGTGGCGGCGCCTCGGTCCGACAGCGATCGCGCACATAGGGGCAGCGCGCCTGGAACCGGCAGCCGGGCGGCGGATCGAGCGGGCTGGCGACGTCGCCTTCCAGCAGCTTTCCGGCGCGCGCGCGGGCCGGATCCGGCACCGGCACGGCCGCCAGAAGCCCGCGCGTGTAGGGGTGGCGGGGCGCGGTGAATAGGGCGTGCTTGGGGGCGAGTTCGACGATCTTGCCGAGATACATGACGGCGATGCGGTCGGCGACATGGCGCACGACGGCGAGGTCATGCGCGATAAAGATATAGGCGAGCTGGAAGCGCCGCTGCAGGTCGCGCAGCAGATTGACGATCTGCGCCTGGATCGAGACGTCGAGCGCCGAGACGGGCTCGTCGGCGACGATCAGCTTGGGCGAAACGGCGAGGGCGCGCGCGATGCCGATGCGCTGGCGCTGGCCGCCGGAGAATTCATGCGGGTAGCGGCGGGCGTGATAGGTCGAGAGGCCGACCAACCCCATCAGCTCATTGACACGTTCGTCGAGCGCTTTGCCTTGCGCTAGGCCGTGCAAGGTCAGCGGCTCAGCGATGATGTCACGCACGGTCATGCGCGGATTGAGCGAGGCGTAGGGGTCCTGGAAGATGATCTGCATGTGCCGGCGGCGCTTGCGCAGCGTCTCGGGCGGCAGCTTGAACAGATCCTCGCCGTCGAACGTGACATTGCCGGAGGTCGCCTCGATCAGCCGCAGGACGAGGCGCCCGGTTGTCGATTTGCCGCAGCCGCTCTCGCCGACCAGTGCGAGCGTCTCGCCGGCATCGACGGTGAAGCTGACATCGTCGACGGCATGGATGGCCGCGAACTTGCGGCGCAGGAGACCGCCCTGGACCGGGAAATGCTTGACCAAATTCTCGACGACCAGGAGGCTCATGCGCTCACCGCTTCGGCGGCGACATGGGCATCGAGCGGCGCCATCCAGCAAGCCGCGAGATGACCGGGCGTAATCTCGGCCAACGGCGGAATCTCGCTCCGGCATCGTTCGATGGCGAACGGACAGCGCGGATGGAAGCGGCAGCCGGCGGGTGGCTGCATCGGGTTGGGCACCATGCCTTCGATCGCCGCAAGCCGCTCTTCGCCGCCGGCGATGCTGGGGATCGAGCCGAGCAAACCGATCGTGTAGGGGTGATGGGGTGTCGCGAACAGGTCTTGCACCGATGCGCGCTCGACAATGCGGCCGCTATACATGACCGCGACCTCGTCGGCCATTTCGGCGATGACGCCGAGGTCGTGCGTGATGAGGAGGATGCCCATGCCGCTCTCGGCGCGCAGGCGGCGCAGCAGATCGAGGATTTGCGCCTGGATCGTTACATCGAGCGCGGTGGTCGGTTCGTCGGCGATCAGCAGCTTGGGCCGACAGGCCAGTGCCATGGCGATCATGACGCGCTGGCGCATGCCGCCGGAAAGCTTGTGCGGGTAATCCTCGGCGCGGCGCTCGGGGGCGGGAATGCCGACGCGACGCATCAGCGCGATGGCCTCGCGCTTGGCCTCGGTGGTGCTGACCTCGCGATGGCGCAGGATGCCTTCGGCAATCTGCTCGCCGACGCGGAAGGCCGGGTTGAGCGACGTCATCGGCTCCTGGAAGATCATCGCGATCTCGCGGCCGCGGATGGCGCGCATCTGCTCGTCGCTAAGGTCCAGAAGATTTGTCCCATCAAAACGGATCGTGCCATTCGCCACGCGCGCGGGCGGCGTGGCCAGAAGACGCATGACCGCGAGCGAGGTAACGCTCTTGCCGCAGCCGGACTCGCCGACCAGGCCCAGCGTCTTGCCGCGCGCAATCGCGAGGTCGATGCCGTCGACCGCGGTGAATTGGCCTTCATGGGTTGCGAACTCGACCCGCAGATCGCGGATGTCGATGAGCGGAGCTGTGCTTGTCATCAGGGACGCGGAATTTGCAGGCGTGCGAGTTCGGCGTTGATCACGGCGCGGTCATAGACACCGGCCGGCTTGGCGCGCGAGGGCAGGAAGCCGCGGAAATGCACGAAGTAGGACTGGCTAACTTCGTAGAGTCGGCGCAGCTCGGCAAGCGGCTCGGCGTGATCGTCGACGCGCAGATCGAGATCCGGATACTCCTCGGTCGAATGGATGCGTAACGCGGCCGATTGCTTGCCACGCTTGTCGCCGCCGGCAGCCTGCCCGGCGTCGAGGGCGATCAGGAAACGCTCAGCCAACGGTTTGCCGACGGACGCTTCGAACGCTTCGGCGGTGCGATCGATGACTTGTTGTCCAGCCAGCATGTTGCCGGCCACGGAAAAATTGGCGCCGGGGCGGTGGCCGCACCAATCGACGCAGGTCGGGCCGGTGTGCTGCGCCGTCTCGCCATTGCGATCGACGACATGAAGCTGACGTGCGTCGCGGCCTTCATCGGCGGCGATGGCGCGCTCCAGCGCCTGCTTGGCGCTCATGCCGTCGCTAAGAAGGCGCAGCACCTTGGGGCCGAGCATCGGGTTGACGAGCGCTTGCGTCGCCACGGCACCGACGCCGGTCATGGCATAGGGGCAGAGTGCGCCGACGGCAAAGAATTTCGTGGTAACCGCGACGCCGAACGCGCCGCTCTCCGGATCGTGCGCGACGATGGACCAGGTCATGCGGAGGCGGCGCTGGCGCCGGCAAGCTCCTGCCTCACGCGTTCGAAGACGTCTTGCAGAACTTCGGGCGGCTGGGCGCCGGAGACGGCGTATTTGCGCTCGACGATGAAGCAGGGCACGCCGGAAATGCCGATCTCGCGGGCAAATGCATCTTCCGCGCGCACCGCTTCAGCGTCTTCGTCACTGTGGAGATATTTCTCCGTTTCAGCGGCATCGAGGCCGGCTGCGCGCGCAACGTCGACCAGGGTCCCGACCGCGCCGATATCCTGGCCGTCGAGGAAATAAGCGCGGAACAGCGCCTCGACGATGTCGTTCTGGCGGCCTTTCGTGGCGGCGTGGCGGATGAAGCGGTGGGCGAGCAACGTGTTGGGCGTGCGCTTGATGCGATCGAAGGCGAAGGGAATGCCTTCCTCCTCACCGGCGGCGCGGACATTGGCGTACATGTCGCCGCCGGCGCGCTCGCCGAACTTGGCGCGCAGATAGGCCTGCCGCTCCATGCCTTCGGCCGGCATGTCGGGATTGAGCTGGAAGGGCCGCCAGCCGATTTCCAGATCGCTTTGCGGCGAGAGGGCGAGGGCGCGCTCCAGCCGGCGCTTGCCGATGAAGCACCACGGGCAGACAGCGTCGGACACGATATCGATACGCATGACAGAAACTTTACGCCCCGTCCGGGTTGTCGGGCAATCCTCGGCTTCGCCCTGGCAAGGATTGTGCCGCAATAGTTGCTCGATCGGTCCGAATATCGGACAATTTTTCGCGGGCGTAGTGTCGCATGCGGTGCATACGGTCGGTGGAAATGTCTTTTCTTGTCAGGAACTTTCTCGGCGATCTGTTCTTCGGCGCGCTCCAGCTATTGTTGGAGGCCGGCAACGTTCGTGCGGCCGCCATGGTCCAGCTTGCTGCATGGGCGCGATGGCGCTTGCCTGCTTCATCGTGGCGGGCGGATCGCGATATGGGCGGATGCCTCTGTGGCCGCGGCCGTGTTCGGCGTCATCGGCTGTATTATGTTGTGCAGGCTGCATGTGCATGACTATCTGGGTCGAATCAGAGATGCAGAGTATAAAAGATATGAAGGAGGGTAGCGTGGCGGCGAAACGACCCACAAAGAGCCGACGCGGGCATCTACGAGCGAGATCTCGATAAGGCTGCCGCGAACTATGCGGCGTTGACGCCGATCAGCTTCCTGGCGCGCGCGGCTTCTGTCTATCCACGCAAGATCGCGGTCATCCATGGCGAGACACGTCACACCTACGCGCGTTTCTATGCGCGCTGTTTGCGCTTTGCGTCGGCATTGAAGAAGCGCGGTATTCGCAAGGGCGACACAGTCGCGGTGATGGCGCCCAACGTGCCGGCGCTGCTGGAGGCGCATTACGCCGTGCCGATGGCCGGCGCGGTGCTCAACGCTCTCAATTACCGCCTCGATGCGAAATCCATCGCCTTCATCTTGGAGCATGGCGAGGCGAAGCTGCTGATTGCCGACCGCGAGTATTCGGAGACGGTGGTGGACGCACTCAAGCTCATGAAGAAGCCGCCCATGGTCATCGACATTGATGATCCTCCGCATGTCGGCGGTCGCCTGGTGGGCGAGAAAGATTACGAGGCGTTCCTGGCGGAGGGCGATCCCGATTTCGCCTGGTCGCCGCCGGAAGATGAATGGGACGCGATCTGCCTTCTCTATACGTCGGGCACGACCGGCAATCCCAAAGGCGTCGTCTATCACCATCGCGGCGCATATTTGAACGCGATCGGCAATGCCATCACTTTCGGCCTGTCGCCGCAGAGCGTCTATCTGTGGACGCTGCCGATGTTTCACTGCAACGGCTGGACCTACACCTGGGCGGTGACGGCGGTGGGGGGCACGCATGTGTGCCTGCGCCGCGTGGACCCGGCGCTGATCTTCCCGGCGATCGCCGCGCATCGCGTCACGCATATGTGCGGGGCGCCGATCGTGCTGACGACGCTGATCCATGCGCCCGAGAGCGTGAAGCGGAAATTCGACCATGTGGTCGAGGTGGCAACCGGCGGGGCGGCACCGCCCTCGGCGGTGATCGAGGCCATGGAGGGGATGGGGTTCCGCGTCACCCACCTTTACGGCCTGACCGAGAGCTACGGTCCCGCCACGGTCTGCCTGCCGCAAGCGAATTGGGCGGGGCAGAGCCTTGCGGCGCGCGCGGCGCTGATGGCGCGTCAGGGGGTGGTCTATCCCACGCTGGCCGGCCTTGCGGTCGCCGACCCGGAAACGATGGCGCCGGTGCCGGCGGATGGCGCTACGCTGGGCGAGATGATGCTGCGCGGCAATACGGTGATGAAGGGCTACCTCAAGAACCCCAAGGCGACCAAGGCGGCCTTCAAGGGCGGGTGGTTCCGCACCGGCGACCTCGCCGTGCGCCACGCGGACGGCTATGTCGAGGTCAAGGACCGCTCGAAAGACATCATCATTTCGGGGGGCGAGAACATCTCCTCGCTGGAGGTGGAGGACGTGCTGTATCGCCATCCGGCGGTCATGGAGGCGGCGGTGGTTGCCAAGCCCGACCCCAAATGGGGCGAGACTCCGTGCGCCTTCGTCACCCTCAAGCCCGGGGCCAGTGCCGCGGCCGGCGACATCATCGCCTGGTGCCGGGCGAACATGGCGCATTTCAAAGTCCCGCGTCATATTGTCTTCGGGGCTTTGCCGAAGACATCGACGGGAAAGATCCAGAAATTTGTGCTGCGCGAACGCGCACGGGCCGGCTGAGCGGGCCCGCTGCGAGCGACGGGGGTCGCGGAAAGGACAACACGATGCGCGGACTTGCGATGGGGTTGGCGATGGGCCTGCTCGGGGCGGTCGGAGCTGCCTTGGCAGCCGATCCGGTGGTCCTGGAAATGGCGGACGAGTATCCGGCCAATTCGATGCCGGGCGAGGGAGACCAGTTCTTCGCCACCAAAGTCGAGGAAAAGACCGGCGGGCAGATCAAGATCAAGGCGTATTTCGACGCCAGCAAGGGCAAGTCGCGCGACATCTTCCTGGCGGTGGGCGAGGGCAAGCTGGCGCTGGGCAACTCGTTCGCGGGTGCCTTGGGCGATATCGACCCGTTCTTCCTGCTGCCATCGCTGCCGTTTGTCGCCGTCTCCGCCGACCAGGCACGGCTGCTGTTCGACGTGGCGCGCCCGCAGATGGAGCGCATGCTCGAAGCGCGCGGACAGAAGCTCTTATTCGTCACACCGTGGCCGCCGTCGGGCCTGTGGGCGAAGAAGCCGGTGCGCACGCTCGCCGATGTCGCCAGCCTCAAGCTGCGCACCTACGACACGACGGGCACCGAGCTGTTCAAGAGCCTGGGCGCGCAGGCGGTGAGCATTTCCTTTGCCGATGCGATGGCCAAGCTCAAGGCCGGTGAGGTGGACTCGGTGCTGTCGTCGGGCGATGGCGGGGCGGGCCGCAAATTGTGGGAGTTGCTGCCGCAATTCACCGAGATCAACTACGCCATGCCGCTCAGCCTCGGCACGATTTCGCTCAGTGTGTGGGATGGCCTCGACGCGGCCAAGCGCACGGCCTTCATCGACGCCGGCCGCGAGACGAGCGAGCGGCAATGGCGCATCGTGCGCGACCGCGTTGAGCTCAACTACGCAACCTTGCTGCAGAACGGCATGAGCATCACCACCGATCTGTCGCCGGAGCTGCGAGAGGCGCTCAAGCGCGCCGCCCAGCCGGCAATCGAACTCATGGCTCGCGGCCACGGGCGAGGCCGGGCGGGCGGTGTGGGCGGAGTTCCGCAAGCGCAGCGGCACCTAGGAAGACACGGGGTGGTGCACATGGCGCGGGACGTGCTCAGGGCCGCGGGTCGGCTGGTATTGGCGGGCTTGTGGCTAGCCCTGGCGGGCGCGTCGGCCCTGGCGCAACCGGCCGGGCGGACCAGCTTGTTGGGCGATGTCGAGTGGGTGATTGGCGCACTGGCCAAGGATAGCAGCGACGCGTTCGTCATCGAGGCGACGGACCTGATTGAGGAGAGCCAGGATGGGAATCCGGGCGTAACGTTGCGCAACGCCTCCATCGCCTTCAGGGATTGGGGGCGCGTGGAGCTCGGCACCATTCGCGCAATCGAACGCGCAAGCACGGCAGGCCTCAAGCAGATCGTCTTTCTGCTGCCCAATGTCATCGAGCTCTACAATCTCGAAGGCCAGGCTCTGCCGCCGCCGATACGCCTGGGAGCGGCTTCGCTGACGGCCGAGTTTGCGCCGGAGCGCGACGTGCTTCGCCACGTTGCACTTGTGCTCCGAAATGCCGGATTTACCGATACGACGGGAACGCTCGCGCTCGACCAGTTGTCGATTATGTCCACCGCGGCTCCGAAGAACGGCGGCCTCCTGGTGTCGACACTGGCGATCGACATCGATGGGCTGTCGATGCAAGGGGCCGCGCTGGATCGCTTCAAGGTCGGTAAATTGACCGTGCGTCAGGACGCCGAAGACGTCCGGACGAGCGCGGTCGAGGCGTTCGTATCATCCTTGCGCAATTTCTCGAAATCGGTCGACAGCGCCATCAATGGCGAAGAAACCCTCCGCAATCTGGTGGCAGCGCTGAAACGCCACGGCGTCCTGATGTCGGCCATCCGGCATTCGGCACGCCTGGGCGGTTTCGAGTTCGTCGACAAGGCGCGCGATCAAAACGTGCGTCTCGCCGGCTTTGTCATTGAGCAGGAATTGCGGGGCTTCGATCGCGGTACGGTCGATTGGCGCTTCGCCGCCGAATATGCAGGTCTCGACACGCCGCAGACAACCATGGACCCGCGGCTGTTCCTGACGGGGCTCGCCGTCGATCTGGCCATCAATGGAATTCCGGCCGGGCGGATACTGGACGCCGTCGACGCGTCATACGCGCGAACGCCGATCGGGCAAACCAATTCCGTGCTGCCGAGATTGATGCAGGAAATTGCGACAGAATTGGGCCTGTCCCTCCAGGTCAACCGGTTGGCATTCGCGACACCTAGGCTCGCCGGCCAGGCTCGCGGTCAATTCCAACTCGATCCGGGTGCCGCCCAATTCGGCGAGGGCGAGGCGCTCATCACGTTGCACGGGCTTGACCAGCTGATCGAGGGCATGCGCACGGGGCAGGACACCTACGATCCCGGCACCACCGGCTTTCTCAGGATGCTGGGGGCGCTGGCGGCGCCCACTCGCGCACCCGACGGCCGGCCGGCGCAGTCGATGCGCGTGCAATTTGGCCGCGACGGCAAGTTGATGGTAAATGGCAGGGACCTGACCCGCCCGCCGCAACAGCAGGTGCCCTGAAGCGTGTGGCCAGAGAGCGGCGGATTTGACGGATGTCTATTGGCGCCCGAATTGAGGGGGTAACCATGCGGAACGTACTCGCGGCCTTGGCATTGGCCGGATGGCTGGGGGCGGCAAGCGGAGCGGCGCAGGCGCAAAATGCCGCCGAGCTTCGCGAAGATGTCGACTGGGTGGTCAAATCGATCGCCAAGGACAGCGACAACGGCATCATTCTCGAAAGCGGCGACCCGCGCAGCGAGACCTTCAACGGCGGCCCCTCGGTAGTGCTGCCCAAGGCGGCCTTCGTGATCCGCGATTTCGGACGCCTCGAGCTGGGGGCGGTGCGCGCGGTGGCGCAGCCTGGGCCGGAGGGATTGCGGCGGATTCAGTTTCTGCTCCCCTCCGGTGCTGAGCTGCGCGACGAGGGCGGCCAGACCACGCACACGCTGACCGCGTCGCAAGCGACGCTGACGGTCGATTATCCAGCCTCGCGCGCGCGCGTGATGGGCTCGGGCCTGGTGATCAAGGATGCCGAGCTGGGCGAGGCGCAAGGGCCGGGCCGGGTCACGCTCAAGAGCGTCGTCATCAACTCCGACCTCAAGCCGAAGGGCGCTCTATGGACCAGCGTCACGACCGCGGAGGCCGAGGGCATGACAGCGCTGCCCGGCAATGTCGGCGCGCGCGCCACGATCGAGCGCCTGACCATCCGCCAGGATACGGACGATGTGCGGCTGGAGGCGGTCGAAGCCCTCAGGCCGGCGCTCGCCGATCTGCGCCTGGATCCCGACGACGCCCTCGACACGGACCAGCTCATGCGCTCAGTGGTGGCGGCGCTAACAAAGCATGGCGTGATGTTCTCCGGGTTCAAGCAGACGATGCGCATCGGCGGGTTGCAGGCCGTCGACCCGGATGCAGATATGGACCTGCGCATGGCGGGGCTGGTGCTGGAACAGGAGATGCGCGGCTTCGAGAAGGGGCTGATCGACTGGCGGTTGGCGGCGGAATATGCCGGCCTCGATATGGCGCAGGCGATGATCGACCCGGCGCTGTTCGTGAATGGCCTGGGGATCGATCTCACCTTCAAGAACATTCCCGGCGGACAGATCCTGGCGCTGCTGAAGGATTCTCACGCGCGCACGCCGGCGGGCGAGACGGACGACGCGCTGACAGCGGAGATTTAAGGGGCGATGATCGCGGCCAAGCCGGCGCTGCAGTTGACGCGCCTCGCGCTTGTCACCGGTCGCTTGTCTGGTCAGGCGTCGGGTCGCTTCGCGTTCGATCCCGACGCTGCGATGATGGGTGCTGGCGAAGCGCTCGTGACCTTCCGTGGGCTGGCCGAGCTCGCGCGCGAGATCAAGGCCGGCAAGGACATCGATCCGATCAGCGCCGAGGTCATCACGACCCTGAACAAGCTCGCCAAGCCCGGCAAGGGTGCTGACGGCAAGCCGACGCAGGAGATGCGTGTGCAGCTCGGCAAAGACGGAAACGTGCTGGTGAACGGCAAAGATCTCGCCAGCCAGCTGGCACCGGAACCGCCCAAGCAGCAGCCGCGTCAACGCAAGCCATGAATGCAGCGGCGCCGCTCTTCGACTTGACGGGGCGCGTGGCACTCGTCACCGGCGCCTCATCGGGGCTCGGGCGCAATTTCGCCCTTGCCCTGGCCCGCGCGGGGGCCAAAGTCGCGATCGGCGCGCGCCGCGCCGATCGGCTCGAGACGCTGGCGACGGAGATCGCGTCCTTCGACGGCCGCGCACTCAAGGTGGCGCTCGACGTCACCGAGGCACCGTCGGTCGAGCGTGCGATCGACGAGGCGGAGACGGAGCTGGGTGCCCTTTCCATCCTGGTCAACAACGCCGGCGTGGCGGTGACCAAGGCGTTCCTGGAGCAAGGCGAAGATGAGTGGCGCCACGTGCTCGGCACCAATCTCGACGGCGCGTGGCGCGTGGCGCGCGCGGCGGCGCAGCGCATGGCCAAGCACGGGCATGGCGGCAGCATCGTCAACATTGCCTCGGTGCTGGGCTTTCGCGTGTCGAGCCATCTCAGCGCCTATGGCGCCGCAAAGGCCGCGCTGATCAGCCTCACGCAGACCATGGCGCTCGAGCTCGCGCGTCACAAAATCCGCGTCAACGCGATCGCGCCCGGCTATATCGAGACCGAGATCAATCGTGATTTCCTGCATAGCCCGGCGGGCGAGAACCTGCTGAAGCGGGTGCCGATGCGGCGCTTCGGCGAGACGCGCGACCTGGACGGCGCGCTGCTCTTGCTCGCCAGCGACGCGGGGCGCTACATGACCGGCAGTACGTTGGTGGTCGATGGCGGCCACGCGCTGAGCATGAACTGAAGACATCAAAAAAAGAGGACAGAAACGCACATGATCGTCGATATGCGAACCTACACGCTGGTCCCCGGCAAGCTCGGGGCGTTTTTCGAGATGTATACGCGCGACGGCTACCCGCGCCAGACCGGCTATCTCGGCGATTGCGCCGGGTTCTATGTCGTCGATATCGGCGTGCAGAATCGCATCGTGCATTTCTGGCAGTACGAGGATATTGGCGATCGCGCGCGGCGGCGCGCGAAGATGGAAGCCGATCCCAAATGGATCGAGTATCGCGGCGCGTCGGCGCAATTCTTTCAGCACATGGAAAACCGCATCTGCAAGCCGACGCCCTTCTTTTCCGGTATCAAGAACAACACGACGGGGCCGTTTCCGTGCGTCGACTTGCGCATCTACACGCTGCAGCCCGGCAAACTTGCGGAGTATTACAAGATCTACCAGGCGGAGGGGCTGGAGCCGCAGGTGAAACACCTCGGCGCGTGCTTGGGCTATTACGGCAGCGATATCGGCGAGCAGAATCAAATCGTGCATGTCTGGGGCTACAAGGATATCGAAGATCGCGAGAAGCGCCGCGCGGCGATGTTCGCCGACCCGGCGTGGATGAGCTATCTGGGCAAGGCGCGCCCCTTGTTCGCGCACCAGACCAATTTGATCGTGAAGCCGGCGCCGTTCTGGTCGCCGAAGGATAAAAGATCTTGTCACCCGCGGGCTTGACCCGCGGGTCCGACATGGTGCGGCGTCAGATGCGCGGGTCAAGCCCGCGCATGACAGTGAGAGGTGGGAGAGAGGGAACGCATGGACTTCACGCTGCCGCCAGAGGCCGAAGCGATCCGGCTGAAAATCCGCGACTTCATCGCGGCCGAAGTGCTGCCGGTGGAGAGCGATCCGGCAGCGTGGGGCGAGGGCGAGAACATCGCGCCGGCGCGGCTGGAGGCGTTGCGCGTCAAGGCGCGCGCGGCCGGGTTGTGGGCGCCGCAGATGCCCAAGGAGCGCGGCGGGCTGGGGCTCTCCGCGGTCGGCATGGCGGCGTGCTACGAGGAGGCGGCGCGCTCGCTGTTCGGGCCGCTGGCGCTCAACTGCTCGGCCCCCGACGACGGCAACATGATCGTCCTCAACAAGATCGGCACCGAGGCGCAGAAGACGCGCTGGCTGCAGCCGATCATCGACGGCAAGGTCCGTTCGTCGATCGTGATGACGGAGCCGATGCCAGGATCGGGCTCCGATCCCTCGGTGATGCTGACCAAGGCGGAGCGGCGCGGCAACGACCGGTGGGTGGTGCGTGGGCGCAAATGGTTCATCACCGGTGCCCAGGGTGCCAAGCATTTCATCCTGCTGGCGCGCACCTCCGACGATAAGCGCAAGGGCCTGACCGCCTTCCTGTTCGATGCCGACCAACCGGGCTGGCGCATCGTGCGGCGCATCCCGATCATGGGACCGGAAGAGCATGGCGGGCATTGCGAACTGGAATTCGACGGGCTGGAAATCCCCGACGAGAACGTGCTGATGAATGTCGGCGACGGGCTCAAGGTCACGCAGATCCGGCTCGGCACCGCGCGCCTGACGCATTGCATGCGCTGGCTGGGCATGGCCAAGCGCGCGTTGGAGATCTGCTCCGACTACGTGCGCGAGCGCGACAGTTTCGGATCGAAGCTCGTCGCGCACGAAGGCGTGCAATGGATGCTGGGCGGGGCGGCGATGGAGATCGAGATCGGCAGGCTGCTGACCATGCGTGCGGCGTGGAAGCTCGATCAGGGCGAATTCGCGCGCAAGGAAGTCTCGATGGCCAAGGTCGCGGTCGCCGACGTGCTGCACAAGGCGATCGACACCGCGATCCAGCTGATGGGCGCCAAGGGCTATTCGCGCGACACCAAGCTTGAGTGGATGTATCGCTACGCGCGCCAGGCAAGGCTGGTGGACGGCGCCTCCGAAGTTCACAAGATGGTCATGGCGCGTTTCCTGATGGACGAGGGACGCGAGTTCTGGTCATGGCGCTGAGCGCCGATAACAGCGCGGCGCTCGCACAATTTCTCTCGCGCGCACTGGGTGCCGAGCGCGTCGCCATCAAGAATTTCGCCAAGCTCGGCGGTGGCGCAATCCAGGAGAACTGGGCGCTGGATGTCGACGTCGAAGGCGTTGCGCGATAATCTGGTGCTGCGCACCAATTCGCCCTCCGGTGTCGCGGTCAGCCATAGCCGTGCAGACGAATTTGCGCTGCTGTCGGCGGCGCATGCGGCCGGGGTGACGGTGCCGGCGCCGATCGCGCTGTGCACGGATGCCGCGGTCATTGGGAAGCCCTTCTACGTCATGCGCCGTGTCGCTGGCACGGCGGCGGGCCATATCCTGGTGCGCGACGACAAATGGCGCGGCGATCGCGCGGCGCTGGCGGAGCGTTTGGGCCGCGAGCTTGCGCGCATCCACACGATCAAGCCGCAGCCGGGGACGCTGGCCTTTCTCAAGCCGGTCGGCGAGAGCCCGGCATGCGATGCGATCGCTACCTATCGCGCCTGGCTGGACACCTATCGCCAGCCGCGGCCGGCGCTGGAATGGGGCCTGCGCTGGCTCCATCGCAATGCTCCGCCCAAGGGCGAAATCGTGTTGTGCCACCGTGACTTCCGGACCGGAAATTACATGGTGGATGAGAATGGGTTGACCGGCATCCTGGATTGGGAATTTGCCGGCTGGGGCGACCGGCTGGAGGATCTCGGCTGGCTCTGCGCCAAATGCTGGCGCTTCGGTGCCAATGCCCGCGAGGCCGGCGGCGTCGGCACGCGCGCGGATTTCTATCGCGGCTACGAAGCCGAGTCGGGCGCACGCGTGGATGATGCGGCGGTGCGCTATTGGGAGACGATGGCGCATGCGCGCTGGGCCGTCATCGCGCTGCAGCAGGGATGGCGGCATATCTCCGGCGCCGAGCGCTCGCTCGATCTGGCGCTGACGGGACGGCGCATCGCGGAGCTTGAATACGAGCTGCTGCGCATGACTGCGCCGGGCGGCAAGGCGGCGTGATGATGCTACAACAAAATACATGTCATGCGCGGGCTTGACCCGCGCACCCGTAAACCGTCTCGACGTAGAGAGGATGCACGGGCTGCGGGTCAAGCCCGCGGGTGACAAGTAAATTTTGAAGGAATGTGGGTGATGCGCGACCGGCCGACGGGATCAGAACTGTTGGAGATCGCGCGGGAGACGCTGCTCACCGAGCTGCTGAGCACGCCGAAAGATGAGCAACGCTTACTGGCGCTGATGATCGGCAACGCGATGGCAATTGCCGGGCGCGAGGCACAGGCCACGCTTAGCGATGAGGATGTTTCACGCGACTTGATCGAGGCGATCCGCGAAGCGGCGCACGACAGCGACCGCGCTCTCTACGACCGATTGCTCGCCGATACGCGCGCGCGCGTGGCGCTCAGCAATCCGAAGTATCTTGAGGCGGACGGGTGACGCGACGCGGCTGTCCCGGCGCCGTCCCGGCTGCCACGCGCGGGCCGGTGTAGAGACCGAGATACATGCCTTCGTCCAAGGTCGGGCGGAGATCACTCGGCGGGCCCTTGGTATCCGAATTATCTGACTGTCCAGCCATTGATTCTGTCCCATATGTCGATGATTTCGTCGCCGCCGTCGGTGACATGGTAGCGCTCGTACATTGCTGCGGTCATGCAGACGTGATTGGGCAGGACGCGCAGCCGGCTGCCCACTGGAAAGCGGTCGAAGGGGAGCGGCTCGATGGCATCGAGACCGCCGGCCTGGGCGACGACGCCGTGCTCCTGGTGCACGGCCAGCACTGCGAGCCCGTTGATCGGGCCTGCGCCGGTGGGCGCGCAGATCGCGCCATAGCCGGTGCCGGGCCGGCGCGCATTGGCGCCGATGTCCTTCGAGAGGGCGAGGCTGCCGGCGTCGATCAGCAGGTGATTGCGGCCGCGGTGATGACCGGTCACCGAGGCCAGGACTGAAACGGCAATGTCATCCTCGCCGCAGCAGCCAAGCCCAGCCTGGAACAGGTCGAAGAAGACGAAATTGCCGGGCCGGATCTCGGTCACGCCGTCGAGATTGCGGGCGAGCAGGGCGGTGGGCGTCGAACCGACGCTGACCACGGGGGCGGGGAAGCCGGCGGCGCGCAGGCGCGTGGCAGCACGCACCGCACCCTCGCGCTCGTCTTCCGCCACCAGCTCGATCTCCGACATGCCGTCGCAGGCATAGGAATGGCCCGCATGAGCCAGCACGCCGGCGAGGGTTACGTCGGGCGAGGCGGTGAGGGCCCGGGCGATTTCCAGCAATTCGGGGCCGCCGGGGTCGATGCCGGCGCGGCCTTCGCCGACATCCAGCTCGATCAGCACGGTGAATTTGGCCTTGAGGGTGCCCGCCTGCTCGGCGATGGCGCGGGCGACCAGTTCATTGTCGGTGATCAGGGTGATCCGGGCGCCGCGCTGCTGCAAGGCCGCGACGGTGGCGAGCTTGCTCGGCACGATGCCGACCGCATAGGTCATGTCCTGAATGCCGTGGGCGAGGAAATAATCCGCCTCGGCCAGGGTCGAGATGGTGATGGGGCCCGGGCCGCCATGGAGCATTTCAGCCACTTTGGCGGATTTCGCGGTTTTCATATGCGGGCGGAGCTGAACACCCAGGCTGCGCGCCCGCCCAGTCATGCGCGCGATATTGCGCTGCAACCGCTGGCGGTCGAGGACGAGGCACGGGGTCGGCAGGTCGGCGAGGCGAAGCGGGCCGGTGCGGCGTGTGGCCGCGCGTGGGCGTGGCATGATGAGCGTGTCGGCTTTCATTGACAGGTCTAACGCAGGAAATTGGTGGGCATCCGCGCGATCGCCACACGCTGGCGGCCGCAAAGGTCGATCCCCATGGCACGTGCCAGGAACCGGCGCAGTGCGACAAGCGTTAACTCGAAACTCATGCAAGCTCTCCCAAGCTGGTGAACCCTGTGTACCCTGGTATGGCTCACCAGAGTGTGACCCGCGTCACACGGGATTTGTGGTCGCCCGGCATGGCGGAACTGTGGCACAGTCCTGCCCGCGGTCGGGGAAAACTCCTTCAACCACAGCGGTCTCACCCATGACACAAGCCGCCGTCCGCCTGGTCGACCACGCGCCTGAGACCATCCAATTCCGCGACGATGTATGGGCCGGGCTGGCGCGCCGCCCTAAATCGATTCCCCCGAAATATTTCTACGACGCCAAGGGCTCGGCGCTGTTCGAGCGCATCTGCGCGTTGCCGGAATATTACCCGACGCGCACCGAGCGGGAAATCCTGGACGACAATGCCGCGGAGATCGCGGCCCTGATCGGCCCGGGTGCCCATGTCGTGGAATATGGCAGCGGCGGCAGCGACAAGGTGCGCGCGGTTCTCGGCGCCCTGGTCGAGCCCGTGGCCTACACCGCCGTCGACATCTCCGGCGACCCGCTGCAAGGTGCCATCGGCAACGTTGCCAGGGAATACAAGTCGCTCGAAGTGACCGGCGTGGTCGCCGATTATATGCATCCGGTGATCCTGCCTCGGCCCAAGCGCGCACCCCACACGCTGGTCACGATGTTCATGGGGTCGACGATCGGCAATTTCGCGACCGAGGAGGCAATGCGCTTCCTCACGACGATGGCGCGCCAGCTCATCGCGCGCGGCGGCGGCACGATGCTGATCGGCGCCGACCTGCAGAAGGACGAGGCGACGCTGCACGCGGCCTACAACGATTCGGCTGGCGTGACGGCGGCCTTCAATCTCAACCTGCTCGATCGTATCAATCGCGAGCTGGGCGGCAATTTCGAGCGCGCGGCGTACAATCATGTTGCGTTCTACAATGCAAGCGAAGGCCGTATCGAGATGCATCTCGAGGCCAAGCGCGCCCAGAGCGTGACGATCGAGGGCCGTACGTTCCGCCTCGACGCGGGCGAGCGCATCCATACGGAAAATTCCTACAAATTCACTGTGAACGGGTTCCGGTCGCTTGCGCGCATGGCGGGATTTTTCCCCGAGCGTGTGTGGCTCGACAAGAACCGCCTGTTCAGCGTCCACCTGCTGCGCGTACGCTAGGTCGCATCCAGCGAAAGACGCGGCCGTCGACGCAGAGGATGCCGGCGAAGATCAGCGCCATGGCGGCGAGTGCCCGCAGGGTCAGCGTTTCACCCAGGAACAAGACGCCCAGCAGCATGGCGCTGGGCGGAATTAGGAGTGTCACCAGCGAAACGTTGGTGGCGCCGGCTTCACTGAGCACGCGGAAGAAGATCAGATAGGCAAACGCTGTCGACAGCAATGCGATACCGAAGATGGCGGCGATCGCGGCCGGCGACGGATGCAGCGTCCAGGGGTGATTGAAATAAAGACTGAAGGGCAGGGCGAGCAGTGCTGTCGAGAGGATCTGGCCAACGGCCGTCACCATCGGCGGCAGCGCCTTGAAGCGTCGTCCCCAGATTGCGGCACAGGCATAGGAGAGGGCGGCGCCGAGCACGGCGAGCTGCGCCCAGCCCTGGCCGCCCAAGCCCGACAGCGCGGATGGGCCGATCAGCACGATGACGCCGCACATACCGAAGATCACGCCGGCGATGCGCGTGACGCTCCAGCGCTCGTCGCCGAAGATCGGCGCGAGCACGACGCTGAACAGCGGCGTGGTGGCGTTGAGGATCGACGCCAAGCCGCTGTCGATCTGCGTCTGGCCCAGCGCGATCAGCGAGTGCGGGATCAGGCCGTTGAGGGCACCCATCACCGCCAGGCCCGCCCAGATCACGGGATCGCGCGGCAGCGATACATTCCTGAAGTAGATGATGATGAGGAGGGCGGCGGCGGCGATGGCGGAACGGCAGAAGGTGAGGGTGAAGGGCGGGATTTCCGGCACCGCGACCGCGATGAAGAAGAACGAGCCGCCCCACACAAGGGAGAGGATGAGCAGGAGAGTCCAGGCGCGGGCGGTCATGGGCGGGGGTGCTCTCGCGAAATGTTTGGGATCGTCCTTGCGGCACCCCCCACCCTAACCCTCCCCCTCAAGGGGGGAGGGGATTCTAGCGTGCGTGGATTGGGGGTCGTTCCTTTGATGGCGAAGACCAAAGACACAAATACGATGGTGTTTCCTCCCCCCTTGAGGGGGAGGGTTAGGGTGGGGGGTGATGCAGCAGAGCTACTGCATCAGGACTAAACGCGCGCCCCGTTTCTTGCGGCCGTAAGCCAGAACTTGCAGTTGAATTCAACACGAGGCGCGATATCCGCTAACCGGGCACATTTTCGCTATACCGGCGCAGTAGAGGTTTGACGGCCCGAAACCTGACGGCAATCGGTCATACGACTGGCAATAGGGGAGACAGCCATGAGTCCACTCGTCAACCTGATCATCAGCCTGATCGCTGGCGCAGTCGGCGGAAACGTCGCTGGCGCGGCCATGCCAGATAAGAGCCTCGGGACTCTCGGTAACTCCATCGCCGGAATCGTCGGAGGCGGCATCGGCGGGCAGATCCTGGCCGCCCTGGGCGTCTTTGCCGGGATGGGCGGCGGGGCAGCCGCAAGCACCGGCGGCCTCGACATCGGCGCCCTCGTTGGCAACGTCGCCGGGTCGGGCGTCGGCGGCGCCGTGCTCATGATCATCATCAGCGTGATCAAAAAGGCGATGGCGAAGTGAGTCGTTTGCCGGTCGGGTGAGTAGCGGAGTCAGCCCAGCATTGCGTTTGGGTGCCTCATGCGCCGGGCTTGAACTTCCGCTTGAGCTCGCTGCGCGCCTTGCGTCCGGCGGCGAGGTCCCAGCAATTGACGATGGCGAGGCGGAAGCCACCGGGCGGCATGGCGTGCTGGGCTTGCGGCTTGTGGGTGTCGAACGTGATCTGGATCGACGAGATGCCCGGCCGCTCGAGCAACGGGCGCACGGCATGGCGGTCGATGCGCCAGTTGGTGCCATGCTTGCCGAACAGCACGACGCTGTAGCCGGTGCGCCGGTCGCGATCGGCGAAGCGCCATGTTCCGCTGCTGTAAAGTCGCACGACTGATTTGAGCCAGCCTTTGCCGTTGATGTCGATCCATTGCTCCGACAGGCGCAGATGGCATTCGATGATGATGCCGTCGATGGTCTCGAAATTGACGATGCCGGTGAAGCCATCGAGATGCGTCGCAATCCAGTGTCCGATATAGCGCTCGAGGCGCGGGCGGCGTGCGGCATGGATTGTCCAATAGTCGAACGTGCCTTTGGGCCCGGGCTTGCCGGTGGTGTGGCGCCACCAGCGCGGGTTGCCCTGGACCAAGGCCACGTCGGTGCTGATATGCGGGCCCTTGAGCAGCTTTACCCACATATGACCCGGCTGCAGGGCCGCGTGATAGTCATGGACGTCGCGCAGCACGCGGCTGCCGGTGCCCATGCCGCGCAGATTGATGATCGGCTTCGAGAACACCGGAAAATGCGTCGGCTTCACGCCATGCGGGCCGTTGGGCAGGCCCTGGCTCTGGCTGACGAAGAGCTTGCTGTGAATGTGGTGGAATGCCGGAAAGAGCGCCCAGGCGGTGGCGTCATCGATCGGCACGATAACGTTGCGCGGGCAGGGCTCGTTTTCGAAATACTGCCAGCGCCACGGATCGACACCCAAAAAAGGCATGGGTCGGCTGCTCCCCCCTGAATTACGTACACTCTTAGCAGAGTGTCCCGCTGTTGTGCTCGACGTCTCGCGCGACTCGGTTCACCATCGCGCGAGCGAGCAGGGCGGGAGTGCGCCATGAGAAAATTCGTATTGGGTGTCGTCTGCGTGGCCGTGGGCTGGCTGGCCGGATGGGCGAGCGCCGACGGCCAGGTGCCGATGGGCGGCGAAGGTGTCGGGCGCGGCTACGAATATATCGGCCTGCCGGAGATCCAGCGTCGGCGCTACGTCGCGGGCTTGCATGACGGTTTGCTGCTGGCGCCGCAGTTCGGGGCGACGCGCGCGCGACTCTCCTGGTATGTCGATTGCGCCAGCGCGCTCTCCGACCAGCAGGCCGCGTTCACGCTCGAACGCTATCTGCTCGACCACCGCGAGGACTGGCAGCGGCGCGTCAACGTTCTCTATCTCGAGGCGATGAAGGAGCAGTGCGTGACGAAGCCGCGCAGAGCTAGTTGATCTTGTCGGGCTTGTCCGCCGCTTCGGCCGCCGCGCGTTCGGCGAGGTAGTCCTCGGTCGTGCGCACGGTCGGGCGCGGCGTGCCGGCGAAGGGCTCCTTGGCGCTCGAGACATCGATCAAACGGCAATCGCCACACATGCGGATGCGGTTGACGGCGGTGTCGTCGGCGAACATCCAGTGGCGCTTGCCGAGCTTCTCGATGATGCGCTCGACCGTGCTCTTGGTGCCGAAGGGCTTGCCGCATTTGATGCAGTGGAAGGGCTCTTCGGTCTTGACGATCACGGGGGCGCGCGCATCGGCGGTGAAGTTGAAGCGCGGCTGGAGCTGGATCACTTTCTCCGGGCAGGTGGCGCGGCAGAGGCCGCATTGCACGCAGGCCTGTTCGTTGAACGTGAGCGTCGGCCGGTCGGGGTTGTCGCCCAACGCTCCGGTCGGGCAGGCGGGCACGCAGGACAGACACAGCGTGCAGCCCGCGGTGTTGATCTGCAGCGCGCCGAACGGCGCGCCGGCGGGCAGCGGTAGGATATCGACCGGTGCCGGCGCTACATCGTGCAGATGGCCCAGGGCGAGCGTCGCTAAGCCGCGCTTGGCGCCGAGCGGCAGGAATGTGCCGGGCTTCGGCCCCGCGCGTCGCGCCAGGTCGTAGAGGGCGGCTTCGATCACGTCGGGATCGTCGGCTTCGATCAGGCCGACGCGGCCTTCGCCGTAGCCTAGGCCCGAGAGTGCCGTCTCGGCGAGGCCGAGCTGCTGGGCGAGGCCGGCGAGCTCGCCGCGCTTGTGGCTGGTCGCCAGCACGCGCACATCGCTTGCGCCATAGGCGAGACAGGAAACGAAAAACTCGAACCCGAGCTGCGTGACTTCGTTGACGGCGAAGGGCAGCACGCGCGCCGGCAGGCCGCGTCCGCTGCGCGCCATCGCGTCGATCAGCTCGTCGCCGTGCGCCACGTCGTACGCGAACACGACGGGCTCGCTGCCGCCGGCGCGCAAGAACGTGTCGATCAGCGTGCGCGCGCGCAGCACCAAGGTTTCGGCCGGCGGCAGCGTGTAGCCCGCAGCACCGGTCGGACAGACAGACGCGCAGGAGCCGCAACCGGCACAGATATAAGGATCGAACGCGACCGCTTCCCGATAGAGCGGATGGCACCGGTCGGGCAGACATCGAGACAGCGCGTGCAGCCGGTCTTGCGCGAGCGCGAATGCGCGCAGATTTCCGCCTTGTAGTCGACATAGCGCGGCTTCTCGAACTCACCCACCAGCTCGCCGATGTCGAAGATCGCGCGCTCGACGGCACCGGCATTGCCGGGATCGGGGCGCAGATAGCCGTCGCGCTTGGTGTGCGCGGGGAAAAGCGGCGTGCCACCGGTGAGATCGAGGATCACATCGCAGCGTGATTTGGAGCCGTTCTGCGCCGGGCCCCAAACCAGCGACGCGCGCGAGGACGGCAGCGGTGCGGCAAAATCATCGACCGTGATGTCGAAGGCGCCGAGATGGCCGGCGGATTTGACGATCGTGCCCTTGACCACCGGCACGTCGTTCATGCGCGGCGGCGACACGTCACCTGGCTTGGACAAGATGACGGTGACATTGAGCTTGTCCATCAAGCGGCGTGCCGCGGCGATTGCGCTCTCGTCGCGGCCGTAGATCAGTGCGACACCTTCCGAGCGCATCGTCACGGTCGTGGTCGACGGCAGATCGAGCGCGGCTTCGGCCAGCAAGGCCGCGATCTTCGGATGCGCGTCCGCGGCCTCGGCCGACCAGCCGGCGCGCTCGCGAATGTTCACATAGCGGATATCGGTCTGGCTGCCGATCTCTTCGCGGCGCTCGTCGAAGAGTGGACTCTCCTGCGTGCAGGCGACGATCAGCGATGGGCTCGCGCTCAGCGCCTTGTCGAAGCGCGCGAGTTCGGCGCGGCAAAGCTGCGTCGCCACGGCGGGCGCCGACGCAGCACCACAGGCGCGTGCGAGCTTCTGCCCGTCCAGCGGCATCGTCTTCTCGCAGTTGCAGACCAGGACGGTTTTGCCGTCGATGTCCATCGCGCTCCCGAAGCGTTAATCGTGCTTAAAGCCACGGTCTCGTAGGCCGCTTGAAGGTCACCTTAGCGTGGCCGACCCGGGCACGCCACCTCCGCCCTAGGGGCCTCAGGCGCGTGTCGCGAGGGGCAGGTTGACCAGCATATTCTGCGGCTTGAGACGCAGATCGCTCGCCTTATCCATGGCCAGACCGAGATAGACCGGGCGGCCGGCGATGCGGGGGAGCATGAGGCTCGCATCGGCGAATTCCAGGCGAAACAGGCTGAGGACCCGGCCGAGCCGGGCTTCCTCCACGTCGCGGCCTTCGTAGAGGTCGTTCATGATCGCGGAGCTCTCGGTGTCGAGGCCGAGATGCCAGACCCAGCGTTCGTCGCGGATGCGCTGAACCGGCTGGACCGACACGGCGACATCGAGGAAATGCCGCACCCAGGCTTCCAGCAGCCGCGCGAACTCATCGAGGCCGGGTGCCGTGAAGCTGAGGTCGAGGACTGTGTCGTGGCGCTCGTCGCGGCTCCAATAGGTGTCGGCGGTATCGGGCGTCAGCACATCGAGCTCGATGCTGCGGGTGGGCGTCTGCGCCTCAACGATAAGCCGGCCGAGATCGCCGAAGCCGCCGGTGGCGGCGTGCATCTCCACGACTTCACGATCGGCCAGCAGGATGCGGCCGTTCTCCGTCGAGACACGTTGCGGGCGGAAGAACAGCTCGGCGGCGCGCGCGCGCAAGGGCGGCGGCGTGTCGCCCAGCAGGTTGCGCAAGATCACCTGGGCGAGCTGGTCGAGAAAGATCGGCGGTACCGGGTCGCTGGGATTCACGAAGAGATCGAGATAGGCGTGCTCAAGCGTCGGCGCTGCCGCCAGACGTGCAAAGAACCGCAGCAGCACGCTGTAATTGTCGCGGGCATCGGCATCGGCGATGGCGGCGAGCTCGGCCGCGCTCACATTTGTGCGCGGGGCGTCCATCAGGGCAGCGTGCAGGGCGCGTTCGGCCGGGCAGGCTTCCGCGGGTGGGCGCATTTCCGGCCGGCGCAGATAGGCGCGCAGGAAATCGTCGCTGAGCGCCAGCCTGCCCGCGTCGGTGCGGTCGAGCAGGGCATGGCCGGAATGGCGCCAGTAATCGGACATTCATTAAGACTTCGCGTAGCGGAGGGGCCCGGTGTCTTAGCAAATACGCGCCTTGCGCGCGACATTGACGGTTCCGGCCGTCCGGCCGATAGTTTCGGCCATGGAGCAGGTTTCGACACTGCCCGTCGCCGTCATCATCGAGCGCCGCAAGATCGACCACCCCTGGCAAAGCCATCGCTGGCAGGTGGTGGATCTCCTGCCGGGCGCGCCGACGACGGCACCTTGGACCAAGATCGCGTCGGGCGAGGGGTGGGAGCGCTTCCACGCCGGCACGGTCGAGCTCGCGATGTTTCACCGCGAAACCGAATCCTACAAATACAATCTCGAAAGCTCGAACCCGTCGGTTTACGTCGTGCTGCGGCCCTCCAACGACGAATACGGCATCATGCTGTTCACCGCCGTGGTGGGGGCGGGCGAAGCGCACGCCTATGCCGACACCAACGAGGACATCGTCGAGGCCGTCGCCATGCCGGAGGCGGTGCGGGCGTGGATGGCGGCGTTCGTCGACGCCCATCATGTCGAGCAGCCGAAATTCAAGCGCAAGCGCGAGCGGGTCGATCCGGAATCGCTGGCGGTCGGTCGGCCGCGGGACGGGCGGCGTGGCTGAGGACGACAACTTCCTGACGCGCTGGGCGCGGCGCAAACAGGCGCAGAAGGCCGAGAAGCCGGCGGCTGAGACCACGAAGCCAGCCGTGCCGGCGGGCGAGGCGGCGGAGAAGCCCGTTGCGGCGGCCGACGAAAGCGAGACGATCGATCTCGCCAGCCTGCCGCCGATTAAGTCGCTGGGCGCCGACAGCGATTACACTGTCTTTCTGCGCCCCGGCGTGCCGGATGCAACGCGGCTCGCGGCCTTGCGCCAGCTTTGGCTGACCGAACCCAGCATTCGCAATTACGAAGCATTGGTGGACTACGCCTGGGATTTCAATGCGCCGGGCTACGGCAAGCTCCTGCCCACGGACGACGTCGAGAAGCTGCTGAAGGCAGTGTTCCGCGACGACAAGCCGGAACCCAAAGATGCGGAAGCGGCGGAGGCACCGCCGGCACCGCAAGCCGCGATTGCGCCCGCCGACCCGGTGCGCCGCAGCGACAAGCGGCCGGCGGTGGCATCTCTCCCGACGACAGCCGACGCGACGGCATCACCACCGGTTCCAGCGGCTGAGCCGCCGGCCGCCGCCGATCGGCCAGGTCGCCGGCACGGCGCCGCGCTGCCGCGTCCGCCATCCGACGACGATAAAAGCTGACCGGCGCGGCACTTCCGCCGCCAGCATCGAAGCGCAACGTCGCCGTCACATCACGGTCATTCCGCCCGCCTAGAGTTGCGGTTTGCTCAACCGCCGCACGAATTCGGTCGTGCGGCATCGAACTCATTAGGGGGCGAGATGCAGCGATCCATCCGTGGTGGAATGGCGGGGATTTCCATTTTGGCGCTCTGCGCGATGGTCGCGGCAGATGCCGCGGCAACGCCGAGTTTGACCAATGTCCTGACCATACCGGCTGACAGCACTGACCTGACGCCGGTCAATGGCGGTGGGGGCGGTGTCAATGTGAACCGGCTGGGCGGCTTTGGGTCGGACCTCTATTACGATCGTTTTCACGACGTCTATTACGGGCTGGTGGATCGCGGGCCCGGCGGCGGCACGATCGGTTACGACACGCGCGTGCAGCAGTTCAAATTGAATGTCGACGCGACGACGGGTGCCATCAGCGGTTTTGCGCTGCAATCCACCATCAATTTCAAGCAGGCGGACGGGAAGCCCTTTACGGGCTTCCTGCCCAATCTCGATCCCTCCAACGGCAGCAAGGCCAATATCGGCCGCAGCTTCGATCCTGAAGGCCTTGCGGTGGCGCCCAATGGCAATTTCTATGTCTCCGACGAATACGGTCCGGCGGTGAAGGAATTCAAGGCGGATGGCACGCTGGTGCGCACCTTCGCCACGCCGGCCAATCTGATCCCGAAGCAGGCGGACAGCACGACCAATTTCACCGACGGGCGTCCAACCATCGTCACCGGCCGTCAGGACAATCGCGGCTTCGAGGGGCTGGCGATCACGCCCGACGGCAAGAAGCTTTTCGCGATGCTGCAAGATCCGCTGGTGAACGAGGGCGCCAGCAATGACGGACGGCGCAGCCAGAATTTGCGCATCGTCGAATACAATGCCGTGACCGGCCAGCCGGCGCGCCAGTTCATCTATCAACTCGAAAGCCTCGCTGAGATCAACGCGCGCGTACCGGGCCAGCCGTTTTCGGCCACGGCCCAGGGGCGCAATATCGGCATCAGCTCGATCACCGCGCTCAACGATCATCAGTTCCTGGTGATCGAGCGCGACAATCGCGGCGTCGGGGTCGAGGACCCCACGGGCGCCACTGCTGTCGCCAGCAAGCGCGTCTACATCATCGACATCAACGGCGCCTCGGATGTCAGCAACGTGAGTCTTGGCCGGCACCAACACACTGCCGGCCGGCGTGGTTCCGGTATCGAAGACCCTCTATCTCGACATTCAGGCGGCCCTGGTCGCCGCCGGCATCAAGCCCGGCGAAAAGATCGAAGGGTTGACGATCGGGCCGCAGCTGGCGGACGGCTCGTTCCTGATCCTGATCGGGACCGACAATGATTTCAGCGTGACGCAAAACGCGTCGGGCACGCAGTTCGATGTCTGCAGCGGCGGCACGCAGGTGGCGCTTGACCAGCCCTGCCCGCCAGGGGAGACGCTGCTGAACAGCTTCCTCTATGCGTTTCACGATCCGAACCTGACGACGGACAATTATACCGTGCCGACCTTCGTGCCCGAGCCCGCGACGCTGGCGATCTTCGCGACCAGCCTTGCGGGCCTTGCCTACGTCCGCCGCCGCCGGCCCGGCCGCTAGGACTCGCTTCCCCTCAACGGCCCCGGTGGACGGACCACCGGGGCCGTTTTGTGGCGCACGAGGCTGCTCCAGCACTCGCCCGTGACTGTGTTTCAGGGCCACCGAAGATTGCACCGCAGCATGGCGGCGTCTGGCGCGCCAAGTGCGGCATGCTGGATTTGCTAGAGACGTCAATGGCGAGGCCGGGTTTATATCTAAGGTAATATCCGAGTGGCTTACGAGGATACCGCCATTCCTGATGCACCGCGAAAGGGGCAGTGCGCGTCGCTGTCCGACCGCCTCCCACCGGCGGCAACAACTGATCTCTCCGATTGTCCGATGGCCGAACAAGGCCCCGCTGAAAGCGCGGAATATGCAGGTATTTGCACCATTCTGCAGGTCTGGAATCGTTTGACAGATCAGGGACTTCGCTGAAAGTATAGGCAGTGAAACAAAGGCTGTTCGGTGGAAGATCCCGCAGTGGATCGACCGCATGGCCGATGATGGTCGCGCCGTTCAGGATTGGGAGACTGAACTGACCGAGGCCCGAACACCGGCCGATTCTGTACCGCCAGAGGACGTTCTTCGCGCCCGCTGCTATGGGCTGCTTGCGCAACTTTTGCGAGCAGCACCGTCGGCGAGCCTGCTGGATACCCTGGCGACAGCCCAACCCGACGGTAGCGCCCTTGGCTCGGCCCTGGCTGAGATCGGTGCCACCGCGCATGCGATGCCCGTGGATGCGGCGGCCGAGGAATACAACGAACTGTTCGTTGGTCTGACACGCGGCGAGCTGGTGCCGTATGCGTCCTACTACCTGACTGGTTTTCTTTACGAGAAGCCGCTGGCGCGGTTGCGCGGCGACATGAACCGGCTCGGCATCGCGCGCGCCGATGCGTCGACCGAGCCCGAGGACCATATCGCGGCGCTGTGCGAGATGATGGCGGGGCTGATCGTGGGCGCGTTTGATGCGCCCGCTGACCTCGCCACGCAGCGCAGCTTCTTCGACGCGCATCTGGGCCCGTGGGTGGGTCGTTTCTTCGAGGATCTGGAGGCGGCCGACGCGGCGCGCCTCTACAAGCCGGTCGGCACGCTGGGCCGGCTCTTCATGGGGATCGAATCTGAAGCCTTCGCGATGGCCGCGTAACGACGCAGCCGCGTGAGGTGCAGGACAAGGAGAGTAAGCAGATGACCGACAAGAACGAGAGCAAGGGCGTGGCGCGGCGCGAGTTCCTGCGCGATGTCGGCGTGGGGAGTGCCGCGGGTGTCGCGACGGTGGCGCTCGGCAGCGGCCCGGCCGCGGCCAAGCCCGAGAACGCGGACGAGCGCAAGAAGGCGCGCTATCGCGAGAGCGAGCACGTCAAGACCTACTACAAGACCAACCGTTACTGAGCCGGACCGGGAAGGAAGACCGACATGTTGATGAAAAAATCCTCCGGGCTCGCCAATCGTACGCGCCTCTCGCCGGCGATAGCCGGCGTTGCCGGCGCCGCCCTCGACCGCCGCGGCTTTCTCAAGCGCTCCGGCCTTGCGGCAGGCAGCCTCGCGGCGGCTTCGACGCTGAGCTTCGGCATGGTCAAGAAGGCCGACGCGGCCCTGACCGGCGGTATCGCCAATCTCGAGCGGCGCAAGAATATCTGCACGCATTGCTCGGTCGGCTGCACCGTCATCGCCGAAGTGCAGAACGGCGTCTGGGTCGGCCAGGAGCCGGCCTGGGAGAGCCCGATCAATCGCGGCACGCATTGCGCCAAGGGTGCCGCGATCCGCGAGCTGGCGCATGGCGACCGGCGGCTGAAATATCCGATGAAGCTCGTCGGCGGCAAATGGCAGCGGCTGTAGCTGGGACCAGGCGGTCAACGAGATCGGCGACAAGCTGATGCAGATCCGCCAGAAGTCGGGGCCGGAGTTGGTGTACTGGCTGGGCTCGGCCAAATTCTCCAACGAAGGCGGCTATCTGTTCCGCAAGATCGCGGCGTTCTGGGGCACCAACACGATGGACCACCAGGCCCGCATCTGCCACTCCACGACCGTCGCCGGTGTTGCCAACACCTGGGGCTACGGCGCGATGACGAACACCTACAACGACATCCATAACTCCAAGGCGATCCTGATCATCGGCGGCAATCCCGCCGAGGCGCATCCGGTTTCGCTGCAGCACGTGCTGCGCGGCAAGGAGATGAACCGGGCGCCAACCTGATCGTCGTCGATCCCCGCTTCACCCGCACGGCGGCCCACGCGACCGAGTATGTGCGGCATGCGGCCGGGGACGGATATCCCGCTGGTCTGGGGGATGCTCTGGCACATCTTCGAGAATGGCTGGGAGGACAAGGAGTATATCAGCAGCGCGTCTACGGCATGGATGACGTCCGCGCCGAGGTCAAGAAGTGGAACCCGGCAGAGGTCGAGCGCGTGACCGGCGTGCCGGGTGCGCAGATCCGCAAGGTCGCGGAGCTCATGGCGAAGAACCGGCCCTCGACGCTGATCTGGTGCATGGGCATCACACAGCAGACGGTCGGCACCGCCAATGTGCGGGCGCTCTGCATCCTGCAACTGGCGCTTGGCAATATCGGCGTCGCGGGCGGCGGCGCGAACATCTTCCGCGGGCACTGCAACGTGCAGGGCGCCACCGACTTCGGCTTGGATGTGACGTCGCTGCCGGCCTATTACGGGCTGACCGAAGGGCGCCTGGAAGCACTGGAGCCGCGTCTGGGGCGTCGATTACGAGTGGATGAAGGCGCGCTTCGTTTCCCAGAAGTTCATGGAGGCGAAGGGCATCCCGACGACGCGCTGGTTCGACGCGCGTCGCTGGCGAAGCCGGAAGAGATCGAGCAGCCGACGCCCGTCAAGGCGATGTTGGTGTTCGGGCCACGGCGGCAACACCGTCACCCGCATGCCGGAAATGCGGAAGGGGCTGGAGGCGCTGGACCTGCTGGTCGTCGCCGACCCGCATCCGACGACCTTCGCGTCGGTCAGCGGAGCGGAAGAACGGGACCTACCTGCTGCCGATCTGCACCCAGTTCGAGACGCGACGGGTCGCGCACGGCGTCCAACCGCTCGATCCAGTGGGGCGACCGGGTGGTGGAGCCGATCTTCGAGTTGAAGAACGACTACGACGTGATGTACGCGTTGGCGACACGGCTCGGCTTCGGCGCGGAGATGTTCAAGCGGATCAAGGTGGTCAACGGCACAGCCGAATGCCGAAGACATCCTGCGGGAAATCAACTCCGGCTCGCTCTCGACCGGGTATTCGGGCCAGTCGCCGGAGCGGCTGCGGCTCCACATGGAGCATCAGGCCGATTTCGACCGGACGACGCTGAAGGCCTCCAGCGGGCCGTGCGCGGGTGAATATTACGGCCTGCCGTGGCCGTGCTGGGGCAACGACGGAGATGAAGCATCCCGGCACGCATATCCTCTACGACACGCCAAGCACGGTGATGGAGGGCGGCGGCACCTTCCGCGCCCGGTTCGGCGTGGAGAAGGACGGCGTCAACCTGCTGGCCGAGGGGTCGTGGTCCGGTGGGCTCGGAGATCGAGGACGGCTATCCCGAATTCACCTATGGGATGCTGAAGAAGCTGGGCTGGGACACCGACCTGACCGAGGCGGAGCGGACGACGATCGAGAAGATCGGCGGCGGCAATCCGGACGGCGTCAGCTGGGCGACCGATCTTCCACCGGCATCATCCGGGTGGCGCTGAAGCACGGCTGCTCGCCGTTCGGCAACGCCAAGGCGCGGGCGGTGGCCTGGAACCTGCCGGACCCGGTGCCGGTGCATCGCGAGCCGATCTATACGTCGCGGCGCGATCTGGTGGAGCAGTACCCGACGCTGGACGACCGGCGCGACTTCCGCGTTGCCGCATCTCGGCAAGAGCGTCCAGGCGAAGGACGTGTCCAAGGACTTCCCGATCATCCTGACCTCCGGCCGGCTGGTCGAGTACGAGGGCGGCGGCGAGGAGACCCGGTCCAACAAGTGGCTGGCCGAGCTTCAGCAGGAGATGTTCGTCGAGGTCAATACCCAGGACGCGGCGCGGCTTGGCGTCAAGGACGGCGCGTCAGGTCTGGGTCCATGGGCCGGAGGGCAACAGCCAAGGCCCGGATGAAGGCGCTGGTGACCGACCGCGTCGGGCCGGGTGTGGCGTTCATGCCCTTCCACTTCGCGGGCTTCTGGGAAGGGGAGAGCCAGCGTTCGGCCTATCCGCCGGGAACCGACCCGATCGTGCTGGGCGAGTCGGTCAACGCGCTGACGACCTACGGCTACGACCCGGTGACCTACATGCAGGAAACCAAGTGCACGCTTTGCCGGATCGTCGCGGCGTGAGGCGGAGGAGCTGAACAATGGCAAGAATGAAGTTCCTGTGCGACGCCGAACGCTGCATCGAGTGCAACGCCTGCGTCACCGCCTGCAAGAACGAGCACGAGGTCCCCTGGGGCATCAACCGCCGCCGCGTCGTGACGCTGAACGACGGCAAGCCGGGCGAGCGCTCGATCTCCATGGCCTGCATGCACTGCACCGACGCGCCGTGCATGGCGGTGTGCCCGGTCGATTGCTTCTACAAGACGGCTGAAGGCGTGGTCCTGCACAGCAAGGACCTGTGCATCGGCTGCGGTTACTGCTTCTACGCCTGTCCGTTCGGGGCGCCGCAGTACCCGCAGGTCGGCAACTTCGGCAGCCGGGGCAAGATGGACAAATGCACCTTCTGCGCCGGCGGACCCGAGGACGACATGACGCCGGCGGAGTATTCCAAATACGGCGCCAACCGTCTGGCCGAGGGCAAGCTGCCGCTCTGCGCGGAGATGTGCTCGACCAAGGCGCTGCTGGCCGGCGACGGCGAGATCATCGCCGACATCTATAAGGAACGCGCGGCCAGGCGCGGCTACGGCTCCGGCGCCTGGGGCTGGTCCACCGCGTACAAGACAAGGTCCGACGCGTAAGGCAGGGGGATCACATGACACGCGGCTTCACGACGATCCTGCGGCGCCTTGGCCCTGGCTCTGGTTTTGCCGGTGGCGGCGGCGAATGCTCTGCAGCCCCGGCCGCCGGGGCAAACACCGGCGGCCGGCCAGCACGATCAGCTGCTGCTCCAGCAGATGCAGGGCGACCTGCACGGGCGCGTCAGGATCCCGGATGCCAGAAATCGGCGATGCTGATCCAGCCGGAAGGGCAGCGAATGGCGCGAGCTGCGCAAGGGCCGCTGAAGCGGTTTCGGCCGTGGTCCTGATCCTGGGCATGGTCGTGGCGCTGGCGGTGTTCTTTGCTGTCCGGGGCAGGATCCGGATCGATGCCGGGCCGTCGCGGCGGCGCATCCAGCGCTTCAACGGGATGGAGCGGTTCGCCCACTGGATCACGGCGGCGAGCTTCCTGGTGCTGGCGCTGACCGGCCTGAATCTCGTGTATCGGGCGCTGGCTGCTGATCCCGCTGCTGGGGCCGGAGGCCTTCGCGACGATGACGGTCTTCGGCAAGCTGGCGCATAACTTCCTCAGCTTCCCCTTCGTGCTCGGCATCGTGCTGATGCTGCTGATCTGGGTCCGCCACAACATCCCGAACGGCGGAGACATCGCCTGGATCAAGCGGCGGCGGGCTGTTCTCCAAGGGCAAGCATCCGCCCGCGAAGAAATTCAACGCCGGGCAGAAGCTGATCTTCTGGATGGTCGTCGTGGGCGGCGTCGCGGTGGCGGCCACGCGGCTACATGCTGCTGTTCCCGTTCCAGTTCGCGGACATCGCGGGCATGCAGCTGGCGCATCTGATCCACGCGGTGCTGTCGGTCCTGCTGATCGCCGTCATCATCGGCCACATCTATATCGGCTCGCTCGGGCATGGAAGGCGCGTTCGACGCGATGGGCAGGGCGAGGTCGACGTCAACTGGGCGCGCGAGCATCATAGCCTGTGGCTCGACGAGGCGGCGGGACGCAAGGCCGGCAGCGGCGACGATTGAGCGGCGATTTCTTGGCGTGAAAGACGGGCGGCCTCGCAATGGCCGCCCGTTCTTGTTTGGCGCGGTTGACAGGGTGGGCCAGCGTCCCGTCCTATCGGCGTTTTCCGGCTGCGGGAGGACAGCGATGATATTCCGCCCGATCGCGCTCACTCTGCTGCTTGGTGTCTCGCCCGCTGCCGCCGATATGACCGGCCATGGCGCGATGGTGAACAGCGTGGCCGTCTCGCCCGATGGCACGCGGGTGCTGTCGGGAAGCTGGGACTACACGGTCAAGCTCTGGGATCTGGCAACGCAGCAGGAGCTGCTCCATTTCGATGGGCATGTGGCGAGCGTCAACGCGGTGCTGTTCCTGCCCGACGGAAAATCGGCGCTGTCGGGAAGCTGGGATCACAAGATCATCCGCTGGGACCTGGCGACGGGCGAGGCGCTCGCAACCTTCGCGGGCCACGTCAACAACGTTGCGGGTCTGGCCTTGTCGCGCGACGGCAAGCGGCTCGCTTCGGCGAGTTGGGATCGCACCATCAAGCTGTGGGATGTGGCGACGGCCACTGAGCTGCGCACGCTCGAGGGCCATCACGCCAATGTCATGCAGGTGGCGTTCACGCCGGACGCGAAAACGCTCATATCGAGCAGCTACGATTTGACGCTGCGCTTATGGGACGTCGCGAGCGGCCGGGAGCTGGGCGTGCTGCAAGGGCATATGACCAGCGTCAACGCGGTCGCCGTGTCGCCCGATGGCAAGCTGGCTCTATCGGGCAGCGTCGATGGCGAGATCAAGCTGTGGGACATCGGCGCGCAGACGGAGATCGGAAGCTTCGAGGGCCGTACGGGCTTCATCACGTCGCTGGCGTTTTCGCCGGACGGCACGCGCGCGCTGTCGGGCGGCGGCGACCGGCAGATGCATTTGTGGGACGTGAAAACGCGTGCGTTGATCCGCAGCTTCAGCGGTCACGAAAAACCGGTCTGGTCAGTGGCATTCACGCCCGACGGACGACGTGGCGTTTCCGGCGGCTATGACCAGGTGATCAAGGTGTGGGATTTGGCCACGGGCAATCCGGTCCAGCCCTGAGCGGCCAAGCGAGACCGGTCAGTTGTTGCGGACGGAGGGGGTCGGGTAGGCGGAGCTGACCGAGGTGTTGGAGGTTTCCAGCACCACGCCGGCGCCGACGGCGATCACCACGGCAACGATCACGGCGGCCAAGAATGCTTTCATCGGACTTCTCCAAGACCCCAAAAACGGCGGCCCATCACAAGCTGAATTGTGCCGCAATTCGGGGCCGTAGGGCAATGGGTTTTGCAGCGGTTTTGCACCGCAAATTCAAGGTTTTGCCGGGCCGGCCACCTGTTTCATCCAGGCCAGCAGGTCGACCCGGTCCTGGTCGACCGCGAGACCGCCATACATCTTGCTGCCAGGGATGACTTCCTGCGTGGCGGCGAGGTAGCGGTCGAGATTTTCCTCGGTCCAGACCATGCCGGAGCTCTTCATCGCCTCCGAATAGCGGTAGCCCGGCAGCGTGCCGGCCACCCCGCCCGAAGACGCCGTAGAGCGCCGGGCCGACCAGGTTGCGGCCGTTGGGCACGATGGAGTGGCAGGCCTGGCACTTGGCCCACAGCGCCTCACCGCGCTCCAAGCTCGGCGCTTCGCTCTGGGCGAGCGCCGGGGTCGCGAGCGCCACGATGGCGAGAATGACGGCTGATCGCGATCGCATGCGCTGATTGGAGCGAAGTGTCTCGCTCAAATCAATGACGGCGTTCGTCGGGCGTGCCGGCGATTGGAACGATTCATTCTGCCGCGCCGGTTCGTTCCTAAGCGTCCTGGAGCTAACGGGTACCTTGCGCTAAAATCGTACCTTGCGCGTTAGCTCTTCGACATTCGCTGCAGCAAAATGACCGGCGAACGTCGTTCGCAAAAAGGTACCGGCAAGATTTTTTGGCCGCGGACAGTTATTGGGGCCCGAGACCAAGCGTATAATACCGGATCGGCCGTTCGCTTGCGGCGCACCTGGACTAACACGGGAGCCGGTGCGAACCCGGGGGGCGGGTCACGACCCTAAATGAACATCACTTGACGATCGGGAGGAGTGTCGGAGGGCAATCAAGTGACGACGAGGGCGCCTATGCCGCGTTCATTGCGACTGCCTCGGCGGGTTTTCCGCTCGCGGCTGCAGGGCGGTCCGTTTGTTTTCGCTGCTCGCGATCGCCCTTATTGTCCAAAGCTGCGCAACATCCGAACCGCCATCGGCCGCGGACATGCGGCAGCGGGCCCAGACGCAGAGCCAAGGGCGGCCTGACGGTGACCGTTTCGGTCCCCACGGCGGCCGAGGCGGCCGACGATCTATGGCGTCGATCTCGCCGAAAGGAACATCCAGCCCGTCTGGATCGAGGTGCGTAACGACGCCGCCGTGCCTTACTGGTTTCTCAGCTCCGGACTCGATCCGAACTACTTTTCCGCATCCGAAGCCGCATACGCATTTCGGTCGTCGAGTGAAGCGATGGCGAGCTGGAGCCGCGATTCCGCGACCTGCATTTCCGCAATCCGATCATGCCGGGTTCGACCGTTTCCGGCTTTGTGCTGGCGAATCTGGATGAGGGCGTCAAGATCGTGCAGGTCGACCTCGTCACCGGCAAGGACGCCAAGAGTTTCACCTTCCTGACGCTCGACCCGACCTTCAAGGGCGTCTCGAGGGAAGTGCAGTTCGACACGCTGTATCGCGACGACGAGCTCATCCATGTGGACGACGAAGGCGGCCTCCGCGCCTGCTGGAGCAGCTCCCGTGCTGCACGACGAACAAGGGACGGCTCGGAGAACGGCGATCCGCTCAATCTGGTGCTGATCGGCGCACAAACCGAAATCGCGGCGGCGGTGATCCGCCGCCAATGGCATCCGACGGAGGTCCTTTCGTCGGAATCGATCTGGCGAACCATCACCGCCTTCCTCGAAAAATCGCGATATCGCTACTCGCCAATCAGCCCCCTGTATGTCTACGGCCGGGTCGCAGGATGGCGCAACGCAAAAGGTGCGCGCCACCATCAACGAGCGCAACCACGCGCGCTTCTGGCTGACGCCGATCCGCTTCCGCGGCAAGGAGGTCTGGATCGGGCAGATCAGCCGCGACATCGGCGTCAAGTTCACGCTCAAATCGCCGACCATCTCGACCCACGTCATCGACCCCGACGTCGACGAGGCGCGCCGCTACTTCGCCGAGGACCTCGCCTATTCGCAGTAGCTGTCCAGGATCGGGTACGTCAAAGGCGTCGGCGAGGCACGCTACGACGCGCCGCGGATGAACCTGGTCGGGGATCCATGGTACTCCGATGGCCTGCGTGCGGTGATGTTTCTCGAGCCGTGGCCGCACACGCTCAGCGAGGTCGAGATTCTCGACTGGGAGCGGCCCGGCCGGCTTCGCACCGCCGGGCAATGACGCTGACCGTCGAGCGGGAGGGCGCGATGGGCAGCCGTGAGAGCCGCGACGGGCGCCGCGACGCGCTGAAGGCCGGCCTTGTCATCGGCCTGACTCTTGCTGATTTCGGCGTGTGCTTCGGCGCCGCCCTTCCAGCCGCAATCCGTGGCCGACGACGCGGCCCTGCACGAGCGCGCCGTCAGCAAGGTCGAGAGCGATATCCGGGTGTCGGCGACGATCCCCAGCGCGAGAGGAGGCGCAGTCGATTTTCGGCGTCGATCTCTGCGAGCGAGACATTCTGCCGCTCTGGCTGGAGATCGAGAATGGGCGGCAATGAACGCTTCTTCTTCCTGCCGACCGGGCTGGATCCGGAGTATTTCGCGCCGCTGGAGGTCGCCTTTCTCTACAAGGGCGCCGTATGCCGACCATGCGGCGTTGGCGCGGCATTTCCAGGCGCTTTACTTCGACAGCCGAAGCCCGATCGACCCGCGCGCGACCGTCTCGGGTTTCATTTTCATCAACGCCGTCGAGCCCAGCCTGGTGGCGCAGATCGACTTGGTCGGCTGGCGATGGAGCAAGCGCATTTCGCTGTCCGTCCGGTCCCGGGCGTGGAGAGCGCGCGGCACCGCCGTGCCCGCAAATGCGCGCGCTGTACACTGCGGCGGAGTTCATCGAGATCGGCGACGATGCGCGGCTCCGCGTAAGGCCCTGGAAGAGTTGCCTTGCTGCACGACCGACAGGAGCGGCGCCGGCTCAGGGCCTGCCTCTCAATCTCGTCGTGATCGGCAGATTTGGAGGAGGCCGGGCCGGCCTTCGTCCGGCGCGGGCTATCGTTACAGCGCCCATCGAGCCGCTCTATGCCGTCGGGCCGCGCGCAGGATCTTTCGGCCCGGAAGCAGAGCCGCTGGGTCGCCGCGCAACCGCATACATTGCGGTTCTGGCTGACGCCTCTGCGCTACCGCGGCAAGTCGGTCTTTCTCGGCCAGGCGAGCGCTGGCTTGGGTGGCCGGTTTGCGGAGCCGGTGCAGGAGGTTACGCGCTGGTCGAACCCGGCCGTGGATGATTCGCGCAACGGTATCGTGCAGGACCTGCTCTATTCGCAGTCGGTGGCAAGGCTCGGGTTCGTGAAAGGGGGCGGACCTGTCCGGCAGAAAACGCCGCGCGATAACGTCGGACGGATCGCGCTATCACACCGACGGCTTGCGCGCCGTCATGGTTTTCAGGGACGAGACGATCTCCCTTGTCCGAGATCGACCTCTTTCAATGGACCGTCTTTTCGCCCGCGACGGCCGGCACGCGGAGTCCCACATCGCCGTAGGCTGTGGCCCATGCTTTCGGCGCCCTTTGCATCTGCCTTTGTCTCTCGTCCAGCGATAGAACAAGCGTCCGGATCGGCAATTCACGGCGGAGTAAGCGGTGCTTCGCTTCAGCCATCCATTTAGTCCACGCCAGAAAAAGATCGAACCTGCAGCGATGCCGGTTCGAGCCCGCTGCGCGTCGCTGCTGCTCGCCGGCCTGAGCCTGCTGGCGATGCCCGGCTGCGCCTCGAAACCGCCGCTGATTCCCTATTCCGCGGACTCGCCGCCGATGATTCCTGGTTCCGGCGTCCCTGGTGGCCGGCGGCAAAGACGGTCGCCCACGCTTTCGGGAAATTTTTTGCCGGATCACGCAAGCGCGGGGCGCGGAAATGCCCGATTATCGCCCGTGCGAAGAGGCGTTGACCAGGCTTGCCGGATGAAGGCCCGCCCACACAGAAGCCCGTCGATCTCGGCCCCAGCCCTTCGCCGTTTCGGGTCTTCGTGGTGCCTGGCGTTGGCTGGGCCTGCTTCGGGAAGTTTATCGATCTGAAGGGGACCACCGCCGAGCATCTCGCCCGGTTCGGCCACGAGCTGGGCATGCTGCAGGTCGAGGCGCTCTCGGGCACTGCCAAGAACGCCCGGATGATCCGCGACGCCATCATGGCGATGCCCGTCGGCGATGGGCACAAGCGCATCGTTCTGATCGGCTACTCGAAGGGGGCACCCGATATCCTCGAAGCCGTCACGGCCTACCCGGAGCTGCAGGGCCGGGTGGCGGCGGTCGTCAGCGCTGCCGGTGCGGTCGGCGGAACGCCGCTTGTCCATGATGCGTCCCAGGACGATCTGGAACTTCTGCAACACTTTCCCGGTGCCGAATGCGACCGGGGCGATGGCGGCGCCCTCGAAAGCCTCAAGCCATCCGTGCGCCAGAAATGGCTGGCCAGCAATCCGCTTCCTCCCGCGATCCGGTTTTATTCGCTTGTCACTTACCCCGAGCCCAAGCAGATCTCCTCCATGTTGCGGTCCAGTTACGACACGCTCAGCAAGGTGGATCCGCGCAACGATTCGCAGATGATCTATTACGATCAGCTCATTCCCGGCAGCACGCTCCTTGGCTATATAAACGCCGATCACTGGGCCATCGGCGTGCCGATCGCCCGAAGTCACCCGACCATCGCCGGCTTGCTCGTCGACAAGAACGCATTTCCGCGCGAGGTCTTGCTGGAAGCCGTGATGCGCTACATCGAAGAGGACCTGAGGACCCCTTGAACGGAAAACTCGACTTCGACGATCCTGCCGGGCAGTTGGCGGGCCACGCCCGATGATGATGAGCACTACACCTACGCTATAGCGCTACGAACCGATTGCATAACGCAACCAGAACCACGCGGATGTACCGCGTAAGGAAAGGAGGTGGGTATGGCTAAGCTCGTGTTCGGAATGAACCAGTCCCTGGACGGCTACGTCGACCATATGGCGTTTGCGCCAAGCCCCACGCTCTTCCGCCACTTCATCGAGGAGGCTCAGCGGCAGGCGGGCAGTGTGTACGGTCGCCAAATGTATGAGGTCATGCGTTACTGGGACGACGATCATCCTGAATGGGATGCAGAGCAACGCGCCTTCGCGGCGGCGTGGCGGAACCAGCCGAAATGGGTCGTCTCGCGCTCGTTGAAGTCGGTCGGCCCCAACGCCAAGCTTGTTAAGGATGATCTTGAGGGCGCGATCCGCGATCTGAAGGCCGAGCGCGACGGGGAGATCGAAGTTGCTGGCCCGGACTTGGCGCAAAGCCTCACCGAACTTGGCCTGATCGATGAGTATCGAATCTACCTGCACCCCGTCGTGCTTGGTCACGGCAAGCCATATTTCGCCGGACCCCGGCCGCCGCTCCGCCTTATGGCTAATGATCGGATTGGCGAGGATGTGATCAGGTTGACCTACGTTCCTGCTTAATCTCGCGACTCGCCGGATGGAAATCGCCGCTGAAGTCTGGTTTTGGGTTGGGCCCAAAGCGCAGCGAATTCAGGGGACACAATATCTAATTGGCACGGCAGGCGACCGTAGCGGCGATGATGGTTGGAACGTGCGTCGCAGGGCAGCCTGTGGGGCACAGTTCGCGTGCGGGTCTGCGATGACCGGTTCCAAAAGGTTGGCGGATGGGGTGGGATTCGAACCCACGAGGAGCCGAAACCCCTGCCGGTTTTCAAGACCGGTGCCTTAAACCGCTCGGCCACCCATCCGTTCGAGCGATATCAATAACTTAGTTTTCCCCGGGGTCAAGCTTTCGGCGCCAATCAGACCATCCGCCGGAAAATCAGCGATGTATTGATCCCGCCAAAGGCGAAGTTGTTGGTCATCGCATGTTCGATGTCGAGGGCGCGGCCCGATCCCATGATGTAGTCGAGCTCGGCGCATTTCTCGTCGACGTTCTCGAGGTTCGCGGTGGGGGCGAACCATTTGTCCTTCATCATTTCGATCATCAGCCAGGCCTCGATGCTGCCGCAGGCGCCGAGCGAATGGCCGAAATAGCTCTTGAGGGAGTGGATCGGCACCTTGTTGCCGAGCGCATTGGCGGTGGCGCGCGATTCCGCGACATCGCCCCAATCGGTCGCGGTGCCGTGGCCGCTGACGAAGCCGATCGCGCCGGGTGCGAGCTTCGGCATCGTCGAGCGCGATCTGGATCGCGATCTGCATCGTCTCCACCGCCGGCTGGGTGATGTGATTGCCGTCGGAATTGGTGCCGAAGCCGACCAGTTCGGCATGGATCGTGGCGCCGCGGGCCTGCGCGTGCTCCAGCGCCTCCAGCACCAGCGTCGCGGCGCCTTCGCCGATCACCAGTCCGTCGCGGTCGCGATCGAACGGCCGCGGCGTCGTCGACGGCGCGTCGTTGCGCGTGCTGGTCGCGTAGAGCGTGTCGAACACGCCGGCCTGGGGTGCGCATAGCTCTTCGGCGCCGCCGGCGATCATCACGTCCTGCAAGCCGCTGCGGATGGCCTCGTAGCTGTAGCCGATCGCCTGGCTGCCGGAGGTGCAGGCACTCGACGTCGTGATGATCCGGCCCTTGACGCCGAACAGCAGGCCGATATTGACCGCCGCGGTGTGGCTCATCATCTGCACGTAGCTGGTGGCGTTGAGTTTGGTCGAGGCGCCTAGCGTTCATCATCTCCGCAAACGCCATCACCGGCTGCGCGCTGCCGAACGATGAGCCATAGGCGATGCCGGTGCGCCCGTTGGTGAGGGAGCGATCTTCCAGCAGGCCGGCGTCGCGCAACGCCGTCTCCGTCGCATACGCCGCCATGCGCGACACCGGGCCCATCGTGCGCAGCTTCTTGCGATCGTAGCGGTCATCGACGGAAAACCCGACCAACGGCGCGGCCAGGCGCGTGTTGAGGCCGTGGAATCGTTCCCATTCCGCCATCCGCACGATGCCCGTCTGTCCGCGCTCGAAGCACGCGCGAATGGCGCTCCAGTCCTCGCCCAGAGCCGTGACGCCGCCCATGCCGGTGACGACGACGCGCCGCATCACGCCAGCCCTCCGTTGACGCCGATCACCTGGCGCGTGACATAGCTGGCCCCGTCGGAGCACAGGAAGCTGACCACGGACGCCACTTCGTCCGGCGTGCCGATGCGCTGCATGGGAATGACTTTCAGGATTTCGTCCATGGGTGCGCCGGCGACCATGTCCGTGTCGATCGGGCCCGGCGCCACGCAATTGACGGTGATCTTGCGCTTGGCAAGCTCGATCGCCAGGGCCTTGGTGGCGCCGATGATGCCCGCTTTGGCGGCGCTGTAATTGACCTGGCCGCGATTGCCCATCACGCCGGAGACCGACGACAGCGTGACGATGCGGCCGGGCGGCGCGCCTGGACCATCGGCATCACCACGGCTTCAGCACATTGTAGAATCCGTCGAGGTTGGTGCGCGATCACATCGTCCCACTCGCTGTCTTCAAGCGCCGGGAAATGCGTTGTCGCGCGCGATGCCGGCATTGAGGACCACGCCGTAATAGACGCCATGCGCCTTGATATCGTCCTCCAGCCAGGCGCGGCAGTCGGCGCGGTCGGAAATGTCGAATTGCGCCAGGCGGCCGGTCGCGGCCTTTGGCCTGGATCGTCGCCAGGGTGCTCTGCGCGCCTTCGCGGTCGCGGCCGTAATGCACGACGATGTCGAAGCCGTCGCCGGCCAGGCGCAGTGCGATGGCGCGGCCGATCCCCTTGCTGGCGCCGGTCACGAGGATGGTTCTACTCATCGATTCATCATGGCCTGTAAGTTCCGCTCATTGCGCGGCTGGTAGACGTTCAGCCGTGCCTCTGCCGCACAGCGATCGCCGCAGATCGATGCGACAGTCGAAGCTGCCCATCTCGTCGTCGCGATAAATGAGATGCACCGCGACAATCAGATGCTCGCCCAAGCTGAAAGCGCGGCACATGGATCTTGTACTGACGCGTGCCCAGCAGGAACCCCACGCGCACCTGTGTGCCGGCATCGCGCGCCAGCGCCCCGACATGGGCGCCGCAGGTCTGCGCCATGTATTCGAGACCGACATAGGCAGGTACGCTTGCACCGTCGCAAACAGGCTGCTCTCGCGGATCGTCACCGCCGCGCGCATCGTGGTTTCGTCGTAGTCGAGCACCTCGTCGAGCAGGATCATGGGTGCCGCATGCGGCACGATGGCGGCGACGGGGTAGGGACAGGGCTTCATTTTGCATCCCCGCGCGCGAGCACGACGGCGACATTGCTGCCGCCGAATGCGAAGGAGCTGCTCAGCATGGCCGAGGGGCGGCCGTGCAGGCGCGTGCCGGTCGCGACAAGATTGAGTGCTGGAATCTCGGGATCGGCTTCGCCATCCCAGACATGCGGCGGCAACGCCCCGTCCGCATAGCCGGGTGCGAGCGCCAGCCAGACGAAGGCGGCTTCGCACGCTCCGGCGGCGCCCAACATGTGGCCCGTCAGGGATTTGGTCGAGCTGCAGGGCACGTCGCATCCGAACACGGACGCGACCGCCTTACCTTCCATCAGGTCATTGAGCTTGGTCGCGGTGCCGTGCAGGTTCACGTAGCCGATGGCCTCTGGCGGAAGCCCGGCATTCGCGAGCGCCTGCTGCATGGCGCGTATGGCGCCGCCACCGCTGGGCTCGGGCGCACTGACATGATAGGCGTCCGAACTTTCGCCGACGCCGCGAAGCGCCACCGGGCCGGGCTCGCGGCTCAGCAGGAATACGGCCGCACCCTCGCCGACATTGATGCCGTCGCGGTTGCGGCTGAAGGGATTGCAGTAATCGGCCGCGACCGCCTCCAGCGACGCAAAACCGTTGACGGTCATGCGGCACAAACTGTCGGCGCCGCCGACCAGAACCGCGTCGCATAGCCCGGTTTCGATCAGCCGTGCCGCCGACGCGAAGACCTTGCCGCTGGAGGAACAGGCCGTGGCGATCGTGTAGGCCGGGCCGCGAATGCCACAGGCGCGGGCGACGAAGATCGCCGGGTTGCCAAGTTCCTGGTGGCTGTAGCGGTAGCCCGCGGGCCAGGACTGCGTGCTGAGCCGCGTTTCGAGCGCCGCTTCGCCGTCCGACAGGCCTGATGTGCTTGTGCCAAGCACGACCCCGATCCGGTCGTCTCCGTGACGGCGGATCGCGGCGGCGATATCGCCTTCGATTTCAGCCAGGCAGGCCAGAGCAAGCTGGTTGTTGCGACAGTCGAGATCGCGCAGCGCCGCCGGCACGCCGGCCAGATCGCCTGGCACCGCACCGATCCGGACCGGTCGGTCCGGCAGCAGCCCCTCGCGCCGGATGAGGCCGGCGCGTGATCCGGCGAACAGATTGCGGGCGTTCTCGGCCTTGCCTTGCCCGAGCGGGGTCACGAGCCCCAACGCATTCAAATATAAATTCATTCGTTTGCTGCCGAGCGCAGATCCAGAGCGTAGCCGAAGGCGAGGTTGCGGAATCGCGCGAACGCGGGCAGCCCCGGGCCCGGCGCGCTTTCGTAAGTCACCTCGATAATATCCTGCCCGCCCAAAGCAATCACCCGGCGCCGCGGATCGGCCTGCAGCGTGGCCCCCGTTCCGGCAAGGCCGGCGCGCACGGCATCCTCGGGCCAATAGGCGATCGTGATGTCGGCCAGAATGTTCTCCGGCCGGATGAATTCCGGCACGAAGGTTGCGCGCTCGACTGTCAGGCCGGTCTCGCGCCAGGTCAGAGTCAGTGCACGCCGCCCGAACGGGTCGGTCGCGATCATCGTCAGCGTGTCTGGCGTGACGCCGAGATAAGCCTCAAAGGCGTAGGCTTCATCGCGATAGCGCGCGGTGATCAGCTGCGCGGCCTGCACAACGCGACCGAGCTCGCCCGGCTGCGGCGGCCGATAGACCAGGTCGGGCGACAGCATGGCGCTGGTCCGCTGTGGCTGGGCGCTGGCGCATCCAGCCAGCGCCAACAGCAGTGCAAGCGCGATCCATGGACGATTGAACAGAGCTTTCACGACCGATCCACCGCATCGGCGGGCCGCCCGGCCATTGGCGACAGCAGGAAGGAGAGCGTGACGCCGACCGCGAGGGTCAGGCCGAAGGCGTGCACGGCCGCGACGCTGCTGAGCGCCAGCAGGCCGAAGGACAGGATCGTCGTCAGCGTTGCCAGCCAGATTCCCAGCATTGTCGTCGATTGCCGCGCCAGATCGGCTTCCATGCAGAAGATCGCATAGTCGATGCTGATCGACAGCGCCAGCACCAGTGCGATGGCGTTGAAAAACGTGAACGGCAAGCCGCTCCAGGCGACCAGGGCAGGGGTCGCCCCAACCGCAAGGGCGGCTGGTACCAGGACGCGTAACCCCCCACGCCAGCCATAGCGCCACATCATCAAAGGCGCCATCAGCAGCGCCGAGACGGCGAGCAGGATCACGGCGCGCTGGCGGTATTGACCCAACAGCCGGGAGAAATCCGCCGTCGGGTCGACGAAGGTCACGTTGGCGACGGACCCGCCAAGCGCGCGGATCTCGTCGGGCCGCACGACGCCCTGTAACGCGACGATATGAGCAGCCGCCCCTGGCTCGCGTGCCACCACCAGATCACGCAAGAAGGAAAAAGCGGTATCCGGACCAATCTTCTCCGGCGTCAGAAAATCGTCGCCGATCTCCGGTGCCCTCGCCGATAGACCGATTTCGTCGGCAAGTGTCGCGAAATAAGGCTTGAATAGATTTTGCTCGACCAAGCGCCGGTTTTCCCGCTGACGGGCAATCGACGGCACAACGGCCGCGATCGCCTGGATGCCGGCGAGCGTCCCTTGGGCCAGCGCCGGCTGCAAGCGATCGATCAGCTTTTCTTCGGCCTCGAGAACGGCTTGTGTGTCACGACCCTGGACCAGGAAAAATTGCCCGCCGATCGTGCTGCCGGTGAGCCGGCGGATCTCCGCCTCCTGATGTGTCAGATCGGGCGGGAGCGCTTGCAACCGCCGGACGTCGTCGTCGACATGCAGGCGCAGCGCGCCTGCGACCGTGGCCACCAGGCCGAGGCCAAGCACGAGAATTTGGGCGCGGCGGTTGCGCGGCTTCTGCCAAAACCGCCACAACCAGCCCGCGGCGCGCAGCATGCGGTGGCCGTGGCGTAGCGGCGCGTCGCTGTCGATGGCCGGCAGCCACAGCACGACGGTCAAGAAGGCAGCGATCAGCCCGGCGGTGGAGAAAATCGCCATCTGGTGCAAACCGGGAAACGGTGCCAGCAGCAAGGTCAGGTAGCCGATCAGCGTGGTCACCAGCCCCAGCGTGATCCCGGGCAGGACATGGCGCGCCCGGGCGCGTGCCGGCGCAGGCCGGTCGGCGAAGCGCTCGCATTCGTAGTGGAGGCTGTAGTCTACAGCGATGCCGATCAGACTCACGCCGAACAACAAGGCGCCGACATGAACCGTCCCGAACAACGCGAGGCACGCCGCCATCGCGCAAGACACGCCGACCGCGAGCGTCAGAATGTTGTGCCAGAGCGGTCGCAAACTGCGAAAGGCAGCGAAGATCAGCACGACGGTGCCGATCATCGCGGCGAGACCGATCGTCGATGTTTCGTTCATCGCCGTGGCCGCCCCGGCGCGGGCGTAAAAAACCGGCCCGGCGCGCAACACGACGAGGTCGGGGTTCTGCGCCTTGAGAGCTTGTTCCGCCGCATCGACGCTATCGACAAAGCGCTCCTGCACGCTCATGGCATAGACATTGTCGTTGAGCTGGGCCGAGACCAGAACGTAGGTCTTGCCGCCATCGACCACGGAGACAACGCCCTCATCGGGCGACATGCGCGCGAGCGGGCTGGGAAGCGAGGCCAGGTAGGATGGCAGCAGCAGGAAAGGGTCGGCGCGCAACAACCGCGCATCGACGAAGCCGACCGGGCCGAACAGGGTGGCCCGTGTGCGCGTCACGATCTCCTGCGCGCGGCCCTGCTCCAGGCGCTGATGGTCCGCAGCACTCAGAAGCCCGAAACGGTAGGGAAAGAAAATCTCGCCGGCATTGCGCAACCCGTCGCCGGCGATCTCGTAGACCAGCGACTGCGTCAGCCCGGATTGTTGCAAGGCCTTGGCCATCGCGGCACCGCCTTCGCGCGCGCGCGTCCGGTCGTCGTGGCCCACCAGGATGACGATGCGCCGGCCGAACACCGCGGCCGCGTGATTCTTAGCGCGCTGCACGCCGGGATCGCGCTCCTCCTGCGGCAGCAAGGCCATGAGATCGGTCTGGAATTCGACACCGGCGATCAGGCGGGCCGCGAGATAAACGCACGCAGCGACGACCACCGCCAGCCAGACAAGAGCGGCCAGCTTCACTTGCCGACCGATTCGAAGAGGCGCGCATCGTCCGGTGGGATCGCTGCCGGCGACAATGTCTGGTCGGTAAAGACGAGGCTTTCCTGGTCGCCGCCGGTCTTGGCGATATCGACCCGATCGACAAAATCCTTGCCGCTGAGGCGGATCGATTTAAAGGGCGCGTTGACGGGGTCCGATTTTTTCGGCACCAGCCGGACGACCCACATGGTCCCGCTGTCCTCGCGCGTGACCGTGAAATTCCGCTCGATGGCGCGCCAGTCACCGGCCAGGGCGCCGCTCAGCATGTCATAGAACGGCCGGAGAAAGGGCAGGCGGGACGCTGGCAGACTGAGAGTTTGTTGGCCCTCGACGAGCTGTGCGAGGCCGCTCGGGGTAATCACGGTCACCGTGGCAAAGGGTTTCTCCGCGCGCCAGATAAGGCCCTGGCCTGGGACTAACAGGAACCGCCCTTCGCTGCGCAGCGGCTTGGGCATGCCCGCCAGCTGGCGTTCCTGCGTGAAGCGCCCCTGCAGCATCTGGCCGGGTGGCACCGGTCGCGGCTCCGCCGCCTGTGCCGTCATGGGCAACAGCATGATGAGGAAGACAAGAACTCGCAGGGTCATAACAGGCGTCGCACCTTTTCAACGAACTCCGCCGGCGATTCGAAGCAAACTTCGTTGAGCGCCATGTCGACCGCGATCTGGATCGTCGTCGCCTTCGTGATCAGCTCGCGCGACGCGGCATCGGTGATCACGTAATCGATCTTGATACGGTTTTCGTATTCGACCAGCGTGGCCGTGACGTCGATCTCCTGGCCGAAGCGTACGGGCTTCACGTATTTGACGCGCAAATCGACGATCGGCCACGCATAGCGGGTGCGCGCCATTTCCTCGTAATTGAACGCGATTTTGTCGAGCAGAGCGCAGCGCGCCTGCTCGAGAAAGCGTACGTAATTGCCGTGCCAAACGACCTGCATCGGGTCGAGGTCGTAGAACTGCGCCTTGATGGGGACGCTTGCTGAAATCATGTTCTTGCCTGCAGTTCGGGCGCTGGTTTGTGCGCCCAGAAATCGAAGAAATTGTACCATTGAAACGGATCGCGCAGGCAGTACGCTTCCAGGCGGCCGGCGTAGGATCGCGCCAGCGCATCCAGCGCTGCGTCGCGGCCGCCGCGCGGCAGCTCGATGCGCTCGCAGAGCGGCTCGAAATAGACACGATGGCGCGTGCTCTCGCGCAGGCAGAACAGCAGATAGACCGGGCAGCTCAGCAGGTGGGCGAGGATATAGGGGCCTTGCGGAAACGGAGCATCGGCGCCTAGGAAGCGCGCGTAGCTGACGCGCTGCCCGTCGCGGATCGGCGTGCGATCGCCGGCAATCGCCACCCAGAATCCGCGGTCGACCAAGTCCTTCAGAGCCAGGATCGTGTCCGGCCCGATCTCGTCGACCTGGAATGTATTGAGGGCCGCTTCCGGGCGAAAGCGCTGCAGCACGCGATTATAACTTTCCGCGTGGCGCGTATGGACCAGCAGCACGATCCGCGCCCGATGCTCGGGATCGAGGACCGCCCGGCTGAGCTCGGCATTGCCCAGATGCGACACGATCATGACAAGTCCGCGCCCGCTGCGGGCGACATCGTCGATCTCCGTCGTGTCCATCAAATCGGCCTTGGTCATGGCGGTACTGCCAAGCCAGGCGCCGAATGTCTCAAGGGCCTTGCGCGCAAAACTTTGGAAATGACGCCAGCCGTCACGCCAATTGGGCACGCGCGCGACCCCCTGTGCGGCGAGGGCGCGAGTGAGAAATTGGCGCGACGCGTGACGCTGCGTGCGGCCGGTCAGATAAAAATAGAAGATCACGGGCGTCAGCGCCGCCATGCAGCCGCGCAAGCCCAGCAGCCGGTACAGCATTGCCGACAGGCGCAATCCCCAATACATGCCGCGCTCGGCCATGGTCGACCAATGCGTCGGACGTGCGGCAATGTTGCGGCGCTGGCGCCAGATCGATGCCAAGCGCAGCGGCATTGTCAGCACCAGCCGGGTGTGGACGCGGGTAATCCGCAAATTGTCGCGCCAGAGATCGAAGTTCGAGGTGTTGTCGGCGGGATAGGTGACCCGCACCGGAACCTGCCGGATCGGCATGCCCGACCATGACAGGCGCACCAGGATGTCGATATCGAAATCCATGCCACGGCCGATCGATTCACGCGCGAGCAAGGCCATCACGGGGGCCAGCGGATAGAGGCGGAAGCCGCACATCGCGTCGACAACGCTGAGGCGCAGCAGCTCGACGCTCACCCAGAAATGCGTGATCCAGCGTCCGATATTGCGGGCGGTCGGAATCGACTCATCGAAGACCGGCGTGCCGACGATCAATGCGGCCGGATCCGTTTGTGCCGCCGCCAGCATGGGCGGGACGGACGCCAGGTCGTGCTGGCCATCGGCATCGATCTGTACGGCGTGCGAAAATCCGGCGGCGTGGGCCAGCGCAAAGCCCTTCAGGACGGCGCTGCCCTTGCCCTGATTGATATCGAAGCGGAAGACGGTCACGCCGTTGTCGGGCGCGTGAAGGGCGGCAATGGCGGCATGGGAAGGCCCATCGCTGGCGTCGTCGACGATGAAGACGGTCAGCCCCGTTTCGCGCAAACGCGTCACGATCGATGGCAGAACGCGGCTATGATTGCGGCTGGGAATGACCGCGCAGACGCGCAACATCATGCCGCCCCAAAGGTGATCGTGCCGGAGGAGCATGGCGTGCCTGCCTCGCGATATTCGAAGGCGAGGCGGCGTCGATCGAGGGCGTAAGCCAGATCCAGTCCGACGCGCATGTTTGGGCCAATGACGCGCTTGAACTTGACTTGCACGCCGATCACATCGGCCGTGCCGATGGGCAAATAGCGCCGTGCATACGATACCGCCCAATGAGTCTGCACAATTCCCGGCAGAACTGGAAAATTGGGAAAATGGCCGCGGAAATAAAGAAGATCGTCGGGCATCAGGAGTTCCAGATGCACCGTAATGTCATCGTGCCGGGCTTCGACAAGGACCGGCTCAATTCGTCCCGCGGCTTGAGGGTCGCTCACGCCGATGTTTCCGCATTGAGAAGCAGGGCCAGATCGCGCTGCCGGCGCTTGCCTAGGCTGTCAGCCGGGATCTCGCGGACAAAGCGCCAGCGCCGGGGTAGGGAGGCGGGCTCGTGCGTTGTGGCGAGCTCACGACGCAGCATCCGCCCAAAGCGGAACTTGCCGTGCTGCGCCAGCGCCGCCTGCCCTTCGCTGGTCAGGACCACGACGGCGCCCAAGGCGGTCTCGGCCGGCGGGATGGTTGCCACCGCCGCGTCCGCAACCCAATCGAGCTGCTTGATGGCGACTTCAAGGGCCGGAAGGCTGACGCGCCGGCCTTCGATCTTGACGATGCGATCGGCGCGGCCCTCCAGATGGAAGCGTCCATCGGCGCGCAGGATGATCTTGTCCGCCAGTTCGCAGTGTCCGCCGGCGACATAGGGCGAGTGCGCGTGGAGCAAGCCGCTGTCGCTGGCCGACACCTCGATGCCGGGCAGGGGGCGCCAAAGACCGGTCTCGTCCAACTCCGTGCGGCAGGCGAGGGCGCCGGTTTCCGTGCTGCCGAAAATCTCAGTGGGCGCGATGCCGAAAATGTCCTTGGTATCGCTGGCTGCCTGGGGCGCCAGCGATCCGCCGGCGGTGAAGATGAGTGCGGGCGTGCGCGCGGCGTCGAGGCGCGGCAGGCCGGCAAGACGGCTCAGATGCGCAGGGCTCGAGATGATGGTGGCGCCGGGATCGAGATCGGAAATCAGACTTTCCCATGAGTCGTGCACCTGCGACGCGAATCTGCGTCCGGCCAGCAACGGCCACATCACCTGAAACGCGAGGCCGTAAATGTGCTGGTGGGTCACCGTTCCGATGGCCGGGGCGTCGCCGATGGACGCGCCCCAGATCGAATCCAGAGTTGCGGCTTCGCGCTCCAGCATGGCTAGAGTTTTCTCGATGCGCTTCGACTGTCCGGTTGATCCGGAGGTGAAAAAATCGATGCGGGCGGTCGACGGCTCGACCGTTGGTGGGGCGCTGGCGCTACCGCTACCGTCGAGAACCAGCGTCTCGGTACCCGCCAGCTGTACCTCGTCGCTGACCAGTATGTCGAACGTGCCCGCGAGCGATGCGAGCGTGCCGGGCCGCGAATTGGGCGGCAGGACGACCTCAGCGTCGGCACCCAGCAAAGCCATCATGCCGACCAGGAATTGGAAACTGTCGGTGCAGACGAGCAGGCCGCGGCGCACGCGTCGCGTACGCAACGCGGCGCTGGCCCATGCGATTTCGGCGCGCAGGCGCCCAAGCGGCAGGATCTCGCGGCGACGGGTTGCGACAATATGGTCCGCCGGCCATTGCCCGGCCAGAAGATGAGGAACCGAAACCAGGCTCACGGCGCGACGCGTTGGCGCCAGCGGAGATAGGAACGAACGGCAAATTCCGCTGCGAACAGGCTGCCCATCAGCACATAGGAGACAAAGCCGTTATAAAATGTCCACAGCTGTAGATCGCCGGCAAGGGCCGTGGCCGCGGAGATTGAGGCGTTGACCAGGAAGAAGACGAGCCAGACGATCGTGACGGTCCGGGTGTAGCCGCTGACCCAGTCCGGCAGATGCGGGTCGCGCAAGCGTGCGATGCGCTCCACCACGCTGGGCCCGCGCAGCAAGGAATGCCCGAAGACGGCGGCCAATGCCAGGCTGACGAGGATCGGATAGGCGGTCATTGCCGCTACCGGCACCCAGAGGGCCGCCACTAGCAGCCCAACCATCGCCGCCCAGCACAGGGGCAGCAGCCAAGCAGGTACGCGGGCGCGATCGACAAGCAAGCGGAGGCCAACCAGGCCCAGGAGCGCTATAGCAAGCAGCGCCGGCGGCAAAACCTGGAGACCGAAATAGACTAGGAACGGGAAGGCGACGCCGACGCCCCCCAGCGCGACCGGCAGGAGCCTAGACACTCGCGGAGAGCTGGGCATGGATCTTATCGACCACATCGCCGACCGTCCGCACCGCCTTGAATTCGGCCGGCGCGATCCGTCGGCCGGTATATTCCTGCAGCTTCACCACGAGATCGACCGCATCGATGCTGTCGAGGTCGAGATCTTCGAACAAGCGCGCCTCATAGGTGATCTTCGCCTCCGGCACTTCGAACATCTCGTGCAGATAGCCGCGCAATGTCGAGAAAATCTCGTCCTTGCGAGGCCATTACGCGAGCCTCCTCTGAGCCGCGATAAACTGCGCGATGCTGCGGATGCTGCGGAAGATGTTGCGCGTCTCCTCGTTCACCAACTCGATCTTGACGTTGTAGGCCTTGCGGATCGCCATGCCGAGTTCAAGTCCGTCGATCGAAGTCGAGCCCGAGCCCTTCGCCGAACAAAGCTTCCTCGCTGCCAATTTGGTCCGGCGCGATATCTTCGAGATTGAGCGCGCTGACAACGAGCTGTTTGAGTTGCCGTTCCAGATCTTCCAGACTATCCATGCTTAAGCTTGCCATTGTAGTACAATTCGAGATGCGAGACCAACCGGCGGGCCGCCAGGGGCCGCGCCGCGCATTCTAAAAAGGGCCGTATTTCAATTCGGTTAGCGGCCTCAACGCGCCAATGGCCGGGCCGCGGCGGAACGCGATACCATGGCTCTCCCTTGACCAGGGTGATCGGCTCGCAGGTGATTGTAATTGGCTGAAGATCTGCCGCGAGCAAGGTCGCGATGTGGGCAAAGCCGCGCTGAAAGTGCAGCCTGGTACCCGGTATCGAACGCGTGCCTTCGGGGAAAATAATCAAATTGTTGCCCGACGCGAGTGCGCTGCGGCACTGGTCGAGAAAGATCTCGGGCGGGAGGTCGTTGCGGATATAGCCGGTGGCGGAGACGACCGGCCGCAGGAAGGGGTTTTCCCAGAGCTGGTGCTTGACCACGCAGCAGGCGCGCGGCACCAGCGCCATGATCAGGACGACGTCCAGCAACGTGGGGTGATTGGCAACGACCAGCACGCCGCGACAGGCGGCCAATGTCTCCGTGCCTTGCACATCAACCCGGATAACGCCCAGGGCGCGCAGTATGAGCACATAGAATTGCAGGCTCGCGCGAATGATCGCCTGCGCGCGCAGCGCGCGCCGACGCGGATCGCTGGTCCCCAGCGTTGCCAGCGGGATCAGAGTCAGAGCGAGCACGGCGCCGCCCAGGCCGAATGCAGCAAATGCGAGCCCGGTCCCGATCAGGCGCCAGCCATAATAGATCTTGTCAGCCAGCACGGGCCCATCTCCAGGTCATTTGCGGGCCGCGAATGTGCAGCTCTTTGCGCCGCGCGCGCAGAAAGTCGAGAATCTCGCCGCTGTGACGATCGGACGGCGGCGGTGGCACCTCGTCCGAATTCCGGCGACGCATACGACATCACGATATCGTCTTGCGCGCCGCGTTCCGGCGCCATCAGTACGGCCAGCGCCACCGGTGCCGCGGAATCATCGTCGATGGCGGCATAAAGTTCCGGCAACGGCGCGTCGAAATAAATGACGAGAACTTTCTCGTCCTGGGCCGTTGCCAGACAGAGGGCCGCTTCGAGCATGCCATAGCCGAAACTGTCCGGGCCGGCCGCGATTGCCGTATGTCCGTGCGTGTTCTTTGTCGCAATCGAGAGCAGGCCGGCGAGAGCGTTGTGCACCGACAGGCTGAAATCGGCGGGCGACAGCGGTTCGCGCGCGGCGATCGAGCGCAGCAGGCTGACCGTCCGGTCGAACTCGCCATGGCGGGAGCAGAGAATGAAACGCGCCGGTTGGGACGCGGCAATCTGGAACCCGGCGCGCAGTGCCTGCTGTCCGATCGCCGACACGCGCCGGCGTAGCAGAGTCGGGACGTTGGCGTCGCCGCTCGGCACATTGCTCACTGTATCGCAGCGGAATCCGGCGCCGGACACGTAAGCCTGCCAGTCCTCAACTCGAAAGCGGAGTATCGTTGCGCCCAACCGATGCACCTAGGGGCCTTGCCTCAACTCCGTTACGGGCCGCGTCAGGATTTCTCCAGACCGGTCTTGTAGAGACGTTCTTCGATGTCACGCTCCAGGTTGCGGATCCAATTATTGTATCTGCCGTAAATCGTGCTGTCCGTCTGCCGGAGATTCACGGTTGAATTCAGCCCAATGCTGTAAGCGGTCTGCGAGTACGAGACATCGACAATTGCCTCGTGCTTGCCATCGAAAAACCGTCCCTTGAGCTGACCTGGCTTGACCGGCTCAAAGCGCCAGTTGCGCTGGGTCCCTGCCAACATGATGGTTTTTTCAATCTCTGGCAGCGTCAGTTTCTGCGCGACCTGAGGAATTGGATGGTCCACGACCGTGTAAACCGGTTCGTGGCGCGCACACGCGGCTGCGCCAAGCACGAACACCGCCAAGGCCATGAATTTCAGTGCATTTCGAGCGGTTGTTAAAGCGAACATCGGCCGTAGTTCCTTCGAAATTGGAAGCTCGCACAGGTATCATATTTCGCTTAAATTGACATCGCTTTAATGCTCCCTTGAAGGCTGGCGGTGCTGACTCTTTCGTGCCTGGATGTCACGCAACCCGACATCGATGCGTTTGTTGCGGCGTATGCAATCGACACAGACCGGCAGCACAGCGCCCGCTATTGGCGGCCGCGGCGGCGGCTGCAGAGTCTGGCTGCGCGCGCCCTCCTGCGGCGTGACGCCAGTGAGTTGCAGCTCTGCAGGCCGGGCGCATGGGACCTTCAGGCCAACGTGGGGCTGCAACTTAAAATTGTTTTCACGGCGGATACCGGGCGGTTTCTCGATGCCTGCGTCGCCCATAGCGGCGACCTTGTCGTCTGCGCGCTCAGCGATATCGGACCGGTCGGCATCGATATCGAATTGATCCAGCCAAGCCGCCGGTTTTCCGACATGGCCGCGTGGGCCTTCGGCCCCGGCGAGCGCGAAGCCGGTGCGGGAGCCGCGCCGGCCGCGTTCTATCGCGTCTGGACGTTGCGTGAAGCCCTGGCCAAGGCCTCCGGGATCGGCTTTCCCCTGGTCGTTGATGGCCGGGACTATTTTGCCCGCAGCCCGGCGGAGGCGAGCTGGACCCAAGACATCGACGGCACACCCTGGACTTTTGGGGTAAAGACTATCCGTAAGTCGTACGTCGCCGCCGTGGCCGTGCGACGCGGGGACAGAAGCGACGAGATGATCGCGGCTCTGGAGCGCCTCTGCTAGGAACGGCCAATCACGGCCGGACGGCCACCAGGTTGATCAGTGTTTCGGTGTGGTCGGGTGACGGCTTGATGCCAAGAAGACGTTCGCAGAGGCCAAGGTCGGGCCGGCTCCACCAGAGATGCGGATAGGAAATCGCTTCCTCGCTGACGGTAAAACCGGCGGCGCGAATCATCGCCAGATATTGGTCGGCCGTGCGCTGAACATGCATCGGGTGCCGGAACAGCAGTCGGATGATCCAGGAGTGGATATAGGCGCGCGTTGATTCGGCCAATAAAAGGACGCCGCCCGGCTTGAGCACGCGTTGAAACTCCCGCAATGCGCTGTCCTGGTTGACGAGGTGGTGCAAGGTCTGATGGCAGAACACGAGATCGGCCGAGTGATCGGCCAGGGGCAGGTCGCTGCTGCTGGCCTGCAGAAGCTCGACATCGATCCCATCGCTGGCCGCCCGGGCTGCAGCGGCCCCCAGAATATGCCGGTCGATGTCGATGCCGATCAGACGCTGCGCCGCAAATTTGTCTTGTAACAGCTTGAACGAGCGCCCGAAGCCGCAGCCGACATCGACGACGACGGGGTAGCTGTCACGACGATGGATGAGCAGCCGCTCGAGATCGCTGAGTGCCCGCGCCAGCACATGCTCCGCCCAGGTGTCGGTCTTCAAGAACCACAACCCGAACCGTGACTCTGGTACGTGCGCTTCGTCCCCGGCCGCCAGTGTGCGTGACCAGAACATCCCACCCCCACCATCCCCAAAGCCGCGGGAGCCTGCCTCGCCCAAATGCCAAGGAATTGGGATGTAGAAGCTTTTTGCCTCGGCGGCAAGCTGACAAGTCGCACTATAACCAGAGGTGGCGGCGTTGGGTGGAGTTTCGAATGGCGGCGGGGTCAGCCTGCATCGCCGCGGCATGGTGCGCGTGCCGGAGCTGATGGCGGCCGGCGGTGCGGTTGCGCTAGGCGATATCTGCGTTCGGCACTGAACTCGCCGTTCAGGGCGTGACGGTGCCGGGGCCGACCAGCGGCGTCACGTTGCCGGTGAGCGTGTTGCGCTCGATCCTGGCTGGTACCATCGTGAAATTTTGCACGAACGCCGTTTTACCGGGAGCGTCGCTGATGAAGCGGTTGCCGGCGACGCGAAAATGGGCGTTTTCGGGGCTACCGCCCTCGGCGCCGACGGCGATTGCGACGCTGCGGTTCTCGCTCAGCTTGCCCTTATGCAGCACGTTGTTGACGATGTTGACCGAGCCGCCATTGGGGATGTCGATCAGGTAGCTCGCCGTCCCGGTCGCGCCGTCGTCGATGGTGCAGGCGGTGATCTCGGTGTTCTTGGCGCGCGACTTGATGTGATGGCCGACGCGCTGGTCGCGGAACGTCGAATTCGTGACGCGCAGGCGCTCGATGCGGTTGACGTAGATGCCGTGCGCGCATTCGGGCTCGCATTTGCCGTTGCGCTCGAACAGGCTGTTGTCGATCGTGATCTGGCTGCCCGCGTTGCCATTGGCAAGGATGCCGTTCTCGTTGTCGAGAAAGCGCACGCTGCGCACGGTTAACCCAGATCCTTCGAGGCGGATGCCAGCGTTGTTCTTGCTGGGCCCGGCGGCACCGGCGAGGGTGAGGTTGTGCACGGTCACATTGTCGGCGGTGATGACGAAGATGCCCTTGTCGCCGCAGCTCTTATCGCGGATGACAACGCCATCGCCGGTACCTTCGATGATCAGATTGGGCACTGACCAATAGGCGCAATCGACATAGGTGCCCGGGTCGATGCGGATGGTATCGCCCGCGCGCGCGGCCTTGGCCGCTTCGCTGGGCAATTTATACAGGCGTTGCGGGCCGACCAGGATCGTTGTGGCGGACTGCGCCTGGCCGGTCGTCGTAATGACGAGGCAAGCCACTGCGAGTAGAGCGGCGCGATGGAGGAAGGTCATTGCGCGCACCATAGCGCAATTCATCGCGGCGCCGCAGGTTTATCGCGATGGAGGGCCGCTACGACGTGCCGAAGCTTTGTACCAATGAGCCGGCGACGAGATACCAGCCATCGACCAGCACGAAGAAGATCAGCTTGAAGGGCAGGGAGATCATGACCGGCGGCAGCATCATCATGCCCATCGACATGAGGATGGAGGCGACGACCATGTCGATGATCAGGAAGGGGACGAACAGCAGGAAGCCAATCTCGAAGGCGCGGCGCAGCTCGCTGATCATGAAGGCGGGGACGAGGGCGCGCAGCGGTGTTTCTTCCGGCGTCGCGACGGCGGGGATGTTGGCGATGTCGATGAACAGCTTCAGATCCTGCTCGCGCACATGGCCGACCATGAAGGCCTGGATCGGTTTCATCGTCTTATCGAAGGCCTCGGTCTCGCTGATCTTGTTCTCCATCAAGGGCGCAATACCGTCGCGATAGGCGACCTCCGCTGTCGGCGCCATGATGAAGGCGGTCAAGAACAAGGCGAGGCTGATCAGCACGGCGTTGGGCGGAGTTTGCTGCAGGCCGATGGCGCTGCGCAGGAACGACAGCACGACGATGATGCGGGTGAACGAGGTCACCATGACGATGATGGAGGGCGCCAGGCTCAGCACCGTCATCAGCGCGAAGAGCTGCAGCAGGCGGCCGGTCGAGGTCGGGCCGTCGCCCAAATCGACGGTCACACTCTGGGCGTAGGCCGGCACGGCGGCAGCAGCGAGACCGGCGACGAGAGCCAGCAGGAAAGCGATACGGCGCAAGTTCATGACGCGCTCTGTCCTTCGGCCTGCGGCGTCGAAACAGGTGTCAGCGTGCTGGCAAAATCGGCAGGGCCGGCGATGCCGCCCTCGACCATGACCGCGCCGGTTGGGCCCAGCAGCAGCAAGTGCTCGGTCGAATCCCGACGCACCAGCACAAGGCGCGACTTGGCGTCGATCGGCGTCACCTCGACCACAGAGACGCGGCGGCGGCGGGCACCGCCGCGCGCGAAGGTGCCGCCGGCGAAATAGCGCTTTGCCAGCCAGGTCATGGCGGCGATGAGTGCCAGAACGATCGCCAGAGCGGCGGCGAAACGCATTGTCAGGGCAAGGTCGATCATTTGCTTGAGTCGGGATCTGCGCCAGGGTTGAGAGTGCGCATCGCTACAGCGAGCTGTGCGAAAGCATCATTAAGGTCTTGAAGGAGCGGCAGCAGATCGCGCCCGTCGGGCCGCGGCATCTTGGTCATCGCCGCGCAGATGTCGTTGACGCGCAGCTCGAGGCCGGTCAGATCGACATGGCGGCCGGTGGCCAGCAATCGGCAGGCCGCCGTCACTTCGCCGAAAACGGCGGCGATCTCGGCGCGCAGGGCCGTCGGGGTCATGGCGTGCCCTTGGCCGGGGCTTTTTTGCCGGCGCGATAGAGATAAGAAAGGATTTCGGCGACCGCGACATAGGCCTCGACCGGGATGGGGGAGTCGAGTTCGACCTGGGCCAGGAGCTCGGCCAGCGGCGCGTTCTCTTGCACGATGATGCCGTGCTGCTCGGCGATGGCGCGGATCTGTTCGGCCATTTCGCCCTGGCCCTTGGCGACGACCCGCGGCGCGGCGTCGCGCGCCTTGTCGTATTTGAGCGCGACGGCGACCTGCTTGGGGCGGCCGTTGTCTTGCGCGTCGGGACGATTGGGGGCCAAGGGGCGGTCTCGCGTGTTGTCGACTCTCCGGGCGAACGCAAGTGCCCGCCCAGGACCGCGAGAATGAAGCGATCATGCTTAAGGTTCGATTAAGAGGTCGCGCGATACTCCATGCAAAGCCGCGGTTTGGGCCGATATCCGGCCTTTTACGTAAATTTAAGAAGATGGTCGCACTATCCAGATAAGACGGCCCCTAAAGGGCAGTCCGGCCGCCTTTGGCGGGGGCCGGGTGGCGAGGGCAAAGGCGCAATGGATCTTAACAAGCTGCCGCTCTTTTCGATGATCTCCCAGCGCATGAACTGGCTGGGGGAGCGACAGAAGGTGTTGGCGCAAAACGTCGCCAACGCCGATACGCCGGACTATGCGCCGCGCGACCTTAAAGAAGTCGATTTCCGCAAGATGGTGTCGGGCACCTCGTCGCGTCTGCAGCCGGCGGCGACGGACGAAAAGCACATCGCGGGCGCAAATGCCGGCGGCGTCAAGGCGAACCTCACCAAGCCGAAGCCGACCGAGACGACCACGTCGGGCAACAGCGTGTCGCTGGAGACCGAGCTGATGAAGATCGCCGACACCGGCATGGACTACCAGGTGGTGACCAATCTCTACCGCAAGCAGCTCGGCCTATTCCGGACCGTGCTCGGCCGCGGCGGCAGTCAGGGCTAGAGCTGAGGAGACACAATGGACCTCGTCAAGACATTGCGCATTTCGGCGGCGGGCATGCAGGCCCAGGGTACGCGCATGCGCACCATCTCCGAAAATCTCGCCAACGCCGATTCACTGGCCTCGGAGCCCGGCGGGCAGCCCTACCGGCGCAAGATGGTCACGTTCAAGAACACGCTCGACAAGCAGATCGGCGCCGAGATGGTCAGGGCCGACAAGGTCATCACCGACAAAGCCGATTTCACGAAGCGCTACGACCCCAGTCATCCGGCGGCCGATGCCGAAGGCTACATCCAGACGCCCAACGTGAATCCGCTGATCGAAATCATGGATCTGCGCCAGGCGCAGCGCAGCTACGAAGCGAATCTCAGCGTGATCGAGACGTCGAAGACGATGCTGCTGCGCACGATCGATCTGCTGCGCGGCTGATCCGTGAATAAGGTGCAAACACCATGAATGTCTCCTTCAATAGCGCTGCCGGTGCCTACGCCACCGCCGCCAAGAACACCGCGTCGAGTGCCGGCCTCGAGGCGCGCCCGAGCGACAAGGGCGATTTTTCCAAGCTGGTCAAGGATGCGGCGGCGTCGACCGTCGAAACCTTGAAAGCCGGCGAGGCCGCCACGCTGCAAGGTGCCGCGGGCAAGGCCGATCTGGGCCAGGTCGTCACGGCCGTGTCCAACGCCGAAGTCACGTTGCAGGCCGCGGTCGCGGTGCGCGACAAGGTGATCCAGGCGTATATGGACATCATCCGCATGCCGATCTGAGGGCGACGTCGATGGAAACCGCCGACGTCGTCGAGATCGGGCGCGAAAGCCTGATCGTCATGCTCAAACTCTCCGGGCCGATCATGATCGCGGCCCTGGTCATCGGCCTGGTGATCTCGCTGTTCCAGGCGCTGACGCAGATTCAGGAAATGACGCTCGCCTTCGTGCCGAAGATGGTCATCATCTTCGTCGTCTTCATCCTGCTCACGCCGTTCATGATCCAGACCCTGGTCGTCTTCACCCAGCAACTCGCCGGCCGCATCGCCGGGCTGGGATAGGTCCGCAGTGCAGGCGGCCCTCAATCAGCTGCTGTCGGCGCAGATCTTCGGATTGTTCCTGGTCTTCGCGCGGGTCGGCGCCGCCTTTGTCGTGCTGCCGGGTTTCGGCGAGGCCTATGTGACGCCGCGCATCCGGCTGCTGCTGGCGGCGGCCATCAGTTTTGCAATGGCGCCGGCCGTGGCCGCGCGTCTGCCGGCCCTGCCGGCCGAGCCGGTGCAGCTCCTGCTGCTGCTGGGCGAGGAGATCGGGATCGGCCTGTTCCTGGGCATGGTTGCGCGGCTGATGCTGGCGTCCTTGCAGACGGCCGGCATGATCATCGGCTTGCAGACCAGCCTTGCCAACGCCTTCGCCTTCGATCCCGCCTTCCAGCAGCAGGGCGCCGTGACCAGCGCCTGGCTCGCGGTCCTCGGGCTCGTTCTCATCTTCGTCACCGATCTCCATCACCTGATGCTGCGGGCGATCGCGGACTCCTATGTCGCGTTTCCGCCCGGCGTGATGCCGTCGATGGGCGATATCGCGGAATCCGGCACGCGGATCGTGTCGGCGAGCTTTCGCATCGGCGTGCAGATGTCGGCACCCTTCCTGGCCTTCGGCTTCATCTTCTTCCTGGCGGTGGGCCTGCTGTCGCGGTTGATGCCGCAGGTGCAGATCTTCTTCATCGCCATGCCGGCGCAAATCATCCTCGGCCTGGTGATCCTGGCCGCGACCATCACCGTCTCGATGACGCTGTTCCTCGAAAATTTCGAGGCCTCGCTCATCGACTTCACCCAGACGAGGTGATGCGATGGCCGAAGAGGATGATGGCAATAAAACAGAAGAACCAACACAAAAACGCATCGACGACGCGCGCGAAAAAGGCCAGATCGCGAGCTCGCGCGAAATCAATCACTGGTTCATGTTCCTCGCGGCGACGCTGTCGATCTTCATGTTCGGCCCGTCGATGTTCCGCGACTTCCACATGATGCTGAAGGCGTTCCTGGAAGCGCCGCATACAATTGCCGTCGACACCAACGGGGTGATCCATATCCTCACGTGGCTGACGATCAAGATGGCCGTTGCGCTATGGCCGACGATCGCCGTCCTGATGGTGGCGGCGTTGGCGGCGGGCTATCTGCAGACGGGAATGCTGTTTGCCGTCGAGTCGATTTCACCCAAATTCGAAAAGATCTCGCCGCTCGCCGGTGCCAAGCGGCTGCTCTCGTCGCGCAGCATCGTCGAATTCGCCAAGGGGATGGTGAAGCTCGGCATCGTCGGCGGCGTCTCCTGGTATCTGATGCGGCCGGAATTCGACAAGCTGGAGCGCTTCACCGGCTTCGACGTGATGCAGATGCTGGCCGTCCTCAACGATTTGTCGCTGCGCCTGATGGGCGCCGTGCTGGCGGTGATGACGGCGATCGCGGCGCTCGATTTTCTCTACCAGAAATTCCAGCTGATGAAGAGCCTGCGCATGTCACGCGAGGATATGCGCGAGGAATACAAGCAGCAGGAAGGCGACCCGATGGTCAAGGGACGCCTCAAGCAGATCCGGCTCGAGCGCGCGCGCCGGCGCATGATGGCGGAAGTGCCCAAGGCCGACGTGGTCATCACCAACCCGACTCACTTTGCCGTTGCGTTGCGCTACGACCAACTCGAGATGGCAGCGCCGCGGGTCGTCGCCAAAGGTGCCGATCTGGTGGCGAAGCGCATCCGCGAGATCGCCGAGGAGAGCAAGGTGCCGATCGTCGAGAACCCGCCGCTGGCGCGTGCCCTTTTCGCCACGGTCGAGCTCGACGGCGAGGTCCCGCCCGAGCACTACAAAGCTGTCGCCAAGGTCATCAGTTACGTCATGGCGCTGCGCGGTAGGCGGCCACGACCGCAGGGCGCCCTCTAGCGTTCCCGGGGTTTTGCTGCCACAAGCTGCAATCGCGCGTGAGCTTGTTCCTCTAACCTGCTAAATTGGCGTCGATGTCGGCCGAAAATCAGGACCGGACCGGGCGGTTGTCCCAGCAGGATCGCGTGGTGCTGCTGGCCGCGGCCATTGGCGCGTCGATTCCGCCGGCTGTCCTGGCGCTCACGCTGCCCGGCGCTGCCGCGGCGGCGCTGCTGCTGACGGCCTTGCCGGGGCTGGTGGCACTGGGTATCGCCGCTGCGTATTTGCGCCTGCGGCGCGGCTTCGGCCGGCGTGCCCTGTTGCTGCGCCATTTCGACGACACGATGACGTATCCGCGGCTAGTGGTCGACGCCGAGGGCCGCGCGATGTGGACCAACACGGCATTCCGCCGGCTGTTCTTCGTCGATTCGCAGCGCCCGTTGGACGGCCTCGAGGTGCGCCTGTGCGGCGACACCGAGTTGCGCGCGCGGTTCCGGCGCGCGGCCGAAGCCGCGGCCGGCGGCGTGCCGACTACGATCGAAGTGACGACCACGGGGGCGACGGGCACGACCGAGACCCATGTCGTACGGGTCTATCCGCTGGTCGGCGAGCTGGGGGCGGCGTCGTGGCTGGTGCAGGACGTCACGGCCGAGCGGCAGATGGAGAAGGTGATCCGCGAGGAGCAGGCCAAGGTCGTCGACTTCCTGGAGAACGCGCCGGTCGGCTTCTATTCGGTCGATGGCCAGGGCCGCTTCCTGTTCGTGAACCACACCTTCGCCGAATGGCTGGGGACGTCGCCCGCGGCGCTGACCGACGGCAGCCGCACGCTGCACGATTTCCTGCCCGATGGCCTGCCGCGCCAGGGCGAGGCGCACGATCCGTTTAGCGGCCACAGCGACGATCATGCCGGAGAAGTCACTTTCGCGGGCTTGCAGGGGCGCGTCCTGCAGGCCTTCGTGAGCCAGGGTGTGGCGCGCGGGCCCGACGGCAAGCTGCGCACACGCAGCGTGGTGCGCGATCTCACCTCCGAGCGCGAGATGGCGCTGGCCCTGCAGCGATCGGAGCAGAGCTTCCAGCGCTTCTTCGAGGAAGCGCCCGCCGGCATCGTGCTGGTGGATGCGGGTGGCGTCATCACGGAGACCAATCGCGCCTTCCCGCGCATCGTCGGCTCCGAGGACGGCGGCAAGGGTAGGCGGCTGCTCGATCTCGTCCACGCCGAGGATCAGCCGACGCTGACGGAGCGCCTCGCGCGCGTGACGCGCGGGGAGGGCGATGTCGGCACCATCGAGGTCCGGCTCCAGGGCGGTCCGCGCGAGACCATCGTGTCGCTCCATGCCAGCCGGCTCGATCGCGGCGGTGCGGCGCAGAGCGGACTCATCGTGCATTTCCTGGACGTGACCGATCGCAAGAAGCTGGAGACGCAATTCGCGCAGTCGCACAAGATGCAGGCGGTGGGTCAGCTCGCCGGCGGCATCGCGCACGATTTCAACAATCTGCTGACGGCGATGATCGGGTTCTGCGACCTGCTGCTGGTGCGCCACCAGCCCGGCGACCCGTCGTTTGCCGACATCATGCAGGTGAAGCAGAACGCCAATCGCGCGGCCAATCTGGTGCGCCAGCTTCTGGCGTTTTCGCGCCAGCAAACGCTGCAGCCCAAGGTCCTCAACATCACCGACGTCTTGTCGGAGATCACGCATCTGCTGCGCCGCCTGATCGGCGAGAACATCAAGCTCAAGATGGTGCATGGACGCGATCTGCATCTGGTGCGCGTCGACCAGGGCCAGCTCGAGCAGGTGATCATCAACTTGGCCGTCAACGCGCGCGACGCCATGTCGGGCGGCGGCAACCTCGCGATCAACACCGAGAATTTCACGCTGGCCGAGCCCGAGCAGCGTGGCGTCGAGACGATGCCGGCGGGCGATTACGTGCTGATCCAGGTCAGCGACACCGGCATCGGTATCCCGGCCGAGAATCTCAGCCGTATCTTCGAGCCGTTCTTCTCCACCAAGGAGGTCGGGTCAGGGACGGGGCTTGGGCTGTCGACGGTGTACGGCATCGTGCGCCAGACCGGCGGTTTCGTGTTCGTCGATTCGGCGCCCGGCAAGGGTGCCGCTTTCAACATCTATCTGCCGCGCTACAAGGGCGACCAGAAAGTCGCCGTCGCCGACGGCGGCACCGAGCAGCGCGCCGACCTGACCGGGGCGGGCACGGTGCTGCTGGTGGAGGACGAAGACGCGGTGCGATTGTTCAGTGCGCGCGCGTTGCGCAACAAAGGTTACAAGGTCGTCGAAGCGAAAAGCGGCGAGGCGGCGCTCGAGCTGCTCGGTACCTATGGCAACCGCATCGATCTGCTGATCACCGACGTGGTGATGCCGGAGATGGATGGAACCACGCTGGTGCGCCTGGTGCGCGAGCGCCGGCCGGAGCTGCGGGTGCTGTGCATTTCCGGCTATGCCGAGGAGGCGTTCCGCAAGCGCCTCGACAGCGCCGAGGGGATCCAGTTCCTCCCCAAGCCCTTCAGCCTGGACCAGCTCGCCGGCAAAGTAAAAGACGTCATGCGCCAGCCTGGCGGCTGACGCGCCGGTAGCGTTAAACCGCTATTGGACGTGGGACGCGTTTAGCGTTGCGCGGTCGAAGTGCCGTCTCATCCGCCGAAGGTCATACGATGCGTGGTCCCAGGCGTTGCGCATGGCGGAACGGAATTCATTCTCCGAAAGCGCAGGGCTGATATCTCCGAAAATCATATTGAATCGCGCCATTATCGCTTAGTGTAGATCGACTCTGAGAAGCACGGGACATCGGCTCGTTCTGATGCGATGGCCCTATCAGACCACTGACACAGCACGCCTTACGTCGACCAACGTGGTTGCATGAACACTCTCGTCGTCGGATCCCACGCCTTCCGCCGGCGCATCTTTGCTTTGCTCCCGGATGTGGGCAAACGCCCCAACATCCTCGAAGCCAATGATGTCGCCGATGTCCCGCTGATCGCGGGGCGCCAAGATGTCGAACTAACGCTGTGCGAGCATGTCGTCGATGGCGGCAGCACGCGCCTGACGCTGCTGCGCGCGGCGGTGGGCAAGACGCCGATCGTTGTCGTGTCGGACCGCGTCGATCTGGGCATCGTGCGCGATGCTGTCAACGACGGCGCTGACGGGTTCATTGCCAGCGATGCGAGCGACGCTGTGATCGTGCAGGCGGTGCGGCTGGTGCTGGCCGGTGCGATGTACGTGCCGGGGGAGATCCTGAAGCGGCGCCATCCGCTGCCGCGCAGCAGCCATTCCGGCGACGGTGCGGCGCTGACGAATCCGGCGATCGAGCAACTCACGCCGCGCCAGCGCGAAGTGCTGGGGCTGCTCACCCAGGGGCTCTCCAACAAGGAGATCGCCACGCGCCTTACCTTGTCGGAAGGCACGGTGAAGCTGCACATTACCGCGATCTTACGGGCGCTCAAGACCAAGAGCCGTCTCAAAGCCGCACTGGCGGCAGGTCGATCCGGCGGCTGATTTTTGTACAAAATTTCGAATGCCGGAATGTGATGTCGGTCGGCCTCGACCGAACGTCATAGGGTTCTGCTCGAAACGGATACGGCGACCTGATTCGGGTACCGCGTTGCATGAGATTTATGCAGCGCGGATGAAGCGACTCGCCGTTCGCGAATGCATGTCATGCGATTTTTGCGGACGGAATTTTGAGGTCTCTTAACTCCTCGCCGCGAAGATGAGCAGCCTCCTTCTAGACTGCTATTCCCGGTGAGCAACATGACTTCGCTTAAGAACACCAGCATTCGCACAAAGATCGCGGCTGCCTTCATCGTTATGGTCGGCTTGATCGGCCTCCTGGGCGGCTTCGCGACCGTGCAGACGTCACGGGTCAACGCCGTCACGACGGAAATCAACCGGGATTGGCTGCCGAGCGTGCGCGTGCTGGGCGAGATGCGCTATTCCGTGGCGCGCCATCGCGCCAATCTGCCGCTGTTTCTCCTGCGCGAGGAGGGCAAGCAGAAGGACGACAGCGCGATTCTTCTCGCGTCGATCTTGGATACGATCAAAGCCAAGATGCGCGAATACCAGCCGCTGATCAGCTCGAAGGAAGAGGAAACGCTCTACAACGAGTTTCAGGGGTTGTGGGGCCAGTATCTCACCGCGATCGGCGAGGTGGTGGAGGCCGCCAAGAAGGGCGACAAGGATCAGGCGCTGGCGCTCTATCTCAAGTCGATCGGCGCGCTGGGCCGCGACATCGAAGGGACCTTGGTGAAAGCGGTCGAGGTCAACGACAAAGGGGCGAAAGCCGCTGCCGACCATGGCGAGGCGATCTACTCCGAGTCGCGCCTGATTACGTGGATCGCGATTGCGCTCGCTGCGCTCTTCGCGGGCTTTGCCGGGTTCTTCCTGGCCAAGGGTGTCGCCACGCCCGTTATCGGCATGACGAACGCCATGACGCGCCTGGCGGCGAGAGACATGTCGGTGACCATCCCGGCCATCGGCCAGACCGATGAGATCGGCAAGATGGCCGGCGCCGTGCAGGTGTTCAAGGAGAACATGATCAAGGCCGACGAGGCGGCCAAGCGCGAGGCCGAAGAGATGAAGGCGCGCGAGACGCGCGCGCAGAAGATCCACAAGCTGACCGGCGATTTCGATACCGACGTGTCGATGGTGCTGAAGACGGTGGCATCGGCGACGACCGAGATGCAGGCGACGGCGTCGTCGATGACGACCACGGCGGAAGAAACCTCGCGCCAGTCGACGGCGGTGGCGGCGGCGGCCGAGCAGGCCTCGACCAACGTGCAGACGGTGGCGAGTGCAGCCGACGAGCTGTCGTCATCGATCTCCGAGATCAGCCGGCAGGTCGCGAATTCCGCCAGGATCGCGGCACAGGCCGTTGAACAGGCGAACAACACCAACGCCCAGGTCGAAAGCCTGGCCGAGGGGGCGCAGAAGATCGGCGAGGTGGTGAAACTGATCAACGACATCGCCGGGCAGACCAACCTGCTGGCGCTCAATGCGACGATCGAAGCCGCGCGTGCGGGCGATGCTGGCAAGGGCTTCGCGGTGGTGGCCTCGGAGGTGAAGTCGCTGGCCAATCAGACGGCGAAGGCGACGGAAGACATTTCCGCGCAGATCGCCAGCATCCAGTCGGCGACGCACGACTCGGTGCGCGCGATCAAGGAGATCGGCAAGACGATCGGCGAGATCAACCAGATCGCGACCACCATCGCCTCGGCGGTGGAAGAGCAGGGTGCGGCGACGCAGGAGATCGCGCGCAACGTCCAGCAGGCCTCGAAGGGCACGGGCGAGGTGACCTCCAATATCTCGGGCGTGAGTCAGGCCGCGACGGATACCGGTGCCGCCGCCAGCCAGGTGCTGTCGTCGGCCTCCGAGCTCTCCAAGCAGTCGGAGACGCTGCGCGGCCAGGTCGAGAAATTCCTGTCGGCGGTCAAGGCCGCCTAAGGGCTGCCCCCGAGTCCCGGTGCGGCTTCCGGTCCCGGCAGGTGCCGGGGCCGCACCGGCACGACCGCAACGAACGCTTAAGTGCCATTTTGGGCGGTTTTCTCCCCCTTGCGGGCAGTGGGGCAAATTCCTGTTGCGGAGGAGAACAAAACTGGTACATTGAGTTACGAGTTTCGCGGCGGACAAAATTTTTACGAGCAGATCTCCGCCCCATTGTTCGGAAAGGTTGTGGGAACAAAACGGGTACAGCGCGTTGGGCCACTGGCCGGAGCGAAAGATCCGGCCGTCGTTGCAACCCCGGGATCGCTGTGAAATAAGAGGAGTGATCACATCATGTCAGTGACTCAGCTGCGCCCCGCGGCGCGGGATTCCGTCGAAAGAGACTCAATGGACAAGAACAAGGCTTTGGAAGCGGCGCTGGGGCAGATCGAGCGCGCCTTCGGCAAGGGCTCGATCATGAAGCTGGGCTCAGCGCGACCCGGCCGATGCTTCCGACGTCGTCCCGACGGGCTCGCTCTCGCTCGACATCGCGCTGGGCATCGGCGGCCTGCCGCGCGGCCGTATCGTCGAGATCTACGGGCCGGAAAGCTCGGGCAAGACGACGCTGGCGCTGCATGCCATCGCCGAGGCGCAGAAATTGGGCGGGTCATGCGCCTTCATCGATGCCGAGCACGCGCTCGATCCCGGCCTATGCGCGCAAGCTGGGCGTCAATATCGACGAGCTCTTGATCTCGCAGCCCGACGCGGGCGAGCAGGCGCTGGAAATCGCCGACACGCTGGTGCGCTCGGGTGCCATCGATGTGCTGGTGGTGGATAGCGTGGCGGCGCTGGTGCCGCGCGCCGAGCTCGAAGGCGAGATGGGTGACTCGCATATGGGCCTGCATGCGCGGCTGATGAGCCAGGCGCTGCGCAAGCTCACCGGCTCGATCTCGCGCTCGCGCACCACGGTCATCTTCATCAACCAGATCCGCATGAAGATCGGCGTGATGTTCGGCAACCCGGAGACCACGACCGGCGGCAACGCGCTCAAATTCTACGCCTCGGTGCGCATCGATGTGCGCCGGATCGGCGCGATCAAGGAGCGCGAGCAGGTGGTCGGCAATCAGACCCGCGTCAAGATCGTCAAGAACAAGATGGCGCCGCCGTTCAAGGTCGTCGAGTTCGACATCATGTACGGCGAGGGCATCTCCAAATCGGGCGAGCTCATCGATCTTGGCGTCAAGGCCGGGGTGGTCGAGAAATCCGGCGCCTGGTTCTCCTATGACGGCCAGCGTATCGGCCAGGGCCGCGAGAACGCGCGCACCTTCCTCAAGGAGCACGCCGACGTCGCGGCCGCGATCGAGGCGTCGATCCGCCAGAATTCCGGCCTGGTCGCCGGCGACATGATGGTGGCCGCGGATTCGGCGGCGGCCGATAACGGCTGAGGTTTTGTAGCTTCCCGGGCGGCGGCTTTTTCTTCTTCGCTGCCGGTCGTCCGGGGAAAACAGGGCGGGTCGCCTGGCTCTCTAGCCCGCGACCCGCCCTTTTGATTTTGTGGGCGCGTGACGCCCAGAATTCAGAGCGGTCCAATCCCTGGACAGGTCGCTTAGGTCGCGGACGGAGCGTCCGAGGCGCTGGCGGGTGCGCGCCGCGGTGAGGCCGGCAGGGCCGGAACCGCGAAGCCGCGCGGGGTTTCGCCGCGCTCATAGATCTCCCACATCACGCGGTAGGCGCGCTCGAGATGGCGTGCGAAGCGCGTCGTGTCGAAGAGCGGACCGGTGTCGCGCGCCACCGCCAGGCGCTGGCGCAGCGCGGTGAGGGCGGCTGGATCACGGGTGAGCGCCACGGCGCGGCGCTCATACGCGGAAAGGTCGGGGGCGATCAGCTCGCTCAGGCCAACGGCCGTGAGCAGGCTCGCGGCGACGCGGCGCGCGAAGGTGGGGCCGGGACAGGTCAGCACCGGCACGCCGGCCCAGAGCGAGTCACTCGCCGTGGTGTGCGCGTTGCAAAAATAGGTGTCGAGGAACAGATCGGCATGGCCATGGCGCGCCAGATGCTGGTCCTTGCGCCGGTGGGGTGCAAACACCAGGCGCTGCGGATCGATGCCGCGCGCCTCCGCCTCGCGGCGCAAATAGGCTTGCGTGGGGAGGGAGCCGGGGAAAAGCCACAACACGCTGTCGGGTACTTGCGCCAGGATGCGCATCCAGACATCGAAGATCACCGGCTCCACCTTGTAGGCGGCATTGAAGGAGCAGAAGACAAAGCCGCGTTCCGGCAGGCCGCATTGCGCGCGCGTCGACGTTTGCGTCGCGACGGGCTGCGTGTCGTCGTTAACCTGGTAGCATTCCGGCAGCCACACCAGCTTCTCGCTGAAATGCGGCTGGTCCGCTTCCGGCGCGACGATCTTGTCGACAAGCGCGTAGTCGAAGAAATCCACGCCCGTCGTGCCAGGATAGCCGAGCCAGGTGACCTGCACGGGCGCCGGCCGGAACGCGAACAGGCCGATGCGGTTGTCCTGCGTGTGGCCCTTGAGATCGACCAGAATATCGATGTTGTCCTGATGGATCTGCCGCGCGGCGGCCTCCGGCTGGGCGAAGCCCAGATCGACGAAGCGGTCGCAGCCCTGCTCGATGACCTGACGATAGGTGCTGTCGCGATTGCTCAAGCCCAGCGAATACCCGACAATTTCGACCGCCGCGCGATCGTGGCGGGCGAACAGGCTGCGCACGAGATGTGCCGTGGCGTGATTGCGGAAATCGGCGGAGACATAGCCGATGCGTAGACGCGGGCGGTGACGGTCTTTGGGTGTTGGCAAACGCTGCCGGACCGCGTGCTTGGCGCCGTAATTGGCGGCGATGCGGCGCAGCTCCGCGGCGCTGATCTCCGTGGGCAGAACCAGGAAGACGAACGGCGTTGCGGCGCGTGCCCCTTGCGTCGCCAGAGCCGGGCGGACCAGGTCGTCGCGCAGCCGGTCGATGCCGCGCCAATCGCAGAGCTGCAGACGCACAAGGGCGAGTTGCGCCATCGTGGAGAGATGCGTCGGATCGATCTGGCGCGCCTTTTCGTAGCCGTCGCGGGCACCCTCGAGATCGCCGACATGCCGCAAGGCGGTGGCGAGATTGTATTGGAACTCGATGCGGCCGGGCTCGATGGCAATGGCGCGGCGCAAGGAGGCAATCGCGCCGTCCTTGTCGCCCAGCTCGTCGAGAGCGTTGGCGAGGTTGAAATGGCCGGCGGCGAGATCGGCGGCGAGGCGCGCGACCTCGCGGAAATGGCGCGCGGCGACATCATGGCGGCCAGCCGATTGATGGAGAACGCCCAGATTGTTGTGGGCGCTCGCATGCTCGGGCGCGATCTGCAGGACGCTTTCATACGCCGTGGCCGCGGCGGCGCCATCGCCCAGCATCTGCAGCAGCACGGCGCGCAGATATTGATGGTCGGCATCGGCGGGTGCGGCGGCGACCGCGCGCTCTGCCAGGGCCAGGGCGGCCGGCAACCGGCCCGCGTTGGCCTCGATGGTGGCGAGGAGGTGGAGCGCTTGGGCGTTGTCGGGCTGGGTCGCCAGGATTTCCTGGCCGAGTGCCGCGGCTTTCGCGACGTCGCCGCTCTCGGCGGCACGGATCGCCGCGGCCAGCAGCGCGCCGACATCGATCGATGCGGGGGCGGGAGGCGCCATCGCGCTCGCCGGCAGCGGCGGCACCTCGATGGCCGCCGGCGTCTCGTTGCGCTCGAACTGCCCCCACATCAGGCGAAAGGCGCTTTCGAGATGCCGCGCGAAGCGTGCGGTGTCGAACAGGGCGCTGCGAGTGCGGTTCGCGGCAAGGCGGGTTCGTATATCGCGCAGCAAGGACGGCTCGCGCGCCAGCCGGATCGCCAAGGCTTCGTAAGCAGGGAGATCGCTTGCGATCAGATCGCGAAGGCCGATGGCATTGAGCAGGCTCGCGGCCACGCGGCGCGCAAAGGTCTGGCCGGGGCATGTCACCACCGGGACGCCCGCCCAAAGCGCGTCGCTCGCCGTGGTGTGGGCGTTGTAGAAAAATGTGTCGAGGAACAGATCGGCGTGGCGATGGCGCGCGAGATGCGCGTCCTTGGCGATCGGGCCTGCGAAGACCAGGCGCGCAGGATCGACGCCGCGCGCGGCGGCCTCGCGCCGCAAATTCTCTTGCGCGCGCGGCTGATCGGCGAGGAGCCACAGCACGCTGCCGGGGGTCTGCGTCAGGATCCGCATCCAGACGGCGAAGATCGCCGGCTCGATTTTGGAGACGGCGTTGAAGCAGCAAAAGACGAAGCCGGTCTCCGGCAAGCCGCATTGCGCGCGTGTTGGCGCTGTCGCGGCGATCGGCTGCGTGTCGTCATTGACCTGATAGGTGTCGGGCAGCCACACCAGCTTCTCGCTGTAGTGCGGCTGATGCGCGGGCGGCGCCACGATCTTGTCAACGAGCGCATAGTCGATGAAATCGAGCCCCGTCGTGCCGGGATAGCCCAGCCACGTCACCTGGATCGGTGCGGGCCGGTGCGCGAAGAGGCCGAGGCGATTGGCCTGGGTGTGGCCCTTCAAGTCGATGAGAATATCGATCTTGTCCGCGGCGATGCGCTCCGCCGCCGCGCGTGCGGAGAGAAAGCCCAGATCGACAAATTGATCGCAGCCCTGGGCGATGTCGCAGCGATAGGGATCGTCGGGATGGGCACTCCCCAGCGCGTAGCCGAACACCTCCACGGCGCGGCGGTCGTGGCGGGCGAAGAGGCCGCGCGTGAGATGCGCGGTCGCATGGTCGAAGAAATCGGCTGAAACATAGCCGATGCGCAGACGCGGGCGCACGCGATCTGGGAGATCGCGGCGCGTGAGCGGCGGGCCCGCGGGAAAACGTGCCTGCATCTTGCCCGCGAGCTGGCGCAGCGTGGCGGGCGAAACATCGAGCGGCAGTGCCAGGAACAGAAAGGGGCTGACCGCGCGCTCGGGCGGTGCGGCGAGTGCCGGCTGCACAAGCTCCCGCTCCAGCGCCGCGATCGAAGACCAGTCGGCGAAATGCTGTTTCAGGAACGCGCGTTGCGCGCGCGCCTGGATGTGGCCGGGGTCGCGCGCGAGGACTTGCGCGAAGGCCTCGGCGGCGGCCTCGAGCTGGCCGTCCTGGCGCAGCGTCGCGGCGAGATTGTAGAGAATTTCCGCGCGCGCCGGATCGAGCGATGCGGCCTGCCGGTAGGCCGCGATTGCTGCCTGGCGCTCGTCGAGATCGGCGAGCGCGTTGGCGAGATTGAAATGGCCGGCGGCGAGGGCGGGGGCGAGCTCCGTCACGCGGCGGAAATGCGTGATCGCCTGCTGATGCCGGCCGGAAGACTGGGCGAGGACGCCGAGATTATTATGGGCCTGGGCATGATCGGGAGCGACGCGCAGCGTTGCTTCGTAGGCTGCCGCGGCGCCGTCGGCATCCCCCAGCATCTGCAGCACCACGCCGTGGCTGTAGCGGTAATTCGGCTGGCTTGGATCGAGACCGGCCGCGCGGCCCAGCAGCTCCTCGCCCTCTTGCGGTCGCCCCTGCGCGACAAGGACGGCGCCCAGCAGGTGGTTGGCCTTGGCGTGGCCGGAGTGCGCGGCGAGGACCTGGCGGTAAAGTGCGGCCGCCTGATCCAACCGTCCGGCCTGGTGGTGGAGGGTGGCGGCGGCGAGGAGCGCGTCCAGGTCAGTCTCGAGCATGGGGTGCGGGCGCTAAAGGCTTGTCCGAATTGGGGAGGGGGAGTGTGGACAGGCCGGGGGGTAAAGGCTACATCTTTTCTATGGTTTGGGCGCCGGAAGGGCGCGGCCCTGGGGGCCGCTTTCCGGGCCCTTTTGTGCTGCCAGAGATCATGGGTATCGTGAATGTCCACCGCCGCCGAGATCCGCTCGACTTTCCTTGAATATTTCGCCAAGCACGGCCACCAGGTGGTCGCGTCGTCGCCGCTCGTGCCGCGCAACGATCCGACGCTGATGTTCACCAATGCCGGCATGGTGCAGTTCAAGAACGTCTTCACGGGGGCGGAGACCCGGGCCTACAAGCGCGCCGCGACCTCGCAGAAATGCGTGCGCGCGGGCGGCAAGCATAACGATCTCGAGAACGTGGGCTACACCGCGCGCCATCACACGTTCTTCGAGATGCTGGGCAATTTCTCCTTCGGCGATTATTTCAAGGAGCTCGCGATCGAGCTCGCCTGGAATCTGATCACCAAGGAATACGGGCTCAACAAGGAGAAGCTGCTGGTCACCGTCTATGCCGAGGACGAGGACGCGGCGAACTATTGGAAGAAGATCGCGGGGCTGCCGGACCAGAAGATCATCCGCATCGCGTCGTCCGACAATTTCTGGGCGATGGGCGACACCGGCCCGTGCGGGCCGTGCTCGGAGATCTTCTACGATCACGGGCCGCATCTGGCCGGCGGGCCGCCGGGCAGCCCGGATCAGGACGGCGACCGCTTTATCGAGATCTGGAATCTCGTGTTCATGCAGTTCGAGCAGCTGGCGCCGGACAAGCGCGTCAATTTGCCCAAGCCGTCGATCGACACCGGCATGGGGCTCGAGCGCATCGCGGCGGTGCTGCAGGGCAAGCACGACAATTACGACATCGATCTGATGCGCCGCGCTGATCATGGCATCGGCCGAAGCCTCGAACGTGCCGGCGGATGGCGGCCATGCGGTGTCGCATCGCGTCATCGCCGATCATCTGCGCGCCTCGTCGTTCCTGATCGCCGACGGCGTGCTGCCCTCCAACGAGGGCCGCGGCTATGTGCTGCGCCGGATCATGCGCCGCGCGATGCGCCATGCGCACATCATGGGCTGTCGTGATCCACTGATGTACCGGCTCGTCCCGGCGCTGGTCGAGGTGATGGGGCTTGCCTATCCCGAGCTCGGCCGCGCGCAGCCGCTGATCACCGAGACGCTGAAGCTCGAGGAGACGCGCTTCAAGCAGACGCTCGATCGCGGTCTCAAGCTGCTCGACGAAAGCACGGCGACTCTCGCCAAGGGCCAGAAGCTCGATGGCGAGGTGGCGTTCAAGCTCTATGACACGTACGGCTTTCCGCTCGACCTGACGCAGGACGTGTTGCGCGGGCGCGGGCTGGGCGTGGACACCGACACGTTCAACGTGGCGATGGAGCGCGCGCGCGCCGAGGCGCGCAAGAGCTGGGCGGGCTCGGGCGATGCGGGCGAGGAGAAGATCTGGTTCGCGCTGCGCGAGAAGGCGGGCGCCACCGAGTTCCTGGGCTACGACGCCGACATGGCGGAAGGCAAGATCGTCGCGCTCGTTGTCGGCGGCAAGGAAGTCGACAGCGCCGCGGCCGGGACGGACGTGTCGGTCATCGTCAACCAGACGCCGTTCTACGGTGAGTCCGGCGGCCAGATGGGCGATGCCGGTGCCATGTTCACGGCCGGCGGGGCCGAGATCGCGATCAAGGATACGCAGAAGAAGGTGAACGATTTGTTCGTTCACATCGGCAAGATCGCGCGCGGCGCCATCAAGGTCGGCGACATCGTCGAACTGCGCATCGACACCGAGCGGCGTCGCGCGCTGCGCGCCAACCATTCGGCCACGCATCTGCTGCACGAGGCGCTGCGCCGCCGCCTGGGCTCGCATGTGACGCAGAAGGGCTCGTTGGTGGCGCCGGAGCGGCTGCGCTTCGACATCAGTCAGCCCACACCACGTCAGCCAAGACGACATCCGCGCGGTGGAGGACGACGTCAACCGGCGTATCCTCGCCAATCATGACGTCACGACGCGGCTGATGACCCCCGATGACGCCGTCAAAGCGGGCGCGCTGGCGCTGTTCGGCGAAAAATACGGCGACGAGGTGCGCGTCGTGTCCATGGGCCTGGACGACGAGAAGCATTTCTCGACCGAACTGTGCGGCGGTACGCATGTGCGCCGCACCGGCGATATCGGCTTGTTCAAGATCGTGTCGGAAGGGGCGGTTGCGGCGGGCGTTCGACGCATCGAGGCGATGACCGGCGAGGGGGCCCGCGCTTATCTCACGCGCGAGGAGAACCTGCTGCTGGAAACGGCCGCTTCGCTAAAGGCCGCACCGGGCGACGTGCCGGCGCGCGTGGCGGGGCTGATCGAGGAGCGGCGCAAGCTGGAGCGCGAGCTGGCCGAGGCGCGGCGCGCGCTCGCAAGTGGCGGCGGGGCGGCGAGCGGGCCGATCTCGGAAGAGGTCGGCGGCGTGCAATTTGCAGGACGCAAGCTCGACAACATGCCGGCGCGCGAGCTCAAGGCGATGGCAGACGATCTCAAGAAAAAGATCGGCTCGGGCGTTGTGGCGCTTATCGCGACCGAGGACGGCAAGGCGAGCCTGGTGGTCGGCGTGACCGACGATCTTGCCGGCAAGCTCAGTGCTGTCGATTTCGTGCGCATCGGTGTCGCCGAGCTTGGCGGCAAGGGCGGCGGCGGACGGCCGGACATGGCGCAGGGCGGCGGCCCGGCGGCGGAGAAGGCCGATGCGGCACTGACGGCGATCAAGGCGGCGCTGGCGCAAGCGAAAGCCGCCTGACAGGTAATCATCGATGACGGAAACGGCCACCCTTCGTATTGCGCCCTGCGTGCCCGCCGACGTGCCGGCGATCTACGGCATGATCCGCGAGCTAGCGGAGTACGAAAAGCTCCTCCACGAGGTCGCGGCCACCGAAGACGATGTGCGCCAAGCGCTGTTTGGCGTGCCGCCCGCCGCGCGCGCACTGGTTGCGCGCATGGACGGCGAAGCGGTGGGCTTCGCGCTCTATTTCTTTACCTTCTCGACCTTCGTCGGCCGGCAGGGCATCTGGCTTGAGGACCTCTACGTGCGCCCGGCTTGGCGCAAGCAGGGAGTCGGCGGAAGGCTGCTGGCGCGGCTGGCGCAGGTGACGCTTGAGCGCAATTGCGGACGTTTGGAATGGTCGGTGCTCGATTGGAATGCGCCGGCCATCGACGTCTACAAGGCGATCGGCGCCGTCGGCAAAGACGAGTGGACGATCATGCGCTTGACAGGAGAGAGCCTGCAGAAGCTTGCAGCCAAGGCGGCGGGCTGAACTCCGCTCATTTCCTTCGTAAGGCCACGGCCCGCGTGAACTAAAAACCGCCGATGCCGTACAAGCTTGTCATTTTCGATTTCGACGGCACCCTTGCGGACAGCGTCACTTGGCTGCTTGAGGTCTTCAACGACCTGGCAGTACGACATCGATTCCGCAAGGTCACCCCGAAGGAAATTGAAGACCTGCGCGGACAAAGCAGCCGCGAGATTGTCCGCCAGCTTGGTATCCCCCTTTGGAAACTGCCCTTGATCGCGCGCCATGTGCGCGATTTGTCGGCGGACGCTGCCAGCCGCATCGTCCTCTTCCCGGGCATAGCGACGATGCTGACGAGCTTGGACGAGCGGGGATCGCGTATCGCCGTGGCGAGTTCCAACGCAGAGGCGACCATTCGCCGGATCATGGGCGCGCCGGTCGCGGCTTCGGTCGACTATTTCGAATGCGGGGCGTCCATGTTTGGCAAGGCACGGCGGATCAAGCGCATCCTCACGCGCAGTGGTGTCCCGGCTTCAGACGCAATCTTTGTCGGCGATGAAACGCGGGATATCGAGGCCGCGCAGGAGGCCGGCGTGGCTGCCGGCGCGGTGCTGTGGGGTGCTGCCAAATCTTCTGCATTTGGCGGCGTCAATCCGGCGGCGATGTTTGCCACGGTGGAGGAGATGGCCAGCTTCCTGGCACGATAGCATTCTACGCCTGAGCGCTGCGCTTGGGCGCGAAGATCACGATATTGCCGAGCAAAATGAGGGCAAGGCCGCCAAGCGCCACCCAGGTCCATTCATAGCCTTCGAACACCGTCGAGACACCGAGTGCCACCAGCGGGAAGAACACCGTCGCATAGGCGGCGCGGTCGGCGCCGACGCGGCCGATCAGCGACAGATAGGCGAGGAAGGCCAGCACGGAGCCGATGATGGCGAGGTAGGCGAGGCTCACGATGTAGCTCGCCGAGAACTCGAAGCCGAAGCTGTCGCCGCGGAGCAGAGTGTAGATGGCGAAATAGGCGGCACTGTAGGTCATCCCGCGCGCCACGGTGTTGGGCATGTCGACGCGCGCCGCCTTCAGGCGGGTCGAGATGATGTTGCCGATCGAGAAGGACAGCGTGCCGGCCAGCGCGAGCAGCACGCCCAGCGCCGTGCCCTGCGTGGCGCCGAGATGGATGACCTCGCGGCCGAAGACCAGGCCGATGCCGGCGATGCCAAGGGCGGCGCCCAACAGTACGCGCGGCTTTGGGCGCTGACCCAACCAGACCCACTGATTGACGACGTTGAAGACGCTGGCGGTGGAGAACAGCACCGCCACGACGCCGCTGCTGATGTAGTGCGTGGCCTCGTACATCGCCATGAAGTTGAGACCGAACAGGAAGAGGCCCATCAGCGCGAAGCGGCGATGGTCCGCCCATTGCGCGCGCTGCAGCCGGCCGGTGACGGCAAGGCCCGCCCACAGGATGATGGCCGCCAGCGCAAAGCGGTAGCAGACCGAGACTTCGGGGGCGACGACTCCGAGCTGCAGCTTGATGGCGTACCAGCTGAAACCCCAGGAAACGATGAGAATGGCAAACAGTAAGGCGGTCATGGCCCGTGTGGTGACAGGTTGGCGCCGGATTGTCTGTCACGATCTTGCGGTAAAGCGCCAAGAGTGGCGCCAAGGGGCTTGCGGGATCGGAGATTTTACGCATCCTGCGCCGGGGACTGCAGGCCATGACGCTGAACAACCGTCCGTCGCGCTATACGATCTTCAACCACTTGCACGACGAGGGGGTGCCGCTACGGCTGTCGGCGGCCCTGGGCGAGGGCGTGGGGGCGGCGCTGTGGGAGCGCAACGAGACCACCTGCACCAGCTATGTCGAGCCCGGCCATCACACGCTCAGCCTCTATGTTGACGGCGGGACTGGTATCCGGCGCCGGCGCGGCCGCACGGCGATCGGCAGCCTGGGGGCGGGCAGTTTGTGCCTGATGCCGGCGGGGCTGACGACAAGCTGGGATGTCGATGGCGCAGTGCGGCTCTTCCATCTCTATATCCCGCGCCGCGCGCTCGACCGCATCGTTGTCGAGGCCCTGGGCGCCGACCCGGCCCTGGTCTCGCTGCGCGATGAACCCTATTTCCGCGATGCGCAGATCGAGGCGCTGATCCGACGCGCGATCCTGCCGCGCGATTGGCATGCGCCGGCCGATCGTTTGGCCATCAGTGAAGCCGCCGAGCAGATCCTGGCCCGCCTGGCGACGCATTTCACGGACCGGGACGGGAGAGCCCTGGTGGCGCGCGGCGGGCTCGCGCCGGTGATCCAGCGGCGGATCAGCGACTTGATCGACGCCAAACTCGATGGGCCGATTGCGCTCAGCGATCTGGCGTGCGAGGCCGGGCTCAGCGTCTTCCATTTCGCGCGCATGTTCAAGCGCACGATGGGCGAAAGCCCGCAGGATTACGTGCTGCGCCGGCGTATTGCGCGCGCCCAAGCCCTGATCGCGAATGGCGAGCAGAGTCTGGCGGCGATCGCGCAAAGCTGCGGTTTCAGCGGCCAGAGCCATTTCACGGCGCGGTTCCGCGCGGCCCTGGGCGTTACCCCCGGGCAATTCCAGCAGGCAATCAGATGTGGCGTTCGACGCGCCGACGTGGCATAATTAAGCCATTGTTAAGGTTAATTAATTTTAAGAGGTTCGCGATGTTTCGCAGGCATTTATCGGCCCTTATTGCGGGGCTTTTCATCGTTCTCGCCCAACCGGCCGCGGCGCAGTTCTACAGCGCCGACGGGCGCAATGTGCTCGATGAGCTGGTGACACTCGCCAAGGTCAAGGTCATGGCCGGCGGCGGCATCACGCTCGACGACAAATCCGTCACCCAGGCCGAGCTCGAACTGGCGCTGGACCGCCTCAAGGTGCTCAACGGGGCCATCCTCTATTATCGCGAGCGGCCGACCGGCGAGGCGCCGGCGGGGGCGATGGATGCGTTCCGCGCGATTCTGGCCGCGGGTCTGCCGGTCAGCTTGTCGACCCAGCCGGATTTCTCCGATTATGTCGACCCCGACGGCAACACGCAGAAGCGCCGCTTGAACTGACACGGTTCTTGCAACGCGTTGTTACAATTCCGGCCTTCGCAAAGCGAAAGCCGGCGACCATAAATTTGTGCAGTGCAAGCCTAAGCCCTGAGAGTCCGTCCTTTTCATGTGTCCCATGCCGAGGTCCTGGCATGTCCTGATCGTCGACGATGACCGCGAATTGCGCGATCTCGTGGGCCGGTTCCTGACCGAACACGGGTTCCGCGTCTCTTACGCCGCCGACGGCAAGGCCATGACCCGGACCCTTATCGACGGGGAGATCGACCTGATCATCCTCGATCTCATGCTGCCGGAAGAGGACGGGTTCAGCCTGTGTCGCAAGCTGCGGGCCAGCCATTCGATTCCGATCATCATCCTGACGGCGGTGTCGGGCGAGGCGGACCGGATCGTCGGGCTCGAGCTCGGCGCCGATGATTACATCGCCAAGCCGTTCAACCCGCGCGAGCTGGTGGCACGCGCCAAGGCGGTTTTACGTCGCACGCACGCCATGCCGCCAAAACTGGCGGCGCCGCGCACGGCCGCCTACCGCTTCGACGGCTGGACGATCCTGCTCTCCTCGCGTGAGCTTCGTTCCCCGGAAGGGGCGCTGGTGCCGCTGAGCGATGGCGAGTTCGACCTGCTGGTGGCGTTCGCCGAGCATCCGCAGCGCACGCTCAACCGCGATCAGATTCTCGACCTCACGCGCGGCCGCTCGACCGTGCTGTTCGATCGCAGCATCGATGTGCAGGTGAGCCGGCTGCGACGCAAGATCGAGCCCAATCCTGACGCGCCGACGATCATCAAGACAGTGCGCAATGGCGGCTATGTGTTCACGTCCGCCGTCGATCCCCTGGGAAGTTCAGCGGCAGTCCCCGGCCAGCCATGATCCGGCGATTTCTTCCGGACCGGATTGCCGTGTGGATCGCCATCACGGTTCTGGTGGCGCTCGTCATCACGCAGCTCGTCGGGTTCGGAATTTTTTTCCTGATGCGGCCGGCGCCGATGCCGACCTTCTCGGCGGATTGGCTGGCGAGCCATATCCGCGAGGATGCGGCGACCGTCTTCGCCGCACCATCGGCGGCGCGGCCGGCGGCCGTGGCGCAGCTCAACACCGGCGAGTGGCTGCATTTTACGCTGGCGAGCGAGCCGCCGCCGGCGGAGCATATGCTGCCGCCCTCGCTGGAGGTGGTGCGCGCACGGCTCACTGGGCTGCTGCACGGCGCCGGGCGCGAGGTGCGGGTGAGCTTCATGCCGCCGGGCCCGCCGCCGGGTGGGCGCGGTGATCTGCGCCTGCCGGGCCTGCGCCCGCCGCCGCCACCGCCGCCGCGCGGGCGCATCGATGTGCCGCCACCGGGGCCGTTTCGCGCCCACGAGGCAGTTCCCGATCTGCCGGTGCCGGGCATGTTTCAGATCGCGGTCGCCAGCGGCGGCGGCGCCTGGCTGATTACGACCTCGCGCGAATTCAGCGCCCGTGGGCGCCGGCCCTGGTTGATCCTGGCGTTGAACCTGGCGGGCGTGGCCATCGCGGTCGTGCTGGTCTCGGTCATCGCGGCGCGGCGCGTCATCCGGCCGCTGGAACATCTGGCGGCGGCGGCGCGGCGCGTCGGCTTCAATCGCAGCGTCGAAACGGTGACCGAGCGCGGCCCCGAGGAGTTGCGTGAGATCGTGCGCGCGTTCAACGAGATGCAGGCGCGGCTGAAGGCCTTCGTCGACGATCGCACGCAAATGGTCGCGGCGATGTCGCATGATATGCGCACGCCGCTCGCCCGCCTGCGGCTGCGCAGCGAATACATCCGCGATCGCGCGCAGCAGCGCAAGATGCTCGAGGATCTGAGCGAGATGGAGGCGATCGTCGAGATGACGCTGTCCTACGCCACGCAGGATGCCTATCGCGAGGCGCAGCAGCCGGTCGACCTGGCGGCGATGGTGCAGGGGATCTGCGACGCCATGATCGATGCGGCGCGCCAGGCGAGCTACGAGGGGCCCAACCACCTGGTGTGTCCTTGCCAGCCGCTGGCGTTGCGTCGGGCGCTCGCCAATCTGGTGGAGAACGCGTGCAAGCACGGCACGCGCGTGCATGTGAGCCTGACGGAGAGCGAGCGTGCGGCGATCGTGACGATCCGTGACGAGGGCCCGGGCATTCCGGAAGGCGAATTCGAGAAGGTGTTCGCGCCGTTCTATCGGCTGGAGCGTTCGCGCAATCGCGGCACGGGCGGCACTGGCCTCGGCCTCACGCTGGCGCGCGGCATCGTGCGCGCGCATGGCGGGCGTATCGCGCTGGCCAATGGTGCCCCGGGCCTGATCGTCACGGTCACGTTGCCGAAGGACGGCCGTGCGCTCGATCCCGAATCAGTGGCGGCGACAGAAATTGAGCCCCGTCGCGTTTCTGGCGGCGGGGCCCGAGGCTAGAGCGTAGTCAATCGTCGACCGGAATCAGGCCGCAACCGCAGCCGTCTCCTGCAATTTCAGGAGAAAGGCCATCATCTGATCGCGCGACGTCTTTTTGCTGGTGTCGCTGTCTTCTTCGATCTTCTTCAGGAGATCGAGAAGCGTTGACGACGTGTCGCTGGTCTCGTCGGTCGATGACGACGAGGACGTGCCCGATGCCGAAGTCGAAGAAGCCGATGCGGGCGCGCCCGCGTCGAACTCCGCCTTCGTGATCTTGCCGTCACCGTCGGTGTCGAGCTTGGTCAGCATTTCCGCAAGATCCGGCGGGCCGCCATGGCCCGGCGGCTTGGGGGCGGCTTCGAATTCCGCCTTGCTGATCGCGCCGTCGCCGTCCGTGTCGAGTTTGGACAGCACTTCCTCCGGGCTCGGCGGCTTGCCGTGCCCGTGCGCCTTGCGGCCGGCTTCGAACTCCGCTTTGTCGAGGGAGCCGTCGCCGTTCGTGTCGAGCTTGGTGAAGATATCATCCTCGCCCGACTGCGTGCCGTCAGATGCGGAAACCCCACTCTCCTGAATCTGGAGCATGGTGCCCTTCATCTGATCCGACATCTTCTGCTTGAACGCATCCGATTCGGCGCGGCTTATTTTGCCGTCGCCGTCGGAGTTGATCTTGCTGAACAGATCGTCGGACTTGCCGGTACCTTTGCTCTCGCTGCCCTTCTTGGATGCGGCGGCGAGTTCATTTGCGTCGACAACACCGTCTTCGTTGCTGTCGAGCGCGTCGAACATCTTGTCGCGCATCTGCAGCATCTGTGCAGCGGACGACATGCTCGATATGGACATACTCATGGTGTGATCCTCATTCGCTGTTGACGTTCGGGGCGGCGTCCGATCCGCCGGCACGGACCCTTCTGGCCGGCCGGCGGGCAAACGACACCCCGGATTTCAGATCAGCATGAGGTATGCCAATCAATGCACTGATTTTATTGAGTTATTTAAGGTCATCGGAGCACAGAAACCCGCCAAGCGCGTCAGGGGACGTCTTGCTGGTCAATCTTTGCCGCGTCGGAAAATCTTGCTGGGCCGCGGGCGCGTTCGGGTTGAAAAAGGCCCGATTTACAGGGTCGATTATGCCGCTGTCCGCGGGTGCGCGCCGCTGTGGTCGTGTAACGGGACTCAGCGCGTTGTGACTCTGTAACGCGGCGTTACAAATTTGAACGAGAGCACCGGTTGTCCATCCTTCGAGACGGCCGCTTCGCGGCCTCCTCAGGATGAGGTCCGTAATGTTTCGGCAATGAAAAAAAGGCCTCATCCTGAGGAGCGGCGCGAAGCGCCGCGTCTCGAAGGATGAGGCCGGGTGCTGCCTTATAGAAAGAGACGCTTACGCCATCGCCTTCTTGAGGTTCTCGTCGATCTTGTCGAGGAACTTGGTGGTGGTGAGCCAGGCCTGGTCGGGCGAGATCAGCACCGCGAAATCCTTGGTCATGAAGCCGCTCTCGACCGTGTCGACACACACTTTCTCGATCGTCTCGGCGAATTTGACGACATCGGGCGTGTTGTCGAATTTGCCGCGATAGGCGAGGCCGCGCGTCCAGGCGTAGATCGACGCGATCGGGTTGGTCGACGTTTCCTTGCCCTTCTGGTGTTCGCGGTAGTGGCGCGTGACCGTGCCGTGCGCAGCTTCAGCTTCGACTGTCTTGCCGTCGGGCGACATCAGCACCGAGGTCATCAGGCCGAGCGAGCCGTAGCCTTGCGCCACGGTGTCGGACTGCACGTCGCCGTCATAGTTCTTCGCCGCCCACAGGAAGCCGCCGGACCATTTGAGGGCCGCCGCGACCATATCGTCGATCAGGCGGTGCTCGTAGGTCAGCTTCTTCGCTCTAAACTTGTCAGAGAATTCCTTGTCGAAAATCTCCTGGAACAGATCCTTGAAGCGGCCGTCATAGACCTTGAGGATCGTGTTCTTGGTGGAGAGATAGACGGGGTAGTTGCGCGCCAGGCCGTAATTGAAGCACGCGCGCGCGAAGCCGCGGATCGATTCATCAAGGTTGTACATCGCCAGCGCCACACCGGCGCCCGGGAAGTCGAACACCACATGGCGGATGTTGGACTGGCCATCGGTCGAGGTGAAGGTGATCGACAGGCGCCCCGCCGAGGGAATAAGAAAATCCGTAGCGCGGTACTGGTCGCCATAGGCATGGCGGCCGATGACGATGGGCTGGGTCCAGTTGGGGATCAGGCGCGGCACGTTCTTGCAGATGATCGGCTCGCGGAACACCGTGCCGTCGAGGATGTTGCGGATCGTGCCGTTGGGCGAGCGCCACATCTGCTTGAGGTTGAATTCCTTAACACGCGCCTCGTCGGGCGTGATGGTGGCGCACTTGACGCCGACGCCGTATTTCTTGATCGCCTCGGCCGCCTCGACCGTCACCTTGTCGTCGGTCTTGTCGCGATACTCGACGCCCAAATCGTAATATTTCAGATCGACGTCGAGATACGGCAGGATCAGGCGTTCGCGGATCATCTTCCAGATGATGCGCGTCATCTCATCGCCGTCGAGCTCGACGACCGGCGTGGCAACTTTGATCTTCTTCATGGTCGGGGTCTGACTCCGGATGTGGCGGGGTCGGGCCGCGAAGCGGCCGCGCGGGGAGTTGCGGCCCGGGCAAAACGGGGCCACGGCCCGGGTTCTAGCGCAATCCGGGCCCGGAGTCACATAGCGGAGATAGGCTGGTTCAGAGCCGGTGCGGCTGATCGGCCAGCTGCGGGGCGGGGGCGGCGGCGAGGGTGGGCAGGATGTCCTCGATGCGGTCCACGACCTTGTAAAAATTGCGGAAACTCGGCTTGGCGTAATTGCTGGCGATGGTCGCTTCGATCAAGTCGAGGAAGGGCTGCCAGTAGCCGTCAAGATTGGCGACGATGATCGGCTTGTCGTGCAAGGCAAGCTGCTTCCAGGTCAAGATCTCGAATGTCTCGTCGAGGGTGCCCGCCCCGCCTGGCAGCATGGCAAAGGCATCGGCGCGAGTGAACATCGCCTGCTTGCGCTCATGCATCGTCTCGACGATCAGGAGTTCGCTGACCTTGGCGTGGCCCACTTCGGCGCGGACAAGATGCTCTGGAATGATTCCAACGACGCGGCCGCCCGCGCGCAACGCTGAGTTCCGCGACGATGCCCATGAGACCGACGCGCCCGCCGCCGAAGACAAGCTCGATCCCGCTTTCCGCCAGTTGGCGGCCCAATGCGGCTGCTGCGGTGCGATGCGATGCGGGCCCGACATCGGAAGAACCACAATAGACGCACAAAGATTTGATCTTGGTCATTCACTCAATCCTGTTCGGACTGTCCAAAATGGCTGCATCGTCCGAGTCGCCGCGACGGTGCCCCCGGTATCCGTTCGGCTGCAATGCAGCGTAACCGGGGTGGAATAAAAGACGGTTAACAGTGTTTTTACGCTCGCAGCAAGAGTTTCCGGAAAAGCTTGCGGGCCAACATGGGGAGCATCGAATGAACAGGAAGTGGCGTTTCAGTCTGGCGGCGTGCGGTCTGTGCGTGGCCATGGCGGTGTCGGCGCAGGCCCAGATGACAGCGGAGGCGACCATCACGGCACGCCAGGACACCATGAAGAGCCAGGGCGGCGCCATGCGCACGCTGACGCCGATCGTCCGTGGCGAGCAGCCGTGGAACCAGGCGTCGGTCGTCCAGGCGGCCACGACGCTCGTCGGCACAGCCAAGGTCATCCCCACGGTGTTCCCGGCCGGAACCGGTCCTGACAAGGGCAAGACCGACGCCCTTCCGGTGATCTGGCAGAACAAGGCCGATTTCGACTCCAAGGCCAAGGCGCTCGAGGAGGCCAGCGCGCGGTTGCTGCAGCTGGCCCAGGCCGGCGACGAGGCGGGCGCCAAGGCGCAGTTCCCGAATGTCGGCCGCGCCTGCGGCGGCTGTCACGAGACCTACCGGCTCAAGAAGTAGACGGGTGGATGGCGGCAACCTATTAATGGGTTCGCCGCCATCAACCGATTTGGACCGGGTTTGCACCGTATCTCTGACCTGATCTGTCCATCCATACTGCGGATGCGGCTGCTCGCGCTGACAGCGCTTGCGGCCGCGTTCGTCGTGGGCGGCCCATGGGCGGCGCCGGCGGTCGCGCAATCTTCACCGGACGCGGCGGCGGTCAAGCGCGGCGAATACATCTTCAACGCGTCCGGCTGTCTTGGGTGCCATACCGACGCCAAGAATAACGGCAAGGCCCTGGCGGGCGGGCGGGCGCTGCCAACGCCGTTCGGCACGTTCTACAGCCCCAACATCACAGCTGACCGGCAGACCGGCATCGGCGCCTGGAGCGAGGCGGATTTCATCCGTGCGTTGCGCGAGGGCGTGCGGCCCGACGGCGCCTATTACTTTCCGGTCTTTCCCTACACCTCGTTCACCGGCATGAGCGACGCCGACATCAAGGATCTGCGCGCCTATCTGCTGTCCGTACCGGCGGTGGCGCAGGCCAACAAGCCGCATGATGTCGGTTTTCCGTTTAGCTGGCGCTTCCTGCAATCGGGCTGGCGGCTGATGAATTTCACGCCAGGGCCGTTCAAGGCCGATCCGGGGAAATCCACCGACGTCAATCGCGGCGCCTATATCGTCCAGGCGCTGGCGCATTGCGGCGAATGTCATACGCCGCGCAATTTCATGGGCGGGCTCAAGACGCCACTCGCCTATGCCGGCACGCCTGACGGGCCGGAGGGCGAGCGTGTCCCCAACATCACGCCGCATCCCACGACCGGGCTCGGCAAATGGTCGCCCGGCGATCTCACCGATCTGCTCAAATCCGGCATGACGCCGGATGGCGATTTCGTCGGATCGTCGATGGCCGAAGTGGTGCGCAACACCACCAGCAAGCTGAGCGATGACGATCTCAAGGCGATCATTGCGTATCTGCGCAGCCTGCCGCCGATCGACAACGCGGTGCGCTCCAAGGCGAAATAGCCCGTCGGTCCCGTCGCTTGGCGTGTTGCATGGCCGGCACGGTCATGCCTATGGTTAGGGCGCCCCATGGAGAGTCCTGCCCATATGCAGCGTCCGCTGATTATCGGGCTCATCGGCGCGGTGCTGGTGGGTATCGGTGTCATTCTGGCCTGGCTGCAATTCACCAGCGATGCGCCGGACCGTTCCGGTCCCGCACCGCAGGCCAGCGCGCCCTCCGGCCCGGCGCCATCGACGCCGAGCGCTCCTCCCGGTACACGTCCGCGCGTGGATGCGCCGCCGATCACGCCGCGGGCGTCATTCCCGACCTTCGACGTGGTGCGCATCAATCCCAGCGGCGACGTCGTGATCGCCGGCCGCGCGGCGCCCAACGCCGCGGTGACTATCTATGACGGCGCGCGCGAGATCGGCCGCGCCACGGCCGACCAGCGCGGCGAATGGGTGTTCCTGCCCAACGAACCGCTGCCGGCCGGACCGCGCGAGCTGAGCCTTTCGGCGCAGGTGCCGGGCGAGGCGCCGCAGCGTTCTGAGCAGGTGGTCGTGCTGGCCGTGCCCGAACGGGGCAAGGATCTGGCCGGCCGGCCCAGCGCGCAGCCGGCGCAACCGCTGGCGGTGATCACGCCGCGCGAGGGGGCTGGCCCCAGCGCCATCCTCCAGCTTCCCAATCCGCGGCCGACCGAATCGGGCAGCCTCGCCCTCGATCTCATCGACTACGACGATGCCGGCAATGTCGTGCTGAGCGGGCGCGCTCCACCGGGTGCGCAGGTGCAAATCTATCTCGACAACAAGGCGGTGGGTTCAGGGGCGGCGGATGCGCGCGGGGCCTGGCGCTTGACGCCGTCCACGCCGGTGGCGCCGGGAACATACACGCTGCGGCTCGACCAGCTCGGCCAGGGCGGAAAGGTGACGGCGCGCATCGAGACGCCGTTCCAGCGCGCCGATCCGCAGCGCGACCTGGCGCCGGGTCAGGCGCAGGTGGTGGTGCAGCCCGGCAACAGCCTGTGGCGTATGGCGCGCCGGGTCTATGGCGAGGGAACGCGCTACACGGTCATCTATGACGCCAATCGCGATTTCATCCGCGACCCGGATCTGATCTATCCGGGGCAAGTCTTCACGGTTCCGAAAACGAATTAGGCCGGGCTGGCAGCGGCGCTGGAGCTGGCGAGCGGAGCGGGGTGGGCTTTCGCCCAAACGCTGGTCACCTGCTGCGCGAAGCTGTCGAGATGCGGCTTGAGATCCAGCAGAAATGCGGTCAGCGCGGTCAGCAAGGCGACCGGCGTGAGCGGCTGCTCGATCGGCACCGTGCCTTCGACGCGGATCATCTGGTTCTTGGCGATGGCGAAGCGGCCGAAACTGAACTCGCCCGCGGCGACCATGTCGAGCACAGCGCTGCGCGCCATGCGCGATTCAACGCTGTAGGGCAGCGGACCGAGATCCGCGATGAGGTCGAGCTTCAACTTGTTGGCGCCGCCCAGCGCGGCGCTGGCTTCGAATCGCGTGCCCAGGAAAGCAAAGGAGAACGACAGGCGATCGCGCTCTGTCTTGAGAATATTGCCGACCGAGTTCGACCGAGTAGGTATTGAGCGGCAGGGGCAGTTGCTGCTGGCCAAGGAGTTCGACAGCCTGTGCGGTTTGGCCAGAACCAGGTTCAGTAGTGGTCACGTCTTCACCCAAAAGCACAGGAACCCCTCTTCCGGGAATTGTGGCACTGGGGGCTTTAGAAAACGTTTATATTCAGGTTGCCGTCGAAAACGACGAAACCACTTCAAAGCCAGGGGGTAAGCCGGTAGAATGTCTGACAATTCCAGCCAACAACACGACACGGTTTCGAGCCCATGAGCAGCCCCCTCGATTCGATCGAGATTCGCATCCACGGCGCCGGTTGGCCCTTCATCGTCGCCGGGGTGGTGGCGACAGTTCTGTTGGGCTGGATCTGGCCGCCCTTGGGCTGGCTGATGGCGGTAGTGACCGCGTGGGTTGCCTATTTCTTCCGCGACCCCGAGCGTGTGACGCCGGTACGCCCCGGCCTTGTGATCAGCCCGGCCGATGGCAAGGTCCAGCTGATTACCCGGGCAGCGCCGCCGGCGGAGCTGGGCATGGGCGATGCGTTGCTGACCCGGATCAGCATCTTCCTCAATATTTTCGACGTGCACGTGAACCGGCTGCCGGTCGACGGCAAGATCTCGGCGCTCAACTACCGGCCCGGCAAGTTCCTCAACGCCGCTCTCGATAAGGCGAGCGAAGACAACGAGCGCATGTCGATGCGCATCACCATGGACGATGGGCGCGATATTGCGGCGGTGCAGATTGCCGGCCTGGTCGCGCGACGCATCCGCTGCGACGTGCTGGTCGGACAGACTGTGCAGGCCGGCGCGCGTTACGGGCTGATCCGCTTCGGCAGTCGATGCGACGTCTACCTGCCCGAGGGGACCGCACCGTTGGTCGTCGTCGGCCAACGCGCGATCGCCGGGGAAACCGCGCTGGCGGATTTGCTTTCGAGCGAGCCGCCACGGATTGGAGAGGTGCGATAATGTTTCGCGTCCATCAACGCGAGCAACGACGGCTGCGGTTCAAACGGCCGCGTTTGCAGCGCCTGTCGATCGGACATCTCATTCCCAACTTGCTGACGATGTGCGCGCTGTGCGCCGGGCTGTCGGGCATCCGCTTCGCGTTTCTCGGCCGCTGGGAGATGGCGGTCATGATGATCATCGCCGCCGGCATTCTCGACGGGCTCGATGGACGCATGGCGCGGCTCCTGAACGTCACCTCGAAATTCGGGGCCGAACTCGACTCGCTGGCGGATTTCATCAGCTTCGGCGTGGCGCCGGCGATGATCATCTATCTATGGACGATGGATCAGTTCGGTGGCGTCGGCTGGGCGCTGACGATGCTGTACGCGGTGTGCTGCGCGTTGCGCCTGGCGCGGTTCAACACCGCGCTGGGCGATCCCAACCCGCCGGCGTGGTCGCGCAATTACTTCACCGGCGTGCCTGCGCCAGCCGGGGCGGGCCTCGTATTGTTGCCGATGATGCTGACCTTCGAGGCCGGGCCGGGTGTGTTCGACCGGCCGAGCGTCAATGCCGCGGCCCTGGTGCTGGTCGCCTTCCTGATGATCAGCCGGCTGCCGACCTTCTCGCTCAAGCAGGTGCATATCGCGCCAAATTTCATGCTACCGGCATTCCTGGCGGCGGGGCTGGTGGTGGCGGCCCTGGTCAGCGCCCCCTGGACGACGTTTGTGTGCGTCGGCGTGATCTACCTCGCTAGTATCCCGGTCTCGGTCTGGGTCCAGGCCGGCCAGCGCCGGCGCGCGACCGCCGAAGCCGCTGCCATGCCGCCACCGGCCTTACCGGCCAGCGAGGCTAAGACCGGCGACGGCGAGCCCACTGCGCATTGACCCGCATCGTTCCCGTTGGGGTTGTCGGACAATCAATTTCCTTGTTCGCACAGCGGGTTAAGAATCTTTAAAAAATCTTAACCATTCCCCGGCTAGGGTCGGGGACAATGGGTAACGAATTGGCCGAGCTTCTTCGTGGTAGTCACCTACCCGATGTGGGGTTGTGGGATGCGCTGGAGCGCATGTCCTGCGGCGTCTGCTATTTCGACCGCGACGACCGGCTGGTGGTCTGCAACCAGACTTATCGGGTGCTGTTCCCGGGCCTGGGCGATCTGCTGCTGCCCGGCACCAAGTTCGAGTTTCTGATCACCAAGGCGGCCGAGCGCGGCATCATCCGCGGCTTCGACGGCAGCGCAGAGGATTGGGTGATGCGGCGGCTTGCGCACCACCGCAGCCCCGGCGAGCCGGTCGACGAGCAGATGGGCGACGGCCGGGTCTACCGCCTGGAAGAGGCGCGCATGCGCGCCGGTGGCGTGCTGCTGATGGTGACGGATGTCACGCGCCTGGTGGAGCAGGAGCGGGCACTCGCACACCGCGTGGCTGAGCTCGAGAAGATGCAGGCCCAGCTCGAATCGCAAGGGGCGCGTTTGCGCGAGCTGGCGCAGAACCTGGTCCTGGCGCGCGACGAGGCGGAGCGCGCCAACCGCACGAAATCCGAATTCCTCGCCAATATGAGCCACGAGCTGCGCAGCCCGCTCAACGCCATCATCGGCTTCGCCGAAATCATGAAGGACCAGCTGTTCGGGCCGCTGGGCACACCGCAATACAAGGAATATTCCCAGGACATCTGGAGCAGCGGCACGCATCTGCTCGAGCTCATCAACGACATCCTCGATCTGTCGAAGATCGAGGCCGGTAAGCTCGACCTGCAGGAAGAAAACGTCAACATCCGTGATGTCGTGGACACCTGCGTGCGTCTGGTCGCCAATCGCGCGCAGAAGGGCGAGATCAAGATCCACACCGACATCGCCGCCGAAGCGCCGATGCTGTGGGCGGACGAGCGCAAGCTGAAGCAGATCCTGCTGAACCTGCTGTCCAATGCCGTCAAGTTCACGCGGCCCGGCGGAACGGTCAGCGTCACCTCGACCGTGGTCGCGACGGGCGATGTCGTGCTGCGGGTCATCGACACCGGCATTGGTATTGCCGCGAACGACATCCCCAAGGCGCTCGCCGCCTTCGGCCAGGTCGAACTCCTCGTTGTCGCGCAAATACGAGGGGACCGGGCTGGGCCTGCCGCTGACCAAGGCGTTGGTCGAACTGCATGGCGGCACGCTGACCCTGGAGAGCCAGGTCAATGTCGGCACGACCGTCTGCGTCAGCCTGCCGGCCTTGCGCGCGCGAAAGCGTCAGCCCGCCGCCTGAGCCGCGCGACAAGATTCCCGTATGGTCGACGGGGCATCCGTGCAATTCTCCGCCCAATGTCGAACGGACCAAGATTGACGGCATGATGCGCGCGGCTGGCCTGGCGCGCCGACCGTTCCTGACCCGGCGCAAACTCATCCTCTCGTTGCTGGCCCTGATGATCGTCGGCACGATGTGGGGCATCGCCTATTGGGCGGTGAATAAGGGTGGCTACCAGCCCGCGCGCATCGCGTGGAAGCGGCTGCGCGCCGCCAGCGTCTACACCTATGACGAAATCGACCCGCGCTTCCTCACGGTCGACCCGCGCAGCCTGATCACCATCCGCACCCACGACGATGTCGCGCCCAAGCGCGATGCGCTGATCGCCGCCGTTTTCGGGCCCGGCGGATACCCGTCCGCGCGTCGTCCCGATCACATCGAGCGCAATATCGCGATGCCGGAGCTCGGGACGATCGAGAGCCTGGAGGCGATCGACCGGCTGGATGTCCGGATGGATCTCGATATCGTCAAGCCGTCCTTCCTGATGCGGCCCAAGCGGCCCAACGGAACGCTGGTCCTCTATCAGCATGGCTATGCCGGCACGTTCATCCAGGTCCGCGACAAGCTGCAGGTGCTGCTCGACAAAGGCTACACCGTGCTGGCCATGAACCTGTTGAGCTACGATGCCAACGGTTGGGCCTATCAGAAGAATATCCCCGGCGTCGGCTGGATCTATGTCGGTCCGCACGACCTGCCCAGCTTTGTCGACAATGCGCTGCGGTTCTGGTTCGAACCTGCCGTCGCGGCGATGAATTACGCGCTCGCCACCGGCGGCCTTCAGCATGTCTACATGATCGGCTTTTCGATGGGCGGCTGGATGACGCAGATCCTGTCGGCGATGGCGCCGCAGATCGAGCGCAGCTACAGCATCGCCGGCGGCTATCCGCTCTATTTGCGCTCGCAAGAGCCCAATGAGCTGCCGCCGCCCGTGCTGTTCGGGCCGCTGGTGCGGGCGGCCAGCTATCTCGATATGTACGTGCTCGCCGCCGACCGGCCAGGACGCCGGCAGGTGCAAATATTCAACCGCTACGACCGCTGCTGCTATCGCAACAAAAAGGGGCTGCTCTACGAGGCGGCGGTGGTCGACGCCATCGCCAAGATCGGCGGCGGCTATTTCGATGTCGATATCGACGAGACCCACGCCGACCACAAGATCTCCGATCGTTCCATGGCGTTCGTGCTGAACGACATGGCCGTGCAGTGACGCGTCAGCGCATCGCCACCAGCTCCGACACCGCGGCGGCGGTGCGGCGCAGCGCCGGCAGATAGTCGGCGACGAAAACTTTCATGGCGACGCGCGCCGCCTGGCCGCTGACATTCATCGCCGCGACGACGCGACCATCCTTGCCGACAATCGGCACCGAGATGGAGCGCAGGCCCAGCTCGATCTCGCGATCATTGGTGGCGTAGCCGCTGCGGCGCGTACGCTCGATGACGCTCCGCAGCTCGCTTTCGTCGACGATGGTGTGCGGCGTGTGGGCGACGAGCTTGACCGCTGCGAAATACGCGTCCAGCTCAGCCGGTTTGAGCGAGGCGAGCAGCACTTTGCCCATCGACGTCGCATAGGCGGGCAGGCGGCTGCCGATCGACATCGCATCGGTGATCAGCCGCTTGGCGGCCACGCGCGCGACATAGACGATCTCGTTGCCGTCGAGAACGGCGATCGAGCAGGATTCGCCGATCTCCTGCGTTAGCGCCGCCATCGCCGGACCGGCGAGATTCGACATCGACAGCGAAGAGAGATAGGCGAAGCCGAGACGCAAGGCGCGCGGCAGCAGGGAGAATTTGTCGCCGTCGAACGCGACATAGCCCAGTCGCTGCAGCGTGAGTAGAAGGCGGCGCGCCGTGCCGCGGCTCAACCCGGTCTGGCGTGCTACATCGCTCAACGTCATCTGCGGATGCTCGCGGCCGAAGGCTTCGATCACAGCGAGGCCGCGCGACAGCGCGCGCACAAATTCCCGATCTTCGTTTCCGGTTGACATGGCCCCCTTGTCGCGCCGATTGTTGTCCGCAGAGTGGAAGAACGTCCGCTCTGCGGACAATACGAAGGTTTGGCGCCACGCACAAGTGCGGCGTCGCAAATCGGGAGAAATGCCATGGCGGATCAACGCCCATGATGATCGGCAAGAAGGGCGAGGCGAAATCGTCGATTTCGACCGCGGATGCCGCCTCGATCACCGTGCGCGGCAAGGATCTGTGCCGCGATCTCATCGGCACGATGAGCTTCTCCGAATTTTTCTTCTTTCACCTGACGGGGCGCACGCCGAGTGCCGACCAGGCGTTTTTTCTCGATGCGCTGCTGATCACCATCGCGGAGCACGGTCTGACGCCATCGGTGCAGGCGGCGCGCGCCACGCTCGCGGCCGGCCCTGAGGCAATGCAAGGGGCGGTGGCCGCCGGTATCCTGGGCTGCGGTTCGGTGGTGCTGGGCACGGCGGAGTATTGCGCGGACCTCCTTGAAAAGGGTGTGGCCCGCGTGAAAGCCGGCGAGGATCCGGCACAAGCCGCGTTGGCGATGGCGCGCGAGGTGCGTGAGGCCGGCGGCAAGCTTCCGGGATTCGGTCATCCAATTCATCATCCTGTCGATCCGCGCACGGTGCGGCTGCTGGAGCTGGCCGATGCGCGCAAGATCGCCGGCCCGCATGTCGCGTTCCTGCGCGCGCTGGCGCCGGCGGTGCGCGAGGTGTGGGGCAAGGCGCTGACGATGAACGTGTCGGGGCCGATCGCGGCGATCCTGCTCGATCTCGGCTTCCCGAAGGCGGCGGTAAAGGGCATTCCGCTGCTGGCTCGTACGGCCGGCATCATCGGGCATCTTGTTGAGGAGACAAGGCGGCCCATCGGTTTCTTGATGGCGCATCACGCCGAAGAAGCCATCTCCTACGATCCCAAATAAACGAGGCAGTGTTGCAGGCGATTTACGATCCTGAGGTCGAGACGCGCGACCCCGCGGCCCAGCGCGATCTCGATGCCCGGCAGTATCGACGGCAGATCCGTTATCTGTTCGAGCGTTCGGCGTTCTATCGCGACAAATTCCGCGCCGCGGGATTCGATTCGCCCGAGGCTGTCGGCGATCTCTCCGAAATCGCGAAGCTGCCCTTCACGGTCAAGGACGAGTTGCGGCAGAGCCAGGCGGAAGAACCGCCCCTGGGCCGCCATGTCGCGGCACCGTGGTCGCAGATCGTGCGCGTGTTCTCGACCAGCGGCACAACCGGCACGCCCGCCTATATCCCGCTGACCGCGCGCGACGTGACGACCTGGATGGCGATCTCGGCGCGCTCCTATTCCGCGTCGGGAATCAGTGCCGGCGACCGGCTGGTCTCGACCTATGGTGCGGGGCCGTTCGTGGCCGGGCTCTCGCTCGATACGTTCAACAAGCTCGGCCTTTGCCACATCCCGGTCGGTGCGGGCAACACTGAACGCCTGGTGCGAGCGTTGCAGCTCATCAAGCCGGAGGGGCTGGCCTGCACGCCGTCCTACGCGATCTATATCGCCGAATGGGCGCGTGAGCGCGGCTTCGATGTGCGCCAAGCGGGCCTCAAATACATCCTGGTGGCGGGCGAGCCGGGCGGCGGCGAGGAGCAGCTGCGCGCGCGCCTGGAGGGCGCTTATGGCGCGCAGGTGACCGAGACGATGGGGATCGGCGACATGTCGGTGTCGCTGTGGGGCGAATGCAAGGCGCAGCAAGGCATGCATTTCGGCGGGCGCGGCTTCGTGCATTTTGAGCTGATCGACCCCGAGACGGGCGCGCCGGTGCCCATGCGCGACGGCACGACGGGCGAGCTGGTTTACACAGCGCTCGACCGCGAAGCCGCACCGCTCGTGCGCTTCCGCAGCCGCGACCATGTCGTCGTGTGGACGAGCCCGTGCTCGTGCGGGCGGACCTCGGCGCGGGTGCGCTGCATCGGCCGCACGGACGACATGCTGATCGTGCGCGGCGTCAACGTTTTCCCGTCGGCGGTGCGCGAGATCGTCAACGAGTTTGCGCCCGCGGTGAGCGGCGTGATCTCGATCCGGCCCTCGCAGCGCGGCGTCAAGCAGACGCCGCCGCTGAAGATCGTCGTCGAGCTGGCGGAAGGCGCAGACGCCGATCCGAACCTGGCGCAAAAAATTCAAGATCGCGTGCGCGCGGCCCTGGTGGTGGGGACGGATATCCATCTGGTCGCGCACGGCACGCTGCCGCGCACCGACTACAAATCCAAGCTCGTCGATTTCAGCGAAGCCAAGTAACACGGACAAAAACCCCGCAAGTTGGAGGAGGAAACATGACCCGCAATGCAGTTCTGGCCGCGATCGGCCTGGCGCTCGTCGCCGTCCCGGCGCAGGCACAGACCGTCGAAATGAAGATCTCGCACCTTTTTCCCTCGTCGCATTTCACGCAGACGCGGATGCTGCAGCCCTGGGCGGACGAGGTGGAACGCAAATCGGGCGGGCGGCTCAAATTCACGATCTTCGCGGCCGGCAGCGCGTTCGGCGACGTCAGCAAGCAGTTCGACCAGGTGCGCGCCGGTGCGGTCGATATCTCGGTGGGGCTGCCGGGCGTGCCGCGCGGGCGCCATCCGCGCACGATCCTGATCGAGCTGCCGTTCATGGTGAAGAGCGCCGACGCCGCAACGCGCGCGCTGATGGACATCTATCCGCAGTATCTCGCCGAGGATTATCCGGGCGTGAAGATGCTGTCGCTGACGACGACAAATTCCGGCTCAATCCACTCGCGCACCAAACCGGTCAAGGATTTGTCCGATTTGAAGGGCATGCGGGTGCGTTCGCCCACGCCGCCGTTGAGCGCCATGTTGGAATTCCTGGGCGCGACACCGGTCGGACTGCCACCGGGGCAGATCTACGAGAACCTCGAGAAGGGTACGGTCGACGCGGTGGTGATGCCGTGGGGACCGATCGGCGCCTTCAAGCTGCAGGAGGTGACGAGCTATCACCTCGACGTCAACGCCTACACCGTGTCGCAGTACACGGTGATGAACCAGCGTAAGTACAACTCGCTGCCGGCGGATCTGAAGAAGATCGTGGACGAGATGTCCGGTCAGTGGTTCACCGACCGCTGGGGCAAGCTATGGGCGGACACCGATGAGGAAGCCAAGCAGGCGGCCCTGAAGCGCGGCAACACGGTGATCCCGGTTTCCGACGATGTGCGCAACAAGTGGCGCAAGGATTTCGAACCGCTGGTCGAAAGCTATCTCGCCGACCAGGAGAAACAGGGTGTCAAGAACATCCGCGAGGTGTACGGCGCCATGGTGAAGCAGATCGCCAAGTACGAGAAATAGCCGAAGGGGCGAACGGCATCCGGCCCGGGCAACCGGGCTGGCTGTCGCTGGACGGGGGGAGACGTCGATGACGTGGATGGCGGCGGTGTTGCGGCGGATCTCGTTGGCGGGATCGGGATTGTTGTTTCTGGGCGTTCTGATGACGGTGGTGGACATTGTCCTGCGCCATACGATCGGCGGCGCCGTTCCGGGCACGGTCGACCTGATGCAGCTGATCGTGATGTGGGCGGCGCTGGCGGCCATCCCGTATGGGTTCATCGCCAATGACCACGTGGCGGTCGACCTGCTGACGGAGCGGTTCAGCGCGCCGATGCAGCGCTGGCTGACGGTTTTCAGCTCCCTGCTGGGCTGCATCTTCCTGGCCGCGGTGTTCTATTTCTCCGCGTTGCAGGCTTGGCTCGAGTATGGCTACGGCGATCGCACGCAGACGATCGGCATTCCCATGATCCTCTACTGGGTGCCGATGCTGGCCGGGATGGCCCTGAGTGCGCTTGCCACACTTGCCGGCGGGATCGCGGCGTGGCGCGGCGTGTCCCTTAAGCCCGCGGGGACGCAGCCTTGAGTCCGGCCCTGATCGGTGTTTGCGGCATCGTTCTCCTTCTGGTCCTGATCGCGCTCAGGGTTCCGATCGCCATCGCGCTGGGGATCGTCGGCGTGCTCGGCGGCGGGATGATCAACGGCTTCGACAGCCTGGGCTTCATTCTCGGTTCGCAGCCTTTCGTCACGATCTTCCCCTACAGTCTGTCGGTTATCCCGCTCTTCGTGATGATGGGCGTGTTCGCGGCGCACGCGGGGCTCTCGAAGGCGCTCTACGATTTCGTCAATACCTTCATCGGCCATCGGCGCGGCGGGCTCGCCTCGGCCACGATCGGCGCTTGCGCGCTGTTCGGCGCCATCTGTGGCTCCAGTCTCGCCACGGCGGCGACGATGGGGCGCGTGTCGATGCCGGAAATGCGCCGGCATGGCTATGACGACCGGCTGGCGTCGGGCGCGGTGGCGGCCGGCGGCACGCTGGGTATTCTCATCCCACCCAGCATCATCATCGTCATCTATGCGCTGCTGACCGAAACATCGATTGGCCGGCTGTTTGCCGCGGCCATGCTGCCGGGGCTGGTCGCGACGCTGCTCTACATGGGCGCCGTCGTGGTGGTGACGTATCTGCGCCCGGAGATGGGGCCGGGCGGTCCGCGCGCGAGCTGGCCCCAGCGCCTGGCGGCGCTCCAGAAAGTGTGGCCGGTTCTGCTGCTGTTCGGCGTGGTGATGGGCGGCATCTATCTCGGCTGGTTCTCGCCGACCGAGGCCGCCGCGGTCGGTTCGTTCGGCGCTTTCCTGCTGACGCTGTTGGGTGGGCGGCTCACCTGGCAGGTGATGATCGATAGCCTGCGCGAGACGGCGGCAACGACGGCCATGATCTTCATGATCTTCATCGGCACGTCGGTGTTCCAGTATTTCCTGGAAACCTCGACCCTGCCGAGCCTTCTGGCCCGCGACGTGATCGCGATGGGCCTCGACCGTTACGTGGTGCTGACGATCATTATCATCATGTACGTGATCCTCGGCTGCTTCCTCGACAGCCTGTCCATGCTGCTGATCACCATCCCGCTGGTGTTCCCGATGATCACGGCCTTGCATTTCGATCCGATCTGGTTCGGCATCCTGATCGTGTGCGTGGTCGAGATCGGGCTGATCACGCCGCCAGTGGGCATGAATCTGTTCGTGATCGCCTCTGTCACCGAGAATTTGCGACTCAAGACGGTGGTGATCGGTGTGTTACCGTTCATCGTGGCCGATCTGGTGCGGGTGATCGTTCTGGTTGCCTTCCCGTCGATCAGCCTCTATCTGCCGTCGCTGATGAAATGAACACCAGGAGGAGAACGCCATGACGGCCAAGCTTCTGCCGACATCTCTGGTCGGATCCTATCCGCAACCCGATTGGTTGATCGACCGCCCGAAGCTGGCGGGGCGTTTTCCGCCGCGGGTGCGCGCGCGCGAGCTGTGGCGGGTGGCGCCGGAATTCCTGGAGCAAGCGCAGGATGACGCGACGCTGCTGGCGATCCGCGAGCAGGAGCGCGCCGGGCTCGACATCATCACCGATGGCGAAATGCGGCGCGAGAGCTATTCCAACCGCTTCGCGACGGCGCTCGAAGGTGTCGATATCGACAACCCGGGATCGGCGCTCGATCGCAGCGGCCATCCCAATCCCGTGCCACGGGTGGTCGGCAAGATCCGGCGCAAGCATGCGGTCGAGGTGCGTGACGTCAAGTTCCTGCGCGCGAACACCGATCGCATGATCAAGATGACGGTGCCGGGGCCGTTCACCATGGCGCAGCAGGCCCAGAACGATTTCTATAAGAGCGAGGAGGAGCTGGCGCTCGACTATGCGGCCGCGGTCAACGAGGAGATCCGCGACCTGTTTGCGGCCGGTGCCGACATGGTGCAACTCGACGAGCCCTATATGCAGGCGCGGCCGGAAAAGGCACGCCAGTACGGGCTCAAGGCGCTCAACCGCGCACTCGAAGGGATTACCGGCCCCACGGCCATCCATATCTGCTTCGGCTACGCGGCCATTATCCATGCGCGGCCGAGCGGCTATTCGTTCCTGCCGGAGCTGGAGCAGTCCCTGGCGCGCCAGGTGTCGATCGAGACGGCGCAATCATCGTTGGATTGCGCGGTTCTGACGAAGCTGGCCTCGAAGACGATCATTCTCGGCGTTCTCGATCTCTCGGATATGAAGATCGAAGCGCCGGAGGTTGTTGCCGAGCGTATCCGTCGCGCGCTGCCGCATGTATCGGCCGAACGGCTGGTCATTGCGCCCGATTGCGGGCTCAAGTATCTGCCGCGCGACGTGGCGTTTGGCAAGATGGCGGCGATGGTCGCGGGTGCCGCGATCGTGCGCGGCGAACTTCAGGGCCAGGGCGCGCAGCGCCGAGCTTAAGCGGCGGCGCGGCCGGACTGGAGTGCGAGGTGTTTGCGCAGCATCACGAGCAGCGCGAACAGCATCAGCCCGCCATAGAATCTATAGGACTGTGCCAGCGTGCCCACCGGCGTGTCACGCCACGCATTGGTAGGCGCGTTGATATTGGCGGCGATCAGGACGAAGGCGAGTCCGAAAAGGATCGAATAGCCGAGGATCGGCCGCCCCCGGCCGTGGAGATTGCGGATGGCGACGAGCGCGACTAGGAACATCGCCGGTGCAATACCGTAGTGATGTTCCCAGACAATCGGCGACGCGATGGTGAACGACCAGGCCGCGAAGGCAAAATCCAGACCGAGCTTGTCGTCGCGCGTCGCCTTGCGGGTGAAGAGCGCGATGGCGATCAGGATCGCCGACGAGACAAGCGTGGCGATGTGCACGCGCAGATCGTAGGGCGCGAACTCCTGGTCGGAGAAAACGATGTTGTTGCCGTCGCCGAAGACGCGGTTCAGGAGGCCGTTGATCGACTGGTTGGCGAAGTAGACCTCACCATGCTTGGACACGTAGGACAGCACGCCCAGATATTCGACGTTGTTCCAGAAACCATAGAGATAAATCGACAGCAGAGTCAGCGGCACCGTGGCTAGCAGAAAACCGCGCAAGAACGTCCACTGGCCGCGCAGGAGCGCCCAGAGCAGCAGTGCCGCCATCTGCGGCTTCATGAGGGCGATTAGGCCGATCAGCAATCCCGCGCCGATCCGTGAGTCACGGACCCACAGGACGCATGCCAGCACGAACAGAAGATCGATCCAGAGCTGCGCCTGGCCGAGGTTGAGTGCGAAGACGATCGGAAAGAAGGTGAGCGTCAGGAAGCCGCATGCGCCCGTCCACAGCACGCCCTGCCGCCAGTCCTGCCACAGGCCGAGCTCGCGCGCGAGCCAGGTCAGCGACAGGGTGATGAGCGGCATCAGGCCGAAATTGAAGATGTTGAGATTGGGGTAGGTCGGCTCGAAGATCTTCGACAGGAAATCGATGAACAGCAGACTGGTCACCGCGTACTGAAATTTGATCTTGTCGGTGAAGAATATGTGGTCGTACAGGCCGGAATATTGGCCTTCCTTGATCTTGGCCAGGGCCGTCAGCATCGGCCACCAGGAATCTTCCATCTCCAGCGACAACGCCGCGCGATACATCGCGCCGAAAATACTCTCGTTCGAATAGGCCTTGATCACGGCGATGTAGACGCCGAACGACACGACGAGACAGGCGGCGAAACAGACAAAAACGGCCATGTCGCGAGACAGGCCGGCGATGAACGGTGCGGGAAGGGCATACGAAGAATTGCGCTCTGACACTCTGCGCTCCAGGGGCCGCTTTATTTTAGTTCGTGACAAGTCGGGTCAATCGGCGGGCGTGGCCATGCGCTCGTAGAGGACGACGCGGCCGCTGGGCGAGGCGTAGACCTTCTTGAACGAAAATTCCTTGATGCGCTCCTGCACCAGCGCCGAGAGCATAATGAACGGTTCTTCGACCGGCCGGCCGAAGGTCACGATGTAATCGAGCTGGCGACCCGATGCGCGCTCGTACCATTCGATATTGAGATAGTAGACGTCCATCTTCTTTAAATCGTTGCCCCAGCTATAGAGCGTGGGATGCGGATCCATCTCCTCGCGGAGCTTGACCGGGTAGACGTCGAGGCGGGCGTTGTAGCTGAACAGGACAACGCGGTCGCCTTCGTACTGCAGCCGGCTGGCACCCTGGAAGAAGGGCTGGTAATGGGCGACGATCGGCTTGTCGGAGTTGTCTTCGATGCCGGCCCAGCTATAGACGATGGGCGCGATGGTCGAATGGTCGCGGATATAGGGTGCGGCGCCCATCAGCTCCGCGGTCTGCGCCGAGGCGAAGGTCTGCGAATACATCATCGACAGCCAGAGCAGACCGGTCACCGCCGAGGCCGAGGCCGTGAACCAGAGGCGCAGGAGATTGCCCGCGGGAAAGGCCGCGATCCACAGGAAGGCGGAGAAATAGACGAACAAAGTCGCGCGGCGGTAATGCGTCCAGCCGCCGCCCGACACGTCGGGAATGGCGAGTGCAATGGCGATGCAGCAGAGGAAGACGAAGAACAGTGCGTCGCTGAGGCCGAGCTCTTCGGCCGTCTGGTCCGTCGTTTTCTGCCAGCGGCGGTAGCCCGAATAGAGCATGGCCGAGGCGAGGCCGAGCTGGAAGACATGGGAAGCCAGCGGGTCGAAGCGAAACTGCCGGACCAGAATCGCAAGATCGAAGAGGTGATTGATCCGTTCCCAGAGTCCGAAGCCGTACCAGCTGTCGGCGCCGCTGTGCCGCGTGAAGTAGAACACGAAGAGCGCGAAGGCCGGGATCGACGCCGTGCCCCAATACGCCAACGGCACGATTGTCCGCTTAAAGCGCGCGCGCAGCGGCGAATTGGTGTCGAGCAGGATCGTCGCCAGTTCGAAGGTTACCATCGCGGCGAGCGCCACCATCGTGGTGGCGTAGGCCATGGCGTGCGAGAAATAGAGGAGGACAAGGCAGAGGGTGATCGCGATCCAATGCAGGACGCCGCGACGATGCATCGGGCCGACCGAGCGCAGGATCAGGCCCATGAAGACGAAGAAGAAGGCGAGGGATGCAGTGAAATTATAGAGCCCCAGAAAGAACATCTGGTTGAATGTGAACGGAAACACCGCCAGCGACAGCCAGGTCTGCGGCCCGCGGAAGGAAAGCGCATAGCGGGCCGCGAGCGGCACGGAAATCAGGACCAGCGACTGAACGATTTTTTCGGCGATGTAGGGGCTGGTGATCTTCAGCAGCCCATCGAGGATGACGTAAGTCACCCAGTTCGGCTCCGGCCCCACATTGCTGCGGTAGAAGGCGTTGGTCAGCTCGTAGCCCGGCTGCCCGAGCTTATCGAGGACGATCGTCATCGCGACATGGACGGGGCCGTCATTGGTCGTGAAATAGGTGACCAGCCACGGCGCCAGTGCGAACAGCAGGGTGAAGGTGCCGAATGCCAGGGATTCAAGGGAGGCGAGCCGGCTCGCCGGCATGAGCTCGACGGCAAGCAGAAGCGAGTCCGCGCGTCGGCGCAGATTGCTTCTTGCCAGCTCCAGCGCCCCCGCTTTGGCGCCGCTCATGCTGTGAGTTCCCCGCCCCGACGCGACCGCATACCAAAAGCCCCTGACACAGATCGGGCGCGGGTTGGTCCCATTTTGCGGAGACTTGCCGCGGCCCTTAACTTCGCGCGGCGTGTCCAACCGCTTCCGACCGAGTTGCTGCCGGTCACCCGCGGGCGGGACAGTAGCGGAGGACCGGTTAACCCGTTCTTTCCCCCGGCGGCAAATTCATGCCGCCGCCACCAAGCATAATAATCCTAATGCGTGCAAGCGGTGTGCCGGGCAGAATCCGGCGGTTGTGGAAGGATCCTTCGCGTAGCTGATTGCTTCATTATCTTCGTGGGTTAGAGGGCGTCTTGAAGGTGATCGGCAAGCCTGCTCCCCAATTCGTTGCATCGGTGACTGTAAACAAGGGTTAACACTGCCCGCAGGGCAGGGAACGGCGCAGCCCAGGCCACGTTGGGTCCGAGCCACGAGGGCAGCCATACTCAAGGCGGGTGATCGCCCGCGCGCTCGGGTCTGGTACTAGTAAGGCAGCGTCCATGAAACTCTTCACCTGCCAGTCCTGCGGTCAGCTTCTCTATTTCGAGAACACGGCCTGCGTCAGCTGCGGGCACCGCCTCGGCTATCTGCCGGCGCGCACCCAGCTCTCTGCGCTTGAGCCGGAGGAGGGCGATTTCTGGCGGGCCCTGGCGGATTCCGGGCGCCATTACCGGTACTGCGCCAACGCCGCCGCCGAATCCTGCAACTGGCTGATCGCGGCCGACAGCCCCGACACGCTGTGCCTGGCGTGCCGCCACAACCGGACGATCCCCGATCTCAGCGATCCCGCCAACCTGCAGCGTTGGCGCAAGCTGGAATTGGCGAAGCACGCGCTGTACTACGCGCTGCTGCGCTTCGGCCTGCCGCTTGAGGATCGGCGGCAGAATCCCGAGATGGGGCTGACCTTCGATTTTCTGGCCGATCAGCCCGATCACGCCGGGCAGGTGCAGCGGGTGATGACCGGCCATGATCGCGGCGTGATCACCATCAACATCGTCGAAGCTGACGACGCCGAGCGCGAGCGCATCCGCGGCGCCATGGGTGAGCCCTATCGCACGCTGCTCGGCCATGTCCGGCACGAGGTCGGGCATTATTACTGGTCGCGGCTGGTGGACGAGGCGGGGCGCCACGAAGAATTTCGGGCCCTATTCGGCGATGAGCGCCAGGATTACGGCGCCGCGTTGCAAGCGCATTACGCCAATGGCGTGCCGCCGGGATGGGAAGCGAATTTCGTCAGCGCCTACGCGGCCGCCCATCCGTGGGAGGATTTCGCCGAAACCTGGGCGCATTATCTGCACATCGTCGATACGCTTGAGACGGCGCGCGCCTTTGGTATGAAGGTGCGCCCTCGTGTGCGCACGGATATCGATCTCTCGGCGGAGGTGGATTTCGATCCCTATCGCGCGAGCGGCATCGAGGAGCTGATGGAGGCCTGGTTGCCGCTGACGCTGGCGGTCAATTGCCTCAACCGGTCGATGGGCCAGCCTGATCTCTATCCGTTTGTTTTGTCGCCGACGGCCATCGGTAAATTAGGGTTCGTTCATGGCCTGATCAGTGCTGCGCGCGCGAATGACAAAAATGTAATGGTTAAGCCTATAGCGGCGGCCGCAGGGGGCGATCAAATGGTGCGTGGATAGGGGCGTCGGTTTTCGTCTGGAGATTTCCCCATGTCCACCCGTTCGCTCGTCTCTGCCGCGCTGGCCGTGGCGCTGGTTTTCACGTCCTTGTCCGTTGCCTGGGCACAGCCGCGCCCCGACGAGTTCGGGCCGCCCGGCCATGATCGTCGCGGGCCCGGCCCCGAATGGCACCCGCCGGTGCGCCATGGCGGACCCGAATTCGTGGTGCCGCCGGAGCGGATGCGCCATTACCGCAACGTCGTGATCGTACGGCCGCACGGCCATTGGTACCCGGGCTATGGGTATTACCGCTCCGATGCCGAGGCCTATAAATTTCTGGCCTTCACCGTAATTTCTTTGGCGGCCCTCGATGCGTTGAGCGAAGCGCAGGAGCGGGCCCTGGAAGCGGCCCAGGTGCGCGCGACGACAGCGCCGATCGGGCAGGCGATCACGTGGAACGATGGCGGCGCCTCGGGTTCGGTCGTGGCCTTGCGCGACGGCAAGAGCACGAGCGGGCGCTACTGCCGCGAGTTCCAGCAGACCATCACCGTCGCCGGCAAGGCCGAGCAGGCCTATGGCACGGCCTGCCAGCAGCCGGATGGCGCGTGGGAGATCGTGTCGACCAACAATTAGCGTCGACTAAATCAGCTTCCCTGGACAAGACCCGAACATCTGATACGGTTGCCCTCCTTCAGTGGAGGGCAATCTTGATTTCGTCCAGCAGCGGCACGGCGCGCAATATTCTGACCATCGATCCCGAGGACAGCATGGAGGTCCTCAAGGGCCTGTCCTCGCCGATCCGGGTCAAGATCCTGCGCCTGCTGCACGCCAACGGGCCGATGAACGTCAACGACATCAGCAAGGCGCTGAAGCTGCCGCAATCGACCATCGCCACCAACATCCAGGTGCTGCAGGATTCCGACCTGATCCGCACCGAGACGGTGAAGGCGAGCAAGGGCCAGCAGAAAATCTGCTCGGCGCGCTTCGACGAGGTGTTCATACGTCTTGATGGGATTGCAGCCCAACAGCAGGACCGGTTGATCGAGGTGGCGATGCCGCTGGGCCTCTACACCAGCTACCAAGTTACGGCGCCGTGCGGGCTTTGCTCGACCGAGGGGATTATCGGGTTGCTCGACGTGCCCGACCTTTTCCTCGATCCCAGCCGCATGCGCGCGGCCCTGCTGTGGTTCGGGCGCGGCTATGTCGAATACAAATTTCCCAACAACGCCAAGATCGCGAAAGCCGAGGTCGAGGCGCTGGAATTCAGCATGGAGATCTCCTCCGAAGTGCCGGGCACCAATACCAATTGGCCGTCGGACATCAGCCTTTGGGTCAACGACGTGCTGGCGGGGACGTGGACGTCGCCGGGCGATTTCGGCGATAAGCGCGGCGCCTATACGCCGCGCTGGTGGAAGCTCGAGGGCTCGCAATACGGCAAGCTCACGACCTGGAACATCTCCGATAAGGGCTGCTTCGTGGATGGACAGAAGGTGTCGAAGGTGACGCTGAAGCAGCTCGATCTCGCCGCGCACCATTCCATCCGCCTGAAGATCGGCATCGATGAGAAGGCGAAGCGGCCGGGCGGCGTGAACATCTTCGGCCGCGGCTTCGGCAATCACGACCAGGACATCGTGATGCGGCTGATTTTTCGGAGCGCTCAGCAATGACGACAGGCAAGTGGCGTACGGACGGCGTGCGGGTGGTGCGGAGCCAGGCGCTCGATGCGACCATGCGCGGGCCCGGCGGTACCGGCCGGGCCACGGTTGTCGACTACGTCGGCAGCGGCGGACAGCAGACCTGGATCGGCACCGTCACGCTGCCACCGGGTGCCAAGACCGGCGCGCATCATCACGGCCGGCACGAGGTGACGATCTACGTCGTGAAGGGGCGCAGCGAAATTCGCTGGGGCGAGCGGCTGGAATTTGTCGCGGAAGTAGGGCCCGGCGATTTCGTCTATTTCGCGCCCTATGTGCCGCATCAGGAGTTCAACCCGAGCGCCAGCGACAGCGTCGACTTCGTCGTGGTGCGCAGCGACAACGAGAAGATCGTGGTCAAGCTCGATGGCGACATCGTCGAGACGCCGGAGACAGTGTACTGAGCGCCGGCGTCGAAGGCGGCAATCTAAATCATCATTGCTGATACATATCAGCAATTTATTGACCCTACGGCTGCGAAGCGGTTAACCTTCCTCTCAAGAACTTCGCGTGCCTCGCGCCCGCGATGAAGAGAGGGAGGGAACGATGCGTATGCTGCGCAGTCTTGCGGCTGTCGCGATCTCGGTGCTGGCCGCTGCGCCGGCGTTGGCGCAAGGATCGATCTCCGATCTGCCGCGCAAAGAGACGCTGATCGTCGAAAATCCAGAAGGCACGATCAAGAACGCCGGGTGGTTCAACATCTGGGCGATCAATGCCGGCGGCCAGTCAACGGGCTTGCATCAGCTCGGCATGGATACGTTCTGGTACATCGACCCGAACAAGGGCGTCGATGGCGTCTGGGATAATTCGCTCGCATCCGAAAAGCCGATCTACAACGCCGACTTCACCGAGATGACGGTGAAGCTGCGGTCGGGCATCTACTGGAGCGACGGCGTCGAGTTCACTTCAGCCGACGTGCTCTACACGATCCAGACGCATATGAAGACCAACGGCCTGCGCTGGAGTGCCGCCGTGCAGATCAATGTCGCGGACATCGCGGCACCCGACAAGAACACGGTGGTGTTCAAGCTCAAGAAGCCCAATTCACGCTTCCACGCGCTGTTCACCGTGCGCTGGAACGCGATGTGGATGATGCCCAAGCACGTGTTCGAGAAGGCGGGCGATCTCATCAAATTCGCCTTCGACCCGCCGGTGACGCTCGGGCCCTACACGCTCAAGAGCTACGACCCGAACGGCAAGTGGTTCATCTGGCAGAAGCGCGAAGACTGGAAACGCACCACCGTGGCGCGCTTCGGCGAGCCGGGACCCAAATACGTCGCGTATGTCGATCCGGGTCCGCCGGACAAGCGCGTGATCTCGCAGCTCAACCATGAGCTCGACATCATCCACGACACCTCGCCCGAGGGCATGTTCACCCTCGCCAAGCAGTCCAAGTCGTCGCACGGGTGGTTCAAGACATTTCCCTATGCCCATCCGGATCCGACGTTGCCGATGGTGATCTTCAACCATCAGAACGATCTGTTTAAGAACCGCGACACACGCTGGGCGCTCGCCTTGCTCATCGACATCAAGGCGGTGTCGATGGCGTCTTATCGTGGTGCCGCGACCATCTCGGCGATCGGCGTGCCGCCGACCGGCACCCATCCCGGAGTACTATCACGATCCGCTGGAGGCCTGGCTCAAGGACCTCGAGGTCGATACGGGCAAGCGCAAGATCAAGCCCTACGATCCCACCGTCGGCAAGCAGATCGCCGACATGCTGCGTCCCTCGCTGGGCGATCAGATTCCGACGGACCCCGCGGTCATTGCCAAGTCGTTCGGGCGCGGCTGGTGGAAGCCCGACCCGCAAGCCGCCACGGAGCTGTTGCAGCGCGCCGGCTTCACCAAGCGCGGCAACGACTGGTACACGCCCGATGGCAAGCGCTTCACCATCCGCATCACCGTGGAAGGCGAGCTGCGCCCGGTGATGACCCGCGCGGGCAGCATGATCGCGCAGCAATGGCGGCAGTTCGGTATCGACGCCACGACCGTCGTCGCTCAGGGCAGCCTCGTGGATCGCCGCAACTCCGGCGACTATGAGGTGATCATCAGCTGGGCCGTCGAGACCTGGGGCGGCCATCCCGATCTGTCGTTCTTCCTCAACTCCTGGCATTCGCAGTTCATTGCCGAGCCGGGAAAGATGCAGCCGCCGCGCAACTGGAGCCGCTGGTCGCACCCGGAGCTCGACAAGATCATCGAACAGATCCGCGGGATCGGATTCGACGATCCCAAGGGCATCGAGCTCGGGCGAGAATACGTGAAGCTGGTGGCGCGCGAGATGCCGACCATCCCGTTGATGGCCTACAACGTGTTCACGGTGATGGATGACACCTACTGGACCGGGTATCCCAATGCCGAGACGGCGCCTTACACCGATCCGGTGCCGAATTGGGGCAACACCAAGTACATGATGGTGAAGCTCAAGCCGCGCCAGTAGCAAACACCGGGGGAGGGGCCGGCCTCAAGACAGGCCGGCCCTTTCGCTTTTCACATCAGGTATCCGATGAAGGGCTATCCAAGCTATCTGCTGGGGCGGTTGGGACAGTTCGTCCTCGTCGTCTTCATCGGCATCAACATTGCCTTCATCGTCACGCACGCAACGCCCATCGACCCGGTCGAGCAGACAATCGCCGCCACCACCATGTTCGGCGCCACGAGTCCCGAGGCGATCGCCATGATGCGCCAGTCGCTGCGCGAGCTCTACGGGATGGAGGGCGGGCCGCTTGAGCAATATTTCACGTTCTGGCGGCGCGTGTTGCAGGCGGATTTCGGGCCGTCGCTCTCGGCGTTCCCGACGCCGGTCTCGACGCTGATCGCGCGCGCCCTGCCGTGGACGGCGGGGCTGCTGATCGTGTCGACGATCATCACCTGGATCCTGGGCAATCTGCTGGGCGGGCTGGCCGGGTATTACCGCAAGAGCGGGGTTTTGCGCGCGGCGGGCGTGGTGGCGATGGCCTTCCATCCGATCCCGTACTACATCGTCGCCTTCGTGCTGCTGATCATCTTCGGCTATGTGTGGCCGATCCTGCCGATCAGCGGCGCCTATCAGATGAACATGACGCGCGGCTTCAGCTTCGGGTTCGTCGGCAGCTTGCTGCTGCACTCGATCCTGCCGATCACCTCCCTGGTCATGGTCGGGCTGGGCGGCTGGTTCATGGGCATGCGCTCGCTCGTCTCCAACGTCGTCACCGAGGATTACGTGGTCTACGCCGAGCTGGGCGGCGTCGAACCGCTCGCGCATCCTGATGTCCTATGTGATGCGCAATTCCCTGATCCCGCAGGTGACCGGGCTTGCCATGTCGCTGGGCTCGATCTTCACCGGCGCCATCATCACGGAGCAGGTGTTCGGCTATCCCGGCATCGGCACGCTGCTGATCTCCTCCGTTCATGCCGGCGATTACAGCCTGGTGCTGGGGATCGCGTCGGTCTCGATCGTCTCCGTGTCGGTGGCGGTGCTGGCAATCGATCTGCTCTACCCGCTGCTCGACCCCCGCGTGAAGGCGCGCTAGGCCATGTGGAGCGTGCTGCGCGATCTGGTCCGCTATAACCGCGAATTCGCAATCGGCGTCTTGCTGCTGCTGTTCGTGGTCGCCATCGCCGGGCTGTCGTTCTTCTCGCCCTATCCGCCCAACAATTCCTACGTCGTACCGCCCGATATTCCGCCCTCCTGGCCTTATATCCTGGGCACGAATTCGCGTGGGCAGGATGTGTTCTGGCAGCTCACGGTCGCGATCCGCAACACGCTGATCTTCGGGCTGGTGGTGGCGTTCATCAGCCGCATCCTGTCGCTGGTGATCGGGCTGGTGTCGGGCTATGCCGGCGGCATCGTCGATCGCATCTTGATGTCGATCAACGATACGTTCGTCGTCATCCCGCTCTTTCCGATCCTGGTGCTGTTCTATTTCGTGATGCGCGACAACATGTCGTGGTTCCTGCTCGCCCTCGTCATGGCGTGCCTCGGCTGGGCTTATGACGCGCGGCTGATCCGCTCGATAGCCATGGGTTTGCGCACGCGCGAATTCACCGAGACCAGCATCTTCTCCGGCATGCCGATGCGCCAGATCCTGACGCAGGAGCATCTGCCCTACGTGCTGCCGATCGTGTTCTCGACGACGATGAACAACATCAACTGGTCGATCGGGCTCGAAGTGACGCTGTCGGTGCTGGGCTTCACGGACATCAACACGCCGACCATCGGTGTGATGATTTACTGGGCCAACCAGCACACGGCGCTGGTAGCCGGAATCTGGTGGTGGATCGCCTTTCCGGTGGCGCTGGTGATCATCGTGTTTATCGGATTGTTCCTGCTGGCCGTGTCGATGAACGAGTATATCGACCCGCGCAGCCGGCTCGCACGGATGGGCGCATGAGTGCCATGGCCGCCCCGACGCCGGAGAAGGTGCTGCAGGTCACCGGACTCAAGGCCTATTACCAGATGGCCTATTTCGGCGTGCAGCGCGAGGTGCGCGCGGTCGACGATGTCAGCTTCCATGTCGCGGCCAACGAGATCTACGGGCTGGCTGGCGAGTCGAGCTGCGGCAAGACCACGCTGATCAAGACCATTGCCGCGGCGATCCGACCGCCGTTGCGCATCGTCGCCGGCAGCATCGACTTCAACTTCCATGGCCGCCATACCAGCGTCCATGACGCCGACCCGGACAAGATCGATGAAATTCGCTGGCGGCATCTCTCCTACATCATGCAGGGCTCGATGAACGTGCTGAACCCGGTACGTCGGGTGCGCCATGCCTTCGTCGACTTCGCCTTCCGGCATATCGGCAAGAAGATGCCGGAGTTCATCGAGATCGTGTCGCATCATCTCGAGCGCTTGCATCTGAAGCCGGAGATTCTCGACGCTTATCCGCATCAGCTGTCGGGCGGAATGCGCCAGCGCGTGACGATTGCGCTTGCCACTGTGTGTCGGCCGGAATTCATCATCGCCGACGAGCCGACCACGGCGCTCGACGTGATCGTGCAGAACGGCGTGCTGGCGATGATCCGCGAGGTGCAGCGGCAGATGAAGGCCTCGCTCATCTTCGTAACGCATGACATGGCGGTGCACGCCAATCTCTGCGACCGGCTGGGCATCATGTATGCCGGGCGGCTGGTGGAGGAGGGGCGGGTCGCCGATATCTTCCGTAATCCCAAGCACCCCTACACCGCGCATCTGGTGGCGAGCCTGCCGCGCATCGGCAATGTCGCCCCCAAGAAGGGGCTGGAGGGAACGCCGCCCAATCTCGCCGACCCGCCCAAAGGCTGCCGCTTCCATCCGCGCTGCCCGCTGGCGATGGATATCTGCCGCCAGCAAGTACCGCAAATGGAATGGGTTGGAACCGAGCACCGTGTCGCGTGCTTCGCGGCGACGCCGGGACGGGCAGCATGAGCGCGCCGCTCCTGGAATTGCGAGATGTCGGGCGCAGCTACTCGATGGGCGGTCTGTTCTCGCGCCACCGCGTGCAGGCGGTGGACGGCGTCAGCTTCAGCATGGACGACGGCAAGCCGGAGATCTTCACGATCATCGGCGAGTCCGGCAGCGGCAAGACGACGCTCGCGCGCATGATTCTCAATATCGTGCCGCCGAGTGCGGGCACGATCCGCTTCGGCGGGCAGGATCTCTCGAAGATCCGGGGGACGAAGGCGCGGCTGGCCTTCATGCGGCGCGTGCAGCCGATCTTCCAGAACCCGTTCGAGGCGTTCAACCCGCTCAAGAAGCTCGACCGCTATCTGTTCATGACGGCGCGACGGATTGCGGGGCTTGAAACGATTCAGGAGATCGAAGCGGCCAGCGACGTTGCCTTGAAGAAGGTCGGATTGTCGCTCGCAGAGGTGCGTGGGCGTTTTCCGCATGAGCTTTCCGGCGGCCAACTTCAGCGCATCGCCATTGCGCGTGCCCTGATCCCGAAGCCGGCGTTGATCGTCGCCGATGAGCCGGTGTCGATGGTCGATGCCTCGCTGCGCATGTCGATCGTCAATCTGCTGCGCAGTCTACGCGACGATCTCAAGGTCTCGATCATCTACATCACCCACGATCTCGCGACCGCGTATTACATCAGCGACCGGCTTATCATCATGAGCAAGGGCAAGGTCGTCGAGGGTGGGCAAGCGCGCGCCGTGCTCGACAATCCGCAACACCCGTATTCGATCCGGCTCAAGGCGGCGGTGCTGTCGCCCGATGCCGCGGGGCAGGGCGGCGCCTTCGCCGCCGTCGATCCTGAACAAGCCGCTCATCTCACATGACGGGCGGTCCGACTTACTGAGGATGGAGGCGGTAGACTATGCGTAACGTCGAAGTATTCCTGCATCGCGATTTCACGATCGGCGCCACGGACAAGCGCCTGTTCGGGGCCTTCATCGAGCATCTGGGTCGCTGTGTCTATGGCGGCATCTACGAGCCCGGCCACAAAACCGCCGACAAGAACGGGTTCCGCAAGGACGTGATGGCGCTGGTGCGCGAGCTCGCGCCGACGATCATGCGCTACCCCGGCGGCAATTTCGTCTCGGGCTATAATTGGGAGGACGGCGTGGGGCCGGTCGACAAACGGCCTGCACGTCTGGATCTCGCCTGGATGTCGACCGAACCCAATACGTTCGGTACCAATGAGTTCATCGATTGGTGCCGCGCCGCCGACACGGAGCCGATGCTGGCCGTCAATCTCGGCACGCGCGCCGGCGATGCCGCACGCAATCTGGTCGAGTATTGCAATCATCCCGGCGGCACGGCGTGGTCTGATCTCCGCAAGTCTCACGGCTGGAAAAAGCCGCATGACGTGAAGTTCTGGTGCCTGGGCAACGAAATGGATGGGCCGTGGCAGATGGAGGCGAAGACCGCGACCGAATACGGGCGCATCGCCACCGAAGCCGCGAAGATGATGAGGTGGATCGACAAGTCGATCGAGCTGGCGGCGTGCGGCTCGTCGGGTCGTACGATGAACACCTACGGCGCGTGGGAAGATACGGTGCTGGAGCACACGTTCGATCACGTCGAATACATCTCGCTGCACACATACCTGAACAATTACGCGGACGACACCGAAGCATTCCTGGCGAGCCCGGATCTGATGGATGCGTTCATCGAGGAGGTGGTGGCCATCGCCGACGCGGTGGCGGCGCGGCGCCGCTCGACCAAGCGCATCATGCTGAGCTTCGATGAATGGAATGTGTGGTATCGCACGCGCCGCGACCGCGACGGGCGGGTCAAGCCGGGCTGGCCGGTGGCGCCGCTGATCCTGGAAGAAATCTACAACATGCAGGACGCGCTGACCTTCGGCGGGGCCTGCATTTCCCTGCTCAACCACGCGGATCGGGTCAAGGTCGGCTGCCTCGCGCAACTCGTCAATGTGATCGCGCCGATCATGACGGAGACCGGCGGGCCGGCGTGGCGCCAAACGATCTTCTACCCGTTCGCGCAGTTCAGCAATCTGGGCCGCGGCAACGTGCTGCGCGCCCATGTCGACTCACCGACTTACGCGGCCAACTACTACGATCCGCGCGGCAAGCAGGAGACGTACTATCCCGTGCCGGCCGCACCCTATCTGAAACTGGCGGCGGTGCATGACGACAAGGGCGGCTACCTGACGCTGTTCGCGCTCAATCGCAGCCTGGGCGAGGAGATGCCGCTGCGTGTGCGCGCCGACGGCTTCGCCAAGCTGGCGCTCGACGAGGCGACCCAGCTGCACGACAAGGACCTCAAGGCCATCAACAGCAAAAAGCAGCCGGACCGGATCAAGCCCGCCAAGCTTGGCGACGTGAAGGTCAAGGACGGCATGATCACGGCGACGCTGAAGCCGGCGTCGTGGAACGTGATCCGGCTGAAGGTCGGGCGCTAAAGCATCGACAGGGGCTGGGCGGATTTCGGTGGCGGGAAGGCGCGGTCGAGTTCGTCCAGGTCCTGCGGCTTGAGGGTGAGGCCGAGGGACGCGTAGTTTTCGCGCGCGTGCTCGGCCGTGCCGGCCTTGGGAATGGTGATGACGCGCTCCTGCCGCAGGAACCAGGCGAGGGCCACTTGCGCCGGTGTGGCGCCATGGCGCGTGGCAATGGCTTTGAGCGTGCCGTGACGAACGAGGCGGCCTTGCTCGATCGGCGAATAGGCCATCAACGGCATCTTGCGCTGGCGCTGCCACGGCAGGAGGTCGTGCTCGATGCCGCGGCGCGACAGGTTGTAGAGGACCTGGTTGGTGGCGCAGCCCTGGCCGCCATCGAGCGATACCAAGGCCTTCATGTCGTCGAGGTCGAGATTGCTGACACCCCAATGACGGATCTTGCCGGCGTCGACCAAAGCGCGCATGCCGGCCACGGTCTCGGACAAAGGGTGGCTGCCGGGCCAATGCAGCAAATAGAGATCGATATGGTCGGTCTTGAGACGTTTCAGGCTGCGCTCGCACGCGGTCTGGGTCCCCTTGCGCGAGGCGTTCTCCGGCAGGACCTTGCTGACCAGAAACAGCTCCTTGCGGTGGTCGCCGAGTGCCTCGGCCACCAGCTCCTCCGCGCCGCCGCTCGCATACATTTCCGCGGTGTCGATGAGCGTGAGACCGAGCTCGAACCCCTGCCGCAGGGCGGCGATTTCGTCGGCGCGCCGGCTGCGTGATTCGGCCATGCGCCAAGTGCCCAGGCCGAAAGCGGGCACGGTCTCGCCGGAGGGAAGCTGCGTTTGCGGGATTTTGAAGGTCGTCATGATGTGTTTCTCCCGGCAGGATTGCGGCTGCGGGGCGCATTCGGGCATAAAGCGCTGACGGACGTCAAACAGGTTTCGCTCCGTGTGAGCCGCCGTGCAATCCTCACCCTTCGACAAGCTCAGGGTGAGGATATTTTGAAGAGAGCCTCATCCTGAGCTTGTCGAAGGAAGAGGCCGGCACAGGCAATGTTGGAGGGCTCATTGATGATCCTCGTCGGCCAGTACGATTCGCCCTTCGTGCGTCGCGTGGCGATATCGTTGCGCGTGCTGGGGTTCGACTACGAGCACGACACGCGATCGGTGTTCGGCGATTTCGACTCCATGTTGAAGACCAATCCGCTGGGGCGCATTCCGTCGCTGATCCTGCCGGGCGGGGAGACGCTGATCGATTCCGCGGCGATCCTGGATTGGCTCGATCAGCAGGTCGGGCCGGCACGGGCACTGATCGCGCCATCAGGACCGGCGCGCCAGCAAGCGCTGCGGCGGATCGCGCTGGCGACGGGAGCGATCGACAAGATTGGCGCCGGCGCCTATGAGCGGATCATCCGGCCGTCTTCCTATCGCTGGCCGGAGTGGATCGCGCGCTGCCGCCAGCAGGGGCTCGGTGCGATTGCGACGCTGTCGCAGGAGAGTTGGAGCACGGGTCGGCTCGACCAGGCGCAGATCACGACGGCCTGCATGCTGCGTTACGTGCGGCTAGTGGACGGCGAATTGCTGCCGCTGGGTCGTTTTCCCGCTCTGGATGCGCTATCCGCCCGCTGCGAGGCCCTGCCGGAATTCAAGGTGACCTATCCGGCGGACTATGTCGTGCCGCATGGCGCGTGACCGTCCGCGTTCGTGATTGTCGCTCAAGCCGCTCGGGCGGTCTGCAACCATCCGTTAGACCGACGTATTAATCTTCTTGTCGCACAGCGTTACACTTTCGCGACTCCAAATTAAGGTTTTTGGCTCTTAGGGTGCACGGGTCCCCCTCCATTCGAATGGCCCGTCCGTATGTCGCCCGCCGTCCCGCGTCACGCCCGTCTCCGCGACGCCATTGCCCTGATCCTCATTCCATTCGCCGTGTGGTTTGGTCTGGTTGTCGTTTCCGGCATCGGAAGCACGATGCTGTTGAGTGCCGTTGCCGGGGTCGCTTCCATCGCCATCGCCCGGTCGCGGGTTGTAAAGAACCTCTTGCTCATCATGCTGACGGTGATCGTGACGACGGGTGTGTGCGAAGTGGCGTTGCGCATTCGCGGCCCGGAGACCTTTATCGCTGCGGATTGGGGCCGCGGCCGCGTACAGCAGTCGAGTGTGCAGACCTTTGTCATGAGTGCCGAGTACGGCTTCGATGCCGTCCCTAATGTGGTGTCGCACGTGACGTCGGCGCTCAACGGACAACCGGTTTACGACGTGACCTATACCATCGACGACAAGGGCGCGCGGGTCACGCCCTTCGGCGCGAAAGGCGGCAGGCCCGTCGTGGTGGCCGGCGATTCCTATAATTTCGGCGAAGGGCTCAACGACGATCAGACGCTCGGGGCCCATCTGCAAAAGTCCTCGCGAGACGGCTTGCGGGTGCTGAATTTGGCGATACCGGGCTATGGTCCGCATCAGGTGCTGCGGCAGTTGCAGCTCGACCTGCCGGTGGAGCACGGGCTGAATTCGTTCGACTGGCTCATCGTCTCAATGATCGACGACCACATCGAGCGGGCCAATGGCAGCTACGCGTGGTCGCTCGGCCCCCGTTATGTGCTTGATGGGCATGGCGGCGTGCAATTGAGCGGGCAGTACGGCGACCGGCGCGAGCCGCCAGCGTGGCTCACGCAGCTTCGCAACGGGTCGCGGCTGTTCGTGGCGGTCGAGAAGAAGATCGGGCTGCTGCTGGCGAAGGATGAGCAGCTCTTCGTTCACATTCTGCAAGCGGCGAACGAGACGGCGCAGCGCAAGTTCGGCGCGCGGATGCTGATCTTGTATTACTCGGGCGGCACCTATCTCAATGAGTTTGTTGGCCGCCGGGACCTCATGCACCAGCTCTTCGATCAGGCCGGTGTGCAGTTCATCGATGTGAACAGCGTCCTGCCTGTGCGCGACGGCGGCTATTTCATCGCGGGCGACGGCCACCCGACGGAAAAGCTGAACGCAGCCCTGGCCGGCATCATCCTGAGCAAGATCGGCGAGCCCACTCGCTAAGCATCGCGCGTCAATCCGCCCACCAGAAGCGGATCAGGTGGAAGAAGACCGGCGCCGAGAAGATCACCGAATCCAGGCGGTCGAGCATGCCGCCATGGCCCTCGATCATCTGGCCCCAATCCTTGACACCGCGGTCGCGCTTGATCGCGGACATGACCAACCCGCCGGCAAAACCCATCAGCGTGATGATCAGCGCCATGATGCCGGCATGCAGCGGCGAGAACGGCGTCAGCCACCACAAGGCTGCTCCCAGCAGCGTGGCACTGGCCACACCGCCGACGAAGCCCTCGACGGTCTTGGAGGGTGAGAGTGCAGGCGCGATCTTGTGGCGGCCGATGAGCTTGCCCCAGACGTATTGCAGCACGTCGCTCGCCTGCACGACGATCATCAGGAAGGCGATCAGCAGCAGCTTGCGGTGCTCGAAGCCGGGGATCGGCAGCGTTAGCAATGCCGGCACGTGCGAGACGCAGAAGACGGTGATCATCAGCCCCCACTGGATCTCCGCGACGCGCTCCATGAATTCCGTGGTGTCGCGCTGCAGCGCCACGACGATGGGCAGCAGCAGGAAGACATAGACGGGGATGAAGATCGAGTAGAGCCCGTACCAGTCGATGGCGATGAAATAATATTGCAGCGGCAGGACGACAAAAAAGGAGAGGGCCAGCGCCACGTGATCGCTGCGGCGGGTCGGCGTGAGGGTGATGTACTCGCGCAGCGCAAAGAACGAGGCGAGGGCGGAGAAGACGATCACACCATGCTTGCCCAGCGCAAACGCAATGCCGATCAGGACGACGATGATCCACCACGCCTTGATACGGGCGTTGAGGTTGGAGATCGTGGCCATCGCGCCGGTACCGGCGAATTTGCGCTGCAGCGCGAAGCCGATCAGCGAGGCGAAGATCAGCACGCCGAAGATGCCGGCGAACAGGGTGACGTAGATCTGGTCGGTGGCGCTCATGGCGCGTGTCCGTTGGTCGGTGCCAGCGCCAGCAGGGCGGCGCGGCTGCGTTCGCGGAAGGCAAGGTTGGGCTCGCCCGGATTTCGGTTGATCGGGCTGCCGAAAGTGACGGTGCAGAGAAGCGGGATCGGCACGAAATGCCCTTTGGGCATCACACGGTTCAGATTCTCGATCCAGACCGGGACCATCTCGATCTCCGGCCGCGCCTTAGCCAGGCGATAGAGACCGCTCTTGAAGGGTAGGAGCTTGGCGTTGGTGGTGTTGCGCGTGCCTTCGGGGAAGAGGATCAGCGAGGCGCCATCATCCAGCGCCTGGGTGAGGGGCTGAAGCTGATCTTCGTCGCGTGAATGGGTGCCGCGCGCAATATGGACGCTGCGGAAGACGCGCGTGCCGAGATAACGGCGTAACGGCGAATGCAGCCAATAATCGGCGGCGGCGACGGGCCGCGTCATGCGACGCAGGGCGGCGGGCATGACGGTCCAGATCAAGACGAAATCGCCATGGCTGTTGTGGTTGGCGAAATAAATGCGGGGCTTGGCCTCTGGCGCGCAGCCCTTCCAGTGGCCGCGCACGCCCGTGACGAGGCGCGCGAAGCCGATGACGGCATTGGAGACGATGGGCTCGAGCACGGATCTACCTCATTGCGGCCAGGACGGCGCCGGCAAACAAGGCGGCGATCTGCACGACCAGCAGGGCCGCCTGCCGGCCGAACAGGCGGCGCGCACCGGCGATGCGCTCGCCCAGCGGCCTTCCGACCTTGTCGGGCGGGAGAAGCCCCTGGTTCTGCATGGCCGTGTCGAAGGCATTGAGATCGGGTCCGGCCGCTTGCGAGGCCAGCCAGCGGAACAAGGCGGCGTCGAAACCGACGCGGATGGCGAGATAGATCTGCGCGCCGCCGGCCAGGACCGCCAGACCGAGGATCGCCCAGGCCAGCGGGCTGGGCCGCGCGGCAAAGCCTGCGAGCAGGATCAGGGCGAGGAGTGCGAGGGCGGTCAGCAGGCGCGACAGCCCGTCGATGATGCGGCCCTGCTCGAGCAAGGCGGCGGCGATTGCCAGGTCATGACGGGTGGCGCTCATGAAGGGGCCCGCGCGGCGGCCGCGATCGACGCCAAGGTCGCGCTGCGCAGGACGATGCGCGGACGCACCTGGCGGATTTGCGCCACAGCGGCCTCGACGCTCGCGGCGCGTCCGGTCGTGAGCAGCCAGACCGTGACGGCGGCGGCGCTGCGCGAATAGCCCAGCGCGCAGCAGACCAGGACCGGGCCGGCTTCGCGCGCGCTTTCGATGAGTGCTGCGGCCTGTCGCAGGCGGATGGGATCGGGCGTGGCCAGGTCGAGCAGCGGCACGGCGCGGCTGGCGACTGGGCTCGGCAACTCGGCGCAGAGATCGACAATGGTGCGGTAGGCGGCGGCGTTGCGGGCGGTCGGAAAGCGGCCCAGCGCCACGCCGTCGGCGATGGGTGCCGCCCCGGCTCGTGGCGCGTCCAGAGCCGCGAATTGATCCACGCCCCCAGCAGATAAGGGGCCAGCATCCAGCGTGCGCCCAGGCTCATGCTTCCGTCGGTGAATTTCTGGAATCCATCCGGTCCCAACGCGATGTAGATGAAGGCGACGAGCGCCAGTGCGGCGGCGGGCCAGAGCAGCCACAGCCCGATCGGCGGGGTCCAGAATGCCAGAGCCGCCAGCACAGTCGCGCCAAGCGCATAACACGCGGCAAGGAAATGACGGCGGTGGTCGCTGGCGAAAGTGAGTTGCGTCAGCGGGCTTCGACCTTCATCGGGCCACAGCCAGAGGCAGAGAAAGCCCAGCCATGCGCCGGTGGGGATGTCGATGAAATGATGCTGATAGGTCGTGAGCACGGAGACGAGGATCAGCGCGAACCAGGCGTGCAGGACCCAACGCCCGCGTGCCGGGACGTGGCGCGCGTAAAGCGGCCACAGGATGATCAGCAACGCGATGTGCAGGGAGGGCGCCTGGTTGAACGGCTTGTCGAAGCTCATCAGCGCATCGAACATGATTCCGGCGAGGCCGTCGGATGGCGGGCGCGGGAAGGAAAAGGTCAGCGGGAACAGGATGAAGCACGCGACGGCCAGCACCTGCGCCGTGATCAGGCGCTTGGCATGGGTGTCGATCTCGGCGCGGCTGGTGCAGACGAAGAGCGAGATCGCGTAGAACACGTCGATCGACCAATAGGGAACGATCGTCCAGGGCCAGAACGGAATTGTATGTTCCCACTCGAAGGCGATCGCGCCCACTTCACTGCGTTGAGCGGTGAGCCAGTTGGCGGCACCGTAGCTGGCAAAGAAAAACGGCCCGAGAAGGGCGAGCCACGCCGCTGCATGGCGCCAGAGACGGGGCTCGCGCCGGGCAAGCCCGCCTTCCGCCGCTATGCTCATGGGGCGATGCGCTCGGCGAGGGACACGGTGAAGATGCCCCATTCGTCGATGCGCTGGGTGATCTTGCGGAAGCCGGCGGCGGCGACAAGCTGGTCCATCTCCGCCTGGGTGCGTCGTCGCATGACCCAGGCCTGGCCCTGGCGGTGGCTGGTCAGCGCGCGGGCGATCAGCTCGAGCTGCGGGTGCCAGGGCTGGCCGGTATAGACGAGATAGCTGCCGGGTGCGATCGCGGATGCGAGGCCGGAGAGCGAGCGGCGGATCATATCGTTGTCGGGAAAGAGCTCGTAGAGGCCGGAGACGGTTCCCAGCGTAGGCTTGGGCTCGACGGCGGCGAGGCTGTCGCGGTCGAAGGCATCGCCCTTGACGAAGCGCGCGATGTCGCCGAGGCCTTTCTCCTGGATCAGCTTGGAGCCAGCCTCGACATTGATGTCGCTGTAGTCGCGCAGCAGGATCGAATCCGGCTTGATCGGGCTGCCTTGCATGGCCTCGAGGTCGTAGCGGCCATGGCCGGCGGCGATGTCCATGACGCGGACCGCGGCACCCTTGTCGCGCAGGCGCTGCATGGCGTCGCGCTGCAATTCTTCGACGTGGAGCTTGCGCTGGCGAATGCCGCGCCAGCCGATGAACTCAAGATAGTTCTTGTCGGCCATGCGGCCGAGCGCGCCCTTGCCCTGCGGCTGATTGCGATAGACGTAGTCGAGCGTCGAACCGGAATCGAAGCCGGTCCGGTGACCGAGCTTGATGCCTTCGGAGAGGGCGCCGCCGAGACGCAAATTGGCGCGCATCATCGCCCAGTAGAGGCCGCGCGGCGACAGGGCGGGCAGAGGCGATGCCAGCGCATCGGCCTCGTCGCGCGTGTAACTCATCTTGTCGGCGTCGAGCAGCGAAGGGCGCGACCAAGGCTCGACAAAGCGCGCCTGGATGAAGGCGCGGGCCCGGTCGATCGGCACCGAACGGCCAAGCTCGCCGAACGTGTCGTGATAGAAGCCGGGCAGAATGTGCCGTTCCTTGATTGGCGTGCCAAGGCGCTCGTAGAAGCGGTGCTGCGGGCCGTGATGCACGACCCAGTCGGCGCCGGAAATCAGGAGCTGGGTGGGAATGGTGATGGCGCGCGCATCGGCAACGACGCGTTCGCCAGCCTCATAGAGGGCGAGCAGAATATTGACCGAGATCGGTCGCGCGATCAGGGGATCGCTGTTGAAAGAGGCGATGCGCAACGGATCGTGGGTGAGATAATGCGCCTTGACGTAGGAGTTGACGTAGAAATTGCCGCGGAATTTCTGTTGCAGCGCCAGGCCTTGGCGCGCGAAGGGCACGTAAAGTTTCACTTTAAAGGCGGGCGACGCCAGGACCATGGCGCGGATCTTGGGCGCGTAATCATGCGCCCAGGTCGCGATCAGCACCGCGCCCACGCTCTGCGCCAACACGGCCATATCCTCCTCGGCGATGCCGTAGGTCGCGGCGATGTGGTCGATGAAGGTCTGCACATCGCGCACCGACGTGCCGAGGCTGGGGCTGAAGCCGCGATCGCCGGGCGAGCGGCCGTGACCGCGCGCGTCCCAGGCGAACATCGCGAAATCCGGCAGGTCGAGCTCGTCGGGCAGGTGCGCCATGCGACCCGAATGCTCGTGACCGCGATGAAAGATCACGATCGCGCCGCGTGGCGATGGTGTTGTCGCCGGCCAATAGCGATAGAAAAGGTCGACGCCGTCGTGGGTGCTGAACGATTTTTCTTCGACTGGACGCATGGATTTTTCGGTCATGAGGAGCGCTCGGCAAGGCCGGCGCGAATGCGGTTGATGGTTGTGAGAGCCAGTAGGAGGGCGAGCAGGGGCATCAGCCAGGAAAGCCAGTCCGGCACGTCCAACCCAAGGCCGATCCACAGGCCGAGTGCCCCAAAGACCAGCGCGCGATCGCTTTTGCCCAGCGGGCCGTCATAGCGCCGCGAGGCGCCGATGGCGGGACCGAGCACGCCGGCAAATTCCGACAGAATGGAGAGGATGACGACCAGGACAACCATCGGTGGAGCAAAGGGCGCCACCAACGCGAATGGCGCGTAGAGGGCCGCGTCCGAGACGACATCGCCGATCTCGTTGAGATAGGCGCCGAGCGGGCTCTTCTGCCCGAACTCGCGCGCCAGCATGCCGTCGACGGCGTTGAGCGCCATGCGCAGGAAGAGCCAGACCGGCAGCAGGAGAAAAACCGCCGGCCGGTTAATCCAGGCGAAAATCGCCAATGCGACCGCAATCGAGCCTACAGCCGCGGCCACAGTCACCTGGTTGGCTGTAATCCCTAAGGCTGCCAGCCCACCAACCAGTGGGCGAAGCAGCGCCTGAAAGCGTGGCTTCAGCGCGTAAAGCGTCACCACCCGCCCCCCGAAGCCGCGATGGGTGCGCGCGCGGCTTCAATCCCCGTCCTTAGGCCGGCCAGTGCCGGTCGACCGAGAATCTCGCAGGGGCCGGACGGAAAAGCAATTGCCCGGCGTGAATCGGATTCACGTTAAGGAAGGGTCTGGCGGACTGGTCCGATCGCTTGCTGTGTTGACCGCGGCAAGGCAAACTGGTGTTGCAACGACATCATGGATTCGAGGCGCATTCCCGGCGGATTTTCAACCGGATCTTGGCCGCCCTACAGTATTTGAGACTAAGCTTTGCGCCGTTTCATCAGACCCGTCCGTAATATTCTGGCCATCGTCGCAATTCCACTCGCGGTGTGGCTCGGGCTCTTCGTCTTCAAGTCGGTGGCCCTGACTCTGATTCTGGCGACGTTGGCCGGGTTGGCGGCGACCGTATTTGCGACCTCGGCGCACGGACGCAATGCCTTCCTCGGCCTGTTTACGGTGATCTTGTGCATCGGCATCTCCGAGCTGGTGCTGCGGATGACGAGTTTCGCCGAGGATTCCGCCGCCGCCTGGGCGCGCGGCCGGGAGCAGCATTACTCGGCGCAGATCTTCCAGCAGGATTGGGACCTTGGCTACACGTCGCTACCCAATACGTCGGCCAAAGTGATGGTGAAGCGCGACGGCAAGCCTATCTATGACGTCGTCTATACGTTCGACGCGTCAGGCGGGCGGCCGGGCGGATGGGCGCCGACCAAGGACCACGCGATGATTATTGCCGGCAATTCGTTCAATTTCGGCGAAGGCCTGAACGACGACCAGACGCTGTCTTCGTATATCCAGCGCAAATCCGCCGCGCGCCTGAGCGTGCCGAACCTGGCGCTGCCGGGCTATGGCATGCACCAGGTGCTGCGCCTGCTCGAGCTCGACGCGCCGGCGCGCCATGGCGCCGCGACCTTCAACTGGCTGGTCGTGTCGCTCGTCGACAACCATATCGAGCGCGTCAACGGCCGCTATTCATGGTCGGCCGGCGGTCCGGAATATGCGATCGATGAGCGTGGCAAACTGCAGCTGATCGGCAAGTTCGGCGAGCGTCAGCAGCCGGAATGGATGCAGCGACTGCACAATGGCTCACGGTTCTATGGTGTCATGGAGTTGCTGGTCGGCATGGTCGGTAATTCGAAGGACGAGCGGAATTTCGTCGCCATCATGCGCGCGATGCGCGAGATCACGGAACGCAAATACAAAGCGCGGTTGCTGGTGCTCTATCATCCGGGCATTGCGTTCTTCAACGACTTCGTCGGCCGCAAAACGCTGATGCACCGGCTGCTGCGCGATGCGGGCGTGACGTTCGTCGACGTCAACGATGCCATCAAGGGCATCGATGGCAGCTATTTCATCGCCGGTGACGGGCACCCGGCGGCGAAGCTCAACGATGTGCTGGCCGATCTGGTGCTGAAAGCCACCACGCAGTAGTTCAAGCGAGCACGAAGCCGCCATTGACATCGAGAATGGCGCCGGTGATGAAGCTTGCGGCATCGGAGGCCAGGAACAACACCGCCTTGGCGATGTCATCGGCCTCGCCCAGCCGGCCCAGCGGAATCATCGCCGCCATCTGGCGCTCGCCCTCGGCATCGCCGACCAGATCGTTGACGCGCTCGCCGCGCGTGGGCCCGGGCGCGATCGTATTCACCAGGATCCGATTTCCGGCATATTCGCGCGCGAGATGGCGCGTGAGGCCGAGGATGCCGGTCTTCGCCACTGTGTAGCAGGAGCCCAGCCAGGGGCTGTAAGTGCGGCCGGCATTCGACGAGAAGTTGATGATCCGCCCGCCGCCCTGGCGCAGCATGTGCGGGATGACGAATTTCGCGCAGACGAAGCTGCCCTTGAGATTGGAGTTGAGGACCATGTCCCACTCGCTCTCCGGCATCTCATGCGTGGCGCGCCCTTTTTCGCCGTAGCCGCCAGCCGTATTGACCAGGATGTCGATGCGGCCGTGATCGCGCACGAGCCGATCGGTGATGGCCTTGACCGAGGCTTCGTTGCTCACGTCGCCGACCAGGCGCACGGCCTGGCCGCCGGTGTCTGTGATGGCCTGCGTCGCCGCTTCGGCGCGCTCGGGCACCAGATCGCAGACCCCGACCACGGCGCCCTCGCGCGCGAAGGCGGACGCGACGGCCCTGCCCATGCCGCGGCCCGCACCGGTCACCAGCGCTACCTTGCCGGAGAACTGCATGGTTCGACTCCTTCTCAGCCGCCGTGGAGCAGACGCTCGAAAACATCGGGTGGGCCCATCTGGCCGCCTTTGAGCATGATCTCGATGCCGTCGAGCTTAGGATCGCTCGCGTGGGCGCGGCACAGCGCCACGCCGGGCGCGAGCGCGCCGCGATAGGAGAGACCCCAGATGTCGAGTGCCTTCAGCGCATAGCTTGACGTGTCGCCGCCGGCGATGCCGACGCGTCGCAGCTTGGTCGCCTGTAGGACGCGCAAGACGAGATCGCCACACGCTTGTGCCAGCGTACGCGCCGCAACGGGCGGTGAACCGGCGCCGGCGAGGCTCGCCGTGTCCGCCAGGACATGGCGGCCCTGGCCAAGCAAGTCGAGTACTTGCGCCGACACGCTGTCCAAATGAGCATGATCGCGCGCGGCCAGCCTTGCCGCATCGATCTCGATATGCGCGTAGCACGACGCGGCTTGCAATTGCTTGCGTGTGACGGGCGATAGGCTGCCGGACAGGACGAAGACCGGGCCGTCCGCCGGCGTGACGCGCGCGGCGTTGCTTGGCGCAGCGACATCGGTGCGGCCATGGGCCAGCGCATCGACCACGCTGCTGGGACCAACGGCAAGCAAGGGGGCACTTGCCGCGTGGTGCCATAGCAACCGGCCGATCACCGGCAGATCTTCCGGGCGCGATACGTCGAGCAGGATCGCATCGGGACAATGGGTCAGTAGCGACGCGAGATCGGCGTGGAGGGCATGGTCGGGCTTGGCATATTTCGTGTAGTCGAATGACAAGACCGTCGTCAGCCCCTGGCGCGCTCGAGATGCAGCCGCAGGTCGGACTTCGTCATCGGCGTGACCGGATGACGCGCCATCGGGTGCCGGTCGATGCGCAGGACCGGACCGCCGGCCTCCGGCGGCGGCGAACAGGTGCCCGAACAGCGCAATAGCGTCCGATATTCGGCTGGCCGCCGACGATCGGGATAGAAGCGGCTGGGCACGCGCTCCGGACAGCACGCGACAGCGCTACCGCGATGTTGCCGATCTCCGGTGAGCTGTCGAAGGTCGAGCAGGTCTTGTAGTGAACGACCGGCGCGCCGAGCCGCGCGAAGCAGTCCGCGACCGGGCGCAGCTCGTTCTCCATGTCGGCCGGCGCTCATCGAGCGCGACGCGCCCGCGATGCCGACGCAGTCGAGCTCGCCCGCGGCGGCGAGCATCTCCGGCGTCGGGCACGCGCAGGAACAGCAGCGTGCGCAGCCCGCCCTGTGTGGCGGTCGCCAGCGTGTCGGTCGCGCCGGTGAAATCGTCGCCGTAATAGGCGATGCGCGGCGCTGCGCTCACGCCAGCGTGCCCGCGCGCGTCCGAAGAATTCGAGCGCGCGCTTCAGCGCCGGCGCGCGTGCCGCGGCGGCTTCGAGCGCCTCGCCGTCCTTCACCGCCTCCCAGGCGGCGAGCAGGCTCGCGACGCCGGCCGCGGGACCGTCCGGATGCGCGATGATGCCGCCGCCGCACAGGAACAGGAAATCCGGGCTGCGCGTCGCCGCATAGGTCATCGGCAGCGTGCCGGCCCATTGGCCGGAGGAGAACGCCGGCATCACGGCGTCGTCGTCGGCGAGCGGCGTCAGGCAGTCGCGCGTCGCGCGCCGTGACGTCGTCGTCGAAGTCGGCGAACTTTCCGGCGAGGCCGTGCACGTGCATGTGGTCGATGCCGGCGAGGCGATAGAGCGTCTGGTACGCCGGCGCCGTGATGCCGAGCGCGGCGTCGCGCGACAGCATGCCGAAACCGTTGCGGTGGCCGTGGATCGCGAGGTCGGTCGAGCGGCGCAGCGTCTCGCACGCGCCGAAAGGCCGCACCAGTTGAGCGACACCATCGCGCAGCGTGCCGCCCTCGGCGGCGATCAGATCGGCATGGCGGCGCATCGCGTCGGTCTCGTCGGAGATGTTGAACGCGACCATCACGCGCCGGCCGGTGCGGTCCTGATGCGCGCGCACGCGCGCCATCACGGCGCGGATGCGCTCGCCGATCGGCGCCATCACGGGGTCGGCGCAGACCTCATCGTCCTTGATGAAGTCGAGCCCGGCGGCGCAGAGCTCGCCGACCAGCGCGCCGGTCTGCTCCGCGCTCATGCCGACATTCGGCTTGATGATGGTGCCGAGCAGCGGACGGCCATGCACGTCCGGCGAGCGTGCGCGTTCCGGCGATGCCCTGGCGCGGCATCGCGAACTTGTCGCGATAGTCGGGCGGCAGCGCCAGCGACATCAGCTTGAGGCCGGTCGCCTCGCCGAGATCGTAGAGGTTGCCCGCGACCGTCGCGGCGAGCGTCGCGAGGTTCGTGCCGATATTGCCGATCGGGAACGAGACGGTGACCAGCGCGCGGCGATACGGTCCGGCGCGGCCCTGGCGCTCCAGCCAGGCGCTGCGCAGGCTCGGTGACGCGGCCGGCTCGAGCTCCTCGATCTTCTCGACCGTCGCGCGGCTGCGCGCGCGCAGATCGTCGGTCTCGCCGGGCACGCGCAGGAAGGTCCCGCTCGACTGCTCGCCCGCCAGCACGTCGGCGACGCGCGCCGGATCGAGCGGCGTTTCGAGCAGGTAGACGGCGGTCAGCCGGCGCGCCGATGCGCTCATAGCTTGGAAAGATCGGGGAACGGCCGCACCGGGTCGCTGCCGTCCCAGCCGACCGCGGCGTTGCGGATCAGGTCGAACATCTTGCCCTTCGGCCCTTCGACCTCGGACAGTTCGATCACGGCGCCGGGGTGATACTCGGTCTCGAAATAGACGAAGCGCCCGCGCGCGCCGACCTCGCCGCCCATGCCGACCTTGAAGCCGCGCGCGGCGAGGCGTGCCATGTCGGCATCGAAGTTCTGCGTCCAGTAGGCGACGTGCTGCAGGCCGCTGCCCTTGGCCTTGACGAAGTCGCGGTACATGGTCGGCGCATCGTTGCGCTGCTGGATCAGCTCGACCTGCACCGGCCCGGAATTGGCGAGCGCCACCGAGGTGATCGGCGACGACGGCTGCGCCGCGATAGGTGAAGTTCACCACCGGCACGCGCTCGGCATAGAAGAACGGCCCGACGCCGAGCACGCGGCTCCAGTAGTCCATCGCGGCCTGACGATGTCGGGCACGACGTAGCCGAGCTGCCGGATCTCTCCGAAGAACACACTCAACGACGGACTCCTTTTTGTTTGCGTCATTTCATGACCAGGCCGGGCAGCCAGGTCGAAAACGCCGGGCACGAACGTGACGATCGCGAGCGCGATGATCAGCGAGACGATGAACGGCACGGCGCCGGCCATCACGCGCTCGAGCGGGATGCGGCCGATATTGCTGACCATGTAGAGGCTCATGCCGACCGGCGGCGTCAGCAGGCCGATCATCAGGTTGAGCACCACCACGATGCCGAGATGCACCGGGTCGACGCCGGCCTGCGTCAGGCCGGGCGCGATGATCGGCGCGAGCAGCAGGATCGCGGGCAGCGGCTCGAGGATCGTGCCGGCGGCGAGCAGGATGCACGTTCGCGATGATCAGCAGGACGATACGGATTGCTCGAGAGGCCGATCAGGAACTGCGCCGCGAGCGTCGGAATCTGGTCGATCGCCAGCACCCAGGCGAACAGCTCGGACGACGCCGACGATCAGCAGGATGCTGGCGCAGGCGAGCACGGTTTCGCGCGCCGACTCGATGAAGTTCGCCCAGGTGAGCTTGCGATAGACGAACAGCGCCGATCAGGATCGCGTAGACGACCGTGACGCCGGCCGCTTCGGTCGCGCCGAAGAGGCCGCTCATCATGCCGCCGATCAGGATCACCGGCGCGAGGATCGCCGGCAGCGCGATCAGGGTCTGGCGCAGGAACGAGGCGCGCGTCACCTCGACGGTGTCGACCGGCAGGCCCTCGCGCCGCGCGATCCAGGCGACCTGCGCCATCAGCACGGCCGCGATGACCAGCGCCGGGATGATGCCGGCGAGCATCAGCCGCACCGCGGAAATTTCCACCGTGGTGGCGTAGATGACGAGCGGGATGCGAGGGCGGGAAGATCGGCCCGAGCGTCGAGGCCGCCATGCAGATGCCGGCGGAGAACTCGTCCTTGTAGCCCTGCTGGCGCATCATGCGGATCTGGATGCTGCCGAGCGCGCCGATATCGGCGAGCGCCGCGCCCGAGATGCCGGAGAAGACGAGGTGGGTCAGGATCGTCACATAGCCGAGCCCGCCGCGGATGCGGCCGACCAGCATGCGGATCCAGTCGAACAGCTGCTGCGTGATGCCGGCGGTGTTGAAGATGCAGGCCGCGAAGATGAACATCGGCACGGCGAGCAGCGGCGTGGAGTCGAGCGAGTTGACCGTGCGTTGCGCGATCACCGCGAGCGGCAGGTCGTACAGCCAGATCACCGCGCCGGCCGACAGGCCCGAGCGAGGCCGCGATCGGCAGGCCGAGGCACATCAGCACGCAGGAACAGGAGCAAGTCGCGATCGAGGCTCATCATGTGGCGGCGTCCGCCGGAGGTGGCCGAATGGACCTTCGGCACTTCGCCGCGCGCGAGCGCCGCGAACCGCGCGGTCGGAAATCGCGACCAGCAGCATCAGCGTCATGCCGACGATCGCCGGCAGGTAGAAGATGAGGTTCGGCATGCCGAGCGCGGGCGTCGAGAAGCGCGCCGCGCGCTGCATGAACAGCCAGCCGCGCGACAGGAACATCGCGCCGAACACGACCATCAGCGGCTCATTGGTGATGGCGAACGAAGCGCCGCGTGCGCGGCCGCGCATCATGTTGAGGAACATGTCGACCTTGACGTGCTCGTCGCGGGCGAGCAGAGCGGGCACGGCCATGAAGATGACGGTCAGGCCGGCGTAGCGCGCGAGCTCGTCGGCCCAGGACAAGCCCGCGACGAAGATCCTCGCGCGCCACGATCTGCAGCATGATCAGCGCGGTCGCGGCGATCAGCGCCACGATGGCGATCGCCTCGGCCATCCGGCACAGCCATTGGATTGTCGCGCGCAAGGGATGCGTCATGGGCGCGGCCGATGCCGAGGTTCGGATGGCGTGGACAGATTGTGCGGCTCATGCTCGGTTCCCGAGAGCGATACGAGCGCCGGCTCCAGTCGAGCCGGCGCCTTGCACCGCGGATCGCGCGATCTACTTGATCGCCGCGATCTTCCTTGTAGAGATCGCCGAATTTCGCGCCGAACTTCTCCTGCACGACCTTGTTGACCGCGGCCTTGTAGACATCGAGCTTGAGCCCGTTGTCCGGGCCGATGACGTTCATCTTGAGGCCCTTCAGCTTCTCGGTCTCCTCGGCTTCCTGGCTGGCTGCACCATCTCGCTCGCGCGCTTGCGCACGTCCTGCGCGGCCGCGTTCAGCGCGTCGCGCTGCGTCTGGGTCGAGCTTCTGCCAGACCTTCTCGTTGATGACGATCAGCTGCGCGTTCATGATGTGCCCGGTCAGCATCAGGTGCGACTGCGTCTCGTAGAGCTTGCTGGAGAGCACGACGTTGACCGGGTTCTCCTGGCCCGGCGACCTGGCCGGTGGCGAGCGCGGTCGGCACTTCCGACCAGTCCACCGGGATCGGGATCGCGCCGAGGCCCTGCACCGCCGCCATGTAGATCGGGAACGGGATCGCGCGGATCTTCTGCGCCGGCGAGGTCGGAAGGCTGCAGCATCGGCTTGTTCGAGGTGAGCTGGCGCGTGCCGAAGTAATAGGCATAGAGCACGCGCACGCCCGCCGCCTTCACCAGCCCCTCGTTGAGCTTCTTCATCACCGGCGAGTCGACGTCCATCACTTTCATCAGGTGGTCGTAGTCGCGATAGAGATAGGGCGTGTCGAGCGCGCCGAACGGCTCGTGCAGCGAGCCGATGCCGCCCGCGGTGTTGTGCGAGAGCGCGATCGTGCCGGTGGAAACCGCCTCGGCCAGCTCCTGCAGCTTGCCGAGCTGCGAGGACGGATAGACCGTCACCTTGATCTGGCCGTTGGTGTTCTTGGCGATCGCGTCGGCCAGCATCTGCGCCTGGATGCCGGCCGCGCTGGTCGGCGGGTTCATGTGGCCGTAGCGCAGCTCGAGCGTCTGTGCGCCTGGCCGCGGGTGCGAGCGCCGATGCTGAGCGTCGCCGCCGCACAACGTCAGAAAGCGACCTGCCGAAGGCAACCGGTACGCGGCCATGACGTTTCCTCCCGATGATTGATTATGAGTACGGCGCTTGTCGAATTTTGATGAAGCATAGGGAGTCGCGCTTGACAAGCGGCAAAGCAATCATTCTGATGAATTTTGATGAATTCGAACGCCAAACGCGGCGACCCCACGGCGAACGACTCAGCGACAAGGCAGGATGATAGCCGCGGCGGGCGCGGGCGCGTCGACATCGCGCGCCCGCCGGCGTCTCGACCGCGACCGTCGATCGCGTGCTCAACCGCCGGCTCGGCGTGCGCGCCGCCACCGCGCAGCGCGTGGTCGAAGCCGCGGCCACGCTCGACTACCTGCCGCGCGCCGCGCTCTACGAGGCGCTGCGGCCCGAAGCCGATGCGGCTCGCGTTCCTGCTGCCGACCGGCACCAACCGCTACCTGCGCATGCTCGGCGAGCACATCTCCGCCTCGGACGAGCAGCTCGGCGCCTTCAATGTGACGAGCCATTGCCACTTCGTCGAAGGCTTCAATCCGCAGGCGCTGGCCGCGCAGCTTGCTGCGTCATCATGCGCGGCGCGCGGACGGCATCGCCTTCATGGCGCTCGATCATCCGCTGGTGCGCGAGGCGGTCGGCGACGCTGGCCGAGCGCGGCGTGCCGGTGCTGACCATGATCTCGGACATTCCGGAGACGCCGCGCACCGCCTATGTGGGGCTCGACAACCGCGCCGCCGGGCGCACCGCCGGGCTGCTGATCGGCCGCTTCGCTGGGCGGGCGCCGCGGCAAGGTCGCGCTGATCGCCGGCAGCCGCAGCTATCGCGCGCACGAGGAGCGCGAGATGGGGTTCCTGGCATCATCCGGGAGGCGATGTTCCGGCGCTCGACCGTGGTCGGCTTGCGCGAAGGCCACGACGACGCGGCGCAGAACTATCGGCAGACGCGCGCGCTGCTGCGCCAGCATCCCGACATCATCGGCATCTACAATATCGGCGGCGCCTCGGACGGCATCGCGCGCGCGCTGCAAGCGAGGCGAACCGCGGCTCGACGTGACTTCATCGGCCACGGCCTGACACCCGACACGCGCGCGGCGCTGCGCGACGGCACGATGGATGCCGTCGATCACGCAGGATCACCAGATCATGGTGCTGAACTGCGTGCGCATCTTCACCAATCTGCGCGAGGGCAAGGCAGCGCTCGCCGACGTGGCGCCGGCGCGCATCAGCGTCGTGGTGCGCGAGAATTTACCCTAGCGGCCAATTTCGAATGTCCGGCAGCGGCTCGCCGGACATGAATCGCCGCCAAGCGGAACGAAGTCGCTGGCCCCGCCGTTATCGCATGTGAAACGGCGAAATCCGCCCTCGGGGCGGTTTGGCGCCGCAATGCGTTTCGCGGAGGGAACGATGATGACGCGCTGGCCTGCCCTTGTCCTTGTCGCCGGCCTGACGCTGCTTTGCGGTTGCGTTGAGGGCGTGGCGCAGGCGCCACAACCGGCGCCGCAGCCGCAACAGCAGACGCAGGCACCGCAGCCGGCGGCCAAGCTCGATCCGGCCCAGGTCAACCGGCTGAAGGCAATATTGCCGCCGCTGCTGCAGAAAATGGACCGGCCGATCCCGCTCAACGAAGTGAAGATGACCGTGCTGAACGACCCGCACGTCAACGCGGCCAATGGCGGCGGCGGCGATTTCTACGTGACGGTCGGCCTGCTGCAGAAGGCCAATGACGACCATCTCCGCGCTATTCTGGCGCACGAGGTGGCGCATGCCGATCTCGGCCATGTCGCCAAAGCGCAGATACTCGGTGCCGGCCTCAATATCGGTATTGTGCTGCTCGACCAGATCCTGCCGGGCTCGAGTGCGCTGACGCCAATCGCAGGCGAGCTGGTCGCAAATGCGTATAGCCGCAAAGAGGAGAACGAGGCCGATGCGCACGCGGTAACGATCATGCGCCGCGCGGGTTATGACGGAAAGGCGCTGATGGCCAATTCTCTGACCTGGCTTGCCAAGACCGAGGGCGATAGCGGTGGCGGGTTCTTTGCGACGCACCCGGCGACGGGCGATCGCGTGCAGGCGGTCATGGCGCTGCCCTAGGCCCGTTCTGGAGATTGTTGTCGACGTGCTGTAATCTTTCCGACGCCCCCGCAACAGCCGGCGGTACCGAGACGAGAGGCGCGGACGTGCAGCAGCATGCGCATTGAGGCCTTCAGCGAAGGCAAGAATCTCGACGATCTCGGCGCCAATGAGGATCAATTTCTAATCCTGCCGGGGCGCGGCTATGCCGCCATTGACGGGGTCACCGATCGCACCGGCCATCGTTATGACGGGGCCTTGGCGGGATACGTGGCGAGCCGGCTTGTGCAGCGCGCGGTCGCCGGGTTTCTGCTGGAGCGTATGGACGAGCTGATCGATCCCGAACGCTTGGTGGAGATCGTGTCGGCGGCGATCCGCGCCGCCTATGCAAGCTATGACATTCTCGATATCGCGCGCGCCGATCCGACGCGGCGTTTCGGCGCCACCTTGGCGTTGGCAGCCCATTGCGGCGATATCGTGCGCTTCGTGCTGATCGGCGATAGCGGCCTCCGGCTTGACGGGCGGGAGGTTTGGATCAACGACACCGGCCTCGATCTGGTGGTCGCAAGCATGCGGCTGGAAGCCTATCGCCTGGTTGGCGAGGCCGGGGGCAGCGCCGCAGACCAGCTGCGGACGGGGCGGGCCGTGGCGTTCAACGGTGCGGGCCAACTTCATCGCGACATGCAGCCCTGGCTCGACGCCGGAAATCTCGCGGCCCTGCACGCGCGCTGCCTGGATCAGTGCCGTGCGCGCTTTCCGGCGGCGCCGGTGGCCGATCTGCGCCGTTTGCTCGACGGCGGTGTGCTGACCGGCCAGACGCAATTCCAGAACAACACCGCCAGCCCGCTGAGCTATGCGGTCCTCGACGGGTTTGACGTTCCCGGCACGCTGGTGAAGGTGATCGACCGGCCGCGCGATTTAATCCGGTCGATCGAGCTGTTCACGGACGGCTATTTCAAGCTCGGCGACACGCCCGATGTGGCCGCGTGGGAGGCTGGTTTCGCGGAAGTCGAGCGGGTCGACCCGGAAAAGATCGGCCGCTATCCATCGGTCAAAGGCAGCGTTGGGCGGTTGCGCGCCGACGACCGGACGATTGTCATCGTTCATCTGTGAGCGGTGCGGGGCCAGCTAGGCTCTCAAGACCGGCGGCGCTTCACCCATGTCCCAGAACATGCCCGTCATGATGCGCAACCCTTCGCGCATGATGGGGGCGAGCACGTGCTCGTTGGGTGCATGTTGGGAGCACGCGGCGTAGGAATGCGGGACCCAGATCGTCGGCATGCCGAGAAGATCGGCAAAACAATCGTTGGGCAGCGAGCCGCCGACATTGGGCAGCACGGCCGGCTTGGCGCCGCCAGCCGTTTGTTGAAGCGATGAAGCGGCCCAGCGCGCGGCGGGATGATCGGGATCGAGGCGTGTCGCCTTGAAGAAGCCCTTGGTCGATTGAGTCAGCGTCACGTTCTGAAAGCCGTGCGCGTCGAGATGGCGGCGCAGGGAATTGAGGAACGTCTCCGGCGGCACGTCGACCGTGAAGCGGATCTGACAGTGCGCGCTGGCGACCGGCGGGATGGCGTTGACGGGATTTTCCGGGTTGCCGGTCTTGAAGGCGAGGATCTCGAACGTGTTCCAGCCGAAGACGCGCTCGACCGGCGAAAGGCTCGGCTCGCCCCACCATTCATTGATCTCGGGCCCGCCGGGGCCGGGATCGACCACGCAATCGGCGAGCGCCATGCGCACGGAATTGGGAATGGATTTAGGCAGGATGTCGCGCGCCAGCACTTTGCCCTTGGCGTCGATGATCGACGCGATGGCGTGCGCGAGAATGACGCCGGGGTTCGCCAGCAGCCCGCCCCAATTGCCGGAATGATGGCCGCCCTCGCGCAGATTGACAGTCATGTCGAAATTGAGGGCGCCGCGGGCTCCCATGAAGATGGTCGGGCGCTGCGGTGTGAGGCGTGGGCCGTCAGACGCGATCAGCACGTCGGCGTCCAGCAGGCCCTGGTTCTGTTCGCAGAATTCGTAGAGGCCGGGCGAGCCGATCTCCTCGCCGGTCTCGACCAGGAATTTGCAATTGAAGCCGAGGCGGCCGCGCTCGGCGATCACGGTGTCGAGCGCCTTCATGTTGATGAGATGCTGCGACTTGTTGTCGGCCGTGCCGCGGCCGTACCAACGATCGCCCTCAACGGTCAGTTTCCAAGGATCAAGACCTTTACGCCATTGCGGCTCCAGCCCGCGGATGACGTCGGCATGGCCGTAGCTGAGGACAGTCGGCAGTTTCGGATCCTCGATGCGCGAAGCGACGAGGAAGGGGCCGGCCTCCTTGACCGGATTGGGATAGATCTTGAACGCAAACCCGGCCTGCTTGAAGGCGGGGCCGATCTCCTGTTCGAGATAGGCGCCGAGCTGCGGGCGGCTCTCAGGCACCTGGCTTTCGGTGCGGAAGGCGACAAAGCGTGTCAGATCCGCGCGGAAACCGCCGTCGTCGAAATAACGCTCCGCGCGCGCGATGGCTGCGTCCCGGCTCATGATGAGGTCCTTTTTCTAGATGCTGACGACGACGTTACCGATGGCGCGGCCGCTTTCCAACCGTTCATGCGCGCGGGCGATATGCGCGAGCGGGAAAGTGGCGTCGATGGCGTGCATCAGCTTACCCGCATCGGAATACTCATTGATCGCCGCGATCGCGGCCTGGCGCGCAGCATGCGGTAGATTGTATCCCTGCACCAGCCGGATCGTGACGCCTTTGAAGGCAAAGGGATAATAGGGAAGGGTGGGCTCGGGCGCGGCGGTCGAGGAGTAGGACGCGATCACGCCGTTCGTCTTGATGATCTTCACATCAAGCGCAAGGTTGGCGCCGAAATCGACCTCGACAATGCGGTCGACGCCGGCACCGCCGGTTTCTTCCATGACCCGCGCGGCGATGTCCTCGATGCGGCGATCGATGACCATATCGGCGCCCGCTGCCTGGGCATGCGACGCTTTCGCTGGCGAACTGATCGTCGTCAGCACGCGCGCACCGCCCAACTTGGCGAATTGAATGGCGTAGTGCGCGACGGCGCCAGCGCCGCCGGCCACCAGGATGGTCTGGCCGTCGACCGGACCATCGGCGAACACAGCGCGATGGGCGGTCTGCGCCGGGATGCCGAGGCAAGCGCCGGCCTCATAGTTCAACGGCGCGGGCAGGGGGATCGCCTGGGCTTGCGGCAGGGCGATGAACTCGGCGGCCGTGCCGCTGGCGCGCTTGGCGTCGTAGAGGCCCACACCGTTATAGAGCCAGACGCGCTCGCCGATGCGCGCGCGCGGGACCTCGGCGCCGACATCGACGATCTCGCCCGCGCCGTCGGAATGCGGAACGATGCGCGCGAAGGCGGGCCTGGCGCCGCGCCAACCGGCGCGCTGCTTGGTATCGGACGGGTTGACGCCGGAGGCGCGGACCCGGACCAGGACGTCGCCGGCGGACAAAGCCGGCGCGGGCAGCTCACCGATCACCAGGACCTCTGACGCCGGCCCTGTGCGCTCGTACCAAGCCGCCCGCACCTCTCCCCCTCCCCCCGACGCTAGTGGCGGGTCACCGCCGCGCTAACGATCCGTTCCGCCTCGCGCATTGCCGCGACGAAGCGATTCTGGCCGCGCATGAGCTGTGTCTTGGCAAAGCCCACAAGACGCGGCGGCAAGGTGGCAAGCTCGGCCGCCGTCGCCAGCGTGGGCAGCGGCGGGCAGGTGAAGGCCGGGTCGTGGCGGAAACGCGGCTCGCGGGTGAAGTTGATCGGCACCAGGATGCGCGCGAGCCGCAGGATCGCGGCGTTGGCCTTCTTCTTGTCGACGCTGCCTGCTTCGATGCCCGCATAGAAGGTATCGAGCCTACCGATGAGACTGGCAACAGCGACCTTTGCCGGTGTGAGGTCGAACTGCGTGCCCGCCGCCTTTTGATACGTGTCGATTGTGCGAACGAACTCCGATGCCGTCGCGATCCAATCATGCGGCAGCACGTCGGTGTTGGCATCGCGCAAGGTCGACAGCAGGTAGATCTTGATATCGGTCAGCAGGATGTTCTTGTCGGCGATCTCGATCGTATCGTTCTCGGTGTGCCAGGCGATGTTGCCGCCGCAGCCGCTGACCGCGTAATAGCCCTTCTCGGCGCGTGCCGCGTCGGGCATGGTCGAGCTCAGCATGAAGTAGCTGCTGATGCCGATGTTGTTGAAGGAATAGTCGCCGGCCTGGTTGGGGCGCTTGGCCTTGCCGTCAAGGCCGGTCACGTCCTTGATGACGCGCATCACATGCGCTTCCGTCTCCGACATCGTCGTGGTCTGGTGATACGAGGTCGCCCAGCGGCAGCCGGGTGAATCGCAATCGATCTGCGCCACGCAATTCTCGTCGAGGTCGATGGCAAAGGCATCGGCGAACCAGGTGCTGCCAGCGTAGCGGCCGGTCGAGTGGCCGGGCCACCAGGCCAGGCGCACGGAGCGCCTGAGCTTGTCGCGGTGCTTCCACAGCACGCGCGCCATTTCCAGCATTGTCGCATCGCCGGTGGCGTTGTCGCCCACGCCGACATCCCAGGAATCGAGATGGCCGTGCACGAAGACGAAGCTGTCCGGATCTTCCGTGCCAGGAATTTGCACGACCGGCAGTTTCTGCTTGAACCAGCCTTCCTGCATTTCGGTGACAATACGGCCGCGCTTGCCCTTGGCGGCCAGATCGATCAGCGATTTGCCGTCGGGATTGTTGACCGCGACTACGGCGATTTTGGGTTTGCGCGGGAGATCGTCGAGATCGGGCGAGCCCCAGATGGTGGTGCAGGTGCCCCAATGGATGTCGACGCCCGGGTTGATGGCGACAACGCCAATCACGCCCCAATCCTCCAGCAGGGAGCAGGTGCCGGGATTGGCGAAACCGTCCATCAGCACGATGCGGCCCTTGGCCTTGGCCGCGAGGTCGGGACCGCCGTCGAGAAAGATCTCGGCGGGATCGCGGGTGTAGGAGCGCATCGTCTTGGGGTTGGTCTTCAAATAGATCATCTCGCCCTCAAGTCCCTCGGGCACGCTGATGCTCATCGAGGGCGGCTTGGCGCGGAAGGACTGGTTGCCGACGGTGACGGCGGCGTGCAGCGGGATGCTGAGATAGATCTCCGGCTCATGCACCGTCACCGGCACGCCGAGCTTCTTCAAAACGCCGACCAGATGATCGACGCCGCCATTGACGTCCTCGGGACGCCAGCGCGGCATCTTCGCGTAATCCTCGACCAGCGCCCACGGCACATCGGGCGATACATCGGCAAGAATTTGGCGTTCGACGTCGTTCATTGGCGTTGATCCCCTTCGGCGTGGAGCACAGAATCGCGTTACGACAAGCGAAACATCGTTTCGCGTCATCTTCCATCGATTGTTAGGCAAACAAAGGATGCGATGCAACGGCGCGCGATGCGGGTTTCAAGATTTTCCTTTCATACCCGTGAGAAGCTTGGCTATCATCATATTGAAACGTTGTTTCGGTACGCGAAACATACGATTTGGCGCTGGCAGATGGGCATAGCCGGCGCGTCCGTGATAGCCAATCAAATGGGCAGGGGGAGTTCATCATGATCAAAAGACGAGCGCTCTTAAGTGCCGTTGCCGCCAGCGTGAGCATGATGGCGGTCGGAATTTGTGCAGCACACGCGCAGCAATCGGATCGCATCCGCAAGATCGTGCTGATCTCGGATCCGCAAGCCAACTCGCCGCAGGCGTTCCAGGCCGCGCAACTGATCGCGCAAACCTGGCGCCAGCTCGGTCTCGATGTCGAGATCAAGCCGATGCCGCGTCAGCAGCAGAGCCAGGTCGTGTGGTACGAGCGCGAACGCTGGGACGCCACGATGTGGCGCATGGTCGGGCGGCCGGAGCGCAGCGATCCCGACGAGCTCATCTACAATCTCTTCCATTCCTCGACCGCGAAGTCGGGCTTCAACTTCGTCGGCTACAACAATCCCGATTACGACAAGCTGGCCGAGCTGCAGCGGCGCACGATGGACCAGGAGCAGCGGCGCAAGCTGGTGGCCGACGCGCAGACGATGATCGATCGCGATCAGCCTTACGCCTTCATGGTGCATCCCTATAACGTGCACGCCTTCAACAAATCCGTGTGGGATCCCGCGACGATCGTGACGCAGAGCGGTGTCGGCATCCGCAATTTCTGGACCTTCACCGGGGCCGCCCCGGTGAGCAGCCAGAAGACGATGGTGCTGAACGCGCGGCTGGCATTGGTGGCGGTGAACCCGCTCTATGTCAGCGGTGCGACGGATTCCTGGGTGACGGAGCTGGTATGGGATCGCTTGGCGCGGGTGGGGCCGGACGGGCTGCCGCGGCCGTGGGCGGCGGAGAAGATCACGGCTGTCAGTGAAACCACGATCGAGGCGACGATCCGTGCCGGCATGACCTGGCATGACGGCAAGCCGGTGACCGCCGAGGACGTCGTGTTCTCGTTCGAAGCGCCGATGCAGGGCGACAAGGTGCCGATGTACCGGCCCTTCGTGGCCGATATCGCCAAGGTCGAGGTGGCGGGTGACCGGCTCGTTCGTTTTACGCTGAAGCAGCCCAACGCCTCGTTCGTCACATCCTCGCTCGCCAAGATCAATCTGGTGCCCAAGCATATCTGGGAACCGGTGATGCGCGACCTCGCCGGGAAGCCGGAGAATGCCGAGCAGGTGCGCGACCCGTCCGTCATCGGCTCGGGTCCGTTCAAGCTGGTGCGCGCCCGGTTAACGGAAGAAATCGTCCTCGACCGCTTTGCCGAGCATTGGGCGGCACCCAAGATGGACCGCTGGATCTTGCGCATCATTCCCAACCCGGAAGCGACCAACGGTATGCTGCGCAAGGGCGAGATCAACTTCCTGGCGGATTACGGCGGCGATCCGGAATTGCTGGCGCAACTGGCCAAGGAAGTGCCGGCGATCCAGGTGACGCACGAGACCGATATCGGCTTCGAGTTCGTCGCCTTCAACAACCGCCGCGCGCCCTTCGACGATCCCGCGTTCCGGCGCGCCTTGTCGCTGGCGTTCGACCGCAACCAGATGGTCCAGGCGGCGTGGAATGGGTTTGCGGTCACCGCGAACTCCCATGTCTCGCCGGCGCTGAAGTTCTGGCATGCCGCTTCGGTCGACAACCCGAAGACGGGTGTGGAGCTGGCAAAGTCAGCGCTGCAGCAGGCGGGCTATCGCCTGGTCGGGGGCAAGCTGGCCTATCCGACGGGCAAGCAGGAGACACTGAAGCCCGGCGAGTGAGGTGAGAAGCAACGTGACATACGCGACGGCGGGTTGACCGGTTATGCGCTTCATCGGACAGCGGCTCTTGCACAGTTTGTTTGTGCTGTGGGCCGTGGTGACCATCCTGTTCCTGATGTTCCGTCTGATGCCGGGCAACCCGCTGGCCGCGTATATCAACGAGGCGCTCGACGAGGCCGAGCAGCAGATGATCTTGCGCCAGTTCGGGCTCGATCGGCCGCTATGGGAGCAATATTTCATCTATCTCGGCAATCTGCTGCGCGGCGAGCTTGGCCTGTCGTTCCATCAGAAGATTCCGGTATGGGACATCGTGTTGAGCGTCTTACCCAACACGCTGGCGCTGACCGTCGCGGGCGTGATCATCGCCTACGCGTTCGGCATCGTGGTGGGCGCGTTCCTGGCCTGGAAACGCGGGACATGGATTGAGGGTACGGCCATTCCGGTCATTCTCGGCACGCGCGCGGCGCCCGAGTTCTGGGTGGGTATGGTGTTGCTGGCGGTCTTCAGCTTCAATCTCGGCTGGTTGCCGGCGGGCGGGGCCAATTCCGCCGGCGCCTTCTTCGACAGCGAGGGGCATCGGCTGCTGTCGCTCGATTTCATTGTTCATCTCGCTCTGCCGGCGATCACCATGGCGCTCTATCTGCAGGGCCTGCCGCTGCTCCTCATGCGCTCAACCATGCTCGAGATCATGCACGAGGATTTCGTGACCATGGCGCGCATGAAGGGGCTCTCGCAATGGCGCATCGTGGTGCAGCACGCCGCGCGCAACGCGCTGCTGCCGGTGGTGACGGCGTTCGCGCTCGGCCTGGGCGCGACAATCAGCAACAACGTGGTGGTCGAAGTCGTGTTCAGCTGGCCGGGCTTGGGCCGCCTGCTGGTGAATGCCGTGTCGTCCAGCGACTATCCGCTGGCGCAAGGCGCGTTTCTGCTGATCGCGCTGGTGTTGATCACCATGAACTTGATCGCGGACCTGCTGTACTCGGTTCTCGACCCGCGCGTGTCGCATGCCCGCCGCAATTAATCCCGCCATGACCGCACCGGCGGCGGCGCGCAAGCGCCGGCTCTCCGATTTGGCGGCGCGCGCCGCTGGGTTGGTCGGACGCGACAAGTTCGCGATCGCCGGCCTGATCATCTATGTCGTCTTCGTGCTGGTGGCCGTGTTCGCGGACCAGATCGCGACCCATGATCCGCTGCAGATTCTGTTCCAGGCCAATGGGCGGCTGGCGCGCAATCTGAAGCCGGATGCGACGTATCTGCTCGGCACCACGCATCTTGGCCGCGATATCTTTTCCCAACTCATCCTTGGGACGCGGGCGGCGTTGATCGTCGGTGTTACCGCCGCCGTGGTCGTTGTGGCCATCGGCACGCTGGTGGGGCTGGTCGCCGGCTATTTCGGAGGCTGGATCGATTCGATTTTGATGCGCCTCGCCGATATCGCGCTGTCGATTCCGTTCCTGCCGTTCGTGATCGTGCTGGCGGCATTCCTGGGGCCGAGCACATGGAACGTCGTGTGGGCGGTGGCGCTGCTGCTGTGGCCCAACACCGCTCGCGTCATCCGCAGCCAGGTGCTGAGCGTGCGCGAGCGCGCCTACGTGGAAGCGGCGCGGGTGACGGGTGCTGGCAACGGGCGCATCTTGTTCGTGCATGTGGCGCCCAACATCCTGCCGCTGTCCTTTCTCTACGGCTCGATCGCCATCGGCTGGGCGATCCTCACCGAGGCGAGCGTCAGCTTCCTGGGCTTCGGCGACCCGCAGACCGTGTCGTGGGGCTACATGCTGCAGGACGCGTTCACGTCGCAGGCGCTGTCGCGCGGTTCCTATTATTGGTTCGTGCCGCCGGGCCTGTGCATCGTGCTGGTCGTGGTGGCCGGGTTCTTCGTGTCGCGCGGCTACGAAGCCGTGCTGATCCCGAAGCTGAGGGATTGAGCATGGCGATCCTCTCCATCCGCGATCTGCAGGTCCATTACCGCACACCACGCGGGATCACGCGCGCGGTCGATGGTGCGAGCTTCGATGTGCCGGAAGGGGCTGTGGTCGGGCTGGTGGGCAAGTCCGGCTGCGGCAAGACGACGGTGGCGCGGGCCATCACGGGGATCATGGCGCGCAACGCCTCCGTCGCCGGCGGCTCGATGATGTATCGCGGGCGTGACTTGGTGAAGCTGGATGCGCGCGCCTACAACGCGTTGCGCTGGCGCGAGATCTCCTTCATCCCGCAGAGCGCCATGAACTCGCTCGACCCGGTCTATCGGGTGGGATCGCAGATCAGCGAGGTGTTGACCCAGCGCGGCGAGTATTCGCGCGCCCAGGCGCAATCGCGGGTGCGCGAGCTGTTCGAGATGGTGGGGCTCAATCCGCAGCGGCTGGTCGATTATCCGCATCAATTCTCCGGCGGCATGCGCCAGCGCGCGGCGATCGCGCTGGCGCTGGCGCTCAACCCGAAGCTCGTGATCGCGGACGAACCGGTGACGGCGCTCGATGTCATCGTGCAGCGTCAAGTGCTGGATACGATCCGTGAGCTGCAGCGGCGGTTGAACCTGTCTGTCATCCTGGTGACGCACGATATCAGCGTCGTCGCCTATGTCTGCGACCAGGTCGTGGTGATGTATGCGGGGCAGGTGGCCGAGGCGGGGCCAGCGGGGGAGGTGCTGGGGGCGCCGCATCACCCCTATACGATGGGCCTCTACAACGCCTTCCCCGATCTGCAGCGCAGCGGCGATCTGCTGGTGCCGATCGACGGTAGCCCGCCCGATCTGCGTGACCCACCGCCGGGCTGTCGTTTTGCGCCGCGCTGCCCATTCGCGCTCGAGGCCTGCGACCAGGTGCCGGCGATGGCGGTGCTGAACGGCGGCAATCATGCCGCGGCGTGCTGGCGCGCGACAGAAGCGGTGGCATTGCGCGCGCGCGCGAAGGAGCCTGCGACATGGCTCAGCTGATCGAAGTCCACGCGGTCTCGAAGCATTTCCCGGCGCCGCGCAGCGTGGGCGACATGCTGTCCGGCCGTCGGCCGGTGATCCATGCCGTCGACGGGATCGATTTCAATGTCGGTGAAGGCGAGACGCTCGGCCTGCTGGGTAAATCCGGCTGCGGCAAGACCACGACCGGGCGGCTGCTGCTGAAGCTGGAGGAGCCGACCGCCGGCGCCATCATGTTCAAGGGCGAGCGCATCGCGGCGCTCAAGGGCCCAAATCTGAAGGCGTTCCGCCGCCAGGCGCAGCTGGTGTTCCAGAACCCGTTCGACGCGCTCAACCCGCGCTTCACGGTGCTGCGGGCGCTGACGGAGCCGCTGATCAACGCTGGCATCGACCGTAGCGAGCATCGTGCCCGCATCGCACGCGCCGTGGCGCGCGTGCATCTGCCCGATCTGTCGCGCTTTGAGGATCTTTACCCGCATCAGCTCTCCGGCGGGCAGTTGCAGCGCATCGTGCTGGCGCGCGCTTTGGTGCTGGAGCCGGCCTTCTTGGTGGCGGACGAGCCGGTGTCGATGCTCGATGTCAGCGTGCGCGCGGGCGTGCTCAACGTGATGCGCGAAGTGCGCGACACGATGGGGCTGGCCGCCGTCTATATCTCGCATGATCTGGCACTGGTGCGATATGTCTGCACCCGCACGCTGGTCATGTATCTGGGCAAGGTGGTTGAGCAGGGGCCGACCGCCGATGTCGTGCGCAGCCCGCAGCACCCCTACACCAAGGCGCTAGTGCAGGCCGTGCCGGTGCCGCAATGTCGACCAGTCGCACGCACCGCTGCCGATCAGCGGCGGCGTGCCCGATGCGCGCAACCCGCCTTCGGGCTGCCATTTCCGCGATCGCTGTCCTTATGCCGTCGCGCGTTGCGCGTCGGAACCCCCGGCCTTGCGCGAGATTGCGCCGGGCCATAGAGCCGCGTGTCATCTCATATGAGCATCATTTCGAAAAAAGACATGAGCAGTATCGCCAATCGTCGTGCGCCCAAGCGCGCCGCCGTTCCCGTGTCGCGGGCCGCCGCGTTGCGCAGCCCACGTCCCGGCCGAACGTGCGAGTGCGGCTTATGTGATCTCCGCCGTCGATCGGGCGCTGGGCTTGCTGGAGACGCTGGCGGAGAACCCCAATATCGGCGTCACGCGCATCGCCAAGCTCACGGGCACGACCAAGACGCTGGCCTTCCGCCTGCTCTATACGCTGGAGCGGCGCGGCTATGTGCGCAAGGACGCGGCGGCGCGCACCTACACGCTGGGCTTCCGGCCGCTATTGCTGGGCGAGAACACGCGCGAGCAGATCGACCTGATCCGGCTCGCGCAGCCGCATCTGGACGAGTTGGTGGCGGAAACGCGCGAGAATATCTATGTGACGGTGCGCGACGGACGGCGCGCGGTGTGCGTTTCGGCGCGCCAGTCGCCGCAGCCATTGCGGCTCTACGCCGATGTCGGCCGCAGCGTACCCTTGCATGTCGGCGGCGGGCCGAAGCTGCTGCTGGCCTTCGCGCCGCCGGAGATCATCCAGGCGGTGCTGGCGGGGCCGCTCAAGACCTTCAACCCGGGTACGGACACGCGGCCGCAGGCGCTGATGTCGCAGCTCGAGCGCATTCGGCGCACGGGGATCAACGAGAGCCGTGGCGATCTGGATGTCGGCGCGTTCTCGATTGCCGTGCCCGTGCGCGATCATTCCAGCGCCGTCATTGCGGCACTGAGTATTGCCGGCCCGCATGCGCGGCTCAATCCGACCGTGTCGGCGCGTTACAAGGCGCTGGTGCGTGAACATGCAGCCCGGCTGTCACAGCAGCTCGGCTGGACAGAGGCGATCTAAGACATCTCGATAGGGAGTAGAACATGCTCGACAATCTCAAATCCATTCTCGACGACGTCTCGATCGAGGCGCCATGGGAGCTCACCGAGAAATTCGCGTCGTTCGCGCGCTGGAAGCCCGAGGACGTCAACTCATCGTGCGATATGCTGGTTGAGCGCCTGGCGCGCCACGGCGTGCCGGTGCGCGTGCTGGAGCCCGAGCTCTATCTCAGCATTCCCTACGAGGCGTCGGTCGAGGTCGATGGCGAGGTGCTGCGCGCCAAGCCGCCCGCTTATTCGATCAATCTGCCGGAGGGGCGCGAGGCGGAGCTGGTCTATGTGCCGGCGACGTATTCCAAGTCGGTCGGCACGCTGTTCCAGAAGAACCAGCAGGCCGGGATGACGACGCCCGAGCGGTTGCGCGGCAAGATCGTGATCTCCGAGGGGTTCGCGTTTCCGCAGAAGATTCATGAATTCGAGGCGGCCGGTGCGGTCGGTGTGATCGCGGTCAACCCGGGTGTCGATATCCATTGGGGGATCTGCACCTCGATCTGGGGCACGCCCGATCTTGACGATCTGCCGCGCAAGCCGAAGATCCCGGTGGTGGCGGTGAACAACCCGGACGGCAAGCGGTTGATCGCACGCGCCGAGGCCAAGGGTCGGGTCAAGATCAAGACCAAGCTCGACGAAGGCTGGTTCAAGCAAAAGCTGCCGGTGGTGGAGATCAAGGGCAGCGAGCAGCCGGACAAGTTCGTGCTGCTGGCTGGGCATTATGATTCCTGGGACGTCGGCGTGGGCGACAACGCGACCGGCGACGCGACGTTGCTGGAGATCGCGCGCGTGCTGTGGAAGCATCGCGGTCAGCTCAAGCGCTCGCGTGCGCATCGCCTGGTGGCCGGGGCATTCGACCGGGCGCTATGCCGGCAGCACGTGGTTCGCCGATGCCTTCGCCATCGACCTCGATGAGAATTGCGTGGCGCAGCTCAATTGCGATTCGCCGGGCTGCCGCTGGGCGACGGAGTTCAAGGACATCTCCTGGATGAAGGAGACGGAGCGCTTCGCGCAAGGGCTGATCAAGGAGGTGGCCGGCCTGCCATCCCATGGTGAGAGACCGCATCGCGCGGGCGACTATGCCTTCAACAATATCGGCATCAGCAGCCTGTTCATGCTGAGCTCGACCATGCCCGACAAGCTGCGCGAGGAAAAGAGCTACTACACGGTCGGCGGCTGCGGCGGCAACATCGCCTGGCACACCGAGAACGACCTGATCGACGTCGCGGACCGCGAGATCATGGTGCGTGATATCAAGGTTTATCTCGGCGCCGTGCTGCGCATCGCCAATGCCGAGGTTCTGCCCTTCGATTGGCGCGACAGCGGCAAGGAGTTCCTGGCAGTGGTCGACAAGTATCAGGCCGCGGCAGGTAACCGCTTCAGCCTGGCGCCGTCGCGCGAGGAAGTGCAGGCGCTCAACACGGCGCTCGAAAACTTTTACACACGGGTCGAGCAGAAGCGCGTACCGGTTTCCGCCGCTAATGACGTGGTGATGGGGTTGGCACGCATTCTGGTGCCGCTCAACTACACGCGCCAGGCGCGGTTCCGGCACGATCCGGCGACACCCGTGCCGCCGCTGCCGGCGATCGCGACGGCGAGCGAGCTCGACCAGCATCAGGGGGCGGCACTCGGCTTTGCGCTGACCCAGCTCATGCGTGGGCAGAACCGCTTGGTGGCGGGGTTGCGCGAGGCGCGCCGTTTGGTTGAGGCCGCCTAGAGATGGACGATGCGATCGGCACGCAGGTGAGGGGAGGGTCGCTTGTCGACCCGATCCTGCTGCAGATCGTGAAGGGCGCGTTGCGTTCGGCGCAGCAGGAGATGGAGACGCTGCTGGCCCGCACCGCGATGTCGCCCTTCATCCGCGAGAAGAAGGACTACTTCGTGGCGCTGTTCGGGCCCGATACGCGCCTCGCGGTGGGGACGAGCGTGCCGATTTTCGGTGCAATGGTGGCGCCGATCCTGGAGCATTACCCGGCCGCATCAATGCGGCCGGGCGATCTCTACTGGTACAACGATTGCTATGGTTCGAAGGGGGCCGTCAGCCATTCGCCCGATCAGGTGTTCGTGGCGCCGGTCTTCGCGGAGGGCAAGCTCTCCGGCTTCGCGCAGAGCTGGGCGCATTTCAACGATATCGGCGGCTTGCGGCCGGGCTCGCTCTCGCCCGACGCCAAGGACATTTTCCAGGAAGGGATCATCATCCCGCCGATCCGGCTCGCGCGCGAGGGCAAGGTCAACGAGGAGGCGATGCGCATCTTCGTGCGCAATTCGCGCTTCCCCAAGATGGTCACGGGCGACATCCGCGCCGGCATCGCCGCCGTACGGCTGGGCGAGCGGCGGATGATCGAGCTGTTCACGCGCTTCGGGCGCGACAATGTCCTGGCGGCCTTCGATGCGGCGATCGTGGAGACGCAAGCTGCCGTGGCGCGCCGCTTTGCCGAGACGTTCAAGCCGGGTACGTACAAATTCACCGATCTGGTCGATCGCGACGGGCATGGCAACGGGCCTTTCGCGGTGCGGCTGGCGATGACTGTCGGCCACAACGGTCTCACGCTTGATGCCAGCGAGACTGACGACCAGGCGCCGGGACCGATCAATTTCCTGATGAACGGCGACGTGCCGCGCATGGTGTTCGGCATCTACTTCCTGTCGGATGAGCCCAACGTGCTGCTCAACGACGGTGCCTTGCAGGCGGTGGGAGAGGTGCGCACGCGCCACGGCAGCCTGCTCAATCCGCGCTTTCCGGCCCCGCTGGGCCAGCGCGGCATCACGCTGGTACGGGTGATGACGGCGTGCATCGGCCTCATCAACACCGCGACTGAGGGGCGTGCGGTGGCGTCGAGCAATGTCTATGTCATCTACTACTTGCGTGGGCGTGCGCAGGGCGGCGAGCAATTCCTGCTGACAGATGGGATCGCGGTCGGTTACGGCGCGCGGCCGTTCGCGGACGGGATCGATGCGGTCTATCTCGTGGCCAACGAGAACTACCCGGCGGAATTCCTTGATCTGAGCTACCCAGTGCGGCTGTTGCGCTATTCGATCAATCCGGATTCCGGCGGGCCGGGCCGCTATCGCGGCGGGTGCGGCGTGATCCGCGAGATCGAGGTGCTGGCGGAGGAGGCGATGCTGTCGATCCGCATCGATTCCGTCGCCAACCCGCCCTGGGGCGTGGCCGGCGGCCAGAACGGGCGCGGCGGGCGCTGTGTCATCAATCCCGGCCGGGCCGATGAACGCGAATTGGAGCCGCTGAGCGATGGCACGATCCTCAAGCGCGGCGACATCATGCGCATCGAGACCGGTGGCGGCGGCGGGTGGGGCCATCCGTTCGATCGTGAGGCGACGCTGGTGCTGGCCGATGCGCGCGGCGGATTCATTACCGGCGACGAGCGCCCGTGACGATTACGGCGTGGCACTAAGCGAGGATGGCCGTGCGGTTGATGAGACCGCCACGAAGAAGCTGCGGCAACAGCGCTTCGAAACCAAGCTATTCCACCGCAAGACCTATCACGATTCCCTGACCTGACGGACCCAACATGGATGACGCTGTACGCACGGCCGTTTGCGACCCGGTTTCGCTGGAGATCATCAAGGGAGCGCTGTTGTCGGCGCGCGGCGAGATGGAGGCGCTGATCGAGCGTACCTCCATGTCCGACATCATCCGCGAGAAGAAGGATTTCTTTGCCGGGTATTTCGATCCCGTCGGCCGCCTCATCACCGGCACGCCGCTGCCGCTGTTCGGGCACATCATCCAGCCGATCCTCGACCAGTATCCGGCGGAGACGATGCGGCCGGGCGATCTCTACTGGTACAACGATTGTTACGCAACCGATGGCGGCGTTTCGCATCTCAACGATCAGGTGTTTGCGGCCCCGGTTTTCGTCGACGGCGTGCTGTGCGGCTTCGCGCAATCGTGGGCGCATTTCTTCGATATCGGCGGGGCGTGGCCGGGTTCGATGTCGACGACCTCGACCGAGATCTTCCAGGAAGGGCTGATGGTGCCGCCGGTGCGGCTCTACCAGGAAGGTGTGTTGAACGAAGAGATCTTCCGGATCTTCATCCGCAACACGCGCTTTCCCGCCCTGCTGCAGGGCGATACGCGCGCCCTCACGGCGGCGGTGCGGCTGGGCGAGAAGCGGTTGATCGAATTGATCGGGCGCTTCGGGCGCGCGGTGGTGGCCGATGCGTTCGAAGTGCTCAACCATCACACCGAGGCGGTGGTGCGCAAGCGCATCACCGACGCGTTCAAGCCGGGCCGCCACGAATTCGCTGACGTGATCGAGACGGACGGGCAGGGCAACGGACCGTTCACCATCCGCCTCGCCATGGATGTGCGCGGCAACCGCATCGTGTTCGATGCGCGCGACACGGACGATCAGGCGCCGGGGCCGGTGAATTGGCTCATGAACAAGGCGGTGCCGCGGATGATCTTCGGCATCTATTTCTCGGGCGACGACGGCTCGGTGATGCTCAACGAAGGTGCCATGCGCGCCATCGACGAGGTCGAGCTGCGCGAGGGCAGCCTGCTGCGCCCGAATTTCCCGCGCCGCTCTGCCAACGCGGCATCACCATGGCGCGGCTGAGCAGCATGGGCGGCGGGCTGATGTGTGCCGCCACCGGCGGGCAGGCCAATGCCGGCAGCTCCTCCTACGCGCTGTGGTCGGTGCGCGGCGCCAAGAAGGCCACGGGCGAGCCGTTCCTGATGAACGATGGCGTGGCGGTGGGCTTCGGGGCGCGGCCTTATGCGGACGGCATCGATGCCGTCTATTTCGTGGCGCAGGAGAACAACCCGGCGGAGTATCTCGACCAGCTCTATCCAGCACGGCTGCTGCGCTATTCGATCCATCGCGACAGCGGCGGGCCAGGGCGTTGGCGCGGCGGTTGCGGCGTGGTGCGCGAGATCGAGTGGTACGGCGACGATGCCATTCTCGCGAACCGCCTGGACGGCACGATGTCGCCGCCCTGGGGTGTCGCGGGTGGGCAGGCGGCGCGGCCGGGCCGCGTGGTCGTCAATCCGGGAACGAGCAACGAGCGTATCTGCCCGCCGCTGGCCGATGGCACGAAGGTGTGCAAGGGCGATGTGATCCGCATCGAGACGACCGGTGGCGGCGGCTGGGGCCATCCCTTCGATCGCGAGGCGGAGCGCGTGCTCGCCGATGTTCTGGGTGATTTCATCAGTGTAGAAAGCGCGCGCGACGATTACGGCGTGGCGCTGAGTGCCGACGGTCACCACGTCGATGCCGAAAAAACCGCGCAACTGCGCGCCAAGCGCTATCCCACCAAGATGTTCCATCGCGGCGGCTACCGCGATCGCATGGCTTGAATTTAGGAAACACCATGACCGACCTGTCTTCGACCGCCGCCGTTGCCATCGATATCGGTGGGACCTTCACCGATGTGACGCTGCTCGACCGCAAGAAGGGCGTGGTGTGGAACGCCAAGACGCCGTCCACGCCCGCCGATCCGTCGCTCGCGTTCGTGGCCGGCATCGAGCAGGCGCTGGAGCTCGCGGGATTGTCGCCGGAATCCCTGGGCCATGTGTTCCATGGCACGACGGTGGCGACCAATTTGATCCTCGAAGGCAAGGGCGTGAAGGCGGCGCTGCTGACCACCGAGGGGTTCAAGCACGTGCTGGAGATTGGCCGGCACGATATCCCGCGCAAGGCCAACATGTATTCCTGGGTGAAACCGAAGCGGCCCGTGCCGCCGGAGCGCGTCCACGAGATCCGCGGTCGTCTTGATGCCGCGGCACCGAAGTCGTGCCGCTGGCGGAGGACGACGTGCGCGCGGCGGCCCGCGCGATCAAGGCGGAAGGCGTGTCGGCGGTGGCGATCTGCTTCCTGCATTCCTACACCAATGCGGCGCAGGAGCGGCGCGCGCGCGACATCCTGCTGGAGGAGATGCCGGAGGCGTTCGTCTCGATTTCCAGCGACGTGCTGCCGGTGTTTCGCGAATACGAGCGCAGCATGGCGACGATCCTCAATGTCTATGTCATGCCGGCGGTGTCGTCCTATGTCGCGAAGCTGGAAGGGCGCTTGCGCGATCGCGGCGTGAGCGGGCCGCTGCTGCTCATGAAATCGAGCGGCGGTGTGACCAGCGCCCAGACCGTGCGGCGCGAGCCGGTGCAGACGGCGCTGTCGGGCCCGGCCGCGGGCGTGATGGGCGCCGTGTTCGTGGGCGAGCGCGCTGGGTTCAAGAATTTGATCACCATCGATATCGGCGGCACCTCAGCCGATATCTGCCTCATCAAGAACGGCGAGCCCGGCATCACGACCGAGGGGCGTGTCGGCGAATGGCCGCTCAACTTGCCGATGATCGACATCAACACGATCGGGGCCGGCGGCGGCTCGATCGCGCGGGTGAGCGAGATGGGGGCGCTGAGTGTGGGCCCGCAAAGTGCTGGCGCCGTGCCGGGTCCGGCCTGCTACGGGCGCGGCGGCACGGAGCCGACGGTGACGGACGCAAACCTCGCGCTGGGGCGGCTGACGGGCAGCCTGCTGGACGGGCGGCTCAGCCTCGACAAGGCGGCGGCGCTGCAGGCGATTACCACGCACGTGGCGCGGCCGCTCGGCCTCGACCCGATGGCGGCGGCGCGCGGCATCCTGTCGATCATCGACAATAATATGGTCGGGGCGATGCGCGTCGTCTCGGTCGAGCGCGGGCACGATCCGCGCGACTTCGTGCTGTTCCCGTTCGGCGGGGCGGGGCCGCTGCATGGCGCTGCTTTGGCGCGGCTGCTCGGCATCAAGACGATCCTGGTGCCGCCGGCCCCCGGCGTGCTCTCGGCGCTGGGCCTCTTGGTCTCGAGCCTCAAGGCGGAGTTCGCGCGCACGGCACTGCAGCGCCCGCCGGAATACGATCTCTCCGCCATGGCGAAGGTGTTCGCCGAGCTCGACGCATTGGCGCGCGAGTGGCTGGAGGAAGAGGGCGTGCCGGAGAGCGGCCGCGCCATCCGCTGGCAGGCGAGTTTGCGCTATCTGCATCAGGGCTTCGAGCTGACCGTGCCGTGGGGCGGCCGCGGCGTGACGGCGGATGCGGTCACGCAGACGCTGGCGTCGTTCCACCGCCTGCATGAGCAGCTCTACACCTTCGCGCAGGAAGACACGCCGGTCGAGATCGTGACCTTGCGCGTGAGCGCCACCGGCACGCTGCCGGGCGCGGAGCTCAAGGAGCTGCCGACCGGCGGGCGTGCGGAGGATGCGATCGTCGGCCGCCAGGATGTCGACATCGAAGGCCAGCGCCACACCTGCCCGGTCTACGACCGCGCGCGGCTCAACGCAGGCGCCAAGCTGCAGGGCCCGGCGATCGTCACCCAGCTCGACTCAACGACCGTGCTCTTCCCGGGTCAGGCGGCGGAGGTGGACCGGTACGGGAGCCTGGTGATTCAGGAGCGGTAGCGCGGTGAGACGCGCATGCAAATTTAAATATTCGGTAATGCTGCCGCGGCGGCGGGCTATCCCCTGGTGATTGCGGCACGGGCGCACCACATTCGAGACGATCCGAGGCCCATCGTTTCGGGAGGGTGGCATGACGCCCCAGGAATACGAGCTTATTTCGCAGTTATTCACGCGGTTGAAACAAACCCCGGCGCAGCCGAAGGATTCGGAGGCAGCTGACCTCATCCAACGGCGGACGAGCGAGCAGCCGGACGCGGCTTATAAGCTGGTTCAGACGGTGCTGATCCAAGACATGGCGTTGAGCCAGGCGCAGGCGCGCATTGTCGAGTTGGAACGTCAGGCTGGCGAGACCGGCGCGTCACCGCCTGCCAGTTTCCTGCCGCAAGCGCCGCGCGGCAGCGTGCCCGCCGCCGGTCCCTGGCAGCGGAGCGTGCCGCAGGCTATGGCGCCGCAACCCGGACCGGCCGCTGTCAGCCCGACGGCGGCGCCATCGTCCTGGGCTTCGCCGATGCCGGGTGGTGCAGGCTCGGGCTTCCTGCGCGCGGCCGCGGCGACGGCGCTGGGCGTCGTCGGCGGCCAATTCCTGTTCCAGGGCCTGCAATCCATGTTCGGCTCGCACGCGGGCGGCATGCTGGCCGGCCAGACGCCGCAGCCCTCACTCACGGAAAATGTCGTCAATAATTTCTATGGCAATTCAGGTCGCGATGCCGCTGGCCAGAGATCCGCGCAGAGCGACACGGGCCCCGCCAACGACACGGATGCAACGGTGGCGGACAGTAGCGATCCCGCGCCCGACCCGGATCTCGACGACGCGTCCTATACCGACGTCGCGTCGAATGACGATTGGAGCGACGACAGCAATCTCGTCTGAGCGGCGAAAGTCCGCCGATCAGGAGACGACGGAACGCGCGCCGGCGGGCAGGACCGTGCAGCCGAACTCGGCGGCGGCGTTGCGGAGGAATTCGGCAAAGGATCGCGCGAATGTTGCCGGCACGATGACATCGAAGCCGTGATCGCCGGCAGGCCGGTAGAGGATCGCCTGGACCTGCGCGATCAGGCTCCGTGCGACGCGGCTGCTCGTGAGCACCCGTGCGTCGAGATCGAGGCGGCATCCCTTGGCCAAGGCCGCGCTTGCCATCGGCCCCGCAACGCGCAGAACCACGAACCCGCCGCTCTGGTCCAGAACAGCCGCAACGGAAGGCGCGATGCCGCCCAGAAGCGGATCGAGGCGCGACGGCGGCGCAAGGATCATGGCCGTTGTCGGCGCGATCCACAGCGCGGCCACATCGCCGGCTTCGATGGCGCGGCCGGGTTCCGGCAGGCCAAGGCCAACTAGGCGTTGCAGTTCCGCGTCCAGCGCCGTCCCCTGTCCGCGCCTTGCGGCGATCTCGACAAGACCGGTGCGCAGCTCCATCAGCGTCACGCCCGCTTCACCCGGCCGGCCATGCGGACCCGGGGCAAGAGTGCCGGCGAGCGGCGAACGCGGTTCAGGTGCGGACACGCGCGTTCTCCCGATCGACATGATGCGGCGTGGTGACGGTGACTTCGACCGCCTCGCAATAGACGGGCGAGGCCGCGATCAGACGTTCGCCATGGCGCGCACGGCCGCCGGCGAGCAGCGCGAGAGCGATCCAGCCTTTGCCTTCGGCCGCCATGCACGTGGCCGTGACGAAGCCTTGGCTCGGGCCGCGTACCCCCGAGCGATACGAGATGGGCGCCGCTGCGCAGCCGATGCGCGACATCTATCGGCGCGAGGCCGACGAGCTGAAGCCGTCCTTCTTCGAGCAGGCCGGCGCGCTGACCCAGCGTGCGCCCGATGAAATCGCCGGATTTCTTGAGCATGCCGCCGAGCCCCAAATCGTTCGGGGTGGTCTGGCCATTGATCTCGCCGCCGGTGACGTGACCCTTCTCGATGCGCAGCACATTCAGCGCATCGAGGCCATAGGGCACGATGCCGTGCGGCTTGCCGGCAGCAAGGATGGAGGTCCAGACATGCTCGGCATATTGGGCGGGCACGGCCACCTCATAGGCTTGCTCGCCGGAAAACGAGATGCGGAAGACGCGGCCCGGCACATCGGCGATGCGCGCGTCGGCGAGCGCCATGAACGGGAAAGCCTTGTTCGAGAGATCAAGTCCTGTCACCACCGCCTCGAGGACGCGCCGCGAATTCGGGCCGGCCACCGCGAACTGTGCCCAGTGATCGGCGACATTGGTCAGCGTGACATCGAGATCGGACCAGATTGTCTGGAGATGCCACTCCATATGTTCGAGCACGTCGGCGGATTTCTGTGTCGTCGCCGTGATCAGGAAATGATCGGGCGACAGGCGCGCGATGGTGCCGTCGTCGAACAGCATGCCGTCTTCGCGCAGCATCAAGCCGTAGCGCGCACGGCCGACGGCCAGGGTCGAGGCGGTGTTGGCGTAGATGCGGTCGAGAAATGTGCAGCGTCTGGACCCTGCACATCGATCTTTCCGAGCGAGGACACGTCGGTCACGCCGACGGAGCGGCGCACGGCGCGCGCCTCCGCCAAAACCGGCTCCCAACTGGTATCGCCGCTTGGGGAATAGACCAGCGGGCGCAGCCACAGGCCGATCTTGACGAACACGGCGCCGCTTCGCTGTGCCAATCGTGCAGCGGCAGAAGCCGCTCCGGCTTGAAATGCGCGCCGACATCCGCACCGGCAAGGGCACCCCAGGCGACGGGCGTCGTATACGGGCGAAAGCGCGGCAAGCCGACGGCGGCGATCGGCTCGCCGCGCGCCTGGGCGAGCACGGCGGCGCCGACGAGGCTGCCGATCTTGCCCTGGTCTGTCGCCATTGCAAACGTCGTGTAGCGCTTGGCGTGCTCGATATGGGAGTAGCCCTCGCGATGGGCGAGGCGCAGATCGTCGGCGCGTCACGTCGTTCTGAAGATCGACAAAAGCCTTGCCCGGCGCGTCGACAGCCCATAACGGCGCAAGCGGTGTCTGTGTTGACATCGCCGTATCGGGCAGGGGCTTGGTCGCGGCGGGGGTCAGACCCGAGTGCTACTGCGGCCGCGCGTCCCGCGGCTTCGCCATCGGCGGCGGCTTCGCAAGCACCGAAGATGCCGCGCGCGGCGCCGGCGGAGCGCACGGGACCCGTTTCCGGGCCCGGGACGAAGGCCGCGATCGCGTCGTTCCAGGCGAGCGGCGTGCGGGCCTGGCTTGCGAGCTGTACTTGCGGTGAATGACCGCCGGATACGCAGAGCGCGTCGGCGGATACATATTCGGATTTGGCCGAGCCGATGTGGCGGACATGGATGCCGTGCACGCCGCCGTGCGACGCCGACATGCCGCAGACCTCGTGTTCGAGGCGAACCGGCAATCCGCTCTTGAGCGCTGTGCTCGCGGCTTGTGACGCCACGCGTGTATCGATAATCGCCGCGATCGCGACACCGGCGGCGGCGAGATCGGTTGCCGTCGCGTAGGCTTCGTCATTGTTGGTGAAGAGAGCGACGCGCTTCCCAACCGCCACGCCAAAGCGATTGGCGTAAGCGCGCGCGGCCGAGGCCAGCATTACGCCGGGCCGGTCGTTATCGGGAAAGGCCACGAGGCGCTCAACGGCGCCAGTCGCGAGCACCGCATCGCGGGCGCGTATTATATGCAGGCGATGACGCGGCCGATGGGAGTCCGGCTTGGGCAGATGGTCGCCGATGCGTTCCACGGCCGCGAACACGCCGTGGTCATAGGCACCGATCGCTGTCGTACGCGCGAGCACGCGAACGCGGCCATCCAGTGCGACAATAGCCGTGCGACGCCACGCCTCCATGCTCCGGTTCAACCAGCAGTCCGCCGCCCAGTTCAAAATCCTGCTCGACCAGGATGACGCGCGCACCGGCATCCGCCGCGGCGCGCGCGGCGCTGAGACCCGCGGCGCCCGCGCCGACGACCAGCACGTCGCAGTGGCTGTGCTCATGCTCGTAGTGATCCGGATCGGGCTCTTGCGCCGCGCGTCCCAATCCCGCAGCACGGCGGATCATCGGCTCGTACACGCGCTCCCAAAAGGTCGCCGGCCACATGAACGTCTTATAGTAGAACCCCGCCGGCATGATCGATGCGAAGAGACCGTTCACGGCCATCATGTCGAATTTGAGCGAGGGCCAGCGGTTCTGACTCTCGGCCTGCAGCCCGGCAAAGAGTTCGACAATCGGCGCCGGCGTATTGGGATCGCGTCGCGCACCGGCGCCGAGCTCACGAGCGCGCAGGGCTCTTCGGGCCCGGCGGTCACGATGCCGCGCGGGCGATGATATTTGAAACTGCGCCCAACCAGCCGCACGCCGTTGGCGAGCAGGGCGGAGGCGAGCGTGTCGCCGCCATAGCCGTCGATAAACGCGTCCATCCCAGGTGAAGGGCAGGGCGACGCCGCGATCGATGCGGCCGCCGGCGGCAAGGCGATACCCGCTCATCGCTTGTCGTCCGGCGGCACGGGCAAGTTCGTCCTGCGGCTGTCCGACTGCGGCGATCTGGTGCGTCACCGTATGGCGAACGATTTTTAGCACGCGGCGACAGCCATGGACGTGATGCCACCATTCCAGGTGCCAGCCATGCGGATTGTCGCGCTCGTAGACATAGGCGAGGAAGGCGTCGAGGCCGGCATCGGGGTCGGGACGGCGCTGCGAGTCGCGTCGCCGCGATAGCGAAATCGGCCTCGTCACGCACGCCGCACCAGGGGCAGGCAATCGCTGCATCGTCAGTGGGCCCAGGGATAGGGGCCGACGCCGCGCTCGTCGATGGTGCGACCCGCGCGAAAACGGCCCAAATCGAAATGCGCGGCGATCGCAGGCGGGGCGCCTGTGGCGACGAGGTGCGCGGTCGCGAGGCCGCCGGCAGGGATGGCCTTGAAGCCGCCATAGCACCAGCCGCCGTTGAGATAGAGGTTCTCGACTGGGGTCGCGGAGATGATCGGGTTGCCGTCCATGCTCATATCCATGACTCCGCCCCATTGGCGCAGCACGCGCAGGCGCGACAGGGCCGGCATCAGTGTCGCCCCGGCCGTCAGGACCTCCTCGACCACCGGCAGATGGCCGCGTTGGGCATAGGTGTTGTAGCCGTCGGTCGGCCCGCCAAACACCAAGCCGCCCTTGTCGGACTGACTGACATAGAAATGGCCCGCGCCATAGGTGACCACCACGTCGAGCAGGGCTTCACGCTCTCCGTCACGAAGGCCTGGAGCACGTGCGTTTCGATCGGCAGCCGAAACCCGGCCATGGCGGCAAGGCGCGAAGAGTGGCCGGCCACGGCCAGCAGCACCTTGTCCGCGGCGATCGCACCGCGCGTCGTCTCCACGCCGACGACGCGCCCACCCGTGCAGCGTATGCCGGTCACTTCGCAGTTCTGGACGATGTCGACGCCCTTGGCGCTGGCGGCGCGCGCATAGCCCCAGGCCACGGCGTCGTGGCGCACGGTGCCGCCGCGGCGTTGCAGGAAACCGCCCAGCACGGGGAAGCGCCCGTTCTTGAAGTCGATCATCGGCACAACGCGCTTGACCGCTTCCTGGTCGAGATATTCCGCATCGACACCTTCGATGCGCATAGCGTTGGCGCGGCGCGCAAACAGGTCGCGCTGGCCGTCGCTGTGCACCAGATTGAATGTGCCGCGCTGGCTGATCATCGCGTTGAAGTTGACGTCCTGCTCGAAGCGCTCCCAGAGCTTCAGCGAAGTCTCGAAGAAGCGGATGTTCTCGGCCGAGAAATAGTTCGAGCGGATGATGGTGGTGTTGCGGCCGACATTGCCGAGGCCAATGGCGCCGCGTTCGAGCACGGCGACGTCGTTGATGCCGTAATGGGTCGCGAGATTATAGGCCGTTGCCAATCCCTGACCGCCGCCGCCGACGATGACGACCTTATAGGATGCCTTGGGGGCGGCGTCGCGCCATGCCGGTCGCCAGCCGCGATGGCCGCGCAAGGCTTCGGTGAAGAGGCGCAGTCCGGAGTAACGATCCATGGTGGCAGTCGAACGATCAGGCATCGGATCAGGGTGTAAAGCTTCCGGAGAATTGGTGGCGATCGGAGCGGAACGTCAGGCGGACCCACGTCACCGGCGTGGGACCGCGCCAGGTCCGGCGCTCTTGGACCAGCACGGCCGAGCGCTCCGCGATGCCGAGGGCACGGATGGCGGCGCGATCGGGGAGGGCGGCCGAGATCGCGAAGGCTGCGCGCGACCACGGTACTTTCTTGAGGAGCCACGTGCCCGGGGGCTCCTCGGCGAACGGGGCGTCGAGGGCTTCAGGCACCAAGGCGGTGTTGATCAGCCGTTCCTCGACGATTTCAGGCTCGCCGTCGGCGAGATGCACGCCGCTCAACGCCAAAATGCGCGATCCGGGCCGCACCGCCAGACGTTCGCAATCGACGGGCGAGGCGCGACGGGTTGTGCGCTTCACAAGATGAAAATCGTAGGTTTTTCCCGAACCGGAAATATCGTTGCGAATATCGGCGATGGCGATCGCCGCATGGACGATCGTCTGGGGCGCGACCGTGGTACCGGCCCGCCGCCGGCGAACGACAAGGCCGTCATCGGCGATGGTCGAGAGTGCGCGGTTGACGGTCATGCGCGAAACGCCCAGCGCCCACATCAAATCGTGCTCGGAGGGAAGCCGGATCCCGGATGCCCAGCGCCCGGAGGCGATCGCCTCGCGCAGGGCCCGCTCCAACTGGCGGTAGACGGCCCCGCGGCCGTCGAGGACAAGGCCCGCATCGCCCGTCATGAATTCATGCGCCCGCGTGCCCAAACGACGCGAGAGGCTTGCGTCAGTTGATTACCCATGTTTTATTATTGCATAGACATTATTGAAAAGCGATCCCGCCGTGCCGAGCGACCGGCTTCTCATCGAAAATCCTCTAGCCCGCGGCGGCGACGGTCGCGAAAATCCACGCGGCAATTCGCCCGTCGGATATGACGCCACGACCCGCATCTCAAAGCCCATGACCCCGCTCGTTCATAAGCTCAGCGGCGCGGATTTGGCGCAATGGCGGGCGGTGGCGACGGGGACCCCGCTGCGCATCGACGACACAGCGTGGGGGCGCGTCGAAGCCGGCCACGCCATGCTTCTGAAGGCCGCGCGCGGCGACGACGCCATTTACGGGGTCAATACCGGGTTCGGCAAGCTCGCGAGCGTGCGCATTCCCAACGACAAGCTTGCGACGCTGCAGGTCAACATCGTGCGCTCGCACATGGCCGGCGTCGGCGATGCTCTGCCCGAACCCGTGGTGCGGCTGGTTTTGGCGTTGAAGATGGCGAGCCTGGCGCAGGGTGCATCGGGCGTGCAGCCGGCGACGATCCGGCTGCTGGAGGCCATGCTGGCGCGCGGGGTGCTGCCGGTTATTCCCGCGCAAGGGTCGGTCGGCGCCTCCGGCGATCTGGCGCCGCTAGCGCATATGGCGGCGGTCCTGATCGGCGAGGGGGAGGCGGTTGTCGGGGGCGGCAGGCTGCCGGGCGCCGCGGCGCTCGCGCAGGCGGGCCTGGCACCGGTGACGCTTCAGCCCAAGGAGGGGCTCGCCCTTCTCAACGGCACGCAGGTTTCGACGGCCCTTGCGCTTCATGGGCTGTTCGCGCTGGAGCGCTGTTTCGCGGCGGCCCTGATCACCGGCGCCATGTCGGTCGACGCGGCGGCGGGCTCGGACACGCCGTTCGATCCGCGTATCCAGGCCCTGCGCGGCCAGCCGGGCCAGACGCAGGTCGCGGCGGTGCTGCGGGCCCTGCTGGAACTCCAGCGCCATCCGCCGCTCCCATCTCGTCCATGATCCGCGTGTGCAGGATCCGTACTCGTTGCGTTGCCAGCCGCAGGTGATGGGGGCGGCCCTCGACGTCATGCACGCCGCGTCCGCCATGCTGATGCGCGAGGCGAACGGGGTCACCGACAATCCGTTGGTCATGACCGACACCGGCGAGGTGCTTTCGGGCGGCAATTTCCACGCGGAACCCGTCGCTTTCGCGGCCGACATGCTGGCGCTGGCCGTGGCGGAGATCGGCAACATCGCGCAGCGGCGCTGCGCTTTGCTGGTCGATGCGTCGTTGTCGGGCCTGCCCGCGTTTCTGGTCCAGGAGCCTGGGCTTAATTCCGGATTTATGATCGCGGAAGTCGCCTCGGCGGCGCTCGCGTCCGAGAACCGGCAGCGCGCGGCGCCTGCCGTCATCGACACAATCCCCACCTCCGCCAACCAGGAAGACCATGTGTCGATGGCGGCGCATGGTGCCCGCCGGCTGGGTGCGATGACCGAGAATTTGGCGCGCATTGTCGCTATCGAAGCGTTGATGGCGGCGCAGGGCATCGAGATGCGCGCCCCGCTCGCGACCAGCCTGCGTTTGCAGCAGGCACATGGCGTCGTCCGTTCGGCGGCATCCTTTCTCGCCAGCGACCGGCCGATGGCTCCGGATATCGAGGCGGCGGCGCGGCTTGTCATGTCGGGCGCGCTTGTGGCGCCCTTCGCCGATCTCTTCAACCCACTGCTTTTCCAGAGTGATGACTGATGCCCACGCACGGCCTGCACACGCGCCACACTGAATACGAACGCGCCGGGGCGCGCCTATGAAAACGCATGCGCGGGCGGTCGTCATCGGCGGCGGCGTGGTCGGATGCTCGGTCCTCTACCATCTCGCCAAGATCGGCTGGCGCGATATCGTACTGCTCGAAAAGAACGAGCTGACGTCGGGATCGACGTGGCATGCCGCCGGCGGCGTCACCACGCTCAACTCCGACGCCAATGTCTCGCGCCTGCAGAAATACACATTCGATCTCTATCGCGAGCTCGAGCGCGCGACGGGACAATCCTGCGGCATCCACCACAACGGCGGAATCTATCTGGCGGCCTCCGACGGCCAGATGGATTTTCTCGAAGCTGATCCACAGCCGCGCGCGCTACCTCAAGATGGAGACGGAGACTGATCTCCGTCGCCGAGGCCAAGAAGCGCAACGTGCTGATCGCGACGGAATATTTCAGCGGCGCGCTGTGGCGCGAGGATGGCGGCCATGTCGATCCGTGGCTGGTGACGCAAGCCTATGTCGCGGCGGCGAAGGCGCTGGGCGCGGAGGTGAACGTTTCACCAAGGTGACTGCGCTTGCCCAACGCAGCGACGGCGGCTGGACCGTGACGACGGACAAGGGGACGATCCACGCGGAGCATGTCGTCAACGCCGGCGGGCTGTGGGCGCGCGAGGTCGGCCGCATGGTGGGGCTGTCGCTGCCGCGTGCTGGCGATGGAGCACCACTACATCGTCACCGAAGCGGTGCCGGAGCTCGCCGGGCTTGAGCGCGAGATCATCAACACGACCGACTTCACGGGCGAGATCTATCTGCGCCAGGAAGGGCAGGGCGTTTTGCTCGGTACCTATGAGCAGGATTGCGTGCCCTGGTCGGCGCACAAGACGCCGGACGATTTTCACAGCCAGCTGCTGCCCGACGATCTCGAGCGCATCGCGCCGGAGCTCGAGCGCGGCTTCAAGCATTTCCCGGCGCTGTCCAACGCCGGCATCAAGAAGGCGGTGAACGGCCCGTTCACCTTCGCGCCCGACGGCAATCCGCTGGTGGGGCCGGTGCGGGGTCTGCCGTAATTACTGGCTCGCTTGTGCGGTCATGGCGGGGTTCAGCCAGGGCGGCGGCATCGGGCTCGTGCTGTCGCGCTGGATGGCGGAGGACGATCCGGGGCAGGACGTGCTGGCGATGGACGCGGCACGCTTCGGTGTGTTCGCGACACCGACCTACACGAACATCAAGGTGCAGGAGAATTACCGCCGCCGCTTCCGGCTGCCTATCCCAACGAGGAAATGCCCGCGGCGCGGCCGTTCCGCCGCACGCCGGTCTACGAAAAGCTGGAAGCGAAGGGCGCGGTGTTCGGCGCCAATTTCGGGCTGGAGAACGCGCTGTGGTTTGCGCCGCCGGGCGTGGCGCCGGTTGAAGAGCCGACTTATCGCCGGTCCAACGCGTTCCCGCATGTGCGGGCCGAGTGTCATGCCGTGCGCACGCGCGGTCGGTCTCTACGAGACATCGAACTACGCCAAATACGAGGTCGACGGGGCGCGGGGCGCGCGCGCTCCTCGATCGCGTCTTCGCCTGCCGCATCCCGAAACCCGGCCGCATGGCGATCGCGCCGATGCTGAACGAGCGCGGGCGGATCATGGGCGATCTTTCCATCGCCTGCCTGGCGGAGGATCGCTATCTGATCGTCGGCTCGGGCTTTGCCGAAGCCTTCCATATGCGCTGGTTCTGGCGCTCGAACCCGCCGGACGACGTGTTCGTGCGCAGCGCCGTGCTCGACCTTGACCGGGTTTGCAATCTCCGGTCCCGAACGCGCGCGCCGTGCTGCAGCGCGTCGCCGATGCTGATGTCTCGAACGAGGCGTTCCGCTTCTTCGCCGTGCAAGGAGATGGCGGTCGGCATGTCGCCCGCCATTGTCCAGCGCTGCGGCTTCACCGGCGAGCTCGGCTACGAGATCTGGGTGACACCCGATTACCAGGTGCAGCTCTATGACGATTTGCTGGCGGCGGGCGAGGGGCTTGGCCTTGCTCTTTACGGCGGGCGCGCGATTTCGTCGTTGCGGCTGGAGAAGAACTACGGGTCCTTCAACAAGGATTTCCGCCCCGATTACACGCCGGGCGAGACAGGGCTCGACGCTTTCGTCGACTTTGGCAAAGGCGATTTCGTCGGCAAGGCCGCCGTCATCGCCGAGAAGCGAGCGCGGGCCCAGCCGGCGCTTCGCGACCTTCATGGTGGACGCGCCGCATGCCGACGTGGTGGGCTATGAGGTCATCCTGAAGGATGGCACGCCGGTCGGGCACGTTACCTCCGGCGGGTTCGGCCATTGGGTCGGCAAGAGCCTGGCGGTCGGCTATGTGCCGGCGGAGCTTGCCCAGGATGGCGCGGTTTTTGCGATCGATGTTCTGGGCGAGGAATGCCGCGCGACGATGACCGCCCGCGCGCTCTATGATCCGGACAGCGCAAGGCTTAGATCATGACCGCCGATGCTCAGCCCTTGCATCAATGTGTGCGTCCTCGACCGCGTCACGGATTGTTGCATCGGCTGCGGGCGCACGAGCGACGAAATCGCGCAATGGCCCATGCTGAGCCAAGATGCGCGGCGTAGCATCAACGGCGCGCTCGCGCAGCGCCTGCAAACCATGACGTCGCGCGCGACGCGACAGGGAGGCCGCCGTGCTCGAACGACGACTGGCTGAATGCAAGGTCCTCCTGGCCGATGGTGCCACAGGCACGAACCTGTTCGACATGGGCCTCACCTCCGGCGACGCGCCGGAGCTGTGGAACGATCGCTATCCCGATCGCATCCGTAAGCTTCACCAGTCGTTTGTCACGGCCGGTGCCGACATTATTCTGACGAACTCGTTCGGCTGTAATGCGAGACGCCTCAAGCTGCATAGCCTCGAGGCGCGTACGCGCGAGCTCAACAAAATCGCGGCCGGCCTGGCGCGCGATGTCGCCGACGCCGCCGGTCGGCCGGTGGTGGTCGCAGGCTCTGTCGGGCCGACCGGCGATCTCCTGGCGCCGCTGGGTCCGCTGACCGAAGCCGACGCGAAAGCGGTCTTTGTCGAGCAGATCGAAGGCCTCAAGGCTGGCGGCGCCGATGTGATCTGGATCGAGACGATGTCGGCGGCCGAGGAGATCCGCGCGGCGGCCATGGCTGCCGCCGAAGTGGGGATGCCCTACACGATCACGGCGAGCTTCGACACGGCCGGGCGCACGATGATGGGGATCGCGCCCAGCACGCTGCTCGATCATGCTTTGGCGTTGGTGCCGCCGCCGCTCGCTGTGGGCGCCAATTGCGGCGTTGGTGCTTCCGATCTTGTCGCCACGATCCTGGCGATGACCGAGGTGATGCCGGCGGCGCCGATCATCGCCAAGGCCAATGCCGGCATTCCGACGGTGCACGGCGATCACGTGCATTATTCCGGCACGCCCGAGACCATGACTCTCTATACTCACCTTGCCATCGATGCCGGAGCGCGTATCGTCGGCGGCTGCTGCGGCACGTCGCCGGCTCATCTGGCAGCCATGCGGCGCGCGGTCGACGCGCATCACGCGGGAACGCGACCCGATCTCGCCGTCGTGGTCGAACAGCTCGGTGCCCTGGTCTCGCCGCCCGCGCGCTCATCCGATGGCGCTGCACGTCGCACCAGCCGGCGGCGTGGCTGAGACAAGAGGATCCGCAATCATGACCGAACCAGCGCCAGCGCCCCGTCGTCGCGACCGTACCCGCCGCAGCCGTCCGGCCGACGCGTCGCTTACCGGCACCGCTCTGCCGCGGCTGACCGTGCCGTGGAAGCCGGTCGAAATTCTCAGCGCCGAGCAGGTCGAGCGCATTTTGAATGCTGCGTTCCGCATCCTGGAAGAGTCGGGTCTGGAAATCCGCAGCGATAAGGCGCGTGACTTCTATCGCCGTAATGGCGCGATCGTCGATGACGCGACGATGATGGTGCGGCTTGGCCGCGACATTGTCGAAAGCCATGTCGCCAACGCACCGGCAAGTTTCGTCATCCATTCGCGCAACCCGGACCGCGATCTTCACGTCGGCGGCAATGTCGTCAATTTCGGGCCGGTCGGTGGTGCGCCGCACATCTCCGATCTCGAGCGCGGCCGGCGCTACGGCGATCTGGAGGCGTTTCGCGACATCTTGAAGGTGACGCATGCGCTGGGTGTCCTGCATTGGCAGGGCGGCGTGGTGGTCGAGCCGGTGGATCTGCCGGTGCCGATCCGGCATCTCGAGATGTATCGCGCCCATATCGCGCTCTCGGACATCGTCTGGGCGGCGCGCGGCGTGGGCGGCGTGCAGGCAAGCGATGCCATCGCCATGTCGGCGATCGAGCACGGTGTTTCGGTCGAGGATCTTGCTTCGCGCCCGACATTGCTGTCCGTGACCAACGTCAACTCGCCGCGGCGGGTGGACGAGGAGATTCTCGACAACATCATGACCATGGCGGCGCATGGCCAGGCGGTGTGCATCACGCCGTTCACGCTCATGGGGGCGATGGCGCCGGTCACGCTGGCGGGTGCGCTGGTGCAGCAGACAGCCGAGGCGTTGGGCATCATCTCGTTGTGCCAGATGATCCGACCGGGGACGCCCTGCGTGATCGGCGGCTTCACGTCGAATGTCGATATGCGCACCGGCTCGCCGGCCTTCGGCACGCCGGAATACGTCAATGCGGCCCTGGCAACCGCGCAGCTCGGCCGGCGGCTGAAGCTGCCGGTGCGCACGAGTGCCGTGAATGCCTCGCCTTGCGTCGATGCCCAAGCGACCTACGAGACCGGGTTCTCGCTGTGGGCCGCGATCATGAGCCACAGCCATCTCATCGCCCATGCCACCGGTTGGCTTGAGGGTGGGCTGTCGGCCTCGATGGAGAAGATCGTGGTCGATGCGGAGATGCTGCGTGGCTGGGCCGAGATGCTGAAGCCGGTCGACTTCAGCGACGACGACATCGCGGTCGATGCAATCAAGGACGTGCCACCGGGCGGGCATTTCTTCGGCTCGCCGCACACCATCGCGCGCTACGAGACCGCGTTCTATCAGCCGCTGCTGTCGGACTGGTCGAACTATGAGAACTGGCACGACGCGGGTGCGAAGACCGCGACCGACCGCGCACACACGATCTGGAAGAAGCTGAAGGAACAATACGTGCCGCCGCCGCTCGATCCGGCCGTGGCCGAAGCGCTCGACGCGTATGTGGCGAAGCGCAAGGAAGAGCTGGGCGGCTGAAGCAAGGGGCGGGGGGGCCGGGGTGGCGCAATTGTTCAAGGACCCGCGCAAGCGGGAGTTTCTCAATGGCGAGGGCGCGGATAAGCCGCTGAAAAGTCCAATCGCGCCAGCGACGCTGCAGCGCGCGCGGGGCAATCGCAAGAATCGGCTCGTTCAAGAAATCGCCAAGGCCGGCTGCGCCGGCATCCTGCTGTATGACCCCTGCAACATCCGCTATGCGACGGATGTGTCGAACATGCAGGTGTGGATGCTGCATCACGCGTCGCGCTACGCCTTCGTCGGCGCGGACGGCCATGCGATCACGTTCGAATACCGGCGTTCGGAGCATCTGGCCCGCGGCTTCGAAACGGTCAACGAGACTCGCCCCGCGCGCGTCTGGTTCTACATGAACGCCGGCAACCGCCAGGAGGAACGCGTCGCCCTCTGGGCCGACGAGATCGTGGACATCTTGCGCGAGCGCGGCGGCGGCAATATGCGGTTGGCCATCGACAAGCTCGATCCGCCGGGGACGGACGCGCTGCGCCAGCGCGGGGTCACCATCGTCGAAGCGCAGCCGATCGTCGAAGCCGCGCGCCACATCAAGAGTGCGGAAGAGATCGAGCTGATGCGCTGGACAATCCGGGTTTGCGAGGCCGGCATGGCGCGCATGTACGAGCATTCGCTGCCCGGCAAGACCGAAAACGAGATCTGGGCCGAGCTGCATTTTGAGAATATCCGATCGGGCGGCGAATGGCTGGAAACGCGGTTGCTTGCCGCGGGGCCGCGCACGAACCCATGGTTCCAGGAATCGTCCGACTATGTTTGCCGCGAGGGCGACATGCTCGCCTTCGACACCGACATGATCGGTCCTTACGGGTATTGCGCGGACCTGTCGCGCTCCTGGCCCATCGGCCATGTGCCGATGACGAATTATCAGCGCGAGCTTTACGCCGCGGCGCGTGAGCAGATCGAGCACAATGTCGCCGTGATGCGGCCCGGCATGACGTTTGCAGAGTTCAGTGAGCGCTGCTGGCGCATTCCGGAGAAGTACCGCGAGCGGCGCTATGGCCTCGCCTTTCATGGCGTGGGCATGGCGGATGAGTGGCCCTCGGTGCCCAACTATATCGATTTCGAGCGGGCCTATCCCGGCATGCTCGAGGCCAACATGACCGTCTGTGTCGAAAGCCTGATCGGCGAGGAGGGCGGGCCCGAATGCGTCAAGCTCGAGGCGCAGGTTCTGATCACCGAGAATGGTGCCGTCAGGCTCGATAGTTTTCCGTTCGAAGAGGTTTAGCATGAAGATCAAGGCAATCCGCGCGACCCCGATCAACCTGCCGATCGAAGCGCCATATTGGTGGTCGTTCGGGTGGCTTCCCGGATCGTCGCGCTGCGTGGTGGAAGTCGAGACCGACGACGGCATCGTCGGGCTGGGCGAGGCCGCCTCGTGGACGGCCTGCGACATCGTCGCCAAGCGCTTTGCCCCCAAGCTCATCGGCCGCGACCCGATCGATATCAACGGCGCGGAGCTGGCCTGTCTGCCCAGTTGGCGCGGCGTGTCGTCCTCGACCGATTTCGGGGCCATCCGCGCCTTCGCGGCGATCGAAACCGCGCTGTGGGATATTCGCGGCAAGGCCTGGGGGCGCCCGCTCTATGACTTGCTGGGCGGAGCGGTGCGCAAGGATATCTCCTTCGCGGATTATTTCGGGTTCCGGCAGAAGAAGGGGAATGTCGGCGGTGAGATGACGCCCGAAGCAGTCGTCGATTATTGCGTGGGCCTGCACGAACGCCACGGGACCACGATCTTCGAGGGCAAGCTTTGCACGCGCGACCCGGCGCCCAGCATCGACGTGCTGCGGGGGTTGCGCAAAGCGCTGGGGTCCGAGGCGGTGCTGCGCATTGACTCGAACATGGCCTATTCGGTGACGGAAGCGCGCCGCATCGCCGACCGGATCGAGGAGCTCGACATCCGCAACTGGGAGGAGCCCTGCACGACATTCGAGGAGCTGCGCGAGCTCCGGCGTCACACCGGGATTCCCTTCTCCGCCCACAATGTCGACATCCTGCGCGCGGTCGAGTTCGGGGTGCCCAACGCGATGGTCACCGACGTCAATGCCCATGGCGGCATTGGGCGCACGGTGCGCTTCATCGGCGCCTGCGAGGCGATGGGCATCGATTTCTGGTGCTACAGTGCCAATACCGGCATCGGCAGCGCGGTCTACCTGCACCTGTGCGCGGCGTTCTCGTGGATCCGCGAGCCCAACCAGTCGCTGTTTCGCATGCAGCCGCTCGACGTCGTCGAGGAAGGGCCGTTTCAGCCGACCAACAACATCGTGCGGGTCCCCGATGCCCCGGGGATCGGCGTGACCCTGTCGCGCGACAAGCTCGCGCACTGCCATAAGATGTTCCTCGATGAAGGCCCCTACGACCAGCATCACGACCCGGACGAGCCCGGCCGCTTCAAGCGCCTACCTTTGCGCTAAGCGGCCCTGGCGGCGCCGGTTAAGATTCCTACTTGCGCTGCTCTCGCCCGTGCTCTTCGATAGAGCCAACCCCACGCCGCATTCCCGCAACCCCACCTGACGATCGGAGACGCCAAATGACCCTAGATCTCAATCGCCGCCGGCTTTTGACCGGAACAGCCGCCATCGGCCTCGCCGGCCTTCTGGAAGGACATTGGGAAGCCCTCGCCCAGGCAGGTGGCTCCACCACCATCAATGTGCGCATCGATCGCGATCTCGACGTGCTCGACCCGACGGACCGGAAGGGCCCCTGGGACGGCAACGTGATCCGGGTGATCCATCAGCGCCTGATCAAGCAGAAGCCGAATTCGGCGGAGCTGGAGAACGACGCGGCGGCCGAGATCAAGCAGGTCTCCCCGACCGTCATCGAATTCACCCTCAAGCCCGGGCAGATGTTCACCGACGGGTTCGGGGAAATGACCGCCGAAGACGTCAAATTCTCGTTCGAGCGCATCGGCCTGACCCCGCCGGGCGGCAAGCCGTCGACCTATGTCGGCGACTGGGTCAGCCTCGAGAAGGTCGAGGTCACGGGTACGTATACGGGTCGTATCGTCCTAACCTCACCGCGCGCTAACCTGTTCGACGTGGTGCTGGCCGACGTTTCGGGCTGCATCTTGTCGAAGAAGGCCGTGGCGCAGCGCGGCGAGAGCATCGGCCGTCAGCCGGTCGGCTCCGGCCCGTACCAGTTGACGAGCCTCGAGACCCAGCGCGGTGCCACGTTGAAGCGCAACCCGGCCTACAAAGGCGCGCAGCCGCGGTTCGAGCAGATCAATATCAAGTTCATCTCCGATCCGCGCACGACCGAGCTGGCGCTGCGCGCGGGCGAGCTCGATTTCGCGATCCTGCCGCCGTCGGTGGCCCAGCCGCTCACCTCGGTGCAGGGGCTGACCGTGACCGAGGCACCGTCGATCGCCTATCTGTGGATCGGCATGAACCTGGAGAAGCCGCCGCTCAACGACGTGCGCGTGCGCAAGGCGATCCGTCTCGGCCTCGATGTCGATCAGATGCTCGTGGCCGGCTACAACGGCAAGGCGCCGCGCCTCAACACGCTGTTGCCGCCGCAGATCTTCGGGCATTGGAGCGAGGCGCCGGTCTATAAGCGCAACGTCGCAGAGGCCAAGAAGCTGTTGCAGGAAGCGGGCGTCAGCAATCTGCGCCTCAAGCTCTTGGTCTTGAACCAGCCGGTGTTCCAGAACATGGCGCTGGTGGCGCAGGCGATGCTGCGCGAAGTCGGCATCACGATCGATGTCGACGCGCAGGAGGGCGGCACCTACTGGTCGTCCGGCAAGGCGGACACCGGCAAGAATCTCGATCTGTTCCTGCTGCGCTTCAACGGCAAGCACGACCCGAACTTCATCATGCAGTGGTTCGTGTCGTCGCAGATCGGCAATTGGAATTGGCAGCGTTGGAACAGTCCGGACTACGATAAGCTGTTCGCGCAATCGGCTGGCGAGCTCGATCGCGCCAAGCGGCGGGACTTGGTCGTCCAGGCACAGCGCCTGATGGACGAGAGTGCGGCCTATATCTGGCTGACGAACGATGTGAACTTCATCGTGCATCGCACGTGGCTGAAGCCCACGGCGGTGCCGGGCTGGCTGGACTGGCAGTACGACAGCTTCACGTCGGCCTGAGCCATGCCAGGCCGGGCGTGAACTCGTACATAGGCCGACGCGATGTCGGGTGAGACGGCTCGCTACCTGGCGAGCCGTCTCGTCACGACGGTTTTGATCGTCTTCGGCGCGATGCTGCTGCTATTCACGCTGTCGGCGATCGTGCCGGGTGATCCCGCGTCCTCATTGCTGGGGCCGCAGGTCACGCCCGAAGCGGCGCGGATGTTCATCGAACAGATGGGCCTCAACCTGCCGGTGCATGAGCGGCTGTGGCACTTCCTGGTGAACATGGCGACCGGCGATCTCGGCACCGACGTGGTGTCGCGCCGGCCCGTCGCGATGTTGATCTGGTCGGTTATTCCCTACACCTTCGTCCTGACCTTCACGGCCATCCTGCTCGCGGTCATCACCGGGGTGCCGCTGGGGGTCTTTGCGGCGACCCATCGCGGCAGCACGCTCGACAACGTGCTGGCCTTCGTGTCGGTCGCCTTCATCGCCGTGCCGAGCTTCGTCATCGCGATCTTTCTGCTGCTGATCTTTTCGATCTGGCTCGACTGGCTGCCGGTGCTGGGGGCGGGGCGGTCCGGCGATTGGGTGGACCAGGGCAAGCGCCTGATTTTGCCGACCGTCGCATTGTCGCTGGGTTGGGTCGGCTTCATCGCGCGGCTGGTGCGCACCTCGATGCTGGAGGTGCTGGGCGAGAATTATATCCGCACCTCGCGCGCCTACGGCCTGTCCAACCGGCTCGTCACTTACAAATACGCCCTCAAGAACGCCTGTATCCCGACCATTGCCATCCTCGGCTTGGGTGTCGGGCGGTTGCTCGGTGGCGCGGTGCTTGTCGAAATCGTCTTCGCGCGGCCGGGCCTCGGCCGGTTGATTTACGACGCGATTCTCGTGCGCAACTATCCGGTCGTGCAAGGGGCGGTTCTGGTCGTCGTAGTGCTGTTCGTTGTGGTGAATCTGATCGTCGATCTCAGCTATTCGGCCATCGATCCGCGCATCCGGCGCGACGTCGCGCGTCCGGGCGTGCCGAAATGAACGCGCTTCGGACCGTCAATCGCGTTCTCAACCGCGTTTGCGCCTCGGTGACGGGAGCAGTCGGCTTTGTGATCGTCGTCATTGTCGTGGTCATGGCGGTGCTGGCGCCGGTCGTCGCCACGCACAATCCAGATGCGCTCGATGTCATGAACCGCTTCGCCACGCCGTCGATGGCGCACTGGCTGGGCACCGATCATCTGGGGCGCGATCTCTATTCCCGGCTGGTGCATGGCGCCACGGTGGCGATGATCGTGGCGCTGACCTCGATCGCCGTGGCGCTGTCGATCGGCACAATGCTGGGCATTCTCGCCGCCTACCTGCCGATGCGCAGCGAGCGCTTCGTGCTGATCGTGTTCGATGTTATTTCGTCCTTTCCGAGCCTTGTTCTGGCCCTCGCCATCGTCGCCGTGTTCGGCCCGTCGACCGGCATCGTCGTCGTCATCGTGGCGGTCACGCTGGTGCCGCATTTCGGCCGGGTGGCGCGCGCCCAAGCGCTCACGCTGAAAAGCGCGCCGTTTCTGGATGCCGAGCGTATTCTCGGCGCCTCGGGCTCGCGCATGGTGCTGCAGCATATCCTGCCCAATATCATGGGGCCGCTGATCGTGCTGGCGTCGATGGATATCCCCGTGGTCATCACGATCGAAGCCGGGCTGTCCTTTCTCGGCCTCGGCGTGCGGCCGCCGCTGGCAAGCTGGGGCGTGCTGATCCAGGACGGCTATCAGTTCCTGTCCGATAGTTGGGTGCCCGTAGTGGTCGCGAGTGGCGCGCTGGCGGTTGCGACGCTCGGGTTCACGTTGTTCGGCGAAGCACTGCGCGATGCCATCGATCCGCGCATCCGGCAGGAGCATTAGCGCCATGGCCGAGCCGCTCATCGCGATCCGCGGCCTGACGCTCGAGGCGCAAACGCCGCGCGGCACCGCGCAGATCCTGCGCGGTGTCGACCTCGATATCGGACGTGGGCGAATTCTCGGCGTGGTCGGCGAATCGGGATCCGGCAAGTCGACCCTTGCCGCGTGTCTCTTGCGCCTCTTGCCGTCCAACGTGACGCGGCTGGACGGGCGCATCGTGTTCGACGGCACCGACCTCCTGGCGCTCGACGAGAACGAGATGGGCGCTTATCGCGGCACGCGCATCGCGATGATCTTCCAGGATCCGATGACCGCGCTCAATCCGTTGTTCACGGTCGGCACGCATTTGGTCGACGTGCTGCAGCGGCGCGAGCCGGGTCTGTCCCGCGCGGCGGCGCTGGAAAAGGCCAAGGCCATGCTGGGCAAGGTTGGGCTGTCGGACGCGGAGCTGCGTCTGGCCGCTTATCCGCATCAGCTCTCCGGCGGCATGCGTCAGCGCGTCATGATTGCGATGGCGCTTCTCGTCGGGCCCGACCTTCTCATCGCGGATGAGCCGACGACGGCGCTCGATGCGACGGTGGAAGCGCAAATCGTTTCGCTGCTGGAGGCGTTGCGGCGCGATTTCTCCGGCTCGATTGTCTTCATTTCCCACCATTTGGGGTTGGTGGCGCAGCTCTGCGACGATCTGTGCGTAATGTATGGCGGCACCGTCGTCGAGAGCGGTCCGGCGATGGCGGTGTGCGGCGGCCCGAAGCATCCTTATACGAAGGCTCTCCTCGCTTGCGAGATCGAGGAGGACGCGCATGCCGATCGGCTCGTCTCCATCCCGGGCGACGTTCCTGACCCTGTCGCGAAGGCGCAAGGCTGCATCTTTGCGCCGCGATGCGGCTATGCCATCGATCGCTGTCGAACGGAAGTGCCGCTGCTGCGGCCGGTCGGGCCCGATCGCGCGGCGGCGTGCCACCGCGCCGAGGAAATCACATGACGGCCCCGCCGCCGCTTGTGGCGTTCGATCGCCTGTCCGTGGTCTTCGATGGCAAGGTGCGGGCCCTTGACGATGTAACGCTCAACGTGCCGAAGGGTGCAATCGTCGGATTAGTGGGAGAGTCAGGCTCCGGTAAGACAACGCTGTGTCGCGTGTTGATCGGGCTCGTGTCGGCGAGCTCAGGCAGCGTCACGATGGGCGGCGAGCCGATCGAACAGCATCTTGCCGCCGATCCGCTCGCGTTCCGCCGACGCGTGCAAATGCTGTTGCAGGATGCGATCGCATCGCTCTCGCCGCGCATGACTGTCCGCCGCATACTCGAAGAGCCGATCCTCATCCACGATCTGCCCGCGGCCGAGAGCTGGACACGGCTGGGCGGCATTCTTAAACGCCTCGGCCTGGCGGAGGACGTGCTCGCCAAATTCCCGCATCAGATCTCCGGCGGGCAGGCGCGCCGGGTGGGTGTTGCGCGCGCCCTTGTTATGCGGCCGGAATTGATCGTGGCCGACGAGCCGACGGCGGGGCTCGATGTCTCCGTGCAAGGTGAATTGCTGAATTTGCTGCTCGACCTGCGGCGTGAGTTCGATCTTACCTATCTGTTGGTCAGCCATAATCTGAATGTCATCCGGCGCGTGACGGACCGGACCGCGGTCATGTATCTGGGTCAGATCGTGGAGGAAGCGGAGACGCGCACGCTTTTCCAACGTCCGGCGCATCCGTACACGACCGCCTTGCTGTCGACCAACGCCGCGGTCGACCCGGCGCGGCGCAAGCGGCGGATCGTGCTGCAGGGGGAGATCCCCAGTGCGGTCAATCCGCCCTCCGGCTGCCGCTTTCACACACGCTGTCCGGTGGCGCAGGCGCGATGCGCCACCGATGCGCCGGGCCTGACGGAAATCGCGCCGGGCCGCATCGTTCGCTGTCATTTTCCGTTTTCGGCGGAATCGCTGGGGAGCCGCGCCTGATGCCGCACTTCACGCTCCACGAGATCGAGGCGCTCGCGTTTGCCGCGCTCACAAAGGCGGGTGCGGCTGAGCATCAGGCGCGGCCGGTCGCGCGTTCCGTCCGCCGCGCGGAAGCCGATGACATCCGCCCGGTCGGCCTTGGCTATCTGCCCACCTATCTCGGCCATCTGCGCTCGGGCAAAGTCGACGGGCGGGCGACGCCGACGATGCGCGCATCGCGCCCGGCGGCGGTCGTCGTGGACGCCGCGCATGGCTTTGCCCATCCGGCCTTCGAGGCCGGGCTCGATGCGCTGGTCGCGGCGGCGCGGACCTGCGGGACGGCGGCGCTTTCGATCGCGCGATCCTATTCGATCGGCGTGCTGGGGCATCCGGTCGAGGACATCGCAGCGCGGGGCTTGGTCGCCCTTGCGGTTACCAATTCGCCACCCAACATGGCGGCGTGGGGCGGCAAGCGCAAAGTGTTCGGCACCAACCCGATCGCCTTCGCCGTGCCGCGCGAAGGCCAGGCGCCGCTGGTCGTCGACCAGTCGACAACGGTCGTCACCAAGGTGGCGCTCGCGGCGAAGGCGGCGGCGGGCGAACCGATCCCGGACACTTGGGCCTTCGATGCGGAGGGGCGGCGCACCACCGATGCCAATGCGGCGCTCAAGGGCTCGATGGCGCCCTTCGGCGGCGCCAAGGGCGCCAATGTGGCGCTTCTGGTCGAGGTGCTGGCGGCGGCGCTCACCGGCGCCACGCTGTCCCAGGATGTGCAGCCCTACGCGATCGCCGAAGGCCCGCCGCCCGGTGTTGGGCAATTCTTCGTTGCCTTCGATCCGGCGGCGTTCGCGGGTGGTTTTTCCGGGCGACTTGAGAAGCTTGCGGGCGCCGTTGCCGGCGACACAGGAGCGCGGCTGCCGGGATCTCGGCGGCTGACGGCGCGCGACAAGGCAGCACGCGACGGTGTCGCTGTCGACGACGCGCTTTTGAGCAAGATCACGGGCTGAATTTGTGTCTCTGAAAATCACAGCCATTCGTGCGACGCCGGTCAATCTTCCGCTGGAAGCGCCGTACCTTTGGTCGTATGGCTCGCTCGCTGGGTTTTCGAAGACGATTGTCGAGGTCGAGACCAGCGACGGCATTGTCGGACTGGGCGAGGGGCCGTCGCCCGCGAATGTGGTCACGATCGAGAAGGTTTTCGCGCCGCGCCTGATCGGGCGCGATCCCTTCGATATCCAAGGCGCGGAGGAGCTGTGCCTGCCGAGCTGGCGCGGTGTCGGCACGACCGATATCGATCTTGCTTCGATCCGGGCCTTCGGCGCCGTCGAAATGGCGCTGTGGGATATCCGCGGCAAGGCTTGGGGGCAGCCGCTCTATAAGCTGCTGGGTGGGGCGCACCGTAAGCTCATCCCCTTCACGGACTATTTCGCTTTCCGCGAGAAGAAGGATGGGATCGGCGGCGAGACGACGCCGGAAGCCGTCGTCGACTACTGCCTGCGCTTGGCGGAGGAGCATGGCACCAGCATGTTCGAGGGCAAGGTTTCGACGGCCGATCCCGCGATCTCGATCCGGATGCTGGAGATGTTGCGCGCCAAACTTGGGTCGGGCGCAGTACTGCGGATCGATTCGAACAAGGCCTATTCCCTGAGCGAAGCGCGGCGGATCGCCCGCGCCATCGAGCCGCTCGATATCCGCTGCTGGGAGGATCCGGTCGCGAGCTTTGAGGACATGGCGAAGCTGCGCCAGCACACGACGATCCCGTTCTCGGCGCACACGCCCGATCTTCAACGCGCGGTGGCCCTCGGCGCGCCGGACGCGTTCTGCACCGATGTCAACGTGCATGGCGGCATCGGCCGGACATTGCGCTTCATCGGGGCCTGCGAGGCGATGGGCATCGATTTCTGGTGCTACTCGGGCGATAGCGGGGTGGCGAGTGCGGCCTACCTTCATCTCGCGGCTTCCCTGCCGCATATCCGCGAGCCGTCGCAATCGCTGTTCCGCATGCAGAAGCTCGACGTGATCGAAGAGGGGCCGTTTCGCCCATCCAAAAACGTCGTGGCAGTGCCGGAAGGGCCGGGTCTGGGCGTGACGCTGTCGCGCGAAAAGCTGGACCGCTGCCACCAGCTTTTCCTCAAGGAAGGTCCTTACAATAAGTTTCACGATCCCGACCGGCCGGGCGTGTTTCGCCGTTTGCCGTTGCGATGAGGAGTATCATGGACGAATACGCGGCAATGCCGCCGATCTACATAACCTATATGAACCGCTTCGATGTCGAGGCGCTGAACATCGGCGACGAGGAGATCCTCGCGGCGATCGAAAGCCAGTTGGCAACGCAGGGCCGCGGCGAGGCTGTGATCGAGCCGCGTATGCATCTCGAGCCCGGCGTGGCGCATGGGCATTTCAACGTGCTACGCGGTTCGCTCGGTGGCGAGATCGATGCCGCCGGCGTCAAGGTCGTGTCGGATTTCCACGATAATTATCTCCACAAGCTGCCGTCGGAATTGGCCCTCTTGCTGCTGTTCGATCGCTACAAGGGCATACCGAAGGCGATCATCGATGCTTCCGCGATCACCGATATGCGCACGGGTGCCGTAACGGCGGTCGGGGCCAAGTACCTGGCGCGCAAGAATTCGAAAGTGCTCGGCCATGTCGGGGCGCGCGGCACGGCCTACTGGAATGTGCGGTTGCTCGATCGGCTGTTTAATTTCGACGAGATCCGCGTTCATTCGCGGCGCAAGGAAAGCCGCGATGCGTTCGGCGCGCGGCTTGAGAAGGATCTCGGTAAGAAGATCATTGTCACGGAAGATTGGGAATCCTGCGTGCGCGATGCCGACATCGTCGTCGAAGCGTCGCGCCTCACGGAGCCCAAGCCTCTCCTCAAGACGGAATGGATCAAGAAGGGTGCCTTGGTCATGCCCTATGGCACCGTCAGCGCGGTGGAGCTGTCGCTGGCCGATATCGCCGACAAGTTCCTGATGGACGATTTCGGGCAGGCGCGGGCCGGGCGCTTCGGGGCGCTGCGGCCGCATTTCGATTCCGGCAAGCTGCACGAGGGGCGCTATTACGCGGAGATCGGCCAGGTCGTTGCCGGGCTGAAGCCCGGCCGCGAGCGCGATGACGAAACGATCCTGTTCTGGCATCGAGGTCTGTCGCTCTCCGATATCGCGCTCGGTCACGCGATGCTGGCCAAGGGCGAGAAACTGGGTGTCGGACAGCGCCTGCGCTTTGCATGACAGCGTTCATCGCCAATGCCCGGATGTACGCGGTGGCGCCGGAGGCGGAGGCGGCGTGGCGTGCGTTGATCGAGCGCGTGACGGCGGAGGCCGGCGTGGCGCTCGACTACATGCGCTATGAGGCGCCGCAGCCGCTCGAGCACTTATGGGCGCGGCCGGATCTGGGTGCCGTGCAGATGTGCGGTTATCCGATTGCGTTGCGCATCGCCGACGTCGTGCCGCTGGCGGCACCGATCCCGGCCGCCGATTGGGCGCAAGGCAAGGCGCTCTATCGCTCCGACCTCATCGTTCGCGCCGACAGCCGCTTTCGCAGCCTCGCCGACACGTTCGGCGGGCGGGTCGGTTGGACGGTGGAGCATTCGCATTCGGGCTTCAATGCGCTGCGCCATCATCTGCTGCGCTATCGCACGCCGGCGCGCCCCAAGCTTTATGGCGAGGTCAAGGGCAATTTGGTGACGGCGCGCCGCATTCTTGACTCTGTTCTCGACGGCACGATCGATGTCGGCCCGCTCGATGCGTTCTGGCACGTGCTTGTGGCCAAGTATCGGCCCGAGCTGACCAAGCATATCCGGGTTCTGGAATCGACCGATCTTGCACCCATACCGGCGTTTGTCGCGGCGCCCGGCCTGCCGGCCGACGATGCTCGCCGGTTGCGTACCGCTTTTGCGGCGGCGGCTTCGCGCGATTGGTTCCCACCGCTGGCAGAGGCGCTGCTAATCCGGGGCTTCGCGCCGGTGACGCATGAAGACTATGCGACGACGCTGCGCTGGGACGAGGACGCTAAGGCTGCCGGATATATTCTTCCCGGCTAGGACTGGGCTTGCGGCGAAACGCGGCCCAACGGATGAATTGGTTGATCATGACGCTTCAACAGGAACCGGCGGAAGACAGCGACATAGGTGTCGTAGACGAGGCCGCCATTGGCTTCCAGCACCGCCGCGCGGTTGCGACGATAGAGACGCGGCAGCTGATACCACGGCACCGACGGGAAGGCGTGATGCACGACGTGCAGGTTGTTGTAGAGGAACAGGAAGCCGAACAGCTTGCTGTTCTCAACGATGGCCGTGCGCTGCGCCGCAGGTCCAGCGGCGCGATGCTCGGCGAAAGAACGGATGAACGTGATCGCAAGGCCGATATAGACGAAGCCCAGGAGATATTGCCAGACCGGCATGCCGCAGATGACGAAGGCCCACAGCGACACGAGTGCGACCCACACGGCGTGCCAGCCCCAGACGCGCCACCGGTCACGATCGCCGGCCCAAAGGGCTCGGGCTTCCATCGCCAGAAATCCGCCGACCGACACGGCCGGGCCGAAGACCAGGCGGCCAAGCAAGGTCGAATGAAGGTGCACCAGGAAACGTCCGACCGGCCCCAGCTTGCGCCAATCGTCCGGCGTAAAATAGTACGTCTCGGGATCCTCGAGCGGATCGGTCAGGTGCGCATCGCGATGGTGGTCGATATGCGTCGCGCGATACCGCTCGAACGGAAGCCACAACCAGAGCGGCGGAGTCGCGAGGGCGGTGTTGACGGCGCGGCTGCGCGTCGGGTGCCCGTGCATGAGCTCGTGCTGGATCGAGCCCCAGAACGCCAGGGTCAGGGCCGCGGACGGAATCCAGAGCCAGAGCGGCAGCGCATCATGGAACCAGGTGAGCGCCAGCCAGGCGGAATAGACAGCGGTGATGAGAACGACTGTCGGCCATTCGACAGGGGGGACACGTTCGACAGGACCAATCTCGGCAAGCGACATAAAGTTAGAGTTTACGCCCAAATGTGGAAAACCTCTTATAGCACAGGTTCTTTCGGAAAGCCAGACCGCCTTAGGAAAACACCAGTAAAATCCGGTACTTACACCCAAATCCTCCGGATTGGCCGACCGCCCGATTGGCCCTATAGTACGGGCAAAAATTTAAGGAACTCCGATGTCCGAGCCTGAAATCGACTTGTCTGCGCTTCCCGACGACGACCTCACGCAACAGATGCACGAGGACCTCTATGACGGCATGAAAGCCGAGATAGAGGAAGCTGTTCACATCCTGCTCAAGCGGGGCTGGACGCCGTACGACATCCTGACGAAATGCCTTGTCGAGGGCATGCGCATCGTCGGCGTCGATTTTCGCGACGGCATTCTGTTCGTGCCCGAAGTGCTTATGGCCGCCAACGCCATGAAGGCCGGCATGGCGATCTTGCGTCCGCTGCTGGTCGAGACCGGTGCCCCGAAGATCGGCACGATGGTGATCGGCACCGTAAAGGGCGACATCCACGACATCGGCAAGAACCTCGTCTGCATGATGATGGAAGGGGCCGGGTTCGAGGTTGTCGATCTTGGCATCAACACTTCGGTTGAAGTGTTCCTCGATGCGCTGGAGGCACACCGGCCGGACATCCTGGGCATGTCGGCGCTGCTCACCACGACCATGCCGTACATGAAGACGGTGATCGACGCGCTGAAAACCAAGGGCATTCGCCATGACGTGATCGTGCTGGTCGGCGGTGCGCCCGTGAACGAGCAATTCGCTGAGTCGATCGGGGCCGATGCCTATTGCCGCGATGCGGCGGTTACGGTCGAGACGGCGAAGCGGCTCGTCACGCAGGGCGGACCGAAGCGGGTCGCGTGAAGACGAAAAAACAGACGGTACGACGGCGCACAGCGCGCGCGGCGCCATCGAGCGTCAGGCGCGGGCCGGGCGGGACCAAGGCCCGGCCGCGAACATTGATCATCGCCTGCGGGGCGCTCGCGCGCGAATTCCTCGCCCTCAAGGCGGCCAATCGCTGGTCGCATCTCGACATCACCTGCCTGCCGGCCATTCTCCACAACCGGCCGCATGGAAATTCCCGCGGCGGTGCGCCGCAAGATCCGCGCTGCCCGCGCACGCTATGAGACGATCCTCTGTCTTTACGGTGATTGCGGCACCGGCGGCCTGCTCGATGCGGTCCTCGAAGAAGAAGGGATCGAGCGGATCGATGGCGCGCATTGCTATGCCTTTTACGCCGGGATCGATCGCTTCGAGAAGCTGATGGAAGAGGAAATCGGCTCGTTCTTCCTCACCGATTATCTGGCGCGCCATTTCGAGCGCCTCATCTGGCGCGGGCTTGGTCTCGATCGCCATCCGGAGCTGCTGGCGACTTATTTCGGCAATTACCGTCGCGTCGTCTATCTGGCGCAGACGCAAGATGCCAAGCTCGAGGCGCTGGCCGAAGCCGCGGCGCGGCGTTTGGGTCTCTCGTTCGAAATCCGCAAAACCGGGCTTGACGGCATGAGCCGCTTTCTGGCGCCGCGCGTGTGACATCACAATGCCCGATCTGATCGTTATTTATTGGCGCGACATCCCCGCGCAGGTTCTGGTGAAGGCCGGCCGTGCGGTCGCCAAGCGCGAGCTGCCTTCCCGCTTCCAGGAAGCCATCGACATGGCGGCGATGCGCTCGGGTGCGCGCGATTCCGACGCCTATCTCGCCGATTGGCGCCGCGCCGATCCGGTCAGCGTCGAAGGCGCTCTTGAAGAGATCGCGCAGGCCGAGGCGGAAAAATTGGATGGCGCCTACGATGCGGCGCGCCTGAAGCGTCTCGTCCTGGCCGATGGGCGCGCGGTGAGCGAGCACTTCGTCTTCTTCGCGCCGTCGGGCAAGCGCGGCCGTTTTCCCGATGGGACCAATCTGCTCGCGGCGGCGCGCACGCTGGGTGTGGACCTCGACAGCGTGTGCGGCGGGCGCGGCCTGTGCGGGCGATGCCAGGTGACGATCGGCGAGGGGAGTTTCGCGAAGCTGGGAATCACCTCCGCCGCCACGAGCGTCACACCGGCCGATGCGGTCGAGGCGCGTTACATGGAGAAGCGCGGCGCGCTGGCACCCGGCCGGCGGCTCGGCTGCCAGGCGCATATCTGCGGCGATGTCGTCGTCGACGTGCCGGCGGACAGCCAGGTGCATCGGCAGGTCGTGCGCAAAGCCGCCGCCGAGCGGCCGGTCGAGGTCGATCCGGTCGTGCATTTGCATTTCGTCGAGGTCGCCGAGCCCGACATGCACGATCCCTCCGGCGATGCGCGACGCCTGCTGGCGGCCCTCGCGGCGCAATGGAAGCTGACCGGGTTGACGATTCCGCTCGCCGTGCTTGCCGATCTGCAAAAAACCTTGCGTGCGGGTCAGTGGACCGCCACCGCGGCGATCCGCCATGGTGACGAGATCGTCGCTGTCTTTCCGGGCTTCAAGGAGCGCGCGGCCGGTGTTGCGGTCGATATCGGCTCGACCACCATCGCCGCCCATCTCTGCGATCTCGAAAGCGGCGCGGTTCTCGCCTCGGCGGGTATCATGAATCCGCAGATCCGCTTCGGCGAAGATTTGATGAGCCGGGTCTCCTATGTGATGAGCAATCCGAGCGGCGTTGCCGAGCTCACCCGCGTCGTGCGCGAGGCGGTCGACACACTGATCGGTAATGTCGCGGCCGAGGCCGGGCTTGAGCGTGGCGATCTCGTCGAGATGGTCGTCGTCGGCAACCCGGTCATGCATCATCTCTTCCTCGGCCTCGATCCCAGCGAGCTTGGCGGGGCACCCTTTGCGCTGGCGGTCGACGCGCCGCTCGATATTCCGGCGCGCGATCTCGGCCTCACGATTGCCGCGGGCGCGCGCGTGCACATCTTGCCGTCGATCGCCGGCCATGTCGGTGCGGATGCCGCGGGCGTCGTGCTTGCGGAAGCGCCGCATCTTGAAAACGAACTCACCCTCATCGTCGATGTCGGCACCAATGCCGAAATCATTCTGGGCAACCGCGAGCGGGTGCTGGCGTGCTCCTCGCCGACGGGGCCGGCCTTCGAGGGCGCGCAGATCCATTCGGGCCAGCGCGCGGCGCCGGGCGCCATCGAGCGGGTGCGCATCGATCCGGAGACGCTGGAGCCGCGCTTCAAGGTGATCGGCTGCGCGCTGTGGTCAGACGAGCCCGGCTTTGCCGAGGAAACGCGCAAGACCGGCATCACCGGCATTTGCGGCTCCGGCATCATCGAGGCCCTGGCCGAGATGTTTCTGGCGGGGCTGATCCGGTCCGACGGGATCATCGATGGCGCCCTTGCCGCGCGCACGACGCGGCTGCAGCAGGATCATCGCACCTTCACCTACCTCATCCACGATGGCGTGCCGCGTATCGCCGTGAGCCAGCCGGATGTGCGCGCGATCCAGCTCGCCAAGGCGGCGCTCTATGCCGGGGCGCGGCTCCTGATGGACCGCTACGGGACTGATAAAGTCGGGAAGATCAAACTCGCCGGCGCCTTCGGCTCGCATATCGATCCGCTTCATGCGCTTGTGCTTGGCCTCGTGCCCGATTGTCCGCCCGACCGCGTGATCGCCGTGGGCAATGCCGCCGGGCATGGGGCGCGCATCGCGCTGGTCAACGCGGCGGCACGCAAGGAAATCGCCGAGATCGTCCGCAAGATCGAAAAAATCGAGACCGCCATCGAGCCCGATTTTCAGAAGCATTTCGTGGCCGCGCTGGGGATTCCCCATGCGTCGGACCCGTTTGTCGAACTGGGCGCCCATGTGCGCCTGCCGGCGCGGACCGCATCGCCGCGCGCGGGGAGGCGGCGGCAGCCGGTTCAGCCGTGAGGCCGCGGGGAACCTGCTTCGCCATGAACAAGCTAAGTTTACTCTGCCTCCGATTTCTGTAGAGCTATTCTGACGGCCCGCAAGATACGGGTGGCTTGGGTTCATCTGAGTAGCTGGCTGTGTCTGCTTGTGGCACAACTCAGTATTAGGTGCCGCCGAAGAATGAGGACCGCGTATGTATCCATGGGCGACATGGTGTCCGCCTGTAGTGAGCTTTGCGAATAGTTGGAGCGATTCTGATGGCCGAGCCTGAACGCTGGCAGGTCTCAACCGACGCTGCCAAAGTCTACGAGTTCCTGCTTCGTTCCTGCGATTTTCGGTGCTTGGGCAAGCCCGGTTGCTGACGCTGCCGCAATCAGGACGGGTAACAAAGTTCTCGACGTTGGCTGCGGCACAGGCGTGCTCGCACGCGAGACCCTTAGGCGGGTCGGGCAAGAGGGTCAGGTTGTTGGCCTTGATCTCAATGAGGGGATGCTGGCGGTTGCAGCGCGAACTGAGCCTAAAATAGAATGGCGACAAGGCGATGCCACATCTCTTCCTTTCGAAGACACGAGTTTTGACGTTGTGGTCAGCCAGTTCGCGCTCATGTATTTTCCGGACCGCGTGGCCGCCCTAAAAGAGATGTGGCGCATTCTCGCGGCCGGGGGACGCCTTGCGATCGCTTCGTGGGCGGCCATCGTTCACGCCCGCGGTTACCAGATACTGGTGGATATCGCGGCCCGACAGTGCGGGCGTGAGGCGGTAGACGTGCTGGCAGCGCCTTTCGTCCTTGGCGATCAAGCCGAGCTCGCCAAACTATTTGTCGACAGCGGCATCTCGGGGGCCAATGTTACTCTCCATGAGGGCTCGGTCCGGTTCCCGTCGGTAAAGGAATTCATACGCATAGAGGTTAAAGGCTCGCCTCTGGCTGACATGCTCAGCGACGACGTAATGGAAGCTCTCGCTGCGGAATCTGAACGTGCGCTTGCGGAATTCGTCGTGCCTTCAGGCGAGATTGTTATGCCGATGAACGCACATATCGTAACCGCAAACAAAGGCTAGATCCCGGGACACCCTCACGTCCGAGTTTGGCACATCTGCGACATTGCGTGGCGGCACCAGCGCGCCGACATCGGACGGCACGAACAAAATATCAACGATACGACTGGACGGAGACGTGCGATGGACATTCGGTCGACACTGACGGCGCTATGTGAGGCCTTCAACGCGCACGATCTTGATCGCATCATGGCGTTCTTCTCTGACGATTGTGTGTTGGAGATGCCAAGGGGAGGCAAGCCTTGGGGTGCTCGATTTGAGGGCAAACGGAACGTACGAGAAGCGCTGGCAACACGGTTTGAAGGCCTGCCTGACGTCCACTGGGGCAACGATGAGCATTTTGTGGATTCGGCTGCCGATACTGGCATCTCAAAATGGACCCTCACAGGCACCACCCGCGAGGGGACGAGAAAGGAGGTCCAAGGTTGTGACTTCTACACGTTTCGCAACGGGAAGGTGGTCCGAAAAGACTCATATTGGAAAATCGTGGAGTAAGAATCCGATGTTGGCTCATCGCATGCGTGCCCTTCTGCTCGTGCTCTTGATCCTTGGCGGCGGCCAAGCTCGTGCCGCCGACGCCGTGCTCGCGCCAGGCGGCACGCTGAGGGCGGCTTATATCGTCGCCAACCTCGCGCAGGCCCGGTTAGACCGCAGCACGGGCACCGTTACGGGTGTGATCGCCGACATCACGCGGGAAATGGGCCGCCGCGCCGGTGTGCCGGTGGCGATCGCGCCGCTGGCCACGGCGTCCGACGTGTTGCAAGCGGTGCGGAGCGGCGAGGCGGATATCGGCTTCGTGGCACCGAACCCGGAGCGCACCGGGGTCGTGCTCTATTCGCAGACCTACATGCTGGTGCAGCAGAGCGCGCTCGTCCGCGCCAACTCGCCACTGCGCTCCGTTCGCGAATTGGATCGGCCCGGGCAGGTGATCGGCGTGAACACCGATGACAGCGTGGGCGTGTGGTTGCAGGAGCGGCTGACCGCCGCCCGCGTGCGCCCGACACCCGACTATACGCTTCGTGACGCTGTGCGATGGTTGCAGAGCGGCGAGGTGCTGGCGTTCGCGGGCGGCCGGCAGCGTATCGCCACCGCGACCAGAGACGTTCCTGGCCTGCGGCTTCTGGACGACAATTTCTATGGCGTGCCGCAGGCCATCGCCGTGCCGACCGACCGCGCGGATCGCCTGGCGCTGGTCAACACCGCGCTCGATGAGCTGCGCGCCAGCGGCTTTCTGGCCGACGCCGTCGTGCGCAGCGGGATCGACGGGCTTACCGTAGCCCCGGCGCGGTGATCTCAACGCAATTTCCGCGACGCGGTGCGCGAGGGGAACTATAGCGGCGGCAAGCTTGTTGAATATGGGGACAGTGCATTAACGGCGTGAGCTTCATCGTCTTACCGCAATCGGGAGGACGCCATGACAATACAACAAGCCGTTCTAGCCGGTTTCGCCATGATCGCCGCAGCGATCCTCATCATCGGCAGCTCAAGTGCGCCGCAAGCGCAGGCGCAAGCGCATCAATTCCTGTTCACGTCCGACTCCGTGTCGTCGCCTCACAATGAAAACAAGGCTTTTGTCGCCTGGCGGATGAACGCAGCGACAGGCGCCGTGTCGTATTGCGTGCTCGGTAATATTGCCACCGGGCCTACATGTTCGGCATGGAGTAAGTGACCGCCGCTCTAGACGTTAGACGGTCTGCGCCTGCGTGCGTTTGCTGGTCTTTGCGCCGGATGCCTTACACGTCGGGCGCCGTTGCGACGCTTGCGCTGCAGGCGCTGACCCCGATTTCTCAGGCCTCGGCAATGGCCGCGATGGACACTCTCAGGCCAGGAATGCGAACGGGCAGCTTCGCGCCTTGCCGTGCGGGCGGGTTCGCCGGAAACCACTTGACCCACTCTTCATTCATGCCGGCGAAGTCGGCTTCCTCGAGAACGATGACGGTGGCACTCACGACCCGATCGAGGGACGTGCCTGCGGCTTTGAGGATGGCCGACACATTCGCCAAGCACTGTCTGGTCTGCTCTTGAATCGTATCCCCGACAATCTTCCCGGTCACTGGATCGTGCGGCCCCGTGCCTGAGACGAACACAAGACCCGCGGCCCGGACCGCCTGGCTGTAGGTCGGCGGCGGGGGCGGGGCGTCCGGCGTTCGAATGATGTCTCTTGCCATAAATCTCTCCAGTGCGAGCCGCGATGATGGGAAATGGGGGGATGATGTTGACCATTTGCGAGGGCCCGTTGAGCCGTCAGCGGCTGCGGCCCCAAGCGAAGATTCCCGCCCCGACGAGCAAGAGGCTGAGCAGGCTGAAGATGGTCCGCAGCGCATTCCACCAGCTCCACCGCACGGAGTAATCCGACCAGAGTTTCCTCGCCTCATCCGCATTGCCTGGCACGCCCGCGGTCGCCAGGGCTTCATTCATCGGCACATTGATGAGCATGGTCGGGAGAAACCCGCCGCCGATATAAACCACCGCTGCAGCCGCCATGCAGGTGGCCGCCAATCTGTGCCCGGCCCAAGAGAGTAAAGCGGCGGTGATGATCGCGGCGACGGGGGTGAGAAAGAATGCCGGGAAGAACACGGCGTTTCTGACTCGGGCGTTGATCCCCTGCATGGCGACCATCGCCTGCCGCGGGTCGACGGCGTCCAGCCCGAACATGACCGAACTCGAATAGGCGTAAAAGAAGCCGGCGATGGCTCCGGTGAGGAGCAAGGTAATTGCTGCGAAAATTACCGTCAGGGTGATTTTCAGTCGCATCGTGGCAACATCTCCTAGCGAGGACCCGATATGGAAGGGTATGTCTCGATCACGCTGCAACATCAACCCTGGCGTAAGCCCTCACCCTTTCGCCATCCAATTTGAGATCGAGGCATCGATGAAACCCAACGAACTTGGCCGCCTGCTTGGCTCCGGTAAGGAAGCCGAGGTCTATGAACACGGGGAACTGGCGCTAAAGCTCTATAAAGCCACGGCATCGAAGAGTTCCGCATTCAGGGAAGCCGCGATTCTGGCCATTGTCGAGTCATTTGCCCTACCGGCCCCGAAGGTGAGCGAAGTCGGGCAATTTGGAGGCCGTTGGGGTCTTGTTATGACCCGCGCCTCCGGTCCGTCCTTTGGCGACGTGATCGCCTCGCAGCCTGCGCTGATTCCAACCTATCTCGGCGAAATGGTGCGGCTGCATAGGCAAGTGCACGACCAACCGGGGACCAGGCTTCCCGGACTTAAAGCAAGGTTGTCGTCAAATATTCGGCAGGTGACGCGCTTGGGCGCTCTGTATCAGGAACGGCTGTTGGCCGGCCTGAAAGCCCTGCCCGATGGGGAAAGACTCTGTCATGGTGATTTCCATCCCTGGAACATCATCGGCTCGCCTGGTCAGGCCGTTGTCGTTGACTGGCTGGATGCCTGCCGCGGCAGTCCCGCCGCCGACATCTGCCGCACCTATGTCTTGATACGCCGTGCTGCCCCGGAGATCGCCGCTGCCTATGTTGAAGCCTACGTGAGAGCAAGCGACTGCCGGACCGATGACATCTTCGCGTGGTTGCCCTTCGTTGCGGCGGCTCGGCTGGCGGAGGGAGTTGCGAGCGAAGAAGATGACCTCATGAAGGTGGTTGTCGACGCGCTCTAGCCGCCGCAACACGCCGAACCAAGGGTCTGCTTTGGGTCGAATATTCGCCTTCCCCGATGATGCAGAGGGTGCAATCGGTGGTCCTCAACGGAAGATGCGCTATTATGGTCGCTCTGCCTCGGCGTCAGACGCTTTCGGATTACGCGTGGAGAATTAACAGAAGACGAGCTGTTGGTCGTTCAAGACGTCCGGAGCACGCGGCCGAAGCTCTCGCTTCCCGACGCTTACGGTTTATCGGCTGGCTCCGATCTTGCGGAATAATTCTACTCTGACCCCAATTCTTACTGCGCGATCCACCAACGAAGCATGGAGGCTCTCATGCAGAGAAAGCGCGTCGGGATCGTCATATACGAGGAGGTTGAGGTCCTCGACTTCTGCGGGCCATTCGAGGTTTTCTCAGTGACTCGGGTGAACGAGGAGAGGCGTCGCGACGAACCGTCGCCGTTTCTCCCTCTTCTGATCGCGGAAAGCTCAAGCCCAGTCACCGCAACCGGGGGCATGCAAGTGCTACCGCAACACTCGATGTCCGACTGCCCACCTTTGGATATCGTCGTCGTTCCGGGCGGCTGGGGCTTCCGCCACCACATGAAGAACGACTCGCTCCATCAGTGGCTCCGCGTGCGCGCCGCTGAGGCGGAAACAGTGACGGCCGTTTGCACGGGCTCGCTCCTGCTGAGTTCTGCTGGGCTCTTAGATGGCCTGCGGGCAACCACTCATTGGCGCTTTCTGGATACGATGCGCGACTCCTTCCCTGAGATAAGTGTCAAGTACGACAAGCACTTCGTGCAGGACGGTCGGGTGTTCACCTCGGCAGGCATTTCCGCGGGAATTGACATGTCGCTCAAGGTGGTTGAGCAGTACTTCGGCGAGGCCATCGCCCGTGCCACCGCGCGCCACATGGAGTACCCATACCCCGAAACAGACAGCCGACGCATACAGCTCTAGGGCAACCATGCACTTGCCGCGAGCAAGGAGTTCCGGGGACACAATACTTAATTCTTCAAGTCAGACGCAGGCAGTGCGCGTGGGCGCTTGAAATAAGCAATGTGTCCCCGAATTCCCATAGGACGAGACCGCGCGCCTCTAGAGTTCCGAGTTCCGCCCGCTTCTTCTTGCTGAGTTTCGCTGCGACCAAAATGGAAATTGGGGTCAGAGTAGATTTCGCTGCCGGCTCCGACGCTGCGGACAAATTCTACTCTGACCCCAATTTTCACCCCAATTTTCCCGTCAGGTGACGTTGCGGGCAGCGATCAAAGCGCTATTGCTTTGCCGATTGTCTGAACCTCTAATAAACTATTGTGCCATGCAAGAGTCGAGAGGGGGGGCAAATGAGCGTTACGAAGTATGGCCTCGGCGGATTGTTGCTTTCGCTTGCGCTATCGATTGTCGCAATGCCAGCCATTGCCGCTGATTTCAGGTCTGATCACGAAGCAAAGCCGATACTCCGTCAAGGAAACGGTCGAGCGCTTCGAAGCCGCAGTCAAGGCGAAGGAAGCGAATGGCTTTATGGTCTTTACTCAACTTGATCATGCTGCCGCCGCGAAAAAATTTGATCTCGACATGTTGCCGCGTACCGTCATCGTTTTTGGCAATCCGAAGCTGGGCACGCCGAACATGAAGAACACGCCGCTGCTGGCGATCGATGTGCCACCGAAGGCACTGGTCTGGCAGGATGATGACGGCAAGGTCTGGCTCACGTACAATTCAGCCGAATACCTTGGCGGAACAATCTACCCGCGCCACGGCTTGGCGAACCCGCCGGGAACACCTGCACTCGCAAAGGCTCTCGACGAATTCAGCGACTACGCGACAAAGTAATTCGGCGCGTCCGACGCAAAGAGAGGCGCTGCGGGGGACGTGCTTCGTCGCTGGGATCTGAAGCGACTGGCGGGTCGTCTTGCCGAACTTGGGCGATCGACATTTCCGGGGACACAATACTTAATTGGCGTCGTTGTAGGTGCTTTGAGCATTGCCGCGGAGTTCGCGTGAAATAAGTATTGTGTCCCCCGAATCTGGGCCGAATCGGGGTTCAATAAGCTGCGTAACAGGTTAGGGATAGACGTTCGATTTACAGATTTGCGACATTCGTATCTGTCGGCCTTGCTGGCGAAGGGCGTTCCCGCAAAGGCGGTGCGTGCTCGCCGGGCATTCAACAATCTTCGTCACCAGGCGCATCTATAGTGAATTTGTTGGGCCTGACGATCGAGGGCCGCGCGCTCACCTAAGGGGCCAGTGCGTGGCTCTATAGCAGTATCGGTAGCATCCGGCGACGGAGGCAGCCATGGGATACGGCAAGGGCACTGCGGCGATCATTCCGACGCTGACCTGGCAGGCGAATCCCCAGGTTCATGCTCTCGTGCGGAGCCTACCGCCAGATGCCAAGATAATTGATCTTGGAGCCGGTGGCCGAAGGCTCGCACCGAACGTCGTAACAATGGACTTGGATAAACGTATCGTCGCGGACTATCACGGCGATATCACCAAGACAGAGTTTCCGGACGGCTCATTTGATCTGGTCCTTTCAACTGGCGTTTTAGAGCATGTCGAGGATGACCATGCGCTGATGCGCGAGATGGCTAGGCTCGCGAAGCCCAGCGGCCTCGTCTACATCGAGATCCCGTTCTTGCAGCAGTATCACGACGATCCAATTGATTGCAGGCGCCTCACGCAGTCGGGGCTTGCGCGATTCATGAAGGGCTTTGGCCTTGAACCGATCGACAGCGGCGTGCATATCGGGCCGACCGTCACCGTTCTGACGCTAACCGCCTATTGGCTGGCGATGTTCTTTGAAGGACCGACAAAGCTGCACAAGATCGCCAGTAATGGCGTGTTCCTAATCGCCTCGACGATATTTTGGCCGTTCAAATTCCTGGATGCGTGGCTGATAAAAAAGCCTTCAGCGCATCGTTTGGCGTTCGGGGTTTATTGTGCGGCGCGCAAGCCGCTAGCGCTCGATGCGCCGAATCGCACATCGGCCTGAGGGAGTTCCGGGGACACAATACTTAATTCTTCAAGTCAGACGCAGGCAGTGCACGTGAGAGCTTGAAATAAGCAATGTGTCGCCGAATTCCAATGGGACGAGACCGCGCGCCTCTAGAGTCCGAGTTCCGCCCGCTTCTTCTTGCTGAGTTCCGCTGCGACCAAGGTATGCGAAGCTTTCAGGTGTTGCTTCAACTCCGCCTTGCCGAGGCCGCGGTCATAGCTCTGGATCCACTTCAGCCCGCGCGACGCCAGGTACGGCGCCGGCCTGCAACCGGCGGCCTCGCGCAGCATTTCCCATCCGATGTCGGACACCTTGAAGGTGATTCCGGGATGCTGGCCGCGATCCCATCCGCCGATCGCAAAGACTTTTCCGCCCACCTTCCACACATGCGATCCGCCCCACTGCACGACATGGGTGGTCGCCGGAAGGCTGCCGCAAAACGCGTTGAATTCGCGATAGGTCAGCGGCAATCCGCATCCTCCATCAATTCGCGATGTCGTTCCGAGGACCCAAGTCGACGGGTTGCGTTGTCGAGATCCTGCGCCGCGCCGTCCATGCAGGCGCCGTCACCCGATGGCATCCGCCGCACGCGGTTTGCCGTCATTCGCAACAGCTATCCCGAGCTCAAAAGCACGACGATCAAGACTTGGAATATCTGGGTGCCGGCGACCTACGGGCGAATGAACTTTGACAGCCCGATTGTCCACCACATCAAGAGCGGTGATATCGATTGCGAGGTGTTGTTTCTCGCGCTCGACAAAGACGAGGACGTTAAAAAGCTTCTGTCGCTTGAGCTCACCGGCGCGTGGATCAATGAAGCTCGCGAAGTGCCTAAGGCCATTCTTGACGCGCTGACGGGCCGCGTCGGTCGATATCCTGGCGTACTGCAGGGTGGCTGCACATGGTCTGGCATCTTGCTCGACACAAATCCACCCGACGCCGAGTCATGGTGGTATCGCTTCTCCGAGATCGAAACGCCGAGCGGCTGGCAGTTCTTCAAGCAGCCGAGTGGCCGCTCGCGCCAGGCGGAGAACATCCCAAACCTGCCGAAGGATTATTACGCTCGCATCACCAGCGGCAAAGACGACGATTGGATCAAGGTCTACTGCGACGGTGAATTCGGTTTTGTGACCGAAGGCCAAGCGGTTTTCCCGCAGTACCGTGACTCAGTGCATTGCGCGTCGACCGATGCTGCACCCCCGCCGGGAATGCCACTCGAGATCGGCGCCGACTTCGGCCTGACGCCCGCGGCCGTCATTGGCACGCGCCTAGCAGATGGCCGCTGGCTGATCTTCGATGAAGTGGTGATGGAAGACGTTGGCGCTATCCGCTTCGGCGAAGCCCTGGCGGCTCACATGGCGCGCAACTACCCGGGCAACCCGGTAGGGGCAGGGTGGGGCGATCCGAGCGGCGCCTTTCGTTCCGCCACAGACGAACGCACGGTCCTGCAGATCCTTGAACAGAAGACGAATTGGAAATGGCGCCCGGCACCTACCAATGATCCCACATTGCGCCTTGAAGTCGTGCGCGCGGCGTTGAACCGTCTTGTGGACGGCCGGCCCGGGCTGGTCATTTCGCCTAAGTGCCGTGTGCTGCGCAAAGGCTTTAGCGGCGGCTATCACAGGCGATTTGTGAAATCGAGTGGTGACGATCGCCTGCATGATACGCCACACAAGAATAACTATTCACATCCACATGACGCGCTCCAATACCTGCTTTTAGGCGGCGGAGAAGCCAACGCCGTCATGGATCGCGCCCGGCGGCGCGACCGCAGCGCGCGGCCGCACGTCGCTCACGGCATCGATTACGACGTATTCGCGCCGCATGGCGCTCCGTCGGATACGCCCGGCTATTCCGTGGGCGAGGGGCCGCACAGCGCCCGCGCCCGTGCATTCGATCCGCACCGCAACCGGCCGCGCATGGCGCGCGGACTGGATTACGACCCGTTCCGCTCTTAACCCCGAAAGGACCACCACATGACCGACCAGACGAACACGACTACAGCGCCCGCCGCCGACCTTGGCCTGCCCGGTAAATCGCTCGCCACGGCCGAAGCCGCTGGCGCGCATCTCGACACGCTGATGAAGTCGCCCGAATGGGGCGCGGCCTTCCTGCGTAATGACACCAAGGCGCGCGCCCAGCACGACGCGTTGCAGGCGATCAAGAACGGTGTTGTCCGCCCCGGTGCATCGCCCAATGAGGCGCAAGGCGCTGCCTACCTGCACGAGGTGAAAACCACCCCCGAGCTTGGCGCGAAATTCGCCGCGGGCGACCCGGACGTGAAGGCAAAAGTGGCGATGGCGGTGCGGATGCAGGCCGAAGGCGCCAGCACCGAGGATGCCGCAATCGCTGAGGGCACTACGCCACCCGCGAAGCCGACGGACTACAACATGGGTCCGCTCGAAAATCCGACGAAGGAGCAGCAGGCCGTTGACGCCACGCTGCGCCAGTTCCTTTTTGATGCCCAAGTCCCCCGCGCGATCGGTGATTCTGTCGTCGCTGCCGCGTCGAAGGCCCTCAAGGATTTCGAGCAGATGGCTCCCGGCGGCTGGCAGCGCATGGATAGACAGCGCGCGCCAATCATGGCGAGGCGACTGTCGTGCAACTGCGCGGTCTGTGGAATGACCGCTACGACGCCAATCTCAAGGCCGCCCATGGGCTGATCGATGAGCTCGATCGGAAGCACGGCGGCCGGGTCTATGCCTTGCTCGACAACACCGGCCTTGGCAGTGACGTGCGCTTTATCGTCGCTGTGGCGCAGCACGCCGAGCGGCTCGCCCTGCGCGCCGATCGCCGTGGCCCGAAGAAGTAGGTTCGCCATGGCTGGATCACTTAACGCTTTGATCAATCCTGTCGGCGCAATCGCTGATGCCGTGGACCCCAAGGACAAAGACGAGAAGGACACGCCGGCGACACCCGCGGCCGCTGCACCTGCGCCCGAGGCGCCACAAGCCCTCTCGGTGAATCGGACACCGAAGCCCGGCGCCGTCGTGCTGGCGGGCGCCAGTCCACCATTCTCACATCTCCACTCGGTGTTTCCGGAGACGCGTCCGTTTCTCGCAAGACCCTGCTGGGCGAATAGGCGATGGCTGGTTACGTCCCGAGCGAGCGGCCGCCACCGACCCCGGCCCCGCAGGCGGATGGTGAAGCGGACATTTCGGCCAAGATACTCGAAACGCGGCGCCCGATTGGTGCCAGCGCAGCAATTCACTAGGCGCCCCCGTGGCTGATTTTCTGGAGGGCCTGGACGCCCACGAGCGCCGAGGCGCCTCTATTCGCCGGCTCTTCGGCCGACAGGCAGGGGGCCCGTTAGCCTGGCGTGGGCAACGGGGTAACGACGTCAAAAATGTCTTCTAGTGTCATGAGGTTTTGAAGCAGAGGCGGCAGCAAATCCCGAAGCTCGCGCGCGTGAGGCTCGCCTCGTTGCGGCATCGCCGCAAGAATATCGGCGTGCGCAGTATTTGTCCCTATTGCGGTGTCGATCACCACGAAGGCCCGTGTTCCGTCCGCCGCTTTTAATGCCCGCACAGCGCCAGCTATTAATTCTGCGGAACCCTCGTTATCCATTTGCCGTTCTTTTGCACAAGCTTTTCCTGGCGGCGGGCGGCTACCTGCGCCTTATTGGTGTGCCGCTTGCGATCGACAGAGAAGCCAACTTGAAGAAGCTCTTTTAGATTTATGGCGGTGATTTGGAGCTGGCCGTCGACAACATGAAGTGGATTGAACAGGCCGCGAATCAATTCTTCTTCATTCACAACAACGCCCGGGGATAGCCCGGGCGCTGCGCTGGTCGTTTCGTCTAGATGTGGCGGCACCGTCGCGCTCAGGACTTCAAAAAGGTCCTTTATGGAATCGGGTAGGCCCTGGGAAGATGCAACCTGATCGCCGTGAAATCGCTGCCCCTGGCGCTTGGCGAAATACGAATATGTGCCCGTACCGTAGAATCCGAGATCAAGGTGGACGTCGTTCGTCTTCCACAAAAAATTGATCTCGCCATCGTCGGCCAAGCCGATAGCGGGAAGTGGAATGATATTTAGCGGCAAGCTCTCAATAAACAAGCGAGCGTCCGCAAAGGCCTGTTCGGCGGGCCATGTAGAGCCCGGCCACCTTTCGCCCGCGGCAGCTTTGCCGATCGCGTCCAGCTTTGACAACAAAAAGTGGGCGGGAGAAAACGCCTCTGAGGTCGCTGCGGTGTCAGGCTTCTCCGCCGTCGATACTTTGGCGGCGCTGTGATTAGCCGCAGTATCGATGAAAACGAGAGTGTCTGTTGTCCACATCGGCACGTAATCGGAAATCGCCCGCTCTAGGACGTGCCGGTTCGCATGGCGGTCCCACAGGGTGGTGAAGTCCATATTCGTTGCGAGATCGAGGGGCATTTTCGTCCCTATAGTCCGATTTTCTTCAGTATTTCCGGAAGGAGCAGATTGTTTAGAATCACTTTGTTATTTTTATGCATCATGTCAAGGCCCTGCTCGATTGAGACTTTGCCCGCATCTCCAGGTTCGAATAGTGCCTTTTCGGATTGTCGTGGCGCAGCATACTGGAATATTGCGTTGTGGTCGATCAGGACGCCGGGCGCCTCGTCTATGTCTGCGCTCTGAATGTTGAGCTGATTGAGAACCCGACCGTCTTTTTCTGCACCCTTAAATGAATCGAACCACCCCGTGTAACAATGCCAGAGCTGCCCAACGTCAAAACAGTGGTCGGTCAAATGGGATGTGTCCCTTTTGAACAGGCCGTCTGCAGTTGCCCGATCGTTGGGACCATCAAACGTGAAGCGGTCAATGTAACGTAAACTAAATCCGCTTGCGGGAACCGCAGCGAGATCCAAGAGGCCAACTCCGCGACGCAAAAATTGCACGGCTTTCGGAAAGGTGTCTTCCCACTGCTCATAGACCATGAAGTTTGCGGTCAGCACGTCATTCATTTGTCTAAGCATCTGTGACGGTTTCCCGTCGCCTTTTTTTCGCGACATCTCGAAGCCGCCAAACTGCTGCACCATCTGCGGCTTCGAAAACTCTCCTTGCGCGCCGGCCTCCACCTTCATCTCCATAAACTGGATCACATTGGCCTGGGGAAATTCTGTGGCGAGCTCGGCTCGGAGCGTGTTGAAAACAGCCTCGACCTTCTTGCTCTCCGGCTTGCGAACGAAGTGCACACCGAACACGACCTCTTGGATCGAGTTTTTACCTGCAAAGGGGATGAATTCGGGCATTGGTCCTGAGAATCGGGCCAGCTTGGCTGCACAACCGGACCGACATTTAGCACCTCCTAGCCGCCAGTCAAAGGGCTGACGAGCGAGCCGCGCCAAGCCTAGCTGAGTAAGAGTTAACCAGCGCCTAAGCTGCCGCGCCTCAGAGTTGCAGCCCTAGCCAGGCCACCCGATGCCCATTAGGGCCTGGCACACGATCTGACACCGCTCGCGCTCTACGCGGCCGCAAAGCTGATGATCAAGCGGCACCCCCGGACTTGCGCCGCACTTCTAGCCGGCGCACAATGCCGTCGCAACTCAAACGCGATGGCCGGTCGTGAAACTCTCGGTTCCAGAGGCGGCCGATTTGGCGCGGCGTGAGGGACGTCCAGTGGCCATCTCCATTTCCTTGGATGGCCAGGCAGGGGCGCCTGTGACCTACGAGCAACAATTGCGCGAGGCGTTCGACATTCTGGTCATGTCGGTGCGTGGTGCCATGCGCGACGATTTGGAATGCGAGATAGTGACTGCGCCCGAGAACTTGGTCAGGGTCTGCCAGGGTGAACGAGTCATCTGGCCGGGCATTTATATCAGGGGCGGCACGGGCGAAACTCGGGGCACTGTTGCGTTGACCTTCCGCCCTAAACCCCCCGCAGCCGCTTCCTAGGGTACAGGCGCCACCAATTCCGGCCCCTCATTCTTTACCGAGTTGACCGCGGTTCCGATGCGATAGGCCGCCATCTGGTCGGCCGGGTACGGCACCAGCATCGATACAGCTTCAAGGGCGGTGCCGCCCATCCATGCCTCATAACTCTCCGGCGGCAGGATCACGGGCATCCTGTCGTGGATGGGCGCCACGAGCTCGTTAGGCTCGCCGGTGATGATCGAGAACGTGTCGATCGTCTCGGTGCCGCTGCGCCAGCGCTCCCATAGCCCAGCGAAGGCGAACGGTTCCTTGTCGACCATGCCAATCCAATAGGGCTGCTTCGCCTTGCCCTGCTTCTGCCACTCGTAGAATCCGCTGACGGGCACGAGGCAGCGGCGCGATTTGAAGGCGTTGCGGAAGGCGGGCTTGGTCGCGACCGTCTCGGCCTTGGCGTTGATGCACTGGTTGCCGATCTTCAGATCCTTGGCCCATGCAGGGCACCAGGCCCCAACGCGCCATGACGCATTCCGGCCCGCCCTCGCCGGCGCGGATGATCGGCGCCTGCTGCGTCGGCGCCATGTTGTAGCGGGGCGGGAAATTGGGCAGCGAGCCTTGCACGCGAAACAGCGTGCGCATGGCTTCGGCTGGCGTGGTGATGGAGTAGCGGCCGCACATTTCCGTAGATCCTCGGCTGTGTTACAGATTTCTTGCCAATCATCTGAGGGGGCACTCCGGCATGCCGAAAACAGCAACGCGGATTAGGGCTTTTGACAAGCTCGTGGGCAAGCGCATTCGGGACGTTCGGTTGCGCCGGGCCATGACGCAGACGAGATTAGGCGAGCTTATCGGCGTCACCTTCCAACAGGTCCAAAAATACGAGCTCGGGCATAACCGGATCAGCGCTTCGCGCCTCTACCTGGCTACAGCCGCTCTCGGCGTCACGATCGATGATCTGTGCCAGAAGCCCGCGCACAAGGGCAAATC
>CAVVJD010000013.1:0-36002 GCA_963748455.1 uncultured Alphaproteobacteria bacterium
AGGCCCGGCAGGGCTGCTTCACCGGCGATTTCCTCGCCTTGCGTGACCGACTGTTCAAGGCCCTTGTCGCCGGCGAGAAGCCGGAGATGCCGGTGACCCAGTGGTCGACGACGACCCGCGTGCGCAACAACGGCCTGCAGGCCGTGGCCGAGGGCGCGCTCGACGCGGCGAAGGATTATGCGGCGGAACAGCACCATGCCGTGCAGCGTCACTTGGTGCTTCAGATCGTGTTGCTCCTGGCGGCGATTGCCCTGGCGGTCGGTGCCATGCTCGCTGTGAGCCGGCGAGTCATCCGTCCGCTGCATACGATCCAAGGCGCCATGGCCAAAGTCGCCGGCGGCGATTTGGCTATCGATGTGCCGTACACCGACCCGCGCGACGAGATCGGCGCTTTGGCCAACGCGCTTGGCACGTTCAAGCAGAACGCCGTCGAGAAGGCGCGCATGGAGGACGAGCAGCGACCCGCCGTGCCCAGGCGGAGCAGCGCCAGGATGCGATCGAGGGCACATCAAGTCCTTCGAGGGCCAGATGCGCGACGCGCTGACGGCCTTGGGCCAGGCGTCCAACGACATGCGCTCGACGTCAGACGGCATGTCCGCGACGGCCGAGCGCACGAACGGCCAGGTGAAGTCGGTGGCCGCCGCCTCCGAGGAGGCCTCGGCAACGTCCAGACCGTCGCCGCTGCGACGGAGGAGCTTGCCTCGATCGCCGAGGTCGGCCGCCAGGTTTGCTCACGCGGCCGACGATCGCTGGCACGTGCCAGCGATAAGACCGACGCACCACCGACACGGCGTACGGCCTGGCCGAGGCCGCGGGGCGCATCGGCGAGGTGATCGAGCTGATCGGCGAGATCGCCGGCCAGACCGATCTGTTCGCCTTCAACGCCACGATCGAGGCGGCGCGTGCGGGCGAGGCCGGCAAGGGCTTCGCGGTCGTCGCCACGAGGTGAAGTCGCTCGCCGACCAGACCGCGAAGGCGACCGAGGAGATCGGGGCCCAGATCGACCCGATCCAAACCGAGACCAAGACTGCGGTGGAGGCGATCCAAGCGTATCGGCGGCACAATCGGGAGGTCGAGCTACGGTCGCCACCCCATCGCCGCGGCGGTGGCAGAGCAGGGCGGCCGCGACGCAGGAGATCGGGCGAACATCCGGAGGCCGCCCAGCGCACCCAGGACGTGTCCGGCCATACCGAAGGCGTGACGGCTGGAGACAATGCGGACCGGCAGCGCCGGTCAGGGCGTCAGATCGCCGGCGGAAGCGCTCGGCCAGCAGGCCGAGCAGTTGCGCGGCCAGGTCGACGAGTTCCTGCGAAGATCCGCGCCGCCTGACGGGGGCGGCGTTACAACGCCGAAGATCCGGCGCGTCGCGGCGCCGGACTTGTACGCGCAGGAACACATAGCCGCCCACGGCGGACAGCAGCGAGCCGAGCAGCACGCCGATGCGCTCGCGCGCGCTCCGCCGGGTCGGTAAACGCCAGCATGCCGATGAACAGGCTCATCGTGAAGCCGATGCCGGTCAGCACGGCGACGCCATACAGCGACAGCCACGATGCGCCGCGCGGCATTCGGCAGAGACCCAGCTTGATCAGCAAGGTCGCGGCGAACACGCCGACCTGTTTGCCGATGAACAGCCCGAGCACGATGCCGAGCGAACGGCGCCTGTGAGTCACCCGCTGTCATACCCGGCAAACGACACGCCGGCATTCGCGAACGCGAACAGCGGCAGAATCATGAACGCGACCCATGGATGCAGGGCGTGTCCGAGGTGCCGCAACGGCGAACCGGCGTAGCAGGGTCCGGGTGCTTGAACGGAATCGTCAGCGCGACGACGAAGCCTGCGAGCGTCGCGTGAACGCCGATCTTCAGTACGCATACCCAGACGGCGATGCCGACCAGCACGTACGACGGCAATGCGAGCCGACGCCGAGACGATTCAGCACGACGAGCGCAACGATGCCGATGAGGCCAGCGACAAGACACACCGACAGATCGGTCGGCGTAGAACAACGCGATGACGATGATCGCGCCGATGTCGTCGAAGATCGCGAGCGAAGTCAGGAACAACTTGAGCGACGGCCGGCACCGCGGCCCCAGCATCGAGAGAACACCGAGCGCGAAGGCGATGTCGGTGGCGGCCGGAATCGCCCAGCCGCCAAGTGCCACCGCGTCGCTTCCAGTTGATGTACGCAGTAGATGGCAGCCGGAACCGCGATGCCGCCGAGCGCCGCGACCCCCGGCAGCACGTCTGCGCCGGCTGCCGCAACTCGCCGTCCAGCACTTCGCGTTTGATCTCGAGACCGACCAGAAAAAAGAACACCGCCATCAGGCCGTCGTTGATCCATAGCAGCAACGGCTTGTCGATGGCGAGCGAGTTCCGCCAGGCGGACTGCGAGCGGCGTCTCGAACAGCGCGTCGTAGAGCCAGCGCAGCGGCGAGTTGTCGAGTGATGAGCGCGGCGGGTGCAGCAGCGATCAGCAAAACAATCCCGCTGGCGGAATTCGAGGCGCAGAAACTCCACGGATCGTCTGCGGCATGGCCACCCCCTGTTGCATCTGTCTTAGCCGGGAGATGGGCGTCTATGCCCAGGTTTTCTACGTTGAGCTCGGATGTCAGCGCAGCAGATGAAGCACGAGGACGAGGGCCAGGGCGATCACCCGCCACCAGGGCCATTGTGCCGCTGTCCGGCGGGTGGCGTGCCACCACTCCGTGCCGCGCAAATTCCGCAATGCGAGTTGCGAGCGTTGCGGCCAGATCGCAACTCATTTCGGCGAGGCCGCGCCAGACTGATCGCACGATTGCGTCAAGCCGCGTGGCAAGCCAGGCACCTGCCCGGCGGTAGAACCAGTCGGTGTCCAGCGTTACGGTTAGCGTCCGCCGCAGCCAGCCAAGGAGCAGGAAAAAAGCGAGGCCCGAGAGAAGAAGAAGCTGAAGCTGTGTGACGACGTGGTCGCCGGTATAGGGCGCGAACGGTCGATAGGGGAGAAGCGAGTAAAGAAGCCCGGGCGCCACGCCGAACAGGAAGCAGAGGGCCGCAAAGAACAGCATCGCGGCGCGCATGTTCCAGGGCGGATCGGGCGGCCGGAGCCCCGAATCTTTCTGAAAGAACACGAACCAGGGGAACTTGATGCCGGCGTGGAGGAAAACGCCCGCCGACCCGGCGGCGAGCAGGAACCACACAATGGGCGAGTCTGCTGGCCCGCGGCATCGGAGATCATGGACTTCGTCACGAACCCCGAAGTGAGCGGAAATGCCGAGATCGGAGGCGCCACGATGCCGCAAGCGGTGGTCAACGGCATGCTCCGGAAGAGTCCGCCGAGATCGGTGCATTTCGACTTGCCGGTCATATAAAGGACCGAGCCGGCCGACATCAGCAGCAGCGCCTTGTAGAGATGTGCGTGAACGCATGCGCCGCCGCGCCGTTAGGGCAAGCTCGGTGCCGATGCCGATGCCGGCGAGCATGAAGCCGACCTGGTTGACAATGCTGTAGGCGAGAATGCGCCGCATATCGTTCTCGAGGATCGCGTAGATGATCCCGTAGAACACCATGAACAGCCCGACCCAAATCAGGATCTCGGCGCCGGGAAAGCCACGCAGCAGCACGTAGACGGCAGTCTTCGTTGTAAACGCCGAGAGAATGACCATGCCGCTGTAGGATGCCTTGGGATAGGCGTCGGGCAGCCAGGCGGACAGGGCGGCGCGCCCGCGTTGAGAAGAAATCCGGCAAGCATCAACCAAGTCGCTGGCGATCCGAGCATCATCGCTTCGAAGCGGACATTTCCGGTCGTCTGCACATGTGCAACGATGCCGATCAGCAGGACGACGCCGCCGAAAAGATGCATCATCAGATAGCGAAAGCCGGCACCCCGTGCGCCGGAACCGGCGCTCCAGACGATCGTTGCCGAGGCGAGCGCCATCACTTCCCAGAAAACAAGAACCGAAAGGAGGTCGCCGGCGAACACGACCCCGAGGGCGCCTCCGGCGTAAAGTTGCGCGGCGCAGAGCTCGAGGCGATGGGGTTGATTGAGGGCGAACAACCCGCCGCCGAATGCCATCAGGCTGAAGATTGTCCCGAACCAGCGGCTGAGTGCGTCGGCGCGCACGAATTCAATCTGGTAGCCGAGAAAGATTGCGGACATCGACACGCCGTCCGGAATGCTCCAGACCTGGGCAAGCGCCAGCAGCGGTGCAGCAAGGATCACAATCATGCGCAAGGCTCCCCTGGCCCAAATCAGAGCGAGCGCGCCGAGCATCAGGATCGCAAAGGGCGGAATGGCGAGACTACGTCGTCATAGTAGGTATCCGGCCGCTTGAGACGGTGCCGAGCGGCGTGGCGAAGGCAACGAGTCGCGACGCAGGCAACGAAGCCGTAGACAGGCGTTGAACGCAAATACCCGTCCACGCCGAAGATCGCGTGACGGTGGATGAACAATTCCGCCGCGATGGTCGCCGCCAATACGGCGCAAAAGATCAGCCAAAGGCGCTTGATCATGCCGGGGCTGACGTCAGCGGGGTGCCGGTCATGCCTTACAATCCTCCGCTTGTCTGGCGAGCGCCAACGGAATATCGGGCCACAGGAAGAACAGCACCGTCGCGTGGCGGTCGACGCGAGGGCCGCAACAATGGGCCACGGCGCCTCGCCATGCATGTCGCCATGGCCGCCATCGACCGGGGCGCTTCGAAGAAAGCGGCATAGACAATCGGCACGAAATACGCGGCATTGAGCATCGTGCTCACGACGATCACCGCCAGCACGAATGTCTGGTCGCTCGTCGCCGCTGCGCCGACCATAAACCATTTGCTGATGAAGCCTCCCGTCGGCGGCAGGCCGATCATGCTGAGGGCCCCGATGGTGAAGGCGCCCATGGTCCACGGCATCCGGCGTCCGATCCCATCGAGCTGGCTGATCTTGGTCTTGTGCGCGGCCGTGTAGATCGATCCGCCGCGAAGAACAATGTGATCTTGCCGAAGGCATGCGCGACGATATGAAGTGCTGCGCCGACGATGGCCAGCGGCGTCAGCACCATCGCAGAGAGCACGACGTAAGAGAGCTGGCTCACCGTCGAGTAGGCGAGCCGCCGCTTGAGATCGTCCTGGGCCAGCGCGATCAGCGACGCCACGATGACGGTGGCGCCCGCAATGTACATCAACCAGCCGCCCGCACCGGTCTCGGCCAGGCGATCGACGCCGATCGTATAAATCAAGATCTTGACGATACTGAAGACGCCCGCTTTGACCACGGCAACGGCATGCAACAGAGCGCTGACCGGCGTGGGCGCCACCATCGCCGCCGGCAGCCAGCGGTGAAACGGCATGATCGCCGCTTTGGCAATTCCAAATGCGAACAGGGCGAGCAGCACGCCGGTCTCGCCGGCACTCAAGGCGTGCGCGATGATGCCGCCTTCCTTGAAATTGCCCGTACCGGCGGCGACGTAAACCCACACGATCGCCGTCAAGAACAGGACGATGGAGCTGCCGAGCAGGATTCCGAGATAGGTGCGGCCGGCGTGGCGCGCCTACGCGCTCTGCTTGTGGATCACCAGCGGATAGGTCGAGAGCGTCAGGACTTCATAGAATAGAAACAGCGTAACGAGATTGCCCGCGAAAGCCACGCCCAGTGTGGCGGCCAATGCCACGGCAAAGCACACATAAAACGATGTCTGGCGCGGCTCGTGATTGGCGCGCATGTAGCCAATGGAATAGATCGAATTCACGATCCAAAGTGCCGACGCCACGAGGGCGAACATCATGCCAAGCGGCTCGAGCGCAAAACGGAGCTCCAGGCCCGGCAGAATGGCCCATGATGCGGTCTCCGGCCTTCCGCCGTCCAGGACGGTGGGGACAAGCGACGCGACGAGCACGAACATCAGCGCCGAGGTCGCGAGCGTGACTGTTTCGCGCTGATTGGGCCGTCGGTCAGACATGGCGATGAGCAAGGCGCCAATGCTTGGCACCGCGAGGGCCGCCAGCATCGTCGCGGCTGGACTCATCTCGGCACCGCAAGCAAGCCACGGGCGGCGCGCAGCGCCACCTCCGCGGTCAGATCCGTATCCAGGCCGAAATAAATGCAAAGCCCGACCAGCACCCATGCCGGGATCAGCATGGAGGCGGAGGGTCGGCCATGCCGTCATGGGCCGACGAGGCTTTGCGGAAATAGGCGGCCTCCACCAGGCGACCGAAATAGACAAAGGTCAGCAACGAACTGCCGACGATCAACACGGCCAGCCACCACAAGCCCTGCTCGATTGCGCCCGCAACAAGGTACCATTTGCTGATAAAGCCGACCGTGCCCGGAACCCCGACCATGCTGAGGCCCGCCACCACGATGCCTGCGAAGGTCAGCGGCATCTTCGGCGCCAGTCCGGCAATCGCATCGACAGTTACGGTGCCCGTGCGATAGGCGATGCCGCCGACCAGCAGGAACAGTGCCCCTTTCATCGACCCCGTGATTGACGAGATGCACAATGGCCGCGCGGTCAGGCCGGTCTCCGACCCGATGCCGATGCCCAGCGTGATATAGCCGATTTGCGCGACGCTCGAGAACGCCAGCATCCGCTTGACGTCGCGTTCAGTAAGATCGCCGTAAGCGATGCCAGAAAGACGGCCGCGAGCGAGAACGTGATCCACACGGCCGGGACGAGAAGATCCGACGGCACCATGGTGCCGCCGAAGATCGTGAAGATGAAGCGCAGCAGCAAATAGATCGCGACCTTGGTCGCCGAAGCGGCGAGAAAGGCCGTCGCCACCGAAGGTGCGTACGCATAGGCGTTGGGCAGCCAGAAATGCAGTGGGAAGAGGGCGAGCTTCAATGACAGCCCAACCATCACGAAGGCGAGCCCGACCAGAACAGGCCGCGGGTTGTCGACGCATCGGCAGGCGGGCGGCAAGGTCCGCCATATTGAGTGTGCCCGTCATCAGATAGAGAAAGCCGATGCCGATGACGTAGAACGTGGCGCCGATCGTCCCACGACCAGGTATTGATATGCAGCAAAGAGCGCGCGTGCCGATCGCGCCCGAGTGCGATCAGCACATAGGTCGACAGCGACGAAATTTCGAGAAATACGAAAACATTGAAGGCATCGCCGTGTCACGGTCATGCCAAGCAGGCCGGCGAGGCAGAGGCAGATACATCGCGTAGTACCAGGGCTGCCGCTCTTCGCGGAATCTCGGCGGCGAGGCTCGCCCTCGCATACGGCATCACCAGAGCGCCCATCCAGGAAACCAGTACGAGCAGGAAAGCGTTGCGCCGATCGATGCGATATTCGATACCCCAGGGCGGTGCCCAGCTCCCGATGCCAGTAGCTGATGGTCCGGCCTCGACGACGCGGATGGCAATGGCCACCGCCATGGCAGCGCGGCCCAGCTCGTCGGCGTAGCGATGACCCAGGCAATGCCGGCCGGCGCACGCAGAGCGATTGCGGGCGCGCGAGCAGAGGAACGACGACTTGCAGGGCCGGAAGGTGCTCTGCGATCATGGCCGCTGCCGCTCATCTCGCCCTCGTCCGCGACAGGATCTCGTCTTCCTCGATAGTGCCGTAAGCTTCGTGGATGCGCACGACAATGGCGAATCCCAGGGCGAGCGTCGCGACACCGACGACAATCGCGGTCAGGATCAGCACGTGAGGCAGCGGGTTCGAATAGGCCGTGAATCCGGTCGCGATGATCGGCGCCGAGCCGCCGAGGATCTTTCCGGGCCCGATGTAGAGGATATAGACGGATGTCTGGAAAATGCCGAGCCCGATGAGCTTTTTGATCAGATTGCCGCGCGCGAACACGACGTAGAGGCCGATGACCATCAGGAAGACGGTCGCGCCATATGGCTGAAGTGCCCCGCGAGCGTTCCATGGCGCGGTTAGCGTCCCCGGCCGGCGAAGGCGTAGTAGATTTGCCGTCATGGTCCCGGAAACCGTGATGAGGACGCCCATCTCGACCCAGAAGATCCCGCGCTCCTGGCCGTGCGCCGGGTCGTGGTCAAGCACGAAGTAATCGAGATAGTTGCCTCCGAGGAGCAGCCCGCAGATGCCAACGGCGCCGTAGATGAAGACGCCGAGCGGAAATCATGGATTTCGACCAACGCATGGCGGCGCGACGCGGCTGCGCGTCAGGAAGGCCGAAGATGAGGCGCATAGAAGATATGTCGCGGCGGCGATGACGCCGGCCTGGAATCCGCCGCCGGGGCCGAGCTCGCCATGAAACTGCACGTAGAGCGCGAACAGCATGGAAGAACGGGAAGAGGAGCTTGGTGACGACGCGCGGGATCGCCTCGCCGTGCATCATGGCCGCTTGCCTCCCGCTGTGCCCGCGCACGCCGGCCCTTGAGGAGAAGCAAGCACGCCAATGCCGGCGGTGAAGATCACGGTCGTCTCGCCCAGCGTATCGTAGCCGCGATAGCTCGCCAGCACGGCGGTCACCACGTTGGGCACGCCGGTTCCTGCGATGACGTCGTTGCAGGTAGCGGGGTACGACATGCTGGTGAATCGGCGCCGCCGCAACGCCGAACGGCGGCAGTTCGGAGACGCCGTAGACGACGCAGCCGCGCCCGCAGCAAGCGCACGACAAGCGGAGCCAACGTGATGCTGCAGGGGGGGCGTTTCGTCGATTTTGCGTGAGATACAGCGCGCCCAGCAGCAGAACGGTCGAAATACCGGCGCCGACCGAGGCCTCTGTCATCGACACATCGACAGCGTCGAGCACCAACAGGGCGAGCGCCATGAGGAAGCTGTAAACACCGCCGAGCGCAACGGCCGCGAACAGGCTGCGCACCCGCGCGATTCCGCGCCGCAGCGATAACCATGAACACCAGCAGCGACGAGGTAGATTAGCGGTTCGATGGCGCGTCCTCCGCGGATGGTGCCAGCAGCGGCTTGACGCCGCGATGAAGGCCGCCCGGCCCAGCGCATGGCAGGCCACCGGGCTGGTGAACAGCAACAGCACGACAAGCACGACGAGCTTTGCCGTAACCAGCGTAAATCCCGCCTGCAACATAAGGCCGATCAGAATCAGCGACACGGCAAACGGGTCGAGCACGCCCGAGGCGTGCATGCGCGTGTAGAGATCCGGCATCCGCAGCATTCCGAACGCGCCGACCATGGTGAAGAAGCTTCCGGCGAGCGATGAATGCCCAGCTCGCGATGTCGACGATCCAGGCTCATCGTCCCGCCTCATCGCCTGCCGCCGTGCTTTCGTCGTCGCTCGGATCGCCGAGACTGCCGAAGCGAAAGAATTTGAGGATTGCGAGCGTGCTGATCACATTGAGCAGCGCATAGACGATCGCGATGTCCAGAAACTCCGGCCGGTCATTAAGAAAGCCATGCACCGCGATTGTGCAGACCGCAAGCGTTCCGACAACGTTGCCGGCGAGCACGCGGTCGTAGACGGTGGGACCCAGATAGCCGCGCGCAATGGCCATGCCGATGGCCACAAGCAGCGCCAGGGCGGCGACCGCAAACATCAGCAGCATGGCCTCGAAGGCGGCGGCCCGCCGATCCATATCGCCGCCCGCGAGACCTTCGGCGCCTTCGCGCGTCAGCGCGTGGACCAGAATCTCGTCATCTTCGAGCGCTATTGAGATTGTGCCGGGTGTCAGGGTGATGGAGTTGGCGTAGATAACTCGACCGACATCGCTCGTCTGGCTCGTCTTTACCCGAATCAGACACGGGCTGATGGGCAGGCGAGGATCGAGGATGCGCTTCGTCACATCCCAGACCGGACTTTGCGATTTCCCACAGCAGCCATGGCCAATAGGTGAGCGCCCGCGCGGACAGATGCGCCGGATGTCCTTCCGCATCGACCACCGAAAGAAGTCGGTCTGCGAACCAGGCGACCAGCATGGCGCACACGAGGCCCGCGCCCGTCAGAAAGAGCGTGTAATGGCCAGAACAGCAGCAGCCAAAACACAAATAATGCCGCCGTCAGACTAGCGCGTCGCAATTTCCACCCCAAAGAGCCCGATCCTCCGAAGTTTGCCTCCGTGCGCGGGCTTCTTTGTAGCGAGTAAGACCGGCTGGCGTGAAGCCCCGATCGCGCTGCTCTTCGTGTCGGTGGTCCACGATTTTCTGGGCCAACGCCGCCTCAGAGGCCGGCCGCCAGCCGGAGCAGGCCGAAGGCGGCCCCGGCCGCGACCAGCCAGTGGATGTCGAGCTTGAAGCGCATCAGCGCAACGGCAGCCACAATCGCGGCCGCCACGGACATCCAGTCGACCACGCCGGGTGCTGGCACGAACACCGCCGCGGCAAGGAAGACGCCGAGATTGAGGATAACGCCAACCACCGCGGCGGTGATGGCGCCAAGCGCGGCGCTCACCGCCTTGTTGTCGTGCAGGCTTTCGATATACGGGGCACCCGCCAGGATGAACAGAAAGCTCGGCAGGAACGTCACGTAGGTCGCAAGTGCGGCGCCGATCGTTCCGGCCATGGCCGGCGACAGCGCCACCGCGTTGTTCCAGCCGGCGAAGAACCCGACATATTCCAGCACCAGGATCAGCGGCCCCGGCGTGGTTTCGGCGAGCGCCAGCCCGTTCAACATGTCCCCGGGCGAAAGCCAGGCATAGGTGTTCACCGCTTCCTCGGCGACATAGGGCAGGACCGCATAGGCGCCGCCGAAGGTCACAAACGCCGCCTTGGTGAACAGATGGCGATATCGCCGAACGGCACGCTGCCGAATGCGAACACGCAGAGCGCGACCGGTATCGCCCAGAGCACGATGCAGATCGCGGTGATCACTAGGGCACGGCGCAGACCGCCGTTGCTCACGGGCAGGGCTTCCGACACCGCATCGTCGCCGTGCCCCCCGGATGCGAACGGCGACGGGCCATTGCGTCCCGACAGCCAGCCGATCAATCCCGCCGCCAGCACGATCCATGGGAAATCGATGCCCAGGAAATAGATCGCCACGAAGGCCGCGGCGGCCAGGCTGATAGCCTGCCAAGTCTTCAGCGCGCGGCGCCCAATCCGCCACACCGCCGCAATGATGACAGCGATGACCACCGGCTTGAGGCCATCGAATACCGCGGCGACGGCGCGCGTGTCGCCATGTTCCGCGGCGATCCACGACAGTAACAGCAGCAGCAAGGCGCCGGGCAGGACGAACAATCCGCCGGCGATGATACCCCCCAGCGTGCCGTGCAGCCGCCAGCCGATATAGGTCGCAAGTTGCTGTGCCTCCGGCCCTGGCAGCAATGTGCAAAAATTGAGGCCGCGCAGGAAGGCGCGCTGGTCGATCCAGCGCCGCTTGTCCACCAGCTCCGTCTGCATGATGGCGATCTGCCCGGCCGGACCGCCGAAACTGATGCAGCCGAGCTTCAGCCAGAAGCGCAGCGCTTCGCCCAGGCTGGGTCGGGGAACGGCACGGCCGGCGCTGGCATCAGGCATCGTCAAAGTCTCGTCGGCATTGGTCATCGCGGCGTCCGCCCTTGCACGTCGGTCTGCTTGCGGCACCACGAATAGAGCGCATCGTACATCACCAGGCCGTGGCGTGAACATCTCATGATCGTCGTGATGGTTTTCCGACAGACCTTGTGAAATCGCCGAGCAGCCCGGGCGATTGCGGCGCCAGGTCCGGATGTGCCGGTATCGGCGCCGCGCACGATCGTGGCCAGATCTGCGAGCGCCGGATCGTCGAGCCGGTATTTCTTCAGAAAGGCATCGAAGCTGCACAACGGCCCGTCATGCGTCAACTCGACCTCGGGCACGTCATACGGGACGGCGCCGGTGCGCGCGGCCTCGCTCTGCACCTTGTCCGCGGGCACGTAGAGAAACTCGGGCGCTTTGTCGATGAAGCGCGCCACCAGCCATGGGCAGGCGATGCGGTCGATCTTGGGGCGTTCGCGCGTGATCCATTTCATGGGTGCGATCCTCCTTCAGGATTTTGCGACAACGGGCCCGCCCAACGCGTGCCAGGCGGCGAGGCCGCCGGCGAGCGCACGCGCCTTGACGGCCTTTCGCACTGCAGGAAAGCGGTGACGTCTTCGCTGACATTGTGGCCGTAGACGCAGTAGACGACGATCTCGCGATCGGCGGGCAGGGCGCTGGCCCAGTCTTCGACGCGTTCCGGCTCGCGCCATTCAGCGCCGGCGATCATGTCGCTGCCGGCATCGAAGGCTTTGCGCCGCCGCACATCGAGCAGCAGCGGTGCCTGCTGGGCCGCGAGCACTCTGCGCAGGATTTCCGGTGCCAGCGCGCCCTTGCCGTAGAGCGGCTCCGGCGCCGCCGCGTTGGCGCTGACCTGCCGGAACCGTTGTGCCGCCCAATCCCAGTTGATGTTGCGCAAGACAGCGTCGACATAGGCGCCGGCCCGCGCGCCATAGTCGAGGTGATAGGCATGCTCGTACATGTCGAGCGCCAACACGGGCTGGCCGCCGGCGAGCGCGTGCGTGTGATCGGCGGCCCATTGATTGATGAGCTTGCCATCGCGTGGGCACCAGGTCAGCAGCACCCAGCCCGAGCCGCCGCCCAGCGCCTTGCCCATGGCGCCGAATTCGGCGCGCCAGCGCGCAACGCTGCCGAAATCGCGCTCGAGCGCCGTCGCGAGGTCGCCGGTGGGTTCGCCGCGCCCACCCAGACCGCCGAAATAGATCTCGTGCAGGATCATGGAGTTCGCGGCGATCAGCTCCTCGCGCTTCAACCCGTTCAGCGTGAAATTCGGCGCTGCCGCCGGATCGAGCCGTGCCAGCGTGGCCGTGATGGCATTGAGCCGCCGCACCGCGCCGCCGTAATTGTTTTCGTAGTGGCTGGCGATCAGCCGCTCCGACAGCCCGTCAAGTTCGGCGGGCGTCAGGTCAAGGGGAACGATCCGATACATTGTCAGTCCTTCAATAGTGCCAAAAAGGTTTGGCGGCTTCCGAACGCGCGTGGTCTTGTGTGGCCCCGATATCGCGCAGGAGATGGTCGTTGAGGTCGCTCAGAGCGCGCCGCTGCTGTGCACGTCCGAGCCAGGTGCCGAGCGTCGCAGCCACTCTGGAGATCTGTGTCGGTTCGTGCTGCGGCGCTTTGCGCGCCCAGTCATAGAGCGCGTCGTAGAGCACAAGCCCGAATGTCAGGCGCTCATGATCGTCGCGAAAATGCCGTGCGAGCCCAAGGGAGATGGCGCGCAGGCCCGCCGCTTCGGGGATCGTGCGCAAGAGATTGTCGTTGTCGGCCGCGCGCACGATGGCCGCGACGCGCGCCAACGCCGGATCGTTAAGCTGGAACTGCGTGCGGAAGACGTCGAAGGTACAGCCGCCCTCCGCGTGCCAGAACTCGGCGCCCGGGATGCCCGGCACATCGAACGGGATGGCGCCCGCCGATACCGCCGCCCCCGCCACGTCGCGGACCGGCACGAACAGGAACTCCGGATTTGGGTCGATAAAGCGGCTGATCAGCCAAGGGCAGGCGAGCCGGTCGATCTTCGGCCGCTGCCGTGTCACCCAGCGCATGGGCGCCTCCAATGCCACTCGCTGGCGGGGAAGGAGGCGCAAAACGCGCCAAACGCCCTCTCCTCGCATCAGCGAGAAAAGGCAGCGCTTGGACGAACGGATCGTCTTGGGTATGCCGGGCGTCTGCCGAAAGCCCGACGATGGGTGAGTTACGCCGATCGTTGCCGCCTGTCAAGCGCTGGGCCGTTAACACGCGATCATGGTGTGACAGGCGACAGCGCAGGGCAGGGGCCGACCACTCGCTATTTTGCCTCGCCGTACATGAAGTTATCGAATGCCGTAACGCTGTCGGCCTTGGTCCAAAGGCCGACCATGCCGCCGTCCGCGAAGGTCGCATCGTCGACTTCGAACGCGGGCTTGCCATCGAAGACGACCTTGAAGCGGCTCCCCGAGAAATCCACTTTCAACGTGTGCCACTGGCCCGCGGGAACGGGACCCTCACGCCGTATCCGCCCTTTCTCCCGACGATATCGAGGGCGCTGCGCGTCCCGTTGACGGTCTTATAAAGAACGACGTTGTCTTCGAGCGCGTTTGCGCGCACGACGTAATAATTATCGGCGTCCTTGGCGCGCCAGACGACGCCGCCGGCGCGATCCGCGGCGCCCGAGATCGGCTTGAAGCGAACCTCGACGAAACCGTCCTTCACGTTCGTTCCGGTCTTCAGCAGCAGCGGGTACGTTGCGCGGCCGGATTGCCGCACCACCTTGCCTTTCGATGGCGCGCTCGCATCGTCCTCGACCATCCATTGGGGATCGCCGCGGCCGGTCTTGGCGACGGTCCAGCCTGATGGCGCGCTGCCGATCTTGTCGGCATCGAAGCTCACAGTGTCTGCCATGGCATCGCTCCCGATGAGAAAGAGAATAGCGATCGCTGTCGCGAGTATCCGCATCGTCGGTCTCCTCTTCGCACGTGGTTGCAGGCAGGGCGGTCAGCGCTCTTCGGGCGGCTTGAGGTGCCGGAATTGCAGCAGGAGCAGGACGTCGTAGACGATCTTGAGAACGCCGCAGATCACCAGCGGCGTCGCCCGGAACGAGGCCGTGAACAGCAGGCCGGCGAGGGCCGGGCTCACCGCGGAGGCGAGGCTGCGCGGCACCGACGTGAAGCTCGCGGCGGCGGCGCGCTCGGCCTCGGTGACCACCGCCATCACGTAGGAGGATCGCGTCGGTACGTCCATCTGCGAGAGTGCTGCGCGCAGGAGCAGCAGGCCCAGCGCCACGGCGAGTGTGGGCGCAAGCGCGGCACCGATCAAGCAGAGGCTCGACGGGATATGCGTGTACACCATCGTGTTCACCAGGCCGATGCGTCGCGACAGCCAAGCCGCGACCGGAAACGAGAAGGCCGAGAGCACGCCCGACCAGAAGAAGAAAAGGCCGGCCGTCGCGAGCGACAGATCGAAGCGTTCGAACAGCCATAGCGCCAGCAGCGACTGCACGACGAAGCCGCCGGCGAAGGCATCGAGGCTGAACAGCGCCGCCAGTTTGTAAACGATGTGCCGCGACGGACCGAGGACAGCCGGCGCCTGTCCCTCGATCTGCGGCGGCCGCGACGGAATGCGCGCGTAGAGCAGGCTGCCCAGCACGCCGAGCGCCGCATAGAGCAGGAACATCATCTTGACCGATGCCAGCAGATCGAGGCCCAGCAGCGACAGATATTCGGGCGCCGCCGCGGCCAGCGCGCCGACCGCGCTGCTCAGCGCTCCGATCAGGCTGTAGCGCGCGAACATGGACGTGCGCGCGCGGTCGGCGACCTCGCGCGTCAGCACCGCGTGTTCCAGCGGCACGAAGATGCTGACGCTGCCGGCGGAGGGGTTGATCGTGCCGGCGAACGCGACGACCAGGAGCAGGGCGAAATCATGGACAAGGGCGAAGGCGACGCCCGTGGCGACCATCAGCGACGCCGCCGCGATCAGCAGCCGGCGCTGGTCGTGGCGCGCCCCCAGGGCGCCCGAGGCCAGCGTCAGCGTCGCCGAGCCAAGCAAGGCGGATGTGGCGACGAGCCCGACCTCGACCGGCGAAAACCCCAAGGCGGTGAGGTAGACCGGCAGCAGAATGGCAACGAAGCCATCGCCGAAATCGCGCACCGCCCGCGCCGCCAGAAGGGCGGGGATGGCTCTGCCCGCGGAAATCGGCCCGGTATCGCTGATGATGGTCATGCTACCCCCTGAACGGCAACGAGGCCGCGGGCTGGTAGCAGAGCTTGGACGCGAGAAGGCGTCTTAATCGAACGGGGAGTTTGCTGCGGTCCCCAACGCAGAAATTCTACCGAACAATTCGCGGATTCGTCAGCCCCTGATTTCCCGGGCTTAGGATAGCCGGGTGAACCGCATGATCCAGTTGGTCTCCCACGTGGCGCCGTCATCGCCTGAGAAAGCCTGCTGCCACTGCGCGGACGTCGCGGTGATGTCGGACCAGATGAAGCGCACACGGATCGGCCGCCCGTTCAAATTATCTTCGCCCAGAAATGTCCCGACGCCATCCTTGAAACCGCCATGGACCGGGACGCCAAGCCGCATGTCGCGGCTGTCGACCCACCAGATCGACCATCGCCGCGTCGCCGGCTGGAAGAGCCGCAGCGTGATCGCGCGGTAGGCGCCGTCGGGCAGGCCGATCTCGTTGTCATCGACATTGCCGAGCCCGCCTATGACCGGGCGGTTCTCGCACGCGCCGCCGAATTCGTCCCACTGTGTGTCGTTCACAAGTCTCCGCTGCAGCCGGCGATGCGCCACGCGCCAGCGCCCGGCAAAGAAATCGAAATCGTCGCGGCCGTCGGCCACCGACCCAGACTTTGTAAATAGCGACGACATGCACATCCCCCGCCACAAAAAAACTGTCACCCGCGGGCTTGACCCGCGGGTCCGACGCCGGTGCGGTCTCAGATGCGCGGGTCAAGCCCGCGCATGACAGAATCTTTTGAATTCTGGGCCAAAGCTACTGACAGCATGGTGTCAGCAGCGAGCGTCAATCCTCGAAAATCGCCACCGCGCGTGTCCAGCCGGCCGAGGCGCCGCGGATTTTCACCGGAAAGCACGACACGGTGAAACCGTGGGGCGGCAGCGCTTCGAGGTTATGCAGCTTTTCAAGGTGGCAATAGCCGATATGCCGCCCCGCCTTGTGACCTTCCCAGATGATCGACGCGTCGTGCCTCTCTTTGTAACGCTCGGCCGTGTAGACGAACGGCGCATCCCAGCTCCACGCATCCGTGCCGGTCAGCCGCACGCCGCGCTCGAGCAGATACATCGTCGCCTCGTATCCCATGCCGCAGCCGGATTTGACGTAGTCGGATTTGCCGTAGGCCGATGCCGGCGCGCGTGTTGATCAGACGATGTCCATCGCCTGCAGCGTGTGGCCGATGCGCGTAAGCTCGGCTTCGACATCCGCCGCGGTGACAACATAGCCATCGGCAAAATGCCGGAAGTCGAGCTTCACGCCGGGGCGGAAGCACCAGTCGAGCGGCACTTCGTCGATGGTCGATGGCGCGCTCGCCGTGGTTCATCGTCGAATGGAAATGATACGGCGCGTCGAGATGCGTGCCGTTATGGGTGATCAGCTCGACCTTTTCGATTGCCCAGGCCTCGCCGCCGGGCAGGTCGGCTTGCTGCAGTCCCGGGAAGAACGGCGCCATCTGCGCGTAGGTCTGCTGATGATCGAAATAGCTGATCTTGGGCGCGAACGCGGCGGGGTCGGAGACCACGTCGTTCTCCAACGGCATCGAGATATCGACAAAACGCCGGCCCATCGCGCCCTCCCGGATTATTCATCCGGATGGTAACGACAAACCGCGCTGTCTTCGATGGTCTTGGGCCGCGAGAGGAGGGCGCGCGTCCGCTTACTTGAAGCGGACGCGGATGACCTCGTAGGCCTTGGAGCCGCCGGGCGTGGTGACCTCGACGGAATCGCCCGATTGCTTGCCGATGAGTGCACGCGCCAGCGGCGACGTGACAGAGAGGCGGCCCTTGCCGATATCGGCCTCCTCGGCGCCGACGATCTGGTAGGTGCTCTCTTCGTCCGTGTCTTCGTCGGCGAGCGTCACCTTGGCGCCGAATTTGATGACCTTGCCGGTCAGCCGTGTGACGTCGATGACCTCGGCCCGCGCGATCTTGTCTTCGAGTTCGGCGACCCGGCCTTCGATAAAGCTCTGGCGCTCGCGTGCGGCATGATATTCGGCGTTCTCCGACAAATCGCCGTGGTCGCGCGCTTCCGCAATGGCCTTGATGACAGCCGGGCGCTCGATGCTCTTGAGCTGCTTGAGCTCCTGCTCCAAGCGCGCGTAACCCTCCACCGTCATTGGAATTTTATCCATCAGAAACAACCCTCTTCTCCCGGCGGGCGGCCCTTCAGGGTCCCGCCGGTCGTGTTCAACCCTGTTGAAACCGGAGTTAGAACGAGGTCTTAAAATACGACTGGAGGGGGGCGACCGCAAGACTGCCCGCGCGCAGCGCAGCAATGGCCTCGACCGAGGCGCGCGCCCCGGAAACCGTCGTGTAGTAGGGAATATTTCCCAGAAGTGCCGTCTGCCGCAGGTTGAAACTGTCTTCCATCGCCTGGGCACCCTCGGTCGTGTTGTAGACCAGGTGGATCTCGCCATTCTTCATCGCATCGACGATATGCGGCCGGCCTTCCAGCACCTTGTTGATGATCGCGACCTCGAGCCCGGCGCGGCGCAGATGTTCGGCCGTGCCGCGCGTGGCGATCAGCTTGAAACCCATCGCCGCCAGTCGCTTGCCGGGCTCGATCATCGCCGCCTTGTCGCGATCGCGCACCGAAATGAACACCGTGCCGGCGAGCGGCAGGGAACTGCTGGCGCCGAGCTGGGACTTGGCGAAGGCATGACCGAAATCGAGATCGAGCCCCATCACTTCGCCGGTCGATTTCATCTCCGGCCCCAGGATCACGTCCGTGCCGGGGAAGCGCGCGAACGGAAACACCGCTTCCTTGACCGCGACATGCGCGAGCCTGGTGTTGGCGAGGTTGAAGCTCGCGACCTTCTCGCCCGCCATCACCCGCGCGGCGATCTTGGCGATCGCCACACCCGTGGCCTTGGCCACGAACGGCACGGTACGCGATGCGCGCGGGTTCACTTCCAGGATATAGACTTGGCTATCCTTGACCGCGAACTGCACGTTCATCAGGCCGACGACGTCGAGCCCGCGCGCCAGCATCTCGGTCTGCCGCCGGATTTCCTCGACGACGTTCTCCGGCAGGGAGTACGGCGGTAGCGAACACGCTGAGTCGCCTGAATGGATGCCGGCTTCCTCGATGTGCTCCATGATGCCGGCGACGAACACGGTCTCGCGATCGGCCAGCGCGTCGACATCGACCTCGATCGCATCCTGCAGATAGGAATCGATCAGCACTGGGTTCTTGCCGGAGACGCGCACCGCCTCCGACATGAAGCCGCGCAGCGCTTCGACATTGTGCACGATCTTCATCGCGCGCCCACCCAGCACGTAGGAGGGGCGCAGCAGCACCGGATAGCCGATCGACGCCGCGGCTTTCTCGGCCTGCGCCAGCGAATTGGCCGAGCCGCTGGCCGGCTGGCGCAGCTTCAGCTTGTTGAGGAGCTTCTGGAACCGGTCGCGGTCCTCGGCGACGTCGATGGCATCGTAAGATGTCCCCAGGATCGGAATGCCCGCCTCGGTGAGGGCGCCTGCGAGCTTGAGCGGCGTCTGACCGCCGAATTGCACGATCACGCCGACCACTTCGCCGTTGGTCTGCTCGCGCCTTATCACCTCGATCACGTCCTCGGCGGTGAGCGGCTCGAAATAGAGACGGTCCGAGGTGTCGTAATCCGTCGAGACGGTTTCCGGGTTGCAATTGATCATAATGGTCTCGAACCCGGCCTCGCGCAGCGCATAGACCGCGTGCACGCAGCAATAATCGAATTCGATGCCCTGGCCGATGCGGTTGGGCCCGCCGCCCAGGATCACGATCTTCTTGCGATCGGTCGCTTCGTCTTCGCTCTCCGGCGCGCTGAACCCGTCGCCCTCGTAGGTCGAATACATATAGGGCGTGCGTGACGCGAACTCGGCCGCGCACGTGTCGATGCGCTTGTAAACCGGCACGACGCCGGCAAGCCGCCGCACCGTGCTGACCGCCGACTTGCTCTGCAAGGTGAGCTCGGCCAGCCGCGCATCGCTGAAGCCCATCTGCTTGACCTTGATCCAGCCTTGCGCGTCAGCGGGCAGGCCGCGCCGGCGCAGCTCCGCCTCGGCATCGACCAGCTCGCGCACGCGCTCGAGGAACCACGGATCGAAGCGGCACGCCGCCTGGATCTCCGCTGTCGTCAGCCCGTAGCGATAGGCCTGCGCGATCACCAGCAGTCGGTCGGGCGTGGGCTTCGCCAGGGCGGCGCGGATCGCATCCTTGTTGGCGCCGGCATTGGCGTCGGGAATATCGTGCTCGTTGAGGCCAGTGAGGCCGGTCTCGAGCGAGCGCAACGCCTTCTGCAGCGACTCCGCGAATGTGCGCCCGATCGCCATCGCCTCGCCGACCGATTTCATCGACGTGGTCAGCAGCGCCGGCGTGCCGGGAAATTTCTCGAAGGTGAAGCGCGGGATCTTGGTGACGACATAATCGATCGTCGGCTCGAACGAGGCCGGCGTCACGCCGGTGATGTCGTTGCTGAGCTCGTCGAGCGTGTAGCCGACCGCAAGCTTGGCCGCGACCTTGGCGATCGGGAAGCCGGTCGCTTTCGAGGCGAGTGCGGACGAGCGCGACACGCGCGGATTCATTTCAATGACAACAAGGCGCCCGTTCTCGGGATTGACCGCGAACTGCACATTCGACCCGCCGGTGTCGACGCCGATCTCGCGCAAGACCGCGATCGAGGCGTTGCGCATCAGCTGGTATTCCTTGTCGGTGAGCGTCAGCGCCGGCGCCACCGTCACGCTGTCGCCGGTGTGGATGCCCATCGGGTCCACATTCTCGATCGAGCAGATGATGATGCAATTGTCGGCGCGGTCGCGCACGACCTCCATCTCGAACTCTTTCCAGCCCAGCACCAATTCCTCGACCAGCACCGAGCCGACCGGCGAGGCGCGCACGCCGCCCGCGACGATCTGGTCGTATTCATCGACGTTGTAGGCAATGCCGCCGCCCTGGCCGCCCAGCGTGAACGAAGGCCGGATGATCGCGGGCAGCCCGACCATCTCCAGCGCCGTCTTCGCCTCGATCATGTTGGTGACAAGCGCCGATTTCGGGCAGTCGAGTCCGATCTTGCGCATCGCGTCGCGGAACAGCAGCCGGTCCTCGGCCTTGGCGATTGCCTCGCGATTGGCGCCGATGAGCTGCACGTTGTATTTGGCGAGCGTGCCGTCATCGGCGAGCTTCATCGCCGTATTGAGCGCGGTCTGCCCGCCCATCGTCGGCAGCAGCGCGTCGGGGCGCTCCTTCTCGATGATCTTGGCGACGATCTCGGGCGTGATCGGCTCGATATAAGTCGCATCGGCGAGACCGGGATCGGTCATGATCGTCGCCGGGTTGGAGTTCACCAGCACGATGCGATAGCCCTCGGCGCGCAGCGCCTTGCACGCCTGCGCGCCCGAATAATCGAACTCGCACGCCTGCCCGATGACGATCGGCCCCGCACCGATGATCAGGATCGATTTGAGATCAGTGCGCTTGGGCATCGTGCCAACTTCCAAAAAACTCTCGATTCCCTCCCCCCTTGTGGGGGAGGGTTGGGGTGGGGGGTATCTCTCCGCGAGGAGGAATTAAAAACTGAGGGCGTCGCTACGACTGCCAAGCGCGACTGAGTTCCGCGCTGCGTCACCCCCCACCCCAACCCTCCCCCACAAGGGGGGAGGGGGCGCACTGTGCGGATGTCGAGAGCGCGCCCCAACTCAACCATGCTTCTTCATCATCTCGACGAAGCGGTCGAAGAGGTAGTGGCTGTCTTGCGGGCCGGGCGAGGCTTCCGGATGGTATTGCACGGAGAACGCCGGCTTGTCGGTGCAGCGCAAGCCTTCGTTGGTGCCGTCGAACAACGACACGTGCGAGACCTCGACGTTCTTGGGCAGCGATTCCGGGATCACCGCGAAACCGTGATTCTGCGAGGTGATTTCGACCTTGCCGGTGGCGAGGTCCTTGACCGGATGATTGGCGCCGCGATGGCCGCGATCGAGCTTTTCGGTCTTGCCGCCCAGCGCTAGCGCCAGGATCTGATGGCCCAGGCAGATGCCGAAGATCGGCGTGCCCTTGTCGATGAGATGCTTGACCGTCGGCACGGCGTAGGCACCCGTCGCCGCCGGATCGCCCGGGCCGTTCGACAGGAACACGCCGTCAGGCTTGTGGCGCAGGATGTCTTCGGCCGTCGCCGTTGCCGGCACCACGGTGACGCGGCAGCCCGCCGAGGCGAGGCAGCGCAGGATGTTGCGCTTGGCGCCGTAATCGACCGCGACGACATGCAGCTGCGGCGCTTCGAGCTTGCCGTAGCCCGCGCCCAGCGCCCATTTCGTCTCGTCCCAGGAGTAAGTCTGCCGGCAGGTAACGTCGAGAGCGAGGTCCATGCCTTCGAGGCCGGGCCATGCGACGGCCTGCGCCTGCAGGGCGGCGATGTCGATCTTGCCGTCGGCGGCATGGCAGATCGTGCCGTTGGGCGCACCCAGATCGCGGATGCGCCGCGTCAGGGCCCGCGTGTCGATGCCGGCGAGGCCGATGAGATTATGCGAGACCAGCCAGGCATGCAGATGGCGCGTCGCGCGGAAATTCGACGGCTCGGTGATGTCGGCGCGCAGGATGAGACCGCGCGCCGCCGGCGTCGTGGTCTCGATGTCTTCCACGTTCGTGCCGACGTTGCCGATATGCGGGAAGGTGAAGGTGATGATCTGCCCGGCATAGGAGGGGTCGGTCAGGATCTCCTGGTAGCCGGTCATCGATGTGTTGAAGCAGACCTCGCCGACCGAAATCCCGGTCGCGCCGATGCCGCGTCCCCAAAAGACCGTGCCGTCGGCCAGCACCAGGGCCGCGGTGGCTCCCGGCGGCTGGCGGCCGGGCGCGCGCGCGGCGCTTTGCAGGCCAGGCGAAAGCGCGGCTGGCGGCATGGGGGTCGATCCTTTCGACGGGGCGGTGAGGGCCCGCGCGGCCCGAGTCGGCTGCGACGGGTCGGCGCCGTGTCCTTGTTGCGGCGGGTAGATAATGCAACAGACACAGAGTCGTCAAGTTATCATTGGCCAAAATATCCTAGTTGTATCAGGACATTAGCGGAAATTTCGCAATTGCGTCACCGGCCGGATTGGAGTAGGTTCGGCGCTTCCCTTTACGAAATCTTGACCATAACCGCGGTACGTCACGCGTATGTTGCGCGCTCAACTCACCGATGCCCTGAAAACGGCCATGAAGGCCAAGAGCGAACGCGCCGTTTCGACGCTGCGGTTGATCCTGGCTGCCCTCAAGGACCGCGACATCGCCGCGCGCACCAAGGGCAACCCGGACGGCATCACCGACGATGAGATCCGTCAGATGATGCAGAACATGATCAAGCAGCGCCGCGAGTTCCATCGGCCTCTACGAGCAGGGCGGGCGCTGCGAGCTGGCCCAGCAGGAGGCGGAGGAGATCACCGTCATCGAGGGCTTCCTGCCCAAGCAGCTCAGCGATGCCGACATCCAGGCCGCGGCCAAGGCGCTGGTGACCGAGATCGGCGCCAAGGGCATCAAGGACATGGGCCGGACCATGGCGGCGATGAAAGAGCGCTATGCCGGCCAGATGGATTTCAGCAAGGCGAGCCTGGTCGTCAAGCAGCTGCTGGCGTAAGGCACCTGTTGCCCGTCCTTCGAGACGGCCCTCGCTGATGCGAGGGCCTCCTCAGGACGAGGTCAGTGTTGTCGAAACAATAACAACCTCATGCTGAGGAGCGCGGCCGCAGGCCACGCGTCTCGAAGCATGGGCCGCATCACCGACCCCAAAGGTTCGTTGCAACTTCCCCTTTTACTCGTCTTCGCCGCCCCTATATCGTTTCGGCGGCCGTGTCCGGGCGGCACGCCGAATCGGGAGACTTAGACGCCTTGGCATTTCCGCCCCAATTTCTCGATGAAATCCGCTCCCGGCTGGCCTGCTCGGAGGTCATCGGCAAGCGCGTGCGCCTGGTCCGCAAGGGCCGCGAGTATTCCGGCCTCTGCCCCTTCCACAACGAGAAAACCCCCTCGTTCACGGTCAACGACGACAAGGGGTTCTTCCACTGCTTCGGCTGCGGCGCCCATGGCGATGTCATCGGCTTCGCCATGCGCATCGACAATCTGCAGTTCCTGGACGCGGTCGAGCAGCTCGCCGGCCTGGCCGGGCTGGAGATGCCGCGCCAGACGCCGATGGATCGTGCGCGGGCCGAACAACAAAAGACGTTGGTCGATGTCGTGGAGGCGGCCTGCGCCTGGTACGAAGCGCAGCTCTGGTCGCCCGCCGGCCGCATCGGCATGGCTTATTTCAAACGTCGCGGTCTCGACGATGCGACGATCCGCAAATTCCGCCTGGGCTACGCGCCCGATGGCCGCACCACGCTGCGCACCGCGCTGAAGGCGCAAGGCATCCCCGACAATCTGCTGCTGGAGGCGGGTCTGCTCGTGCGCCCCGACGACGGCCGCGACAGCTTCGATTTCTTCCGCGCGCGCGTCATGTTCCCGATCATGGACCGGCGCAGCCGGCCGATCGCCTTCGGCGGCCGCGTGATCGGCGACGGCGAGCCCAAATATCTCAATTCCCGCGACACCCCGCTCTTCGACAAGGGCCGCACCCTCTACGCCCTCGACAAAGCGCGCGAGGGCGTGCGGCTGGGTGCCGAGCTGATGGTGGCCGAAGGCTATATGGACGTGATCGCGCTGCATGCGGCCGGCTTCACCGGCGCGGTCGCCCCCCTGGGCACGGCGATCACCGAGGCGCAGATCGAGACCCTGTGGAAGCTGGCGCCCGAGCCGATCCTGTGTTTGGACGGCGACGCCGCCGGCCAGCGCGCCGCCTTGCGCGCCGCCGATCGCGTCATGCCGCTGCTCAAGGCCGGCTACTCCCTGCGCTTTGCCACCCTGCCGGCGGGCGAGGACCCCGACAGCCTGATCCAGGCCCAGGGCGCCACCGCCCTGAAGGATATCCTTGGCCACGCAAGGCCGTTGGTCGATGTGGTCTGGGAGTCCGAGACGGCCGGCCGGCCGCTCGACACCCCGGAGCGGCGCGCGGCCCTGGAGCAGCGCCTGAACGAGCGCATCAAGCTCATCCCGGATCGCAGTACGCAGGAGAATTATAGGGGGGAGTTGATCTGGACCCGTCTGCGCGGGCGCCGGAAGAATAAGAAGGTCACAGCCGGGTCAGGGCTGCGCGCACCGGGCGATGTTGACACCCTGCACCTGCGCCAGGCCCAGGTCCTGTTGGCCACCGCCGTTAACCATCCGTTCTTAATCGTGGAGGATCATGAGGCGCTGGCGGAGATCGACCTGCCGGGACAAGAGCTTGACAGGCTTCGCCGCGAGGTCCTAAACGTTGCCAGCCGTCGACCGGACCTTGAACTCATCGGCTGTCAAAGACCATTTGGAGAACATTGGTTTGGCCCCGGCGCTGGCATCCATTCTAAATGTAAGCCTTTATAAACTTTGGCCTTTCGCCGGGCCAGCAGCATCGGCTGAGGAGGCGCGGGAGGGGTGGAAGCACGTCGTAGCGATGCTTCATCGGCAGCGCATGGGGGGAGAGGTGGATGCGGCCCGCGAGGCGCTTGGACGCAATATGACGGACGAGGCCTTGGCACGGGTTGACGGATTGCAGCGACAGATAAGGCAGGCCGACGAATTGGGCGACGACGAACCCGTTGTTGCCGCGCCGTCGCGTCCGCCCGATCGGGCAGCGGGATAAGGGCGGCGGACCAACCGGACCGCGCGTTCGGTGGGTCTTTTGGCAATAGCTGTCGGCTTTGGCGCTTACCTTGCGCCGTCGGCACGGAAATGAACGGAACGAAGACGCATGGCAACGAAGATCAAGGCCGCCGAGGCGGCTCCTGAAGCCCGCGAGGAACCGGCAGGCGACGGCCCGCTGATGGATGGCCTGGCGGCTGCCGTCAAGAAGATGATCACGCGGGGCCGCGAGCGTGGCTACGTGACCTACGACGAAATCAACGCCGTGCTGCCGCCCGACCAGGTTTCCTCCGAGCAGATCGAGGACACGCTGGCCATGCTCTCCGAGCAGGGCATCAACGTCGTCGAGAGCGAGGAGCCGGAGGAAAACGCCGAGAAGCCGGCCGCCGCCGCCAAGGAAGCGGAAGGCGAGGCTGAAACCGAATCCGAATATTCGGGCGGCAATATCGACGCTGATTCCATCGGCCGCACCGACGACCCCGTGCGCATGTATCTGCGCGAGATGGGCTCGATCGAGCTGCTGTCGCGCGAGGGCGAAATCGCCATCGCCAAGCGCATCGAGGCCGGTCGCGACAAGATGATCGGCGGCCTGTGCGAGAGCCCGCTGACGATGCGCGCCATCGTGCAGTGGCGCGACTCCCTGATCGCCGGGAAGATGCTGCTGCGCGACATCATCGACCTCGACGCCACGTTCGGCGGCGTGCCCGGCGCCGAGGGTGCCGTGGTCGTCGACCCCGCCGATGCCGAGGCCGAGGCGGATGAGAAACGCGCCGCGGCTGCCCAGACGGACGAGGACGAAGAGGGCGCTGCCGAGCGTCCCGAGCCCGCCCCCGGCGGTGGCGACGGCCAGGCCGAAGGGGACGGCGAGGGCGACGAAGGCAACATGTCGCTGGCCGCCATGGAAGGCCAGCTCAAGCCGCAGGTCCTCGAGGGCTTCGACAAGATCGCCGGCACCTATCGCCGCCTGCACCGCATGCAGGAGAAGCGCCAGGAGGCGCTGCACGCCGGCCGCTCCTTCAGCCCGACCTCCGAGCGCCACTACCAGAAGCTCAAGGCCGAGCTGGTCGAGATGCTCGAGGGCGTGCGCCTCAACAACAACCGCATCGACCAGCTGGTCGAGCAGCTCTACGACCTCAACCGCCGCCTGACCCAGTCGGAAGGCAAGCTGCTGCGCCTGGCCGAGAGCTCGGGCGTCAAGCGCGACGAGTTCCTGGGCAAGTACCTGGGCAAGGAAGTCGACCCGCGCTGGCTGTCGCGCGTGGCGCGGCTGACGGGCAAGGGCTGGGCCAAGTTCGGCACCAAGCACAAGAACGACATCACCAACCTGCGCAAGGACATCGCCGAGATCTCGGCGCGGTCCGGCCTGCCGATCAATGAGTACAAGCGCATCGTCGGCACGGTGCAGCAGGGCGAGCGCGAAGCCGCGCGCGCCAAGAAGGAGATGGTCGAGGCCAACCTGCGCCTCGTCATCTCGATCGCGAAGAAGTACACGAACCGCGGCCTGCAGTTCCTTGATCTGATTCAGGAAGGCAATATCGGCCTGATGAAGGCGGTCGATAAGTTCGAGTACCGCCGCGGCTACAAATTCTCGACCTACGCGACGTGGTGGATCCGCCAGGCGATCACCCGCTCGATCGCCGACCAGGCGCGCACCATCCGCATCCCGGTCCATATGATCGAGACCATCAACAAGCTGGTCCGCACCTCGCGCCAGATCCTGCACGAGATCGGCCGCGAGCCGACCCGGAAGAGCTGGCCGAGAAGCTCGGCATGCCGCTGGAGAAGGTCCGCAAGGTCCTCAAGATCGCCAAGGAGCCGATCAGCCTCGAGACGCCCATCGGCGACGAGGAAGACAGCCATCTGGGCGACTTCATCGAGGACAAGAACGCGGTTCTGCCGGTCGACGCCGCCATCCAGGCCAACCTGCGCGAGACCACGACCCGGGTCCTGGCCACCCTGACGCCCAGAGAAGAACGCGTGCTGCGCATGCGCTTCGGCATCGGCATGAACACCGACCACACCTTGGAAGAAGTGGGGCAGCAGTTCTCGGTCACCCGCGAGCGTATCCGCCAGATCGAGGCGAAGGCGCTGCGCAAGCTCAAGCACCCGAGCCGCTCGCGCAAGCTGCGCAGCTTCCTCGACACCTGAGCGACGGTCATCAAACGGGGCTGACCCACGTCACGGGATGTGGGTCAGCCCCGTTTTCTTTTGGCGCGACGCCAAGTGTCCGCGACCGGACGAATGGGACTCAGCGTCAAGGCGTTGTGCGCCGATCCCGAAATCATTCTGTGAGCTTCGTGGCGACCCGGTCGACGCGCCGGAACCCTGCCGCGCCGGCCCCTCGGACCCGGCGCGGCCGAAATTTCTGGGGGCAACGTTGATGCGTCGTTGACGTCCTTCAACGATTGTGTATTACAGTTGTGCATCAGTTGTTCGAGTCTGTCCCTGCAATCTTTTCTCCGGGCGAATTGCCGCTCTCCGAACCCTACGGTTCCCGTGCCGAACGAAAATTCCGACTTATCGGTGCCCATAGGTGGCGAAAGCTATCTTCGGGCCGTTCGAGAAAAATACAACGCTATCGAGATCTGGCCGGCGTCGGACCGCTGGCTGGCGCATGTCAAGGAGTGGATCGCCAAGACCATCTCCGGCTGGCAGCCCGCCCTCGGCCTGACCGAGAACTCGATGGTCCTCAACGCCGGCTCCGGCGATGAGTCCTACAACGTGCGCCCGGGGGTCGTGATCGACTGCGACATCGCCGATCGCAAGCTGGTGGGCATGCCGCGCGGCGTCGCCGGCGATCTGACCAAGCTGCCGCTGGCCGCCGGCTCGATCGACACCTGCATCTGCGTGGGCTCGGTCGTGAACTACGTGCGCGAGCTGCCGCAGGCGATCGCCGAGATCGGCCGGGTGGTCAAGGACAACGGCAACCTGGTCCTGGAATTCGAGTCGAGCTGCAGCCTGGAGTACATCGGCACCCCCCATTTCGGGAAGGACGTGTCGCAGGTCAGCACCTTCTACATCTACGAGAACGAGAATATCTGGATCTACCACGTCGACCACATGCGCAAGCTGTTGCGCGACGCCGGTTTCGAGGTGATCGCGGAGAGCCGGGCGCACTTCCTGGCGCCGCTGGTCCAGGGCTACAAGCAGGACATCAACTACGCCGCCCGCTTCGCGCGCTTCGACAAGTACATCAAGTGGCTGCCCTTCCTGCGCAAGCACTCGGCCAACATCATGTTCCTGTGCCAGCGCCGGCCGGTCCGCCCGAGCTAACAGCCCTCTCACCGAACGCCCATCGCCGTGGCCCATGCTTCGAGACGCGCGCTTCGCGCGCTCTTCAGCATGAGGTAATCTCTTGTTTCAACAAGACTGACCTCGTCCGGAGGAGGCCCGCGAAGCGGGCCGTCTCGAAGGACGGGCCACAAGGCCCGGTTCGCCGGCCCGGGGCGCACCGGTCAGGCCGTACCCTATATCGCTCAGTAGCCCCACGACCGCAGGGGCGCTATGAATGCGGGTCTCCGGTCGGGGGGCCGGGCCCGTAGTTCAGTGGTTAGAACGCGCCGCTCATAACGGTGTTGTCGCAGGTTCGAGTCCTGCCGGGCCCACCAACCTTCGCGCGCGCAGCGCAGCGAAGGTTGCCGCGCCGAAGCCCGAAGGGCGAAGGCGGGCTCTTTGCTCGCGTGCGCTACGGCTCGGCAGGCCATCCTGCTTCGCGCCGCGCGCTTCGCAGGATTGGCGCTGCTTATCGACGCGCAGCAGGATGCCCTCCCAAGCCCGTGAGGGCGAACGAGGGCTCCCTCCGTTTGCCAGGTCCGATCGCGAGCGGATTGTCGGACACGAGACTGCTCCACCTGCACGACGGCCTTTCGCTCAATTTTCGTTGTGTCGCCTCCGCGCGGCGGTCCCGCTATCGTTGGCGGCGACGCTCATGACACGGTTTGCCCGCACACTTGCTCTCGCTGGCGCCCTCTTCGCGACGCTGATCGCCCGCCCGGCATCGGCTTTCCCAGAGACCTGGCCGAACGGCGAGGCCTTGGCGCGCGTCCAGGGCGAGCCGGTCAGCTTCCCCAGCTTCAGCCCGTTCACCCCGGCCGACATGGCCGACCCGGCGGATCGCATTCCGACGCCGTCCGTCGCGACGTTTTTCAAGCCGACGGCGACCGGGAAAACGCCGGCGGTGGTGCTCCTGCATGGCTCCAGCGGCGTCCAGTCGGCGCGCGAGCTCACCTACGCGCGCCAGTTCGCGGCGATGGGGATTGCCGCCCTCGTGGTCAATTCCTTCGCGGCGCGCCGCGAGCGCGGCACTGGCTTTGTCGATCGCCTGCTCAACATCACGGAATCCATGATGCTGGCCGACGCCTATGCCGGGCTCGGCTGGCTGGCGGCGCGCCCTGACGTCGATCCCGAGCGCATTGCCGTCGTCGGTTTTTCCTATGGCGCCCTGGTGTCGCTGCTTGCCGCGCAGGAGCAGGTGGCGCGCATTTTCGCGCCCGCTGGGCCGCGCTTCGCCGGCCATGTCGCGTTTTACGCGCCCTGCATCGCCATCTTCGATGATCGTACGACCACCGGCAGGCCGGTGCTGATGCTGGCGGGCGACGAGGATGAAATCGTGACGCCGGAGCGCTGCGACACCGCTGCAACGAATTTGCGCGCCGGCGGTTCGGCGGTGGAAGTCATCCGCTATCCTGGCGCCTATCATCAATGGGACGGCGCCTGGTCCGGCCCGCGGCGCATCGGCCGCACGCTCGATGGCTGTCGGCTGCGTGTCGCATGGACGGCAGCGTGCACGACCGCAACACCATGCTGCCGATGATCGACAGCTTCACCCGCAAGATCATCCTCGGCCTGTGTTCGGATTCCTCGGGCTACCTGATCGGCCGCGACGATGCGGTCCGTGCCCGCTCGAACGCCGATCTCGGCCGCTTCCTGCAGCGCGTGCTGCGGCTCGAGGCTGCGCTGTAGCTACTGCGCGGCGGCGAGGGGGAGCGTGCGGGCCGTGGTGGGCAGCAGCACCGTGAAGGCGGCGCCGCGCCCGGAATCGCTCTCGACCCAAATGCGGCCGCCGAAATGCTCGACGATGCGCCGGCTGATGGCGAGGCCCAGGCCCGAGCCCGCGGGTTTGTTGCTCAGCGTGTCGCCGACCTGCTTGAACTTCTCGAAAATGTGCTTCTGGTGTTCGGGCGCAATACCCGGTCCATTGTCGCTCACCCGGATTTCGATGCCGGCGGGCGTCGGATGCACCTCGACCGCCACCCTTCCGGCGCCGGCCGGACTGAATTTCACCGCGTTCGACAGCAGGTTGATGATGACCTGCATAAGCTGGTCGTGATCCGCCTGCACCGGCGGCAGGCCTTCCGGCACGTTGGCGCTGAGCGCGATCTGCTTGTCGTTGAACAATTGCCCGGTGGCGGCAATCGCCTCGCCGACCACCTCTTTGACGTCGAGGTCGATGATCTGCCAGTCGAAGCGGCCCGCCTCGATCTTGGCAAGGTCGAGGACCTGGTTGATAAGCCGCGTCAGCCGCTCGATCTCCTTGATGACGATGGTCAGGAACTCGCGGCGCTTGGATTCGGGCAAATCGGGGTTGTGATGCAGGATCTCCGAGAACGAGCGGATCGAAGTGAGCGGCGTGCGCAACTCGTGCGTGACCGTCGTCAGGAACTCGTCCTTGAGCCGGTCGAGCTCCTCGAGGCGCAAATTGGCGGCGCGTAGTTCGCTCGACGCGAGCTCCAGCTCCTCCGATTTCTGCTCGAGCTGCCGGCTGTATTCGATCACGTGGGTGGCCTCGTCGAGCATCTGCAGCACTTCGTCGAACCCGACATTCTCGCCCTTGACCACCGAGGCCACCATGACGCGCGCGGTGGCGGCACCGACGGCGCCGGCCAGCAGCCGCTCGGTGAAATTGACGAGGCCGGCATCCGCCATGCTGGCCTGCGCCGGTGTGAGGCCGCGCTCGGCCGCATTGGCGGCGAACTCGCGCTCCGCCCGCCGCCGGCCAATGAAACGCGCGACCAGGTCCAGCAGATCGGCGCGCGTCGCCTTGCCGCGCCACCGCCGCATGCGATCGCTGGCATCGGCCTGGGTAAACACTTCGACAAATCGTGTCGCCTGGATGCGCTCAATGGCGCTCTGCTGCGTCACCAGCGACAGGCCGATATAGAGCCCGATATTGGCCGTCATGCTCCAGAACAGGGCGTGGCTCAGCGGCTCCATCCCTTCCAGCCCGAACAGCGCGTAGGGGATCAGCTCCTTGATGCCCCACGGACCCTGGGTCAGGAATTCCATCGGCAGCCAGCCGGAGCGCGCGAAGGAGGGCAGCAGCAGCGTATAGATCCAGATCGCGAACCCGGCGGTGAGGCCAGCCAGCGCGCCGGCCCGCGTACCGCCGCGCCAGTAGATGCCGCCGATGATCGACGGCGCGAATTGCGCTACCGCCGCAAAGGACAGCAACCCGATGCTGACCAGCGCATAGGAACCGCCGATGAAATTCACATAACCGTAGCCCATCAGCAGGATCAGCACGATGCTGCCGCGCCGGATCGCGATCAGCAGCCGCGTGAGATCGCCGCGCTCGGTCAGCCGCAGCCAGCGCACGCGCAGCAGGATCGGCATGACGAGATCGTTGCACAGCATGGTGGAGAGCGCGATCGTCTCGACGATCACCATGCCGGTCGCCGCCGAAAGGCCGCCAATGAACGCAAAGAGCGCGATCAGCGGCTGGCGTTCGATGATCGGCAGGGCCAGCACGAATGTGTCGCTGTCGACGCTCCCGGTCGGAAAGGTCAGCAGCCCGGCGACGGCGATGGGCAGCACAAAGAGATTGATGGTGAGCAGGTAGAGCGGGAACAGCCACGCCGCTTTTTCCAGATGGCGCTCGTCCATGTTTTCGACCACGGTCACCTGGAATTGCCGCGGCAGGAACAAAATGGCCGCCATCGACAGCAAGGTCAGCGTCACCCAGCCGCCGAGGCCGCCGTCGCCCACGGAGGTGAAGAGGCGCGCGATCTCCGGCCGCTGTGCTGCACGGCTGAAGATGTCGCCGGCCCCGTCAAACATGAAGAACGTCACGAACACGCCCACGGTCAGGAAGGCGATCAGCTTGACGACCAATTCGAACGCGATCGCCGCGACCATACCTTCATGGCGTTCCGTCGCATCGATATGCCGCGTGCCGTAGAGGATGGCGAAGGCTGCCATCAGCGCCGCCACATAGAGTGCCGTATCCTTGAACAGGATGCCGTCCGGCGCTCGCGTCGGCGTCGCCGATCTCGGGGTAGTGCATCAGCACATTGAAGCCGACTGACACGCCTTCCAGCTGCAGCGCGATATACGGCATGATCACGACCACCGCGATGATCGTGACGAGCCCGCCCAGCACCTGACTCTTGCCATAGCGCGAGGCGACGAAATCGGCGATCGAGGTGATGCGGTTGAGCTTGCTGATGCGCACGATCTTGCGCGTGAGATGCCACCACAGGATCGCAACCAGCGTCGGCCCCAGATAGATCGGCAGGAAATCGATGCCGCTGCTGGCCGCACGCCCGACGCTGCCGAAGAACGTCCACGCCGTGCAATAGACGGCGATCGACAGCGCGTAGATGTAAGGATTGGCGACCACGCTGCGCCCGGCATCGGCGCGCTTGTCGCCCCAATACGCGATCGCGAACAGGAGACACAGATAGCCGAAGGCCGCGACGACGATCACCCAGGGCTGGAGCATCGACCGGTGCCTCGGCTCAGCTGTCCGGCGGTTGGTCCGGGCCGGGCTCGTCGCGGCGCAGCTTGCTGATGGAGAACACCAGCAGCACGATCAAGATCGCCCAGAAGGCGAACAGATAATCGTAGAGAACGGGAATTCCCCCGGCGAGCCAGGGCGCGGCGAAGATTGTCACAGCGGCGGGCTGAAGCCGAGCACGCCGAACAGGAACAGCGCCACCATGCGATCGCCGATCGGGGCGTGCTTCATTGCGACGGTCCTTCCGCGGTATTCAACTGCAGCAGCCGCTTCACCCGCTCGACCAGCTCGCGCGTGGAGAACGGCTTGGTGATGTAGTCGTCGGCGCCGAGCGCCAAGCCTTTCTCGCGCTCGACCTCGCGGCTGCGCGCGGTCAGCATCACGATCTTGATCGGCCGCCACGCCGGGTTGGCGCGAATGGTCTGGCAGACCTCGTACCCGTCGCGTCCCGGCGTCATGACATCGAGCAGGATCAGGTCGGGCACGCTCTCGGCAACCGCCTTGAGAGCGGCCTCGCCATCGCGCGCCACGCGCACCTCGCAGCCGGCCTGCTTCAGCAGGAATTCCAGCGACAGCACGATATTGGGCTCATCATCGACAACCAGGACGGATGGCTTCATCTGTTTTCCCCGTGGGCACCGCCCCCCAAGACCTTGTTTTCCGTAAGGATAGTCCTCCCGGTGCCCCTTTGTCATGGGAAGCGGTGGAGGCTAAACTCCCTCCATGAGCGACACCACGATCCAGGCGGACGAGCCGGCCTTCGGGCCGACCGGCTCCGCGACCATCCCCGTCTCCCTGATCACAGGCTTTCTGGGCAGCGGCAAGACCACCTTGCTGAGCAAGCTGCTGCGCCACCCCGGCATGGCCGACACCGCCGTCATCATCAACGAATTCGGCGAGATCGGCCTCGACCACGAATTGGTCGAGAAGATCGACGGCGAGACCGTGGTCATGACCAGCGGCTGCCTGTGCTGCACCGTGCGCGGCGATCTGGTGCAGGCGCTGCGCACCCTCTATTTCCGCCGCGTGCGCGGCGAGGTGCCGAAATTCCAGCGTTTGGTGATCGAAACCACCGGCCTCGCCGATCCCGCCCCCATCCTCCACACCCTGATGGAAGATCCGCTGCTGGAGGCCTATTACCGCCTCGACGGCGTCATCACCACGGTCGATGCCGTCAACGGCGCGCTGCAGCTCGACGCGCAATTTAAATCGGTGAAGCAGGCGGCGGTGGCCGACCGCATCGTCGTGACCAAGACCGACATCGCCGAGCGCTCCAAGGCCGACAAGCTGCTGACCCGCCTGCGCCGCCTCAACCCCGGGGCCTCGCTCGTGACGGCGATCCAGGGCGAGATCGAGCCCGAAATGCTGTTCGACGCCGGCCTCTACAACCCCAAGACCAAGACCATCGATGTCCAGAACTGGCTGCGCGCCGAGGCCTATGCCGAGGGGGGCCATTCGCACGGATCTGGCCACGATCACGACCATGACCACGGCGATCACGATCATCATGACCACCACCATGAACATGATCACGATCATAGTCATGAGGGGGAGGGGCTGGACGTCAACCGCCACGATGCGCGCATCAAGGCGACCTGCCTGACGGTCGACGAGCCCTTGGAATGGGAGCCGTTTTCGCAGTGGATGGGTACGCTGATCCGCATGCGCGGCGACGATCTGCTGCGCATCAAGGGCATCTTGAACGTGGTGGGGGAGGCGAAGCCGGTCGCCATCCATGGCGTTCAGCATGTCTTCCATCCGCCCGCCCGGCTGAAGGACTGGCCCTCGCAAGACCGCCGCTCGCGCCTCGTCTTCATCACCCGCGACATCGAGCGAAAGGTGCTGGAGGATTCGCTCAATTCCTATCGCGAGCAGGCGAAGAAGATGGCCGCGATGGAAGGCCGAGCTAACGCGCCGCCGTTGCGCGCAATGCGGCGAAGATCACCGCGACGAGGGCGAGCGTGCACACTACCGCCGCCCCGGTCGGCACATCGAGTGTCGCTGACGCGATCAGGCCCAGTAGATACCCGACCAAGCCGACCGCATATCCCGCCGGCAACCGCCGCTCGCGTCGCAAAGTCGACGCGGCCAACGCCGGAACAATCAGCGATGCAAACACCAGAAACACGCCGACAAGCTGCACCGACGCGGTGATGGTAATGGCGAAGAGCGCGTAGAACGCCACGCGGTGTTTCGCCAGATCGGCAAAGCTCCAGATCGCCAGCACGACCGCGTACAGCAAGGCGACCGGCCATAGGTCACCAATGGAGACCCACAAGATCTGCCCGACCAGCAGATCCTTGAGATGCTCGGCCCCATGCGGGTTGAAGCTCAGCAAGATGATCTGGGCGCTCGCCGCCACCACGAACACCACGCCGATGATCGCCTCCTGCACGGCGGCAAGGTGCCGTTCGGTCCAGATCAACAACGCCGCCGCGGCAAGCGCTGCCGCCACGGCGCTGATCTGAACCGACCACCCATGCGGTTCGAAGCCGACAGCATCGGCGGCGACTACGCCAAGCCCCGCCACCTGCGCGATGGCGAGATCGATGAAGATGATGCCGCGCTCCAGCACAAGCTGGCCCAGCGGCACATGCGTCGCGAGCACGAGAACGCCGGCGAGAAGAGCTGGCAGAAGGATATCGAAGATGTGGCTCGTCATCGCGGGCCTTTCATTTCTTGCAGACACCGACATAGGTGATCTCGGTGACGGTGTATTCATACTGCGTGCCGGTCTCGCGGAAGGGCGGTGGGTTGCGGCTCGCAATCGTATATCCGCTTGCACACAATTTTTCGCTCGTCCACCGCTCGCTGCAGTCGGACCAGCCGCGCATGCTCCGCCTGCAGCTGTTGAGCGGCTGCATCATGCTCGCGGTCGTGATGAAGCGGAACTGATCGGGCCCCACGATCTCGAAACGGTCGCCTTTGTTTTCTTCCGGCGATGCGGCACAGCCGGCCAGCACGCCGAGCAGCACCGCACCGCATCCCATGAGGCGTATGGTCACCTCAGCCGCTCTTGATTTTCAGCGCAGCG
>CAVVJD010000014.1:0-792120 GCA_963748455.1 uncultured Alphaproteobacteria bacterium
GAGCCCTGCTGGATTCGAACCAGCGACCTACAGCTTAGAAGGCTGTTGCTCTATCCAACTGAGCTAAGGGCTCGCGATCTGGGTGCCATGTCCCCGCCCCGGCCTGGATCAACGCACGCGGTCGAAGCGGAAATTATCGGCATAGGCCTTGGGTCTCTGCACCTGCGCCTGCGGCGCCGCGATGGCGAAGGGAATGCCGTGGCGGTTGGCATAGGCCACTGCCTCCTCCTTCGTCGCGAAGAACAGCGTGACCTGACCGTTGGTGTCGGTGGAGCCGGCCCAGCCCATCAGCGGATCGGCGCTCTTGGCGACCTTGGGCTCGAACTCCAGGACCCATTCCTTGGTCTTGGCCCGGCCGGACTGCATGGCCGTCTTGGCCGGCTTGAAAATGCGTGCAGACATCGATCGCCCTTGCCCTCGGTTTGCGCGTCCCTTATGCCCTTGCGCGGTCTGGCCTGGTCGGAGTGGCGGGATTCGAACTCGCGACATCCAGCTCCCAAAGCTGGCGCTCTACCAGGCTGAGCTACACTCCGACGGCCAGCGCCGCGAACCGGGCATCCAAGCCCGGTCAGATACACGAAGCCGGCCACATGGGCAAGCAAAGGCCCAAAACACAAGGAGAAACAGCATGGCCCGCCGCACCAAGGCGCTCTCTGACAGGGTCCGCGAGTACATCCTCAAGATCGGAGTCACCGAAACCCCGGTGATGCGCCAGCTGCGCGCCGCCACGCGCAAAATCCCGATGGGCGGCATGCAGATCTCGCCCGAGCAGGGCCAGCTCATGGGCTTCCTGGTGCGGACCATCGGAGCCAAGCGTTGCCTCGAGGTCGGCACGTTCACCGGCTACAGCGCGCTCTGCGTGGCGACGGCGCTGCCGGCCGACGGGATGATCGTATGCTGCGATGTCAGCGTCGAATGGACGGACATCGCGCGGCGCTATTGGGGCAAGGCCGGTGTCGCGGACAAGATCGAGCTGCGCCTGGGGCCGGCGCTCAAGACGCTGGACGGGCTGATCGACGCCGGCGGCAAAGGCAGTTTCGATTTCGCCTTCATCGATGCCGACAAGAGCAATTACGACGGCTATTACGAGCGCTGCCTCGCGCTGCTGCGCCCGGGCGGCGTGATCGGCGTCGACAACGCGCTGTGGTCCGGCAAAGTCACGGACCCATCGATCAAAGACAAGGACACCGCGGCGATCCGCAAGCTCAACCGGAAGATCCATTTGGATAAACGGGTCGAGCACAGTCTTCTGCCCATCGGCGACGGGCTGATGCTGGCGCGCAAGAAGGGCTGAACCCCTCCTCTCGCGCCTTGCGTGCGCGTTGTGCGCGGGCTCACTTCCAAAATCGTGGATTTGCGGAACCATGGGTGCCGCGGATTACTCCGTGCCCAGGGTCGGGAAAATATGCGGCAAATCCCGCCCATCGGCCTTAGCGGCCTGTTTATTTGTTAGCAATAAGTATGCTTTTCAAGGCGTTAGGATGTATCGATTTGGCCTGCCTCTTTAACCTTTATTAAGGCTCGTATGGTCTGCTTATAAGCGGAAATCCAGTAAGCCAGATCGACCGGTGGGGAATATTGGTCACGTAGATGACCTGACGATCGCGGCAACGGGAGGTCCAATGACAGCGAGCCCTTAGAATGAGGAGTTACGCCGTGTCTAGGATTGCTACGTTGACTGTGTCCGCGGTGGCGTTGGCCGCCGCAGTGACGTCTCAGCCGGTGTCGGCCCAGCAGCAGCAGCAGCAGGCCCCCGCCTGCGTGAAGCGGACCGAGCTATTGTCCCACCTGTCGAAGAAGTTCCAGGAAGCCCCGGTCGCCATGGGTGTCGCCGATAACGGCGCGCTTCTCGAGGTCTTTTCGACGACCGACGGCGCCACCTGGACCGTCGCGCTCACCATGCCGAGCGGCGTGACCTGTCTCGTGGCCACCGGCCAGAGCTGGGAAAACGTGCCGCGCATGGCGCAGTTCGGACCCCCGGTCTGACACACCCGTCAGGCCGCGGCGACGATAGATCGCGGCCCTAGCGCGTGTTGTTGAAGACCGGGTGGAGGACTTTGTCGCCAGGCTTGATCTGAAGCCGGTCGGCGGTCCCCCCGTTCAACTCCAGCACGGCGCGCACCGGCCCGTCGGAAAAGATCGACTGCTCTGAAAAGGGCACGGTGCGTTTGGCGATGTTCACGACCCGCCCGTCGCGGGCGATGAACAGCATATCCAGCGGAATGCGCGTGTTGCGCATCCACATCGCGATAATCTCATCCCGCTTGAAATCGAACAGCATGCCATGATCGGCCGCCATCGACGGCCGGTGCATGAGGCCCAATGCGCGATGCTCGTCGTTGTCGGCGAGCTCGATGGAAAACCGCTTGGCGCCGCCCGACGTCTCGATCGTGAGCTCGCCCGTGGGAAACGCGGTTTTGTTCTGGGCCAGCGCGGCGAGCGGCACAAGGAGTGCTGCCGCGACCATCAGCACCAGGCTTCGGCGTAGAAACTTCAACATGGCCGTAGGCTTAGCGCATCGCCGCAATGGCGGCAAATGACAGAGAATTAATCCGCAAGTGCTGCCGCGGCGACCGCGCGCACCGCGTCGCGCACCGGGCCTTCGTGCGGCGGATCGGCCAAACTCGTGAACCAATGCGCGGGGCGCGGCTCGGAGCGCTTGCGATTCCAGGTCAGGCCGCGCAAAACCGCCTCCGCTTCGGGCCCTAAAACCGACGGAATATTGAAACAATTCAAGGTTCCCCACACGCCCGACCAGCAGCGCGCAACGGACCACGGGTTGTAGCCGCCGCCGCCCAGGACCAGCAGGCGCGGCGCCAGATCGCGCAGCGCATCGACGACATACCAATGCGCGTTGTTCGAGAGCGACAACCCGCTCATCGGATCGTCTGCGAGCGCATCGGCGCCGCATTGCAGGACCACGGCCTCCGGCGCAAAGGCACGGCCCAGCGGTACGAGTACCTCGTCGCAGAGAAAACGCATCTCGGTGTCGTTAAAGCCGGCGGGCACGGGCAGATTGCGCGCCGAGCCCCCGCCCCTGTCCTCGACCTTGCCGGTGTTGGGCCAGCGGCCGGCTTCGTGGATCGACACGGTGCGCACACGCGCCTCGCCGGCGAAGGCCGCCTCGACGCCGTCGCCGTGATGGGCGTCGATGTCGACGTAGTAGATGCGCTGCAAGCCCTGATCGAGCATCGCCAGAATGGCAAGAACAGGATCGTTGAAATAGCAGAAGCCCGAGGCACGATCGCGCCTTCCGTGATGCGTGCCGCCGGCAGGCGAATAGATGATGCCGCCGTCGCGCAGCAACTCCGCCGCTTTCAATGAAGCGCCGCAGGCCGTGGCCGGCCGGCGGAATATCTCGCCGAAGACCGGGTTGCCGTTGCGGCCGATATTGTGGCGCTTGCTCGTCTCCTCATCGACGCGCTGGTCGCGCTCGGCCGCGATCACCGCTTCGATGTAGTTGCGGTCGTGAAAGCGCGCGAGCTGATCGGGCGTCGCGGTCGGGCTATCGATGAACACTTCGTCCGGCAGCCAGCCCAGCGCACGACACAGATCCATCGCCGCGGAAACGCGCGGAATGCCTAGCGGGTGCTGTGCCCCGTAGCGCGATTGGCGATAGATCTCGCTGCCGATGAAGAGAGGTCGCGGAAGCATGAGGCCGCGATGTTCGGCGACGGCCTTCCCCAATGCAAGGCACAAGCGCAATGGAAAGTCCCTCTCCGCCCGCGGAGCGGGGGGAGAGGGATTTAGGGTGAGGTGGGTCGTTCCGCAGATAAATTGGTCGACGTCACGCGTGCTGAATCACCACCTCACCCTTCCCGTCGCTTACGCGACGGGCCCCTTCCCTCTCCCCCGCTTCGCGGCGGAGAGGGAAGATCAGGCCAATTCGCGCCGCACCAGGGCCGCCCCGTCCGCAAGCGCCTTGAGCTTGCCCGCCGCCACCTCGCGCGACATCGGCGCCATGCCGCAATTGGTGCAGGGATAGAATTTCTCGGGCCGCACGAATTCCATGGCCGCGCGGATGGTTATCGCGACTTCCTCGGGCGTCTCGATATTGTCCGAGGCGACGTCGATGACGCCCACCATCACATCCTTGCCGGCCAGCAGGCCGATCAGCGCCATCGGCACCTTGGAATGGATGCATTCGAGCGAGACTTGGTCGATCTTGCTCTTGGCCAGTAGCGGAAAGACCAATTCATACTGGCGCCATTGCGTGCCGAGCGTGGCCTTCCAGTCGATATTGGCCTGGATGCCGTAGCCGTAGCAGATATGCACGGCGGTCGTGCATTTGAGACCCTTGGCCGCGCGCTCGAGCGTGGCGATGCCCCAGTCGCGCACCTCGTCGGCGTAGACGTTGAACGCCGGCTCGTCGAACTGGATCACGTCGATGCCGGCGGCCTCGAGATCGAGCGCCTCCTCGTTGAGCGCCTCGGCGAAGGCCATCGCCATCCGGCCGCGGTCGCGATACTGCTCGTCGGCCAGCGTGTCGACGATGGTCATCGGCCCGGGCAGCGTGAATTTGAGCGTCTTCGTCGTGTTCGCCCGCGCGAAACGCGCCTCCGCGCCGTGAACCGATGCCGTGCGCTGCACCGGCGCGGTCACGGTCGGACACGACGCCTTGTAGCGATCGCCGCGGATGCCGATGGTCTGGCGCTTGGCGAAGTCGATGCCGGCGATCTTCTCAAGAAAGCCGTGCACGAAATGTTGGCGCGTCTGCTCGCCATCCGTGACGATGTCGATGCCGGCCTGCTCCTGCAGCTTCAGGGCGGCGAGCACCGCGTCGCGCTTGCCTTCGTCGAGCGTGTCGCCGCTGAGGCGCCAGGCCGGCCAGAGCTTTTGTGTTTCCGCCAGCCAGGCGGGTTTCGGCAAGCTGCCGGCGATCGTCGTGCGCAGTATGGCTGCCATCGTTTCCTCCGCTGCATTGGGCGGCGATTGTGCCGAACTGACAGCGTGCGACAAGCGGATTTCCGACCGGACAGATCAAAAAAATAAGAGCGCCCGGCGCACGCGGGCGCGCCAGGCGCTCTCCCCCACCCCGTCGGCTGGAGACGCCGACGACCCGCAGCAACGGGCCTTGCCGAATACACGCGCGCGCGCACTGGCTTGACGTCAGCGCGCGCGAGCTTATTCTGAGTTGTGAAACATTGCTGTCAATTAGTTTTCATTTGGTGAAACAATTGGCGACGGCCGAGGAGAAAGCACCCCGCTCGACGCATCGCTCGCTGGAGCGCGGCTTCATGATTCTCGAGGCGGTCGCCGGCAGCGCGGCGCCGATGTCGCTGGCGGAAGCGTCGCGGCGCACCGGCTTGCACCGCAGCACGGCCTTTCATCTGCTGCAGACGCTGGTCGGGCTCGGCTTCCTGCGGCGCATCGACGCTACGCGCCGCTATGAGCTGGCGACGCGGCTGCACCGGCTCACCCAGCCGAATTGGACATTCGGGCAGCTCGGCGAAACAGCGGCGCCAGTGCTCGCTCAACTGGCAAAACGCAGCGGCGAAGGGGCCGCCCTCGCGGCCTTTCGTGGTGCTTCCCTCACCGTGGTCGCAAAGCATGAATCCGATGCGCCGGTGCGCGTGATGCAGGAGGTCGGCACGTTGCGGCCGCCGCACGCCTCGGCCGCCGGAAAGGTCATCCTCGCCTGGCTCGCCGCGCCCGAATGCGCCGACCGGCTGGCACGGATGGAGTTCATCCGGCTGACCCCCAGGACCATCACGGATCGCGCCGCGTTCGAGGCGGAACTTCAGCGCGTGCGCCAGGCGGGCTGCGCGATCGATGACGAGGAGCACATGGTCGGGATCCGGTGCATCTCCGCCCCGGTCTTTGCCCAAGCGGGCCATGTTATCGCCGGGCTCACCATCATTGGACCGACGGGGCACATGACCCGCCGCAAGCTGCGTGCCCTGCGCGCGCCGCTGCTGGAACTGGCGCGCGAGCTTTCGGAGCGCCTGGGCTGGCTACCGGATGACCCGCGCGACGCGGGCACCAACGCCGCCTAGCCTCGAGCGCTTTCGGCTTGCCAAGCCGTGCACGCGAGTTTCATAGTCCAGCCATGATCTGCAGGGGGAGCCGGCGCACCGGCTGAGAGGTCTCCACGGGAGACGACCCCTTGAACCTGATCCGGTTCGCACCGGCGTAGGGATGCGTGTTCCGTGCCTGATGTTCGTGACCCTGTCAGTGCTGTTGCCGGACCGCCCTCTGTCGCGGTCCATGCGGCGCGCGTCGAGTATGGCGGCGCGCCGCTGTTCGACGATCTCGACTTCTCCCTGGCGGGCGGCAAATGGACCTGCCTGTTGGGGCCTTCGGGCGTGGGCAAGACCACGCTGCTGCGCCTGGTCGCCGGGTTGATCCCGGCCGGCGAGGCCTCGCGTGTGGTGTGCAGCGACGGCGTCCGGCTCGCGGGGCGCATTGCCTGGATGGGCCAGCAGGATCTGCTGCTGCCATGGCTCAGCGTGCGCGAGAACGCGGTGCTCGGGGCGCGGTTGCGCGGCGAGGCGATGCCCGATCGTGCGTATGCGGACGAACTCCTGGCGCGCGTCGGATTGGCCGGGCGAGGGCGCGACCTCCCCTCGTCTCTGTCCGCCGGCCAGCGGCAGCGCGTGGCGTTGGTGCGCACCTTGATGGAGGACCGGCCGGTGATCCTGATGGACGAGCCGTTCTCGTCCCTCGATGCCATCACGCGCTGGCGGCTGCAGGAGATCGCCGCGGAATTGCTTGCCGGCCGCACCGTGCTGCTGGTGACGCATGATCCGCGCGAGGCGTTGCGCCTTGGGCATTATGTGCATGTTCTGGCGGGCCGGCCCGCACGGCTCGACCGGCCGCTCGAGCCGCCGGGGGCACCGGTACGCGCCCTTGACGATCCGGCCCTGCTGGCGCTCGAAAGCGAGCTGATCCGTCGCCTCGCCGCCGCGCATAACGGGGATGGCGCATGAAATTCTTGCGCCCGCTCCTCGTCTTCATCGCGCTGTGCCTGGTGTGGCAGGCGGTCGTCGTGGCGTTCGACATGCCGCGCTATATCTTGCCGTCGCCGCTGCGCGTTGCAGCGGCGTTGATCGACCGCTGGGATCTGCTGCTGCAGCACGCGCGCATCACCTTGATCGAAATTTTACTCGGGCTCGCCACTGGGGCTGGGATCGGGTTCATCAGCGCGTTGATGCTCGCCTACTGGGCGCCGGCGCGGCGCTGGTTGCTGCCGGTGTTGGTCGTCAGCCAGGCAGTTCCCGTGTTCGCCATCGCACCTCTGCTGGTGCTGTGGTTCGGCTACGGCCTCGCCTCGAAAATCGCGGCTGCGGCGCTCATCATCTATTTCCCGGTGACCTCGGCCTTCTATGACGGCCTCAGGCGCACGGAGCCGGGTTTTCTCGATCTCGCCGAGGTGATGGGGGCAAGACGCTGGCGCGTGCTCGCGCAGATCCGCGTGCCGGCGGCTCTGCCCGCCCTCGCGTCGGGCCTGCGCGTGGCCACGGTGGTGGCACCCATCGGCGCGGTGTTCGGCGAATGGGTCGGCGCCAGTGCCGGCCTCGGCTACCTGATCTTGCAGGCCAACGCGCGCATGCAGATCGATCTGCTGTTTGCCGCACTCGCCGTGCTCGGCGTCTTGGCGGTCGCCCTCTATTACCTGGTCGATGCGCTGCTGCGCCGGATGGTGCGCTGGCAGCCGGAGACAATTTCTGTGGAGACGTAGCGCGTCCCATCCTTCGAGACGCGGCGCTTCGCGCCGCTCATAAGGATGAGGTCAAGAGATGGAGCAAACCAAATGTCCTCATCCTGAGGAGGCCGCGTCAGCGGCCGTCTCGAAGGATGAGGGATGTGAAGGAGACCACGAATGATCCGACGACTTTGCCTCTGCGTCCTACTTCTTGTCGTTGCGAGTGTGCCTGCATCGGCGCAGACCACGAAGCTGACGCTGCTGCTCGACTGGTTCGTCAACCCCGACCACGGGCCGCTGATCGTGGCGCGCGAGAAGGGCTATTTCCGCGATGCCGGTCTCGATGTCGAAATGATCGCGCCGGCCGACCCGAACGATCCGCCCAAGCTGGTGGCGGCGGGCAAGGCGGATCTTGCGATCTCCTATCAGGGGCAGCTCACAATGCAGGCGGCGGAGGGATTGCCGCTGGTGCGTGTCGCGACGATGATCGGCACGCCGCTCAATTCGCTGCTGGTGCTGCGCGACGGGCCGGTGAAGACGATCGCCGATCTCAAGGGACGAAAGATCGGCTTCTCGGTCGGCGGATTCGAGGACGCGCTGCTCACCACCATGCTCGGCAAATATGGGCTGAAGCTCGCTGACGTGACGCTGGTCAACGTGAATTTCTCGCTGTCGCCGGCACTGCTCACGGGACAGGTGGATGGCGTGATCGGCGCGTTCCGCAATTTCGAGATGAACCAGCTCGATATCGAGGGCAAGCCCGGCCGCGCGTTCTTTGTCGAGGAGGAAGGTGTGCCTCCCTATGACGAGCTGATCGTCGTTGCCAATCGCGCCCGGGCAAAGGACCCGGTATTTCGGAAATTCGTGGATGCGATGGAGCGCGGTGTGCATTTCACCATCAACCAGCCCGACGCGGCGTGGGCGCTGTTCGCGAAGGGCGGCAAGGAGCTCGACACCGAGCTCAACAAGCGGGCGTGGCGCGATACGATCCGGCGGTTCAATGCCTCGCCGGCGGCGCTGGATACGGCACGCTACCGACGGTTCGGCGCGTTCTTAGAGACGACGGGTGTGATCAAGAAGGCGCCGCCGGTGGAGAGCTATGCGGTGGAGCTGCCGTAGCGCTAACTATTAGACATTGCACGGGGCCCCCTCACCCTAACCCTCTCCCCCAAGGGGAGAGGGGATTTCACCGCGCCTCGGTCTACTCCCTCTCCCCTCTGGGGAGAGGGTTGGGGTGAGGGGGTGGCACTGATCTCTCAAACTTGGTTTTAAGGCCGCAAAGCCCAAGCGCTGTCCGGCCGCGCGATCAGCGTCACCGATGCGCCATCCGGCGCGGCGTCGAGGGACGGGGCTTCGACGTTGAAGCGCTGGCCGGCTATGTCCACCGCAATCGAGCAGCGGGCGCCACGGAAGATCGACTGCGCGACCTTGCCCGACCACACCGCCTCGCCATTCACCGGCGCGCGACCGGCAGGCGCGAGTGCCAGGTTCTCCGGCCGCACCATCATCAGGATGTTTTCCCCGGGCGCGAAGGGTTCGCCCGCGAAGCACTGCGCGATCCAGCCGTCGTGCCCGACGGTGAGACGGAAGCGATCATTGCCGGCCGCTTCGCAAGAACGCACCTTCGCATCGATGAAATTGGGCGCGCCGAAGAACGCTGCCACCGCGCGGCTGACCGGGCGACGGTAGATTTCCTGCGGCGCGCCGATCTGCAGGATGCTGCCGGCCTGCATCACCACAACGCGGTCGGACAGCGCCATCGCCTCTTCCTGATCATGCGTCACATAGATAGTCGTGATGCCGAGGCGGCGCTGCAGGGCGCGGAACTCGTCGCCCATCTGGGTGCGCAGCTTGGCGTCGAGATTGCTCAGCGGCTCATCGAGCAGCAGCACCTCCGGCTCGAACACGAGGGCACGGGCAATGGCAACGCGCTGTTGCTGACCGCCGGACAAAGCCGGCGCCGGACGCTCGGCGTATTTCTCCATCTCGACGAGCCGCAAGGCGCGCGTGACCTTGTCCTTGATCTCGGCCGCACCGCGATGGCGGATGCGCAGCGGATAGGCAACGTTGTCGAAGACCGTCATATGCGGCCAAATGGCGTAGGACTGGAACACCATGCCGAGCTGGCGGCGGTCGGGCGGCAGGAACTGGCCTTTTTCAGCGTCGCTGACAACGCGCGTGCCGATGGTGATGCGGCCGCTGTCGTTTTGCTCGAGGCCCGCGATCATGCGCAAGGTCGTGGTCTTGCCGCAGCCCGACGGTCCGAGCAGGGTGAGAAACTCCCCCTTCTCGACCGCGAGGTCGATGGCATCGACCGCGACCGCTTGCCCGAAGCGGCGGCCCACTTTTTCCAGAACAACACTCTGCACGCGGCACTCCCGACTATTTATAGACCTGCTTGGCCAGATCCATCATCTGAGTCTGCCGCTCCGCGGTCGTGGTGCCAAGCAGCTTCGCGCCGGCGAGGCGGCGCGTGTCGCCTTCGGTGCGCTCGACAGCGCCCTCGACCACGGGGATCTGGCCGCCCTTGGCGTAGAGGAGCTGCGTTTCGATGTCGAGCAGATGGTTGATGAGGACGCGTGCGGCATTAGGATGCGGCGCGTTGCGCAGCATCACCGAGACGATGGCGATGTAGGGGCTGCCCTCCTCCGGCAGGATTAGCTTGACCGGCAGGCCCTTGAGGTCGAGCGAGAAGGCGAACACCTCCGGAATGTAGATCGGGTACTCGCCCCGCGCGACACGGCGCTCATCGTTGCGCAGGTCGCGGCTGAAGAACAGGTTCTGGGTGGCGAGCTTTTCATGAAACCCGGCGCCGAAGGCGTCGTGGGTTGCGAAGAACATCACCTGGCCGCCGCCGATGGCGCGCGGATCGTCGGCGAGGATCTTGCCCTTCCATTTGTCGGCCAGCAGGTCTTTCCAGCTTTTCGGCTCGTCCGCCGGCTTGACGAGATTGGTGTTGATGAGGATGCCGTAGGCTTGCACGAAGGTCGGAATCTGCGTGTCGGTCGCCTTGAACGGCGCGCGCAGGTTTTTCATGTTCGGCACGCCGCCATGCGGCTGAAAATGCCCGTCCTTCTGTTGATTGAACGCGGTGGCCGATCCGGGCTGGGTGATGTCGCCCAGGAAGCGGCCGGCGGCCTGCTCCGTGCGGATGCGCTCGCGCATCTCGCTCGCGCGTACGTCCAACGTCTCGACCTTGATTGCGTAGGCCTTCTCGAAGGATTCAACCGCCCATTTGTAATAGGGCGCGCCGATGGCGGCGTTGTAGACGACGACCTTGCCTTCGGCCTTGGCGGCAGCAACCACCTTGGCCCAATCCGCGTCCTGCGCCACCGCCGGCGACGTGGTCAGCAGCAGAAAGAGAAGCGCACGCTTCATTTGTAGATCTTCTTGGCGAGGTCGAGCATCGCGTCCTGGGTGTCGGGATTGGTGGTGCCGAGCAGCTTGGCACCGACCAGTGCGCGCACATCTTCGTTGGCTTTCTCGACCACGCCGGATGCCACGGGAATGAGACCGGCATTGGCGTAGATGAGTTGCGCCTCGGCGCTAAGGTAATGGTCGATGAACAGCCGCGCGGCATTCGGGTGCGGCGCGTTGCGCAGGATAGCGAGGTCGAACTCGATATAGGCGGCCCCCTCGGTCGGGATGACCAGCTTGACCGGCAGGCCCTTCATCAGAGTGTAGTTGGAGAAGAGCTGCGGAATGCGCAGCGGATATTCGCCGCGCGCAACGCGGCGCTCATCGTTACCGACATCGCGGCTGAAGATCGGGCCGTTGAGCGCCAGCTTCTCATGAAAATCGCCGCCGATATTGTCCTGGATGGCATGGAACATCACCTGCCCGCCGCCCAGAGCGCGCATATCGTCGGAAAGGATCCTGCCCTTCCATTTGGCGTCGAGCAGGTCCTTCCAGCTCTTGGGCTCGTCGGCCGGTTTGACTTGGGCGGTGTTCACCAGGATGCCGTAGGCCAGCACGTAGCTCGGCACCTGGAAATCGTCGGCCTTGAAGGGAACGCGCAGACTGGCGAGGTTAGGTAGGCCGCCATGCGGTTGAAGCTGGCCTTCGCGCTGCTGGCGCAAGGTCGTTGCGGCCCCGCCCTGCAGCACGTCGCCAATGAAGCGGTTGGTCGATTGCTCGGTGCGGATGCGCTCGCGCAGTTCGCTGGCGCGCACGTCGAGCAGCTCGGCGGTGATGCCGTATTTCTTCTCGAAAGATTTCAGTACAGCAGTATGGAAGGGCGCCCCCAAGGTGGAGGTGTAGAGCGTCACCTTCCCTTCTTTCTTGCCGGCGTCGACCACCTTGGCCCAATCGGCCGGCTGCGCCTCTGCGGTTGCAGCGGCGGTCACGAAACCAGCGGCGGCCACGAGCCGCAGCATGAGCGAATTCATCCGAACCTCCCTCAAACCCTGTTATTTACAGCGTGCTGATGCGCGCCTTGATCACTTTCAACTGGACCCAGCGGAAGACGATGACCAGGAGCATCATCATCAGGCCGATGACGCTCACCTCCTCCGCCCGTCCGTTGGTCCACAGCTTCAATAACACCACGGACAGCACTTCCGATCCCACCGCATAGAGCAGGATGGAGGCGCTGAGCTCGCGTATGATCCCGAAGAAGGTCAGTACCCAGCCCACCGCGAAGGCCGGCCAGGCGAGCGCAATCAGGATGCGCCACATGGTCTGCCACCACGTGGCGCCGAGCACGCGCGAGCATTCTTCCAAATCGTAGGAAAGCTGGGCGTAGGCGCCGGACATGATACGCACAGCAATAGGCGTGCCGAGCGTCATGTAGGCGAGCAGCAGCGCCCAGATCGTGCCGTAGATCGGGATCGGGCCGGGCAGCATGGCGAAGCCCCAGAGGAAGCCCACGCCCAGCACCATGCCCGGCATCATCCACGGGAGCCACGCCAGCATGTCGATCAGCCGCCGGCCCCGCCACTTGGTGCGCGCGGTGACGTAGGCGACGAGGCCGCCGAGCACCATCGTCGCGGTGGCACCCATCAGACCGAGCGACATGGTGTTGCGCAACGCCCGCCAGAACTCGTCATTGGCGAAGACATTGCGGTAATGCTCGAGGGTCAGCATGTCGAGCTGGTAGAAGCCGAAGAATTTGAAGAACGAACCGATCAGGAGCTGCCCGACCGGCAGCGCCACGGTGACGATGAAGAACAGGACGCAGAAACTGAACGTCACCCAGCGCATCGGTCCGAGCTTCGTGACGTTGGGCGCGTAGCCCTTGCCGGTGACGGTGTGGAAGCTGCGATTGCCCAGCACGTGCCACTGCCACAGGATCAGCGCGAACATCAGCGCCATGACGCAAAACGCCAGCGCCGTCGCGTATTGATAATTCGGCGTCGCGCGGTGGTGGATGGCCTGATAGATCTCGGTCGTCAGCACGGTGATGCCGGCGGGCGTGCCGAAGAACAGCGGCGATTCAAAGAACTCGATGCCACGAATGAAGCTCAGCAGGAAGGCGCTGGTCGTCACCGGCAGCATCAGCTTGAGCGTGATCGAGCGGAAGGTCTGCCAGCGCGTGGCGCCGGACATGCGGCTGGATTCCTCCAGGGCTGGATCCATGGCGCGGAACGCATCGACGATGAACAGGAACAGGAACGGCGTCGAGTATTGGATCATGTGCCAGACGACGCCGCCGTAGGAATAGACGTTCACCAGCGGCGTCTCGGCGCCGGTCAACCATTTCCAAGCGAGATTGACCACGCCGACCTGCGGGTTGCCGAGCATGCCCCAGGCCATGGCCGTCAACACAGGCGGGATGAAGAACGGCAACGTGATGAGGACTTCGAGGCTGGCGCGCGCGGGCGTGTCGGTGCGCGCGACGATCCAGGCCAGAAGGATCGCGAGGACCAGCGCGATGATCGTCTTGACCAGCGACAGCATCACCGTGTCGAACATGATGCGCAGGTTTTCCGGCGTGACGATCGCCAGATAGCCGTCGAGATTGAAATTTCCCGCCTCACCCGGCGGCGTCGAATGGACGCTGCCGTAGAGCAGCATCGCCATCGGATAGAGCGTCAGGAAGCCGAGCAGCGCCACCAGGCCGGTGACGGCGAGGTTGCGGCTCAACATGGCGGCGTCATCAGTATGGCCGGTCGCCGGCGATCGTCACGCGCTCGAGATAGCGGCGCTTGCCGGGATAATCGAAGATCGCGCGATGCCAGGTGGCGCGGTTGTCCCACACCAGGACCTGGTTCTTGCGCCAGCGTGCGCGACAGGAAAATTCGAGCCGACCGCAATGGGCGTAGAGCGTCTCCAGGAAACCGCGGCTTTCCTCCTCCGTCATCCCCTCGAAACGGCGCAGGTAGGTGCGGTTGATGTAGATGAGCTTGCGGCCCGTACCCGGATGCGTGCGGATGACCGGGTGCACGACCTCGCGGTCGCCGAAGCTCACATCCATCTCGGGGATGTCGTAGCGTTTTTCGCGCTTCTTTGAATTCGCTGCCGAAGATGCGCGTGGCGCTGTGCACGCCCTTCAGCGTCGCCAGCATTTCCTTCATCTTGTCGGAGAGAGCCTCGTAGGCGAGATACATGTTTGCGAACAGCGTGTCGCCGCCGAATTCGGGCACGTCGATCGCGCGCATGACGACGCCCAGCGGCGGGGTTTCGAGGAACGTGCTGTCGGAGTGCCAGTTCTCCCCCACCACATAGGTGCCGCTCTCATTGGCTTCGCGGCGGACGATCTGGATCTCCGGATAGCCGTCGATGCTGAAAATATGAGGAATGCGCGTGAGCGGGCCGAATATTCCGGCGAAGGCGAGATGCTGCTCGGGGGCGAGCGGCTTCTGGTCGGGGAACCAGATCACCAGATGATCGTGGAAGGCGCGGATGATCTCGCGCTTCGTCTCGGCGTCGATGGGCTGTGTGAGATCGACGCCGTAAATCTCGGCGCCAAGCGCGCCGGTCACCGGGCGCACGGTCAGTTTGCGATAACCGATCTCGGGTGCGAGTTCTGCGTGGCCCATTGGCCTGTTCCTCCCGGGCAGATTGCCGTTTTTTCTTATCCGCCGATTTGGGGGCGCTTCCCCCATAGTCTATTCAGCTTGGCGCCTTTTCCTCCAGCCGCAAATTTGCGAAGCCGCCGGATCCGACCGGGTCCTCGCGATAGAGCTTCTTGAAATCGTAGGTGCAGCGGCGGCCCTCCTGCTTCGGGATGCCGTTGGTCGCGAACAGGTTGAACTCCGGCGGCACGTCGCGGAAGCCGTCCGCGTCCAGCCACAGCCGCACCAGCAGCCGCTTGCGCTCGGGCTCGGGAAAATTCGTGAAGCTCGAGCGCGCGTGCATGACGGCGTAGTTGTTGATGACCACCATCTCGCCGCGATGGAGCGGAAAGGCCAGCCGGTTTTCCGGTGCCCCCGCCACCGCATCGAACATGTTGAGCGCTTCGATATCGAGCGGCGTCAGGGTCTTGCCAAGCTCATGATGGCCCGCCGCGAGGCCGGCGCGCTGATAGCGCACGCTCACCTGGCCGCTGCGGTTGGTGAAGACCGGCATGCGATAGGGCGTGACCGGCGTTTCATCCGGCCCCTCCTCGCCCAGGCGGTGATAATGGTAACCGCGATAGAGCGGCTCCAGCAGATGGGGCGCGCGCTTCTTGATCTCGTCATGCACGGTCACGCCGCTCACCAGCACGGACATGCCGCCGGACAGGGCTGGATACCAGCAGGCGAGCGAGATCATGGCCGTGATGTCGTTGTGCGGCCGCAGCTCGAGATTGCTGCGGTACATGCGCGGTGTTGCGTCTTCCTTGGTGGCGTCGACCACCTGCGTCACCACCTCGCCCTGCGCGTTCTGCGACAGTGTGCGGCCGAAATAGAAACCGATGCCGTAGACGGCGGCGGTGAACTCCTCCAGCGTCAACCCATCCGTCGGCAGGCCGCGCAGCAGCGTAAAACCGCGGCCGGCGCGCACGTCGTCATAGGCGGACTGCAGTTTGCGGCCGAGGGTCGGCAGCGGGATATCGGCTTTCGTCAGGCTGGCGAGGCTCTTGCCGCGCGGCAAGCGACGCACGGCGGCAACCAGTTCGTCGCGCTCGGCCTGGTTGAAATCGACCGCGAAATCCTGCGGGCCGGCGAAGCTGGACGCTCGCCAGGCGAGCTTGTCATGCGACGCGGACGCGAGTGGCGCTGCCATGCCGTCCCTCCTGACTTTTTGCAGGGCTCAATGGCCCCGGCGTTGTTGCAATCCTAATTTAGTCCAGCTCGCAACAGAATATGCCATAATGCGTTATCGCTTTTTCCAATTCGAGAATAATTATGGATATGTTCTTGAATATGAAGGCGTTTCTGACCGTGGCCTACACCGGCAGTTTCTCCGAGGCCGGACGGCGGCTGGGGGTCGTGCCCTCCGTCATCACCAAGCGGGTCAATCAGCTCGAAGAGCGGGTCGGCGGCAAGCTGTTCCAGCGCTCGACCCGCCGCGTGGCGCTGACGGAAGTCGGCGAGCGCTACTTGCCCAAGGTGCAACGGCTGGTGAGCGAGTTCGAGGAGATGGCCGCCGGCATCGTGCGCGCCCCCGGCGAGCTCGAAGGCCATATCCGGGTCAAGGCGCCGACCATGCTGACGGTCATGTATCTCGGCCGCATCCTAGCGCAGTTCCAGCGCCAGCATCCACGCGTGAGCATGGACATCGTGCTGATGGACCGCACCGTGAACCCGATTGAAGAGGCGTTCGACGTGGCGATCGGCGCCTTCCCCGTCTCCTTCGCCGGCGTGGTCGAGGAACCGCTGTGCCGTTATCAGCGTGTGCTGTGCGCCTCGCCCGAGTATCTCGCGCGGCGCGGCACGCCCACGCATCCGCGCGAGCTGGTCGATCATGAGTGCATCGTCTTCCTGCCGGGCGGCACGACCTGGTCGTTCGAGAGCGCGCGCGGCCCCGTCAACGTCAATGTGCGCTCGCACCTCGCGGCCAACGACACGCGCATGCTGCTGGACGCCGCGCGCGACGGGCACGGCTTCACGATCGTGTCGGAATTCAGCGCGCAGAAATCTGTCGCGGAAGGTGCGCTTGTCCTGGCACTGCCGGACTATCCGGTTCCCGACTTATGGGCGAAGGCACTGATCCCGGAGAGCCGCGTCGGTCTCGCGCGCATCGATGCTTTGCTGCGCTGGCTGAAGGCGGCGCTGGCGCCGCCGCCGTGGGAGCGCAACGAAAACATCGCCTGAGGGTATACGCAGGGCATTCGGTTGTAGAAGTCAACCTACTCTGCTACCTTGCCCAAACTAGCAAAAATCAGAGGTGACGGGACCCGGTTCGGTTCGCAGCGTTCGTGTGGATTCTTCGGCCCATTAACACGGGGAGATGACCATGCCACGAATGTTTCGCTTCAAGAATTTAGCGGTCAGCGTACTTCCATCTGACAAAGCAGCGGCCGTTCTCGGCAGACTGAAGCTGTGCATCTTTCACAGCACGATCTGCCTCGGCATTTCGCGCTGCCAATTCCATACAATCTGCTATTGGCCAACGCTCGTGACCTGTTGGGGATGGAACAGCCCATGCTGGGCCTACACCCCGCAGACATGCCCGGGGGGCTCGATCGAGCCATGCCAGAACCCGAGCATCCGCTGCCCCGGCGGCAGCATCGTGTGCCCGGGCGGCAGTATCGCGTGCCCCGGCGGATCGGTTTACGACCCCGGCAAGGTCGAGCTCGACCCTGTCGTCTATGTCCAGCAGGTGGCCGAGTTGAAGGCCGATCTGCGCCAGGCCCTGGCGGAGGTCGAAGAACATGAGAAGTCTCTGGGGGACGTTCTGAAGCCCGGCAGTCTTGCGGAGGCCGAGGACGTTGAAAGGGAGCTCAAAGACGCGCTGAAGGAAATCGACGCCGCGAAGGGGCAGCTCAGACGCAAGAAGAGCGACTAACCCCGACGCGGGCGCTGCGTTCATGATCAACTTCCACACAGCAAGGCTGCGCGCGAACCCCGGCTATGAAGCCATGCCGTTCAACCGGCTGAATTCGGGCGAGCATCCCCCGAGCGCTTCATTGGCCGCGGCCCCCGACGACTACGGCGTGCTGGTGCCGTTGCCGGGCAGTCATTTGGCTCCCGTCGCGATCTGCCGCGAAACAGCCTTGCTGTTCTTGACCCTGCGCTCGCCTGGACCGCCACCGGATTACGTGCTGGCGGCACCAGGCGGCGAAGGCAACCGCGTGCTGCAGCAATTGCTGCTCGATCGGGTCCTGGAAATCGAGGGGCCGGAGGGATTTGTCAGCGGCACCGCAGCCTGCGCCATGCTGGGCATGACGCCAACGCCGGGCACTGGCGCTCTGGCCGAATTGTCGCACGCAGCTCTGCGCTATGCAGCGACACTCGCAAGCGCCGACCCGATCATGCTGACGCGCAAACTCTATTGCTACAACCGAAGGCCGGAGACGCCGCGTCTGCGCCGCCGTCTCGCAACGCGCGCAGCAGTTAGCGCTTTCCTCGGCCTCGACGATAGAGGGGTCGCACGCGATCGCGTCGCGGCCGCCTGGGCTGAGACGGGCGACAGCAACGGCTGGATTCATTTTGTCGCGAAGCGTCCGGTGCGTGACCGCGCGGCACCGCCTGCAAGCTCTATATCGGCCTCGATATGGACGCGCTGGTCGAATGCTTCGGCGAAATCGTCGAAGCGCTGGGGCGCAGCGAGGCCGGCCAGTTCAAAGTCGGGGCCGATCTCGACGGCCTCCTGCGCCCGGACAAATTCGTTGCCTACTTCACCAGCAAGGACGCGCTGCTCGACGCCGCGCAGCGGCTGTTGCCTCTCGTCACGGACCGCAAGGTGCAGGGCGTACCGTTCACGGCTGAAATCGCGCGCAACGGCGCGCTGTCGTGGGGCAGTGATCCGGCGGCGCGCAGCGGCGAATTGCGGATGAGTTGGCGGCAATGGCTCTGCGAAAGGCTGGCGGCGGCGCTGATCACGGCACGCGACGATAAAAGCGGCGGGATCGAGCCATGGCGCTTCGCGCTGGAACGATTGCGCCTCGACGGCGTCGATCCGCAGAATTTCATGCCATTGGCGATCTGGCCGGAGGCCGCGACATGAGCGCCAATTTTCTGCGCAATTCCTTTGTCCTGCCCGAGGATCTGCTGATCATTCCGGTCGCGGATCTGCCGCAGAGCGTGCGCGACCATCTGGGCGACGACCATGAGGAATTCGCGCTGACGCGCCCGCACGCGCGCGAGCCGAGCAAGCTGATTGATGCCGCCGCGGCTGACCTCATCGAGAATTTCCGCAAGCCGCACACGATTGTCCAGGCGGTCATCGCCTATAGCCGCAAGATCAAGCTCGACCCCGAGCAAGCACTCGACGACGCCATGCCGTTGCTGCGCCAGCTGATCGGCACCGGCCTTCTCGTGCCGGAAGGCGACGACGGCGCCAAGCGCATCGATACGAGTTTCGAGGCGGGCGCGACGTTGCTGGCTATGAGATCATTCGCTGCGTTCAGGTTCTTGATGACAGCGAACTCTACCAGGCCCGCGACCACGCCGGCGCGTTCGTCGCGCTGAAGATCGCCAGGGCCGGTCACGACGAAATCCTGCGGCCGCGGCTGGCGCGGGAAATCGCCGCCCTGCGGCGGATCGGCGGCGCCTGTGCGCCGCAACTGCTGGCGGATGGCGAACATCAAGGAAGGCCGTTCATTGCGCTGAGCTGGATTGCCGGAACGGACGTTCTGACCGCCGCGGCAGAGTTGCGCGATGATGGCGATCGCGCCGGTCTTTGCAAGCTCCTGCACGCCATCGCCGCGGCCTATACCGCGATCCACGAACTCGGCGTCCTGCATGGCGACGTGCATCCCGGCAATCTCCTGATCGGCCGCGACGGCGATGTGAAATTGTTGGATTTCGGCCTGGCACTCGTGGCTGGGTTGGAGCTCGGACCCCATCCGCGCGGCGGGATCGGGTTCTTCATCGAGCCCGAGCTGGCCGCCAGCGTGCTTGCACGCCAGCCGCCGTCGCCCGTAACCGCGCAGAGCGAGCAATTTGCCGTTGCCGCATTGCTGTATTTGCTCGCCACCGGCCATCATTACGTCGACTTCAACCTGCAGCAGGACGAGATGCTGCGCCAGATCTGCGACGCCGCGATGCTGCCGTTTGCGGAGCGCGGGATCGATCCGTGGCCAGCGCTTGAAGCCATATTGGCGCGTGGCTTGGCAAAGACGCCTTCGGAACGTTCCCCCGACATGCAAGCGCTCGCTGCCGCGCTCGGCGATATTGCGATCGAGCGCTCGGCCCCAACCATTGTCGCGCATGACGGGCGCGGCGCCTTGCTGGCCGCAACGATTGCAGACCTCGATTGGGACGCCGCGCTATTCCGCGACGGCCTGCCGCACGGCCCACTCTGCTCGGTCAATTTCGGCGCGTCCGGCATCGCCTACGCGCTGTATCGGATGGCGTGCCTGCGCGACGAACCGCGCCTGCTGGCCCTGGCCGATGCGTGGATCGACAAGGCGGTGTCGGAGTCCGGCCGCGACGAGGCGTTCGTCAACCGCGAGATGGACATGACGCCGGAGATCGTCGGCCGCGTGTCGCCCTATCACAGCCGCTGCGAAACTCCCACGTCGTTCAGGCGTTGATCGCGGCGGCCTCGAGCGAGCGTGAAATCTCCCTGACGGCGGTCCGGGCGTTTTCGCAAACCGCCGACGAACCATGCGCCGAGCGCGACCTGACCCTGGGGCGATGCGGAACGGTACTCGCGGCGACGCTGCTTCTGGAAGCGCTTCCCGATCCGGAGGGACAGGTCGCTTCCCTGCTTCGCGATGGTACCGCGCGGCGGCTCGAGACGCTCTGGAATGAGGTCGCCGGCTTTGACGCGCTGACGCACTGCCCGCAATGGGCCAATCTCGGCATCGCGCATGGCTGGGCGGGCCTGCTCTATTCGACGCTGCGCTGGCGTCTTGCGACAGGAACGCCCCTGCCCGCGTCGTTCGAGGAGCGGCTGATGCAGGTTTTCGCGTGCGGCCGGCCGCGCGAGCGCGTGCTCGAATGGCCATGGCGGCAAGGGCCGGATGAACGCAGCCGCGAGATGACGATGCCCGGCTGGTGCAATGGCGCCGCCGGCTTCGTTCACCTCGCTTGCCTCGCGCACCGCGTGCTAAACGAGGCGCGCTGGCTCGACGCGGCCATCGGTGCCGGCTGGCAATCCTGGGAGGGCGGCGGCGGACCGGTCGATCTCTGTTGCGGTCTGAGCGGGCGCGCGCATGCACTGCTTGAACTTCATCGCGCCACGGGCGACGCGGTTTGGCTCGCCCGCGCCAATACCCTGATCGACCGCGCCGTGACGCTGGCGCCGGACATGCGGACCAAGGAACATCCGCGCCACAGCCTCTACAAAGGGGAGCTCGGCCTGGCGCTGTCGATTGCCGAATTCGATGTCCCCGACCAGGCGACCATGGCGCTCTTCGGCGAGGCGGGCCGCGGCTGACCTCAGACCGGTGGGTTCGTTACGCTCAATCGTCCTCGCGGTGGACATCGTGTACCACAATGCCCGCCCCTTCGGGAGGCATGGCCAGCCAGTCCTTCCGCTTGAGCGTGCGCTTGGTGTCCTCGTAGCCGCTTTGCCAGTGCTCGCGCATCGAGGTTCCGGAGAACTCGTAATCCTTGGCGTGACCTTCATAGGCCTTCTGCTGATAGATGAGCTGCAGGATGGTGATCTCCGGCAGATCGGCCAGCTGATCCCTGAGCTTGCGTTCGTCGTCGGACAGCTCCTCCGGAACATTGTCGAGCGCCAGGTGCAGACGCTTCTTCCAGGTATGGATGCGCCGGATAGATGTCGGTGTTGTAGCGCGTGCGCGAGGAATACATGATGTCCTTGTGCCGCGCCATCACATCCTGGATGTCGCGCGGCAGCGACTCCGCGCGCGCTGAACAGGTCGACCTGGAACACCAGCGAGTTGATGTGGTCGTCCTGGTCGAGCAGATGCTGCAGCGGCGTGTTCGAGACAATGCCGCCGTCCCAGAAATGGTCGGTGCCGATCTTGACCATCGGCAACGCCGGCGGCAACGCGCCGCTGGCCATGACATGCTCGGGCCCGATCTCCTCTCGCGCATTGTCGAAATAGATGAAGTTGCCGGTCAGCACGTTGACCGCGCCGACCGAGAACCGCACGGCCTGCTCGTTGATCAGGGAGAAGTCGACGAGCTCCACCAACGTCTCGCGCAGCGGCGCGTTGTCGTAGTAGCTGGTGGCGTCTGTGGCGCCGGCTAGGCTGAGCCAGGGACTGCGGCATAGTGCGGCTTGAAGAATCCGGGCTGGCCCTGCATCATCGTCAGCCATGAGCTGGTCGCGTTGCGCGCCTTGCGGAACACATCGCCGTCGGGCGTGAAGTGCCAGATCTTGCGCTCGGTGATCCGTTCCCAGAATGCGCAGCTGCGGCGCCGGTTCTGCGGGATTGCCGGCGATGATCGCGGAATTGATGGCGCCGATCGAAACGCCCGACACGTAGTCCGGCTCGATATTGGCCTCGTGCAGCGCCTGATAGACGCCGGCCTGATAGGCGCCGAGCGCGCCGCCGCCCTGCAGGACCAGCGCGATCCGATCGCAACGCTCCGGCCGCCAGCCGTTTCGCGCGGTCGTAGTGGCGGCATCGACATGGCGTCCATGTGCTTCCCTCCGTTGCGCCCGCAAGAATGGAAATGAACCTGTGACAGGACGCATGACCGGCATGAGCTGTCATATGACCGTCAGTCGCCACCGCTAGTCGTCATGGTCGATAGCTCACGAAGCTTACGGGCGGGCTCGGCAGATATGCAGATCCGATGCAGGGGGCATCATGGGACTTGCGGGCAAAACGGCGCTGGTGACCGGATCGACCAGCGGCATCGGACTCGGCATCGCGACCGAGCTCGCGGCCGCGGGCGCCAACATCGTGCTCAACGGCTTCGGCGATGCGCGGCGATCGAGCAGCTCCGCGCGGACCTGGCGCGGCAGCACAATGTCGGCGTTGTCTACAGCAACGCCGATATCTCGAAGCCCGCCCAAATTGCCGAGATGATCGCGCTCGCGGAGAAGGAGTTCGGCGGCATCGATATCCTGGTCAACAACGCCGGCATCCAGCACGTCGCGCCGGTCGAAGAGTTTCCGGTCGAGAAATGGGACGCCGATCATCGCGATCAACCTGTCGGCGCGCGTTTCATACCCACGGCTGGCCGTTCCCGGCATGAAGCAGAAGGGTTGGGGCCGCATCGTCAACATTGCGTCGGCGCACGCGCTGGTCGCCTCGCCGTTCAAGTCCGCCTATGTGTCCGCCAAGCATGGCATCGCCGGGCTGACGAAGACAATCGCGCTGGAACTTGCGGAGCACGGCATCACCGTGAATGCGATCTGCCCCGGCTACGTGATGACGCCGCTGGTGCGAGAAGCAAATTCCCGACAGGCCAAGGCGCGCGGCATCACTGAGGAGGCGGTCATTCGCGACGTGCTGCTGGCGGCGCAGCCGACCAAGCGCTTCGTCGAGGTGGACGAGGTCGCGGCGCTCGCGAGCTTCCTGTGCAGCGACGGTGCCGCGTCGATGACCGGCACGTTGCTTCCGGTCGACGGCGGCTGGACCGCGCACTGACGGGGGAAGATGCACAATGCGCCCGCAGGACATTCTCGATCTGCCTTCGATGCCGGCCGCCGGCCCGAGCTATCCAGCCGGTCCCTATCGCTTCGTCGACCGCGAATACATGGTGGTCACCTACGAGACAGATCCCGAGCTTATCCGCGACGCGCTGCCAGAGCCGCTGGAGCCGCTCGAGCGGCCGGTCGTCCATTATGAGTGGATCAAAATGCCCGACAGTTCCGGCTTCGGCAGCTACACGGAATCCGGCATGGTGATCCCATGTCGCTTCGGTGCCGAAGAGATGAACTTCGTGGCGCAGATGTATCTCGATGACGATCCGCCGATTGCCGCTGGACGCGAGATTTGGGGCTTTCCCGAAGAAATACGCCCATCCCAAGCTGGAAATCGTCAAGGACACGCTGACCGGCACGCTCTCCTATTCCGGTCAACTCGTCGCCATGGGCACGATGGGCTACAAGCACGAGAGCATGGCCGGCAATGGCGAGCGCACGACGGCGGTGCTCGCCAAGACGCAGGTCAATCTCAAACTGATCCCGGGCGTCGATGGCCGGCCCGAGATTTGCCAGCTCGTCGCCTACAATCTCACGAATATCATCGTGAAGGGGTCTTGGATCGGTCCGGCGCGCCTTCACCTTGTGCCACACGTCAATGCGCCCGTCGCTGACTTCCCCGTGCGCAAGACTATCGGGGCACATCACTTCGTTGCGGATCTGACGCTGCCCTATGGCCGCGTTCTCCACGACTACGTCAGGGACGCGGCGGCGCAGGCAAACGAGAGCCGCGCCGCGGAATGATCTGAAACGATCGCCGCTAGGCCGGTGCCGGGGCGGCTGTTTCGGGCGCTTCGAGCTGACGGGCCCACATGGCGGCGTAGATGCCGCCGCGCGCGAGCAATTCGCTGTGGCGGCCCTGCTCCGCCACGCTTCCGTGCTCCAGCACGATGATCTGATCGGCGTCGACGATCGTCGACAGACGATGCGCGATGATGAGCGTGGTGACGCCCTCGGAGATTGCGCGCAGCGACTCTTGGATGCCCTTCTCGGTGCGCGTATCGAGTGCCGAGGTCGCCTCGTCGAACAGGAAGAGCCGCGGACGCTTGAGAATAGTGCGCGCGATGGCGACGCGCTGACGCTCGCCGCCGGAGAGCTTGAGGCCGCGCTCGCCGACGCGGGTCTGATACCCTTCCGGAAACGCCATGATGAAATTGTGGATCTGGGCGAGGCGCGCGGCCTCCTCGACTTCGGCCGGGCTCGCCGCCGGCCGGCCATAGGCGATGTTGTAGTAGATCGTGTCGTTGAACAGCACCGTGTCCTGCGGGACGATGCCGATGGCGGCGCGCAGGCTCGCTTGCGTCACATCGCGGATGTCCTGACCGTCGATGCGGATGGTGCCGCTGTTGATGTCGTAGAAGCGGAACAGCAGGCGCGAGATGGTCGACTTCCCGGCCCCGCTGGGCCCGACGATCGCCACCGTGTGGCCCGCCGGCACGGTGAACGACAGATCGTGCAGGATCGTGCGGTCGGCTTCATAACCGAAGCCCACGCGCTCGAAATCGATACGTCCACCCGACACGAGAAGCGGCCTGGCCGCTGCGGCATCGGCGATCTCGACATCGGCCTCCAGCAGCCGGAACATGGAATGCATGTCGGTCAGCGCCTGGCGCAGCTCGCGGTAGACCATGCCGAGGAAATTGAGCGGCATGTAGAGCTGGATCAGGTAGGCGTTCACCAGCACGAAATCGCCCAGGGTCATACGGCCGGCCACGACACCGTCGGCGGCGAGGATCATGACGCCGGTGACGCCGAGCGCGATAATCGCGCCCTGGCCGATATTGAGGAGCGACAGCGTGGCCGAGCTTTTGACGGCAGCTTTCTCGTACAGCCCCAGCGCCCGGTCGAAGCGGCGCGCCTCGTGGTCCTCGTTGCCGAAATACTTGACCGTCTCGTAGTTGAGCAGGCTGTCGATGGCCTTGGTGTTGGCCTCGCTTTCCGCCTCTAGCATCTGGCGGCGATAGGCAAGCCGCCAGCGCGTGATGAGCAGCGTGTAAGCGATATAGAACGCGATCGTCACGACGGTGATCGCGGCGAACCAGAAATCGTAGAGGCCCCACAGCACGCCCGCGACCAGCAGGATCTCGAACACCGTCGGGATGATCTGGAACAGGAGGAAGTGCAGCAGGTTCTCGATGCCGGCGGTGCCGCGCTCGATGGCGCGCGACAGGCCGCCGGTCTGGCGGTCGAGATGGAAGCGCAGCGCCAGCCGGTGCAGATGGCGGAACGTGTCGAGGGCGACCACGTGCATCGCGTTCTGGGCGACGCGGGCGAAGACGATCTCGCGCAGCTCGGAGAAGAGCTGCGCGGTGATGCGGGCGCCGCCATAGGCCAGCAGCAGGCCGAGCGGTACGGCCAGGATGGCGCCGGGCTTGGCGGTCAGCGCGTCGATGGCGTGCTTGTAAATGAGCGGGATGTAGACGGTGGTCAGCTTGGCGCCGACCAGGAGCGCCACCGCAATCACCACCCGGGTGCGCACGGCCAGGGGTCCGCGCAGCCACAGATAGGGCAAAAGCCGCTTGATGGTTGCGAGATCGTCGCGGCGGGTGGAGCCGGCCGGGGGCAGTCCGGACATGTGGCGGCGGGCCATAAGGTTGGGCGCGGGTTTACGGGGCGATTCGTCGGCAATGCTAGACGCATCGACCCCTTCTGTCGAAGGTCCCAGGGGGTTCCTTGCAAGCCCCGGGGGCCTTGTCTAAGTTAACGCCGAATTCGGCCAGGTTCGGCCCGGACCCCAGGGAGGAAAAATAATGATCGACCGCAGGACATTTCTTCGCTCGGCTTTGCTGGGCGCCGCGTCAGCCGGGGTTCTGGCACAAATGATCGCGCCGGTTCAGGCGCAGACCGTCGACAGCCTCAAACTGTTTATTCCGGCGGCGCCGGGCGGCGGTTGGGACCAGACCGGACGCTCGATCGAGCTCACGGCCAAACAGGCGGGCCTGGTCAAGAATTTCCAGTTCGAGAATGTCGGCGGCGCCGGCGGCACGGTCGGCCTGCCCCGCTTCATCAACATGAAGGGGCAGCAAAACACGCTGATGGTGGCCGGCATGGTGATGGTGGGGGCCATCATCGCCAACAAGAGCCCGGTCAACCTCACGCAGGTGACGCCGATTGCGCGCCTGACCGGCGAATTCGAGGCGATCGTGGTGCCGGCGGCTTCGCCGCACAAGACGATGGCAGACCTCGTCGCGGCGCTGAAGGAGGACCCGGGCGCGGTGTCATGGGCCGGCGGCTCCGCCGGCGGCACGGACCATATCCTGGTCGGCATGATCGCGCAGGCCGTGGGTGTCGACCCGCGCAAGACGAGCTATGTCGCCTATGCCGGCGGCGGCCCGGCCAATGCCGCGATCATCGGCAACCAGGTGACGGCGGGCGTGAGCGGCTGGGGCGAGTTCGCCGAGCAGATCAAGGCCGGCAAGATGCGCGCGCTGGCGATTTCGGCCGACAAGCGCATTGCCGGCATCGATGCGCCGACGCTCAAGGAACAGGGTGTCGATGTCGAGCTGTTCAATTGGCGCGGCGTGTTCGCACCGCCGGGGATCTCGGACGCGCATAAGAAGACGCTCGTCGACCTGATCGAGCAGCTTTAAAGAGCCCGCCGTGGCAGGACGAGATGAAGAAGCGCGACTGGACCGGCATTCTGCAGACCGGCGACGCGTTCGGCGCTTACATCAAGACCGAGATCCACCCGCATCGAAGCGATCCTCAAGAGTCTCGGCCTCGCCGCATAGGCGCGTTCGCTTGAATCAGAAAGACCTTCGGCCCCGATGAAGCGTCCTCTTTCCGCCCAGACGCTCATCGGCGCCGGGGTCATCGCCTTTGCGATCCTGGTCTTTTATCAGACCAGCCAGATCCCGGTTTCGCCGCTCTATTCCAAGGTCGGGCCGACCATCTTCCCTTATATGGTGGCGGCGGGCCTGCTGGTGCTGGGCGTCCTGCTGCTTGTGCAGGCCGTGCAGGGGCAATGGGGCGAGACGGACGCCGATTCCGACGAGGGCCCGCCGGATTTGCGCGCGCTGGGTTGGCTCGGCGCCGGGCTGATCCTCAACGTCGCGCTGATCGGCTTCCTCGGCTTCATCATCACCTCGACCATCATGTTCGTATGCACCTGCCGCGCTTTCGGCAGCAAGGCGCTGCTGCGCGACGTGATTGTGGCGGTCGCACTGGCGCTGGTCGCCTATCTCGGCTTCGCCAAACTGCTGGGCATCTCGATCGGCGCCGGAATTATCGAGGGGATTTCATATAATGGATACCCTCGCGCAGCTCGCCACGGGGTTCGCGGTAGCGCTTACGCCGGTCAATCTGCTGTGGGCCTCGCCGGCGTGCACGCTCGGCACGGCCATCGGCGTGCTGCCCGGTCTTGGGCCGGCACTGACCATCGCATTGCTGCTGCCGATCACCTACAAGGTCGATGCGACGGCCGCGTTCATCCTGTTCGCCGGCATCTATTACGGCGCGATGTATGGCGGTTCGACGACCTCGATCCTGCTCAACACGCCCGGCGAGAGCGCGACCATCGTCACGGCGCTCGAGGGCAACAAGATGGCGCGGCGCGGCCGTGGCGCCGCGGCGCTCGCGACCGCCGCCATCGGTTCGTTTGTCGCCGGCACGCTCGGCGACGCTCGGGCTCACCTTCCTTGCCCCCGTCGTGGTCGATTTCGCGCTGCACTTCGGCCCGGCAGAATATTTCTCGCTGATGGTGCTGGCATTCGTGACTGTGTCGGCGGTGCTCGGCAACTCCGCGGTGCGCGGCCTCGACTTGCCTGATGTTCGGGATCTGGCTGGGCCTGATCGGCATCGACCTGCAGACCGGCCAGCCGCGATTCACCTTCGGCCTGTTCGAGTTGCTCGACGGCATCAACGTGATTGTCGTGGCGGTCGGCTTGTTCGCGGTCGGGCGAAACGCTCTATCTCTGCGCGCGCCATCATCGGGCAAGGATGAAGTCATCCCGATGCAAGGCTCGCTGTGGATGAGCGCGTGACGATTGGAAGCGCTCGTGGAAAGCCTGGCTGCGCGGCACCGCGCTTGGCTTCCCGATCGGCGCCATGCCGGCGGGCGGCGCCGAGGTGCCGACCTTCCTTTCCTATTATCTCGAGAAGAAACTCTCTTCGAAGCCGGAGGAATTCGGCAAGGGCGCCATCGAGGGCGTGGCCGGGCCGGAAGCTGCGAACAACGCGTCCGCCGCGGGCGTGCTGGTGCCGATGCTGGCCCTGGGCCTGCCGACTTCGGCGACCGCGGCCATCATGCTCTCGGCATTCCAGAGCTACGGGATCAACCCGGGGCCGCTGCTGCTGCAGACCCAGCCGCAGCTCGTCTGGGGCCTGATCGCCAGCCTCTATATCGGCAACGTTATGCTGCTGGTGCTTGAACCTGCCGCTGGTCGGCCTGTGGGTGAAGATCCTGCAGATCCCCGCCCCGCTGCTCTATGGCGGCATTCTCGTGTTCGCGACGATCGGCACCTACGGCATCAGCCAGTCGTGGATCGACCTAGTGTTGCTCTACATCATCGGCGCCATCGGCTATCTGATGCGGCGCTACGATTTCCCGGCGGCACCGGTGATCATCGGCATGATCCTGGGACCGCTGGCCGAGCAGGAATTCCGCCGCGCGATGACCATCAGCCAGGGCGACCCCACCATTTTTCTGACCAAGCCGCTGTCGCTGACGTTGCTGGTGCTGGCACTCACCGCGCTGCTGGGTCCGCAGATCTATCGCCTGATCAAGCGCTGACGGAACTTTCGCGCGGTAGCGCCCTTCCCGTCATGCGTCCTGGCATGAAGGGAGGATCGACGATGTTGCTCAAGGGTTCCTGTCATTGCGGGGCCGTGCGCTTCAGCGTGCGCTCGCGCCACCCCTACCCCTATCAGCGTTGCTATTGCGCCATTTGCCGCAAGACACAGGGCGGTGGCGGCTATGCGATCAATTTGAGCGGCGATTCCACAACGCTGAAGGTCAAGGGCGAGAAACACCTGAAGATCTATCGCGCCAAGGTCAAGAACCCGGAGGACCGGCGCGCGTGGACGAGCTCGGGCCAACGGCATTTCTGCAAGGAATGCGGGTCGGCCCTGTGGCTCTACGATCCGCAATGGCCGGAGCTCATCCATCCCTTCGCATCGGCGATCGACACGGAGCTGCCGGTTCCGCCGGAGCGCACGCATCTGATGCTGGATTTCAAGCCAAAATGGGTCGAGCTGGAGGCCAAGCCGCGCGACAAGAAATTCCGGCGCTACCCCGAGGAAGCAATCGCCGAATGGCATGAGCGGCTGAAGCTCACGGCGAAGCTATAGCGGCGCGATCAGTGCTGGCGGGCGTGGACGATCAGCGCCTGGATGGTTTTTTCGCCCAGCTCGCGCGCGGCCTCGAGGCGATGGAGGCCGGTCACCAGCACGTAGCGGTCGCGGTCGTGGCGCACCTGGATGGGCGTCTGCAGGCCGTTTTGCGCGATGCTCTCCGCGAGTGCCGCGACCTTGGCTTTGTCCAAGGTCGGGCGCAGGCGTGTGGGCACATAGATCTGATCCAGGCTGACCGCGATGGGCTTCATCATGGCCCCTACCTGCGCACGTCCGGGCCGCAATGGCCAGACTTTCGCTCTCAGGCGCTATCCAGCATCTGGCGGATCTTGCTCGCGAGCGTGTCGTAGGCGAAGGGCTTCACCACCAGCTCGACGCCGGGGTCGAGGCGGCCGTGATGGACGATGGCGTTGCGGGCATAGCCGGTGGTGAAGATCACCTTGAGGTCGGGGCGGCGCTTGCGGACCTCCTCGGCGAGCTGGCGGCCATTCATGCCGCCCGGCAGGCCGACATCCGTGAACAGTAATTTGACCTCTTGGTTGGCGTCGAGCAGCCGCAAGGCCGTCGCCGCCTCGGGCGCTTCGAGCACGCGATAACCCAACTCGCGCAAGGCTTCGACCGAACCGGCGCGCACCAGCGGCTCGTCCTCGACCACCAGGATGGTTTCGCCGCGGCTGGCCGGCAAGGATGTCGGCTCGGCGCGGCCCTCGACAGCGTCCGCGCCAATATGCAAACGCGGTAGATAGAGCTTGACCGTCGTGCCGTTGCCCGGCTCGCTGTAGATCTTTACATGGCCGCCGGATTGCTTGAGGAAGCCATAAACCTGTGACAAGCCGAGACCGGTCCCCTGTCCGATTTCCTTGGTCGTGAAGAACGGTTCGAAGGCGCGCAACAGCACATCGCCCGTCATGCCGGCGCCGGTGTCGCTCACGGCGATCAGGACATGCTGGCCTTCGCGCATCTCATTGCTTGCCGCATAGGCCGCATCGAGATGCACATTGGCGCTTTCGATCGTGAGCTTACCGCCGTCGGGCATCGCATCGCGCGCGTTGACGGCGAGGTTGATGAGCGCCGTCTCGAGCTGGTTTGAATCGGCCGAGACGCGCCACAGCCCCGCGGCCAGCACGGTTTCGATGACGATGGTTTCACCCAGCGTGCGGCGCAGCAGATCGGACATCGCGCCCACCAGCTTGTTGACATCAATGGGCTTGGGGTCGAGGGGCTGGCGACGCGAGAACGCCAGCAACCGCTGCACCAGCGTGGCGGCGCGCTTGGCCCCTTCCAGCCCGCCTTCGGCCAGGCGCAGCAGATCGGCGTTGACGGCCGGCTCGGCGCGCGCGGCGCGCCGGCGCACGGCCTCCAGGCTGCCTTGCACCACCTGCAAAAGATTGTTGAAGTCGTGCGCAACGCCGCCGGTGAGCTGGCCGATCGCTTCCATCTTTTGCGACTGGCGATACGCCTCCTCCACCTTCAAGCGTTCGCGCAACTCGCTCTCCACGCGTTGCTCGAGCGTCTCGTTGAGACCGCGGAGCGCCTCTTCGGCACGGGTGCGCTCGGCTATCTCACGCTGGGCCGCTTGAAAGAGGCGCGCATTGTCGATGCCGATCGCGGCCTGGGTCGCAATGCCGATGGCCAGCTTCTCAGCGCGCTCGGTGAACACGCCGGGATCGCGATGACCGAAGAACAGCCCGCCAACGACTTCGCCCGAACGCGCGACCACCGGCACGGCGAGGTAGCTGCGCACGGGCAGATGGCCGGGCGGCATGCCGCTATAGGGCGCGTTCTGGCCGTAACGCGGGTCTTTCGAGATATCGTCCGAGCGCACGACACCATGGCCCTGGAAGGTCGGGTTGAAAATGGCGGTGTTGCGCGGCATCGGAAATTTCGAGAATGCCTCGCGCGGCGCGCCGGACAAGGTGTAGAGCAGGTAGCTCTCGCCGCGCTCGTTGTTCACTTTTTGAAAAAACGCGCCAAAGGCCGCGCCCGTCAACGACACCGCCGTATCGGTCACCACCTGCACCAGCTTTTCGAGATCGAGCTGCCCGGCGAGCGCGGCGTTGGTGCGGTTGAGGGCATCGAGCGTGCGCCATTCCTCGCGCAGCGCCTGCTCGGCGCGATCGCGTTCGGCGGAGTGCGCCGCGAGACGGTCCGATGCGCCGGCCAGTGCCCGGCCGATCGTCGCCAGCTCTCGGATTCGCCCCGCGCTCGCAACAAACGGCATGTTCTTCTGGCCCACGCTTTCCGCCGCACCGGCCAGCGCTTGCAGGGGCCGCGTAATTCGCCGGCCGACAACAAATGCCAGTGCGGTTCCGGCGACGAGCAAAAGCAGGCCGCCGCCGACCGTCACCGACAAGGAGCGCCAGAACGGGCCGTCGACAACCGCTTGGCCCACGCTCACCGCCGTTGTCCAACCCGAACGCCTGGATCGCGCGAAGGCCGTGTAGACTTTGAGGCCGTCGCGCGATACCAGCGGTATCCAGCCTGTCTCGCCCATCTGGATGACAGTCGCGACTTCCGCTGTTGCTGGCTGGCCGATGCTGGTCGCGGCATCGCGGGTCCGTGCAACGATGATGCCCTTGCGGTCGATCACGCCCGCGACCCAGCCCTCCTGCAGCGGCTGGTCCTGAAGGATCTCCAGGATCCCTGTCGGCGGCAGGCCGAGGGCCAGCGTGTAGGCGATGGTCGAATCCTTGTACACCGGGATTTCAATCGCCACCGCCGGCGTGCCGCTCAGCCGCGATATGATCAGATCGGAAACGATCGTCTGCTGGGTGCGGAAGACTTGCTCGAGCGTCGCCACCTGATTGCGGCGCGGCAAGTTGGTGCCGAATTCGCGGCGGGTGTTCACGAGCTCCTGTCCGGTTGCGTCGGAGAGAATGATCCAGCCGCCGGCAAGCCGCGCCATTTCCTGGGCTTGTTCGTGAAATGCCGCGAAATCGCCTGCCTTGACCGACGGCGATCGCGCCAGAGTTGCCAGCATTCCCTCATAGCCGGCGATGGCGCGGTCGAGATCCAGCGACAAACCATGGGCGGTATCGATCAGCCGCTGGCCGGTCGATTTACGCTCGAGCTGTGCGGTGCGAAGGACAATGGCGGCAGCAAACAGCAATACCGGCAGCACGCCGGCGATTACCAGTGCTACGAGATACGTTTGGACCGACCGACCGGATGACGGTGTCGCCGGCACAGCAGCCGACGCTCCCCGAGGTGTTTCCCGCATCCCCGCCCCTTGTTCCCCAAGATCATCGGTACGTTAGCAGACAATCCCGGGCCTGGATGTGACATCGGACGTGGCGGGCGGCTACCCCGTCTTGGCCGCCGGAACGCGCTGGCGACGCATGAACTGGAAACCAAGAGCCAGCAGAAGACAGAAGACGCCCAGCGCATCCGTGTAGTGCAGATGCCACGGCGTCACGAGTTCGTAGATCGCCTCCATCGCGGTCGAGAAGACCATGAGCATGCCGCCCAACAAGAGCAGGAGACGCTCGTGGAACTGCGTGCGCGAGATCAGCCAGTTCTGTGCTGCGGCCGCCAGGCCGAAAGATACCGATGGCTGTGGTGACGGAGATATAGACGATGTCCCAGATGCTGCCGCCCTTGGGGATGGTCAGCAGCAGACCCACGCCCAGCGGATCCATGACGAAGACGAAGGGCACGAGGAACGCGGGCAGCGTGTATTTCCACGATTGCAGCGTGGTCGCGTAGGGATCGCCGCCGGTGATCGCGGCGGCGGCGAAGGGGGAGAGCGCGGTCGGCGGAGACACTTCGGAGAGCACGGCGTAATAGAAGATAAACATGTGCGCGGCGTAGTCGGGCACGCCGAGTTGGATCAGCGCTGGTGCGGCAATGACGGCACAGATGATGTAGGACGCCGTCACCGGCACGGCGAGGCCGACGATCCACACGATCAGAGACGTGTAGATCGCCGTCAGCAGCAGGCTGCCGCCGGCATAAGCAATCGCGATGGCGCTGAATTTGAGGCCGAGGCCGGTCAGCGTCACGACGCCGACGATGATGCCGGCGGTGGCGCAGGTCGCCGCCACGCCGAGCACGCCCAGCGAGCCCGCCTCAAAGGCTGCGATCAACCGCTTCGGGAAGAGCGCCGTGTCGCGGCGGATGAAGCTGACCGCGATCGCCAGAAACGTCGCGTAGAATACCGAGAGGACGGGCGTGTAGCCCAAAACCATAAAGACGATGATCGAGATCAGCGACGTGAAGTGGAAGCCGTGCGCCTTGGTCAACTCCCAGAGGCTCTGGCGACGCTCAACGGTCACCTGCGAGATGCCGAACTTGCCGGCATCCAACTCCACCATCACGAAGAGCGAAAAGTAATAGAGGATGGTCGGGATGAGCGCCATCCAGATGACGTCGAGATACGAAATCTTGAGGAATTCGGCGATCAGGAACGCGGCGGCGCCGAGCACGGGCGGCGAGAGGATGGCGCCGAGGCCGCCGGCGGCGAGCAGACCACCCGCCTCCGCCTTGCCATAGCCCGCCTTGGCCAGCATCGGATAGGCGACCGAACCCAGCGTCACGGTGGTGGCAACACCCGAGCCCGACGGTCCGCCGAGCAGGAACGACGACAGCACGATGGCGCGGCCGGCGCTGGTGGGCTTGCCGCCCATCGCCGAGAACGAGAAATCGATGAAGAATTTACCGGCACCCGAAAACTGCAATACGGCGCCGAAGATCGTGAACAAGATGATCAGGCTCGACGACACGTCAATCGCCGTGCCGAAGATCCCCTCGAGCGTCATGTAGAGGTGGCCGACGAGGCGGTCGAACTCGTAGCCGCGATGGGTCCAGGGCGACGGCAGGTACGGACCGAACAGCGCATAAGCGATGAAGGCGATCGCGATCACCGGCATGATCCAGCCCGTGGTCCGCCGCGTGGCTTCGAGGACCAAGGCGACGAAGATCAACCCCATCGCCATGTCGGTCTGATTGGGCAGGCTCGCCCGGTCGGTGAGATCGTCGCCGCCGGCCAGGAGATAGTAGATCACCCAGATGGCGGCGGCGATCAGGACCAAATCCCAGGGGGCGAACCGGTCGCGAAAACGCATCGTGACCGGAAACAACAGAAAGGTCAGGACAAGCACGAAGCCGACATGGACGGGCCGCAACACGTAAGTCGGGACAATGTCGTAGGCCGCGTAGAGGTGAAACAGGGTCATGATCACCGCCAGCGCCGTGCCGACATAGCCGAGCAAGCCGCGATAGTGGCTGCTGGCCCCTTCCTCCTGCTCGATGAATTCTTCGGCCTTCTTGAGAGCGTCGGCGCTGATCGCGCCGTTGCTCTCGCTGGGCTTGTCGGACATGCAGATCCCCTGTCGGTCGCCGGCGATGCGGCTTATTTTTTTGTTTGTCGTCTACACGAAACGCAAACCCCGTTCCGGCGCAATGCCGGAACGGGATTTTAAACGGCGTTGAAAACCAATCTTCGCGATCAGTTTACGTTGATTTCCTTCTCGGCGAAGTACTTCAGCGCGCCGGGATGAAATTTGACCGGTGAATTCGCCTGCTTCTGGGTCACGGGCTTGACGTTGAGCGCCTCCTTGTGAACGGTCGCCCATTCGTCGCGATGCTCGAAAATCGTCTTGACGATGTTGTAGGCGACGTCGTTGGGCATCGATTTATGGGCGACAAGGATGTTCCAGACCGTGGCGATCTTGTTGTCCTTGTCCTGGCCCGGGTAGGTCTTGGCCGGAATTTGGCCTTGCGCGTAAAGCGGCCCGTATTTCTGGTTCATTTTCGCGACGACGTCGCTGTGATCGACGAGGGCAAGCTTGAGTTCCGGCGTGGCGCCAAGATCTGTCACCGCCGCGGTGGGCAGGCCGCCGACCCAGAAATACGCGTCGATTTTCCTGTCCTTGATGGCATTTGTGGATTCGGCGACGCCCAGGCGCTCGCGCTTCATGTCCTTGTCCTTATCGAGGCCGGCGGCCTCGATGACACGAAAGGCCATGACTTCGGTCGCGCTGCCGGGCGAGCCGGTCGACACGCGCTTGCCTTTGAGATCGGACATCTTGGTGATGCCCGACCCTTCGATCGTCACGACATGCATATTGTTCGGGTAGAGGACCGCAAGGGCCAGCTGCGGCACCGGATTGCCTTTAAACTTGTCCTCGCCGCGGCTAGCGTCGAGGCTGGCATCGGCCATCGTCAGGGCGATATCGGCCTTCTTGGCGCCGATTAGCTTGAGATTGTCGACGGAGCCGCCGGTGACCTCGGCGGTCGCCTGATAGCCGGGCACATACTTGGTCAGCAGATTGGCCAGACCGCCGCCCAACGGATAGTAGACGCCGCCTGTACCGCCGGTAACGATCGACAAATTGCGCTGGCCCTGGGCTACAGCCCCGCCGGCAAGGGCAAGCCCCGCCGCCACCAATGCGCTGACCAAAATCCGCTGCATCTATTCCTCCCAGTATGACCAAGGTCTGGCTATGTGCGCCGGTACGGCTGTCGGGCTGTTTGGCCCTTGGCAACCGCGCCTTTGCGTCGTCGGCACTATAGCCGGTGCGCGCGGCGCTAATCCACCCCAGCGAAGATCATGTTTTCTTGCGTTGCAACAACCGCTTGCGAGCGCAATTTCGTGCCGGTGGCGAAGTTTTGGGCAGGACTTGTCCTTGCGCGCGATGGACAAACCGGGCGGCGCGCCGTTAGCTGCCTCGGCCGATGACAGATGTGTGGCGCCTGCGACCCCTGCTGACCGTTCTTGCCCTGCTGGGCCTGCCTGTGCCGGCTTGGGCGGGACCGGTGCCGCCTGTGCCTGCGCTGCAAGGGGAAATCCTCGCCGATCACGCTTTGGCCGGTCGGATTTTCCGGGCGGGCTCGTCCGAGGAAGTGAGCCCCGCACGATTGGCCGCTGCCTTGGCCGCAGCACCGTTCGTTCTGCTCGGGGAAAAGCACGACAACGCCGATCATCATGCGCTGCAAGCCTGGGCGGTCGCAGCCTTGGCAGCCAATGGACGGCGGCCGGCGATCATCTGGGAGATGATCACGCTCGATCAGGCGCCGTCGCTGAGCGCCTATCTCGCCCAGCCGTCGCGCGACGCGGCCGGTCTTGGGCCCGCCATCGGCTGGGACAAAACCGGCTGGCCGGACTGGCCGCTATACCAGCCGATCGCCGCGTCGGCGCTGGCCGGCGGCATGGCGATCGCGGCTGGCGGGCTCGATCGTGCCACCGTTCGCGCGATCAGCCGCCAAGGAGCCGCCGCCCAGCCAGCGGAGTTTCGCGGCCGGCTCGGCCTCGATGTTCCCTATGGGCCTGTCGAAGCGGCATCCCTCAATCGCGAATTGATGGAGAGCCATTGCGGAATGCTGCCGGAGGCGGCCGTGGGACGGATGAGCGATGTCCAGCGCGGCCTGGACGCGCACATGGCGCGTCAGCTTGTCGACGAAGGCCGGGACGATGGCGCGGTGCTGATCGCCGGCGGCGGCCATGTGCGGCGCGACCGGGCGGTGCCATGGCATCTGGCGCGCTTTGCACCGGGCCGGAACGTCGTGACGCTGGGGTTCAGCGAGGTCAGGCGCGACCAGAGCGATCCGCGGCGCTATGGCATCGATGCCACGACCGGCGCCGCGATTTTCGACTATGTTTGGCTGACCCCGCGTGTCGACGAAACCGATCCTTGCGCCAAAAACCGCGAGCAGCTCGAGCGTTTGCGCCAGCGGCCTTGAGCGGCGCCGGCTGAAAAGCTAGGTTCGCGCGCTCTCCTCCCCGCCCTTCCCGGAGAACACCCATGGACATGACCGGCGAATATCGCATTGAAGCTCCGCGCGAGGTCGTGTGGCGTGGCCTCAACGACCCGAATGTGCTGAAGCAGTGCATTCCCGGCTGCGAGAGCATCGAAAAATTGTCGGACACCGAGCTGACCGCCAAAGTCGCCTTGTCGATCGGGCCCGTGAAGGCGCGGTTCACCGGCAAGGTGACGCTGAGCGATCTCGATCCGCCCAACGGCTATAAGATCACCGGCGAGGGCCAGGGCGGCGTCGCCGGCTTTGGCAAGGGCGGCGCGACGGTGACTCTCCAGCCTGACGGTAATGCGACAATCCTGCGTTATGTCGCCACGGCGAGCGTGGGCGGCAAGATCGCGCAGCTCGGTGCCAGATTGGTGGACGCGACCGCCAAGAAACTCGCGGACGAGTTCTTCTCGAAATTCCAGGCGGCACTGGGGCCCGTTGCCGTGGCCGAACCCGCAGCGGCACCGGCCGGCGACTTGACGCCGGCACCCGTGACGACGATCGCCCCCTCGCCCGCCGGCGCTGCTGCATCGCGCGGCCTCGCGCCCATCGTCTGGATCCCGGCATTGATCGTGATTATCGCCATCATCACGTGGTTGTTTGTGCGCCAATAGCGCAAAGGACGCCGCGTATCACCCGCGGCGGCTTGACTGATTGGCCCGAGCGTCCGAGACTTTGCGTTCCCTTCGGACGGCCGCACCTTCGACGGTCGCCGGGGACAAGACAGGGAGTGGAAACGAATGTCGCGCGTATCACTGACCGTCAATGGCACCCAGGTTTCGGCGGATGTTGAAAGCCGGACGCTGCTGGTGCAGTTGCTGCGCGAAAAACTCGCGCTGACCGGGACCCACGTGGGCTGCGACACCAGCCAGTGCGGCGCCTGCGTCGTTGATGTTGATGGGAAATCCATCAAGAGCTGCACCATGCTCGCGGTCCAGGCGGACGGCGCCAAGGTGACGACGATCGAGGGCCTCGCGACCAACGGCAAGCTGCACCCGATGCAGGAAGCCTTCCGCGATAATCACGGGCTGCAATGCGGCTTCTGTACGCCGGGCATGGTGATGAGCGCCATCGACCTGGTGAAGCGCATCCCCAACCCCTCCGAGACGCAGATCCGCGAAGGGCTCGAAGGCAATATTTGCCGCTGCACGGGCTATCACAACATCGTCAAGTCCATTCAGGCTGGTGCAGCCGCGATGCGCGGCACGGGGAGATAGGCCATGGGTAAAGACGGCATCGGCGCCTCCGTGCGCCGCAAAGAGGATTTCCGCTTTCTCACGGGGAACGGGAACTACGTCGACGACATCAACCGCCCCGGGCAGACCTACGCTTACATTCTGCGTTCGCCGCATGCCAATGCCGCGATCCGCAAGATCGACGTCTCAAAGGCCAAGGCGGCACCCGGCGTCGTCGCCGTGTTCACCGGCGCCGATCTCGCCAAGGACAATATCGGCGGCCTGCCCTGCGGCTGGCTGGTGAAAAGCAAGGACGGCAGCCCGATGAAGGAGCCGCCGCACCCGGCCCTCGTCGTCGATCGCGTGCGCCATGTCGGCGACCAGGTCGCCGTCGTCATCGCCGCGACCAAGGACCAGGCCAAGGACGCGTCCGAGCTGATCGACATCGACTACAAGGTCGAGCCGGCGGTCGTCACCATCAAGGACGCGATCAAGAGCGGTGCCCCCAAGGTGTGGCCCGACGCCGCGCCCGACAATGTCTGTTATGACTGGCATATCGGCGACAAGGGGCAGTGCGACGCGGCGTTCGCCAAGGCAGCACACGTCGTTAAATTCGATCTCGTCAACAACCGCCTGATCCCCAACGCCATGGAGCCGCGCGCGGCGGTCGGCGATTTCGATAAGGGCAGCGGCGACTACACGCTCTACACCACCAGCCAGAACCCGCACGTCATCCGCCTGTTGATGGGCGCCTTCGTGCTGCACATTCCGGAAAGCAAGCTGCGCGTGGTGGCGCCCGATGTCGGCGGCGGCTTCGGCTCGAAGATCTATCACTATGCCGAGGAAGCGATCGTCACCTGGGCCGCGGGCAAGATCGGACGGCCGATCAAGTGGGTTGCCGAACGCTCTGAATTGTTCATGTCGGACGCGCACGGGCGCGACCACGTCTCGCACACCGAGCTTGCGCTCGACAAGGATGGCAAATTCCTTGGGCTCCGGGTCTCCACGCTCGCGAACATGGGCGCCTATCTCTCCACCTTCGCGCCGTGCATTCCAACCTACCTCTACGCAACGCTGCTGGCGGGCGTGTACACGACACCGGTCATCTATTGCGAGGTGAAGGCGATCTTCACCAACACCGTGCCAGTCGATGCCTATCGCGGCGCCGGGCGGCCGGAAGCGACCTATCTGTTGGAACGCCTTGTCGACGTGGCGGCGCAGCAGACCGGAATCGATCGCGTCGCGCTGCGGCGGAAGAACTTCATTCCGGCGAGCGCGTTCCCCTACCAGACGCCGGTGGCGCTGCAATACGACAGCGGCGACTATGTGGCGACCCTCGATCAGGCGCTCAAGACGGCCGACTGGGCCGGCTTTCCCGCTCGCAAAGCCGAGGCGCAGAAGCGCGGCAAGCTGCGCGGCATCGGCGTGTCGACCTATCTCGAAGCCTGCGGCATTGCGCCGTCGAACATCGCGGGCGCGCTGGGCGCGCGTGCGGGTCTCTACGAGGTCGCGAATGTGCGTGTCCACCCCACCGGCTCGGTGACGGTGTTCACGGGCAATCACAGCCACGGGCAAGGCCACGAGACGACGTTCGCGCAGCTCGTCGCCGAACAGCTCGGCATTCCGATCGAGAGCGTCGAGATCTCGCACGGCGACACGGCGAAGATTCCGTTCGGCATGGGCACCTATGGCTCGCGCTCGCTCGCCGTCGGCGGTTCGGCGCTGGTCAAGGCGATGGACAAGATCGTCGCCAAGTCGAAGAAGATCGCCGCCCACCTTCTCGAAGCCGCCGAGGCGGATATCGAGTTCAAGGACGGCAAGTTCACAGTTGCCGGTACGGACAAGAGCAAGACATTCGGCGAAATCGCGCTGACGGCTTATGTGCCGCACAACTATCCGCTCGACGTCCTTGAGCCGGGTCTCGATGAAACGGCCTTCTACGATCCGAAGAACTTCACCTTCCCGGGCGGCTGCCATGTCTGCGAAGTGGAGATCGACCCCGAGACGGGCGTGACGCAAGTCGTCAACTTCACGGCCGTCGATGACGTCGGCCGCGTCATCAACCCGATGATCGTTGAGGGCCAGATTCAGGGCGGTGTTGCGCAAGGCATCGGTCAGGCGCTGCTCGAGGCTTGCGTCTACGACGATGCAGGCCAGCTCCTCACCGGCTCGATGATGGATTACACGATGCCGCGCGCGGACAATCTGCCGTCCATCAAGGTCGGCAACAACATGACGCTCTGCACGCATAATCCTCTGGGCGTTAAAGGCTGCGGCGAGGTGGGGGCCATCGGCTCGCCGCCCGCGGTCATCAACGCCATCGTCGATGCGCTGAGCCATCTGGGCGTCAAGGACATCCAGATGCCGGCAACAGCCCAACGCGTGTGGCAGACGATCAAGTCCGCCGCGCCACAAAAAGCCGCTTAAGGGAGCGACACCTCATGTACGATTTTGCCTATCATCGTCCCGGCAGCCTGGCCGACGCTGCCAAGCAGATTAAGGGCGCATCCGACGGCAAGCTGATGGCCGGCGGCATGACGCTGATCCCCACCCTCAAGCAGCGTCTGGCGCGGCCCAGCGACGTCGTCGATCTGGGCGGGCTCAAGGATCTGCGCGGCATCAAGGTGAGCGGCGGCACCGTCACCATCGGCGCGATGACGCCGCATGCCGAGGTCGCCGCATCGGCCGAGGTCGCGAAAGCGATCCCTGCCCTCGCCCATCTCGCGGACGGCATCGGCGATCCGCAGGTGCGCAATCGCGGTACGATCGGCGGCTCGATCTCCAATGCCGACCCCGCGGCGGATTATCCCGCGGCCTTGGTTGGGTTGGGTGCGACGGTCGAGACGAATGAGCGCAAGATTCCGGCCGAGCAGTTCTTCAAGGGGCTGTTCGAGACGGCGCTCAATCCCGGCGAGATCGTCACCGCGGTGAGCTTTCCGGTGCCGGAGAAGGCGGGCTACCAGAAATTCCCGAACCCGGCGTCGCGCTATGCCGTGGTCGGCGTCATGGTCGCCAAGACTGCGCAGGGCGTGCGCGTCGCTGTCACGGGTGCTGGTCCGTCGGTGTTCCGCTCGAAGGAGCTCGAGGCGGCGCTGACCAAGAGCTGGGCGCCGGCCTCGATCGACGGCGTCAAGATGTCGGCGAGCGGTCTCAACTCCGATATCCACGCCTCGGCCGAATATCGCGCGCACCTGATCGGCGTGATGGCCAAGCGGGCTCTGGCGGCGGCGGGCTGATACTCGCGGGCGGCTGGGCCATCGGCATCACGCCTAGCAACCGGGCCGCAGCGTGACGGAGCCCGAGACCTTGAGCGTCGACAATTCCTGACGGATCGGGGCGAGTTGGCGTTCTAACTGGTCGCGGCGCTGCATGAGCAGGGCCAGCCTGCTGCGTGAGTTCGTTATCGTTTTATTTGCCGTCTGGCAGAGACGGAAATGGCGACCGGAATCCGCCTGCCACCTTCGGAATTTCGTGCCGCATGCCTCTTCTGCCCGCGTCTGGCAGCCTGCGAAATCGGGATGTGCCAGCACGATATCGGCAAACTGCTCCATTTTTTGCGAATTGCGAAGGTCTATCGCCACATCCTCCACCGCGGCCTTGACCGCGGCATCCCTCATGACCGTGGCGAGCATGCGGGTGATTCCGAACTCGTCGTCGACCACGTGGGCCGTCTGCATGCTGCAAGCCAGCGATGCCTGATTGCCCAGAAATGACGAGTCGAACATGGTGCCGTCTTTCTGGCCCATCGTGATGGCGATGAACGTGCAATCGACGACCGCTTCCTTGCAGAATTGCCGGGCACGGGTTTGCTCCTCGCCGGGCGGACAGGACTGGGGCGGGCTTTCGCTCGCCGGCGGGCGGCCGCATTGGTTGCGCGTGGAGCCGCCATTGTTGCGATCGAGCCAATCGGCGGCGTTGTGCTGGTCGTATTCGATTTGGGCGATCTCGTCCTGAAGCCTGGCGCCGGACCTTAGAAGTTGGGCCTCCTCTTCGCGAAGCGCGCGCGCCCGAACCCAGAGCTCGTTCCGGAACAACCCGTGCGGATTCCCCCCGATCGGCGTTCCGCCGCTTTCGACGATGGAGAGGCATTGATCCGGGGCGTCGGCGAGCACGCGATGGTCAACCGGAACCTTGAAACGCACCCAATTGCCAACGACGCTTTCCTGCGTAATCGGGCCGGTGCGATCCCCGACCAGGACGAGCTCGGTCCCGTTTCGCAGCCCTGAAATTCTCGCATCGATGCCGTCGACCGACCCGCGCACCTCTTCGACATTCGTCGAACAGGCGCTTGCCACGGTCAACGCAAGGATCATCGCATACGCGAACGCAGGCTGCCGCATATCGCACCTTTTGCTGGCTGACATGCAAAACCGCAGGGCCCCGCGGCCATGAACTGGCAACTATATGATTCTACTCATTATATCGCTGCTGAGGCAAGCCCTCTCAACTTTCGACCGAATGGCGGGCCTCATTGCTGCAAGAATGCGAGAATGTCGGCAAGTACAGGCCGGTCGCCCGCCAGCAGCGAAGAGAGACCGAGCAGGATTCCGACATGCGCCAAGTTGAGGTAATAGCGGGTGTCTACGGCAGACCCGTTCTCGCGCAGGCGCGCTGCAAGATTGACGCTGTTGCGCGGCAGGACCGTTGTGTCGTCCAGGCCGTGCAGGAGCAGCATCGGCGGCGCACCCTCGTCGGCAAAGGTGATCGGTTGTGTCTGCGCCATGTCCGGCGCGGCCAGGATCGTCTTGAACCTCTCCGAGGTCAGCGGCAGAAAATCGTAGGGGCCGGCGAGGCCGATGAAACCTTTCAGCGCGCGCCGCTCCATGCCGACCTTCGCGAGATAGCGCGCGTCGAGCGCCACCATCGCCGCGATATGAGCACCGGCGGAGTGGCCCATCAGGAACAGCCGCGACGGATCACCGCCAAACCGCCCGGCATTGTCGCGGGCCCAGCGTACCGCCTGTGCTGCATCCCCGATGAAGGTCGGAAAGCGTGCCTCCGGGTAGACGCGATAATCCGGGATCACGACGACATAGCCGTGGCGGGTTAGAGATTCGGCGACGAAGCGGTACGGGCCGCGCTCGCCGCTTTCCCAGCCGCCGCCGTAGAAAAATACGATCACGGGGTGCGGGCCGGACCCTTGCGGGCGATAGACGTCCAGCCTCTGGCGCGGCAAGGCGCCATAAGCGATGTCCGTCGTCGCCGTATAGGCGCCGGAGGGGGTCAGCGCATCGAGAATGCCGAGGCCGGAGCAGCCGGCGGGAAGGATGGCGATAACAAGCCATGAGAGCGCGTGGAGCAAGCGGCGTGGCAATCGGACACCCTTGAGCATCAGGCAAGCAAATGGCTCCGGCCTTAGAACGGCTCGGCCTACCTTATTCGCAGGCAAGGCCCGATCGGATGCCGCTTCTGGCATTAAATTTTTATGCTCGTTTGAGGATCCGAGGTCAACTCTTGCAGACCCGATGCGCTCGCCGCCATAGTGTCGTCCCCCTCAGCGACACCGGAGACCGCCATGGCCGCCAATGCCGGCAAGACCGTCGCCACGATCGTCCCCTGCCTGCGCTATCGCAACGCGCCGCAGGCGATCGACTGGCTGTGCGGCGCCTTCGGATTTGAAAAGCAGCTCGTCGTGCCTGGCGAAAACGGCACAATCGTTCATGCGCAGCTCAAATTCGGCAACGGCATGGTCATGCTGGGTTCGGCCACCGACAGCGAGTTCGGCAAGCTGATGCGCCAGCCCGACGAGACCGATGGGCGCGAGACGCAATGCTCCTACGTCATCGTTGCCGATTGCGACGCCCATTACGCACAGGCCAAGAAGGCCGGTGCGACCATCGTTCGCGACATCCAGGACGAGGATTATGGCGGCCGCGGCTACACCTGCCGCGACCCCGAGGGGCATATCTGGAATTTCGGGTCGTATGACCCTTGGGCGGAGGCCGCCTCACAATAAGTTTAGTGCCCTGAGAAATGCCCAGGGTCGGCCACAAGTCCTTCTCCGCCCATTGGGCGGAGAAGGATTTAGGATGAGGTGGGCGGGCGTGGTCTTAGCGGATAGACCACCTCACCCTCCCGCCTTCGCCAAGGCTTCGGCGGGCCTTACCCACCGTAGCTTTAGCGAAGGTGGGCCCGCTCTCTCCCCCGCTTCGCGGCGGAGAGGGGAATGAGCGCAGTGCTGGTCTGCAATGCGACCCTCGTCATGCGGGGATGGGTCGGCTAAAATGGCCTCTACTTCAAACGGTTCCCTACGGTTCTTTCATGCCTCTGTCATCCAGCGGTCCCGCCGGCCTACCCGCCGATGTCGACCAGGCCCTCGCCCTGCTGTCCCAGGGCAATTACGTCGCCGACCGCAGCCTGGCGACGGCCGTCCTGCTGTCGCTCAAGCTCAACCGGCCGCTGTTCCTGGAGGGCGAGGCCGGGGTCGGTAAGACCGAAATCGCCAAAGTGCTGGCGACCACGCTCGGGCGCCGCCTGATCCGGCTGCAATGCTACGAGGGGCTGGATGTCGGTTCGGCGGTCTATGAGTGGAATTACCCGCGGCAGATGCTGGAAATCCGCCTGGCCGAGGCCGGCCAGCAGAGCAAGGATACGACCGAGGCGGAGATCTTCTCCGAGCGCTTCCTCATCCGCCGGCCGCTGCTGCAGGCCCTGACCCCCGACCCGGCCGGCCCGCCGGTGCTGCTGATCGACGAGCTCGACCGCGCCGATGAGCCGTTCGAGGCCTACCTCCTCGAGGTGCTGAGCGACTATCAGATCACCATTCCGGAGCTGGGCGTCATCAAGGCCCCCGCCCCGCCGATCACCATCATCACCTCCAACCGCACGCGCGAAATCCATGACGCGCTGAAGCGGCGCTGTTTCTATTACTGGGTCGATTATCCGGACGCGGCGCGCGAGCTGGAGATCCTGCACCTGAAGGCGCCGGCCGCATCCAAGCGCCTGTCACGCCAGATCGTCGGCTTCGTGCAAAAGCTGCGCGGCGAGGAGCTCTACAAGGTCCCGGGCGTGGCCGAGGCGATCGACTGGGCGAATGCCCTGGTGGCGCTCGATCGCATCACGCTCGACCCCGCGACAGTCAACGACACGCTGGGCACGCTGCTCAAATATCAGGACGACATCGCCAAGATCCGCGGGGCCGGCGCCGAGCGCCTGTTGAAACAGGTGGACGCCGAGCTGGCCGCTGCCCCGACGCCGTGACGGCGCCGCGCACAGAAATCACAGACGCGGGCGACGGTACGCTCGTCGCCAATATCATGCATTTCGCACGCGCGTTGCGCATCGCCGGCCTGCCGATCGGGCCGGGCCGCGTGATCGAGGCGGTGCGCGCGGTCGAGGCGGCGGGCTTGCGCGAGCGCGATGATTTCTATTGGGCGCTGCATGCCGTGTTCGTAAATCGCCGCGACCAGCGTGAGATTTTCGATCAGGCATTCCGCATGTTCTGGCGCGACCCCAAGCTGCTCGAGCGCATGATGTCGCTGCTGCTGCCGCCCTCGCCCGTCGGCCAGGCGGAAGACAAGGAAAAGCTCAACCGGCGTGTCGCCGAGGCGCTGCATGGCAACCGCCCACCGCCGCCGCGTGCCGAACGGTTGCAACAGGAGAACGAAGAAACCGTCGACGCGGTGATGACGTTCTCCGATCGCGAGATCCTGCAGGGTAAGGATTTCGAGCAGATGTCGGCCGACGAATACGCCGCCGCCAAGAAGGCGCTGGCGGCATTGCGCCTGCCGATTGCCGAAGTGCCGGTGCGCCGCTTTCGGCCGAGTACATCGGGTCATCGCGCCGATCTGCGCGCGACGCTCCGCGCGACCTTGCGTGGCGGCGGCGATGTGATCGCGCTGCGCTTTCGCGAGCATCGCAAGCGCCCGCCGCCGCTGGTCGTGCTGTGCGATATTTCGGGATCGATGGAGCGCTATTCGCGCATGTTCCTCCACTTCCTGCACGCGCTCACCAACGACCGCGAGCGGGTCTACACGTTCCTGTTCGGCACGCGGCTGACCAACATCACGCGCTATTTGCGCCAACGCGATGTCGATAAGGCGCTGGCCAAGGTGAGCGAGGCGGTCGAGGACTGGTCGGGCGGGACGCGCATCGGCACCTGCTTGACCGAGTTCAATCTGCGCTGGGGGCGGCGTGTGCTGGGACAGAACGCAACGGTGCTGTTCATCAGCGACGGCCTCGACCGTGACGGCGGCGAAGGTCTGGGACCGGAGATGGAGCGGCTGCGCAAATCCTGCCACCGGCTGATCTGGCTCAATCCGCTGTTGCGCTACGCCGCATTCCAGCCCAAATCTTTGGGCATGCGGGCGATCTTGCCGCATGTCGACGATTTCCGGCCGGCGCATAACCTTGCCAGCCTGAGGGATATCGCGGCTGCTCTGGCGGCCCCGCCCGCCCCCCGCACCCGCTATCAATGGAAAGGTGCCGCATGAGCGATATGGAAGACATTCTCGGCCAGGCCGCCGACTGGCGCCGCGCCGGCAAGGGCGTGGCCTTGGCCACGGTCGTCACCACCTGGGGCTCCTCGCCCCGTCCGGTCGGCAGCCAGCTTGCCGTCGATGACAGCGGCAAGTTCGTCGGCTCGGTCTCGGGCGGCTGCATCGAGGGGGCCGTCATCAAGGAGGCGATGGACGCCATTGCCACCGGCGAGCCGCGGCTGCTCGATTTCGGCGTGACCAACGAGCAGGCGTGGGATGTGGGCCTCGCCTGCGGCGGCAAGGTGCAGGTGTTCGTGGAGCGCGTCGAATGAAGCGCGCCATTCTCGATGCACTGCAGGATGCGCGGTCCAAGAACATCCCGATTGGGCTCGCGACCAATCTGCGCAGCGGTCAGCAGCGGCTGATCTATCTCGACGGCACCGAGGGCGAGCTGTGCATCGATGTCGACATGATCGCGGCGGCGATGGACGCGCTCAAGCGCGACGAGAGCATCAGCTTCAACACCTCGGCCGGGCCGGTGTTCGTGCAGGTGTTCAACCCGCCGCCGCGGCTGGTCGTGGTAGGGGCCGTACACATCGCGCGGCCGCTGGCGGAGATGGGCAAGCTTGCCGGCTATGGTGTCAGCGTCATCGATCCGCGCCGCAGTTTTGCCGGCAGCAACGCCTTCGACGGCGTGGCGGTGAGCTCCGACTGGCCCGATGAAGCGCTGACCCGCCTCAAGCCCGATACCCGCACCGCCATCGTCACGCTCACCCACGACCCTAAGCTCGACGATCCCGCACTCGACGTGGCGCTGAAATCGCCGGCCTTCTATATCGGGGCGCTGGGCAGCAAGAAGACGCATGCGGCGCGCAAGGAGCGGCTGACCGAGCGCGGGTTCGGTGAGGGCGATCTCGCGCGCATCCATGGGCCGGTCGGGCTGGATATCGGCGCCCTGTCACCGGCGGAAATCGCGCTCTCCATCATGGCGCAGATCACCGCCGTGCGCCGCGGCGAGGCGCCATGAAATTCGGCGAGATTCCCGTTGCCAGCGCCACCGGCGCCATCCTGGCGCATGGCGTGCGCGCGGAGAAGCTCGTCTTCAAGAAAGGCCGGCGGCTGAGCGCCGAGGATGTCGCGGCCCTGTCGGCTGCCGGCAAGACGCAGGTGATCGCCGCCCAGCTCGAACCGGGCGATGTGCCGGAGGACGAAGCGGCGGCGAGCGTGGCCGCATCGATCGCCGGCGAGAATCTGGTGACGAGTGCCGCGTTCACCGGCCGCTGCAATTTGTTCGCCAATGTGCGCGGCATCGCGGTGATCGACACGACGCGGCTCGACCGTCTCAACCTGATCGACGAGGCGATCACCATCGCCACGCTCCCCGCCTTCGCGCCCGTCGAGCCGCGGCAGATGATCGCGACCGTCAAGATCATCCCGTTCGCGGCGCCCAAGGATGCGGTCGAGCGCTGCAAGGCGATCGCCGCGGAAGCTGGCAAGCTGGTGCGGGTGGTGCCGTTCCTGCGCCGCAACGTGGGCTTGATCCAGACGCGGCTGCCGGGCACCAAGCCGAGCGTGCTGGCCTCGACCGAAACGACGACGGGGGCGCGCATCGCTTCGATGGGCAGCGAGCTCACGGCCGCATTGATCGTCGATCACACGGCGGATGCCGTCGCTGTCGCGGTCGCCGATCTCAAATCGCGTGGCTGCGATCCGATCCTGGTGCTGGGCGCCTCGGCCATCGTCGACCGGCGCGATGTGATCCCCGCCGCGATTGTGGCGCGCGGCGGCGAGGTCTTGCATTTCGGCATGCCGGTCGACCCGGGTAATCTGCTGCTGCTGGGCCGCGTCGAGAGCACGACCGTGCTCGGCCTGCCGGGCTGTGCGCGCTCGCCCAAGCTCAACGGGTTTGACTGGGTCTTGCAACGGATCCTGGCGGGGCTGGAAGTCACGCGCACTGACATCATGCGCATGGGGGCCGGCGGTTTGTTGGCGGAGATCCCGTCGCGGCCGCTGCCGCGCGTCGATGCAGCACCCGAGCCCGGTGCGGGCATTCCGCGCGCACCGCATATCGCCGCCGTGGTGCTCGCCGCCGGACGCTCGAGCCGCATGGCGCCGGCCAACAAGCTGCTGACCGAGGTCGAGGGCCGCGCCATGGTCGTGCGCGCGGTCGAGGCGGCGCTGGCCTCGCAGGCGCGGCCGGTGATCGTGGTCACTGGCCATGATGGCGGCCGCGTGCGCGAGGCACTCAAGGGCAAGCATGTCGTGGTGGTCGAGAACCCGGATTTTGCCAGCGGGCTCAGCTCATCGGTCAAGGCGGGTCTTGCGGCCCTGCCCAGCAATGTCGATGGCGCGCTCTTCATGCTCGGCGACATGCCGCGCGTGACGGAAGCCCATCTCGACCGTCTCATTGCTGCGTTCAGCCCGGTCGAGGGCCGCGCGATCTGCGTGCCCACCCATCGCGCCAAGCGCGGCAATCCGGTGCTGTGGGCGCGGCGCTTCTTTGCCGACATGCAATCGCTGTCGGGTGATGCGGGCGCGCGCACCATCCTCAACCAGCATGCCGAGCAGATCTGCGAAGTCGAGATGGCGGATGACGGCGTGCTGCTGGATGTCGACACGCCCGAAGCGCTGGCGGCCTTGCGCGACAGCGGGCAGAAGGCATCGGCATGAGCCTCGTGATCCAGCGGCTGCGCACCGAATTCCCGATCCTGATGCGCCCGCCGGGGTCGCCGACGCTGCACTACCTCGACAATGCCGCGACCAGCCAGATGCCGGAAGCGGTGATCGACGCCGTCGCGTGGTTCGACACGCATAGCCGCGCCAATGTGTTGCGCGGCGTGCACCAGCTCGCCGAGCGCGCGACGATCGCCTACGGCGAAGCGCGCGCGGCGGTGGCGCGCTATCTAGGTGTCGCGGACGCGGACGAAATCGTCTTCACCTCCGGCACGACCGGCGCCATCAATATCGTGGCGCGCAGCTACGGTGAGATGCTGCAGGCCGGCGACGAGATCGTCGTCTCGGAGATCGAGCATCACAGCAACCTGATCCCATGGCAGATGCTGCGCGACCGGCGCGGCATCGTGTTGCGCTTCTTGCCTGTCACCGCAGAAGGGCGGCTCGATCTCACCGCCCTTGAGCGGGTCGTTACGCCAAAGTGTCGGCTGATCGCGGTCACGCATGTCTCCAATGTCACGGGTGCGGTGAGCGATGTGCCGGCGATCGTCGCCGCGGCCAAGGCGGTCGGCGCCAAGGTGCTGCTGGATGGCGCGCAGCGCGCCCCGCATGGGCCGCTCGACCTGCCCGGCCTGGGCGTCGATTTCTATGCGCTGTCGAGCCATAAGATGTTCGGGCCGACCGGCATCGGCGTGCTGTGGGCGCGCCGCGCACTTCTGGAGGCGATGCCGCCGCTGTTCGGCGGCGGCGAGATGATCCGCACTGTCAGCCTCGAGAAGGCGACCTGGGCTGCGGTCCCGCATAAATTCGAGGCCGGGACGCCGCCGATCACACAGGCCGTGGGTCTTGGCGCTGCGGTCGAATGGCTGCTGTCGCTCGACTGGCCGGCGGTGTCCGAGCATGAAATGCGCCTCACGCAGCTCGTGCTCGACGGGCTGTCGACGATCAAGGACGTGCGTGTATTAGGCCCTGCCGGGTTGCAAGGGCGCGTCGGCGTGATCTCCTTTGCCGTCGAAGGGGCACACCCGCACGATATCTGTCAAATCCTCGACCGCCGCGGCGTGGCGCTGCGTGGCGGGCATCATTGCGCGCAGCCGCTGATGGAGCGCTTCGGCGTCGCCGGTACGACGCGCGCCAGCCTGGCGCTTTACAACGACGACAGCGATGTCGACGCGCTGATCGACGGGCTGGGCGAGGCGATGCGGGTCCTGCGGTGAGCGACGCGCTCTATCATCAGGCGATCATGGAGCGGGCGAAGGCGCCATCGCGCGCGGGCGCCCTGCCCCTGCCCGACGGTACCGCGACGATCGACAATCCGCTGTGCGGCGACCGCGTCAAATTCGATGTGATGCTGCGCGACGGCAAGATCGCCGACGTGGCGCAGCACGTGCGCGGCTGCGCGCTGTGCCAGGCCTCGGCGTCCGTGCTCGCCGGCGCGGCCATCGGCCAGGACGAAGCGGCGCTGATCGGGGCCGAGAAGGCATTGCGCGCGATGCTGCGCGACGAAGCCCCCGCGCCCGCGCCGCCGTTTGAGGATTTGTCGATCTTCACGCCGGTGCGGCCGCACCGCAGCCGGCACGATTGCGTGCTCCTGCCCTTCGAAGCCTTGCGCACGGCGTTGTCGGCGGCCCGGAAATGAGCGCCGCCGTCGGGGGTGGCGCACCGTTCCTGTTGCGCCGGGCGCGGCTGATCAGCGGCTTGATCCTGTTCACCTACGTCACCACGCATCTGTTCAACCATGCGCTGGGGCTGATCTCGCTGGAAGCCGCCGAAGACGGGCGAAAGGTGTTCCTTGCTTTCTGGCGCAATCCGGTCGGTACCGTCGCGATCTACGGCGCGGCACTGGTCCATTTCCTGCTGGCCCTGTGGGCGATCTATCAGCGCCGCCGGCTGCTGCAGATGCCGTTTCTGGAGATCACGCAGCTCGTGCTCGGGCTGTGCATCGTGCCGCTGCTGATCGAGCACGTGCTCGGCACGCGCATCGTCCACGAGCTGCATGGAACGAACGATAGTTACACTTATATTGTTCTGGTGCTGTGGTACCTGGCACCCGACAAGGCTGTGACGCAGTCGCTGACCCTGGTCGTGGCGTGGACGCATGGCTGCATCGGGCTCTATTACTGGCTGCGCCTGAAGCGTTGGTATCCGACAGCGCAGCCTTTCCTGTATGCGACGGCCCTGCTGGTGCCGGTGCTCGCCTTGCTCGGCTTCGCGTCGATGGGCCGCGAGCTCCTTTATTTCGCGAGCGATCGCGCCTGGATGGCACGCGCGATGACGGAGTTCATGTTCCCGACGGCCGAGCTGGCGCAGCGCCTCTCACGCGTGCAGGAGATCGTCCTGCGAATTTTTGTCATCTCCGTCCTTGCGACGTTGGCTGCTCGGCTGGTGCGCGCCTGGCTTGAAAAACGCGCGGGGCGCGTGCGCCTCACCTATCCGGGCGGGCGGGTGATCGAAATCTCGCCCGGCATGACAGTGCTGGAAGCGAGCCAGCTCAACGGCATTCCGCACGCGTCCGTCTGCGGCGGGCGCGGCCGGTGCTCCACCTGCCGCATTCGCATTTCCGCCGGCCAGGAGGGCTTGTCCACGCCTTCGACGCAAGAGCAGGCAGTGCTGGCGCGCGTCGGTGCCGCCCCCAACATGCGCCTTGCCTGCCAGCTCAAGCCGACGCATGACCTGACGCTCGTCCCGCTGCTCGCACACACCGCGACCGCGGCGGCCGGCCATCTGAAGCCGCGCCATGCGCAGGGACAGGAAAAGGATATCGCAATCCTGTTCGCCGATCTGCGCGGCTTCACAAAGCTCTCCGAGCACAAGCTGCCGTATGACGTGGTGTTCGTGCTCAACCGCTATTTCGCCGCCATGGGAACGGCGGTGGAGCGCGCGGGCGGTCATGTCGACAAGTTCATCGGCGACGGCGTGATGGCGCTGTTCGGGATCGAAAGCAATGTCGCGACCGGCAGCCGCCAGGCGCTGGAGGCGGCGCGCAACATGGCGACGATGCTGGACGAGCTCAACCAGACCTTAATGCCCGACCTGCAGCAGCCGTTGCGCATCGGCATCGGCATCCATGTCGGCCCGGCGATCGTGGGCGAGATGGGATACGCGCGGGCGGTCTCCCTCACCGCCATCGGCGATGCCGTCAACACCGCCAGCCGGCTGGAGAGCATGACCAAGGAGTTCGGCGCGCAGCTCGTGGTTTCGGAGCTGGTGGCCGACGCCGCCCAGGTCGACCTCTCGACGTTTCCCAAGCACGACATGGAAATCCGCGGCCGGCGCGACATGCTGATCGTGCGCGTGATCGCACGCGCGCACGATCTGCCAGGTGCCCAGCAAAAAGCCCCGGCCGCGTAAGCGGGTCCGGGGCTTCCGTCTACGGCCTTCATCCTTCGACAAGCTCAGGATGAGGCCTAAATTTAGGGCCGTCCCTCACGCTGACCAGTTGTGGGGCGAGGCCCGCCCTTAAAGGTCCTCATCCTGAGCTTGTCGAAGGATGAGGACGCATAGCGTTGGCCTTACGACCGCGGCTGTCCCGCCTTGAACTTGGCGATGTCGTCGGCGAGGTCCTTGTATTCATCGCAGCGCGGCCCGCAGATTCGCGACAGGCGCGCCAGGCGCTCCTCGGCCTTGGGCAGGTCGCTCATGTCGAGATAAAGCTCGCCCAGGTACTCGTTGGCACCGCGATGGTTCGGGTCGATTTCGAGTGCCTTGGTGTAGTACGCCAGCGCCTTGTCCTTCTGGCCGATCTTGCGGTGGCTATAGCCCAGATAGTTGAGCGTGTCGGGATCCTTCGGGTTCTCCGACAGCGAGCGCTCCAGCAGCGCGATAGCCTTGGTGTAGTCCTTGGCCTTCACCGCCTTCTCGCCATCGGTGTAGCGCCAATCCTTGGTCGCCGGGGACGGGGTGGAATTGCTCATCGCCAGCACGGTCGAGACAGACGCCAGCGGCAGGATCGCCAGCGACACGACCAGCGGCAGGGCGCGAAAACCTGTGAACAGGGACATGGCTGAGCCTCGCCTGAAAATCTCGTTATGGGGCAACTATAACATGTGCGAATCGGAGTCGCCGGTCCGGCACCGATCAAAGGGCCGTTACGGTGATGTACGAACATTCGGGCGGTTTGGATTATTCCGCCGGTGGCGGGAGAAGCTGCCGCGCCACGCGAGTTGGGCGCCGGAACTTGTTGAAATTATGCCTTTTTTGAGGGCATCGACCAGACGCAGCTTGATTTTGCGCGGGCAGCCGTTTAGATCATCCGCGGCCACGGCAGCGCCCACGCTGTCCCCTTCGTCTAGAGGCCTAGGACATCGCCCTTTCACGGCGGTAACAGGGGTTCGAATCCCCTAGGGGACGCCATTCACTATGACCTTTGTCGCGCTATTTCGCGCCGGCACGCCGGGTCATAAAGTGCTCCTACACCGCTGGGGAGCGGTTCTTATCGGGGGGTATCTTTATGCGTGCATTTTATCGCCTGGCGAAGCTTTGCGCTTTGCCTGGGCTCTTGTTGCTGATGTCCGCTTGCGCCAGCGGCGTAACCCGCTCGCCGGAAATGGCCGCCGCGCCGCAGGTCGCGTTTGGCACCGATCGACAGGCCCGCGGAGTTTCGCTCTCGCTCACACCGGAAGCGCAGCAGATTGCATCGACGACAATACGGTTCGATCAGGACACGCTGCTGCGTCTCATTCGACAAGGGCTCGAGCGGAAGCAGGCGCTTTCGGCGGCATCGGACCAAGTCCTGCCCTCGATCGAGATCCTCGTCACGAGCATTCGGTCGCGCTCGGCATTCAACGCCGTCATGTTTGGTTTCATGGCCGGTGACGACCACATTAAGGGCGACGTCATCGTGCGCTCGTCCGATGGAGCCGAATTGCAGCGGTTTGGCGTCTCCGCCTCCTATGCGCTGGGTGGCTTCGCGGGCGGGCAGACCGACGCACGCATGGGTTGGCTCTACGAGACCTTTGCCAAGCACGCGATCGAGGAGTTGACCGGGCAGAAGACCAAGTCTCCGTCCAACTCGGATGCACCCACGTCCTAGCGGACAGGCTTTCGAGTCGCTCAATCACCGACGGCACGCCAGCTTTCCACAAAACGAGCGTCCATCTCTCCCGACCGCGTTCAAGCGTTCGGCGTAGCGCGCCAGAGCGACCGGTGTACCGTCCCGGTCCTGGTGTCATACGCGTGCCACTTCTTCGTCAAAGAGCGGCAATGTCTGCCGGGCATAGATGGATTTGTTTCTTAGCGGGGAGACGGACCCATGATTCGCTCATCCATTCTTGCCAGTGCCGCCTTTATCGCGTCCGCCAGTGTGAATCTTGCCATGGCGCAACAGCAATTCCCGGCCACGCTCGTCGGCCATGCCGTGCTCCCGGCCGAGAGCTTCATCGCTGCACCCGCCGATGCGCCGGCCGATCTCAAGAATGCCGGCAAGTACACGACGCTCAAGCGTGTCGAGGCGCTCGGCACGGTGATGGGCAGATCCTTTGAGCGCGAGACCGGCGTCAAGCTGCCGTTCCCGGGCCAGCCGCTGCAGGGCCATTCGGGCATCAAGGTGATGCCGGACGGCACGTTCTGGGTGATCACGGACAACGGCTCCGGCGCTCGCGCGAACTCGATGGATTCGATGCTCTATCTCAATCGCCATCGCATCGACTGGGCTTCCGGCACCTGGACCCGGGTCGAGACCGTGTTCCTGCACGACCCCGATAAGAAGGTGCCGTTCCGCATCGTTCATGAAGGGACGGACAAGCGCTATCTCACTGGCTCGGATTTCGACACCGAGGGCTTCCAGGTCATCGGCGACAATTTCTGGATCGGCGACGAATTCGGTCCCTATGTCATCAAGGCCGACAAATCCGGCAAGGTGCTGGCGGTGTTCGACACGCTTGCCGATGGCAAGCCGGTGCGCTCACCCGAGCATTGGGCGGTGGGATCGCCGCCCGCTCCGGGCGCCACCTACACCAACGTCAATCTGCGCCGGTCCAAGGGCTATGAAGGCTTCGCCGCGTCCAAGGACGGCAAGTTCATCTACGGGCTGCTGGAAGGGCCGCTGTGGGATGCCGACAAGAAGGATTGGGAGAAGGTCGGCGACAAGGAAGCCGCGCGCATTCTCGAATTCGATGTCGCTGCGGAAAAATGGACGGGACGGTTCTGGCACTACCCGTTCGAGATGAACGGCAATGCCATCGGTGATTTCAACATGATCGACGCCACGACGGCGCTGGTGATCGAGCGCGATAACGGCGAAGGAACACCGGACAAGGCCTGCCCGGCCGGCACGCGCGGCGCCAATTGCTTTCCCGATATCGCCAAGTTCAAGCGCGTCTACAAGATCGAACTCGGCGACGCCAACGCTGGCAAGCCGGTGCGCAAGATCGGCTATATCGATCTGCTGCAGATCCAGGATCCGAACCGCAAGGCCCGCAAGCCCCTCACCGGCGACTTCCTGACATTTCCCTTCTTCACCATCGAATGCGTCGACGTGCTCGATGACAAGCACATCGTCGTCGGCAACGACAACAACCTGCCCTTCTCATCGAGCCGCGATCCGAACAAGGCGGACGACAACGAGCTGATTGCGCTCGAGGTCGAGGCGTTGCTGAAGGGGAAATAAGGCTCGGCCGCTCGGTGCGTGCTGGCGCCGCGACCTGCCAGAACGCGTCGGCTTGCCCGTGAGGCCTACTCGTTCAATGCGCCTTGCGGCGCCTCAGGGCGGCGATACCGGCAAGGGCCAACCCGAACAGGGACAGCGTCGCCGGCTCCGCGACGGATGTCGCGGGAGTCGGGTCAACAATCGTCGTCAACAGGCCCGCGTAGCCGACCGGAACTTTCCACAGGCCCGGGTCATTGGTGACGACGCCGCTCACCACGAATTCGTAGTTGCCGGCGAGCAGATCGGCGAAGCTGAAACTGAGCGGCGAGTTATCGCTGAGGGCCTGCGTCAAGTTGCCCCCCGTCAGGGACACCGAAGTCACATCGATATCGATCTTGTTGAATAAGGTATTCACCTCAAGCACGCCGCCGAAGGAGTTACTCGGTCCGCCGAGCGTGAACGTGTAGCAGTCCGTGAACGACGCCGGTGCCGCAAAGGAGTTGCCAAAAGTCACGAACCCCGGCGGGCCCAGCGACGCCCAATTTACGGTTGATGTGCAGGTCGCCGCGATGGACGGGCTTGAGGCGACCAGCAGTAACGCGCCGGCGATGACGGTGGCTTTCATTGGCTCCCCCTGGCCGATTGTGTTCTTTGGATGACCCATGCAAAAGGCGTACCCGAGCACGCATCCTTTTGAATCACAAAGATTCTTATGGGCTGTCCGCGGAGGGCCAATCAGCCGATTGTAAAAAATCTCGACGAGTGTGCGGGAGTGGCGCGCGCGTTCGAGGATGCGTCAACCGCCGTCATACGCCTTCTTGAGCGCGGCGATGTCGAGTTTTGTCATCTGCATGATCGCCTGCATCATGCGGTCGGTCTTGGCCTGGTTGCCCGCATTCACCATGTCGCGCAGCGCCGTCGGCACGACCTGCCAGGACAGGCCGAATTTGTCGGTGAGCCAGCCGCACACGCCCTTCTCGCCGCCAGCGGAGAGCTTCTCCCAGAATTTGTCGATCTCCGCCTGATCGGCGCAAGTTACCGTCATCGAGATCGCGGGCGAGAATTTGAAATGCGGGCCGCCGTTGAGGGCGAGGAAGTCCTGGCCGGCGAGCGTGAAGCTCACCGTCATGACGCTGCCTTTGGGGCGCGGAAGTGCAAGATCGCGCGCGACGGGGCCGTCGTGCGGCTAGGCCTTCTTGCCGAAATCCCGCAGCGGCCAGGGCAGGCCGGTGTCTTCGGCGCCGGGGATCTTGCGGGTGATGACGGCGCCGACCAGCAGCCTTGCGACGTCGCCCTTCTGATCGACATAGGGCAGAATCAGCCGTTCCCAGCGGTCGACGGCGACGTAGCGCTGGGGTGAATGGTGCGTCATCATCGGCGCGCGCTGCGCCATCACCTTGCGATAGGCCTCGCTGGTCCAGCGCGCGAAATTCGGAAACGAGTCGCTGACCTTGCAGCCGGTCAGGTCGCGCCGCTGGATGCTGGTGATCTCGGTGCCGAACAGCCGGTACTTGAAATCGGCGCCGCCGTCGAGCGGCTCGATGATCATCAGCCAACCCAGAATGAACTTCAGCTGCAGCGGATCGATCTCGGTCAGCGGCGGCAGGCCGCCGCCAGCGCGCGTCACGCCCGCCCGCCAATAGTCCAGTAGCCGGACCAACCTCGGATCGGAAAAATCCTTGGGCGTCGGATCGGACTTTTCGACGGGATCGAGGGAACGCTCACTGTGCCACTGCACCGGTAGATCCTTGGAGTATGGTGCGAAAAAACGACTATCTTTGGTCGAACGCTAAGAGAGGCTTAACACCATAGGGTGATTCGCCCAAGGGCTCAGGCGAAAATCGCCGCACCCACTCGTCCAGGTGTAGCCATGCAATCGCTATGGGCGCGTGCTGACGTCTGCCGCTGCCAGCATCAGGATCGCGGTGACATAAAGCTGCCTCATGATCCCCTCCGTTCGAAGGATCAGCCTTTTCCGTCCGTCGCCGAAAAGCGAGAGCATGGCGACACAGCCGGCGGGCCATATGACAATTTTGTAGGCGATGCCGGGAACTTCCGAAATGGTCGCGCATTGTTTTTTTGTCGAGTTGGCGGAGGTTGGAATGTCGCTGGATTTCGTCGTCGCGCCGCCGCGTTTCAACCCACTGGGCTGCACGCTCACGCTTACCGCCGATGACGGCAGCGGCCCGATCCAGGTCATCGTCGAGCCGGACGTACTGGCTTTCGTCGCCGGCGCGCCGGTGACAACGGGCGACGAGGCGATCACGGCGCTGATCGGGCATATCGGGCGGATCAAATCGGCCGCCGGGCGCGCCCTCGTCCGGACCAAGCCGAAAGATCGCAAGGTTCTGGTCGAGCTCTGCGATCTCGAGGAGCTGCCGCAGGCGCGCTGAACTGCAGCGGGTTTGCCGCGTCGGAATGGGTTCATTAACATGGGCCCATGAGCGACCCTTCCTCCTCTATCTATCTTGAAATCTTCACAGTTCTGGCGCTGATCCTGCTCAACGGCTTCTTCGCGATGTCGGAGCTGGCGGTGGTCTCGGCGCGTAAATCGCGGTTGAAAGCAATGGCGCGACGCGGCGTCAAGGGTGCCGCCGCCGCCGTCGAGCTGGCGGACCACCCGGCGACCTTCCTGCCGACCGTGCAGGTCGGAATCACGCTTGTGGGCGTGCTGGCCGGCGCCTTTTCCGGCGCCACGATTGCCGAACGGTTGGCGCTGTACCTGAAGCAATTCCCCGCCCTGCAGGGAGTTGCGGACGGGCTGGCGCTGGCCATCGTCGTTGCCAGCATCACCTACCTGACGCTGATCGTGGGCGAACTCGTGCCCAAGCAGATCGCGCTGCGCCATGCCGAGGCAATTGCCACGCGCGTGGCCAAGGCCATGCGCCTGCTGTCGCGCATCGGCCTGCCGGCCGTCTGGCTGCTGCGCGGGTCGAGCGATGCGGTCCTGCGGATCCTGGGCATCGGCGCCGCCAACCGCTATGTGGTGACCGAGGAGGAGATCAAGGCCATGCTCGCCGAGGGCACGGAGGCGGGCGTCTTCGAAAAGTCCGAGAAGGAGATCATCGAGCGCGTGCTGCGCCTCGACGACCGCTCGGTGCTGACCGTCATGACACCGCGCGCTGATATCGTCTGGCTCGATGCGAAAGACACGCCGCAGACGGTCGCCGCGAAAATCGCGGAGAGCGGGCATTCGCGCTACCCCGTCGGCCGGGGATCGACAGACGACATCGTCGGCATCGTCCAGGCGCGCGACCTGCTGCAGCGGGTTCTGCGGGGCGAGCCCGTCGATCTGATCACCGCGGCGCGTCCCGCCCCTGTCCTGCCGGAAGGCACGACCGCACTCGACGCGCTGCAAATCATTCGCCGCTCGCCGGTGCACATGGCGCTGGTGATCGATGAATACGGCGACCTGCAGGGCATCATGACGATGACGGATCTCGCCAAGGCGATCATCGGCGGCATCCGTGAATCCGAGACACCGGAGGCGCCGCGCGCGATGCGCCGCGACGACGGGAGCTGGCTGATCGATGGCGGGCTGTCGATCGGCGAGATCAAGGATCGCGTCGGCCTGCACGAGCTGCCCGAAGACGACCGCTATCACACGCTGGCCGGCTTCATCATGGCGGAACTCGGCCGGGTCCCGCGCGAGGGCGACACGCTGGTGTGGAACGGCTGGAGCTTCGAGGTCATCGACATGGACGGGCGGCGGGTCGACAAGGTGTTGATCGCACCGCCCAAGAGCTAAAGCGGTTTGCGGACACCGGGGGCAAAGCGCGGCACAAGGTCGTTGCGCACCAGGAGCCCCATCTCCGGACCCAGACCCAGCGACTGCGCCTGGATATAGCGATAGCTGGACTGTGCCAGTGGGTGCAGCACCAGGGCGGCGGCGGCGCCATAGTCGCGGTGCTGCGTCACGATCTGCTCCGCCTCGACGCGGGTGATCGGCTCGAGCGGCACAATCGAAACCCGGCGCGCCGACAGGGTGTATTCGATATCCCATTTGTTGTGGGCAACCGGGCCCCATTTGACCGGGCCCTCGGCCACGACCGGGTCCGCCTTGCCGAGGAAATCGGCGAATTGGAATTCCGGCAGGTAATAACTGAGGCTGCCCAGGAAGAAGAGGCCGATCTGCCCGTCGGCCGGCGTCAGCGCCTCGCGGATCACGGGGATCATGGCGAGCTGCGCCCCGATCAGGCGCACCGGCAGATTGGCGCGCTGCACGAGCGGACGGACCTGCATGGAATCCCCCTGGATCACGAGATCGCGCCAGCCGGAATGCAGCGGCACCAGCAGTACGACCGCCATCAGGAAGCCGACTTTGGAAATCTTGGCGAGGGTTGAGCCGGCGGCATCCCACAAGCAGTCGAAGACGACATAGACCGCGAGGGGCGTGATGCACAGCAGGAAGCGCCCGCGCGAGAAATAATCGCCGCCGACCGCAACGATCGACAGCACGTAGAGCGCGAGGCTGGCCCCAACGATCAGGTCCGCGGAGCGCGGTGCACGGCGCAGAAACAGGCAGGCGATGGCCAGCAGCACCAATAGCGTGTTGCCGCCGTCGGTGACGTTGCGCAGCAGATAGGCAAGGCCGTGCAGTACGGAATCCCCGTCCGCGTTGACCTTCAAATTGAACGTGTTGGGAACGAGAGAGCCGTAGAAATAAAGATGAGCCAGGTAATAGAGCGCGACGAGCCCGATGGCGAGTGCGAGCGCTGAGCCGTCGCGTCGGTCGCGCAGACGCCAGAAGCGATGCGCCAGGACCGCGCCGGGTACCGCCAGCAGCGGCACCGTGTCGGGACGCACCAGGAAGGCGACGGCAAGAATGACCACCGCCATGCGCAGCCTTGCCGTGTCGTCGCGCAGGCCGGGCAAGCGGCCGATCAGGATCAGGAACGCCACCGTGACGAGGAGCATCTGCGGGATGTGCTCCCACCCTGTCCAGGCGTAGTAGGACACGGAAGGCGACGTCACGATGACCGCGGCAGTGAACGCCGATGTCGCGGTCGTGCGCGAGGCCAGCGCCACCGCGGCGACGGTCAGGACCGTCAGCAGGAGCGACAGGATGCAAACGAAGATAACCGTCTGACTCAGGCCGAGAAGAGATCGGGGAATGGCGAGCAGGAACGGCCAAAGCAAGCTGGTGTTGGCTGCGACGAATTCCCCAGGATTGAAATACGGACCATGGCCGGCGGCGATGTTGGTCGCCACGCGCAGCGTGATCATCACGTCGTCGAGGGTCACGTGATAGAGCGCGTTGCCGACGCGGAAAGCCTGCGCGCCGATATACTCGAAGCCGGCGTTGTAGATCGCCAGCGACGCAATCAGGACGACGAAAAGCTTCGCGCCATAGCCTTCGACCGCCGGCGCGGCATCCTTGACGGGCGCCGGACCGGAATCTGTGAGAATGGTCGGGTTACGCCGGCTCATTCATCGTCTCCCGCAAACGATCCCTGTTCCAATTCGTTAACAGTCTCAGAGACTTGGTGTGTCTGTTGCATCATATGGCACGGCGTGGAGTTTTCAACGGTGGATTTGGTTCGCTTTGTAACGGTCTACCTACGCGGCGGCCCCGCTCGGCGATGCAAGACGGCTTCTGGAAGATGGTGGCAGAGCGGCAAGCGGTCGCAGGGTGAACTTCCGCACAGTGTCGCGGCGCGATCTTGACAGACTGATGTGACAGATTCCATTCTGTGAGATGTCACAGGCGCGAAGGGGTCGCGCGCAGCGTGCTCGATAAATCATCCGCATTCTTTCCCGCACAACCGCCGGCGCCGACCGCCAAGAACGCGTTCGCGCTGGAGCGGCTGCGTCAGGCGATCCTGTGGTGCGAACTCAGCCCCGGCGCCACGGTGTCGGAGGATCTGCTGGCGCGCCAGTTCCGGCTGGGGCGCGCCGCGGTCCGCTCGGCCCTCGCCCGCTTGGCCGCGGAAGGCTTCGTCAAAGCCCGGCCGCGGCGCGGCTGGAGCATCACCCCAATCACCGGTGCCCTGCTCGAGGATTTGGTGGCGGCCCGCCGGCTGATCGAGCCGCGCCTGGCCCAGATCGATCTGGACCCGGCCGATCTCGAGCGGCTGCGCGCCCTCTCCGGGTTCCTCGTCGAGCTCGCCCGCGCCGGCGAGGGGCAATCGCTGCTCACCGCGCGGCAGTATGACCGTCAGCTGATGGAGCTTCTGGCCAGCAAGGCCGGCAGCTTCGTGGCGCGCTGGCTGGGCGATGCCTGGCGCCACGGCGACCGCATGATCCGCTTCTTCGAGCGTCCCGACGCGCATCTGCCGACCCCGAGCCGCCTGGCCCTGGTCGAGGCGCTGGCGCGCGGCGACGGGGCGGCTGCCGCGGCCGAGATCGAGGCCGAGATCGAGCGCATGCGCGCCTTTGTCACCAGGCAGATCCTGCGCACCGCGACCTGGTCGACTTCGGACGCGACACGGCCGCGCCGGAGACACCCCCAAGGCAAGCCCGCCACATCAACCGCACGGCGCAAACGCACGCCATCGACACAACAGGGAGACAATCTGCCATGACACGTATGAGCAAGTTGCTGGGGGCGGCCGCGATCGGCGCGCTCCTGGCGTTCGGGTTCGGCACAGAGGCCGAGGCCGCGAAGGACCAGCTGATCGTCAATCTGGTCAACGAACCGTCCTCGCTCGACCCGCATGTCCAGTGGAACCCGGACAGCTACAACGTCTACCGCAATATCTTCGACAATCTCGTGACGCGCGACAACGCCGGCAAGATCGTCCCGCAGGTGGCAACCTCGTGGAGCTACAGCGGCGACACGGTGATTGAATTCACGCTGCGCGAGGACATCAAGTTCCATGACGGGAAGCCGCTGACGGCCGAGGATGTCGCCTACAGCGTGCAGCGCATCACCGATCCGAAATTCGCAAGCCCGCAGCTCAGCCAGTTCAACAAGATCGCCAAGGCTGAGGTCGTCGCGCCCAATAAAGTGCGCCTGACGACCAACGGCGCCTATCCCGCTCTGCTGGCGCAGCTCGTGAAGCTGTCGATCGTGCCGAAGCATGTCGTCGAGGCGGTCGGCAAGGACGCGTTCAACCTCAAGCCGGTCGGCAGCGGGCCGTATATGTTCGATAGCTGGCGGCGCGGCGTCGAAGTCGTGCTGACGCGCAACGATGCCTATTGGGGTGCCAAAGGCGCCTTCCCGAAGGCCATCTACCGCGCGGTGCCGGACGGCGCCACGCGACTTGCCAATCTGCAGGCGGGTGCCGCCGATCTGGTCGTCACGCTCGATTCAGATCAGGCGGCGCAAATCAAGTCCTCGGCCAAGGTCAAGCCGCTGTTCGTGCTGACCGAGCGTGTCGCCTATTTCAACATGAACAACCAGCGCCCGCCGTTCAACGACGTGCGGATGCGCCAGGCCGTGGCTTACGCCATCGACAAGAAGGCGATCGCCGAGGGGATCCTGGGCGGCTATGACAAGCCGGTCGACCAGTTCATGTCGCCCGCCCATGTCGGTTGGGTCGAGGGCATCAAGGGCATCTCCTACGATCCGGGCAAAGCAAAGGCGCTGCTGGCCGAAATCGGTCCGGGTGCCAAGACCAAGGTCGCCATCGCCACCTCGCCGGTGTTCGACCAGCGCATCGTTCAGGCCATCCAGCACATGCTGCAGGAAGTTGGCATGAACGTCGAGATCGAGACGCAGGACATGGCCTCGTGGCTGCAGCGCGTGCAGAGCGGACCGGAGACCTCGCCCTACATGAACTTCAGCCGCTGGTCGTGCGCCTGCCAGGATGCCGACGGCATCATCTTCCCGCTGCTGCACTCCTCGAGCGGCTGGTCCAGCCTGCGCAACAAGGAGATCGACGCCGAGCTCGACGCCGCGCGCAACACGCTCAATGAGAAGAAGCGCCTGGAGCTCTACAAGAAGGTCCACGAATTCGTGGCGAAGGAAGTGCCGCTGGTGCCGCTCTACCAAGTCTCGATCATCTACGGCGCGGTCAAGCAGCTCGACTGGGCGCCCACGCCCAACGAGAGCATGTTCCTGAACCGGATGTCGTGGAAGGAATAGTCACGCTGCCGGGGGGCAACGGCGGAGAAGGCACCTAACCTTATGGGCAGCTTCCTTCTCCGCCGGCTGGCCCAGGCCGCCATCGCGGTCTTCGGCGTCACCACGCTGATCTTCTTTCTGCAGCGTCTGACCGGCGATCCCACGCTCCTGCTCGTCCCCGAAACCGCGACCAAGGCCGATATCGAAGTGCTGCGCCATGCGCTGGGCTTCGACCGGCCGCTGATCGTGCAATACGCGTCGTTCCTGGCCGACATCCTGCGTCTCGATTTCGGCCGCTCGCTGGTCCAGAACATTCCTGTCCTCGATATCCTGGCCGTGCGCGTGCCCTATACGCTGGCGCTCACCGGCGGCGCCTTGGTGGTGGCGTGCGGTGTGGGCATTCCCACCGGGATCGCGCTGGCGCTCGCGCGCGGACGCGTGGCGACACGGATCCTTTCGGCAATCGTCTTTGCCGCGCAGAGCATGCCGACCTTCTGGAGCGGTATCATCCTCATCCTCGTCTTTGCGGTGGCGCTGGGTTGGCTGCCGCCCTCCTCCGCCGGCGGCATCGAGTACCTGGTACTGCCCTCGATCGCGCTCGGGCTGCTCAGCATGGCGACCTTCGCGCGCATCACGCGCACCGCCCTGCTTGACGAGCTGTCCAAAGACTATGTGCGCTCAGCGCGCGCGCGCGGCGTCACGACCGGGCGGCTGATTGTGCGCCACCTGGCGCGCAACGCCTCCATTCCGCTGATCACCGTCTCGGCGATCGAGCTCTCCAACCTGCTGACCGGCGCCGTCATCGTCGAAACCGTGTTCGCCTGGCCGGGCCTGGGCTCGCTCACCATGCAGGCGATCGGAGCGCGCGACTTCCTGGTCGTGCAGGCGGTCGTGCTGCTGGGCTCGTTCGTGACAATTGGGCTCAACTTCGTGGCCGATCTTCTCTACAGCGTCGTCGACCCGCGCATCCGGCTGACCGGGGCGACGACGTGAGCGCGGCGGCAACGGCTCCGGCGCGGGCGGCATGGCGGCGCGTACGGCTCGGCCTGATGGCGCCGGTGCTGTTCGTCCTGGTCGCCTTCATCTTGATCGCGATCTTCGCGCCGCTGCTCGCCCCCTACGATCCCAACGCGCAGAATCTGCTGGGCCGGCTGAAGGCGCCCGATACGGTGTCGCGCCACTTCAATTACCTGCTGGGCAGCGACGAGCTTGGGCGCGACCTGTTGAGCCGGCTAATCTATGGCGCGCGCGTGTCGCTGCTGGTGGCGTTCCTGTCGGTCATGCTGTCCGGGACCGTCGGGGCGGCCTTGGGGATGGTCGCCGGCTACAAGCGCGGCTGGGTCGAGATCGTGGTCATGCGTATCGTCGACATCTTCCTGTCGATCCCGCCGATCCTGCTAGCGATCATCACCGTCGCCGTGCTTGGGCCGGGCCTTCTCAATGTGATCCTGGTGCTCGCGCTCACGCGCTGGCCGCGCTATGCGCGCGTCGCCTACGGGCAGACGCTGTCGATCGCCAACATGCCCTATGTGCGGCTGGCCCGGTTCATGGGCGCGAATCTCGTGTGGAATCTCTGGCGCCACGTGCTGCCCAATATCATCGGCCCGCTGACGGTGGTGGCGACGCTCGAATTCGGCCTGATGGTGCTGTTCGAGGCCGGGCTTTCGTTTCTGGGCCTGGGCGTGCGGCCGCCGACCGCGAGCTGGGGCGCCATGCTGTCCACGGGACGCAATTATGTCGCCACGGCCTGGTGGATCGCGACCTTTCCGGGGCTCGCGTTGTTCGTGCTGGTGCTGTGCGTCAATCTGCTGGGCGACGATCTGCGCGACCGGCTCGATCCGCGAACGAGGTAAAGGAACATTATGAGTGCAGGTAGCGAGTTCAAGAACAAGCGCGTCCTGGTGACGGGTGCATGCGGCATCATCGGCGGCTGGATCGCCAGGAGTTTCCAGGAGATCGGGGCGCAGCTCTGCCTGACGGATGCGCGCGCGCACGCCCTCGACAAGCTGGCGGCGGATCTGGAGCTCGGTACGGGCAGCTTCGTGCAGGCGGCCGACCTCACCGATGCCGCCGCGATTGACGATCTGGCCCGTGTGGTTGACGAGCGCTGGAGTGCCCCCGATATCGTCATCAACAATGCCGGGATCTATCCCAGCGGCTTCCTGCTCGACATCGATGCCGCGGAATGGGACCGGATCTTCGACATCAATCTGCGCGCGCCTTTCTTGGTGACGCGCGCGACGACGCGGCTGATGATCCGCCACAAGGTCAAAGGCAATGTGGTCAACATTTCCTCCGGTGCCGCGCACAAGATGCGGCGCACGGTCGTGCCCTATTGCACGTCGAAGACGGCGCTCGACCGGCTGACCAAGGGCTTCGCGCTGGAGTTGGCGGAGTTTGGCATTCGCGTCAACGCGCTGGAGCCCGGCTTTGCGGCGGGCAGCGAAACGCAGCATCTGACGCCTGAACATATCGCGGCGACGACTGCGGCGATCCCGCTCGGTCGCGCGTCGATGCAATCGGATATCGCGCAGGCGCTGTTCTATCTGTGCGGACCGGGCGCTGCGTTCGTCACCGGCACGACACTGGCGGTCGATGGCGGCAACGCGATCGGCAACATGGCTGTCTACCAGCAGAAGAAAAATCCGCTGTGACGGCGCGCTGATGCAAACCTGGACGACGCGCAAGGCGGAGATCGTCTCGCCGCACGGCATCATCGCCTGCCAGAACCGGCACGCCGCGCATGCGGGTGCTGCCGTGCTGGCCAAGGGCGGCAATGCCATGGATGCGGCCATCGTCGCCGCGTTGTCGCTGAGCGTGGTCGAGCCATGGCTGTCGGGGATCGGCGGCGGCGGGTTCCTGCTGCACGGCGACGGGCGCAGCGGCGATATCTCCGTGCTCGACTTCAACATGATCGCCCCGGCGGGGCTCGATCCCGATCATTACAAGTTGGCCGGTGGCGATGGCGGCAACTGGTTCGCCTGGCCGGCCGTCGTCGGCGACCGGAATATCACCGGCTACAGCTCGATCTGCGTGCCCGGCGCCATTGCCGGGTTCGCGGAAGCGCTGGAGCGCTTCGGCACGCTGAGCTTCGCGGAGGCGGTGCAGCCGGCCATCGGCTTTGCCGAGCGCGGGCTGGAGATCGACTGGTTCACCTCACTGTGCCTGGGCATCGAGGCGTCGGCGCTGGCGGCGTTTCCGGCTTCCTCGGCGCTGTTTTTGGACGATGGCCGGGCACCGCGCGCGGCCGATGGTGTTCCCAAGCACCGGCCGATGCCGGCGAAGGCCGCCTTGCTGCAACGCCTCGCCGCCGCGGGCCCGCGCGATTTCTATGCGGGCGAGAGTGCCCGGATGATGGTCGCCGATTTGCAAGCGGGCGGCTCGGTTTTGACGCTCGAGGATTTCGCCAGCTTCGCGCCGCGCTGGCACAAGCCGTTGGTCGCCGCGTATCGCGGCTGGGCAGTGAACGCCGTGCCGGGCCTGAGCGGTGGCCCCAGCCTGCTCGCAGCGCTGCATGAGCTTTCGACAACACTCAAGGCCGGGCCGACGCTCAATGCGGCGGCGACGCTCGCGTACGCGCGGGCCATCCGCAATGCGTACCAGACGCGCCTCACATCGATGGGACACGCGGCGCCGGCGCTGGCGGATTGCACGACGCATGTATCGGTCGTCGATCGCGATGGCAATATGGTCTCCCTCACCAACACGCTGCTGTCGCGCTTCGGTTCGAAGGTCACACTGCCGCAGGCCGGCATCCTGATGAACAACGGCATCAGCTGGTTCGATCCGCGGCCGGGCCAGCCGAACTCGATCAAGGCCGGCGCGCGGCCGCTTGCGAATATGTGCCCGCTGATCCTGTCGCGCGATGGCAAGCCGGCGCTGGCGATCGGGGCGGCCGGAGGGCGGCAGATCTTCCCCGCCCTCGCCCAGCTCGTTTCCTATCTGCTCGATTTCGGCATGAGCCTGGAAGATGCGTTCCATGCGCCGCGTGTGGATGCGAGCACGCCCGTCATCAAGGTGAACCGGCGCGCCGCGCCCGATGTCGCCGCGACGGTCGCGCAGGCGTATCGGGTGGAAATCGTCGACGACACGCTTTATCCGGTCAATTTCGCGGTGCCGTCCGCGGTTGCGCGCGACGTTGAGTTGGGTCTCAATCGCGGCATGGCGCATCCCACCAATCCATGGTCCGACGCGGCGGTCGGGGAGCCGATTCATGGCGCCTGAACCGAACGACAGGCTGCTGTCGGTCGAGGATCTGGTCGTTGCCATCAACGGCGTGCCGGTGGTCGATGGCGTTTCCTTCAGTGCCCGGCGCGGCGAAATCGTGGCGCTGGTCGGCGAAAGCGGTTGCGGCAAGAGTCTGACGGCGCTTGCCATGATGGGGCTGCTGCCACCGGCGGCGAAGATCGGGCGCGGCGCGGTGCGGCTCGAGGGCGACGAGCTCGTCAGCCTCGGCGCGGAGAAACTGCGCACGCTGCGCGGCAACCGCATGTCGATCATCTTCCAGGAACCGGTGGCCTCGCTCAACCCGCTGATGCGGGCGGGCGAACAGGTGGCCGAGAGCTTGATCATCCATCGCGGCCTCGATCATGCAACGGCGCGCATCCAGGCGCGCGAGATGCTTGCCCGGGTCGGAATTCCCGACGTGGACCGGCGCTTCCGGCAGTTCCCCTTCGAGCTGTCCGGCGGGATGTGCCAGCGCATCATGATCGCGTCCGCCCTGGTGTGCCGGCCGCGGTTGCTGATCGCCGACGAGCCGACGACGGCGCTCGACGTCACGATCCAGGCGCAGATCCTGGAGCTGATGAAGGATCTGCGGCGCGAGACCGGTACCGCCATCATGATCATCACCCACGACATGGGCGTGGTCGCCGATATCGCCGACCGGATGATGGTGATGTATGCGGGACGCATCGTGGAAAGCGGCACGGTCGACGACGTGTTCGCGCGGCCCTCGCATCCCTATACGCGCCTGCTGCTTGCGACCGTCCCGCGCCTTGAAGGGGAACGCAAGACGCGGCTGCGCACCATCGAGGGCGCGGTGCCCGATGTCTCCGACTGGCCAACCGGCTGCCGCTTCCGCGCGCGCTGTCCGCTCGCCGATGCTGCGTGCGAAAAGGTGCCGCCCCTGGAGCCGATCGACGCGCGGCCATCGCATCGCAGTGCGTGCTGGCATGCCGCGCGCGTGGCGGAGGTCGCGTGAGCGAGCGCCAGCCCCTCGTCTCGGTACGCAATCTGATGGTGCATTTCCCGATCCGCGCCGGGCTCGGTCGCACGCGCGGCACGGTGAAGGCCGTGGACGGCGTGTCGTTCGACATCGCCACCGGTGAGACCGTGGCGTTGGTTGGCGAAAGCGGCTGCGGCAAATCTACGACCGGCTACGCGATCCTCGGCCTGACCACGGCCACCGGCGGCAGCGTGATGTTCGAGGGCCGCGACGTGACACATGCCGACAGCGCCGAGCGCAGGCGCCTGGCCGACGACATTCAGATCGTCTTCCAGGACCCGAGCGCCGCGCTCGACCCGAAGATGACGGTGGCGCAAAGCATCGCCGAGCCGCTGACCATCCGCAGCGTGCCGGCCGCGCAACGCGACGCACGCGTGAAGGAATTGCTGGAGCGCGTCGGGCTCAAGGCCTCGCATGCGGCGCGCTATCCCAACCAGCTCTCCGGCGGTCAGCGCCAGCGTGTGGTCATCGCGCGGGCGCTTGCCCTCTCGCCCAAGCTGGTGATCTGCGACGAGCCGGTGTCGGCGCTGGACGTTTCCATCCGCTCGCAGATCCTCAACCTGCTGATGACGCTGCAGCGCGATCTCGGGCTCGCCTATCTCTTCATCTCGCACGATCTCTCGGTGGTGCGGCACATCGCCGACCGTGTCGCGGTCATGTATCTCGGCATGATCGTCGAGATCGCGGCGGCGGAGACGCTATTCTCCAGTCCCTCGCATCCGTATACGCAAGCGCTGCTGTCCGCCATCCCGCTGCCAGACCCCGTGGCGCAGCGCGCGCGCCAGCGCATCATCCTTACGGGTGAATTGCCAAGCCCGGCCAATGTGCCGCCGGGTTGTCCGTTCGCCAGCCGCTGTCCGCTCAAGATCGGCATTTGCAGCGAAAAACGTCCCCCGCTCCTGCCCGGCCCGACCGGTACGGATGTCGCGTGCTGGGTGCGCAATCCCCTTAACGCTCAATGAGCGCGTAGCTTTTCGACAAGGCGGGCGGCTGGCGGCGCCAAGGTGGCAAAGCTGCGCGCGCAGAGCAGCAGCGTGCGCGACGCCCAAGGATCGCTGAGCGCAAGGACGCGAAGATCGGACCGGCGCTGACGGCGCGAGGCCGTCTCCGGCATGATCGCGATGCCTGCGCCGCTGGCGACAAGCCGGCAGATGGCATCGAAGCCGCGCAGGCGCACGCGGAAATCGCATCTTCCGGCCCAAATTGGCGGCGTGGCGATCCAGGTAGTCCCCCAGCGCGCTGCCTTGCCCGAGCCCGATGAACGGTTCGGCGACAACCTCGCGCAATGCGACGCTGCGGCGACGCGCCAGGCGAAGGCCGCGTGCGACGACCAGCACCAGGCGATCGGCGCGAAACGGCAACGTCTCGAGCGCTGCGTGATCGACCGCGTCGGAGACGATGCCGATATCGGCGAAGCCGGCGGCGACGGCCTGGACGATCTCGTAGCTTGAGCGCTCTTCGAGATCGACGTCGATATTGGGATTGGCCTTCAAATAAGGGGCCAGCGCTTCCGGCAGGAATTCCGTCACCGCCGCGGTGTTGGCGCAGAGGCGGACCTGTCCTTTGAGTCCGCCGGCATAGCCGCCGAGCTCGCTCTGGAGATTTTCGACCTGCGACAGCACGCTGCGCGCATGCCGGATCAGCGCCAGCCCGGCGGGTGTGGGCCGCACGCCGCGCCGCTCGCGCACGAGCAAGGCAATGCCCAGGCTCTCCTCCATGGCGCGGATGCGCGCACTCGCCGACGCCAGCGCCAGATGGGCGCGATCGGCGCCATGCGTGATGCTGGCCGCCTCGGTCACATGCAGGAACAGGCGCAGATCGGTCAGGTCGAATTGCATGGCGCCAATCTCCTCCTGCAAATTCTGCCTTCGTCTGGGACGAAGGCAGCGAACGGATCTTCCACATTGTCGAGGAGCGGGCGCGCAATCAAGGTCTCATCATGATCGATTCAACCGGACTGATTGCGCTCATCGCCCTCACCTTTCTGCTCGCGGGCCTGGTCAAGGGCGTGATCGGCCTGGGCCTGCCGACAGTGGCCGTCGGGCTTCTCGGCCTGGCGATGATGCCGGCGCAGGCGGCGGCGTTGCTGATCGTGCCGTCGTTCATCACCAATATCTGGCAGATGATGGCCGGGCCACCGCTCGCCCCGCTGCTGCGCCGCCTGTGGCCGTTGCTGGCGGGAAGCTGTGTCGGCACGTGGGCGGGTCCTGGCCTGGCCAATGGCCGGGCGGATCACGCAAGCGCGGCCCTGGGTGCGGCCCTGATGATCTATGCCGGGGTTGGATTGATTTCGGCGCAGCGCCGCGTGCCGGCGCGTTTTGAACCCTGGCTGTCGCCGGTGATCGGTATCGTCACCGGCATGGTGACCGCCGCCACCGGGGTGTTCGTCATTCCGGCGGTGCCTTATCTCCAAGCACTCGATCTTGAGCGCGAGGCGCTGGTCAAGGCGCTGGGTCTCTCATTCACCGTTTCGACCGTGGCGCTCGCGGCGTTACTCGCCCATGACGGCGCGTTCGATCCGGCGGTAGCAACGACGTCGCTGCTTGCCTTGGCGCCGGCGTTGGCCGGCATGGCGGTCGGGCAATGGGTGCGGCTGCGCGTTCGCCTGGAGACGTTCCGGCGCTGCTTCTTTTTCGGTCTGCTGGCGCTGGGCGCCCACCTTGTCGTGAGCGGCGTGTTATAGGCGCGTCACGCGGTCGGGTGCGCGGCCGAGCTGTGCGCGACACTGCGCCGCGCCGTCCTGTTCGCTGGTTTCCGGCGTGTTGTGCGGGCCGCCCATGAGGACGCGCTTGCCGTCCTGCCATAGCGACCAGCGGAAGCTCGTTCCGCTCGCCGGCTGCGTCCAGCGCTCGATGATCAGCTCAAGCATGATGAAGAATCGTTAAGGTCAATTTCATGTTCGCCTTGTGTAGCGTGATCGCCGATCGACCGCGATTTTCCGCAGGAGGACAATCATGAGCACGGGCGGCGAACTCTATCTCGCACTGATCCTCGGCATGTTTGCCACGTTCGTCATCACGCTGGGCTGGACGTCGACGCATTGGCGTAAATAGGGCCTACTGGAACGGCTCCAGTTTCGTCGGCGGCAGGTTCTGGCGCGACGGGTCCTTTGAAAACGTGAGGATATAGGCGACCACGTCCTCGCGCTCCTCGGGCGTGAGGATGATCGTCGGCATCGGCACGCCGGGCTGGCCCAGCGTCTCGACGATGTGGGTGCGTGTGGCAAACTGCCGCAGATAGTCGCGGCTGCGCCCCGGCAGATTGGCGATCTCCATGAAGCTGGGTGCCGCGGCCTCGATGCCGCTGGGCTGGTCGGGCAGGACCTGATGGCAGGCGCTGCAGCTCCGCTCGGCCACCTCGCGGCCATGGGCCGCCGGGGGGTCGAGCTTGGCGGCGCAGGCATAAAGCAGCGTTGCGCCCAGTCCGAGCAGCAGACCGGCCGAAATCCGGCCGGATATGGTTAGCATCTGGTTAATCTCCTTCGTCCTTTGCGCTGGCAGACCTCGCCCTTCGTAGGGTCCGACAGTAACGATTGCACAATCATTTTGGCTTAAGAGTTAAAGGATCAACAACTGCCCTTCGCGGCAGGAAGCATACGATGACCGATTCGACCAAGACCGATATTGACGAGCAGCAGAAATCTTTCACGGAGCAGCGTGAGCACGCGCGCGTGTCGGTCGTTTATTCGGGCAAGATCTTCGTCGGCCCGAAGGAAATCGACTGCACGATCTTCAATATTTCGGCCGGCGGCGCCAAGGTCTACGTCAAGAGCCCGCTGGAGCACGCGGCGGTCGTCACCTTGAAGATCGACCGGTTCGGCAGCTTTCACGGCCGCGTCGTGTGGTCCAATGGCGACCGCGCCGGCATCAAGTTCCTCGACGACGCCCGCTCCGTCATGGAGCGGATTATCTCGTCCTAAGACCGGCTCAGCGCCGTGGGGCGTTGCGGGTCAGCAGGCTGAGCCACCACGACCACATCCATAACGACCACATCGGCCAGGCGACCCACATCGGCACCGGCTCGGGCATGTCCGCGCCGGCGTGATGGCGGTGCGGCGCTTCCACTTGTTCATGATGGTATTCGGGCTCGGGACGCGGCGGCTCGCTGCGGCCGGACGGCGCCTCGGCACGCTCGACCAGGCGGTCGAGCCGGGCGCTGATCGAGGCCAGCAGATGGCGGGTCTCGCCGGTATCCTGCTGAATGAGGGTCAGCGTGCGGTCGAAATCGTTCTGGCGGCGCTCGAGCGCATCGAGGCGCCGGCGCAGCTCGGCCATTTCCATGGCGGCCAGGGCGGGCTCGCGACCGTCGGCCTGCTCGCGGGGGGACGGCGTCACCTCCACCTCCGCCGGCAACCGGACGGACAGCAGCCGCTCGACCTCAGCGCGCGCATATTCCGGGGCCACATTGGGGGATAATTCTCGATAGATAGCCAGGGCCTTGTCGAACGCTGCGACATACCCTTCGCCTCTAAGCCTGGCGGCCTGGTAGGCATTAACGACGACCGTTCGAACCATCTCCATAACCTATCCACAGTATCCGGTGTTGCAGACGGGCTCAAGCAGCCACGGCTGGAGCGGTCAAGCCAAGCGGAAGACTTCAATCGGTCCGTCGCGGCCCTTGAGGCTATGCGCGCCGATCGAGAAGCTTTCTAGCCCGAGACCCAGATGCTGGATGGTGAAGCTACTCACCAGGATGATCGCCTCCTGGCGGTCCCAGGCGAGCGATTTCGACAGGCTTTCCATGCGCCGGGCCACGTTCACGGTATCGCCGACCACCGTATAGTTGACCCGTCCCGGCGCACCGATATTGCCGACAACAGCCGGCCCGCTGTGCAAACCAATGCGAATGCGGATTGGTTCCAGGCCGGCGGCCTGGCGCGCGGTGTTTTCGCGCCGGATCGCCAATGCCATGTTGAGGGCGGCACCGAACGCGCGCTCGGCATGGTCGGGCTGATTGTCGGGAGCACCCCAGAACGCCATCAGGCTGTCGCCGACATATTTGTCGACCGTGCCGCCCTCCTCCTCCACGCATTTCACCAGCAGGGTGAAATGGCGGTTGAGGAAGGCCGCCACGCCGTCCGCGGGCAGGTTCTCGGAGAACCCGGTGAAATTGGAGATGTCAGTAAACAGCACGGTCACCTCGCGCTGTTCAGAGAGGACGTTAGCAATATGGCCGCGCTGCATCAGGCGGCGCACGAGGCTCTTGGGCAGATAGGTCTGGAAGCCGCTCAACCCCGCCAGCATGGCGTTGAACGCGCGCGCCGCATCGTCGAGTTCGCGAAAATGACTGACGCCCAGCGGGCGCCCGGCGTCGACTTCAAAGTCATGGATGCGCGTTGCCGCGGCCGCGATCTCCCGCACCGGCCGGGTCAAGGCGCGGCCCAGCAGATAAGCAGCCAAGACCGTCGCCAGCACAATCACCAGCCCGATCGCCGCCATCACATCGATCCGCATCAGGGCGCGTTCGATCAGGGAGCGCGGCAGATGCAGGCCGGCCACCCACGGTTTCGCGCCGTATTTGTCGATCGTCTGATAGACGAGCAGATAGGCGGCGCCGTCCGCATCATCGACCGCGTCGACGATCGAAAGCGGTGCCGCGACGGCGGAGAGCACCAGCTTGCCGTTGGCGGCGGCGCGCTGGAGGATCGGGTCGCCGACTTGGTCCAGGCGGGGCAAAGGCTGTTGATCGCTGAGGCCGGCCACCGGCCCGGTCAGACGCGAATGCGCGATCACGCTGTCGCCGCCCGCCAGGATGAAGGCACTCATCTGCGGCCCGAACGGGTTATGGGCGAGAAACTCGGAGAGGCTCGCCGTCGAGACGCTGGCGATCAGCACGCCCAGGAATTGACCGTTGCGCCGGATGGGCGTGCGGTGGTTGAGCAGCGTGGTCGATGTGGATTCCGCAAAGAAAAATTCACCCCAATAGGATCCGGCGGCATCTTGCGCCTCGGCGAGAATGTGCTTGGTGTTGCGGTCGTCGGACCAATCGAGGTCGGCCGCGCGACGCTCGCTGCGGCGCGCGCGCACGGTATGGCCGTTGGCGTCGATGAAGGCGAGACCGCGCACCTGTGGCAGGGCCGCCATCGCCGCCACCAGCGCCTGTCCCAAGCGCTTGCTGTCGGCGGGATCGAGTTCGCCGCCCGCGATCATCGCGGCTACGTAGTCCGACTGGACCGCGACGGGGTCGAGCTGGCCGCCGATGCGCTCGGTCAACGAGGCCATGAAATGCTCGGTCTGATCGTGCAGCATCTCGAACGTGTTCTCGCGCGCGGTGCTCAGTCCCAGATAGAGCATCACCACCAGCGGCACGACGATCAGGGCAACGAAGCCGAGCAGGCCGGCGGTCAGCGGAATGCGGCGGCCACGGCGGCCGGGACCGGCCGCCGCTTCGGTGGCTCGCTCGACTGCTGAACTGCCGTCCATGGACCAACTCTCGGGCGGAAAAGCAAAAGCCGCGCAATGGCGGGCTCGCAGACTGTAGGCCGGCGCGATGAACCTTCCGTTAACGATGTTGGAGCGCGCGGGCGGCGCCCCGGACATGGACAGCCCTTAACTTGACGCCCCGCAATGAAGCTGCGACACCGGGCGCCTAGGCTGTACTTGCCAAGCCAAGGAGCTTCACCATGAGCCTCAAGGGAAAAGTTGCCCTGGTCACCGGGGCCGCGAGCGGTATCGGCCGCGAAATCGCCCTCACCTACGCCAAGGACGGCGCCAAGGTCGTGATTGCCGACCTGAACCTGCAAGGTGCGGAGGCCGTCGCGGCGGAAATCACCAAGGCGGGCGGAACGGCCATGGGGCTGACCATGGACGTGACCAGCGAGAGCGATGTCGATGGCGGCATGGACCGCACGGTCAAGAGCTATGGCAGCATCGACATCCTGGTCAGCAACGCCGGCATCCAGATCGTCCACCCGATCGAGGAATTTCCCTATGCCGAGTGGAAGAAGATGCTGGCTATCCATCTCGATGGCGCATTTCTGACCACCCGCGCCGCGCTGCGCCACATGTACAAGGCCAAGCGCGGCGGTGCGATCATCTATATGGGCTCGGTACACTCCAAAGAAGCATCCGTGCTCAAGGCGCCCTATGTGGCGGCCAAGCACGGCCTCATCGGCCTGGCCAAGGTTGTCGCCAAGGAAGGCGCCAAATACGGCGTGCGCGCCAATGTCATCTGCCCAGGGTTTGTGCGCACACCGCTTGTGGATAAACAGATCCCCGAACAGGCCAAGACGTTGGGGATATCCGAAGAGGACGTCATCAAAAAGGTGATGCTGAAAGAAACGGTCGATGGCGAGTTCACGACCGTGCAGGATGTTGCGCAGGCGGCTCTCTTTTTTGCCGCCTTCGAGACGAACGCTTTGACCGGTCAATCGTTAGTTGTCAGTCATGGTTGGTTTATGCAGTAAATGACCGGTCGGGCACGGGCCCGATACAAATTGTCACTTGTCAGCGGCAGGATTCGGCTGGTTGCCGGACTGTGAATGATATAATTGCTCCTCGTTTCGATTCGCGCCCCGGCGGCCCAGGGAAATGACCCCCAATTCCCGTCTGAATCAGCCCAGCCCCGACGACAGCGCCTTCGCTCAGTCGATCGTGCGCGCGTATGAGGACGCACGGCTGCGCGGCGAGCCAGACCACCCGGCCCTTGAGATCGCACTCGGCCTTTATCGCGCCCGTTTTCCGGACGCGCCGGCACCGCGCGTCTATGCCGAAGTCACGCGCATGATCTCCGAGGCGGCGGTGTCGCCGCCGCCGGCTCCGTCTGAAGTCGGGCTGACGGTGATCGAGCCGCAGCCGAGCCGTCTGCTCGACTGGACCGAGGTGGAGATCGGCGACCTGATCCGGCGCCAGGACGAATCAGACCGTGCGCAGGCGGAGTTACGCCGCGAAATTCAACTCGTTCTGGAAGCCAATGGCGACGTCTCCCGGCTGAAGTCGCGGCAGAGCGAGGTGCAATCCGACCTCGACTACCTGCGCCAGAGCCTGACGGCGGTGCTCGCCCATCAGATCGAGCCGGGCGAGATCGAGCGACTGCGCCAAGAGGCGGAGCGTGCGCAGGGCGAACTAGGGCGCGCCTTGCAGGTCATCAGCGAGAGCCAGCACGAGCTGAGCGCCTTGCGCAGCCGGCAGGAGCAGCTTGACCGGGCGCAGGCAGAAGTGCGCGGAATTCTGGCCGAGCCTCTCGCCGGCGCCTCGGCGCTCGAAACAGTCAAGGCGCGCCAGGACGAGGTTCAGCGCCTGCAGGGCGAACTTCAGCAGAATGTCGCGCAGCTGCGCGAGCAGCGGATCGACCGAGACGCCTTCGCCCGCCTCAACGACGATGCCGAGCGCGTGCGCACGGATGTGGCCCTTGCCATCCAGCGGCTGGCCGAGAGCCAAGCTGAAATCGGCGAGCTCAAGCGCCGGCAGGACCAGCTCGAGCACCTGCCCGAGGACATCCAGCGCGCCGTCGACAACGCCCAGCACGCACAATCGTCGCTGGCCGAGCTGCGCGCCCAGCAGGACGAAATCCGCAAGGCCCAGGCCGATGTGCAGCAGGCGATCGCGCAGGTGCGCGCCGAGCGGGTTGCGGTCGAGGATTTTGGGCGGTTGCGCGATGAGGCCGGGCGGTTGCAGGCCGAGATCGTGCGCACAATGCAGCTCGTGGTTGCCGGTCAGGCGGAGACCGAGACGCTCAAGGGCAAGCTTGAGCAATTCGACCGCATCCAGGGCGAGCTGCAACAGGCGATCGACTTCACCCGTCGCGGCGGTTCCGTGCTCGACGAGCTGCAGCGCCGGCAGGAGGCGCTGGAGAAGGCACAGGCGCGCTTTGGCCACACGCTGGAATCGCTTGAAGCGCACGTCACCGCCCCGCCCCCGCCGGTCGACCCCGCCCTGACCGATGCGGTGCGTCGCGCCGAGGCCCTGGCGCAGCAAGGACAGACGGATATCGCGGCGCTGCGCGGGCAGCAGGACGAGGCGATCCGCACCCAGGCCGAGCTGCAGCGTGCCCTCGATCTTGCCGAGCGTGCCCAGGCGACGATCCAGGAGGTCATCGCGCGACAGGCGCAATCCGACGAGCAGCGTGTGGCGCTCGAGCGTCGTCTTGAGGCCGCCGAAGTCAACACCGCCACGCTCGACGCTTTGCGCCAGGATTTCGAGCGGCGTTTTGACGGATTGGCGGGGACCCCGGGTGCGCTCGACGCACTACGGCAGGATTTCGTGCAGCGCTTCGACAGCCTCGCCGGCCAGGCGGGCGCGCTCGATGCACTGCGCGGCGATTTCGAGCAGCGCTTCGCCGCGGTTGCCGGCGACACGCGTGCGGTCGACGCGCTGCGCCAGGAATTCGAACAGCGCATGGCCCAGACAGTCGGGCGCGCCGATTTCGAAGCGATGCGCCAGGAGGTCGAGCGCCGCTTCGACAGCCTCGCCGGCCAGGCCGGGGCGCTCGATGCGCTGCGGCGTGAGTTCGAGGGTCGCTTCACCGGCGTCGATGCGCACAACGCGGCGATCGATGGGCTGCGCCACGAATTCGAACGGCGCTTCGACGCCATTGCCGGCGGCGACGGCGCGCTCGAAAAGTTGCGCCGCGAGTTCGAGAACCGCATGGCGGCCGGTAACGGCTCCGCCGAGGCCCTCGACACGCTGCGGCGCGACTTCGAAAAGCGCGTCGAAAGCATTGTCAGCAACACCGGCGCCCTCGACGCGTTGCGGCGCGAATTCGAGAACCGCTTCGACACCGTCGCCGGCATGCCCGGTGCCCTGGAAGCGATGCGCCGCGACTTCGAGCGGCGCTTCGAAGGCCTCGAGAACAGCCAGGCGGCCATCGACGAGCTGCGTACCCGCCAGCATGACAGCGAGCTGGCGCAGGACGATCTGCGCCGCGACGTCGCCGCGATGCGGCAGGACAGCCAGGCGGAGACGGCGGCGCTCGAGCGCAAGCTGGCACAGGTCGGCGAGGTGCATGCGACGCTGTTCGCTTCGCTGCACGCCCTCGAGCAGGGTCAGAGCGAGATCGACGCCATCCGCCAGCGCCAGGCGCTGCTACAGGGTCAGCACGAGCAGCTCATCGCCACGCTCAAGGCGATGCAGCAGGGCATGGGCGAGATCGACGCCATCAAGCAGCACCAGGGCGACATCGCGCGCTCGCAGGCCGATATCGCCGAGGCGCTCAAGCTGGTGCGCGAAAGCCGCGCCGAGATCGCATCGCTGTCGCAGCGCCATAGCGATGCCGAGCGCAGCCAGGCCGAGCTGCGTCGTACCGTGCAGGCGACAGTCGATAAATCCGCTGAGTTGCGGCAGTTTGCCGTGCTGCTGGCGCAGCGGCTGAATGACACCGGCGCGTTCCGCCAACCCGACCCCGAACCGGCGCGCGAAGCCCCGCGCGAGTCCGCGCGACGGGCGAGCGAGAACACGTCGTCACGCGCCAACGAGCAATCGTCGGGGCCTTATGGCGCCGGCGGCTGGCCCTTCGGCGCGGGCGCCTCGCCGTTCGGGGCCGGCGCATCGCCCTTCGGCAACATGGGCGGCGACGCCAACAATCCCTACGCGGCGATGATGCCGTTCTGGTGGATGTGGCCGTTCATGTGGTGGATGATGCTGTTCGCGCGGCGGTAGGCGCGCGCCTCTCCTCCTCGATTCCCGCGGACTTGATCCGCGGGTCCATTTCTCCGCCAAAATCTGTGGTGAAGTATTCGGCGCCGTGTCGCCGAAGCGCCCTGCTCTGCGCCGCCCGTGACAACTTGACGATGGGCCCGCGGATCAAGTCCGCGGGAATCAGATAAGAGAAAAGCGATATGTCGACCCTTGAAAACATTGTCACCCGCGGGCTCGACCCGCGGGTCTGACGTTGGCGCGCTGTCAGATGCGCGGATCAAGTCCGCGCATGACAATCTTTTTTAAATTTCTAGACCGGCAGCGCCGGTGCCGCGTCTTCGATCTGCAACTGAACGCGCACGACGCCGCGGTATTCGTCGGCTTTGACGCGGCCGGCGATGTGGAGGCTCGCACCATTGCTGTTGAGGAGTGCGTCGCCCAAGGGTTGGCCGACGGCGCGGAAGGCGATGGCGTTGAGCCTGGCGCCGCGGCTGTCGGTGAGGAAGCAACGCACGTGCTTCTCGCCGACCACGTCGGCCTTCGCCACGCGCACGGCGGCGAAGGCGAAGCGCGGTTCGGGGTTGCCGGCGCCAAACGGGCCGACGCGTTCGAGCGTCGCGCAGAACTCTGTTGTGGCCGCACCCAATGACAGCACGCCATCGAGCGTCATGTGCGGTTCCGGGCGGATCGCGGTCGCCATGCGGGCGTCGAGGAAGGCGCGCAGATCGTTGACGCGCTCGGCGGCAACGGTGAACCCCGCCGCCATCGGATGGCCGCCGCCGTTGATCAGCAGGCCTTCCTGACGCGCGGCGATGATCGCGGCGCCGATGTCGATGCCTTTGACCGAGCGGCCCGAGCCTTTGCCCACGTCCTTATCGAGAGCGACAACGCAGGCCGGGCGATCGAAGCGGTCCATCAGGCGGCTTGCGACGATGCCGATGACGCCGGGATGCCAGCCCTCGCCCGCCACCAGGATCATCGCGCCCTCGGGCTTCGGACCGAGCTGCGCCAGCGCTGAGTCGAGCACCGCCGCCTCGATGGTCTGACGCTCGCGGTTGAAGCCGTCGAGGCGTTGCGCCATCTCGCGCGCAGCGATGGGATCGTCTGAGGTCAGCAGGCGCACGCCAAGATCGGCCTCGCCGACGCGCCCGCCGGCATTGACGCGCGGGCCCAGCACGAAGCCCAGATGATAGGCCTCGCAGCGCTTGTCGATGCGCGCTGCCTCGCCCAAGGCGACGAGGCCGATGCGTTTGCGGGCGCCCAGCACTTTCAGGCCCTGCGCCACCAGCGCGCGGTTGAGGCCGGTGAGCGGCACGACATCGCAGACCGTGCCCAGCGCCACGAGGTCAAGCAGGTCGAGGAGATCGGGCTCGGGCATGCTGGCGTAGAGCCCGCGCTGGCGAAGCTGGCGGTTGGTCTCGACCGCGAGCAGGAAGGCGACGCCGACGGCGGCGAGATTGCGATGCGGGCTGGTCTCGTCGAGCCTGTTCGGGTTCACCACGGCATGCGCCGGCGGCAGACGCGGCTCGGCGGCGTGATGATCGACGATGATCACATCGAGGCCGAGGGCGGCGGCGGCGGCCAGCGGCTCATGCGCGGTGATGCCGCAATCGACGGTGACAACGAGTGACGCGCCCTCGCCATGCAGGCGCGTCAGCGCCGCCGCGTTGGGGCCATAGCCCTCGCGAATGCGGTCGGGGATATAGAGGCGGATCTTGCCGCCAACCGACGTCAGAAATTGATGGAGCAATGCCCCGGAAGTGGCTCCGTCGACATCATAATCGCCGAAGATGGCGATGCTCTCCCCGGCCGCAACGGCATCGGCCAGGCGGGCACCCGCCTTGGCCATATCCTTGAGATGGGCGGGATCGGGAAGCTGATCCTTGAGGCGCGGATCGAGGAACGCGGCCGCGCCATCGGCATCGATGCCGCGGCCGGCCAGCACGCGCGCCACGATCTCCGGCTGGCCGATCTGCTGGGCGAGCGCAAACGCGGCGCGCTCATCCGCCAGCCGGCTGACCCAGCGCTTGCCGCCGAGCGAGCGCGCGACTCCAAGGATGTCAGCGACTCCGAGTTCCGTCCATGCCGGCAGTGTGCGCCAGCTGCCGGAGGAATCAATCGCCCGGCTTGCGATCGAAGTTATGCGTCGCTTCGATGACGCGCACGGTGCCGGTCTTGGACCGCATGACGATCGAATGGGTTGACGCACCGCCAGCAAAACGCCGGATGCCCTTGACCATCGAGCCGTCGGTGACGCCGGTCGCCGCGAACATGACATCGCCATGGGCGAGGTCGAGCATCGAGTATTTGCGGTTCAGATCCTTGACGCCCCATTTGGCCGCGCGCTGCTTCTCGGTATCGTTGCGGAAAATGAGGCGCGCCTGCATCTGGCCGCCGATGCAGCGCAACGCCGCCGCCGCCAGCACGCCTTCGGGCGCACCGCCGGAACCCATATAGACATCGACGCCGGTATCGGGCCGCGAGGTGGCGATCACGCCGCTGACGTCGCCGTCGGAGATCAGCATGATGCGCGCGCCGGCTTCGCGAACCTTGGCAATGAGCTCGGTATGGCGCGGGCGATCGAGGATACAGACGACGAGATCGGAGATCTCCGTCTTCTTCGCCTTGGCGAGGCTCTTCAGATTGCTGGCGGGCGAGTTGTCGATGTCGACCACGCCGTCGGGCAGGCCGCCGCCGACCGCGAGCTTCTCCATATAAACGTCGGGCGCGTTGAGGAAGCCGCCCTCCTCCGCCATGGCGATGACGGCCAGCGCGTTGGGGCCGCCCTTGGCGGTGATCGTCGTGCCTTCGAGCGGGTCGAGGGCGATATCGACGCGCGGGCCGCCGCTGCCGACTTTCTCGCCGATATAGAGCATCGGGGCCTCATCGCGCTCGCCCTCGCCGATCACCACGGTACCGTCGATGGCGAGGCCGTTGAGGGCGCGGCGCATCGCGTCGACGGCGGCCTGGTCGGCGGCCTTCTCATCGCCGCGGCCCATCAGGCGCGACGCGGCGAGTGCCGCCGCTTCGGTCACGCGCACAACCTCGAGCGCAAGATTTCGGTCCAGCGGAATTTTCTGTTCGGACATTATCCCCTCCCCTTCAAATCACAATTGTTCAATGCGGATCAGACGCGGCGGTTCCAGCACCGCATTGAGCTTGGCGATGCGGGCGAGCGCCCTGGTCATCGCCGCTTCTTCCGTCGAGTGCGTGGTCAGCACCACCGGCACCATCTCGTCCGGGCGACGGCCGCGCTGCAGCATCGATTCGAGCGACACGCTTTCATCGCGCAGCGCCGCCGTCACATCGGCGATCACGCCCGGCCGATCGGTCACCATCAAGCGGATATAATATGCGCCGCGATGGCGTTCCATGGGCGACGACGGCAAGGCGTTGAGCTGGGTCGCCGGCACGCCGAAGGTCAGCGCCGGCCGGCCGCGCACCAGATCCATGAGATCCGCGACAACGGCCGAGGCGGTCGGACCGGCACCGGCCCCGCGGCCCTCGTAGACGGTGTTGCCGACAAAGTTCCCTTCGGCTACGACGGCGTTGTAGACGTCCTCGACATGCGCGATCGGCGTTTCGAGCGGCACCATGCACGGGTGCACGCGCTGCTCAAGGCCATGTTCAGTGACCCGCGCAATACCCAGCAGCTTGATGCGGAAGCCGAGTTCGCGCGCGAAGGCGACGTCCATGGCGTCGACATGGCGGATGCCTTCGATATGCACGCCCTTGAAATTGATCTCGGCGTTGAAGGCCACGCCGGCGAGGATCGCGAGTTTATGCGCGGCGTCGATACCGTCGACATCGAAGCTGGGATCGGCTTCGGCATAGCCCAGCGCCTGGGCTTCCGACAGTACGTCGGCGAAGGGCCGGCCAGACGTGCGCATCTGTGTCAGGATATAGTTACAGGTCCCGTTGAGGATGCCGTAGACACGCACGATGCGATTGGCGGCGAGGCCTTCGCGCAGCGCCTTGATGACGGGAATGCCGCCGGCAACCGAGGCTTCGTAAGCCAGCACGACGCCCTTGGCTTCGGCCTGACGCGCGAGGGCCGTCCCGTGTACTGCAAGAAGCGCCTTGTTGGCGGTGACAACCGATTTGCCGCGGGCAATCGCCGCCTCGATGGTTTTCTTGGCGATGCCGTCCGAACCACCGATCAGTTCGACGATCACATCGGCATCGGCCTTGGCCGCCATTTCCGCGGCATCGTCGAACCAGGCGAGCTTGGACGTATCCACACCGCGGTCGAGCGCTTTGTTGCGCGCGCAGATCGCGCTCACGCTGATCGGCCGGCCGCAGCGCGCCGCGACCAGCGCGCCGTTCTCGGCGAGCAGCTTCAACACACCGGCGCCGACCGTGCCGAGGCCGGCAATTGCGATCTTGAGAGGTGTACTCAAGGTGTCAGGACGGGGCTGCCCTTGGAGCGCGGGCGCTTCTGCGTGGGCGGATCGGGAAGATTGCTGTCCGCGTTGAGGAAGGCTTTGATGTTGCGCACCGCCTGGCGGATGCGCTGCACGTTCTCGACCAGCGCCATGCGCACATGCGTGTCGCCGTACTCGCCAAAGCCAATGCCGGGCGACACCGCGACGTTCGCCTCCTTCATCAGCAGCTTCGAGAATTCGAGCGAGCCCAGATGCGCGAAACGCTCCGGGATCGGCGCCCAGGCGAACATCGAAGCGGCCGGGCTCGGCACGTTCCAGCCCGCCTGCGCCAGGCCGCCGATCAACGCGTCGCGCCGCTCGTGATACATCTCGCGCATTTCGCGCACGCATTCCTGCGGACCGTTGAGGGCCGCCGTCGCGGCCACCTGCACCGGCGTGAAGGCGCCGTAATCGAGATACGATTTGATGCGCGCCAACGCGCCGATCAGCGTGCGGTTGCCGGCGGCAAAGCCAACGCGCCAGCCCGGCATCGAATACGTCTTGCTCATCGATGTGAATTCGATGGCGATGTCCTTGGCGCCGGGTATTTGCAGGATCGAGGGCGGCGGGATGTCGTTGAAATAGATCTCCGCATAGGCGAGATCGGACAAGATCCAGATGCCGTGATGACGGCAGATGTCGACGCACTCGGCGTAGAAATCGAGATCGACGACCTGCGCCGTCGGGTTCGATGGAAAGCTCAGCACCAACGCCAAGGGTGCTGGCACCGAATGCTTGACCGCGCGCTTGAGGCTGCCGAAGAAATCATGCCCCTCGCCGATCGGCAGGTGGCGCAGCGAAGCGCCGGCCATGATGAAGCCGTAGGGATGAATCGGATAGCTGGGGTTGGGCACCAGGATCGTGTCGCCGGGGCTGGTGATCGCCTGGGCGAGATTGGCGAGGCCTTCCTTCGAGCCCAGCGTAACGATGACTTCGGATTCCGGATCGACATCGACGTTGAAGCGACGCTTGTAATAGGCGGACTGGGCGCGGCGCAGGCCGGGAATGCCCTTGGAGGTCGAGTAGCGGTGGGTGCGCGGATCGCGCACGGCCTCGACCAGCTTGTCGACGATGTGCTGGGGCGTGGGCGTGTCCGGATTGCCCATGCCAAGGTCGATGACGTCCAGCTTGGCGTTGCGGGCCTTCGCCTTCATCGTGTTCACTTCCGCGAACACATAGGGCGGCAGGCGCTTGATCCGGTAAAACTCTTCGTTGCTCATCGTGGGGGTCGCATTCGTCGCCAGAGTGCGGGGCGGGCCAGCGGGTTTTGCGAAAAACCCGCCGAAAATTCTGCCTCTATGTAGTTTGCCCAGTCCTAATAATCGACAAAAATTTCAACCTGGCGGCCGGTCGCCCCGCGCTCGCTGCGGGTGCGTAAAGGGGGCAGACCCAGGCGGCTGAGTTCGGCCGCCACCGAGGCCGTGGCGTCGGGCATCCCGACCAGCCGAATGATGCCCGGCGAGCGGCGGGCCGCTTCGGACATCGCGCGGCGCAGGACCATGCGGTCCGCCTCGCTGAACGCACCGGTACCAGGGGGAGCCGTCAACGCCCCGACCCGGTCGCTGCCGGTGGGGTTAGGCGGCGGGCTCGCCTGGGGGGCGGCACGCGCGCCGGCCTGGTCGCGGCTGAGGCGCTCGAGTTCGGCCTGGCGCTCCGCCGAGGGGGTGACCTTGGGTGGGCGCGGCACGGTGGCCAGGTTGGGAAAAGGGCGACCTTCGGCGGGGGGTGCCTCGACCCGGGCGGCGGCGTCGATCTTGGGCTCGGCGCCGAACCAGCCCCCTACTTCGTTGCGCACCGAATTACCCCAGGAGATGGGGTCATATTCGGGCGACACTTCGGAGCATGACGCCAGCGCAACTGTTACGAGCAAGGCGCAAGCGACCCGCACGTCGAAAATGCCGCGTTGCAGCAAGGACCTGGAGCGCCGCCTCACTTGATAAGTTCCCCGTAGGTGACCAGAATTTAACGATGAAATAACCAAATTGTTCGTATAAGAGTACGGCCGAAAGCGGCGATTTCATGACCGAATCTCCGGTCACCGCCCGTCGATTCGTATTACCCGATCATAAGGACAGGGTCATGGCCGAGCAATCGGGCCCCGACATCAAGTTTCTCGATCCCGTCGAAATGTCGCGGATGATGTCCAAGATCGCCGAGCAGAGCCAGCGGCTCGTGCAGGATTTCCTCGCACGCCAATCCGGCGCGCAGGGGCTCGGCCTGTCCGACCCGCTCAATATCGGTCAGGCCTTCTTCGACATGACGGCGCGGATGATGGCCAACCCGGCGCAGCTGGTCCAGGCACAGATGATGCTGTGGCAGGATTATCTGACGCTGTGGCAGACGGCCGCGCGGCGCATGCTGGGCGAACCGTCCGAGCCGGTGATCAAGCCCGCGGCCGACGATCGCCGCTTCAAGGATTCGCTGTGGGATGAGAGCTACGTCTTCGACTTCATCAAGCAATCCTACCTGCTGACGGCGCGCTGGCTGCAATCGACCGTGCGCCAGGTCGAGGGGCTGGACGACAAGACCGCGCGCAAGGTGGATTTCTATACGCGCCAGTTCGTCGATGCGATGGCGCCGAGCAATTTCGCGGTCACCAACCCCGAGGTGATCCGCTCGACGCTGGAAAGCGGCGGCGAGAATCTGCTCAAGGGCCTGTCCAACCTGCTGAGCGATCTCGAGCGCGGCAAGGGCAAGCTCGCGATCAAGATGACCGACCTCAATGCCTTCCGCGTTGGCGAGAACATCGCCGTGACGCCGGGCAAGGTCGTGTTCCAGAACGAGCTGATGCAGCTCCTGCAATACACGCCGACGACAGAGACCGTGCACAAACGGCCGCTGCTGATCATGCCGCCGTGGATCAACAAGTTCTATATTCTCGATCTGCGCGAGAAGAACTCGTTCATCAAATGGGCGGTCGGCCAGGGCCATACGGTGTTCGTGGTCTCATGGGTCAACCCCGACGAGACCCTCGCGACCCGCTCGTTCGACGACTACATGGTGCAAGGCCCGCTCGCGGCCCTCGACGCCATCGAGGCGGCGACGGGCGAGCGCGAGGTGAACGTCATTGGCTACTGCCTGGGCGGCACACTGCTGGCGGCGACGCTCGCCTACATGGCCGAGCGCAACGACAACCGCTTTGTGAGCGCCACGTTCTTCACGACGATGGTCGATTTCCAGGAGGCCGGCGAACTCTCCGTCTTCATCGACGAGGAACAGCTCGCGGCGCTGGAAGAGCGCATGAGCGAAAAGGGCTATCTCGAAGCGCGCGACATGGCGACGACGTTCAACATGCTGCGCGCCAACGATCTGATCTGGTCGTTCGTGGTCAACAACTACCTTCTGGGCAAAGACCCCTTCCCGTTCGACCTGCTCTACTGGAATTCCGATTCCACGCGCATGCCGGCGGCGATGCACAGCTTCTATCTGCGCAAGATGTACCAGGAGAACCTGCTGTCGAAGGGACAGATCCGCCTGCTCAACACGCGCATCGATCTCAGCAAGATCCGCCTGCCCGTCTTCATCCTGTCGACGCGCGAGGACCATATCGCGCCGTGGAAGTCGACCTATGTCGCGACGCAGCTCTATCAGGGACCAGTGACATTCTGCCTGTCCGCCTCCGGACACATTGCCGGTGTCGTCAATCCGCCAGCGGCGAAGAAATATTGCTACTGGACGAACCCCACCAACGCCAAGACGGCCGATGCCTGGCTGCAGGGTGCGCAGCAGACGCCGGGCTCGTGGTGGACCGAGTGGGACGGCTGGGTCGACCAGTATGGCGGCGGCGACGTGCCGGCGCGCCAGCCGGGCGACGGCAAGCTCAAGGCGCTCGAGGATGCGCCGGGGGCTTACGTGCGCGTGCGCGCGGCGTAAGCAGTCTGCGCAACTCTTCGGCGTAGGCGGCCGGCGAAGTCTTTATAGTTAAGTATAATCCGAAGTGTTTGCTGCGTTGCGACAGTGCAGCGCAGCAACGATGTTCGCCCTGCGACAAAATTAATCATGATTTTCTGCGTGGTTTCTCGCAGAATGCGCTCGTTGATTCCGGTATTTCATCCCGACATTGGAACTTTTCCGAATTTTTTGAATCCTTATTAAGGCCCGTGATGTCACGATCCTGACACCGAGAACTCTTCTAATTTCGGGTGATCAGGTCCCTCACGGAACAGGGCACGGGTCAGGAGAGACGATGAACAGCTTCAGTAACCAGCGCGCCAAGAACACAGCATTGCTCAAATGGGTCGACGACATGGCGGCGCTCTGCGAGCCCGACCAGATCCATTGGTGCGACGGCTCGCAGGAGGAATACGACCGCCTGTGCGCCGAGATGGTCGCCAAAGGCACGCTGATCAAGCTCAACGCGAAGAAGCGCCCGAATTCGTTCCTGGCGCGCTCCGACGCCTCGGATGTGGCGCGTGTCGAGGACCGCACCTTCGTGTGCTCCACGCGCAAGGACGACGCCGGCCCCAACAACAACTGGGTCGAACCGGCGGAGATGAAGCGCACCGTCACGGGCCTGTTCAAGGGCTCGATGCGCGGGCGCACGATGTATGTGATTCCGTTTTCGATGGGCCCGCTCGGCTCCCCCATCGCGCAGATCGGCGTGCAGCTGACCGATTCCGCTTACGCCGCCGTCAACATGCGCATCATGACGCGCATCGGGCAGAAGGTGCTCGACGTGCTGGGCGATAAGCCGTTCGTACCCTGCATGCATACGGTGGGAGCGCCGCTCAAGCCGGGCGAGAAGGACGTTGCCTGGCCGTGCAACAAGACCAAGTACATCGTGCATTTCCCCGAGACGCGCGAGATCTGGTCGTACGGCTCGGGCTATGGCGGTAATGCGCTCCTGGGCAAGAAATGCTTTGCGCTGCGCATCGCCTCGGTGATGGCGCGCGATGAAGGCTGGCTCGCCGAGCACATGCTGATCCTGGGCGTCGAGAGCCCCAAGGGCGAAAAGACCTATGTCGCGGCGGCGTTCCCGTCGGCGTGCGGCAAGACCAATTTCGCGATGATGATTCCGCCCAAGGAATTCGCGGGCTGGAAGGTCACGACTATCGGCGAGGATATCGCCTGGATCAAGCCGGGCCCGGATGGCCGGCTGCGCGCCATCAATCCGGAAGCCGGCTGCTTCGGCGTGGCGCCGGGTACCTCCATGAAGACCAATCCCAACGCCATGAAGATGCTGGACCGCAACACCATCTTCACCAACGTGGCGCTGACCGACGACGGCGATGTGTGGTGGGAAGGCATGGATGGCACCCCGCCCGCGCACGCGATCGACTGGCAGGGCAAGGATTGGACGCCTTCGAGCGGCACCAACGCCGCGCATCCCAATTCACGTTTCACGGTCTCCTCGTCGCAGTGCCCGAGCATCGATGAACGCTGGGAGGATCCGGCGGGCGTGCCGCTCTCGGCGATCATTTTCGGCGGGCGGCTTAGCAAGACCTTCCCGCTCGTCTTCCAGGCTTTCGACTGGGCGCATGGCGTCTATCTCGGCGCGACGCTGGGTTCGGAAGCGACCGCCGCGGCCGACAACCAGGCGGCGATCCGGCGCGACCCGATGGCGATGCTGCCATTCTGCGGCTACAACATGGGAGATTATTGGGCGCATTGGCTCAAGCTCGGCCAGAGCGTCAAGCAGGCGCCCGCGATCTTCCGCGTGAACTGGTTCCGCAAGGACGCGAACGGCAAATTCATCTGGCCGGGCTTCGGCGACAACATGCGCGTGCTCAAATGGATCGTCGATCGCGTGCAGGGCCGCGCCAACGCCGTCGACAGCCCGTTCGGCCATATGCCGCGCTATCAGGACCTCAACTGGAACGGCGTTGCGTTCGAGCGCGCGAAATTCCAGACCATCACCGATATCGACCGCGACGAGGGGCTGAGCGAAGCGGAAGACCAGACCAAGCTGTTCGGCCAGTTCGGGCCCAGGCTGCCGCGCGAATTGCATCAGCAGCGCGAGCAACTGGCGGCGCGATTGAAGTCAGCGCCGGCGGTGTGGTCGCTGCCCGAGTAATCCTCATCTGATTCCCGCGGGCTCGACCCGCGGGTCCATTTCAACGCGCTCACGGAATTCTCCGTGGGCGCGTTTTTCTTTCCGCAGCGCGCGTACGTCACCATGGACCCGCGGGTCGAGCCCGCGGGAATCAATTTGGAGAAGGTTTTGCTATATATGCAAACTAACTTGTCTTATGAGCAAGACAAGCGTACCGTCTCAACATGACCCGCCAAGTGCAGATCGCGCGCGAACTGGGAGAAAAGCTGCGCCGGGCGCGGCTGGCCAACAGCCTGACGCTGACGCAGCTTGCCGAGCGCGCCGGCCTCTCCGAAGCGTTCCTGTCGCGACTGGAGCGGGCACAGGCCGCCGCGTCGGTCGCCAATCTCATCCAGATCACCGATGCGCTGGGGATCGGCATGCACGATCTCTTCGCGGCGGACACGCGCGTGCAGAAGACCGAAGTGGCCGTTCATCGTGCCAAAGGCGACAAGCCCGCGCCGATCGTCGAAGCGCAAGGCTATCGCTGGCAGCGCCTGGGCGGCGGGGCGCCGCGCGACCATCTGGGCGCCTTCCTGCTCATTTTCGCCAAGGGCGGCAAGATGCCCGTGATGGTGTCGCATGCCGGGCAGGAGCATTGCGCCGTGCTGGCGGGGGAGATCGATTTCTATGTCGGCGACGCGGTGCACCGCTTGCGTGCCGGCGACGGCATCTTCATTTCATCCGACCTGCCCCATCGCGTCGCCAATGTCGGCAAAAGCGAAGCACGGATTTTGATGACCGCGGCGCACGCGCCGCAGGATGCCAGCGGCGAGTGGTGGGAGCCGGGCGTGGTCGGCCGCAAGGCTCAGCCTGTGAAAAAGAAACAAAGCATAATGGAGGAAACGTGATGACCCAGACGACGAGCAAGCGCAGCGCCTCGCGTGTCGACCACCTGCCCTACGAGGCCAAGCACATCGACGACATCGAATGGGAAACGATCCGTTGGCCCGGAGAGACCGGCAAGATGCTGTTCCATCCGCGGCCCGAGCGGCCGACCGAGCCGAACGCCGGCATCCTGCGCCTCGAGCCCGGCGCCTATCATCCCGAGCATTATCACGGCTTCGCGCAGATCTGGTACATCCTCAAGGGTGAGTTCGTGATCGACGGCACGACCTATCGCGCCGGCCACATGCTGTTCCATCCCGATCCGCATTTCGAAGGCGAGTTCAGGACCGCCACCGGCGGCGAGATCCTGATCGTCCAGTATCCCGGCCCGACCACGCACGAGAACCCGATCTATGGCGGGCGGTTCAACATGGCCGAGCGCAAGGCCGTCAAGGACGAGCGCGTGGATTTGTGAGGCGCCGCTTGAACAAAAGGAATTGTCACCCGCGGGCTTGACCCGCGGGTCTGACGCCGGCACTGCCGTCAGATGCGCGGGTCAAGCCCGCGCATGACAGATTTTCTTGATGTTGGAGTCGGAGAAGGCCTCATCCTTCGACAAGCTCAGGATGAGGCCGCTTTTGTTGTCCGTACTTATCTATGCCAGTTCACGGACTCCCTGAAAAGCCCTCACCCTGAGCTTGTCGAAGGGTGAGGACCGGGCACGCTTTCTCCGTTGCGCTTACGCCTTCACACTCTCCGGGAACGGCATGTTGTAGATCCGCTTCTTCGTTACGGCCGCCAAAGCGTTGGCGATCGCGGGTGCCGTCGGCGGCAGGCCGGGCTCGCCCACGCCGGTGGGGGCTTCGCGCGAGGGCACGATGTGCACCTCGACCTTCGGCATCTGGTCGATGCGAAGTACCTGGTAGTCGTGGAAGTTGGACTGCTCGACCGCGCCGTCCTTCAGCGTGATGGCGCCGTAGAGTGCCGCCGACAATCCGTAGCCGATGGCGCTTTCCATCTGCGCGCGGATGATCGACGGGTTGATCGGCTGGCCGCAATCGACGGCACAGACGATGCGCTCGACCTTCCATGAGCCATCCGGTTTGGTCGAGACTTCCGCCACCTGCGCCACGTACGAATGGAAGGATTCGTGCACGGCGATACCCTGCCCCCAACCATCGGGCAGCTTGCGGCCCCAGCCCGCCTTGCTGGCGGCGAGGTCGAGCACGCCTTTGTGGCGCGGATGCTTGGCGAGCAGCTCGCGGCGCAGTGCCACGGGATCCTTGCCCGCCGCCACCGCCAGCTCGTCGAGGAAGACCTCCGTCGAGAACGCCGTGTGCGTCGAGCCGACCGAACGCCACCACAAGACCGGCACGCCGGCCTTGGTCGTGTGCAGCTCGACGCCGAGATTGGGGATGGTGTAGGGCAAGGTCGAGGCCCCTTCCACCGAGGTCGCATCGATGCCGTTCTTGACCATCATCGACTCAAACGGCGTGCCGCCCAGGATCGACTGGCCGACGATGCGATGGCGCCAGGCGGTGATGTTGCCCTGCGCATCGAGGCCGGCGGTCAGTGCATGATGATAGAGCGGTCGGTAGCGCCCGCCTTGGATATCGTCCTCGCGCGTCCACACCAGGCGCACCGGCGCCTTGCCGCCGGTTGCCTTGGCGATCTCCACACCTTCGACGATGTAGTCGGAGACGGTGTTGGCGCGCCGGCCGAAACTGCCGCCGGCGAAGAGCGTGTTGATCTTCACCTGTTCCGGCTTCAATCCCAGAATGCGCGCGGCATTGCCCTGGTCGACGGTCTGGAACTGATCGCCCGCCCAGATCTCACAGGCGTTGGCGCTGAGCTTGACCACGCAGTCGAGCGGCTCCATCGGCGCGTGGGCGAGGTACGGGAAATCGAATGTCGCCTCGATGCGCTTGGCCGCCTCGCCCAGCGCCGCTTCGGCATTCCCCTCCATGCGCGCCGGCAGGCCCGGGGTCTTCGCCAACTCACGATACTCCGCCAGGATCTGGTCGGTGCCACGCTTCTCCGCCTTGTCGAGATTCCAATTGACGACCAGCGCCTCGCGGCCCTTGCGCGCCGCCCAGAAATTTTTCCCCACGACAGCGACGCCGGAGGAAATCTGCACGACATCGACCACGCCGGGGATCGCCTTCGCGGCACCGGCATCGATCGAGGCCACCGTGGCGCCGAACAGCGGTGGGCGCGTGACGAGAGCGGTCAACATGCCGGGCAGTTTCACGTCGAGCGCGAATTGCGCCGTGCCATTGGATTTGGCGCGGGCATCCAGACGCGGCGCATTCTTGCCGATCAGGTTGAACTTGGACGGGTCCTTGAGCGGCACATTCTCCGGCACCGGCAGCTTGGCAGCACTTTCCGCAAGCTGGCCGAACTCGGCCTTGCGGCCAGAAGCCGCATGGGTAACCACACCCCTGCTGACGCTGAGCTCGCTCGCCGGCACGTTCCAGCTCTGCGCCGCCGCGGCCACAAGCATCGCGCGGGCCGTGGCACCGGCCTTGCGGAGCTGCTCATAGGAATTGGCGATCGCCGTGCTGCCGCCCGTTCCCTGCATCCCGAAGGCGAGGTTGGCGTAGCGCTTGGCGTCGGCGGGCGCCCCTTCGGCGCGCACCTTGCTCCAATCGGCGTCCATCTCTTCGGCGACGAGGGTGGCGAGGCCGGTGTAAACCCCCTGCCCCATCTCGAGATGCTTGGCGTAGACGGTCACGATGCCGTCAGGACCCACGCGCACGAAGGCGTTGGGCGTGAACGCGGCGGCCGCCGGCGCGGCGGCGCGCGCTTCGATGCCGCGCGGCAGATGGAAGCCGATGACGAGACCGGCACCGGCGGCGGCGGCACCCTTGAGGAAATTGCGGCGATTGGCCGCGACTTCGGATGAACGGAAGATACTCATGGCTCACGCCCCCAGCGTCTTGGCGGCCGCGTGGATCGCGGCGCGGATGCGGACATACGTGGCGCAGCGACAGATGTTGCCGCGCATGGCGTCGTCGATGTCGCTGTCGCTGGGCTTGGGCTTGGCGGTGAGCAGCGCCACCGCCGACATGATCTGGCCCGACTGGCAGTAGCCGCATTGCGCGACTTCATGCTGCACCCAGGCCGTCTGCACGGCGCGCGCGACCTTGGTCGACGCGCCTTCGATGGTGACGACCTTCTTGCCAGCGGCATCGGCGAGCACCATTGAGCACGAGCGCGTCGGCTCGCCGTCGACATGCACGGTGCAAGCGCCGCATTGCGCGACACCGCAGCCGTATTTCGTGCCGGTCAGGCCCTGCACATCGCGGATAGCCCACAAAAGTGGCATCTCAGGATCCGCGTCGAGGGCGACAGCGCGGCCATTGAGTGTGAATCGGGTGGTCATCGGACCTCCGGGGGGAACGTCGAGTTGGGTCGTGTTTGAATATGGGGACGCGAAAATAGTAATCCGAGCGCGCCCGGATTCCAAAGTGAAGAATTTTTCACGCTTACGCGGCGGTTCGTATTGAAACGATACGAGACCTACCTATCACCGCGGCTCATATAGGCAAATCGATGAGTGGCATCACCCGGCGGCAATGGCCTCGATCTCGATCAAATAATCGAGATGCGCCAGGGCAGCGACGACAAGGACCGTGACCGCCGGCGGTGTCGGCGAAGCCCAGCGGCGGCGTCGGATTTGGCCGAGCATCGGCAGGTCGGCGCTGCGGGTCAGAAAATATGTGAGCTTGACGATGTTCGCCGTCGTCATATCGGCCGCCGCAAGCACGGTTTCGATGTTGTCCATCGCCTGCTCGCATTGCGCGGAGAAGTCGGCGGCCAGCGCGCCGTCCGGCGCGACGCCAACTTGGCCGGAGATGTGGAGCGTGCGCGCCGTCGATGATATTTCCGCGGCGTGCGAATAGATGGTTTGGAATTGTTCAGGGACGGGCCAGATGGTCGAAGGGTTATAAGTCTTCATCGATTTCTCCTGTGGCACCCCTCACCCTCCCACGCGCTAACGCGCGTGGGCCCCTCCCTCTCCCGCAAGGGGAGAGGGGAAGATCGAGTGCAATATAACCCTCTCCCCTTGCGGGAGAGGGTGGCGAGCGGAGCGAGCCGGGTGAGGGGTGCCGCAAGCGCGATGCATCAGGTCCGCGCCAGGCGCACCGTGTCGCCGACGGCGATCGTGCCGAGCGTGTCGGGATTGCAGCCGACGGAGATCTTGTTGTCGAAGCTCTCCGCGACATGGCGCAGGATCGATGGGTCGCGTTTTGCACTGTCGGGATGGATTGTCACCATCGAGCAGCGCGCGATCGGGTCGTTCAGACGCAGCTTCGGCGCGTCTTGCGTATCGCCGAAGATCAGCGTGCCGCCGAGCCAGTCAGTTTCGCGCGCACTCCGTCCATCGGGCGTGGCGATCACGATGTTGGGGCGGAAGCGGCGCACGTCGATGGGCTGGCCGCAACGCTCGGCGACTTGCGTCAGTGTCGGTGTCGCCAGCACGGAGACCGGCATGGTGTCGAAGATGCCGCGGCCAATCTGGATGAGGCGCACCGCCTCCCCCGCCGCGTCGCTCAGCCGCGCGCGCAAGGCCTCATCGCCGAGATCGTATTCGTCCGCGCCGAGACGCACGCGCACGGGCGATTTGCGCGGATTTTCAGGATCAGAGAATTTGGCGCTGTAGGTCACGAGCGGCGAGAGCTCGCGGCCGGTCAGCCAGGGAAAGCGCGAGCGGTTGGCCTCGCGCATGAACGCGTATTGGCGGTCACCATCGATGCCGCTCCAGCGCAGCGTCGCTTTCGTGAGAGATTCGCCGCCGAAGGATTTGACGGGGTAGCGATAGATCGCCTGCACCGTCCCGACATGCTCTGAATTCATTTGGCGCCGACGGGCTGGCCCAGCAGCGCGGCGCGATATTCGGCACCGAGATCGGCGTAGTGGCCGACGGCGCGCGGAATGTTGGCGATCTCTTTCTCGGTCATGTCGCGCATGTATTTTGCCGGCGAGCCGCCCCAGAGCTGGCCCTTGAGCACGCGCTTGCCCGGCGTCACCAGCGCGCCGGCCGCGACCATGCCGCCGCTTTCCACCACCACGCCGTCCATGACGCAGGCCTTCATGCCGATGAAGCAGCCATCCTCCAGCGTGCAGCCGTGGATGACGCACATGTGGCCGATCAGGATGTTGGCGCCGATGATCGTCGGGTGCGTGCCGCGCGAGACGTGGATCACGGTCCCGTCCTGCACGTTGGTGCGCGCGCCGACGCGGATGTAGTTGACGTCGCCGCGCACGGTACAGCCGAACCAGATGCTCGCTCCCGCCCCAATCTCGGTATCGCCGATGATCGTGGCATCGGGGGCGATGAAGGCGTCTGGCGCGATGCGGGGCGTTTGGGTGCGGTAGGGAAGAATGCGCCCCGTCATGCCGACAACCCCAGCATCAGGGCGACGTTCTGTGCGGCCGCACCGGACGCGCCCTTGCCGAGATTGTCGAGCCGCGCCACCAACACCGCCTGCCGGTGCTTTTCGTTGGCGTAGACGCGCAGCTCCAGCTTGTCGGTGTTGTTGAGCTCTTCCGCCTCCAGCCGCCCCTTGTCGCCGGCCGGAACGGGCCGGACAGCGACGAGCTTGCTGGCGGCGTAGCGCTTGACGAGGGCCGCCTCGAGATCGGCCGCCTTGGGCTTGCCCGTGAGCGTGTCGAGATGCAGCGGCACGCTCACCAGCATGCCCTGCCGGAAGTTACCGACAGAGGGAACGAATAATGGCCGGCGTGTGAGGCACGAATATTTCTGCAGCTCGGGCACGTGCTTGTGCTCGAGGTTCAGCGCATAGAGCTCAAAGGACGGGCCTTTGCCGCTCTCAAAGGTCTCGATCATGCTCCGCCCGCCGCCGGAATAGCCGCTGACGGCGTTGACGGTGATCGGATAGTCGCTGGGGATGAAGCCGGCATCGACCAGCGGGCGCAGCAGCGCCACGGCACCGGAGGGATAGCAGCCGGGGTTGGCGACGTATTTCGCCTTGCGGATCTCGTCGGCTTGGGTGGCGGTGAGCTCGGGGAAACCGAAGACCCAGCCGGGCGCCGTCCGGTGCGCGGTGCTGGCATCGACGACGCGCGGGCCCTTGGCGCCCATCGCCTCGACCATGGCGACGGCTTCGCGCGCGGCGTCATCGGGCAGGCACAACACGACCACGTCGCTCTCGGCCATGATCTTGCGCCGAACCTCGGGGTCCTTGCGCTGGTCGGCGGCGATGGTCTTGAGCGAGATGCCCGGCAACGTCGACAGGCGCTGGCGGATGCCAAGCCCCGTCGTGCCGGCTTCGCCGTCGATGAACACTGTCCGGGTGAGAGTCGCGGTATCCATGGTGACCTCAGTGTGCAGAAACTGTCCCAAAAACGAAAGGGCGCTCCCCTGAAGGAGCGCCCTTTGTATGGAGACACCCCGTAAGGGGCGCCGATCGGCGAGCGATCAGCGCTTGGAGAATTGGAAGCTGCGGCGCGCCTTGGCGCGGCCGTACTTCTTACGCTCAACAACGCGGCTGTCGCGGGTCATGAAGCCATTCTTCTTCAAGACGCTCCGCAGCTCCGGCTCGTAATAGGTCAGCGCCTTGCTGATGCCGTGACGCACCGCGCCGGCCTGGCCCGAAAGCCCGCCGCCGACGACCGTGGCCACCACGTCGAACTGCCCGGCCCGGCCCGAGACCGTGAAGGGCTGGCCGATCATCATGCGCAGCACGGGCCGCGCGAAATAGATCTGCTGAGTCGCGGCCGTTGACCGTGATCTTGCCCGTGCCGGGCTTGACCCACACGCGCGCAATCGCGTTCTTGCGCTTGCCGGTGGCGTAGGACCGCCCCTGCGCGTCGCGCTGGGGTGCCGGCATGTCGCGCTCGCCGGTGGTGGCGAGGCTTGCTTCGGCGCTCGCGACCGCGAGGTCGGCGAGGCTGCGCGTCTTGGTGACGGTGGAGCTGGACTTTTCGACCATTCTCAGACGCTCCGCTTATTCTTCGGGTTCATCTTGGCAAGGTCGACGACGACAGGGTTCTGCGCCTCGTGCGGATGCTTGGCACCCGCATAAACCTTGAGATTCTTGAGCTGGCGACGGGCCAGCGGGCTTTCCTTCTTGAGCATGCGCTCAACCGCCTTCTCGATCACCCGCTCGGGGAACTTGCCGCCGAGGATCTGGGCGGGCGTGCGCTCCTTGACGCCGCCGGGGAAGCCGGTGTGCCAATAGAAGACGTTGTCGGTCGCCTTGCGGCCCGTCAGACGCACCTTGTCGGCATTGATGATGATGACGTTGTCGCCGCAATCGATATGCGGGGTGAAGGTCGGCTTGTGCTTGCCCTTGAGGCGAAGCGCCACGATCGAGGCGAGCCGGCCGAGCACCACGCCCTCGGCGTCGATCAGACACCAGGATTTGCCCTTGGCCGCCGCCGCGGTGGTCATCGAATAGGTCTTCATGGACCGCACCTAGAAAACAAAAAACGACGGGAACAGCCCCGTCGGAAGGCGGCGGAGTATCGTTTTGGAGGGCGGGAATGTCAACGGGGATTATATAAGAAATAACAGCATCTTAGAAATGTGGTATTATTTTACCTCTGTCTAAAACAATGATCCGCCGCCAACTAACCCTCTCCGCCCACGAAGTGGGGGGAGAGGGTCCGAGCGCAGCGAGGGGGTGAGATGGGTGTCTCCGCTCGCGTGCTGTCAAATATCTGAAGCGCGGAACCACCACCTCACCCTTCCCGTCGCTTCGCGACGGGCCCCTTCCCTCTCCCCCGCTACGCGGCGGAGAGGGAATAGAGCCGCGCTTGCAATAGAGAGCAGCCAACCGCACATTCACGTCACATCGATTCCGAGGAACCGCCCCCGATGAGCGCTGTTGCGAAACCTGCCCCTGCCGAAGCTTTCGTTCTGCGCCATGACGCAGACGGCGTCGCGACGCTGACACTGAACCGGCCTGCACAGCGCAACGTGCTGTCGGTCGGGATGATGACCGCGTTGCAGGCGGAACTCGACGCGTTGGCGCAGGACCGCGACATCAAGGTTGTCGTCATCGCTGGCGCTGGCCCGGGCTTCTGCGCCGGGCATGATCTCAAGGAGATGCGCGCGACGCCGAAGCGCGAGGCGTATGTGGCGCTGTTCGATCAGTGCAGCAAGCTGATGCTGTCGATCACGCGGTTGCCGCAGCCGGTGATCGCGCGGGTGCATGCGATTGCCGCGGCGGCCGGTTGCCAGCTGGTCGCGACCTGCGATCTCGCGGTCGCCAGCGAGAGCGCCAAATTCGCGGTGAACGGCGTCAATATCGGGCTGTTCTGCTCGACGCCGATGGTGGCGCTGTCGCGCGCGATCGGGCGCAAGCAGGCGATGGAGATGCTGCTGACCGGCGACATGATCGACGCGAAGACGGCGCTCGCCCATCGGGCTTGGTCAACCAGGTCGTGTCGGATGCCGAGCTCGACGCGGCGGTGACGGCACTGGCCGCGAAGATCACGGCGAAGACGCCGGTCGCGGTGAAAATCGGCAAGGAAGCGTTCTACAAGCAGGCCGAGCTTGGCCTCGAAGACGCGTACAGATACACGAGCGATGTGATGGTCAAAAACATGGCGGCCAAGGACACCGAGGCTGGGATCGACGCCTTCATCGCGAAGCAGCCGATGCCGAAATGGCAGGGGCGCTGAGCATGGCGACGAAGATGAAGCCGGTCGAATTCAAAGTCGATCACGACAATTACACCGACGATTATCTGCGCGGCATCCTGAAACGCGTGCGTGTCATCGCCATGGTCGGCGCCTCGCCCAGCTGGAATCGGCCGAGCAATTTCGCGATGAAATATCTGCAGGCGAAGAGCTTCCGCGTCATCCCCGTCAATCCGACGGCGGTGGGCCAGGAGATTCTGGGCGAGAAGGTTTATGCGTCGCTGAAAGACATTCCCGAGACGGTCGATATGGTCGACATCTTCCGCAATTCCGCCGCGGCGGGCCCGATCACCGACGAGGCGATCGCCATCGGGGCGCCCGGTGCTGTGGATGCAGCTCGGCGTGCGCAACGACGACGCGGCACGCCGCGCCGAGGCGGCCGGGATGACAGTCATCATGAACCGCTGCCCGAAGATCGAGTTCGGCCGGCTGTGCGGCGAGCTGTCGTGGAGCGGCATCAATTCAGGGATCATCTCCAGCCGGCGGCCGCGGCCGTTTCGCTGACGGCGCCAACTCATCCTTCGAGACGCGGCCCTGCGGGCCGCTGCTCAGGATGAGGTTCTAAATTTAGCACTCGAAGCCCAAACACTGACCTCGTCCTGAGGAGGCGCGAAGCGGAGCGCGGGACGACCGCACTAGCCTCATCCTTCGACAGGCTCAGGATGAGGTTTGTTGTTTGGGGATGCGGCCCTAAGCGGAATGCGGCCAAAGATAAAGTCCTCATGGTGAGCTTGTCGAACCATGAAGACGCGGGCGCGGCCTGCGGCGTTTTGGCGTCGGATAGCCGTTCCACCCCAACCCCAAAGCCCCTATATTCCCCCGGTCATTGGGGAGTAGCCGCCCTCGTTCCCTGAGGGGCCTGCGTCAACACACTTGATCCTGCGATTTCGGTTGCAGGTCATGGCGCAAGCGGTTGAAGAACTTGGCGAGACCTTTGGCGCCGATGCAAAGCAGAGCCCTGGGCGGGCGGCTTGCGTCCGCGCCTTTGGTTTAAGCGCCGCTCGCCCCCGATGGTCCGATCCGATGTACGCCCTCCTCGTCTCGACCGGTGTCGTCGCCTTGGCCGAGATCGGCGACAAGACGCAGCTTCTCGCGCTGCTCCTGGCCGCCCGCTTCCGCCAGCCCTGGGCCATCTGTTCGGGCATCCTGTTCGCCACCTTGGCGAACCACGCCGCCGCCGGCCTGGCCGGGCTATGGGTCGGCGATCTGCTGCAGGGGCCTTGGTTTCGCTGGATCCTCGGCGCCTCATTCCTGTCCGTCGCGGCCTGGACCCTGATTCCCGACAGGCTCGACGCGGACCAGGCGCCGACGCGGCGGGCCGGCGCCTTCCTGACCACCCTCGTCTCCTTCTTCCTGGTCGAGATCGGCGACAAGACGCAGGTCGCGACGGTCGCCCTCGCCGCCCAGTTTGCTGCCCTGGTCCCGGTGGTGATCGGGACGACGCTGGGGCTGATGATTGCCAACGGGCCGCTGGTGTTCCTGGGCGGACACATGGCGGGGCGGCTGCCGCTTGCGGCCATCCGCTACGTAGCTGCGGCAATCTTCGCCGCTCTCGGGGCCACCATCCTCGCCGGGGCGAGCATGGCGGGGTAAGCCCCGATCTCGTCGTCGCCCTCCGGTTATGCTAAGCCTTCCGGCAACCCTGGCGCTTTTCGTGAAGGAAGACCGCTATGCCCGATGATGCCCGCGCCAAGCCCAAGACTTTTGGGTTCGAGACCAAGGCCGTTCATGCCGGCGCCCGGCCCGACCCGACGACGGGGGCCCGCAACGTGCCGATCTATCAGACGACGTCGTATGTGTTCGACGACGTCGATCACGCGGCCTCGCTCTTCAATCTCCAGACCTTCGGTTACATTTATTCGCGCCTGACCAACCCGACCGTCGCCGCGCTGGAAGAGCGCGTGGCGAGCCTCGAGGGCGGGCGCGGCGCCGTCGCCGCGGCGTCGGGCCATGCCGCCCAGCTCCTCGCCTTCTTCACGCTGATGGAGCCGGGTGACGAGTTCGTCGCCAGCCGCAACCTCTACGGCGGCTCGGTCACGCAGTTCACGCACACGTTCAAGAAATTCGGCTGGAAGGTGCATTTCGTCGACCCGACGGATCCGGAGAATTTCCGCAAAGCGCTGACGCCCAAATGCAAGGCGATCTTCCTTGAAACGCTCGCGAACCCGGGCGGCATCGTCGTCGATCTGGAGGCCGTGGCGCAGATCGCGAAGAAAGCCGGCCTGCCGCTGATGGTCGACAACACCATGGCGACCCCCTATCTCTGCCGGCCATTCGAATGGGGGGCCGATATCGTCATCCATTCGATGACCAAGTTCCTGTCCGGCCACGGCACTTCGATGGGCGGCATGGTCGTCGAGTCCGGCAAGTTCGACTGGACGAAGACGGCGACAAGTTCCCGTCGATGACCGAGCCCGGACCCGGCCTATCACGGCCTGACCTTCGCCGAGACGTTCGGCGATTTCGGTTACACGATGAAGACGCGCGCGGTGGGCTTGCGCGATCTCGGGCCGACGCTGGCGCCGATGAACGCGTTCCTGATCATGACCGGCATCGAGACCTTGCATCTGCGCATGGAGCGGCACATCGCCAATGCGCAGAAGGTGGCGGAATTCCTGGAAGACCATCCGGCGGTGGCGTGGGTCTCGTATGCAGGATTGAAGTCGAGCCCGTATCACAAGCTTGCCAAGAAATACCTGCCGAAGGGTGCCGGCTCGGTCTTCACCTTCGGCCTGCGCGGCGGCTACGAGGCCGGCATCAAGGTGGTCGAGGGCGTGGAGTTGTTCTCGCATCTCGCCAATATCGGCGACACGCGCTCGTTGATCATCCATCCCGCCTCGACCACGCATCGCCAGCTCAGCGACGAGCAGAAGGTGCGCTCAGGTGCCGGACCCGATGTGGTCCGCATTTCCGTCGGCATCGAGACGGCGGACGATTTGATCGCCGATCTCGACCAGGCGCTGCGTCTGGCGTCGCCGGCAACGCCCATCAAGAAAAAGGTCAAGGTGAAGGCGTAGGCAACAGCGCACTTGCCTCATCCTTCGACAAGCTCAGGATGAGGACAGTAAGAGTAACCCTCATGGTGAGCCTGTCGAACCATGAGGTTCGCACGATGCAACGATTTAACTGGAACGACAGAGGGAGTGGGAGATGATCGGGACGATGATGCGCCGCCTGGCTGGGGCCGCGGCGGCGACCATGATGACGTTGGCGCTGCCGGCGGCAGCGCAGGATCTGACGATCGGCCTGGGGGCGAGCGTCACCTCGATCGACCCGCATTTCCATGCGCTCAATCCCAACAACCAGGTGGCGAGGCATATCTTCGACCGCCTCATGCATAACGACGCTCAGCAGCGCCTGATTCCCGGAACTCGCCACGGAGTGGAAGGCGATCGACGAGACGACGTGGGAGTTCAAGCTGCGCAAGGGCGTCAAGTTCCATGACGGCAGCGATTTCACGGCCGAGGATGTGGTGGCGACCCTCAAGCGCGTGCCATGGGTGCCCAACAGCCCGTCCTCGTTCCGCGTCTACACCAACGGCGTGAAGAGCTGGGAGATCGTCGATCCGTACACGCTGCGCCTCAAGACGGAGAAGGTCTATCCGCTGCTGCCGCTCGATCTCAGCACGATCAATATCGTGTCGAAGGCGCATGAGCAGTCGCCGACCGTCGATTTCAACGGCGGGCGCGCGGCGGTGGGCACCGGCCCGTTCAAGTTCGTCGAGTACATGCCGGGCGAGCGCATCGTGCTGGCGCGCAACGACCAGTATTGGGGGCCCAAACCCGCCTGGTCGCGCGTGACGATGAAGCTCATCACCAACAACTCGGCACGCGTCGCAGCACTACTGGCGGGTGACGTGCAGCTCATCGAATACGTGCCGGCGACCGACTACGCACAGCTCAAGGCGAACGCCAACATCAACGTGTCGCAGGTGGTCGGCAACCGCTTCATCTATCTCCACCTCGACAGCTTCCGCGACGAGACACCGTTTGCCACGGACAAGGGCGGCAACGCGCTCAAGAAAAACCCGCTCAAGGACGTGCGCGTGCGCAAGGCGCTCTCCAAGGCGATCAGCCGCGAGGCGATCACCCAGCGTGTGATGGAAGGTCTTGCCATTCCCGCCGGCGGCTTGATGGCGGACGGGTTCTTCGGTGCGAGCCCCAAGCTCAAGCCCGAGTCGCTTGACGTCGAAGGGGCGAAGAAGCTGCTGGCTGACGCCGGCTATCCGAATGGCTTCGGGCTCACCATCCACGGGCCCAACGACCGCTACCCGAACGACGCCAAGGTGCTGCAGGCGATCGGGCCGATGTTCAATCGCATCGGCGTGGAGACCAAAGTCGTGACGCAGCCCTGGTCGGTGTATGCGTCGCAAGGCAGTCAACCCCAACTATGCCTACAGCGTGATGCTGGTCGGCTGGGGTGCGGATACGGGCGAAGTGTCATCGCCGCTGCGCGCGGTGCTGGCGACGGTCAATCGCGAGGCCGGCAGGGGCGGCTCCAATCGCGGCCGCTATTCCAACCCGAAGATGGATGCGTTGCTGGACCAGGCGCTGGCCACGGTCGACGACGACAAACGCGAAGCGGTGCTGCGCCAGGCGACCGAGGAAGCGATCGGCGATGTCGGCGTGATCCCGCTGCACTACCAGATCAATGTCTGGGCGTCGCGTAAGGGTGTGTCCTACGTACCGCGCGCCGACGAGTACACGCTGGCGCAGGAAGTGCTGGCGAAGTGATCGTGATGGCTTCGGCGCTGCGTTAGCTCGCAGCGCCGAAGCCAGACGGTTCGGGGGACGGTCTCATTTCGCTGGTCTGGAAAGCTCTGAACTGGCCGTTCTGGCTGGCGCTGCTCGGCGGTTGCGCTCTCGTGCTGGTCGCGCTTTCCCTCGATTGGGGTCTCGCCCAGCATTCGCCACCGCGCCTCTATATCGCGCGCGAAATCCTGCGCGGCGATGCGCCCTATCTCCAGATCGTCGATATGAACTCGCCGGGCACGCTGCTGCTGCACGCGGTGGCGCTGCTGGTGTTCGGCATCGGCGATGCGGCCTGGCGCGCGTTTGACCTCTGCTATCTAGCCGCAACCTGCGTCGCGGCTTACGCGCTGGCGCGCCCGGCCGGATGGCCGGCTGGATTGCTGGCCGCGATCCTCGTGGCACTGCTGCATCTGAGCGGCGGGCCGGGCGCATCGGGCGATCCGGAATTCCTGGTCGTGCTGCCGCTCCTGGCGAGCGCCGCCTTCCTTGTCCACGGGCTGCCGAAGCGTCGCCTGGCGCTCGTGCTGCTGGGCGGGATCGCGGCGGGAGTGGCCGTCGCCGTCAAGCTGTCGGCGATCTATTTCACCCTGATGGTGCTTCCCATCGTCGCGTGGCAGGCGGCGCGTTCCGGGCGCGTGATCATCACACTTCTTGCATTTGTCATCGGTGCCATGGCGCTACCGCTCGGCATCGCGCTGTGGCTGCGGAGTGTTCACGCGATCTGGCCCTACATCACGATGGTGCGCGAGCTGCAGCCGTTCTACGACGGCGTACAGCGCCTTTCGCTGGCGTGGGAGGTCGTCCGCCTCGTCAAGGGGATCTGGCCGTATCTGCTGGGCTACGCGTCGGTCTTCGTCTGGATCGTCGCCGCGCTTTGGCTGGCGCGGGCACGGATTCCGGCGCTGACGGTGATCCTCTGCCTGGTCGGCCTCGTCAGCGGGGCCATTATGATCGCGATCTTCCCCAAGGATTTCGAGGACTACCTCTACACATTCCTGACGTTCGGGCTCGTCCTCAGCGCGGCCGGGTTCGGCGCATTGATTACCGGCGGCGACTGGGCTCGCCGCGTGGCAGCCGTGGGGCTGATCGGGCTTGTTGCTTTCACGCTGCCGCAGCAGGTCGAACGATACCGGCATGAGGCGACGATCTGGCCGCGCAATCCGGTGCGGCCGGCCATCATGGCGGATCTCGAACGCCTCGTGCCGGGTGACACGCGTGTCCAGGTGCTGGAGGATTTCCTCGCTGCCAACGACGCGGTACTGCATCTCGGAAAGCGGCACACGACCAGCTTCATCTACGATTATTTCCTGTTCATGCACCCGTCGACGCCAATGACGCAGCGCATGCGCGCGCGCTTTCTCGACGAAATCGGCCGCGAGCCGCCGGCCGCCATCGTCGTCGCGCATTTCCTGTGGTGGGATTACGATTCCGGAACGCCGGGATTCAAGCGCCTGGAGTCATGGCCGGCGCTGCAAGCGTATCTCGCCCGCGACTACCGCCTCGCGGTCGAACGCACCGGCCTACCCTATCAGGGTGGCTCGGGGTACCGGATCTACGTGCGCGAATTGACGCGCCTACTCCGCGGGTGCAGCGGCGATGGCGCTGTGCTTGGGCGCTTCGCTCGGCAGGCCGAACGCTGCCACCACGACGATCGCGGCAAGGCCGCCCATGAACACGAACAGCCAGTAGAAACCGCCGGTGGTGTCGTGGATGTACGCCACCAGCGGAATCGCCAGCGCGCTGACTCCGATCGCCAGCACGAATTTGGCGCCGTAGGCAGTGCCGCGCCATTTGCCGGGCGTGTAGTGCGCCAGCAGGCCGTTCTCCGAAGGCAGTGCCGCGATGTTGACGAACACCATGGCGATCGCCACGGCGAGCAGCGGCCAGGATTCCAGCACCGTGGCCAGGCACAGGATCGGCGCCTGGATGACGAAGGCGGTGATGTAGACACGTTTCATCTGGAAGCGGTCCGCGAGCCGGCCGCCGACATACTGCGCGACCGCGCCGAACAGATAGACGATGGTGACAAACGTGCCGGCGGCGAGCGTGCCGTCGCCCATGAGTCCGGCCAGGCGCTCGTCAAACAGCTTGGGCAGGATGATGGTGAAGGTCATGCCGATCAGCCCGACGCAGAGCATGGTGAGCGACAAGATGAAGAAGGCGCGCACGACGTGCGCACGCTCGGGCTCCGCCTGCGGCTTGAGATCGATGGTCGTGTCGCGGATATAGCCGAGCTTCCACAAGGCCAGCAGCGCCACGCCGAAGGCGATCGCGCTGCCGCCGGGGATCAGGAACGCCGCGCGCCAGGAAATGAAATCGGTGAACGCGGCCGCGATCATCGGGGCCATCGCGAGGCCGACCGCGCCATAGACGCCGTTCACGCCCAGCGCGTGGCCGCGGTTGGTCGCCATACGGATCAGCCAGGCCATGCCGACGGGATGATAGATCGAGGCGAACAACCCGATCAGCGTCAGGCCGAGGCCGAGCTGGAGGGGATCGTTGGCGAGGCCCGTGAGCACGGTGGCGCCACCGGTGCCGAGGAAAAAGATCACCATCATCGCGACCGCCGACCAGCGATCGCCCAGCCAGCCCGCCGGCAGGGCTGCGACGCCAAACAGGACCTGGCCAGCCAGCATCAGGCCGATCAGCTCGCCATAGCCGATATGCCAGCTGCGCTCGAGAGCCAGCACCACGGTCGGGTAGAGCGTGGTCAGGATGTGCGAATAGGCATGGCCCACATTGGAGAAGCCCTGGGCGAGGGCGGCGGAGGAACGGGCCATGGGTGCCATTTCGAATTCGTAAGGAGAATCAGGGGAGTTTGGCAAGAACCGGGGGTTCCTACAATGCCGCCGGACGCAGGCGCCCTATGCGGGTACAGCAGTGCTGCGGTGCGGGGTCCCGGCCTCCGGCATCGACTGCGCCCTGCCCCCATTCTTCGACAAGCTCAGGATGAGGGCTTCAACAGAGGGCCTCACCCTGAGCTTGTCGAAAGGCGAGGCTACGGGCGCACCGTCACCGTTGCGGCGCCGTTTCCTTCTCCAACCAGGCGAAATAGTCCGGGTTGCCTTCGAGCAACGGCAGGGCAACGACGCAGGGCACGGTGTAACTGTGCAGCGCCTTAACGCGCGCGATCACCGCGTCGACGAGCTCGGCGCGGGTTTTGGCGATCAACGCGACTTCGCGCTCGCGGGTGAGCTTGCCCTGCCACCAATAGACCGAGCTGATCTCGCCCAGAATGTTGGCGCAGGCGGCAAGCCGCGCTTCAACCAGCGCGTCGGCGATCTTTTCCGCCTCGTCGCGATTGGCGCAGGCGATGTAGAGCATCCGGAATTCCATGGCTGCATCTTAAGACGAAGTTCGCCGCGCGTGTCATCCGCCGTTTGCGGCGGTTGACGGCGCGCAATCATCCGACGCATGCTCCGCGGCGATGGTTCCCCGTCAGGGGATCAAAAGGGAACGCGGTGAGGGTTCACGCCCGATGCCGCGGCTGCCCCCGCAACTGTAAGCGGCGAGCCCGCGCACCAATCATGCCACTGGGAAACCGGGAAGGCGGTGCAAGGGCCAAGACCCGTGAGCCAGGAGACCTGCCATCAGCCGTGGTCACGCGCGAACACATTGGGCGGGGTGCCTCAATGGAGATCGGGAACTGCCGCCAGCGGTAGGCTTCTGAACTTTGGTTCGTGGTGACGTGTCACGTTGCCACGAGGTTCTCCCGTGCTGTCTCTTTCCATGCCTGCCATGCGGCGCCTTGCGTCCGCATTCCCCGCTCTACTTGCGTCCGCTGTTGTCCCTGCCGCGGCACATGACCGTTTGGCGGGGCCGACGCTTCTGCCCGAAATCGTCGTTTCCGCCACCCGCAATCCGACGCCGGTCGCGGAGGTGGCGAGCAGCATCACCATCATCACCGCCGAGGACATCGAGCGGCGGCAATTGCGCACGCTGCCCGACGTCTTGCGCGACGTGCCGGGCCTCAATCTGGTGCAGACCGGCGGCGCCGGCGGGCTCACCTCGGTCTTCATGCGCGGAACCAACGCCAACCACACCAAGGTTCTGATCGACGGGATCGACGTGGGCGATCCGAGTGCCTCCAACGGCGCTTTCGATTTCGCGCACCTGCTAACCGATGACATCGAGCGGGTCGAAGTGCTGCGCGGGCCGCAGAGCGGACTCTACGGGTCCGATGCTATCGGCGGCGTCATCAACATCATCACCAAGAAAGGCGCTGGCCCGGCGCGGGTGACGGGAATGCTGGAAGGCGGTTCGTTCGGAACGTTCAACCAGAGCGTTGGGCTGAGCGGTTCGCAGCAGCGTTTCAATTACGCGCTTAATGCCGCACATTTCCGATCCGACGATACGCCGGTGACGCCGCCGTCCCTGCTGCCGCCGGGCCGCAAGAACAATCCGAATGTCTACGACAACAAGACCGTGTCGACGCGGCTGGGTGCCGATCTGACCAGCAATTTCGACGTCGGTGTGACGGCGCGGTTCATCGAAAGCCGGCTCAGCTACACGGGCGACGATTTCAGCACCTTCCCCAGTACGCCCAATGCCGACCAGAATCATTCGAGCAATCGCGAGCTGTTCACGCGCGCCATCGCGCATTTGTCGCTGTTCGACGGCCGGTTCGATCAGACTCTCGGACTCGGCTACACCGACTATCGCCGCAAAGACGTCGGCCCCGATGGCGTATTTGGTCCGGCAAGCCCCAATTTCTACCGCGGTGACCGGGTGAAGCTGGACTGGCTCGGCACCATCACGGTTGTGGATGGTCAGATCCTGAGCTTGGGTGCTGAGACCCAGGCCGATACGATCGACAACACCACCCAGGCGACAAACAACAACAAGGCCGGCTTCGTCCAACTTCAGTCGAAATTCGGTGAGCGGGTCTTCAGCACGCTCAGTCTGCGCCATGACGACAATGAGCGCTTCGGCGGTAAGACTACCTATCGCGTGGCACCCGCGCTGGCGGTGCCGGAGACCGGCACCAAATTCCTGGGCAGCGTCGGTACGGGCTTCAAGGCGCCCTCGCTCGACCAGCTCTTCACCAACTTTCCGTCGTTCAATTTCTTTGGCAATCCGAACCTGCAGCCGGAGGAGAGTTTCGGCTACGACGCCGGTTTCGAGCAGGCGGTGTTCGACAAGCGCGTGCGCTTCGGCGCCACGTATTTCCACAACGACATCGACAATCTGATCGTCACCAATGATAGCGGCACCTCCTACGCCAATGTCGCCAAGGCGGAGACGTTCGGCGCGGAGAGCTTCATCGCCTGGAAACCGCTCGACCGGCTCAGCCTGCGTGCCGATTACACCTACACGATCGCGCGCGACGATGTGCTCGACCGGCCGCTGTTGCGCCGGCCCAAGCACAAGGCGAGCCTGACCGCCGCGGTGCAGGCGAGCGAGGCGCTCAACCTGTCGGCGACGGTTCTCTATGTCGGCCCGCGCGTGGACGGCAACCGCGATTTCTCGATCCAGCGCCAGAAGGGCGACGGCTATGCGCTGGTCAATCTCGCCGGCGCCTATGATGTCGGCAACGGCGTTACATTCTTCGCGCGCGTCGAGAACCTGTTCGACCGCGAGTACGAGGACCCCAACGGGTTCCTGCGCCCCGGTTTCGGCGCGTTCGCCGGCGTGCGGGTGGCGTTCGACGCGGTGAGGCTGGTGCCGTGAGTATGCTCTTGTTGCCCATCCTTCGAGACGCGCGCCCTGATGGGCGCGCTCCTCAGGATGAGGTCGTACTATTTGATCCTCATCCTGAGGAGCGCGCGAAGCGCGCGTCTCGAAGGATGAGGCTGGTGTGCTGCTTCGATGAGGTCCTGCATGACCCAGGATAAATCTGTGCCGAGGCGCATCCTCGACGAGGACGGTGCGACCCTCGAAGTCTTCGACCTGCCGACCGACGAGGCCAGCTTGCTCGAGCTGCTGCGCGGTCTGTTCGCCGATCACTGGGCGGACATCACCTTCGGGCCGATCATCCAGGGTGCGGCTTGGGAGATGAAGTCGGCGCAGGCGCCAAGCTATCTCGGCGTGCTCGACGGCTATCTCACCATCGCGTTCGGGGCGCCGCATTTCCATATCTGCATCGGCGCGACCAAGGGGCCCAAGCACAACCGCACCGCCCCGGCCCTGGCCAAGCATCGTCAGACCGCGCGCGCGGAAATGTTTCGCCGGCTGGACCGCGACGGCGCGCCGATCTCCTGGGGCGTGTGGCTGTTCAACGGCCATGGCGAGCAGCAGATCACCATCCTGCTGCCCAACCCGTTCCTCGCCGCCGGCACCGACAAGCCGCTCAAGACCCCCGACTGGTCGCGCCTGGCGCTGTGGGACGCTTTGCGCGCGCGCTGGCTCGGGCTGACGGAGCCCGATCCGTCCGACCGCGCCGCCGGGAGGTTTCGCCATGGATGACGGGCTCGATACGGCCCAGCTCCGCGCCCGTCATCTCATCCTTCGAGACGCGCGCCCTTACGGGCGCGCTCCTCAGGATGAGGACCCTCTGTTGAACCTCATCCTGAGGAGCGGCCCGCGCAGCGGGACGCGTCTCGAAGGAAGAGGCCGGTGATGGCCGCGACGCTGGGGGTCCTGCGGCGCGTCAAAAAAGAAGCGTTCACTTAGGTCTTGATACCAACCCGAACCGGACAAAGGATATGACCATGCGTTCCATTGAAACCGCGCAACCGACCACCGCCCTGCGCCGCTCGCTGTGGATCGGCGTTCTTGTTATCGCCAGCATCGGGTTCAGCTGGGCGTTCACCTGCGCCGCTCCCTTTGCCGCCTTCGCGGCGGCGGCGGCCCTCACCCTGGCGCGCCGCGACGCGCTGGCTCTGATCGTGGCCGTGTGGGTTGCCAATCAGGCTGTCGGATTTGCGCTGCTTGGCTATCCCGCGGACGCCAACAGTCTCGCTTGGGGCGCGCTGCTCGGCGCGGCCGCTATTGCGGCAACGTTGCTGGCGCAGCTCTGCGCGGCGCGCCTCGGCGACCTGCCCGGGCTCGCGCGCGCCGGAGCGACGCTCGTTGCCGCCTTCATGATCTATGAGGTGGTGCTGGTGGCGGCGACGCCGGTGCTGGGCGGGATCGAGAGCTTTGCGCCCGCGGTGGTGGCGCAGGTGTTCGCGCTGAACGCCTTCGGATTTGCCGGCCTCTTCGCGCTGACGCAGGTGGGTGCGTTCGCCGGCCTGGCGCCGCAGTGGCGCCTGGCGCGGCCGGTGGCGTAGGGCCGGCAACTCCAAAATCTTGTCATGCGCGGGCTCGACCCGCGCATCTGACGCCAGCGCTGTGTCAGACCCGCGGGTCAAGCCCGCGGGTGACAGGATTTTGATTGTTTGGTGTGACTCACCTGCTCCCACCTTGGCGCCGCCTCTGAATCATCCTAGGATCGCCCGTTCGTTCGCGAGTTGTCACCGGGGTGCGGTCGCGTCATGCAAAAAACAAGCGAGCCGATTCCATTTCGGCCACGAAAATCCGGCTCAACACCCGATGACCCGCAAGCGGCGGCGCAGATGACGTCGCCGCGCCCGCGCGGCCTGCCGCCCGCACCCGGTCGTCCCACCGATGTGCAGCGGCAATGGCTGGTGCGGGGCGTGAATCAGGCCGGCGGCAAGCTGCCGCTGTTCGATGCGGAAGGACGGCGCGTCGATGCGCGCACCGTGCGCGCCTGCGTCGAGCGCGGCTGGGCGGAGCCGTGGTTCCATAATCCGCTCAAGACCGACTGGCAGGTCTGCCGCCTCACCGAGCTGGGACGTTCGGTCATCGCCGACACGTGAGTTTGTCCACCGCGGCTACGGCACCGACGAGCGTCGGTCGCATGGTCGCGACCTGCTTCCTGCCGTTCGCGTGCGGCTATTTCCTCAGTTTCCTCTATCGCAACCTCAACGCCGTCATCGGGCCGGATCTGGTCGCGGAGATCGGCGTCGACGCGGCCGATCTCGGCCTGCTCACCAGCACCTATTTCGCGGCCTTCGCCGTCTCGCAATTGCCGCTCGGCATCCTGCTCGACCGCGTCGGCCCGCGCCGGGTGGAAGCGATGTTCCTGCTCTGCGCCGCTTGCGGCGCCGTCGTGTTCGCACTGGCGCAATCGCTGGCGGGGCTGGCGGCGGGCCGCGCGCTAATCGGGCTTGGCGTGTCGTGCTGCCTGATGGCCTCGCTCAAGGCCAATTCGCAGTTCTGGCCGGCGCAGCGCCTCGCACTCGCCAATGGCTGCCTGATGGCGTGCGGTGCGCTCGGCGCCGGGGCTGGCACGCTGCCGGTCGAATATCTGTTGAAGGTCACGCATTGGCGCGGCGTGTTCGGCGGGTTGGCGGCGGTGACGGTGATGGTCTCCGCTTATCTGTGGCTGGCGGTGCCCGAGCGCACGCCCGTCTCGCGCGCCACGCTGGCGCAGGAACTCGCCGGCGTGCGGCGCGTCTTCGCCAATGCGCTGTTCTGGCGCGTGGTGCCCGCGACCGTGCTGGCGCAGGCGGCACTCCTTGCCTATGTCGGGCTGTGGATCGCCGGCTGGCTGCGCGATGTCGCCGGCCTCGATCGCGACCAGACCGCGACGTCGCTGTTCGTCATCGCCTGCGCGCTGGTGCCGGGCTTCTTCTTGAGCGGGGTCATCGCCGACCGGCTGGAGCGGCGCGGCATTTCGCTGCACGCGACCTTCGCTGCCTACTGCGCGCTGTTCATAGTGGTGCAGGTGCCGATCCTGTTGGACGGCATTGCCGTCAGCACGCTGCTGTGGGCTGTCTTCGCGCTGCTGGGCACAGGGTCAGTGCTGTCGTTCGCGCTGCTCAACCGGCATTTCCCGCCGGAGCTGACGGGGCGCGTTTCGACCGCGGTCAATCTGCTGGTCTTCGTGGTGGCCTTCGCCGCGCAATGGGGCATCGGCCTGATCATCAACCGCTACCGGCTGGCGGAGGGCGGCTACGCGCCGCAAGGCCACCGCATGGCGCTGGGCGCCATGCTGGCGTTGGAAGCGATCGGCTGGCTGTGGCTGGTCTGGCCGCGCCGGAGGACGGCGCTCAGACGACCCAGTTGAGGACGAGCAGGATGCCGGCGGTGGTGATCGACGAGACGCTGCCGAGGATCGTGTTCTCCGCCATGTCCATGTCGCCGCAGACCTGGGCCAGCCAGGACAGCGCGCCTTGCGCGAAGGCGGTGATGATCAGCACGTCGCCGATATAACCGAAGGCATTGCCCGGCCCCAGGCGCGACATGAAGCCGATAATGAGCGCCGCCCCGCAGGCAAGCGCCAGACAGTTCAGCGTATCGCGGACGCAGATCTGGCGGATACTGACCGTGGAATTCATCCAACACACCCCTGCAATTGGCAGGCGGCCCGTGCCCCGCGCACGGACGCCTGAAATTTCTTATTTCAGGGGAGTCCACGCAAACTCGATGCCACGAATCAAGACTCTTATATTACAGAGGTTTAACGAGTTCTTCTGAGGGAACTGCCGCGCATTTGTAAAAAATGCGAACGGTCCGCCCCCGGACCATCGTCCTTAAGCCCGCGTTAACCAAGCCCGGCGCATTGTCTGCCTCGTGCGTTTGTCCCCGTGGATGGGCGCAACCTCCCTAACTTCATGGCCCGCCCGGCCCGCCGGCGCGGGCCCTTTTTTTCGCCTGCACTCTTTTTTCCGTTTGCGGTGGGACCTGCCAGCGATACCGTCACGACCAGTTTGGGCGTCCGCCCGAGTCGCTCGCGGGCGCTCCCTGGGGGTTGGGAGTTCATACGTTCTCGCATGCGTGGTCTCGTTCTTTGTCTGCTCTGCCTGTCCCTAGGGCTGCTCCCGCTCGACCGGCCGCGTTTCGGCCGCCGACGGCCAGGGGCGCGCCGTGGTGCATGGCGGCGTCCCCTGCCGGCTGGTCACCGAATGGCGCGAGAAGAACACCGACAACGCGCTGGTGTGGTGGCTCTCCGGCTGGATCTCGGCGCATAACCGCCTGCTGCCCGACACGTTCGACCTCGCCGGCGGCAACATGCAGGCGATGGCTCGGCAGGTCGAGGCGTATTGCAGATTCAACCCGAGCAGCAATCTCGGCGAGGCCGGCGTGGCGCTGGTGAATACGCTGCAGCCGAATAGGCAGAAGACGCCTTAGAAAGCTCTTGCGCCGATCGAGCGCTAGGAGGCGTGCAGATCAAGGGGGCGGCATGGGCGGGACAATCCGGGTGGGTGTCGGCGGCTGGACATTCGAGCCGTGGCGCGGCGTCTTCTATCCCAAGGACCTCGCGCAGAAGCGCGAGCTGGAATACGCGTCACGCGCGCTGACCTCGATCGAGATCAACGGCACATATTATTCGACCTTCAAGCCCGATAGCTGGCGCAAATGGCGCGATGAAACGCCGGACGGGTTCGTGTTCGCGGTCAAGGCGTCGCGGTTCTGCACCAACCGCAAGATCCTGGCGAGTGCGGGCGACTCCATCGCCAAATTCATCGGGCAGGGCCTGACCGAGCTTGGCGCCAAGCTGGGGCCGATCAACTGGCAGTTCATGGCGACCAAGAAATTCGAGCCCACGGATTTCGGCGCGTTCCTGGCGCTGCTGCCCAAGGAGAAAGACGGGATTGCGCTGCGCCACGCACTCGAGGTGCGCAGCCCCACGTTCGCGACGCCGGCCTTCTACGACTTGGCCGCTAAGCACAAGGTCGCGATCGTCTATGCCAAGGACGAGGAGTTCCCGGAGATCGATCAGCCGACCGCCGGCTTCACCTATGCGCGTTTCATGGCAAGCCGCGAGGATCTGAAAACCGGCGTCACCGACGCGGAACTCGCCGGCTTCGCGCGCCAGGCGCGCGATTGGGCCAAGCGCGGCGACGTGTTCGCCTATTTCATTTCCGGCGCCAAGGTCCGCAACCCGGCGGCGGCGCAGGCGCTGATCAAAAAGCTCGGCTGACGGCGGTCGGATGCTCGACAAGGTGGATACGGCGTTTCAGAAAATTCGGAATCCAACTCTGACCCCAAATCTTCTTAAAAATTTGCGACAGCGAAACCCGACCCTTGGCGACGACGCGCCCTTGCTTTGCCGGAACAACCTGCGGTTTATGAATTCCTTAATCCGGCCGGAATAGACTGGCGCGCCGCTGCATTTCCGGGATACCGGCGCGGGAATAGTTTGCGATAGTCTCGGACGGGGCCGATCGCCGGGTGCGGCGGTTTTTCGATGGTCGTGGCAGGTGCGGGAGCAGAGTCGATGGCGACAGTGACAGCGAATGCTTCGGCGTCCACATGGATGGAGCTGAGCTGGTATTGGCCGACTGAGTATTCGCAGTATTTGGGGTTTACGTTTTCCCCAACTCTAATGCAATTCGATATGCACACCGGCCAGGTGCGATACAACGGCACGTTTAACCACAACACCGGCGTCGGCACTATCACCTCGATCGAGATCTATTTCGGCAGCACCCTGGCCTTCACGGTGTCCGGCATCTCCTCGCCGTTTAGCGAATATTTCTCCTACGGCTCTAGTCGGTACATTCCCATCGTTCTCTCCGGCAACGATACGCTCAACGGCTCGAACGCCAACCCCAATTATCTGCTGGGATACGCGGGCGATGACACGATGACGGGCGGCATCGACAACGACGTGCTCGATGGCGGCACCGGCGCGGACAGCATGAACGGCGGCGACGGCAACGATCGGTACGTCGTCGACCATAGTGGCGACACCATCACCGATAGCAGCGGCACCGACACCGTCAAATCGTGGATTTCCTATCAGCTCGCGTCGGAACTCGAGAATTTGACGCTGCTGCAGGGCGGACTCAGCGGCGACGGCAATGCTTCGGACAATACGCTGACCGGCAGCTCTGGCGACGACACGCTGCGCGGCGACGCCGGCGCGGACATTCTCTCCGGCGGCAACGGTAACGACATGCTCGATGGCGGCACCGGCGCGGACAGCATGGACGGCGGCGATGGCAACGATCGGTACATCGTCGACAATGGTGGAGACACGATTACCGACAGCAGCGGCACCGACACCGTCACGTCGTGGATTTCCTATCAGCTGGCGACGGGACTCGAGAATTTGACGTTGTTGCAGGGCGGACTCAGCGGCGACGGCAATGCTTCGGACAATACGCTGACCGGCAGCTCTGGCGACGACACGCTGCGCGGCGATGCCGGCGCGGACATTCTCTCCGGCGGTAACGGTAACGACGTGCTCGATGGCGGCACCGGCGCGGACAGCATGAACGGCGGCGACGGCAACGATCGCTACGTCGTCGACCATAGTGGCGACACGATTACCGACAGCAGCGGTACCGACACCGTCAAATCGTGGATTTCCTATCTGCTCGCGTCGGGCCTCGAGAACTTGACGCTGCTGCAGGGCGGACTCAGCGGCGACGGCAACGCTTCGGACAATACGCTGACCGGCAGCACTGGCGACGACACGCTGCGCGGCGACGCCGGCGCGGACATTCTCTCCGGCGGCAACGGTAACGACATGCTCGATGGCGGCACCAGCGCGGACAGCATGGACGGCGGCGATGGCAACGATCGGTACATCGTCGACAACGGTGGCGACACGATTACCGACAGCAGCGGCACCGACACCGTCGGATCGTGGATTTCCTATCAGCTGGGGTCGGGACTCGAGAATTTGACGTTGTTACAGGCTGGGCTCAGCGGCTACGGCAACGCTTCGGACAATACGCTGACCGGCAGCTCCGGCGGTGACACGCTGCGCGGCGATGCCGGCGCGGACATTCTCAACGGCGGCAACGGCAGCGACTGGCTCGAGGGCGAGACCGGCAACGATCCGTTCGCCGCTGTTGCCGGCGGCGACACAATCTACGGCGAAGGCGGCAACGACATCGTTCTCGCCGGCGGTGGCAATGACCTCATCTACGGCGGCTCGGGCACCGACGCACTGGTCGGCGAAGATGGCAATGACACGATCTTCGGCGGCGCGGATTGGGATCTGATGGATGGGCGCGCCGGGATTGATTTCATGTATGGCGAAGGCGGTGCCGATATCATCTTCGGCGATGCCGGCGCCGACGCGATCGACGGCGGCGACGGCGATGACATGATCATGGGCGAGCGCGGCGAGAACACCTCCATCGGCGATGACGACACCATCGTCGGGAATGGCGGCAATGACATGCTCGACGGTGGTGCCGGCGACGATCTGATCATGGGTGGCGTGGGCAACGATATCATCGACGGCGATGTCGGCAACGACCGCATCATCGGCGGGCCGGGCGCCGAGATCATCGCCGGGAGCGACTATAACGGCGTGACGGGCCGCGATACGTTCATCTATAAATCCGTGGGCGACGCGGGCGACTGGATCTACGGCTTCCGCGCGGTTGCGGGCGACAGCGACAAGATCGATCTGACCGCCATTTTCAATAGTGCCGGCTACGCCGGATCGACGCCGCGGACCGACGGCATGCTGATGATCCAGCAGAATAGCGGCAATACGAACATCTTCGTCGATGCCAACGGCCCAGCCGGCGGTGCCAACTGGGTCAACCTGCTCAACCTCTATCAGACCGTGCTCGATCCCGCGCAGCTCGACAGTTATTTCATCTATCAGTGAGACTGAGACCGATAGATGGCGCCGCGGGCATAACGACCGAAGCGACGATGGCAATCATCGCGGCGCACAGGATCAGCCAGAGATAAATCGATGGCATGGTGAGAATTGGTCGGAGCGGCGGGATTTGAACCCGCGACCCCCAGTCCCCCAGACTGATGCGCTACCGGGCTGCGCTACGCTCCGACCGGGCTCTCGATTGTGCGCGCGGGGTAAGGCCGTTCGTTAAGACCGGCCTCTTTGGCGCGGCGGGACTATAGCCACAAGAGCCGGAGGCTTCAATGTGCCAGAATCGGCACGATTTGGCGGGCGTCAGCCCTTGCGGCCGCGCAGCAGGTCGCGCAGGGATTCAAGTTCCGCGACCACGGCGCGGATGGCGGTGCGCTCGTCGCCGGGCTCGTCGGCGCCGGATGGCGCAGCTTCGGCGGTTTCGGCCTCGTGCTCGTCCTGGCCGCCGTCGCGCAGCAGCTTCTGCACGCCCTTGATGGTGTAGCCATGGCGATAGAGCAGCTCGCGGATGCGCCGCAACAGGTCGACATCCTCGGGCCGGTAATAGCGCCTTCCGCCGGCGCGCTTGAGCGGACGGATCTGCGAGAAGCGCGTCTCCCAGAACCGCAGCACGTGCTGCGGCACATCGAGCTCGCTGGCGACTTCGCTGATCGTGCGGAACGCGGCGGCGGATTTCGCGGGTCGCCGATGGCCCGGATCGGCCTCGTGGCGGTCGGCCGCTTCGGTCATGGACCGATCACGGACGCGGCGCGTTCACGCCACCGGAGGGCGATGACGGACTCGCCGCCTTCGCTCCCGCCTTGGCGAGCGCGCGGTTGATTTTGTTCTTGAGCACATGCGAGGCGCGGAACACCAGCACGCGGCGCGGCATGATCGGCACTTCCTCGCCGGTCTTCGGATTGCGGCCGACGCGCTTGCCCTTCTGGCGCACCGAGAAACTGCCGAAGGACGAGAGCTTCACCGTCTCGCCGCGCGTCAGCGCATCGACGATCTCGTTAAGCACGGTTTCGACCAAGCTCGCTAAGTCGTTCCGGGAGAGGCCGACCTCCTGATAAACAGCCTCGCTGAGGTCTGCCCGGGTCACCGTTGTCTCGCTCATCCCGCATCCCTCCGAATGATTGACCTTTATGTTTAGCCTACCCCAATAAATCAGTCAATTACAGAGGGATGGCCGGTTTCCCTACACCGGCATGTGGAAAAACGCCCCCAAACCCAATTCCTACCAGCGGATAACGCCTGCTCCCCAGGCCAAACCGCCGCCAATCGCCTCGATCAGCACCAACTGGCCCTGGCGCAGGCGGCCGTCATCGGCGGCTTCGGCCAAGCGCCAGCGGGATCGAGGCGGCCGACGTATTGGCGTGACGATCAACCGTCGTAACGACGCGATTGGCGCCGAGTTCGAGCTTGCGCGCCATGCCGTCGATGATGCGTTTGTTGGCCTGATGCGGCACCAACCAATCGATGTCCGCGCCGGTGAGGCCGTTGGCGGCGAGCGCTTCCTCGACGACCGAGGCGAGCTTTGAGACGGCGTGGCGGAACACTTCCTGGCCGTTCATCTGCACGACACCGGCTTTGCCGGTGGAGGACGGCCCGCCGTTCACATAGAGCAAATCATGAAAGCGGCCGTCGGAATGGAGATGCGTCGACAAGACGCCGCGGTCCTTGCCGTTGCCCGCGCCAGGCCCTGCGCGCAGGATCGACCGCCCCCGCCCCGTCGCCGAACAGCACGCAGGTGTTGCGATCGTTCCAGTCGAGGATGCGCGAGAAGGTCTCGGCGCCGATCACCAGCGCGGTGCGGGCCTGGCCGGTCTTGAGGAAATTATCGGCGACCGCGAGCGCGTAGACGAAGCCGGCGCACACGGCCTGGATGTCGAACGCGAAGCCGGCGGTGATGCCCAGGCGCGACTGCACGCGCGTGGCGGTCGCCGGGAAGGTCTCGTCGGGCGTGGTGGTGGCAAGGACGATCATGTCGATCTCCTGCGCCGCCATGCCGGCCGAAGCGAGGGCGCGCTGGCTGCCTTGAGTGCTAGATCGGAGGTCATTTCTCCGGGTGCCGCAAGGTGGCGCTGCTTGATGCCGGTGCGCGTGGTGATCCACTCGTCCGACGTATCGACGCGCTTGGCGAGCTCGTTGTTGGTGACGACGTTGGCGGGCAGATAGGCGCCGCAGCCAACCACCTGGGAACGCAGGACCGTCGTCGCCCGCGCGGCGCTCATCCCGTAACCGCCTGGGGCCCGTTGGGCAGGCCGGCGAGCCGCTCGAGCTCGCTGCGGATCTTGTCGTTGATGCGGTTGACGGCCATGTCGACCGCGACGCTGATGGCGTTGGCGAAACCGGTGGCATCGGTGCCGCCATGGCTTTTCACGACGATGCCGTTGAGGCCGAGAAACATGGCGCCGTTGTAGCGCCGCGGGTCGGTGCGCATACGCACCTTGCCGATGGCATGGCGCGCCATCAGGAAGCCGAGCCGCGCCAGCAGCGAGGATTTGAAGGCGCCGCGCATGTATTCGGAATAGAGGCGGATCGTGCCCTCGGCGGTCTTGAGCGCGATGTTGCCGGTGAAGCCGTCGGTCACGACGACGTCGACCGTGCCCGCCGTGATGTCGTCGCCCTCGACGAAGCCGTGGAAATGGATCGGCAGGTTGGTGGTGCGCAAGCGCGCCGCCGCGACGCGCACCTCTTCATGGCCCTTCATATCCTCGGAGCCGACATTGAGGATACCGATGGTCGGTTTCTCGAGGCCGAGGACCGCGCGCGCGAACACCTCGCCCATCACCGCGAACTGCACGAGATTGTTAGCGTCGCAGTCGACGTTGGCGCCGAGATCGAGCATCACCGTCTCGCCGCGCAAGGTCGGGAAGAAGGATGCGATCGCCGGGCGGTCGATATCCGGCAGCATGCGCAACGCGAATTTCGACATCGCCATGAGCGCGCCGGTGTTGCCGGCCGAAACAACGCCCGCCGCCTCGCCGTCGCGCACCGCATCGATCGCCAGGCGCATGCTCGATTGCCGCCCGGCGCGCAGCGCCACGGACGGCTTGGTCTCGTTCGCCACGCATCGGGCGTGTGACGGATTTTCGACAGCGCCTTGAGCTTGGGCCACTTGTCGAGCAGCGGCGAGATCTTGGCCTCGTCACCGAACAGCAGGTAGTGGACATGCGGGAAGCGCTTGCGCGCGATGTTCATGCCCTTGATGACGATCGCGGGCGCGCGATCGCCGCCCATAGCGTCCAGTGCGATGGTGACCCGCGCGTCCACGCGCTGTCCCGAGACGCCCGGGCCTAGGCGCTGCTTGCTTTCGACGACTTCGCGGCCGTCGTAATAGCCGCAAGCCGCGCACACATTGTGCGGGCGCTTAAGCTCGCCGCAATTCTTGCATTCGTTGTAGCTCGAGCCCGCGAGGGCCTCGTGCGAACGGCGCATGTCGCGGCGCGACTGGGAGACTTTCTTCTTCGGTACGGCCATGGATCTACTTCCTGTCAGCCGCTGCCGGCCGATCCTGTCTGAGTGAGTGCAAGAGGGCGCATTACTTAAACAAAAACCCCTTCCCCCTCAAGCGCATATTCGAAGGGTTACGAGGGCTTGGCGCTTGAGCTTCGCCAGGGCCGAAAAGGGCGAATCCGCCGCTGGGTCGGGCGTCTCCACCCAGCGCCCCTCGACCGCCGCATCCGCCCGGCGGGGATAAGGATCGAGGGCTAAAAACAGATGCTGCGCCACGACTTCGCCGATGTCGAGCCTCTCGGCCGGCAGGGGCTCGGCCCAGCTTTCCTCGCGCGCCGGGTCGTCGGCAATCGTCTCGCTGGGGGCGTCGGCGGCAAAAAGCAGGGTGAATTCGTCGTCCACGTGGTTTTGGACCGGCTCCAGGGACACGACGCAGGTCTGAGTCAGGTCGGCCTCGATGCGGCCGGTGAGGCGCAAGGCCGACCCGCCATGGACCCGCTGCAGGCGGATCTGGGCCTTCAACAGGTCGATGGCCGACAGGCCGAAGCGGCGCGCCAGGGCGGCGCGCTCGGTCGCGTTGGCTTCCAGCGGGAAGAGCGCAGGCGTGTCGCCCGCCCCTTCAACGTCGATGACACGTGAGAATTCCGGTCCAATAGCTTGATTTTTAGTCATATTTTATCGATCAATAGGAGTGTCTGGATAAACCCGGGCGCGGGCGGCGGCTGTCTTACGCCCCACGGCCCGTCCCGGTCAATCCTGGGCTATTGGGCGGGCGCCGGGAGGGGGGCAAAGACCACCCGCCCCTGCTCCAGCGCCGCCAGAGGCTGGCCCTCCAGGGCGCGCGAGGAGGTGCGCAGATAGGCCGCCATGACCGCCAGATCGTCCTCGGAGGGGCCGGCATCGGGCGCCAGGGTGCCGTAGAGATTGCGCCGCAACGCCCGCGCGCAGGGCCTCCTCGCCCGCGGCCAAGCCGGCTTCGTAGGCGGCGATGCGGCCGTACAGGCCTTGCGCCATCGCCTTGACCTTCTTGCCGACGCTGAGGTCGCCCACACCCATCTCGCGCAGATTGCGGTCCATGTCGGCAAACATGGCGTCGAACACCGCCTGGGCGAAGGGGGCGGCATCCGGCTCGGCTTTCAGGCGCTGCAGAATCAGGAAGATGTGCAAGGCCACGAGGTCGAAGCGGCCATCGACCGTGTCGGGCACGCCCAGGCGGGCATAGAACACCGGCTGACGGGCTTGTGCCACGGCACCGGCATAGAGCGGATAGGCATCGGCCACTTGCGGGGCGCGGCGAAACAGGCGGGAAAGCATCGGTCTTGTCACCTTTCGGGGGTATTATACCATCGACGCGCCGGTTGACAGCCTGGCCGACGGGGCGCAATTCTCCGACCGTCCAGACGAATCGCAGGGGAGTGGCAGATCTTGATCCAATCCTTCGGCAGGTTTCCGCGTGCCGGCACCCTCGCCGCCCGCCTCGGCCTGTTGACCGTCATGGCGGTCTCGCTCAGCGGTTGCTTCTTCGCCACCATCAATTCCCAAGGTTATGTCCCCGACGAGGGCGCGCTGGAGCGCGTCAAGGCCGGACAGCAGACCCGCGAGGACGTGGCCCAGCTTCTCGGCACGCCGTCGAGCGTCGTGCCCTTCGCCGATGACACCTGGATCTATATCAGCCGCAAAGTCAGTACCGTCGCATTCCTCGATCCCAGGGTGCTCGAGCAGAACGTCGTGGTGGTGCAGTTCGACCAGGGCGGCGTCGTCCAGGATGTGCGCCGTTACACGCTGGAAGATGGCAAGCCGATCGACCCGGTGACGCGCAAGACGCCGTCCCCCGGCAAGGAGCTGACTTTCCTCGACCAGCTCATCGGCAATATCGGCCGCTTCAATCCCACCGATAAGAAGCAGTAGTCGCGCCCGCATCGGCAACAAAAAAGGCCCCGGCGTCTCCGCCGGGGCCTTCTTCGTTTGCGCTGTCGCGCGCTTAGTGCGCGAGGATCGCGAGCAGCAGCAGGGCCACGATGTTGGTGATCTTGATCAGCGGATTGACCGCCGGGCCGGCCGTATCCTTGTAGGGATCGCCGACCGTGTCACCGGTCACCGCGGCCTTGTGGGCGTCGGAGCCCTTGCCGCCGTGGTGGCCTTCTTCGATGTACTTCTTCGCGTTGTCCCAGGCACCGCCGCCGGCGGTCATGGAGATCGCCACGAAGAGGCCCGTGACGATCACGCCCAGCAGCATCGCGCCGACGGCCGCGAAAGCCGCGCCCTGGCCGGCAATCGCCTTGATGATCCAATAGAGGACGATCGGGCTCAGCACCGGCAACAGCGAGGGGATGATCATCTCCTTGATCGCGGCCTTGGTCAGCAGGTCGACGGCCCGGCTGTAATCGGGCTTGCCCGTGCCTTCCATGATGCCCGGGATCTCTTTGAACTGGCGCCGCACTTCAACGACGACAGAACCGGCCGCACGGCCGACAGCCGTCATGCCCATCGCGCCGAACAGATACGGCAGCAAGCCGCCGATCAGCAGGCCGACGACGACGTACGGATTGCTCAGCGAGAAATCGACCGGCACGGCCTTGAAGAAGAACTTCAGGTCCTCGGTGTAGCAGGCGAACAGCACCAGCGAGCCGAAGCCGGCCGAGCCGATGGCGTAGCCCTTGGTCACCGCCTTCGTCGTGTTGCCGACCGCGTCGAGCGCGTCGGTGTTCTTGCGGATGTCCTTGGGCATGCCCGACATCTCGGCAATGCCGCCGGCATTGTCGGTGACGGGGCCGTAAGCATCGAGCGCCACGATGATGCCGGCCAGCGCCAGCATCGTCGTCACCGCGATCGCGATGCCAAACAGGCCCGCGAGCAGGTAGGTGCCGATGATGCCGCCAACGATGAACAATGCGGGCAGCGCCGTCGCTTCCATCGAGACCGCAAGGCCCTGGATGACGTTGGTGCCGTGGCCGGTGGTCGAGGCCTGCGCCACGCTCTTGACCGGGCGATAGCCGGTGCCGGTGTAGTACTCGGTCGCCCAGACGATCAGCGCCGTCACGACGAGGCCGATGATGCCGCACCAGAACAGGCTCATGCCCGTGAAGGTGGCGGCGCCGGCCGTGAACTTCGTGTCCATGCCGCCGAGCACGTAAGAGGTGATCGGGTAGAGCGCGATGGCCGACAGCACGCCGGTAACGATGAGCCCCTTGTAGAGGGCGCCCATGATGTTTTGGCTGGCACCGAGGCGAACGAAGTATGTGCCGATGATCGAGGTGATGATGCAGACGCCAGCGATGACCAGCGGATAGACCATGAACTTGGCCATGGTCGCGGCATCGCCCGCGAAGTAGATCGACGAGAGCACCATCGTCGCGACCAGGGTCACGGCGTAGGTTTCGAACAGATCGGCGGCCATACCGGCGCAATCGCCGACATTGTCGCCGACGTTGTCGGCGATCACGGCCGGGTTGCGCGGGTCATCCTCGGGGATACCGGCTTCGACCTTGCCGACCAGGTCGGCGCCGACGTCGGCACCCTTGGTGAAGATGCCGCCGCCGAGACGGGCGAAGATGGAGATCAGCGAGGAGCCGAAGCCGAGAGCCACGAGCGCATCGATCAGCTCGCGGCCGGTGACGCCCATGCTCAGCAGGATGACGTAGTAACCGGTGACGCCCAGCAAGGCGAGACCGACCACCAGCATGCCGGTGACGGCGCCAGCCTTGAAGGCGATCGAGAGCGCGTGGGCCAGACCTTTGCGCGCACCTTCGGCGGTGCGCACGTTGGCGCGCACCGAGACGTTCATGCCGATATAGCCGGCCGCACCCGACAGCACCGCGCCGATCAGGAAGCCGATACCGACCTTGAGGCCCAGCGTATAGGCCAGGATGACGAAGACGACGACGCCGACCATGGCGATCGTGCGGTACTGGCGGTTGAGATAGGCGGAGGCGCCTTCCTGAATCGCCGCAGCGATGCGCTGCATGGTCTCATTGCCGGGCGACTCGGCGAAGACTTGATTCTTGGTAACCCAACCGTAGATCAGCGCAAGCACGCCGCACGCGAGCACAAACCAGTACAATGTCATCTTCGGCCTCTGTCTTGACGATTTCCCCGACGTTCTTGTTTTCGCTGACGCGCGTCGAGAGCCCGGGAACGGGCGAAAAAGCGCGCGGGAACATGCCAGAACGGGCTTGCCAAGGCAAGCTTGGCGGCCCCGCCCCCGTCAATCAGGCGGCAACGAGCTGGCGCCGGCGCCTTAACCAAATTGCCGCGACGGCAATCAGGGCGATCCCGGGCAGCACACTCATATTGACCGTTGCCCAGCCAAACAGATGCAACGTGGCGCCGGAGGACAGGGCGGCGAGCGTGACGGCCCCGAACATCAGGAAGTCGTTGGCGGCCTGCGCCTTGGCCCGCTCCGACGGGCGGTAAGTCTCGGTCAGCAGCGTGCTGGCGCCAACGAAGGTGAAATTCCAGCCCAGCCCGAGCAGGACCAGCCCGAGCCAGAATTGCGTCACCGCCAGGCCCGAGAGATTAACGGCCGCGGCCCCGGCCAGCAGAGCAGCGCCGAGCAGGATCAGATTCATGACGCCCAGCCGGTTGATCAGATGGCCGGTGAAAAAGGACGGCGCGTACATGGCAATGATGTGCCACTGGATGACGAAGGCTGCCGAGTTGAAGTTGTGGCCGCAGGCGACCATCGCCAACGGAGTCGCCGTCATCAGGAACGTCATGCTGCTCCAGCCGATCATGCTGGTCAGGGCCGCGACGATGAATGTCGGCTGCGCCGCGATTTCGGCGAGCGGCCGCCCAGGCTCGAGGCGCTCCGCTGCCGTGGGCGGCGGGATGTCGATGAGCTGGACGATCAGCAGAGCCAGAAAGGCGACTCCGATCAGGGCCGCGAAGGACCCCGCGAATTCAATCGGCGCGAACAGGTCCTTGGTCAGCTTCGCCGTCTCCGGCCCGACAAAGGCGGCGATCAGGCCGCCGGCGAGAACATAGGAAATCGCCTTGGCGCGCCGGTTGGGTGCGGCTCCATCGGCGGCGGCGAAACGATAGAACAGACCGAAGCCGTTATAGACGCCGTTGAGCGCGGTGCCGACGCAGAACAGCTCGAACGAGCCCCAGAACACGGCCGCCGTGGCGATGGCGGTGCCGGTGATTCCAAACAATGTGCCGACGGTGAAACCGCCGCGCCTTCCGAAGCGCTTCATCAGGAACGAGGCCGGAAACGTCGCCGACATCGCGCCGAGCTGCTGCAGGCCCAGCGGCAGCGTCGCCAGCGCCTTGTTGGTGGCGAGCAGATGGCCGGCCAGCGCCGCCTCGGCGATCAAGGTCGAGGTGCCGATCATCATCAGCGCCTGGCACAGCGCCAGCACGACGACGTTGCGGTTGGTGCGGTCGGTCATGGGGCCGCCACCTTACAGGACCGTATGAGAGCGGCAAGGCGCGGTGGCGATTGGCTGGGTTGCAGACCGCGCATTCTCATCCTTGAGAGGCCTTCGCTGACGCGAAGGCCGCCTCAAGGATGAGGTCAGCGGCTCAGGATGAGGGCGCCGCGTCTCGAAGGACGACGAGTGTGCGAGCGCTACGACAGCTTGCGGACGATCGAGCGGTCGATCAGGACGTTGCGCACGATGTCGGGGCCGAGCACGCGGATGCTGGTGGACAGCAGCCGGCGCTTGGCGAGGGCCATGTCGAGGCCGTCGGTCGCGGCATTGGGGGCGGAGGCGAGAACATGCAGGTCGCGCATGAAGGCGTCGGTCAGGCGCGGCATCTTCTCGATCACCAGGCCGCTGGCGGCGCGGTCGGCGACTTCTAGCTTGAGGATGAAGATCAGGTGCTGCGCCACCTCGCCGTCGCGGAAGACGGCGACGGTGATGCGATCGATGGGAATGAAAATCGGCGCATCGCCCGAACCGGCGACCGGCGCGGGTCCGCTGGCGCTCCAACTCGACGGGGTAAAGCCGCCGCCGAAGAAGAAAAACAGGGCTGCCAGAAGCAGCAGGCGTTGAAGGCCGGTCATTGCAATGCGGTCCATCGCTGGGCGTGAATTTCGTGCCCCCACCACCAAAACGATAGACCCGACAGGGTAAAGGTTCAGTGAATCGGGGCCGGCGCCGGCCTAGAAATGCGACCAACCGCCCGCGGCGAGGCGCCGCAAACGCCCGTTTTCCGCGCGGATCTGCACCCCCTCGCCCGCCGCCATCCGGCCGATCCGGGTCAGGGGAATGCCCGATTTTGCGGCCAGGTCGGTCAGTTTTGGGCCGACCTGCGGCGGGGCGGTGAACAGGATTTCGTAGTCGTCGCCGCCGCCGAGGACACGATCGATGAGGTCAGGAGTGTGGGCCAGTGCCGCGCGCGCCGCGTCGGAGAGCGGCACGCTCGCCTCCTCGATCATCGCCGCCAGATGCGATGTTTCGCAGATATGGCCGAGATCGGCGACCACGCCATCCGACACATCGAGCGACGCGCTGGCGAGACCGACGAGGTTCGGCCCCAGAGTCACGCGCGGCAGCGGCAGGCGGTATCGCGCGGTCAGCGACGCTCGGTCTTTCTCGGAGAGATGCGCGAGCTTGCCCTGGCAAGCCAGCAATCCGAGTGCAGCATCGCCGATGGTACCGGACACGTAGATGTCGTCGCCCGCGTGCGCGGTCGAGCGGCGTAGCATTTTGCCCGCAATCACCTCGCCCATCGCGGTGATCGCCAGCGTCAGCGGCCCCGGCGTCGAGGCCGTGTCGCCGCCGATGAGTTGAATGCCGAACTCATCCTGGTCCTGGCGCAAGCCGCGCGCGAAGGCGGCGATCCAATCTTCCTTGAGATCGGATGGAAAGACGGCATCGAGAAGATACCAGCGCGGTAGCGCACCCTTCGCCGCGAGGTCGGAGAGGTTGACGCGCAGCGCCTTGCGGGCAATGAGATCGGGCGGATCGTCGGGCAGGAAATGCACGCCCGCCACCACCGCATCGGTGGTGACGACCAGCTCATGACCGCTGCGTGGCGCCATCACGGCCGCGTCGTCGAGCAGACCCAGCGCCTCGGGCGCCGCTGCCGCCAGCGGCGCGAAGTAGCGCGCGATCAGTTCGAATTCACCGGCCCTGCGAGGCTTGGGTGTCACCGCCATCCCCCGAACTGGTCGTGAATTCTTCCGGCCGCAACTGGCGCGCCAGCTTGTCGAGCAGGCCGTTGACGAAGCCCGGCTCCTTGCCGGCGAAGAACCCGCGCGCGATTTCCACATACTCGGTGATGGTCACGCGCGCCGGTATGTCGCCGCGACCGATCAGCTCGAACGCCGCGGCGCGCAAGATGGCGCGCAGCACGACTTCCAGCCGCTCGAAGGCCCAACCCTCGGCCAGGAACGGGCGTGACGGTTGAGTCAATGCGGGCGCGCTGCGTGGAAGCGCCTTCGACAATTGCCGCAAAATAGTCGGCATCGGTCGGTGCGCGTTCGTCCTCGTCCTTGTTCAGGCGATGCGCCTTGAACTCGGCAATTACGGCGTCCGGATCGACCTTGGTCAGGTCGATCTGATAGAGCGCCTGCACGGCGGCCAGCCGTGCCGCGCGACGCCGGGCGCGGTCGTTGTTTGCACCCTGTTTCATCGCGGGAACAATCGGAAGCGGCGCTTCAAATCCAGCATGGCGAGGCACGCGTTCGCGGCCTCGCCGCCCTTGTTGCCCTTGTCGAGCTTGGCGCGCGCCCAAGCCTGGTCTTCGTTCTCGACGGTCAAGATGCCATAGCCCAATGCCAGTGTGTGTTGGATGGCGAGATCCTGCAGGCCGCGGGCACTTTCGCCGCAGACGTAATCGTAGTGCGAGGTCTCGCCGCGAATGACGCAGCCCAGCGCCACATAGCCGTCGAAGCGCTTGCGGCCGCTGAAGTAATCATGCGAGCGGATCGAGTACTGGATGGCGGCCGGAATCTCGAAGGCGCCCGGCACGACAAAGCGCTCGTAGGTGGCGCCCGCCGCCTCGATCGCGGCGACGGCGCCGCGCAGCAACTCATCGCAGATCGCTTCGTAATAGCGCGCCTCGACGATCATGATATGCGGCGCGTCGCCGCCCAGCGGCATCTCGTCCGATGCCGATTTTTGTTGTCCGCGCAGCATCACTCCTCCGTCGCGGTCGGCAGATTGCGCTGCTCGACGACGCGCAAGCCGTAGCCCTCAAGGCCGACGATCGTGCGCTTGGTGTTGGACAGCAGCACCATGTCCTTGACGCCGAGATCCAGCAGGATCTGCGCGCCGATGCCGTAATCGCGCAGTTCAGCACCGGGTGCCGCCGCCGCCGCGGCGCGGCCGTGATCGGACAGATGATCGCCCAGCGCAATTGCCGACGACGCGGAATCGCCCAGGCGGGCGCGGACGCGATCGGAGAGCGAGGTCGGGCGCGGCTCGCGGATCAACACCACCACGCCGCGCCCCGCGGCACCCACCGCGCGCATTGCCGAATGGAGCGCTTCACCGCGGCCGACCGAGCGGTCGCCCAACACATCGTCGAGAACGTTGAGCGCATGCATGCGCACCAGCACGGGCTCGGGGCCGGTGATGTCACCCTTCACCAGCGCGATATGCTCGGCATACGCCGCCTTGTTGACATAGACATACATGCGGAACAGGCCGCCGTAGCGGCTGTCCAGAACCGTCTCCTGCCGGCGCTCGACGATGCGGTCGCGGCGGCGGCGATAGGCGATCAAATCGGCGATCTTGGCGATCTTGAGGCCGTGGAATTGCGCGAATTTCACGAGATCGGGCAGGCGCGCCATCGTGCCGTCGTCGTTCATGATCTCGCAGATCACGCCAGCGGGATAAAGACCGGCAAGGCGCGCGATGTCGACCGCCGCCTCGGTATGGCCGGTGCGCACCAGCACGCCGCCGTCACGCGCCACCAGCGGGAAGACGTGGCCGGGCGTCGAGATATCCGTGCGACCCTTGGTCGGGTCGATGGCGACGGCGATCGAGCGCGCGCGATCGGAGGCGGAGATGCCGGTCGTCACGCCCTCGCGCGCCTCGATCGAGACGGTGAAGGCGGTCTGGTGGCGGCTGGTGTTGTCGCGCGCCATCAGCGGCAGACCGAGCTGCTCGACGCGCTCGCGCGTGAGCGCGAGGCAGATCAGGCCGCGGCCGAAGCGCGCCATGAAATTGACGGCGTCGGGGGTCGCCATCTGCGCCGGGATATAGAGATCGCCCTCGTTCTCGCGGTCCTCGTCATCGACAAGGATGACCATGCGGCCGTTGCGGGCGTCCTCCACCACCTCCTCGATCGAGGAGAGAAAGGCGACATCGCTCACGCCCTTGGCCACCAGCTCGCCCTGGCGGGTCGAAACCGTCATGGCTCAGTTCCTTTCCTTCAGACGGGCAACGTAGCGCGCCAGCATGTCGACTTCCAGATTGACCGCGTCACCGGGCTTGAGGTCGCCGAAGGTCGTGACCGTCAGCGTATGGGGGATGATGTTGACGCCGAACCGGGTGGCGCTGCCGGTGTCCTCGACCTCATTGACCGTGAGCGACACGCCATCGAGCGCCACCGAGCCCTTGGACGCAATATAGCGCCCGAAACCGTCGCCAAGCTCGATCACGAAGCGCGTGCTGCCCGCCTCCGGCCGGCGGTCGGCGATGCGCGCAAGCGTATCGACATGGCCGCTGACGATGTGCCCGCCCAGCTCGTCGCCGACCTTGAGCGGGCGCTCGAGATTGATGCGGCGCCCGGTCTTCCAGCCGCCCAGGGTCGTTTTCGACAAGGTCTCGCCGGAGGCATCGACGGCAAACCAGCCGGGGCCCTTGTCGACGACCGTCAGGCAACAGCCCGAGCACGAGATCGAGGCGCCCATATCGACGGCGCCGGTCTCGTAGGCGGTCTCAATGACCAGGCGGGTGTCGCGCCCCTGGCCAGCCGGGGCCAGGGACCGCACCCGGCCGATATCGGTCACAATTCCGGTGAACATGCGGGCGGGACCATATCAGGATGATGGCCGCCGTGCATGGGCAACGTTGCGGGCCAAAGGCGGCAAAAGTCTGCTCGGACGCTGCGCATGAATGCACGAATTGCAACGCTTCGCTGCGCGAGCCGCACGGCTACCTAGCCAGCCGGCCTGGCGTTAACGATTTTCGGTAAACCCCCATGGCAGCTTGCCCGGAAATCCGGATTGACTTAGACGGATGGCGTTGCCGAAGATGGCCTGGATCGGGCAAGATCAACCTATGCGGGGATTTTTTCTTTTGAAGCCTATTTTCGCGATACTCACGGTCCTTGTCGCCATCGCCCAGCCGGCACAGGCGGAGGACCGTTTCAAGGTTGGTCTAACCGATATCCTCACCACGGACGGTGTCGACGGCGTGAAGATGTCGGGCCTCGTCGCCTACCCGACGAAGGAGGTGGGCGAACCGGCGCAAATAGCAATCTTTACGGTCGCGGGTACACGCCGCCCCCCAATCGTGCCGGGCCGCTATCCGCTCATCATTTTCTCGCACAATGCGGGCGGCTCGCGTCTCGACAATCACGACAGCATGACGGCGCTCACGCGCGCCGGATTCATCACCGCAGCCCTCGAGCATCCGCGCGACAATTATCGCGACCAGACCGGCTTCGGCACCGATCGCCAGCTTGTCGGTCGCTCCCATCACATCAAGGCCTTCATCGACGGCATCCTCGCCGATCCGACGATCGGCCCCGCGGTCGACAGGACGCGGATCGGCATTGTCGGGTTCGCACTTGGCGGCTATACCGCGCTGCTCACCATCGGCGCGAAGCCAAACTTTGCGCGGATCGCGGATTACGCGAAGGCGGTGCCGCAGGACCCGGTCGCGAAGATTCTAACCACGCCCGCCGCGCAGCGCCGCCGGCCGGAATTCGAGGCGGTCGCCGATCCGCGCGTGCGCGCGGCCTACATCATGTCCCCGATGCTCGGCTTCCTCTTCGACCAAAAGGGCCTCGCCGACGTGCGCGCACCGCTCCGTCTCTATCGCGCCGGCAAGGACGAGGTGCTGCCCGAGCCCTACAATATCGACAACATTCTGAAGAACCTGCCGGCACCGCCCGAACTGGCGGTGGCCGAGGGCATGGGCCATTTCATCTTCTTCTCGCCGTGCTCGCAGGATCTTGAGGTCATGGTGCCGTGGATCTGCCGCGACGCGGCCGGCATCGACCGCGTGGCGTTTCACGAGAAACTGAACGCCGACATGGTCGATTTCTTCCAGCGCACGCTGGACGCGCCCTAATTGCGCGCGTAGGTCTCGACTAAATCGTCGCCGCAAGATTCGACGCCGCGGCGCGTGAAGCGCGGCGCTTGGGCCAGCGCATCGACCCCGAAGGCGGCCGCGACGGGCACGCCGTCACCGCCCATCACCAAGGGTGCACGAAACCAGACGATGTGATCCACCAGATCGGCGCGTAGGACGGCGCCGGAGAGCTGGCTGCCGCCTTCGATCAGCACGCGCGTCAGGCCGCGGGCGCCGAGGGCTTGAAAAGCAGCGCCGATGTCGAGCTCGCCCCGCGCTGTCGCCGGCACTTCGATCATCTCGACACCGCAATCGGCAAACGCCGCGGCGCGCGACGGATCGGTGCCGGCCAAAGCGACCAGCCAGGTCGGCGTGTCGCGCGCCGAGCGGACGACGCGGCTGGTCAGCGGCAGGCGCAGGCGTAAATCGACGATGACGCGTACCGGCGAGCGCGCCTGCAAGCCGGGCAACCGGCAAGTCAGCTCCGGATCGTCGGCGATGGCAGTGCCGATGCCCACCATGATCGCGTCATGGGTGGCACGCAGCAGATGACCGCGGGCGCGCGATTGCGGCCCGCTGATCCACTGACTCTCGCCGGTATGGACCGCGATGCGTCCATCGAGCGTGGTCGCGGCCTTGAGTGTCAGCAGCGGCCGGCCGGCGCGCACGCGCAACAGGAAACCGGCGTTGAGCTCGGCGGCTTCCTCGGCGAGGCTTCCGACATCGGTCGCGATGCCGGCCTGACGCAAGGCGGCGACGCCGCGGCCGCTGACGCGCGGATCGGGATCTTCAATCGCCGCTACCACGCGCGCCACGCCCGCGGCGACCAACGCCTCGGCACAAGGCGGCGTCTTGCCGTGATGGCTGCAAGGCTCGAGCGTCACATAAGCCGTTGCACCGCGCGCCGCCTTGCCGGCACGCGCCAGCGCCTCGGTCTCCGCGTGCGGGCGCCCGCCGCTTTGCGTCCAGCCGCGAGCGACCACGCTGCCATCCTTGACGATGACGCAGCCGACCGACGGGTTGGGCCAGGTCCGGCCGAGATTGCGGCGCGCGAGCGCAAGCGCTGCGCGCATGTGGTCGGCGTCGATTGCGTTGGTGTTATTTGCCATCGCGCCAGCCCTCATGCTTTGACAAGCTCCGCATGAGGGCGATGTTTAAGAACCTCAACCTGAGCCTGTCGAAGGATGAGGTCTTCGCGTGGTGTCCGCGGGCCCGATTAGTCCTTGTCGCCACCCAGCTTACCGACGAAATCTTCGAAATCCTTGGCCTCGCGGAAATTGCGATAGACCGAGGCGAAGCGGACATAGGCGACGGGATCGAGGGTGGAGAGCGCGTCCATCACCATCTCGCCGACCACGGTCGAGGAGATCTCGGTTTCGCCCAGGCTCTCCAGCCGCCGCACGATGCCGTTGACGATGCGCTCGACGCGTTCGGATTCAACCGGGCGCTTGCGCACCGCGATCATCAGCGAGCGCGCGAGCTTGTCGCGGTCGAACGGCTCCTTGACGTTGTTCTTCTTGACGACGATCAGCTCGCGCAACTGGATGCGCTCGAACGTCGTGAAGCGCGCGCCGCAGCTCGGGCAGAACCGGCGGCGGCGTATCGCCGTGTTGTCTTCGGTCGGCCGGGAATCCTTAACCTGGGTATCCTCATGGCCGCAGAACGGACAGCGCATCCCCCTGTACCCCCTGCTCTTCGATTCTTCTTTAAAGGCCCGGATAGATCGGGAAGCGGCGGCACAGCTCGGCAACCTTGGTCCGTGCCGCGGCCTCCGCGGCGGAATTGTCGCCGGAGTTGCTGTTCGCCAGTCCGTCGAGCACATCGCCGATCAGCTCGCCGATCTGGCGGAACTCGGCGGCACCGAAGCCGCGCGTCGTGCCGGCGGGCGAACCCAGGCGAATGCCCGACGTGATCGCCGGCTTCTCGGGATCGAACGGGATGCCGTTCTTGTTGCAGGTCATGCCGGCGCGATCGAGGCTCTGCTCGGCGGCGCGGCCGTTGAGCTTCTTGGGACGCAGGTCGACCAGCATCAGATGCGTGTCGGTGCCGCCGGAGACGATATCGAGGCCGCGGGCCTGCAAGGTCGCGGCGAGCGCCTTGGCGTTCTCGACGACGGCGCGCGCATAGGCGCGGAATTCCGGCTTGAGCGCCTCGCCAAACGCCACCGCCTTGGCGGCGATGACGTGCATCAGCGGGCCGCCCTGCAATCCCGGGAAGACGGCCGAGTTGATCTTCTTGCCGATCTCCTCGTCGTTCGAGAGGATCATGCCGCCGCGCGGGCCCGCGCAGCGTCTTGTGCGTGGTCGTGGTGACGACATGGGCATGGGGCAGCGGGCTGGGATGCGCGCCGCCGGCGACGAGGCCGGCGAAATGCGCCATGTCGACCATCAGATACGCGCCCACTGAGTTCGGCGATCTGGCGGAAGCGCGCGAAATCAATCACGCGCGGATAGGCCGAGCCGCCGGCAACGATCAGCTTGGGCTTGTGCTCCTTGGCCAGCTTCTCGACCTCGTCGTAGTCGATCCGTTGGTCGTCGCGGCGCACCAGGTACGAGACCGCCTTGAACCACTTGCCGGACTGGTTGGCCGGCGAGCCGTGCGTCAGATGCCCGCCCGCCGCCAGCGACAGACCGAGAAACGTGTCGCCGGGCTGCATCAGGGCGAAGAACACCGCCTGATTGGCCTGGGCGCCCGAATGCGGCTGGACGTTGGCGAAGGCGCAATTGAACAGCTTCTTGGCGCGCTCGATGGCCAGGCCCTCGGCAACGTCGACGTATTCGCAGCCGCCGTAATAGCGACGCCCGGGATAGCCTTCGGCGTATTTGTTGGTGAGCACCGAGCCCTGCGCTTCCAGCACGGCGCGCGAGACGATGTTCTCCGACGCGATCAGCTCGATCTTGTCGCGCTGGCGCTGCAGCTCGTCCTGGAGGGCGCGATAGAGATCGGGATCGGCCTCGGCGACGCCGGCCTCGAAGAACGCATCGTGGGTCAAGGCGGGTGCTGCGGGCTTGGCGCTGGACCGTGACATCATCGAGATTCCACTTTTTCAGGTGAGCCGAGCTTGGCGACGCGGCGGACGTGCCGGCCGCCTTCGAATTCGGTCGTCAGGAAGGTGCGCAGGCAGTCCTTGGCGACTTCGACGCCGATGGTGCGGCCGCCCAGCGCCAGGACGTTGGCGTCGTTGTGCTGGCGCGTCAGGCGGGCATCCGTCGTGTTGTGGCACAGGCCGGCGCGGATGAAGGGGTGGCGGTTGGCGGCGATCGAAACGCCGATGCCGGTGCCGCAAATGACCACCCCGCGGCGCGCCTTGCCGTCGCGGATCGCCGCGGCCAGGGCGTTGGCGAAGTCCGGATAGTCGACGCTGTCGGTCGAGTGGGTGCCGAGATCGAGCACCTTATAGCCAGCCGTTTCGAGCTCGGCGACCAGTGTACGTTTGAGCTCAAAACCGCCCTGGTCAGCGGCAATAGCAATGGTTTCGGAAGTCGTCATGCGGCCGTGAATATGTCGGAAAAGGGGCTGGAAAACTACCACATGTCGAACCGGCCTGCCAATCAGCCACAAGATTTCGCCAGTCCGGGCGTCCTTATGGACCATCGGGCGGCCGGGGCGCAAGTCATCTGGAAATGTTGCTGAAAAACCACCCGAAAAGGCCCGGCCCCCGCCCGGCCGTTCGGTTGACACGGGCCAATGGCCGTGCAACATCCCGCTGCGGTTGTCTCGGACTGTTCTGATACATTTCTTGTGGAAAGGGCATATCGATGGCCGACCCCACAACCCTACCGCCCGTCTCCGACGATATTCTTGAGCTGACGACGCTGGTTGCCGCGGCCTATCTGCGCAACAACGAGGTCCAGCTGGCCCAGCTGCCGGACATCATCCGCACGATCCACAATGCGATCCTGGCCGCCGAGCCCGACATGGGCGTGCCGGCCGCCCCGGAGCCGCCGGTGCCGATCAAGAAATCGATCATGCCGGACTACATCGTCTGCCTGGAGGACGGCAAGCGGCTCAAGATGCTGAAGCGCCATCTGCGCACCACCTACGGCCTGTCGCCCGACGCTTATCGTCGCAAGTGGAATCTTCCGGCCGACTATCCGATGGTCGCCCCCAACTACGCCGCGCAGCGCTCCAAATTCGCCAAGCAGATCGGGCTTGGCCATCGCGATGATGAAGGCGGCAGCACCGCCGGCCGCGCCAAGAAATAGCGCGCGGGGCGCGCGCGGCCCTCAACGAAAAACGGCCCGGCATCGCTGCCGGGCCGTCGTCGTTTAACGTGATGCCGTCAGGCGATCACATCTCCGCGTACTGACCGTTCTTCCAGATGTAGAAGACGTACTTCGAGTTGGAGACGTCGCCCTTGTTGTCGTACTTCAGATCGCCGATGACGGTCTTGAAGGTGTGGCCACGGATCGCCTTGGACAGATCGGCAACCTTGACCACGCCCTTGGTCTGCTTCAGAGCCTCGGCGAAAACCTGGATGGCCGAGTAGCTGTAGAGCGTATAGCCCTCGGGGTCATAGTTCATGGTCTTGAACTTGGCGACGACGTCCTTCGCCTCGGCCGCCTTGCGGGGATCGGGCGCGAAGGTCATCAGCGTGCCCTCGCCGGCGGGGCCGGTGATCTTCCAGTACTCGTTGTCGACGAGCGCGTCGCCGGACATCAGCAAGGCCTTGAAGCCCTGCTCACGCGCCTGGCGGATCATCAGGCCGGCTTCGGTGTGGTAGCCGCCGAGATAGATCAGGTCGATGTTCGCGGCCTTCATCTTGCTGATCAGCGCGGTGAAGTCCTTGTCGCCCTGGTTGACCGCCTCGTACATCGACTCCTTGAAGCCCTTGGCGTTGAGCGACTTCTTGGTCTCGTCGGCCAGGCCTTTGCCGTAGGTCGATTTGTCGTGGATGATGGCGACCTTCTTGCCCTTGAACTTGTCAGCAATGTAGGCGCCGGCCACCGCGCCCTGCTGGTCATCGCGACCGCAGGTGCGGAAAACGTTGACCCATTTCTTGGCGACGGCGTCTTCCGTCAGCTTCGGATTGGTCGAAGCGGGCGTGATCTGCAGAACGCCGGCTTCGGCGTAGACCTGCGAGGCCGGGATCGACGAGGACGAGCAGAAATGCCCGGCGATGAGCGATACCTTCTTGCTGACCATCTGGTTGGCAACCGCAACCGCCTGCTTGGGATCGCATGCATCGTCGCCGATCTCGAGCTTCAGCTTCTTGCCGTTGACACCACCCTTGGCGTTGATGTCCGCGATCGCCATCTCGGCCCCGCGCTTCATCTGCTCGCCGAAGACGGCGTATTGGCCGGTCATCGGTCCGACCGCCGCCACCACGATGTCCTGGGCCTTCACCTCGGCAGCGACGAGAACCGTTGCAGCCGCGGCGATCAGCCCGAGCGTATATTTCCGCATGATTTGATCTCTCCCTGTACGTGTTGCACTCGACCGTGAAACCAGCCGTTGGCGAACGCCTTAGCCCGCGGTCGGCGCCGCCCGGACACGAAAGAATGCGTTCCGGAGGGCGATTGGCGGCAGAGTTTAGGACAGTCGCGTCACGGCGGCAACGGGGCCGCCCCCTTCGTCAGCCCCCTTGCCTTTCACTCCACTTGAACAAGCCCTTGCGCTCATAAAGCCACGGGTATTGCCGGACCATCATATGCGCCCGCTGCAAGCGGAAGGCCAGCATGGTGAGCGCCAGCAGCACGGCCCAATCGATCAGGAACCCCGGCAGCCACAGCAACTCGCCCTCGAACAGGCCGAAAATCAGGAAGCGATCGAAGGCGGCCAGCAGCAGCGCATAGGGGATTGCGTGCCAGAAGGGGCGCCAAGTTCCGGCCAGCGCCTGCCCGGTCATGAACGCGGCCCCGCCGGACAAGATGACCGTCATGCCGATAAAGACGCCGAGGCTGGTCCCGAAAATTGCGCTCATGGCGACCTCAATGGGCGACCCCGCCTTCGAGATAGGCCGTGCGGACCTCGCGGTCGGCCAGCAATTCGGCACCCGTACCCGCCATCGCGATGCGGCCGTTGACGAGCACGTAGCCGCGATGGGCAAGCTTGAGCGCGTGATAGGCGTTCTGTTCGACCAGCAGCACGGTCATGCCGTCGCGCTCGTTGATCTCGCGAATGGTGGTGAAGATCTGCTTCACCAGCAAGGGTGCGAGGCCCAGCGACGGCTCATCGAGCAACAACAGCCGCGGACGGCTCATCAGGGCGCGCGCGATCGCCAGCATCTGCTGCTCACCGCCCGACAGCGTGCCGCCACGCTGCGACTGACGCTTGTCGAGAATTGGGAAGAGCTTGAAGACGCGGGCGAGATCGTCTTGCATATGCGCGGGATCGGAGATCGTGGCGCCCATCTGCAAATTCTCGATCACCGTCATGCGCGGAAAAATCCGCCGCCCCTCCGGCGATTGCGCGATACCGAGGCGCACGATTTCGTGCGTCGGCACGCTCGTGATGTCGCGGCCTTCGAAATTGACCGATCCGCGCGTCGCGCGCGGCGTGCCGCAGATCGTCATCAGCAGCGTCGATTTTCCCGCACCGTTGGCGCCGATCAGCGTCACGATCTCGCCCTGGCGCACGTCGATGGTGACGCCGCGCAACGCTTCGATCGCGCCATAGAACGTATGGATGGCGTTGAGGGTCAGCATCACGGCCCCTGCTTCAGCGTGCCGGCAAGGTCGACGGCGACCTCGGGCGGCAGCTCCTCGTCCTCGTCCTCGCCGAGATAGGCGCGGATGACATCGGGATTGGCGCGGATTTCGGCGGGCGTGCCCTCGGCCAGGCGGCGGCCGTAATCGAGCACGACGATGCGGTCGGAAATGCCCATGACCACGCTCATGTCGTGCTCGATCAGCAGAATGGCGACGTTGTGCTGGTCGCGGATGAAGCGCAGCAGATCGTTGAGCTCGGCGGATTCACGCGGGTTGAGGCCGGCCGCGGGTTCGTCGAGGCAGAGGATCACGGGCCGCGTACACATGGCGCGCGCGATCTCCAGCCGGCGCTGCGCGCCATAGGGCAGTGCGCCGGCATCGCCGTCGGCATGGGCGACGAGATTGATGCGCTCGAGCCAGTAGCGCGCCAGCTCGATCGACTTGCGCTCGGCCTTGCGATAGACCGGCAGGCCCAACAGGCCGGCGACGGAAAAGCCGGACGCGCGCATCAGGCGCTCGTGCTGCGCCACCAGCAAATTTTCCAGCACCGACATTTTGGGGAACAGGCGGATATTCTGGAACGTGCGCGCCACGCCGGCATCGCGCGCGATGCGGAAGCCTTCCATGCGCTCGAGCAGGAACGTGCCCGTCTCGCGCACGAGCGAAATGCGCCCGACCGTCGGCTTGTAGAACCCGGTGAGGCAGTTGAAGACCGTGGTCTTGCCCGCGCCATTGGGGCCGATGATGGCGGTGATCTCGCGATCGCGCGCGGTGAAGGAGACGTCGTCGACGGCGACCAGGCCGCCGAAGCGCATCGTCAGGTGTTCGACCGTCAGCAGCGGTCGGTTGGGCGAGGCGCTCATGTCGCCCCTGCCCCGGGCCGCTCGCCCAGCCGGACCGACGGATCGCGATGCGAGACGAGACCGCGCGGCCGCCAGATCATGATCAGCACCATGGCGATGCCGAAGGCGAGCATGCGGAACTGCGCGAATTCGCGGCCGAGCTCCGGCAGCAGCACGAGAAACGCCGCGGCCAGCACGGTGCCGAGCTGACTGCCCATGCCGCCCAGCACCACGATCGCGAGGATGGTGGCGGACTCGATGAAGCTGAAGCTTTCCGGGCTGATGAAGCCCTGGCGCGTCGCGAAGAACGAGCCGGCGAAGCCGCCGAACATCGCGCCGATCGCGAAGGCGCTCAACTTGGTGATGGTGGGATTGATGCCCAGGGCTCGACAGGCGATCTCATCCTCGCGCAGCGCTTCCCAGGCGCGGCCCAGCGGCAGCTTGCGGATGCGCAGGGTGAAGAAGTTGGTCGCGAGGGCGAGGATGAGGATGACGTAGTAGAGGAAGATCTGGCGGTGCTCGCGCGCATATTCGATGCCGAACAGATCGCTGAACGACGTGACCCCGTCCGGCGCCTCCGCCGTGAACGGATAGCCGAAGAACGATAGCGTCGGCAGCGAGCCCATGCCGTTCGGGCCGCCGGTCAAATCCTGCCAGTTGAGCAGGATGATGCGGATCATCTCGCCGAACCCCAGCGTCACGATCGCCAGATAATCGCCGCGCAGTCGCAGCACGGGGAAACCGAGCAGGATGCCGAACAAGGCGGCGATGGCACCCGCCAGCGGCAGGCATTCCCAGAAGCCGAGATTGAAGTTCGTGGCCAGCAGCGCGAACGAATAGGCGCCGACCGCATAGAACGCGACATAGCCGAGATCGAGCAATCCGGCGAGGCCAACGACGACATTGAGGCCCCAGCCGAGCATCACGTAGATCAGCACAGTGATGGCGATCGCCATGATGAAGCCGTCCGCGAACGGCATGAACGGCATCACCACCGCGAAGACGACGACAGCGGGGCCAACATAGAGGCCGAGGCCCGCGCCACGGCCGATCAGCTCACGCACGCCGGCGAAGGTCTGCGCCGGGACATTCGGCGAATGCTGGCGATAGAGGGCCATGGCCAGCCGGCCGAAGAAAACCACAGCGACGCTGATCGCGACGACCTGGTATTGCGGGACGATGGTCACGCCGCCGGGGATATCGCCCAGATGCAGGCCAAGCATCGGAAACGCGAGGATAAGCGCCACGCCGGCGGTGATTGCCGCTTCCTTGAGAGCCCCCGGCAGCGAAGTTTTCGAGACGGCCTGCCCGGCGATGGTCGCCATCTAGACCTTCTCCACTTCCGGGCGGCCGAGCAGGCCCGTGGGCATGAAGATGAGGACGATGACGAGAATGGCGAAGGCCGCCACGTCCTTGTACTCGACCGAGAAATAGCCCGACCAGAAGGCCTCGATCAGGCCGATCAGCAGCCCGCCCAGCATCGCGCCGGGCAGCGAGCCGATGCCGCCGAGCACGGCGGCGGTGAAGGCTTTGAGGCCAGCGTGGAAGCCGATGTAGAAATCGATGACGCCGTAATACATCGTCACGAACACGCCGGCGACCGCCGCCAGGGCCGCACCCATGACGAAGGTCGCGGAGATGACGCGGTCGACATTGACGCCGAGCAACGACGCCATTTTGAGATCCTGCTCGCAGGCGCGTTGCGCGCGGCCCAACGAGGTCTTCTGGATCATCAGCGTGAAGCCGACCATCATGGCCAGCGTCAGCGCCATGATGATGATCTGCAGATAGCTGATGACGACGGTGAAGCCGTTGGCCTCCGCGACGACCAGCGTGCCGCGGATCACCGGCTGCAGCGATTTGATCTTGGCGCCCTGGGCGAGCTGCACGTAGTTCTGCAGCGCGATCGACATGCCGATCGCGGAAATCAGCGGCGCCAGGCGGAAGGAGCCGCGCAGCGGCCGATAGGCGATGCGCTCGATCGCCCAGCCATAGGCGGAGGTGAACAGCACCGCGCAGATAAGGACGACCACGAGGGCCGCCGGAACCCAGGTGATGCCTAGCATGCCGAGCAGCGTGAACGTGATCACCGCCATGAAGGCGCCGATCATGTAGATCTCGCCATGGGCGAAGTTGATCATGCCGATGATGCCGTAGACCATCGTGTAACCGATGGCGACAAGGCCGTAGATGGCGCCCAGCGTCACGCCATTGATCAACTGCTGGAGAAAATACTCCATGCCCTCGCTCTCGTCTCCCGCACTCACCACCTGCGGTGCATGTTCGTCATGCATCCGGCTTGTGTGCCTACCTGTCGTTGCCGACTTTAGCCATCAGGATCGGACTTGACCATCCCCGCGCTGACGCTTCAACACATATTCGAGCTTGCGCAGCGCCACGGCGCGCTGAGTTGTTTCCGGCGCATTGGCCGGACACACGACCGAGACCTCCGTCAATGTCAGGCTATCGACGGCCGTCACCTTCACGGACCGGCCGATGCGGCGAAACTCGAAGATCACGTCGCGGGAAGACAAGGGATGCGCCTGGCAATGCTGTTGCGCATATCACGATAGCTGTATTTGCCGGCGCGCGGGAAGCCTCGCGCTGAGCGCGTGATCGACCCCTCGCCCTCCGGTACGCCGCGTCGTCATGGCCCGCGCTTGAGGCTGGCTCACGGACACCGACATCGCGCGCACCGGCAGTTGCGCGCATGCATCCGACGTCCCTGCCCGCCAGCGTGGCCAGCGCTTGCCCTACTATCTTGCATTACATGGTACCTTGTTATATGTTCCCCAGGCTCATGACCGAATTCGACCCAAATCCAACTCAAGAAAGGCGCGCTGGAATTGTGCGTGCTGGCCTTGCTGTCGCGCGGCGAGAGCTACGCGTACGAGATCGCCAGCACGCTGGCGACCGGGGTGGGCATGGGCGAAGGGACGATCTACCCGCTCATGCGGCGCATGCAGAATGACGGGCTGGTCGACACGCATCTTGTCGAATCCAGCAGCGGACCATCGCGCAAATACTACCGGCTGACTGCCAGCGGTCGCGCCGCCCTCGAGGCGCAGAGGCGCGAATGGCGCGCCTTCGTCGACGCCGTCAGCCAATTGCTGGGAGACAAGGAATGACCCGCGACACATTTCTGCGCGCGCTGCGGGCTGGGCTCGCAGGACTGCCGACCAGCGAAATCGACGACATCATGGCCGACTACACGGCCTATTTCGACGAGGCAAGCGCATCGGGACGCCGTGAAGAGGATGTCGCCGCGGCCCTTGGCGATCCCAAGCGGCTGGCGCGCGAGTTGCGCGCCGAGACCGGGCTGCGGCGCTGGGAAAATCAGCGCAGCCTGGGAAACTTCGTGGCCGCGGTGCTGGCGCTGGGCGGATTGGCAACGGTCGATCTCTTTGTTCTGCTGCCGCTCCTCTTCGCGCTAACGCTGGCGACCATGGTCATCGGCATCGTGATCGTCGCCTTGTGCGTGGCCGGGCTCGCCACGCTGCTGAGCGCCCTGCTCTCGCCATCGCTCGCCGGCATCCTGACCGGCGTTGGCCTGGTCGCCGGCAGCGTGGGCGGCGGTGCGTTGCTGCTCCTCGCCCTCACCGGCGCGGTGAGATTGCTGGGGCATTACGCGCGCCTGCACTACCGCCTGCTCAAGCCGACACCAAACGCCGCGTGAGGCGAGCCATGAACACACGATCCAGCACGATGCCAGCGGTTTTGGAAACGCAGCTTCTGCGCCCCGCCGTGCCCCTGGCGCTGGTGACGGTCGCCGTCCATCTTGCTGTCGGCAGCGGCTACGGCATTTTTCGCGACGAGCTTTATTTCATCGTCTGCGGTTTGCGTTTGGACTGGGGCTATGTCGATCAGCCGCCGCTGATTCCGCTGATCGCCGGCGTGATGTACAGGCTGTTCGGCGATTTCGTCGTGATGCTGCGTCTGGTGCCTGCCCTCGCGCATGCCGCGACCGTCGCGCTGACCGCTGAGACGGCGCGTCGGCTCGGCGGCGGGCGCTGGGCACAAGCCATTGCCGGTCTCGCGACGCTGACCGGCGGCGTTTTTCTCGCCTTGGGCACGCTGCTGTCGACGGATGCGCTCCAGTCCCTGACATGGCTGTTCTGCGGCTATGCGCTCATCCGGATCATCCGCGATGGCGAGGAGCGCTGGTGGCTCGCCATTGGCGTCGTCGCGGGCGTGGCGCTGCTCGCGAAATACACGATGGTCTTCTGGCTCGCAGCCCTGGGCTTCGGCCTCCTGGCGACACCGGCGCGCCGCTCCTTCGCCCGCAAGGAACTCTATCTGGGTGCTGCCATCGCCGGGCTCATCGTGCTGCCCAATATCCTGTGGCAGGCGGCGCATGACTGGCCGTTCCTCGAATTCGGCCGGCGCCTCTCCGAAAAGATTCCGGACCTGTCCGCGCTCGAGTATCTGCTTGCCCAGATCAAGCTCCTCAATCCGGCGACGGTGCCGATATGGATCATCGGGCTTGGCGCGTTCGCGTTCTGGCCGCGCTTTGCCGATTTGCGCGCCGTCGCCATCGCATTCGCGGCGCTGATGGCGGTCATGATCGCGATCCACGCCAAGCCGTATTATCCCGTCGGCGCCTATCCGCTGCTGTTTGCGGGCGGCGCCGTGGCGATCGAGGCGTGGGTCGCAGCGCGCCTGATACGGGGCGCGGCCTTTGCCGTGGTCGTCGTGTTGGGCTTCATCATCGCGCCATTTGGGCTGCCGATCCTTCCGGTCGAAACCTACGTCGCCTACCAAGCCACTCTCGGCCTGGCGCCAACCGCCGATGGCCGCTCGCCGCCCGCCCGCTTGCCGCAATTTTACGCCGACATGTTCGGCTGGGCCGATCTCGCGGCCCTGGTCGGCCAGGCGTATCAATCCTTGCCGCCGGAAGAGCGCGCGCAGGCCGTGTTCTTTGCCAACAACTACGGCGACGCCGCGGCAATCGACGTGCTCGGCAAGAAGTGGGGGCTGCCGCCGGCGATCAGCGGACACAACAATTATTTCCTGTGGGGGCCGCGCGGCCACGACCGCAATGTGGTGCTGCGCCTCGGCGGAAGTCGCGAAAATCTGTTGAAGGTCTATGCCTCTGTCGAAGCGGTCGGCCGCTTCGACCATCCGTGGGCGCTGCCCGCCGTGACGGGCCGGACGCTATGGATTTGTCGCGGACTTAGGCCGGAGGTCGACGCCTCCTGGGCCAGGACCAAGCATTACGACTGACGGATCGGCCGCGCTCGACGCAAGCCGAATGGAAAGGTGAACCCATGACCGCACGACTTGCCTGGATTGCGCTGATCTCGCTCATCACGTCGGCGACGTGCCTGGTGCTGGCGTCGTGGATCTCCGGGACATCCGTGTTGGGCCGGCTCGATCGGCCTTGGGCCATGGGTCAGAGCTGTTGGTCCGCGCCGCTCGCCCGCCTCTTCGGCGGGAACGAGCCCACGCGCGATGCCGTTCAGCCCGCGACCGCCAAGCTGAACTGGGACGGTGACGACATGATCGAAATCCGGCTGTCGGCGAAAGTCTTCTATCAACCGGGGCCGCGTCCGGAGGCCACCGTCACCGGCGACCCTGACTTCATTCGTTATGTACGTCTGCAAGGCGGTTCACTGCGGTCGGACGCCAATTTCTTCAATTGCGGGCCCCGCAACCAGATTGTCGTGCGCCTCAGCGGACCGGCGGTTGCGTCCTGGAAGATGACCGGCTCCGGACAGCTCACTTTGTCCGCCCTCGATCAGGACAGGCTCGACATCAAGCTCACCGGCAGCAGCCGGGTCGCCGCCAGCGGAAACGTGCAACGGGTATCGCTCGACATCACGGGCTCGGCCAAGGCCGATCTCGGCAAGCTCGTGACGCAGCGCGCGAGTGCGCGCATCACCGGCAGCGGCGACGCCGATCTCGCCGCGCGTGACGAGGCCGAGCTTCGCATTACCGGCAGCGGCAGCGTCACGCTGCACGGCCAACCCAAACAGGTCCAATCGCATGTCTCGGGGTCGGGAAAAATCAGGAACGTGCCTTAACGCGAAGGGAGAGACGACATGAACATTCGAGCCCTTGGTCTTTTGCTGGCGTGCGCGATCGTGCCGAATGTCGCGGCGGCGCAAACCGATTGCAAGACGCCGGCCTCCGGGTCGGATCGGTGGAAAGTGGCCGCGCCGGAGAGCGTCGGACTGAGCAGCGCCCGCCTCTGCGCGATGGTGCCGGCGGTGCGTGAATTGACACAGGCCAATGTGCACGCGGTCCTGGTGGTGCGACACGGGTCTCTCGTCTTCGAACAATATTTTTCCGGTGTCGATGAAAAGAGAGGGATGCCGCTTGGCGTCGTCACGTTCGGTCCCGAGACGCAGCATGATCTGCGCTCGGTTTCCAAGAGCATCGTGGCATTGGTCTTTGGCATTGCGGTCGAACGCGGCTGGGTCAAGAACATCGACCAGCCGGTGCTGTCTTTCTTTCCCGAATATGTGGATCTGCGCACGCCGGAGAAGGACCGCATCACGCTGCGTCATCTGCTGACGATGTCCGCGGGCTTGGCGTGGGATGAGAGCCTTCCCTACACTGACCCCGCCAACAGCGAAACACGCATGGATGCGGCGGCGGATCGCTATCGGTTTGCCTTGGAGGTGCCGGTCGTGGCACCGGCCGGGCAGGTCTACAATTACAACGGCGGCGCCACGGAGCTGCTGGCCGGCGTGTTGCGCAAGGTCACCGGCAAGGATTTCGACGTGCTGGCGCGCGAGGTGTTGTTCGCCCCGCTCGATATATCCGAGGAATGGAACCGCTACGAAGACGGTCAGCCGATCGTGAAATCGGGCTTGCGTATGCGGCCGCGCGACCTCGCCAAAATCGGACAATTGATGCTGCAGCGCGGCGCGTGGAACGGCGCCCAGATCGTGCCGGCCGCGTGGATCGCCGAGGCCACAGCGCCGCAGATCAACGGATCGGGCCTCTATTTTTATGGCTACCAGTTCTGGCTGGGCCGTTCGTTGATCGACAAGCGCCCGGTGGATTGGGCGGCCGGCAACGGCAATGGCGGCCAGCGCGTCTTCGTCGTGCCGGCATTCGATCTGGTCGTCGTGGTGAATGCCGGCCATTACAACGCCGGCTTTTGGGCGTGGGTGCCGACCGTCATCCTCAACCGGGCCATGGGCGCGATCGAACCGCGCCCGTGAGGGCGAGGACCGGGTCGCTTGCGAGAGGGAGGGGTTCGGGGTAAATTATTTTAAGTCTAAAGTAATTTTGCGGACGCCGGGAGCCGCCGATCCCTATGAATCAATCGCTGTTGCCGCCCGGCTGGGCCAAGCCCAAGGGCTACGCCAATGGCGTCGCCGCGCGCGGGACGATCATTTCGGTGGCCGGCCAGATCGGCTGGAATCCCGCTACCGGCCGCTTCGAGAGCGACGATTTTGTCGCGCAGGCGAAACAGGCGCTCGCCAATATCGTTGCTGTTCTGAAAGAAGCCGGCGCTGGCCCTGAGCATCTCGTGCGGCTGACTTGGTATGTGGTCGACAAGCGCGAGTACGTGCAGCGCCTCGCCGAGGTGGGAGAAGCGTACCGCGCAGTGATCGGCCGGCATTTCCCAGCGATGACGCTGGTCGCCGTCGCCGCCCTGGTCGAGGACCGCGCGCGCATCGAGATTGAAGCCACCGCCGTGCTTCCGGACTAATCCATGGCGAGGATTGCGCTCCGAACCGGACCTCGCCATAAAACTGCCCTTCGCGTTTATTTATTCGCCGCGAGTTGATTTCAATGTCACCACCTCGCCCATTGTTCCCTCAGATCCGTCAGGTCCACCCGACCTTGACCATTGGAGAGACGCCCATGTCGCCCAAATCCGCCACGGCGCCGAAATCATCCAAGGGCTCCGCCTCGACCCCGTTCCAGTGGGACGACCCGTTCCTGCTGGACGAGCAGCTCACCGAGGACGAGCGCATGGTGCGCGATTCCGCGCGCGCCTATTGCCAGGACAAGCTGATGCCGCGCGTGCAGCAGGCGTTCCGGCACGAGAAATTCGATCGCGAGATCATGAATGAGATGGGCGAGCTGGGCTTCCTGGGCTCGACCATCGAGGGCTATGGCTGTGCGGGCGTGAATTACGTCTGCTACGGGCTGATCTCACGCGAGGTGGAGCGCGTCGATTCCGGCTACCGCTCGGCGATGAGCGTGCAGTCGTCGTTGGTCATGCACCCGATCAACGCCTATGGCACCGAAGCACAGCGTCAGAAATACCTGCCCAAGCTCGCGACGGGCGAATGGGTCGGCTGCTTCGGCCTGACTGAGCCCGATCACGGTTCCGATCCCGGCAGCATGAAGAGCCGCGCCAAGAAGGTCGCCGACGGCTACTCGCTGACCGGCGCCAAGATCTGGATCACCAACTCCCCCATTGCCGACGTCTTCGTCGTCTGGGCGAAGGACGAGGCCGGCGACATTCGCGGCTTCATTCTGGAAAAAGGCATGAAGGGTCTGTCGGCGCCGAAGATCGAGGGCAAGTTCAGCCTGCGCGCCTCGATCACCGGCGAGATCGTCATGGACAATGTGTTCGTGCCGGAAGAAAACCTGCTGCCCAATGTGAGCGGCCTCAAGGGGCCGTTCGGCTGTCTCAACCGTGCCCGTTACGGCATCGCCTGGGGCGCCTTGGGTGCGGCCGAGTTCTGCTGGCACCAGGCGCGCAGCTACACGATGGAGCGCAAGCAGTTCGACCGGCCGCTGGCGGCCAATCAGCTCATCCAGAAAAAGCTCGCCGACATGCAGACCGAAATCTCGCTGGGCATGCAGGGCTGCCTGCGCGCCGGGCGCCTCATGGATGAAGATCGCGCCCCGCCGGCGATGATCTCCCTCATCAAGCGCAATTCCTGTGGCAAGGCGCTCGACATCGCGCGCATGGCGCGCGACATGCACGGCGGCAACGGCATCTCCGACGAATATCACGTCATCCGCCACGTGCTGAACCTCGAGGCGGTCAACACCTACGAGGGCACGCACGACATCCACGCGCTGATCCTGGGCCGCGCGCAGACAGGGATCCAGGCGTTTACGGGGTGATCCGCCGCCTCAGACGACAAGAAGAATTATTCCTGTCGCGAGAAGCGCCACGACCCATAGAAGGTCGAAGTTGATCCAGCCGCGGCGCAGGAACGCGAGGCCGACCCATTCGTAGACCACGGTTGCGATCACACCCGTGAGAATGAGCATCGCCGCGGTGTGGACGCCGATGGCGGCCAGCGAGATCAGAAGCGAGCCGGAGTGGGTGATCTCGCCCGCGGCGCTACCCGCCAGGCAAAGCGGGATCAAGGCGGGGATCAGCATCAACCCCGCACCATGCGCCGAGGCCATCAGGAACGACCAGAGCGTCAAGCCGATGAGTCCGGTCTGCATGCCGACGCGCGCGCGATGGCGCGTTCCGTAGAGAAGATGATAGAGCGCCCAGAGAATGAGGATGCTGCCAGCGATGCTGCGCAATGCTCCCCCGTCGAGCACGAGTCCGATCGCCACCACGGCGGCCGCAGCGACGGCAATCGCCAGGGCGTGGCCCAGCGCGATCGGGATCAGTGATTGCAGGACGACGGCGCGGCTCTTGCGGTGAAGGCCGAGGGCCACCGCAAACAACCAGCCCATCGCCGGGTTGAGGCCGTGATACATCCCCAACCCGACGAGAACCAGCCACGGCCACAAGGCGCTGTCTGGCGCCATCGCCATTCCCCGATCACGGGTAGCAATAAGAGTCCGACGAGGCGTCGCCACCTTGCAGGCGCACCTGATGCGGCAGATGGCCGGCCGGCCAGTCGATGAAGAAATCCGGATCCATTTCGATGCCGCCGCCTTGCTTGGCATTGATCTTGACCATCCAGCCCTTGAGTTGATCCGGATAGAATTGCGGGTCGATGGCGCCGTAGAGCGAGTTCGTAAAATAGATGCGCTTTCCGTCGCGGCTCACCTCCACCATCTGCGGTCCGCCATTGAGCGGACCCTTGGACTTGGGATGCTTGGCACGCGCGACGATGCCGCCGATCCTGATCTTTCCTGTAAGGCGCGGCTGCATGGGGTCGCTCACGTCGTATTGCTGGAAATCGCCGGTGCCCCAGCACGAGACATAGAGGTACTTGTCGTCGACCGAGAGATCGATATCGGTAACGAGCGGCGGGCACGCTTTGAAATCCTTGAGTGCTGGCGGCAATTGATCGGGATCGGTCGGCTCGGCGGGAATCTCGATCACCTTCTTGGCCGCCCATTTGTCGCCGTCGCGATACCAGGTCCAGATCGACGAAGACAGGTTCTCGAGGCTGACGACGCAATTGACGAAGCCATAGGCCTTGGTCGGATCGTGGGCCGGACGCAGCTCGAAGACGAGCTGGCTTTCCTTGCCGAAATCGATCTCCTGCACGTGGCGGCGCTTGTGCATATCCCAGAAATGCAGCTTGCGGCCGTATTTGCCGCCGAGCAGCAACTCGGGCACGAGGCCGCCTTCGAACATGTCCGGGGTACCCCACTCGCTGGTCACGACCGTGTCGTAACCGAGATGCCACCACATGTCGTAGGCGAATTCCTGCGGGCCGCGCTCGACCTCCCAGCGACCCAGCACATCGAAGCTTTCGTGATCGATAATGAAAACACCACCCGGCCCTTTGCCCTCGCCGTTGCCCAGCGCACTCACATAGATGCCGCCCGGCCCGCAATGCACCGTGTGCGGACGGCTGTAGCCGGCGCGCTCGGCGATGTCGCCGGGCTCAATCACTTTGACAATTTTCGGGGATTTGGGATCGGGCTTGGTGTCGAGGATATGGATGCGCGACGAACGCAGGCCCGGAACCACCAGATAGCGCCGCTCGACATGCGGATGCGGCATGTTCGGGCACAGGCACGAGCTGCAGGCGTTCCAGCCGAAATGATGCAGCTCGTCGCCCGGCCCGGACATCGCGACCTGACCGACGATGCCGCCATAGGACGGCGATTTCGGATCGACGTCGACCACCGCCATCACGTCGGCGCGCTTGCGCCCGGGATCGAAGCTCGCGACGTAGGCGAGTTTCTCGGCGGGCGCGCCCGCGGCCATGCGCGGCGAAGGATAGAATGTGGGATCGGGTGTCCAGGTCGCCATGTGTCATCTCCTCTTGGGCAGGGTGCGACAACACGTTCGATATAGAGCCGGATCGTTGGGACGATAGGCCCGGCGTATCTTGGATAGCAATGCGGAGCGCCGGGGTCGGCTACTGGCGCCACGTTAAGTGGCGCCGCAAATCGTTTGTAATCCTGCGGCAATTTGCCTGCGCCGTGGCAAAGCAGCTGGCGCGCCGGACCAGCCCGTTGTTTCGACAAGCGCTGACGCCGTGCGGTTTTGGACCCGCGGATCAAGTCCGCGGGCGACAAAATTTAGGTTTGCGGCGAGCGCAAAGTAAAACGGCCGACCCTGAGAAGGGCCGGCCGTTCTCCTGTCGCGGAGGGTCGTTCTTTAAGCGGCGGGGGTGAGCTGGCCCGCGCCGACGATGGCGGCACTGTCCCAGAAGCGCTGGAGCTGCTTCAGGGTCTCGGCGGCCGCGCCCAGCGCCTCGGGCTTCACCGAGCTGCCGGTGAGCTGCTGGGAGTGGCTCTGGAAAATCTGGTCGAGCTTGGCGTGCAGCTCGCTGCCCTTGGGGGTCAGCTTGATGCGCACCGAGCGGCGATCATGGGGCGAACGCGCCTGGGCGATGTACTCGTGCTCGATCAGTTTCTTGAGATTGTAAGAAACGTTCGAGCCGAGATAATAGCCGCGCTGCGTCAACTCACCCACGGTCAGCTCATCGCTGCCGATGTGGTAGAGAATCATCGCCTGGACGTTGTTGATGTCCCGCACGCCCATGCGCTCGATTTCGTTCTTCACGACTTCGAGGAACTGGCGGTGCAGTCGCTCAACGAGCGAAACGGTTTCCAAATACGCACGCTTCATGGCCGGTCTCTTTTGCGATCGATCCAGCCTTTAGGATGGCGCCCCGGCCTTAAATTTTAGTTACTTACCGGACAACATCCGGACAATCCCGGAAAAGTCGCTTCCCCCCTGCCCGGACGCCACATATAGCGCATACAAGGCCTGGGCCGCCGCACCCAAAGGGGTGGCGGCCCCGGTCGATTGGGCTGCGAGCTGCGCCAGTCGTAAATCCTTAACCATCATCGCGGCGGTAAAGCCGGGTTTGTAGTCGCGGTTGGCGGGCGAGGTCGGCACCGGACCCGGTACGGGGCAATAGCTGGTCATCGACCAGCATTGGCCCGAGGATTTGGAGCTGATGTCGAACAGCTTCTGGGCGTCGAGGCCGAGCTTGGCGGCCAGCGTGAACGCCTCCGACACCGCGATCATCGAAATGCCCAGGATCATGTTGTTGCAGATCTTGGCGGCCTGGCCGTTGCCGGCCGGCCCGGCGTGCAGGATATTCTTGCCCATCGCCTTGAGAAGCGGCTCGGCGCGCGCGAAAGCCTTGTCGCTGCCGCCGACCATGAAGGTGAGCGTGCCGCCCTCGGCGCCCGCCGTGCCGCCGGAGACGGGCGCATCCACCATCTCCTGCCCCGCTTTGGCCGATGCGGCACCGACGGCGCGGGCACTCTCGACATCGATGGTCGAGCAGTCGATCAGCAAGGCGCCTTTTGCAGCGCTTGCGATGACTCCGCCCGGTTCCATGTAGACCGCGCGGACATGTTCCCCGGCCGGCAGCATGGTGACAACGGCGTCAACACCCTTGGCCGCTTCACCCGCACTGGCGACGGCCGAAGCACCGACGGCTTTGAGGGCGTCGACATTGGCGGCGGCAATATCGAAGACCCTGAGGCTGTGCCCGGCCTTGACCAGATTGCGCGCCATCGGCCCGCCCATGTTGCCCAGCCCGATGAAGCCGATCGATGCCATGTTGATGTTCCTCCCGCGTGCTTTCTTGTCTCGAAAGAATCAAACCACAAAGGCACGAAGGACACAAAGAAAGCTTGGACCAACGCAGCGGTTGAATCCCCTCTCCGCCGCGAAGCGGGGGAGAGGGAGGGGCCCGCGCGCGTCAGCGCGCGGGAGGGTGAGGTGGTGTCTCCGCGCAAGCAATGTCTGACAGATTTTCCGCTGAGCCACCCACCTCACCCTAAATCCCTCTCCCCCCGCTTCGCGGGCGGAGAGGGACTTGCGACCGCCCACTTCATCTGTCTCTGAGCCTTCGGGGGCAGTAAGCTTTACTTGGCGACCTCAATCCACAAACGTCAGCTCGCCCTCCGGCAGCGGCGCGAAATAGGTATCCACCATCGCCGGCGTCACGTCGGCCAGCGTCGCGGGGTTCCATTTCGGCGCGTTGTCCTTGTCGACCAGCACAGCGCGGATGCCTTCGAAAAAATCATGGCCTCGCATGAAGCGTTGGACCAGGCGGAACTCCATGCGCATACAGTCTTCGAAGTCGTGTTTGGCGCCGGTCCGGACCTGGCGTAGCGACACCTTCATGCTGGTCGGCGACTTCGTGAGGAGCGTCGCGCGCGTCTTCTGCGCCCATTCGCTGCCATCGGCGGCGAGGGCTTCCAGAATGCCCTCGACCGTGTCAGCGGCGAAGCAACGGTCGATGCGCGCGCGCTCGGCGGCGAGCGGCGCCTCGCCGGCGCTCTCGGCAAAATGCGCCACGGCCGCGTCGGCGTTTCCGCTTTCGAGTGCCGCTTGCAACGCCAGCAGCTTTGCCGATGGCACGTAGTGCGTGGCAAGCCCGGCGTAGAGCATATCCGCCGCTTTAAGGCGCGCGCCCGTCAGCGCGAAATAAGCGCCGAGCTGCCCCGGGCAGCGCGACAGGAAATGACTGCCGCCGACATCGGGGAACAGGCCGATGCCGGTCTCGGGCATCGCCATCATCGCGCGCTCGCTCACCACGCGCATGCGGCCGTTGACCGAGAGGCCCATGCCGCCGCCCATGCAGATGCCGTCGATCAGCGACACGTAAGGCTTGGCGTAGCGGTGGATGAGGCGGTTGAGGCAATACTCTTCGAAGAAGAAATCGCGCGTCAGCGATTTCGGCGCGCCGTTGATCCCCTTGCCCGCCTCGTAAACCGCGCGCACGTCGCCGCCGGCGCAAAACGCTTTCTCGCCCGCCCCGGTCAAGACAATCGCTTCGATCGACGCATCCTTCGCCCAGGCGCGAAGCTGCGGATCCATGGCCTGGATCATCGGCAGGGTCAGCGCATTGAGCGCCTTGGGGCGGTTGAGCGTGATGTGGCCGGTCGTGCCGTGGCGCTCGCAGAGCAGGTCGGTGGTGGCGTGCATGGGCCTCAGAGGTCGAGCAGTTTGCGCGCGATGATCACGCGCATGATTTCGTTGGTGCCTTCGAGGATCTGGTGGACCCGCGCGTCGCGCAGATAGCGCTCGACCGGATAGTCCTTGAGATAGCCGTAGCCGCCGAGAAGCTGGAGCGCCTGGTTGCAGATCTCGAAGCCCGCGTCGGTCGCGAAACGCTTGGCCATGGCACAGAACATGGTCGCTTCCGGGTCCTTGGCGTCGAGACGGCTCGCGGCGCGCTGCACCATCAGGCGCGCCGCTTCCAACTCCGTCGCCATGTCGGCGAGGCGGAATTGCAGCGCCTGGAATTCGGCGAGCTTCTTGCCGAACTGGCTGCGCACGCCCATGTGCGCGCGCGCCGCTTCAAGGCAGGCGCGCGCAGCACCCAGCGAACACGACGCGATGTTGATGCGCCCGCCATCGAGGCCGCGCATGGCGATCTTGAAGCCGTCGCCCTCCTGGCCCAGGCGGTTCTCCACCGGCACGATGCAATCCTCGAAGATCACCATGGCGGTGGGCTGGCTGTTCCAGCCGAGCTTCTTCTCCTGCTTGCCGAAGCTGAGGCCGGGCGTGCCTTTGTCGATGACCAGAGTCGAGATGCCCTTGGGCCCGTCGCCGCCCGTGCGCACCATGCAGACATAGACATCGCTCACGCCGCCGCCGGAGATGAAGGCCTTGCTGCCGTTGAGGATGTAGTGGTCCTCCTTGCGCACGGCGCGCGTCTTGAGCGCCGCGGCGTCGGAGCCGGCGCCGGGCTCGGTCAGGCAGTAGCTGGCGAACGTCTTCATCGAGGTGAGCTGCGGCAGCCAGCGCCGGCGCTGCGCGTCATCGCCGAACGCATCGATCATCCACGCCGCCATGTTGTGGATGGAGATATAAGCAGCGGTCGAGGTGCAGCCGGCGGCGAGCTCCTCGAAAATCAGGGCGGCGTCGAGGCGCGACAGCTCCGAGCCGCCAACATCGTCGCGCACATAGATCCCGCCGAAGCCGAGCGTGGCGCCGGCGCGCAGCGCGTCCATGGGGAAAATCTTGTTCTCGTCCCAATCGGCGGCGAAGGGCGCCATCTGCTCGATGGCGAATTGGCGCGCGGTCTCGCAAATCGCCACCTGCTCTTCGCTGAGGTCGAAATCCATGACGCTTCCCTATGGTTGCCCGTGATGTACGGCCCGGCCCGCATCGCTGTCAACGCAAGTTGACCCGCCTGCCCCCGTGACATGGGTCGGCAATGCAGCTATGAGTGGCGCCCCTGGCGGCACCCAAGTCTGACATTCAATAAAAGGATAGAGGGATCATGCCTACGACCAGTAAAAACCCCGAAACCATTGTTCTGCACGCCGGTTATCGCAGCGATCCCGCCACCAATGCGGTGGCGGTGCCGATCTATCAGACGACCAGCTTCCAGTTCCGCGATACCGGCCATGCCGCGGATTTGTTCGCGCTCAAGGAGCTCGGCAACATCTACACCCGCATCGGGAACCCGACGCAGAACGCGCTGGAGGAGCGCGTTACGGCGCTTGAGGGCGGCGTGGCCGCGCTGGCGCTGGCCTCGGGCCAGGCGGCGACGCTGTTCTCGGTCCAGAATATCTGCCAGGCGGGCGACAATTTCGTGTCGTCGACCGATCTCTATGGCGGCACCTGGAACCTGTTCCTGCACACCATGAAGACGATGGGCATCGAGGTGCGCTTCGTCGACCCGGCCGATCCGGAGAATTTCCGGCGCGCCACGGATGCGCGCACGCGCTGCTATTACGCCGAGACGCTGCCCAATCCGAAGCTCGAGGTCTTCCCGATCGCCGAGGTTGCCAAGATCGGCCGCGAGCTGGGCGTGCCGTTGATCATGGACAACACGGCCGCACCGATCTTGTGCCGGCCACTCGATCATGGCGCCGCGATCGTCATGCATTCGACGACGAAATATATCGGCGGCCATGGCACGTCCATCGGCGGCATCATCGTCGATGGCGGCAATTTCGATTGGGAGGCGAACGCCAAGCGCTTCCCGATGCTGAACACGCCCGACCCCGCCTATCATGGCGCGGTGTGGACGCAAGCCGTGAAGCCGCTGGGGCCGATCGCCTACATCATCAAGGCGCGTGTCACGCTGTTGCGCGACTTCGGTGCGGCGATGAGCCCGTTCAACGCCTTCATGTTCATCCAGGGGCTGGAAACGCTACCGCTGCGCATGCGCCAGCATTGCGCCAACGCGGCGGCGGTCGCCAAATATCTCGGGACTCAGCCGAAGGTTACCAAGGTGATCTTTCCCGGGCTGATGGTGAACGAGCCCAAGCGCCGCGCCGACGCCTATCTCAAAGGCGGCTATGGCGGGCTGCTCGGCTTCGAGCTCAAGGGCGGGAAGGAGTCCGGGCGGCGCTTCATCGACTCCCTCAAGATGCTCTACCATGTCGCCAATATCGGCGATGCGCGCAGCCTCGCCATCCATCCGGCCTCGACCACCCACTCGCAATTGACGCCAGAGGAGCAGATCCAGACCGGCGTCACCGACGGCTATGTGCGACTGTCCCTGGGGATCGAGCACATCGACGACATCATCGCCGATCTCGACCAGGCGCTGAAGGCGGCTTAGTCTCCGCTATCTTAACAAGGCCTCATCCTGAGCTTGTCGAAGGATGAGGCCGACACCGCTCCCGGCCCTCATGCTTCGACAAGCTCAGCATGAGGGCCTTGATTGACCGAGAGTTGCGTAATGCCCGACCACCCGACCGCCCGCGGCGCCTTTCCCCGCACCCGCATGCGCCGCAACCGCCGCGACGCGTGGTCGCGCGCACTTGTGTCCGAGAATCGCCTGTCGCCCGCCGATCTGATCTGGCCGGTCTTCGTGCAGGACGGCAAGGGCAAGCGCAGCGCCATCGCCTCCATGCCCGGTGTCGCGCGCGTGACGGTGGACGAGCTGGTCAAGGACGCGCGCCGTGCTGCAAAGCTGAAAATTCCCGCCATCGCGATCTTTCCGATGGTCGCCCCCAAGCTTAAATCGCCGGAGGCGGAAGAGGCCTACAATCCCGACAATCTGGTCTGTCGCGCCGTGCGCGCGGTCAAGAAGGCGGTGCCGGAGATCGGCGTGATCTGCGATGCGGCTCTCGACCCCTTCACCAGCCACGGCCAGGACGGGCTGGTGCGCGACGGCTATGTCGTCAACGATGAATCGGTCGACGTCCTGCGCCGGCAGTCGCTGGTGCAGGCCGAAGCCGGCTGCGATGTCATCGCGCCATCGGACATGATGGATGGTCGCATTGGTGTCATTCGCGACGCGCTCGACCGCGCCGGCTTCGAGCATGTGCGCATCCTCGCCTACGCCGCCAAGTTCGCGTCGGGATTCTACGGGCCGTTTCGCGACGCGATCGGCTCGGCGACCAATCTCGGCCAGGGCGACAAGCGCACCTATCAGCTCGATCCCGCCAATGGCGACGAGGCGCTGCGCGAAGTCGCCCTCGATATCGACGAGGGCGCGGACATGGTGATGGTCAAGCCGGGCATGCCCTATCTCGACATCGTGCGGCGGGTGAAGGAAGCGTTCCGCCTCCCGACCTACGCCTATCAAGTGTCGGGCGAGTACGCGATGCTGATGGGCGCCGTCGAGCGCGGCTGGCTCGACCGCAAGGTGATCCTGGAAAGCCTGCTCGCCTTCAAGCGCGCCGGCGCCGATGGCGTCCTCACCTACGCGGCCCTCGACGTGGCGGCCGCAGCTCAACGCGCGCTGACCAGCTTCTCGAAGAACCAGCCGATGTGAAGGTCGTGCCAGGGCGTCGTCGTGCCGATGCCGTGGAATCCGACATGCCCGCCGCGCTTGGGCAGCAGTGGAACCAGGTACGGGTGCCAGGCGCCATTCGAAATCGGTGTAGGAGCTGCTGGGGATCCAGGGATCGTCGAGGCGCGTGGATCAACAGTGTCGGCGTCGAGATATTGACCAACGTGCGCTTGGCCGAACAGCGTGAGTAGTAATCGTCAGCGCTGGTGAAGCCGTGGCGTGGCGCCACGAAGCGCTCGTCCCATTGGTAGATCGTGGTCGCGCGCGCGATTTCCTGGCGCTCGGCCTCGCTCACCGCGGCCAAGGGTGCTGTGGCCTCCTCGCGCAGGCGCGCCATCAGCCAGCGATGATAGAAGACGTTGCGGCGCTTCATCAGCGCGAGGCTCGCGATCTTCAGGCTGATCGGCGCCGAGACGGAAACGGCGGCGTGGATCGGGCTCTTCGCGCCCTCCTCCGCCAGATATTTGAGCAGCATGTTGCCGCCGAGCGAAAAGCCGACCGCGAAAATACCGTGCGCCGTGTGCTCGGCGGGCAGCAGCGACAAGACCGTGCGCAGATCCTCGGTGCGGCCGGCGTGGTACTGGTCGCGGCAATATTTGCGGCTCTGCCCGGCTCCGCGCAGATTGAGGCGCAGCACTGGATAGCCCAGCGTCAGCAGATGCGCGGCACTCGCCAAGATGTACGTGCTCTCGGCGCAGCCCGTCAGGCCGTGGATCAGCACCACCAGCGGCTTGTTCGGCCGCTCGAGCGGCAGATGGTGATCGGCGAGCAGCCGGTCGCCCGTGCCGTCGCGCATCGGGAAGACCATGCGCTGGTCGGTCGACGCGCCCAGCAAATCGTAGCTCGGACGGCGGACGAAGTTTCGCAGCGTCTGTAAATCGGCGCCGAGCCAGGGCGCGCGCGGGACAAAGGGCGCGGTCTTGAATTCGGTCATCCCCATGGCCCCCGGCGGCGCGCACCGCCGAACAGCGGCTGACCGGCGCTACGAAAGAACGCGACGAGGCCGGCGCCGGCGATAAAACCGCCGATATGCGCGAACCAGGCGACACCGCCCTCGCCCGGTGCCGCCATGAGCGCGCTCAGAACCTGGAACAGGAACCAGATGCCGAGCACGAGCATCGCCGGCAGGGCGACGATGCGGATGAAAATCAGGATCCAGATGAAGACGCGGATATGGGCGTGCGGGTGGAGCACCAGATAGGCACCCAGCACGCCGGAGATGGCGCCGCTGGCGCCGATCATCGGGATCTCCGAATTGGGGTCGACCAAGCCTTGCGTCAGGGCGGCGGCGATTCCGGCCAGAAGATAGAAGATCACGAAGCGCACATGGCCCATCGCGTCTTCGACGTTGTTGCCGAACACCCACATGAACAGCATGTTGCCGAAAATGTGCATGATGCTGCCATGCAGGAACATGGAGGAAATGACGGTCATCCACGGATCGAGCGTCGGGATGCTCGCCGGCAGATGCGCATCGCCGAAGACAATCGCCGGGATCATGCCGTAGCCGAACACGAATTGCGTTGCGTGCGGCTCCGGCATCGCCAGCTGATAGAGGAAAACCACGACATTAAGCGCGATGATCGCGACCGTGGCGATCGGCGGGCGCTCTGTCGGATTGTCGTCGGCGAATGGAAAGAACATGCGGGCGGGTTAGGCGCTGAGAAAACGCGAGACCAGCGCGATTTGATCCGGCGCCATGAGGGCGGGCGCGTGGCCGCATCCGGCGATCTCGGCGGTTTCGACCTTGCCGGCGGTGCCGGCAGCCCCGCGCGTTCTCATCTCCGCCACCGTCTCCGGCAGCAGCAGATCGGATTGCGCCCCGCGCAACACCAGGGTGGGACAGGCCACCTGCTCCCAGATCGGCCACAAGGCGACGTCGTCGGGATCGCTGCCGGTGAAGGCCGCGGCAATCGCCGGATCGTAGTGAAGGCGCAGCTTGCCATCCGACCCGGCGCGCGTGCCGTGACGGGCCATATGCTGCCACTGCGCGTCGGTCAGGGGGCCGAACGAGGCATGCCGGCGGCGCAGATAGGCTTCCGCCGCCGCGAGGTCGTCGAACAGCGGATCGTCGCCGACATAGGTCGCAATGCGCGCGATCGCCGCCTTGGGAATGAACGCCCCAACATCGTTGAGGACGAGACGGCGTACCGGTGTGTTCTTCTGGGCCGCCATCATCATGCCGATGATGCCGCCCATCGAGGTGCCGACCCAGTCGAGACGCTCGACGCGCAGGCGCGCGATGAGGGACGCCATGGCGCCGACATAGAACAGATAGCCGTAATCGGCGGCATGGCTGAGCCAGGCGCTGCGGCCGCGGCCCGGAATATCGGGAGCGACCACGCGCACGCCGTCGCCGGCCAGGGCCTCGGCCAACGCATCGAAATCGCGCCCGTTGCGGCTCAGCCCATGCACGCACAGGACCGTGCGCGCCGCCTCGGCCGGCCCCCATTCGGCGTAGGCGACGCGTGTGAATCCATGCGGCCCGAGGGCGGCGAAGGCGTGTAGGCGCGGCGGCATTCCCTGCCCTTGTAACGGAGCATGCCCTCACGCGCCAGACTCATGGCTGGCCCGCGAGAGCAACGCTGGACAGCGCATTGGCAAGACAGATAAAAGCGCCCGGCCCCGCCACCCCTTTGCCGTCCCGAATTCACTCATGTCCGCGGTCTCGCCCCGCCTCGCCGGCTATCTGTTTGCCATCGGCGCGCCGCTTTGCTGGAGCGTGGGCGGCGTGGTCTTGCGCAGCGTCCAGGCCGATGCCTGGCAGATGGTGTTCTGGCGCTCGACCGGTCATGTGGTGGCGCTGGGGCTGATCTTCGCGATCTGGGGGAGCCGGCGCGTCTTGCGCGACTTCGCGCGCGCCGGTTGGGCGGCGGCCGCGACGACCGTGCTGATCGGTACCACCTTTATCCTCCACGTGCTGGCGATGTCGGCGACGACCGTCGCCAATGTGCTGGTTCTGCAGTCGCTCTCCCCGCTGCTTGCGGCGATCCTGGCCTGGGCTGTACTGGGCGAGCGGGTGAAGGCGCGCGGCTGGGTGGCGATCGCCATCGCCTTCGCGGGCCTCCTGCCGGTGTTCGGCACGTCGATCGCCGGCGGGCGCTGGTTGGGCGACGCGCTTGCGGTCGGCGTGGCCATCGCGTCCGCCTTCAATGTCATCGTCGTACGCCATACGCGCCGCGTGAACCTGCTGCCGGGTACGGTGCTGGGCGCGGCACTATCGGTCGGCGTCGCGGCATTTTTGTCGCCAGCCCTCGAGATCTCAATCGCCTCGGCCGGCAGCCTGATGGCGTTGGGTGTCCTGCAGATGAGCGTCGGGTTGACGTTCTTCTACTTCGCCCTGCAGCGACTGCCCGCGGCAGAGGTAACCTTGATCACGCTGCTCGAGCCTGTACTCGGTCCGATTTGGGTGTGGCTGATCGTCGGCGAGGAGCCGGCATTGCTCACGCTGGTGGGCGGTGGCGTCATCCTGTTCGCCCTGGGACTCAACGCCAGCTTCGCGCTGCGCCGCGAGACGACCCCGCGCGAGGTCCCGGCATGAGCCCACGCACCATGCGGCTGCGCGCCGTGCTGTTCATGGTGATCGCCTGCGTCGCCTGGAGCGGTGCCGGCCTCACCGTGCGCTCGATGAGCCTGAGCGACCCGTGGGAGATCGTGTTCTGGCGCTCGTTCTTCATGATGCTGTTCCTGGCCGGCGTGCTGCTGACGCGCTACGGGCGGGGCACGGCCGCGCGGATCGCCGCCGTCGGCCGCGCCGGTGCGGCGGCGGGGTTTTTCCTCTCCCTCACCTTCGTGTTCTTCATCATCGCGCTGTCGATGACGACGGTCGCCAACACGCTCGTCATCATGAGCGTCTCGCCGTTCATCTCGGCCCTTCTCGGGCGTTGGCTGCTGCACGAGCGCATCGCCGGCCAGGCCTATGCCGCGATGGCCGTGGCGCTGGTGGGCATCACCATCATGTTCTGGGATTCGCTGCAGAGTGGCGGCGTGATCGGCACCTTGATCGCGCTGGGCGTGCCAATCAGTTTTTCCGCCAATCTGCTGGTGCTGCGCCGGGCCGGAACCAGCGTCGACATGGTGCCGACGGTGTTCATCGCGGGCGTCATCTCCTCAATCATGACCCTGCCATTCGCCTGGCCGTTCAGCGTCACGCACACGGACCTCGCCCTCCTCGCCTTCATGGGTTGCGGCCAGTTGGGCCTGGGCTGCCTGCTGATGACCATTGCCACGCGCCACCTCTCGGCGGCGGAGGTCAGCCTGCTCGGGCTTCTTGAGATCACGATGGGGCCGATCTGGGTCTGGCTGGGCACCGGCGAGCGGCCCAGCGACCTCGCGATGGCGGGTGGGCTGATCGTGCTGGCGGCGCTCGCAGGTAACGAATTGATGGCCCGTCGGCGAACGGGCGTGGTGCCGATCGCCTGATTGCGCCCGAAATGCCTTATTTGTGGAGTCGCGGCAACGGTTCGGAAGATTCGGCCCCAGCGGCGTTGCCGGCAATTGCGTGCCCGGCCCCAGCACGCTATGAGGGCCCGCAATGAACGAGAATCTGTACGCCCTTTTCACGACGAAATTCCCCGCTGACCGGCGTCAGCCGTTCATCGAATCGGATACGAAGAAGGTCTATAGCTACGCCGATCTCGAGGCGGCGACCGGCCGGATGGCGAGGCTACTGCTCGATCTCGGCCTGAAATCTGGCGATCGCGTCGCCGTCCAAGTGGAAAAATCGCCCGAGGCGATCTTCCTTTATCTCGCCGTGCTGCGCGCCGGCGGCGTCTACCTGCCACTCAACACCGCGTATCAGCGCGCGGAGATCGAGTATTTCCTGGGCGACGCGGAGCCACGCGTCGTCGTCTGCCGTCCCGATTCCGCGGGTTGGATCGGCGAGATCGCGGCGCGCACGAAGGTACCGCATGTGTTGACGCTCGATCAGGCGGGCGGCGGCACGCTGATGGAGAAGAGCGCTGGTCTCAACGCGGACGTGAAGGCGGCCCAAGCCGCCCGCGACGATCTCGCGGCGATCCTCTACACATCGGGCACCACGGGCCGCTCGAAGGGCGCCATGCTCACGCATGGCAATCTCGCGGCCAATGCCGTGACGTTGCATCGCGTGTGGGGCTTCCGCCCGGGCGACGTACTGCTGCATGCGCTGCCGATCTTCCATACGCATGGACTGTTCGTCGCGACGAATTGCGTGCTGCTGAACGGCAGCGCGATGATCTTTCACAATCGCTTCGATGCCGACGCCGTGCTGAAGGCGTTGGCGCGCGCCAGCGTTTTCATGGGCGTGCCGACGTTCTATGTGCGTCTGCTCGCGCAGGCGGGCTTCACGCGCGAGTCTTGCGCCAAGATGCGGCTGTTCATCGCCGGCTCGGCGCCGCTGCTGGTCGAGACGTTCAATGCGTTTCGCGAGCGCACCGGCCACACCATCCTCGAACGCTATGGCATGACCGAAACCGGCATGCTCACCTCCAACCCGCTCGACGGCGACCGCATCGGCGGAAGCTGCGGCCAGGCGCTGCCCGATGTCGAGGTGCGCGTCGCCGACGAGACCGGCAAGGTGCTGGGCGCGGGCGAGACTGGCGTGCTCGAAGTGCGCGGGCCCAATGTGTTCAAGGGCTATTGGCGCATGCCCGACAAGACCAAGGCCGAGTTCCGCGCCGACGGGTTCTTCATCACCGGCGATGTCGGGCGCATCGACAAGCGCGGCTATGTCTTCATCTCCGGCCGCGCCAAGGATTTGATCATCTCGGGCGGGTTCAACGTCTATCCCAAGGAGATCGAAGATCATATCGACCGCATGGACGGCGTCGATGAATCCGCGGTGATCGGCGTGCCGCATCCGGATTTCGGCGAAGGCGTGGTGGCCGTCATCAAGGCGAAACCCGGCCGCAAGGATCTGTCGGACGAGGCGATCATTCAGACGCTGAAGGCCGATCTCGCCAACTACAAGGTGCCCAAGCGCGTCTTTTTCACCGACGAGCTGCCGCGCAACACGATGGGCAAAGTGCAGAAAAATCTTTTGCGCGATCAATACAAAGAGCTGTTTCGCTCCGCCCGCTGACAAAAAACACCGCCCATTGGGGTGGCGCTGCATCGATTGCAACAAAGGATGCGTATCTTGACGCCAAGAACGATTAAGAACGGAGCTGCGAGCATGAATTTCACGGAATTCCAGATAATCCTGGCCGGCTTGGTGTGTGGCGGCGTGATGGCGGTGCTGACACAATTTGTCCATGTGTGAACGGCGCTTTACAAAAGTTGCACCGGCAGCCGATTTGTCATACTTGGGGGTGTGACCCCTTACCAACGTCATCCGCGGTTTCAGGAGCTCGCCACCTATCTCGCAGCCAAGGCGCCCAACGGCAAGCTGCCGGGACGTCAGCATGTCGACCCAATTGAAATTCCGCGGCTTTTGCCTTACCTGAGCTTGGTCGATGTCGTGCGCGACGCAAAGCGTTTGCGCTACCGCTTCCGCCTGATGGGCACCGACGTCGCCGCCAAAACCGCAACCGATGTGACCGGCAAATGGGTCGAAGAAGCGTTCCCCGCCGATGCGGCCACCGCGATCATCGAGGCCTATGACGGTGTGGTCGCGACGCGCATTCCGCATCATTGGGCCAAAGTCATGGCCGTTCCGGGCCGCGAACATATCCGCTTCGAGCGAATCGTCTTCCCGTTGGCCCGCGACGGCGAGATCGTCGACATGCTGATCGGCATCTATGCCTTCGCCGACCCGTAAGATCGCACGCGCGACCGGACGCTGGCTGGCGCGACTCGTGGCGCTGCTCGCCATCGTCGCGGCTGTTGGTGCCGCCGGCGGTTTTCTCTATCTGCGCTCGTCGTTGCCAAATGTCGCCGGCAAGCTGCGGTTGGCCGGGCTCATCCAGCAGGTCGAGATCATCCGCGACGCCAATGGCGTGCCGCATATCTTCGCCGCGTCCGACGACGACGCGTTCTTCGCGCTGGGCTTCGTGCACGCGCAAGACCGGCTGGCGCAGATGGAGCTGATGCGCCTCACCGCGCAAGGGCGGCTGGCGGAAGTGATCGGCGAGCCGGCGCTCGACAGCGATCGCTTCATGCGCACGTTGGGCTTCAAAGACCAGGTCGAGCGCGACATGGCGGCGCTGTCGCCCGCGGCGCGCGCCACTCTCGAAGCCTACGCGCGCGGTGTGAACGCCTATCTGCTCACCCATCGCGGCGCATGGCCGCCGGAATTCCTGCTGACCGGCGAACGCCCGGGCCCGTGGCGGCCGCAAGAATTCGCTGCTGTGGGGCAAACTGATGGCGCTGCAGCTCACCGGCAATTGGCGCGACGAGATGCTGCGCGCGCGCCTGTCGACGCGGCTGCCGGTGACGCTTCTCGATCAGCTATGGCCAAGCTGGCCCGCCGATACCGCGACGACCCTGCCCGCCCTCGCCTCGCTCTACCGCACGCTTGGGCTCGATCGTCTCGCGGCGGCCCTGCCGCCGCCGCTCGGACCCAACCAGGCCTCCAATGAATGGGTGGTCGCGGGCACGCAGACGCGACACCGGCAAGCCGCTGCTGGTCAACGATCCCCATCTGACGCTGGGCGCTCCGTCGACATGGTATCTCGCGCGCATCACGGCGCCGGGGTTGACGCTGACGGGCGCGACCGCGCCGGGCGTGCCGGCGATGGTGCTGGGCCATAACGGCCGCATCGCCTGGGGCTTCACGACGACCAACGCCGACGTCAGCGATCTGTTCGTGGAGCGCCTCGACCCCGACAATCCCAACCGCTATCTGACACCGGACGGCGCGCAGCCCTTTGCCGTGCGTAGCGAGATCATCAAGATCAAGGATGGCAGCGAGGTCACGCTCAACATCCGCAGCACGCGCCATGGCGTGGTCATCAGCGACCTGCAGCGCGCCGGCGGCACCGACGGCCATGTCCTCGCCCTGGCCCTGCCGTCACTTGCCAATGTCGATCGCACGGCGCAAGCGCTGTTCGCGATGAACCGTGCCGGCGACTGGGCGCAATTCACGGCGGCGCTGCGCGACTGGCAGGGGCCGGTGCAGAACATCGTCTACGCCGACACCAACGGCAATATCGGCCTCTACACGCCGGGGCTGATCCCCAAGCGCACCAGCGGCGACGGGTGGCTGCCGCAGCCGGGCTGGACGGGCGAGTATGACTGGGCCGGCTTCGTGGGCTTCGATGACTTGCCGCACGCCTATAACCCGCCTTCGGGCCGCATCGTCAATGCCAACAACCGGATCGTGCCGGAAGGGTTTCCGGTCTTCATCAGCCGCGACTGGGAAGCGCCCTATCGCGCGCAGCGCATCACGGATTTGCTGTCCACCGGCGGCAAGCTCGACCGCGCGCGCATGGGTGCCATCGCCACCGACCCCGTCTCCCTGTTCGCGCGCGAGATCATCGGCAGGGCGCGGGCCCTGGCCCCGACCGACACGCGCGCACGCGAGGCGCTGGCGCGGCTGGTCGCGTGGGACGGCGCGATGCGCCGCGATCGGCCGGAGCCGCTGATCTTCAACGCCTGGATGCGGCAACTGACGCAGGATCTGCTGCAGCCCTGGCTGGGTCCGCAAGGCGCCGATCTGGGACGCGAGCAGACCAGCTTGCTGCAAGCGGCGTTTCGCGAAGACACGCCGTTCTGCGACAGCCCCTTGACCGAAACAGTCGAGACGTGCGGTGAGCGGATCGTGCAGTCGCTGCGCCGGACCCTCGACGAGCTCGGCTCGCTCTACGGCCCGACGATGGAAAGCTGGCGATGGGATGCGGTGCATTTCGCGCCGTTCCGCCACCAATTCCTGTCGCGCGTACCGGTGGTGCGCGACCTGATCCGCTTCCATGTGCCGACCGACGGCGATTATTACACCGTCAACCGCGGGGCTTCGCGCACCAGCGATCCGCTGCAGCCCTTCGCGCATGTGCATGGCGCGACCTTGCGCGCGATCTACGATCTCTCCGACCTCGACGCTTCGCTGTTTATCGTGGCGCCCGGGCAATCCGGCAATCCGCTGTCGGCGCATTGGGGCGATCTGGCGCAGCGCTGGGCCGATGGCGGCAGCTTCGCGCTCGCCGGGGCGCGCGAGGCGCTGCGGGCCGCCGGATCGTCGCTGACCCTCACCCCGCCCTAACCGCGCCTTCGACAAGCGCGGGGCGAAGCCCTATTTTGACGGCGTAAATTTTTTCTGACCGGGCCGACATGACCATTTCCATCGACCATATCCGCGAGGCCGCGCGCCAGCTCAAGGGCCAAATCGTCGAAACGCCGACGACACATTCGCGCACACTGTCCCAGCTCTGTGGTGCTGAGATCTTCCTCAAGATGGAGAATCTCCAGTACACCGCCTCGTTCAAGGATCGCGGCTCGCTGGTCAAGCTGCTGAGCCTGGATGCCAAGCAGCGCAAGGCGGGCGTGGTGGCGGCGTCGGCCGGAAACCACGCGCAGGGTGTCGCCTACCACGCGCAGCGCCTGGGCATCCCTGCCACCATCGTCATGCCGGTGATCACGCCCTTCACCAAGATCGTGCGCACCCGCGATTTCGGCGCCGAAATCGTCCTGCATGGCGAGGGCGTCTCGGAGGCGGCGGCGATGGCGCACAAGCTGTCGGAGCAGCGCGGCTTGACCTTCGTGCATCCCTATGACGACGCGCTGATCATCGCGGGCCAGGGCACTGTCGCGTTCGAGATGCTCTTCCAGGAACCGTCGATCGATACGCTGGTGGTGCCGATTGGCGGCGGCGGCCTCATCGCCGGCTGCGCCGTAGCCGCCAAAGCGCTGAAGCCCGATATCCGCATCTACGGTGTCGAGGCGCAGCTCTTCCCGTCCATGTACAACGCGCTGCGCGGTCAGGCGCCACGTTCGGGCGGGCAGACCATCGCCGAAGGCATCGCCGTCAAGGACCCGGGCAAGCTGACCTTGCCGGTGGTGCGCGACCTGATCGAAGACATCATCCTGGTCGACGAGCCGGCGCTGGAGCAGGCCGTGCAGCTGCTGCTCGAAATCGAGAAGACCGTTGCCGAAGGTGCGGGTGCCGCGGCCCTTGCGGCCGTGATCGCCGGACGCAGTGCCTTCGCGGGGCGCCGCATCGGCCTGGTCGTGTCTGGCGGCAATATCGATTCGCGCCTGCTCGCCTCCGTGCTGATGCGCGGGCTGGTGCGCGAGGGGCGGATGGTGCGCTTGCGCGTCGAAATCAACGACGCGCCGGGCATGCTCTCCAAGGTCGCGGCGGCGATCGGCAATTGCGGCGGCAACATCGTCGAGATCTATCACCAGCGCCTGTTCCACGACGTGCCGGTCAAGCATGCCGATCTCGACGTGGTGGTGGAGACGCGCGACGCCGCCCATGGCCGCGAGATCATGGCCAAGCTGGTGGAAGGCGGGATGGCGGTGCGCCAGCTCGGCAGCTCGGGCGCCGAAAACCACTAGCCCGGCCGAGCGGCGGCCAGCCGGCCGATGGGCGCAAACGCCTGAAAATAGGCCTAATCCGGGGACCAAACCGGCGCCCCGGCGGTCAAACCCGGCTGCAAGCATTTGATTTTTAAACCGCTTGTTAACCTTGCCCCGGCATCTTACGGGGCAGGACCTAATTCATTTGATCATTGGGGTTGCGGTCGATGCTGTTCATTGTTGGCTCGCTCGTCGTCATCGGTTGCGTTATCGGCGGCTACATGGCCCAGGGCGGCCATCTTATCGTGCTGTTTCAACCGTTCGAGCTGGTGATCATCGGCGGCGCGGCGCTGGGCGCCTTCATCATCGCCAACCCGATGCCGGTGCTGAAGCGTTGCATCGGCGCGCTGGGACAAGTGCTCAAAGGATCGCGCTACAACAAGGACAGCTACCTCGAACTCCTCTCCCTCCTCTACACGATCTTCAAGCTCGCCAAGTCCAAGGGCATGCTGGCCCTGGAAGCGCACGTGGAAAAGCCGGACGAAAGCACGCTCTGGCAGAAATTTCCGACCTTCGCCGGCGACCATCACGCGATGGTGTTCCTGTGCGACTATCTGCGCCTGCTGACCCTGGGAACGGATAACCCGCATGAGATGGAAGCGCTGATCGACGAGGAGCTCGAGACGCACCACGCCGAGCAGCACCAGATCGTCTCCGCCATCACCAATGTGGCCGACGGCATGCCGGCGCTGGGCATCGTCGCCGCGGTGCTGGGCGTTATTCACACCATGGGCTCGATCAATGAGCCGCCGTCGGTGCTGGGTCATCTGATCGGCGCGGCCCTTGTCGGCACGTTCCTGGGCGTCTTGATGTCCTACGGATTCGTCGCGCCGGTCGCGCAGTCGCTCAAGGCGACCTACGACGCCGAGCACAAGTATTTCCAGTGCATCAAGGCCGGCCTGCTCGCCTACATGCAGGGCTATGCCCCGGCCGTGGCCGTGGAATTCGCGCGCAAGGCCCTGCTGTCCAACGTGCGGCCGAGCTTCTACGAGGTCGAAGAGGCGACGGCGGCGCTGCCGCCGGCCTAATTTCGCACGCTCTTACAGTCGAACCGGACCATGGCTGAAGAAACCAACGTCGCCCCCATCATCATCAAGAAGAAGAAAGGTGGCGGGCACGGCCATCATGGCGGCGCGTGGAAAGTCGCCTACGCCGATTTCGTGACGGCGATGATGGCGTTCTTCCTGCTGCTATGGCTGCTCAACGCCACCACCGAAGATCAGAAGAAGGGCATCGCCGAATACTTCACGCCGACCAGCGTCTCCAACTCCAATTCCGGATCGAACGGCGTGCTCGGCGGACAGACTCTTGCCTCCGGCCCGCTCGCCAACCAGTCCGGCGGCATGACGGTTGGTATTCCGGTGGCGCCGTCGGCCGATGCGTCCGAAGAGCCCAGCGATAGAGCCGACAAAACGACAGCGCCCGAAGATGCCGATACGCCAGATCCGCGCAAGCTGACGGAAGAGCAGTTCCGCAAGGAACAGATCAAGCGCGAAGACGAATCCTTCGCCAAGGCCGAGAACGATCTGCGCCAGGCGATCCAGGACGTGCCGGAGTTGCGCCAGTTGGCGCAGAACCTGATCATCGACCGCACGCCCGAAGGCATGCGCATCCAGATCGTCGACCAGGACAAGTATTCGATGTTCCCGCTCGGCTCGGCGGCGCTCTACGAGCACACGACCAAGCTGATGGCGATGGTGGTGAAGGTCGTCGAGCGCATGCCCAACAAGGTGTCCGTCACCGGCCACACCGATTCGACGCCTTATGCCGGCCGGAACAACTACACGAACTGGGAGCTGTCGACCGACCGCGCCAATGCCAGCCGGCGCGCGATGATGGAATCCGGCCTCGATCCCAAGCGCCTCAACCGCGTCGTCGGCAAGGCCGACCAGGAGCCGCTGCTGGCCGACACGCCCGCCGACCCGCGCAACCGGCGCATCAGCATCGTCCTGCTGCGCGAGAACCAGATCACCGCCGCGAATTAACCATCGTCGGGAGTTCCCGCAACGTCGAAGCTTGCGGCGCGGCGGTAACCTGCCCTAGGCTTGTTGCGACGCACCCCCCTTTCGCCCCATGGCGGAGGCGAGCCGGCGATGACAGTTTCGCTGCAGAACGCGCGCTTCTACTACTCGGCGCCCTCACCGTGCCCATACCTTCCGGGCCGCATGGAGCGGCGCATCTTCGCCGATTTGGGCGGTGCCGCCGCCGCCGCGCATTACGACCTTCTGTCAGAAGCCGGATTCCGGCGCAGCCTCGGCTTCGCCTATCGTCCGGCCTGCCCCGGCTGCAATGCCTGCGTGCCGGTGCGCATCCCCGTGGCGAGCTTCGCGCCCTCCAAGGCCTGGCGGCGCGTGCTGGCCCGCAACGCGGATTTGGTGGCTCAGAGCCGGCCGGCGCGCGCCACCATCGAGCAGTTCGAGCTGTTCGCCAAGTATCAACAGGGCCGGCACGGCGACGGCGAGATGGCGCAGATGGATTTCGCCGATTACCGCACGATGGTGGAAATCGGCGCGCATGGCAGCCTAATCATCGAATTCCGCGACCGCGACGGCATTCTGATCGCCGCCTCGCTGGTCGACCGGCTGTCGCGCGGATTCTCCGCGGTCTACAGTTACTTCGACCCCGCCCAGCCGGAGCGCAGCCTGGGCAGCTACGCGATTTTGTGGATGGTCGAGGAGGCACGGCGCCACGGCCTCGCCCATGTCTATCTCGGCTACTGGATCGCGGCGAGCCGCAAGATGGCCTACAAGGCGCGCTTCCGGCCGCTCGAGGCGCTGACCCGCGACGGCTGGCGACTGATGGACGATGGTTAACCGCCGCATTACCGGCGCATAACCATCGCGCCAGCGCGGCTTCCTCCCGGTTCCGTTTTTTGCAACCTGTGTGCTAAGCTACCAGCACAGGGAGGGGCCGATGGTTCACGCCATATCCCCGAACGAGAAAGAACGCAACGAAGAGGGATAGCGATGAAAAGACGCGCATTTTTGAAGACCGCCGGCGTTGGTGCGGCGGCCACCGCGATTGCCGCTCCGGCGATTGCCCAAACCGCCGAGCTGCGCTGGCGCATGGCGGTGAGCTGGCCCAAGAGCCTCGACACGCTGTACGGCGGCGCCGCCCACCTGGCCCAGCGCGTCCATGACGCGACCGGCGGCAAGTTCCAGATCAAGGTCTTCGCCGCAGGCGAGATCGTGCCGGCGACCCAAGTCCTCGACGCGGTCGGGAGCAACACGGTCGAGTGCGGTCATACGGCGATGTATTACTACATCGGCAAGGACCCGACCTTCGCGTTCGATACAGCGGTACCCTTCGGCCTCAACGCCCGCCAGCAGCTCGCCTGGATGTATTTCGGCGGCGGGCGCGAGCTGATGAACGAGTTCTTCGGCGGTTACAACGTCCATGCGATCCCCGCCGGCAACACCGGCTGCCAGATGGGCGGCTGGTTCCGCAAGGAGATCAAGACCGTCGACGATCTCAAGGGCACGAAGATGCGGATCGGCGGCTTCGCCGGCCAGGTGCTGAGCAAGCTCGGCCTCGTGCCGCAGCAGCTGGGCGCCCCCGACATCTACCCGGCGCTGGAGAAGGGCACGATCGACGCGGCCGAATGGGTCGGCCCCTACGACGATGAGAAGCTCGGCTTCAACAAGGTCGCGAAGTTCTACTACTACCCCGGCTGGTGGGAAGGCGGTCCGCAGCTTTCGTTGATCGTCAACAAGGCGCCGTGGGCGGCGCTGTCGGCCGAGTACAAGGCGCTCCTCGAGACCGCCTCGGGCGACGCCAATGGCTGGATGGTCGCCAAATACGACGCTCAGAATCCAGCGGCTCTGCGCCGGCTGGTTGCCAGCGGCACGCAGCTTCGTGCGTTCCCGCCCGAAGTCATGACGGCGTGCATGAATGCGGCCAACGAACTCTATGAAGAAACCGCGGCGAAAAACCCGGCCTTCAAGAAAGTCTACGACTCGATGCGGGCGTTCCGCGACGATCAGCTGCAGTGGTTCAGCGTTGCTGAGGCCACGTACGACAATTTCGTGCAGCGCAATCGCCGGACGCTGGCGGCGAAAAAGAGCTGATCGAAGCCGATCGGTATCGGAAAAAGCCCCGCGCAAGCGGGGCTTTTTTTGTTGGGGCAATGGCCGGCCTTGGGGGTATTGCGCCGCGGCGTCCGAGGCGTACGATTCACCCCAATGATTGACGTCCTGCCGTCCGGGCCGCGGGGATATGGGCGCGTTCCCCGCGATGAGATCGAGCGCATCCTGGCGTCGCATCGGCTCTACCTTGCTTCGGCGCGGCGGCAAGGTGCGCGTGCCGATCTGCGCGCGGCCGATCTTCGCGGCATCACCCTGATCGGGGCCGATCTGCAGCGCGCGCGAATCGATCACGCCTTGCTCGACGCAGCCGACCTCGCAGGCGCCAATCTGCACAAGGCCAATCTGATCGGTGCGAGCCTTCACGGGGCCAGTCTGCGCGAAGCGGATCTGTCGTCTGCGCGGGTCAGCGGCGCCAATCTCGCGCGGGCCGATCTTTCCCATGCGAGCCTGGTCAACGCCGACATGGAATTTGCATTTGCGACGGAGGCTCTTCTGATTGCGGCGCGTCTGCGTGGGGCCGATCTCAGCGGTGTGAACCTTGACCGCGCCAATCTTCAGGGAGCCGACCTTCGCAACGCCAATCTGCGCGGCGCGAGCCTAAGGAGCGCGCGGCTGGACAGCGCCGATTTTCGTGGTGCCCGTCTTGGCGGCGCATTCCTGGTCGATGCGTCACTGCGGGACGCCGATCTTCGCGGTGCGTATCTGCGGGTGGCACGGTTCGACAACGCCGATCTGAGCGGCGCCGACCTGCGCGAGGCGGAAGGCCTCGACCGCGCCCAGATCGAGGCGGCGCGCCGTGACGCCCGGACCAAGCTGCCGCCCGCCCTGCTCGGACCATACGCAGATGGCGAATGAAGATCACATCGCGCACTTGCGCGAGGGCGTGACCGCTTGGAATGCTTGGCGCCACGCACATCAAGACGTGGCTCCCGACCTTCATGGTGGAGCGCTTCGCGGACTCGACTTGTCCGACGCCGATTTGCGCGGCGCCGATCTCGGCGAGGCCGACCTGCGGGGTGCGATATTGCGGGGTGCGCAGCTCGCCGGCGCACGGCTCACCAGCGCCAATCTATTCAAAGCTGTCCTTGACGACGCGGACCTCGACGGTGCCGTCCTGATCGGCGCCCAGTTTCTGAGTTGCGCACAGCTTGTCGCCGCGCGGCATTGGCAGTCGGCGCGCCGCGACCCCTCTCTGGGCTGTAGCGCGCCGATACCACAAGATTGATGCAATCGGTGGCACCGCGGCTGAGGCTAGCCTTAGTCCCCTATCGGATGTTTTCCCATATCCGACGCTCCTTCTCGATCTCCGCTTTTTCCTCGCCGAAGAAGTCGCGCCGCGAGACGATCCCGACAATCTGACCTTTGTCCGTCACGGGGAGATGGCGATAGCCTCCGTCCTCCATCATCCGCAGCGCATCAATGACCCGGTCGGTAGGCCGCACGCAGTTCGGCTGCCTGGTCATAACGTCCGCGAGCGCTGTCAGGGCCGGGTCGAGCTTCGCCGCCACGACGCGGATGACCAGATCCCGCTTCGTGAAAATTCCATCGAGCTTCCCCTGGGCCGTGATCAGCACGGCGCCGCAACTCTTTTCCTTCATGAGGCATGCAGCGTCATAGACGGTGGCGGTCGGCGGCAATTGGTGCACCGCGCCACTCAAGACGCTCGCAATCTTGCGCAGCATGGGTTGCACCTCACAGTCCCGTAGCCGATGCGCACGCCCGCCATTTCGTGGCTAGTGCGGAATTCGCCGATAGCGATGGAACTCGTCGGGTTCCAACAGTACACACCCGGCGGCGCCCTCCCGCAATATCCGCGTGAGGCAGGGCATGGCGAGCTGGCGAGGACTTTGCCTGCCAAATCACGAAATATAGCCTGAAAACTGGCTCCTGCTGCTGTGCAGCATCATTGCTTCCGCGCCTAACCTGCTTACTTTCGTGATGAAGCGTGGGTTCAGCCTAGTCGGATTCAATCTTCAATCAAAAGAGGGAGGTTGCCGATGTCGACCTACTGCATTCTGGGAACCTATACCGATCAGGGCGCTCGCAGCATCAAGGAATCGCCCAAACGCCTCGACGCCGGACGCGAGTTGGCCAAGAGCATGGGGGCCGAGCTAAAGGAGTTCTATCTGGCGATGGGCGCGCACGATTTCGTGGCGATGCTGGAGGCTCCAAGCGACGAGATCGTGGCGCGCTTTGTTCTAACGCTCGGTTCGCGCGGCAATGTGCGGACCACCACGCTCAAGATTTTTGCCGAGACTCAATACCGGAGCATCATCGGCAAGCTGCCGTGAAACGGCCCGCTGCGGGGACGCCGCGGAAAAGCCCCGCGCAAGCGGGGCTTTTTTTGTGGCCGCCCTATTTAGGCGGATCGGGCGCGTCGAAATCGGGCGGCGCGGACATGTCCTGCTGCGGAATGTTGATCTCGATCGTGCTGGGATCGACGCCGGACCCGGCATCGAGCCAGTAGGTCACCGATTCCGGCCAAAGAATGACGATCACGACCAGCACGAGTTGCAGCCCGACCCACGGGATGGCGCCCCAGTAGATGTCGGCGCTCTTGACCACCGGTGGGGCGATGCCGCGCAGATAGAACAGCGCAAACCCGAACGGCGGATGCATGAACGACGTTTGCATGTTCACGCATAGCAGCACGCCGAACCAGATGAGATCGATGCCGAGCTTGGCGGCGACGGGTGCGAGCAGCGGAATGATGATGAAGGCGATCTCGAAAAAATCGAGAAAGAAGGCGAGGAAGAACACGAAGAGGTTGACGACGATCAAAAACCCGACAACGCCGCCGGGCAGTCCGGTCAGCAGATGCTCGATCCAATCGCCGCCATAGACGCCCTGAAACACCAGGCTGAACACCGTCGAGCCGATCAGGATGAAGATCACCATCGCGGTGATCCGCATCGTCGTTTCCATGCCCTGGCGCACCAGCGGCCAGGTCAGGCGCCGGTGCAGGAACGCGAGCACGATCGCGCCAACCGCCCCCATTGCGCCCGCCTCCGTCGGCGTGGCGAGGCCCATGAAGATCGTGCCGAGGACCAGGAAGATCAGGACGACCGACGGCACCATGCCCCAGAGGACGCGGTTGATCAGCGGCCAGCCCTGCAGCGTGCGCGCCTCGGGCGGCAGCGGCGGCATCTTCGACGGTTTCCAGATCGACACGGCGAAGATGAACAGCGCGAAGAGCAGCGTCTGCATGATCGAAGGGCCGATGGCGCCCTTGTACATATCGCCGACCGAGCGCCCGAGCTGATCGGCAAGGACGATCAGGACCAGCGAGGGCGGAATGAGCTGCGTGATGGTACCCGACGCGGCGATGACGCCGGTCGCCAAGCGCATGTCGTAGCCGTAGCGAATCATGACCGGCAGCGAGATCATGCCCATGGCGATGACCGAGGCGGCGACCGTACCGGTGATCGCGCCGAGAATGGCGCCGACGATGATCACCGCATAGGCGAGCCCGCCGGGCACCGAACCGAAGAGCTGGCCTGTTCCTTCCAGCAGATCCTCGGCCAGGCCGCAGCGTTCGAGGATCGCGCCCATGAACGTGAAGAACGGAATGGCCAGCAGCAGATCGTTCGACATGATGTTGCCGAAAATCCGCAGCGGCAGATTTTCCAGATAGACGAACTGGAAGAAGCCCTGCTCGATGCTGATCAGACCGAAGAACAAGCCGACGGCCGCGAGCGAGAACGAGACCGGAAATCCGATCAACATGAAGACAATCAATGCCGCCGAACATCAGCGGCGGCATCATTTCCAATGTCAGCATAAAAGCGTTTCCCCAGGCCGAGCCGAACGAATGAAACTTTGCGCTATTGCTGCGGCGCTTCGTATTTGGTCTCGAGCGTGATCAGCCCTTGAGAGCCGCCACCCGCTTGATCAGTTCCGAGATGCCCTGCAGCGACAGCAAGAAGAACCCGACGGGGAGCAGAATCTTGACCGGCCAGCGCAGGAGGCCGCCGGCGTTGGCGGACGTCTCGTGGCGGAACCAGGAATTCAACGAAGAACGGCCACGTCATCCACATCAGTATGAGCGTTGCCGGCAGCAGGAAGACGATCGAGCCGAAGAGATCGATCCACAGCCGCGTGCGCTCGGAGACGTTGGCGTAGACCAAATCGACGCGCACATGCTCGTTGACCTTGAGCGTGTAGGACGCGCCGAGCAAAACCATGCCGGAGAACATGTACCACTGGATTTCCAGCCAGGCGTTGGAGCTGAGGCTGAAGAGATAGCGGCTGGTGGCGTTGCCGGCGCTGATGATGCAGGCCAGCAGGACGAGCCAGCTCGCAATCCAGCCAAATCCCCTGTTGATCTGGTCGATCGCCGCGCTGAAGCGCAGGAGCTTCATCATGCGCCACCTCCGCCGCGCTGCGCGCGACGATGAAAACACAGGCGGCTCGCCACCGCAGAAACCTGCGATGGGCGCCAGCACCCGCCAAATTAAATCAAACCGAGCCTCCCTGTCCTTTGCGCGGACGACCGTTGGTCGCCCGCACACCCTGTCCGTCAAGCCATCCCTGTCATGATCGGCGGCTCTTGAGCGGCCTGCTCGATCGAAACGCCGTCGCGGCTAGCGGCCGCTTTTCTTGTTTTCCACCATCCGCCAGGCCAGCGGCAACACCGCGGCCGCCAACGCAATCTTGACGATCGCGCCGACGATAAACGGCGTGAGACCGGCGGCGATCGCCTTGTCCCAGCCAATCAACGTGGCGAGCCAAGCAACGCCCGGCACCAATTGCAGCACAGTGCCCGCCGTCATCGCGGCGATCGCCCACGGCAGAGTGCGATCCCAGCCACGTTCCGCCAGCCAGCCCAGCAGGGCCGCGGCGAGGACGAAGCCCAACAGGTAACCGCCGGTCGGCCCCATCATGTAAGCGAGCCCGATGCCCTTCTCCGGCGTGCCGGCGAAGACGGGAAACCCGAGCGCTCCTTCGAACAGGTAGAGCATGACCGTAGCAGTGCCCAGACGCGGTCCGTAGGTCATGCCGATCACCAGCACGACGAAGGTCTGCATCGTCATCGGCACCGGCCACATCGGCACCTGGGCCTTGGCCGAGGCCATCAGCAAGACGCTGCCCAGCACCATCAGCGTCGCGATGCGCAGCGCCGGACGGGCCGCGACCGGCCAAATTTGATCGATCAAGGGCGTGAAGGTTGCGGTGCGGACGGCAGTGGACGTCATCGTCGCTCCAGCTAATTGATTAACACCAAATCATCGTACGCGGCCTGGGCCTTGGCGCTTATAGCCTCGCTCCACGATCAAGTAAACCGGCGGGCTGTCGCACCCGGCCGCCATCGCAAGCGCTGGACGGCTTCGCTACGATAGCGCCTCCGTTTCCGAGTCGGGGCCGCTGAACGCGCTATGATCACAAGTCGCTGCCAAAAATTCAGCCTGAGCGTCCTGGCCGTCGTCGTTGCAGGCCTCGCTTGGGCTGCCCCAGCCGACAGCCAGATCCTGATCGCCGGCAGCGATGCCAAGGTCATCTGGAACGACCAGGGCAAGCCGATGCTGCGCGCACCGGGCAAGGACACGCTCAGCCTCATTGATATTTCCGACCGGGAAAAGCCGCGCATCGTCGCCGGCCTTGCCCTGCCCAACTCGGTGTTCGGGCCGCCGACCAACATCGCCATGACGCAAGACGAACGCCTTGCCCTGGTCGCCAACAGCCTGGAATGGGTCAAGGACGGCGAGGCCTGGACCGCAAATCCCGACAACAAGATTTATGTGATCGATCTCAAGGCGATGCCGCCGCGAATCGCAGCCACGCTCGAAGTCGGCCGCCAGCCTTCCGGCATTGCCATCAACGCGGCCGGCACGCTGGCGCTGGTGGCCAATCGCGTCGATGCCTCGATCTCCGTGCTGGCGATATCCGGCAACGAGGTAAGCGTGGTTGGCACGGTGGAGATGGAAGACCAGGTAACTCATGTCGCCTTCACCCCGGACGGGACACGCGCCCTGGCGACAAAATTCACTGCGCACAAGGTGGCGCTGCTGGTGGTCGAAGGGCAGAAAGTGACCAATCTCGGCTATGACGTGCCGGTCGGCCCCTGGCCCTACAACGTCGCCGTGGCGCCGAGCGGCAAGATCGCGCTGACCGCCAATACAGGGTCGGCCGGGGTGGCGGACGGCCATGCCGATACCGTGAGCGTGCTCGATCTCGAGGCGCGGCCGCCGCGTGTCATCTCCCATGTCACGGTCGGCGACGCGCCAGAGGGGCTGGCCATCAGCCCGACCGGCAAGATCGCTGTCGCCGTGCTGATCAAGGGGAGCAATGCCGAGCGCAGCTCCTGGGCCTTCAACCGCATGGGCAGCGTGGCGGTGTTGGAAATCGCCGGGCCGACCGGCAAGCTGGTCCGCAAAATCGCGGAAATCCGCGTGCGCGGCATTCCGCAGGGCGTCGCGTTCAGCCCCGATGGCGGCACCATCTATGTCGCCAATTTCCGTGACGAGGACCTGTCGATCCTCAAAGTCGACGGTACCAAAGTCACCAACACGGGCAAGACGCTTAAGCTACCGGGGCCGCCCGCGTCCTTGCGCGGACGGGTGCCTTAGGCGTTGACCTTGTGCGCCGCGACGCCGTTGTTGAAGTCACACGCCATTCCTTATAGAACCCGTTGCGAATTATTCGCATTCGAGGGTTGGGCGGCGGCGTGCGGCACGACAGCGACATACTTGCCCTCTACCTGGCTCATCGCCGCGAGCTGGTGAATTACGCCAGCGGCATCGTCGGCAACCGCGCCCTGGCCGAGGATTTGGTCCAGGAAGCCTGGCTGCGCTTCGGCGCGGCCGCGGAACGGCGGCTGCTTGAGGAGCCGATCGGCTACCTCTACCGCATCGTGCGCAATCTTGCGGTTGACGACCGGCGGCGCTTGCTCCGTGAGGAACGCGTCATCGCGGCGGATGGCACGCCGACGGCGGCCGAAACCGCTGACAGCCTTCCATCCCCCGAGGCCCAGGCGGCGGCGCGCGACGAGCTGCGCCGGCTCAAAGATGCGATGGCCACGCTGCCGGAGCGCACGCGCATCGCTCTTGAAATGCGCCGCTTCGGCGGCTGCAAGCTCAAGGACATTGCCGCCCATCTCGGCATTTCGATCACGGTCGCGCACGACATCGTGGCCGAGGGGATTGCCCATTGCCGCCGCCATGTCCGCCCGCAATCATGAACGCCGGCCGCGATTTCTTCCGAAAAATGCCCCGCCCGCAACGTCTGATGGATAAGAGCGGCGGAGAGGCATGACGACATCCGGCACCACGCATGATCGCGCCGGCAGCGAAGCGGCCCATTGGCTGGTCGCGCTCGAGGACGATCCGGACGATGGCGCGCTGCGCGAGCGCTTCGAGGCCTGGCGGAGCGCCAGCCCGGCCAATGCGGCGGCGTGGGTCGATACGAATGATGTCTATGCGCTGATGGCCAAGGTTGGGCCAACGCATGCCCGGCAACGGACCGCTTCCATGGCGCTGGCGCGCGCGCCGCGCACGTTGCGATGTCGGCTGGGCCTTGGCGCGATCGGTGCCGCGATCGCGGCCTGCCTTGCCTTTATCATCGCGCCGGCCCTCGTCCTCAGAATACAGGCCGATCATCTGACAGCGACTGCCGAACTGCGCATGTTACGGCTGAACGACGGCAGCACCGTGCATCTGGGTCCGGAAAGCGCCATTGCGGTGACGCTCGGCGCGGGCGAGCGGCGCGTGCGGGTGCTGAAGGGCGAAGCGTTTTTCGAGGTGACGCCCGATCCCGATCGCCCGTTTCGTGTCAGCGCGCATGAGATCGACACGATTGTGCTCGGCACGGCGTTCAGCGTGCGCCTCGGTAACGATAATGCCGCCGTCGGGGTGCGCCGCGGCCGCGTGCGGGTCGAGAGCCGCGCTGTCCAGCCGCCAGTGTCGGAGACGTTGACGGCCGGCAACTGGATCCGTCTTGCCAAGCGCGGCCCCATCAAGCGCGGCAGCGTCGCCCCTGACGAGATCGCGGCCTGGGTCGACGGTCAGATCGTGGCGCGGGACCGGCCGCTCGCCGACGTGGTGGAGGAGCTGCGCCCCTATTACGCCGGCAAGATCGTGGTGCCCGACCAGGGTTTCGGCCAGCAGCGCGTGACCGGCGTCTACAACATCGCAGATCCCGGTGCTGCCTTGCAGGCCATCGCCGGCGCGCATGGGGCTCGGTGCGACAGATTTCCCCCTGGCTGATGCTGGTCTCCGGCCGCTGACGCGCTGGCCGATAAAAAATCTTCCGCTGACCCCGAAAAATCCGTGTGCCCCAGCGTTGGCTCGTTAGGGGCTGCAATTAAGACGCATTCGTATTTGTGTCGGCGGCACGACCCCGCTTGGCTTTGGCACCACACGGGGGAGTTTGTCGCGATGGATGGGGCAGTTTTGCATGCGCGGGCTGAGGGCCGTCGCTTCCTGACGGCTGTTTTGATGGTTACGACAGCGCTGACGACAATCGGCTTCGCGGGCGAAGCAAGCGCGCAGAATTGGCAGGACCGGCTGCGGCAGCTCGACCAGGGCGCGCCGTCGAAACTCCCTGATTGGAGCAGCCTTCAGCTTGCGCAGGCGGCCGCGACCCGGCCAGACTTCAATATCCCGCCGCAGCCCCTCGCCGACGCCCTTACGCTCTTCGGCCGGCAATCCGGGATGCAGGTCTCTGTCGATGCCGAGCTGGTGCGCGGCCTGTCGTCGCCGGGTGTGACCGGAACGATGACGGCGGAGCAAGCGCTGGCCCGCCTGCTCGCCGGCACGGGCATCGCTTATCAGATCACCGGCAATAACACGGCCATGTTGCAGCGCGCGCCGTCCGGCGCCGCCCAGCCAAATCCCGTCGATCTGCCGCCCGTCGTTGTCGAAGCGACCGCCAACCGCAACTCCGATATCACCAGCCTGCCCGCGCCCTATGCCGGCAACCAAGTGGCGCGCGGCGGACGCGTGGGCTCGCTCGGCAATCGCGACATGATGGAAACGCCGTTCAAGGTCACGAGCTACACCAACGAGGTGATCCGCAACCAGCAGGCGGATTCCATCGCTGAGGTGCTGCAGAACGATCCCGCCGTGCGCACGACGTATGGCTTCGGCAATTTCTCCGAGCAATTCGTCATCCGCGGCTTTCCGCTGAGCGGCGACGACATCGCCATCGACGGTCTCTATGGCCTCGCGCCGCGCCAGATCATCGCCACGGAAATGTTCGAGCGTGTCGAGGTGCTGGTGGGTGCGAGCGCGTTCCTGAACGGCGTCGCCCCCGGCAACACCGGCATTGGCGGCAGCGTGAACCTGGTGCCCAAGCGCGCCGGCGACAATCCCCTCACCCGCCTTACCACCAGCTACGCTCAGGATAGCCGCTTCGGCGGTGCTGCGGATGTGTCGCGGCGCTTCGGCCCCGATAATGAATTCGGCGTGCGCGTTAATCTCGCGGGCCGTGGCGGCGAGACGTCGGTCGACAATGAGGAGCGCCAGACGGTGCTCGGATCGGCCGCGTTCGACTATCGCGGCGACCGGTTCCGCGGGACGCTTGATCTCAGCTACCAGCGCCAGATCGTCGACCAGGGCCGGCCGGTCGTCTTCGTCAACGGCCCGATCGTGCCCGATGCGCCCTCCGCCACCACGAACTACGCGCCGGCGTGGAGCTATTCGCGCCTGCGCGACAGCGCCGCGCAGTTCCGCGGCGAGTACGACGTGACGCAGGATCTCATGGGCTATATCGCGTTCGGCGCGCGCGACATGCGCGAGGACGGCAACTATGGCTCACCCACCGTGAACGCCGCCGGAATCGGTACCGTCAGCCGCTTGACCGTGCCGCGCGAGGATTGGGCGGCGAGCGGCCAGACGGGTGCGCGCTTCAAGGCCGAGACCGGACCGCTCAAACACACGTTCGACGTCGGCGTGTCGGCCTTGCGCACGATCAACCGAAACTCCTTCCAGTTCAGCGGCACGCAGCCGACGAACATCCATAATCCGCCCATCCTCTCGGAGCCGGGGACGGCCTTCGCCTCCGGCGATTTCGAGGATCTGCCGAAGGTGAGCCGCTCCGACCTCAAGAGCGCCACCATCTCCGACACCTTGTCGGTGCTGAACGACCGCATCATTCTCGTGGTTGGCGGCCGCCATCAGTGGATGGACATCAAGGGCTACGATCGCGTCACCGGCGCAACGACATCGAGCTTCAAAGACGAGGCGACGAGCCCGGTCGTGGGCTTGGTCGTGCGGCCGGTCAAAGAGCTTTCGCTCTACGCCAACCGCATCGAGGGCCTGGCGCAGGGTCCGACCGCGCCGGCGACCGCGATTAACATCGGCCAGGTCTTCCCACCGTTCAAATCCACGCAATACGAAGTCGGTGCGAAGCTCGATTTCGGCATGATCGGCGGCTCGGTCGCGGTGTTCCAGACCAAGCAACCCTCCGGCGTCACCGACCCCAACACGCTGATCTTCGGCGTCTCCGGCGAGCAGCGCAATCGCGGCATCGAACTCCAGGTGTTCGGCGAGCCTCTGACGGGCGTGCGGCTCCTGGGCGGTGTCACCTTCATCAACTCCGAGCTCGAAGGCACGGCCGGCGGCACGAATGACGGCAATGATGGCGTCGGCGTGCCGCATTACCAGGTCAATCTTGGTGCGGAATGGGACCCGTGGTTCATGCGCAACGTCACCCTCGCGGCGCGCGTGATTCACACCTCGTCGCAATTCCTCGACCAGGCCAACACCCAGAAGGTCACCGATTGGTCGCGGCTCGATCTCGGTGCCCGCTACCGCACGGAGATCGAAAACCGCATGGTCGTGTTCCGCGCCAATGTCGAAAACGTCACGAACGAAGCGTATTGGGCGTCGGCGAACGGCGGATACCTCCTGCAGGGCCTGCCGCTGACGGCGAAACTCTCAGTCTCGGTGGATTTCTGATGTGACCACCCGCGCCATCAAGGCTTGGTACCTGGTTCATAAGTGGACGAGCCTCGTCTGCACGGCGTTCATGCTGCTGCTGTGCCTGACGGGGCTGCCGCTGATCTTCCATGAAGAGATCGACCATCTGCTCGATGACAAGCCGCCGCTGCGCGCGATGCCGGCGGATACGCCGCTCAAGTCGCTGGACGAGTTGTTGGCGGCCGCATTGGCGGCATATCCAGGCGAGCGCGCGCTGTTCATGAGCTTCGATGACGACCGGCCGGTGGTGAATGTCACGACCGGTCCGCGCGCGGACGCCGTTCTCGCGGAGATGCATATCACCGCCATCGACCGGCGCACCGGCGAGCTGGTCGGCTCCATCAAGGAAGAAGGCGTCATGCAGGTGATCTTGCGCCTGCATGTCGACATGTTCGCCGGCCTGCCCGGCGAGCTGTTCCTGGGCTTCATGGGCCTGTTGATGTTCATCGCCATCATCTCCGGCATCGTCGTCTATGCGCCGTTCATGCGGCGCTTGCGCTTCGGCACGGTGCGTATTTCGCGCAGCACGCGCGTGAAATGGCTCGACCTGCACAATGTGCTGGGGATCGTCACGTTGATGTGGCTGAGCGTCGTCGGCGTGACGGGCGTCATCAACACCCTATCGACGCCGCTGGTCGCCTACTGGCGCTTCGACCAGCTCGCGGAGATGATCGCGCCCTATAAGGACAAACCCTTGCCGGCGAAATTTTCGTCGCTCCATGCGGCGGTAGCGACGGCGCAGGCCGCGGCCCCCGGCACGACGCCGCAATTCGTCGCCTTTCCCGGTGTGCGCTTCAGCAGCAATCACCATTACGCGGTGTGGCTGCGCGGCGCCACGCCGGCGACCGCGCAGCTTCTGACCCCGGCCCTGATCGACGCCGAGACCGGCGCGCTCACCGTGATGCGCACGATGCCGTGGTACATGCTGGCATTGCGGCTGTCGCAGCCGCTGCATTTCGGCGATTACGGCGGGATGCCGTTGAAGATTCTTTGGGCGCTGCTCGATGTTGTCGCGATCGTCATTCTCGGCAGCGGTCTCTATCTCTGGCTCGGTCGCCGCCGCGCATCGCTCGAAACACGCGTGCAAGAAGTGACGGCGGGCGGTCTGGCGCCGGCCGAGATGAGACCCGGAAAGTGAAGGCGGCGCCAATGACCCGGATCTTCGCAATGCCGATCGTCATTGCCGTGATCAGCATCGCCGGGCTGGTTGGCGCCCTGCTGGGCGATGGCTGGCTGGACGCGATCTCGTGGGCGGGGCTGCTCGTCCCGCTCGTGGTGATCGCCTGGGCGCTGCGCTATCGCAGGCTCTAGCGCGCGCCCGGATTCCTGTGCCAGCACCGCGAGAGCCCCGGCGAAGCCGGGGCACTTTGCGCTCAGGCGGCCTTGATCGTCGTTGCGAGCGACGGTGTGTCCAGCGTCGGGTATTCGTGCGCAACCGCGCGGCGGATCAGGATCTGGTCGATCTCCACCGAAGAGTAAGCCGAAAACATCCAGGCGAACTGAAGGTGATCAAGATCGCCCTCATCGCACAGGAAACGCTCCGTCACGCCGTTCTTGAACCGATATTCGACCACGAATTGTTCCATTGTTACTTCTCGCTCAGGCGGGTTCATTTCCCGCCCCTGTTAAACTCTCCAGCATCTCTTTTGATCCTGAAATTAGGCGAATTTACGTCACGTCAAGGGCATCTCAGGGAAAAAGTGGCCCCTAAGCCCTTCAAAATATTAAGAAAAATGTTAACGGACCTTAACCAATTCAGACTTAACGGCTTGATTAATTGCGGATTTCGTGTCGCGGTAAATTTAACGAATTAGCGGCCGGGTTTTTACTGTTCACGCTCATGTGAATCGGTTGGCCTTGGGAAAACCTTGCGGTGGCAGGCGTCCGGCCTGGCTGCGCTGGCCGATCCAGTCGGTGAGCTTGGTCTCTACCCGAGTGTTTTGGCCCGAGCGCCATGACAGGCCCTCGGCGAGATTGAACACCTTGATGTCGGCGAGTCCGCCATCCTTGTATTTCTGCAGGATGACGCCGCGGCCGCGGCTCATCTCCGGCACCTCTTCCGCTTTGAACAGGAGGAGCTTGCGGTTGTCGCCCAGCACCGCGACCGTGTCGCCTTCGACGAATGTGCAGGCGCGTGCGGTCACGCCTTCGGGCACGTTCAGCACCTGCTTGCCGCCCTTGGTCTGCGCGACGATTTCGTCCTCGGGCACGATGAAGCCGCGCCCGTCGCTTGCCGCCACCAGCAGCTTGCGGCCGGGCTTGTAGATGAAGACCTCGACCGGATCGGCATTGCCGAAATCGGCGAGCAGCTTGAGCGGCTCGCCGTCGCCGCGCGCCCCCGGCCAGCGCTCGCCCGGCACGGTGTAGAAGCGGCCGTTGGTTGCGAACACCAGCAGCTTGTCGGTGCTCTCCGCCTTGATCGCGTATTTGGGTCCGTCGCCTTCCTTGAATTTAAGGTCGCTCGTGTCTTCAAGATGCCCTTTGAAGGCGCGCAACCAGCCCTTGGCCGAGCAGATGATGGTCATCGGCTCGCGCTCGATCAGCGCTTCGATCGGCACCTCGACATCGGCGGGCGCTTCGCCCACTTCGGTGCGGCGGCGGCCGAGCTCGGTTTTTTCGCCGAAGCGCTTGCGGATCTCCTCGATCTCCTCGCCGATCCTGGCCCAGCGGCGATCCTCGTCCTTGAGCAGGCGGTTGAGCTCTTTCTTTTCCTGCGAGAGCTTGTCGTGCTCGGTCTTGATCTCGATTTCCTCAAGCTTGCGCAAGGCGCGCAGGCGCATGTTGAGGATCGCTTCCGCCTGGTTATCGGTGAGCTTCCATTTCTTGATCATCACCGGCTTGGGTTCGTCTTCCCGGCGGATGATGCGAATGACCTCGTCGATGTTGAGATAGGCGATCAGGTAGCCTTCGAGGATCTCGAGGCGGCGCTCGATATTGCCGAGACGGAATTTCGAGCGGCGGATCAGCACGACATGGCGGTGATCGAGGAACGCCTGCAGCACTTCGCGCAGGTTCATCACCCGCGGCACGTTGTCGGCGTCGAGCACGTTCATGTTGAGCGGGAAGCGCGTCTCCAGCTCGGTCTGGCGGAAGAGCGAGGCCATCAGCACGTCGGCATCGACGTTGCGGCTCTTGGGCTCGAGCACGATGCGCACGTCCTCGGCGGATTCATCGTGCACGTCGGCGAGCAGCGCCAGCTTCTTCTCCGACAGCAACTCGGCGATCTTCTCGATCAGGCGCGATTTCGGCACCTGATAGGGGATCTCGGTGATGACGATCTGGTACTGGCCGAGGCCGAGCTCTTCCTTCGTCCATTTCGCGCGCACGCGAAACGCACCGCGGCCGGTCGTGTAGGCCTGGACGATGGCCTCGCGCGGCTCGACCAGGATGCCGCCGGTCGGGAAATCGGGGCCGGGCATCAGATCGGTGAGCTTGCCGATCTGCGCCTTGGGAAATTTGATGAGATGAAGGAGCGCCGCACACACCTCGCCGGCATTATGCGGCGGGATGCTGGTCGCCATGCCGACGGCGATGCCGGCACTGCCATTGGCGAGAAGATTGGGGAACGCGGCCGGCAGGACGATCGGCTCGCTGCCTTCGCCGTCATAGGTCGAGCGGAAATCGACTGCGTCCTCGTCGATGCCGTCGAGCAGCGCTTCGGCGACATGCGTGAGCCGCGCTTCGGTGTATCGCATCGCCGCGGCGTTATCGCCGTCGATGTTGCCGAAATTGCCCTGCCCGTCGACCAGCGGATAGCGCTGCGCGAAATCCTGCGCCAGGCGCACCAGCGTGTCGTAGACCGCGACGTCGCCATGGGGGTGGAATTTACCGATGACGTCGCCGACCACGCGCGCGCATTTCTTGAAGCCCGAGGCGGGATCGAGCTTGAGCTGCTGCATGGCGTAGAGCAGGCGCCGGTGCACCGGCTTGAGCCCATCGCGCACATCGGGCAGCGAGCGCGACATGATGGTCGACAGCGCATAGGACAAATAGCGCTCGCCCAGCGCCTTATCGAGTTCGATCGGGCGGATCTCGCCGGTGGGCGTGAGCTTGGGCTTGGCTGCGTTCATGAGACTCGGATCAGCTTCTACTAGATATTGTGGCGGTCTTGGTCAGGCGATCAATAAGCCGGCGTGCGCGCCGGCGGCAAGTGGCGGTTTTGCGGGGCCAGGACATGGCGCTCCAGGAAATGGCCGGTGAGGCGCAGGCCCGCCAGGATTTCCTTGGTGCTGGCCGCCCCGCCCTCGCCGCGCAGGAAGGCCGGCAGGCTCAGCAGGCGGTCGGCGAAGGGTGCGCCGGCGTCTGCGCTGACCGCCCGGCCGGAGCGCGGCGAGACGTAGCGCAGCCCTTCGCGCGCACCATTGACGGCGCAGGCCTCGAGGTCGAGGCCGAAGCCGAGATCGGCCAGGCAGGTCATTTCCCAGCGCACGTAGGTCGCCGCCCAGTCCGGGCCGTCGAGCGCGCTCCACAGCGCGCGGGTGGCGGCATAGAGGGTCGGGTGCGGCTCGCGCTCGGGCAGGCTCACCTCCAGCACGGCGCAGGCCGAGGTCAGGGCGCCCAGGCGCGCCCCGTCATCCAGCAGCCGTGCCGCCACGCCTTCCTGCAGCTCGCAGGCGTAGTTGCCCAGATGCTCGCTGAGGCGCGCGCGCCAGCGGGCGGCCACCAGATTGCCTGGTTGGTAAAGGCCGCCGGCGCGGCTGCCGGAGCCGCCGCGCACCAGGCCCAGATGACGGCCATGGCCTTGCGTCAGCAGCGCCACAATGGCGGAGCTTTCGCCATGCTTGCGGCGCCCGAGAACGATGGCTTCGTCGGTCCAATCCATGGGGCGTTGTTAACGCGATTCCGCCGGAGCGTACACCGGCGTCCCGGGTCTTGTGCGTTCGCACAATATTACATATAATCACTGTTTATGATATCTATTTACTGGAATTTACAGTGAATATTAGACTCCCCCCGCTGAACTCGCTGAGGGCCTTCGAGGCCTCGGCGCGCCATCTCAGTTTCTCCAAGGCCGCGCAGGAGCTGCATGTTACGCCGGCCGCGATCAGCCATCAGATCAAGATGCTGGAGGATCATCTCGGCACGGCGCTGTTCAAGCGCCTCAACCGCAGCCTGGTCCTGACCGATGCCGGCCAGGCGTGCTTGCCTGGCATCCGCGACGGGTTCGAGACGCTGCGCAACGCCGTGCGCGAGATCGGTGCCGTGGCGCGCCAGTCCGTGATCTCTGTCAGCTGCGCGCCCTCCTTCGCGTCGAAATGGCTGCTGCCGCGGCTGGAGCGATTCCGTGTCGCGCATCCCGAGCTTGATATCCGCATCAACGCCTCGATGGCGCTGGTGGATTTCGCGCGCGAGGATATCGATATCGCCGTGCGTTATGGCGCGGGCAATTATCCGAACTTGAAAGTCGAGCGCTTCATGGCGGAGCGGGTGTTCCCGGTCTGCAGCCGCAAGCTTCTCGAAGGATCCGAAGGACTCACCAGCCCCGCCAAGCTCAAATTCCACACGCTGCTGCACGATGACAGCCCCGACGATGACGACACCTGCCCGGATTGGCGCATGTGGCTGAAGGCCGCGGGCATCACCGATGTCGATCCGTCGCGCGGGCCCCGCTTTAACCAATCGGGCCTGGTGTTGGAAGCCGCGGTACTCGGTGCCGGCGTGGCATTGGCCAAGGAAACCCTGGCGCAGGGCGATCTCGACGCCAAGCGCCTGATCCGTCCCTTCGATATCAGCGTCGCGGTGGATTTCGCCTATTACCTCGTGTGCCCGCCGGAGCGCGCGTCGCTCCCCAAGGTCCAGCTCTTCATGGATTGGCTGAAGCAGGAAGCGGCGGCGCCGCGCGCGGCAACACGGCCCGCGCGAAAAGCTGCCAGTTAGCGTTTGAGCTATAGCATTCGGCTAGGGCTGGTAATCGGCGCTCGACTCGCTCATCTGCAAGTAGTATTTTTAATTAGCGGGCGACTTCATTGATCGCTTTGGACTCCACGGCACCGTTGCGGCGATTCGCGCGCAACCTGTCGCGCGTGGGGGAATGCGGCCGGATCGGCGAGTGATCCCTGCCCCGCATTCCGGCCTGTTGGCATGGACCGGTTCGCCCGCTTGGATCGATACGCAGACCGTCAGCGCAGTTGTCCTGAGCCCGTCCGTTTTCCGGAGGAAGTGCCTATGACGATCAGCACTTGGCCGACCGTGCTCAAAATCCTCTTGGTCTATGACGTGAAGGCCGATCGCGCCGCGATCATGCGTGAAATCCGCCAAGCAATGCCCGAAGCCGTGTTCGAAGAGCCTCAGGATATGGGACAGCTCGGCGAAGCGATCGATCGCGGCACATTCGATATCGCCATCACCGACTATGCGCTGAGCTGGAGCGACGGGCTCGCCATCCTGCAGGATCTCAAGCAGCGTTATCCCGACCGGCCGGTGATCATGTTCACCGACAACGGCAGCGAAGAGATTGCCGTTGCGGCGATGAAGGCCGGCGCCGATGATTATGTCAGCCGGACGCCGGGAAGTTTCGAGCGGCTGCGGGGCGCGTTGCGCCACGCACTCGAAGCCAAGGGCGAACGGATGCGCGCCAAGACCGCGCAAGACCGCATCGGCGCGCTCGCCTCCGATGTCGTCGACGATGCGCTGCTCGCCATCACCGATGACGGCCAGATCCTCGGCATCAATCGCGGCGCGGAGGAGCTGTTCGGCACATCGGAAGCCGAGGCGATCGGCCACGACGGCGATCAGCTTGTCCCCGGGCTCCATCTGCTCATTGCCACTGGGCGCGCCGCCACCAACGGCAAGCGGGTGCGTGAAGCCATGGGGCGTCGTCCGGACGGAACGTCGATCGCAATCGAACTTGCGTTCAGCGACGCCAAGCTTGGCAGCAAGACCATCACGCTGGCGGTTGTGCGCGATCTCACGCGCCGGCGCGCGCTCGAGGCGCAGCTGCGCGAAGCGCAGAAGATGGAAGCGGTCGGCCACCTCACCGGGGGCATAGCCCACGATTTCAACAATCTTCTGTCGGTAATGATCGGAAACCTGGAGATGCTCGACAGTGCCGTGCGCGAACAGCCGGAGTTGAGCATCGTGGCACGGCGCGTTTTGGACGCGGCCGACCGTGCCGCCGCCTTGACTCGGCGCCTGCTTGCCTTCTCACGTCACCATGCCTTGAAGCCCGAGGCCGTGGATCTCAACTCGCTGGTCAACGGCATGGCGGACCTCATCCGCCGCGCGATCGGCGAGACGATCGACGTCAAGCTGGTGGCCAGTGGCGATCTGTGGTCGTGCATCGTCGATCCCGTACTGATGGAGAGTGCGCTTCTCAATCTCGCCATCAACGCACGCGATGCCATGCCCAATGGCGGGCGGCTGACCTTGTCGACGGCCAATATCGGATCGAACGGCGTTCTGCGCGAGGCCGGACGGGCCGAGCACGTGGCGCTCAGCGTGAGCGACACCGGCGCTGGCATGTCGCAGGAGGTGCTGACGCGCGCCTGGGATCCGTTCTTCACCACCAAGGGGGTCGGCCGCGGCACCGGGCTCGGCCTCAGCATGGTGCGCAGCTTCATCGCGCAGTCGGGCGGTCACGCGCATATCGACAGTGCGGCGGGTCGCGGCACGACGGTCACGCTCTATCTGCCGAAATGCGCCGAGGCGCCGACGGCCGCCGGGCCGCAGAGCCCCGCGAAGGTCAGCGAAGCAAACGGAGCAACCGTGCTGGTCGTCGAGGATGAGCCGGGTGTGCGCGACATCGAGATCGCGATCCTCAGCTCGATCGGTCTGCAGACGATCTCAGCGCGCGATGCCGCCAGCGCCCTCACGGCGATCGAGCGTCATCCGGAAATCTCGCTTCTTCTGACCGATGTTGTGCTGCCGGGCGGGATGGACGGCATGGAGCTCGCCGAAGCAGCGCGGCGCATGCGACCGATGCTCAAGATCCTCTATGCGTCGGGCTACGCGCCCAAGCCGCAGCTCAGCGCCCGGTTGGCAGTGGGGAAATCGGATCTGATCCAGAAGCCGTTCCGCCGCGCCAGTCTGATCGATGCGGTCAACGGGTTGCTGCGGCCGACATCGCGCTTGAGTGCCTGAGCCGGTCTAGCGGCCGCGCTGTACGAGCGCCGGCTCGTTCGCCGCCGGCGCGTTCAGCGTGAGGCCGCTCGGCACCGCTGACGCGAACACCCGCACGCGCCGCGGCACCAGCACGATTTTGGTGCCGAATTTGAGGGCATGGTTGCCCAGCGTGTCGCGCGCGATTTCCGCTTCCAGCAGCCCGCCAGATACGCCGACCTGGAGATGCACGAGCGGGCCCACCACCGAGACGTGACGCACGACCCCGGCAAAGCCTTGCGCCGCGCCGGCTTGTGCCAGCGTGAAATCGTTGGGCCGGACATAGGCGACGGCGTCGCTTTCGACTTGTGCTAGCTCAGCAGCGGGAAAGCGCAGCGTGCCGATCGTCAGTTCGCCGGCTGACAGCCTGCCATCGAAGCGGTTCGAGCTGCCGATGAACTCGAACACGAAGGGCGATGCGGGTTCGTCGTAGAGCGTGACGGGATCGGCGATCTGCTCGACCACGCCCTTGTTCATCACGACGATGCGGTCGGCGACCTCCAGGGCTTCTTCCTGGTCATGGGTGACGAAGATGCTGGTGACGTGCAAGCTCGTCGTGCAATCGGCGCAGCCAGCGGCGCAGCTCCTTGCGCACCTTGGCGTCGAGGGCGCCGAACGGCTCGTCGAGCAGCAGCACCTTCGGCTCGATGGCCAGTGCGCGGGCCAGCGCCACGCGCTGCCGCTGGCCGCCGGAAAGTTGGGACGGATAGCGGTCGCCCGAGACCGTCGAGCTGCACCAGCTGCAACAGCTCGCTCGACGCGGTCGCTGGATCTGCCTCGGCTGGCGGCCGGGGCTCGCGGCGGACCTCGCAGACCGAAGGCGATGTTCTCGAACACCGTCATGTGGCGGAACAGCGCGTAGTGCTGAAACACAAAGCCGACGCGGCGCTCGCGGACGTCCTGCGTCCGTGACGTCGTCGCCGTCGAATGAATGACGCTGGCCGCGATCGGCGAGCTCAGGCCGGCGATGATGCGCAGCAGCGTCGTCTTGCCGGAGCCGGACGGGCCCAGCAGCGCCACGAGTTCGCCGTCGTCGACGTCGCAGGCTGACATCGTCGAGCGCGGCGGTAAGCCGACCGAACGATTTGCTGATGTCTTTGACTATCGATGCTCATGGCGGTGCCGTCGGATTGATCCTGATGACGGCGACCGCGCTGTGCTGCGCCCACTCGACGAAGCTCTTGGCCACCAGCGTCACCAGGCCAGCAGGGCCAGCAGCGAGGCCACGGCGAAGGCGCCGACGAAATTGTACTCGTTGTAGAGAATCTCGACGTGCAGCGGCATGGTGTTGGTCTGCCCGCGGATGTGGCCGGAGACCACCGACACGGCGCCGAACTCGCCCATCGCGCGGGCATTGCAGAGGATCACGCCGTAGAGCAGGCCCCACTTGATGTTGGGCAGCGTGACGCGCCAGAACGTCTGCCAGACCGCCGCGCCCAGCGAGATCGCGGCCTCCTCCTCGTCCGTGCCTTGTTCCTGCATCAGCGGGATCAGCTCGCGCGCCACGAACGGGAACGTCACGAACATCGTGGCCAGCACGATGCCGGGCACGGCGAAGATGATCTTGATGTCGTGATCGCTGCAGCCAGGCTCCGAACCAGCCCTGCAGGCCGAACAGCAGCACGAAGATCAGGCCGGAGATCACCGGCGAGACCGCGAACGGCAGGTCGATCAGCGTGATCAGCACGCTCTTGCCGCGGAAGTCGAACTTGGCGATCGCCCACGCGGCGGCGACGCCGAACACCAGTGTTGAGCGGCACCGCGATCGCGGCGGTGACAGCGTCAGGCGGATCGCCGCCAGGCCGCCGGCTCGCCGATCGGCGACAGTAGGCGCACGAACACCTTTGGCCAGCGCCTCGGCGAAGACCGCGACCAGCGGCAGGACCAGGAACAGGCCGATGAAGCCCAGCCGCCGTCGCGATCAGCACCGCGCGCGCGAGCGGGCGACGGTCTGCCGGAATTTGCGGCTCGGCGGCGCTCATGATCGCCTCCACATCAGGCGAGACGGCGCTGCCCAGCACTGCAGGCCGTTGATCGCCAGAGCAGGATGAACGACACGACCAGCATGACGCCGGCAATCGCCGTGGCGCCGGCGTAATCGTATTGCTCCAGCTTCATGATGATCAGCAGCGAAGCGATTTCCGACATGCACCGGCATGTTGCCGGAGATGAAAATGACCGAGCCGTATTCGCCCAGGGCGCGGGCAAAGGCGAGCGCAAAGCCGGTGAGAGCGCGGGCAGCAATACCGGGCAGGATGACACGGCGAAACGTCTGCGCCGCCGATCGCGCCCAGGCTGGCGGCCGCCTCTTCCAGCTCCGCCTCGAGATCCGCCAGCACCGGCTGCACCGTGCGCACGACGAACGGCAGGCCGATGAAGATCAGCGCGACGATGACGCCCAGCGGCGTAAAGGCGACCTTGATGCCCAGCGGCTCGAGCAGGCTGCCCAGCCAGCCATTGTTGGCATAGAGCGCGTCAAGCGCGATGCCGGCGACGGCGGTGGGCAAGGCGAACGGCAGATCGACCATCGCATCGACGATGCGTCGGCCCGGGAAGTGGTAGCGCACCAGGATCCACGCCACGATGAGACCGAAGACAACGATTGACGCCGGCCGCGAGCAGCGGCGCCGCCGAAGCTGAGGCGATAGGCGGCGAGCACGCGCGGCATCGGTGACGGTGTCCCACAAATGCTCCCAGCCCCATGCCGATCGGCCGCAGGAACAGGGCGACCAGCGGGATAAGCACGATGAGGCTGAGATAGAATGCGGTGAAGCCCAGCGTCATTCCGAAGCCGGGAATGACGCTGGGCTTCACCGCAACCGGTTATGGCCGGTCGCACGTGGCTAGCGGCCGGGACTGATAGATCTTGTCGAAAACGCCGCCATCTTTGAAATGCGTCGTTTGCGCCTTCTGCCAGCCGCCGAAGATTTCGTCGATGGTGAAGAGCGCCACTTTCGGGAAGCGATCGCCGATCCCTTCCAAGGCCGCCGCTTCGCGCGGACGATAATAGTGCTTAGCCGCGATGCGCTGGCCTTCCTGGGAATAGAGGAATTTGAGATAGGCCTCGGCGACCTTGCGCGTGCCGCGCTTGTCGACGACCTTGTCGACGATGGCGACCGGCGGTTCGGCAAGGATGCTGAGCGACGGCACGACGATTTCGAGCTTGTCCTTGCCGAGCTCGTTGATGGCGAGAAACGCCTCGTTCTCCCACGCGATCAGCACATCGCCCTGGCCGCGCTGCACGAAAGTGGTCGTCGAGCCGCGCGCACCGGAATCGAGGACGGGTACGTTCTTGAAGAGCGCGGCAACGAACTCCTGCGCTTTCGCCTGGTCGCCGCCAGTTCTTCTTGAGCGCATAGCCCCAGGCGGCGAGGTAATTCCAGCGCGCACCGCCCGATGTTTTCGGATTGGGCGTGATGACTTGACGTCAGCGCGCGACAAGATCGTCCCAATCCTTGATCCCCTTAGGATTGCCCTTGCGCACGACGAAGACGATGGTCGACGTGTACGGAGCGGCATTTTGCGGCAACCGCGACTGCCAATCCTTCGCGAGCAGGCCCCGCCCCTGCTCGACAATCGCATCGATGTCGTAGGCCAGCGCCAGCGTGACGACATCGGCTTCGAGGCCATCGATCACCGAGCGCGCCTGCTTGGCCGAGCCGCCATGCGATTGCTGGATCGTCACGGTCTGCCCGGTCTGGCGCTTGCCAATCCTTGGCGAAGGCAGCGTTGATGTCCTGGTAGAGCTCGCGTGTGGGATCATAGGAGACGTTGAGAAGCGTGACCTGCGCCGATGCGGGGCCGGCAACAAGGGACGCGAGAGCCAAGCCGGCGCCAAGAGCGAGCGATGTGATTCTTGTCATCGGTGTACCCCAATTCTGCAGGTGTGGCAGACCAGACCGGTGACTATGGGTGCGTGGCGTTCAGCCTTCAGAATCAGAAAAATTCACCGCCGCGGTTAGAAATTGTCGGGTGAGGCCTACGCATCGGCGGGCCTACACTGCCGGCTCTCGCTCATTCGCCAGATCGGCAGGGTTGCCATGGGCCTTCGTATCCAAGCCGCGTCATTCGGCCTTCGCGACAGCGGACATTCCGCGATCCTCGATCTTTTCTCGTTCGAGGAGATGACAATGCTGTCCGACGAGGCGCGCATCTTGTCCCTCCCTGCCCATGGGAATAGGAGCCTTGCGAGTGCCGCCTGGCTCGATGTCGCAGGCAAACGTTCCTCCGTCTTCAACCTGCTGGCGTCACATCCCCGATTGCTCGGTGCCGCGCGTCATTTGATCAACGGGCCGGTGCGGACAACGCTCCTCAAGATATGGGTGGGCGGTCCGGGCGATACCACCCCCGGCACCGGGCTGACCATCGACGCCCCGGCGCAAGGCCAGGTGATGGCTGTCGTTTGCCTCGCGGGCGAGGCACGGTCGACGCTGGCAGGTGACCTGGAGAGTGGCCGCGTCCTCTGGCTTGACGATACCGACAACCTGGTTCTGGAACCGGCTTCCACGCCGCTGATGCTGTGTGTCGTCGGGTATGGCCTGGATGAAACAGCCATCAACGATGGCCGGCCACCGTCGCCGCAAGTCGCCGACGATAGTCTATGGCCATCGGCCTATGTGATGGCGGGATAGGCGCCGGCAGCGTCAGGAATTGAAGTCGAGATTCCAGCTCGTATAGAAATCGCGCTGCTCGGGCCAGGCTTCGGCCACCTTCACATGCAAGAAAAGATGGATGGGCCGGTCGAGAATTTTCGTCAGCTCCTGGCGCGCGGCGGCACCGATCGCCTTGATGCGCGCGCCCTTCTCGCCGATCACGATCTTCTTCTGGCCGTCGCGCTGGACATAGATGACCTGGTCGACGCGCGCCGAACCATCCGCGCGCTCTTCCCATTTCTCGGTCTCGACCGCGACCGCGTAGGGCAGTTCCTGATGGAGCTGGAGAAAAAGCTGCTCGCGCGTGATCTCGGCCGCGAGCAGGCGCTCGGAGAGATCGGTGAGCTGGTCTTCGGGATAAAGCCACGGCCCGGCCGGCATGCGGCCGACGATAAATCGCTTCAAATCGGCGAAGCCGTCGCCGCTTTGTGCCGACACCATGAACGTATCCGCGAAGGTGGCGAGCTGATGCAGCGCAGTGGTGAGGCCCAGCAAGACGGGTCGCTTCACGAGGTCGACCTTGTTGATGACCAGCGTCGCCGCAATCTTGCGTTCGCTGAGCCCCGCGACGATCGTGCGCAGCGCGTCGTCAACGCCTTCGGCGGCATCGACCACCAGCAACACGACATCGGCCTCCGCGGCCCCGCGCCAGGCGGCATCGACCATCGCGCGATCAAGGCGCCGGCGCGGCGCGAAGATGCCGGGCAGATCGACATAGACGATCTGCGCATCGCCCTCAATCGCAATACCGGTGATGCGCGCGCGGGTGGTCTGCGGTTTGGGCGAGACGATCGAGACCTTGGCGCCCACCAGGCGGTTGACCAGGGTCGACTTGCCGGCGTTGGGCGCGCCGATCACGGCGACATACCCGCAATGCTGCGCGCTCATCGCCCCGAACCTTTCAACGATTTAAGAAGCCGCAACGCAGCCTCGCGCTCGGCCGCGCGCTTGGAGGCACCCTCGCCCACGCCCGGCGCGTGGCCCTCGACTGAGACCTCGACACGAAAATGCGGCTGATGCGCCGGGCCGGTCGCCGTCACGGTGCGATAAGCTGGCAGATTTAGGCCGCGCCCTTGCGCCCATTCCTGCAGGGCCGTCTTGGGGTCGCGCGGCGGCGCGGTCTCGCGATCGATCAGCGGTGCGAGCCGTCCGGCGATGAAGCGACGCGCCGCCTCGAGCCCGCCATCGCGATAGAGCGCGCCGATCACCGCTTCGAGCGCATCGGCGAGCATGCCGGGATTGCGGCGCCCGCCGCTGCCCTCTTCGCCGCGCGCGAGGCGCAGATGGGCACCCAGATCCATCGCAGCGGCAATTGCGGCGAGACTGTCGCGGCTGACCAGCACGGCATGACGGCGCGCGAGATCGCCTTCGACCTCGCCGGGGAAGCGCGCCATCAGCAGGTCAGCCACCACCAAGCCCAGGACGCGATCGCCGAGGAATTCCAGGCGCTCGAACATGCCGCGCTTCAGCGCGAGACTTGGATGCGTGAGGGCCCGGCCGAGGAGTTCGCGATCCTTGAACTGATGGCCCAGCGCCGCTTCCAGCGCGGCGTCGTCGGCGCGGGGGGCGGGATCAGTCAATGGTGTTGAAAAGCCGGCCGTAGCGGATTGCGGTCGGCCACTTCCAGATCTCGAACCAACGCGCCGAGCCGTCGGTGGAGAAGAACAGAATCTCGGCGCGACCGACCAGGTTCTCGGCGGGAATGTACCCGACCTCGGAGAGGACGCGGCTGTCTTGCGAATTGTCGCGATTGTCGCCCATCGCAAAGAAATGCCCGGCGGGAACCGTATAGGGCCCGGCATTGTCGAGCATGCCTTCGTCGCCGCGCTCCTCGCGAATGCGGTGACGCTTTCCATTGGGCAGCGTCTCGATATATTGCGCGATGCGCACGGTCGAGTTGCCGCGCTGCTCGATCTCGTCGGTGACCCGCTCGCGCTTGACCGGCTGGCCATTGATGTTGAGGACGCCGCCGATCACCTGGATCGTGTCGCCCGGCAGGCCGACGATGCGCTTGATGTAATCGGTCTTGCCGTCGGTGGGCAGCTTGAAGACCGCGACATCGCCGCGGTCGGGCTGGCGGTAGAAGATGCGCCCGGGGAAGAGATCGAGACCGTAGGGCAGCGAGAAGCGGCTGTAACCGTAGGAGTACTTCGAGACGAACAGGTAGTCGCCGATCAGCAAGGTCGGGATCATCGAGCCCGAGGGGATGTTGAACGGTTCGAAGGCCACGGTCCGGATTGTGATCGCGATCAGCACGGCCCAGAGGATCGTCTTGATATTTTCGACAAGCCCGCCCGACGACTTGCTGCGCGACATGGAAGATCCCGGAGCTTTCATTTGAGATAAAGCCAAGAAGTGTGGCCAATAAGATGGCCGAAACCGCGCGATGAAGCCCGGACGGGCCGGTTCTGTCAAGCAAATCAACCGGCAAGAAGCGCGGCTGTGCCATGCGACTCGGGCAAGCCCGCGATCCGTGTGACAGCCTGGTCAACTTCCGGAAAGGTTGATCGGCGCGGCGTTGTCTTGCCGACGACTCCAGTCCTATGATGCGCTCGACAACGCATCCGGGAGGTGTGCCATGCGGGTTCGCTTACTTGCGGTTGCCATCCTCATGTGCCTGGCCAATACGGCCGATGCTACGGACGTCGAGATCCGCTCATTCCAAGTGCCCAAGGGTTCGGGCCCGCACGACGTCGCGGTCTCCGCCAATGGCATCGTATGGTATACGGCACAGCGGATCGGCAAGCTCGGCCGCCTCGACCCCGAAAGCGGCAAGATCGACGAGATCGCGCTGGGCAGCAGCTCGGCGCCGCACGGCGTCATCATCGGACCCGACGGCGCGCCATGGATCACCGATAGCGGGCTCAACGCCATCGTGCGAGTTGATCCCGCCAGCCACGCCGTGAAGGTCTTCAAGCTGCCCGAGGCGCGCGGCTATGTGAACCTCAACACCGCGGCGTTCGACGGCAAGGGCGGTTTGTGGTTCACGGGACAGAATGGCGTTTATGGCTGGCTCGATCCGAAATCGGGCGAGATGGCCGTCTACGACGCGCCGCGCGGGCGCGGCGCCTACGGCATCACCGCGACGCCGGACGGGAACATCTATTACGCCTCGCTCGCCGGCAGCCATATCGCGCGCATCGACATTGCGACCGGCAAAGCGACGGTGATCGAGCCGCCCACGCCCGATCAGGGCGCGCGCCGCGTCTGGTCGGATTCCAAAGGCATGGTGTGGGTCAGCGAATGGAATTCCGGGCAGGTCAGCCGCTACGATCCCGCTACCAATTCCTGGAAGGCATGGAAGCTGCCCGGCGAGCGGCCGCGCACCTATGCCGTCTATGTCGATGACAAGGATAAAGTCTGGCTGAGCGATTTCGGCGCCAATGCGATGGTGCGCTTCGACCCCGTGACGGAAAAATTCGACGTCTTCGCCAGTCCGCGCGGCAATTCCAACATGCGCCAGATCCTCGGTCGTAAGGGCGAGATCTGGACGCCGGAATCCGGCACCGATCACATCAACGTCTACCGGCCGAAGTGAGCGCAATCAGGCTTCTTGCGTTCGCCGCCCTCGCCTGCCTCCTGCCGATCGCGCCCGCCCATGCTGGCGACGCGGCGAAGGGCGAGCGCGTGTTCCAGCACTGCTATTCCTGCCATTCCGTCGTTGCCGGCGAAAACAAACTGCAGGGACCGAATTTGCGTGGGGTGATCGGGCGGCGCGCCGGCACCCTGCCCGGCTACGAATACTCACCGGGGATGATCGCCGCCGGCAAAGAGCGCGGCATCGTGTGGAACGAGGCGACGCTCGACGCCTATCTCGTCGATCCGGAAGCGATGATCCCCGGCACGTTGATGGGACCGGTGCGGCTGGAGGAAGGAGCCGAGCGCCAGGACCTGATCGCGTATCTGAAGAAAAGCGCCGAGTAAGCGCGGTTCAGCCGCCGGGCTTGCCGCCGCCCGAGACGCGCTGACGGTAGCCCGCGAGGAACGACTGGTAAGGTCCAACCGCGGCCACCTGCGAGGCGATGTCGCGCACATCGGTGATCGGGCCGCCCTTGTTGGCGGCGACGACACGGAACACGTCCTTGTAGCTGCCGCGCTCCATCGCCGGTCCGAAACGATCGCGCAGGCGCTTGAGGCCCGGCTCATCGGCGGCCAGCGCCAAAGCGACGCCGAGATGCAGGACCTGGCGCGCCTGATTGTCGCCCATCGGCGCCTTGCCGTCGGGCGGGTTGCCCGCAAGGCGGTCGAGCACCAACGCAGCACCGGCCCAGTCCTGGGCGCGCCAGAGAATGTCGGCGCGCAAGAGATCGGCTTCCTGATCGATATCGCCGTCGAGGCGCGCGAGCGCCAACTGAGTTTGGCCGAGATCGGCGAGTGCGCGCGCCGCAAGACGGCGGCGGTCACGCGCCAGCTCGACCGGTATGTCCTTCACATCGCTGTCGCGCAGCGTGTCGAGAGCCGCCTGCGGCTTCTTGTCGAGAAGCTGCACCAGCGCCAGGCGCGTGCCCGTCTCGGCCTTCGGAACGCCGTTGAGGCGGAAGCGCAGCTGGTTGTCGAGCAGGCTCGCGGCGCGCTCCAGCAGATCGACCGCGATCATGCGGTCGGCGAGCTTGCGCACCATCTCGTCGCCTTCGGCGCCGGGCGGCGAAAGTTCGCGAAACTCCTCAAACAGCCCGATCGCGGTCACCGGCGACAGCCTGTCGGCCTCGCCCTTGAGGAACAGACGCGAGAAGGTCTGCGACATCTCATCGACCAGCGCCTTGGTCTCGGGCTGGTTGGGAAAGCGCGTCACGGCATCGCGCATGGTGAGGAAGCCGTTGCGATACTCGGCCGCCGCCATCTGCACGCGACCCAGCTTGTCGAGCACGCGGAATTCGAGCTCGTCGCCGCGCCAGGCAAAGCGCAGGCGCTCCAGCGCCGCGGCAGCATCGGCCGGCGGCATCTTGTTCTCTTTGAGCAGGACGTCGATGCGATCGAGCGTCGCGGCGACGCGCGCAGCACTGTTGGGGCCGCGATCGACCTCCGTCCACAACGCCACGGCGGCCTCGGATTCGCCCGCGCGCGAGCAGGATGCGGCCGCGCATATGGTCGATCTGCCCCTGCTCGCCCGGCGTGGGACGATTGGCGGCGACCTCGTCCAGCGCCTGTGCCGCGCCGTCGAGGTCCTGCATGTCGAGGCGTGCGCGCGCGATATCGAGATTGATGCGGTGGGAATATGCCGGCGGATAGGAATTGGTGAAGTTCGGCGCGCGCGCCATCAACGGCAAGGCGGCCTTGGCATTGCCTTCGGCCAGGGTCAGCGCTCCGCGCCAGATCGCAGCTTCAAGAAATCCATCGAGGCTCGGGTGGCGGAGCGAGCGCGCGGACTCGTCGAGATCGCCGAGCATGAGGGCCGACACGCCGCGGATGGCGTAGAGCGCGGGCGTGGGCGTGACGCCCGGGTCGTCCTGATCAATCAGGCGCAGCACGCCCAGTGCATCGACGGCCAAGCCATAAGCGAACAGGAAGCGGGCCAGGTCCATGCGCGCATTGGTGCGGTTCTCGTCGGTCGAGCTGGACACGGCGCGATGCAGGGCCTGACGATCTTCGGTGAAGCGCGATGGCCCATTCTTGCGCCAGGCCGCGAAATCGAAAAGCTGCGCCGGGCGCGGCACGCGCGGGGCGCGAACATGCGGCGACAGCGGTTCGGGCGGGACCGAGGCAATCAGGCCTTGCCCCGCGGTGATCTCGACCGCATTGCCAAGGGCGCGCGCGGTCAGGGAGTTGGTCAGCGACTGGAAGGCGGCACCTTGCGCGGTGGGCAGCACGCGCAGTTGCGGAAACTGCCGGCCATTGGGCACGGAGGCGCCGCTGGCGGCGCTGGGAACGACAATCAGCTCGTCGCCGACTTCGGGGTCGCGCAAGCGCAGCACGTTCTGGGCGCCAGCCAGCTCCACCAGAAGGCGCGCCTTCGTCGGGTCGTCGGCGTTGCGCAGCGTGATGTTGTTGACCTCTTCCGCATTGCGCGGGATACGGCCGAGCTCGACGATCCACGAGGTTCCCTCGCGGCGCGCGGCAACCGAGGTGCCGTTGGCCGGCGCCAGGCGCAGCGCCGTGCCGGCGCTCGCCGGAAACGCCTCGACCTCGCCCAGAACGTCCTCCGGCTTGGCCTTGAGCGCGGCGATATCCAGCGGACCGGGACGATCGAACACGACCCACACATAGGCGCCGCGCGCGAAAACCGCGGCGCCGACCGGCTCGTGCCAGCCGAAGCGAAGGCCGTAGCCGTCGGGCGTGCGCACCAGATTGACTTGGACTGGACCGGCCGGCTTGGGCGCGGCAACCGGTGCCGGCTTCGCGACGGGAGCTGGTGTTGCGTTCGCTGCCAGCGTTGTGGGTGCCGCGGCGGCTTGCGGGGGCGATTCCGGGGCAGGCTGCGCTGGCGCCGGTGCTGCCGCCACTTGCGGCGCAGGTGCCGCCGGCGCGGCCTTGGAGGTGGTCTTGGGCACGAGCGAGGCCGCCGACGGCGCTGCCTTGGGCGCGGCTGCGGCGGGCGCGCCGGCTGGAGTACGGCGCAGCGGCCGTGGCTTCAGGGTCTGCTGAGGGCTGGCGGCCGGCTGCGGTGCTGCTGCTGGCGCTGCGACAGCGGGGGCCGGCGCCACGGCAGGTGCGGCCGCGGCAGGCGGCGCAACCGACGGCGCGGGCTTCGGGGCCACCGCGGCCGGCTTCTCGACCTTGGGCGGGGCTGGCGGTACGGCCGCCTTCTGCGCCGGCTTAGGCTCGGGCGTTGGCGTCGTCTGCTGCTGATCTGCCGCTTCGGAAAAGTCGAAGACGACTTTGTTTCCGTTGCGGAAATGGCGAAGGCGCGTGCCATCGGTCAGGGTCATGGCCAGCTTGAGCTGGCCGCCCTCCTCGCGAACCGCGATGCCGCCAGCGACGCGCGTCAGGCCGGCAATCAGGGCCGCCGCATCGAGCCTGGCGTTGCGCTCGAAGGAAACCGTCGTGATGCCGTCCTTGGTGTCGACGCGATATTCGATCGGCTGGGGCCAGTCGAACACCATGCGTTCGAAGGTCGGGTGCACGCCGAAGCGCACCGGCACACGGGCGGGATCGTCGGCGGCCAGGGCGGGTGCTGCCCACCAGACCGCGAGGGCCAGGGCGGCGGCCAGGATGGAGGGGCGACGGCGGCTCACGGCATTCCTCGTACGGTTTCAGCCCGGAACGGGCGGATGACGATGTCGACTCGGCGCGCCATGCGGCGGCGCTCTTCTTCCGGCTTGTCGGGGGCAACCTCGTCGAAGCGGGCATCGGCGAAGCCGAGCACGGCGGGCTCGCGCATATAGCCCGCGCGCATCAGGGCCGCGGCAACGGAGCCGGCACGGGTCAGCGACAGCTCCCAGTTGGATGCGAACTGCGCCGCGCGCAGCGGCTGCGGATCGGTGTGACCCTGGATGTCGATCTGGTTGCCGATATTGCGCAGGGCACCGCCCAGCACGAACATCACCTGCTGGCCGCGGCGGTCGAGTTCGCCCTGCCCGCTCGGAAAAACAAGATCGACCGGCAGCGTGATGACCAGACGGTCGTCGAGCCGCGTGACGGTGAGACCGGCGAGTGCCGCGTCCTTCGCCAACTGCCGGCCGAACACCGCCGCGAGATAATCGAGATCGGCGGCGTAGCGCGTTTCGACGACCGGCAAGTTGCGCGCGGCACCCTGGGCGGTCATGTCGTCGGTGGTGTCGGGCACGCTGCGCGTCGACAGGAGCGCGTTGACGCGCTGCCATTTCGCGTTCTCAAGCGAGGACATGCTGAACATCAGCACGAAGAACGTCAGCAGCAGCGAGATCAGATCGGCGAAGGTGATCAGCCAGATCGGATCGCCGGGCGGCTTGTACTCGGCGCTGATGAGATCGTCGCCGCTCATGACCGGCCGCCCTCTTTCGGCGCGGGTGCAAGGTCGCGGATCTGGAACAGGAAGATCGCGCTGTCGCGCGCGGTCGCCAGCAGGCCGACGGAGATGCAGTTGATCGGCGTGCCCTCGGCGACCAGGGCGCGGCCGACCGCGCCGGCGCGACCGATTGCGACGCGACGCTCGGGCGTCACGCCCCGCGCGACCAGGAATTCGACTTCGTAGCGATAGCCCTGCGGCTGGCGCGCCATGGCCTGCGCGATCGAGGAGAGAAGCTTTTCGGCCTCCGGCCTCAGCTCATCGGTACTGCCGACAAACAAGGAGGTCGCCGGCACGGTGATGCGCAGGCGCTTTCCGTCGCGGATATCCTCGGCATCGGCCAGCGGGATCGCGGTGGCGACAAGGCGGCCCATGTCAGGCAGGAAGCCCGGTGTCGGCGCATCGCCGCGCGGCATATCGAGCGCCGAGCGGCCGGTGCCGGACGCAGCGTTGGGATTGAAGGCGGCCGCGATGCCGAACATCACGGCGCGCGCGCGTTCCTGTGTGGGACGGGAAATGCTGACCAGCAGGATGAAGAGCGCCAGCATCATCAAGAACAGCCCGACGAGCGAGCGTGTGTTGAGCGCCGGCGACGGCGCGCTCTTGGGGCTCTCGAGATCCGCTGCGAATTCCTGGTCGACCATCCCCAAATGGTCCTTTCAACAGCCTGCTAAGAGCGGCCGAACAGCGAGTCGATATCGGCCTGGGAATTGGCGTTGGTGGGCAGCTGCGGGCCGTTGAGCAGATCCTCGTCGCTCGGCTTCTGGGTCGGCGCCGGCGCGGGAGCTGCAGCGGCAGCACGCGCTTTTTCGCGCGCCAGCTCGTCGCCGAAGGCGCCGATCAGGGCCGCGACCTTGTTTTCGATCTGCTTCAACGTCTTCACGACCTTGGTGATGCGCTGGCCGGTGATGTCCTGGAAATTGCAGGCCTCGTAGATCTTGGTGACGACGTCGACGATCTGGGTGCCGTTCTCGCCTTCGATCTTCTGGGCGATCGCCTCGATCTTCTCGACCGAGTCGAGAATGATGCCGGTCGCTTCTTCGGTGTTGCCCACAATCGCGTCGAGCTCGTCGGCGGCGCTGGGCAGATGTTCGTTCTGGATCTCGTCGGGGCGCAGGGCCGCGATTTCCGCCTTGGCGGATTGGATGAAGCGCGCCAGGCCCTCGAGCTCCTGGTAGAGGCTGAGATCGGCAGCGGTCAGGTCGCCACGCAGGCTGACGACGACGCTCTGCACGATTTCCTCGATCTGCTTGCGGTCCATCGCCGGCGCCGCGTTGGCGTGCGCACTCGCGAGCGGTGCGCGCAACGGCGCACGCGTCTTGTTGCCAGCCGACATGTGCGCCTCTTAGAAGTTGCCGATGACGCTGGCGATCTTTTCCTTGAGAGTCGCGGCGTTGAACGGCTTGACGATGTAGTTGTTGACGCCGGCTTCCTTGGCCGCGACGACGTTCTCGGTCTTGCTCTCCGCGGTCACCATGATGAACGGCATCGCCTTGAGCTTCAGATCCGCGCGCACTTCGCGCAGCAGCTGGAGACCGGTCATCGGCTCCATGTTCCAGTCGGAAATGACCAGGCCGAAATTCTTCTCGCGCAGCTTCTGCAGCGCCATGCTGCCGTCGGTCGCCTCGTCGACGTTGTTGAAGCCGAGCTGCTTCAGCAGGTTGCGAACGATCCGAAGCATCGTCTTGTAATCGTCGACGATGAGGATGTTCATGTTCATGTCGACCGCCATAATCAGCTCCTTTTTGAACTCTAACCGGCGTTGCGTCGGAAATTCTTGCGCGACGGTTGCTCGGTCAAATCGCGATGCTTGAGATTTAAGGGATTGCAGTTAATTCCGGGTTAATGCCGGGCCGGAGTTCGGTTTTTTCGTCCTAAAGCCATATGGATCAGCCGCCCGCTGGCGGCGCATCGCCCAGCGGCGCCGGGGCGGACCCGGCATCGCCAAAGCCAGGCTGGCGGCGCTTGACGAGCTCGGCGGTCACCTGCTTGGCGCGCGCCGGATGCATTTCAGCCAGCACCGGGGCGGCCTTCGATTCCTTCATGCGCTCCATCAAGGGGATCAGCACCGGCAGGTCCATCTGCTCGAAAATCCGCGCGGCGTCCTTGGGCTTCATGGTTTCGAAAATCTTCACCATGCTCTTCCTGCGCGCGTCTTCCTCGTCGTCGTAACGGCGCACGACGCTTTCGACCTTGGTCTGGAGCTCTTTCAGCTCCTTGAGCTTCACTTCGATGCGCTTTTCCGCGGCCTTGAGCAGCGCCTCGCGCTGGTCGAGATCGGTGGCGCGCTTGTCGAGCTGCTCGCGGCGCACGGCCAGGCCCTGCAGGACCTCGACCTCCGCCGCGGAGAATTCCGAGCCGTCCGAGAGCGGCAGAGGCGTCGGGTGCCTCGGCGGCCGGCTTGGCGGCGGCGGCGCCGGCTGCGCTGGCGCGGCGGCGGGCTTGGCACCGGCGGCCGGCGGGGTGGCCGGCTTGGCGCCTGCCGCTGGCGGCTGCGGCGCCTGGGCCTGGGCCGGGGCGATATTGGTCGCACAGATCGGCGGCGCGCAGGCCCAGCAGGGCACCAACCGCGACGATGCGTGACGGGAAGCAGGCGCATCGGGTTACCGCAGCGCCGAGAGGGCTTTGAGCAGGTCGCGCTCGGCCGAGGAGCGGCCCGCCTCGGGCGCAACGGCGGCCGGCTTGGGCGGTGGTGCCGGTGCGCGCGACGGGGCCGGCCGGTCGAGATCGCGGTGCTCGCGCACCCGCGCCGCCATGCGGTCGGCCAGCGGCTCGGCCCGGTCGATCAGATAGGCGAAATCATCGCGCAGCGACTGGCCCTTGGCGATCGCGGCGCTGAGGGACTGACCGGTCTGCTCGCTCGCGGTCTTGAGGGCGGCAATGCCGGCCTCGGCGCGCTCGGCGGCGTTGTTGAAGCGCCCGATCAGCGCCACCAATTCACCCTTGTCGCGCCGCCAGGCATTCAGACGTCGGTTCAGGATAAAGGCATAAATGATTGTTGCAATTAGCAATACTGCGACAATCCCCTCCAGGATCATGGACGGGTTCATGACGGGCGCTCCGGCTTGCTGTCGACATTGTCGATGCACACCGCGACATTGCTGCCGCGCCGCCCCATGCGGCCACGGAACATCTTCTTGTCGCCGCAGCGCAGGGCCACTTCGGAAGTCGGGGTGGCGGTCAGCATCAGCCGCGCGCCGACCTTGAAGTCGATAATGTCGCGCAGCGTCATGGCCTGCTCGTCGAGCACGGCGTCGATCTCGACGTCGGTCTGCCACAGCTCGGTCGGCCAGGTGGCTCTCCCAGATGGAGTCGCGGCCGAACTTCTCGCCCATGAACATCTGCAGCAGCAGCTCGCGGACCGGTTCGAGCGTGGCGTAGGGCAGCAGCAGCTCGAGGCGGCCGCCGCGGTCTTCCATGTCGATGCGCAGCTTGGCGACGATGGCGGCGTTGGCGGGCCGCGCGATGGTGGCGAAGCGCGGGTTGGTCTCCAGGCGGTCGAAGCGGAAGTCGACCTTGCACAGCGGGTCGAAGGCCGCCGCCATGTCGGCCAGGACGACCGTCGACCATGCCGCTCGACGAGGTTGCGCTCGATCGTGGTGTAGGGCCGGCCTTCGATGCGCATCGCCGCGGTGCCGCGGCGGCCGCCGAGCAGCACGTCGACGATCGAGTAGATCAGCGCGCTGTCGACCGTGAGCAGGCCGAAATTGTCCCATTGCTCGGCCTTGAACACCGCCAGCATCGCCGGCAGCGGGACGGAATTGAGGTAGTCGCCGAAGCGGGTGGAGTTGATGTTGTCGAGCGAGACCTCGACGTTGTCGGAGGTGAAGTTGCGCAGGCTCGTGGTCATCATGCGCACGAGGCGGTCGAAGACGACCTCGAGCATCGGCAGACGCTCGTAGGAGACGAGCGCCAGTTGATGATCGCCTGGATGCCGGGTTGCTGCCGTCGCCGCCGGCGTTGTTGTCGAAGCCGAGCAGGCTGTCGATCTCGTCCTGGTTGAGGGTACGCGCGGGTGTTGCCCCGCCGCCTTCGTCCCGCTCGCCCGCAGCGTCCTGATCCGCCATCGCCGCCCATTCGGCGGCTTGGCGTGCTTCTTCAGTTTGCGGCGTGCCGTCGTGCGTTCTCAGCCATTCGTCGTGTACCGGATTTCAAATTGCGCTACTGGACCAGCATTTCCTTGAACAGGACGTCGTTCACACTTCGCCGGCTGGGCGGGGCGTTGACCCGTGCCAGCAGCTCCTCGCGCAGCCGGTAATGCCCGGCCGAGCCCTCAGATCCTCGAGGCGCAGTTCGCGCAGGTAGGCCTGGAAGGTGTCGACGATGCGCGGCATGACGGCTTCGATGCGCGGCGATGTCGGCGGCGTCGTCGAGCTCGAGGCTGAGGCTGATCTTGAGGAAGTTGCCGCGGCGTCCCTGCGCGTTCAGGTTCACCAGCATCTCGGGCAGGTTGTAGAAGACCGCCGGCTTGGGCGGCTCTTCGTGCTCGGCCATCGCGTACTCGCCGCCCTGGCATTTCCGGTCAGGCCGAGGAAATGGGCGGCCGCGCGGCGCCGCCGACGCAGCAGCAACGCGGCGCAGGACGACGAACAGGACGAGCTTCTTGCCGGAGAAGCGCTTGCGCGGCGCTTCGCCTTCGCCGCGCCTTCGCGCCCTCGTCCGCGTGCAGTCGTCTTCCGTGGCTTCTTCTTTCTCGATGCCATCGCGGCCTGGCCTCACGTCGTCGCCGCCGGGACGCTCCCGGACGGCGATTTGCTGCCCTGTTGTAGGCGGTCTGGTTAAGAAGAGGTTGAGGTGCGATAAGTGCCCGCGACCTCGCCGCCGCGTTCTCGACCGGCGCAAATTGCCGAAATCGCCCGACATTTCCGGCCGTATTGGCACGCCATCGCGAGAAATGCAGCGCAAATGCAAGGGTTTTGCATGCACGCGCCATGCCCAGAAACGCCAGGACAGGATCGGAGGCCAAGCGGAAGACCATGGAGAACCCGTCCTACATCGCGCTTGGCCAGCGACCGCGCCTGCAGCGACAGATGGATGTCGTCGCCAACAACATCGCGAACCTGAACACGTCCGGCTACAAGGCCGAGCGGATCATGTTCGCGCGAGTTCCTGTCGCCAAGGCGCACGCCGCAGATCACGGGCGAAGGCGGGAAAGCATCTCTTCGTCTCCGAGGTCGGCTCGCTGCGCGACACGCGCGCGGGCGCGATGTCGCTCACCGACAATCCGTTCGACCTGGCGCTGCACGGTCCCGGCTATTTCGCGGTCGAGATCCCGTCGGGCCCGCGCTACACCCGCGCCGGCTATTTCCAGCCCGACGGCAGGGCGTCTGTGAATGCCGAAGGCCTGCCGCTGCTCGACAGCACCGGCCGGGCCGATCACGCTGCGCCAGGGCGAGACCCGCGTCGAAGATCCTGGCCAACGGCGCCATCCGTCGGAAAGACGGTGAAATCGGCCGCATCAACGTCGTGCGCTTCGAGAACGAGCAGTGCGCTGAAGCCGATCGGCGGCGGCCTCTATGAAACGGACGCCGAGCCGGTGCCCAATGACGGCAAGACCGAAGTGCGCCAGGGCATGATCGAAGGCTCCAACGTGCAGTCGGTGCTGGAGATGACCAGCATGATCGAGCTCCTGCGCCGCTACCAGACGACGCAGAAGATCCTCGAGGAAGAGCACGAGCGCGAGCGCAAGGCCATCGACAAGCTGTCGAAGGTCTCCTGACGCGACGCCCCGAATTCGAGCGGATAACGAGGTCGTACCATGCGATCTCTCAGCATCGCCGCCACCGGCATGATGGCCCAACAGCTGAACGTCGAAGTCATCTCGAACAACATCGCCAATATGAACACGACGTCGTTCAAGCGTCAGCGCGCCGAGTTCCAGGACCTGCTCTACCAGAGCCAGCGCCGCGTCGGCGTCGAACTCCTCCGACAACGGCACGGTCGTGCCGTCCGGCGTGCAGTTCGGCCTGGGCGTCAAGACGGCCGCCGTCTACCGCATCACCGAGCAGGGCAACCTGACCACGACCGGCAACACGCTCGACGTCGCCATCCAAGGCAAGGGCTACTTCCAGATCGAGCTGCCGACCGGGCGAAACCGCCTACACGCGCGCCGGCTCGTTCCAGCTCAGCGCCGAGGGCAAGATCATCACCGCCGACGGCTACACCGTGAAGGGCGGCGGCACGATCCCCAAGGACGCGATCGACGTCTCCATCAACGCCAACGGCGAGGTGATGGTGAAGCGTCGCGGGTCAGTCGACGCGTGCAGCCGCGTGGGCCAGTTCGAGCTCGCGCACCTTCGCCAACGACGCCGGCCTGCAAGCGCTGCGGCGACAACAAGTTCCTGCAGACGCCGGCCTCGGGCGACGCCGTCACCGGCACCGCCGGGCAAGTCGGGCTTCGGCACCGATGCTGCAGGGCTTCCTCGAGACCTCCAACGTCAACACGGTGAGCGAGGTCACCAACCTGATCTCCGCCCAGCGCGCCTACGAAATGAATTCGAAGGTGATCCAGGCGTCGGACGAGATGCTCAACGTCCTGAACGCGCTGCGCTAGGAGTAACGATCCATGACTCGCCTCGCCTGGATGCTGCTGGTAGCGCTCGCCGCCGCCATGCTCGCCCTCGGTCCGGCAAAGGCCGCGGCACTGCGCGGCCACGTTGTCGTCGAAGGCGACACCGTGCTGCTCGGCGATCTGTTCGACGATGCCGGCCCGCGCAGCGCCACGCCCGTGGCTTACGCGCCTGCCCCCGGCAAGCGCATGACTCTCGACGTCGACTGGCTGGCCGATGTCGCGCGCGCCTATCAGGTCGCCTGGCGGCCGCAGACGCGTTTCGATCGCGTCGTGGTCGAGCGCGCCGGCCGCACCATCGGCCTCAACGAAGTCATCGGCAGGCTGCGCGATGCGCTGGCCGACGAGGGGCTGCCGCAAGACGCGCTGCTGGAGCCGTCCGTACGGTCGGGCGAATTGTCGGTCGCGGTCGATGTGCCCGACACGGTCGAGGTGCGCAATGCGACTTACGACACGACCTCCCAACGCTTCACGGCGACGCTGCTGATCGGCGGCGAGCACGCGGGTGCAAGGCGCATGACTGTCTCCGGCCGCGCCTATCCGACCGTCGCGGTGCCAGTGCTGCGCCGGGACATGAATATGGGCGACATCATCCGGCGCGAAGATATCGAGGTGACGCGGGTGCGCGCCGACCGCGTGCGCCGCGAGGTGGTGACGGCCAGCGCCAACCTGGTCGGCATGACGCCGCGCCACCGCCTGCGCGCCGGCGAGCCGATCCGCGACAACGATACGAAGGCACCGGTCGTGGTGGCGAAGAACTCCTTGGTGACCATCGTTCTCAATACGGCGCACATGACGCTGACCGCGCAAGGGCGCGCCAGCGAGGACGGCGCCAAGGGCGACACCATCCGAGTGCTCAATATGCAAAGCAAGAAAATGATCGAAGTCGTCGTCGTCGGTCCCGATCGCGTGCGCGTGGATCTGGCCCCGCGGCTCGGCTTTGAACTGAGGTAACAAGTTATGAAGCGTTCTTTCCGCGTCCTGCCACTCGCGGCCCTGCTGGCCGCCTCGACCGCGCTCACGGCGTGCAACACGCTCTCGCGCCTGGGCGAGGTCGGCGGCGAACCCAAGCTCAGCCAGATCGAGAACCCCGCCGCCGGCCAGCCGCCGGTGACGATGCCGATGCCGCAGCCCGTCCCGGTCGAGCGCACCGCCAACTCGCTGTGGCGTCCGGGCGCGCGCGCGTTCTTCAAGGACCAGCGCGCCGACCAGATCGGCGACATCCTCACGGTGACGATCAATATCGCCGACACCGCACAGCTCTCCAACTCCAGCACGCGCACGCGCAACAATTCGGAGACGGCCAACACGAGCGCGCTGCTTGGCTACGAAGGTTCGGTCTGGAAGGCCCTGCCCGGCCGCAACAATGCGGTCGATCCCACCAACCTGATCGATCTCGGCAGCACGACCAACAGCGCCGGCACCGGCCAGATCCAGCGCACCGACACGGTGACGCTGCGCATTGCCGCGGTGGTGACCCAGGTCCTGCCCAACGGCAATCTGGTGATCCAGGGCAGCCAGGAGATGCGGGTCAATTACGAGGCGCGCGTGCTGCAGGTCGCGGGTGTGATCCGGCCGCAGGACATCCAGTCGGCCAATTCGATCCCCTATGACCGCATCGCCGAGGCACGCATCACCTATGGCGGCCGCGGCCAGCTCAGCGACGTGCAGCAGCCGCGCTGGGGCCAGCAAGTCTACGACATCATCTTCCCGTTCTGATCGCGTGGCGACGGCGACGGCGGCCTGAGGGCCGCCGCGCCCCGAGTTCGCTGATCTGCGTTCCGCCGGGAGCGAGGTTATGGCATGATGACGCATGAGCAGCCCCGCCCCCATTTGCGCAAGGACCGCGATATGGGCGTGAAAAAACCCGTCGACCCGCGTGCGGCGCTGTTGCGCCAAATGGCGGAATTGCGCGAACGCATCGGTCCCGATGTGCTGAAGAAGGGTGCCGCGGCACTCCAGGCGAAAGACGAAGCCAAGTCTGCGGCCCGTCCCGAATCGGCGCCGGCGGCGGAAAAGCCGCGGGCGCCGTGGCTCAAGCCCGGCGAAGTTCCCTTCGACCGCGAAAACGCCGCGGAAGGTGTGCGGAAGTTCCTGGAGAGCCGCCAGGATGGCGGCTCCTTCTTGCGCCGGCTCACCGCCGCGCTCAAGCGCAGCGGCAACTAAAAACCCGGCCTCTCGGCCGGGCTTTCCCTCATTCGTCGCGCTGGGTGCGCTCGAGCCGCTCGTGGCGTTCCTGGGCTTCCAGGCTCAACGTCGCGATCGGCCGCGCTTCCAGGCGCTTGAGGCCGATCGGCTCGTCGGTTTCCTCGCAATACCCGTAAGACCCGTCAGCGATTCGCTGGAGGGCCGCATCGATCTTGCCGATCAGCTTGCGCTCGCGATCGCGGGTGCGTAGCTCGATGGCCCGGTCGGTTTCGGCCGAGGCGCGATCGGCCAGATCCGCCTCCTGCAGGCTTTCCTCCTGCAGGTGGTTCAGGGTCTCCGTCGATTCGCGCAGGAGTTCCTCGCGCCAACGCAGGAGCTTCTGCCTGAAATATTCCCGCATCTGCGGGTTCATGAAGGGTTCCGCCTCAGAGGGTCGGTAGGCCGCAGACAGAGGTGAAGTCATGGTCACGTTGGAAGACACCGTGGTTTCGGACGGGCCGGGAGTATATGAATCCGACCCCGCCCCTTCAAGCTGTTGAACGCGGTCCCGGCGGCTCATTTTTTTCCGTCCTCGGCCTGCTCGTATTTGGCCAGTTCCACGGCGGCGCGCAGTTCGATTTCGTCCAAAACCTCCTGGAGCTGCGGGTCGGCAATCTCCTGGCGGCGGGCGCGCACCAGATTCCGAGAGGTTCTGTCAAGCAGCGCGCGGGACGCCGCCGATCAACAGTCCGTGACGGATTTCATCGAGGCGGTCGAGCAAATCGTCGCCCCGCTTGCGGCTGCGCTGCCGGCGCTCGCCGCTGTCGTCGACCTCCTGCAGGGCCAGCAGGGCATCAACGCCGCCCATCGGCCGGGCGCCGTTGACCGACGCATTGGCGCTGGAATTCTCAAGATGACGGAGAAAGTCGCCGGGCTTGCCGGAGGGGTTGCGCTCGTTGCGCCGGACGTTGGACGTGGATCGCGTGGATCCGGTCGAGTCGATCTTCATGTCCTGCCTCGAATGACCCAGCGCGGGCGTCCCCGGCACCGAATATCGCGAGAGAGTGATCGCTCAGGCTTAAGATCGGGTTAAGGCCGCAAATCCCCAGCGGATTTCGCGATTTTGCCCGTATGGCAGCAAAGCCTGAACCCAGGACAAGAACGAGCGCGGGGCCCAGACGATCCCAGCCTGATCGGCGGCAGTTTTTGCCGGGGCAGATGGGTCGAGTTTTCCGTCGGGCTCGCCCGCCGCGTCGACTTAAAGTATTTTATTGTTATATTTCAATTAGTTATTATGCACCCTGCCGTGGCACAGGCTTCGCAAGTGTTGGGACGAACGGATCAAACTGGTCCCCTAACCCGGCAGAACGCCACGCTCATGATGTTCCTTCGCTCCTGCTCCCTGCGCCGCCGCTGCCTGGCCGCCCTGTTGGCCATCGCGCTTGGTTTTGTCGCGGCCGGTCCGGCCGCCGCCAAGTCGCGCATCAAAGATATCGCCGATTTTGAAGGCGTGCGCAGCAATATGCTGGTCGGCTACGGCCTGGTGGTCGGCCTCAACGGCACCGGCGACACGATCAACAACTCGCCGTTCACGCAGCAGAGCCTGATCGGCATGCTGGAGCGACTCGGCGTCAATACCCGCGATATTTCCAACACATTACGGACCAAGAACGTCGCCGCGGTCATGGTGACGGCGACGCTGCCGGCATTCTCGCGCCAGGGCACGCGGGTCGACGTCAGTGTCGGCGCGCTGGGCGATGCCACCAACCTGCTGGGCGGCACCCTGCTGGTCACCCCGCTCCTGGGCGCTGACGGCGAGGTCTATACCGTCGCGCAGGGCCCGATCGCGGTCTCCGGCTTCACGGCCTCGGGCCAGGGGGCGAGTGTCACCAAGGGCTCCCCCACCTCCGGCCGCATCGCCAATGGCGGCGTGGTCGAGCGCGAGCTCGGCTTCCAGCTCGCCTCGCTGCGCACGGTCAATATCGCGCTGCGCAACCCCGACCTGACCACCGCAAGGCGCGTCGCCCAGGCCATCAACGGCCATATCAAGGCGATCGCGGCGCGCGCCATCGACCCCGGCACCGTGACCCTGACCGTGCCCGACGGGCGCGAGGGCGACCTCGTCGGCCTGATGACGGATATCGAGCAGCTCGAGGTCGAGCCCGACCAGGTCGCGCGTGTGATCATCGACGAGCGCTCCGGCACCATCGTCATGGGCGAGAATGTGCGCATCAGCACCGTCGCCATCGCCCAGGGCAACCTCACCATCCGCATTACCGAGACCCCGCAGGTTTCGCAGCCCAACCCGTTCTCCAGCACCGGCACGACCGTGACCGTGCCGCGCACGACCATCGAGGTCGACGAGAGCAACCAGCGCCGCCTGGCCGTGCTGCCGGGCAGCGTGACGCTGCAGGAGCTGGTCAACGGCCTCAACGCGCTGGGCATCGGCCCGCGCGACATGATCGCCATCCTTCAGGCGATCAAGGCCGCGGGTGCCCTGCAGGCCGACATCGAGGTGCTGTGATGAACGCCGCCACCGCCCTTCCCATCGATCCCGGCATGGCCCGCGCCGTGCCCAAGCCCAAAGCCGCCAGCGAAGCGCAGGCCGAAAAGGTGTCGCGCGAATTCGAGGCGATGTTCCTGGGCCAGATGCTCAACCACATGTTCAGCGGCCTCAAGACCGACGGCGTGTTCGGCGGCGGCGAGGGCGAAAAGATGTTTCGCTCGATGCAGGTCGAAGAATTCGCCAAGAGCCTGACGCAGCGCGGCGGGATCGGCATCGCTGCCTCCGTCAAGCGCGAGATACTCAAGATGCAGGAGCACCACTCATGACGACCAACACCCGCGTTCGCGACCTGATCGCCGTCACCGGCCAGCTCATCACCCTGATGAACCGCGAGGCCGATCTGCTGGAAGCGATGAAGGCCGAGAAGATCAGCGAGTTCCAGAAGGACAAGGGCCTGCTGGCCGAGCGTTACGCGACGCTGGTCAAGGAGCTGCGCGGCGAGCCCGAGTTGATGAAGGCGATGGAAGACGCCGTGCGCGCCGAGCTCAGGGAATTGCTGGAGCAGTTCAATGCCACGGCCAAGCGCAACGAAAAGGCACTGCGCATCGCGCGCGAGGTGAACGAGCGCATCGTGAAGGCGATCGTCGATGCGACCCAGCAGCAGCGCGCCGCCGTCGGCCCCTATTCGACCGCCGGGGTCCAGGGGGCGAGCGCCTCGGGCCGCGCCAGCCGCGCCAAGCCGCTGTCGATGGTCGTCGACACAAGCCTTTAAAGACTGAATCCAGGCAGGGAATGCAGCTATGAGTCTCAGCGTCGCCCTCAACGCAGCCGTCAGCGGCCTCAAGGCCACGCAGGCCGGCATCGAGGTGACTTCGAGAAACATCTCGAACACAGCGACCCCCGGCTATACGCGCAAGCACCTGCCGCAGGAGACTCTGGTCATCGGCGGCCAGGGTGCCGGCGTGTGGCTGGGCGAGGTCGAGCGCAACGTCAGCGCCCAGATGCAGCGCGACATCCGTGGTAACAACACCAAGACCGACGTGCTGGCGGTGCAGAGCGACTATCTCGACCGGCTGCAGATCCTGCTGGGCCAGCCGGGCGAGGCGAACTCGCTGGGCAATCTCGCCGGCAATCTCAGCGACGCCTTCCGCCAGCTTTCGACAAGCCCCGACGTGCTGACCGTGCAGACGACGGTGATCTCGCGCGCCCAGCAGCTTGCCAGCGGGCTCAACCAGCTCGCCGACGGCATCCAGGGGCTGCGTACCGAGGCCGAGCAGGCGATCAACACGACGGTCGACGACATCAACGCCGACCTGACGGCGATCTTCGACCTCAACAAGCTGATCGCCAGCCGCAAGGCGGTAGGCGACAGCACCGCCGACCTCGAGGACAAGCGCGACGGCTTCCTCAACAACATCTCCAAGAACATCGACATCAACTATTTCACGCGCGAGAACGGCGAGATCTGGATCATGACCCAGAGCGGCCGGCCGCTGCTGGATACCGATGTGCAGGAGCTGAGCTTCAACAGCGTGCCGCAGGTCAGCGCCGGCCTTGCCTACCCCGGCACGCTCGACGGCATCATGAGCGGCCTCGACGACATCACGCTCGACATCCGCGGCGGCAAGCTCAAGGGCCTGCTGGAGCTGCGCGACACCATCCTGCCGCAGGCACAGCTTCAGCTCGACTCATATGCCGCGACGGTGACACAGCTGTTCACGGCGCAGAACATCGAGCTCTTCGACGACAGCGGCGCGACGTTCCTCCCCGCCAACACGACCGGCTATGCCAACCGCATCACGGTCAACCAGGACGTGATCGACGATCCGTGGCGCACGCGCGACGGCACGGTGGTGGCAATAGAAAACACCAACAAGGGCGACGCCACGCTGCCGCTGGCGATCGTCGACATGTTCGAGCAGCTGCAGACGTTTCCGGCCACGACCGGCCTTGGCACGTCGTTCACCATCACCGGCTATGCCGCCTCGTTCGTCACCTACCAGGCGACGCAGAGCGCCAACATGACCGACAAGTTCAACAACCAGTCCACGCTCACCGAGGCGCTGCAGGCGCGTTTCGACAACGACACGGGCGTGAATTCGGACCAGGAAATGGCCACGCTGATCGAACTCCAGGCCGCCTATGCCGCCAATGCGCGGATGATCACGGCGGTGCGCGACATGTTCGATATCCTCATCAACTCCGTCTGATCGCTCGCCCGGGAGCTGACCCATGTCCATGAACGTCGCCACCCTCGCCCACAACACCGCGCTCAGGCTGCGGCTGCTCGAGGTGCAGTCGGAGATGAACCAGACGCAGATGCAGGTGTCGACCGGCAAGAAGTCGGACATCTTCAGCGGGCTGCGCAGCGAGGCGCGTACTTCGATCAGCCTCAGCGTCACCCAGTCGACGACGCAGATCTACAAGCAGAACATCAACGTCGCCAAGACGCGCACGGACACGATGCAGACGGTTCTCAAGCGCATCAACGACATCGCTGTCGAGATCAAGAATGCGGCCATCGAAGCTTCGAGCGTGCAGGTCACGGCGACGGGCACCAGCACCGCAGTGGTCAAGTCGCTGGCGCAGGAGCGCCTGCGCGAAATCTCGTCGCTGCTCAACACCGAGGTCGACGGGCGCTACCTGTTCTCGGGCTTCGACATCACCAATCCGCCGATGATCGATCCCGGCGCCATCGGTTCGGCCGGCACCCCGCTGGACGATGTGGCAGCGCTGGCACCGGCGCTCACCACCACCGCGTCGGGCACCGCGCGCTATGCCGCCATTACGACCTATCTCGGCACCGTCGCCAATTACTACACCGGCGACACCGTTGCCACGAATCAGACCACCGTGCGCATCGATGACGGTACGGACATCGCGTACGGGGTGCGCGGCGACGACACGTCGATCCAGACCGTGCTGCGCGGCATCTATGCGATGGCGACGACCGACCTTACGACCGCCGGCGAAGCCGGCTACCGCCAGATCCTGAACCTGGCGATGACCGATCTCGACGCTGGCCAGGCGCAGGTCACGCAGGTCTCGGCGGTGCTGGGCGTCCAGCAGGCGACGATGGACGAGGTGTTTGAGCGGCACAGCACCTTCCTGGTGACGCTGGCCTCGCAGATCTCGGATGTCGAGGATGTGGATGCGGCCGAGAGCCTCAGCCGCATGACCCTCCTGCAGACGAACCTCGAGGCGTCGTACCGGCTGCTCGCCAGCACGAGGGACTTGACGCTCGCCTCCTTCCTGTAAGATAGCGGGTCGTGGCCCCCACCTCCCCCCGCATATCGGCACCGACTGACTCGATCCGCGAGACCCTGGAATTGGCGTATGCCAAGCATGGCGCCGGCGCGTACGACGAGGCCGTGGAACTCGCCCGTCTGGTGCTGCAAAGCGCGCCCGACAATTCCCAAGCGCTGCACCTGGTGGGCGAAGTTGCCTTACGCCAAGGTCGGCCAGACGAAACGATTGCCCTGGTCGTCCAGGCATTGACTGCTCAGCCGCGCTTTGCGGAAGCGCATAACACGCTGGGGCTCGCGCATAAGCGCAGCGGCGCGTTCGAGCTTGCGGCCAAGCACTACAAGACCGCGATCCGCCTGCGTCCCGATTTCGTCGATGCCTACAACAATCTCGGCGATCTGCTGATCGCGCAGGGCGAATTCCAGCCGGCGATGATCACACTGCGCCGCGCGCTTGCGGTCGACCGCAAGCATGTCGGCGCCCTCAACAATTTGGGCGCCGTGCTGCTGCATCTCGAGCGCTACGAAGAGGCCGCCGAGATCTTCACGCAGGCGGCTGCGCTCAATCCCTACGCGCCGCAGGTCCAGACCAACCTCGGCAATGCGCTCAGGGCCCTGGGCCATGCCGACCGCGCCGTTATCGCTCACCGCCATGCGGTGGCACTGGTGCCCAATGTCGGCGAGTATCATCTCAATCTCGCCAATTCGCTGCGTGAACTCGGCGATCTCGACGGGGCCATCGCGGCCTTCCGGCACGCCATCGCGCTCGAGCCCAATTCCGTGCCCGCGCACAACAATCTCGGCGGTGCTTTGCTGATGGCCGGGCACCTGGACGAAGGCTGGCGGGAATTCGAGTGGCGCTGGCGGATGGGCGATAATCCCAAGCTGCGCGGGCGCTATTCGTGGCCGCTGTGGAACGGGGAGGATATCGCGGGACGCTCGCTGCTGGTGTGGGGCGAGCAAGGGATCGGCGACGTCATCCTGTTCGCCTCGATGCTGCCTGACCTGCTCAAGTACAGGGCGCGCCTCACGCTCGAGATCGACGCGCGCCTCGTTCCCCTCTTCCAGCGCTCCTTCCCCACGATCAGCGTCATCGCGCGCGGCGACAACGCCCCCGCCGGTCCCTTCGAGCGCCAGGTCAATATCGGCCGGCTGGGCCTGTTCCTGCGCCCCGATGGCGCCAGCTTCGCCGGCCAGAAGCCCTTCCTCACCCCCGACCCCGCGCGCGTCGCCGACTTCAAAGCCCGCTACGCCGCGCTGCATCCCGGCCCCAAGATCGGCATCGCGTGGCGCTCCAACAGCCCCTCCTACCGCCGCAAGTCGATCGGCCTCGAGGCCTGGACGCCGCTGCTCGAGCGCAGCGACCTCTGCTTCGTCTCGCTGCAGTACGGCGATGTGGCCGAAGATCTGCGCTTCGCCAAGGACAAACTCGGTGCTGCCATCGTCCACGACACCAGCTTCGACACCTGGGCCGATCTCGACGGGCTGGCCGCGCAGATCGCCTCCCTCGATGCCGTCGTCTCCGTCTCCAACCTCAACGTCCATGTCGCCGGGGCGCAAGCCATCCCCACCCATGTCCTGCTCACCTCAAACGCCCTCTGGTACTGGCCCCATAACGCCGCTAGCACCCCCTGGTACAGCCCGCTGACCATCCATCGGCTCGCGAAGTACCCCTCGGCTCATGAGATGACGGCGCAGATTGCCGGCGCCATCGGGCCGGCGGCCGAAAAACAGCGTTAATAATTTATTTCCAGGTTGCGCCCTACGGTGAGGTGGGAAATCTTCCCCTTTCGTAGGCAGCCGGGCCCCGATGAGCGACACCGCCGTATGCGATCAGAGCGACCTCGGGCGTATCGCCAGCGAGCGCTTCAGCCAGCTCGCCGATTCGGCGTTTCTGCGCTACGAGCGCGAGGTGGCGCAGGCGGGGCCTACCGAGATCGCCTGCAAATCCGGCTGCAGCTATTGCTGCCGCTCGCTGAAGGTCAGCGTCTCCCTGCCGGAAATCTTCCTGCTCAAATTCCACGTGACCTCCCTGCCGGCGGCGGAGAGCGCGGCACTGCGCCGGCGCATCGCCGACACCTACTCGCACACGCGCGACAACAATGCGCAGGAACGCCTGCTGCAGCATGAAAGCTGCCCGTTGCTGGTCGACGATCGTTGCTCCGTCTATGAGGTCCGACCGCTGTCCTGCCGCGCCGCCGTATCGCTCGATGCCGATGCGTGCCGACGCGCTTACGCGGGCGAAAAGATCAAGATCAACATGCCGCTGAGCTATTTCGAGGCGCTGAAAACGACCTCGCTCCTACTGATGGCGACGATGAGCGCCGCCGGACTCGATTGCCGCAGCTACGAGCTGAACGCCGCCCTTCACATCGCCCTCTCAGAACCGAACGCCGAGCAGCGCTGGCTGGACGGCGAGAACATCTTCGCCGTCGCGGAGCTGCGCTGACACCGATGAGCGCCGCCAAGAACGTCCCACATTTTGCCGGTCACACCACGCAACGCCCCGCTACCGCCGCCCCGGCGGCCGGCGTGCGCGATGCCCTTGCGGCGGCCTATGCCAAGCATGGCGCGGGGCAGTTCGAGGTTGCCGAGGCCATGGCCCTCGAAATCCTGCGCGTCGATCCGCGCAACAGCCACGCGCTGCACCTGGCGGGTGAGGTGTCGTTGCGGCGTGGCGATGTGCCGCGGGCGATCGAGCTGGTCGGCCTTTCCGTCAAGGCGCAGCCGCGCTACGCCGAGGCGCACAACACGCTGGCGCTTGCACTACGGCGCGCCGGTCGCGCCGACGATTCCGCCAAGCATCTGCGCACCGCCATCCGCATCAAGCCGGAGCTGATCCTCGCGCATCTCAATCTCGCCGACCTGATGATCGCAGCGGGGCAGTACGAGGACGCCCTGCTGCCGCTGCGCAAGGTTCTCATGCTGCAGGCGAGCCACGCCGATGCGCTGAGCAAGCTCGGCATCGCCTTGTTCCAGCTCGGTCGCCACGACGAGGCGGCGGCGAAGATGCGCCAACTCGTCGAGCTACAGCCGAACTCGCCCGCAGCGCTGTCGAACCTCGCGATGGCGATGGTGACGCTCAAACGGGGGGACGAGGCGAAGCAGTTCGCGGAGCGCGCCCTGGCGCTGAAAGCGGATTATCAGCCGGCGCTCACCAATCTCGGCCAGGCACTCAGCCTGCTGGGCGATATCGACGGTGCCGCCGCGGCGCATGCCAGGGCACTCGCCCTCGAGCCCGGACGCGCCGATCTCTACGCCAACCGGTCGGTGTCGCTGGTCGAGCTGGGGCAGGTCGACGCGGCTATCGACGTGCTGCGCGACGCGCTGCGACGCTTTCCCGATTACTACCCCGCCATCAACAATCTTGGCGGTGCTTTGCTGATGGCCGGGCAGTTCGAAGAGGGCTGGCAGGTCTGCGACCGCTTCTGGCAGCACGACAACAACGCATCATGGCGTGCGCGCTATTCGTGGCCGCTGTGGAACGGGGAGGATATCGCGGGACGCTCGCTGCTGGTGTGGGGCGAGCAAGGGATCGGCGACGTCATCCTGTTCGCCTCGATGCTGCCTGACCTGCTCAAGTACAGGGCGCGCCTCACGCTCGAGATCGACGCGCGCCTCGTTCCCCTCTTCCAGCGCTCCTTCCCCACGATCAGCGTCATCGCGCGCGGCGACAACGCCCCCGCCGGTCCCTTCGAGCGCCAGGTCAATATCGGCCGGCTGGGCCTGTTCCTGCGCCCCGATGGCGCCAGCTTCGCCGGCCAGAAGCCCTTCCTCACCCCCGACCCCGCGCGCGTCGCCGACTTCAAAGCCCGCTACGCCGCGCTGCATCCCGGCCCCAAGATCGGCATCGCGTGGCGCTCCAACAGCCCCTCCTACCGCCGCAAGTCGATCGGCCTCGAGGCCTGGACGCCGCTGCTCGAGCGCAGCGACCTCTGCTTCGTCTCGCTGCAGTACGGCGATGTGGCCGAAGATCTGCGCTTCGCCAAGGAGAAGCTCGGTGCTGCCATCGTCCACGACACCAGCTTCGACACCTGGGCCGATCTCGACGGGCTGGCCGCGCAGATCGCATCCCTCGATGCCGTCGTCTCCGTCTCCAACCTCAACGTCCATGTCGCCGGGGCGCAAGCCATCCCCACCCATGTCCTGCTCACCTCAAACGCCCTCTGGTACTGGCCCCACAATGCCGCCGCCACCCCCTGGTACAGCGCGCTACAGATCCACCGGCTGAGCGGGCACGCAAGCACGGAGGCGATGCTGCGCCACGTCGCCGGGCATATCGCGGGACCGGCATGAGTGCCTCCAAGCTGCAAACCGAAGACAAGCCGCAGAATCGCGCGCCCACACAAGCTGTCGGCCCCAACGATCTGCTGGCGCATGGCTTGCGCATGCATCATGCCGGCAAGATCGATGTCGCGGCGGAGCTCTATCAGCGTGTGCTTGAGCTCGAGCCCGAGCAGCCTTACGCGCTGCATCTGCTGGGAGAGATCCTGCTGCGCCGCAAGGAGCATGCGCGGGCCCTGGATCTGATCACGCGCGCGGTCGCCAGGCTGACCAACCACCCCGAGGCGCACAACAATCTCGCCGCCGTCCTGCAGGCGCTGGGCCGCAACGAAGAGGCGGAACGCACCTATCGGCGCGCCATCGAGCTCAACCCCACTCTTGCCATCGCGCACAGCAATCTCGGCACGCTGCTCCAGGCGCGCGGACAGCGCGAAGAGGCCGAGGCCGAATTCCAGCTGGCGCTTGCCCATGCGCCAGGCCTTGCCGACGCCCATCTCAACCTCGGCAATCTGCGCCGCCAGGCTGGCGATCACACCGGCGCCGAGGCGTGCTACCGCCAGGCGATCGCCGCGGCGCCCGAGCATGCCAACGCCTATGCCAATCTCGGCCTCGCCCTGGCGGGCCAGGGCAAGACCGACGCGGCGCTCGACAGCTATCTCAGGGCCGCCGCTCTCGATCCCAACCTGCCGGAGATCCAAATCAATATCGGCAAGCTCCACACTGGCAAGGGCCGCCATCGCGACGCGGAGGCGTGCTACCGTCGGGCGATCGAGCTGGCGCCCGACAACGCGGATTTCCACAACACGCTCGGCGTCGCCCTGTTTGCGCAGCGGCGCTTTCCCGACGCTGCGAGCGCGCTACGGCGCGCGTGCCAGATCAAGCCGGATTTCCACCACGCCATCAACAATCTTGGTGCCGCGCTGCGCAACAGCGAGCAGCTTCACGAAGCGGTCCTCTGCTTTGACCGGGTCATAGAGCTGCGGCCCAAGCATGCCAGCGCTCATAACAATCGCGGCCAGACGCTGGTCGAGATGGGCCGGGTGGCCGAAGGACTTGAGTCGATCAAGGCTGCCATGGGCCTCAAGGCCAATTTCTTTCGCGCCCACAGCAACTACCTGCTGAGCAGCAATTATCTCGCCGACATCACGCCCGCCGCGTTGCGTGCCCTCCATGAAGACTTCGACGCCACATTCCGCCGCGGGCGGGGCCCGGACGAAGCGCTGCCGCCGCGTGACACCGATCCCGGTCGGCGCTTGCGCGTCGGCTATGTCTCGCCGGATTTCAAGCGCCACTCCTGCGCCTTCTTCATCGAGAAGAATTCTGGCCAATCACGACAAGGCGGCGGTCGAGATCATCTGTTATGCCGATGTCCCGTTTCCGGACGCCGTGACCGCGCGGCTCAAAGCCCATGCCGACCATTGGCGCGATACGACGCGCCTGGACCGTGCCGCGTTCCGCGCCCAGGTGACGGAAGACCGCATCGACATCCTCGTCGACCTCGCTGGCCACACGGCCGAGAACCGCCTCAACGCGCTGGTCGACCGGCTGGCGCCGCTGCAGGTGAACTGGCTGGGATACCCGGCCACCACCGGCCTTGCGTCCATGGACTATCGCCTCACCGATGCGCGCGTGGATCCGCCGGGCGAGAGCGACAGCCATTGCGTGGAGACGCTGCTGCGCCTGCCCGACACGTTCTTGTGCTATCAGCCGCCGGCGGAAGCCCCCGACATCGTGCCGGCACCCGACGAATTGGGTGCGCCGTTCACGTTTGGATCGTTCAACAACATCCCGAAGGCGACGCGCGCGGTCGTGTCGGCGTGGGCCCGCATCCTGCGCGAAGCGCCGGGCTCGCGCCTGATCCTGAAATCCCGGTCCTTTATCGAAGAGTCAACGCGCGCGCGCATCGCCGGCGAGTTCGCGGCCGAGAAGCATCGACGGCGTCGCGGCTGGAGCTGATCGGCTGGCTCAACAAGCCGGGCGACCATCTGCGCCTTTACGAACGTATCGACCTGGCGCTCGATCCCTTTCCCTATAATGGCACGACGACGACCTGCGAGGCGCTGTGGATGGGCGTGCCGGTGCTGACGTTGGCTGGGCAGCGTCACGCGGCGCGGGTTGGTGCCAGTCTGCTCGGCGGGTTGGGGCTCGATGCCTATGTCGCGCCGTCCGTGGAAGAATACATCGCGCGCGCGGTAGCACTGGCCCGGGCGCCCGCCGCCCTCAATGCGCTGCGACGCGAGCTGCGCGCGCGTATGGCTGCATCGGCGCTCTGCGACGGGCCGCGCTTTGTACTTGCCCTCGAGACTGTCTACCGGCAGATCTGGCAGCGCTGGTGCGCGTCGCAGAATTCAGGGACGCAAGGTTAGAATGCCGTCGCGAACGGCGTAACCGCCGAGGCGATTGAGGAAGCTCATTCCCAGCAGCGAGGCGCCCTCGAGATTGTCGTTCACCGCGGCGCCAATATCGCGCACCTCGATTGGCCCGAGAATCATCTGATTGAGACGGACGGGGGCCACCATCGTGGTGCCGTTGGCCGTCTGTACCGGAATTGTGAAGCGAAGCTGGCGACGATCGATCGCCAACCGTTCGGCATCACGGCGCGACAGGACCACGCCGCTCGCACCGGTGTCGACGAGGAAGCGCAGCTTGGTGCCGTCGACCTCCACCTCGACGCGGAAATGCCCGTCGTTCGAGGCCCGGATCGCCACGCTGCCGTCGGCGCCGGCGATGGCGCGATGGGGCACGAGTTCGCCCAGCACGCGATCGCGCAGATCGCCCAGTTCTGCGCGAAAGCTGTAGCCGATCATCACCAACAGGAATATCCCGGCCCAGGCTAGCGCCTGCAACGCCGCGTGATGCAGGCGGCCGCGGAAATGGACGATCGCCCCGCCGGCGACCATGACAAGAATCACCAGGCGCGCGGTGAAGGCGACCTTCTGGTCTTGCGTATCAAGCGCATCGGGCAGCCACCAGACCAAAGCGCCGATGAAGGCGGCCACCAGGCCGAAAATCAGGACGAGCGCCCAACGCGGCTGGCTTGACCGCCCGCGCGGATCCTCGTCGTGCTGACGGCCCCAAGGCTGTGTCATCCGTCTCCCCTATTCGCGATTGTGACCGCGCGGCGGAGAATACAGGAAACGCCGATGATTTCGAGCCGTCCTCCGGGAGGAGGCCGTGCCGCGTTATTTCAGGCCGTCGATGATGTTCGTGTTGACGGTGATCAGCGAGTCGAGCTGGCCCTGCCCGTCCATCACCTTGAAGGTGTGGCGCGATACCCAGGCGGCAAGATTTATCAGGCTCTTGCGCAGATCCTTGGGCAGCCGATTGTTGTCGTCGGCCAGATCGACCATGAAGGCATCCCAGATCTTCATGTTCCAGATCAGCGCATCGTACATCTGCGCTTTGTCCTTGGGGTTCTCGCGCGCGTTGCGCAGTGCCGCGGTTGCCTGGGTGAGCAGCCGGGCTTCGATCGCCCGCGGGGTCTCGGTCTGGTTTTGGACGCGCCCGTAAGCAGCATAACCGTTCATCGCGTTACCCCTGCCGCCTCGGCGGCCTTTGTGTTGGTTTCGACTGCCGGCGAATCCAGCTTCAAGAGCCGGGCTTCGAATGCGATCAGATCCTTGCAGTTGCGCATGGCCTGGTAGAAGCGGCCGCTCTCGACGTCATCTTTGATCTCGAGCAGCACGGCGCGCACTTCGCGCAGCGTGGTCACGCCCAGGTAATCGTTGAGGAAGTGGAGAAACCGCTCGTTATAGGCAGGCTCGCCATTGCCGATATACATCAGCATGATCGCGAAATAGATGCGCTTGGCCGGGGTGTCGGCTTCGCGCTCCTGCATGATGTCCTTGGAGCGCAGGAGAACGGCTTTGTTCTCCAGCACCAGCGAGACACGGCGCTTGCCGGCCGTGAGCACGGCACCGTTGACGATGAACTTTTCGCCGGGCTTTAAATCAATTTTGAGCGACATGGCTGACCGCCGCCTTTGGGAATTCGGGTCTTTACTTGATCATGAACTGCTTAAGGATTGGTTGCGGCGTGACCCGACCCCGGAGGGAGGTAAAATCACGCCGCCTTGCCAATTATCCCTGGAACAGGCTGAGCAGGATCTGCGGGGCCTGGTTGGCGATCGACAGAGCCTGCACGCCGAGCTGCTGCTTCACCTGCAAGGACTGCAGCATCGCGCTTTCCTCGGCGAGGTCGGCGTCGACGATGGAACCCAGGCCTTCGGTGGTGGCGTCCGTCAGGGTCTTCAAGAAGTCCTGCTGGAAGCTGAGCGCCTTGACGTCAGCACCCAAGCTACCAAGGGCGGTACCGACCGCCGTCAGCGCCGCATCAACATCGACCAACGCCGACGTGGCAAAGGTCGTGCTGCCGAGGTTGCCGAATGTCAGGTTGCCGATGGCCGACTGGCTCGTCACCGTCAGCGTGCCGCCCGAGATCGTCGAGATGACGATCGCGTCGGTGGCAGCGGAGCCCAGCAGGTTCTTGCCGTTGTAGGTCGCGTTGCTGATGAAGGTCGCGAACTGCGCCTTCATCTCGACGAAGTCGGCGGCCAGGATGGATTGCTGCGAGAGGGTGTTGCCGGAGTTCATGCCCTCCAGCACCTTCGCCTTCATGTCTTGAAGGAGCTTGGAGAGCGACGTGGCGCCGGCGATGGCGACCTCGCCAATGCCTTTGCCGTTGGCGAGCGCCTGCTGGACCGCGGTGAACCCCTTCAGGTTCGCGCGCAGGCCTTCGGCGATGGCGAAGCTCGACGCATTGTCTTTCGCACCGATGACCTTCAAGCCCGTGGAAACACGGTCCTGCGTCTGCTGCAGGCTGCGGTTCGTGGTGTCGAGATTACGCAGCGCAACGAGCGCGCCCATGTTGGTGTTGACTGAATTACCCATGATGTTCTCCCGGGCCTCGAATTCAGGGCGGACGTAAATTCGTCCGGGGCTGGACCGAGTCTTGTTTGAAGACTGCCCTTGCCCACGCCTACATCAGCAACCGATGTGCCAAACCGATGCATTTGGTTAATGCGCTGATTTAGCACATATTTATGTGATGTCCGGCAGCGGCTCTCGAATTCAGGGGGAGACGATTTTTACCATATCGGCGGCAAATTCTGCCGCGACCGGCAAATTTGCGCGGGGCACACACCAGCGGCGCGGTGCGCGGAAATGCGGGCAAAAGAAAACCCCGGGCGGCGAACCGCCCGGGGCCAGTCTTCTCGAACTGCTCTGCTAGGTTTAGCGGAACAGGCTGAGGAGGATCTGCGGCGCCTGGTTGGCGATCGACAGAGCCTGCACGCCCAGCTGCTGCTTCACCTGCAAGGACTGCAACTTGGCGCTTTCCTCGGCGAGGTCGGCGTCAACGATGGAGCCCAAGCCTTCGGTCGTGGCGTCCGACAGGGTCTTCAAGAAGTCCTGCTGGAAACCAAGCGACTTGACGTCGGCGCCCAGACCACCCAGCGCCGTACCGACGGCGGTGATCGCCGCGTCGACGTCCACCAGAGCCGAAGCGGCCAAGGTGGTGTTGGTGAGCGCACCGAAGGTCAAACCGCCCACAGCCGACTGGTTGGTCACCGACAGCGTGCCGCCCGAGATCGTCGAGATAACGACCGCGTCGCTGGCGCTCGCCTGGAGCAGGTTCTTGCCGTTGTAGCTCGCGTTGCTGATGAAGCTCGTGAACTGAGCCTTCATCTCAACGAAGTCGGCGGCGAGAATGGACTGCTGCGAGGCGGTGTTACCGGCGTTCATGCCTTCCAGCACCTTCGCCTTCATATCCTGAAGGAGGCCGGAAAGCGACGTGGCGCCGGCGATAGCGACTTCGCCGATACCCTTACCGTTCGCAAGAGCCTGCTGGACCGCCGAGAACCCCTTCAGGTTCGCGCGCAGGCCTTCGGCAATGGCGAAGCTCGACGCGTTGTCCTTGGCGCCGATAACCTTGTAGCCAGTCGAAACGCGGTCCTGAGTCGTCGTCAGGTTGCGGTTCGTCATGTCGAGGTTACGGAGCGCAACGAGCGCGCCCATGTTGGTGTTGACTGAATTACCCATAGTGGATTCTCCGGGTTCGTAGTGGTGTTACAGGCAATTCTTGCCTGAAGCCGAACCGCTCCATTCTGAAGTCAGTTCGCGCTCAACAACCAACGGAGCAACGCATATGCCATCCGAACCGGCCGGAGCATGATGCTGATATTGCCCAAAGCTATTAGTAAATTTGCAGGAAACTATAATGTTTATCCGGCAAATATTGCCGGCTCGGTCGGCATTTTTTGCCCCGAACGGCAAAATTTACCCGTCGCGCGGGCCAGGGCCACGCAACGCGGGGAAGGAACCTGAGAAAACCCCGGGCGGCGAGCCGCCCGGGGCCAGTCTTCTCGAACTGCTCTGCTAGGTTTAGCGGAACAGGCTGAGGAGGATCTGCGGCGCCTGGTTGGCGATCGACAGAGCCTGCACGCCCAGCTGCTGCTTCACCTGCAAGGACTGCAACTTGGCGCTTTCCTCGGCGAGGTCGGCGTCAACGATGGAGCCCAAGCCTTCGGTCGTGGCGTCCGACAGGGTCTTCAAGAAGTCCTGCTGGAAACCAAGCGACTTGACGTCGGCGCCCAGACCACCCAGCGCCGTACCGACGGCGGTGATCGCCGCGTCGACGTCGATCAAGGCCGACGTGGCCGTGGTCGTCGAGGTCAGCGCACCAAAGCTCAGGTTGCCGACGGCCGACTGGTTGGTCACCGACAGCGTGCCGCCCGAAATGGTCGAGATAACGACCGCGTCGGTCGACGCACTGGCCAGCAGGTTCTTGCCGTTGTAGCTCGCGTTGGCGATGAAGCTCGTGAACTGAGCCTTCATCTCAACGAAGTCGGCGGCGAGAATGGACTGCTGCGAGGCGGTGTTACCGGCGTTCATGCCTTCCAGCACCTTCGCCTTCATATCCTGAAGGAGGCCGGAAAGCGACGTGGCGCCGGCGATAGCGACTTCGCCGATACCCTTACCGTTCGCAAGAGCCTGCTGGACCGCCGAGAACCCCTTCAGGTTCGCGCGCAGACCTTCGGCAATGGCGAAGCTGGATGCGTTGTCCTTGGCGCCGATAACCTTGTAGCCAGTCGAAACGCGATCCTGAGTCGTCGTCAGGTTGCGGTTCGTCATGTCGAGGTTACGGAGCGCAACGAGCGCGCCCATGTTGGTGTTGACTGAATTACCCATAGTGGATTTTCCGGGTTCTAGGTTGAAAACGGACAATTCTTGCCCGAAGCCAAACGCCCCCCTTCTGGAGAGCGTTGTGACTCATAAGGGTTATGAGCAACGGCCATGCCATTTCGTACAGATTCCTCACCCTTTTGATATCGCCACAACCCGTTGGTAAAAAACCCAGCAACCATGTTTGCAAGGCGGCAAGTATTGCCGATTCGCCCGGCAGAATTTTCCGCGCGCGGCAATTCCTGCCGCGTCGAGACACGCGCGAACACGGTTAACAACGGCAGAAACTGCCGAATGCTTGCGGCATGAATTGCCAGAAAGCGGCAAGAGCGGCATCGCGCGTCAAGTCTCTAAAATTTTCGCTATTTCATTTTGCATCGATAATCCGGGCCTTTAACGCATCTGCGTGAGATTGGCCCGCGACTTGCTCTCCTGTTCAGCGGATCAATTCGCGTGTACAGGCCATGACCGCATCGAAGTTCGACATCTCTTCTTTCCGCGCCGAGCCGCCGCTGCCCGCCAGCAACGCGTCCGCGCGCGGCGATCGCGCCGGCGACAATGCGTTCGCCGATATCCTGCGCGCGCAGAATACCGAGCGCGACATGCCGGCGGCCGAGACGCGCGACGAGGACGTGCCGCGAGACGACATACCTTCTTCTACGGACAAGCCGGCGCCGCGCCAGGCGACGAAAGAGAAAGACGCGCCGGCAAAGCCGCGCGAAAACGACAGCGCCAAGAACGACGTGTCATCGACGGCAAGCGACACGTCGTCGAAGGCCAACGACGCCGCGCCCGACGAACAGACGAAGCCGAAAACCACGCATGACAAGAGCGGCAAGGGCGGCCGCGACAACGCCCCGGCAAAAGACACCGCGACGGCGCAAGTCGAGAGTAAGAGCACGGACATCACGGCGCTCGAGGCGGCGGCTGCCGCCGCCGCCGCTGCTGTGCCGGTCGTGCCGACCCCAGTCGTCATCGTTGCAACGGCGGTCACGGCGGAGAGCGCCGCGACAACGCCGGTTGGAAAGACCGCAGCGCCGGTGGCGCCGGTTCCGGCCCCCACCCCCGATGCCGGAATCCCTGCCGGCGACAAGCCGGCCGCCAACTCCGAGATGCCACAGGGCGAGGTTGCGTCCACGAATGCCGCACCGGTGGCGCCGAACACCTCTAACAATGACGACGCTGCGAATTTCGATCAGCTCGTCGCCGCCGCCCTTCGCGCGGTGTCGCCGCGCGAGCATCGCAAGTTCAACATCAGCGACGCAGCCGCGCCCGCCACGCCGGCGAAGCCGACCGCGCCGATCGCCGCCCCCGTCGCCGCCACGCCGCAGGCGCCGACGGTCAATGTGCCGGTTGTGCCGGCACAGGCCACCACGCCGGCCGCCGCCGCACCGGCCGCTGCCGTGCCGGCCGCACCGAATACCAACGTTGATAGCGCAACCGTTGCAACGGACGACGAAGCTGAAGCCGCCTCGCTCGCCGCTCTGGTCAAGCGCCCGACCGCGCCGCGCAACGTGGAGCCGCGCCCGAGCGCCGGCACGCCGGTCAGCGTCAACACCGTTCCCGAGCCGAGCTTGAGCGATGCCGAACCCATCGAGGCGCCTGCGCCGCGCAGCGGTGCGGGTGCGCTCACGGCCGCAACCGGTCTTGCCGCCCAGGTCAAGGGACAGGAGCTGCAGAACACGCCGCCGCAGGCCGTCGAGATGAAGGTTGCCGCGAGCCCAGAAAAGGCGGCAGCCGAAGCCGCCGCGACCACAGCCGCAAAGCCCGACACGGCTTCCTCCGTCGAGGGCGAGGCGCCGAACACGCCATCGACCGCAAGGACCAGCGAAGGCCAGGCGCCGCAGCCAACTCACGACAGCGCCGTTCGCGGCACATCGTTCAGCGATGCGCTTAACGCCGCGCGCGGCTCGCGCGCCAGCGCCAATCCGCTGGTGGCCCAGGTCGTGGTGCAGGTGACCAAGGCCGTCTCGGATGGCAATGATCGCATCACCATCAAATTGTCGCCCGCCGATCTCGGCCGCATCGATGTGCGCCTCGACATCGGCAGCGACGGCAAGATCCAGGCCGTGTTCGCCGCCGACAAGCCGCAGACCGTCGAAATGTTGCAGCGTGACGCGCGCGAGCTCGAACGGGCCCTGCAGGAGGCCGGCCTGCGCGCCAACTCCGGTAGCCTCAGCTTCAATCTCCGCGGCGAGCAGCAGCAGCGCGACGGCGATGCCTCGTCGTTCGCCGGCGGCCGCCCGGGCCCGGGTGACGTCGATGCGCTGGCCGAGGTGCCGCCCGCCACCGCCCAGATCTATTCCGCCACGACGGCCGGCAACGGCCGGCTCGACATCCATGTCTGACCGAATTTCCACCCATGTGAAGGCGACAGAAACGTCGCCGCCCCGACAGATCATTCGAAGGAGAGCGTAAGATGAGTCTCTATGGTGCGTTGCTTGCCGGCGTTTCAGGCCTCAAGGCCCAGGCGCAGTCGCTGGCGACCGTTTCGGACAATATCGCCAACGTCAATACGATCGGCTACAAGCGCACGGTCTCCCAGTTCTCGACACTGGTGACCGGCGCGGGCAGCGATAGCTCATATTCGCCGGGCGGTCTGCGCGCCTCGCCGACCTCGCTTGTCGATCAGCAGGGCGTGCTCAACGCCTCGACCCGCGCCACGGACGTCTCGATCCTCGGCAACGGCTTCTTCGTCGTCAACGTCGAATCCGACGGCGGCGGCGAGACGCTCTACACGCGCGCGGGCGCGTTCAGCGAAGACAATGCCGGTAATCTGCGCAATTCCGCGGGCTACTACCTGCAGGGCTGGGAGCTTGACCAGCAGGGCAATATCGTTGACGTCAACACGATCGGCACGGTCGCCGTCGGCACGCTCAACGGCGTTGCCGTCGACACCACGACCGTCCAGATCGGCGCCAATCTCAACTCCGACCAGACGCCAACGGCCTACACGCCGGCGGCCTGGCTGGCAGATCCGACAGCCGGCGCCAACACGCCGGCCGAAGATGCGGCCGCCAACATCGTGACGCCGAACTTCGAGCGCCAGATCAAGGTATTCGAACTCGCTCGGCACGCCGCATAACCTGACCATCAGCTTCAACAAGCTGACGACCACCAACACCTGGGGCTTCGCGATTTCCGCCGAAACACCGGCCGATGTCACGCTGCCAATGGGTACGACGACTGTCGCCGGCGGCCTGCTCGCCTTCGGCACGATGACGTTCAACGGCGACGGCTCGCTCAATGCGGTGGATTTCCGCTCCGAAACGCCTGGCGTGGCCACCAACGACACCGCGCAGACCGTCGAGATCACCTGGGCGAACGGCGCCACGGCGAGCGCCATCACGTTCGACCTCGGCACTGCCGGCGCGCTCGGCACCGGCCGCACCGATGGCGTCACGCAGTTCTCTTCCGACAACTCCATCGCCTTCATCAACCAGGACGGCGCGGAAGTCGGCTTGCGAACGGGCGTGTCGATCGACAAAGACGGCTACGTGATCGCCGCGTTCAGCAACGGCGCCACGCAGCGCATCTACAAGCTGCCGATCGCGACGTTCTCCAACCCCAACGATCTCGAGGCGCGTAACGGCAACGCTTATGCGCAGACCGACGCCTCGGGCGAGTTCAACTTACGCGAGGCCAACACCGGCGGTGCCGGTCGCGTCGAGCCGTCATCGCTCGAGGGTTCGAACGTCGATCTCTCGGAGGAGTTCACCACGATGATCGTCACGCAGCGGGCTTATTCGGCCAGCGCCAAGACGATCACCACGGCCGACGAGATGCTCGACGAGCTGCTGCGGATCAAGCGCTAAGCGCATTTGGTAATCGCCTTCCGTCCGGGTCTTAACGCCCGGACGGAAGACAGCGAAGGAAGCGGAACCGACCATGAGTCTGACGGGCGCATTCAACACCAGCGTTGCCGGCCTGTTCGCCTATTCCGAGGCGATGTCGACGATTTCGCAGAACATCGCGAATCAGCGCACGCCGGGCTACAAGCGCGTCGAAACCGACTTTGCCACGGTATTGGGCGGCGTCGACATCAACCCGCACGAGCCCGGCGGCGTACGCGCGCTCACCAAGCAGATTGTCGACGTTCAAGGCACCATCGAAACCACGGGTCGTGCGTTCGACCTGGCGATCAACGGCCAGGGCATGTTCGTCTACAGCAGCGAACTCACCGGCAGCGGCGATCTGACATACTCGCGCGCCGGCAACATGACCAAGGTCGTGCCCGACAACATTCCGAACACTGGCTTCCTGGGCAATGAGGCCGGCGAGTATCTGATGGGCTGGCAAGCCGATCAGAACGGCAATTTCAACTATGGCGACGAAAGTACGTTGGTCGCCATCCCGGCGACCAGCGAAGATCCGTTCCCTGGCCTGGGGACCACGACGGCGACCTTGTCGGCCGTGCTGCCGGCCAGCGGCACGAACGGCGGTACGCAGATCCTCTATTACGACGCATCTGGCGCTGCCCAGACCCTCAATCTCAACTGGACCAAGACCGGCGCCAATGTCTGGCAGCTCGACGTCACGGATCTGAACGGAGCGCCAGTCGCCGCGTTTACCCAATCCTTTGACGGGCTGGGCAACCTGACCTCGGCCGATTCGCTGACCATCGGCGGTTTCACGCTGGATGTGTCGAATATCTCGCAGTTCGGCACGACCTTCTTCCGCAACGACTACCAGCAGGACGGTCTCGCCCAGGGCGAGTTCATCCGCTACAACATCGCGGAAGACGGCAAGGTCTACGGGTTCTTCAGCAGCGGCGCCGTCAAGCCGCTCTTCCAGATCGCCATCGCGACCTTTGCCAACCCGAATTACCTCCAGGAACTGCCGGGCAACCGGTACGTGACGAGCGACCGCTCGGGCGACGCGACCCTGCGCCAGCCGGGCGACGATTTCGCATCGCTGGTGACGGAATCGGTCGAAATGTCGAACTTCGATCTGGCCGACGGCTTCTCGAAAATGATCATCACGCAGCGAGCCTACGACACGGCCGCGCACGTGTTGCGCACCAGCGACGAAATGACTCAAGTCATCCGCGATCTGAAGCGGTAGGCGAAGGTCTTAATAGACGCGTGCAAACATATGATTTAGCACAACAAAAATCGTCGAAAATTCAGCGCATCGCTTAGGGCTTTTTTAAACCGCAGCCGCATAAAATCCACATCATGACAACGCATTCCACATCGGAAAAACCACCGCTGCCCGAGAACGAGACCGGCCAGGTCGTGCGTCTGTTCGACGACGAATCCGATCCGACCACGCTCGACGGCCTGCCGCCCCCAGAAACCAAGCGCTGGGTGATCCGGCGCAAGGCCGCCGTGGTCGGCGCGGTACGCGCGGGCATGCTGACGCTCGAGGAAGCGTGCACGCGTTATCATCTCTCGGTTGAGGAATTCCTGTCCTGGCAGCGCCTGATCGACCGCCATGGTCTGCAGGGCCTGCGCGCGACACGTCTGCAGGATTACCGCCATCCCAAGACGGGCCAGCCGGCGCCGCGCGGCACCGCCTCGGGCTCCGGGACCTGACCGGCAAAATTTTCCGGTCCCCCGGCAATTTCTTCCACATCTTAACGGTCCGTTCACCGGCCCCCCTCTAGCCTGAATGGGTTCGGGGCGATCCATGTGCTTAGCGGTGCATGGCAGCGCCCAGAATCCGTCCAGACAGAGGTATGACGCGTGAACGGCATTTTAGACAATTTCAGGCAACTCGGCCCGATGAAGCTGGCGCTCCTGGGCGTCGTCATGATCGGTCTTGTCGCCTTCTTCATGTTCTTCGCCCAACGGCTGTCGACCCCCAACATGGGGCTGCTCTTCAGCGAGCTCTCGCCGCAGGATTCCGGCCAGATCGTCGCCAAGCTCGAAGCCCAGGCAATCCCGTTCGAGCTCAAGGCCGGCGGCGCGCAGATCTGGGTCCCCAACGATAAGGCGCTTCGCCTGCGCATGAGCTTCGCCGAGCAGGGCCTGCCGCGCGGCGGCTCGGTCGGTTACGAAATCTTCGACAAGTCCGACGTCATCGGCGCCACGAATTTCCTCCAGAACCTAAATCAGCTGCGCGCCCTCGAAGGGGAGCTGTCGCGCACGATCGGGTCGCTGGGGCCGATCAGCAACGCCCGCGTCCACCTGGTGGTGCCGCGGCGCGAGTTGTTCAACCGCGACAAGCAGGAGCCGACCGCGTCCGTCGTGCTCAAGATGCGCGACTCCGGCCGCCTGCCGCGCGCCCAGGTGCAGGCGATCCAGCATTTGGTCGCCGCCGCCGTGCCGGCGCTGCGACCGGGCCGTGTTTCCATCATCGACGACCGCGGCACGCTGCTGGCCCGCGGCCAGGGCGACGGCGACGAGACCGCGAGCCTTGCCGCAACATCCGAAGAGGCGCGCAGCAATCACGAGCGCCGCATTGCGCGCAACATCGAGGATATCCTCGAGCGCACGCTGGGGCCGGGCAAGGTCCGCGCCGAGGTGGCCGTCGAACTGGATTTCGACCGCATCGTCACCAACACCGAAAGCTTCGATCCCGACGGCCAAGTCGTGCGCTCGACGCAAAACGTCACCGAATCCTCGGATTCGTCGGAGACTGGTGCAAGCAACGGCGTCTCCGTCGCCGGCAACCTGCCCGAGGGCGAGACGGCGGGCTCCGGCAGCCGCAACAACGCCCGCACCGCGCGCAACGAAGAGACGGTCAATTACGAAATCACCAAGATCACCAAGAGCCATGTGCGCGAGACCGGCGTCGTGCGCCGGTTGTCGGTTGCCGTCATCGTCGATGGCGTCAACGCGCCCGCGGCCGATGGCAAGCGCGCCTACACGGCACGCGCGCCCGAGGAGATGGAGCGCATCACAGCACTCGTGCGCTCCGCCATCGGCTTCGATGAGAAGCGCGGCGATAAGCTCGAAGTCGCCAACCTGCCCTTCGCCACCGTCGACGTGCCGGACTCCGCCCCGGCGGCGCCGACCATGTTCGACTTCAGCAAGCAGGAATATTTCCGCATGGCGGAGCTCGCCGTGCTGTCGATCGTCGCGATCCTGGTGATCTTGCTGGTGGCGCGCCCGATCCTGTCGCACGCGTTGACCCCCGTCCCGCCGGCACTGCGCGATCAGTCGCAGGGCATGCCGGCATTGCCGCCGGGCGTGCCCCAGGCGGCGCTCGCCCCGCCTTCCGGCGGCGGCGGCGGTGGCAGCCTTCCCGATGCCAGCAATCAGGAAATGATCGATCTCGATCGCGTCGAGGGCCGAGTCAAGGCGTCGTCGATCAAGAAGGTCGGCGAGATCGTCGAGAAGCACCCTGAAGAAGCCGTCGCGATCGTGCGCAACTGGATGTACCAGGAAACGTAAGAGCGGACTGACCTTCCATGCGGGTACGTGAAGACTACCGGACACTGACGGGCCCTGAAAAGGCCGCGATCCTCATGCTCTCGCTCGGCGAGGATCATGCGGCGCGCCTGTTCACGCTCATGGATGACGAGGAGATCAAGGAACTCTCCTCGACCATGGCCAATCTCGGCACGGTCAATTCATCGATCATCGAACGCCTGTTCGTCGATTTCGCCGACCAGATCTCGGCGACGGGCTCGTTGATCGGCTCCTACAATTCGACCGAGCGCCTGCTGCAGAAGGTTCTGGGCAAGGACCGCGTCGACAACATCATGGAGGAAATCCGGGGTCCCGCCGGCCGCACGATGTGGGACAAGCTCGGCAACGTCAACGAGGCCGTGCTCGCCAATTACCTGAAGAACGAATACCCGCAGACCGTCGCGGTCGTGATGTCCAAGATCAAGCCCGAGCACGCGGCGCGCGTTCTGGGCCAGCTGCCCGAGACCTTCGCGATGGAAGTCATCATGCGCATGCTGCGCATGGAGGCGGTGCAGAAGGAAGTCCTGGACGACGTCGAGCGCACGCTGCGCTCCGAGTTCATGAGCAACCTCGCGCGCACCAACCGCCGCGATTCGCACGAGATGATGGCGGAGATCTTCAACAATCTCGACCGCCAGACCGAGAACCGCTTCATCACGGCGCTGGAAGAGCGCAACCGCAATTCGGCCGAGCGCATCAAGGCGCTGATGTTCACCTTCGAGGATCTGAACCGCCTCGACCCCGGCGGCATCCAGACGCTGCTGCGCAATGTCGACAAGTCCAAGCTCGCCATCGCGCTCAAGGGTGCGACCGAGCCGCTGCGCGACCAGTTCCTCACCAACATGTCGGAACGCGCCGGCAAGCTGCTCAAGGAAGAGATGCAGCAGATGGGCCCCGTGCGCCTCAAGGATGTCGACGAGGCGCAAGTCTACATGGTCAATCTCGCCAAGGAACTCGCCGCCAAGGACGAGATCCTGATCGCCGACAAGCGCGGCGGCGAAGACGAGCTGGTGTACTGACATGGGCGCCATCAGCAAATTCATGTTCGAGCAGAGCTTCGACGGCGCCACTCAGGCGCCGGCGGTGAAGCCGCGCAAGAACTACACGCCCGCCGAATACGATGCTGCCGTTGCCGCCGCGCGCGAGGAAGGCCACGAGGCCGGCCGCGCCGAGGCCGTCGGCGAGGCCGAACAAGTCGCGGCGATCGCGCTCAAGGCCGCGGGCGAGCAGCTCAAGGCGCTGATGGCCGCGGCACAGGAGCGTCAGGAGGCGCTGACGCAGGAGATGGCGAAGGCCGTGGCGACGATGGCACGCAAGCTGCTGCCCGCCTTCGCGCGCAAGCACGGCGTTGCCGAGATCGAAGGATTGGTCGCCGAGTGCCTGGGCCGCCTGCATGAAGAGCCGCGCATCGTGGTGCGCGTCAATGACGAGGTTCTCGATCCGGTGCGCCAGCGCCTCGACGCGCTTGCCGCCACGCTGGGCTTTGCCGGGCGCTTCGTGCTGCTCGCCGCCGACGACATCGTCCCGGGCGATGCCCGCGTCGAGTGGGCCGATGGCGGCGTCGAACGCGATACGGCACGCGGCTGGCAGGAAATCGAAACCGCCGTTCGAGAAATTCATCGACGAAGGGCCGGCGCGCGACGCTCCGGTCCAGACACAGGAGAAGTAAATGGCCGACGAAAATCTCGACCTCAACCAGCTCGACGCGCAAGCCGCGGCGAGCCCGGTCCGGACGGCGCGGCGGGTGCCGCCGCCGACAACAAGGTGCGCACGGCGAAGGACCTCGAGGCGGTCTACGACATCCCCGTCCAGGTCTCGGCCGTGCTCGGTCGCGCGACGATGCAGGTGAGCCAGTTGCTCAAGCTGGGTCGCGGCGCCGTCGTCGAGCTCGACCGCAAGGTCGGCGAGGCGATCGACATCTACGTCAACAACCGCCTGGTCGCGCGCGGCGAAGTCGTCGTCGTCGATGAGCGCCTGGGCGTGACCATGACCGAAATCGTCAAGGCCGAGCGCTCCTAAACGCACGACTTCCGAAAGACAACACCATGGCACGCCCCGCTTCCGATCTCGCCCGCCGCGCCCAATCCGGCACCACCGCCGGCGCCCTGCGCCGCCCCGTGCCGCCCCTGACGGTGCGCTCGCGCCTCGACTTCGCGACCTTATTCGGTCTGTGTGGCGGATTGTTTCTCGTCGCCGTGGGCATCGCGCTCGGCGGCGAATTCAAAGCCTTCGTCGATCTGCCCGCGATCCTGATCGTGTTCGGCGGCACGATTGCCGCCACCACGATCTGCTTCTCGATCCGCGAGGTGTTCGGGACGCAGCGCGTGATCCTCAAGACCTTCCTGCGCCGGGTCGCCGACCCGGAACTGGCCGCGCTGCAGCTCATCCAGCTGGCCGTGCGCGCGCGCACCGACGGCGCGCTCTCGCTCGAGAGCGAGCTCGGCCGTCTGCGCGGCGCGCCCTTCCTGCAGCAAGGCATCGCCATGGTCGTCGATTCGACGCCGGTCGACGAGATCGAGCGCGCGCTGCGCCGCGAGCTCCACGCCATCCAGACCCGCCACGCTCGGTCGACCGCGGTGCTGCGCAAGGCCGCGGAAATCGCCCCGGCGATGGGCCTGATCGGCACGCTGATCGGCCTCGTGCAGATGCTGAGCCATCTCGATGATCCGGCCAGCATCGGCCCCGGCATGGCGGTGGCGCTGATCACGACCTTCTACGGCGCCATCCTGGCGACGCTGGTCCTGTCGCCGCTGGCCGCCAAGCTGGAGCGCAATTCCCATGACGAGATCGTGCTCAACCAGCTCTTCCTGATCGGCTGCGTGTCGATCGCGCGGCAGGAAAACCCGCGCCGCCTTGAAGTGCAGCTCAACGCGCTGCTGCCGCCCGCGCAGCGCATCAATGCATTCGACTGATTACGTAGGTCCTGGAGAACAGTTATGCGTCTGCTGATTATCGGAACCCTGAACGGTCAGGTCACAACGGCGGCCAAGATCGCGATGGCCCGCGGCGCCTCCGTCGCGCAGGTCGACACCGTCGACGCCGGCCTTGCCAATCTGCGCGCCGGCCACGGCGCCGATCTGGTGATGATCGATGTCGTGCTCGACATCCGCAAGCTGGTCGATGCGCTGCGCAATGAGCGCATCCATGTGCCGGTGGTCGCCTGCGGCATCGAAGCCGACGCCGCCGCCGCCGTGCGCGCCATCAAGTCCGGCGCCAAGGAATACATCCCGCTGCCGCCGGATGCGGAGCTGATCGCCGCGGTGCTCGCGGCCGTCACCGAGGAAACCAGCGCCATCGTCTCGCGCGACCCCGCGATGAGCGGCGTGCTGCGCATGGCCGACCAGATCGCCGCCAGCGACGCCAGCGTGCTGATCTGCGGCGAATCCGGCACCGGCAAGGAGCTGCTCGCCCGCTACCTCCATCGCAAGAGCCGGCGCGCCGGCCAGACCATGGTCTCCGTCAATTGCGCCGCGATCCCCGACAATCTGCTGGAATCGGAATTGTTCGGCCACGAGAAGGGTGCCTTCACCGGCGCCGTCGCGCGGCGCGTCGGCAAGTTCGAGGAGGCCAACGGCGGCACGCTGCTTCTCGATGAGATCAGCGAGATGGATCTGCGCCTGCAGGCGAAGCTGCTGCGTGCCCTCCAGGAGCGCGAGATCGACCGCGTCGGCGGCACCACGCCGATCAAGGTCGATATCCGCGTGCTGGCGACCACCAACCGCAATCTCGAGAGCGAAGTCCGCGCGGGCCGCTTCCGCGAGGATCTCTATTACCGCCTCAATGTCGTGACGCTGCAGCTGCCGCCCTTGCGCGAGCGGCCCAACGACATCGACGTGCTGTCCGATCATTTCATCCGCAAATATGCCGAGGCGAACGGCGTGCCGGCGCGGCCCATCGCCGCGGCGACGCGCGAATTGCTGCGCGCCCATGCGTGGCGCGGCAACGTGCGCGAGCTCGAGAACACCATGCATCGCGCGGTGCTGCTGGCAAGGGGCGAGCAGATCGGACCCGAGGCGATCCTGCTGACCGGCAATCTGCGCGAAGACCCCGCCCCTGCCGCCGCCAATGGCGCTGCCGGTGCGGCCGCGTCCAAGGCCGGGCTGGTCGGGCGCACGGTCGCCGATGTCGAGCGCGACCTGATCCTCGATACGCTGCAGCACTGCCTGGGCAACCGCACGCACGCGGCCAACATCCTCGGCATCTCGATCCGCACGCTGCGCAACAAGTTGAAGCTTTACGCCGAAGGCGGCGGCCCGGTGCCGCGCGACGGCGAACGGGCCTCGGCTTAACCCCAAGGATCAAACGCCACCATGGCGACAGACGCAGAAACGGCCCCCCAACAACGGACCGCTGGCGCCGAGCTCGCCTTTCGCTTCGACGCGCTGACGCGCCATGGCGACATCGCGCTGGCACTGGGCATCGTCGCGATCCTGGTCGTGCTGATCCTGCCGATGCCGCGCTGGCTGCTCGACGTGTTGCTGGCGCTGTCGATCACGTTCTCCGTGCTGATCTTGATGGTCAGCCTGTTCATCTTCCGGCCGCTGGATTTCAGCTCGTTTCCGTCTGTCCTGCTGATCTCGACCATGCTGCGGCTGTCGCTCAACCTCGCGACTACGCGGCTGATCCTCACGCATGGCCACGAGGGCGCGCACGCCGCGGGCGATGTCATCCAGGCCTTCGGCAATCTGCTGATGGGCGGCAATTTCATCATCGGCGTGATCGTCTTCGCGATCCTGGTGATCGTGAACTTCGTCGTCATCACCAAGGGTTCGGGCCGCATCGCGGAAGTGGCGGCGCGGTTCAGCTTGGACGCGATGCCCGGCAAGCAGATGGCGATCGACGCCGATCTCTCCGCCGGCCTGATCGACGAGAAGACAGGCCCGCGAGCGCCGCCAGACACTGGAAAACGAGAGCAATTTCTTCGGCTCCATGGACGGTGCCGCCAAGTTCGTGCGCGGCGACGCGATCGCCGGCCTGCTGATCGTCTTCATCAACGTCGTGGCCGGCATCATCATCGGCGTGGCGCAGCACAATCTCTCGCTCGCCCAGGCGCTGCAGACCTATACCGTGCTGACCGTCGGCGACGGCCTGGTGACGCAGATCCCGGCGCTGATCGTCTCGACCGCTGCCGGCCTGCTGGTCTCGAAGGCCGGCGTGACGGGCTCGGCCGACAAGGTCGCTGTTCACACAGCTCGGCGGCTATCCCAAGGCGCTGGGCCTGTCCTCCGGCCTGACGATGGCGCTCGCGTTGATCCCCGGCATCCCGGCCCTGCCGTTCCTCGCGCTGTCCGCCGTCACCGGCGGCCTCGCCTATATGATCTCGCAGCGTCGCATCGCCGAGGCGGATGCAGAGATCGCCGAGTCCGCCATGCCGGTGGCCGCCGACCGAAGAGTCGATCACCACGCGCGCTGCACATCGACACGCTGCGCCTGGAGCTTGGCTACGCGCTGCTGCCGCTGATCAACAGCGAGAAGGGCCTGCGCCTCACCGACCAGATCAAGGCGCTGCGCCGGCAGATCGCGACCGACATGGGCTTCGTCATGCCCGCGGTGCGCATCCAGGACAACATGCAGCTCTCCGCCAACTCCTACCTGATCCGGGTCAAGGAAATCGCGTCCGGCCGCGGCGATATCCGCGCCAACATGCTGCTGGTGATGGATCCCAAGGGCGATCAGATCGCCCTGCCCGGCGAAGCCACCAAGGAGCCGACCTTCGGGCTACCGGCGATGTGGGTCGAGGAAGGCCATCGCGAAGAGGCGCTGTTCAAGGGGCTGACGGTGGTCGATCCCTCGACCGTCATCACGACGCATCTGACGGAAGTCATCAAGGACAACATGGCCGAAATGTTGTCGTACAGCGAAACTCAGAAGCTGCTCGACGATCTCGGCACGTCGCATCAGAAGCTCGTTTCCGACATCGTGCCCTCGCAGATCTCGGTCGGCGGCATCCAGCGCGTGCTGCAGAACCTGCTGGGCGAGCGCGTCTCCATTCGCGACCTTCCCACGATCCTCGAAGGCATTTCCGAGGCCTGCGGCACCACGCGCAATGTCACGGCGATCACCGAGCATGTGCGCTCGCGCCTGGCGCGCCAGCTTTGCGAAGCCGTGAACAGCCCGGCCGGCTTCATCCCGCTGGTGACGCTGGCACCGGAATGGGAGCAGGCCTTCGCCGAAATCCGTGGTCGGCCAGGGCGACGACCGCCAGCTTTCCATGGCGCCGTCGCGACTGCAGGAATTCATCGCCAAGGTGCGCCAGGTGTTCGAGCGCCACGCCATGATGGGCGAGATGCCCGTGCTGCTGACGAGCCCGCTGGCGCGGCCCTATGTGCGCTCGATCGTCGAGCGCTTCCGGCCGATGACCATGGTGATGTCGCAAAACGAGATCTACCCCAAGGCCCGCATCAAGACCGTGGGACAGATCTAAGGATCGCGACGTATCATGCGACTCAAAGCCTTCACCGCCCCGACCCTCAGCGAAGCGATGCACCAGGTGCGCGTCGAGCTGGGCCCGGAGGCGGTCATCATCGACACGCAGGATGACGGCGCGCTCGGCACGCGCATCCTCGCCGCCGTCGAGGCGTTGAGCCCGCGCGAAGATCAGCGCATTGCCGCCGCCGCATCCGCACCGGCACCGGTCAATCCCGCCAAGCCCGCAAACACACCGCCACCGCGCCCCGGCGCACCGCGGCCGTGGCGGCCGCCCGCGATCAACCGGCCGGTCAGTTCGGTGCCGCGCAATGCCGTCGATCCGCTGATCGATGCGCTGACGTTTCACGGCGTGCCGGTATCGCTGCGCCAGGTTCTGGCGACCGGCGACGAGGTCGCGACACCGGAAAGCGTGCTCAGCGCCAATCTGGCACGCGATTTCAAATTCGCGCCGCTGGCCCAACGCAGCGTCAAGCCGCTGATGCTGGTTGGCCCGCCCGGCGTGGGCAAGACGCTGAGCGCGGCCAAGCTCGCCACCCAATCCGTCATCGGCCGCCGGCCGGTGCGCGTGATCACCGCCGACCATCGACGCGCTGCTGCCTTCGAGCAGCTTTCAGCCTTCACACGCATTCTCGGAATTGAATTGGAAAGCGTTGAAAATGCTCAACATCTATCTCGACATTTGGCAGAAAACCCAGCCGCGCCGGGCACCCAACTCATCATCGACACGCCGGCCGCAAACCCGCTTTCATCAGAGGATCTGCGCGAGCTTGGTGGACTTGTTACCGCAGCCCGCGCGGAGCCGGTACTTGTCCTCGCGGCAGGTGGCAATGCCGAAGAAACGGCGGAGAGTGCCGCGGCTTTTGCCGCGCTCGCTTGTACGCGTCTGGTGGTAACGCGCCTCGACGCGTCGCGCCGCTACGGATCGATCCTGGCCGCGGCGCATGGGGCGCGCCTGGCCTTTGCCGATGTCAGTTCCACACCCAGTGTCGCGCATGGGCTCGAGCCCATCGATGCGCCGACGCTGGCACGGCTGCTGCTGACGAAGCGACCCGCCCCGCCGGTGGAAGCGTGGGCGCCCGGGCCGAAATCGTGACCGGCGCGGCCACGCGCCCGGCCGGACGGACGATCGCGATCGCGTCCGGCAAGGGCGGCGTGGGCAAAACCTGGCTGTCGATCACCTTGGCGCAGAGCCTGGCGCGCAAGGGGCAGAAGACATTGCTGTTCGACGGCGATCTCGGCCTCGCCAATGTCGACGTGCAGCTCGGCCTGTTCGCCGACGGCGATCTCGGCAGCTTCGTCGCCGAGGCGGTCGGGCTCAAGGACATCGTGACGAAATATCCGGCCGGCGGTTTTGACATCGTCGCCGGGCGTTCGGGCAGCGGCAGCATGGCGGGGCTTTCCGCGACGCGCATCGAGCGGCTGGCCGCCGAAGTCAACGACCTCGCGCGCAGCTACGATCGCGTGATCATGGATCTGGGGGCCGGCATCGAAGCACCGGTGCGCATGCTGGCGGCGCGCGCCGCCACCTGCCTGGTCGTGACCAGCGACGAGCCGACGGCGCTGACCGACGCGTATGCCTTCATCAAGGTGCTGGTGGCAAGCCGCGCCAACGCTGATATCCGCATCGTCGTCAATTTTGCCGCGACCACGCGCGCGGGCGAGCGCACCTACCAGACGCTTGCCAAGGCATGCGAGGAATTCCTCAAGATCTCGCCGCCGCTGGCCGGCATCGTGCGCCGCGACGCCAAGGTGCGCGACGCCATCCGCACACAAACCCCGCTGCTGGTCCGCCATCCCACAGCCGAAGCCGCCGCCGACGTCGACGCGCTGGCCGCCAGCCTGCTGGCACGGCCGTGAACCCGATCCTGCCGACCGTACCAGTCCCGCCGGCACAGACGCCGGTGACGCCGGTCGGACAAATTCTGGCGACCCTGACGCAGGTGCCGCAATCGATCAACAGCATGCTGGTGAGCGCGCTGCTGTCGGGCACCGTGATCGGCCGCGACAATAAAGGCCAGATCCTGCTGCAGACGGGACAGGGCGTATTCGGGATCAAAACCAATTCGCCGCTGCCGATCGGCAGCACGGTGACGTTCGAAGTGCAATCGGCCGGCGCGCAGTTGCAGACGGTGCTGCTGTCCGTGACGCCGCCGAATGCGCGCCCGCAAGGCGCGCCCACACCGGCGCTGGTCGGTCCGTTCGTCCAGGAGCCAGTTCAGCCGACACCGGGTTCGCCGCAGCAACAAGGTTCGCCGAGCACTTCGAGCACGGCACAGCCTGCAACGACCACGACGACGACACCACAAGGCGGCACGATCACCGCCATCGTCATCGCACCGCCCGGCGGTGGTGCTGCCACGCCACAAGCGCCGGCGCAGCCGCCCGCACCGGCCGCGGCAATGCCGCAGGTCACACCCGCACAGCAAACCACCGTGTCGCCGACAGCCGTCATCGCAGCGCGCCCGAATTGGATTGCCCGGATCGACCGCCGTGTTCGCGCGCCAGGAAGCGGCGCCGGCCGCACTGCGCGACGAGCACGACGCAAGCTGCAAGCGCTGCGCGACCGGCCGCGCCGCAAGCGGTGTCGGTGCAAGCACGACGTCCGTCCTGGCAACGGCGCCGAACCAGGCATCGCATCGCCGGCCACCGCAGGTGCCGCTCTCCGGCCTCTCCGCCCGCACAAACTTGTCAGCCCCTGCTCCGGCATTCGGTCACAGCGGCACTAGCGGCCGAGCCCGCCTCGCTCCCTGCGCTGCCGACCGGCACGCAGGTGCAGGTGCGCGTTCTGCCCAACGCACCTGCGCTTGCCAATGCGCCGCCCGGCCTGGTTCTCGGCAACCCATCGAACATGGCCAATGCCGCGCCAACGGTGCCGGCGGCGATCATCGGCCGCACGCCGCAGGGCCAGACCATTGTCGAAACGCCGGTTGGGCGCCTCGCCATGACTTTGCCGCCGACGCAAGAGGCCGTGCCGGGCAAGCTGCTCACACTCGAACTCAGTGTCGTCACCAGGCCGGCGAGCCCCGAGCCGCCGCCGCTCGCGCAGCGCCACAGCGCCATGAGCATCACCCATGAATGGCCGGCGCTGAAGGCAGCCCTGAGCGCCGCCGAAGATGGGCCCGATCATGTTCTCAAGATGGCGCTCGACGACGCGGTGCCGCGGCCCGGTCCACGCCTTGCCCTGCAATTGCTGCAGGCGGTCGCCGGCGGCGATACGCGCCAGGCGCTGATCGAAAGTGTCGTCAAGCCGCTCGAGCGCGCCGGGCAGCACGAGCTCGCGCAACGCATTCAATCCGATCTCCAGGATCTGCAGAAGCTCGGCTCGACGCCGGCGGCGGATTGGCGCCTCGCCTTCGTGCCGTTCTTCGACGGCCAGGAGGTGCGCCAGCTGCGCATCTTCACGCGCAAAAAGAAAAATGAAAAAGGACGCAAGGACGAGTCCGGCACGCGCTTCGTGATCGAGTGCGAGCACGGCGAACTCGGTGCGCTGCAGCTCGATGGGTTTCTGCACAAGCAGAGCCTGGACGTGATCGTGCGCAGCCACAGCGATCTGCCGGCGTGGATGAAGGGCGACATGATCGCGCTGTTCACCGATTCCTGCGGCGCCATCGGCATGCACGGCCAACTCCAGTTCAACGCCGCCCCGGTCTTCCCGGTGGCGCCGATGGACGAGATCGCGGGCGCCGGCGCGGGCGTGCTGGTCTAGCACCAAGAGCCTCAAAGAGGCTTATTTCTGAGTATCTTAGCTAGTATTTATGGATTTTTGCCCGGTTTCGGGCAAAATCTTTGATCTTCTTTGGCCAGATCACGATGGTGTGCGCCCATGGCGGAGCCGGTGGAGCTCGACGAGTTGGTGGCTCATCTGGTCCGGGCCAGCCGGCTAACCCCGGCGGAGGCCGCCAAGCTGGTCGACGAGGTGCTGTCCTTCCTCGCCGAGCAGCCGGAGGAGTTCGTGCGGCGGCGCCATCTGGCACTTCAGCACGAGGGGCTGCCGAACCCGGAGATTTTCGCGCGCATCACCGCCGAGCTGGCGCGCTGGCGGTTCCGGGCGCCGGACTTCAGCGAGCGGCAGATCCGGCGGATCATCTACGGCTGAGGGGACGCTCTGATGTGCGGCATCGTCGGATACATCGGCAAGCGCGACGCGGCGCCGCTGCTGATCGAGGGCCTGCGGCGGCTGGAGTACCGCGGCTATGACTCCGCGGGCATGGCGATCGCGCAGCGACGGGCGGCTGCGCGTCCACAAGCGCAAGGGCAAGGTGCGCGAGCTCGAGAGGCGCTGCCGGCCGAAGTCGCGGGCTCGCCGGGGATCGCCCACACCCGCTGGGCGACGCACGGCGAGCCGAGCGACGTCAACGCCCACCCGCACGCCGACGCCGACGAGCCGGATCGCGGTGGTCCACAACGGCATCATCGAGAACGCCGCGGACGTTGCGCGACGCGGCTGGAGGCAGACGGGCGTCGTCTTCCGCTCGCGAGACCGACACCGAGGTGCTGGCGCACCTGATCGCGCGCGGCCCGAGAACACGCTGGTCGAGGCGCGTGCGCGCGGCGCTGCGGCTGGTGAAGGGCGCCTATGGCCTGGCGGTGATCGACGCGGCGCGGCCCGAGACGCATCGTGGCGGCGCGCAACGGCGGCCCGGTGGTCGTGGGCGTCGGCGAGCGCGAGATGTTCGTCGCCTCCGACGCCGCGGCGCTGATGGGCCACGCGCCGCACCGTGGCGCACCTGGACGACGGCGAGATGGCCGAGGTCCGCGCCGACGGCTTACGGACGCTGACGCTGGACGGCGCGGAGACCACCAAGACGCCGCGACGATCGCCGGGCGAGCGCGGCCTTCGACAAGGGCGACTTCGCGCACTTCATGCGGAAGGAGATCGCCGAGCAGCCGGAGGCCGTGCGGCGCACGCTGCGGGCCGGCTGGACCCCCGGTTCCCGACCGCGCACCTGGGCGGCATCGAGCTGGCCGCGCGCGAGATGCTGGACATCCGCCGGGTGAAGATCCTGGGCTGCGGCTCGGCCTACTTCGCCGGGCGCGTCGGCGCGCACCTGATCGAGCAGCTGGCGCGCATTCCCGGCGCATGCCGAGCCGGCCTCGGAGTTCCGCTACCGCAACCCGGTGATCGAGCAGGACACGCTCTATATCGCCGTCAGCCAGTCGGGCGAGACCTTCGACACCCTGGCGGCGATCCAGGAGGTGAAGCGCAAGGGCGGGCGCGTGCTGGGCGTCGATCAACGTCGTCGGCTCGACCATCGCGCGCGAGTGCGGGCGCGGCATCTACCTGCACGCCGGGCCCGAGGTGGCGGTGGTCTCCACCAAGACCTGGACCTGCACCGCGGTGGCGTTCGCGCTGCTGGCGCTGCAGCTCGGGCCGCGTGCGCGACCTCTCGGCGGCGAGCGGCGCGCGGCTGCTCGCGGCGCTCGGCGCGCTGCCCGAGCAGATCGCGAGATCATGGCGCGGGAGGCCGAGCTCGCGGCGATCGCGCAGCGACTGGCGGCGGCCGAGCACGCCTATTTCGTCGGCCGCGCGGCGGGCTATGCGGTGGCGATGGAAGGCGCGCTGAAGCTGAAGGAGATCAGCTACCTCCACGCCGAGGCCTATCCGGCGTCGGAGCTGAAGCACGGGCCGCTGGCGCTGATCGCGCCGCGAGACGCCGACCGTCGATCGTGCTGCCGCACGACGACCTGCTTCGCGAAGAACCTCTCCACCATCGCCGAGGTGCGCGCCCGCCGCGGGCCGGTGCTGGCGATCACCCATCCGGGCGACGTGCCGGCGGCGGTCGACGGCGAGTTCGCCGTGCCGCGCTCCGAGCCGGAGCTGGACCCGATCCTGCTGAACATGCCGCTGCAGCTCCTGGCCTACCAGGTCGCGCTGCGGCCTCGGCCGCGACATCGACCAGCCGCGCAACCTGGCGAAGTCGGTGACGGTGGAGTAGCTGCCGGAAATTTCGCACGGCGCTTTTTCGGTCGAATGATCGTTCTACGGCAGCGGCTCAACCTGATAGGTCGGGGCCACCCCCTCACCCCAACCCTCTCCCCGTTGGGGAGAGGGGGCAGACCGAGGCGCGGTGAAATCCCCTCTCCCCTCTGGGGAGAGGGTTAGGGTGAGGGGGTGGCGCTGCCGTCGAAGACGATCTGCGCCACACTATTCAGACCTCTGTGGGTCAAGCTCGCGGGTTGCAGATTTTTTTGACGAAATGACTGCTAGCCCGCTGCCGGCGCCCTGTTGGCGTCCTCGAACAGGCGTTTCGCCTTTTCGACGTCGTAGGGCTGCTCGATCAGCGTTTCGGGATTCCATTCGCTGCGCGCCGTGCTGAAGAAGGCGCCGCCATAGACGTGGATGGCGCCGGTCAGCTTGGCGATCGGGTTCGTCACGGAATGAATGATGTTGGGCCCGAGCGGCTCGGCATCGCGCACGCACAGCGCCTTGGCGCCCGCGGCCTCGAGCTTCGGGCCGTGGCCGTTGGCCGGGCGGCGCCAAAAAATATTGTCCTCGCGGCCGGTGTAGACGCCGATCACGGCCCACATGCGATGGTCGTGCGGCATGATCGTCATCATCGGCGCCCAGATCACATTGAGGATCGTGAGATCATCGGAGCTGTGCAGAGTTCTGCAGCGTGCCGCGCTGGGGTTCTCCCAGTCCCTTGAGAACGGCCGACGGATCGGAGACGGCGCGGGCCACGACCTCGCGGACGAGCTTGTGGCTGCGGTCGGCGGACACGGCCTCGCGGCAATCGGCGATAAATCGGTCGAGGTCGAACATGGCGGCCTCCGGTGCTAGGTGTCGGCATTTTGCGCCATGCTATTTCGCCGCGCAATGTCACACCGTGGCGTGAATTGGATCACATCTCGCACACACACCCCTCACCCTCCCACGCGCTGACGCGCGTGGGCCCCTCCCTCTCCCGCAAGGGGAGAAGGAGAAAGCGGCGCGGTGTAACCCTCTCCCCTTGCGGGAGAGGGTGGCGAGCGAAGCGAGCCGGGTGAGGGGTGCGCGTGCCGCGTCTGCCAAGATTTTGCTGCGCTGTATGTGCAAGAGCACCCTGGGTCCGGATGCGATATGAATTTTGATTGAAGCGCAGAATTAAAATAGAGTGATCGCCTCGTTATCGTCGATCCGCACAGCGCAATGCCCTCCTCAGACTCCTACGACGTCGTCATCATCGGCGGTGCGGTTACCGGCAGTTCGGCGGCCTATCACCTCGCCGCCAATCCGGATTTCAAGGGCCGCGTTCTGGTCCTGGAGAAAGACCCCAGCTACCAGCGCTGCGCCTCGGCGCTGTCGGCGGCGTCGATCCGGCAGCAATACTCGGCGGCGATCAATATCGAGATTTCGCTGTACGGCATCAAATTCCTGCGCGCCATCGGCGAGACACTGGCGGTGGATGGCGAGAGGCCGGAGATCGAGCTGCACGAGGGCGGCTATCTGTTCCTAGCCGGGCCGGCGGGGCGGAGCATCCTCGAAGAGAATCACGCGCTGCAGACGAAGCTGGGTGCCGATATCCTATTCCTCGAACCCGATGCGCTGGTGAAACAATTCAAGTGGCTGAGCGTCGATGGTGTCGCCGCCGGGACCTGGGGCCGGACCGGCGAAGGCTGGTTCGACGGCTATGGGCTGATGCAGGCGTTCCGGCGCAAGGCGCGATCGCTGGGCGTCGAATATCGCGCGGCGAGCGCGACAGGCCTGGAGATGGCGGATGGGCGCGTCAGCGCCGTGCGGCTCGATGACGGTACGCGCATCGCCTGCGGCGCCGTGGTCAACGCGGCGGGTGCCGGCGGCGCCGCGATTGCGCGTGCGGCGGGTTTGCAGATTCCGATCCACAACAAAAAACGCATGATCTTCACCTTCGATTGCCGCGAGGATGTGGCCAATTGTCCCCTACTCATCGACGCCACCGGCGTCTATGTGCGGCCCGAAGGCAAGGGCTTCCTCTGCGGTTCGGCGCCCTCCCCCGACCAGGACCCGGATAGCGACGAGTTCGAGGTCGATTACAATTTCTTCGACGACATCGTGTGGCCGGTCCTGGCCCAGCGCGTGCCGGCCTTCGAGCGCATCAAGCCGGGGCGGGCCTGGGCCGGGCATTACGACATGAATTTGTTCGACCACAACGTGTTCGTGGGCGCGGTGTCGGAGCCGGGCAATTTCTATCTCGCCAACGGTTTCAGCGGCCATGGGCTGCAGCAATCGCCGGCGATCGGCCGGGGCCTGAGCGAGCTGCTGATCTACGGGCGCTACACCACGCTCGACCTGACGCCGCTGTCGTTTACGCGGTTTCTGGAGGGGCGGCGGATGGTGGAGAGGAATGTGGTGTGATAGATCGCAGCACACCCGCGTCACCCAAACTTATTTGTCACCCGCGGGCTTGACCCGCGGTCCCATGACCGTTTCTCCGTCGAGACTGTTTGTGGGTGCGCGGGTCAAGCCCGCGTATGACAATATTTTTGTTTGGACGAATTTTTATGTTTGAAGCATCGCGCTACGGCGCCACCCATCCCATGATTGGCACGGAGCTGATGGAATTCTTCGGGCTGCCCTCGATCACGCGATCGCTGTAGGAGACGTAGACCAGCACGTTGCGCGGGCGGTCGTAGAAGCGCACGACCTGCAACTTCTTGAAAACGAGGCTGCGGCGCTCGTCGAAGACCTGTTCGCCGTCCCTGAGCTCGCCGGTGATCTGGATCGGGCCGGTCTGGCGGCAGGCGATGCTGGCGTCGCTCGTATCCTCGGCCACGCCCAGCCCGCCCTTGATGCCGCCGGTCTCGGCGCGGCTGATATGGCAGGCAACGCCCTTGACCTTGGGATCGTCGAACGCATCCACGACGATCTTGTCGTTGGGTCCGAGGAAGCGGAATTTCGTGCTGACCTCGCCCGTCGTGCCGCGATCGGGCCGGCTCCACACCCACCAGGCGAAGATCAGCAGGATGGCCAGCGCGCTGGCGCCGAGAATGAGTGCGATCTTCTTCATGGGTCCGATCCTCCAGTGCAAAGCGCTTGCGCTCAGGTAACGTCGCCAGGCGCTTGGGTTGCCGGAGGATATAAGCACAAAGGCCGGAAGGACACGAAGACGATCGTCTCGATGCGCGAATTCCCCCTTCCAAGTCACCCGCGGGCTTGGCAGCCGCGGGAATCTGACCTCGAGCCGCATCAGAGCGCGAAGGATCAGGCCCGCGCATGACAGGATTGAAGAGGCTTAGTACGCGCCGAACAGCCAGTTGGGGATCACCAGCACCACCCAGGGCACGAAGATCAGCAGCAGGGTGACGAGCGACACCGCGATCAGGAATGGCATCGACTCGCGCGTGTATTCGCCGATCGGACAACGCAGGACCTGGCAGACCACGAACATGGCGGCGCCCACCGGCGGGGTGTAGTTGCCGATCGTCGCGGCGATGATGAAGACGAGGCCGAAATGCACGGGGTCGATGTCGTACTGGCGTACCAGCGGCAGGAAGATCGGCGTCAGCATGATGATGAGCACCGAGCCTTCCATGAACGTGCCCGCCACCAGGATGAAGAGCACGATCAGCACCATGACGAGGTCGGGATCGTCGGTGATGCCGAGCATCCAGGTCGAAATGACCTCCGGAATGCGCTCGAAGACGATGCCGTAGCCGAAGATGCCTGAGAGGGCGAGCAACAGCATCACCGCGCCGACATCGACCAGGCTGCCCTCCAGCGCCTCGCGCATGCCGGCCAGCGTCAGCATGCGATAGGCGAACAGGCCGATGACGACGGCGTAGATGACCGCGAACGCGCCGATCTCCGAGGGCGTGAACACGCCCATGCGCAGGCCGAACAGCAGGATGATCGGAAAGAGAATCGCCCAGATGCCGCCCCAGGAGGCGAGCGCCACTTCCTTCACGGTGGGCCGCTTGTCGCGTTCCGGCTTGTAGCCGCGCTTGCGCGCCGTGATCGAGATGGCGATGGCGAGCGAGGCCCACAGCATCAGCCCGGGAATGATGCCAGCGGCGAAGAGCCGGCCGATCGAAACCTGCCCGACCGTGCCGTAGAGGATGAAGCCGATGCCCGGCGGGATGATCGGCGCCATCAGGGAGCCGTAGGAGAGCACGCCCGCCGCATAGCCGCGCGAAAAGCCGCGCTTGAGCATCTGCGCGCCGAGGATGCGCGAATTCATCGCCGCGTCGGCGATCGAGGAGCCGGTGACGCCGCTCATCAGCGTCGAGAGCGCGATCGACACCTGCGCGAGCCCACCCTGCATGCGGCCCGTGAGCACGGTCGCGAGCTTGAGCAGATTGTGCGTGATGCCGGAATTGTTGAGGAAGTTGCCGGCGAGGATGAACAGCGGCACGGCGAGCAGCGCGAAGTTCTGGGTCTCCGTCACGGTCAGCTGGATCGGAATGGTGATCGGCAGCTCGGGATGCTGCAGGAAGAACAGCACGCCGGAAATGCCGATGGCGAAGGCTACCGGCATGCCGATCAGCAGCAAGATCGTGAACGCGATGAGGACGATCAGCATTCAGGCGTCGACACGAAATTCAAACGACATCCACCGCCCGGTTTTCCATGTGCTCGCCGCGCAACTCGGCACGCACGCGCAAGACCGTGGTGATCAGCAGCAGGGCAGCGCCCACCGGCAAACTCATCGTCACCCAGGAATAGCTGACCTCCGGAATGCCCTGGAAGCTGCGCGCCCGGCTGATCCAGGACAGATAGACGCCCATCACGATGAGATAGGTGAGAAAGATTGTGATGAGCGCGTAATTGATCATGCGGAACAGGGTCTGCACGCGCTCCGGCAGCCTGCTCGGTCAGCACCTCGATCGCCATCAGGCTGTTCTTGCGCCAGGCGATGTCGGCGCACAGGAAGCAGGCCCAGGCAAAGAAGGCGGTCGCGGCGTCACCGGACCAGTTGATCGGCGGCCCCAGCATTCGCATGACGCCGCCGAGGAAGATCAGAAGCACCATCAGCACAAGGAACGCGGCGGCGACAAACGCCTCCGCCGCGCACACCTGGTCGTAGAGCCTCTTGAGCATGCCTTGTGGTCCCTACCCGCCCGAGTCGTTACTTGCCGATCTCCTTGTGCACGGCATTCTTGGCGTCCTGGATCTTCAGCACCTCATACGCCTTGTCGCCGGCCTTGCGGAAGGCGGCGAGGTCGACGTCCTTGACGATCGTCATGCCGCGGCCCTTGAGTTGCTGCTCGACTTCGGCTTCCAGCTTGAAGATCGTCTTCGACGTTTCCTCCCCCGCCTTGTCGCATTCCTCGATCAGGGCGGCCTGCAGCTCCTTCGGCAGGGCGTCGAACCATTTGGCGCTGACGACCTCGAAGTTGATCAGCATGATGTGCTTGGTCTCGTTGGCGAACTTCAACACCTCGTAGAAGCGTCCGCCAGGGATGTTGTTGTAGACGAGCTCAACACCGTCGATCGCACGCTGCTGCAGGCCCGGATACATCTCGCCGAATGCCATGGCGACCGGCGTGGCGCCGAGTGCGCGGATCGATTCCTGCCAAATCGGCGCGGGCGGCGTGCGGATGCGCAAGCCCTTCAGATCTTCCGGCGTCTTAACCGGCTTGTTTGTGAAGAAGTGGCGATAACCCTGCACCCAGTTGAACGACACGACCTTGAGACCGAATTTGGTCGCCAGCTCCTCCTGCCATTTGATGACCGTCGGCGCGGTGCGCAGCTTCGCCACGTCCTCCAGCGTCTCGACAAAATACGGGCCGTTCATCACCGCCATGCCGGGCACGTAGTTGCCCATGCGCGCGGAATCGGTGTTCTGGCCGACATTCGCGCCCTGGCGGATCTGCTCGATGATGTCCTCTTCCTTGCCGAGCTGGGCGGAGTGGAACACCTCGATCTTGAGTTGGCCCTTGGTGCGCTCGTCGACGCGCTTGGCCCAGGCGAGGAAACCATCGTGATAGGGCTCCTTGGGCCCCAGCACGTGGTTGAATTTGAGCTGATAGGTGCGCTGCTGCGCTTGCGCGCCCGGTGCGGCGAAAACCGCGAGCAGCGCGAAGGCGGCCCCGGCGCTCGCTAATCCACGAACCAGAGTCTTCATTTTATAGGTCCCTCCCGAGATTGGCCGGGCGATCATTGACGGCGCGCCCTTGAGACAGATCGAGGCAACTGGTATATCAGATACTGGATATCAGTCGCAAGGCGCCGCGGTATCGCCACCTCCCTTCAATGTCCTGTGCTGTGAAACGAAGTCACCCATGAAGCTTGTGCGACCGAAATCACTGACCGAGATGGTCGCGGACGAAGTGCGCACGCGGATCATCGACGGGCGCATTCGCCTTGGCGCCGGACTGTCCGAGAACAGCTTGGCTGCCGAGCTCGGAATCTCAAAGACCCCGGTGCGCGAGGCGCTGCTGCAGCTCAAGCAGGAAGGCCTCGTCCAGGTGCAGCCGCAGCGCGGCACCTATGTGTTTCGCCTGGAGGCCGAACAGGTCGTGATGATCAGCGAGCTACGCGAGGTGCTCGAACTGGCCGCGGCCAAGGCGGCGGTCGCGCGCAATGGCGCGACGTTGGCCGAGCGCATGGGCGAGCTCTGCGCGGAAATGCGCGACGCGTTCGAGGCCGATGACCGCATCGCCTATCGCAAGCTCGACGGCGCCTATCACGAGGCGATCATCGATCTCTGCGGCAACGACTACATCCGCAACGCCTATCGACAGATCAGCTTCTGCGTCGCCGCGTTGCGCTCACGCCTGTCGAACGAAGTGCAGCTCAACAAGCTGTCTCTAGCCGACCATCGCGAAATGCTGCGGCTGGTGAAGGCGCGCGACGCGGCGGCGTTCACGAAGCTGCTGCGCGCGCATATCAACCACACCAAGCAATCCTATCTGGATGTGCTGGAGCGCGGCGACTTCCTGGCGGACGAGAAGATCGCGGCGCGGCGCTGAATTTCCCCTCTCCGCCGCGCAGCGGGGGAGAGGGAGGGGCCCAACGCGAAGCGTTGGGAGGGTGAGGTGGTGGTGCCGCGCTCACGTAGTCAATCAGATCTAGGCGGAGAGACCCACCTCACCCGCTCGCTGGCGCTCGCACCCTCTCCCCCCGCTTCGCGGGCGGAGAGGGTTAGAGTATCAACCCGACTTGCGGATATGCGCTTTGAGGCTGGTTTCGTCCTGCGCGGCCTGGTCGCGGCGATCCAGCTCCTGGCGCTGGCGCTTCTTGCGCTCCGCCAGCGTGATTTCGTAGCGCTTGAGCTCGCGGAAGGTTTCCTTGACGCTGTCGTCCTGAATCTTAATGCGGCCCTCGACCTCGACCAGCGAGGCGCCGAGCCGGGCGCGGCGGTCGATGACGCCCTGCGCATAGCCCGCATAGGCAAAGGCACCGCTCTCGGTTGACTTGGCTGCTTCCTGCTCCGCCTTCACGTCGACCTCGAGCTGCGCCATCTGGGCGCGCAGATCGGCGGCCAGCTGCTCGAGGGCCGCGAGCTCGCGGCGCTTCTCATCGAGGCGCCAGCGGTTCAGTCGAATCAGAGAAGAAAGACCACGCATCGCTCAATCGTCCTTCACGCCTTGGTCAGGCCGAGAATCTGGGAGAGGCCGCCATAGCCGCCGGCAAGATCGGTGCGCTCCGCCTTGCCTTGGGCCAGGAATTTCTCGAGATCGGGATTGTAGCGGATGGCCTCGTCGACCAACGGGTCGGAGCCTTTACGATACGCGCCCAGCCGGATCATCTCCGACATGTCGTCATACTGCGCCAGGAGCTGGCGCGCGCGTGCCACGACTTCATTCTCCTGGGGCGAATTGCAGCCGGGCATGGTGCGCGAGATCGAGCGCAGGATATTGATCGCCGGGTAGCGGCCGCGCTCGGCGATGGCGCGATCGAGAACGATGTGCCCGTCGACGATCGAGCGCACCGCGTCGGTGATCGGCTCGTTGTGATCGTCGCCCTCGACCAGGACGGTGAAGAGGCCGGTGATGCTGCCCTTGCCCACGCCCGGCCCGGCGCGTTCCAGGAGGCGCGGCAACTCGGCGAAGACGGAGGGCGTATAGCCTTTACTGGCCGGCGGCTCACCGGCGGAGAGGCCGATCTCGCGCTGCGCCATGGCGAAGCGCGTGACGCTGTCCATCAGGCACAGCACGTCCTTGCCCTGATCGCGGAAATATTCAGCGATCGACAGCGTAAGGTAAGCGGCCTGCCGGCGCATCAGCGGCGGTTCATCGGAGGTTGCGACGACGACGACGGAGCGGGCCAGCCCCTCCTCGCCCAGATCGTCGGCCAAGAATTCCTGGACCTCGCGGCCGCGCTCGCCGATCAGGCCGATCACCGTCACGTCGGCGGCGGTGTAGCGCGCCATCATCGACAGCAGCGAAGATTTGCCCACGCCCGATCCCGCGAAGATGCCCATGCGCTGGCCACGGCAGCATGTCAAAAATGTGTTGATGGCGCGCACGCCGAGATCGACCTTGCCCTTCACGCGCTGGCGCGAATGGGCCGGCGGCGGCGAGGCGCGCAGCGGAAACGGTTCAGCGCCGGATGGCAGCGAGCCCTTCGCATCGAGCGGCTCGCCCAGCGCATTGATCACGCGGCCCAGCCAGGCCGAATGCGGATAAGCGTCGGATTCGGTCTCGGCGATTTCCGCCTTGCAGCCGAGGCCGACCCCGTCCAATGCGCCAAAAGGCATAAGCAAGGCACGGTTCTGGCGGAAGCCCACGACCTCGCACGAAATGCGGCGCCCGTGGCGCGCGAGCAAGGTGCAGCGGCCGCCGATCGAGAGCTGATGCTCGACCCCGCCGATCTCCACCAGCATGCCAAGGACCGCCGTCACCCGCCCGTATAGGCGTTGGGAGGGGATCCGTTCGAGGCTGGAAAGAAGGTGGGCAACGCGCATCAATAAGTCCAAATCCGCAGAAAGCCATGCCGGCGCGGGGAGCCCTTTCGGCCCCCGGGACCCCATTCATCCATGACCCCCATTAAGCTTCCGTAAACGCTAATCAGGGTTAATTACCGCCGAGAAACCACCCGTTTTTACGGGTTTTTTGCTCTCGTTAAAGAAAGTGAATCCGTTAAACTATTTGTTAACGAGTAGCATGGTGATATGGTTAACGTGATTGAATAGAGAAGTAAGAGAGGAGCGGAAGATGCGTGTTTTGCTTGTTGAAGACGATTCTGCGACCGCGAAAAGCATTAGTTTATTGTTGAAGTCGGAAGGGTTCATTTGCGACACCACCGATCTCGGCGAAGATGGTCTTGAGATCGGCAAGATATACGATTACGACATCATCATCCTCGACCTGATGCTGCCGGATATCGACGGCTATGAAGTGCTGCGCCGCTTGCGTGCCGCGCGCGTCAAGACGCCGGTTCTCATCCTTTCGGGCCTCGCTGAGCTGGACAACAAGCTCAAGGGTCTCGGCTTCGGCGCCGACGATTACCTGACGAAGCCCTTCGATAAGCGTGAGTTGTTCGCGCGCATCCATGCGATCGTGCGCCGCGCCAAGGGCCACTCGCAGTCGATCATCAAGACCGGCAAGCTGACGGTCAATCTCGACACGCGCACGGTGGAAGCCGGCAACCAGCCGATCCACCTCACCTCCAAAGAATACGGCATCCTCGAGCTGTTGAGCCTGCGCAAGGGCACGACGCTGACCAAGGAGATGTTCCTCAATCATCTCTACGGCGGCATGGACGAGCCCGAGCTCAAGATCATCGACGTGTTCGTCTGCAAGCTTCGCAAGAAGCTGGCGCAGGCCTGCGCGGGCGAGAACTACATCGAAACCGTGTGGGGCCGTGGCTACGTGCTGCGCGATCCGCCGGCGAAGGGCGGCCGCAGCAACGAGCGTCAGGCCGCGACAGCCTAGCTCAGAGCTCCTCCTCTCTTTACTCCTGGCCCGCGGCGTCCTCCGGCACCGCGGGCCATTTCTTTTGGCGCGGTACGATCGGCGCAATTGAGCGATGATCCGCTCGTCGAGTCCGGCTAGCCGGCTACCGACATATGTTGACGGTCGAGCATGCTCGCGAATGTCGCCTGGTCCTGGGGCGTCGCCTGGTTCGGGGTGGCGCCGACAAACGCGCGCGCGAACTCATCAAGGCGGTCGGCCCCCGGAATATTGACCCCGAGATCCGCAAGGTCGGCGGCAATGGCGCCGGGAACGGGTTCGAAAAAGCGGTTGGTGTCGTTGAGCTTCGCCGTGTCCGGCACGCGGATGAAAACGATGCGGCACGCGGACGGCAGCGGCTCGTGCGCGATGAACGCCACGCCGGACATGACGCCGCAGAGGACGCTCGCCGGCGGTCCCGGTAGCTGCAGGCTGATGAACACCGGCATATCGCCGTCCGGTTCGCGTGCCAAGAAATGCATCGACGCGGCCGCCGATCCACACCTCGGCCGTGAGGTGCGTGTGACGTCCACGAAAGGTCTCTGTATACGTCGCAATCAAGGTGCCGTTCCTGCCCGGCGCAAGACGCAAGGCGCCGCGGACCAACCGGCCGTGGACATGCGGCGACCAGGCCGGCGAGTAGGCCGCGAAGGCGCCGGCCAAGCGTCGCGACGCCGCCGAGCAGGCCGGCGGCGCGCGGATTGCCCCGCCGCGAGAGGTTATCCGGAACAGCCAGCGTTGCGGCGTCGACGCCGGTGCGCGCGGATAGCTCGGCGGCAAACGCCTCGAGGCTGCAATCGGCGACCCAGCGTCCAGGATTGGCCGTGCCGATGACGGCCGCGAAGTCCGCATAAACCGAGGACGCCCGCGGCAGCGATCGCCCTTGCATCCATTTGTTGAGCCGGTCGAGATCGCACTGGGTCGCCGGATTCACGCGCCGGAAGCGAGCGCAGAATTCCTTGCGCGAGTTGCAACCGAGCGCTGCCGCGGCGAGCTGCAATTTCGCGGCAAAAGCGACCACCATGCGCCCCGTCTCCCTCGCACGATTTGAAGGCAGATGATTGCACCGGATTTCAGTGGAATGTCCAGGAATTTCCAGGCTGATCCGCACGCCATCGTAGAGGAAATGCGCCGTGGCGTGGTTGTCTGGCGCCAGCTCCGGCGACGCTCCGACGTCGCGAACGGACCCGCGCCCGACTTGCAACAAGGAACGACGACAATGTCACTCAGAATCAATTCCGAAGCGCCGAATTTCACGGCCGAAACGACGCAAGGCAGCGTCAATTTTCACGATTGGATCGGCAATGGCTGGGCCATCCTGTTCTCGCATCCCAAGGACTTTACCCCGGTTTGCACTACGGAGCTGGGCTACATGGCCGGCTTGAAGCCGGAGTTCGACAAGCGCAACACCAAGATCATCGGCCTCAGCGTCGATCCGGTCGAAAATCACTCCAAGTGGGCGAAGGACATCGAGGAGACCCAGGGCCACGCCGTCAACTACCCGATGATCGGCGATCCCCAGCTCAAGGTGGCAATGGCCTACGACATGTTGCCCGAGGGCGCTGGCACGAGTTCCGAAGGCCGCACCGCCGCCGACAATGCCACCGTGCGTTCGGTCTTCGTCATCGGCCCCGACAAAAAAATCAAGGCCATGCTGACCTATCCGATGAGCACCGGCCGCAACTTTGACGAGGTCTTGCGGCTCCTCGATTCCTGCCAGTTGACGGCCAAGCACACGGTGGCGACGCCCGTGAATTGGAAGCCTGGCCAGGACGTCATCATTCCGCCAGCGGTCTCGGACGAGGCCGCGAAAGCAAAGTTCCCCGGCGGATGGAAGACCGTGAAGCCCTATCTGCGCGTGGTTCCGCAACCGAAGTGACGAGCCGGGGAGATCGCAACACCTGCGGTCTCCCCTTAGTCACTCACGGCATCGGCGGCATCCCAATTTCTTGCAGATGAAAGGATTCAACGCTCCATGACACTGTCTCACCAATTTCCCCCGCTCCCGGGCCTCGTCGCGGCCACCTTCGCCGCGTCTGTCGGGATTTTCTGACGCCCTCCTCGGCCGACGCGGGGATCGCCCAATGGCAGGCGGAAGTCGCCGCCGGCGCGCAAGCGAGCTTCGTTGCGACCAACGTCTTCACACCGTCCGTGGTCAATATCGGAACGCTGACGGGCGACATCACCTACGAGTTCGTCGTCAACGGCCAGGACCGTGCCACCGCCGGCTCGCTGATGGGCTCGCTCACGGGCGGCCAGAGTCAGGCCATCCGCTTCGAACAGTTCCCCAACACGGGCACCTATGGTGCCACGCGCTACCTCATCGCCGACTACGATTTCGGCGTGCCGACGACTTTCGATGCCGACGTGCATCTGGCCTTCGTCGTCAATAGTGCTGCGGGAACCACATCCCTGTTCGTGAACGGCGTTGACACTGGCGCTACGGTCCCCTTCGCGCTGACCCTCAACGGCCTCGTCGCCATCGGCAACACGGATTTGGGCGGCGGCGGCTTCCTGGGTGACGATGCGTTCGCGGGTACAGTCCTCGGGCTCGCCACGTACGACGGAGCGCTTTCCGCCGAGGAATTGAAGGTACATGCCGATGCGTTTTTCACCCCCACCGCCGTGCCGGAGCCGGCGACGTTGGCGATATTCTTGAGTGCCGGCCTTCTCGGTTTCGTCGGGAATCGTTTCAAGAAGCGGAAAACGTAACAGCTTCGGGGCAATCTCGTTAACCAGTCCACGGCGTCCTCCGGCACCGCGGACTATTTTTTTGGCAGACCGTGCTGCCATAGCGACGGGAGACGCGGGCCCGTACGATGATGCTGGCCCGGCCCCGCGCCCCGCCCTATCATCCCCCTTGAGGGGGAGCCATGATGGACGCGATCGACCGGATCATCGATCAGCTCTATGACGGCGCGGCCGACGAGACGGCGTGGGCGCCGGCGCTCAGCAATCTTTGCGATCTGGTCGGCGCCGGCCACGCCGTCGGCTTCGTTCAAGACAGCGCGACAGAGAGGCTGCCCTTTGTCACTTCGGTGCGCGTGGACGGGGCCCATCTCGACCGCTTCGTCCCCTTCGTGCCCTGGGGCATGACAATGCTGCGGGCCTATCGCGCGCAGCAGACCTTCAATTTCGATAGCGTGGTTCCGCGCAAGGAATTCCTGCGCTCCGACTTCTTCAACGATGTGATCCGTCCGATGAACGGCTATCAGGCGCTGCTCGCCATTCCCTTCCGGCACGCCAGCTACGACAGCTATTTCGCAGTCTGCCGGCCGGAGCGATCCGAGGACTATTCGCCCCAAGAAATGGCGACGATCGATCGTATCGTCCCACATGTGGCGCGCGCCCTGCGCACGAAGCTTCAGGTCGACGAGTCGGCACGGCGCCTCTCGGCCACGCTCGGCGCCTTCGATCAGTTCGATCTCGGCATCGCCATCGTCGATCGGGATCTGAAGCCGGTGGTGCTGAATCGGCGCGCCGAGCAGATCATCGCCAGCAGCGACGGCCTCTCGCTCTCGCGCAAGGAGCTGATCGCAAGCCGCGCCAGCGACACGAGCTGGCTCCATCGCCTGGTCCGCCGCGCGCGCCGCCGATGATCTGCGCGTGCGCGGGCACTACACCATGCGCCTGCACCGGACGCAGGGCCCGCCCTGGTCGGTGACGGCGCGCCGCCTGGAGGGCGGATCGGGGCGGTCCGGCGTCTTGGTCACGCTCCTGATCGAGGAGAGCGTTCGCGATGCGCAAGACGTTGTCCCGCTGCTGATGCGCGCGTTCGATCTTTCGCCGCGCGAGGCAGCGCTGGCCGCCGAGCTGGCGAACGGCCACGAGCTGGCGGCGGCGGCGAACCGCCTGCACATTGCCGTTGGCACGGCGCGTAATTATCTGAAGGCGATCTTCGCGAAGACGCGCACGCATCGCCAGGCAGAGCTCGTCGCGCTGATCTTGCGCGCGACGCGCTTCGGCGGCTGATCGGCAATCGACGTCCCAAATGGGACTGTTCGGCACGGTGACAAGGCCCACCGACGGCAGCAAACGTTCCTTTTGAAATCAATCGATTAGCATCTGGCCTCGGGCTTGCACAAAGCCTCCCGCATCAGTTTCATCGCGCGGAGGTTGGTCATGACAAGTTCATTCGTCTCGCGTCTTTTGGGAGTCTCGATTTTCGGCGGGTTCATTGCGTTGGCGGCCGCGCCCGCCACGGCCACGGCGATCGTCAACACTTCAGCGAACTCCGGCCCGTACAGCTCCTCCTCGAACACGCCGGCAGACATCGCCAATGAGCCGTTTATCTCAGCGCGCTCGAAAGCGACGGCCAATGGCGCGAGTTCGAATGTCGCAACGGGCGCGCTGCCAAGCTGTGCCCAGCCGGGGTCTTGCACCTCCTTAGCCTCGCCGCCGGAAGCGGGCTCCTATGCCTCAGCCAACGGCAACACCGGAACCTTGAAGGTCGGCGCGCAGGCGTGGGATGGCGGCGGCGCCCGGGCGAGCGCCAGAGCCGGCTTGATCGACACCGTCACGCTCACAAGCCCGATCATCAAGATCTTTGTCGACATCAACGCTCTGGGCGCCGGCACCAACCAATCCCCCGGCCAAAGCAACGGAGACGCGCATATTTTTTTCACGATGTTCATCCCGCCGTACGCGGGCGCACCCAGCGACGTGGAGAACAAAAATCTTTTCAGCTTCGAGGTCTCGAAAGATGACGATGGCGCCTTCTATTCAGCCTATCTTCTCGATGACGCCGACAATCCGTTCGAGACCGCAAACTCGGCGCCGGGCGAGCTGAGCTTCTCGATCGATCTTTCCGACGCGGCATTCGCCAACCTTATCCCAAATGGCCCGCTGGATCTTGGCTTCATGCTCTTCGCCACGGCCGAGTGCGACACCAGCAATTGCTTCTCTCAGGCCCGCGCCGACGAATCGCTCTATATTCAACTGCAGGGCAGTTCCGCGAACGGATACAGCTATCTCGGGCGCCCCACGGGCACGGACCCCGATCCTGATCCAGATCCCGTCGGCGTGCCTGAGCCGATGAGCGCGCTGCTTCTGCTGTCGGGACTGTTCGGGTTCGCAGGCTTGCGTCGTTTTGCCCGCTGACGCCAGATAGCGAAAAGGCCGCACCCGATCGGTGCGGCCTTTTTTCTTCGATGGAACGTATGCGTCAGGCGCGGACAACCTGCTTGGGTGCAACTTTCTCCGCAACCAGGCCGTAGACGCCGCGCTGGCCCGGCAGCGGTGCAAATTTGTCAGAGACACCGAGCACGGTCTCGGCACCGCCCAGATAGAGGACACCGTCGGCCGCCAGAAGCTTGGCGACGCGGTCGAGCACGCCGGACTTGGTGGTCTGGTCGAAATAGATGAGCACGTTGCGGCAGAGCACGACGTCGAACTGGCCCAGCGAGCTCGGGTCCTGCAGCAGGTTGAAGTCGCGGAACTGCACCATGTTGCGCAGCTGCTGCGAGATCTGCCACTTGTCGCCCTGCTGCTTGAAGTACTTCACCAGCATGTTGATGGGCAGGCCGCGCTGCACCTCGAACTGCGTGTAGATGCCGGCCTTGGCGCGGTCGAGCGCGTCCTTGGAAATATCGGTGGCGACGATCTCGATCTTCCAGTCGGAGAATTTGGCGGTGTCTTCGGACAGGATCATCGCCAGCGTATAGGGCTCCTGCCCGGTCGAGCAGGCGGCGCTCCAGATGCGGATCGATTTGCGCTGGGCCCGGCTCTGCTGCAGCTTGGGCAGCATCACCTGGCGCAGCTGCTCGAACGGCTTGATGTCGCGGAAGAACAGCGACTCATTCGTCATCATCGCATCGGAGACGTCGCGCAACAGGTCGGCGTCACGGCCGGCGCGCAGGCCCGCGGTCAACGCATCGAGGCCGTTCATGCCCCATTTGCGCGCGACCGGCGAGAGGCGGCTCTCGATCAGGTACATCTTGTCCGTGCCTAGGACGAGCCCGGTACGCTCGTAGAGCAGCTTGCAGAGGAAGGAAAAGTCTTCGGGCTTCATCACGCACCCCTGACGGCCAGACGCATGATCTGCGGGCCGATATCGGCGAGCGGCAGCACGGCCGAGCAGATGCCCGCGGCCGCAGCGGCCCCCGGCATGCCCCAGACCACGCTGGTCGCTTCGTCCTGAGCAATGACTGTCCCCCCGGCCGCGACGACAGCCTGACCGCCCTTGGCCCCATCGGAGCCCATGCCGGTCAGGATCACGCTCAAGACGGCGGGACCATAGATTTGCGCCAGGCTGCGGAGCATCGGGTCCACGGCCGGGCGGCAGAAATTCTCGGGCGGTTCCTTGGTGAGGCGGATGACCCGTTCGGTCCCCTTCGCCTCGATCTTCATGTGGAAATCGCCGGGCGCCACATAGATGCGGCCGCGCATAACGGGCTCGCCATCCACGCCTTCCTGGGCGGTGCGGCCGCTGGCGCGCGTGAGATGCTCGGCCAGGATGGTCGTGAACGTCGCCGGCATGTGCTGGGTGATGACGATGGGCTGCTTGAGCGTCGCGGGAAGCTGACGGAACAGCGCGAACAGCGCCTGCGGACCGCCGGTGGAACTGCCGATCGCCAGAATTTCGGGCAAGGTCGTCGACGGGGAGCGCAGGACGATCGGGCCGTGCGGACGCGCGGCCAGGCGCGGTGCGGCGCGTTCGCCGGCCGTGACCATGCGCTTGCCGGCGGTACCCGCGCGGCGCACGGCACCCAAGGTTTTGACCTTCGCAACGAGGTCGCGGCGGAAATCGCCGGCGGCATTCATTTCGCCCGCCGAGCTCGGCTTGGCGATATAGTCGGCCGCACCGCTCGCGAGCGCCTTCAAGCTGACCTGGGCGTTGCGCTTGCTGAGCGTGGAGGCAATGATCACCTTTACGCCCGGCGACATCGCCAGCAGTTTGGGCAGCGCCGTGAGGCCGTCCATCACCGGCATTTCGATATCGAGAACGATCACGTCGACAACCGAACGCTGCAGCGCCGACAGCGCCGCCTCGCCATTGCCGACCGAGGCAATGACGGCGATCTCCAAATCCTCTTCGAGGGTTCGCGTCAGGAGGCCCCGGATGACCGCCAAATCATCGACGACCATGACATGGATCGGCCTTGCCGCGTCTGTTCCAGAATTATCGGCGGCGTCGACTGTACGTGCACTCATCACAATAAGCCGACCTGGGAGAATTTCGCCTGGATGATTTCGCTGTCGAACGGCTTCATGATGTATTCATTGGCGCCGGCCGAGATCGCTTCCTGGATATGGGAGAGATCGTTCTCGGTCGTGCAGAACACCACGACCGGGTCGGCGCCGTGCTCCATGGAACGCAGCTTGCGCAGGAACTCGATGCCGGTCATCACCGGCATGTTCCAGTCGAGCAGGATCGCGTCGGGCATCTGCTTCTGGCAGGCCTCGACCGCCTTTTGTCCATCGGCCGCCTCGTCAATCTCGAAGTTGAAACCTTCGAGGATGCGGCGGGCCACCATGCGGATGACTTTCGAGTCATCGACAATCAGGCACCGTTTCATGGTCTAACCTCCAAGCGCGTCCGGACCAACGTGGCCGGCCGGGTCGATTGCATTGTCGTCGTCAGGCCGCGTCGGCGCGGCGGATATCGAGCAGCCGCGAGACTTCGAGCACCACCAGCAGCTTGCCGTCGAGGCGGTAGATGCCGGCCGAAACCTCGCGCCATTTCGGGTCGAGGGTTGCCGGGTTGCGCTCGAAGGCCTCGTTGGGCAGGCTCAACACCTCGCCCACCGAGTCAACGATCAGGCTGTAGAGCTCGCCGTTGTGATCGACGACGACGCTCATGCCGGCCGTGCCGACTTCACGCGAGCGGCAGGTCGAGGCGGCGGCGCACGTCCATCGCGGTCACGATACGGCCGCGCAGGTTGAGAGCGCCGGCCACTTCGGGCGGGGCGAGCGGGATGCGCGTGATGCGCTGGGATCCCAGCACGTCCTGCACTGTCAGCACGGGAATGCCGAAGAGCTGGTCGGCGATGGTCATGGTGACGTAGTCCTGCGATTCACCCGACGCAATCGCGGACTCGGCAGTCTTCGCGCCCTTGTCTTTCTGCTCGCTCACGCTGCACCTCTGATGTTGGACACGGTCTGCGACAGGGTCTGCAGCAGCGCGTCACGATCGAATTTCGCGATGTAGTCGGTGAAGCCGACCTTGCGGCCGCGGTCGAGATCCTTGGGTGTCGCATGCGACGACAGGGCCACGATCGGCGTGTCCTGCCAGCGCGAGTTCTTGCGCACCGCCTCGGCGAACTCGAAGCCGTTCATGCCCGGCATTTCGATATCCGAGACAATCACATCGAAATCCTTGCCGGCTTCGCACATGCCCAGCGCCTGGTCGGCGTTCTCGGCCGTGGTGACCTCGTAGCCCGCCACCGCGAGCAGCGGTGCAAGCAGGTTGCGGAAGAACGGCGAAGTCATCGACCAGCAGCAGGCGCTTGACGACCGACGTCGAAGGTTCGCCGAAGGACTGCGTGCCGTGATTGCCGAACCAATCCTGGAAGGCCATGGTCAGGTAGTGGCCGGTGTCGATGATGTCCGTCGCCTTGCCGGAGACGATGGCGCTGCCCATCAGGCCCGGACGGTCGGAGACGAGCTCGACCGACAGGCGCTCCTCGACGATGTCCACGATCTCGTCGACGAGCAGGCCCATCGAGTGCTGGCCATCGGCGAAGACGAGGACCGGCTGACGGCCCGTGGTCTTGATCTCGTAGGACGGGTCGAGCTTGACCAGCGGCATCAACTTGCCGCGGTACTGAACGACCGGGCGGCCGTTCGACTGCTCGATCGAGTTGGACTCCACCTCTTCCAGACGCGCGACGAGTGCCAGCGGCACCGCCTTGGGCGCTTCCTGGCCAGCGCGGAACAGCAGCAGGGCCACGCGCTCGTTCTGACGAGAAGCATGCGAAGTCGCGGCTTCGGCGGCGTGGTTCTCGCTGTGGCTGGCGGCACCCATCGCGGCCGCGAGGCCGTTGGGGTCGAGGATCATGATGACGCTGCCGTCGCCCAGGATGGTGTTGCCCGAGAACATCGTGACATCGCGCAGGATCGGAGCGACCGGCTTGACGACGATTTCCTCGGTGTCGAACACGCGATCGACCATGATGCCGAAGATCTGCGCGCCGACCTGGCTGACGACGATGAAGGTCTCCGCGCTGGTCTCGGGCTTGCCGTCGGACAGGCCCAGCACATCGCGCAGGCTGACCAGCGGCAGGAGGCGGTTGCGCAGGCGCAGGAAGGGCGAACCCTTGACGCGCTCGATCGTGTGCTCGGAGCCCGCGCCGGCGCGGACCAGCTCGAGAACGCTGATCTGCGGAACGGCGAAGCGCTCGCCCGAGCAGCCGACGATCAGCGCCGAGACGATGGCGAGGGTCAGCGGGATCTTGATGACGAAGGCCGTGCCCTTGTTCTGCGACGAGCGCAGCTCAACGGTACCGCCGATTTTCTCGATGTTCGTGCGCACCACGTCCATGCCGACGCCGCGGCCCGAGACGTTGGTGATCTGGGCGGCGGTGGAGAAGCCGGCGCGGAAGATGAACTGGTGGATCTGCTGATCGGACATGCCGGCCAGCTCGGCTTCGGTGGCCAGGCCGTTCTGCAGGGCCTTTGCCTTGATCTTGTCGACCGCGAGACCGCGGCCGTCATCGGAGATCTCGATGATGATATGGCCGCCCTCGTGGAAGGCGTTCAGGGTGACGCGGCCGATCTCGTTCTTGCCGGCCTTGCGGCGATCGGCGGGCTTTTCCAGGCCGTGATCGGCGCAGTTGCGCACGATGATGGGTCAGCGGGTCCTTGATCAGCTCCAGCACCTGGCGATCGAGCTCGGTGTCGGCGCCGATCATCTGGAGGTCGATCTTCTTGTTCAGTTCGTGCGCGAGGTCGCGCACCATGCGCGGCAGCTTCGCCCAGGCGTTGCCGATGGGCTGCATGCGCGTCTTCATGACGCCTTCCTGCAGCTCCGACGTCACGTGGTTGAGGCGCTGCAAGGGCGCTGCGAAATCGCTGTCCTTCTGGCCGCGCAGGATCTGCAGCAGCTGGTTGCGGGTCAGCACCAGCTCGCTGACCATGGTCATCAGGTTTTCGAGCAGGTCGACATGCACGCGGATGGTCTGCGCGGCAACGCCGGATTCCTTGTTGGCGGCGGGCGCGTCCTTGGCATCGGCAGCGGGCTTCTTGGCGGCGGTCACGGCCGCCTCCAGCTCAGCCACAACCTCTTCCACGGCGGGGGCGGGAGCCGCGACCTCGGCCACAGGAGCTGCTTCGACCTTGGCAACGACCGGTTCGGCCTTGGCCGCGACCGGCTCGACGACGGGCACAACCGGCTCGGCCTTGCCGGCGACCGGGGTGAATTCGACCTTGGCGGCCTCTTCGGCGTGCGATGTCGGGGCCGGCGCCACGCCGCCATTGGCGAGCGCGTTCAGGCGGCCGGTGAGATCGCTATCGTCGCCCGCGGGCTCCGCTTCCGTCTGTTCAAGAGTGTTCAGCAAGCTCTTGATACGATCGAGAGATTTCGAGGATCAGGCTGACCGCCGGCGGGGTGATCACCAGCTCGCCGTCGCGGACCTTGCCAAGGACGTTCTCGGAGGCGTGGGCGACGCTCTCAAGGCGCGGCAGGCCGAGGAAGCCGCAGGTGCCCTTGATGGTGTGGACCAGGCGAAAAATATTGCCCAGAAGCTCGGGATCGTTGGGGTTCTGTTCGAGCTTGACGAGCTCTGAATCGAGAACCGAAAGGCTTTCGTTCGAACTCGGTCAAAAATTCGCGGAGGAGATCATCCATGGCCCGGCCTTCTGGAAAAAACGGTCAATGCCCTTGTCTGGCAACAGGCCAGCCGTCGCTGTCCTGCTTTCGGACACACGCTCTCAAATGAAGATTAAAAACCGGTAAATATTTGGGTTTTCGGCGTTTTCTCTGACTTGCAGAGCACGCGACGGACCCGCGCGGAAGGCCCGGAAAACACCTGGGCCCCGCCCCATCTCCCCCCTCTAAGGGGTCGGGCTAAACCTGCGCCGGGCAGTCGATCGTCAGATCGACACTGCCGGGGGTTGCAGACGAGGAATTCAGCTTTGCCCCCGCCGACCCGGCCAGGGTAGCGGCGAGATAGGCCGGCATGGCTTTGGGCGCGAGGTCGCCCGCACGGGCTTCCAGCGCGGCCTGGATCTCATCGGGCAGCCGCGCCTGCGCGCCCGATGCGGTGACGGTCACGATGAAACGGCCCGCCGGTGCTGCGACCTTGACCTTCAGCACGCCGCCACGCGGCAAGGCTTCAACTGCAACCAACAGCAGCATGAGCGACAGCTTGACGCCGACCCGCCCGGCCGCCGCCTCGCTCGCCGCATCGGGATTGGGCCAGTCAAGCTCGATGCGCCCGCCTTCCAGGTATCCGGCCGCGAGACGGCGAATCTCCGCCACACGTCCAGTCGCGGGTAACGCGTTGCCGGTACCGAAGGCGATGCGAAACAGCTGCAGGCGGCGCGACGCCGAGCGTGCTGAATTTTCGATAAGCCCGACCACTTCGGGATCGCCGGCACCATCGGCACGCAACAGCTCGACGCCATTGGCGACGGCGCCGACCGGGCCGACGAGATCGTGGCACAGCTTGGCCGCCAGCAATTCGAGCAGTTGCAGATCGTCGGTACGAGTCACAGGTCCTCCCGGGTTGGGCCGGCATTACGGCGCGGCGCGCGGCAATTTTCAAGGACTATCCGTTGTACTATGGTGGCAGACATGGATCGTCTCGTGCCCGGCATGTTCGTGCGCCATCCCGGCCGGCCCGATTGGGGCCTGGGCCAGGTGCAATCTGTGATTGGCGCGCGCGTCACGGTTAATTTCGAAAATGCCGGTAAATTGCTGATCAATAGCGATGTCGTGTCGCTGACGCCCGACGATGGCGACGATCACGAGCGCGTGCGCTCTTAAGGCTTCCGATAATTTCTGATTCCCGCGAGCTTGACCCGCGGGTCCATGCCTGACGCGATCGTGTCGCCGCCGTCAATGGGCCCTCGGGTCAAGCCCGAGGGAATCAGACCTTCATCGAGCTTGCGTTTATACGCTGATTTGTCAGCATCACATCGCAGAACAATCGCGACGTGCGGAGGCATTCATGAAGCGGCGGAGTTTTCTGGCAGGTAGCGCGGCGCTGACAATTGGCGCCACACAGGCACGGGCGCAGCACAATCATCCGCCGCTGCCGGAGGCACCGCCCTCCCCTGAACCGTTTGTGCGGCTGCAGGGCGGCGTGCCGCACCATCTGACGCCGGAGCAGGAATTGCAGCGGGTCTTCGACAGCCCCGCGCCGAAGGGTCCGGCCGGAAGATGGAGCGCCCGTGCAGCACTTCCCATCCCGCGCAGCGAGATGGCGTGGGCGACCGCGTGGGCCGGCCGTATGCACATCATCGGCGGCTACGGCGAAGGCCGTGTCGATCGCGCCTATCATCACATCTACGATCCGCGCGAGGATCGCTGGTACAACGGTGCCGCCTTGCCGCGCGGCGCCAACCACGTGGCTGTCGTCGCCGATGGGGCCCGCATCTACGCGCTGGGCGGCTTCCTCGAGCAGAACCGCAACCCCGATCAGAACGCGTACGCCTATGACGTGGCGTCGGATCGCTGGAAGTCCGATTGCGCCGCTGCCGCGCTCGCGCGGGGCCGGTGCGGCCGTCGCACTCAATGGCAAGATTCATCATATCGGCGGTGCCGCGGCGCCAACATTGGAGCGCGCGAGCGTCGGCTGGCACGAGGTCTACGATCCGCAGGCCGACAAGTGGGAAATCCGCAAGGCACTACCGGGGGCGCGCGACCATGTCGGCGTCGTCGCCTGGAACGGCGCCATCCACATCATCGGCGGGCGCTTCAACACGTTCGAGTACAACACCAACCTGCATCACGTGTATCTCGCCGAGAAGGATACGTGGCAGGAGCGCAGCCCCCTGCCGACGGCGCGCTCAGGCCATGGGCTCGTCCTCTATCGCAACCGCTTCTTTGCGATGGGCGGCGAGGCCGGCATCGCATGGGCGGCGGACAGTTCCAACAGGCGAAGGTGTTCGGGCAGATGGAGAGCTACGATCCCGCCACGGACACGTGGCAGAGCCATGCGCCGATGCTGACGCCGCGCCATGCCGTGGGCGCCACCGTGATCGGCGACTGGATCTATGTGGCGGGCGGCGGTGCGGTGCTCGGCGGCGGCGTCCAATCGGCCGTGCATGAGGCCTTCACGCTAGGCTAGCAACCGCTCCGCCTCGGCGAGATCCTCGGGCCGGTTGACGTTGAAGAACGGATCGACAGGCACGCTCGCGAACTCGACATCGACCAGGCGGTAGCGCGCGGTCCAGAGGTCGACCTTGCGCATCTCTTCCTCGACCAAGGCCTCGCGCAAGGCGTCGGCGAGGTCGACGCGCCATAGGCCGAAGACGGGATGCTCCTGCCCGCCCGATGTGGCGCGGGCGAGATCGGCGCCCGTGGCTTCTACGGCTTTCACTAAGCGTGAGACAAGATCCTCGGGCAAGAACGGCGCGTCGCTGGCGAAAGTCGCCAGCCAACGGCACTGCGGCGCATAGGCCTTCGCCCACTCGAGCCCGGTCAGCACGCCCGCTAAGGGACCGGCAAATCCCTCTACGACATCCGACACGACCGGCAATCCGAAGGCGGCAAAGCGCGTCGGATCGCCGTTGGCATTGAGCGCAAGCGTGTCCACTTGCGGGCGCGCGCGCGCGATGATGTGCGCGAGGATCGGTTTGGGCCCGAGCGGACGCAGGCACTTATCCCCGCCGCCCATGCGCCGCGACTGCCCGCCCGCGAGGATGACGCCGGCGATTTGGGTCATTGGGTGTGCTGCATCGAGATCACGCAACGCTGTCTGTTGCTGCGCTCTGCAGTCACCCCCACCCTAACCCTCCCCCATCGAGGGGGAGGGGATTTCTTATTCGTGGTGAGGCTCGCTCTCTCCGCGCCGCGATGCGCTCCTTCCCCCCTTGTGGGGGAAGGTTGGGATGGGGGGTGACGCCGGCGCGCTGTTCGCAAGCTAAGCATCATCCGCGGATCGGCGTTGATGCTTGCGATCATCGTCCGCAACCTCGCGCGCGTCCGCGTCATAGACGATGCGCTCGGCGCCGGAGAGCGCGATGAAGCGGGCACCCTTGGCGCGGCCGATCAGCGTCAGGCCGGCCTTGCGCGCGAGATCCACGCCCCACGCGGTGAAGCCGGAGCGCGAGATCAGGATCGGGATGCGCATCTGCACGGTCTTGATGACCATCTCGCTGGTAAGCCGGCCGGTGGTATAGAACAGCTTCCCAACCGGAGAGATCTTGTTGAGGAACATGTAGCCGGCGATCTTGTCGATGGCGTTGTGGCGGCCGACATCCTCCATGTAGATCAGCGGCCGGTCTTCCTCGCACAGCACGCAGCCGTGGATCGCGCCGGCCTCGAGATAGAGGCTGGGCGCGGTGTTGATCTTCTTGGTCAGGCGATAGAGCCACGACGTCTTGAGCACGGCATCCTTGGGCAGCGCGATCTCGTCGAATTTCTCCATGAGATCGCCGAACGCCGTGCCCTGCGCGCAGCCGGAGGTGAGCGTCTTCTTCTTGAGCTTCTCCTCGAAATTCGTCTTGCCCTTGGTGCGCACGACGACGGTGTCGATCTCGGAATCGTGGTCGACGGCGGTGACCTCGTCGCCGGCCTTCAGCATGTTCTGGTTGATGAGATAGCCGACGGCCAGGTATTGCGGATAATCGCCGATCGTCATCATGGTGACGATCTCCTGGCCGTTGAGATAGAGCGTCAGCGGCCGCTCGACGACGACCGAGGTCTCGACCTTCTGGCCGGCCTGGTCGACCCCGCTCACCCGCTGGGTGAGGCGGCTGTCCTGCGGGTCGGGCCTGACGATGAATTCGTCCATGGGCGGACTATGGGCCCGCCCGGCCGGCCCTCGCAAGTATCCCTGCCCGGACCTGTTCCGGTTGCGGCTCCGGCGCAAAACCCGTAAATTTTGCAGAACTCTGCAGAAGAACGGGTGGTATGGGAGAGATTGCACAAGCCTTTGGCACCGCGTTCGGATTGATTGCGGGGTTCGACCGGCATCTGCTCGGGATCGTCGGCCTGAGCCTGGCGGTCAGCCTGTCGGCGGTGGTGCTTGCCACCCTGCTCGGGCTGCCGTTGGGGGCAGCGGTCGCGCTGGGACGATTTCCCGGCCGCCAGGGGGCAATCGCCGTCCTCAACGGCTTCATGGGCCTGCCGCCAGTGGTGGTCGGGCTGTTCGTTTACCTGATGCTGTCGCGCGCGGGACCGCTGGGACCGCTCGGGCTGCTGTTCACGCCGGGCGCCATGGTGATCGCGCAGGCGATCCTGATCCTGCCGATCATCGCCGCCCTCGCCCGCCAGACCATCGAGGATGCCTGGCACGATTACGAGGAGCAGCTGCGCTCGCTGGGGGCGGGTCCGCGACGCGCGATGTGGACGCTGCTGTGGGACACGCGCTTCTCCCTGTTCACGGCTGTGCTCGCCGGCTTCGGACGCGCGAGTGCCGAGGTGGGTGCCGTCATGATCGTCGGCGGCAATATCGACGGCGTCACGCGCGTCATGACCACGACCATCGCGCTCGAGACCAGCAAGGGCGATCTGCCGCTCGCCCTTGGCCTCGGCGTCATCCTGATTACGCTGGTGATCGCGCTCAATGCGTCTGCCTATGCCGTCAAGGAGACGGCACAGCGGCGTTACGGCTGAGCGATGCACGCGATCGCCTCGATCCTCCCTCTCTCAGTGCACGAGCTCTCCTTCGCGATCGGGCCGACGACGATCATCGACGGCTTGTCCTTCGAGCTGCACGCGGGTGCACGCACGATCATTCTCGGCGCAAACGGGGCGGGCAAAAGCATCCTGCTGCGCCTGTGCCACGGATTGCTCAAGCCCAAAAGTGGCACGATCGCGTGGCGCGGCGGCTATCCGGGGCCGGCACGCAAGCGCCAGGCGATGGTGTTCCAGCGGCCGGTGATGCTGCGCCGCTCGGCCTACGCCAATCTCGACTACGCGCTCAAGCTCACCGGCATGGCGCGCGACAAGCGCGAGCTGCGAGTCCGCGCCGCCCTCGACAAGGTCGGCCTCGCCACCCTCGCCGACCGTTCGGCGCGCGTGCTCTCCGGCGGTGAGCAGCAGCGCCTGGCGCTCGCGCGCGCCTGGGCGCTGCAGCCGGAGGTGCTGTTCCTCGACGAGCCCACCGCCAGCCTCGATCCCACTGCGACGCGCGCGGTCGAGGAGATCATCGCCGCGATCCATGCCGACGGCACAAAGATCGTCATGACCACGCACAATCTCGGCCAGGCGCGCCGCCTGGGCGACGAGATCCTGTTCCTGCATCGCGGCCGGCTGATCGAGACGGCACCGGTCGAACGCTTTTTCAACAATCCCGCCACGCCAGAAGCGGCGGCCTTCATCAAGGGAGAATTGCCATGGTAATGCGACGCGCCCTCCTCTCGCTTGCGGCGCTGAGCGCGCTGGCGCTGGCTTTGCCGGCCCAGGCGCAGGACAAGTTCATCACCGTGGCCTCGACCACATCGACCGAGCAATCGGGGCTGTTCGGGTACTTGCTGCCGATCTTCAAGGAGAAGACCGGCATCGAGGTGCGCGTGGTGGCGCAAGGGACCGGCCAGGCTCTGCAGACCGGCGCCAAGGGCGATGCCGATGTCGTGTTCGTGCACGACACGGTGGCCGAAGAGAAATTCATGGCCGAGGGGTTCGGCGTCGACCGGCGCGAGGTCATGTACAACGACTTCGTCATCGTCGGACCGAAATCCGACCCCGCCAAGGTCATGGGCAGCAAGGACACCGTGGCCTCGCTCAAGAAGATCGCCGAGGTCAAGGCGCCGTTCGCATCGCGCGGTGACAAGAGCGGCACGCATGCGGCCGAGCTGCGGCTGTGGCAGATCGCCGGCACCGACCCGACGACCGGCAAGGGCTCATGGTATCGCGAGACGGGCTCCGGCATGGGGCCGACGCTCAATACCTCGTCGGCGATGAACGCCTATGCGCTGACCGACCGCGGCACCTGGCTCAATTTCAAGAATCGCGGCGACCTCGTCATCGCCGTCGAGGGCGACAAGCGACTGTTCAACCAGTACGGCGTGATGCTGGCGAACCCCGCCAAGCATCCACATGTGAAGAAGGAGATGGGCCAGGCCTTCATCGACTGGGTCACATCACCCGAGGGCCAGCGCGCCATCGCCGGCTACAAGATCAACGGCGAGCAGCTCTTCTTCCCGAACTATCGTAAGGCGGCGTCGTGAGGCTTCCATGCGCACACTGATCGTCGCGGCCGCCATGACGGCGTTCGCCATAGCCGCGCAGGCGCAAGAGCCGGTGCGCCTGTATGCGGCTGGCAGCCTGACCGCGGCGCTGACGGAGGCCAGCGAGGCGTTCACGCACGAGAGCGGCATCAAGGTCGCCCGCACGTTCGGTGCCTCGGGCCTGTTGCGCGAGCGCATCGAAACGGGCGAGACGGCGGAGGTTTTTGCCTCCGCCAACATGGATCACCCGGCCACTCTCGCCAAAGCCGGCAAGGCAGCGCCGGCGGTGTTGTTCGCGCGCAACCGGCTCTGCGCGATCAGTATGCCGGAGGCCGGTGTGACCGCCGCCAACCTGCTCAACCGCATTCTCGATCCGGCCGTGAAGCTCGGCACTTCGACGCCGAAAGCCGACCCTTCAGGCGACTATGCCTGGGCGGTGTTCGAGAAGGCGGAGAAGCTGCGCCCCGGCAGCTTCAAAGCGCTCGACGCCAAGGCGCTGCAGCTGGTGGGCGGCCCCAATTCGGCGCCGCCGCCGCCGGGGCGCAATGCCTATGCGGCGCTCATTTCCGCGGGCAAGGCGGATGTCTTCCTGGGCTATTGCACCAACGCCGTGCTGGTGCGCAAAGAACTGCCGAGCGCCCAGATCATCGACCTGCCCGAGGCCCTGGCAGTGGGCGCCGATTACGGTCTCACGATTTTGAACAATGCGCGGCCTGAAGCAACGCGGCTGGCGATGTATATTCTCTCGCCGGCCGGACAGGCGATCCTCGCCCGCCACGGGTTCTCGGCGCCGGGCCTGCCCGGCTCGTGACGACGGAGGCCCCATGAAGCTCAGCGCGCGCAACGTACTCAAGGGCAAGGTCATCGCGGTCAAGCGTGGCAAGACGACCGCGCATGTGAAGATCGATATCGGGCGCGGCAGCGTGCGTCACCTCGTCGATCACGGTCGAGGCGCTGGACGAGCTGAAACTGAAACGCGGCGACACCGCCTACGCCATCATCAAGGCGTCCGACGTCATCGTCGGGAAATGAATCGCCTCAACCGCCTTGCCGCCCTGCTGGTGGCGTTGATCGCGCTGCCGGCGGCGGCGCAGACGCTCACCGATGCCGCCGGGCGCCAGGTGACGCTGCCGGCCAAGGTGGAACGCGTGTTCGCGGCGGGGCCGCCGGCCAGCATCTTTCTCTACACATTGGCGCCGGACAAAATGACGGGCTGGAACCGCGCGCCCACACAGGAAGAGCGTGCCTTTATCCCACCGCGCTACGCCGATTTGCCGGTCACCGGCCGGCTGACCGGGCGCGGCAACACAGCCAATGTCGAAGTCGTGCTGCAGCTCAAGCCCGATCTCATCTTCGATTACGGCACGGTCAACCCGACCTATGCGTCGCTCGCCGACCGCACGCAGACGCAGACCAATATTCCGTTCGCCCTGATCGACGGTTCGTTCGCGGAGATCGAGAACTCCTATGTGCTGCTGGGCAATATGCTCGGCGAACAGGCGCGCGCGGCGAAGCTCGCGGCCTATGTGCACGACACGCTCACCGAGATCAGTAAGCGCGTCGCCGCCGTGCCGGTGGAGCGCCGGCCACGGGTCTATTACGCGCGAGGGCCGCGCGGGCTGGAAACCGGGCTGGGCGGCTCGATCAATGTCGAGAGCATCGAATATATGGGGGCGACGAACGTCGCGGCGGCAATGGGGCGCGGCGGGCTTGCCAATGTCTCGATGGAACAGATCCTGGCGTGGAATCCGGACGTGGTGGTGACGCTCGACGAGAGCTTCCAGCGTTTCGCGCTGAGCGATCCGTTGTGGAAGGGAGTCGGTGCCGTGCAGGGCAAGCGCGTGCACGTCGCCCCGTCCCTGCCCTTCGGCTGGATCAACTCGCCGCCGTCAGTCAATCGCATCATCGGGCTGCGTTGGCTCGCACGCGTGCTCTATCCTGATCTGTTCCCCGAGGATCTGCGGCCGATCGCGCGCGAGTTTTATGCGCTGTTTTATCATCAGACGCCGAGCGAGGCACAGCTCGACCAGCTTCTGGGCGATGTCGCCGCGCTGAAATAATGCGCCTCTCCGCCGGCCTCGTCTTCCTCATCGCCTGCGCCGGTTTGATCGCGCTGGCGCTGCTCGCGTTCTCAATCGGCCGCTATCCCGTCTCCCCAGGCGACACGTTCACCGTGTTGTGGTCAGCATTGACCAACGGCACGCATGGCCGTGCGGCCAATGTCGAGGCGGTGGTCCTCAACATCCGCCTGCCGCGCATCGCCGCCGCCTTGCTGGTGGGTGCGGCCCTGGCCGGGGCCGGCAGCGCCTATCAAGGCCTGTTTCGCAATCCGCTGGTCTCGCCCGATATCCTGGGCGTCTCGTCGGGGGCGGCGTTGGGCGCCGTCATCGGCATTTTCCTGTCGCTCGACGTCTATGCGATCCAGGCTTGCGCGTTTGCCGGCGGGCTCGCCGCGGTGGCGCTGGTCTACGCGATCGGCAGTGCGGCCAAGGGGCGCGATCCACTGCTGGCGCTAGTGCTGGCGGGCGTGGTGATCAGCGCCTTGTTCGGGGCCGGCGTGTCGCTGCTCAAATACTTGGCCGATCCCTACAACCAGCTCCCCGCCATCACTTTCTGGCTGCTCGGCAGCCTCGCCAGCACCAACCGCGCCGATATCGGGTCCGCCGCGCCCCTGGTGCTCGTCGGGCTCGTACCATTGGTGCTGCTGCGCTGGCGCATGAATTTGATGTCGCTGGACGACGAGGAGGCGCGCGCGCTGGGCGTGCCGACGGGCGTGCTGCGCTTCGTGATTGTTGCCGCCGCGACGCTGATGACCGCCGCCGTGGTGTCGATCAGCGGCATCATCGGCTGGGTCGGCCTCGTCATCCCGCATGCCGCGCGCTTCCTGGTCGGGCCCAATTTCGCGCGGCTGCTGCCGGCCTCGATGCTGCTCGGCGCGGGCTATCTGCTCGCCATCGACACACTGGCGCGCAGCTTGGCCGCGATCGAGATTCCGCTGGGCGTGCTGACGGCGGTGGTCGGCACGCCGTTCTTCCTGTGGATCCTCGCCGGCGTGCGGCGGAGCTGGCAATGAGCCTCGCCGTCAACGACCTCGCCTTCGGCTATCCCGGCAAGCGCGTGGGCCACGCCGTCAGCTTCGCGCTTCAGCCGGGCGAAATCCTCGCGATCCTCGGTCCCAATGGCGGCGGCAAGACGACGTTGTTCCGCACCATCCTCGGCCTGCTCAGCCCGATGGGCGGCCAGGTCGCCATCGACGGCACGGACATCACGCAGCTTTCGCGCACGGCGCTCGCCAAGCGCATCGGCTACGTGCCGCAGGCGCAGCTCGGGCTGTTCCCGTTCCAGGTCGAAGATGTGGTGGTGATGGGCCGCACCGCCCATGTCGGATTGTTCGCAACGCCGTCGCGTCATGATCGCGCGGTCGCGCGCGCGATGCTGGAGACGCTCGGCATCGCGCATCTGGCGACCTCGGTCTACACGCAGATCAGCGGCGGCGAGCGGCAGATGACGCTGATCGCGCGCGCGCTCGCACAAGAGCCGCAAATCCTGGTGATGGACGAGCCGACCGCCAATCTCGATTACGGCAACCAGATGCGGGTGCTGCGCCAGGTCGCAGCCCTGGCGCGGCGCGGCATCGCGATCCTGATGTCGACGCACGATCCCGATCAGGCGTTCCTGTGCGCCGATCGCGCCCTGATGATGCATGGCGGCACCACGCTCAAGCTGGGCGCCCCGCAGGACGTCATCACCAGCGACTCCCTGCGCCTCGTTTACGATATCGACGTCCAGATCGCGCGGCTGAGCGATTCAGACGGCCGCGCGCGCCATGTCTGCGTGCCGGCGTTCCAGCCGCGTCAGGCGTTGTAGACGACGCGACCGAGGCCCGCGACGTCGTAGCCGCCGAGCTCGGCGGCACGCGTGCGAAATGCCTGTGTGGCGGCGAAGGTGAGCAGCTTCTGCACCGACGGCTCGAAATAATCGCGGCGGTGCATGACCAGGTCGAAGCGCTCGCGCGCCAGCGGCACAAAGTCGAGGCGGTATTGCTGGGCGACGGCGCGCACGGCGAGACCCGCGTCCGCCTTCCCTTCCATCACCGCGAGGCCGAGGTCGGTCTCGTTGAGGGCGGGTTTGGGCAGAGTCGCAATCTCGCTCAGCTTGATCCCGGCATCGGCCAGCAGGTGCAGGAGCAGGATCTGCGCCCCGGCCGCGGGCTGGCGGGCGATCAGCCGCACCTTGCGCCCGCGCAACGCGGCGATGGACTCGATGCGCAGCGGGTTGTCGGGGGCCACGACCAGCCCCTGCTCGCGCTCCGCCCACGTGATCGCCACGATGTCGTGGCTGCGCAGGCTCTGGGAGATCGCCGGCACGTTGTAGGCGCCGGTTTCCGAATCGATGACATGCAAGCCCGCCAGCGTCGCCTCGCCGGCAGCCAGACGTTTGAGGCCGTCGAGACTGCCGCCGGGCATGAGCGCCAGACCGCAACTGGATTCGCGCACGGCCCAGTCGAGCAGCGGATCGTGGCTGCCGGCGACCACCGGCGGGGGTGACGATGCAGCACCGGTCTCGGCGAACTCAGTGTTCTGGGCGACCCAACGGTCGACCAGATCGCGGGGGAACAGCCACTTGCCGGTGACGCGCGAACAGGGGATCTTGCGTTCGCGCACGAGGTCGTAGACCTTGCGCTCCTTGATGCGCAGATAGTCCGCCACCTCGCGGGTGCTCATCAGCTCGGTCGCCATGGACGAAAACACGGAAATTATTGACGTTTTTGACTATAGCAGGCCTGCAAATTTCTGCACAATCATGTTTTGTTTACCGTCGCCGGACAAAGGGGCGACAGCGCCGGACCGATATGTTTAAGCTGATACATCGCCCGTGGTTGGGGAGCCGCGGGATGCCCATATCAGAACCAACAACCGGCAAGCGATGCAACCGACCACCATGATCCAGACCGCGGCGCCGCTGATCGACCCGTTCCAGCGACGGGTGAGCTACTTGCGCGTATCGGTCACCGACCGCTGCGATTTCCGCTGCGTCTATTGCATGGCGGAGGACATGACCTTCCTGCCGAAGGCGGAAGTCCTGTCGCTGGAGGAGCTCGACCGGCTGTGCAGCGGCTTTGTGAAGCTGGGCGTGCGCAAGCTGCGGCTGACCGGTGGCGAGCCGCTGGTGCGGCGCGACATCATGAAGCTGTTCCACGCGCTGGGCCGCCATATCGGCACCGGCGACCTCGACGAGCTCACCGTCACCACCAACGGCAGCCAGCTTCATAAATACGCCCAGGAGCTCTACGCGGCGGGCGTGCGCCGGCTCAACGTGTCCGTCGACACGCTCGATAGCGCCAAGTTCACCGCGATCACGCGCTGGGGCAAACTCGACCAGGTGAAGGCAGGTCTCGCCGCTGCCAAGGCCGCCGGCCTTGCCGTCAAGATCAACACCGTGGCGCTCAAGGGCGTGAACGATGACGAATTCGATCGCCTGATCGCCTGGTGCGGCGACGAGGGCTTCGACCTGACGCTGATCGAAGTCATGCCGATGGGCGATATCGGGCCGAGCCGGCTCGACCAGTACCTGCCGCTGTCGCTGGTGCGCGCCAAGCTCGCCGAGAAATGGACGCTGGAGGAGACGGACTACCGCACCGGCGGACCGGCGCGCTATTTCAACATCCGCGAGACCGGCCGGCGGGTCGGCTTCATCACCCCCCTCACCCACAATTTCTGCGAGCTCTGCAACCGGGTGCGTCTCACCTGCACCGGTACGCTCTACATGTGCCTGGGCCAGGACGACGCCGCCGATCTGCGCACGCCGCTGCGTGCCACCGACGACGATCGGGCGCTTGAAACCGCCATCCGTGCCGCGATCGCCCGCAAGCCCAAGGGCCATGATTTCATCATCGACCGCCGCCATAACGGCCCCGCGGTCGCCCGGCACATGAGTGTGACCGGCGGTTAACATTCCTTGCTTTGATAAGGCTTGGTTAACGTCCGCTAACTGACCCTTTACGTCCGCTTCCTAATATCCCCCCATCGGCGGCCTGGGCCCCGGGAATGCGCGTGTTCCCGGCCCACGACGCATGGACGGCTACGGACAAAAGGTCAATGCCCAGGCTCGGCGGCGTCGCCAATCCCAATTTCCGCTCGCGACAGCGTATCGAGCTTGCGTTGGTCGCCCTTGCCGTGGCGATTGCGATCGGCCTGCTTGGATATAGCGGTCTCGACCTGATCGACGCGCGCGAGCGCAAGCTGCGCGATGCGCGGCAAATCACGCACACGCTGGCGCATACCCTCGATCAGCACGCACGCGACACATTCGGCAATGTCAATCTTCTGCTCAAAAACGTCGTGGAGACCTATTCCGCCGGCGACAAGCTGGACGTGAACGATCCCGATGCCGTGCACCAGATGCTGCACGGAAAGATCGCTGGATTGCCCTTCGTAAGCTGGTTGATCGTCAGCGATGCTACCGGGTCGATCACTGCTGCCAGCAGCGTCCGTTCCGTCCGGTCGGCCAATGTCAGCGATCGACCCTATTTCACGACGCTGCGCGACAATCCGGGCCTCGAGCTCGTGATCAGCGGGCCGTTTCGCTCACAGGTCGTCAAGCGGGACCTGATCGCGGTCGCGCGCCGGCTAAGTGCCGATGACGGGTCTTTCGCCGGTATCGTCGTCGGTCTCATCAATCCCGCCTATTTCGTGTCCTTCTTCAAATCAATCAATGTCGGGGACCGCGGCTCAACCGGCCTCTATCTGCGCGATGGAACGATCCTGGCCGAAGCTCCTGACGATCAGTTCACCTATCCCGACCGGATCGACGACACGCGGTTGTTCCAGACCCTGGTTCCGCGTTCAGCCGCCGGCACGTTCCGAACCGAGAACCTCAGCGATGGCCCGGCGACCATCGTCAGCTATCGTGCGGTGCCGGACCTGCCGTTGGTCGTTGCCGTCAGCCTGAGCGAGCACGAGGTTCTGACGGAGTGGCGAAAGCGCGCCTGGCTGCAGGCGTTCGCCACGGCGGCGCTGATCCTGGCGCTGGCCGCGTTCGCCGCACTTCTGATGCGCGAGTACCGCCGCCGCGAACGCGCCGACGCCGCCCTGCACGGCCATCAGCGCCGCCTGGTCGACTTCGCGGAGGCGAGCTCCGACTGGTTCTGGGAGCAGGACGAGAACCTTCGATTCACGTTCGTGTCGGGCGGCGTCGAGCGCGTGACGGGACTTGCCGCCATCGATCATATCGGCCTGACGCGCGGCGAGCTTGTTCCCGACGGAATTGACGGAGCGGTCTGGCGTAGGCATCTCGACGACCTTGTCGCACGGCGCTCGTTCCGCGACTTTCGATTCAGCCGGCGCGACGGCGAGGGCCGCGTGCATCATGTCAGCATCAGCGGCAAGCCGATCTTCGACGAGCACGGCATCTTCAAGGGCTATCGCGGCGTCGGCAAGGATATGACGGCGGAGGTCGACGCTCAGAACGCCGCCGCGCGCGCCGAAGCGCAGCTTGCCGACGCGGTCGAAGGCCTCACCGATGCCTTCGCCTTCTTCGATGGCGACGATCGGATGGTGCTATGTAATGAAGCATATCGGCGCTGGAACCACGCCACCGCGGAGGACCTCAAGACACGCCCGACCTTCGAGACGATCTTGCGCACGGCGATCATCCGCGGTCGCTGGAAGATCTCCACGACGAGCGCGAGGATTTCATCGCCAAGCGCATGGCGATCCACCGCCGCATGCCCGGGCCGATCGAGCTGGCGGCGAGCGACGGGAGCTGGATCCAGGTGCGCGAGCACACGCTCTCCGAAGGCCATTTCGCCATCTTCGCGACGGACATCAGCGAGATCAAACGACGCGAGCGCGAAGTCGCCAACAAGTCGCAGCTGCTGCAGAGCACGCTCGAGCAGATGGGCGAAGGCATCAGCGTGGTCGACAGCGATTTCCGGCTGGTCGCCTGGAACGACCGTTTTCTCGAGCTGCTCGGCCTACCGCGCGAGTTCGGCCGGCTCGGCATGTCGCTCGACGACATCGTTCGCTGGCAGGTCAGCCAGGGGATTTTCGGCGAGGTCCAGGACGTGAAGGCCGAGATCGCGCGACGCCGCCGCCATTATTGGACCGCGAAGCCGATGGTCTATCACCGTACCGACCAGTCGGGCCGGGTGATCGAGCTCAGACGCAATCCGATGCCGGGCGGCGGCTTCGTGACCATCTACGCTGACATCACCGAGCGCGCCGAGGCCGAGACGAGGATGCTCGCGGCCAAGGAGCAGGCCGAGGTCGCCAACCGCACCAAGAGCGAGTTCCTCGCCAATATGAGCCACGAGCTGCGCACGCCGCTCAACGCCATTCTCGGCTTCTCCGACATGCTACTGCAGGAATATTTCGGCACGCTGACGCCGAAGCAGCAGGAATATGTCGACGATATCCGCCGCTCCGGAAGCCACCTCCTGGCGCTGATCAACGACGTCCTCGACGTCGCCAAGATCGAGGCCGGCAAATTCGAGCTGCATGAAGAGCCGGTCGAGATGCGGGCGATGATCGACAGCTGCGTGACGCTGGTGCGGCCAAGCGCCATCAAGGGCGAGGTCGAGCTCACCGTCGAAATGCCGCGTGCGGACCTGACCGTCAATGCCGACGAACGCGCCCTCAAGCAGGTCCTGCTCAACCTGCTCTCCAACGCCGTCAAATTCACACCCGCGCAGGGGCGCGTCACGGTCTCCCTCGACTGCGACAGCGGCCGCGTGATCCTGTCGGTTGCCGATACCGGCATCGGCATCGCACCTTCGCATATCGCCTCCGTGCTCAAGCCCTTCGGTCGTGTCGAGAACCCGCTCAGCCGGCGCTACGAAGGTACTGGCCTCGGTCTGCCGCTCGCCAAGTCCCTGGTCGAGCTGCATGGCGGCCGGCTGGAAGTCACCAGCGAGATTGGCCGCGGCACCACCATTCGCGTCCAGCTGCCCACCAGCCGGCTCGTACCCGTGCGAACGGCGGCGGCGCTCTAGCCCGCCGCCGCGGCGCTGGCGCCCTCGCCGCGCTCGGCTATACTGCCGGCCCGCACGCGCCGCCTGGAGGTTCTCCCCCTTATGTCGCAGCCGAAAATCGCGATTGTCGCCGCCGAGACCGAGGCGGCGCGGGAGGCGCTGGTGCGGCTTCGTGCGCGCTACGCATTCGTGCCCGCCGAGGAGGCTGATGTGGTCGTGGCGCTGGGCGGCGACGGCTTTGTGCTGCAGCGGCTCCACCAGACGATCGAGCGGCGCGTGCCGATCTTCGGCATGCATCGCGGGTCGATCGGCTTCCTTCTGAATGATTACCGCGAGGACGGTCTGCTCGAGCGCCTGGCGGCCGCGGTCCCGGTGACGCTGCATCCGTTGCGCATGATCGCGACCTGCCGCGAGGGAAAGCGCTGCGAGGCACTGGCGATCAACGAGGTCTCCCTGTTGCGCGAGAAGCACCAGGCCGCCAAGATCCGCATCCGTGTGGACGGTATCGAGCGCCTGCCGGAGCTGATCTGCGACGGCGTGCTGGTGGCAACACCCGCCGGCAGCACAGCCTATAATCTTTCAGCGCACGGGCCGATCATTCCCCTCGCCGCCGGGCTGCTGGCGCTGACGCCGATCAGCGCCTTCCGGCCGCGGCGCTGGCGCGGTGCTTTGCTGCCGCGCACCGCGCGTGTTGCGTTCGAGGTGCTCGAGGCCGACAAGCGGCCGGTCAGCGCCACCGCCGACGACCAGGAAGTGCGCGACGTGACAAGCGTCGAGGTCTGCGAGGACCGCAACATCGCGCTCACGCTGCTGTTCGACCCCGAGCTCAATCTCGAGGAGCGGGTGCTGAAGGAGCAGTTCGCGCCCTAAGCCAGGCGCTGATCGCCGATCTTGTAGGCCTCGGTGAATACATCGAGGCCGTGGCTGCCGCCATTCACCAGCTTGCGCGCCTCGTCGAAGCGCTTAGCCTCCAGCGCCTTGATCATCCGGTCCTGGCAATCCTTGATGAACAAGGCGAGCAGGCGCGCGGCGATGTCCGGCTTGTTGGCGGCATCGGGATCGGCGACGAGATCAATGCCGATCTTCTGTCCGTATTTCTGGTAGTTCGCGCGGCCGGTGAGCTGCACGAAGCCGCGGCCCTTGAAGCGTTCGCCATCCGGCGCACCCTGATTGCCGAGATCGCTGCGCATATCGTATTTGTCGAACGGATGGCCGTTCTCCGTGGTGTTGAACCGTGACAGGCCTTCATTCAGCGGCTTGAACGGCGCCGCCTCGGCCCGGATCGTCGCCAGCGCCGCCAGAACCGCGCGCCGGTCCTTGACGTCCGCCTTGGCGAGTTCGGCCATGACGGTCGGCAGGAATTCGAGGATGTTCTCCGACGGGGCGCCCTCGCACATGTCCCCGACGATCCCGGGCGTGACCTTGGGCATGCCGGCGGGCACGGGCATATCGTCATACAGGGCCAGCATCGTCTTGCTGCCGATCTTGCCGTCGGAGCCAAGATTGCGACTGGCCTGGAAGGCGATGACCGCCTTCTCCGTCGCCTCGTCGAATGTGCCGGTGACCGGCCCGGGGTCGAAGCCATGCGCCTGGAGGCGCTCCTGAGCCGCACGAACGGCGACGCCGAACATTCCCTTGCGCAAGACAGGCATGGTCCGTCTCCCCGCAATTAGAAGGCTAGCTTACTCCGTCCCCTTGAGGTTGCAAAGATGCGCTAGCTTTTCACGGTCTTACCGTGCGCGAAATCCGCTAGTACCCGGATCAAGCCACCGATCCGTGTTTGCAACTCGGCAAACCCGGCTGACTTCTCACGCGTAACCTCGTCCATGTAAAGGTTACGATTGATCTCGATCTGCAGACTGTGACGCGCTTCACTCGGCCTGCCGTGGCGGCGCAGGATCTCGACGCCCTTGTAGGGATCGTTCACGCGCACGTCGTAGCCGTGGCCGCGCAAATTCGTGACGACGGCGTCGGTAAACGCGCGGCTGCAGCTCGTGCCGTCACGATCGCCGATCACGAAATCGGCGCGCTGGACAGCGCCGTCGGGCGTCATGTCGCTGCCCTTCGATGCCATCGAATGGCAGTCGACATGGAAGACGGCGCCGAAGTGCCTGTGGCGCGCATCGAGGATGGCGGCGAGTTCTTCGTGATAGGGCCGATAATATTTGACGATGCGCGCCTCGATCTCGGCGACGCTCAGCTTACGGTCGTAGACCGGGATGCCCGGCCGCGCGAGACGACGGATGAGGCCGATGCCGAGCTTGGTTTTCTCGCCCGGATTCAATTTTCCCGGCCAGCGTTCGTCGAGAAGCTGGGGATCGAGATCGCCAAGATCGCGGTTGACGTCGATATAGCTGCGCGGAAATTCCGCCGCCAGCATCGTGGCGCCCAGCGAGGGTGCTGCCGCGTAGAGCTCATCGACCCAGGTATCCTCCGCCGTGCGCAGCACATCGAACGACGCGGCGAAGCCGAAATCGGCAGGATAGGTGATGCCGCTATGGGGCAAGTCGAACACCAGCGGCACGACGGCGCCGTTGGGATCGTCGCGCCGCAGAACGCCGGGCTTGCGCATCAAGGCTGATCGTTGAGATGGCAGGCCGAGCGGCGACCGGGTGCCACCTCCTTCAAGACAGGCGCTTCGACGCGGCAGCGCGCCATCGCATGCGGGCAGCGCGGATGGAAGTGACATCCGGCGGGCGGATCGAGCGGCGACGGGATCTCGCCTTTGATCGGCACGAACTCGCGCCGGCGCGTGTCGAGGCGCGGAATCTCCGCCAGTAGCGCCACGGTGTAGGGGTGGTTGGGCTTGGCGAACAGATCCTCGGCCTTCCCCTCCTCCACGATGCGCCCCAGATACATGATGGCGACGCGGTCGGAGAGATGGCGCACGACGCCGAGATCGTGGCTGATGAAAAGATAGGTGAGGTTGAGCTCGGCACGCAGGCGCATGAACAGGTTGAGCACCTGCGCCTGGATCGAAACGTCGAGCGCCGCCACCGCCTCGTCGCAGACGATGAAATCAGGCTTCACCGCGAGAGCGCGCGCAATGCCGATGCGCTGGCGCTGGCCGCCGGAGAATTGATGCGGGTAGCGACGCTTGACCGCGGGGTCGAGGCCGACGCGGCGCAGCGTTTCATCCACATAGCCGTCGAGTTCGGCCGAGGGCACCAGGCTGTGATAGCTCGGCCCTTCCGCCACGATGTCGCCCACGCGCATGCGCGGATTGAGCGAGGCGAACGGGTCCTGGAAAATCATCTGGATCGCCAGGGCAGCGGCGCGCGCGTCGGCGCCCTGCAGGGCCGCCATATCGTGGCCGCGGAACAGGATGCTGCCCGACGATGCCGGCAGGATGCCGGCGACGATGCGGCCGAGGGTCGACTTGCCGCAGCCGGACTCACCGACCAGGCCCACCACCTCGCCATGTGCCACCGACAGATCGACGCGGTCGACGGCGTGCACGATCTCGGGATGCATATGGGCACCCAGGCGGTTCGCGATCTTGGCCGCGAGATCGAGCGGCTTCACAAAAAGCCGCGAGACCTGGCGCAGTTCGACGATCGGCGTTTGCGCCGTCGCGGCGGCCGCCGTGCGCAGGACCGATACGCTCATGCCGGCACCGCCGCCAGCGGATGCCAACAGCGCGCGAGGCGGCCCTGCCCTTGCGGCGTCATGTCCGGCATCTGCGCGCAGACACCGTCGGCGCGCGGACAGCGCTGGCGGAACGCGCAGCCCGGCGGCAGCGACATCAGCGACGGCGTCATGCCCGGGATCTGATGCAGCGGCCGGCCGCGCGGATTGGCGCTGGGAACGGAGCGGATCAGGCCATCGGTGTACGGGTGCGCCGGATGATCGAGCAGATCGTCGACCCGGCCCTGCTCGACGATGCGGCCCGCATACATGACGCAGACTTCGTCGGCCAGCGAGGCCACCACCGAGAGGTCATGGGTAATCCAGATCACCGCCGTGCCGGTCTGGCGCGTGAGCTTCTGCATCTCGAACAGGATCTGGCCCTGGATGGTGACGTCGAGCGCCGTCGTCGGCTCGTCGGCGATGATGATGTCGGGCTTGTTCAGGAGCGCAATGGCAATGGCGACGCGCTGGCGCATGCCGCCGGAAAACTGATGCGGATAGGCTTTCAGCCGCTCGTCAGGGCTGGGAATGCCGACCTGGCCCAGCGCATCGCGCGAGCGCTTGCGCGCCTCGTCGTCGCTGACCTTGTCGTGCGCCTTCACTGCCTCAACCATCTGGGTCTCGATGCGCAGGACCGGATTGAGCGTCATCATCGGGTCCTGGAAGATCATGGCGATGCGGCCACCGCGAAGCTGGCGCATCTCCTCCTCCGGCAGGGTCAGCAGATCTTGGCCGCGATAGAGGATGCGCCCGCCGGAAATGCGGCCCGGCGGGTCGACGAGGCGCATGATCGAAAAGCCGGTCACCGATTTACCGGAGCCTGATTCGCCCACCAGGCCGAGGATCTTGCCGCGCTCGACGGAGAAAGACACACCGTCGACGGCTTTCAGCACGCCGGCGCGGGTGTGAAACCACGTCTTGAGATCGTCAACGACGAGAGTAGTGGCGGTGCTCATCGCTTCTCTATTTCTGCAGCCGCGGATTCAAGACATCGCGGAGCTGGTCGCCGACCAGGTTGATCGAGACGATCACGAACAGCAGCGCCACGCCGGGGAAGAAGCTGATCCAGTACTTGCCCGACATCATGTATTCGAAACCGTTGGAGATGAGCAGGCCCAGCGAGGGCTCGGTGATCGGCAGGCCGATGCCGAGGAACGACAGCGTCGCCTCAAGAGCAATTGCACGCGCCACTTCGACCGTGGCAATGACGATCAGCGGCGGCATGCAGTTGGGCATCAGATGGCGGAAGACAATGCGTGACTGCGAGAGCGCCAGGCAGCGTGCCGCTTCGATATAGTCCTTGCGCCGCTCGACCAGCGCCGTCGCGCGCACCGTGCGCGCGTAATAGGCCCATTGCACCGTCACCAGCGCGATGATGATCTTGTCGATCCCCTGCCCCAGCACCGCCAGCAGGATGAGGGCGACGAGGATGGCCGGGAAGCTCAACTGGATATCGACCACGCGCATGATGACGGTGTCGATCCGGCCGCCGAAATAGGCGGCCAACAGGCCGGCAGACGTACCAACGCAGAGCGCGATCAGCGAGGCGAAGACGCCGACACCCAGCGAAATGCGCAGGCCGTAGAGAATGCCCGACAGCATGTCGCGGCCCTGGTCGTCCGAGCCCAGCAGGAAGATGAAGCCGTCGCCGGATTTCGCGCCCGGCGGCAGGCGCCCGTCGAGGATGTCGAGCTGGTTCAGATCGTAAGGGTTCTGCGGCGAGATCCAGGGTGCCAGCAGCGCCAGGACGATCACGATCGTGAACATCGCCAGGCCCGCGAGCGCCAACCGGCTCTGCGCGAAATCGCTGACGAAGCGGCGGAACGGTGTTTCCACCACCGGCGGGACGGCACTGTCCTTGCTGACGATCGTCGCCATGGAATGCCTCAAGAGCTGCGCAGATCCGCGAGGCGGACCCGCGGATCGAGCACGGTGTAGAGGACGTCCACCACCAGATTGATGATGATGAAGATGAACACGATGATCAGCAGATAGGCGACGATCACCGGCCGGTCGAGCATGCGGATCGAGTCAATAATGAGCTTGCCCATGCCCGGCCAAGCGAAAACGGATTCGGTCACCACCGCGAATGCGATCTGCGTGCCGGTCTCGATGCCCAGCACGGTCACGATCGGGATCATGATGTTCTTGAGCACATGCACGAACACGACGCGGCGCATGGTCAGGCCCTTGGCGCGCGCGAACTTCACGTAGTCCATCAGCATGTTCTCGCGGATGCCGGCGCGGGTCAGGCGGATCACCAGCGAGAGCTTGAACAGGGCCAGGTTGAGGCCGGGCATCAGGATATGCGCGATACCGTCCCAGGTGGCGAGGCTGGTCGTGATACCGAGGATCTGCCCGGTCTGGCCACGGCCGATCGAGGGGAGCCACTGCAGATCGACCGCGAAGACCATGATCATCATCAGCCCGACCCAGAAGGTCGGCAGGCTGAAGCCGAGGATCGAGCCGGCCATAATCGCCCGCGATACCTTCGAGTCCGGCCGGAAGCCGGCATAAAGGCCCAGCGGGATGCCGATCACCACGGCTATCAGCATGGAGACGAAGACGAGCTCGAGCGTGGCCGGCATGCGCTCCAGGATCAGGCGCAGCGCCGATTGGTTGAAGACAAAGGACTTGCCGAGATCGCCGCCCGCCGCGTTCTGCAGGAAGACGAGATATTGCTGCCACATCGGCAGATCGAGGCCCAGCGCCTGGATGGCGCGCTCGCGCTCGATCTGATCGGCGTCGCCAGCGATGAAGATGTCGATCGGGTTGCCGATCAGAAAAACGCCGATGAAGACGATCAGCGACATCACGAACAGGACGAAGGCGCTCTGCGCCACCCGGCGGATGATGAAGACGCTCATCGCTTGGGCCTCATCTTCATGCGCATCGCACCCATCAGTTGGCGGGCCGCACGGATTGCGCGAGCGTGTATTCGTCCGACCGCGGGGAATAGGTCAGCCCCTTGCGCAGCGCCCAGAGGTTGACCTGGAAATGCAGCGGGACGATCGCGTAATCGCCGATCCCGATCTCGCTTGCTTCCTGCAGCAGCTTATCACGCTTTGCGTCGTCAACCGTCCCCAACGCCTGCGCCAGAATCTGATCGAGCTTGGGATTGGAATAGCGCCCGCGATTGGCGAGTCCCGTTCCCTTTTCCTGATCGAAGGTTGCGAAAATGGAGCGCAGCGGCGATGACGTCTCGCCCGTACCGGCGGCCCAGCCTAGCATCATCACGGTATAGGCAAACGTGGGAGGACCAGATTGTGAAAAATAAGTCGCGGAGGGCTGCGTAATGACGCGCGTGTCGATGCCGACACGGTTCAGCATCGGGCCGATCGCCTGCAGGATCTTCTCGTCATTGACGTAGCGATCGTTGGGGCCATGAATGGTGAGGCCGAATCCATTGGGATAGCCGGCTTCGGCCAAAAGCTTGCGTGCGCCATCGGGATCGAACGCCTCCGGCTTCAATCTCGGGCTCACGCCGAAGAATCCTTCCGGCAGAAGGCCGCCGGCCGGGATCGCTTCGCCCTCCATGAGCCGCTCGACGATCGCGGGCCGGTTGATGGCCTTGGAGAGCGCCTGGCGCACGCGCTTATCCTTGAGCGGATTGTTGGGCAGCACCGCCCCCGCCTTGTCGGTCGCATAGGGCGTCTGTGGCCGGAAGCTGTCGACATGCAGATAGATGAGGCGGTTGGAGACCGCGCGCGCGATGGTGACGCTGGAATTGGTCTTGAGCTTGGCAACGTCCGTGGTCGGCACCCCCTCGATCATCTGCACGTCACCGGCGAGCAGGGCCGCCACGCGCGCGGGATCGTTGGTGATGAGTTTGAGGGTCACGCGCACCCAGTACGGCTTGGCGCCCCAATAGGCATCATTGCGGGTGAGCACAATGCGGTCGCCGGGCACGTATTCGACGAACTTGAACGGGCCGGTGCCGATCGCGGCGCGGCCGCCATTGAAATCGGTGGTCGGCGATTGCTCGTGCTTGCGCGAGACGATGTTGATGAGCGCCAGGTAGTTGGGCATCAAGGGGAACGGTTTTTCCGTCTTGAAGCGGATCGTGTGCGGGTCGACGACGATCGTTTCCTTGATCTGGCCGGTGTAGGTCGTGAAGGCGGACGGGCTGTTGGGGACCCACGGCACGCGCTTGAGGGTGGCGACCACATCCTCGGCGCTGAAATCGCTGCCATCGTGAAACTTCACGCCGTGACGCAGCTTGAACTCCCAGGTCGTGTCGTCGATCGTCTTCCATTCGGTCGCGAGACCGGGAACGGGCCGCTGCTTCTCGTCCATATGCACGAGGCGGTCGAAGATGTGCCAGGCGACGGCCGAGTTGGGCGACAGGTTGTGATAATGCGGGTCAATCGACGTCACATTGGCGCCCAGGCCGATGACGATATCCTGTGCCACCGCCGCGGTGGCAAGTCCGGCCGCGAGCGCAACACCCAGCGTCGCTCGCAGCAATGTCCTGAACATGCGCGTAGCCCCTCTTTGCAGTCATCGGCCGGGGCAAGGCGACGAAACCCGTCCCGCCCCTGTCAGCCTCACCCTGTCGGCCGCTTCTGCAGCCTTCTTGATCCCCGCCTGCACGCGCTGTCACACGCGCGGCCGGGACCGAATTGCCGCGCGAACTCTTGCAGGAAATCCCGTTGCTTGCAAGGAATTGCCCCATTATTGGGCGAGGTGTCCGGATGATGAATTCACGCCCAGTTCGGGGCCTGCCATGTCACCTGCTGGTCGAGCGGGAACACCGGCCGCGGCAGGTGCTTGAACGCAAAGCGGGTGAGAATCGGCGAGGTCAGGCCGGCGGTGTCGACCTCGTAGACCTGCTCGGGCTTGAAGAACTCGTCAAAGCCGGCGCGGAAATGACCGCGCGATTTGACGACCACGGTGCGGGCCTTGGCGACATCGAGACCCATCATCTCGAAAAAGATCGGGTCGGCGCATTGCTTACGCGCCGTGCCGACCACAACCGTGATACCGCCAAGGTCGAGGGCGGCGCTCGGTCCCAAATCGAGGCTGCGCCCGGCCCAAATACCGCGCCGCCCGACGATATGGCCGTCATGCAGGGCGATCACCTTCGCCGGCGCGGCAAAACGTCGCGAGAACTCGCTGACGCCGGTGCGATTGAAAACCGCCTCAAAGCTTGCCCCCTTCCCCAGGCGATGCGCTTCCAGCGCCAGGGCCGGGTCGATGAACACGCCCAGCAGAACGCCTTGCGCGCCGGCCTTGTGCAGCGATTCCAGAAGCCAGGCGGTGTTGCCGCGCCCGCCGCCGCCGGGATTGTCGCCGGCGTCGGAATAAATCAGTGCCGCAAGCGTCTTGTCGCGGCCCCTGGCCACGGCCAAGGCGGTGGCCTCCTCGAGCGAGGTGAGCTGCTTCTGGAAGCGCTGACGGTCGTCCCAGGCGCGCTGCGCCAGATCGCGGGCCAGGTGCCGGGCCGGCTCCACCTTGTCGCGCGCGGTGACGATGACCGCGATTCCGTTCTTGGGCGTGTCGGAGAATGCGAAGCCGCCGACGACCGAAACATTCATGATCTCCGGCGTCAAGCGCCGCTGGCCCTCGGCGATCAGGTCGGCATAGGGCCCCGCGGCCGTCAGCAAATTCACACTTGCCGGGGTCATCGGCAGGCGGATGAAGGCAGAGCGCGCCTTGACGCCGCTCATCAGCTCGTCGAGCAACACGGCCGCCTCGGCGCCGCGCTCGGCCTGATCGACATGCGGATTGGTGAGGTAAGAGACCAGCACATCGACATTGTCGACCATGGCATCGGAGATGTTGGCGTGGAGATCGACAGTGGCGACTACGGCCACGTCCTTGCCCACCGTGTCGCGGATCATGCGGTAAAGCATGCCGTCCGGATCGGGCGTGCCGGTCGAGGTCATGGCGCCATGATTGGTGTTGTAGACGGCATCGAGCTTGCCGGCGGCACCCAGACGCCGGCGCATCTCCTCCAACACGCGTAGGAAGAAGTCATGGTCGATCGGCCCGCCCGGCTCGGCGCCGGTGACCAGGATCGGCACGATCTCCCAGTCCGGGGTGCCGCGGCGCTTGGCACAGGCCTGGGCGGAGGCCAGGAAGCCCGTCACCTCGGCCGGCAGGGCCGGCGCCGGGCGGCGCGCCTCGGCGAGGATGGCGTCGCCCTCCAGATAACAGAGGCGGCGGAAATCGGCCTCGGTGCTTACGGGTGCGAAGGCGTTGCTTTCGAGATGCAGGCCCAGCAGGGCCACGCGCTTGGTCGGTGTCATTTTCGTGAAGGCATCCGTGTTCTGTTGCAGGGGTCCCGCGAGACCCATATTCTACGGCAAATTCCGAGGCTTCACCCTGTAGTTTTCATTTTTTGCACAAGCAAAGGCGATATGGCAGCCCCCAGTTCCGCGTCCGTCGAAATGATCAAGCGTCTAGTCGGGTTCGATACGACCAGCCGGGATTCCAATCTGAGCCTCATCGATTACGTCCGCGACTATCTTTCCGGGCATGGCGTCGAGTCGCGGCTGGTGTTCGACGAAAGCGGCAAGAAGGCCAATCTATTCGCCACAATCGGGCCGCAGGACAAGCCCGGCATCGTGCTGTCGGGGCATACCGACGTCGTCCCGGTCGACGGCCAGGAATGGTCGTCCGACCCCTTCGCCATCGTCGAGAAGGACGGCAAGCTGTTCGGGCGCGGCACCTGCGACATGAAGAGTTTCGTCGCCGTGACCCTGGCGCTGGTGCCGGAGTTCAAGCGCAGCCAGCTCAAGGTGCCGGTCCATCTCGCTTATTCCTATGACGAGGAAGTCGGCTGCCTGGGCGTGCGCCGGCTGCTCGACGATCTGCGCCAGAACAACGTCCGGCCGCTGGCTTGCGTGGTGGGTGAGCCCACCAGCATGAAGGTGATCCGTGCGCATAAGGGCAAGATCGCCGTGCGCTGCCACGTGCGCGGGTACGAATGCCATTCGTCGCTCGCACCCCAGGGCGTCAACGCGGTCCAGTATGCGGCCGAGATCGTCGCCTATATCTCGGCGATGAGCCGGCGCTTCGCCGCCGACGGTCCGTTCGACCGCGAATTCGATATTCCGCACACGACCGCACATACCGGCGTGATCCGCGGCGGCACGGCGCTCAATATCGTGCCCAAGGATTGCAGCTTCGATTTCGAGTTCCGCCATCTGACGGCGCACGACCCGCGTGCATTGCTGGCCGAGGTTCGCAGCTTTGCGGACAGCAAACTTGTGCCGGAGATGCGCAAGGTCCAGGCCGACACCGGCATCACCTGGGAGGAGCTGTCGAGCTTCCCCGGCCTCACCACCGGCGAGGATGCCGAGATCGTGCAGCGCGCCAAGGCCGCATCGGGCCATAACTCCACCAGCAAGGTCGCGTTCGGCACCGAGGCCGGGCTGTTCGAGGCGGCCGGAATCCCCACCGTGGTGTGCGGGCCGGGCGATATCGAGCAGGCGCACAAGCCCAATGAATTCGTGGCGCTGGACCAGGTGGCGCAGTGCGAGACCTTCCTGCGCCGCTTCGTCGAGCGCATGGCGGCGACCGGCTGAGCCATCCATCCACTGGGAGGGCTTTCCGAGCCCGCTCAACATGGCTAAAACAAGCGCTTGCGCTCACCCGCGGAGCCCGCATTGGCAGACGACAATTACCCCCAGCAACTGACACCCCCCGATATCTCGGCCCATCGCGCCGGCAATACGGGCATCCCCTATGTCACGACGTTGGACAGCGGCAAGGCCGGCCCGCATGTGATGGTTGGCGCGCTGGTGCACGGCAACGAGCTGTGCGGGGCCTTCGCGATCGACCATCTGTTCCAGAATGGCATCAAGCCGGTGCGCGGGCGATTGACCCTCGCCTTCTGCAATGTCGCGGCATACGAGAAATTCGATCCGGCCCGCCCCACCGCATCGCGCTTCGTGGACGAGGATTTCAACCGCGTGTGGTCGCCGGATGTGCTGGACGGCAAGCGGCGCAGCATCGAGCTTGCGCGCGCGCGCGAGTTGCGCCCGGTGCTCGATACCGCCGATTTCCTGCTCGACATCCATTCGATGCAGCACCCGACCGACCCGCTGATGCTGTGCGGGCCGCTCGACAAGGGTCGCCGCTTTGCCCATGAGGTCGGCTATCCCACCCTGATCGTGAGCGATGCCGGCCACGCGGCGGGGCGGCGCATGCGCGACTATGGCGGCTTTGGCGACAAGAACAGTCCCAAGAACGCGCTGCTGGTCGAATGCGGCCAGCATTGGGCGAAGACCAGCGCCGACGTCGCCAAGGAAACGATGCTGCGCTTTCTGGTCCATCTCAAGGCAATCGCGCCCGAGCATCTGCCCAAGCCCAAGCGCCCGGCGCCGAAGATCATCGAGGTGACGGAGGCGGTGACGATCCGCTCCGACGCGTTCGCCTTCGCGCGCGACTTCAAGGGCCTTGAGATCATCGCGCGGCGCGGCACGGAGATCGGCCGCGATGGCGCCACGCCGGTGACGACGCCGTACGACGATTGCGTGCTGATCATGCCGTCGCGCCGGCTCGACAAGGGCCAGACCGCGGTGCGATTGGGGCGCTACGTCGCCGTCCCGGGCGCGCGCTAGCGCGCCGCCATGGCCCGCGACGACGTCCAGCTCAGCACCCCGCCGGCGACCGGCACGCCGAAGCCGCCGGGCGGCCCGGCCTGGAAGAAAGCGATACCGGTCATCCTCGCGCTCGCCATCGGCACGCTTGGCGGCGCGGTTTTCAAATATCTGACCTCGCCGCTGCCGTGGATGCTGGGCGCGATGACATTCGTGACCATCGCCGCACTCGCGGGCGCGAAGGTCAAGGTCCCCGGGTGGTTGCGCAGCGGCATGATCACCATCCTCGGCGTCATGCTGGGCAGCTCGTTCACGCCGGCGATCGTCTCGCATATGAGCCAGTGGATCATCACGATCGCTGCACTCTCGGTTTGGATGGTTGTGGTGGGCGCGACGGCGCTTGCATATTTCCGCTATGTCGCGCGCTACGACCCCGCGACCGCTTATTTCAGCGCGACGCCGGGCGGCCTCAACGAAATGACCATCATCGGCGGCATCATGGGTGGCGACGAGCGCGTCATTTCCATGACCCATGCCGCGCGCATCATGCTGGTCGTCGTCTCGATTCCGCTGTGGTACCGCTTCGACAGCAATTTCCATGTTGTCACCGCGGCGGCCAAGGGCGGGCTGCTTGATTTCCCGCTGATGGATTTCGCCATCCTCACCGCCTGCGCGGTTTTGGGCGCGCTGGCGGCACGGCGCATTCGGATGCCCGCAGCACCTCTCGTTGGGCCGATGGTGCTGAGTGCCGCCGTTCATCTGGCCGGGCTCACCACCTCGCAGCCGCCCTTCGAACTCGTGGCCGCCGCGCAAGTTGTGATCGGCGCCACGATGGGCGGCCGCTTCCTGGGCATGCCGCTATCGCGCATCGGCCGCATCGTCATGCACGCGCTCACCTCGGCCGTGGCGATGCTGGCCCTGACGATCGCCACCGCCTATTTCCTGGCGCAGTGGACCGGCCTGCCGCTGGCGGGGCTCGTCCTTGCCTATGCGCCCGGCGGCCTTGCCGAGATGAGCCTGGTGGCGCTGGCGCTGTCGATCGATGTGGCGCTGGTCGCGAGCCACCATATCGCGCGCATCGTCATGGTCGTGTTCCTCGCGCCCGCCATCTTCCGTTGGTCGCGACGCCGCGCGACGCGCACCTAACCGTCAGATGAACCGCGATCCGCTCGCCGAAGCGCTGCGCATGGCGCAAACCGGCCGTATCGCCGACGCATTGCGGCTTTGCGAGCAGGTGTTGCAACAACATCCAGCGCACGCGCCCGCATTGGCGTTGGCGGGGGCTTTGGCGCTGCATGGCGGCGATATCGCGGCCGCAATTCGGCGGCTCAGCGCCGCGGTCGGGATCGATGCGCGCAATCCCGGCACGCAAACCACGCTTGGCGATGCGCTGGCTGCGGGCGGTCGATATGACGAAGCAATTGCGGCCTTTCGTCGCGCGCTCACACTGAAGCCGCGCCATGCCGCCGCACAGGCCGGGCTCGGCATCGCCTTGCAGGCCAGCGGCGATAGTGCCGGCGCCCTTGCCGCGTTTGAGCGTGCCGCGTCGCTGGCGCCGCAATCGGCGCCCATCCTCACCAATTTCGGCGCGGCCCTGCAGGCGGCGGGGCGGCTGGACGAGGCGCTCGCCGTATTGGCGCGCGCCCGTGCCCTCGCCCCCGGGCATGCCGAGCCGCTCTACAACACCGGTGTGGCCCTGCAGGCCAAGGGCGATCTGGTCGGCGCCGAACGCGCGTATCGCGATGCGTTGACCCAGGCACCGCAGCACATCCAGGCGGTGCACAATCTTGGTTATGTGCTTGCACAACGAGGTCAGCCGCAGGAAGCCCTTGGACATTACGAGCGCGTCCTGACGCTGGCGCCGGACTTCGCCGAAGCCGAATTCAACCGCGCCAACGCGCTCAAGGATCTGGGCCGGTTCCGCGACGCGATCGCCGGCTACGACCGCGTGCTCGCGCGCGCGCCCGACCACCGCGCCGCCGGCGAAAGCCGTGGGCTGGCCAAGCTGACGCTCGGCGAGTTCGCGGCGGGGTGGCGCGACTATCTGGCGCGCGCGCTGCCACGCGAGCGCACGCCAATGCCGACGATGGCACTGCCCGCGGATCTGTCCGGCAGCACGATCTTCCTGCGATGCGAGCAGGGACTGGGCGACGAGCTGTTCTTCCTGCGCTTCGCGCCACTGCTGAAGCAGCGCGGTGCGCGCGTGGTAAGCGAGGCCGACCCGCGCCTGCTATCGCTGGTGCGCCGGCATCCGGGCGTCGACGCCGCCGTGCCGCGCGGCGGCGATCCCGGCGCACACGATCTCATGGCGTTCCAGGGCGACCTGCCATTTCTGCTCAACGCGGACGAAGCATCGCCGGCAACGATTGCGGCTGAACCCGAGCGGCTCGACACGTGGCGCCAGCGGTTGGCAGCGGCCGGGCCGCCGCCCTATATCGCCGTCACCTGGCGTGCCGGGGTGGTGAAGGACGGGCGCTTCACAAAGACGGCGCCGCCGGCGGACCTTGCACAAGCACTAGCGCGCATGTCCGGGACCATCATCGTCGCGCAACGCGCGCCGCACTCGGATGAGCCGGCCGCGTTCGGCCGCGCGGCGGTCGATCTCAGCGCCGCCAATGGCGATCTCGAGGACATGCTGGCCCTGATGGCGCTGGTCGATATCTATGTCGGTGTCAGCAACACCAATACGCATCTGCGCGCCGCTGTCGGGCGCCCCGCGCATGTGCTCGTCCCCTTCCCGTCGGAATGGCGCTGGCGTGACAATGGCGATGAATCGCCGTGGTTTCCCGGCATGCGCCTTTATCGCGAGCGCGCACCCGGCGATTGGCGACCGGCCTTTGCCGCGCTGGCGCGCGATCTGATAAACTGAGGCGACTTACACACTTTAAGGGACGGACGATGACCAAAGCAGAACGGCCGCTGGCGATCGGAACGAAGCAGTTGGAAACCGACCGCGTGATTGTCACGGAATGGTCGTTCGCGCCAGGCGCGCACACAGGCTGGCACCGACATGGTCACGACTATGTGGTGGTTCCGATCACCACCGGCGATTTGACCATCGAGAGTGCGTCGGGCGTGGTCAAGTCCCCAATGGTCACCGGCGCCTCCTACAACCGCAATGTCGGCGTCGAGCACGACGTCATCAACGACAACCCGTTTCCCTTCAGCTTCATCGAGATCGAGATGAAGTAGGCGGCTCATATCGCCTAGTTAAACTTGAGCGTGATGCCGCCGTCGACAGGCAGCGCCACGCCGGTGATGTATTTGGCCTCGTCGGAGGCGAGAAACAGGCAGGCATAGGCGACATCCCAGGCGTCGCCCATTTTGCCCGTGGGGCATTGCGCGTCGCGGGTCGCGATCATCTTCTCGATATCGCCACCGCCATAAACGCCGCTCAGGCTCGCGTGCACCATCGGCGTGTTCATCAGGCCCGGCACGACGCAATTGCAGCGAATACCCTGCTTCGCATACTGCAGCGCCACGCTGCGGGTGAACGGCTCGGCGGCGCCCTTGGTCGTGGTGTAGGCGATATAGGGGACGCCGGTGTAGCTGCGCCCGGTGATCGAGCCGATATTGACGATCGCGCCGCCCCTGCCCTCCGCCTCGAACTGTTTTACCATTTGCGGCAGCACGAATTTGCAGGTGAGGAACATGCTCTTGAGGTTGACCGCCATGGCGCGATCCCACTCGGCCTCGGCAAGTTCTACCGGCCCGCCGAGATTGACGATGCCGACATTGTTGAGCAGTACGTCGACGCGCCCGTAGGTCGCGAGGCAGCGCTCGACCATGGCGCGCACCTCGTCGCTGCGCGACACGTCGGCGGTGTGCACGGTGCAGTCGCCGCCCTCCTTGTCGATGATCGCCTTGGTCTCCAAGGCCGCATCGAGAGAGATATCGGCGGCAAAGATCTTGGCGCCTTCGCGCGCGAACAGCACTGCGGCGGCCTTGCCGTTGCCCCAGCCGGGGCCGACCGATCCGGCCCCGGTGACGATCGCGACGCGGCCTTGCAGACGTCCAGTCATGCTGTGCTCCCGCCCCTGGTGGAGACCTCATCCTTCGACAGGCTCAGGATGAGGTCGTACTGTTGTAAGAGCACCCTCATGGTGAGCTTGTCGAACCATGAGGACCCGCGCGCTAGCGTTTCAGCCACTCGCGCAGTTCGGTCTTGAGGATCTTGCCGTAGTTATTCTTGGGCAGATGCGGCACGAAACGGTATTCCTTCGGCCGCTTGAAGCGCGCGATGTTGTCGAGGCAGAGACGGTCGAGGGATTCCTGCGTCGCCGCCGCGGCGTCGCGGGCGACCACGAACGCCACCACGCGCTCGCCCCATTCGGGATCGGGCGCGCCGACCACCGAAACCTCGGCCACCGCATCGTGGCGCAGCAGCACCTCCTCCACCTCGCGCGGATAGATGTTGCTGCCGCCGGAAATGATCAGGTCCTTCGAACGGTCCTTCAGCGTCAGATAGCCTTGCGCGTCGAAGGCGCCGACATCGCCGGTGTGCAGCCAGCCGCCGCGCAATGCCTGGGCGGAAGCTTCGGGGTTGCGCCAATAACCCTTCATCACGGGCTCGCCGCGCACGATGATCTCGCCGATATCGCCCACCGGCACCGGACGATCTTCGCCATCGACGGTGCGCACCTCGACCATGCTCTGCGGCACGCCCGCCGAGCCCAGCCTGGCATCGTCCCCGGCTTCATAGGCGGTGCGCATCATCGCGCGGGTCATGCCGGTGATGGTCATGGGCGACTCGCCCTGGCCGTAAAGCTGCGCGAATTTGAAGCCGAAGCGCGCGATGGCGTCCTTCAGGTCGGCCACGTACATCGGCGCACCGCCGAAGATGATGGCGCGCAGATTGTCGGCGTTCGCGCCGGCAGCCCCCGGATGATCGACCAGGCGCTTGACCATGGTCGGGGCTGCGAACATCGACGCCGATGACCAGCGTAGCAGCAGGTCGAAGATCTCGCCCGCGTCGAAGCCGGCGCTGGCCGGGATCACCTGCGTGCTCGCCTGCACCACATGCGGAACCATGTAGAGGCCCGAGCCGTGCGACATGGGGGCTGCATGGATCAGCGCCCCGCCGGGCGATGGCGGATCGATGTCATGGAAATAGCACATCGCCATGGCCAGGAGATTGCGATGGCTGAGCATCGCTCCCTTCGGCCGCCCGGTCGTGCCGCTGGTATAGAAGAGCCAGGCGAGATCGTCGGCCGCGACCGGCGCCAGGGCGATCGGCGCGGCTGCGGCCAGGGCCACGAATTCCTTGTCGCCGATATCAATGATGCGAGCCGACGTATTGCCGCTTCCGCGCGGCCGACGCGACCCCCTCGGCAAGATCATCCGTCACGAAGATCACGCGGGCACCCGAATGATCGAGGATGTAGGCGATCTCGCGCGGATGCAGCTTGGCGTTCACGGGCACGCAGACCAGGCCCGCATGCCAGCACGCATACATGAGGCAGGCGTAGTCGGGCGCGTTCTTCATCACCAACGCCACGCGCTCGCCCGGTGCCAGGCCCAGGGTTTGCGTCAAGGCACCAGCGAGGTGCGCGACACGGGCCTGCATCTGCGCCCAAGTGGCGATGGTGTCGCGGCCGATGGCGAGGGCGGGACGGTCGGCGTGGAGCGACGCGGCGCGGATTAGATGCTGCGCGAGGTTCATTGTTCGGCGTTTTCCCTTGCCCGCCACTGTGCCGCGCGGTGGGCCGGCGGGCAACTGCCCTTCCCTTTTTCTTCTTAATTGTCACCCGCGGGCTTGACCCGCGGGCCCATTTGCAATGCGTAGCGTTGAGGAAGTGAATGGGTCCGCGGGTCAAGCCCGCGGATGACGTTCTTTTAGTATTCGCGGGTTCTCATGCGGGTGTGACAGGCCCCAAAATGGCGTAAGTCGAACTCACCTGCCCCGCAACGTCATCGCGGTCGTGGGCGCGGATGAAAACGTCGCCAAACGCCAATGTCTTGCCTAGGCGCAGCAGCCGCGCCGTGGCGATGGCGTCGGCGCCGGCGATCGGGCGCAGGAAGCTGATGGTCTGGCCGACCGTCGTCATCGGCCGGAAGCCGCCCGAAGCACCAGCAACCGCGAACACCATCGCGGTGTCGGCCAGCGCCATCAGCGCCTGGCCGCAGAGCGTGCCGCCGATGCGGGTCAGGCGCGCGCTGAACGGCAGGCGCAAGGTCGCCCCTTCCGGCCCCGCCTCCTCGATCCGCAGCCCGAGGTCGATCACCCAGGGGGCGAAATTATCAGACAGGATTTTTTCGGCGTCGGCGAGAGTCAAGGGTCATACGTTGCTCCGGTCGCCTCATGCTTCGACAAGCTCAGCATGAGGCTCGTCCTAAAAAGTGACCTCATCCTGAGCCTGTCGAAGGATGAGATCGCGCGTCACCTAGCGGTGCAGCCAGTCCAGCCAGCCGAAATGGCGGGTGACGACGATCATCCCCTGCACCACCGCATAGGCGCCGAGCCCGAATGCAATGGCGATCGCGAACACGCGCGCATGCACGCCGAGCCGCGCCCAGCGCGCTGGCGGCGGCGTCGTTTTCGCGCCTGCAATAGGCATTTCGTCGGGCTTGGTTGACAAGGCCTTAACCAATCGCCTTTGAGCTAAGTTGTCCGCAGCGCCAGGGCCCCGCGGGAAGAGTCATCACAACAGCAACATAGCACGCATATCTCGTGCGATGCCGCAAGGCGCGCGCAGCCCTCGCAAAAAAGCACCGGTTAACCGCAGGGTAAGGGGGCAAATCCTATGATTTCAGCAACCTCGGCAATAGTCGATCGGAACGAAATCATGGCTCACCAATTGACCAAACTCGGCTTCGCCGCTCTTGCGGCCGCCACGCTGGCTGCGTGCCAACCGCACACCCACGCGTCGGTTCCGGTCGCCACCACCTATCCCACATCCACCCAGCAGCGCATGCAGGCCGCCCGTCATTGGGAGGTCCTGGCCCGCGATATCGCAGAACAGGTCGCGCCGCGCGCCACGGGTCGCCGCATCTACGTCGTGAACAAGGGCCCGCGCTCGCCGTTCGGCGACGGGTTCCAGGGCTATCTGATCGAAGCGCTGGTCAAGAAGGGCGTGACCACGGTCGCGACGCCCGACAACGCGCTGACCCTGCAGTACACGGTGCAGATGGTCAGTCATCCCAGCACCCGCCCGAACGGCATGAACCACACCTATTACGATCCGGGTCGCGAGACCGACCCGACGCAGGCCGAGGTGATCGTCTCCACGGAGATCGTCAACGCGGGCGAATACGTCTTCAAGACGAACGACACCTACTACGTCAACACCGCCGATTCGCAGCATTACGTGCCGCCGGCCCGCAAGCCAGTTGCCGATGCCGCGGCGCAGCGCGTGCGTGTCGCCAACTAAGCCCCCTTATTTCCAGAGGCCCAAAATGATGACGCGCCCGGCAATTCAAGCCCTGTTCCTCGGCGCCGCCCTGCTCACGCTCGGCGCGTGCGAAAGCAAAGTCGACGCACCGCCGCCGGTCGTCGAAGCGCCGCTGCCCGTCCCGCCGATGGGCACGCTCGCGAGCCAGACCTACGCCGCGGTCGACACGATGCTGAACTCGGCCCCGTCCGACCTGCCCGCCGGCACGGTCGTTCTCGTGGCGAGCCTCGCCAGCATCGACAATCTCGAAGAGTTCATCGCGCTTCGGCCGCGTGATCGCCGAACAGGTCGGCTCGCGCCTGGTGCAGCGCGGCCTGGTCGTGCGCGAGGTTAAACTCGGCTCGACGCTGATGGTCAAGGAGAAGGACGGCGAGTTCATGCTGTCGCGCAAGCTGCGCGAGATCCGTGGTGCCCAGGATGCCGCCGTGGTCGTCACCGGCACGTACGGCATGGCCTTCTCGAACATGTTTGTGAATCTTCGCATCACGCGCCTGCAGGACGGCGCAGTTCTCGGCGCCACGGACTTCCAGATCGCACGCGACCTGGACGTGCGCCGAATGACGGCCGAAAGCGCTGATGCCCGCCCGGCGTCGCCCGCCCCGGCACGCCCACAGCAGATGCGCCGTACGCCGTAAGCACCCCCCAGCCTCTTCCCCGGAGGCTGAAACTCCACCGCCCCGGAGCAATCCGGGGCGGTTTTGTTTTGCGCGCAATTTCGTTGATTCTCTTCGCGACTTTTGGTAGTAACTCCGCCGCTCGCGCGTCATTGTGACGCCGCGGCAGGAAAGGAACGGCGCATGAATGCATTTACGCATGACAGCTACGCGCTGATCCGCTTCCGCTTCGCTTTGGCCTCGCGCTAGACACGCTCGGCCGGCGGCGGAAACGGGCCGGCCAATCGCATAAACCTCGTCTGTGGAACGGGCTGCCTCGCGGCAGAACCCGCGTCGCGGACACGTGTCTTCGAGTGAACGGAAAGCCAAACCGATGAGTACGCGTTCGGCGGCGATGGTCGCTGCCTACATACACGCCCTGATGGAACATTTTCCGCCATCGTCGCCCGCCGGCCGTGCGGTGACCGGTTGGCTGCGCAACAATGCGCGCGGCCTCGGCGTGGATTTCGAGAGCGTCGCCAAGGACGGTTGCCGCCGCCTGCCCAAGGCCGGCAAGCCGCTGCCAGCGCGCAGCTGGCGGCTCGTGTCCCGCGCCATGAAGCGCGCGGCACTGGCGTCCGAGAGCGACGCAGCTGCAGGCAACCTCGATGCCTTCGTGTCGAGCGTCGGCCTCGACCCCATCGAGGCCGATCTGTTTGGCTTCGTGTTTCACACGGATCGCGACACCGTGTTTGATTCGCTGTGCTCCGCGATCGTGCGCGATCAGCAACTCGATTGTCTCAGCCTTTCGAGCGTCGTGCTCCGCCAGCCCGCATCCGTGCTTTGGAGCCGCCTCACGCGCGGCCCGCTGCGAAGCCTTAATCTGATCAACATCGGCGGCAAAGATCGCGACAAGTTCACTTATTTCGTTCCCTATCGCATTGTCGACGCGCTGCTGCCGCCAAGCGACGGCCTCGCCGATGTCGAGAGCCGGCTGATCGGGCCTCGCCTCGCAACAACGCTCGATGCCGCGGACTACGCGCATATGGCGCGCGAATGCGATTTCGCCGTGCGCCTGCTGCGCGGGGCCCTGCACACGCGGCGCTGCGGGATCAACATTCTAATCCATGGCGCGCCGGGGACGGGCAAGACGGAGTTCTGCAAGATGGTCGCCAGCAGCGCAGGGGGCGCCCTGTTTGCCGTGGGTGAGGCGGACGAATACGGCGAAGAGCCGACGCGCGGCGATCGCCTCGACGCCCTGCGGCTGGCCGAACGCCTTGCCAGCCGGCGCGACGACGCCGTGTTGCTGTTCGACGAGATGGACGACCTCCTGCAGGGCGGCGACAGCGCCTATATCGGCGGAAGCTGGGCGCGGCGCGCAGGCTCCAAGCTCTATCTCAACCGGCTGCTCGAGAGCAACCGCGCGCCCATCCTGTGGACGGTCAATGCCATCGATGAATTCGATCCGGCGTTGCTGCGACGCATGAGCTTCGCGTTTGAAATGCGCCCCCTGCCCCTGCCGGCGCGGACCCACCTGTGGGAGACTCAGGCGCGTCAGCACGGCATGACGCTCGCCAGTCGACAGGCCGCTACCCTTGCACAGCACTACAAGGTGGCGCCCAGCTTCATCGCGGCCGCGACGCAGGCCGTCGCCATCGCCGGCGGAACGCCGACGGAGCTTGAATTCGTGGTCCGCACGAACAGCCGCACGGGTCTGCGTGGCGACGCGGATGGGCGGTCCGGCGCCGGCCGCTTCGAGCCGGCGCTGACCAACGCCGACAGCGATCTGGCCTCGCTTGAGCGCGCCCTGGCGCGGCGCGATGCGCCGCGCGATGTCTCGCTGTGCTACTATGGACCGCCGGGTACGGGCAAGAGTGCCTTCGCCCGGCATCTTGCGGCAGCGATGGGCATGGATCCGCTCCTCAAGCGCGGCTCCGACCTGCTCTCCAAATGGATCGGCGAGACGGAGCAGCGCATCGCGGCGGCCTTTGCCGAAGCGCGGCACGACGGACGCTTCCTGATCATCGACGAAGCGGAAGCCTTTCTGTGGAGCCGTGCCGGCGCCAACCGATCCTGGGAGGTGTCGATGGTGAACGAATTGCTGACCGCGATGGAACAGCACACGCTTCCGTTCGCGTGCACGACCAATCACCTCGACAGCATCGATCCCGCCGCGCTGCGGCGCTTCAGTTTCAAGGTGAAGTTCGACTTCATGACCCAGGGCCAGGCGCGCATGGCCTATGAGCGCTTTTTCGGACGCGCGGCGCCCACCGCCCTGGGCGAACTCTGCGCCCTGACGCCGGGTGATCTCGCGGTCGTCGCCAAGAAGCTGTGGGTTCTCGACGAAGCGGCGGCAAACGACGCGACCATCCTGCAGATGCTGGAGCAGGAGGTGGCCGTCAAGAACCTGCCGGCCCGGCGCATCGGCTTTTAGACCTAGCGCTCCAGCTCCGTCCACAGCGGGTAATGGTCGGAGCCTACCGCCTTGCCGTCGATCCAGACGCGCTTCACCGCTTTGCGCAGCGCGGTGGCGATGAAGCAGTGGTCGATGCGGCCGCCTTCGGGGTGGCTGTTGCCGTCTTCTTCCTTGTTGCCAGCGACGACCCAGGCGTCCATGAGGCCGTCGCGGCCGGGGATGCGGCCGTGGCGCTTGCTGATCGGACCGAGAATGCGGCCGTACTCGGCGCTGAACTGATCGAAATTCATGTCGCCCATCAGCACGATGTCGCGCGGCATCGGCGGCTCGCCGCCTTCGGTCCAGCCCTCTTGCGGGTTGGGATGGTCGCCGGTCCACGCACCGCCCTCGGCGGGTGCGGCGCGCAGGCGCTCCAGCACATAATCGACCTGCGGCATGCGCGTGCCGGGCGACAAGTGGCAGAGATGGGTCGAGAGCACGCGCAGTTCCTTGCCCGCCGGCCCCGTGACGGTCTCGAGGATGCCGCGCTGCATGATGTGGTGCACGACGGAGCCGTATTTCGGCAGCAGGAAATTGCGCGCCGAGACGATCGGCCAGCGCGACAGCACCATGTTGCCGAATTGCCGGCGGCGGTTGACGAACTTGCCGCCGTCGCGATAGCTCGCGTCCATGTCGTAGTTCACGCCGAACACGTAATGATGTTCGGGAAAGTGCTTCGCGATTTCTTCGGGTTGATCGACCATGCCGGAGCGCGTCCAGAAGCGCTCGACTTCCTGCAGCGCGATGATGTCGGCCTTGGCGATCTCCGCCATCGAGCGCGCGAGATCGAATTTTCCGTCGATGCCCTTGCCGTATTGAATGTTGTAACTGACCAGCAGCACGACGCCCCCTTTAGAACGAAATATCGGTCGCGATCAGCTCGTGATCGGAGATGGCAACGCCCTTGCCGTCCACCGCCGCGACGGTGCGTGGCGACGAAGCCGTCACACCGCGCACGAACAGCCAGTCGAGCCGCGGAAACGGTGGCTTGGGTGCGCCGTCCGGGCGGGTTCGGCAGCTCTGCTCGGGCGTGTTGCTTGTGGCCCAGGAGAACCCGTTTTCGGCAAAGAGCGCAAACAGCGGTTCGATCGAACGCGGGTCCGACAGGACCTCATCGGGCATGCGGGCGCCGCGCGGCAGCTTGTTGGTGTTGAAATCACCGCCGACAACGCAGGCGGCATCGCCGATACGGCTGGACAGTACGCCCAGCAGCCGCGCCACCTGCTGGGCGCGATCGGCGGGGTCGGATTGGCTTTCGAGATGGACGCTGACGAACCACAGCGGGCGCGGTGCGTCAGCCAATCGCGCGACCACGGCGTTGCGCGCCCCGACGCGGCGCTGATCCTTGTAGCTTTCCCCGAACCACACGCCGCCATCGTCGAGACGGATGGCGAAGGGATCTGCCAGAGTCTGGCGCGCGATGATGCCGTTGCCGTGCAGGCTCGACATGTTCGGCTGGCCCGCGTGCCATTTGCGCTCGCGGTCGTCGCCGAGGCCGAGCTCGACATATTCCGTCGCGAAGACGTATCCCGCCTCCAGCCCGCCGGCGAGATCGCGCATGGTGTGGCGATTGCCGGAGCGCGCCATGCCAATGTCCATCTCGGTGACCAACGCCACGTCCGCGCCGACCTGCTTTACAAGTGCCAGCGTGGGCTCGGCATATTTGCAGCGCTCGATGTTCCAGGCGGCGACGCGGAAACTCTTGGCGACCGGCGCCGGCTTGGCCGGCGGCGCCACTTCCAACGCCTGCAGCGCCTGGCACTGTGCGGCAAAGCGGTGATGCGCGGCGATATCGCCGGTGGCGGCGAGAGCGGCGGCGATCCAGTCCTGAGTAACTCCGTGAAGGGCGGGTGCGACGGCGTCAATGACGGGTTGCAAGGCGTGTTCCCCGAGCGGACGTGATACGCGTTTCGGCGAGGCGCTGGCCGTTCGCGGCATTGAACAACATGGCGTCGGACGGCGCAAAGGTGAAGGCGACGCTTTCGCCTTCCCTTGGCGCGCGCTCGGTGATGGGAATCAAGGTCCGGATGGCGCCGAGCGGTGTCTCCAGGAGGATCAGCGTCTCGCGGCCCATCGGTTCCACCGACGCCACTGTCGCCGGCGTGCCGTCGCTTCCGATATGCACATGCTCCGGCCGGATGCCAAGGATGGTGCGCGCGGCGAGCGCGCCGCCCACGGGCACCAGCGCTTCGCCGACCTGCAGCGTCCTGTCGGTGCCCTCGCCTTCAACCAGGTTGATCGGCGGGGCGCCGACGAACGAGGCCACGAAGACGCTGCTGGGGCGGCGATAGAGATCGTCGGCGGTGCCGACCTGTTCAATACGCCCCTTGTTCATGACGACGATGCGGTCGGCCATGGTCGTCGCCTCGATCTGGTCGTGCGTCACCAGCAAGGTCGTCACACCCAGGCGGCGCTGCAAACGGCGGATCTCGGAACGCATGGCAAGTCGCAGCGTGGCGTCGAGATTGGAGAGCGGCTCGTCGAGCAGCAGCAGGCCCGGCTCCTTGATCAGAGCGCGCGCCAACGCCACGCGCTGCTGCTGGCCGCCGGAGAGCTGGGCCGGGCGGCGGTCGAGCAACTCGCTCACCTGCACGAGGCTGGCGGCGGTCTTGATGCGCGCCTGCGCGTCGGCGCCCTTGATGCCCTTGAAGCGCAGCGGAAAGCCGATGTTGTCGGCGACACTCATGTGCGGATAAAGCGCGTAGGACTGGAAGACGATGCCGACATTGCGGCCGCGCGCCTCGACCTCGTTGACGCGAATACCGTCGAAGCGGATATCGCCGCCGGTGGGCGCGTAGATGCCGGCCAACATGAACAACGTCGTCGACTTGCCGCAGCCCGACGGCCCAAGCACTGCCAGGAATTCGCCGTCGCCGATGGCGAGGTCCATCTCCTCCACCGCCGCGACGGTGCCCCAAGATTTGCGCAAGCCGACAAGATCAACCCTGGCCATGACTCATCCTTTGATTCCGCCCAGCGTCATCTGCGTGATGTATTTCTGGCAGAACATGTACAGCAGCAGCGGCGGAATGACGTAGAAGACCGAGACGGCGGCGACGATGCCGTAATCGACGCCCATCACGTCGTCGGACACCCAAAACAGAAAAAGGCTCATCACCCAGCGCGAATCCTCGATCAGCAGGGTGCGCACGAAGATGTATTCCTCGAAGCCGCGGATGAAGGCGAAAACGGCAATCGCGATCAATCCGGTGCTGACCTGCGGCAGCACGACCTGCACAAAAGCCTGGCGGCGGGTGGCGCCGTCGGTCATGGCGCTCATCTCAATGTCCCAGGGAACCGCGTCGAAGAAGCCCTTCATGACGAAGATGAAAAACGGCAGCTCGAGGGCCGCGATCACCAGGATCACGCCGGTGAGCGTGTCCAGCAGCCCGATCACATGCATCATCAAGAAGATCGGGATGACAAGGGTCACCGCCGGAAAGGCGTGCAGGATGAGCAGGCCCTGGAGATAGGCGGCGCGACCGCGGAAATCGAAGCGCGAGAGATAGTAGGCCGACAACGTCGCCGCGACGGTGACGATTACCGTCTGCAGGCCCGCCACCAGCAGCGAGTTCGCGAGCGCCGTCCAGACCGAGGGGAACTGGCCCTTGGCCGTGGCGGCACGGCGCAGCGTCTCGACGAAATCGCGGCGCCAGAGGAAGCTGTAATTGTCGAGGTGAAGCCGCGCGCCGACCAACAGCCAGACCAGACCAACCGCGACCGTCCCGATCACCAGGGCCGCGACCACGCGCAGGCGCCGGTCCGGCGCAAAGACGTGGATCAGGCCATACGTGACGACGGCGGGAACCAGGACGCCGACCGAGCGCCACAGCACGGAGCTGTCGACGCCGCCGGTGCGGGCCGTCAGCGAGATCGTCACCACCCAGAGATACGGCAGGATGATCGGCGCCGAAGCCACGGCCAGGAACAGCAGCAGCAGGGTCTGGCGCGTGATGCGGCCGGTGCGCGCGCGTTGCGCCGAGCGCTGCCACATCTCCTCAGTCGGGCGCGATGCCGGCGAGCGCAAGACGGGTTGCGCGGAGATCGCCATCAATGCACCTCGATGCGCGGGCGCTCAAGCAAACGCTTCATGTCCATCAGGCGCCACAAGAGAAGCGAGAGGATCGTGCCGATGACGACAAGCACCATGACCAGTGCTGCGCCATAAGCGTACTGGCCGTTCGAAAAGGCGCGGTTATAAGCGTAAAGCGCGAACACGGTCGTGTCGTAGAACGGCCCGCCCTTGGTGATCAGCAAGATATACTCGAAGCTCACCATCAGCGAGAGCGTCTGGTAGGCCGTGACATAGGAGATAGGCCAGCGCAGCGCCGGCAGCACGACGTGCCAGATGACGGCGAGCGGCCCGGCCCCGTCGACCTCGGCCGCGTGGAAGAGATGCTGCGGGATGGAGCGGATCGCCGAGGTGAAGATCACCATGCCCAGCGAGGCGCCGATGAAGCCGTTCGCAACCACGATGAGCAGGAACGGGTTCTGGTTGTAGAGGTCGACCATCTCCGCGCCGAACACGTGCATCAAGACCTGGTTGAGCAGCCCGCGCTCATTGGGGTCGATCGTCCAGGCCCAGAGCAGCGCGTAGACCACCGAGGGGCTCATGCGCGGCAGCAGCCAGACGGCGCGGAAGAACGTGCCCAACCGCTCCGGGATTGACGTGGTCGCCAGCGCCAGCACCACGGCGAAGCCGACATTGAAAAAGGTCAAGGTGAAAAAAACGTAAAGCGCGGTCCGCAGCAGCGCATCCCACATCCGCGAATCGCGCGTCGCCATGCGCACGAATTGGTCGGTCGTCAGCGTGGTCACGCGCAGCGTGCGGTCCATATCGGTGAAGGCGATGACCATGTCGGCCAGCACCGGCAGGATGAAGAACATGAACAAGAGGATCGTCGCCGGCCCGAGGAACAGGACGGCGTCGAGGGATCGGCGGCGGATGCGCGGGGTCGCGGCGGTCATCGTGTGCGGCGGCGGGCGGGGTTATGGCCCCGCCCGCGTCACGAACAGCGCTCAGTCGACGATGTCGACGTCTTTGCCAATCTCGTCGCGCATTTCGCTGGTGACGAAATCGACCGCCTTGGCCGCGGTGAGGCGGCCGGTCTCAACACCTTCGATGCCCTTGAACAAGATCGTGTTGTAGGAGCCGATCTTGGGATGGTTGGGCATGAAGGTCGCGTATTCGAGCATCGGCGTGCCGGCGCGCAATCCCCAACCCTTCTCCACGAATTCCGGCATTGCCGACTGGCCGTAATTGATCGGGGTGTGGTTGGTGGTCACGGCATGACGGGTGTTGAGCACCGGCTGCGAGGCCAGGGCGATGATATAAGCGGCCAGCTCCGGGTTCTTCGACTTGGAGCTCACCGCGTACATGATCGGATGCGAGAGGTTGGCAGGCTTGCCGCCCTTGGCACCGGCGGGGAAGTGCAGCCATGTCAGCTTCTTGAAGTAATCGGCTTGGCCTTTGAGCTTGAAGGCTTCCGTCTGCTCGCCCACCCGCCAGATGCCGTGGAAGAACATCAGGGAGTCCTCGCCGTGGAACGCGGCCGCCACCGAATCCCACGACATGGCGGTCATGTTCGCGGGGATCGCCTTCTTGTCGACGCAAGTCTTGAGCCAGGAGAAGAAATTGGTGAGGCCCTTCTTCGAGGCGCGCAGCTTGCCGGCCTTGGCGTCATAGGGGTCCGCCCCGAACGGCGCCATCATCATCTGGAAGTCGGGGCCGGTGTTCGGGCGATGCAGCAACCCGATCTTGACGACGCCCTTCTGCACGCCCTCGGCGGCGAGGTCGCAGAGATCGGCGGCGGTGAACTCGCCCTTCTCTACCTGGCCCGGTAGCGCCTTGATGAAGTCTTCTGACTTGCCCATCGCGCGCAGCTTGTCGTTGTTCACGAACACCATGCGCACTTCGGAATCCTGCGGCACGCCATAACGCACGCCCTTGTAGGTCACCGAGTTCCACAAGATCGGGATGATGTCGCCGTAGAGCTCGGGGTTCTTCTTGATGTGCTCCTCAAAGTTCCAGGCATAGCCGGCCTCGGCGAAGGCGCCGATCCATTCATGGGCCAGGACGTACATGTCCGGGCCCTTGTTGACCGCAAAGGCCTTCAGGAGCTCGAGCGAGTCGTCGTCATAGCCCTTGGCGTTGGGCTCCTGGACCTCGAGCTTCACGCGCGTCGAGCTGCCGGTGGCAGCGAGCATACGATTGAGCTGATCAGTCGCCGCGACGATATTGCCGGCGCGCAGCGGCCCGGATCGGTCGGCGCGCGACCACAGCCTGATGGTGACGTCTTCGGCATGAACTTGCGGCACGGCCGCGAGCAGCACGCCCGCAGCCAAACCAATACCCAGCACGCGATGCAGGATCGCCATAAACCCCTCCCTCTTCCATGGATCTGCGGCCGCTCAAGACGAGTCGTCCGCGTCCCTTTTTTGCGTACAGCAACGGTATTGCAGTTATGTGACGCTCGCAAGACTCTCGGGTGAGACTTTCTGCATATGGCCCGCAGCCACGCGTAGAAAATGCACCGCGGTAGTGCCTGTGCAATCTGGTTTCCTAACGCACGCGTCATCGCCCTGTGCCAACAACACGGCGTGCGCGAATTTTGTTCTACCGATCATGAGGCCACCCACTTCGCTGCGCCAACGCGCTGACGATCATCATTCCACTGCTGGAATGCCATCCGGGGACCCGACCCACCGGTGTGCAGTTCCAACGGTCGTGGCGCGGTGCCGGGGTCTGCCATCGCGACGTGTATTGCGCTTGAGTTGTTCCCGTTTTGTTCTTACCCTAGAAGCAACATTTCTCGCCTTCGGTTCAAGCTCATGCAGTTGTCGCTGGATCTTGAACGCCCTCCGTTCCTCACCCGCGTTCGTGCGCTGCTGTTCGACCGCTACGGACCCGAGCGCGACGCCGATCGCCTCGATCCGATCAGCCAGCTCATCCTCGCGATGATCAGTGCGCGCACGCGCGATGAGGTCTCCCTGCCCGCTTTTGGGCGTCTGCAGCGCTCCTATCCGTCGTGGGATCCGCTCAGCCGCGCCGGTGCCGCTGAAATTGAGACCATCATTCGCCTGGTGACCTTCGCCGAGCGAAAGGCGAATTTGTTGCCGCGTGCCTTGCGCATGATCGCCGCGCGGGCCGGCCGTCTCGATCTCGACTTCTTCGCCAACTGGGACGAGGAGGCCGCGTTGCACTGGTTAAAGGCCTTGCCTGGCGTGGGCGCCAAGGCTTCGGCGGCCGCGCTCAATTTCAGCACGCTGCGCAAACGCGTTTTCGTCGTGGACACACGATTGTTGCGCCTGGGTCAGCGATTGGGTTTGCTGCCGCTCGATGCTGACTACGAGTGCGGGCATGCCGCGTTCGCGCGGCTTGTTCCAGACAACTGGGACGCCGACGACCTCTACGAGTTCCACTGGCTGATGAAGGAACTCGGCCAGAAGATTTGCATTTTCGCCGCGCCGTCCTGCGACAAATGCCCGCTGCAAGACCTTTGCCCCAGCGCGCACAATGGCGGGCGAGCCGCCGATCACCAGCGATAGCGTACTGTGCCGATCACGGTGCGGCTTGCACCGAAGAAGCAGCCATTGAGGTTCTGGCAAGCGACAATGTGGTCCTTGTCGAACAGGTTGTTGCCATTCAGCTGGAAGCGGAAATTGCCCAGATCGTAGTGGAGGGCGGCGTCGATCAGCGTGTAGTCGGGAACCTTGAGCGTATTGGGCGCCGTATCGCCGAAGGTGGATCCGACATACCGCACGCCACTGCCACCGCCAAAACCCGCCAACGTGCCGCTCTGGATCGTATAGTCGGCCCAGAGTGAAGCGGCGTGCTCAGGAACTCCGATGGGTCTCTGGCCCTGCTCACCTTCGACATTGCTCTTGGTGATCTCGGTATTGAGGTAGGCATAGGCGGCGATGAGTTTGAGACCCGGGAGCGGCTGGGCCACCGCCTCCACTTCAAATCCGCGGGTCCTGACTTCGCCGGTTTGGACCTGACTATTCACCGGATCAGCGGGGTCGGGTGTGAGGACGTTCTGGCGGCGCAGATCGAACGCGCTCACCGTCATGTAGCTGTTCCAGCCGGGCGGCTGATACTTGATGCCGATCTCGTATTGCTGACCTGTTGTCGGCACGAAGGCACGGCCATCCACATTCGTGCCCAGGGATGGCACGAACAATTCCGAATAGCTGGCGTAAGGTGCCAGGCCGATCTCCGACAAATAGACAAGGCCGACACGTCCCGTGAAGTCGTGGTCCTTCTGCGTTGTGCTCGTCTGAGCGAGGCGATCATCCGTGTCGGTCTCCACCCAGTCATAGCGACCGCCGAGCAGGAGCGACCATTTATCCCACAGCTTGATCTGATCTTGGGCATACAGGCCCATCTGGTCCTGCGTGACTTTGGTGTTTTGATAGATCTGCGGATTTGAGATCGCCGCGCCGTAGACTGGGTTGTAGATATTGAACGGAATGGTCGTATCGACGTCCCAGGAAAAGCCGATGTCCTTGAAGATGTGGCGCTGATAATCGAATCCGAAGAGCAGCGTGTGCGCGAACGCGCCCGTCGCGAATTTGCTCTGGACCTGATTGTCGACGAGGAAGCTGTTGAGCCTCGAATCTCCCTCGTCGCCGTACCGGTTCAGTATGGACTCCGTCGGATCCGTCGGGTCCAGCCCATTGCCAAACACGCCATGCTGCTGGTTGTCGAGGTGATTGAATTTGGCGTTCTGTCGTACTGTCCATGCCTCGTTGAATCGATGCTCGAACTCATATCCGACGGAATATTGGACAAGGTTGTATTCGTCGAAGGCCGGCTCGCCCGTGAAGCGGCTGGGCTTAATGCTGCCGTTGCGATTGGGCAGGACCGTGCCCTGAGCCGGATAGAACTGGATCGCCCAGCCCATCCGATCCTCCTGATAGTGGCTCAGGAAGGTCAGCGAGGTGTCCTCGCTCGGTCGCCACGTCAAAGCCGGCGCAAAGAAAATGCGATCCTCGCCGACAAAATCAACCTGGGTGTTGGCGTTCCGGGAAAGGCCGGTCAGGCGATAGAGAAGCTTGCCCTCTTTGTCGACGGGGCCGCTGAGATCGAATTTCCCTTCGTAGCGATCGAAATTACCCGCACCGAGCTCGACTTCGTAGAGCGGTGTGGCCGTCGGTCGCTTGGAGACGATGTTGATGATGCCGCCCGGCTCGGCCTGCCCGTAGAGGACCGAGGCGGGACCCCGCAGCACCTCGATACGCTCGGCGCTGTAGGGGTCGATCGGGGTATTCACGAAAGGCGTATTGCGGACCCGCAGGCCATCGCGGAACAGGCTGTCGGTGGCGCTGAAGCCGCGGATATTGAGACCGCCGCCGCGATTGTCGAGCCCGAAGGCCTCGCCCGTGACGCCGGGCGTATAGCGTAGGGCAGTCGCCAGATTGTTGGCGCCCAGGTCTTCCATGCGCTCGCGCGTGATGACCGTGATTGCTTGCGGCGTCTCGATCAGAGGCGTGTCGGTCTTGGTGGCCGTGGTGCTGCGCTTGGCGACAATGCCGGGTATGGGGCCCTTGGCGGTTTCGCCCACCCGCTCCGCCTCGACGGTTACCGCAGGCATTTGCGTGGGTTCGCCCGTGCGCGGCGCTTCGACCAGCGTGATCGTGCCGGCGTCGGCAAAGCGATGGACGAGGCCGGTCCCGGATAGAAGACGCGTCAACGCCTCCTCCGCTGTCAGGCGACCACGCACCGGCCGGCTCTGACGCCCCTGCAGGGCTTCGGCGGCAACCGACGTCTGCAGGCCGGTGACGCGGCTGAAAGTCGACAAGGCGCCGCTGAGCGGCTGGGCCGGGATGTCGAAGTCGAAGGATTGCGCGGCCTGGGCCACGAGAAGCGGCGGTGCCGATTGCGCCATCGCCCCGGCGCCTCCGCTGGCCAGTAGGATCGCGATCACCGAAGCGCCGCACCACATCGCCTGGCGCCAGCTGGCGCCACCCCGTCCCTGTCGCTCCATCGCACGCCCCAAGATGCAAATTAGTCTCATTCTGATCCTGAGACGGGGCAACGGACCGGGTCCGGACACAGAATTGTGAGCGGCCGGCTTGGCGCGCCTAGTCGCGCGGCGCGATGACGACGATCCCGGCGGGAAATTCGCGCAAGGTGAGCGGCAGCGTGCCGGCCAGCGCCGTCAGGGCGCGCTCCGGCGCTGCGACCTGAAGGCGCGCGGTGACACGCAGATCGTTCAGCTTCGCGTCGCCGATGATGAGCGGTGCCAGACGGTAATGGCCGATTTCGGTGAGCACGCGGGCCAGAGGTGCCGCCTCGAAGCTGCGCCAGCCGGTTGCAACATCCTCCACCACACTGGCATCGGCCGCTTCGACCGCGCCGATGCCCGCTTCCAAACTCGAGCCAATGGCAACGCCCTGGCCTGGCCCCAGCAATTTCTCGCTGCCATCCCGGCGCACGGCGACGCGGCCCGATTGCACGACGATGCGATCGACCGTCGCTCGATGAGCGACCAGGAATTTCGTGCCGATGACCTCGACCTCGCCATGCGCGGTGCGCACAATGAGCGGTCGCGCCGCATCGTGCGCCGCCTCGACGACGATGTTTCCCTGGCGCAGATAGAGCGTGCGATGCGTCGCGGTGAAGGCGTTGTCGACAGCGGCGCCACGATCGAGATGAATGCGCGATCCGTCGGCGAGCGTGACGGCGCGCAGCCCGTAAAGCGGGGCGCGATAATCGGCCAGCAGCCAAATCTCCGGGCGCCCCGGCAGCAGCGCATAGAGACCGGTGACAAGGATCGCGACAAGCGCCGCCGCGATCGCCCGCCAGCGCCACGACGCGCGGCGCGGCGCGGCTGCGCCGGCGGGACACTGGCGCAGCGCCGCCGTGAGCTCGCCGGCCGCCCAGAATTCTTCGGCGTCGCGATAGGCCTGGTCATGCGCCGGGCTCGCCGCACGCCAGCGCGCGCAGGCGTCACGGTCAGCCTGCGTCGCACCGGCGTCGCTGACGCGCATCAGCCAGCGCAGCGCCAGCTCCTCCGTCGCGTCATGCACCGTTGTGTGGTTGGCCTGGCCGCTCATGCTTGCTTGACCGCCCTTGCGTTTCACCCTGCTTCTAAGACGGATGAGCGCTGTAAATCCCACCCGGCCGGCGTTGGATCAGCCGGCCCCGTCGTCGACCGCCACGCGCAGCCGCTGCAGCGCCCGGGTCAAGTTCTTCTCCACGGCCGCCGGCGACAGGCCGGTGCGCTGGCAAATCTCCGCATGGGCCAGCCCGTGCAGGCGTTTCATCACCAGGACCTGGCGCTGGCGCGCCGGCAATTGGTCGAGGGCAGCGGTGAGGCGTCGGATCTTGTCGCGATCGAGCGCGATGGTCTCGGGCGATGGCGAGGACGACGGCAGATCGTCATGTAGCGCCTCGCTGCCGCTGACCTGCCCCGCGACGCGATCATGGCGCAGGACGTCGGTCGCCAGATTGCCGGTGACGCGAAACAGGAAGGCGCGCGGATTCTCGACCTCCGGCCGCTCGCGCCGGTCGCCAACAGCCACGGCGAAGCGCAAGAACGCGTCCTGCACCACATCGCTCGCCGCTTCGCGATTGCCGAGGCGGCGCAGCGCGAAGCGCTCCAGCTCGGCGCGGTGCAGACGGAACAGACGCTCGATGTGAAACGGCCAACCCAAAGCGGGCGCCCCCAAGCCAAATGCGACCAGGCGCCAAGCTAACGGTATTGCAATTAATTCTCAATATCATAACATGGGCTTGAGCCATCAATCCGCGGCAATGGTTTCGCGCCGCTCCACGAGATCGGTGCCGGCTCGAGACCGCACCCCGCCGCGCGCCGCCCGCTTGCGCCACCAGATAACGATGCCGGTGAACGACAACCCGGCCACGCACAGCCCGAGCAGCGAGATCAAGATCCGCCCCGGCAGGCCGGCGATGCGCCCGCTGTGCAAGGGGAACTGAAGCTGCGCGAAAATATCGCCCGCATTCCCCTCGCCCGGCACGACGGTGGCAAACGCGGCGCCCTGCGCATCGAAGTAGAGCCAGGGGTTGCCGATGTTGAATTCGTGCGGCTGGCCGAAGCCAACCCCGAACAGGCCGTGCTCAGGACTGTAGAAGATCTCGCCGGCCGGCGCGGTCCAGCCGCGGCGCTGCGCCTCGCCGCGCGCTTGCGCCAGGACTTCATCGAAGCCGACTTTCGGCTCGATCGGCTGTTCGGGCGGCTGCATCGGGCGGCGATCGAAGGGCGACGGCGTCACGGGTGAGAACACCGACACCGCGGGCTCGAACACCTCGGTGCGCAGGCTCATCGCGACACCGCTGACCGCCATCATCAGCAGAAGCAGCCAGAGCCACAATCCGCCGGCACGATGCAGGTCGAAGCTGATGCGATACGCGCTGGCGCGTTTCACGGTCCAGGCCGCGCGCCAGCGCGTCAGAAGCGGCCGGCCGCGCGGCAAGGTCAGCGCCAACGCGACAAAGCAGTCGAGCGCCCAGGCCAACGCGACGCTTCCCATCACGTAAGGGCCCCACGGCTCCGGCAGTTTCAGATTGTGATGAAATTCGTAGAGGAAGGAGATGAGGTTCTGGCGCTCGAAGCAGCATGCGCCCCAGCGGCGCTGTCCGATGATCGTGCCGGAGACCGGGTCCACCGAGAGCCAGTCGTTTTCCACCTCGTAGAGCCGGCCTGTGGCGGGATCGGGAGCGCGTTATCGTCACCACCTCGCTCACATGACCGGGCCGATCGGGAATCGTCATGTATTGCACGCGCACGCGCGGGTTGTTCGCCTCCACAAGGGACGCGATCCGGTCCGGCGACAGCATGGCCCCGCTCGAGGTTTCAGCGAAGAAATCGGGATTCAGCCGTTCGTCGATCTCATGATGGAACGTCAGCACGCTGCCGGTGAGCCCGGCCATCGCGACAAAGAGCGCGATCGCCAGCCCGACATAGCGGTGAACCCAGACCAGGACCCGGCGCAAAGTCACGACATTGCCCATACCGATACGCCCGCGCTTTTGCGGGTCGCGTTACCACCACCCGCTATGACGGATGGGCGCGCCAAACCCGGATGGGCGGAGAACTGAAATTCCCACCAATTCCGGGCCTTGGCCCCCGACCCTCAGAATTTGCAGGGGAACCGATCGCGCGCCGGGGGATTTCTTCAGATATGAGCAACACCAATACGCACCCCGACCACGTCGAGCGTCTCGACCATGATCCCAATCCGCCCGCGGTGATGCCGGCTGTCGACGCGCGCCAAGGCAACATCATGGGCGTGGTGCGCTACGTCCTGTTCATTTCGATCGGCCTGACGCTGGCGGGATTTTTGTTTGCCTACCTGCTGGGTTGATCTGGTGAACGGGGCTTCATGAACGAAGATCTGGCGTGGGTCGATATCGTCACGCGGCTCGCCGCCGCGATGGCGTGTGGCATGGTGCTCGGCTTCGAGCGCGCGTCCAAGAACAAGCCGGCCGGATTGCGCACGCACATGCTGGTGTGCCTGGCGTCCGCCTGCTTCACCATTCTCGCCACCGAGATTTTCTTCACGCAGCTCGAATTCACGAAAGGCGAGACGGCCGTCGATACGACGCGTGTGATCGAGGGCGTGATCGCGGGCGTCGCCTTCCTGGGTGCGGGCACGATCATCCAAAGCCGCGGCGATGTCGTTGGCCTGACCACCGGCGCCAGCATCTGGCTGGCGGGCGCGTTGGGCGTCGCCTGTGGCGGCGCTTTCTATATTGTCGCCTTCACGACGCTCGGCTTTGCGTTCGTGATCTTGAGCGTGCTGGGCTGGATCACCGATCGTTTCATGGAAAACGGCACCAAGCCCGCAGCGAGCGCCGACAAGCCCAAGAAACCTGCGTAACGGAACCGACAGCAGGTCCGCGGGTTTTCCTTCTCACATTGTTTTGAGGAGGACGTGTCATGCCGCGCGGCGACAAATCCAAATACTCCGGTAAGCAGAAGCGCCAGGCCGAACACATCGAAGAAGGCTATGAGAAACGCGGGCTCGGCAAGGACGAGGCCGAGCGGCGGGCCTGGGCAACTGTCAACGCCATGACCGGCGGCGGCAAGAAAGAAGGCGGCTCGGGCCGCGGCAAGCGCACCAACAAAGCGCCGGCACGCAAAGGCGGCAAGCTGGGCGGCCGCGCCGCCGCCAGGCGTCCCGCCGCCGCGCGCTCGCGCTCCGCCAAGAAGGCAGCCCAGACCCGCAAGCGCCGCGCCAGCTAGCCTGGCCTTGCCCGGCCGCCGGATTCCGGCGCATTCTCGCGCGCCGGCTGGAACGCGTTGTGCATAGCGCGGCCTCGCCGAACATCACGCGCGCGGGGAGCAGCATGAACGACAAGCCGGGGCATTCGCATTCTCACGAGCACTCGCATTCCGCCGATGGCCCGGCGAGCGGGCGGCTTGCCGATTTCGTCGATGAGATGTTCCGCGTCGGCGCCATCGACAAGGCGCGGCGCGATCTGCTGCGCCAGGGGCTTGCGGTCAGTGCCGGGCAGATCAATCCCGCTCATGTCAGCGCCGGTCAGCCATCGTCGCGCGGGCTCGAGCCCGGCGACGCGGCCCTCGAGCGCGCCCTCAAAGCGGGCTTGGTGTCCAGCGACGGACCGGGACGTCATCTGATCAAGTCAGGGCCGGAGACGGTGCACTGGGGCTATCTCTGGGGCGCGGCCGAGCCGGTCTTGCGCATCAAGCCGGGCGAGACCGTGACGATGGAGACCGTCAGCCATGAGGGGCTGATGGGCGATCAGGGGCCGCCAGAGAAATTCTTTGCGCGCTTCGGTATCGATCGCGAGCAGGTGCTGGCCGACGCGGTCGCCGTTTATACGAAGGTCCAGCACAGCGGCCTCGGGCCCCATGTCGTCACCGGACCGATCTATATCGAAGGGGCCGAGCCGGGCGACACGCTGGCGATCCACGTGATCGCCGCCAAGCCTCGCGTGCCCTACGGCGTCAACTCGATGCGCAGCGGCAAGGGCGGCCTGCCCGATGAGTTCACACTCAACCGCAGCGTCGTCATTCCCTTTGACGAGGCGCGCGGTGTCGCCAAATTCGCGCCGAAGATCGAGATCCCGCTGAAGCCGTTCTTCGGCATCATGGCGGTCGGACCGGCACGCAGCATGGGGAAGCTGAGTTCGGTACCGCCGGGCACGTATGGCGGCAATATCGATCTCAAGGATCTGGTCGCGGGCTCGACGCTTTATCTGCCCGTGCACGTGCCGGGCGCGCTCTTCATGACCGGCGACGGACACGCGGCGCAGGGCGACGGCGAAGTCGACCTCACGGCCATCGAGACCTCGATGACCGGCACGTTCCGCTTCGAGTTGATCAAGGGCAAGACGCTGGCCTGGCCGCGCGCCGAAACGCCGGACCATTGGATCTGCCTCGGCCTTCATGAGAATCTCGAGGAGGCCATGCGCATGTGCATTCGCGAGACGGTGAATTTTCTCGCGACGGAGAAGAACATGTCGCGGGTCGACGCCTATGCGCTCGCGAGCATCGGTGTCGATTTCGAGGTGACACAAGTTGTCGACCAGGTGAAAGGCATCCACGCCATGATTCCGAAAGCGATCTTCAAATGACCGGCGGCTTTCTCGCGTTCCTCGGCATCTCGGCGCTGGTGATCATGACGCCGGGGCCGGACACGGCGATGACCATCCGCAACACGCTGCTGGGTGGGCGTAAGGCCGGGCTGTTTACCGCGCTGGGCGTGTCGATCGGTCTGACGATCTGGGCGCTGGCGACCAGCGTCGGGCTAGTGGCCCTACTGATCGCGTCGGAGCCGGTGTTCCTGGCGGTCAAATATGTCGGCGCCGCCTATCTGATCTTCTTGGGCGCGCAGGCGCTGTGGGCGGCGCTGTTTGGGCGCGATGTCCCGCACGGCGGTGAGCCGTTACAAGAGCCCGCCTCGCCCCGCGAGCGGCGCTAAGTCAGGGCCTGATCAGCGATCTCAGCAACCCGAAAATCGCGGCGTTCTTCAGCAGCCTGCTGCCGCAATTCGTGCCGGCGGGCGAAACGGATGTCGCCGCCCTCTTCGCGTTTGGCGTGGTCTTCAGCCTGATGACTTTAACCTGGCTGACGGTCTACGCGGTCGTGGTCGCGCGGGCGGGCGACGTGCTGCGCCGCGCCGGGATCCGGCGGGTCATCGAGGGCGCGATGGGTGCTGTTCTGGTGGCCTTGGGGCTGCGGCTGGCCAGCGAAAGCCGCTAGACGCGTCAGTGCTCGAACAGCGGCAGGTCGGTTTCGGCACTGCGCGAGGGCGTGGACGGCATCAGCTCGACCGGGACCCGACGCGCGGGATCATGCAGCGCCAGGCGCGGCATGATGTCGGGCTTGATCACCATGGATGCCGCCGCCAGAACGGCGACGATGCCGCAGGCCACAACCCAGGTCGAGATGTTCGCGTTGTCCATGGCCCCCGCCATTTTGAGGAAAGCGGCCGGACGATAGGCCCCCAATGCTTAGAAAAGACTTAAGGCCTAATACCCGAAACTGCCTGAGGAATGGGCGCTTAAGCCCTTAATCCGCCTTCAAAACTTGCCGGCGGTGTAGGCCGCTAAACCGGACCCAGAACAAGAAAGGCCCCACAGCTTGACGCTTGGGGCCATTCACAGTCGCCACTACCTTAATTTCATCGCGGCGCAGGAGTGACCTTAGGGGAAGACGGTTAACGATTTATGAAGCGTCCGCGATTTTTCAGCGACCGCGGCCGGCGCGATCGGGGCGCGGTGGCGGCGGCGCAGGCGGCGGGCTAGCGTGGCGGTGCTGGCCAGGGCTTCTGCGCCGGGCGGATCTGCTCGATGGCGCGCGCGAGGCGCAGCACGCCCAGATCGTCGAAGCGTTGGCCGACAAGTTGGATGCCGACCGGCAGGCCTTCCGGCGTGAAATTCCAATTGATCGAGGCGGCCGGCTGCTCCGACATGTTGTAGGCGACCGTGAAGGCGATATGCGGCAGCGCGTCGCGCGGATTGTCGCCGGGCGCGCAAGAGTCCGCGGAATACGGCAGGATCGGCGAGGTCGGCGACAGCACGAAATCGAATTTGGCGACGGCCTTCACCGCCGCCTCGCGCATCGCCATCACCTGCATATAGGCCGCCATCACCTCGCCACCCGTGAAATTGCCGGCGCGATGCGTGCACCATTCGCGCACGAAGGGCAGAATCTTCGCGCGCGCTTCGGGCAGCAGCGCCATGACGTCGTTGTAGGAGCGCGCCTCGAAGAAGCGGCACATGCCTTCCAGCATGTCGGCGGTCAGGAATGACGGTGTGGGCGTGACGATGGCGCCGGCGTCGCTCAGGGCTTTGGCAGCCGCATCGACGGCGGCGAGCACGGCGTCGTGCGGCTTCAGGCCCACCCCCATCTCGCGAATGAAGCCGATGCGCAGGCCCTTGAGCGAGAGCCCCTCGAGCTGCGCCGCGTAGTCGGTCTCGGCATAAGGCAGGTTCATGTAGTCACGCGCATCGGGCCGCGACACGATCGAGAGCAGCATCGCGGAATTCCGGACCATCCGCGTCATCGGCCCGGCGACGCGGCCCATGAAGGGCGGAGAGACGGGAATGCGCCCCTGCGAGGGCTTGAGCGCGAAGAAGCCGCCATGCGTCGCGGGCAGGCGCACCGAGCCGCCGATATCCGTGCCGACATGCAGCGGGCCGTAGCCGGCGACCACCGCCGCAGCCGCGCCCGACGACGAGCCCGACGTGTTGCGGGTCAGATCCCAGGGATTGCGCGTGGTGCCGTGCACCGACGAGCGGCCGGACGAGAGCATGCCGTAATCGGGCATCGTCGTCTTGCCGAGAAGCACGCAGCCGGCCTCGCGCACGCGCGCGGCCACGGGTGCATCCTCCGTCTTGCGGGTGAAGTCGCCAGCCGCGGTGCCGATGGGCGCCGGGTCGCCCTTGGTGGCGATATTCTCCTTGAGCGTGATCGGCACGCCGTCGAGGGCGGAGAGCGGCTTGCCCTCGCGCCAGCGTTTCTCCGATTGCGCCGCCGTCGACATCGCCATGCCGCGATCGATGATGTACATGGCGTTAGCGTGCGGCTCCCAGGCGTCGATGCGCGCGAGAGCGGCCCTTGTCGCTTCAGAGGGTGACAATTTGCGCGTGGCGTATTGGGCGACGAGCTCGGCGGTCGAAAGATCGGCTAGGTCGGTCATGTCCGGTAGGAATTGTGGCGGCGATGGGCGGGACACCCAATCTGTCGCCTCCACGCCGCCCTGACAAGTGACGCGGCGACGCAGGCCCAAGCCGATCAGACCGCGGGCGCCACCGCGCTCAGGTCGTGCACCAGCGCCTGCATCAAAGAAGCGGCGGTCTTATGGCGCAGGTTGGGTGCCACCTGCCCGCTCCAGAGCGACATCAGGTCGGTGCGGCCGGCGGCGACACAGGCCGGCCGCAGCTTCGCCATGAACCAGCTCTGGACCGGAAAGGGCTGCAGAGCCGCCACGGACGCCATCATTTCGTCGGTCCAGCGATTGCGCACGCCGCGCGCCAGGCGGCCGGTGAAGGCCCGCGTCAAGATCGTGTGTTGCGCCTTGTCGCTGAACAGGGTTTCGCGGTGCGCATCGCTGGCGCCGGATTCCGCGCAAGCGAGAAAGCCCGTGCCGATCTGCGCCGCCTGCGCACCGAGCGTGAGGGCGGCGCAGATGCCGCGTCCATCGAGGATCCCGCCGGCGGCGACGATCGGCGCCTTGACGCGCGGCGCCACAAGCTGGGTGAGCGCGAACGTGCCGAACAGCGAGTCCTCGGCACGCGACAGGAACGAGACACGGTGGCCGCCGGCCTCGAAGCCGGTGGCAACGATCAAATCGACGCCCGCCTCATCCAAAGCCTGCGCTTCGGCAATGGTGGTCGCGGTGCCCATCGTCACGATGCCGCGCCGCTTGCACTCTGCCATGATGCGCGGTGACGGAATGCCGTAGACGAAGCTGAACACCGGCGGGCGGGCCTCGAGCAGAGCCTCGACTTGATCCTCGTATCGCTCGTGAAACCGCGCGGGCAGCGCCGGCTTCGCGACGCCAAGCTCGGCGAAATACGGCGCGAAGAGAGCGAAAGCGCGATCGAACTCCGTCTGCGTGAGGGAGAGCCCGCCCGGATCGTGATCGGAGATCCAGAGATTGAGCGCGAACGGATGCGGTGTCGCTGCGCTGATCTCGCGCGTCACACGGCCAATATCCTCGGGTTTGTGGATATGCGCGCCATAGGAGCCGAGCCCGCCGAAATTCGAAACCGTCGCCGTTAGGGCGACGGTCGACAGGCCGCCGCCGAACGGCCCTTGAATGATCGGATGGCGTGTTCCCAGGCGATGTGTGGCTTCGGTTTCCGTTCCCATGTCTTGCTCCGGCTTATTGCCGGCGCACGATAGCCATGTTGGATTACCTTTGTATATGACGTAACCAATGGTAATCTCATTTTGCGATATCCAAACGGTAACCGGAGTCCGCCATGGCGCTGCGCCGGCGCAAGAACACGTCACCCCCGCCCCCTCCCTATTGCCCGCTCAGCGAGTGCATGGCGCTGCTGGGCGGGGCGTGGACGCCCAACGTGATCTGGTATCTGAGCGGGGGTCCGCGGCGCTTTGGCGAATTGCGCACCGACATTCCGCGCATCTCCGCGAAGGTGCTGAGCGCCAGGCTGCGCACGCTGGCGCGCAAGGGCGTGCTGCAGCGCCGCGTCATGCCGACCTCCCCGCCCGCGGCCGAATACGCGCTAACCGCGCTGGGCCGCGAGCTGGTCCCGGCCATCGCCGCGATCGTGCGGGTGGGCGCCAAGCTGAAGGGCACGGAATAAGGCTCCGTACCACGAAAGACGGCTCGCGCACGCAAAATCCGTGAATGCTGGCGGTTCGCGTCTGTTATCGTCCGGGTCCCCTAGCCACACGCCGGTAACAATGGACCTCGCGGAAATCCTGAATGCGATTCAGCAGCACGGCAAGGTCGCCTATACCTTCATGCTGACTTATGCTGCGACCAACAGCCTGCTGATCCCGCTCTTTGCTGGCTACGCCGCGCATCTGGGCGCGTTCGACTGGGGCACGCTGGTGCTCGTCTGCTGGGCCGGCGGCTTCCTGGGCGACGTGCTGCGCTTTTGGGTTGGGCGGCGCTGGGGCCATGCCGCCGTCAAATACATTCCGATGCTCAATTCGCGCATCGACACGATTATCCGGCTGGTTCGCACCCACTATGTCTGGATGATCCTGATCCACCGCTACCCGCACGGTATCCGCAATGTCGCTGGCTTCGCGTTTGGAATGACGAAACTGCCGTGGCTGCATTTCCTCGCGCTCAATTTCGTGTCGGCGGGATTGTGGGCGTTGATCGTCGTCTCGGCCGGCTACAGCTTCGGTCATCTGGCGGAGGAAACGGTCGGCCGTGCCGCGTCGGGGGCAAGCTTCGCGGTGCTGGCGGTGTTCCTGGGGTTGGCGTGGCTCCTGTCGCGCAAGCTCGATGAGGCAATCGAGCGCCAGTAGACCTACATCAGCTTGCGCAGCCGGCTGTGCCAGCTGCTCTTGGCAGGCGTGCGTGGCCGAGCGGCGCAGCAATTTGTCGCGGTCTGCCCAGCGGCCGGACTGCCCTTCGAACGATTTCTTTCGGATGCGCCGCCGGCGCAAACAATGACGGCGGATGGGCGCGGCTTTGGCCCCCCACCACCTGCCATGACAAAGGGGCATGGGCTGAACTATCCTTACGCAAAACATATTCTTGGGGAGGTTTCGCCATGCGGGAGAACCAGATGACACCCTCTGTCCTGATGGTCGGCGGCGCACGCAACGTCAGCGCAGCCTAGATCGCGGGCGAGGACCCGGGGTGAATTTGCGCTTGAAGCCGCGCTGGCGTCTCGCCATCGCCGTCATTCTGGCAGCGCTCGCCGGCGCCGGAATATTCGTGGGCTCATTGAAGCTGATGCCCGATGCGCAGCTGGGCACATCAGAGATGCCGGATGCCGTGGTCGTGTGGGCGGCAATCCTCGGCTTGGCCACAATAGCGGGGCTGTTGTGGATGACGATCGAGCGCTTCGTCCTTGCTCCGGCCGCTTTGCTAGCGGCCGAGGCTCGCTTCATCGCCGAGGCGCGACCCGATGGCCAGGTCCGCGCGTCACGCTTCGCGTGGTTGACGCCGCTTCCCGAAGCCATCAACACGATTGCGAGTGCGCGTCTGGGCGCCAAACGCGAGGTCGAGCAATCCGTCGCCGCCGCCACATCGCGCGTTGAAGAGCAGAAAGGCCGGCTGGAAGCCATCCTGCGCGACCTCAGCGAGGGTGTGCTGGTGTGCAGCCTCGACCATCGCATTCTGCTTTACAACCAGGCAGCGCTCGCCGTGCTCATGATGCCCGAGCATCTGGGCCTCGGCCGCTCGCTCTTCAACATCGTGACGCGCGAGCCGGTTCTGCATGCGATCGAGCGACTGATATCCGGCAAGGGCGACAGCCCGGCGGAAGCGACGGCGCCCCTGGTCTGCGCCACGGTCGATGCACGCACGATGCTTCGCGGGCGCATGAGCCTGATCGCGGACCAGATGCTGCAGCCGACGGGCTATGTGCTGACCTTCAGGGACGCCACACGCGAAATGGCGGAGCTGCACCGGCGCGACGTATTGCTGCGCGGTGCAACTGAAGGCTTGCGCGCGCCGCTCGCCAATCTGCGTGCGGCGGCCGAGACGATGGCCGAATACCCAAACATCGAGGCAGCCCAACGCCGCGCCTTCGAAGACGTCATTCGCCGCGAAAGCAACGAACTCAGCCACCGGCTGGAGGCGCTCGATCGCGGCTACCGCAATTTGTCCAGCAGCCACTGGCCGATGACCGATCTCTATTCGGCGGATCTGTTCAATTGCGTGATCCGGCGGCTGGTCGAGAGCGGCGGTCCGATCGTCACGATGGTCGGCCTGCCGCTGTGGCTGGGTGGCGACAGCCATTCGCTTGTCATCGCCCTCGAACGTCTGCTCGGCAATTTGGCGCAATCCACGGGGATCCATGACTTCGACATCGAGGCCCTCCTGGGCGATCGCCGCGTTTATATCGAGATTGCGTGGCTTGGCGATCCGGTGTCGTCGGGTACGCTCGACCTCTGGCTTACCGCGCCACTCGAAGGGACCATCGGCGCCCAGACGATGCGCGACATCCTGGCACGGCACGGGAGCGAGATCTGGAGCCAGCGGACTCGGCCAGGCCGGGCCGTGTTGCGCCTGCCACTGCCGGCCGCAGCACGGCTGCCGCTGGCACCGCCGGCCGAAGCGCGACTGCCGACGCGGCCGGAATTCTACGATTTCGATCTGCTGCATCTGACACCGACCGTCGGCGAGACGGCCGCCCCACCGTTGCGCTCCTTCACCTATGTCGTTTTCGACACCGAGACGACCGGTCTCAATCCCAGCCAGGGCGACGAGATCGTGTCGATCGGCGCTGTCCGTGTCGTCAACGGCCGCATCCTGACCGGTGAGACCTTCAGCCGGCTGGTCAATCCCGGCCGGCCGATCCCGCCGGAATCGACCCGTTTCCATGGCCTCACCGATGCAAGCGTGGCGCAGTCGCCACCGATCGGCGTCGTGCTGCCGCAATTCAAGGCCTTCGCGGCCGACAGCGTTCTTGTGGCGCACAACGCGGCGTTTGACCTCAAATTCCTCAAGATGAAGGAATCCGACACGGGTGTGCGCTTCGATAACGTGGCGCTCGATACGCTGCTGATCTCCGCCTTTCTCTATCGCGATGTCGACGATCATAGCCTTGACGCGATCGCCCAACGGTTGGGCGTCGAGGTAGCCGGACGCCATACGGCGTTGGGCGACGCGCTGGCGACGGCGGCGGTGTTCGTGAAATTGATGGAGCTTCTGGAGCTGCGCGGGATCGACACGCTCGACGCGCTCGCGCGGGCATCCAACATGATGCTGGAGATCAAGGTACGACAGGCGCAGTTTTGAAGGCGCAGGCTCCCGCTCCTACCAAAGCTCGCCCGTAAACGCCCCGCGTGTGTTCTTGCGGAAACGCTCGATGACGCGCAGCGCGGCGACCAGATGCTGGCGGTCATGGTGCGAGAGCGTGCGCGGCTCGACCAGATTGCCGACACGGCGGCCGGCGTGAAAATCGGCAAGCTGCTGGCGCAGCAGCACCAGCGTCACGTGGTTGAAAGCGTGCACCAGTTCTTCGGAATCGTCGGCTGCAATCGCACCGGCAGCGGTGAGGGCGGCCAGGCGCGCGAGTGTGCCCGTTTCCGTGACGCCCTCTTTGAGCGCCCACAGTCGCGTCGATGCCACCAGCGGCATGATGCCGCGCATCTTGAGATCGACGCGGCCAGGATGGCCGCCACGGGGATCCGTCAGGATACGTCCAAATAGACCCAGTGCCACGGAGCGGCCGGTTTCGTCGCGGCCCATCGTCGCCAAGAGGCGTGGATAGGCGCGCAACGCTTCGGTGACGAATTTTCGCAACCGGTCGGCGGGCGCGCGGGGTCCCTCAACCGCGCAGAAGTCGAAGAAGATATCAGCGAACAGCACCGCGACCGGGCTCGAATGCCGGGCCCAGAGTTCGATCTGCTCGCGCCACTGGCTCTCCGTCTTACGCCAGAGCGGATTGCTCGCCATCACGTTGCCCTTACACAAGGGAAAACCGACGCGATCGAGATCGCGTGTCAGGCGCTCGGCCAAGGCGATGAAGAACGCGTCGATACGGTTGTGATCGCTGTCGGGATAGTCCGCGAGGATGAAGCCGTTGTCCTGATCTGGAAACAGGAAGTTCTCGCCGCGCCCGCCCGAGCCCATCACCAGCAGCGTGAACGGAACCGGCGGCGCTCCCCAGCCTTCATCCGTCATCGCGCGCAAGGCGCCAGCCAGGACCCGGCGATGGATGTCGTGATTGATCTCCGTCACCAGGCCCTGGATATCCGGCGCCGGCAAATTGTCGGCAAGAAGATCCTGCGCGAGTTCCGCTTGCGCCTGCTTGACCTGGGCCATGCCCTCAATCGAGGCGTCCCGGGTCAGCCGGTCGATCTGCGCGGTCATCGTTGCCGTGGCCGCAGCCATAGCTTCATGGAGGTCGAGCGTGCCGACCGGGCGGGCCTCCGCGTCGATCACCGGCATGTGGCGCAGTGCCTCGCGGCGCATCCGGCCGATGGCCCGATAGAGATACTCGTCCGGCGTCACGGTGACGACCGGCCAGGTCATCGCCATCTCGACCGGCTGGTCAGGGGACAGCCGGAACGCCACGCGGCGCACGACGTCCTGCTCGGTCACGATGCCGACGATATGGCCGCCGGGATCGGTGACCAGGATCCCGGAAGCGCGGCTGGTCGCCATGCCGCCAATCGCATCAACCAACGGCGTTCCGACCGTGCAGGTATATGGGGAGGCCCGCATCATGTCGGACACGAGCTTGGTGAAAATCGTTGTCTGCGAGCGAGTTGCAAGGGCCACCGGCGAATGGCGCGGCGGCCGATCGGGGATTGCCGTCATCGCCAACCAACCTTCGATTGCAGTGCAATAGAAGCGCTCGCGGGACCTGCCCCGCCACCGCCTTTTGAGTGATCCTCCGGATCCCGCTTGCCTCTGTAACTATATGCCTATTGCCAAGGCGCCGCTCAAGTCTTCAAAATATCCAATAAATAAAGCGGGGAGCGAAACTTGGGATGAACGCTTCGGGCGATGTCACGGCGAACATGCGGCCGGGTGCGGCCGCCACGGTTTACGTTGTCGACGACGATGACTTCGATCCGTCGTCTCATGACGTGGCTGTTCGAAACCGATGGCGTCCGTGTCGAGGCGTTCGCGACCGCGGAAACCTTCCTCGATGCCTATACGCCCGGGAATCCGGGCTGCCTGGTGCTCGATCTGACCCTGGCCGGCATGGACGGGTTGGGCCTTCAACGCCTGTTAAAAGCCCGCGGCTTTGATCTTCCGGTCGTCTTCGTGTCCGGCACCGCCGAAGTCACCCAGGCGGTCGAGGCGGTCAAGGAAGGCGCTGTCGATTTCGTCGTCAAGCCGTTCGATTACCGCCAGCTGGTCGCCATCGTGCGTCGTTGCCTGCAACGCAACGTGGAAGCGCGCGAGCAGCAGCGCAGCACGCGCGCGGCGGTCGGAATTCTGGCCAGCCTTACGCCGCGCGAGCGCGAAGTGATGAACTGCGTGATCGCCGGCAAACTCAATCGCATGATTGCCGACGAACTCAATGTCAGCATCAAGACGGTGGAGGCGCACCGCGCCCGGGTGATGGAAAAACTCCATGTCCACTCGGTCGCTGAGTTGGTCCGATTGTCGCTGTTGGCCGGCCAGACAATCGCTGTTTTTCTAGGGTTTACCCTAATTGTGGAATTCGGCGACGGCCCCTAGACTGGCTGTCAATAAAGCATAACAAACACGCCGTCTCGGGGGCCTATGGGAGAAGACGCGCACCAACTCTGCCGATCATTTTATGGTCGGCACGTCGCGCCTAAGGTGGGGCGCCGTGAGCCCGCTATGCGCGACGACGAGCGCGCCGCAAAGTCACCGGTTCGTTGCTTATCCGACCAGCTCAGTCGCGAGTGCCGCCACATCGAGTTGCGACTCGAATTCGTGGGCCAGCCCGACCATCATGAACTGAACATTGGCCATGATCGCGGGTTTGTCCGGCTCGCGCAGCGACTCGTGAATCGGCAGGGTCGCGTAGAGCCGCTCCGCCGAGGATTGCGCGATCTGCGCGATGGAAGCGGGCGGCACCAGCTGAACGTGCAGCAATCGCGCGCGCAACGCATCGACCGCGTCCGCCCAGCCCTGCGGACGATGGACGGGCATGGGATGAGAGGCCAGGGTTTCGGCGAAGACGCGAAGCAGCGGTTCGACCAATGCCGCGTCGCGCCCCGGGGTTGCGGGCCGCAATCGCCCTTCGGCCACCACGACAAGATCGGCCAGGATTGCTGCGTATCCTTCCCAGCGCGAGACCTCGAACGCGTCGGCGAACAGCTTCTCTCGCAGCAGCTCATTCACCGGCAACATCGACTTGACCTGGCAGTAGCCGATTACCGATTTCTGGGCGATGAGGGACGCGTTGCGATCGAGAAACCGGCCAAGCGCTTGCGCCGAGTCGACCGGACGATGGCGCTGACGCCGCAACAGAGCTCTCAACATCGCTGGTATCCACCCTCGCTCGCTTACAACCACACACGACTCGGGCGTGAGCCCGTTGTGCCACTCTTAGTCGAATGATATACTTTACTTTGTCGGGAAAATAAAAAAATGGGGAGCGACGCAAAATCCCGGTGACGGGATACCCAGTCCTTACACAACAGTTGCCGAGCATGCCTGTGCTTTGCGGGATGAAGCTGCGTTGTGGCTGTCCGCACGCGTCAGGGGGAAACGTCCAACCATAAGCAAGAGGAACACGGGACATGGCCGACCATATGACACCCGAGAAGCGGGCAGAGCACTGGGCTAGAACCTCCAAGCTGATGTGGACCATCATGGCGCTGTGGTTCTTCTTCAGCTTCGGCGTTCATTTCTTCGCCGTTCAGCTCAATCAGATCGTGATCCTCGGGTTCCCGCTGGGCTTCTACATGGCGGCCCAGGGCTCGCTGATCGCCTTCGTCGTGCTCTGCTTCTGGAATGCCAAAGGCCAGAACAAGATCGACGAAGAATTCGGCGTGGCCGAGGAATAGGGGGAGACTATGGCATACGATCTCGGCAAAGGCGGCTTCGTCGGCAACCTCGGCAAGGTCTACGGTGGCTACACCGGCGGCTTTATCGGGTTTGTCATCATCCTGGCGATCCTCGAGCAGATGGGGGTCTCCAACCAGATCATCGGCTACTGCTTCGTCTTCCTCGACGATCGCGGTGTACGCCTATATCGGCATCCTGTCGCGAACGATGGATATTTCCGAGTATTACGTCGCGGGCCGCGTGGTGCCGGCGTTCTACAACGGCATGGCCACGGGCGCGGACTGGATGAGCGCCGCGTCGTTTATCTCGATGGCGGGCGGTCTCTACCTCGGCGGCTATAGCGGCTTGGGCTACGTGCTCGGCTGGACCGGCGGCTATGTGCTCGTCGGAATCCTGCTGGCGCCGTACCTGCGCAAATTCGGCCAGTTCACCGTGCCGGACTTCCTGGGCACGCGCTACGAGGGCCACACGGCCCGCATCTGCGGGGTGGTCGTGCTGTTCTGCGCATCGTTCACCTACGTCGTTGCCCAGTGCTTCGGCATCGGCATCATCACCTCGCGCTTCATCGGCATCTCATTCGAGTTGGCGATTTTCGTCGGCCTCCTCGGGATCCTGGTGTGCTCGATGCTCGGCGGCATGCGCGCGGTCACCTGGACCCAGGTGGCGCAGTACATCATCCTCATCATGGCCTACCTGGTGCCGGTCATCTGGTTGTCGACCAAGAAATACGGCATCCCGATCCCGGAGCTGACCTACGGTCAGGCGCTGCAGTCGATCGCCGAACTCGAAAAGCAGCTCGGCATCGTCAAGCCGCACGTCGCGGCCTATGTCGACGCCGCGGGCAAGTTCAGCTGGACGGAGTTCCACAATTTCTGGGCGCTCGTCCTCTGCCTGATGGTCGGCACCGCGTCGCTGCCGCATATCCTCATGCGGTACTTCACGACGCCGAACGTCCGCCAGGCGCGCGAGTCGGTGGGCTGGAGCATCTTCTTCATCTTCCTGCTCTACTTCACGGCGCCGGCCTATGCAGCCTTCGCGAAACTCGAGGTCTACCAGAACGTGATCGGCCAGCCGATCGCGCAACTGCCGGTCTGGGTGCAAAACTGGTCGCAGGTGGGTGGTCTGCTGACGATCCGCGACGCCAACAACGATGGCGTCCTGCAGCTCGCCGAGTTCATCATCAACCAGGACATCATCGTCCTATCGATGCCGGAGATCGCGGGCCTGCCCTACGTCATCTCGGGCCTGGTGGCGGCGGGCGGCCTCGCGGCCGCGCTGTCGACCGCCGACGGTCTGCTGCTGGCCATCGCCAACGCGCTCAGCCACGACGTCTACTTCAAGATGATCGATCCGAAGGCAAGTACCGCGCGGCGCCTCATCATCGCCCGCGTGCTGCTCGTCGGCGTGGCGATCATCGCGGCGGCGGTCGCGGGCACGCGGCCCTCGGGCATCATCCAGATGGTGGCCTGGGCGTTCTCGCTGGCGGCGGCGGGCCTGTTCGCCCCGCTGGTGCTCGGTATCTGGTGGAAACGCACGACATCAACCGGGGCCATTCTCGGGATGATTTCGGGCTTCGGCGTCTGCCTCTACTACCTGGTGGCAACGCGCTACTTCGACATGCCGCTGTGGTTCGGCATCCGCAACATCTCGAGCGCGGTCTGGGGTCTGCCGGTAGCGTTCATCGTGACCTGGGCGGTCAGTTTGGTCACCACACCGCCATCGAAGGAGATGCAGGAGTTCGTCGAACTCAATCCGCACCCCGTCGGGCGCGGTCCGGCACTCCGAGGCTGCACACTAAAAACAAAAAGCAATCGAGTGCTTGGGGCCCGCGCAAGCGGGCCCCATTTTTTTGACCCAAACCCGCGCCCTTGGTTCCCCTACGTCATCACCTGGGCTAAAAGAACATCATGAGCGGTCAGGATATCTGGTGGTCGTACTGGTACTTCCACCTCCCGAACTACGCGATGTCGATGCTGTTCTATACGCTGTTCGGGCGCTTCGCCCTCGGCTTCTTCCTGCCGCCTGACAGCCCAAACTATATCTACCGCTGGTTCTGCCGGCTGACGAACTGGCTGATCGCGCCGGTTGCGTTTATCACGCCGCGCTCGCTGCATGGCCCCCTGCTGATGCCGGTGGCGGCGTTCTGGATCGTCGTCTTCAGGGTTGCGTTCTTTGCCATCCTGTACAGCGCCGGCCTGATGCCGCGCGTGGCACCATCCGCGTCATGAGCGGCAATCCAAGGGGCCCCTCCCTCCTCGATCGTCGCGGCTTGCTGACGATCGTTGCGGGACTCTGCGTCGTCAACGGGATTTTCTCGCCCTATCTCGTGATCGCGCTCCAGATCGCGCCGGTGCTGATGCCGGAAATGTTTCCGCGGACCGTCGGCTGGGCGCTGTTCTTCAGCTCCATCGTGGTGTCGACGGCCACGCTGCTCGTCAGCGGCATTCCGGCGGCGCTCTACGAGCGGCTGGTCGAGCGCGACGAGAATGCCACCACTTCCATGTGGATCTGGATTTCCGCGGCCACGCTGATGTGCCTGCCGGCGCTGCAGAACATCCACGGCGCCTTGTAGCCGCGCCGGGCCGAGCGGCGCCTCCCGCATATGTGATAATTCTTAAGGGCCTGCCGGTATTATCATCGCGTGGCGTGGTGCGGCGGCAGGTGCCGGATGGACCAGATACGCTATTTTGCCGACCAATCGATCCGCCGTGCCTGCGGGTTCGGCTTCCTCGCCATCGCCACCGGCATGGTGGCGCTCTATTGGGATATCGGCGCCGCGCTAAAGCTCGGTGCGACGGGCGCGACCTTCATGGCCGCCATCTTGCTGTGGAAGGCGTTCGAAGCCCCCAGCCGCAATTACCGCCATACCGAGACCTACCTGCTGATGGACAAGCGGCACGACTTCCCGGAGGCCCGGGCGCAGCAGGTGTTCGGCAACATCCTGCGCGATCGTTACATCTGGCACGCCACGACCGTCGCCCTGGCCGCCGCCCTGCTCTGGCTGTTCGTCTTCGTGCTGCAGATCATGGGCCGCGGGCCGGCCGCCTGACCTAAGCGGCGATCAGAAGACGGCGGCGAAACTCCCGTCCTGACGCTTTTCCGCGATGCATTGATAGAGGCCCTTCTGGCCGCCGAGCTCATAGGGAATATTGACGCGGAACTGGTCATCCCCCGTTGAGCTGGCAACTTTCGACTGCTCGAAGGTTGCAAACGAGGCCTTGCCGACCTTGGCATCCGCCTTGGCAGCGACCAGGCAGACATCGTAGGCCGCGCGATTGAATTTTTCGCTGTTTCCGCAAGCGGCCAGGAGAGCCGTGGATATGAGAAGGACCACCGCCACGCGTAGACGGACGCCCGAAGCCAGAATCAGATGACGCATCTCTCCTCTATTCCTTGTCGTTTGTTGTTTCGCTTGCCCTGCCTCCGGTCAATAGCCGCCAGCCCCCAGACGGTCAAGCGCGAGGTCGCGGCTCGCCGATGATTTTAACACTGGCGGCGGCGGCGGGGTCTCGTTTGCCTTTACGGAAAACCTTTTCCGAGTAGAGTTTGTTGTGCCATACTTTCCTCAATTGCCCAGCCGCCAGAGACTAGGCATCGAAAACGAAGGGGAGATACGATGAAACGCCTGACACGCCGCGCCGTTCTCGGCGCCGCCGGTGCCGTGGCCGCGCTTGCCCACCGCCCGGCTTTCGCTGCCGATCCCCTGCCCGCCCCGGAAAGCGGTGCCCGGCTGCGCGTCTTGCGCTGGACGCGTTTCGTCGAGGGCGAAGGTGTCGCGTGGACGCGCAACACCGCGAAATTCACCGAGCAGACCGGCGTGCAGGTCCAGGTTGACTCGGTCAGCAACGACGATCTGCGCCCGAAGGCGATGGTCGCCGCACAAGTCGGGGCTGGGCCCGACGTCATGTTCGGCCTCTACGACGACCCGCACCAATTTCCCGACAAGCTGGTCGATGTCAGCGACGTCGCCGCGTATCTCGGCGGTAAATATGGCGGCTTCTATCCGGTCGCCGAACGCTACAGCCGCAGCGATGGGCGCTGGATCGCGCTGCCGCTGGGCGTGTCGGGCGGCACCATGAATTACCGCGTGTCGTGGATGCGCGAGGCCGGCTTCAACAACTTCCCCGCTGACATGGACGGGTTCCTCAAGCTTTGTCAGGCGCTCAAGAAGAACAACCACCCGGTCGGCTTCGCGCTGGGCAACGCCGCCGGCGATACCGCGTGGTGCTATTGGCTGCTTTGGGCGTTCGGCGGCAAGGTCGTGAACGAGCAGAACGAGGTCGTACTCGACGCGCCCGAAACGCTGCGCGCGCTGGAGTACGGCAAGGAGCTCTACCAGACCTTCATTCCCGGCACGCTGTCGTGGCTCGACCCCAGCAACAACAAGGCCTTCATCGACGGCCAGATCAGCGTCACGAACAACGGCATTTCCATCTATTACGCTGCCAAGAACTCCAACGACCCGACCTTGCGCGCGATGGCGGCCGATATCGATCACGCGAAATTCCCGGTCGGCCCGGTCGGGCGCTCGACGGAATTGTCGCTGCTCACGCAGGTGATGATCTTCAAGCACACCAAATTCCCGAACGCCGCCAAGGCCTATCTGCGCTTCATGTTCGAGCAGGAGCAGTACGAGCCCTGGCAGCAGGCGTCGCTCGGCTACATCTCGCAATCCTTGCGCGCCTATGAGGCGAACAAGATCTGGACGGAAGACCCGAAGGTGACACCATTCCGCGATGTCATGTCGCGCATGCTGGACAACGGTTATGCCGGCCGCATGAGTTATGCCTCCGCCGCGACGATGGCCGATTTCATCGTGCCGAACATGATGGCGGAGGCGCTCACCGGCACGCAACCGATCAAGGACGCGATGCAACGCGCGCAGAAGCGCGCCGAGCGTTACTACAAGCTCTGACCGGCTGGAAACGACGTGACGTCAACGAAGACCCTGCCGCCGCGAACGGCCCCCGCCACCGTGCACGACGTGGCGCGAGCGGCGGGTGTCAGCGTCGGCACGGTGTCGAAGAGCCTCAACGGCACAGGCACGCTGCGGGAAGAAACACGCCTCAAGGTGCGCCGCGTCGCCGAGCGGCTAGGCTTCCGGCCCAACGACTTGGCGCAGAGCCTGCTGCGCGGCCGCAGCTTCACGGTTGGCCTGATCTCCACCGACCGCTACGGCCGGTTCAGTATTCCTGTTCTCGAGGGCATCGAGGACGCGCTGGGCATGGCGCGGATGTCGGTGTTTCTGTGTAACGGCGCCGACGATCCGGCGCGCGAGCGCCAGCACATCGAATCCCTGCTCGCCAAGCGCGTCGACGGCATCATCGTCACGGCGCGGCGTGCCGACCCGCGGCCGCCGATCGATCTGCTCGATTGCGCGGTCCCCGTCCTCTACGCCTTCGCGCAGGTGAAAGACCCGGATGCGCTGTGTCTGCTGCCAGATGATTTCGGCGGCGGCGTACTGGCCGGCGATCATCTGATCCGTTCGGGCCGCACGCGCATCGCGCACATCACTGGCCCGGAGGATTTCGAAGCGGTGCGCCTGCGTCGGGATGGGCTGAAGCATGCACTCACGCAGGCCGGCCTGCCGTGGCGGCCGGAGCTCGTCATGAGCCGCGAATGGAGCGAGGCCTGGGGGCGCGAGGCGGCGTCCCGCCTTCTGGCCATGGACGCGCCGGTCGACGCGATCTTCTGCGGCAGCGACCAGATCGCCCGCGGCACCATCGACATGCTGCGCGAGTGCGGCGTGCGTGTGCCCGAAGACATCGCCGTGGTCGGCTTCGACAATTGGGACATCATTGCCGCCGCCACCCGGCCGGCCTTGACGACGATCGATATGAACCTGCACGAACTCGGGCGCCAGGCCGGCTTGCGGATGCTCGATTTGATCGACGGAGAGGACCAGCGGCGCGGCGTCATCCGCCTGCCCTGCAGCCTGATCGTACGCTCGTCTTGCGGCGCCACCACTGCGACAAAGGTGTAGCAATGGCCACGGAAACCGCCCGGGCTTCGACGCACAATCATGCGACATCGCACTCGGCGCGACGCTACCAGCCGGTCCCCTTCACAGCGGTGGAGATTCACGACGATCTTTGGGCGCCGCGCCAGAAAAGCGTGCGCACGGGCACGATCCCGTTCTTGTTTCGCCAATCCGAGAAGTACGGCGTGTTCGAGGCCCTGAACGTGCATCTGCCGCCCGGGCCCTTGAGCGTGCCGTTCAACGGCCGGCCGACGACGCCGGTGATGTACTGGGATTCCGATATCGGCAAATGGATCGAGATGGCGAGCTATACGCTCGCCACGCAATACGACGCCAAGCTCGACGCCGAAATCGATTCGATCATCGCGCGCATCGCCAACGCGCAACAGCCGGACGGGTACTTCAACACCTATTTCATCCGCCGCGAGCCCGCAAAGCGCTGGACCAATCTGCGCGACTGGCACGAGCTCTATTGCGCCGGCCACTTGATGGAAGCCGCGGTCGCGCATGCGCAAGCGACCGGCAAGACCAGCCTGCTCGACATCATGTGCCGCTATGCCGACCATATCGCGACCATGTTCGGACCGGGCCCGTCGCAGCGTCGCGGCTATTGCGGACATCCGGAGGTCGAGCTCGCGCTGGTGCGCCTCTATCACCACACCGGCGAACAACGCTATCTCGATCTCGCGCGCTATTTCGTCGATGAGCGCGGGCGCCAGCCGCACTATTTCGACCAGGAGGCCCGCGCGCGCGGCGAGGAGCCGAAAGACTATTTCCACAGCAATTATCAATACAGCCAGTCGCATATGCCGGTGCGCGAGCAGAGCCAGGTGGTCGGCCACGCGGTGCGCGCCATGTACCTTTACAGCGCCATGGCGGATCTGGCCGGCGAGACCGGCGACGCCGCGCTGCGCGCCACCTGCGATCGATTGTGGGCGGATTTGACCGGCAAGCGGCTTTACGTGACCGGCGGGCTCGGTCCCTCGGCACGCAACGAAGGCTTCACCACCGATTACGACCTGCCCAACGAGACGGCCTATGCTGAAACCTGTGCCGCTATCGGCTTGATCTTCTGGTCGCACCGTCTGCTGCAGATCGATGGCGATGCACGCTACGCCGATATGATGGAGCTGGCGCTCTATAACGGCGCGATCAGCGGCCTGGCGCGCGATGGCGAGCATTTCTTCTACGACAATCCGCTGGCGAGCCGTGGCGACCACCATCGCTGGCAGTGGCATCGTTGCCCGTGCTGCCCGGCCAATATCGGGCGGCTCGTCGCGTCGCTCGGCCAGTATGTCTATTCGACGGGCCGCGATGAAGCAGCGGTGCATCTCTACGTCCGTGGACGCGCGCAGTTGGCGCTGGCAGGCACGAATGTGGCGCTCACGCAGGAAACGAATTACCCCTGGGACGGCGCCGTGACGATCGGCGTCGCGCCCGAGCGAGCGAGCGAGTTCACGCTGCGCCTGCGCATTCCGGGTTGGTGCCCCGCGGCAAAGGTCAGTGTCAACGGCACGCAAGTCGATGTCGCGTCCAGCCTGGACAAGGGCTATGTGCAGCTCCGCCGGCGCTGGCAACCCGGCGACCGGGTGAATTTGGCCTTGGACATGCCGATCTCGCGCCTCTACGCGCATCCGGATGTGCGCGCCGATCTCGGCCGGGTGGCGCTCAAGCGCGGCCCGATCGTCTATTGCCTGGAGGCGGTCGACCACAAGGTGCCGCTGCATCGCATCGCGCTGCCGCGCAGCGCGCAACTGCAGCCGCGCTTCGAGCCCGAGTTGTTGGGCGGGATCGGCACGCTGGTCGGCGAGGCCGTGGCAGTGCGCCCGACCGACAGCACGCTCTACGCCGGCGCGCCGCCCGCATTCGAGCCCGTCGCAATCCGCGCCGTGCCCTATCACATCTGGGATCATCGCGAACCGGGCGAGATGAGTGTCTGGCTTCGCGAAGCCTGACGGCCCCCGCGCGGGCCGGATCAAACCAAAAACAACGATAGAAAGAGGGAGGAAACAATGACACGGCTACGAACCCTGGGGAGTGTGCTCGTCGCGGCGTTGATCGGATTCATGCTGTCATCGGCGCCGGTCTCGGCGCAGACGGTCGACGAGATCATCAAGCGCGGCAAGGTCATCATCGGCATCAACACGACGACGCCGATCTTCGGGCTGATGGGCAAGGATGGGCAGCCGGAAGGTTACGACCCCGACGTCGCGCGCCTGGTCGGCAAATATCTCGGCGTGCCGGTGGAGTTCGTGTCGGTCACCGGCGCCAACCGCATCCCCTACCTGCTGACCAACCGCGTCGACATGGTCATCGCGTTGTTCGGCATCACGCCCGAGCGCGCGCAGCAGGTCTGGTTCTCGATGCCCTACGCCACCGAAGCGGCGACGCTGGTGGCGCCGGCCAGCCGCGCGGTCAAGAACGTCGACGATCTGAAGGGCTTACGCGTTGGCGTGCCGCGCGGTGCCATGCAGGATCTGATCCTGACTCCGGTCGCCGGGCCGAAGGCGATCAACCTGCTGCGCTTCGACGACGAGGCGACCGCGCTGCAGGCGATGATCTCCGGCCAGATCGACCTAGTGGGCACGGGCCTGCTGGTCAACCGCACGCTCAACCGCAACGATCCCGGCAAGGACTATCAGGTCAAGATCGTGCTGCGGGAGCTGCATTTCGGCATCGGTGTGCGCCGCGGGCAGACCGAGCTGCTGCAATGGCTCAACACGATGATCTATTCGATCAAGAACAACGGCGAGCTCGAGGCGATCAGCCGCAAGTGGCGCGAGCTGCCGCTGGGCGAAATGCCGGTGTTCTGACGATCAAGGGGCGGGACATCATGGAGTATCGCAGGCTCGGGCACAGCGGCATTCAGGTCTCGACGCTGTGCCTGGGCGCCATGATGTTCGGCGATCAGACTAGCGAAGCAGAGGCGCTGCGCATCGTCGCCCAGGCGCGCGAGGCTGGCGTCAACTTCATCGATACCGCCGATGCTTATGCGGGCGGCGCTTCGGAAGAGATCGTCGGCCGCGCCGTCAAGGCGGAGCGAGGACGCTGGATCGTTGCCACCAAGGTTGGCACGCGGCTGCCGCCGTCTGATCCCAATCGCGGCGGCAACGGCCGGCTCTGGATCATGCGTGGCGTGGAGGAAAGTCTGCAGCGTCTGCGCCTCGACCATATCGATATCTACTACCTCCATCTCGACGATCTGGTGACGCCGCTCGCGGAAACCGTGGAGGCCATGGGCGCCCTCCTCCACCAGGGCAAAATCAGACATTGGGGCCTGAGCAATTTCCGCGGCTGGCGGATCGCCGAGATCATCCGCCTGTGCGGGCTCGCCAACGTGCCGCGCCCTGTGGTCGGGCAGCCTTACTACAACGCGATGAATCGCTTGCCGGAGACCGAATACCTGCCGGCCTGCGCGCATTACGGCCTCGGTGTCGTGCCCTACAGCCCGCTTGCCCGCGGGGTCTTGACGGGCAAGTACGCGCCTGGCGCGGCGGCGGATCAGGGGAGCCGCGCCGGGCGTAAAGACAAGCGGATGATGGAGACCGAGTTTCGCGCGGAATCGCTCGCCATCGCCCAGGAGGTCCGCGCTCACGCACAAACCCGGGGTCGAACCGCGATCGGATTTGCCGTCAATTGGGTTCTGGCAAATCCGATCGTGAGTTCGGTGATCGCGGGCCCGCGGACCGAGGCCCAATGGGCGACCTATCTCGCCGCGCGTGACGAGCCTTTCGATGCCGAGGACGAGGCCCTGCTCGACCGGCTGGTGGCACCCGGCCACCCCTCGACGCCGGGCTACACGGACCCGCTCTATCCGGTGACCGGACGGCCGCGCCCGCGCACGATTTAAAACAACCTACGAACCGCCATGGATCGAGGACAGGGTGGATTACGTCTTTCAGTTCGGGCTGGTGTGGCGGGAGTTCGACCAGCTGCTCCTGGGCGCCTGGCTGACCGTCCGGCTCTCCGCAATGGCGATGGTTCTTGGGCTGGCGGTCGGCATCGCTTGCGCACAGGCCAAGACTTCGCGTGGAAGCCGCTGCGCGTGATCGTGCAGGGCTATATCGAGGCCATCCGCAACACGCCGTTCCTGGTCCAGCTTCTGCTGATCTATCTGGGACTGCCATCGATCGGCATCCGCTTGCAGCCGGACCAGGCGGCGCTGCTGGCCATGGTCGTCAATCTCGGCGCCTACGCGACCGAGATCGTGCGCGCCGGCATCGAGGCGGTGCCGCGCGGGCAGATCGAGGCCGGACGCGCGCTTGGGCTTGCGGCCCTGGCAGATCTTCCGCTGCATCGTGCTGATCCCGGCGCTGCGCGCGGTATTTCCGGCTTTGGGCAGCCAGTTCATCCTGGTGATGCTGGCGTCCAGCGTCGTCTCCGTCATCTCCGCCGAAGAGCTGACCGCGGTCACCGACACCATCGTCGCGCGCAATTTCCGGTCTTTCGAATTCTATCTGACCATCACCGCGATCTATCTCGTTCTCTCACTCGGCTTTCAAGCTGCGTTCGCACTGATCGACAGGCTCCTCTTCACCCGCTGGAGCCAGCACACATGATTCGCGAATTCAGCAGCACCGAGCTTCTGTTCCTGGTCCAGGCCGTGCGCTGGACCTTGCTGCTGACGTTGATCGCCTTCGTGGGCGGTACCGTCTGGGCCTTGTCGTCGCCATCCTGCGCATCGCCAAGAGCAAGGTCTGGCGCGGCGCCGCGATCGTCTATATCCGCCTGTTCCAGGGCACGCCGCTGCTGATGCAGCTCTACCTCGTCTATTTCGGCTCGAACCTGCTGGGGATTGGCACCGATGCCTGGACGGCGGCAGCACTTGCCTTCGTCTTGTACGCGAGCGCCTTCCTGGGTGAGATCTGGCGGGGCTGCATCGAGGCGATCCCGCGCGGTCAATGGGAGGGAGCGCGGGCCCTGGCGCTGGGATTCCTCCAGCAGCTCCGCCTGGTGATCCTGCCGCAGGCCCTGCGCATCGCGCTGCCGCCCACGGTCGGCTTCCTGGTGCAACTTCTCAAAGGCACGTCGCTGGCCTCGATCATCGGCTTCACCGAGCTCACGCGGGCGGCACAGATCGTCAACAATGCGACGTTCCGGCCCTTCACGGTCTACGCCATTGTGGCGGTGCTCTATTTCGCGATGTGCTGGCCGCTCTCGCTGCTCAGCCAGCGCATGGAGAAGCAGCTCAATCGCGATCGGCTACCAGCCGTCAAGGTGCAGGCATGAGCGCCTCAGCCCTGCGCATAGGCGACAAGCGGCCGGCCCGGTCCTTCGTGGATCAGCAGGAAGTCGAACGGCGATACATCCGCCAGCTTGCTGGCACGCGCCTGCGTCGTGCACAGGGCGATGCGGAAGCCGGCGTCGCGCGCTTGCAGCAGGAAATCGACCTCGCGCGCCGGACCGAGCTCGACCTCCTCGAGCATGGCGCCCGAGCGGCCGTCGAAGAACGAGACGCTGGGAAGATTGATGAGGCGCCGCACCCCCATCGCGCGGAGTGCGGCGAAAAGCTGTGCCGTCGGACGGAAGCGATCGAGCGCAAAGATGCCGACATAGACCTGCTCGCGCGGCGCGGCGCCCGCATCGATGGCGGCACCGGCGCCAACGAACTCATTGGCATCGTGGATCGGCAGCGCCGACATCCACAGCCCGCTTTCCGCCGGCAACCCCTTAAGCCAGGGGCAGACGATGACCGCCGCGTCGGCGGTGCCGTGCCAATCGGCACCAGGGCCGCGCTCGGCCAGACTGAACGGAATGCGCCGCCGAAGCATGGACGATCTCCATCACCAGAACATTCGATTCCTACCAGAACAGAGGAGGATTTTGTGTCGTCATTTCGGAGCAGCCAGACGCCCCCGCCCTGGTGCGAATTGCGCGGATTCGAATTTCACGATCTGCAGCAGGATCAATTCGTGACGCAATCGCGCATCGCGAACCAGGAACGCCTGGTGGTGTCGTTTGGAACCGTCCAGCTGCGCCTTCCCAACGGTTCGGTCATTCTCAAGGAAAACCAGTTCTTCGACGTGCCGGCACAACAGTGGGAGCTGCGCGGCTGCTCGCGTCGTGCCCAATTTGTCCGGCTGTCGGGCAGTTGGGGGCGCGAGATCGGCGGCTGCGGCATCTTCCGCGCGGCCAACCAGGAAAAGCCGACCGATACCGGGGATCCGGTTTCCTACCGCAAGACCACGCCGATCGACTCGCATTATCACGATTGCGACGAGTACTGGATCGTTCTTGAGGGTGGCGGCACGGTCGTCATCGACGAACGGCGTATCGACGTTTCGGTCGGCGATTGTGTGGCGATCGGCATGGGGCACCAGCACGACCTGCCGGTCGTCACCGCGCCACTGAAGGCGGTTTTCTTCGAAACCACGCTCCAAGGCGAAAAACGCGTCGGCCATCTCTGGGCACATACGCATGGCCGCGGTCAGCCGCAGCCGGAGCGGATCTGACATGACGAAGAAGGTCATTCATGTCGGCATCGGCACGTTCGGGCGGCGCTGGTGCACGGAGTTCCTGGCCGCGAATGTCGCCGACAAGACGATCGAGGTCGTCGCCCTGGTCGATGTCGACCAGCGCGGCCTCTCCTTCGGCCGCCAGGCGTTGGGTCTTAAGGCGGAGGCCTGCTACACCGACGCCGCGGCTGCCTTCGCGGCGCATCGCGCCGATTTCTGCACCGTGGTCGTCCCGCCCAACCACCACGAAGCGATTATCGACGTGGCGCTGGCGCACGGCGTCGACATTCTCTGCGAGAAGCCGATCGCCGACACGATGGCCGGCTCGATGCGCATCGCGCGCAAGGTGGCGGCGGCCAAGCGCAAGATGGCCGTGACGATGAGCCACCGCTTCGACCAGGACAAGACGACGCTGCGGCAGATCATCCGCTCCGGCGTGCTCGGCAAGGTCAACACCGTGAGCTGCCGGCACGCGGCCGATTTGCGCAAGCACCTCGCCTGGGGCGCCTTGTTCCGCCACACAATGCAGGACCCCTTGATGATCGAAGCCGCGGTCCACCACCTCGACATGATCGCGGATCTTGCCGGGGCGCGCTGCGAGACACTCTACGCATCCACCTGGAAGCCGGCGTGGGCTGAATACAAGGGCGATACTGACGGCGTCGCGGTGATGACGTTCGAAAACGGCGTGCGCGGCGTCTACGAGGCAAGCGCCACGACGGCGGTCGGCCTCAACGACTGGACGCGCGAATATGTGCGGGTCGATTGCGAGCTGGGAACCGCTATTCTCAACAACCGCGAGATCGAGATCTTCACGCGCATGGACCTGGTGCGGCAACGCTGCCGCGAGGGACAAGGCCAGAAGATCCAACTCATAACTCAGCCGAAATGGCTGAACACGTGGCTGATCGAGAAATTCTGCCGTTGGCTGGACGGACATGCCGAGATGGAGACCAATGTTGAAGCGAATATCCATGCCGCGGCCCTGATCTTCGCCGGAATCGAGAGCCAGCGCATCGGCCAGGTTGTCCATGTTCCAAAATTCATACGGGCACATGACACATGAATACCTACCGCCCCGCTCCGGTCCTGACGCGGCGCCATCGCGCGCCGCGCCCGTCCGCCGCCACCGCCAGTAGCCGCCGTTTCCTCATCGGTGCCGCGATTGGCACCGGCATGGCCGCGCAATCGGCCGTGCGGGGCGGCGCCGATTTCCTGTTGGCGCTCAATGCCGGCCGCATCCGATGCATGGGCGAGCCCTCCATTGCCGCGATGTTGCCGTTGCAGGATAGCAACACGCTGGTCATGGGCTTTGCGCCGGCGGAGATCTTGCCGCGCGTGACGGTGCCGGTGTTTTTCGGCGTGGCGTCATTCGATCCGCGCGCCGACCTGGTGGGGCTCATCGAGAAGATCCGCGCGGCTGGATTCTCCGGCGTGACGAATTTCCCCACCGCCATCCTGATCGACGGCGCGTATCGTCGCTTTCTCGAGGATCAGGGCCTGGGGTTCCGCCGCGAGCTGGAGATGCTGAAAATCGCCAAGGCGCACGGGCTTGCGACCTTGGTCTACATCCATACGCTGGCAGAGGCACGCGAGGCCGCTTCCTTCGGCTTCGACATCATCAATATAGATCTCGGCTGGAACATGGGCGGCGTCATGGGTGTCGACAGCGACCTTCGGATCGAAGAGGCAGCCGTCGCGACCAATACGATTGCCCGCGCCGTGCGGACCATCTCGCCGGCGACGCGTTGCGTCGTCGAGGGTGGGCCGATCGTCGGGCCGCAACAGCTTGAAGAGCTGTGCAAGATCGCCCGCGTCGACGGTTATATCGGCGGATCGACGATCGACCGGCTACCGTCCGAAAATGCCGTGGAGATCGTCACCGCCGCCTTCAAGGCAATCGGCTCGGCCCACAAGCAGTACGACAAGCCGGGGCGCGCTATTGATCACAGTCGCCTACCGCACTGTTTGTGGGGCCATTCGCAGGCGGCCGAAGACGCGCGCGCCTTGTTCATGCGGTTGGCAGGAAACGATGGCCCACTGCTCATCGTCGGTGAACCCGGTACCGGGCGGCACGAAGTCGCGCGCGCGCTGCATGCCGCGAGTGCACGCCGGCGGCGCGATCTTATCACCGTGCCGTGCCGCGAGGCCGCGCGCGGCCGTGTCGCCATCGACCTGTTCGGATGCGTCGCTGGCGCACGCCCAGGCATTGCAAAGACGCGTATCGGCTGGCTGCAGATTGCCCACGGCGCCACGATTCTGCTCGACGATGTCTGGAGCCTCGATCCCGAGATCCAGCAGAAGCTCGTGGAGGCCGCCGAAAGCAGCCGCTTCTGGCCGCTGGGGAGCGATTCTTCGATCGATCTCGATGTCCGCTTTATTTCGATCGCGGGGGCCGCGGCGCGAAACGACGAACTTGCGCGTGCGGAATCGCGATTTGCGCAGTGGATCGGTGGTGTCACGCTCGCCCTGCCGCCGCTGCGCGAAAGGCTGGAAGATCTTCCAGCCCTGGTCGAAGCCACGCTGTCATCCATCCAACGGCGCACGGGTGGCGCACGCAAGCGGCTGGACCCCGCCACCTATCGCCTGCTGGCGGATTATTCCTGGCCCGGCAATCTGCGCGAGCTGGCGGCGGTTCTCGAACGCGCCGTTCTGGCGGATCGCAGCGACATTCTGGCACCCAAGCATCTGCCGCCGCCACTTGCCAACGGCACCGCCGGCCGCACCGACGCCTCGACATTCGGCTCCGAGAAGGAGTGGATCCTCGAAGGATTGCGGCGCAACCGGTTTCGCCGCGGCCTGACGGCCGAATATCTCGGCATCTCGCGCAAGACGCTTTACAACAAGATGCGGGCGTGCGGCCTGGTGCCGGCGCTGACGCGCGCGGATGCCGGCAGTGCCGGGTTTTCGCGCCGCATCTGATCCGCGATTATTTCGCGCCGAGCTTCTTGCCGAGCGCTGCAATGCCCGCGGCGAACGTGCTGCGGCCGACCTGCTCCTTGATCTGCGCCTCGTGCTCGGGCGCCACATCGAACTCGGCAGACCATTCGACGAAGGTGGCGTTGCCTTCCGTGATCGGCTTGCAAGTGAATGTCGCCACATAATTCTGGATCGGCATCGGCGAGACGATGATGTTGTAGGTGAACGAGCGGTCGAGATCGCTGAAGGACAGCAGCCGTTCGCGCAGATGGCCACCATTGGCCAGCTTGAAATTGCGCACGCAACCGATCTGGTCGCTGGGCTTGCCCTCCTCCACATGGCTCTCGGCGATGATCGGGTGCCATTTGTCGTGGCCGTTGAAGTCGCGGGCATAGGCCCAGACCTTGTCCACGGGCAGGTTGATCACGCCGCTGACATAGACTTTCGCCATTTCTTCACCTCTAGATCGCTTCGAGCGGGCTGCATTTCTCGTTGACGAAAGCCTGCAGCGTCACCTCATGCGGCGCCACGTAGCGCACCGCATTGGCGATGACGCGCTGGACATTGGCATCGTGATAGGTCGGGAAGGTTTCGTGGCCGGGGCGAAAATAGAAGATACGGCCACGGCCGCGGCGATAGGTACAGCCGCTGCGAAAGACCTCCCCGCCCTTGAACCAGCTCAGGAACACGAGTTCCTCGGGTGCCGGCGCCGCGAATGGCTCGCCGTACATTTCCTCGAGCGGCAGCTCGAAATGCTCCGGCAGGCCGGCGGCGACCGGATGACCGGGTGCCACCAGCCACAGCCGCTCGAGTTCGCCGCTGTCACGCCATTTGAGCGTGCAGGGCGTGCCCATTAGGCGGCGGAAGATCTTCGAGTAGTGCGCCGAATGCAGGGCCACCAGTCCCATCCCCGCTAGGATGCGATCGTGCACGCGCGCGACCAGCTCGTCGGCGACCTCGTCATGATGGCGATGCCCCCACCACACCAGCACATCCGTTTGATTGAGGATCGCGGGCGGCAGGCCCTGGCCGGGGTCGTCGAGGGTGACCGTGCGGACATCGGCGATACCATGCGCGCGCAGCGCCTGGGCGATCACGACATGCATGCCCTCCGGGTAGTGCTTGCGTACCGCGGGGTTCTGACGCTCATGGCGAAACTCGTTCCAGATCGTCACATTGGTCACAATTCACACTCCCCTCGGTGGGTCATTTAAGGGCGCCCGCCGTGAGGCCCGAGACGATCTTGTTCTGCAGCGCCAGGAACAACACGAGGATCGGCAAAACGAAGATCGACGAGAAGGCCATCACGCGATGCCAATCGGCATACTCCGCGCCGACGAAACCGTAAATGCCGACGGTGGCGGGCTGCAGCTCCTGCTCGCTCAACAGCGTCAGCGCATAAACGAACTGGCCGTAGGCCTGCACCATGCTGATCGCCGCCACGACGACGAGCGCCACGCGCATGACCGGCAGAACGATGTGCCAGAATGTCTGGAAGCGGTTGCAGCCATCCACCACCGACGCCTCCTCCAACTCGATCGGCATCTGCTTGAACAGCGGCCTCAGGATCACCAGGGCGAAAGCGAGCGTTTTCGATGTCGCCGCCAGCACCACGGCCGCGTAGGTGTTGAGCAGGTCCATCGTCCGGAAAATGATGAACATCGGCGTTGCCAGCAGGGCATCGGGAAAAATCTGTAGCAGAAGGACGGTGATGAGGGCGAGATCGACGATGCGCGAGCGGATGCGGCTCATCGCGTAGGCGCCCATCGAGCCCAGCGCCACCGTCAGAATCGTGACCGGCACGGCGATAATCAGGCTGTTGCGGAGATAACGCAGCACGTTCTCCCGGAAGAAAATGTACTCGAACGCATCGAGCGACGGCGCGCGGGGAAAGAATGTCGGCGGTTTGGCAAATATCTCCGCCGATGTCTTGAAGCCGGAAATGAACATCCAGTAGATCGGGAACAGATAGACGAGGACGAACGCCCCGCCGACCGCGGTGTAGGCGAGCTGCAGATTATAGGAGCGCCCGCGAGTCATGTCGGCGTCTCCTTGTTGAGAGTGCGCACATAGAGGAGTGCCACGATAAAGACGATGACGAACGCGAAGGTGCCGATGGCGGCGCCGTGGCCGAACTTGAACCTCTGGAACGACGATTGATAGGAAAAGAGCGGCAGGACGTTGCTGGCATCGAGCGGGCCGCCCTGAGTCATGGCGAAAATCAGGTCGAAGGCCCGCATCGTATAGATGGTGACGAGGCATGCGATGGCGAGCAGGCTGGGCGTGATCGCTGGCAGCGTGATGTAACGAAAGCGCGCGAAGGCGCCGGCCCCGTCGAGGGAGGCTGCCTCGTAAAGCTCGTCCGGGATGTTGGTGAGCGCCGCCGCGATCAGGATCATGCTGAACGGCATGCCGAACCAGATGTTGGCGATGGTGACCGAGAGCAGCGCCATCGACGTATCCGACAGCCAATGCACGGGCGTGCCGATGATATGAAGGTTGCCGAGCACGAAGTTCGCCACACCGTATTCCGTGGCGAAGATCCACTTCCATAGGGCGCCGACGACGAGAGCTGGCAGCATCCAGGGTGCGAGCAGGACGCCCCGCAGGAACTGCACGCCGGGGAATTTTTGCGAGAAGAACAAGGCGCCGGCAAGGCCGATGCTCACCTGCGCCACGACGTTGATGGCGACGAAGAGCAGCGAATTGATGAAGACCTTTTGGAAGGCCGGGTCGCTCATCACCACGCGGTAATTGTCCAGCCCCACGAACGGTCGCATGAGCTGGTTGATGTTGCCGATGCTGACTTCCTGAAGGCTCATCAGGATGTTGTAGCCCACAGGAAAGCCGATCAACGCCACCAGATAGGTAACCGGGACGGCGAGGAATACGTAGAGCAAGACCGGCCGGCGTGCGCGCCGCGGCGCGGCGTGACCGGCACGCGAAGGAGCGGCCGCGGAACGGCGTAGATTGGGGAGAGCCGTTCCGCGGCTGAGCGTCAAAGCGGCGTCTTGGCGAGGATCGGCGCCACCTTGCGGGCGGCGTCGCGCAGCGCCACGTCCGCAGGCTTGGCACCGGTCAAAGCCTCCTGGATGGCGGTCTGGATCGGCAGCGAGATCTCGGGCCATTGCGGATGGGGCCCGCGCGCGCGCGCCGATTTCAGCTGCTCGTGATAGATCGAATAGGCTTGCGGCCAGTCTGGCTTCTCAAGCAACACGTCCGTGCGCGGGGCGAGCCGCCCGGTCTTCCACGCGTCATGGAGGATCGCGGGGCGCGACATGAATTCGATGAACTGGTAGGCCCCGTCGACCTGCTTCGCGCCCTTGGGAATCAGGTAGTCATAGCCGCCTAAGGCCGAGGCGCGGATGTTCTTGCCATCCTTCACCGGCAGCAGCGCGAGGCGCCATTCGAACTTGGCTTCCTTCTGCATGCGCGGCAGCTCCCACGGCCCGCCGAGAATCATGGCTGTGTTGCCGGCCATGAAGGTGTTGGCGACCTCGTATTGGCGCTGGTTGATGACGTCGCGCGAGGCGAGGCCGTTCTTCACGAAGTCGACCCAGAGCTGGAGCGCCTGTGTCGCTTCCGGCTGGTCGAGCTTGTCGATCGAACCGCCGGCCTGATGCAGGAAGGGCAGCCATTGGAACGTCCCCTCCTCGCCCTGCAGCGCGCAGAAGCCGATGCCGTAGACGCCCTTGGCGGGGTCGCGCAGCTTCTCGGCCGCGGCCACAAGCTCCGTCCATGTCTGGGGCGGTTTGTCGGGGTCGAGGCCCTTCTGCCGGAACATATCGGCGTTGTAGTAGAGGGCCAGAGTATTGGCGTCGCGCGGGACGCCGTAGATCCGCCCCTTCCACAGCACCGAATCCCACGGGCCCTTGAAATAGACATCGGGGCGCACGAGGTTCGACTTGGCCACGCGGTCGGTCAGATCGGTGAGCACGCCCTGCGCGGAGAAGCTTGCCACGATCGGATTGTCGATCGTCACGAGGTCGGGCACCGAACCGGTGGCGATCGCCTTGATCAACTCCGTCGTGATCTGCGGGCCAGGGACGATCCGCGGTTCCACGCGGAAATCCTTCTGGGAGTCGTTGAACGCCTTGATGCCGGTGTGAATGATGTCGGTTTCAAGGCTGAAGACATGCCAGACGGTGATCGTCTTGGGTTGGGCAGCCGCAGCGCCGGCCCACATCCCCATAACCGCCAGGATGCTCGCCAATAGTCTGGCTCGCATGACGTTCCCTCCTCTTGCCGCGACAGGCCGATGCCGGTCGCTTTTTGTTGAACGACAAGAGGATGTCGCAGTGCGGAGGTAGCTTCAATTCGCCTGGAGGAAAAAATGGGTATTTCTGGGTAATGACCGGTGAACTACGGCGAGACGGTAAGCAATCGGACGAAGCCAGGTCTACATGCCCACCGCTGAAGGAGCGCCCGGGCGCTTCGCCCCTAAGCGGCCAACAGCGCTGCTGGGCGCGCTACTCCTATGCTCAAGATCGATCGGCGATCTCACGACAAAGCACGTTGTCGATGCTTTGTGCCGCCGACGCTGGTAGGGGCGGCGGGGCTTGAACCCGCACGGCCGTGAGGCCACTGGATTTTAAAGTCCAGTGCGTCAATCGTTATTCCTTTGATTTATTACAGTAATTTACCTTTTTGAATGTGGTTGTGTAAGTTTCTGTGAAAGTTTCGGGGCTCGTTTCGCATCTTAGAGTTAACGTGCGCAACAATCTGTCGCCCAAGAATCTACAGTTGCGCTTCATCCGACGCCGGCTATGAGCAGGCACTTTCGCGATCAGCAGCCTTGGCTATGATTTTCTCAGCAAGCATCTGTCCCATGGTCACACTCTCGGACACACCCGCTATTCGTCCCCACCTCCGCGAGATTGGCGAGTTCCAGATGGAGCACGAGATGCTACTCGACGAGCAGGATGATCTTGCCGCGCGCCCGTCCGCTTTCGCTCAGCGCGTACGCAGCGACGGCGTCATATAGCGGGAAACGCGCCCCGATCTGCGGCACCACCTTTCCTTCAACGGCCCAGGTGGCGAGGCGGTTCAGCCGGGCCTCGGTACAGTGTATTCGTGGCCGCAGCACGCGCACGTCGTCACGCGGCGGACGCCCCGTGACAGGAGCTGCGTTTAGCGCGACCAGCACGCCTCCCGGCTTCAGGCTGGCAAAGGAACGATCATGAATCTCGCCGCCAAGCGTGTCGAACACGACGTCGCAGTCTCGCGCTTCGGCGGTAAAATCGGCAGTCGTGTAGTCGATGACGCGCGCCGCGCCGAGCTGCGCGACGTAAGCCGCGTTGCGCGCGCTGGCGGTGGCAAAGACCTCCGCTCCAACATGGCTGGCGATCTGCACCGCGAAGGCGCCCACGCCTCCGGCTCCGGCATGAATCAACACCCGTTGGCCGGCCTGCAGCGCCGCCGCTTCGATGAGCGGGATGAGCGCGCTCGTCCCAGAGACTGGGATCGCCGCCGCCGCATCGTCCGGCAGGGCGTCTGGGGTCCGCGCCACAGCCGCGCGCGGAGCAACCGCGTACTCCGCGTGCGTGCCATCGCGCATTGGATCGCCGGCTCCAAATACACGCGCGCCCATCGGCAGGTCGTCGACACCCGCGCCAAGGGCCGCGACGGTCCCCGCGAAATCCCGGCCGAGAATGCGCGGCAGCGGAAACGGAAATACGTCGCGCAGCATCCCCTCGCGCATTTTCCAATCGATCGGGTTGATGCTCGCGGCTTTGACGCGGACGAGGACCTCGCCCGGCCCGGGCGTGGGAACGGCCGCCTCAACGAGGCTCATCGCCTCCGAACCGCCGTGGCGGTCGATCCGCCAGGCGCACATGGTCCTTACGCGACTCACGACACGCTGGGAAGCCAGGTCGCGAGAGGCGGGAAGAGAATGATCAAGAGGATCAGCAGCAACACGCAGGCGATGAACGGCATGCCGGCGAGATAGATGTCCCGCATGGTGGTGCCCTTGGGCGCCACACCCTTCATGACGAAAAGCAGAAGGCCGAAAGGCGGCGTCGTGTAGCCGATCTCGAGCGCGAGCAGCATGATCAACCCGAACCAGGTCAGGTCGAAGCCGAGCGTTTTGGCCAGTGGAAAGAAGATCGGCGCCGTGAGCAGCATCATGGACAGCTGGTCCATGAAGCAGCCGAGGAACAGGATGACGCCGATCATGACGAACAGCATCCCCAGCGGCGTGACATCGAAACCGATCGCCCAGTTCATCAGCCCGCTCGACGCGCCGGTGAAGGCGAGCATCTGCGCGAAGGTCGCGGAGCCGAAGATGATAAGAAACGCCATCACCGTCACCCGTAACGCGCCGTCGAGCGGAATTGATGAATGCTTTGATGGTCATTGTGCCGTAACACGCCGCCAGCGCGATCACCGACACCGCACCGAGCGCTGCCGCCTCCGTCGGCGTCGACCAGCCGGTCAGCATGATGACGACCGAAAAGACGATCACGCCGACCATGGGCACGACGTCGACGAAGATCAGTCTCAGCTTCTCGCGCCCGCTCGACGGGCGGCGCGACATAGCGCGGCGCTGCGTCGGGATCGACCACCGTCCATACCCAGATCAGCACGCCATACATGAGCGACAGCACGAAGCCAGGAACGATGCCGGCGATCAGCAGGTCGCCGACATCGGTGCGGCCGAGTGTGGCGAGGAGCACCGTCAGGGCCGACGGCGGAATGATCACCGCGAGACCGCCCACGCCCATGATCGGCCCGATCGACAGGTACTTGTTGTACCCGCGGCGCATCATCTCCGGAACCATGAGCGAGCCGAGCAGCGCGCACGCACCCATCGACGAGCCCGCTGGGCCGGCGAAGGCGGTGCCGCCGATCAAGCGTGACGTAGGCAAGCCGGCCGCGGACGTTCCCCAGCAGTTTGTCGGCGGCGTTGAAGCAGCGCGTCGCGAGGCCCGGTGTGATAGAAGAGCTCGCCCATCAGCATGAACATCGGGATCGGCACGAGCGCGAAATTGGTCATGCCGCCGAAGCCGTTGTTGATGACCTGCTGGCAATGCCCTGCCCGCCGCCCATGAACAAGACGGCGCCCACGATGTTGGTGACGAAGAACGCGATCGCGACTGGGATGCCGAGCATCATCAGGCCGATGCCCAGGCCGAAAAGCGAACCGCGGCCCAATACCACTCCATGCGACTACTCCGTTTCCGCCGTCGGGTCGGAGAGCGCCGTGAGGAAATTTTCGCGCGCGCCACAGGATAGCGCGCGAACTCGATCGCCATCATCAGGAACGAAAGCGGGATCCAGACAGACGAGCATCCAGCGCGGCATGTCGAAGGAGCGGACGTCCTTGTCGTTCCAGACGAAGCTCTGTGACCGTCACCTCGAACCCGTACCAGGCGAGGACGAGGCAGATCGTGATGCAGGCGAGCCCGATCAGCCGTGATGAGCCGCAGCGCCGCCGCGCGGCCGGCAGATAGCATCAGCAGCGATCTCGACGTAGATATGCCCCTTCTCGCGCACCAGCCACGGCGCGCCAAAGCAAGGGATGAGGAGCAGCGCGTACTCGCTGAAGGTGAAGAAATGCGCCGAGCTTTGGTAGCCGAGATTGCGCAGCACGACATCGAGAGTAATCATGACCATCATGGCCGCCATCAGGAAACCGGCGAGCATACGCCATCCCGTAGAGGACGGCGTCATAGGTCCGCGCGATAGGTCTCACGAGTGAGGGCTCAGTCGGGAGGTCGGGCCGCCCGCGCAGCGTGGGCGGCCCATCTGCATCAGTTGGTCACGAAGAGCTTGACCATGCTGATCATAGTTCTCCATGCCACCCGCCTTTTCCATGCGTTCCTTCATGCGCGCGAGGCTCGCCGAGCGCCGCGCCGTCGATGAACCGCTTGGACGCCTCAGGCGACTGCGACACGTTTTCAAGCCCGCGCTTGTCGAGCTCGGCCTGTTCCTTGCCCATAGCTCCTGCAGCGCCTTGAGGCTGCCGCTTTCGTGATCGATCGCAACCTTCTGCAGGATCTCGCGCGACTTCGCCGAGAGCGCGTTCCACTTCGCTGGTTCATCAGAATGTGAAGGTCGGTGGAGAAGAAGTCGGACCGGATGCGGAACTTGAGATAGCGATCCCAATTGAGATCCATGACACCGATCTGGGTCCAGGCGCGTGATATCGACCGTGCCGCGCTCGAGGGCCGTATAGAGCTCCGGCGAGTTCACGTTAATCACCTGCGCGCCGAGATAGTTGGTGAGGAACGCGTTGTAGATCGGGTTGCCGCGGACCTTGAAGCCCTTGATGTCGATATGGCCGGAGGCGTCGAGCTTCGGCTGCTTCGTCGACCACAAGGTGAAGCGGATGCCGCTGTCGACCCAGCCGAGCGTCACAATGCCCATGCGCTTCTGATGGATCTCGTTGAGCAGATCCATGCCCGCCGTTCTTGCGCGCCGTCGGCCCATCGATGGTCGAGGCGGATATGGCATCGCATTCGGGAACGATCGCGCGCGTAGAAGGCGCACGGCGTGTAGATCATATCGACGACGCCGTCACGCAGAGCGCAGCGGCTGCTCCATCATGCCGATGGCCTCGGGACCGCCGCGCACCTGGATCGCGAAGACGCCCCTTCCCGCCTCGTTCGCCTTCTTCACGAAATCAAGAAAGCTGCGCGAATAGATCAGCGATGCCGGAAACACGTGCGTCGCGCTGATGCGGTCTTGCGCGACCGCAGGCAACGCCAAACTCATGGCGCCGACCAGGGCCGCCATTGCGGTGATCAAAGTCTTCTTCATGACCGATACTCCCCCTGTTTCAATTCTGGTTTCAGCTTGTTTGGCTACGTGCGTCCAATACTCGCTCGCAAAAGTCGTGCCGACGAGTCGACCTGCGTCATGCCTACGCCTGCACCTCTCTTATCGTACTGTCAGGCCACTGCCTCCTGCGCTTCCACGACGGCACGCAGTGCCTTCTCCAATTCCTCGAGATGGGTCGCCAGCGCCGTGGCGGCCTTGGCGCCATCGCGCCGCGCCACCGCATCCGCGATCAGCGAAAGCCCCGAGAGCACGATGGCGCGCGTGCGGCCATTGCCGAGCGTGAGCCGGCGCGTGCTGTCGCTATGGTCGTCGTAAAGGCGCACGGCCCGCACCAGACGCTGGTTCGGCACCAAGGCTTGCCATGCCGCGTGAAACTCGGCGTTGGCGCTAACAAAAGAATCGACGTCACCCGCCGTATGCGCCTTGCGGCTCTTCTTGAGCGCGTTCTTCAAGGCGGCGATGCCCGCCGCATCGGCGACCTTCGCCGCGGCGCGGATAGCCGCCGGCTCCAAAAGTTGGCGCAGCTCGAAAATGTGATCGACATCCTGCGGTGTGAGCGAGGGAATGACGAATCCGCGGCCGTCTGCCTGCGCGAGACCGTCTTTGGCCAGCAGCGCTAGCGCTTCACGCACCGGCGTACGCGACACGCCAAGCGCCGTGGCCAGCGAAATCTCTTGCAGCCGGTCGCCGGGCCGCAATTGCCCGGCACAAATCAGCTCGCGCAGTCGTGCGTAGACCTGATCGCGCAGCGCCGTCGAGCGGACAACCGGCTTGATACCCGAACGCATGGTCGGCAGTCTCCCTAACAACGTATAGCGTATACAGTCGACAATTCCGGGTCAACCGATCCGCGCCGAGAAGCGGCAGGAATCGTGCCCTTGGCAGGCGCACGCCGTCTCGTCGGCGGCCGTTGGCGCGCCAAGCACCATCTGCGAGACAACACGGAGCATGCCGACAATCGGCGCGCAGACGGGTGCGGCGGCGGGGCCAAATCCTTCGACAAAGGGCGAGTGCCGCACCACGAGGTCGAGCCCACCATCGGGCCGAGTAGTGAACTGCCACCTCCCCCAGCCGAGCTGCGGTGCGGTGGCCGCGATCACATCGAGCAAGGCGCGGCCTTCGGCGCCGCCGAGGGCGCGATAGGCCGTCGCCGACTTACCGCCGTTTTCATAGATAAAATCGGCAAAGGCCGCGAGCGCTTCGCGACGCGCCGGCTCCGACAGGCGCTTGAAAATGCCCATCAGCGCGTCAGGCCGGATCATCAGGTATCGGATTGCGCCGTCCCGCAGCGCGCCGGTCTCGCCGTCCCACGTCAGCCGCTCGCGGAAGCCGGTCGTGCCCATGTCAGTCGCGGTAGCTGGGATCGAGCCGATCGAGCAGGCGCAGCAGGCCGGGCCATTCGCGATTGCGTGGCGGGTCGGGATAGGTCTCGAACTGCCGCGCCGTGTGCTCGCAGATTTCGGCCGGCGGTAGCGTGATTTCGCGGTTGAGCGACAGCGAGTCGACCTGCAGCCGACACGCGATTTCGAGCGAGTACATGAGGCTGAACGCCTCGGCGCAGTCCTCGCCGACGACCAGCAGCCCGTGATGGCGCAAGATCAGCGCCTTGTACGGACCGAGGTCGTTGAACAGCCGGACGCGCTCGTCGGTGGAGAACGCCAGGCCTTCGTAATCGTGATAACCCACGCGGTTGTAGAACATCATCGATTTCTGATTGAGCGGCAGCAGCCCTTCCTTCATCGCCGCCACCGCCATCCCGGCGCGGGTGTGCGTGTGAAGCACGCAGCCGGCATCATGGCGATGCAAGTGGATCGCGCTGTGCACGACAAACCCGGCTGGGTTGATCTTGGCGTCGCGCGGCGCGAGCACGTTCCCACTGACATCGATTTTGACGAGCGACGAGGCGGTGACCTCGCCGAACATCGTGCCGAACGCATTGATCAAGAACTGATCTCTTGTGCCGGGGACGCGCGCCGTGATGTGCGTATAGACGACATCGTCCATGCCGAAATGGGCGACGAGCCGGTAACAGGCGGCGAGGTCGATCCGCGCCTGCCGCTCCGCCGCGTCGACACCGGCAAGTTTCGGGACACTCAGCGCCATCGCCTCTCCCCTGGTGAACCAGCTCAATGTATGCTGTATACGTTACCGACAGACGCACGCCGGTTCAAGAGGAGGCGCGCCATTAGACAGGGTCTCAACGACGTGCAGGATCGCAGCTTCACGACCGTTTCCGACGCCTTCGATGCCACGGCCCGGACTTGGTCCGATCGCCCGTTCCTCTGCGTGCTGCCCGAGACTGCCGGCATCTACGGCATCGACGCCGGCGAGATCGGTTACGGGGTGGCCACGAAGCGCGTCGCCGAATTGCGCGCCGCTTACGCGCGTGCCGGGTACGGGCACGGGCACCGGGTCGGCCTGCTGCTCGATAATCGACCGGCGTTCTTCCTCCATTGGTTCGCGCTCAACGAGCTCGGCGTGTCCGTGGTGCCAATCAACGCCGATCTGCGTTCGGCCGAGCTCGAATATCTATTGGGTCACTCGGAAGCCGTGCTCGTCGTGGCGCCGCCGGCGCGCCATGCGCAGCTGCGCGCCGCTGCCAGCGCGGCCGGCCGGCCCCTCGCCCTGATGGCGGACGGTGACGATCCGCCACCACCCCCCGTCCCGGCGCCTCACGCGGACCGCGCGCCCAATGAGGAGACGGAGTGCGCCCTCCTCTATACGTCGGGCACCACCGGCCGCCCCAAAGGCTGCATCCTGACCAACCGCTATTTTCTCCTGGCCGGGCGCTGGTATGTCACACTCGGCGGGGTCGCTACCCTGCGACCCGAATGCGAGCGGATGCTGACGCCGCTGCCGCTGGTCCATATGAATGCGATGGCGTGCTCGACCATGGCGATGGTCCTGAGCGGCGGCTGCCTGATCATGCTGGACCGGTTCCATCCGCGCTCCTGGTGGGCGAGTGTCCGCGAACTCCCGCGCCACCGTGATTCACTATCTTGGCGTCATGCCGGCGATGCTGATGAAGGCCGAGCCCAGCCCCGACGATCGACGACATGCGATACGCTTCGGCTTCGGCGCCGCGGTCGACAAGACCCTGCATGCGCCATTCGAAGCGCGGTTCGGATTTCCGCTGGTCGAAGGCTGGGCCATGACCGAAACCGGGGCCGGCGCGACGATCACTGCCAATGCCGAGCCGCGTCACGTGGGAACAAGCTGTTTTGGCCGTGAGCCGCCCGATGTCGAGGTTAAAATCGTCGATGAAGATGGCCGCAATGTCGCAGCCGGGCAACCTGGTGAATTATGGGTACGGCACGCCGGCTCCGACCCACGCTACGGTTTCTTCGCGGGATATTTGAAGGATCACGAAGCCACCGAAACCGCATGGGCGGGCGGCTGGTTCCACACCGGCGACATCGTCTTGCGCGGCGCGGAGGGGTTTCTGCACTTCATCGATCGGCGCAAGAACGTCATCCGCCGGAGCGGCGAGAATATCTCCGCCGTCGAGGTCGAAGGCGTGCTGAACACGCATCCGGATGTCAGGGCTTCCGCCGTCGCTGCGACGCCGGACCCGATCCGCGGTGACGAGGTTCTGGCCTGCGTGGTCCCGCACACGCCGATCTCGCCCGACCGGCGGCCTGACATCGCTTCGAGCATCGTCCGACATGCGCTGACACGGCTGGCTTATTTCAAAGCCCCGGGTTACGTGGCCTTTGTCGATGAGCTGCCCCTCACCGCTTCGCAGAAAATCCAACGCGGCGAATTGAAGCGTCTTGCGCAGTCACTGCCGGGGCAGTCGTATTGCGTCGACACGCGTCACATGAAGCAGAGGCAGGCGTGATGGCGCGCCAAGGCTATGACGGCGTGGCTGTCGCGGTGCCGGTTACGGTGCCGTATGTGCGCTATTCGACGCGACACGCGCACTGGTTCATCGGTCGGGCGCTCAAGACGCTGATAGATCAGAGCGGCATCGCCAAAGGCGAACTCGACGGGCTAACCGTCTCGAGCTTCTCCTTGGCACCCGACACGGCGGTCGGCGTGACCCAGCATATGGGCCTGTCGCCGCGCTGGCTGGATCACATTCCCACGGGCGGTGCCTCCGGAGTCATGGCGTTGCGCCGCGCGGCGCGAGCCGTGCAGGCGGGCGACGCAAATATCGTCGCCTGCATCGCCGCCGACACGAATCACGTCGACTCGTTCCGGCTGATGCTCGGTAGCTTCAGCCATTTCGCGCGCGATGCCGCCTACCCCTATGGCTCCGGCGGGCCGAATGCGATGTTTGCCTTCATCACCGCGCATTACATGCAGAAATATGGCGCAAAGCGCGAGGATTTCGGCCGTATCTGTGTTGCCCAGCGGGCAAATGCCTTGGCTTATGGCAGCCGCCTGTTCAAGAAGCCGTTGACGCTCGACGAGTATATAGGCGCACGGCCGATTGCCGAGCCCCTGCACCTCTTCGATTGCGTGATGCCATGCGCCGGCGCCGAGGCCTTTCTGGTGATGCGCGAGACGAAAGCCCGCGAGCTCGGACTTGCCCATGCCGTCGTCCGCGGCGCCATCGAGCGCCACAACGCTTTTGCCGACGACCCGGTGATGGAGCGCGGTGGCTGGCTGGTCGATCGCGACGAACTCTACGCGATGGCAGGCGCACGCCGCGACGACATCGATTTCGTCGAGCCCTATGACGATTACCCCGTCGTCGCGATGATCCAGTTCGAAGATCTTGGGTTCTGCGGCAAGGGCGAAGGGCCGGCCTTCGTGCGCGAGCACAGCCTGACCTTCGACGGCGATTTTCCCAGCAATACCTCGGGCGGTCAGCTCTCTGCTGGCCAGGCAGGCGCGGCGGGCGGCTTCCTCGGCATGACCGAAGCGATCCGGCAGCTCACGGGCGCGGCCAACGGGCGCGCCGTGAAGAACGCGCAGCTCGGCCTCGTCAGCGGATACGGCATGGTCACCTATGACCGTTGCCTGTGTACCGGCGCCGCCATTCTGGGGAGGCCGTCATGACCATGCCCCTGATGAAGCCCAAGCGCAAAAACCCCGTCCTGCGCACGCGGCAGATGAACGTGCCACCTTGGCAGCGAAGCCGGGTCGCCCTGGGCATGACCGCCGCAGCCGCCGAGGGCCGCTTTGCCCTGCAGGCGTGCGCCGATTGCGGGGCGGTGCAATATCCGCCGCGTGAAGCGTGCCACGCCTGCCTGTCGCCTCGGCTGCCGTGGCGCGAGCAAAGCGGGTTGGGCATGCTGATGGCGGACACAACGTTGCATCACAGCAACGACCTGTTCTTCCGGGAACGACTGCCGTGGCGGCTCGGACTCGTTCGCCTCGAGTCCGGTCCGACGCTGATGGTGCATTTGCATGGCGATGTCAGTCCTGCGCCCCAGCCCGTGCGCGTGGGGGCGCGGCTCGACCGCGCCGGCCAAGCCGTATTGGTCGGTTTTCCCCGTGATGAGGTGCCTCACATGGCCGACGACAAGGTGTTGCGCGAGATGACGCACGATCCGAAATTTCGCAAGGTGCTGGTGACCGACGGGATGACGAAGACCGGGCAGGCCATCGTCCGCGCCCTCGTCGATGCGGGAGCCGAGATCGTCTGGGTGGGCGTCGCCGAGCCGTGGAAGCGGCACGGCAGCGGAGTGGACGAGATCGTCAAGCTGCCCCAGGTCACGGTGCTGCCGCTGGATTTGACCGACAGCCGCTCGGTGACCGAACTCGCCGGCGAGATCGGCGGCAAGGTAGACATCGTCGTGAACAACGCCGAGATCCACCGCACGTTCGGAATCTCCGGACGGCGAGGACTGGACGTGGCGCGTGCCGAGATGGACGTCAACTATTTCGGGCTGCTCCGGCTCGCGCAGGAGTTCGGCCCGGCCCTGAAGGCGCGTTCGGCCGATGGCGAGACCAGTGCGACGGCCTGGGTGAATGTGCTGTCGATTTTCGCGCTGGCCAACTTCGCGCCGCACGGAACGTACTCCGCTAGCAAAGCGGCAGCACTGTCGTTGTCGCAGTGCCTGCGCGCCGAGATGCGCACGGCCGGCATCCGGGTGATCAATGTCTTCCCCGGGCCGATCGACGACGAATGGAACCAGAACCTCCCGCCGCCCAAGCTCGCCCCCGCCGCGCTGGCCGGCGCGATCTTGAAGGCGTTGCGCGACGGTATCGAGGACATCTACCCGGGCGACGTCGCGCAAGAATGGCTGGAGCGCTGGCGCGACGATCCGAAGGTACTCGAGCGCGAGCTGGCGGCGGGAGCGTGACATCATGAACAACGCTCAACTTCTCGCAGCACTCGCGGGCGCGATCCGCGGCGGCGGCATCCGCGTGATCGACCTCACCCAGACCCTGTCGCCGGATTTCCCGCAGATCGCGCTGCCGCCCGAGATGGGGCAGTGCTGGGGCTTTCGCATCGAGGAAATCTCGCAGTACGACGCGCGCGGCCCCGGCTGGTACTGGAACAATTTTTCGTGCGGCGAACACACCGGCACGCATTTCGACGCCCCCATCCATTGGATCTCGGGCAAGGACCTGCCGAACAACGCCGTGGATACGATCCCGGTCCAGGACTTCGTTGCACCCGCGTGCGTCATCGACTGCCACCGGCAGGCAGCCGAGAATCCCGACTATCTCCTCAGCGTGGCCGACATCGAAGCGTTCGAAAAGGCGCATGGTCGCATTCCCGTGGGCGCCTGGGTCCTGATGCGGACGGATTGGAGCAAGCGCAAGGATCCCGAGGCGTACCAGAACTTTGACGAGACGGGTCAGCACACGCCTGGACCAAGTACCGAGGCTGTGCGCTTCCTCATCGAACAACGCGACGTCCTGGGCTTCGGGTCGGAAGCAATTGGCACGGATGCAGGCCAGGGCTTTCACCTCCGGCCGCCCTACCCCTGCCACTACTACATGCACGGCGCGGGGCGTTACGGGTTGCAGTGCCTGACCAATCTTGACCTGCTGCCGCCGACCGGAAGCCTGCTCGTCTGCCCGCCCCTGAAGATCCAGAAAGGCAGCGGCAGCCCTCTGCGTGTTCTGGCGTTGGTGGGCATGTAAGCCTGGCCCTGGGAAACAGCCCGTATATTGGAGGTCGCCCGTGAGGATCTGGTACCAAAGTTATGTCGATTACGCGAACGGAAAGACCTATTGGGACCGCCTGCGTGAGCATCTCAAAGCGATTGTCGATCCGGGAACCGAAGTCGACATCAAGGGCATAACGCCGCACGATTCATATGCGCATTCCATCGTTGAGATGCGCTGCGCGCGTGAGGTGATCTGCAATGCGGTCCGCGCCGAACGCGAAGGCTATGACGCGTTCGTCATCGGCCATTTTCAGGACGCCGGATTGTATGAAGCCAGGTCCGTCGTCAAGATCCCGGTTGTCGCGCTCGGCGAGGAGTCGATGCTTTATAGCTGCCAGCTCGGCCAGCGCATCGGCGTCGTGACGATCAATACCCGCTACATACCCTGGTTCCACCATCAGATCACCAAATACGGACTGGAGCGGCGGGTCACCGGCGTGCACGCGATGCAATTCGAGCCTGGGCAGATCCTCAAGGCCTATGAATCCCAGAGCCTGGCCGACGACGTCGCGCAGCTTTTCGCCGCTCAGGCAAAGCCGCTGGTCGCCGGCGGCTGCGACGTGCTCATTCCAGGCGGCGGAATTCCGATGCTGCTCTTCTCGGCGCTACGCGACCACGTCGTCGATGGCGCGCCGGTGATCAACGGCATACCGATCGTCGTCAAAATGGCCGAGCTTGCTGTAAAGCTCCGCCGCCTCACGGGTCTAGGTGTCAGCCGCGTGTCCGACTATATCCAGCCGCCCGCTGAGATTATCGAAGAGTTCATGACCCATCCGAAAGGCCTCTAGCGCTCGGCTCGTCCCTGAGCGGCGGACAGCACTGCTCACAGCAAAACACTTTGTAGCTGCCCACGCTATACTGCCGCCGGTATTGGTAGGGGCGGCGGGACTTGAACCCGCACGGCCGTGAGGCCACTGGATTTTAAGTCCGGTGCGCCAATTGGTATTACATTGATTATATCACAATAATCCGCCTTGTAGATTCTCTATGTGTAAGTTTTTGTGAAAGTATTCGGGGCTTGTTTCGCTTCTTAGAGTTAACCCGCGTAACAATCTGTCGCAGCGGAAATTTATAGCTGCGCTACACGTTCGGATCCCATTTGCGGTGAGCCGCCCGCGATGATGGCTCCGTCGCAAGAAGCGGACTTCGACGCGGGATTGTTGGAAGTCGGCTACGTGCCAACTGCAGACCAACACTCCGCCTCGCCCTGACGGGGCGCCGTGGCAGCTTGCCCAGTCCTACCTACCTTCTGCCGCACCGGCCGATTGGGCGAAGCAGCGGCCGCCACAATTTGGCATCTTTCCGGACATCCCCGCGCTTCGAGCTACCGGGGAATTGCATGGCGTTCGTTGAGAATAAATCCTATAATTCGAGGCTAGAATTTCCTTTCTATCGACGAAAAAAATAAGCCTAGCCGCATTGCGGCAGGCCGCGACGTTGATTTTTTTTGCGTCTTTGACCTAAGCAAATCTGCACACCACCGGCCTGAGGGAAGTACACCCGCCGGTTGCCGCGTATCTTCCTTGTGGCGAACAGGAGGAAACAGATGGCGGCGAATGCTAAATCCGAACGAATCGTTTCCGAGCTGGCGCGACTTGCGGAAGCGCGAGACCGTGGCGTCTGCTGGAGGAAGTGGGGCCCCTATCTGAGCGAGCGGCAGTGGGGGACCGTGCGCGAGGATTACAGCGAAAGTGGCGACGCGTGGAACTACTTCACCCACGATCAGGCGCGCTCGCGGGCGTATCGCTGGGGCGAGGACGGGCTGGCCGGCATCTCCGACGACAGGCAACGGCTCTGCTTCGCGCTGGCGCTGTGGAACGGCAAGGACGCGATCATCAAGGAGCGGCTGTTCGGGCTGACCAACAGCGAGGGGAATCACGGCGAGGACGTCAAGGAGTACTACTTCTACCTCGACTCGACGCCGACGCACTCCTACATGAAGTATCTCTACAAGTATCCGCAGCGCGGCCTTTCCCTATGACGACCTCGTCGAGACCAATCGCCGCCGCAGCCGCCAGGAGCTCGAGTACGAGCTGTCGACACGGGCGTGTTCGATCGAGGACCGCTACTTCGACGTGTTCGTCGAGTACGCCAAGGCGTCGCCGAGGACGTCCTGATCCAGATCACGGTCTGCAACCGTGGTCCGGAACCGGCCACGCTGCACGTGCTGCCGACCCTCTGGTTCCGCAATACCTGGTCGTGGGGCGGCGACGCTGCCCGACCGGTGCTGCGGCAGACCAGCACCCGGCGTCATCGCTGCCGTCCCACCCCGACCTCGGCGAGCGTTTCCTCTCCTGCGACGGCGTTGCCGCGCTGCTCTTCACGGAGAACGAGACCAACACCGAGCGCCTCTTCGGTACGTGCCCAACCGCACGCCCCACGTCAAGGACGGAATCGACAACTACATCGTCAGGGGCCGCCGCGACGCGGTAAATCCCGAGCAGACGGGGACGAAGGTGTCGGCCCACTATTCGCGCTCACCCTGGGGGCCGGGGAATCGCGGGCTATTCGCCTGCGGCTCCACGACGCGGCGTTGGCTGACGCCGTTCGGCCGTGACTTCGACGCCGCGATGCAAGCGCGCCGGACAGGAGGCCGACGAGTTCTATGCCTCGGTCATTCCGGCTTCCCTCGATGCCGACGCTGCCAATGTGATGCGCCAGGCGCTGGCCGGCATGCTCTGGTCCAAGCAGTTCTACTACTACGACGTCGACCGGTGGCTCGAGGAGCATGGCGCCGCCGAGCCATTCAAGTCCAAGCGGGGCACCGCGCCCCGCAACGAGCACTGGCACCACATGTACAACGCCGACGTCATCTCGATGCCGGACAAGTGGGAATACCCCTGGTACGCGGCGTGGGACCTGGCCTTCCACGTCCTCGCTCTCACGCTGGTGGACGAGCAATTCGGCAAGCAGCAGCTGGACCTCATGCTGCGGGAACCCTACCTGCATCCCAGCGGGCAGATTCCCGCCTATGAGTGGAACTTCGGCGACGTCAACCCGCCGGTGCACGCCTGGTCCACCATCTTCACCTACAAGCTCGAGCAGGCACGGCGCGGCCAAGGCGATCTCGATTGGCTCGAACGCGCCTTTCACAAGCTGATGCTCAACTTCACCTGGTGGGTGAACCGCAAGGACCGTTCGGGCAACAACGCCTTCGAGGGCGGTTTCCTGGGACTCGACAATATCGGCGTCTTCGACCGCAGCGCACCCCTGCCCACCGGTGGGTACTTGGAGCAGGCCGACGGCACCGCCTGGATGGCGCTCTTCTGTCAGAACATGATGGACATCGCCGCCGAGCTGACGATGCACAGGCCGGCTTACGCGGACATGTGCCTCAAGTTTGCCGAGCATTTCCTGTGGATCGCGCGGGCCCTGATGCATGCCGGGGCGGACACCGGGATGTGGGACGAAGCAGGACGGGTTCTTCTACGACGTGCTCCGGCTGCCCGACGGTCGCGCCGAGCGGTTGAAAGTGCGCTCCATGGTGGGCCTGCTTCCCCTGTGCGCGGTCACGGTTTTCGATGGAAAGGTCCTTGAAAGACACCCGGATTTGCGCGAGCGCTTCAGAAAATTTCTCGAGGCGCGTCCGGAACTCACGGCCTTCATCCACGATCCGACCAGGCGCGGTCAGGGGGGCCGGCGGCTCGCCGCGGTCCTGAACGAGAGCAAGCTCCGCCGCGTGCTCGCGAGATGCTCGACGAGGAGGAGTTCCTGAGCCCCTATGGGATCCGTGCCCTCTCCCGCTACCACGCCGAGCACCCCTACGTGTTCCGAGTGGGAGATCAGGAATATCGGGTGTCGTACCTACCGGCGGAGTCCGACAGCGGAATGTTCGGCGGCAACTCCAACTGGCGCGGGCCAATCTGGATGCCGGTGAACGCGCTGATTATTCGGGCTCTGCTGCAGTACTACATGTATTACGGCGACGAGTTCACCATCGAGTGTCCGACGGGCTCCGGGCGGCAGATGACGCTGTATCAAGTGGCCGAGGAGATCACGCGGCCGGCTGGCCAGCATCTTTCTACGGGACAAGGACGGACGGCGACCGGTGTACGGGGGAGCCGGGAAATTCCAGGAGGATCCGCACTGGCGGGATCTGATCCTGTTCTATGAATACTTCCACGGCGACAACGGCGCCGGCCTGGGCGCGAGCCATCAGACCGGATGGACCGGCGTCATTGCCCGGGCCATGCATCTGTTCGCGACCAGCACGGCCAAAGAGGTCAGCGAACTCGGCAAGGATGCCGCCTTCGCGGAGGTGGGGCCGGCACGGAGCGGCCAGACTGCGGGCGCGGCTCGAGCCCACGAAGCTTGAGATGCGCGAGCCGCTCTACCCTTCGCTCTACCAGATCAACACACGCGTCTGGTTGACGGAGCTGTCCCAGACCTTGGGCCGGCCGGCCATGCTCGACGATATTCCGGATGCCGAATTGGACCGCATTGCGGCGAAGGGATTTGACTGGGTCTGGTTGCTCAGCGTGTGGCGGACCGGAGCGGCCGGGCAGCGCGTATCGCGCGAAAACCAGGAGTGGCGAAGGGAGTTCGAGCACACGCTGCCGGACCTCAGGGCCGAGGACATCGCCGGATCCGGGTTTGCGATCACCGGCTACACGGTACACACCAGCCTGGGCGGGGATGCAGCGCTGGCGCGACTGCGCGAGCGCCTCCGGGCACACGGGCTACGGCTGATGCTCGACTTCGTCCCCAACCACACCGCGCTGGATCACCCTTGGGTGGAGGATCACCCCGAGTATTACGTCGCCGGAACGGAGATCGATCTGGCCCAAGCGTCGTCGAACTACACGCGGGTCAAACGGATTCAGAGCAACCTAGTGCTGGCCTATGGCCGGGATCCGTACTTCGCCGGCTGGCCGGATACGCTGCAGCTCGACTACAGCAACCCGGCCATGCAGGAGGCCATGATCGCGGAGTTGCTGAAGATCGCCGGTCAATGTGACGGCGTGCGCTGCGACATGGCGATGCTCGTCCTGCCGGACGTTTTTGAGCGGACCTGGGGCCGCAGGGCGCTGCCATTTTGGCCAAATGCAATCGAACGAGTGCGGGAGCGGGCTCCTGAATTCCGCTTCATGGCTGAGGTCTACTGGGACCTCGAGTGGCAGATCCTGAAGCAAGGCTTCGACTTCGCCTATGACAAGCGGCTCTATGACCGCCTGCGCGACGGGCACGCACGACCGGTGCGCGAGCATCTCCACGCCGGGCTCGACTATCAAAATAAGCTCGCCCGGTTCCTGGAGAACCACGACGAACCGCGGGCCGCTGCGACCTTCGCGCCCGCGATCCATGAGGCCGCAGCTGTCATAACTTATCTATCGCCGGGCCTGCGATTCTTCCACCAGGGCCAATTCGAAGGCCGGACGAAGCGAATCTCGCCGCACCTGATCCGCGCGCCGCGGGAGCCCGTCTGTGAAGGGCTGAGAAAGTTCTACGACGGCCTCTTGAGGGTACTTCAGCAGCCCGCGGTTCGAGAGAACCAGTGGCGCCTGCTCGAATGTGCCCCAGGGTGGGATGGTAACTGGACGTTCGACTGCTTCATCGTATGGTCCTGGGGCCGAGGTGACGGCTTCGAGCGGCTGATCGCGGTCAACTATGCCGGGAACCAGAGCCAGTGCTACGTCCATATTCCGCTTGCGGGCCTGTCGGGACGCCGCGTGCGGCTCACGGATATGACGGGTAGCGCCAGCTACGATCGCGACGGAACTGAGCTGGAGGGCTGTATCTCGACTTACCGGCCTGGGGCTATCACGTTTTCGAGGTGACAACGCCGTGACAAAGTCGCCGGTGATCGGCACGGTTCCCGGGCTCCAACGGCGTGTCGGTACGCGGCTTCTTCATGAGTTGCGCGAAGCGCTGCCGCCAACGATCTTCTTTTTCGTTGGCTTCAACTTCATCGTGCTGACAACGAACCTTCTCGTTGCCGACTATGCTGTCGCTGTCAGCAATTTCATGCTCGCCACCGTGGCGGCGCTTGTCGTCGGCAAGGCCGTGCTTACCGCGAACGCGATGCCTTTTATCAAGCTCTTCGATCGGGCGCCGTTGATCCGATCGATTCTGTTCAAGACGGTGGTTTACTGGGTCGCGGTGTTCCTGGCACGCCTGATGGAGCGTTTCGTGCACTTTTCGCTCATTGAAGGCAATTCGCCAGGTGATTTCGGATCGCATCTGATTACGAGCTTCTCTTGGCCGCGTTTCGTTGCCATCTCGCTGTGGATCTTCGTGCTGTTCCTGATCTATGTGACGGCGTCGGAGTTCACCCAGCTTTTCGGCGCGGCCGAAATGCGTCGGCTCCTGTTCACGCACCGACCGTCCGATCTGCAACTGAATCGGCGACAGCGCGCACGTGAGCTGCTGCGCTTAAGCCGGCTTGCCGACGAGCACTCCGTCGATGAATTTCGTGATACGACCAGCGCCGCCCACCACGAGCTTGTCGAAATCGTTCAGCGGCTCGCACGAGCATCGAAACTCAAAGTGTGACGTTTCTTGCAGTCACTCCGTTTGGACGAAGCCGGCCGCCATAGCTCCAAGTCACAGAACGCAAGAAGATTGCTCCGTTAAGCGATCATAGGCTGGCTTGGTAGGGGCGGCGGGACTTGAACCCGCACGGCCGTGAGGCCACTGGATTTTAAGTCCGGTGCGCCAATCATTATCGCGTTGATTTAGAACAGTAATTTATATTTCGGAACGTGCATGTGTAAGTTTCTGTGAAGTTTCGGGGCTCGCTTCGCATCTTAGAGTTAATGTGCGCAACAATCTGTCGCCCAAGAATTTACAGTTGCGCTTCATCCGAAGCCGACTCTGAGCAGGCACTTTCGTGACAGTGAAAGCGGGCGATCAATTGCGTGGAGCCACAGGGTAGGAATTGGCAGCGCCTGCGAGGATGCCAGTGGTTGGTGCGCTCGGATCCCATTTGTAATGAGCCCAAAGCGATGGCTGCTCCGTAGCAAGAAGCGGATTTTGACGCGAGATTGTTGAACGTCAGCTACGTGTCAGAAGCGGACCCTCAATCCATGTCGTACGCTCCCACCCATCGCGCTGTTGCGGTTCTAAATCGCAGCCAGACGGGGGGCTGACGCTGCGACGAGATCGGCCCTGCACCACGAGAAGATCGCCCGCCAACGGTTCGCGGGCAAGGCGCTCGGCATCGAGGAAGCGGCGCTGCGAGGTGACGAAGAGCGTCCGACCATCGGCTCCGCCCAGCCGCGGCATGGTCGGCCGCGAAACCGGCAGTTCCACCACCGTGTCGAGAGCGTTCCGTCAGCAAGACGGCGCTCCAGCCTTGCGCCTCCCACGACGGCGATCCACAGCGCGCCGTCCGCGTCGACGCAGGCGCCGTCGGGTGTTTCACCTTCCGGATAATGCGCGAAGACCCGCGCCGGACCGAGCTGCGCCCGTGCCGTGGATCATAGTCGCACGCCTCCAGAACGCGCGCGCGCGAATCCGCCCAGTAGAAGGTCCGGCCGTCCGGCGAGAAAGTTGATGGCGTTGGGGACCCGGACGTTGCTCCGCACCCGGCGCATGCTGCCGTCCACGGAGAGGCAGTAGAGACTGCCGATCGGCTCTCCCAACCCGGTCTTGTCCATCGTGCCGAACCACAGCCGCCCGGCCGGGTCGGCGGCCCCGTCGTTGACGCGCGTGCGCACATCCTCGGCCTCGACGGGACCAGCCGCTTGCCAAGGCCCGTTGCCGGGTCAAACGGGTAGAGCCCGTCCTCGAGCCCGAGCACGAGGCCGCCTTTGGCGCGCAACGCGATCAGCCCCAGCATGCCAGGGAGATTGTGACACTCCTGCCGCCCGGTTTCCGGCGAGAAGCCGAGCAAGCGCTGGCCTTGGATGTCGGCCCACCACAAGCGTGCCGCGAAGAGCGTCCCAGCAGGGCACCTCGCCGGTGAGCGCATTGGCCTCATGGACGGGCACAACGGCGTCGCTTCGGATGATGCGCGGCCGGCGTCATTGGACGGATCCCTCTCACGGCGCGACCTTGCGCACGGCGGCGGCGCTCGGGTCGATCAGTCGCTGACGCAGCGCCTCCCCGCCCAGTGCCAGACCCAGACCCGCGCCGGGTGGCAGCTTGCTCAGGCCGGTCTGCGGATCGGGCAACTCACCCGTCACGAAATCGAAGAACAGCGGACTCTCGCCGTACTGGAGCTCGAGGAACGGAAACTGCGACAGGTGGGCGCTGAGATGGAGACTGTGGGCATGCGCAATCGGTCCGCTGGGGTTGTGCGGCGAACAGGCGACGCCTCTGCGTGCGGCCACCTCACCAATTCGCAACATCTCGCGCAAGCCGCCCGCATATTTCACATCCGGCATGATCACATCGTAGACGCCGGAATCCAGGAACGGCTGGAACCCGGCCCGGCCGATCATCATCTCGCACCCCGCCAGGCGCACACCCATGGCGTTCGCCTGGTGGCGCAAGCGGCGCAGCGCCGCGAAATTGGCTTCATCCTCCGGCACAGGGCATTCCAGCCAGTAGAGTCTCGCGGCCTCGACTTCGCGCAGCACCGCCGGAGGCCGCGCTCTCGCTCAGCCGCCAATGGCAGTCGACCATCAACCGCACCTCGGGTCCGATCGCCGCGCGCACCGCCGCGATCCGGGCGATCGCGGCGCCGAGGAGGGCCGGATCCTCGTGGCCTGGTTGGACGCCGTCGAACGGCGCGATCTTGACCGCTTCGAAGCCGCGCCTCACCGCTTCGCGCGCGCGCGCCGCAAAGCCGGCGGGACTGCGGTCAACGGTGCCGCGATTGACATTGGCGTAAAGCGCGATCTCGCTGCGAAGAGGAGAACCGAGCGCCCGCGTCAGCGTCTCGCCGCGCGCTTGTGCGAGCACATCCCAAAGCGCCTGATCGAGCGCGCTGATCGCCGCCGCTTCCGTCACATCGCGGCCGCAGGTGCCGACAACCTCCATGACGTCGACGGGCAAAGTCGAGCTTCTGCCCGATGAGAGCGGGGGCCAGTCGCGCCACATGCCGGTGTACCGCAACGGCCGAGCCCTGCAGCGTCGCCTCGCCCCATCCCCGGCATCCGTCCTCGGTGTCGATGCGCACGAAAGTCCACACCGTCTTGTCCGAAACGCGTGCGGACAGCAGCGGCAACATTGCTGACGATCGTCATCAGGCCGCCTTCAGCTCGAAGCCGGGGACCTGCCCGCGCACCACCGGCGGCGCCTGCCACTGCTCGCGCATGTCGGCGGGCAGATCCGCCCATGTTCTCTGCGGATCGGGCCAGGGAATGGCACTGACCAGCGCCTGCGTATAGGGATGGGTCGGCGCCTGGATGACGTCCTCGGGGGGCCCTGCCTCCACGACGCGCCCTTCATGCAGGACGAGGACATAGTCGCTCACGTGATAGGCGGTGGCGAGGTCGTGGGTGATGTAGACGATCGAGATGCTGTGATCGTTCTTGAGGGCCTCGATGTTCTGCAGGATGGTCATGCGCAGCGAGGCATCGACCATCGACACCGGCTCGTCCGCCACGATCAAACGCGGCCGCAACAGGAGAGCCCGGGCCACCATCAGGCGCTGTCGTTGGCCGCCGGAGAGCTCGTGCGGGAAGCGGCCGAGCATCTCGGAGGCCTGCAGGCCGACGGCGGCGCACGCCTCTTCGATGCGGGCGTAGATTGCCTTGCGGCCGGACACGATGCCGAAGCGGATCAGCGGCTCCGCGAGAGTGTGATCGATCTTGTAGAAGGGGTTGAAGGAGCCGTACGGGTCCTGGAAGATCGCCTGCACTTCCCGCCGGTAACGCCGTGCCGCCTCGCCGGCGAGATCAGCGAGTGACTCGCCGCGGTAGCGCACCTCGCCCGATGACGGCTTCTCCAGTCCAAGGATCATGCGTGCCATGGTCGTCTTCCCGGATCCCGACTGGCCGACGACAGCGATGATCTGCGCATGGTCGCTCGCCAGCCGGAAGCTGCAAGGCTGCAAGGCGACCTTCTTGGATCGGCCGAACAATCCGCTGCCGAAGATCTTGCTGACGCCATCGAAGGCGAGAAGGGCCTGCCCGTCCGGTGCCGCTACGTTCGCCGGGCGCCCCGCCCCTACCGCCCGGTTGCCCAGCGTCGGCACGCTGTCGATCAGCATGCGCGAATAAGCATGTCGCGGCCGCTGGAACAGGTCGCGTACCGGCGCGTCCTCGACGATCAGACCGTCCCGCATGACGATGATCCGGTCGGCGACCTGCGCCATCAGGCCCATGTCATGCCCGATCATGATCAACCCGCAGCCCATCTCCTCCTGGACGCGGCACAAGGTCTTCATCACCTGCCGCTGGCTGATCACATCGAGCGCGCTGGTCGGCTCGTCAGCGACGATCACGCGCGGTTTGAGGGCGATCGCAATGGCGATGCAGGCGCGCTGCTTCATGCCGCCCGATAGCTCGTGCGGGAAGAGATCAGCCACCGACTGCCGGCAGACCGACGCTCGACAGCACAGCTCTCCACCAGGGCCGACCGCTCGCCTCTCGACAAGGCGACGCCGTGATCAGCCACGCCGTCCAGGATCTGTTCGCGGATGCGCAGCACGGGGTTGAGCGCGTTCATCGCGCCCTGCGGCACATAGGAGACGAGCTTGAGCCTGCGCCTGCCGCACCTCGTCCGGCGCCAGCGCCAAGAGATCAGTGCCATCGAGAAGGGCCGTACCTGAGACGATCCGGCCCGGCGGCCGGATCATGCGCATCAGCGCCAAAGCCGCGGTCGTTTTGCCCGATCCGGATTCGCCGACGAGGCCGACACGCTCGCCGGCGGCAATATCGAAAGCCGATCCCGCGCACCGCGTGGATGATCTTGGTGCTGGTGGAGAAGTCGACTGCGAGGTCGCGAACCCGAAGGAGCGACATTCAAACCCTCCTCCGCAAGCGCGGGTTCGCGAGCTCATCGAGGCCCGCATTGACGAGATAAAGGCCGACGAACAGCACGATCAGGATCGCCACCGGGGGCAGGATCCACCACCAGAGCCCCTGCAGGAACGCCGAGAAGGTCATGATCCAAAAGATCGTCATGCCCGAGCGTCGGCTCGTTCTGCGGCCCCAGGCCCATGGCCTCGAGACCGATGCCGGCCAGGATCGCGGCCGCGACCGCCGTGACGAACGACGAAACCAGGAACGGCAGAAGATTGGGGGCGATCTCCAGGAAGATGATGCGCATCGGACCGGCACCGGAAAGCTTTGCCAGGTCGACATAGCCGGACGAGCGCATGACCAGCATCTGGCTGCGGATCTGTCGCGCCGGCCGCCGCCAAGCGAGAGCTGCGATGATGAAGGCCATGCCCATCGAGCTGAGCCCGGTCTGCACGACCGCCGAGATCATCACCAGGAACAGGATGGCCGGGACCGTCAGCAGAACGTCGACCGCCCAGGTGATGATCTTGTCCGTCGTGCCGCCGATATAGGCGCTGACAAAGCCGAGGGCACCGCCGGCCACAATCCCCAAAGCACCGGCGACGAGGCCGGTGCGCAGCGTCAGCCAGGTGCCCTCGATCATCACCGCAATGAGGTTGCGCCCCTGTGCGTCCGTGCCGAGCGGAAAGGCGGCGCTCGGCGGGGCGGACGGCGGCCCCGACAGCGGCGCCGCCGTGCCCACATCGACGATCAGCCGCCCGAGCCCGGTAAACGCCGCCAGGGCGCCGAGCAGGACCAGCCCCACGATGAGCGATGGATTGCGGGCGAGATAGCGGCCGCACTCGAGAAGCTTCCCGCGCAGCGAGCCCCAATCCGGCTCCTCGGCGATCTGGACGATGCGATCGCTCATGGCTCAGGCGGCCCTCCGCACCCGTGGGTCAAGCCACGGGTAGATCAGGTCCACGGCAAGCATCGACAAGCGCGACCGTCATGGTCAGGATGAAGACGATCCCGTAGATCGTCGGATAGTCGTAGAGCTTGATGGAATCGAGCAGCAGGGTGCCGAGCCCGGGATAGGTGAAGACGATCTCGACAAGAACGGCGCCGGTGACGATCTGGCCGAAATAGAGAGCCAAGGCCGTCACCTGGGGGAGAATTGCCGTGCGCATCCCGTAACGGAAGAACAGGCGTCCAGGCTTCAGCCCCTTGGCGTCGGCGAAGGTCATGTAGTCCTCGCCTTGGACCGTAACCATCATGCCGCGCATGCCGATGGCCCAGGTGCCGATCGAGGCGATGACGATCGACAAAGCGGGAAGCACCGAGTGGTAGAGGACCTCGAGGGCGAAATCCCACGACCATTCCGGGATCGACACGATGCCGTAGCCGCCCGAGAGCGGGAACCACCCGGTGTTGGCGGCCAGGAAGTAAATGAGGACGAGGCCGATGAGATAAAACGGTATGGCGGAGAACACCATCATCAGGGCCGAGACCGCCTGCAGCAGGCGGGAATTTCGGTTCCACGCCGCCGCGGCGCCAAGCAGCGTTCCCAGCGCAAAGGCGATCAAGGTCGTGGTCAGCATGAGGCCGATCGTCCATGGCAGCGCCGCGCCGATGAGGTCGCTCACGCGCGCCGGGTATTGCGTGATGGAACGGCCGAAGTCGAGCGATCGCCATGTCGCCCAAGTAACCGAGGTATTGCTGCCAGAGCGGCCGATCGAGGCCGAACCTGGCGCTGAACGCGCCGGCCATTTCCTCGATCTTCGACGGGTCGACGCCGGACGTACCCGCCAATTGCGTCAGCTTCTCCGCAATCGGGTTCTTCGGCGCGATCTGGGGAATGAAGAAGTTGATCGTGGCCGCGGCCCAGATGACCGCGACAACGGTCAGCACCCGGCGCACGAACAGTCGAAGATAAGCGGGCATTGCAATCGCCATGGCAAGGACGCCAGGGCCCCGAGGCCTAAGCGCGGGGCCCGGTCGCAATTTCGCTGCTAGGAGGCCGGCTTGAGTTTCGGCATGACGTAGCCAAACGTGCCGGACGTGTACCAGAACGACGGCTGCATGTAGGGATTCTGCTCCGTCGGCCAGCCGACCCAGTAGGTCTGGTTCATCGGGACGCGGTGATACCATTCCGAGATCGGCACCTCGACGGCCTCGCGCATCCAGATCTCCATGGCCGCCTTGACGAGCTCCATGTTGCGCGGATCGGTGGGCGAAAGCCTCCCCATCTCGTCGACCAACTTGTCGTAATCGGCGTTCGACCAGCGTGCCGGGAACAAGGTCGGCCGGCCGATCTCATACGCATTCTTGCTGTGATACATTTCCAGCGTGGCGTAGGGATCGCTGATCGAGCCGCGATGGCCGAACAGCGTCAGATCGTACTTGCCGTCGCGCATGATCGCCCGGCTCTCGGGCGTCGAGCGGAAGCTGGCATCGATGCCGGCATTCTTGAGCTGCTGGGCGACGATCGGCCCGACGGCGTTGAGGACGGGGATCGCCTCGATGATGGCCGACAGAGGCTGACCGTCCTTCTCCCAGATGCCGCTCGCGTTCTTCTTGTATCCGGCCTCGGTCATCAGGGCGTCAGCCTTCGCCTTGTCGAAGGTCCCGATGCCGTACTTGTCGGCGATCGGGCGCACCGCGTCGATGTATGGCTTCAAGGAACCAAAGCCGGGGAACGGATCGTATTTCGGCTCGCTCGCGCCGGCATAGGCCACATCGATCACCTGCTTGCGATCGATGTAGTGATTGATCGCGCGCCGCACGCGGATATCAGCCCATTTGCCGCTCTTGTGATTGAAATAGAGCGATGTCGGCCACCAATCCTTGGCGCCGTAGGGCGGCTTCTGGCCGGTGAAGGTCGTGATCTTGGGATTGCGGGCGAGCAATTGCCTGACGACGTCGGTGATCTGGATGTCGTTGACGATGTCCACCTGGTTCGCGGAGATGAGCTGCACCATGCGGTCGCGGTTGCCGCCGGGTATGGTGACGACCCGCTCCATCGCCGGCATGGACGCGAGGCCGGCCTTGACCGCCCACCAGTCGGAGCGCCGATCCATGAACATCTGATTGTCGGTAAACCGCGTGACCTTCCAGGGGCTGGTCGTCACCGGCCAGCCCTTCTCGAGGTCGAAGAAACGGAAGGCCGCCACGTCCTCGACATTCTTCCAGATGTGGGCCGGCAGCCATTGCAGGCCGATATCGAAATAGTTGATCAGGTACTTGAAGGCGAACCGCGGATCCGGGCTGGTAAGATCGATGCGCACGGCGAGCCGGTCGAGCTTGGTCACGCCTTTGACCGTATCGGCGACACCTGCCGACTGCACGAGATCCTTCTTGCCCTTGCCGTTGGCGATCAGCATTTCGAGCGTGTAGACCACGTCGTCGGCCGTGAACGGCTGGCCATCGCTCCAGGTGACGCCGTCGCGCAGCTTCACCGTGACGGACGAGAAGTCGGGAGCGTAGTCGAGGCCCGTGGCGAGCCACGGGATCACCTCGTTGGTGTTCGAGTTGTAATAGAAGAGCGGCTCGAACATGTTGATGATCGAGTTGCGGAAATCCTCGTTGTTCAACGAATAGGGATTGGCCAGCCCGACATTGCGGTAGACGGGCGCCTCGACGTTCGCCGCGACGATCAGCGTCTTGTTGCGCGGCACGTTGGGCAGCGACTGCGCCAGCGCCGGCGTGGCCAGCAGCAGCGCGGCCGCCGAAGCGGATATCAGGTTGAATCGACGACGATTGATCATGGGGCCGTTTCCTCCTCGTTGCGGCCGACCGGACTTGTCTCGTCCGGTTCGGCGTCAGTCAGAGTGACGATGTACCTCCGTCATTCCGCCGCCTCCGGCACCGGAACCGGCTTGTGCAGCATGCGCGCAAGCAGCTCCTGCTTGGCCTTGGCAGCGTGCGCCATGGCGAGGCAGGCGGCAACGTCGGTGTCACGCGCCGCGAAGGCGCGGATGAGCTGGTGATGGTCGGAAATGACGCCGGGGGCGCGCTCTTCGCCGTAGCCGTGCCGGTTCCACAACGCCGCGATCAGACGCCAATGGCGATCGAGTATGGCGGTGGCCTCCGGATTGTTCGCGGCGTCGTTGATGACGCGATGGAACTTTCGATTAGCCGCCAGGGCGCCGATGAAGTCGCGCGCCTCGACGCAGGCCTCGAACTCGCGCTCGATCGCCTGGAGCGTCGCCATCTGCTCCGGCTGCATTCGCTCGGCCGCGCGGCGCGCGAGCAGCGCCTCGATGGCGATGCGCAGGTCGAAAATGTTGCGCACGAAGTCGACATCCACCGCGCGCACACGCGCGCCGCGGTTGGGCGTCTGCACGACCAGGCCCTCGCCCTGGAGCTGGCGGAGCGCCTCGCGGATCGGCATGTGGCCGGTGGAATACCGGGTGGCCAGCTGCTCCAGGGTCAACCTGCTGCCGAAGGGCAACGCGCCGGAGACGATATCGTCGCGAATGCGATCGCAGATCTCGATCGAAGCGGTCTTGGCGGTCGATCTCCATGCCGCAAGCGTAGCGCGCAACGGCATATTTGATCAAATAGTTTGTGATGATGGGCAAACTAGGCCTTATCTTGGGCATCAGAGGCAACGCATCATTTGATCAACTGGGTGGCCACATGTCGAAGTGGTTCTCCATGGCCGGGCGCCGCGCTCTGATCACCGGGGCAAGCCTGAGCATCGGCCGCAGCCTCGCGCTTGGTTTTGCCGACCACGGCGCGTCCATCGCCGTCCACTATTCGGCTGCCGCCGACAAGGCGTTCGGCCACCCCGATGCGGCCCAGGAAACTCTGACCGAAGTGAAGGCTCGCGGTGTCGCGGCATGCCTGGTCGAAGCCGACCTGGCGCGCGCGGGCGCGGGACGCGAGATCGTCGCCAAAGCGATCGCCGCGACTCGGCGGCATCGACATCCTCGTCGTCTGCGCCTCGATCCAATCGCGCACGCCGTTTCTCGACATCACGGCCGATGAGATCGAGCGTCAGACCCAGATCAATTTCCGCGCGACGGTGGAGCTCCTGCAGGCCGCCCTGCCGCCGATGAAGGAGCGTGGCTGGGGCCGGGTGCTCACCATCGGCAGCGTCAACCAGGTGCGGCCCGATCCCGAGCTGGCGATCTACGCCGCTCTCAAAAGCGCGCAGTACAACCTGTGCATCAACCTGGCGAAGCAGTACGCGCCGTTCAATGTGATGATCAACAACCTGTCGCCCGGGCTGGTCGCGACCGAGCGCAACCGCTGGCGACGCCAGGATGCCGAGGAGTGGCGCAAGATCCAGTCTGCCGCCACCGGAGGGATTGGACGCGCCGCGCAACCTGACGAGATGGTCGGGGCTGCCCTGCTCCTATGCTCGGACGCCGCCAGCTATATCACCGGCATCGATCTCATGGTGACCGGCGGAAGCCACCTCGCGCGTTAAGGCTGAATGAGCGGGTGTTCACCCGCTCAGCACCATTGGTATTTCCAATGGGCTGTCCAGGAACATGGGGCTGTCCCTAGCAGGGAATTTGCTTTGCGGATCAGAGAAATTGCGAAAATGACCAATGCAAAAGACCATGCCGGGTCGCAATCGCTCCTATAGGTCCCGACGGCCTAGCATCGCGGGCTGGGCTTGGACGCCCCTAACAAGCGGTTACATCTTTTGGCGATTTACTCCGAAATTCATCAATTCTCCACACGCCAATTATTTTCATTTTATATTTCTTTACATGTAGATAAATGGAAAATAACCGACCAACCCACCTTATATGAAAGCGGTTCCTCTTTTTGCACTTCGGAGGCATGATGGTTTGGTCATCCAATGAATTAAGTGTCAGTGAGGACGCTCGGATCGATCCATGGATTTCGACTACATCATCGTTGGCGGGGGCACCGCCGGCGCGGTGCTGGCCAATCGGCTGTCCGCCCGCTGCACCAATCGCGTTTTGCTTTGCGAAGCCGGGCCGGACATCCCAGAGGGTCAAGTGCCGGAGCCGATTCTCGATAGCTTTCCGGCCTACGCTTATCTGAATCCGCGGTTTTTGTGGAACGACCTCGCGGTCACGACCCAAATCGTGTCGCATAACTCTGCCGTGCCGGCGCAGATCAAGACGCGCAAATATGAGCAGGCGCGAATCATGGGCGGCGGTTCATCGATCAACGGGCAACTCGCCAATCGCGGCGCGCCACAGGATTACGACGAGTGGGCGCAACGCGGCGCGGCGGGATGGGATTGGGATTCGGTCCTGCCCTATTTCCGCAAACTAGAGCGCGACGTCGATTTTGACGGCCCCTTGCACGGCAAGGACGGACCAACACCGATCCGCCGCATCTTCCCCGAGCACTGGGCGGGCCACGTGAAAGCCATGGCCGAAGGCTTCAAGAGCCTGGGCTACGACTACATCGACGACCAGAACGGTGCATATCGCGACGGCTACTATCCGGTCACCATCTCCAATTTCAACGATCGGCGCGTGCCGACGGCCCTTGCCTATCTCGATCCGGCCACGCGACAGCGCGCCAATCTCACCATTTTGGCCGAGACGCAGGTCAGCGCGCTGCTGTTCGACGGGCTGCGGTGCGTGGGCGTGCGCGCGTCGGGTGATCGGGAGTTTCGGGCCCGCGAGGTCATTCTATCCTGCGGCGCGATTTATTCCCCGGTTCAGCTGCTGCGCGCGGGCATCGGCCCCGCCGGCCATTTGAAAGATCTTGGCATCGACATACGCGCGCATCGGCAGGGTGTGGGCCAGCGGTTGATGGATCACCCGTCGGTGGCGCTGGCAGCCTTCGTGAAGCCGCAAGCGCGGCTGAATGGACGCACGCGCCGGCATTTGCTGATCGGGTTGCGCTTCTCATCGGGACTGCCCGGCGCGCCGCAAGGCGACATGGCCGTCTCGGTCTCGACGAAATCGGCGTGGCATGCGGTCGGCGAGCAAATCGCCGCGACCACGATCTGGGTCAACAAGACTTATTCCGACGCTGGCGAAATCAAACTGCAGTCGCAGGATTGGCGGGTGCCACCCAGCGTGAATTTCAATCTGCTGCGCGACCGCCGCGACCTCGACCGGCTGATGGACGCCTTCCGCCGCCTGAGCACGATGTTCGATACGCCAGCCCTGAAAGCTGCGGTCAGCGACCCGTTCGCATCGAGCTTCAGCGAGAAGGTCAAGAAGGTCGGAGATCGTCAGCCGCAAGAACGCCATCATCACAGCGATTCTGGCGAAATTCCTGGACGGTCCGGATTTGGTGCGCCAGTTCCTGATCCGTAACCTGATCATGGAAGGCCAGCCGCTCGCGGCGCTGCTGCGCGACGATGACGCGCTGGAGGAGTTTATCCGTCGCGCCGCCATCGGCGTCTGGCATGCCTCCTGCTCGTGCCGGATGGGCGCCGCCGACGATGCCTGGGCCGTCACGGATGCGGCGGGGCGCGTCTATGGCGTGCAGGGCTTGCGCGTCGTCGATGCGTCGATCTTCCCCAACATTCCCTGCGCAAACATCAATATCCCGACGATCATGGTCGCCGAGAAAATCGCCGACGCCATCCTCGCCGGAACCTAAGGAGCGTCTCATGGCCAGCCCGCCGTCCAGCGACATACGCCTACCGCCGCGCCCTACAGAGTTCGCGGCGCTCATCGACGGCGAAGAGATCGCGGCTGGGTCGCGCGCGACAATCCCGCGCAACAATCCCGCGCATAACGTGCCGGTCAGCCATCACTCCGTTGGCGGCGTGACACCGTTGCGTCGTTTGAGTTCTTCTTTAGTCCCTGTTGGAGGTTTTTCGTGAAGATCACCGAAGTCAAATCGCAACTCGCCAGCCTGCCCTTGCCCGAGGGTCCATGGGGCGATTCGATCCATCGCGTCACGCATATCGAAATCATCGTTACCGATATCACCACCGACACCGGCCTGGTCGGCACTGGCTTCAGCCACACTTCGGGTGTCGGCGGCACGACGATCAAAGCGCTGATCGACCAGGATCTCGGACCCTATGTGATCGGCTCGGAGGTCTCACCTCGCGCGCTGTGGCATCGTTGCTGGAAACATGTGCACGACATGGGCGGCGGCGGCGTGTCGACCATGGCGCTCGCGGCGATCGATATCGCGCTGTGGGATTTGCTGGCCAAGGAAGTCAAGCAGCCCCTGACCAAGATACTGGGCGGCAAGGACAAGGATCGCGTGCTGGCCTATGCCAGCGGCATCAATCTCAACAAGAGCGTCGACGAGCTGGTCGAACAGGTGCGCGGCTGGAAGAAGGCCGGCTTCAAGGCCTTCAAGGTCAAGGTCGGTAAGCCGGATATCGAAGAGGACGTCGAGCGCCTGACCAAGGTGCGCGAGGTGGCCGGCCGGCTGCCGGTGATGATCGACGCAAACCAGGGCTGGGATATCGGCAAGGCCACGCGCGCCATCAATGCCTATGAGCATCTGTCGCCGATGTGGGTGGAAGAGCCGCTGCTATGCGACGACGTCGAAGGGCATGCACGCCTCAAGCGGCTGGTGCGCAGCCCGATCGCCATCGGCGAGAACGTCTACACGATCCAGCAATTCAACGATTACCTGTCGCGCGGGGCATGCGATTTCGTACAGGCCGATATCGTGCGCGTGGGCGGCATCACGCCCTATCTCGACATTGCGGCGTTGGCGCGCGCCTGGGGCGTGCCGCTGGCCCCGCATTTCATGATGGAACTGACCGGCCAGGTGCTGTGCTGTCTGCCCAACGCCTACATTTTGGAGAATATCGATGGCGGGTCGCTGAGCGACCTTAGGGCCCTGAAGGAGCCGATCAAGATCGTCGACGGGTATTTCACGCCGCCGGCCAACAAGATCGGCCATGGCATCGAGTTCGATCGCGCCTATCTCAAGAAGCACGAGGTCAAATGATCCGGGCGGCCGCGCACGCCCCCCTCTGCCGAGCGCCGCGTGGCCGGACGCGGCGCGCTATTCGCCCTTGAAGCTGGGCAGGCGCTTCTCCAGGAACGCCGTCATGCCTTCCTTGCGGTCGGCGGTCATGGAGTTGCGCCAGATCGCGTCGCGCTCGAAGGTGATGCCGTTCTCGTGCGTGGCGCCGACGGCGGTGCGGATGCATTCCTTGGTGAGCTGCACCGCGACGGGCGCGCGCAGCGCGATCAGGCCCGCAATCTCGATGGCGCGCGCGACCGTCTTGGCCGGGTCGCAAAGCTCGACCGCCAGGCCGAGGCGGTGCGCGGTCTGGGCATCGATCGGCTCGCCGGTCATCAGCATGTAGGAAGCCATGTTCGAGCCGATCTTGCGCGGCAGGCGCTGCGTGCCGCCATCGCCGGCCATGCCGCCGATCTTCACCTCCGGCTGGCCGAACCGGGCGTTGGTGCCAGCGATGATGAAATCACAAGTAAGGGCGAGCTCGCTCCCGCGCCGAAAGCGATGCCGTTCACGGCGGCGATGATCGGCTTGGGGAAGCGCTCCAGCTTGCGCCAGGCGGCGACGCGCAGGGGATTGTTGGACGTGCCCGCCGGCCCGCGCTCCACCATCTCCTTGATGTCGGCGCCAGCGGCGAAGATTTGCTCCGTGCCAGTCACGATGGCGCAGCGGATGTCACGATCGCGCGGCGGCTTCCTCCAGCAGGTGCGATAGCTCGATAACCATCGTGCTGTGCAGCGCGTTGCGCTTATCCGGCCGATTGATGCGGAACAGGGCCACATGGGCGGCCGGGCCGCTCGGCGACAATGCAATGCGCGAGATTGGTCATGGCGTTTCAATTTCCTCTTGGATCTGCGCCCGCGCCACCAGCGCCGGAGCGACCCCTTATGTTAGCGCTTTCTTGTCCTTGAAATCTCGGCCCGTACTAACAAAACATCATAAGCAGATGGCCTAGACCGCCTTTCACCAAACCGCGCCAAAAGCACTTGCCAGGCTGGAACGAAACCGCTTACATTCGTATCAATTCTGGTCGCCTGCCGTCAAGACGGTGCCCTCCGGGGCTGCTTCGAGCGGGTGATGTTTCTTGGGAGGGACGACATGACGCACACGCTGTCATCGGGGATTATCGCGGCCGCAATCCTGCCCTTCGAGGAGAATGGCGCGATCGACTGGAAGACGCTCGACCGCTACATCCGTGACGTGGCGGCCGGCGGGCCGCGGGCCATCGCCATGAACATGGCGGTGAGTGAGGTCAGCTCGCTCGAGATCGACGAACAGCTCGAAGTTCTGCGCCGTTGCAAGGCGGCGATCGGCGGGCAGACGGTCCTGCTCTCAGGCCTCAGCGTCACAAACACCGCCGCGGGTCGGTGTTCTCGCGAAGAAGCTGATCGATGCCGGCGCCGAGGGCCTTGTGATCTTCCCGCCCGTCCCGGCCTTCCTCGGCACGCCGACTGTGTCGATGATCGTCGAGTATCACCAGGCGATCGCGGATGCGGTGCAGGTGCCGCTGCTGGCCTTCCAAACACCGTTTGCGCCATACCCGAAAGGCGCCATCACGGCGTTGTCGCGTATCGAGCGCATCGTCGCGATCAAGGATGCGTCGTTCAATGTCGAGCAGACGCTGGACAATGTGAAGGAAGCCAACGCGGCCCCACGCAAGATCGGTGCGCTGACCGGCAGCGACACGTTCATCCTGGAAGCGATGCTGATGGGCTGCGACGGCGCGCTGATCGGCTTCGCCGCGACCGCCACCGCCGCCATCGTCGAGATGCACAATCTCGCGACTGCCGGCAAGATCACCGAGGCCTATGCGATCTGGAACCGGATCGGACCGCTGGCGCGTGCCTGCTGGCGCTCGCCACTGCGCGATTATCGCGTGCGCACGAAATACGCGATGATGAAGCAGGGCATCATTCCCAGCATGAAGGTGCGCGCGCCCTTCCCGCCGCTCGTCGATGTCGACCGCGCCGAGATCGACGAAATCTTCCGCAAGTTCGACCTGACCGATCCGCGCTTCCTGCCGGCGGGCGCGCCCTCGACCGCGCCGCGGCGCGTGGCGGCGCGCTAGGACGCACGAGCGCAGCCATGGCGCAGCGCCTGAAGGCCGCGATCATCGGCTGCGGCTGGGTGTCCGACTGGCACGCGCGCGACGGGCTGTGCCTGTTGCCCGCCCTATTCGAGATCGCAGCATGCTGCGACACCGATGCCACGCGGCTGGAGACTTTCGCGGCGCGCTATGGGATTGGGCGGCAGACTCGCAGCTTCGCCGACATCCTGGCGATGGCGGATATCGACGTCGTCGTGATCTGCACGCCGCCGGCGTCGCATTATGCGATGATGCGCGGCGCGCTAGCGGCGGGAAAACATGTCGTCTGCGAAAAGCCGTTTACCAGCTCGCTGGCACTGACGGATTCGATCCGTGAGCTGGAGGCATGCTCGCGCGCGCGCGTGATGCCGGTCTTCCAGTATCGCTTCGGCCATGGCATCGCCAAGGTGCGACATGTCATCTCGTCGGGCCTCGCGGGCAAGCATTACGTCTCCGCCATCGAGACCGCCAAGACGCGCGGACCCGACTATTACAAAGTGCCGTGGCGCGGCAAATTCGCGACCGAGCTGGGCGGCGTGCTGCTGACTGCAGGCGATCCATATTCACGATCTGATGTTCTGGCTGCTCGGACCCGCCGCCCGTGTTTCGGCATTCAAGACCACGCGCGTCAACCCGATCGAGGTCGAGGATTGCGCGGTCGCGAGCCTGGTGATGGCCGACGGTTCGCTTGCCTCGCTGACCGCGACGCTGGGCTCGGCGCGGCAGGTGACGCGGCTGCGCCTGTGCTTCGAGAATGTGACGTTCGAGAAGCAGGCCTATGACGATGATTCTGCACAGCCTGGCAACGATCCATGGCTGGCGATCCCCAAGACACCGGAGATCGGCCGCGCGATCGAAGCGAAGATGGCGGAAGTGCCCGTCGGGACGGCCCTGGTTCGCCGGCCAGTACGCGCAGTTCCATGCGGCGCTGGCGAGCGGCGAACCCTTTCCCGTCACGCTCGACGATGCGCGCGCCTCGCTGGAGCTGATCACCGCGCTGTTTCATGCGAGCGAAACCGGCGCAGCCGTGACGCTGCCAATCGGACCGGCGCACCCGAAATACAATGGCTGGGTTCCGGCCACCGAACGAATCGCCCCCAACGCCGCCGCGTCACTTGCGGCGCAGTCCTCCGCGTAACCGAGGTCGTCATGCTTCTGAACAAGATGAAGGTCGTCAGCTTCTGCCACGTTCTGCAGGGGCCCGCCTGCACGCAGTATCTGGGCGACATGGGTGCCGACGTGATCAAGATCGAACCGATTGGGGGGGAACGCGCACGCCGCTGGGCCGGCGCCGAGCTGCCCGGCGGCGTGAGCGGACTTTACATCTGCGCCTTTCGCAACAAGCGGCTGCTCTCCGTCGACCTTAAATCCGACGAGGGCCGCGAGATCGTGCTGCAGCTCATCGAGAAAGCCGACGTCGTGGTCGAGAATTTCCGTGACGGCGTCGATGGCGCGGCTCGGCCTCTCCTATGAGGATGTGAAGAAGCGCAAGCCCGACATCATCTACGCGAGTGGCTCCGGGTGGGGCAGCAAGGGTCCGATGCTGGCGCGCGAATTGCAGGATCTGATCATCCAGGCGCGCACCGGCCTGATGAGCGCCACCGGCCATGAGCACGGCAAGGCGAAATCCGTCGGCTCCGCGATCATCGACCAGCATGCCGGCGCGCTGCTCGCCATGGGCATCGTCGCGGCCTATGTGCGCAAGCTGACGACGGGCGAAGGGACGCGCGTCGAAGGCTCGCTGTTCGCAGCCGGCTTCGATTTGCAGACCGAACCGCTGACCGTCTACATGTCCTACCGCCCGGGCGCGAAGATCATGGATCGCGATCCGCATCTGTCGACCTGGTATCACCACGCGCCCTACGGCGTGTACCAGGTCAAGGATGCCGAGATCGCCGTCTCGACCAATCCGGTGGCGAAGCTCGCCGAGGCGCTCAACAGCGACGAGCTGCGCGCCATCCAGCATGTGCATCCCTACAAGGAGCGCGACAAGGTCGCTAGCGTGTTTGCGAGCGTGCTGAAGGACCGCACCTACGCCGACGTCACGGCGGCGTTCGACAAATTCGCGATCTGGTACGGCAAGGTGCATGATTTCGACGATGTCGCGGACGACCCGCAGGTCGCGGCCATCGACGTATTCCGGCCGACCGAGGTCAATGGCGGCACGGTCACGCTGGTCAATCACCCGAACCGCTATGACGGCAAGGTCCCGGAGCTGCGCGTCAAAGGCCTGACACTGGGCGAGCACACGCGCGAGATCCTCGCCGAACACGGGTTTTCGCAAGAGAAGATCGACGATCTGCTGGAGCGCAAGATCGTCGCCGCACCGGCAGACGATGCGCAGAGCGCGCGATCCGAGACGATAGGCATTCCCGCGGAATAGACCGTGCAGACCGTAATCAAGAATACCGAGATGCCGCTTAACAGAAACGGCGACGACGCGGAGCGGCTGAGCGCCACGCGATCAAACGCGGCGAATCGGGTCGCGTCCGTCCCAGGACGCGACCGTTTCCTGCATGCGCGCGTAGCGGGCGCGGTTGGCGTCTGTCATCTCGATGAGCTCGATCATGCCGGGAAGCTCGCGCGTCGTGTCGAGATAGGCGACGCGCGCTCCCGACGGGGTTTCGTCGGAGAAGACAGGCTCGTGCCCTTGCTGCCGGTAGCTTGCCAATTGCACATCGAAGCGCTCGCAGGCGATTCCCCAATGATGGAAACCGTGCCCTTGCCGGGCGATCGTCTCGCGATAGACCGACGGCGAGTCATCGTGCTGCTGGATCAATTCCAGCATCAGCGGGCCGGAAAACGAAATGGCGATCGTCAGGCTGAGCGGCGATGGGGCACCGCGATAGCGCGCCTTGACCGATTGAAAGGGCCCGCGCACGAACCACGGCCCGATCTTCAGACGCTCGGCATGGGCGCGGATCGCCGCGTCGATGTCGGGGACGGTGTACGCGATCTGCAGAATGTTCGCTGGCAGGGATACGGACGCTCGATCGATCATTTTTTGCGACCTCTCCTTCCAACAGAGCGTTGCGAAAGCGCTTACACGATGCTTATAGTATCGCCGAGAAAGCGGCTGCAAAAGCCCATTCTAGGCGGATTTGAGAGGGGGGTGACGCGTGCGACACGAGTGCGCAGCGTTTCATGCACTGCGGTCATCGGCCATCAGCCGCGGGATTCCGCGCGCGCCGATGCGTCCACACTCCCTTTCCTCAGAACGATTGGCCGGCGCGTCGACGGACGCACGATGTCCGTCCGCGCGGACGGCGCCAAAAGATCACAACACCTGACCAATCAGGACACAGAGGGAGGAACCTAGAATGAAACGCAGAACGCTTCTGAAATACGCGGGCGCCAGCGCGCTCGCCTCGTCCTTTCCCAGCCCGTCCATCGCCCAGGGCGTGACGCTGCGCTGGTGGTACCATTTCGACAATCCGCAGAACTCGCCCGCGGCGTTCGTCAAACGCTTCGAGGAGCTGAACCCCGGCATCAAGATCCAGGCCGAGGCGATTCCCTGGGGCGGCGGCACGGATTATGCGACGCGCATCTTTGCCTCCGCCGTCGCCGGCAATCTGCCCGACACCGGCCTCGTGCGCCTGAGCTATCTCTCGCAGCTCATGGAGATGGACGCTCTGACCCCGCTCGAGCGACTACATCAAGAACTGGTCGGCGCGCAGCGACATTCCCGACGATCTGTGGAAGCTCAACACGGCGAAGGACGGCAAGCTCTATTACATGCCGGCGCATTACGTCGTGCTCTATCTCTGCTACCGCACGGACCTGTTCCAGCAGGCGGGACTGCAGGTGCCAAAGACGTTCGAGGAATTCCGGACATGCGCCAAGGCGCTGACCAAGGGCGATGTCTACGGCTTCGGGATGCGCGGCGGCGGCGGGCGGCTTCGACAATTGGGGTCCGTTCGTGATCGGCGGCGGCGCCAGCTTCGACAAGGGCGGCATGGTGACGGAGAAGGCGATCAAGGCGAACGAGTGGTACGTGAACCTGTTCCGCCAGGACAAGATCACGCCGCCCTCGGCGCCGACCGATTCGTTCCGGCAGATCATCGATGCGTTCAAGGCTGGGCGCACCGCCATGGTCATCCATCACCTGACCACCGCCAACGAGATGGTGCAGACGCTGGGTGACGACAAGGTCGGTGCCGCGCCGGTGCCACACGGGCCGGACGGCAAGGCGTGGACGATCTTCGGCGACGAATCCAACGCCATCTTCTCGACCTGCAAGAACAAGGAAGCGGCCTTCAAGTGGATCTCGTTTCTGTCCTCGGCCGAGGGCAACATGATGTTCACGAAAGAGACCGCCCAGCTCACCATGACGAAATCCGGGGCCGCCAACTGGGACGCTGCATCCCAAACGCTTCGTCGATGCGAGCCTGCAGTCGCTGCCGTTCTCGGCCGTGCTGCCGGATTCGCCCAAGACGGTCGACTTCGTGCGCGCGGTGTGGCCGACGAACATGCAGCGCGCTCTGCTGGGCGAGATCACGCCTGCTGCCGAATGATGCAGGCCTACGAGAAGCACTATCACGGCTAGGCCCAGTCGGCGGGACCGCAGCGCCGGTCCCGCCATTTTCTTTTCCTCGGACACATCAATTTGTCTTTAGCAGCCTCTGCCCCCAGGAAGCGCGACGTCGGCCGGCGCGCCACTGCGTCCGACAGAATTCGCGCGCAGGCGCGCGTCGTTCTCACGCCCTACGCCTTTCTCCTGCCAGCGCTGCTGGTGACGGCGGCGGTCATCTTCTTTCCGGTCGCTGCAGACGATCTGGATGAGCCTGCACAATTATCATCCTGTTCCGGCCGAAGAACGTACCGTTCACCGGATTGCGGAATTTCGAACGCGGCCTCGCCGACGAAGTGTTCTGGATCTCGCTGAAGAATTCGCTGTTCTGGATCTTCCTCGTCGTCGGGCTGCAGTTCCTGCTGGGGTCTGTGCGCGCCTTGCTGCTCAACCAGAGCTTCTGGTGGCGCAGCATCGCGCGCTCGCTGATCATCATCCCGTGGGCGCTGCCCAGCGTCATCATCGGTCTGATGTGGAGCTGGATGTACGATTTCCATCTCGGCGTGGTGAATCGATCTGTTCTTGAAAATCGGCCTGATCGACGCGCCGATGGCCTGGCTGGCGCGGCCCGACACGGCGCTCTATTCGATCATCGTGGCGCTGATCTGGCAGGGCTTCCCGTTCTTCACCGTGATGATCCTGGCCGGGTTGCAGACGATTCCCGCCGAGCTGTACGAAGCGGCGGAGATCGACGGGGCCTCGCGCTGCAGCGGCTGCGCACGTGATCATCCCGTCGCTCGCGGGCATCATCGCGACCTCGCTGCTGCTGCGCACGATCTGGGTCGCCAATTCCCTCGACGTGATCCTGGTGATGACCAGCGGCGGGCCCGGCTATGCCACGCATACGCTGCCGCTCTACGCTTTTCTCAAGGCTTATAGCGCCATGGAGTTCGGCTATGCCGCGGCCCTGGCGATCATCCTGACCTTTCTACTGCTGCTCGTGGTGTTCGCCTATGTGCGCCGCGCGGCGGGGGATCTCAGCAATGATCGATGCGCCGCTCGCCTGCCGCGCCGGCTGCTCGAGATCGAGCTGCCCGTCCTGCTGCATCGTCGCATTCGCGCTGCTGCCTTATGCCTGGATGATGATGACGTCGCTGAAGCCCGACGGCGAGATCATCCGGTTGCCGCCCACCTATTGGCCGCAGGCGATGACCTTAGAGCATTATGAGTATCCTGTTCCGGCGCACGGATTTCAGCGGCAACCTGTTCAACAGCCTGGTGGTGGCCACCGGTGCCGTCATCCTCGGCCTGGGCGTGAGCGTGCCGGCGGCCTACGCCTTCTCGCGCTTCCGCTTCTTCGGGCGCAGCTACCTGATGGTCCAGTTCCTGGTCATCAACATGTTCCCGATCGTTCTGCTGATCATTCCGCTGTTCGTGCTGATGCGCATTTTCGGCCTGCTCGACACCTATATCGGCATCATCTGGTCGGCATTCGACCTTCGCCATCCCGTTCTCGATCTGGATGATGACCAGCTACATGAACGCGATCCCGCGCGAGCTGGACGAGGCGGCGATCGTCGATGGTGCCGAGCCGGATGCAGACCATGCTGGCTGATCATCCTGCCGCTGGCGATGCCGGGCATCGTCACCACCGGCGATCTACATCTTCGTGGCGTCGTGGAACGAGTATCTGTTCGCCATGATGCTGTCGGGGCAGAATGTGCGCACCGTTACGGTGGCGCTGCAGCTCTTCATCGGCGAATATTCGATCAAGTGGGGCTTGTTGACCGCCGGCGGGACGGTCGTCGCCATTCCCGTCACCATCCTGTTCCTTCTGGTGCAACGCGACTCGTGGGCGGCCTCACGGCCGGAGCCGTAAAGGCATGACTCAGCACAATCCGATCGGCGTTATTTCCATGTTCTACGCGCGGCCGTTCACGCGCGAGCATTTCGCGATCTTCCCGCGCATCAAAAAGGCGGGGCTCGAGTTCATCGAGCTGCTTGTGCCCGAGCCCGGCGAACTGGATCTCGCCGAGACCAAAAAGGCACTTGCCGACAACGGACTCGGAATTGTTCTGGCATCCCGCGTCAATGCCACGCGAGACCTGGCCGCCACGGACAAAGCCAGCTATGACGCCGGTGTGCGCTACCTCGAAGCGAATGTCGATGCGGCGAAAGGGCTGGGTGCCATCGTTGTCGGCGGGCCGATCTTCGGGGCGCCGCTGGTGTTCGCCGGCCGCGCCCCTGCCCCGGTCAGCGACGCGGAGCGCAAGCGCCGCATCGATCAGGTCGTCAAGGGGCTCAAGGCCGTTGCCAAACGCGCGGAGGGCGAGGGCGTGGTGTTCGCGGTCGAGCCGGTCAACCGCTACGAGACGGATTTCGCCAACACATCGCGACAGGTGACGACGCTGGTCGAGGCGGTGGGCTCGAAAGCCGTCGGGATCATGCTCGACACGTTCCACATGAGCATGGAAGAAGCCAAACTTGACGCCGCCATCAAGCATGCGGCCAAGCACCTCGTGCATTTCCAAGCCAATGAAAACAATCGCGGCTTCGTCGGGGCTGGCCAGGTCGACTGGGCGCTGGTCGCGCGCGCCCTGAAGGCCGTGAACTATCGCGGGCCGATCACGCTGGAGCCGTTCCGGCGCGATAGCGAGGAGCTGAGTGTGCCGCTGGCGCAATGGCGCGCCCCGCATCGCAACGAGGACAAGGAGCTGGCGGACAGCACGGTCTTCCTGCGCCGCGCGCTGGAGGCGGCATGAGCAAGCTGCGCATCGGCTGGATCGGCTGCGGTACGCATGCCAACGAGATGCTGCTGCCCGCCCTCACCCGCCACGATGTGACGCTGGCGGCGCTTTGCGACACGCAGGCCGACCGGCTGACGCAGACGGCGCAGCGCTACGGCGTGGCGGAAGACCGGACCACGCGTGACTGGAAAGCCCTCCTGGCACGCCAGGACATCGACGCCGTCGCCATGGCGGTGGGGCCCGCCGCGCATGCGGAGGTGGGTGCGGCGGTGCTGGCACGGGGTCTGCCGCTCTACATCGAAAAGCCGCCGGCCGCCGATGTGGCGGCGGCGAAGGCGCTGGCGGCAGCGGCCAAGAAGGCACAGCGGCCTTGCGTCGTTGGCTTCATGAAGCGCTATTCGACGGCCAATCGTGTCGCCTTCAATGTCGTGCGCTCCCAGGAATTTGGGCCGGCAGCCAGCTTCCTGGGTGAGTCGATGACAGCGCCCACCTATTTCAGCAAGGACGTCGACTATACCGGCTTCTACCTCCATCATTGCGTGCATTACTTCGACCTCGTGCCCTGGTTGATGGGGCCGGTCACGGATATGCAGGTGCGCCGGCATGAGCTGGCGCCGGGAAAGCTGCTGCTGCATATCGATTTCCGCTTCCAGTCCGGGGCCCTGGGCACACTCGTCATGGGCACGCACCAGTCGCGCGGCGCACCGGTCGAATGGTGGCAAGTGATGGGCGACCATCGAAGGGTCGAAGTCCGCAACGTCAACGAGGTCCGCTATACCCGCTCGCCGCCGTTCAAGGTCGACCGCGCCGATGCGACCATGGCGGAGGGCGAGGACACGCTGGTGTGGGAGCCGAATTTCACCGTTGCCGCCAACGAAGACCACAAGGGGTATCATGCCCTGCTGGGGGATTTCGTGACGGCGGCACGCGGCGGCCAGACCAACGCGCCGAACGCCGAGGACGGCGTGCGCGCCATGGAGCTTTTGGCTATTCTGGCCAGGAGCGGGTAAGCGTTCGCGCCCTATTCCTTCCGGCTATCCTGCTCTAGTATCCGGATCGTCATCGCAACGACATACATGCAGAATGGGCATCGCCGGACGACCTGACCGACCGGATAAGGCGGGGACCCCACCCAAGCGCTCGCGCATGCGCAAGCCGCTGGGGCCGACGAAGCTTGCCGACGTGGCGCGGGTGGCCAATGTGTCGACGGCCACCGCCTCGCGCGTGCTCAATTCGCCCAATCTGGTGTCCGAGGAATTCGCGCGCGCGTGTGCATGCGGCCATCAAGGAGCTCAACTGGATTCCGCACGGCGCTGCCAAGGCGCTGGCGTCGCTCAGGACGCGCACAATTGGCGCGCTGATCCCAACGCTCAGCCATCAGGCCATCTCCTCGATGCTGGAATCGCTGCAGCAGCGGCTGGGCGATGCCGGCTACACACTTCTGCTCGGCCGGCCCGATCCGGTCGCCGAGCGTACCGTGCAGCAGGCGATGAAGATGATCGAGCACGGGATCGAGTGTCTGATCCTGATGGGCGAGGAGCAGCCCAAAGCGCTGATGCAGCTGCTGGAGCAGCGCAACGTCTTCTATGTCGTCGCCTATACCAGCGGGCGGCTGGGCCTCAAGAACTGTATCGGCTTCGACAATTTCATCGAGATGAGCCGGCTGGCGCAGCATCTGCTCGATCTCGGGCACAAGCATTTCGGCATACTGACGCGCGGCTACGAGGGCAATGACCGTATCCGCCAGCGCGTCGAAGCGGTGCATGAGACGCTGGCGAAGGTCGGCATTGCCATCCGGCCGCAGCACAATATCACCGTGCCGAACTGGGCCCTGGGCGCCGGGCGTAACGGCATGCAGCAATTGCTGCAGACCTCGCCGCGACCGACGGCCGTGGTCTGCGTCAACGACTACCTCGCGGCCGGCGCACTCATCGAGGCGAAGGCGTCGGGGCTGCATGTGCCGGACGATATCAGCATCGTTGGCTTCGACGATCTGGAGCTGTCGGCGCAGCTTGAGCCAGCGCTGACGACCGTGCGGGTGCCCGCGCCGCTAATCGGCGAGGAGATCGCCCGGTTCATCATCGACTCCCTCGACAACGGGATGGCGACCTTGCCGGAGCGGTTCGAGGCCTCGCTGATGATTCGCGGCAGCACCGGCAAACCACCCAGCGGCTCGCGCAGCTGATGCAGGTCAATTGGCTGGACCGCCACACGCCGGAGATGCAACGCTTACCTCGGCGATCCGGTGGCCGCTTACGCAGCGTGGGTCACCCGCCTGGACGAATGGTGCGCGGGACTATTCGGCGGGCCAGGATGGCAACTTTATCTCGCGTGTAGATGCCCATGCTTTACCGCCGCCGGCATTGGTAGGGGCGGCGGGACTTGAACCCGCACGGCCGTAAGGCCACTGGATTTTAAGTCCAGTGTATCAATTGGTATCTCATTGATTAATCTTGATAATTTTTCTTTTTGGATTCCCATGTGTAAGTTTTTGTGGAAGTTTCGGGCCCTGTTTCGCGTTCTAGAGTTAACGCACGCAACAATCTGTCGCCCGAGAATTTTATAGCCGCGCTACATCCGAAGCAGACTCTGAGTCGATGTGGCACTCGTGACGCGCATGCGTGACTTCGCCGGCGGCCAAGTGGTGCGGCAGGAGCAGTTGATCTGGATCATGGGTGAAGTCCAGCAAGTGCATCCGGTCGACCCCGTGCCGCTCGCCTTGCTGCCGCCCGACAATATTTATCGCGACCACGCCATTGAGTATCTGGAGCGCGCCGGCCGGAAGTGGCGGATCGCCTGCGTCAGCGAAAGCGTTGGAGGCCTGCAGGCGGCCGCATTCGCGATCATCGGCATCGCCTTCGGAATCCGCCCGCCGGCTCGAGCAGCCGCGATGACGCGCCTCAATTTGTGAGCCCGTAGCGCTTATTGACGAATTGCAGCGTGTAGGCGCGCTTGAGGTCGAGGTCGGCTGGGTAGAGACCGGCGGCAACGGTCATGTCGAAGAACGATTTCCAGCGCGCGTCGCTCATGGCGCCGATGCCGAGCGTTTCGGCGTCGCCGCCATCCATCAATTTGCGCGTCTTCATGACCTTGATGGAGTTGGCGATGATCTCGGGCGTCATCTGCGGATTGGCGTCGATGATCAGCTTGTTGCCGGACTCCGGATCGCCGAACAGATAACTGTAGCAGCCCTCGATCGTCGCATTGACGAAGCGCTGCACCAGCTCCGGCTTCTGCTCGAACATCGCGCGGGACGTCTCGATCGTGTAGGCGTAGTCGTCATAGCCGTAATCGGCCAGCAGAAAGACGTTGGGCTTCACACCGGCAAGTTCGAGCTGGAAGGGCTCGTTGGTGACGAAGCCCTGCTGCGCCACGCTCTTGTCGGCGAGGAACGGGGCCAGGTTGAACGTATAGGGGCGGATCTGCTCGTCGTTGTAGCCGAACTTGACGCGCAGAAAATTCCACCACGTCGGCTTCGCGATTGACGACACAAAGATCGGCTTGCCCTTGAGCGCCTCGAGGCTGTCATTGCCCACACCGGGATGCGCGATGATCACCGCCGGGTTCTTCTGGAACACGGTGGCGACGACCACCATTGGAATATTCTCGCGCACGTAGTTGAGACCGTTGAATGAGTTCGAACCCATCGCGAACTCGACCTTGCCGGAGACGAGAATCTGCTGCGTGTTGATCTGCGGGCCGCCGGGCTGAACGGTGACATCGAGATTGTGGCGCGCATAGATGCCGGCGCCGACGGCCTGGTAGTAGCAGCCATGCTCGGCCTGCGGCCGCCAGCTGAGTTGGAATTTGACCGAGTCGCGCGTCCCCTGCCCCAGAACCGGGCCGTGCAGCAGCGATACCGCGATGGCAAAGGCTAGAAGCTTCAGCGTGCGGGTCATTTCATCTCACTCGGCTGCGGCACTGTCAGGCGCGTTTGTCGATCCGGCTTGCGCCTCCGTCTCGCCATGCGCCTGCAACAGCTCCAGCAAGCGCCTTCGCATGATCAGACCCGGTTTGTCGGACGGCATGTGAAACTCGCGGCCGCTGGCCAGCGCCAGCGGCACGTCGAACTCGGTTGATTCCAAGATCGGCCGGTCCTCATCGGTCACCTTGCGATCGAAGGCGATGACATCTTCGGCCTTCACTTGCGCTTCCGTGTCGTTGCGGAACACAAGCTGAACGATCATCGAAGAGCCATCGTCGATCGGCGTGGCGCTGGTGACGATCGAATGCTTGAGGCCGTTGGGATAGGTGATGGCAAGCTTGCGCGTGAACGGCAGATACCATTTCGCATGGATGTGCCGAACCGTCTTCGCATCGTGCGTGCCGGTGATCGTGCGCCCGAGGTCGCGATTGACCACCGGCACGTCGGATATGAACTCCAGCCCATAGTCTGTCTCGTTCACCTCGATCGAGGCCGGCTCAGGCTCCGCGACATTGCCGAACGTCTCGCGATGGACGAACGCGATATGCGCGTTGTCGAAGGAGTTCTCCATCAGGCGCAGGCCGGCACAGCGCCAGACCTCGTAGAACTCGTCGATGCGGCGAAACTGGACGTCCTCCGCTTCTTCAAACGCGGGGATCTCGGCACAGCGGCTCGCCAAGACAGACCCAGACATAGCCGTAGCGACATTCGGCGCGGAAGCCATCGATCTTGAATTTCGAGCTTTCGCGCGGGATCGCGCGCCTGCGGGATGCGGATGCACGCCCCGCTCCCATCGTAAGTCCAGCCGTGATAGCCGCAGACGATGGCACCGCCTTCAACGAAGCCGCGCGACAAGCGGGCGGTGCGATGACAGCAGCGGTCGACGACTGCGCAGGCAGCCCCGTCCGCGTCGAGCCACAGCACGATATCCTGGCCCAGAAGCGTGAAGGGCCTTGGCCCCGCCGCAAGCAGCGCCACCGGCATCACCGGATACCAGAAGCGGCGCAGAACCTCCTGCCTCGTGACCAGCATGGGCCGCCCCTTGGTGTGAGTGATGCCCGCGAACTTGGCAGATTTCTGCAAATTCCCTGCCAGCCCCACGCGGCGGCACGTGTTTTGCTTCTTTGTTGGGCAATCGCTCAAGACCTGGAGTTGTTATGACGCTGCGCCGCCTTTGGCAGGAGATGACCACCGCGGAATTCGCCGCCCTCGACGCCCCACGCGTGATCGCGATCCTGCCCGTTGGCGCCATCGAGCAGCACGGGCCGCATCTGCCGGTGGAGGTGGATGCGCGCATCAACGCCGGCATCCTCGAGCGCGTGCTTGAAATCGTGCCGCACGAGCTGCCGGTGACGCTGCTGCCGGCCATGCCGGTCGGCAAGAGCAATGAACACATTGCCTTTCCCGGTACCCTGTCGCTGTCGGCCGAGACGCTGATCCGGCTGTGGACGGAGATCGGCGAGAGTGTCGCGCGCGCCGGCGTGCGCAAAATGGTCATCTTCAACAGCCATGGCGGCCAGCCGCAGATTGCCGACATTGTCGCGCGTGACTTGCGCGTGCGCTTCGGCATGCTGGTCGTGACCGTCAACGGCTATTCGCTAGGCAAACCACAGGGCCTGTTCCCGGAAGCCGAGCTGCGCCACGGCATCCATGGCGGCACGGTCGAAACCTCCATAATGCTGCATTTGCGGCCCGACCTTGTGCACACGGACAAGGCAAAGAACTTCGTACCGCTGTCGGTCGCCATGGAGCGCGATTACGAGTTCCTGACGCCGGAAGGAAAGGTCGGATTTGGCTGGCAGACCCAGGACCTTAACCCCGATGGCGCCTGCGGCGACGCCACGTTGGCCGACGCGCAGCGCGGCGCCCAGGTGGTCGAATTCGCGGCCCAGCGCTTCGTCCAACTTTTGAGCGAGGTCGACCGCTTCCCCCTGTCGACGTTCCGGACTTCAACCTGGCCCTAGTGACGTTGCCTGGACTTGGTACGGAGTTTGCTGAAATCCCGGGCAGGTTTTGCAGTTCTTCCAGGTCTGGCCCCAAGGAGGCGAGCGATGACAGGTTCACGACTCAACCGGCGTACCCTGCTTTCAGTTCTGACCAGCCTGGCCGTGGCCGTGCCGGTCACCGCCGGGGCGCAAGCGCTCGATAAGGTTTCCTTCCAGACCAATTGGCGCGCTCAGGCCGAACATGGCGGCTTCTACCAGGCGCTGGCCACCGGGCTTTACAAGAAATACGGGATCGAAGCCGAGATCCGCATGGGCGGGCCGCAGCAGGACCCCGTGGCCCTGCTGATCGCCGGCAAGGTTGATTTCGTCATGAGCGGCGGCTTCCAGGGCCTGAACTTCGCCCGCGAGAACATGCCGTTCGTGGTCGTCGCTTCGATGATGCAGAAAGACCCGCAGGTTCTGATTTCGCATCCGGGCGTGGGCAACGACACGCTCGCCCAGATGAAGGGCAAGCCGATCCTGATCGGTGCGGGCGGCCGCAACTCTTACTGGCCGTTCCTACGTGGGAAATTCGGCTTCACCGATGAGCAGATCCGCCCCTACACGTTCAACATGGCGCCGTTCCTCGCCGACAAGAACGCCATCCAGCAGGGCTATCTGTCGAGCGAGCCCTTCGTCATCCAGCAGGCCGGCGTGAAGCCGGTTGTCCACTTGTTGGCCGATGCCGGGTTCGAGAACTATACGACCACGATCACCACCTCGCAGAAGCTCGTCGATACCAAGCCGGACCTCGTGCAGCGCTTCGTCAACGCCTCGATCGAGGGTTGGATCAGCTACATGACCGGCGACCCCTCGCCCGGCAACGAGCTCATCAAGAAAGACAACCCGGACATGACCGACGAGAAGATCGCTTATGCGATCAAGGTCATGAACGAATACGGCATCATCGATTCCGGCGATTCCAAGAAGCTCGGCATCGGCGCCATGACCGACGAGCGCTGGGAGCGGTTCTACAAGATCAACGTCGAGACCGGCGTCTACCCCGCCGACCTGAACTTCAAGAAGGCCTACACGCTGCAATTCATCAACAAGCGGGTGGGAATGTGAGCATGGGGGTCGCCGCCCGCGCGGCGGCGCCGCTGCCCGCCGTGGCGCGCGACGAGGCCGGCCGCGAGCGGCCGGTCGTCGCCCTGCGCCATGTCAGCAAGCGATTCTTGAACGGCACGCTGGCGGTCAAAGACTTTCACCTGAACGTGGCCCAGCACAGCTTCGTGAGCCTGCTCGGGCCCTCGGGCTGCGGCAAGAGCACGGTGCTGCGCATGATCGCCGGGCTGGGCGAGCCCTCGGTCGGCGAGATCGACTGGCCCCTCGCCCAGCACGATGCCGCCGGTCGGCCGATCCGCGACCTGGGCTTCGTCTTCCAGGAACCGACCTTGTTGCCGTGGGCGAGCGCTCTCAACAACGTCATGCTGCCGCTCAAGCTCGCCGGTGTCGCCAAGGCCGAAGCATTGGCGCGGGCACGCGAAGCCCTGGCGCTGGTTGGGTTGTCGGGCTTCGAGAAAGCCTACCCACGCGAATTGTCCGGCGGCATGAAGATGCGTGTCTCGATCGCACGCGCGATCGTGACACGGCCGCGGCTCCTGCTGATGGACGAACCGTTCGCGGCACTGGACGAGATCACGCGCCAGAAGCTCAACGACGATCTCCTCAAGCTGTGGCGCAATCAGGGTTTCACGGTGATTTTCGTGACCCATTCGGTGTTTGAGTCCGTGTACCTCTCGCAGCGGGTCGTGGTCATGGCGGCGCGGCCGGGCCGCGTCATCGCCGATCTGGATATCGACGCGCCAGATGCGCGCGAGCCAGCCTTCCGCACGTCGCCGCACTATAACGAGCTTTGCCGGAGCGTCTCCGGCGCGCTGATCCAGGCGATCTCGGCATGAGCACAACAGCCGAAACCATTTCCGACTTCCAGGGCACGGATGCTGCCGTCATCGAGCCGCCGCGCGAGCGCCGCGTGCTGGGCCTCGCCGCCTCGACCTGGCCCAAGATCCTGGCGCCGCTGTTCATCGGCATCGTCAGCCTGACGCTGTGGGAGGTCGTGGTGCGGGTCAACGACATCCCGCGCTACATCCTGCCGGGGCCGATCCTGATCGGCCAGACGCTGATCAAGGACTGGCACACGCTGTCGGTCTCGCTGTGGATCACGCTGCAGATCACCTTCCTGGCGCTGGTCGTGGCCGTGGCGCTGGGTGTTGCTTTGTCGATCCTGTTCAGCCAATCCAAATGGATCGAGCTGTCGTTCTTCCCTTACGCGGTCGTGCTGCAGGTGACGCCCATTGTCGCCATCGCGCCCCTCATCATCATCTGGGTCGACGACATCCGCGTGGCGCTGTTGATTTGTGCGTGGATCGTCGCGTTCTTCCCCATCCTCTCGAACACCACGCTCGGCCTCAACAGCGCCGACCATAATCTGGTGAATTTGTTCCAGCTCTATGGCGCTTCGCGCGGGCAGACGCTGCGTTATCTGCGGCTGCCGGCGGCGATGCCGTATTTCCTGGGAGGCTTGCGCATCTCCGGCGGGTTGTCGCTGATCGGCGCCATTGTCGCCGAATTCGTCGCCGGTACCGGCGGGCGTGCGTCGGGCCTCGCCTACCGGATCCTTGAATCCGGCTACCAGCTCCAAATCCCGCGCATGTTCGCGGCATTGATCCTGATCTCGTTGACCGGTATCACGATCTTCCTCTGCATGGCGCTGATCTCCCACCTCTGCCTGCGCCGCTGGCACGAAAGCGCCATCAAGCGCGAGAACTGATATGACTCAAGGGTTCGTGACGATTCCGCAGGGCAATTTCCGGCTCCGCCGCGCGCGTGTCCCGGCGACGTTGCTGGCGGCGGCGCCACCGGGGCCGGTCGATGCCGAGGGGCTGGTCGATCTCGATCTGGAAATTTCTGGCGGCCGCGTTGCCGCCATCGCGCCCGCGGGCGCGTTTTCCGCAAGCAGCGCCATCGACCTCGATTACGGCCAAGTCTGGCCTAGCTTCGTCGACCTCCACACTCATCTCGACAAGGGGCATATCTGGCCGCGCGCCGCCAACCCCGACGGCACGTTCTACGGTGCGATCACCACCGTGATGGCCGATCGGGATACAAATTGGAAATCGGGCGACGTGCGGCGGCGCTTCGAATTCGGCCTGCGCTGCGCCTATGCCCACGGTACGGCCGCCATCCGCACGCATCTTGATTCCCATGAACCGCAGGCGGAAACCTCGTGGGCGGTGTTCCGCGAACTGCGCGACGAATGGGCGGGGCGCATCGATTTACAGGCGACGTGCCTTGCGCCCATCGACGTGTTCGGCACGCCGCATGGCGAGAAACTCGCCGACCTCGTCGCCCGTTCGGGCGGCCAGCTCGGCATGGTCACACGGCTGAGCGGCGGGACGCATGACGATGTGCCGCCGCAATTCCAGGGCCTGCTCGACCGTGTCTTCGAACTGGCGGAAGACCGCGATCTCGACCTCGATTTCCATGTCGACGAGAGCGGCGAGCAGGGCGCGGTGGCGCTGGGTTATATCGCCCGCACCGCCATCCGCCGCAAGTTCAAGCGCCGCCTGCTCTGCGGGCATTGCTGCAGCCTGGCCGTCCAACCGGAGGCGCTGGTCAAGGAGACTTCGGCCGCCTGCGCCGAGGCCGGGATCGCCATCGTCAGCCTACCAATGTGCAATTTGTATCTGCAGGACCGCGTGCGCGGCCGCACGCCGCGCTGGCGCGGCGTGACGCTGCTGCACGAGATGAAAGCGGCCGGCATCCCGGTCGCCGTCTCCAGCGACAATTGCCGCGATCCATTCTACGGCTTCGGCGATCACGACGTGCTCGAAGTCTTCACCCAGGCCGCGCGCATCGCGCATCTCGACCGGCCTTATGCCGACTGGCCGCGCGCGGTGACAGCGACGCCGGCCTCCATCATGGGCCTAGCCGATCGCGGCACGATCCGTGTTGGCGGGCCCGCCGATCTCGTGTTGTTCCGTGGCCGCTCCATGAGCGAGTTGCTGTCGCGGCGCCAACCCGACCGCGTCGTGCTGCGCAATGGCCGCGCCATCGACACGACCCTGCCCGATTATCGCGAGCTCGACGATCTGTTCGCGCGCGAAGAGGCGGCGGAATGACCGCTCCTCTTGCGCTCGATGACGCGCAATCCGCCATCGCCGATCTCAAGGTGACGCTCACCGGCTTGCCGATGATCGACGACCCGGCCATGGTGCGCCTCAAGAGCCGCGATTTCTTCTGGTACAGCCCCATTTTGAAGTCCGCACTGCGCGGCAAATCGGCCGAGCTTGTCGTCCTACCGCGCAACGAGGCGGAGGTGCTGCGCGTGGCGCGCGAATGCGTGGCCCGGCGTATTCCGGTGACGGTGCGCGGCGGCGGTACCGGCAATTACGGCCAGATGGTGCCGCTGGCGGGCGGCGTGCTGCTCGACATGAGCGCCATGGACGCGATCAAGTGGCTGCGGCCGGGTATCGGGCGCTTCGAAGCCGGCACCAAGCTCATCGATATCGACATTGCGGCGACCAAGATCGGCTGGGAGCTGCGCATGCACCCCACCACCAAGCGCACCGCGACCATCGGCGGTTTCGTGGCTGGCGGGGCCGCGGGCGTGGGATCGATCCTGTACGGCCAGTTGCGCGATCGCGGCAGTGTCACGGCGTTGCGCGTCGTCACCATGGAAGACGAACCGCAAGTGATCGAGCTGCGCGGCGACGAGATTTTCGGTGCGCTCCACGCCTATGGCACCAACGGCATCATCACCGAGGTCGAGATGCCGCTCGCCCCTGCCTGGCCATGGGTCGACGCGATCGTCGCATTCGATGAATTCATGGGCGCGGCCCGCTTCGCCCAGGCGCTGGGCGAAATCTAGCGGAATCGTTACCAAGCTGGTGACGGCGATCGCCTGGCCAATTCCAAGCTATTTCAAGGCCCTACGCGACCATCTTCCAGCAAACCGACACGTGGTTCTGACGATGGTGGCGGCGTCCTCCCTCGAACCATTCCGCACTCTCGTGGCGAAATCGGGCGGCACCATCACGCTCAAGCGCGCGACCCCGGCCGATGCCGACACGGGCGACACGCCGCTCTACGAATACGCTTTCAATCACACGACGCTTCAGGTCCTCAAGACCGACCGTACGGTGACCTACCTGCAATCGATCTTCCCGCCCGGTCAGCATCTCGAACGCGTCGAGCACATGTACCGGAAGTTCGGCGACGAGGTGATGATGCATTGCGAGTTTCAGCGCCGGCAGGGCCGCATCACCTGCAGCGCGCTGCAGGTCGTGCGCTTCACGACGGAAGAGCGCCTGCGCGAGATCATGCGCTATCACGAGGCGAACGGCGTGCGCATCTCCAACCCGCACAGCTATATCCTCGAAGACAAGGGGCCCAAGGTCGTCGATTCCGATCACCAACTGGCGTTTAAGCGCCGCGCCGATCCGTACGGTCTGATAAATCCTGGCAAGATGAGCCGCTGGATACCGGCGCCATGACGATCGCGGAATTCGCACGGGCCATCGCCCCGATTCCAATGATCGACGAGCCCGCATTAGTCAAACAGAAATCGCGTGATTTCTACTGGTACAGCCCGATCCTGAAGAAGCAGCTGCGCGAGGTCACCGCCGATCTGGTCGTGATGCCGCGCAGCATCGACGAGGTCATCGCCATCGCGCGCGAATGCGTGGCGCGCCGCATCGCGCTAACGCCACGCGGCGCGGGCACGGGCAATTACGGCCAGGCCATGCCGCTCGCCGGCGGCGTGGTCATGGACATGAGCCTGATGACCGCCGTCAAGGCGCTCGCGGGCGGCACGATCCGCGTCGAGCCCGGCCTGAAGCTGATCGACCTCGAAGCCACGACCATTCCCGCCGGCTGGGAGCTGCGCTTCCACCCCTCCACACGACGCACGGCGACAATCGGCGGCTTCATCGCCGGCGGCAGCTCGGGCGTGGGCGCCATCAACTACGGCGGCCTGCGCGAACGCGGCAATGTGCTGGGCCTGACGATCGTGACGATGGAGGCCGAGCCGCGCATCATCGAGTTACGCGGCGATGAAGTGCAGAAGGCAATCCACGCCTATGGCACCAACGGCATCATCGTCGAGCTCGAGATCGCGCTGGCGCGCGCCTGGCCCTGGGCCGAGGCGGTCGTCGCCTTCCCCGACTTCATGAGTGCCGTGCGCTTCAGCCAGGGCCTGAGCGAGGCCGAGGGCATCATCAAAAAACTGATCACTCCGGTCGACTGGGGTGCCGCGCAGTATTTCAAGCCGCTGCGGCCCTTTCTGCCCGACGGCCAGGCCATCCTCATCACCATGATCGCCGAACCATCGATGGACGCGTTCACCGCCCTGGTTCGCCAGGCTGGCGGCACGATCTGCTTCGCGCGGCGCCCCGGCAGCGACGCGAAAGACGACGTCCCGCCCCTTTACGAGTTCACCTGGAACCACACGACACTGCACGCCCTCAAGGCCGATCGCTCCATCACCTATCTGCAGATGTCGTTCCCGCAACCCAAGCATCTAGAGCTGGTCGAACGCATGCACCGGCATTTCGGCGACGAGACGCCCATGCATCTCGAATTCGTGCGGTCGAACGGTATGATTGGGTGCATCGGCCTGCAGCTTGTGCGCTTCACTTCGCCCGAGCGCCTGGCGGAGATTATCCGCCTCTATGAGGAAAACGGCTGCACGGTCTTCAACCCGCACACCTACGTTCTCGAAGATGGCGGGATGAAGATCGTCGACGAGGCGCAACTTGCCTTCAAAAAGCTCGCCGACCCCCTCGGCCTCCTCAACCCCGGCAAAATGCGCGCCTGGACTGAGACCCCGGCTACAGCCGCATCATAGTGCGGCGGACCTTGTCGAGGAATTTGCGGGCGCGCTCCGGCGTCACGCGGTTCATGTCATAGAGCGCCACGTAATTGGCCGGCACGCCGCCGCAGACACGGCGGAAATAGCCCATGATCTGGCGGCGCGGCAGGTCGCCGACGATGCATCGCACCTGCCACCACGGCCGGCCATAGGTGGACACCGCGGCGATACGCTTGACGTTGCGCAACGCCGGTCGCGCCACGCCGTTGTCGAGCGTGAACGAGACGCCCGGGATCAGCACCCGGTCGAACCAGCCCTTGAGGATGGCCGGCAAGCCGAAGCTCCAGGTCGGAAAGACGAAGACGACCGCATCGGCGCGTTGCAGCCGGTCAATATACGGCTCCGCCGGAATGCGGTTGCGCGAGAGATCGTGGTAGTGCCGCCGCTCCTCGGGACTCAGCACAGGTTGGAAATTCTCCGCATAAAGATCGAGATCATCGACCTCATGCCCGCCGCTGCGCAAGGTCTCGACGACCGTGCGATGGATCGTCGCGTTGAAACTGTCCGGCAGCGGATGTGCATAAAGGACCAGAACCTTCATGGCGGCGGGACAACCGGTAGGAGCAGGCGCGACGGAGCGGGTCCGCCGTGCTTGAGAAAGACCGTGATGATGCGGTGGTCGATGAGGCGCGTCTGCGCGGGCGCTGAGCCATCACCAGCATTGACCGGATGGGCGGGGAAACTGCCCGCTGCCACCGACAGACGCAGCGCCGAGCCGGCGGCGATCTTCGCAGCAGTGGCGCGCAGCGCCACGCGTGCCGGGGACATCGGCGTATCGAGACGCAAATAGCCTTCGGTCAGATTGATCACCTTGCCGTCCGGTCGCAGTTCCGACAGGACGGCGGAGAGATCGAAGCTCGGTTGGTCAGCCGTCACGAACAATTCCGCCGCAACGTCGCCGGCCAGATGCAAATCCTGCAACATGGCCGGCGTCGTATACGTCATGACGTCGCTGCGCCCATCCACATTGCGCCGATCGCTTGGTCCCAGCGGCGAGGCGGCGTGGCCGCCCGACGACGGCGTGGGCCGCCACGGATCGTAGACGATGACGTCCTTGCCTTCTGACGCCGGCGCGGAGATCAGCTTCCCGTCGGATGGATCAAGCCCGGCGCGGCCATGACTGGTCAGATGGAATTCCTGGGGGCATGTCTCGGGCCAATGCGCGAAATCGCGCCAGCCACCGCCCATCGCGAACAGCCGCACCGGATCCTCATCGAGCAGGCCCGTGTCGATGCCCTTCAGCCAGTGATCGAACCAGCGCAGCTGGAGATGGTCGATCGCGTTTGTTGCATCGGCGCCGAACTCGCGCTCGCCAACTTTGGAGGCCCAGGGAATGTGAACCCAGGGCCCGACGACGAGGCGCTGCGGTCCCACGTCGGTACGGCCGGCGAGATCGCGATAGCCGCCGAGCGTGCCGGTCAACATGCCATCGTACCAGCCGCCGATATGCAGCGCTGGCAAACGCAAGGTGCTGGCGTAGTGGCGCGGCGAGATCTTGTCCCAGAACGGGCCGGGCTGAGTCTGGCTGAGCCAAGCTGGGTAGTGTCCGTAATGGCCGTGCTGTTGCAGCACCCCCGGCATTGCCGGAATCGCCTCATGCAGCGGCAGCGCACGAGACGCCGCGTACAGCGCCTGGTGCGCCACGACATCGCCCGCACGGCGCGCGGCTTCCAGCGAAAGCTGAATGCCCCAGCCCATGCTGGCGGCAAGACGGAACGATCCACCCTCGTAGGCGATATCGCTGTAGGTATCGTAGCCGTACATGGCCGGGCAGATCGTCTTGAGCGCCGTATGCCCGCCCGCCGCCGCGAAGAACTGCGCCATGCCCTGGTAGGAGAAGCCGTACATGCCGACGGCACCGCTCGATCCCGGCAGCTTCGCCGCCCAATCGAGCGTGTCGTGGCCGTCATCGACCTCCTGCTCGAAGATCTTGAAATCGCCCTCCGACGTACCGCGGCCGCGCACATCCTGGATCACGACGATATAGCCGTGACGCGCATACCAGCGCGGATGGGCATAGACGACAGTCGAGGCGATGGCGCGGCCATAGGGCTGACGCATCAGCAGGACCGGAAATTCGCCCGGCGCGTCGGGGCGCCAGATATCGGCATCGAGCCGCACCCCGTCGCGCGCGCGCATCGATGCGGTTTCGCGCTCCTTCACGGCGTAAGACGCGGCGCGCGCACTCATCGCGGCACGTTGACGCGAGCGATCACCGCCTTGTCTTCGGCGTCGAGCTCGACTGGCGTGCCGTTGCGGATCAACGCCGCAAAATCCTCATCGGGCACCATCACGGTCAAGGTGTAGAGCTTGCCGGTGCCGGTGTTCTCGATGACGTGGGTCACGCCAGGGCGTACAAGCAGCGCGTCGCCCGCCTTGAGCGAAGTCGCGCGGCCGTCGCAATGGGCGATCCCTTCGCCGTGCAGCACAAAGAACATCTCGTGGGCGTGCGCATGGGCGTTGGGCGGGGTCTTGCCGCCCTTGGTGAATATCTCGACGACACAGGTGAGATCCACGCCATCGCCTTCCGGATCGAACACCAGCGCGAAGTAATTCGTGTCGCGCGGCGAGATCTTGAAGGCGCGGCACGCCGCCATCGACTTGGCAACCGCGGACATGCCTATCCCCCGTTGAAGCTCTTGCGGATGGCGGCGGAAGTCGCGACAAAGCCGAAGCATTGCTTGACGTTGTAGAGGGTTGCGTCCCAGCAATAGGCCGGCGACGTCGTCGCCGTGCAATCGGAGACGAGCACGCAGTCATAGCCCAGGAAATTGGCGTCCTGCAGCGTGCACAGCACGCATTGATCGGCGTTGACGCCGCCAAACAGCAGCGTCGTCACCCCAAGATTGCGCAGGATGCTGTCGAGCTCGGTGTCCCAGAATCCGCTCATCCGGTATTTGGCGACGTGGATGTCCTTCGAATCAACCTGCAGCCCCTCGACGATGGACGCCGCCCAGCTTCCCTTCTGCAGTACTGGCGCCTGACTCTCCGGCAAGGGATCGCCCAGCCCGATCCCCTCCCCCGTCGGCTTGTAGACATGCAAGAGCGAGGGGCTGAGGTTGAGCTTGTCCGGCCGGTTGCCCCAATTCACCCAGATCACCGGGACACGGAGTTGGCGCAGCGACGGCAGCAGGCCGTTGAGCGGCGCGATTGGTTGGCGTGCCGGCGTCACATCCACGCCGATATGCGCGAGCCAGCCCTTGGGCGAACAGAAGTCGTTCTGCATGTCGATGACGATCATCGCCGTGCGGCCGAGGTTGATGATGATCTCCTGCGGCTCGGCCTCGATCTGCACCGCGCGCATTGGCGGCGCCGGCCGGGTCATGTCGACGGTCGTTTCAGAGACCAGCCAGCCGGTCGCCGGTACTGACCCAAGCGGAAGCATCTTTGTACGCACCAAGCCTACCTCTCCAACGATGCATCCGCCCAAATTTCGGGCGGACGCTCAATAACTCGGCACGCCACCCACCGCCCGACTGGAATTCCGTCAACGGCTTGCGGCTGGCGGGAAACTTGCAACTCCGATGCCGAACAATGAGGCTGAGATGCTGGTCACCCGACAAAAGGTTCTGCGGCGCTTCTGGTATCCCGTAATGCCCATGGCGCGGCTGGATTCCGGTCCGCAGCCTTTCACGCTGCTCGGCCAGAACATCGTTCTCTGGCTGGACGGCGCGGGACAGCCCGCCGCCCTTATCGACCGCTGCTGCCATCGCACCGCCAAGCTGTCGCTGGGCTTCATCGACAGCGGTGCCATCGCCTGCGGCTATCACGGCTGGACTTATGATCGCAGCGGACGCTGCATCCGTATCCCACAGGCGAAGGACCCGACGCGCGCACCGAACTTCAAAGTCGAAGCCTACCGGGCGGAGGAACGCTACGGTTATGTCTGGGTCTGTCTCGGCGAGCCGCTCTGCGAGCTTCCGGACATCGCCGAGTCACGCGATCCCGGCTTCCGCCAGATCCACGAATTCTACGAGGTCTGGAATTGCGGGGCGCTGCGCGTCATGGAGAACTCGTTTGACAACGCCCATTTCTCCTACGTGCATCGCTCCAGTTTCGGCGATGTCAAAAACCCGGAGCCGGCGGAATTCACCTTCACCGAAAACGATTGGGGCTTCGAAGCGCATTCGCTGGTCCCGGTACTCAACCCCGATCTGCAGAAAAAGAATCTCAAGATCGAGAGCGAGCGCACCGTGCGCGACAATCTGCGCACCTGGTGGATGCCCTTCAGCCGCAAGCTGCGCATCAAATACCCGAGCGGCCTGCAGCACGTCATTATCACGGCGGCCACGCCCATTGATGATTCACACACGCAGATCATGCAGTTTGCGTTCCGCAACGATCGTGAAGAAGACGCGCCGGCCAAGGACATCATCGCCTTCGACCGCAAGGTGACTGACGAAGACCGGCTGGTGCTCGAAGCCACTGATTTCGACTCGCCGCTTGACGCCACGTCCGGCGAGGAATTCCACATGCCCTCGGATCGGCCGGGCATGATCATGCGCCGCAAATTTCTCAAGTTGCTGTCCGACCACGGGGAGCACGAGGTGCGCGCCCGCGACTCATCCATCAGGTGAGGACCATCGCGACGAGATTGCCGACGTTCGCCGCTGCCCATAGACAGCCGCGAGGCACTACATCTTCCAGCGTAGTGCTGCCGTATGAACCGGCGACTCCCACAGCCGCAAGAGTTTGTCGTCGAGCAGCGTCACGGTCAGAGAGCACCCCGCCATTTCCAGCGACGTGACGTAGCTGCCGACGAGGGAGTGGGCAACTGTCAGCCCGCGGCCGACAAGAATTTGATGTGCCGCATGGTGCATCACGTAGAGCTCCATCGCCGGCGTGCCGCCGAAGCCGTTCACCAGCAACAGGCAAGGTACGCCTGGCTTCGGCGCGAGGTCGCCAAGAATCGCCGCCAACATCTCCGCCGCGATCGCATCCGCGCCCGCCAGCTTGACCCGCCGCCGCCCGGGCTCGCCGTGGATGCCCACGCCCATTTCCATCTCGTCCTCGCCGAGCTGGAACGTCGGCTTGCCAGCCGCGGGCACAGTGCACGACGTCAGGGCCACGCCCATCGAGCGCGTGCGCGCGTTGACGGACTTGCCGATCTCTTGCAGTGCGTCAAGATCGAGGCCGGTCTCGGCGGCCGCGCCGACGATCTTCTCGACCACGAGCGTGCCGGCAACCCCGCGCCGGCCGGTCGAATAGGTCGATTTTTCGACCGCGACGTCGTCGTCGGTCACGATTGTGGCGACCTTGCCGCCGGCGATCTCGGCGGCCATTTCGAAATTCATCACGTCGCCCTCGTAGTTCTTGACGATGAACAGCGATCCGGCGCCGGTATCGACATCAGCCGCGGCGGCCGCCATCTGATCGGGCGTGGGCGAGGTGAACACCTGGCCGGGGCACGCCGCATCCAGCATGCCATGGCCGACGAAGCCCGCGTGCAGCGGCTCGTGGCCCGAGCCGCCGCCGGAGATCAGCGCGACCTTGCCGCGCTTCAGCGACTTGCGCCGCACGAATTTGCGCTCGGCGCCGAGCGTTACGATGTCAGCATGAGCAGCGGCGAAACCGTCGAGGCTCTCGGCAAGGACGGAATCGACGGTGTTGATCAATTTCTTCACGCGAAAATCCTCCCCCAGGCCGGCACATTCTTCGGTCGGTCATTCTTCGGTGCCAATCAGTTTGGCCAAGCGGCGCGCCATCTCGGCGAATAGCTCGTCGGCGAGTCGGTTCCGTGCCGCGTCGCCGAAATCCGGGAACTCGACGATGATGTGCCGCAGCGGCCGCTCCTGCTCCACGACTTCGAGGCGGCCGGGATGCGCGCGGCGATAGGCGGTCAGGAATGTCTCGCGCTCAGCCGGCGAGAAATGGCAAATCTGGAAGATCGTTTCGAGATGCTGCGCCGGCACGGGTGTTGGATAGATCGGGTTCGTGATCTGCGACACGAAGCTGCGGTTCTTGCCGATCGCCACGGCCAGGCGCTGACGCGTGCCCGACGGGCGGTTGTTCATCACCGCCTGCAGGATGCTCTTGTAAGCGGCGACCGGTTCGAGGCCCGGCTTGGGATCAACAGCTGCCGTCACGACACGAAGCTCCGGCGCGCCGACTGCGGCCTGCCAGCACTTGTACCCGGGTCAAGACGGACCTCGCGGATCGCGGCCTTGATCCGCGCGATCGCCGAGGGTGCCACCGACACCATCCGCACGCCCGCTTCCAGCAAGGCGGGAATGGACCGTGGATCGGCCGCGGCATCGCCGCACAGGCTGACATCATGGCCGGTCGCGGCACCAAACGCCGCCACGTTCGCGATCAGACGCAGAACGCCCGGATGCGACAATTGCGCGTACTCCGCCACATCCGCGCCATCGCGCGATGCCGCCGTAACGTACTGGACGAGGTCGTTCGAGCCGATCGAGAAGAACGCCGCGTCGAATTGATCGATTGCGATCGCCGTTCCCGGTACTTCGACCATGATGCCCAGGGATGGCGCCTTCGCCGCCACGCCCCGAGCGTGCAACGCCGCAACCACCTCCTCCAGCAGGCGGCGCGCCGCGCCGAGATCGGCCGGAATCGTGACCATCGGCAGCATGACCTTGAGCGGGCCGAGCGCGGCCGCCCGCGCGAGGGCGCGGAGCTGAATGCGGAACACCTCGGGATGACGCAGCGACAGGCGGATGCCGCGCATGCCCAGGAACGGATTGCTCTCGCCGTCCACCGTATACCCCGGAATCGGCTTGTCGCCGCCGGCGTCGAGCGTGCGGATCGTCACCGGCCGGCCGGCGGCCCATTCGATGAGCTGGCGATAGAGAGCAAACTGCCGCTCCTCGTCGCGCAGCGTCTTGCCGGCGAGCAAGAACTCGGTTCGTACCAGGCCGATGCCGTCGCACCACGCTGGATCGACGCTCGCCAGCTCCGCGGGATCGGCGACGTTGATCATCACCGCAATCCGGGTGCCATCGCTTGTGCTTGCGGGCTCCGCTGCGCGCGCGCGCGCCGCGACATCGGCATGCGACTCCGTTGCCTTGCGTCGCTCGACCTGGGCAAGCGTGGTCGCCAACGGATCGGCGATCGCCACGCCCTGATATCCGTCCACGACAATGGAGCCAGCCAGCGATTCCCATTGTCGTCCGGTCCCGACGACCATCGGAATATCGCGCGAACGCGCCAGCATGGCCACGTGACTCGTCGGGCTGCCATCGCCCAAGACGATGCCGCCGCCGCGCGACCAGTCGATCGCGAGAAAGACCGATGGCGGCAGGTCGCGCGCAACGATCACCGCCCCTGGTGCCACGGTCGGAATAGGCGGCGCGCCCGAGAGACGACGCAGCACCCGATCGCGGATATCGGCCAGGTCTGCGGCACGGGCGCGGAAATACTCGTCCTGGGCCAATTCGTAGGCGGCGATCTCGACCGCCATCGCGTCGGTCCAGGCTGCATCCGCGGCGGTGCCGCGTACGATCGCCGCGCGCGCCTCTTCGCTCAGCGCGTCGTCCTCCAGCAGCGCCACCTGGATCTCCATGATGCGCGCGGCCTCACCGCCGCTGCCGGCAACGAGTGCCGCGACCTCGTCGCGCGCCTGCACGATCGCCGAGGTGAGGTCCGCCTGTTCCTCGGCAGGGTTGCCGGCGACACGCTTTACCGAGACAAGCGACGACAACACAACAGCCGGGCCGACATAAAGGCCCGGAGCGGCGGCGCGACCCTGGAGCCGGAGTTCTGACACGCTCACTCCTCGTTGAACTTCCGCTCGACCAGCGATACCAGCTCGCGGATCGCGGTCTCGGCATCCGGGCCGGAGGCGCGGAAATGCAAGCGCGCGCCCTTCAGTGCCTTGACGCGCATGATTTTCACCGGGCTCTTGGCATCGACCCAAGGACCGTCCACGCCCAGCGCGACTTCGAGTTTTGCCGCGAACCGCTTGGCAGTCTGGGTCAACTTCACCGACGGTCGAGCATGCAGCCCGACCTCGTTCACCAACACCGCGCTTGCCGTGGAATGAGTCACGCCGTTTTCTTCCTGTTCGATTGGGGCCTTGTCGTCGGGTGTCATGTCAGCTCGCCATAAGTTCTTCGGCGGTCCGCTTGACGGTCTCAAGCGTTGATCCCCCCGAAGCCTCGGTTGCCGCCATCACCGCGCCTTCGACGACCGGTGCATTGCATACCACGACGCGGTTCTGGCGCGAGGCCGGCAGCATCTCGATTGCCATTTCGCTGTTCGTCTCGGCACCACCCAGATCGACCAGCACGACCACGCCGGCTTCCGACCAGGCGCGCTCGATCGCGGCCATGATGGCGCCGACATCCGTGCCGAGGCCGCCGTCCGGATTGCCGCCGGCATAGGCGATTGGCACGTTATCGCCGACCATTTGCCGCACCATGTCGGCGGCGCCCTCCGCCACCTTCGGGGAATGCGAGACGATGACGATGCCGACATTGGCCATGCGATCACCCTCCCAGCACATGGCTGATGGCCACGACCATCAGGGCCGACGAGCGCGCACCGGGGTCCACATGCCCGACGGAACGCTCGCCAAGGAACGAGGCGCGGCCGCGGACGGCTTTCAACGCCTTGGTCGCCTCGGCCGCGTTCACCGCCGTCGCGGCAAGGCGCGCCGGCAAATTGGCGCCGCCCTCGGCGAGGGCGGATTGAACCGGTGCGAGCACGTCGAGCATCGTCTTTTGGCCAACCGTGGACTTGCCGCGCGCCTTCACCGCCTCGATCGCCTTGGCGAACGATTGCCGAAGATCGGTCACCGTCGGCGATGGCGGAAGCTCCTTGCCGAGCGTCAAGAACAACGTCCCATAAAGCGGCCCCGAGGCGCCGCCCACCTTCATGACGAGTTGCGTGCCGATCGCCTTCAGCGCTTCCGGCAGAGGCTGTGCTGCAAGCTTGTCGATGTCGGCGCGCACCGCCTCGAAACCGCGCTTCAGGTTGATGCCGTGATCGCCATCGCCGATGGCCTGGTCAAGCGACGTCAACTCGTCGGCGTGCTCGATCACGATTGACGCAACCGCTTCGATCAATCGTCGCTGGAGTCCCTGGTCCACGCCACGCTCCATGCCCGTTGTGAGACCATCCATCGTCAGATCCTCCGCCCGTCCGCCGCGAAGAACAACGGGCGGTCGACATCCATCGTGACCGCGTCGCCAACGGACAAGCCGCTGTCCGGATCCGTCAACGACACCACATCGCGATCGGCAACCGCAACATGGAGATGGTTCTGGTCGCCGAGCCGTTCGATCCAGGTGACCTTGCCGACCGCCGAACCGTTCGCCGCCTTGCGGATATGCAGATGCTCCGTGCGAACGCCGATTGTGGCCGCCCCTGCCGGGGCGCGGCATTCCGGCAAGATGGCGCATGGTAGAAGATTGATACCCGGGCTGCCCAGCCGGGTCGCGACATAGGCGTCGATCGGCCGCTCGTAGATATCGCGTGGCGAACCGACCTGGACCAACCGACCCTGGTTCAAAACGCCGATGCGTGTCGATAGCGTGAGCGCCTCGGTCTGGTCGTGCGTGACGTAGAGGATGGTGGCGCCGAGTTCGTGCTGGACGCGCTTCAGTTCGACGCGCAGCTCGGCGCGCAATTTGGCATCGAGTGACGACAGCGGCTCATCCATCAGATAGATGGCGGGGCGACGAACCAGCGTGCGGCCGATCGCCACCCGCTGCATCTGGCCACCCGACAGTTGCGTCGCGCGGCTACCGAGCTGCGCCTCGATATGCAGCATGCGGGCGACGTCGCCGACGATCTTGCGGATCTCGGCCTCGGGCATCCGGTGCGCTGGCGAGCGCAACGGAAACGCCAGGTTGTCGTAGACGGACAGATGCGGGTAGAGCGAATATTGCTGGAAGACAAAGGCCACGTCGCGCGCCGCCGGCGGTTCGCCGGTCACGTCGCGCCCGGCAATCGACACACGTCCGCGGTCCGGCTTTTCCAGCCCGGCGACCAGCCGCAACGTCGTCGTCTTGCCCGCACCGGTCGGGCCGAGCAATACGATGAATTCACCGTCGCCGATATGCAGCGACAAATCGCTCACCGCCTCGACCGCGCCGAAGCGCTTCGAAATGCCCTGGAGCTGCACTTCAGCCATGACCGGGCGTTCCATGCAATTCCGTGCGGATCGCGCGTCCGCTCGCGGCATCGAAGACCGACAGCCTCTTTGACTTGAATTCCAGGCCGACGATCTCGCCCGGGAGCACATCGGCCTCAGCTGGCAATCGTGCCTTCAGCATGACACCGGCGCACTTGACCGAGACGATCTGCGTGGTGCCGAGATATTCCGTGCTGAAAACCTCGCCGCGCAACCGCGCGGCATCGGCGAAAATCACGTGCTCCGGCCGGATGCCCAGGACCAGTGCGCCCTGCTCCAAATTCTCGCGGGCTTCGGGGATCGCGATCCGGCTGCCGTCGATCGCGATCGTGTTCGCGCCGACATGAAGCCCCCCGTGGAAAGGCAGGAAATTCATCGCCGGCGAGCCGATGAAATCGGCCACGAACATTGACGCTGGCCGGTCGTAGATTTCTTGCGGCGGGCCCAGCTGTTCGATCGTACCGGCATTCATCACCGCAATCGTGTCGGCCATGGCCATGGCCTCGAGCTGGTCATGCGTGACATAGACGGTCGTCGCCTTGAGGCGATTGTGCAACGCGCGGAGCTCGCCGCACATCACGTGCCGGAATTCCGCGTCGAGTGCCCCCAGCGGCTCGTCCATCATGAACGCTTTGGGTTCACGCACGATGGCCCGGCCCAACGCCACGCGCTGCCGGTCACCGCTGGAGAGGCCGGCGACGGAGCGGTCGAGCAGATGTTCGATACGCAAGATCCGCGCCGCTTCCTTCACCTTGCCATCGATCAAATTCTTCGGGGTGCCGATATTGCGCAACGGATAAGCGATGTTCCGGCGCACATTCATGTGCGGATAGAGTGCGAAGAGCTGGAAGACCATGGCGATGTCGCGTTGGCTCGCGCGTTTGAACGTGACATCCTCGCCATCCAGTAGGATTTCGCCCGCGGTCGGCAACTCCAGCCCGGCGATCATGCGCAAGGTCGTGGTCTTGCCGCAGCCCGATGGCCCCAACAGGCAGAAGAACTCACCGCTGCGGACGGTGAAGGTCGAGCTGGACACCGCCACGAACGGGCCGAAATTCTTGCGCAGGTCCCGGACTTGGATCTTTGCCATGTCCTCTACTCCGGAAACTTCGAGACGATCGTGAACATCGCAACGCCAGCGAGCGTGGTGGCGAAGGAGTAACTGTAAAGTGCCATGGAGATCGGCTGAAGCAGCATCAGAACGCCCGCGGCGATCACCAGTGTCGCGACGTTTTCCAGCACGCCACGTCGAAGCCAGCGCGGCCAGGTGCGCCGCCTGCCAGCTCCTTGCGCGCGCGGCGTCACTTGCGCACCGCGCCGAAGGTGATGCCGCGCAGCAGGTGCTTGCGCAGCAGCACGGTGAAAACGAGGATCGGGACCAGGAACAGAGTCGTCCCGGCCGCGACCGCCGGCCAATCCTGGCCGCCCTCGCCGATGATGATCGGGATGAACGGCGGCGCGGTCTGCGCTTGGCCCGAGGTCAGCAGCACCGCGAAGGCGTATTCGTTCCAGGCGAAAATCAGGCAGAAGATCGCCGTGGCCACGATGCCCGTCGTCGCCTGCGGCAGAACCACCTTGAAGAAGGCTTGCAGTCGCGTGTACCCGTCGACCATCGCCGCGTCTTCGTACTCGCGCGGAATCTCGTCGATGAACCCCTTCAACAGCCACACCGCGAGCGACACATTGACGGAGGTGTAGAGCAGGATCATGCCGAGCTTGGTGTCGGAAAGACCCAGCTCGCGGAACATCAGGTAGATCGGGATTGCGACCGCGATCGGCGGCATCATGCGTGTCGACAGGATGAAGAACATCAAGTCGTCTTTGAACGGTACCTGGAAGCGCGAAAACGCATAGGCCGCCGCGGTTCCCAACAGGACCGACAGTGCGGTGGACCCGAAGGCGATCACCAGAGAGTTGACGAACCGGGGCACATAATTCGAAGGCCCGGCGATGACCATGTTGCGCGAGCGCGTGATCTCGTCGCACCTGTCGGCGGCCGGGGGCAGGCTGCGAACGTATTCCGGCGTCTGGCGCGTGCGCGTCGTGAACAGGTTGCAGTACCCCTCCAGGGTCGGCGCGACGATGAGCTTGGGCGGATAGCTGATCGAATCCGGCGGGGACTTGAAGCTCGTCAGGAAAATCCAGGCGAGCGGCACCATGGTCACGATGGCATAGAGAACGACCAGGACGCTGGCCACGGCCTTGGTCCGGGCACTCGGCTCGGCGATCGAGTGGGCCGTAGCAATCCCGGCGCTCATCGCGACTTCACCCGGTTGAGCGCTTTCACGTAGATATTCGCCAGCCCGAACACGGTGACGAACAGGATGATGGCGAAGGCCGAGGAATACCCCGTGCGCCACTTCTCGAACGCCTCGCGCTTCAACGTGATCGACGCGACCTCCGTGGTTGAACCCGGACCGCCGGACGTCAGCAGGTTGACCATGTCGAACATCTTGAAATTCTCGATGCCACGGAACAGCACCGCCAGCATGATGAAGGGCAGCGCCATCGGCAGGGTGATCGTCCAGAACTGCCGCCAGGGCGACGCCCGGTCGACCTCGGCCGCTTCGTAGATATAAATCGGGATCGAGCGGAGACCGGCGAGGCAGATCAGCATCACGTAGGGCGTCCACATCCAGGTGTCGACGATGATGATCGACCAGGGCGCCAGATTGACCGAGCCGATCATCTCGAACGAGGACGGCGGCAGGCCGGTAAAGAACGCGACGATATAGTTGAACAGGCCGATCTGCGGCTGGTAGAGGAACGTCCAGAAATTCCCCACCACCGCCGGCGATAGCATCATCGGCACCAGGATCACGGTCGTCCAGAACGCATGGCCGCGGAACTTGCGGTCAATCAGATAGGCCAATGCGAAGCCGAGGATTGTCTGCAGAGCGATCGTCCACGCGACGAAATGCGCCGTCGACTGCATCGCCGCCCAGATGTCGGGGTCGGTCAGGATCGACTGGTAGTTGTCGATGCCGACATTGCGCACCGCCGCGTTGGGACGATTGGCACGGTAGTTGGTGAAAGAGAGCTGAATCGTCCAGATCAACGGGAACACGTTGATCGCCAGCAACAAGATCATCGTCGGCGCGATGAACAACCAAGCGATGGCGCGATCGGACAGGCCGCGCAACCGCCGCGCGACGCCGGTGGGCGTCACGCGTGCGGCACGCTCCGGCAGATCAATAATGATGCGTTGCGTCATGCCGTCAGACGCCGCCTCTTGTGCGAAGGACAATATGCGGCTGGGATCCGTCATTGGGCACCGTATATCAACGCTTGGCGCAGTCAACCGAACGCGGCTCCCGGCGGCGGCCCCCGACGCGGGAGCCGCCGCCGGCGACCCGTCAAGCCGGCCTATAGCTTGCCGTCTTCCTTGAACGTCTTCTGCCAATCCTTCACCAGCAGATCGAGCGCTTCCTTGGCCGTGCCCTTGTCGGCAATCACGTAGTCGTGGACACGCTTCTGCATGGCGAGGAGGAGCTGGGCGTAGGACGGCTCGGCCCAGAAATCGACCACCATTCCCATCGATTCCAAGAAGCCGGCCGCGAAGGGCGCCGTGCTTGGGAATTTCGGATCGTTCAGCACGGCCTTGTGGCAGGAGTATCCGCCGAGCGCCCACCACTTCTTCTGCACGTCGGGCTGCGCGAACCACTTGATGTATTGCAGCGCCTCGTTGCGGTTCGCCGAGTAGCTGACGACGGAGATGCCCTGGCCGCCGAGCTGCGTGGCCTTGATCTTCTGGCCCGGGTTGACGAAGAATCCGATCTTCTCGCCGCCGACCTTCTCGTCCTTGTAGAGGCCGGGCCAGAAAGCGAAGAAGTTCATCTGCATCGCCACCTGGCCGGACTTGAAGGCGTCGAGACCTTCCCCCATGTAGGCGTTCGTGTAGCCTGGGGGTGTGCAGCACTTGTACAGCGCCTTGTAGGCTTCGAGGCCCGCGATCGAGTCAGCGGAGTTGACGAAGCCATCCATGCTGTAGGGCTTCTTCGGATCCTGATACTTGAAGCCATAGGCGTAGAGCGCGTTCGTCACGCCCATCGTGATCCCTTCCGAGCCGCGTTCGGTGTAGATGGCCGCGCCATACACTTTCTTGCCGTCGATCTCACGGCCCTGGAAGAACTCGCCGATTTGCTTCAGCTCGGTCCAGGTCTTGGGCGGTGCCAGCTCGCGGCCGTGCTTGGTCTTGAATTCCGCCTGCAGCTCGGGCTTGGCGAACCAGTCCTTGCGATAGGTCCAGCCCACCGCATCGCCCATCGCCGGCAGGGCCCAGTAGTTGGGCGTACCCTTCGGCCATTCCGAGTAGCCGCGAACGGTCGCCGGCATGAAGTCATCCATCGTGATGCCTTCCTTGCCGAAGAACTCGTTCAGCTTGACGTAGTGGCCGTTTTCAGCCGCGCCGCCGATCCATTGGCTGTCGCCAATGATCAGATCGCACAGCTTGCCCTTGGAGTTGAGTTCGTTAAGGAACCGGTCGGCGAAGTTCGGCCAGGGGACGAACTCGAATTTCATCGCGACGCCGGACTTGGCCGTGAAGTCCTTGGACAGCTCGACCAGGGCATTCGCCGGATCCCAGGCGGCCCAACACAGCGTGATGGTCTTGCCCTGCGCTATGGCTGGAGAGCTGGCGCCCAGGGCTACGGCGGCGGCCACCAGGGTGGCCGAAGCCAATGTCGCTATTGTTTTCATCGTTTCTCCCTACCTCCTTGTTGGTGCAAGCAAGTTCGCAGGCGCTGGAATTGCGCCCGCCGGCGGTTCGATCCGGCGCCGGGGCGTCGGGTTCGAATTCTTGTTGATTGCCGAGCGGTGCGGCCGTTCGTTCAACGGCGCGCGGGTGCTATGGAAAGGTCACCTCCCGCTTTTGTTTAGTGGATTGTTTAGTTCAGTAAACTACAACTCGCTAAGCTAAGCAAGCCCTAGTCGCGCGCGGTCGCATAAATTGAACCGCCGACCGCGGCCGATGGTCATCCGTTGTCCAAACGCCGTGCTCTGAACGGCATTGCCTTGCCAAAGCTCGGCCGAGATCAGGCGGAATGTCAGCTTCGAGTCAGACTCTGTCATGCGGAGTGGCCCGCGAGATGACCGCGCTTCGGCGGCAAGTGGACATTGACGTTGATTTCTGGAGGTCGGCCTCGTGCCAATAGCCGACGAAGTCGAAGTCAACGATCCGATAAGTCCTCGCAGTCGATCTGCGTAATCGGTCGTTCTTCAGCGAAGGGGCTCTGTCATGACCGCCGCCTCTGGCTCCACTGAGTTGTCAGAGAATGCCATATCAGTCAGCTCTGGGGCACGATTACCACCGCCGAGGCATCTCCGGCTGCAATACGCCCCTGCCCCCGCGTTGTCCACAGCAGGCCGGTGCGCTTATACGTCACGACGGACGGTGGCTTGGCCGGGTCGGCGATGTCGTAGATCGCGCCTGCCGCGTCGCCTGCTTTCACCTGCGTGCCGAGCGCATGAAATGGACGATAGATGCCGGTTGCCGGCGCGAAATGGTAGCAATCGGCATCCGGCAGCAGCCAGATCGACGTCGGTATTTCCGCCGGTCGAACCATGCCTTCGCAGATATTCATGCACGCGAGCAGATTGTGCACGCCGCGCTCGGTGATGCGCAGGCCGCGCAGATCGACGCGATTGCCGCCGCCCAGTTCGCTCGACATGGCCAGAATGCCGCGCTGCTCGCAGGCATTTTGAAATGTGCCGCTGCCATCCACCTCCTTGCTCATGATGTGCATGGGGGCACCGAACGCCTTGGCAAACACGGCCGTGCGCGCCATCGCGGCCTGGTCGTCGAGGATGTGCGACATGGTGCACGGCAGGCAGTCCAGCGAGCGCCCGCCCGAATGCAGATCCATGACCGCGTCGGCCATCGGCAGCAAAAAGTTGGCCACGTAGTGCGACAAGACCTGGGAGAACGTGCCGTTGGCATCGCCCGGAAACGTCCGGTTGATGTCGCGCCCGTCGATCGGCGAGGTCCGCGTGCCCGCCATGCAGGCCGGGAAATGATGCGCGGGATAGGATAATAACGCGACCCTGCACGCTCGCCGGATCGAGTTGGCGCGCCAAGATCGTGCAGCGCGATCTGGCCCTCGTATTCGTCGCCATGCGTGCCGGCGGTCAGCAGTAGCGTCGGGCCGATACCGTTCTTGATGACGACAATCGGGACTGCGACAACACCCCAGGCCGAATCGTTGTTGGAGTTCGGCACGCGCAGAATAGCCGAACTGCTTGCCGACCTTGTCGTAGTCGATATCGGCAATGACGCGCGTGCGCATCGCGCTGCCTGTTTTTGATAGAACCTCCAGCATCGAAGACGCCCTTAGGTCTCAGGCCTGAGCGTCAACGGCCAACGCTCGAGGCCGCGGACCGTGAGGTCGGCGAGATTGGCCGCTGGCGGCCGCGCCGCCGCCCCGGTCGGCCGCTTCTTCCCTCGCGCTGCCTTGGCAACACGCATGATGACGCCGCAGATCCATTCGGTGCTGGCGTTGGTCTGCAGCCGCAGATCGATCTGCAGCAGCCCGATATCGGCCATCAGATTGCGCACATAGATCGACGGCGTGCCGTTCCACAGGTCCTGCGACAGCTCGAACGCGGACAGCCCCGCCTCCTCCGCGTCGACATAGAGGAGAAGTCGCGAAAAGCTTGGCTGGTCGAATCGGTTTCCGCCACCGCGCGAATGCCCGGTAGCCCGGCGAGCCGCTCGACCGCGACCTTCAGCCGCCATCGCGCTCGCGCGCCACCTCCGTCTTGTCGCGCGCCATCCAGCGCTCGAGGCCGGCGATGGCGGCAGATCACGGCCTCCTTGCCGACCTTCATCGGCCGGCCGATCCCCTTCTCCTGCCAATACGTCGCCTGCACCAAATCGAGCTGGCCGGCAACGATCCCGCCGGTCAGGCCCGGCAAGGCGCTTATGCGTGCTGAAGATCACCAGGTCGGCGCCGGCGTCGAGATAGGATTCGCGGGTCGGGCTCGGCCGCCGCGTCGACGATCACCGGCACGCCGCGCGCTCTGGCAAGCCTTAGCGAAGATCGGCAAGTCGATCAGACCCGACTCGGCACCGTGTGGTGCGAGACGACATAGAGCGCGCAAGCCGTCTTGTCGGTGATGGCATCCTCGAGCTGATAGACGCCGCATTCGGTCGCCGCGCCGATCTCGACCATGCGCGCGCCCGTCAAGCGGATGTTCTGCTCGACATGGCCGCCATAGGTGACGTCGTGGCCGCGCTGCAGGATGACCTCGTTCGTGCACCCGTGGTGTCCGGCAGCCGCTCGATCCGCGCCAGGTTCCTGCCCGTCATACAGGCGGAAACGGTCATGCAGATGCCGGCGGCCGTGCAATTGACGACCACCCCGCCTTCGGTCCCGAACGCGCTGGCGATGGACCCGGCAGGCGACGATCTGCAGCTCCGCCATCTCGACGGAATTGCGAACAAACTCGGACACCGCGGCGATGACCTCGGGGCAAACGGGGCTGGCGCCCTTGGTCGTCTCCGTGCCCGAGGCGTTGACGATTCGCCGCAGCCCGTAGCGTGCAAACAGATCGGCGTTGTGCCGTGCTGTACGGTCCATGAGTCGGTCGAGAATGCGTCATCTTTTCGGCAGCGCGCGAAGCAGATGCAGGCGCCTGGATGCCATAGAACCCCGCGCAGGTGTCGCCGAGGATCCAATCTCGCGCGCGCCGACAGGAACGTCGAATGGCGCCGCACGTAGTCAAGGACTTTGCTTGTAGGTGCAGAAGCGTTCCACGTTCGGCGTGTCGGAGCCCCAGATCAGCGGTCTCGCGCCGAAGCGGTCGCACATGTCCTGGATCAGGGTCTGCGCTTCCGGATAGGGATAGTCCCAGCCCCGCCATAGGTGATCGGGAACATCACCTCCATCACCAAGTTTCGTGCCTGTAAACGGCCAGTGCCTCGCTCGGGAACTCACAGCGGCCGTTCTTGGCGAAGAAGCCGACAGGCGGGCCCATCGCCAGATGGCATCGAATGCCCTTGTGCAGCTTCAGCACTCGCCCCAGCGCTGTCAGATTGGCGATATAGCCGGCCTGGTCGTAGCTCGGCCCCGAGCTGAGCTCGATGCACAAGATGAGATCGCGCTCGGCGAGCTTGTCCCACAATGGCTCCATCTGCGGTGCGTCGAGGCCCCATGGGAAGCCGTGCCGGCTAATCGCATCGACATTGAAGTAGATGCCGCGCAAGTGCAGCTCATCCACCGCGCGGTCGATCTCGGCGAGCTGCGCCGGCTGCCCGGCCATCGCCTCGTCGACATGCATGAGGCCGGTCATCTTCGCGGGATATTGCTGCTGCGAATAGGCGTTCATCTCCTTCATCGCGCCATAGGCGCCGCCGGCCTGCAGCACGCAATGATCGACGCCGGCATTCATCATCTGCGCCAACATCAGCTCAGGCGGCGCCACCATCTCCTGCATGCCGACCGGCATGTACTGGATGACGTAATCCTCGCCCTCGTGCGTGAATTCGAGCTGCCCGTACTTGCCCACGCGGAAATCGACGTTCGCGAGCCCTGTCCAACCCGGATCGTCGGGCCGATAGAGTGCCTTCGTATCGGCCTTAGCGCCGTCGCGTGCCCGAAACGTGCTTGCGACCGTGCGCGTGATCATCCGCTGCATGTATTTCTTGTGGATCTCGCGCGTCGCGTGGCCGGTTGGCGTGATCCAATGCATGAAGATATGGGCGTGGCAGTCGATGATCATGGGCGTCTCCAAACGTTTCTTGAGACGAATTTTTCCAGATTTGAAACTCTCAGGGCATGTACCAACGATAGCCACCGAGGAGTTCGGGAACGATCAAGGCGATGCCCGGAAAGGCGACGAGAAGCGCAATCATCACAAGCAGCGTTCCCATAAAAGGAATCGAGCCGATGAACACGTCGTTCACGCTTCCCGATCGCCGAATGCCCTGGATGACAAAAAGCGTCATGCCTGTCGGCGGCGAGATCATGCCGGCCTGCGCCAGCAAAATGACCAGGATGCCGAACCAGACCGGGTCGAAGCCGAGGGAAAACACGACGGGAGCGATGATCGGGAACAGCCGCAACCATCATCGGCAGCGTTTCCATGAACGTGCCGAGCAGCAAGAGCAGCAGGATGATGAACGCCATCGTTCCATAGGGCCCCAGGCCGAGCGACTTGACGGCCGCCACGAACTGGCTGTTGAGGCCGATGGACGCCGTGACGAAGTTGAGGAAATACGCGGCAATCATGATAGCCATCGTCATGCCGGTGATCCGCATGCAGTTCTCCGCCGCCAGCTTGAACATGGTCAGCGTGAACTGCCGCCGTATGGCCGCAGAGGATGCAAGAAAAGACCAGCCCGAGCGCCGCCGCTTCGGTCGCCGTCGCCAAGCCCGCATAGATCGAGCCGATCACCACGAGAAAGATTGCCGCGGCGGCAGCAGGTCGACGAGCGAGCGGATCCGCGCCGGCCAGTCGGCCTGGCTCTTCCGGCCGCCCCATTCCGGCTTCCAGAGACAGGCGGCGACGACCGTCAGCATCATCAGCGCGGCCAGGACGAGGCCCGGGAAGAAACCCGGCAAGGTAAAGCTGCGGGATCGATGTTTCGGTGAGCGCGCCGTAGACGATGAGATTGATGGAGGGCGGAATGAGGATGTCGAGCGTCCCGCCGGCCGCCAGCGTTCCGAGAAACAGCCGCTCGTTGTAACCGTTCCGTTTCATCTCCGGGATGGCGACGGTCCCGATGGTCGCCGCCGTCGCCACGGCGGATCCGGAACTGGCGGAAAAGGCCGCGCAGAATCCGATGTTGGCGTTCATCAGCCCGCCCGGCAGGAAGGAGAGCCACAGCCGCATGGATTCGTACATGCGCTCGGCGATCCCCGAGCGCATGAGCACCTCGCCCATCATGATGTAGAGCGGAATGGCGATCATGATGGAATCGTTGCCGGCACCCCATCCGATCTCTCCCAGGGCCCGGATCAGCGGCATCGGCGAATATTGGTACGACAGGATGAAGCTGAGGATCGCCATGCTCGCGGCGACGGAAACCGCCGCCGCCATCAGCACGCTCAGCCAGAAGACGGTGGTGACGATCAAGATGCCACCTTTCCTGGCACGGTCTGCCGATCGAGTGCCGCCAACTCATCGGAGATCTCCTCCTGCATTCCACGGGCGCCGATCAGCTTGCTCGAGGCGGACAGTTCGCCGAGGAGCAGATGAAGGCATGCGCGAACGAGCAGAAGCGACGAAACCGCAACGGTGAGGACGAGGCCCAACCACCACAGAACTTGCGGCACGATGAGAGGGACGTGAAGCGGCGTGTTGGAATGCGCGTTCATGTCGCCACGATTCGCCACGACGCCCAGGCCATATTTTAGAAGAAGGGCGAAATAGACGATCAGCAGGACCGCCGCCACGATATCGAGGAGAGCCTTTCCCCGTTCCGAAAGCCAGGCATGAAACGTATCGACGCGTATGTGCGCGCGATCCAGCGTGGCGTAGGCGAAGGCAAAGGTAACAGCCACCGCGAAGCCATAGCCGGAAAGCTCGTCCGCGCCGCCAAGAGATCTCGACAGAAACTTCCGGATGAAGACTTCGACCGTGATCAGCAACGCGGAAGCAAAGAAAATTACTCCGCCCGCCCAGGCACAGTACTGGCTGACACGCCGCGCCCAGAGGATCATGGGGTCGAGCAGACCCTCGCCCAGACGCCGCAAGGCGAAGCGCAGCCCGGCGTCCTTTCTTACGCCCTGATGCATGCCAGGCTCCACGAACCCCGTTCAGGAGCGGTCTCTTGGCCGTTGCGGAGGCTCTTAAACGCCACGAACGTCTCTCGGATCCAAAGCCCCCTCCTTCCGGTCGAAGAGAAGGCGGAAACCCGAAGCCGTTGAGGAACGACCGCGAGCGAACTGCCAACCCCACCCACCCGGATGCGCCTAGTTCGCCTTGATATTGATGCCGACGATCTTGCCGACCGTTTCCGACCAGCGCTGCGCGCAGGCGGCGCCGCACCGCTTCGCCCAGTTCGGCACGACCGCTTGTTCGACCACGGCCTTCGCCGCCGCGAGGTCCTGCTCCGTTGGCTGGGCTAGAGCTCATCTTCCCCGGGAAGCCGAACTTGCACGGCCCCTGACTGATGGAGCAGTTGATCCCGTCCTGCTCTTCCTCGGCCACGGTCGCCCAGAGATTGTTATTGAACTTGGCCAACTCGGTGGTGAGGAAAGCCTGAACCTTCGGGTCGAGCTTGTTCCAGCTCTGCTGGCTGACCGCCGTGAAATGGATCGCCCAGCCCGAGTAGAGCGTGTACATGGTCTTCGTAACTTCGAAGAGCTTGTTGGTGTTGCCCGACAACGTGCCGGTCACACCGCAGTCGATGACCCCGCGCTCGAGCGCCGTCGTCACCTCGCCGAACGGCATCGTCACCGTCGTCGCGCCCAGCCCGCCGATGAGATCCGCCATCGAGGCGGTGAACACCCGCACCTTCATGCCCTTAAGATCCGCCACCGATTTGATTGGCTTGGCGCACCACAGGACCTGTGGTGGCGAAGGGAAGAGCATCAGCAGCCGAGCGCCGTAGCGATCCCTCATCACGTCGTTCAGTACGGGCAGATAGGCATCGACGACCTTGCGCGTGGTCGTCATGTTCGGCGATACGCCGGCAAGGTCGACACCGTCGAATTCGGGACTGTCGCCCGCCATGTAGCCGATCACGCCCGACGCGAAGTCGATGACGCCCAACTTCATCAAGCGCAGAATCTCGGGGCCTTTGAGACCATGGAGGTCCTGTGCGGTGATATCGGCCGTGACGGCGCCGCCGGAGGCCCGTGGCAACGTCTCCTCCCAGAACGGCTTCTCGCCGTTTTTGAAGCTGTTCAGGTGACTTTGCAGGCCGACGACCTTGAGATGCGTTCGCGGCAGCTCCTGTGCTGTCGCCGCAAAATTGAGCACCAGGCTTCCCAGAGCGGACGCGGCCGCCAGAGCGATTATGCGCATGTACATAGCCCCCTCTCCCCGAGAACGACGCGTCGTCATTCTCCACCATCGCAACTATTGGGCCCCTTGCACGGGCATTCAAATGCTGTTTCACTATGATGAACATGCCGTGGCGATATGGCATGAGGGCTGACGGGATCTGCCGTGGATATCAAGCAGCTCCGCTCTTTTGTGACCTCGGTAAAGAGCGGCAGCATCACCACCGCCGCGCACACGCTGCGCATCGCCCAGCCGGCCCTGAGCCGGCGGATTCAGCTTCTTGAAAACGAACTCGGCGCCGCTCTATTGCATCGCTCCCCCAAGGGGGTCGCACCGACCGCGGCCGGCCAGGTTCTCTACGACGCCGCCACCGACATCTTGCACCGCATGGACAAGATCCGCGGCGCCGTGGCGCAAGTCGCCACACCGTCGCGCCCCGTGTTGCGCGTCGCCGTTCCGCCCACCCTCTCGCATCGCCTCGGCCCGAAGTTTCTGGAGCTGTGCGAGCAATCCTGCCCAACCGTATCCTTGCGCGTGGCGGAAAGTTGGTCGGGCTATATCAGTGAATTGCTCGATGCCGGGTTGGTCGATTTCGGCGTGATGTCGGTGAGCCAGGTGCAGGCCTTCAAGCTACGCGCGCCGATCATGAGCGAGGAGCTGTTCCTGGTGCAACATCGCCGCATCGCTCCCGCCGCGCACCAGCCGATCCCCGCCTCAGCACTACGCGACATCGACCTGGTGCTGCCGACCAAGCTGCACGGCGTGCGCATGTTGCTGGATGATGTCGCGCAATCGCAGGGCTTCGCGCTGCGCGTGCGCGTCGAAGCCGATGCTTGGGGCACCATCCGCAGCATGGTCGAGGCCGGCGAGCTCTCCACCATCCTGTCGCTGCGCGAGATCAAGGACTCGATGAACGCCGAGACTATCGTCGCCCGCCGGATCATCGAGCCGACCATCAAGAACGTCTTCTTCCTGGTCGCCGCCGAAAAGCAATCACAGAATTACGACATCGAAGAAGTGTTCAATGGACTTGCCAAAAGCATTCGCGCCTGTCTGCTGACGGAGAGCGCAACACTGACAGTGGCGTGACCAAGGCGCTTGCGCGATCTTAGCGGGAGAGCGCCTTCCCCGGCGACCCGGTGTGCCGCAAGCCCTCAATTGAGTCTGCGAACGTCTGACGTTGCGAATGCCTGCTCTAAGAACCTGATGCCCGCTTAGGGTCACAACCAGACATCTGGTGTTGGTTGCGGGAGACCCGAAGCCAGCTTTGTCTGCTGCGCCATCCGCAGCGTCGCCCCCGGATTCATCTTCTCGACCGCCATGCCACCCGTGATCGCCGCAGGCGCACTCGCCTCGGTCCGGCACCTCAAGCAGAGCGTCACCGAGCGAGGGCGCCTTCACGAGCGCGCGCGCCGTCTGAAGCAACTCCTTGGCGCGGCGGGCCTGCCGGTGATGCCATCAGACAGCCATATCGTGCCGGTACCGATCGGCGACGCGGTTGTTTGCAAGGGCGCTTCGGATGAGCTGCTCGAGCGCCACGCGATCTACATCCAGCCCATCAACTTTCCCACCGTGCCACGCGGCACCGAGCGGCTCCGGATCACGCCCGGTCCGCTTCACGACGACGCGGCGATGGACCGGCTCGTGACGGCGCTCAGCGATGTGTGGACCCGGCGGCATGTTGCCAGCGCCGCTTAAGAGCCGTTTGGAGAAATTGTGTAGAGACCAGCGTCGAGCTTGAGCGCGATGGCATTTACCCTGTTCTGGTGAATATTTGAACCAGGGAACTTATCGAGGCCAACAACTGACCGCAAAATCCAGCACAACCGATCCACGACCGGGGCTCCTTTGCGCTAATTGTTCTTTAATTCGTCACGGTCGAGATTGACGTGATGCGATGCTCGAAAGGGCGCAGTTGCGCCGCATGATTTCTTCGCGGCAGCAAACTGCCGCATCGGCATTGGTAGGGGCGGCGGGACTTGAACCCGCACGGCCGTAAGGCCACTGGATTTTAAGTCCAGCGAGTCTACCTCTATTATGTTGATTTTACAATGTAATTCGGTTTTATAAAAATGTCCGTGTAAGTTTCTGTGAAAGTTCAAGTGGTTGTTTCGCATCTTTGAGTTAACGAACGCAACAATCTGTCGCCCGAAAATTACGGCTGCGCCGCGTCCGAAGCGGCCCCCTGAACTGGCACCTACGTAACGGCGAAAGCGCTGCGATTAATAGCTTTGAGCAACAGTGTAGGGAATTGGCAGCGTCAGCTAGCTAGAACGCCAGTGGCTGACGCGTTCAGGTCTATTAATTTGCGATGAGCCGCCAGCGATGACCGCTCCACCGCGAAAATGAACTTTGACGTGCGACTATTGAACGTCGGCTACGTGCCATTTCCAAACGTTCCGCGTTTCACGTAACCGGACGTACCCAGCTGAGCGAAGTGCGCTGACGCCCCGCCATAATGGACGGGTTGCATTCGGCGCAGGGCTACCGAACGACACAATAGCACTCTTTTATATGTTAGCGAGTTTACACATACCGTACGTGATCGGTGCGCCTTCTGGATCAAAAGGAAAACCGATCACTACGCCAACGCTCCACAAGCGTCAGCCCACCATGGGCCCTTGCGTGACCGCGATCACCGCGGTTTCCGCCGCCGGCAGATCCTGCGAAGCCCCGGGCCGCGTCTTCTGGCGTCAGCGCGGAGACGCCAAAGTCGTCGTCGGCACCGGTGGCATCAATTTCACTTGTTCTCAAACCGCCGGGTGATGGTGGACCGTGCACTCTTTATCCGAGCCGGATCCGCACCCGATGCGTGGCGCCGTCATCGGCCAACAGAAGGCGGAATGGACGCTCTCTAATGAGCGTGTCGTCGATGGCCGCATACCCGACGCCCCGTCCGACTCCGTTGGGATTCTCGATTCTAATTTCATATCGTGCCGATCGGTGTCGAAGTGAGAGCTCGAAGCCATCCCATGCCTTGGGAATGCACGGATCGAGATGCAACAGATCGCCCTGGAGCCGCAGCCCGAGAATGCTTTCCACGCCGGCGCGCTGCATCCATCCGGCGGAGCCGGTGTACCAGGTCCAGCCGCCGCGGCCGATATGCGGCGCTGTTGCGTATACGTCAGCCGCGACAACATAGGGCTCGACCTTGTAGCGATGGACGTCGGCGCGCGTGCGAGCGTGATTGACGGGGTTGAGAAGGGAGAACAGTTTGACCGCCTTGTCCCCTTCGCCCAGGGCTGCAAAGGCGATCACCGACCAGACGGCGGCGTGGGTGTATTGGCCACCGTTTTCGCGGATCCCCGGCGGATAGCCTTTGATGTAACCGGGATCGAGCGGCGTCTCGTCGAATGGCGGCGCAAAGAGCAGCGCCAGCTTATCCTCGGGCCGTATCAGCTCGCGCTCGACCGCCGCCATGGCCCGCGCAGCCCGCTCGGGCTCCGCTGCACCCGAAATCACCGCCCAGGATTGCGCGATCGAATCGATGCGGCACTCCTCGTTCGTCGCCGAACCAAGCGGCGTCCCGTCGTCGAACCAGCCGCGTCGATACCAATCTCCGTCCCAGGCCTCGCGCTCGAGCGACGCTTGCAGTGCGGCAGCGTGCGCCCGCCATGACGCGGCGCGATCCGATTCGCCACGTGCGTCTGCCAGCGGGGCGAAGGCGGTGAGCGCTGCGTGGAGCAGCCAGCCAAGCCAGACGCTCTCGCCCTGACCGTTCTCGCCGACGCGGTTCATCCCGTCGTTCCAATCGCCGGTGCCGATGAGCGGCAACCTGTGCGCGCCAAGCACGAGGCTCTGATCGAGGGCGCGGGCACAATGCTCGAACAGCGTCGCGGTGGCGTCGGAAACCGTCGGCTGGAAGAAGGTATCGTGCTCGCCTGCTATCAGCTTCTGGCCCTCTAAAAAGGAGACGATCTCGTCGAGGACAGCTTCATCGCCGACTGTGTCCGACATAATGCGCGACCGCGTAAGCGAGCCACGCGCGATCATCGGAGATGCGCGTGCGGACACCTTGCCCCGAATGCGGCAGCCACCAATGCTGGACGTCACCCTCGATGAACTGGCGCGCCGCCGCCCGCAGTAGGTGATCGCGCGTCATGGCCGGACACACGGTGGCGAGCGCCATCCCGTCCTGGAGCTGGTCGCGAAAACCGTAGGCGCCGCTCGACTGATAGAACGCGGAGCGGGCCCAGACCCGGCACGCCAGCGTCTGGTAGAGAAGCCAGCCATTCAGCATGATGTCCATGGCCCGATCGGGCGTCTTCACCTGAACGGCCCCGAGGACATCGTCCCAATGCCGCTCGATTTCAGCACGCGCGGCGTCGAGGTCGGCGGCGCGGTAGCGTTCGATCAGAGCGCGCGCATCGTCGCCGCTGGCGGCCTCGCCAAGGAAGAAGACGATCTCGACGACACCGTTTGCCGGCAAATCGATTGTGGTCTGGAGCACGCCGCAGGGATCGAGGCCGGCTCCGACATTGCCTGACAGCGGCGTCGTGCCGGCGAGTGCGGCCGGGTTCGCCAGCGTGCCATTGCGGCCAATGAACTCCCGCCGGTCGCCGGTCCAGCCGGTCTGGCGCCCGCCGAAATCGACGAAAGCGACGCGTGACCCGAACGCCGCATTCCAGGGATTGCGGGCGAAAATCGCAGCTGGTCTGAGGATCGATCTCGGTCGTCACGAACGGCGCCGATGCGGTCCGCGACGGACCAAGCACCCATTCCGCGTAGGCGGTCAGCGAGAGATGACGCGTCCGGTTCGACAGATTGCGCAGCGTGAGGCGCGAAATCTTGATCGAGTCGTCGAGCGGCACGAACTGGAGAAGGTCGACCGCAATGCCAAGCGCAGTGTGCTCGAAGCGGCTGTAGCCGCGGCCGTGGCGGGCGACATAGGTTGCCGCCTCGTCGCGGATCGGCAATGCCGTCGGACTCCACAAATCGCCGGTGTCGTCGTCGCGCAGATAGAACGCTTCGCCCGGACGATCGGTGACGGGATCGTTCGACCACGGGGTCATCTGATTTTCACGGCTGTTGAGCGACCAGGTGTAGCCGCCGTACCCTCGGTCGACACCTGAAAGCCGAAGGCTGGGTTGGCGATGACATTGATCCACGGCGCCGGCGTCGACTGACCCGGGCCGAGGACCGTCACATATTCCCGCCCGTCCTCTGCAAAGCCGCCCAGCCCGTTGAAAAATTCCAGGTCGGGCATGGGCAGAACCGGCTGGGGCCGCGGGCTGGCGAGGACGCGCTTCGGCGCCGTCGGAACCGCAGCCATTGGCGCCGGCGCCCGATCAAGCTGATCGGACAGGCGCCCGCGCTGGCCGACAAGCACCACCCGCGCCACGGAGGCGAGCAGGGCGCGCTCCGCGGGCGAGATCAGATCGGCCCGGAGAATGAAGACCCGGCCGGATGTCGCCTCCATCCTCGAACTGCGGGCGCGACTGGCTCGTGCGCACCAGGGTCTCGAGTGCGATCTGCAGGTCCTGGACATAGGATGAGGCGCGCTCGTTCAGGATGACGAGATCGACGGCGAGCCGCTTCATCCGCCAGTATTCATGGGCCTGCAGCAACTGGCGCGCGATGTCGAGATTCTCGATTTCAGAGATGCGCAGAAGCACGATCGGCAGATCGCCGGAAATGCCGTGCGTCCAGAGCCCGCGCTGGGCACCGCCGCCGCGCCAGATCGTGTCGGAGGACGGGCGCAGCGTCGGTGCGGCATAGAGGAGATGCCCCGCCAGACGTTGGAACAGGCCCGCTTCGCCCGCATCGATGCCGAGGTGATGGAGCTGCACCTGCGCCTGCGTCCAGGCCAGCGTGGCGGCGCGATCAAACGCCGTAGCGTCACGGTGCTTGTCGACGAGGTCGAGCAGCCGCGTCGCGGGTCGAGGCGCACGAGCGTCCAGAAGGCGATGCGCGCAATCGCACCGGGCGCGATGCGCACGCGGCGACGCAAGGCAAAGATCGGGATCGAGTACCGTGCCGGTCGTGTTTGAGAGCGGCCGTCCATCGATCATCGCGATCGGCGTGCGCACGCCGCGACCACGGCCGAGGAAACGGGCCCGGTCGGTCTCGACTTCCGGCTTGCCCACGGCCTCGCCGTCGATGACAGCGAGATGCGCGGCCCAGATCTCCGGCTCGTCGGGCGCCGACGCCGCCGCGTCGCCAGGACGACGCCGACATCGGCAAGGTACTCGGTCTCGACGAACAGCTTGGAGAAGGCTGGATGAGCGAGATCGGCTGCATGGGGCGCCAGCGCGAGCTCCGCGTAGGACGTGACCTCGATCTCGCGCATCCGGCTGCCCGAATTCGCGATCGACACGCGACGGACCTCGCCGGCATCCTCCGCCGAAACCAGCACTTCCAATGTCGTCGTAAGCGATCCGTCGCGGCGCGTGAATTCGGCACGGTCCTCGTTGAAGGCGACATCGTAGGCGTCGGGCTCGACGCCGCTTGGCTGAAAGCCGGCGGACCAGACCTCGCCGCTGCTGACATCACGCAGGAAGACGTAGGAGCCCCAATCGTCGCAGGTGGCGTCCTCGCGCCATCGGGTCACCGCCAGATCGCGCCAGCGGCTGTAGCCCGAGCCGGCGGCCGTCAGCATGACCGCATATCGGCCGTTCGAGAGCAGATGCGTGGCGGGTGTGGCACTGTGCGCTGTGGTAAGGCGCCGGCCGGCCGGCCGCTCGATCTCCTGGGACTTGCGTCGACTGCGCCTCCGCGGCCCAGGGACGCGCCACCGCGACATCGCGCGGCGTGCGCTCCTGCAGCAGCAGTTCCGTCGCCTGGACGATGGGTTCCGCATGGAAGCGGGCCCGCATCACGCCGTCCAGCAGTGCATTGGCGATGGCGACAATCGTCATGCCCTGATGGTGCGCCATGAAGGCGCGGACGATCGCGACGGTTTTACCTTCCGGCATACGAGCCGGCGTGTAGTCGAGGGCTTCGTAGTAGCCGTACCGTCCGCGCGCACCAATCTCGCAAGCCGCTCGAAATTTCGCGCCGCCGCCAGCGGGTCGACCATGGTCGCAAGCGCGGTCGCGTAAGGGCGCGACGACGGTGTTGTCGCCGAGACCGCGCTTCAGTCCGAGGCCGGGCACGCCGAAATTCGAATATTGGTAGGTGAACTCCAGGTCGCGCACATTGTAGGCGGATTCCGAAATACCCCAAGGAACACCGAGCGTCGCCCCGTAGTCGATCTGCCGCCGCACGATCAGCCGGCTGGTCTGCTCGATCAGGCTTCCTGCCGGGGCCCGCATGACGAGCGAGGGCATCAGATACTCGAACATCGATCCCGACCAGGAGATCAGCGCGGCGCCATGCGCCACCGGTGTGACGGCGCGGCCGAGCCGGAACCAGTGGCGCGCCGGAACATCGCCCTTGGCGATCGCCACGAAGCTGGCGAGCCGCGCCTCGGAGGCCAGGAGATCGTAGCAGCTCGGGTCGAGCGTGCCTTCGTTCACCAGGTAGCCGATCGAGAGCAGCTTGCGGTCGCGGATCGAGCAGAAAGCCGAACTCCATCGCGAGCGCCATCGCCCGCGCGGTGTCTTCCAGGGCCGCGAGACGCGCATGCAACGCAGGGACCATCTCCGGCGACTGGCCGAGATCACGGCGGTGACTCTCGATCGACCGCTGCGGTTGCCTGTGCCCAGAACAGCATGTCCGCGTCGATATCGTCACCGCGTTCGCTGGCCATGGCGCGCGGCGATGTCGGCCATCGTTTCGGCCTGAAGCGCAAGCCCTGTCAGCCGTTCCGCGAGGTCCTCGGCGCCCGATGGTGTCCGCCCGATGCCGATCGCCAGAGCGGCGAACGCGTCGTCGAGCTGGCGCCATGTCACGGTCTGGGTGCGATGCCCATCATCGAGCCGGGCAGCCTCTTCGCGCGCGAGGTCGAGCGCGTCCGCGATCCCGGCAAGGCGCTGCGCGTCCGTCAAGCGGGACGCTGCGCCACTCCCGGCAGGCATTGGCGAGCGCGATCAGGTGCCCGGCGAGGTTGCCGCTGTCGACCGAGGAGACGTATTGCGGATCGAGCGGCCGCAGGTCCCGCGTGTCGTACCAGTTGTAGAAATGACCGCGAAAGCGCTGCGAGGCCGCTCATCGTCGCCAGCGTGGCCTCCAATCGCTCGACCGCCTCGGTCGTTCCCGTCCAGCCGAAGTCGCGGGCGCTCGACTGCCGACAGCAGATAGAGGCCGAGATTGGTCGGCGAGGTCCGATGGGCGAGTACCGGCGCCGGGTCTTCCTGGAAATTGTCCGGCGGCAGCATGTGGTCGACCGGCGTCACGAAAGTCTCGAAGAACCGCCAGGTCCGCCGCGCGATCAGCCGCAGGGCGCGAGCATCGGCGGTCGAGATCGGCAGCCGGCCCGCGACGCGGGGCGACAGGCTCGCCCAGCGCGCGATGGCCGGTGAGGCGATCCACAGCGCCGCGAACGCAGCCGCCAGGGGCCACGTGCCCCGCTCCGCAGAACCGGCGGCAACCAGCGCCACAACCAGAGACGACGAGCGCGCCGGCCATCCGACGATAGAATCCGAGGAGATCGAGCCGCGGACCGATGCGTCGCCTGCGCCGCTGGGACCCATTCCAGCAGATGGCGGCGGGTGACGAACAGCCGGAACAAGGTTCGGACAATAGCATCGCCCATCAGCCATGCCTGATGGGCGAGAAACGCGAAGCGCAGGAATGATTGCGCAAGCGCCAGCGTGATATCGCCGCGAAGCGCCCGCAGGTGACTGCGCAGCGTGATCCCGGCGCGATGCGGCACGATGGCGCCAAGGACAGGGATCAACGTCGGCAGAACGATCGTCGCGAGGACGAACGCGGTCCAAACGAGCGCCGCGTGGAACGGCAGCATCCATCCGGCGAGCAAGGCAAGGATGGCTGCGGGCGCCGAGAGCGTGCGGCGCAGATTGTCGAGCATCTTCCAGCGGCCGATCGCCGGGATCGGACTGCGCGGGCGACCAGCATTCGACGTCGGCCGCGGGCCAGGATCCACGGCAGGAGCTGCCAATCGCCGCGCGCCCAGCGATGATGGCGCAGGGCGTCGACATCGTAGCGGGCGGGAAACTCCTCGACGACTTCGACGTCGGACGCGAGACCGGCGCGGGCAAACACGCCCTCGAACAGATCGTGGCTGAGAAGCGTCGAATCCGGCACGCGGCCGGCGAGCGCCGCCTCGAAGGCGTCGACATCGTAAATGCCCTTGCCGGTGTAGGAGCCTTCGCCGAACAGGTCCTGGTACACGTCGGAGACTGCGGCGGCATAGGGATCGATGCCGCTCGTGCTGGAGAAGATGCGCTGGAACAGCGAGCCTTCGCGCCCGACCGGCAGCGAAGGCGTGACCCGCGGCTGCAGGACCGCATAGCCTTCGACGACCCTGCCGGCGGCGGCATCGAAGCGCGGGCGGTTGAGCGGATGCGCCATCTTGCCGATGAGCCGGCGTACCGTGTCGCGTGGCAGACTCGTGTCGGCGTCGAGGGTGACGACGTAGCGAACATCCGCGGGCACGCGGGCGCCTGCCCTCGATGCTCATGAAAGTGGTGTCGGTCGCACCGCGCAGGAGCCGGTTCAACTCGTGCAGCTTGCCGCGCTTGCGCTCCCAGCCGATCCAGCGCCCCTCGCCTGCGTTCCAGACCCGGCGGCGATGAAGCAGCAGGAAGCGCGCACCGCCGGCAGCCGGGCCATAGCGATGATTGAGCCGCGCGATACCCTCGGCTGCCGCCGCGAGAAGGGCATCGTCGCCCTCGGCATGCTCGGTGGCGGCATCGACCCAGTCGGAGAGCAGCGCAAAATGAAGGTCGCCTTCCGGGCTCGCGAGATGATGGATCTCCAGCCGCTCGATCTGTTCCTCGATGGTCAGCGGGCGTGGTCAGCAGCGTCGGCACCGCGACGAGCGTGCGCAAATGCGGCGGAATGCCCTCACGAAGCTCCAAGGCGGGCAGGCGGCGCGGCGCCGAAGCCCCATGCGGCCGCCGCGGTTCACCAGCGCCACCGCCACATCGATGGCCGGGATCGCTCCAAGGACGCGCCAGCAGAGCGAGCCACGTCCCGCCGAGCCCCGTTGCCGCAAGCGCCAGCAGCGGAACAGCGAGGAGAGAGGCCGCGACCAAGCCGATCGCGGCCGCATAGCCGCCGATGCCGAAGCCCGGTTCAAGCGCGCGGGCCAGGCCTGCCACGGCGGCCGAAAGCCAATCGCCGCTTCGAATGCGCGGCGCCCGCCGGCGAGGAGATAGTAGCCGGGATCGCTCTGCCGATTGTTCGCCGGGGTCGGCATCTGCGCGCGCCGCGTCGCGCGCTGTCGCGACGGCCTTGCGCGCGACGTCGATCTCCGTGTGGTCCGAGCCCCGCGCCAGATCCTCGATGGCGCTGCGATAGAGATTGCGCGTCGGAAAATCCATGTCAGCGAAAGCTGCCGTCGTCGCCCAGCACGTCGTCGACGAGGCTGATGCGCTCGAACAGTTCCGTCCAATCGACATCGGAGATCAGGCGCATGCTGGTGATGATGTTGCGCACCGTGACGCTGGCGGCGCCCTGCCTCTGATGCTCGTCGCGCACGACCGCGTCGGCCGTCGTGCCCTGCGCCATCAGTCGCTGGTCCAGCCACGCCAGCGCCGGCGTGATCTGGGGTCCTGATCGCGCAGCCGGTGAACGAGCTGCACGGCGAAGGCGTCCGAGCAGCGGCGGCACGCTCGTAGACCGCGAGCACCGTCGGCACCGGTTCGGCCGCACGTCCGCCGGCACCCAACAAGCGGTCGGCCAGGGCGTCCGCCGCCTGCCGCGCGGCGCGATTGCGCACGATCCGCTCGGACGAGACGCCGCAGATTCTCGATCAGCACGATGCGCAGCGTGATCGCCAGCGCCCACAGCTCGCCGATCGTCAGCGGCTGGACTTCCTGGTAGGCGCGGACGATAGCGGCACAGCATCTCCGGATCGAAGCGGCTGTCGGTATGCGCGACGAAGGCCCAGGCAATGCCGAACACGCGCGGATACCCCGCTAACGGGCCCGTCCGCGAGCTTGGGCAATTGCCGGTAGTAGCCGGGCGGCAGATCGGAGCGGATCTCGCGGATCTGCCGTTCGACAAGATGATAGTTGTCGATCAGCCATTCCGCGGCGGGTGTCGTCGCGCCGCCATTGTCTGTCGTCGAGACAATCGTGCGATAGGACTGAAACAGTACGGTGGCGTTTGCCGCGAGACGGCCGGCCAAGGGCCCGCCGGCAGTCGGCCTGGGTGTCACCGGTTGCGCGACCGCCAGGCTGCGGGCGTGCTCTTCAAGCCGTTCGACGCTGAAAAGCTCTTCGCGAATGGGTTCGTGGTTATCCCACGGTGACGGCGGCGGCGCGCGGCCGAGGGCACGGCGCACAAATGCCGACCATGCGGGGACCGCTTGGGGAGCCGTTTCACTGGGGTGCGAAAGCCGTCCGTGACCGTCATACATGTCGTCCGGACTTTCGCGGTCGGTTCTTCCCGCAAATGCCGGACGGCCGGTCGTCCGACCGCCGGACCCGAGCGTCTGGAATGCGGAAAGGTCTGGAGGTTTCGCCGGGGCGCGCAACCGCGCGCCAGTGAAACCTTTGTGAGAAAGCGAGCCCTAGCTCGCTTTCACCTGCGCTGCATCATAGGCTTTCCTGACGCCGGATGCTTGGGAAATGATCGTGTGCTCGACAGGTTTTGCAATGCGTCAACGCAATGTGGCCTGGCGCAGGCGATAAAATCCGCCACTGAGCAACGCCGTGTGCGCCGGCCCGATTCCACAACTCATTGAAATGATTGGTGCCCCACGCCGGACTTGAACCAGCCTGCCGCCGGCAGCTTGGCCTGACTCAATCCTCGCATCCCGAATTATCGACTCGAGGCATGCAACACGCTGAACCCGATCTTGCAGACTGTGTATGTCATGAAGCCGTGGCACGTCCTGAGGGCGTGGCGCTCCGCACTGTGGGATGAGAGGACGGGCCGCATGGTGCCGTTCACTCGGTCCGCGGAAATCCGACGGTCGGGAGGCAGATGAATGTTTCGAGCCAGACTTGCGTGAACGAACGATGTCGGTCATCTACAATGCCGCCGAACAGATCGTCCCGGATGCTGGCAATACCTTCATTCCTCAATGAGGGTCAGGCGGCTGGCACAATCACAAGGTCCGGTCCGGGTCAAAGTCGGTAATCGCGGCACGTCCGCGATAGGACCGCTGTTCCATCGTGAGCGGACTTCTGCGCGGGCGCCCAATGCTCAATTCGTTCGTCAGGCACGGATGCGGGGCGCGCGGTGAAGTCGCGCGCACCGCAACGACGGGCTAATCGCTGTGCCGATTTCGGCGGATGCCGCAGCGTCTATGGCTGAAGTATTTGCCTTGTGATTCCGGATATCCGCGCAGTCGAGTGCGCGCTCGGAAGCGTTGGCGATCGGAGGGACGTGTGTCGTTCTGCCGTGCGCCGCCAGCCGAACGCCCCCGCAATATCAGTGCTCGAGCTGCACCTTGAGACTGCCGTGCGCGCTTCAGCGCGCATTCCAGTGCGGGGCCGTGCTCGCAGGTCTGAGGTACGGCTCCCTCCGAAGGCGCCCCGCTACCCGTGCCAGAATTTCCGTGACGTAAGGCGTTGTCCGGCACTGAGCTGAGACTTGATCTCGGCCGCGCCGGGCATGTGCTGCCCTTTCACTCGTGCCGCCGCGCCTGACGACACCGTGCTGCCCGCTCGTCTCCACCCTCGCGTCAGACCAATCCCCGTGCTCTTGGCTTAGACCTATGGGCGGCGGCGTCCCCCGCTGAAACCGTCGCGGCCTAAGTTTTTTCCCCGCCCCTGTCGGGGCTCCTCGCGATCACTCACGCTGCAAAAAACTTGTCCGCTCGGGTCCTTCGCTGGCGCTGCGGCCCTGCGGGTTCAAGGGCCGTCCTCGCCCATGACCGGTCCGCCATCGCAAGGGGGATTGGCCCCCGCGAGAGATTAAGGAGACAGAGCAATGCCAGCGATCGTTCACCAGATATGACAAGCTCGCCAGCAACTTTCTCACCGCCGTCTGCCTCGTCGCTGTCGTATGCTATTGATTATGAGACCGGAGCATGTTCCGTTCGTCTTCTCCGTCTTCAAGTTTCTAATTAGAATTCGTGTGCACCATGGCCGGTGCGCAACAGCGGGAGATTTATTGGAACAAGACCAGGGCCTTTCGCCAACGACTATTCCCACGTCCGTCCATCTCTCCAAACTATTGGATCATGCCGACGGGGCGCGCGTCACTGTCGGCTGGCTGATGGAGCAGCTGGGAGAGCGCTCCTTCGGCCTGACCCTGTTCTTATTGGCACTCCTCGCGTTTGTTCCTGGTGCAGCAACGGTGTCAGGCGTACTGATCGCATGGCCGGCAGTTCAGATGATTCTCGGTCACGACGCCGCCGTGTTGCCAAGGTTCGTGGCGCGGCGGGAAATCCGCGTAGACAAGCTGACCCGCGCGATCCGCTTCGCCGCGCCCAAACTCGAATGGGTCGAACGCCTGATCCGCCCGCGCTGGCCCACTCCCTTCCAGTCCACCAAGCGACTTACCGGAATGGCAATGCTGTTGCTTGGCCTGACTATGGTCTCGCCGGTTCCCTTGGGCCAGCTACTGCCTGCCCTCGTCGTAATGCTACTGGCGCTCGCCTATCTAGAGAAGGACGGCGTCGCTCTCATGGTCGCGCTCATTGCGGCTCTTGTATCGATCGCCGTCACGACGGCCACGGTGTGGGGCACGATAGAGACCATCGACTGGCTCGATCCAGCGATTCAAAATCCGTAAGTTGAACCTCGCGCTATCGTGGCGTTGATTATTAAACGCGGCGTTCTTTGAGCACGAGCGCTATATGAGTCCGGCGCCTAGTGCAGGGAGCGCGCCGCTCGGGCATACGTGCTACCGGCCGGAATATCGAGAATCCTGCACACAGAGCGGTGGACGACTTCGGCACAATTCGACAGCTTCGCCGCAAGCGCTTTGTTGGGAGTACCATTCTCAACGCTTTGCAGGAATGCCTCATGCAACGCGCTCGGCGCGTGTCCCGATGCTGCTGTCATGGCGATTTCTTTTGTGAACCGCGCGCGAGGGCGCCTAGCGTTGATCACCGGCCGGAGCGCGGTCTCGGCGCCATATCCCAATTCCTTCTGCGACGATCGCCTGCAATACCAACATAGGTGTCTCGGGCTGCATCGCAGAATAGGCAGTGCATGCTATCTCGAAGGCTGCTCCCGGCGTGTGCCCTGAAGCCAGCGCCGACGCATGGGCGTCCTTCGCCGCGAGTGTTGCACCTAATAGCAGGCGATTGTCCCTCATGCGGAGACCCTACGCCCTATTTGCCATGACAAGATACGAAATAGGGAGCGCTGCGACTGCGCATCGTGAATCAACCTACTGGGGCCGAGGACGTGGGCGTCAATCGCCGACAACGCCAAGCACTAGCGCACATCCGGGGTGCGCCGTCGCTCCTGACGTTTTGCCTGTTCAATGGCGTCATTCAGGTTCGTGTAGCGAAATTCGCCATAGTAGAAATAGTCGTGGGGAGCTCGGGTGATCCCGTACTGCGTCATCTCTTGTTCAGCTTGTGCACTTACGATCGGGGCTGGTCTAATTTTGGTTGATAACGTCATGGTCATTGGGATGTCCCAATGACTGCCCTCGACTATGCGTCCGGATCTGAGGCGGCGGCGCCGGAAGATTTGCTAAATGCGGGCATAGCAATGGTTGTCCCAGCTCATAAGATCTTAGAAACTCTCGCGCATGAGGAGCAATTGGCAATCATCGCTGCGGCCGAAGAAAGAGCAACGCGAGAACACCCGACATATTTGGATGGTGGTAGCCCGGTTCAAGTGAAGGCCAGCGATGCGGACGCTCTTAAGGTAGCGGTGAGCGGCGCTATTAGGCAGGGGGTTTCTCTATCCTCAACCCCTGCGATAACTTTCACGACCCGCCGCACCGACTAGCAAATGCACGTGCCGGTTGGCCTCATGGTTGGTTCGCCATGCTAGCATCACTCCTCTGATAATGAGAGACACTATTGTGGTTGGTGCGGGCGGCCGGACTTGAACCGGCACGGGCTTTCGCCCAACGGATTTTCGTACCAGCTGCGACTTTCGTCGCCACTCCCCTCGCTCAGAGCAGCGAGGGTTGTGTTTGTGGTCTGGACTATCCCTTCACCTTAGCGCGCGCTTTAGGTGCCGCCCGTCTAGTCTCTACACCTTCCCATCGCTGGGCTTGGCTCGGGATTGCCATTTCACAGGTTTCCCCGAATTTGGGCAGTTCTACATCTCCGGTTTCCCGGAGAGCACTCAAGCTTGTTCAAGTCCGTTGCGTCTACCATTCCGCCACGCCCGCGTGACGCGCTCATATATATAGGGGCCGCAGCACGCCGCCAAGGACCATGGCGGCGAGCAAGAAAGCCCCGTTTTAGGCTTCTTCGAGTTCCTTTTCCGCCTCTTCCTTCTGCTTCTTGGGTCTTGGCTTCCGGATGTTGATCGCCGCCGCGTCAAGGCTCGTTTTGATGTGCGAAGCATAGTACTTCTCGATCATCTCCACGCTGGTGCGACAATTCTTTGCGATTTGATAGATGTCAGCCCCTTCCATCAGGCGCAGGCAAATATAGGTGTGGCGTAAGCTGTATGCGGTACGCCGGTTGCCTTCGCGATCGATTTTGAGTTCCTGCTCATCAAGGATCGCGTTGAAGAGCTCGTGATGGCTCTTCGGAAAGATGAGGTCAGTTGGCTGCGGCTTGTTGCGTTCCTTCAGTCTCTGAAACGGCCGCACGGCGCCCATCGTGCTCTTGCAATATCCGACGCCGCGCTTGCCGCGCACTTCAATTTCCAGAATTGTTTCGCGCGTGGCGTCGTCGCGGACGACGCTCACGTCGCGGTACTGAAGCCTTGCGGCCTCGTCAGGCCGCAGGCCGGTATTGGCCATAAACAGCACGTAGTCGTGCAACTGCTCGGATTGCCACATCCAGCGTTTCTTGAGCGGCTTGGCCGCCCTTCGGCGGGTCGCCACATAAAGCCGCTTGTATTCTTCCGGCGAAAACCATGCACGGTGCGTAATTTTTCCGGAACGTCGGAAGGGTTCCGACAGATCAGGCAGATATGGAAGCCAACCGTGGCGGTTGGCTGCTCTTAGGACTTGTCGGAGCGTGACGATCTCCTGGTGGATCGTCTGTCGCGCGGGTGGCTTGCCCCAGCGGGCAAGCGCCTTTTCGCGTCGGTGAATACGATACTCCTGCACTAGGCCCGGCGTGATCTCCAAAACCGTCTTTTCACCGAAGAATGGCAGAAGGTGGTTGTCCAACCTGCGGCGGTGATCTTGGACATAAACCGGGCTGCGATGCCCCTCCGTCATGACCTCGTATTCGCGCCAGAACGTCTCGGCAGCAAGGCGGAAGAGTTTTCCGTCTTTGATTTCACCACGCCGGTGTTTGCCCTTGAGTTCGAGATACCAATCCTCGGCAAATTCCTTGGCGAGCGCGAGGCTCTCTTCCTTCGTGCTGACACGACGATTCTTGCCCGAAAGAATAAGTGGAACACTGCCAATATCTGCTGTTCTCGCGGCGGTAGACGTGAAGCTTCCCGCCCATCAACTCATGGCTCTGCATTTAACGTGGACCCCGCCGGCTCGCCGCTAAACGAGCTGGTTTGTGTAAGTGTTGTGTAAGCGGATTCTAGGGGGTCCCGAGGCGCCAAAATCAAATACAAACTATTGATTTTAATAAGAGAATTTTAACGAAAAATTATTTCCTTTTTCGACTTTAAGTCCAGTGCGTCTACCATTCCGCCACGCCCCCGCCCTCGGCCTCACAGTGACGGCGAAGCTAGACGGCACGCCGCCAGCGCGCAACCTTTGTCGGCCCGGGCAACGGGCGCAAAAAAACCCGGCCGGCGTCGGGACGCCAGCCGGGCTATGTCTCTGCGGAGAGCGGGTCGCAGAGCGGGTCAATTCCCGTGCGGAACGCGGTCGAAATCGGGTCGTCTCAAAACACGCTGCTTTACAATTCCGGTCGGTGCGGGCCTATCAATGTCTGTTCTATGATCCCAGCATACCCCCGGATCCAGGCCGCCACTGTGACGTCGATCACCGACCGAACACTCTGATTCAGCGCGCTTTTTTGCGGCGGCTTGGCTAGGATGCGACGGTCCCGTCCTCGACCACTATGAGACTTGCCCGTGGCCCGTACCGATCCCTACAACGCCACACGATACTGGCGCACCAAGCTGGTCCCCGGTCTGAGCTGCCTGCACGCCGATTTCACCCGCCACGACTACGCCCCGCACATGCACGATGCGATCGTCATCGCGGTGACGGAGGACGGTGGGGCAGAATTCAAGAGCCGCGGGCGCACCGACGAGGCCCGCAGCGAGCGTCTGCTGGTGTTCAACCCGGCCGAACCGCATTCGGGGCGCATGGCGCGCAGCCGGCGCTGGCTCTATCGCTCGCTCTATCTCGATGAAGCCGCTATCGCCGCGGTGACGAACGCGCTGGGCCACGACTCAGTCCCCTATTTCCTGTCCAACTGCTTTGCCGACCGCGACCTGATCGACCAATTCCTGGCGCTGCACCGCGCGCTGGAGATCGGCCAGGATCCGCTGTTGCAAAGCGAGCTGCTGGTCTCGACCTTCGGCCTGCTGTTCCAGCGTCACGCTAGTGCGGGTGCGAGAATTCCCCCCGCCCCGCGCAGCCGCGCGTTGACTCAGCGCGTGGTCGCCGAGATGCGCGCGCGCCATAACGAAGGCCTGACGCTGGAAGAGCTGGGCCGTGGTGTCGGCCTGACGCCGTTCCAGCTCGTCGGGCTGTTCAAGCGGACGACCGGGCTCACCCCGCACGCCTATCTCACCCAGATCCGGCTGCAGACCGCGAAGGACGCGCTGACAACCGGCGCGCCGATTGCCGAGGTGGCGGTCGATGCCGGCTTCTACGACCAGGCGGCGCTGACAAACCACTTCAAGCGAGCCTACGGTATCACGCCATTTCAATATGTTAAGGCCCATTGCGGATAAGACGGATCGGCCCGCAATTTTGACCAATAAGCGACGGTGCCGTGGCGGCGACACTCGGCCCCCATTCCCTCGAGGCCGCATATGTCGCGCTATTACTGCAATGAGCATCCGGAAATCCTGACGCTGACGAGCGAGGTCGTCGAAGCCCGCCCGGGCGCCGTGCGGCTGGCCCAGCACCCGTTCTATCCCGGCGGCGGCGGACAGTTGCCCGATCGCGGCGTGCTGCGCTGGTCGGGTGGTGAAACGGCACTCACGGGAGTCGAGGTTTTTGCGGGCAAGCAATGGCTGCTGCTGGCCGACCCGATCGAGATCAGCGGCACGGTCGAGTCCGTGGTCAACGCCGAATTCCGCCGCATGATGCGCGAGCTGCACACAGATCTGCATATCGTGAACGCGCTGGTCTTTCAGGCGTTCGACGGGGCGCTCGTCACCAGCGCGCAGATGAACGATGACGGCACGGCGCGCGTCGATTTCGATCTGCCCGATGCCGATAACGACCGGCTGCGCGCCCTCGAGCCCGCGATCAACGACGTGATCCGCCAGGACTTGGCGGTGCGCGACAGCTATATGGCGATGGACGACGCGGTCGAGGAAAAGGGCCTGCTGCGCTCGCGCTCGGTGGCACCGCCGCCCACCGCCGACGGACAGGTGCGGATCGTCGAGATCGTCGGTCTCGACCGCCAGGCTTGCGGCGGCACGCATGTCGCCTCGACCGGCCAGTCGCGGCCGGTACGCATCCTCAAAATCGACAACAAGGGCCGGCACAATCGCCGGGTCAAGATCGGGCTCGTCGGCTGACGTCCTTGCGCCGCATTTGGGAGCGGCCGCTGCTGCTGCTGTGGCTGCCCCCGCTGTTCTGGGCGGGCAATCTGGTGTTGGGCCGCGCGCTGAGCACGTCGTTCCCGCCTGTCTCGCTGGCGGTCGGGCGCTGGCTGGTGGCGCTGATCGCCCTCCTGCCCTTCGTGATCGGTGATGTGCGGCGGCAATGGCCGCAGCTTCGCGCGTCGTGGCGCCTGATCCTCGCCTGCGGCGCGTTCGGGATTGCGGGCTATAACGCGCTCGCCTACGTGGCGCTGCAGACCACGCCGGCCGCCAGCGTCGCGTTTTTGAATTCGACCCTGCCGCTGATGGTGCCGGTGGCAGCGGCCTTGCTGGGCGTCGAGCGCATCGCGGCACGCACGATCGCCGGCATCGTCATTTCCTTCGCCGGCGTTACCTGGATCGTCGCGCGCGGCGATCTGGGTTCGCTCGCGGGTCTGTCGCTGGCCGGCGGCGAGATGCTGGTGATCGTCGCGGTCGCCAATTACGCGCTCTACTCCGTCCTGCTCCGGCGCAAACCCGGCGCCATCGAGCCGCTGGTGTTCCTGGCGGCAACGATGGCGAGCGGGCTCGCCGTGCTGGCTCCGTTCTGCGCTTATGAGCTTGCGCGCGGCGCGCATATTCCAACCGATGCCGCATCGATCGGAGCGGTTCTCTATATCGGCCTGTTCGCGTCGCTCTTCGCGTTCATCCTATGGAACCGCTGCGTGGCGACACTGGGCGCCAGCGTTACCGGCGTCTCATTCCACCTGGTCGCGGTCTTCACGGCACTCCTCGCCTTCGCCGTGCTGGGCGAAACGGTGCACGCCTTTCACTTGGTCGGGATCGCCTTCATCCTGACGGGATTCTTCATCGCCACAACGCGAAAGCGCACCGCTCCCGCGTGATAAACCTCGACGCCCGCGGAGCTCTGCCACGCGAGCCCGGCTTCCGCAGCGCTGCGAGATGATGCTAAGTGCCATGGACGGATTCATGCAGTGCATGCAACGCCCAGCCACAAAAAATCTTGTCGTGTCCATCTTTGGATGTTTCTGCAAGACTTCCCTGGCGTTAAAGAGATCATCGAGGCTGAACTCATTTTGGACAGAAAAATGAGCCGTTTCTGGAGTCGCCTGACGCACGACCTGAGGCCCTATGTGCCGGGCGAACAGCCCCGCATGGCGGAGCTGGTCAAGCTCAACACCAATGAAAGTCCACTTGGTCCTTCCCCACGCGTGTTGGACGCGATCCGCGGCGAGGCGTCCGATACGCTGCGTCTCTATCCGGACCCACAGGCCACCGCGCTGCGGGATGCTTTGGCCACCTACCACCACGTGCGACCCGAACAGGTGTTCGTCGGCAACGGCTCGGACGAGGTGCTGGCCCACGTCTTCGCCGCTCTGCTGAAGCATGATGCGCCATTGCTCTTCCCGGACATCACTTACAGTTTCTACCCGGTCTATTGCCGCCTGTTCGGAATCGCCTACGAGACGGTGCCGCTCGATCAGGTCATGCAGATCCGCGTTGCCGACTATCGCCGGCCGGCCGGCGCACTCATCCTACCCAATCCGAATGCGCCAACAGGGGTTGCGCTGTCACGGAGCGAGATCGTCACCCTGCTGGAGAACCATCCTGACGCTCCCGTGGTGATCGACGAGGCTTATGTTGATTTCGGCGCCGAGACCGCGATTGCGCTCGTCGCCGCCCACCCGAACCTTTTGGTCGTTCAAACAATGTCCAAGTCCCGGGCCTTGGCCGGGCTGCGGGTTGGCTATGCAATCGGCGACGCGGACCTGATCGAAGCGCTTACCCGGGTGAAAGACAGCTTCAACTCCTATCCGCTTGGCCGGCCCGCCCAGGCTGGCGCCATCGCCTCCCTGAAGGACGAAGCCTATTTTCAACAGAGCCGCGTTCGCGTGATCGAAGGCCGAGAGCGGCTAAACCGCGGACTGGTCCGGCTTGGCTTCGAAGTGCTGCCGTCCGCCGCCAACTTCGTCTTCGCGCGTCATCCGGCGCAGGAGGGCGCGGCGCTGGCCGCCGCGCTGCGCCAAAGGGCGGTGATCGTCCGCCATTTTCCCGCGCCTCGCATCTCCGACTATCTGCGGATAACCGTGGGCACAGACGAGCAAATCGATCGGCTATTGTCGGCCCTCTCGGACATCTTGGGCGGCGAGCCTGCAGCTGCCTGATTGCGCCGCGCTTTGCTTTAGGATCAAGGTGCGGGCTCTTCGGTCGGCTTGCCGCCGAAGGAGATCATCAGGGTCTTCAACTCGTCCGCGGCACTCGCCAGCGTCGCGCGCGTGTGGCCGCGCATGACGATCGAGGTGCCGACCTGGCCCATGCGGAAATACGGGTACGAGCCGATCTCAAGATCGTTGTATTTGCTTTGCAGCGCGGTCAGGCCCTCGGCGAGCTTGCCTTCGGGTACTTCGGAGGTGACGGTCCAGGACAGCATCGGCTTGCCGCCCTTGAGGCGGTGCGCGATCCCCTCGAACATGGCGTTCATGATGCGTGGCACGCCCGCCATCACGAAGACATTGCCGATCTGGAAGCCCGGCGCCTTGCTGACCGGGTTGTCGATCAGGATGCCGCCCTCGGGCACATTGGCCATGCGCAGCCGCGCCTCGTTGAGGTCGGCCGGATTGAGGTAGTGGCTCTGCAGGCGCGCGACCGCCTCCGGGTGGCGCAACAGGGGCACGCCGAAGGCCTTGGCGATGCATTCGGCGGTGATGTCGTCATGGGTGGGCCCGATGCCGCCGGTGGTGAAGACGTAGTCGAATTTGGCGCGGACCTCGTTGATCGTGGCAATGATCGTCGCCTCGATGTCGGGAATCACGCGGCCCTCCATCATGCGCACGCCGATGGCATTCAGCTTCTCGGCCAGCCAGGGCAGATTGGCGTCCTTGGTGCGGCCGGACAGGATCTCGTTGCCGATGATGATGATACAGGCGGTGACAGGCTTGTCGGTCATGGGGTTCTCGTGCAACCGGGCGGCGGGGCGCTCACCATATCCTGGTATGCGCCGCGTTCAAGCCGGGCTTTCGCTGGCGGGCCGCATCGGCGACAATCGCGGCCATGAATCGGCCCTCCGCCACACCGCCGCGCAGCTTCACGGCAGCCGACGTCGCCAAGACCGTGCACCATGCGGCCACGCAGGTGTTGCGTCAGGGGCGTGCGCCGGCGCAGCTCGCCGAGGCGGTGGCGGCGGCCAAGGCGACGGCCGAGCGGTTCTGGGGACTGGTCCAGAAATCGGTCGAGCGCGACGGCGCCATCGCGTGTCGCAGCGGCTGCGCCTGGTGCTGTTACCAGGGCGTGGCCGTCATCCCGATCGAGGCGGTGGCGATCGCGCGACATGTCGAGGCCCGGTTCAGTGCCGCCGAGCGTGGCGCCCTCGACGAGCGCCTGGCGCGCACCCAGGCGCAGACGGCGGGGCTCAGCGTGCATGAGCGCGCGCGGCTGATGCTGGCCTGCCCGTTCCTGGTCGAGGGACGGTGCAGCATCTACGAGGTGCGGCCGTTTCGCTGTCGCGGTATTCATTCGCGCGACGCCGATTACTGCAAATGGAAGCTGGAGAATATCGACGAGGCGGTCGCGGACCCCCGCCGCGGCACTCCGGCCGACCCGCTTTTGCAAGCCCCCGTGCAGATCATGGACGCGGGCCTGGCGGGGCTGGGCGTGGCCGCCCAGGAGGCTGGCCTCGGCGGTGTCGGGCTGGAGCTGACGGGGGCCATCCAGATCGCACTCGCCACGCCCGATCGGGATCAACGATTTGCCGCCGGCGACGATCTGTTTGCCGCCGCAGCACTACCTGCGAGCGAATCTTAAACACTCTGGTAAGAGGTGGCGTGAGAGCCTAAATTTAGACCATGAACGACATGCTCGCCGACCCCTGGGCGGACTCCAACAGCCGCTCCGTCAAGCTGCACAAAGCCGATGCCTTCGCCGCCATGCGCCGGGCCGGACGGCTCGCGGCCGAAGTGCTCGATTTCATCACGCCGCACGTCAAGCCGGGCGTGACGACGGTCGAGCTCGACCGCCTGTGCCATGACTACATCATCGACCGCAAAGCCGTGCCCGCACCGCTGGGCTATCGCGGCTTTCCCAAGTCGATCTGCACCTCCGTCAATCACGTCGTCTGTCATGGCATCCCCGGCGACAAGAAACTGGTCGACGGCGACATCATCAATATCGACGTCACCGTCATCCTCGACGGCTGGCATGGCGACACCAGCCGCATGTATTTCGTGGGCGATGTCGGCGTGCGCGCACGCAAGCTGGTCGACATCACCTACGAGGCGATGATGCGTGGCATCGAGGTGGTGAAGCCCGGCGCCACGCTGGGCGATATCGGCTACGCCATCCAGAGCTTCGTCGAGGCCAATCGCTTTTCCGTGGTGCGCGATTTCTGCGGCCATGGCCTGGGCCGCATTTTCCACGATGCGCCTTCGGTGCTCCATTACGGCGATCCGGGCACGGGCATGGCGCTGCGCGAGGGCATGTTCTTCACGGTGGAGCCGATGGTGAATGCCGGACGCTTTGAAGTGAAGGTGCTCTCCGACGGCTGGACAGCGGTGACCAAGGACCGCTCGCTGTCCGCGCAGTTCGAGCACTCGGTGGGCGTAACTGCCGATGGCGTCGAGATTTTCACACTGTCGCCGACGGGGTTGCATCGGCCGCCCTATAAGCCGACGTGACAGCCAACGCCTCGCGCTGACCACTGCCGTCCGGCGGGCTTTGCAAATTTTGAGAAACGTCTAGACTACACGGCCTCACGCGGACCGGAGGCCGACGATGGACGCGAGCGACCTAAGAGTGTTCGAGGCGGTGGCGCGACTGGGCGGCATGAACCGCGCGGCCGCTGAACTTCACACCGTGCAGTCGAATGTCACGGCGCGGGTGCGCCAACTCGAGGACAAGCTCGGTGCGCCGCTGTTCGAGCGACACAGCCGCGGCGTCGCCCTCACCGAAGCGGGCCGTCGCCTCCTTCCCTACGCACAACAGATCCAGCTCCTCCTCGACGACGCGCGCCGCGCCGTCGCCGACAATGGTACGCCGAGCGGCAAGCTCACCATCGGGTCGCTCGAGACGACGGCCGCGATGCGGCTCTCGCCGCTGCTCTCGCAATACATCGCGATCTATCCGCAGGTCGATCTGGTGCTGCGCACCGGAACGACGTGCGAGCTGATCGACCACGTGCTCGACAATCGCGTCGAGGGCGCGTTCGTGTGCGGGCCGGTCGACCATCCGGAGCTCGACAGCGAAATCATGTTCCGCGAAGAACTCGTGCTGTCGACCGCGCCGAATTCGGGCGGGCTCGACGCGCAGGTGGCGGCGGGCGAGATCAAGCTCGTGGTGCTGCGCGCCGGCTGCTCCTACCGCCAGCGGCTGGAGGCTATCCTTGCCGCGCGCGGGGCCCTGACGACGCGTGTCCAGGAATTCGGCACGCTCGATGCAATCATTGGGTGCGTCGCCGCGGGGCTGGGCGTGACCCTCCTGCCGCGCAGCGTGGTCAGCGCGCCGTGGCGCGACGGGCGCATTGCCATCCACGATCTGCCCGACGGCGGCGGCAAGGTCGAGACGCTGTTCATCCGCCGGCGCGACCGGTTCGCCTCCAGCGCGCTCGCGGCGTTCCTCGCCCATGTGCGGCCCACCCCAATGCGGGCGGCGGCCGCTGAATAGACCAAGCTATCTGCTTTGCAGATAGGCCATATCAAGTAAAAGCGTTATTCGGCGCTTCGGCCACGCTCTAGTCTCGCGGGATTGACGCCCCCGGAGTCCTGGATGAGCACGCCCGCCCCTGCTGACGCCCCACCGGTCTGGCGGCCCGTGCTGTCCGGGCTGTGCGCGAGCCTGGTCGGTATCGGCTTGGCGCGCTTCGCCTACACCCCGCTCCTGCCCGCCCTGATTGCGGATGGCTGGTTCTCGGCCGCCGATGCCGCCTATCTGGGAGCTGCCAATCTCGCCGGCTATCTCGCCGGCGCCGTGCTCGCGCGGCAGATGGCGAGCCTGGCGCCCGCCCGTCACGTTCTGCGCGCGATGATGCTGCTGGCCGCCGCGAGCCTGCTCGCCTGCGCCTGGCCGCTCTCGTTCCTGTGGTTCTTCGTCTGGCGCTTCGCGGCCGGGATCTCGGGCGGCGTGCTGATGGTGTTGGCGGCCACCACCATCCTGCCGCATGTGCCGGCGGGAAGGCGCGGCCTCGCCAGCGGCGCCATCTTCACCGGGGTCGGGATCGGTATCGCCGCGTCGGGCACGTTGGTGCCGCTGTTGATGCGCATCGGCCTCATGGAAACCTGGCTAGGGCTGGCGGTCCTCACATTCGCTCTCACGCTCCTCGCCTGGAGCGGCTGGCCGCGCGGGGCCGCGCGGCCGCAGAGGGCCGAGCCGGCGACGCCGTTGCGCTCAGGCCCGGTGCTCGGTGCGCTGCTGATCGAATACGCGCTCAACGCCGTCGGGCTGGTGCCGCACATGGTGTTCCTGGTCGATTTCATCGCCCGCGGTTTGGGCCAGGGCCTGGAGATCGGCTCCGTGTACTGGGTCTTGTTCGGGCTGGGCGCCAGTGTCGGCCCGCTCAGCGCCGGCATGCTCGCCGACCGCATCGGCTTCCGTATCGCGCTGCGCGCCGCCTTCGTCATTCAGGCCGTAGCAATAGCGGCCCTTGCGGTGTCGTCGCACGCGGTCAGCCTAGTCGTGTCGAGTTTTATCGTCGGCGCCTTCGCGCCCGGGATTGTGCCGCTGGTGCTGGGCCGCCTGCATGAGCTGATCGCCGACGTGAAGGGTCGCACCGCTGCCTGGGGCTTCGCGACGACAGCGTTCTCCGTCGGCCAAGCGGGGGCGGCTTACGGATTTTCATATCTGTTTGCCCACAGCGCCGGAGGTTACGCCCTGCTCTTCGCGCTCGGTGCCGGGGCGCTGTGTGTGGCCCTGGCGATCGATGTCGCCGCCGGCGCCGTTGTCTCCTCCCTCAAGCCCAGCACGGACCGGCCGTCATGAAGCTCTACTACAACAAGCCTTCGCCTTACGCGCGCAAGGTGCTGGTGATCGCGCATGAGAAGCGCGTGTTCGACAAGCTGGAGCGCCACGAGGTCGATCCGTGGAGCGATCCGCCGGAGCTGCTGGCGGTCAACCCGATCGGCAAATTGCCGGCGCTGATCGCCGATGACGGCACGCTGATCACCGAGAGCACGACGATCGGCGAATATCTCGATGATGTCGGATCGGGCCCCCGCCTCATCAACACGCCGCGCCGCGACGTGATGGCGCGCGCGGCCCTCGCGCAAGGGCTGATCGATGCGGCGTTCATCAGCGTGATCGAGCGGCGGCGGCCGGCGGACAAGCAATGGCCGGATTGGATCGCGCGCCAGCGCCGCGCCATCGAGCGCACGCTGCCGCGGCTCAGCGTGGCGACGGGGCGGTTCGATTTCGGCGATATCGCGACGGCGTGCGCGCTCGCGTATCTGGATTTTCGGCTGCCGGATGTGGGGTGGCGGGCGGTGCATCCAGCATTGGCGGCGTGGCTGGATGAGATAAGTTTGCGGCCGTCGATGGTGGCGACGCGGCCGTAGACGTTGCCCTGCTGCATCACCCCCCACCCTAACCCTCCCCCTCAAGGGGGGAGGGCATTCCATCGCAAAGGTGGCGTCGGTCTGTCTCAGAAATAGAACAGCCCTAAATCCGCTCACATTCTGATTCCCTCCCCCCTTGAGGGGGAGGGTTAGGGTGGGGGGTGACACAGGCGCAGTGCCTCAAGCCGAAGCGCGTGCAGCCACCCTCACTCCCACACATTCCCCTTCTCCTGCAGATCCGGTCGCTGCGGCTTCACCACGCAGAACCGATGCCCGCTGGGCGCCTCCAGCACCACCCAGCGCGGGAAATCCTGCACGCGCTTGGCGCCGAGTTTCTCCAGCCGCGCCACTTCCGCCGCCTGGTCGTCGGTCTCGATGTCGAGATGCACGCGGCTGTCATGGTCGACACGTTGCAGCTGGATCGTGGCTTCGTCCTCGGGCCCGATGAGGGTGATGTATTTCCCGGCATCACCGGGCTTGGGCGGCTGGATCTTGTAGCCCAGCGCCTCGCTCCAGAATTTGGCCTGCTTGGGCAAATCATCGGTCCGGCAGTCGATGATCAGCGTGCCGAGACGGCTCTTGTGCATGTCCCTCTCCTTCCAAAGTCCCGACGCATTAATAGCCAACCGTCTGGGCATCGTCATGTGACAATGAGGATGCTATGCTCGAACAACCTGCAGGGGAATGTACCAGCGCCGCCACAGCCGACGATGTCCGATCCGAAAAAATCTCCCGATGAGAAAGGCGGGCTCGACGAGGCGCCGCATTATCTGGGGCACCGGCAGCGGCTGCGCGAGCGCTTCCGCGCGGCCGGCGGCGCCGGGCTCCCCGATTACGAGCTGATCGAGCTGCTGCTGTTCGCCGCGATCCCGCGGCGCGACGTCAAGCCGCTGGCGAAGACGCTCGAGAAGAGCTTCGGCGGGTTTGCCGGACTGATTTCAGCGTCGCGCGAGCGCCTCGAAGCGGCGGGGCTCGGCGACAGCGCCATTGACCTGCTCAAAATCGTGCGCGAGGCGGCGGTGCGGCTGGCGCGGGAGGAAATGACGGAGCAGCCGGCGATGGGCTCGTTCCAGAAGGTGCTCGATTACTGCCGCACCGACATGGCGCATGCCGGCGTCGAGCATTTCCGCCTGCTCTTCCTCGACCGCAAGAACAAGGTGATCGGCGACGAGGTGCAGCAGCGCGGCACGGTCGATCACACGCCGGTCTATCCGCGCGAGGTGGTGAAGCGCGCGCTGGAGCTTGGCGCCTCGGCCATCATCATGGTGCACAATCACCCGAGCGGAGATCCCTCACCTTCCAAGGCCGATATCGAAATGACGCGCGAGGTGGTGAAAGCGGCAGCCGCGCTCGGCGTGGCGGTGCATGACCACCTGATCATCGGCAAGCGCGGACACTCCAGCCTCAAGAGCATGGGGCTCTTGTGATCCGTCACCGGTTCGGGCTAATTCCCGGACCCTGCCATGCCGCTTCCCTTCCCGCTTCAGGAGGACGGTCTATGCCCAAGCTTCGCGTTCACGGCTTTTCCATTTCCCTCGACGGCTACGGCGCCGGCCCCAACCAGAGCCTCGACAACCCGCTCGGCGTCGGCGGTGAGGCGCTGCATGAATGGACCGTTGCCACGTGCACCTTTCAGAAAATGGTCGGCAAAGACAGTGGTACAACGGGGACAGATGACGATTTCACAGCGCGTGGGTTTGAAGACATCGGCGCCTGGATCCTGGGCCGCAACATGTTCGGGCCAGTGCGCGGACCGTGGCCCGACGAGAGATGGAAAGGCTGGTGGGGCGACAATCCGCCTTATCACGTGCCCGTCTTCGTGCTGACCCATCACGCCAGGGCGCCGATCACCATGGAGGGCGGCACCGTTTTCCATTTCGTGACCGACGGCATCCACGCCGCGCTGAAGCGCGCCAGCGAGGCCGCGAAAGGTCAGGATATCCGGCTGGGCGGCGGGGCTGCGACCATCCAGCAATATCTGCGCGCGGGTCTCATCGACGAGATGCATCTGGCGATCTCGCCGATCCTCCTGGGATCAGGCGAGGCGCTGTTTGCGGGCATCGACGCCCACACGCTCGGCTATCGATGCATCGAACACGTTGCCACGGCGAGCGCGACGCATGTCGTTCTCGCCATGCGCGGATGAAGGCTCTTCAGCGCGTCGCATTCTTGACAAGAGGGCACTTGCTCTCGGACAGCGGCCATACGGTTTCCTCGGGCGCGATCTTGCGCACGATCTCGAAGTAGTCCCACGGATACTTGGACTCCGCCGGTTTCTTCACCCGCGCGAGATACATCGTGCGCGTGACACGGCCGTCCTCGCGGATGCGCGCGTTCTCCGAAAAGATGTCATCGATCGGATCGCGCGCATCGCGGCCGCAACCTTGTCGGCATCGTCGGTGCCGGCCTTGGCGATCGCCTTGAGATAGTGGCGCACCGCGCCATAGACGCCCGCGTGCAGCATCGAGGGCATGATGCCGGTCTTGGCCATGAACTGCTTCGACCAGGCGCGTGTCGCGTCATTCGTGTCCCAATAGGACGCGGTGGTGAGATACGTGCCCTGCGCGGCGCTAAGCCCGAGCGCGTGCACGTCCTGGAGGAAAAAGATCAGCGCCGCGAGGCTTTGTCCGCCTTGCACGAGGCCGAACTCGGCCGCCTGCTTCATCGCGGTGATGGTGTCGTTGCCCGCATTGGCGATGCCGATCACCTTGGCGCCGGACGATTGCGCCCGGAGCAGGAACGAGGAGAAATCCGCGGTGTTGAGCGGGTGGCGCGCGGCGCCCAGCACCTGGCCCCCCGCTGCGGTGATGACTTTGGTCGCATCGCTTCTGGAGCTGATGCCCGAACGCATAGTCCGAGGCGAGGATGAACCACGACGTTCCGCCCGCCTTCACCACTGCCGAGGCCGTCCCGTGCGACACCGCATAGGTGTCGTATGTCCAATGGAAGCCGTAGGGCGAGCACTGCTCGTTCGTAAGCGCGGTCGTGCCCGCGCCGGAATAGAGCACGATCCGCTTCTGCTCGCGCGCAAGATTCTGGATCGCGAGCGCCACGCCCGAATTCGGCACGTCGACAATCGCATCGACGCCTTCGACATCGAGCCAGCGCCGCGCGATCGAGAGGCCGACATCGGCCTTGTGCAGATGATCCGCCGAGATCACCTGCACCGGCTTGCCGAGCACCATGCCGCCGACTTCCTGGATCGCCATCTCGGCCGCGACGACCGATCCCTTGCCGGTGATGTCGGCGGTCACGCCCGCAAGGTCGGTCAGGACGCCGATCTTGACGACATCGCCGCTGATCTGGGCCTGTGCCGCGATGGGAAGCATTGCGGCGAACAGGGCCGCGCCGAACATGTTCAGCCTCATCTCTCGTTTCCTCCGATGTCCGTATCGTTGTTCAGCAGTTGTTCGCGTCGAGCCAGGCGAGGATCATCGCGGCGAGGTCGTCGCTGTTGTCCTCGATCATCATCATGTGGCCATTGCCGTGGACGCCGCGGTCGGGCAGCCACGTGAAATCGGCGCCGAGATAGTTGGCGGTGGCTCCATCGACCGCGCGTGGATGGCGCGGGTCGTGGTCGCCCGTGACGATCAGCACGCGGTGGCCGCTGAGGTTCTTGGGATCGCGGATCTTCAGTCCACGTCCACCGATATTGAAGCGCTCGTTCAGGATACGCGCGCTCTCCGGCACGATCGAGCGGCAATAGTTTTCAAACGTATGCCGGGGGAAGCGCGGTGCGTTCGCCCAAAAGCTTGCCGCGAATTCTGTGCCCAGCCAGACCGGCTTGTCTTCGACGGAATAGACTGGGCAGCCCGCGCCCGCGTCGTCGCGCAGCGCCAGGATGGCGGCCGGATCGTCTGGCAGGTCTCTCAACAGGTTCGCCGGCGGGCCGGGCGCGATGCCGATAACCGCTGCCACGAGGTCGGGGCGTTGCTCCGTCATCCACCACGCCATCGGGCCGCTCGCCGAATGCGCGAGCAGTACCGCGGGTCCGATCTCCTCAAGAAGAGCGAGGAGCGAGGCGGCGACATCCGCGGCCCCAAGCTTCGGAAAGTCCGGACGCATGGGCGAGCGGCCATGGCCGGGCCAATCGGGCACAAACACGTCGCGGCCGCTTGCCGCGAAACGCGGCGCCCAGCCAGGCCGAAGGTCCGGGGTCGCCATATAGCAGGTGCCCGTATGGCCCCCGCCGTGCACCATCACGACCGGCGTCTTGTTCGCGATGTCTCCACGCGCGCGCACATGATCCACATAGATCGGATGGGCGTCCGTTCCGGAATATAGACACAGTGGCGCATCCTCGGGCGATGCGCGCAGGCGCCCATGCCAAGCCGGCACGGCATCCATGCGATCCTCCCAAACCGACGGTGTTGATCGTTCTTGCGTTGTAGGGGGCGATGCTAAGATGGCGGCCCCAGAGATGCAAGCAGAAAGTCACATATGAGACTATCTCGGAAAGCGAAGAAAACCGCGTCCACGCCAGACGCGCGGAAAAGCACGGCGAACGAAGTCGCCGGCGTGCTCAACGGCACGGAGATCAAGATCGCCTACAAGATGGGCTATGTGCTGAACTTCTACCGGGAACCGTCGTTCCGAAAGATCGAAATGGAGCTCGGCCTGACACGGCCCGAGATCGTCACGCTGATCTTCCTGAATTTCCGCGAGGGCGTGACCGCAAGCGACATCTGCGAGTTCACCGGTCACCTCAAGGCCAATATCAGCCGCGGGATCATTGCGCTGGAAAACAAGAAACTGTTGCGCCGTGAGGCTGACCCAGCCGACAACCGGCGCCAGCACCTGTTCATCACGCCGGCCGGCCGCGCCCTCTATGCGCAGTACATCCCGGCCTTGCGCGAGCGCGAGCGCGCAATGCTGGCGTGCCTCACGCGATCCGAGTGCAAGGCGTTCGAGCGCCTGCTCGACAAGCTCGCCGGCCACGTGCCGATCTGGGCGGCACCCAGCGAGCTGTGACCGCGCCCCGCGTATCGCGTTCCGTCAGCGCGGATATTTGCGCCTTATACGCATGGGAATTGTTGGATGATCAGCCCGTGGCCGATGCCGATGCGGCGCGCGCCACGAGGAAGGCCGCAATCAGCAGCGGCGCCAGGCACTCGATCGGTGCCACACACTCCTCACGCCTCCGCTTCACTCCGGTATCCCGGCTCTGCGCAGCCCCTCTATGTAAAGCTCCAGTTGCTCCGGGTTTTTTACATAGAAGAGGCGCTTGCGCGCGAAGTTGCAGGCGAAATCCGGCTTGCGCTGCAGCAGGTCGCCGATTGCCACGCGCAAGTCTTCCGAACATTCCAAGTGCCCCAGGGCCGCGACACGGTGGGCGAACGCCCAATAATGCGCATTGGGCACCCGCGTGGCTTTCTGGGCCCATTCGCTGGCCAGCTCGAATTCCCGCGCAAAAATGTGCGCAAGCGCTCCATAAGAGTAGAACGCCCAACGCAAGGGATCATAAGGGCTCAGCTCGATCGCCCTCTGGAAATAGGGGATCGCCTCGCTGATGCGCCCCTCGTAAACCAGCGAGTCGCCGAGACCGCAATAGCTCGCCGCAAGACACGGGTTCAGCTCGACCGCCGTTTCCAGCTCGGCTAGCGCGTCTCCATATGCCTTCCCGGCAAGCAGCGCGCGCCCGTACATGAACCGGATCAATCCATCCTGGTCGTCGAGCTCGACGCCTTTCCTCCCAATCGCAATGGCCTCGGTGAGCCGCTCTTCGTTCGGCTCGGCCTCGAAATAAACCATGCTCAGGACGATCGCATAGGACAGGTACCCATAAGCCTCAGCCAGATTGGGGTCGAGTTCCATGGCGCGGCGAAACAGCCGCTGCGCTTCCAGATTGTCCGCAGGAGTTGATTTGTAAAAGTGTTTCGTCCCAAGCCGGAAAAAGTCCCACGCGTGCAGCGCCGGCACAGCTTTTCGCTCGACGCGCTGCCGCTCGGCCGCGCCAATCTCGGGCTCGATCCGCGCCGCGATCGTGGTTGTGATTTCGTCTTGTACCTGGAAGAGATCCTGCAGATCGCGGTCGTACCGCTCCGCCCAGAGTTGCCGGCCGCCTTCGGTCTCCACCAGCTGCGCGGTCATGCGCACGCGCTGCCCGATCTTGCGCACACTGCCCTCGACCAGGTACTCGGCGCCGAGCGTCAAGCCGACGCGGCGCACATCGCCCCCGCCGCCCTTGAAAGCGAAGCTCGAATTGCGGGCGATCACCACCAGGGACCGGTACTTGGACAAAGCGGTAATGATGTCTTCCGCGATTCCGTCAGAGAAATATTCTTGCTCTGGATCGCCGCTTAAATTGTTGAACGGCAGTACCGCAACGGACGGCCGTCCGCTCCAATTTAGGGGAGCGCCTGAGTTGACGGCGCCGAGAGCTTTGTCCGCGACGGCGTCGCCCCCCGCTCCGGGAATAGGTTCAGCGGACACTGCTCGAGTTTGTTCTGGCGAGCGGCCATTTCCATCTGTCTCAACTCCGCTGCGAACCTCGCCCACAAATCGGAAGCCCTTTCGGGCATAGGTCTTGATCAGAGACTGCTGCTCGCCGCTGTCCCCCACAGCCTTGCGGGCCGCGGTGATCCGACTGGTCAGGGTTGAATCCGATATGATCCGGCCATCCCAGACCGCCGCGATCAGGTCGTCCTTGGTCACCACGCGTTCTCGGTTCTGCACCAAAAAGAGCAGCACATCGAACACCTGCGGCTCGAGCGAGATCGGCTCCTCGCCCCGCCGAAGCTCTCGCCTTCGGCCGTCCAGGACATAGCCACCAAAACAGAGTTGCAAGCACCCCTCCTCAGGGCCGCAAGGCAGTTCTCGGGCGAAAATCAGGCCCGTCTCGCGAGCAAATCAAGCGTCTCTTCAGGCTTTCGGCCCGGCGCTGCGGCATCCTGCCTCGGATCGGTCGCGCGTCGCGTGACCGGCTTCACATGACTGGCGCTGAAGGGAGGATACCATGTTCGATGCCCACAGTCCGGCCCGCCTCAAGAACACCGTTATCGATGTCGAATTCCATTGTAGGCAGCCAAGGGCGCTCGGCTGCGCGGCGATGTGGGACGCGCTCAAACCGCTAGCCGCGGCGTTCAGAATCGGGTTGAGCACCTTGGCCCTCGGACTCGCCATTGCGGCCACCACTTCCGCTCCGGAAGCACGGGCCCAGGCCGCTGATGGGCATACCATTCTGACCGCCGGCGACATCAAATGGTCGCCCGCCCCGCCCTCATTACCTGCGGGGGCGCAGGCGGCCGTGCTGTATGGAGACCCGGGCAAAGACGGTCTATTTGCCCTTCGGCTCAGGCTCCCCAAGGGTTACGCCATCGCGCCGCATACGCACCCAAAACCAGAAATCGTCACCGTAATTTCGGGGACGTTCCGGCTGGGTATGGGGGAGCGTGCCGACGCAAGCAAGGGCCAGCCTCTTACGGCAGGCAGTTTCTTTGCACTTCACCCAGGCATGGCGCATTTCGCCTTCGCCGACGAGGATACGGTCATCCAGCTCAACAGCGCCGGGCCGTGGACACTCGTTTACGTCAATCCAAACGACGATCCGCGCAAGAAGACCCAGTAGACACATCCGCGAAGCTGCCCGTCTGCAGTTCATCGGGTCGAGCGGCGCTGTCCATATCGCCTCAACAAGCAATTCAAACAGGAGAAACCACGTGCCTGAATCCTCACGAGAGCTGGTCGTACTTATGACACATGGCGCCGATCATGAACTCTCCTCGGTCGCCTTCACGATCGCGAATGGCGGCATGACGGCGGGCCTAAGGGTTTCCGCATTCTTGACCAGCGCCGCGGTCGATCTGGTGCGAAAGCGCGCCATCGACAGCACGGTCGTGCCCCCGCTCGAACCGCTCGCATCCTTGGTGAAGGACTTTCTCGCGCGCGGCGGCCGCCTGTGGGCATGCACACCTTGCGTGAAGGCCCGCGGCTACGAGCAGAGCGACCTCATCGAGGGCGTGGAGATCGCCGGGTCCAGCAAAATACACGAGCTGATCAAGGCCGGAGCCGCGACGCTCAGCTTTTGACGCTCGAATTGCCGCCTCACGGCTCCAAAGGCGTGCGGCACTCACGGACGGGAAATCCACCCAGATTCACAATAAGGAGCTCCGACAATGACCACGATCTCGGCTTTCGATCCAAAGGAACTCGAATCCAAGGTGAAAGCGATGTACCGCAGCGTCGCCGAGGACCCGCACGGAGAGTTCCACTTCGAGATGGGCCGCGCGATGGCAGAACGTCTCGGCTACGTACCAGCAGACCTCGACCGCATACCCGCCGAGGCGATCGAGTCATTTGCCGGCGTCGGCTACTACTTTCATCTCGCCGATCTCAAGCCGGGCGAAATGGTCGTCGATCTCGGTAGCGGATCGGGGATGGACACGTTCATTGCCGCGCTGAAAGTGGGCTCCCGCGGAAAAGTCACCGGCGTCGATATGACGGACGAGCAGCGAGCAAAGGCAGAGCGGCTGCGGGACCGGGACGGCTTCCTCAATGTGACTTACGTCAAGGGCTATATCGAGGAAGCTCCCCTGCCGGACGGCCTCGCCGACGTTGTGATCAGCAACGGCGTCATCAATCTCGCCACGGACAAATCGAAAGTGTTCCGCGAAGCCGGGCGGCTGCTGAAATCAGGCGGCCGGTTCGCGATCTCCGATATCGTGACGGAGGTGCAGCTGCCCGAAAGCATCGTGTGCAATTCAACCCTCTGGGCCGCCTGCATCGGAGGCGCCGCGCAGCAGGACAATTATCGCCAGATGATCGAGGCGGCCGGACTACGTCTGGTCAAGGTGGAAGACAATCCGCAATATCAGTTCATCTCCGACAACGCCAAGGGCGCGAGCAAAAAGTTCGGCGTGAAGAGCATCTCGTTGCTGGCCGTCAAACCTTAAAGGATCGAAGGAAAAATGCGCCAGGCGGAGACGACAGACGTCAACTTGATGCGGTTGTCGTCGGATCGAGGCCGAATGACCCTACCCGGCTTTTTCGAAGGGACTGGCATGCCCGATCCCGGTTGGTGGGAGGCACTTTTTCCCGATCCGGCCCGGGTGATCCGCGACGTCGGGGTCGCGCCGGGCATGAGGGTTGTGGACCTATGTTCCGGTGACGGCTGGTTCACGTTGCAATTGTCAAAGATTGCGCGAGCGGTAACCGCCATCGACATAGACGGCAAGATGCTTGAGAGGGCACGCGTCCGGCTGACCGAAATCGGCCTTACCAACTGCGTCTTCGTTGAGGCCAATGCTTACGACGTTGCCAAGGTCGTGCACGATCGTGTTGACCATGTGTTTCTGGCAAACGCATTCCACGGGGTGCCAGACAAGTCGCGGCTTGCACACGCCGTCCACGACGTTCTGAAGCCTGGCGGGACGTTTGCCGTCGTGAATTGGCACGCCCGGCCACGCGAGGAAACGACAATTCTAGGCGAACCCAGGGGGCCAGCGACGGAAATGCGGATGCGACCTGAAGAAACGATCGCAGCTATGCAGTCGAGCGGGCTTACATTTATGAGGCAAATCGAGGTCCCACCCTATCACTACGCGGTGGTGTTCAGGCGCAGGCATCCTTGCTTGAGAAGTATGGGAATCTTGTGAGCGAAAAATTCTGACGAGGGCTCAGCGCCTTGTCGAAGATGACGCGGCGCGAGCAACAAGGAAAGCCGGAATCAGCAGCGGCGCCAGGCGCTCGATCGGCGCCACATGCTCCTCGCGATAGTGGAATTCCGGGGCGAGCAGGTTCGCGGTGCCGATGACCTGGCCGTCATAGACCACCGGCACGTTGATGACCGAGCCCAGGCCCATGCTCTCGATCAGCGCGTGGTCGAAGAAGGCCCAGCGGATCGCCGCCTTGTCGCGGCCGAGGAAGGATTTCTGGCCTTTCATCACATGCTCGCCCCAGGGCGTGGGGCCCATCGGCTTGCGGCCGAAGACCGGATATTCCGCCGGGCGGTTGGAATAGATGCGCGCCACTTCCTGGCCGTCGACATAGAGGAGCGTGAAAAGCTCGTGCCCAACGAGCCGCTTGGCCGTGGCGTCGAGGGCGCGGAAGAACGTCTCGGGCTGACCGGGCTCAGCCAACAGGCGCGACAAGGCGGCAAAGTCTTCAGGCATGGACACTCTCTTGTCAGGAATTGGAGGAAGCGGGCGTCGGTGCTTTGGGGATGCGCTCCGGCAGGAGACCTTGCGGGCGCAGATGCAGCACCAGGATGAGCGCCAGGCCGATCAGGATCTCGCGCAAGGCGGCGAGTTGCACGGGCTGGAGGCCGGGCAGCCACTCCGTAGCGAAACGCGTTGCCTCGAGGAAGATCACGACGATGTAAGCCCCGAACACGGCGCCGCTCGGGCGCCCGACGCCGCCGGCGGTGACCGCGAGGAAGATATAGATCGTGATCAGCGGCTGGAAATGATCGGGTGAGACATAGGACTGGAAATGCGCGTAGAGCGCGCCGGCCAGCGCCGCAATCGCCGCCGACAGCGCGAAAGCCTGCCATTTGAAGCGCAGCACCGGCTTGCCGGCGAAGGCGGCGAGCTGCTGATCCTCGCGGATCGCCTTCATCGCGCGGCCATAGGGGGATCGGTCGAGCCGGCGCAGCAGCAGCCAGACCAGCACGACGATCGCCGTCACCAGAGCGAGATAGAACAGATTGAAGCCCTGCAGGCCGATCTGCGGCCTTGAAGGGCGCCTTGATGCCGGAGATGCCGTCCGAGCCCTTGGTCAGCCAGCGCTCGTTGAGCGCGATCAGGCGGATCACCTCGGCAAAGCCGAGGGTCACGATGGCCAGATAATCGTCGCGCAGGCGCAGCGTCGCGAAGGTGACGCAGAGCCCGACGACGGCGCCGACGACGAGGGCCGCGCCCCAGCCGAGCAGAACCGGCGCGCCCGCACCAGTCGCGATCGCGGAGGCATAGGCGCCGACGGCGAAGAAGCCAGCGAGGCCAAGATTGACCAAGCCCACACCACCCCAAATCAAATTGAGGCTGAGCGCCAGCAGCGCGTAGATGCCGCAGATCGTCAGGGTGAAAATCGCGTAGGACAGCATCAGGCCGCCCGCTCGCCGAGGATGCCGCGCGGGCGGAAGGTCAGCATGATCAGGATAGCGACGAAGCCGACCGCGGTTCGATAGGTGGCGGGCACGGCGATCAGCGCCAGCTCTTCCGCCACGCCCAGCGCGAGTGCCCCGACCACAGCGCCGGGGATCGAGCCTAGGCCGCCGAGCACGGCCGCCGCGAAGACCGACAGCAGCACGCGATAGCCGGTCAGCGGATCGATCGAGGTGTCGAGGCCGATCAGCACGCCGCCGATGCCGGCGAGGCCGGCGCCGAGAAAGACGGTGACGATGGCGATGCGGGCCGGATCGATGCCCTTCAGCCGCGCCAAATCGGGATTGTCGGCGACGGCGCGCATCGCCTTGCCGAAGCGGGTGTAGAACAGGAAACGCGAACATCGCGGCCATGATCGCGACCGCGAGGCCGAGACTCTGCAATTGCTGCGGCCCGATGCGCAGCTCGCCGAAGCGCAGATCGCGCAGCAGCGGCAAATCGTAACCCTTCATGTCGTTGCCGAAGACAAAGCGCACGATGTTCTCCAGCACGAGGTTGAGCGCGATCGAGGCGATGGCGACGATCAAGGCCCCGCTCCCGCGCAGCCGGCGCAACGCCGTCTCCTCCGCGCCCACGCCGACGAACCCGGCGATTGCAAACGCGACCAGCAAGGCCGGAACGACGGCCAGGCCCAGGCTCGTATTGGCCCACCAGGCGGCGAAGGCGCCGATGGTGGCGTAGGACGCGATGGCGAAGTTGGGATAGCGCAGCACCGCGAAAATCGCGGTGAAGCCGATGGCCGGGACAGCGATCAGCGTCCCGGCCATCACGCCGTTGATCAGCGCCTGCAGCAGCAAAGTCACGTGCGAGCGATCCCCTTGCTCAGGCGATCTTGACGAACGCGATCTTGCCCCCTTGCACCTGCTCGTAGCGGAACTTGCAATCGCTGATGTCGCCGATGTCGGTGAAATCGCAGGGGCCGCTGGCGCCGTCGTAATCGACCGCCTGCTTGGCGGCGATCGCCTTGAGCCCGTCGACGGCATTGTCGATCTTGGCGCCGCCCGGCGCCTGGCTCACCTTACGGATATTGTCCTTGATGGCGCTGCCCGAGGCATCCCCGGCCACGGCGATCGCCATCAGCACGAGATTGATGTGGTCGTAGATCTGCGTGGTGTAGGGATCGGGCGAGGCCACGCCGATCATCTTGACCAGCCGGTCATAGGCCTTCGAGCCTTCCGCCGGCGAGGGCGAGATCGTGAAGGTCTTGTCGACGACCTCGGCCGGCACGCTTTCGACCAGCTTCTGGTTGACGGAATAGCCGAAGGCGATCTTCGTGCCCGGCGAAGCCGGCGCGGAACAGGTCTTTCAGCATCACGGCCGTGTCCGTGGTGTAGCCGCCGAGCACGACCGTATCGGGCTTGAAGCGCAGCAGCTCGTCGATCTCGGTGCGGTAGGCCGGCTTCTTGTCGTCGTAGATCAACGACGCGGTCTCGCCGCCGCCCTTCTTCATCGCCTCGGTGATGTTGTCGAACTGGCTCTTGGCGAACGGTGTTTGCGGCGAGAGGAAGAAGACGCGCTTGGCGCCCTGGGCCAGCGCGAACTCGCCGAATTTGCGGCCCTGCAGCGTGGTGTTGGGCTGCGTGCGGACGAGATAGCCCTGATGCGGCAGCAAGGTGATCGAATCAGCGCCCGAGACGGTGCAGAGGAAGGTCTTCGATTCCCAGCACAGCGGTGCGACCGCTGTCGTCACCGACGAGGCCCAGGTGCCGAGAATGGCCGAGACCTTGTCGACGTCGATGAGCTTGCGCGCGGCGCGCACGCCCGCTTCCGGATTGGTCTGGTCATCCTCGGAGATCAGCTCGACCTTGCGGCCGAGCACGCCGCCGGCCGCGTTGACCTCGTCCACCACGGCCTTGACCGCCTTCACCATGACCGGGCCATAGGGGCCACCCGAGCCGGTAAGCGGCGTCAGCGTGCCGATTTTGATCGGAGCACCTTGCGCGAGACCGCGCATCGGCATTGTGGAAACTCCGGCAAGGGCCGCGGCCCCGCCCAGCAGGAGGCGGCGATTGAGTGTCAGGTCGGTCATGGTCATCCCCTCTTCGTTGCGTTTTGCTTGGTCAAGTCGTTGTTAGCCGCCCAGGAAGAGCCGGCGGATTTCAGGATCGGCAGCAAGATCGGGGCCAGGCCCCTCGCGGCTGTTGCGGCCGGATACGAGTACATAGCCGCGCGCCGAGATTGCGAGTGCCTCGACCGCGTGCTGCTCGACCATCAGGATCGGCAGGCCGCCACGATTGAGGGCCACGATGGCTTCGAACAGCTCGTCCGCCGCCTTGGGCGAGAGTCCCGCCGTCGGCTCGTCGAGCAGCAGCAAGGCGGGCGCGTTCATCAGCCCCATCGCCATGGCCAGGATCTGGCGCTGCCCGCCCGACAGCGTGCGCGCGAAGGCGCGGCGCTTCTCGGCCAGCATCGGATAGCGGGCGTAGAGTTCTTCGCTGCGGGCGCGGGCGTTCTTGGGATCCTGGAAGCCGCTGATCTCGAGGTTCTCGGCGACCATCATCGCACCGAAGACATTGCGCTCCTGCGGCACGAAGCCGATGCCATGGCGCGCGCGGCCGAGCGCGTCGGCCGCCGTCACATCCGTGCCGTTCAGAACGATGCGGCCCTTCTTGGCGGCGATGAGCCCGGCGATCGCCTTGAGCAGCGTCGACTTGCCCGCACCATTGGGACCGATGATCGAGACGATCTCGCCCGGCTCGACCCGGATCGACGTGCCCTTGAGGATTTCCTCGGCCGCGCCATAGCCCGCGACGATCCCCTCGACGGCCAGCACACCGGCGCTCAATGGCGCCTCCCGAGATAGGCTTCCTGCACGCGGGCGTCGGCCGCGACCGTTTCGAACGAGCCCTGCGTCAGCGTTCGTCCTCCGACCATAACGATGACGGGGTCGCAGAGCCGCCGGATCAGCGCCATGTCGTGCTCGATCAGGCAGATGGTGATGCCGTCGCGGTTGAGGGCGGTGAGGTGTGCTGCGATTTCGTCGGCCAGGCTCGGATTGACGCCGGCCATCGGCTCGTCGAGCAACAAGATCTTCGGCTCCGCCATCAGGGCGCGGCCGATCTCGACGAGCTTCTTCTGGCCGCCGGAGAGTGCGGTGACCGGGTTGTCGAGGACGTGGTCGAGCCTGAGCCGGCGCGCGATCGCGTGGGCGCGCTCGGCCAGCTCCGCTTCGCGTCGGCGGCCGGCACGTGCACCCATAAGCGCTGCCAGCAGCCCCTCGCCCGGCTGCGCGCGGCCGTAGAGCATCAGGTGCTGGAAGACGCTGAGCTTGGGAAAGCCGCGCGCGAGTTGGAAGCTGCGCACCAATCCGCTCGCGACCAACTTTTCCGGCGGCAGGCCGGTCGTATCGGCCTCGCCCAGCCGGACGCTGCCGCCATCGGGCCGGAAAAGACCGGAGATCGCGTTGAACAGCGTCGATTTGCCAGCCCCGTTGGGCCCGATCAGCCCGGTCAGGCGGCCCGCACCGACCACGAGATCGACGCCGCGCAGGACCGGCACGCCATAGAAGCCGAGCGTGAGACCGCTCACCGTCAGGGCCGCACTCATCGACGCCGTCCCGAAGCCGCGCGGCGCTCGCGGTGCGGCGCCTGATCCTCGACATTGGGAAAATGCTGCCGAATTTGCGTCTTCCAGAACCGCAGAAGGGCGGCGAAGTATGGCGGATCGTCGCGCAGGACGGTCTGGGCGATCATGCCGCGCACCAGGCACATGGTGGCGTTCATGACGATGCGGGTGTGGTCGGGATCGGCACCCGTGCGGCTGGCGAGCGCGGTCCAGACGGCGTCGAGGCCGGCATGGAACTCGCGCACCACGGCCACGAGATCGGCCCTGAAATCGGGGTTGTGCCGCGCTTCGGGCAGATACTCCATCGTGACGTAGAAGAGCCGGTCCGACATCATCGTCCAGATGTAGTCGACGATCTCCTCGCTGGAGCCGCCGCGCGCCATGAAATCCTCGGCGAAGCGGTGCAAGTCGCGGGTCGTGCGGCCGAGCAGATCGGCCACGGACGCGCTGATGATCGCTTCGCGGCCGGCGAAATGATGGGTCAACGCGCCGCGCGACACGCCGGCCAGGCGCGCGATCTCCGGCGTGGAGGTGCGAGCCAGCCCGCGATCGTGCAGCAGGTCGATGGTCGCGCGCATCAGCCGCGCGGAAGTCTCCGCGCTGCGCTCCTTCTGCGATCGCCGCCCAACCGAACTCGCCACGCCCTGCCCCCTCCGCGCGAGGTGGCAGGAACGCTGCGGCACAACTTACAAACAGTCAAGTTTGTTTCTGCTGGATTGTGCGCAAAGGCGCACGTCAGACGACGCACGCCGACTTGTCGGGCAGTGCGCGAAGCCGCCGACCGGCTAAATGATGGTCATTTCGCCGGCGCGTGGTGATGGCAGGTCACATTGGGGTTCATGTCCGCGAACGCCCCGCGCGGGTTCGGCCGCCAGGCCCACACGTGCAACTCGTAGAACGGGCCAAGGCCGTAGCGATTGGGGGCGCCGGTGAAGCTGAACAGCTGGCCTTCCAATGCGGCCGGTCCCTTGAACGTGATGTACTCGACCGCGATCAGCGTCATTTTGCCGTCGGGTTGCGGCTCGTACATGACCGCTTGCGGGCGCTTGATATCAGGGACCTCCTCCTTCAGATACTCCCCGTGGACGTAGTGGACGCCCATCGCGCCGCCATCGATGCCGCTCGCGCAGGGGATGGGTGCGTAGCCTTCCGCGACCGCGACCTTCACGTCCTCGAAGCGGCTATTCGCGGCACGCACACGGTCCACCAGCGGGTTGGAGACCGCTATCCGCGACCGTTGCGCAACCGGTCACGAGGAACGACAAGAGAGCCAGACTCCCGGCTCGCGATACGACTTTCATTCTGTTCTCCGTTTCATGATCATGTGGCGGCTTGATGCCGTGGACGAGCCCGTCGTTATTCGGCTATGGCCTCGCCGGAGCCGCCAAACTCAGCCGGAAAATCTTTCAGCTTCGGCAGGCCATCGCGCATGCGCAGCACCGTCTCGGCGTAATTGATGTGAACGCCGGGCCTAAACGCGAGCGTCGGGAGCGTTGCCGCGAACACGTCCACGAGGCCGATCGGCGGGTGATTGGTCATCAGATGCCCGCCGCACTTGCCGCAATATTGACGCTGACTGAACTTTGTCCTCTGGAAGGTCGCGACGTGCTCGGCGCCCGCGGTGACCCGCACCGTGCCCGGCTTCCACAGGCTGAATGCGTTCACGGGGCCGCCGGACCAGGAACGGCAAGAGCTGCAATGGCAATAGCCCATCGCCTCCGGCGCGCCGGTGACCTCCACTTTGACGGCGCCGCAAAAGCAGCTTCCTTTGTGAGTCAAGGTCACCCTCCCCTTCAAATGCGATGAACCACCCGAACCCGGCCACGCTAGGCGTGGCGGGTCGCGCGTGCATCGGGAGGTGCTCCCTATTTTAGGGACGCGTGTTCCCTATCTTGCGCTAGGAGATGCTGCTCGCGGGCGATCCGGGCCGCCTCGCCGCGTGTGGGCGCACCGAGCTTGGCCAGCACGGACGACACATGGTGATCGACGGTCTTGGGCGAGACGTGCAGGCGCATGCCGATACGGCCGTTGCTGAGCCCATCGGCCAGGCAGCCCAGGATCTCCAATTCGCGCGTTGTCAGCCCGAACGGGTTCTGGCGCGTGGTGGCTCTGGGCCCCCGCGGAATCCGGCGCATCCCTTCGCCGCGCATCCGCTGGCGCAGCGAAGCGGCCGCGGGCGCCGCGCCAAGTTTGTCGAAGATTTCCAGGGCGGATAATTGCGCCGATGTGTCGCCATCGGCCAAAGCGCGCGCTTGTTCATACGGACAGCCGAGATTCGCCCAGGCATCCGCCGCGCACCGCCACTCGCCCTTGATCTGCAGGAGGAAGGGTGCTGCACTCCATTTCGGCACGATGACAGCGTCACCAGCGCGCCAGCGCCAAAATGAAAATTCGCCTGTGTGCCATTGATGGTCATGGCGCGTGGCGAGTTCGTATGCGGCCCTCGCCTCCACGATGACGCGCTCGCGATCGCCGGCGAGCCATGCGGCCTCCGCGCGCGCGGCGCGGACGGGCGCGATGCGCTGCAGCGTGTTCGTCTGCAGCGCCAGTTCAAGGGCTTCATCGAGCGCCGCGGCGGCGGCCGAGATCGCCGCGCCTGGCACGCACACGCCCCAAGGCGACAAGTGCCATGATTCTGCTGATGGCTGCGACACTGGGTAGTCCGACGAGCGAGGTTGCGATGTCGCTGGCTTCGCTCCATTGCCCCTGATAGAGCCGCGTCAACGCGAGCCACGCGCGCATGTAATGGTTCGCGTGATCGAGATCGCGATCGGCCGTATAAGCGATGCCCGCGGCAAGATGGCGATCGGCTTCGGCGAATTGATACTGCTCGCCGTAAGAAGAGCCCAAATTCAAATGAGCGAGGCCGACGAGCGCATCCAGCCCCGCCTGGTGCGCGAGGGCGAGGCTTCGGTCCAAATGCGGGCGACCTTTTGCGTCGCCGGTCACGAGCATCGCCGACCCGACGACGATTTCCGCTGCGACGAGTGTGGCATCGTCTTGAAAATGCGTGGCCAGCTCGATCGCCTTGCGGCCCCAACGCACGGCCACCGGGCGATCGCGATCGAGCATCCGCAGATGCGCCTGAATCCGATAGGCGACGGCCAATTGGCGCGTCGGCGGCATGGATTCCAGCACCTCGATCGCGCGGCGGCTTACATCTTCGGCGGCGGCATTCTGGCCGCTGCGCACGAGAGGCCAGGCGAGCTCCGCGAGATTTTCGCCTTCCTTCAGGCGATCGCCCGCCTGCCGCCAGAGTTCGATCGCCTCCCGGCGCGCCCGGCTCGCCTCAGCGAGTTCATCGACAATGGCGCATTCCTCGGCGTAGGCCTCGTAGAGCTGCGCTCGTTCGGCGGGCGGTCGATCGCCGGCGGCTCCCAAGACGCGGAGGTACTGCGCGGCCGCCGCCCGGTGAGCGCCAACAGCAGCGGCAGCGCGGGCCGCCTCCGGCCCGTATTCGAGGACGGCCGCGCTGTCGCGTGCACCCTCGGCGAAATGCGCCAATTGCGCCAGGTCGCCTCGGCCCGCGCCTGCAGTCCGTAACCCCTCAAGCGCCCGGCGGTTGAGCTCGCGATAGCGTCCGGGATCGAGATCGGTCAAGATCGCATCGCGAACCAGCTCATGGCGGAACGCGATGATATTGCCGGCGCTCTCAAGCATTCCCCCCTTGATGCATTCGGCGAGGCCCTCGGCCGTGCCATCGAGAATCCGCTCCAGCGTGGCGTGTTCGAACCGGCTGCCGATCACGGCAGCGGCCTCCAGGACAGCGCGGCCGGCGGGGGCCAGTTTCGCCGCCCGTGCCAGCACGGCGTCGCGCACCGTCTTGGGAATGCCGCGGCCGGCATTCGACAGGATTTCGGTGAGGAAGAACGGATTGCCAGCGGTCTGGCCGTGCAGCGCCTTGGGATCGAACGGCCGACCCGCAACCAGGATGCGCACAGCATCGACCGTCAGGCGCGCCAGCTCGATACGGATGGTCGCCCGCGACGTCGCCAGGTCGCCCAGCAGCAGGCGCAAGGGGTGATGTCCGCCGACCTCATCGTCGCGATAGGTGACAGCGAGAAGAACCCTGGTCTGGGCGATGCGGCGGCCCAGGAATTTGATGAGATCGAGCGTGGCCTCGTCGGCCCAATGGATATCCTCGATGATCAGAAGCGTGGGCTGGGCGCAGCCGCGCAATTCATCGAGCATGGTCGAGAAAATTGCGGCGCGCGGCGTGGCACCCTCGAGCTGCGCGAGCATCCGTCCGCTGGTCTGACGGGCGATGTCGTAGAGCGGCCCGAGCGGCGACGGAGTGAACAGTGAATCGCACTGACCTTTGAGGATGCGCAGCGTCTGGCCGCGCAGCGCCATGAAGCGCTCGACAAAGGATGTCTTGCCGATGCCGGCCTCGCCGCTGATCAGCGCAATACGGCCATGACCGGCCACTGCTTCGTTAAGAGCAGTCGCCAGGATCCGCAGGTCATGGTCGCGTTCGAGCAGGTCCATCGGCAACCCGGCCAGAGTGTGGGCGCACACGGGTCTGTACATAGACCGATAGACATAGGTCCGCTAGTTCTCCGGAAGCGTTATCGGCGTCACACCTCGGCCGAGATCACGGAAGCGTGAACAACGGGTTATGCCGGCGTCGGCAATTCGGACTATTGCAAGGCCGCCCAAACCTTTGCCGGCGTCAGCGGCATCTGGATCCGGCTCGCGCGATCGGCCCGGCTGGCGCGGACGAGCGCATCGGCCACGGCGTTGACGACCGCCGGGGTGGCGCCGATCGTGCCGAGCTCGCCCACGCCTTTGACACCGAGGGGGTTGTTCAGGCACGGCGTTGATTGATCGAGCACGTGCACGAAGTCACGAATGATGTCGGCGCGCGGCATTGTGTAGTCCATCAGGCTGGCGGTGATCGCCTGCCCGGACTCACGGTCGTACAGCATCCGCTCGCCGAGCGCCTGGCCGATGCCCTGGACCGCCCCGCCGTCGAGCTGGCCGCGCACGATCATCGGATTGACCACGCGGCCGACATCGTTCACCGACACGTAGGAGACGATTTCGACCGTCCCGGTTTCCGGGTCGATTTCGACCTCGCAGATGTGGGCGCCATTGGGCCAGCTCGGCCCGTTCACCTTGGTTGTCGCATCGATGAAGATGCGTTGCTCCGGTTGACGCCCCGCCAACTCGAAAAGCCCGATGCGGCGGTCGGTGCCCGCGACCTGGAAGACGCCCTCGGCATATTCGATATCGGCCTCGGCGGCCTCGAGCGCGTCGCCGGCAAGATTGCGGCCGGTCTTGAGCGCCGTCTCGGAGGCGTGCCGGATGGCCGAGCCTGCCGTGAACAGCGAGCGCGAGCCGGCACTGCCGAAGCCCTGGCCGCGATCCGTGTCACCCATGACAATGCGGATCTTGTCGAGCGGCACGCCGAACACATCAACGACAAGCTGCGTATAGGACGTCGCAATCCCCTGCCCCATCGGCATCGTCGCGGCAAAGACCTCGATCTCGCCGGCACCGGTGACCGCGACGGTGACGCGCTCCTCCAGCGCGTTGCCGCCGGTCCATTCGAGAAACGAGGCGAGGCCGCGGCCGCGCAGCTTGCCGCGCTGGCGCGAATTGCTTTCACGGGCCGCGAAATCCTGCCACTTCCCCAATTCCAGCGCCTGTTCGAGGATCGAGCCGAACTTCCCGCTGTCGTACACCTGCCCCATGGCGTTGGTGTAAGGCATCTGCTCCGGCTTGATGAGATTGCGGCGCCGGATCTCGGCCGGATCGAGGCCGAGCTTGCGTGCCGCGGTATCGAACAGACGCTCGATGATGTAGATCGCTTCGGGCCGGCCGGCGCCGCGATAGGCGCCGGTGGGTGCGGTGTTGGTCAGAACCGCGCGGAGATCGAAGTCAATCGTGCGGATGTCGTAGATGCTGGTCGAGACCCAAGGGCCGATCATCAACTGGATGATGATCGCCCGCCGTACTGCCATAGGCGCCGACATTGGCAAAGGAGCGGACGCGATAGGCCAGCACCTTGCCTTCGGCATCGAGGGCGAGTTCGGCGTGGCTCTCGACATCGCGGCCGTGCGTCGCGGCCAGAAATTCGTCGATCCGCTCGGCCGTCCACTTGACCGGGCGTTTTAGCTGCCGCGCGGCGAACGCCGCGACGATGTCCTCCGGATAGAGGCCGGTCTTCATGCCGAAACCGCCGCCGACATCGTCGACAACGACGCGCACTTTCTCCGGCGGGATGCCGAGCACGGCATTGCAGAGCGTATCGCGCGCACCGGACGGCATCTGGCTCGACAGGCGTAGCGTCAGCCGGTCATCGCCCGAAATCGTAGCTGGCGAGCGTGCTGCGCGGCTCCATCGGGGTCGGCGCCAGGCGCTGGTTGACGAGATCGAGCGAGACAATGTGCGCGGCGCTCTTGAACGCGGCATCGGACACCGCGGCGTCGCCGTGCTTCATCTGGGCGGCGATATTGCCGGTGGCGGCCGGCCAGATCAGCGGCGCATCGGCGGCGGTCGCTTGCGCCACATCCATCACGACGGGCAGTGGGTCGAATTCGACCTCGATCGCCTCAGCCGCGTCCTTCGCCTGCTCGCGCGTTTCCGCGACCACCGCGGCGATGGCCTCGCCGACGAAGCGCACGATCTCGTGCGCCAGCGCCGGGCGCAGCGGCGTGGCGCCGGGCGAGCCGTCGGGACGCTTGAAGATCGGCGCCACCGGTAGCGGCTTGACCCCGGCCTTGACCAGATCGGCGCCGGTGAGGACCGCAACCACCCCGGGCATCGTCAGGGCCGCGGCGACATCAACCGAGACCAGACGCGCATGGGCGTGCGGCGAGCGCAGGAAGGCGAGGTAGGTCTGGGCGGGCAGCGAGACATCGTCGGTGAAGCGGCCGGCGCCGGACAGCAGGCCCTTGTCCTCGATCCGAAGGACCTCGCGGCCGCTGCCAAAACGCCCGATCGTCGAATTGCCCGTCATTAGCTTTTCCTCGATTTGCCAAACAGAATCCCAGGACGCGCCCGCAAACCGGTCGCGCCGTGGCGCCCAAACGACCACGGCGCCTTGCCGCTGTCTACCCCCGCCCTTGCCCCGCGTTACATTTGGCTGCGGAACCGCCTGCAAAAGCGGCAGGACGTCGCCGGGCCGCCCTTGTGAGCGGGCGGGCGTTGGGTTACTCCCAGAGGGTCCGCACTCCTGGTGAAAGGTGCCGCGCGCCCGTGACCCCGAATGTTCCCAAGCACGGCAATGTCCTGCTCACCTTCCCCACGCCCGTCTGCGCGCGGGTGTGGCCCAATGCGGAAAAGGTCAACGCGGCGCTGCGCGCCCATGTGCTGGCGCTCGAGGCCAAGAGCGGAGGGATAACTCGCACCAATGTCGGCGGCTGGCATTCCGACGACGACCTGTTTGCGTGGCCGCTGCCGGAGATCGCCACGCTGCGCGAGTGGGCGATCGAATCCGTGCGCGAGGCAACGTCGATGTTGTGCGGGCCGGCGCTGCAAAATCTCAAGGCCAATGTCGAGCTCGAGGGCTGGGCCAACATCTCGCGCGACGGCAACTACAACAAGATCCACAATCACAGTGAATGGACGTGGTCGGGCGTCTATTACGTTGCGACCGGCGAGGCGGATCCGAGCGTGCGCGAGAGCGGCATGATCGAGTTCCTCGACCCGCGCATGGGTGTCGATTCCGTCAAGCTGCCGGGCAATCCCTATGGCGCGCAGATGCACATCACACCGCTCCCTGGGATGATGCTCGTCTTCCCGAGCTGGCTGCAGCACTGGGTGCATCCGTTCCGCGGTACGGGCGAGCGGATTTCACTGGCGTTCAACGTCCGGCTGGCGTTCTCGCCGACGTAAGCGCCGCGGCGCTGGTGACTTTTTGAGCGCAGTGTGATAGCGTTCTTCCAACGTCGGTTACGCGAATTCAGGCTGCGCCAGTCAGCCATGCGATCCGACCCAATTTAGCAAATCACTTCTCGATCGCGCCGGACCCTGTCCTCTGTTCGGCTCGACCATACGGGATCGGCCCTCATGCTGCGTGTGAGGGCGTCGTCCTGGCGGTTCCGTCATGGGCGGCCGCGAGTGCTGTGATTTGCAATTTTGACTGCAGCGCGACTTGGATTGCACAGCCGGGATTTATTTGACGCCGCTTCGGGCGTATCGCGCCGCGATTTGTCGGACGTGGCTTCGGCGAAGGCTAGCTTCTGAGCGGGAGGCGATGATGAAAGCCATCCATCACACAAGTTTCCACGCGATCTGCTGCGGCCTGTGCCGCGGCGCGGGTCGGATATTCATAGCGATTCTTCTGGCCGTGCTCGGATTGGTGTTGAGTGCGGGTAGCGTACGGGCCGGCGCGCTGACCTTCGTGGTCACGCCGCCCCACGCAATGTTGGATGGCGATCCGATTCTCGATATCGAAGTTCAACCCGGAGACCGGGTGGAGTATTTCGTGAGCCTCAGCACGATCAATCTCGCCAACGCGAGAGGGGGGCCATTTCCCGGCGTGCCGTTAATCCCGCTTGTGAATTTTTCGTACAAAGTCATCTACGATCCGGTGGAGCTGGACCTGGACAGGACGTTGGTGACGGGCTTCAAGCTCGATCTCCTGGATGATCCGGCCACAATGCCGGGCGGCCTTTTTCCCGGCGGCGATGCTCTTCAGGAAAATGTGAAGGGCACGCTGGAAGTAACGCATGTCGGGGGCAATTTGGCGGCCGGTAGCGTCCGCCCGCTCGACTTCTTCCCCTTCAAAGTTCTGGCCCCCAACAACGACGGCAATGCGGATTTCAAGTTCACCAACGTGTTGATCAATGGCGTGACGCCCGCAGCGCGTGATTTCACATCCGATCTGGAGGACGAGGTGCAGCCACGGCCCGTGCCCGAGCCGTCCACCTTGCTTCTCATCGGCGGTGCCATCATCGGGCTGTTGGCTGTGCTGCGCTGGGGCGGCGCTGCCCGGACATGGCCTTTGAAACGATTCAAGCCCTCGTCCGTTCGGCTTCTTACGAGGCGTCGGTATAGAGGTTGAGCGCCAGCTTGGAGATCATGCGCACCATCGTGACGCTGTTCTGCACGCCCTTGTGCGGCTCGAGCAGGCTCAGGAGCTCGAAGGCGTGGAAGGAGTTCGTCGCCTGGGCGAGCTTGAGCTGGTTCAGGTAGAACTGGCCCTGCAGATTGGTCACCAGCGAATGGATCAGCAGCAGCCCGCCATTGGGGTCGATCAACTTCCAGTACTCGTTCTGGAAGGCCATGTAGTTGGGCAAGCCGCCGCAATCGAGCCACACGAAATCGAGGGGCAGCTCCGCCGCCGGAAGCTGGGCCGCGTAGCCTCGGAAATCGGCGTTGTGCAAACGTAACGGACCGGCAATGCCCAGCGCCTTGGCCTTGGCCTCGCATTTCTGCGCGGTCGAGTCAGGATGGGCGAAAGTGTCGACGGCGTGCAGCATCGGGCGGTACTCGGTGCGATAGTATTGCGGTAGGTATGTCGTCTGGCCCGTGGCCATCGCCGTCTTCTCGGCCTCGACCGACCGCATGTTGTCGGCGAGCGCCTTCAGGATGAACAGCGTCGTGTAACCCGCCCCCACCTCCAGCACGCGGCGCGGGCGCGTGGTGCGCACCAGCGTGTAGAGCAGCGGCCCCACCACTTCCGTCCCCATCGATGGGTGGTAGAGCTCGTTGACCTGGTCGAGAAAATCCTGGCCGAGCATGCGGTCCCTTTCGTCGCTCTGGTGAGGGGGATATAGCGCATTTTCCCCGATACATCCGTTTTTTGATTGTGATGCACGTCCCCTCTCCCCTCTGGGGAGAGGGTTAGGGTGAGGGGGTGGCGCAGGTGTCAAACACGCACGGGCAGGGCGGTCTCTTCGCCCCCTCACCCGGCTCGGCTTCGCCTCGCCACCCTCTCCCCCGAGGGGAGAGGGTTTGATTGCCTCGTTGGCCGAATTGCGCTACGGCGTGACGATGGCGTCGGATCCCGCCACCATCCTGGTCTATCCCGGTGTCGAGATCGACGACGCGCTGGGCGAGTGCATCCTCAAGGTGCCGTTCCTGCGCGCCTTGCGCATCGCCTACCCGCACGCGCGCATTTCATGGGTGCACGGGATCGGGGCGGCTTTCTTCGCCGGCCCCCTGCAGCCGCTGGTCGCCGACCTGATCGACGAGATCATTCCCGGCATCATCCTGCCGCAGCGGCCCTCGCCGCTCGACCTGCTGCGCAATCCAATCCCGGCGCGCGACTTCGACCTGATCATCGACACCCAGAAATACATCCAACGCACGCTGATGCTGCGCCATGTGCGGCATAAACGCTTCATTACGTCGGCTTGGCGCTACCGGTTCTTCTCCGACGCGCTGCCGCCGCCGGAACTGGTCCTGCCCAAGCACCTGGTCGACAAGCTACTTGGTCTCGTCGCCGCTTCTGCCGGCCGGGTGATCCGGCCGTCGCCGGTCGCCAAGCTGGCGCCGGAATGGGCGGCCTTGGCGCACAGCCTGCTGCCGCCGGGGCCGGTCTATGTCGGGATCGCGCCCGGAGCCGGTAACAAGACCCGCGGTAAGGTCTGGCCGCTCGAGCGCTTCGTGGCGCTGGCAAGCGACCAGCACGGCAAGGGCCGCACGCCGGTCTTCCTGATCGGGCCGGGCGAGGCCGGCTGGATCGAGACGATCCGCGCCGGCGTGCCGGGTGCGGTGCTGCCGGGCTGGGAGAACGGGCCCCCGCGTGGGCCTGCCGCCGCTCCGGCCGCCACGGTGGCCATGGGGGCGCTGCTCACGGCCGCGATCGCCAATTGCTCGGGCACCGGGCACATGCTGGCCGCGGGCGGCGCGCCGATGGTCTCGCTGTTCGGCCCGACCGATCCCGAGAAATATGTTCCCTACAGCAAGGACCCGATCATCGTCAGCAGCTTCGCCACGACGCGCAAGATCGAGGATGTAGCGCTGAGCGACGTGATCGCCGCCGTCGATCGGCAAATCGCGTCAGGAACCTCGCGCGCGGCCTGAAATAAATTGAAATAATCGTCACAAAGTTTCCGTATCGGCGACATAGAGCCGACACGCCGGGCGCCTACAACGGCGTCATGAACATGATCAAACATCTCATCGAACGCGTGCGCGACCTGATCGAGGAACGCCACGACGTCCGGCTCTTCGAGACCTGGCGCGACGAGCGCCTGGCCTTGCGCCACAGATCGCATGCGTGACGATTAGGGTCGGCGGCCTTGCCGACCCCGGGCGGGCGGGATTAGCCTCTGATCCCATGTCCCCACCCAAGCCAGCCACGCACGATCTGGGCGGCGTTGAGCCGCACGCCTCGGCCGCCATCGACCGGCGCGAGCACGCGCTCACGCAATTCGACAAGAATGTCGATGCGCTCATGTACCTGCTGTCGCACCCGTCGCGCCGGCTGATCCGGGTCGATGAGCTGCGCCGCTCGATCGAATCCCTGAGCCCCGCCGATTACGCCCGCCTCAGCTATTACGAAAAATGGCTGACAGCGATGCACGACCTGCTGATCGAAAAGGACGTGCTGGGCGAGGAGGAAATTCTCCTCAAGATCGCCGAGCTGCGCGCCCGCGATGAGGGCGCGGCATGAAATTCAAGGAAGGCGACAAGGTGCGGGTCGCCGCACGCTGGCCGGAGACCGGGCTTGCGCGCGTGCATATTCGCACGCCGCATTTCCTGCGCGGGCAGGCCGGTGTGGTCGAGCGCGTGCTGGGGGAGTTTCCCAATCCCGAGGATCTCGCCTTCGGTAAGCCGGGCCTGCCCAAAGTGCCGCTCTACATGGTCAAGTTCCAGGAGAGCGCTTTGTGGGCGCGCGGCGGTGGGTTCAGGCCGCAGGACACGTTGACCGCCGACATCTACGAACACTGGCTGGAGCCCGACCATGGCTGATCGCCACCATCACCACGACCATGTTCATGCCGACCCGCATGCCCATGACGAGATTGTCACGCACGAGCCATCGCGCGAATTCATGCTGATGGAGCGCGCGATCCGCGAGCTCCTGATTGCCAAGGGCGTGTTCCCGGCCGACGATGTGCGCCGGCAGATCGACCTCACGGATTCGCGCAGCGAGGCCACGGGGGCGAAGCTGGTGGCGCGCGCGTGGGTCGACCCTGAATTCAAGAAGCGCCTGATCGCCGACCCCAAGGCGGCGGCGACGGAGATGGGGATCGACGTCTCCAACACGCCGGCCCTGGTGGTTTTGGAGAACACGCCCAAGCTCCACCACCTGGTCACCTGCACGCTGTGCTCGTGCTACCCCAAGGCGATCCTCGGCATCCCGCCAGCCTGGTACAAAAGCGTCGAATACCGGGCGCGCGCGGTGGTCGACCCGCGCGGCGTGCTGAAGGAATTCGGCACCGAGCTGGGCGACGATGTCGAGCTGCGCGTGCTGGATTCGACCGCGGATATGCGCTATCTGGTGCTGCCATTGCGGCCCGACGGCAGCGAGGGCATGAGCGAAACCGCCCTCGCCGGCCTGGTCACACGCGACAGCATGATCGGTGTCACCAATCCGCGGCGGCCCAACTGAAAGAAGCCGACCCACCGTGATCCCTCGTTACAGCCGCCCGGAGATGGCCGCCATCTGGGCGCCCGAAAACCGTTTCCGCATCTGGTTCGAAATCGAAGCCCATGCCTGCGACGCGCAAGCCGCGCTGGGCGTCATCCCGAAAGCGGCCGCGCAGGCCGTGTGGAAGCGCGGCAAGTTCGAGATCGACCGCATCGACGAAATCGAGCGCGAGACCAAGCACGACGTCATCGCCTTTCTGACCAACCTCGCCGAGCATGTCGGGCCCGAGGCGCGGTTCGTCCACCAGGGCATGACCTCGTCGGACGTGCTCGACACGTGCCTCGCGGTACAGCTCACCCAGGCCTCGGACATCCTGATCGCCGATGTCGAGCGTGTGCTGGCGGCGCTGAAGAAGCGCGCGTTCGAGCACAAGCTGACGCCGACCATCGGCCGCAGCCATGGCATCCATGCGGAGCCGGTGACGTTCGGGCTCAAGCTCGCCGGGTTCTATGCGGAGTTCTCGCGCAATCTCGAACGTCTGTGCACGGCGCGGCGCGAGATCGCGACCTGCGCCATCTCGGGCGCTGTCGGCACGTTCGCCAATATCGATCCGCGCGTCGAGGAGCACGTCGCCGAGAAGCTCGGCCTCGAAGTCGAGCCGGTGTCGACCCAGGTCATCCCGCGCGACCGCCATGCGGCGTTCTTTTCAGCACTCGGCGTGGTCGCGGCGTCGATGGAGCGCGTGGCCATCGAGATCCGCCACCTGCAGCGCTCGGAAGTGCGCGAGGCGGAGGAGTATTTCAGCCCGGGCCAAAAGGGCTCGTCGGCGATGCCGCACAAGCGCAATCCGGTGCTGTCGGAGAATTTGACCGGCTTGTCACGCATCGTGCGCGCCGCGGTGGTGCCGGCGCTGGAGAACGTGGCGCTGTGGCATGAGCGCGATATCTCGCATTCGGCGGTCGAGCGCGTGTTCGGGCCCGATGCGACGGTCACGCTCGACTTCGCGCTCAACCGGCTCGCCGGCATGCTGGAGAAGCTGGTTGTCTATCCCGAGGCCATGCAAGCCAATCTCGACGACCTCGGCGGCCTTGTGCATTCGCAGCGCGTTCTTCTGGCTCTTACGCAAGCCGGCATGAGCCGCGAGGACAGCTACAAGACCGTGCAGAAGCACGCCATGGAGACATGGTCGAACGGCGGCTCCTTCCTCGACCGCCTCAAGGGCGATCAAGCGGTCGCCAAGCTGCTCAAGCCCAAGCAGCTCGAGGCGCTGTTCAACCTCGACTACCATTTCAAGCACGTCGATACGATTTTCGATCGCGTGTTTGGGAAGACGGCCGCGAAGAAGCGCGGCAAGTAGTCTTCGCTGAGCGGAGCATTAAGAAGCGGCGCGATCGCAAGTCCCTCTCCGCCCTTCAGGGCGGAGAGGGATTTAGGGTGAGGTGGGTATCGCCGCTGAAAACTTTTTGGCGTCGCTTGCGCGGAGCCACCACCTCACCCTTCCCATCGCTTCGCGCTGGGGCCCCTTCCCTCTCCCCCGCTTCGCGGCGGAGAGGGAAAAGACGTTACGCCGGCAAGCCGGTCTCGAAGCAGTAATACAGCGTGCGGAAGCCTGAGCGCAGCGCCAGCGCGTCCTTCTTCACGCTCTCCGGGCTTTCGCGGCGCACGATGACGCGGGCGATGAGGTCGGCGATTTGCTCCATCTCGCGTTCTTTCATGCCGTAGCGCGTCATCTCGATCGTGCCCATGCGCAGGCCGCCCGGATAGTCCCAATCCTTGGGCGCGTCGGTCGGGATCAGGTTCTTGTTGACGATGATGTTGGCGCGCTCGAGTGTCTGCGCGCATTCGAGGCCGCGGCCGAATTTGCGCGCATCGGCGATCGCCTGGTGCGTGGTGGTGAAGCCCTTGTGGCGACCGAGCATCGGCAGGCCGCGCTCGTCAAGCGCCTTGGCCAGCGCCTGGGCGTTCTTGACGATCTGCGCCATGAATTTTTCGCCAAAGGCGATCGCCTCGGCGGTGGCCAACGCCAACGCGGCGACACGATTGACCTGATGGGTGGCGGCCCAGATCGGGAACACGGCCGTCGTCACCTTCTCCGTGATCGTCGGGTCGTCCCAGACGATGATGCCCGATTGCGGGCCCGCGAAGGTCTTGCCGGCGGAACCGGTCATGATATCGGCCCCCTCCTTCAACGGATCCTGGAACTGCTTGCCGCCGATCAGGCCGAGCTGATGGGCGGCATCAAAGAACAAGCGCCCACCCCACTCGCCGATCGCCGCTTTCATTTCGGCGACCGGCTGCGGGAACAGGGTCATCGACAGGCCGAGCGCCACCAGCGGCGGACGCACCGCCGGCGCGACCTTGCGAAACGCGTCGATATCGACGACGAGTTCATGCGGGTCCATCGGGATGTCGACGATCTTGCGGCCCATGGCGCCGGCCGGCCCATCGATGCGGTTGGAGGAATGGCCGCCGACCGGCTGCGCCGCGCTCATGATCACGTCGCCCGGCGCCGACAGCGCCGTATAGACCACGGCATTGCCGACCATGCTCGCGCACATGCGGTGGTCGGCGTAGTTGCAGCGGAAGTAGCGCTTCATCAGCTCGACGCACAGCGCTTCGACTTCATCGATGTGCCGCGTGCCGGCGAACCAGCGATTGACCTTGCCGATATGACCCTCGGCGGCGCGCGTGCCGATTTCGGCGCCGAGCAGCGCACGCACGCCCGGGCTGGTCGGCGCTTCGGGCGCGAGCAGGTTGATGCAGTCCTGGCCGCGCCATTGCGCGTTGCGCGCGACCGCGGCCTTGACCGCCTCGCCCATGTCGCGCACCTCGGCACAGGCATCGAGAATGGCGCTGGCCGCGGCCAGCGCGTCGCGGTCGTGAATTTCGATCCGGTTGTGGGATACGGCCATGGCGGTCATGGAGAGGCTCCTTCTGGCGAATTCCCGCAGAATCTGCCACGTAATCTATGGCAATAGATTTCGTTCTGGCATTCCGTTATTTTCATACTGGAATGGGCCAGAGAGGAGTTCTTGAAATGAATGAAAAGAACAGGGCGAAGTCGGGCCCACCCGAAGAGGCGGCGCCGGTGGCTCTCGACCCAATCGACCGCAAAATTCTCGACATCCTGCAGGAGAACAACCAGGTCACGAACCTGGAGCTCGCCGAGCGGATCGGTCTTTCGCCCCCACCCTGCCTGCGCCGCGTGCGCCAGTTGCACGAGCGCGGCGTCATTGCCAAAGATGTGGCCATCGTCGATCCGGCCAAGGTCGGCCGCACCATCACCGCATTTGTCGGCGTCGAGTTGGACCGCCAACGCGAGGACGTGCTGGCGAGCTTCGAGCGCAAGATCCGTGCCGAACCTGAAGTGCAGCAATGCTATTTCGTCTCGGGCGATATCGACTACCTGCTGGTTGTCACGTGCGTCGACATGCCGAGCTACAACGCTTTCGCACGGCGCGTGCTGGCCAACGAGCATAACATCAAGCGCTTCCGCACCAGCTTCAACCTGTCGCGGATCAAATACGAAACCAAGGTGCCGCTGGGGGCGGCGGCTTCGGACTGATCGCAAGCAGCGCATTTTTTGCAGGGACGAACTCTCAAGCCACGCCTAGAATGCGATCTTGGTGAGTCCTCCGAGTGCGCCGAGCCCGGCCGGGATGGGACCTCAACCATGCGCTGCGCCGCCTGTGATGCAGACAACCCTGCCGCTGCCAAGTTCTGCGCGGCCTGCGGCGCGAGTTTGGGCGTGCCGTGTCCCCGCTGCGGTCATGGCAACCGCCCGAGCAGCCGCTTCTGTGTCGAGTGCGGCGGACAATTGACCGGGCCGACGCCGGCTGCCGGATCGTGACATGACGTCGCGCCCGCTCGCGCCGTCGTCCTACACGCCCCCGCATTTGGCCGAAAAGATCCTCGCGTCTCGCGACGCCGGTCGAGGGCGAGCGAAAGCAGGTCACGGTGCTCTTCGCCGATATCAAGGGCTCGACCGAGCTTATTCAAGCCTTGGACACCGAGGAGGCCCAACAAGCTTCTCGACGGCGCGGTCAAAGTGATGATGGACGCCGTGCATCGCTACGAAGGGACGGTGAGCCATGCGCTGGGCGACGGGATCATGGCGCTGTTCGGGGCGCCGATCGCCCACGAAGACCACGCCGTTCGCGCCTGCTATGCCGCGCTGGCGCTCCAGGACGGGATGCGCCGCTACGCCGAACAGGCGCGGCGGACCCACGGGGCGTTGGTCCAGGCGCGGGTCGGGCTGAACAGCGGCGAGGTGGTCGTGCGGTTGATCAGCGATGATCTGCACATGGACTACACGGCCATGGGCCCGACCGTCCATCTCGCGTCGCGCGTGGAGCAGCTGGCGCGCGAAGGCACCTGCCTGCTCACCGCCGAAACGCTCAGATTGGTGGAAGGCTATGTGCAGGTTCGCACGATCGGCGCGGTCGCGATCAAGGGGCTGGATCGCACCGGCCGAGCTGTTCGAGCTGCTGGGCGCCGGTGCGGCGCGGACGCGCCTGCAAGCTATGGCGGTGCGCGGCCTGACCCGGTTTGTCGGACGTCAGGCCGAGCTGGTCGCCGATCCACCGCGCCCTCGAACGTGCCCAGCCCGGCCACGGCCAATTGGTGGCCTTGGTGGGGGAGCCGGGCGTCGGCAAGTCGCGCCTGGTCTGGGAGGTCACCCACTCTCACCGCACGCAGGGCTGGCTGGTGCTGGAGAGCGGCTCCGTCTCCTACGGGAAGGCGACATCCTGGCTGCCGGTGATCGACCTGCTCAAGGCCTATTGCGGGATCGGGCCCCGCGATGACGCACGCTCCATCCGCGAGAAGCTCACCGGCAAATTGCTCACGCTGGACCGCAAATTGGAGCCGAGACCTGCCGGCCTTTCTGTCTCTGCTCGACGTGCCGATCGACGAGGAATCCTGGCAGGCTCTCGATCCGCCTAAGCGCCGGCGGCAGACGCTCGATGCCCTCAAGCGCCTGCTGCTGCGCGAGAGTCGCGAACAACCGCTCCTGCTGATCTTCGAGGACGTGCACTGGATCGACTCGGAGACGCAGGCCCTGCTCGACGGCCTTGTCGAGGGTCTCCCCACGGCCCGCATCCTCCTGCTCGTCAACTATCGGCCGGAATACACGCATGCCTGGGGGAGCAAGACCTACTACACGCAGATCCGGATCGACCCTCTTGGAGAGGACAGCGCCGAGGCGCTGCTCGATGCGCTGTTGGGGACGGCCCGCCCGGTCGACGATGATGGCAGGGCCGAGGACGCGCAAGAAAGCCCACCGCTGCACGACCTGAAACGGCTCCTGATCGAGCGGACCGAGGGCAATCCGTTCTTCCTGGAGGAAAGCGTCCGCACGCTGGTCGAAACCGGCGCACTCGTCGGCGAACGAGGGGCCTACCGGCTGGCCGCGGAGGTTGCGGGCATTCGTGTGCCGGCGACGGTCCAGGCGGTCTTGGCAGCCCGCATCGACCGGCTCCCCGCAGAGGAGAAGCGGCTGCTGCAGACAGCGGCGGTGATCGGCAAGGATGTGCCATTTGCCCTGTTGCGGGCGATCACCGTCGAGGCCGCGGACGCAGCGCACGCGCGATCTGTTCACGGAGGAAGACCTGAGGGCCGGCCTGGCGCATCTTCAAGCGGCGGAATTCCTCTACGAGGCGAGCCTGTTTCCCGTAGCTGGAATACACATTCAAGCACGCCCTGACGCATGAGGTGGCCTATGGCAGCCTTCTGCAAGAACGCCGCAAGGCGCTGCACGCGCGCATCGCTCGCCGCGATCGAGACGCTGTATTCCGACCGCCTGGCCGAGCATGTCGAGCGGCTGGCCCACCACGCCCAGCGTGGCGAGTGCTGGGAGAAGGCGCTGAGCTACTCCCGTCAGGCAGGACTCAAGGCCGTGGCCCGCTCGGCCAATCGCGAGGCCGTCGTCTTTTTCGAACAGGCCCTCGCCGCCCTTGGGCACCTTCCGGAGACCCGCGACACGCTGGAGCAAACCGTCGATCTGCGGCTTAACCTTCGACAGGCGCTTCTCCCGCTCGGGGAATTTGAACAGATCCTGGACCACATCCGTAAAGCCGAGACCATTGCCGAGACCCTGAACGATCAGCGCCGGCTGGCCCGTACCCTCTGCCTGGATGGCGTATTCATACTGCTTCACGCTCGGCGACAATGAGCGAGCCATAGCGACCGGGCAGCGCGCCCTCGCAATCGGTCGCGCGCTCGATGACCTCCCGCTCCAAGTCCTCGCGACGTTCTATCTGGCCTATGCGCACTGGCAGCGGGGTGACTATCGCCAAGCGATCGACGGTCTCAGATGGATCGTGGTCAATCTCCAAGGCGAGTTGATCCGCGAGCGCTTTGGCATGGCCGGCTATCCGTCGGTGCTCGCGCGCGGCTTGTTGGCTTGGTGCCTGGGCGACACTCGGCGAATTCGCCGAAGGGAGGGCCTATGCGCAGGAGGCGATCAGTCTGGCGGACGCGCTTGACCAACCCTTCAGCCAGAGCGTCTTGAGAACGTGGCTGGGCCATTTCTATGTCGCTCAGGGTGATCTGCGCACCGCGATCTCTCTGCTCGAGCAATGCTGTGCGCTCGTCGAGCGCTGGGACATCCCGCGCCTTGGCGCCATCGCCGCCTCGCTGCTCGGCGTCGCACATGCCCTGAATGGGCTGCCCCACACGAAGGCGTGCCGTTCCTGGAGACAGCAGCAGTCCAGCTTAAATCCGAGAAAGGAAGCTCCGAGACCCGCCTGATCATTCCCATATGCGAGGGATATTTGCTGGCCGGCCGGATTGAGGACGCGATCCGGCTCGCCGACCGCGCCCTCCACGGCTCCCGGACGCGCAAGGAACGCGGATACGAGGCGCAGGCATCTGCGCCTCCTCGGCGACATCGCCGCGCGCCGCGATCCACCGGACGGCGACGAAGTCCGAATCCCGCTACCGCCAAGCGCAGAAACTGGCCGAGGACTCTTGGCGATGCGGCCGCTCCAGGCCCATTGCCATCTCGGCCTTGGCAAGCTCTACCGGCGCATGGAAAGAGCGCACGAGGCGCATTTTGAACTTTCCACGGCCGTCGACATGTTGCGGACAATGGAGATGACGTTCTGGCTGCCAGAGGCAGAGGCCGAACTGGCGGAGGCGATAGCATCGCCATCGGCGAAGCGAGTCGGATTATAGCCCCCTCCTTCACCGCCGACCTTCCTACAACGACCACGCCGATACCCGCCAACGAGCAAAACATCAAGCGCTTCCGCACCAGCTTCAACTTGGCACGGGTCAAATACGAGACCAAGGTGCCACTGGAGGAGAACGCCACGGCCTGACGAGGTACATCCCTGCCGCTTGATCTTCACGGAACCTTTGCGAGAAATCACCGGTTTAGGTTGTAAAACCACCCTTGCGCAGGAGATAGTGCCATGGCTGTGCGCGACGATCTTCTCAAGCTGGAAAGGCAATTCTGGACCGGCGACGCGGATTTCTATCGCGAGCATCTGGACGACAAATGCCTCGTGGCCTTCACGGACATGGCGGGCGTCATGGGCAAGGAGGATATCGCCCAGATGGTGAAGAAGGACCCGCCGCGGTGGAGCGACCTAAAATTCGAGGACAAGGGCATGGTCACGCCCGCCGACGGAATCGCTATTCTGAGCTATCAGGCCAGCGGCAAGCGCGGTACCGGCGCGGCGTACAAGGCGGTCGTCAGCAGCGGCTATGTGAAACGCGATGGCGCGTGGAAGATGGCCTTTCATCAGCAGACGCCGCTTGGAACCGACGCCGGAAAATAGTCCAAGGGAGCTCAAGCGTGCATCGGTGGAGGTCGCAGACAGACTATTCTGCAAGCTACGCAATTGTTCCTTGTGCTCGCCGCTGGCGAAGTCCGCCGTTGGATGCGATATAGACACTGCTCTACTCTTATAGGTTTTAGTCGCGAGCAGAACCGTCCGGGCGATCCAAGGGATCCATGCGCAAGACTTTCTTCTATGCCGGCGTGTTCCTCACATGCCTGGCGACATTGATGCTGCAGATCATCGAGACGCGCCTGCTCTCGGTGACCGCGCATTATCATCTCGCCTTCTTCTCGATCAGCATGGCAATGTTCGGCATGACGGCCGGTGCCGTCTGGGTTTACTACAACAGTGCGCGCATCACCGCTGAAACTCTAGCGTCCACCCTGACCAAATTCGGGTCCGCTTTTGCCCTTGGCACCGTCGCCTCGGTCCTGCTGCAAGTCACGCACGCCCCGGTCCTGGTTCTGTCCGCCACCACGATCCTGACCTGGGCCGAACTCGCCATCGTCATGGCGACGCCGTTTTTCTTCTCGGGCGTGGTTGTCAGCATCGCCCTGACGCGCAGTCCCTTCCCCGTAAATCAGATCTACGCCGTCGACCTGATCGGTGCCTCGCTCGGATGTCTGGGCGTGCTCGCTCTCCTGGATGTCCTCGATGCCGTTTCCAGCATTTTCGCGGTTGCGGCCGTCGGCGCCGCGGCGGCGGGCTGCTTTGCCGCGTCCGCGGCCCGGCCTGCACGACGCAATTCCCGGCTTCTGGATCGCGTCCTGTTCCGCCCGTGGACGATCTGCGCGGTGCTGATCGCAATGGCCGTGGCGAATGGCGCCACGATCCGGGGTATCCAGCCGATCGTCGTCAAGAACACGGTCGACCGCCGCGAGAACCTGTCGTTCGAGCAATGGAACTCCTATTCCAGAATCATCTCGCGAAAGCCGTATGTCGACGAGCCGCTGCTGTGGGGCCCCTCACCGACAATGCCGGCGGATTTGAAGGTCGAGCAACGCCGCCTCAACATCGATGGCGACGCCGCGACGAGCATGTTCCGGTTCAATGGCGATGTCGCCAGCGCCCGGTTCCTGGCCCATGACGTGACAAACCTCGCCTACGCCATCCGCAATTCGGGACGCGCCGCGATCATCGGCGTCGGCGGCGGCCGCGACATGTTGTCGGCCTGGATGTTCGGCTTTCGCGACATCACGGGCGTCGAGCTCAATCCCATATTCATCGATCTCCTTACGACTCATCCGAATTTTCGGAACTTCGCCGGCCTCGCGTCGCTGCCGGGTTTGCGTTTCATCGTTGACGAGGCTCGCAGCTGGTTCGCGCGATCGACCGACAGTTTCGATCTCATCCAGATGAGCATGATCGATACGTTCGCGGCGACCGGTGCCGGCGCGTTCTCGCTCTCCGAGAACGGGCTTTATACGATCGAAGGATGGCAGCATTTCCTGAACCGTCTTGCGCCGAACGGCGTGTTCACGGTCAGCCGATGGTATTCCGCAGGTGAGGTCAATGAGACCGGCCGGATGATCAGCCTCGCGGTCCGCACGCTGTTGGACAACGGCGTGCACGACCCGTCACGCCACATCTTTCTCGGCGCGACCGGAAATCTTGCGACGCTGGTGCTGTCACGCACCCCACTCACCGCTGCCGAGATTGCAGCATTGCACAAGACTTCGAGCGATCGGGAGTTTCAGATCCTGCTCAGTCCCGGACGTCCGGCAGCGTCGCCGCTTCTGGCGTCCATCACCGCCGCGAAGAGTCCTGCGGAACTCGCGCGCGCGACGTCGGGGTATCTCCTCGATCTCAGTCCACCCACCGACGACCGCCCGTTCTTTTTCAATCAACTGCCGCTGACACGGGCCCACATGGCTCTCAACGTGCAGAGTTTCGAGAAGCCCGGCGTTCTGAGCGGCAACATCATCGCGTCGGCGACGCTGCTGCTGATCGTCGTCCTGGCGTCGATCCTGGTGCTGGCGACGATCGTGATCCCGATGCGGCCGGCGATCCGGCAATCCGATGCGCGCCTGATCGCCGCCGGCACGGTTTATTTCGTCCTGATCGGCCTCGGCTTCATGTTTGTCGAGATCGGGTTGTTGCAGCGGCTCTCGGTCTTTCTCGGCCACCCGATCTATTCGCTCAGCATCGTGCTGTTCAGCATCATTCTCTTTACCGGCCTCGGCAGCTTCGCCTCCGCGCGCCTTGCCCTTGACCAGTCCGGCCGGTTTGCGGCCTGGGCGATCGGGCTCGCGGCCTATGTCTTTGTCCTGCCGATCATGCTGCCGGCGTTCATCGAGTCCTTCGCGGGGGCCGACACATTTCAGCGCGCGATCGTCGCTATCGGCCTGATCGCGCCCGGTGCCATCCTGATGGGGTTCGGCTTTCCCGCGGGCATGCGTCTGGTCATGCAGATCGATGCCCGCCCCGCGCCATGGTTCTGGGGCATGAACGGGGCCGCGGGCGTGCTGGGCTCGGCCATCGCGGTCGCCATCAGCATCTCATTCGGAATCGATACGACGCTTCGCCTGGGTGCGTTGTGCTACCTGGGGCTGCATCCCCGCCGCCTATCTGCTCGTCGGCGAGCGCCGGGCACAGATCGAAGCCGCCATCCTGCCGCCATCGGTGACGGCTACCGATTGACCACCATGCGATTGTCCGAGGCGTAGCGATTCAGGCCGCGATCGAAGACGAAAATCGCCAGCGCGCCATAGACCAGCGCCGCGGCCATCACGGCCATCGCCTTGAATACGACCCAAGGTGCCGCTGGCGGCGAGTGCCGCGGGCTGACAGGCCAAAGATCGTAAAGGGAGTCACACCGAGTCTTCGCCATCAATAGGCAAGGCGACCATAGAGCTCCTCGAACGGAACCATCACGTGCTGTTGATAGGCGCGACGATCCTGGAGGCGCTGATACCAGGCCTTCACGTTGGGAACCGACGGGCGCTCAATCTCAAGATTGAAATAGCGATAGAGACAGGTTCCGGCCGGAATGTCGGCCAGCGTCAGGGCGTTGCCGAGGAGGAAATCGCGCCCCGCGAGCTGACGATCGAGCAATGTGAAATGCCGCGCGCAGAGATCGATCTTCTTGCGCACTGCCGCCGTGTCGCGCTGCCGCGCCGGGGTGCAATAGAAGCCCCAGAAAACGCCCATCAGGAAATCGGGCTGCAGCGTGGTGTGCGCCCAATCCATCCAGCGATCCGATTGCGAGCGTTCGGCCGGCGCATCCTGCCAAAATGCGCCCCGCCTATAGTGAGCCGCCAGATATCGCAAGATTGCGTGCGATTCCCAGACGACCGTGCCGTGATCGTCGATCACCGGCACCTTGCCGTGCGGGTTCATGGCGCGAAATTCGGCGCGTCCAGGCCACCGAAGGAACCGCCGGCCTCGATATGCCGGTGCTCGAGCCCAAGCTCGTCGACCATCCACATGACCTTCTGCACATTGAATGAGCTGCGCCGCCCCCAGATCGTCAGCATTCAATACCCCTCTCGCATGCACGCGTCGGTCAGCAGGTCGGAAAACCGAGATGCGCGCGGAGCCGGTTCTTGACATGCACCGCATCACGCGGCGGCAACGAGCGCGGCGGATTCTCCGCCTTTATCTTCAGGACAAAGAGTCGCGGACCCACGGCGGGCTGGCGCAGAACATCGCAAAGCGCGTCGACCTCCGCGAGGGTGCGGACAATGCCGGCCTCGGCGAAACCGCAAGACGCGGCGACAGCGGCGAAATCGAGGCCCTTCGCCGTGTGGCTTGCCTGCATTCCGGTTTCACCGAAATGCTCGTTGTCGAGGATGATCAGAGCAAGGTTCTTTGGCTTTGCAGCCGAAATCGTGGCCAGGCTGCCGAAGGCCATGAGCTGCTCCCCGTCGCCGGTGATGACCATGACGCGGCGCTTGGGCTGAGCCTGCGCAAGGCCAAGCCCGACGAGTGCGGCCGCGCCCATGGCACCCCATAGGTAGTAATTGTCGTCACGATCACCGGCGGCATGGACATCGTAGCTTGGCGATCCAAGACCGGTGACAACCAGAGCCTGATCGCGGCCGGCCAAGAGCGTGCGGACAGCATCGCGACGATCCATCGTAATCGGGGCTTGAACGTTCATGATGTCACCACTTCTTCTCGCCAAGCAGGCGCTGGCCGATCAGCACCGCGATCTGCTGCTCCGCCTCGTAAGCCTGCGTTGCCGCCGACGCGACGGTTGCGATCAAATCCTCTGCCGTCTCGGCACGCATCACCCGCAGGCCGATCGCTTCGAGCGACGGCTGTGTCGCCCGGCTCATCGGCATCTGCCAGGGATTGAACTCCGCCCACTCCCCGCGCATCGTGACCAGGATCAGCAAGGGGAACCGCGCCAGCACCGGCAGCGATAGCATATTGATGCAGTTGCCCACACCGCTCGACTGCATGAGCAGCACGCTGCGCTGCCCGCCGAGCCAGGCGCCCGCCGCAATCGCCACGCCCTCCTCCTCCGTCGTCAGCACGTTCGAAACGACGTCGAGATCCGCCAGGAACAGATTGATCAGGGCCGAATGGCCTGCGTCCGGGACATAGGCCATGTGCTGAACGCGCGCGGCCTTCAGCAGCCTATAAAGCTCGGTCGGCCATTCACTCGTGGTTTCGGCTCCGGCATGAGCCACGGGATGCTGGTCGGCACCGGCCACGGTCACCCTCCTCTGGGTCGATTGCACTGCCTCAACGACTATAACAGATCAGTCCGTTCTATCGATTGACGACCATCCGGTTGCCTGATGCGTAGTGGCGCAGTCCACGCTCGAAGATGAAGACCGCAAGCGCGCCATAGATGCAAGCTGCCGCAATCACAGCAGCGAACTTGCCAGGATCAGACTCGCGTATGGCCTCAACGGGCACCTGTGAGATGAACGCGACCGGCAACAGCGTGAACAGCAGGATGCGCATGCCGGCCCCGAAGACGTGCTGGGGATAGACCGAGATCATCAGCACGACATTGACCAGCTCCTCGCCCAGGCGCACGGCGCGCGGCCACCAGAAGACCAGGCACTGGCCCATCACGAAGGTGGCCAGCATCACGATGCCGCCAGCGGTGGCGAGCGCGATCAGCAGCGGCAGATCGGCAACGCTGCGCCCGCCCAGCACCAGCCACATCACGGGCGCACTGGCGAGATCGCCGAAGCCCGATGGGATCGAGCGCGACAGCAGCAGGCTGGGCAGCGGATGACGTGGCCGGCCGAGATGGACATCGAGCCCGCCATCGGCGATGGCGCGGCCCATGTCGCGGAAGCCGCCGGCCATCGTCACGCTCAGGCCGAACGCCCAGGCCGCCATGCCGTAGAGCAGCGCGACATCCTGCTGCTGCCAGCCGGCCAACTCGCGAAAGCGCGCGAAATAGATCATCCAGATGATGAAGAAGACGAGGTTGTTGGCGAACATCAGGACGACGGAAACCAGCGCCTCGCCGCGCCGCGCGAAACCGGCCTTGATGTTGGTTGCCAACAGGGCGCCGAGATAGGTCAGCATGGCTGAGACTTCGTCGCGCACGAAACGGCGTGTCGCCGCGGCCGCAAGCAACGCCACGGCGATACCGACGATCGCCAGCCAGAAGACCTGCCAGGCGAAGACGCGCGCAATCGCGTGCGCGCTTGAGTCAAAGACCAGGCTCGCCGGGTGGAACATGATGGCGGCGAATGGCGACACCTCGCCGATGGCGCGGATGGCCGGCGGATAGAGGGTGAGCGGGATCAGCAGCCCGCCGAAGATGAACGCCAGCTTCTGCCAGACCCAGAAGAACGGTGCGGGCGTGCTGAGCCAGGCGGTCAGCAAGCCGGTGCCGAGCTGGAGCAGCAGCATGAGCACGGCGCCGACCGCCACGGTCAGCACCAGGACCGGCACCGTCACGAGGGCAAACGGCACCGTTCCCGTCGCCAGCGCGGTGACGAGCGCGCCGATGGCACCCAGGGTCAGCAGGCGATAGGCGCCGCCGCCCAGCCACTCGGCGAAGACCGCCAGCGCATAGGGCAGCGGGCGCGTGAGGGAAGCTTCGACGGCGCCGGAGCGGATCTCGTCTTCCACTTCGCGGAAGGCGTGGCCGCCGATGAACACCACCCATTCCGTCACCATCACGTACCAGGCGATGCTGGCTGCGTCGTAACCGGGCAGATCGACCAGACCCAGCGGTGTTGCCGCCCAGACCGCGACGAAGACGAGGACGGGCACAACGAACAGCAAAGCCCGCGCCGCCATGCCGACGCGATCGGCAGCGGCCTCGCGCCAGCCCAAGCGCGCGAAGGCGCCGAGAGCGGCGACGATGCGCGCGACTTCGCTCATGACGGCACCGCGGCGGTGCGATAGATCGCGCGGATGATGTCGTCGAGCGGCGGGTTCTCGATGGCGAGATCGCGCACGGCGAAGCGGTCCAGTGCTGCGGCCACGACGCGCTCGACCGGCGTCACGTCCAGATCGACGGCGAAACTGACGCGATGCGGTTCGCGGCTGGCGACGGTGACGCCAGCAAGGTCGAGGACGGGCTGCTCTTCCTCGGTCATCAGCGTCAGCACGCGCTGGCGCAGATGTTGCGCGCGCAAGGCCGCCAAGGGCTGATCCATCAGCAGGCTGCCGCGGTCAATGACGATGGCACGCTCGCAGATGCGCTCGATGTCGCCGGTGTCGTGCGAAGTGAGCAGGATGGTCGTGCCCTCCTCCGCCGACAGCGCCATCAGGTGATCGCGCAGGCTCGCCTTGGCCGACACGTCGAGGCCGATGGTCGGCTCGTCGAGCAGAAGGATCGGCGGCGCGTGCAGCAGCGACGCCGCAATCTCGCAGCGCAGGCGCTGGCCCAGCGAGAGCTGCGCCACCGGCCGGTCGAGCAGATCCGCAATCGCGAACTTGGCGGCGAGCAGTTCCAACCGCGAAGCGGCGGCCGCGCGATCGAGGCCGTAGATGCGCGCGATCAGGCGCAGGCTGTCGCGCACCGGCAGATGATACCAAAGCTGCGAGCGCTGCCCGAACAGGATGCCGATGTGGTGCGCGAGAGCGCGGCGCTGGCGCCACGGCACCAGACCCGCCACCTCGGCATGGCCCGAACTGGGTGTCAGGATGCCGGTCAGCATCTTGAGGGTGGTCGATTTGCCCGCACCGTTGGGCCCGATGAAGGCCACGCGCTCGCCTGCCCGAATGGCGAAGGAAATGCCGCGCACCGCGGCGACCTCGGTCGGCGGCGATGAGCGGAAAAGCCCGCGAAGCCCCCGACGGCCGCGCAGCCGGAAGCTCTTGCTCAGGTTTTCGACCTTGATTGCAGCCATAGCCCTGCCCCCAAATGCCAAGGGCCCCGAACCGTCGCCGGTCGGGGCCCCTGGGATCGCACACGATGTCGGACCTGCTCTCAGCCCACGACGTCTCCCAGGAGCCCGCGCGAAGCGGCTGCCATAAGCGTGACGGCGTAAAGCGGATTGCGGCGCGACATGGCGTTATGCGTAACCGAAGTTGCGGGGCGCTGTCAATTGCAGGGCGTCGTACGGGCTACAAGATGCAATCGTAGATCGCGTCGCGGTCGCCCGAATTGGAATTGCTCGCATTGCGAAAGCGGGCGCGACGATTATATCGGGCGCACTCGTCCGCCGCCTTGCGCGCGGCCGCGTCTTCCTGACCGTCGAAATAACGCACCGTCACCACGTCCACGGTGCTGCTCCGCACGTCAGGCTCGCGCTGGCATGCCGCCAGAAGGACGAGCGCACTCAGGGCCAAAAATTTTTTCATGATTTGCGTTCTCCCATGCGAGGGCAAAAGCGGGCGTGGGCCCGCTTTATGATCTGCACAGTGGAACGTCGGGAGGACAAACCGGTTCCGCGACCCGAATCAGCTCCGACGTGTACGGAGCAATTGCGTCTCCGGCGGTCCGATATATAAAGTTGTGCAACCGCGTTGGCCTACGCGACGATCGCGCAGACGCGCCTGACGTTGTGGGGCGACGCGTCGCTGTCGATCGGCGCGCTGGTTGCCCTGGCCGTGCTGGCGATCGGGATTTTCCTGGTGCACGGCACCGCGTTCGGACGCACGGTGTATGCGATCGGCGGCACACTACTCACCGGCGGTGTCGGCTATGTCGCCCGCACGCTATTCGGGGTGCTTATCCTGGGCACCATCCAGACGCTGATCAATTTCGACGGGTCGCTCAGCTCGTGGTGGACGCGGATTGTCATCGGCGCCTTGCTGTTCGCCTTCTGCCTGTTACAACGGGTGTTCGAGGCCGGGCGCGGCCGCGCGCCATAAGGGCGCGGGGCGCCCCTGGCCTCGTCGAGCCCGCAGCAACAAAAGGGGTCTCACCCCTGCTTCATGAGCTGTTCTTTGGCGAGCGTCAGCAGGCGGTCCATTTCCTTGCGGATATCGCCCGCGGAAATCGCCACTTTCTTGGCCGTCAGGTCGGCGAGCACCTTCTCGGCGACATCCTCATCGCCCGGGCGGTTGAAATCCGCCGACACGACTTCCTTGGCATAATCCGCCGCCGCTTGGCCGGTGAGGCCCATCTTAGCGGCCGCCCATTCGCCGAGCAGGCGGTTGCGCCGCGCCGTCACCTTGAACTGCAGCTCGTTGTCGCGCTTGTATTTAGCTTCGAAAGCTTTCTCGCGTTCGTCAAAAGTCGTCATTCGGTCGCATTCTCCTCAGCAGTCGGCGCATGGCAGATGTGCTGCCGCGCTGCTTATATAGTCCCTCCGGAATAAAGTACAAAGGCTCGCCGAACCGTCCCTCCCCCCCGTTTCAGCCCCCGACAAGCAAGCCGCCGTCCATGTGCACTGTCATCGTCCTGCGCCGTCCCGACCATGCTTGGCCCCTGCTGTTTGCGGCCAATCGCGATGAAATGGCCGACCGACCGTGGAAGCCGCCGGGACGGCATTGGCCCGATCGCAAGGAGGTGACCGGCGGTCAGGACGAGCTCGCGGGCGGATCATGGCTGGGGCTCAACGACGATGGCGTCCTGGTGGGGGTGCTGAACCGGCCCGGAACACTGGGGCCGATCCCGGGCCTGCGCTCGCGTGGCGAGCTGGTGCTGGAAGCGCTGGATCATGCCGATGCGATTGCCGCCGTCGCGGCGATGCGCGACCTCGATTCTCGCGCCTATCGGGCCTTCAACCTTGTTATTGCCGATAACCGCGATGCCTTCTGGATCCGTTCCTTGGGCCGCGCCGGCCCGATCCGCCCGACCGTCGCCGAAATCCCGACCGGGTTGTCGATGATCACGGCCCATGACCGCGACGACCCGGAATCCCGCCCGGATCCGCTTCCATCGCCCCCGTTTTGCCGCTGCCAAGACCCCCGACCCCGACAAGGGCGACTGGGCCGCCTGGGAGAAGCTGATGGCCAGCCGCGAGAGCGAGCCTGGGGCCGGCCCGCACGGGGCCATGACGATCGTCACGGAGACCGGCTTCGTCACCACCAACTCGTCGCTGATCGCCCTTCCGAGCCCCGGCAGCGGCCGCAAGCCGCTCTGGCGCTTCGGCAGCGGCCACCCGGATTCGATCCGCTATGAGCCGGTAAGTCTTTGATCTGACAAATATCGGCCGCTGGATTGCAGGACCGGACCTGAACCGGTATATAGGCGGGAAAATCGGAGTGGTTCTCATGCGCGCCTCGCCGGGGCGTGCCCGCTTCCCTTTGCGGCTCCTCCCTGCCGCGCCTCCCCCAGTCCCGGTGAATTGACATGGCCCGTCGCAGACAGATTTACGAAGGCAAGGCCAAGATCCTGTATGAGGGCCCGGAGCCGGGCACGCTCGTCCAGTACTTCAAGGACGACGCCAGCGCCTTCAACAACCAGAAAAAAGGCGTCATCACCGGCAAGGGTGTGCTCAACAACCGCATCTCCGAATATCTGATGATGCGCCTCGAGGAAGTGGGCGTGCCCACGCACTTCGTGCGCCGGCTCAACATGCGCGAGCAACTCGTGCGTGAAGTTGAGATTATTCCGATCGAAGTCGTGGTCCGGAACGTCGCCGCCGGCAGCTTCTCGCAGCGCTTCGGCGTGCAGGAGGGCCAAGCGCTGCCCCGCTCCATCGTCGAGTATTATTACAAGAACGACGCGCTGGGCGACCCGATGATCTCGGAAGAGCACATCACCGCCTTCGGCTGGGCCTCGACGCAGGACCTCGACGACATCATGGCGCTAGCGCTGCGCATCAACGATTTCCTGTCCGGGCTGTTCTTCGGCGTCGGCCTCAGGCTCGTCGATTTCAAGGTCGAGTTCGGGCGGCTGTGGAACGACGAGGAGATGCGCATCATCCTCGCCGACGAGATCAGCCCGGATTCGTGCCGGCTGTGGGACCTCAAGACCAACGAGAAGCTCGACAAGGACCGCTTCCGCCGCGACCTCGGCAATGTCGAGGAAGCCTATCGCGAAGTGGCGCGGCGGCTTGGTATTCTGCCCGAGGGCGGCCCGCAGGACCTGAAGGGCCCGGCGACGCTACAATAGTTCACTGACCAAACGAGAGACACGGATGAAGGCGCGCGTTCACGTCACCCTCAAGTCAGGCGTTCTCGACCCCCAGGGCCAGGCGATCGGCCACGCACTGGCCAATCTCGGCTTCACCGGCGTGGGCGATGTGCGCCAGGGCAAGTTCATCGAGATCGATCTCAAGGAGCAGGACCGCAACGCCGCGCAGGCGGCGGTCAAGCAGATGTGCGAGAAGCTGCTCGCCAATACGGTAATCGAGAATTACGCGATCGAGCTGAAAGAGTAGCTCTCGCGCAAGCAGCCTCACCCTTCGACAAGCTCAGGGTGAGGCTTTTTTCTTGAGTTCCTCATCCTGAGCTTGTCGAAGGATGAGGGCGTTGCGTCACTCGACCACGACGATCTTCGCTTCCATCTCCTCGTGGCCCTCGCCGCAGAAGACGTCGCAGGTCACTTCAAAGCTGCCTTCCTTGTCCGGCGTCACGCGCAGGCGCACGGTTTCTCCTGGCAAGGCCTCCACGCGCCAGCCAAGGGCCGGCACCTTGAAGCCATGACTGCGATCGAGCGTCGTCAGCTCGATGATCACCGCCTCCCCTTTCTTGAGGGTGATTTCCGCGGGCTCGAACTCGAACTTCTTGGCGGTGATGTGGACCACCTTGTCCGCGCGCGCGACACCGCGATCGCCGACGCCGAAGGCCACGCCAATCGCCAGCGCCGGCGCTAGGACAAGCATCGCAAAGCGACGGCTCATACGGGTCCAAGCGGCGTTTCCGCGACGGCGAGGTCATCCGAGCCGGCCTTGGCGCCGACGCGCCGCCAGCCCAGCCCCTTGTTGGGCTATGCGGGATCCCAGGCCACGGGGGGCGTGCGCTTGGGCTGCGAGCCGGGAGACGGCTGCGGGAAGATCAGCGACAGCGCCGCGTGATGGGCGATGTGGCCCGTCTTGTGGTGATGCTCCTGGTGGATGTGGCCGTAAAACACCGTCACGTGCTCGAAGGGCATCAACAACACGACCGCCGCGGCGCCGTCTTTCGTCGCCCAATCCCATTGCGGATAGAGATCGAAGAGCGGCCGGTGGGCGAGCACCACGATCGGCGTTTCCCGATCCAGCTGCGCGAGGTCGGATTTGAGCCAGGCCAGTTGCTCGTCGCCGATCGCCGCGGCCGGATCGGAAACGTTGTCGAGCGCAATGAAGTGAATGCCCTTGTGGTCGAAGGTGTAGTGGGTCTTGCCGAAGAACTCCTGGTAGGCAACGCCGCCGTCGAGCGCCGCATCGTGCTCGCCCGGCATGAAGCGCAGCGTCTTCACCTTGAGCTCGGCGACGATGGCGCGAAATTCGGCCATGCGCTTGCGCCGCTCGGCGGCATCGTCGGTGGTGTGCGTCAGATCGCCGGTGAAAACGATGAAATCCGGTTGCTGCGCCAGGCCGTTCACCGCCGCGACCGCCTTTTTGAGCGTGTTGGCGGCATCGGGGTTGGGCGGGCCCCTGAAGCCCCAATGCGTGTCGGTGAGCTGAAGGAAGAAAAAATCCTGCGTTGCCGTCTTGGCCTGCGCGAAACGGTGCGGCCCGGCGAGGCCGGAGGCGAAGGCCACCCCACCCAGCCCGGCCAGCCTGGCGAAGTCGCGGCGATCGATCTTGAGGGTCATCGTGATCTCCCTTGGCGTGCATGAACTCGCACCGGCCAAGACCCAAGGCCGGCCGCTTTTATTCACGCGCGGCCATGAGATTTTTCCGGGAATAAAAACAAAGGTTCGGCGGTATTGTGCAGTCAGGACCCGCGAGCGCGGACCGTCCAGCGCGAAGGACACGCCTTTGGGCGACAACGACAGAACCCGGCGGTTCGAGGCGATGGCACTGCCGCATCTCGATGCGGCCTATAACCTGGCGCGCTGGCTGACGCGCGCCGACCAGGATGCGCGCGACGTGGTGCAGGATGCTTATTTGCGGGCGTTTCAGTTCTTCGACGGGTTCAAGGGCGGCGACGGCCGCGCCTGGCTGCTGACGATTGTGCGCAACACGGCCTTCAACTGGCTCAAGCGCAACCGCAAGAGCGCGATCGAGACGGTGTTCGACGAAGCCATGCATGGCGGCGCTAGCGTGAGCGCGATCGGTCCCGCACCGGCGGCCAATCCGGAGACACTGCTGTTGCAGCGCGCGGATTCAGAGGCGATCGATCGCGCCATCGCTGACCTGCCTTTGCCGTTTCGCGAGGCGATCGTTCTGCGCGAATTGGAGGAGCTCTCGTACGCCGAGATTGCCGAGATTGCCGGCGTGCCGATCGGAACCGTGATGTCGCGCCTGGCGCGCGCGCGCGAGTTGTTGCGCCGCGCCCTGACCGACGGGTCCAACCGGGAGCGCCGCCATGGCGGATGAAGACACGACCGGCGCCGACGCCATCCTGAGCGCTGCAATCCGCGGCAAGGCGACCTATCACCCCGCACCGCCGGCCCTGAGTGGAAGCGTGCGCGCGGCCATTGCCGATGCCGACGCCAACGATGCGGCGTCACCACCGCCGTCGGCTGGCCGCGCATCGTCGCCGGTTTGGCGGCCAGTGGCGCTGGCCGCGTCGTTCGCCTTCGTGACGCTGCTGAGCTGGAATGTGTGGACCGGAACGATGATGCCGGGGCGCAGCGCCGGCCAGGCACCGGAGATCGTGGCCGCCCATGTGCGCTCGCTAATGGCCAATCACCTGACCGATGTGTCGTCGTCGGACCAGCACACGGTCAAGCCGTGGTTCAACGGCAGGCTCGACATCTCGCCGCCGGTCCGCGACCTGACGGCGCAGGGCTTCGCGCTGGTGGGCGGGCGCCTCGACTATCTCGATCAGCGGCCGGTGGCGGCGCTGGTCTATCGCCATCGCCAGCACATCATCAATCTGTTCGTCTGGCCAACGGGGAGCGAAACCAGCCCCACACCCACGGCCGCGATGACGCGGCAGGGCTATAACCTGCTCCACTGGCATGACAACGGATTGGCGTACTGGGCCGTTTCGGATCTGGCCGCCGTGGATCTGAACGAGTTCGAGCGCCTTGTCCGCACGCACTCAAAAGCGCCGTGAGCGCACGCCCGGCTCAACTGCCATCGAGCACGGCGCGGATTTTGCGGGCCATGTCGGCCATACGATAGGGCTTGTTGAGCAATTGCACGCCGGGATCGAGCCGGCCGTGATGGACCACCACGTTCTCCGTATAGCCCGATGTGAACAGCACCTTGATGCCGGGGCGCAATCTCTTGACCTCCTCGGCGACTTGCCGGCCGTTCATTCCGCCCGGCATGACGACATCGGTGAACAGCAGATCGATATGCTTGTTCTCGTTGAGCTCGGCCAGCGCCGATGGCCCATCGGGCACGGCGATCACGGTGTAGCCGAGACGGGCCAGCTGCGCGCCGACATGGCTGCGCACCAGCTCCTCGTCCTCGACCAGCAAGATCGTCTCGGTCCCGGTCGCCGCGACCTTGGCTTCCTCGGGCGCCAGCGCTTCCTGCTCGGTGCCGGTCCCGCGCGGCAGATAGAGGCGGACGATCGAGCCGTGGCCGAGCTCGCTGTAGATATTCACGTGTCCGCCCGATTGCTTGACGAAACCGTAGACCATGCTGAGCCCGAGACCCGTACCTTTGCCGAGGGCCTTGGTCGTGAAGAACGGCTCGAAGGCGCGCGCGATGACTTCCGGCGTCATGCCGGTTCCGGTATCCGCCACGGCGACCATGACGTACTGACCCGGACGCACGTCGCCGCGGCTGTCGGCGTAGTTCTGATCGACATAGGCGTTGCCAGTCTCGATCGTCAATTTACCGCCCTGGGCCATGGCATCGCGACCATTGATCGCAAGATTCAAGATCGCGCTTTCGAGCTGGCTTGGATCGATGAAGGTCCGCCACAGGCCCGCGGCACGAACAAGCTCGATCTCGATCTCCTCACCGAGCGCGCGGCGCAGCAACTGGTCCATATTGGCCAGCAGAACGTTGACGTCGACGAGGCGCGGCCGCAGCGCCTGGCGGCGCGAGAACGCGAGGAGATGGCGCGTCAGATCGGCGCCGCGCTCCCCAGCCGTGCCGATCAACGCCGCCAGGCGGCGCTGGCTCTCGTCGGGTAGTTGCTCCGTCAGGGCGTCGGCGTTGCCGATGATGATGGTCAAAAGATTGTTGAAGTCGTGGGCGATCCCGCCGGTGAGCTGGCCGATCGCGTCCATCTTTTGCGACTGACGCAGCCGCTCCTCGGCCTCACGCTGCTCGGTTATGTCGCGTGCCGTGCCGCGGTAGCCGATAAATCGCCCCTCCGCATCAAAGATCGGTTGGCCATTGACGCTGAGATGACAAATGCGACCGCTTGAATCGGGACGCTTGTACTCGAAATTGCGGAACGGCTCGTGGCGCTCGAGCGTCGCCATATGGTCGCGCCACTTCTCCGGCTCTGTTTCCAAATCTATTGCCACATCGGTGCGACGCTGACCGGGGACGGGCGCCGGGCGGTCGATGCCAAACGCCGTGATCTGGTCGGAGATGTAGGTGAAGACATGATCGGCGTCGCTTTCCCAGAACCAATCGGAGGAGCTTTCGGCGTAGTCGCGGAACTTTTTCTCACTCTGACGCAAGGCCTCTTCGGCACGCCGGCGCGCTACGATATCGTTCTCAAGCTCGGCATTGGTCTCGCGCAAATCGTCGTAGGCGCGCTGCAAGCTGGCAAACAGGTCGTTGAAGGCCACGACGACCTTGTCGAGCTCATCTTGTGTCTTGGGCGGCCGGCGCTGCAGGGTGAGTGCCGGTGGCCGCCGGGCCAGATCGTAACCGCCGACGAACCCGGCGATGGCCGTCAGGTGACGCGTCACGAGCCAGTGAACGATGTAGAGGATGAACAGCGACACCAGAAAGGTCTTTGCGGCCTGGTTCAGCAAGATGATCGACGCCCGGTTCAGCAACTCCTCGTAGACCTCGGTCAGCGTGGCGACGACGGAGAAGACGCCGATCGACTGCTTGCGCCCCTGGATCGTGCGGACCAGCGGAAATTCGCGGGTGATGGCCGAATGCGTTGAGCGATCGCCCGCGACGAGGATGAGTGGGCTCTGGCTTGCGGTGGTCTCGTGAACGGCGGCGCTGCGAATAGCCGGCAGACGGAGAATTCCGTTCAGCTGGATCTCCAGCTGGTTCTTATCCAAGTTCCATAGGCTCTCGCTGAGGCTGCCGAGATAGCTGCGCTCGATCTCCGAGAGCCGGGTCTCGATGTGCCGGACCTCGCGGTTGTAGTCGAGATAAAGCTGGAGTGCCGTCAGGATCAGCGTCACGACCGAGCTGAACAGAAGGACACTTCCCAGCAGACGCAGACCGATACCGCCGCGCAACCGCGACAGCATCGGCCAGCGCATGTCATCCGCGGCAGCCTGAATTTCGCCACGGCGAGCGCCGCTCAACGCCGCCGCATGCAGCCTGCCCCCGGCCGGATGGGGCGACGCCGCCTCGTCATGTCGCGACGACTCCATACAATGCCCCCTCAGACGTTGGCTCGCGCCCGCCTCTCGGGGCGCTGGGCAGAATTCGGCGAGGATGTCGACAGTAAGGCTGTGTCGGTCGCGGCGGACGATTGTTGTTCGGGTTTGCGTCCGCTCGGCGCCGTGCTGATCAATATCTTAGAGCCGGCAAGCGGCACCGCCAAGACCGCATCGACGCCCGCGCGTATTCGCCGACCGTCCCGTCGAAATCCCGGGCAGGCCCCATCAATCGTTGTGGTGACTCAGTCTCAGACGGATGTCGGGATCATTCACGTTGGCGGCGCTCACGACCAGGAAGTCGACCATGATCTGCGCGGGAATTTGCCGGCCGGACTGGGCCTGAACGGCCCGCTGGACCGCTTGATAGCCCATCTGGTAGGCGTCCTGCACGACCATCAGGTAGAGATCTCCGCGGCGCAGATCGTCCTCGAAACTGGGCCGGTAGTCGAAGCTCAGCAGGAGCGGCCGCTTCGCCGGCGCCCAGTCCTGCAAAACTCGCATCGCGCTGATGCCGATCTTGCCTGTCGGCGTGAAGACGGCGTCCAGGGCGCCTTGATGCGGCGCCAGGATGACGGCGGCAATCGCCTGCGCCTCGCGCAAATCGTGACCGACATAGCTATCGACAACGACGTTGAGGCCCAACTCCTTGGCCGTGTCGATGAACCCCGCCTCGCGCGCCGAGGTCGAGACGACATACGGCGCCAGGCGCAGTACGCCGACCTTCGCGCCCTTCGGCAAGCGCCCTTGCAAGGACAGGGCGGCCGCACGTCCGCCGCCGTAATTGTCGGTCGCAATCGTCGAGAGGGATTTGAAAGCGTCGCTTGAGCCGATCGACGAAGATCACCGGCACCGGAAATTCGATCGGCGTCGGGACACCGACAACCGGCATCGGCGCCAGGATCAGCGCCTTCGCCCCGGCCGACAACATGATACTGGACCATCTTGAGCTGCAGATTCTGCTCGACGCTGGTCGGATTGTCGTCGACGGGGCTGCGGATCAGGACATGGACGCCGAGATCATTGGCGGCCTGGACAATGCCCTTCTCCATCACATTCCAGAAGGGCCCGCGCGTTCCCGCCAGGACGGCACCGATATCCTGGGCGTGGGCGACGTGCGGCGATAGAGAAACTATTGTCAGAAACAGCGACAGCAGAATGAGCCTTGCGCGCATGGCGCGGCCTTTCCGCTTGCGCGATCACCGGCGCGCTCGCGCAAACCAATGGTCGATCGCCAGGGGCATGGAGCAAACTGAGCGCGACGGCACGATAGCCCCCGAGCATCCAATGCTCATCGCAGCATAAGCCGGACGTCGAGACTGAACAAGATAGCGGCGCATTGGCATGCTGCCGGCGTGTTCGCCTCGCCCTTCGACAATCTTAAGATGAGGTAGGTGAAGACATCTTCATCCCTCGCTTGTCCAAGGATGAGGATGTCGCGCTCAGCCGATGCCGTACTTGGTGATGACTTCGGCCAGATCGTCGCTGAGCTTGTCGCCGGTGCGGATGGTCGGCAGGCCGGCGGGCAGGCCCTGCTTCACCAACTCCGATTCAGTGAAGCTGGTGAGGATCGCCATCGGGATCTTGTTGGTGGACGCCATCGCCGCGAGAGCGCGCGCGAGGTCGATGCCCGAGAGCTCGGCCATCGTCGCCGAGGCGATGATCAGATTGGGCTTCATGCGGATCGCCAGCGTGAACGCCTCGGTCGGCGACTGAGTCAGCACGGTGCGGATTCCGCAGGCGGCGAGATCGCGCGCGACCAGGCGGCCGGCGACGCGCGAGGACGTCACCAACAACGCCTCGACGTTGCGCAGTTCAATGTCGTTCGGATTGAAGGTGCGCGGCATCGGCAGCGCGCGCAGGACTTTGGCGGTGGTCGCCTCATCGGCCGGCGCCTTGCGGCCGATCGCGTCGTTCATCGCATCGAGATGCGCGCGGATATCCATGAGCGAGAGTTCGACGCGATGGGCGTCGAGATCGTCGAGATAATTCTCGAGACGGTGCGCCACCATCGAAACCAGCGGGAAACCGGAGGCCTCGCCCATACCTTTCAGCGTGTGCGCATCGCGGCGCAACTGCGGCAACGCCGCTTCGAGTCGCGCGCCACCTTCGAGGCACTTCTGAACGACCGTATCCATGCCTTCGAGCCGCTCGGCCAAATCCTCGCGAAAGGACTGACGGAGATTCTCAAGCGGGTCGTCCCCGTGCGGCTTCGTATGCTCGTTCATGAGCGTGTCCTATCAATAGGTTACAGCTTATTCCTGAGCCAAATTCTGGCTTTATGCCCCGGTCGTACCATAGGTGGGCCAGCCTAAAGAATCGTTTATCGTTGGACGAAGGTGGGGGGCCGCCTTGGGCTTTGCCGATGCCGGCCAAATCCTCTATATGAGGGCTTTCCGCGGGTACCCCGGACACCATGAAATCCGCCGTCATCGTCTTCCCCGGTTCCAATCGCGAGCATGACATCGCCGACGCGATCGAGCGCGCCACGGGCCGCGCCCCTGCCCTGGTCTGGCATCGTGATGGCGAGCTGCCGAAGGTCGACCTGATCGTGCTGCCCGGCGGCTTCGCCTATGGCGATTACCTGCGGACCGGCGCCATCGCCGCGCGCTCACCGGTGATGAACGAAATCGTGCGCCGCGCCGAGAGCGGCACGCCGGTCATCGGCGTGTGCAACGGCTTCCAGGTGCTGTGCGAGGCCGGGCTGCTGCCCGGCGTGCTGCTGTGCAACGCCAGTCTCAAATTCATCTGCCGCGACGTGCATCTCAAGGTCGAGACCAGCCAGAGCCTGTTCACCCAACGCTACCAGAGCGGCGAGGTGATGCGCGTGCCGGTCGCGCATCACGACGGCAATTATTTCGCCGACAAGGACACGCTCGACCGCCTCGAAGGCGAAGGCCATGTCGCGTTCCGCTATTGCGGGCCCGACGGCTCGATCGATGCCGCCAACAATCCCAACGGCTCGGCGCGCAGCATCGCCGGCATCTTCAACAAGACCAAAAATGTGCTGGGCATGATGCCGCATCCGGAGAACGCCACCGATCCCAAACTCGGCTCGATCGATGGCGCCAAGCTGTTCGACGGGCTGGTCGACGCCGTCGCCTGAGAGCCCATGTCCACAGCATCTGAGACTGCACCGCAGCGACCCAACGATCTGATGGGCCTCACGCCCGAAGAATACGACCGCACGGTCGCTATTCTCGGCCGCGCGCCCAACCGCACCGAGCTTGGCATCTTCTCCGTGATGTGGAGCGAACATTGCTCCTACAAATCATCGAAGAAATGGCTGAAGACGCTGCCGACGAAAGCGCCGTGGGTGATCTGCGGGCCGGGCGAGAATGCCGGCGTCATCGATATCGGCGATGGCCAGGCTGCCATCTTCAAGATGGAAAGCCACAACCATCCGTCGTTCATCGAGCCCTACCAGGGCGCCGCGACGGGTGTGGGCGGAATTCTCCGCGACGTGTTCACAATGGGCGCCAGGCCGATTGCCAACATGAACGCGCTGCGCTTCGGCGATCCCAAACATCCCAAGACGCGCCATCTCGTGGCCGGAATCGTCAAGGGCATTGGCGGTTACGGCAATTGCGTGGGCGTCCCCACCGTGGGCGGCGAGACCAATTTCCACGCGTCCTATAACGGCAATTGCCTGGTCAACGCCATGACGGTGGGCCTTGCGCGTACCGACCGCATCTTCTATTCGGCGGCGGCGGGCCCTGGCAATCCAGTCGTCTATGTCGGCGCCAAGACGGGCCGCGACGGCATTCATGGCGCCACCATGGCATCGGCGGAGTTCGACGATAAATCGGAAGAGAAGCGCCCGACCGTGCAGGTCGGCGATCCCTTCACTGAAAAACTGCTGATCGAAGCCTGTCTCGAGTTGATGGCGACGGATGCCATCGTCGCGATCCAGGACATGGGTGCCGCCGGCCTCACCTCCTCTTCCGTCGAGATGGCGGGCAAGGGCGGGCTGGGCATCGAGCTCAATCTCGACAAGGTGCCGATGCGCGAGACCGGCATGACGTCGTACGAGATCATGCTCTCCGAAAGCCAGGAGCGCATGCTCATGGTGTTGAAGCCAGACCGCGAGCACGTCGCGCGCAAGATCTTCGACAAATACGAGCTCGACTGCGTCACCATCGGCAAGGTCACGACCACAGGCAAGCTCGTGCTTAAGATGGGCGGCAAGGTCGAGGCCGAGCTGCCGGTCGAGCCGATCGCCACCGAAGCGCCGGAATACGACCGGCCCTGGACCAAGACCGCGACGCGGCCGGTGCTGAAGCCCGCGGCGATCCCCGGCCACGATGCAGCGGGTGCGCTCAAGACGCTGATGTCCTGCCCCGACCTCGCTTCGCGGCGCTGGATCTGGGAGCAGTACGATCACCTGGTGCGCGGCCACACGGTGCAGCGGCCGGGCGGCGATGCCGCCGTGGTGCGCATCCCCGGCACGCCAAAGGCGCTGGCCATCACCACCGATTGCACGCCGCGTTACGTACATGCCGACCCCGAGGCCGGTGGCGCGCAGGCCGTGGCGGAGACGTGGCGCAACCTGACTTCCGTCGGCGCGCGCCCGCTGGCGATCACCGACAACATGAATTTCGGCAACCCAGAACGGCCGGAAATCATGGGGCAGTTCGTCGGTGCCATCGCCGGCATCCGCGCCGCCTGCCTCGCCCTCGACTACCCGGTCGTGTCGGGCAACGTGTCGCTCTACAACGAGACCAACGGCCAGGCGATCCTGCCCGCCCCCGCCATCGGCGGCGTGGGACTGATCGACGACGTTGCCAAGACGATGTCGCTCCCCTTCAAGGCCGTCGATGAGACGATCATCGTCATCGGCAAGACCGAAGGCTGGCTGGGGCAGTCGCTGTATTTGCGCGAAGTCTGCGGGCGCGAAGACGGCGCGCCGCCGCCGGTCGACCTCGCCGCCGAGCGCCGCAACGGCGATTTCGTGCGCGGGCTGATCCTCGACGGCCAGGTTAACGCCTGCCACGACGTGTCGGATGGCGGCCTCCTGGTGGCGCTCGCTGAGATGGCGTTGGCCGGCAATATCGGATTCGACGCCACGGTACCCGAGGGCATCGCGCTCCACGCCTATTTGTTCGGCGAAGATCAGGGGCGTTACCTGGTCACCACCGCGCAACCGAAGAAAATATTGGAAGCCGCTGAAAAAGCTGGTGTTTTTGCCGCCATCGCGGGACGCACGACAGGTGCGCGTTCATTGACACTGGACGGGCGTAATCTAATATCTATCGAGGACTTGCGCGACGCGAACGAGCTCTGGCTGCCGGCCTATATGGGGTCGGACTAAGCCTTGACGGTTTGACAACAGGTGCAGACATGCCGATGGCGGCGGCCGATATCGAAAAGCTGATTCGCGACGCAATTCCTGATGCCAGGGTTTCGATCGAGGATCTGCGCGGCGATGGCGACCACTACGCAGCCCATGTCATCTCGGCCACCTTCAAGGGCAAGTCGCGCGTGCAACAGCATCAGATGGTGTATCAGGCCTTAAAGGGCCGCATGGGCGGCGAGCTGCACGCGATGGCGCTGCAGACCTCGACCCCCGACTAACCCCCGTGCCGAGCCCCACCGGCCGCGCACCCCAGGAGATTTTCAGATGACCGACGCCACCGTCACCGACCGCATCAAGAACGACATCACCAGCAACGACGTCGTGCTCTACATGAAGGGCAGCCCGGTCTTCCCGCAGTGCGGCTTCTCCGCAGCGGTGGTGCAGGTGCTCACGCATCTGGGCGTCAAGTTCAAGGGCATCGACGTGCTCTCCGACCCCTCGATCCGCCAGGGCATCAAGGAATTCTCGAACTGGCCCACCATTCCGCAGCTCTATGTGAAGGGCGAGTTCGTCGGCGGTTGCGACATCATCCGCGAGATGTTCCAGAGCGGCGAACTGCAGGAGCTGCTGCAGAAGAGCGGCGTGCCGGCCAAGGTCGCCTGACTGCGGCGAGTTATAGCTCGCCTTCAATTGACAAATCAGAGCAGGCCCTCATGGTTCGACAAGCTCACCATGAGGGCTTTTCTATTGGTGCCATGGTCTCGCTGTTTCGGGCCTCATCCTGAGCTTGTCGAAGGATGAGGCGAGGCGCGGCGCCTCCGTGACGCCCCCACGCACTCAGCCTGCCAATGTGTTGCGGCCGAGAACAATCTTGAACTCGCCGGCGACCGAATTGGCTTCAACGTCATCCGCCGGAGCAAGCGCCACAGTCACGCTCTTGCGCGCCGCCTCGTCGCGAATGGACCGATAGACGCCGTCGCGCGCATTGCCGGCCTCGCCCGCGACATACATCTGCGTGACCAGCCGGCCGCCGCCCTGCGGCACGATCGCGAAATGGATATGCGGCGTGCGGCCGGGATAGGCGACCGGGCGGATGGTGCGGAAGCGCCAGCGCCCCTGCGCGTCGGTGATCGTTTCGCCGAAACCCTGGAAGCCGGGATCGAGCGGCGCGTCGCGGCGATCGCGCGCATCGTGATATTTGCCGAAGGCATTGCACTGCCAGATCTCGACACGCGTGCCGGGCACGACGCGGCCCTGCTCGTCGCGCACCGTACCGAAGATTTGGGTGATCGTTCCCTTGGCGCCGGTGGGCGCACCGGCGACGGTCGCGAGATCGTTGTCGCGATCGAGCGGCAATTCACGCGGGTAGAACGGGCCTTCGGTCTGCGCGGGCGTCGGCGTGAGGATCTCCGCGAGCGCGGACAGCGGACGAGCCACCAGCAATCCGCCGCTCGCGACCAAGAGCCGGCGGCGTGATGAGACAATCATCGATATTTCACCCAGATCAGTGGCGCTTGCGTTCGAGTCCACGCACAACGCGCGTCATTCCTGCGCGGGGTCGATCAGGTTGCGGGCGTGCGAAGCCGGAACAGGCTGCAGAACCAGGTGCGATGCGGTTCACCCACGACGCGCTTCAGCGGTGCCTCGGCCTGGGCCAACGCGTCATCCGAGCCGGATGACGGCGCGATGGTGTTCCATTGCTCGCTGGGCGACCACCACAACTCGTCCGCGGGCACATGGCGACCCGCCGGCACGCGCGCATTGGCGGCGGCGTCCGACAGCTCGCTCGACGTGAGCGACAGGCGCTGTACTGACGGCTCTTGAACGTCGCGTCGCGCCTCGCCTTGGGCGGGCAAGAACGACGTCAATCCCAGGGCCGCGAGAAGGCCCAGCACGACGAACCAGGTTGCGGTGGTATCAGAAATGTTTCGCATGGATGATCCCCTCCTTTACGTGGGATCGCTCCTGACGGATGAGGAATCACAAGGACGTGAGCAAAGGCTCACGACGCGGTGATGACGCTCAGCCGTCGAAACGGTAGGCGGCCATGCTCAGGCCGCCATATGTGAAGCTTGCGTGCAGGCGCTGGCCTTTGGCGCCAACGCCCGCCGCACCGAACGCCACGAACAGCGGCAGCAGATGCTCATCGCGCGGATGCGCCTGCACCGCATGCGGGGCGGTTGTGCGGTAATTAACCAAACCTTCTTCATCGCCGGTCGTCACGGCTCGAGCGAGCCATTCATCGAAGTCGCGCGCCCAATCCGGTGGGCCGGACCGGCCCTGCCAGTCGAGACCGCGCAGATTGTGCGTGGCACTGCCGCTGGCGAGAACCAGCACGCCGTCATCCCGCAATGGGGCGAGCGCGCGGCCGACGGCGATGTGATGGGCCGGGTCGCGCTGCGGCTGGATGGAGAGTTGCAGGACGGGAATATCGGCCTCCGGATACATCAGCAAAAGCGGCGCCCATGCACCATGGTCGAGTCCGCGCGCCGGATCAGCCTTGGCGGCAAATCCGGCGGCATTAAGATGTTCCACGATTGAGCCCGCCAAATCCGGCGCGCCGGCGGCCGGATATTTCAGGCGATAGAGAGCCTCGGGAAACCCGTAGAAGTCATGAATCGTTTCAGGGCGCTTCGCGGCGCCGACTTGCGGCGCCTCGGTTTCCCAATGCGCCGAAACCGCGACGATCGCGCGTGGGCGTGCAATCGCCTGGCCGAGGCCGGAGAGGAAGGCGCGCGCCGGCACATCTTCGAGCACCATCGTGGGCGCCCCATGCGAGACGAAGATCGGCGATTGCATGATCTCTCTCCTCAACCCTCGCTCAGCTTCAAGCCGGCGACACCCGCGACGATCACCGCGATGCAGACAAGCCGCAGCGGCGAGGCACTTTCACCGAACAGCACGATCCCGAGCGCCGCCACACCCGCGGCACCGATGCCGACCCACACCGCATAGGCGGTTCCGACCGGCAATGAGCGCAGCGCGTAGGATAGCATCACGAAGCTCAGCACGGCGCAGGCGATGGTCAGCGCGCCGGGCCAGAACTTGGTCCAGCCGCCGGTGTGCTTGAGGCCGATTGCCCAGCCGATTTCAAGCACGCCGGCCGCCAGCAGCATGAGCCATGCCGTCGACAATGTTACGCCCTCTGCGCCGCGGATGCGGCGAAGGACGGCGTGGGACGCAGCGCGTAGGCGCCATCACCCAGCAGCGCCTGGACAAGCGCCGTCAGCGACAGGAACAACGGATATTCCCAGCCGCCGCCGGTGGCGGTGAACAGCCAGCCATTGCCCGCATGCGCCCAGGTGGCGCCGAGCAAGACCGGCACCAGGATCAGTGCGACGGCGCGCGGATAGATGCCGGCGATCAGAAACGCGCCGCCGACCAACTCGGCGACGATCACGGCGTAGCCGAGCTCAGCCGGTAGGCCGATCGACGCGAAGAACTGCGCGGTGCCGGCCGGCGTGAAGACGAAGATCTTGAGCAGCGAATGCGCGATGAACATGACGCCGAGCGAAAGTCGCAAGAGCAAGGCGGCAAATGGGGCTGTGATGGTGTCGATCATCGGACTCTCCTGAGAAATACGGGTGATTGATTTGCGCGCGGCCTCAAGCGACCGCGAGTTCCTTGGTGTGAGTGAGCGCGAAGGTGGCCACGCGGCGGCCGAGATGCTCGGCCGTCTTGCGATCGCTTTCGATCGGGGCGAGGTCGGGGCCGACATCGGAGTTGGACTGCCCCATCGCGCCGATAAAGCTGCCGAGGCGGTTCAGGTCGTTGATGCTGCCCTTGCTGCTGTTGTTGCCGGGCGGCAGGCCGAGCCCCACCCAAACCATGCCGTGCTGCATGGCGAAGATCGTGAGCTGAACAAGCGAGTTCAGCTTGTCGCCGTTCTGGGATGCGGAGTTGGTGAAGCCGGCGGCGAGCTTGTCCTTCCACGCACCCGCGGCCCAGAGCTTCGAGCTCCAATCCATGAAGCCTTTGAACGGGGCGGAGACGCTGCCCATGTAGGTGGGTGCCCCGAAGATGACGGCATCCGCTTCCGACAGCTCGGCGGCGCGCGCTTCGGCCTCCTCGACCGGGATCAGAACAGCCTGCGTTCCCGGCACGGAGCTAGCCCCGCGAGCGACGGCTTCCGCGAGGATTTTCGTGTGCCCGAAGCCGCTGTGATAGACGATAGCAACCTTACTCATTGAATCTGCTCCTTAATTTTCGCTCTTGACCGCGTCCGGTTACGGCACGATATTAAGCTTACGAAAAGTGACCCCGCTAATCTGGCGCTGTTGCTTTATTTTGTAAAGTAGGTACTGTTTAGTAACCTACTGGCGTTACCTGTAACCAGCTTCGACCCGCGTGGGAGCGCGAATGTCATGTCGAGTTCCAAGCACAAGCCCGGCGGCTGCCCGATGGACGCGCTGCTGCGCCTCCTGATGGGGCCTTGGACCACGTACATTCTGTGGGTGCTGCGCTCGAACGGGCCGACGCGCTTTGGCGAGCTCAAGCGGCGCGTGCCGGGCATCTCCGCGAAGATGCTGACCGAGCGGCTGCGGCTCCTGGAAGAATCATCGGTGATCTTGCGCCACTACGAGCCGACGATCCCGCCGCAGGTGACCTATTCGCTGGCACCGCGCGGTCTCGAGCTCGGCACGGTGCTGGAGACGCTCAACGCCGTGGCGCTCAAATGGCGCAATGAAGACACGGCCGCGCAGCCCGGCCGCAGCGAAGCGGCTTAGCACGACGCGGACTTAAGCGGAAAAATTCAGCCGAAATCGAAGAGCGGTTGGCCGCAGCACGGGCAGACGACGTCCATCACCAGAGAGCGTACGTGTTCGGTAAGTAGATCAGGCGCGGCGCGACGGTCGTTCGTTGGCGCGCACCGATGTCGATTCGCGCACGATCAGCTCCGCGTCGATATGGATCTCGCGGGCCGCAAGATCGCGGCCCTCGATCAGATCAATCAGCATCTGCGCCGCGCGGGCTCCGATCTCGCGGCGGGCCTGGCGGATGGTCGTGAGCGAGGGGTTGTAGGCCTCCGCGAACTCGATGTCGTCGAAGCCGGCCACGGAAATCTCGCTCGGCACGCTCACGCCAGCGGCGGAGAGCTGGCGCACCAGGCCCATCGCCATGGCATCGTTGCAGGCGAAAACAGCGTCAGGCAGCCGGTTCTTGGCAAGATAGGCCAATGCAGCCGCCTCGCCCGCGGCGATGGTGAAATCGCCGGGCTGGATGAGAGAAGCATCGGGCGCCAGACCCGCGGCCTTCAGCGCATCGCGATAGCCCGCGAAGCGATCGAATTCGAGGACATTGGCGGCGGGCCCGCGGACATAGCCGATGCGGCGATGGCCCAGCGAAAGCAGATAGGCGGTGATCGCGCGCGCCGCTTTGCGGTTCTCCGTCTCGACATGCGGCAGGTTCGAATTCGCGATGCGCTCGCACAGGCTGACGAGCGGCACGCTCGCGCGCTGAGCGCGTCCTAAATCGAGCAGGCGGCCATTGAGGAGCAAGGCGCCATCAACACGTCCGGCGAGAACGAAATCCGCGTATTGGCGCTCGCGCGCGGGATCGTTGGTGGTGTCGGCAATAATAAGGCTGTAGCCCTGCGCGGTCAGGGTGTCGGAAATGCCACGCAAGACCAGCGAGAAGAAAATATTGGTGACATCGGGCAGAATCGCCAGCACCGTGCGCGTGCGGTTGGTGCGCAGGTTGCGCGCGGCGTTGTTGGGGACATAGCCGGTCTCGCGCACGGCACGCATCACCATGTCGCGGGTGTGCGCCTTCACCTTGTCGGGCATCGCCAGCGCACGGCTAACAGTGGCGGTCGAAACGCCGGCGCGCTTGGCCACGTCGCCGATTTTGGGCTTGATGTTTCGCTTTTCCGCCATGTGTGCCTGACCCAATTTTCGCGCTCTTGACTTGCCGTCCCGACCGGGAGCATCATAATAAAAAAATGTAATCGATTACATAAAAATCGCAACAGACCAACGTGTCACGGGAGGAAACGATGAAGTTCAAACTCGCACTTGCCGCGAGCGCACTGACCCTCGCCTGGGCCGGTGGCGCCCACGCCCAGGCCATGAAGGCGGAAGTGATTCATTGGTGGACATCGGGCGGCGAGTCCGCCGCGGTGAAAGTGTTCGCCGATCAATTCACCAAGGCCGGCGGCACGTGGGTCGATACCGCCATCGCGGGCGGCGCCAATGCGCGCACCGCCGCCATCAACCGCACGGTGGGCGGCAACCCGCCCACGGCCATGCAGTTCAACACCGGCAAGCAGTTCGACGATCTGGTCGAGAACGATCTGCTGACTGACGTCGATCAGATCGCCACCGAGCAGAAGTGGAAGTCGATCATGCCGGACGCGATCATCAAGGCGACGACGCGCAACGGCAAGATTTTCGCCGTGCCGGTCAACATCCATGGCCAGAACTGGCTGTGGATGTCGAACGCGGCTTTACAGAAGGCCGGCGCCGAAGCGCCCACCGATTGGGACAATGTCTTCGTGGCGCTCGACAAGCTCAAGGCCGCCGGGCTCATCCCCCTCGCCTTCAGCGGTCAGAAGAACTGGGAGCGCAATCTGTTCAATGCGGTCCTGGTCGGCAAGGGCGGTACGGAGTTGTGGGAGTCGATCTACGGCAAGCGCGACGTCAAGGCCGCCGCAAGCCCGGCCTTCCGCGCCGTCGCCGAGACCTATGGCAAGCTGCGCGCCTATGTCGATCCCGGTGCGCCGGGCCGCAACTGGAACGACGCGACGAACCTCGTGATCCAGGGCAGAGCCGGCATGCAGATCATGGGCGATTGGGCCAAGGGCGAGTTCGCGGCGGCGGGCCTGACCGCCGGCAAGGAGTTCGGCTGCACGATCCTCTCCAAGCAGGGCGGCTATGTGATGGGCGGCGACGTGTTCGCCTTCCCCAAGAGCAAAGACCCCGCCCAGCGCAAAGCGCAGATGACGCTCGCCAAGATCATGCTGGAGCCGGAGACGCAGATCCTGTTCGCGCAGAAGAAGGGCTCCATTCCGGTGCGTCTCGACCTTGATTCGAGTGCGCTCGATCTCTGCGCCCAGAAGGCGATGAAATGGCTCGCCGACAAGAGCCAGCAAGTGCCCTCGCAAGAGATGCTGTCGCCGCCGGCCATGACCGGGGCGATGGAGGACGTGATCTCGCAGTACTGGAACAATCCCGGCATGAGCGCCGACGCCTTTACGGCGAAGGTCGCCGACGTGTTGAAGAGCGCGTTCTGACAGACCAATGCCCCCGCGGAATAAACACCGCGGGGGCCCTTCTCACCGATGCGTCAAAAATTACCTCGCTTCGCCTCGCGCCTCAGCGCGCATGTCGCCCTTGCCCCGGCGATGCTGATCCTGCTGGTCGTCTATATCGGCGGGACGAGCTGGACGGCGTGGATGTCGTTCACCGCCTCGCGCATGCTGCCGAATTCGAATTTCGTCGGAATGCGCCAGTACCTGTCGCTGCTGGCCAACGAGCGCTGGCTGGTCTCGGTCCATAATCTCATCATCTTCGGCACGCTGTTCGTCCTGGTGAGCCTGCTGCTCGGCTTCCTGCTGGCGATCGCCATCGACCAGCGCATCCGCGCCGAGGACACGCTGCGCACGCTGTTCCTCTACCCCTTCTCCATGTCGTTCATCGTCACCGGGCTGGTCTGGCAATGGATGCTCAACCCCTCGCAAGGCATCGAGAAGATGGTACGCGGCTGGGGCTTCGCCGGCTTCCAGTTCGACTGGATCGTGCGCCAGGACATGGCGATCTACACCCTGGTCTTCGCGGGCGTGTGGCATGCCGCGGGCCTCGTCATGGCCATCATGCTGGCGGGCCTGCGCGGCATCGATGACGAGATTTGGAAAGCCTCACGGGTCGACGGGCTGCCGAAATGGCGGACCTATGTGTCGATCATTGCACCAATGCTCGCCCCCAGCTTCGCCACCGCCGCGGTGCTGCTGACGACCAGCGTCGTGCGCCTCTACGACCTCTCGGTGGCCATGACCAATGGCGGACCCGGCATCGCGTCCGAGGTGCCAGCCAAGTTCGTGATGGATCATCTGTTCGAGCGCGGCAATCTCGGTCTCGCCACCGCCGCCGCGACGTCGATGCTGGTGACGGTCGCGGCGGTCGTGGTGCCCTGGCTCTACTGGCAGAGCCGCCGGCGCCGCGCACGGGTGGCGGCATGAACGCCGCCATCATCCCGCAGGGACGCAAGCCGCGCCGTCTCACCCCGGCACGCATCGGCCTCTACGCCTTCCTGGTCATCACGGCGCTGTTCTTCCTGACGCCGCTCTACGTGATGCTCGCGACGTCGTTCAAGACCATGCCGGAGATCCGGGCCGGCAACATTCTCCTGCCGCCGCTGCAGCCGACGATCGAGGCGTGGATCAAGGCATGGTCGACGGCCTGCACCGGCCTGCGTTGCGACGGGATCCGCGTGGGCTTCGTCAACTCGATCACCATCCTCATTCCGTCCGTCATCGTTTCGATCGCGGTGGGGTCGCTCACGGGCTACGCCCTGTCGTTCTGGCGCGTGCGCGGGGCGGGCGTGCTGTTCGGCGCCCTGATGATCGTCGCGTTCATGCCGTACCAGGTCTTCATCTATCCACTGGTGCGGATCTTCTCCGTCATCGGCATCAACAACTCGCTGGCCGGCATCGTCACGATCCACACGATCTTCGGGCTGCCGACCATGACGCTGCTGTTCCGCAATTATTTCCTGTCGGTGCCGCCCGAGCTGTTCAAGGCGGCGCGTGTCGACGGGGCCGGATTCTTCCGCATTTTCGGCTCGATCATGATGCCGATGGCGGTACCCATGGTGATCGTCGCGGTCATCTTGCAGGTGACCGGCATCTGGAACGATTTTATCCTCGGCCTGGTCTTTGCCGGCCGCGAAAATCTGCCGATGACGGTGCAGCTCAACAACATCGTCAATTCGACGCAAGGGGAGCGCGCCTACAACGTCGACATGGCGGCAACGATGCTGACGGCCCTCGTGCCCCTCGTCGTCTATTTCACGTCGGGCCGCTGGTTCGTCCGCGGCATTGCCGCCGGCGCGGTGAAGGGTTAGGGATGAAAAAGAACTGCGATGTTTCCGTGCGCGGCGTGGAGATCTCCTTCGGCCCGATCCGGGTTCTGGACAAGCTCGATCTCGACATCGCCAAGTCGGAATTCCTGGTTCTGCTCGGGCCGTCGGGCTGCGGCAAGTCGACCTTGCTCAATGCCATCGCCGGATTGATCGACGTCCATGCCGGGCAGATCTGGATCGGCGGGCGCAACGTCACCTGGGAGGAACCCAAGGACCGTGGCATCGCCATGGTCTTCCAGTCCTACGCGCTCTATCCGCGCATGACCGTGCGCGGCAACATGTCGTTCGGCCTCAAGGTCGCCGGCCTGCCGGCGGCGGAGATCGAGCGGCGCGTCGCCGATGCCGCCACCATGCTTAAGATCACCGAACTCCTCGACCGACGCCCCGCCGAATTGTCGGGCGGTCAGCGTCAGCGTGTCGCCATCGGCCGCGCCCTGGTGCGCGAGGCCGATGTCTTCCTGTTCGACGAGCCGCTCTCCAATCTCGATGCGCAGCTGCGCGCCGAGCTGCGCGTCGAGATCAAGCGCCTGCATCACCGGCTCAACACGACGATGATCTATGTGACGCATGACCAGATTGAGGCGCTCACGCTGGCCGACCGCATCGCGGTGATGAAGGACCGCATCATCCAGCAGCTCGGCGCCCCGCACGAGATCTACCGCAAGCCCGCCAACCGCTTCGTGGCCTCGTTCGTGGGCTCGCCGGCCATGAACTTTCTGTCCGGCCATGTGCGCCAGCGCGACGGTGGTGCCATCTTCGCCGCCGACGGTCTCTCGGTGCCGCTCACCGGCTACGAATTCGCGCGTCACCCGGAGGATGGTATGCCGGTCGAGCTCGGCATCCGCCCGGAACATATCGAGCCGCGTGGCGGCGCGATCGCGGCGTCGGTCGAGATGGTCGAGCCGATGGGCAGCGACCAGCTGGCCTGGACGCGCCTCGCGGGCGCGCCGGTCTCGTTACGCTTGCCAGCGGAAACGCGCATCGAGATCGGCGAGCGCCTGGCGATCGCCATTCCCGCCGGCCGCGCCAACCTCTTCGATCTTGCCAGCGGAAGCCGCCTGTAACCTCGCACTACACCACGCCTGGAGAGTTCTCATGCCTGCCGAACCGCGCCTGTCCTACCAGCTCTATTCCTCGCGCAAGTTTCCTGATCTGGCGCGCCAATGCGCGATGCTCAAATCCATCGGTTATCGCAATGCCGAGCCGTTCGGCGCCCTCCTCAACGAAATCGATGCGACCGAGCGTGCACTCAAGGAGAACGACCTCGCCGCGCCCAGCGCCCATGTCGGCCTCGCCATGTTCCGCGACGATCTGCCCGGCACGCTCGCGAAGCTGAAGCGGCTGGGCGTGGAGACCGCCGTGGTCCCCGCCATCCCGCCCGCCGACCGGCCCAAGGAGCGCGCCGGCTGGGCGGCGCTTGGTGCCGAGCTATCGGCACTTGCCAAGCGCATCGCCGATAGCGGCATCCGGCTGGGCTGGCATAACCATTCGTTCGAATTCGAGACCTTGCCGGACGGCTCCAAGCCGCTCGAAGCCATTCTCGGCACCAATTCCAGCCTGCTGTGGGAGCCCGATCTCGCCTGGATCGTGCGCGGCAACGCCCAGCCCAAGGACTGGCTGCAGCGCTATCGCACGCGCATCTTCGCCTTTCACGTGAAGGATATCGCACCCGCCGGCCAATGCGCCGACGAGGATGGCTGGGCCGATGTCGGAACCGGGACGATCGATTTTGCCGACCTGCTGCCGGCGATGCGCGCGACACTGGCGTCGATCTGGGTGGTCGAGCACGACAACCCCAGCGACGATTCTCGCTTCGCGCGCCGCTCCTATGCGGCACTGGCAAAGCTGGCGGGAGCGGCGTCATGAAGGAGCTTGGCGTCGGCATCGTCGGCTGCGGCGTCATCTCGGCGACGTATATGCAGAACATGCCGCTCTTCACCGGCATCAAGCTGGTCGCGTGCGCGGATATGCGTGCCGATGTCGCCAAGGCGCAGGCCGCCACATACAAGATTCCCGCCCTGCCGATCGACACGCTGCTCAAGCGCGACGATGTCGACATCATCGTCAATCTGACGCCGCCCAATGCGCATTTCGAGGTGAGCCTCGCGGCGTTGAGCGCCGGCAAGCATGTGTTCTCGGAGAAGCCGCTCTGCGCCATGGTGGCGCATGGGCGTACGCTGGTCGCGGAGGCGAAGGCGCGCAATCTCAGCATCGGCTGCGCGCCAGATACGTTCCTCGGCGCTGGCGGGCGGCTCGCCCGCGCAGTAATCGACGAGGGTCGCATCGGCCGCATCCTGTCGGGCTCATGCGTTCTGATGTCGCATGGCATGGAGCATTGGCACCCAGACCCGGAGTTCTTTTACAAGCCGGGCGGCGGACCGATCCTGGATATCGGTCCCTATTATCTCGCCGCGCTCGTCAACCTCCTGGGACCGGTTGCCAAGGTGCAGGCCCGCGCCTCCACCGGCTTTGCCGAGCGCCTGGTCAGCTCGCAGGGGCCGCGCAACGGTCATCGCATCAAGGTCGAGACGCCGACGACGGTGATGGCCCTGCTCGGCTTCGCCAACGGCGTCGAGATCATGTTCACCATGAGTTGGGACGTGTGGAAGCACGGCCACCCGCCGATCGAGCTCTACGGTAGCGAGGGATCGATGCGCGTGCCCGACCCGAATTTCTTCGGGGGCGCCGTCGAGATCTCACAATGCGCCGGCGACTGGCAAGCCCTCGAACTCATCCGGCAATCTTTACGGCAAGCCAAACTGGCGCTCCCCGTTCTGGGGCTCCGCAGCTGCCCGATCGAGCCAATTACCGCTGCGTCGGCATTGCCGAGATGGCGAGCGCCATCACCAAGGGCACGCCACATCGCGCCTCGGGCGCCATGGCGAGCCACGTGCTCGACGTCATGCACGCCATTCTCGAAGCAGGGATTGCCGGCGGCACGATCGCGATCGAATCGCAAATCGCACGCCCTGCCCCGCTGAGCGATGCCGAAGCCGCCAGCTATTGGCGCGGCACAGCAAACTAAGGAGAGTCCGATGCCATCGACCATCAAGGGCCCGGCCATTTTCCTGGCGCAGTTCGCGGGCGACGCGGCGCCGTTCAATACCCTCGACGCCATCTGCGGCTGGGCCGCCGGGCTCGGCTACAAGGGCGTGCAGATCCCGACCTGGGACGGGCGCCTGTTCGACCTCGAGAAGGCCGCCGAGCGCAAGACCTATTGCGACGAGATCGAAGGGCATTGCCGCGCAGCACGGCCTCGCGATCACCGAGCTGTCGACCCATCTGCAGGGCCAGCTCGTCGCGGTGCATCCGGCCTACGACGAGGCGTTCGACGGCTTCGCGCCCGCCGCGGTGCGCGGCAACCCGAAGGCGCGCCAGGAATGGGCCGTCGAGCAGATGCAAGAGGCGGCCAAGGCCTCGCAGCAACCTCGGCCTAACGGCGCAGCGCCACCTTCTCCGGCGCGCTCGCCTGGCCCTATCTCTATCCCTGGCCGCAGCGCCCGGCCGGCCTGATCGAGAGCGCCTTCGACGAGCTGGCCCGGCGCTGGCGCCCGATCCTCGACGCCTTCGACGAAGCCGGCGTCGACGTCTGCTACGAGATCCATCCCGGCGAGGACCTGCACGACGGCGTGACCTTCGAGATGTTCCTCGAGCGCGTCGAGCAACCACCCGCGCTGCAACATCCTCTACGACCCAGCCACTTCGTGCTGCAGCAGCTCGACTACCTCGACTTCATCGACATCTATCACGAGCGCATCAAGGTCTTCCACGTCAAGGATGCCGAGTTCAACCCGACCGGCCGGCAGGGCGTCTATGGCGGCTACCAGCCCTGGATCAACCGCGCCGGGCGCTTCCGCTCGCTCGGCGACGGCCAGGTCGATTTCGGCGCCATCTTCTCGAAGATGGCGCAGTACGACTATCGCCGGCTGGGCGGTGCTCGAATGGGAGTGCTGCCTCAAGCATCCCGAGGACGGGGCGCGCGAAGGCGCCGCGTTCATCCGCGATCACATCATCCGCGTGACCGAGAAAGCCTTCGACGACTTCGCCGGCGGCGGCGATCGACAAGGCGCAAACCGGCGGATGCTCGGCCTGGCTAGGGGATGAGCGCGATGGCCATCGAAGGACGACGGCGCGGGCCGGCGCATCCGGCTGGGCATGGTCGGCGGCGGCGCAGGGCGCGTTCATCGGCGCCGTCCACCGCATCGCCGCGCGGCTCGACGACCGCTACGAGCTGGTCGCCGGCGCGCTGTCGTCGACGCCGGACAAGGCGCGCGCGTCCGGCGCGGCGCTCGGCCTGGCGCCGGACCGCACCTACGACGATTTCGCGACGATGGCGCGAGCGCGAGGCCGCGCGCGCCGACGGCATCGAGGCGGTGGCCATCGTCACGCCCAACCACATGCATGCACCGGTCGCCAAGGCCTTCCTCGAAGCCGGCATCCACGTCATCTGCGACAAGCCGCTGACACGACGCTGGCCGAGGCGCAGGCACTGCTGCGCGCAAGTCGCAGCGCAAGCGGCGCGCTCTTCGCGCGTGACGCACAACTACACCGGCTATCCGCTGGTGCGCCAGGCGCGCGAGATGGTGCGCGGCCGGCGAGCTCGGCGAGATCCGCGTCGTGCAGGTCGAGTATCCGCAGGACTGGCTGACCGAGCCGCTCGAGGCGACGGCCAGAAGCAGGCGGCCTGGCGCACCGACCCGGCGCGCTCCGGCGCCGGCGGCTGCCTCGGCGACATCGGCACGCATGCCTATCAATCTCGCCGCACTTCGTCACCGGGCTCGATGCCCGACGGTCGCGGCCGACCTCACGACCTTCGTCGCAGGGCCGCGCGCTCGACGACAACGTCCAGTGCTGCTGCGCTTCGCGGGCGGCGCGCGCGGCATGCTCTGGGCGAGCCAGGTGGCGCCGGGCAACGAGAACGGCCTGCGCCTGCGCGTCTACGGCACGAAGGGCGGGCTCGAGTGGGCCAGGAGCATCCGAACCAGCTCGCTGTGTCGCCCTTCGGCCAGCCGACGCGGACTCATCGGCGCGCGGCACGGGCGCCGTGCGGGCGAAGCGGGCGCGCGCGTCACGCGCATGCCGGCGGGCCATCCCGAGGGCTATCTCGAAGCCTTCGCGACGATCTACACCGAGGCCGCGACACGCGATCCGCGCACAACGCGACGGCACGGCGCCGCACGAGGCGGTCACCTTCCCGACCATCGACGACGGCTTCGCGGGCGTGGCGTTCATCGACGCGGCGGTGCGCTCGAGCGAGGCTGGCGGCGTGTGGACGGAGATTGCGGTGCGTTGAGGCAAGCGCGATGCCAAGTCCTTCTCCGCCCATTGGGCGGAGAAGGATTTAGGATGAGGTGGGAAAGGTCGGTCTCAACGTAGCGCGACCACCTCACCCTCCCCACCTTCTCACCCGCTTCGCGGCGGAGAGGGGCAAGGACTTTACAACCGAAGCCCGCTGGGCTACATGAACGCCCATGCTTCGCTCCGCGACGAAACGCACGGCCACGACCAAAACCCTCACCGGGGTCGTGGAGGCACGCGCGCGCTGAACTAAGGCCGTATAGCTGCATCCAAGCCCCGCCGGATCCGGACGGGGCTCTTTCATTTGCAGCACCCGTCTCTCCGGCTCTCACCCACGGAGAAGACCATGCGACCGAATGTTCAGAACCCCTCCCCGGCAAGGCGGCTATCCGTCGCCATCGTCGGCGCCACCGGCGCCGTCGGCGTCGAACTGCTCCGCTGCCTGGAAGACGCGGCTTCCCGCTGGCCAGCCTGCACCTGCTGGCCTCGCCGCGCTCGCGCCGGCAGGCGGATGGCGTTCCAGGGGCAGGAGATCGAGGTCGAGGCGCTGACGAGCAGCTTCGAGGGCATCGACATCGCGCTGTTCTCCGCCGGCGGCGGCATTTCTCGGCAATACGCGCCGAAGGCCGTGGCCGCCGGCGCGGTGGTGGTCGACAATTCCTCGGCCTTCCGCATGGACCCCGGCGTGCCCCTGGTCGTCCCCGAGATGAATGCGGAGGAGATCGCCGGCACAACGGCATCATCGCCAACCCCAACTGCGTGGCCATCATCGCGGTGGCGCCGCTCTGGCCGCTGGACCAGGCAAACCCGATCCGCCGCATCGTGCTGGCGACCTACCAGGCCGCCTCGGGCGCCGGCGCCGCGGCGATGGAGGAGCTGCGCGCCTCGACCGAGGCCGAGCTCGCCGGGCCGGCCGTTCCCGCCCCAGGTGCTGCCGCACCACTACGCCTTCAACCTGTTCAGCCACAACGCCGAGGTCGATCCCGAGAGCGGCTACAACGGCGAGGAGACGAAGGTGTCGAGGAGACGCGCAAGATCCTCGGACGCGCCGGACCTGCCGATCGGCGCCGACCTGCATCCGCGTGCCGGTGCTGCGCGCGCACTCCGATCGCGCTCACGCTCGAATTCGACGACCCGATCGAGCCCGACGCGTGCGCGACGATCATGGCCGCGCGCCGGGCGTGCGGGTCGTCGACGATCGGGCCGCAACCACTTCCCGATGCCGAAGCGAGCCTAGGGCAGGGCGACATCCTGGTCGGCCGCGTTCGCCAGGACCTGGGCGATCCCAGTCGGGCGGTCGGTGGCGCTGTTCGTGGCCGGCGACCAACTCCTGAAGGGCGCGGCGCTGAACGCGGTGCAGATCGCGGAATTGCTGCCGATCGTGCAGGGAGTCGCGGCGCGGGAGACTGTCGAAGTCTGAGATACAGTCCTACCGAAGCGCGCTGCGAAGTCCTTCTCCGCCCAGTGGGCGGAGAAGGATTTAGGATGAGGTGGGTAAGATCGGTCTCGACATCGACACCACCTCACCCTCCCACCTTCGCTAAAGCTACGGTGGGCTTCGCCCGCCGTAGCTTTAGCGAAGGCGGGCCCCTCCCTCTCCCCCGCTTCGCGGCGGAGAGGGGAAAACAAAAAGGCCGCCCCGGTGGGGCGGCCTTTCTTTCTCTCAAACCTCGAACCGATCAGCGCGAGTAGAACTCGATCACCAGATTCGGCTCCATCTGCACCGGATACGGCACGTCGGCGAGCTTCGGGGTCCGCAGGAAGGTCGCCTTGCACGCTTGCTCATCGACCGACAGGTAGTCCGGCACGTCGCGCTCCTTGCGAGTCCATCGCCTCCAGGACCAGGACCATGTCGCGTGACTTCTGCCTTCACCTCGATCACGTCGCCCTCCTTCACCAGGAACGAGGAGATGTTGACCCGGCGGCCGTTGACCTTGACGTGGCCGTGATTGACGAACTGGCGCGCCGCGAAGGGGGTCGGCGCGAATTTCATCCGGTAGACGACCGCATCCAGCCGGCGCTCCAGCAGGCCGATCAGGTTCTCCGAGGTGTCGCCCTCGCCGGCGCATGGCCTCGGTCGTAGTAGCGATGGAACTGCTTCTCGCCGATGTTGCCGTAATAGCCCTTCAGCTTCTGCTTCGCCATCAGCTGCGTGCCGAAGTCGGTCGGCTTGCGCCGCCGCTGGCCGTGCTGGCCGGGGCCGTATTCGCGCTTGGTGACCGGGCTCTTGGCCCGGCCCCAAAGATTGACGCCGAGGCGGCGGTTGATCTTGTATTTCGGCTTCCACGCGCTTGGTCATCGATCCATCACCTGATTCGGCCCGGGCCGGTATCAAAAAAATTGAGGCGGAACAACCTGTTAGGCCTTGGAGGGCCAGTCAGGGTGCCGCCGAAGTCGCGGTAATATACTTATGAAGCCGGCGGTGTCAAACCGTTTGGTCCGGCCGGGCGGCTTCTGTGGCGGCGGCCCCGTCCCCATGTGATAGCAAGAATCATGGCCAATCGCAGCCTGCCCCGGCGCCGCAACGACAGCGGCGGGTTTCCATCGCGACCGTTCTGGCCCTGACCTTGGCCGGGCTGGTGGGGCTGGCGGTATTCATCGTGCTGGCCATCGTGCTGTGGACCGGCCGGCAGACCACGCTCAACCTGACCCGCGACAAGCAGGAGCTGCTGCTGTCGACGATGGAGATCCGGCTGCGCGAAGCGGTCGATCCGGCCGCGAGCCAGCTCGCGTTCATCGCCGAGGTGTTCGGCCAGCCGCGCGAGGTCGCCTATGGCCGCAACCGCATCGCCGATCTGCTGACCGGGGCGCTGGCCGCGGCACCGCAGATCGGCGGCATCACGTTCACCGACCCGCAGGGCTTCATGATCATCGCGCGGCGCACCGATGAAGGTGCGTCGATCATGATGCAGGACCGCCACGATGCCGCCGACGTCGCCGCTGACATCCAATGGGGCAGCTCCTTCATCGGGGGGCAGTGGACGCCGATCTTCTTCAGCCCCGAGACCGGCGGCGCGCTGATCCGGCGGCGTCAGGCTGTCTGGCGCGCCGGGCAGTTCTTCGGGGTGCTGAACGCGTATGTCCCGACACGGCTGATATCCATGTATCTCGCCAGCGTCGAGGGCGGCACGGGCGGTCATGGCTTTCTGCTCTACGACCGCGACTACGTGCTGGCGCACGCCAATCTCGGCCGCCCCAGCCGCACGCCCGCCCCGACCGCCAATGCACTATCGCGCATCGATCAGATCGGCGATTCGGTGCTCGCCAAGATCTGGAACAATCCCGTCGACGTGCCCTTCCTCACCTCCGGTCAGAACGGGCACGCCACCGATATCGACGGCGAACGCTATCTGTTTCTCCATCGGACGATCTACAGCTACGGCGAAAAGCCGTGGCTGATCGGGACGTATTTCCGCGCCCAGGATGTGCTGCAAGAAGCCACGCGCCTCGCCTATGCCGCGGGTGCGGGCCTCATCATCCTGGTCCTGTCCTGCCTCGCCGCTATCGCGCTGGCGCGCGGCCTGGCACGCCCGATCTCGCGGCTTTCTCAGGGCGCGCAAGGTTTGCGCACCCTCGAGTTCGGGCGTATCGCCGATCTGCCACGTAGCATCCTGCGCGAGCTCGACGACCAGGCGCGCGCCTTCAACGAGATGCTGAGCGCGTTGCGCTGGTTCGAGGCGTATGTGCCGCGCGCCCTGGTGCGGCGCCTGATGCGGCCGGGCAACACGCGCCCGCCGCCGTCGGTCGAGCGCGAAGTGACCGTACTGTTCTCCGACATCGTCGGCTTCACGACCATGTCGGAGAAGATGGCCGCCAAGGAAACCGCCGCGTTCCTCAATCACCACATGGGACTGGCGACGCGCGCCATCGAGGCGGAGAACGGCACGGTCGATAAATTCATCGGCGATAGCGTCATGGCGTTCTGGGGTGCGCCCAACCGACAGAACAACCATCCGATCCTGGCGGCGCGTGCGGCGGAAGGCATGGCCAAGGCGATCGCCGCGGACAACGCGGCGCGCCTCGCGCAGAAACTGCCGCCGGTGCGCGTGCGCATCGGCATCCATACGGGCCGCGCGGTGGTCGGCAATATCGGCGCGCCCGGCCGCGTCAACTATACGATCGTCGGCGACACGGTGAACACCGCGCAGCGTCTGGAAACGCTGGGCCGCGAGGCCGTGGCACCGGAGACGGAGGTCGGCGTGCTGATGAGCGACGTCACGGCCAAGCGCCTCGACGACACACTCAAGGTCGTGCGGCTGGGCAATTTCAACGTGAAGGGGCGCGCCGGGAGCGTGGAGGTTTATCAGCTGCTGACGCCGGGGCTTTCGCCTTCGGACGTGGGGCATGCGGCCGCTGTGTCAGGCCGGTGAGAACCCCGTGCAGGGTGCGCACCTCGTGCTTCATCAGGCCACCGCGCAGGAAGATGTTGCGGATGTTCTGCACCATCGTCGGCCGCATATGGGTGTTGCGCAGAAAGCCGCAGGCATCGAGCTCGGCCTCCAGGCGCTTGAAAAACTCGGCCTGCTCCTGCTTGCTCGCGCGCCCCTCCTTGCTCTCCTCGCTGCGGCGCGGCGCGGTCGCGTCGCCGGCCATGCGCCATTCATAGGCGAGCAGCAGCACGGCCTGCGCCAGATTGAGCGATGAGAATTTCGGGTTGAGCGGCACGGTCACCAGCGCGTCGGCCAGCAGCAGCTCCTCGTTCTCGAGGCCGGTGCGCTCGGGGCCGAAGAGGTAGCCGACGCGCTCGCCTGAAGCGGCGTAGTTGCGGAACTCGATCGCTGCCTGACGGGCCGTCACGACCGGCTTGAGCTGGTCGCGCGTCCGCGCGGTGGTGGCGTAGAGGTGATCGAGATCGGCGGCCGCCTCCTCCACGCTCGCGAAGATGCGCGCCGCTTCGATGACGCTGTCCGCACCCGAGCTGGCCGCGATGGCGCGTGGATGGGGCATCGTCGGGCGCGGCTTCACCAGACGCAGATCGGTGAGTCCGCAATTGAGCATCGCGCGCGCCGCCGTGCCGATATTCTCAGCGAGCTGCGGGCGGACCAGGATGACGACGGGCGGCGGCGTGCTCACGGACCCCTTGTCCCCGCACTACGCCTGGGCGCCGTCGTGAAACAGCTTCCAGGTGATGCTGTCGTGGAGCGCGTTATAGGACGCGTCGATGACGTTCGCCGAAACGCCGATGGTCGACCAGCGGCGGTGGCCGTCGCTGCTCTCGATCATCACGCGCGTCACGGCACCCGTGCCGGCCTCGGGCGTCAGGATGCGGACTTTGTAATCGATCAGGCGCATGTCGCCGAGTTGTGGGTAGACCGGCATCAGCGCCTCGCGCAGCGCGCCGTCGAGCGCGTTGACCGGGCCGTTGCCCTCGCCCACCGTCATGGCGCGGTGGTTGCGCACGTCGAGCTTCACGGTCGCTTCGGACATGGTCACCAGATCGCCGCGGGCGTTGAAGCGGCGTTCGGTGATGACGCGAAAGGACGTCAGCTTGAAGTAATCGGGGACGGTGCCCAGCGTACGGCGCGCCAGCAGCTCGAAGCTTGCTTCGGCGCCATCGTAGGCGAAGCCGTCATGCTCGCGTTGTTTTACTTCTTCAATAAGCCGCGCGAGCTTGGGCTCGTTTGGACTCACTTCGAGGCCGATTTCGCGGAAGCGCGCCAGGATGTTGGAGCGGCCGGCCTGATCGGAGACCACGATGTGGCGCTGATTGCCGACCGTTTCGGGCACGATGTGCTCGTAGGTGCGCGGGTCCTTCTCGATGGCCGAGACATGGAGGCCGCCCTTGTGCGCAAACGCGCTCTCGCCCACGAACGCAGCGTTGCGCTGCGGGGCGCGGTTCAGACGTTCGTCAAGCAACCGCGACACATGCGTGAGCTGGCCCAGCTGCTCCTCGGAAATGCCGGTCTTGAGGCCCATCTTGATCATCAGATTGGGGATGATCGAGATGAGATTGGCGTTGCCGCAGCGCTCGCCCAATCCGTTGAGCGTGCCCTGGATCTGGCGGGCACCGGCACGCACGGCGGCGAGCGAGTTGGCGACGGCGTTCTCGGTGTCGTTATGACAATGAATGCCGAGACGGTCGCCCGGGATCGTCTTGGCGATCTCGCCGACGATGCGCTCGATTTCGTGCGGCAGCGTGCCGCCATTGGTGTCGCACAGCACAAGCCAGCGGGCACCGGCGGCGTGGGCCGCCTTAAGACAGTCGAGTGCGTAAGTCGGGTTGGCCTTGTAGCCGTCGAAGAAATGTTCGGCGTCGAACAATATCTCGTCCTTGCGGCGCTTGGCCTCCTCGATGCTGTCCGAAATCATGTCGATATTCTCGGCGCGCGGCACGCCGAGCGCCGTGTCGACATGGAAATCCCAGGTCTTGCCGACCAGGCAGAGCACGCGCGCGGGCGAGGAAAACAGTGCCGCGAGGCCGGGGTCGTTGCCGGCGGAGCGGCCGGAGCGGCGCGTCATGCCGAAGGCGGTGAGCCGCGCGGTCTTGAGCGAGGGGGCGGACGCGAAGAACGCATCGTCGGTCGGATTGGCGCCAGGCCAGCCGCCCTCGACGTAATCAAGGCCAAGCCGGTCGAGTGCTTCGGCGATCGCGACCTTGTCGGCGACCCCGAAATCCACACCTTGCGTCTGCGCGCCATCGCGCAGCGTTGAGTCGTAGAGATAGATGCGGTCAGACATGGCGCTCGCCATCGATGAAGCAGAACGATGCGCCCCCTCTCCCCTCTGGGGAGAGGGTTGGGGTGAGGGGGTGGCGCAGCTGTCCGAAGACGCACAGTGAGAGAGGTCTCTCCGCCCCCTCACCCGCTCGGTTCACGCTCGCCACCCTCTCCCCCGGGGGGAGAGGGTTGCAGCGCGCTGGTTCGACGATCAGCTCGCGCGTTTCCATGTCGTGCCTTTGGGGCCGTCTTCGAGGATGACGCCCTTTTCTTTCAGCTCATCGCGGATGCGGTCGGCTTCCTTGAAGTTCTTGGCTTTGCGCGCGGCGAGGCGCGCTTCGATCAAGCTTTGGATTTCCGCCTCATTCACCGACGCGCTGCCGGCCGGTTGCCAGCGGAACCAAACGGCGGCTCCGGCTTCAAGCAACCCCAACAGCTTTCCGCCGTGGATCAGGTTCGCCTTGAACTGCGCACGGCGGGCGGGATCCTTCTCCGCGTTCAGGTCGCGCGACATCTCATGCAGATATGCGACCGCGAGCGGCGTGTTGAGATCGTCCTCCAGCGCGTCGACAACACCGGCCGGCATGTCGCCGTCTTGTGCGGTGACGTCGCTGGCACCGCGCAACGCCGTGTAGAAGCGGTCGAGTTCGACCTTCGCCTGGCGCAACCCCTCTTCCGTAAAATCCAACGGTGCCCGGTAATGCGTTTTCAGCAACAGCAGGCGGATCGCCTCGCCCGGCCATTTGGCGGCGAGGTCGCGCACGGTGAAGAAATTGCCGAGGCTCTTCGACATTTTCTCGCCATTCACCACCAGATAGCCGTTGTGGACCCAGTATTTCGCCAGCGCCTTGCCGCCGTGCGCGCATTCGCTTTGCGCGATCTCGTTCTCGTGGTGCGGAAAGATAAGGTCGTGGCCGCCGCCGTGGATGTCGAAGGTCTCGCCAAGATGCGCCTCGCTCATCGCCGAGCATTCGATGTGCCAGCCGGGGCGGCCGCGGCCCCAGGGTGACTCCCAGCCCGGCTGGTCGGGCGTCGAGGGCTTCCACAGTACGAAATCGGCGGGGTCCTTCTTGTAGGGCGCCACTTCGACACGCGCGCCTGCGATCATCTCGTCGCGCGAGCGGCCGGAAAGCTTGCCATAGTCGGACATGGTCGGCACGGCGAACAGCACGTGGCCGTCGGCGGCGTAGGCGTTGCTGGACGCGATCAGCCGCTCGATCATCGCGATCATGTGCGCAATGTGCTGCGTGGCGCGCGGCTCGATATCGGGCGGTAACGCACCCACCGATGCCATATCCTCGTGATAGGCGCGCGTGGTGCGCTCCGTGATCGCCGCGATCGGCTCGCCCGCCTTCAGCGCCGCGTCGATGATCTTGTCCTCGACATCGGTGATGTTGCGCGCGTAGGTGACCTTCGGATAGAGGCGCTTCAGCAGGCGATAGAGCACGTCGAAGACGACGACGGGCCGCGCATTGCCGATATGCGCGAAATCGTAGACGGTCGGCCCGCATACATACATGCGCACGTGGCTGGGGTCGATCGGCTCGAAGCGCTCCTTGCGGCGCGTCAGCGAATTATGAAGGAACAGGGCCACGTCGCGGGTCCGTTAACGTCATGCGGCAATGCCGGAAAGCCGCGCGGCGGCGCGCTCGCGGCCGATGATGGGTAGCAGGGATTTGAGCTCGGGTCCATGTTCGCGCGCGGTCAGCGCCTGGCGCAGCGGCATGAACAGCTCCTTGCCCTTGCGGCCGGTCTCAGCCCCCACCGCCTTGGTCCAGGCACTCCAGGTCTTGTCGTCCCAGGGCTCGGGCGGCAGCAGGGTCGCGGCCGTCGACGCGAAGCCGGTGTCGGCGATCACCGGGGCCACGGTGCCGCGGCAGACCTCCCACCATTCGCGCACTTCGGCCATGGTCGAGATATTGGGGCGCACCGCCAGCCAGAACGCCTCATCGATTTCGATATGCAAGGTCTCGTAGAGGCGGCGCACGACCTGGCGGAAGGGCAGCTCATGCAGCAGCTTGGCGTTGAGGCGCTGCAAATCCTCGAGCTCGAGCTTGGGGGCGGCACGGCTGAATTTGCCGAGGTCGAATCCTTCGATCAACTCATCGAGCCGGCCCTTGGGCTCGATCGGATCGGAGGTGCCCAGGCGTGCGAGCATCGAGTTGATCGCCATCGCCTCGAGCCCCTGGTCGCGCAGTGCTCCGATCGACAGGCTGCCGCCGCGCTTGGAGAGCTTGTGGCCGCTGATGTCCTGCAGCAGCGTGAAATGCGCGAAATTCAGATCGTCGGGCCCGCGATTGAGCGCCATGAAGAGCTGCAGCTGCACGGCGGTGTTGGTGACGTGGTCCTCGCCGCGGATGATGTGCGTGATGCCGAACTCGATATCGTCGACGACAGAGGCGAGCGTGTAGATCGGCGTGCCGTCGGCGCGGATCAGCACGGGGTCGCTGAGCTTGGCGCCTTGGAATTTCACGGGCCCGCGGATCATGTCGTTCCAGGCGACCTCGCCGGTCTCCAGCATGAAGCGCCAATGCGGCTTGCGGCCCTCGTCCTCGTAGGCCTTGATCTGCGCCTTGGAGAGACGCAGGGCGGCGCGATCATAGATTTGCACGCCGCCGCTGGCGACCTGGCGGAAGCGCTGCAGCTCGAGCTCCTCGGGCGTCTCGTAGCAGGGGTAGAGCCGGCCGCTCTCCTTGAGCCGCTCGGCGGCGGCGCGATAGCGATCGACGCGCAGGAACTGGCGCGCGTAATCGTCCCAGTCGAGGCCTAGCCAGCGCAGATCCTCCTCGATCAGGCGCGCGTTCTCGTCGATCGAGCGGTCGCGGTCTGTGTCGTCGAGGCGCAACAGGAACGTGCCGCCATGGCGCTTGGCGAACAGCCAGTTCAGCAGCGCGCCGCGGGCACTGCCGAGATGTAGAGTCCTGTCGGACTGGGCGCAAATCTGACTCGAACAGTCATCGGCGATAGCGGAGAGAGCGTGCTCCCCCCTCACCCTAACCCTCTCCCCAGGGGGGAGAGGGGACGCACCGAGCACGCTCTAATTCCCTCTCCCCTCTGGGGAGAGGGTTAGGGTGAGGGGGTGGCGCGTAAGATGACGCGCCCGCATCATTTCGGCGCCCGGAAGCCGTTGGTGATCGGGTAGCGGCGGTCGCGGCCGAAGGCGCGGCGTGTGATCTTGACGCCGGGCGGCGCCTGGCGGCGCTTGTATTCGGCGAGGTCGAGCATGCGCCAGATGCGGTTGACCGTCACCGCGTCGTAGCCCAACGCCACGATGTCGCGCACCAGCATCTCCTTCTCGACCAGGCAATGCAGGATCGCGTCGAGCTGCGTGTACGGCCCGAGCGAGGCCTCGTCCGTCTGATCGGGCTTGAGCTCGGCTGAAGGCGGCTTGGTGATGACGCGCTCCGGCATCACGCGGCCGGCCGGCCCGAACGCGCCCTCGGGGCGCGATTGATTGCGCCAGCGCGACAGCGCGAAGACGGTCGTCTTGTAGACATCCTTGAGCAGCGCGAAGCCGCCGCACATGTCGCCGTAAAGCGTGGCGTAGCCCGCCGACATCTCCGATTTGTTGCCGGTCGAGACGACCATGTGGCCGAATTTGTTGGAGATCGCCATCAACGCGACACCGCGCGCGCGCGACTGGATGTTCTCCTCCGTCGTGTCGGGCGGCAGGGAGTCGAATTGCGGCGCCAGCATCTCGCTGAACGCCGTCATCGCCTTGCCGATCGAGATCGTGTCGAGGCGGATGCCGAGCAGCCGGCCGATTTCGGCCGCATCGTCGAGACTGTCTTGCGAGGTATAGGGCGAGGGCATCATCACCGCGCGCACCTTGTCCTTGCCAAGTGCATCGACCGCGACCGCCGCCGTGATGGCGGAATTGATGCCGCCGGACAGGCCGAGGATCACGCCGGGAAAGCGGTTCTTGGTCGACGTAGTCGCGTAGGCCCAGGGTCAGCGCGCTGTAAATTGCCTCCAGCCCCTCGGCGGGGCGCGCGATCGTGCCCGGCGCGCAGCGCCAGCGCCCGTCCCCGCCGCGCTTCCATTTCGTCAGCGTCACCGAATCGACGAAGGACGGCGCCTGTGCCGCCAGCGAATGGTCGGCGTTGACCGCGAAGGAGGCGCCGTCGAACACCAGCTCGTCCTGTCCGCCGACTTGGTTCACGTAAACCAGCGGCAACCCGGTTTCCGTCACGCGCGCGACGGCCAGGCTGATGCGCTCGTCGATCTTGTCGCTCTCATAGGGCGAGCCGTTGGGGACGATCAGGATCTCGGCGCCCGACTCCGCCAGGCACTCGGCACTGTCTTGGGTCCACATGTCTTCGCAGATCATCACGCCCAGGCGGATGCCGTTGAACACCATCGGCCCCGGCAAGGGGCCCCGCGGCAAAGACGCGCTTTTCATCGAAGACGCCGTAATTGGGCAGGTCGTGCTTGAAGCGCAGACCGGCGATCTTGCCACCGGCCAGCAGCAGGACCGCGTTGTAGAGCTTGGCATCCTTGACCCAGGGGGCGCCTACCAGCAGGGCCGGGCCGCCATCCGCGGTGTCGGCGGCGAGTGCTTCCACTGCCTTCGCCACGGCCTCCTGGAAGTCCGGCTTCAGCACCAGATCCTCGGGCGGATAGCCGGAGAGCACCAGCTCGGGGTAGACGACAAGCTCGGCGCCCAGGCGCGCAGCCTCCGCCCGCGCGGCGCGGATCCGGGCAAGATTGCCGGGGAGATCGCCGACGGTCGGATTGATCTGGGCGAGCGCCAGGGAGAGCGTGTCGGTCATGGCGGCGTGGGTTGCAATAGGCGACTTCAAGTATCAGCTTCCGCCCGGCCGGTCCATATTCAGCCGTCGCCCCCCTGCCATGCTCAATTGTCTTGCCCGCTCAAGCGGTTGGGCAAAGGCGAGCGGTTTCTCTGGCAAAACGGCGTAGGACCAGCTGCCAGTTGCATAGGAATATTGTTACGTAATTGTTTCAAGCGCTTCTATCTCGATACTCATTGATATGGTTAATTAATCACGAAGATTTTTTGTCTACCCCCTTCAAATGGGTTATGAATTCAGGGTCATTGGGATTTTAGACAAATTTTGTCAGCGCATACGGTTGGACGACGGCCGGTTTAGAGGGCGGACGGCACGAATGAAGTACCGGGGGATGGGCGGGCGGCTGGGTGCCTGTGCTTGGATTGTGTGTGCGATGCTTGCGGGAGCCGCGGACGGGGTGGCGCAGACAACACCTGCGACTGCGCCAGCCGATGCCAATGCCCAGCTCGATCGGCTGTTCGAGCGGATGCTGCGCGAGCCGGCCAATCTCGATCTGATGTTCGAATATGCGCAGCTCGCCGTGGCGGTCGGCAATTACGACGCCGCGCTGGGCACGCTGTCGCGCATGCTGCTGTTCAACCCGAACCTGCCCCGCGTGCGCCTCGAGCTCGGCGCGCTTTACTACCAGGTCGGCTCCTATGAGGCGGCGCGCAGCTATATCGCGCAGGCCCTCGCCGCCCCCGACGTACCGCCGGAAATCCGCGAACGCGCCAATGCCTATCTGGCGGAAATCGACAAGCGCACGGCGCGCAGTGTGTTCACCGGCTCGATCTCGGCCGGCGTACGCTGGCAACAGAACGCCAATTCCGGCCCCGGCACGGCCAACGTTCGCGCGCTGGGCCAGGACGCCGTGCTCAACAACGAATTCCTGCGCCAGTCGGATTGGAATTTGTTCGCGCTGGCGAATCTCCAGCATCGCTACACGCTCGACCGCTACGCCGGACATGCGCTTGAGACCACGCTGGCCCTCTACGGCACGCGGCAATTCGAACTCAGCGAGCTGGACGTGGCGCTCGCCGAAATGACCACGGGGCCGCGCTTCAATCTGGGCGATACCGGCCCGGGCTTCGCCTACCTGCGCCCCTATCTCATTGCCAACATCGTCGGGCTGGACGACGCGCGCTATTACTACACCGGCGGCGCGGGCCTCGGCTTCACGCAGCAATTCGGCGATCGCATCGCCGTCGATGTGGCCTACGAATACCGCGAGAAACGCTTCCGCAACAGCGCCGCGCGGCCCTTCGCGACCGATCAGGATAGTGGCGAGAACGCGCTGCTCGCCTCGGTGCGTTATGCGGTCTATTCCGACGTGATCCTCACGGTCGGCGGCACGGTCGCTGACGAGAACGCGGATCAGGATTACCGCTCCAACAAGCGCGCCACGGGTGGCGCCAGCGTCACTTACTATTATAATCCCGATTTGTTGTGGTCGACGCTGCCGTGGTCGGTCAGCCTGGGCGCGCAGCGTCTCTATACCAAATACGAAGCGCCCGATCCCAGCGTCGACCCGAATGTCGAGCGCGTCGATCGCGAATGGCGTTTCGCGCTGGTCAATGTCGCGCAGATCACCGACGAGTTCTCATTTTTCACGCAAGTGCAACGCTACTTGGTGGATTCCAACCTGCCGAATTTCGCCTACAACAACTGGGCGCTTACAGCCGGTATCACGTGGAGTTTTTAAATCGAGCCGTCCATTTCGACGGCGCCAAGCGAACGATGGAGAGAGCGATGACGACATATTCAAAGACTTTGATGATCGGCGTGGCGGCGGCGGCCCTGATGGCCGGACAGGCCTGGGCACAGACCACGCCGCGCGTGGGTGTCGTGAGCGCCGTCAATCCCGCCGCGGTGGGCACACCGCCGGGCGCGGACACGCGGCCCATTGTCATCGGCTCCGACGTCAACTTCCGCGAAAAGGTCGTAACCACCGGCGACGGCCAGGCGCAGCTCATGTTCCTCGACCAGTCGACGATGATGATCGGCCCCAATTCGCAGGTCGTGATCGATGAATTCGTCTTCGATCCCAACACCTCGTCAGGCAAATTCGCGGCGACGCTGACGCAAGGCTCGTTCCGCTATATCGGCGGCAAGCTCAGCAAGCAGGGCGACGCCACGCTGAAGACACCGGTCGCCACGATCGGCATTCGCGGTAGCGATGTGATCGTCAACCACAACGCCGGCACCAATGCCAGCGGCATTCAGAACATCCACGGCAACGCCACCGTTGAGAGCAACGGCAAGACCGTCAAACTGCCGACCGGCTTCAGCACGCTCGTCAACGGCCCCGGCCAGGCCCCGGCCTATCCTGAGCACCTGACCGCCGTCATCATCAACGCGGCCAAGCTCGCATTTGAGGGACAACCCAACAAGACTGCTGGCGCGTCGCAGGTGCCGCAAAATGCGGACGTCGAGAAATCCGGATTGCCGAGCACGGTGCAGGCCGCGGGGCTTGCTGGCATCGAGACGGCCGCGGGTGGCGTTGGCGGTGGGAATCCGCCGCCAACAATTCCTGTGGTGCCCAATACTCTCCCCACTGATGGTGCGAAACCGGCGGTGCCGCCACCACCTCAGTCGACGACCGGGCAACACCGGCGGCAGCACGGGCACCAACCCGGGCACCAACCCTGGGACAAATCCGGGCAATGGCGGGACCGGGACGGTCCAGAATGGCTATGTCGGCGGGCTCAGCGTCACGCTTGTCGGCGAGGGTGCATTCCAGCCTGTCGCCAACAGCACCGCCAGCGACGTCAAGATCCAGGTCACGCCCGCGGGAACCAGCGCGCCCGAAGGTGTCAGCTCGCAGTTGATGTTCACGATCCAGGACGCGTCAACCCCGCGCAATGTTGTCATGGACCTCACCACCTGGCCAGGAACGCAGGGTCAGGGTGTAAGCGACACAAGCTTCCTCGCTCTCAACAGTGGCACCGCGACCGTCAACGGCGTCTCGACGGTTTCGTCGGCGATCCTGGGCACACAGGACCGGTTCTTCCTCGTTGAACAGCGGTCCATCGACAACATCGAGAATGTGAATGTCTGCGAGTGCGCCTTCATGTCTTGGGGATCGTGGGTGGCCACGCTGTCTAGGCCTGGCCAACCGCAAGGGCTACCCGATGTCATCCTCGGCACATTTGTGACGGGCGTCCTGCCCAATGTCTCGGTGCAGCCGACTGGTTCGGCGAGCTTCACTGGCCATGCCATTGGCGTCTCCTCGACCAATGCGAATATCTTCACCGCCGGTAACGTGCGGGTCGATTGGAATTTCGGCTCGCGCAATGGCAACATTCAGATTACGAATTTCGACGGCAACAATATGCAGGGCGGCATCGCAGCGCCGACGGACTGGCGCCATTATTCCGGCACGCTCTCGGCCATCAGAATAATTCGAACGGCCGGGCGACCGGGGCACCGCCAACGGCTCGTTCTTCGTCTCCCCGGGCCAGGCGCCGGGCGCCCAACCGGCCGGAACCGGCGGAAACTTCACCCTCACCGGCAGGACGGCTACAAGGCCGGGGGCGTGTTCGTGGGCCAGAACACGAACATCGTTGGCACGGTCAAATCGAACGTCCTGAACAAGAAGTAATGCTTCGCGGCAGCGTCACGCTGCCAGAGTGCGGGCCGCGCGGTCGTAGATCGCGCGGCCTTTCAGCCAGGCGGGATGGTCGCGGCCGATATCGGCCAGGATTTCGCGCGCGAGCGCGCGGTCGCCGGCTTTGAGCGCTGAATTCAGTAGAACTTGCGTGAAGACGTCGCGCTGGGCGTGGCTGCCGCCCAGGCGCACGATCTGGTCGCGGATCGGCTTGATGAGCTGGATCGCGCGTGAAAAATTGCCCTGCCGGTGCGCCAGCACGGCCTCGCTCAACGGCACGGCCACGCCGCCCACCGTGCGCGCTTGATCGCCGTCGCCGCGGGCGCCGAAATCGCGCATCGCCGCCAGCATGCGCCGTGCCGCCTCGTCGCGGCCGTCGGCGGCCAGCGCCATCATGAAATGCGGCAGCGTGAAGAGCAGGATGTGATCGCCGATGCGCTTCTCGGCCTTGTCCGCAAGCTCCGACCAGCGCCCCGCCACGTTCAGGCCGGCGGCTTCCATGCGCCACAGCAGCGAGACCGCGTTCTGGACGTCGATATACATGTCCGGCTGCTTCTGAACCACGGGCGAGTTGAGCGGCCGCACGCGGCGATCGTAGAGGTCGAGCACTGCGTCGCCCTCGCCCAGCTCCAGATGGTAGAGCGCGCGATGCCACCACAAATGATGGATGAAGTTGTTGCGCTCCGCCCATTCCGCCGTGAGGCCGTCAAGCCAGGCGATGCCGTCGCGGTGGCGGCCTTGCATTTCCATCACATGCGCGACCGCATGGGTGGCCCAGGTGTCGCCGCGGTTGCGCGCGACTGCCTCGCGGCCGAGGCGCTCGGCCTCGCGATAATCGCCCGTCTCCTCATGACCGAAGGACAGCATGCCGAGCCCGAAGCCGTAGCCCGGCAGATCCTCGGTCGAGCCGCGCAGCGCATCGTGCGCGAGCTTGCGCATGCGTGGCGCCTCGCCGCGCCAGAAGCACGAGAAATGCGAGAGGCGCATGGCCAGAAGATCGGTCGGATGCTCGGCAAGAATGGCGGCCCAGCTATCCACGGCCTTGTCCTCGCGGCCGGCATGCCAGTGCTTGAGGGCGTCAAGATGGGCACGCTCGCGCGGCGTCACCGCTTCGACGCCGGCCTCGGCGAAAGCGATCGCCTTCGCCACCGCGGGCAGATAGGCGACGTTGCTGATCAGCATCGTCAGATCGCCCTTGAGCACATGGCCCATGACGAAGCCGGGATCGGCCTTGAGCGTGTCGGCGACGCGGTCGGCGGTGTCGAGGCAATTGCCGAGATAGCGGTCGATTGCGACAGTCGAAGGCGGTGACGGCCGCCTCGTTGGCCGCTGTGAGCGTCAGCCCCCGCGCGTCGCGAAAGCTCGCCATCGCCGACGAGCGCTTCTCAGCGGCATGCTTGCCGAAGGCCATCTTGTCGAGGAAGGCCAGCAGCAGCGCCGAGAGAACGAAGGTCAAGTGGATGACGACGAGGAGAATCAGTTTGTCGTTGGGGATTTCACCGACGTCGAGGAACGCCTTGAGCAGGTGGATCGAGGAAATCGCGACGATCGAGGAGGCCAGCTTGATCTTGAGCGAGCCGGCGTCGAGCTTGCCGAACCAGGAGAGCTTGTCGGCATCCTCGCCGGATCGATATGCGAGACGAAATTCTCGTAGCCGGAGATGATCACCATGATGACGAGGTTGGCGAGCATCACCAGATCGACGAGCGTCAGCACGTCGAGGACCAGTGCCTCGTCCGCCGCCCACAGCAGCGCCGTGATGTGGACGAATTCCGGGAAGAACTTGACCGACAGCAGCGCCATGACCATGACGAGGCCCAGATAGAGCGGGACCTGGAGCCAGCGGCTCAGGAATGGCGCGTTCGATGCCTCGTTCAAGTTCCCGCATTGATGGTCCGTTCGTTGTTGGCCTGAGAAGTCTCCGCGCGGTTGCGCGCAAGCTCGGATCAGGCCTTTAATAGGACCTCGTCCTGAGCTTGTCGAAGGACGAGGACGAGCACCAGTGGTTATTTTTTGCGCAGCAGGAACTCGCGGCCGACCTTGACCGAGGGCTCGCCGTCATAGGCGACGATGTCGGCCGTCGCGTAGGTCTCGGTCCAGATCTCCGGCAGGTAGGAGCCGGTGCCGATGACGTCGATCGGCGCGTCGGCCGCCGCCATGATGCGGCATTTGGCGGGCGCTGAAGCCGGAGACTGGCGACGATCTTCACCTTGCGGGAAGCCGGCGGCGTCGAGCGCTCGCGCATGTGCCAGATCGCGGCGGCGGAGACGCCGGTGCCGACCAGGTAGCGCAGCTCCGCCTCGGTGCGATAGCCGCGGATCGCCTGCGGCGCGTTGCGCTCGAGCACCGCGTAGGAGCGCGCGAGGTCGAGCCCCTCGCAATAGCGGCCGCCATGGGTGTCGAGGCGCACGGCGAGGTGGCCCGCAGCGGCCAGCTCGGGGAAGCGCCGGCAGACCGCGATCGCGTCGGTGGTCTCCTGGCCGAAATAGTCGACGAGCACGGTCAGGTCTCGTCGGGGAAGGTCTCGTGGAACATCTCGGCGGCGCGCACGGTCGAGCCGGCATAGCCGATCAGGGCGTGCGGCATCGTGCCCATGCCGCTTCTCGCTGGCCGAAGAAATGCGCGGTCGCGGCGGTCGGCGTTGGCGACGAAGCCGATCGCGCCGGCCTCGCGCTTCGCGCGCGCGCCGAGCCGACCGAGGCGGCATAGGCCATCATCTCGGCCATCTCGGTGCCGGCGCAATGGCGCGCGTCCATCGCGAGGAAGGCGACCTTCGGCAGGTCGGCGCACATGCCGTAGGCGTTGTAGGCGGCGACGCAGGCCGGCCCGAGCTTTTGCAGCAGCAGCGTCTCGAGATCGACGAGGTGGTCGAGCGAGCCCGGTGATGTACATCATCGGCTCGCCGGCGCCGACCCAGTCGCCCTCCTGGTGGTTGAGGTCGATGTCGAAGCTGGTGCCGCGCGCCGCCGCCATGCTGTCCAGAAAGTCGATCGCGAAGCGCGGCGCGGAGATGACCGGGCGGCGCATGAAGACGGCGTAGGTCGCGGCGTGTCGCCGAACTGCCCGACCATCGCCTTGGTCTTCAGGAAGTAGCTGGTCGGTGAGGCGGCGAGACGTCCTGGCATGCCTGTCGCGGCGATGCGATTCGAGCCGCCTGCCGCGACGGCTTCGGCGATGCTATTCCACGCCGCACCGATCCATGACGGCGGCGCTGCGACGCCACGGCCTGAGGCCGCGCTCCTGGAGCGAGGCCGTCAGCGCGATCCGGCTACGGCACCGCGGCGAGCCTGGCGCCGAACCGTGCGCTGGCGCTCGCGCTTCAGCGCCTCGGCGATCAGGAAGGCGAGCTCCAGCGCCTGGCTGGCGTTGAGCCGCGGGTCGCAATGCGTGTGGTAGCGGTCGGCGAGCGCGGCCTCGGTGATCGCCTGCGCGCCGCCGATGCATTCGGTGACGTCCTGCCCGGTCATCTCGAAATGCACGCCGCCGGCATAGCTGCCCTCGGCGCGGTGCACCGCGAAGAAGCCGCGCACCTCGGCGAGGATGCGGTCGAACGGCCGCGTCTTGTAGCCGGTCGCGGAGGTGATCGTGTTGCCGTGCATCGGGTCGCATGCACCACACGACCTGCGCGCCCTCGCGCTGCACCGCGCGGATCAGCGGCGGCAGCTTCGCCTCGACCTTGTCGGCGCCCATGCGGCGTGATCAGCGTCAGGCGGCCGGGCTCGTTCTCCGGGTTGAGCGTGTCGATCAGCCGCAGCAGCTCGTCGGGCTCGATGCGTCGGCCCGCACTTGATGCCGATCGGGTTCTTGATGCCGCGCAGGAACTCGACATGCGCGCCGTCGAGCTGGCGGGTGCGGTCGCCGATCCACAGCAGGTGCGCCGAGCAGTCGTACCAGTCGCCGGTCGTGGAATCGATGCGGGTCAGCGCCTGCTCGTAGGGCAGCAGCAGCGCCTCGTGGCAGGTGTAGAACTCGGTCTCGCGGATCTGCGGCGTCGTCTCGGAGTTGAGGCCGCAGGCCGCCATGAAGTCGAGCGTCTCGGTGATGCGGTCGGCGAGCTCGCGGTAGCGCTCGCCCTGCGGGCTGTCGGCGACGAAGTCCAGGTTCCAGCGCGTGGACGTGGTGCAGGTCGGCATAGCCGCCCTGGGCGAAGGCGCGCAGCAGGTTCAGCGTCGCGGCCGACTGGCTGTAGGCCTGCAGCATGCGCTGCGGGTCGGGCTCGCGCGCCGCCGGCGTCGAACTCGATGCCGTTGATGATGTCGCCGCGGTAGGACGGCAGCGTGACGCCGCTCATGCGTCTCGGTCGTCGGACGAGCGCGGCTTGGCGAACTGGCCGGCCATGCGGCCGACCTTCACCACCGGCAGGCCGGCGCCGAAGGTCAGCACCACCGCCATCTGCAGCAGCACGCGGAAGGTGTCGCGGATGTTGTTCGGCGTGGAACTCGGCGAAGCTCTCGGCGCAGTCGCCGCCCTGCAGCAGGAACGGCCTTGCCCGCGGCGACCTCGGCGAGCCGGCTCCTTCAGGCGCGCGCGCCTCGCCGGCGAACACCAGCGGCGGGAACCGGTGCAGCGTCTCCTCGACGCGCGGCGAGCGCGGCCGCGTCGCGGATACTCGGGCACCTGCCGGATCGGCAGGCCGCGCCAGCTCTCAGGGGTCCATTTGCTCGTACCAGGCATTTGACGTATCCCGCCCTTCCCGACTCGGGGTTAACCTACAGTCTGCCCGAACCAGCCGCAACTGCACCGAAAATTGGCGGGCACGCCCAGTTTGCATCCACCCCGGCCGATAAGCTATTGATAGAGCCTCTTGTTTACAGTTTCAAAGATCCTCTCGCCGCTGGCCGATCCGCGCAGCCTCGCCTTCCTGGTGCTGGCGCTGGGGGTGCTTTTGCTGTGGACACCGTGGCGGCGCTTCGGCCGGCTCCTGGCCACTCTAGTGGTTCTGGTCGCCGCTGTGCTGATCGCGGTGCCGGCCGGGGAATGGCTGCTGAAGCCGATCGAGGCGCGCTTTTCCCGCCCGCTGACAATGCCGGAGAAGGTCGACGGCATCATCGTGCTGGGCGGGGATTTCGACGCCAAGCTCGCGACCGAGCGCGGGCCGCTGTCGCTGGGGCGCAACGGGGCGCCACGGCTAATGGCGGCAGCGGATCTGGCGCGGCATTACCCCAACGCCAAGATCGTGTTCGCCGGCGGCTCGGGCAATCTGTTCGACCAGCAGACGCGCGAGGCCGATATCGCCGCCAAGATCCTGGTGACGCTGGGCGTCGATCTGAGTCGGCGTGGTGTTCGAGCGTAACTCGCGCAACACCTACGAGAACGCGCTCAACGCCTTCCGGCTGGTGTTGCCCAAGCCCGAGGAGACCTGGGTGCTGGTGACCTCGGCTTCGCACATGCCGCGCTCGGTCGGCTGCTTCCGGCGCATCGACTGGAACATCCTGCCCTACCCGGTCGATTACTGGACGCATGTCGACCCGCCCGGGCCCGGGCAATTGCGCTTCGAAGGCGGCATGCGCGTGTTCGAGCGCGCGATGCGCGAATGGATCGGGCTGGGCGCCTATTACATCATGGGCCGCACCGACGCCCTCTTCCCCGAAGCCCTGACAGGATCGCCCGTGAGCAAAGACGCGAAGCCCGCCACCATCGCCGCCCAGGCGCTGGGCCGCATCTACGAGCCCTACGGCGATCTCGCACCGCCGATCTACATGTCGACGACGTATGAGCGCAACGCCGACGGCAGCTATTCCGGGCCGGTCTATTCGCGCGACGGCAACCCGACCTATCTGCAGGTCGAAGCCGTGCTGTGCGCGCTCGAAGGCGGTGCCGCGGCGGCGGTGACGGCGTCGGGCATGGCGGCGGCGACGGCGGTGTTCCTGGCGTTGGCGCCGGGCGATCATGTGATCGCGCCGCGGGTGATGTACTGGGCCTTGCGCAAATGGCTGCTCGATTTCGCAGGCCCGTGGGGCCTCAAGATCGACTTCTTCGACAACGAGGCGCCGGACCAGCTCGCGCAGCTCCAGCGCGCGATCAAGCCGGGCAAGACCAGGCTCGTGTGGCTGGAGACGCCGGCCAATCCGACCTGGGCTGTTACCGACATCGCGGAAGCGGCGAAGCTCGCGCATGAAGCCGGCGCGCTGCTGGCCGATCGACGCCACCGCGTCGACGCCGATCCTGACCCGGCCGATCGCTCTTGGGCGCCGATATCGTCATGCATGCGGCCACCAAGTATCTCAACGGCCATTCCGACGTGATCGCCGGAGCCTCTGATCGCCGCGGCGGCGACGATGAGTACTGGAAACGCGTCAAATACGTGCGCGGCGAGCCTGGGCGCGATGCTGGGGCCGATGGAGGCGTGGGCTGCTGTTGCGCGGGCTTGCGCACGCTGATGGCGCGCGTCGATCTCGCCTGCCGAACGCGCAGACGCTGGCCGAACATTTCCACGGGCACTTGAAGCTCGTGGCCGTGCTCTATCCCGGCCTGCCCTCGCACCCTGGCTACGACATCGCCAAGAAGCAGATGCAAGGCGGCTTCGGCGGCATGATGTCGATCCGCGTCAAAGGCGGGCAAGAGGCGGCGATGCGCGCGGCGGCGCGGCTCAAGGTGTTCAAGCGCGCGACATCGCTGGGCGGCGTCGAAAGCCTGGTCGAGCACCGCGCCTCGGTCGAGGGGCCCGGCACGCCCTGCCCGCCCGACCTGCTGCGCCTATCGGTGGGGATCGAAGATGTGAGCGATTTGATCGCGGATTTGGAGCAAGCTCTGGAGAACTGACCATGAATTCGACCTTCGCTGTCCTGTCTATCGCGGGTGCGATCGCCATCGGCGCGATCAGCCCGGGGCCGAGTTTCGTATTCGTGGCGCGCACCGCAATCGCGCAGTCGCGCGGCGACGGCCTGGCGGCCGCCATCGGCATGGGGATCGGCGGGCTGACCCTTTGCTGTCTGGCACTGCTGGGCTTGCAGGCGGTGCTGGCGCAAGTCGGTTGGCTTTATCTCGCGTTCAAGATCCTCGGCGCCCTCTATCTGCTCTACCTCGGCGTGGCCTTATGGCGGGGTGCCTCATCGCCGATCGTCGTCGCCGACGACGCGCAGGGCCAACCAGTCCAGCCCATGCGTTCGTTCATGCTCAGTGTCGCAACCCAGCTCAGCAATCCGAAGGCGGCCGTGATCTACGCCAGCATCTTCGCGGCGTTCCTGCCGAGGGATCTTCCCGCCTGGGCGTTCTTCGTGCTGCCGGCGCTGATTTTTGCCGTCGAGGCTGGCTGGTACACGATCGTCGCGGTGGTGTTCTCCGCGCGCCGCCCCCGCGCCGCCTACCTGCAGTCGAAGGCCTGGGTCGATCGCGCCGCCGGTGCGGTCATGGGTGCCCTTGGCATCAAGCTCATCTTCGACGCGGCGCGCCCCGCCTGATGCCTTGCCCGGCCGGCCTGCGGCTGGAGATTCGAGCCTGCGCCTATTTTTGAGGGGGTGACGGCGATCACAGCCCGCCCGCCCGTATGGGCTTATAACACCATTCAACAACATTCATTGCGCCACCCGATCCCATGCATTGGAGGGTCAAAATATGCGCAGCCCAGCCTCAGCTTTCGCCCCTTCGCCGGTCCAATTCTTTTCAAACGCATTTGAACACGGCCTCGCATCCACCCGGATGCGTATTGCCGCCGCGGCATTCGGTTTCGCGGCGGTGGTCACGGTGCCTGTCGCGCTGCTTTCTTCCACGGGACCGGCCGTGCAACCCGAGCCGAGACTCGCCTGCGAGACGATCGACTGGCGCGTCGGCGAGAAGCTGACAGTGCTGCGCGAGCACAACGATCCGCGTACGCGCGCCATCGTCAACAGCACCGCCCTGCAACGCGCGACCGCGCAGGCGCAGTGCCGCGCCGGATCCGTCGACGAAGCGATGGATATCTACCGCGTTCTCGACCGCGCCCTGACGCGCTATGTGCAATACGGCACGGCGCCGGCGCTGCCGAAATAAGTAAGCGCGGCCTCAAGCTCATCACACGAACCGTAAAATTTCGCGCCGATTAACCCTCTCCGCCCGCAAAGTGGGGGGAGAGGGTGCGAGCGTCAGCGAGCGGGTGAGGTGGGTCTCTCCGCAAGAAATTCATCCGACCGCGTGAGCGTGGAACCACCACCTCACCCTTCCCGTCGCTACGCGACGGGCCCCTTCCCTCTCCCCGCTTTGCGGCGGAGAGGGAGAATTATTCCGCCGCCTTCACCGCTGGTGCCTTGACCGGGTCGCGCATCAGGACGAACTCCTCCGACGACGTCGGATGGATCGCGATGGTGCGGTCGAAGTCGCGCTTGGTCAGGCCGGCTTTCACGGCGATGGCGATGGCCTGGATGATCTCGGGGGCATCGGGGCCGACCATGTGGACGCCGAGCACCTTGTCGGACGCGCGATCGACGACCAGCTTCATCATGGTTTTTTCGTCGCGGCCGGAGATCGTGTGCTTCATCGGGCGAAAGGTGGCGCGATAGATATCCACGTCGTGATGCAAGCGCGCACGCTCTTCGCTCATCCCGGCCGTGCCCACGGGCGGCTGGCTGAAGACGGCCGACGGCACGCAGTGATGATCCATCTTGATGGGGTTGTCGTTGAACAGCGTTTCGGCGAGGGCGCGGCCCTCGGCGATGGCGACGGGGGTGAGGTTGAGCCGGTCGGTCACGTCGCCGATGGCATAGATATTCGGCACCGTCGTCCGCTGCCACTCATCCACGGCGACCGCACCGCGCTTGTTGAGATGCACGCCGACGCTGTGGAGCCCCAGGCCTTCGGTGTTGGGTACGCGGCCGGTCGCGTACATCACCAGATCGGCTTCGATGAAACTGCCTTCGTGTGTCATCAGGCGGTAGCCATCGCCGACTTTGTCGATGCGCACCGCGCGCGTCGTGTGCTGGATCGCGATGCCCTTCTTCTGCATCTCCGTCGAGAGATGGGCGCGGACATCACCATCGAAGCCGCGCAGGATCATGTCGGCGCGAATGAGCTGCGTCACCTCGACGCCGGCCGCATTGAAGATGCCGGCGAATTCCACCGCGATATAGCCGCCGCCGATGATAACGATACGCTTGGGCAGATGCTTGAGATCAAGCGCCTCGTTCGAGGTGATGACATGCTCGATGCCGGGGATCTGCGGCATTTCCGGCCGGCCGCCGGTGGCCACCAGGATATGCTTGGCGCTGACGGTCCGGCTGCCGATCTTGATCTTGTGCGGGGCGACGATGGTTGCGTGCGCCTCGATGATCTCGACCTTCGAGTTCTTGCAGCATCTTGATGTAGATGGCGTTGAGCCGGTCGAGCTCGCGGTCCTTGGCGGCGATCAGCTTGCCCCAGTCGAAGCGCACGTTGTCGATGGTCCAGCCATAGCCGCGCGCGTCCTCGAACTCCTCGTGGAAATGCACGCCGTAGATCAGCAGCTTCTTGGGTACGCAGCCACGCAAGACGCAGGTGCCGCCGATGCGCACCGATTCCGCGATCGCCACGCGCGCGCCGTAAGCCGCGGCGCGGCGCGCCGAGGCGACGCCGCCGGAGCCGGCGCCGATGACGAAATAATCGTAGTCGAACTCAGCCATTGCCCGTCTCTCTATCCGAAAAGCCGACCCAGGCGCGCACCGTCCCACACCAGCTTGAGGCCGACCAGCAGGGTCAGAGCATAGCAGATGCGATAAAAAAGAAGCTGCGGGATGAGCCTGTGCAGGCGGAGGCCCAACCACATTCCCAGTGGGGCCAATGGGCATAACAGCAGCGCGGTGGCAAGGTTTTCGCTGTCGAACTGGCCGAGCCAGGCATAGGGGATCAATTTCACGTAATTGACCACCGCCCAGAAGATCACTGTCGTGCCGACGAAGATCGTCTTGTCGAGGCGCTGTGGCAGTAAGTAGATCACCAGCGGGGGACCGCCCGCGTGGGCCAGGAAGCTGGTGTATCCGGCGATGGCGCCCCAGAACGTTCCGGCCGGCACGTGGCGGCCGCGCGGCTCCAGGGCCACAAAACCCAGATAGTAGTTTATTGCGAAAGTCCCGGCGATCAGGCCGACCAATAAGCGGATGACATGATCGCTGAGACCCCCGCGGTGAGCGCGCCGGCGAGAATGCCGAGCATCGCGCCGGGCAGCAGTATCTTGAGATTGCCCAGATCCCAACGCCGGCGATAAGCCCAGATGCCGACCAGATCCATCAGGCACAGCATCGGCAGCAGGATGGCCGCGGCCTGCAAGGGCGGGATCGCCAGTGCCATCAGCGGCACCGAGAGAATGCCGAGGCCGGAGCCGAAACCGCCCTTGTTGATGCCGGAGAGCAGAACCGCCGGCACGGCCGCGACGTAGAACCAGGGATCGTCGATGATCATCCGCTCTCAGGGCACGGCAACGGCCAGTGCGGCCGTCAGGTCGGCGATGAGATCGTCGGCGTTCTCGATGCCGATCGACAGGCGGATGGTCGCGTCGCTAATGCCGATGCGCTCGCGCACATCCTTGGGCACGCCCGAATGCACGGTCGTGGCCGGGTGGCAGGTCAGCGATTCCGTGCCGCCGAGGCTGACGGCGAGCTTGAAGAGCTGGAGCGAGTCCAGGAAGCGGAAGGCCTCGCGCTCGCCGCCCTTGATGTCGAAGGAGAAGGTCGAGCCGCCGCCGGTGCATTGGCGCTCGAACAGCGCGCGTACAGCACTGCCGCGCGGGAAATGTGCGGGATGGTAGACCTTGGTCACGGCGGGATGCTCGTCGAGGAAGGCCGCGATCCTATCCGCCGAACGGCTGGCGGCGCCGAAGCGCAGCGCCAGTGTTTCGAGCGAGCGGCCGATCATCCAGGCCGAATGCGGATCGAGCTGCGTGCCGATGGCGCCGCGCAATTGCTTGACCGCTTTGACCTGCGCGGTCGAACCGACGACGGCGCCCGCGACAAGGTCGCTGTGGCCGGCGACATACTTGGTCAGCGAATAGATGACGAGATCGGCGCCATGCGCCAGCGGCTTCTGATAGATTGGCCCCAGCATGGTGTTGTCGCAGATCACCACGGGCCGCAGGCCCTGGGTGCGGCCGAGCTCGTCGGCAACGCGTCGCGAAGCGGCGATGTCGACCAGGGAGTTGAGCGGATTCGAGGGAGTCTCGATGAGCACCACGGACACACGACCGGTCTTGCGCGCCTCCTCGGCGGCTTGACGCATCGCCGCCTCGTCCACGCCATCCTCGAAGCCGACCGCCTTGATCCCCAAAGGTGCCAGCGTCTTGCCCATCAACGTGTCCGTGCCGCCATAGAGCGGGCGCGAATGCAAGATGACGTCGCCGGGCCGCACATGGGCGAGCAAGGCGGTGGTGATCGCCGCCATGCCGCTGGCGAAAATCGCGGCCATCTCCGCACCCTCGAACACGGCGAGACGGTCCTCGACGATTTCGCTATTGGGGTGGTTGAAGCGCGAATAGACGAGGCCGGCGCCATGCTCGGCCGGCGGCGGCTTGCGCCCGGCGACGACATCGAAGAACTCCTTGCCCTCGGCGGCGGAGCGGAAGGCAAAGGTCGAGGTGAGGAAGACCGGCGGCTTGACCGCCCCTTCCGACAGCGCCGGGTCGAAGCCGTAGCCGACCATCAGCGTTTCGGGGTGGAGCGCATGATTGCCGATATGGGTCTTGTAGGTGCGGGCATGAGCCATCGCCGTCTCCTTCACGAGAAACACGCCCCGCAGCCTACAGGGAAATCACTCCCGCAGCACCGCCAGGGTATGGGAATGGAATTCGCGCCGCCACAGCACCAGCACGACCCAGGTACAGGCGATCATGAACAGCCAGGGCTGGATGAACCATGCCAGCGTTGCGAGCCCGAAATAATAGGCGCGAATGCCGACGTTGAAGTGATTGACGGCGAGATCGCCCATGCGCGACGCGCGCTCGGCGACGCCGGTGCGATCGGCATCGCGGTCGCCGGCCAGCGGCGTGGCGCCCACCAGCACCAGCAGATAGTTGAACTGGCGCATCGACCAGGTGAATTTGAAAAAGGCGAAGACGAAGATCAGCATCAGCAGGCCGATCTTCGCATCCCACACCGCCGCCGAAGTTTGCGCGGCAAAGGGAAATGTCGGCCAGCACCGACGAGGCGCGGTCCTTCGCCCCCAGCATCGCCATCAAGCCGGCGAGGATGAAGATGGTCGTCTGGGCGAAGAAGGACGGGCTGCGCGCGATGGTCGCGACCAACGTTGAAATCGACGATGCGGTTGTCGCGCTCCAGCATGCGCTGCATCCAGTGCAGGCGATGCTGACCGGTGGCGTGCATCAAGCTGGTCGGCTTGCGCCAGCGATCGGCGAAGGCGCCGTAGCCGAACCAGGCGACGAAGAACCAGGCGAGAGCGAGCCAGTCGAGCGGTGTGAGCGTGATCAAGGTGTGCGTGTCCTGAGATGCAGCCCTTGCGTTTCGCACCACCTCACCCTTCCCATCGCTTCGCGATGGGCCCCTTCCCTCTCCCCCGCTTCGCGGCGGAGAGGGAGAGACGGCGCACTCCAATTCCCTCTCCGCCCCATTGGGGCGGAGAGGGTCAGGGTGAGGTGGGGCTGTGCGGTTCTCAACGACAGGGCCCAGACTACTTCAAACTATCCACGCCGGCCTTGGCGACGATGGCGTCCTGTTGCGACGTCACACCGCTGACGCCGATCGCGCCGACGATCTGGTTCTGGTGCATCAGCAGCAAGCCGCCATCGACCATTACCACCTCGCGGTTGAGGGTCAGCACGGAGGGCCGGCCGCCGTTGATTGCGTCCTCCAGCGCCTTGCTCGGACGCTTGAACAGCAACGCCGCGCGCGCCTTGCCGACGGCAATTTCGGAACTTGCGAGCTGCGTGCCGTCGCGGCGCTCGAGGTACATGAGATTTCCGCCGTCATCGATGATCGAGACGACGACTGTCCAGTTGTTCTTCTCGGCCTCGGCCATCGCCGCGGCCGCGATCTTCTTGGCTTCGGCAATCGACAGGGCCTTCTTGTCCAACATCTGCGCCATGGCTCCCCCGAGCAGAAATAATGACAATGCCGCAGCCGTCAGGGCCGCCGTGATGATCCGGTTACGCATTCTCGCGCCCTCCCCGATCTTGTTTTTGACCCCGGCCGACAGGCTATACGGTCCGGCGGCGGGCGACAATTCGGCATGAAAAAGGCCCGGTCCCTACGGGGCCGGGCCTTCATCGCGCGACGCCTCACCCTTCGACAAGCTCAGGGTGAGGCTCTTGTTTGATGGAACAGAACTATCCTCATCCTGAGCCTGTCGAAGGATGAGAGACCGAGGAACGCCGACTACCGGTCCACCCCGCCCATGCACAGGTACTTCACTTCCATGAACTCCTCGAGGCCGTATTTCGAGCCCTCGCGGCCGATGCCGGATTCCTTCACGCCGCCGAAGGGCGCCACTTCGGTCGAGATCAGGCCGGTGTTGATGCCGACCATGCCGTATTCGAGCGCCTCGGCCACCCGCCAGACGCGGCCGATGTCGCGGCCGTAGAAATAAGCGGCGAGGCCGAACTCGGTGTCGTTGGCGAGCTGGATGGCGTCGGCCTCCTCACGGAAGCGGAACAGCGGCGCCACCGGCCCGAACGTCTCCTCGCGCGCGACCGCCATCTGCGTGGTCACGCCGGTGAGCACGGTCGGCTCGAAGAACGTGCCGCCCTTCTCGTGGCGCTTGCCGCCGACGGCGATCTTCGCGCCCTTGTTGACGGCATCCTTGATATGGGCTTCGACCTTCTCGACCGCCGCCTTGTCGATCAGCGGGCCTTGCGTCATGCCGGGTTCGAGGCCGTTGCCGACCTTGAGCTTCTTGACCGCATCGCCGAGCTTGGCGGCGAAGGCGTCATAGATCTTGTCCTGGACCAGGAAGCGGTTGGCGCAGACGCAAGTCTGGCCGGTGTTGCGATACTTGGAAATGATCGCGCCCTCGACCGCCGCGTCGAGATCGGCGTCGTCGAAGACGATGAACGGCGCGTTGCCGCCAAGCTCGAGGCCGACCTTCTTCACGGTGCGCGCGCACTGCTCCATCAGCTTCTTGCCGATTTCGGTCGAGCCGGTGAAGGAGAGCTTGCGCACGATCGGATTCGACGTGATCTCAGGACCGATCTCGCCGGCGGGACCGGTCAGGATGTTGAGCACGCCCTTGGGCAGGCCGGCGCGCTCCGCGAGCTCGGCCAGCGCAAACGCCGAATACGGCGTCTGGGTCGCGGGCTTGATGACGACGGTGCAGCCCGCGGCCAGGGCGGGCCCAGCCTTGCGCGTGATCATCGCCGCTGGGAAATTCCACGGCGTGATGCAGCCGACCACGCCAATGGGCTGTTTGATGACGACGATGCGCTTGTCGGGCTGGTGGCCGGGAATGGTGTCGCCATAGGCGCGCTTTGCTTCCTCCCCGAACCATTCGATGAACGAGGCGGCGTAGGCAATCTCGCCTTTTGAATTCGGCAAGCGGCTTGCCCTGCTCGGTGGTCATCAGGACCGCGAGATCGTCCTGGTTCGCCATCATCAGATCGAAGAGCTTGCGCATGATGGAAGCGCGCTCCTTGCCGGTCTTGGCGCGCCAGGCCGGCAATGCCTTGTCAGCGGCCTCGATGGCGCGGCGCGTCTCGGCGGCACCCATGCGCGGCACGGTGCCGATCACTTCGCCGGTGGCCGGGTTGGTGACCTCGATCGTCCCCTTGCGATCGGCATCGACCCAGGCGCCATCGACATAGGCCTGCTGCCGGAAGAGCTTCGGATCCTTGAGGGCAACGCCTTTCGGGGCGTTGGATTGGGCAAGAGACGTGGCCATGACGTTCCTCGGTTCCTGTCTTCTGAGACTATGGAGAGGCCCCAAATATAGGCGCCCAGGCGGGGCCGATCCAGCCCCGGCACCCGAGACTTCACATTGCGAAATGGTTCCAGCGCGGTCGCAAAAGGAGGCAGAACTGGCGCATTTCCGCTGAATGGATGTCAGCAAGCAAACCAGCCCTTCGCCGGGTTGATTTCAACCTAGACGGCGCCCGCAACGCCAGCGACTATTGGTGGTCAATGGGGTTGCAGGTAGCCGAAAGCGCCGATTCTTTGATGTAATGCACAGGGGAGTAATCGCCTCACCCCTTGCGGCCGTGAGCGTGGCGATCGTGGCGGAACGTGGGAGGAAACCATGAGCTTCGCACGGGACATGACGGTGATAGCTGCGGAGTGCGCTCGCACGCCAGGCCGCGTCTCGATCTGGTCGGGACGCCTTGGTAAGTACGTTTGCAGCAGAGACCCGGCGTTCCAACAGGCGCTGGCGGAGCAATCCGACAATGCGGTTGTCGCTCATGCGCCGATTAGCGCCTCTTTCAAATTGGTATTTCTCACAGCGGCCGGCGGGACGCTCTTGTTTGTCGCCATCTGTGTAACGACGACGCTGCTCGCCGGACGGGAACCGCCGCCCCTTCTCGAAAAAATGATAACTTCGCTTTTCGACCTCGCCAAAATCGGCTTTGGGGCTGTTGTCGGTCTGCTTGGGGCTCAGACGCTGAAGAGATAAGGATGGTCTGAGAGATTCAAATCAGGACACCACTCGACACCCGATTTGTACCGGCGGGCTACTCGACCGTTACGCTCTTGGCGAGATTGCGCGGCTGGTCGACGTCGGTGCCCTTGAGCACGGCGACGTGGTAGGCGAGCAGCTGCACGGGCACAGCGTAGAGGATCGGCGTCACGAAGGGATGGACCTTCGGGATCTCGATCGAGAACTTCACCAGCTTGCCAAGCTTGTCGATGCCGGCCTTGTCGGAGAGCAGGATCACCTGCCCGCCGCGCGCCGAGACTTCCTGGACGTTGGACGCGGTCTTTTCAAAGAGCTCGTCGGCGGGTGCGACGAAGATCACCGGCACGTCCTCGTCGATCAGCGCGATGGGGCCGTGCTTCATCTCGCCGGCGGCATAGCCCTCGGCGTGGATGTAGGAGATTTCCTTGAGCTTGAGCGCCCCTTCGAGGGCGATGGCGTGCGCCGGTCCGCGGCCGAGATAGAGCACGTCGCGCGCTTCCATGACGAAATGGGCCAGATCCTTGATCTTCTCGTCATGCGCCAGGACTTCGGCGAGGCGGGCGGGCGCTTCCATCAGCGCCACCGCGAGATCGCCCGCCTGCTGGGCGCTCAAATGGCCGCGCGCGCGACCCGCTGCAATGGCCAGGCACGCCAGCACGGTGAGCTGTGCGGTAAAGGCCTTGGTCGAGGCGACGCCGATCTCCGGCCCGGCATGGGTCGGGAAGACGACGTCGGATTCACGCGCCATCGAGCTTTCCGGCACGTTGACGATGGCGGCGATTTTCTGTCCTTCCGCCTTTGCAAAACGCAGGGCGCTCAGCGTGTCGATGGTTTCACCGGACTGCGAGATGAACAGCGCGGCCCCGCCTTCGGTCAGCACGGCATGGCGATAGCGGAATTCCGAGGCGATATCGAGATCGACCGGCAGGCGCGCCAGACCCTCGAACCAGTACTTGGCGACCAAGCCGGCGTAGAACGACGTACCGCAGGCGACGATGGTGAGGCGCGGCAGGGTCTTGAAATCGAAGGGCAGCGGCGGCAGGCCGACGGTGCGGGTTGCCGGGTTCACATAAGCGTTGAGCGTATCGCCGATCACGGCGGGCTGCTCGTGAATTTCCTTGTGCATGAAATGGCGGTGATTGCCCTTGCCGATCATGGCGCCGGACATCGCCGTCTCGCGCACCGCGCGCTGCGCGGGCTTGCCCTTCTCGTCCGTGACGGCGACGCCCGAATGCGTCACCGCCGCCCAGTCGCCATCCTCGAGATAGGAGATCTTGCGGGTGAGCGGCGCCAATGCGAGCGCATCGGAGCCGACATACATTTCTCCATCGCCGAAGCCGATGGCGAGCGGCGAGCCGCGGCGCGCGGCCAACAGCAGATCGTCGCGGCCGGCGACCAGGATCGCCAGCGCGAAGGCGCCGTCCATGCGCTTCATCGCGGCGGCCATCGCCTGCTCCGGGGTCATGCCGCCGTCGATCAGCACGGTCATCAGATGCGCCACGACCTCGGTGTCCGTCTCGGTCGTAAACTTGCAGCCCTTCTTCTCCAGCTCCTCGCGCAGCTCCTGGAAATTCTCGATGATGCCGTTATGGACGACGGCGACGCGGTGTGTCGCGTGCGGATGCGCGTTGATCTCGTTGGGGGCGCCATGCGTCGCCCAGCGCGTGTGGCCGATGCCGGTTTTGCCGGGCAGCGGCTGGCCGTTGCACAGCGTCTCCAGCCGCGCGATCTTGCCCTCGGCGCGGCGGCGGTCGATCGAGCCATTGACGACGGTCGCCACACCCGAGGAAATCGTAGCCGCGATATTCGAGCCGCTTGAGCCCGTCGATCAGCAGCGGGGTGACCTGCGCCTTGCCGATGATGCCGATAATGCCGCACATGGAGTGGTCAGACCTTTCGCTTTGACTTGCCCAGCTTCGACTGGGCCGGCTTCGTTTTGGCCGGTGCAGAATTGGTCTTGCGCTTGCCGGTCTTGGCGGATGCGCCGTTCTTCTTTGCCGCGAGCTTGGCGCGCAGCTTTGCCGCGCGGCCGGGCTTGATGGCCTGGCGGGCGCGCCCGAAGGCCAGCGCGTCGTCGGGCACATTCTCGGTGATGGTCGAGCCGGCGGCGACATAAGCGCCCTTGCCGATCTTGATCGGTGCGACCAGCACCGAGCTCGAGCCCACAAACACACCCTCGCCGATATCGGTGAAGGATTTGACGTAGCCGTCGTAATTGCAGGTGATGGTGCCCGCACCGATATTAGCACGCGCACCGACGCGCGCATCACCGATATAGGTCAGATGATTGACCTTGGCGCCGGCCTCGACGCGGGCGTTCTTGATCTCGCAAAAATTGCCGACATGGGCCCCCTCGCCGATCTCAGCGCCGGGTCGCAGCCGCGCGAAGGGACCGATCGACGCGCGCGCGGCGATCTTGGCGCCTTCAAGGTGACAGAACGCCTTGATCTCCGTGCCATCGCCCACGCTTACGCCGGTCGCGAACCGGACGGACGGACCGATCGTGACGTCGCGGCCAATTTTAGTATCGAAGCTGAACCACACGCTGCTGGGATCGACGAGCGTTGCACCGCCCGCCATCGCGGCCGCGCGCAGTCGCCCTTGGATCGTCGCCTCGGCGGCGGCGAGCTCTGCGCGCGAATTGATGCCGACCAGCTCGTCGGCGCCACCCTCGATCACGGCGCAGCGGCGGTTGGCGCGATGCGCCAGCTCGATCGTGTCGGTCAGATAGTATTCGCGCTGGTCGTTCTCGGGCGTGAGCTGGGCCAGCAGCTTGAACAAGATCGCACCGTCGAAGGCCATGATGCTGGAATTGCACAGGCCGATCTTGAGAATAGCGGGGGTGGCATCGCGCGCCTCGACGATGCGCTCGAGCGTGCCGTCGGCGGCCGTCACCAGACGGCCATAGGCGCCAGGATCGGCCGGGCGCATGCCGGCCACGACCACGGCCGGATCGCTGGCGACGCGGCGCGCGGTCACGAGCTGCTGCAAGGTCTCGGGCGCGATCAAGGGCACGTCGCCCGCGACCACGAGGATTTCGCCGGTGAAGCCGCGCAGCGCGGGCTCGGCCTGGCGCGCGGCATGGCCGGTGCCTTTGCGCTCGTGCTGGATCACGGAAACGATGTCGAGGCTGGGGCCGGCCTTGCGGGCGGCCTCGGCCACCGCTTCCATGCCGGGGCCGATCACCAGAACGACCTTGGCCGGGCGCAATTGCGCCACGGCGGCAATGACATGGCCGATCACCGGCCGTCCCGCCAGCTCGTGCATGACCTTGGGCCGGTCGGATTTCATGCGCGTGCCGAGACCGGCCGCGAGAATGATAACGGCGTTGTTTTGACTGTTCATGGATCGCTAAACTCTCGCGCCGATTCCCCGCTGGCGGCGGGCGATGGCGCCCGAACCTTGTAATACGGGGTATTTGGCCAACAACTTCCTAATTGATTGCTAACGATAACCAATTATTACCTTGGACCGTATGACATTTTCTGCCCCCTCGCCGCTTTATGCGGCCCGCCCCCGCGCGATCGTCTTCGATCTCGACGGGACCCTCGTCGACACCGCCCTCGATCTCGGCGGGGCGTTGAACCGCCTGCTGGCTGAATACAGCCGCCCGGCCGTCACACTCAATGACATACGTCACATGGTCGGCGATGGTGCTGCCAAACTGGTCGAGCGCGGCTTCGTGGCGACCGGCGGCATGCCGCTGCCGCTCTCCGATATGACCAAGCGCTTCATCGAGCTCTACGGTGCTGGCGTTGCCGACAAATCACGGCCCTTTCCGGGCGTGGTCGAGACGCTGGAGCGCTGCGCCGCCGCCGGGATCGGCCTGGGCGTGTGCACCAACAAGCCGCTCGGGCTGACCCGTGCACTGCTCGACAAGCTCGACTTGTCGCGCTTCTTCGCGGCGGTGGTGGGCGGCGACGGGCCGGTGCGCAAGCCCGATCCGCGCCATCTGCTGGGCGTGCTCGAGACGCTGCGGGCGGCACCGGAGAACGCGCTGATGGTCGGTGATTCGACCAACGATGTCGTGGCTGCGCGCGGGGCCGGGATGAAAGTGGTGATCGTCAGCTTCGGCTATACGACAGTCCCGGCCGCCGAACTGGGCGGCGACGTGCTGATCGACCATTTCGACGAGCTGAACGCGCTGGTCGGTGTCTGACAATCCTCCGGACCTGCCACAAAAAACTTGTCACCCGCGGATTTGATCCGCGGGCCCATAAACCTCTCTGCGTCGGCATGGCTTATGGGTGCGCGGGTCAAGCCCGCGCATGACAATGATTTTTGAACGCTAAAGTCGGGGTATTGAGGGCGCTGCGTTACTTCGGCTTGTCCTCGCCGACAACGACGCGCATGCCGTCGGTGGGGCGCCAGTCGAATTTGCGCAAGTGCACGATGCTCATGCCCCAATCGCCGTCGAGCTCGACGCGCACCGGCACGGCCGGGCCGCCGGCCACGACGGGGGCCATCCAGACGCGCCCGCTCTGCAGCTGGCGGTTGGTGTCCTCGTTCTGCGGGCGGCGCACGTAGCCCGACACCTGCTCGATGGCGAAGTCGCAGCGCACGGCCTGGCCGGAGAAGGCGGCGTAGTACTGCGTGCGGACTTCCTGCTTGCCGCCGTCGGTGAGGTTGAGGTCGTAGCGCCGCCGCCCATCAAACACCGGCAGTCTGCCCGCACAGCTCTGGCCGCGATCGATGGCGCGGGTGGCCATGAGGATCGCCGACATCGGATCGAGCGTGTCGCGCTTCTGCTCGTCGGTCACGAGCTCGCGGTCCTCGTCATCCTGCGGCTTGGGGTCGAGCTTGACGTCGGTGACCTGGCCGTTTTCATAGAACACATCGGTCACGCGCTTGCGGCCGCGCAGCTTGCTGTCGACCGTATAAAGCGCCGGCATGACCTTGTCGTCGCGCACCACGCCGCTGGTCACCGAGATCGCGGTCCAGGGAATCAACCAGCCCAGGAAGCCCGTCGAGCCATAGCGGGCGGTCAGGTCATAGGTTTGCGGGGCGATCTTGAGGTCGAGATCGAAGGTCAGGACGTGCAGGCCGCCGGCATAGATCTCGTAATTCAGGCCGGCCTCGCCGGGGCGCACGCCCACCGTCTGGGCGGTGGCCGGCATTGTGCCAAGGAAGAGCGTAAATATGGATGCGGCGGCGTAGGCGAATGGTCGTTGCGTCATCAACCCCTCCGGCCCAACGGCCGATACCTGGAGAGCACGTACCCCGCCCGAATTCCCCAAGCAGTATAAGTACTTTCTGCCTAATGTTAAGTCATTTCATAACAATACCGGGGGCCTGCGAAGGTTCCCGCCCGGTTCCTTGACAGGGTCGGCGGCGGCCCCTTATATGGCTCGCAACCCTCGGATGGGGTAGACGGGCGCTTAGCTCAGCGGGAGAGCACTGCTTTCACACGGCAGGGGTCGGTGGTTCAATCCCACCAGCGCCCACCATCCACCCTCAGGGCATGCCGGCTCATAAGCCGGCACAAGGCTGGTCAAAGACGCCGGCCAAAAAAATATATGAACAGGTTTCGGCAGATCTGTCGGGGGAGCGCTGGCTCGCATGGCGAGCGACTACATTCTTGAAACCGACGGTCTGACGAAGGAGTTTCGCGGCTTCATTGCCGTGAACAACGTGTCATTGAAGGTCCGGCGCGGGTCCATCCACGCGCTGATCGGGCCCAACGGCGCGGGCAAGACCACGTGCTTCAACCTCTTGACGAAGTTCCTCACCCCCTCGCGTGGCGCGATCCGCTACAACGGGCGCGAGATCACGCGCGCGCGCCCCGCCGACATCGCGCGCATGGGGCTGGTGCGCTCGTTCCAGATCTCGGCGGTGTTCCCGCATCTCACGGTGCTGGAGAATGTGCGCATCGCGCTGCAGAAGAAGCGCGGCAATTCCTTCGATTTCTGGCGCTCGGACACCGTGCTCGACCAACTCAACGATCGCGCCCGTGAGCTCATCGATGCGGTCGGGCTGTCGAGCTTTGCCGAGACCACGGCGGTGGAGCTGCCCTACGGCCGCAAGCGCGCCCTCGAGATCGCCACCACCCTCGCCCTCGAGCCGGAAATGATGCTGCTCGACGAGCCGACGGCCGGGATGACGCATGAGGACGTCGAGCGCATCGCCGCCCTCATCAAGAAAGTCGCCGCCAACCGGACGGTGCTGATGGTCGAGCATAATTTGAGCGTGGTCTCGACGCTCTCGGATACAATCACCGTGCTGGCGCGCGGCGAGGTGCTGGCCGAAGGCAATTACGCCACCGTCTCCAAGAATCCCGACGTCATCCAAGCCTATATGGGGTCCGGCCATGGCTAGTGCGGCGCGCGCCCCGGTCCCTGCCCCGTCGACGGACGCGCTCCTCGCGGTGCGCGACTTGCATGCGTGGTACGGCGAATCCCACATCCTGCACGGTGTTGCCTTCGACGTGGCGCAGGGCGAAGTCGTGACGCTGCTGGGCCGCAATGGCGCGGGCAAGACCACGACGATGAAGTCGATCATGGGGATCGTGCCGCGCCGGCGCGGGTCGATCACCTTCGAGGGCGCCGAGACGATCGACAAGCCGTCCAACTGGATCGCGCGTGCCGGCATCGCGATCTGCCCGGAGGAGCGCGGCATCTTCGCCAGCCTCAATGTCGAGGAGAATTTGCTGCTGCCGCCGCAGGTGCGAGCGGGCGGCCTGTCGCTCGCGACCATCTTCGAGCTGTTCCCGAATTTGCGCGAGCGGCTGAAGAGCCAGGGCACGAAGCTCTCCGGCGGCGAGCAGCAGATGCTGGCGATCGGCCGCATCCTGCGCACCGGTGCGCGGCTGCTGCTTCTTGACGAGCCGACCGAAGGGCTTGCCCCCGTCATCGTGCAGCAGATCGGCGCCACCATCCGCAAGCTCAAGGCGGAGGGTTTCACGATCCTGCTGGTCGAGCAGAATTTCCACTTCGCCGCGACTGTCGCCGACCGTCACTACGTGATGGAGCACGGCCGCGTCGTCGACATGATTCCCAATGCGCAGCTCGCGGCCAATATGGGCAAGCTGCACGAGTATCTCGGTGTTTAGACATAAAACAGCAACCAAGACGAAGGGAGTAACGACGATGAAGAAAAGATTTGGGCTTGCGGTGGCGGCCGCTCTGGCACTGGGTGCCGGGCCCGTCATGGCGCAGACGCCGGTCAAGATCGGCATTCTCAGCGACATGTCGAGCCTCTATACCGACCTGGCCGGTGCCGGTTCGGTGCTCGCTGCGCGCCTGGCCGTCGAAGATTTCAAGGCCGCCGAAAAGGGCCTCAAGGTCGAGTTCGTTTCCGCCGACCACCAGAACAAGGCCGATGTCGGCTCCGCGGTGGCGCGGCAGTGGTACGACGTCGACAAGGTCGACGTGATCGTCGACACGCCCAATTCCGGCGTGGCGCTGGCGGTCAATGACGTCACGCGCGAGAAGAACAAGGTGTTCCTGATCTCGGGCGCCGCCTCCTCCGCGCTCACGGGCGAAAAATGCTCGCCCAACTCGGTGCACTGGACCTACGACACCTGGGCGCTCGCCAACGGCACGGGCAAGGCGATCGTCAAGACAGGCGGCAATTCCTGGTTCTTCCTGACCGCCGACTACGCCTTCGGCCACGCGCTCGAGGCGGATACGGAGAACGTGGTCAAGGAGAACGGCGGCAAGGTTCTGGGCAAGGTCCGCCACCCGCTCAACACCTCCGATTTCTCGTCGTTCCTGCTGCAGGCGCAGGCGTCCAAGGCCAAGATCATCGGCCTCGCCAATGCCGGCGGCGACACCACCAACTCGATCAAGCAGGCGGCCGAATTCGGCATCGTCAAGGGCGGGCAGAACCTCGCCGGCCTCCTGGTGTTCATCACCGATGTGCATTCGCTGGGGCTGCCGACGGCGCAGGGCCTGATCTTCACCGAGGCCTGGTACTGGGACATGAACGACGTCAACCGCGCCTTTGCCAAGCGCTTCTCGACGGCCAACAAGGGCATCCACCCGACCATGATCCATGCTGGCGTCTATTCGGCTGTGACGCACTATCTCAAGGCCGTCGTGGAGACCAAGCAGACGGCGGACGGCAAGGCGATCGTCGAGAAGATGAAGGCGACGCCGACCGACGACATGCTGTTCGGCAAGGGCACGATCCGCGCGGACGGCCGCAAGCTGCACGACATGTACCTGTTCGAGGTGAAGAAGCCTGCCGAGTCGAAGGCGCCGTGGGATTACTACAAGCTGCGCGCGACGATCCCGGCGGCGGAAGCGTTCCGGCCAGTCAACAAGGGCAACTGCCCGCTGGTGAAGGGCTGAGCCTACCGCGCCACAACGGACCCCATCCTTCGAGACGGCCGCTACGCGGCCTCCTCAGGATGAGGTCCGTTGATTTGATTGCGGTGCTTCCTTCGTCCTCATCCTGAGGAGCGAGCGAAGCGAGCGTCTCGAAGGATGAGGACGTAGAAAGAAAAGTCCGCGACCATGTTCGAACTTCTCGGCATCCCGCCCCAGGCGCTCTTCGGCCAGTTGTTGATCGGGCTCATCAACGGCTCGTTCTACGCGCTGCTGAGCCTGGGGCTCGCGGTCATCTTCGGGCTGCTCAACATCATCAATTTTGCGCACGGCGCCCAGTACATGGTCGGCGCCTTCGTCGCCTATTTCCTGCTGCAGTATCTGGGCCTGGGGTATTGGTGGTCCCTGATCATCGCGCCGATCGCGGTCGGTGCGTTCGGCATCGTGCTGGAGCGCACGATGCTGCACCGGCTCTATAAGCTCGATCATCTCTATGGACTGCTCCTCACCTTCGGCCTGGCGCTGGTCATCGAGGGGCTGTTCCGTAACGGGTTCGGGTCCTCCGGCCTGCCCTATCGCATTCCAGCCGAGCTGCAGGGCGGCACGAATCTCGGCTTCATGTTCCTGCCCAATTACCGCGCCTGGGTGATCGTCGCTTCGCTGGGCGTGTGCCTCAGCACCTGGTATTTGATCGAGCGCACCAAGCTTGGCGCCTATCTGCGCGCAGCGACGGAGAATCCCGCCCTGGTCCAGGCCTTCGGCATCAACGTGCCGCGCATGATCACGCTGACCTACGGGTTCGGCGTGGCGCTGGCCGCGTTCGCCGGCGTGATGGCGGCGCCGATCTACCAGGTGAGCCCGCTGATGGGCTCGAACCTGATCATCGTCGTGTTCGCCGTTGTCGTGATCGGCGGCATGGGCTCGATCATGGGCTCGATCCTCACCGGCTTCGGCCTGGGCGTCATCGAGGGGCTCACCAAAGTGTTCTACCCGGAGGCGTCCAACACCGTGATCTTCGTCGTCATGGCCATCGTGCTGCTGCTGCGGCCGGCCGGGCTGTTCGGGCGGGCGCACTGATATGGCCAGCGTCGAACCCTACGTCCCCGTCGCCGCGCCCTCCGTCGCGCTGCGCCACCAATACGTCGCCTTCGCGATCATGGTCGCAGCCCTGGTCGTGGCGCCGATGTTCGTCTACCCCGTCTTCCTGATGAAGGCGCTGTGCTTCGCGCTGTTCGCCTGCGCCTTCAACCTGTTGATCGGCTATGTCGGGCTGCTGTCGTTTGGCCATGCGGCCTATTTCGGGATCGCCGGCTATGTCAGCGCCCATGCGGCGAAGGTTTGGGGGTTCCCGCCGGAGCTCGCCATCGCGCTCTCCGTGGTCGCATCGGCATCGCTGGGGCTGTTCTTCGGCGCCCTCGCCATCCGCCGCCAGGGCATCTACTTCGCCATGGTGACGCTGGCGCTGGCCCAGATGGTCTTCTTCTTCTGCCTGCAGGCGAAGTTCACCGGCGGCGAGGACGGCATCCAGTCGGTGCCGCGCGGGATGATGTTCGGGCTCCTCGATCTGCGTAACACGATGACGATGTATTTCGTGGTGCTGGCGATCTTCCTGGGCGGGTTCCTGCTGATCTACCGGATCATCCACTCGCCCTTCGGGCAGGTGCTGAAGGCGATCCGCGAGAACGAGCCGCGCGCGATCTCGCTCGGCTACAAGACCGACCATTACAAGCTGATGGCGTTCGTGCTCTCGGCGGCGCTGTCGGGCCTCGCCGGCGGCACCAAGGCGATCGTCTTTCAGCTCGCCTCGCTCACCGACGTGGCTTGGCAGATGTCCGGCGAAGTCGTGCTGATGACCTTGCTGGGCGGGCTTGGCACCGTGTTCGGGCCGGTGGCCGGCGCCTTCACCGTCATCACGCTTGAGCACTACCTCGCGCAATACGGTTCGTGGGTGACGGTCGTGCAGGGCGTCATCTTCGTGGTGTGCGTGCTGACCTTCCGGCGCGGCATCATCGGCGAGCTCGGCCGCGTCCTCAAAAAGGCCCTGTGAGGCATCGACATGGCGCAAGCGCTCTCGTCACTTTCGATTGCGACCCTGGTCTTGGTCTTCCTGGTGGCCGCCTTCACCAATCTGCTGATCTACATCGCGTTCCGGCCGTTCTCTTCGGGCCTGCGCGACAAGATCCTGCTCTCCGTGTTGTCCGTCGGGGTGCTGGGCGCGATTTTCGGGACCATCCTGCGCGAGCAGGGCGCCGCACTCGTGCCGGTCAATTTCCTGATCTCGGCCGCCATCCTTGCCGTCTGGATGACCGCCTACCACTATCTTGAGCGGCTCTTCCTCGGCAGGAACGACTGACCTACTCCGCGGCGTCGACCGCCGCGAGTGGAACATGTGCGTGTCGTTGGCCGGGCGCAGGCGCGTGGGCCGCAAGCGGACCTGACGGAGCTGGCGCGGTGCTTCCTGGGCGGCGGGACACATGACGACGCGGCCGGCGAGGCCTTTGGGCGAAGCGGCCAGGGCGTGCGCGATGTGGCGCCACAGTTCATCGATCGAGGTGACAGCCGGCGGCGTGATCAAAATCAGGCCGGCATGATTGCGCGCGCGGCGCACCAGCCGCAGCAGATGAGCGCTGGTAAAGGTGATCAGCGCGCGCCCCTCGCCTTGCGCCGCCAGCCAGGTAAAGCCGTCGCCCTTGGCGAGCCAGCCGCGCTCGCGCACATGGACGGCATCGCAGCCGAGATCGCGCAGATGGCGGACGATGGGGAGCGGCACGATCTCGTCGAGAAGAAGCTTCATGATGCTGTTGCCTTGCCTTCGTCGCCAGCGTCGATCGCTGCATACAGGGCCGCGAAGCGGATTTCGTCCTCGGCCAGATCGGGATAGGCCTCGCGCAGCCGCGCCACGGTTTCGCCGCGCGCCAGCATGGCGCCGACTGGCGCGATCGGGATGCGCGTGCCGCGAAACACGGCGACACCATCGAGAATGGTCGAGCGCCGCTGCACGCGGTTGAGGCCGTTGCGATAGAGGCGCAAGCGATCAAGCACCGCATCGCACAGGGCGCGCACGTCGAGTCGCACCGTTGCGGTGATCGCGACCTCGCGCAAGGTCTCGATCGTTAAGTCCTTGATCTGCTGCCACAGCCGGGTTCGACACTGCGCCATCAGCTCGATGCCCAATTCGGCGAGATGCGCGATCATGGCGAAATAGAAAACGTCATGACGCGAGAGCCGCACCCAGCGGCCGGTGCCGCGCGTGGCGCGCGCCGGTGCGATGATCTTGGTGCGAATGTCGATGGCGACACGCTCGAGCGACAGACCCGACAGGGCCGCAGCCTCACGCATGTTGAAATCCCGCCCCTGCCGCGTCGCGCAAACCTAATTCCCCCCGGAATCGGAAGCGACCACTCTAAGGAGTCGCGCCGGGGAATCAATCGCAATGCAGCAAATAACGGAAATTTAATTTGCGCGCGCGAAGTCGAGCGCTGCTTTCGACAACGGCGCGGCGCCGCGCGCCGTCACTTCCGACGTGCGGCCGAGCGACATCGCGAGTCCGTTGGCGTCATCGAAGATGATGATGTGGATGAAGAAGACATTGCCGACCTGCGCCACATACGGGTTGGCGTGATAGAACATCGGCCAATCCATCCAGTTCGGCGCGAAGGTGTTGCCAAGCGAATAGCCGCACGCGTTCAAGCGATGCGCGCGATGGCCGGCGGCATCGAGCACGCGCGCATGCGCGTCGAACACCTCGCCGATCGGCCGTCCCGGTTTCAGCGCGGCCTCGGCGGCGTAGAGCGACTCGGTCGCGGCCTTGTGCATGTCGACGAGGCGCGGATCGGGCTTGCCGATCGCAAGCGTGCGCATCAGGCAAGAGTGATAGTGGCGATAGGTCCCGGCGAATTCGAGCGTCAGCTGATCGACCGGATCGAGCTTGCGCCGCCCGGTCTTGTAGCGGCAGAGCAGCGCATCGGGACCCGAGCCGATGATGTATTCGTTGGCCGGATCGTCGCCGCCGCCGCGAAACACAGCCGCCTGCATCGCCGCCAGGATCTCGCCCTCGTCGCCGCCGGGCTTTGCCAGCTTCCAGGCTTCGGCCAGCGCGTCGTCGGCCAGCTTGGCGGCGCGGCGAACATAGGCGAGCTCGGCCGGGCTCTTCGCCACGCGCAGACGGCTGACGAGGTCGGAGGCGTCGGTCAGCGTGCAAAATCCATCAAGCGCCGCCGCCAGGCGCTGGCCGTTGCGCGCGGTCAGGCCATAGGCCTCCCACTCCACGCCCAGGCGCTCACCGCGACTGCCGTTCTTCTCCAGGATGTCGCGCAGTGCCTCGGCGGGCTTGGCATCGGGGCCGTCGACCCAGATGCGGATATCGTCAATGACGGAGGTGTGCTTGGCCTGGATGCGGTCGGGGGCACGGGTCAGCAACGTCATGCGGCCGTCGGCGCCGAGATAGAGGCACTGGAAGAAGACATAGCCGAACGTGTCGTAGCCGGTCAGGTAGTACATGCTCTCCTGACGAAACATCAGGAGGCCGTCCAGGCCCGCCTCGGTCATGGCGGCACAGGCGCGGGCCCGGCGTTGTGTGAGTTCGTCGGGCGAAAAATGCAGAGCCATCAGCGGTCGAGTTTCTTGTTGTCGAGGTCAGTGGTGGCGCGGCGGTCTTCGGCGGTTTTGCGCTCGCGCTCGGCTTTGCTGCGACCGAACTTGGCACGGTTCGCGTCGGCCGTCTTCTCCAACTCGACACGCGCGCGGCGTTTGCGCGCCTGGCGCAGATTGACGAGCTCAGCCGCCATCGCCCCCGCCCTTGCGGCGCTCGGCCGGCACGGTGCCGGACTTCTTGAGCGCGGCGATCTCATCGGCGGAAAAGCCGGCCTCGCGCAACACGGTGTCGCCGTCCTGGTTGAAGCGGCGCGGGCCGTGCCGCAGCCTGCCCTTGGTGCGGCCCATCTTGATGGGGATGCCGGTGCCACGATAGCCATCGTGATCCAGGACCATCTCGCGATGCTTGGTGTGCGGCGCCTCGACGACGTCGGGCAGGTCGAGCACCGCGCCCGCCGGCACGCCGATGCGCAGCAGCTTGTCGGCCAGGCGCACACCGTCGTGGTTCAGCAACAGCTTTTCCAGCTCGACGCGCAACTCGTCGCGATGAACCGAGCGGTCGCCGTTGTTGAGGAAGCGTTTGTCCTTGGCGAGTTGCGGTGCGCCCAGCTCCTCGCACAGCCGTTCAAACTGGCGGTTGTTGCCCACCGCCAGGAAGATCGGCTTGGTCGACGTGCGAAACGCGTCATAGGGCGCGATGTTGGGGTGCTGGTTGCCGATACGCTTGGGCGGCTTGTTGTTGAGCAGGAAATTCGCCGCGTGCGGGTGGAGCAGCGACACGGCGCTGTCATAGAGCGAGACATCGACCGCCTGGCCCTTGCCGGTGCGGTGGCGGTCGTGGATCGCCAGCAGGATGCCGATGACGGCGTTGAGGCCCGTGCCGAGATCGACCAGGGGCGTGCCCATGCGGATCGGACCGGACTCCTCCGTGCCGTTGATGCTCATCAGGCCGGAGACGGCCTGCACGGCGGCGTCGTAGCCGGGCAGACCGCCGAGCGGGCCGTCGGGGCCGAAGCCGGTGATGTGGCAGTAGATGAGCTTGGGAAATTTCTTGGCCAGGAGCTGATCGTAGCCGATGCCCCAGCGCTCGAGCGTGCCGCTCTTGTAATTGTGGATCAGCACATCGGCGGTCTCGAGGAGCCGCAACAGTACGCTGCGGCCTTCCTCGCGCGACAGGTCGAGGGCCAGCATGCGCTTGTTGCGGTTGATGCCGATGAAGTAGGAGGCGGTGCCGTCCTTGAAGGGCGGGCCCCAGTCGCGCACCTCGTCGCCCTGCGGCGGCTCGATCTTGATCACGTCCGCACCGTGATCGGCCAGAACCTGCGTGCCGTAAGGGCCGCCGAGAACGCGGGTGAGGTCGAGGACCCGCACGCCTTCGAGCGCGCCTGAACCCTTGCCATTCGTGTGCTGAACCAAATCGTGCTCCCTGCTCTACTCTGCCGCCGCCTGCGCGCCGAACAGCGTACGGGCGAAGCGCGGATAGGTCTCGGCTATATCGGGCGCCACAGCGCCGCGCAACAGGGCGAGATCCTCGGGCGTGGGCGGCGGCGTCACTGGCACGTCAGCCGTGACATCGAAGTCGAAGCCGGTGTTGGCGCGGATGCTCTCGACACTCTCGCCGGGATGGACGCTGTCGAGGCGGAAACGGCGTTTCGCCTTGTCGAAACCAAAGACGCAACGCTGCGTGACCAGCGCTGCCGGTCCGCCGGGACGGTAGACGCCCTCTTCGCTCGTGCCCGGCGCGCTGATGAAATCGACTTTGGGCACGAGGACCCGCGCGGTGTGTTCTTCGCGAAAGAGAATAACCCGCGGCACCAGGAAATAGAGATAGGCCGAGCCGAAGGAGCCGGGAAAGCGCTGGCTGACGCGCGGGTAGTCGCCGACGCCGACCAGGTTGAGATTGGCCTGGCCGTCGATCTGACCGCCGCCCAGGAAGAAGGCATCGATGCGGCCCTGCGATGCGCAGTCGAACAGCTCGCGCCCGCCATCGGTGAAGGCGTTGTTCTTGACGCTGCCCAGCATCAGAACCCGCACGTTGCTGTCGCGTGCGCGCAACAGCAGCGACGCGGCGCCGGGAATGGGCGAGGAATTGCCGACGGCGATGGTGCGCACGCCGGTGAGCAAACGGGCAAGCGTGACGATCAGCAACTCGGTGCGCGCGATATCCATGGGGATTTACGCGGCCGCGGAGCGCGGGTCGAGGAACTGCGCCAGCCAATCGCGGAAGCCCGCCTCGGTGCGCGCGGCCTCGGCGTAGCGCGCGAGAGCGGCTTCATCGACCGGATAGGAGCCAGCGAGACCGAGCGGCCAGGCGCCGCGCGGAGCCTCGGCGATGGCCGAGACATAGAGCGACGGCAGAACGCCCGCCGCACTGTCCTCTGTCGCGAGAAGCGAGGTGTCGACGATCTCCTCGACCGTCACGATCGTCTGCTTGGCGGCATGGGCCATGCTGACCAGTTCGCGGCGGCGGCCGATCCAGACATTGCCGTCGCGATCCGCCTTGGCGGCGTGGAAGATCGCCACGTCCGGCTTGATCGCCGGCAGCAGGACGATCGGGTCGTCCGCCGTGGCGAAGGGATTGTCGGAGAGCTTCCAGTCGGCGCGGTGGCGCATGATGTCGCTGCCGATCAAGCCACGCAGCGGCATGAAGGGGACGCCCTTCTCGCTCGCCTGCAAGGCGGCGTGCACCGCCGGGCAGGTCGTGTCGCGCATCTTGAAGCTGCCGGCCTTGATGGCGGCGCTGAAGCGCGGGGCGAGGCCGTGCTCACCCAGGGTCACGGCGGCGGCCTCCAGTTCGGCCACCAGGCCCGCGCCGATCAGCACGTCGGCCTGGATACCGCTGGTCGGCACCGCCAAGAGGCGCAGGCCCGTGCGTCCGGCGGCGACCAAAGCGCGGGTCGCGGCCATCGACACGCCGCTGTAATCGGGGGGAATGGCCACCAGCCCACCGGCGGGGATGGCGGCAACCAAATCGCGGACCGGGATCGGTTTCATGGCCGCGATCATACGCGGGCCGCCCCGAATTCCGCCAGACGCTCACCTTTGGGGCGTTTGACCTAGCCAAAACGGCCAGATCAACCTCGACGTGCGCCGACTTCCGAAGGTGCCGCAACTTCAGCGGGTTTAGCAATATTTAGGAATAATTAGCCATATTACGGACGCCACCAAAGGGTGGCTCATTCTTCTTTCTGGTTAGGATTCTTCCGATGCGCGTCCGTAGTTTCTTTCTTCTGTGCCTGTCCGCCGTTGCCGCCACCGGCCTGCTCGCGGCGTCGATCATTGTCGCGATGAACTGGACGCGCCACAGCGCGGAAATCCGGGCCGCCGAAGCGGTCGCGGCGCTGCAGGCGACGATGTCGATCCTCAACGCCATGGCCAATGAACGCGGGCCCACCAACGTGGCGATGACGGCCGAGAACCCCTGGACCGACAAGGACCGCGAGAATCTCGGCAAATTGCGCGCGGCACTCGACAATATCTTTGACCAGGCGACCGCCCGCCTGAAAGCCGCCTCCTTCGCGGGCGCTTCGGCCCAGGCCGAAATCATCGCCAAGGTGAAGGCGGATATGGAGGCGATCCGCGGTGAGGCCGCTGCAAGCCTCGCCAAGCCGAAGAAAGAACGACCGAGCGATCTCATCCCCGCGCTGGCCGCAAAATATTACCGCCTCTACGCCGATCTGGAGCGCGTGATCAATGTCGCGGAGCTGGCGGCGATCGAGGCCAACGGGCTGACCGGCGGCTATATCGGTATCGCCCGCACGGCCTGGGATTCACGCGATTGGGCCGGCCGTCGCGGCACCATGTTCATCGACCACATCTCCTCCGGGCGGCCGATGTCGGCCGAAACGCTCGAAAAAATCGCCGACCATTCCGCGCGTGTCGAACAGAACTGGGTGCGCATCCAGACCGAAGCCAAGCGTCTGGGCGAGCCCGCCCGTCTGCGCCAGGCAATGGAGACCGTGCAGCAGAAATTCTGGAGCGATTCCGCGAAGGTCTACAAGGAAGTCATCGAAGGCGGCCGCAAGCCGGACGGCAAGTACACGTTGACCGTCGTCGAATACCGCCAGCGCCATGTGCCGGGCCTTGACTCCAACCTGCTGATGCGCGATGCCGCTTTGGCCGAAGCGCTCGACATGATCGAGCGCGATCGCGATGCGGCCTTCCGCAACCTGATGCTGGCGATCGGATTGTTCGTGTTGGTCGGCGGCACCGTCGCCGGTGCCGCGTTGCTGTTCACCCGCCGCGTCGTCTCCCCGCTCGGCCGCCTGACGGCCACGATTTCCCGGCTTGCCCAGCGCGAGCACAAGATCGCCGTGCCCGAGCGCAACCGGCGCGACGAAATCGGCCAGATGGCCCAGGCGCTCGAGGTCTTGCGCGAGAACGCGATCAAGGCGGACGAGCTCGCCGAGCAGACCGCCGCCGAGCAGCGCGCCAAGGAAGAGCGCGGCCGCAAGATCGAAGGGCTGACCGGCAGCTTCGATCGCGACAGCCACGCCGCCATGGATGCGGTCAAGGAAGCCGCCGCGACCATGCTGCAGCAGGCCGAGCGCACCGCCGGCATCGCCAACGACGTCAAGGGCCAGACCACCGGCGTTGCCACCGCGGCCGGTGAGGCGTCGCAGAACATCCAGACCGTGGCTGCGGCCGCGGAAGAACTGTCGAAGTCGATCCTGGAGATCGGCCGGCGCGTCGAGCAGTCCGCTGGCATCGCCGCCCAGGCGCAGGAAGCCGCGGCGACGGCGACGCAGCGCGTCGGCGGCCTCGCTTCGGCTTCGGAGAAGATCGGCGAAGTCGTCAAGCTGATCGGCGACATCGCCAGCCAGACCAATCTGCTCGCCCTTAACGCCACGATCGAGGCAGCGCGTGCAGGCGAGGCCGGCAAAGGTTTTGCCGTCGTCGCCAGCGAGGTCAAGGCGCTCGCCACCCAGACCGCGCGCGCGACCGAGGACATCTCCACCCAGATCGCCAGCATCCAGGCCGAGACCTCGGGTGCGGTCGAGAGCATCAAGGCCATCGCCACCACAATCGGCGACATGAACCGCCTGGCGAGCGAAGTCGCCGCCGCCGTTGAAGAGCAGAATGCTGCGACGTCGGAAATCGCGCGCAACGTTCAGCAGACGGCCGAGGGCACCAAGAGCGTCACCGCGACCATCGGCGCCGTCAATACGGCGGTCGCCGAGTCCGGTTCGGCCGCGGCAACCATGCTGACGGCCGTGCAGTCGCTCGGCGAGCGCGCCGAAGCGCTGACGCAGCAGATCTCCAAGTTCCTCGGAGACGTGCGCGCCGCGTGACGGCGACGCCGCTACTTCGGCTCGGCCTTGACGTTGTAGCGGCGCTGCCATTCGGCGAGGATGCGCGTGCGGTTGGCCGAGGCCCAGGCGAAATCGTTCTTGATCATCGACTGCTCGATATTGGGCGGGTAGTTGGCCAGCGAGCCGCTCACCCCTTGCGCCGCCACCAGCGGCAGCCATTTCGCATAGAGCTCGTCGGCCTTGGCGTCATCCCATACCGACATCGTCTACATGGGCCGCCTCTTTTAGCCATTTGACGAAATGCTCTGTCTTCGGTCTCCCCGGCCGGACCACCTGCACGGCATAGACATAGTTGCTATCGACAGACCCAAAGGGTGCGCGCAATCGACCGCTGGCAACGTCCTCAGCCACCAGATGCCAGGGAGCGATTGCGATGCCAAGGCTGTTGAGAGCAGCCTCAATGGTCATGTGATAATGGTCGAAAATTCGCGTCCCACCAATTTCATCACGCCCCTCCGTACACGTCAGTCGCGCCCATTCGCGCCAGGCGTCAGGTCGTGTCCGTGTCTCCAACCGAGGCAGGGTGAGCACATCGGTCAGGTCATCCGCTGCAATTGATGGCGCGACGACGAGTGCCAGCTTCTCGCGGAAAAGCGGTGAGCAGTTCTCAGGAAGGTCGGCTTCCGGAGGTAGAACCAGAATTTGAACATCAACGTGACCGCGCGGGTGCCGGTCATCGGTTGCGAGGCGCACGTCATAGCGGGGATGCTTGGCTGTGAAGCCGTGAAGGCGTGGAATAAGCCAACGCATGGCAAAGGTGCTGAGGCAGGCCACGTCCAGAATGCCGCCATCGCCTCGCGCTATGATGCGAAGCGCGTCCTCCATCTGATCGAAAGCAGCGGTCAGCGCGAAGCCGAATATTCGGCCCTCTGCGGTGAGCTTCGGACGGTTTCGCGCTCCCTCAAACAGCGGTGTGCCGACAAACGCCTCAAGATGGCTGACATGACGGCTAACCGCCCCATGAGTCACCCCCAGTTCTTCGGCGGCTGATGACAGTTGGCCATGCCGCGCGGCGGCCTCGAAGGCTCTCAGGGCGGCGACTGGTAAGTTCTTGCGGCTTTTCATGTGAGTTTTATTCACAATGAAACGGCTGAACTGTCAATAAGTAAAGCGCGTTGGCGATGATAGATTGTGCTTCATTGGAACGATGAGGTGAACCATGCCATTTGTCAGAACAGCAATCCCCAAGGGAACAGAGCAATCCCGAAAACTACGGATCGTGCAGGGGATTCACGAAGCCTTGGTCGAAGGCATCGGAATGCCGAAGGACGAACTGTTCAACTTGGTTAGCGAATATGGCGACGGCGAGTTCTTCTATGATCGAAGCTTCAACGGCATCGCCCGTTCCGAAAACCTGATTGTCGTGGAAATCACGATGCGCAGAGGCAGAAGCGATGCCATGAAACGCGATCTCTATGCGGCCATCACCCGAAACCTCGAAGCGACGGCGGCGGTGTCGCCCAAAGACGTCTTCATTTTCATGCACGAGAATGATTATTCGGACTGGAGCGTCGGAAATGGTGTGTTCGCTATGGCCATAGCCCAGCAACGCGGCACCGACGGTTAAGTCCTGCTGTCGCAGAAATCCTAACATTTGGGGCTCCTGCGCCTGCCGACCATCCCTCGGGGACGTGCGCGCCGCGTGACGGCGCGCAGCTACTTCGGTTCGGCCTTGGCGTTATAGCGGCGCTGCCATTCGGCGAGAATGCGCGTGCGGTTGGCCGAGGCCCAGGCAAAATCGTTCTTGATCATCGACTGCTCGATATTGGGCGGGTAGTTGGCCAGCGAGCCGCTCACCCCTTGCGCCGCCACCAGCGGCAGCCATTTCGCATAGAGCTCGTTGGCCTTGCGGCTGGCGGCCCAATCCATCAAGCGCTGTGCCGCCTCCAAATTCTTCGTGCCGCGCAGGATGGCGGCCGTGTCCATGTCCCAGCCGCCGCCTTCCTTCATGACCACCGCTTCGACCGGCGCGCCGTTGCGCTTGGCGTTGGCGGCGCTGATGTCGGCGGAGATGCCGATGGCGAACTCGCCCGCGCCCGCCATGCGGCACGGCTTGGCGCCGGAATGAACGTAGAGGGCGATGTTCTCGTGCAGTTTGTCCATGAAGCGCCAGCCCTCCTCCTCGCCGAAGAGCTGCAGCCAGGCGGAGACATGGAAATAACCCGTCCCCGACGAGGCCGGGTGCGGCATGACGAGTTGGCCGCGATAGGCGGGGTCGAGCAGGTCGTACCAGGAGGCCGGGCGCTTCAGCTTGCGCTTGTCGGCCTCGATTGCGTTGAAGCACACGGCGCCGACCCAGGCGTCGATGCCAACCCAATGCGGCGGGTTCTGCGCATCGCGGAAATTGGGTTTGATGCCGGCGATCTCCTTGGGTGCATAGGGCAGCAGCACACCCTCGGCATCGAGCAGCGCCACCGAGGTGATGGCGAGGCCCCACAGCGCATCGCCTTGCGGCCGGTCCTTCTCCGCCAGCAGGCGCGCGGTCAGCACGCCGGTCGAGTCATTGACGAAGGCGATCTCGATGTCCGGGTTGTCAGCCTCGAAGGCGCGCCGGTAGGTGTCGATCTGCTCGGGTTCGAGCGTCGAATAGACGACGAGCTTGGTCTTCGCCTGCGCCGTCATCGGCGCCGTGACCAACGCCAGGCCCAACGCCGCCAGCTTCATCCATCGCGTGAACATCGCTCCCCCTCCGCGCCGCCGGATCTTCATCACCGGCTCCGCTCCTGCCGGTAAGTCATTCGCGGAATTCTACATTCGCCTGCCCGCCACGACCTATGCGGAATCGAGTTGACGCACGGGCGCAAACCTTCTAATGTGAATGAACGTTCACTCACAAATTTAGGCACATGCGCGACGGCACGGCCACCAGAGTGCGGATCGAGGACCAGGCGCTGCGCCTGTTCGTCGACAAGGGCGTGGACGCCACGACCATCCGCGATATCGCCCATGCGGCCGACGTGGCCGAAGGCGCCCTCTATCGCCATTACACCGGCAAGGACGATCTGGTGTGGCGGCTGTTCGCCCTTCACTACGCCCGCTTCGCGCAGGACCTGAGCGCGCTGGCGGCGGCGGAGCGCGGCACGCGCGCCAAGATCGCGGCGATGGTGCGGGGGTTCTGCGCCTTCTACGATTCCAATCCGGTGCTGTTCCGCTTCCTGCTGGTGGTCCAGCACGGCCAGCTTGCCAAGGTGACCGCCCAGACGGCGAGCCCGATCGAAACCGTGCGCCAGGTGATCGCCGCGGGCATGAAGGCGGGCGACATCCCGGCCGGCGATTCCAATCTCGCGACGGCGCTGGTGATCGGGCTGGTGCTGCAGCCCGCTACCTTCGCGGTCTATGGCCGCATCGCGCCCCCGCTCTCGCCGCTGGCGGCGCAACTCGCCGATGCGGCATGGCGCGTGCTGGCACGCGAGAGCTAATCTAGGCGCTGGAGATTCGCATGCACGACAAGGCCCTCGACCTGCTCGGCCAGCGCCGCTTCCTGCCGCTGTTCGTGACCCAATTCCTGGGGGCGCTCAACGACAACGTGTTCAAGAACGCGCTGGTCATCCTGGTCACCTACAAGGCGGCGGCCGCGGCGGGCATGAACGGGCAGATCATGGCGACGATCGCCGCCGGGTTGTTCATCCTGCCCTTTTTCCTGTTCTCCGCCACCGCCGGACGCTTTGCCGACAAGTTCGAGAAATCGAAGCTGATCGCGGTGATCAAGCTGTTTGAGATCGCGATCATGGGTCTCGCGACATGGGGCTTCCTGACAAACAACCTGCCGGTGCTGTTCGGCGGCCTGTTCTTGATGGGATTGCATTCGACGTTCTTCGGCCCGGTCAAATACGGCATCCTGCCCAATCATCTCGGCCGCGATGAGTTGCTCGCCGGCAACGGGTTGATCGAAGCGGGCACGTTTCTCGCCATCCTGATCGGCACGATCGCCGGCGGCATCGCCGTTCTGGCGGCGGATGGGCCCTTCGTCATCTCGATCACGATCATGGCGGTCGCCGTCTTGGGCTTCATCGCCAGCCTGTTCATTCCCCGCGCCGCCCCTGCGGCGCCCAATCTGCCCTACGGCCTCAACATCGTCGCGGCAACGCGCGAGATGCTGAGCTATGCCGGACACCGGCGCGATTTGTTCCTGTCGATCCTCGGCATTTCCTGGTTCTGGCTGGTGGGTGCCACGTTCCTGTCGCAATTCCCGACCTATGCCAAGGACACGCTGGGCGCGGACGAGCATGTCGTCACGCTGTTCTTGACCGTGTTCTCGGTGGGCATCGGCATCGGTTCGATCCTGTGCAACCGCCTGCTCAACGGCGAAGTCAGCGCCAAGCTGGTGCCGTTCGCGGCGCTGGGCATGACGATCTTCATGATCGATCTCTATTTTGCCAGCAGCAACAATCGTACAGCCGGGCACGCGCGCTGCTGACGGTGAGCGACTATCTGATGCGGCCGTCGAGCTGGCGCGTGCTGATCGACCTGGTGTTGATCGCGGCCTGCGGCGGCCTGTTCATCGTGCCGCTCTACGCGATCTTGCAGGCGCGCAGCGAGGAGAGCCATCGCTCGCGCGTCATCGCCGCCAACAACATCGTCAACGCGCTGTTCATGGTGGTGGCGTCGGTCGCGACGGTCGGGCTGCTGGCGCTGCACTTCACCGTGCCGCAGGTGTTCCTGGTGCTGGCCGTCGCCAATCTCGGCGTCGCCATCTATATCTGCAAGCTGCTGCCCGATGAGCTGGTGAAAGGCGCGCTCGCAACGCTGCTCAAGCTCGCCTATCGCGTCGAGGTGCGCGGCGTCGAGAACTACATTGCTGCCGGCGAGCGCGCGGTGGTCGTGGTCAACCATGTGTCGTTCCTGGATGCGGTGCTGATCGCGGCGTTTCTGCCCGGCAAGCCGATCTTCGCCATCAACACCTATATCGCGCAGCGCTGGTGGGTGAAGCCGTTCCTGATCCTGGTCGAGGCGTTCCCGCTCGACCCCACCAATCCGCTGGCGCTGAAATCTCTGGTGCGCCGTTTGGAACAGGGCGGCAAATGCGTGATCTTCCCCGAGGGGCGCATCACCGTCACCGGGGCCTTGATGAAGGTCTACGAAGGGCCGGGCATGATCGCCGAAAAGGCGCATGCCATGCTCGTGCCGATCCGCATCGACGGCGCGCAGTTCACGCCGTTCTCGCGCCTCAAGGGGAAGGTGCGGCTGCGCTGGTTTCCCAAGATCACTGTGACCGTGCTGGCGCCGCGCAAGCTGACCGTGCCCGACGCGCTGGTCGGGCGCGCGCGACGGCGCGAGATCGGGCGGCGTCTCTACGATGTCATGACCGATCTGATTTTCTCGACGTGCAATTACCGCGAGACCTTGTTCCAGGCGGTGTTGGAGGGCAGCCATCTGCATGGCGGCTCATGCGTCGTCGTCGAGGATGTGGAGCGCAAGCCTCTCACCTATCGCCGGCTGATCGCCAGCAGCTTCGCGCTCGGCAAGCGCCTCGCCACGATGACAGCGCCGCGCGAGCGCGTGGGCGTGATGCTGCCGAACTCGGTCGGTGCCGCCGTCACCTTCTTCGCGCTGCAGGCCTATGGCTCGGTGCCGGCGCTGTTGAATTTCTCGACCGGTCCCGCCGCGCTCAAGGCCGCGTGCAAGGCGGCCGAGATCAAGATGATCCTGACCTCGCGGCGCTTCATCCAGATGGCCAAGCTCGAGCCGCTGATGGAACAGGTCTCGACCGAGGCCGGCTTCGTGTATCTCGAGGATTTGCGCGAGCAGATGGGGCTCAGCGACAAGATCTGGGGACTGATCGCGGGCTGGACGGCCAAGCGCAGCTACGCGCGCACCAGCGGCAAGGCCGGGCCCGACGATCCGGCGGTCGTTCTGTTCACCTCAGGCTCCGAAGGCACCCCCAAGGGCGTGGTGCTGAGCCATGCGAACATTCTCGCGAACCGCCACCAGCTCGGCGCGCTGGTCGATTTCAATCCGACCGACATCGTCTTCAACGCGCTGCCGATCTTCCATTCCTTCGGGCTCACGGGCGGGCTGTTGCTGCCGATCCTGGCGGGCCTGAAGACGTTCCTCTACCCCTCGCCGCTGCATTACCGGATCGTGCCGGAGCTGGTCTACGACACCAACGCCACGATCATGTTCGGCACCGACACGTTCCTCGCCGGATATGCGCGCGCGGCGAACGGCTACGATTTCTACAGCGTGCGCTACGTGTTCGCCGGTGCCGAGCGCGTCAAGGACGAGACGCGGCGCGCCTGGACCGACAAATTCGGGCTACGACTTCTTGAAGGCTACGGTGCCACTGAAACCGCGCCCGCGCTTTCCACCAACACGCCGATGCAGTTCAAGCGCGGCACGGTCGGGCGCTTCCTGCCGGGGATCGAGCGCAAGCTCGAACCGGTGCCCGGCATAGAACGCGGCGGGCGACTCTCCGTGCATGGTCCCAACGTGATGCTCGGCTATCTGCGCGCGGAAAATCCCGGCAAGCTCGAGAAACCGGAGGGTGGCTGGTACGACACCGGCGACATCGTCGATATCGACGACGAAGGCTTCATCACCATCCTCGGCCGCGCCAAGCGCTTCGCGAAGATCGCCGGCGAAATGGTGCCACTGGGCCGCGTCGAGGACATCGCGGCGCTGGCTTGGCCGGGCCGCGCGCATGCGGTCGTCGCGGTGCCGGACGCGCGCAAAGGCGAGGCGCTCATTCTCGTCACGGACTACGAGACACCGGACCGCCAGACCCTGCTCGCGACCGCACAGAAGGAAGGCGTGCCGGAGCTGTTCGTGCCGCGTATGATCGTCCACGTACCGAAAGTGCCGCTGCTGGGTACGGGCAAGACGGACTATCCGGCGGTGCGCAAGCTCGCGGACGAGGCGCTGCAGCAGCAGCCGGCGACGGCGGCTTCGACGGCGGAGTGACTGGAAGATGCCAATGCAATTGATCGGTCGAATATCAGCATTTTGGTTGGCGGCGCTTCTCTTCTTTTCACCGCACACCTCCAAGTCCGCAGGCTCTCTATTCGCCTACGACCAAGTGCGCGCAATCAAAGTCTTCTCGGGAGTCACGATCGATCCACGTGACGCCTCGTCAAACCTGAATGATCTAATTTCGTTTAGGTCCGTAAATCGCATCGCGCTCGATATTGTCAAGGACGCGCTCGGGCCTTCCTCGCCGATTCAAGTAGTTGCAGCAGACGATACTGAGACAAATGCGCGGATCAATCAGCAAGACCCATCACTACTGGTCCTCGCCATAAATGTATCTATCCGAACGTCTGGGGACCTGATTACACAGCGGAGTTTGGACAGCACCAAGAACGCGCTCGGTATTGTCGCAATCTCGACGATCACCTTTCGCACTTCGCGGCCATTCGATTCCGCACCGGGTCTTTTTGAAACTCGACCCGAAGCATTTATCCTCTCTGAAGACCCCAAGTTAACTCGGCAAAGTCTTCACGACGCACTATCTAGGCAGCTTTCCTCGATACTGACGGCGGTGAAGTCCAGAAACGCTCAAATTGGCCCGAAGTGAATGCAAACACAATTTCAATGCTAGCTGGAAGCTAACCCTCTCCGCCCGCGAAGCGGGGGAGAGGGTGCGAGCGCAGCGAGCGGGTGAGGTGGGTGTCTCCGCCGCGAATTGTCTAAAAGCGTTTGCGCGGCGACACCACCTCACCCTTCCCGTCGCTCACGCGACGGGCCCCTTCCCTCTCCCCCGCTTCGCGGCGGAGAGGGAAATCAGTTGCTGTTGGGACGAACGACGATGCGTGAAGCGGAAGATACGCACACGGTCTGCCGTTTGCCGGGCTCGTATTTGGTCAGCGGGCAGACGCGATAGTCGGCGAAGATGTCGGTGCCCGGCTTCATGATTTCAGCGACGTTGGCGGGGAGCGGTGGGTCGGACTCGGCGCGATCGCTGGCGTAACGCACCGTCAACATGCGGTCCGTGCCGACCGGCCACATGTACATCCGCAGATTGGCGTTGATGCGCAGGCGGCCGTGCACGTCGAAGCAGGATGCGACGACGCGCTTGTCGCTCTCGCAGAGATTTTCGGCAGCGATGGCGGACGAGGCCACAAGAACGGTGGCAGCGGCGGCGAGCAGGCGCATCAATTGCCCATAATTGTGTGGCTCTGCTCGCGCATGAATTGCGGCACGTAGAAAGGCCCGAGGCCGCCTTTGTTGGTGACGCCGGAGCCCTTCCAGCCGCAGAAGCTCTGGATGCCGGGCCAGGCACCCGTGGTGGCGCCGGAGCGGCGGTTGGCGTAGAGCACGCCGGCGGCGGCGGTGCCGAAGAACTGGTCGAGCTCGCCCTGGTCCTTGGTGTAGATGCCGGCGGTCAGGCCGTAGAGCACGTCGTTGCCGGCGGCAATGCCCTCGGCGAGCGTGTCCACCGGCACGACGGACACGAACGGCAGGAACAGCTCGTCGCGATTGAGCGTGTGGCCGACGGGCAGGCCCGCGACGATGGTTGGCTCGACATAGATGCCGTGATCGAAGAGGTCGCCGCTGAGGCGCTTGCCGCCCGCGACGATCTTGCCGTCCGCGGCGGCGCGTGCGGCCGCTTTGTCGAAGCGCGCCCCGGCCTCGGCGTCGATCACCGGACCCATGTAGATGTCGCGCTGCTCGGGATTGCCGATCTTGATCTTGGCCGTCTTGTCTCGCAGCAGATGAAGGAAATCGCGATGCACCGTCTTCTCGACATAGACGACCGAGCAGGCGCTGCATTTCTGGCCTTGCAGACCAAAGGACGAGCGCAGCACGCCATCGGCGGCGACATCCAGCACGGCTTTGGCGCTAACGTAGGTGGGGTTCTTGCCGCCCATCTCGACGACGACGGGGCGCGCATAGTCGCGCGCCGCGAATTTGCGGAAGATTTCCATGCCGACGGCATGACTGCCGGTGAAGGCGGCGCCATCCAGGCCGGGATGGTCAATGAGATGGCGGCCGGCATTCTCGCCACAAACCAGGTTGATGGCGCCGGCCGGCAGGCCCGCCTCCACCAGCGCCTCGACCAACATGGCGCCGGTCAGACCGGCGCGCGGGCTCGGCTTGTAGACGACTGTGTTGCCGCCAAGCAGCGCGCCGCTAATCATTGCGATCGACAGGGCCACCGGGAAATTGAACGGCGCGATCACGCCGAAGACGCCGACGGGGCGCAGCACCACACGCGTGGCCTCCTGTGGGAAGGCGCGCTTCATGTCGTGCGTGAAGCCGCGGTTGCGCTCCATCTCGTCGCAATAATATTTGACGAGATCGACCGCCTCCTCCGCCTCGCCGATCGCTTCGAGGCGCGACTTGCCGACCTCAATCAGGCAGGCGATGCCGATATCGTATTTACGCCGGTCGAGAATGTCGGCGGCGCGACGCAGCGTCTCCACGCGCTCGGCCCAGGGCGTGGCGGACCAGCGCGGATAGGCCGCCTTGGCGGCCTGGACCGCACGGTCGATCGCGGCGGGGCTCGCCTCGACAAACTCGCCGAGCTTGACGCGATTGTCGATCGGACTTGCCGCGGCGTAGCGTGCCCCCTCCTCGTCCGGCTTGCCGGCGATGAGATTGGGATGAAACTTGCCGAGCCCGCGCTTGAACGCCGGGATCGCCGCATCGAGCATGTCGTGCAGCGGCGCGAAATCAACGCCGATATTCGAATAGGTCACGCGCGGCAGGTTGGCGGCGGTCATGGGCTGACCCTTTCGGCAAGCAACGGCGAACCGCCACAAAATACGTCCTCATGCTGAGCTTGTCGAAGCATGAGGAATGGGGCGCGCTGGGTTAGCTGCACCTTCCGAATCTTACCGCAGAGGACACAGAGGGCGCGGAGGCCTTCGCTCCGCCGGGCTCTGCGCTTCTCTGGTCCTCTACGGTGAATTTATTGACACGTGCTCTTGTCGGCCATTGGCGCAGCTCATCCTTCGAGACGGCCGCTTCGCGGCCTCCTCAGGATGAGGACGTATATTTTAGCTCAGTCCTCATCCTGAGGAGCGGCGCGCAGCGCCGCGTCTCGAAGGATGGGTTGTGCGGGGTGGCTCAAAACAAACGCGTCTGGCGCTCGTCGGTCTTGGACTTCTTGCCCTTGGCGGGCTTTTCCTGCGGCACGGGCGCGTCCGCGGCGGGGGCGAAGCAGCCGGGGTCGTCGTTGCGCACGTTGTTGACATAGGTGCTGACCGGCGTCGCCGTGAACCAGGCGCCCGGCGGAGCCTTCAGCAGGGTGCGCGCATCGAATTCCGGGTCGAGCCAGGCATCGTAGTCCTTGGGATCGAGGACGATCGGCACGCGGTGGTGATACTGCGTCATCAGCTCGTTGGCGGCGGTGTTGACGATCGTGAACGTTTCAAGGACCTCGCCGTTCTTCGGGACCCAGCGCTCCCACAGCCCGGCGAAGGCGAACGGCCCCTCGTCGCGCTGGCGGAACAGCACAGGCTGGCCCTTGAGCGGCCCATGCTCGGGCCATTCGTAGAACCCGTCGGCGGGCACCAGGCAGCGGCGCGACTTGAAGGCGGCACGATAGGCCGGCTTCTCGGCCACCGTCTCGCCGCGCGCGTTGATCATGCGCGACGCACCCGAGATATCGTCGGCCCAATAGGGCACGAGGCCCCAGCGCAGCATCTTGAGCTCACGCCCGCCCTCGGCCTTGCGGATAACCGGCACATCCTGGGTCGGCGCCACATTCCAGCGCGGCTGGAGGTTGGGCGTCGGGCCCTTGAAACTGAACACCCGCTGCATCGCCTGCGCCGGGGTGGTGATGGAATAGCGTCCGCACATGAGGCGCGCAGTATCGCCGTCACCCCGCCCCTTGCCAAGACTTCCCGCGGGTAGACTTTAATCAGGTGTCTTTCCCAACTTTGTCAGCCGTGAGGGAACTCCATGGTCAAGTTCGGAGTGGGGCAGCCTGTCCGCCGCGTCGAGGATCAGCGCCTGCTCACCGGTATCGGCCGTTACACCGACGATATCAACCTGCCGCGCCAGCTCTACGCCTATTTCCTGCGCTCGCCGCATGCGCACGCCATCCTCAAAAAGGTGGATGCAAGCGCCGCGCGAACCGCGCCGGGCGTGCACCTGGTCGTGACCGGCGCCGACCTCAAGGCCATGGGCCTCGGCAACCTGCCCTGCATGGTGCCGCTGCAGAACCGCGACGGCTCGAAGATGCCGATGCCGCCGCGCCCCGCCATCCAGGACGAGCGCGTGCGCTTTGTTGGCGACACGGTTGCCATGGTGGTCGCGGAGAGCCTACTTGAGGCGCGCGACGCGGCCGAGCTGATCGACGTTGACTACGAAGCGCTGCCGGCGACGGCCGACATGAACGCGGCCATCGCCAAGGGCGCGCCGCAGATCTGGGACGCGGCCAAGGGCAACGTGGTGTTCGACTGGACGATGGGCGACGAGGCGGCGGTGAAGGCCGCGTTCGCCAAGGCCGCCAAGGTGATCAAGCTCGATCTGGTCAACAACCGCGTCGTGCCGAACTCGATGGAGACGCGCAACGCCATCGGCGACGTGGCGCCGGATGGCCGTCTCGTCCTCTACGCGTCGAGCCAGGGCGGCAGCGGGTTGCGCAAGGCGCTGGCGAGCTACGTCTTCAAGGTGCCGGAGAGCCAGATCCGCGTGGTCGCCCCCGATGTCGGCGGCGGCTTCGGCATGAAGATCTTTCTCTATCCCGAGTATGTCGGCGTGATGGCGGCGGCGCGCAAACTGCGCCGGCCGGTCAAGTGGACGGGCGATCGCGCCGATGCCTTCCTCACCGACACGCATGGCCGCGATCACATCACCCATGCCGAGCTCGCGGTCGACAAGGACGGCAAGTTCCTCGGCTTCCATGTGTCGACGGTCGCCAATCTCGGCGCCTATCTCTCGCATTATGGGCCGTTCATCCCGACCATGGCCGGCTCGGCGATGCTGGCGGGCGTCTACACGCTCCCGGCCCTCTTCGTCGAAGTTAAAGGCGTCTACACCAACACGGCACCAGTCGATGCGTATCGTGGCGCTGGACGACCCGAAGCGAACTACGTCGTCGAGCGCATGGTCGACAAGGCGGCGCGTGAATTGAAGATCGCGCCGGACGAGCTGCGGCGGCGCAATTTCATCCCACCCGCGGCGATGCCCTACAAGACGGCGGCCGGCATCACCTATGACAGCGGCGATTTCGCGCGCAACATGGATGATTGCATCAAGACATCGGAATGGACTGCCGCGGCGAAGCGCAAGGACGACGCCAAGAAAACCGGCAAGCTGCGCGGGCTTGGCATGGCGACCTATATCGAGGCCTGCGGCGGCGGCCCGGATGAAACCGCGCAGGTGCGTTTCGACAATGCCGGCGGCGTCACCGTGCTGATCGGCAACCAGAGCAATGGCCAGGGTCACGAGACGACCTACGCCCAGCTCATCGCCGACCGGCTGGGCGTGCCGTTCGAGAACGTGCGCGTGATCCAGGGCGACACCGACCAGATCCTCTATCCCGGCGGCACCGGCGGCAGCCGCGCGCTGTCGGTCGGCGGCACGGCGGTGACGCTGGCGGCCGAGCGCATCGTCGCCAAGGGCAAGAAGCTCACCGCCCATCTGCTCGAGGCGGCGGAAGCCGATATCGAGTTCAAGGAAGGACGTTTTGCGATTGCCGGGACCGACAAAAGCATGACGATGATCGACGTCGTCAAGGCGAGCTTCAACATGGCGAAGTTGCCACCCGGTATGTCGCCCGGCATGGACGAGACGGCGAATTTCATGCCCGGCGCCAACACCTATCCCAATGGCTGTCACATCGCCGAAGTGGAAATCGATCCCACGACCGGTGCCACGCGCGTCGTGCGCTACACCATCGTCGACGATTTCGGCACGGTGATTAACCCGCTGATGGTCGAGGGCCAGGTGCATGGCGGGACGGTGCAGGGCATCGGCCAGGCGCTCTACGAGGCTTGCGTCTACGACGATAGCGGCCAGCTCCTGACCGGCTCGTTCATGGACTACGCCATGCCGCGCGCGGGCGACGTGCCGGGGTTCTCGTTTGCCTACAACGAAGTCCCCTGCTCCGCCAACCCGCTGGGCGTCAAAGGCTGCGGCGAGGCCGGCGCCATCGGCGCTCCACCCGCCACGATCAACGCCATCGTCGATGCGCTGTCGCAATTCGGCGTCCAGCACATCGACATGCCGGCGACACCGGAGAAGGTGTGGCGGGCCATCAACGGAGGGGCGCGGCAAGCGGCCGAGTGAACGCGTCCGAACGCGCCGCGTTGCTGCCCGACATCGTCGCGCTGGCCCGCGCAGCCGGCGATGTCGCGCTGCGCTGGTACAACGACAAGAACTGCGCGGTGCGCGCCAAGGCCGATGACTCGCCCGTCACGGATGCGGACGAGGCCGCCGAAGCGGTCATCCTCGCCGGGCTGATGCGGCTCACGCCCGATATTCCTGTCGCCTCCGAAGAAGCAACGGCGCGCGGCGAAACGAAGCTGGGAAAGACCCTGCCGCGCCTGTTCTGGCTGGTCGACCCGCTCGACGGCACGCGCGAGTTCGTCGGGCGCACCGGCGAGTTCGCCGTCAATATCGGGCTGGTCGAGAACCGCAAGCCGGTACTGGGCGTGGTGCATGGGCCGGTCAGCGGCGTCAGCTATTTCAGCGACGGCATCACCGCGCAGATGAAACGCGGCGACGCGGCGGCCCAGACGATCCACGCCCGCCGCGCACCGGCGAGCGGGCTGGTCGTGGTGTCGAGCCGCTCCCATGGTGACAAGGCCGCGCTGGCGGCCTTCCTGGAGGATTTTAAGGTGGCCTCGCAAAAGATCGCGGGCAGCGCCCTCAAATTCGGCCTGCTCGCCGCGGGCGAGGCGGACCTTTATCCGCGCCTGGGCAAGACGATGGAATGGGATACAGCCGCCGGGCACGCCATCCTCAACGCTGCCGGTGGCTCGGTGCGCACGCTCGCGGGCCACGAACTCCTCTACGGCAAGCCGGGCTTCCAGAACCCCGATTTCGTTGCGCAGGGCGTCGTCTAGCCGCCGATAGCGGACCGCCGTAGTTTCGACGGGCTTGTCGGTTCGCCTCGTAGTGCCCAGAATCGGAACGATTTTTCCAATTCAGAGTTGTTCCAAACATATGCGTTGGCGCGATCAAGCGCCGCCTGAAGGAGGAGTTCGCAGCATGATGATCCGGCTTATGGTCGCCACGCTAGCCGTCGCCGCCCTCGCGGGTTCGGCCGCGCCGTCCATGGCGCAGCAAAATCAATCAAAGAAGAATTTCGGGGTGCAGGGCAACGCCACCTGCTCACCCGCCCCCAACATCACCCAGAGTTTTCCGATCCCGACGATTATCCAGTTCGATACCGGCAGCACCAAGATTTCGCCGGCCGACCAGCAGAAGATCGCCAAGCTCGCCAGCGAAGCGAAGGCGAAATACATCACGCAGATCTGCGTGACCGGCCATGCCGACAAGCAGGGCGATGCCAAGAAAAATCAGCAGCTGTCGATGGCGCGCGCCAATGCCGTCGCGACCGAGCTCAAGAAAAACGGCATCGATTCCGGCACGCTGGTCGTCAATGCCACCGGCGAGCCGCTTGGCGCCACGCTCAGCGGCGTCGATCGCAAGAGCCAGGCGGATCGCGCCGTCGAGATCAAGATCGCGCGTTAGGCGGCTGAATCGTTTTCAATTTTTCTTCCTGCGCGCGATCGGCCGGAATTCGGCGATCGGCGCGCAAATTTTTTGCGGCCTGCCTTGCTCCGGATTTTGGCAGCCCTATATCCGAAGCGTGGGGCGCTTGCGCTACCACGCAAAAGCCGCCGCAATCCTTGCGGTGACTACGGTTCACGCCATGCCGCGGATGGCGGATGAACCAAAAACCGATCATTATGATCAAGGGAGCCGTCACATCCTGTGACGGCTCTTTTGTATCCGCCCTCAGCCGCCCGTTTTCATGCCGCGCCCGCGTCCCCCGATCCTGCTGCCCACGAAGACCGCTCTCGCCCGCGCCGCGCGTCGCCTGCGCGCGGGCGGCCTCGTGGCCTTTCCGACCGAGACGGTCTACGGGCTCGGCGCCGACGCAACCAACGAGCGCGCCGTCGCGGCGATCTATGCCGCCAAATCAAGGCCGCGCTTCAACCCCTTGATCATCCACGTCACGAGCGGCCGCCGAGGCCGCGCGCCTGGTGCGCTTCGATCGGCGCGCGCGGGCGCTGGCCAAGGCATTCTGGCCGGGGCCGCTGACCCTGGTCCTGCCGCGCCAGCGCAACTGCAAGGTCGCCTGGCTGGCCTCGGCGGGGCTCGACACGCTGGCCATCCGCGTACCCGATCATAAGGTGGCGCTGGCGCTGTTGCGCGCCGCCAAGCGCCCGCTCGCCGGCCCGAGTGCCAACCGCTCCGGCCGCATCAGCCCGACCAGCGCCGCGCATGTCGCGGGCTCGCTGGGCGCCCGTGTCGATCTCATCCTCGATGGCGGACCGTCCCGGGTGGGTGTCGAATCAACGGTGGTCGATCTCTCCGGCAAGCGCGCCGTGCTGCTGCGCCCCGGCGGGGTCGCGCGCGAGGCCATCGAGCAGGTGATCGGCAAGGTGGCGCTGCCGCGGGCCGCCAAGAAGCTGCGGGCCTTAAAATCGCCAGGGCAGCTCGCCAGCCACTACGCGCCGCGCGCGCGCGTGCGTCTCAACGCGACGGCGGCGCGCGCCGGCGAAGCCTATCTCGGGTTCGGCAAGCATCGCGCCGGCGCCGGCCTCAATCTCAGCGCGCGCGGCGATCTTGAGGAAGCCGCTACCAACCTGTTCGCGATGTTACGGATCCTGGATGCCAAACGCGTGCGCGCCATCGCCGTGGCACCGATCCCGCGGACCGGGCTTGGCAAGCGATCAACGACCGCCTCACGCGCGCGGCGGCGCCGCGCGGCAAGTGAGCTTCAGGCCGCTTTGATCTGGGCGAGGAAGGCGTCGACCTGGCTGCGCAGCTGCTCGGCCTGGCGGGCGAGTTCGCCCGAGGCGGAGAGGACCTGGCCCGCCGCCTGGCCGGTTTCGCTGGCGGCGCGGGTAACGCCGGTGATGTTGCGCGAGGCCTCGGATGTGCCTTTGGCCGCTTCCTGGACGTTGCGGGCGATCTCCTGCGTGGCAGCACCCTGCTCCTCGACCGCGGCTGCGATCGTCGCCGCGATCTGATTGATCTCGGCGATCGTCTTGCCGATGCCGGCGATCGCGTCGACGGCGTGGCGCGTGGCGTCTTGGATGGCGCCGATCTGCTCGGCAATCTCGTCGGTGGCCTTGCCGGTCTGGGTCGCCAGCGTCTTAACCTCGCTCGCCACCACCGCGAAGCCCTTGCCGGCCTCGCCGGCCCGCGCGGCCTCGATCGTGGCATTGAGCGCCAAGAGATTTGTCTGGCCGGCGATGTCGTTGATGAACTTGACCACGTCGCCGATCTTCTGGGCGGCGTTGGCCAGGCTCTGCACCGCCTTGTTGGTCTGATCGGCCTCGTTCACCGCCGTGCTGGCGATCTTGGCGGATTGGGTTGCCTGGCGACCGATCTCGCTGATCGAGGCCGACAGCTCCTCGGACGCGGCCGCGACCGTCTGGACGTTGCTGGAGGCCTGGTTCGAGGCCGCGGCCACGGCTTTGGACTGCTCCGAGGTTTCCTCGGCCGTGGTCGACATCGCTTCGGAATTAGAGCGCATTTGCTGCGCGGCGGCGCCCACAGCCTGGACCACGCTATCGATCTGCCGGCCGAAATCGTGGACCAGCTTCTCGACCACCTGGCGGCGGCGATCATTTCCCTCGTCCTCGCGGCGCTTGGCGTCTTCAAGCTTGCGGGTCTGCACGAGGCCGTCCTTGAACACGATGACGGCGCGGGCCATCGCGCCGATCTCGTCCTGACGCGTGGCGCCGTCGATGGCGGCTTCGTAATTGCCGCCCGCCAGGTCGCGCATCGTGCCGGTCAGGCCGACGATCGGGCGGGCCATGTTGCGCGCCAGCAGCACGCCGATCACGCAGGTGGCCAGCGCGCCGACCACCAGGGCCGCCAGCACCAGCCACATCAACTCGTTCCAGGCGGCGAAAATCTGCGCCGCGGGGGCCCGCACCACGACGCGCCAGGCCAGGCCCGGATAGTCGTAGGCGCCCTTGGTCGCGGCAAAACCCGCGGCCAGCTCGCCCTGCGGCCCTTGCGCGCTAACGACACCGCGCGGCGCGGCCAGAGCCGCGGCAATCGCATCGTCCTTGGCGTCCGCAAGATTGAGACGGCCGACCGCCGACAGGTCGCGGCCAGCGCCGCGCGCCGTGTCGACCAGCAAGGTGCCGCGATTGTCCATGACCGTCAGCGTCGCCGCCGGCAGGCCACCTTCGGCCAGGTTCTTCTGGAACGTGTCGACGATTTCCTCGACCAGTCCGAAATCCGCAAAATTGACCCACACGCCGACGATGGTGCCGTTGGCGTCCTGGACCGGCGCGCTGAAGGCGATGGTGAACCCATCGCCGCCGCCGGCCGCACGCACGACGTCGTGCACGGCGGGCTGCTCGACCACCGTCCCGGTCAAGCCGTTGGTGCCGACCAGGTACTGGCCGGCGATCGCCTTGCGCAGCCAGTCCTTGCCATCGAATTTGAGCTTGTAGATCGCTTCCGTCGCCATGGGCTTGCCCTTGGCGTCAGCGGAGTTTGCCGCCAGCACTTCGCCGGAGATATCCACCAGCAGCATCAGCTTGTAAATGCCGTAGAGCTCCATGTAGCGGTTCATCGCCGCCACCAGCGGATTGTCGGCGCCGGGCTGGCGCCAATTCTCGGCATTGGACGCGGCGCCGTTGGCGGCGAAGGCCTGCACATCGCCATAGCGCTCGAAGAGATTGCGGTCGATGACGTCGCCCACGGATTCCGCCGTCATGACGATCTTGGTGGCGAAGGCGTCGCGGAAGGCGCCGGCATGCAGAAAGAGCGTCGCGGCAATGGCCAGCGCCGGCAACAACCCGAAAATCGTGAAGGCCAAAGCCAGGCGACCGGTGAGACCGCGAAGAAATTTTAGGCGCGAAGCAGTGTCTGCCGCATGTCGCGTGGCCGACCGATTCATTTTTGCCATGTCAGTCTCGTAGCGAGCGTGGTGAAAACGGTTGCATGCAATGCTGCGGTTGTATGCGAATGAATGTCGTTCTTATGGCAGGACAAAGCTAAAATCTGATTAACCTTTCCCGCAGGCCGTTGATGTCCCAGGACTAGCGGCCGCCCGACCCGTCCATTGGGCCTTGCCCGAGCAGGCCGCGTGGGCTACCTGTCCATCCATGGCCGCCACTATGTTCAAATCCGCCGCCGCCACCGCGATCGAGCGCATCAAGGCGCTGGTCGGCCCGAAGGGGTTTTTCGAGGCGCAATCCGACATCGCGCCCTACCTGGTCGAGGAGCGCGGGCTCTATCGCGGCCAGGCGCCGCTGGTGGTGCGCCCTGCCTCCACCGCCGAGGTGGCGGGCGTGGTCAAGATCTGCGCCGAAGCCGGGCTTGCCATCGTGCCGCAAGGCGGCAATACCGGTCTTACGGGCGCCGGCGTGCCGCACGATCATGGCGGCGAGATCGTCGTCAGCCTGTCGCGCCTGAATCGCATTCGCGAGATCGACGCGCTCAACTATGCCATCACGGTCGAAGCCGGCGTCATCCTGGCGAATGTCCAGAAGGCGGCCGACGAGGCCGAGCGGCTGTTCCCGCTCAGCCTGGCGGCGGAAGGAACCTGTCAGATCGGCGGCAACCTCTCCACCAATGCCGGCGGCATCCAAGTGCTGCGCTACGGTATGGCGCGCGATCTGGTCCTGGGACTAGAAGTGGTGTTGCCCAACGGGCAGGTTTGGGACGGCTTGCGCGCGTTGCGCAAGGACAACACCGGCTATGACTTGAAGCAGCTGTTCATCGGCGCCGAGGGCACGCTCGGCATCATCACCGCCGCGGTTCTGAAACTTTACTCCAAGCCGAAATCAGTCGAGACGGGCTTCCTGGCCGTGCGCGACCCGGCGGCGGCCATCGAGCTCCTGGCGCGGGCGCGCGAGGGCAGCGGCGATGCCGTGACGGCGTTCGAGCTGCATGTCGCGGCGCACGCTGGAGATGGTGCTGGCGCACATACCCGGCACCGCCAACCCGCTCAGCGAGGCGCATGACTGGTACGTGCTGCTGGAGCTGTCAGCCGGGGATTCCGGCGGGGGCTTGCGCGGCGCCCTCGAAGCCCTGCTGGAAAAGGCGCTGGAGGACGGGTTGATCCTGGATGCGGCCCTGGCCGCCAGCACCGAGCAGGCGCGCGCCATGTGGCGGCTGCGCGAGACCATCAACGAGGCGCAGAAGCCCGAAGGTGGCAGCATCAAGCACGATGTCTCCGTCCCCGTCTCGCGCGTGCCCGATTTCATCGCCCAGGCGACGGCGGCGGTGGAAAAGGAACTGCCGGGCATCCGCGTGGTCGCCTTCGGCCATGTCGGCGACGGCAACATCCATTACAACCTCAGCCAGCCGGTCGGCGCCGATCGCAGCGCCTACCTGGCGCGCTGGCATGAGTTCAACCGCATCGTCCACGACATTGTCGCGGCGATGAACGGATCGATCTCCGCCGAGCACGGCATCGGCCGGCTCAAGCGCGACGAGCTGGCGCATTACCGCTCGCCCATCGAAATCGGGCTGATGCGCACGCTCAAGCAGGCGATCGATCCCAAAGGGATCATGAACCCCGGCAAGGTCGTTCCGTGAGCGGCTACACCGCGCCGATCCGCGACATGCTGTTCGCGCTGCGAGAGGTCGCCGGGCTCGAGCGCTTGGCGGCGCTCGACGGCGGCGACCTGGCGGCGGCGGACACGGTCGCCCAGGTTCTGGAGGAGGCCGGCAAGCTCGCCGGCGAGGTGCTGGCGCCGATCAACGCCTCCGGGGACCGCGAGGGTTGCCGGCTGGAGAACGGCGTCGTGCGCACGCCCACAGGCTTCAAGGAAGCCTACCGGAAGTATTTCGAGGGCGGCTGGAACGGCATGCCGTTCGAAACCGAACATGGCGGCCAGAACGCGCCCTGGGTGGTCGCCACGGCGGTCGCCGAGATGTTGCAGTCGGCCAACATGGCGTGGACGCTGTGTCCGCTGCTGACCTCGGGCGCGGTCGAGCTGTTGCAGGCGCATGGCGTCGGCGGATCAGAAGCGGCGCTACCTCCCGAAGCTGGTCAGCGGCGAATGGACCTGCACCATGAACCTGACGGAGCCGCAGGCGGGCTCCGACGTCGGTGCCTTACGCACCAAGGCGGTGCGCGCGGGCGACCATTACAAGATCACCGGCCAGAAGATCTTCATCACCTTCGGCGACCACGATTTCACCGACAACATCATCCACATGGTGCTGGCGCGCACGCCCGACGCGCCGCCTGGCAGCCGCGGCATCTCGCTGTTCATCGTGCCCAAGATACATGGTGGCGGACGACGGCACGCTGCACGGCCGCAACGACCTGCGCTGCGTGTCGCTGGAGCACAAGCTGGGGATCGCCGGGGCGCCGACAGCGGTGATGGCGTTCGGCGACAATGGCGGGGCGACCGGCTTCCTGGTGGGTGAGGAAAATCGCGGCCTCGAATACATGTTCACGATGATGAACAACGCCCGGCTGAGCGTCGGCTTGCAGGGCGTCGCCATCGCCGAGCGCGCCTATCAGCAGGCCCGCGCCTATGCCCGAACCCGGGTGCAGAGCCGCGAACTCGGCTCGCCGAAGGCGGAGCCGGTGGCGATCATCCGCCACCCCGATGTCCGGCGCATGCTGATGACCATGAAGGCGGGATCGGAGGCGGCCCGCGCCCTCACCTACACCACCATGTGCGCCCTCGATCTCTCCCGCCGTCATCCAGACAAGGCGGAGCGCGAGCGCCAGCTCCTTCAGGTCGATTTGTTAACGCCGGTGGTCAAGGCGTGGTGCACCGATTTGGGCGTGGAGGTCGCCTCCATTGGATTCAGGTTCACGGCGGCATGGGCTTCATCGAGGAGACCGGTGCGGCGCAGCATCTGCGCGACGCGCGCATCGCGCCGATCTACGAAGGTACAAACGGCATCCAGGCCAACGATCTGGTGTTCCGCAAGCTCGGCCGCGACGGCGGCGAGGCGGCGCGGATCTTCCTGGCGGGCGTCGCCGCCGAGGAAGCCGCGCTGGCCAAGGAAACCGACGCCAACTTCGCGGTCATCGCCGACCAGCTCGGCAAGGGCCGCGCGGCGTTGGCGGAGGCGACCGACTTCCTGGTCGCCACACTCAAGAGCGAACCGCGCCGGGCGGCGGCGGCGGCGGTTCCCTATCTCAAGATGTTCGGCAACGTCGCCGCCGGGCAGTTAATGGCGCGCGGTGCCCGGGCGGCGGCGCGTGCGCTGGCGGACGGTGACGGTAGATTCCGGTTTCCTCGCCGCCAAAATCGTCACCGCCCGGTTTTTCGCCGATCACTTTGTCAGCCAGGCGCCGTCGCTTCTCCATCCCGTCGTCGCGGGCGCCGCGGGCGTGCTCGACATCGCAGAAGATCAGATTTGACGGGCTTGCTTTGACGTCACGCCTTGCTGCAAGCGCTTCGTTCGCCGCCGCGGCGGTGATGCAGCGCTGCAACAGCGGCGTCGGCACTTAAGCAAATCTTTACCCGAACCTGTTTTTTTTCTTGCATTGTCAGCGCACTGGTCCCAAATAGCGAAACTCGAATTTTTTCTTTTCTCGTTGCGGAGGTGTGGACAAGGAATGGCGAACAAGGCGACTGTCACGAAGTCTGGCGTTAAGTTGGGTATCGTGTCCGGTGGACGTCGCGGCGAGGCTGCTACAAAGCCTGCGAAGAACGCGACGAAGCCCGTGATGGTTGCCGAGGCAGGGGCGCAAAGCGCCGCTGCAGAGCCCGTCCTGACCACTCCCGTGCTCGAAACCAGCGTCGCGAAGGATTACTTCGTCGAGCGCAACGGCGTGAAGTTCGCCGGCACCCACCTCCTGGTGGAGCTGTGGAACGCCAAGAACCTCGGCGACCTCGAGATCACGGATCGCATGCTGCGTGAAGCCGCCGCCTCGGCGGGGGCGACGCTGCTGCACGTCCATCTCCACCATTTCGGTCCGAACGCCGGCCTGTCCGGCGTTGCGGTGCTGGCGGAGAGCCACATCTCGATCCACACGTGGCCGGAGCGTGGCTACGCCGCCATCGACGTCTTCATGTGCGGCGCCTGCGATCCGTACAAGGCAATCCCGGTCATGCGCCAGGCGTTCGAGCCGGGCAATGTCCAGCTCTCCGAGCAGAAGCGCGGTATTCTGGCGTGAGTGAAACGCCCGGGGCCGCAGTACCGGCAAAGGGGGAATGGTTTCAAGAGAAGCTGTTCCCCCATGTCCGCCAGACCTTCGAAATCACCAATATCCTTTTTGAGGAGCGCACGGAGCACCAGAGCCTGGTGATCTTCGAGACGCCGACCTATGGGCGTGTGCTGGCGCTGGACGACATCATCCAGGTCACCGAAAAGGATGAGTTCGTCTATCACGAGATGATGACGCACACGCCGATCATCGCGCATGGCAAGGCCAAGAAGGTCCTGATCATCGGCGGCGGCGACGGCGGCATCCTGCGCGAAGCGCTGCGGCACAAGAGCGTCGAAAAGGTCACGATGGTCGAGATCGATCGCGGCGTGGTCGACATGTGCCTCAAATACATGCCCTCGATCCCGCAGAAGGCGTTCAACGACAAGCGCACCGACCTGGTCATCGACGACGGCGCCAAATTCGTCGCCACGACCAAGGAAAAATACGACGTCGTGATCGTTGATTCGACCGATCCGATGGGTCCGGGCGAGGTGCTGTTCACCGAGCAGTTCTACAAGAACTGCCGGCGCTGCCTGACCGACAAGGGCATCTTGGTGAACCAGAACGGCGTGCCGTTCATGCAGCCCGACGAAATCACCATGACCTATCGCCGGCGCGGCAAGTTCTTCAAGGATACGCTCGTTCTATATCGCCGCCGTGCCCAGCTACTATGGCGGTTTCATGACGCTGGGCTGGGCGAGCAACGACAAGAAGGCGCGCCTTGTGCCGCTGGCCACGCTGGCCCGGCGCGTCAAGGCCGCGAAGCTCAAGGCGACGAAGTACTACACGCCCGACATCCACCGGGCCTGCTTCGCCCTTCCCGCCTTCGTCCACACGCATATGAAGTGAAGCTGGCCAGCCGGATTTCGGCTGGCGATAGCTTCTGCCAGTGCCCCTCTAGAACGAGGTCGTGGAAATTTCGCCCTTCACGTCGAGGCGCGGAGAGCGGAATTGGTCTTTCCAGGCATGGACCGTCTCGATACAGGTTGCCTGGCGGTCGCCGGGCTTGCGGACGGCCAGAAAATTGCCTTTGCCGATCGGCGTGTCGTTGAGCGACATGTCCGCCTGCCGCCACCAACCCTCAATCAGTTGCTGTTCGATGCTGTTGACGCTGCCGACGATATAGCCGCAGACGACCAGCTTGCCGCCTTCGTTGCTCGGCTTCAGGAGAACCTGATACGACGCGTCGCCCATGCGCGTCGTCGAACTCTTAAATGTCCAGCTCGTATATCCGCTGCGTGCCTCCTCGGAGCGCACGATCTTTGCCTGCTCGGCCGCGCACGCCCCCAGCGCGGCCGCGAGGCCGAGCACAGCCACCAACATTTTCATCACAATCCCCCGATTGGCCACCGCAGCCGCCGCGGTGACCCCCTTCAATCGACGGTAGCGCAATTCGCAGCGAAAGAAAACCGGAGCGGTTATTAACGGATGTCGCGGATTTCGGAGCCGTTGGCTTGCAGGCGCAGCGGCGGCGAGCGGAAATCTTCCTTCCAGGCGACCGGCGTTTCGACGCATGAGGCCCGCAGGTCCGCGGGCTGGCGCACCTGCAGGAAATGTCCCGTGCCGATCCGGTTGCCATTGAGCGACAGCTCGGCCTGGCGCCACCATGCCTCGATCAAGTCCTGGGCGCTGCCAGTGACGGCGCCCGTGATGTAGCCGCAGACGGCGAGCATCGTGCCATCCCTATAGGGGCGCAAGAAGACCTGGTGCGGAAGGTCGCCCTGGGGCGAGCTCAATTTGTAGGCATAAACCGTGTAGTCGGACGAAATGCTTTCCGTCCGTACGATCTTCGTGCGCTCGGCCGTGCAGGCACCGAGCAGGGCCAGGAAAGCGGCTGCGGCAATCCAGCTACGCATCGCGCGTCTCCGACGACGTTTTGCGCCACAGATCCACGCCGGCGCTGGCCAAAAAATGCGCCTTCGTCCGAGTTGGTTCCGAAGATTTCCGTGATACCGGACGCTTTTTAAGCATCGTTAAGCGGGCATTAAGGCCTCTCGGCTCAAATGGAGCCGCGATGCTTGGGGCATAGGGGCATCGCCGATCCCCCAACGGAACGAGGGCGCGATGCTGAAGATGTCCCTGGCCGCAATCCTGACAATCGGCGCCATCGGTGCCGCTCATGCCGCCGACACGAAAGTCAGCGTCGACGCGCCGACCGTTGCCGGCTGCCGCACCGCGCGCTCGATCCTCGCCGATCGCCAACGCAGCGCCGTCGACGGCACGTTCCACTTCGTCGACGGCGATAACATGGTCTGCTTCCGCCCCACGCAAGCGCCCCGCCTCGTCCTCAAGCCGAATTTCGACGCTGCCCATGAAAGCAGCTCAACGCCGCAGGCCCCCGCTCCGCTCCCGCGTCCCAATCTCGTTACACGCCAGCCCCTGCCGCCCCCGCCCTCACCTTGGCTGCCGGGCCCGAACGTGGCCGGAGACGGACTTCCGGTCCGCGGCACGCTCGCCTTCAAGACCGGCCACACGGTCCCCTCACCCAAACACGCGAGCTGGGCACGCGCATCGGCGGCAATCTCACGCAGGACCGGGTGAGCCTCAATTCGTTCGAAGTCCGGCTCGCCCAGCGCTTCTAAGGGGTGCTTTTGCGACGGCGGCGGAATCCTCATAAACCGGATCAGAAATCCGGCAGGAGGATCCGTGCATGTCTGAACGGCGCCCAGATGGCGACAAGGCGCTGCGGCTCTCGGTATTTTCGGTCCAGGATCACTACCCGTCGCAGCCGCGCAGCGTGGCGCAGCTCTATGGCGAAGTGATCGCGCAGGCGGAGGATGCCGAGCGCCTCGGCTACGAGATTTTCTTTTCAGCCGAGCATCATTTTCACGAATACGGCGTCGTGCCGAACCCCGCGGTGATGCTGGCGGCCCTGGCGCAGCGCACGACGCGGCTCAAGCTCGGGCCGGCGATCTCGATCCTCACCTTCCACCATCCGCTCAACGTGGCGGAGAGCTATGCGATGGTCGACGTGCTGTCGGGCGGACGGCTGGTGCTGGGCGTGGGCTCGGGCTATCTCAAGCACGAGTTCGAGGGCTATCGCATCGACGGTGCCGAGAAACGCGAGCGCTTCGACGAGGCGCTCGCGATCTTGCGCGCGGCGCTGACCGGACAGCGCTTCAGCTTCAAGGGCAAGTTCACCACGGTCGACAACGTGCAGCTCAATGTGGCGCCGCTGCAGCAGCCTGTGCCGATCTACACCGCCATTCTCAAGCGCGAGGGCGCCTATCACGTCGGCAAGAACGGGCAGAACATCATCTGCGTGCCCTACGCTTCGCTCGATCATTTCGACGAAGTGGCGGGCCTGGTCGCGGATTTCCGCAAGGGTCGCGCAGAGGCGGGCTTCGCGCCCACGCCCGACGATTCCCTGTGGACCTTCCACACCCATGTGGCCGAGAGCGACGCGCAATGCCGGCGCGAGGCGGAGGCGGCGTTCAATCTCTATGTCGAGACGCGGCTCTACGCCAAGCGCCAGACCTACGACGACATCCTGGCGAGCGGGCTGGGGCTGTTCGGGTCGGTGGACGCGGTCGCCGACAAGCTGGTGCGGCTGCACGAGATGGGGATCCACCACGTTGTAACGTTACAAAATTTCGGCCTGATGCCGGCGGCGAGCGTGCGTCGCTCGATGGAATTGATGGCGAGCGAAGTGCTTCCGCGCGCCCTCGCGCGCATCGCGAAGAAAGCGACGTCTAAAGGAAGGGCCGCCGCAGCGTCATGACGATCGCGTCATAGGGCAGCGCCGCGGCCTCGCGCAGCACGTAGTAGAGCCATTTCACCGTCCCCAAGGGATGACGGTCGCCTGGCATCCGCGCGGCGGCGGTCCTGAGCCCGAGAATGCGCAAGAGCAGGCGGCAGCGCGGAATGTGAAATGGGCTGGAGCACACATAGACGGCGGTGCTTTGGTCACGATCGCGCAGGATGCGCCAGCACAAGATCGCCGAGGACAGCGTGTCGGTGCCCTGGTCCTCGACGATGATCCGCTCTTCGGACACACCGTAGCCCAGAAGCTGCGCGCGCATCACCGTCGCTTCCGGCGGCCCGTGGCGGCCGACGCCGCCCGTGACAAGATAGAACGGCTCGTCCAATCGTGTGCCGAAGCGATGCGCGCCCCACACCCGCCGGCGCAGCGTGCCACTCGGCTTACCGTCGGGCCGGATCGCGGCGCCAAAGATCACCAGGATGTTGGACATGGACCTGAGCCGTGGCAGACCATCGCGCGGAAAACCTCACCCTTCGACAGGCTCAGGGTGAAATTTTATTGAGAGGCCTCATCCTGAGCCTGTCGAAGGATGAGGTCCCCTGCACGCCCCTCACTTCGGCGTGAATTTCATCGCCACGCCGTTCATGCAGTAGCGCAAGCCCGTGGGTGCCGGCCCATCGTCGAAGACGTGGCCGAGATGGCCGCCGCAGCGCGCGCAATGCACCTCGGTGCGGGTCATGAAGAATTTGCGGTCGGTGGTGGTCCCGACCGCGCCCTCGCGCGGCTGGAAGAAGCTGGGCCAGCCGGTGCCGCTGTCGAACTTGGCGGCGGAATCGAAAAGCTCCTGCTCGCAGCCAGCGCACAGGAATGTCCCGGCACGCTTTTCCCGATCGAGAGGGCTTGTCCCGGCACGCTCGGTGCCGTGGCCGCGCAGCACGCGATATTGCTCAGGCGAAAGGCGCTGGCGCCATTCGTCGTCGCTGAGTTCGATTTTCTGGGGATCGCTCATGGCCGCAATCATAAGCCATGCCACGCTCCGCGCAACCCGGGAGCGTGCGGGTCAAAGGGGCTCTCATCCCGCCAGGCGGGGGATCAGCAGCGAGATAATCGGGAACAGCACGATCAGCGCCAGGCGCACGATGTCGGCCCCGACGAAGGGCGCGATCCAGCGGAACAGCGTGCCCATGGGGATGTCGAGCAGCGACTGCACCACGAACAAGTTCATGCCCACCGGCGGGCTGATCAGACCGAGCTCGACCACCATCACGATGACGATGCCGAACCACACCGGGTCGTAGCCCAGGCCGGTGACCAGCGGGAAGAAGATCGGTACGGTCAGCAGGATCATCGAGAGTTCCTCGAAGAACGTGCCGAGCAGGATGTAGAGGACGCAGATGACGGTGATGACCAGCAGCGGCTCGACGCCGAAGCCCATCACGAACCCCTGCAGGGCGCGCGGCAGGCCGCCGAAATTCATGAAGGCGGAAAACAGCAGCGCGCCGATCAGGATGGCGAAGAGCGAGGCCGAGACGCGCGCGGTCTCGATCGCGCAATCAAAGAGCTGCGCCCAGGTGAGCGTGCGGCGCCACAGCGCGAAGAGGAACGCGCCCGAGGCGCCGATGCCGGCCGCCTCGGTGGCCGTGAAGGCGCCCAGGTACAGCCCGCCGATGATCAGTACGAACAGCGCCACGACCGGGCCGACGCGCGTCATCAGACGCAATCGCTCGCCCCACGCAACGCGCGCAGCGCGCGGACCGGCCGCCGGCTGGCGCCAGACGATGAGCTGCACCGTCGCCGCATAGAGGCCGATCGCCAGCAGCCCCGGCAGGATGCCGGCGAGGAACAGCTTGGCGATGTCCGTCCCCGTCATGATGCCGTAGATCACCATGATGACCGAGGGCGGGATCAGGATGCCGAGCGTGCCGCCAGCGCAGATGGCGGCACTGGCCAAGCCCGGGTGATAGCCGTATCGGCGCATCGACGGGTAGGAAACCTTGGAGAAAGTCGCGGCGGTGGCGATGGCCGAGCCGCACACCGCGGCGAAACCGCCGCAGGCCATGATCGTCGCCATGGCAAGGCCGCCGCGGCGATGGCCGACAAAGGCGTTGCAGGCGGCGTAGAGATCGGCGGCGATGCCCGAGCGCGCGACGAAATTGCCCATCAGGATGAACATCGGCACCACCGAGAGCTCGTAGCTCATGGTGTTGGAGACCGGGATCTGGCCGAGCATCGCCAATGCGGGCATCGGCCCCAGCAGCACGGCGATGCCGCCCGCCCCGACCAGCGCCATGGCGAACGCGATCGGTACACCGATGGTCATCAGGACTGTCAGCGCGCCGAACCCTATGAGCGCGATTTCCCAAGCGTTCATGCGCGGCGCGTTCCCCGGATGGCGGCGCGCGCGGCGACGACGGCCGCAACCAGAAAAGTGATCGCGGTCGCGGCCAGCAACACCGACATGCCCCAGGCGATCAGGCCGCGCGGCACGCCCAGGACCAACGTCACCTCGTTGGCGTCGATCAATCCGGAGCCGCGCACGAACATGCGCCAGGCCATGACCGCGGCGATGACGGCGCAGATCACGTCGGTCAGCGCGGCTTGCGCGCACAAGGCGCGCGGCGGCAGCACCGTCTCGATGAAGTTGACCGTGATGTGCTCGCGCGCGGCCGTGGCCAGCGGCATGCCGGCGAAGATCACCAGGCCCATCAGGATCTCGGTGACTTCGAAGGCGCCCAGCAAGGGCCGGTTGAAGACGTCGCGGCCAATCACGTCGATGGTGGTTACCACCATCATCGCCATGATCATGGCGCCGGCGATAATGCCGAGGATGCGGCCGGCCCTGCCCAAGGAGGCCGGCGGCACGGCCGCCTTGGCCGCACCGCCGCCGATCTCCGCCGGGATGTCACTCACGGGACATTGACACGCTTGGCGGCAATGTATTTCTCGGTCATCGTCTTGGCATAGACGAGGATCTCGTCGCCGGGCAGGTTGCGTTTCTTCGCCTCGGCCAGCCATTCCTCTTCCAGCACCTTGAGCGCGGTCTTGATCTTGGCGATCTCGGAGTCAGGCAGATCGAAAAACACCGTCTTGTTGCGCTCGAGCGCCGCGCGGCCCAGCGTGTCGCCGTTGGTCCACGCCCAGCCGGAGAGCAGCGCGACCGCCATGCCCGAATGCTTCTCGATCGCGGCGCGCTGCTGCGCCGTAAGCGTGTTCCACTTGGCCTCGTTGATGCCGAGCCAGAACGTGTCGGTGTAGAGGCCGCCGGGGAAGCCGGTCATGCTCTTGATGACCGGCGTGATCTTGAAGAAATCGAACAGATTCCATCGGGAAGGTGATGCCATCGGCCACACCCGCCGACATCGCCTGCTGTGCCTCGGTCGGCGGGAGCTGCACCGGCGTGCCGCCCAGGGCCGTGACGATACGGCCGGTGACGTTGCCGCCGACGCGCACCTTCTTGCCCTTGAGATCCTCGACCGTCTTCACCGGCTCGCCGCGCAGGCCGAGATACGGGATCGAGTGCGTCCATAGGCCAACCACTTTAACGCCCGCGTGCTCGTTGTAGCGGCTGCCATAGCGCTGATAGGTGAGCCACGAGGCGGCCGAACCCGCCCAGGGATCGGGCGACATGAACGGCAGGTCCATGATCTGCGTCATCGGGAAGCGGCCGGAATTGTGGCCGGAGACGCCGTAGCCCGCGTCAACGATGCCGTTCTTGACGAAGTCGAAATATTCCGGCGGACGGCCGACCGAGGACGACATGATCTCGAATTTGAGCGTGCCGTTGGATTCCTTCTCGATCGCCTCCGCCCAGGGGATGACGATGCCCTTGACGATCAAGTGATGCATCGGCAACCAATTGCCGACACGAATTGTGGTGGTCTGTGCTTCCGCCGGCGCCGCCAGCCCCGTCCAGCAGGCCAGCGCAAAGGCCGCGCCTGCGACAATCATTCCCCTCTTCATCCCCGTCTCCCTCGCTTTTGCGTTCTCTATCCGCGCTTGGATTGCAGCGGCCCCTTGGCATAGAGCCGGATCAAACCGGCCTGGTCGAGCGGTCCATGGCCTTGCGACGACAGCATGCGGTAGAGCTCCGCCGTCAGGCTTGCCATCGGCAGGGCCGTCGCCGTGTTGCGCCCCTGCGCCACCGCCGTATCCATGTCCTTCTGCATCGTCCCCGTTCCCCCCAACGGCGTCAATTCGCCCGACGCCATGCGGCGCCCATGATTTTGCAGGATGGGGGAATCCGCGTAGCCGCCAGCCAGGCATTCCGGCAGGCGCGCCGGATCGACACCGCCATTGGCAGCCAACATCAACGCTTCCGCCACGATCGCAATCGTGCCGCCGACGATGACCTGGTTGCAGAGCTTGGTCACCTGCCCCGCCCCCACCGGCCCCATATGCGTCAGCCGCAGCGCGTAGTTGGCGATGATGGGGCGAACCTTCTCGATATCCGCATCCTCGCCGCCGGCCATAACGACCAGCTTGCCGGCTTCGGCGCCGGCAATGCCGCCGGAGACGGGCGCATCGATCCAGTGCATGCCCTTCTCGGCGCGCAGCTGCGTGGCCAGGCGCCGCGTGGCCTCGGGCTCGATGCTCGAATGGTCGATCAGGATCTTGCCGGCGGCGGCGCCGTCGCGAATGCCGTTGGTCTTGGTGACGATCTCGGTCACCGCCTTGGTGTCGGTCACGCACATCAGCACGATGTGACTTGCGCTCACGACTTCGGCCGGGCATTCGGCGATGCGCGCCCCCTCGGCGGCCAGCGGCTCGCATTTAGGTCGCGAGCGGTTCCAGATGGTGACGCGATAGCCGGCGTTGAGGAGGCGCCGCGTGAGCGGGGCACCCATCAGGCCGATGCCGATGAAACCGAGCGAAGTCTTGGTATTGGGCATCATGTCGGGGGATCTTCGTTCCATTGGACGTTGCCGGAATGGGTGACGGCGCCGAGATTGGCCGGTCCGACGCTCGCTGCATATTTCTCAAGGAGCCCCGCGAGCCGCTCTTGGGGGCGCGCCTGCCAGGCGGTACGGCGCGCCGTGAGCTCGGCGTCAGAGAGCTTGACGACGATGGTCCGCGCCTCGGCGTCGATGCGCACGATGTCGCCATCGCGCAGCAGGGCGAGCGGCCCGCCGGCGGCGGCCTCGGGCGCCGCATAGCCGATGCACATGCCGCGCGTGGCGCCGGAGAAGCGGCCGTCGGTCAGCAGCGCGACCTTCTCGCCCATGCCCTGGCCGTAGATCAGCGCGGTGACGCCGAGCATCTCACGCATCCCGGCCCGCCTTTGGGGCCCTCGTTGCGGATCACGATGACGTCGCCGGCGCGCGTAGCTCGCGCGCGCGCACCACCGCCGATGCATCGCTCTTCGCTCTCGAACACGCGCGCGGGGCCTTCGAAGACGAGCTGCTTCAGCCCGGCGACCTTGAGCAGCGCGCCGTCGGGGCAGAGGTTGCCCTTCAGCACGACCACGCCGCCGGTCGGCATGATCGCGAGCATTGGCGCCGCGCACGACCTCGCCGTCGGGCGCGCGGGCAGCCGCCGGCGATCTCGGCAATCGTCTGGCCGGTGACGGTCGGGACTCGCCATGAAGATGCCCGCCGTCGTGCAGCGCGCGCAGGATGACCGACGGCGCCGCCAATTTCGTAGACGTCCTTGGCGACGATATTTACCGCCCGGCTGCAGATCGCCATCAGCGGCGTGCGCGCGAACACGTCGCGCCACGTCGTCGAGGGTGAAGCGGATGCCGGCCTCGTTCGCGATCGCCGGCAGATGCAAGCGCCGCGTTGGTCGAGCCGCCGGTCGCGGCGACGACGGCGCAGGCGTTCTCGAGTGCTCTTGCGCGTGACGAGATCGCGCGGCAGCGGGCCGCCGTCGTCGAGGATCTTCATGACGATTTCGCCAGCACGGCGCGCCAGCGCCAGGCGCTGCGCGTAGACACCCGGCATCATCGCCGAGCCCGGCAGCGCCAGGCCGAGCGCTTCGGACACCATGCGCCATGGTGTTGGCGGTGAACTGCCCGGCACAGGAGCCGATGGTCGGCAGGCAGGCGCGCTCGAGCTCGGCCAGATCGGCTTCGCTCATCTGCGCCGGTCATCACCGCGCCCACGCCCTCATAGGCGTCGAGCACCGTCACGTCGCGCCCGCGCAAGCGGCCCGGCAGCGCGCTGCCGCCGTAGAGGAACACCGCCGGGATGTTGCAGCGGACCATCGCCATCATGGCGCCGGGCAGCGTCTTGTCGCAGCCGCGCGAAGCCGACGAGCCCGTCATAGGCGTGGCCGCGCACCACCGCCTCGATCGAATCCGCGATCAGCTCGCGCGAGATCAAGCTGAAGCGCATGCCCGCGATGGTTCATCGACATGCCGTCGGAGACGGAGATGGTCGTGAACTCGCGCGGCGTGCCGCCGGCCGCCGACGACGCCCACCTTGGCGGCGTCGGCCTGGACGCCCAGCGTCATGAGCACGGCGTGGTCTCGCCCTTCGGTGCTCACGACGCCGATGAACGGCTTGGCGATAGCGGCGTCGCTGAGGCCCATGCCGCGCAGGAAGGCGCGATGGGGCGTGCGGTCGAGGCCTTCGACCGTGATCCGCGAACGATAGCGCTTCGTCGTCATCCGTTGTATGCCGTCGCCGCCGGTGTTGCTCGAAGCCTTGTCAGCCCATCGCGTCGGCGAGCAAGTGCTCGACATCCGGCGCCGTCATCTTGCGGGCATTGGTGAGCGTGCAATGATCGGCCAGAACCTGATCGATCAGCCCGGGCACGTTGTTGGTGGCCACGCCCATGGCGCGAAGATTGGCGGGCAGGCCGAGGCGCTGGTTCAATCCCGCGATGAAATCCGACAGGTCGGCGTTGGGCTTGAGGCCGAAGGCGGCGCGCAGCCGCTCATACTTGTCACCGACATGACCGGCATTGAAGCGCAACACCGCCGGCATCACCACCGCGTTGAGCGTGCCGTGATGCAGCTTGAGGCCCGGCAGGCCGCCGAGCGGATGGGAGAGCGAATGGACGGCGCCCAGGCCCTTCTGAAAGGCCATCGCCCCTTCCATCGCCGCCATCATCATCTGCCAGCGCGCGTCGCGGTCCTTGCCGTCCTTGGTCGCGCGCTCGACGAATTTCACGGCGCGCGCCGCGCCATCGAGGCCGATCGCCTCGGCCGGCGGATTGATCACCGGCGACAGGAAGGTCTCGATGCCGTGCGCAAGCGCGTCCATGCCCGTGCCGGCCGTCACACCCGGCGGCAGGCCAAGGGTGAGTTCCGGATCGCACAGCGCTAGCTTTGGAATCATGAACGGCGAGATCACCGCGAGCTTGCGGTCATCGGGGAAAACGACGACGGCACCGCGGCCGACTTCGCTGCCCGTCCCTGACGTGGTCGGGATCGCCACAACCGGCGCCACCTTGGCGGTGATGCGCGGCACGCCACCTTCGATCATGGCGTATTGGCGCAAGGGCAAGGGGTGGGTCGCAAGAAGCGCCACGCATTTGCCGAGATCCATCGATGAGCCGCCGCCGACCGCGATCACGCCATCGGCGCCGGATTGCTTGTAGATTTCGAGGCAGGCAAGGACCGCCTCCTCGGTCGGATTGGGCGGTGTGCCGTCGTAGACCGCCGCGGCGGCGACGCCGAGCTTGGCCTTGACCTGGTCGATGACGCCAGCGGCGACAACGCCCTTATCGGTCGCGATCAGCGGGCGCTTCATGCCCAGGAGCTTGAGCTCCTCGGCCAGCAGATTGAGGGCCCCGAAATCGAACTGGATGCGGGTCAGGTAAGTGATCAGTGCCAAATTTCGCGTCCTATGTCCCGTGGGCGGAAAAGCAGGCCACCGGCGATCCCGCCCGATCGCCGTCCCTTATGACCCGTTATCCTGGACCGGACGCGGCTCGGATTCCAGCCGCGCGCATCACCCATTCGGCCGCGGCATGGATGCGCCCTTGGTGTCCGCACCCTCCAGCGTGGCGTTCTCGAGATTGGCGTCGAGGAGGATCGCCTCGCACAGCAGAGCTTTGGTCAGATTGGCGTCCATCAGATTGGCGCGGCGCAGATTGGCGCCGGTCAGGTTGGCTTCGGTCAGGTCGCAATTGGCAAGGTTGGCGGGCCACAGCTTGCCGATCGGCTTGCCGTCGGGCCCCTTCATGTCGACCGCGGCCAGGCTGGCGCCGGCGAGCACCGCCTTGGTCAGATTGGCGTTCGACAGGTTCGCGCCTTCCATATTGGCGTTGGTGAAATCCGTCCCGCACAAGCTGGCGCCGGACATATCCGTCATCATCAGCAATGCGCCCTTGAGCTGCGCGCCGTTCATCTTGGCGCCCTTGAGCGTGGCGGCGCTGAGATCGACATTGCTGAGATCGATATGGTCGAGGTCGGCGTCGGCGAGGTTGGCGCGCACGCCGCTGCGGCCATCGGTGCGGATCCATTCCTGATGGTCGCGCAGGCGCTTCTGGATCGAGTCCGAGAAGCTCGAGGCCGCGCGCGCGATCGTGGCGCCCTCGAGATTGGCGTTGGCGAGCTCGACGCCTTCGAGATTGGCGCCCAGCAGATCGGCGCCGCTGAAATTGGCGCCGTCGACGATGGCGCCGGTCAAGTTGGCGTCGCGCAGATTGGCGCCGCGCAGATCGGCATCGGCGAAATTGACGCCCTTGAGGTCGGCGCCGCTGAGATTGGCATTGGCCAGCGATGCCTTGGCCAGGTTGCAACCCGTCATGCGGGCCCCGGAACAGTCGGCATCGTTGAGCGTCGCATTGGACAGATCGGCGCCCGAGACATTGGCTTTGGACAGGACGGCCTCGTCGAGCTCGGCGCCGGACAGGTCGGAGGCCACGATCTGGAGACCTTCCTTCTTGTTGGAGGCGTTGAGCAACGTGCCGCCGCGCAGATCGGCCTCTTTGAGATTGGCGCCCTTGAGCTTGGCGCCGCGCAGAAAGGCCCCGCGCAAATCGGTGCGGAACAGATTGGTGTTGGTCAGGTCGGCGCGATCGAGGTTGACGGCAAACAGATCCGCCTCCTGCAGATCGGCGTTGCGCAGGACCGCCCGGGAGAGGTTGGCGCCCGACAGCTTCGCGGCCCGCAAATTGGCGTCGGCCATGCTGGAGCCGTGCAGATCGGCCAGGGTCAGGTTTGCGCGCGAGCCGCCCGGCTGCTGATTCAGCCAGCGCTCGTGGTTGGTCAGGATTTTGAGAACTTCTTGCGGCGTCATCGGCCGTCACCCTAATCAATCCCCGCCCCTACGGGAAGTAGTATCGCCGCTTTTTGAGGGCCTTAGGGCCTGTCTTGAAGAAGGCTTGCGACAAAAGCAGGAAGCAGGGTCCGAATACCGGATATGGGAGCCCTACGGGGCCCGCCGGGGCGGCGTCGGATTGACGCCACAGGCCGGAGACGATACCAACGCGCTGTCTCACGCTGACGTGAAGGAAGGTCGATGGGAATCGCCGGGACTGATCTCATCTTGATGATGAAGCTGCACGAGGCGGGCCACCTGCCCTGCCAGGCGCGCATTCTCGATCTTGGCGCCCAGAACCTCTATTGCGACGGGCAGGACGCAATCCTGACGCAGTTCGTGCAGACCTTCGCGCCCGGCCTCGCCATCGACGCCGCGCAGATCAGCGCGCTCGCCAACCGCGGCTATGCCGGCGACCTGTTCACCCTGGCCGGGTTCCACTACTCCTGCCTCGATGTGTTCGCGGCGCCGCGCGGCATCATCTTCGACCTCAATTTCAATTCGATGCCGCCGGAACTCAGCGGTGCGTTTGACCTGGTCATGAACCATGGCACGACCGAGCATCTGCTGAACCAGTTCCACGCCTTCCGCCTGGTGCATGAATTCACCAAGCCCGGCGGCGTCATGGTCCACAGCCTGCCGATGCAGGGCTATGTCGATCACGGTTTCTTCTGCTACTCGGGAAAATTCTTCAAGCGCCTGGCGGAGTTCAACGACTACAAGGCCGTCGAGATCGGCTTCTCCGAGAATTCCGAAGGCACGAAGACGCCTGGCTATATGCGCCGCGGGCGAGCCAAGCTGCGCGCTGCGGGCGATTATCATTCGACACATGTGAAGGACGCCAGCGTGTGCGCCATCCTGCAGCGGCGCAATGAAGACGCCTTCGTGCCGCCGCTCGACGTCGACATCAACCAGATCAGCCGCAAGGAAATCGCGGCGCTGATGACGCGCAGCGCCGCCTTCGCCGCCACGCCCTACGAACCGGATTTGGCGGGGCGCAGCACGGATGCGATGGCGCGCGCCGCCAAGCGCGTGCGCTGGTATAGCCTGGTCTATCCGGTCAAAGGGCTGGTGCTGGGAACGCTGCAGCGGCTGCTGCGGCTGCGCCAGCGCTGGCGCTCGGTCTAGCCCCTCACTTCGGCGCAAGCGGCCGCGCCGGCGCACGCTTGAGGCCGCGACCTTTGCGGATGGACTTCATCGCCGAATTTGGCGCGCACGGCATCGATGGCCCGCTCGACCGCCTCGATCCGGCGATCGCCGCTGTCGAACAGATCCGCCTCCACGACGGCGCTTGCAGTCTCCAGGTCGACAAGGCCGACCCCGATCAGCCGGAAGCGGCGGCGCGGATTGGCGGCAATCTCGGCCGCCAGCAGCGGCTGCGCCACGCGATAGATCGCCTCGGCGAGTTGGGTGGGCCGCGCCACCTGGCGGCGTCGGCTCAGGATGCGGAACTCGGCGGTCTTGAGTTTGAGCACGACGGTGCGCCCGGCAATGCCGCCCGCCTTGGCGCGCGCGGCAACACGCTCGCAGAGCGGCCACAGCTCATCTTGCAGGGACAATGTGGTCGCGAGGTCGCTCTCGAACGTCGTCTCGGCCGACACGCTCTTAGCCTCGCGCTCGGGCTCGACCGTGCGCTCGTCGCGGCCTTGTGACAGCTCCGACAGTCGGCGCCCATGCGCGCCGTAGCGCCGCTCCAACTCGCCGGGTGCGGCCGCCTGCAATTGCGCGATCGTGGCGAAGCCGTCGGCTTCCAGATAGGCGGCCATCTTGGCGCCCACGCCTGGCAAGTGGCGCACCGGGCGGGCGGCCAGATAACCGCGCGCCTCGGCCTGGCCGATCACGCCGAAGCCGCGCGGCTTGTCCATCTCCGAGGCGAGCTTGGCGAGAAAGCGGTTGTAGCTGAGGCCGATCGAAACGGTGATGCCCACCTCGCGCTCGATGCGGCGCGCAAGACCGGCCAGCACAGCCGCAGCGCCATGGCCGTGCACGGCCTCCGTGCCGCGCAGATCGAGATAGGCTTCATCTAGGGAGACGGGCTCCACCAAGGGCGTCGCCGTGAAGAAGATCTTGCGGACCTCGCGGCTGACGCCGGCGTATTTGTCCATGTCGGGGCGAATGACCACCGCCTCCGGGCAGAGCTCGCGCGCCTTGAACATCGGCATGGCCGAGCGCACGCCGGAGCGCCGCGCGATGTAGCAGCACGTGCTCACAACGCCGCGACGCCCGCCGCCGACGATCAAGGGACGATCGCGCAGGCTGGGATCGTCGCGCTTCTCGATCGCGGCATAGAAGGCGTCGCAGTCGATATGCGCGAGTGTCAGCTGCGTGAGCTCGGGATGGCGCAGCAGCCGGCGCGAGAAGCAGCGCGGGCAACGCTCCGCCTCGGCGTCGGCGTCATCGAGCGTGGTGTCGCAATCGCGACAAAGGCCGGGAACGATCACGGGGTCCGCGCCGAAGCTTGTTGGGGCCGGAGGAGAATCTGAACGGAGGAAGTATAGCCAAGGTCCGGCCACTCTGCATGCCGGCGATGGCTAGACGGGCGTTTAACCGGACCGCCTTCCTAAATTGAAATCGATTTTACGGTGATGATCTACGGTTGCAGAGAACACCGTTTCTGGCGAAATCACGTGCTTTAGTATGCAAAAACACAACTTTCAGGGTTGGTTAACATCTATTCGGCAGGATGGGCGCCTAAAGGGAGAAGTTCCTATGCTTTGCCGCATCATTATTGCCCTGTCCGCCATCCTTTTTAGCGTTGCCAACGCCGACGCCGCCGAGATCAAGCTGCGCTTCGGCACGATCAACGCCAAGACCACAAGAGCGTTCAACGAACAGCTCACGCCGCTCAAGCGCGCGATCGAGCAGGGTTCGCAGGGCAAGGTCGAGGTCGAGCTGGGCGGCATCGGCGATTTCGGCAAGCCGACCGAGTTGTTCGGCCTGCTCGAGAAAGGTCAGATCGAGATTGCCAGCACCGTGCAGGGCTACCACCCGGGCCGCTTCCCGCTTTCGACGGTCATGGAAATGCCGCTGTTGTTCGACTCGGCCGAGCAGGGCACGTACGCGATGTGGAAGCTGCACGAGGAAGGCCTCCTGGCGAAGCGACTACGAAGGCTTCAAGGTCCTGTCGCTCTATGTGCTGCCGCCTTACGGGATCTTCACCGCCAATATCGATTTCAATTCGTTGCGCGATCTGCGCGGACAGCGCGTGCGCTCGCCGAGCCTGACGGTCGGTCTGGCGATGGCGCGCCTGGGCATGATCCCGCTGGGCATTCCCAACAACGTTGTCGGCACCGCGCTGCAGGAAAACTTGATCGACAGCATCAGCTATGGCTGGGATTTCGGGCGCCACGACGCCCGGCGTCGAAGGCAAATTCATTATCGATCAGGTCAAGTACCTGGTCGATGTGCGCTTCGCAGCCCCCTCGCTCATGATCATCATGAAGCAGTCCGTCTATGACGGCCTGCCGGCCGAAGTACGCAAGGCGATCGACGGCGCGACCGGGCTTGATTTCTCGCTGCGCAGTGCGCGCATGCGCGACGGCTGGGAGAACGAGACCCGTGACCGGCTGACCAAGCAGAACACGCACAAGGTCATCCGCTTGACCGACGAGCAGCGCGCCGAAATGGCCAAGCGCACCGCGCCGGTCGTCGATGAATGGGTCGACACGATGTCGCGCGAGGGCCTCGACGCCCGCAAGCTGATCGAACGCACGCGCGAGCTCATCAAGCAGGCGCCGAAAGCGTAATTTTTCCGATCGTCGAACTCTTTCCAGACGGGCCAATTGCCATGCTGTCACGTGTTTCTTCCGCGAACCTCGGCGCCCTGCGCGGCATCAAGGGAAAATTATTCCTCGCCTTCGGCGCGGTCGCCGGCCTCACCCTGATCGTCGGCATCGTCGGCTGGTGGTCGCTCGCGACCGTCGGCTCGCAGCTCGTCGGCGTGACCCAGCGCAACGTGCCACATGTGGTCGCCGCCCTCGATCTTGCCAAGAACAGCGCCGCAACCGCCGCCGCGGCCCCTACCCTGTTCGCCGCCGCCAATGACGCCGAGCGCCAGCAGCGCGTGCGCGCGATCGAGCCGCTGCTGAAGGCCACCAGCGACGGCCTCGCGGCGATCGAGCGTTTCGATTCCAGCCAGGCCCGCAATCTGCGCCCGTTGGTGGACCGCACCGGCACGCAGCTCAGCGCCCTCGACAAGGTCGTCGTCAACCGCATCGCCATCACCGACCGTCGCAATGCGATGTCGGAGGCGTTGGCGGCGCGCGAGAAGGCGCTGCTCGCCATTGCCGGCCCGGCGCTCGTGAAGGCCAAGAATTCGGTCGCGGCCGCGTCGATGAGCATCGGCGGCGATGCCGTCCAGCTCACCCGGCAGTTGCTGCGTCTCGTCGGTTCCCAGGTTCCGGCCCAGCAGCGCCTGTCGGATCTGATCGCCGACATCAACATGTCCGAAGGCGTGATGCGCAACGCGCTGCGCGCCGTCGATGCCAAGGCCGTCGACGCGCTGGCCGCCGAATTTGCCGAAGCCTCCGAACGCATCAACGAAAGCCTCGACGTGCTCGACCGCATCAACAAGGTCGAAGGCTTGCGCGCCGCCGCCGAAGCGGTGCTGGCGCTGGGGACCGGCGACAAGAGCGCCTTCGCGCTGCGCCGCGAGGAAATCGAAGTCATCCGTGCCGGCAACGCGACGCTGGCCGAGACACGCAGCACGGTCGAACAGCTGGGCGAAGCGGTCAACAAGGCCGTCGACGAGGTTCGCCGTCAGACCACCGACGCATCCTCGAGCTCCGAGACCGCCATCAGCTTCGGCATCACGATCATGCTCGTGCTGGCCGGCATCAGCGTCGCCGCCGCGGCGGCGATCGGCTGGTTCTATGTCGGGCGGCGAATCGCCGCGCGCCTGGGCAATCTCAGCGAGTCCATGGCGGCGCTGTCGCAGGGCAATCTGAAAACCCGCATCGCCAGCGGCGACGATACCGACGAGATCGGCGAGATGGCGCGGGCACTGCGCGTGTTCCGCGACGGCATGACCCGCGCGGAAGAGCTTGCCGCCTCGCAGCGCGCCGAGCAGGCGCAGAAGGAAAAGCGCCAGAAGGAAATGGAAGAAGCGGCGAAGGAATTCGACGCCTCGATTACCGGCGTGGCCGCAGCGGTCGGCAACGCCACGGCCAGCTTGCGCAAATCCGCCTCGAGCCTGTCGGAAACCGCGGGCGAAGCAACGCGCCAGGTGGCGACGGTCGCCGATGCCTCGCGCGCGGCGTCGAGCAACGTTCAGACGGTAGCGAGTGCCGCCGAGGAGCTGAGCGCCTCGATCCAGGAAATCAGCCGCCAGGTGTCGCAGTCGGCGCAGATCGCCGGCCAGGCGGTGCAGGACGCGCAGCGCACCGACGCCACTGTGCAGGGCCTCAACGAGGCGGCCCAGCGCATCGGCGAGGTGGTGAAATTGATCAACGACATCGCCGGGCAAACCAATCTGCTCGCCCTCAATGCCACCATCGAAGCGGCGCGCGCGGGCGAGGCCGGCAAGGGCTTCGCGGTCGTGGCCTCGGAGGTCAAGAACCTCGCCACCCAGACCGCTAAGGCGACTGAAGACATCGGCACTCAGATCAGCGCCATCCAGGCCGCGACCGGCCAGGCGGTGAGCGCGATCAAGGGGATCGGCGGCACCATCGGTCAGATCAACGAGATCGCGGCCACCATCGCCGCGGCGGTTGAGCAGCAGGGTGCGGCGACCAAGGAGATCTCACGCAACGTGCAGGAAGCCGCGCACGGCACCACGACCGTCGCGTCCAACATCACCAGTGTCAACACCGCGGCCGAGAGCACGGGTGCGGCCGCCTCGCAGGTGCTGGGCGCCACCGAGGATCTCGGCAAGCAGTCCGATCAGCTGCGCCAGGTGGTCGACCGCTTCGTGGCGCGGGTGCGCGCGGCCTAGCCGACCGAGCGCAGCTTCGCGGGCGGACGGTCGAGCTCGTTAAGGCGGCGCTCGAGGCGCTTGATCAGCCCGTCGAGCTCCTTGTGGTCGTCGGCGTCGAGCGTGTAGCCCGGGGCGCGCAACGCGGCCGATTTGATGACGCCGCGGCGGCGCAGAACTTCCTTGCGGATGGCGAGGCCCACGCCCGGCTGCTGCTCGTGGCGCACCATCGGCAGGTAGGCGTCGTAGATGTCCTCCGCCCCGTCCTTGTCGCCGGCATGGAAGCGCTTCACCACCTCGACCAGCATTTCGGGATAGGCGAAGCCGGTGTTGGCGCCGTCGACGCCACGATGCAGCTCCTGCACCAGATAGAGCGCTGAATTGCCGACCAGGATGGAGATGCGGCGGCGCTCGCCGCGCGCCTCGGCGGCACGCACCTTGGTGATCTTGCGCAGACCTGGGCAATCCTCGTGCTTCAGCACCTTGAGGCTGGCGTAGGTCGCGAACAACTTGTTGAGCAGAGTGGCCGACATGAACACCGAGGTAAGCTGCGGATAATCCTGCAGCACGATCGGCACCTGCGGTCCGAGATCCTTGATGACTCCGCCGAGGTAACCTTCGATCTGCTCCTCGGTCTTGAGGCCGGCGATGGGCGACACCATCACGCCGGCAGCCCCAAGATCCATGACCTTGTCGGTGAGCGTCTTGAGATTGCGGTTGCCGGCGGCGCTGACGCCGACGACGATCTGCGCGCGGCCGTTCACGCGCTTGATCACGCGCTCGGCAAACGCCACTGATTCGGCAAACGAAAGCTTCGGCGCTTCGCCCAGCACGCCCAGGATGGTCATGCCGTCGACGCCGCTCTCCAGATAGAAATCCACCATGCGGTCGGTCGAGTCGAGGTCGAGCTCGCCCTGATCCGTGAAGGGTGTCGCGGAGATGATGTAAACGCCCTTTGCGGATTCATCGAGCAGTTTGGCGGCCATGTGAACATCCTTTAGGCAGGTGAAGCGTCGCAAGAATAGCCGCTAACTCGAAGTTCTACATTCTTTTTTTCTGTCGGCCCGTCAGGTGCCGCGCTACAGTTTCGCGCGACTTCCGAGGGGCATGATTTATGGCGCAGTACGATCCGGTCGTGCGCGGCGGCAAGGTGGCCAACGCGGCCGATGTGCTTTCTGCGGATATCGGCATAACGAACGGGAAAATCATCGCTTTGGGCGAGCGGCAGGGTGCGGGTACGCGCGAAATCGGCGCGCGCGGCAAGCTCGTGCTCCCCGGCGATCTCCAATTCATCATCGCCTGAGAGCGTTCATGTCCAATCGCGTCATCGCTGTCGGGGCCGCACAGCTTGGCCCCATCGCCCGCAACGAGAGCCGCCAGCATGTCGTCAGTCGGTTGCTGACGCTGATGCGCAACGCGCATAAGCGCGGCTGCGCGCTGGTGGTGTTTCCGGAGCTGGCGCTGACGACGTTTTTTCCGCGCTGGTTCATGGAAGACCAGGCCGAGATCGACGCGTTCTTCGAGCGCGAGATGCCCAACCCGGCGGTGCAGCCTTTGTTCGACGAAGCGGCGAAGCTCGGCATCGGCTTCTATCTGGGCTATGCCGAACTCGCGCAGGAGAACGGTGCGACGCATCGCTACAACACCGCGATCCTGGTCGACCGCCATGCGAAGATCGTCGGCAGGTATCGCAAGGTGCACCTGCCCGGCCATGCGGAGCACGAGCCCAAGCGGCCGTTCCAGCATCTGGAGAAGCGCTATTTCGAGCCCGGCGATCTCGGGTTTCCGGTGTGGCGGCAATTCGGCGGCATCGTCGGCATGTGCATCTGCAACGACCGCCGCTGGCCCGAAACGTTCCGTGTCATGGGCCTCAAGGGCGTGGAGATGGTGATGCTCGGCTACAACACGCCGGCCATCAACGGCTCCGCCATCGCGCATTCCAATCCCGAGCCCGAGCATCTGCGCCAGTTCCACAATCACCTCGTGATGCAGGCGGGCGCGTATCAGAACTCGACGTGGGTGGTTGCGGTCGCCAAGGCGGGAATGGAAGAAGGATGCTCTCTCATCGGCGGCACCTGCATCATCGCGCCCACCGGCGAGATCGTGGCGCAGGCACGCGGCGTGGATGACGAGCTGATCGTCGCGGATTGCGATCTCGAGCTGTGCCGCTACGGCAAGGACACGGTGTTCGCATTCGAGAAGCATCGGCGGATCGAGCATTACAGGTTGATTTCGAGTCAGACGGGCGTGGTCGAGCCGCCGAAATAATCGACACTGCACTCGTGTCACCCCCCACCCTAACCCTCCCCCTCAAGGGGGGAGGGGATTCCACCGTTCCTGTCTTCGACGTCTCCCGTAAATCTGAGATATCGAACTCAAACACGGTCGAACTCCCTCCCCCCTTGAGGGGGAGGGCTGGGGTGGGGGGTGACGCAGGCACTTCCTTCTCAGGACAAAGATGAACCTCACCCTCTCCACCTTCGCCCCACCGCAGCCGATAAAGCAAAGCATGTGCGATGGTTAAGATCGCGCGCCGATTGCCCAAGCCGCCCGCTTGCAGGCGGGGCGTGTGTGCTGGGCGCCAAAGGGTGAGGAAAATGGCCTAAAGACGGCGAAACAATGTTAATATTTCAGCCGCTTAGGTATCGATTTCGGCCTTGACGAAAGAGGTCTGGAATCAGACCATGGGCATTATTTGGTCGTGGTCCTAATTCGTTAATGGCGTTGGTCCCGCTCAGGCGAGGGAAATGACGGGCAATTCATTCGGTCTTCAGGAAGAAGCGTTCCGGCTGACACCAGATCCGCGGTTTCTGTTCCCGACCCGGTCGGTGGTGCAGGCGCTCAGCGGATTGCTGACCGGAATTGCGCAGCGCAAGGGTCTGCTGCAGCTCACCGGCGAAAGCGGCACCGGCAAGACCGCCGTGATGCAGAAACTCGCCCACGATCTCGAAGCCTCCAACAGCTTCGTGTTCGTGTGGACCCATCCGCATCTGCCGTTCGACGACCTGGTCATGGCCTGCGCGGAAAAAGCGGGCTTGCGCCTGCGCGCCGGCGGCCGCGACGATCGCGTGCGCAGCCTCACCGACAAGGTCACGCAGATGCTCAGCGGTGCGGCAACCGCGGTGATCTTGATCGACGAGGCCGAGAAATGCAGCGACGAAGTTCTCGAGGGTCTGCTTGATCTGGCGCGCATCGACCGTGGCATGTCGTGGGCGTGGCAGATTGTGCTCGCGGCACCGCTGAGCTTCGAGACGCGGCTACAGGACGATCGCTGGCAATCGCTGCATCAGGAAATCGGCGTGCGCGTGGCGCTGGAACGGCTGCGCGGACCGGAAGTGCGCGCCTATATCGCGCATCGGCTGCACGTGGCCGGGCTGACGCGCGGCGCTTTGTTTACGCCCGAAGCCTTGAGCCGCATCGAAACGTACGCGGCGGGTATCCCGCGACTGGTCAACCGGCTGTGCAGCCGGTCGCTGGCCGAGGCCGCCAGTATCGGCGCGTGGTCGGTCACCGCCGACATGGTCGATGTGGCGGCGCGCGAATTCTCGATCGGCCAGAGTTCTGCCGAGGGGGTCGTGCTCCCCAATCCGGCGCCGAGCATGCCGGCAGCTCCGAGCGAGAGCGCGCCGCCACCGGCGCCAGCAAGCGAAGCGCCACCGGCTCCGCCCAAAGAAGCGCCGCCGGCCCCGCCCAAAACCGCCGAAACGGGTTCGGCCCTGCTGGGTTCGATGTTCCGGCAGTTCGCCGAGGAATCGCGGTACCGGACCGAGTTGTCAGCCGCCCCGGCCGCCAATGAGTTGGCCGGCGAGACCGCGAAGGCCGAGAAGCCAGCGGTCGCGGAGACGCCGCCGGAAGCCGAACCGCCCGCACCAACGGAAGCGCCGCCGCAGCCGATCGAAGCGGCAGCGCCGCTCGACCTGACAAAGCCCGCCGACGCGCCGCCGGAGCGCGAGAGCGAACCTGTCGCGCCGCCTGCCGCAGAAACAGAGATCAGAGCAGCGGAGGCGCAAGTTGCTGCGGATCCGCCGCCGCAGAGCGCCGAGGCGCCGCCGGAGCCTGTCGCGCCCGCCCGCGACGAGCCAATGAACGAAATTCCCCCGCGCGCCGAACCAGCCGAGCAACCGGCGAAGGTCGACGAGCCGGCACCGGAAGCGGCAGCCGCCGAGGCCGCGGCAGCGGAAGCGCCGAAGGAACCCGAGGCAGCACCGGCCGAAGCCGCGGCGCCGCCCGATCCCGAAAAACTGGCGCTCAAGGCCAAAATCGCGGCGACCATCGCCGCGTCGGAGGCCAAGACGACGCTACACGCGCCGACGGAAGAGGATCGCCTCCTCCCGGCCAATGATCACGAACCTGCCGAGCGCGGCAAGCTGGCCGGCCAGATGGTCAAGATCGCCGCCGCCGTGGTGATCGGCCTCGCGGTCGGCGCGCTTGGCGCCTATGTCATCCAGTTGCGGCCGACCGGCAGCGACCAGATCGCGGCCGTGCGGACCACGACGCAAGACACCGCGCCGCGACCGCAGGCCATGATCGAATCTCCGCTGCTGCCGCCGGCAAACACGGCGACAGCGCCGACCCCCGAACCGACACCGGCCACGCCCCCGGCGCCCGCGCCGACGCTGAACCGCATCACACCGTCCGCTGGTCCGACAGTGGTGCCGCCAGCCCCGCCACCACCGCCGGCTGCCGCGATACCGGAGCCGCCGCCCGTCGCCAAATCCAACGGCGTTGCCGCCGTCGAGAAGCCCGCCGAAATCAAGCCGGAGGCCCCCAGTGCTGCTCCCGCCGCACCGGTCGTGGCCATTCCCCCGCCGCCGCCGCCCAAGCCGCCGATGGAGACCCCGCCGCCGGCACCGCCGGTCGTGAGCGCGCCGCCGCCGCCGCCCGTCGTCCCGACGCCGCCGCCGGCCGTCGCCGAGATCCCGCCCCCGCCGCCACCGAGGCCCATGGCGGAGGCGGCACCCGTGCCGCTGGCACCGCCGGCGGTGCCCCAGGCCAGCATCCCGGCGCCGCCGCCCGTTCCGGCGGCCCCGCCGCCGCCAGCGCCCCAGGCCAGCATTCCGGCGGCGCCCCCGGTTGCGTCAGCGCCGCCGCCCGTGGCCCGCATGCCAGCCCCGGCGCCGCAGATTGCGGCTATCGAGCCGGCGCCGACCGCAGAAATGGGGCCGCCGATCGACGCTATCCCCGAATCGCGGACCCCACCGAGGGCCGCCGAGCCGCCGCCGTCAAGCGGTCGGGCGCTGTTGCCGATCCTGCCGCCGGCGAGCCCGGCGCCCGGTTCATCGTCCGCTGACGCTGCCCCTGCTGCGGGCCGGATCCTTGCGCCCATTCTGCCGCCGTCGCCGCCGCCCGCAGCCGACCCGCCGGCGCCATCGCCGTCTGCCCGCACCCTGGCACCGATCCTGCCCACGCCTGTCGCGCCGCCGCCGGTTGCGACACCCGCGCCGCCGGTCGAACCGGTGACGCCGAAGATCGCGGAAGCGCCGCTGCCCCCGCCGATGCCGGAGCCGCCGGCACCGCAAATTGCGCGGGTCGAGCCGATCCCGTTGGCGCCGCCCCCAGTTGAGAAGCCGGTCGTCGAAACTCCGGCACCCACGAGGCCACCAGCCGTCGCGCGCGTTGAGCCGCCCCCGGCCCCGTCGGCGCCCCCTGCCGTCGGCGCACCGGTGCCGTTGCAGCGGCCGTCGGCAAGCCTGTCCTCCGCGGCCGTCGACCGGCTGATGCTGCGCGGCGACGAGATCATGCGCACCGGCGACCCGGCGGCCGCGCGGCTGTTCTATGAACTGGCCGCCGCCAATGGCAGCGCTACGGCCGCCACGGCCGTCGGCCGGACCTGGGATCCGGTCGAGCATGCGCGGATGGGCATCCAGGGCTCGCTTTCGAGTTCACAACGCGCCGCCGATTGGTATCGCAAGGCGAGCGCCGCCGGCGATGCGGACGCCGAAACGCGGCTGCGCGCGCTCACCGCCTGGATGGCGCGCAACCCGGGGCGCTGACGCCGCAGCGCACGTATTCCCTCAATAGATTGTCATGCGCGGGCTTGACCCGCGCATCCGATGCCACGCGCTGTGTCAGACCCGCGGGTCAAGCCCGCGGGTGACAGGATTTTTTGAGCGGCTAGGACGAGAACTTCTACGGCGTCTTCGGGGTTGCGGCCGCGCCGCCGCGGCGCTTGATCCAATCCTCCGCGGCCTTGAAGCGCGTCCAGCCCGGCACTTGCGCGGTCAGGCTGACCTCCTGCCACTTGGCGTGGCGCGGCGGCTTCTGGAAATCAGCGAAGCGGGTGAAGAAAGCATCAACGAATTTCGCCACCTTCTTATAGCGCACCGAATCCGGCTCCCAATTGAAGACCGCCATCACCGCGCCCACGGCGAGCGTGTCGACCGCCTGGCCGCTTTCGATCAGGTTGGGATAGTCCTCCGGCGCCAGGCGCGAGGGAAAATAGGTTTCGAGAAGTTCGGGCGTGAAGGGAATTGTCAGGAACTTGACGTTGTCGGCGGCGCGCAGGTCGCGAAACAGCGTTGTCGGCTTGCCGGCCACATAGACCAGGCCGGAAATCTCCCCGCTCTTCAATTTCTCCAGCGCCAGAGCCTGATCGAAGGTCACCGGCTCGATCTTGAGGTTGAGCGTTTCGAAGACGATCGAGGCCGTCAGGAACGTGCCGCTGCCGCGCGAGTTGAAATTGACCTTCTTGCCGGCGAGCTCCTCGATGCTCTTCACGTCGGAGCGCACCAGCAGGTGGAACTCCTCGTTATAGAGCTTGGTGATGAAATGGACGCGCTTTTCGACGCCGCCATGCAGGTTCTGCCGGCGCACATAGGTCAGCACATCCGACTGGACGATGCCGATATCGATGCCGCGCAGGTAGAGGACGTCGGTGATGTTCTGAACCGAGCCCTTGCCGATCACCGGCAGGACGCGAAGATTGTCGCCATCATCCAACACCGCGGCGAGATCGGCCGCGATGCGGATATAGGTGCCGGCGACACCGCCGGAGATGATCCCCACAGTGCCCTGGTTGATCGCTTCCTGGCGGGCCGTGTCGCGCGGGCGCGCGTCGGGCGTCTGCGCGGAAGCTGTTGTGGCGATCACGCCAAGCCAAAGTGCCGCTAGCCATGCAAAAGATCTGCGCATCGTCGCCGTCCTCCCCTATTCGCCCGCCCATCATACCGTGAACACGGTCCGCCGGGAATCGCCCGCGGCGGGCCGCACCCCCGTGTCGACAATGACCCGGACGCAGATTATGATCAACGTCGAGCCAAAGAGCTCTTACGAAAATATCAGGGGGAGGAACGATCGATGCTGCGATTTGGTGCATCGCTTTTTGCTGCCGCTTTGACGCTGCTCGTCACCAGCACGGCCTTCGCGCAGGGCAATCTCGTGGTGTGGTGGAACAAGGGGTTCTACCCGGCCGAAGACGCCGCCCTCCAGGTGGTCATCGACAAGTGGGAAAAGAAGACCGGCGGCAAGGTCGAGCTCAGCATGTTCGCGCTCGAAGACGTGCCGCGGCGCACGATCGCGGCGCTGGAAGCCGGCAGCCCGCCCGATGTCGCGTTCGGATGGCTGTTCGACTTCACGCAGTCGCCGCGCTGGGCGTTCGAGGGACGGCTCGAGGATGTCAGCGACATCGTCAACCCGTACAAGGACAAGCTCTTCCCGGTCGCCATCGAGAATGTGACGCTGCTCAACGGCAAGACCAATTCGCGCAGCATCTACGCCGTGCCGATCTTCATGCAGACCCAGCACGTGCATTACTGGCGCGACATGCTGGCCGACGCGGGGCTCAAGGAAAGCGACATCCCGAAGACCTGGAAGGAATTCTGGAATTTCTGGTGCGACAAGGCGCAGCCGGCCGTGCGGGCCAAGACCGGTCAACGCAACATCTACGGTGCCGGGTCGGCCATGTCCTCGCAGGCGAGCGACACCTATTACGCCGTGCTGATGTTCCTCAACGTCCAGGGCGTCAAGATCATCGATGCCAACGGCAAGCTGACGGTCGACGACCCCAAGGTGCGCCAGGGCATCATTGCCGCGCTCGACGACTATTCAAGCACCTTCAAGAGGGGCTGCACGCCGCCGGGCTCGGCGAGTTGGGGCGATGCGGACAACAACAACAACTTCCACAATCGCACCCTGATCATGACCATGAACCCGTCGCTGTCGATCCCGGGCAAGCACCTGGACGACAAGAACATGGAGAATTACTACAACAAGATCGCCACGATCGAATGGCCGGACCCGCCGGGACGGCAGATCGAATATCCGGTCGCGGTCAAGCAGGCAGTGATCTTCAACAACGCCAAGAACAAGGCGGGCGCCAAGACATTCCTAGCGACGCTGCTGGAGACCGACAATATCCGCGCCTACACGCAAGGCTCGCTGGGGCGCTGGTTCCCGGCGCGCAAGGATCTCGCCGAGGAGGCCTACTACACCGACGGCAAGGACCCGCACCGCAAGGTGGCGCAGAAGCAATACGCCGAGCGGCCGCTGCAGGCCTTCCCGCAGACCTACAACTATAAATTCGCGGCCGTGCAGGCCGAGAATCTGTGGGGCAAGGCGATCGGCCGCATGGTCCTGGAGAACTGGACGACCGACAAGGCCGTCGACGAATTGATCGGCCGCATGAAAGAGCTGGTCAACTGACCATGTCGCGCCGGCAACGGCGCGATGTGGTTCAAGCCTGAGCCCGGCCGGCGCCCTTAACGGCACCGGCCGGGTTCGATTGTTATAACGACGGATCGGACGCGCCATGGCGACCGCCCTGCAAGCAGCAACCCGGCCGCAAGTCCACGCGCGCACAGGCTGGCCGCTGGAAGCGGTGTGGGCCGTCATCCTCTGCATCCCCTACGCCATCGTCTTCGTGCTGTTCGTGCTCTACCCCGTGTTCTACGGGCTGTGGATGGGCAGCCATCTCAGCAGCTACACGCGGCTGTTCAACGACCCGACCTATGCCACGGCGGTGCGCAACACGATCCTGTTCTTGGCGATCGGCGTGAACCTGAAACTGTTCATGGCGCTGATGATCTCGGGCTTCTTCGTGCATCCGCAGCGCTGGATCCGCTGGGTCAGCTTCATCTTCATCCTGCCTTGGGCGATCCCGTCCATCCCCACCATCCTGTCCTTCCGTTGGATGCTGAATTCCGAGTGGGGCATGATCAACGGGATGCTGTTCCAGTTCTTCGGCATCGACGGGCCGTGGTGGCTGATCAAGCCCGACACCGCGTTCGGCTCGATCATCTTCATCCATATCTGGAAATACCTGCCGTTCTGGACGCTGATCCTGGTCGCGGCGCGCATGGCCATTCCCAAGGATTTCTACGAGGCGGCAGCGGTCGACGGCGCCAGTGCCTATCAGCGCTTCCGCTACGTAACCTTCCCTGGCGTCAAGAACATCTACATCACCTCGACCCTGCTCTCGACGGTGTGGAGCCTGGGCGATTTCAACTCCGTCTACCTGCTGACCGGCGGCGGGCCGGTTGAAAAGACGCATGTGCTGGCGACACTCGGCATCCGCTATGCCTTCCAGCTCGCGGAGATCAATGTCGGCGTGGCGACGGTGATCACGGCGCTGCCGCTGGTCGTGCCGCTGGTCTTCTTCCTGGTCCACCGCCTGGGCAAGGAGGGCGCTCGATGAGTGCCGCCGTCACCTTCGTCACGCGCAAGCTCTACGATCTGCGCCTGGTCGCTGTGGCCGCGCTGCTGATGATCTGGACGCTGGTGCCGATTTATCACATGGCGATGCTGTCGATCACCTCGCCGCGCGAGGCGGTGACCGGACGGCTGTGGCCGCAGGAGCCGACGCTCGAAAATTATCGCATCGTCCTGCGGGAAGGGCATTTTTTCCTCAAGAATTTCTGGATCCAGCTGTGGAACAGCGTGTTCGTGGCGGTGGTGACGATGGTGCTGGTGCTGGCCATCGCCACGATGGCGAGCTTTGCGATCGGCCGGCTCAAGGTGAAATGGGGCCACTACGTCTCCAACACCGCGCTGTTCACCTACCTGATCCCGGCGGCGTTCCTCGCCATCCCGCTCTACAAGATCATGAGCGACTACAGCCTGCTGAACTCGCAATGGTCGCTGATCTTCGCGATGGTGACGTTCGCGACGCCCTATGCGATCTGGGTGCTGCGCCAGTACGGCGACAACATCCCGCTAGAGCTCGATGAGGCCGCAAAAGTCGACGGTGCCACGCCGATCCAGATCTTCCTGCGCGTCTATCTGCCGCTGATGACGCCGGCGCTGGTGGCGATCGGGACCTATGCGCTGCTGCTGGCCTGGAACGAGTATCTCTACGCGTTCCTGCTGGTCTCCTCGGAGACCAAGGTCACGCTGCCGGTGGCGCTGGGATACTTCCTGTCGAGCGACGACTCGCCCTGGGCGCTTCTCATGGCGACGTCAATGATCTACGCCCTGCCGCCGGCCGCGCTCTATTACGCCGTGCGGCGCTACATGGTGACAGGACTCACGGCCGGCGCCGTCAAAAGCTGACTACAGTCCCAAGCGCCGGATGGCGGGACGCCCATCCAATCGGGTGGGTGGTGCCCGAAATCATCAAATCGTTAACCTCTGCGCGTCCAAAGTCGGCCGTCACGCCGTAGTTCCGTCACTGGCCGAGTCGCGATATATTGTGGTCGGCCGGCTATTTGTCCGGCCCGTGGTCGAGCCGGCGGCGGATCGTGAATTGGGTCGCCGGATTGTTATTCGCAGGGCGATAGATGAGTAGGTTCATTATCAAGGCCGCCATACTCGGTGTGGCGTTCGTTCCCCTCCTGGCCGGTGCAGGCCAGATCATCGCATTGGAAGCGACAACCGGAGATTTGCAGTCGCGCGCCATCGCGCGCTACGCCAAGGATCTGCGCTTCACGGTCGAGGACGGCCCGAGCGCCACCATCCGCTTCCCGGCGAGCGGACCCTACGACATGCGGCTCGGCTATACCGGGCTCGGCGGCTACATCAAGGCCCTGACCGCGAACGGCTATGAAGTCACGCGCCAGGCGCAGCCCACGCCCGAGCTGGCGAGCTTTGTCGAACGGATCGGCTACGCGCCTTATCGCGAGAAATCTTCGGGCGGGCTGGCCGTGTTCGATCGGCAGTGGCGGCCGATTTTCGCCAAGCGCTACCCTGAGCGGCTCTACGCGGATTTCGAGTCCGTGCCGCGCGTGATCGTCGACACGCTGCTGTTCATCGAGAACCGCGAGCTGCTGGACGAAGCCAATCCCAATCGCAACCCCTCCGTGGAATGGGACCGCTTTGCGGCCGCCGCGGTCGGCGTGGTCGCGCGCACGATCAATCCCGAGACCAAGATCTTCGGCGGCAGCACGCTGGCGACGCAGCTTGAGAAATTCCGCCACTCGCCCGAGGGGCGCACCTTCCCACCCGATGGAGAAGCTGCGCCAGATCGCCTCGGGCAGCGTGCGCGCCTATCTCGACGGCCCCAACACGCTGGCCGCGCGCGAGCGCATCGTCATCGACTATCTGAATTCGACACCGCTGGGGGCCCGCAACGGCCATGGCGAAGTGCATGGCGTGGGCGATGGGCTGTTCGTGTGGTACGGCACGTCGTTCGCAGACGCCAACCGCATCCTGCAGGCGCCCGCCGAGGACGAGGGAACGCTCGCCCGCAAGGCGCTGGTCTACAAGCAGGCGATGAGCCTGCTGCTCGCACAGCGCCGGCCGGCCTATTACTTCGCCAACCCCAAGGCGCTCGAGACGCTCGCCAACAGCTATCTGCGGCTGATGGCCGCCCAGGGCGTGATCGACGAGGACCTGCGCGACGCGGCGTTGCGCACGCCGCTGGCCCAGGGCAGCGAAAACCCGGCGTCCGCCAACACGTTCCTGGAGCGCAAGGCCGCCAATGCCGTGCGCAACCACATGCTCTCCCTGATGCAGGTGCCGAGCCTCTACGCGCTCGACCGCATCGATGTCGAGGTGCGCAGCACGTTCGACGCGCAGGCGCAGGAAACGGCCACCGCCCTGCTGCGCCAGCTCGACGACCGCGCTTTCCTGCAGGCAAACGGCCTCGCCGGCACGCGCCTGATGGACCGCGGCGATCCCGCCCGCGTCGATTACAGCGTGACGATCATGGAGCGCGGCGAGAACGCCAACTACGTGCGCATCCAGGCCGACAACCGCGACCAGCCGCTCGACCTCAACGAGGGCGTGAAGCTCGACCTCGGCTCCACCGCCAAGCTGCGTACGCTGATCACCTATCTCGAAATCTTCGCCGAGCTGCATGGCCGCTACGCGCAGTCGACGCCTGAGGAGCTGGCGGAGGTGGCGACCGAGGCCAGCGACGAGCTGACGCGCTGGACGGCGCGTTATTTCGCCGGCACGAGCGATCGCAACCTGTCGACGCTGCTCGATGCGGCAATGGCGCGGCGCTATTCGGCGAGCACGGCGGAGCAGTTCTTCACCGGCGGCGGGCTGCACAGCTTCGTAAATTTCGAGCGCTCCGACGAGGGCAAGGTGATGACGGTGAGCGAGGGGCTGCGCCGCTCCGTCAATCTCGTCTTCATCCGCATGATGCGCGACGTGGTGAAATACTACATGGCCGAGGGGCCGCAGCGCGCCAGCGAGCTCTTGCAGGATCGCAGCCACCCCTCGCGCCAGGATTATCTCGCGCGCTTCGCCGATAGCGAGGGCAGCGAAATCCTGTCGCAGCTCTATCGCCGCTATCGCGGCCAGAATGCCGAGCAGGCGCTGGCGACGCTGGCGGGCCGCGTGCGCGCCACGGCCGACCGGCTCTCGGTCGCTTTCCGCTCGGTGCGGCCGACATCGACGCCGGACGATCTGTCGCAGTTCCTGGCCGCGCATCTCGCGGCGCCGCACCCCGAAAGCGACGCCGTCGCGAAGCTCTACGACAAATACGGGCCCGACCGCTTCAACCTTGCCGATCGCGGCTATCTCGCGCGCATCCATCCGCTCGAGCTGTGGCTGGTCGCCTATCTGCAGACCAAGCCCGGCGCCACGCGCGCGGACATTCTCGCGGCAAGCGCCGAGGAGCGGCAGTCGGCCTATGCCTGGCTGTTCCGCACGCGCCACAAATCGGCGCAGGACGTGCGCATCCGCATCCTGCTGGAAGAAGAAGCCTTCGCGCGCATCCACGAGAGCTGGAAGCGCATGGGCTTTCCGTTCGACAGCCTGGTCCCGTCCTTCGCCACCGCGATCGGCAGCTCGGCCGACAAGCCTTCGGCGCTGGCCGAGCTGATGGGCATCATCGTCAACGAGGGCATCAAGCAGCCGACGCTGCGTGTCGAGCGCCTGCATTTTGCCGCGGGCACGCCCTATGAGACGCTGCTCGACGCCAAGCCCGCGGCGCCCGAGCGCGTGCTGGCGCCGGAGATCGCGCAGACGGTGCGCCGCGCGCTGATCGACGTGGTCGAGAACGGCACGGCGCGCCGCGCGCACAACGCCTTCACGCTGGACGGCAAGCCGCTGGTGGTCGGCGGCAAGACCGGTACGGGCGATCACCGCTTCGACCGCTACGGGCCCGGCGGCAAGCTGATCGATTCACGCGTCGTCGAGCGCAACGCGGTGTTCGTGTTCTTCATCGGCGACCGCTTCTTCGGCACGGTGGCCGTGCATGTCGGCGGGCCGGACGCGGCGAATTACGATTTCACCAGCGGCCTGGCCACACAGATCCTCAAGATGATGGGACCGGCGATCGCGCCCCTGCTGGCGCCGCAGCCGCCCGCATTACCGGTCGTGTCGACGGCGGCAGCCAAACGCCCCGGGCCGTCAGGCGTGGCCGATCTTGAAGTCGTTCCGGCCAGTGCGGTCGCGGCCGCGCACTAACCAGAGCGGCCTTTTTGTGAAGTCGACCACCAGGCCGTTGCTGGTGCGCGACGGCTGGAACATCTCGCGATCGAAATGCGACGTCGCCGGCATGTAGCGGATGGCGAGCCCGGCGCGGCGCCTGGGCGAATGATTCGGGTTGGAGCCGTGCACGAGGAAGACATCGTGCATCGAGAACTGGCCCGCCTCCAGCACCACGTCGCGCGCCGAGGCGATATCCGCCTCACCCTTCTCTAAGACCAGATCGAGCGCCAGGTCGGGGCGGTCGTCCTTGCGGTGCTTGTAGACATGCCCGCCCAGATGCGTGCCCGGGATGTAGCGCATGCAGCCATTCTCGGTGTTCGAATCATCGAGCGCGACCCAGACCGTGCAGGTTGCCAGCGGGCGGATCGGCCAGTAGCGGCCGTCCTGGTGCCACGGCACTTCCATGCCGTCGCCGGCCGGTTTGCAGAAGGACTGGCAGCCCCAGAGGATGATGTCGGGGCCGATGAGCTGCTCGACGAGATCGAGGATCGCTTTGTCGTGCGCGAATTCGAGGAACGCGTCGTTGCCGCGGGTGCGCTCGGCCCCGCCCTTGCTGATATGGATGGAGATGAGCTGCTCGGGCCGCACGCCGGGATTGCCGGCGATGACATCGTCGAGGGCGGCGCGCAGATGGGCGAGCTGCGCGGCGGGCAGACGGTAGGACGGGATGATGAGGCCGTCTGCGACTTGTAGGCGCGATGTCGTCCGGCGTCAGGCGCGGGCCGACGCGTCTCGAGCTTCGTCGCCATGCAGCGCTCCTCCAAGTCCTGTTGGAGAAAGTATAGCGCTGACGGCGATGGATGGCGAAGCCCCTCTCCGCCCGCGTTAGCGGGGGGAGAGGGGTTTGGGGTGAGGTGGGTGGCGCCGCGGAAAATCTGTCGGACAAAATGTGCGCGGAGCGACCACCTCACCCTTCCCGTCGCTTACGCGACGGGCCCCTTCCCTCTCCCCCGCTTCGCGGCGGAGAGGGAGAAGTTTTTCAGCGCGTCCCGAAAATGCGGTCGCCGGCGTCGCCGAGGCCGGGGACGATGTAGCCGTGGTCGTTCAGGTGGGAGTCGACCGAGGCGGTGAAGACGGGCACGTCGGGGTGGCTTTCGTGGAACACCGCGATGCCTTCGGGGGCCGCGAGCAGGCAGACCAGCTTGATCGAGACGGCGCCGGCATCCTTGATACGCGATATCGCCGCGACCGCCGAATGGCCGGTCGCGAGCATGGGATCGAGCACGATCACGTCGCGCTCGGCCACATCCTCGGGCAGCTTGCTGTAATACTCGACCGCCTGCAGCGTGGTCGGATCGCGATAGAGGCCGATATGGCCGACGCGCGCCGATTGCAGCACTTCGAGCATGCCGTCGAGCAGGCCGTTGCCGGCGCGCAAGATGGAGACGAAGCACACGCGCTTGCCGGCGAGAGTCGGCGCCTTCATCTTGGCGACCGGTGTCTCGATCTCGACCTCCTCGGTCGGCAGGTCGCGCAGCACCTCGTAGGCGAGCAGCATGGCGATCTCGCGCAGATAGCGCCGGAAATCCCAGGACGGCGTTTCCTTGCGCCGCAGATTGGTGAGCTTGTGGCGGACGAGCGGATGATCGACCACCGTGACCTGACCTGCCATTGAACCAATCTCCCCTGTTCGTCGAGCTCGCAGGCCTCATCCTTCGACAAGCTCAGGATGAGGCTTTTATCAAAGGTCCTCATGCTGAGCTTGTCGAAGCATGAGGCCGCGACGCCGGTCGCGTCAGAATATCGTACCGTCGCTGTCGACGGAAATCGGCGGGCGGCCGTCCTTGCGGCGCTCGGCGGCGATCTTGCGCCCGGCCGTCCAGGTGCCGCCCTGCAAGACTTTGGCCAGTGGCAACTGTTCTGCCGTGAGGTCGAGCTTGGTCCGGACCGCGTCCGCGAGTTCGTCGAGCATCTGCAGCGTGAGAGCGCGCCATTCGACGATCAGCTCCGAGGCGGCGTCATGGCGCCGGCTGAGCACGCGCTCGTGCTTGGGCACGATCACGCCGAGATCGATGAAGAGCCCGCCATTGCGATATTCGGGCAGGCCGGTGAGCGCGTCCAGGCCCTCGACCGTCACGGCCGCCCCCTCGAGCGGTTCGAGCAGCGAATAGGAGAGCCATTGCGACAGCTTGTGGAACGGCACCAGCGTGTCGGTGAGGTCGCCAGTCTGGATGGCGGGATGACGCCCGACATCGCCCAGATTGACGCCATCGATCACCGTGCGCGCCGGCCAGATCGGGCCAAGGCCCTCCAGTACCGCGGCGAGGATCGCGGCCGCCGGCAGCTTCTGGTCGCGCGCCTGTGCGAGCAGATAATCGGCCATGTTGCCAAGCCGCGGACGCTCGCGCCCGAAGATCACCGGGTTGGCCTTGAGCGCTGCGCCAAGATTGCGCAGCAATTCCGCGCGGCCTTCGAGACCGACCAGCGGATTGTCTTGCGTGACCTGGAAATAGTGCGCGAGGGTCGCGGCGTCGATGCGCGACAGGCCGTCGGCATCGGCGCGCAACTTATCTTTCGTATCCCCGGAAAACGCGCCGACCACAAACATGTCGAAGCTCGCGACCGCCAGGCCCTCGGAGCGCGCGAACAAGCCGCCGCTCGCGGCCTCGCGATAACGCCAATCCGGCCCCGCGCCGGCATCGAGCAGCACCGAGGTGATGGCGAGATCGATCTGCAGGCGCGCGCGCGCCAACGAGCCGATGCCGGCGAGCTTGCGATCGAGCTGCGCCCAGCGGTCCACGCCCCCCACCGAAAAATGGCGCCAGCGGCTGTGATAGGGAATGTCGAGTGTTGGATACTCGGCGCGGATCACGTCGATGACGTAGTCCGCCGTCGCCGGCAGCTTGCTGCGATCGATCGAGAAATGCTCGGTGACGCCGCGCTCGGCGGCGGCGAGCACGGCACCCGTGCGCTCGCGGATCGCGGCGGGTGAGCGCAGATAACGGATGGCGGATTGGGGATCGGTCAGGGCGGACATTGGCCGGATTGTGCGGGGCCCTCATCCTTCGACAAGCTCAGGATGAGGTCCATGGGAGAGGATGAGCTTCCGCAAGAAGCCTCACCCTGAGCCTGTCGAAGGGTGAGGCCGGGGGAGATCACTCGTTCAGCGACCGGCCCTTGGCGGTGGCGAGCTCGGCGGCATCAGGCTTCTTGCCGCCGGAGAAATAGCCGGCCGCGACCTTGGCATCCATCTCGACGCGCGCATCGGCGGGGATGAGCTCGTCGGGAATGGCGATGCGCTCGCCGATCTCGATGCCGGAGCGCGCGAGGGCGCCGTGCTTCATGTCGCTCATCGAGGCGAAGCGGTCGATCTTGCTGACGCCGAGCCAGTGCAGCACGTCGGGCATCAGCTCCTGGAAGCGCATGTCCTGCACGCCGGCGACGCATTCGGTGCGCTTGAAATACTGGTCGGCGCGGTCGCCGCCTTCCTGGCGCTTGCGCGCGTTGTAGACCAGGAACTTCGTGACCTCGCCCAGCGCGCGGCCTTCCTTGCGGTTATAGACGATGACGCCCGTGCCGCCGGCCTGCGCAGTCTCGATGCAGACCTCGATGCCGTGCGCGAGATAAGGCCGGCAGGTGCAGATGTCGGAGCCGAAGACGTCGGAGCCGTTGCACTCGTCGTGGATGCGGCAGCCGAGCGGATATTTGCGATCGCCGATCTTGGCGACGTCGCCGATCATGTAGACGGTCATGCCGCCGATGGGCGGCAGGAAGACATGCATGTCGGAGCGCGTGACGAGCTCCGGGAACATGCCGCCGGTGAATTCGAAGAGGGCACGGCGCAGATCGCTTTCCTCGATGTTGAAGCGCTTGGCGATGCCGGGCAGGTACCAGACCGGCTCGATCGCCGCCTTGGTCACGCGCACGTCGCCGTTCTTGTCGAGGATATCGCCGTCGGGCTTGAGGCGGCCGGCGGCGACGGCATCCTTCAGCTCCGGCATGTTGATATGCGCGCGGGTGACGGCGATGGTCGGGCGGATGTCGTAGCCCGATTTCAGAAGGTCGGCGAAGGCGTCGCTGACCAGATGGCCGTAGGGATCGATGGAGACGATCTTCTCCGGATCGGCCCATTGCTTGTGCGGGCCGATCGGATCGGCGGGCGACGTATTGGTGAGATCGGGCACATGGTCGGGGTCGAGTTGGCCCGCGGCCACGGCGAGCGCGCGATAGACCGAATACGAGCCCGAATGCGTGCCGATGACGTTGCGCTGGCCGGGGTGGGTCACGGTGCCGATGACCGGCCCGCGCTCCTTCGGCGTGGCGGCGCCCCAATGGATCGGCAACGGCTTTTTGGCGCCGGTCGCCGGGTGGGACGTGAGGACGATATGCTTGGGGGACCCTTTCTTGCGGTCCATGGCTGCGCACTCGGCTGCAGTTAAAAAAACATTATATGGTATTGCCCCGGTTGAGAAAAGATGAATTCGGGGTGGCGGTTGCGGGATTATTGGAGAGGGCAAGGCCACCCCCTCACCCTAGCCCTCTCCCCAGGGGGGAGAGGGGATTCCGCCGCGCCTCTGTCTGACTCCCTCTCCCCTCTGGGGAGAGGGTCGGGGTGAGGGGGTGGCGCAGTCGAAGACACCGCGCGCGCCCCCTTCCCTTGCCCGCCCTTCGACGCTTTCGCGTAGCTTGACGCCACGAGCAACGTGCGGACGGGGGCGACGCACGGCGCCGGTTTCATCCCATAATCCCCCGAAGAAAACGGAGAGGCCGTCTCATGGAAGCGGGTGCCGCCATCGTCCTGGCGATTCTAGCGCTGGTCATCGTCACGATCTTCATGGGTGTGAAAACCGTGCCGCAGGGCCAGGAATGGACCGTCGAGCGGCTGGGCCGCTACACGCGCACGCTGGTGCCGGGCCTCAGCGTCATCATCCCCTATATCGAGCGCATCGGTCACAAGCTCACGATGATGGAGATCGTGCTCGACATCCCGAGCCAGGAGGTGATCACCAAGGACAACGCGACCGTGACCGCCGACGGCGTGGTGTTCTACCAGGTGCTCGACGTCGCCAAGGCGTCCTACGAGGTGCAAAACCTGCAGCTCGCCCTCATCAATTTATCGATGACCAATATCCGCTCGGTGATCGGCTCGATGGATCTCGACGAGAGCCTGTCGCAGCGCGACCAGATCAACCGCACGCTGCTCTCCGTCATCGACCAGGCGACGACGCCGTGGGGTGTCAAATGCACACGCATTGAACTGCGCAACATCCAGCCGCCGACGAATTTGCTCGAGGCGATGGGCAAGCAGATGACGGCCGAACGCACCAAGCGCGCCGACATCCTGACGGCCGAAGGCGCCAAGCAGGCGGCGGTGCTACGCGCCGAAGGCAGCAAGCAGGCGGCGATCCTGGAGGCCGAGGGCAAGCGCGAGGCGGCGTATCGTGAGGCGGAAGGTCGCGAGCGCCTGGCGCAGGCGGAAGCCAAGGCAACCGCGATGGTCTCCGAGGCGATCGCCAAAGGGAACGTCTCGGCGCTCAATTACTTCGTGGCGCAGAAATACGTCGAGGCCTTCGGCAAGCTCGCCGAGAGCCAGAACCAGAAGCTGGTGCTGATGCCGATGGAAACGAGCGGCATCCTGGGCTCGCTCGCCGGGATCGCTGAGCTGGCAAAAGACGCCATCGCGGCGCGGCCGCTGGGCGGCGGGCCGGCGGCGCCGGGCGCGCCACCTGCGTCGCCGTGGGGCGGTCGACCCAATCAGACGTGACGGCCGCACCTTCCTTCGCCGCAGCCGTCGAGCGGCTGCACGCCGCGCTTGGCAAGGTCGCGAACGGCGATATCTCCGCCATCAAGACGCTCTACGCGCACAGCGACGACGCGACCAGCTTCTATGGCTGGGGCGGCTATGAAAAAGGCTGGGACGCCGTGTCGCGGCGCTGGGACTGGGCCGGGCAGCAATTCAAGGGCGGCACCGTGAGTTACCAGAACGTCACCACGGTGGTGACGGCGGAACTCGCCTACACGACCGACATCGAGACGTTCAGCGTCAAGATGGCGGGCATGGATCAGCCGACGCAATGGTCGAACCGCGTGACCCATGTCTTCCGGTTGATCGACGGCGAATGGCGGCTGCTGCACCGCCATGCCAACCGGCTGGAAGATCAGTTCGCGCCGTCCACGCGGCTTAAACCGGTCGCGGGGACTTAAGCCGATCACGAGATCGCGAAGGTCACCTTGCCCGCTGTGCCAGATTGCGCGGTGCGGAAGGCTTCGCTGAAATCGTCCAGCGCGAAGCTGTGCGTGAGGATGGGTGTCACGTCGAAGCGGGGCGAAGTCAGCAGGCTCTCCACCTGCAGCCAAGTCTCGTCGACAATCCGGCCGTAAAGGCCGCGGATCGAGACTTCGCGAAGGATGACGTGGCGCGTGAGGTCGAGGGGCACATCGTTGGCGGGCAGGCCGGTGAGGATCAGGCGACCGCCGGTTTCGATCAGCGGTAGCGCGTCGCGGATCGATTGGGCGCTGCCGGAGGTATCGATGCAGGATGTGACGCCCTGCCCGCTTGTTTGCGCAGCGATTGCGCTCTTGAGATCGCCCTGCGGCAAATGGATTGTCGTGTCGGCGCCAACTTGTTGCGCGAGGCGCAGGCGATCGGCTGACAGATCCGTCGCCACGATCCGCCGCGCGCCGAAGTGACGCGCCACGGCGATGGTGAACAGGCCGATCGGACCGCTTCCAGCGATCAGCACATCCTTGCCGGCGATGGCAGCCTCCATCACCGCGCGCACGGCGATGCCTAGCGGCTCCATGATCGAGGCGACGCGGTCACTCACGTTGTCGGGCGGGCGGCGCAGCAGCGCGACGGGGAGCACGGTGAGCTCGGTGAGACCACCTCGGTTGAGGCTACTAAAGGCTTTCAGGTTCGCACAGGTGTGGCGGCGATTGGTACGGCATTGGCGGCACTGGCCGCAGGAGAGATGGGTTTCCGCGACGACGCGCTCGCCGACGCGGAATGGCGCGGTATCAGGTCCGAGTTCGACGATCTCGCCGCAGAACTCATGGCCCAGCGCTGTCGGTGGCTTATAGGTGCTCGCCGCCCAGGCGTTCCACGACACGATGTGCAGATCGGTGCCGCAGATGCCGGCCGCGCGCACGCGCACCATCGCCTCGCCAACGCCGGGGCCCGGCAGCGCGCGGCGCACCAGTGCCACGGCATTGGGTTCCGGACGGGCCATGACAATCACGCGTGTTTCGGTGGCGGTCACTAGAGCGTCGCCACCGGTGTCACCGGCGAGCCGACCGCGCCGGGCAGGCGCAGCGGCGGCGCGGTGAGGAGAAACGCCGTGCGGCGGGTCTTGCGAAGGGCCGACGCGAGTTCGGTCAGGTGCCAGAGCTCGCCCAGCGGCACGCCGCGCTTGAACAGGCAGTGATAATGCAGCGGCACAAAGCAATGCGCGCAGCTGCCGGCCGCATGCTCGATGCGTTCGACGGCGTAATTGTCGGCGACGAGGGCCGCAATCTGCGTGCCGGCGATCCAGTCGAGCAGCGCCTGGTCGGTGCCGTCGAGAGCCGCGCACATGTTGTGGACGCGGTGCGGATCGGGATTGCCGCCCATCTTGAGCAGCTCGTCGGCGAAGCCGGTGTGCAGGCAGACGATGTCGCCCTTGCCGATCACCAGGCCGTCCTTGCGGATCACTTCGTCGATCTCGCGGAACCCGATCGTGCTCTTCCCGCGGCCGAGATAGTGGGCGAGATCGATGAGAACGCCGCGACCCTGGATCGCCTTCACCGCAAACGCGTCGATGCCCAGGGGCATGGACCAGCCGCCGGCGCGCTCGGCGGGCGGCTTGACGTCGCGCCCGGCGATGTAGCCGTTGTAGAAACACAGCTCGGCCGTGCCGTCGCCATCGGCATCGAATTCATGACCGATATGGGCGAAGCTGTCCCATTGCGTCGAATACTGCGTGCACAGCGTCACGGCGTCGTCGCAGCCGACATCGCCGAAATTGGCCGCCACATGCCGGCGGAAGCTGAAATTGAAATAGGGCTGGCCGTTGCGCTCGGTCGCATGAAGGACGGGCGGATAGCGATGCGGGGCGAGCGCGCGACCGCCGGGATAATCGAGCGGCAGGCTGAGACAGAAGCTTTGTCCCTCCCGAACTTCTGCCACGGCCGCGCGAACCTGTGCCGGCTTGATGTAGTTCAGGCTGCCGAGCTGATCATCGTCGCCGAACTCGCCCCAGTTTGAGCCCTCGGGCCGATGCTTCCATCTGCGCGCCATGGTCCCTCCCCTCATTTCATTGTCTGCGGCAGCCAGGTGGCAAGCTGCGGCACATAGAGAATGAGATACATCATCGCCACGAGCATGGCGACATAGGGTAGGATTTCGCGCGAGATCTTGGCAAAGTCGATCTTGCCGATGGTGCAGATGGTGAAGAGGTTCATGCCGACCGGCGGTGTGATCAGGGCCGCCTCCACCGCCAGGACCATGAACACACCGAAGGCCAGCGGCTCGATGCCCAGCGCCTGGACCACCGGCATCAGGATAGGGACGGTCACCAGCATCATCGACAGCGATTCGAGAAACATGCCAAGGATCAGCAGAATAACGATCACCAGCGTGATGATCAGGAACGCCGGCAGGCCGGACTCCGTCACCAGCCGTGTCGCCTCCTGCGGCAGGTTCGTCAGCGTGAAGAATTCGGTGAAGATCTTGCCGAAGCCCACGAGCAGAAAGATCATCACTGTCGTGCGCGCCGCGGCGATGGCGGCCTCGACAATGCCGCGCGACCGCAAGGCGCCGCTGGCCAACCCGTAGACGAGCACGTAAGCAACGGCCAGGGCCGCCACCTCGGTGGGTGTCGCCAATCCGGAATAGATCGACGCGAAGATGAACAACGGCAGGCAGACGGCGCCGACGGCACGCGCACTCTGCCGCAGCCGCTCGCGCATCGTAATCGAGTCGAAATCGGGTGCGATGCCGGAGCACAAGCTGGTGTAAACCGCGAAGACGGCGGACAGGATGAGCCCAGGAATGACGCCGGACATGAAGAGTGCCGCGATCGACTGCTCGGTGATGATGCCGAAGACGATCATGGCGATGGAGGGCGGAATGAGGATGCCGAGCGTGCCACCAGCCGCAATCATGCCGCCGGAGAATTCCGGCCGGTAGCCGCCGCGATTGAGGGCCGGCAGCGCCACGACGCCAATCGTTGCAGCGGTCGCGACACTCGAGCCGCTGATGGCGGCGAACATGGCGCAGGCGGCAATGGTCGCGACGCCGAGGCCGCCGCGAAAATTGCCGAACCAGACGCGCGCAAAGGAGAAAAGCTGTTCGCTCAGCTTCGCGCGCTCCATCAGCGTGCCCACGAGGATGTAGAGCGGCACGGCGATCAGATCGAATTGCGAGAATGTCTGGTAGAGGCCGAGGGCCGCGTTCTGCAGCAGCCCATCGGTTTCGCCCAGCAGGATCGAGCCAGCGAAACCGGAGAGCCCCATCGCGACAAAGACCGGAAACCCGAGAGCGACCAGAACCAGGAACAGCGTTACGACCGCGAGAACCGCCACGTCTCACCTTTTTTCTTGGGGACAGGCGCGTCAGACGCGCTCTTGCCATTGTTTGAGGGCCCGCAGCACCGTCGCGAGCGAGAGCAGGCCGAGGCCAACGCACAGCACGCCCTGCGGAATGACCAGGGGGATCTGCAGCAGCGTGGGCGAGCGAAAGCCCAATGCATGCGTCTGCAGCACGAGCTGGATACAGCCGATCATCACGGCCACGCAGAACAGTGCCGTCACGATTGCCACGAAACGGTCGATCAGGCCTTGCGCGCGCACGGGCAGCATGTCGAGGATCAGCCGCACCTCGAAATGCCCGCCCTTCTGCATGACCTCCCCCGCCGCGAGCACGGAGGCGGCGATCATCAAATAGCCGCTCACCTCCAACGCCCAGAGCGTCGGGTAGCCGATCGCGCGCGCCACAACGTCGTAAATCACCACCAGCGTGATGGCACCGATGGCGAGGGCCCCCAGCCCCTCGCCCCAACGGATCAGTGCGCCCAGCATCTCTACGACCGGCCGAGCTGACGGCGGATTGGCGCGAGGATGTCTGCGCTCAATGTCTGCTCGGCCTTGGCCAACACAGGTGACGTGGCGTCGGCCCAGGTCTTGTACTCCGGCATGGCCGGCTCAAGGCTGGTGATGATCATGGCGCGCTGGGAATATTCCTGCGCCAAGCTCTGACGGTCCTCGATGATCTTGCGGCGGCAATGCGCTTCGGCCGCGGCGATCGCGTCGCTGACGATGGCGCGGTCATTGGCCGCGAGACCGTTCCACCAGGCGAGATTCGCGACATAGCCCTGCAGGCCGGTGCCGACGAACGAGGCCGGAATCAGCAAGTATTTCGCAATTTCGTACATGCGCTGCGACTGCACGCCCTGGAAGCCGATCAGCGCCGCGTCGATCGTGCCCTTCTGCAGCGACGTGTAGACGTCGCCGAACGGGATCTGCAGCGGGGCGGCTCCCAATTCGCGGAACAGAGCGGCCGTGCCTTCGGAGAAGACGCGGATGCGCACGCCCTTGAGGTCGGCGGGCGTCTTCATCTGCTTGTTGGAGACGATGACGACAGGGCCGAGATCGGTTACCGCCAGAAGCTTGGCCGCTTTCTTCTGCATCTCGCGGTCGAGCACCGCCTTGATCCCGTCGGGCCCGTCCGTTGCCGCGGCGAATTGCGCCATGGTGAGGCCGGTCGGCGCGTCGCCGATGCGCACATCGGGAACGAGACCCGACCACAGCGCGAGGGTCGTCCAGCCGATCTTGACCTTGCCGGTGGCGACAGCGACCGGCATGTCGGCATCCTGCGCCAACTGACCGGCAGGGAAATGCTGGACCGCGATCTGGCCGCTGGATTTCTGCTTGAGCGTTGCTTCGAGCGGCCCGAGGAACTCGACGATGTTGATGTGCGTGGGGCTACCCCAGGTGGCGACCGGCAGGGTCAGGCGCGCCTGCGCGCGTGCCTGTTGGGGCCAGGCACTGAGCAAGGGCGTGGCGGCAAGAAGAGCGGAGAGGCGGCGGCGTGTGAGCGACATTACTTCCCCCTTGACTTGTTCCGTAGCGCGGAACATTATTATTTCATATTTGGAACATTGGCCGAGCCACGGTATTTTGTCAATTGCCAGCCGGGGCGATCCGGCGTGTCTCAACAAAAGTGAAGTGCCGTGCGTGACGATGCCGATGAGAAACCCGAAGCCACCGTCAAGACAGTGGATCGCGTCGCCACGCTGCTGCGCGCGATCGCGGCGCATGGCGACGGCGCCATGCTCTCGGCCGTGTCGCGCGAGACGGGCCTGGGTAAAGGCACGGTGCATCGCCTGCTCGCAGCCCTGATCGATGCGGGATTCGTTTTCCAGGATCCGGAAACAAGGCGCTACAGACTGGGTGTTGGCATCGCCATGCTGGCGCAGAACGCGCACCAGCATGAAATCTCGTCGCTGGCGCTGCCCTTCCTGACGAAACTGGCCGAAGAGACCGGCGACACGATCTTTGCGTCCGTGCGCGAAGGGGCGAGCGCCGTCTGCGTCGCGCGCGAGATCGGCAATTTCCCGATCCGCACGCTGTCCCTTGGTGTTGGCGACCGGCGGCCCTTGGGCGTGGGCTCAGGCAGCCTCGCCCTCCTCGCCTTTCTCCACGACGATCAGATCGAGACTATTCTGGCGCGCAACGTCGCCTGGATGGCGCGATTTCCCGGGCATAGCCGCGCCGAGATCCTGGCGACCGTGGCCGAGACGCGGCGCCAGCGTTTTTCCTTCATCGACGGCAAGATCCTGCCCGGCATGAGCGCCATCGGCGTGCCGGTGCTGAATGCCGCGGGTGTGCCGATCGCGGCGTTGAGCATGGCCGCGATCTCGCAGCGCGTGCATGAGCGCCGGCCCGCGTTGGTGCGCGCGTTGCAGCGCGAAGCGGCGCTGTTGAGCCAATCGTTGCGAACGAACGGCAAGCTGCCGGCACCGCCACGTCCCGCAAGACGCGCGGTCTGATCCATGGCACGGCTCGGCGGCAAGACCGCGATTGTCTTTGGCGGCGGGTCCTCCGGCCCCGGCTGGGGCAATGGCAAAGCGGCGGCTGTACTGTTCGCGCGCGAAGGGGCGCATGTCGCGGTGGTCGACGCAAACCCCGCCGCCGCCGAGGAGACGTGCGGCGTCATCCGCGGCGAAGGCGGACGCTGTGAAGCTCATACCGCCGACGCGACGAACAGCGATCAAGTCGCGGCAGTCGTCGCGGCGACGCAGCATCGCTGCGGGCGCGTCGACATCCTGCACAACAATGTCGGCGTGACGATCATGGGCGATCCGGTCACAGCCAGCGAGCAGGACTGGCAGCGGGCGATGGACATCAACCTGAAATCCGCCTTTCTCACGTGCAAGCACGTGCTGCCGATCATGCTGGCGCAGAAGGCCGGCGCCATCGTCAACATTTCCTCCCTCGCCTCGATCCAGATCAATCGCTACCCGTATTTCGGCTACGCCGCGGCCAAGGCAGCACTCAACCATTTCACACGGGCCCTGGCCGTGCATTACGCGCCGCACGGCATCCGCGCCAACGCGGTGCTACCGGGCGTGATGGACACGCCGCTGATCTACACGCAGATCGCCGGCGCGTTCGTGTCGACGGACGCGATGCTCGCCTCCCGGCACGCCGCGAGCCCGATGGGGAAAATGGGCGACGCGTGGGATGTCGCGCACGCAGCACTCTTCCTCGCTTCCGACGATGCTAAGTACATCACCGGCGTGTGCTTGCCCGTCGACGGCGGCAAGAGCTGCGCCGGCCGCTAGGACGAGCGCCGCGCGCGCATCTCCATTTCCAGCGTCCAGGTGGCGCCGCGATCCCACGAAGCTTCACCAATCCACCGGAAACTGTCGCCCGCGATCTCGGTGAAGCGCCAACGGCGCACGAAGCCGTTCTGATCCTCGCCGGTCTGCACGATATCGGCCCCGACCGCGCGCGCGAGCTGGCGCATCTGCAGCGGTCGGGTCGGATCGAAATAATTGATGTGCCAGGCGTCCAGCGCCGGGTCGTACCAGCGGAATGTCGTGCCGTACATGTGCCACGGCATCGGCTTGTCGCGGCGATCGCGCGCCGGGAAAATCCAGACATCCTGGATCGCCCTGCCCTCCAGCACCCAGGCGAAATGCCATTCGCCCTCGTCGCGCAGCACCGCGCCATTGAAGGCCCGATACTCGATGTCGAGCCGCCAGGAACCGACGAACCGGCCGTAGAGTTGCAGCTTCGCCGCCAGCCCCTCGTTGGGTGCAGCGGCATGGAGTGCGTCAGGCATCGCATTCATGGGCGCTCTCCGGGGTTGAGAGTCAGCAGCGAAGACATCCGGCGTCAGCGCCAGCAGTACGGGGGCTGCAAATAGCGCACGACGCCGGATACGCGGCATGCGCGTCTATTTCTCGGCGCGTCCGCAATAGGCCTCGATGCGATAGCCGTCGGGGTCGATCACAAACGCCGCGTAGTAATTGGGATCGTAATCGGCGCGCAGGCCCGGCCTGCCGTTGTCGCGCCCGCCGGCCGTGATGGCGCCGGCATAGAACGCATCGACGTTCTTGCGCGTGGCCGCGTCGAAGCAAAAATGGAGGCCGGATTTCGCGTCCACCGGGACGGGCTTGTCGCTGACGCTGATCCAGAGCGCCACCGATTTGGCGCCGTAGCCCAGCGACGTCTCGCCCTCGCTCAGGCAGTTGTAGCCGAGCGGCTTGAGGGCCGCGTCATAGAATTTCTTGGTGCGCGCGATATCGCGCACCCCGATGGAAATATGATTGATCATCCGCGTCTTACGCTCCTTGCCGTCACGAACCATTGATACGGGGAACCATAGGGCGGCAGCCTTGTTGGCACTTGGGAAAAATTGCTATTCTGGTGCCATGGCATACGCCGAAAACAATGCGCCGCGCGAACCCGAAGGCCGCAATCTCGCCGCCGGCAATGGCTGGCGGGTGAGCGAAGTCATCTGCTATGCGGGTCCGCAGGACCAGCCGTTCGAGGAGCTGCACAGCAGCGTCTCGATCGCCGCGGTCGTCGCGGGTTCCTTCAACTATCGCTGTCCGGAAGGGCGCGCCCTGCTCTCCCCCGGTTCTCTGCTGCTTGGGAATGCCGGCTCTTGCTTCGAATGCGGGCATGAGCACAGCACCGGCGATCGCTGCGTGGCCTTCCACTACGACCCGGATTATTTCGCGGAGATCGCGGCGTCGGCCGCCGGCTCGTCGCGGTTCCGCTTCAAGGCAGCGATGCTGCCGGCGCTGCGCGCCCTGGCGCGCCCTGTTGCCACGGCCGAAGCCGCCACGCGCGTGCCGGATGAAACGGCGATGGACGAGCTGGCGATCAGCCTGGCCGAGCGCGTGCTGGGGATTGCGTCGGACAGCCATCCGACGGCGCTGGCACCCTCGTCGCGCGACCAGAAGCGGATCAGTCGCGCGTTGCGCCAGATCGAGGATCATTGCGACGAAGCGCTCGATCTCGACACGCTGGCGGGTACTGCCTGCATGAGCAAATACCATTTCCTGCGCTGCTTCCGGCGCATCGTCGGCGTCACGCCACACCAATTCCTGCTGTCCGCACGCCTGCGCCGCGCCGCGGTGACCCTGCGGACGAGCGATCAGCACGTTTCGACCATCGCCTTCGATTGCGGCTTCGGCGATCTGTCGACCTTCAACGCGCAATTCCGGCAGGCCTTCGGCGCGGCGCCGGTGGCGTTCCGGCGCAGCGCCTAACCTTTAAATCTGTCATCCGCGGACTTGATCCGCGGATCCATATTTGACGCAATCGTGGTGCCGCCGTGAATGGGCCCGCGGGTCAAGCCCGCGGGTGACAGTTTATTTTGGGCTGTCCGCTTATCTCCCCGCCGCACCGCCGGGGTTGGGCACGCGCTCGTCGAGGGCTGCGATCGCGTGCTTGAGCAGGGCGCGGATCTGGGCGGCGGAGCCGGCGTCCACCGCACTCGGGTCGAGGTAGAAATCGAGGCCGGTCATGTGCTCGCTGAAGATCTGCATCTTCTCGCCGGCGGCATCGAGCATGGCTTCGACCACGTACGGCACGATTTCGCGATGGATGCCCTTCATCGTGACCGCCGGCAGGGCGTGCGCGACCACGACCTCGCGCACCAGCGCGTAGGTTTCATAGCTGAGCACGATGCGGCCCGGCTCGGAGATCGATTGCAGGCGGGCGGCGAGATTGGCTTCGGCGCCGATGATCGTATAGTCCATGCGATCGGCGCTGCCGAAATTGCCGACATTGCAATAGCCGGTGTTGATGCCCATACGCACGCGGAACGGCTCCTCGATGCCCTGGTGACGCCATTTCGCGTTGAGCTCGGCGATGCGCCGCTGCATCTCGACCGCCATCGACAGGCACGCCTTGGCATCCTCGATGGCGCCCTTGGTCTCCGGATCGCCGAAGAAGATCAGCATGGCGTCGCCCACGAATTTGTCGACCGTGCCGCCATGCTGCTGCGCGACCACAGACATTTCCGTGAAGTACTCATTCAAGAGAGCCGTGATCTCCTCGGGCTGCAGGCGCTCGGTCGTGGCGGTGAAATCCTTGATGTCGGAGAAGAAGATCGTCAGCTTCTTGCGCTCGGTGTGGATCGTCACGTCCTTCTGGCCGCTGAAAATGCTGGTGTAGATCTGCGGCGAGAGGTAGCGCGAAATCTTCAGCGCGATCGCGGCGAGGAATTCGTTGGCGCCTTCGAGCTCCTTGTTCATGCCGGCAATCGCGCGAGCCTGGTGGCGCTGGTGGCCGATGAAGGCGAAGCCGACCACGGCCATGAGGACGAAGTAGCCCAGCAGATATTTGAACGAGAATAGATTGGCGGCCATCGAGGCGCCGACTGTGATCTCCTGGATGCCACGCACCTCGCCGACTTTCCAATCCTTCTTCGGGCTTTCGGGGTGGGTGTTGTGGCACGAGACGCACGCCGCCCCCATAACCACCGGCGCCACCAGCCGCACGCGGCCGCCAAAGCCTGACCAGGAAGTCTGCGTCACCTCCTGTTGCGGATTGGCGCGCAGGGCATTCAGCGCACCGATCTCAAACCCGTCCATCGCGTGCGGTGCGCGGTTCTTGAACGGATAGTCGGAGACGAAGCGGTAGGTGATATTCGCCTGCTGGTCGCCGATGACTTTGCCCAGCTCGAGCGACAAGGTGGCGGGAATGGGAATGGCGCCGGGAATGCTCTCGTAGTTATGCACCACCCGCGTCTGGCCGGGTGAGGCCAGGATGCGGCCGACGACGTTCATTCCGTAGTAGGTGCGTACGGAGGTAATCACTGAGTTGAGATCGCTCGCTTGATGGCGCAGCGCGTTCTCGGAGAGGCTCCGCAAATCCAGCCAGACCGCGACGGGCAGGCCGGCCAGCAGAAGCAGAACGAGAGGGATAAAGGTCCAGCCGCGCGAGCGCGCGGCAATGACTTGCGCAGGGCTCATGGCGATATATCCAAAATAAAATCGGGCGCGGTCCGCCCGCGGGCCTAATACGTCCGTACAATATCACGACAGGAAAGGCCTGTCCGGCGCCGTCTAACGGAAATTGGCGAAGACCTGGCGGTCCTTGTTCTCGCGCATCAGCTTGGCGATACCGCCGATGCTGACCAGCCCGATGCCGCGCGGCACGCCGGATTCGGGGTCGGGCGCGATGTCGCCATACGCGGCCCCGCCCATTTTTTCCCATTTGCCGGCCGGCTTCTTGATCTCCAGCGCCACGACCGTGGCCTTGAACACGATCCGCACGATGGGGTCCTTCGGCCGCGCCTCATTGGTCAGGCTCGGATGGCCCGCCAGCATCTGCCAGCCATTCTTGAGCGCCCAGGCGGTGATTTCGTCTTTGTCCATCTCTAGGCCCTGCCCGCGCACTCGCTCAGCGCCTGGTCGAGGATCGACAACGCGGAGTCGACTTCGCTCTTGCTCACGTTGAGCGGCGGCGCGATGCGGAAGATGTGGGCGTGGGTGCGGCGGCTGACGATGTTGAGGCAGGCGCCGAGCTCGAGGGCGCGCTTGCCGACCGCCATGCCGAGATCGCGCGCCGGCTCCTTCTTGTGGCGGTCCTCGACCAGCTCGATGCCGAGCAGCAGGCCGCGGCCGCGCACATCGCCGATCGCCTCGTGGCGCTGCTGCAGGCTGAGCAGGCCCTGCTTCAGGTAGTCGCCCATCTCCTTGCGCGCGCGCGACCAGCTTGTCGCGCACCACGATCTCGATGACCTTGACGCCGACCGCGGCGGGCAGCGGATCGGCGACATGGGTCGTGTAGAAGAGGAAGTCCTTCTCGTAGCAGCGCTGCTCGATCTCGGCGCTGGTGATCGTGGCCGCGAGCGGCAGGCCGGCACCCAGCGTTTTCGAGAGCGTGAGGATGTCCGGTGTCACGCCTTCGTGCTCGAACGCGAACATGGTGCCGGTGCGGCCGAGGCCGGTCTGGGCTTCGTCCATCACCAGCAGGATGCCGCGCTCGGCGCATTTCTTCTTGAGCGCCTTCACATAGCCGCCGGGCAACTCGATGATGCCGCCGGAGCTGACGATCGGCTCGATGATCGCCGCGGCAAGAGCGCCCGACCGACTGGCGATCGATGGTTTCGAACGCCCAGTCGAGCTCGGCCTGCCAGTCATAGGCGCCGTTCTTGGCAAAGGGCGAACGGAAGGCGTAGGGCGTGGGGAGCGTCAGCACGCCGGCCATCGCCGGACCGTAGCCCTTGCGGCCGCCGGAATAGGTGTTCGCGGCGGCGCCGCCGGTCATGCCGTGCCAGGCGCGATCGAAGGCGATGACCTCGAAGCCGCCGGTGTAAAGCTTGGCAATCCGCAACGCGGCCTCGTTGCTCTCGCCGCCGGTCGAGAGCGGTAGCGTCTTGGCGAGGCTGGGCGGCAGCACGGACGCGAGCCGCGCACCGAGTTCGAGCACCGGGCCGGAGAGGAAGCTCGAATGCAGATGGTCGAGACGGCCGACGGCCCGTGCACGGTCGCGACGATCTCCGGATGCGAGTGGCCGAGGATGCCGCTCATCTGGCCGGAGGTGAAATCGAGGATGGCGCGGCCGGAGCGGTCATAGACATACGAACCGCTCGCCTTGTCGATCAGCAGATCGGCGAAATCGCCGCCGTAGCGGACGAGGTGCTCGTGGAGTGCGGCGCGGGTGTCGTCTGGCATGGCAGGCCCCTGGTGTCGGATCGGATAATCCGATAATAGAGCGGCGGCTAGGTGCAGCGCAAACTAACCCTCTCCGCCCACGAAGTGGGGGGAGAGGGTGCGAGCGTCAGCGAGCGGGTGAGGTGGGTGTCTCCGCCGCGGATTCTCCGAAGACATGAGCGCGTGAGACCGCCTCAGCCTCCCATCGCCTGCGGCGATGGGCCCCTCCCTCTCCCCCGCTTTGCGGCGGAGAGGGGAAAGAGTGGGCGTCCTTACGCCGCAACCTGGATCGACCGGCGCAGGCCGAAATACTGGATTTCGGCCAGCACCAGCACCGTCACCGCCTGGACGATGACGAAGCCATAGCCGAGCAAGGTCGGCGTCACCGCGCCGCTGACCAGAAGCAGCGCGCAATCGGCCGCCCAGATGATGTTGCAGGCGATCACCGCCCAGACCAAGGCGCGGGCCAGGTGCGCGCGGGTGGCGAGATAGCCGACCAGGGCGGCCCAGGGCAGCAGCGCCACGCCGGCATAGGTCAGCAGCGTTGCGGGAATGCCGAGGATAGGTGCCAGAAAATCCGCATCGAGCGCCATCAGCAGGCCGCAGGCGGTACTGATCGCGGCATCGGCGGCAAGGACGCGACGCAGCAGAACGGAGGAATTGGCGATGATCATGGTTGGCTCCTTGATGAAGCGACCCGCGCTCTTGCGGATCGTCTGTGCGCATGATCGTGCGTGTGGGCGCCGCCGGTCGATTACCTTGGAGGTAATGGAGCGGGGTCCCGGGCTGGGTTAAGGTCGCACGCATGAAGACAATGACCCGCCCCATCGGCGACGCGCTGCGCGGATGGCGCCAGCGACGCCGGCTCAGCCAGCTTGAGCTGGCGACGGACGCCAATATCTCGTCGCGGCATCTGAGCTTCCTCGAAACCGGGCGCGCGCGGCCGTCGCGCGACATGGTGCTGCATTTGGCGGAGGCGCTGGACATTCCGCTGCGCGAGCGCAACGCGCTGCTGGTTGCCGCCGGCTTCGCGCCGGTGTTCGCCGAGCGCAAACTCGACGATCCGGCCCTCACGGCCGCGCGCCAGGCGATCGATCTGGTGCTGGCGGGGCATGCACCCTACCCGGCACTCGCCGTCGACCGGCACTGGACCATGGTCGCGGCCAATGCGCCGGTCGGCGCTTTGATCGCGGGTGTCGCTGCGGAATTGCTGAAGGCGCCGGTCAATGTGTTGCGGCTGAGCCTGCATCCGCAGGGGTTGGCGCCGCGCATTGCCAATCTCGCAGAGTGGCGCGCCCATCTGCTCGCCCGGCTGCGCCGGCAGATCGATCTCACCGCCGATCCGGTTCTCGACGCGCTGATGCGCGAGCTGATGGACTACCCCGCCCCACGCGCGGGGCGCGGCGCGACGCCGGACAGCGATTATGCCGGCGTGCTCGTTCCGCTGCAGCTTATGAGCGACACCGGCACGCTGTCGTTCTTCAGCACGACCACGGTGTTCGGTACGCCGGTCGATATCACGCTCGCCGAGCTGGCGCTGGAGGCGTTCTACCCCGCCGATGCCGCTACCGCCGGAGCATTAAATCGGGCCCTCTCTTCTGGGTAATAGAGGCCACCGCCCCGGCATCAGCTAGGATAAACCATGAGCTCCAATCATCGAATTACGTCCGGCCGAGCCATGCTGGCAGCGGAAGTCGTCGGCAGTGGAGACCCTGTCGTCTTCCTGCACGCCGCCATCGCCGATCGCCGCATGTGGCGCGCGCAACTGGATGGCATCGGCGCCACCCATAAGGCGATCGCCTACGACCGGCGGGGCTTTGGCGAGACAAGCGCGGAAAAGGAGGAATTTTCCGCGATCGCGGACTTGATGGCCGTGATTGGCGCAACGGCGAACGGCACGCCGGCGATCCTTGTTGGATGCTCGCAAGGGGGACGCATCGCGATCGACGCGGCCCTTCGGCATCCATCCTCTGTCCGTGCTCTGGTTCTCATTTCGCCCAACGTGACCGGCGCGCCCGAGGCGATCTATCCGCCCGCAATCAAGGGCCTGATGGACCAGCTGAAGGACGCCGAACAGGCTCGCGATTTGGATCGGGTGAATGCGATGAAAGCGCGCCTTTTTCTAGACGGTGCACTGGCGCGCGAGGGTCGTGTCACGGGTCAGACCCGCGAGCTGTTCCTCGACATGAACGGCATTGTGCTGCGCTCGCCGCCGATCGGATCGGATATTGATGTCGCACCCGCCTTCCAACGTCTGGGCGAGATATCGGTGCCATCGCTTGTGATCTGCGGCGACCTCGACCTTCCCCACGTTCAAGAGCGATGCCGTCAGATGGCGCCGATGATGTCGAACGGGTCGCACCATGTGTTGACCGGCACCGCCCATCTGCCGAGCCTGGATCGACCGGCCGAAATCACGGGCCTGCTCGCGGCGTTCATCAATCGTTGCTCTGGCCGCCAGCCAATGCGGGCTTCTTCGACAGGATCGGCCTAGACCGGCCGGTCGCCTTTCTGGACCTTGAGGGTGCGGTTGTCGGCGGCGGGTAGCATGCGGGCGGGGTCGCGCGTCACGACGCAGTCGATGATGGTGGGGCTCGACGTGTTCTCCAAGCCTTCGCGCAGCGCCGCCGACACCTTCTCCGGGTCGGAGACGCGGATGCCGTGGCAGCCGAAATCGCGGCCGATGGCGGCGTAGTCGAGTTCGTGCAGATCAGAGGATTGGTAGTTGCCCTTGCCGTAGACCGCGTGCTGCAGCGCCTTCACGTAGCCCGACGCGGCGTTGTTGAAAACGCAGACCACGAAATTGGCGCCGAGGCGGCGCGCCGTTTCCAACTCGCCCAGGCTCATGTTGAAGCCGCCATCGCCGGTCATGCTCACCACGCGGCGCGACTTGCCCGCACCGAGTTGCGCGCCAATGCCGCCGGGCACGCCGTAGCCGATCGAGGCGAAGCCGCGATCGGGCAGGAAGTGGCGTCCCGCCGCCTTGGTATCGAACATCAGCCCACCCCAGTGCGCCGCGAAGCCGCCATCGGCAACCAGAATCGCGTCCTTGGGCATGATCTTGTTGAGCTCGCCCATCAGGCGGCCGACATTGATCGGGCTCTCCTTCGAATTCCATGCGGTCGGCAGCACCCGCGCGCCATTCCGCCATGCGCGCGGGAATCTCGGCGAGATAGCTCGCACGCTTCGCGGCGGCGGATTTGCCGCTGCCCAACGCGGTCGCGAGGTCTTCCAGCGCCAGACGCGCGTCGCCGGTGAGCGCCAGCTCGGTGCGCGTGGTGCGGCCGATCTCGGTGGGCTCGATCTCGATATGGATCACCGTCTTGCCCGGCGGAATGAGCTGGAAGCGCTTGGTCGCGATTTCGCCCAGCTTGCAGCCGACAACGATGAGGCAATCCGATGCCGCGACCATCGCGTTGGCGATGCGGTCGTAACGACCGAACAATCCGGCGGAGAGCGGATGCGTGCAGGCAATGGCGCCCTTGCCCGACATGGTGTGCGCGACGGGAATGCCCTGCCCTTCGGCCAGCTTCAGCAACGCCTCATAGGCCTGCGAGATGTGGATGCCGCCGCCGGCGAGGATCAGCGGGCGCTGGGCGTTGCCGATCAGGGACGCCGCCTTGTCGACACCCTCGGCGGGCGGGCGCGTGCGGCGGGCCTGCGCCTGCAGCGTCTCAGGGTCGACCCAGAAATCGCCCATGTCGAAATCGAGCTCGCCATGCGCGATATCCTCGGGCACATCGATCAGCACCGGGCCGGGCCTTCCGCTGGTGGCGACGGCGAAGGCGCGGCGCACATGCTCGGGGATGCGCTTGCCGACTTCGACGCGGATCAGCTCCTTCACCACCGGGCGCAGGATCTCGAGCTGGCGCGTCTCCTGCGTCATGTTCTTCCAGGCGTGCTCGCGATTGGCGTCGCCGGTGATGGCGATCATCGGAATGCCGGCGTTCAGGCTCTCAACGAGGCCCGTCACGAGATTGGTGGCGCCTGGCCCCAGCGTCGCATCGACCACGCCGGGGCGGTTCGTCACCTTGGCGTAGGCATCGGCCGCGAAGGCGCCGCAGCGCTCGTCGTTGATCAGCGTGTGCTTCAATCCCAGCGCCCGGCAGGCCTCGTAGAACGGTAAAAGCTGGAAGCCGCCCATGCCAAACATCGGCCCGACATTGGAGAGCTTGAGCATCTCGGCGAGCGCCAGGCCGCCGGTCATACGGCGGGTGGAATTGGATGATGTGGTCACGGTGTCCTCGGGATTTGATTTTTGTGGGTACTGGTTCGCCGCCTAGGCGCTGGCTACTTTTTTCCGGGTTGTGTTGGACGAGGCGCTTGTCTCGGCACCGCGATCGCCCAGGCGCCGCGCCAGGCTGCGCGCTTCGGCCTGCACGAATTTGGCGATCTGCGCGCAGCGCCTTGGCGTCATGCGCTGATCGATCGCGGCCACGCTCAGGGACGCGAGCGCCTGGCCGGCGCGATCGAGAACCGGCACGCCCACCGCCGACATGCCCGGCACAATGGTTCCGGTGACAATCGAATATCCGCGCGCGCGCGTTTCCGCGATCTGACGACGGACGTATTCCACCGAATAGCCGCGCAATGGCCGCAGATCGGGCGCGATATGGGCCAGCACGTCCTCGCGCACATCGTCGGGCTGGTAGGACAGGAGTGCCAGCGCCCCGGCATTGACGCCCAACGGGCGGCGATCGCCGGCATTGAGGGTGAGAGCGCGAATGGGAAACGCGCCCTCGCAACGCGCCACGCAGATGGCCTGGCGGAAGCTGCGCACGAACAGGTAGACGGTGTCCTCGGTCTCGTCTGCGATGCGCTTCATTGTCGCGCGCGCGACATCGGAGATATCGAAGCGCAGCGCCGCCACCTGCCCCATCAGCCAAAGTTCGCGGCCCGGGTGGTAGCGCCGAGCTGCATCCTGCTCCACCAAACCTTCGCGCAGCAGCGCCGCCAATTGGCGGTGCGCCGTGGTGGGATGCAGACCGGATTCCTTGGCCAGGTGCGCGAGCGTCATCCCCTCATGCGCGCGGCGCGTGAGAATGCGCAGCAGGCCGATGGCGCGGCCGATGCTCTGGCTTCCCGACACGTCCCCGCGCTCGTCTTGCGACATCCGGTCGATTTCACAATGTGAAATAGGTGACCATCTATATTTCACATTGCACGCGCGCGGCGTCAAGCCGCTTCGCGAGGCGGCCACGCGCGTTGACGCCCGATGGGTTTCAGGCGCGTTCGTTACTTGTCCGGCAGCGGAATGAACTCGGTCTCGCCGGGCACTTCGACGCCGAAGCGGTTGTTCTGCCAATCCGCCTTGGCCTGCTCAATGCGTTCCTTGCGGCTGGAGACGAAGTTCCACCAGATGTGGCGTGGGCCGTCCATCGGCGCGCCACCCAACACGACGACACGCGCCGGCGTGCGCGCCTTGAACACGATGTCGCACGCGGGCTTGAAGACCAGCATGCGCCCGGGCTCGAACACCGCGCCGTCGATCTCGACCGTGCCATCCAATACATAGGCCGCACGCTCCTCGTGCTCCTGGCGCAGGACGAAGCGCGCGCCAAGTTCAAACGTGAGATCGACGTAGAACAGATCGGAGAGCGTCTGCACCGGCGCTGTGCGGCCGAGGGCCGAGCCGGCGATCACGCGCGCGATCACGCCCTCGCCCTCCACCACCGGCAGTGTCGCGCGTTCGTGATGGACGAATTGCGGGTCGGTCTCTTCGTGCTTCTGCGGTAAAGCCACCCACAGCTGCAACCCGAACAGATCGTCTTCCTTCTGCCGGCGCTGCATGTCGGACCGTTCGGAATGAACGATGCCGCGACCCGCCGTCATCCAGTTGACGTCGCCGGGCAAGATCGGCTGCAGGCTGCCGAGGCTGTCGCGATGCACGATCATGCCTTTGAACAGGTACGTCACGGTGGCGAGGCCGATATGCGGGTGCGGGCGCACGTCGATGCCCTGCCCAGCGCGCAACTGTGCCGGCCCCATCTGGTCGAAGAACACGAATGGCCCGACCATGCGGCGCTGTGCCGAGGGCAAGGCGCGGCGCACCTCGAAGCCGCCGATATCACGCGCGCGCGGCACGATGACGGTCTCGATATCCGACCCCAGACGCTCGTCGCCGCTGTCCGGCGTGTCGCTCGGCTGCAAGCTCATGAAATTCTCCCATGCCAGGGTGGCGCGATGGCGCTCATTGTGGAGCGCCACCTTCGCCCGATCGACGCCTTGCGATCAAGCCCGCGCGGCGGCCACCGCCAGCACGGTGAGGCGCTTGCGACGGCCGTCGAGGGTCTCGTAATCGATCGACTGGCCTGGCGACAGGCCGAGCAGTGCCGCGCCCACCGGCGTCAAAACCGATACGACGTGGTCGCGCGAGCCCGCCTCGCGGGGGTAGACGAGCGTTGCCTCGGTGACGCGACCCGTCTCGTCGTCGCGAAAGCGCACGGTCGCGCCCATCGTGACAAGCGAGGACGAAGCAGCGCCGTCCTCGACGATGCGAGCGCGCGAGAGCTCATCCAGCAGAAATTCGCCGACCCTGCCGAGGCGATCGAGAACGGCGCTGCCGAGCAGCGCGTCGAGGTCGCCAAGGTCGCGGCGGGTCAGGGTGATGTCGGGTCGTTTCATCGCGGCCTCCTTCGAGCCGAACAATGGCCCCACGCCCAAGCGTCCCGGAGGTTTCCGGAACGCAACAACGCAGACCATCAAGAACTTCAGAACAGTTTGGAAAGTGAGTCGGTCAGCCCCGGAGATCGCGGGGGCGTAGGCGCCCTAGCCGCAAGGCGGGGCGAACGCCGGTTTGGCCCGCGCCTGCTCTGGCACCGCCAAACAGCCGCCCAGGCACAATCCCAAAAAGACAAGGTCACGACTCATGATAGACCGGCATGTAAGAAGCCGGGGCCGGAAATGCAACCCGTTAACTTCCACCACCTGTTCGGTGAAGGAGCATTTTCTCCCGTATCTCAATGGCTTATGCGCCATATCCTGTCGGTCATGGGAACCATTAACGGATTCTTTGCCTTATTCTTTCACAGTCTGGTGCTACCCCTTCGCGGAGAGCTCGACTTTGTCCAAACCAGACCCGCGCCACGCCTTCACGCCGCGCAATTGTGCCAAGGCCCTCGACCTGCTGGTCGATGCGCTCAAGAAACGCGTCGGGATCGCGGTGATGACCGGTGAGAACGGCGTCGGGAAGTCGACGGCTTTGCGCAAATTCGTGCTGCAGCAGCGCGAGGCGGGTCACGCCATCTTCATGCCGGACGAACCGGCGCTATCGATGGACACGCTTCTCGAAGCGGTTTGCGAGGACGCCGGCATCAAGGCCGCCGGCAGCGACCGCCTCTCGTATCTCTACGCGCTGCGCGAACATCTCGATCTGCGCCTCAAATCCGGCGATGTGTGCGCGATCATCGCCGATAACGGCGCCGGTGCCCCCGATGCGATGCTACGCGATCTCGGCCTGCTGGCCGATCTCGAGCGCAACAGCCCGCGACCGATCCAAATCGTTCTCGCCGGCTCGTCGCGTCTGATCGACCGTCTCAACGCACCCGACTTCAATACGGTGCGTAAGGAAGTGGGCGCCGTCATCAAGCTCGAACCGTTCGAGCGCGACGAAACCGGCGCCTATCTGCAGCACTGCCTGACGACCGCGGGGTATCGCGGGCCGTCGCTGTTCTCCTTCGCCGCCATCGAACGCATCCATTCCAAGACGCGCGGCGTGCCGCGCGCCATCAACCAGGTGGCGGTTTCGGCCCTGGGCGCGCTCAAGGCCTCCGGCGGTAAGCTCTCGCCCGAGGCCATCGACATCGCGGTCGCCGAAGCCCTGGCCGCGCCCGGCGCCGACGTGCCGGCCCCCGCCCCCATCGTGGCAGCCCCGGCGCCCGTGGTGCAGACCCTGTCTGTGCCGGCACCGCCGCCCAGCGAGATCGTCGTGACGCCCGTCGGCGGCGGGCTGATGAGCCAGCCGCAGACCATGACCGTGCGCATGATGCTCGACAAGCTGGACCGCGAGTTCGCCACAGCCGAAATCGTGGCCAAACCCGCGCCCGAAGCCCCGGCGCCCGAAGAGATCGCCGCGCCAGCGCCGCCGCCGGCCGCGCCGCGGGCGGACATCGATCGCGTGATCGCAGACGCCGCAGACGCGATGGCCGCTCCCGAACCGGCACGGCCGAGTGTCGCAATGGCACAACCGGCACCGTCCGAAATTCGCGCCATGCAAGCCGACGCCAACCTGCCGGCCGTAGAGCCTGCGGAGAAGCCCGCGCCGTCGGCGGCCGATCTGGTGGCCGATGCGCTGGCGCAGATCGACGCCGAGGAAGCACAGACCACGATCCGGCAAGCATCCGAGCCCGCGGCAGCGCCGCGAGCGCCTGCGCCGATGCCGATGAGGCCGGCCATGGCCGCGCCGCACGCAGCGGAGTCCAAGCCGCATAATTCAGTGCGTCAGCGGCTGTTGTCGCGTCTGACCGGGCGGTAAGCCGTTTTAAGTCCTTCTCCGCCCTTTAGGGCGGAGAAGGATTTAGGATGAGGTGGGTCGTGCCGTCGCGAAAATGAATCAGGATAGAGCGCGTCTTCCCCACCTCAACCTTCCCGCCTTCGCTAAAGCTACGGCGGGCAAGCCCGCCGAAGCTTCAGCGTAGGCGGGCCCCTTCCTTCTCCGCCCCCTGGGGGCGGAGAAGGAGTTCGGACTCTGCCTTTCGAAGCTCTTGCTGATATGGGCGGTGTCCCGTAGCGTTGCGCGCAACGGCTGCACTGTGGCGCCGATGACGGGGGACAAGACATGGCTGCATGGCATTGGATCGTGCTGGGCGTTGCGCTGGCGATCGCCGAGACGCTGCTCCCCGGTACGATCCTGCTGTGGCTGGGGATCGCCGCGGCGCTGACCGGCATCGTGCTGCTGGCGTGGTCCGATCTCGGCTGGCAATCGCAAGTGCTGCTATTCGGCGCGATCGCGGTGGTAGCGGTCGCCGTCGGCTTGGCCTTGCGCCGCAAACTGGAAAAGCCACAGCCGCGCGAGGTCAATCTCGGCACGCAACGTTTCGTGGGTCAGCGCGGTGCGCTCTCGACGGCCATCAGCAATGGGCGCGGCGAAATCAGGCTCGGCGATTCGGTCTGGCCGGTCGCCGGCCCGGACCTGCCGGCCGGCACGTCGGTCGTGGTGACCGGCAGCGACGGCGTGACGCTGACCGTGCGCGCGGCCGAAGCGCCCGCCGTATAAGCGACTATTCCATCCCGGTCATCGGCTCTCCCGGCACGGCGGTGGCGTTGACGTTCCACGACAACGTGATGCGCGGCCGGCGGCCGGAATAGGGATTGACGTAGTGCACGAGCTGGCTGGGGAAGATGATCATCGACCCGGCCGACATCGGCGGGTAGACCGGCGACGTCATGTACTGCGGCTTGGGATTGCAGCAGGCGTCCAGCCGCGGATCGACAAAGCAGAAGCGGCCCGCGACCGGGTCCTGCTCGTCCGGCTCGCCCTCGTCCACCACGTAGACCACGCTCGCCATCGAACGGATATGGCTGTGCGGCATGCAGTAGTCGTTCTGGCGGTAGATATTGGCCCAGGAAATATCGACCACCGCGTCGGGTGCCCCAGATACGAGGCGGAAGAGAAAGCGCGCGCGGGCATCGATGAGTTCAGCTTCGTGGCATTGCAGCTCGGTCAGGCTGTGGATCTTGACGCCGCCGCAGCCGGCATAGCGCTTGGCGCGCGTCGGGTCGGCTTCCACCTGAAACAGCCGCGCCATCAAGCCCGGATGATAGGCGCCGATATCGTTGAAGTGCGTGAGGAGAATGCTGTCGTGACCGATCTTCTCAGTCTGCTGTCCGGCCGGCCAGACCGGCGGCAGGTCCGAGCCGACATCGTATGCGACATTTCCCATCTTAAATCCCCCGATCTTTAAACTCTCTCAGAGCAGCTCGCACGCCTCGTCGAATGTCAGGCGAGGGTTGCGCGGCATGATTTTGGCCGGATCGCCATGACCGAATGAGCACAGGAAGTTCGACTTGACCTGACCGTCAGGAAAGAACTCGGCATCGACCTTGGCGTTGTCGAATCCGGACATCGGACCGCAATCGTAGCCCAAGGCGCGCGCGGCGATAATGAAATATGCGCCCTGTAAAGTCCCATTGCGAAAGCCGGTGACCCGCGCGTGCTCCTCCTTGCCCGGTGCCGCGAACCACTCGCGCGCCGCGGGGTTATGGGCGAACAACTTGGGGATCTTGTCGTAGAATTTGAGATCGGTGCCGATGATGGCAACGGCGGGCGCTTGCATCGTCTTGTCGCGGTTGGTCGGGCCGAGTGCGGGCTTGAGACGCTCTTTATCGGCCGGCGAGCGCAAGAACAAAAACCGCGCCGGCGAGCAATTGGCGCTGGTCGGCGCCCATTTGAGCAGATCGTAGATCGCACGGATCTCGTCGTCGCTGACCGGCTTGGGCAGCCAGGCATTGTGCGAGCGCGCGGTACGGAAAATGGTATCGAGTGCCGCGCCGTCCAATTGTCCCATGTCTCCCCCGCTCGATCCGGCTCAGACGCGCTCGATCAAGATCGCGATCCCCTGTCCCACACCGATGCACATCGTGCACAGCGCGTAGCGCCCGCCGGTGCGCTCGAGCTGATTGACGCGCCGTCGTCACCAGGCGCGCTCCGCTCATGCCCAGCGGATGGCCCAGTGCAATGGCGCCGCCATTGGGGTTCACGTGCGCTGCGTCGTCGGGCAGGCCGAGCTGACGCGTGACCGCGAGGGCCTGCGCCGCGAACGCCTCGTTGAGCTCGATCACGTCGACATCGCCGATCTTGATGCCCAGGCGATCGAGCAGCTTGCGCGTCGCGGGTGCGGGCCCGATCCCCATGATGCGCGGGGGCACGCCGGCCGTGGCCATGCCGATCACCCGCGCCTTGGGCGTGAGGCCGAAGCGCTTGGCCGCCGCTTCCGACGCCAGCAGCACGGCGCAGGAGCCGTCATTGACGCCCGACGCGTTGCCCGCCGTCACCGTCCCGCCCTGGCGAAAGGGCGTGGGCAGCTTGGCCAGCGCCTCGAGACTGGTGTCGCGCGGATGCTCGTCGCGCGTGACGACGACGGGTTCGCCCTTGCGCACCGGGATCGTCACGGGAACGATCTCGCTCTTGAACGTGCCGCTGTTGATGGCCGCCACGGCGCGCTGCTGGCTGCGCAGCGCGAAGGCGTCCTGGTCGGCGCGCGAGACCTGGAAATCCTGCGCCACGTTCTCGGCTGTCTCCGGCATCGAGTCGAGGCCGTATTTCTCTTTCATCAGCCGGTTGACGAAGCGCCAGCCGATCGTCGTGTCGTAGATCTCCGCGGTGCGCGAGAAGGCGCTGTCGGCCTTGGGCATCACAAAGGGGGCGCGGCTCATGCTTTCGACGCCGCCGGCGATGGCGAGGCCGGCCTCGCCCAGCTTGATCGCGCGCGCGGCGGAGCCACCGCATCCATGCCCGAGCCGCAGAGGCGGTTCACCGTGGCGCCGGGCACGCTGTCGGGCAGGCCCGCCAGCAGTGCCGCCATGCGCGCGACATTGCGATTGTCTTCGCCCGCCTGGTTGGCGCAGCCGTAGATCACCTCGTCCACCGCGGCCCAGTCGACCTTGGGATTGCGGGCGATCAGCGCCTTGATCGGCAGCGCCGCAAGATCGTCGGTGCGCACGGGCGAGAGAGCGCCGGCATAGCGGCCAATGGGGGTGCGGATGGCATCGCAGATGAAGGCGTCCGTCATAAGCGCTCCTGGGGGCCGAAACAACCGAGTGCAACTGTTAACCGCCCGCGAGCCTGCGGGCTGAGGCGGACCTTGTCAACGTGGCGAGCCCCTCCTCCGCGGCCCGAATAGTGGTATACTTTCCGGACATGCGGCGCATCGTCAAAATACTGGTTTTTCTGGCCGTTGCCGGCCTTGTTGCAGGCAGTGCCTACGCTTTCCTGGGTGGTCGCGAGGCCGAGGCGCCGACCTACCGGCTGGCCGGCGTGGAGCGCGGCGCGCTGGTGACGTCGGTGGCCGCGACTGGCACCGTAAATGCGGTCGTGCTGGTGCAGGTCGGCTCGCAGATTTCCGGCCAGATCCGCGAGTTGCACGCGGATTACAACTCCGTGGTCAAGCGCGGGCAGCTGGTGGCCCGGATCGATCCGCCGACCTATGTCGCGCGCGTCGACCAGGCCCAGGCCGAGCTCGACATCGCCAAGGCCAACATCCTGGCGAGCCAGGTGCAGCTCGAGCGCAGCCGCGCCGACCTCGAAACTGGCAAAGCGCAGTTGGCCGTGCTGGGGGCGCAGATCATTAGTGCGCAGGCCGAACTCGACCATGCGAAACGCGACCTCGAGCGCAAGCTCGCGCTGGGGCGCGCCGACGCCATATCGCTCAGCGAGCGCGAGCGCAGCAAGGCCGATCATGACCGCGCCGTTGCGGCCCTGGCGGCGGCCAATGCCCAGGAGCGCGGCCAGCGCGCCAATCTGATCAGCGTCGAGGCGGCGATCCGTGCGGCAGACGTACAAATCCGCGTCTCCGAAGCGGTGGCGCGCCAGAAAGAGGCAGCGGTGCGGGCCGCACAGGTCGATCTCGACCGCACCGAAATCCGCTCCCCCATCGACGGTATCGTGGTCGAGCGCAACGTGGATGTGGGCCAGACCGTCGCGACCAGCCTGCAATCCCCCACCCTGCTCACCATCGCCGAGGACCTCTCGCGCCTGCAGGTCGAGACCTATGTCGACGAGACCGATATCGGCCGCATCGCGCCCGGCCAGCGCGCGACGTTCACGGTCAGCGCGTTTCCCAATGACGTCTTCGACGGCACGGTCAAGCAGATCCGCAAGGCGCCGCAGGTGATCCAGAACGTCGTCACCTATATCGTCGTGATCTCGGTCGCCAATGACGACCAGAAATTGCTACCGGGCATGACGGCCACGATCCGGATTGTCACCGGCGAAGTGACCGCGGCGATCAAGGTGCCCAACGCGGCGCTGCGCTTCCGGCCGGTGCAGGCGGCGCGCGAGGTCCGACCGGCGACATCTGACAACAGAGGCCGCAGTGCGCGGCGCGACGCACCCCGGCAGGGCGAGGTCTACGTCGTCGCCGGCAATGGCGAACCGCTCGCGATCTCGGTGCGGGTCGGCGCCAGCGATGGCCAGTTCACCGAAATCCAGGGCGATACGACGCTCGCCGAAGGCACGATGGTGATCGTCGGGCAGTCGCGACCCGCGCCCTCGGCGCGGCGTGGGCTGCTGTTCTAGGCGAGAGGGCGATGAATCCGCTGAGCGGCCTGCCGATCGCCTTCGCGGCCTTGCGCGCCAACAAGCTGCGCAGCCTCCTGACCATGCTCGGCATCATCATCGGTGTCGCCGCCGTCATCATCATGGTGGCGATCGGCACCGGCACGCGGTTGCGCATCGCCGAACAGATCGAGCGGCTGGGCGCCAATCTGCTGATGATCGTGCCGGGCGCCGTCACCACGGCGGGGGCGCGCATGGGGGCCGGTACGCGGCCGACGCTGACGCAGGACGATCTCGACGCCATCGACCGGGAGGTCGACGGCATCCTGGCCGTCGGCGCCGTGTGGTGGACGGGCGGCCAGGCCATTTACGGGTCGAGCAACTGGACGACCCGCATTCACGGCGTCACACCCGGCTTCCTCGCGGCGCGCGACTGGGGCGTCATCGCCGGAAGGCCGCTCGACGAGAACGATGTCGAGCGAGTCGCCAAGGTCGCGTTCATCGGCCGGACCGTCGTCGAGAAATTGTTCGGCGACGAGGATCCGGTGGGCAAAGCCATCAGGCTGCGCAACGTGCCCTTCACCATCGCCGGCGTCCTGGAGTTCGAAGGGGCAGAATTTGCAAGGCCAGGACCAGGACGACATCATCTACGTGCCGCTGACGACGGCGCGCAACCGGCTCGCCCCACCACGCTTCGGTTCGGTGCAGCCCGCCAGCGCCCTCACCGGCAAGACCACCAGCAACGTGACCGTCACGACGACTTCAAACCGCGTCGCGATCGTCAACCAGGTGCGCGTCGATACGGTCAGCGCCATCTTCGTGAAGGCGCTCGATGCGTCGTCAGTGCGCTATGTCGACGCTGAGATCACGGCGATCTTGCGCGAGCGGCACCGCGTGCCGCCGGGTGCCGAGGATGATTTCCAGATCCGCGACCTGTCGGAGGTCGCGCGCGCACAGCAGGCGGCCGCGGCGACAATGTCGGCCATGCTCGCCACCATCGCCGGCGTGTCGCTGCTGGTCGGCGGCATCGGCATCATGAACATCATGCTGGTGTCGGTCACCGAGCGGCGCAAGGAGATCGGCTTGCGCATGGCGGTCGGCGCGCGGCGGCGCGACATCCTGCGGCAATTCCTGGTCGAGGCGGTGGCGATGGCGCTGATCGGCGGCCTGGTCGGAATCGCGCTCGGCATTTTCGGCAGCTCCGTGGCAGCCGGCTTCGTCGAGGTGCGGCCGGTGATCGAGCCGCTCGCCATCATCGTGTCGTTCGTCTTCTCGGGCCTGGTCGGAATCGTGTTCGGCTACTACCCGGCGCAGCGCGCATCCATGCTCGACCCGATCGTCGCGCTGACGCACGAGTAGAAGCAGTTCAGATATAGACGGCCTTCATGCCGGCGGCGGGATAGCGCGTGCCAGCGGCCGCACCGCTGGGAATGGCATCGGAGATGCGCGCGAGCTCCGCCGGAGTCAGCTTCAACCGCAAGGCGCCGCCATTTTCCTCCAGCCGCTGCTTTGAGCGCGTGCCGGGGATCGCCACAACGTCGTCGCCCTGGGCCAGGACCCACGCGAGTGCGAGCTGCGAGGGCGTGCAGCCCTTTTCCTTCGCCAGCGCCTCGAAACGCGCAACGAGCTTGCGATTGGCGGCGAAGTTTTCTTCCTGGAAGCGCGGGTGCGCGGCGCGGCGGCCGTCGATCTGCGAGAATTCCTGGATCGCGCCGGTGAGGAAGCCGCGGCCGAGCGGCGAATAGCCGACGAAGCCGATGCCAAGTGCCTGCGTGGTGGCGCGGGTCTCCTCCGCCTCGGTGCGATAGAGCAGCGAATATTCCGTCTGCACCGCCGCGATCGGATGCACATTGTGGGCGCGGCGGATGGTCTCGGGCCCGGCTTCGGAGAGGCCGAGGTAGCGCACCTTGCCCTGCGCCACCAGCTTCGCCATGGCGCCCACGGTCTCCTCGATCGGCACCGCGGGGTCGACGCGATGCTGGTAGTAGAGATCGATCACGTCCTCGCCGAGACGCTTGAGGCTCGCCTCGCAGGCTTGGATCACATACTCGGGGCGTCCGTTCACGCCGTTGGGGCCGCTGTCGCGCTTGATCTGGCCGAATTTGGTGGCGAGCATGACGCGCTCGCGCCGGCCCTTGATGGCGCGGCCGACCAAAATTTCGTTGTGGCCCCAACCGTACATGTCGGCACTGTCCAGATGGGTGATGCCGAGATCGATCGCATGGCGGATCAGATCCTCGGATTGCGCGTCATCCGCCTGACCGTAGACGCCAGAGAGCGGCATGCAGCCCAGCCCGATCGCGGACACCGAAAGCCCGCCCGAACCGAGGGCGCGCTGTTCCACCTTGCCGTTCGCTGCGCGTGCCATCGCTCGCCCTCCGTCGTTGATATTCTGGAAGCCGGGAAGACTGCACCGGCCCGGCGCCGATCCGCAACGCCGATCCATTCAACCCTGGATCGACCCGACGACATACCAAATCCGCTTCTGGCCGCAACAGTTGAAAATCTAGCCTCGGACACGCGCGCGCCTTCTGTGGCAGTATAAACCTAAGGCACCGCGGTCCACGGTCGATGCCGGGACCTGCGAGCGCCAATCTGATCACCGCGCCATGCCATGACACGCATGCCGGACAAGGTCAGGGGATTCGGCAGCCGGGGGGCACGAGCGATGCGCGAGAGCCTGCTGATCGTCGATGACGAGCCCGATTTCCGTGCCTATGTGCGCCAGGTCGGCGAGCAGGCCGGTTTCTCCGTGATTGAAACGGGCGAACCGGCGGCCTTCATGAAGTTCTATAGCGATCTCAAGCCGGCCGCGATCGTGCTCGACATCATCCTGCCGAATGCCGACGGCATCGAACTGGTGCGCTGGCTGGCCGATCGCGGTTTTGGCGGCAGGCTGGCCGTGGTCACCGGCCACAATCCGCGCTACGCGCGCGCCGCCGAGGCGCTGGGTGCCGCCAGCGGCATGAAGGTCACGATCCTGACCAAGCCCGTGAAGATTGCCGATTTGCGCGCGGCGCTCTCGCCGGCGTGACCTTGCGTCAGTTGGCGGCGCCGTTCTTCTTGGTGGTCGGCGGGGTGAAGCGAATTCTGCTCTTCGAACTCAACCCACCGGCGGCGTTGCACGGCCTTGCCGTCGCGCGGGTCGATGAACTGCAGGCTCTCGGCGATCCACACCTTGCCGCTGATGGTGTCGATGCGGAACAGCGCCTTGTTCCAATACAGCTCGCCATCGAGATTGGTAAACGGAAACTCGCCCATGAACAGCTGGTAGCGGCCGCTGTCCGACACCGCGGCCGCGGTCTGTGTCGCGCCAGGCGTCACCATGGCCAGATAGAGGGCGATTGCCCCGACAATCGCGATGGCATGCCGGCCGCCGCCGAAAAACCTCGTCAAGATGGCCTCCTCATACGCGCCCACGCGGGCGTGATGCTGTTGCCGGAGCAGCGTCGTCCCCCGCCCCCCTTGGGGCGGCCATTATAGGAAAGCCGGCGAGCCGATCCAAGATATCTTGTCGATCAAACATTTACAGGCCGGAGCAGTTTGCGGATCTCGGCGACTATGGCGGTGGGCGTACCACTTACGGGCACTGTCAGGACACCCTCGTCGGCGTCGGGCTCTTCCAACGCGGCAAATTGGCTGGGCAGCAGGCTGGGCGGCATGTAGTGGTCGCGCCGCTCCTTGAGGCGGTCGCCGATCAACTGGGCCGAGCCTTTGAGATAGACGACGCGGACATCTTCATGGCCGCCAGTCAGGATCTCGCGATAACGATGGCGCAGGGCCGAGCAGGCGAAGACGGCACTTTGTCCGGCGCTGCGGAACGCCTCGATCTCCCGCGCGATCGTCTGCAGCCAAGGCATACGATCGGCATCGGTGAGCGGTACACCCTGACTTATCTTCTCGACATTCTCAGGCGAATGGAATTCGTCGCCCTCGCGGAACTCCGCGCCGATCTGCTCGGCCAGGATACGGCCGACCGTGGTCTTGCCCGCCCCGCACACGCCCATCAGAACCACGATCATCGTCTACGCCCCCGTTCCGCCGATTTCGGCAGGTGATATGTGCCGGCGCGATCGACGCGCGCGAAACCGTGCGCGCCGAAGCGGTCACGCTGCGCCTGGATCAGCGACGCCGAGCCGCGATCGTGCCGCAGCCCGTCGAACCAGGCCAGTGCCGACAGGAGGCACGGTGCCGGCCAGCCATGGGTGGCGGCGCCCGCGGCGATCCGCCGCCAAGCCGGCATCGCCAACGACAAGCGCTCGCGAAACGGTTCGATCAAGATCAGCGGCGTGCTGGGCGGCGCCGCGGCGGTACCGGCGCGGATGTCGTCGAGGATCGCGCCCGCGAGGATGCTACCGGCGCGCCAGATCTTGGCAACAATCGCGGGCGCGATGTCCCAGTCATATTCTTTGCGCGCGGCGTCGAGAAGCGAAAGGCCCTGGCTATAGACGCAGATGCGCGCGGCATAGAGCGCGTCGCGCAGGAAATTCATCAGTGTTTCGTCGTGCGACGCCTCGGTGGCCGATTTGGCGAAAACGGGTGCAGCGGCGACGCGCGCGTCCTTGTGCGCCGACAGGCCGCGCGCCAGCACCGCCTCGACAATCGTCGGCGCGGCGACACCGAGCTCAAGGGCGGCTATCGAGGTCCATAGTCCCGTGCCCTTCTGGCCGGCGCGATCGTCGATGATATCGAGGATCGGGCGCCCGCTCTCAGGGTCAGTCAGGCGCAGCACCTCGCTGGTGATGCGCAACAGATAGGAGTTGAGTGGTCCGTCATTCCATTCGGAGAACAGCGCGCCGATATGCGCGTCCGCCAGTTTGAGCCCACGCGAGAGAATGAAATGCGCCTCGGCAATGAGCTGCATGTCGGCATACTCGATGCCGTTATGCACCATCTTGACGAAGTGGCCGGCGCCGCCGGCGCCGACATAATCGCAACAGGCTTCTTCGCCGCTGCGCGCGGCAATGGCGCTGAGCAGCTTGGCGACATGGGCGTAGCCCGTCTGAGCGCCGCCGACCATCAGGGCGGGTCCAGCCAGGGCCCCCTCCTCCCCGCCCGACACGCCCATGCCGAGAAAGGCAATGCCGTTCGCGGCGAGAGCCGATTCGCGCCGTGCCGTGTCGCGGTAGTGCGAATTGCCACCGTCGATGACGACGTCGCCCTTCGCCAACAGCGGCCGCAGGGCGGCGATCTGATCGTCGACTGGTGCACCCGCCGGGATCATCAGCAGGACGACGCGCGGACGGGCCAGAGCGGCTACGAGCGCGCCCAACATCCGCGGCGACCGTCACGGTGCCGCCCTTGGCCGCCGTCATGGACGCGCGCGCGCTCTCGGCACGGTCGAATGCGGCGACGCTGAAGCCTTTCCCGGCAAGGTTGAGAGCCAGGTTGCGGCCCATCACGCCGAGGCCGATCACACCGATAGCGGCCGGCTGAGTGATGCGATTGCTGGCAGGGTTTTCATCAGGGAGGCGGACGCTATCAGAGGTCCGCCGGGGGCGTCCAGCCGCCCTGGCGATCCGCCACAAGTGCCCGGAATTGCTGGGGAATTGGCACGGTCTGGCGGGCTTCGTAGTCGTAGTAGACCTGGACCGAACGGCCCATCGCCAGGACGCGGCCCTCGCTTGTGGCGACGCGGTAGATCAGATCGAAACTCTTGGTGCCCCAGCGCGACACGCCGCAGCCGATCACCACCGTTTCGCCCCACTCGCCCTGGTCGATGTAGCGGCAGGTCGTCTCGGCCAGGATGACCGGTAGGTCTTCCAGGCGCTTCAAGCTGCACAGCTCCATCATGTAGGCGGTACGCGCCGCCTCGAACCACGTCACATAGACGGCGTTATTGACGTGACCCAGCACGTCGATGTCGCGGAAGGTGACGGGCAGATTGAGGACGTAGGGAAATGGAGCGTCCGGCACGACAATGACTTCCCTCGCTGGATGGCGGTGCATCTTAGCGGGGGTCGTTATTCTCGTCAGGGTTTAACCACGGCCAAAGGCACGACGCAGCAGCCGGCTCGCAATCGCGGCCGCGTTGAGGTCGCCTTCGGCGTTGTTTTGGATCCCCTCGGTATACAGCCGGCGGACCAAGCGATCGCGCGCATCGTCAAGCAGGCCTTCGAAGCGCAGGCCGATGCGCCGGCCGGCCGTGCGTATCACGTGACCCGCCAGCATTCCGACGTTTGGCATGTCGACGATGATCCTCTCCCCGGGCCTGGCGCATCCATCGGCTGAAATTTCGAGCTGCAGTCCGGTCAGCGAGGCATCCAGCAGCCGGCAGTCCGCCCAGTCCCCTGTCGCGGGCGCCGCGCCGGTGGCCCAACGCGCTGTGTCCGAGAGCGGGAAGCGCTCCTGACAGCGCCGACGCGGCGCGTCGACAGCGAGCAGCAGCACCACGAACAAGATCACGGCATTGACGATGGCCCAGAGCGCTGCGATCGGAAACAAGGCGCTGTGGCCGACGATGTTCCAGTCCGGGATGGTGTTGATCGCAAGGCCGCCGATAGTCGCCAGCAGAAGCGCCCCGCACAGCATCAACGTCACTCTGTCGGGACGGGTGGCGGCACCGACCGCGCCCTTTGGCGTCACCTTGAAGGGCACGCCGAAGGGCCGGATCAGAGCCGCCATGGCCGTGGGCGCAATGCGCAGAGCCGTGAAGAGATTCGATGCGGTGGCGAGAAAGGGAAGATAGGTGTTGGGTGCCAGCCAGCGCATGGCGGCAATCAGCGCCACAAAAACGGGAAGCTGAAAGGCAATGAGCTGATCGGCGGTGACGCTCAGCAGCGGCAGCAACCCACCCCACAGGCACGCGACGGGGATGACAAAGGACAGGATCCGCGTCGGCAATTGGATCATCCAATATGCGGGCGCGAAAAGCAGGCGCTGCAGCAGGCTCAATCCGGGGCCAAACGGTCCGTTGGGCAAAAAGATCTGCTGAACATTGCCCCGGCACCAACGCTGGCGCTGCACGAAGAAGGCGCTGACGGATTCCGGCGACAGGCCGACGCTGAGACGCTCGTTGAGGTATCGGGTGATCGCGCCATGGCGCAGCAGGGTCAGGGTCGTCAGCATGTCCTCGGTGACGGACCCGGTGGGAACACCGCCGATCGCCATCAAGTCGCGGCGGCGCGTGATCGAGCCGGCCCCGCAACAAAAGGCGCAATCCCAGGCGTCGCGGCTGGGCATGACCCGGTCGAAGAAGAACCGCTGTTCTTCGGGCCAGAAGCGGTAAAGGCCGAGATTGGTTTGGATGGGATCCTTATTGAAAAACTCCTGGCGGGTCTGGACGCATCCGATCCCGGCATCGGCGAAAAAGCCGACCGTGCGATACAGGAAATTGCGGTGTGCCACGACATCGGCGTCGAAGATCGCCACCAGATCGCCGCTCGTGTGCTGCAGCGCGTGATTGATATTGCCGGCCTTGGCATAGGAATTGTCCGGGCGCGTCAAATAGCGCGCGCCCTTGCGCTCGCAGAATTCGCGCAGCCAGTCCCGGCGCCCATCGTCAAGGACCCACACGGTGAAGTTCGGATAATCGAGGCCGAGCGCGCCCACGATCGTGCGCTCGAGGACATCGAGTTCTTCATTGTAGGTCGGAATGAAGACGTCGACCGATGGCAGATCTTCGCGCGGTAGAGATCGCAAGCGCGCTTCATGGCGGTCGGCCTCGGGCGAGCGGTCGGCATGGCGCGACAGGGTCAGAAGGTTGATGGCGATTTCGGCAAAAGCCAGTGCTTCCACCACGAAACAAAAAACCACCCAGACCGATTGGATGCTGTCGAGCGGTGATTCCGGCCCAAGCGTTTCGGTGAAGCGCCACCACAGATACCGCCCGGCGACGAGCGCTGCGAGCGCCACGACCAGGCTGCGCGACCACGTTCGGCCGCGCGGCAGAAACGGTGCTGCAATCAAGAAGAACGCGACAACAAGCAAACTCGGGCCAAGGGCCTCGAGATCACCGCCGCTAGCGGTCATCGTCAGCCCGCGCGGCGACTGGGCCGGCGGCCGGCATAATACCAGCGGCCATCGTCGCGGGATCGGCGCCGAACAACGAGGCGACACGCGTCGCCATGCGATCGACCGCGCCGAGATCGCGCATGAATTTCACTTCGACGCTGCGGCCGACATTGCAGTATTGGCCGGCGATCCCCTGATTGCTGTCGCGGTCGAGATGCAGCGTGACCAGAACCTCGTCGCCATGCACCTCGGGAAGGGCCGCAGCAAACCGGTCGCTGCGATCGGCCCTACCCATGGCGCGCAAATCGCGCACGCGTGCCACCTGGACAGTGTCGCTGCCGACGATGCGCACCTGCGCTTCATCGCCGGGCCGGATCGCTTCGAAATGACGGCCACGGATCTTGACGTTGACGAACAGTTCCGAGCAATCGATGAGCGTCATGACCTCGCCGGACGGCGCAACACGGCTGCCGCGCACGACCTGCGGGCGCCAGACGATGCCGTCGCGCGGCGCTGCGAGCTGCACGACCGCGCGCTCCTTCAGCCGCTCGCGCTCGACACCCAGGACGCGCTCCACCTCGGCAATACGCGTCTGCTGCTCGCGAATCTGCGCCGCGATCTCGACTTGCTTGATGGCGATCTCGTCGATGCGCTGCTGCGTATAGGGAACATCGTTGCGCTCTTCGCTGACAAATACGCCCTGGCGCACCGACTGCAATTCGTCGCGCATCCGTCGGACGGCCAGGCGCGTGCGATCGGCTTCGGCCTGCGTGCGCGTGGCCCGCGCCTGTGCCGCTTCGATGGCGGCAGCGCTGATCGTGCCGCGGTCATGCAAGATGCGCTTGCGCTCGAGATCGCTGAGCTGCTCGCGAGCACTCGCCTCGGCGGCCTGAGCCTCGGCCCCCGCCTCCGCGATAAGGTTCTCCAGCCGCTGGGCACGGGCCGCCTGGTAGCGGTTGCGCGTCTCCTCGAGCGAGCGCCGGAGATCGATAAAGTCATCCTGGAGCTGACGCTGCGCCGCGACCCGCTCGCGCAGCACGCCAGCCTCCGCCTGCAGATCGTGAAAATGGCCGCGATCGATCGCGCGGTTCTCGACTTCCACCAGAATAGTGCCTGCCGACACGCGCATGCCGTCGGCGGGCGGCGTCATGGTCACCATGCCTTCGATCGGCGATACGATCGCAATGGCACGGGCATTGATGATGGCATCGGTGCTGATCGTGTGCGTCACATGCGGCACATAGATCGCCGCCGCCAATGAGAGAACGGCGACGCCGATGCCGACGCGCAACACTTGGCCACGCGAGGGCCCGATGCGACGCTCTTTTTGCGGGGAACTCATTGATCGAGAGACTTCCTTCGACAAAGTCGCGCGCGAATTTCTTTCAGAGCCAGTTTCCGCTGACGGGCTGCGCGTGTAGCGGCAAAGCCCATCCTCCGGAAGCAGGACATTGAATCCTTTGCGGGCCTTATTTTTGGTTAAGGTCTGTCAACCGAACCGGCTGCAGCTTCATTATTCTGGGGAAATTCGCCAAACTGGCGCGATCGACGGTGCGCCGTCCCGGGCCATCGGGTAGCAGACCCACCAAAAAGGAGGCATCATGACCAGCATTGCCGTCCGGGCCAGGCGCGCTTAGACCGTCCAGATTTCCGCGCCAGACACGCCGCTTTTTATGCCTGTTTGCCGCCGCCGTCGCCCCGATCCTCGCGCTGTTTTCGGCACAGGCGGCGGCCAATTGCCTGCCCGTCGCCAGCCTGCCGGCGCGCGTGATGCCGGCCGGATACACCCAGGCGCAGGCCAAGCCCGGCGAGGTCAGCCTCACCTTCCTCGGCCATGCCAGCTTCCTGATCGAGACCGCCGGTGGCGCCAGCGCCGTCACCGACTACAACGGTTACATCCGCTCGCCCAAGCTGCCCGATATCGTCACGATGAACAACGCGCATTCGACGCATTTCACCGACCATCCGGATGCGGGTATCAAGCACGTGCTGCGCGGCTGGGCGCAGAATGGCAACATGGCGCGCCATTCGATCGCGTATCGCGACCTCTATGTCTACAACGTGCCGACCAATGTGCGCGACTACAGCGGCACGCGCTACAACGGCAACTCGATCTTCGTGTTCTCGACCGCCGGGCTGTGCATCGCCCATCTCGGCCATCTGCATCATGTCCTGACGCCCGAGCATCTCGGCCTGCTTGGCAAGATCGACGTGCTGCTGGTGCCGGTCGACGGCTCCTATACGATGGGCCAGTTCGACATGATGGAAGTGATCCAGCAAATCAAACCGCCGCTGGTGATCCCGATGCATTATTTCAACGCCGCGACGCTGGCGCGATTCCTCGAGCGCATGAAGGTCGAATACAATTACATTGTGCGCACCAACGATATCCCGCACGTGATGCTGTCGCGCGCGACGATTCCGTCGGGCCCGCCCGAGATCTGGGTGCTGCCGGGGTTCTGAACGATGGCGGGACCCCGTCGTCATGGCCGGCATGGCCAGCCACGACGACGGGCCTGGCGCAGAGCGCCAGGGAGTCTGCCCCCGAATACGATCGCCGACCGTCCCGAGTTCGTCGATCGTCCCCGACAGAGCGGACACTGATTGTCCCAAATCCGATCTTTGCGAGAACCGTGCCAGCGCCACAGCACCGGAAAAGCGCGGTCGCCGCAACGGGATAGTTCGACGGCAAGCGTTGACACGCCGGGACAGTGGCCGGCGCATGGGCACGATGGCGCTTTTCCAAGCAGCGCGCGGCGTGAAAATCAATTTTCAGGAACGACGTCGAAGGCGATGCTGATGCGATCGGCGGTCGAAATCGAACGGCACGGTGCGGTGCCAGACATAAGAGGGGAACGTGATCATCGTTCCCGGCGTCGGCCGGATCAGCCGCGTGCGCGGCGCGCTGCGGCGGTAGAGCTCCGCCGGCCCGCGGCCGAATTCGATCCAGCCCTCGTGCGCGTCGGCGCGCCGTTCCACCGCATCGGGCAGGCGGACATAGTAGACACCGCTCAGCCACGCCTTGTGATGGATATGCGGCACCTGGTAGCCCTGCTGCCACATGCGCACGCCCCAGGATTCGATGCGGTAGCGCGTGGGCTTGCCCGCCGCGAAGGGATGCGCCGGATCGGACGGCAGTGTCGCGAGGCGCGATAAGATCTGCGCTTCGGCGAACCGTTTGAGCGCCAGAGCCGAAGGCCGCTCGGTGACGAACAGCTCCTTTGTATCGAGGCCGTTGACGGTGGTTTCGACCGGGCGCAGCGTCGCGTTCTCCACGACATAGGCAGCGAGATCGTCATTGAACGCTTGCAGGTCGGCAAAGCCGTGCGCATCGCCGATCGCTGCGGGACGTACCAGCTTGTCGAGGCCGACCAGCGCATCCGACGCCGCGTTGTCGCCGGTCTCTGCCAGCGCCACCGCCTTGTGCGCGAGTGCCGTGCTGTTGGGATCGAGCGCATAGCCGCGGTCGAAATGCGCAATCGCTTCGTGCGGCGCGCCGGATTTGAGCAGGAGCGTGCCGAGGGCCAAATGCGCGCCGGCATTGACTTCCTGCAACGCGAGGGCGTGACGATACGATGTGATGGCCTCGGCATGGCGGCCGAGATCGGCGAGCAGGCGCCCGAGATTGAGATGCGAGGGCAGCATGGACGGCTGCAGCGCAATCGCCCGCTGGAAACAGGCAACCGCTTCGTCGCGCCTGCCAATGGCCGTCAACACGAAACCGAGATTGTCGTGCGCCTTGGCGTTGGCAGGGTCGCTGGCGATGGCGCGGCCGATCAGGTCGGTGGCGCTTGCCGCGTCGCCGCGCTGATGCATCAACACGCCCAGCAGCCGCAGCGCATCGGCGTGTTGCGGTGCCGCTTCCATCACCGCGCGATAAAGCCGTTCGGCCTGGGCGAGGTCGCCAGCCTGGTGCAGCTTGACGGCGTCGGCAAAGCTGGTGGACATCGTCCCTAGGAGGCCGGGCCCTGTTCATGGGCGGCGAAATCGAGCTCGACCTTGGCGCCGCTCGGGTCATGACAGAAAAGCTGCCAGGTCCGGGTGTCGTTCTGCCGGCGCAGGATGTAGTCGATGCCGCGCTCCTTGAGCTGGGCGGTGACAGCGGGAAGGCCGGTCGCACTGAACGCCATGTGGTCGAGCACGCCGCCCGGTTCGGCCGGCAGCTTGCGGCCGGCGATGATATGCAGGACCGCCGAATCACCGACATAGAGCCAAGCGCCGGGAAAGCCGAGATCGGGGCGGTATCCGTCCTTCAACCCAAGCAGGCCGATATAAAAATCGCGCGTCGCTTCGAGATTATCGGTCAATACGGTGAAATGGTTCATCCCCTGGATGGCCATGCTTGTCCCCTCCTTGCTTCGGCTCGGCTGCGGTCGGCGCCAGCATATTGTCCCGGGCGAATTTATATCCGACCTCCCGGACGGCCGGAAGAAGCCATTGACCCGATGCCCCTGCATGACCATAAGTCGCGCATGAAACAGCCCAAATTGACCCAACTCGGCCGCTACACCCGCGTCCCCTCGTCGCCCGAAGAGGCGCGGCTGGAGACGGTCCCCAATGCGCAGCGCGGCACGCCCTATCTGGTGCGCTTCACGCAGCCCGAATTCACCTGCCTGTGTCCGGTCACCGGCCAGCCGGATTTCGCGCATTTCGTCCTCGACTACGTGCCGCGCGCGAAACTGATCGAGAGCAAGTCGCTGAAGCTCTATTTCTATAGCTTCCGTAATATCGGCACCTTCCACGAGGATTGCACGCTGCGGATCGGCAAGGATCTGATCAAGGTCCTGCAGCCGCGCTGGCTGCGCATCGCCGGCTATTGGTACCCGCGCGGCGGGATGCCGATCGACGTGTTCTACCAGACCGGAAAGCCGCCCGCCGGGCTGTGGGTCCCCGACCCCGGCGTCTCCCCCTATCGCGGCCGCGGCTGATCCCTCATGGCCAAGACGTTGAAGCGGCTGGCGTCCGATTATCGCTACGACAACGGTGCCTCGTTCCGGCTGGCCGCGGTCAAGCCTGGCGAAACGCGCGGCTTCAAGAAGGAGGAAGCTGCCGCGCTGCTCGAGAAGACGCTGGAGCGGCTGCGCGCATTGCAGGAAAAACTCTATGCGGATAACCGCTGGGCCGTTCTCGTCGTCTTCCAGGCCATGGATGCGGCGGGCAAGGACAGTGCGATCAAGCATGTGATGCGCGGCCTCAACGCCCAGGGCGGACACGTCTTCCCGTTCAAGCCACCGGTCGGGATCGAGCTGGAGCATGATTTCCTGTGGCGCGCCGCGCTGCGCCTGCCGGCGCATGGCGACATCCATATCTTCAATCGCTCCTATTACGAGGAGGTTCTGGTTGTGCGGGTGCGCCCTGCCCTGCTGGAGCCGCAACGCCTTCCGCCGGCTTGCCAGACCAAGCGGATTTGGGCCCACCGGTTCGAAGCCATCAACGCCTTTGAGCAACACCTCACGCGCAACGGCACGATCGTTCTCAAATTCTTCCTGCATGTCTCTCAGGAAGAACAGAAGAAGCGCTTCCTCGATCGCATCGACGACCGGAGCAAGAACTGGAAGTTCTCGATGGGCGACGTGGCGGAGCGCAAGCTCTGGCCGCAATACATGAAGGCCTATGAGGATATGGTGCGCCAGACCAGCACGAAGGAGGCGCCGTGGCATGTGATCCCCGCCGATCACAAATGGTTCACGCGGCTCGCCGTCGCCACGACGATGGTCGAGGCGCTGGAAAACCTCAATCTGCAGTTCCCGAAACTCGATGCGGCGGCGTTGCGTGAGCTGCAGGCGGTGCGGCGCGCCCTGGCGAAGCCCGGCACCTGAAAGTCAGGAGCCGAGAAACTGCAGCGTGCGTTTTCCGGGCAGGAAGAAATAACCGCCGCCGCGGGTGCTGACGAAGGACGGCAAATTGCCCAGACGCAGCGGCGCACCGCGCGTGGGGATCGTGTAACCGTTGCCCGCGCCATGCGTGCTGATCAGCGGATCGCTCTCGTGCGCTAGGCCATGAAACGACGGGCTTTGTATCCAGGTCTGCTGCACGAATTCGAATTGCCGCTCCAGGTCGCCGTTCAGGCACATGAAGAGTAGGCCCGGTTTCTGCCCCTCCTGCGGCTCATAAACGCGGCCAACCCGCATGATGCGGTGACGGTTGGTGATGCTGAGTTGCTCCTGCGAGCCGGGATCGAAGCTCTCGCGCGGATTGGCGCGCCTTATATGGGCGCCGAACGGGCAGCGCAGCCCCTGCGGGTCCTCGCTGCCGAACAGGAAATCGTTATCGGGCTCCAGTGCCGGATCGCGCGAACGCGGCGGCGATGCGCTGCGCTTGGCAGCCTCCGGCAGTTTTGCCGGCGATGCCGCGATCTGCGGCTTCCCTTGCGAGCGATGCGACGCACCGTCGGCCGGTGCACGCGACAACGAATGCCGGCCCGGCGCCTCGCTTGCCGGATAGCGCGGGTAGCGGCTCACGGGCGAGCCGTCGCGCCAGCGGCCGACGATCTTGGCGGCGATGTATTCCTCCGGCGGCGCCTGGATTCCGGGCGGAAAATAAGGAAGCAGCCGCGTGCCTTCCTCGCTGCAGAAGGTCCGGAACGCATCGACGTCCTGCTCAAGCTGGCGGATCGCTAGGAAACTACCGTTGCGCCCGAGATCGCGCTCCATATTGACCGTGTTGATCGAAAACGCGGTCTGCCGCTCGGTTGCGACCGGCAGGACATTGGCGGGATCGTTCATCGCCGCAATGGTCGGACTCGGCGGAATATGGCCGCGATTGTCGGGGTAGCCCAAAATGAACTCGCCGGCCTCCACGAGATGGATCGCGTCGGCGCCGCGCAGGGATTTGTAGGTGCCGCGGATGACGGGCTGCGAGATCCCGTCGACGAAGCCGAAGGGTTCACATTTCACGGCCAATTTTTCGGCCGCCGTGGCATCCTTTGCGGCCAGCGAGCGAAACGGGATTTTAACCTGGTTGGTGTGGCCGTATTTGCGCAGCGCGGCATCGACCCGCGCTTTCAGAGCATCGAGACCCGGCTTGGTCTTGGCATAGAGCAAAAGCACGCCGTCGATCGGCTTGGCGACGTCGCCGCCCCAGCCCCATTGATCGGGCGCGTTCTTGCCGATGTCGCCCAGCAGCCGCGAGCGCCACGGCGCGCTCATACCGTCGGCGAAGGCCGCCGGAAACGTTGCGGCGCTGGCCTGCGGCAACCCGAGCTTCGGCAGAGCCGGCGCCGCGAAGCCAAGCATCGTCGCTTCCTTGAGCGTGCGGCCATCCGAGAACGAAATCGACGGCAGCATCTCGCGCAACCACGCCTTGGCGTCAGCTTGATTTCCGGAAAGCTCGAACAGAATGGCCGCCCCTTCGTGGAGGAATCAAGTCCGCCGAAGACCAGGCTCTGAATCTCATGCGATTCCAACTCGGACTCCGGCCGGGCCGCCGAACCGAAGTAGGACAGAAATTGGCGCGCCTCGCTCTCGGTCAGGGCCGCGCCGAGCCCCTGCCGGATCGCGGCATTGGTGCGGATGTTGGCGGTGGTCAGGCCCGGATAGGCCGAGTACCAGAACGATGTCGGCACCTGCTGGCGCCGTGCCCAGCGCTTGAAGCGCTCGCCATCCGACGCGCCGTCCTGGAACAGGTTCGCCGTTTTCGGAAAATCCACCGTGTTCGACCAGATGCCCGTGAGGCCGGTGTGCGCCTTGGTGATAAAATCCTCGAGATAGCTCTCCCAACTCCCGCCGTAATTGGAGAGGAACAGAAGATCGCCCGTTTTCGGCACCGTCACCCAGCGGGCAAAATGAATGGTGCCCAACGACGCGAGAAAGCCGGGCCGGAAATAGCGCTGGACCAATTGGGCCACGCCCCAGAAGACGAGCGTGATCGTGAAACGACGCAGCCATCCTGTTTTCATGACCGAGAGTGCGGCGAGGTGATTTTGCGCCGCGAAATTCTCCCGCTGCAAGATGGCGTCGACTGCCTGGCGATTGGGTGGCTGGTCTTGCGGTATCTCCGCGTTCTCGTGTCGCCGCAGTTTTCGATAGAGCAGGAACGCCAAGCCGATGACCAGAGCGGCCGTGCCCGCCGCGACCAGCGCTGTGTAAAAGAGGGCCGACAGGGTGCCGTGCAGGGTAAACCCCTGCATCCACCAGCCCAGCACAAACGCCGCAACAATGGGGATCAGGAATGGCCACAGGAAGGTCTTGGCGAAGGGGGCTGCCAGAATGCCGAGGACCGGCACGGCCTCGGCAACAGTCTTGGGCAGATCGGGGGCACCGCCTTGGGCGAGAGGTTCCGGCTCGAGCGCCCAACGCCAATCTTGCGTGTGTCGCAGTTCATCGCGAATGCGGGTCAGGCGCTGCAGCGCCGGCTCCGCGGGCAGAGGCTGCGACAGGAGGGCTGTGAGATGCGCTGCCAACGCGCCCTCGCGCCTGATCCGCTCGACCGAGAAGCCGGGCGTGCCGGTGAAATTGACGCCGGGATTGGCGAACGGCGATTGCCCGACGCTCACCATTCGGGACTTCCAGAATTCGTAGAGCGACGCCGACCCGCGATCGCTGGCCTGCGCGAATATAGGACCGAGATCGGCCGACAGCTTCCCGGCCAAGAGCGTCAAGAGATCGTCGGGCGCACCGTCGCCGGAGAACTCGAATACCAGATGCCCGCGATCGCCGGCCGACGCCGGGAAGACGTTGACGCTGGCGAAATGGACCGTGCCGATGGCGTCGAGCTCACTTTTTAAGCTGAGCTTTGCCGGGTTGCCCAAGGCTTCGATGGACGCCCGCAGCGCGGCGATCTTGTCGACGGGTACTGCAGCAATGATCGTTACAAACGCGTGGCTCACGCCGTACCCCCGCGCAAGGAAACAACGACCTCGTCAATGAACGGCCAGTCGTAGCGTGGGCGTGTAACGCGCACGATGTCGCGCTTCAGGATGCAGCGCACGAGCTCGGGGATCTGAACTTCATTGACCGCACGGCCAGAGCAGGCATGCAAGCCGCCGCCGAAATGCCGGTAGAGCTTGGGCGAACGGCTAGGGTCGAGCCGGCCGGGATCGGGGAAGCGGGCCGGATCGAACAAGGCCGCATGCGTGAAGGCGATCACCGTCGTTCCTGCCGGGATCACGGTGTCACCGAGCGGCACGTCGCTCTCAGTCCGGCGCAGCAAGATCGGGTTGTGCGGCCACAGCCGCAGCACTTCGTTGCACCACCCGAAGAGTCGTTCGGGACAGTCGAGGTCGCGGCGCATTCTCTCGAGCAAGCGGCGATCGGCTACGGCCATGGCGACGATCTTGCCGACCACCGTGGCCGTGGTATCGATGGCGCCCACGAGCAATCCCGCCACGTTGCGCCGCACGCCGTCATCGTCGAGCGCGTTCGCATTGCCTTGGCGAAGCGCCAGCAGGCGACCGACAACGTCGTCGATCTCAAGGCCCTGTTCTTGGCGTCGCGCCAGTTCGGCATCGAACCATCCCTTCAACTCGGCCGCCGCGGCGAGGGCGCGCGTTCGCACATCCTCATCGCCGAAAAGATTCAGGAACGTGTGATTGAAGATCGCCCGCGCAACCCGCATCAAATCCATCTCGGTCGGGCCGGCGATCCCGAAAATGCGGCGCGCGTTGCGGGCGGCCACAAGGCGGGCGTAGCCGTTGACGACATCGATGCGCCCTTGCGACGCCTCGGCACGGTCGAGCAGCCATTCGGCTTGCGTGTTCGCCAAACTCCGCACGCCGGAAAGGTCGATGGCGGAGACCGCCGTATAGAGCTGCGAACGCTCCACGACCATCCGGTCGCCGCGATCGAGACCCAGGACGAACGGGCCGTTCACCTCCTCGATGCGCGGTCCGTTGATCGGCGCAATCCGGAAATCCAAATCGCGCCGCAGAATCTCCTCGACATCCGCCCAGCGGCTCGCCAGGGCAAATCGCCAGATCCGCAGCACGCAGCCATACGCCGCGGCGAGCCGCGCGCCCCATCGCGGAATCGTCGGTCCCAGCAGCAGGGCGCTGAGCAGATTGCCGGTGCCTCGCGCGCGCATGTATCGCTGCGGCACCGGTCGCGCGGCAACATAGGTTTCCTGCACGAGACGCCCAGCGCGGCGCGCGCGCATCGCGGCGACGAAGCGCCCGAAATCGTGCGGAAGCTCGTCGATGGGTGGCAGCTTGGCGCCGTATTCGGCCGGAAACACCACCGACGCGGTCAACGCCGAGAATACGATATCGACGACATTCGGCTGGCCGCCGCCGATAAAGCGCGTCCCGCGCCGCGCGAGGTCGGCCTCAATGAGGTCGCAAGCCTCGCCGATGCGCTCCGACGCTTCTGTAACTCGATCAGGCGAAAGATCGAGACCGCGCGCCATCATCCGGCGCCAGAGCGGATAGAGGAGAAAAACGAAAGCGCGCTCCCAGGCGGGCGCGCCGTCGACCGCAACGGGATGAACCAGCCTCTTGTGCGGCAGAAGATGGGAACAGGCGTAGCGCGGCACGGTCTGGAGCAGGAGGTCGAGCAATTTCGCGACCAGACGGCAATTCGATTCGCGCTCCTCCTCCAACTCGCCGTATAGACGGTCGCCCGGACGCGATTTCGCATCCAGTCCGTTCAGGATTTCGGCGGCCGTGGCCCAGACGCCATCCGAGCCGACGACGACGGGTACTTCCATGCCGCCGCCGTTTCGGCGCGTGGCGCGGACGTGCAGAATCGGCGCGTGCGCCTGCTCATGATAGGAGAGCCGATAGCGCTCGAAGAGCCAGCGCGTGAGCTCGACCATGGGGCTGATCCGCGCGGACACAATGATGTGTCGCGGCTGCTCGGCCACGTCTTCGAAGCCCAATTCGCCCCCGATCTGGTTGCGTAATCCGCAAATCCAACAGAAGAGCTCACGGCCCGGCAGAAGCCAACGCACGACAAGTCAGTGTGCGGCGAGCGTCCAGGAACGACCTAGACTTGTCAAGCGTAGCGGGGTCGCCAAGGCAAAGTTGTGAGCGCGCTCACTCGCCGCTACAGCCCGAGTTGGTCCGGCGTGCGGCCGGGCCGGGCACGATAGGCCGGCAGCGACCAGCCCCAATGAAGCGCGCAGCCGCGCACGACGAAGCCGACCATCATGGCAATGGGGGCTGCCGCGCCGCGCGGGATATCCAGCGCAAGGGCCGTGACATACATCAGCGCCGCCGCCAGTGCTGCGGTCACGTAGATCTCCTTGCGCAGGATGATCGGGCTCTCGCCGCCCAGCATGTCGCGCACGATGCCGCCGAATGTCGCGGTGATGACACCCATCGTCACGGCGACCAGGGCGCCGGCCCCGGCCTCGATGCCCTTCTCCGCCCCGACGACCGAATAAGCGGCGAGGCCGGCCGCATCGACCCAGAGCAACATGCGGTAGCGCAACTCCGGAATATGCGCGGTGAAGAAAACCGCGGCCGATACGACGATGCAGACCATCAGGTAGCGCGGATCGCTGACCCAGTAGACCGGGGTCACCCCGAGGAGGAGATCGCGAATCGTGCCGCCGCCAACGCCTGTTACCGTGCCGAGCAGGATGAATCCGAAAATATCCATCTGCTTGCGCGACGCGACCAACGCCCCGGACGTTGCAAACACGGCCATGCCGAACAGATCGAGCAATGCCGTCAATGTCGCCAGCATGGTGGTCCCTCCCCGTTTCCCCTCGGGCGAGAGACTAACGAAACCCACGCCGGGCGACGAGGGGCCGGGTCGGACCGGCCCCCCGTCCCCGCGTATCAGCAGAACATCGGCGCGATGGTGTCGAGCTTCATGTCGGACGCCGCGTCGATCTGGCCGAGCGTGGCGCGGAAGCGCGGGTGCGTCATGCCCGAGCCCAGGAAGGTCCAGCGCATCGACTTGCGCTGGATCTCGCGTGAAGCCGGCGCGATCCTCGTCGGTCAGGACGCGACCGCTCGCCGCCGCGAAGCTCTCCATGTCCAGCTCGACCTGACGCTGCAGGCCGGAGTTGATCAGGCCGCCGATCGCGAGATAGCCCTCAAAGCCCGCCTTGATCTCCGCGGGGGTCGAGCGCGCGGCGATCGATTCGACGATCAGCGTGTCGAGCTTGGCGTGCTGCGCCTCCTCCATCCAGTGATGCTTCAAGAGGCTCTTGAACAGCGGGTCCATGCGCCCATCGTCGCGGATGGAGTCGAGGTAGTGACGCTGCGTCATCCATTCGATATGCAGCGTCACCAGCGCCACCGAAAGCGGCGGATGAGCCAGCACCGCCTGCGCGATCGCCTCGGGCGGGCCGATAACCTGACATTCATGCCCGAAATCGCGCGTGAACTCGGTGCGGAAGCGCTTGAAGAGCTGGATGTGCTTGGCCTCCTCGCCGGCGAACTGCAACAGCGCGCGGGTGCGGGCGTCGTCGCCGCCGAGCTGCGGGCGCGTGTGGTCGAGCAAAAAGGGCAGGATGAACTCCTCGACCAGGCCGAAGATATAGAGATAGCCGTGGCCGCGGATCTGATTGAGCATCAGCCGCTCGTCGGCGCGCAGGAACTTCATGGACTGCGTGGCCGCCAGCGATTCCGGCATGAACGGCTTGCCGAAATCGAGCCGCTTGTCGCCGCCGATCAGGTCCTCGATCTTCCAGTTGATGCGTTGCGAGACTTCCAGGGTATCAGCGTAGCTATATGCGCTTTGCATTATGTCCTCCCGATCAAATGAGACTTGCGCCAGGGAAGCGGTTGAAACTCAGGCGACGCGCCGCGGCGGCTGCGCGTATTCAAGATGGCTGGCGATCAACGCCCCGATCACCGCGGGGTGCGTCATGGGTGACATGTGCCCGGCGCTGATCGTCACGTGCTCGGCGCCGGGGATTGCGACCGACAGGAGCTGGCACAGGCGCTGCGTCGGCGCCGGCGACAGATTGCCGCCGATCAGCATGGTGGGCGCCGTGATGGCGCCATAAGCGTCGATGGTGGTGGTGTCAGAAAAGGCCACTGCGAAATCATCGACGACCGAGCCGATGCGCAACGACAGGCGGTGGCGTGTCTCGGCATCCAGCCCGGCCCATGACGCGGCACCGTTCCAGTAGTCGACGAAGCGGCCCATGCCGCGATCGGCGTCGTTCGCCAGGATCGCGGTGCGGATCTCGCCGTACAGCCGGATGGCCTGATCATAGAGCCGCTTGTCGCCCGATGAGCCGCCGCGCAGAAGATGAAAGGAGACGGGCTCGATCAGGGTCAGGCTCTGCAGCCGCCCCTGCTTCTGCAGCGCGATTGCCGCCCGCAGTGCCACGGCACCGCCGAACGAATGGCCGACCAAATCGATCGGCTCGCTGGCGCGCATGGCGATCGTCTCGACGATTTTCACGTGATCGTCGATTCGCAGCGGGCGCTGCCGCTGCCAGCGCCCGCTGGCACCACAGCCGTAGAAGTCGGGGGTTATGGCGCGCACGCCACGGCCCATCCAGCGCGCGGCATCGCGCCAGACTGCGCCCGATGACGCCGAACAATGCAGCATCACCACCGGCCTGCCCGTGCCGGACTCGCCGACGGCGATCTGCACGCCATCGATCTCAATCTGAGTCACGGCTCATCGTTCCTTTTCGAACCGTAGGCGCCGCCGACATGCTCGATGATGTCGTTGCGGCTGATGCCAAGATCCCTGAGCTGGCGGTCGTCCATCGCCATCAGGAGCGTGACGGTCTTGCGGCGGCGGCTGTAGGCCACGCAGCGATCCGCGGCCCAGAAGGCGGCGACGGCAAAGTGGCCGAGGGCGGACAGGCCGATACGGCCCAGCGGGGGGATGTTGAAATTTACTTTCGCGGCAATCGTATTGCTCATAATCGCTCTCCCTTCCTCTGCGCGGGCTCAAATACCCGATTGGTATGCCTCGCTTATGACAGGCCACCGTGAGAATGAGCGTTGTAATTAGCGTCGAAACTGGACCTGCTGGTTCCTCTGCAAAGAAATCGCCACTGTGTGTTTCAAAATGATTTCAGTTCTGTCGGCTCGAGTGATGCAGCTCACACAAACGTGAGCTTAGGCATGGGACGATTGACGCAGCCGGCGGCGCAACGCCGCGGCGATGTAGGGGCGCTGCAGGCTGGCCGCGAGACCGGCCGCGTCCTCCCCCTTGTCGTTGGTGAGGCGGATATCGGCGTTGGCCTCGATCAGCATGATCGCAGCCTGGCTTTGCCCAGCGCGTATCGCCACCATCAACGGCGTGTCCCCGCCCGCGCGTCGGCGATTGAGCGGCAAGCCATACGCAACGGCGGTTCGCAAGATGTCGAAGTCGCCCTCCTCCGCCGCGCGGAAGAGTTCGTCATCGCTGATGCTCGGCGGCGGCTCGTAAGCCGCGGCGGACAGACGTGCCGCCAGCGCCAGCTGCTTGGCGCGGTCCTTGTCATGGGCGACATCGCGCATCGAGATGTCGCGCGCCTCGATCAAGTCCATGATCGCGACGAACTCGAAATGCGTCGCGTCCGTGAAAAGACGATGACCATAGCGGCCGAGATCGGTGCCGGCCTCGATCAGGCGGATCGCAATCTCCGGATGGCCGGCGCGGATGGCGAAACCGGCGGCCGTGCAGAGCTCGTATTTCTCCTCGCGGTTGGGATCGGCGCCGGCGGCCAGGAGAGCTCTCGACGATGTCGCGATTGCCCGTCTTGGCGGCGGCCATCAAGGGCGTTTCATGCGCGAAGCAATCGCCGCGATCGACTTCAACGCCGCGCACGGCCAGGAACCGGCGCACCAAGTCCATATTCTGAAGGTCGACCGCGAGACGCAGCGGCGTGCGCGAGCCCTGATACCAGTCGCGATCGATTGGGAAGTCGTAGACTTCCTCGCCGTTGATATCGGCGCCAGACGCGAGAGCACGATCGATCTGGGCCGGATCGTTGGCACGAATAGCCGCAAACAGCGCCTCGGTAGCCGCGTTGATCGGCGGCGGTGGCAGTGCCATGACGCTGCCCCTCACCAAGACAGGAAGCGGGCGTGACGGAGCAACGACAACATCGCGCCCTACCCGCCGATCGGCCGGAAGAAGGTGATCACCGGGCGATAGTCCCAGCCGGCGCTGCGGACGATGTCGATGATCGGCTGCTTCAGCTCCTGCACATTGAAGGTGTAGGCGTAGCTCGGCTCCAGCGTCAGCTTGCCGTCCTTGATCTGCAGGCCGAAGACGCGCTCGTGCTGGTAATGCACGAAGTTGATGCCATAGCTGGTCTTCCACGACAGACTGGCCGCAGAGAGACCGGCTGAGAGATCGAGCGCGGAGCTCTGCTCCATCGCGCGCACGCGCTTGGTGTCGGCATCGAGGCGCAGAACAAGGCGATAGGCCCGGTTCATGTGATGAACGCGCATCAGGTCGAACCAGCTCGCATCGGCATAGCGCCAGTCGATGTAGATCTCGTTCGGCTCTTTGCCGGCGGTGACGGTGAACGGCACCTTGAGCGAGTTCACGGCCATGAGCTTCGACATAAGCTGCTCGACGGCCACGGGCTGCATGCCGGGTTCCGGAGGCACGGCGCCGGCCCAGGATGCGACACGGCCGAACAGGAAGAACTGTAGAAACGCCCAGCCCATGATCCCCGAGAAGACAGCGATGAGCTGCGTGTTCGACGGCAGCTTGCCGCTGCCCAGGCCCGGGACCATCGCCAAGCCGGGCGTTGCCGCGAGACGCTGCATCGCCGCTTCTTCCTTGAGGCCCAGGGCGACCAGAACGCGGCGCTGGTCGCGTAAGAGCTGGCCTTCCATCGTGTTGGCGCTGCTGACGCGCCATCCGCCGGCGACTTCACCGAGCTGCTTCAGCTGATACTGGCTGGCGAGATCAGCGATACCGCGATCGGCCTCGTCCTGCGTGCGGAACACGGCGGCGGCCATCAGCGTGCCATCCATGTTGACCGAGGCGGCGGCCGCTTCGGCATAAGGGATGATCTGGCGCAGATCCATGACCGGCCCCAGTGCGCCGAGGAGACGTTTGGGATCTTTGAACGAGGACGAGTCGGTCTGGTACCAGGCCGCGTCCCATACAAAAGCCGGCGGCGGCGGATATTGCAGCGGGCCGATGGCGCGCTGGACGAAGAACAGCACGATCGCCGGCAGGCCGATCATGAATCCGAACGCGTAGAGGAAGAACAGGGCAATCCGCATGGCACTATCCCAAAATTCCATTTCTGAAAATCTGCTTGCGACCTGACACACGCGCGGCAAAATTCCGCACGCGCGACAAAGCGCTGGAAACTGTTCCAGGCTTTGGCGTCCCGACTAGACGGTGTTGGACGGGATTGCTGTCAGAGGAACCCCGCCGCGGCGCTCGGCCGCGGCGGGGCTGCCAATGACGTCCCGCTTACTCGGAAGGTGCGATCACCATCAACGGCGTCGCGTAGGGCTCGATGCGTGAGATCCCCGACGCGAATACCGCGATGCGCTGGGCGGGGGCCTGCTGAAGCTGACCGTCCGTCCCCTTCTTCGTTGCGTACTGCCACACGACCATCTGGCCGGCCGTGCTCATCTGTTGGGCAAGATTTTCCAGATCGCCTGACTTACCAAAATTCCGCAACTCCTCCGTCTTCAAACCGATGACGGTCTCGTCGCGCTGCGTGACAATCTTGAAGAGCTTCATCTTGGACTCCGGTTCGGCTGCATGACCGATGGCGGTGCCAAGCGCCAGAAAGGTGGCGACGCTCAAGAGAATAATACTGCCCGTGCGAGCGGGCTTCGTGACAATTGCGGTGTTGGACATTCTGCGAACCCCCGTTGCGTATGGGCACACACTAGAACGGGTGCGTGTCGCCGCGATGTCGCGGCGCCTGGCACCTTGTTTCAATTGTTTCTGCGGAAAAAGGGCGGTTGTTATTCGCGGAACACGGTGTCGCGCCGCGAGCGCACCGAAGGCAGAATGAGGATCAGCAGCAAAATCACCGCCAGCAATAGCAAACAGGCGCTGATCGGTCGCGTTACGAACACGGTTGGATCGCCCTTGGACAGGTTCATGGCGCGGCGGAAATACTCTTCCATCATCGGCCCCAGCACGAAGCCGAGGATGAAGGGTGCCGGCTCCGCGCCGACCTTGATGAAGAACACGCCGACGATGCCGAACAGCAGCATGATCCAGACGTCGAAGATCGTGTTGTTGAGGCTGTACGCACCGATGCAGCAGAACAGGATGATGGCCGGGAACATCAACCGATAGGGAACGCGCAACAGCGACACCCAGATGCCGATCAGCGGCAGGTTGATGACGATCAGCATGAGGTTGCCGACCCACATGCTGGCGATGACGCCCCAGAAGAGCTGCGGCTGCTCGGTCATCACCTGCGGGCCGGGCTGGATGCCCTGGATCATCATGGCGCCGACCATCAACGCCATGATCGCGTTGCCGGGGATGCCGAGGGTCAGCAGCGGGATGAAGCTGGTCTGCGCGCCGGCGTTGTTCGCGGCCTCCGGTGCCGCCACGCCTTCAATCGCGCCGCGGCCGAAGCGCGAGGGATCGCGCGAGACTTTCTTTTCGAGCGCGTAGGCCGCGAATGACGACAGCGCAGCGCCACCGCCGGGCAGAACGCCGAGGACCGAGCCCAGGACCGTTCCGCGCGCCATCGACGGCAGACAGGTGCGGATCTCCGCCCAGCGCGGCATGAGATTGAGCGCCTTGTAATTGAGGACGTTGCGGTCCTGTGGGCGCTCGAGATTGACGATGAGCTCGGCAATGCCGAACAGGCCCATCGCCACTGGCACGAAGCCGATGCCGTCCGAAAGTTGGGGTATGTCGAGCGTCAGGCGCGGCACGCCGGAATTGACGTCGAGGCCGACCAGGCCCAGCGACAGCCCGAGCAATGCCATCGCCACGGCCTTGGCCGGCGAACCGTTGGCGAGGACGATGGCGCCGATCATGCCGACGATCATCAAGCTGAAATAATCCGCGGCATGAAAGCGCAAGGCGAGCCAGGACATCGGCACGCTCAACGTGGCGATGACGATGGTGGCGATCGTGCCGGCGAAGAAGGACGCTATGGCGGCGATCGCCAGCGCCGGCCCCGCCCGTCCCTGGCGCGCCATCTGATGGCCGTCGAGGCAGGTGACGATGGAGGAAGATTCGCCCGGCAGGTTGACGAGGATCGCGGTGGTCGAGCCGCCATATTGCGCGCCGTAGAAAATGCCGGCGAGCATGATGAGTGCTGCGGCCGGCGGCAGCGCGCTGGTGAAGGGCAGCAGGATGGCGATGGTCGCGACCGGCGCAATGCCGGGCAGCACACCCACCAGCGTGCCGACCAAGGTCCCCAGCAGACAGAAGACGAGATTGGACGGCGTGAAGGCCACGGCCAGGCCGGTGGCAAGGCCGGCGATCAGGTCCATGGCCACACGGCAAACGGCAAACGCAGGGCGTAGACGAACAGCACGACGGCGAACGTTGTCAGGACCAGCGCGAAGATCAACGCTTCCAGCGGCCGCGAATCCGCGGCGGCGGCGCTGCCGCAGAGCATCGCAACAAAGCCCGCGAGTGCGAGGCCGGCAATGGGAAAGAGGATGGCAAACAAGGCGAGCGATGCCGAGATGAACAGGAGCGAGCGCAGCTTTACGCCGGCGATCATCTGGAACGGCTCGAGGATCGCCGGAACGGCGAGCCCCGCACCGTAGACGATGGTGATCCAGGCGAGCCCGCGCGGCACGAAGCCCGGTCCCATGCGCGCCGTCGTGCCGGTGCGCAGATCGCCGGTCAGCGCCAGAACGGCGATGCCGAAGGCGACGAGGAACAACGCGAAGGCGAGATCAGGGACGCTGCCGCGCCGGGTCATGAGAATGCCGCCCGCGCTCGGGCGTCAATCGAGCTTGATGTTCTCGTCCTGGATGACCTTGCCCCAACTTGCCATCGCGGCGGTGATCCACTGGCCGAGTTCCGCCGGCGAGCCGTCCTTGCGCTCGCCGCCGATCTCTTTGATCTTGGCGTCGATCTCCGGCATCACCAGGACCTTGCGGATCTCCGTGTTGAGGCGTGTCGCCATCGCCGGCGGCGTGCCTTTGCTGGTGAGGAACCCCTGCCAGGTGCCGCTGTCGACGACCGGGAATTTGAGCTCGGCGAAGCTGGGCACGTTCGGCAGGGCCGCCAGGCGCTTGGGGCCGGAGACCGCCATGCCCTTCATCTGGCCGTTGACCACGAAGGGCGTGGTGGCCGTGGCGCCGTTGAAGAGCACGTTGCTCTCGTTGGCCACGACCGCACGGATGGCGGCGGCACCGCCGCGATAGGGCACGTGGCCCCAATCGATGCCGAGATGCTTGCCGATGACAACGCCGGTCAAGTGATTGGCCGAGCCGACGCCGGCATGCCCGACATTGAGCTTGCCGGGATTGGCCTTCGCCCAGGCGGCCAGCTCTTGCGGCGTGTTGGCGGGAATGGAGGGGATGGATCGCGAACAGGTAGGGCGCGAACAGCACCATCGTCACCGGCACAAGGTCCTTCTGCACGTCGAAGGACAGCTTGGTGAACAATGCCGGCGCCGTGGCGAGCGTGCCGACGTCGGTGATGAGCAAGGTATGCCCATCGGGCGCTGCTTTCGCCACGAAATCGGCGCCAACATTGCCCGACGCGCTGGGCTTGTTCTCGACGATGACCGATTGGCCGATCAACTCGGACAGTTTGGGGCCGATCAGGCGCGCCAGGATATCGGAGCTGCCGCCCGGCGCGTAGGGCACGATGATCGTCACCTGCTTGGTGAAGTTCTGCGCGACCGCGGAACGGCCGAGGCCGGTCATGGCGGCGGTCCCGGCGGCAAGTCCAGTCAGAATCGTGTTGCGGCGCGTGATCATTTGCGTCCCTCCCCCATTGATTGTGAGGCACGTTATCTGCCGGCGCGCGCAAGCGTCAAGGCAATTGGTCTGACAAGATGATGAGCGCGGCGCCCGATACAGCCAAAAAGTCGCCTCATCCTGAGCTTGTCGAAGGATGAGGCGCTTCTTGTATGCCGAGGATATTCCGATGGACGGAATTATTCGTCGGCGTTTTCAGCAAAAAGTCGAAATCGCAGCCGCTCGTCGGCCTGCAGCACGCTGTCGAGATAGAGGCGCTGGTAGCCGCGCTCGGCCGTGATCTTGCGGCGGCGTCCATTCGCGGCGTCGGCGCGTCAGTTCCGCCTCCGATACCAGCAGGTCGATCTGCGCGGCGCCGGCGTCGAGACGGATCTGGTCGCCGTTGCGGACATAGCGCAAGCGGGCCGCCGATGGCGGATTCCGGCGTGATGTGCAGCACGATCGTGCCGAAGGCCGTGCCGCTCATGCGCGCATCGGAGATGCGCACCATGTCCTTGACGCCCTGCTGCGCCAGCTTGCGCGGGATCGGCAGGTAGCCCGCCTCCGGCATGCCAGGCGCGCCCTTCGGCCCGGCGTTGCGCAGCACGAGCACGTCGTCGGCCTTCACGTCGAGATCGGGATCGTCGATGCGGTTGGCCATGTCCTCGACCGAGTCGAACACCACCGCGCGGCCGGTGTGCTGCAGCAGCTGTCGGTCGCGGCGGCGTGCTTGATGACCGCGCCGCTCGGGCGCGAAGTTCCGTGCAGCACGGCCATGCCGCCGCTTTTGCTGCAGCGGGCGGCCGTGCTGCTGGATCATGGTCTGCCCGGGCACATCCTCGGCGGCGTCGCAGATCGGTCGGCGAGCGTCTCGCCCGTCACCGTCAGCGTCGACAGGTCGAGGAACTCGCGCAGCTCCTGCAGCATGCGCGGCAGGCCGCCGGCCCAGTGGAAATGCTCCATGTAGTGATCGCCGGAGGGCTTGAGGTCGATCAGCACCGGCACCTCGCGGCCGATGCGGTCGAACTCCTCGAGATCGATCTTGAGGCCGCAGCGTCCGGCGATCGCGGTCAGATGGACGAGCCCGTTGGTCGAGCCGCCGATCGCCTGGAGCACGACCATCGCGTTGCGGAACGCCGCCTTGGTCATGATCGTCGCTGGGCTCGGGCCCCTTCGCCGCCATTGCGACGGCGCGCTTGCCGCTCTGCTCGGCGCAGCGCAGCCGGTCGGCATGGGTGGCCGGGATCGTGGCGCTGCCCGGGCAGCGCCATGCCCAGCACCTCGGCGATGCAGGCCATGGTGCTGGCCGTGCCCATGACCATGCAGGTGCCCGGCGTCGGCGCCAGGCGGCCGTTGATGACGTCGATCTCCTCCTGGTCGATCTGGCCGGCGCGGAACTGGCCCAATTGCCGCGGCAGTCGGTGCAGGCGCCGAGCTGCTCGCCCTTGTAGTGGCCGACCAGCATCGGGCCCGTCACCAGCTCGATCGCCGGCACGTCGGCGCTGGCGGCGGCCATGAGCTGGGCCGGCACGGTCTTGTCGCAGCCGCCGATCAGCACCACCGAATCCATCGGCTGGGCACGGATCATCTCCTCGGTGTCCATCGACATGAGGTTGCGCAGGAACATGCTGGTCGGATGGCGAAGGATTCGTGGATGGAGATGGTCGGGAAACTCCATCGGCAGGCCGCCCGCCAGCATCACGCCACGCTTGACCGCCTCGACCAGCTTGGGCACGTTGCCATGGCAGGCGTTGTAGTCGCTGAAGGTGTTGGCGATGCCGATGATCGGCCGGTCGAGCGCGTCGTCGGAATACCCCATGGCCTTGATGAAGGCCTTGCGCAGAAACAGCGAGAAGTCAGGGTCGCCATAGGCGGTCAGACCCTTTCGCATACCCGTTTTCGACAAACTCTCGTCTCCATCCCTTGAGAACCCGGCTTGCGGCGCCGGCCGGGACCGACTGTACAAGGCCGGCGCCGGGGATCAAAGGCAGGATGAAAAGGGTTTATCCAGGTGTCCCCGCTGCCTATTCGTCCTGTTCCGGGGATGACGGCTTTTCTTCGTCGGCGACAATCACGTCCACGCCATGAAGCTTAAAAACCTCCCGGAACGCGTCTGCCGGCATTCGGTCCGTGACGATCGTTCCGATATCGTTCCAGGGACACACCGTTTCCAGCGCATATCGGTCGAACTTGCTGTGATCCACAGTCAAGGCGGTCTTGTATGCGCGCGATATCATCGTCCGTTTCAGCCGGGCTGCATCCAAATTGGCATCGCAGGGACCTCCGAGCGTAACGCCGCTCGCACCGGTGATGCAGACGTTTGCATTGAAGCGCCGGACGAATTCGTTGGTCTCGAGCCCCATCACCGCGGCTTCCGCGGCACTGAATTCGCCCGGCGGCATGATCACTTGAATGAGGGGATTCGAGCCAAGGATCGTCGCGGCCGCGTAGCTGTTGGTGATGACGGTAAGTGGGACGGCGCGAACGGACATCGCCTTGGCGACCTCGATGGTGGTCGAGCCGGTGTCCATCATGACCACGTCATTGATGCCGAGCGCTGTGACGGCCCTGGCGCCGATACGCTCGCGTTCGGCGCGAAACATCTGTTCTCGCTCGAACAAGCTCGCCTCATGCCCCATGGGCAGGGGTGTCGCGCCGCCGTGGGTCCTGTTCAGCAGTTCGGCTGCCTTCATCTCGTCCAGGTCGCGCCGAATTGTCTCGGTCGACGTTTTGAATTTCTCGGCGAGGTCGGAAACGCGGATCGACCTGTTGATCCTCAGCTCCGCCAAGATGAGATCCTGGCGCCGCGCCTTGCCCGTTCGCAGAATTCGATTTGATTTCAGGTCAGGCTCGGTCATCAGGCGTCTACAGTTTCGCGCTCTTCCGCCGCGTGCAAGGCAAGCAGCGCATTGCGCACGATCTCGAGTGCGGGTTCGGCCGGCATGTCGTCGCGCTCGATGAGTGCCAGAGTGACGGGCAGCGGCGGCCGCAAGGGCCGAACCACGATGCCAGACATGCGCCCGGCGACTGCTACCGCCGGCACGATCGACATACCGAGCTCCGCGGCGACGGCGGATTTGAGCGCCTCGATCGTGCCGAGATGCATTGTCGTACGCAGCGATAATGCCTGTCCGGCCAGCCACCCGATAACCAACCCGCGCACGGCACCAGCGGTGTGTTCCATCAGCAGCGGCTGCTGCGCGGCGTATTCCGGCGTGATTTCGTCGGGTAGATCGCCGGAGCCGGCAGGAAATATCGCAACCAGGCTCTCCGTGCGCAGCGGTGTTATGCGGAGGTGGCACCCTTCGACCGGCAGCGTCACCAGTGCGAAGTCGATCTTGTTCTGGATGATGCTTTCAACGCTGTCGCGCGTCGGCATCTGAGTGACATGCAGGTCTATCCCAGGATGCTCGATACGCAACCTCCGCAGGATTGGCGGCAGCAGGTATGTCAACGCCGTCAGCGTCGTCGCGACGTGGACGCGGCCCACGGAGCCGTCGCGAAAGCGGCGCATCGCCGCATCGGCGCGGTCGCATTCGCGAAAAATGCGTTGTGCCATGTCGACGAGGTCGCGGCCCGGCGCAGTGGGATAAGTGAGCTTGCCCTGCCGCTCGATCAGTCGCACGCCAAAACGCCGCTCGAGTTCGCGGATCTGCAGGCTGACCGCCGGCTGCGTCAGGTTGAGCCGTCGCGCCGCCGCGGAAAAGCTCCCGTGCCCGACCACTTCGCTCAGGGTCCGCAGCTGATCGAGGTTGAGGCTACGCATCTCAAAGAAACCCTTATAGTGGGATTTTCACAATAAATTTGCCAAGTTTCCCACAAAAAGGCAAATAAACGCCCATTCAAGTTTGTCCAGAGGGCGCCCGAGTGGGCGCCTACGATTTTTATCCTACGACGTTTCAACATGGGGGATTGGTACGATGTACACGTTACCGTTGTTATTTTTAAGCACCGCACTCGTGATTACGCCGCTCTCAAGCGTAACAGCCCAGGTGCCCGAAGCGATCGCGGCGCCCGCGGGCGAGAACCTGGTCGCAACCGTCCACGCGGTCGGCGCCCAGGTCTACGAGTGCGGGTTTGACACTTTCGGCAAGCTCATCTGGCGTTTCCGCGAACCGATCGCGACGCTGCTCATCGACGGCAAGACCGTCGGCCGGCACTACGCGGGCCCGAACTGGGAGATGACAGACGGCAGCGCCGTGAGGGGCAAGGTCGCAGGCCATGCTCCCGCCGCGACTACGGGCGACATCCCGCTGCTCAAGCTTGAAGTGGCCATGCAGCACGGCGCGGGCCAGCTCGCCGGCGTCACGACAATCCAAAAACTCAACACCAAAGGCGGCGTGTCCGGGAAGACATGTGACTTGCTCGGCGCATTCCTGAGCGTGCCCTACACGGCCGACTACGCATTCTATCGCAAGCGCGATTGACGCCAGCCCAGGGCCGACCAAGGCCATCGGCATTTCGTTTGTTTTTCCAACATCAAGAATTTGGAGCCTGTCATGTCGAAAAATTCATTTTCAAAACTCGCTTTCGTTACGGCCGTCAGCGTGATGGCTGTCGCCGGAACGGCGAACGCCGGGCTGGAGAGGGCCGACTTCATGGAGATTTTGGATATTCCGACCCTTGCCACGGGGCTGGGGCCCCGCGTGTTCGCAGTTCAAAATCGCGGTGCCCAACCCAACACGGTCACTATTCCCGAACTGACCGACAACGAGGAAATCCAGAACCCCTCCGGCTACAACGGCTATCTGTCTGTTGACGTCGAGCCTTCTCAATCCCCGTTCACCAACCCGTTGCCCAACACCATCACGCTCCGGCACGAGGAAACCAATACCGGCTATCAGATCGTGAAGATCATGATGACCAATATCGGCTTCGACGATCCCGATGAGTTCATTGCCGGCGTCACGCTGAACTCCGGGTCGATCATCGACACGCTGTTTTCCGATCCATTCACGGAAACGGTGTCGTTCACGGACAATTCGATCACCTTCCTCTTCGAGGTCAAGGACATGTCGCCGGGCCAAATTCTCCATCTCGTCGCGGACGGCTCGGCGCAGTACCTCATCGAGTTTGGCAGCCGCACGGCCGCCATTCCCGAGCCGGCGTCGCTGACGCTGTTCGCCGCGGCGTTCATGGGTCTCGCCCTGTCCAGGCGCCGCGAGCGCGGCGCCGCCTAGTCTCCCGAAAGTATCGAACGCGGCTTCACTGCCTCGATAAGGCAGCGGCCTCGCGCATTGCCAGGACCGATCGCATTCATTCAACAGCCATATAAAAAGGAAAATCACATGAACCGGTTTCTTCCCATCGCAGTCGCCACGACGCTGAGCGTCCTCACGATCAACGCGGGCTATGCCGCGCCCGTCGTCAGCGGATTCGTTCTCGGTCCGGACGACGGCACGTCGATCAATCTGCGGATCGTCAACGGCGCAAGCTCGACGGTGAACATCAAATCGATCCAACTCAACGGCAACACCGCGGTGTCCTTCCCGCTCGTTTGGGACGGGGTCGGACCTTCGAGCGGGCCCGACCAGTTCGGCCAATTGGTGTTCCTGGATGAAGACACGCGCGTGCTCACGATCGAATTCATCACGGCTTTCAATCCCGGCAAGTCCTTCAATTTGGGGCCGATGGATGTCGATGGCGATCCGACGCCGGAAGTCATTCAGGTCAGCGATCTGCTTGGTGTGCAGGCGCTGTTCACGTTCAGCGACGACACGACCGCTCTCTATAAATTTGTTCCCAATCTCGATGCGATCGGGGCGGCGGGGGGCGGGCTGGTCCTCGCGCCCGTCGACTACGCGGACTCCGTGCCGGAGCCGCGATCCTCGCTCTGTTCGGCGCGGGCCTCGCGGCGCTGGGGTTCACACGGCGCAAGCGCCGGGCGGGAGCTTTCGCGACCACATCGATGTGCTACAAGCCTACGACCTGATCTACATCCGGCAGTTCCGCCAAATCTTGGAGGTAAACAATGAGAAAGAGACGAGTTGCCCTTAGTTTGTTCGCTGCGGCGATGCTCCCCGTTTGTGCGATCGCCGCGGAGCACCATCACGCAACGCTGCAACCTGACGCGATAAAATGGACGGCTCCCGCCGCTTACGCGCAAGGCGCCCAGTTTGCGGTGCTCAAGGGCGATCCAACAAAGGAAGGCATGTACATTGTTCGATTGAAAGTCCCGGCAGGCTTCAAGATTGCGGCCCATACTCATCCCAATGATGAGAACGTGACCGTTCTGTCAGGAAGCTTCAATATCGGGACTGGCGACAAACTCGACGAGACGAAGGGCGAGCGGGTCAAAGCCGGAGGCTACTCATTCGTTGCCAAGGGCATGACGCATTACGCCTGGTTCACCGAGGATACTGTGCTTCAGCTTCACGGCGTGGGACCGCAAGGCATTACCTATGTGAACCCGGCCGATGATCCGCGGAAGAAGTAAGCATTGATCTACAAGAGACGCCCCACGAGCACCATCGTGGGGCGTATGGGGTAGATCCCAGTAGGCATGGCTCCCCATGGCTGACGCCGTTCGTGTCATGGCGTGGCCAGCTCGAGCCGCGGTCCAGGACCGCCTTGCGAGACAGGCGGTTCGCTCGCGGGACCGCGCGTCACGATGTGGATCTCGGATGGTGTCTTCAGATGCAGATCGAGCTGTGGAAACGGGATCTCGATGCCATGCGCATGAAACTTGTCCCAGATCCGCAGAGAACACGTCGCTCTTCACGTTGGAGACGCCATTCTTGGGATCGTTGATCCAGATCCGAAGCTCGAGATCGACGCCATTGTCGCCAAAGCCCTTGATCAGGCACGCGGGTTTCGGACTGTTGAGCACGCGCGGCGACTCGCTCGCTGCCTCTTGGCACAGCTCGATCGCCTGGCGCACATCGGCGCTGTAGGAGATCGCCGAGCGGCAGCCTTCAATCGCACCTCGGCGTTGCTATAGGACCAATTGATCACCCGTTCGGTGATCAGATTCTCATTGGGAATCAGATATTCGGTCGAATCGCGGGTGATGACCGAGACATAGCGCGCGCCGAGTGAGCTGACCCAGCCATAAGTGTCGCCCACGGAAATGACATCGCCGGGCTTGATCGATTTGTCGATCAGGATGGAGAGCCCGCTGATGAAATTCGAGACGGCCTTCTGCAAGCCAAAGCCAATACCTACGCCCACCGCGCCCGTGAACACGGCGAAGGCCGTGAGGTCGATCCCGACCGTCCTCAGCGACACGACGACGGCGATGATCGCCAGGACGATCTTGAGCAGCTTGACGATCAGCACCTGCAGGGAGGGTGTGAGATTCGGCAACGCGGTGATGCGCCGCTCCAGCAGGCGGCTTGCCAATGTCGCAATCCACAGCAAAACGGCCAGCGAGAGCACTGCCTCGACGATCGTGAGCGCCGAAATGCGCAAGCCGCCCAGCGTGACGGCGGCTCTGTCGAGCATAGCCATCGCCGGGTCGAGCAGGCCCAGGATGTTGAGCGCGGCGATGGTCCAGGCGACCAGCGTCACGAACCGCGACCACACCGGATCGCGCACCAGCGATGCGCTCAGTCGTATCACCACCCACGCGGTCAGCAGGCTCACCACAATCGTTATGATCGGATGCGCCACCCCGGCCTGCACCGCGACCATCACCGACAGCCACAGGAGGAGGAGCCACACGATCGGCAACGTCAGCGGCGCCAGAGCGGCGGCGAAACGCCGCAACTGCGCTTCGTGGCGACGCCCCTGCGTGACGCGCTCGACCACGGCTTGCGCGCGGGGCGCGACATGCCGTGCCGCAAGAAACGCGGCGACCACGACAATAAGCTGGCTGATCGTGCTCACGCTGAGCAGAAGCGCGTTGGCGGCGAGCCAGTCGCGCGCGGCCTCCAGCTGGGTCACATAGAACTGCGGATCGAGGATCTGTTCCATGGGTTCCTCCCTATGTAGGCGATATCCTCGGTTCGACATCGCCCAGATCACCGTGTTTGGAGCTCCAGCGTAGCCTTTTCCAGCCCCGCTGCCAGAGCTTGAGTGCGGCGCCGCCAGGCCCGCCCCCATGGCCCAACGACGAACGCCTAACGCTGAGCCAGCAGCCGTCGCGGGGTTAATCGGGCGCTCGGCCTCCCTTGACACAAGTTCGTACGCTTACAATGTGTAGCTGTGCGCCTACGGCCCTGTGCAGCTGATGCCGTGGGTCTCTCTGTGTTGCGTAACATTCGTGTCATGCCAGCGCTCTCGATCCCTGCCCGAGGAAAACGCGCCTGCAGGAAACAAAATCCATGATGCGACAGTTTGAAACACTGCGGCATGTCCCGCTTTTTCGCAGCCTGACCGATGTCGAGGCACATCACCTCGACACTCAATGCTTCTGGCGCCGATATGAGGCCAAGGAGCAGATACTCAATTACGGGGAAGACGGTACGGACGTTTTCTTCGTGATCAGTGGAGTCGTCCGCGCGCTCATCCGCGCGAATGGCGGGCGCGAGGTGATTCTCGGCGATGTCGATGCCGGCGAATTCTTCGGCGAGCTCGCCGCCATCGATGGGCGGCCACGCTCGGCGAGTGTCGTCGCCATTACGGGCGCGGCGGTGGCGCGCATGCCTGCGCGCGTGTTCCGCGAGGCGATACACCAGCACCCTGAATTCTTGCGACCAATTGCTCGAATTGATGGCGGCGCGGTTGCGTATGCTGGACAGGCGCATCAACGAATTCGGCAGTCTCGACATCAAACGCCGCGTCGTCGCAGAGCTGCTTCGGCTGAGCCGGCCCGATCGCGACGACCAGAGCCGCGCCGTCGTCTCGCCGCCGCCGTTTCACGCCGAGATCGCCGCGCGCGTCCTTGCGCGGCGTAAATCCGTGACGCGGGAATTAAATCTGCTCGAGGAGGCCGGGCTTCTGGAAAGGCGACGCGGGGCATTCATCCTGACGGACGTCCAGGCCATGCGGGCACAGATCCACGATTCCGAAAGCGGCAATATCTGAGAACGACGCTCGCTCGTCGTCACAGCGCTGCTCGGCGTGTGCCAAAACGCACGTGCCGAACATGGCGGCCACCCTACATTCCGGTAACGGTCCCACAGCACCAATGGGTCTTTGTTCCCATACGGAGGATTTCTATGCGTGGATTTGCGATTCCCCTGCTGGGCTTGAGTTTGTCGTTGGTGGCGCTGAGCGCATGCACCATGCCGGCCAATGATAGCTTTGCCCAGACCAAGACCGATGCCATGCCGTACAAGAACGCCAACGCAACGTGCTTTCAGACCGCCTGGGGCGCACCCGCGGGCGGCGGCTCCGGCCAGCATGGCTCGGCGGTGAGCGCCTATGACAACTGCATGGCGCGGATGGGCTGGCAGCGCGGGACGATTGCCCAAACTTCCGGGTCGCCGACCAAGAGCTATGCGCAGTGCCGATCGGAAGCGACGGGGCTCAGCGGCGACGGCCTCGGCGCCTACATCGACCGCTGCGTGACGCAGCCGCCGACGGTAACAACGGCGATGGGCGAGCGCTCCGGATACGCCAATTGCCGCGCCGCCGCGATCGCGCGCGGTCTGTCAGGCGAGGCGCAGGGCCGCTTCGTGGATCGGTGCCTGAGCAACTAGCAGCCCCAAGAAACGGCTGACTCCCGCGGGCCGAAGCCTGCCGGAGGCAGCCGACATCACCTTTGTTGAGGAATGCATCAGCCGACTTATTCGGCTTTGCCCTTCGCGATGTCGGCCTATAAGCCTTGGACGAAAGGCCTAGGCGGGCCGGGTCGCGAGGGAAGCAGCAGCAAGAATTTCCGAACGGACCGCCCGCAGGAAATAGCGGCCCAGCAGGCGGCGCGGCATCAGGCGCATGATGGTGTTGCGGGTGTGAAAGGCGAAGGGGGTGGCCGGGATGAACCAATTTGCCATCTTGCGGCTGCGGGTCTGCAGGCGCTCGATGGCCGGGCGTAGCTTTTTCTCATGGCGGACCAGGGCCGCGTCGATGTCGCCGCTCGCCAGTTCCTCCCCCAGCAGACAGGCCGAGGTCATCGCCATGCCGGCCCCCTGCCCCGAGATCAGCGTCAGACAGTGCGCGGAATCACCCAAGAGCAGGACGCGGCCCTTCGACCACGCCGGCATATCGATGAGTTCGACATCGTCGAGGAAAATATTGTCGTCGGATTGGCGCGCATCGATCCAGCGCAGCGCATCGGGATGGGCGCGGGCGAAGGCCGCGCGCAGCACGGCCTCGCGTGCGGGGGCGCAACGGCACCGCGATCGGGCGTGCGCCAGATATAGAGCGTGGCGATGCGCTCTTCGGACAGCGTGTAAACCTCGGCCAGGCGTCCCGGCTCTGCGTAGGAGAGGAAATCCGCGCCGAGATGCAGCGTGTCGGGCGCCTGGAAGGCCGCGACGCGATAGCCGAAGGGCCGCGCGAATTGCGCCTCCTCGCCGAACACGGCGGCACGCACCGCTGAATGGATGCCGTCCGCCCCGATGAGCAGATCGGCGCGCAGCGCGGTGCCGTCGGTCAGCGTCGCCGAGACGCCAAGGGCATCGGACTGGAAATCGCCGAGCGTGACGCCGAAGCGGATCTCCGCAACCTGGCGCGCCGCCTCGTAAAGAACGGCCACCAAATCGGTGCGGATCAGCGTGATCCAGGCGAGACCGCTGAGAAAATCGCGATAGCGCAGGCGCAGGATCTCGCGGCCGTCGCGCCCGCGATAGACGTTCTCCGCAATATGACGGCCACGCGCTTCGAGCTGCGGCAAGAGGCCCATGCGCCGCGCCACTTCGTGCCCCGGGCCGGAGAGGCCGAGCATGTAGCCATTGGCGCGCAGATCGGGTGCGCGCTCGACGACGGTCACGCGCCAACCGGATTTTGCCAGCCACCACGCGGCACAGAGTCCGGCCACGCCCGCGCCGACGATGAGGGCGGAACGCTAAGTCATTTTATCCGCCGCATCAGGGTGGGAAGAATGATGGAAGCGATCAGCGCCAACGCTGCCGCCAGACCGAAGCAAGCACGATAGCCAAGCGCCTGGGCCAGAACGCCGCCGCTCAGCCCGGCCGCCGCGGCGATCGCCGCGTCGGCGCATTGAAACAGCGTGAAATCGACACCGGCCTGTCGTAGCGACGACCAGCCCATCATCGCCGTGTAGAGCGTTACGAACGCGGCACCGAGGATCACGGCCTTGGCGATCAGCAGCGCCATGACGATCGCGATCGCAACGTTCGGCATGAGTGACGCTGCCGCGAACCCGGCGAACAGGATTATTTGTGCGACGACGACCGGCAGCAATAGCCGGTCGGCGCCCCAACGCCTGATCGCGAGACCGGCCAGCAGGGTTCCGATCAGACTCGCAATCGTGCCGAAGACACCCGAGACATAGCCCAGCATGGTCAGGTCGAAACCGCGATCGATCGCGAATGGCGCGGTCATGCCCATGCCCAGCCGCAAGCCCGCCTGATAGACCAGCACGATCAGCAGGCCCCATCGGATCGCCGGCCGCGCCCAGGCATCGGCGAGCGATGGGCGATGGCGCCCCTGCTCCGCCGGGTCGCCTGGCGGCTCGCGCGTCGTTGCCGCCGGCAGGGTCAACAGCACGAGCAGCAACACCATCGCGGCGATGGCCATCCTCCAGCCGAGAAGCGGGATGAGAACGAGGAAGAGCCCGCCGCCCAGCATCGCGCCGAGATAGCCGCCGCCCACCTGCATGACATTGCCCCAGCCACGCACCGGACCTGCGAGTTGCTGGACGGCAAAACCGTCGCACGCGATGTCGACGGTCGCCGTCACGATGGCCGCGAACGCGAGCGCTGCGAACAGCAGCAGCGGAAACTCGCCGGGAGTCACGAGTGCGATCAAAGCAATGGTTACGATGGCGATCAGTTGCCCGGCCACGATGAGCTGGCGCGAGCGGCGCGCGCCGCTTGCCGGCAGGCGATAGCGCTCGATTGCCGGCGACCACAGGAACTTGAGCGCCCAGGGCAGCATCAGCAGGTAGACCATGCCGATCATGTCGAGACCGGCGCCGGCGGTGCGCAACACCGCCGGCACGCCGTGAAAGGTCATCGCGCCGATGACGCTCTGGGTCGTGTAGATGCCGGCGATGACGACGAGAACGCGGCCGGGCGAGAGGGTTTGTGTGGTTGTTGTCACGGATCAGAACGTCATGCGCGCCGCCAGGCCGATGACGCGGCCGGTGCCGATCGTGCTGCGCTGATCGCCGCCGGCGAACAGGAAGCTCGAGGTGCGGTAGAGTTTGTCGGTCAGATTGTCGGCGAACAGGCTGAGCGAGAGCCCGCTGTCGAAGACAACATCAAGCGAGACGTCGAGGATGGTGTAGCCGCCCTGGTCGAGCGTGTTCGTCTCGTTGAAATAGGTCTTGGAGAAGTAGGTCGCGGCCGTACGTACGCTGAGTTCCCCCGCCAGCGCCGTCTGCGGCACGATGTAGCGCGCGGAGCCCTGCAGCGTGACATCGGGCGCATAGGGCAGCGTGTTGCCGTCGTAGTTGGCGCCGATCTGCGGATCGACCGCATCCTCGAATGTCGAGCGGCCGTACGTGCCGCCCAGAGTCAGGACCAGGGAGTCGAACGGCCGCGCCGACATGTCGAATTCGACGCCGCGGCTGTCCGCGTCGCCGACATTGCGCAGCACCTGCTGGCCGAGCGGACCGACATAGATCTGCTTGTCTTTGGCCTTGATCAAATAGACCGCCGTGCCGAATTCCACCGCCCCGCCGAAGGCCACACCGCGCCAGCCGATCTCGTAATTGGTCGAGGTTTCGGATTGAAAGGCGATGGCGTCGGCCGGAACGGAAACGGTGTGGTTGAAACCGCCGGGCTTGAAGCCACGTTGAACGACGGCATAGAGGCGATGGCGCGGCGCGAACTGCCAGCCCACCGCGCCCTTAGGCGAGACGTCGCTGAAACTGTCGTCGGACTGGAACGAAAACGCGCTGGTGCCGGTACGCGCAAAGTCGATCTCCGCGTCCTCGCGCGACCAACGCAAGCCCGCGGTCGCATCGACCGTGCTGGTGATCTTGTACGTGGCTTCGCCGAACAGCGCATACGAGCGGCTGTCGACATTGTTCTGCGAGGGGCCGAAGAAACCGGTGAAGCCGGGATCACGCCGCGTGAAGTCAGTGTCCTGCAGGAATGTGCCGGCGACGGCGGTGAGCGGCCCGCCATTGTCGAAGGCGAAGCGCAGCTCCTGCGCCAAGCCATCCTGATCCTCCGGCGTGTTGCGGCCTTGCAGGACGCGCGTCAGCTTGCGGTTCTGGCTCGACGTCACGCTGGAGATCTTGCCGATCCCGACATCGTATTCGGCCGCCAGCGCGAAGGTGTTGACCCGGCGGTCGAGCAGCGGCTTGCCGCCTTGCGTTGCGCTGTTGAAATTGCGGTCGCGCAGAAAGACCTCGCGGATATAGAGCTCTTCATGGCTCATGACCTCCTCGCGCTGCGCCGTCGCCATCACGTCGAGCGGGCCGCCGGTCGGGGCATAGCGCAGGCGCGCGCGGCCGAGGCGCGCGATGGTGTCGTCGATATCTTGCTGACCGGTGGCGATATCGTCGACCTGACCCAGCGTCTTTTCCCAGCGCACACTGACGTCGCCGAACAATTTGCCCGGCACGATCGGTGTGGCGACCGTTGCATCGCCGCCATAGACCTTGTCGGCGAGCTTGCCGCCGACATTGCCCTCGAGCTTGTCGCCAGGCTTGCGGGTGATGATGTTGATGACGCCGCCATGGGCGTTGCGGCCGTAGAGCGTGCCTTGGGGCCCGCGCAGCAGCTCGACGCGATCGACGTTGAGCAGCTCTTGCGTGAAATACGCGGAGTCCTGCGGCACGCCATCGACATAGACCTGGACGGCGGGATTGTAGAAATCGGGCGACGTCACGCCGCGCACGGTGACGTTGGCGTAGGCGCGATTGCCGCGCTCGTTGATGATCAGGCCGGGGAAGACCTTGCCGAGATCCTCGACCTTGGTGACTCGCGCGCGCTCGAGATCCTCGGCGGTGCGCACCGCCACGCTGCCATCGACCTCGCCCAGGCGCTGCGGCCGCTTGTTGGCGGTCACCGTTATTTCATCCATCCGCACCGGCTCGCTCGATTGCCCCTGCCCGGCCGCCGGCGATGCGCACAACAGAACCGCCAGCGCGGTGGCGCCGCGCCCCAAACCCGTCTTCGATCGCATGAACTTCCCCCGCCAACACTGTGTCAGCGGGACTTAACGGGACCGGCCCAGCCCCGCTAACGCGATCGGGACGAAGTCTGACGCAATCGGGACTTTATTGCGAATCATTCTCACTTGCGGTATTAGTCACGTGTGCTCAGATCCTTGCCACCAACACCGCCGCCACCGGTCGTCTACGAAGTGCTGAATGGCGACCTACGGCCGATCGCCGGCCCGCCGGACACACCGGCGCAGGACAATGCCTGGCTCGCCGCCATCGCCTCGGAAGAGATCGGCGATGGGATGCGGCTCAACCGCTTCGACTTCGTCACCGACATCGATCACAGCGTGTGGGTGAGCGGGCCGCCGACCTTCTGCCTCGCCATCGTCCTGGACGGGCATGGCAGCCTGGCGATCGAGCGCGGCCCCAGCCTGAAGATCGAGCCCGGCATGACGGTGCTGTTCCACGCCCCACGGCCGATGCGCGGCCAGAACCGAGTGCGCGCCGGCAGCCGCATGCGCTGCGTCGATTTCCGTTTTTCGCCCGAACTCTTTGGCGCGGATCGGCGTGCCGGAATTGTCGGCCCTGGTGCGCGGTGCGGTGGCCGATTGCGGCGTCCACGATGCGCTGCTGGCCGGCTACCGGACCTCCCCCGCCCTCGCCGGCATCGCCCGCGACGTGATGAATTGCCGGCTCGGTGGGCCGGCGCGCCGGCTGTACCTGCAAGCCAAGGCGCTGGAGGCTTTGGCCGCGCTGATCGCCGCGGGCGACGTGATGCAGTCGCGCCATCTCGGCCTCAGGCCGCGCGATCATGAGCGGGTGCGCGAGGCCGCGTCGCTCCTGGCGGCGCGCTACAGCGAGCCCTGGACCATCGCCAGCCTGGCGCGCGCCGTCGGCCTCAACGAAAAGAAGCTCAAGGCGGGGTTCCGCGCCTTGGTTGGCCGTACGGTGCACGCCTATCTCGAAGACACGCGGCTCGGCGCGGCCGCCCACCTGCTGGCCGGTGGCGCCACCAGCGTGACCGAGGCGGCGCTGGCCGCCGGCTACGCCAACCCCAGCCATTTCGCAAAGCTGTTCCGCCGCCGCCATGGCGTGTCGCCGGCACGCTGGCTCAGGCGCTAATTCACCCAAGACGGAGACACTGATGATTCAGCGGTTGCTTCTTGCGCTCGCGCTCCTTGCGTGCGCCTCACAGGCCCAAGCGCATTACATCTGGCTGGAACGCGACGGCCCGGTTGCGCGGGCCTATTACGGCGAATGGGCGGACGATGTGCGCGAGCGCACGGGCGGGCTTCTCGACCGCATCCGCGATCCGGAAGCGTTTCACGCCGCGCGCGAGGCAAAGCTGACGATCGCGCGGCGCGACGACCATCTGGAGATCGCGCTCGCCAACTCCGGTGACGTCCGCTTCGTCGTCGATGCGCTGGGCCCCTATGTCGACAAGCAAAATGGCGGCAAGACCCTGCCGATGCTGCACGCCCGCACCGGACGGGCGGAGACGGCGGCCAAGCTGATGCTCGAATTCGTGCCGGTCGCGCCCGAGGCTTCGACGTTCGCGCTGTTGCTGCGCAACGCGCCGCTGCCCAAGGTCGAGGTGACGGTCTACGGGCCACCGAAATGGACCAAGAGCCTGACGACCGACGAACAGGGCCGCATCAACGTCCCCACGCCCTGGGCCGGCCGCTACATCATCGAGGTCGTCCATTTCGAGGCGCAGCCGGGCGGCAGCGGCGATGGCGCCTATGAGCGTATCCGCCATGTCTCGACCGTGAGCTTCGTGACCACGCAGGGCGTGCCCTGGCCCGCGCCATAACGGACATGCACAAATTCTAGACAGGCCGGCCGCCTCAAAATCAGGCGGACGTTCATGGGCTATGCCCTCATCCGGGCACGCGCCAGAGATTCCCTTGATTCCCGGCCGCTTGGGCTTGGCACAAGCTTTGCTCCCTTCCCTTTCAAGAGTTTCGAACAGGGGCGTCGCGGCATGGCCGACGAGCGGACCGTTGAACTAATCGCCGTCTCCAAGCGGTTCGGAACAACCACCGCCGTCGATACCATCAACCTCAAGATCGCCGGCGGCTCCTATTGCTGCCTGCTCGGCCCCAGCGGCTGCGGCAAGACCACCACGCTACGCATGATCGCCGGGCACGAGATCGCCAGCGACGGCGACATTTTGATCGGGCGCGAGAACGTCACCATCCTGGCGCCCGCGCAGCGGCGCACGGCGATGATGTTCCAGAGCTATGCGCTGTTCCCGCATCTGACGTCGCTCGACAACGTCGCGTTCAGCTTGAAGATGCGCGGCATGGCCAAGGCGGAGCGGCGCGAGCGGGCGCGCGCCCTGCTCGCGCTCGTGCACATGGACAAATACGCCGAGCGCCTGCCCGCCCAGCTCTCTGGCGGTCAACAGCAGCGCGTGGCCTTGGCGCGCGCACTCGTGACGGAACCGAGCGTTCTCTTGCTTGATGAACCGCTATCGGCCCTCGACCCGTTCCTGCGCGTCAAGATGCGCGAGGAGCTTAAGCGCCTGCAGGCCAAGCTCGGCATCACGTTCATTCACGTCACGCATTCGCAAGAAGAGGCCCTCGCCCTCTCCGACATGATCGTGGTGATGGATGGCGGGCGCGTGCAGCAGGCGGGACCGGCGCGCGAGATTTTCGAGGCGCCGCAATCGGCCTTCGTGGCGCGTTTCATCGGCGGGCACAATGTCGTCGGCGGCAAGGTGATCGCGCAGAGCGAGGGCATTGCCGTGCTGCGCAGCCAGGCCGGCGAGTTCCGCGTGCCCGGTGCGGCCACAATCGGCAGCGATATTTCCTTCGCCGTGCGCAGCGACAAGGTGCGGCTGACCGAGCGCGCCCTCGGCGACGGGACCAGCCTGCAGGGCCGCGTCGCCAACATCGAATATCACGGCAACGTGCTGCAGGTGCGCCTCGAAGCCGAGGCGGTCGACGATTTCATCGTGACCTTGCCCGACAGCGAATTCCATCAACGGCCGTTGCGGGTAGGCGACGCCGTCGCCGCCACCTGGATCGCCAGCGACGCACGACTTCTCAACGCCGCTTGATCACACAGAGAACAGGAGGACTACATGGCAAAGAACGATAAGAACAAGACTTCCGGTTTGACGCGGCGCCGTCTGCTTTCGACCACCGCCGCGGTCGGCGGCTTTGCGGCGGGTTCGGGGGCCTTTAGCGGCTTCCCGACGATCTGGGCGCAGAACATCAAGGGCGTCACCTTGCGCCAGTTCGGCACCGGCGTGTCGAGCATCAACGAGATCGCGGCCAAGGCCAAGGAAGACCTCGGCATCACGCTGGAGATGGCGGCGCTCGATTCCGACGCGGTCGTGCAGCGCGCGGTCACGCAGCCGAAATCCTTCGACATCATCGACAGCGAGTACTGGATGCTCGCCAAGATCGTGCCCAGCGGCAATCTGCAGCCGATGGACACGAAGAAGATCAAGCTGTTCGACGAGATCGTGCCGATCTTCACCAAGGGCGAGATTTCGCCGGGCAAGAAGATCGGCAGCCAGGGCACGGCGCCTGTGAAGGTCAGCTACCTGACCGGGCCGGACTCCAAGGAATTCTCGAAGACGCCGACCGATTGGTTCACGCTCGTGCCGACAATCTACAACGCCGACACGCTCGGCATCCGTCCCGACGTGGTCGGCAAGATCGATTCCTGGAAGGAGCTGCTGAACCCGAAATTCAAGGGCAAGGCCTCGATCCTCAACATCTCGTCGATCGGCATCATGGACGCCGCCATGGTCTGCGAGGCCATGGGCGAGGTGAAGTACGACGACAAGGGCAACATGACCAAGGACGAGATCGACAAGACCATGAAGGTCATGATCGAAGCCAAGAAGGCCGGGCAGTTCCGCGCCTTCTGGAAGAGCTTCGATGAGTCGGTCAATTTGATGACCTCGGGCGAGGTCGTCATCCAGTCGATGTGGTCGCCGGCGGTCACGGCCGTGCGCTCGAAGGGTGTCGCGTGCGAATACGTGCCGCTCAAGGAAGGCTATCGCGCCTGGGGCGGCGGGCTCGGCATGTCGAAGGCCCTCACCGGCCTCGAGCGCGACGCCGCGTACGAATACATCAACTGGTATCTCTCCGGTTGGGTTGGGGCGTTCCTCAATCGCCAGGGCTATTACTCGCGCGGTGCTGTCGACCGCCAAGAAGAACATGTCGGCCGACGAGTGGGCGTTCTGGATGGAGGGCAAGCCCGCCGCCACCGACATCAAGGATCCGTTCGGAAAGGTCATGGAGAAGGCCGGCGCCGTGCGCGACGGCGGATCTTTCGAACAAAGAATGGGGGCCGTCGCGTGCTGGAACGCGGTCATGGACGAGAACCGTTACATGGTCCAGAAATGGAACGAGTTCATTGCCGCCTGATTTAGCGGCGGAACGCGACCCGGGTTGGTCGGGCGGTCGGCTCGGGTCGCGCCCCATCCAAATGCGTACCGTCAAGGGCTGGCTGCCGGCGGCGACACCTTATCTGCAGGTGGCGCCGCTGGTGGCTGTGTTCCTGACATTCCTTGTCTTTCCCATCATCGTCATCACGGTCGTCAGTTTCTGGGACTACACCGAATACGCCATCGTCCCCGACTTGATCTTGCGCAACTACGCGGAGGTGTTCACCTCCGCGGTCACCTACAAAACCTATTTCAGCACGATCAAATTCGCGGCCATCACCTGGGCGGTGACGCTGGTCATCGGCTTCACGGTCGCCTATTTCCTGGCGTTTCATGTGCGCACACTCAAATGGCAGATGACGCTGTTCCTGATCTGCACCATCCCGTTCTGGACGTCGAACGTTATCCGCATGATCTCGTGGATCCCGTTCCTGGGGCGCAACGGCATCCTCAACTCGACGCTGCTATCGATGGGCGTCATCGACAAGCCGCTGGAGTTCCTGCTGTTCTCCGAATTCTCGACCGTGCTCGCCTATGTGCATCTCTACGCGCTGTTCATGGTCGTGCCGATCTTCAACTCCATGATGCGCATCGAGCGATCGCTGATCGAGGCGGCGGTGGATTGCGGAGCGAGTGGCTGGCGGGTGGTGAAAGAGGTGGTGCTGCCGCTGTCCAAGCCCGGCATCGCCATCGGTTCGATCTTCGTGGTGACGCTGGTGATGGGCGATTTCGTCACGGTGCGGCTGATGAGCGGCGGGCAGAGCGCCTCGGTCGCGCTGATGATGTCGAACCAGCTCGCCTACCTGCAATACCCGGCGGCGGCGGCCAATGCGATCGTGCTGCTGGTCGTGGTGCTGCTGATCGTGGCCGCGATGATGCGCATCGTCGATATCCGCAAGGAGCTGTAAGGCCATGGATCGCGGTCCGCGCCCCGCCAGCTTCTATGTGCTTGCCGTGGTGTTCGCGGTGTTCGTGGCGTTCCTCTATGGGCCCTTGTCGGCGATCGTGCTGCTGTCTTTCCAGGGACCCGATGGTGGGCTCACCTTTCCGATGATGGGCTGGTCGACGCACTGGTTCGGCGCCTTGCTGGAGCAGCAGCGGGTCGGCGATTTCAAGGGCTCGTTCCTGCGCTCCTTGCAGCTCGGCCTGATCGCGATGGTGCTGACGGTGGTCATCTCGTTCGCGGCCGGTCTTGCGTTCCGCAAGCGCTTCACGGGCGGCACGCTCGTCTTCTATCTCGCCGTCGCGAGCCTGATCGTGCCGTCGATCCTGGTGAGCCTGGGTGTGGGGCTGCTGTTCCGCATCCTCGACCTCGAGACCACCTGGTGGAGCTCGGGGCTGGGTGCCCACATGACCTGGACGCTGCCGTTCGGCCTCTTGATCATGTTCGCGGTCTTCAACCGCTTCAACAAGTCCTACGAGGAAGCGGCGCGCGATCTCGGCGCCACCGGCTGGCAGACCATCCGCTACGTGGTGCTGCCGATCGTGGCGCCCAGCCTGATCGGCGTTGGGCTGTTCGGCTTCACGCTGTCCTATGACGAGTTCGCGCGCTCGATGCTGACGGTCGGCACCAAGAACACGCTGCCGCTCGAAATCTACGGCATGACGACCAACATCACCTCGCCCGCCCTCTACGCGCTGGGCACGGTGACGACGGCGTTCTCCTTCCTGATCATCGGCACCAGCGTCACCGCGGTGACGATCGTGCAGCGCCGCCGTGCACGACGCGTGCCGAGGCGCAACACCCCATCCCTCATGAGGATCGCGCCATGATGCTGATCGGCGTCGATGTCGGCGGCACGTTCACCGATTTGGTCCTGGCGGACACGGCGCGCAATGCCACCACCATCCACAAGGTGCCCACCACGCCCGAGGACCCGTCCAAGGGCGTGCTGCAAGGGATTCTGGAACTGTGCGAGCGCCATGGCGTGGCGCGCGACAAGGTCGATCACGTGTTCCACGGCACGACCATCGCCACCAATGCGATCCTGGAACATGACGGCGCCAAGACCGGCATGGTGACGACGGCGGGTTATCGCGACATCATCCATATCGGTCGGCATCAGCGGCCGCAGAACTACTCGATCATGCAGGAGATCCCGTGGCAGGACCGGCCGCTGGTCGAGCGCCGGCACCGCAAGACGGTCGAGCGAGCGTTGCGCGCCGCCAACCGGCGCGGTGCTGACACCCCTGGATGAAGATGAGGTGCGCGTCGCCGCACGCGCGCTGAAGGCCGAGGGCGCTTCGTCCATCGCCGTGTGCTTCCTGTTCTCCTATCTCAACCCGACGCACGAGGCGCGAGCCAAGGAGATCATCCTGGAGGAATATCCGGAGGCGTTCGTCACGACCTCGTCCTCCGTCTCGCCGCAATTCCGCGAGTTCGAGCGCTTCACGACCACGGCGATGAACGCCTTCGTCGGCCCCAAGGTGCGCGACTATGTCCGCAATCTCGAGGAACGGATCGAGACCTCCGGCCTGACGGCGAAGCTGCGGGTCATGGGCTCGAATGGCGGCGTCGCCACGGCGACGATGGTGGCGGAGCGCCCGGTCCTGACGTTGCTCTCCGGACCGGCTGCGGGTGTTCTGGGCGGAGCCTGGACCGGCACACTCTCCGACAAGGGCAAGCTCATCACATTCGATGTCGGCGGCACGAGTGCGGATATCGGCATCGTGACGGATGGGCGTTTCAGCGAAGCCACCGCGCGCGACACCTGGATCGCCGGCTTCCCCGTCATGGTGCCGATGATCGACGTGCACACGATCGGTGCGGGCGGCGGTTCGGTCGCCTTTGTCGATGCGGGCGGTGCCTTCCGTGTGGGTCCGCGCAGCGCGGGTGCCCGGCCCGGTCCGGCCTGCTACAGCCGCGGCGGCAACGAGCCGACGGTGACGGACGCGAACATCGTTCTCGGCCGCCTCGACAAGGACAATTTCCTGGGCGGCGGCATGGTGCTGGACGAGGTCGCGGCGCGGCGCGTCATCGCCGGGCTGGCGGCGAAGCTGGGTCTGAGCGAACTCGACACGGCCGAGGGCGTGCTGACCATCCTCAACGCCAACATGGCCAACGCCATCCGCTCGCGCACGGTGCAGAAGGGTATCGATCCGCGCGACTACGCGCTGGTGGCGTTCGGCGGTGCCGGCCCGCTGCATGGCGCGGAAGTGGCGGCGATGCTCGGTATTCCCGAGGTGATCGTGCCGCCGCATCCCGGCATCACCTCGGCGGTCGGATTGCTGACGACCGATCTCAAATACGATGCGATCAAGACCCAATTCATGACGCAAGGTGCCGTCGATCTCGCCAAGCTGAGCGAGGATTTCGCTGGCATGGAGAAAGCCATGCGTGCGCAATTCGCGGCGGATGGCATCTCCGGCGGCGCCGTGACGTTCGAGCGCGCAGGCGATCTGCGCTACGCCGGCCAGGGCTACGAGCTGCGCGTGCGCTTCCCCGCCGGGGCGCTGGATGACGAAGCGCTGGCGGGTGCATGGGAAGCCTTCCACCGCCAGCACGAGACCGAGTACGGTCACCGCTTCGCCGCCAGCAAAATCGAGATCGTCAATATCCGCGTCACCGGCATCGGCCCGATGCCGAAGATCGGCAAGCCGGCTGTCAAAACCGGCATGCTGCAACCGCGGAGCCGGTCAAGACCGGGCGCGGCGGTGTTCCGGGTCGCGGGTGAGCTCAAGACCGTGCCCACAAATTTCTATCGTCGCGAGACGCTGCCCGTCGGCGTGAAGATCCCCGGCCCCGCCATCGTCCTGCAGATGGACAGCACCACCGTTGTCCCGCCCGATTGGATCTTCATGGCGGATGCGGGCGGCAATCTGCTGCTGCGACAGGGAGATAAATCATGAGCGTCGCCACCGCACGCGCGGCGCAGTCGCGCCGCATCGATCCCGTCACCGCCAGTGTCATCCAAGGTGCGCTGGAGAATATCGCGGTGGAGATGGGCTACAAGCTGATGCGGATGTCGTATTCCAGCATCATCCGCGAATCCGAAGATTTCGGCGCGGCGATCATCGATGCGCACGGCCGTCAGCTGTGCGAGTCCGTGCAGTCGACGCCGCTGCAATCGGGGCCGATCCCCGGCTATGTGCGCGGCATCCTCAAGGAGATGGCGAGCCGGGGTGAAACGATTCAGCCTGGCGATGTCATCATGCACAACGATGCATATGCCGGAGCGAGCCATGGCCCCGATGTCGCATTCGTCGTGCCGGTGTTCTTCGAGAGCAAGATCGTCGGCTACGCCGTCACCACCGCGCATCACCTCGATATCGGCGCGCTGACGCCGGGAAGCTGCGGTATCGTCGATGCAATGGATGCCTATGCCGAGGGGCTGCAATTCAAGGCGATCAAAGTCTATGAGTCCGGACGGCGCATCGAGCCGGTGTGGCAAATCCTGCGCGCCAATATCCGCGCCTCCGATCTCGTGGTCGGCGACATGGAAGCGCAGATCGCAGCGAGCCGCATCGGCGCCGAGCGCTATCTCGAGCTGATCCGCCGCTACGGCCTCGATACCGTGCAAGCGGCCGCCGACGAGCTGATGGACTATTCCGAGCGGCTGATGCGCGAGGCGATCTCGAATTTGCCGGACGGACGCTACAGCGCCACGGGCTATATCGACGGATTCCTCGACTACAGCGATCCGACGAAGCGCGAATTGCCGCTGGCGGTGACGCTGATCGTCGTCGGCGATGAAATGACCGTCGACCTCACGGGTACGGCGCCGCAAGTCTCCGACCGACCGATCAACATGCCGCTCGAAGGCACGGTCGATTGCGCGATCTGGCTGACCTTGCGCTCGATCCTGCTCGATTCCGCGATTTACGGGCATATCCCGCAGAATAGCGGCCTCACACGCCCGATCACGATCGTGGCGCCCAAAGGCTGCCTCGCCAACCCGATATTCCCCGCCCCCACCATCGCACGGTTCTGCCCGGGCAACCAGCTGGCCGACACGGTGATGAAGGCGCTGGCCCTTGTTGTCCCAAGCAAGTTCGGCGGGCATCGGCAATCTCAAGGTCATCGCCTTCTCCGGGCTGCAGGGCGAGACGCATTGGGTGCACATGGAGATCTTCGAGGGGAGTTACGGCGGGCGGCTGGGCAAGGACGGCATGGATGCCGTCGACACGCTCTACGCCAACACCCGCAATAACCCGATCGAGGACATCGAATCCCACCTGCCCTTGCGCGTCGACCGCTACGAGATCCGCGACGGCACGGCGGCGGCCGGCAAGTGGCGCGGCGGCGTGGGATCGGTGCGCAGCTTCACGATGCTGCAGGATGGCGGCGCCTCGGTCGAGGGCGAGGGCCATCGCTTCCGTCCGTGGGGCTTCGGCGGCGGCAGCGACGGCACGACGGCGGCGCTGATGTTCGAACCAAGGGACGGCGAGCCGCGTGCACTGCCCTCCAAGCTGCCGCATATGCACGCCAAGGCCGGCGACCGGTTCGTGGCGCTGGGGCCCGGCGGCGGCGGCTACGGCGATCCTTACGCGCGCGAGGCCGCACAAGTGCGCGAGGACGTGCTCGATGGCTACATCACCGCGGAACAGGCGCGCCGCGAATACGGGGTTGCGCTAACCGCGGCGCTGGGGCTTGATATCAGGGCCACGGCGGCACTGCGGGCCGCACGCCAGGGAGTTTGACTTCGATGGATAAAGAAAACGTCCGCCCCGCCCCTGCCGCGCCGATCGCCAAACGGCGGGCCTTGCCACGCCGGGCGCGGGTTGTCACGGCGCGGCGCGCGCGCGGCTCGCGGGCGATGCGCGACCGTCGCTCCGGCCGCTAGACAGAAAAAAAGGCCGCGACGAAGCGCGGCCCTAGTCCAGGGAGGAAACACCCCGGGGCGTCTGGAGCCCCGAGACCTCACCATTAATGCGGCTACGCCGCCGCAGCACAATCGAATTAAACTCACGCCTGGCTCAAATAAAATCGACGGGCCTAACGGCCCATGGCCACGACGGCGACACCGAGCACGAGCAAGATGAGGCCGAGGCGTTCGAGCCGGCCGAGGCGCTCGCGGAAGACCCGGCGCGAGATGATGTAGCTGAACAGCACCTCGACCAGGCCCAGCGTGCGCACGTGCGCCACGGGCTCCAGCGCCATCGCCGTGAACCAGGCTGCGGAGGCGGCAGCGCCCGCGAAGCCGGCGGCCAGCGACACGCGCCAGGCCTTGAGCACGCGCACGATCACGGCGCGATCACGCCACATCAACCAGCCGCCCAGTGCGATCGTTTGCAGCGATTGCGCCCATACAAGCGTGTAGGCCGCGGCCGAGAAACAGCGAGTCGGTGGCGAGGCTGAGGGCGGCGCCGCGATAGCCGACAGCGGAGATCGCAAAAGCGGTCCCGGAGCCGAGGCCGATGATCGCAGCCTTCGAGGTCAGTATCTGGGCGATGCCGGCACGGCCTTCACCGCCCTTCCAAGGCGACAGCAGGATCACGCCAATGCTGGCGATGACGATCGCGATTGCCGCGGCGAGGTGCAGCGGATCGCCCAGCAGGATGATCGAGAAGATCGCGACCTGGACGATTTCGGTCTTTGAATACGCCACACCGATCGCGAAGTTGCGCTCCGCCATCGCGCGCAGCAGCAATGCGGTCGCGATGATCTGGCCGAACGCGCCGATGGCGACCCAGACGATGAAATAGGCATGCGGCGCTGGCAGAGGCCGTTCGGCCAGGGCCCAGACGATGACCAGCCAGAGGATCGCGAAGGGCAATCCGTAGAGGAAGCGCACGAGTGTCGCGCCCAGCGTGCCCAGGCCGGTGGTGAGATGACGCTGGGCCGCGTTCCGGAGGGTCTGCGAAAACGCCGCGAAAATCGTGATGGGCATCCACAGCCAGGTGATTGCGGCCAAGCCCGTCATGGTGCCGCCGCCGCGCCGCGCAGGATCGCGGCGGCGCCGGCCAGCGCAATCGCGCTGAGGACCAGGTAGCCGCCGCCGTAGCCCAGACCGGACGCGACGATCATGGCGAAGGTCAGCGGCCCGAGGACCAGGGCGACAAAGATGAGCACCGATAGCGCGCCGGTGATCTCACCCACCATTCCTGCCGGCGACAGGCGCGCCGCCTCGGCCAGGAACACGCCGTTCCAACCGCTCGCGGTCAAGCCGAAGACGAACGACACCGCAAGCAGAAGCGGAAACGGCCACGCCGGCGTGAAGCTGGCGGCCAACGCGGCGCACGCGGCCATCGCCAGGCCGAGCGCGCCCAAAACATAGGGCACACGGCCAATCCGCTCGACCACCAGGCCCCAGCCGACGCGACCGAGCAACCCGCCGGCTTGCGCCACCGCCATCACAATGCCCGCACGCACGAGGCTCATGGCGAGGTCTTCTACAAGGTATGTCACGAAAAAGCCGTTGAGGCAGATCTGCGTTGCGCAGAACGCAACCGCGGCAGCGGCCAACCGCCGCAAAGCCGGCTCGCGCCATACCATGCGCAGCAACTCCACGATGTGCCGTCGCCGGGCGGCCGTGTCATCGACATCCCAGGCCCGCAGGGCGCGGCGGTCGAACTCGAGGACAACCGCATAAGCCAAGCAGGTGGCCGCGACAATCGCCAGGCTGACGCGCCAGCCGGCCACAGCGGTCATCGCCGGCACGAACAGCGAGACGGCGATGGCGCCGAACTGGTTACCGGTCTGGCGCACCGAAAAGAGCCGCGGCCGCAGACGCTGGGGCACGATTCGCGAGAGCAGATGCGAGCTGGCCGGGGTTTCCGGACCGACCGAGATCGCGAAGACGATCGCGGCCAATAGCAGTGCCCAAACCTCGCCGACAAGAACGAGGCCGAGTGCCGCCGCCGCGGCGATCAGACAGACCTGGCTCACCCGCACGCCGCCAACGCGCGCGGCGGCGTTGCCGCCGATCACGGTCGTCCAGATCGACACCAGGAAGATGATGCTGGTGAACAATCCGACCCGGCTGGGATCGACGCCGAGCTCAGCGGCAATCACCGGCGCGGCCACCAGGACCGAGAACAGCCCGGCCACGACCAGAAGCTGCGTCAGGGTCATCGCGAAAACGGCCCGGAACGTGCTGGAGCCGGGCGGCGCGGCACCGAATTTGGAATCGTTCACGAGAGGGGAGAGGTTAATGGCCGGCGGGAAATCCGTTCATGTGGTCGATACCACCCGCGGGCGCCCTGCGAAAGGCATGATCGTGGAAATCTGGCAGTTGGGCCGTGTTCCTCGACTTTTGGCCAAGAGAAGGGCGGCCTGTACGAGGTGCGCTTCGATGCCGGGCGCTTCTTTCGTGGCACCAAGCCCGCCCTGCCCGCTCCGCCCTTCCTGGGGCCTTCTGTTTCGGCATCGGCCGGGGAAGAGCATTGTCACCTGCCGATGAAGATCTCGTCGTGGGGGGATCGCTGTATCGCGGCGGCTAAACCTAAACACCTGTCACCCGCGGACTTGATCCGCGGGTCTGACACCGATGCGGCGTCAGATGCGCGGGTCAAGCCCGCGCATGACAATGTTTTTATTTTGGTCGTGATTTCCTACCCTGTCGCCGCAATGCGCAGGCGTGATGTCTGCCCGGCGCGCTCCTCCTTCAACAGCTCAGCCACACTGAACGCCAGCTCCAGCGCCTGCGTGCCGTTGAGGCGTGGGTCGCAATGGGTGTGATAGCGCTCGCCCAGCCGGGCTTCGGTGATCGCCTGCGCCCCGCCGATGCATTCGGTGACGTCCTTTCCCGTCATCTCGATGTGCACGCCACCGGCATACGTGCCTTCGGCGCGATGGATCTGGAAGAAGCTGCGCAAGTCGGCGAGCACGCGATCGAAGGGCCGCGTCTTGCGACCGCCGGCGGCGGTGATGGTGTTGCCGTGCATCGGGTCGCAGGACCAGACGACGCTCCTGCCCTCGCGCTCGACCGCGCGAATCAACGACGGTAGTCCCGCGGCGATCTTGTCGGCCCCCATGCGCACGATCAGCGTCAGGCGCCCCGGCTCATTGGTCGGATTGAGCGCATCCACCAACCGCAGCAGCTCGTCGGCGGCCATCGTGGGCCCGATCTTCACGCCCAGTGGATTGCCGATGCCGCGGCAGTATTCGACATGGGCACCGTCGAGCTGGCGCGTGCGCTCGCCGATCCAGGGGAGATGCGCCGAACAGGCGTAGGTGCCGCCGGTCAAACTGTCGACACGTGTCAGCGCCTCCTCGTAGGGCAGGAGCATGGCGTCATGGCTGGTGTAGAACTCGGTCTCGCGCAGCGCCGGGATCGCGTCCGGGCTCAGGCCGCAGGCGGCGATGAACGTCATCGTTTCATCGATGCGCGCCGCCAACGCCTCGTAGCGCGCCCCTTGCGGCGAGTTCGCGACAAATTCGAGATTCCAGCGATGAACCTGCTGCAGATCGGCGAAGCCACCTTGCGCGAAGGCGCGCAGAAGATTCAGGGTCGACGCGGCCTGGTTATAGGCGCGCAGCATGCGCGAGGGATCGGGCGCGCGCGCCGTCTCGTCCGCCGCAATGTCGTTGATGATGTCGCCGCGGTAGCTCGGCAGTTCCAGTCCATCGATCGTCTCCGTTAGCGACGAGCGCGGCTTGGCGAATTGCCCGGCGATGCGGCCGAGTTTCACGACCGGGCAGCCGGCGGCGAAGGTCATCACCACCGCCATCTGCAGCAGCACTTTGAACGTGTCGCGGATCGTGTTGGGGTGGAACTCGGCGAAGGATTCCGCGCAGTCGCCGCCCTGCAACAAGAAGGCTTCCCCCTTCGCCACGCGGGCGAGCGCCGATTTCAGCCGCCGCGCCTCGCCTGCGAAGACGAGCGGCGGCAGCTGACTGAGTTGGGCTTCAACGGCGGCGAGTGCGGCGCTGTCCGGATAGGCCGGGATCTGGCGGGCCGGTTTCGAGCGCCAACTCTGCGGGGACCATAGCGGTGACATCAGCGGGACTCCTACTTTTGGAGGCCGCTCCACCGAAGGCGGGTTTTCGCGTGAACGTAGCTCTAGAAACACGAAAGCCGCCTGGGGTGAGGCGGCTTCTGGTTCTACGACAAACGCGCGTGATCCCTAGGCCGCCATCCTGTAGTGGCGGTACCAAAATCGCGCGGAAAGGGTTCGCGTCGTCGTCATAACCGGCACCATAGCGGCCGCCCTGACGAAAATCAAGCCACGCCCAGGCGCCAAATGCTGGTTTCTTGGGGTGCCGCTAGGCAGCGACGTCCGGCATGCGCTGCATGAACACGAACTGCCGCTGCCGTGGCTGTTCGGGCAGATTCAGGATCTCGCGGGCATAGTCCACGGCCTCGCGGTTACCTTCGAGCCGTACCTTGTCGCCGGATTCCGCCACCCCGACATAGCCGAGCCAGGTGCGCGTGAATGCATACAGATCCGCGATCAGCACCACGTCGACGGCATAGCCCGGGTTCTTGAAGCAGACATCGACATCGGTCGGGCCGATCACCAGCCACCAGGTGCGGCGGCTGACACGGGCCACCGGCAGGCCCGAAAACTCGAACCGCAGGACAACCCGCTGGCGGCGGATAAAGGCCGGGTCGATATGGCGGCGCATATTCCACATCAATGCTTCCGCGTCGACATCCTTCGGACCCAGGCGACCCTGGCCCCAGCTTTGGCCCCAAGCGGACATCGCTTCGATCACCGGGCGGAACGCCTCGCCGGCTGGCGTCAGTATATAGTCATGGCCGCGGCGGTTGCCGCGCCGGGCTTCGATCGCGCCGGAGTCGGCTAGTTCGTTCAGACGCTGCGCCAGCATGGTGCGCGACATGAGCGGGACGCCGGCCTGGATCTCGGAGAAACGGCGGGCGCCCATCATCAATTCGCGCAGAATCAGGGGCGTCCAACGTTCGGCAACGACTTCAGCGGCTTTGGATACCGGACAGAACTGGCCGTAGTTTTTCATACCCTCTCCTAGCTCCGGGCGCTGCGCCCGGACAAGTACGGATTCCGGACTTTCTCAGTCACGCCGTCAAGCGCAGTCTGCGTGTGGCCCGGGCGACATGAGCGTCCGGCGCATTGGATATCCGGACAAATTTTTGCCGAGGGAGAGAATCACATGACTGCAGCCGCGACTGTTATGCCGCTCACACCCCATCAAGCATCGAAAGATTGGATCGGTGCGGCCCGCGAACTTTCAACGCTCTTTGCCGCGCGCGCGCGCAACGCCGACGAAGGCGACGCGTTCGTGGCCGAAAACTATGCAGATCTCAAAGCCGGCGGGTTCTTTTCGGCCCACGTACCGGCCGAGCTTGGCGGCGGCGGCGCCGACTATGTAACGCTTTGCGCTATAGTGCGGGAACTCGCCAAGGGCTGCGGCGCGACCGGGCTCGCCTTCTCCATGCACTCGCACCAGGTGGCGGTGGCCGCCTGGCGCTGGCAGAACCAGAAGGCACCGCTCGAGCCGTTGCTGCGCCGCGTCGCCAACGAGCAGATCGTCATCCTGTCGAGCGGTGGCAGCGACTGGCTGGAAAGCGGCGGCCGCGCCGAGAAAGTCGAAGGCGGGTTCAAGATCACGGCCCGCAAGGGCTTCGCCAGCGGCGCGCCGGCTGCGTCGCTGCTGATGACCAGCGCCGTCTACGACGACCCGCAGGCAGGGCCGACCGTCTTGCATTTCGGCGTGCCGCTCAAGGCGGAGGGCGTGCGCATCGAAGAGACCTGGCGGGCCATGGGCATGCGCGGCACGGGCTCGCATGACATCGTGCTCGACGGGTTCTTCCTGGCCGATGTGGCCATCGGCGGCAAGCGGCCGCGCGGCAAGTGGCACATGCTGTTCCACATCATCAGCAAGATCGCGTTCCCACTGATCTACAGCGCCTACACCGGGGTCGCCGAGGGCGCGCGCGATGCGGCGATGGCGGCGGCGAAGGGCCAAGCCAATTCAGCCGATCTCTTCGGGCGGGCCGGCAAGGTCGACAATGCGATGGCCGCCACGCAGCTCGCCTATGCGCGCTTGCTCGAGTTGGGCGCGAGTGCCGCAGCGGCGCCTGGGCCGGAGACAACGAACAATATCTTCATCGCACGCCAGCTGACCGCCGAGAACGCGATCAGAACGGTCGAGGCCGCGTTGGAACTGGTCGGCGGGCCGAGCTATCGCCGCGACCTACCGATCGAACGCATGTTCCGCGATGTGCAAGGTGCACGCTTCCATCCGCTGCGCGAGAGCGCGCAGCTGCGCATGGCCGGGCGACTGGCGCTGGGGCGGGACATCGACGGCTAACGGCGTTTTTCGGCGACGAGCGCAATATAACCCTCTCCGCCCGCTCTTGCGGGGGGAGAGGGTGCGAGCGTCAGCGAGCGGGTGAGGTGGGTCTCTCCGCATAGACTTGTTCGACCGCGTAAGGGCGGAACCACCACCTCACCCTCCCAACGCTTCGCGTTGGGCCCCGCCCTCTCCCCCGCTTCGCGGCGGAGAGGGAGAATTAGTGTCGCATTTCCCGCTGTCATAATTCAGCAAGAGGATCGACGCGCGGCCGTCATCGATCGACCTTATAGGCGGACTCCTGATTTTTCTTTGGGGGCCCGCCGATGTCGCCGCGCAAGAATGTCCTGTTGATCGTCGTCGACCAATGGCGCGGCGATACGCTGCCCCATCTCGGCACCAAGCACCTGCGCACACCGAATATCGACCGGCTGTGCCAGCGCGGCGTCACGTTCCGCAATCATTTCACGCAGGCCGTGCCGTGCGGGCCGGCGCGCGCGTCGCTGCTGACCGGGCTTTATCAGATGACGCATCGCGCGGTGCAGAACACAATTCCGCTCAACTCCCGCTTCACCAATTTGGCGCTGGAGGCGCGCAAGGCCGGGTACGACCCGGCGCTGATCGGCTACACGACGACCACGCCCGACCCGCGCACGACGACGGAGAACGATCCGCGCTTCCTGGTTCTGGGCGACATCATGGAGGGCTGGCGGCCGGTCGGCACGTTCGAGCCCTACAAGGACGCGTATTTCGCCTGGGTCACGCATAAGGGCTTCGCGCTGCCGGAGAACCGCGATGATATCTGGTCGCCGCGGCCCAACGGCCATGACGGCGACAACGCACCGCCGGGGGCAACGACGCGGCCGTCGGTGATTCCGGCCGAGCTCTCCGACACGGCCTGGTTCACGGAGCGGGCTCTCACCTATCTCAAGGGGACCAACGGGAAGCCGTGGTTCCTGCATCTGGGCTATTACCGGCCGCACCCGCCCTTCATCGCGCCCGAGCCCTATAACCGGATGTACGATCCGGCCGACATGGCGGCGCCGGTGCGCGCGGCCTCGCCCGAGGCGGAAGGCGCGCAGCACCCGCTGCTGCGCTTCTATCTCGACAACACCAAGCAGAGCAGCTTCTTCCAGGATGGTGTCGGCCTCGGTGCTGCGATGGATGAGACCGAGGTACGGCGCATGCGCGCCACGTACTACGGGCTGATGAGCGAGATCGACGACCAGCTCGGCCGCGTCTTCGCCTATCTCGAGGAGACCGGGCAGTGGGACGACACGCTGATCGTCTTCACCTGCGATCACGGCGAGCAGCTTGGCGACCATCATCTGTTGGGCAAAATCGGCTATTTCGATCAAAGCTATCGCATTCCGCTGATCGTCTGTGACCCGTCGGAAGAGGCCAACCCCACGCGCGGGCGCATTGTGGAGCGCTTCACTGAAACCATCGACACGATGCCGACGATCCTGGACTGGCTCGGCGCCGGGATCCCGCGGCAATGCGACGGTCGCTCGGTCCTGCCGTTCGTGCGCGGCGACGGCACGGCGCCGGACGATTGGCGCCGTGAGGTCCATTACGAATACGATTTCCGCGACATTTTCTATTCGAAGCCCGAGACGGCACTGGGCCTGCATATGGACCAGTGCTCGCTCGCGGTCGTGCAGGACGAACGCTACAAATACGTTCACTTCGCGGCCCTGCCGCCGCTGTTCTTCGATCTCCAGGACGATCCGGGCCAGCTCAACAATCGCGCCGACGATCCGGCCTTCGCGACACTGATGCGCGATTACGCACAGAAGATGCTGTCGTGGCGGCTAAGCCATGCCGACAAAACGCTCACCGGCTATCGCGCCACGCCGCAAGGCCTGGAGCGCCGGAGCTGACCGGCGCCGTCATTTTTCCTTCATAAAGCCGACATGCGTGTGTCGCGGCCGGGGGTTAAAGACTCCCAAGCCCCCCAGCACCCCTTATTCTTCGGAGAAGCCGCATGATGCACCTGAAACGGCGTGGTTTTCTGGCCGCGGCCGGTACGGCCGCCAGCGCCCTCGCCCTGCCCCGATTCGCCATCGCCCAGGCCGATGAGCGGCCGACGATCACCATCGCGGTGCAGCAGGTGTCCAACAGCGCGTCGCTCGAAGTGCTGCGCGAGCAGTCCAATGTCGGCACGCGCACCTTCTCCACCATGCTCGAGTGCCTGATCGGCCGCAACCTCCAGGGCAAGTTGGAGCCCGTGCCGGCGCTTGCCGAAAGCTGGCGTCGCATCGATACGCGCACGGTCGAACTCTCCTTGCGCAAGGGCGTCAAGTTCCACAACGGCGACGAGCTGACGGCAGAGGATGTCGTCTTCACCTTCGGTGCCGATCGCATGTTCGGCACGGAATATGTCGCCGGATCGAGCAAAACGCTGTTTACCAGCGTACTCATCCGCGACAGCGTCGAAGGGAAGAAGCTGCCACCGGAAGTCGTGGCCGTCGCCAAGCGCAACTGGCCCTCGCTGGAGAAGATCGAGATCGTCGACAAGTACACGGTGCGTTTCGTCAACACGACGCCCGACGTGACGCTCGAAGGCCGCATCGCCCGCCAAGGCAGCGAAATCATCAGCCGCCGCGGCTTCGCGGAAGCCAAGACCTGGCTCGACTGGGCGCGCAAGCCCGTCGCCACCGGCCCATACAAGGTGCGCGAGTTCCGCCCGGACCAGCTCCTGATCCTCGACGCGCATGACGAGTACTGGGGTGGCCGCCCGCCGATCAAGACCATCCGCTTCGTGGTGGTGCCGGAAGTGGCCGCGCGCATGAACGGGCTGTTCACCGGCGAATTCGACTTCATTTGCGACATGCCGCCTGACCAGATCACCGGCATCGAGAAGAACGCGAAGTTCGAGGTGCAGGGCGGGCTCATTCCCAACCACCGCCTGACCGTGTTCGACAAGAACTTCCCCGCCCTGCGCGATCCGCGCGTGCGCCAAGCCATCACCCATTCGATCGACCGCGAGGCGATTGTGAAGAGTCTGTGGGCGGGCCGCACGCGCGTTCCAGCGGGGCTGCAGTGGGAATATCTACGGTCCGATGTTCGTCGAGGGCTGGACGGTGCCGGCCTATGATCCGGCCAAGGCCAGGGAGCTGCTCAAGGCCGCCAATTACAAGGGCGAACCGATCCCTTTCCGCGTCCTCAACAACTATTACACCAACCAGGTGTCGACCTCGCAGATCCTGGTCGAGATGTGGCGCAGCGCCGGCCTCAACGTCCAGATCGAGATGAAGGAAAATTGGCAGCAGATTTTCGAGCAGAACGGCCAACGCGCGATCCGCGATTGGTCGAACTCGGCGCCGTTCAGCGACCCGATCAGCTCCATCGTCAACCAGCACGGGCCCAACGGCCAGCAGCAGCAGGCCGGCGAGTGGACCAACGAGGAGATGAACAAGCTGTCCCGTCTGCTCGAGACGGAGACCGACATGGCCAAGCGCCGCGATATGTTCGCGCGTATGCTCGTCATCTGCGAGCGCGAGGATCCGGCCTACACCGTGCTGCACCAGACCGCGGTGTTCACCGGCAAGCGCAAGGACATCCAGTGGAAGGCGTCGCCGGATTTCTCGATGGATCTGCGCGCGCATAACTTCGCCATCCGTCGCGTCTGATGCCGCGCGATGTCGCCCCTGCCCGTGCGCCAGGCGCGCATGGGCAGGCGAAGGCCGCTTTGGTCGCGATCAGCGGCCTGACGGTCGATTTCCGCACCGAGACGCGGACCATCCGCGCACTGCATGGCATCGATCTGACGATCGGTGCGGGCGAATGCGTCGGGCTGGTCGGTGAGTCCGGTTGCGGCAAGAGCGTCACCTGGCTGGCGGCGCTCGGGCTGCTCGGCAACCGTGCGCGGGTCGGCGGGCGGGTCTCGCTCGACGGCACGGAGCTGCTAGGCGCGCCGGCCTCCGTGCTGGAAGCGGTGCGCGGGCGGCGGATCGCCATGATCTTTCAGGACCCCTCGAGCAGCCTCAATCCCGTCCATCGCATCGGCCGGCAGATCGTCGAAGCGCTGCGCCTGCATCGCAAGCTCGGCGGCGCCTCAGCAGAGGCCGAAACGCGGCGACTGTTGGACCGCGTGCATATCGCCGACGCGGCGCGCCGGCTGAACGACTATCCGCATCAGCTCTCGGGCGGCATGAACCAGCGTGTGATGATCGCGATGGCGCTGGCCGGGCAACCGGAACTGCTGGTGGCCGATGAGCCGACCACCGCCCTCGATGCCACCGTGCAGGCCCAGATTCTGGAGCTGCTGCGCGAGATCCGGCGCGAGAGCAACATGGCGATGGTGCTGATCTCGCACGATCTGGGCGTGGTCGCGGAAAACGCCGACCGCGTCTGCGTCATGTATGCCGGCCGCATCGTCGAGGAAGCGCCGATCGCGGCGGTCTTCGAGCAGCCGGTGCATCCTTACACGCAAGGCCTTCTGGCCGCCCTGCCCGAGCTCGACGGGCCGCGCAAGCGCCTGACATCGATCCCCGGCACGGTGCCGGAGCCGTGGAACCTGCCGCCGGGATGCAGCTTCGCGCCGCGCTGCGCGCATGCGCAGGCGATCTGCGACAACGGGCTGCCGATGCTGGGGAGTACCGGACCGGGCCATCGCGCCGCGTGCCTGCGCTCCACCGCGCTGGGATTCGCGCGACTGGAGCAAGAGGCGCTGCGCGCATGAGCACCGCCCCGATCCTCGAGGTCCGCGATCTCGCGCGGCATTACGCGGTGCGCCGCGGTACGGCACCCTGGTCGAAGCCGGCGGTACTGCGCGCGGTCGACGGCGTCTCGTTCACCCTCACGCCCGGGCGCACACTCGGGCTGGTGGGTGAGTCCGGCTGCGGGAAGTCGACGACCGCGAAGCTGGTGCTGGGGCTCGTGCCTGCCAGTGCGGGCGAAGTGAGGTTCGAAGGTGCCGTGCTGCCACCGAGCGGAACAAGCGAATGGCGGCGGTTGCGCCCACGCATGCAGATGGTGTTCCAGGATCCGCTGTCGGCACTCGACCGGCGCCTGAAGGTTGGCGAGCAGATCGCCGAGCCGCTCGCCATTCACAACATGGGCACGCCATACGAGCGGCACGAGCGCGCCCTCGAAATCATGGACGCGGTTGGCTTGAAGCCGCATCAATACGAGCGCTATCCGCATGAGCTCTCCGGCGGGCAGCGCCAGCGCATCGTGCTGGCCCGCGCCATGATCCTGGAGCCGGCGCTGCTGGTGTGCGACGAGCCGATCTCGGCGCTGGACGTGTCAATCCAGGCGCAGGTCATCAACCTGCTGCTCGATCTGCAGGCGCGCAGCCGCCTCGCCTATCTCTTCATCAGCCACGACCTCAAGGTCGTGCGCCAGGTGAGCCACGAGGTCGCCGTCATGTATCTCGGCCGCATCGTCGAGAAGGGCGAGCCGGACGCCCTGTTTGCCGCCCCCGCACATCCGTACACGCAGGCGCTGGTCTCGGCGATTCCGGCGGCGCGCGCAAAGACGGCGCGGCCGCGCATCATCCTGCAAGGCGATCCGCCCAACCCGGTGAACATGCCGAGCGGCTGCAGTTTCCATCCGCGTTGCCCGCTGGCCACCGACCGGTGCCGCGTGGAAGCCCCCGTGCTGCGGCCATTCAGCGACGGGCGCGAAGTCGCCTGCCATCGCGCCGGAACGTCCATCGCCCTTTCCAGTGCTGCCTAGGCCATGATCCGCATCATCCTGACGCGCCTGTCGCGCGCCGTTCTCACCATTTTCTTCGTCGTGACCTTCGCCTTCGTGGTCCTGCGGCTGTCGGGCGATCCGGCGCTGCTGATCATGTCGGTCGACGCGCCGCCGGAAGCGATCGAAGCATTCCGCAAAGCCTGGGGCCTGGACCGGCCGGTGTGGGAGCAATTCCTGGCCTACGCTTTCCATGCGCTGCAAGGCGATTTTGGCAATTCGATGCGTGACGGGCGGCCGGCGATCCAGCTCGTTCTGGAACGCGTGCCGGCGACGCTGGCCATCACGCTCCCCGCCCTGCTGCTCAAGCTCGGCATCGGCATTCCGGCCGGGATCTACGCGGCGCTCCATCGCAACTCGATGGCCGACCGTGTGACGATGATGGCCTCGGTCGCCGGGTTCACGGTGCCGAGTTTCGTGCTAGCGCTGGTGTTGGTGCTGATCTTCGCGGTGCAGCTTGGATGGCTGCCGTCCTCGGGCAACGAGACATGGCGGCACTGCATTCTTCCGATCATCACGCTGGGTACGGCGGGTGCGGCGATCCTGGCGCGCTTCACGCGCTCGGCGATGCTGGAAGTTTTAGGTCAGCCCTATATCCGCACAGCTTCGGCCAAGGGCCTGCCATGGCGCCGTGTGGTGCACGACCACGCCCTGCCCAATGCCGCCATCCCGACCGTGACGATCGTCGGCTTCATGATCGGCAGTCTTATCGCGGGTGCCGTGGTGGTGGAAAGTGTGTTCGCCTGGCCGGGCGTCGGGCGCTTGCTCGTCGTCTCGGTGGCCAATCGCGATCTCGCGGTGGTGCAGGCCATCTTGATGTTCATCGCCGCCTCGATGGTGGTTGCCAACCTGACCGTCGACATCGCCTATGACTGGATCGATCCGCGCATGCGCACGCGCAGCGCCGCCGTGCCTGGAGCCAAGCCCGCATGAGCGCCGTCACAACCGCCATTGCCGCGCCAGCCGAGCACAGCCGGAACTTCTTCGAGACCTGGCCGCCGCTGGTTCTGGCAGGCCTCACCTGGCTGGGCGCCATGATCGTGGTGGCCGCGACCGCCGACTTGATCGCGCCCTATTCCTTCACCGCGCTCGACCTGCAGCATCGCCTTGCGCCACCGGTGCTGTTCGGCGGTGACTGGACGCATCCCCTGGGCACGGACGAGCTGGGCCGCGATGTGCTGTCGCGCCTGATCATGTCGATCCGGATGAGCCTGCTGATCGCCTTCTTCGGCACGCTGATCGCCGCCACGCTGGGCACGTCGCTCGGCTTCCTCGCCGCGCATTTCCGCGGCAAGGTCGAGGCGGTGGTGCTGATGCTGATCGATTTTCAAGCCAGCATGCCGTTCCTGATCATCGCGTTGGCGGTTCTGGCCTTTTTCGGCAACAGCCTGTTGCTGTTCATCGGGTTGATGGGCTTTCATAGCTGGGAGCGCTATGCGCGCATCGCCCGCGGCCTCACCATCTCCGCCAACGAGCAAGGTTATGCCTCGGCCATCCGCCAGCTCGGCGCCTCGCCCTGGCGCATCTACGGCAAGCACGTGCTGCCCAACATCGCCTCGACCCTGATCGTGTCGATGACGCTGAGCTTCCCAGAGACGATTTTGCTGGAGAGCGGCCTCTCCTTCCTGGGCCTGGGCGTGCAACCGCCCTTGACGTCGCTGGGCAATATGGTGGGTTATGGCCGCGAATACATCACGCGCGCGGCGTGGATCATGCTCGCCCCCAGTGCCGCCATCGTGCTGACGACCTTGTCGATCAGCATCATCGGCGACTGGTTGCGCGACAAGCTCGACCCGACGCTGCGGTGAAAGGACAGTCCATGACCGACATCGCGTCCCATCGCGGCGGCGCCCTGCTGTGGCCGGAGAACAGCCGGATCGCGTTCGAGAACACGGCGCGTCTGCCGGTCGAGCAGGTTGAGTTCGACGTCCATCCCACGCGCGACGGGCGGCTGGTCGTCATCCATGACGCGACGCTGGATCGGACCACCGACGGATCCGGGCCGGTCGCGGCCCAGGATTGGGCGGCGTTGCAAAAGCTGGTGCTGCGCGGTGCCGAGGGCCAGCGCATGTTGCTGCTCGAAGAGGTCATCGACATCTTCAAGCCGACGCCGATCCTGCTGCGGCTGGAAATCAAGCCGGATCATAATCGCCGCGCCTATCCCAATCACGTGCCGAAGATCATCGACGCGTTGCGCCGCGCCGACATGCTGGCGCGCACGATCATCACCAGTTTCCAGATCGAGAGCCTGATGGAGGCCGCCGCCAGCGGCCAGCCGCGCCAGCGCATCTGGCTGGTGGCACAAGATGCGCAGCGCGACATTGGCGCGGCGAAGGGCATTGTCGCGATTGCGCGCGCGCACGGGATCGCGATGGTCGGACTGAATCAGCGCGAGCTCAACGCGCCCATTGTCGCGGCGTTGCAGGCGGGCGAGCTCGCGGTGGGCGGATGGGCGTGCAACGACGCGGCCGCGATTGCGCGCATGTTCGAATTGGGCGTGGCTGTCTTCACCACCGACCGCCCTGATCTCGCGATCCAGATCCGCGCGGCGCGCGCCGCACAAAGCGCTGCGGATTAGGACCGTTCAGCTGCCGGCCACAGGTGCACGCCGACAGGTTGCTCGCGACCGCGCAGTTGGATCAGGCCTGCATAATCGAATTCCGGGAATGCTGCCTGGTGCCGGCGTGCTGAGACAAGGCAGGCTTCAGAGATTGCAATCCGGCGCTGATGCTCGCGGGTCAGCCGCTCGAGGCGGCTGGCGACATTGACCGCGTCGCCGATCACCGTGAACTCAAGACGCTGGCCGCTGCCGACATTGCCCACCACCACCGGCCCATAATGCAGGCCCACGGCGACGCGCACCGGAAAAGCGCCGCGCAGCGCGCGTTTCTGACACCATCGCTCGATCTCCGCTTGCAGCTCGAAGGCGCAGGCCAGCGCCTTGGCGGACGCGCTGGGCGCATCGATCAGCCCGCCGAACGTCGCCATGAATCCGTCGCCAAGATATTTATCGAGGGTGCCGCCATGGCTAAAGACGATCTTGCAGGCCCGCTCTTGAAAGTTTCGCAAGAGCTCGACCGTCCGCGCCGGCGGCAGGTGCTCGACAAGCCCGGTAAAGCCGATGATGTCGGCAAACAGCACGGCGACATGGCGTGTCGCTGGCTGGCGAAAATCGTCCGAACCGGCCATCATCGCATCGGCAACGTCGGGTGACACATAGCGCGACAGGTCGGCGCGCGCGACCTCTGCGCTCAGTTGGCGCAACAGCATGCTGCGCGAGCGCGTTACCGCCGCCGCCAGCAAGCCGGTGGCGATGGCTGTCAGAACGACCTGGTTCATGAGCGCGCTGAAGCTCACGAAGGTCGGGCTTAGAACCAGCTGCAGCAGCTGGTCGGCGCTCGCTTCGCCATCGCCTTGCAAGGCATCCACGGAGCGCGCCGTGTCCGGCAGGTCGTAGAGCATGAGCACGCCAGTGCTCCAGACCACGACGACGCAAAGGCCCGTCCAGATCACGTTGAGCGGCGAATAGGAGAGCGCCGAGCCGATCAACAAGAGGAGGAGATAGAGATATTCGCTGAACCGGACGCGCATCTGGATCGGCCAGCCGATGCCGATCAAATCCGGCGGCGGCACGATGATGACCGCGGTGATCAAGACGACATCCAAGAAGGTGACCGCGAACTTGATGGGTCGGCCATAACGATGCCGGCGCATCAGATACGGGATCAAGCCGAACAGGAAGAAGGCGCCCACGAACGCCAAGGTAGTAGAAAACGCGCGGTGCGGGCACGATCACCGGCAGCCACAGCGCCACCGCGACGGCGGCTATCGTGCGCGCCCAGAAGGCAAAGGCGAGGCCGGCCTGCTCTTCGGCGGCAATGGCGTCCGCCAGACGCGGCGTGGCTTGCTGGCTTCGACGCCAGGAGAGAAACCGCTCGTACAACGCCGGCAAAAAGTTGGATAAGCGCATGAATGTGCGTCCCGGCCGCATCGGGGCCACAGGTGTCGCTAGAGATTGTGGCCCAAATGTGGTCGTACCGGGCGGACACGCTCCTAATCCTGCGAGGGTCCTTCGGCCTGGACCATCTCCGGCTTGCGGTGGGGCGGGAATTTCATCGCCCTGGCGATCGGCAGGCGTGCCCCGAGCGGGCGCGACTTGCGCAAGCGCACCGCGCGGCCGCGCGCGATGGACTCATGGATTGCCTCGATCACGCGGATATCGGCCATGCCCTCCTCGCTCGACGGCACCGGGGTCCGGCCGTGGGCGATGCAGTCGGAGAAATGCACCAGCAAGGGCGCGAACTGGTCGACGTTGGGAAAATTCATCGTGCGCGTCGGCATGCCATCCGGTCCGTCGATGATGAGCCTCTTGGGGCCGACCATCTCATAGGCCTGCTCCAACCGTGCGCCGCCCTTCGTGCCGCGTACCTGGAAAACCGACGTTGCGCCGGCACCGAAGCTGCAGGTGAGGCTGGCGAGGCCGTCGCCGGGGAACCGCAAGACAACCTGCGCCATCTCCTCGACGTCGCGGAATCGCCGGTCGCGTCCGAACGATGCCGCGGCCAGAACCTCCACCGGCTCGGCCTTGAACACGTGGCGGGCGGCGTTGATGCAGTAGACGCCGAGATCGAAGAGCGGGCCGCCGCCGAGCTCGCCCCTGGTGCGGATATTCCCCGGCTTCACCTGCATGGAGAAATCCGAGCTGAAGAACCGGATCGGGCCGAATGCACCGCCGCGGATGAGCTTGAGTGTGGCGACGTTGGCGGGTTCGAAATGAAGCCGGTACGCCGTCATCAGCTGCACCTTGTTGCGGCGCCCGGCGGCCAGCATGGCATTGCAGTCCCTGACCGAGGTTGCGAACGGCTTGTCGCACAGGACATGCAGGCCGGCGCGCGCGGCACGCACGGTGAATTCCCGGTGCATGGTGTTGGGCAAGCCGATATAGACAGCGTCGATATCGCCGGACCGGGCGAGCTTGTCGAAGCCATCATAGTCGACATCGATCTTGACGCCGAAGCGCCGTGACAATTCGCGGCGCTTGACTGCGATGGCCGGAGACGAGCGCTGTCAGGACAGAGTTGCGGCGTGCGTGACGGAAGGCGGGCAGCATCGCGACCTGGCTGATATATCCAAGCCCGACGACGGCATAACGGATCTTGCTCATGATGACTTCCGTGTCATGGAGGCGTTCAGATCAGCAACAACGGCTGGGGCGCCCCAGTTCCGTTTCAGTCGCTCGATGACACGGGAAAACGTCTCAGCTGGCGCGCGCCTTGCTCGTCCAGCCGGCAATGAAGCGCGCCCACAGGCCGGCGAGGCTGAGCGGACGGGCCGGATCGAACAGGTCGCGTCCGAGGATCCAGGATCTCTTCGTCGGTTCGAGCGCGTAGGGCACGAGGCAGCGGGAGTTGCGGTTGAGTTGCTCGATCGCACCCAACATCGAGCCGTGCGCGGCAACCGCCGCCTCGAAGGCGTCCGGCTCGGCGCAGAGATGCTCGGCGATCAGCCGGTTGCGCAAGGCCGCAATCGCGTCGCGCGCGTCGTCGCGCTCCGCTTCAATGGCAATGTCGCATTCGGTGTCCACGCCCATCGAGCGGCGATTGAGATTGGCGGAGCCGATGCGCACGAAATGATCGTCGACGATGGTTACCTTGGAGTGGATGTTGATCTCGCTCCCTGGATTGCCCTCCGACACGGCATAGAACAATCCAAGCCGCCCGTAGCGATCGGCGCGGCGCAACCGCTCGAAGAGGCGGTCGCGCGGCTCGGCCATGGCGTATTGCTCCAGCACGCCTTTGGAGCGGCGGGTGGCGACGATCACGATCTCCGGCCCATCGGGGCGGCGCAAATGCTTGACCAGCCGATGCGCGATGTCCGGCAGCGCGAAATACTGGGTCTCGATATAGATGGCGCGCTCGGCCCGCGCGACGGCGACGGGCAGCATCGCCTTGATCTCGCGTGCGCGGCGCGCGCGGCCGTGGCGCGGCTGGGTGCGCGCGACGCCCACCGAATGACGCTTGAGCGATGGTTCGACCGATTCCGGCCAGGGATCATGTTCGCCCTCCACCGCCCCGATCCGCTCGCCCGTCGCGTGGAACCAGCGCTGGCGCGTCAACTCGCCGATGTCGCCGGCCGCGGCGCCATCGATCAGCACCTGCACGTCGTGCACGGGCGGATAGGATTTGCCGTCAACGGCGCGGAGCTCATGGCAGAGCGTGTGACCATGATCGTCCCAGCGCCGGGTCGTCAGGTCGATGCCGCCGACAAAGGCGATTGCATCGTCAATGGCGACGATCTTCTGATGGTGGCAGCTTGCAACCGGATGCGTGTCGTCGAGCTTGAAATGGATGCGCGGATGCGCCCATTTGCCGGAGAACAGCAGCTCGAACAATTCGGGGTTGTCGCCATAAAACACGGAGCCGCGCCAAATGAGGATGTAGACATGCAATTCCTTGCGCGCGTCCACAAGGCGGTGCAGCGTCTGGGCCAGGGTCGTTTTCTCGCCCGCCTCAGGCTGCAGGCAGATACCGCTGTTGAAATCCCAGCCAATGATGGTGATGCGCCGTTGCGCCTTCTCCATCGCGTCGGCAACCGCGGCGAAATACGGTTTGCCGTCGACCAGGAAGGCCACGCGCGCGCTGGGCGAGCGGCGCCAGCACGTCCTGCCCTCCCGCAAAATCGGACGCGATACAACGCCCCGCATGACAAAAATCCTCGGTGCAATGCTTGTCCCGCCCCGGCTCAGCCCTTAAAACGCTACCGGCGGCTGTGAAGTTCCCGCGGGAACCCTCTGGCAAGTCCGCAAGTTTTCCTACTATGGGACGCCATCTTCTTCGCCTTCTGGGCGTCGCCGCAGCGCTGGTCGGCGCCTATCTGCTCTATCGCGTCGTGCAACGCTACGATTTCGGCGCCATTGCGGCCGCACTTGGCGCGGTGGCGCCATCGTCGCTGGCGTTGCCCGTCGGCTTGGTTGCCGTCAGCTATCTGTCGCTGACGATCACGGAATACGTCTATGTGCGCTACGCGGCGCGCGTCAGGCTAAGTTTTGCGCGCGTGGCGCGAATCACGGTGGGCAGCCTCGGTATCGGCCATAGCATCGGCTTCGCGGCGCTCAGCAGCGGCGCCGTTCGCCTGAGGATGTACGGGCGATCGGGGATCGGGGTCGAGAAGGTGGCGCGGATCGTGCTTTTTTCCGCGATCACCGTGACGCTCGGCTTCACGACCCTGATCGCGACCGGCCTGATCTTCAATCACGCATTGGTGACCACGGTCTTGGAGATCGACCGCGCCTATACGGCGGCGCTCGCCGTCGCTTTGCTCTGCGTGCCGGCACTCTATCTTGTGTTGTGTTTCGGGCGCCGCAGACCACTTACGGTAGGCCGATTCTCCCTTCCCCTGCCGCCGCCCGCCATTGCCGCCGTGCAAATCATGCTCGGCTGCAACAATCTGCTGCTCAAAGCCGCCGTGCTGACGGTCTGCATTAACCTTTTTTTTGCGGGCACGGATTACAAGACTGTTGCCTCGCTCTATGTGGCGGGCGAGGCCGCCGCGGTGGTCGGTCATGTGCCCGGTGGCTGGGGCGTGCTGGAGTTCATCGTTTTGCATCATTTGCCGGGGCAAGATACGGCAGCAGGTTTACTTGTGTTCCGGGTCATCTATTATCTGGCACCGCTTTTGCTCGGTCTTTTGAGCCTCGCCGGTGATGAGATCCAGCGCCGCCGGCACGGCAATGGCCGAGCCAATTCCCACGACAAGAGCGAATCCCCCCGTCTTCGCTATGTCCCAAACGTTTCGCATCGCTAGCTACAATATTCATTCCTGCGTGGGTCGCGACCGGGTTTCCAGCCCCGAGCGGATCTTGCATGTGCTGCGCGAGATCAATGCCGATATCGTGGCGCTGCAGGAGGTGGGCGGCAGCTCGCTCATCGAGGAGATGGAGCAGTTCCGCTTTTTCGAGAAGCACCTGGCGATGCAGGGCGTGTCAGGGGCGCATCTGCGCCGCGGCCGCTTCTTCTTCGGCAATGCGCTGTTCACGAAATGGGATATCCACGATCACGCGCTGATCGACCTCAAGGTCTCCTTCTTCGAGCCGCGCGGGGCCATCGACTGCGCCATCAAGACCGATAATGGGCTGATCCGCGTCGTCGCCACCCATCTGGGCCTGCTGCCCAACGAGCGGCGCCAGCAGCTCAACCGGCTGGAGGACGTGCTGGCGGAGCGAAAGCGCGCCCTCACCGTGCTGCTGGGCGATTTCAATATATTCGGACCGGAACGGCGCACGCTGCGCCGGCTGGGCGCGCCCAAACGCCTGCCGCGGTTGTTCACCTTCCCCTCGCGCCGGCCGCTGATGTCGCTCGACCGGATCTGGTCGCTGCCCAACGAGCAGCTCTCCAACATCCATGTCCACCGGACGCCGCTGTCGCGCACGGCGTCCGACCACCTGCCCATCGTCGCCGATATCACCTGGCCTTGAGGCGCCTAAGAGCGGCCTTATTCCTGCTCGACCAGATCACGCATCTGTCGCGCGGTGCGCAACACATGTCGCCCCTTGATGCGGGCCATCAGAAAACGGTTGAGTGCCGCGGCAATGATCGACGCCTGAGCGGGTAATCCGGCGGCCAGAGACTGCCCGGCAAACAGCGTCTTGATCAGGTGGACAGAGATGATGAAGCGGCTCTGCCCGTGATCGAACAGGGCGGCGCGCCTCTGCGCGAAGAATTGGTCGCGATCCGCCACCTCGAAGGACCGGGCATCCAAATCGGCGTCGACATAGCCGGCATTGCGGCCGATGAAGCAGGCAAGCTGCAGCAGCGCGTTGGGCCACAGCGCCGGGCGAAGACGCACGGCCTGGCGCGCGGCCGCGGCGAATGTCAAAGCGTGGGTGAAGTCCAGCCAGTTGACGTTGTCGGCCAGCCGATTGTCGGATCGGGTGAGCGCGTGTTCATCGACATGTAGCAAGGTCCAAGCAGCGGCTTCGACCAGAACTGCGAAGATCGCCTCCGGCGCATGAGCGGAGCTCCAACCTCTGACGACCGCCATCGCCGCTTTGGCCGGCAGACCGTGCAACGAACCCGCATCGAACGGTCGTCGCTCGCCAGGCGAACCTCGTCCCCAGTCGGCGTGAGAGGGTGCGTAGTCCCGGAATTCCGGCAATCGATCTTCGCGCGTTGCGTAGACAAGGCTCCGCACGAGGAGACGCAGCAGCGGCTCGGCGGTCTGGGGCCCGAAGGCGCGCCGCCAGGTCGCCGGTCTTGACCGCGTAGATCAGCGAGTGGCCGAAATCGGCATAATGCGCAAGTGCCGCTGTTGCCAGCGCCGGCATCAGCGCCGCGACGGAGAGTCCCTCCGCCAAGCCGCCGCGCAAAATGGCGACGGCCCTAGCTTCGTCCTCATCCTCGATGGAAGCGAGAAAGGCTTCTTCACGCCATGAAGTTCTGCCCGGCGCAAAGGGGTAACGCTGCGCCCCTTGCGCGTCATCGGCGATATGACCAAGCACCTCGCCGAGTGCTGCTAATTTTTCATCCGGACCGGTGTCCGGGCTATCGAAGAGTGCGAGCCAGTCCGGCGCACCGGCCAACGCATGCGTCGTGCCGAATTCCAGCCGATCGCTTGCCCAGTCGATCGCATGGCAGATGGCATCCGCGGGATCGCCGGCCAGGCGCATCAACCGTGCCGCCTCACGCACGATGCGTTGCTGATCCACATCATCCAATGCCTTCGTGAGTGCCGCGAGCACCTCGCCCCGGCGCGAGGCCGGATCGGGCGGTGAGAGATCGAGGAGGATGCGCCCGGCCTCAAGCCGTACAGGAAAGCGCCGCAGATTGTCGCCGCCCACGAGCGTCTCGCCGGAGGCGAGATCGAATTTCCAGTTGTGCCAGTTGCAGGTCAGAACGCAGCCGTCGCTGAGCACGCCTTCGCTGAGGGGATAGCCTTCATGGGGACAGCGATTGGTGCAGGCGAAAATGCCGCGCTGCGTCCGCAAGACGAGAATTTGCCGACCGTCGTGCCGAAAGATCGCCTTCCCGCTGGTCTCGAGCTCCGACATCGGCAGCGCATCGATCCAAGCCATGGCTCACCTCCTTGGACGAGTACCGGCTTTCGTGGCCGCGGGCCTGATGCGATAAGCGCAGCGCCGCGCGCCTTGAAGAAGATGCTCGGTCCGCTCCACCGCAACGTCTGGACCCAGGACAGTCCGGAAAAGATCGAGCTCCGAGCGACAGAAACCCTGGCACGCGCGCGCCGCAGCACAAATGGGGCAGTGGTTTTCCAGCAAGATGAAATCCTTGCCGTTGCGGCGCCATTGCGCCATGTAGCCCTCGCGCGCGCGAATCTCCGCCAGGCGGGCGACGCGTGCGGCGAGGCTGCGTGTGCCATTGAGGGCGGCTTGATAGCTGCGCTGCGTTTCCGCCTGGCGGGCGTCGATGACGCGCTCCACCGCGGCACTGCCCAGTTCGGTGCGCATCGCGTCGATGAGTTGTACCGTCAGCTCGGCGTGCGTATCGGGAAAGCGCGCGTGCCCATCGCTTGTCAGATGCCAGAGACGCGAGGGCCGTCCGACATTTCCCTGCACAGCTTCGGACCGAACCAGACCATCTTGCTCCAGATGGAGAATCTGCTGGCGCACCGCCTCGGCGGTGATCCCCAATGCGGCCGCAAGATCGGCCGCGCGCTGCGGCCCGCGCCGCTTGATGACCCCCAGCAGGCGGTCGGCGGCGCTCGTCAGCGACACGGTCCCATTTTCCAAGTCCATACTTGGATAATATCCGGGATGGAATTCCAAGGCAAGCCGTCGCCCTGGGGCGGTAGTTAGAAAAGCTGGGCGCGAAGCTCTTGGGCCTCAGTGAGCAGCACCGGCAGAAACTCGGCGCGCATTTTCTCCAGCGATGCCCGCTGGATGTGCACGCCGACATTGATCGCAACGACGACCGCGCCATCGAAGCGGCGGACCGGCACGGCAATCGAGCGGAAGCCAAGCTCTGCCTCCTGGTCGACCAACGCATGACCTTGCGCGCGCGCCATGGCGATGGCGCGGCGCAAGGCCGCCTTGTCGGTGTCGGTTTGCGGCGTCAGCGCGGTCGGGCGCAGCGCCTTCAAGAATACGTCGAGGCGTTCATCGGGCAGCGCTGCCAAGAGGACGCGGCCAAGCGATGTGCAAAAGGCCGGCAGGCGGAAGCCCACGCCGGCGCCCGAGCCCATCAGCCGCTGCGGCGACGCGTGTGCGATCATCACGATATCGGCGCCATCCAACACCGCGGCGGAGCACGATTCCTGGAGCGTTCGCGCCAGGCGTTCGCAAGCCGGCTGCAGGATCGTGGTCACCGGGTTTGAATTGAGATAGGCGCCCGCCAGCGTGAGGATGCGCGGCGTCAGGCGGAACAGGCGCCCATCGGTCTCCACGAATTCGAGCGCCGCGAGCGTCACCAGCGCACGGCGCGCGGTGGCGCGCGGCAGGTCGACGCGCCGCGCGATGTCGCTCAAGGTCATGGCGCGCGTCTCGGCGTCGAAGGCCTGGATGATCTTGAGGCCGCGCGCGAGCGCTTCGGAAAAATCCGGACCGCGAATCGTCGGCCGCGCGCCGCGCGGCATCCGCCTCCCGCAATCGGGCCATGATCCGCCTCCCTCTTGTCCGTCGAGCCGTGTCAGGATATTATCGAACCTACGTTCGGTAATCGAACAAAAAATGTTCGAAAGCGACCCTGGGAGGGGTTCCGGCCATGATGAGCGCTGAGCAAAACGAGCGCATGACAAGAAGCGGCCCCGGCACGCCACTGGGCAAGCTGATGCGGCTCTATTGGCAGCCTGCGGCCCTGGTCGATGAACTTTCCGATGAGCGGCCGGTAAAAGCCGTGCGGCTGATGGGCCAGGATCTCGTGCTGTTCCGCGACGAGAGCGGGCGCTACGGGCTGCTCGACCGGCACTGTCCGCATCGCGGCGCCGATCTCGCCTTCGGCCGCCCCGAAGACGGGGGCTTGCGCTGTTCGTTCCATGGCTGGCTGTTCGATGCCGGCGGGCAATGTCTTGAGACGCCCGCCGAGCCCGATGGCAGCAAGCTATGCACGCGCATCCGCCAGGCTTCGTATCCGGTGCAGGTGCGCAGCGGCATCGTGTTTGCCTATCTCGGGCCCGGCGCGCCGCCTTCCCTGCCCGATCTCGATTGCTTCGTGGCGCCGGACAGCCACACCTTCGCGTTCAAGGGCTACATCGATTGCAACTGGCTGCAGGCGCTGGAGATCGGCCTCGATCCCGCGCACACCTCGTTCCTGCACCGTTTCGCCGAGGACGAGAACCCGCAGGACAGCTACGGCAAGCCGTTCCGCGGCACGTCGAACAATTCCAGCCTGCCGATCACCAAGGTGATGCGCGACTATCCACGGCCCAGCATCGACACGGCGCCGACGGACTATGGCATGCGCATCACGACGTTGCGCAAGATCGACGACGCGGCCACGCATGTGCGCATCACCAACCTACTGTTCCCAGACGCGTTCATCATCCCGATGGACGAGCAGATGACGATCTCGCAATGGCACGTGCCCATCGATGATACGAGTAACTATTGGTACGCGATCTTCACCAGCTTCGGCGGGCCGGTGAACAAGGCGCAGATGCGCGAGCAGCGCCTGAAGCTCTACGAGCCGCCGCTCTACAAGCCGCGGCGCAATCGCGCCAATGATTGGGGTTTCGACCCGCAGGAGCAGAAGACGCTCACCTATACGGGCATGGGCACGGACATCAACGCGCACGACCAATGGGCGGTTGAATTTCAGGGCGCCATTCAAGATCGCACGCGCGAGCATCTGGGCCAGTCCGACAAAGCGATCGCGGCCTATCGGCGCCTGCTGCACCGCGCGATCGACCAGGCGGAGCGCGGCGAGAAGCCGCTTCTGGTGATCGATGCCGAGAAGGCGAAGGACATCCGCGGGCCCTACGCCATTGACGGGATTGGACCGACCCAGGGCTGGGAGGGATATTATCGCGACGTGGATGCCAAGCGCCGCCAAGCCTGTTCATGGGCGGCGGCCGCCCCGGCACCGATCGCCGCCGAATAGTTCCAGAGGATCGAGCCATGGCCCCGCGCGACACGAATGCCGTTCCGGAGAGCTTCGTGGCGCGTCACGGGCTGTGGACAGAGGCGCAGCGCGACGCCGCCGCGCAGATCGGCCCGCTGCTGCAGGAAAACCACATCGACGTCGTGCGGATTTCGTTTGCCGACCAGCACGGGCTGCTGCGCGGCAAGACGGTGGTGGCGAGCGAGCTGCCCCGCGTATTCGCCAGCGGCTGCCCGATCGTCACCAGCCTGCTGCTGAAAGACACCTCGCATCGCACCGTGTTCCCGGTGTTCACCGCCGGGGCGGGCTTCAATATGCCGGAGCTGGAGGGCGCCGCAGACCTGCTGATGGTGCCCGATCCCACGACCTTCCGTGTGCTGCCATGGGCGCCGAACACCGGCTGGCTGCTCTGCGATCTCTATTTCGCCGACGGCAAGCCGGCGCTGTTCTCGACACGCCAGCTTTGCCGCAACGTCATCGGCCGACTTCATGAGGCCGGCTACGATTTCGTCGCCGGGCTCGAGGTCGAGTTCCACATCTTCAAGCTCGAGAACCCGCATCTGGCGCTCAACGAGTTCGGACAGCCCGGCGTGCCGCCGGATGTCAGCCTGCTGACGCAGGGCTACCAATATCTGACCGAGGCACGCTACGACCAACTCGACCCGATCCTCGATATCCTGCGCCGCGATCTGATGGCGCTCGGACTGCCGTTGCGCTCGCTGGAGGTCGAATTCGGACCGAGCCAGGTGGAACTCACCTTCCGCGCCGGCGTCGATCTCGAATCCGCCGACATGATGGTGCTGCTGCGCAGCGCCGTGAAGCAGATCTGTCGCCGGCACGGCTATCACGCGACGTTCATGTGCCGGCCCGCCATCCCCAACGTGCTGTCGAGCGGCTGGCATCTGCATCAATCTCTGCGCGACCGGCGCAGCGGTGCCAATGCATTCATTCCCGGCGGGCCGGGCGGGTTGTCGGAACCCGCGCGCCACTGGCTGGGCGGGCTGCTCGCGCATGCGCGCGCGGCGACCGTGTTCGCCGCCCCGACGATCAACGCCTACAAGCGCTACCGCGCCTACTCCCTGGCGCCCGACCGCGCGATCTGGGGCCGCGACAATCGCGGTGCCATGATCCGCGTGCTGGGCGCACCCGGCGATCCGGCCTCACGGCTGGAGAACCGTGTCGGCGAGCCCGCGGCAAACCCGTACCTCTATTTTGCCGCGCAGATTGCGGCGGGGCTCGACGGGCTGCAGCGCCAGCTGGATCCGGGCCCGTCCGCCGATACGCCCTACGAGACCAAGGCCCCGCTCCTGCCCAAATCCCTGGCCGAAGCCCTGGACCTGCTGCGCACCGACCCCTTCTTCCGCGCGGCGTTCGGCGACAGCTTCATCGACTACTACCTTCGCCTCAAAGACGCCGAAATCGCCCGGTTTCAGGCCGAGGTTACGGATTGGGAGCAGCGGGAATATTTCGACGTTTTCTAGGAAGATTTGACTCTGGGGCCGCGCTTCGAGGCTGCCCGAGACTAATTTTTCGCGGTCGCAAAGTCGCGAGGGAACGTTTTGAGGGATGAGGGAGTTACTCAGCCTGAGTTGCTGTCTCAATTCGCCCAACACTAGGCTTTATGTCACTACAGCATTACCCAACTGAGGCAGCCCGTAACCCGGACCGGCCGCAATGCGTGTTGGTGGTCGAGGACGAGGTTGTGGTGCGTATGAGCGTGGCCGCGTATCTGCGCGATTGCGGCTATCACGTCGTCGAAGCCAAGACCGCGGACGAAGCGCTGGCGGTACTTGGGACCCAGACCAAAATCGATGTCGTCTTCTCCGACATCCTGATGCCCGGCAGCATGGATGGGCTCGCCCTGTCGCGATGGCTGCACCGCATGCAGCCGCAGATCAAGGTTCTGCTGACCTCGGCCATTGTCCGTTCGGCCGAAATCGCGGGCCAGTTGTGGGCGGACGAGACTGGGATGTTGCCCAAACCCTACGACAATGACGAGTTGCGGCGCCGGATCGAGACCCTGATCGCGCAGGGCTGAACGCAGTCACCTCAGAGATCGGCGAGGCGCACATAGGCGCCGGAAGCGGCCGCGACCGCGGCGCCCAGGATCACGACCGGCGTGCCGGCATAGCCGAGTTCGCCCGTCACCAGCATCCACAGCACGAAGACGATGGCCGCGATGACGACCCCGCCGAACAGCGAGGCGATGTTGCGTTTGATCTCACCCTGCATTTGGGCCATTGCAGCTCTCCCCGCTCGCTAGGACCGGACCAGCGCCACGCGCGGATCGTCGGCTGTCGCGCGCACCTTCTTCATGTCACGGCGGACATGCGAGCGGTCGTAGCCATTGAAGATGTGGCCGACCAGCCCGCGATCGAGATCGCTGGTGCCGAAGAACCAATCCGCGATCGGATAGGTCAGGTTGTAGTTGCGCTCCATCATGATCGCGGTGTTGTGATGCGCGATGTGATGGCGGCGAATGGTGTTGATGAACGGGATGTGGCGGACGATCGAATCGTCCTTCACATGACAGCAATAGTGGAAGAGCTCGTAATTGAGATAGATCGCCGTGTTGGTTGCCAGCAGCAGCCAGGCGATATTGGGGGCACCCGCGTAATGGATCAATGCCGCCGGAACGGACGTGCCGATCATAAAGGCCGCCAAAGCATAGGGCGGGAAGAAGACGATGCGGAAATCGCGGCTGCTGTCGATCGTCGGCTCGATGTCCGTGAAGAACTGGTGATGGGCGAGCGTATGGCGCTTGTAGATGCCCATGAAGCCCTTGATCGGGCGGTGCATCACATATTTATGGATCCACCATTCGAAGACATTGGCGATCATGAAAGCAGCCGGGATGGTCAGCCATTCGTACCAGGCCGGGCTGTCGATCTGGCGCACGAAATAGAAGATTCCGGCGAGGCCGATCGCATAGATCATCACGACATGGCCCGGCCCGCTGTACCAGCGCGAGATCTTCTCCCGGTAGTCGGCGCGAAACGCTTCCTGGCGCTTGGGCATCGTCATCATCCGCGCGTCTCCTCTCCCTTACCCCCGCGAGGCCGTGGCCCGCTTCTGATATATCAGTAATATATCCTGTCCGGCGGCATCCGTCCAGCGTCGATCCCGGGCCAGTCAGCTATGGGAGTCGACGGTGGCGCGGGTGAATTTCTCGATATAGTCCATCAGCCTATCGACCGCCTGGCCGGCCGCGTCGGCGTCGCCATCGGCGACGGCGCGGGCGATATCGGCGTGCTGGCGGGCGGTCAGCGGCATGTCCGCAACCTCCTTGTAGTGGATGTACCAGAAGCGCCGCGAGAGGCCATGCATCAGCATCATCGCGCCGGCCGCGAACTCGTTCTGCGCGGCCTCCAGACCCAGCATGTTGAATTCGCGATCGAGGCGCATGAAGGTCACGTCGTCATTGGCCTTGGCCGCACTCTCCATGCCCGCGGCGATCTCGCGGAAGCGCTGGCGCATCGGCTCGGTGGCACGCCTTGCGGCCAGGCGGGCGAGCAACCGCTCGACCTCGCGGCGCGTCTCCAGCAGGCGGAGCTGGGTGCGGATGTTCACCTCCGGCACCATGATCCCGCGCCGCGGCAGGACGACGATCAGCCGCTCGCGGGCCAGGCGCTGCAGCGCCTCGCGGATGGGGGTGCGGCCGATGCCCAGGCGTTCCGACAAGGCGGTTTCGGAGACGACAGCGCCGGGGGCGAGCTGGAGGGTGACGATCATCTCCTCCAGCTTGCGGTAGGCGCGATCGGTCAGGCTGATATCGCCGGCACGCGCGGCGGCGCGCCGCTTGGGACCCTTTTTCATGCGGCGCATCATAGCCGAGTTGCGATAAATGCGCTCATCCCGGGGTTAACAGCACTTTGGGAAGCCATAGCACCGTCTCCGGCCAGATCAGCAGGATGGCGAGGGTGAAAAGCTGCAGGATGATGAACGGAACCACGCCGCGATACATGTGCATGGTGGTGATCTCGGGTGGGCTGATGGCGCGGAAATAGAAGATTGCCGGCGCCATCGGCGGTGACAGATAGCTGGTCTGGATCACGACCAGCAGCGCGATGCAGAACCACACCATGTCGACCCCCGCCGTCTTCAGCAGCGGCGTGAAGATCGGCACCAGGATCAGCACGATCGAGATCCAGTCCAGGAAAAATCCGGCAATGAAGGCCAGGATCAGCACGATGACCATCAGGCCCCAGGGCCCGAGCGCCATGGAGTTGACCAGCTCCTGCGCCACGGCGATGCCGCCCGCGCCGACAAACGCGCCGGTCATCATGCTGCCGCCCAGAATGATCGCCATGATCATGGTGGTGATCTGCAGCGTCTTCATGATCGCTTCCTGCAGCGCCCGCCATGTGAAGGTGCGATAGAAGAACGTGAGCAGCACCGCCCCAAACGAGCCGATCGCCGCGGCTTCCGTCGGCGACGCCCAGCCGAACATGATCGAACCGAGCACGGCAAAGATCATAAACAACGGCGGGACCAGCGCCTCAGCAGTGATGCGCAGCTTGAGGCTGAGCGGCGGCTCGTCGGCCGCACCCACGACGCGCGGGCCGATCTGCGGATAGAGGATGCAGAGGCCGAGGATGTAGACGATGTAGAGACCGGCCATGATCAGGCCGGGGAAGATCATGCCGACCAGCAAATCGCCGACTGAGACGTCCGGCCAGCGGGCCCATGACCACGGCGACGACCGAGGGCGGAATGATCGTGCCGAGCGAGCCGCCGGCGCAGATCGTCCCGACGATCAGTTCCTTGTTGTAGCGGTAGCGCATCATCACCGGGACCGCCAACAGGCCGATCACGGTTTCCGTGGCACCGACCACGCCGCTCGACGCTGCGAAGACGATGCACATGAGGACGGTGCCGACCGCCAGACCGCCGGGCAGGCGGCGTGTCCACATATGGATCGCTTCGAAGAGCTTGTCGGCGATGCCGGAGCGTTCGAGCATCGAGCCCATGAAGACGAACAAGGGCACGGCCGCGAGGACGAAGTTGGAGGCGACATCCTCGATTTTCTCCGATGCCTGGAAGACGAAGGACGTGCCAAAGGTCCAGACGCCGAACACCGCCGCCGTCGCCATCATCGAGAACGCGACGGGAAAGCCGAGGAAGAGCAGAGTCAGGAGGAACGGGAAGATGAGCAGCGAGGTATAGGCCATCAGCGCGACGCTCCCGTGTCGCGCAGCAGCGGCAGCTTGCGCAAGACTTCAGCGATCACCTGGAGACACAGCAACGCGAAGCTGACGAAGAAGACGGCGCGGAAGGGCCACAGCGGCGGGTTCCAGGCCGACCCTCCCGTCCGCTCGCCGCTGCGCCACGCCGCGATTGCGCGATCGTCGAGCGCGGAAGTCAGCCAGATGAGGAAGGGGAGAAGCAGGACGACGTAGCAGACCACATCGATCCACGCCTGCGGCGCGCGGCGAGAGATTGAGATAGACGACGTCGATGCGGATATGCGCGCCGCGCGACAGCGTATAGGCCATGCCCAGGAGCCAGCCGGCGCCGGTGAGCAGATAGGTGAGCTCATAGGCCCAGATGGTCGGCGCGCCGAAGACATAGCGCGCGATCACCTCGTAGCACATGGCACCGATCAGCGGCACGATGAGCCAGGCGGCGATGACCCCGGACACGCTGCTGATCCGGTCGATCCACCGGCAGACGATCTCCATGTTCCCCTCTTCAGACGCAAAGAAACGCCGGGGCAGCCCCCGCCGCCCCGGCGTGTCGTGCTGTCTTAGCTACCCTCGACCTTGACCTTGCGATAGCGGTCGGCGCCGGCCCACATCTTCTCGAACGCGAGCTGGCTGTCGAGTGTCTGCTTGAACCACTTGTTCTTGGCGGCTTGGTCCTCGGCCCATTTGAGGCCCACTTTCTTCGTCTCGTACTGCACCTCGGGCGCCAGTTCGATGATTTCGTTGCCCGCCTGCTTGTAGACATCGAGCGACTTCGCATCTTCCTGGCCGATGCGCATCCAGCTCTCGAACGTCACCAGCTTCGCCGCGACTTCGACCAGCTTCTGGTCGCGCGGGGTGAGCTTCGCCCAGGCCTGCTTGTTGATGCAGAGCTCGAAGGGTGCCGTCGGCTGGTGGACGCCGGGGATGATCAGATACTTCGCGACCTTGTAGAAGCCGGGCGAAATATTCTCCCACAGCGTGCCCCATTCGGTCGCATCGATGATGCCGCGCTCGAGCGCGGTAAAGACTTCGCCACCCGCCGTGGTCACGGGCGCCGCCCCCATCTCGCGTGACATGTCGAGCCACGCCCCGGCGGTGCGGAGCTTCAGGCCCTTCAAATCGGCCATGGTGCGCACGGGCTTGCGCGAATGCAGGAAGACCTCGGCGGTGCGGATGAACAGCACGGTCGAGTAGACCCCCGCCGTCTCGTCACGGAATTTGCGCTGCAGGTCGAGGCCGCCCGCCTCGTAGATCCAGTGCAACATGCGCTCGGTGTCGAAGCTGCCGGCGTACCCACCGAAGAGACAGGTGGTGGTGTCGGCGCCCCAGTCATAGCCCATCCAGGTATGACCGCATTCGGCGACACCGTTCTTCACCGTCTCCGGCACCTTGAGCGCGTTGCCAAGAGCGCCGCCCGGGAAGACCTGCACCTTGAAGCGGCCATCGGACAGAAGCTCGATGCGCTCGGCGAAGGCCTTGGCGCCGATGTCCATGAGCGGGCCGCCGGGCCAGGCGGTCGCCATCTTCCAGTTCACCGTCGTCTGCGCCTTGGCGCTGCCGATGATCATCGGCGCTGCCAACGCCCCCGCCCCGGTCGCCACCAACATGTTGCGGCGCGTCACTGTCTGCTTGCTCATCGGATGTCCCTCCCTTGGATTTCTTTGATTGACGGCGTGACGACTTACGAGCGCGCACCTGCCATGCGGGCGAGCGCCTCGTCGATATCGGCGGATGTCAGGCGCCAGGCGTTGTCGAGATTGGCGACCACCTCGCGCATGAAAAGATCATGCTGTTCGAGGGCACGGCGGTCGTCGCCGAAATGATCGGCGAGAATGGCGAGCGCCAGTTGCGCCGGGCCGGCGCCCTCATAGGTCCATTCGAAGCCGGCGCGGGACAGGCGCTTGAGATCGAAGCGGGGGTCGAGTTTGCGGCCGTCCACGGTCACGACCGCACCGGCCAGGCTGCGCCCGCCTTCGTAGACCTTCATCCCCTCCCCCACCTTGCATGCCGCTCTAGGTCGACACGTTGTCGATCAGTAATATATTACAGCGCGACGCGGCGCAATGCGCATCGGGATGCCGCGCGGGACAAGGAGCACCAGAATGGCCGGGCTTGCCGCCAAGAAGCTGCGCGTCACCTTCGAGATCTATCCGGATTCCTACGAGATGCTTCTGGAGATCGCGAAGAAGAACAACATGCCGGACGCCTCGAAGGCGCTGCGCTGCCTGCTCGACTACGCGGCGACCGATGGCGACTGGGCGGCGATCTTCGAAAAAATCCGTTGTCGCCGCTGCGGGTGATCAACCCGCGTAGGCGCGGATTGGCTCGCTCTGGTCCTCGCCCTGCTGCAGCGCAAAGATGGAACTGTATCCGCCCGACCAGTCCGGCGGCAACAGGCAAGGCCGCGGATCGTGATGCGCCCAGCGCGCCTTCTCGCCCCTGATATGAACATGCTCATAGCGCGACTTGATCGGGTTGCCGGTGTAGGCATAGGCATCCGATGACGCCAGCGTCACCAGGAAGAGCGGCCGATCGGTCTGCGTGTCGTTGGGCTTGCTGCCGTGCACGGTGCGGCAATTGTGGATGGTGAGCGAGCCGGCGGGGCCTTCGAGATAGGTCTCCTTGCTCATGTCCAGGCGCTTGGTATCGCGCTCGCTGAGACAGCCGGTCCACTGACCTTTGTCGTTGTACTGATCGTAGAGCGGGCCGTTATGACTGCCGGCGATGACGCCGAGCGCGCCGTTGTCCACAGTGCAATCGTAGATATAGGTGCCGATGGTCAGCAGCGAGTAGTTCGTATGCGGCCAGAATTGGATGTCCTGATGCCATTTGACCTCGGTGCCGCCCTCGGACGCCTTGAAGTTGAGCTTGGAGTGATGGAACTTTACGTGGGGGCCCAGCAGATCGGCGGAGATGTCCGCGAGCAGGCTCTTTGAGACGTAGTCCCAATACGCGGGGTGATGATCGCACGGTGCCGAGAGGCGGCGCAGACGCGGGCGCGCGGCGCTGTGGTCCTTCTCGATATCCCACACCGCATCCGAGGCCGACACGGCGCGGCTGCGGTCGATCATTTCCGTGGTGGTCGCGCGCAGGGTCTGGACCAGGCTCTCGGGAATGATCTTCTCGAGCAGAAGATAGCCGTTCTCGAAATAAAATTCGCGCTGCTTTTGCGCGAGGATTCTCGGCTTTTGGGCAAGAATGTCTTCGGGGGTCATCGTTCCCTCCCTGGTCCGGCCGGGGCAATGCCGTCCGACCGTGATATATCACTAACATACTAGCGCTGGGAACAGACGTCAACCGATGGCGAGGAGGGGGTGCATTGCCCCCACCCCGCTCGCCACGTCAGGCCGTCGGTATCGGCTCCGATCTTGCTGCTGCGCGGGCCGGCGCGCTCGCGGGGTAGCGCGCCCTGTCGCGACGCGCCCACAGCGTGCGCGCGAGCGCGTCCGCCGCGGCGGGGTCCGGCGCGCGACCGGCGAGGCGCAGGGCCAAAGCTGCCGTCGCGACGACAATGCGCTCGGGCGCACCTTCGGCCACGTCGCCGCGCCAGACTGCCGTCAACGATGGCTCGGGCTCGGCTCACGGCGACCGGGTCGCCGTCCAGGGCCGGCCAATCCTCGTCGATGTTGCGTGCATCGTCGTGAACGAACACGCGGCAGGCTTTGTCGGGGTTGCGTTCCGCCTCGCCGCCACCGCCTTTGAACACGGCGAGACGCTTTTGCCCGAGCAGCGCAGCGGCGCCGCGCTGCAACTCGCGATACGCGGGGTGGAACACGCCCTGGATAATATTGGGTGCGGCCAGCGGGTTGAGCAGGCGGGCCAGCGAATTGGCGGGCGAGCGCAGGCCGAGCAGCGGGCGCAGGTCGAGGAGCTGCTGTGCCACGGGCGCGTACGCTGCCAATGGCAGAAACGCGAAGCCCTCCGCCTCGAGACGGGCGGCGGCCGCCGCCGACGTGGCGCTCGGCGCGATGCCGAAAGACACGACGCTGCGCGCAAGTAAGGATTTCTCCGGGCCGTGCATCAAGACGCGCACGCCGTTTTCGGCCAGCAACAAAGCGGATAGAGAGAAACCAGGGTGCGCCGCGCGTGCGGCCGGCGGCGTAGCTGGGCCAGTCCAGCTCGACGCATGGCGGACCCGGCGGCATCGCAAAAGTCTCGCGCAGGGCCGCGACGAAGCCGGCCAGCTCCTCGGAGCTTTCCTGGCGGTAGCGCATCAGCATCGAGCATGGCGCCGAGCTGGATCGGCTCGGCCTCGACCGCCGCGATCATGCGCATGGCCGCGCGCGCCTCGTCGAACGTCAACGCACGCGAGCGGCCCGGCCCACGCGCCAGGATGCGACATGTACTGCGCGAAGGGATGCTCTTGCGCCATCGCCCTGCTCCGCCGCGGCGGCAAGGGCCTCCACGGTCATTGGATGCGCTCTCGCGCGCCGTGCCGGCGAACCACGCCAGGCGATCGTGCAGGCCCACGACCGAGCCGATGACAAGCAGCGCCGGCCCGGTCATGGACGAGGCTTGCGCCGCCGCGGCGATGGCGTCAAGCGTCGATGTCAGGACGCGCTGAGACCCACGCGTGCCATTTTCAATGACCGCGATCTGCGTTGCGGCATCGAGGCCGTGTTCGCGCAGGCCCGCCACCAGGCCCGGAAGCGCGCGCAGGCCCATATAGACCACGACCGTCTGATGCGGGCGGACCAGGGATGGAAAGTCGAGATCGAGCTCACCGCCGGCACTGCGCGCGGTCACGAACAGGCAGGATTGCGCGTGATCGCGATGGGTGAGCGGGATGCCGGCATAGGCCGCGCAGCCCAGCGCCGCGGTGATGCCGGGCACGATCTGGAACGCGACACCATGCGCGGCCAGGTATTCCAGCTCCTCGCCACCGCGCCCGAAGATGAACGGATCGCCGGCCTTGAGGCGCACGACCTGGCGACCCGCGCGCGCAAGTTCGACCATCAACGCGTTGGTGTCGTCCTGGGTATGGGCGTGATTGCCGGCGCGCCGGCCGACATCGATGCGCTCGGCGTCGCGCCGGACGAGATCGAGGATCTCCGGCGCCACCAGCTTGTCGTGCAGCACGACATCGGCCTGCTGTAGCAGGCGCAAGGCGCGCAGGGTGAGCAGATCGGGATCGCCCGGGCCGGCACCGACGAGATAGACCATGCCGGGCCGTGCACGCTCGGCCGCCGCGTCATCGAGCAGCCCCGACAGGGCGCGCTCGCCGTCGCCCGCGCCGGACAGGCGCTCGGTCATGCTGTCCGAGAAGACGCCCTCCCAGAAACGTCGGCGCGCGGTGGCGTCGGGCAATCGCGTCTTCACGCGTTTGCGGAAACCGGCGGCCAGACGCGCAAGGCGACCCAAGGCCTGCGGCAGCAGCGCTTCGAGGCGCGCGCGCAGCAGGCGGGCCAACACGGGTGCCGCACCGCCGCTCGAAATCGCGATGACGACCGGCGAGCGATCGACGATCGAGGGCACGATGAAGCTGCACAACTCCGGGCAGTCAACGACATTGACGGGCAGATTGGCGTCGCTGGCGAGAAGATGGATACGGCGGTTGAGCGCCGCATCGTTGGTCGCGGCAATGACCAGCGCGTGGCCGCGCAGATCGGCCGCCATGAATTCGCGCGCGCGCCATTCGAAGGTGCCTGCGCGCGCCAAATCGTCGAGCGCCGCCGTGACCTTGGGCGCGACGATCGTCACGCGCGCACCGGCCTCGCGCAGCCAGGCAACCTTGCGTGCGGCGACGGGACCGCCGCCGACCACCAGCGCCTTGCGGCCAGAGATTTTCAGGAAGATCGGCAGGTAGTCCATCTCGTCTTTCCCTTTAGTCCGCCGCTTCGATGTGGCGCTGCTGATCGGGCCGCGCGGCGCGCAGCAACGCCGCGAGCTCCGGCTTACACGAGCCACAATTGGTCCCGGCCTTGAGCGCCACGCCGATGGCCTCGACATCGCGCAGGCCGCGCGCGGCGATGGCCTCGACGATCGTGTTGCGGCCGACGGCGAAGCAAGCGCAGACCATCGCGCCCGGATCTTTGCCGGCACCGATCGGCCGTCCGGCGAGAAGATCGCGCCGGTCGGCGGCGGACAGCGTCGCGCGCTCGAAGACGCCGATCAGCCAATCGCGCGAAATGGATGCGAGGTCGCCCGCGACATAGAGGCAGGCCTCGAGACGCTGATCTTGCAGCAGGGCCGCACGATAAAGTCCGCGGCGCGGATCGCGATAGACGATCCATTCGTGCTCCGCGCCGCGGAGGCCCAGAAGGGATTGGGCCCACCCTTCCCAATCCTCCGGTGCCTGGTGCCCGGCGAGCTCGTGGCGCCAGCCGCCGCGGATGGCCGCGCGCGCCCAGTATTGCGTCCCCGGCACATCGATGGGATGGCGCGACAGCAGCAGCGCGCTCCAGGCGGGGTTGAGCGGCGCCACACGAACCGGCGTGTGCTTGAGCTCGGGCTGGCCGGAGACCGGGTCGACGGCGGGCGCGATGGCGGCGCCGACGCGCGCGTGGCCGGAGAACCGGTCGTTCCAATGCATCGGCGCGAAAATCTCGCCGGGGCGCTGCGCGGCGCTGATCTGAGCGCGGGCGGTTATTTGTCCGTGCGTGCTGGTAACGCGCATCAACGTCCCGTCGGCGATCGCTGCCGTGCGTGCATCCTCTGGATGAATCGCGATGAAGGGCTCGGGGACATGTGCGGCGAGGCGCGGCGACGGACCGGTGCGCGTCATTGTATGCCACTGGTCGCGCACACGGCCGGTGTTGAGCGCCAGCGGGAAGTTTTCATCGACGTTTGCCGCGGTGGGCCGGGCGCGCACGGCCACGAAGCGACCGCCACCGGCGGCAAAGTGCCCATCGCCGAACAGGCGCGGCGTGCCGGCGGGGCGCCGCGGCGTGACGGGCCATTGCACCGGCGCCAGGGCCTCGTAGGCCTCGTCGTCGATCTGCGCCAGGCCAGAGATATCGAACAACCGCGCGCCGTCATTGCCGGCGCCGGAGAGGGACGCGTGCTCGCGGAAGATTTCGGCGGCAATGAGATAGGTGAAGGCCGGACCGAACCCCAGGCGCCGGGCGATTTCGGTGACCATCCACCAATCGGGCTTCGCTTCCCCCGGCGGCGGCAGCACGGCGCGCTGACGCGAGATACGGCGCTCCGAATTCGTGACGGTGCCGTCCTTCTCGCCCCAGGCCAGAGCGGGCAGAAGAACATCGGCATGGCGCGTGGTGTCGGTGTCGCGCACGCAGTCGGAAACGACAACGAATTCGCAGCGCGCCAGCGCGTCGCGCACGCGATCGGCATCGGGCAGGCTGACGACGGGATTGGTCGCCATGATCCAGATCGCCTTGATCTTGCCGGTGGCGACGGCCTCAAACATATCGACCGCTTTTAATCCGGGTCGGCGCGCCAAGGACGGCGCCTTCCAAACCTTGCTGAGCAGCTCAAGGTCGGCGGCGTTGAAGCGCAGATGGGCGGCAAGCTGGTTGGCGAGACCGCCAACCTCGCGCCCGCCCATCGCGTTGGGCTGGCCGGTCAACGAGAACGGACCCATGCCAGCGCGGCCGATGCGGCCGGTCAGAAGATGGGTGTTGATGATCGCGTTGACCTTGTCGGTGCCGCTGGTCGATTGATTGACGCCCTGCGAATAGAGCGTCACCGTGCGCTCGGTCTCACCCACCCATTCGAAGAAGCGCGCGACATCGGCAATCGCCAGGCCGCAGGCTTCGGCGACATGGTCGAGGCTGGGGGCGTCCGCTTGCGCCGCGGCGAGGGCCGCCTCGAGGCCTTGCGTATGGCGCGCGACGAAATCCGTCATCGGTGCGGCCGCTGCGCGCGAGATGGGCGAGCAGACCGTTGAACAGGACGACGTCGCTGCCGGGGCGCAGCGGCAAAAACAGGTCGGCCGCCTCGGCGGTGGCGGTGCGGCGCGGATCGATGACGACCAGACGCAAGGCCGGATTGCGCTGACGCGCGGCCAGCACGCGCTGGAACAGCACCGGATGGCACCACGCCATGTTGCTGCCGACACAGACGACGAGATCGGCCTGTTCGAGATCCTCGTAATTGCCGGGGACGATATCCTCGCCAAAGGCGCGGATATGGCCCGCGACACTCGACGCCATGCAGAGACGCGAATTGGTGTCGATATTGGCGGAGCCGATGAAACCCTTCATCAGCTTGTTGGCGACGTAATAATCCTCCGTCAGGAGCTGACCGGAGACATAGAAGGCGACAGCGTCGGGCCCATACTCACGAATGACGCTGCTAAATTTATCGGCGACGTGATCGAGGGCGGCAGGCCAGGAGACCGTCTGCCCGTCGATCTCCGGCGCGAGCAGCCGTCCCTCCAGCCCGAGCGTCTCGCCGAGCGCCGCGCCCTTCGAGCAGAGCCGGCCGAGATTGGCGGGGTGCGTAGGATCGCCTTCGATCGCGACCGTGCCGTCGCTTTGCGGTGTTGCGACAATGCCGCACCCGACGCCGCAATAGGGACAGGTGGTCTTGACCGCCTGGCGCATGCCTAGGCGGCCTCGCTTGCCTTGGCGCGCGTCAGGCAGAGGGAGATCACCCCCTCCTCCACGCGCACTTCGTAGGTCGCCGTGCAGCCTTCATCGGGTGCCACGGCCTGGCCGTCGCACAGGCCGACCATCCAGTTGTGCAAGGGACAGGTGACGCGTTCGCCGTGCACGATGCCTTGCGACAGCGGCCCACCCTTGTGCGGACAACGGTCGTCGAGGGCGAAGATGCGGTCATCTTCCGTGCGGAACACGGCGATGTCGCCCTTCTGCGTGCGGATGACGCGCGCCCCGAGGCGCGGGATGTCGGCAACGGCGCCGACCGAGACCCAGGCACTCATGCCAGCACCCGGTCGGCCAATAGCTGGAATTCCGTGCGGTCAACGCCCTGGTTGGCGCGTTCGGCCCAAGGATCGTCCTGCATGAAGCTCTGCGAATGCAGGAAGCGGCGATAAAGTGCCGCGCGGCCGTCCGCATCTTCGACAATCTTCTGCTTCACATGCGCGAAGCCAACGCGCTCGATCCACGGTGCGGTGCGCTCGAGATAATGCGCTTCCTCCTGGTAGAGCCGCAGGAAGGCGCCGCAATATTCGAGCACCTCGGCCTCGGTCTTCACCTTGCAGAGCAGATCGGTGACGCGGACCTTGACGCCGCCATTGCCGCCGACATGCAGCTCCCATCCGGAATCCACGGCGACGACGCCGAAATCCTTGATCGTCGCCTCGGCGCAATTGCGCGGGCAACCGGAGACGGCGAGCTTGACCTTGTGCGGCGCATAGGCACCCCACGCCATCTTCTCAAGCTTCACGCCCATGGTCGTGGAATCCTGGGTCCCGAAGCGGCACCACTCGGAGCCGACGCAGGTCTTTACCGTGCGCAGCGCCTTGGCATAGGCGTGGCCGGAGACAAGGCCGGCCTTACCGAGTTCGCGCCAGACCGCGGGCAGGTCTTCCTTCTTCACGCCAAGCAAGTCGATGCGCTGGCCGCCAGTGACTTTAACGGTCGGAATGTTGAACTGATCGGCCACATCCGCTATGGCACGCAACTCGCGGGGGTTGGTAAGTCCACCCCACATACGCGGCACGACCGAATACGTGCCGTCCTTCTGGATGTTGGCGTGCGCGCGTTCGTTGATGAAGCGGGATTGCTTGTCGTCCAGGTACTCGCCCGGGTATTCGCAGATCAGGTAGTAGTTCAGCGCCGGGCGGCAGACATGGCAGCCGTTCGGCGTGCGCCATTCCATGAAGGCCATCGCCGCCGGAATGGTCTTGAGCGCTTGCGCGCGGATCGCCGCGCGGACTTCGTCGTGGGTGTGATCGGTGCAGGCGCAAAGCGGCTTGGCCTTGGTCACCGTCGAATAGTCGCCGCCCAGCGTGTGCGCCAGGATCTGCTCGACCAGACCGGTGCACGAGCCGCAGGAGGACGAGGCCTTGGTGTGGGCGCGCACCTGCTCGAGCGTGAACAGCTTCTTCTCACTAATCGCTTTTACGATCGTGCCCTTGCACACGCCGTTGCAGCCGCAGATCTCGGCAGTGTCGGCCATGGACACAACAGCGTTCTTGCCGCCATGGCCGGAATCGCCCAGATGCGCCTGGCCGAAGAGCAGCCGGTCGCGGAACTCGCCGATATCGGTCCCGTCGCGCAGCATCTGGAAATACCAGGCGCTGTCGACGCTGTCGCCGTAGAGCACGGCGCCGCGAATGCGATTGTTCTCGACGATCAGGCGCTTGTAGATGCCCTGGCCGGGATCGTGCAGCACGATCTCCTCGGTCGTGCCACCGCCCTGGAAGTCGCCGGCGGAGAAGAGATCGATGCCGGAGACCTTGAGCTTGGTCGCGGTGATCGAGCCGCCGTAAATGCTGTAGCCAAGCCGCGCCAGATGATTGGCGCAGACCTTGGCCTGGTCGAAGAGCGGCGCCACCAGGCCGTAAGTCTTGCCGCGGTTCTGCACGCATTCGCCGACGGCGTAAATCGCTGGATCGTAGGTCTGCATCGTGTCGCCAACGCAGATACCGCGCTCGCAATGCAAGCCGGCCTCTTTGGCGAGGGTCACATTGGGGCGGATGCCGACGGCCATCACGACCAGCGAGGCCGGGATCACCTCCCCGCCCTTCAGCCGCACGCCTTCGACATGATCGGCGCCGAGAATGGCTTCCGTCTGTGCGGGCATCTTGAAGCTGAGCCCGCGCGATTCCAGCGTGGTGCGCAACATGCGACCCGCGGTCGGGTCGAGCTGACGCTCCATCAGCGTGTCGACCAGATGGATGACCGTCACGCGCAGCCCCTGCTTCACCAGGCCGTTTGCCGCCTCGAGGCCGAGCAGGCCGCCGCCGATGACAACGGCGTCGCCGGAATTCTTCGCGGCGGCGAACATGCCCTCGACATCCGACATCGAGCGGAAGGTCATCACGCCGGGCAGGTTGATGCCGGGCAGCGGCAGCACGATCGGGTTGGAGCCGGTCGCCAGCAACAGGCGGTCATATTCGGCCACGGTACCGTCGGCGGCGATGACACGGCGGTTGCGGCGGTCGATCTTCGTCACCGCCTTGCCGGCCAGCAGCGTGATGCCGTTCTCGGCATACCACTCGGCGGAGTTCAGAACGATATCGTCGAACTTCTTCTCCCCCGCCAGAACGGGTGAGAGAAGGATGCGGTTGTAATTGACGTGCGGCTCGTCGCCGAAGACCGTGATGTCGTAGAGGTCGGGGGCAAGCTTCAACAGCTCCTCGACCGCGCGCATGCCGGCCATGCCGTTGCCGACGACGACCAGACGCAGTTTGCGCGGCGCTTCCATGGTGCCATCAGGCGGCATGGAGGCCTGCCCGGCGATGGCGCGCATAGAGGAACTCCAGCACCGCGGCGCGGCAGCGGATATAGGCCGGATCGGCGGCCAGCTCGAGGCGGCGGCGCGGGCGCGCCAGATCCACGTTCAGGATCTCGCCGATCGTCGCGGCCGGGCCGTTGGTCATCATGACGATGCGGTCGGAGAGCAGGACCGCCTCGTCGACATCGTGCGTGATCATCAACACGGTGTTGCCGAGCTTGGCGTGGATCTCCATGAGCAAGTCCTGCAGATGGGCCCGCGTGAGCGCGTCAAGGGCGCCGAAGGGCTCGTCCAGCAACAGGACTTTCGGTTCCATGGCGAGTGCGCGCGCGATGCCCACACGCTGTTTCATGCCGCCGGAGATCTCGCCCGGCCGCTTGTCCTTGGCCTGAGCCATCTGCACGAGCTCGAGATTGTGCATGGTCCAGTCATGGCGCTCGGCGCTGCTCTTGGTCCTGCGGAAGACCTTGTTCACGCCCAGGCGCACGTTCTCGTAGGCCGTGAGCCAGGGCAGCAGCGAATGGTTCTGGAACACGACCGCGCGCTCGGGCCCGGGCGCGTCAACAACGCTCCCATCCAGGAACACCTCGCCCGTCGTCGAGGTCAGCAGGCCGGCGACGATGTTGAGAAGCGTCGACTTGCCGCAGCCCGAATGGCCGATGATCGACAGGAACTCGCCGCGATCGACCTGCAGGCGGACATTGCGCAACACGTCTGAGGTCGACGGCGCCGCGCTGAAAGGAGATGCCGACGTCTTCGATGCTGAGATAGGCGTTGGTCATGACGTTCTCCTTAGCTCTCGACCGTGCCGCGCGAGATCAGGCGGCCGAGCAATGTCACCAGCCGGTCGAGCATGTAGCCGACCAGCCCGACATAGATGAGCGCCACGATGATGTCGGCGATCAGCGAGCTGTTCCACGCGTCCCAGATGAAGAAGCCGATCCCCACCCCGCCGATCAGCATCTCGGCCGCGACGATGGCGAGCCAGGAGAGGCCGATGCCGATCTTGAGGCCGGTGAAGACATACGGCACCGAGGCCGGCAGCGTGATCTTCCAGAAATATTCGAGACCGGAGAGCCGGATCACGCGCGCGACGTTGGTGTAGTCCTGCGGAATGTTGCGCACGCCCGTCGCCGTGTTGATGATGATCGGCCAGACGACGTGATGAAGATGACGAAGATCGCCGAGGGCTGGGCTTCACGAAATGCTGCGAGCGACAGCGGCAGCCACGCGAGCGGCGGCACGGTACGCAGGACCTGGAAGAGCGGATCCAGCCCGCGCATCGCCCAGGTGCTCTGGCCGATCAGCACGCCGAGCGCAATGCCGACCGAAGCCGCCAGCGCGTAGCCGATCGCCACGCGCTGCAAGCTCGCGAGCAGATGCCAGAACAACCCCTTGTCGAGACCGCCGCGATCGTAGAACGGGTTGGAGATCAGCTCCCAGGAGCTGGCGACAACCTTGCTGGGCGGCGGCAGGGTGGCGCCGGGCTGGCTGCACAGCAGCTCCCACGTACCGACGACAAGGGCGAGGACCAGAAGCGGCGGCAGGATCTGGCCTGCCGTGGCGAGCGTCACCTCGCCGAGCTTCTTCATCCAGGGGGGAGCCGGCGGTTGCGGCAAGGCAACGACACGCGCCGGTGGGCGCGGCGCGGTCGATGCGGTCTGCAGCTTCGGAGCAGTGCTGTTCATGATGAACCCTCGGCTAGGCGATCTTCTTGATCGGCAGGCTGGCGAGATAGGTCTGCGGATTGTCGGGATCGAAGACCTTGCCGTCGAAGAACGTCTCCTTGCCGCGCGACGTGCTGGCCGGAATATCCGCGGCCGCGACCGACAGCGCCTTGGCGCCCTCGCGCCAGATGTCCTCGCGGTTGACCTGCTTGATCGCCGCCTTCATGTCGGTATCGGCCGGCAGGATGCCCCAGCGGATATTCTCGGTCAGGAACCAGAGCTCATGGCTCTGGAACGGATACGAGGCGTGGTTCTTCCAGTACTTCATGATGTGCGGGCTCTTCTCGACCTTGCGGCCGTCGCCGTAGTCGATCGTGCCCGAACTGCGCCCGATGATGTCTTCAACCGGCACGTTGAACCAGGCGCGCCGGCCGATGATCTGACACATCTCGGCCGTGTTCTCCGGCTTGTCGCACCACATCTGCGCTTCCTGCACGGCCATCGTCACCGCGAGCGCCGCCTTGGGATTCTTGTCGACCCAATCGGCCCGCACCGCGAAGCTTTTCTCCGGATGATTGTTCCAGAGCTCGCCCGTCGTCAGCGCCGAATAGCCGATGCCCTGGTTGACGAGCTGCGCGTTCCACGGCTCACCGACGCAGAAGGCCTGCATCGTGCCGACCTTCATGTTGGCCACCATCTGCGGCGGCGGCACGACGATCGTCTGCACGTCCTTCTCCGGATCGATGCCGGCCGCGGCGAGCCAGTAGCGGATCCACATGTCGTGGGTGCCGCCCCGGAAGGTCATCGCGCATTTGATTTCCTTGCCGGCGGCCACCTGCTTCTTGAATTCCTCGCGCAGCGGCGTGGCATCCAGCTTGCCGCCGACCGGCAGCAACGATTTCTGAACCGAGATACACTGGCCGTCGAGATTGAGGCGCGCCAGCATGTACATCGGCGTGGGCTGGTTGTTCTGCGTGACCTTGCCCATCGAGATGAGATAGGGCATCGGCGTCAGGATATGGGCACCATCGATGCCGCCAGCGCCCGAGCCCAGCACGATGTTGTCGCGCGTGGTGCCCCAGGAGGCCTGCTTGGCGATCTCGACATCGGGCATGCCGTATTTCGCGTAGAAGCCCTTTTCCTTCGCGATGATCAGCGGGGCCGCATCGGTCAGCGCGATGTAGCCGAAGGTCGCTTTCTTGATCTCAGGCCCCGCCCCTTGCGCGAAGGCGCCCGAGGGAAACGCCGTGCGGATCGCGGCCATCAGCGCCGCGGTGCCGGTGGCCTGCTTGAGAAGCCGGCGACGGCCGAGAGTCTTCGTCGTGATGTTGTTATTCGTCATTCTTTGCCTCCGTGCTGCATGCGTGAAGATGTGGCACGGCGTTCCGTCCCTGTTTGTTCTGTCGTTGATGGCGCCGCGCTTGTGCGCGACACGTAGGTCTCGATGTCGTCCGAGTTGAAAATGCGGCCGTCGCACAGCGTGTCGGGACCCATGACGATGGGTTGGCTGGCGTGGTCGAGGATCCAGGCATCGCGATGCGTGCCTTCGAGCTTGCGATCGATCGAGGGGCTGGCCACGCCCAGGGCGCGCGCGACGTCGCGATAGATGTCCGGCCGGTAGACGCTGTCGGCGAGCGCGCGATAATCGATGCCGCCGGGAATCTGGCCCCAGCGCTGCATCTGCCCCAGCGTCCACTCGGCATGCGAGCGCCAGGGGAAGTTGGCGGCGTGGCGGTGATAGACGATGTAGTCGGGATGCGTCTCAGCCGGCTGATCGGGGTCGAAGAGCGGCATGCCGGTCATGCACGCGGCGATCACTTCCACGGGTGCGTCGACATAACCGTGCTGTGCCATGATCCGCGCGGCTTCCGGCCGGTTCGCCGGCTCGTCCATCCAGCGCGCGGCTTCGATGATGGCGGCCACAACGGCGCGCAGCGTGTTGGGTCGCGACTGCGCCCAGGCGGCGGTGACGCCGAACACTTTCTCCGGATGGTCGCCCCAGATCGCGGTGGAGGTGGCGACGATGCGGCCGACACGCAGATCGACGGCGCGCTGGTTCCATGGCTCGCCCACGCAAAAACCATCGACATGACGCGCGCTCAAATTGGCGGCCATCAGCGGCGGTGGCACGAAGACGATGCGCACATCATGGTCGGGATCGATGCCCGCCGTCGCCAGCCAAAAGCGCAGAAGATAATTGTGCGAGGAGTAGGCAAAGACGACGGCGAAGACGAGCGGCGGCGCTTCCATCAGCTTGCGCCGCTCGACAACGCGCCTGAGCGCCTCGCCCGGCTGCGCGGCGGCATCGGGGTGGAGCTGCGCCATCTGCTCCCACAGCGAGGTCGAGACGGTGACGGCGTTGCCGTTGAGATTGAGCGTCGCCGGAACAACCATCGGCGTCGCCAGGCCGTTGCCGAGCCCAAGTGTGGATGCCAGCGGAATGGCCGCCAGCATATGCGCGCCATCGAGTGCGCCGACGGTGACCTTGTCGCGGATATTCGCCCAGGACGGCTCGCGCGAGAGTTCGACCTGCAAGCCGTAACGCGCGAACAGCCCACGCTCCTTCGCGACGATCAGCGGCGCGCAATCCAACAGCGGCACGAAACCGAGGCGCAGCGTGTGCTGCTCGATATCACCCGTCATCCACGAAGTGCCGCCGGTCGTGCTTGTGAACGTCATACCAGCCTCACAAAGGCCCAAAACAAAAAAGGCGCCGCTTCGACGGAGGTTTTCCGCCAAAGGACGCCGTTGTCCTGACTAGCCCGGCGCAGCACTGCGCCCGTTGTCTTCAATCCGTGCAGCCTTCCGCCATTGGATGGCTACAGGCCTCTTAAAAGCAAAGCATGTGCCAGACGCAGTGTTTCCCGTTAATACTTTGATCTGCCATCAAATTTCTCGCCAAAACGCCACCGCCTGCGAATCGGGCGGAAACGGCATCTGCCCAAAACTTGGGGCATATCGCACCTGCGTGATGAATTTTGTTGCAGTTGCGAAGGTCAGCGCCGCGGCTTCAGCATGTCGGCGTAGGTGAGCAGCGCCTGGGCCACATCGACCAGCCGGCGGTTCTGCGCCATCGCCTGGGTGCGCAGCAGCTTGTAGGCCTCGTCTTCGTCCATGCCGCGCTCTTTCATCAGCAAGCCCTTGGCGCGATCGATGATCTTGCGCTCATTCAGGCTGGCCTTGGTCTTCTCCAGCTCCTGGCGCAGCGCGCGGTGTTCCTGGAAGCGGGCAATCGCGACATCGACGATGGGCCGGACACGCTTGGGGTTGAGACCGTCGATGACGTAGGCGGTTACACCCGCACGGATGGCGCTCTGCGTCGTTTGGCTGTCGGAACTGTCGACGAACATGACGATGGGCCGCTCGCGCGCCAGAACATGCATGCTTTCGAGCGTGTCGCGGCGCGGCGATTCCATGTCGACGATGATGACATCGGGCTGCGTCGCCTGGACACAGCGCACGAGATCCTCATCCGGGCGCGCCGTGCCAACGATCTTGCAGCAGGCCGCCGTCAGGGCCGCTTCGACCTGGGCTAGGCGTGACGGGTCCTCGTCGACCAGCAGAACGCGCAGTGTCTCCGGGGCCGTCTGATCGCCAGGTTTGGACACGCGCGGGCATTACCTCGATGGTCAGAATACGGGCAACACGCTGCAAATAGCGCGCCATCCCATTTTGCCCCACGCGCCGTTAAAAACTCCTTGTGCGGTAGCGTGTTCTGATCAGCCAGTCGAGGCGTTCGCCCGCTACTCGGCGGGAACCATGACCGGCGCGCGGCGGGTGATGCGCTTCTCCAGCGTGCGCAGCAGCACGTAGAAGACCGGCGTCAGGAACAGGCCGAAGAAGGTCACGCCGAGCATGCCGGAGAACACGGCCACGCCCATGGCATGGCGCATCTCGGCACCCGCACCCGTCGAAACGACCAGCGGTATCACGCCCATGATGAAGGCGAAGGAGGTCATCAGGATCGGGCGCAGGCGCAGCCGCGCCGCCTCGATGGCTGCCTCGACGGTGCCCTTCCCGTGCGCCTCGCTCTCGCGCGCGAACTCGACGATCAGGATGGCGTTCTTGCACGCAAGGCCGATCAGCACGAACAGGCCGATCTGGGTGAAGATGTTGTTGTCGCCACCACTGATCCACACGCCGGCGATGGCGGCGAGCAGGCAGGTCGGCACGATCAGGATGATGGAGAGCGGCAAGATCAGGCTCTCATACTTCGCCGCCAGAACCAGGAAGACGAGCAGCACGCAGATCGGGAAGACGAGCACGGCGGTGTTGCCGGCGATCTCCTTCTGATAGGTGAGCTCCGTCCACTCGAACTCCATGCCCTTGGGCAGTGTCTCGCGCAGGATCTTGGTGATCGCTTCCTGCGCCTGGCCGCTGGAATAGCCGGGTGCGGGCCCGCCGTTCAGGTCGGCCGAGCGGAAGGCGTTGTAGCGCATGGCGCTTTCCGGCCCGGTCGTGTCGGTAATGCTGATCACGGCGCCCAGAGGCACCATCTTGCCTTCGAAATTGCGTGTCTGCAGGCGCAAGATGTCGTCGGGGCGCGAGCGGAACTCCTTATCCGCCTGCGCGATGATCTGGTAGGTGCGGCCGAACTTGTTGAAGTCGTTGATGTAGAGCGAGCCCAGATAGATCTGCATCGCCGAGAACACGTCCTGCACGTCGACGCCGAGCTGGCGCGCCTTGGTGCGGTCGAGATCGGCATAGAGCTGCGGCACATTGACTGCGTAGCTGGTGAAGATGCCCGCGAGCTCGGGCGCCTGGCGCGCCTTGGCCACGACCTGCTTCATCGCCGCATCGAGCGCCTCATAGCCCGCATCCGTGCGGTCCTCGACCTGCAGCTTGAAGCCGCCGATCGTGCCCAGACCTTGGACGGGCGGTGGCGGGAAAATGGCGATGAAGGCGTCCTTCACGCCCGCATACTTCCCCTGCAGCTTCTGCGCGATCGCGAAGCCGGAGAGATCGGGGGTCTTGCGTTCTTCGAACGGCTTCAACGTCACGAAGACGATGCCCGCACTCGAGCTGTTGATGAAGCCGTTGATCGACAGGCCGGGGAACGCGACAGCGCTCTCCACGCCCGGCTCCTTGAGCGCGATCTCCGACATGTCGCGGATGACCTTCTCGGTGCGTTCCAGCGTGGCGCCGTTGGGCAGCTGCGCGAAGCTGACAAGATACTGCTTGTCCTGCACCGGCACGAAGCCGGGCGGCACGGCCGCGAAGCCGAGATAGGCAAGCCCGAGCAAGCCGGCGTAGACCAGCATCGACAGCGATTTGCGCTTCAACGTGGCGTTGACGCTGGTGCCATACGCTTGCGAGCTGCGGTGAAACACACGATTGAACCAGCGGAAGAACCAGCCGAACGCCGTGTCGACCGCCCGCGTCAACCAGTCCTTGGGTGCGTGATGCGACTTGAGCAGGATTGCCGCCAAAGCCGGGCTCAGCGTGAGCGAGTTAAATGCGGAAATGACGGTCGAGAAAGCGATGGTCAGCGCGAATTGCCGGTAGAATTGGCCGGTCAGACCGCTGATGAAGGCGATCGGAATGAAGACGGCGCACAGCACAAGGGTGATGGCGATGATCGGGCTCGTCACCTCGCTCATGGCCTTGATCGTCGCATCGCGGGAACTGAGGCCGGATTCGATATTGCGCTCGACATTCTCGACCACGACGATCGCATCGTCGACCACGATGCCGATGGCGAGAACCAGGCCGAACAGCGACAGCGCGTTGATGGAGAATCCGAACGCATGCATGATCGCGAACGTGCCGACAATGGACACCGGCACGGCCAGCAGCGGAATGATCGAAGCCCGCCAGGTCTGCAGGAAGACGATCACCACCAGGACGACCAGCGCCAGCGCCTCGAGCAAGGTGTGGATCACTGCCTCGATCGAACCGCGCACGAACACGGTCGGGTCATAGACCACCGAATAGGCGACGCCGTCCGGGAAATTCTGCGAGAGCGTCGCCATGGTCTTGCGGACCTGGTTCGAGATCTCGATGGCGTTCGAGCCGGGCGACTGGAAGATCGGGATGGCGACGGCCGACTGGTTGTCGAGCAGCGAGCGTAAGCCATACTGCGCTGCGTCGATCTCGATGCGCGCGATATCGCTCAGCCGCGTGACCGCCCCCGAAGGGTCGCGCTTGACGATCATGTCGCCGAACTGCTCGGCCTCCGCCAGGCGGCCCTGCATGTTGATGGGGAGCTGCAGCTCGACCTCATTGCCATAGGGTGGCCCGCCGATCACGCCGGCCGAAACCTGCTGGTTCTGGCCGCGCACCGCAGCGACAACGTCCTGCGGCGTCAGCCCGCGCTCGGCCACTTTGCGCGGGTTGAGCCAGACGCGCATGGCGTAGTCGCCCGAGCCGAAGAGCTGCACGCTGCCCACGCCCTGGATCTTGGCGAGCTGGTCCTTGACGTTCAGCACCGCGAAGTTGCGCAAATAGAGCATGTCATAGCGCCCGCCGGGCGAGGTCAGATGCACGACCATGGTGAGGTCGGGCGAGCTCTTGACCGTGGTCACGCCGAGATTGCGCGTGACTTCCGGCAGGCGCGGCAGCGCCTGGTTGACGCGATTCTGTACGAGCTGCGTCGCCAGATCGGGATCGGTGCCGAGCTTGAACGTCACCGTCAGCGTCAACAGGCCGTCGGACGAGGCCTGGGAGAACATGTAGAGCATGTTCTCCGTGCCGTTGATCTGCTCCTCCAGCGGCGATGCTACGGTCTCCGCGATCACCTTGGGGTTGGCGCCGGGGAATTGCGCCTTCACCACCACGGTCGGCGGCACGACCTCCGGATACTCGGAAATCGGCAACTGGAAGAGCGAGACCAGCCCCGCCAGGAAGATGACGACCGAGATCACGCCGGCAAAGATCGGCCGGTCGATAAAGAACCGCGAGAGATTCATGGCACGCGCCGTGGAGAGGTTTCTTACTTGCTGGCTGACGATTGCGGCACTGTGGCCTGGGCAAAGCTATTCGGCGAAGCTTCCTTGGCCTCGACGATGGCGTTGGGCCGCACATGCTGGATCCCCTCGACGATCACACGATCGCCGGGCACCACGCCCTTGAGCGCAATACGCTGCGACTGCACCTGCTTGCCCAGCTCGACCTCGCGATAGTCGACCTTGTTGTCGGCGCCGACCACGAACACGAACTTCTTGCTCTGGTCGAAGCCGATCGCGCGGTCGGGAACGAGGACCACTTCGCGCTCGGCCGCATCCGCCAGTCGCACAGTCACGAACATTCCCGGCAGCAGCGTGCCGTCGGCGTTGTCGAACTTGGCGCGGGCGCGGATCGTGCCGGTCGCGACATCGATGCGGTTGTCGAAGCTGTAGATCGTGCCCTCGTAGGCCCGGCTGGAATCACCCTGCAGCGAGAGCTTGACCGGCACGCGGCGCTCGTCTTCGCGCTTGGCGGCGACGCCGCGGATGCGCTGGAGATAGGTCGCCTCGTCGACGTCGAAATCGGCGTAGATGGTCTGGTTAGCGACGATCGTGGTCAGCAACGGCGCGTTGGGGCCGGGCTGCACCAGGTTGCCCAGCGTGATCTCCGCGCGGCTGGCGCGGCCGGAGATGGGGGCGCGCACATGCGCGTGCTCAAGGTCGAGCTCGGCTTCCTTCAACGCCGCTCCGGCGGCGTCGACACTGGCCTTGGCAACACGGTTGGCGTTGGCGCGCTCATCCAAGGTGCGCTGCGCGATGGCTTGCGAATTGACCAGCCCGGCCGCGCGATCGAGTTCGATCTTCGAAAACACGACATTGGACTGCGCCGTCGCGAGGTTCGCACGCGCGCGCGCGGCGGCGGCCTCGTAGGGCCGCGGATCGATGACGAACAGGATATCGCCGGCCTTCACAGCCTGGCCGTCCTCGAACAGCACCGCGGTGATGCGGCCGCCGACTTCGGGACGGATCTCGGCGGAATCGACGGCGTGCAGGCGGCCGGAGAATTCGGACCAGACGCGGATTTTCTGCGGGGCCAGCGTATGGACGGTCACCGCGACGGGCGGCGGTGCCGCCGCCGCCGGCGCATCACCGCTGGCGCGGGGCGTCCAGGCGGCATAGGTGCCGCCGGCTGCGATCAGGGCGAGGATGGCGCTGGTCAGAACCGGGCGCCGCGCGAACTGACGTAGGCTCTTGGTCATAGGCCACTCTTTTCTTGGGTAGGCGGTCGGAGGGCGGTCTTCCTTCGCAGTTGCACACATATCGCCCCTTGATTTCGACGGGACAAGTACCCACCCTGAGGTAAGTGTCAAAACTTGTCAGGAGGGGGACACGAGGTGCGAAAGATGAGTGCGGATAAGGAGTACAGCTGCGGACTCGAGGCGGCCCTGGCCGTCGTCGGCGGCAAATGGAAGGTGCTGATTCTCTGGGTTCTGGGCGAGGACGCCCGGCGCTTCGGCGAACTACGCCGGCAGATTCCAGGCATTAGCGAGAAAATGCTGATCCAGCATCTGAAGGAGCTGGAAAGCGACGGCATCGTCTCGCGCAAGGACTTCAAGGAAGTCCCGCCGCGCGTCGAATACGCCCTCACCTCTTTCGGTCACTCGCTATGCGAAGCGCTGGCGCCCCTCTGCGCCTGGGGCCAGGAGCACATGCAGCGCATCGCCGAATGCCAGGAAAAGCACGAGGCGAAACGCGAGAAGGTCGACGCCTGACGCTGGCGCCCTGCTCAGCTGAACGACACCGCGGCCAAGTTTTGTAGTGCGACCTCGGCACGTTTCAGATTCTCTGCGCTTGCCCTTTGCAGCGGAGCGCGGGCCGGACCGACCGGATGTCCGATGAGAGCCATCGCGTCCTTTAACGGGCCCGGGTGGTTCGCGGTGTAAAGCGCCTCGATCAACGGAAGCAACGCGTAATGCGCGTTGCGGGCCACGGCGAGGTCGGACTTCATCGTCGCTTCGAAGAGCTTGCGGTGGAACGCAGGCACAAGGTTTGCCGACATGAATATTCCGCCTGGGCTGCCCAGAAGAAACGTCGGGAAGCCGAGATCGTCATCCCCGGACATGATCGCAATGTGGTCGCCGACAGCGCTGATCTTGGCGGCAATCACGGCCAGATCGCGTTCGCATTCCTTGAGCGCGACGATGGACGGAATCGTCGCCAGCTTCTCCAACATGGCCACGTCGAGTGTGATGCCGGTCCGGCCTGAATTGTTGTAGGCGACGATGGGAATGGGCGCTGAATCCGCCACGCGCGCGAAGTGCTCGTGAATGCCGGCCGGACTGGCCTTGATATAATACGACGGCAAGACCAGCACGGCGCTGGCACCGGCTTTGGCCGCGTAGCGCACCGTCTCCTGAACTTCCCTTGTGCCCGGCGCCAACGCGCCGACGATGATCGGAATGCGGCGCGCGGTCTGATCGATCGCAATCTCGATCACGCGCTGGCGTTCGGACGGCGTGAGGCTGACGAACTCGCCGCTGCCACCGATCACAAGCAGGCCGGCGGCACCTGAATCGATCTGGAAATCGATCAGCTTGCGAAATGTTTGCTCGTCGAACTCGTCGGCCGCGGTAAAGGGCGTGACGATCGCCGTGTAAATTCCCTTGGGCGTGAATTGCATGACGTTCCTTCCGGGCTCAGGCTTTGCCGTTGAGTGAGAGAACTGACCAGTCCTCCGACAGCTCGCGAAACAGACATTCGGCGATCCAGTAATTGCCGTACGGCATAACGTCTTCCTGCGGGAATTTGCCGAGGCGGGGTTTGCCCGGCTCGATATGCCGCATCCGCCCCCAGGTGCCGTGCAGCACGACGCCGCCGACGGCCAGAAAATCGGAAACAAGCGCCTTGAGAGTTTCTCGGGCCACGTTGCGATAGCGCTCGGCCCGGTCCGGAAGCCATCGCGCCAGTCGCAACAGAACGGCGGTGGCGATGCAGGCGGCGCATGAATTGTACGGCAGCGTCTCGCGATCGGGATCGTTATAGTCATAGCGCGGCACCCAATTTTGCGGGGCGTGCGCGACATACCAATCGGCCGCAAGCTGCGCAGCGTTCAGATAGTGCGCGTTCCGGCTCGCCTCGTAGGCATGGGCAAAGCCGAGCATCGCCCAGCCCTGCCCACGCGCCCAGACGCTGTCGTTGCTCCACCCTTGCAGGCTGAAAAGCCCGGTGACAGCGCGGGTCTCCGGGTCGAGCGAAGCCGCATGGCAATTGGAGCCGTCCGCGCGGATCAGACCCACTTCAAGCACAGTATCGAGATGGCGGTAAGCGAGAGCGGCGCGCTTAGGCTCCCACTGCGAAGCCCACAGCATCGACGGCAGATTGAGCCCGGTATCGATGACGATGCGGTTCGCGTTGGCGATCTGCAGAAACGCCTTTGCCTTGCGGTCGAAAATGTTCGCGAAATTGTCGCCGCCCGAAAGCGCCCACTGCTTCAGGACATCCCGTTTCGTTATCTGATAGCCCAGCGTCAGGGCGTAATACATGTCGATGCCGGTTGAGGAGAACACCGTCGGATGCTTCGCGAGAACGGGACCGATCCGCTCGCAGATCTGCATCGCGGCGTCCGCGTAGCGCTGGTTCTGCGTCAAGACGTGCAAAAGCCACAGGCGGCCGGCCAGAAAGCCGGCCCACTGGAAATTGGCCCAGCTATCCCAGACATAGTCGTTGTCCCAGGTGTAACCGCCGGTCATGTAATTCAGTCGCGGGACTCCGCGGCTCAGCGCCAGGTCATCGCAAACCGCATCGGCGCCGTTGCAGAGATAGCGAACGGCCCGCTCGAGCGTGCGCTGATAGTCGTCTTCCATCACACTTCTCAGTTCGTGTCGTCGTCGCTCAAGTGAACGAGACGATCGCGGGCGCCGCGAACGTGAGCGGTCGCAAGCTGCTCAGCGCGGTCGCCGTCCCGGTCGGCGATAGCCGCGATAAGCGCCAGATGCTCGGCGTGGATTTCTTCGGCGCGACGGCTCGTCAGGCTTGCGAGCCCGGCCGTCATCACGAGTTTGATTTGGTTGCACAGGCTCTGCAGCAGACGCTGCAACTCGGGAGAGCCCGCCGCTTCCACGATTGCCGCATGAAAATCATTCGCAAGGCTGACGACGTTTGGGTCGGCGGCGCTTTCCGCGGCGATCGTCGCCTTGTTCAGGTCTTCGGCTTTTTGCTTCAGATGCGACACCAACGCGGATGTCGCCTTTTCAGCCGCCCACCGTGCGGCGATCCCTTCGAGCGCGGAACGGATCGTATAGACCTGCGTGATCTCTTCCGGGGAGGGCCTGCGGACAATGGCGGGACGATTCAGGCGGCCGACCACCAATCTTTCCCGTTCAAGATTGATCAAAGCCTCGCGAATCGGCGAGCGACTGACCGATAGCTGCTTCGCCAGCGTGTTTTCATGAAGCGGCTGACCCGGTTTCAGCGAGCCATCCAAAATTGCCCGGCGGAGAATGTCCGCGACGGCGTCACCCAAGGCGGCGCGGGCGGGAGGCTGCAACGTCATTTGACCCATCCATCTGTATTCTGTCGACAGAATACAGATGGATATTGCCCTGTCAATCAGCTCTTGTGAACAGGGTCACAACCCACCCTTCCCGGCCTTATAAAGTGCGTCCGCGTCGGCCGGAGTCCGCCCTCACCTATCGCCGGCGCGCCAGTCAGAACCGCAACGCCGAACATCGGCGTATCGAAGCCGTGGAGCCTGCCGCATGGCGACAATTGGCCAACTCATCGCCGAAACACTCGCCGCGCACCGCATCGACCGCGTTTTCTGCGTCCCCGGCGAAAGCTATCTCGGCCTGCTCGACGCGCTCTACGGGCGCAACGACATCGACACCGTGGTGTGTCGCCACGAAGGGGGTGCCGGCTTCATGGCGCTCGCCGATGCGCGGCTGACCAGCCGCCCGGGCGTTGCGCTGGTGAGCCGCGGTCCAGGGGCCAGCCACGCCGCCATCGCAGTGCACACCGCGCAGCAGGACGGCGTGCCGTTCATTCTCTTCATCGGGCAGGTCGCCGTCCGCGACGTTCGGCGCGATTCCTTCCAGGAGATCGACTACGGCCACATGTTCGGCAAGATCGCCAAGTGGACCGCCGAAGTGACCGATCCCGCGCGCATGGCGGAAACCCTGCTGCGCGCGATTCAGGTTGCGACAACCGGCGTGCCCGGTCCCGTGGTCATCGCGATCCCGGAGGACATTCTGACGGCCGAATGCGACACCGATGTCGTCCTGCCGCAGGCGCGCCCAAGTGCGGCCGCGGATGCGCGCACGGTGGCACAGCTTCGCGCGCTGCTAAGCTCGGCACGGCATCCGCTCGTCCTGGCGGGCAGCGGGATCGACTCTGCCGAGGCGCGCGCAGAGCTGCTCGCCTTCCTTGAGGCGTGGAACGTGCCGTCCGTCGTTTCCTTCCGACGGCAGGACCTGCTGCCCAATACCCATCGCCTCTACGCCGGCGATATGGGGCTTTCGAATCCCGAAGCGCAGATGGATGTGCTGCGCGACTGCGACCTTCTCGTGGTTCTCGGCGCGCGGCTTTCCGATATCACGACGCAAGGCTATTCGTACCCGCAGCTCGTGCGCCCGCAGATGACGCTCGCGCATGTTCACGAGGACCCGGCCGTTCTCGGGACGCACTTCGCCTGCGACATTGCAATGGCCTGTCATCCGACGGTGGCGCTTGCCGCCATCGGCAAGCCGGAGCGCACCTTGCCGGATCGCTCCGACTGGATCCGCCGCCTCGCCGAACAGCGGACGAAGATTTCCGCCGCACGCGAATTCGACGTCGACGACGGCCTGCCTTTCGAAGACGTCGTCACTATCGTTGGCCAGCATCTGAGCGACGATGCCGTCGTCACGGTCGATGCCGGCACCTTCGGGGCACCGGTTTATCGCGTCATTCCCTTCAAGCCGCCGCAGCGGCTGCTGGCGCCGATCTCGGGCGCCATGGGATTTGGCGTGCCGGCCGCCGTTGCCGCGGGCTTACGCGACCCGGAGCGCATGGTCGTGTGCTTCGTCGGCGATGGCGGGCTGCTGATGACCGGCGGCGAACTGGCGGTGGCGCTGGAGCGGAATTTGCCGCTGAAAATCATCGTCTCGGAGAACGGCATCTACGGATCGATCCGCATTCACCAGGAGCGCTTGTATCCGGGCCGGGTTGTCGGCACGAGCTTTGCCAATCCTGATCTCGAGATGATCGGCAAAGCCTATGGCTGCGCCGTCACGCGGATCTCCGAGAAGGCGCAGCTCGAGCGCATCCCCGAACTGCTGCGGGCCGCCGGTCCGCAGTTCATCGTGGTCGACACCAGCGTGCAGGCGATCATTCCCAAGCCGGAAAATGGCCGCGGCGCCACGGAATGATTTCAAATTTAGGGAATGGTGCCCAGGGTCCGCACGCGCGACGACCCACTGCCCTTTTCAGGGCTTCCGCGGGTATCTCGTAGATTTAAGGCCGGGCCGGTCGACGCGCGCACGAATAGGGTAAGATCAAAGGAGCGCGCAAATTGCTGATATTGCCGGCCCTTTCCATGAGGACTTGGCCGGCAATTTAAGGACATGCAACAATAACCACTATGTTGCTCTTGTTGATCGGTGCTCTTGTTGTTCGTACCTGCGGCGCGGCTATCCGCACGAGCCGCCTAGGTCCCATCGGCGATGTGACAAGCGGCGTGGTGTGCGCGGTTGCGGGATGGTTGGCAGCAGGCGCCATGGGGGCTTGGTCGCCGGTGTGGTCGGCGGCGGCACTTGGCGCGATTGGTGGGCTCATCATTTTAGCCTTGCCATTGCGGTTCCGATTCGCGCTGTGGTGGGCTCTCGATGGCGTGGTGTTTGTCACCGTCGCGCAACTTTCCGTGCCTGCCGTAGGGCCGATCGTGACAGGAGCAGGCGCGATCTTGGTTGTGATCACGGCTATCTTGCTGGATGTGTTGGCAGCGTGGGTACCTGCGGCCGCCCGAACCGGTGCCGCTCTGGCAGTGCCCGCGGGGGGTGCGCTGGTCCTACTTGCGTTCCCCGTTTTGCCGTGGTCCTTGCGAGAGGGCCTCGCCCCGCTCTCGACACTGGAATTAGCCACATCATTGGCCAATCTCGGGGTCATTCCAGCTCACAATTTGGGTGCGCAACGCACGGTGTTGCCTACAGGGGCGGTCGCCTGGCTGGACCGGCCGTCCGGAAGCGGGTCGCTTCCGGCAGCGTTATTTTTCCATGGCGCCCATCGCGCCGGAGCGTTTCAGCCTGCGGCGGTTGCCGCCCGCAATGCGCTACGCGATGCCGGGTTTGTGGTCCTCGCCGTCGACCATCCCGGCTACGGCCAAAGCCCGGCCCCCGGCGTGAACGCAAGCATTGCAGAATGGGATCCCTTGCCGACGGCGATGGCCGCCCTTGAGTTGCTCCGCAAGGATCCCGCTGTAAACCGGGTGATTGTCGTCGGTCACTCGATGGGGACGAATGATGTCCTGCGGCTTCTTGCCGCCAAGGCCAGTCTCGACGGTGCAGTGCTCTTCGGCTCGGGCGCGTTGGACACCAACCAGCCGGAATACTGGTACCGGCAATTCCTCACGGACCGACGCCTAGCGGCGAATGCAATGACCGCCGAAAAGGTGCAAGAACTCATCAGCCGGTACTATGACGCAGGGCGCTTTGCCCGAGAGCTCACGCCCAGCCATCCGCCAATCGTATTCGGCCAATTCGAACACGAATGGCCTCTGCTCGTCCAACTTCGCGATCAGCTTTTTGCCCAGTTTCCGGGCCGCAAAGTTTTGTGGGAGGTGGCCGGCTCTCACTATTTCAATTCGTTCAGCTATGCCGGACTTGTCGCCAGCGACACACGCATTATTCGCGCTGTCGCGTCACGACTTGGGCTTGTTGCCGTGGACCTGAAGAACGGCAGGGCCATTGCGTCCGCGCCGACCGGACAATAGATCGCGACCGGCGCAACGCTTGATGGCGATTGACCTTCTTCAATGCACGCTCACTGCTTTGTCGATTTTTCTGGCAGATACGTAGAAGTTCGTATGCAGCGGCATCGGCAATCGGTCGGGATTTAAAACTCGTAAAGCGACGAGACCTGCACTTCCCAATATCCTTTTGACCTTGCCCTTAAAATACTGATTTACGACCGGAATATCGTGGTATTCCGGTACAAAGCCGTGCTTGAGCAGTCGACGCTGTAGCTGCCAGTAATTGTGGAGAGCACAATGCTCTGGTGGCTTCAGGAAGTCGCGGGCCAATACGTGCCGGATCCCTTGGTCCCTCGACCAGCGTATGATCTCGAACGGAATGTTGGTCCATTTGTTCGGCGTCTGGAAGAGATACCATCCCTCCGCCCTAAGCACGCGGCGCACTTCGCGCAAATGACGATCCGTATCAGGGATATGCTCGAAGACGTCAAAGCTTAAAACGAGATCAAACGAGCCACTCTCAAACGGCAGTTTGTCGCCGCTTGCCTCAGTTACTGGAAGGCCGGCGGACACACATTCCCCAACGAAATCGGGATCTAGATCGACACCGACAGCATTGTGGCCCTGCGCCAAAAGCCATCGCAACATGGAACCCCTGCCGCTGCCGATTTCCAAGATGGTCTGCGGATTTGCGAGCAGTCCGGTTCGGTTCAAGAATTCAACATTCGAGTTCAGGTTACCCCAGTTCACATGGGCCCATTTCCCGTTAGCATCCTTGTCGTAAGCATTGGGAGTTGTCGTTTGGTGCGACATGCTGATTTCCTCCAATGAAGGAAAGGCGTCACCCAAGCAATACTTTCGCTGGCCGCGATCGGCCGCGTCATACCCCTCCAAAAGTTAGCAAAACTTTGAGGCATTGGGTAGATGCACGAACCGCCTCAAACCTTCTCCGAAGAAGTTCACATTTCCCGCGACCCTCGCAGCTCAAGGGGCCGGCGGGCCGTTCCAGATATCCTTGCTAAAGTCACGACGCTGGCACTGTTGGCGCAATTGTCGAGAAGGGTGGAGCAGCTCGCGGAGGGCCTAGCGTGATCGACACAAATGTTTGCCCACCACAAACTTTGCTCATAATATGAGAAAGCCTCCCGCCGTATTACAATCCATGATTGGCGTTTCGCTTCCTCTCAGAGATCTGGACTGATCGACTTGGTCGTAGTCGGCTCAGATTCGGATGCCTTTCCTCAGATGGCTTCTTCCCGCATTCTCGTCACCGGTGCCACTGGGTTCACAGGCGGCCATTTGGCGCGTCGCCTGGCGACCCAGGGCCATGCGGTCCGCGCCCTGGTGCGTGGCAAAGGGCAATCGGTCGATCTGACGCAACACGGCATCGAGCCGGTGGTCGGCGATCTATGCGATCCGGCCTCGCTTGACGCCGCGACACGCGGCATCGACACCGTATATCACATCGCGGCGGCGTTCCGGCAGGAGGGAATGGCGCGCGAGCTGTTCTGGCAGATCAACGCACAAGGGACCAAGTTGCTGATCGAGGCGGCAATTCGCAATGGCGTCTCCCGCTTCGTTCACTGCAGCACAGTCGGCGTCCATGGCGACATTGAGCATCCCCCCGCAAACGAGGATGCACCCATGGCGCCCGGCGATCACTATCAGGAGTCCAAACTCGAGGGTGAGAATATCGCCGCTCAATACATGAGAGATGGCAGGATTCCGCTGACGATATTTCGACCGGCTGGAATCTTCGGGCCCGGAGATATGCGGTTCCTCAAGCTATTTCGATCGATCAAACGCCGCCGCTTCATCATGATCGGCGACGGCAGCACGCTCTACCACCTGACTTATATCGACGACTTGGTCGACGAAATCATTCTCTGCGGCACGGTCGACGCCGCCATCGGCCAGGCCTACATTCTCGCGGGCGACCAATACGGTACCCTCAAGGACCTGGTGGGGCTGATAGCGGAGGAACTGGCCGTGCCACCGCCACGGCTGCACATTCCCATGTGGCCGGTATACGGCGCGGCATTCATGACTGAGGTGCTTTGCAAGCCCCTTGGAATCGAGCCCCCGCTCTATCGCCGGCGCGTTGATTTCTTCCGAAAGAGCCGGGCCTTCGACATTTCGAAGGCGAAAGCCGATCTTGGTTACAGGCCAAAAACAGGTCTGCGAGAGGGGATTCGGCGCACCGCCCGCTGGTATGCCGATCAGGGCTATCTCTAGCCGGCACCGGAGCCTTTCTGTTCGTCGTTGCCAACCGTCTTTTCAACCCAATACTCAGCCGCTCCTGTAGACCGGGTGAAAATAATGATTTCGCCGATCAATCCGATGGCGATGGTCTGAACGCCGAGCACGCCGAACAGGACCGCCAGCACCATCAGGGGACGGTCTGCCATCGCCACTCCGTCCACGAAGCGCTCAAACACGATCCACATGCCGATCAAAGCCCCCAGCGCGCCGACTGTAAGACCGATCAGGCCAAAGAACCGAAAGGGTTTCCTGGTGAACTTAAGCAGGAAATAGATCGCAAGCGCGTCCAAGAATTCGACGGACGTAAACGCCAGGCCGGTAGACGCGCTGCTTCATATCGGCCGGGGCTTGCTTCAATAAGGCCTCGCCGACGGTAAAGCCGTGCCGTTCCGCAAGCAGCGGAAAGAAGCGGTGCTGGTCGGCGTAGATCTGAACTTCCTCCATGACTTCGCGCCTGAAAAGGCGGACGGCGCAGCCGAGATCGGTAAAATCGGACTGCAGCATTACCTTGAGCATCCAGTGAAAGGCTTTCCACTGCAGGCGATTGATCGTCGAATCCGCGATCCGGTCTCTGGCGCCGACCAACATGTCCAGATCGCCACGGGCGTCGACGAGGCGCTGAATCTCCATCGGATCGACTTGAAGATAGGCTGGAAGCGTCAGGACCAGCTTGCCCGATGACCGCGATGAGCCCACGGCCAGCGCCGTCGCTTCCCCGAACCATTTCAAGAGGGACACGATCTTGATCGGTTCACCTGCGGCTTGCAGCTTTTCGAGAATGGGCAGGATTTTCGGTCGCTTGCCGTCCAGAACGTAGGTGATATCGAATGACAGACCGGTTGCCTCCAGCCCCTTCTTGTAGCTCCAATACGTAAGTTCGACGTCATCGTAACGATCCGTGACCGCGATAATCGCGGAGAGCTGCAGCGCATCAGGCTGCTTTGCCTCCGGCTCGACGGTGGCATTGGGTGGGGCAGTCGGTTCAGCGGGGAAGTCGGGCCTCTGCACGCCGACGATGAAATCACGGGACATGACGTGCACCAAGAGGCTGCGCGAGCCGGCTCGCGAATTCCATGAGACGGTGGTGAGTTTGGACAGCGGATGATTTTTCGTGCTGAACACCATCAGATGACCGATGAGCCCCCAGGCAAAGAGAATGATTCCCAGCATCAGGAACAAGATGCCGATCGCAAAAAGAACGAGGTTGTTCGGACCGTCGTGCAGGACGGCTTCCATTGCCGCAAAGGCCACAAAGAAGAGTCCTGCGGCGATAGCGGCAACCGCTGAGCCCGCGCTCCACAATACCGGATGACGAACGAACGACAGCAGGAATCGAATCGAAACGATGTCGAGCATCACTTTGAGAATTCTTGAAAAACCATATTTCGACCGGCCGAAGCGTCGCGGGTGATGGCGGACTTTTACCTCTGCCAACCGTGCGCCGGTGATGCTGGTCATCACAGGGATGAAGCGATGCATTTCAGAATAGAGCGGGATGCTCTTGATGAGCTCGGCATTATAGGCCTTTAGCGAGCAGCCGAGATCCTTGACCGGTACGCCGGAGACTTTGCCGATAATCCAATTGGCAACCATAGAAATCCAAACGCGCAAGCGATCATCCTGCCGCATGTGGCGCCATCCGATGGCGATATGGTAGCCCTCGTCGACGATCTTCGAAACAAGCAGCGGAATGTCTTCGGGGTCGTTCTGCAGATCTCCATCCATCGTTACAACGACGTCGCCGCTTGCGGCGCGAATACCCGCCGACATTGCGGCCGTCTGTCCATAATTCCGGCGGAACTTGATGACCTTTATGCGCTGATCGGAATCTGCGATCGCCTTTGCTTGAACAAAGGTGCCGTCGCGGCTGCCGTCATCGACGAAAATGATTTCGTACGAGAGTTGTGCACCCGCGAGGCTTTTCGAGATCGCCGCGTGGAGAAGAGGAACGTTCTTCTCTTCCTCATAAAGCGGTATGACTATTGACAATTTCATCAATTCTTTGCCAATCGTGATCTAAATTTCTGTCGTCGCCCTTGTCCCCGACTATTCTGGGATACCCTAAAATACAGTCGTTAAGACATATCGTCGATCCAGTTGCGAATCTGCACTATGAACGCCTTCACGCGATGAGAAACATTGATTTCTGATAATACTTTAAACGAGCTTCAAGGTGTCTACCAGCCATCCAGCCCCTGCTATGGCCATCCACGTGGAACCTCCATCTAACCTATTGTTATCATTTATAAATTCTCTGTTCCGCCCGCGGCGGAACGCGGTCCTCCAACGAATTGGGGCCGTGCGGTCATTAGTCTGAAGGGTTTCTGTCATGATTTATCTACTTCATCGCCCTGCCCATCCGCAGAGAGCGGCTGCATGCCGGATTCGCTGAAAAATCGGTCGAGTCCAAGGGCAGATCGTGGTGCTGAGGCAGCTCCTACGGCAAAGGGCCTTCAATGGTCGCGCTCAGATCTCGCAATAGCAGCGATCTTGATCCTGCTTGCGTTCCTCAGTCGCAGTTATGGCCTCGGCGATGCCGCGCTGATCGACGATGAATACTACACAGTCTGGGCGGCGCACGAGCGCTACAAAAAACTTATCAATCCGGCCTATTACCTTCTCACCCACTTGAGCCATCAAACATTTGGAAGAACGGAGTGGGCCGCGCGCTTTCCAGCGATGGTTCTGGGTGCCCTCAGCATTCCGTTGTTTTTTGCGACATGGCGGCAAATCATCGGGCGCAACGCCGCGCTTATCGGTGCGATTCTAATTCTTTTTTCAAGCTGGCATCTGTGGTTCTCCCAGTTCAGCCGCTTCTATTCCGGGGTCTTTCTTTTCGGCCTCCTCTCATTCTTCTTCTATTATCGTGCGGTCGTGCTGGACGATCTTCGCCATCTTGCCGGCGCGTTCATATGCAATGTCCTAGGAATTCTGTTCCACGCGACCGCGGTAATGGTCCCCATCTGCTGCGGCGCCTTTTCGCTGCTCATATTGCTATCGCCGCTGCGCTCGACTGGCTATTCCCGAAGAATTGCCGGTACGCATTTGGCAGTCTGCATAACGCTTGGGCTGACCGCTGCCGTGGGATTTCTGAGCCTGGTAGAGAGTTGGCTTGAGAAGGGTGCGATCAAGGGGCCCGATCCCCTTTCTCTGTTGTTCCAATTCGTGCGCGACATTGAGCTACCGATCGCATTGGCGGCGGCCTTTGGCGCCGTCTGGCTGCTGCAGCGCGAGACTTTCAAGGGCATCTTCATCGCCTTGGGTGTGTGCATTCCGGCACTTGCAATGCTAGCTGCGTCGCCGACGATGGAGATCAAACCGCACTACATGTTCTACAGCTTCCCCCTGATCATCGCCGCGGCAGCGGTGACATGCGAGGTGATGCGCGCTTATTTTTCCCGCGACGCGTGGATCGTCGGTTATGTCGGAATCGCTTTGGTCATCACCGGGGTATTGCCGAGATTTGCCTCGCACTACACCGACCGTTTCAAGCCGGACATTCGCGATGCTGTCCGGATTGTGATTGAGCGCTACCAGCCCGGTGATCGCATTCTCGCCATCGATAAGGGATTCAATCACTATGCGCCAAACGGCTTTGAGACGGCGAAGCTGCTGCATTGGCCATACTTGGAATTTGTCGACTGGGAAAGAACCATGGATGCCTATCGCGTTGAGCCTGGGCGTATCTGGGTGGTTCTGCCGATGTCGCGTCGGCCGTTAGCGACTGGTCTCGATCGTTGGCTTCAGGCACATGGCAACCTGGTGCAACGGGAGTACGGCAGGCGTTTCGATTACACGATGAACGGCTATCAGATTTTCTTGGTGACGCGCGAAGGACATTAAACTGCCCAGCCCGCACAATGAGGCGCCGCTGGCGGCGCTAAATGTTCGGGCGCCGTTACGCCGCCTGCGATTATGATAGTTCCTGACGCTTTGGCAGCGGCGCCCCGGCCGCTGCTGATACATCCTTATCGGGTCGGCCAATAAAATAAACGACGGCACCGATCAGCGCGGTGGGCCAAGTATAGAGCACGAATAGCCAGCTAAGCGCGACGGCATCGGCCGGGCCCATCCCGAAGGTGCCGGCCAACGCGATCAGACTTGCTTCCCGTAAGCCGATTCCGTTGATTGTCAGCGGCAGCCAAGTCACCAATGTGACAATCGGAACCAGGACAGCAAGCTCCCATAGGTTAATCGAGAGCCCAAGCGCTGCGGCCAGAAGAAGGTATTGCGCAACGATCAGGGCTTGCACCACGAGGGACAATAGAAAGGCCCCGACGAGTGCTCTTGGTGCCCGCGACACGATGCGCAGACCGCGATAAGCGAAATACGCTTTTTCGCGGGCACGATTGAGGAGGGGCACCGAAAGCAGCCTTCGTCCAAAGCTGACCGAGATCGAGCGCGTCAGCATCCAAGAGCCGAAGCAGCCCAGCCCCACGAGCCCAACGACGATCCAGAATGCAGGCAGGCGATGGACGGCATCGGGCTGCACCGCCGCAGCAATCAGACCAAGCGCGCAGAGGCCGATCACGCCGAAGAAGCGGTCCACTGCGACAACCATGATGCTGACCGTGCCGGACTTCAAATCGTCGCGCAGCCACCAACCGCGAACCACGTCACCGCCAATTGTTGAAGGCAGGAATTGATTGAAGAAAGCTCCGACCATGAAGGCGCCAAATAGGAACCTCCAGCGCGGCGGACTCCCCAGGCTCAACAACAGCACCCGCCAGCGCGCAATCGCGGCGACGACGGTGAGGCCCAGCACGACGAAACCGAACAGCAGGTAAGGCCATCTTGTCGCCGCAGTCTGGAACGACTGCATGAGCGCTTCGGACGACGTTTTTTGCAAGACCAGCCAGAGAAGCGCCACACTCACGCCGAGCCTGATCCAAGGCAGTAACTTTTTCAGTCGTGTCGACTTCAAGGGACGTGATCTCCATCCTAGCGGTCGCAAAAAACGTCAATCCGTGGGTCGCGGAAACTAACCCAATTCTGAGCGCTGTCCTCGCGCCGGTCCATGTCGTTCACCGGATCGTAGCCGTAAACGGTGTAGAAGACGTTTGCGAAAGAACCGTCCCGCCGGCCGGATCGCTCGCTTCCGTAAGGCACAGTGCTTTTATCGCGATTTTCGACGCAAGGACGCGAGCGGACGTGAAGCGAAGTGATCGAGGCATTATAGGAACAATACCCTAATAAATGCCAGGCCGTTCGGAAGTTAGAGGAGTATTAACCGCCGGGGCGCAAATGATACGGGCCGCGGTCGCATTGACCTTGTTGCGGATCAAGATCAGGATCTGCAGACTAAAAATATGAGCAATGGCAACCCCATAGACCATACCCTGCCACCCGGCGGACAAATCGGCCGGGCAATCGGGGGGCCGTTGCTCATTGATGCCCATGTCCACTTCCATCCCGATTTCAGCCGAACCGCATTCTTTGATACCGCGCTCGCAAACTTCCATCGTGCGGCGGCCGAGCTTGGGCTCGCAGCTGGGTGGTTGGGCTGTCTGCTGTTCACGGAAAGCGCCGGCGACAATTTCTTCGAAGCCCTGCGCGCGACAGGCAATAAGGACGATCAGCGGTGGACCGTTGGCGCGACGGACGAAACGTGCTCGCTTATTGCGAATTTAGGGGGCGAACCGCGAATTCTGGTCGTTGCCGGACGCCAGATCGTCACGGCGGAGGACGTCGAGGTGCTTGCATTGGGAACCAGTTTGCCCTTCGAAGACGGCACGGATCTTCCCGCGACGCTTGGGGCAGTGCTCGATGCCGGAGCAGTCGCGGCACTGCCGTGGGGTTTCGGAAAGTGGTGGTTTCGGCGTGGCCGCCTGATACGGCAGACCATCGAAGACGCCGGTCAACGACGAATTTTTCTGGGTGACAATGGCGGCCGACTGGCGCTATCGCCGCGCCCGCCGCTGTTCGATCTCGCGGCGCGCCACGGCATCTTCATCCTGCCAGGTAGCGATCCGTTACCGATGCCATCGCAGGTCACCAAGGTGGGAGGCTACGGCTTTGTCCTACCTGGGCAGCTCGATGCTTCGACACCTGTCGAAAGCTTGAAACGCCTGCTCGCTGGCCTCGCCGCTCAGCCGCGGACATTTGGCCAACTGGAAGCGCCGTTCGCCTTCTGTCGAAACCAAGTGATGATGCAGCTTCGCAAGCGTCGCAGGATGCGCCGGCGATGAAGGCTCTGGTCATTGCGCCGCAACCTTTCTTCTCGCCGCGAGGAACACCGTTCAGCGTTTACTACAGGACACTGGCGACCGCTGAACTCGGCGTCGATGTCGACCTTCTGACCTATGGGCAAGGCGAGGACGTCGCCATTCCTGGCGTGCGCATCGTACGCATACCGCAATTCTCATTTCTCGGTCCCGTGAAGACGGGGCCGTCAGTGCTCAAGCTGTTCCTCGACGTCCTGCTCCTCGCTCGGTTTATCGGGCTTCTTCTTGTCCGGCGATATGATTTCGTCCACGCGCATGAAGAAGCGGTCTTCTTCTGCCGGTTTCTCAAGCCGATCTTCCGTTTCAAACTTGTCTACGACATGCATTCGAGCCTGCCGCAGCAGCTGACGAATTTCAATTTCACGAAATCGCGAATGTTGATCGGTTTGTTCCATGCGCTCGAAGATGGCTCGATCTCTCGTGCTGATGCGGTGATCACGATTTGCCCCGATCTTGCGAAGTTCGTTCTTGGTCGCATCAATGATCCGAAGAAGCACTTCTTGATCGAGAACTCGCTCATCGACGATGTGAAGCTAGCTCGCCCAACTCCCCCGAAACAAGATTCGACGCGTGGCGGCATTGACGACCTGCCCAACGGCCGTCGCTTCATTGTCTACGCCGGCACGCTCGAGGCCTATCAAGGCATCGATCTTCTTCTCCACGCGTTCGTAAATGTCCATCGCATGCAGCCGGACTCCTACCTCGTGATCGTCGGCGGCGATCCGCGGCAGGTGGACGCCTATCGCGCCCTGGCGCGTGAGCTGCATCTCGAAGGGCATTGCTGTTTTTCCGGGCGCGTCCCACAGGCCACGGCGCGGGCCTATCTCAAGAAGGCCGCAGTTCAGGTGTCGCCGCGCAAGCATGGCACGAACACGCCGCTGAAGATCTATGAGCAACTTGCAAGCGGAATTCCTTTGGTCGCTACCGACATCTACTCGCACACACAAGTTCTCACGCCGGCGGTGGCTTTTCTTGTAAAGCCGGAACCGGCTGAGGTCGCCCAGGGGATTCTTGCGGCCTTGACCGACGAAGACGAACGCCAGCGCCGCGCGACGGCGGCCAAGAAACTCTATGCGGACGAATATTCACGTGACGTGTATTTTGCGAAGATGAAGCGTTTACTGGAGCTGCTTTCCTGACATGTGCGGAATTGTCGGCATCGCTGCGCTCGCGGGCGCCGAACCCCCATCGGTTCGGCAAATCGACGCGATGTGCGCTAGCATCGTGCATCGCGGACCTGACGACCAGGGGATCGAGATCATCGATGGTGTCGGGCTTGGCATGCGCCGCTTGTCCATCATCGATCTCAGTGGCGGTCATCAGCCGATCGGCAATGAAGACGGCAGCATCAAAATCGTCTTCAACGGCGAGATCTATAATTTCCTGGAACTGCGGCACGATCTGGAAGCGCGCGGGCACCGCTTCGCGACAAAGAGCGACACCGAAGTCATCGTGCACGCCTATGAGGAATACGGCACGCGCTGCCCCGAATACCTGAACGGCATGTTCGCTTTTGCGATCCACGACGCCCGCCGACGCAAGCTGTTTCTGGCACGCGACCATCTGGGGATAAAGCCGCTCTATTACGCTTTCACGCGAACTCATTTCGTTTGGGGGTCCGAAATCAAGGCTCTGCTTGCGAGCGATCTGGTGGAGCGGCGGCTGGATGTTGACGCGCTGGGTCAGTTTCTTTCCTGGGAGTATGTGCCTGGGGCGGCGACGCTGCTGCAAGGGATACGCAAGCTTGAGGCTGGCTGCTCGATGGAGGTCGACCTCGATCAAGCACGCTGCACATTCGAGCGCTATTGGGATGTACCCATCACGGACGAGAAAATGGCCGTGAGCGAGAACGAGTGGATCGAAGCCGTCGATGCCAAGCTCGCCAGCTGTGTGCGCCGGCAGTTGATCAGCGATGTGCCGCTTGGCGCGTTTCTGTCCGGCGGTGTTGATTCCTCCCTGATGGTTTCGGCCATGGGCAAGGCCACAACCTTCAGCATCGGCTTCGATGATCCCACGTACAACGAGCTCCAATGGGCACGCCGCGTCGCAAGCCACCTCGGCCTCGATCATCACGACGAGGTGCTGCGCCCTTCGGCGATCGATCTCTTCCACAAGCTCATCCACCACATGGATGACCCGATCGGCGATTTTTCGATTTTTCCCACCTACCTTGTATCGAAGCTTGCGCGCGCGCAGGTGAAAGTCGTTTTGAGCGGCGATGGCGGCGACGAGCTGTTCGGCGGGTACGAAACCTATGCGGCCGACCGTCTGGCGGGGCGTTTGGGCGGCCTCTCCCACGGGGCTACGGGCCATCTTCTCTCCTCACTTGCCGGAGTCATCAAATCCCGTGCGGCTAAGAAAGGTGTGGTGAACAAGACCAAGCGCTTTCTCGAAGGCTTTGGTCATCCGCGTCAGCTTGCGCATGCCCGCTGGCGCCTCTTTCTCGGCGAGGCAGGGCGTCGAAACCTGTTCACCCGCGAGGCATCGGCTGCGATGGAAACGCCCGTCGGGGAACATGTTCTGAAGCTGTTTCAGCGCGCCAAGCATCTTCAGCCGATCAATCGCAACCTCTATGTCGATCTCAAGAGCTATCTCTGCGACAATATTCTCGTGAAGGTGGATCGCATGTCGATGGCGACCTCGCTGGAGGCACGCGTTCCCTATCTTGACAAGGAATTGGTTGAGCTCGCCTTTCAGATACCGGATCGCCACAAACTAAATGGCATGACCACGAAGCCATTGCTCAAAGCGGTGGCAAGCCGCCACGTGCCACAGGACTGCGTGTACCGGCCGAAGGAAGGGTTCAGCATCCCGATCAAGAACTGGCTGGCGGGCGAGTTCCGCCCGCTGCTGCACGATCTTCTCGATACGAAAGATTTGGCGCGCGGACGGGATTTTCCAGCCCGCGCAGGTGGAGCGATTGAAGCGGGAACATTTCCGTGGAGCCGCCAACCACAGCCATATCCTCTGGTCGCTCATGATGTTCCAAGCTTGGCGACGCGCATGGCTCAAAGGGTAATCCAGGCCAACCTGGCGACAGCCCGGTTGAATAGGCGCGATCCGCTCAAACTCGCCGGCGAGCGGTATGATCTGATCATTATCGGCGGCGGCGTTTACGGCGCCATGACAGCTTTGGAAGCAGTGCGTCGCGGATTGCGGCCGCTGATTCTCGAGCAGGCAGATTTCGCCGGAGCGACAAGCTCGAACAGCCTGCGGATCATCCACGGGGGCTTGCGCTATCTCCAGAGCGCAGATCTTGGTCGTTATCTCCTCTCGGTGCGCGAGCGAGCGTGGTTTATTGATACGTTTCCCGACTACGTGCAGCCGCTTCCGGTCCTGATGCCGCTGAACGGGAACGGACTCCGTCGCCGCTCCATCTTTCGTGGCGCTCTCGCGCTCAACAATTTCTTGTCGGGGCTTGCGACGGGCCATATGCCAGCGGATCCACGGCTGCCGGCTGGGCGGACGGTCTCGGCCGAATGGACACGCGACGTCGCCAAGGCTATCGATGCGACGCATCTCGAAGGAGGTGCGCTTTGGCATGACGCTTTCATCCCTTGCGCGCCAGCTCTCGTCATCGACATCCTTCGCTGGGCCTGCAGCAGAGGTGCGGCTGCCCTGAACTACGTCGAGGTGCGGAGCCTCGTCCATGCGGGCGATCGGGTCGTCGGTGTAAGAGCCAGAGACATCGTCGGCGGTCGCGATCTCGAATTTCGCGCAGATACCGTCATTAACGCGGCCGGCCCCTGGGCACGCTCGCTTGGAGAAACCTGCGGCGCGTCACTTGATGGCGTGGCGGGACCATCCCTTGCTTGGAATGTCGTGTTGCGGCGCCCTGCGTGGTGCAACCATGCGCTCGCGCTGACACCTTCTTACAAGGGCGCGCAGACCTACTTTCTCGTTCCCTGGAAGGGTGTACTCCTCGCCGGCACGGGACACGCACCATGGCACAATGGTCCGGGCAAGCCTCGCGTGTCGGCGGAGTTGCTACGACGGTTTATCGACGATCTCAATATGGCGGTGCCCGGCTTCGGTCTCAGCGAGGATGACGTCGCGCGGGTCCTTGTCGGCTTGCTTCCAGCGCAGCGCACCGGAAGCCAAGAACTTTCCAAGAATTTCACCATTGTCGATCACGCGCGCCGCGGCGGACCGAAAGGGCTGTTTAGCCTGAGCGGTGTCAAATTCACCGAGGCTCGCGCGGTCGCAGACAGGGTCCTACGCGCCGCATTTCCAGCACGCCGCGCCCTTCCCTACAAGGAGTTCGCTCGGCCGATGCACTCCCCCTCACCGCCCGACTATGCATTCGCATGGCTCCCAAAGGCGGGCGATCTCAGCTGGCTCGACCCCTTGCGTGAGATCGTCCACCAGGAAGACGTCGAACATCTCGACGATCTTTTGCTGCGACGCTCCAGCCTTGGCGATAATCCAGACAGGGCGATCAAACTTGCACCGCTGGTTTGTAGGCTGTGGAACTGGGATACGTCACGCACCAACGAGGAACTCGCCGCGATGCAATCGAGTCTGAAGCCCGGGGGGGCTTTTACCGCTTGATGACGCGGCAAACCGCCGACCCGTCCTAAACGGGAAGCCGCCTCCTTGCGACGAATGTGTGACCATAGATGCCATAGGCGAAAAGATTCTCCAGGTACCACCATGGATGGCATTGAAGGAATTCGCGAACGGCGCGCCGTTGTCCACGATTATCGTCGCAGTCGAAGCAGTTCCAGTCGTCGAACATCAAAATCGTTTCGTCGCTCAGCAAGTCCTCGACGAAGCTCAATACTTGCGTTGTCAATTCATAGAGGTCGCAGTCGACGAGAATGATTGCCGCCTGCTTAAGTCCGTGTCGTGTCTTGACAGCAGGACTGAGTGAATCGGCATAGTAGCCTTCGATCAGGAACGTGCGATTCCAGTCGATGCGTTTGGAATTGAGGTTGCGGATGACGTCGTCCTTGGAGCAGGCGTACTGGCCTTTGTAAAAGTCCTTGTTCTTGGTCTGATCAACGGGGCCGATTTCGGGAAGGCCGCAAAAGGAATCGAAGCCAAAGAAACGCATCGACGTAAGCCCGAGCCTGTCGGCGACGGACTGCGCGTACCAAAAGCTATAACCCTTGAAGAGCCCGAATTCCAGATAGTCACCAGATGGTACCGTGCCGAATGTTAGCGCCTGATTGAAGCAGCTCTCCAGCGCCGGCAGCACGTCCTTGTTGGCGGTGTTGAAGCCGTGAAAATGTGTGTAGTAGAGGTGGTGTGCAAGGGCGTTGAGGCCGGTTGCCTGCAACGCTTTCACAGCCAAGCGTCTTGTCTGCATGGCATCCCTCCATGGGCAGTTGCCCCCTCGATGCCGCCGACGTCCGAAACCGGCCGTTCACTGCAACCTTCGTTGCTGTTCTCGCCTAGCGTCGCCGAAACACCGGTTTGGCCGGGTTTCCCTGGCAGACTGCATTTGCCGGTAGTTTCGATGCGACGACCGAGTTAGGCGCGATGATGGCGCCCTCGCCAATCTCCGAGCCATCCAGGATCACCGCGCCGGCGCCGATCCACACATTGTTGTCGATCTTCACCCCTTTCGATGTCACCTCCTGTTTGCGTATAGGGACGTCAAGGCGATATGTGACGATAGCTGGTACCGAGCACGGTCACGCGCGGACCAAACATGCAGTCGTCGCCAATTGTAATACCGCTGGGCCCGGTAGCAATACAGCAACCCATGGTGATCGAGACATTGGCACCAATGCGCAACGGCCCCCTTGAGGCCTTGATCTGCGCAAAGGAACTGATCTTGGTACCGCGGCCGACTTGGATCAGCGGAGTGTAGTCAACTTCGGCTTTAGGGCTAACATAGCACCGATACTTGAGCAGATATAAAAGCGAGACCACGAAGCCCGGCAAGATCATCCGCGCGAGCGTGCTAAGTGGGTTCACTGGTACCCACCTTATGCAGGTGCAATGAGCGTCAGCAATGCACCTGCCGCGCTGTCTCCGTTGCTCCAGCGCCAGCGGTCATGTCAAACGACAAGGAGCTGACGCAGCGCGCCGATGCTACGGACCGATTCAATCTGGTCCATAGTAAAGCTTCGTTGAACGCCTCCTCCACCGCGGTCACCAGCCGCAGGTGATTGAGCGACGTCCATTGCTCTACGTCGTCGGGCGTAAGCGCGTCGGAGACCGCATTGGCGTCAAGTTCAAAATGTCGGCAACGATTTGGTTGAGTTTATCTGTTGATGGATCAGGCATCGCTATTGATCGGTTAATGAAATTTAGCCGCGAATTCCCGCCGACCATTTCGCTGGCGCGGCTGGCCGTTCCTCGATAAGGAAATTATCACAATCATACGGGCTTGACTACTTTGTAGCGGCTTTTCTTGGCAAACCAGGCTAAGCAGGTGCCCCGCGACGATTGGCAGTCATGCGGCGATCCCGAAATTCTCGCAAATGTCGTAGCATGACCATCGCCGAATCTTCTTTATCGATCGGAACGAGGCTCGCGGTCTGGTCCGTGGCTGTTCTCGGAATCGGGGATAATAGATGTCGAGATCTTGTCGTGCCTTGCCAGAGCTTGGCATAGGCTCTCGCCGGCCGTCTTCGCGGCAGCGTACTCGCTCATACCCGGCCGGTTGCTCATCAATCACGACTGAGGACGGATAGAAGACTCCCAGCGCAGAGGAGGCCGGGCGGCGGAATGTCTTCCAGCGCATGAACCAAACCAGTCACGTAATAGTCGCAGAACTTGCTTAAACAGCACCGGCTGAAAGGCACCTGGTAGCCGACCGTGATTGCCGGCGTCGCGAAATATATAGATGTGCGGCACATCGCCGGGCCAGTGGTCGGGCCGAACATTATCTGGGCTCAAGACATCGAACGGCAAGGCAGTGGCGCGCCCGCCAGCCGCAACGATTTCGCCGACGACACGCTGGGCGTCGTCGGCGCCGCGGTGGTAAGTGAGGGTTACTCCAGCATCACCTGCCGCCAGGAGCTTTGCCGAGACCTCGCCAAGCCCGCGCGAGCCGCCAATGATCAGCGCATGTTGCCCGGTAAATTCCTTGGCCTTCACCACGCTGGTCAACCGGGAAACATCCGGCTGGGCGTGCGGCGAAGGCCGCACGAAGGCTTTGATGGTGCCTAAAACGCCAGCACCGCTTAGGCCCAGCGTCAGCGCCCCGAAGCGCGGGTCAAAGCGTTGCACACTATAGTGCAAGGGGCCTGTCGCATCCTTCTCCAGAGTGAACCGGACGTCGAGTTCACTGAAGATCGAATGAAGCCCCGGACATTCCATGCCGACAAGCCGAGTGGTCGCCAGAAAGACAGCGATTTGTGCGGGCGTGCAAGCGTTCGACGAGATTCGGAAACAGACGCCGAGCGCAAGTCTCATCGAAATAAAGCTCAATATCGCCAACTGCAGAAGACAACTGCTCGGTGCGCCACTCTCGGCAAGCGCGCTGCGGAGGCTGGCCAGCGATAAACTTCGACAGCGGATGTGCATTGTGCGCCGGATCTATGAAGGCTGATGCGTGTCGATCGCAATCCGTCGTTACGAAGCTCGAGGCGGACCTCTCCCTCCGGGCCTCCTTCGATGCTGAGGCTTGTGCTCTCGTCCAAGCCAATCGGCTTTTCGAAAACAACCTTCAGGTTGGATATCCCGACGACGCGCGTCCGCGCGGCCACCCACTGATCTATGGCCCACAGTAGGGCATGAATGCCATGGACCACTGGCCGGCCGAACAGAAGCCGGCGCGCGGCGAGGGGATCGACGTGCAAGGGATTGAAATCACCGGACAGTCGAGCAAACGTGATCTGTCCGTCCATATCAAATTGACGCATGGTCATTGCGGGAGGCGCGGCCTCAACCTTTCTCCACCACGGCAATATGCTCACATGGGATCGCGGAAGCCCTGTCGGCGCTGAGACGATAGGCGCGCACACCGCCGTCGCGTTCGTCGACGACGGCGAAGCCCTGGGCATCAAAGAAGCGATCCACCGGCCTGTTCTTCTTGGTGGCGATATACTGGGCGGTAAGGGCCGCGGCGCGCCCAGACCGCAAATAATCGCGCTTGAGCTCGTTCATGATCGCTGTCTCGACCTCGCGACCCATGGCACGACAGCTCATGACGAAGCTGTCAATATGCGGCTCGCCCCCTGTTCGATCGATCAATACGACGCCGACGGTGCCAAGATCACCGAACCTGTCGGCGACATCGATCACGCGCAAATCATAAACGTTGTTGCGCATGAATGTCGCCACGTCGGCCAGCGTGTAACGCTTCGTCGTGACATTGAACTGATTGGTCTTGTTGAACAGCTGATGAACGCGAGCCGCGTCACCTTCGCTTGGACGGCGCACCGTGATACGCGTCTGAAGATCTTTGAGATAGCCCTCCAGGTCTCCGACGGATTGCTGCAGGCCCGCGCGCTTCTCGTTTTCCAGATAAGTCTGGGTCTTGCGGCGGTCCTCGTCGGTGATTTGCAAGCGTTCAAATGCGGCTCGTCGCTGGAGCAGATCGACGAAACCAGCGGGGTCACCGGCCAAATGAATGACATCGACCTCCGGCAGCATCGCCTTGATCAGGGCGCACTCGGCGGGGTTGTCATCGATGAACACGAGGCTGTCGACGCCAATATTGAGCGTCTGCGCGATGCGCACAAGATTCTCGTGCTTGTCCTGCCAGTTGATCTCCGATGCCGCGAAGTCTTCGCGCTTCAGCGGCATCTCCGGGCGTCCTTCGAACACCTCTGCGACATCGTCATAGTTGTTCTTGCTGGCGATCGCGAGAATGACGCCGCGGTTCTTGAGGGCGCGGATATATTGCTGAAATGCGAAAAACGCCTCATCAACGGGGCCGCCCTTGCCGACCTTGATCCCTTGGACCCCGTCCTCGCCGACGACGCCGCCCCACAGCGTATTGTCGAGGTCGACGACCAGGCACTTGCGGGTGCGGTTGAGAAGCACCTGGACGTAACGGTTGACTTCCTCGGCGAGCCGCGGCAGCACGCCCTCCTGCCACACCATGCGAGCCAGATAGTAAAGCTTGGGATTGAACACCCGTACCTTGCCGTAAGCGGCGAGAAGGCGGTCGATATCCAAAATGTGGGCGCGCGGTTCGGCTCGCAGACGTTCCAGCAATTCCAGGTTTAAGCGCAGATAAAAGGCCTGCTCAGAGAGCGCCGATTTCTGGTCGGCGATGCCGGACTGCCATTGCGTGGGCAGTGCGAAATTGCAGACAAGTATGTGGGCCTGTGTTGTTTTCTTGGTTGCCTCGACCCAGTCGACAATGTGCTGAACGATGCGCGCCCGCTCGGCTTCGAGCGCATCGGGCGCCAGGCCGGCGAACTCTGTCACAAGCTGCGGTGCGAGTTCTCGCAAGCTCAGCGACAGGATGATGAGCTGCGGCCCAAATGCGACGAGCTCGGAGGCCGGATTAAGGACCATCTGGTAGTACTGGTTGTAGGGCGCCACAAAAGCAGCGTCGGCAATTCCCGCGCACAGGTTACAGGCACTGACATAGTCCGGCAGAGGCTCGATGGTGTGATTGCCGAGATAGGCAATCCGGATCTGCGGCGCAATCGATAAATGACGCAAACGGCGGGCTAAGATACCGACGTCGCCGGCTGACAGCCGATCGAATGATGTCGCAGCCATAGCCTCGCGCAATCCCTCGATCGACGAGGCTGCGCGAATTGACTCCTTCCACACCGTCATGGCGCCCTGTTCCCCTCCGCCATCACCCTCTGGAACCTAAATATCCGGCCTATAATCGCGATATGCAATTCTGTCACGCGACACGTGCCTTGATTGTATGAGCAAGTTCACATCGAGACCAAAAGGTACCGGCAGCCGGTTACGAAACTGCAACTCGCCTTGATTTGGTGGGGATCGCAAGGGTCGACGGCCGGCCGAATTATGAACATTATCCTAAAAAAGGCTGCCTATTCCGATTTGGCAACAATCGAGAACGCCCAGTCTTGCGCATCTGGAACGGGCAAGGAGATCGGGCCAACGCCGGTATAGTCCGGCAAATCGGTATATGCCCCGCTCCTCGGATCAAATCGTCGCATACGGTATGTGCGGTGCCCGGCCGCCCCCAAATTGAGCCTCACGCCTCCGCCGCCATCTCTCACATACGCCAGATATTGCCTGGAGATTTCACGCAGGACGTATTTCGTGCCTTTGCCCGTCATGCTGCTGTCGGCCGGCACAAGTTTCCACCACTCATGACCCGTGAAAAATTTTTTGATCCACTGCACATCTTCTTCCCAATCGTCATTCTTCGGGGCGTCGACATCAAATGGCCCGGGATCGCGAACACCTCCGTAATAGGTTGTCCCAAACCCCGTGACAAACCCTCCACCGGCCATCGCAATATCCCACGTGGCATGCCTGATCTCGCTGAGCGAGGCGGAATTCGGCTTGTCGACAACTCCGTCTCCATTTTGATCCCGCAAATAATATCCGTACTCGGCGTTCACGACCGGTTTGGCGCGATCCATGGCTCTCAGCATGTTCTGATGCAACGATGTGTAGATCTGCATGTAGTCCCCAAATGACATCCAGGATGCGGTTGCAAAGCTCCTGACCGAGCCGGTGCCATAAATCGCAATCAATCTCTGATGGGGGTCCGTCGATCGGATCTCTTGGGCGATCGCAGCGTAATCTACCTTTTCTTCGTCATACTCCCCGCTGACGATGAAAACGACGTTATAGGCGCTGTAACGCGCGGTTATGTAGCGCGCATACCGCAACCGCGCCTCGTCGCTCGCAAACGATTTCCATCCCTGTGACCATGCGAGCATAAGCCCGAGCGTGAGTCCCTTCGAATTCAGGTACTGAATTCGAAAATCCGCTTCTTGGAAGTGTGCAGGATTTGCTTGAACACCTTGGGCGCCGCGCCACATGTGGCCACCCTCATTGATCGGCCCTATGTTGGGTTCGTCGCCAATTTTGCAATGAACATAGGTAAACCCTTGAGCGGCACGTGTATCGATATAGTGCAACATGGTCCGCCAATTCAGATTTTCAGATGGAATGGCTTTGGTCAGTTCCCATTGAGTGTCGCCCATGAAATAAAACGGGGAGCCATCTTCGTGCATAAAATGAAGCGGATATTCCGGCATCACCCTGATGCCACCTTTTTTGCCGGTGTTCGACACCGTAAAAGAGCCAGTCTTTCCATGCAATCCGGGATCATTTGAGCGGGTTAAATATCTCCATGTTCCTGTTGCATTCGGGGCAAAGCGAAACTTCCAGATACGGTCTCCATCCCAAAATCCATCGAGGCGCTTCGCACG
>CAVVJD010000015.1:0-316347 GCA_963748455.1 uncultured Alphaproteobacteria bacterium
GGCTCGGTTGAGATCGACAGAACGTTGATCCTGCATGTTCACTGGAATACGACCCATTGCCGCTCGAGTACGTTCATGCGGTCCTCGTGTCTCTTAATCCAGGCGACGCTATTACTTCTGACAGTGTCGCTGGCGAGCGCGCAGACGATGGCGGTGCTACAGGGTCGCGTGCTCGATCCATCCGGCGCGGCCGTTCCTGGCGCGTCGGTCGTGGTGCGCAATTCCGCCACCGGGTTCACCAGCACGACCTCGAGCGACGACCAAGGCCGCTATCACGTGCCGGGCATTCCGGCCGGCGCGTACCAAGTCACGGCCGAGGCTCCAGGATTCAGATCCGAACGCATCGACGCGCTGACGTTCGAGGTCGGCCGCACCCTGGTGCGCGACTTTCAGCTGACGGTCGACACCCGGCGCGAAGCGGTCGTGGTCAGCGCGGAACTGCCGCTGCTCGATCGCGCGACGAGCGTCGTCGGACACGTCGTGACGGCGACGACCGTCCAGGAAATCCCGCTCAACGGCCGCCACTTCATCGATCTGGGATCGCTGGCGCCCGGATCGGTGGCGCCGTCGCAAACCGGCTTCTCGAGCCCGCCGATCCGCGGCACCGGCGCGCTGGCGTTCAATACCGCCGGCAACCGCGAAGAAGCGGTCGGCTACATCGTCAACGGCGTGAGCACGACCAACATGACGTTTGGAGCAGCTCAACTTTGCGCCGCCGGTCGCCAGCATCCAGGAGTTCAAGATCGACAACTCGACGTTCAGCGCCGAGTACGGCCACGTGTCGGGCGCGATCGTCAACCTGGTCACGCGCTCGGGCACCGACCGGTTCCGCGGCGAGGCCTTCGAATTCTTCCGTCACGACGCGCTCGACGCGCGCAACTTCTTCGAGTTCACCACGCCGGATCCGCATCCGTTCGAGCGCCACCAGTTCGGCGGCGCGTTCGGCGGTCCGATCGTCCGCAGCCGCACGTTCTTCTTTGCCACGTACGAGGGCCTGCGCCAGCGCCAGGGTACCGACATGAACGGCGTGGTGCTCAGCGACGACCAGCGTGCGGCCGCGACGGATCCGGTGGTGCGGCGGTTGATCCCGCTGATCCCGCGCGCCAACTATTCCGATGCCGACGGCACGCCGCGGTTCGTCGGCGCCGCGAACGCCAGGGTCGACCAACACACGTGGACCGCGGACGCCCGGCACAATGCCGGGACGCGCGATCGCCTGCTGGTGTTCTTTGGACGCCAGCAGGTGGAGGGCGTCGAGCCAACCCAGCTGGGCACCAACATTCCCGGCTTCGGCCTGCGGCGCGCGATCACCTGGACCACGCTGACGGTGAACGAGACGCACATGTTCGGCGCGGGGCTGCTGAACGAGGCCCGCTTGGGGCGGACCAGGCAGGACCTCGGCGGGTTCCCGGCGAACCCGCTCAACCCGCTGGATGTCGGGATCGTCAACGGCGTGGATCGTCCGATCGGGCTGCCGCAGATGATCGTCGCCGGTGCGCTCAATTTTGGCGGCCCGGCCAATCTGCCGCTGGGTCGGAAGGACACTCTGTACGTGTTCAACGACACGCTGACCCGCATCGCCGGACGCCACGCGTTCAAGACCGGCGGCGAGTTCCGCCGCTTCCTCAACCACAACTTCGCGCAGGGCACCGGCCAGTTCAACTTCCCGAGCATGGCCGCGTTCCTCGCGGGGACCGCCAACGCCTTCAGCATCACGCTCGGCGAGCGGCGCAATCACATCACCGAGGACGCGCTGTCGTTCTTCGCGCAGGACTCGATCACCGTCGGCCCGTCGCTGACCCTCGATCTCGGGGCTGCGCTACGAATGGCACATGACGCCGACCGAGCGCGACAACCAGTTCGTGGTGTTCGATGCCGCGACGGCATCGCTGCTGCGCGTCGGCGTGGACGTCGACAAGATCTACCGCGAGAACAACGACAACATCGAGCCGCGCCTCGGTCTCGCGTGGACGCCGGATGCGGACGGCCGCACCGTGGTGCGCGGCCGCGTATGGCTGGGCGGTCGATCAACCGGGCACCACCGCGGTGAGAGACACGGCCGGCAACCCGCCGTTTGCGACTCCAGTCACGGCGACCGGATCGATTCCGTTGAGCGGCGCCGTCAATCTCACGCAGCCCATCAGCCTTGCGCCGGTCACCGTCGATCCGCAGCTCCGCAACGCCTCGCTGCGGTCGTGGAATGTCAACGTGCAGCGCCAGCTCGCCGGCGACCTGGCCGCGACCATCGGCTACTTCGGATCGCGCGGCAGGAATCTGCGCATCTCGCGCAATCTCAACCAGCCCGTGAATGGTGCTCGCCCGTTTCCGGCGCTGTCGGCGGCGAGCCCGATTCTTCCCGGCACGACGCTCGGCACCATCACGCAGGTGGAGAGCACGGGATTCTCCAGCTATCACGCGCTCTCGCTGACCGCCACCAAGCGGCTGTCGCGAGGGTTGTTGTTCGACACGTCGTACACGTGGTCGAAATCGCTCGACACCAACTCGCTCAACTCGAATAACTTCAACGTACAGGACGGCTACGACATCCCGAATCAATACGGCCTGTCTGACTTCGATGCACGGCATCGATTCGTGCTGAGCGCCACGTATCAATTGCCGTTCAACGGCAGTGCGTGGACCCGCGGCTGGCAGATCGCGACGATCGTCCAGTCGCAAAGCGGCAATCCCGTCAACATCGTCACCAGCAACGCCACGCTCAACGGCGTGCCGAATACCGTGCGTCCCGATCTCGTGGCGCCGATTCGCATCATCGGCTCGGTCGATCAGTGGTTCGATCCCGCGTCGTTCGCGGCGGTCCCGCGCTTCGGCAACCTGGGGCGCAACGTCGTCATCGGCCCGGCATTCCACAACACCGACCTGTCGGTGAGCAAGGTCCTCACGATCGCGAGCCGCTATCGTGTGCAGCTCCGCGTCGATGCGTTCGATCTGTTCAACCATCCGAATTTCGGTCCGCCCGGCAACGTCGTCGGCAGTCCGACCTTCGGCAAGATCTCGCGAACCCGCCTGCCCACCGGTGAAGCCGGTTCGTCGCGCCAGATTCAACTGGCGGCGAAGTTGTCGTTCTGATGGGCCTGCGATGTCGCGCGTGTGCGGTGCTCGTGGCTGCGGCCGCGGTCGTGAGCATGGCATGGGCCCGGCCCGCGGCCGCGCAGCGTCCGATCAAGCGCGTGCTGACGATTCATGCCGGCGCGGAGGCATTCCCGGGCAACACGAGATTCGACGAGGTCATCACGAAGGTCCTGTATTCGCATCCGACCATCGAGGTCGACTACTACGCCGAGTTCCTGGAGTACGAAGAATTTGGCGTGGCGGCGGACACCTCGTTGCGGGAGTACATCCGGATGAAGTTCCGCGATCGTCCGCTCGACGCGCTGATTGCAGACGGCGCGCCGGCGGTGCAGTTCGCGCTTCAGCATCGCGCCGAATTGTTTCCAGACGTGCCGATTGTCTTTGTCTCCGCAACGACGCCCCGCGAGGTGCTCGAGGGGAAGGTCGCGCGCGTCACCGGCGTCCTGCGGGGACCCTCTCAGGTCGAAACGTTGGACCTGGCGTTGAAGCTCCATCCAGCAACCAGGCGAATCCAGGTGGTGGCGTACGCGCCCAACTTCGAGAGTTACCAGGAGGGCGTGAAGTCGGCGCTGGCCGCCTTCTCGACGCCGGGTGACCCTGACCTACAGCAATGAACCGTCGTTGCCGGAGATGCTCGCGGCGCTCAAGACATTGCCCGCCGACAGCCTGATCCTCTACGCGCGCTACTCGCCCGCGACCCGCGGTCGCGTGATCTTTCCCGACGAGCTGCTTCCCGAGATCGCCGAGGCCGCGCCGGTGCCGATTTACAGCCCCCTCGACACGTACATCGGCAAGGGCGTGGTCGGCGGCATGATGCGCAGCGAAATCAGTATCGCCACGCGCGTTGGCGAGGTGACACTTCGGATCCTCGAAGGGGCGAAGCCGGAAGACATTCCCGTCGAAGCCGCGCGCGTGTCGCCGATCTTTGACTGGCGGCAGGTGCAACGGTGGGGCATCGATCCGTCGCTGCTGCCGGCGCCAGTGTCATCATGTTTCGCGAGCCAAGCGTCTGGGATCGCTACGGTGGTTACATCATCAGTGCAGTGGCCCTGCTGACCGTCCAATCGCTGCTGATCGTCGGGCTCCTGTATCAGCGCCGCGCACGCCGACGGGCCGAGATCGAGAGCCGGAGGAACCTGGCGCTCGCCGCCGACGCCAGTCGTCGCCAGACGATGTCGGCGCTGACGAGCTCGATTGCCCATGAGCTCGGTCAACCCCTCAGCTCGATGATCCACAACGCCCAGGCGGGTCGGATGATGATCACCGCCAATCGTGCGACGCCCGACACGATGGGCGAGATCCTTTCCGACATCGAGAGCGAGGGCGTCCAAGCCACACAGATCATCGATCGGCATCGGACAATGCTCCGAAGTCATCAACTGGACAAGAAACCGATCGACCTTCACGCCGTGATACATGAAAGTCTTGCGCTCGTCGCTCACGACATGAGAGCGCGGCAGATCGAGGCCACCGTCAATCTGTCGTCGAATCCCTGCATCATCACCGGCGATCAGGTGCTCTTGCAGCAGGTGCTGGTGAACCTGGTGATGAACGCCATGGACGCGATGGCCGAGACACCTCCGGCGCGTCGTCGCGTCACCATCAGCACCGAAGTCCGGGCGGCCGATGTCGAAGTCTCGGTGCGCGACACTGGAACGGGTTTGCCGGCGCAGATCGAGGGCACGCTGTTCACACCATTCGTCACGACGAAAGCGCACGGCCTCGGGATCGGACTCACGATCACGCGAACGATCGTCGACGCGCATGGTGGCACCATCGATGCCCACAACAATCCCGAAGGGGGCGCGACATTCACTGTCACCCTGCGCCGCAGCGAAACAGCCAAGATTCTGTCAGGGCCGCCGAGTGCCGCATGACGTAGGCGGTCAATCTTTGCACCAAGCGACCCCGCGTGCTGATAGCCGAAGACCACCCTGGAATGGCGAAAGCCGTCTGCCGGCTGCTGGCACTGGACTGCGAAGTCGTGGGAACCGTCGCAGACGGCAGCGCGGTGCTAGAAGCAGCGCAACGACTCCAACCCGACGTGATTGTGATCGACCTCAACCTGCCCAACGTCAACGGACTGGAGGCATGTCGTCAGATCACGCAAGTGAACCCAGAAGCGAAAGTCATCGTGTTCTCGGCGATGAACGATCCGGACGTCACGCAACGATCCTTCGAGGTCGGAGCATCTGCCTTTGTGTTTAAAGGGGCGGGCGACGGCGGCCTGCTCTCGACCGTCAAACGCCTGTGTGACGACCGATGTTGGCAATCTGCGGAAGCCAAATCGGCTTTTCGGTTCAGAGCTTGCTGCGAACCAATCATGGAATGCCAGGACGCCACCGCGCGGATTGCGGAATATCTCGTGGGATCTCTGCGCGTCGAGGAGCTCGAGGGGCTTCTAACGCATGCGGCGGCCTGCGCCACATGCCGCGACAAGCTGACGGAGACGTGGCGGCAGCTGGGACGAATCCCTCCTGCGGAGTTCGATGCGGTGCTTGCCGGCTACCAGGATGGGCTCGGCGGCCGTCCGCGAAACATTCGCCCGCCTTCTAGATGCGCCACTTGCCATCTCTCCGGCCAGTCGTGTTCCTGGATTTGCCGTCGCCGATTCACTACCGATAGAGCCGTTTGAACGAAGCCGCTGGCGTCTGCGGCGGATGTCGGCGATTATATCGCAGGCACGGTCGCGCAAGTCGGTCGGTGAGAAGGTCTGTCGCACGCGCCGGTTTGGTCGCCCGTCATTACTTTCCTAACGCCTTCGGGGGTGGGTCACCGCCGGCCTCCGCAGCTGATCTCCGCTGAAAGAAAATGTCTGTCACTCCCTCTCCCAGAACTCTCCTCAATTCTCCGACCGCAAAAAGGGGGAGGAAGGCGAAGAAAATGACCAGGGCCCTGGAAAGCCATTCGTAGTTGAATCGGCTCATAACCTCATCAACGGCTCCCATTGGACCTAATCCGCCTATCAAGCCGCGGACCAAGCCCTCGGCAATATCAAAGACCGCCACACACACCGTAAACAGAAACGTCTTGTATAAGGTTGGAACGATTAAAGGCTTTTCTTCATATCCGCGACCCAGACGTAAGGTTTCTGCCACGAGAACGACTTTGGCTAAAACCAGCGCCCTGATTACGGCAATTCCGTAGTCCTCATAGCTGATTCCATAATGGGCCAGTAACAATCTTCGATAACTGGAAAAAGCACCGAAGAAAATGGCCATGTAGAGAACGATGAGCCAGTAGCGTATTAGTTCATGAAGTATCGTCTGCTTCAGCCCCTTCTTTTTCTCATTCACGGTGTTCATTGAAGGGTGCCTCGTGGACCGCGCGACACGCCCGCACACATGAATCGCCGCCGTATGAGTCGCCGCAGAGCCACCTATGGACCTTCCGCAAGGCGGGCAGGTGACTCTCGGCCCAGGGCTTTGGATAACGGCATCAGGACCAGCAGCCCGACGATGGCGACGACGATGATCATGACGACCACTTTCGGGTCGGTGAAACTCTGACCGCCCACCACGAGCGCGGCGGCAATGTTGCGTTGCGCAGTGCCCAGGGCCAGGACGCGCCGCGTGTCCACGCCTGGTCCGCCGAGCAACCACCCTGCGCCAAAACCCATGGCAAGGAAGATGAGAGCAGCGAGGATGCCGCGCGTGCCGAACACGTCCAGCACGTTATTGATGTTCGTCACGGTGATCAGCACGATCAGCAGAATGAGGCTCAGGTTGGAGACCCGATCGAGCACGGGTTTTGTGCGCGCGGCGGCAGGCGCGAACCGGGCTCTTACAACCAGCGCACCAGCCAGCGGAAGCAACATGAGCAGAAACAATGACCGGGCAATCTGCGCCGGGTTGACCGAAACGCCCGGCAGCAATAGCGGCAGGACGAGCGGCAGATAGCCTACCGTGACGACCATCAATAGCACCATCAAGCCCACCCCGAAGGCCAGGTTGCCCTTGGCGATCTGGGCCAGTTTCGGCAGGAACGGTGCTCCGGCTGCCGTACCCAGGAGCAGCAGACCGACGCCGAGCGGTTGGTCGAGCCGCAAGAGGGCTGCGAGACCAACGGCGGCAAGCGGCATCACCACAAAATTTGCCAGCAGGGATAGCACCACCAGCCGGGCATTGCGAAGCGGGGTGATGATTTCACTGACCGTGAGACCCAAACCCGTCGCCAGCATGCTGGAGAGGACAAAGACCAGCGTCGCGACCGAGATTGCTGTCTGTATCAGTTCCATTAGCGTTTACCGGTGAGGTTCCTAGAAGGTCCACGCGAACTGCGTATGGAAACCGAACCCTTTGTTGGACAGGTTGGTTACTTCCTTGTACTCGGTTTGACGGTAGGTAACCTCGAACGCAATCCGAAATGTCTTGTCCAGATCCCAGAGCAGATTGCTCCAGAACGTGCTGTTGAAGGTCCGCCCGAAGAGGGTATTGGGGATGGCCGTCATGTCGTCGTCGTCGGGATCGTCCACTCCGTAACCGGTGTGACTGTGCAGCATTGGCGTCAGGTAGACGAATCCCTCGACAAAGCCGCCAGTCGAGCGGATCGCCTTCCAGGTCACGGCATCGAGTGATTGGAGGATGGCGGCATTGTAGTTGCCAAGTCCCTGCGCAGTGTACACTTCACCCTTAAATCCGAAGCGGCTTGCCAAGTTCACTCGAACGTCGACGGCGGCTCCCCACACGTCAGAAACAACCCGTCGCGGAGGCTCCTCTGGAGGGGCGGTCCTGCGAAGCTGGCCTACCAGGCCTGAGAAACCGAACTCCACGGGACGCTGCGTCAGCAGGCCGATGGGCGCCGGCTTTCCCAAACCAAAACCCATGCGTCCTTCAACGTTCGGCCAACCGTTATCCTCGTCCAGAATGATGTCCGGAGTGACGGCGGTGTTGAGCGGCTCGCTGACCGCCCCCTGCAAAGTCAATTGGGAGTCGCTGCCAACGTCGAAGAAACGCTCCACCCGGATTTGGCCGCGGATGCAGTTACCGGTGCTGCCCGAGCCACCTAAGTAGGAAAAGGGCAGCATCGTCGGCAAGCCCGGAGCGAAGACATCGAATTGCAGACCCGCGGCGAACCTCCACTGATCGTTGAACAACTCGCCGTACGATTGCTGCAGCAGAAACCCATTACGGTCTGCCACGACGGAGGGGTCGAAAAACACCGCCGATATCCTCCCCGCGGACTGGAAGTTCCCGATCTTGGGTCCGGTGAAGAGAACGCCTAGCAGCGACTGCCGAGCGTTGATATCAAAGGTGTGGTTCGTAAATCCGCCGGCAAACTTCGGAACCACAAAAAACGGAACACCTGGCGCCTGGGGACGCTCCCGGTTGTAAATGGCGTCCAGCTTGACCACCCCGAAAATTTCGATCTTGATGTTCTCTCTCGAGGTCACCTGAAGGGCCCCAGCACCGTCGGCGGTGTTTGTCGCGGCCGCCGAGGTTGTGACCGAGTTCAAGGCACACAAACAGCCCTTCATGATCCGACCCGTGGCGATGTTGATGTCGCCGTTGTTCCCCACCAGGAACTTCGAGAGGCTGTTTGCGTCGAACAGCTTCGTCGTGCCGACGCCAACTGTGCCGAGAATCTCGTGCGCGGGCGCCTCTGACGATGAGGCTGCATTCTGATGCGCATCTGATATGGGCACGCCGCCGGTCGACTGGCCGCGCGCCGGCGCCGCCGCGACCGCGAGGACGCAGACCGACAAGATGGACACTCGAGCGAAGAGCATACGCATGGAATTACGGCTTCGTTAGGTAGATGAACGCGAAGTTGAAACGCACCTGTGTCCCCGGCCCATCCTCAGGCCTCTTGACGTTCTGAAGTCGAATCAAGGGACATCGGCTGGCCTTATGACCGTACGGGATCAGACTGCTTGAGATAGCGGATGTTGAAGGCGACCGTGACCCGGTCCGTCGAATCCCCGTTCGGCTGCACCCAGTGCGTCAGATAGGACGGGAACACCAGGAGATTTCCCGGTTTCGGGTTGATGATGAACTTGCGATTGAAGCAGGCGGCGCCTTCGATCGTGTAGGCGTTGGCGTTGACGCGCGGGTCGAGGAACTCGATCGCGCCGCTCTGTCCCTCCGGCGGCACGCTGGCATAGTAGACGCCGGATAACGCGAACCCTGAGTGATCATGCGGCGCGTTGAAAGCGCCAGGCGGGTTGACGTTGATCCAGCCCTGGCAGAGCGCGCGGTTCGCGGCGAAATCGAAATGGGGCGAGAGCAATCGGGTGGTCTCCTGCACCGCCTCCAGGATGTGCGCGCGTAACGCCGCGCATCCGGCCTCGGTGCGACCGAAGAAATCGTCCTCGGAGTGCCAGCCCTCGCGATTACTTCTGGTCACTCCGGGCGAACGCGCGCGCATCGCCTGCCCCTCCTCGACCAGCTGCCGATTGAGGACTTCGCAATCCTGGACTTGGAAGAGCATCATCGGCGAGGCGAACGCCGGCTCCACTTGGGTCAACGTGATCGTGCTCATGAACGTTCGCCGTGCTCCTGCGAGGATGCCAGCCGCATTCGCTGCAGGCATCTTCGCAGCGCACAGAACGACGGTTGCTCAATCCACGAAGGGCTGGCTGTAAAGCGGGCGCTCCTTTTCGCTGTCCAGCCGCGCCTTCCGTGGCTTGGCAAAATAATCCCAGCGCGCGCTCGGCGTGAACACGCCGGTCACCGCCGCGTTGACGAGCGCCGGCGGGTTCCCGAAGATCCAGGACATGCCGAAGCCGCCGCCAAGCTTCACGTACTTGAAGCTGTCCGTGGCGATGGTGATGCCCTGCGGGTAGTGCCGGACCGGGTTCATGCACATGCAGGTCTGGTGGAAGATCTTGCCGCCGGCCTCCTCGATGATCTGGGCGTCTCCGTAGTGGTGAGCCATGTGGTAGTTGGCTGTGTCGGTCTGCACCCACAGCATCACCCCCGGCTTCACCTTCTTGCCCTTCACCAGGCGGGCGATCTCACGGACCTCTTCAAAGGTCGCGACCGGACAACCGAAGATGACGATGTCCACCGGTTTCGCCCGTTCCGGTCCGGGCGCCGGCGCGATGTTGTTGATATGGCGGAACATCTCGACGACATCGTCCATGGTGACCGTGAACCGCTCGGGGTTCTTCGGCATCTTGCCCTTGAAGGCGGCCTCCAGCGTCGGGGACTCCGGCGTATAACCCATCAGGTGCATAATCGGGTCGTTCATGCCGGGGGAGCAGGCGGAGACGATCTGCTTGGTCGCCGTCGGCCCCATCTTCTTGGGCAGGTTGAGCACGGCCATGATCCGGTTCTCCGCCTTTTCGGCGAGGCAGGCGCCCAGGGCCGCCCAGTCCCCAGCGCCCTGCATGTTGTCCCGGGTCTCGTCATCCAGCTCGACGATGCATTTGGCCGCCCGATTTTCGTCGAGGTGGGTACCGTACTTGGGCAGGCAGCCGGTGTAGGCGGCGTAGACCGTGTTGATGGGTGACTCCCGATTGGTGCGGGCGCCGATGACGGTGTTGATGTAGGCGGCGCAGCTCGATTCGGAGCTGGCGCAGTACTCTCCCATCTTGGGGATGCACGTGTTGACTTGCGGTTGGCACGACATCCAATTGAGCCAGCCATGCTCCGCCAGCTTGTCGTAGCCCGTCTTGAGGCCTGCAACCATTTCCGGGTCAACCTTGAAGCTGCCCTTGCCCGGAAGCTCGAAGTTCCAGGGATAGCCCTTCTCTTCGACCTTGTCGAACTGCGCCAGGTACGGATCGTTGCCGCACTGGGTGCCCGTGTCGTCCGCGACATGGGCGTCCTTCATCGCGAAGATCGGATCGTAGAGCGGGCTGTGTCCCAAGTCATACATCTCGAGTTTCTTCTTCGTCTCGGGCTTCTGGCGATCGTTCGAGTAAATGGGACAGCAGTTGAGGACGAGGACGAGATCCACCATTTCGGTGGCCTCGATCGCTTCGCCGAAGTCCACCAGCTTCTCCATGCAGAACTTCTTGGTGTCGCCAAGCTTGCCGTCGAGCATCTCTTGTTGGTGTGTCGTGAGTTTCATGGCCATGGTGATCTTCCTTCGATGGATTGGAACGGACTACTGCTTGCGCGTGATCGTGACCGTGGCCTTCTGGCCTACCTTCGGCGCGTCGATTTCCACCCAGTCGCCGGTCTTGATGGTCGTGATCGGGTCCTGGTCCAAGGCATCGATGGCGGGGATTCCACCGGCAATGGCTCCACTGATGTCGATATCGTGGACTTTCTGGCAGATGATGGCCGCAGGGCCGTGATGTGACTGCGTACACTTGTAGTACAGGCTGATGGCGCCGGTGGTGGAGCCCATCACCGTGGGATAGACCACGACCTTGCCAATGATGCTTTTGCCCTGGAGGTCGGCCCCGGGCACCAGGACGATGCCGTCCTCGTTGCCGACGTGGTTGAACGCCCACCCCATTCGTTGGCGGTTCACCGCTGCTTCGCCGGCGGCCTTTCCTTTCGACCGGGCGATGCCGGTCAACACGATCTTTTGTTCCATGACATGCTCCTCTAAGGTCTCGGCGCCTATGTTCGCGTCTTTTGATGCGTCGTAACTGGTTAGCTCTAGCCGTGGCCCCCCGCACTCACGCATCTGCGGATCACGTCGAGGACGTCGGCACCAGAATCGGTCTTGCGGAAGTACGCGGCGGCACCCGGCACCTCTGCCCTCGCGCGGGCGTTGAGATGCTCATGAGCGGTGATGAAAATGAACGGCGTTGAACACCCCTTTGCCAAGAGGTGCTCGGCGAGCTCGATGCCCGACATGCCGCCGAGCTCGATGTCGAGGACCAGACAGTCGAACTGCGGATGCTTGCGTGTCCGCGAGCAACGCCTCCGCCGAGGCATACGTAATCGGTTGAAAGCCCGCCGCCCGCAGGAGCCGGCCGAATGATCGGCACAGCTCTTCATCGTCATCGACGACGGCGACGTAAATGGGTGCTGCAGGCACATCGGGCTCGGATGTGCACTTTAAGCCCGGGCGGCTTCTGCCGGCTACAGCCCTTTGGGGACAGGTCGATGGCGGGGCCGTGAAGATGCCGGCCTCGAGCGACAGCTGCGTGAGTTCCGCGACCGACTGCACGCCCAGTTTCGTCGTCACCGCCGTGCGATGCAGCTTCACGGTCCGCTCATGGATGCCAAGATCGGCGGCGATCTGTTTGTTGAGCCGGCCCCGCACGACATGAGACAGCACTTCGAGCTCCCGCGCGGTGAGCGTGTCGAAGCGCGCGCGCAACTCGCGCAGACGGGCCCGCTCTGCGCGGTCGCGTGCATCGCGCGCGAGGGCGCGCTTCACCGCGTCGAGCAGGTGTTCCTTCGGTGCACGCTTTTCCAGAAAATCCACCGCCCCCCCACGCATCGCACGCACGCTCGACGGAATGTCACCGTGGCCCGTGAGGAAGAGGATCGGCAGCGGGTTGCGAGTCCGCGCGAGCGCGGCTTGCAGATCGAGTCCGTTCATTCCTGGCATCTGCAAATCGGCCAGGACACAGCCCGGCGCGTCCGCATCGCACGCGGCGAGCAGGTCGCTCGCTGACGAAAACGTCTTGACCGCGAACCCGCTGGCCCGCAGCAGCCGCGAGATCGCCGCCAGGAATAACTCGTCGTCATCCACGATCTGAATCGTGGGCTCGGGGACGCTCATTCCGCGGCGGCCTCCTCTGCGATCGGCAGCGTGAAACGAAGCGTTGCGCCACGGCCGTGGTTATTCTCTGCCCACAGCTGCCCGCCGTGCGCCTCGACGATCGTCCGCGAGATGGGCAGGCCCATGCCCATCCCGTTGGGCTTCGTGCTGAAAAAAGGATCGAAGACGTTCGCGAGCATATCGGCGGGGATACCGGGGCCGGTGTCGCCCACCGCGACCTCGACAATCCGCGCCCCGCCTGGCCGCGCCGTCACCGTGACGCGCCGATCTTCCTGGTTCGCGTCGTTGAGGGCATCCATGCCGTTGAGCACGAGGTTGAGCAGCACTTGTTGAAGATGCACGCGGTCGCCACGCACGGGCCGCAGATCGCCCGCAATGTCCACGTCCAGCTTCACGTGTCGTGACACGGCATCCGCGCGCATGAGCGTCACGACGTCGCCGATGACGTCGCCCACATCCAGTCGAATGACCTCGAGCTCGTGCCGCTTGAGCAGCGCACGCATCCGGTCGATCACGGCGCCCGCACGCTGGTCGTTCTTGATGATGTCGGCAAGACTCGCCCGAACCTCGTCGAGGTCCGGCGATGCACTCTGCAGGAACAGCTCCGCCGCCTCGGCATTGCGCAGGATCGCGCCGAGCGGCTGATTGATCTCGTGCGCCAGTGCGGACGCGAGCTGGCCCATCATCGACACGCGGCCGACGTGCGCGACCTCCTGCCGCAAGAGTTGCGCCTCCCGTTCCGTCTTCCTGCGCTCCGTCACGTCGAGCGATACCCCGCGCACGAGGATGGGGGTGCCGGCGCCGTTGAACTGGGCGCGGCCGCGAGAGGCAATCCAGCGTATCTGGCCACCGGGCAACACCACGCGATAGTCGATTTCGTAGCTGCCGTCGCCCTCGAGCGCTCTCGCCAGTGTGCATTGGACCGTTTCGCGGTCGTCGGGATGCACACGGCGCAAAACGCCATTCAGGTCCAGCCGCTCCGACTTCGCGAACCCGAACAAGGCGCGCCAACTGTCGGTCGCCCAAATGTCGTTCCGCGTGAGGTCCCGAATCCAGATACCGAGGTGCGCGGCCTCGGCGGCCAGGCGCAGCCGCTCCTCGCTTTCGCGTAACTCCGCCTCGCTCCTCCGGCTCTCGATCTCGGCCCTTCGGCGTGCGCGGCGCTGATACAGGAGCCCGACGATCAGGAGCGATTGGACGGCCAGCACGGCCACTGCACTGATGATGTAACCACCGTAGCGATCCCAGACGCTTGGCTCGCGAAACATGATGACACTGGCGACCGGCAGCAGCGACGGCTCGATGCCCCACCGTTGCACCTGCCGCCAGTCAAAGATCGGCGACACGCGCGCGGCTTCGACGGGAATGTCTTCCGGTTTCGCCCCGTCGAGGATCCGACGTGTCACCTCGCCAACGCGGGTGGCGGTGCTGATTTCGCTGCGCATCATGCCGCCGACCACGCCCGTGCCGATGTAGGTGTCGAAGGCGCAGTAAATCGGCACCGGCGCGGCCTCGGCGATCTCGGGAAGCAGCTCGTCGGGAAAGATCACGCGACCGCGGGTCGCGGGCGAGTAGCGCGCGTAGAGGATCAGGCTGTCGGCGGGCAATGTCTTGAGCGTTGCGAGCAGCTCCGGGAACGACGGTTCATTGCTATAGCTCAGCGTCACCCGGGTCGAGAAGGCGGCCAGCGCTGATTTCACGCTCTCCTGGTAACCGTCGAAGTTGGGCGCGTACGCCACAACATGGACTCGCCTGGTTGCTGGATGGAGCTTCAACGCGAGATCCAACGTTTCGACCTGAGAGGGTCCCCGCAAGACACCCGTGGCGCGCGAGACCTTCCCCTCGAGTACCTCGCGGGGCGTCGTTGCGGTGGCAAAGACCATCGGCACGCCTGGGAACAATTCGGCGCGATACTGAAGCGCGAACTGCACCGCCGGCGCGCCGTTCAAAACCAGCGCGTCGAGCGGACGATCGCGGAACTTCACCCGGATGTAATCCCGCAAGGGGGTGTCGGCCGCCGCGCCAAATTCTTCGAACTCCAGGAACTCGGCGTAGTAGTCGACCTCGATGGTCGGATGCGAATACAGGACCTTCCTGATGACCTCGTCGAACTTCGTGTTGCTCGGGAATGCCTCCGCGCCGGCATGAATCGTCAGCACGCGTTTGATCGGACGCTGCGCGGCCGCGGGCCGGGCCCATGCCATGCTGACGACCGCGGCCGCAGCCACGAGCACCGCCCCCGCGCGACATCGCAGGCCCATCAGAACGACAACTTCGCCGCCAGTTGAATCTGGCGCGACGAACCCGCTTCACCGGTGGGCAGGCGGGTTCGCGAGATCTTGCCGAAGGTCGGCGCGCCGACAAACGCTGTCGAGCCAACCACGATTTGAACGACATTCACGGCCTGCCCAGCCCGCTGGTCCAGGTCGACGCGGAAGTTGCCGGTTAAGTGGTCGTCCGGCATGTTGCCGCGGGGGAACGATTGCAGCAGCAGCACGTGTCGAACCGGCGGCTGCGCTTCGCTCGACTCCGCAGCGAGCATGAGCACGCCCTTCGGCTGGGTCAGGTCCTGGGACCAAGCGACGGCCGGCGCGGCCAACAGCACGGCGGGCATGAGCCAATTGGAGCGACGGACTAGACGTACGTTCATAGGGGCTGGAGTCCCATCGCAGGGGCACCTCCGGCCGGCCGGAGGTGCCTCCGGAATCCCACCCGCACTTTGGCGGCGTTTACGAGGATCGTGCGATTTTGGCGCCCGAAAACTCGGTGGCGGGCCACGCGGCGACTGGGATGCCCAACGGTGGAGCAGGTATCGTGCCTGAGACGATGGCACCAATTCGGCCGGGCAAACGAGATCGCGGCAGGCGTTAGGAGCCGAAGTCCCTAGCTCGCTCACGGTATTTCGTGACGTAGGGAGCCGGTAGCTGTCCGGTCTTGTGAACGCCGGACTCGTGGAGAAAAACGGCTGAATCATGCTTGCGCGTATCGCGTGGGGCTGGACGCGAGATTTGCCACCTTACGGTGTCACATCGAGGAGCATTTCAGAGCGGCAGGTCGTTGAATTGATTGCGCGATGAAGTGTTTCCGTGTTGCTTCGTGAGCTTCGCCGAAATCGCTTTCCAAGCATGCTCCTTCAACCTCGCGCTGATTGCTCGGTCAACGACCTCCGATGTGCGCAGGCGCCGAGACCCTAATCAGTGCAGATCGCCACCCCCGGGTCACCCCGTATGTGTCGGATCGGCCGGTAACAATTGTTCTGATGGTAGTAGGCCCTCCTGCGCGAGAGGCAGATCACAACGACGGTCGGTTGAGCATCCAACGATCATCACCTCGGTCGCCGGCCTGGAAGAGGACGGGATGTCGATCTCCTCTCAGCCAAGCGGCCGGCAACTCAGCCGCGCTCGGCCTCCTCTTGCATGCCGCCAATCCGTGTGGTTAAATACTGAACCATATGGTTCAGTATTCACGAACCCGCTTTGATGCCTCGTTCGCCGCGCTCTCGGACGCCACCCGACGCGGCGTGCTCGAGCAGCTCGGGCGTGCAGACGCTTCAATCACGGACCTTGCCGAGAAGTTCCACATGACCCTCACCGGCATGAAGAAGCACGTCGGCGTCTTGGAGCAGGCGGGGCTCGTCATCACGGAGAAGGTCGGGCGCGTACGGACCTGCAGGCTCGGGCTGTCCCGACTCGAGGAAGAGGCGGCATGGATCGAGAGGTACCGTCAGCTCTGGGACGCACGCTTCGACGAGCTGGACAAGGTTGTCGAGGAACTGAAACGGAAGGAGAAGGTCGATGGACGCAAAAAGAGAGAGTGAGACCACAGCCATGAAGAACCGCACGACGGTGGAACGGAAGTCCGAGCGTGAGCTCGTCGTGACGCGAACCTTCAACGGCCCGGCCCGCATCGTGTTCGAGGCGTGGACCAAGCCCGAGCTGTTCAGGCGGTGGTGGGTGCCGAAGTCGATGGGCATGTCCCTGCGTTCCTGCGAGATGGATGTTCGTGTCGGGGGCAAGTACCGTTTCGAGTTCGAACCCGATGCTATGGCGTTCTTCGGCACGTACCTCGAAGTGACACCGCACTCGCGCCTCGTGTGGACCAACGAGGAAGGTGGTGAGGGTGGGCCTGTCACCACGGTGACATTCGAGGAAAAGGGTGGCAAGACGCTGCTGGTCATGCACGAGCTCTATCCCTCGAAGGAAGCTCTCGACGCTGCCGGCACCGGGGCGGCGGATGCGATGGTCGAGACGTTCGCGCAACTGGACGAGCTTCTCGTCACCCTGGGCGCGAGCGTGGGACGGTCATGAAGTCGTCGATCTCTTTGCCGGAGGGAAAAAATGACCGCCCCCGCCTCAATCACCATCACGCCAATCCTCGTTGCCGACCTGCTCGCCGAGGGCGAGCGGATGCCGGTCTACGTGCACGTTATCGACCATCCCGATGCGCGCGTGCTGGTCGACACCGGCATGACGGAGCTGCACCCGGCGGCGGCCGACCTCGATCCCCGCCTCCTTCCACTGAGCACGCAGAACTTCGACCTCGCCGGCATCGACATCGTCGTCAACACACACCTGCACTTCGACCACTGCGGCGGCAACCACCTCTTCGCCGGCAGGCCGATCTATGTCCAGCGTCGGGAGCTCGACGACGCGCGCAACGAGGACGACTACACCATTCGCGAGTGGGTCGAGGCGCCCGGCGTGCGGTATGTGCCGGTCGACGGCGAACTCGAGCTGCTTCCCGGGCTCCGGCTCGTCCCGGCGCCGGGCCACACACGCGGCATGCAGGTCGTCGTCGTCGAGACTGGCGGGCGCCCGGTCGTCGTTGGCGGCGACGTGGCGGTTTGGTTTGGCGAGCTCGACGAGCCGCACACCGAAGGCCAGATGCGGGTGCGCGCGCTCGACCCTGAGCTGGTCTGGCTCGCGCACGAGCACCAGCCGTGGCGACCCAGCACCGTCGCTGACCAGCCGTCACAACCACATTCCGTGTAGGCGAAGATAAGGCGAATGTGCTACGCTCGGCTGCCGTGGCGCTTCGGACGTGCACCGTTAGCTTCAGCGGTCCGTCCGGTATCCGCCATTCAGTCGATGTGACCGCCGAATCCGTTTACGAAGCGGCTGCGTTGGGAGTGTCGGCTCTCCGGAAGAGCGGCTGGGCCGACGCCGTGGCGTTGGGAACCGAACTTGAGATTCAAGTCAGAGAACCGCCCACGTCTCACCGCGTCACACTGCACCAGATTCATCGGTGGTGCGATGGGATTGCGACCAGCCCCGACGAGACGCTGAAGAAGCGCAAACTGAAGCAGTTATTGGGCTAACCGCAACGTCTGAGGTCTCGTCGGGAGCGACGGGTGATGTCCACTGTTTCAGAGTCGCTGTCGCAGCTCGAAGTGCTGGTCGTCGACTGCCAGGCCACCGCCGCAGCTCCGCATGGACATCTCCTCGAAATGGGTTGGGCGCGCGCCGGCACGACGACAACGCGCGCGGACGCTAGGCTGATCGCGCTTCCAGACGGCGAGCACATTCCAGCCGCCGTGATGCGCCTTACGGGCATTTCTGAACGGATGTCACAGGACGGCGTCGATGCACACGTCGCCTGGCGGGAGCTGTCCGACGAAGCCGCGACGCTCGCCCGTCAACCGGCGCCAACGGTCATTCACTTCGCTCGATTCGAGCAGCCGTTTCTCCGCGCGTTGGCCGGCGAGGCGCTTCCCCTCGACATCCTCTGCACGCATGACATTGCCCGGCGCCTCTTACCCGATCTGCCCCGCTGCGGCGTGCGTGCCCTCGCCGGGTACTTCGGTCGCGGGGTCGGCGCCCTGCGTCGCAGTGCCGATCACGTAGAGGCCACAGCATTCGTCTGGCGAGAGCTGGTGCGCCTACTTCGCGACGAAGGAATTTCCACCTGGAGCGTGCTTCAGGAATGGCTCGCGGACAGTCGCGCCACGAGGCAGCGCAGGCGGCGCGTATGGCCGATGCCGCGCAATGTGCGGCTCTCATTGCCGGATGCGCCGGGCGTCTATCGCATGCTTCGGACGAGTGGCGACGTCCTGTACGTCGGGAAGGCCGCCTCGCTCCGGCATCGCGTCAACAGCTATTTTCGGAAGCAGACAGGCGTGCCCGAGCGGACGCTCGAGATGCTGTCGCAGGCGCGTGGGATCTCTTTCGATGTCGCGCCAAGCGCCCTCGAGGCGGCTCTCATCGAGCCTGACGAAATCAAGCAGCATCGACCGCCGTACAACGTCGCGCTCACCATCGAGAACCGCGCGTTATGGTTCGCGCCACCGAATCTCACCGCGCGCAGCGGGTACCCGTCGTCACAGTGTCCGCTCGGACCGTTTCCTTCGGCCGGAATGCTCGATGAATTCGGTGCGCTCGCCGCCGCTGAGAGTCGCGCGCTCGGCTCCAGTCGCTGGCGTCCCGACGCGATCACTTTCGAAGCAGGTTACGCGAGGCTCTGCGCCGTGCACCCTGAGCTCTCGCGCCAAGACCTCGGCGCGCACGACAGATTGCTGCGGCTCGGAACACGCCTATGGAGAGAAGGTCGGCGAGACCGCGATGTTGATGAAGACGACCCCAACGAAGCCGGGCGTGGATTGACGGTATGGACCCCGGAGTTCGTGCAAGTGTCGCTCGAGTGGCTCGCGTTGCGGGCGGCGCTCGCCCGACGCCGCGCGATCTGGTTGACGCGGTTGTTCGATTCGAGCGTGGTGTGGCGCGAGCCCGGTGACAGTTGTGCGCGGCTCATCGTGATCGAGAAGGGCGAGGTAGCGTTGAGCGCGGCAGTGGACGCAAACGCAACGCCACCGATTCCACCGGGCTACCGCCGTCCAGTGGCCGCACGTCGTGAGGCCTTCACCCTCGCCTCCTTCGATCGCTTGCGGGTATTGACGACGGAGCTGAAGCGCTTGATTGCAGCTGGCGCTCCAGTGGCGCTGCGCCTGGGCGTCGGACCGGCACTCGACGAGTCGCGACTCGCGTCTGCGCTGTGGTGGGTGTGATGCGGGTGGACTGGCAGATGAGTCGACGAGGGACGGCATGACTCGCAGTCGACGTTTGGGCGCAACTGGGGGGGGGGGAGTGCAACGAGATGGGTTCCACAGCCACCATTCTCCACGCGGACCTCGACGCCTTTTATGCGTCGGTCGAACAGCTGCTTGACCCTCGCCTGCGCGGCAAGCCGATTGCGGTCGGCGGCGGCGTCGTTCTCGCGGCCTCCTACGAAGCGCGGGCCTTCGGCGTACGAAGCGGCATGCCTGGACGGCGCGCGCGGCAACTCTGTCCCGACCTCGTGTTTGTCGGCGGACATTTCGACGAATACCAACGGCTCGGCGACGCCGCCATCGGAGTCCTGAGCGATTTCACGCCTTCCATCGAGCGCATCTCCATCGACGAGGCCTTCGCCGACGTTGCAGGGTGCACGCATCTCTTCGGTTCGCCGGCAGAGATCGCAAGGACGGTTCGGGCTCGCGTGCGCGCCGAGCTTGGCTTGCCGATGTCAATCGGCGTGGCGCGTACCAAGCACCTGGCGAAGATCGCATCGCAGGTCGCGAAGCCGGATGGATTGGTCGTCGTCGATCCAGATACTGAACTCGAGTTCCTTCACAAACTGCCCGTCGCGCTCATGTGGGGCGTGGGTCCCGCCACCGAGGCGCGGCTCGCCAAGATCGGCGTCACCACCATCGGTCAATTGGCTGAGAGCTCTCCCAATCCGTGGAGCGATTGCTTGGGCACGCGGTGGGAAGAAAGTTGACGGCACTCGCGTGGAACCGCGATCCGCGGCAAATCCAGACGCGCCGGCGCGCGCGCTCCGCCGGCGCACAATCGGCGCTCGGACGACGGCCTGCGATCGAGCGCGTCTTCAAACCGACGCTCCATCATCTCGCCGACCGCATCGGCGCCCGGCTCCGCGCCAAATCCCTGGCGGGCCGGACGATCACGGTCCGCGTGCGCTTCGCCGATTTGCGCTCGGTCACGCGCTCGCTCACGCTGTCAGCGCCGATTTCTGCAACGAGGGCTCTCGCTGAGATCGCCGAGGACTTGGTGCGCGGCGTCCTTGCGGATCACCGTGACGAGAGGACGATCTCGCTGCTGGCGATCTCCGTCTCACATCTCGAAGCGCATGCGATCGTGCAACTGGAGCTGCCGCTTGGGCTTGCCGACGAAGGACGCCGTCCTGGCACAAAGAAAGGCCTGGCGCGATCGCGCGCAGACCGGGCCGTCGATGCGATCCGCAAGCGCTTCGGAGGACAAGCGGTGGATTATGGGTCAGCATCGCGGGGTGTGCGCTCCGTCCCTGACGAGTTCCGACGCCTTGCTGAAAGAGAGCTGTGAATATCGCCAGCGCCCGCTGCAACACGCTTCGCTCCGCACACGACGGTTCACGCTCGTGCTAACCGCGGCGTCACCCACGTTCAGTGAGCCTGCACTGGGAACAGTTGCCAGTCCTCCCCGCGACGGCGAACTGCGATCTGGTATGTACCGCCCGAAAGTGATCGAAGGTCCAGAACGACGTCGAGCGTGGTGACCTGATTTCGGAGATCCGCATCGCCCTGCGCCGACGCCTTCACTGTCGCGCTCGCGTCCCTGATCTCAACCTCGTACGACCCGGGCTCTGAGCCCGTAGGGAGGAGCAGGGTCAGCAGCACGCGAGCCCGCGGCAGAACGAGAGGAGGTCGATCGCCCTGCGGCGTTTCTCCGCGCATGAGAGCGTACGGCCGGAGATCCAGCTGCGTACGGACCTCGGTGGCGATCGGTTCACCGCTGGTTCCGCGATTCAGCAACAACCAGCCGGCGGAACCCGTTGCGAGCACGAGACCCGCCGCCGCTGCTGCCCATGTGAGAACGCGACGACGCTGAAGATCGGCAGCCTCCTTCAGCGCACGAACTTCCAAATAACACGGCGAACACTCGGACAGGTGATCGTAGGCGGGATCGCCGATCGGTCGCTCGCGGCGAGCGAGCGAAACCAAGACGTCGCGAGGCGGACAGCCTATTCGGTCGGGATTTGGGTTCCCTCGACCGAAAACTTCGTCAATTTCATCAGGTCGCTTGAGACGCGGAGGCTCGTCTTGACGTTGGCTGGACATCGTATCTCTTGGACGACACCGCGGGATCACCGCGCCGGCCTTACGCCGTTCGCGTTCTGGTCGCCTGAGAAGTCGTCGATAGCGAGGCGCCAGTCCTCTTATTCAGAGCGTCCCGAAACTTGCGCTTGATACGGTAAAACAGTGTATCCACGCGTGCCACGGAAGTCCCCTGTTCTTTCGCAATTTCACGACTGGAAAAGCCGGACTGTTTCCGCATACAGAGCGCCCGCTCCTCGGCTGTCAACGTCGCGAGCAATTCCTCGAGCAGGATATCGGCTTCGATCTGTTCAGGCGTTCCATCGTGCGATTTCATCGTTCCAAGCACAGCCTGACTCGCCCTGGAATCCAGCGTCGCACGCGCCATCCGCATCGACGAATGCCGCAAACGTGACCGCGCGACATTCACGACCGTAGTCCATGCGTATGCCTTCAGATTGTTGACGGGACCGGACGCGGCTTCGCAGTCTCGAATGCGTTGACCCGCTTCCTCGAAGATCTCGCTCACAAGAACTTCGTCGGCCAGCGTCAAAAACCGATTCCGAAATCTTGGAAGGAGTTCGCACAGTACGCCCGCAATCCGAGGATCTAGCGGAAGACCGTCCGCGTCCAGGAGCGTCTGCTTGCCCACCGACTCCATGGGGTTCCCCAACAGCGTGCTGGCAGCGGGCGTGCGGCAACGCCCGCCGCGCCATTATACGCGTGCCGCCGCCGATGAAAGCGACGCGAACGCTGTCAGATTTCGCCGGCAAAAGGCGTCTTAAAGATCGAAGGCGAAATCGATGGCGCGCGTCACGTGCGGACGGCTGAGCTCGAGCTCAGTTTCGAGGCCGAACTCCCTGGTGAGGCTGGCGAGAAGGTCGAAGCTGGTAGCGCCAGAAGTTGGGGAGCAGATGCGGAACAGGCCCTATCAATTTCGTTCTCGCGCCCAGGCGCGAGACCGCGTCCGCCACTATTCACATGCTCGCACGGACGACGCGGGCCGTCAACGGTTTCTTCCTTCATTGGATTCTCGGTGGCTGCCCCAGCGCGCTTGCGCCGCTTTGCGCATCGCCTTGCTCCTCTCCTCGGGGCTGACATTTCGCCAGCGTGCGGCGCCAAGGCCGACGGCAGTCCGATGAATCGGTTCGGGTGAGAGCTTTCGACTCGCGAGATCGAGCATTTCGATTGCGAGGTCGAGCAGGACTTCTGGGGGAAGACCTGTCTGTCGCATGAGGCGCCGCAGGCGAGCGGTACGTCTCGCGCCAAGCATGCGCGCAAGCTGCGTCGTCAAGGGTGAACCGGTTTCGGACTGCTGTGCCATCGCTGTGCTATGCGTGTGCTCGCATCGTTGCGAGCGGTTCGAAAGTGTATCACGTCGTGGAGGTCCACATGCCAGGCGACTCCCAGCCGTCTTTCGTCCGACGAGCCACTGCCATGGCGCTTGCCGTCCTGCTCTGCGTTCCGGCTGTCGCGTTCGCGCAACAGTCGCCCTGGGAGCGCGCCGCGAGCAATCTGGAGGCGACGTTCACGGGCCCGCTCGCCCGGTCCCTCGCCCTTGTCGCCATCGTCATAGGCGGACTGATGTTTATGTACGGCGAGGCCGGCGCCAAGCGCCAGATCTCCGGCATCGTGTTCGGCGGCGGGCTGGCGCTCTTCGCCGCGCAGTTCCTCGTTTGGTTGTTCTGACGCGGCCGGACCGCGTCTGAGGTGTTGGCGAATGCCCGATCGCCCAACGTACCGCCCGGTCTACAAGGCGCTGCATCGCCCCCTGACCATCTGGGGTGTCGAGCGACGGCAGTTCTTTCTGGCGATGTTGCTGGGCGCTGCAACGTTCAACCTCTTCTATTCCTTTCTCGCCGGACTCCTGATGTTTGGCGGCCTCTACGGTGGCGCTCTCTGGGCGACGCGGCGCGATCCCGAACTGCTCCGCATTCTGCTCGCCTCCTCCAAGGTTCGACGACGGTACGACCCGGCTAAGCACAATCCCATCGACATCGAGGTGTCGGAGTGGTGAGCGTCGCACGCATTCTTCGTGACTACAAGGATGCGGGGAGCCTGAACGAGCTGCTCGCGCTGTGGGGCTTCGTCGATGACAGCGCGTTCTTGACCAAGGCAGGCCACGTCGGACTGGTCTATCGGGTGCAGGGGATCGACTACGAGGGCCTCACGCACCAGCAACGGCAGGCCCTGGTTCATCGGGTCGAGGCGGGCCTTCGATTGCTCGACGAGCACTGCCGTCTGTATCAGTACGTCATCAAGCGAAGCATCGAGCCAATCGTCTCGGCACCATGCCAGCAGCCGATCGCTCACGAAGCGATTCAGCGCCGCGCGGCGTATCTGAACGGCCGTCGGCATCAGCTCTACGACATAGGACTGTTCCTGGTGCTCCTGTACGAGGCGCCGAACTCGGCTCGACGCTCCACGCACCTTCACCGCGTGTTCCAGGCACCACGCCAAGCTTTCCGGGGGTGGCTCTCGAGCGAGAAGACGATCCAGTTGCTCGAAGTCGAGCTCGATCGCGCGATCGGCACTCTCTACCACAAGGCCGATGCATTCGAGATCCAGGCGAGTGAATTCCGTCTTGCGCCGCCTCGGAAAGAGCGACGCGTTCAGCTTCTTCCGGCAGCTTGTCAACTACGACTCCGTTGCGGCAAGGAAACTGACCTACGACACGCACCTCGATTACTTCGTCTCCGATGCGTCCATCGAATGCTACCGGGATCATCTGCTCGTCGGGGACCGTCTCGTCAAGGTGCTCTCGATGAAGGAGCCGCCGAGCCACACGTTCGCTCTCCTTCTGCGGGACCTCTACGAGATTCCAGGCGATCTGATCGCGTGCCTGGAATGGCAGCGGATTTCGAGCGACCGCATGCGGCGGGACCTCCAGACCCGACGGAGGCATTTCTTCAACAAGCGAGTCTCAATCGTCAACTACGTGGCGCCAGACACGAGACCGGAAGAGATGCTGGTGGACGATTCCGCTAGCGCCACAGTCCGTCAACTCGGCGACGCGTTGACGGAGACAGAGGTCAACGGTCACTTCTTCGGGCACTGCTCACTGACACTTGTGCTGCACGGGACCGATCCTCGTGCCCTCCAGCAGCAGGCCGCAGAGGCCAGCAAGACCATTGCAATTCACGATGGCGCCGTGTTCGAAGAGACGTACAACCTGTTGAATGGGTGGCTCAGTGTCATTCCTGGCAACGGTTCTCACAACCTCAGGAGGCTGGCGCTGCTGGAGACGAATGCGGCCGACCTGAGCTTCGTCTTCACACTCGATCAAGGTGAGCGAGTCAACGCACACCTTCAACGAGAGGCTCTGGCGATCTTTGAAACACCGCACCACACACCTTACGCGTTCAACCTGCACGTCCAGGACGTCGGCCACACGCTGGTACTGGGTGCGACGGGCAGCGGCAAGAGCTTTCTGCTGAACTTCATCGTCACGCACGCACAGAAGTACGAGCCGCTCACCGTGATCCTTGATCTCGGGCACAGCTATCGAAAGCTCGCCACACTGCTGGGCGGCAGCTACCTCGAAGTCGGCCTCCGCCATCAGGAGCTGAGAATCAATCCGTTTGCGCTCGAACCCACGCCAGAACACCTGCATTTTCTTCACGCCCTGGTTCGCGTGCTGCTGGAGGGCGATGACGGGTATCGGCTCAGCGACTTGGAGGACCGCGAGGTCTACGAGAGCGTCGAGAACCTCTACATGCTGGACGAAAGCCAGCGGCGGCTCTTCACGGTCGCGAATCTGCTGCCGCGAGCCCTGGCCTCTCGCCTTCACAAGTGGATCGAGGGTGGGCGCTACGCCAGCCTGTTTGACAACCTAGAAGACACACTAACCGTGGAACGCCTCCAGGTATTCGACTTTGAGGCGATGCGCGCATACCCGGCACTTCTGGAGCCTTTGCTCTTTTACGTGCTGCACCGTGTAGTGGCGCGAATTCAGGACCCGCGAGATGCGTCCAGCCTGAAGTTGTGCGTGATGGACGAGGCCTGGCGCTTCATCCAGCACCCGACGCTCAGGGCATACGTTCAGGAGGGCCTGAAGACATGGCGGAAGTGCAACGCGGCGATGGTTCTCGCAACCCAGACGGTGGAGGACTTCGCATCCGCCGACTTGCTCCGAACTGTCGTCGAGAGTTGCCCGACGAAACTGCTGCTGGCGAACCCCTCGCTCGACCGCAATCGATACACCGAGCTCTTTCAGTTGAACGAGATGGAGATGGATCTGCTGACCGGCCTCATCGCTCGGCAACAGATCTTGCTCAAACGACCGGACCTGACGAAGGTCCTCACCCTGACGGTGGACCCGAAGAGTTACTGGATTTATACGAACACTCCCGTTGACAACGCGCGGGTCGCCGAGACGTTTCAACAGTACGGATTCGAGGCGGGCATCGACCGTCTCGCGGCGTCCTCGTGATGCATCGGAGGTAGGCCATGTCCCGTCAAGAAGTCGCTCGCATTCTGGTGTTCTGTGTCCTTGCGTCGACCTTGGCACCGTCGGCCGACGCACAGACGACGGGGATTCGCGAAGTGTCCGCTTCGCCTCGAAGTCTGATCCCGCTCCAGACGCGACTGCGGTACACGACGATGATCGTTCTGCCAGAGGACGAGGAGATCCTCGACGTGATCTGTGGCGATCGCGACTTCTGGGTGATCAGCGCAACTCACAACATCGCTCACATCAAGCCGGCGAAGGAAGGCGCCGCGACGAATCTGAACCTTGTGACGGCGAGTGGTGCGGTGTACTCGTTTCTACTCAGCGAGAAGAACGGGTCTGGCGGTCCGGACCTGAAGATCTACGTCAATGCGGATCCCAATGCCCCGCGCGAGAAGCCGAAGTACTACAGCGCCGCGCAAGTCGAGGCAATGCAGGCGGAGGTCAGGGACGCGCGCGCCGCCGCCGACACGGCCGCGCGGCGGGCCGACGAGGCAATCGCCGCATATCAACAGCAGTACCCCGGTCGTCTGCAGTTCGTATACGGGACTCTCAAGTATGAGAAGCCATTTCTGGTGCGCTCGATCTGGCACGACGGCCAATTCACCTACATCAAGTCGGAAGCGGGTGAACTTCCGGCTCTCTACGAAGTGAAGGATGGCAAGCCGTCGCTTCTCAACTTTCAGGTCCAGCAGGGTACGTATGTCGTACCCAAGGTTCTGGAGCAGGGCTACCTGGCGCTCGGGAAGGAGCGCTTCACATTTGCGCAGGGGCGGTGAGAGATGGCCGAGACGCCCCCTGTCACGGCGACCACGCCGCCTGCGGCGGCGAGTCCGCCCGCTGTAACTGACCGTCGTCCCATTCCGCGGGGTGTCCTGCCCAGGGGCGTGCAGACCTGGATCATGGCCGGGATTGCGGTCGGGATGCTCGCGATCATGTTGCTGGTGGGTCGGCCGGACCCGCCAGCGCGAAACGTGCCTTCTCCTGCAGCCGCGCAGGCACCGAGCGCCGACCGTGTGCGCGACTATCAGGAACGATTGCGCGCGCTGGAGGCCCAGGCGTTGCGTGAAGCCCAGGCTGCGGGGGCACCAGCTCCCGTGGTTCCGATCTATGAGGAACCGCAGAGCGCACCGGCGCCTGACCCGTTAGTGGCAGAAAGGAAGCGGCGCGAGTACGAAAGCCTGTTTGCAAGCAATGTCGTCCTGAGCCGGCGGCCGGAGGGACAGCGTCCCGATGCCGGCAAGGCCGCCGCAACAACCGGTCCACCGGCCGTCAATGAAGCCAAGATTCCCTCAATCGACGAGATCGCGGACGCAGCCGTCCGGGCGTCGGCGCGAGCCGCTGGCGTGAGACCACAGGTAGCTGCCCGAGCGCCGGATATTCCGAGTGCCGTCGCGCAAACCCCAGGTGCGTTGTCTGCTCCGAAGAACGCCGGCGCAAACCGATCCGATCAGCGCCGCTGGCCCATTGCACCGCATTCTCGAGGGAACGTTCATCGATGCGGTGCTCACCAACAGGCTCGACGGCAGTGAGGCGGCCCCCGTGAACTGTCTCGTGACGAACCCGCTCTATTCACACAGCGGACGGCACGTGCTCATCCCGGCGGGAGCTCGCGTGTTGGGAGAAACGAAGCCAGTGCGTGCCCTGGGCGAAACGCGTCTCGCCGTTTCCTTTCATCGCCTGGTCATGCCTGACGGCCGCACGTATCGATTGGACGAGTTCATGGGGCTCAACCAAATCGGAGATGCGGGGCTCCGTGACCGCGTGAACCACCACTACCTGGCGACGTTCGGCGCCGCTGCTGCGGTGGGTCTCATTACTGGCCTTAGCCAGTACCTGGGCAACGTCGGTTTGGGTGCAGGAGACGGGAACCGCACGGTGGTCATCGCCGGCGGTGTTGGCGATGCTGCATCCCAGGCGGCGGTTCAAGTCATGAACCGGTTCTTGAACCGGCTCCCGACGGTGACCATTCGCGAGGGGCATCGCGTGAAGGTGTACGTGACCAGCGATCTCGAGCTGCCGGCATACATGGCGCCGGCTGTCGAGGGACGGTTCTGAAAGGAAGGACGCCCATGTTCCGCCGATGTTTGACTGTCATCGTGATCCTGGCGCTGTGCGCCAGCCCTGCGCAGGGGCAATTCGTCGTCATCGACCCAGGCAACCTGGCCCAGGCCATCTTGATCGCCGAACGGACCCTTCGACACTACGACGAACTCAGGCGCCAATACGAAACGATCCTCAGAATGGGGCAAGGGTTGGGAAACATGGATGGGTACCGGATTCCTAGTATCGCCATTACCAGTCACGACCCAAGCCGTTGGCTGTACGGGCGGGAGTGGATTCAGGGACTCAACAGCGGGGACGCCACTGGAGAAGCGTACCTCGCGACAACCGTGCCACTGATGCGCCCGACGACAACGCCGGCACGGCTCACGGGCGCAGCGCGCAGGGCCCTCGAGCGGCAGTACGCAACGATCGAGATCTCGGATGCGGTCGCCATGATGGGCGGGCATCAAGTCGCGCTCGCGCGCGGCTATCACGGGCGACTTCAGGAAGCCGTTCAGGCCCTCGAGGGGGACGTGCTCAACGGTCTGCTGCGGTACCACGAGATGACGGCGATTCTGGACAAGATCGCCGCTGGAGAGCTCCTCGGTCGTCGCCAGGACATGCTGTCGAATCAATTGCTCTCTCACGCCCTGGAGCAACTCCTCGCTCGCAGCAAGCGACAGCGGGACACGGAGGCTGTGACCATGAACATGCAGCTCACGATGTGGCGTGACGCGACTGCTGCCAACGCCGCATTCGTTGCCGGCACCGGAGATGCGCTGCGCAATTGGCGTCAGCCGTAGAGCAGTTCAGAAGGGAGATCCGCCATGCGTCGCGCCCTCGTGTCGCTCGGACTAATCGTTCTCTGTGCTCCCGTCACTTCCGCCCAGCTCGTCGTGACGGACCCCGCGGTAACGATTCGAAACACCGTGACCGCCACGCTCAAGGAATACCTGTTGATGGTGCAGGAGGAACAGCATCGCAAGCTTCGTCGCATGGCGACCCGATTGAGCATGCACACGAATCTCGACAAGTACAGCTTGCCCGATCCGCCACGCTGGCGAACTCACGGAGGCGACTTCCTCTACTCCCAGCCTTACAACGATGCCCTGATCTTTGGCGACCCGACCGGAGCGGCGTTTGTGGAATTGAGCCACCCCCTGGTGACGGTTCAGAGCCTTCTAAACAGACTGAGTCCGACCGCGCGGCGCGCTATTGCCGCGCGGCTGGCCACGGTGAATCTTGCAGAAGCCACAGCCATTGCGGCGACGAACGACACCGGACAGCTTCGTTTCAACGGTCGCAAGAAGGAGCTCCCAGCCATCGACGCGCTCGATGCGCACGTGATCGACCCGTCGAATGAGCAGAGCACCACAGCGGTTCTGGACAAGATTAGCGGTGCCGTGCTCATCGGTGCCCGACAGCGTCAGGCTCGTGCCCAGTTGCTGGCCGGAGTCGTCGAGCAGCTGCTTATTGAGAGCAAGCGTGCGCGCGACAGCGAGGCTGCCTCCATGAACATGCAGCTCGTGACCTGGCGCGACGGCCGAGCGGCTAATGAGGCCTTTGCCGCTGGCACCGGCGATGCCCTACGGACCTGGCGTCAGCCGTAAGTGAATCGACTGGAGCAAAACCGATGCAGCCGTCTCTGAATCTAGTGCCGACCGTGCAGGAGGCCATCTCGAGGCTGCTGACAACCTACGAGCCGGAGTTCCTGCGCTTCGGGTACAGCCTCTTCCTGGCGTTCGCGACGATCGTCATCGTCTGGCACGGGGTGCGGATGATGTTCTCTGGCGAACGCCTGGGTGAGCAGATGTTCGACTTCGCGAAGCTGTTGCTCTTCGTGTCGTTCGGCTACTCGCTAATCACGTTCTACGAGGCGCCGCTGCCGGGGATCGGAGTGTCGTTCAGCAACTTGATTACGGATCAGGCGTACTACTTCCAGCGGGTGCTCGAAGCGCGTGCATTCGACAATATCTACCGTCATTTCGACGAACTGGCCGATCACTTCGTCCAGCCTGACGCGTGGGCAATCCTGGCGAACCTCATGTACTGGACGGTCCTGCTCCTGGTTGCCGTCGCGAAAGCGCTGTCCCTCGCTGTGATCGCCTTCGGCCTGATCGCCAGCGCCGTCTGTGCGCTTTTGGGGCCGATCTTCGTGCCGTTTTTCATCGTCCCTAAGCTCGATTGGCTCTTCTGGGGCTGGCTGAAGTCGTTTGTCCAGTATTCCTTCATCCCCGTGGTGGCTATAGCGTTCCTGATGATCTTCGAGCAGTTCATCTTCCGTTTCGTAACGACCTTGCCGGCCAACATCACACAGGCGGAATATGGGATCTACGGGCTCCAAGCCGTCGCCGTGATCGTGACGTTCGTCGTCGGCATGCTGCTGGTGCCATCGCTCACCAGCAACATCTTCTCGGGTGGCGGTGGTGAGAGCGTGTTGTCACCGCGGATAGCCGTCGGCCGTTTCATCGGCCGTCGGTGAGGTAATTGCGATGCCACGATTTCCACGTCAATCCACCCGCGATGACCGGGAGGAGACCGCCTCGCCGGAGCTGACGAAGCTGATCTTCCTCGCGATGGGAATAGCGATGCTGATCGGGCTGGTCTGTGGCGTGGTGTGGACGATCTACCACCTCGTCCGTAACTGGTTGAACTAGGTGCGGATATGCAAGGCACGGTCGCCGATCCCAACCCGAAGACGCTAGAGAACGCGAAGCGGCAGTTCGTGGAGCTGTACGGCTCGGCGTTGGTCCTGAATACATATCTCAAGATCGCGCTCGTCCTCGTCTCGCTGGTCGCGCTCGGCCTGCTCGCTCTCAACTTCCATACAGCTGCCAGGTATGCGCACGTCAAGCCGCTGGTCATCCGGATCGACGACGTTGGGCGAGCAGAAGCGGTCCAGTACGACGCAACGGCATACCAACCACAAGCCCCGGAGCTGCGCTACTTCCTGACGCAGTTCGTCGTGAAACATTTCAGTCGTCTGCGCGCCACAGTGCAGCGTGACTATCCCGAGTCGCTGTTCTTCCTGGATCCTGCACTAACCGCTGCCACCATCGCACAGAACGAGCAGAGTCGTCTCATCGAATCGTTCGTGACGAACCCTTCGAGCGACGAGATCGATGTAGTCGTTCAGAACGTCAGTCTGAGCGAACTGACCAAGCCGCCGCACAAGGCGTCCGTCAGCTTTCAGAAGGTGCTGTACGCGCCAGGGACGCGCAGCGAGCGGACCCGCCAGACCTACATTGCCCAGTTCGACTTCGTCCTTCGCGACCAGGTTCCGAACGAGTTCGTTCGCGTGAATCCGCTCGGGCTGCAGGTCACCTATTTTCGAGTGGACCAAGCGTTCGAGGAGACCTCGCGATGATCGCCAACAGCGCATTTCTCGCCGCCCTGACCACCTTCGTGATCGCGGCGTGGCTTGCTGCCGAGCTGACCTTCCTCGCGCCGTACAAGGCAGCGATCTTCCGCGCCTATGGAGTCCACTTGGCAGGGGCCACTGTGGTGCTGTTTCTCAACCTTTGTGGGGCGTACTACATGGTCGCCCGTTGGTTGTTCTTACGCGATGCCGGACGCAAGTTGACGCACATCGACCGTCAGCTCCGTAGCGCATCCGGTCTTCACGACGAGCTCCGGGAGTACCTTCAGAAGAAGCGGCGGTAGAGACATGTCCTTCCTGGACGATCCTCGATGGGACGATACGCGCGAAGGTCCGAGTCGGGGAAGAGGCGGCGGCTCAGACCGGGATCCTCGTGAGGTGGACCCGTTGGACCCCCGTGACGCATTCACGCAGGGTCTGGATCTTCCACGCGGACTCGACCGGGAACCCGTGTGGGTTGACGGTGAGCGCTACGATCTCCGCGGCTCAGAGGTACGAACGCTGGCGGTTGTCGGGTCATTCCGCGTAGTCCCGATCGATGACCTCGGAGAGCGCGGAGACCAAGCTGCCGACCTGTGGCACGGAGATCTCGAACACCTGCGTTCAGAAGGACTGCTCCGTCAGGTTGCGTCCGTCGACCGAGAGACAGGCACCGCTCTCGTAACCCTGACGGAGCGAGGCCGTGAGCTGCTCGAATCACATCGGTGCCGCGACCATGAGCCGACGCAAGTGTTTCACGATGGGCTCGCAAGGGAGCGAGAGCTCACACATGATGCGCAACTCTATCGAGCGTACCTACGGACGGCTGAGAGGCTGGTGCAGGAAGGCGCGCACATCGACCGCGTCGTGCTCGAACAGGACCTCAAGCGCGACTATCAAGTCTTCCTCCAGGAGCCGAATCGGGGTCGTCGGGACAGCGATGGAAGGCCCGGCAGAGATCGCGACGAGGTCCGGCGCTGGGCCGACGAGCAGGACCTGCCTTTTGCCGATGGGCGCGTCCAGTTCCCAGACTTCCAGATTGACTATTTGTGGCCCGACGGGCGGCGCGATATCGAGAACGTCGAGGTCCTGACGCCGCACTATCGCGGCGCACACGTCAGCGGAAAGGTCCAGGCCGGCTTTACGCGGTTCCGCGCAAGAGGTGGGCGTGCCGGTGGCCGCACCGGGCGAGGAAGCAAGTTCGATCCGGGACTCGCCGAGGATCTTTTGCGATGACGTTTGCAGACCGCACTGCCGCCGTCGTCCCATTCGGATTCACCGAGCGCCAGGCGCGCTTTCTGGTCACGGTGATGCTGCACTCGGGCGTCTGTCTCGGCCGCCAGTACTGTGCATTTGCCCGTATCGAATACGGGGCGGCGGTGGCCAATTTGTTCAAGGCCCTCGAGTCGCGAGGATTCGCCACGCCGCAGACGTGCGCGCACGGTCGGGCCCGCCTCTTTCACATTCATTACAAACCTCTCTACGCCGCGATCGGAGAGCCCGAGAATCGGTACCGGCGACCGACGACCCTGGCTCGAGCTGTGGAGCGTCTGATGTTGCTGGATGCGGTCATGGCCGAACGCAACATCACGTGGCTCGCCACCGAACGGGACAAGGTCAGCCATTTCACCGCGGCCGGTGTTCAACGCCACTATCTTCCGTCGTTGACGTTCCGCTCCGCGGACGAAGAAACCATCCGCTACTTCCCTGAGAAGTTCCCGATCGGCGTTGTTGACGACGGCCGTGCCTACATCTTTTTGTATCTCCTCACGCGTAGCACACCGATGGATTTTCGGCTGTTCCTCGAGCGGCAAGCGGAACTCCTCCGGAGCCTGCCAGCGTGGACGATTCGCCTGCTGGTGCCGCGACACTTGGCCGGCGCCGTGCCCTGCCACCAGGAAGCCTTCAGGGAGCACCTGACACAGCCCTTGCCAGGTGAGATCGTCGATGAGCTGCGGTGGTATTTCGCTGCTTGCCGTGATGGCGGTGTGGACCTGGACGACCGCTACTACCGCGCGCAAACCGCGTTTGCTGGTCCTCGGTTTCGTGCTCTGTACCGCCGATGGCTGATGGATGGCGAACGCGTTCTGGATGCCGTCATGTCCCCGGTTCTGGTCGATGTCGTCGCACGCCGCTCGGGGGTGCTGGAGTGTCAGGTGCTGCCGCATCCGTACCTCCATCTCCTCCCCTTGGTTGGCACTGCTTGAGTTGGGCTTGAGGTTGAAGATGACAGTGAAGCACTCAAGGAAGATGGCTCAGGGGAGTGTCTTCTACCTGTGTAGCGCCAGGCATAGCCGTGTTGAGCAGGGTGCTGCGGCGGGCGTTCGCACTGAATGCAGCGCGCGGTACTGCCACGGGCACAAGCGTTTGCGCGGCGTCCCCTGTCATCGCCGCGCCCTGGAAGGGCGGCGCATTTTGCCGCCCGTCCAGTGTCGGTCTACAGGGTATCGGTGGCGTGAACGACCCCCCTCCTGCGCGCGGTTCCTCACCCCAGGCGCGCCCCGAGGGGTCGTTCACGCCACCGCTGCCCCCTGCCAGTGCTCGCAGAATCTGGACGCGAATGCACCGACGCTCCGGGTGCCATCTGCGCGTACATTGCGCCGCCCACGCGCCGCCGAAGTTGCCTTGAATCCGCGCGGAGATCACTCCGCGCCACTCGTTGGGAAGGAGTCGTCATGCCAGTGATCAAGGCCCGCACTCGCGGGAAACACGTGGTCCGTCACATCACGCGCCTGGATCGCGAGAGCTACGAGACACTCTTCGCGTACGCGACATTCCTGGGCGAGCCGCCGGAATACGTGCTCAACCAGTTGATCGACACGGTGCTCGCCAAGGACAAAGAATTTCTCGTGTGGCGCGACGCGCACCCAGGCTCCCACACGCCGCGGCCGGCCGGCAGGCGTTCACGCGCACGCGTTCGGACCCCTGGCCCCGACGTCCTGGTTGACCGCGCCGGAACGGAGAAAGCGCCAACGTCACATCCCGTGCGCTGATCGAATGCGAGGCAAGTGCAGATGATCCGTGCCTTGGTGGACATGCGGACTCTCACGGCGATGGTGCTTGCCGCGGTGGTCGGCCTCTGGGGCGTGACCGCATATCCACCCGCGATTGACAACGTGTTCCTCCAACTCATTGCATTGCGGGAACCGACGCTGTTCCGTGCCCTATTACACGGCTACGCCGCGTTGTGGTTCAGCACCGCGTTCCTTGCCGCTTCGCTCGTTCTGTCGGTCCTGACCATCGTTGCCTATCGACGAGCGCCAACGCCTCGGGCGCGCACGTTGCCGCGATACCCGAAACCGGAGAATCGTCCCTCGCCAACGCTCGTTCTCGGCGAGACACACTTTCACACAGCACCCGGGCGCGCCCCCGACCCCACGTGGCTCTCGATTCCGCAGCGCGGCCTGTACACGGGCGTGATGATCCTCGGCGCCGTCGGCACGGGAAAGACGTCGGCCTGCATGTATCCGTACGTTGAACAACTTCTCCGCTGGCGGGCGCAGGATCCAGAGCAGAAAGTCGGGGGACTGGTCCTGGAGGTGAAAGGAGACTTCTGCCACCAGGTGCGCGGCATTCTGGCTGGCGCGGGCCGCTCAGACGACTACCTCGAGATCGGGTTGGACACAGGCTTTTGTTACAACCCTCTCCACAACGATTTGGACCCCTACGCCGTCGCGTACGCCGTAGCCACGCTGCTCAACAACCTGTTCGGTCGAGGCAAGGAGCCGTTCTGGCAGCAGGCGTACACGGACCTCTTGAAGTTCGTGATTTCGCTGCGACGGATCAGCGACGGGTACACAACACTTTCCGAGGTCTACCGGTTCGTCATCAACGATTCGCTGATCGACCAGAACATTCGTGATCTGAAGGCACAGTTCCGAGATCCACCAGAGGTCCTCGTGGTGTCCACGAGGGACCACGAAACACAGGTGCGCAGGGCGCCATGGACGCTGTGGCACGCGCTCGGCTCCGATCAGATGGCGCATCCGTACGTCGCGGAGCTCGAGGGATATCTGGCCGCCCATGACATTTCCTTCACTGTTCGCAAAGGAAGCGACGCGATCTGCGCGGATCGGCAGCACAGGCTCGATGCCATCGATCGCTGGTTCCGCGGACCTTGGACAAAGCTGGATGGAAAGGTGAAAGCCTCGATCGTCGAAGGCGTAGTCGTCTTCCTGTCGCTATTCGACGAAAACCCAGCGGTCTATCGGGCCTTCTGCCCACCGCGATCCGCGTACGCGAAATCACCACAACCGGGTGAACCCCAGCCGCTGCCGCCACTGGAAGATCTCGTCGAGAAGGGTCGCGTTCTCGGACTGAACTTTCCTGTCGCCCTCAACCCCGCGCTCGCGCGTGGGCTAGGAGTCATGCTCAAGCTCGATTTTCAGCGCGCCGTCCTGAATCGCATCCCGAAGATCTCCGCAAATCCTCGCGGCTCGTGGCGTGACATCATGTTCGTTGCCGATGAATACCACGCGTTCGCAACCGTGGGAGAAACCGACCCTACCGGCGACGAGCGCGCCTTCGCGTTGTCACGTCAGGCCCGGTTGATTCCCATCGTCGCGACGCAGAGTATTAGCTCCCTTCGATCGGCACTGGCTGGCGACGACGCCTGGCGAACGTTGCTGCAATGCTTCCGCACGAAGTTGTTCCTCGCTACCAGCGATGAATTGACAGCCAAGGTCGCTGCTGAGTTGTGCGGCCGTGCGGACCATCTGAAGCCGAAGTACACGATCGCGGAAACGGGTGTCGGCGCGCATATCTCGCTTCTGAGCGGCCGGGCTGCCGCATCACAGCACACGATCGGTGCGAGCAAGTCGTACACCTTTGAGTCCGACTACATCTTTCAGCCGCGAGTGTTCATGGAACTGCAGAACGCCCAGGCTGTTGCGTTGCCCTATGACGGGCTGAACCCGTTGCCACCCCAGGTACCTGCTACCTCAAGCCGGTACTACCTCGATGTCCACACCAGCTACTTTGATCATCTCGCGCGGGGGTCGCTGTGAGCAGCCTGGATCGCATCCTGCCGTTCCTGAGAACGATTGAGGATCTGCTGGTCGATCCAGGTGTGACCGAGGTGATGGTCAACGAGGGAGGCCGACGCGTCTTCGTCGAGCGTGACGGGCTTCTGGCCGTTGTGCCAGAACGGCAACTGGAGGGCCGCAACTTGACTGTCGCCATCAAGAATATCGCACGGGCCTGCGGCGACGAGATCTCAGAAGTACAGCCCTTGCTGGACGCGCGTCTCGAGGACGGTTCCCGGGTGGCTGCAATGTTCCCACCATGCGCCGTCGGCGGGCCGATCCTCACCATTCGCAAGTTTACGAGGCGGTTCACGCTCCAAGAGCTAGTTCACGTCGGTGCGCTTACGCCCGCCATGTCCGGCACTCTCTGCGCTGCGATCGACGACCAGCGGAACATTCTGATCTCGGGCGGAACTGGCACGGGGAAGACCACACTGCTCAACGCGTTGGCCGCACACATCCCAAGTCGCGACCGCGTCGTGGTGATTGAGGAAACCGCTGAAATACACCTGGACAAACCAAACGTCGTGCGGCTGGAAGCCAGGCGGGCCCAAGCGCCACTTGGACACGAGGCTCCACTGCCGCCGGTGTCGATTTCCGATCTGCTGCGCGCGGCACTCCGGCATCGACCAGACCGTATTCTCGTTGGCGAGGTACGCGGCGCTGAAGCATTCGACCTTCTTCAAGCTCTCAACACCGGCCATCTTGGGAGCATGAGCACAATCCACGCAAACTCGGCCGAGCAGGCATTCACGCGCCTTGCGCATTGCGTCCTGACGGCGAATGTCGGCCTCCCGCATCGAAGTACCCGCGAGGCGATCGCGCTCGCGATTCACGTGATCGTGCACATCGCTCGCGTCGATGGCCACCGCCGAATTACCGAGATCGTGGACGTGCGCGGGTACGATGGAGACACTGATCGGTTCGTGCTTGAGCCGTGCCTCGTTCACGAGTTCGCAGACCAGGGGGCTTCACCATGACCCGTCGAGCACAGTACCAGGCGACGGCAACGTTTCTTCTGTTGGGGCTTTCGGCATGCGGGCGCGAACCCACTCCTACCGGGCCGTCCGGCTCACGGTCTTTCCTTGAGGGCGTCTGGACTGGAACGCTGACGATCGAGCGCGAAGCCGAGCCAACGACTTCCGGCTCGACCAGCTGGACGTTCGTGGTGGTGCCCGGTACCAACCTCCAGACATTCAACGTCACGATCCGGTCTCAGCATCCGTTCTTGCCGATCACGACGACCATCACCAGTGCGATTACGCCGTCCAATACTCCGCCGGCGCGGATCAGCACACAGGGCGACTATGCGTCGCCGCGCGGATGCACGGGGAGCCTCCTGAGTGTGGGAATGGCGGAAGCGCAAAGGATCGACGCCGATCTCACTGGTGTCGACTGCCCGTCGTTGCTGCACTCGACGTTTCGAGGACGCGTTCAGCTCACGAAAAGTGGGGGGTGATCTCGATGCCTCTTGTAGAGCCGGCCGCGCCGCTTCGGCTTCTTCGTGCAGGCTATGCACCTGAGGACTGGGTCGCGGTATTCCTCAAGTCGTACGCGACCAATGAGACATGCCAGCGCGTGGTCGCCATCAAGCAGATCGCGAACTGGCGGTTCCTGGCTTGGCTGCGCTCGCGCAACGCAGGCGGCTGGAATATCTACGTCAGCGTCAATGCCGTCACTGCCAATGGACGTTCCCGCGCCCGCGATCGAGTGTCTGCCGTGCGGCACGTGTTTCTCGAGGCAGACCAGGATGGCCCGCAGGTGCTCGCACAGCTGGCGAATCGATCTGATCTGCCGCCGCCGTCGTACTTGCTGCATTCGTCCCGAAACCGTGTTCATGTGTTCTGGCGTGTTGCTGGATTCGACATCGCCAGAGTCGAAGCGCTTCAAAAGCAGCTCGCACACGAACTGAACACTGATCCTGCGGCAACCTCGTGTTCGCAGACGACGAGACTCCCGGGCTATTTCAATCACAAGCGGCGACCTCCTGAACTGGTGACGATGGACTATGGCCGCGTGGGTCGCGTCTACGGACCGGAGAATTTTCCTCAGCCGAAAGTGCGGCCTTCAACGGCCGCTTCGAGCGCAAGCTTCGACATCGCTTCCAGAAATAGGGTGGAACGCGCGCGCCGCTACGTGGCTGTCCTGCCCCCGGCGATTCAAGGGAGCCACGGCGACGTGTACACGTTCCGCGTGTGTTGTCGACTCGTGCGGGGCTTTGCGCTCGAGGATGGTGAGGCGCTCGCCGTTTTGCAGGACTGGAACAATCGCTGTCAGCCACCCTGGACCGAGCGCGAGCTCGCTCAGAAGGTCTCGCGAGCGCGCCGATACGGGCGCGAGCCCGTAGGTGGATTGCTGGTCGCTCGGGCGCAGAACTCTTAGTCTCATGCGTATGCTTGCATAGCCATGACAATGATTTTTATCGGTGGTACTTGACATTGTGTCCTAAAGGTTGTAAGACATGGGTATTCCGTAAGTGTGCATGCGCTCCCAGGAGCCATGCATCCCACCCCTGTTCGCCGGCGTGCACATCCACCCGCGCGAACCCACCCACCGTCGTCGAGCCCAGGCTCACGCCGGTCTTGGAGGAAACCCATGACCAAGAACAAGGGAGAACTGGTGTCCGTGAAGATCATTCCCAACGAAAAGGGCAACCCTCCGGGGAAGCTCGCTGACGCTGAGGTGATCTTCGAAGGCGAAGCAGGCCCGCTGCGCGGGCTCAGATTGATCGGCTTCGCCGTCTGGGAACGTCGCGATGGAGGGAGAAACGTGACGTTCCCCGCCCGGCAGTACTCCGTTAACGGGGAACGCCGGAGCTTCGCGCTGCTGCGACCCGCAGACGGGGAGCAAACCAGCGCGCAGGAACCGATTCGGGAGGCCATCCTCGAGGCGTACACCCGCTTCGGGGCTCAAGCCTGAACGATTCCTCGGCAAGACGCCCAGGCGGCCGGGTCCAGACCCGCCGCTTGGGCCGCCGTCGGCCGGTTTTTCAATTGAGAGTCGAGAGGGTAGACCGATGGAAACCGTCAGCCGTTTTGAATCACGCCGCGCTGAGCAGCTCGTTGAAACAACGGCCCCTCCACAGACGGATGCTGCCCGGATGCTGGCGGTTACCGCGAGCTATCTTCTTTCAGAGGACGGACGCAAAGCCTCGCTCCTCTCGGGCGGAAATGGCCGTGCCCTGCAGGAACTCGTGATTCAAGTTCCAGCAAATCGCCTCCATCTCGTCGCCGTGGACGCGCAGGGTCGCGCCCGACTGAAACTCCGACCCCGATTTGAGCTCAATGGCGATCAGCGTGTCGTGCGAATCGATTCGCCGCCTACCTATGACACGGCGCCGTCAATTGAGGATTTGTTTCGCGAGGCGGGTCGGAATCATCAGCTCGAGCACGCCTTTCACGCGGAGCACAGCGCGGCACGCCATGTAGAACGCGAAGCGGACCGCCAACGTCGCGGCGAGGTCGCGGAGGCGTTTTTGAAGGAGCCGCAGCAACGTCCGCTCCGCCGGCCAACGCCCAACCCCCAGCGCTGTCACCTGGACACAAAGTACGGCAGGTTGGTGTTCGATGTCAGGAGCGATGAGGGCGACGCTCGCTTGGTTCCGCCCGAAGCGTACAAGCGGTTTCGCGCCGACCTTCGTGCCAGAAGCGAGGCGAAGCAACGTGAGACTGCGGCACAGATCGCGTCGCATGAAGAGAAAAAACGTGCGATCGCTGACTGGATCGCCGAGTTTGGAACACCGCAGCAGCAAGCGCGCCACGCCGCCGGCGTCCTGCCGATGCAGGAGGTGCTCGAGGCGATGGCCGACCAGGCGTTCGCCGCCGGCGATAGTTTCGAGCGTTATCCGTTCGATGGAGCGGCTCGCCTCCAGCAGCGTCTCCGGCAATTGCCGCAGCACGCGCAGGTGGCTGTGAACCCGACAGACTTGAAGATCTTTGGAACTGATGCAGTGACGGCGACGGAAGCGCAGTGGATGCTTGTCCAACGACTGCAGGCGGCTTTCGCGGATGCCACAGTGACGCTTCGGCAGCACCGCATCGCATGGAAAGGAGATTCGGAGGCTCCTACGCTCACAATGTACGGCGTGATCGTGACTCTAAAAGTTGGCCCGTTCGACCTGCGCCGGGAGTATGCGGCGCCCGAGGAGTAACTCTCACGGCCAATTGAGAGGTCAGCCACGTCGGAGCCACCGAGCCCGCATTTCCGGCTCGACGACGTGATGAATCGACACAGTTAGACGCAACGGTCTTTCTCGTCGTGGTCAGTCCTGGCCACCCCTCCACACCGCCCGGTGTGGAGCTTCCTTCCAACTCGGCGCCCCCAGGGGCTCGTAGAAAGGAGCAAACAATGCACGGAATAGGTGTATCGGCTGTCAGTGCGTACACAGCCCATCGGGAATGGGCCACACGGCCACCCGATGAGCGCTACGCCAGCGTTCAGGCACTCCACGAGGCGGCTCGCGCCAGACGCATCCGCACGATGGAGCGCGACATCGAGACCGGCGAATTCAGGACCCAGGCGGTAGCGAGCGACGCCCTCGCCTTGTGCGAGGCGCCGGATCGCCAGGCCGCATTGACGCATTGGAGCTTCGAGCAGCTCGCCGCAATCGCCGGTGCGCCGCCGAAGTACCTGCGTTCGCTGCCCGCACCGATCGCATCGGACGCGATCAACTACGGGCTGCAGCGACACCGTCGACAGCAACACCAGCTGTTCGTCGACCGTGACGCCCCCTGGACCGTGCACGCGATCACATCATCGCGATATGCGCGCGTCCACCACGACGAGCTGGCCACACGGGTGCTGGACCTCATGGCCGCACACCCCGCGTGGTCCCTGCCGCTCGGCTACAAGGACGGCGTGTATGGCGCTGAACGAGTTCCGTCCGGCGCCTATCTGGGAGATCGAGACATGTTTCTGTTCCTCGTGGACGGCAACCGAGACCTCGAAGATCCCTCCGACTCCACGCGTGCCGGCCTGTTCCGCGGGTTCATTCTCCGGAACAGCGACGTCGGAGCCGCCGCCCTCACCCTGGATGTGTTCCTCTTCCGTACGGTGTGTGCGAACCACATCATCTGGGGTTTTCAGCACGTTGCTGGCTTCCGGCGCCGGCACGTGGGTGCGTCGATTCAGGACGCGTGGACGACATCGCTCGATGCCGTTCGCGCTGCCCTCGACGCCGACCCGTCCGCCGATCGCACCCTTCTCCTGCGGTCCACCACCCAGGAGCTCGGTCCGACGCGTGACGCGGTGCTCGATGCGGTCGTTCAGCGACTCGAGCTGTCGCAGAAGCAGGCCGCGGAGGCGTACACCCTGGCGGAACAGCACGAGACGAATCCCCGATCTGTTTGGGGCTACGTGCAGGGACTGACAAGGCTCAGTCAACGCACACCCTGGCAGGATGGACGGTTCGCTCTGGATGTCGCCGCCAGTCGTCTCCTGACCACGGTTCACTGACCTGGTCCTCGCCGTGCGGGCACATCCCCGCACGGCGCTCTTCATCCCTTCAAGTCCCGCGCGGGTGCGGCTCCAGGGCTCACCCGCCTGGCCGTGCGCGATTCCCGCGCACTTCCGTCGGTCGCTCCCAGGAGCGACCGGCTTTACCGGAGGTGTGCACCATGCGCAAACAGACTGACCAACGCAAACCGACACGAAGATCACGAAACGGCTCGGACCCACTTCAGGATTGGCGACGTCGACTTCGTCCACAGATCCTTTCCGAACTCGTCGAGCAGTCGAACGACCTGCCCTGGTCGTCACGGCTGATCACACTCCTACTCAGCGAACTGCACGCTGGTGACGAGTTCTATGACCTGGTCGATTCCGCCGAGCAGCCCGCAACGCAGAAGTACCCACAGCTCATAGCCATCGCTCTGCTCCTCCGTCACAGCTGGTTTCCGGAGGACCTGGCCGACACCGCAGTGTGGCTTGGGCTGACATCCACTCTCCTCACTGAATCCGCGCTCACTTCTTCGCTTCACTCCTCAGCCGCAGAACCAGCGTCGCCAGGCTCTCCGCCTTCGACGCGGCGCAGTCTCACACCTCTGAAAGGAGACCCAACATGCTGAGTCCTTCATTCGACAGTCCCACTCGCGGACATCGCGTCCGCGAACTCGTGTGCGCCTATCGTCCACTCCGCGACCATGAAGGCCGGGTCGTCAGCGTCACGACGCTCGCGTTGAGCAATCCCAAAACGGCAGCGGCCACGCTCGGGCCCTTGCTTGGCGACGAGCCCGTCGAAGTGTTCGCGGTCGCCTGCCTCTCGACGAAGCATCGCCTTCTCGCATGGCACCTGCTCTCGCGTGGGACACGTGCGAGCACACCCGTGTCGATTCCTGACGTGTTCGTACCGGCGTGTCTCACGCCGGGCACGACGTCATTGATCGTCATCCACAACCATCCGAGCGGCGATCCCACACCGAGTCCCGATGACGCACGGCTCACGCTGCGCCTTTGCCACGCAGCATTCCCGAGCGAGGCACTGGCCGTTTACAGGCACGAAAGCTTGGTGATGGAGGTGATGTTCCCGATCACCTATGCGGGGTGTGGGACTATCCCTATCCGGAAGCGCAGACCCTGCTGCAGGACATGTGCAACCAGTTCGGTTCGGACCGGCTGATCTGGGGGTCGGACACGCCGAACGTGGAACGCTTCTGCACCTACAAGCAGTCGCTTGACTACGTGCGGCGCCATTCGACGTTCCTGTCGGCGCGCGAGAAGGATTTTATCCTCGGCGACACCTGCGCTGGGTTCTATGGCATCCAGGCGCCTGCATCTGCTTCGCGCGCTGCCGAATAAGTCGTATTGGAGGATCGATGGACGATACAGCACGGCACAACGTCGATATTTTTGCACGCTACGGGCTGCGGCAAATCGTCAACGCCTCGGGCACGGAGACGACCAAGGGTGCCAGCCCCGTTTGCCCCGAGGTCATCGCCGCGGTGTCCGAGTTGGTGGGCAATTCCGTCGAGATGGCGGAGCTGCAATCGGCGGCGTCGCCGGGTCATCGCCAAGGCGATCGGGACCGAGGGCGGGGTGGTGGTCAATTGCACGGCCGCCGGCATCTGCATGACCATTTCCGCCTGTATGACGGGCAGGAACCTGGCGCGGACGAGCGGCTGCCGGACACCACGGGTCTCAAGAACGAGGTCATCCTGCAGCGCGGCCACAACGTCACCTATGGCGGCCATGTTGAGCAGAACATCCGCTTGACGGGGGCGCGCATGGTCGAGATCGGCGCGGCGACCGAATGCGGCGTCTATCAGCTCGAGGATGCGATCACCGACAAGACGGCCTGCGCGCTCTATGTCGTCTCGCACCACACGGTGCCAGTCGGGTCTGATCGACTTGCCGATCTTCGCTAAGGCTTGAAGGCGCGCGGTGTGCCGGTGATCGTCGATGCAGCCGCCGAGCCCGACCCTAAATCCTATCTCGACGCCGGCGCCGATCTGGTGATTTTCAGCGTGCACAAGCGGTTGGCCGGCCTCACCGGCGGCATCGTGGCCGGCAAGCTCGAGCTGGTGCAGGCGACGTATTGGCAGGAGAAGGGGGTTGGCCGGCCGATGAAGGTCGGCAAGGAGACCGTGATCTCGGCGATCGTGGCCGTAGAGCGTTGGATGGGGCGAGACAAGGCCGAGGTAGCGCGCGAGCTCGACGAGCGGCTGAAACTGGCGGTCGAGCGCCTCGGGCGTGCCGGGCATTGCGCCATGTCGGAATCAATTCCACGACGCCAACGTTCTCGCGCCTGCATCTCTATGTCGACGCGGAGGAGGCTGGGTTGTCGGCCTTCGAGCTGTCGCAGGAGCTGTGGCACGGCACGCCGTCGATCTATGTCCGCAATCTGATGGCCGATATCGGCCTGTTGCAGGTCGATCTGAGGCTGCAGACCAATGCAAGCACGGAATGGATCTGCGGCGTGATTGCGCGCGTTGCCAAGGCCGCACGGGCCAAGAAGCGGCCGGCCGGAACCGCGGCGCGACCGCCGGCCGCCAATCTCGCCGATTTGACCGTGCGCGGGTTGGAGCGCTGGCCGCTCGCGCTCAAACTCGAAGCCTGAGAGACCATCGATGCTGGACGTCAAGACTGACCTGGTGCGACGCGCCATCGCCGATATCGACTTCGACAAGGCCGGCAAGCAGTTCGGCTATCTGCGCGTCCCGAACTCCAGCGATGACTTCGCATGGGGGGCGGTGGCGATCCCGGTCGTTGTCATCAAGAACGGTCGCGGCCCGACACTGCTGCTGACCGCCGGCACGCATGGCGACGAATACGAGGGCCAGATCGTGCTGCACGATCTGGCACGCCAGCTCGATCCCGCCGAGGTGCAGGGCCGCGTCATCGTCCTGCCCGCACACCATTTCCCAGCCTGCCTTGCGGGAACGCGCACCTCGCCGATCGACGGGCGCGACATCAACCGCACGTTCCCGGGTGACGTGAGGGGAAGTTTTGCGCAGATCCTGTCGCATTACGTAACGAATTTCCTGCTGCCCATCGTGGATGCGGTGATGGACCTGCATTCCGGCGGACGCTCGCTCGACTGCATGCCCTGCACCATGTCGCATATCCTCGACGACGCGGCAGTGACGGCGCGCACTGTTGCCTTTGCCAAGGCATTCGGCGCGCCGATGCACATCATGAGCAAGGAAGTGGACGGCAGCGGCACGTTCCAAAATGCATGCGAGGAGCCGCGGCATCCTCGCCATGTCGAGCGAGCTGGGGGGTGGCAACCGCGTCGATCTGCGTGGCCTGCGCATCGCTGAGCGTGGCGTGCGCAATCTCCTGGCGTATCTGAATATCTGCGATGGCGTCATCCAACCTGCTGAAGCGCCGACCTCGATCTGGCTTTTGCCGGGTGCCGATTGTTATCATTTCGCGCCGGCGACTGGATTACCGGCCGTTCCATGCGCTTGGCACGCTGGTGAAGGCGGGCGATGCCGCGGGTGCGATATACGACATCGCTGACCCGGCAAAGCCACGTCGTCGTGGCGTATAAGCGCTCCGGCCTGCTGTGGACGACGCGGGGGCAGGGGCGTATTGCAGCCGGAGATGCCTCGGCGGTGGTGATTGTGCCCCAGAGCTGACGGATATAGCGCTCCCTGACAACTCAGTGGAGCAAAAAGGGGACGGTCAGGACGCGTTCGCGCCGATATCTCCGCAGTCGGCACGCTGTCCCGCAAGCCGATTGCATTGGAGCGAGAGGATGTTGCCATGCGCAAGCAGGTGCTTCTCTCAACCTTCGTCGCTTTGCTTGCAGATCACGATCGCACTCTGTCCCGAGGCGGTTCGTGCACAAGCGGGGTTTGAGGACGACCGCGTCATGCTGCAAGGGTTCTACTGGGAGTCCTATCGGCACGGGCATCCGGAGAAATTCCCAAGCTACGGCACGAAGCGCTGGTACCAGATTGTTGCGGAGCAAGCCGCCGGCCATCCGACACGGCCGCTTCGATCTGATCTGGCTGCCGCCGCCCTCTTTCGCGGGCGCTCACAGCGCCGGATACAATCCGAAGGAATATTTCAACCTGAGCAACAGCTACGGCGATTTGGCTCAGCACCTGTCAATGCTGGCGAGCCTGCTCGGGAATGGGGTGGAGCCGATCGCCGACGTCGTGATCAATCACCGCGACGGCTCCCACCGCTGGGCTGATTTCAAGAACCCGGACTGGGGCACGTGGGCGATCACGCGCAACGACGAAGCGTTCACAAACCCGAACTCGGACGTCTACGGCACGCCCGAGAACGAGAGAGGCGCCGCCGAGGAGCAACCGGTCGAGTACGCGCAGCACGGCGGGACGACTTATGGATACGGCTCATTTCGAGACATCGACCATACGAGCGAGCGCGTTCGCCGCGACCTCATACGTCACTTGCTCCAATTGAAGAGTGCTGGCTACCGCGGCTGGCGGTATGACATGGTCCATGGCTACCACGCGAAATGGATCGCCGTGTACAATCGGGCCTCCGCCCCTACCTTTTCAGTCGGGGAGTACGACTGGGACAAGCCCGATGAGCAGCGGGGCTGGATCTGGCACACGGCGACTGTGCCGGGCCGTCTGGACACCGCCAGCAGCGTGTTCGACTTCATGACCATGTTCCATTTGAAGGACAACAAGAGCAATTACGCAGCCCGGTACGAATCTGGTCGGCGGGATCGTTCGGCGACACCACCGATGGATATCCGTGGAAGAACAGGGCCGTCACGTTCCTGGAGAACCACGATACCGGTTACCGCACCAACGAGGACGGGACGCCGCAGCAGGGGCATGAAGTCCGACAGCTTCGCGAATGGCTGGGAGGTCGAGCAGGGCTACGCTCACATCCTTACTCATCCTGGCGTGCCGACGGTCTACTGGAAGCACTACTTCGACTGGGGCGTCCGACCTCAGGGACAAGATCCGTGCGGTGATCAATGCCAGGAAGGTGGCGGGCGTCCACGCCGGAAGTACCGTGCATCTGCAGGACAACGCCCGCACGGCCGGGGTCTATGCGGCGCGGATCGTCGGGCGCAATGGCGACCTTTACGTTCGGATCGGAGGAGATGACGGCGAGTGGCAACCGATCCACTCGGGTTACCAGAACTACCGCCAATACGCCGCAGGGCGCCGGCTGGAAGGTGTGGTTGGGTTTGCCGGGCAATCCCGAATTTCAGGAAGCTCCCCTTAGGGCAGCGCTGCCGATACCCGTTTATCAGGAACCGCAGACGATCGATGTCCCTGATCGCTTGTTGAATTAGCTGTTGATCTCTCAGCATCGTCACGAAAACGTGCACCTCTGTATCGCACGTCAACTTCTGGCACCTGGCGGAACGACACGCCGCCGCAGCATACGACCGCTCTTGACGGGAGAGCAGACGGCTTCTGGCATCGTCCGTATGGCAGCCCCCGACCCGGGGCGGACGTAAGGCAGTAGCCCCGCGAATGCGGCTTTTGCGGGATCAGCACGTGTTCGATTAGGCCCATATCCGGTCGATCTTTTCGACGGCGGCCCTTCGTTGTAAAAAAGTCATCATGGCAGCGCAATTCCTGGGTCGACGCCAGCTCTTACGCTACGTTGTCCGTGCGAGCGTCGGTATCACGACGCTTTCGCTTGTCCCACGCGTCACGCGGGCGGCGGCCGACGGTTCGGTTGCCCCCGAGATCGATGGCGAATGGTGGCAGGTAGCCAGTAATCCCGATCTCGGAGAGCTGACATCGCCCTCGCAACAACCGGTCGACTTTGCAATCTGGCGGGCGGCCGACGGCCTGTGGCAGATCTGGTCGTGCATTCGCAACACCAAGAGCGCCGGAAACACGCGCCTCTTCTACCGGTGGGAAGGCGACAGGATCACCGACCGTAACTGGCGGCCGATGGGAATCGCGATGGAAGCCGACACCAATTTCGGCGAAGCTCCGGGCGGCCTACAGGCGCCGTTCGTGCTCCAGGTTGGCACTCAATACACGATGTTCTACGGCGACTGGGAGCACATCTGCCGCGCCACGAGCGTCGACGGAAAGACGTTCGCGCGCCGGCGCAGCAAGAATGGAAAATCCGGGATGTTCTCCAATCAGCCCCCGACTGGGAACACCCGCGATCCGATGGTGATCGCGGTCGGCGGACAGTATCACTGCTACACGACGTCTAATCCGGGTGGCAAGGGCGCGGTCTATTGCCGGATCTCACGTGATCTCAAGACCTGGAATCAGGAAAGGATCGTCGCTGCAGGCGGCGTCGCCGGCGACACGGCGTACTCGGCCGAATGCCCCTTCGTGTATTTCCACAAGCCTTCGCGCAAATACGTTCTGTTTCGAACCCAGCGTTACGGCAAGGATGCCTTGACGCACGTGTATTGCTCGCCCGACCCGGCCGACTTTGGCATCAACAACGATCGATATCTGATGAGGACGTTGCCGTTGGCGGCCTGCGAGTTGGTCGAGCAGGAGGGTCAGACATATGTGGCGGCGCTATTGCCGAGTCTGAAGGGCATCCAGATCGCGCGCCTGCGCTGGGTCAGCCGGTAGCACCAGGTTCGAACCGCGCGTTCATTGACCCGCAGGAATAATGGCCGGTCATGCTTCACAAGGAGCTGCGTGCCCTCAGCAACTTCGTGCCCGCAAAGGTCTGCCTCGCGGAAGTATGCCAATGTCCGGTTATGGCACAAGGCCGACATTCAGAAGTTGCGCCCCGAAATCTGCTTACCGCGAACGAGCGGCTATCTCGCAAATCGTTCGGGATGACCGGGTCTGACCCAACTGAGACATACGCGGCTTTGGATTGTTGCTGCGCAAACTGACTTTGACCCCCATTCCGTTACTCGCATTTCCTCGGTGCAATCGGCCAAAGCTGGCGCGGGTTCGGGCGAACCAATGAAACGACGTGATTTCATTACAGGAATTGCATCAGCGATGTCGTGGCCGCTCGCGGCTCGCGCGCAGCAGTCGGCGATGCCGGTGATAGGATTTCTCAACAGCCAATCGCCTGACACTTACGCGGACGGTCTGCGCGCATTTCACCGTGGCCTGAAGGATACCGACTACGTCGAGAGCGAGAACGTAACGATCCTATACCGTTGGGCCGAGAATCAACTCGATCGATTGCCGGAGCTGGGCGGCCGATCTGGTCCGCCGAAGGGTTGCCGTCGGCGCCCAACGTAATGCGGTGCCGCAGTGGGAGGCCGCATCGAGGATGTCAGCCTGCGGGGCCCGTGGCGGCGCGGGAGACCGGCCTGATGTGCGCGAACATGCTGCGGGCGTTCCAGGTTGGGAAGGCTCTTACCAGCGACGGCGGGCCGTCGAGTTGGATGCGGCCCTCGCCGGTGGCTTGGGCCCAGGTGAGCTGGCCGGCGTGCCATTTGACGAAGGCTTCGGCTTCCGCCGTGATGTAGAGGTCCTCGTCGAAGCCGGGGTACGTCTTGCAGATCTCGGTGTCTCCGAGCTCGATGAGTAGCCAATAGCGCTCACGGCGCGGCCGGCCGGTGAAGTCGAAACGGATGACGACGCGTCGATCCGGGAGCCGGTCTCGGCGGAGCGCGTTGCACATCGACCACAGGGCCACAAAGGGGTCGAGGTTCTCGGGGGCGATCTCGAGCCAACGCGCACCCCACTCGCCGAGCGACTGGCAGACCGTGAAGAGGTCGTGGCCCGCAGACGTGAGCTTGTAGTGGTGCCCGCGCCCGTCGGGCTTGGGTGCCGACTCGACGACACCGAGCCGTTCGAGCTGCTTGAGCCGCTGTGAGAGCAGGGTACGGGAGAGTCCGGGCGCGCCCTCCAGGATCTCACTGAAGTTTCCGCAGCCAAGGTACAGGTTGCGGATGATCAGCGGTGTCCAGCGCTCGGCGAAGATCTCGGCGCCCCGAGCGATGGGGCAGTATTGGCCGTACGTCCTCACAACGGCAGTGTTGCGCATCCGCCTTCGGTTGTGGAGTCCAGATTCTTGACTATACGGCCGCGGTCCGCCGTGGTCCGATGTGGCCTCTCGAAGAGAGGAGGACACGATGACGACACCGACGCCCGCGGAAGTCGGCCACGGGAGCAAGGAGCCAACCGTCGTGGAGATCGACGGGTTCCGAGGCCGGCTAATCAGTGCCGACCACGCCGACTACGACATCGCCCGTGCAGTCTGGAACGGTGCCATTGACCGGCGCCCGCACCTGATCGCCCGATGCATCGGGACCGCCGACGTGGTCGCGGCCGTGCGTTTCGCCCGCGACCACGATCTGGAGATCGCCATACGGGGCGGAGGCCACAACGTGGCGGGCACCGCCATTTGCGACGACGGGATTGTCATCGACCTCTCTGCGATGCGGGCCGTGCGGGTCGATCCCGCCGACCGCAGGGCCTGGGTGCAGGGTGGTGCGCTGTGGGGTGACGTCGACCACGAGACGCAGGCGCACGGTCTGGCCACCACCGGCGGAATCGTGAGCCACACCGGAGTCGCCGGGCTGACCCTCGGCGGTGGCGTCGGCTGGCTGATGCGCAAGCACGGCCTCACGGTCGACAACCTCCTCGCCGTCGACGTCGTAACGGCCGACGGCGAGCTGCTGCGGGCGTCCGAGGACGAGCACCCCGACCTGTTCTGGGCGTTGCGAGGCGGCGGCGGCAACTTCGGCGTGGTCACCTCGTTCGAGTTCCGCCTCCACTCCGTCGGGCCCACCGTCCTGGCCGGGCCCATCCTCTGGGACGCGACCGACGCCGGGGAGGTCCTCCGCTTCTACCGCGACTTCGTCCGCGACGCTCCCGACGAGCTCGGCACGGTCGTGAGGTTCGGCGCCGCGCCGCCGCTACCGGTCATCCCCGAGGATCTGCACTGGCGCCCGGTGGTGATGGTCGGTACCTGCTACGCTGGGCCGATGGAGGACGGTGAGCAGGTGCTCCGCCCGCTCCGCGCATCCCGGACTCCCCTCCTCGACCTCGTCGGGCCCGCGCCGTACGTGGGATTCCAGAGCGCGCTCAACTCGACCGTCGTCCACGGTTGGAACTACTACTGGAAGTCCACCCACCTCCCCGAGCTCCGCGACGACCTCATCGACGTGATCACCGAGCACGCGTTCTCCTGCTCGTCGCCGCGGTCGTACGCGGCGATGTTCCATCTGAAGGGGGCGGTGAGCCGAGTGGCCGAGGGCGGGACGGCGTTCGGGAATCGGCAGGCGTCGCACGCAATCACCCTCGATGGTGTGTGGCGGCCCGGCGAGGACTTCGGCGACCGGGACACCGCCTGGACGAGGAGGTTCTTCGCCGCCCTCGGCCGCTTCCGCGAAGGCGTCTACGTCAACTTCCTCGGCGGCGACGAAGACCCCGACCGGGTCCGCGAGGCGTACGGCGACTCCGTCTACGACCGGCTGGTGGACGTGAAGACCACGTACGACCCCGACAACGTCTTCCACCACAACCAGAACATCCGCCCCGGCACCGGCACGCGCATCAGCGGGGCCTCTAGGGCGTGTCCTCATTAACGCACAGATGTCGGGAGGGCGCCGCAGAATCCGTTGCGAGCGCTCGCCGGGCGGGATTTCGGGAGGCCGCGGCGTCGCCGAGTACGCGTACACAGCGCGGGGGGCGCTCAGTAAATGAGCGTCCCTACCGCGATCTTTACACACTCAGATTGCTGCGCTTGCTCACGGCAGGTTGTGGCACAAGACCGACATACAGAAGTTGCGCCCCGAAGTCTGCTTACCGCGAACGAGCGGCGATCGCGCAAATTGTTCGGGACGACCGCATTGTCCGCGCGCCGAAGCGCGCCTAAGTTCAGTGAGTTCAGCGACGTACCGCGTTGCAGCCGGCATCGACCGGCGCGCAATCGCCTGGACGCGCAAACACCGCGAGCGTTTGATGTCTGCTTAATCAACCAAGCACGGGAGGTGAACGATGCGTGTTGCAATCATGCTGTCCGCGGTCGCCCTCGCCGGTCTCTTGAGTGCTGCCGCCAGCGCGTCCGCGCAGACGCCGATGCCGCCAGCGGGGGATTATAGCGATTGCCGGAGCCAGAAAATTGTCGCGGGCCTGACCGGGAGGGCGCGTGAGCGCGCCATCGAAGACTGCCAGCGCGGGCCAGTTGCCCAAGGAGGCCCCACGCCGCGGGCGAGGCAGTACAACGGACCGGGAGAGGGAGATTGCCGCGCGGCGGCGGTCATGAGCGGCGTGTCACCCGACGTGCGCGACCGCTTTGTCGGCCGGTGCTTGAACGGCACCCCGTCTGCCGCATCGCGAATCTACTCAATGCATTGATGGTTGCAGAAGACTCCGCCACAGCCAGCGAAGCTCAACGCGGGCCCAGATTGGCCGCCGGCCAGGGCGACGACTCCTTCGACGACGATTAGGGCACGTTCTCTTCCCTCAGGCCGGCTGCCCGCATGCCCTCGAGGAACTGTTCCATCAACTGCGGCGTCTGGTAGGGAACGCTGGCTCTGATCCAATCGATCGAGAGCTGGGGTTGCTCGCGTCGGACCGTTGCAAGGAGCGACCGGGCTTCATCGACCAGGCCTGACTTGGCCAGGCTCGCACAGCGCAGCCGCTGAGCGCCCTGAAAGCCCGGACGTAACCGCAAGGCCTCCGTCGTATATCGGACGGCTTCGGCAAATCGCCCGGCCGTATAGTGAGCCACCGCTATACCGCCTAGGAAGAACGCCATCTCCGGGTCCAAGGGGCTGAGCCGGATGGCATCTTCCGTATGCTCGATGGCCTCGCGATCCCGCCCGGCAAAAGCGAAGATGTGGCCGAGATGAGCGTGAGCGGCCGCGGAGTTTGGATTGAGGCTGACCGCCCGGCCAAAGGCGGCGATCAATTCCTCAGTTCGCCGTTCCATCATCGCCCAATAGCCGAGCGCGATGTATCCCCAGGAATCGCGATCATCGAGCGCGAGCGCTCGCGTAGCGTGTTGGTGGCCCGTGAGGAGCCCTTGATCGCGATCAACCCATCCCATATGCGCGGCAAACACAAGACGGAACCCCAACAGGCTTCGCGCCGGCGCGTAGTCCGGATAAGCCGCGATGGCCCGTTCTAGGATGTTGGCCGCTGCCTCATGGTCCGGCTGCGTCAACCGCCAGAAATGCGTTTGAGCGCGCGCCACCAAATCCCAGGCTTCGAGATCGTCCGCGGAACGCGAAAGAGCGCGAACACCCTCCGCCGCCAGGAGGTGGGGTTCGATGGCGCCGGCAACGCTGCTTGTGATTTCGTCTTGCACGGCGAAGATGTCGCCAAGCTCCCGGTCGTAACGTTCGGCCCAGTGATGGCCGCCGGTCAACGCATCGATGAGCTGCGCGCTGATGCGAAGCCGGTTACCGGCCCGGCGCACGCTGCCTTCGAGCACGTAGCGCACGCCAAGCTCGCGCGCGACCTGTTTTACATCGACCGCGCGGTGCTTGTAGACAAACGTTGAATTGCGCGCGATGACGAACAGCCAGCGGATGCGGGAAAGGCCCGTCATCAGGTCCTCAGAAATGCCGTCAGCAAAGTACTCCTGATCGGGATCGCCGCTCATGTTCGTGAACGGCAAGACGGCGATCGACGGCCTCGTCGGGAGGGCCAGGGCGGGTCTCGCAAGATCCGCAAGGCCGGTCGGTGCCTGCATGCCGGCATTTTCCTCCTGCACGGCGGCGACAAAGCGAAGGCCTTTACGCGGCAAAGTCTTGATGAGGCGCTGCGCCTCGCCGCTATCGCCGACGGCGGACCGGGCCGCGTTGAGGCGCGTGCCCAGCGCCGACTCGGAAACGATACGCCCGTGCCATACCGACGCCAGCAGATCGTCCTTGCTGACCACGCGCTCCCGGTTCCGGACGAGGTAAACCAACAGGTCGAAGACCTGCGGTTCGACCGGGACCAGTTTGGTTCCGCGGCTCAGTTCCCGACGATCTGTGTCGAGGACGCAACCTTCGAATAGGTAACGCAAATTGCCGTTTCCAATGTCCGCATGGCGTCTGCGGACGAATTTAACACCGCGTGTCTGAAGCCAAAATCAAGAGAATCATAAAGTCAGGGAAAGGGTTTCTGAAAGCGCCGCGATCGCGACAGGGGCAACCTACCGCAGCGTCGATATGCGAGCAACACCGGGAGCGGGAGGAAACCATGATCGCAAAAAAGGTCAGGCAAGGGGCGGCGATCTTCATCGCAGCCTTTATCATACTGGGGCGGCCGACCGGGGCGCAGGCCGATGTCGTCACCGATTGGAACGCCAAGGCCGAGGCCATTGCGATTGAAAAGCGGATGCTGCCGCCACCCAACGCGCGGGCCATGGCCATCCTGCATATCGCCATGTTCGAGGCCGTGAATGCCATCGAGCGGCGCTATTCGCCCTACCGGCTCCACCTCACGGTCGAACCCGGCGCATCGCCGCAGGCGGCGGCCGCTGCGGCGGCGCACACCGTGTTGGTCACCTTGCATCCGGAGCAGGAGAAGGCTCTCGCTGCCGATCTCCTGGTATCTCTTCAGCCGATTCCCGACGGTCAAGCCAAGGCGAGTGGGATCTTGCTCGGCAGGATCGCTGCCACCGAAATCCTGGCGTGGCGCGCCGACGACGGCGCCAATGCGCCGGAAAGCTATCGTCCATACACCGCCGCGGGTGTTTTTGTCCCGCCCGTGATCCCGGTCAGTTCGACCTACGGCCGCGTCACGCCCTGGGCGATGAATTCCGGATCGCAGTTCCGGCCCGCACCACCGCCGCCGCTGAACTCGGCGAATTGGGCGAAGGACGTCAACGAGATCAGAGAGCTTGGCGCCCGCGCCAACAGCAAGCGCAGCGCCGAGCAAACCGATATCGGCCGTTTCTGGTTCGTCACCGGTCCGCAGGCCTGGAATCCAATCGTGCGGCAGCTTGCGGCGATCAAGAATCTCGACATCGTCGACAGCGCGCGGCTGTTCGCGCTGGTGGCGATCGCCACGGATGACGCGTTCATCGCCGTGTTCGATGCGAAATATCACTACAATTTCTGGCGGCCGATCACCGCCATCCGCAATGCCGACCTGAGCAACAATCCTGCCACACCGCGCGATCCGGCATGGCTGCCGCTCGGCGACACGCCGATGCATCCGGAATACCCGTGTGCGCATTGCATAACCTCGACGGCCGCGGCGAGCGTGCTGCAATCCGCGTTCGGCAACGAAATTCCCGAGGTCTCGATGACCAGCGCGACGGCGCCCGGTATCACCCGGCGATGGACACGCCTGCAGGACTACGCCGACGAGGTCGCGATGGCGCGCATCTATGCCGGCTTTCATTACCGCTTCTCGAACGCCGCCGCCCAGGACATGGGCCGCAAGATCGCGACACGCGCCGTGCAGACGCAGTTACGCGCGTTGAATGCACCGGCGGCACCGGCGCGTTGATCGCTGCAAATGAGACAGGAGGAGCAGCCGGTGACAGGAGCATCCCGACACGACATTTGGCAGGAGGCGTATCGCTACGAAGCTTACATGGGGCGATGGAGCCGCCAACTGGCGCCACGCTTTCTCGACTGGCTCGGCGCGGCGAACGGCTTGGATTGGCTGGATGTCGGCTGCGGGACTGGGGCGCTCTCGGCGGCCATCCTGGCGCGATGCAATCCCAAAAGTTTAGTCTCCATAGATCGGTCCGAAGACTTCGTCGCGATGGCGCGAGCAACGGCGCCGGATCGGCGCGCAGAGTTCCGGGTCGGCGACGCGTTGGCTTTGCCCATCGACTCCGCCAGCCGGGACGTCGTTGCCTCCGCGCTGGTCCTGAATTTTATCGCCGCCACACACATGGCGCTCGTCGAAATGAGTTGGATAGCGCGCGCCGGAGGAACGATTGGCTTCTATGTTTGGGACTATCCCGGCGGCGGCGTGGAGTTCATGCACGCGTTCTGGAGTGCCGCAACGTCCCTCGATGCCAGGGCTCGGGATCTCAGTGAGGACAGACGCTTTCCCTTTTGCACGCCGGACGGCTTGGCTGACTTGATGAGATGTGCCGGCCTGACGCGCGTTGAGTGCACGTCGATCGAGGTGCCGACACTTTTCCACGACTTCGAAGACTATTGGCACCCGTTCACCTTGGGTGCGGGTCCGGCACCGGGTTACTGCGCGAGTCTCTGCACCTGAGGCCCGGCAGCGCTTGAAGGAAAAGCTGCATGACAGTCTGCCTCGCGGCAAGGATGGGTCGATCCCCCTGAAGGCCAAAGCGTGGGCGGTCAGGGCGGTTGTCGGATGAGGGTGTTCACGAACATACCGCCGTAGCCGCTGCATCTAGCGCCCACTCTGTGCGCTCAGCAGCGTCGCGAGAAATTCATCCGCCGCCGGGCGCCAGATCGCGGGAAACTGCATCAGACGGTGTCCGTTGCCGGGCATGTCGCGATAGAATTCGAAGCGCACCTGGCCGCCGGCGCTGTGCCTGTGAGCTCTGGATGATCGGCCTTCCGCTTTTGTTCGAGCATCCGATCGAACCGCGCGATTGCCTAAGAGCCCGTCCGGAATGTCGGGTCGGATTGTCTTTCCTTACATACACAGCTCGTCGAGCAGCGCCTTGGCGTCTTTTAGATCGGGGGTGTCGAAGCCCCCGGTGAACCAGCCGTAGGCCGGCGCGAGGAGGTCGCGAGCCTCGTCGCGCCGGCCCTTGTCGCGCAATAGACGGGCGAGGCTCGTGGCAGCGCGCAGATGAAACATCCGCGAGCCCTGCCCCTCGGCGATGGTCATTGCGCGCTGGTAACATGCTTGTGCGTCTTCACGGTTCTTCCTGCCGTCGGCCGCCAAGTGTGCGTCCGCTCTCAGCCGCCAGAGCTCTGCATTCATCCACAATTCGCCGCTTGCCTCTGCTGAGACCATGGCCTCTTCAATCATCTGCTCCGCGCGATCTTTATGTCCCACTCGCAGACAGACCTCCGCGATGCCTGCGAGTACGAGCGGCTTCAGACTTGTGTTCTTCGTTTGCTCTTGTAATGCAACTTGGGTATCGACCTGCGCAATGGCTTTCTTCAGCTCCCCTGTGGCCGCGAGCGCGATGGGCTCCAGTAACGCCCCCCGGACAGCCCAATTCGGCAACTGGTGTTCACGGCCGAACGCCTGCAGTCGGTCTGAAAAAACGCGCAGAGCCGAGAAGTCATGCGCAAAGAACGATAGAACGCTGCCAGCATACCACAGAGAATATCCGATTGTATTGAGGTGGTGCGAGCGCTGCGCCATAGTGAACACTTCGCTCGACAAGCTTGCCGATCTTTCCAGTTGACCAAGATGCCAGACCGCGATCGCGAGATGGGTTTTCGCGGAAACGCCAATGTCGTGGGCGTAGCGCCAAGCGAGCGGACCGTCTCGGTCTGGGTCGTAATAGGACGACGCGCATTCGGCATAATCACGTGCCGTTGGAAAGTTGCCTCGCAAGTTGTTGCAAACGGCAATCATCCTATTGGCGAGGCACAAATCGACCGCTTCGCGTCGCAGCTCAGCAGATTTCAGGAACTCTCGGCCGATATCGAAGCATGCGTCATATTTGGCAAGAGCATAGTAGCCGGTAAAGAGGCCGGTCAGAACGCCACCCTGCAGCGAGAACTCGTTCGTGGCACGCATTAGCTCGCGCGCTCGCTCGTAGGCTGCTATCGCCTCCGGGGCGGCGTAGCCTTTGGTTGCGACCAGAGCGGGAGCAATCGTACTTTGAAGTCCCAGCTCGATCCGATCGCGGTCAGGGTCATTCGCAAGGTCGCGCAATAGCTCGAGGCCCTTGGTCAGGTGCGAAACAGCCTCCCTGCTTGCGGACCGGTCGTTCGCGAGCTGGCCGGCCTTGAGCCAAAAGCCGATGGCGCGGTCCACCCGCTTCGCTTCGGCAAAATGACGCGCCAGCACCTCCGGCCGAAGCTCTGCGGTCTCCGGGAAGCGCTCTAGCAGGACCTGCCCGATCCGGCCGTGCAGCTCCTGCCGCTTGCGGCGCAGCAGCGTGCTGTAGGCCGCGTCCTGCACCAACGCGTGCTTGAAGATGTAAATTGCTTCAGGCGTGATGCCGTGCTGGAAGAGCAGTTCCGATGCGACCAGCCGGCCGAGCGCGTTTGCAAGGGTCTGCTCGTCCAGTGCCGAAACGGCTTGGATCAGCTCGTAAGAAAACTCGCGACCGACGGCCGCACCGATCTGAGCGATCTCCTTGGCAGATGAGCCAACCCGATCAAGCCGCGCAAGCAGTGAGGCATGCAGCGTTGCCGGAACCGCGAGGGCCGACCGTGGCGTCGCGGCAACTATCTGTTGGCCCCCGTCGCCCGCCCCGGCTTCGAGAACCGCCTTCGTTAGCTCCTCGACAAAGAGCGGGATGCCGTCCGTGCGCTCGACAATCTCGTCCACGATCTCGGGGGACACTGCCTTATTACCGGCGATCCGCCCGACCAACGCCATTCCCTCGCGCCGACCGAGCCGGTTCAGGATAAGCGTCGTCACGTGCGCTTGGCCGATCCAGGGCGGCTGGAACTCAGGTCGGAAGGTGATGACAAACAGCACCGGTAGGGGCCGCACGCGTTCGACCGCGAGATCGAGAAGCTCGCATGAGGTGGGGTCAATCCAATGCACGTCCTCATACACCACCAGCACCGGCCGTTGTCGCGCGAGAATTTCGAGCCGCCACACCAGCGCCTCGAATATTTTCTGCTTCTTCCGCTGCGGGCTCAGGTTGGGCGGCGGATAGCGATCAGAGGCGGGCAGTGACAACAACTCGGCCAGGAGCGCCACATCACCTTCGGGCGGCGACATCGGACTAAGCAACGCCTCCAGCTTGTCGAACTTTGCTTCGGGCGGGTCGGTCCGCTTAAACTCGGCCGCGCGTTCGAGCTGCGTGATGATGGGGTGGAGCGCGCTGTCGCTGTAATAGGGTGAACAGAAGTAGCCCAAGCGCGTGTGCGTCTCGGCCTGAAGCTGTTCCTCCAGTGCGGCGGCAATGCGAGACTTGCCGATGCCCGGCTCGCCCGAGAGGAGCACGACTTGTCCGTCGCCGTCCTTCGCCCGCTGCCAGCGCCGGAGCAGCAGCTCGATCTCCTCCGCACGACCAATCGGCGGTGTTAGAGCTGCCAAGTGGAACGCCTCGAACCGGCTCTCGACAGCGCTCGTACGGAGCGCCTGCCAAGCCTGCACCGGTTCGACAATGCCTTTCACCTTGACGACGCCAAGATCGCGGCACTCGAACAGGCTGCCGATGAGCTGTCGTGTGCTCGACGCAATGACCACAGCACCCGGCTCTGCAACCACCTGCAATCGAGCGGCAAGGTTCGGCGTCTCGCCGATAACCCCACGCTCTTGTGCTTCGCCCGAGCCGGTCAGATCACCTACGACCACCAACCCAGTCGCGATGCCAACGCGGACCTGCAATTGCACATCCGGGTGCGGGTTCAGCTCGGCAATCTTGGTAACCAGCTTCAATCCGGCGCGAACTGCTCGTTCAGCATCTTCCTCATGCGCCTGTGGGTAGCCGAAGTAAACGAGCACGCCGTCACCCATGTACTTGGCGACGAACCCGCCAAACCGGGTCACCGTTTTGGCGACGCAGCGCTGATACGCGCCAATCACCTCGCGCAGGTCCTCAGGGTCCATACGCGCGGCGAGCGCCGTCGAGCCGACGAGATCGCAGAACATCACCGTGAGGTGGCGGCGCTCAGCTTGCGGCGCAGTTTCACGGGACAATGAACTCGGTCTTGACGCTCTCGCCGCCACGGGTGCTCTACCAGGTTCCGTCAGAGCAGCACCGCAGTCGCCGCAAAACTTATTGCCTGGCGGGTTCTCGGCCCCGCACGCGGCACAACAGAGCGGCAGCGGCACCCCACAGTTGCCGCAGAACCTCTTGCTCTCCGGATTGACGCTTCCGCAGCTCGGGCAGTCCATGCGCGCCCTCCAGCCCGGAACACACCAGCAGTCTAGACCCACATCCCGAGGGCCGCCAAGCCGCGATCAAGTATTCTCTGTGACCCCATAATGTGGGAAAAGGCCGCATTGCCATTTTGCATGTTCGGTTCTGGCACATAGCGGGCGATCGCGCTGCCGGCCTCGCTTCGGCCACCGCAACGTTCATGAACTCACGCCCTAACCGCCGCGTCTAGCGCCTCTGCGCGGTCAGGAGCGTCGCGAGAAACTCGTCCGCTGCCGGGCGCCAGATTCCCGGAAACTGCAGCAGCCGGTGCCCGTTGCCGGCGATGCCGCGATAGAACTCAAAGCGCACCTGGCCGCCCGCACCCCGGAAGAGGTTGAAATTCTCGCGGATGTGGTCCTCGGGATAGAAGCTGTCTTTTTCGGCATAGAGCCAGAGCTGCTTGACCTTCGATCCGGCGGATTTGCCGGCGCGCTGGAAGATCGGCGTGTTGAGGACCGCCGCGCGCCCGCTCATCCAGCCGCCGGCAAAATTGATGACGCCCATCACCTCGTTCGGTTTCAGGCCCGCGTAATGCACGGCGAGGAAGCCGCCGCGCGATTGCCCGACCAGCAGGACCGGTCCCTTGTGCACGAACAGGAGCGTGCGGCCATAGGCGATCGCCGAGTCGAGATCCTCCACCGCTTCGCCGATCCCCTGCAGCGCATCGATCACATTGCCGTTGCGATCGGTGTTGTAGAAATCCTCCCATACTCGCCCTCCGACAGGCCGCGGCCGCGGCGCATCAGCACCAGCACGGCATAGCCCTTGTCGCTCAGCCAGCTTCCGAGATCGGAATAGGAGAACGATCGCAGCAGGTCGCGGCCGATATCGGAGCCATGCGTGATGACGGCGAGCGGCCCCACCCCCACGAGCTTGGGCCGATACAACGTGCCTTCGAGTTCGAGCGCGCGCGAACCATCCGGCTTACGCAGCGTCAGATGCGGAATGCGCACGCGCTCGCCCGGCCAGACCTTCTCGACAACGGCCTTGCCGCCGGCAAGGGAAGCCGGCTCGGCGCGCACGAACACGCCCGGCGCAACCCGCCCCGTGCGCTGGGTCGATGTGCCGGTGAGGCGTCCGTTACCGTCAACCGCCAATGCGTCCGTCCAGCCGAAGCGCTGGATGGTCAGCACGCCTTTGTTGATCTTCGCCTCCGCCCGCATCCAGCCGCGCGACACGCCATAGAACGCCGAATCCGCCCAGGCATAGACCACGCTGGCACGCCCGTCGGCGGCGATGCGCTCGACGACCAGGATGTTGCGGAACTCATCCTCCCAGGTGCCGACCCACGCTCCCTGAAAGGCCGCGATCGAAGCCGGCACGTCGGGGCCGGGCGCCGTGATCTCCAGCGCCGCCGGCAGCGGCACGATGTTCTCCGGGTCCGGCCGCGCGCCTTGCGCCAGCGCCGGCCCCCAAGTCAGAAAGCCGCCGACAATTGCCGCTAAAAAAGCCTGCCGCCAACCGCCCATGACGCCCCCCGATTCGGGCATGAATCATACGGCATCCCGCAGCGCAAGGAAGAGCCGGCTGCCGACCAAACCGGTGCGGATTTCAATGATGATCGGACTCGCGGATTTTACGGCGTGCCGCGCCGGATCGCGGCGGCTTGCGGCCGGCCAGCGAACGCCCTGTCGGGCGTCCCGCCCTCACATGCCGAACTGGAGGCTCTGCCGCCAGTAATCCTTGACCTGATCGACCAGACCAAGCGGCAGCGGCACGTAACCGAGTTCGGCCGCGCCCTGGGCACCCCTGTCCAGCGACCACTGGAAGAACTGGAGTGTCGTCCGGGTTCTCCGCGGCGGCGCCGCTTTCGGCATCAGCGCGAAGACGGTCGCGACGATGGGGTAGGCATGTTCGCCCGGTGCATCCGTCAGCAGCAGACTGAAGCCATTGGCGCCGCTCCACGCGGCGCTGTCGGCCGCGGCTTGGAAGGCGCGGACGTCCGGCGTCACCACCCGGCCGGCGCGGTTCTGGATCGCGGCATAGCTGAGCTTCGTGCGCAGCGCATGCGCGAACTCGACGTAGCCGATCGAATGTTTTGTCCGCCGGACCGCTTGCGAGACGCCGTCATTCCCCTTGGCGCCGGTCCCAACCGGCCAGGAGACGAGCAGATCGGCGCCCACCTTCGCCTTCCAATCCGCGCTGACCTTCGACAGATAGTCGGTGAAATTGAAGGTCGTCCCCGACCCGTCCGCGCGGTGAATCACGGCGATTTTCGCATCGGGCAGCTTGAGGTCGGGATTGAGCGCCTTGATCGCCGGATCGGACCACGATTGAACGCGGCCGAGGAAAATGTCGGCGAGCAGCGGCCCCGTGAATTTCATGGCACCGGGACCGACACCGTCGATATTGACCACCGCCACCACGCCGCCGATCACAATCGGAAACTGGACGAGCCCAAGCTTTGCCAACTCGTCCGATTTCAGCGGCATGTCGCTGGCGCCGAAATCGACCGCGCGCTCCCGGACCCGCATGATCCCGGCCAGCGACCCGACCGGCTCATACGCTAGCGCATTTCGCGTCGGCCCATCATCGAGGCCGGAGCCCGCAAGCGGGATATCGACGCCACCGGAAATCCAGTTCCGGTAGCCTTGCGCCCATCGCGAGAGGATCGGGTGGCCGAAGGTCGATCCGGCCCCGGAAACAACCGCGCTGGTGTCGCCCAGCACGTCCTGTGCGGCTGCCGGCGGCACCGTGCCGGCCACCGCGATCGCTGCCATCCAAAAAGCGATGAGGATCTTCACACTCGTCTCCTTCAATGCTGCGCGCGAGCGCTTCAGGTCGGCGCGGGCACGGCCCCTCTGGGCCCCTCAAGCGACCTGCCGTCGGCGCGCGCGGCACGTTCACCCTCGCGCACGACGCGCGAGACCGAGCGGCGTTCGGCGTCGATCCGCTCGATCAGGAAGAAGGCGCGCTCGGCGCTGCCGAGCAGCGTCAGGATCACACCCCGCTCGCCCCACGGCAGTTCGGATCCGAGCCTCAGGCATCGCTGGCGCAGCGACTCGATACCGGCCAGGTGCTGTGTTGCCTGCGGCGACACGCTCTTGACGTCCTGCGTTGCCGGCGTGATCGCGCGGAACGCGGCGGCGATGCGATCCACGGTCGCATTCACCAGCTCTCGCCCGGCCGGGGAGAAGGACTGCCGTTCGGCGCGCCGCGCCACCTGGTAGAGGGATTCGCCCAGCGCGGCGATCCAGTCTTCTTCTTCGATCAGGCTGGCGACCAACTCGGCGTTCTCGCGCGGCATCTGCGCATCGAACATGTTGGCCGTGTACTGGCGGATATCGCGGCTCAACGAGTCGAGCGCGATGTAATGCTCCATCGCATTGGCCGGTGCCTCCGGCACCTCTTTCGCGACATCGAGGAACTGCGCGGCACCCTCCAAATAGCGGGCCATTTCCTTCTGCACCGCCGGTACGCTGCGCGACATGTCCTTCACGACTTTCGCATCGAGATAGCGCGGCTGCGAATAATCCTCTTTGTCATCGGCCATGGTGTGTCCGACGCGCGACAGCACGCGATGGAACACATCGATGAAGGGAAACATCAGGACGGTGTTGAAGATGTTGAAGGCGGTCGAATAAAGCCCGACCGCCACCGGCACCAGCGGGAACGTCTCTTTGCCGTTCACGCTCACCGCCACGCCCGGATCGCCACCGAACCACTGCATGATCCAGGTCAGCAGGGTCATTGACGGGAAGAACAGCGGCAACATCACCAGGACGCCGATCACATTGAAGGAAATATGCGCATAGGCCGCGCGCTTGGCATTTTTCGTCAGGTTGAGCGACGCCATCCACGACGTGATGGTCGTCCCCAGATCGGCGCCAAGCGAGAAAGCGACCGCGGTCTGCCAATCAAGAATGCCGGCGGCGCCGAGCCCCATCACGATGCCGATTGTCGCGGAGGAGGAGTGGATCAGCGCGGTGATGAAGGCTGCGATCAGGACGCAATAGACAAGGCCGGCAAAATTATCCGCCTTCAGGCTCGAGATGACGGACATCACTTCAGGCATCGCGCGCAGCGGCCGTAGGCCGCCCGTCATCAAGTTGAGACCGTAAAAGATCAGCGAGAAGCCCATGCAGGCGAGCGCGATGCTGCGCACCCGGTCATTTTTGCTGAACACGAACACCAGCGCGAAGATGCCGGCCAGGATCAGCCCGAGCGGCCCGAGCGGCAGCGCGATGAGGCCGTTGCCGAGCGTCGTGCCGATATTGGCGCCCATGATGACGCTGATGGCCGGTCGCAAGCCCAGCACGCCGGCGTTCACGAGGCCGACCACCATCACGGTCATGGCCGTGCTGGACTGGATGACGCCGGTGATGAACGTGCCCGCGAACAACCCGGTCACCGGCGTTCCGGCGACTTTGGCGAGGAACGCGCGCATTTTGTTCACGGCCAGGGACTGGATCCCGTTGGACATGAACTCCAGGCCCAGCATGAAGATGCCGAGGCCGCCGATCACGGGAACAAGAATGTCCTTGAAAATATCGACTTGCATTGACGCGCTTCGCCGCCTCGCCGGCGGCGCCCCCTTTGTTGCTTTCGTGATTCCTAGACGCGTTCAGTGACAGTCTTGCGACGGGGGTGCTGGGCGCCGGGAGATCCGCCAGCACCGGCAGTGCTCGCGAAGCTGATTGCACTTGCGTGTTTAAGTCGGTAAGGTTATCTACATATATTTGCAGTACAATGCATCAATTGCAGCGAATCGAAAGCCCTAAATGCTTCGTGACAAACGGATTTTGCTGATCATCGCCGGCGGGATCGCGGCCTTCAAATGCCCCGATCTCATCCGCCGCCTGCGCGAACGCGGCGCCGATGTGCGCTGCGTGCTGACCAAGGCCGGCGCCGAATTTGTCACGCCGCTGACCGTCCAGACGGTCTCGCGCAACAAGGTGTTCAGCGACCTGTTCTCGCTGACCGACGAGAATGAGATCGGCCATATCCGCCTGGCGCGCGAATGCGACCTGGTCGTCGTCGCCCCCGCCACCGCCGATTTGATTGCGCGCATGGCGATGGGCCTCGCCTCCGATCTCGCCTCCACCCTGCTGCTCGCGACCGACAAGCCGATCCTGATCGCGCCAGCGATGAACTTCGTGATGTGGGCGCATGAGGCGATGCAGCTCAATTTGAAGACCCTCGCCGCGCGCGGCGTGAAGAGCGTCGGCCCCGCTTCGGGCGAGCTCGCCGAAGGCGAAACCGGGATCGGCCGCATGAGCGAGCCGCTGGAGATCGTCGCCGCCATCGAGGCGATGTTTGGTGCGGGCCCACTCGCCGGCCGTCGTGCCCTGGTGACCAGCGGACCGACCTACGAGCCGATCGATCCGGTGCGCTTCATCGGCAACCGCTCGTCGGGCAAGCAGGGCCACGCGATCGCTTCGGCCCTCGCCTCGCTGGGCGCCGAGACGACGCTCGTCACCGGCCCGACCGCGCTGGCCGATCCCGCCGGCGTGCGCGTGACGCATATCGAGACCGCCGAGCAAATGCTGGCCGCATGCCGCAAATCTCTCCCGGCCGATGTTGCGGTGTTCGCGGCGGCGGTCGCGGATTGGAAAGTGGCGGCACCGCGCAACCAGAAGATCAAGAAGAACGGCGGCAGCGCACCGCCGATCGAGCTTGCGGAGAATCCCGACATTCTGGCGACGATCTCTAAGCCCGGCGCCGAGCGCCCGCGCCTGGTCATCGGCTTCGCCGCCGAGACGGAGAACGTCGTCGCCAACGCCATCACCAAGCGCCAGAAGAAGGGCTGCGACTGGATCCTCGCCAACGATGTCTCCGCCGCGACTGGCACGTTCGGTGGCGACAGCAACACGATTCATCTCATCGACGCCGGCGGGGCCGAGCATTGGCCGGCCCTTGCCAAGGACGAGGTGGCGCGCCGCCTTGCCCAACGCATCGCCAAACATCTGACCTAACCTTTTAGAAGAGCCCGACCCGCATCGTGACCAAGCCAGAAACCCACGTTTCGATCACCCGCCTCTCGCACGCCGCCGATCTCAGCCTGCCCGCTTACGCGACCGATCAAGCCGCCGGTCTCGATCTCGCCGCGGCTGTCGCCGCCGATCTGACCTTGCTGCCCGGGGCGCGCGCCCTCGTGCCGACCGGTTTTGCGATTGCATTGCCGCCGGGCTTTGAAGCGCAGGTGCGCCCGCGCTCCGGCCTCGCCCTCAAGCACGGCGTGACCGTGCTCAACACCCCCGGCACGATCGATGCCGATTATCGCGGCGAGATCGGCGTCATCCTCGCCAATCTCGGCGACAAGCCCTTCGTCGTCAGCCGCGGCACGCGCATCGCGCAGCTGGTCGTGGCGCCAGTGTCGCGCGTGGCGTGGTCCGAGGTTGCGAGCTTGCCCGATACCGTGCGCGGGGCCGGCGGATTCGGCTCGACCGGGCACTGACGATGATCCGCCTCTCCAAGAAAATCCTGTTCGCGATCGAGGCCGTGCTCGACATCGCCTACAACGCCGGCGGCAAGCCGGTGCAGGCCGCGGCGATCACCCAGCGCCAGGGCATTCCCAAGCGCTATCTCGAACAGGTGCTGCAGGCGCTGGTGCGCGCCGGCATCCTCGGCGGCCAGCGCGGGCCCAAAGGTGGCTACCGCCTGGCGCGCGAGCGCCGCCGCATCTCGGTCGGCGATATCGTGCGCGTGGCGCGCCAGATCGAGACCGCCTCCGACCCCGTCACCGAATCGCCCGGCTCACCGCTGGGCCTGCGCGTCGTGCGGCCCATGCTGCTGGAATTGCAGAGCGAATTGATGGCGCGCCTGGACACGATCTCGATCGAGGACCTGTGCGCGCGCGCCGAACAAGCCGAGCTCAAACCCAAGCTCGATTCCGGATTAGATTTCATCATCTGACGGTGCCGCCGTGCGGGTGGGGTCCAGGCTTGCGCCGACCCCCTGCATAATCTACGTATTATCTACGATATTTCAGCGGTTTCACACGATTGAAGGGATAAACCCATGGCGACCGTTTCGCGCTCCGCCGCGCCCGAAATAGAGCCGGAATTCCGCGGCCGCATTTACAACAGCATCATCGAGACCATTGGGGCCACGCCGCTGGTGCGCATCAAGCGCCTCGCGGCCAAGCGCGGCGTGCAGGCCGACATCGTCTGCAAGCTCGAATTCTTCAACCCGCTGGCCTCGGTCAAGGACCGCATCGGCCTTGCGATGATCGAAGCCGCCGAGCAGGCCGGCAAGATCGGCCCCAAGACCGTGCTGGTCGAGCCGACCTCCGGCAACACCGGCATCGCGCTCGCCTTCGTCGCCGCCGCGAAAGGCTATCGGCTGATTCTGACGATGCCGGAGAGCATGTCGATCGAGCGGCGCAAGATGCTGAAGCTGCTCGGCGCCGAGCTTGAGCTCACACCCGCCGCTGACGGCATGCGCGGCGCCATCAAACGCGCCGAGGAGATTGGTGGCGCAGCTCGGCGACGCGATCATCCTGCAGCAATTCCAGAACGCCGCGAACCCCGCTGTCCATCGCCGCACCACGGCGGAGGAGATCTGGCGCGACACCAACGGCCGCGTCGATGCCGTCATCAGCGGCGTCGGCACCGGCGGTACGATCACCGGCGTGGGCGAAGTGCTGAAAGCGCGCAAGCCATCGGTCAAGATGATCGCGGTCGAGCCCGAGGATTCGCCGGTGCTGTCCGGCGGCAAGCCGGGCCCGCACAAGATCCAGGGCATCGGTGCGGGCTTCGTGCCCGAGATTCTGAACCGCTCGGTCATCGACGAGATCGTGCGCATCGGCAACGAGACCGCCTTCACGACCGCGCGCGAGGCCGCGCGCACCGAGGGCCTGCCGGGCGGCATCTCCTCGGGTGCGGCCATCGCCGCGGCCCTGGAAGTCGGCGCGCGGCCGGACATGGCCGGCAAGCTGATCGTGGTGATCATCCCGTCGTTTGCGGAACGCTACCTGACGACGGCGCTGTTCGAAGGGTTGTGACACTCTCTCCATCGACCTCATCCTGAGCCTGTCGAAGGATGGGGTCGACCGCGCACTCTCTCATCCTTCGACAAGCTCAGGATGAGGCCGTAGGAACAGTTCTTTGATCCTCATCCTGAGGAGGGCGCGGAGCGCCCGTCTCGAAGGATGAGGGAGGAGCCGAGCGATGACTCTCTCCGACCGCCAGTTCGAGCGCTACGCCCGCCACCTCATCCTCGACGAGGTCGGCGAGGACGGCCAGGCGAAGCTGTTGGGCGCACGCGTGCTGGTCGTCGGCGCCGGCGGGCTCGGCTCGCCCGCCCTCATGTATCTGGCCGCCGCCGGGGTGGGCACGATCGATGTCATCGACGACGATCGCGTCGATCTTTCCAATCTGCAGCGCCAGATCGTCCACACCGAGGACCGTGTCGGCGAGAACAAGGTCAAGAGCGCCCTCGAGACCATCGCCGGCATCAATCCCGAAGTGCGCGTGGTACCGCACAAGCTGCGCCTCACGGCGGAGAACGCGGCAGCGTTGATTGAGGAATGCGAAGTCGTGATTGACGGCAGCGACAATTTCGCCACCCGTTATCTACTCAACGATGCGTGCTATTTCGGCAAGACGCCGCTGGTTTCCGCCTCGCTGCTGCGCTTCGAGGGCCAGCTCTCGACCTTCAAGGCCTATGACGGCAAGCGGCCCGTGCTATCGCTGCCTTTTCCGCGATCCCCCGCCGCCCGACCTCATCCCGCGCTGCGAACAGGCCGGCATTCTCGGCTCTGTCGCCGGCGTCATGGGCACGCTGCAGGCTACGGAAGTCGTGAAGGAGATCCTCAACCTCGGCGATTCGCTCTCCGGCTCGCTCCTCATCTACGACGCGCTGGCGACCGAATTCCGCCGCATCAAAATCAACCGCGACCCCGATTGCCCGTTGTGCGGCACGCACAAGACGATCACGGATCTGTCGGGGCACGCCAAGGCGCACGCGGCGCATTGAAACGCCGCACTGCTGCATCACCCCCCACCCTAACCCTCCCCCTCAAGGGGGGAGGGAATTCCATCGCGCCTTTTTCTTCTAACCTCCCCCCTTGAGGGGGAGGTCGGCGCGAAGCGCCGGGAGGGGGGTGATGCAGCAGTGCAGCGCCGCAGGAACAGCTACCGAAACATCCCATTCAACTCCGCGTACGGTGCCGCCTCGTCGGCGTAGTTGAACGTGCCGTGCTCGCGCATCTCGCGCGCCGCGCGCAGGAACGCGCCCAGCGCCGCGCGCGACAAGGCACTGCCGACGCTGATGCGCTTCACGCCCAGGGCCGCCAGATCGGCAACGCTGAATTTTGCCCCCGCCAGCCCCATGACGACGTTGACCGGCCGATCCAGGGATTTCACGACCGTCGCGATGTCGTCCTTGTTGCGCAAGCCCGGCGCATAGAGCACGTCGGCCCCCGCCGCCTGGAACGCCTGCAGCCGCTTGATCGTGTCGGCGAGGTCCGGCCGCCCGTGCAGGTAATTCTCGCTGCGCGCCGTCAGCGTGAACGGAAACGCCAGCGCGCGCGAAGCCTCCACGGCGGCGCGCACGCGCTCGACTGCCGCGTCGAAGCCATAGATCGGATCGTCCTTGCGGCCCGTCGCATCCTCGATCGAGCCGCCGACGAGTCCGGCTTCCGCCGCCAGCCGGATGGTCTGTGCCACGTATTTGGGCGCATCGCCGAATCCATTCTCAAGATCGGCGCTGACCGGCAGATCGGTGGCATTCACGATCTCGCGCACATGGGCGAGCATCGCATCGCGCCCCACCGCCATATCGGGCTTGCCGATCGTGAACGCGTAGCCCGCACTGGTCGTCGCCAGCGCTTCGTAGCCGAGCTGCGCCAGCATCTTCGCCGTGCCGATGTCGTACGGGTTGGGAATGACGAAGGCGCCGGCGCGTTCATGCAAGGCCCGGAACGCGCGGGCCTTTTCCATCTGCGTGCTCATGGTTTCTCCCCTTAGCGGACCGGCGCGAAGTCGAACGCTCGCGCCATCGCCGCCCACATCGGCTTGCGATTGAACTCATCATCCAATGGCAGGCCGCGCGATGGCAAGCCGTCCGCACGCTTCGAATGCTCGGCCTCGCTCAGCCAGGAATGCTTGTCGGACAGGCCCCAGCTCAAGACCGCGATTACCGCGCGCTCGTCGAGCACCGTTTCCAGGTAACGTTTCGTTTCCTCCGCCACGCGCTTGTCGCGCAGCGTCTTATCGTCCGGCAAAGCTTTATCCGACACGTCGAGCTCGGAAATGATGATCCGCAAGCCCATGGCCGCGACATTGGCGAGGAAGCGGCGCAGCACCGCCGCATCGAAGGGCCGGTTGTCGGCACCGAGATGCGCTTGGATGCCCAGAGCCCCCACCGGCACGCCGCGCCCGCGCAAACTTTCGAGCAAGCGCAGCGTCGCGTTGCGCCGCGCTTCGTCATTTGGTGTTGCGTAGTCGAGGCCGTATTCGTTGTAGACCAGCAGCACATCGCGATCGACCGCGCGCGCACTCTGGAATGCCACGTCCAGGTAGCGCGGCCCCATCGCCTTGAGCCACGGCGTCATGCGCAGCCCGTCGGCGCGGCCCTCCTTCGGCTCCAGCGCCTCATTGACGACGTCCCAGGAATGCATGCGGCCGCGATAGCGCGCCACGACCGGCCCGCCATGTTCGGCGATCAGCCGCGCCGCATTGGCCGGCGAGATCGTCTCCGGCAGCCAGGCCGGCATCGCGCGATGCCAGAGCAGCGTGTGGCCGCGCACCAGCAATTGCCGCTCGCGCGCATACGCCGTCAGGCGATCCATCGCCGTGAAATCGAATTTGCCCGGCTCCGGCTGCAGGCGATGCCATTTCGCCTCGAACTCCGGCACCAAGATCCCGCATTCCTCGGCGAACACCTCCGCGAAATCCGGCTCGCCCAGATGGCGCGTCGCGAGCGCGGCGCCATAGTAGAGCCCGACGCGCTTGGCGCGCACGATCAGCGGCTCCTCCTCGCGTGGCTTCAACGCCGCGAGGGCCGGCGTTGCGCTCAACGCCGCAGCACCACCCAAGGCCGAGCGGCGCGTCAGTGTCGGGAATCGAGGCGCGGTCATGGCGCCCTCCTGTCTCAGAACATCGTGGCCAGCACGCGGTCGGGCGCGTTGTGCCCATCGACAAAGCTCTTGATGTTGATCAGGACTTTCTCACCCATGGCGATGCGCCCTTCGAGCGTCGCCGAGCCCATATGCGGCAGCAGCACGACGTTCTCAAGGGCGAGCAGCTTGGGATTCACCGCCGGCTCGTTCTCGAATACATCGAGGCCAGCGCCGGCCAACTCGCGCTTCATCAGCGCCTCGATCAGCGCGTCCTCGTCGATGACATTGCCGCGGGCGGTGTTGACGACGACCGCCGAGGGCTTCATCAGCTTGAGCCGGCGCGCATTCAGGAGATGGAATGTCGCGGGCGTGCGCGGGCAGTTGATCGAGACCACGTCCATATGCGCCAGCATCTGGTCGAGGCTCTGCCAGTACGTCGCCTCGAGCTCCGCTTCGCTTTGCTCGTCCAGTTTTCGGCGATTGTGATAATGGATCGACAGCCCGAAGCCGCGCGCGCGCCGCGCCAGCGCCGAGCCGATCCGCCCCATGCCGATGATGCCGAGCCGCTTGCCGCTGACCCGCGCGCCCAGCATCGAGGTCGGGCTCCAGCCGCGCCATGTACCGCCGCGCATCAGCCGCTCGCCCTCCCCCAGCCGGCGCATGACCGCGAGGATCAGCGCCATGCTCATATCCGCCGTATCCTCGGTCAGCACGCCGGGCGTGTTGGTGACGGTAATGGCGCGCGCCTTCGCGGCGTCGAGGTCGATATGGTCGACGCCGGTACCGAACGAGGCGATCAGCTTGAGGTTAGGCCCGGCCTGCTCGAGGATCGCGCGCGTGATGCGGTCAGTGACCGTGGGAACGAGCACATGCGCCGCCGCGACCGCTTGCGCCAGCGCCGCCTCGTCCATCGCCCGGTCCTCGAGATTGAGCCGCGTATCGAACAGCTCCATCATCCGGGTCTCGATGACGTCGGGGAGCTTGCGCGTGACGATGACCAGCGGGCGGTTCCGCGACATGGGCACAGGCGTAGCAAGCCGACCCCGGCCTGTCCAGCCGAGCACTATGTCAGGCATGCTTGTGCCGGCAGGGTCGCATTGCTGCATCACCCCCCACCCTAACCCTCCCCCTCAAGGGGGGAGGGAATTCCATCGCACCTTTGTCTTCCAACCTCCCCCCTTGAGGGGGAGGTCGCGAGCGTAGCGAGCGGGTGGGGGGTCTGCAGCAGAGCGATGAATCCAATCTCACCAACTGCTCATGCAAGTCACCTCGCCGATGCTGAACAGACCCCACCCACCCGACAGGCTTCCCCCGCGCGCTTCGGAATCTATAATCGCGCCATGCTGTCCCGAGTTGCCCGACAGGTCGGGCGCCCGATCGCGCTCTTGCTGGCCCTGCTGCTGCTCACTGCCCGCCCCGCTCCCGGCGCGGCGCAGGAGGCGGGCGGCAGTTTGCGCCCCAACGTACCGCGCTATGTCAGCCTCAAGACCGACGAGGTCAATTTGCGCAGCGGCCCCGGCGTCAAATTCCCGATCGACTGGGTGTTGAAGCGCCGCAACATGCCCGTCGAGGTGCTGCAGGAATTCGAGCATTGGCGCAAAGTGCGCGACTGGCAGGGCACCGAGGGCTGGGTGCACCAGAGCATGACCTCGGGCAAGCGCTACGGCGTCATCACCGGCCAGGTGCGCACGCTGCGCCAGAAACCCGAGCGCGAGGCTGGGCCGGCGGCGCAGGTCGAAGCCGGGGTTGTCGCGCAGATCCTGGAATGCAAGGACCAATGGTGCCGGCTGGACGCCGGCGGTCAGCGCGGCTGGCTCACGCGCACGGAATTCTGGGGCGTCTATCCCGACGAGACGCTGAAATAGCGCCTAGTTGCGGCTGGTGGCCATGTGAGCCCCCAGCCCCACCAGCACACTTCCACCCAGCCAGCGCAAGACCGTTTGCGCCCGTGCACTGCGCTTGAGCCGCGTCATCATCGCCGAGGCCAGGGCCACCGTCAGCAGATCGGCGGACGAAAAGGCGAGATTGACGATCGTCCCCAGCACCAGGAACTGCAGCCACAAGGGAAGCGCCGCCTGCGGATCGACGAATTGCGGCAGGAAGGCAAGGAAGAACAGCGCCGCCTTGGGATTGAGGACTTCCACGATCACGCTGTCGACGAAGGCACGCCACGGCCTGCGCGCCGGCAGACCGGTCGCGACGGCCGACGGGGCGCCGCCGATCTTGGTGCGGATCATGCTGAGGCCGAGCCAGATCAGGTAAAGCGCCCCCGCCAGCTTCACCACCGTGTAGAGCAGCGGCACGAGCTGAAACAGCGCCGCGAGGCCCAGCGTCGCGCCCAGCACGTGCACATAGCCGCCGCAATGAATGCCCAGTGCCGCCATCAGCCCGCCGCGCCGCCCGCGCGCCAAGGTCTGCGCGGCGGTGTAGAGCATCGCCGGCCCCGGCATGTAGGCGAAGATGAGCGTCGCGGTCGCAAACGCGAGCAGGATTTCGATGGATGGCATCGGCTCAGTACAGCCGCGTCGCGTAGCCCTCGGCGACCAACTTGTCGCCCTCCTCCGCGTTCACGCCGGCGATCTGGTCGGCCAGGATGCGGCCAAGGCTGGGGAAGCTCTTGCGCTCGATCCTCTTCTCCGGGTTCCACAGATCGGAGCGGATCAGCGCCTTGCCGCAATGGAAGAACACCTCGCGCACCCGCACCATCAGCGCGCTGGTCGGCACCTTGCCCTGGACAGTGAACTTGTCCAGCAGCGCCGGCGCGATCACGATTTCAGCCTGGCCGTTGATGCGCAGCGTCTCGTTCATGCCCGGCACCAGGAAGAGCAGCCCCACCTCCGGGTTGACCGCAATATTCTGCAAGGAATCGAGGCGGTTATTGCCCCGCCGGTCGGGGATCGCAAGGGTCCGGTCGTCCACCACCTGCACGAAACCCGGCGCATCGCCGCGCGGCGAGCAATCGGCGCCGAACTCGTCGGACGTCGCCATGATCATGAGGGGGCTGAGTGCGATGAACGCCCGCGCATGCCGGTCGACATGGTCGAGCGATTTGCGCGCCGCGAGGTCGCTGGTCTGACCGTAGCACTCGCGCAGGCGGGTGGGTTCGCTGATCGTGTCCATGAGACTTCCCCTGAGAAAGGAAGGCCCATGATGCGGGGGCCCGCCGCCGCGATCAACCGTCCAAAAGGCCGATCTGGCTTGCGCCCCCTTGCGCCAAATCCGCCCCTGCCGCGATACTTGCCCCACACGGCAACCCCAAGGGGAGTGGCACCGATGCTCAATCGTCTTTTGATGGCGGGGGCGCTCGCGGCCGCCCTGCTCGCGGCACCCAACGCGGCGCAAGCCCAGGGCAAGACCCTGCGCCTGGCGATCAACGCCGAGGCCGGCACGCTCGACCCGCACGCCCAGAATTCGCTCATCGTCAACATGACGATCGAGCAGATTTACGAGGGGCTCACCACCCGCGGCAAGGACCTGAAGGTCGAGCCGCTGTTGGCCACAAGCTGGGAACGCCTGGAGCCGACACGCTGGCGCTTCATGCTGCGTGCGAACGTGAAGTGGCACGATGGCTCGGCGTTTTCGGCCGACGATGTCGTCTTCTCGCTCAAGCGTGCGATGGCGCCGACCTCCAACTACACCATCTACATTGACTCTTTGGCGGACGCCGTGCGCGTCAACGATCTGACCGTCGATATCGTCACCAAGACGCCGGACGCCATCCTGCCCGACAAGCTGACGCGCATCTTCATGATGAGCAAGGCGTGGTCGGAGGCGAGCAAGAGCGAGCTGCCGCAGAATTTCGCCGGCAAGGAAAACACCTTCGCCAGCCGCAACACGATGGGCACGGGCCCTTTCATGCTGCGCTCGCGCGAATTGGATGTGCGCACCGTGATGGTGCGCAATCCGAATTGGTGGATGAAGCATGAGGGCAATGTCGAAACCTTCGTGCAGCTGCCGATCGTCAACGACGCCACGCGCACCTCGGCGCTGATGTCGGGCGAAATCGACATCACCAACTATGTTCCCTACCAGGACCTCGAGCGGCTCAAGCAGCAGCCGCAGCTCAAGGTCCTCGAAGGAATGGAGAATCGCACCGTCTTCCTGGGCATGGATCAGCATCGCGACGAGCTGCTCTACGGTGATGCCAAGGGAAAGAATCCGTTCAAGGATGCGCGCGTGCGTCAGGCCATGGCGATGTCGATCGACATGGAGACGATCAAGGCCCGCATCCTGCGCGGCCAGGCGGTGCCCACGAACTCGATGTGGACGCCCTATGTGACCGGCTACGACAAGCGCAACGACGAGCGCCCGCCGCTCGATCACGCCAAGGCGCGCAAACTGATGGCCGAGGCGGGATATGGCGACGGCTTCAAGGTGACGCTCGACTGCCCCAACGGCAACTACGCGCAAGCCTGCGTGGCGATCGCCGGCCAGCTGGCCCAGATCAACATCAAGGTCGACGTCAATCTCGTGCCGGCCGCCGTGATGTCGCAGAAATGGCTGCGCGGCGACACCAGCTTCTACGGCCTATCCTGGGGCGTGCCGACCTTCGACGCGCTCTACACGCTGCGCGGCGTCATCATGACCAAGGCGAAGGTCGGCGCCAGCTCGTTCAACGCCGGCGGCTACAGCAACGCGACGGTCGATTCATTGATCGAGCGCGTGGCGGGCGAGATCGACACCGACAAGCGCCGCGAACTGATCCGCGAGGCGCTGGCACTGCACAACGCCGAGGCCGGCCACATCCCGCTCTATCACATCGTCATTCCCTGGGCGATGAGCAGCAAGGTAAGCGTCGTCCACCGCGCCGACAACATCATGCTGGCGAAATGGGCGAAGGTGGATTAGGCCGATTCTGAAAGGCCTGCGCCTTCCCCACCTCACCCTTCCCGTCGCTGCGCGACGGGCCCCTACCCTCTCCGCCCCAGTGGGGCGGAGAGGGTGCGAGCGAAGCGAGCGGGTGAGGTGGGGCTAGAAAGCCCTAGACAGGTTAGACCGCAAAATCCTCCGCCAGCGCCGTGCGCACGGTGTCTGGCAGCGTTGCCATGTGTCCGTAATGGGCATGGTCGAAGCCCAGCACCACCTGCGCGCCGGGCGCGCGGAACGCCGCGATCTGCGCGCTCGTGAAGGGGAAGTGCATGAAATGCACCGACGAGGTCTTGCCGTCGGCCTTGGTGCGCTCGAGATCGCCTTCCGGGACGGCCCGGACCATCGCGCCGTTGACGGTCATGAACATCGCCGTCTCGACGCCGCCGAGCTTGCTGAGGATCGCAGCACGTCGCACCGGGTCCTCGATCTCGAACATTACCGTCGCCACCAGCTCGCTGCCCTGCGGGATCAGCGGATTGTAGGCGCGCAGCTCGTCGGGGATCTGCGCCTCGCCGCCTTTTTCGATGTAGAGCATCTCGTGCACCTGATGCCACATCGTCTGATAGTTCTCGAAATAGAACGTCGCGACGGGGCCGACCTCGACGCGCCGCCGACTCTTCATCGCGACCAGGCTCTGGCGCATCGCCTTACGCTCGCGCCCGTACTGGTCGAGCGGAATGATGTCGTCACGCGTGATCGTTCGTTTCATTGCCATCGCTTCGCTCATGATCAGCCTCATCCTTCGACAAGCTCAGCATGAGGCTCCCCGTCCGGCCTCATCCTGAGCTTGTCGAAGGATGAGGCCGCCTCACGGTCTCTCAGTTACATCAGCCCGTAGGCGCGCGCGAACAGCTCGATCGGATGATAGGAGCGCAGCAGCGTCGGCTTTTCCTCGGGCAAGCGCTCAACGCCCTGGATGATGTGCTCGCCCGCCAGCGGACATTCCGCCGCCAGATAGGCCTTGTTGTTCTTGGCAACACTGCGCGCCACCGGCTTGCCGACCTTGAGCGCGACGTCGAAATTCTCCTTCATCACGCCCCATGAGCCGCCATGGCCCGAACAGCGTTCGACCACCGCGACGTCGTTGCCGGGAATAAGCCGCAGCAGCTCCGCCGCCTTCGGCCCGACATTCTGGGCGCGCGCATGACAGGCGAGATGCACCGACACGCCGCCGTCGAGCGGCTTCAGCCCGGGTGCGAGCCCGTGGCGCTTGGCGATATCGACGACGTATTCGGAGATGTCGAACGTCGCCTTCGACAATTTTTGCACCAGCGGATCGTCCGGCACGATCAGAGGCCATTCGAATTTCAGCATCAGCGCGCAGGACGGCGTCAGCGCCACAACGTCCCAGCCCGCGTCGATCATCGGCGAGAAATGCGCGGCCACGGCCTTGGCGCTTTCGGCGACCTTGGCGATCTCCCCATGCTCGAGCTGCGGCATGCCGCAACAGCGCGGGTATTCGACCTTCGTCTCCACGCCGTTATGCGCGAGCACGGCGCGCGCCGCCATGCCGATATCGGGGTTGTTGTAGTTGACGAAACACGTGGCGTAGAGCGCCGCCTTGCGGCCATGCGTACTGGCCGCCACCGAAGCGGGCGCCTTCTCCTGGCGCGCGCGCACGGCAAACGTCTTGCCGTGGAATTTCGGCAGCTTCGCCGCGCGATGCACGCCGGCCGTCCCTTCCAGGATCGGCCGCGTTAGCTTGTTGTTGGTGTCGGACGCCCAATTGGCGATCGACGCCACTTTCGATGCGATCTTGCCGTTGCGATCGGTCTTGGTGAGCTCGCGCTCCGCCAGCGCGATCTTGCCCTTGCGCGCATCGACGGCGCGCGCGCGCAGCATCAGATGCGGAAAATCGAGATTGAACTGATGCGGCGGAACGTACGGACACTTCGTCATGAAGCACATGTCGCAGAGCGTGCAGGCCTCCACGACCGGCTCGAACGAGGCACTCGCAACCTCGTCGACCAGCCCGTTGGGCGTCGCGTCGATCAGATCGAACAGGCGCGGGAACGAATCGCACAGATTGAAGCAGCGCCGGCAGCCGTGGCAGATGTCGAACACCCGCCGCAGCTCTTCGTCGAGCTTCTTTTCGTCCCAGAACTCCGGATTGTGCCAGTCAATCTTATGTCGCGTGGGGGCTTCGAGGCTGCCTTCGCGCATCTTCTCCACTCTCCGGGAAACGCCGCAGAGGAGCGCAAGGCGCTCCGCCGGTCCGGCGGGATCGAGCGATCCCGCCCACCGGCGTCACCCCTTGCGAACTCCGCAGGTCAGCTGCAAGGAGCCGCTTACTTCGGCAGCTCGTTCAGCGTCTTCTGGAACTTGCCGGCGTGGCTCTTCTCCGCCTTGGCCAGCGTCTCGAACCAGTCGGCGATCTCGTCGAAGCCTTCGGTCCGTGCCGCGCGCGCCATGCCCGGATACATATCGGTGTATTCGTGCGTCTCGCCGGCGATCGAGGCCTTGAGGTTGAGGGCGGTCGGGCCGATCGGCTCGCCCGTGGCCGGGTCGCCGGTCTCCTCGAGGTATTCGAGATGGCCGTGCGCATGGCCGGTCTCGCCTTCCGCCGTCGAGCGGAACACGGCCGCGACATCGTTATAGCCTTCGACGTCCGCCTTCTGGGCGAAGTACAGGTAGCGGCGGTTCGCCTGGCTCTCGCCGGCGAACGCATCCTTCAAATTCTGCTCGGTCTTGGTTCCCTTGAGTTTCGGCATGGCCGTTCTCCCTAGTGGTTCTGCGGAGCCGCCGCCTTGCCGCCAGAAGGGCGGCGGATTGGCGGTGCGGGCCTGGCACCGGGGCTCCCATGGCGGCGGGAACGGCCCCGGTCAGGCGCAACTATGAGACCCCATTTCAGCCGCTGTCAATAGTCTAGAACGTTTCTAGACAATCTTTTAGCGCGTTGACTTGAGAACGATTATTGACTGGACTTCGTGACGCGGACGATCACGTCGACGCGCCGCACGCTGGTCCCTTCCGGGGCCGCGGGGACTTCGCTCACCCGCACCTGATCGCCGGGGATATCCTGCAGCGAGCCGGATTCCTCGAAGAAAAAGTGATGGTGATCGGAGGTGTTGGTGTCGAAATACGAGCGTCCGGAATCAACCACCACCTCGCGCAGGAGGCCTGCGGCGGTGAACTGGTTGAGGGTGTTGTAGACCGTCGCCAGCGCCACATGAATGCCGGCATGGTCCGCTTCCTCGTGAAGCTTCTCGGCCGTGACGTGGCGATCGCCGCCATCCAGCAGCAGGCGCACCAAGGCCAACCGCTGACGGGTCGGCCGCAAGCCGGCTTCCTTCAGGCGGTCTATGGCTTCGGTATAGGGACGCTTGGCGATCATGGAATTTATATAGGCTCAATTCGAAGCGAATTAAAGGCTCAAATCCAGTCCGCTGCACCACACATTGGAATGTATCAAAGTTAACGCCGGCACCGCTCTAGGAATTAATCCCCGGTCCGGATTCGATCCACGAGCTGCCCGACGGTCGGAATGAAGCCGCCCTTGTAATACGGGTCCTGGCCAAAACGATACGCGTTGTGGCCCGCGAACATGAGCTGGTTATCGACGTCGTCGGAGTGCGCAATGTCCTGCAGCGTCTTCTGGATGCAGAACGAGCGCGGATCGGCCTTCTTGCCGGTGGAGCCGCCTTCCGTCTGCGCCCAGTTCGAGAACATGCACGCCGAGAGACAGCCCATGCAGTTGACCTGATCGGTGCGGATTTCCTGCGCCTTGTCCGGCGTCACGAAGATCAACGTCGAATCCGGCGTGCGCAGCGCATCGGTGAAGCCCTGCGCTATCCACTTCTGCGCATGCTCCTTGTCCGCCGCGGCGAGATAGACGGTGCGCCCACGCGCACCGACGGCCAGCGGCGTCTCGAGCTCGCCGACCGGCGTGGACGAATACGCGACTTGATGATGCGAGCGCTCTTCCAATTCGCGCAGGAACGGATTGATCACCGCGGACGAATAGAAACCCGTCGGGCGAGAAGCGGTGCAACAGCACATCGCCCTCATTGAGCGTCAGCAGGCGCTTCTTCCACGCATCCGAGATCGGGCTTTCCTGCGTCAGCAGCGGCCGCGTGCCGAATTGGAACGCCACCGGCCCGAACATCGGGATTGCCGATGAAGTCTTCCCATTCGCGCAAGAACCACACACCGCCGGCCATGATCACCGGAGTTTCGATCGAGGCCGAACTCATTCATCTGCTTGCGCAGTTCGACCACGCGCGGCAGCGGCGCTTCCGGCTTGGTCGGATCCTCGGCGTTGGAGAGGCCGTTATGCCCGCCCGCCAGCCAAGGATCCTCGTAGACCACGCCGCCCAGCAGATCGCGGAATTTGTGATAGGCGCGCTTCCACAAGCGCGCGAAACGCGCGCGCCGACGACACGATCGGGTAGTAGTGGACGCCGTAGCGCGCACAGATCTCGGCGATGCGATAGGGCATGCCCGCGCCGCAGGTAACGCCGTGGATCAGCCCGCGCGCCCCTTCCAGCACCGCGTGGAGAATGCGCTCCGCCGCCGCCATCTCCCACAGGATGTTCATGTGGATGCGGCCCTGGCCGTTCGGACGCCTCATAGGCGACGCGCGCCTGGGTGATGGCGCCCTTGATCGCGTAGGCGACCAGTTCTTCATGGCGTTCGCTGCGCGTGCGGCCGTGATAGACGACTGCGGGATCAGGTTGCCATCGGAATCGCGTAGCGTCGGCGTTGACGCCGGAGAACGTGCCGACCCCGCCCGACGCCGCCCAGGCGCCCGAGCTCTCGCCGTTGGAGACGGAGATGCCCTTGCCGCCTTCGACCAGCGGCAGCATTCGCGCCCGGAAATCAAAATCGGCTTGAGAGCCTTCACGTCCCTATCGCGCGTCGTTGGGGCGCTTGCCCGCGGTCCATCGGACCGTCGCGGATCGACATATCATCGGTTCACCGGATCAAAGGCCAATCCCGGGAAATCCTGTCTGCGCCGACGATTTGCCGCGTCTTCAGCCAAGCGCGTCGCGATCGCGGCCGGGCGTCGGTGAATCAGGCTGTCGACCCCCCAGGCCACCAGCTCGCGCGCCCGTCCGCCATCGTTCACGGTCCACGCCAGCAGTGGAAACCCCGCCGCCTTGACCTCCTGCGACCTGCGCCGCGGTCAGGTCGCGGGTCGCCGCGGATGGATGGTGCGGCAGCCGACGCAATTCGCCTGCTGCGCGCCAATCGGCAGCAGCGTCTCGGACAGGAAGCCGCGCGGCAGATCGCGGCGCCAGCCTCTGCGCCGTCGCGAGCGACGGCAGCTTGAAGCTCGAGACGACCGGCACCGGCGCCTTCTTCTGCCAATGCTTGACGCAACTCGCAGCGCGACTGTCGCGCGTCTCTTCCTCGCGGCCCGGGCACGGCTTGATCTCGAGGTTGAAGCCCATGGCGAGCTCGTCCATCAGCTCCAGCGCCTCGACCAGGGTCGGCACCTTCTCGCCCGCGAAGCTCGGTCGCCGAACCAGCTGCCGGCATCGAGCTGCCTGATCTGCGCCAGCGCGTGCTCGGCCACGCGGCCCTTGCCGTTGGTCGTGCGGTCGAGCGTCGCGTCGTGCATCAGGATCGGCACGCTGTCCTTCGTCAGCTTGACGTCGAACTCGACCCATTTGCCGCCATCGTCATTCGCGCGGCGGATGCCGGCCAGCGTGTTTTCCGGCGTCGAGGCCTTGGCGCCGCGATGGCCGATGATGCGCGGCAGTGTCAATCCCGACGCCGTTGTCATTGTCGCGGTCGTCTTTTTCGGCGCGGCTTTTTGCTTTGGCGGCCATGGCGTTCCCACAAGAAACAGGCCCCATTCCCGGTTGGCGGGAATGGGGCCCTGTCTGCGCAATCGCGGCGGCTGTTCAGCTCGCCGTCTCCGCCTTGTCGAACTGGTCGGAGAGTCGGCGCCGGTCGCCTGGTCGACGTGACGCATCGACAGCTTGACCTTGCCGCGATCGTCGAAGCCGAGGAGCTTCACCTTCACCGCGTCGCCGACCTTGACCACGTCCGCCGACCTTGCCGACGCGCTGCGGCGCCAGCTCGCAGATATGGACGAGGCCGTCCTTGCTGCCGAGGAAGTTCACGAACGCGCCGAAATCCATGATCTTCACGACCTTGCCGGTGTAGATCAGGCCGACTTCCGGTTCGGCGACGATGCCCCTGATCCAGTCGATCGCCTTCTGGGCGGCATCGCCGTCGACCGCCGCGACCTTGATCGTGCCGTCGTCCTCGATGTCGATCTTGGCGCCGGTGACTTCGGTGATCTCGCGGATCACCTTGCCGCCGGTGCCGATCACTTCGCGGATCTTGTCCTTCGGGATCGTGAAGGTCGTGATGCGCGGCGCGTTCTTGGCTGACCTCGCCGCGCGCCGCCGGTCAGCGCCTTGGCCATCTCGCCGAGGATGTGGAGGCGTCCGTCGCGCGCCTGGTCGAGCGCCGTCTGCATGATCTCCGCGCGTGATGGAGGTGATCTTGATGATCCATCTGCAGCGACGGTGACGCCGTTTTCGGTGCCGGCGACCTTGAAGTCCATGTCGCCGAGATGATCCTCGTCGCCCAGGATGTCGGACAGCACGGCGATGCCGCTGTCTTCCTTGATCAGGCCCATGGCGATGCCCGCCACCGGCCGCGATCAGCGGCACGCCCGCATCCATCAGCGCGAGCGAGGTGCCGCACACCGTCGCCATCGACGACGAGCCGTTCGATTCGGTGATCTCCGAGACCACGCGCATCGTGTAGGGGAAGCTCTCCTTCGGTCGGCAGCAGCGGCCGGATCGCGCGCCAGGCGAGCTTGCCGTGGCCGATCTCGCGCCGTCCCGGCGAGCCCATGCGCTCGGCTTCGCCCACCGAGTAGGGCGGGAAGTTGTAGTGCAGCAGGAAGTGCTCGCGATATTCGCCTTCCAGCGCGTCGATGATCTGCTCGTCCTCGCCCGGTGCCGAGCGTCGCCGTCACCAGCGCCTGGGTCTCGCCGCGGGTGAACAGCGCCGAGCCGTGCGTGCGCGGCAGCAGGCCGACATCGCACACGATCGGACGCACCGTCTTGGTGTCGCGGCCGTCGATGCGGCGGCCGGTCGGCAGGATGTTGCCGCGCACGATCTCGCTCTCGAGATCCTTGAACACGCCCGGCGCCACCGCCAGCTCCGCGGGAACGTCGACGAACAAGGCCAGCGCCTTCTTCTTGGCCTCGTCGATCTTGGCGTAGCGGTTCTGCTTGACGCGTCTCGCGATAGGCCGCGGCGAGGTCGGACGTGATCGCCGCCTTCATCTTGGCCTTGACGCTGACGACTTCGCGCCGGAATCTCCGGCATCGGCCACGGGTCCTTGGCGCAGTTCTCGGCAAGATCGATGATCGCCTGGATCACCGGCTGGAACTGCTGGTGACCGAACTGGACCGCGCCGAGCATGATTTCCTCGGACAGCTCCTGCGCTTCCGAATTCGACCATCAGCACGCCTTCGACCGTGCCGGCGACGACGAGGTCGAGCTTCGACGACGGCATCTCGTCGACCTGTCGGGTTGAGCTTGTACTCGCCCTCGATATAGCCGACGCGCGCCGCACCGATCGGGCCCATGAACGGGATGCCGGAAATGGTGAGCGCCGCCGAGGCGCCGATCAGCGCGACGATGTCGGGATCGTTCTCCAGATCGTGGCGACAGCACGGTGCAGACGACCTGCGTCTCGTTGCGAAAGCCGTCCACGAACAGCGGCCGGATCGGCCGGTCGATCAGGCGGGAGACCAGCGTCTCCTTCTCGCTCGGGCGGCCTTCGCGCTTGAAGAAGCCGCCGGGGATCTTGCCCGCGGCGAAGGTCTTCTCCTGGTAATTGACCGTCAGCGGGAAGAAATCGATGCCGGGCTTGCGGCGTGCGTGCGCCGACGGCCGTGCACAGCACCACCGTGTCGCCATAGCGCGCCATCACGGCGCCGTCGGCCTGGCGTGCGATCTTGCCGGTTTCGAGAGTGAGCTTGCGCCCGCCCCACATAATTTCTTTGCGATGAACTTCGAACATGAGTGTCTTTCCTTCCACGTACGTCACCGGCGCACCCCGGATGGGTGGGCGATGTCGGCGCGCCAATCAACCCGGATGGTCGATTCGTCCGCGCCATTACGGTCTTGGACCGTCCAGTGACAAGCAGCCGATCGGAGGCCTGGGACGGCAGGATGTACGTCGACTCCCGCCGCCGATAGCAAAAGATCGTCGGCGCGGCTGTCATCTCCGATCCGCGCAGCGACGAATTGATATGTGGAACCGAGCACGACATCGACCGTGTGGCGGCGTCTTGGCGCCGCATCAGGGTCGAGATCGTGGGTCGGGATTGGTGCAAGCGATCAGCGCCGCAGCTCGAGACGCTCGATGAGCTTTTCGTAGCGCTTGACGTCTTTGCCCTTGAGATATTCGAGCAGGCGCCGGCGCTGGCCCACCATCATCAGAAGGCCGCGGCGCGAATGGAAGTCCTTCTTGTGGCCGCCCAGATGGTCCGTCAGATTCTTGATCCGCTCGGACAGGATCGCGACCTGCACTTCCGGCGACCCGGTGTCGCCTTCTTTGTTCGCGTATTCTTTAACAAGCTCGACTTTACGCTCTGCCGAAATCGACATCGGGCACTCCTTCTCATTCGATGGGCGGCTTGGGCGCCCGGTTAGGTATTGAGAACGCGCACCGGCAGGAGGCTTTCGCCCTCGACTCTGCGTCAACGCCACCAGCCGGCCCAGCAATGTCGCTGCGACCACCTGACCGGAGACAAACGGGAGGTCCCTGTTCGCTGCGCGGGGTATCGGCACCGCCTGGCCTCGCCTGAGGCGGAAGCCATCGTCTTCGGTCACGGCCAGCGCCGGGATGTCGTCCAGCGCGGTCTCGACCGGGTGCAGATACGCCAAGCGGCCGGGAATATGCCCGAGCGCTTCGAGATTATCCAGTCCTATTGCCAGCTCTTCCGTGAAGCGCCCGACCGCACTCCGGCGCAATTCCGACACGTGCCCGACCGTGCCCACCGCCACCGCGAGGTCGCGCGCCAGGCTGCGGATGTACGTGCCCTTGCTGCAATCGACCGTGAAGGTCGCGTGATTTTCATCAGGAATTTCAACAAGTTCGAACTTTTCGACCGTGACTTCCCGGGGCACCATGACGACATCCTCCCCGGCCCGGGCGCGCGCATAGGCGGGCTGGCCGGCGAGCTTAAGCGCTGAATAGACAGGCGGAATCTGCTGAATCGGCCCGCGGAAGTGCGGCAGGGCGGCCAGGATCGCATCCCTGTCCGGCCGGACATCGCTGCTGGCACAGATGGCCCCCTCGGCATCGTCAGTCTCGCGCGCCTCGCCCCAGCGCACCGTGAACCGGTACTGCTTAGGCGCATCCATCACATAGGGCACGAGCTTGGTGGCTTCGCCGAGTGCCACGACCAGGATGCCGGTTGCCAGCGGGTCGAGCGTGCCGGCATGGCCGGCCTTGGCGGCATTGAACAGGCGCCGGACCTTGCCCACCGCCCCGGCCGAGCTCAGCCCCAGCTTCTTGTCGAGGACCAGCCAGCCATCGACCTTGTCGCCCTTACGCAGCTCCTCGCCATCGTCCGCGTCGTCCTTGCGTCGACGTCGCGCTGCACCGTCGGGCTGGCGCAGCAGCGCGTCGATCCGGCTCGCCTGCTCGAACGAGGTATCGGCCTGGAAATGGATCTCCGGGCGCCGTGCGCAGCTGCACCTCGCGGGCGACCACGCTGCGGATATAGGGCGCGGCGCGATTGAGCGCCTTGACCATCGCCTTGGAGTCGCCGCCGCCCAGCGGCGTCACGAAGGCCGAGGCATGCTTGAGATCGGGCGAGGCGCGCACTTCCGTGACCGTCACCAGGGCGCCGTCCAGCTCGGGATCGCGGATATTGCCCTCGCGCAGCACGCGCACGATCGCATGGCGGATGGCCTCGCCCACGCGCAGCTGGCGCTGGCTCGGGCCCGATCGGCTATTGGGGGATTTGCGCGGCATCGGCTTTCCAATTCGCGGGCGGCGGCGCGGGCCCAACGGCCCGCGCCCTTCCGCTTACAGCACGCGCGCGACGGATTCGACCTCGAAGCACTCGATCGTGTCGCCGACCTGGATGTCGTCGTAATTCTCGAAGGCCATGCCGCACTCGTAGCCTTCCTGGACCTCGCGGACTTCGTCCTTGAAGCGGCGCAGCGTCTTGAGCGTGCCTTCGTGGATGACGATGCTGTCGCGCAGCAGGCGCACCTTGGCGCCGCGCTTGACCAGCCCTCGGTGACACGGCAGCCGGCGACCTTGCCGGCCTTGGTGATGTTGAACACCTCGCGGATCTCGGCATTGCCCAGGAAGCGTTCCTTGAGCGTCGGCGACAACAGGCCGCCCAGCGCCGCTTTGATGTCGTCGATGATGTCGTAGATGATCGAGTAGTAGCGGATCTCGACGCCGTCGCGCTGCGCGATCTCGCGCGCCTGCGGTGATGGCGCGCACGTTGAAGCCGACGATCAAGCCGTTCGACGCCTTCGCGAGCACCACGTCGCTCTCGGTGATGGCGCCGACCGCGCCATGCAGCACGCGCACCGCCACTTCGCTCGGTGGCGAGCTTGTCGACCGCACCGGTGATCGCCTCCAGCGAGCCCTGCACGTCGGTCTTGACGACGATGCCGAGTTCCTTGGCGGACCCTTCGGTGATCTTCGAGAACATCTGCTCGAGCGTGCCGCGCGCGCCTGCGGCCGAGCGCGCGTCGCGGCTCTTGCGCTGGCGGAAATCGGTGACCTCGCGGGCCCGGCTCTCGCTGTCGACGACCGACGAGCTCTCGCCCGCCGACGGCGCGCCGTTCAGGCCCAGGACTTCGACGGGCACGGACGGGCCGGCCGCCTCAATGTGGCGACCCTTGTCGTCGAGAAGCGCGCGCACCTTGCCCCATTCGGCGCCGGCGACAAAGATGTCGCCCATCTTGAGCGTGCCCTTCTGCACCAGCACGGTCGCAACCGCGCCGCGCCCGCGCTCCAGCTTCGCCTCGACGATCACGCCTTCGGCGGCGCGATCGGGATTGGCGCGCAGGTCGAGCAATTCGGCCTGCAGCAGGATCGCTTCCTCGAGCTTGTCGAGGTTCAGCCTGCTTGAGGCCGGAGACTTCGATGCCGAGCACGTCGCCGCCCATGCCTTCGAGCGCGATGCCGTGCTGCAGCAGGTCGCGGCGCACCTTGTCGGGGTCCGCGTCCGGCTTGTCGATCTTGTTGATGGCGACGATGATCGGCACGTTCGCCGCCTTGGCGTGGTTGATCGCCTCGACCGTCTGCGGCTGGATGCCGTCATCGGCCGCGACCACCAGCACGACGATATCCGTGACCGAAGCGCCGCGCGCGCGCATGGCGGTGAAGGCTTCGTGGCCGGGCGTGTCGAGGAAGGTGATCTGCCGGCCTGATTTGAGCTTCACCTGGTAGGCGCCGATATGCTGCGTGATGCCGCCGGCCTCGTGCTCGGCGACGTCGGTCTCGCGCAGCGCATCGAGCAGCGACGTCTTGCCGTGGTCGACATGGCCCATGATCGTCACGACGGGCGCGCGTGCCAGCAGGTGCGCGTCTTCGTCGGCACCGCCCTTGAGGCCGATCTCGACGTCGGCTTCGGCGACGCGCTTGACCCGGTGCCCGAACTCCGCGACCACCAGCTCGGCGGTGTCGGCATCGATCGTCTGCGTGATGGTCGCCATCACGCCCATGTTCATCAGCGACTTGATGACGTCGGCGCCGCGCTCGGCCATGCGGATGGCGAGTTCCTGCACGGTGATCGCCTCGGGCACGACCACGTCGCGCACGAACTTGGCCTGCGGCCCTTCGGCCAGCAGGCGCAGGCGTTCTCTTTCGCGCGCGCGCTTCATCGCGGCGAGCGAGCGCACGCGGATATTGTCTTCGTCGCCCAGCGCCTGCGTCAGCGTCATCTTGCCCTGGCGGCGGCGCGCGTCATGCGGCGCGCGGGCCGATCGTCGGCTTGCGCACTTCCGGGCGCACGCCCGGGCGGCGCGGCCGCGACTCTTCTTCCTCGGGCGCGTTGACGGTGAGCTTGGCCGCGGCGGTCTTGCCGGAATCCTCGGCGGCCTTGCGGCGCTTGGCTTCTTCCTCGGCCGTCAGGCGGCGGGTTTCTTCCTCGGCGCGCTTCTTGGCCTCTTCGTCGGCCTTGAGCCGCAAGGCTTCCTGCGCGCGGCGCTGTAGCTCTTCCTCGGTATGTTTCTTGGCGTCTTCTTCCTGGCGCCGGAGCAGCTCTTCCTCGAAGCGCTTGGCTTCAGCGTCGTCGCGGCGCTTGGCCTCGACATCGGCGCGCATCGCGCCCTGCAGCGCGCGCGTGCGCGCGGCGCGCTCTTCCTGGGTCAGGACGCGCAGAACCGCAGGCTTCGCCGAAGCGTTGGAGCCGCCGCTCGAGGCGGGCGCTGACGGCGGTGCGGAGCGCTCGGTGCTGGGCGTACCGCTGGGTGCCACCTCGGCCGTGTGGCCGGGCTGTCCTGGCATGAAGACGCGCTTCTTCTTGACCTCGACCTGCACGGTCTTCGTGCGGCCGTGGGAAAAGCTCTGGCGCACCTGTCCGGTCTCGACTGACTTTCAGTTCGAGCCGTCCGGGCTTCGCCAGAGCCCAATTTCTTTTTCGCGTCCTGCTCTTTGGTATCCGTCATCGCCTATCCGCTGTCATAACCCGTGAGAACCGCTCTGCTCGCCCCGAAAGCCGCCGACCCGTCCGGCTTCGCGCGCAATCTGCGCGGCCAGCCGCCCCGACCTCAGCGCCACCACCGCAACTCGATCGCGCCCAAAGGCGCTGCCCAGTTCCGCCGCGTCAAGCGTTGTCGCGATCGCGACCCCTGACGCCGGCCCCAAAACACGCCGGCGGATGTCTTCGCCGGAATCGCTTGCCACCATCAGCAGCCCAACCGGCCCGTCGCCGAGGGCTGCCCGCACCTTCTCGTAACCTGCCACGGCCTGGCCGGCCCGCCGGGCCAAGCCGATAAGGTCGAGACGACGGCGAACCAACAGGCCCGCCACTATTTCGGGCAGGTCGGTCGATGCCGTCACCGGTGCCCCGGCCGCCTTGGCAAACGCCTTCCGGCTGATCGCGGCCGACACTATATCGCGTCGGGCGGTCATCCACAAACCGCGGCCCGGCAGCCGCGCGTCGATATCCGGCACGATGGCGCGGGCTGGCCCGGTCGGCCGGTCCGACGACGAAACGGATCAGGCCGTCCTTCGCCTTGAGCTCGCCCGTGACCATGCAGCGCCGCGTCGCGGCGTCTTCGCCGGATTTCGGATCTGCCTCGGGCTCGGCGGCGAAGGGCGGCCAGTGCGCTCACGCGGTCTTGGCCTCGCCGTCCTCGGTGAACCAATGGGCGCGCGCCGCCATGATGATCGCGTTCGCCGTGTCCTCGTCGATCGCGTCGGCGCCGACGATCTCGATCAGCTCGTCGGAGGCCAGGTCGCGCCAGGTCGTCCAGCGTCTTCACGCCCTTCTCGCCCAGCGCCACCAGCATCGCCGGGGTCAGCCGCTCGATCGCCGCCAACTGCGTCCTCCACGCCGAGCTCCCGGCGCTTCTCGTCAGCTTCTCGTTCTGCGCGTGCAAGCAAGGACTCGGCGCGGCGCTTCAGCTCGGTCGCCACGCTCTCGTCGAAGCCCTCGATTCCGGCCAGCTCCTCGATCGCCACGGCGGCGATGTCCTCGACCGAGGTGAAGCCTTCGGTCACCAGCAGGCCGGCGATCACGTCGTCGACGTCCAGCGCCTCGACGAACAGGCCGTGCGCGTCCTGAACTCTTCCTGGCGGCGCTCGCATTCCTCGGCCTCGGTGAGGATGTCGATGTCCCAGCCGGTGAGCTGCGAGGCGAGGCGCACATTCTGCCCGCGCCGGCCGATCGCCAGCGAGAGCTGGTCGTCCGGCACCACCACCTCGATGCGCCGCGCCTCTTCGTCCAGCACCACCTTGGTGACCTCGGCCGGCGCCAGCGCGTTGACGACGAAGGTCGCGGGGTCGCGCGACCACGGGATGATGTCGATCTTCTCGCCCTGCAGCTCGCCCACCACCGCCTGCACGCGGCGAGCCGCGCATGCCGACGCAGGCGCCGACCGGGTCGATCGAGCTGTCGCGGCTGATCACCGCCATCTTGGCGCGGCTGCCGGGGTCGCGCGCCACCGCCTTGATCTCGATGATGCCGTCGTAGATCTCCGGCACTTCCTGCGCGAACAGCTTGGCCAGGAACCGGGATGCGTGCGGGACAGGAAGATCTGCGGCCCGCGCGGCTCCTCGCGCACGTCGTAGATGTAGGCGCGCACGCGGTCGCCGTTGCGGAAGGCCTCGCGCGGGATGCAGTCTCGTCGCGGCGCAGCAGCGCCTCGGCGCGGCCGAGATCGACCATCAGGTTGCCGTACTCGGTGCGCTTGACGACGCCGTTGACGATCTCGCCGACGCGGTCCTTGTACTCGTCGTACTGCCGCTTGCGCTCGACCTCGCGCACCCGCTGCACGATCACCTGCTTGGCGGTCTGCGCGGCGATGCGGCCGAAATCGATCGGCGGCAGCGGGTCGATGATGAACTCGCCGAGCTTCGATGCCGGGCTCGGTCTTCTGCGCGATGCGCGAGCGGGATCTGGGTCGTCCTCGTTCTCGACCGGCTCTGCCGACCTCTCGGTCCAGCGCGCCAGCTGCACCTCGCCGTTCTTGCGGTCGATGATGGCGCGGATGTCCTTCTCGTGGCCGTACTTGGCGCGGCCGGCCTTCTGGATGGCCTGCTCCATCGCTTCCAGCACCTCGTCGCGCTCGATGATCTTCTCGCGCGCGACGGCGTCGGCGACCTGCAGCAGCTCGGGGCGGGCGATGGCGGTACCGTTCGCATGTCCGTCTCGCGTTCGGTCTCTCGTGGTCGCCTCGCGTCGGTCAGTGCTTCGCGCCTTGCCGCGGCTGCGCGGCGATCAGCTCGTCCGTCAGCACCAGCTTGGCGCGGCGGATGTTGCCGCGCGGCAAGCGCATCGTCGCCGTCCACCGTCCTCGAGCCGCACCGCGTCCGCCGCGTCGGCGCCCAGAGCGGCCCCTGAAGCGCTTGCGCCCTTCCAGCGGCACCGCGGCTCCACCTGCGCGACGTGGCCGGCGAAGCGCTCCAGTCCTTGGCCGGGTCAGCGGCCGGTCGATGCCCGGCGAGCAGACCTCCAGCGCCCAGTCGCCCGGATCGGGTCCTCGACATCGAGCACGGCGCCGAGCGCGTGGCTGATCGCCTCGCAATCCTCGACCGCCATCGGCTGGCCGTCCATGCGCTCGGCCATGATCTGCAAGGTCGGCTGGCGCCGGCCCGATGACGATCACCCGCACGAGCCTGTAGCCCATGGCCTCCAGCGTCGGCTCGACCAGATCCTCGAGAGAGCTGCGTTGTTCCAATGCCTTCCTGTCGTCGCCGCCGATGGGGTCAAGACGAGCAGGGCCCAACAACAAAAAAGTGGGCCGGTTGGGCCCACTTTTTTTTGCCCGGTCACATATCGACCGGACTGCTCGTGATGTGCGCGGACATATACCCCTTCCCCCGCCGGTTCAAGGCCTATTACCGGCCCCTGATCGCGCACAAATCGCAGGAAGATCGAGCTGTCGCCCGGCGGCTTCGGCCTTGGCCTCGTAGCGGGTTGCCGGCCAGTCGGCCGGCCGCTGCGCCGCGCGATGGCCGTCCGCAGCCACGCAAGGCCGTGCCCGATCGCAGTCGTGAATGTGGCGACGATAGTCCGGATCATCGGTGGCGATGCGCAGCTCGCCCCCGGCGCCATGACCCGCGCCAGCTCGTCGAGCATAGCGGGTCGACAATCAACCGCCGCTTGTCATGCCGCGCCTTGGGCCAGGGATCGGGAAACAGGACGAAGACGCGGCAGCGCACTCGAAGTCAGGGAGCGGCAGCAGCTGCCGGACGTCGTCGGCGAAGCAGCCGGACATTGTCGAGCGCCTGAGCCGTCGATGCGCGCCAGCAGCCCCGCGACCCCGTTGAGATAGGGTTCGCGCCGATCAGCCCGATCTCGCGATGCATCGCGGCCTGCTGCGCCAGATGCTCGCCGCCGCCAAAGCCGATCTCCAGCCAGACCTGTGTGCGGCCGACGCGCGAACAGCGTCGCCGGATCGATCGCGGCGTCCGCCGGCGGCGCCGGAATCGTCAAGCGCGGCAATAGGTTATCGACCAGCGCCGCGCGCCCGGCGCGCAGCGGCCGGCCGCGACGGCGCCCGTACGATGCGATCAAGCGGGCCGATGGCGTCATGGTTGTCTCCGCCGCCGTTCAGCGGCGATCAGAACGGCGCGGTTCGTCACCGCGCCGTTCCCGATTGAATGTGACCGCGAACTCAGCCGAAGGCGGACTTGAGGTCCTTGACCAGGTCCGTCTTCTCCCACGAGAAGCCGCCATCCGGCTCCGGCGTGCGGCCGAAATGGCCATAGGAGGAAGTGCGGGCATAGATCGGCTTGTTGAGGCCCAGATGCTCGCGGATGCCGCGCGGCGTCAGGTCGCACCAGCTGCTGCAGCACCTTCGACAGCTTCTCCTCGTCGACCTTGCCGGTGCCGTGCGAGTCGACATAGACCGACAGCGGCTCGGACACGCCGATCGCGTAGGCGAGCTGGATCGTGCAGCGATCGGCGAGACCCGCCGCGACGACGTTCTTCGCCAGGTAGCGCGCGGCATAGGCGGCCGAGCGATCGACCTTGGTCGGGTCCTTGCCGGAGAACGCGCCGCCGCCATGCGGGCGCCGCGCCGCCGTAGGTGTCGACGATGATCTTGCGGCCGGTCAGGCCGGCGTCGCCGTCCGGGCCGCCGATCACGAAGCTTGCCGGTCGGGTTGACGTAGAAGTGGTCTTCCGGCGCACATCCAGCCGTCGGGCAGCACTTTCTCGACGTAGGGCCGGCACGATCTCGCGCACGTCGTCCTGGCTCGAGCCTTGTCGGCTATGCTGGGTCGAGACGACGACCGCGGTCACGCCGACCGGCTTGCCGTCGTCATAGCGCAGCGTGACCTGGCTCTTGGCGTCGGGCCCAGAGCATCGGCTCGTCGCCCGAATGGCGCGCCTCGGCCAGCGAGTCGCAGGATGTTGTGCGCGTACTGGAGCGGCGCCGGCATCAGCTCCGGCGTCTCGTTCGTCAGGCGTAGCCGAACATGATGCCCTGGTCGCCGGCGCCCTCGTCCTTGTTGCCCGTGGCGTCGACGCCCTGGGCGATGTCGGCGGACTGCGCGTGCAGTGAAGCAGTCGACCTTGCGCCTTCTTCCAATGGAAGCCCTTCTGCTCGTAGCCGATGTCCTTGATCGCCTGGCGCGCGCAGTGCCTCGATCTTGTCGGCCTTCACCTTGCCGTTCATGCCGACGACCGATCTCGGTCCGCGCACCTCGCCCGCAATGACGATGCGTTGCGTGGTGCACGAGCGTCTCGCAGGCGACGCGCGCATCGGATCCGCGGACAGGAAGAGCGTCGACGACGCATCCGAGATGCGGTCGCAGACCTTGTCCGGGTGTCCTTCGGACACCAACTCACTGGTGAAAACGAAATCGCCCTTGCGCACGGCCTGGCCTCCGGAAATTACAGCGCTGATCGGGAACGGGGGATCGCTGGTGTCATGCCGGCGTGCCCTGCCGCCGGCGCGCTCTTGTGGCAAGCTTTCCCGCGCGCGTCAACAGACATCCACCCTATAAAAACTGGGGTGGATGTCACATTAAAGCGGCGCCGATCGGTTGGGTTACTTGACCTTTTTGAGCAGCGTCTGGCCGTGCGCCAGCGCCTTGGTCATCTCGAACAGGCGCTTACGCACCTTCGGGTCCGTGATTTTGTAATAGGCGCGCACCAGCTCCAGCGTCTCGCGCTTGGTCAGCGGATCGACTTCGTAAGTCTCGCCTTCGTCCTCGGCCATGCCGGCCGCGTACTGGCGCGCCTTGGCGGAGGTTTCCGACGACATCTCCTCGAAGAAATAGGACACCGGCACATCGAGCACGCGCGCCAGATCGTAGAGCCGCGAGGCGCCGACGCGGTTGGCACCGCGCTCGTATTTCTGCACCTGCTGGAATGTCAGTCCGATCGCATCACCGAGCTTCTCCTGGCTCATCCCCAAGAGAGTGCGTCGCAAACGCACGCGGGCACCGACATGCACATCGATCGGATTCGGTTTGCCGTTGGGTGAGCGGCCGCGACCGCGGCGGCGAACGATGACTGGCATGATGCTCCTACAGGGAAAAGAAAGTGGTTACGACATGTGCAGCGACGACACGGGTAACGACGTCTGAGCGGCGATGTCGCAATGGCCAGAACGGCTGCCACCGCAACGATTATCAGTATGCGGATTAGGTACGCCACACGTCATTAACGGTCAATAGCCTAGCTGGGTCAGAACCCCCCGTTTTGGTGGGCATTTTCGATTTTTGCTGCGATGCTTCGCACGGATTTTTACACGCCGGGCGTGCAGGGAGAACTGGCGCTGCGGCGAAAAGTTCCGTTAGTCGATGCGGCGCAGCACCAGCGAGACCGTTAACAGGGCCATGGCCAGCAACAACGGGCTGAGATCGCCCACTTGCGCGTAAACCGGCGCCGCGATCGCGCGCGGCAGATCGCCGTCGACGACACCGCTGCGGCCGAGATCGAGGCTCGTGGTGATTCGCCCATAGGAATCAGCGATCGCCGACACGCCGTTATTGGCCGCGCGCACCAGAGGCATTCCTTCCTCGACCGCGCGGAAGCGCGCCGACGCGAAATGCTGATAGGGGCCCGACGAGATTCCGAACCACGCGTCGTTGGTCACGTTGAGCAGCCATTGCGGCCGCTCCGTCTTTGCCACGACCGCGGCGGGAAAGATGATTTCGTAGCAGATCAAGGGGCTGGCCTTGGGCAGACCCGGCAGCGCCAGTGTGATCGGCCCCGGTCCGGCGCTGAAATCGATGTTGCCGGGCGTGATTTTTTCGAGCGGCAGCACGCCGCGCAACGGTACGTATTCCCCGAAGGGCACCAGGTGAAACTTGTCGTAGGTGGCGACGATGGCACCACTGCCATCGATCGCCAGCAGGCTGTTCCACACCTGGACACCGCCGCTGGGCCGCGCAACACGCATGCCGCCGGTGATCACCAGACCGTTGGCCGGCACCGCAGTTGCGAGTGCGACGCGATGCGGCGTGTCCTCGGCCAGGATAAATGGCACCGCCGCTTCCGGCCAGATGATATGCGTGCGCTGCTCGAAGCCCGGTGCGCGCGACAGTGCCAGCGTCTGCTGAAAGTGCTGTTCGCGCAGCGCCGGGTCCCATTTGAGACTCTGCGGGATATCGGGCTGAACCAGCCGCAGGCGCACGCCCGGCACGACATCGTCGCCCGCCGCGGCCAAACGCAGGGACCCATAGCACCAGCCCGTCGCCAACACGGCGGCGGCGGCGGCCATGCCGATCCAGCGCTGTGACAACCCCGCGCCGCGCCGCGCCAGCGTCGCCGGCATCGCCGCGATTGCGACCGTGAGCAGGCCCAACCCATAGAGTCCGATCAGCGCGGCTGGCTGCATCATCGCTGGGATCGCGGCCCACGACGTGCCAATCAGGTTCCACGGAAATCCGGTCAGGACATGCGCGCGCAGCCATTCGGCAACAAACCAAGCGACCGCGAGCAGCAGCACGCCGCTGACGCCGCGCCCGCGCGCCAGGCGCACCGCCATACCGGCGAGGCCCGTGAAGATCGCGAAGCCCGCCGCCAATCCGCCGATGGCGAAGGGAATCATCCAGCCGAAGCGCACGGCGTCAACCAGCAGCGCATGCGCGATCCAATAGAGTCCGACCGCGAAATGTCCGAAACCGAACCACCAGCCCACCGCAAACGCGCTGCGCGCGCGCCGCGCCCCTTCGAGCTGCCACATCAAACCGCTGAACGCGACCAGCAGCAGCGGCAAAGCATGCACCGGCGGCAAGGCGACGCTGGCCGCGGCACCCAGCACCATCGCCAGCACGTTGCGCCGCCAACCGACGAGCGCGCGAGCGCCCTCGGCCAGGCCATCGAGCCCGGCGACGGCGCGCGCGACCACGCCCGGCGCGCCGGGCTCAGCCATCGCTTGCCGATTCCGGCAACCGGCGCACCTTGAGGCGCTTGAGACGGCGCGGGTCGGCCTCCAGGATTTCGAACTCGAATCCCGATGGATGCTGGATCACCTCGCCGCGCGCCGGCAGCCGTCCCGCTTGCGTCACCACGAGCCCACCCAGCGTATCGATGTCCGATCCGCGCTGATCCTCGGTCAGGATCGGCCCAACCTTCGCTTCGAACTCGGCGATCGGTAGACGCGCATCGGCGACATGCGATCCATCGACGAGTGTCACCAGATGCGGTCCCTCGTCGACATCGTGCTCGTCCTCGATTTCGCCGACGATCTCCTCGACCACGTCCTCGATCGTCACCAGCCCGTCGATGCCGCCGTATTCGTCAACCACCAGCGCCATGTGCACACGCTGCTTGCGCATCTCCAGCAGCAGATCCAGCACGTGCATCGACGGCGCCACGAACAGCACCTTGCGCAGGATGTCGTCGAGCTTGAAGCTGCGCTCGCCACCCCAGAATTGCAGCACGTCCTTGATGTGCACCATGCCGGCGACATCGTCGAGCGACTCGCGATACACCGGCATGCGCGAATGCGCGTCGCGCGTCATCAGCTTCACCAGATCGGCGAGCGAGATATCGTGCTTCACGGCGACGATGTCGGCGCGCGGCACCATCACGTCATAGGCGGTGAGCTGGCGCAGCTTGAAGATGTTGCGCAGAAGTGCCCGCTCCGGCGCGCTGATCTCCTCGGTCGGTTGGGCGCCTTCCTCGATGATCTCCTCGATCGTGTCGCGCAGAATATCGTCGGCGCCGCGCGGCCGGATGATGTCGCGCACCCGGTCGATCAGGTTCGCGATGGGCGAGGCGGTTTTCTCGGTATCGTTGCTCATCCCCGTTTCGTCCGCGGCTTCAACCGGTAGGGATCGCCGATGCCCAGACCGGCCAGGATGCCGGTCTCCAGGCGCTCCATCCGGCGCGCGTCGGACGCCTTCTCATGATCGTAGCCCAGCAGATGCAGAACCCCATGCACGACGAGATGCGAGAGATGATCGGCAACGCTCTTGCCCTGCGCTTCGGCCTCGCCGGCCGTGGTGCCGTGCGCGATCACGACGTCGCCCAGCAGCGGCACCTTCACGCCGTTTGTACCCGCCGGAAATGACAGAACGTTGGTCGGCTTATCCTTGCCGCGATAGTCGCGATTGAGCCGCCGCAGCAGGCGATCGTCGGCCAGCACGATGCTGAGCTCGCTATCGGCAACATCGGCTTCGGCGCCTTCGATGGCGGCATTGGCGGCGCGGCGCACGAGCCGGACGGGGGCGGCGACGTCGCGCCGCCAGCGTTGGTCGGACAGCGCGATGGCGATGCGCGCGGCCGACGGCGCGCGTGCGACTCGTCTCCGGCGGCGGGGGCGGCGCTTCATGGCTTCGACCGGCCGTCGCGCGTCTTGCCGGCGTCGCGCGCGTCATAGGCCTCGACGATGCGCGCCACCAGCGGATGGCGGATCACATCGCTGGCGTTGAAGCGCACGATCGAAAGCCCCTCGATGCCGCTCAGCGTATCGACCGCATCCGCGAGGCCCGAACGCGTACCCGAGGGCAAATCGACCTGGCTCAGATCGCCCGTCACCACCATGCGGCTATGCTCGCCCAGGCGCGTGAGGAACATCTTGATCTGCATCGGCGTGGTGTTCTGCGCCTCGTCCAAAATAACGAAGGCATTTGCCAGTGTGCGCCCGCGCATGAAGGCGAGCGGCGCGATCTCGATCTCGCCGCTGGTGAGCCGGCGCTCGACCTGCTCGCCCGGCATCATGTCATGCAGCGCGTCGTAGAGCGGCCGCAGATACGGGTCGATCTTCTCGCGCATGTCGCCGGGCAGGAAGCCGAGCCGCTCGCCCGCCTCCACCGCCGGCCGCGACAGCACAATGCGGTCGACCTGGCCTGTCGTCAGCATCTGCACCGCGGCGGCGACCGCGAGATAGGTCTTGCCCGTGCCCGCCGGGCCCACACCGAAGACCAATTCATAATCGCGCAGGGCGCGCAGATATGCAGCCTGGTTGGGCGAGCGCGGCGCCACCTGGCGCTTCTTGGTGCGGATCGTCAGGTCTTCGCCGCCGAACAGATCGCCGTTGTCGCTGCGCGCTTCGCCACCCTCGGCCAAACGCATCGCCGCATCGACCTCGCCCGCATCGACAATCAGTCCGCGCCGCAGGCGCTCATAGAGCGCCACCAGCGCGTCGCGCGCCACGGTCGTGGCCGAATGCGGGCCGGAAATCGCGACGCGATTGCCGCGCGAGGCGAGCGACACGCCGAGCTTCTGCTCAATTCTTGCAAGATAGCGGTCGTGCTCGCCGAACAGCATCGGCAACAGCGTGTTGTCGTCGAATTGCAGCAGGATCGGCGGTTCGCCAGTGCTGGCGGGTCCGGGGCGCGTGGCCATGAATTTCAGCTCGCGCGCGCGGCCGGCACGACAAGTGCGCCGGTCAGGCTGTTGGGTTTCGTGGCCAGAATGCGCACATCGACGACAGAGCCGAGCAGCGATGCCGGTGCCGCGAGGTGCACGGCCTGCATATAGGGCGTGCGCCCGCCCATCTGCCCGCCATGCCGACCGTTGCGTTCGATCAGCACCGGCACAATCCGTCCGACCGTCGCGTCATTGAAGGACTCCTGTTGCGTCTTGAGTAGGGCCTGCAGCTCCGCCAATCGCGCCTCCTTGACGTCTTCGGGCACCTGACCATCCATCGTCGCGGCGGGTGTGCCCGGCCGCGCGCTGTACTTGAACGAATAGGCGCTGGCGAAACCGATCGCGCGCACGAGATCGAGCGTGGCGCGGAACTCCGCATCGCTCTCGCCGGGAAAGCCGACGATGAAATCCGACGACAGCGCCAGATCCGGCCGCGCCGCGCGTAGTTTGTCGACCAGCCGGCGATACATCGCGCCATCGTGCTGACGGTTCATCGCCGCGAGAACGCGGTCCGAGCCGGACTGCACCGGCAGATGCAAGAACGGCATCAGCTTGGATTCGTTTTTGTGCGCTTCAATAAGCGCTTCGTCCATGTCGCGCGGATGCGAGGTGGTGTAGCGGATGCGCGCAAGGCCATCGATCTCGGCGAGGCGCGCGACAAGCCCGGCAAGGCCGACAACCGCGCCGCGCTCATCGATGCCGTGATAGGCGTTGACGTTCTGGCCCAGCAACGTGAGCTCCACCGCACCCGCCGACACAAGGCGTCGCGCCTCGGCCTCGACAGACGCCACGGTCCGCGAATATTCGGCGCCGCGCGTATAGGGCACGACGCAGAAGGTGCAAAACTTGTCGCAGCCTTCCTGCACGGTCAGGAACGCCGACAGCCCGGGCGACGTCGCTTCCGAAGGCAGGTGGTCGAACTTGGCATCGACCGGGAAATCCGTATCCAGCACCGCACCGGCGCCGCGCGCCGCGCGCGCCACCAGCTCCGGCAGGCGGTGATAGGTCTGCGGCCCGAACACCATGTCCACGAACGGCGCCCGGCGCACGATCTCGGCGCCTTCGGCCTGCGCGACGCAGCCGGCGACCGCGATCATCATCCCGCCCGGCCGCTCTTTGAGCTCACGCAGCCGCCCGAGCTCCGAATAGACCTTCTCGGCCGCCTTCTCGCGGATATGGCAGGTGTTGAGGATGACCAGATCGGCCTCCTCCGGCGCCAAGGCGGGCGCATAGCCAAGCGGCGCCAAGACATCCGCCATCCGGGCGGAGTCATAGACGTTCATCTGGCAGCCGTAGCTTTTAATGAAGAGCTTTTTGGTCAAGCGCTCGCGTGCCTGAGGGGGGGCAACCTCAGGTGCGCCGAAAACTACCACCCCCACCCCCACCCTTCAAGCCGCGTGGGGTGCATAGGACTACGTCCCGGCTTGTGCCAGAATTCGGCCTTTCCACCTTTGGGAGGAAGAAAATGTTGAAAACATTGACAGTTTTCGCGTTGCTCCTCGTCGCGAGCCCGGCCGGAGCGCAAGCTTGGCGGGAAATTCCGTGCGCGGAGTCTGGCCATCCGCTATTCGCCCGATGTGCGCTGCAGTGCCGAAGGGTCGCCGCTGGTTCTCGGGTCGGGGATCCGGGCCGTATCCGCCTATTACGCGATTAACGGGACGGTCGCGGGAACGCAGGTGAATTTCACGCTCCTGTGGCCCGCCAGCGAGACCTATGTGAAGGCCTATACCAACGCTCAAGCGGCAGCGAACATCAAAGGCCGCGAGGAAATCCGCGCCAAGGCCAGCGAATGGGGCGAGCTGCGCAATCTCGGCGACATCTCCTACATGACGTTCAAGATGGACAAGCAAGCTATGCGTCGGGATCGACCAGGCCGGGCCGATGTATGGATATGGCTATGCCTGGCAGATGGTCGGCTATGCCTGCCGCAACGAAATCACCGGCGAGCCGGGCGCCTTCGTAAAATCGATTCTGGAAAACATCAAAATCGAAAAAAGGAATTGAGCGCTCTACGCCGTTGCCGCCGGCGCCGCGTGCTTGAGCCGCGCCGGAAGGTGCGCGCCGGCATGCGATGCAGCGATACCGTGCGCGACCACGGCCTCGCAATGGCGCGCCAGAGACTTGCGGGAGTCGAACTCGGCGATGCTGACCGGTTTGTGGAACACCAACGTCACCGTCACATCGCCCAGGCCCAGCGCGTGGAACATGTGGTCGGGTAAATCCATGGCGCCGTACCAAGCGAAATAAGGGCGCAACTGCCGGCCGATCGGCATGCCGTCGAGGCGCGCATAGACGATCGAGACCGGCTGCACCGTCACCGGCTGGCCGTTGACCGGGCGTTCGGCAAGATTGAAGAACGCGCTCTTGAATGGCTTGAGGCGTGTGCCGTCGGTGCTGGTCCCTTCCGGGAACAGAACGAGGTTGTAGCCTTCGACCAGGCGCTGATGCGCCGTGTCGCGCTCGGCGGCCACGGTCGCGCGCTTGCGATCGACGAACACCGTGCGCTGCAGCTTGGCGAGCCAGGAGAAGAACGGCCATTTGGCGATATCGCTGCGCGCCACGAAGCTCGTCTCCACCACCGCCGACATCACGACGATGTCGAAATAGGAGACATGGTTGGCGATGAACAGCACCGGCCGCTTCGTGGCGATCTCGCCGATCGTCTGCACCTTGAAGCCGAAGATGCGGCAGCACAGCGCGTGATAGAGCACCGGGATGCGCCGCGCCAGGCGCGGGCTCAGCAGCAAGGCGAGCGCTTGCACCGGCATCAATGGCACGGTCAGCAGCGCATAGACGAGGAGCCGGACAGTGGCCCGGACCGGCGACGTGTTCATGGGCCCCGATCGCGCCTACTCGCCGCCGCCAAGTGCGCGTCGGTAATGGTTGAAATATTTGTCGGTGACGCGGTCGGTCACGACGATGATGCAGACATCGGTCGAGTTGAACTGCGTGTCGACCACCGCCCCTTCGCCGACCAGCCCGCCCAGGCGCAGATAGCCTTTGATCAGCGGCGGCATCGCGGCGAGGGCCGCGCGCGCGTTGAGCTGCGCATAGGCGACGTCGGCATCGACCTCCGCCAGCGGCAGACAATTCATCTCCACATAGCGCTCGGGCAGCGCCCGCGCGCGCAGCGGCTCGGGTGCCAGATGATAGTGATGGAGATAGGAGAGCGGCTGCGCCACCGCGTCGAGATCCGTGCCCGGCAGGCTGGCGCAGCCGAACATGATCTTGATCTCGTGCTGGAACACATAGCTGGAGATGCCGCGCCATAGGAGCTGCATCGAGGCGCGTGTGCGATACGCGATGTCGACGCACGAGCGGCCCAGCTCCATGATCTCGCCGCGCACCGACAGCAGCGGCGCGATATCGAATTCCGTCGCCGTGTAGAAGCCTTCGTTCTTTTCCGCGACCGAGCGGCGCAGCAGGCGATAGGTCCCGACCACGCCGGCGGCCCCTTCGCCGCGCGCATGGTCGATCACCAGCAAATGGTCGCAATACGCATCGAACTTGTCGAAGTCGCGATGCAGCGCCTTCATCTCCGGCGTCGGGTTCGCCGTCATCTCCTCGTAGAACACGCGATAGCGCAGCGCCTGCGCGGCGTCGATCTCCTCCATCGACTGCGCGAGCCGCACTTCAAGCGTGCCGGCACGCAGCGCGCCGGCATCGCCGCCAAGCCCGGCGGAGGGCCAGTCGACGCGGGCAGGGCGCGCGGCGTTCATTCGTCCTTGGCTTTGCGCGCGGCACCGCGCGCGGGCACGCCGTAGAGCTCGAGCCGGTGACCCACCAGCTCATAGCCCAGCTCGCGCGCGATCTCGCGCTGCAGAGCTTCGATACGGTCGTTGTGGAATTCGATCACTTCGCGGGTCTGCAGGTTGATCAGGTGATCGTGATGCTCTTCCGGGGTTTCCTCGTAGCGCGCCCGCCCGTCGCCGAAATCGTGACGCGCCAGAATGTCCGCTTCCTCGAACAGGCGCACCGTGCGGTAGACGGTGGCGATGCTGATTTTGGGGTCGATGGCCACGGAGCGGCGATAGACCTTCTCCACATCCGGGTGGTCGGTCGCTTCGGAGAGCACCTTGGCAATAACACGGCGCTGGCCGGTCATCTTCAGGCCCTTGTCCATGCAGCGTTGTTCGAGCCGCGAAATCATTCTACCTCGCCCTTATACCTTGGGATTGTGACGCAATTATAATCGAAAGGCCTACCCGCGCCTACCGGATTGCGGCTGCCGCCGGGCCTAGAGCCCGCTGCGCCGGCGCAAGGAGGAGTCGAGAACGCGTCGCAACGTCAAAGCGGTGGTCGTCGACCCGTCGCGGTTGCGATAATAATCCGGCCGCCGCCCGACTGTGGCGAAGCCGAACGCCGCGTAAAGGGCCTGCGCATCTCGGTTATCCACGGCAACCTCAAGAAAGATGCGCCGCGCCCCCAGCGCCATCACGCGCACCAGCGTCTCGCTCACCAGCATCCGGCCCAGTCCGTTGCGCCGGCATGTGCGCGCCACCCCCAGCGACAGCAGCTCCGCGTCGTCGGAGGTGACGCGGGCAATGACGAACCCGGCGATCGGCACCCCGTGATGCGTGGTTTCCCCCGGGGCGCTCGCGACATAGCCGAAGGCCCCGGGCGAGCCCAGGACATCGATCATCGACTGCTCGGTCCACGGATCCTCGAAGCATTCGGCGTGCAGGTGGGCCAGCGCCCCCACGTCGCCCAGTGTCGCCAGGCGGAATTTCGACCCGTTCATCATGGGACCGCCGAATTCGGCCAGGGCGGCCGCGCGCGCCGGCCGGGTGATCGCCGGCGGATGCAGATAGAAGGGGGCGGGCGGGCCGGCGGGAATGGGGCTCGCGGCGGCCAGCGCCGCGACCAGCCGCGCCTGCGGCAGGGCCGGCGCATCGGCCAGGGCCGCATCGCCGCCGGCGGCGGCAAACGCGGCCACGAGGGCTGGCGCCGCATCGCCCGCAATCAGCACGGGACCCGCACCCGCTTGCGCGACCAAGGCCGCGGGAGTCAGCGCCGCGGCGGCACCGATCGGCCGGCCGTCGCGCGCGAAACGCTGGACATAGGCTTCGGCGCGCTTGGAATCGAGCGCCACAATCAGGTCGCGCGCGCCGAGCGTCGCCTTGTCCACCCCCGCCGCCACCGCATCGAGCGTCGTGATGCCGATCAGCGGCTTGGTTGCGGCCAGCGCCAGGCCGCGCGCCGTCGCCAGCCCGGCCCGCAAGCCGGTGAAATGGCCGGGGCCGACCGTGCAGGCCAGCCGGTCCATGTCCGCAACCGCGAGCCCGGCCCGCGCCAGCACGCGCGAGAGCATCGGCACCAGGATCTCGGCATGGCCGTAGCGCAGCTCGGCCTGGTCCTCGGCCAGCACCACCCCATCCACCCAGATGGCGGCGGAGCAGGCCCCCAGGGCCGAATCGAGCGCCAGAATCCTCATGAGCCACCCTCGCCCGGAACCGCCCACGATGATAGAACGGCCGCATTCGAGACGCCGCAGGATACAACACGATGAGCCTGGTCGCACTGACCCAGCCCGAGTACGACATCGACGTGGACCTGGCCTACGCCACGCCCAACAATTTCACCGGCAAGCCCGTCTATCGCCGCGCCGCCGCCTATCTCCATCCGGTGGCGGCCGGGCACCTTCAGCGCGCGATCGGCCTCGCCGCCGCTTTGGGGTTGCGGCTCAAGGTGTTCGACGCCTTCCGCCCGACCGAGGCGCAATGGGTGATGTGGAACCATACCCCCGACCCTGAATTTCTCGCCGATCCCCGGCGCGGCTCGCCGCATGCGCGCGGCGCCGCCGTGGATCTGACCCTGATTGACGGCGCCGGACGCGAGCTCGACATGGGGACAGGCTTCGACGCCTTCACGCCGCTCTCGCATCATGCCTCGACCGGAGTGCCGGAGGAGGCGCAGCGCAACCGCTTTCTCCTGCTCGGCCTTATGACCGCGGCCGGCTGGGATTTCTACCGTAACGAATGGTGGCATTACCAGTTGTTCGACACCCGCCGCTACCCGCTTTTGTCGGACAGCGTGTTGTCGCCCGGCCTGATGTAGCTCAGCCCGACAGGCGCGCCAGATCGAAAGGGCGCAGATTGTTGGAGCGCATCAGCTCGCGCAGGTCGCGGATATAATCAGCCTTACGCTCCGAATAATGGACGATGTGCAGCGCCAGCTCCTGCCCGTCCAGCGTCTGGCCGTTGCGGCGCATCTCGGCGCGCCGCTCGCGGAACTGCGCATAGGCGCGATGCGTGTTGAGATTGCGCGCATAGGCTTCGACCGCCGCGCCCAGATGCGTAAAGCTCTTCACCTCGGCATTCACCAGCGAGCCGTTCGGGAACACCATCTCGCCGAACAGCGCATGGCCGTTCTGGGCCACACGGCTCGTCCCCCAGCCGGTCTCCAGCGCGGTCTGCGCGAGTGCGAGCGACGGCGGCACGGCATCGATGCGGCGCACCAATTCGTCGAGATCGTCGGGCGAGGCGTTGTAATAGCGCGCCAGCGTGCCGAGCCAGTCGCGCTCGCGCTTGGTCAGCGGCCAGTTCTGCGCCATGCGTTCGCGCAACGCCAGCAGCTGGCCGCGATCGGCGAGGATGCGCTCGTTCTCGGCGAGGATCAGCGGCAGCATCATCTTGATGAAGACGGCTTTACGAACATCGATCGAATCGAGCTTCGGCAGATCCTGCGGCAGGCGCGCCAGCAGCACGCGCGGCACCGCACTGCCTTCATCGCGCACGCGGTTGAGCGTGTAGCCCTGGCCGACGAAATACTCGAACAGCGCGGCCGCACTGGCGTTGCGCGCACTCTCCGGCATCTTGCCGGGATCGATCGTGGCGCTGGGCGACATATGCGTGCTGGGTGCCCGCCACACCCGCGCCTCGCTGGCATTGCGCGACGGCATGACCATCAGGGCGAACGCAACGCCCACATAAAGCAGGCCAAGCGTCACCACCAGCCCGGCCCGGAAGGCGGCACGGCTCGATTGTCGGCCGGACGCCATCAGCGTTCGGTCTGCGCGGAAGTTTTCATGAAGGGCAGATGCGCGCGCCGTCTACATGACAGCGCGCACCTCCGTCACTTCGGGAATGTAGTGGCGCAGCATGTTCTCGATGCCAGCCTTGAGCGTGGCGGTCGAGCTGGGGCAGCCCGAGCACGAGCCCTGCATGTGCAGGTAGACCACACCGTCTTCGAATTTGTGGAAGATGATGTCGCCGCCATCCTGGGCGACGGCCGGGCGCACGCGGGTGTCGAGCAGCTCGCGGATCTGCCCCACGATCTCGTCTTCCTCGCCGGCGGCTTCCGCCACAGCAGCGTCGGCAACGATCACCGGGCGGCCGGAGGTGAAATGCTCCATGATCACGCCGAGGACGGCGGGCTTGAGCATCTGCCAGTCCTTGTCGCCCTGCTTCGTGACGGTCACGAAATCGGAGCCGAGGAACACGCCGGCGATGCCGTCGACGCCGAACAGGCGCTCGGCCAGCGGCGAGCGGCGCGCGGCTTCGACATTCGGGAAATCCGCCGTGCCCGCAGCCATCACGGCGCGGCCGGGCAGGAATTTCAGCGTGGCGGGGTTGGGGGTCTGCTCGGTCTGGATGAACATGGGGAGCATCTCCGGTCCTGCACCCGAACGAAGAGCGAATCTGCCGGGCGGGACGGCTAGAACATGGTCCGCCGGGGCCTGTACGTCAACCCTTTGGGTATCATGGTAACTACTCCATTACCATAATTAACCCTGAATTCCCCGCAGGTTACAGGGCGAATGGTGTTTAGATACCGCAACTTGACGTTAATCATCCCGGGCTCGGCCTGCTAGAATCCCGCTCCCATGCCACCCGACGATTCGCTTCCCTATTCGCCCTTCCGCCGCGGCCGCACCTACCGCGGTCTCGGCCGCGCGCCGGTTGAGAAGGCGACCTACGACGATGTCCGTCAATGGCTCCTGACGGAGGCCGTCAATGCCGGCGACCACCTTCAGCTCCTGGATGAGCTGTGCTGGCTCATCGTGGCTGCCGGCATTCCGCTGGCCCGCGGCACGCTGCACATCCGCACCCTCCATCCGCAATTCCTGGGCGTGACCGCCCGCTGGCGGCCGGCGGCGCGCGAGACGGAGGAGCTGCTGGTCGTCCACGGCGTGCGCGAGACGGATTACTACCGCGGCAGCCCGATGCGGCCGGTCTTCGAGGAAGGCAAGCCGGTGCGACGGCGCCTGACCGGCCCCGATGCGCAGCTCGACTTCCCGATGATGCTTGAGCTGCGCGACGAAGGGCTCACCGACTATCTCGCCCTGCCGGTGGTGGCACCCGGCGAGCGCTATGGCGCGGCGACCTTCGCCGCCGACCGCGACAGCGGCTTCACCGACGACGAGATCCGCTTCCTGCACAGCCTCGTGCCACAGCTCGCCTTGCATGTGGAGGTGCAGGCGATGCGCCTGCTCGCCACCAACGTGCTCGACGCCTATCTCGGCCGCAAGGCCGGCCGCCACGTGCTCGAGGGCCGCATCACGCGCGGCTCGGGCGAGACCATCCGCGCCGTCCTGTGGTTTTCCGACATGCGCAATTTCACCGCGCTGTCCGATCGCCTGGAGCCCGACCGCGTCATCGACATTCTGAATGAATATTTCGAGGCGCAGGCAAAGCCGATCCGCTCGGGTGCCGGCGAGATTCTCAAATTCATGGGCGACGGCTTGCTGGCGATCTTTCCCATCGACGATGTCAGCTTCACCGCCGACACGGCACAGCGCGCCATGGCGGCGGCGCGCGCCGCCCTGGTCGCCTGCAGCCGGCTGACGGACTCGCCGGTCCTGATCGGCACAGGGCCGCTGCGCATGGCGGTCGCGATGCATATCGGCGATGTCGTGTTCGGCAATATCGGCGCGAGCGATCGGCTCGATTTCACCGCCATCGGCCCGGCGGTGAATCTGGTGACGCGCCTGGAAGGCCTCGCCAAGCAGCTCGGCCATTCCTTGTTGGTGACGGAGACCTTCACCGGCTTCTACGACCGGCCGCTGGTGAGTGTGGGCACGCACAGCCTGCGCGGCCTGTCGCAACCGGTGCAGGCCTTCACCGTCGACGATGAGCAGGCGCTGACCGCCTACATGCAGGCGCGGCCTATGTGATCGTGTCGATTTGATCGTCGCTGAGCGCGCCGGGCACGATGGTGAGCGGCACGTGCAACTTGCCCGAATGCTTGCTGGCCAACGTCGTCACCAGCGGCCCCGGGCCCTTGGGCCCGCTATCGGCGCCCAGCACGAGCACGGAGATGCTCGGCTCCTCGTCCAAAAGCTTGAGCAGCTCCTCGCGCGTATCGCCCTCGCGCACATAGAGGACCGGCATCTCGCCCGATTGCGTCTGCACCAGCGCGGACAATTCCTGCAGGCGATGCTCGGCCTCGGCGCGCCGCTCCTCGCGCATGATGTCGCCGACCGCGAGCCATTCGGCATCGGCAGGTTCCGTCACGTAGAGCAGCGCCACGCGCCCGCCGGTGGCCTTGGCGCGCCGGCACGCGAAGCGCAACGCCACGCGCAGCTCCTGGGTCTGGTCGACGACCAGGAGAAAGACCCGGTATTGCTGTTTTGCCGCTTCGTCCATCACGCCCTGCGCACAGCTCCGGCGGTCCAGCCAGCCAGGACCGCGAGAATGACCGCGAGTATGCCATACGATGCCGCATGAAAATGCGCAAACTCATAGACTTCCGCGCCCACGCCGACCTTGCTGACGATCATCGGCGTGGTCTGCGCCGCGGCGACCTGGCCGCCGCGCAGCAGCAGCGTTTCGACGGTGTAGGAACCCGGCGGCACGTTGGGCGGCAGATAGATCTCGGTGCGGAACAGCCGCTGCCCCAGGAACGCAACTTCGCCCCCAGCCACCGAGAACAGGCCCTCATTGGTCTTGTTGCGGATGAGCCCGGCGCGGAATTCCGCGATAGTTTCCTCGCCGGCTTTCGTCTCGGCCTGGACACGTAAATTCTCGACGCCGATCTGGTGGCGCTGACGCACGCTGGGTGTCGTGACCTCGGTCAGCGGTCTGCTGCTGGAGAGATAGTAGAGCGCCGGCACATTGCTGAACGTGATACGGCGGCTGTTGATCCAGATTCCCGCCACCCGCGCCTTGCGGCGCACCACCGTCGTGGTGGGCGGGCCGCGCAGGACCACGACGATATCGCCGTCGCCTTCGATCGCGCCGAACAGCAGCACCTTGGTGCCCGAGAAGCCGGCGGTGATGGCGATCAGGTGATCGGACAGGTCGGCGATCAGCGCTTGCGCGTGCGCCGGCCGCAGCGGTGCGAGCGCCGCGACGATCACCAGGACCAGCAGGCCGGCGCGCATTGCGTTCATGGGGCGACGGTTTCCTCGGCACTGCGCACCGAGTACCGGTCCGGCGGGGTGCGAAACAGGTCGACCGCCATCCAGAATCCGACCGCGAGGATGATGAGCGCGAATAGCCCGCGCAGCCGTGCCGCCCCCAGCTTCGCCCCCAGCCGCGCGCCGTACGGGGCCGCGATCAGGCTGCCGATGATGAGGAACGCCGCCAGCACGATATCGACCGATTGATGCGCGTAGGCCTGCAGGAAGGTGACGTTGGCTGACACGAACAGGATGTTGAACATCGACGTGCCGATGACGACCGCGGTCGGCATGCCGAGCAGATAGATCATCGCCGGCACCATGATGAAGCCGCCGCCCACGCCCATGATGCCGGCGAGGATACCGACGACGGCGCCCACGCCGAACGGCAGGATTGCGCTGATGTAGAGCCGCGATTTAGGAAAGCGCATTTTCAGCGGCAGCCCGTGCACCCAGTAATGCTGGTGCAGGCGCCCGCGCTGCGCCGGCTGGCCGCGGTTCCACCAGCGTGTGCTCTTGAGCACGTCCTTGAGCATCAGCGAGCCGACCACGCCCAGCAGGATCACATAGGCGAGCGACACCGTGACGTCGATCTGGCCCAGCCGGCGCAGCACGCCGAACAGCCAGACGGAGGCCGCGCCGCCGACCAGGCCGCCGGCCAGCAGCAGCAAGCCCATGCGCACATCGAGCGTGCCACGGCGCCAATGCGAGAGGGCACCCGAGACCGACGGCGAGATCACGGTGTTGGCGGCGGTTGCCGCGGCCACCGCTGGCGACACGCCGAAGAAGATCAGCAGCGGCGTCACCAGGAACCCGCCGCCTACGCCAAACAGCCCCGAGAGAAATCCGATCGCCGCCCCCATGCCCAGCAGCAGGGTGATGTCCATCGAGACTTCGGCGATCGGCAGGTAGAGATGCATTTGGCCCTACCCGCCCGCGCGCGACGCACGGCCGACCGCCGCCCCGGACCCGCGACAGGATATGGCGTCGGCGGACTCGAGGCGGGGCGGTGGGGTTGGCATCGTGATGCGCGACTGCGGATCGGATGAAGTGTCTGACGGTGAGGCGGCACCGCGGGCCGGAAATACTCGTCCGTCGCGCGGCGCGGGCGCTGCAGCGTTTCGCACGCCATCCCTTGAAGATGGCCGGTACTTTGCGCCCCGAATCCCGAGTCGTGCAAGGACATATCGAGGATTTTTCACGAATTTTTCCGCGCGAAACCGGCCTGCAACAGCAAGGCCGCAATGGCCCATTCAGATCCGTGCGCGCCGGCCAATGACCGTGTCGCGCGTCGCTGGACTCCGGCCCGAACTTGCCGCAGCCCGGAAAGACTTGTAAGACACGCAACCATAAGTCGCGGCGCGACGCCCGCGACGGTTTTCGGGGGGCTCGTCATGACACTCTGGAACCTCATCCGGCGCGGCGCAGCTTGTCTCATCATCGCGGCGGCATGCCTCGCGCCGAGCCGGCCCGCCGCCGCACAGACGCCGTCCACCTGCCTCGTCGCTTCGCCGCAGCAATTGCTCGAACGCACCCAGTCCGTGTCGTTAGGCACGCAACAGGCACCGGGCATCTTGCCGGCCGGTGCGACCGCGACCATCACGCTCAGCAAGCCGTATGCCGAGCTGCAGGGCCTGGAGCTTCGCATCTTGATGGCGCCCGGCAGCGAGCCCTGGCCGCGCGACAAACCTCCAGAAGGCACCGAAACCCCAGCGGTTCGGCTGGTCGCGCCCGCCGACAAGCCGAGCGAGACGCTCGTCTCATTCGCTATCGGATCGATCGGGCTGGTACCGTGGCCGTCGCGGCGCTTCCTGCTCCTGGCCTGCGAACCCAACAAGCCGGACCCGAAATTCGTCCTGCAGTTTTTTTCCCATGTCAGCAGCCGCGAATTGTCGATCATCGCCGCGCTGTCGGCCTCGATCATTTTCTATCTGATCATGGTGGCGACGATGTCACGCGCGCATCGCAACGATCCCGCCTGGCCATCGCCTTGGAATCCGATCATGTTTGCCGCGAGCGACACCGGCGCCAGCTTGTCGCGGCTGCAAACGCTCTTCTTCAGCTTCATCGTCGCAGGCCTGCTCACATATATTCTGATGCGCGCGGGCTTGCTCAGCGATCTCTCCATGGATGTGCTGAAACTGCTGGGCATTGCCGCGGCCGGTTCGGCGGTGGGCCAGGCAACCGACGTCGGCCGCAAGCGACTGTCGCTCAAGAATTGGTCGTGGCTGACCGAAAAGAACTGGTTGCCGCCGGCCGATCAGCAGAAGCCCAAGGCGCCGGAATGGCGCGACCTTTTGACCAGCGACAACGAATTCAACGTCTACCGCTTCCAGATGCTGATTTTCAGCCTGATCGTCGGCGCGTCGCTGATTTCCGTGGGCTTCTCCGAGCTGGCCACCTACAAAATTCCGGACGCGCTTCTCGGCGTCCTGGGACTAAGTCAGGTCGTCTATGTCGTCGGCAAGGCCGTTTCGCCGCCGACCATCGGCGAGCTCGACGCCGCCTTGGACGAGCTGCAAAAGCAGGAGACGGTCTTCATCACCACGGTCGCCGAGAAATGGCGCGCCCCGGGGTCGATCCAGCCGCCCGCCGGCGCCACGCCCGCGCAACAGCTGGCGGTCGCGAAAGTGGCCGCACAAACGGAATACAACACGTTCCGCGACAACGCCGACAAAGTTTATCGGATCTTCGCCGCAACGATCGGGCAAGCGAATGCCGGCGCGGTCCTGCCGCCCAACCCAAACCTCGAGCCTGACCTGCCGCGCTGAGAACGCCGCTCAGGGCCGCAGCAGCCCCGTGATATCGAACACCTGCGCGAGGTTCGGCTTGGCCATGGCCGCGGCGCTCATGACGATCAATGGCTATGCGCTGACGGCGGCGACGCAGGAGCGTGGGTTGGTGCGCGTTCGACGCGGATTTCGAGCTCGACGAGCCCCGCTCTCTCGAAGCGCAAGGTCAGCGGAAATTCCGTCCCGGCCGTGAGCGGCAGCGTGAGCCCGTTCAGCATGATGTGCAGGCCGCCCGGATGCAGGAGCGCGCTGTCGCCCGGCTTGATCTCGAGCGTGGCGAGCTCACCCATGCGCGCGATACCGCCATCGATTTGCGTGCGATGCAGTTCCGCGCTCGCCGCGGCCGGCGTGTTGATCGCAACGAGCCTGTCGGGCGCCGCGCCCTTGTTGCGAATTTCCAGATAAACCGCGCCATTCTTCGCGACCGCCGGCAACGCGCGCGCCCAGGGATGATCGATCTGCAGATCGCCGCGCCGGTACTCATGCGCCTCGCCCACGCCGATCAAGAGCGCGACGGCGACTGCCAGCGAAAGAACGAAAAAACACCGTGTTCTACGATTCAGCACTGAATCAGTCTCCTTGTTACTCCGACGCCCGCTGCGACAACCGATCCTGTCGTTCGCGGATGTCCGCGGGCCACGCACTCTTGATGTAGGCGAGCACGGCCCAGATTTCGGCATCCGTCAGAGTTTGGCCAAACGCCGGCATGTCGCTCTCGTAGCCGGCTGGTGCATGTGCGGCAATGCCCTCGCGCGTGATCTCGAACAGCACGCGATCCGGATGGTGCCAGGTGTGGCCGCTCGCATCGTGCGGCGGGGCCGGCAGGCGCCCGTTGGCTTGGCGCTGGCGCCAATTGGGTTGGCCCTCCAGATTGGCGCCGTGGCATGCCGCGCACTGCGCCGCATAGACGGCCCGGCCCCGAGTAACCTGAATTGCGTCAGCCGGATCCGCCCGGCCCGCCTTCGGATCTGCATTTATGAAGAATGCCGCCGCGCCAATAGCGACCAACACGGTCGTCCCGGCTGTGATCGCAAAGCGGCGCGACCGCACGCCCTGTCTAAAGATCATGCGCACAGAATCTTAGTCGACGGCATAGACCCGCGTTGGCCCATCGGTCAGCTCAAAGATCTTGAACGGCTCCGTCTTGCGTCCGCTCATGCCGGGCGATCCGTCCGGCATCCCGGGCAAAGAAACTCCCTTGATCGCCGGCCGTTGCGCCAGCAACCGCTTGATGATGGCCGCGGACACGTGGCCCTCGACCACGTAACCGCCGACTTCGATCATGTGGCACCCGACAAGGTCGGGCGCGATCCCATGGCGCTGCCGCAGCAGCGAGAGATCGTGCGTTTCGATGCTCGTCACATCGAACCCGTTCGCGCGCAGATGGTCAGCATGGCCTTCGCAGCATCCGCATTGCGGATTCTTGTAAAGCGTCGCCTGAACGCGGTCGGCAGCACTCGCCCCCACGGGCGCGATCAGCACGAGCATCAACACAGCTGCGAGAATTCGACGCATATTTGCTCTCCTTGCGATCAAGAAACGCGGATGGTTCCCATCATGCCGCCCGCCTGGTGTTCGAGGATGTGGCAGTGGAACATCCAATCGCCGAGGTTGTCGGCCACGAACGCGATGTCGGCACTTTCGCGTGGCCCGATCAGCGCCGTGTCCTGCCATTCGCGACGAATAGTCGGTTGGCCGTTGCGCGCGATGACGCGAAATGCATGACCGTGCAAGTGCATGGGGTGATGCCAGGCGGTGTCGTTGCGCAATGACAGCACGTAACTGCGTCCGCGCTGCAGCGTCAGGATCGGATCGTGGACATGACCGTTGCCGACGGCGACACCGTTGATCGCCCATGCCATGCCGTGTCCCATCATCTCGCGCATGTCCATGCGTTGGCCGCCGACCAGGGCTCCGGTCATCCCGCCCATCATGCCGCCGGTGAACGTGATCTCGTGCCGCGCGGCCGCCGCCAGATCAGGCTCCGGCATCGTGTTGGCGGCCAGTGCAATCGGCGTGTCCGCCGGCCGCGCGCGCAGCGCCGGCGCGCTCGCATAGGCAAAATCGAGCAGCTTGTAGGCGAGCCGCGGATAAAAGCTGTCGACCACCGGAGCGACGGTGTCGGGCGCTGCCATCATGTCGATGACGAGATCGACGCGCATCGCGGGGCCGAGAACGACACGCCCATCCTCGGGCTCATGAGGCTCGACCGGCTGGCCATCCTGCGCGATGACCCATGGGCGATGGCCACGAAACTCCAAGCCAAAGATCCGGGCGTTGGCCGCATTGATCAGCCGCAGCCGGATACGCTCGCCCGCGCGCACCGCAAAATTTGCCGGTACTGTTCCGTTGACGGTGACTGTATTGCCGACGCGACCATTGTGGCTGACATCGAACATGTTACCGAAATCGTCGCTGATCGACGCATCGCGGCTTCAGCCGCCAGTCGTCGAGAATCCAGACCACATCGCGGTCCACGGCGATGGGTGCGCGCTCCTCGACGATCAGCGCCCCGGACAGCCCGCGGCCCACCTGCTCGAAACTGCGCTGATGCGGGTGATACCAATAGGTGCCGGCATCGGGCAGGTCGAATTCGTAGACGAACGTGTCGCCGCCCGGCGAGATCGGTGCCTGCGTCAACGCCGGCACGCCGTCCATGTCGTTGGGCACGCGCAGGCCATGCCAATGCACGGTGGTTCCTTCGCGCAGGCGGTTCTCGACGACAACGCGCAACCGATCGCCCTGGCGAAGACGGAGTTCCGGACCGGGAATGGTGCCGTTATAGGCCCAGACATCGGTCTCGGGATGCGGTGCGCCGACGAGCGGCACGCGCCCCGCACCGGCGACAAGTTTGAGCTCTTGCGCCGCACCGAGGGCACGCAGCGATGGCGTCCCGGCGGCAAGCGCAACGCCAGCGCCGGTACGCAGCAGGGCGCGCCGCGATAGACGCTGGTCTTTCGGCACGATCATGTCACTCGCCTTCGCTGTTGCGTGGCGCCGACATGTTCAGGCTTGCCCCAACGGGAAGGGCAAGCGTCGGAACATCAAAACATCCGGAGCGGCACGGGCCGCCTCAAGGTCGCAGCAGGCCGGTGATGTCGAGCACCTGCGCGAGGTTCGGCTTGGCGATGGCGCCGGCGCGCTCGGCGCCGTGCCGCAGGATCGGTCGATATGGCCGGGATCGGCCATCAGCCGCCGCATCTCGCCGCCGATTCGGCCGAGCACCGCGACCGACAGCGCCGACAGCGCCTCCTTGAAGGTCGAGAAATTCTGCCCGGCGAAACGCGCCAGCGCCGCCTCGCGCGACAGTTCGGTGAGCGCCGCGTAGATGCCGACGAGGTTGTCGGCCTCGGGGCGGGCCTCGAGCGCCGCGATAGTGTCGGCAGCGGCTCGGGATCGGTCTTGGCGCGGCGGATCTTCAGCGCGATCGTGTCGGCATCGTCGGTCATGTTGATGCGCGAATAATCCGACGTGTCGGATTTCGACATCTTCTTGGTGCCGTCGCGCAGGCTCATGACGCGGGTCGCCTCGCCGAAGATCTGCGGCTCGGGCAGCGGGAAGAACTCGCGCTCGTAGCGGCGGTTGAACGCGCCGGCGATGTCGCGCGCCAGCTCCAGATGCTGCTTCTGGTCTTCGCCGACCGGCACGTGCGTCGCCTTGTAGAGCAGGATGTCGGCCGCCATCAGCACCGGGTAGCCGTAGAGGCCGAGCCCGGCATTGTCGCGCTGCTTGCCGGCCTTCTCCTTGAACTGGGTCATCCGGTTGAGCCAGCCCAAGTGGCGTCAGGCAGCCGAGCAGCCAGGCCAGCTCGGCATGGGCGCTGACCATGCTCTGGTTGAAGATGATGCAGCGCTCGGGGTCGATGCCGGCGGCGATATAGGCGGCCGTGACCTCGCGGGTCGATGGCGCAGCTCGGCGGGTCCTGCGGCAGGGTCAGCGCGTGCAGGTCGACGATGCAGAAGATGCACTCGTAATCGTGCTGCAGCGCCACCCAGTTGCGGATCGCGCCGAGATAATTGCCGAGATGCAGATTGCCGGTCGGCTGGATGCCGGAAAAAATGCGGTTCATGGGGCCTCGCGTCGTGCGCTGGACGCGGCGTGTGTTATCGCCGCGCGCCGCGCGCCGGGTCAAGCCGGTTGCCCGCGGGACCGCATCAGCTGGCCGCGCAGCTCGCGCCAGATCGGTCGACCCGAGCGCCAGGACCAGCCGCGGCGAACACCGCCAGCCCCGGCGGCGATCAGCAGCGCCAGCGCGCCAGCCGCAGCATCGGCCGGGCCGGCCAGCGCCGGCGTCGAGCACGCAGACGCAGACCCACAGGATCGCCGCCATGCCCACCGTCGCGGCGGCGATCATGCGCGGGATCTTGCGGCGATGACCCGCCGGTCGAGCCGGAAATGGCCGTGCCGGCGCAGCAGCACCAGCAGGCCAGCCGCCTGCAGCCAGCCCGAGACCGCGGTCAGCGCCGAGCGCCACGCCGACATGCGCCAGAAATCTGCATCAGCACGATCGTCAGCGACGAGATTGGCGATCATCGCCGACGACGGCCACCTTGACCGGCGTCGCCGTATTGCGGTGCGCGAAAAAGCCCGGCGGCCAGCACCTTGACCAGCACAAGGCCGGCAGCCCAGCGGCGTAGGCGGCCAGCGCCGCCGCCGTGGCCGCCGCCTCCGCCGGGCCGAACGCGCCGCGCTCGAACAGCACCGACAGGATCGGCTGCGCCAGCACGATCAGCGCCGCCGCCGCCGGCAGGGTCAGCAGCAGCGCCAGTTCGACGCCGCGGTTCTGCGTCGTCGACCGCGGCATCGGCTCGCCGGTGCGCACCTGGCGCGACAGCGGCGGCAGGATCGCCGTGCCGATCGCGATGCCGACCACCCCGAGCGGCAGCTGGTTCAGACGCGGTCGGCGTAATAGAGATAGGAGACCGAGCCGCTCGGCAGCAGCGAGGCGAGCGCGGTCGAGATCAGCAGGTTGATCTGCGTCACACCGGCGCCGAACCCGCCCGGCGCCCATGATCCGCAGCGTCTCCTTGACCCGCGGCGTCAGGCGCGGCAGGCGCAGCCGCAGCGCCACGCCGGCCTCGCGCGCACGACGCCCAGCAGCCAGAGGAACTGCGCGACCCCGGCGGCGGCGACACGCCCAGGCCAGCGCATGCCCGCCGTCGCCAACCGAACGGCACGAGGCCAGCAGGCCGGCGATCAGGAACAGGTTCAGAGATCGGCGTCGCCGCCGGCGCCGCGAAGCGGTCGACCGAGTTCAGCAGGCCGCCTTGCAGCGGATACAGCGAAATGAACAGCAGGTAGGGAAAGGTGATGCGCGTGAATTCGACGGCCAGCGTCGAAGCGCGTGGCATCGGCCACGAAGCCCGGCGCGATCACCGCCATGAACTGCGGCATGAACGCTTCGATCACCACGACAGCACGAGCAGCACGCGAACAGCACCGCGAACGCGTCCTCGGCGAAGCGCGGCCGCCGGCTTGCCGCCCTCGGTCGCGATATGCCCGCGGCCAGCGGCACGAAGGCGGCGCTGAACGCGCCCTCGGCGAACAGGCTGCGGAACAGGTTGGGGAGGCTTGGGCCACGAAAAACGCGTCGGCGACCGGCCCGGCGCCGAGGATCGCCGCGGTCAGGACGTCGCGCGCAAATCCGAACACACGGCTGACCATCGTGAAGGAGCCGACCGTCGCGATCGAGCGGAGCAGGGCCATCTGTCGCCCTTCCTAACCGGATTCGCCGGCGAAAAGAAGGCGCGACGGTACGACCACCACGTTAATAAAGACTGTCACCTCTCTTTCCCCTCTCCGCCGCGAAGCGGGGGAGAGGGAGGGGCCCATCGCGAAGCGATGGGAGGGTGAGGTGGTGGTTCCGAATTCATGTTGTCGGGGCTTTCTTGCGGAGAGACCCACCTCACCCGCTCGCTGACGCTCGCACCCTCTCCCCCCACTTCGTGGGCGGAGAGGGTTAGTTGGCGCGCGCCATCCCAGCGAACCAACGCAAATCATCTAAAATTGAGAATGTTTATCCGCGCCGCATGCTCACGCTAGAGTGCAGCGCATGGACCTGTTCGGCCTCGACCGCCTGCCCACGCGCCTGGGGGCGCGCATTACCTATCGCGATGTGGCGGGTGGTGCCTCGCTGTTTCGCCAGGGCGACAAGGCCAATTCCGTCTTCGTCATCGAGAGCGGGCGCCTCGCCCTGATCCGTCACGCCGTCGACGGCCGGCGCCTGGTGCTGCATGTCGCGCGCGCCGGCGACAGCTTCGCGGAAGCCGCGTTGTTCGCACCCGCCTATCATTGCGACGCCGTTGCCGAGGCGCCCTCACGCGTCGCCGTCATTCCCAAGCCCGCCCTTCTCGCGGCCCTCGCCAAGGACCAGTCGCTGGTTCAGGCCCTGCTGGCGCGCCTCGCCCGCCAGGTGCAGGCGTTGCGCGCCCAGCTCGAGATCCGCAACATCAAGAGTGCGCGCGAGCGCGTGTGGCAGACTCTCCTGCTCACCGCCGGCGGCCAGGCCAACACCATCACCTTCGATCGCCCGCTGAAGGACCTCGCCGCCGAGATCGGCCTGACGCACGAGGCGTTCTACCGCGCCCTCGCCGAGCTCGAGAAAGCCGGCCGCATCCGCCGGGCCCGGCGACGCGTCGCCATCCTCGGAACGGATTGAGCTAGCGCGGCGGTGACGGCGCCGCTGCACCCGCGGTGGTGTCGAACAGCGGCAGCGCCGCCGCCCCTTGCGCCGCCGTGGCCGGGCCGGTCGCCCCGCGCAGCACGCGCCGCCCGCCGCGCGGCACCAACGGCGCCGGTAGATTGCCGAGCCGAGCCGCCAACCCATCGACCAGCACGTCCGACACGCCGCCGATCACGATGGCCTGCGGGTCGATCAGGTTTTCCAGCATCAGGATCACGCCCGCCAGTCTCCCGGCCGCGCGGTCGAGCCAGGCCGCGAACGCCGGATCGTCCTTGAGCCGCGCCAGCGGGTCGCCCTTGGCGCGCCCGCGCGCGGCGGCGAATTCGGCGCGCACCGCGTCGAGCGAGACATAGCGCTCCAGGCAGCCGCGCTGGCCGCAGAAACAGGCCCGCCCGCCCGGCTCGATCACCACATGGCCGATCTCCCCGGCATTGCCGGTGGCGCCAACATAGGGCCGCCCGTCGAGGATCAGGCCGAGGCCCACGCCCAGCCCGAAATAGAGCGTGGCGAAGCGCGTGAGCCCGCGCGCCACCCCGTGCAGATGCTCGGCGATCGCCGCCGCCGTCGCGTCGTTCTCGATGCGCACCGGCTTGCGCAGCGTGGCTTGCAGCAACGCCGCCGCATCCACGCCCTGCCAGCCCGGCAGCTCGGTCGGCCGGTCGCTCGCGCTGTTCGTGATCCCAAACGGCCCCGGCATCACCACGCCCACGCCCAGCAAGGCGCGCGCTGCGCGTTTTTCACCCTTCACCAGCCGCGCCACCAGCGCCTTGAGGGCACCCGGCACATGCTCAGGGTCCGCCTGCCCCAAAGCCTCGCTGTCGCTCTGCACCACGCGCCCGCTGAGATCGGCAAGCACCGCCACCATCCCGTCGGCGCGGATCTCGACGCCGATGCTGTAAGCGCCCGCCGGGTTGAGGGCCAGCTGCAGCGGCGGCTGGCCGCGGGCGCTGCGCGCCCGCCCGGTGGTGACGATCAGCCCATCCTCGATCAGATCCGCGACGATGTTGGAAACGCTCTGCGCCGTCAGCCCGGTGCGCCGCGCCAGATCGGCGCGGTTGGAGGCGCCGGGGCGCAGCGCCTGCAGCACCACGCGCCGGTTATGGCCGCGGATATGCTCGCCATTGGCGCCAAGCTTGATCATCGGACGATCAGCGTCGCGCCACTGCCTGATTAATTCAAGTTATTTGATTTATTGACGCCGGGCCGGGATTCGCGCCACCATCCACCCCACGCGGGCGCCGCGCCATCCCGGGCCGGATGCACCGCGATCAGATCAGGGAGAGACAAAGATGCGTGGGCTCAAACACATCCTGGCCAGCCTATTGCTGGCCATCGGCCTCGCCGCACCCGCCGCGGCGCAGACTGTCGAGATCGAATACTGGCAGTACACGTTCGAAACGCGCGTGCAAGGCCATGGACAGCTGATCCAGGAATTCCAGGCCGCCAACCCCGGCATCAAGGTGAAGCACGTCACATTCCCCTATGCCGACTACCAGCACCAAGATCGCGGCCGCGATCGCCGCCGGCCAGGGCCCGGATGTGGTGCAGCTCTTCTACGGCTGGCTCGACAATTTCACCGCCGCCAAGATCCTCCAGCCGCTGCCGGCGGACACGTTCCCGACCGCCAAGATCGAGGCCGAGTTCTTCCCGATCGTGCAGACGATGAAGCGTAACGGCGCTTATATGGCGCTGCCCACCGCCGTGCGCTCGCTCGCGGTGTTCTACAACAAGAAGCTGATCCAAGAGGCCGGCCTCGATCCCGAGAACCCGCCGAAGACCCTCGATGAGATGCTGGCGGCGGCGCGGAAGATGACCAAGAAGGATGGCGCCGGCAACATCACCCGGTCGGCATCGGCGCTCGATATGGGCGGCCAGGACCAGCATTGGTGGCGCGAAGTGCTGGTGCGCCAGTTCGGCGGCGACGCCCTATTCGGCGCGACAATAAGACGGTGGCTTACACAGTCCGAGGCCGGCATCAAAGCGTTCAACTTTTACACCGACCTCAGCACCAAGGGCGTCGCCGCGCGCGGTTTCATGGACGAAGCCGCAGGCGGCGTTCCGTGCCGGCAAGCGCGGCGATGATGGTCGACGGAAATTTCCGCATCGGCGCGCTTCGAGCGCACGCGCGGCCTTCGAATGGGTCGTGACGCCGAGTGCCGGCCCATAACGGCATCAGATCCAACTACGGCCAGCTACTGGGTGAACGGCATCACCGCCCAGGCCCAGGGTCCGAAGCTGCAGGCCGCCGCGAAGTTCCTGGCGTTCGTGACGTCGCCCTGCCGCCATGCAGATGTGGCTCAAGATCGACGGGCGAACTGCCGGCGCGCGTTGCCGCCGCCAACACGGATGAGAATCTCAAGGACCCGATCTACGGCCCGTTCCTGCAACGGCCTCAAGGAATGCGGTCGCGACGGTGTTCGTCGAGGAGATCCGGCCAGCGCCAGGTGATGATCGAATGCGCAGAACCGCGTGCTTCTGGAGAAGCAGGACCCGGCCGCTTCACTCCGCAGGCCGCCGAGGCCGAACAGGAGATCCTCGACGCCTTCTACAAGAAGTAAGGGCGAAGGCGGCAGCGGTGTCAGCCGCTCCCGCCGCGATCAGACGACCCACTGGGCCTGCGTACGGCGAGCGCCTGTCGATTGCAGCGAGAAGCGGGTCGTCTGGGCCTGGGGCTTTCTGGCGATCCCGCTCGCTCTTCTATGCCATCGTGCGCTTCTACCCGACGCTCGAGGCCTTCTGGGTCTCCTTCCACGGACTGGGAGCTGATCGACGCGCGCAGACTTCGTCGGGTTCGACAACTATCTGCAGCTCTGTCGCCGACCCGCTGTTCTGGAAGGTGTTCCGCAACACCTTCGCCTATCTGCTGATCGGCACGCCGATCAGGCTCGTCATCTCCTTCACCATCGCCTATCACCTCGACCGCGTGCGCTTCATGCACGGCTTCATCCGGGCGCTCTATTTCCTGCCGTTCCTCACGACCGCGGCGGCGATGGCATGGGTGTGGCGCTGGTTCTATCAGCCGCTGCCGGTCGGCGTGATCAACAATGTGCTCGTCGAGCTTCGGCATCCCGCAGCAGCCGTTCCTCGACTCCACCACCAGGCGCTCCCCGCCGTACTCGCGACCGCGATCTGGGCGGGGCTCGGCTTCCAGATCGATCATCTTCCTCGCCGGCCTGCGCGCGATCCCGCAGCCGTACTACGAAGCGGCGCGCATCGACGGCGTCGTGCGAATTCGCGATCCTCGCCGAGATCACCATTCCGCTGCTGAAGCCGACCACCGTCTTCCTGGTCGTGTTCTCGTCGATCGGCGTTCCTGCGGATCTTCGACCAGGTCTACAACATGACCACCAACGACCCCGGCGGGCCGCTCAACGCGACAAAGCCGCTGGTGCTGATGATCTACCAGACCGCGTTCTCGTAACTATCGACATGGGCTACGCCGCGGCGCAGACCGTCGTGCTGTTCCTGGTTCTGCTTGTCGATCTCGCTGCTCCAGCTCCGGCTCATGAAGGCGCGCTGACGCATGGCCATCGCCCTTCCCGCCATCGCGCGACGTGCGCCCCGGCCGCATCATCGCCTGGACGCTGCTCTTCCTGGGCGGCGTGGTGATGGTGACGCCGATCTTCTTCATGTTCACGACCTCGCTCAAAACCGCGGCACGAGGTCTATCGATCTCAACGCTCATCCCGCGCGAACCGACGCTCGACAACTATCCAGGTGTCTGTCAGGACGGGCGCTTCGTCCGCTGGTTCCTCAACTCGCTCGCTGATCGCCACCATCTCGACCCTGTCGATGTCTTCTTCGACAGCCTCGTCGGCTACACCCTGGCCAAATTCGAGTTCCGCGGCCGCTACTTCGTCTTCCTCGCGATCCTGTCGACGCTGATGATCCCGACCGAGATGCTGGTCATCCCCTGGTACATGATGTCGGGCAAGTTCGGCTGGCTGGACACCTATCTGGGGCATCATGTTCCCCGGCATGATGACGGCCTTCGGCACCTTCCTGATGAAACAGTTCTTCGAGACCGTGCCCGACGATTTCCTCGAGCGCCGCGCGCGTCGACGGCCTCAACGAATTCCAGATCTGGTGGACGGTCGCCATGCCGCTGGTGACGCCGGCCTTGTCGGCGCTGGCGATCTTCACCTTCCTCGGCAACTGGACGGCGTTCATCTGGCCGCTGATCGTCACCACCAGCAAGCGAGCTCTACACGCTGCCGGTCGGCCTCTCGAGCTTCGCGGTCGAGCAGTCAGATCCAGTGGGAGATGATCATGACCGGGGCGGCGCTCGCCACCATTCCCACGCTGCTCGTTTTCCTGCTCCTGCAGCGCTACATCGTGCGCGGTGTCATGCTGGCCGGGCTCAAGGGATAACGCCATGAGCGACGTCACAGCCGGATCCGACGCACAGTTTCCCCGATCCTGTCTACAAGGAAACCGTGCTGCAGCCGCTCTTCGAAGGGGCAAAGACCCATCACGTCGAGGCTTTCCGCCGCATCGACCGCGCGCATCTGCGTCATGCTGGCCGAGACCGGGCATTCTCGAGGCGCGAGCAGGCGCGCGAGCGATCGCGCGGGCGCTCGCCGCGATCGAAGAAGGAATCGATCCCGCGACGCTCGCCTATACCGGCGAGGTCGAGGATTTCTTCTTCCTGATCGAGGCGGAGCTGAAGGCGCGCTCGGCCCGCGATATCGCCGGCCGGCTGCACACCGGCGCGCTCGCGCAACGACATCGACCACACGCTCTTCAAGCTGGCGCTGAAGCAGCGCCTCGACGGCCTGCTCACCAAGGCCGCCGACGCTCGCGCGCACGCTCATGATCGAGGCGCCGAGCGCGAGAAGGCGACGCTGATCGTCGCCTATACCCACGGCCAGCCGGCCCAGCCGACGACCTTCGGCCATTATCTGGCGGCGGCGATCGAAGTCCTGCTGCGCGATATCGAGCGGCTGCAGGCGGCGCGCAGCGTCGTCGATCTGTCGCCGATGGGCGCGGCCGCCATCACCACACCGGGCTTCCCGCTCGATCGCGCGCGCGTCGCCGAGCTGCTTGGCTTTCGGCGCGCCGCTGCGAAAATTCCTACGGCTGCATCGCCGCGGTCGACTACATCACCGCGACCTATTCGGCGCGTGAAGCTGATGTTCCTGCATCTCGGCCGGCTGATTCAGGATCTTGCAGTTCTGGTCGAGCTTCGAGGTCGGCCAGCTCTACGTGCCCGAACGCCTTCGTGCAGATTTCCTCGATCATGCCGCAGAAACGCAATCCGGTGCCGATCGAGCATCTGCGCCTGCTGGCCTCGCTCGCCGCCGGCCGCGCCGAGACCGCGATCATGACCATGCACAACACGCCCTTCACCGACATGAACGACGGCGAGGGCGAAACGCAGGGTGCTTGGCTACGAGGCCTTTGTCGATGCCGGCCGCGTGCATCGATCTTCTCGCCGGCCTGCTGCGCGCCGCATAGCATCGACGCAACCCGCGTGGCGACCAACATCCGCCGATAGCTGCGTCACCATCACCGAACTCGCCGACTCGCTGGTGCGCCGCGAAGGTCTGTCCTTCCGCCAGGCGCATGAGATCGCGGCGCCATGTCGCCAAGGCCGTGGTCGCCGCCAAGACGGCGCTCGCCGCGCGACGGCTACGCGCCGTTCTGCGAGGCCTTCCAGACGCATCGGTCGGTCGCGCCACCAAGCTCGACGCGGCGAGTTTCGCGAAGATCGTCTCGCCCGAGCATTTCGTCGCCGTGCGCGACCGCTTCGGCGGGCCCGGCCCCACCGCGCTGGCCGCCGCTATCGGCCGCTACCGCCAGCGGCTCGCCGGCTTCGAGGCGGCGACGCGCGACACCGCGCGCGCGCGAAGCCGCCGCCGCGCGCCGAGCTCGACACGCGAATTCGTCAAGCTCGTCGGCTGGACCAGCGAAGCGGCTGATGGCCGACGATCGAACTCAACAGCATGGTCAAGCGCTACGGCGACGTCGACCGCCGTCCAGGGCATCGACCTTGCGATCGCCGACGGCGAATTCGTCGTCCTGGTCGGCCCGTCGGGCTGCGGCAAGTCGACGACGCTTGCGCATGATCGCCGGCCTCGAGGATATCACCGACGGCACGATCTGCATCGGCGGGCGGGTGGTCAACCGCGTCGAGCCCAAGGACCGCAACATCGCCATGGTGTTCCAGAACTATGCGATCTACCCGCATATGACGGTCGCCAAGAATATCGGCTTCGGCCTCTGCACCTCGAAGCTCTCCAAGGCCGAGAAGCAGAAGCGCCTCGCCGAGACCGCGGCGTTGCTCGGCCTCGACCGAGCTTCTGCGATCGCCGGCCCGCCGAGCTCTCCGGCGGCCAGCGCCAGCGCGTCGCCATCGGCCGCGCCATGGTGCGCGACCCGTCGGTCTTCCTGTTCGACGAGCCGCTCTCCAACCTCGATGCGCAGCTGCGCGCGCAGATGCGCGTCGAGATCAAGCAAGCTGCATCAGACGTTGAAGCGCACCATCGTCTTCGTGACCCACGACCAGATCGAGGCGATGACGATCGCCGACCGCATCGTCATCATGAAGGACGGCGAGATCCTGCAGATCGGCACGCCCGACCAGGTCTATCGCAAGCCCGCCAACATCTTCGTCGCGAAATTCATCGGCTCGCCGGCGATGAACATGCTGCCCGCGCGCGTTGCCGCCGGACAGATCGTCATCGACGGCCTCGGCAGCATCGCGGCACCGACAGTCTGCAAGGACGGCCAGCGCCTGACGATCGGCGTGCGCCCCGACGATCTCACCGTCGCCGACGGCCACGCCAAAGGCCTGACGGTCGACGCCGACGTGACCCTGGTCGAGCCGCAAGGTCCCGACGCGCTGGTCTATGTCCGCCTGGGTACGCACGAGGTCATCGCCAAATCCGACGCGCGCGTCCTGCCGCGCCCCGGTGCCCGTGTGCGTCTCACGACGGATTCCGCCGATCTGCACCTGTTCGATCCCGACACCGGCCGCGCCGTGGGGAGTGCGTGATGGCCAAGCCGCGCGCCATCGTCTGCGTCGGCCGGCTCTACGCCGATCTCATCATGACCGGCCTGCCGCGCCTGCCGCGCCTGGGCCGCGAGGAATATGCCGATGGCATGCTGGTGACGCCCGGCGGCGGCGCGTTCATCACCGCCGCCTATCTCGCAGCACTCGGCCGGAAGGCGCACCTCGCTGCATGCCTCGGCAACGATCCGATCTCCGCCGGCCTGACAACGCAGATCGAGAAGGCAGGCTTGTCGCTCGATCTCATCGAACGCTTCGACGGCGGCCCGCAGCTCACCGTCGCACTCGCCCTCGACGGCGATCGCGCCTTCGCGACCCACCGTGCCGGCCCTGCCGCGCCCAAGACCGTCAAAACGGCGCTTGCCGCATCCGATGTCGCACATCTCCACATCGCCGAACTCGCGACCTTGCGCGAGGCGCCCTGGTTGCTCGATCTCGCCGAAGCGCGCGGGTTAGGCGTATCGCTCGACATCGCCTGGGACAGCGAGGCCCTCGCCGATCCCGCCAGCCTCGACCTCATCGCGCGCACGCAGCTCGTCCTACCCAACACGCAAGAAGCCGCCGCCCTGACCGGACTTCCCGAAAATGACGTCGAGCGCCTGCTGGCGACTCTGACGGCGCTGGGCCCGTCGGTGTGTCTCAAGCGCGGCAACGATGGTGCTGCGTTCAGCGACGGGCGCGCGGTCTGGCACGCCGCCGCACTCCCGGTGCCGGTCGTCGATGCAACGGGGGCGGGCGACGCCTTCGCCGCCGGCTTCCTCAATTCCTGGCTCGACGGCGTCGACCCCGCCGCCGGGCTCGCGCGCGCCATCGCCGCAGGCACGTTTGCCATCGGCCGCGTCGGCGGCGCCGCCGAACTGCCGTCAAGCACTTCCCTCGACCATGTCGCGACCTCGGTTGCTATCACGCGGCCGGCGCGCGCCACCGCGCGCGCCGGAGAGTGAGCGTCATGGCGTCGCCCGGCACGCTCGCAAGCGAGATCGCCGAAATTCCAGCCCTCGTCGCGGCCTTGGATCAACAAGCGGCTTCGCTGCGCGAGACCGCCGCCGCGATCCGCGCCTTCAAGCCGCGAGTCCTGGTGACGATCGGCCGCGGCTCGTCCGATGCCGTGTGCGAAATTCTCGGCCGCGTCGCCGCCATCCAGCTCGGCCTGTTGCCCGCCAGCCTGCCGCCCGCCCTGGTGACGCTCAATCGCGCAAATTTGCAGTTTCAGGACGCACTCGTGCTCGCCGTGTCGCAATCGGGCAGCAGCCCCGATCTGGTGGAAAGCGTCGCGGCCGCCCGGCGTGGCGGCGCGCTCACCATCGCCATCACCAACGCGCCGGCAAGCCCGCTCGCCGCCGCGTGCGCGCATGTCATTCCCGTCGGCGCCGGCACCGAGCGCTCCGTTGCCGCCACCAAGAGCGTCGTGCTGTCGCTGTTGCAGGGCCTCGCCCTCATTGCCGAGACGGCGACACCGGGGAACGGCGCGAAAGCGCTCGACGGCCTGCCACAAGCGCTGACGCGCGCCCTCGCCACCGACTGGCACGATGCCGTCGAAAATCTTGCAGCACCCGCCCTCTTCGTGGTCGCGCGCGGAATCGCCTATGGCGTGGCGCGCGAGGCCGCCCTCAAGCTCAAGGAGCTGTGCGGCCAGTTCGCCGAGGCGATCAGCGGCGCCGAGATCATGCACGGCCCCAAGGCGGCCTTGCAGCCGGACACGCCGATCCTCGCCTTCGTGCCCGACGACGAGGCCGCCGCCTCGATGCAGGAAACCCTGGCGGGCCTCGCGATGGTCAGCCGTCGCATCGTCTGCCTCGGCCGCGCGCCCGCCGGCGTTCAGGCGGTCGCGCTGCCAACCCCCGCCGCGCCGCTTTTGGCGCCGGTGCTGCATCTCGCCGCGTTTTACCCGCTCGCCATCGCCATCGCGCAAGCACGCGGCCGCTCGCCCGACGATCCCGCGCACATCCAGAAAGTGACGCTCACGCGCTGAGCGCTTTCTTTCAAAAACAAGAATTCAAAATAGAACATGTCACCCGCGGGCTTGACCCGCGGGCCCATAAACCGTTTCTCCGTTGAGACCGCATGTGGGTGCGCGGGTCAAGCCCGCGCATGACAACGTATTTTATGCCAAGGACATGATCACGATCATCCGCGCCAAGCGGCCGAAATGCCAGGCTACGCGCTTTGGCATGGGAGACTCCGCATGCGCCTTCTCATTTCAACCGTCGCTTCTGTGCTGACGATGATGACGCCACTCGCCGCGCAGGCGCCCTCGCCTTACGCCGGCGCCATACAGCACGAGATCAAGTCGCTGTCGCCGGCGGAGATCGACGATCTGCGCGGCGGCCGCGGCATGGGTCTCGCCAAGGCCGCGGAGCTCAATGGCTATCCGGGACCGATGCATGTGCTGGAGTTGGCCTCGCAGCTTGACTTGGATGCCGACCAGCGCGCGCGCACGGCGGCGATCATGGCGCGCATGCGCGCCGACGCTGTGACACTCGGCAAACAGATCATCGCCGCCGAGCGCGAGCTCGACCGCGCCTTCGCCGACACGACCATCGATTCAGAATCGCTCCAGCGGCAGACTCAAACGATCGCCCGCCTGCACGGCGCGCTGCGCGCAATCCATCTCAACGCGCATCTCGATCAGCGCGCCCTGCTGACGCCGGCGCAAGTGCAGCGCTACATGGCTCTGCGCGGCTATGCCGACGCCGCACCAGGCTCGCACAATCACCCGCATCGCTGAATTGTGAATCGCGCCGCAAATATTTCTTGTCACCCGCGGGCTCGACCCGCGGGCACATAACCGTTTCTCCGTCGGAACCGTTTGTGGATGCGCGGGTCAAGCCCGCGCATGACAGAATTTTTGATGGCGAGGCGCAGCGGCTGAAACCACGCGGCATGTCCCCTCTCCCCTCTGGGGAGAGGGTTAGGGTGAGGGGGTGGCACAGTCTTAGATCGCACGAGGCCCCCTCACCCGCTCGCCCTCATCCTGAGCTTGCCGAAGGACGCTCGCACCCTCTCCCCCGAGGGGAGAGGGTTGCAGCGCGCCTGAAATCTTTTTTTATGGAGAGTGAATCACTCCCCCGGCAACTTCGGCGGCGACTGGCGCTCCAGCGCGTCGCGCGCATTGCGCTCCTGTTGCGCCGCGTCGAGCGAGCGCTGCTGCTGGCGTCGGACCGCGTCGCGATCCGTCGGCCGCGTGCCGCGGTCGCCTGAGAGCAGCTCTTGCGTGCGCCGGTCACTGTCCATACGCGAGCGTGTGGCACTGTCGAGATTGTCGCGCGCGCGGTTGTCCTGATGCAGCTGCAGCGAGCGCTGCGATTCATTTTGCTGCTGGCGCTGGCCCAGCGTGTCCGTCGGGCGCGACGGATCGAACAGGAAATTCTGGGCACCGGCCATCGTCGGAACGGCCAGCAGCATCGCCGCCGCCGTCATCATGACTGCTCGTCTCATCAAGGGCCTCCTGCTGAAGTGTGCCTGTCGACCCCCCTTCAAGGTGGGGTCGCGCGGGGGCCTTCGTCAACCGGCTGCAACTCAGGAATCCACGCCGCCAGCCAGGGATTAAATGCCAGCCACGGCGCCCAGGGCGATGCTTGCGCCGCCGCCTGCAGCCAGGAATTCCAGGCGGCAAACGGCATGAACACCGGCAGCGCGCCCCTACTCCCCGAGGCAAACGGCCCCATCAGCAGGGCCGACACGACCGGTGCGAGCCGTTCGGCCGCCGTGGCGAGATCGGGCACGGCGCGCAGCGAGATCGCGACGATCTCCGCCGAGCCGTCCGGCGATTGGCGCCGCGAGACTTCGATATCGATCCCGGGCAGCCGCCCGGTCAGCGTGGTTTCGTACATCGGCGTCCCCCCGAGAATGCGCCCCCGTTATGGGGCGCTATTCCGCGGCGGCGGTCGCGGCCGTGCGTCGCGCCGGTGGCGGCGTGTCGCCGGCCTGGCTCTCCGGTTCGCCCAGGACCGGGAGCAAGGCCTCGCGGATTCGCTTGAGCTTGGTTTCCTCGTCGATCTTATGCCCGAACACGTCTTTCACATAGAACACGTCGATGGCGCGCTCGCCATAGGTCGCGATCTTGGCCGTGGAGATCGACAGGCCAAGCCTTGTGAGGGCACTGGTCACGTCGAACAGCAGCCCCGGCCGGTCGCGCCCGTTGACCTCGACGACCGTGTGCGTGCGTGACGCGGTGTTCTCGATCACCACGCGCGGCGGCACGGTGAAGACGCGGGTACGGCTGACGATGGCCGGGCGCTTGGCCAGCGCCTCCTTGAGCTTGAGCCGGCCCGACAGCGCCTGTTCGATATGCGTGGCAAGCCGCGCCAGGCGCTCGGGCTTGTCGAAGGCAATTCCAGTACTCTGGCCCGCGCCGCCGGATTCCTGGATTGTGAACGTGTCGAGCGCCATGCCGTTGGCCATGGTGAAAATCTGCGCCGCGACGATGTTGGCGCCCGACAGCGCCATCGCGCCGGCAATGCGGCTGAACAGGCCGGGATGGTCGGCGGTATAGATCGTGATCTCGCTGACCGCGCGCGCGCGATCGATACGCGTATCGAGAGAAATCGGCGCCCCCGTGCGCTCCGCCTCGCGGATCATGCGCGCGTGGCGCGCCTGGGTGTCGGTGTCGACCTGCAGCCAATAGGCGGGATAGCCGCGCCCAAAATGCGCCGTCAGATCCTCCTCGCTCCAATCCTTGAGCTGGGCGCGCAACGCCGCTTGCGCCGCCGCCACGCGCGAGGGTGCTGCTTCATCGGGTGCGGCACCGCCCAGCACCTCCTCGGTGCGGTAATAGAGCTCACGCAGCAGTGTCGCTTTCCAGTTGTTCCAGATATTGGGTCCAACGGCGCGGATATCGGCGACGGTCAGGCACAAGAGCAGGCGCAGCCGCTCGGGCGATTGCACCAGCCGCGCAAAATCGCGGATCGTCTGCGCATCCTGAATGTCGCGCTTGAACGCGGTGTTGGACATGGAGAGGTGGTAGCGCACCAGCCACGACACGGTCTCCGTCTCTTCGGCACTCAGGCCCACGCGCGGACCCAGCTTAAGGCCGATCTCGGCGCCCAGCTCCGAATGATCGCCGCCACGGCCCTTGGCGATATCGTGCAGCAGCAGCGCGAAATACAAGCGCCCGGCGCGACTGGATCTTGTGAATGATCTCGCAGGCCAGCGGATGGTCGGCTTTGAGAGCGCCCGACTCGATCCGGTGCAGGATGCCGATTGCGAAGATCGTGTGTTCGTCGACCGTATACGAGTGATACATGTCGTGCTGCGTCTGCGCGACGACGCGGCCGAAATCCGGCACGAAGCGCCCGAAGACGCCGGCCTCGTTCATGCGCCTGAGCGTCCCCTCCGCGTCGTTCGCGTCGGTGAGGACATCCATGAACAGTTTGTTGGCGTCGGTATCGTTGCGCTGCTTGGCGTCGATGCGCTTCAGATTCTGCCGGATCAGGCGCAGCGCGTAGGGATGGATATCGAGTCCGTTCTGCTGCGCCACCCGGAAGATGCGCAGGAAATTGCGCGGATCGTCTTCGAATGCCGTCGCCTTGGCGACCGTCAGCCGGTCGTTCTCGATGGCGAAGCCTTCGAGCGTGCGCGTGCGCTTCATGAACCCGGGCAGGCGCAGCGCCGATTTCGGCACGGATTCGATCTCCAGCGCCGTGCAGAAGATGCGCGTGAGCTCGCCCACATCCTTCGCCACCAGGAAATAGTGCTTCATGAACCGCTCGACCCCGCGCGAGCCGCGATGGTCGGTGTAGCTCATCAGCGCGCCGATTTGCAGCTGCACGTCGAAGGTCAGGCGGTCCTCGGCGCGGCCGGTGATGTAGTGTAGATGGCAGCGCAGCGTCCACAGGAACTCCTGCGCCTTGGCGAAATTCGTCGCCTCCTCATGCGTGAACACGCCTTTGAGAACCAGATCCTCCATCCGCTCGACGCGATGGACATACTTGGCGATCCAGAACAGCGTGTGGAGATCGCGCAAGCCCCCTTTGCCCTCCTTGATGTTGGGCTCGAGCACATAGCGCGAATCGCCCCAGCGTTTGTGCCGCTCCGAGCGCTCCGCGAGCTTCGCCTCGATGAATTGCCGCGCCGTGCCCTTGACGACCTGGCGCTGGAATTTTTCGCGCATCTCGGCATAGAGCTTGTCGTCGCCCCAGATGAAGCGCGCTTCCAGGATCGCGGTGCGGATCGTCATGTCGTCGCGCGACAGGCGGATGCATTCGTCGATCGAGCGCGTCGCGTGCCCGACCTTGAGGCCCAGATCCCACAGCAAATAGAGGATGAACTCGATCACCTGCTCGCTGCGCGGCGTGCGCTTGTAGGGCAGCAGGAACAGCAGATCGATGTCGGATTGCGGCGCCAGCTCGGCGCGCCCATAACCGCCCACCGCCACCAGCGCCAGGCGCTCGGCCACGGTCGGATTGGCGACGGGATAGGCATGGCGGTCGGCGTAATCGTGGATCCCGCGCACGATCTGATCGATGAGGAAGCTGAGTGCCTGAACGGTGGCCGTTCCGCCGGCCTTGCCGCTGTCCAGCCGCTTGCGAATCTCGGTGCGGCCGGTGGCCAGGACTTCCTTGAGGATGTCGCGCAGCTTCGCCTTGCGCGCCTCGGGTTTCAGCGCGCCATCCTGCGCCACGGCATCGAAGCGCGCATTGAGCGCCCGCCGGTCAATGATCTCGCGCTGATTGGTAACCTGGTCCATCGCCTTGCGAATCCGGGAATCCCGCGCCATCGGCGCGTGCCCCCATACTGCCCGGGACGGCCCGACCTGTCACCCCCGGCCCGCCACCGCTCAAGCGGCGCGAATCGCGACCACGAATTTCTCGATTTCGGCCTGCAGCGACGCCGCCTGCTTCGACAAGCCGTCGGCGGCACCCAGGACCTCGCTCGCCGCCTGGCCGGTCTGCCCGGTGGCCGCGGTCACGCCGCCGATATTGGCGGAGACCTGGTGCGTGCCCTGGGCGGCCTGCTGCACGTTGCGCGCAATCTCCTGCGTCGCCGCCCCCTGCTCCTCGACCGCCGAGGCGATCGCCGTGGCGATCTGGTTGATCTCGCCGATCGTCTTGCCGATGCCGCTGATCGCCTGCACCGAATCCTTGGTGGCCATCTGGATGGCGCTGACTTGGGCGGTGATGTCTTCGGTCGCTTTGGCCGTCTGGGTGGCGAGGTTCTTGACCTCGGACGCCACCACGGCAAAGCCCTTGCCGGCCTCGCCCGCGCGCGCCGCCTCGATGGTCGCATTGAGGGCGAGCAGATTGGTCTGACCGGCGATGTCGGCGATGAGCTTCACCACCTCGCCGATCTTTTGCGCCGCTTCGGCAAGACTCTGGACCGACATATTGGTGTTGGTGGCCTCGTCGACCGCCTGATTGGCGATGCGCGCCGAATCCGAAACCTGCCGGCTGATTTCCGTGATCGAGGAGGAGAGCTCCTCCGACGCCGCCGCCACGGTCTGCACATTGGCCGAGGCTTCCTCGGCGCCGGTGGCCACCGTCTCGGCCTGGCGCGCCGCCTGCGTCGCCGTCGCGCTCAGCGACTCGGCGGAGCCACGCAGCTGCACGGCCGAACCCGACACCAACTCGACGACCGCCTGGACGCTGTCATTGAAGGCGCCGACCAGCCGGTCGACCTGCTTGCGCCGCTCTTCCTTGGCCGTGTGTTCCTGTTCCTGTTCGCGCGCCAGGCGATCGGCCTCCTGGCTCTGGCGGCGCAGCGTCTCGACGGCGGTCGCCATGCGGCCGATTTCGTCGCGCTGCCCCAGGGCCGGAATCGCAACGTCGTAGGACTTGCGCGAGATATCCGCGATGGCGCCCGACATCGCCACGATCGGTCGCGAGATCAGCCGGCTGAGGACGAAGGAGAATATCGAAGCGACCAGCAGGATGCCGCCAATGGCGGCGGCAAAGACCGAACGGCCGGCCGACATGCTGTCGACGATGGTGGCGGCGGCGGCGCTGCGCGCCTTGCCCATCGCGGTCTGGATTTGATCGACGATCGTGCTGGCTTCGCTAAAGCGCCGTTCCGTCGGCTGCATGAACGTCAGCGCCGTGCCGACATCGCCGTCCGCCAAATTCAACACGTTCTTGGCCGCTTTGATGTAGGCGGCGAAGGATTTCTCGAGCGCCTCGACGCGCTCGGCCGGCGTGCCGGCCGCCAGCAGCGTCGGCTTCACCGTGGCGAACGTCTCGCCGAATTTCGTGAACTCATCCATCGCCGCCTTGGTTACGGCGGTCACTTTCTTGGCGTCCGTCTCGTTTCCGGCGGTCGCCGTGATCTGATAGAGCTTGGCGCGCGATTTGCCGAGTTCGGCATCGAAATTGGCAACGATGAACGCCTGTTCGATCACGCCGCCATTGAGCTCGCGAACATGCGTTTCGTTCTCGGCGAGCATGGCGAAGGCGTAAAGCCCGAGACCGAGCAGCGCCACGAGAATCCCCGCCGGGACTGCGCTGACCTTCGCTTGAATCGAAATATTTCTAAAACTCGCGGCCATTCCATCCGTCCCTTTTTGGCGAACTCCGACACGGGGCTTGGGCATACCCCGCGCCCGACCCGTTTTGGCGGGTCGGCGCGGGCACGATGCGAGTGCTTAGGACTTGTAGACGCCGCCGCAAACCGCTGTCTTGCCGAGGACTTCGCAGTACATCTCCTTCGGCTCGACCTTCTTGGTCACGGGGTTGGTGAATTTGTAGTCCTGCCAGAACGTCTGGCTCTTCCGGGCGAGCTCCATGCGTTCCTTGATGTAGAACTTGCCGTCCACATCCTGGGCTTCCGACAGGTCCTGGCCGACCATCTTGGTGTTGGCGCCATGAGCCAGGCAGTTGCCATCGATGTCGTAGACAACCACATAGAGATCGTTGCTGATGAATTCCGGGTTCTTGGCGGTGAATTCCTTGTAGGATTTCTCCGGCCCGTTGGCCTTGATGTAGGCGACGGCCTTTTTGACCATCGCTTCGGCCTCGGCCTTGGTGGCCTTTTCCGCGGCGAGCGCGGCGATCGGCAGAACCACGCACAGGGCGAGGAAGGCTTTGGCGGCGACAATGAGTTTCTTCATTTGGGACTCCGGGTCTTGGGGACGGCTCTCGGCCGAAAGAAATACAATCGAAAGTAGCTATATCGATGGTGCGCTACCCCTTTAGATACTTTGTTTTCCTTAAGTTTTTATTGATTTCGGCCCTCATCCGGGGCCGCGATGCCTCCGTTTGGGGCAAACCGGCCTCGAACAGGATCCGCCCTTTAGGGCTGACTGCGGCTCTATCGATCGCCCTTCTTCTGCCAGCCTGCGCCGCGGATTCGCCATCCGCATCGCGCCCAACCGTCGTCATCGGCTTCATCGCCGGCGCCCCGACCCCCACCATCGAGGTCTACGCCCGCGGCCGGCCCCTGGTGTCCGCAGCCCTGGTCGAACCGACAGGGCGGGTCACCCCGTCCGGCCCGGTCGAGCAAGACATCCCCATGTCCACCGGCTACGGCTACGGCCCGAGCGTCGGAGTCGGCGTCGGCACCAGCTCCTGGAACGGCGGGCGTGCAACGGGGGCCGGCGTTGGCATCGGCATGCCGATCGGCGGCGGCTACGGCGGCCCTCCGCCGCCCAGCGAACTCCGCCTGCGCACCCGCATTGTCGTGCCCGACATCGCGGACTATCGCGGCAATTGGGAACGCAGCGTCGTGCGCGTGACCTTCGGCACCGATCCGGCCAATCAGGAAATCGCCGACATCCCCGCCCCCGCCCCGGGCGGGCGGTGAGTGCGCGCTTAAGTCAAAGCAGTTGCGACGGATTGGATTTCGCGCCAGCCCCACCTCACCCTTCCCGTCGCTCGCGCGACGGGCCCCTTCCCTCTCCGCCCCAGTGGGGCGGAGAGGGTGGCGAGCGTGAGCCGAGCCGGGTGAGGTGGGGCTGGTGCGGCGTTTCTAACTTTTAATCAATCCCCGCAGCCGGTAGAGCAGCTCCAGCGCCTCTTTCGGGCTCAGCTCGTCCGGGTTGACGGCTTTCAACGCCGCCTCCGCTTCCGATGCAGCGGCCGCACTCCCCGGCAATCCGCCCTTCGGGCGCGCGGCGCTGAATAGCGGCAGATCGTCCGCCAGCCGCGCTAACACGTCAGCCTCGTTGCCCTTTTCGAGCGAATCCAGAACCTGCTCGGCGCGGGTGATCACCGCCGGCGGCAGGCCGGCCAGCCGCGCCACATGGATGCCGTAGGAGCGGTCGGCGGCCCCCGGCGCCACCTCATGCAGGAACACGACATCGCCCTGCCACTCCTTGACCCGCATCGTCCAGCAGGCGAGACCGCCGAGCTTGCCGGCGAGTGCCGTCAGTTCGTGGTAGTGCGTCGCAAACAAGGCGCGGCAGCGATTGACCGCATGCAGGTTCTCGATCGTCGCCCAGGCGATCGACAGGCCGTCGAAGGTCGCTGTCCCGCGCCCGATCTCGTCGAGGATCACCAGCGAGCGCGCGGTGGCGCGATTGAGGATCGCCGCTGTCTCCACCATCTCGACCATGAAGGTCGAGCGGCCGCGCGCTAGATCGTCGGCGGCACCGACCCGGCTGAACAGCCGGTCGACGACCCCGATGCGCGCGCGCGTCGCCGGCACGTAGCTAGCCCATTTGCGCCAGAATCGCAATGAGGGCGTTCTGGCGCAGGAAGGTCGATTTGCCGGCCATGTTGGGGCCGGTCAGCAACCAGATGCGCGCAACGCCGTTCTCGGCCCCGCCCGACAGCGCGCAATCATTGGCGATGAAGGCGCCCTTGCCCGCCAGCGCCGCCTCGACCACCGGATGGCGCCCGCCCACGATCTCGAACAGCAACCCGTCATCGACGACCGGCCGGCAGTAATTGCGCTCGACCGCCAGCTCGGCCAGTGCCGCCGCGACATCGAGCGCTGCCAGTGCCGCCGCTGCCAATGCGATCGCGTCGGCGCGCGTCACGACTTCGCTGACCAGAGAAGCAAACAATCCGGTCTCGAGCGCCAGCGCCTTGTCGGCCGCCGAGGTGATGCGCGATTCGAGCTCGTTGAGCTCGACGCTGGTGAAGCGCATCGCCCCCGCCATGGTCTGGCGATGGATGAACGGCGACACATTGCCGTTGCTCTTGCTCAGCTTGTCGGCATGGATCGCGCTGACTTCGATGTAGTAGCCGAGAATATTGTTGTGGCGGATCTTGAGCGACGTGACACCGGTTTCACCGGCATAGCGCCCCTGCAATTCCGCAATCAGCTTGCGCGAATCGTCGCGCAGCCGGCGCAGCTCATCGAGCTGGCCCGAATATCCCGCCGCGATGAAGCCGCCGTCGCGCGCATCGAGCGGCAGATCCTGGGCCAGCGCGCGCGCCAACACATCGACAAGCGCGTCATGCGTGCCAAGCTCGCGCGACGCGGAGTTGATGCCGGATGGAATCGCCCCAAGCTCGCCCGCGACCAGGCAACCGTGCACCGACGGCACCTGTGCGAGTGCGTCGCGCAGCGCCGCCAGATCGCGCGGACCACCGCGCCCCAGCGTGAGCCGTGTCAGCGCGCGATCGATATCCGGCAGGCCCTTGAGCAATTCGCGCAGCGTCGCGCGCGCCCGGCTGCCGATGAAATAAGCGACCATGTCCAGCCGCCGCGCGATCGCAACAGGATCCGTCAGCGGTGCCGCAAGATGCCGCGCCAGCAGCCGCGCGCCCGATGCGGTCTGCGTGAAATCGATCGTCGCCAAGCAGCGAGCCCTGCCGCTCGCCGGTCAGCGTCTGCGTGAGCTCGAGATTGCGCCGTGTCGCCGGATCGATATCAAGCAATCCGCTCTCACCCAGACGCGACGGCGGGTTGAGGCGCGGCAGCTTGCCCTTCTGCGTGAGCTCGACGTAGTCGACCAGTGCGCCGCCCGCCGCCAGCTCCGGCCGCCCGAAATCGCCGAACGCATCGAGCGCCTTGACGCCATAGAGCGCCTCGAGCCGCTTGCGCCCGCTCTCGCTGTCGAAGCGCGACGCCGGCAGCGGCGCCAGCGCCGTCTTCCATTCCGCCAAAGCGTCGGCGAGGTCTTCGCGCGCGAGCAGCTTGTCGGAGACCAGCAGCTCGCCCGGCGCGATGCGTGCCAGGGCACCGCCGAGCTGCAACGAAGCGACCGGCTGGAACTGTACATCGCCCGTCGACATGTCGAGCCAGGCGAGTGCGAGCGCACCGCCCGCTTCGGCCAGGCAGGCGAGATAATTGTGTCGGCGCGCATCGAGCAACGTGTCTTCCGTCAGCGTGCCCGGCGTGACTACGCGCACGACCGCGCGCCGCACCACCGATTTGCTGCCGCGCTTCTTGGCCTCGGCGGGATCCTCGATCTGCTCGCAGATCGCCACGCGGAAGCCCTGCCTGATCAACCTCTGGAGGTAAGCCTCATGGCTATGGACCGGCACGCCGCACATCGGGATGTCGCCGCCCTGGTGCTTGCCGCGCTTGGTGAGGGCGATGTCGAGCGCCTTGGCGGCGGCGACCGCGTCGTCGAAGAACAATTCGTAGAAATCGCCCATCCGGTAGAACAGCAGCACGCCCGGATGCGCGCGCTTGATCTCCAGGTACTGCACCATCATCGGCGACACATCGCCCGTCTCGGCGGCAGGCGGCACGGCGCAGTCTGGGGCGGCTTGTTGGGCGAGGCTCATGAAGGGCAACTTCTTATCACGCAGGTGCAGCATTTGTCCGCGCTTTGACGTGCGCCAAGCGAATCCCTAACATGCCCAGACAAGACCGCCCAACGCGGCTTGCGGAAGCGCCATTCGACCAACGAAATTAAGGACATGCCGAACGACAACGCTCACGTGACGGAGGAGGAGTCTCTTCTTTTTCACTCTAACGGCCGCTCGGGCAAGATTGAGATCAGCCCGACCAAGCCGCTCACCACGCAGCGCGACCTCTCCTTGGCGTATTCGCCCGGCGTCGCCTGGCCCTGCCTCCACATCGCCAAGAATCCGGCCCTCGCCTACGACTACACGGCCAAGGGCAATCTGGTCGCGGTCATCTCCAACGGCACGGCCGTGCTCGGCCTGGGCGATCTCGGCGCCATCGCCTCCAAGCCGGTGATGGAGGGCAAAGCCGTCCTCTTCAAACGCTTCGCCGATGTCGATTTCGATCGATCTCGAAATCGACACCAAGCTGGTCGACGAGTTCGTCAACTGCGTGCGCTTCCTCGGCCCCTCCTTCGGCGGCATCAACCTGGAGGATATCAAGGCGCCGGAATGCTTCATCATCGAGCAGCGCCTGCGCGAGCTGCTCGACATCCCGGTTTTCCATGACGACCAGCACGGCACGGCGATCGTCGCCGCCGCCGGCTTCATCAATGCTTTGCATCTGACCGGCCGCGACATCAAGACCGTGAAGATGGTGGTCAACGGCGCCGGCGCCGCATCGATCGCTTGCATCGAGTTGCTCAAGAGCATGGGCCTGCCGCACAACAACGCGGTGCTGTGCGACACCAAGGGCGTCATCTATCAGGGCCGCACCGAATCCATGAACCAGTGGAAATCGGCGCATGCGGTGCCGACCAAGGCGCGCACGCTCAAACAGGCGATGGAGGGTGCCGACGTGCTGTTCGGCCTCTCCGCCAAGGACGCGGTCGACGGCTCGATGGTCAAGGGCATGGCCGACAAGCCGATCATCTTCGCCATGGCCAATCCCGACCCCGAGATCACGCCCGAGGATGTGCGCAAGGTGCGCTCGGACGCGATCATCGCCACCGGCCGCTCCGACTACCCCAACCAGGTCAACAACGTCCTGGGCTTCCCCTATATCTTCCGCGGCGCACTCGATGTGCGCGCCTCCACCATCAACGATGCGATGAAGATCGCGGCGGCGCAGGCCATCGCCGCGCTCGCGCGCGAGGACGTGCCCGACGAGCTCGACGCCGCCTATGCCGGGCGGCGCCTGCGCTACGGGCCCGAATACATCATTCCCGTGCCCTTCGACCCGCGCCTGATCTCCGTCGTGCCCGCCGCCGTCGCCAAGGCGGCGATGGATTCCGGCGTGGCGCGCAAGCCCATCGGCGACATGAAGGCGTATAAGCGCGCCCTCTCCCTGCGCCGCGATCCCACCGCCGCGATCCTCGATTTGATCTTCGAGGAGGTGCGCAGCAACCCGCGCCGCGTCGTCTTCGCCGAAGGCGAGGAAGAGAAAGTCATCCGCGCCGCCATTGCGTTTCGCAATTCCGGCTATGGCACGCCCGTCCTGATCGGCCGCAGCGAGCGCATCGCCGCGACCATGGCGGCGATCGGCATCAGCCGCAAGGACGAGCTCGAGATCCACAACGCGCGGCTCTCGAAAGACAACCGGCGCTACACCGATTTCCTCTACGGCCGCCTGCAGCGCTATGGCTATCTGTGGCGCGATTGCCAGCGCATGGTGAACCAGGATCGCAACGTCTTCGGCGCCCTGATGGTGGCTTGCGGCGACGCCGATTCGATCGTCACCGGCGCCACGCGCAACTATCACGTGGCGCTCGACGAGATCCGCCGCGTCATCGAGCCGGCCTCCGACAAGCGCGTGATCGGGCTCTCGATCATGATCACCAAGAGTCGCACCGTGTTCATCGCCGACACGACGGTGCACGAGCTGCCCACGCCGATGGAGATGGTCGACATCGCCATCCAGGCGGCCGCCAAGGCGCGCCAGCTTGGTCACGACCCGCGCGTCGCCTTCGTGTCGTACTCGAATTTCGGCAACCCGATGCGCGAGAAGATGCAGCCGCTGCGCGAGGCGGTGGCCGAGCTCGACCGCCGCAAGGTCGATTTCGAGTATGACGGCGAAATGACGGCCGACGTGGCGCTCGACCATGATCTGATGAAGACGCTCTATCCGTTCTGCCGCCTGTCGGGGCCCGCCAACATCCTGATCATGCCGGGTCTGCATTCGGCGACGATCTCCAGCCAGATCCTGCAGAAACTGGGCGGCGGTTCGGTGATCGGGCCGCTGCTGATCGGCCTCTCGAAGCCCGCACAGATCGTGCGTCTCGACGCCTCCGTCGGCGACATCGTCAACATGGCCGCCCTCGCCGCGCACGAGGCCCGCACCGTCGCGCGCAAGTAACGTCGTTCGTCTGGGAGCAGCGGGCCGCGGCGCAAAGCCGCGGCCCGTTTTCTTTGGTCGGCACGCGGCTCAAAAAAATTAAAAGAGCACACCGCTCAAAATTAAAAAAACTGTCACCCGCGGGCCCATGACCGTCCATCCGTCAGCATGGCTTATGGGTGCGCGGGTCAAGCCCGCGCATGACAACATAAATAAGAAGTAGCTACTCTACGGCTTCAAGACTTGCCGCGCCGCATGCCGCACATGCACGATCCAGACTTCGTCGGGGCCGGCAATCGTGAACAAGATGCGATGACGCCCATATAAAAGCTGCCGAACCTCGACGAGGAAATAATCGTTTTCCGGCGCAAGCGGACAGCGGCCTGGCATGTCTGTCAGCGTGGCGATCGCGGCTTCAATTCGTCGAGCCATTCTCTCGCCGCCTTTGGCGCCGCCCGCCGCAGCATCGCGATAATTAAATCGATGTCGGCAACGGCTTGCGGCGCAATCTCAACCCGAAATGCCATGCTTGCGCCGCACGGCGCGGAAGGCGGAGGCGACGGCCTGCCCCTCGCCGCGCGCCATGGATTTGAGGCCCGAATCGATTGCGTCCACCGCCTCGGCGCGGTCCGCCGCGTCGATTAATTTCTGGAAAGCCACGACGTCCATCGTCACCGCGGCAGCTTTGCCGTTGACGGTCAGGACCAGCGGCCGGCCAGTTTTCTTCATCCGCTTCAGCAGTGCCGGCGTCTCGCGCTTGAACTCGGTCAGGCTGCGGATATCTTCCGCCAGATCGATAGGCATAGCTCCACCTCGCACTGAATTCGCATCGAATTTAATTCTAGCAGACCCAGCGGTCGTCGTCACTGAACTTTCATGAACCGCGAGCGCCGCCCCGCTCGCAGCGCGCTTGACGAGCGCGCCCGATCTGGCCCCATATCGCGCGCATGACCTCGTTGCCGCTGTCCCGCGTCGCCGCCACGCTTGCACTCCTCCTTGTCCCGGTGGTGGTCGTGATCGCGCTGCTGACGCTGGCCGCACCGGGCGATTGGCGCTGGGCGCTGGCCGAAATCGTCGTCATCGGCGTGGCGCTCGGCCTGATCGTCCACCGTCATCTCGCGGGGCTCGCCGCCCTGCACCGACGCATCGACGATCTCGCGCGCGATCGCCCCGCCATCGACCTGCCGGCGACGTCCCCGGTCACCGCCGAGCTGGCGGCGGCGGTGAACGAGCTCAACCGTTCCTGGACCGAGCGCAGCGCCGACCTCCAATCCCTGTTCGCCGCCAACGAAGCCATCCTCGAAGGCATTCCCGACCCGCTGCTGATCCTCGACACCGAGCGGCACGTGCTGCGCGTCAACTCCGCCGCGCGCGACCTGCTGGGCCCGGACATCGTCGGCTCCGATCTGGCGCGGGCCCTGCGCGATCCCGAAGTCCTGCAGGCCGTCGACGAAGCCGCCACAGGCCGTGCCGCGTCGACCACATCGCTCAACTGGCCGGGCCCGGTTGAGCGGCATTTCAGCGCCCGGATCGTCCGGCTGCCAACCAACGCCAACGAACCGGCACAAGTCATGCTGGCGCTTTACGACGTGACGCCGATCAAACGCGCCGAATTCATGCGCGCCGATTTCGTCGCCAATGTCAGCCACGAGCTGCGCACGCCGCTGGCCACATTGCTGGGCTTCATCGAAACCCTGCGCGGCCCCGCGCGCGACGACGCAACCGCCCGCGATCGCTTTCTCGGCATCATGCACGACCAGGCGACGCGCATGTCGCGCCTGGTGCGCGATCTGCTCTCGCTCTCGAAGATCGAGAGCAACGAGCATTCGCCGCCCACAGCGCCGGTGGCACTCGGCTCCCTGCTCGCCGGCGTGATCGACGGTTTGACGCTCCAGGCCAAGGCCAAGTCCATCGCCGTGCATGTCGACATCGCGGGCGATCTGCCGCCGGTGATCGGCGATGCCGACCAGCTCGCCCAGGTCTTCCAGAACCTGATCGACAACGCGATCAAATACGGCCGCCCCAGCACCACCGTGCGCATCACCGCGCAAAGCGCCACAAAACCCGTCACCGCCGGCGGCCGCATGCCGGCGCGACTGGTCGCGGTTGCCATCGGCGACGAGGGCGAGGGGATCCCGCGCGAGCATCTGCCGCGCCTGACCGAGCGCTTTTACCGCGTCGATGCCGGCCGCTCGCGCCAGCTCGGCGGGACCGGCCTGGGCCTCGCCATCGTCAAGCACATCATCAACCGCCATCGCGGCGCCCTCACCATCGACAGCGAGGTGGGGCGCGGCTCCATTTTCACGGTCTACCTGCCGGCCGAAAGCGTGGGTGCCACCCCCGAGGCAATTGCCGCGTCCCTGGCCCGGGGCACCGTCAAGGTCGCCCGCCCGCCGACATGACGGTGGCGGCGCCCGGCGACGCCCCGATGACAGGACAATGACCGGGCCGAGCCCCGCCCAAGGGCGCCGCGCATCGGAACAATCTGTTTTATATCAATAAATTAGCGTAAATCGATCCAGCCGCCAAAACAGGCGGCCGGCTGTCATAAAACTGTCGCTTAACCGTAGTAATTTCGACCCTGCTGAGCCGTAGGGTCCGGCCATCGACGGTTCCCATCGCCTTCCTGGAACCATAGGGCGACTGAGGTTTCCCCCGTCGACCACGACAGGAGGATATCCATGAGCTTCTTTCCCAGGACCTTGTTGCACGCCGCCGTCGCCGCCGGGCTGATGACGGGCGCCGCACAGGCGGCCGAGATTTCCGGCGCGGGCGCGACCTTCCCCTACCCCGTCTATGCCAAATGGGCGGACAGCCTACAAGAAGGAGACCGGCCTCGATCTGAACTACCAGTCGATCGGCTCGGGCGGCGGCATCAAGCAGATCAAGGCGAAGACGGTCGACTTTCGGCGCCTCTGACATGCCGCTCAAGCCCGAAGAGCTCGAGAAGCCGGCCTCATCCAGTTCCCGATGATCATGGGCGGCGTCGTGCCGGTCGTGAACCTGAAGGGCATCACTGCCCGGCCAGCTCAAGCTCGACGGCCCCACCCTCGCCTCGATCTACATGGGCGAGATCTCCAAGTGGAACGACGCGAAGATCGCCGCAGCTCAATCCCGGCGTCACGCTGCCCGAGCACGGCCATCGCGCCGGTGTACCGCTCGGACGGCTCGGGCACGAACTTCCTGTTCACCGACTACCTGTCCAAGGTGAGCCCGACCTTCAAGTCGAAGATCGGCGCCAACGCCTCCGTGCAGTGGCCCGTCGGCATCGGCGCCAAGGGCAACGAAGGTGTGGCCGACATGTCGCGCCAGACCGAAGGCGCGATCGGCTACGTCGAATACGCCTACGCCAAGCAGAACAAGATGCTCGCATGTCGCAGCTCAAGAACGCCGGCGGCAATTTCGTCGAGCCGAAGAGCACGACGTTCCAGGCCGCGGCGGCAAGCGCCAATTGGGCCAACACCAAGGGCTACTACATCATCCTGACCAACCAGCCCGGTGCGGAGAGCTGGCCGATCACCGGCGCGAGCTTCATCCTCATGCACAAGCAGCCGCAGGATCCCGCGGCCGCCCTCGAGGCGCTGAAGTTCTTCGCCTGGTCGTTCACCAACGGCGCCAAGCTTGCTGAAGACCTCGACTACGTGCCGATGCCCGGCAGCGTGGTGAAGCTGGTGCAGCAGACCTGGCGCGACAGCGTCAAGGCGCCGACGGTAAGGCCCTCTGGACCGCGTCGATGACTCAGTAACCGCACCAAGACACGCCGGGGCGCGCCTGCAGATCGCGCCCCGGCGCTTCCTTCGCCGATCTGCTAAATTCCGGCCCCGCGAAACTGGCAATGCCCTCCTCCATCGTGTCACCCGCCCTCGACCAGCCCGTGGCAAGAACGCGTGAGACAGCGCGCGCCAGTCGCGGTCGCCGCCAGGCTTGGCAGGACGCCGCCTTCCGCGGCCTCACCTTCGCGCTGGCACTCGGCGTTCTGGTCGCTGCTCGGCGAGCATCATCATCGCCCTGATCGATGGTGCCTGGCCCGCCATCAAGGCCTTCGGCATCGGCTTCGTCTTCGCCGAGGTCTGGAACCCGGTCACCGATCAATTCGGCGCGCTGGCCGCCGATCTTCGGCACGCTGATGACGGCCTTCATCGCCATGCTGTTCGGCGTGCCGATCAGCTTCGGCATCGCGCTGTTCATCACCGAACTCTGCCCCGCCTGGCTCAAGCGCCCGCTCGGCATCGCGATCGAGCTGCTTGCCGGCATCCCCAGCATCATCTACGGCATGTGGGGCCTGTTCGTGCTCGCCCCGTTCCTGCAGCGCTACATTCAGCCCGCGGTGATCAACACATTTGGTGAATTGCCGCTCGTGGGCGTCCTCTTCGCCGGCCCGCCTTATGGCATCGGCATTCTCACCGCCGGCCTCATCCTCGCGATCATGGTGCTGCCCTTCGTCACCTCGATCACCCGCGACGTCTTCGAGACCGTGCCGCCGATGGTGCGCAGAATCCGCCTACGGCCTCGGTGCGACGACCTGGGAAGTCGTCTGGAAAGTCGTGCTGCCCTACACCCGCGTCGGCGTGGTGGGCGGCATCATGCTCGGCCTGGGCCGCGCGCTCGGCGAGACCATGGCGGTGACCTTCGTGATCGGCAACGCGCATCGCATCGGCTCGTCGCTTTTTGCGCCCGGCACGACCATCTCGGCGTCGATCGCCAATGAATTCACCGAGGCGGTCGGCGACCTCTACACCTCCTCGCTGATCGCGCTCGGCCTGATCCTGTTCGTGATCACCTTCACCGTCCTGGCGATCGCCAAGCTCATGCTGATGCGCCTGCACGCAGCGCACGGGGGCGTGACGCCATGAACATCTATGCCCGCCGCAAGACCAGCAACGCCATCGCGCTCTCGATCGCGACCGCCGCCACCGGGTTCGGCCTGGCTGATTCTGGTCATCATCCTGGGCACGCTCGTCTACAACGGCATCGCGCGCGATCGACCTGGAGATGTTCACGCAGATCGACCCCGCCGCCCGGCACGATGGTGGCCTGCTCAACGCCATTTTCGGCAGCCTGATCATGACCGTCGTCGGCACGCTGTCGGCGCGCCCGTCGGCATCCTCGCCGGCACCTACCTCGCCGAGTATGGCGCGGCAGCAAGTTCGCCGAGTCGGTGCGCTTCATCAACGACATCCTGCTGAGCGCGCCCTCGATCATCATCGGCCTGTTCATCTATGAGATGATCGTCGTGAACATGGGCCATTTCTCGGCCTGGGCCGGCGCCATGGCGCTCGCCATCATCGTCGTGCCCGTGGTCGTCGCGCACGACCGAGGACATGCTGAGGCTGGTGCCGAACTCGCTGCGCGAGGCCGCGGCGGCGCTGGGGGCGCCGAAGTGGAAGATGATCACCATGGTCACCTACCGCGCCGCGCGCAACGGCATGATCACCGGCGTGCTGCTGGCGGTCGCGCGCATCAGCGGCGAGACGGCACCCTGCTATTCACCGCGCTCAACAACCAGTTCTGGTCGACCAACATGAACGCGCCGATGGCGAACCTGCCGGTCGTCATCTTCCAGTTCGCGATGAGCCCCTATGCGAACTGGCAGAGCCTCGCCTGGGGCGGGGCGCTGCTGATCACGGCGGCCATCCTTCTCCTCAACATCGTCGCGCGCTCGCTCGCCGCGCTCGGCACAACCGGGAAGTGACCATGTCGCTTGCACAATCCGAAGCCCGCCGCGCCCGGCGCATCCAGATCGACATGGCCGGCCGCACCGGCATCGCGACCGGCGCTGCTCTCCGAAAAGATCGTGGTCCGCAACCTCGATTTCTATTACGGCGACCACCGCGCGCTGCAAAAGCATCAGCGTGCCGCTCTACGACAAGACGGTCACCGCCTTCATCGGCCCGTCGGGCTGCGGCAAGTCGACCCTGCTGCGCATGCTCAACCGCATTTACGAGCTCTATCCCAATCAGCGCGTCGCCGGCGAGATGCTGATGGACGGCCAGAACATCCTGTCGTCGCGCCTGGACACCAATCTGCTGCGCGCGCGCGTCGGCATGGTTTTCCAGAAGCCGACGCCGTTCCCGATGTCGATCTATGACAACATCGCCTTCGGCATCCGCCTCTACGAGAATCTCAACAGCGCCGAGATGGACGAGCGCGTCGAGGCAGCGCTGCGCCGCGCCGCCTTGTGGGAAGAGGTCAAGGACAAGCTGCAAGAAGAGCGGCCTGGGTCTCTCCGGCGGCCAGCAGCAGCGCCTGTGCATCGCGCGCGCCGATCGCGACCAACCCCGAGGTCCTGTTGATGGACGAGCCGTGCTCGGCCCTCGACCCGATCGCCACCTCCAAGATCGAGGAGCTGATCGACGAGCTCAAGACCGATTACTGCATCGTCATCGTCACGCACAACATGCAGCAGGCCGCGCGCTCGTCGCTGACTATACGGCCTTCATGTATCTGGGCGAGCTGATCGAATTCGGCCTGACCGAGCAGATGTTCACGAAGCCGAGCAATCCGCGCACCGAAGATTACATCACCGGACGCTTTGGCTGAACCCGTACACAAAGCAGGACACGCCCATGGCGACCGAACATACAGTCAAGTCCTACGATGAGGAGCTGAAGCGGCTCTCGACCGCGATCGCGCGCATGGGCGGCCTCGCCGAGACCCAGCTTGCCAGCGCCATCCAGGCGATCGTGCGCCGCGACGCCGAGCTCGCCGCCAGCGTCGTCGAGGGCGACGTCAAGGTCGACGAGATGGAGCAGGAGATCGACACGCTGGCCGTCCGGCTGCTGGCACTGCGCCAGCCGATGGCGATCGATCTGCGCCAGATCATCGGCTCGCTGCGCATCGCCGCCGACATCGAGCGCATCGCCGACTACGCCGCCAACGTCGCCAAGCGCGCCATTGCACTCAGCCAGATCGCGCCCTTGCGGCCCATCCACGCCATCCCGCGCATGGGCCGCGTGGTGCAGGAGATGATCAAGGACGTGCTCGACGCTTATGTCAGCCGCGATGTGCCCAAGGCGGTCGCGGTGTGGAACCGCGACGAAGAGCTCGACGAGATGTATTCGAGCCTGTTTCGCGAGCTGCTCACCTACATGATGGAAGATCCGCGCAACATCACCGGCTCCACGCATCTTCTGTTCATCGCCAAGAACATCGAGCGCATCGGCGATCATGCCACCAACATCGCCGAGACGATCCACTTCCTGGTGATGGGCGCGCAGCTCCGGACGGCGCGCCCGAAGGGCGATGAGTCGAGCTACACGGTCGTCAAGCCCGGAAACGGGGGAGTACCACAGTGAATCCGCATGTCCTGATCGTCGAAGACGAATCGGCTCTAGTCGAGCTGCTTCGCTACAATCTGGAAAAGGAAGGCTTCCGCGTCAGTGCCGCCGCCGACGGGGAAGAAGGTCTCGCCAACATCGCCGACGCCAAGCCCGATCTGGTCATACTCGACTGGATGCTGCCGCTGGTCTCCGGCCTCGAAGTCTGCCGCCAAGTTCGGCGCAAAGCGGAGACTCGCGATCTACCGGTCATCATGCTGACCGCGCGCGGCGAAGAAGGCGATCGCATCCGCGGTCTCGAAGGCGGCGCCGATGACTACATCACCAAGCCGTTTTCCCCAGCGAGCTGATCGCGCGCGTGCGCGCCGTGCTGCGCCGCTCGCGTCCCGCCACCGGCGACGATCTGCTCACCTATGCGGGCGTCGTGATGGATCTCTCCTCCCACCGCGTGCTGCGCGACGGGCGTCCGGTGCATCTCGGCCCGACCGAGTTCCGGCTGCTGCGCTTCCTGATGGAGCGGCCCGGCCGCGTCTATAGCCGCGAGCAGCTGCTCGACGCCGTCTGGGGCCGCGACATCTATGTCGAACCGCGCACCGTCGACGTGCACATCCGCCGGCTGCGCAAGGCCCTCAACCAGCCCGACGATAGCGACCTGATCCGCACCGTGCGCTCGGCCGGCTACGCGCTCGACGAACTCGCCCACTAAGTCCTGAATTTTTTGAGCCTGCCCGCCGGTGCCTCTGGCGCGGGCGACGTCGCTATGTCTAAACTCGCGTTGTCATAAAACCGCAACAATAGAATGCGGTGCACAACGGGAGAGAGGCCATGACGCAGGACAAGCAAGACGATGGCTGGCGCGCGGACGATCAAGACGATATCGGCTCGAACCCCAGCGTCGCCCCGAAGCTGACCGATCTCATTTTATCGCGCCGCGACGCGCTGCGGGGCGCCGCCGCCAGCGCGGCCTTCGGCCTGTTCAGCATGCCGCTGGCCCAGGCCGCCGGCCCCGCCGCCGCGGGATCTTCGCTCAAATTCCCGGAAATCAAGCACGCCGATGCCACGGCGGCCAGCATCACCGTCGCCCAAGGCTACAGCGCCCAGGTGGTCATCCGCTGGGGCGACAAGGTGATGAAGGATGCACCCGACTGGAACCCGCTGCGGCAGACCGCCGCCGCCCAGGCCAAGCAGTTCGGCTATGACAATGATTTCCTCGCCTTCATGCCGCTGCCGATCGGCTCGCGCAATTCCGATCACGGCATCCTCTGTTCCAATCACGAGCGCAACAACGCCCATCTGATGTTCGCCGGCATGACCGAGAAGGACGTGCCGAACATGTCCAAGGAGCAGGCGGAGGTGGAGATGGCCTCGCAAGGCCACGGCTTCGTCGAGATCAAGCGCGAGGGCAAGCAGTGGCGCGTCGTCACCGACAGCAAGTACAACCGCCGCTTCACACCCTACAACGCGGAATTCCGCGTCGCCGGTCCGGCCGCCGGTCATGCGCGCCTGAAAACCGCCGCCGATCCGCAAGGCCTCAAGGTCATCGGCACGCTCAACAATTGCGCCGGCGGCAAGACGCCCTGGGGCACCGTGCTGTCGGGCGAGGAGAATCTGCACAATTATTTCACCGGCGATGCCAACAAGGGCGCCGAGGCCAATGCCTGGAAGCGCTACGGCATCAACGGCCGCGGCCGCTATGTCTGGGGCAAGTTTCACGATCGCTTCAACCTGGACAAGGAGCCCAACGAGACCAACCGCTTCGGCTGGGTCGTTGAGATGGACCCCTACGATCCGCAATCGACGCCCGTGAAGCGCACGGCACTGGGCCGTTTCAAGCATGAAGGTGCAACCACCGCCGTCAGCCACAACGGCCAGGTCGCCGTCTACAGCGGCGACGATGAGCGCTTCGAGTACGTCTACAGATTCGTGACCAAGGGCAAGTTCGACCCGCGCAACCGCCGCGGCAATTTGAACCTGCTCGACGAAGGCACGCTCTATGCCGCCAAGTTCGAGGAAAACGGCAAGATGCGCTGGCTGCCGCTGGTGTTTGGCCAGGGCCCGCTGACCGCCGCCAACGGCTTCAGCAGCCAGGGCGATGTGGTCATCGAGGCCCGCCGCGCCGCCGATCTCATGGGTGCGACGCCGATGGACCGGCCCGAGGACATCGAGCCCAATCCGCTCAGCGGCCGCGTCTATATCGCGCTGACCTACAACGAGCGCCGCAAGCCCGCGACCGATGCCAATGTGCGCGAGCGCGTCAACCCGGCCAACAACCGCCTCAACAACAAATACGGCCAGATCGTCGAAATCGTGCCGCCGTTGGTGAACGGCAAGCCCGATCACACGTCGCTCGAATGTCGCTGGGAGTTCTTCCTGCTCGCGGGCGACCCGTCCAAGCCCGAGCACGGCGCGATGTATCACGGACCCGTCTCGAGCGAGGGCTGGCTCTCCTGTCCCGACAACGTCGCCTTCGATCCCAAGGGCCGCGTGTGGATCTCGACCGACGGTCAGGATGACGCAATCGGATTCTGCGACAGCCTCTACGGCGCCGACACGCGCGGGCCCGGCCGCGGCGTCACGCGGCTGTTCTTCAACGGCCCGCGTGGTGCTGAAATCTGCGGGCCCGAATTCACGCCCGATGGCAAGACGCTGTTCCTGGCGATCCAGCATCCCGCCGAGGAGAAGGATTCGACCTTCGACAAGCCGACCACGCGCTGGCCGGATTTCAAGGACAATCTGCCGCCACGCCCGGCGGTGATCGCCGTCACGAAGGACGACGGCGGCGAGGTGGGGAGCTGATTGTTGAGGCCCGCTCCTAGCGTCACCCCCCCACCCTAACCCTCCCCCTCAAGGGGGGAGGGGATCCACCGCGACGCGGAATGACCTCGCATTGACGACACAAAGCACGTCCTCACCCCTCTAAGAACTTCCCTCCCCCCTTGAGGGGGAGGGCTAGGGTGGGGGGTAGCCCCAAGCACCAAACCAACAAGAACAAGTGCGACCTCCAGGAGACCGACCATGCCCACCGACCGCATCGACCCCGAAGACATCGGCGTCAACACCTCGACGGCGCCGAGCATGGCGGACATCGTCGAGGCGCGCCTCAGCCGCCGCACGCTCTTGCAAGGCGCCGCCGCCGCGCCGTCGCCGCCGCTCGCACCGGCTACCGCCCTCGCGCAAGCCCGCAGCGGCGTCTCCTCGCTCACCTTTGCCGAAGTCCCGCAGGGTCTTGACGACACGCATCACGTCGCCGCCGGCTACAAGGCGCAGATCCTGATCCGCTGGGGCGACAAGGTGGTGAAGGGCGCCCCCGAATTCGATGTGCGCAACCAGACGGCCGCCGCCCAGCAAAAGCAGTTCGGCTACAACAACGACTTTCTGGCCTTCATGCCGCTGCCGGCGGGCTCGCGCAATTCCGAGCACGGCCTGCTCTGCGTCAATCACGAATACACGAACACGGAGCTGATGTTCCCCGGCTTCACCCAACCGCACAACGGCAAGACCGGCCTGACGCGCGAGCAGGCGGAGATCGACATGGCCGCGCACGGACTCTCCGTGGTGGAAATCAAAAAGACCGGCGGCACCTGGGCCGTCGTGCCCGACAGCCGCTACAGCCGCCGCTTTGGCGCCAACTCGATGGGCTTCCGCATCGCCGGCCCCGCCGCGGGCCATGCGCGCCTGCGCACCGGCCAGGACCGCACCGGCACGCTCGCCATTGGCACGCTCAACAACTGTGCGGGCGGCACGACGCCGTGGGGCACGGTCCTGTCGGGCGAAGAAAATTTCAACGGCTATTTCCTGGGCGACGCCAACAAGACGCCGGAGGCCGCCAGTCACAAGCGCTACGGCGTGTCGCCGTGGCAGGACGCGTCCTGGGGCAAGCATTTCGACCGCTTCGATGTCGAGAAGGAGCCCAACGAGCCCAATCGCTTCGGCTGGATCGTCGAATACGATCCCTACGATCCCAATTCGACGCCGGTGAAACGCACGGCACTCGGCCGCTTCAAGCACGAGGGCGCCACCCCCGCAATGAGCCGCGATGGCCGCGTCGCATTTTATTCCGGCGACGACGAGCGCTTCGAATATGTCTACCGCTTCCTCACCGCGAAAACATTCGATCCGAGAAACCGCGCCGCCAACCGCGACCTGCTCGACGAGGGCACGCTCTCCGTCGCGCGCTTCAACGGCGACGGCACGCTGACCTGGCTCAAGCTGGTGCATGGCGAAGGTCCGCTCACCGCCGCCAACGGATTCAACAGCCAAGCGGATGTCTTGATCGAGACCCGCCGCGCCGCCGATCTGCTCGGCGCCACGCCGATGGACCGGCCCGAGGATGTCGAGGCCAATCCCCTCACCGGCCGCGTCTACATCGCCTGTACCTACAACGACCGGCGCCTGCCCGCCGACGGCGCCAATGTGAAACAGCGCATCGACGCGGTGAACTCGCGCGCCGGCAACCGTTTCGGCCAGATTGTCGAGATGATCCCGCCCGGCGGCACCGGCGCCCAGGCCGATCACAGCAGCGACACGTTCAAGTGGGACATCTTCCTGCTGGCCGGCAACCCCGCCGAGGCCAATAGCGGCGCCAAGTACGGCGCCGGCGTCAGCGCCAATGGCTGGCTTGCCGCACCCGACAACGTCGCCTTCGACAGCAAGGGCCGCATCTGGATCTCGACCGACGGCATGCCGACGCAAGCCAAGCCCGGCTATGCCGACGGTTTGTGGGGGAGCGACACAACGGGTCCCGGCCGCGCCGTGCCGCGCCGCTTCTTCGCCACCCCGCGCGGCGCCGAATTGTGCGGGCCCTGCTTTACGCCCGACAGCAAGACCCTGTTCGTGGCGGTCCAGCATCCGGCCGAGGAAAAAGATTCGACCTTCGACAAACCCATCACGCGCTGGCCCGACTTCAAGCCCGACATGCCGCCCCGCCCGGCCGTGGTCGTCGTCACCAAGGACGACGGCGGCGAGGTGGGAAGCTGACCTTGCGACACCGCGCCTGGGTCACCCCCCACCCTATCCCTCCCCCTCAAGGGGGGAGGGGATCCACCGCGCACTCACAAGAAACGCTCTCACCCCTCTAAGAACTTCCCTCCCCCCTTGAGGGGGAGGGTTAGGGTGGGGGGTGACGCAAGAGCCATGGCCTCCGGCCTGGGACTTTCGACCAACGCCCTCTCCCGAACCGTCACAAATCCATAATCCGCGTGTCATAAACCCGGCCTAGAACCGTCGCTCCCATTCCAGCTTTGGAGAGCGACCATGCCCCTTGATGCGCAAGTTTCCCGCATCGACGTCGACGAAAATATCGGCGTCAACCCCTCCACCGAGCCCCAGATCGGCGAAATCGTCGCGAGGCGCCTGTCGCGGCGCGACACGCTGCGCGGCTTGCTCGCGGGCGCGGCCGTCGCCGGCCTCGCCGGCCCCATGACCAGCCGCGTGGCACTCGCCGCCGGCTCAACCCTCGCCTTTACCGAACTCCCGCACGGGCCCAAGCCCGACCACGCCGTGGCGCCAGGCTATCGGGCCGACGTGCTGATCCGCTGGGGCGATCCGATCATCGCCGACTCCCCGCATTCGACGTGCGCGCGCAAACGGCCGCCAAGCAGCTCAAGCAGTTCGGCTACAACAACGATTTCATCGCCTTCATGCCGCTGCCGGCCGGCTCAAACAGCTCCGACAACGGTCTGCTCTGGGTAAATCACGAATACACCGAGCTGCACATGATGTTCCCGGGCCTCGACCCCAAGACGATGGTCGAGCAAGCGACCAAGGAGATGGTGGATGTCGAGCTCGCGGCACATGGCGGCTCGATCATTGAGCTGCGCAAGACCGGCGAGCGCTGGCAGGTGGTCGAGGGCAGCCGCTACGCCCGCCGCATCACCGCGCTCAACACGGAAATGACGATCGCCGGCCCCGCCGCCGGCCATGCGCGCCTCAAGACCAACGCCGATCCGACCGGTACCCGCGTCACGGGTATGATCAACAACTGTGGCGGCGGCACGACGCCCTGGGGCACGGTCCTGACGGCCGAGGAGAATTTCAACGGCTACTTCGCCGGCGACATCGCCAAGACGCCGGAAGAGCGCAACTACAAGCGTTATGGCTTCGCCACCAATCCGCGTTATGCCTTTGCGCGCTTTCACGACCGCTTCAACGTCGAGAAGGAGCCCAACGAGGCCAACCGCTTCGGCTGGATCGTCGAGATCGATCCCTACGATCCGAGCTCCACGCCGGTCAAGCGCACCGCGCTGGGTCGCATCAAGCACGAGGCGGCCACCACGTGGATCAACCCAAACGGCACGATCACGGTCTATTCCGGCGACGACGAGCGCAACGACTATCTCTATAAGTTCGTCACGCGCGGCCGCTACAACCCCAATGACCGCCGCGCCAATTTCGGGCTGCTGGATGACGGCACACTCTATGTCGCGCAGTTCCGCGACGATGGCATGGTGAAGTGGCTACCGCTCGTGCACGGCGAGGGCCCCCTCACCGCCGCCAACGGTTTCAACAGCCAGGCCGACGTGCTGATTGAAACGCGCCGCGCCGGCGACCTGCTGAAGGCGACGCCGATGGACCGGCCCGAGGATGTCGAGACCAACCCGGTCACCGGCCGCACCTATGTGATCTTGACGAACAACTCCGCCCGCAAGGCCGAGAACGTCGACAAGGTTAATCCGCGGGCGGGCAATCCGTACGGCCAGATCGTGGAGCTGATCGCGCCGGGCGAAGGCAAGGCGGCGGACCACACCGTACTCGAGCATCGCTGGGAGATGTTCCTGCTGGCCGGCCCCACCGACAAGGGCGGCGTCTACGGCCCCGGCCTGTCGGCCAGCGGCTGGCTCGCCTGTCCTGACAACATGACCTTCGATAGCCAGGGCCGCATCTGGATCGCGTCGGACCAGGGCACCGAGCAGTCGAAATTTGGCATCGGCGACGGCATCTGGGCCGCGGACACCACCGGTCCGGGGCGCGCGGTGACGCGCTTTTTCTACCGGACCCCCACGGGAGGAGAAATGTGCGGTCCCTGTTTCACGCCCGACAACAAGACGTTCTTCGTCGCCGTGCAACACCCGGCCGCCGATGATCCCGGCTCGACCTTCGACAAGCCGTCGACGCGCTGGCCGGATTTCTCGGACGCGATGCCGCCGCGCCCGTCGGTCGTGGTCATCACCAAGACCGATGGCGGCATAATCGGGACTTGATCGATTGACAGCACGCAGGTGTCCTCACCCTTCGACAAGCTCAGGGGTGAGGACACTTTTTAGATTAAGAGACCTCACAAAAGAAGACCGCAACCTGGCCGTGTCGAAGGATGAGGTGGGCGCAATGCCTCAACTCGCCCGCCGCCACGCCACCGTCGCCAGGCCCGCTCCAATCAGCAGCGTTCCGCCCACACGGTTGACCAAACGCTGCACCGACACCTTGCGGATCGTTTGGCGCGCCGCCGACGCCATCAGCGCGTAGCTCGCGGCATTGAGTGTTGCCAGCACCAGGAATGTCGCCTCGCAGATGATCATCTGCGCCACCAGCGGCTCCGACGCAACCAGGAATTGCGGCAGGAAGGCCACGAAGAACACGATGCTCTTCGGGTTGAGCGCCGTCACGATATAGGCATGCAGAAACATCCGCGTGCCGCTCACATCGTTGGCGGCCGCCACCGCCATCTCACCCACCGGTGCCCGCCACAGCTTGATGCCGAGATAGATCAGGTACGCCGCACCGACCCATTTCAAGACCGTGAACAGCTCGGCCGAGGTCGCGAGCAGCGCGCCCAACCCCAGCATCGACGCCGTCATCGCCGTGAAATCGCCCAGCGCCACGCCCGCGACCGTCGCCGACGCCGATTTGCGCCCATGGCCGAGAGCATAAGAAATAACCAACAAAATCGTCGGCCCTGGGATCACCAAAATAATCGCGCACGCCGCCGCAAACGCCAGCCAATGTTCGATGGACATGGAAGGGCTCCCCTGTTGGCACCATAAAGCCGCCAAACATTGGGGCGCGCAAGTATGACCGCAGCGCCACCTCCCTCACCCCAGCTCACTCGCCAGAGGGGGAGGGGATTCAGAGCACGCCTGGCTCGTCGTCGTGCTCGCAACACCTGTCCGGTTTCGGCAGGACCGGGCCAAGGGCTTGATCCAGATCAATGAGCCCAGGAATGGGAACCCCTAATACTCGACGCGATCCCGTTGCCGAGCGAGGTCAGTGGTGATATCACGTGCACCAATGACGATAACGGAGCGACATCTTCTTCAACGCTGAGTGATAAAATCCGGGGAGTGCGATGATCGCGCAACTCAGCAAGACCGAGCGTCAGCTCGCGCTTATCCTCCTCATCGGTCTTGCTCTCATCGGCCTAGCCTTCATGGGCGGCGGCAAGGATGACTCGATCGGCGTGCATGGCGCCGTTTTCATGGTGGCGTCGATCGCCGGGGTGTTCTTTGTCATCTCCGGATATTTCAAGCCCGAGCCCGATCCATCGCGCCTGAGAGAATATTATGACGACCCCAGCAAGGTGGGCATCTTGCTGGCGATGGTCTGGGGCGTCATCGGCATGTTTGTCGGCGACTGGGTTGCGTGGCTTCTCGTCAATCCGAACCTCACCTTCGATGCCGCATGGGCAAGCTATGGGCGGCTCCGGCCTGTCCACACGAGCGGTGTGATCTTCGGCTTCGGCGGCAACGCGCTCATTGCCACGTCCTTCTACGTGATGCAGCGAACCACGCGTGCGCGCATGCCGGACCAACTCAGCCCGTGGTTCGTGCTGTTCGGCTACAACCTGTTCTGCGTCATCGCCGCGAGCGGCTATTTGATGGGGGTCACCCAATCGAAGGAATACGCCGAGCCGGAATGGTATGCCGATATCTGGCTCGTGATCGTCTGGGTGACGTATCTCGTGCTCTATCTGCGAACGCTCGCGCGCCGGCAGGAGCCGCATATCTACGTGGCCAACTGGTACTACCTGGCGTTTATCCTGGTCGTCGCGATCCTGCACATCGTCAACAACCTCGCGATGCCGGTTTCGCTCGGCCATGCCAAGAGCTATTCGGCCTTCGCAGGCGTGCAGGATGCAATGACGGAGTGGTGGTATGGCCACAACGCGGTCGCCTTCTTTCTGACCGCGGGCTTCCTGGGCATGATGTACTATTACCTGCCCAAGCGCGCCGGTCGGCCGATCTACTCCTATCGCACGTCGATCATCAGCTTCTGGGGCATCACCTTCTTCTATATGTGGGCGGGGTCGCATCATCTCCATTACACCGCCCTGCCGCATTGGGTGCAGACGCTGGGGATGACCTTTTCGGTCATGCTTCTCGTTCCGTCATGGGCATCGGCCGGCAATGCGCTGCTGACCCTGAACGGCGCCTGGCACAAGGTGCGTGACGACGCGACGCTGCGATTCATGATGGTGGCGGCCGTGTTCTACGGTCTTTCGACGTTTGAGGGGTCGTTCATGGCGATCCGCTCCGTTAATTCGTTGTCGCACTACACAGACTGGACGGTCGGTCACGTCCATGCCGGCGCCCTTGGCTGGGTCGCGATGATTACGTTCGGATCGATCTATGCGTCCGTTCCCTGGCTCTGGAAGCGCGAAAGCATGTATTCGGCGCGGCTCGTCGAAGCGCATTTCTGGCTCGCGGTTGCCGGGACCATCGTCTACGTCTTCGCCATGTGGAATTCCGGCATCATCCAGGGGCTGATGTGGCGGACCTATAACGAGAACGGGACTCTCGCTTATTCATTCATCGATTCTCTTGTCGAGATGCATCCCTACTACATCGCGCGCGCGATCGGCGGCCTGCTCTTCCTGATCGGCACGGTGATCGGCTGCTACAATATCTGGATGACGATCCGGACCGCGCCCCAAGCCGCGGACGAACCGGCACTCCATCGCCCCGACGTCGTGATCGCCGATACGCCCGTTCCGCAGGCGGGGGAGTGAGCCGCATGTTCGGGCTTCATTATCGCCTGGAGCGCAAGGCCATGGGCCTCGTCCTCGCCATTATCGGTGTGGCCAGCATCGGTGGCATCGTCGAGATCGCGCCGCTCTTTACGATCCATCAGACCGTCGAAGAGACGCCCGATATGCGCGTCTACACGCCGCTCGAGCTTGCCGGCCGGAATATCTATATCCGGGAAGGATGCTACGCCTGCCATTCGCAGATGATTCGCACCTTGCGCGACGAGGTGGAGCGCTACGGACCTTATTCTCTAGCGGTCGAGTCCAAATACGACCATCCGATGCTGTGGGGATCGAAGCGGACGGGACCCGATCTCGCGCGCATCGGCGGCAAGTATTCCGATGAATGGCACGTCGCCCATCTCATCAATCCGCGCGATGTCTTGCCGGTGTCGATCATGCCGGCCTATGCCTGGCTTGGCCGGAACCAGCTTCGCGCCGACGATCTCGGGCTGCACCTGACGGCCATGCGTAAGGTTGGCGTTCCCTATACCGATGACATGATCGCCAACGCGGCGGCAGACGCCTATGGCCAATCCGCACCCGATGCTCCGGCCGCGGAACAGATGAAGACGCGCTACGGCGATGCGACGAACGTGCGCGCCTTTGATGGCAGGCCGGAGGTGCTGACCGAGATGGATGCCCTCGTGGCCTATCTGCAGATCCTCGGGCGTCTGACCGAGGCCGCGCACAAGATCGCGGCGGAAGCGGAGAAATGATCATGGATGTCGCGCACGACACGGTGGTTTGGTTCTCCAAATCGTTCGGGCTTTTTTACCTGATCGGACTTTCCGTCGCGATCGTCATCTATGCCTATTGGCCCGCCAATAAGCGGCGAATTCGAAAAAGCGGCGCAGTCGATCCTCCAGGATGAGGACAAGCCATGGCGGTAGAAGAGCGCGATCCCCATACCGGCTATATGACCACCGGTCATGAGTGGAACGGCATCACGGAGCTGAACACGCCCGTTCCGCGGGCGGTCTATGTCTTCCTCCTTGCCGCGGTCGTTTTCTCGATCGGCTGCTGGCTGGTGCTGCCGGCCTGGCCGACCGGCGTGAGCTATACGAAGGGCCTGTGGGGAATTGACCAGCGGACGACCGTTCAAGCGTCGTTGCAGCAAGCGGCGAAGGATCGCAGTCCCTGGTCCAAGCGTATCGACACGGAAAGCTTCGAGACCATCCAATCCGACCCGCACCTGATGACGATCGTGCGCCAGACTGGCCGTACGTTGTTCATGGACAATTGCGCGGTATGCCATGGCGTCAACGCGACAGGCGGCAAGGGCTTTCCCAATCTGACGACGGCCGCCTGGTTGTGGGGCGGCGGCCCGGATGCCATCGCGGAAACGATCCGTGTCGGGATCAATTCGACGCACCCTGAAACCAGGGTCTCGCAGATGGTCGCGTTCGGCCGCGATCAGCTCTTGCCACGGGCGGACGTCGACGCTGTCGTCGGCTACGTGTCGAGTTTGTCGTCCCGATCGCCGCTTCTGCCGGCGGAAAAACTGGCCGCAGGAAAAGAAATTTTCGCTACGACCTGTGCATCGTGCCATGGCGAGGATGGCAAGGGGAACGTCGAGACGGGCTCTCCGGACCTGACGGATGCGTCATGGATCTACGGCGGCGACGCGCAGTCGATCTTCGCGACCGTGTGGGATGGCCGCCAAGGGCAAATGCCGACCTGGGAGGCGCGCCTGACGCCGGTCGATCGCAAGATCCTGGCACTCTACCTTGTCGGTTTGCGGGCGCCGGGGCCGTGACTCCTGGATTCCAACAGGGAAGGTCGCGATCGGGCTGATGGTCGCCAGCGCGCTGCTGCTCGTTGCGGCCGCGAACTGGCACCTCGTCGACGTCGCGACGCGTTCACAGCCCGAATGCGTGGCACATATCCGCCCGGGAGAAGCGGCCCGGGACGGCATGCAATTTGGCGCGGCAAAGTCGTCCTGCACGCCATTGCGTCACACCAGCACGGCGAGGACAAAATGACCACGATCCCTGCGGTTGTTCCTCCTCTTCCCGGCGCGACATCCTGGGATCGGCAATTGCCGCCGAGAACCGCCTTCGCATGGCTTACGGCGGGATTGCATGACTTCATCGTCCAGCCGGGTGCAAGCCTCTGCTATGGCGTGCTTGTCTTCCTCGTCTCGGCGGCGATCGTTGGCGGGCTTTTCGCGTTCGGCTACGACTACATCCTCTTTCCGGCTCTGGCCGGCTTCATGGTTGTCGGTCCCGTGCTCGCCGTCGGCCTCTATGAAAAGAGCCGCCGTATTGCGGCGGGCGAACCCGTGGACCTGGCCAGCATGATCTTCGTGCGGCCGCAATCGGGCGGGCAGATTCTCTTTGCCGGCGTTCTGCTCTGCCTGCTGATGCTGGTGTGGATGCGGGCGGCCGTCATCATTTACGCCTTGTTCTTCGGCTTACTCCCCTTTCCGGGCCTGGATCGCATTGCGCCAATGCTGCTCACCACGCCGACGGGATGGGCCCTGCTGATCGTCGGCGGTGCCGTGGGCGGGCTGTTCGCTGCGTTTTCGTTCGCGATCAGCGTCTTTTCGATCCCGATGTTGCTCAACAAGCGCGTCGATGCGCTGACCGCGATGGGAACGAGCATGGCGCTCGTCTGGCACAATCTGCCCGTGATGCTGACATGGGGCGCCATCGTGCTTGCTCTGTTTCTGCTCAGCCTGGCGACGGGGCTGGTCGGGTTGATCGTGACATTCCCGGTGCTGGGGCACGGAACATGGCACGCGTATCGCGGCATGAGAGCGTAGAGCACGGCGGACCGCAGCACAGGGAGCGAAATGTGCGATGAGCTGTTGTGCGCCCTATTCCGATGCCGAGTTGATCGCGCTCGAGTCCTGCACTGCGGACAACGAGGTGCTCCTCGCCAGCCGTCTCGACAACAACGGCCTGTGGCACACCGATTTTTCAGTCCCGGCCATCCATTGCGGCGGCTGCATTCAGAAGATCGAGACGGCGCTCGCTAGACTGCCCGGCGTGGAGCGCGCGCGGGTCAATCTCTCCAACAAGCGCGTGGCCATTCGCTGGACCGGCGACGCCCCGCCGCCCATTGTCGAGGCGCTGGCCGCGATCGGCTACGAAGCGCATCTCCCCGATGTGGGTGCGGATGACGCAGATCCAGCCCTCGCTGAGCTGGTGCGCGCGCTGGCGATTGCCGGCTTTGCCGCCAGCAATATCATGTTGTTGTCGGTTTCGATCTGGGCCGGTGCCGAGCCAGAGACACGCGATCTTTTCCACTGGTTGTCGGCGCTCATCGCGTTTCCGGCGCTGGCCTATTCGGGGCGTGTGTTCTTCCGTCGGCGCGTGGCGGGCTCTCAGGCATGGCCACACCAACATGGATGTGCCGATCTCGGTCGGAATCCTCCTGGCGTTCGCCATGAGCCTGTACGAAACATTTCACCAGGGGCCGCACGCCTATTTCGACGCCGCGGTCTCCCTGGTGTTCCTTTTGCTGATCGGCCGCACGCTCGATCATGTCATGCGCGAGCGCGCGCGCGTGGCCGTCAAGGGGCTCGCACGTCTCGCCGCGCGCGGTGCGTTCGTCGTGCAGCCCGACGGGACGCAGACCTATGTCCCGGTCGACATGATCGAACCCGGCATGTCGATCCTCCTGGCCGCGGGCGAGCGCGTTCCGGTCGATTCCCGCGTGACGAACGGCCGCTCGGAGGTCGACTGCGCACTGATCACGGGGGAAAGCGTTCCGCAGCAAGCGGCCGAAGGCGCCATACTTCAGGCCGGCACGCTCAATCTGACCGGCTCTCTGACGATCGTGGCGACAGCCGCGGCGAAGAACTCGTTCCTTGCCGAAATGACCCGGATGATGGCGGCGGCGGAATCCGGCAACGCGTCGTATCGACGGATTGCCGACCGCGCCGCCCGGCTCTACGCCCCGGTCGTCCATCTGACGGCGCTGCTGACATTCATCGGCTGGATGATCGTCGATGGCGATGCGCATCGCGCCATCACGATCGCGATTGCGGTTCTGATCATCACCTGTCCGTGCGCGCTCGGCCTCGCCGTTCCCATGGTACAGGTGGTCGCCGCACGGCGCCTGTTCGAAAATGGCATCATGGTCAAGGACGGCAGCGCGCTCGAGCGCCTCGCCGATATCGATACAGTGATATTCGATAAAACCGGCACGCTCACGCTCGGCCGTCTCCGGCTTGTCGACGCAGACGGGATCGATCCCCCGCTCCTCGCGATCGCCGCCGCGATCGCCGCACACTCCCGCCATCCTTATTCGCGCGCGCTCAGCGCCGCCGCGGGGTCGCCTGCGGCATTGACCGCGCTCACGGGCGTGCGCGAATATCCGGGATCGGGCCTGGAGGCCGAGATCGGCGCCAGCGTCTATCGGCTGGGCCGCGCCGCGTGGGCATTGGCGGATGGGGCCGGATCGCCGATCGAGGAGACGATGGGCAGCGTCGTGCTCTCCCAGGATGGCCGATTGCTGGCGAGCTTCCGCTTCCAGGATCGCCTGCGCCCGGGTGCGCGCGACGCTGTCGTCGAATTGAGAAGGATGGGGCATTCCGTCGAGATTTTGTCGGGCGACGGTGAGGACCCTGTGCGCCAGATCGGCAAAGAGCTGGGCGTTCCTTACATCTCCAATGTCTCGCCGAAGGATAAGGCCGCGCATATGGCGGCGCTGGCGGCGTCGGGGCAAAAAGCATTGATGGTGGGCGACGGCCTCAACGACGCGCCGGCCCTCGTCAGTGCGCATGCGTCCATGGCGCCGTCGGGCGCCGCCGATGTCGGCCGCAATGCCGCCGACTTCGTCTTTCTGCGCGAAAGCCTGATCGCGGTCCCGCGAGCGATCTCCGCGGCGCGACAGGCGCGCCATCTCGTCCGCCAGAACCTGGCCCTGGCGATCGGCTACAACGTGATCGCCGTGCCCATCGCCGTACTGGGTTTTGTCACGCCGCTCATCGCGGCGATTGCGATGTCGGCATCGTCGATCATCGTGGTGGCGAACGCCCTGCGCCTCAAAGGCAGTCCGCGGATTAAGGGCGATGCCGGCGAGCCGTCGATGCCTCTCGCCCTGAGGCCCAGCCGATGAGCGACTTCTTCTACCTGGTCCCGATCGCGCTGGTCATGGGCATCATCGGACTGTGTGCGTTCATGTGGTCGCTAAAGAGCGAACAGTACGAGGATCTGGACGGCGCGGCGGAACGAATCCTATTCGAGGATGAAGATCGTCCCGCGCGCTCCGATCCACCCATCGCAGCGCTCAAAGCGCCAGCGTCGCCCGTACGATCCCCGCATCGGCGTGGATCTCTTCGATCGTGAAGCCGAGCTCCCGGCACAGTGCCAGCATGCGCGTATTTTCATGCAGCACGTCGCCGAAGATCGCGCCGATCCGCCGCGTGCGCGCGTAGTCGATGATCCGCTTCATCATCATCGCCCCGATGCCGTTCCCCTTGACGTCGCTGCGCACGATGATGGCGAACTCCGCGCGCGTGCCGTCGGGGTCGGCGGCCAGGCGCACGACGCCGATAATGTCGCCCTTGGTCTCCGGCCGCTCCAGGATCAGCGCCATCTCGCGGTCGTAATCGATCTGCGTGAGGCGGGCGGCCATATCATGTGGCAGCGCCTTCATCGGCGCAAAAAAGCGCATCCGGATGTCTTCGGGGTCGAGCTTGGCGAAGGCCGCGACCAGATACGGCTCGTCCTCCGGCCGGATCGGGCGCAACCGCACGCGCCCGAGCTTGCCGATCTCGACCCAATCCTCGAGCTCCTGCGGATAGGGCCGGATGGCGAGGCGCCCGGTCCCGCGCGCGGGCCCCGGTTCGCGCACCTTGATGCGCGCGTCGAGCGCCATCACGCCCTGCGCATCGGCCAGCAACGGGTTGATGTCGAGCTCCGCCACCTCGTCGAGATCGGCGGCAAGCTGGGCCAGTTGGATCAAGGTCAGCGCCACCGCGTCGAGATCGGCGGGCTTGCGGTCGCGATAGCCCTGCAGCAGTCGCACGATCCGTGTGCGTCCGATCAGCTCGCGCGCCAGGTTCATGTTGAGCGGCGGCAACGCCGTCGCCGTGTCGGCGATCACCTCTGTCGCCGTCCCGCCATGGCCGAACAGGATGACGGGCCCGAACTGCCGGTCATCGGCGATCCCCAGGATCAGCTCATAGGCGCCGGGCCGGCGGATCATTTCCTGCACCGTGAAGCCGGTCAGCTTGGCGTTGGGGGCCGCGCGCGCCACGCGCGCCTGCATCGCCATCGCCGCGGCGCGCACCTCCTCGGGTGTTTCGAGGTCGAGCATGACGCCGCCGACATCGCTTTTGTGCGTGATGTCCGGCGACAGGATCTTGATCGCGACCGGCCCGCCGATCGCCTTGGCGCGCGCCGCCGCTTCTTCGGGCGTTGCCGCGATTAGCGTGCGGCTGACCGGAATGCCATAGGCGGCGAGCACGCCTTTGGCCTCCGGCTCGCTCAGCCAGTCGCGCCGCTGCGCCAGCGCTTCGCCGATGAAGCGTCGCGCCGCCGCGACGTCGGGGCGGAACTCGCGCGGCACCGAAGGCGGCGTTTCCATCAGCGCATCCTGATTGCGCCGGTAGCGCACCAGGTGCATGAAGCCGCGCACCGCCTTGTCCGGCGTCTCGTAGGTGGGAATGCGCCTTGACGCAAAGAGCTGGCGCGCGTCATGCGCCGCCCCTTCACCCAGCCAGCATGTCCACACCGCGCGGCGTTTCTCGCCCAGCGTCGCCATCACCGCCTCGGCGGCATCGAGACTCGATGCAATCGCGGTCGGGCAGTTGAGGACGAGGACGGCTTGCGTCTCGGGCGCTTCCAGCAGAACCTTGAGCGCCGCGGCATAACGCTCGCCCGTCGCATCGCCGATGATGTCAACGGGGTTGCCATGCGACCAGGTCTTGGGCAGCACCGCATCCAGCTTTGCCAGCGTCCCGGCGGACAGATCGGCGAGCTTGCCGCCGAGATCGAGCAGCGCGTCGGTCGCCAGAACGCCCACTCCGCCGCCATTGGTGAGGATGGCAAGACGCTCGCCGCTGAACGGTGGCGGTGCCGCCAGCGTCTCGACCGCGTCGAACAATTCGTCGAGATCGTAGACGCGCAGCATGCCGGCGCGCCGGAAGGCGGCGTCGTAGACCGCGTCCGATCCCGCCATGGCGCCGGTGTGCGATGCCGCGGCCTTCGCCGATTCGGCGTGGCGCCCGGCCTTGATGACAACGACCGGCTTCAGGCGTGCGGCCGCGCGTGCCGCCGACATGAATTTGCGCGCCTGCGTGACCGCCTCGATATAGAGCAGGATCGCGCGCGTATCGGGATCGTTGGCCAGGTAATCGAGCATGTCGCCGAAATCGACATCGCTCATCCCACCCAGCGACACGACATGGGAAAATCCGATGCCACGCGCTTGCGCCCAGTCCAACACCGACGTCACCATGGCACCCGATTGCGTGACGAACGCGAGATCGCCGCGCCGGGGACTGAGATGCGCGAACGAGGCGTTGAGGCCGGCGGCCGGCACCATGATACCCACGCAGTTGGGACCGACGATTCGCAGAAGATGCGGTTGTGCGGCCTGCAGCATCCGCTGCTCCAGCGCCTTGCCCTCGGCGCCCAACTCGCCAAAGCCGGCGGTGATGACGATCACGCCGCGCGTGCCGCGCGCACCGAGCTCGGCCACCAATCCCGGCACGGTGTCGGGCGGCGTGCAGATCACCGCAAGATCGGGCACCACCGGCAGACTCTTGATATCGGGATAGGCCAGCACCCCCTCGATCGAGTCATGCTTCGGGTTGACCGGCATCACCGGCCCCTCGAAACCCGATTGCAGCAGGTTGCGCGCCACCACCGCGCCGACCGAATGCGCGCGCTTGCTGGCGCCGATCAGCGCCACCGCGCGGGGGCGGAACACCGCCTTGAGATTGCGGATCGACATGAGAGTGACGCGACCTCGCTGACGCCCGCGCCGAGCGGCGCGGCCGAGAAGCGATGTTAGCGGATTGGCACGATCACGACGATGACAATGCTGTCACAGCGCACAACCCCACCTCACCCTTCCCACGCGCTCACGCGCGCGGGCCCCTTCCCTCTCCCCCCGCTTCGCGGGCGGAGAGGGAGATGCGATGCGCTCGCAAGTCCCTCTCCGCCCATTGGGCGGAGAGGGATTTAGGGTGAGGTGGGCTGCGGTGATCTCGACAATTGAGACTTACGCCGCCAGCGCACGCTCCGCCGGCGTCAGCTCCAGCTTCAACGCTTCCGCCACCGCGGCGTGCGTAATGCGCCCGCGATGGACATTGAGCCCGTTGAGCAGATGCGGATCCGCCAGCAACGCCGCCGGCACGCCCTTGTCGGCGAGGGCGAGCACGAACGGCAGTGTTGCGTTGTTGAGCGCGAAAGTCGACGTGCGTGCGACCGCGCCGGGCATATTGGCGACGCAGTAATGCACCACGTCGTCGACGATGTACGTCGGATCGTCATGCGTCGTTGCCTTGCTGGTCTCGAAGCAGCCGCCCTGGTCGATGGAGATATCGACCATCACCGCGCCCCGGCGCATGCGCTTGACCATGTCGCGCGTCACCAGCTTGGGCGCGGCCGCCCCTGGCACCAGCACCGCGCCGACGACGAGATCGGCCTCGAGCACATGCTTCTCGATCGCATCGCGGGTCGAGAACACCGTGTGCAGGCGCGAGCCGAACTGCAGATCGAGATCGTAGAGTCGCGACAGCGACTTATCGATCACCACCACATGCGCCTCCAGTCCCATCGCCATGCGTGCGGCATTGGTGCCCGAGACACCGCCGCCGAGGATGACCACCTTGGCCGCCGGCACGCCCGGCACACCGCCCAACAGCACGCCCATGCCGCCCTGGCGCTTCTCCAGGCAATGGGCACCGACCTGCACCGACATGCGGCCCGCGACCTCGCTCATCGGCGACAGCAGCGGCAACCCGCCGCGCAAATTGGTCACCGTCTCGTAGGCGATCGCCGTGCAGCCGGATTTCATCAACCCCTTTGCCTGCTCGCGGGTCGGGTGCGAGATGCAGATAGGTGAAGAGAATGTGCTTGGGCGTGAGCCGCGCGATCTCGACCTTCTGCGGCTCCTTGACCTTGACGATCATGTCGCTGTTCGCGAACACCTCGTCGGCCGTCGTGGCGATCTTGGCGCCGGCGGCGACATACGCTTCGTCCTCGAAGCCAATGCCATAGCCGGCCTTGGTCTCGACCAGCACCGAGTGGCCGTGCAGCACGAGTTCGCGCACGCTCGACGGCACCAGGCCGACGCGGTTTTCGTTGCTCTTGATTTCCTTGGGAACGCCGACGCGCATTGTATCTGCCCCCTGTATTTTGGATTTCTCTATTCATAGCGCCGGAGCGGCGCGCGTTCATTGCAATATACGGCCTATTCACCTAATCTGACGCAGGATTCCTGCGTCAGAGGTAATTTTCACGATGGAAAGCGGCGCCGTAGACCTTGATCGCATCGACCGCCATCTTCTGCGGGCCCTCCTGGACGATGCGCGGCTGAGCCATGTGGAGCTGTCGGCCAAGGCCGGCCTGTCGCCCACCGCTTGTGCGCGTCGCCTGCAGCGGCTCACCGAAAGCGGCGTGATCCGGCGCTATCGCGCCGAGCTCGACCGCAAGCGCCTGGGCTTTGGCGGCCTCGTCATCGTGCGCATCACGCTCGAGCGGCAAAGCGAAGACGTGCTGCGCGCGTTCGAAAAAGCCGTCTCGCGCTGCCCCTCGGTCTTGTCTTGTTATTTGATGTCCGGGGTCGCCGATTATCAAGTCACGCTGGTCGCGCGCGATATCGAGGACTACGAGCGCGTGCACAACACCCAGCTGTCGCGACTGCCGCATGTGGCGCGCATCGAATCCAGCTTCGCGCTGCGCGAGGTCATCAACCGCGAGATTCCGCCCGAAATCCTCGCCGGCGGCAGCTGAGGGGGTCTCCGCTCGCAAAAAAGTGAGGCGAGGGTTGGCTCGGTGCAAAAACCCATGCTAGCGTCATGGTCACTGTCATGACCTTGGCCCGCGTCCCTGCGACCATTCTCGTCTATGTCGGTCTCGACCGGCTCGGCGATGGCTTGATGAAGCTCCCCTTCATTCGGGCGCTGCGGGCCGCGTTTCCGCAATCCCATATCACCTGGCTGGCCGGCAAGGGTCGCAGTAGTTTCACCGGCCCCTTGCGACCCCTATCCGAGGGGCTAATCGACGAGATCATCGACGACGCCGGCATCGGCAGCGATCCGCGCGAGTTGTTCGCCGTGCCGCTGCCGCAGCGCCGCTTCGATCTGGTGATCGACACCCAGCGCCGCCTGCTCACCACGCTCATCGTTCGCCGCATCCGCGCCGACCGCTTCCTTTCGGCCGCGGCGGGTTACGCGTTTTCCGACATCAGGCCTGCCCTGCGCAACGTCCGCAAGCCGGCGTCTCTCAGCCGCCAACTCCTCGACCTCGTTGAGCTCGCGAGCGGCCGGACGCAGGAACGGCCGAACGCCACGGCTCTGCCCGAGCCGTTGCGCGCGCGAGCCGCCACCCTGCTGCCGGACATGCCGCTCTATGTCGGCCTGGCACCGGGCGCTGGGGGCCGGATCAAGTGCTGGCCGCTCGAGCGCTTCGTGTCCGTGGCACGCCACGTCGTGGCCCAGGGCGGTGTCCCGGTCTTCCTGCTGGGGCCTGAGGAGGCCGAGTTGAAGGCCGGCCTGTTGGCCCAGCTCCCGACGGCCCTGTTTCCCTTGCAGGCGATTGGCGACGACCCGACGCCGGCGCTGACCATCGCGTTGGCCGGACGGCTGAGCGCCGCCATCGCCAATGACAGCGGCTGCGGTCATCTCCTGGCCGCGGGCGGGACCAAGCTCGTTTCGCTGTTCGGTCCGACCCCGGCGGCAAAATTCGCGCCCGACGCCGCGCACGCGATCATCATCGCGGCGCAGGATTTCGGCACCAGCGCCATGACGGCGATTCCCGTCGCGGCGGTGACGCGGGCCCTGGACGAGATCTTGCGGCCGGTAACGGCACCGCAGCCGGCCGCCGTCGAGCCCGCCTTCGCGGGCGCGGCCCCGGCCTGACGGGTCAGTCGTCGAGCGCGAAGGCCGGCTTGCCGACCGGCGGCTTGGCCGCACCGGGAAACCGGCGCATCAGCCACAAGATCATCAGCAGGCCCGGCAGTGCCGCCAGCGTGGTCACCGAAAAGAACAGCACCCAGTCGAGCTGATCGGCGAGCCAGCCGCCCGCCGCCGACAGCGTCGTGCGCCCGACCGTCGCGAACGACGACAGCAACGCATACTGCGTCGCCGTATAGGCGATGTTGCAGAGACCCGAGAGATACGCAACGAACGCGGCCGAGCCCATGCCGCCGGCGAAGTTCTCGACGCCGATGGTGAGCGTCAGCATCCACACATCGTGCCCGATCATGGCCTGGATCGCGTACATGAGATTCGAGAACATCTGGAAGATGCCGCACACGAACAGCGCCCGGTACAGGCCCATGCGCACCACCACCACGCCGCCCGCCGCGAGACCCGCCAGCGTCGCCGCGACGCCGAACACCTTGCTGATATTCGCGACCTCGATCTTGCTGAAGCCGATCGACACATAAAACGGGTTGGCCATGACACCGGCCAGCGCGTCGCCGAATTTGTAGAGCACGACGAAAAGCAGGATGCCGATCCACGCCGGCCGTGTCATGAAATCGGCGAACGGCGCGATGACGGCACTTTTGATCCAGGCGGAGACCCGCTCGCCCGCTGTCGCGCCCGGCAGGGGCGCCAGCGCCTTGGCCGACCCCGCCGGCTCGGGCGTCAGCCACACCGTGATCATGCCCACCAGCATCAGCGCCGCCATGATCGCGTAAGCGATATGCCAACCGCCGAACTCAGCCGCGTAGAGAGCGCCGGCGCGAGCTGGCGATCATGCCGAAGCGATAGCCCCATTGCGTCGCGGCGGCGCCCGCGCCCTGCTCTTCCGGTTTCAAGATCTCGATGCGATAGGCGTCGATGACGATGTCCTGGCTCGCCGACAGGAAGGCGACGATCACCGCAAAGAGTGCGGTCAGCCATGGGGCGGTCTTGGGGTCGGTCAGGCCCAGCGCCACGATCGCCAGCGCCAGCGGTATCTGGATCGTCAGGGCCCAACCGCGCCGCCGCCCCAGCCGCGCGGTGATCGCGCCCAACGGCAGCCGGTCGATGATCGGCGACCACAGGAACTTGAAGCTGTAGGAGATGCCGATCAGGGCGAAGAGCCCGATATCGGTCCGCGACACGCCGATCTCCGCGAGCCAGAAGGACAGCGTGCCGAAGGTCAGCGCCAGCGGCAGCCCGCTCGAAAACCCCATGAACAGCACCGCCAGCAGCCGCGGCTCGCGATAGACGCTCAGGGATTTGAGCCAGGCGGGCATGATCGGAAATTGTTCTCCGGCGAACTCGGGGCGCAACGCCGGAGTCTGACTGCCGGGGCACCGCCGTCAGCCAGACGCTCCGGCGTCCCCGGCAGGAGACACCGGGCGCATTAAGATTCCGTTAGCCAAACTCCGCCGGACGGAACCGTGCCGAACGGCCGGTGTTGTGTTGGGCGTCCCCGAAGGAAAAAGGTAAGAGGAGGTGCCCCCCTATGGCACAGACCAACGGTACGTTGCACGGCAGGAAAGTTGCCATTCTCGCCACCGACGGCTTCGAGCAGAGCGAGCTCACCCAGCCGCTGGAAGCCCTGAAGGGTGCCGGCGCCCAGGCCTATGTGATTGCACCCAGGTCCGGCGAGATCCAGGGCATGCAACGTACCGAGAAAGGCGTGAAGGTGCATGTCGACAAATCGCTGGGCCAGGCCAATCCCGAGGATTACGACGCGCTCATGCTGCCGGGCGGCGTTGCCAACCCCGATGCGCTGCGCATCAACAAACAGGCGGTGCAATTCGTCCGGCATTTTGTCGATGCCAAGAAGCCGATCGCCGCGATCTGCCACGCGCCGTGGACCTTGATCGAGACCGGAATCGTCGAAGGCCGCCGCGTCACCTCGTGGCCGTCGCTCCGGACCGATCTCGAGAACGCCGGCGCCGACTGGATCGACCAGGAGGTGGTGACCGACAAGGGCCTCGTCACCAGCCGCAAGCCCGACGACCTGCCGGCCTTCTGCGCCAAGATGATCGAGGAATTCCGCGAAGGCCGCCACGACCGCAGCGGCAAAACCGCGGCCGCGGAGTAGCACGCTCTCATCCCTCTCACCGTTCCTTCTGGTGTCAGACCCGCGGGCTCGACCCGCGGGTCTGACACCGGCACAGACATCAACGCACTCTGATTTCAACCACCGCGCCACCCCCTCACCCCAACCCTCTCCCCAGAGGGGAGAGGGAGTCAGACCGAGGCGCGTAAAAGTCTCCTCTCCCCTCGGGGGAGAGGGTTGAGGTGAGGGGGCCCCGTGCGAACTATGATCGCACTGCGCCTCTCGCCCCCGCGCGCCGCGCGCCCAATCATAAAGCTGTCACCCGCGGGCTTGACCCGCGGACCTACAAACCGTTTCTCCGTTGAGACCGTTTATGGGTGCGCGGGTCAAGCCCGCGCATGACAAGTTTTGTAGAGCCGATGGAACACAGAGGCACACCGCGTCCCCTCTCCCCTCTGGGGAGAGGGCTAGGGTGAGGGGGTGGCACCGAATTTGACGGGGTGCGCCGAAATGACTTCCGTTGCAACTGCGGGTAAGCTGATCCTACTTCGTTGTCCACGGATGGGGCGCCTGGTTCTATGTCTCTTCTTCGCAGCCGCACCGCTCCGCAATACGAACCCGTCCGGCCCTATTTCAATGTCGTCGTTCGGCCCAAGGCACCGTCCAAGAAGAAATTGGCCGCGGCCCTGCGCGCAATGCCCCTGCCAGTTGTCGAGCGATACGCAGCAGAGCATGGCGTGACCGTGACAGAGGCGAAGCGGCTCTGGGTGGAGCTGGCACTCTTTCTTCTGCTCAGCGCCGCCAACCCTTATCGTCGCTACGGCATGTTCGGTCCGGTGGACGCCATGTGGCACAATTTCATCTTGCACACGCAAGACTACGCGCGCTTTTGCGAAGAGTTCATCGGCGAGTTCATGCACCATTTTCCGTGCAGGACGGCATCCGGCGCGAAATGGGAATCCCGCTATCTGCAGTTTCTGTTCGACTACCGCGAGATCTACAATCATCCGCCGCCCGACGATCTCTGGCCAATCCCGGCCATCGATGGAGTCAATTCCGCCAACTTGCCGCGCGCGGCATCGTCGGTCACGCCCGGCCATATCAAGCTCGTCTTCGAGCGGCTCAACGGTCCCTTGCGCGAAACCGCAATAGGTCCAGTCGCCGATCGCCGACGGCTCAACCGCAAGAAACGCGGACGATACGACAGATCCGCTGTCGGTGGCGGCTGCGGCTCGGGGGGCGGCGGCCCGAGCGGTAGTGACAGCGGTGGGGGCGACGGTGGCGGTGGTGGCTGTGGCGGCGGTGGATGCAGCGGCTGAAATCGCCGTGATCCAGATATTTTAGAAAGCCGGAGGAGAAAAGCGCACCGCGTCCCCTCTCCCCTCTGGGGAGAGGGCTAGGGTGAGGGGGTGGCGCGATTTCAAACGAAAAAGGTGAGAGAGCGTTCTCCGCTCCCTCACCCGTTTAGATGCACACTGCAAACTTGAAAAGCTTCAGCCGACCTCGGCGTCCGCCGCGCGGTCCGCGCGCTTGCGCTCGTTGGGGTCGAGGAGCTTCTTGCGCAGGCGGATCGACTTCGGCGTCACTTCGACGCAGCTCGTCGTCGGCGATATAGGACATCGCCTTTTCCAGCGTCATCACGATCGCGGTGGGTCAGCCGCACCGCCTCATCCTTGCCGGCGGCGCGGATGTTGGTGAGCTGCTTGCCCTTCAGCGAGTTGACTTCCAGATCGTTGCCGCGGCGTGTGCTCGCCGATGATCATGCCCTGGATAGACCTGGGTCGCCGGGATCGATCATCATCGGGCCGCGCGTCTTCCAGATTCCACAGCGCGTAGGCGACCGCCTTGCCGTCGCCGTTGGAGATCAGGACGCCGGTGCGCCGACCTGCGATGGCGCCCTTGTACGGCGCGTAGCCGTGGAACAGGCGGTTCATCATGCCGGTGCCGCGCGTGTCGGTGAGGAACTCGCTCTGATAGCCGATCAGGCCGCGCGACGGCACATGGAACATCAGCGCGACTTGCCGCCGCCCGACGGGCGCATGTCGGTCAGGTCGCCCTTGCGCTCGCCGACCTTCTCGACGACGCTGCCCGAGATATTCCTCGTCGACGTCGATCGCGACTTCCTCGATCGGCTCCAGGCGCTGGCCGTTGCCGGGTCGTTCTTGAACAGCACGCGCGGGCGGGAGATCGACAGCTCGAAGCCTTCGCGGCGCATCGTCTCGATCAGCATGCCGAGCTGCAGTTCGCCACGGCCGGCGACTTCGTAGGCGTCGGCGCCGTCGGTCTCGGGGACCTTGATGGCGACGTTGCCTTCGACTTCGCGCAACAGCCGGTCGCGGATCATGCGGCTGGTGACCTTGTGCCTTCGCGGCCGGCCAGCGGGCTGAATCGTTGACCGAGAAGGTCATGGCGAGCGTCGGCGGATCGATCGGCTGGGCCGGGATCGGCGTCATCGACGGCGGGATCGCAGATCGTGTCGGCGACGGTGGTCTTGGTCAGGCCGGCGATGGCGACGATGTCGCCCGCCTGCGCCTCGTCGACGGCACGCGCTCCAGGCCGCGGAAGGCCAGCAGCTTGGTAATGCGGCCTGTCTCGATCACCTTGCCGTCGCGCGACAGCGGCTTGATCTGCATGTTCCGCGGGCGGTGCCGGTCTCGATGCGGCCGGTCAGGATGCGGCCCAGATAGGGGTCGTATTCCAGCGTCGTCGCCAGCATCGTGAACGGCGTCCGTCGGCGATTGGCCTTGGGGGCCGGCACGTGGCGGACGATCAGGTCGAACAGCGGCGTCATGTCGACGCGGTCGCTTCGAGGCTCGTCGCCGCCCAGCCGTTGCGGCCCGAGGCGAACAGGGTCGGGAAGTCGAGCTGCTCGTCGGTCGCGTCGAGCGCCGCGAACAGGTCGAACACTTCGTCATGGACTTCGTGCGGCGCGCGCGTCGCGGACGGTCGACCTTGTTGATCACGACGATCGGCCGCAGGCCGAGCTTGGCAGCGCCTTGCATGGTCACGAACTTGGTCTGCGGCATGGGGCCTTCGGCCGCGTCCACCAGCACCACGACGCCATCGACCATGCGTCAGGATGCGCTCGACCTCGCCGCCGAAATCGGCGTGGCCGGGGGTGTCGACGATGTTGATGCGGGTGCCGTTCCACAGGACCGACGTGCACTTGGCCAGGATGGTGATGCCGCGCTCGCGCTCGAGGTCGTTGGAGTCCATCGCCCGTTCGGCGACCTGCTGGTTTTCGCGAAACGTCCCGGACTGGCTCAGCAGCAGATCGACCAGCGTGGTCTTGCCATGGTCGACGTGCGCGATGATGGCGATATTCCGCAGATCCATTGGGGTCGCTACGCAGTCCCGAGACTGGCCTCATATAAATGAAAGACCGGGCGTGGGAGGGCCCCACCCCGGCTTTATTGCGCCGCAATATACAGAAGGTTGGTAAATTTTGCAATAATGCAAGCCCGGCCTGCTAGTTTCTCTATCTCTTTATTAACAAAAGGTTATTTAGCTCTAAGCCGGCTCCAAGCACGCGCGCAAGAACTCGATGAAGCGTTGCGTCTTCGCCGGTAGCAGGCGCGTCTCGGTGATGGCGTAGACAGCGATTGGCGTGGCCTGCCACTGCGGCAGCACGCGACGCAGTCGTGCGTCGGCTACGTCCTCGGCGACAATTTCTTCGGCCAGCATGGCGATGCCCAGGTCGAGCGTCGCCAAGCGCCGGATCATGCCGACGCTGTTGAGCAAGAACCGGCCACCGACGGCGATCTCGACCGTTTCCGCCGCGCCCAGCAGCGTCCATGCGCCGGCCTCGCTCGTGCGCATGCGCAGACACTCGTGCCGCGCCAAATCGGCCGGCTGGCTCGGCTCGCCAGACCGTTCGAGATACCGCGGCGAGGCGTACAGATAGCGCGGCAGTCGCGCCAGTTGGCGCGCGATCAGGTTCGAATCCGGCTGCTCTCCCATGCGGATTGCCACATCGAATGGCTCTGCCACCAGGTCGACCCGCCGCGGTGTGAGGTCGAATTCGAAGCTGATGCCGGGATAGCGCCGGGCGAACGCGGCCATCTGCGGCGCCAGGAACGTCGTGGCGAAATCCACCGGCAAGGAGACGCGCAACACGCCGCTCGGCTGCGCCAGCATCTCGCCAAGCTGCTCGTGCGCGAGCCGCGCCTCGTCGACGATGCGCTTGCTGCGCTCGAAATAGAGCTGGCCGGCCTCAGTCAGCTCGATCTTGCGCGTCGTACGGTGCAGAAGGCGCAGCCCGATCGCCTTCTCGAGGACACCGATCCGTCGGGACAATGTCGAGTTCGGCATGCCGATCGCCTCGGCCGCCCGGCGGAAGCTCCGGGCTTTCACGACCTCAACGAACAAAGCCATGTCGTTCAGGAACTCCACACCCATTGCTCCATAAATGGATCAATCATTTCCATTTTACCCGGTTTATCCCGAATTACGAAAGGGCCACCTTCTGCCTCGTCATCGTCGAGGAGCCCACCCCATGAGTCGCTTATTTACGCCCGTCCGCATCGGCCGCATTGAACTTTCCAATCGTCTCGTCATGGCGCCCATGACACGGTCACGCGCCGACGATGCCGGCGTGCCGGGCGATCTGGTCGCCACCTACTATGCCCAGCGCGCCGGCGCCGGGCTGATCATCAGCGAGGGCACCTATCCCACGGCCTTGGGCAAGGGCTATGTGCGCACGCCGGGTATTGAGACCGACGCCCAGGTAGCCGCCTGGCGGCGCGTGACGCAGGCTGTGCATGCACGCGGCGGCCGCATCTTCATGCAGCTCATGCACTGCGGGCGCATCTCGCACCCGTCGCTGTTGCCGCAGGGTGCGCTACCCGTGGCGCCGTCGGCGGTGAAAGCAGCCGGCCAGACCTGGACCGCCAATGGCCAGCAGGATTTCGTCACCCCGCGCCCGCTCAGCGCCGCCGAAATCGCTGAAATTGTCGCCGGATATCGCTCGGCCACAAGGCGGGCCCTGGCCGCCGGCTTCGACGGGGTCGAGCTCCATTCCGCTTCAGGCTATCTGCCCGAACAGTTCCTCTCGTCCGGCAGCAACCAGCGCCAAGACGAATACGGTGGCTCGCTCGCCAATCGCGCGCGCTTCGTGCTGGACGTGCTGGCGGCGATGGTGGCGGAGGCCGGCAGCGATCGCGTCGGCATCAAGATATCGCCGGAGATGAACTACAACGACATTTTCGACGCTGCGCCGCAGGAAACCTATACGTATCTCGTCGAGCAATTGAACGCGTTCAATCTCGCTTACCTGCATGTCGCGCTTTTTGGAACCAAGGTCGATTACCACGCGCTCTTACGGCCGCGTTTCGACGGCGCTTACCTGGTCGGCGGTGGACTCGACCAGACCGCTGCCGAAGCCTTGCTGGACAGCGTGCGTGCAGACGCGGCGGTATTCGGAAGCGCCTTCCTCGCCAATCCGGACCTGCCCGAGCGCATCCGCGAGGGTGCGGCGCTCAATGCACCTGACCGGGCGACATTTTTCACCCCAGGCGGACAGGGCTACATCGACTATCCCGCCTTGAATGCGACTTAAGTCGCTTCAAGCAGCCTATGCGCGCATACGCGCCAACCAAATCGCCTGGAGAACCATCATGACGTCCGAAAAATTCAGCGCCGCCAACGCCGCCATGCTGCTGATCGACCATCAGGTCGGCACCATGAGCTGGGTGAAATCCATTTCGTTTGAAGACATGAAACGCAATGCGCTGATTCTGGCGCAGGCTGCTCGCATCCTGAAGCTGCCTGTTGTGCTGACCTCCAGCATGGAGGAGCACGCACAGGGGCCGCTGCTGAGCGAACTGGAATCGATCCTGCCGTCCCAATTCGCGGCCCGCATCAAACGCTTTGGCATCGTCAATGCGATGGACGACGCGAATTTCGCCGCAGCTGTCAAAGCGACCGGACGCAAAAAGCTGATCGTTGCTGGCGTCACCAACGACGTGTGCACGGTCTTTCCAGCGCTGAGCCTGGCGCGCGAAGGGTACGATGTACAGGTCGTCGCCGATGCTGGCGGCTCGCCGAGCAAGATGTCCGACGACATCGCTCTGCGCCGGATGGAGCGCGGCGGTGTAACGCTGACCAGTACGAACCAGCTGATTGCGGAGCTTGCTGGTAACTGGACCACGCCCGAAGGTGGCCAGTTGGTGCAGGTGGTGATGGCGGCGCTGCAAGCTTGAGGGAAGCCGCGCAGACAAGAGGTCACACTCGGCTATAAATCGGCCGTGCCTTTATTTCGTGTGTAACGTTCGGCTCTAAGCCGCGCCCAGCAGCGGCGCCAGCAGGCGCTGGCCGGTCGGCCACATTCCCAGTTCGAAGCGCTGTTGATGTGTCCGAAGCGGCCGATCTCGACCAGCCGGCTGCCCCAGCGCCAGGCCATGAAGCGGGCGCGCGTCATGTCGTAATAAGGGTCGTCGCTGCTGGCGACGACGATGCTGCGAAACGGCAGAGGCCGCAGCGGGGTCGGTGCAAAGCACCGCACCTCGTCAGGCGTGTGTTTGGCCGAGTCGACATCGGAGGGCGCGACCAGCAGCGCGCCGCGCACCGCCGCGACGGACCCCTTGTGCGCCCAATGCGCGACCAGGGCGCAGGCCAGGCTGTGGCCGACCAGCACCACTTTGCGGTCCGCCCGGCGCACCGCGCGCTCAAGTGCGTCGATCCAGTCATCGCGATCGGGCCGGTCCCAGTCGCGTTGCACGACGCGCCGCCAGCGTGGGCGCGCCGCCTGCCAATGGCTCTGCCAATGCGCCGGGCCGGAATCGCCGAGCCCTGGAACGATCAGGACGTCGGCGCTCACTTGATCTTGGATTTGACCAGGTCTTGCAGCGACACTTGCGGCCGCGCGCCGATATGCGAGATGATCTCCGCCGCGGCAACGCTGGCGATCTTGCCGCTGGTGACCAGATCCTTGCCCTGCGTCAGGCCGTAAAGGAACCCGGCGGCGTAAAGGTCGCCCGCACCGGTCGTGTCGACGACCTTGTCGATATGGTCGGGTGCGACGTTATGCACGCCGCCCTCGCCGACGATGATCGAGCCCTTCTCGCTGCGGGTGATGACCGTGGTGCGGCCCTTCTTGGCGCCGAGATGCGCGACCGCCGATTCGACGTCCTTCACCTGGTAGAGCGATTCGATCTCGTGCTGGTTGGCGAACACGATGTCGACGTGGTTGTCGACCAGGTCGCGGAACTCGTCGCGATGGCGCTCGACACAGAATGAATCGGACAAGGTCAGCGCCACTTTGCGGCCGGCACCGTGCGCGATCTTGACCGCCTTGCGGAACGCCTCTTTCGCCGCGTCCTTGTCCCACAGATAACCCTCGAGATAGGTCACCTGCGCGCTGGCGATCGTCTTCTCCGGCACGTCATCGGGGCCGAGCTCGACGCAAGCACCCAGATAGGTCTGCATCGTGCGCTGCGCGTCGGGCGTGATGAAGATCAGGCAGCGCGCCGTCGGCGGCCCTTCCTTGGCCGGCGCCGAGGCAAAGGTGACGCCAGCCGCGCGGATGTCGTGGCGGAACACCGCGCCGAGCTGGTCGTCGCAGACTTTGCCGATATAGCCGGCCTTGCCGCCGAGCGAGGCAATGCCGGCCGCCGTGTTCGCCGCCGAGCCGCCGGAGATTTCCACCCCCGGGCCCATCGCCGAATAGAGCAGCTCCGCCTTGCCGGCGTCGATCAAGGTCATCGCGCCCTTGGTCAGGCGGTTGCCCTTGAGGAAAGCATCGTCGGCCTTGGCGAGGACATCGACAATCGCGTTGCCGATGCAGACGACGTCGTAATCGGTTTGAGGCATGTGTCTTTCCGCTCGGTAAAACCGGGCAAAACCTACACCTGCTGCATCAAGTCGCACAACACAAAGCGTGCCAGATCAAACCTTTGAGCAGGGGCTGTGGGCGCCTTCACAGGTCCCGCCGGGCAAAAGGGTTAACGATCCGCCGTAGCGACAGCAGGCCGTTTGGCCGCATTTCGTCGTCGACCCGTTTCGTTCGAATTTTTTTCAGGAGACCCCCATGTTCAATCTCGCACGCCTGTTCAATCTGCATTCGGGCGCGGTGGTGGCGGTGACGCTCGGCTTTGCCAGCGGTGCCGGCATTGCCGTTGCGACCGACGTGAATTTCGATGAATTCGAGCAATATGAGACCGCCTTCATGGCGGCCTGCACCGGCTGGAACACGCCGCGGACCTGCTATTGCGCGATGGCCGACTTGGAGAACCAGATCGGCTTCGAGGAGTTCGCGCGCGCCACGATGCGCACCCAGGGCGATGTCTTCAACGATTCGCGCTGGGACCGGGCCGCCTTTCGCACGGTGCGAGACCTGCAGCTCGATGGCCTATCCCGCCACCGACTGAATTTGTGGCGCCGGCCGGGCGGACGGTTTCGCCGTACCGCCCGGCTGACGCCGCAATTTTGCCGATATCCGGGCGGACAGTGCGGGGCACATCCGGTTGATCAGGGGCCGATGCCGGCCCTACAAGGTACGATGTTCTCTGCGTTCGCCCGCGCCCTCGGCCAGTTCGACGATCCCGCCTTTCGCCGCCCGCTGGCCTGGAGCGTGGTGCTATCCGTCGCAATCTTCGTGGGCCTGCTGGCGTGCGTCTATCTGCTTCTGGCGCACACCGCGTTCTTCGAGACCTTCTGGCTCAATGCCGTCGTCGACACGCTGGGCGGTCTTGCCGCCCTCGTGCTGACCGTGCTGCTTTTCCCGGGAATCGTCGCGGCAATTCTCTCGCTGTTCCTCGAGCGCGTCGTCGCCGCCGTCGAGGCGCGCCATTATCCGAGCCTGCCGCCGCCGCGCGCGGCGCCATGGCCCGAACAGATCGGCGGCGCGCTTAAATTCCTGGCGATCGTGATTATCGCTAATCTCGTCGCGCTGCCGCTCTATTTGATTCCGTTCGTAAATCTGGTGGTCTTCGCGCTCCTGAACGGCTATCTTTTGGCGCGGGAGTATTACGGAACTGTGGCGCCGCGGAGACTCTCCGTGGAAGGCCAAGGGCGCCTCTGGCGCCAGCGCCGCGCAACGTTCATCTTGGCTGGCATCGTTTTGGCGCTGGCCTCGTCATTGCCACTGGTCAGTTTCGTGGTCCCGGTCGTGGCCGCAGCGGTGATGACGCATCTGGTTGAGGCGCACCGTGCCTCGGTTGCCGGCGATACGCTGGCCGCCGTGGCGATATGACCCTGGATTCGAATCCACCCTGAACCCACAACAAAGGGGAAATCGCGATGTTCCGCCGAAAGAAAGACGAGACCGACGAGCCGAAGTTCACACCGGCCACCGACGATCTGCCGCCGGTTGAAGCCATGCCGAAGCCGTTTCCGCGGCCGGCGGGCGGGCCTGTACCCTCGCCGTTTGGTGGCACAGCGGCGAAGCCGCCGGTCGTTCCCGTCGCCGGTGCGCGCCCGGCCGTCCAGGCGCGCACGCCCGTCGCCGAGAACGGCGAGACCAAGAAGCTGATCGTCGGCCGCGAGATCGTACTCTCCGGCCAGATCACCTCGTGCGACCGCCTGGTCGTCGAAGGCAAGGTCGAGGCTTCGCTCACCGACAGCCACGCCATCGAGATCGCCGACATCGGCTTCTTCAAGGGCACGGCCGAGATCGAACTCGGCGGAGATCGCCGGGCGCTTCGAAGGCACGATCACGGTGCGCGACCGCCTGTTCATCCGCTCGACCGGTCAGGTGCAGGGCAAGATCCGCTACGGTCAGATCGAGATCGAGCCCGGCGGCGTGATCTCCGGCGATGTGCAGATGGTCGGCGGCACCAATGTCCGCCCGATCAGCAGCCCGTCGACAAACTCGCCGACCACGCTGTCTTCTACGTTTGTGAGCGGCCAGGCCGCCTCGTCCTGACGCCATGATCGGCGCCGACCGCCTGCGCCGCCGGCACCGCCGGCGGCGAGTCGGGACGTTTGGGCTCATCGATTCTGACGGCGACGCTGGCGGGTTGCGTCGAGCCGCCGGCATCGCCAACTCCACCGCCGTCGTCGCAGGCTTTGCCATCTGCCGGGCCGGCCCCAAGCGAGGGCACGCCGCCGCCCGCCCTTGTCGCGGCGAGCGAGCCCGCGACCGTGGCCGCGGTGATGCCGCCCGCTCCGCCGGCGGAAGCCGTCGTGCCGGCAGCGCCCGCGCGCCCGCCCGCCCCCAGCGATCCGCGCCGGCTGATCGGCCTGACGCAGGAGCGTATCGAGGCGATGCTCGGGCCCGCCGATTTCGTGCGCCGCGACGGGCCGGCGCAGATCTGGCGCTACAATTCCGAGGATTGCTCGCTCGACGTCTTTCTGTTCCGCGAGGGCGAGATGCAGCGCGTGACCCACGTCGCCTCGCGCGCGCGCAAGGTCGACGGACCCGACGTCGCCCTCAACGCCTGTTATGCGCGCGTCCTGGGCGCGCGCCGCGCCAGCCCCGCCAGCTAGGCCGCGACCGACTTTCCCTTAAACGCGCAGAGATCGCGCACGACGCAGGCCGGACAGTCGGGCACGCGCGCCTTGCAGGTGTAGCGCCCGTGCAGGATCAGCCAGTGATGGGCGTGCTGCTTGAACTCTTTGGGCACGACCTTCTCCAGCTTGAGCTCGACCTCCAGCGGAGTCTTGCCCTTGGCGAGCCCTGTGCGATTGCCGACCCGGAAGATATGCGTGTCGACCGCAATGGTCGGCTCGCCAAAGGCGACGTTGAGCACCACATTGGCGGTCTTGCGTCCGACGCCGGGCATCGCCTCCAGCTGGTCGCGCGTGCGCGGCACGAGGCCGGCATGCTGTTCGACCAGGATGCGGCTCAGCGCCATCACGTTCTTGGCCTTGGTGTTGAAGAGCCCGATGGTCTTGATGTGCTCCTTGAGCTTGCCCTCGCCCAGCGCCAGCATCTTCGCTGGCGTATCGACCTCCTGGAAAAGCTTTTTGGTCGCCTTGTTAACCCCGACATCGGTCGCCTGCGCGGAGAGCACCACCGCAACCAGCAGCGTGTACGGATTGACGTACTCAAGCTCGGTCTCGGGCTCCGGCAGTTTTTTGGCGAGGCGCTGGAAGAACTCTTTGACCTGATCGGGCTTCATGGCGCGGACACTGTAGCGATGGGTGCGAGGACGGCAAAGAGGCCAGATCGGCCAGCGTGCCAATGACCCCATCCTTCGAGACGCACTTCGCTGCGCGAAGCGCTCCTCAGGATGAGGTCATACAAAGACTATCGAGCGTCCTCATCCTGAGGAGGCCGCGAAGCGGCCGTCTCGAAGGACGAGGACGCCTGCGCGACGCATAGAACCAGGAGTACCCCCACACCCTCACCCTTCGACAAGCTCAGGGTGAGGACCTATTTTAGGAAGCGTCATCCTCTTTAAGAGGCCTCATCCCAATCAGAAGGCCTCATCCTGAGCCTGTCGAAGGATGAGGCTGCTCACGGTGCCGGATACCGGGCAAAAATGAGCGAGACATCACCGCAAGAGCCGCCCCTCCTCGACATCGTCCTGCGCCCGCATCGCAGCCTGTCGCCCGCTGGCTTCGCCGTCATCATGACGTTGCTGATCGCCTTCAGCTTCGTCGGCGGCATCGTCTTCTTCCTCGCTGGCGCCTGGCCGGTGATCGGCTTCCTCGGCCTCGACGTCGTGCTGGTCTATTGGGCGTTTCGTGCCAGCTACGCGCGCGGCCGCGACTATGAGCGCATCATCCTGCTGCCGGGCTCGCTGACAATCGAGCGCGTCAGCCGCAAGACCGGCACCGAGCGGTTTTCGCTCCAGCCCTACTGGTTGCGTGTCGATCTCGAGGACGGGCCCGAGCCCGCGATGCGCCTCATGCTGCGCAGCCACGGCAAGAGCTTCACCATCGGCGGATTCCTGTCGCCGCAGGAACGCACCGAGCTCGCCGGAATGCTGCGCGATGCTCTCGCGCGTCTGCATCACACGCCATTACCGCCCGCCGCTGCGCCGTAAAAACGGCGAGAGGCTTTGTGACGCCCTCTTGACTCTCCTGTGACGTGTCGGCACGCTGTATACACATTGTACACAGACGCCGAGAGGCGTTCTGGTGCGCAAGAGCCGGACAGAGGGGGCACCCATGGCGCCGCGTGGCGGTGAGGCGCAAGCCCATCGCGAAGACCAGGCAGCAATCGACCGGCACGTGCCCGCTTCACGGCTGCGCCACGAGGTTGCCGGACTTCTGCGGACCTGGGGCATGGCCGCCGACCACGCCGCCAGCTCGGCCGAGATCCTCGTCCAGGCCGATCTGTTCGGCATCGAATTGCACGGCGTCAACATGCTGTCGATCTACGAGGGCTATAAGGATTCCGGCAAGCTCGCGCTGGCGCCGAAGATCGAGACGGTCCGCGAGACCCCGGTATCGGTGCTGATCGATGCCGGCGGCGGTCTGGGGCATCATCCCTCGCTGCTGGCGACCGATGCCGCCATCGCCAAGGCGCGCGCGATTGGCGTCGGTCTCGCCAGCGTGCGCAATTCCAATCATTACGGCGCTGCCGGAATCTACGCGCGCCGCATCGCCGAGGCCGGATTTCTGGGCTTTTCTTTCACGGGCGTCGGGCGGCCGTCGGTCGTTCCCACCGGTGCACGCCAGGCGATGTTCGGCACCAACCCGATCGCCTTCGCGGCCCCGGCAAAGCGCAACGGGCCCTTCCTGCTCGACATGGCGACCAGCACGGCGGCCGTCGGCAAGTTGCTGGTGGCCTCGCGCAACGGCGCGGCGATCCCGCCGGTCTGGGCGATGAACGCCGAAGGCAAGGCGGTGACCGATGCCGACGAGGGCCTCAAGCATCGCATGCTGATGCCGCTGGGCGGTGCCTCCAAGGAGACCGGCGGGCACAAGGGCTACGGCCTGGCGGTGATGGTTGAGATTCTGTCGACCACGCTCGCCGGCGCCAGCTACGCGCCGCTGCGCCCCCATTCGGCGCCGCACTACGACGTCGGCCATTTCTTCATGGCGATCGACCCGTGCCTGTTCCGCGAGGAGGGCGCGTTCGAAGCCGACCTCGACGCCATGGTCGATGCCCTGCGCGCCGCCACGCCCGCGAGCGCCGACACGCCGGTGCTGGTGGCCGGCGACCCAGAGCTGCGCACCGAGCGCGAGCGGCTTTCGTCCGGCATACCCATCAGCCCATCGCTCGATACGCTGTTGCGCGGCCTGTTCACCCGCGCCGGCCTACCCTTCACGCTCCACGGTTGACGCTCATGGCCCGCAAAACTTCACCGAAGATTGCGGGCGCGCCGCGCGGTCATCTTCTGTCGGTCTATGAGCGGCTCAAGACCGACATCATCAACTTGGCGTTCCGGCCCGGCCAGGATCTCGACGAAACGAGCCTGAGCCGGCGCTACGGTGTTTCACGCACGCCCATTCGCGAGACGTTGATCCGCCTCGCCGGCGAGCGCCTGGTGGAGATCGGCCGCAATCGCGGTGCCCGCGTCACGCAACTCATCATCAGCGATCTGCCGCGCTATCTCGAAGCGTTGGATTTCGTTCGCCGCGCCGTCGCCCACCTGGCGACGCACCGCTGCACGCCGTCGGATCTGAAGAAGATCCAGGAAGCGCGCGCGGCTTATGCCAACGCCGTGCGCGGCCGCGAGCAGATCGCGCTTTCCGCCGCCGAGAAGGATTTCGACGTCGCCGTCGCCGAGGCCGGCCACAACAGCTACTTGACCGAGCAGTGCGCGGGCTTGCTGACCGTGGGTCTGCGCATGATGCGCATCCCCTATGGCTACGAGCTCAAGGCCGGCCCATCGATCCGCGACTATTGCGATCTGGTGAGTGCCCGCCACAAGGCCATGATCGCCGCACTCGAGGCCCGGGACGCCGATGCAGCCGAGCGCCTGGGGCATGAGGCCACACAGGGCTTTCGCGACCGGTTGCGCGCCTATTTCGACGAGAACCTGCTCACCGGCGTGCCGGTGAAGCCGGCCGACGAATGAGAGCCCGGAAGGGCTGCCATAAACAGGGAGATTGATATGACAACAACCACATACGCGTCTCGCACACGCCGTTTCCTGAGCACTGCTTGCCTGGCCGGGGCGCTGAGCCTTGCAGCATCGGCCGCCGGCGCGCAGACGATCGTCAAATTCGCGCACACGGAAGCGGAAGGCGATCTGGTCCAGAGCCCGTACTGGGCCTACACCGAAGTCTTCTCGAACCTGGTCGAATCCGGCACCAATGGCCGCTACAAGATTCAGGTCTTCCCCAACAAGCAACTCGGCGACCTGGAGTCCCTGAGCGAGCAAACCTCGCGCGGCATCATCCAGATGGCGGGCGGTATCAGCGCCGGCCATCTCGCGAGTTTCTTTCCGAGCATCCAGGTCCTGGAAATGCCCTACACATTTCCCTCGACCGAGATCGGCCGCGTCGTCATGAACGGCAAGTTCGGCAAGGATCTCGCCGATGCGGTCGCCGAGAAGAGCAATATCCGCATCATCGCCTACCTGCCCTCCGCCTTCCGCAGCTTCACCAATTCGAAGCGCGTGGTGAAGACCCCTGAGGACATGAAAGGCCTCAAGATCCGCGTCCAAGGCATCCCGATCCATGTCGAGATGGTGAAGGCGCTGGGCGCTTCGGCCACGCCCATTGCCTGGGCGGAGCTCTACAACGCTCTGCAGACCGGCGTCGTCGACGGGCAGGAGAACGCGCCCTACACCATGCTGCTCGCCAACCTGCAGCAGGTGCAGAAATACTACACCCTCGACCGCCACCTGCTGAACATGCCGCTGATCACCATCAACGAGCGCTTCTACAAAGGGCTGAGCCCCGCCGACCGCAAGGTCTTCGACTATGCGGCGCGCGAGGCGAGCTTTGCGTTGCTCGGCATCATTGCCGCCAAGGAATCGCAGGACCTGAAGAAGATCGCGGCCGCCGGCGTGCAGATCTACGACCCGACACCGGCGGAGTTCCAGAAATTCGTCGATGCGACGCGCGAGCCGGTGCTGGCGATCATGAAGCAGAAGGTCGACGCCAAGTGGATCGATGCACTCTTCGTGGCCATCGAGGACGCCAAGAAGAACACGGGATTTTGAGCTGAGGGGGCGGCCGGCCGCGGGCGGGATCGGCGCCTGCGGCCCGGTTGTTCTCCCAAGCCACCGAGGGATCAGATGTTTGCAGTGATTGAGAAACTGGCAAGCGCGCTCGCGAACCTGGCGCTCATTCTGTCGCGGTTGATGCTCGTGTTCGTGGCGGCCATCCTGTTCATCCAGGTCGTCCTGCGGTTCGGATTCAACTACTCGCTGCCCTGGCCGGAAGAAGCCGCGCGCTATGTGATGATCTGGCTGGTGATGTTGACCGGCGGCGTGCTGATCCGCGACCAGCAGCTGATCTGCGTCGATTTCTTCGACAAATATTGGCCGCCGAAGGTCATCCACTATCGCAATGCCCTGTTCCGGCTGTGCCTCGTGGGCCTTCTCGGCGTGCTGTTTTATGAGGGGCTGGACCAGGCGCTGGAGAGCTCATATCGCGTCACCACGACGCTCGAAATTTCCTGGCTCTGGCCCTATCTCGCGATCCCGGCCGGTGCCGCGCTGATGCTGCTGCACATGGCCTGCCTCGCCGTCCGCGATCTCGCCGGCCATGCGCGCGGCTGGTCGCAGCCGCAATCGGCCGACGCCCAGCTCTTGTAGATCGGGAAGACGCCATGAGCCTCGCTCTCCTCACCGTACTTGCCGTGTTGTTCGGGTTGTTGCTGTTCGGCAGCCCGGTGATCTTCGCCGTCGGTGCCGCCGGCCTGTCCTACTTTCTCGTCAAGCCGGGCATGTGGGACATGGTTGCAATCTACCCCCACAAATTCTTCACCGGCATGGATGCGTTCATCTGGTTGAGCATTCCGCTCTTCGTGCTGGCGGGCGAGATCATGGGGGCGATCGGCATGACCGACCGCCTAGTGAATTTCTCGCGCCTGCTGGTCGGCCGCCTGCGCGGCGGCCATGCTTATGTGAACGTGGTCGGCAGCATGATGTTCGGCGGCGTGTCGGGCTCCGCGCTGGCCGATATCTCGGCGTTGGGTCCGATCGAGATCGAGCTGATGAAGCGCGATGGCTATCGCGCCGATTTCTCGACCGCCCTCACCGTGACCTCGGCGATCCAGGGACCGATCATCCCACCGAGCATTCCCCTGATCATCTTCTCGAGTCTGACCAACACCTCCGTGGCAGCACTCTTTCTGGGTGGCGTCATCCCCGGCATTCTCATCGGCGTGGCGCAGATGGTGGTCGTCTTCATCATGACCCGCATCCACAAATTCGAGAAGAACCCGATCCCCAATCTCAATCTGCGCCTGGCCGTCCATATCATCGCCGAGGCTTTCTGGGCGCTGCTGATGCCGCTTCTCATCATGGGCGGCATCGTCTCTGGCGTGTTCACGGCGACGGAAGCCGCCGCCATTGCGGTCGCCTATGCCTGTGCGGTCGGCGTTCTGGCCTATCGCAGCCTGTCGCTGGAGAAGCTGTGGGCCGTGCTCGACCGCGCCGTGCGCACGACTGCCTCGATCTATCTGATCGTGGGATTTGCGACCATCATCAGCTGGGTTCTCGCCAATGAGCGCATCCCCACGGAGATCAACGCTCTCGTCGCGGATTGGAAGGTCGAGCTGTGGGTTCTGCTGATCCTCTTGAACTTGTTTTTCCTGTTCAACGGATTGTGGATCGGCGATTCGGTCCAGCTCCTGCTCTTCGCCCCGCTCTTCACGCCGATTGTCGTGGCCATGGGCATGGATCCCGTGCATTTCGGCGTGATGATGGTGATCAACGTGATGATCGGACTCATCACCCCGCCCTACGGCATGGCGCTCTATCTGGGCTCAATCGTCGGCGGCGTGCCGTTGGGGGCGATCGTGCGCCAATCGATCCCGTTCCTGATCTCGAGCATCGTGGTGCTCTTCCTCGTCACCTACATCCCGGCCCTGACACTGACCCTGCCGCGCTTCTTCGGCTTCTGAAACAATTCCAAAGGTAGGTCTCCCATGTCGCTCACCCGCAGCGCCCTCACCGGCATCTTCCCCGCCCTTCCTACGCCCATCGACGCAGCTGGGAACGTCGACAAGAAAGCGGTCGCGGCCCTCGTCGATTTCCTGATTGCCGGTGGCGCCACCGGTCTCGTGCCCATCGGCGGCACGGGCGAATACGCGGCCCTATCGCCGCGCGACCGGCAGGAGATGGTCGCGGCGACCGTCGACGCGGCCAATCGCCGCGTCCCGGTTGTGGCCGGTGTTCTCTCGACGGGCTTCAGGGAAGCGGTGCAGTCCGGTTGTGACTTTGTCGCGGCCGGCGCCGTCGGCCTGATGCTGGTGACGCCCTACTACGTCACGGCAACGCAGGACGGCATCCGCGAATATTTCAAGGCCTATGCGGACGCGGTCGGCGTGCCCGTCCTGCTCTATGAGATTCCCTATCGCACCGGCATCGCGCTCAAAGCCGAAACCATCCAGGGCATGGTCGAGGATCGCAGCATCATCGGCATGAAGGCCTGCAACCCCGACCTGTCGCAGTTCATTCGCTTGATCCAGCTGGTGGGCGACAAGATCGCCATCATGAGCGGCGAGGAGCCGCTCTTTGCAACCCACGTGGCGCTGGGTGCGACCGGCGGCGTGCTGGCGACGGCCAATCTCTTCCCGCGGCTGCTCAACGACATCTTCGATAGTGCGCGCACCGGCAATTTAAAGGCCGCCATCGCCAAGCAGAAGGATCTGTATCCGCTGCTGCAGGTGCTGTTCTCCGAGACCAATCCCGGTCCGCTCAAGCAGGCCATGGCGATGATCGGGCTGAACCTGGGTCCCGTCCTGCGGCCGCTGCAGGCCCCGCGCGCCGACACGATGGAGGCGTTGCGCCAGATCGTGCCCGCCCTCGCGCGCAGCGAACAGCAGCTGTCACGGGCCGCCTGACCCGCATCGCCGCGAGCAAAAATGAGCACCCAAGTTCTGGATGGCCTGCGCGCCCTGGTGACGCCGTCCGCCGTGCTGACCGCGCCCGAGGACAAGGCCAGCTATCTGACGGAATGGCGCGGCCGCGAAAAAGGCGAAGCGCTCTGCGTCGTGCTGCCGTCGACGACGCAGGAGGTCTCCTCCATCGTCTGGGCCTGCGCGCAACAGGGTGTGCCGATCTTCCCGCAAGGCGGCAACACCAGCCTCTGCGTCGGCGCTATCCCTTCCACGGACGGTCGTGGCGTCGTCGTGAGTCTCTCCCGCATGAACCGCATCCGCGCCGTCGACAAGGCCGATAACTCGATGATTGTCGAAGCGGGTTGCATTCTGGCGAACATCCACGCGGCGGCCGACACGATCGACCGGATCTTTCCGTTGAGCCTGGGCGCCGAGGGTTCATGCCAGATCGGCGGCAACATCTCGACCAATGCCGGCGGTACGGGCGTGTTGCGCTATGGCAACACGCGCGATCTGGTGCTGGGCCTTGAGGTCGTTCTGCCGGACGGCCGCATCTGGAACGGGCTCAAGACCCTGCGCAAAGACAACACCGGCTACGATCTCAAGAATCTCTTCATCGGCGCCGAGGGCACGCTGGGCATCGTCACCGCCGCCGCGCTCAAGATTTTCCCCAAGCCCAAGGACAGCGCGCACGCCTGGATCGGCGTGAGCGACCCCGGCGCCGGCGTCAACCTGCTGTCGTTGTTCCAGGAGACGTTCGACACCAAGATCACGGCCTTCGAGATGATGTCGAAGTCGGAGGTCGACATCGTTCTGCGCCATGTTCCCGACACGCGCCTGCCGCTCACGCAGCCTCAGCCTTGGTATATCGTGGTCGAGCTGTCCGATGTGCAGAGTACCGCCAACTTGACCGCGCAGCTCGAAACCTGCCTGCAGCTCGCCGCCGAGAAAGACCTGATCGCCGATGCCGTCATCGCCCAGAGCGGCGCGCAGGCGCAGTCATTCTGGAAAATCCGCCACAGCGTGTCGGAGGCCAACAAGGATCAGGGCATCGGCATCACGCTCGATATCGGCGTGCCCGTTTCCCAGGTTCCCGGGTTCATCGCCCGCGCCAACGCCGCGATGCAAAGCACCTTTCCGGAGGCGGAGATCGTCATCGTCTGCCACCTGGGCGACGGCAACGTCCACTACATCGCCATGTTCAATAAGCGCGACCTGCACGATCCGGCCAAGCGTAAGCACGTGCAGAAGGACCTCGAGCGCCTCGTCCACGATATCGCGGCTGAGTTCGGCGGCACGTTCAGCGCCGAGCATGGCATCGGCCAGAAGCTCAAGGGCGAGCTGGCGCGCTACAAATCCGCGGTCGAGCTCGACATGTTCCGCGCGCTGAAGGCGGCCATCGATCCGGCCGGCCTGATGAATCCCGGCAAACTCCTGCCGGATTCCTAGAGCCCCAGCACGTCTTTCATGCCGTAGAGGCCGGGGCTTTTGCCGCGCGCCCACATCGCCGCGCGCACGGCCCCTTGCGCATAGATGCGCCGGCTGGCCGCGTGATGCGTGAGCTCGAGCCGCTCCGCCTCGCCGCAGAACATGACCGTATGATCGCCGACCTCGGCACCCCCGCGCAGCGCCGCAAAGCCGATGGCGCCGGGCTTGCGCGCGCCCGTGTGCCCGTCGCGCGCGCGGATTTCGACATCCTTGAGCTTGACGCCGCGCCCGCGCGCGGCGGCCTCGCCGAGTGCGAGCGCCGTGCCAGACGGCGCGTCGACCTTATGGCGGTGATGGATCTCGGCGATCTCGATATCGAACTCGATGCCGAGCCTCGCCGCGACCTGCTCGGTCAGCGCGAACAGCAGGTTGACCGCAAGGCTCATATTGGGGGCGCGCACGATCGCGGCCCGCTTGGCCGACGCCGCGATGGCGGCGTCCTGCGCCGCATCGAGGCCGGTCGTGCCGATCACCAGCACTTTGCCCAGCTCCGCCGCCAAGGCGGCATGCTGCACGCTTGGCCCCGGGGCGGTGAAATCGATCACGGCGTCGCTCGCGGCAAAAAGCGCCCGCGCATCGCTGCCGATCTTGGCCTGGATGGCGCCGATCCCCGCGACTTCCCCCGCATCGCGGCCGAGATTGGCGCTACCCGGGGATTCGCTGCCGCCGGCAAAGGCGCAGTCTTTGGTGCCGACGATTTCGCGCACCAGCATCTGCCCCATCCGCCCGCCGCACCCGACCACGCCGATCTTGTAAGCCATCGCGCCTTCTCCCCAAGGAAACGGCGCGCATTCAATCACAGCGTTGAGGGAAGCGCCAACTAACCCTCTCCCCCCGGGGGAGAGGGTGGCGAGGCGAAGCCGAGCCGGGTGAGGGGGTGGCGCGACTTTAGGCCAATCAGGCTCCCTTTGCCCCAAGTCGGACTTCTACCGCTTGGATATCCGAAAGGTCCCCACGTGCCACGAGGAGACCGGCCGCAACAAGGGCACGAAGGCGCGACACAAGGACCAGATCCCCGGTCTGGATCACGGTGTCGCTCCAATATCTCTCCAAGATATCGCCGACGATTCTGGCCGCGCCGCGCCATTCGTCTGTTGCGGATCGCCGTAACTGATCGTCAAAAAAAGAAATAGGCGCTGATGTAAGCCCACCGCGGCCATCGGCAACGCGCAAAGCGGAGTCGTCGGCGCAAAGAGAGCGCCACAATGCGCGGTACTCGTTACGCATCGCGGGCGTTAGATCTTCGGTTCGGTCAAGCAACCGATTCTCGAGAATCACGTCAGGCAAAAGAATTGCGAGAGTTACCGCCGGTGACGGTGAAATTGTAGTGCTCGGCTCGCCCCGACCCGAGATCATCACGTCCGTGAGATCAACGACTTCGCACGATCGCTCGCCGAGTCGCCAAACAAACTCCAGAAAGCCGGCATATTCTTGCGATGACCGTTTCGATACCCAGACGACACGCCGCCCCTCGCCACCAAGTGCGGTGGCCCAGAAATGGTTGTTCTCATCGTCCATCTCTTCCCAGCCGGAATAGCCGAGATGCGCGTCCACCCAGGTCGCGCGAGTCTTTGGATCAGGTGGGTTTATCGGCCCAAAACTCAGATCGTCGAACAGCGCGACGACTTGGTCTTTGCGTTCTGCCTTCTGCAAAGCCGGTCGGAGACCTGCGGCTGCGGACGGATTGAATACCACATGAAGAATCGACGTCGTCATTCACGTCTCGGTGGGCTGACAGAGGGCCGCCCGTGATAACGCGGCGGCAAGTCCAATTCCATCACAATTCGGCAGCTCCCGCCAATTCGCGAAGCTGCGCGAGTCGAGTCCGCGAAAGAGGGAGTCCGCAAAAGATTTGCGCACTCTAAGAGCGCTCGGGGCCCCCTCACCCTAACCCTCTCCCCCGAGGGGAGAGGGGACGCGCTACGCCGGCCGATACGACCGCGCTCAAAATAAAAACACTGTCATGCGCGGGCTTGACCCGCGCATCTGACGCAGCGCCAGTGTCAGACCCGCGGATCAAGTCCGCGGGTGACATAAAAAGGAAGATCGAGAAGCTAAATACTCAGCTTCTTGAAGATCCGCTCGGGGATCGATTTGATGATCGTCATGATGCCCCACCAGAAGAAGGGCACGTAGACGACTTCCTTGCCTTTGTGCGCGGCCTGCCAGCAGGCGCGGGCGACCGCTTCGGGGCTTGCGACCAGGAACATGCCCGGCAGGCCGAAGGTCATCGCCGTGTCGACGAAGCCCGGCTTCACCGTGGTGACGAACGCGCCCGCGCGGAACAGCCGTGCGCGCAAGCCCTGCAGATAGGCATGCAGGCCCGCCTTGGCCGAGCCGTAGACGTAGTTCTTGATGCGACCGCGATCGCCGGCGACCGAGCCCAGCACCACGAGATTGCCGCGCTTCTGCGTCTCGAACACCGGGGCCGCTGCCTGCAACACGCTGACGGCGCCGGTGTAGTTGGAGTCGATCACCTGGCGCGCCAGGGCTGGCGTGGCATCGATCTCCGCCTGCGAGGGCATGGTGCCGAAGGCCAGGAAGATATGGAGGCCGCCGCTGCTTTCCGTCGCGGTCTCCCGCGCGCGCGCGATCAGCGCTGCGTGGCTGGGAAAGTCCAGCGCATCGAAATCGACCACCAGCGCGCGCCGTCCGCTGCGCACGGCAATATCAGCGGCACTTGCGTCGAGATCAGCCTTGTCGCGCCCGGCGAGGATGACGTCGCAGCCCTGCATCGCCGCTTCGTGCGCGAAGGCGCGCGCGATGGCGGACGAGGCGCCCAGCACCAACCAGGTATCGACGGCACTCACGGGCCCGCCCCCGGGCGCGGCGGCTTGAGGCCGAGGCGGCGCGCCTGGTCAGAGGTGAAATGCGCGTCGGGATCGACGCGGCGCAGCACCGCTTCGAACGCGCCCACCTTGGGATACATGGCACGGAACAGCTCGGGTGTGAGCACCGCGTCCTTGGCGAGATAGACGCGCCCGCCATGGTCGCGCGTGATCGCCGACAGTTTTTCCAAGAGCGTCGTGATGCCGCGCCGGCGGCGGAAATCCAGCGCCAGCGTGAAGCCGTGCATTGGGAATGAGAGGTGCCCGCGTCCTTCCCCGCCCAGCGTCTTCAACACCGCGAGGAACGAGCCCTGGCCAGCGCGCGCGATCTCGCCCATCAGCTTGCGCAACGCCGCCGACGCCTCGGCATCGGGGATCACGCACTGGAACTGATGGAAGCCCCAGCGCCCGTAGATGCGGTTCCAGTTATGGACCGCGTCGAGCGGGTAGAGGAAATCGCCGAAGCTGCGCACGCGCTCGCGGCCCGCCTTGGGGATGCGGCGGAAATAAAATTCGTTGAAGCCGCGCACGACCATCGGGTGCAGCAGGAAATCGGGGAAGTCGATCGGCACCGAGCGCTTCTTCGTCTTGGGGCGCGGCTTGGCGCCGGGCTCGAACGCGGCGGTCTCGAGGATGCCGCGGCCGAGCTTGCCGTTATGCGCCATCGCGTCGATCCAGCCGACCGAAAAGGGCGCAGAGTCGCGCACCTCGCGGAAGGCCGCGATGAACAAGTCGAGATCGGGCATCCGGCGTTCCTTGACCCGCACCCCAGCCGAGGCGCCGCTGCGCATCCGGAAGCAGACATCGCGGATGATGCCGGTCAGGCCCATGCCGCCGATCGTCGCCGCGAACAGATCGGGGTCGCTCTCCGCCGAGACGCGCTTGGTCGATCCGTCCGCCAGCAGCAAGTCGAACCATTTCACGTGATCGCCGAAGCTGCCATCCAAGTCGTGATTCTTGCCGTGGATGTCGGCGGCGACGGCACCGCCCACGGTCACGAACGCCGTGCCCGGGCTGGTCGGCGCCATGAAGCCGCGCGCGATGAACACGTCGAGCAGCTCGCGAAACGTGACGCCCGGCTCGCACACGATCTCGCCGCTGGCGGGATCGAAGGACAGGATGCGGTTGAGCCGCCCCGTCATCATCACGCCGCCATTCTCGTTGAGCGCGGCATCGCCATAGGCGCGCCCGCCGCCATGCGCGATCAGGCCGCTGCCGCCGGCCTCGCGCAGCGCCGTCGCGATGTCGGATTGGCGCTCGGGCCGGCACGCGCGCACCTCGACCACCGGGGCGCGCCCCCAGCCCGACAATTTCATGCTCTTCCAGTTCATATCGGAAGGGCTCGATCTAGAGATACATGATGGCGGCGAAGACCGCCGCCCAGCCCAGAACGGACAGGATCAGGAATTTGTCGGTGAGCGCGATTTCGGTGGGCGAGCCCGAGCGCTCCTCCACCAGCGTGATCTGCAGATAGCGCAGCACGCCCGCCGCCACGAAGGGCGCGGTGACGTAAAGCTTGTCCGTGCCGTAGCGCGTGATGACGGCCGTGTCGGTCGTGTAGATCAGGTACGACACCAGCAGCGCGCCCAGGATCATGGCGAGGCTCGCATCGACAAAACGCAGATTGTAGCCGGCGAGGCTCGGCCGGTGCGCGTCCGACATCGTCTTGACCAGATCGTCGCGCCGCTTTGCGACAGCCAAAAACAGCGCCAGCAGCCCGGTGCAGATCATGATCCACACGCTGGGGTGCACGCTGATCGCGGCCGCACCCGCCGCCACGCGCAGCACGAAGCCGGTCGCGACGATCAGCACGTCGAGGATGGCGACATGCTTGAGCTTGAGCGAATAGAGGACATTGAGCACGAAATAGGTCGCGGCCAGGGGCGCGAAGTCCTGCGGTAGCCGGGTCAGCGTCAGGGCCGAGGCACCGGCCAGCAGCACCACCGCCAGCACTACCGCCATGCCCGCCGAGACCTCGCCCGAGGCGATCGGCCGGCGGCGTTTTTCCGGGTGCAACCGGTCGGCCTCGCGGTCGCAATAGTCGTTCACGACATAGACGGCGCTCGACAGCAGGCAGAACACAAGCACCGCGGTCACCGTGGCCGTGATGCCCGCCCCCGTCAGCGCCTCCGGCGTGAAGAACAGCGGCGCCGCCACAAAAGCGTTCTTCACCCACTGGCGCGGGCGCATCAGGCGGAACAGAGCGGAAAGGGAGACAGCCACGATGAATGTCGTTGGTCCGAGGAGGGGGTTGATTCGCAACGGAAAAATTGTATTCAACAAATATTGCCGGGGACTTTACAGGCATCGATTTCCAAAATACAGGTTGGCGTCAAAGCTTGAGCGAACCAGCCGGCGGAATAACGCGGGCCCCCCGGCCGTCATTCCGCCGTGGCCCCCTCGGGGTGCCTTCCACGGGCCTAGAAAAAGGCCAATTTCCTTAGCAATGGCATAGGTTTATGACGAATTTAGCGGTCTCGGTGCCGGCTGCCACGGGGGGTCTGAGGCTGGCGGCCCTGGTGCGCGCCGCAGCCTTGGTGGTGGCCCTCGCCCTGCTGGCGATCGCCCTCAGGCCCGCCGGCCATGTCTTTGACATGCCCCTCACCGAGGACGGCTTTTACTCCCTCGCCGTCGCCCGCAATCTCGCCGCCGGGCGCGGCCTGACCATCGACGGCACGACCCTCACCAACGGCTTCCAGCCCCTCTTCACGATGATCGAGGCGCTGGCCTTCTGGCTGGCCAGCGGCAACGAGGTGCTGGCGCTGCGGCTGGTCACCGCCTTCGCCTGGGCCTTCCACGCTGCCGGCGCCGTGTTGGTGGGGCTGATCGCCAAGGAGGCCTGGCCGGTGCGCTACGGCGATGCCGAGCGGGCGCTACGCCTGCCCCTCGCCGTGTTCCTCTATCTCGCCACCCCGCTGATGCTAAACCACGCCTATAACGGCCTGGAGACCGGTTGCGTCATGGCGTTCTACGCCGCGTGCTGGCGCCTGGTGCAGACGAATCGCGACGAATCCTGGGGCGGCCTCGCCCTGTTCGGCGCCTTGATCGGCCTGATGGTCTTGGCGCGAATCGATTCGGCGTTCCTCGCCCTCATCCTCGGCTTGAACGAACTGCGCCGCTCCTGGTCGCGCGGACCCGTGACGATGCTCGCGCGCGCAGCCCTGATGGGCGGCGTGGCGCTCGCCATCTCCTCGCCCTGGTGGATCTACAACACCGTCTATTTCGGCTCGCCCATGCCGACCAGCGGCACGGCGCAGCAGGAGTGGGCGCTCGAGTGGCTGCGCCTGGAATACGCCGAGTGGGCGCTGCGCCTGGTCGCGCTACCGTGGATCTTCGCCGGCGCGCACGAAGGCCTGGGCGCCATCTCCATCCCCTGGCCCTTCGGTGCGGCGCAGTCGATGGATCTCACACCCATCGGCGCGTTGCGCCTGACCGTGCTCATCGCTGTCGCGGTCTTCCTGGTGCGCGCCATGCGGCGTGGTGAATTTCGCGACACGCCGACCTCACCCGCCGAAGCCTTGCGCGTGCGCCGCACGCTCGAATTCGCGGCGTGCTTCGCGCTCGCCCTCATCGCCCTCGTGGTCTACTACGCGCTGTCCTTCACGGCGTACTGGTTCTTCTATCGCTACTTCGCGCCGGCCGCGTTGTTTGCGTTCGTCATCGCGCCGATCCTATGGGCGCGCCTCGCCACCGGTCCGACCACGCAGGCCTGTCGCCTGGCGAGTGTTGTTCTCGTGGCGGCCCTCACGGTTCAGATCATCGTGTTGTCCGTCCTCGCCCAAAGCGGACGCGGCATCGGCGGCAACACGGTCTATCACGACCAGGTGGCGCTGGCGCGCGAGTTCGTGCCCGCCGGCGAGCGCGTCGCCGCCGGCCAGACCGGCACGCTCGGCTATTTCCGCGACAACGTCGTCAACCTCGACGGCAAGGTCAACGTCGAGGCGCTCAAGTACCAGAGCCACATGTGGGATTATCTGCGCGAGAAGAACATCCGTTACTTCATCGACTGGCCGCACTACGCCAACAAATATCTCGGCGTGCCGATCGGCGCGGGTGACGTGCCGGCAGCGGAGCACAATGGCTGGCGCCGCGTGGCGGAGCGCAACTACTTCTACGTCTACGAATACGTCGGCGATAGGAAGTAGCAGCGCCTGCAGCGCCACACTGCTGCATCACCCCCCACCCTAACCCTCCCCCTCAAGGGGGGAGGGAAATACAGGAGCGCCCTTGTCTTTCACCTCCCCCCTTGAGGGGGAGGTCGCGAGCGAAGCGAGCGGGTGGGGGGTGATGCAGCAATGCGCTCTCAACCGACGAGAGCGATAAAACTGCAGCAAACCTGCGCGCGCAAACGCCCCGCCGCGCGCTGTCGACTACTCCGTCAAATCCTCCCACAGCTCCTTCACCTTGGCGAAGAAGCCGGCGGATTGCGGGCTCGTCTTTTCGGGCGTCGCGTTCTTCTCGAACTCGCGCAGCAGGTCCTGCTGCTTCTTGGTCAGATTGACCGGCGTTTCGATCACCGCCTCGATGAACATGTCGCCGCGCGTGGACGCGCGCAGCACGCTCATGCCTTTGCCTTTAAGGCGGAAAGAATGACCGCTCTGCGTGCCGGCGGGAATCGAAATCGCGCGCGCGCGAGCCGTCGATGGTCGGCACCTCGACCGCACCGCCCAGCGCCGCCGTCGTCATCGGGATGCGGCACGCGGCAATGCAGCTCGGGTCCTTCGCGCTTGAAGAAGCCGGTGCGCGGCCACCGACAGGAAAATATAGAGATCGCCCGGCGGCGCGCCGCGCATGCCCGCCTCGCCTTCGCCGGCCAGCCGGATGCGCGTGCCGTCTTCCACACCCGGCGGGATATTGACGTTGAGCGTGCGCTCGCGCTTGACCCGGCCCTGGCCGTGGCAGCTCTTGCACGGTTTCTCGATGATTTGGCCCTGGCCGTGGCAGCTCGGGCAGGTGCGCTCGATGGTGAAGAAGCCCTGCTGGGCCCGCACCTTGCCGTGGCCGCGGCAGGTCGGGCAGGTGATCGGCTTCGAGCCGGCATCCGCACCCGTGCCAGCACAGGAATCGCACAGCACCGCGGTGCCAACCCGGATCGTCGCCTGCTTGCCGCGAAACGCGTCTTCGAGATTGATCTCGAGATTGTAGCGCAGATCGGCACCCGGGCTGTGGCCGCGCTGGCCGCCCTGGCCGCCGCGCCGGTTGCCCATGAATTCGCCGAACATCTCGTCGAAGATGTCGGCGAAGCCGCCGCCGCCGCCGAAATTGAATTCAAAGCCGCCGGCACCGGCGCGGGCACCCGTGCCGTTCTCGAACGCCGCGTGGCCGAAGCGGTCATAGGCGGCGCGCTTCTGGTCGTCCTTCAGGACGTCATAGGCCTCGCCCAGCTCGCGGAATTTCTGCTCTGCCTTCTTGTCGCCCGGGTTGCGATCCGGGTGGTGCTGCATGGCGAGCTTGCGATAGGCCTTCTTGAGCTCGTCGCCACTCGCCCCGCGCTGCACGCCGAGCGTTTCGTAATAATCCTGTTTCGCCATGGCCCGCCGTCAGCGAATCAAAGGACGGGGGACAGACGGCGACAATGCGGATCGTTGCCATGCTGTCCCCCGTTTTTTCTATCGTCTGCTGTCGAGTCTGTCGACGCCTTAGGCCTGTTTGCCCTTCTTCTCGTCGACTTCCTCGAAGTCCGCGTCGACGACCTTGCCGATCGCCGCCCTTGGGCGCTTCGCCGCCCGGGCCGCCGGCCGAGGGGCCTTGCGGACCGGCATCGCCGCCCGGTGCGCCGCCGCCGCCGGCCGCCTGGTTGGCCTTGTACATGGCCTCGCCCAGCTTCATCGACGACTGCATCAGCGCCTGCGTCTTGGCCTGGATCGCCTCGACATCCTCGCCCGCGATCGCGGTCTTGAGCGCCGCGACGTCGGATTCGATCTGCGACTTCTCGGCCGCCGGCACCTTCTCGCCGTACTCCTTGATGTTCTTCTCGGTCGTGTGGACCAGCGCATCGGCATGGTTGCGCGCCTCGACCAGCTCGCGGCGCTTCTTGTCCTCGGCCGCGTGCTCCTCGGCTTCCTTCACCATCCGCTTGATGTCGTTCTCGGCGAGACCGCCCGAGGCCTGGATGCGGATCTGCTGCTCCTTGCCGGTCCCCTTGTCCTTGGCCGAGACGTTGACGATGCCGTTGGCGTCGATGTCGAACGTGACCTCGATCTGCGGCACGCCGCGCGGCGCGGGCGGGATGCCGACCAGGTCGAACTGGCCGAGCAGCTTGTTGTCCGCCGCCATCTCGCGCTCGCCCTGGAAGACGCGGATGGTCACGGCACTCTGGCCGTCCTCGGCCGTCGAGAACACCTGCGACTTGCGCGTCGGGATGGTCGTGTTGCGGTCGATCAGGCGGGTGAATACGCCGCCGAGAGTCTCGATGCCCAGCGACAGCGGCGTCACGTCGAGCAGCAGCACGTCCTTGACGTCGCCCTTGAGGACGCCGGCCTGGATGGCCGCACCGATCGCGACGACTTCATCGGGGTTGACGCCGCGATGCGGCTCGCGCCCGAAGAACTGCTTCACGATTTCGATGACCTTGGGCATGCGCGTCATGCCGCCGACCAGCACGACCTCGTCGATCTCGGAGGCCTTGAGGCCGGCATCGCGCAGCGCCGCCTTGCACGGCTCGATCGTCTTGGTGATGAGCGCATCGACCAGCGATTCGAGCTTGGAGCGCGTCAGCTTGATGTTGAGATGCTTGGGGCCGCTGGCATCGGCCGTGATGAACGGCAGATTGACCTCGGTCTGCATCGACGACGACAGCTCGATCTTCGCCTTCTCCGCGGCTTCCTTCAGGCGCTGCAGCGCCAGCTTGTCCTGGCGCAGGTCGATGCCCTGCTCCTTTTTGAACTCGCCCGCGAGATAGTCGATGATTTCCTTGTCGAAGTCTTCGCCGCCCAGGAACGTGTCGCCGTTGGTCGACTTCACTTCGAACACGCCGTCGCCGATCTCCAGCACCGACACGTCGAACGTGCCGCCGCCCAAATCGTAGACCGCGATGGTGCCGGATTTCTTCTTCTCAAGCCCGTAGGCAAGAGCGGCCGCCGTCGGCTCGTTGATGATGCGCAAGACTTCGAGGCCCGCGATCTTGCCGGCGTCCTTGGTCGCCTGGCGCTGCGAGTCGTTGAAGTAGGCGGGTACCGTGATGACGGCCTGCGTCACCTTCTCGCCGAGATAGGCCTCGGCCGTTTCCTTCATCTTCTGGAGCGTGAAGGCGGAAATCTGGCTGGGCGAATAACGCTTGCCCTGCGCCTCGATCCAGGCGTCGCCGTTCTCCGATTTGACGATCGTGTAGGGGACCAGGCCCATGTCCTTCGAGACCATCGGGTCCTCGAAGCGGCGGCCGATCAGGCGCTTCACGGCGTAAATCGTGTTGGTGGGGTTGGTCACCGCCTGGCGCTTGGCGGCTTGGCCGACCAGGCGCTCGCCCGTTCTGGTGAAGGCGACGATCGAGGGGGTGGTGTTCGTGCCCTCGGCGTTGGGGATCACCTTGGGCGATTTGCCCTCCATGACGGCGACGCACGAATTGGTCGTGCCCAGGTCGATACCGATGACTTTGCTCATATCCTGAAATCCTCTTTCGCGGCGGGTCATGGGGCTGGCCCCGGGATGGGCGCCGGCCCGAACCCCCATTGATGTCCGGACCCTGACGGGTCCCTAGCGTTCGTGTGGGTATATAGGCAGGCCGCCATGGTCCTGCAACGGGGATTACAGCGCGGTAAGGCAGGAAAATGCCTGCCGGACCATTGAATTGCGGGGGTCCGGGCCCCCCGCGCCGGCGGGACCTTAGGCAGGTACCTCGGCCGGCGCCCCCTCATCCGCCACCGGGAAGTCGATCACCGCCTGCCGCACCTCCCGGTCGAACAGGGCGATCATGTCCTGGACCTCAGGGTCGTCCGCCCGGCTCGCGTCGACCCGATAGCAGAACCAGACATCGAGGACGTCCCACGCGCCCTGAAAGAACAGGCGGCGGAAGGTGACGGTCTGTTCCGGCGGATCGAACGTATCGTCGATAGCGTCAAAGACCAGCCAGTCTCGTTGCCTGAGCGAGGCCGGGATGGTCGCTGTCCAGTAGGGTGAGCAGACGCTCCCGGATCGCCGCGTCGGCCGTCCGCTGATCGGAAACCAATTGAATTGGCCTCGAAGTACCGAGACGATGGTCCCCGGAATCGTACGTCGTCCACTCCTCGAGCTTGCTGCGTCGCCATTCCCCAGGCACACGAAACCGCAGCACGGTCGACACGCTGGTCTGCTTCAGCATCGGCGACGGCGCGATCCGATCGGTGGGCATGATCTCCGGCGCAAACGTCATGGTCGCGACCATGTCCATAACCGTCTGCTTGATCAGCGTCACTTCGCGGTGTGTCCCATTTGTCGGTGGGGACCTGCAGCGCAAACGTGGCAACGCGGAAATATTCGCCGAGCACCATGCTGCGCTTCCAGAGCAGCGCCAGATTGTCGCCTTCCGTCTCGACGAAATGGTTGAAGATGTCGATCTTCGATGCCGTCCCGCATCGTGTCGTAAGCATGATACTTCCCCTCCGGCAGGCCGAGGTAGAAGTCGAGACGCTCCGCCTCGATCCATTCCGGTATGTCGTGGCTTTCGACTTCAACCTGCATCATAGCCGGCATCAACTCATCGAGCAGGACCTTGATCTCCCGGAAATGGTCCTGATTGTATTGCCACTGGCGCGACGTTCGAAATGTCAGCAACTGATCGAGTGTAACAGGCCCATCCGATAGCCGCCCGGCCTTCATTTGTTGTCCCTGTCCTCTTTCTCTGGAAAGGCGATGACCGTCTTGCGGAGCTCGCGTTTCAGCAGCGCAATGCGGGCCTTGACCGCGCGGTCTTCGGCGCGCGCGAGTGGCACGCGATAGCGAAAACTCGCCACTACCACTTCGCGGTTTCGTTGCGTCACGGCATTGCGAAAGATGAAAACGCGCTCGGGCGGCGCCGCTAAATCGTTCGTTTCGGCATAAATGCTCCAGGTTTTCTTGCCGATGAGATCGGGGAAATGATTGAACACCCCGAGCACGAGGAGAAAATCGGCGCCCGGTACATCGTCCGGCAAGTCGTGTGAAAAATGGTCCCAATTTGCCTCGAGAAATCCGAGGCTGGCATCGGGCGGCGTGAACCGCGTCCAACCCTCGTCCGTGCGACTGCGCGTCCAGTCCTTGGGCACGCGAAACCGCAAAATTGCATGGACGCTGGTTTGCTTGAGTTGCGGCGCGGCACCGATCCGGTCGGTCGGCGCCAGATCCGCCGGAAATTCCGCTTCTTCCACGACCCGCCGCGCCGCTTCGATCAACCGCGGCGTCGAGGGGCTCCCCCACTTGTCCCGCGGCATGTGTAGGGCGAAATCGGCGATCCGCAGATAATCGCCAAGGACCATCGCACGCCGCCACACCAACAGCCGGTTGCCGCTGTCGGTTTGTGTGTCGTAGTGGAAGATGCGCGTCGCGATCTGGTCGCGCGCATAGAGGGCCGGATCGTCGTTGCCATCGACGTCGATATGCGGGGCCAGACGGTCGGCCGCGATATCGTCCGCAAATTCGTACGTGTCGATCTCGACCTTCAGCAGGGCCGGCCCATCCGCATCGAGCACAAAGATGAGGTCGTTGAAGTGCTGCTGTTGTCTTTGCCAATCGCGCGCGACCCGGATCGTGAGCCGCTGGTCCAAGTCCAGGACTTCGTTCAGCACCATTGTCGCGTCGCCCATGCGTCCAGCCTCGCTCCACGCGGTCGTTGTCGGCTCGTCCTGACAGGCCACGAGCACCAGCACGGCCGCCGCCAGGGCCGCGAGCAGCCAGGGCAGGCGGGGTGAAAAGCGGCAAGTGCGGCGGCAAAAAATCATCTTGGAAACAACCAAAAGGATAAGAACAAATTAGGAACATAAATTTGGAGAGCTGTCCAGAGCGCCCCCTCCGGCAGCCAAAAATCGCAGTAATTTCAAGCACAAGAGCGAGATAAAATATAAAATTTGAGACAAACTAAAGAAGTATGATTTAATCAAATACAATATATACTTACGTGCAGTTTTTTCTTGACTGCTGCTGTGCTCTATGCGATAAATACTCTCAAAGTCAGACCGAAGGATTACTTTGGGTTTGTCATGAATACGGGTAAAATTTTAGATATAGCGCCGCGTTGGTCGCCAGATTGGCAGCCTGCGTCGCCGCGCCCGGCCCGAGACGGCCCGCCGGATACCAAGCCGGTGGAGCCGGCCTTGGCGACCAGCGCCACCACCGACCTGGTTCGCCGTCATGCGGCGGACGAAGCGCGTCGGGCGGAGGCTGCGCGCAAAGCCGCCGAAGCGGCCGCGCAAAAGAGGGCCGCCGTCGTGCCGATGCCGCAACTCGCGCGCCAGGTCGGCCTGGTCGCCGGCTCATTCGATGTGTATGTCGACCTGACGGATCCCTCGACCAAGCGGCGCGTCTTCCGCGTCTATGGTCCCAATCCGCAGGCGCCAGCGGCACCGCCGCCGGCGATCGCCTCGCAGGCCTATGCCGCGGGCGCGGACGCATTGCCGCTATTGCCCGGTCGGGCACTCGCAACCGAAGCCTGACGCGTCCGTTTCGCGCGCCCCTCATCGGCGCGCCTTCGTCTTCTGAAATTTTGAGCGAAACGGTCCGGGTCTGACCCGGGCGTTACACCGTCGTGTCGACCTTGGCGCCCGGCGGGGCCGCCGCCTGTCCCTTCGACACCGCCACCATCGCCGGCCGCAGCAGCCGCCCGTGGATCGTGTAGCCAGGCTGCAGCACCTGCACCACCGTATTGGCGGGCTGGTCGGCGGTGTCGACCTGCATCACCGCCTGATGGAAATTGTGATCGAACGGCTGGCCGAGCGGATCGACGCGCTTGATCCCATGACGCTCGAAGGCCGAGAGCAGCTCGCGCTCGGTGAGCTCGACGCCGGCCGCGAATTTCTCGAGCTTGTCGTCGGCCACGCGCGCCTCGGGCGGAATCGCATCGAGGGCGCGACGCAGATTGTCCGCCACGCCCAGCACGTCGCGCGCGATGTTGGCGACCGCGTATTTGCTGTTGTCCTCGATCTCGCGCTGGGCCCGCCGGCGCGTATTCTCGGCCTCGGCCAGCGCGCGCAACGCCTGATCCTTATACTGCGCCACCTCCGTCTCGAGCTGGGCGATGCGCTCGCTCTCGGGCGGCGCCGTCGGGCCGGGCTGCTCGGGCGAAGCTTGGCCGCTCGCTGCGGACATGTTGTCGGGATAGTTCTCGTTGTTCATGCGTGCTCAGATCCTGTTGCGATTATCGGGAACTCAGCCGACCAAGCGGCCGATGACCCGGGCGGTGTAATCCACCATGGGAATGATGCGCGCGTAATTGAGCCGTGTCGGCCCGATCACGCCGATGGCGCCGATCACGCGCTCCTGGCTGTTGGTGTAGGGCGCGATGATCATCGAGCAGCCGGTCATGCCGAACAGCCGGTTCTCGGCGCCGATATAGATCTGCACGCCCTCGGCGGTCTGCGCCGAATCGAGCAGCTTCACCATCGCCTCTTTGGTTTCCAGCGTTTCGAACAAATGGCGGATGCGCTCGAGATCGCCCAGCGCCGTCACGTCTTCCAGCAGCTTCGCCTGGCCTTTGACGATCAAGTAACCGCCATCGCCGGAATGCGTGGCAAGCCCGGCTTCGACAACGCGCTTGGTCAGCTCGTCGAGCTCGGCGCGCTCGCTCTCCAGCTCCTGCAACACCGCGCCACGCGCTTCGCTGAGCGTGCGTCCGGCCAGCCTTGTGCTGAGGAAATTGCCGGCCTGTACCAGTGCCGAGGGTGGCAGGCCCAGCGGCACCTCGATCACGCGGTTCTCGACCAGGCCGTTGGCGCCGACCAGCACGACCAGCGTGCGCCCGGGCCCGAGATTGACGAACTCGACATGCTTGAGCGGCGATTCGGTTTTGGGTGCGAGCACCAGGCCCGCGCAATGCGACAGGCCCGACAGCATCGCCGTCGCTTCCTCGAACACCTGCGACACGCTCTTGCCGACGGCGGCACAGCGCCCGTCGATATTGGCGCGTTCCTCGGCGGAAAGCGCCCCCAGCTCCAGCAGACCGTTCACGAACAGCTTGAGCCCCGCATCGGTCGGCAGGCGCCCGGCGGAGGTGTGCGGCGAGAACAGCAGCCCGGCATCCTGCAGGTCGGCCATCACGTTGCGGATGGTCGCCGGCGACAGGTTCTGGCCCAGCTTGCGCGACAGCGTGCGCGAGCCCACCGGCTCGCCGGTCTCGACATACGCCTCGACGATGCGCCGGAAAATGTCGCGGCTGCGTTCGTTGAGCTCCGCCACCCCCGATTGCTTCACGGGCACGGCGATCGGCACATCCCTGGGTTTCTGGGCATTCATAGCGTCTGGAATGTAGGTATAGCACCCCACAGCGTCAACGGACGCGGCTGTCCGCCTTAATGCCCGCTATCTCCCACCCGGCAGGAAATTCGGGCCTGTGGCCCATCCTTCGAGACGCGCGCCCTCACGGGCGCGCTCCTCAGGATGAGGTCATTTCCGTGGTGCAAAGGCACCCTCGTCCTGAGGAGCGAGCGAAGCGAGCGTCTCGAAGGACGCGATGCCAGCGGCACCCTGTGCGACAAACCTGGAGTGATTGGACGATACAGACATCGCCCAGTATCCTGAAATCTTATGACGAAGGTGGCCGTCATCGGCAACGCAGGGGGCGGAAAATCGATGCTGTGCCGCGCCCTCAGCCAGGCGCGCGGCCTGCCCCATTTCGCCGTCGACAAGCTGCAATGGCGTCCAGGCTGGCAGCTTGTCCCGGACGATGAATTTGCCCGGGTCCATGCCGCCCTCCTGGATCGCGACGCCTGGATCATCGACGGCTTCGGCCCCTGGGACGAAATCGAGAAGCGCTTCGACGAAGCCGACACCATCATTTTCGTCGACCATCCGCTCTGGCGCCATTACTGGTGGGCCGCGAAGCGCCAGCTCGCCTCGATCGTCCGCGAGCGATCCGATGGGCCCGAGGGCTGTCCGATGCTGTCGGTGACGCTGCGCTTGTTCAAGATGATGTGGCGCCTGCATCGCGACCTGCGCCCCAAGCTGCTCGCGGCGATCGGCGCAAGACGCGGGGCGAAGACCGTGTTTCATCTGCGCTCGCCGCGCGCGCTGGAGCATTTCCGCCGCGAATATTGCCAAGTGGACGTGGCGCACGGAGCCGGTTAGGGTCCGGCCCGCGTAAAATCTGTCATTCAGTTCGACGAAGGAATTCCCAATGAGACCTTCCGGCCGCGCGCCCGATGCGCTCCGCGCCATCGTCCTTGAGCCCGGCTATGCCAAATACGCCGAGGGCTCGTGCCTTGTGCGCTTCGGCGACACGCATGTGCTGTGCACCGCCTCGCTCGACGAGAAGGTGCCGCCGTTCCTGCGCAATTCCGGCCAGGGCTGGGTGACGGCGGAATACGGCATGCTGCCGCGTTCGACCCACACCCGCACCGACCGCGAGGCCGCGCGCGGCAAGCAATCGGGCCGCACGCAAGAGATTCAGCGCCTGATCGGCCGCTCGCTGCGTGCCGTGACCGACTTGAAGGCGCTGGGCGAGCGCCAGCTCAAGATCGATTGCGACGTGCTGCAGGCCGATGGCGGCACGCGCACCGCCGCCATCACCGGCTCGTGGGTGGCGTTGCATTTGGCCTTCACAGGGATGGTCAAGGCCGGCCAACTCAAGAGCGTGCCGCTCGCCGACCACGTCGCCGCCGTCTCGTGCGGCGTCTTCAAGCAGACCCCCGTGCTCGACCTCGACTACGCCGAGGATTCCAACGCCGAAGCCGACGCCAATTTCGTCTTCACCGGCAAGGGCGGCATCGTCGAGATCCAGGGCACAGCCGAGAAGGCGCCCTTCTCCGAAGCCGAGTTCCTCAAGCTCGTCGCCCTCGCCCGCAAAGGCATCAGCGAACTCATCGCGCTGCAGAAGAAAGCGATCGGCGGATAAGCGGAATTCACCGCAGAGAACGCTGAGAAGCGCAGAGAGAGAACCGCGGCGCGCAGCGCCGCAACGGAACTTCCCCGACGCCGTGCGTTTCAGGATTCTCCGCGTTCTCTGCGCCCTCTGCGGTAAAAATCTCATGGCCCGACACTTCACCGACCAAAAGCTGGTCATCGCCTCGCACAATCCCGGCAAGGTGCGCGAGATCGGCGATCTGCTTCGCCCCTACAAGGTCGACGTGATCTCGGCGGGCGTGCTCAATCTGCCCGAGCCCGCCGAGACCGGCTCGACCTTCGAGGCGAATGCCGAGCTCAAGGCGCGCGCCGCCGCACAAGCCGCGCACCTGCCCTCTTTGGCCGATGATTCGGGCCTTGTCGTGCACGCCCTCGACGGCGATCCGGGCATCTATTCGGCGCGCTGGGCCGGCCCCAAAAAAGATTTCACCATGGCCATGCGCAAAGTCGAGAGCGGGCTCGAGGGCAAGCGCGATCGCCGCGCCTTCTTCGTCGCCGTGCTGTCGCTCGCCTGGCCCGACGGCCATATCGAGACCTTCCGCGGCGAGGTGCACGGCACGCTGGTCTGGCCGCCGCGCGGCACGAAAGGATTCGGCTACGATCCGATGTTTCTCGCGGATGGCATGACGCAGACCTTCGGCGAGATGGACCCCGCCGCCAAACACAAGATCAGCCACCGCGCCGTCGCGTTCAAAAAGCTGATCGATTCGTGTTTTCGCTGATTCAAGAACAATAAAACCTGTCACCCGCGGGCTTGACCCGCGGGTCTGAAGCAGCGCGCAGCGTCAGATGCGCGGGTCAAGCCCGCGCATGACAAATTTTATGTTGATGTGTCGAGCTACTTCGCGAACGAGAATGCGCGCTGCTCGACGCTCGGCGCGAACGGCGCCGTGCGCACGTCCGTCTCGGCGACCAGCACATGGCCCGCCGGCACGTCGTTCCACTGATGCGCTTCGGCGTCGAGCGGCTCCGACACGATCATCAGCCGGTCGCCGCGCCCGCACCAATAGAGGCTGGGCGGCTTGCCGTCGCTCGCATAACGGATGGCGAAGATGCGCGCGCCATCCGTCAACGCCGCGGTCAGGCGGAATGGCTCGTCCACAGCATTCGCGCGCATGACACCCTCGACCTGCGCCACCGACGCGGCCAAGGCCGCGACCGGATCGCGCTCCAAGCCGTTGGCGAACAGCAGATAGAAAAAGAACTCGCTGTCCGTCGTGCCCTGGCGCAGCGCGTAGAGATCGTCGGGCAGCAGCTGGTCGAGACGGCGGCGCACGCGCTCATAGCCGCCGATCTGGCCGTTGTGCATGAACAGCCATTTCTCGTGCTGGAACGGATGGCAGTTGATGCGCGCCGTGGCCGTGCCCGTCGACGCGCGCACATGCCCGAAGAACAACGGCGAGGAGATGTGGTGCGCGAGGCTGCGCAGGTTGCGGTCGTTCCACGCCGGCAAAGTTTCGCGATAAATGCCGGGGGTGTCGCGCTCGCCATACCAGCCGATGCCGAACCCGTCGCCATTGGTCGCCACGTCCGCCTTGCGGCAGCGTAGGCTCTGGCTGATCAGCGAGTTCTCCGGCTCGAACAGCAGGGTCTCGAGGAAGATCGGGCGACCGCGATAGGCAATCCACCGGCACATGGGCGATGGCCTCGGGGCGCGGTGGACTTAGGAGGCCTGGCGCAGCGCCGGCGCGGCCTGCTCCGGCACCGGATGCACGCGGCGGTTCGTCACCATGCGCGTGTGCAGCGCATTGATCGCCGCCGAGCCGGTGCGCACGAACAGGAAGGGCAGCAGCCCGTGGATCAGGCAGGCGAGGCCGGCCAGGATCATCTTGAACCCGAAGCCCGACGCCATGACCAGATGCTCGCCGTAGCTTTCGCCGACGCTGGCCGGGTGATCCGTGAAGGGGTTGCGCAAGCTCATGATTTGAAAAGGGTAACAGGAAAACGCGAAATCGGTTTGCAATCTTCAGCGTCGATAAGCGAAAATAGGGGAAAATCACCCCCGTATTGACAAATTAGAAGAATTTCATGCCCCTAGACGAGATAGATAGGAAAATTCTTAACCTTTTGCAAACCGACGCGACGATGCCGGTGGCGACCATCGCCGAGCGCGTCGGCCTGTCGACCTCGCCGTGCTGGCGGCGCATCCAGAAGCTGGAGGAGGACGGCATCATCCGCGCCCGTGTGGCCGTGCTCGACCCCGACCGCCTCAATGTCGGCGTCACGGTGTTCGTCGCGGTCAAGACCAGCCAGCACGATCTCGGCTGGCTGGAGCGCTTCGCCGCCGCCGTGCGCGACATCCCGGAGGTGGTCGAGTTCTACCGCATGAGCGGCGATATCGACTATCTGATGCGCGTGGTCGTCCCCGACATCGCCGCCTACGACGCCCTCTACAAGCGCCTGATCCAGCGCGTGACCTCTCCGACGTCAGCTCCAGCTTCGCGATGGAAACGATCAAGTACACGACGGCGATTCCGGTGACGTACGCGAAGTAGTTCGTACGGAGACACCACCTCACCCTCCCACGCGCTGACGCGCGTGGGCCCCTCCCTCTCCCCCGCTTCGCGGCGGAGAGGGGAAGCGGCGACCCAACTAACCCTCTCCGCCCGCGAAGCGGGGGGAGAGGGTGCGAGCGCAGCGAGCGGGTGAGGTGGGTGTCAATGCAAAGAGACCCCATGACGGTCTTCTGCGCCGGCCCTGCCAATCCGATATAATCTATCCATGTCCACTCAGACCGCGCCGATGCCCATCCGTCCGATCGACGCCACCCCCACGCGCGGTTTCGGCCTCTACGTGCATTGGCCGTTCTGCAAGTCGAAATGCCCCTATTGCGACTTCAATTCCCACGTGCGCGACAGCATCGATCAGGAGCGCTGGCGCGCCGGCCTACTGCGCGAGCTCGACCACTACGCCGCGCAAACGCAAGGCCGCACGCTCACCTCGATCTTCTTCGGCGGCGGCACGCCCTCGCTGATGGCGCCGGCGACGGTCGCCGATCTGATCGATCGCGCCGCCCAACGTTGGACGCTCGCCGCCGATATCGAGATCACGTTGGAAGCCAACCCCAACTCCATCGAACAATCGAATTTCGCCGGCTATCGCGCCGCCGGCGTCAATCGCGTGTCGCTGGGCGTGCAATCGCTCGACGATGCCTCGCTGAAATTTCTCGGCCGCGGCCACAATTCGAGCGAGGCCCGCGCCGCCATTGCGCTCGCGGCGAAAATCTTCCCGCGCTTTTCGTTCGACTTGATCTACGCGCGCCCGAATCAAACCGTCGCCGAATGGCGCGCCGAGTTAAATGAGGCGCTGACCCTCGCCGGCGAACACCTCTCCGTCTACCAACTCACCATCGAGCCCGGCACGCAGTTCCACACGCTCTATGCCCGCAACGCGCTGCACCTGCCGCCGGAAGAAAGTGCGGAGGATCTCTACGACGCCACGCAAAATATTCTGGAGCGGGCCGGCCGCCCGGCCTACGAAATCTCCAACCATGCCCGTCCCGGCGCAGAGTGTCGGCACAATCTCGTCTACTGGCGCTATGAGGATTACGTCGGCATCGGCCCCGGCGCGCATGGCCGCCTGACCATCGACGGCTCGAAGACCGCGACGCGCCAGCAGAAGGCGCCGGAGACCTGGCTCGCCGCTGTCGAGAAAGCCGGCCACGCCACCGCCGAGCGCGAACCGATCGATGCCGAGCGCGCCGCCAACGAAGCCTGGTGATGGGCCTGCGCCTCGCTGAAGGCATCGACCCCCGCAATTCCAGCGGGAAACAGGCCGCAGCTTGACGAATCGCTCGACACAACGCGCCTCACACGCCTGATCGACGGCGGCTTCGTCATAAACAATGCGGCCGGCGGCATCTCTGCGACGCCGGCCGGCCGGAAGGTCTTAAACACAGTGATTGGCGAATTGGCAGTATAATTTTATGACGATACGGTCCGCGCGAACAGCCGCTTGTTTGCTGCTTTCTCTCTTCCAGTCAACAGAAGGTCGAGCGGCGGATTACGTCCTCGACATAGGCAAGAAATATTCGCTATGTCGCGAGTATCTGCAGAACCTGCGCAAGATTTCTACCCCACTAGATGAGCGTCTCAGCTTCGAACTGCCGGACAATCCGAAACTAAAAAATTTCAATAAGCCGAAATGGCAATCGATCGACCCAAAATCACGGCTCGATATCATCGAAAAAATCTATCGTGGCAAACTCCGCGACACTCCCAAAGAGCGGGCTATGAGCCCAGAGCAGCGCACTCAATACTGGGACACCGTATTGCCGAAGGTCTTAGAAGAAATCGACACGGATATCGTGCGTATGCAGGCCGCCCGAATTGATTTCAACAATGATGGGACGCCGGAGGATGCCTTCCGGTACGGCCGGAGAATTCCGACTGTCACAGAAAAATCCAACCAGGCAATTGAGCCATCAGAGTTCATTAGCTGGGAGTATTGGTTCACTGGTCCGGATATCCGCGTTGAAGAGGGAGGGCGGATCTACATGAGCCACTTCAATTACAATATTTTCTTCTACAAAGGGCGGACCTACTTCGGCGCCCATGATATCTATCTGTTCGGGAAAGCGCCGCCGTCCAGATACATAGTATTCGATTCAAAAAACACGGGCATCGGCGGTGCAGCCCTGATTAACGTGTGTCACTTCCGCTATGAGCTATAGCAATGGTGCCTTCACCAGACGCATCTTGGCCGGCGGCATCTCTGCGACACCGGCCGGCCGAAAGGTTTTGAACGCCGTTCTGCGCGGGCTGGTCGGCTAGCCCTCGCCTCCCATCCTTCGAGACGCCGCGCGTTCCGCGCGGCTCCTCAGGATGAGGTCATTTCTAATTGCAATAAGCTGACCGCCTAGGCCACCTTGCCCAGCGTCACCGGCGCCATGTCGCGGCCGATCACCTTGTGCTCGGCGACCGGGATCTGCTGGCGCACTTTGGCGATGCGCGCGGGATCGAGGCGCGCCGTGACGAAGCCCACGCCGTCCGACGCCTTGGCGATCACGTGACCCCATGGATCGGCGACCAGCGAATGGCCGTAGGTGAAGCGCTTCTCATTGCCCGGCGCCATGTAGGTTCCGGTCTGCCCGCACGCCGCGAAATACGTCTCCGTCTCGATCGCGCGCGCGCGGCACAGCACCTCCCAATGGTCCTTGCCGGTCTGCAGCGTGAACGACGCCGGCAGCGCAATGAGCTGCGCGCCGCGCGCCGTCAGCGCCTGGAACAATTCGGGGAAGCGCAGATCGTAGCAGATCGTGCAGCCGACCGTGATGCCTTCGCAATCATAGGTGACGATCTCGCGCCCCGGCTTGACCGACGCGGACTCCTTGTAGGCCGTGCCGTCCGGCGCGGTGATGTCGAACAGATGGATCTTGCGATAGAGCGCCGCCTGCTTGCCGCTGCGGTCGTAGACCACGGTGGTGTTGTGCACGCGGTTCTCGCCCTTGACCCGCTCCAGCAGACTGCCGGCATGGATCCAGATCTTGTGCTTGGCCGCAAGCTCGCGCGCCATGGTCGAGGCCGGGCCGCTGCCCACCTCCTCCGCCTCGCGCACCTTGTCGGCGGTACCGCCGCCGGACCAGTCGAAATGCTCGGGCAGCAGCACCCAATCGGGCTTCTCCAGATCGACCGCGCGTTCGATCAGTTCGCGCGCCTGCGCGATATTCGCGGCCTTGTCGGCGACCGAGTTCATCTGGATCAGGGCAATTTTCATTTCGGCACTCCTGGTGGAATTTCCGCGATTTTCCGCCGCTTGCGGCCCGGGGTCAACTGGCCCTTTGGTCAGCGCCCGACCGCCCGCATCACGCCCACGAAGCGTTCGACCACCACGACGATGGCGATGGTGCCGACGATCAGCAGCGTCGAAAGTGCGGCGATGGTGGGGTCGGTGCGACCTTCGACATAGCGCACCATTTCGACCGGCAGCGTCTGCGCGCGCGGGCCTGAGAGGAACAGCGAGATCACCGTCTCGTCGAACGACAGCAGGAACGAGAGCGCTGCCGCCGACGCCAAGCCGGGTGCGGCAAGAGGCAACGTCACGCGCGCGAACACGCGCCACGGCTTCGCACCAAGTGTCGCCGCCGCCGCCTCGACGCTGTCGGGCAAGGTGAGAAACGCCGTCGTCATCATCCGCACCACGAACGGCAGCGTCACAGTGAGATGCCCCAGCGCCAACCCCGGCAGCGTGGCCACCAGATGCCAAGGCTGGAACGCCACCAGCAGCGCCAACGCCATCACCAATGTGGGGAGTAGCAGCGGCGCCAGAAACAGACTCTGCAGCGCCGCACGCCCGCGAAACTCGCCTTTGGCGATGGCGTAGGCCGCCGGTACGCCGAGGACGAGTGAGATGACGGTCACGCAGGCCGCGAGAATCACGCTGAACTGCAAAGCGCCCATCAGCGCCTTGTGTTCGAACAGGCGCTAGATACCAGCGCGTGCTCGACACCCGAGGGCGGGAACACGATGAAGAAATCGGCGGAGAACGAGACGATCAGCACGATCACCGCGGGTGCGAGCAGGAACACATAGACGAGTGCCGCCAGCGTGCGCAGGATCGGCCCGGCATCGTTCATGCCTCGGCCCTCCGCGCCACCGCGCCATAGGCGGCGACGATCAACAGCAACAGCACCAGCGTGTAGAGCGCGAGTGCGGCCGCCATCGGCCAGTCGACATTGGTGATCGCCTGCTCGTAGATCTCCGTCGCCAGCAGGAAGACGCGGCCCCCGCCCAAGAGCTTGGGCGTGATGAAGGCGCTCATCGCCAGCACGAAGCAGAGGAGATAGCCGAGCACGACGGCCGGCAGCGACAGCGGCAGCGTCACGCGCCAGAAGACGCGCCACGGCGAAGCGCCCAGGCTCGAAGCCGCCTCCTCGCACGCCCGATCGAGGCGCCCGAAGCCCGCGAGCAACGCGAGGATCATGTACGGCATCAGGCTTTCGGTGAGGCCGACCGCGGCACCGGTAAAATTGTAGACCAGTCGCACCGGCGATGCCGTGAGTCCCAACCACATCAGGATCGAGTTGACCAGCCCGCGATCGCCGAGAATGGCCAGCCAGCCGAACACCCGCACCACGCTGTTGACCAGCATCGGCGCCACCGCCACGACCGCAAGAAGTCCGCGCCAGCGCGATTGCGTGCGGAAAAGGAAGAGCGCCACCGGATAGGCGAGCAGCAGCGCCGCCGTCGTGGAGATCAGCGAGATCTTGAGCGAGAACCACGTCACGTCGAGCGTGAACGAATCCGCCGCCAGCTTCGCCCAGGTCGCCAGCGACCACGTCTCGACCATCGCGCCCGTCCCGCCGGTCTCGTTGAACGCCATGCGGAACAGCCGCAACATCGGCCAGGCGTAAATCGCGATCAGCAGAACCGCGCCCGGCACCGCCAGCCATGCGATGGGCGCGACGCGCTTCACGATTGCGGTCGCGCGAACAGCAGCGTGTCGCCGTCCGACCACACCGCCGCCAGGCTCTCGCCTTCGCCAGGAATAGCACCACCCGCCGGCAGGTCGATGGTGATGCGGCCCGCGCGCGTCTCCAGCAGCACCTCGACCCTCTCGCCGATGAACACGGTGCGCGCGACCTTGCCGCGCAACCAATTCATGCCCTGGCCCGCCGACGTCCATTCCGGCACCAGCTTCATGCGCTCCGGCCGCACGAACGCATCGAGAGCGTTTCCGGCCGCCGTACCGTTCGCAAACAGCGTCTCGCCATCCAGATGCAGGGCGCCCGACCCGTCGCGCGTCACCGGCAGCACATTGGCGCGGCCAACAAACCCGGCGACAAAACGCGTCGCCGGCCGGTCGTAGATTTCGCGCGGGGTTCCGATCTGCACGATGCGTCCCGCCTCCATCACCGCGATGCGATCGCACATCGTCAGCGCTTCGACTTGGTCATGCGTCACGAACAAGGTCGTCGTCGCCGTCTGGCGCTGGATCTCGCGGATCTCGTGGCGCATCGAATCGCGCAGCTTGGCGTCGAGATTGGAGAGCAACTCATCCAGCAGCAGGACCTCCGGCCGGATCACCAGGGCCCGCGCCAGCGCCACGCGCTGCTGCTGCCCGCCGGAGAGCTCGCGCGGCCGGCGAGTCTCCAGACCGCCAAGCCGCACCAGCGCCAGCGCTTCGCGCACGCGGGCTTCGCGCTCCGCGCGCGCCAGGCCGCGCTCTTCCAGCCCGAACGCAACGTTGCGCGCCACACTCATATGCGGGAACAGCGCATAGGCCTGAAACACATAGCCCATGTTGCGCTGATGCGCGGGCAGCGCCGTGATCTCGCGTCCCGCAACCGCGATCGTGCCGGCATCGGGCGCGATCAGGCCCGCAACCATGCGCAAGGTCGTCGTTTTGCCGCAGCCCGAAGGCCCGAGCAGCGCCACCAATTCGCCGCGCCCGACTTCAAGCGACAAAGCGTCGACGGCCACGGCACTGCCATAGCGCTTGGCCAGTCCCGCCAGGACCAGATGCGTCATGAAGCCGCAATCAGCGGTTCGAGGCCGCGATGACCTCGCGTCGCCAGCGATTGTTCCACTGGTCGCGCACCTTGATGATCTCCATCCAGTCGAGCGGGATCATGCGCTGGCGATATTCCGGTGCCGCCGCCGTGCGCGCCAGCGCCTTGGCGTCGATCGCCGCCTTGGCGTTGGTCGGCGCGTAGAACATGCGCTCGGTGAACGCCTTCTGCGCCTCCTGCGACAGCGCGTAATTGGCAAATGCCAGCGCGGGCGCCTTGTTCTTCGAGCCCGCCATCACGTTGATGGTGTTGATCTGGAACACGCTGCCTTCGGGTGGCAGCAGCACGCCGATGCGCCCTTGCGACTGATCCGAATAAAGTTGTGCCCGCGCATTCCAGCCGGTGGCGACGCGCACCACGCCGTTGAGAATCAGCGAGTATCCATCGGGATTGGGATCGAAGGTCTGCACCGCGGGGGCCAGATCGCGCAGCTTGCCGATCGCCTTGTCGATCGACTTGGTGTGGTCGCCGCCCTCCATGCGCTCGACCATCGCCGTTAGTGCGAGACCCTGGATGTTCGGCGGCGCCGAGAGCGCAATCAATCCCTTCAGATCGGGGCGCCACAGATCCTTGAGCTGCGTCAGCCCCGGCTTCAAGTTCTGCGTGTCGTAGACGATGACGAGATGATCGTAGGTCACCGCCGGCCCGAACTCGCCGCCCACCGCGCGCGCTTCCGGGTAAAGCTCGTTGAGCGACGGCACATCCGCCGGACTCATTTTTCCGAACAGCCCTTCCGTGTTGCCGATCGCCGACGTCGTCACGTCCATGATCAACACATCGATCTGCGGATCCGCCTTTTGCACGCGCGCGGTGCCCAGCATCTGCGCCGACGTGCCGCCCGGCGAATAGGTCACCTTCACATTCGGGTAGAGCTTCTCGAATGGCGCGATGACGGCCGCGGTGTAATTGTCCTGGAAGATGCCGGCATAGGCCACCAGCGTTATGGTGCCGCTGACCTGCGTGTTCTGGGCTTGCGCCGCCGTGGCGCTCAAAACCAACGCGGCACCGATGGCCGCAATACTCCGTCCAAGCGACATCGCCAACCCCCTCGTTTGCAATTGATCGCGACGCCAACTGTGCAACGCCCGTGCCGGGCGACGCAAGCTGCTCGGGCGGGTACCGAATTTATTGCGTCAGCGGCCCGGTGAACGCCTCGGGGGCCGGCGAGACGATGCGAAAGCCGTCGCGGCGGATTTCCAGCACCGCCAGGCCGCGCTCGACCGTGCCGTCGGCCTTGAGGCGGAAGATGCCGTCCATGCCGGCAAAGCCGGCCGGGTTGGTCAGCGCCTTGATCGAGAAATCAGGCCCTTCCTCCTCGCGCGCCAGCACCGCCGCCAGCGCCACGGCATCGTAGGCGAGTGTCGCGATGCGCGGCGGGTCGCGGCCGTAGACATCGCGGAAGCGCTTGAGGAAAGCGGCGCGCGCCTGCGGCGGCGGGGCGGCGAACCAGCCGCCGACCATCGCCGGCTCGCGCGTCAGCCGCTGGTCTTCCCACAGCGCGCTGCCGAGATAGCGCACTTTCTGCGGATCGATATCGAAATACGGCAGCAGGGGTGCAATCTGCAGCAGCCGGTCGCCGAAATCCGGCAACAGCACCGAATCGAAACCGGGATCGGTGTTGGCCATCTCCGCCGACAGTGCGCGCAGCTGCGCCTTGCTGGCTTCGTCGGTTTGCGTTTCCAGCGCGCGGCGCTGTTGCAGCAGGGCCGCGCGCTTCAATTCATAGGCCGCCAGGCGCCGCACCACGGGCGACGCATCGGTGGTCGCGGGGTCATAGCGCTCCACCGCCACCACCTGCCCGCCGGTCTGCGCGGCGGCGGCGCGCGCCGCTTCTTCCGTGGCCGCGCCGAACGCATTGTTGGGCAGCAGGGCCGCATAGCGGTTGAGGCCGCGCGAGCGCGCGAATTCGATGACCCGCGCGATCTGGCTTTGCGGCGTCAGACCCAGGATGAACAAGTCGGACGCCGCGATCGTGCGGTCGTTGGACAGCGACACCATGTTGACGCCGGCCGCGCGCGCGCGCTGCGCCACCACCGGCGCATCGGCGGCAAACAACGGCCCGATGATCAGCCGCGCGCCCTCCGAGATCGCGGACTGCGCCGCGCGGTCGGCATCCTCGGGCGAAGACCCGGTATCACGCGGCACCAGCACGAACGGGTCGTCGGCGACATCGAACAGCGCCAGCTGGGCGGCATCCAACAAGGCCCGGCCGATCGCGGCGTTGGGGCCGGAGAGCGGCACCAGCAGCGCCACCCGCACCGTATCTTCGGCACCGGGCCGCAATGTTCCCAGCGTATCGGGAGCCGTCGGGATGGGCAGCGGCGGGATCGGCGGCGGCAGCGGCACCGTGGATGGCGCCGGCTGGCTCGCTTGCGGAGCGGGGCCCTGGCTGTCTACCTTGCCGCTCGAGCAGCCGGCCAACAGCGCTGCGATCAGAACCGCGCCGACGGCGCCGCGCACGGCCCGCCCCATGTAACCGCCTCGGCTGGCAACAGAAAATGTCCTCATCAGAACGCCAGAGTAGCGGCCGCGTGTCGGCAAGTAAATTGGCCCCCGGCCTGTACGTTGTGGCAACGCCGCTCGGCAATCTGGGCGATCTTTCGCCCCGTGCCCACGCGGTGCTCGCCAGCGCCGATCTCATCGCCTGCGAGGACACGCGCGTCACCCGCAAACTATGCACGGCGCTGGGAATCGTTCCGCGGCGCCTGGTCCGCCACGACGACCACAGCGCCGCCGAAACCACGCCGCGCCTGATTGCAGCGCTGCGCAATGGCCAAATTGTGGCGCTGGTCAGCGACGCCGGCACGCCGTTGATCGCCGATCCCGGCTTCACCCTGGTCCGCGAGGCCCGCGCCGCCGGCGCCAATGTGGTCTCCGTCCCCGGCCCCGCCGCCTTCGTGGCGGCGCTGAGCATCGCCGGCCTGCCGACCGACCGCGTGCTGTTCTGCGGCTTCCCGCCGGCCAAGGCGGGCCCCCGCCAGCGCGACCTGGCGGAGCTGGCGTCGATTCCGGCCACCTTGGTCTTCTACGAGGCCCCGCACCGGCTGGCGGAGAGCCTGGCAGCGATGGCGGCGGCGTTCGGCAGCCGCGAGGCGGCGGTCGCGCGCGAGCTGACCAAGCTGTTCGAGGAGGTCCGCGCCGCCCCCCTGCCCGAACTGGCCGCGCATTACGCCCAGACCGGGGCGCCGAAGGGAGAGATCGTGGTCGTGATCGCGCCACCCGCGGCCGATGCGGCACCCGTCGCCGCCGCCAGCCTCGACGACCAGCTCACGGCCGCACTCGCCACCATGAGCGTGCGCGACGCGGCGGCCGCCGTGGCAGCGGCCAGCGGCCTGCCGCGCCGACAGGTCTATGCCCGCGCCCTCGACCTCGCGCGTCAGAAGCCGTGACCAACCAGCCGGAACGCCGACGCGCACAGCGGCGCGGCCGCTGGGCCGAGACGCTCGCCGCCTGGCGCCTGCGCCTGACCGGCTATCGCATCGTCGCCCGCAACTATCGCACCCCGATGGGCGAGATCGACCTGATCGCGCGGCGCGGCCGCCAATTGGTGTTCATCGAGGTGAAGGCGCGCCCCGATGAAGCCACGGCCGCCGAAGCGATCGTCCGGCGCCAGCGCCAGCAAATCGAGCGCGCTGCGTCGGCGTTTCTGGCCGCCCATCCCGACTTCGCCCTATTTGATCTCAGATTCGATGTCATGTTGATCGCGGCCGGCATCGTGCCGCGACATCTTCGAGACGCTTGGCGAAGCGACACCGGCCATACTAGATAACACTCGATTCCCGCGAATCGGGACCGATGGAGGACTTTGTGCGTCACCCGCTAGCCTTTATCCGCCTGGCTCTTATCCTGCTGCTGCCCGCCGCGCTGAGCGGTTGCGTCGCCGCCGCCGTCACGGCCGGTGCCACCGCCGGCGTCGCCGCCAGCCAGGATCGCGGCCTTAAGGGAGCCACGACCGATACCGGCGTGCGCGCCGAGATCAACCATTATTGGTTCCAGAAAGACCAGTCGCTCTTCGCCAACTGCAATCTGCAGATCTACGAAGGCCGCGTGCTGATCACCGGCGCCGTCAAGGACGCCGAGACGCGCGCCGAAGCCATCCAGCTCGCCTGGAAGGCCAAGGGCATCCGCGAGATCATCAACGAGATCCAGGTGACCAACGAAGGCGGCATCGGCGCTTATGCCCGCGACACCGGCATCGTGACCGAGCTCAACACCCGTATGCTCTTTGCCAAGGACATCTCCTCCGTCAACTACTCGGTCAAGTCCGTCAACGGCATCGTCTACCTCCTTGGTGTTGCCCAGAGCCAGTCCGAGCTCGACAAGGTGATCGAGATCGCGCGCAATCTGCGCAACGTCCGCCGCGTCGTCAGCTACGTGCTGATGAAGGACGATCCCAAGCGCTTCGCCCCACTGCAGACCTGAGCCGGCCGCGGCGGCCGGTGGCGCGATGGGGAGCCGCGCGCCCCGGTTCGTGGTATCTCTTGTGCCGATGAGCCTGACCCAAGACCCCCAGGCGGCGCTGCGCGCCGCCGCCAGCGCGCCCGACGGCGCCGTCGGCATCGCCGAACTGGCGCTGGCGCTCGCGGCCAGCGAGCGCCCGCATTTGGATCTCACCGCCTATCGCGCCCATCTCGCCGCCCTGGCGCGCGACGTGACCGTGGCGGCCGGCGCCCTGCCGCCGGGGCCGCAATCGGCCGCAGCGGCGCTGAAATCGGTGCTGGTCGAGGCCCATGGCTATCGCGGCGATCACGATACCTATGACGATTTGCAGAACGCCGACCTCCCGCGCGTGATCGACCGCAAGCGCGGCCTGCCGGTGGCGCTCGCCATCCTCTGGCTGCATGCCGGCCGCGCCCAGGGCTGGTCGATGTGCGGCCTGGCGTTTCCCGGCCATTTCCTCATCCGCCTCGACGCCGCCGACGGCCGCATCATCCTCGATCCGTTTCATGACGGAAGGGCGCTCGGCCCCGACGACCTGCGCACCCTCCTCAAGCAGATCCAGGGTGCCGGCGCCGAACTGACGCCCGACCACTACGCCCCGGTCGACGATCGCGCGATCCTCTTGCGTCTGCAGAACAACATCAAACTGCGCCTGATCCGCGACGGCGATTTCGTGCGTGCACTACCGGTGCTCGAGCGCATGGTGCTGCTCAGCCCCTCCGATCCCAGCCTGTGGCACGAGCAGGGCATGGTGCAGGAACGCCTGGGTGCGTTGCGCGCCGCGGTCGCCTGTTTCGAAGCGGCGCACAAGCTTGCCCAATCCGACTCGGCGCGCCATCGTATCGCCACCGATCTGCAAGCCGTGCGCAGCCGGCTGAACTGAAACACGCTATTTCGCCCCGGAGCGTTTGAAGACCATGAGCCTTGCCGTCGCCATTCAGATGGATCCCATCGAGCCGATCAACATCGATGCCGATTCGACCTTCGTGCTGGCGCTCGAGGCGCAGGCGCGCGGCCATGCGCTGTTCCATTACCTGCCGCAGGATCTGACGTATTCGCATGGCCGCGTGCGCGCACGCGCGCATCCGCTCAAGGTGCGTCGCGAAAAAGGCAACCACGCAACGCTTGGCGCAGCCGAGACGCTCGATCTCGCAACCATGGATGTCGTCTTGATGCGCCAGGACCCGCCCTTCGACATGGCTTACATCACGGCCACGCATCTGCTCGAGCACATTCATCCGCAGACACTCGTGGTCAACGATCCAGCACACGTGCGCAACGCGCCCGAGAAGCTGTTCGTCACGCATTTTCCCGAATTGATGCCGCCGACGCTGATCACCGCCGATCGCGCCGAGATCGCCGCCTTCCGTGCCGAGCATAAGGACATCATCCTGAAGCCGCTCTTCGGCAATGGCGGTGCCGGCGTTTTCCATCTGCGCCCCGATGATGAAAACCTGAATGCGCTGATTGAAATGTTCACCGCGCGCGCCGCGAGCCGATCATCGTGCAGCGCTATCTGCCGGAGGTGCGCCAAGGCGATAAGCGCATCATCATCGTCGATGGCAAGCCCGCGGGCGCCGTCTTGCGCGTCCCCGTCGCCGGCGAGGCGCGCGCCAATCTCCACGCCGGCGCGAAGGCGATGAAGGTGTCGCTCACCAAGCGCGAGCGCGAGATCTGCGAGGCGATCGGGCCGGCCCTGTCCGAGCGCGGGCTCATCTTCGTCGGCATCGATGTCATCGGCGACTATCTCACCGAGATCAACGTCACCTCGCCGACCGGCATCCAGGAGATCAATCGCTTCGACAGCATCAAGATCGAAGCGCAGATCTGGGACGCCACCGAGCGACGCCTCAACACCCGCGCGCGCAAGCGCGCGATTTGACCATCGAGTGCGCAGCCTCATTCTTCGAGACGCGCGCCCTTACGGGCGCGCTCCTCAGGATGAGGTTCATAAGCGGGCGCCTTCCTTGAAATCCTCATGCTGAGGAGCGCCCGCAGGGCGCGTCGCGAAGCATGAGGGCGCGAAGCACTGATGCGCTATTTCAAGGACGCGCCGATTGCCGCGTTCCCGTCCACCCCCAAGACCGTGCCGTCGACGCTCAAATACTTCCTCAGAGATCGTCCACACTCTGAGGAACATAAATGCGGAGAATCACCTCAAATTCGAGTTGCGCCGCCGCACCGCAAAAAAATTTTCGCCGTCCTTAAGGCGTCGAAGCCGCCGGGGACCTGCGAGGTAATCCTGTACTTCATGACGCTCTTAAGCCGAATGCCATGGCGATCGAGCAGATGAATCGTTTTATGATTGAAATAGCATCACGTTTTGCAAATCCGGCCGAGACGTCGTGCGCCGCCGCATAGCGTTCGCAGCGCACATGCGCGCGCATTCCCGTCATGCCGGGGCTTGCTGCGATGAAACGGCCGAGTGTATGAATCATGGGACGCGATCGGACGTATGGTCGATCCGGGCCGCCGAAGGGGGATCGGGGCCGGGGGTGACAGGACCAGGCCGGCATGCACGTGGGGGCGGGCATGTCGGAGAGAGTGCGATGGCGCCAGCGTATACGGCCAGGTGATTTGGGGGCGGGGCATGGCCAGCGAACTGCGCAGCAGCGACAGGCGCATCAATGTGTTGATCGACGATCAGGGCAATTGCTGGCCGTCGGGCTCGCGCGAATTGTTTTCACAACTCGGCAATGCCGATCCTGATTTCGACATGGCAAGTTACGCCGTGCGCAATCTCGGATTTATCGAGGTCGAGGGCACGCCGGATTCCATCCATCTGCGCCTGCGTCCCGGTGCGGTCGATCCCAAGGCGCTCGCCGCCTTGTTCTATCTGCTGAGCGACACCACGCCGCGCCGCCTGGTGCTCGGCTATTTCATCGACGAATGGGGCTACGAGATCTGCCCCGGCAGCGAGAAGATGTTCGCGCGCATCGAGGAGCTGGTGCGCGAGGCGGCGAACCGCCGGCCCAACAACGCCTATCTCTCGCTGCGCAAGGATCCGGCGGCACTCGTCGAGTCGCGAGACACGCATCTGAGCTTCCTCTTCGCCAAGTGGCGCGCCACGTTCGGCACGTTCCATGACGGCACGATGGAGGATTTGGCCACGCTGGGCCTGCTCGATCGCACAATCATCCTCGACCATTACGGCGCCAGCGACATCCTGATCATCAAGAACTGGGGCAAGGGGTTGCGCTTCTTCGGTTCTGATTGGACGACCAAGGCGCCGGGCCACAGCATGGAGAACCAGCCCGATCGCGATTACGCCACCTGGGTTGCGCGCGGCTACCGCGAGGCTGCGCGCGTGCGTGGACCGGTCTTCGAGCAAATCGACGCCGTGATCCGCAGCAAGGACAGCGATCCGTCGCGGCGCGAATACGAGCGCCTGATCCTGCCTTGGCGCACGCCGCGCGGTGACACGATCATCACAGGCTGCTCGGCATTGATCCGCAAGGACGGCTCGACACACGCGGTGTCGTAACGCCGCTCTCTACTGTCGGACAATGGCGCGGCCCTGCCTCATCCGCGAGAGGAAGGGTAAGGCGGGGTAGGCCCGCTGTTTACCGGGTATTTACGCGCGCTTTGCTGCCGGTTCCGCCGGCATCGCAGCACGTGCTTGCATGAACTGCTCCATGTCGGCCAACAGCTCGGCGCGATCCATCCACACCACCGCGAGCTCGAGATCGCCCTTGGCCGAGCCCAGCCAGTGGACACTGTACTCCACCCGTTTGTAGCCGTAGGCGCGGACCACCCCGCCTTCGACCAGTTTGCGGCGCACCATGCTCATGGTGATGTCGCTGTACCAGCGCGTGAAGGCATAGGCCCGCGACAGCCGCGGCAGGATCGACGCCAGCCCCTGCCCGCGAAAATCGGGCCGGACCCAGGTACTGCCCGAGAACACGACGCGCCCGCTGATCTCGCGCGCGCACGGGGCCGTTACCAGGCAGCGCTCGGCGGGCTGCTTCTGGCGCATTGGCGTGGCGTAGAACAGCCGCAGGCTGGTCAGCTCGCTCTCCAGCGTGCAGTCGAGCCAGGCATAGAGGCGCGCGGCCTGGGTGGCGACGATCTCGCCAGCCTTGTTGCGGCCGGCGATCCAGAACCCGTTTTCCGGGCCGATGCCGCCGCAGCGATGGTCGAACAGCGGCGTGATCGCGCTCCAGCTTTGCTGATTGGCGGCATTGACCCGTTCCAGCTCCGCGAAGTCGCTGTGCAGCGACAGGCTGAGACCCCGGGCGCTGGCTTCCTTGTCCAGCAGCAGGAAATACCGGCCCAGTCTTTCGATCGGCCCGTATTCGATCGTGATTTGGTCTGGCAGGCGTTCCCAGCGCGCTTCGGCCGGGGATGTACGTGGAACCGTAACGTCCATGGCGACTCTCCTTAAAGTTGTATTTGAGCGCGCGGGCTTGGCGCCGTGGCCGCAATTGCGGTTGTACCCGCATAGTCACTATCGCCTCTTAGGCGCAAGCCCGCGAGCGTGGGCGCCGGCAGGAACGCCTTCGCTTAGCTATGTCCATTCCGTGAGAGCGTCTGTATAGTCCCCCCATCGGCCGAACCGAGGGGGAGAGACCGATGCCACCTGTTGCCCGACGTCATACGCGGGGGCGACTGCCGTCCGGAAAGCCGGACCCCGTCGACGTTCATGTCGGCGCGCGTGTTCGTATGCGAAGGATGCTGTTGGGGCTGAGCCAGGAACGGCTCGGCGAGGCGATCGGCCTCACATTCCAGCAGGTCCAGAAGTACGAGCGCGGCACGAACCGCGTCAGTGCCTCACGGCTCTACGAGCTTTCTTGTGTGCTCGACGTGCCCGTGAGTTATTTCTTCGAGGAGATGGACCGCGAGACTGCCTCGCCGCGCCGGCGTGAGATCAAGCCGGAGCCCGAACGCAAAAATCGCGGCCGTGCGAGCGACCCCATGTCTCGACGCGAGACATTGGCGCTGGTGCGTGCCTATTACCGGATCGATGACCCGCAAGTGCGCAAGACGATCTTCACCATGGCGAAGACTCTGGCGCGTGGCGGCAAGCTCGAGGCCTAGGCTCCGCTTCTTAGAGTCAATCTAACAACACCCGGCCTCGGCGACTTGCGGCGCCGGGTGTCTTGACGTGCCTGTGCGGGCGCACACCCGCAACCGGGACGCGAGGAACTCTCCTGGTCCAAGGGGCCTAACGCCTGCGGAACAGGCAACCGCCGCCCCGCTGGGCCGGCCTCGGCGGTCCCCCGGGACGGGTAGCCTTGCCCATGCCGGTTCCGCCCGGGACTTTGCGACGCCGAAATGCCCAAGCCGCCCGACCCCGCCCGCGTCAAGCGGGGCGATTTGATGCCATGGCGCGGACGGTCTAGAACCAGTCCGATACACCTTCGCCGGGACACCCATTGTTGGTTGCGGGAGCGGGGCACGACAATCGTGGACGAAGTTCTCGCCGCATCCCTGATTTTTCTCTGCTTGCTCGCGGCGTCGCTGGGCTGCCTCGCGGTCTACGACAAGCTGCCGCGCCATCAGCGCGAAGATGAGACCTATAACGTCGTCAGGCTGACCGCCGGTATCTTCGTGGTGATGACCTCGCTGGTGCTCGGCCTGTTGATCAACTCGGCCAAGAACAAGTTCGAAGCGAACGACCGCAACCTGCGCGCACTTGCGACGGAGCTGATCCTGCTGGAGCGGACGCTGCGTCAATACGGCCCGGATGCGACGGACACGCGCCAGCACTTGCGCGCCTTTGTGCAGCGGGTCCTCGACAACACTTGGCCCACCAATGGTACGCCCATCATCGATGACGGCGTCGCCGAGCGCTTGCTGGACGAGGCCGAACTTGGTCTGAATGCCATCCGGGCGCACGATGCGGAGCGTGCCGAACTCTGGCTCGACGCCAAGCGGCGTCTCCAGAGAGTGCTGGAGTTGCGGTGGGACCTGGTCGAAGGGTCGGGCGGCGGGATTCCCACGCCGCTCCTCGTCATGCTGGTCGCGTGGCTGATGCTGATCTTCGCGAGCTTCGGCTATCGCGCCCCGAAAAATCTGGTCGTCGCATCGACCTTCGTGTTGTCGGCCCTGCTGATTTCGGGGTCGCTCTATCTGACGATGGACATGGATCTTCCCTTTACCGGGCCGATGCGCATTTCACCGGCCCCCCTGCAGCGCGCCATCGACTTCATGAAAAGCTGACGGCTGACCTGCTGCTGCGGCCCCTGACGCGGGCCTGTTTTATTTCGGAATGGTCGCGATCCAGTATCGTTAACGGCACCTTAACGGCCACCGGATAGACCTTAGAGCAATGAATATCGACGTGCGCACGCTGTTGATTGCCCATAGCTTGGTTTCGCTGGCGCTCGCGGTGCTGATGGTCATGTTCTGGCGGGGACACCGGGGCACGCCCGGCCTCGGCCAATGGACGCTGGGGAGTGCGCTGCTTGGGTTGGGCGTCCTCGCCGGCGGGCTGCGCGGTGTCATTCCCGATTTTGTGTCGATCGTCGGCGCGAACGTTGTCGGCGTGGTCGCTCTGGCGGCATTTTGGAACGGGATCCGGTCATTCGACGGCCGCCCGGCGCGCTGGACCGGCACTCTGCTGGTGGCGGCTGGGGTCGCGGCGGTCTTCGTCCACCAGACCTATGTTGTGAACGATATTCTCAACCGCGTGATCGTGATTTCCGCCGTGCTGTCCGTGGGCTGCGTGCTGTGCGCCTACGAACTCGTGCGCGGACCGGCGCGCACGTTGCAGGCCCCGGCGCTGCTCGCGGCCGCGTTGTTCGCCATCGTCGCATCGACCCTCGCATTTCGCGCAGTATCGACGATCATGGCCCCGCCCGCGCCGGATCTGTTTGCCGCGAGCACGGCCCAGAGCATCCACTTCCTCGTGTCGATCATCGTCAAGATCCTGGTCGTCATTTCGCTGCTGATGCTGGTCGCGCAGCGCCTTCGATCGCAGCTCGAAGCACGCAATACCGAACTGGAATCCGCGCGCGTACGTGCGGAGGAGGCGAGCCGGGCCAAGTCCGAATTCCTGGCGACGATGAGCCACGAACTCCGCACACCGCTCAACGCCATTATCGGCTTTTCGGATGTGCAGCGCCGCGAGATGTTCGGGCCGGTCGGGCATGAGCGCTATCGGCAATATGCAACCGACATTCATGCGTCTGGAACGCACCTTCTGGACCTCATCACCTCGATTCTCGATATCTCCAAGGCCGAAGCCGGAAAGCTCGAAGTCGCGCCCGTCGACCTCGATCCACGCTCCGTGCTCGACAGCACCATGCCGTTGATCCGCGGCGCCGCCGAGGCGAAGCGGATTCACCTGTCGGTCGAGCCCCTCGAAGCACCGCTCACCTGCCGCGCCGATCCGCAAGCACTCAAACAGATTCTGCTGAACTTGCTCTCCAACGCCGTGAAGTTCACGCCGAACGGCGGCACGGTGACGGTGCGGATGCGCGCGGTTGCACCGGCGAGCGTTGAGCTCAGCGTGCGCGACACCGGCATCGGCATCGCCGCCGACGACCTACCGCGCCTCATGAAGCCGTTTGAGCAGGCGGCCAGCGGCTATTCCCAACGCAACGGCGGGACCGGGCTTGGCCTGCCGCTTGTCGACGCACTCGTGCGGCTCCACGGCGGGACGTTCCATGTCGAGAGCGCCGTCGGCGTGGGGACCACGGTGACGATCCGATTGCCGGCGCCGCACAACACCGTTCTAGCAGTGGCGTCCTAGCGCTCAGCAAGTCACCGTGCCCAGGTTTGCCGGGCGCACACCTCCTTTCGGACAATCATAGCGCGAGGAACCGGAAGCCCGTACAATTGCCGGCGTAAGATCGGGCAAGCCGGGGGCAGAGTGGTCGCGCGCGTCAACACGGTGGCGTTTCAGGGGATCGACGTGGTCCCGGTCGATGTCCAGGTCCATCTCGGCGGCGGCCTTCCCAACTTCAGTGTCGTGGGGCTACCCGACAAGACGGTCGGCGAGAGCCGCGAGCGCGTGCGCGCCGCCATCGCCGCCCTCGGCCTGTCGCTGCCCACACGGCGCATCACCGTCAACCTCTCGCCCGCCGACCTGACCAAGGAAGGCAGCCACTACGACCTGCCCATCGCTGTCGGCCTGCTGGTGGCGATGGGTGTGCTTGAGGCCGACCAGGTCGAGAATTTCGTGGTGCTGGGGGAGATGGCGCTCGACGGCCGCCTGACCCCGGTCGCCGGCGTGCTCCCCGCGGCCATGGGCGCCATGGCGCAAGCGCGCGGCATCATCTGCCCGGCCCCTTGCGGCGGCGAGGCCGCCTGGGCCGGGCCGGAGCGCGACTTCGCCGTGCTCGCCCCGCCCTCCTTGCTGGCGCTGATCAACCATTTCAAGGGCTCGCAGGTGCTCGGCCGCCCCACGCCCAGGCTGGCCGAGAACGAGGAAACCTACCCCGACCTGCGCGACATCAAAGGCCAGGAAACCGCCAAGCGCGCCATCGAGATCGCCGCCGCTGGCGGCCACAATCTCCTGATGATCGGCCCGCCCGGTTCGGGCAAATCGATGCTCGCCCAGCGCCTGCCGGGATTGCTGCCGCCGCTCTCGCCCGCCGAGGCGCTGGAGGTCAGCATGATCCACTCGGTGGCGGGCCTGCTCGCCGATGGTCGCCTCAGCCGCCGCCGCCCGTTCCGCGACCCGCATCATTCGGCGTCGCTGCCGGCCCTGGTCGGCGGCGGCTTACGCGCCCGGCCTGGGGAAATCTCGTTGTCGCATCTGGGCGTGCTATTCCTCGACGAGCTTCCCGAGTTCGCGCGTGCAACCCTGGAAGCCTTGCGCCAGCCGCTTGAGACCGGCCGCGCCGTCGTCGCGCGCGCCAATGCGCATTTGACATATCCCGCGCGTGTACAACTCGTCGCGGCGATGAACCCATGCCGCTGCGGCTATCTCGACGACCCCGCGCAAGGCTGCGGCCGCGCGCCACGCTGCGCGCTGGATTATCAATCGCGCATCTCCGGCCCGCTCTTCGATCGCATCGATCTGCATGTCGACGTGCCCGCCGTCACGCCCGCCGACCTCGCGTTGCCGCCACCGTCGGAAACCAGCGCTGTTGTCGCTGCCCGCGTCGCCGCCGCGCGCGCGATCCAGACCGCGCGCTTCGCCGAGCTGCCCGACGAACGCCGCCCGCGCACCAATGCCGAGCTCGACGGCGAAGCGCTCGAGCGCCTGGCCTCGCCCGAACCAGCCGGCCGCCAGCTCCTCACCGACGCCGCCGAGCGCCTGAAGCTGTCCGCCCGCGGCTATCACCGCGTGCTGCGCGTGGCACGCACGCTGGCCGATCTCGATGCCGCGCCTACGGTGACGCGCCTCCACATTGCCGAGGCGCTGAGCTATCGGCGCCTCTCGCTGGCGCGTTAGATAAATCCCATGCGCGAGGATGGATTCGATTTGCCAGGTTATCTGGAAGAGAGATTTCCGGAACTTGCATGCCCTGAGATCTCATGGAAAACCGGAGGCGTGTTCTACAACTGGCCGTGTGCGATCCGATTTGAGTTAGGCCAAGCTGACGCACGCTCCCGCGTCGTCGCCCTCTACGAAGCCATCTTCTTGCCGTCGGACGCCTGTGTGGTCGCCAGTCTCCGCTTCATCTTCGCCGATGGCAGCAAGGAGCAGGCAGACGATCTATTTACCTTTTCTGCCAAGCATGGCGCGGGTTTGGGTCAGAATATTCAGCGAGAAGAGTGGTGGAGCGAGACGGGACCAAGCGGTAGCGACAAGGGAACATTTGTTCTTGAATGGGTTGTCCAGCCGGCCCGGTCATTCGACTACGCGCAAATTGTTCAAGGCATAGCCAATTCGGAACGTGGCTTAGAGCCGAGACTGAACGCCAGGGTCTATTTCCTTGCTCCGGAAAAGGGGGTTCTGTTCCACATGTACGATGATCGAGGTCTCGACATCGCTGCGGCGGAGCCCTCCATACTCATTCCTCTCTATAAAAGCTTCACCGGTTGGATTCTGGATCATGACCGCAGTCGCATCGATCGGACCTTCAGCACGATCCCGTTTCGAAAGGAACGGTCAGACATCCGTTAGCCAGAGCTATCGCCGCCTATCGCTCGCGCGCTGACGCGTTTTACTTTGCCGCCCGCATTGGCGAGACTTCTCGGAAATCGTGGGAGGCGGAGCGAAAAACACTATGAAAGCCATCTTCGTCCTGTTCAATTCGTTGATGCGCACGGCGCTGGGCTGCTATGGCGCCAAGCATATCGCCACGCCCAATTTCGACCGTTTCGCGCGCCAGGCCGTGACATTCGACACGCATTTCGTCGGCAGCCTGCCCTGCATGCCGGCGCGCCGCGACATCCATAGCGGCCGGCTCAACTTCATGCACCGCTCCTGGGGACCGCTCGAGCCGTTCGACAACTCCTTTCCCGAAGCGATGCGCGAGGCCGGCATCCACACGCATCTGGTCACGGATCATCTGCATTACTTCGAGGATGGCGGCGCCACCTATCACGGCCGCTTCCGCACCTGGGATTTCATCCGCGGCCAGGAATACGACCCCTGGAAGGCGATGGTGCAGCCGCCGCTCGAGCGCTTCCGCGAAAAGTATTCTCCCAAACACTATGAATTGTCGCTTCAGAACTGGAAGCGGCTGCAGCACGTCATCAACTGCGAATTCATGGCCGACGAGCGCGATTTCCCGCTGCCGCGCTGCTTCGACAGCGCCTTCGAGTTCCTGAAGTTCAACGACCGCGCCGATAACTGGTTCATGATGTTGGAGTGCTTCGATCCGCATGAGCCGTTCCACGCGCCGCATCGCTTCAAGGAGCCTTTCAAGACCGGCTGGAACGGCGGCATCCTCGACTGGCCCTACTATGAGATGGTCAACAACAGCACGGCCGAGATCGCCGAGATCCGCGCCAACTACGCGGCGCTGGTCAGCGCCTGCGACCATTATTTCGGGCACCTGCTCGACCATTTCGACCAGCACGATCTTTGGCAGGATACGGCGCTGATCCTGTCGACCGATCACGGCTTCCTGCTCGGCGAGCACGATTGGTGGGGCAAGAATTTGCAGCCCTACTACACGGAGATCTCGCATATCCCGTTGATCGTGCATCACCCAAAGTTCCGCGCCTATGCCGGCACGCGGCGCCAGGCGTTGACGCAGACCATGGATCTGATGCCCACGCTGCTCGACATCTTCGCGCTGCCCGTGCCGCCGGAGGTCCAGGGCCGCTCGCTGCTGCCGCTTCTGCGCGAGGACCGGCCGATCCGCGACATCGGCATATTCGGCATGTTCGGCGGCCCGATCGGCGCCACTGACGGGCGCTACACCTATTATCTCTATCCCGGCGATCTCTATGCGCCGGACCTCTACGAATACACTCTGATGCCGATGCATCTGCATTCGCTGTTCAGCGCCGCGGAGATGCAGACCGCCCAGCTCACACCGCCCTTCGATTTCACCAAGGGCATGCCGACACTGCGCATCGACGCGCTCAAGGATGCGCGGCGCATCCCGATCCATGACGGCAAGAAATTCGAACCCGGTGTGGGCACCACGCTCTACGATCTCAAGATCGATGCCGCCCAGCAGAAGCCGTTTCGCGACGCCGCGATTGAGCGACGCTTCCATATCGCCATCGCCCGGATCTTGCGCGCGCACGACACGCCGCCCGAGCTCTATGGCCGCTTCGGCATCGACCCGGCGCTGGCCGAGGCGAAGGAGCCGGTGCCGGGCTAGCCCTAAGGGAGGATCGCTATGGGCCGCATTGTCGTCGCTGCCATCGTCGCCGTGATGCTCCCGCTGCTCGCATCAGCAGACGCCCACGCCGACGAAACCGCCGCATGGGCAGCACTCGCGGCGGGCGGGCATGTCGCCCTCATCCGTCATGCCGAGACCACGCCGGGGGTCGGCGACCCGCCGGGCTGGACGCTCGATGATTGTGCGACGCAACGCAATTTGAACGAGGCCGGCCGGCGCACCGCCGCAGCGCTGGGCGACGCGCTGCGGTCGCGCCGGATCCACATCGACGCGGTGCTCTCCTCCGCGTGGTGCCGTTGCCGCGAGACGGCTTCCCTGATGGCGGTCGGTGCGGTGTCCATCGAGCCGGCGCTGGCCAATCTGTTCGGCCAGGCCCCCCGCGCGCCCGAGCAGAGTGCCGCGCTGCGCGCCCGCATCGCCGCGTGGCGCGGCCCGGGCACGCTGGTGATGGTGTCGCACGGGTCGACGATCCTCGCCGCGACCGGCGTCAATCCGGCGTTCGCCGAGACGGTCGTCGTGGCCCCGGGTCAGCCAAGTGCGGGAAACTTGCGCGTTGTCGGCCGCATCCGGCCACCTGAGTAAGGTCCTCGCGTCAGATGCAATGGCGTCGCTAGCGGCTTGGCGACGCTCGTCTTGTTGGCATACGCAGTACCCGCAATTGCCTCAAAAATGCCCGTTGCGCGCTGATTTGCTTGACCTGACAAGGCGATAGGACCACAATCAACTCTGTCTCGGCTTGCCTTGTTTGCAATCCCCGTCCAGCGGGCGCGCGCATCAAGTCAATTTCCATAGTGACAAGGCCGCCCGGTCCGAGATCGGGCGGGCTGTTGTTTTTCCAAATCGGAGGCGGGTATGGCGGTCGGAACGGTGAAGTGGTTTAACGCAACAAAGGGTTTTGGTTTCATTCAGCCCGATGACGGCAGCGCCGATGTGTTCGTACACATCTCGGCGGTGGAGAAATCAGGACTCGGCACCCTCAACGAAGGCCAGAAGGTCAAGTACGATCGCGTACAAGGCAAGAACGGCAAATACGCAGCCGAGAATCTGAGCGCCGGCTGACGTGGCCCGCACGCCCAATTACCGTTTCGAACGGTCAGAGCGCGAGCGGCTTCAGGCTGAACGGAAGGCCAAGAAGGAACTCCGCCGCGCTGAGAAGCGCGGCAATTCCAACGAGCCGACGGGCGAGCCAGAGGGCGAGCCCGCGAACAACCAAGCGACCGGTAAGGAGTAAATCTTGCTGAAAATCCAGCCAGCGACGGAGACGTGGCGTGGCTGACCGGGGCACCAAACGACGCTGCACCGAGTGCAGCGCGGCGTTCTACGATTTGGGACACAAGCCGATCGTCTGCCCCAAATGCGGCACCGTCCACGAGCCGCAAGTTCTTTTGAAATCCGACGGCCGCCAACCGCGCAAGAGCCGCAACCTGCCGCCCCCGCCACCCGCACCGGTGGTCGAGGCTGAGCCGGCGGCGGAGAGCGACGAGGAAGCGTTGCCCGACGAGACGACGGACGACGAAGACGAGGATGTCGAGCCCGAGGCCGAAGAGGCCGAGGACGCGCCGGTGCCCGACGAGGACCGCGAGCGCTAAAGCGGGACCGTCCAGCCTAGGGTAAGACCTAGGACGACCAGTTCTTCTTGAAATCGCCGAACAGCGTGAGGCCACCGCAGGCATAGATCGTCTGCCCGGTGACGTAGGACGCGTCGTCGGAGGCGAGGAAGGCGTAGATCGGCGCCAGCTCCTCCGACGTCGCGGCCCGGCCCATCGGGATGTGGCTTTCCACCGCGGCACGCGCCTTCGGATCATCGGCCCACGAGCGGTTCATGTCCGTCAGCGTGGCACCCGGTGCCACGGCGTTGACCCGCACGCCCTTGTCGCTGAATTCCAGCGCCAGCGTGCTCGTGAGATTGCCCATGCCGCCTTTGGATATCGAATACGCGAGATAGCCGGGCTTCGGCACGATCTCGTGCACGCTCGACGTGTTGATGATGACGCCGCCGCCGGGACGCGACAGGAAGTGCCGCAGCGCTTCGCGGGCACAGCGCGCCGCACCGGCCAGATTCACGGCGAGGACGCGATCGAGCGTGGCATCGTCGAACACATCGCCCGGCGTTTCCGCCTGGATGCCGGCATTGTTGACCAGAATGTCGAGCCGCCCCCACGCCGCGACGACGCGTGCAACCATGGAAGCGACCGCCTTGCTGTCGCTGACATCGGCCCTCTCGATGCAGTGCGCCGGCGCGCCGTGACCGGAATCTCGCGAAATCTTGACCAGGGCTGCGTGCGTTGCGTCGGCGCCCACATCGTCGTGCGCATGATTGATCGCCACCGTGGCCCCTTCGGCCGCGAAGCGTTCGGCCACCGCGCGCCCGATGCCGCGCGAGGCCCCGGTCACCAGCGCGAACCGGTCTATGAGACGGGAGGGAGTCATTGTAGGCACCGTGCTTGGGGCGACCTCATCCTTCGAGACGCTCGCTTCGCTCGCTCCTCAGGATGAGGTCAACAAGGGAACATATCTTAGATCCTCATCCTGAGGAGGCCGCGAAGCGGCCGTCTCGAAGGATGAGCCAGGCGCGCTGCGAGGATCAGAACAAATCCTCGCCTACGCCTCCGCCGGAACTTCATCCAGCAAATTCCAGCACAGCGCCACCGCCGCTGTCCAGGAGAAATGGCCGCCGCCGATTCCCGCCCCGTCGCGCGGATCGAAATATTCATGGAACCCGTGCCGGCGCATCAGCGTCGCGGTGTCGTCCTTGATGCGCTGCGCGATGCGCGGCGCACCCGCTTCCGCGAAGCCGCGGCCGATCATCATGTTGATCATGCCCCAGATCGGCCCGCGCCAATAGCGCTTGGGCTCGAAGCGCGGATCGTCGGGGTCGGTGCTCGGCACCAGATACGGCACGCGCTTCGCCCAGCGCCCCAGCGTGGCGCTCATCGCCGCGATCTTCGCCGGGTCGGCAATGCCGGCCCACAGCGGCAGGAGGCCGCGCACTGGTGGACGCGGCGATGCGCGTACCCGTCATCAGGTCGCGCGGCTGATAGATCCCGGCCTCGGCATGCCACAGGCGTATCGATGGCGCGGCGCGTCATCTCCAGCCGTGTCGGCGATCTCGCTCCTCTCCGCCGGCGTGCCGAAGCGCGCCGCCAGCGCCAGCAGGTCGATATTGGCGCGATGCAGGATGGAGTTGAGGGCAAGATCGGCAACCTTGAACGGCGTCTCCGTCCACATCCGCGCCGGCTCCCAGCCGAGCGACGCGTAGAGATCGATCAGCGCGACACGCGCTTGTAGAACTCCTCGCTCGGCCGCATCGACGGGTCGACATGGCCGGTGTCCTTGCGCCGGATGTCGGAGGTCGGCGTCGGCTGACACGCGCGCGAACGCGTCATCCCACGCCGGAGAATTGTCCATGCCCGATTCCCAGGGATGCATCATGCGCGACAAGGCCGCTGAATGTTCCGGGTCGCGCGCGCGGACCCACCAGCGATGCCAGGCGAGCAGCTTGGGATAGATCGCCGCGAGCCTGTCCTCGGCCAGGGCACGGTCCTTGCGCATGGTCCCAGCAATAGCGCGCCGCCGTGGCCAGCACCGCCGGCTGCGTCATGCCGGAGGTCGGCGGCGTGTGCTTGACCTTCCACACATCCGGCCCCGGAAAATACGTGTCGGTGGGCTGATGGAAAATGATATGCGCCACCATGCCGTCGTCCCATTGGCCTTCCAGCAGCCGCTCGATCTCGCGCCACGCGCGCGGCTCGTCGAAGGTGATCCAGCCCATCGCGACGAACGCCGAATCCCAGTTCCACTGATAGGGATAGAGCCCGTGCGTCGGCACCGTGTAGCCGCCGCGGTCATTGTCGCGCAGAACCTTGCGCGCCGATTCGATGGTGACACTCATACGGCACCTCCGATCGCTTTGCCGGATGTCGGCGTCGATCCACACCAGCCGCGACAGCACGGGCGACAGACTCGACGCGCGTGCCCGGGCGGATGATCCTGGTCGGGCGCGCGCGACCACGCGCAGCCGCTGCTGCTCGTAATGCCCGGTGAGCAGCGTATGCGACGCCGAGCGGTTCGGCCACCGCGACATCGAGCGGGAAACCCTGCCCGGTCCCATCGATCGCGATGATCCTCGGCGCGCATGCCGGCGATCAGCGTGCCGTCGCGGATCGGCGCTGGCAGTGCGAGGCCGCCCAAGCCGCGCATGGCCGCCTTGGCGACCGAAACCGCGACGAAATTCATCGGCGGGCTGCCGACGAAGCCGCCGACGAACTGCGTCTTGGGCCGGCGATAGAGCTCGCATCGGCACGTCGATCTGCTCGATGCGGCCGTCATGCATCAGCGCCATGCGGTCGGCGAGGCCCATCGCCTCGGTCTGGTCATGGGTCACGTAGATCGTCGTCGTGCCGGCGGCGCGCAGCACGCGCCTTGAGCTCGGCGCGCATCTCCAGACGCAGCAGCGCATCGAGATTGGAAAGCGGCTCGTCCATCAGCAGCACCGGTGGCTCGACCGCGAGCGCGCGCGCCACCGCCACGCGCTGGCGCTGGCCGCCCGACAGCTTGCGCCGGATAGCGCTCGAGACGGCTTCGATGTGCAGCAGCTCCGCCGCGCGCGCGACCTGCGCTTCACGCGCGTCTCGTCGGCGCGCTGCATGCGCAGGCCGAAGGCGATGTTCTCGTAGACATTCATATGCGGGAACACCGCGTAGTTCTGGAACACCATGGCGAGGCCGCGCTGCGCGCACCGGCACGTCGGTGACGTCGCGCCCGCCGATGACGATGCGCCCCGAGCTTTGGGTCTCGAGCCCGGCGATGATGCGCAGCAGCGTGGTCTTGCCGCAGCCCGAGGGCCCGAGCAGCGCGACGAACTCGCCGTCGGCGACGTCGAGCACGATCTCGTCGAGCGCGCGCATGGCGCCGAAGTTCTTTGGCGATGCGGTCGATGCGGATGTCAGCCATGGGCATATCCATCAGCGGTTGGCGATGCCCCACATCGCGAACAGGTAGTGCCTGACCGCGAAGATGAAGGCGACCGAGGGAACGATCAGCAGGAAGCCGCCGGCGAGGCGGAAGTGCAGCGGCGATTCCGACAGCACGGTGAGCAGATAGGCGGTGAGCGTGCGCTCGCGCACCGTGAGCACGGAGGCGGCGAACACCTCGTTCCACGAGATCACGAAGGCGAAGATCGCCGCCGCCGCGAGCCCCGGCAACGCCAGCGGCACGACGACCTTGCGGAACGCCTGCAGAGCGCGAGCAGCCGAACACCCAGGCGGCTTCCTCGAGCTCGCGCGGGATGCCGGCGAACAGGCTCGCGGTGACCAGCGCCGCGAACGGCAGCGCGAGCGCCGTGTGCACCAGGCTGACGCCGAGCGGCGTGTCGTAGAGCCCGACGCGGATGAACAGCACGGTCAGCGGCAGCGCCAGGATCGCGAGCGGAAACGCGCGGGTGAGCAGCACCAGCAGGCGGAACGCATCCTGCGCCGCGGAACGCGTAGCGCGCCAGCGCGTAGCCGGCCGGCGCGCCGAGCAGCGATCGAGAACAGCATGGTGAAGCCGGCGGCGATCAGCGAGTTGAGCGCGGCGTTCCACACGCCCTCGATGCGCACGAAGGTCATGAAGGCCGCGATCGAGACGTCGGTCGGCAGGATGCGTCTTCGGCCATTTGAAAGCGCCGAGCCGACCGCCGAACGCGCCGAGCGCCACCAGGTAGATCGGCACCAGCACCCAGGCGCACAGCATCGCGATGCCGGTGACGTAGACGGTGCGGCGCAGCGCGATCATGGCTGCTGCTCCGGCCGCACGCGCAGCGCCTTGAGATAGACGATCGTCGCGGCGAGCGAGATCGCCATGATCAGCACGGCATAGGCCGCGGCGACGCCGTAGTTCTGGTTGTCGCGCTGCCACGACATAGGCCTCGCCCACCAGGATCGGCATGTTGCGGCCGCCGATCGCGTAGACCACGGCGAACACCTCGAACGCCAGCACGGTGCGCAGGATCAGCGCCGACTGCAGGCTCGGCTTGAGCAGCGGCAGCGTGATCTTGCGGAATTTCACCCACGGGCTCGCGCCGAACACTTCGGCGGCCTCGCCGTATTCCTTCGGGATCAGCTGCAGGCCGGCGACCAGGATGACCAGCACGATCGCGGTCGCGCGCCACACCTCGGCCGCGACCACGCCGAGGAACAGCGTCGACCGGCGCCTCGGCGTTGAGCCACGAGCGCGGGCCGTCGATCAGGCCGAGCGCATAGAGCGCACTGTTGAGATAGCCGGAATCCTGCAGCACCGCGAGCCAGACCAGGCCGGCGGCGAGATCGGACACGCCGAGCGGGATGGTCCAGACCCACAGCACCAGGTCGCGGCCGCGCGTCATCTTCTGCAGCATCGTGCCCATCATCAGCGCGAGCGCCACCTGGATCGGCACGACCGTGATCACCAGCAGGAAGGTGTTGCGCAGCGCGAGCGTGAAATTGAGGTCGCCGGCCATGCGTGGCGTAGTTGCCGAGCCCGAAGCCGGCCGCCGGCGTCGAACGACAGCGCGATGGTCTGCGCCAGCGGCAGCAGGAAGAACGCCGCCAGGAACACGACCGCGGGCGCGATCAGCAGGTAGGGAACGATTTGCTTGTTGGCCATGTATGCGGATGACTGGCCCCGCCCCTTAGGGCGGCGGGGCCGACGTCACGCGACGATCTACTTGACCGGGCAGGGGCCTTCGCTCGGCTTGTCCGGCGCCCAGCACGGCGCCTTGGTCTCGGTCATGATCGCGCGCATCGTCGCGGCCTGCGGCGTCGAGCACGGTCTTGCACGGCTCGCCGCGCAGCACGATGCGCTGGAACGTGTCGAAATAGACCTTGTTGAACTCGCCGCCCTTGGCGCCGAGGCCGACCGGCAGCAGCGCGACCACGCGCGTCCTTGGCGGCTTGCGTCTTGGCGATGCCGTCGGCGAGCAGCTTCACCGCCGGCGGGAGGTTGGCCGGCAGCGTGGCGTTCACCACGGGGAAGAAGCCGACTTCCGACGGCGGTCTGCGACCTGCGTCGCCGGCTTGGTCAGGTGCTCGATCAGCGCGACCGCGCCGGCCCGGTTCGGCGCGCCCTTGGCGATCGCCGAGGCCCGGCGATCACCGGCATGTAGGCGCGGCCCTTCGGCCCGGCCGGCGGCGGCACCACCAGGAACTTGTCGGGCATGGCGGCGAGCGCTTCCTTCACGCGCGCGATGTGGTCCCAGGCGATCCACACCTCGCCGCCGAGCAGCGGCTCCTGCATGAAATCGTAGTTGGTGGAGTTGGGGTTGACGGTCGCCCAGAGCGCCTTGAACTCGCCCCACATCGCTTCGGCTTCGGCCGAGCGATACTCGCTCACCATCGAGGCCGTGTAGGACGGATAGAGATTGCCCTGCAGGAAGCGGGCGAACAGCCCCTTCGGCCCGGCGGGAAAGCCGATGCGGCGCTGGCCGGTCTTCTCCTGGATCGCCTTGCCCCAGGCGGCGAGCTGCGCGTAGGTCAGCGCGTTCACGTCGGCGCCGGCCGGCAGATGCGCGAGCGCGTCCTTGCGCACGACCATCACATAGGTCGCCTGCATCCACGGAATGTACATCAGTCTTGTCGGTGCCGAGCTTGGCGAGCGTCATCAGGCTCGCCGGAATGCCGCGATCGCGCGAGCTTGGCGGCGACATCGTCGATCGGCTCGAGCGCGCCCATCGGCACCAGCGGCTGCAGTTCGCCGTGCAGCGCGCCGACCAGGCTGACCGTGTGCTTGCCGGCGTCCTGCTCGGCCTTCATGCGCACCGTGAGCTGCGGCGGCTCCTCGGTGACGTAGGTCGTCTTCGGCGCGCCCTTCAGGATCACGTCGCGGACTTTCTGGGCCTCCTCGATCGGGCGCAGCTGCGTCGACAGGAACACGACGTCCTGCGCGCGCGCGACCGTGCTGGCGCGAGCAGGGTCGTGGCGGCGACGAGGGCGGCGGGAAGCCAGTCGCACAAATCATGCTTTCCTCCATCGACCGGATCGTTCTTGTTGCGCCGGCGTCCGGGTCGCCGGCGCGTTTTCAGGTTCGCGAGATCGGGAGCCGGTCCGACCGAGGCGCGCTCGATCGGCAATGCACCGGCAGGATGTCCGAGAGATCGCGCGGATCGGCGCCGCCGATCAGCGCGATCAGCATGTCGGCGACCCGCGCGCCCACGTCGGTCATCGAGAGCTCCATGGTGGTGAGCGGCGGCTCTCGGTGAACGCGCGCCGCCGAGATGTTGTCGTGTCCGATGACGGAGACGTCGCGGCCGACCGCGAGGCCCGGCTTCCTTCACGGCGCGCATGCGCGCCGATCGCCATGCGGTCGGTGGCGCAGAGCAGCGCGGTCGGCCGCGGTGTGAGCCGGCGAGCAGCTCGCGCGCGGCGGCAAGGCCGCCGAACTCGGTGAGCTGGCCCTCGGCGACGGCGTCGTGCGCGAGACCGGCCGTCTCCATGGCGCACGGTCCAGCCGCGCTCGCCGCAGCTTGCCGAAGGTGAATTGCGCGGCGGCGCCGCGACGAATGGCGATGCGCCGGTGCCCGAGCGCGATCAGCCGCTCGGTCGCGGCGCGAAACGCGCTCTCGCCGTCGCCGTCGACATGCGCATAGGGGAGCCGGCGTCTCGGTGCGGCCGATGGCGACGAAGGGAAAGTGCGCTTCGGCGAGATAGCGGATGCGCTGGTCGTCGAGCCGCGTGCGCGCGACGATCAGCCCGTCGGTGCGCCGCCCCTCCACCAGGCGCCGATAGACCGCGCGCTCCTCGGCGGGGTCGCGCGCCGCCAGCACCGTGAGGTCGAAGCCGGCCGCGTCGAAGCGCGCGCCGAGCGCGGTCAGCAGCTCGAGGTAGAGCGGCTCGTCGAAATGGCCGGGCGTGCCGGGGATCACCATGGTGACGGTTTCGGTCGAGCCGAGCCGCAGCCGCCGCGCCGCCGCGTGCGGGCCGGTAGTTGATCGCCCTGGCGGCCTCGATCACCCGCTGCCGCGTCGCGGCGGCCACGTCCGGATAGCCGTCGAGCGCGCGCGAGACCGTCGTGATCGACAGGCCGAGCGATCGAGGCCAGCTTGCGCAGGGAGCTCACGGAAGCCGCGTCCTCGGCGTTTCCAAAACGTTTTGGTTACCCATTACACTCGATATATTCCCGCGCCCTGTCAAGCCAGATTCGTGCGAATCCCGCTCCCGCGTTTGCGTAGCGCCTTGAATCAACTCGGTGATTTGGCGCGAATCGAACCGCGCGTACGGTGCAGGTCTCGCTTGACCGATGGGAAGTTGCAGTCCCGCCCCGTCCGCTTAAGATCGCCGGCCTCGCGTCACGCCATCTCCAGGGATCGCCATGCGCATCACCGGCATTGCCGACATCACCGTTCCGATCAGCTCCTCGATCGCCAACGCCTATATCGACTTCTCCAAGATGACCGCGAGCGTGGTCGCGATCTACACCGACGTCAACGAGGGCGGCAAGCCGGTCGCCGGCTTCGGCTTCAATTCGAACGGCCGCTACGCGCCGCAAGGGCTGCTGCGCGAGCGCTTCATCCCGCGCCTAAGGCGGCGAAGCCGGAGGCGATCCAGGTCCAGCGCGGCGCTCATCGACCCGGCCAAGGCCTGGGCCGCGATGATGACGGAACGAGAAGCCCGGCGGGCACGGCGAGCGCTCGGTCGCGGTCGGCGTGCTCGACATGGCGCTGTGGGACGCGCTCGCCAAGGCCGAGGGCGTGCCGCTCTGGCGGCTTCTGGCCGACCGCTATCGTGGGGGCGAGGCCGATGACACCGCCTGGGTCTATGCCGCCGGCGGCTACTACTATCCCGGCAAGGGCGTCGACGGCCTGACCGAGGAGATGCAATCCTATCTCGACCTCGGCTATTCAACGGTGAAGATGAAGATCGGCGGGCGCCGATCTCGCCACCAGGACCTGCAAGCGCATCGAGGCGGTGCTGAAGATGCTCGGCGGCAACGGCGCGCAGCTCTGCGTCGACGTCAACGGCCGCTTCGGTCTCGACGCGGCGCTCGCCTACGCCGATGCGCTCGCCCCCTACGGGCTGCGCTGGTACGAGGAGCCGCTCGACCCGCTCGACTACGCTGCTGCACGCGGCCCTCGCCGACGCGCTATGCCGGGCCGATCGCCACCGGCGAGAACCTGTTCTCGATGCAGGACGCGCGCAATTTGATCCGCCACGGCGGCCTGCGCGCCGACCGCGACATCCTGCAATTCGATCCCGCGCTCTCCTACGGCCTGGTCGAATATCTGCGAACGCTCGACATGCTGCGAAGCGCACGGCTGGTCGCCGCGCCGCTGCGTGCCGCATGGCGGCCACCAGTTCGCGCTCAACATCGCGGTGGGCCTGGGCCTCGGCGGCAACGAGAGCCTACCCGGAGGTCTTCGCGCCCTTCGGCGGCTTCGCCGACGACATGCCCGGTCGCAGGACAGCCGCGTGCGCATGCCCGATGTGCCGGGTATTGGCTTCGAAGCCAAGAACGACCTCTACGCGGTGATGAAGCCGCTGGCGGAGGCGGCACCGCGCGTTTGAGAGTCGGCACAACCCTCATGGTTCGACAAGCGCACCATGAGGGTCACTAGAATGGCCTCATCCTGAGCCTGTCGAAGGATGAGGCCCACGAGCCGCGTCATCCGCCGAAATACCGCCACGGCCACGCCGGAATTTTGCCGCAGCCTCAGGCGTAATTTGTAGACTTCAGCTCCCCGTTCGGTTGCGCGTGCGCCATGCCTTGCCTCTCAGCACTCTTCGGCAACTCCGCCCTTCTCGGCATCACGCTGCGGCGTTTTCCGCTGCCCGCGGCAATGGCCGCAATCTTCACGGTGCTTCAGGTTCTCGCGAACCATGGCGTGAAGTCCGATTGACGATGCGCACCTCCTCGACGTTCAGCTCTCGCTTGCCATCGGTTTCTTCTGGGCACTCTCCGCCCATCTCGCGTCACGCGCCCGCGAATGGCCGACCGTCGTCGAAGGAGCGCTGGCCCTACTCGGCCCGCTGCTCACATTCGCCATTCTGTGGGGGGCGCCCAACGACCTGCCGACGCCGGCCCTGCTCCTGGGCGAAGCGGCGATCCTGACGACACTGGCCGCCGCCAGCCCTGCCTTGCGTGTCCAAAACAACGAGGCGCTGTGGCAATTCACGGCGGTCGCGCTGGAAGGTGCGGCGATCGCACTGGTCGCCGCCGTGATCCTCGCCATCGGCCTGTGCATCCTCGTTCTCAGCATCACGTATCTGTTCGAGTTGCGCGATCCCGGTCGCCTCATCCCCGACATCTGGATCGTCTCCCTCAGCCTGTTCTGGTCGCTGCGCGCCATGAGCACGCTGCCGCAGCCCGGAGAGCGGCCTGAGGCGCTCACGCTCCAATTCAACAAGGCCCTGCCCTTCCTTCTCGACTGGGCGCTGGTGCCGATCTGGTGCGCCTATCTCACGGTGCTCTACACCTATGCGGCGAAGATCCTGATCGAATGGTCGCTGCCGCGCGGCAATGTCGCCTGGATGGTGCACGGCTTCGGGGCACTGGGCGTCGCCGTGTGGCTGATGGTCTGGCCGCGGCGCGACACCGGGCCGGCCCTGACGCGCCTTTTCCAGCGCTGGTTCTGGTGGACCCTCCCCATCCCGCTTCTGCTGCTGGCGATCGGTATCCTCGAGCGCGTCAGCGCCTACGGCTGGACCGAGCCGCGCTACATGGTGGCCGCCGGCGGACTCTGGCTCGCGGCGATGGCGCTGATCTTCGGCTTGCTGCCGCGCCGAGTGCCGTTGGTGCTCGCACCGCTGTCGCTGGCGGTGCTGTGCCTACTCTCGACCTTTGGCCCCTGGAGCGCCGTCTCAGTCTCGGTGCGCGACCAGCACGGACGCCTCACGAGCCTACTCACGCGGCATGGCATCCTGGCGGACGGTCGCATCGTTCCCGCAAAAGATCCAGAGTCTGTCCCAAGTTCCGATGTACATGCGATCAACTCAGCTGTGCGATTTCTCGTCGCGCATGACCGTCTCGACATCATTCGCGCCTGGTATCCGCCTGGCGTATCAATAACCGGACAGTCCTACGACGCCGGCGGTCCGGGACATATCGTGACCACGATGGGTCTGCCGCCCCTCGATCACGCCGGCCGTTTACAACGCGCGCAACGCTCGATCACGACCATTTTCGGCTTGCCCAATTGGATGCGCGATCGCGATCCGCTTCTGCTCGATATCTCTGGATATGACGCGATCGGCCAAGTCAGCTTCAACGGAGCTGAGGACGTACGCAGGCTCCAGTCGCCCGATTTTGGGCGGCCTTTTGTCTTGCAACTCGACCGCGCGGCATTGCGCCTCCTGGTCGAAGGCCCCAGCGGCCGCACCACATCGTTTGACCTGTCGTCGGCCCTGTCACAACTCTTCGATGCGGCAGGGAAGGGTCCCTTAGTGATCAACCAGCCGCAGGTCGCAACCATCACCGCCCATGGCGATGTACGCGCGCGTTTGGCGATCCAATCGGCAACATTGGAAAAAACGGCGACCGGTTTCTTGATCCCGGAGCTGAGCTTCGTGATCGCCCTGGCAGACCGCTGACCATCTATGACGCCATCTTCTCGACGTCCATCAGCCGCGCCGCATAGAAATCCGCGAGCGCGTGCAGCGCCACCGCCCCGTCGCCCACATAGGACGAGCCATGCATCAGCGCCAGTGTGCGTGGCGCCAGCGCCGCCAGTTTGCGGATCGTCGGTGCCGTTGTCGGCGTGAGCGCGCTCGCCTGGAACATTTCCTCCGCCGCGATTGCCGGCGCCACGATGTCGCTCTGGGTCAGCGGTGCGACGTTCCCCGTATGCGTGAACAGATCGCCGCACAGCAGCGTGCGCGTCGTCTCCTCATACATCACGCCCGCCTCCCACCCATGCGGCACGTGCGGCGTGTCGATGAAGCGCACGCGCCGCCCGCCGAGATCGATCGTCTCGCCATCGGCCAGCGCCCGCGGCGGCCGGTCGGCGAGATCGTTGAGCGAAACCATGCAGGCCGTTCGCCCTTGCGCCACCTGCGCCTGCGGGGCTGCCTGCAGCCACTGGTTCATCGATCCGCATTCATCGGCTTCGACATGACCGAACGAGATCCAGCGGAGTTTCGCGAGCGGCACGATCTTCGTCGCCGCGGCCGAGACGAGCGGGAACATCGCGCGCGGCCCGCAATGGAACAGCAGCGGTTCCTCGGCATCGATCAGGAACTGGTTGAAGGTGAAGCCCGCCGGCGCCGCGATCGCCGGCACATAGGTCGAGAGGCGATAGATGCGCTCGGCGATCTCGTCAATTCTCGTTTCCATCGGCTCACCCCTTCCCAATCGGATGTGTCCCGCGCCAAATGGCGCCTCTGTCCTGGCGCGCAATCACCTGTCTGGAATCCTACCGCGAATTCACGTGACCGGATATTCCCCGGTGCTAGCGTCGCGCCCATCATCGTCTCTCAGGCCATGAGGCAGGACATGAGTGACCTCCCGAAATCGCGCCGCGACCTGCTGGTGACCACGGCAATTTGGGCCGGCGGTGCCGCCGCGGTGGCACTGCTCTTTTCCGCGCGCCGCGCCGGCGCGTTCGAGGTCTACGAGGCCCCCGCCACCAGCGGCCTCGGCCTCGCCTACGCCAACCGCTGCGGCCCGGCGAGCGAGCATTCCGCGATGAGGGTGCGCATGCAGGGCGAGCTCGCGCGCGATTCGTCGGCGTCGTCGATGAGCGAGAAATGCCCGATCTGCGGATGTCCTGTGACGGTGTGGCGCTAAGTTTCAACTGTAGCGCCACCCCCTCACCCTAACCCTCTTCCCAGAGGGGAGAGGGGATTCGGACGTGCCTCGGTCTGCCCCCTCCCGGCGGCACTTGATCGATGCCACGCTGGTGGAAGCGGCGGTGCGGCCGCCGCCGCGGGCTGAGGACGCAGAGGACGAGGAGGAGCCGAGCGATGCCGATGCCGGCTTTGCAAGCGGGCCGGCAAGAGCGGCTCGACCTATGGCTTCAAGGCGCATGTCGCGGTGGACGAAGGTTCCCAACTCGTGCGCACGGCCTTGCTGACGCCGGCTAATGTCAACGAGACCGTCGTGGCTGACGGTCTCATCCAGGGCGATGAAGGCGCCGTCTACGCCGATGGCGCCTACGACACCCACGCCAGGCGCGCCTCCTCAAGGCCCGCGCCATCAAGGATCGCATCATGCACCGGCCCAACAAGCACCATCCCGACTTGCCGCCAGGACAGCAGCGCCGCAACCGCTTCATCTCGCGCATCCGCGCACGCGTCGAACGATCTTCGCCATCCTCAAGCGCCATTACGGCTATGTCCGGGTGCGCTATATCGGCCTCGTCAAGAACCATCCCCAACGGGGAGAGGGTTGGGGTGAGGGGGTAGCCTTGCCCTCTCCACATCGCCGACCAACGCCAAACGCCACTCACAGCGTCTTCACAAACTCGATCAGCGCGCGCTTGTCGTCGGCGGAAAGGTCCGTGCCGTATAGGTGCCCGCCATTGCCGTTGCCGCGCAGGCCTGTGTCAAAGCTGTACCCGTGCGCCGCAGCCGCCGCACCGCTGGCCATGAAGCCGAGCCGCTCGGTGTCGAGCACGTCGTAGCCGCGATAGAAGCGCGCCGGGCGCTGCGCCGGCGGCGTCAACAGATCGGCGATCGTCGGCACCGCGCCGTTGTGCAGATAGGGCGCGAGCAGCCACACACCCACCAGCGGCTTGGCAACATACCCGCCTTGCGCCCCTTGCATCTTCGCATCGCGCAAGCCGAGCAGCCCGGTCACGCGATTCATGCGATCGGCATTCGCCTGTGTGAAGGTGCGGACATGCTCGGCATCGGTGCCGATCTCCTCGAGCGGGATCGCCGTGCCGGTGCGCGCACCATCTTTGGCATGGCATTGCGCGCATTGGCTCGCGAACACCGCGCGCCCGCAAATCGCCAGCGCGTCGTCGATCGGCAGTGGGAATTTCGGCGGATCGAGAAGTTCTTAATGAACAACTCGGTCCATTGCATGCGCTCGACGAATTCGCCCTTCGGCAGCACGCCCGTGCCCAGCGCCGAGGTGGCGATCACGCCATAGACCGTTGTCGCCTCGCCGGCGGCGTGCATCAGATGCCCCGTGCGATCCCCCATGCGCCACAGCGCCGGGAAATCCGTGTTGGCGGTGGTGTCGTCCCACGGCGATTGCGTCAGCACGTATTTGGGCAGGTTGAACGCATCGTCGCGCCCCGGGCCCCAGGCCGGTTTTTCGTCGATCCAGCGCAATTGATCTTCTGCCAGCTTCAACGCCACGCGCATCTTCGGGATGATCACCCACGAATAAAGTGCCACATCGATCGCATCGAGATTGAAATGCAGCGCCATCTCCGGCACCAGCCGCGCCGATGTGAAGCGCCGGTCATTGGCGGCCGCGAACAGGAAGCGCACGAGGCCCGTCATATCGACCGTATGCCCCGGCCCGCCGGTCGCGAAGCGCGGCTTGTCGTCCGGCGCCAGGCGATAGCTCGTCGTATGACACAGCGCGCAATTGAGGCTGACGCGCTCGAAGCCCATGCGCTTGATCGAGAACCCGGCCGGCAGCCGCTGGCCTTCCTCCCATGCGAAGCCGAACGCGCCATAGCCGCCATGGCCTTGCTTGTCCGGCCCCCAGCCGGCCTTCGCGTATTTCTCGACCAGATCGGGGAAGACGCGCGGCAGGACCATGAAGACGGGATAAGGAATACCGGCGAGCAGCTCGCCGCCCAGCGTCCCGTATTTGAAGCGCGCGACATCGTCGGCGAAGACCTGATCCGCGGTCTTCAGGAACTTCCACCAGAACACGGCCGTACCGCGCACCAACGACGATCACGATGGCCGCCAGCGCGATCGCGCCGTACCGGACCCATTTCTTTTGGCGCCACTGCCATCAGAAGGTTTTCAGGAATTCGACGATCGCGTCCTTGTCGGCGTCCGGAAGTTCGGTGCCGTAGGCGCGCCCGTCATGGCCGCGATTGCTGTTGCCGGCCCATTTGCCGGGGACGCAGACATTGTCGTCGTGCCGGTTCTCGGGATTCTCCTCGCGCGCGCACACCGCCGGGTCGGCCACGCATTGCGTCTCGTAGCGGAATAATTTTGTCGCACCGAGCGATGGCCGATCGGACACGAAGCCCAACCTCTCGCGATCGACCAGATCGTAACCGCGATAGAAAACCTTCGGCCGTTTCTCCGCCGGCTCGAGCAGATCGCGGATGGTGGGCACGGAACCGTTATGCAGATAGGGCGCCCTCAGCCACACCCCATCAAGCGGCATATTGGCGTAGCCGTCGGTCTTGCGGAAGTGGCTGAAGCGCTCCGTCGGGAAGCCGGCGTAGAGATTGCCCTGCTCCACCGCCAGCGTGTAGGTGTAATTGTCGAGCCGGCACGGATCGGTGCGGATGCGCGCGATCGGCTCGACCTTGCCGACGCGCGCCCCTGCGAAATTGCGCCCATCCGCGCCATGGCACGACGCGCAATATTCGGTGTAGAGCGGCTTGCCGCGCGCGGCCTTGCCCTGGTCGATGACGTACGGATAGGCCAGCGGCGTGTTGCCCGGCGAGCGCAGCCAGGCGGCGATGCGCTTCATCGAAATTGCGATCGATCAGCGTCGGCACGGCACCGGTGCCGAACGCAGCACTACGATTGCGCTCCTCGACCGAATCGTTGTTGCCGTCCCAGTGCAGCGCCATGTTCGTGCGCGGACCCTGCAGCCACAGCGAGGGGAAATCGACGATGCCCACCGCTTCGCGCCGCGGCAGATGCTCGAAGCGCCAATTGAGCAGCGCCTTTTCCGGGTTGAACGTGTCGAAGCGTCCGGGCCCGGATTCGACCTCGCGATCGAGGAAGCGGAAGCGGAACCGCGCCAGGATCAGCCCTTCCTTCATCGCCGGCACGGCGATGTATTGCAGCAGCTGGCGATCGAGCCACGAGTATTTTTCCCCCGTGCGCTCGGCCGCCTGGATGACCTCCCACGGATTGAAGCGCTCGTCGAGCGCGCAGTTGCTGAGGAAGCGCGTGAAGCCAGAGAGATCGAGGCGGTTTGCCGGCATGCCCGGCACCGGGATCGAGCGGCTCTCGGGCGTGTCTCTGTAGGTGCCGACATGGCAGGCCGCGCAATTGAGCGAGATGCGCTCGAAGCCCAGGCTGCGGCGCTTGGAGGTCCCGATCGGCCGGTCCATGCCGTCTTCGAAGATGAAGCCCAGCGATTGCCAACCCTCGCCCGGCAAATAGTCGCGGCATAGTTCGGGAAGTGCTTTGAAAATACCGACCGGAATCCCCGCCAGCCGGTCGCCGCCGGTCGAGCCGTATTTGAACTGCTTGATCGGGTCGCTGAAGCTCTCCGCCACGTCGCGGCGGTAATTGATATAGAGCGCAGAGGCGACGATCACGACAAGAAGGATGGCAACGCCGACGATCCGCCAGCGCCAACCCCACAGCCGCCGCAAGACAACGCCGAGCCGACGCGCCGCGCGCCGCAATGGTTCGCTCAGCTCGCGCCAGCGCATCGTCGCCCCCCGCCGCCGCGCGACCTATGGACCCGCGCGCATCATCGCGCCGCCGCCCGCGCCTGCTCGCCCGCCCAGCAATCCTCCGCGATCGGCGCGTTGCCGGCGAACGACGCGGCGCCGGCTTCCGCGACGTCCTCGTTGTAGACCGTGAAATTCAGCAGGAACATCCGGTTGGCATAGGCACGGCCGAGATAGAAGCCGGGCCGCACCATGCGGATCTCGTCGCGGATGCGTAAACCCCCGCGCCCGCCCAGGGAGTCGGGGCTGGGGCGATAGCCGAGGATCTCGTCGCTGTAGTAATAGTCGATGATCACCGATTCGCGCCGCCCGTCGAGCAGGCTCTGCCCGCAATAGAGCTTGGCCGGGAACAGCAGCCACACCTCGTTGCGCGGCACGATATTCGCGAGCCAGCCGGTGCGCGGGATAGTTTCACGCATCAAGGTCGACGGATCGCCGACCAGCGGCCGCAGCACCGCGGCATCGGAGATCATGTTCCGCAGCACGCGCTGGTCGCGATAGAACCACTTGCCCTTCCACAAGGCGCGACCGATCGTTTCAATCGCCTCGATCTTGGCGCCAGCGACGCGTCCCTCGATGCCGCCCAGGATCTCGTCGAGCCGCTTGCGCAGATCGTCGCCGCGCGAAAAGAACAGATCGCCCTGAAACGGACCGTCGGGGATCGGCCCCGCCGTGAGCCGCCCGTAGATCTGGTCGATCTCCTCCTGCGACAGCGTCGCGAGATAGGCCGGCGTGATCTTGGTCGAGATCGGCGCGGGAGAGCGGAAAGTCGTGCTCGACGCGCGCCATATCGATGCGGAATGTTTTGGTCGGGATTCTCCGGATCCTTGATCGCATTGTCCTGGCGTGGCGCGAAGGGGATCGCCGGCGAACGATTTTCCTGCGCTTGCGCGCAGCCGGCGATCACCAGTGCCACGGTGAGTGACAGGAAGAACATGGCGCGGGGGGAGACGATCATCATGGCGTCCCCCCTCTAGAGCGTCGCCAGGAAGGCGATCAGCGCGCGCTTGTCGCGCTCTGACAATCCTTCGCCGAAGCGATGCCCCGCATTTTCAACACGATCGAGCACGTTGGCGTAATAGGCCTGGATGAACGCGTTCTGCGGCGACGAGAGATCGAGCAGCGCCTTGCCCTGCTGTGCGAGCAGATTTGCGCGCACCGATTCAAGCCCGGCCTTAAGCTCCGCAAATCGTCGCAACGTGAGCTGGTCGCCGTATTTCGCCTCGAGCTTGGCCGGGTCGCGCTCCAACAGCACCATGTCCTGGATCAGGTCCTTGTAGCGCAGGCTGTTGAGCATGGTCGCCGGCAGGCCCTTGGGCAAGCGCAGGCTCAGCCCCGTCTGCAGATCGCCCAGCGTGATGTCCGGCGCCACGTCGATGATGATGTCGTCGTAGGTGATGAACATCTTGGCGATGCGCTTTGATCGGATTCAGCATGTCGTCCATCGACGCCTTGAACAGTCTGTAGCGGCCCTCGACGCTGGGATCGAACGCCCAGCACGCCGGCGGATTGGCGATCGGCTTGCCGGCGCGATCGACATAGGGCGAGAAATAGAAATCGTCGTCCTTCCGGCTCGGCTTGCCGCACAGCTCCGGCCCGATCGCGTTGTTGTGCAGGAAGGGCGCATGCGCCCACACGCTGAGCAGCGAGGGCGCGCGGTAGTAGCCGCGCCCGCCGCCTTTCAGCAGCTCCTTGAGGGCCGGGTCGGCCGCCCGCTCCAGCAGATCGCGCGCGGCATATTCATCCCACACGCGGCTCGCCATGTGGTTGGAATGCAGAGCGCGCGCCGCATAGGTGCCGATGCGCGTCACCGGAATCGGCCGCTCGTTGCTCAGCCAGTCGATGCGCAGGCTCTTGTCCTTGGGGTCGACCGCGCGGAAATCGATGCTGTCATACGGCCCGTTCTGGCTCGAATGGCAGCCCGCGCAATTGCGCCGCGAACAGCTTCTGGCCTTGCGCCACCGCGCCCGCGCCGAATTCCTTGTCCAGCGCCGCCTCCAGCGCTTTCGGGCTCGACATTTTGCGGGCCTGCCACAGATCGGTCGGCCGCGCCGTCATGAAGAACGCGGCGACGTCGTCCAGCCGGTCCTCGATCGCGCGGAAGCTCGCGCAATCGCGCCGGCACTGGCCGATATCGAACGGCGTCTGGCCGTAATTGCGCTGTGCTGGATCGACCGCGCGCAAATCGGGCACATGGTTGACCCAGCATTGCTCGGCGCACGAGCCGATATTGAAATAGACGCGCTGGATGGCTTCGTTGACGCCGACCGAATCCTCGCCGCCCTTGAGGATGTTGGGCACGCTCTCGGTCATCTCGCGCCGCTCCCAGCATTTGCCGGGCTTGCTGGGCTCGCACCAGCAATCGCTGGCCGGCGCGCCGGCGCTGCAACTCGCCGCCTTGCGCCATTTGAGCACGCGATGCTCATGCACCGGCCGCTTGGGCAGGTTGATGATCGCGTTCATCGTGCCGGGATTGGCGAGCCCGTCCATCGGCAGGGCCGAGGTGTCGACCGTGCCCGGGCGTGCCAGCGCGATGAGCTGCCATTCCAGGCGATGCTGCGACATGCCCGAGCCCAAGAGCTGCGACATGCGGCTGTACTGATTGCCGACCAGCCCGTCGATATTCTCCCATTTCGGATGATTGGGGTCGGCGGGCGGCTTCAGCGGATCGTAGGCAATGTGGCACGCCCCGCAGGTCATGCCGATGCGAAACGGCGGTTCGATGGAACCGTCGAACAAGCGGTTGGCGCGCGAATCGGCGCTCTGCGATTCGTCCGACAGGAAATTGCGATACCCATCCCACGAGCTCGGCTTGCCGTTGAGCGCCGTCCATCTCTCGCGCATCGAATCGCGGATTGGGAAATTTGCGCAAGCCCAGCGCCCCCGTCGACGTGCCGAAGCGCAGATCGCACGCACTCTGCCGCTGGTCGACGCTGCCATGCGGTGTGGAGGTCTTGAACGGCCCGTCCTTGAAATCGCAGGCCGGGTCGCGATAGCCCTCCTTGCCGATGAATTTCAGCAGCTCCTCATCGCCCGGACACCACTGGAATCCGTACGTCTCGTCGAGGCTCTTGGCCGGACAGTTGGGATCGCCCGGCGTGCAGCAATCGGGATCGGGAATCACGCCCCAGGCCTGGAACAGATCGCGCTTGTTGGGGGCGCCCAGCACCCGGTACCAGTCGATCGCCGCACCCAGGCGCTGCGGGTAGGTGTAGGTGTAGAAACGGTCGTTGAAGGCGGTTGCGAAGAACCAGATCTCGCGCCCCGCGCGCTCGGAGGGCGTGAGCTTGGCATCGCCCGCGGCATAGCCGGGGTTCAGCGTGCTTTGCGCCAAACTGGGCGCGGCCGCCACGGATGCCAGAAGAGCCGAGACACAGACGAGCGTGCGGAGACGTGCGAACGCGCGCATCCACGATCCTCCCCGAAGATTGTGCGCGTCAGACCAGAACTCTGCGAAATTCGTATCGACGCGCGGAACTGCGTGCAGCAAAACGCCGTCGTCAGACATACAGGCAGAACGCCCGTATCGCCGTGAATTAGATCACACTCATACGCGCGCGCCAAGATGTAGGTGCGGGTGTTCACGAGTTCGCGCAGCACGGGACCAATCCTTCGTAGTGTAAAAAAGCAAATAAACTGATTCCCGCGGACTCGATCCGCGGGTCCATTTTTCCGCGCGTGCGGACAGTGGCGATCCTTTTACTGTCCGCTCCAGCCCGACCATGGACCCGCGGATCGAGTCCCGCGGGAATCAGAAAATGTAGGAAAGTTCAGAGCCGCCCCCTCACCCCGACCCTCTCCCCAGAGGGGAGAGGGAGCCAGATCGAGCGCGGTGAAATCCCCTCTCCCCTCGGGGGAGAGGGCTAGGGTGAGGGGGCCCCGCGCATTCTCTCCGACCCGCTCATGGACGCTGCTCGCGTTTCGCAGGCAGCACCGCTAGAATTTTTTCGCGGATGAACCGGGAGGGATGGCGATGCTCGAACTGCGCCCCAATTGCGAATGCTGCGACCGCGACCTGCCGCCCGACGCGGCCGACGCGATGATCTGCTCCTTCGAATGCACGTTCTGCAACGCGTGCGCCACCAACGTGCTCGCCGGCCGCTGCCCCAATTGCGGCGGCGAGCTGGTCCGCCGCCCGGTCCGCCCCGCCGCAAAGCTCGAAAAATTCCCGGCGTCGACAACGCGCAAACTCAAAGCGCAAGGCTGCGCCAAGGTCGCTTGATTTAAGACGTCGGGCGTCTCTCCAGCCCCACCTCACCCTTCCCGCGCGCTGCCGCGCGCGGGCCCCCTCCCCTCTCCGCCCCATTGGGGCGGAGAGGGTGCCGAGCGCAGCGAGGCGGGTGAGGTGGGGCTGGCGCGATCTTCAGTTACTTGACTTTGTCAACCATTTTCATGACACTGTCAAAAACCCGAGGGACCGCCGCCGTGCCCGCTCCCGACCAATCCTTCGACCGGCGCGTCGCCGCGATGCGGCGCTTTAGCCGGTTCTATACCCAGAAGCTCGGCGTCCTGAACGAGGAGCTGCTGCAAGGTCCGTTCTCGCTCACTGAAACGCGCGTGCTCTACGAGCTCTTCCATCGCGAGGCCCCCACCGCCAGCGCGCTCGCGCGCGATCTCGGCCTCGACGCCGGCTATCTCAGCCGGCTGTTGGCTGATTTCACCAAGCGCGGCTACCTGCGCCGTACGCGCTCGGCAAAGGATGGCCGCCAGACTCATCTCGAGCTCACCGACAAGGGCGCCAAGGCCTTCGCGCCGATGAACGAGGGTGCACGCCGCCAGGTGGCGACGTTCCTGTCGACACTCGCCACCGCCGACCAGAAGCGGCTCGTCGAAGCCATGGGTACGATCGAGCAGCTTCTCGGCGCACCGCCCGAGACCAAGGCGCCTTACGTGCTGCGCGCGCCGCAACCCGGCGATCTCGGCTGGATCATCCATCGCCACGGCGCGCTCTACGCGCAGGAATACGGTTGGGACGAGAGCTTCGAGGCGCTGGTTGCCGAGATCGCGTCCGACTTCATCAAGAATTTCGACGCGAAACGCGAGCGCTGCTGGATCGCCGAGATCGACGGCGAGATCGTCGGTTGCATCTTTCTCGTGAAGAAATCCACGACGGTCGCGCAGTTGCGCCTACTGCTGATCGAGCCCAAGGCGCGCGGCCTCGGTATCGGCGCCAGGCTGGTGGACGAATGCATCCGCTTCGCGCGCCGGGCCGGCTACCGCAAGATCACGCTCTGGACCAACTCCGTGCTGCACGTGGCGCGGCGCATTTACCAAAACGCCGGCTTCGAACTGGTGTCGGAGGAAAAGCATCGCAGCTTCGGCCACGATCTGATCGCCCAGATTTGGGACAAGAAGCTGTAGCGCCGCATGCACCGCCATTTGCCGTCCCTCGCCGCCGCCGTCATCGCCATGCAGGTCGGCGCCACCATCGTCGCCACGCGGCTCATCGTCGACCAGGCCGGCCCCGCGTCGCTCGCCCTCATCCGCTACGTCGTCGGCACACTGTGCCTGCTGGCGCCCGTGCTGCTGGCCGGCCGCATCCGCGTGGCACCGCGCGATGCGCTGGCGATCGGCGTGCTCGGCACGATTCAATTCGGCGCCACGATCGCGCTGATCAATGTCAGCCTGATCTACATCCCCGCCGCGCGCACCGCCCTCATCTTTGCGACCGCCCCGCTGCTGACACTGCTGCTTGCCGCAGCGATGCGCCACGAACGCCTGACCGCGCCCAAGACCATCGGCATCCTCGTCACCATCGCCGGCGTCACCCTGGCGCTTGGCGAGAAAGCGTTGCAGGGTGCCCCCGGCGCCACGGGCTGGCTAGGCGAGGCGGCGGCAATCTTGGCGGCGCTGTGCAACGCCGCATGCAGCGTGTTCTTCGGCAAGCTCGTGCGCCGCTACCCGTCTTTGCCCGTCGCGACGCTCGCCATGGCCGCCGCCGTCGTGGCGTTGATGCTCCCCGCGTTCTTCGAGGGCTTCCTCACGACGTCGCCACAGCTCACCGCAATCGGGTGGCTCACCATCATCCTGGTCGGAGTCAGCAGCGGCGTTTTTTACTATCTGTGGGTTTGGACGCTGAGCCGCACCACGGCGACCCGCGTCGCAATGTTCCTGGCGCTGAGCCCGATCACCGCGGCCTTGCTCGGCTGGCTGTTCCTGAGCGAGCCCGTGACGCCCGGCCTGGTCGCCGGCCTGCTCGCGGTCGCGGCCGGGCTGATCCTCGCCCACCGGCCCACGCCCGGCGAGCACACCACCTGAGGCCGTGCTAGGCTCAAGCGCGTCAAGAGCCGGCCAAGCCGGCCGCCACCGGAGGGAACCGCCATGCGCGCCAATATCGCCACGCCGGATCCGCGCCAGCGCTGGAGCGAGGCTGAATGGGCGCTGCGCGTCGATCTCGCCGCCTGCTATCGCCTGATCGACCATTTCGGCATGACCGACCTGGTCTACAACCACATCACCGCGCGCGTCCCCGGCGCCGCGCATCATTACCTGATCAACCCATACGGGCTGATGTACGACGAGGTGACCGCGTCCAACCTCGTCAAGATCGACCTCGACGGCACCATCGTCGAGCCGACGGAGCACGAGATCAACCCCGCCGGGTTCGTCATCCACAGCGCCGTGCATGGCGCGCGCCCCGATCTGGTCTGCGTCATCCACACCCACAGCCCGGCCGGCACGGCGGTCTCATGCCTGGCCGAAGGCTTCATGCCGATGACCCAGGGCGGCTTCCAGTTCCACGAGCGCATCGCCTATCACGACTACGAGGGCTTCGCGCTCGACGAGAGCGAGCGCCGCCGTTTGGTCGCCGATCTCGGAGCCCGCAAGGCGATGATCTTGCGCAACCACGGCCTGCTGACGGCGGGGGCGAGCGTGCCCGAGGCCTTCCGGCTGATGTACTACCTCGAGCAGGCCTGCCGCATTCAGCTTGATGTCATGCAGACCGGCCGCGCGATCCAGGCGCCACCGCCCGACACGCGCGAGCACACCGCCCAGCAATGGGAGAAGGGTGCCGCCGGTATCGGCACAGGCGCCGTCTTCCGCGAATGGCCTGCCTTGCTGCGCATGCTCGAGCGCAAGGACGCCTCGTTCCAGCATTAGGACGCGGAACCCAGACGAATGTGCGGGTAGCGGCCCTCCCTCATTATGATAGCGTTGCCGTCATGACACTGCTGGCGGCAGCCGCGGCAGCGAGCAGCGGCGGCCGATCGGGCGCCGCGGCGGACCTCTCCTCGGGATCAGTGCAGGCGGATTCTACCGCCGGTGCCCTCGAGCTCGCTCTGACAGCCTTACGAAACGGCATCGCCACCGGCCGCTATCCGCTGGGAAGGCGGCTGGTCGAGGCTGAGCTGGTCGCCGATCTCAATGTCGGCCGCAGCACGATTCGCGAGGCGCTGCGCCGCCTGGCCGGCGAGGGGCTGGTGGAGATCGTGCGCCATCGCGGCGCGATCGTGCGCCGCCTGACCCGCCGCGACGTCGCCAATCTGATGCTGATCCGTCAGACGCTGGAAGCCACGGCCGCGCGCCTGGCCGCCGCGCGTATCGACGAGGGCGACAACCGCGCCCGGCTGACCGCGGCCATCGAGCGTCTGCGCCAGGCCGCCGATCCGGTCGACAACAATCGTTACGCCCAGAGCGACCAGGATTTTCACCAGTTGATTGCCCAAATGAGCGGCAACCGTCAGCTGGACGCCTTGCTAGCGCGCGTGCGCCACGCGCTGGCCGCAGTCCAGTTCTGGCACCGGCTGCCGCGGCCGATCTATGGCGCGTCCATGCGCGGCCACGAATCGGTCACCCGCGCCATCCTGGCCGGGGATGGCGCCGGTGCCGCGCGCGCCATGCGCCGGCATCTCCACGCCGCGGCCGGCGTGATGGACACCCTGACCGAAGACCGGTTCGACAGCAGCGACACGAAGTAGGGGCGCACGACCTGCGGCGGACCCTGCCCGGCTCTACATCCTAAGGTATAAAAGAAACGCCGCCGTTTCTGCCTGGCGCTGCGCCGCGCTATCCTTCCGGCTTGGACCTGATACTATTTTGGCATGCCCTCGGTGCAATCCCCGGTTCCTGCATCCCCTAATCGTCCACCCCAGCGCAACGCCAGGCGCCCGGCCGGGGCCGCCGGCGACGGCGCCGTCGACCGGGTGCATACCGCCATCCGGGGCGCTATCGTGTCCGGCCGCTACGTCCTGGGCCAGCGCCTGATCGAGGCGGAGCTGAGCGCCGAATACGAGGTCGGCCGCTCCTCTATCCGCGAGGCCCTGCGCCGGCTCTCGGGCGAGGGGCTGGTGGAGGTCGTGCGCAACCGCGGCGCGGTCGTGCGCCGCTTCACCCGCGCCGAAATCGACGATTTCTATTGCGTGCGCGGCGAGCTCGAGGCGCTCGCCGCCCGCCTGGCCGCCGAGAACGTCCATAATCCGGAGATCCACGCCCGCTTCACCGACGGCCTGGCGCAGCGCGTGCTGCCCAGCGGCCCGGGCGATATTGTCGGCTATCGCACGGAAAACGCTTTGTTTCATAGGCTGATCGTCGCCGCCGCCAGCAACAGGCAGCTCGAGACCCTGCTGGAGCAGCTTCATTTGCCCGTCCTCGCCCTTCAGCTCTGGCCCTATGTCCCGGCCTCGTTCCTCACGGCCGCCATGCGCGAGCACGACGAGATTGCCGCGGCCATCCTGGCGGGGGACGCGGCGGCGGCGGAGCGGCTGATGCGCCGCCATGTCCGCAACTCCGCCGGCGTGGTGGCACGGATGCCCAAAGAGGCGTTTGGCACGTAACTCGCACGGCCTGCCGGTCATGACCATCATCCGCCTGTCGGCCGCTGAGGCCGAGCGCCGCCTGCCCGAGCTGGCCGAGATCCTGAGAGATGTCGTCGCCGGCGGCGCCTCCGTCAGTTTCATGGCGCCGTTTTCGCGCGACGACGCTGCCGCCTATTTCCGCAGCTTGCTGCCGGCGCTGGCCGCCGGGGATTCGTATCTCTTCGCCGGCCTCGTCGATGGCACGGCGCTGGGCACGGTCCGTCTCGACCTCAGCCGCACCCCCAACCAGGCGCATCGCGCCGATGTGGCCAAGATGCTGGTCCATCGCCGCGCCCGCCGCCGCGGCCTGGCGCGCGCCCTGATGACGGCGCTGGAAGCCGAGGCGCGCGCGCTGGGCCGCACCCTGCTGACGCTCGACACCGCCAGCGACGAGGCCGAGGCGCTCTACGAATTGCTCGGCTACATCAAGGCGGGACTCATTCCCGACTACGCGCGCCTGCCCGACGGCCGGTTCTGCGACACGACGCTGTTCTATAAGCGTTTAACGTGACGTGAGCATGCATAACCCTCTCCGCCCACGAAGTGGGGGGAGAGGGTGCGAGCGAAGCGAGCGGGTGAGGTGGGTGCCTCCGCCGCATAATTGTTGAAAGCGTGAGAGCGGCGCCACCACCTCACCCTTCCCGCGCTTCGCGCGGGCCCCTTCCCTCTCCCCCGCTTCGCGGCGGAGAGGGAATGCAGATCATCACTCGTACTTCATCGTGCTGGGCAGCCACAGCGCGATCTGCGGGAACAGGATGATGAGGGCGATGCCCAGGATCAGCATGAGGATATAGGGGATCGCCGCGCGATCGATTTCCGCCAGCGACGCCTTGGTGATCGATTTGATGACGATCAGGTTCATGCCCACGGGCGGCGAGATCAGCGCCAGCTCCAGGTTGATCGTCAGCAGCACGCCGTACCAGACCTTGTCGATGCCCAGCGCCGTCATCACCGGCAGCATCACCGGCGTGGTGATCAGGATGATCGAGATCGATTCCAGGATCAGGCCCAGGATGAAAATCAGGATCATCGAGGCGATGAGAAATTGTGTCTGAGAAACATTGTATTTGAGCGCCAGCGCCACCGCTTCTTGCGGGATGTTGAGCTTGGTCAGCATGTAGCCGAACAGCCCGGCGGCGATGATGATCATGAACAGCATGGCGCTGGTGCGCGCGGCGTCCTGCCCGCCTTCCCAAACATCGCGCCAGCTCAGATTGCGATACATGATGGCGGCGATGAACAGCGCCCAGGCCGCACCCGTGCCCGCCGCTTCCGTCGCGGTGAACACGCCGAAATAGAGCCCGCCCAGCACGAAGGGCGGCAGGCTCAGCGCCCAGAAGGATTTGCGCAGCGCCGCGCCGATTTCCGGCACGCTCGCCCGTGGCGGCCGCACGAAATCCGGCGTGCGCCGCTCGACACGGCCTTGCGTGATCATGCAATAGCCCGCGAAGATCAGCGACATCATGACACCGGGCAGCACGCCCGCCATGAACAAGGCGCCGATCGACGTGTCGGACACGAAGCCGTACAGCACCATCGGCGCCGACGGCGGAATGAGAATGCCCAGCGTGCCGCCGCCGGCGACCACGCCGTAGACGGCGCGCGGCGGGTATTTGTATTTCAGCATCTGCGGGATCGCGACCGCGCCGATGGTCAGCGCCGTGGCCACACTCGAGCCCGAGATCGCCGCGAAGATCGCGCACGCGAACACCGTCGCGACCGCAAGCCCACCGGGTAGATGGCGTGTGAGCGTATGCGCGGTCGCATAGAGATCGTCGACCACCTTCCCACGCACCATGAAATGCGACATCAGCATGAACAGCGGAATGGCGACCAGCAGGTAGACGTTGAGCTTGCCGAACACGAACTCGCCCAGCGTCGCCACATTGCCTTCGACGAAATAGAGCACGACGCAACTGAACAGAAACATGCCCGCGAACATCGGCATGCCGAGATAGAGCAGTGCTATCAGCGCGATCAGGATGATGACGAACGTCATTCGTGCATGTCGATTTTGGCCGTATCGATGCCCTGCGGCTCGATCCCGATAGCCCAGCACGCAAACTGGATGACGGACACGGCGAACAGCAACACGGCGCCGATCGGCACCAACGCCTGGATCGCCCACAGCGGCCAGTCCGGCATCGTCATCGACTTCATGCCGATCATGCGCGAGAATTCCACCATCTCCACGCCCTCGTGAACGAGGATCGCGGCGGTGGCCAGCACCGTAGCCGCGCCGAACGCCAGCAAGCGCGCGCCGCAGCCGCCCGCGCGTGTTTTCGATCAAAGCATCGACGCCGATATTCTCGCCGCGGCGCTGCGCCTCGGGCACCGACAGCATGACCGTGATGACGATCAGCCAGCCCACCGCCTCGTCCGTCCAGTTCTGCGGCATGCCGAGGAAATAGCGCATGACGACGGCGTAGCAGACCAGCAGGAAGCAGGCGAGGCAGGCGGCGCCCGCAATCCCCGCCGCCACCCGGCTGAGCGCAGCCACCGCCGCCTCCGCCCGCCGCAAATTGCGGGCGAGCGGCGCGGCTTCCCCCATCGTCATGTCAAATTTCCGGGCCGGGTCAGAGCTTGTTGAGCAGATCGATCAGCTTCTGCCCGTCGGTCGGCGAGGCCTTGAGGAACGCGTCCATCACCGGCTTCTGCATGACCGCCTTCCACACCGCCGCTTCCGCGTCGTTGTGGATCTTAAGCGTCATGCCCTTCTCGCGCAGCTGCTTGATCGCGTCTTCCGCTGTCGCCTCGGTGATGCCGATCGCGTCCTGCTCCGCCTTCTTCGCCGCGGCTTCGAGCGCGCTGCGATGCGCCGGCGACAAGCCCTGCGAACCAGCGCGGATTGACGTAGAGATGGAAATAGACGGTCAGCGAGGGCGTGACGGTGCCGTATTTCTGCACCTCGTAGAAGCGCCGGCTGAACGCGGCCGAGACGTCGGTGAGGCCGGCATCGAGCACGCCGGTCTGCAGCGCGTTGTAGACCTCCGGCCCCGGCATCGCGGATGTCGCAGCACCCACCGCGGTCAGCGACGTATCAAAGAGCGCGTTGAAGCCGCGCACCTTCATGCCCTTGAAATCGTCGGGCACGAGCAGCGGCTTCTTGCCCGAGGTGTAGATCGCCTGGCGCGTGATATAGAACCACGCCAGATTGTGCACGCCCTTCTCCTCGAGCTTCTTCTCCAGGATCTTGGCCGGCTCGGAACCGGGGAATTTCTTGATCTTGTTGAGGTCGGAGAAGAAATACGGGATGACGACGACGTTCATCTCCGGCAGCGTGCTGCCCCATTGCTGGTTGACCGAGACCGCCGCCTCGACAGCGCCGCGCGCCACCGCCGGATGGTTTTCCGCCGCCTTGTGGAGCTGCTCGGCCGGGAAGACCTGCACCTGCACCTCGCTATTGGTGCGCTGCGCTTCACGTCGGCCGCGAAGCCTTCCAGCATCTTGTGCAGATGATGCGCCGTCGGCACCTGGCTGCTGACGCGCATGGTGCACTTGCTGCGCCTGCGCGGCGGCGCGCCCAGCAGCAGCGTCGCTCCGGTCGCGGCAATGAATAGCCGTCTCAGCATGGCGGTCTCCCCCTCACTCTTCTGTTGGCCGGGTCCGCAGGAACGAAGCGCGCGGCACCGGCGTATTTTGAGCCGGCCGGCATTGTTCCTGTCCGCAGGAAATAGGTCAAGCACACGGGTATCATTAAGGAATCTGAGAGCATTTTGATGCTTGACTGACTCCTGATCGCCCTTGACCTTCCCGTACCGGCAAGCCCCATATCCAGGGCCAGATCGCAACCGGATTGACGCTGCCTTGTTTCAGCCTTCGTTGTTTTGGCGTTCTATGCGCCGCCGCCGAGCCGTCAGCATGCTGGTCATCATCCTGATGACCCTGGCGCTGACCACGCGCGCCATCGCGGCCCCGGTCATTCATTTGCACGATGCGATGGAGCCGACAGTTCCAGCGGCAATTGTCGCGCCAGTCGAAGCGAAGCATGCCGACGCCGCCCACGACATGGATGACGCCGCCGCCGATCGCCAGATCGCCCAGAGTGCCACCCATTCGCACGGCGCCGATTCACCGATGACGTCGCACGCCAAGGCCTGCGACAGCAACGGCGCGTGCTGCGGCCCGTTGGCTCTGAGCGAAGCATCGGGCGCTGTTTTCGCGCCCCTCCCCGTGCCGGAGCCCGTGGCACTCCCCCTCTCCGCCGGCGTGCGGCCGGCCTCACCGGATCGTCCCCCCAGTCCTCTGCTTGCCTGACCCAACCGGTCGCACCGTCGACCGGCCGGATTGACGCGCCGTCAGACTTTCTCTGACGGCAACGCTCAGCAAGCACGAGAGGATCATGCGCTCTTTATCGATCGCTGTTCTGTGGCTGGCGCCATCGTTGGCGCTGGCCCAGACGCAAACGCCGGCCGATCTGTTCGGTCCGGCCAATCCGCAATTGCAGGGCCCGCCGGCTTCCTACCGCTCGGTCTTCGACGCCCCGCCGCCGCAGGGCGACGAGGTGTCCTGGCGCCGCGCCAATGACGAGGCCAGCCGCCTGCGCGGCCACACCGGCCAGCTCCGCGAGTCCAACGAACCACAGGCCGCGCCGCAGCCTGCGGGCGCGGCGCCGATGCCACCCACAGGGATGCACAATCATGGCACCAACTAAATCCCGCCTTCGCCTTGTCGTCCTGGTGCTCGCGACCCTCGCCTTGAGCGCGTGCGCCGTCGACGCCGATATTCAATTGGCGCAAGCCGGCGGCACCGTGCCCGCCGCGGCGCGCGCAACGCCGGGCGATACGGACACGCTTCGCGCTGAATTGCAGCGCCGTCTCGCCAAGCCGCTCACCGCCGACGATGCCGTCGTCGTCGCGCTGTTGAGCAATCGCGCCGTGCGCGCCACGTATTTCAGCGTCGGTCTGCTCGACGAGGATCTCGTGCGCGGCCTCGATGCCCTGCCGGCACCGCAGGCCGACATCGAGCGCCGCTTCGTTCTCGCCACCATCGGCCAGCGCGCCTACGCGATGGCCAGCGAGATCGACCGGCGCCGGACCGACGAGCTGAAGCTGCAAGTGGCCGCCGAGCAGCTTCGCCTGGCGGTCGAAGTCCGCAAAGCCTATGCGGCAGCGGTTGCCGCCGGGCAGATCGCCGCCTACACCGCGCAGGCGCGCGACGCCACAGAGGCGGCGCTGGAGCTCACGCGGCGCGGTGCGCGCATCGGCAACTGGCCCAAGATCAACGAGCTGCGCGAGCAGGTCTTCCATGTCGAGATGACGGCGCAGTTGGCGCGCGCGCGCCAGGCCTCCATGTCCGCGCGCGAGCAACTGACCCGGCTGCTCGGCCTGTGGGGCCCGGATATCGCCTACACCCTGCCCGATCGCCTGCCCGACCTGCCGACCCAGCCGATGGCGGACGACACTCTCGAAGCCATGGCGCTGCGTCAGCGTCTCGACCTGCAGTCGGCCCAGATCGATATCATCGCCGACGCCCGCGACATGGAGCTCGGCCACTACGACAACGGCACCCTGCTGACCGCGCGCACGCGCTTCACGTCCCTCGACGAGGTCGACTATTTCCGCGAGGACGCAATTCGTACCGACGCGGTCGTCCGTCGCACGCAGATCCCGGTGTTCGATCGCGCCCAAGGCCGGCGTGATTTGCGCATGAACGCTTTCATGCAGGCGCTCGACCGCTATGCGGAGATGGGAATCATGGTTCGCTCCGAGGTGCGCGAATCCTATTTCGCCTATCGCACGGCCTACGACATCGCAAAGAGCCACCGCGACGAGATCCTGCCGCTGCGCAAGCAGATCGGCGAGGAAACGGTCTATCGCTACAACGGCATGCTCGCCAGCGTCTTCGAGCTGCTGGCCGATCAGCGCGAGCAGATCGCGTCCGTGATCGCCGCGATCGAAGCGCAGCGCGACTTCCTCGCCGCCGATGCCGATCTGCGCTTGGCCCTGACCGCCGGCAAAGCAAACCCGAACAATTCCGTCCGCCCTGCCCCGCCGCCCGCCAGCGGCGGCGGCGGTGATTGATACGATCGACCCAGGAGACAGACCCCATGTTCAATCGCAGACAAATCCTGGGCGGCGCCTCCGCCCTGGTCGGTGCCAGCGTCATCGGCCGCGCCGACGCGGCAACGCTGCCCGAAGCGCCGCTACGCGCCGACGCGAAGACGCAAGGCCCGCTCGTTCCACCCGACGGGCGCCCCTACAACCCGGTCGTCACCCTCAACGGCTGGTCGCTCCCCTGGCGCATGAACAACGGCGTCAAGGAGTTCCACCTGATCGCCGAGCCCGTGGAGCGCGAGATCGCGCCCGGCATGAAGGCCAATCTCTGGGGCTATAACGGCCAGAGCCCCGGCCCGACCATCGAATGCGTCGAGGGCGACCGCGTGCGCATCTTCGTCACCAACAAGCTGCCCGAGCACACGACCGTGCATTGGCACGGCATCCTGCTGCCGTCGGGCATGGACGGCGTCGGCGGTCTGACGCAACCGCACATCCAGCCCGGCAAGACCTTCGTCTATGAGTTCGTGATGAAGAAGAGCGGTACGTTCATGTACCACCCGCACGCCGACGAGATGGTGCAGATGGCGATGGGGATGATGGGTTCGCTCATCGTCCACCCCAAGGACCGTGCGCAACACGCGGTCGATCGCGATTTCGTTTTCCTGATGGCGTCCTACGATGTCGAGCCCGGCGCCAAGACGCCGCGCGTCGCCGAGATGACGGCGTTCAACCTCTGGACCTGGAACAGCCGCACCTTCCCCGGCATCGACCCGCTGCCGGTGCGCAAGGGCGATCGCGTGCGCATCCGCATCGGCAATCTCACCATGACAAATCACCCGATCCATCTGCATGGCTACGATTTCGTCGTTGCCGGCACCGATGGCGGCTGGGTGCCGCCGGGGGCCCGCTGGCCTGAGGTCACAGTCGACGTGCCGGTGGGGGCGATGCGCGCCATCGAGTTCACCGCCGACGAACCCGGCGACTGGGCGTTCCACTGCCACAAATCGCACCACACGATGGGCCCGATGGGCCACAGCATGCCGACCATGATCGGTGTCGATCATCGCGGTGTGGCGAAGAAGATCACCACGCTCGTCCCCGACTACATGGTCATGGGCGAGCGCGGCATGGCCGACATGCAAGAGATGGAGATGCCGATCCCCGACAACACGCTGCCGATGATGACGGGCAAGGGCCCGTTCGGCCCGCTGGAGATGGGCGGCATGTTCTCCGTTGTGAAGGTTCGCGACGGGCTGGCACGCGGCGATTACCGCGATCCCGGCTGGTACAAGCACCCGCCCGGCACAGTGGCCTGGGACTGGAAAGCGTGATTTGCACTCTACCCCTGTCTTCAACAAAGGAACTTCGTGATGAACAAACTTCTTGCGTCTGCCTTCGTTGCTTCTTTCGCTCTGGCGACATCGTTTGCGTTCGCGGATGCCGGTCATATGCACGCCATCGGCAAGCCGGGCGACCCGAAAAAAGTGGCCCGCACGGTCGAGGTCACGATGACCGACCAGATGCGCTACACGCCCGACTCCGTGCGTGTGAAGCGCGGCGAGACCATCCGCTTCGTCGTCAAGAACACCGGCCAGATCAAGCACGAGATGGTGATCGGCACCGCCAAGGATCTCAAGGAGCACGCCGCGGCGATGCAGAAAAATCCCGAGATGGAGCATGACGATCCCAACGCCGTCACGGTCGAGCCGGGCCGGACCAGCGAGCTCGTCTGGCAGTTCACACAGGCCGGCAATCTGAAATTCGCCTGCCTCGTGCCCGGCCATTTCGAGGCCGGCATGGTCGGCAATCTGACGATTCAGTAATTGTTCCCAACGGAGATCGTCATGCGCTTCATGCGCCCTTTGCTCGTCGCCATCGCCTTTGCACTGTCGACGCCGCTTGCGGCGGCCGTCGCCGTCGAGCTCGCGCAAGCCGCGTCGCAGCCCGTCGAGGGCGAGGTGACGCGGATCAACAAGGACACCGGCAAGATCAGCATCCGCCACGGGCCGCTGCCGCAATTCGATATGCCGGCAATGAACATGGTCTACGCCGTGAAGGACCCGGCTTACCTCGACAAGGTGAAGGTCGGCGCAAAGGTCCTCTTCACCGCCGACAAGATCGACGGCACCTTCACGGTCCTGTCGATCGATCCGGTCCGCTGAGTCATCAAGTTCGACGAGCGCGCCACCCCCTCACCCTAACCCTCTCCCCAGAGGGGAGAGGGGGATTCCAACGTGCCTCGGTCTGCCCCCTCTCCCCAACGGGGAGAGGGCTGGGGTGAGGGGGTGGCACGAACCTGTCCATTGGGCGAGGCTGGACAGTGCCGCGGAAATGAGGAAGCCTGCCGCTCCCATTCGTTGGACCGTCGCGCGCCCATGGTTGACACCCTCGCCCGTTTCTCCCTCAAGGACAAAGTCGCCCTCGTCACCGGCGCCGGCCGCGGCCTCGGCTTCGAGATCGCCAAGGCCCTCGCCGGGGCGGGCGCGCATGTGCTGCTCAACGGCCGCGATGCCGGGCGGCTCGCGGCACCGGTGGCCGAGATTGTCGCCGCGGGTGCCAGCGCCGCGGCGCTGGCCTTCGATGTCGCCGATGAGGCGGCGGTCGCCGCCGCCTTCGCGCAGATCAAGCACCAGCACGGTCGGCTCGACATCCTCGTCAACAATGTCGGCTTGCGAAATCGCAAACCGTTGATGGAGCTGCCGGTCGCCGAAATCCGTGCGCTGATCGACGCCGATCTCGTCTCCGCCTTCTTGACCGCGCGCGAAGCGGCAAAGTTGATGATGCCGCGCAAATGGGGCCGCATCATCAACGTGACTTCGATCGCCGGGCCGCTCGCCCGCCATGGCGACCCCGCCTATGCCGCCGCCAAATCCGGCCTTGCCGGCCTGACGCGCGCCCTCGCCGCCGATTTCGGTCCACACACCATCACCGTCAACGGTATCGCGCCGGGGTTTTTCGCGACCGAAACCAACGCCGCGATCGCCGAGGACAAGGAACTTGGGCCCACCTACTCGCGCCGGACGATGCTGGGCCGCTGGGGAAAGCCGGAGGAGATTTCCGGCGCGGCCGTGTTCCTCGCCTCCGAGGCCGCGTCGTTCGTCACCGGCCACATCCTGACCGTCGACGGCGGCACGTCCGCGCAATTCTGGCCGTAACAAAACAACACGAGCGAGGGGGAGACGATGGCAAAGACGAAGCCGACCTGGCGCGAGCTGCTGGCGCGCGAAAAACCGCTGGTCCTGCCCGGCGCGCACGACGCGATGAGCGCGCGGCTGATCGAGATGGCCGGCTTCAAGGCCTATGTCATCGGCGGCTATCCGGTCGTCGGTGCGCGCTACGCCGTGCCCGATATCGGCCTGTGCGCGCTGGGCGAGATCTCCTCCGGCATTCGCGACATCATGGCCGCGACCGATCTGCCGGTGCTGATCGACGCCGATGACGGCTATGGCGACGTCAAAAACGTGACACGCACCATCCAGACCTACGAGCGCATGGGCGCATCCGCGATCTTCATCGAGGACCAGGTCAGCCCCAAGCGCTGCGGCCATATGGAGGGCAAGGATGTCGTGCCGACCGAAGTGATGGAGAAGAAGATCCACGCCGCCGCCGCCGCGCGCCAGAACAAGGACACGTTCCTGATCGCGCGCACCGACGCGCGCGCCGTGCATGGTCTCGATGAAGCGCTGCGCCGCGCCGAGCGCTATGTGAAGGCCGGTGCCGACGGCATCTTCGTCGAGGCCCCGCTGACCGTGGCCGAGCTCGAGCGCGTCGGCCGCGAGGTGAGCGTGCCGCAATTCTGCAACATGCTGACCAGCGGCAAGACGCCCATCCTCACCAACAAGGAGCTCTACGACATGGGCTTCGAGATGGTGGTGCACGGCATCACGTTGGTGATGGCCGTCGCCAAGACGATGACGGACATGCTGGCCGACCTCAAGGCCGACAAGGTCAAGAACATCGCCGCCCAATCCGCGACCTTCGACGAATTCAAGCAGATCATGCAATTCGGCAAATGGGCGGAGATCGAGCAGAAGTTTGGGAAGTAACGCATTAACCCTCTCCGCCCACGAAGTGGGGGGAGAGGGTGCGAGCGAAGCGAGCGGGTGAGGTGGGTCTCTCCGCTAAAACTTTGTTGAAGGCACTGGCGTCACCACCACCTCACCCTCCCGCGCGCTTCGCGCGCGGGCCCCTCCCTCTCCCCCGCTACGCGGCGGAGAGGGAAAGAGTCGCTTCCGTCACTCACCCGCCGTTCGTGCACTTTTCCAGGAACGCGTGCAGCCCGTCGCCGCTGATGTTGCGCGCGATCGCTTCCATGCGGCAGGCGGCGATGCTGTGTTCGGGCGGCACCGCACTGGCAAGGATTTCCATGCAGCTCTTGATGGACGGTTCCGCGAATACACCGTAGAGACCGTTATCGGCGGCCTGCTCGCGGCAGCTTTCATAGAACGCTGGATTTTGTTGTCCCGATGTCTGCGCGAATGCAGCCCCGGCGGCAACCATTGCAACGGCGAATATAGGAAGGGCGAGAGAGCACCGCATGACGACCTCCACAGGGATGAAAATCGAAAGCGCTTTCATCCTAGCGAACGTGAAGGTTTCGTCACGTTAAGCTTCGGTCATGACTCCGTCAGGCCCCGGACATGTTCGCCGGTCCTGCGGGGACGAATCCCCGCAGGACAGAACGAGGCGCTCTTACCCGGTCACGCAACGATCGAGATAGAGCCGCAGCGCGTCGCCGGTCAGGCCGCGCGTGATGGCGCCGGCACGGCATTCGCCGTAGGTGCGTCCCGCCGGCATGGAAGCCTGCGCCCCCGGCGTGCTCAGGCAATTGTCGATTTCGACGCGGCGCGCTTCACCCGAAAGGCCTTTGGCGATCGACTGCTGATAGCAGGCGTTATAATCAGCGTTGGCGCCGCCCGCACTCTGTGCCGAGGCGGTGCCGGCCACGCCCAGAACGGCGACGAAGGCCGCGGCGGATAGCATGGTTGAAAGACGCATGATGTAATCTCCTAGTCTTGAGTGACTCACAGTGGGGAATCGCCGACGCTTCCTCGCCCGTGCGTCGCCGCTGCGTGGCGGCGATCTGCCGGTTTCTAGGATTGCGGTTGCGCTTTTGCGCACGCCATCGACACGCGCGCGCTACCGCTCGAAGGCGCGCTGGCACGGACGAAAAGCTGATAATCCTCCACCGCGCTGTGTCCGCTGCGCCGCGCTGCGAACTCATCGATGGATTGGGCGATGCTGTGTTGCTGGGCGGCTTCGCTCTTCGTGCGCACGAAGCCGCCGATGGCGAGGGCGGCAACCAGAAACGCCGCCGCGAACATCAGATTGGCTTTCACTCCGACCGTCGGCGGCACATGATCCTGCCAGCGATACTGTCGATCGTGCATGGGCGACACCTGAAATGGTTGTTAGCAAGAACAACGTCCCCGCCGCGAACGCGATGGCGACGTAGGGCACGAACGCTGCATCGGACATGTGATGGAAATAGGGCGTCGGCGCGGCAATCGTAAGGTCCCAATCGCGCGACATTGGGACGCGGCCTCAAAAAATTCTCACGCGAATGAATCGATTACGCGCGCAATCGTTCGCGAAAATGAGAGGCGACCTTGCCGCGCAAGCCCATCACATCAAACAAAACATTGTCACCCGCGGGGCTTGGCCTACGAGTCTGACACATCGCGACGCATCAGATGCGCGGGTCATGCCCGCGTATGACAAATTGGTTAGACATACACGAAGCGATCAGAATTTCTTGAGCGGCGCGAGCGGCGCTTCACGCCATGTTGATCGTCTCGACAGACGCCGTGCCGCCGAACGCACGAAGGACACGAAGGACACGAAGAGGATTTCTCTTCGTGCCCTTCCTGTCATCTCCGGCTCATTCGCCGCGTCCCCCGCGGCGACGTGACGATTTACACAATCGCGATCGGGCGGCCCGGCGAGCCGGTGGCGCCCTTGAGCGGCAGGGGCGCGAAGACATAGGCGAATTCGAAGACGCGCTCGGCGGCCACGCCGCCCAGATTCAGATTTTCGTGCAGATGAATGCCGTTTCTCGTGATCAGTTCCTGATGGGCCGGAAAGGCGAGGTTGGCGTCGGGGTTGGGTACGGCCTCGATCCCCCAACTGTCCGCGCCGACCACGCAGACCTGCCGCTCGGCCAGCCAGCGCGCCGCCGCCAGGCCGATACCCGGCTCGCCGCTGTTGTACTTGGCGTTGTCCTTCATCCACAGCTCGCCCCAGCCGGTGTGAATGAAGGCGGCATCGCCGGGCTTGAGCGTGTCGGCGGGAAGGTTCTGCCGCTGCAGCGCGCCGGAGAGATCGGCGACCGTCACCTCCTCTCCGCCATTGAGCGCGCGGCCGCGCAAGGCCGCGACATCGAACAGGACTCCGCGCGTGAAGATGGGCTTCACGTTTTCGATGCCGAGCTTCTTCATGCCGTACGGCCCGGCGATATCGGTTTCCGTGAAGCCGTTGTAGAAGCGCATTTCGTCCCTGTTGCCGGCCCCCTTGATCGCCACGCCGATATGCGCGAGGCCATCGAACTGCGTGCCGACCTGGCCGATCTCGGTGCTGAGAAACTCGTCGTGCCAGATGATCTGGTTGGTGCCGAACACGCCGCCCGTGGGACCGCCGGGAATGCGCATCGCAAAAACCCGCTCGCCGAACAGCGGCATGGCGGCTTCGTAGACGCGGCCGATCTCGTAAATTTTGCCGGTGCGGATGAGTCGCGCCGCCGCGGCGATCTTGTCCGGCGTCATCAGGTTGGTCGCCCCCACCTGATCCTCCGCCCCCCAGCGCGACGGCCACCAGCGCGGCCCGATCGGCGTTTCGGCGGCCGGTGCCTGTGCGAGCTGCTGCGCCGAGGCATCGGCAACAAGGGCCAGTTCATGTGGAACCGCGGCGGCGGCCCCCAGTGCGCCCACGCCGAGGCTCGCGGTTTTCAGGAATGCGCGACGGTCCGGCGCCGCCGGCGTGTCGCTCGTGGCTGCGTCGGGTTGCGATCCGTGGCAGCACTGATGGTGATCGTGCATGAGACCTCTCCCTAAGCTTGGATGAACGTAGGCCATCCAAGCTTAGAAGAGGTTCGGTTTTCCCTCAACCGGTGCGCAATCTTTGCGCGTTGAGAGCGCCATTGCGATCCAACCGTAAAGACACAAAGGCATTGGTGCTTTGTGCTCTTCGTGCCTTTACGTGTTGGCGTCGTCCGTTCGATACAGCGCGGGCCGCGCGGTCTTACTGACCCTTGGTGCAGCGATCGATGAACTGGCCGAGGGCGTCGCCCGCCAATCCGCGCGCGATGGCGCCCGAGCGGCAAGAATCATAGCTGTAAGGCGAGCCCGCGGCCGGGACAATTGTGGCCACGGACACGCATTCGTTGACGGCCTTGGCCCGGGCTTCGCCGGCGAGATTACGCGCGATGGCGTCTTCGCGGCAGGCCTCATAGTAGGCAGTACTCTTGCCGGCCTCCGGGTTGGCCGTGGCCGTGGTCAGGCACTGGCTGATGGCCGTGGAGCGCGCCTCGCCGGCGAGACCCCGGCCGATCGCCTGATCGCGACACGTTTCGTACATCGCCGCCGTTGGCGGGGACTGCGCCGGCGCGGCGCCGGTCGTTCCCAGAAGGGCAACGACGACAAGAGCAGGCAAGGACCACACTGTTCGCATGGCAACCTCCTATAGGGATGGGACGAAGAGCCTTCTTCCATCGCGGCATGCCGTGCGATCCGCGAGGCGATTTCCGACCTGCCGAGCGAAGGCAAGGGCGGCACGGTGAGAGACGTCGCTTGTAAGCCACGGAAACTATAGTGAGCGGGGCGTCGGACTGTCACCGACCCCCGTCAACGGCAATACCGCAACGCTGCCGGCTCTGAGCCTGCACCGCAGGATTTGGATATGGGTTCCCATCCCGCACCGCGAAAGAGGCGGGCAGGCTAATAATGCCTAGGCGATCGTGATTTTCGCTAGATAGTCCGGCCGCTTGACGCCCGGCAGATTGCGCGAATCGTCGATGGTCGCCCCCATCACCGGCGCCACCGGCACCACGCCCGCCCAGATCGGCAGCGCGTAATCCTCCTCGTCGTCGACCGGCGGGCCGACGCGCACCTTGGCGACGACCTCGTTCAGATCCATGCCCAGGATCGTCGTCGCCTTGATCTCCTGCGCCGTCACCGGCCGCAGCTCGTTCCAGCGCCCGGGATAGAGGCGTTCGACGAAATCGATCATCGCCTGCATCTTCTCGTCCGGGTCTTCGACCTTGTGCCCCGTACCGAACGCCATCACCGAACGGTAATTGACCGAGTGATGGAAGGCCGAGCGCGCCAGCACGAATCCGTCGATCATCGACACGGTGAGACAGACCGGCGAGCCCGCCTCGATCGTGCGCAGCATGCGGCTCGCCGACGAGCCGTGCCAGTACACGCGATCGCCCTTGCGCCAATACGCGGTCGGCGTGACATAGGGCGCGCCGTCGATCACATAGCCGACATGGCAGATCGCGCCGGCATCGAGGATCTTGTAGACGGTCTCGCGGTCATACTGCCCACGCTTGGGCATGCGCTTGACCTGGGTGCGCTTGGTCGGCGTGAAGGCGGCGTCGTTCATGGCAGCTTTCCCCTATCGGAACCGGCGCCATCTTGGGGCTCCACTGGACTGCCCGGTAGCACCGGTTCTAGAATTCCGATAAGTCCAGTTTCCGAGGCCGCACCCCATGCCCCAACCCGTCCAGCCGCTCTGGAGCATCCTGGCGCTCGACCGCGCCGGTCCGACCTCGTTGCAGGACCAGATCGTCGCGTTCTTCCGCGAGGCGGTGCTGGCCGGCAAGCTCAAACCGGGCGCGCGCCTGCCCTCCTCGCGCCTGCTCGCGGCCGAGCACGACATCGCCCGCATCACTGCCGTCGAGGCCTATGAGCGCCTGGTCGCCGAGGGCTACCTGGTGGCGCGCCGCGGTGCCGGCTTGTTCGTCGCCCCCACCGTGCCCGACGATCATCTGCGCGTGCTGCCGGCCCCCTCGCGCAAGGAACGCCGCCCGAAGATTCTGCGCAACGACCGGCCGCTGCAGATGCCGCCGCGCCCGCTCGAGGTGCTGCCGCTCTCGGTCGGCATTCCCGGCCTCGATCATTTTCCCTGGAGCGATTGGGCGCGCATCACCGCGCGCCTGCATCGCGAGCGCCCGCAAGACGCGCTGAGCTACGGCGATCCGCAAGGCGTGCCCGAGCTGCGCCGCGCCATCGCCGAGTATCTGGGTGCTGCGCGCGGTATCGCCTGCGAGGCGGAGCAGATCGTCATCGTCTCCGGCTCGCAGCAGGGCATCGACTTGACGGCGCGCGCGTTGGCCGAACCCGGCGATCTCGTCTGGACCGAGGAGCCCGGTTATGTCGCGGCGCGCTCGGCGCTCCAAGCCGCGCGCCTGTCGCTGGTACCCGTGCCGGCGGATAACGAAGGCGTCGACGTCGCCGCCGGCATCCGTCTGGCACCACGCGCACGCCTCGCGGTGGTGACGCCCTCCTATCAATATCCGCTTGGCGCCACCCTCAGCCTGCGCCGCCGCCGCGCAATTCTGGAATGGGCGCAAGCCGCCGAGGCGTGGATCCTCGAGGACGATTACTACGGCGAATATCGCTTCGCCGGAAGGCCGCTGCCGCCGCTCTATGCGCTCGACCGCAACGAGCGCGCGCTCTATCTCGGCACGTTCAGCAAGATGCTCGCCCCCGGCTTGCGCCTGGGTTATCTCGTCGTGCCGCCGGCTTTGGTCGATCGCATCGTCGACCTGAAAGCCGCGTCCGACCGCTACGCGCCTGGCCTCACCCAACACGTGCTGGCGCGTTTCATCAGCGAAGGAAGGCTCGCTGCCCATCTGCGCCGCATGCGCACGCTCTACGCCGCGCGCCGCCGAGCCCTTCTTGATGCGTTAGCGACGCACGCACGCGACGTCCTCGACGCCGGCGACCCGCCCGACGCGGGCCTGCATCTGGTGGCGCGCCTCTGCATCGACGCCGACGACGTGGCGATTAGTGCGCGCGCCCTGGAGAGCCGAATCCACGCCGCCCCCCTCTCGACATACTACGCCGGCCCCGCGCGCCAGCGTGGCTTCGTGCTGGGCTTCGCCAACGCCACGGAGGCACAGATGGCACCGGCCGTGCGCAAGCTGGTGGCGGCGATCCGGGCGGAGGCGGGCCCCTCAGCACCCGCGAGGCCCCGCCTTGTTGGCGCACGGTTCAAAGCATCGCCGACCTAGAATCTCCCTACCGTGGACCGTCTCAACGCCAAAGACCGTGTGGCGCGACGCGCGCGGTTTCGGACGGCGCCAGTAGGTGAGCATGCTGGCGCCGGGGCTCGGACCCACGCCGCGAAACTCGGCGGCGAGAAGCTCCGGCGCCAGCGCGTTGAACAAATCCGCCGGATGCGCGATCATTGCCTGCGCGGTGGCGGAGACAAGCCGCACGGTCGAACGCAAAGCGGCCGGCCGCTCGTCGAAGTGCACGCCAACGAACGAAGTCGGGTTGTCTGCGTTGTCGATCATGAACCCGTCGAAATCCATCGGGCGCGGCCGCCCGTTCTTTGCATAGCCGATGCCGCGGCAATGCATCATCACATCCACGTCCCTTTCCTGCTGCATGGCGCGCGTGAAGTCCTCCTCGAACCGGGCGATCTGTTGCGGACTTATCCGACCCAGTTTGTTCGTCGCGTCGCGGCACAGATGGACACGCCCGAGGAAGACACGCCCGTCATCGAGGCGAAAGACCAGCGCCGTGCCGTGTGTCGGAATACATCCCGACTGGTTCATCATCGCAATCCATCGGCGCGAATGCGCGCGCTGATGCGTGACAGTGGACGAGTAGATCCGTCCATCGACCTCGATCGTCGCGTCGAGGCGATAGATCAGGTCATATGTGCAGAACAGATCATAAGAATTCGGCGGCGATTGCGACACGCGCCACGCAAGCGCGGCGCCGGCAAAGCTCACCGACGTCACCGCAGCGAGAAGCATCAGCACAGATCGTTTCATCGCCATCCCCAGGACAACCACAACGGGCAAATCCTAAGCCGCAATGCTTAAGATTGTCCTGCGCGCGAGGGGCCGGAGAGCCTACCCCTCCCCCGCCAGCGCGCGCTTGCGGCGCGCCACCGTCTCCACCACGAAATCCAGCACCGCGCGCACGCGGGGGAGCGGCGCAATTCGCTGTGCACGATCACCCAGATGTCGCGCATCGGTGGCGGCGGGGCCAGTTCAATGCGCGTCAGCTTGGCATCGAAATCACCGAGATAGCGCGGCAGCACGGCGAGGCCGAGCCCGGCCTGCGTCACCGCGATCAGGCTCTGCAGCGAATTCGCGCGGAACACGGTGCGCCGCCCGGGCAGGAGCTGGGCGAGCCAGCGCTCCTGCGGCAAATGGGCGAGCGCGTCGTCATAGGCGATCACCTTCTCGCCGAACGGCTCGAGTGCGTTGCGGCCCGGACGCTTGCGCACATAATCGCGCGACCCGTAGACGCCGTAAGCAAGTTTCGCCAGGCGCCGCGCGATCAACGCGCCCTCCGGCGGCCGTCCGATGCGCAGCGCCAGATCGGCCTCGCGCCTGGTGAGATTGAGCGCGCGGTTTTCCGAGATCAGCTCGATGACGATGCCGGGGTAGCGCTGATGGAACGCCGGCAACGCGGGCGCCACGATCTGGCTCGCGAAGCTCTCGATCGTGGTCAGCCGCACCGTGCCCTCGAGGTCCGGCGTCTCGCCCGCCGCGCGCCGGCTGAGCGCGAACACCTCCGCTTCGATGCGCTCAGCCGGCGCCACGAACGCGGTCCCGCGTGCTGTCAGCGCGTAGCCGCGCGGTGCGCGGTCGAACAGCCGGAAGCCGAGCTCGCGCTCCAATGCCGCGACCCGCCGCGCCACCGTCGAGTGATCGACACGCAGCCGCCGCGCCGCTTCGGAGAGGCTGCCGACGCGCGACAGCTCCAGGAAGAAGCGCAGATCCTCCCAGTCGATCCGCTCTGGGCGTTTTTCCACAGCCATCGTGCAAGATTACGCGTTTTACGCACAGACCGGAAGCGCCATACTCCAGCCATAACCTCCTCCCCCTCGGAAGACCCCATGACTCGCAACACGATTGTCCGCGGCACGCTCCTGCTGCTGTTCGCCACCATCTCCTGGGGCGCGGTGTTTCCCCTGGCCAAGCCCCTCCTGCCGCTGATCGACGGCGTCCATATGACGCTGTTCCGCTACGGCATCGGCACGTTCCTGTTTGCCGCCATCCTGATCGCCGTCGAGGGGCCGCGCATGCTGCGCTTCGACGGGCGCTTTGTTGAAGCGGCGGTTTTCGGCACCATCGGCTTTGCCGGCTTCAGCCTGCTGATGTTCACCGGTTTGACCTGGTCACGCCCGGAGCACGCCGCCATCATCATGGCGACGATGCCGCTGATCACCGTGCTGACCAACTGGCTCATCCGCGGTCTGCGTCCGGCGCCGACGACCGTCGGCGCCGTGGCACTGGCGATGGTCGGCGTTTCCCTCGTCGTCACGCGCGGACGCCTTGATACGTTGGGGAACGGTGCGGGCGTCGGCGATCTGCTCATCCTGGCCGGCGCGGCGTGCTGGGTGCTCTACACCCTAGGTGCGCCGCGCTTTCCGGCCTGGTCGTCGCTGCGCTACACCGCACTCACCTCCATCCCGGGCGCCATGGCGATTGTTGCCGCCGCCCTGGCCGCCAACGCGCTGGACCTCGCCCACGTGCCGCAACTCGCGGCCTTCACCGGCGCTTGGAGGGAGTTGCTCTCTATCTTGGTCGCCGGCTCCGTCGGCGCGGCAATCGCCTGGAACACCGGCGTGCGCCTGCTGGGCGCCCTCGACGCCGTGCTGTTCATCAACGTCGTGCCGCTGACGGCACTCACCATCGGCCTGCTGCAGGGCCACACGCTGGGCGCACCCGAGCTGACCGGCGCCGCGCTGATCGTCGCCGCGCTCATCGTCAGCAATGTCGCCGCGCGGCGCGCGACCGCGCCCGTGCGTGTGGCGTCCGTTCCGGCCGCGCAGGGCTGCGAAGGGTGAAGATCGATGTTCCGATACCGGGAGATAGCTGACGGTAAGCGCGAGGTGGATGGCGCGCCGTCAGACGATGCGCCACCACATGCCGGTGCGATGCTTCAGGGATTGGTGCGCAGGACCGGCTGCAGCAAGATCCAGCCGAGCTTTTGGAACCGCGGCGACAGATAGCCGCTGACGCCGAACGCGCGCACGCCCTGCTCCGGCGAGCGGCACGCCGTGCCGAACAATCGGTCCCAAAGCGTGAAGACCTGGCCGAAATTGGCATGGCACTCGCGCTCGTCTTGCGAATGATGCAGGCGATGAAAGCCGGGTGTGACGACAAGCCATTCCAGTCGCCGCGACGCCCAGGACGGCAGCGCCACATTGGCGTGCGCAAACAACTGCACGCCGAATGACAGGATCCCGTAGGCGGCAATCTCGCCCGCCGACGCACCGATGAGATAGGCGACGCCAAGCGTCGTCGCGACCTGGGGGATCACTTCGAGCGGATGATGGCGCAGCGTCGTGGTCACATCGAGATCGAGATCGGTGTGGTGAACGGCATGCAGCCGCCACAGCCATGCCCAGGCATGAAGAAGCCGGTGCAGCAGATAGAACGCAAGATCGAGCGCCAGCACGACAGCGAGCGCATGCGCCACGCGCGCGAGCGGCCCCTCGGGCGCGGCGGCGAATTCCGGCGACAAGGACCACACCGCCGCCAGCAGCGCCAGCAGCGGCGTCAGTCCTGCTTTGACGCCCTCGGCGAGCGCGAACAAGACAAGATTGGCGAGCCACCGCGCCCCCGCCCGCGTACCGGGCGGGCGATCGGCGCGGGCATGTTCCCACAAGCCCGCCAGCACAAATAGTGCGGCGGCGGCAACACCGACAGTGGACGGACCGACTGTGAGGAGGTCCACCTTCTCCTCAAATACCTATTTGCGGTGACGGAACCTGATCCAAGCGACGGCACCGACGCCGGCGGCAATCAAAGCGAGACTGGACGGCTCCGGCACGGAGACGACGCCCGCCAAGGCTTGACCGGTGGAAGCCAGAACAAGGGCCAGGCCGGCGAGGCCGGTATAAAAAATGGCTTTCATTGTCGATGATCTCCCCTCTTGCGTTGAGACAAATCTATTTGCGACGACGGAACTTGGCCCAGGCGACGCCGCCAATAGCGGCCGCAAGTACGGCGAGGCTGGATGGCTCGGGAACCGAGATGGGTGCGCCCGCCAGCGCCTGCCCCGTGGATAGCAGCACAAGCGCCAGACCGGCCACTGCCACGCAGAAATATGAATTCATTGCAGCGAACTCCCCCAGAAATGAATGTCGACCTGATAAGCAGGCTGGTAGACGGGCGGCGACTTTGGCGCCCGCTCGAACACGAGCACGATCCCCCTCGCCACGAACCGCAACTAGGGGTCCCAGGGTGAGCGACAACAAATAACAGCCCTTCCAACGATCACCCCAAACTTTGGTCATGCAAGCTTCATACCCCGGGGAGAAGGGTCTGAATCTTAACCAGTTTCAAATCCGCGCCGTATCGACCTGTCAAAGAACCTGACAGAGTCTTGGGCCTAACGTTGTGCAGGGCGCTCGTGCTGAGGGATGCATTTGGGCGACCCGTTCGCACCTCAAGCACCGCTCAACTAAGAACGCCTCGCATCTGCGAACGCCGTGGTGCTCGGGCTTGACCCGCGCATCTCAAAAAAATTCTGACGCCCGCGGACTTAATCCGCGGGTCGATGGCGCCGTCGGCACAAACGCTTCAATTTCTGTCACCGACCGCGCGCGCTGAAGAATGGGCCCGCGGATCAAGTCCGCTGGCGACAGATTTTGTTGGATTTAGGAAGGGCGTAAGAACGTCCCGCTAATCCTTCGGCAGCATCGAGCCCAACTGCCGCCCGCCAATGACGTGGAAATGCAGATGCGGCACTTCCTGATGGCCGTGCTTGCCGGCGTTGGCGATGACGCGATAGCCGCTGTCGCCAACCCCCATCATCCGCGCGACCTTGCCGATCGCGCGCATCAGCGCCGCGACCTCGGCGTCGCTGGCTTTGGTGTGGAAATCGTCGGTCGAAACGTAAGCGCCCTTGGGCACCACCAACACATGCACCGGGGCGCGCGGATTCACATCATGGAAGGCGAGAACGTGGTCGTCCTCGTAAACTTTCTTCGCCGGAATTTCGCCGCGCAGAATGCGCGCGAACACATTGTTCGTGTCGTAGCTCATGGCCGGTCCGTCGTGGGAAAGAGTCAGTCCTCGGTGCGGGACTCGCGCTCGGCGATGCCCGACACGCCCTCGCGCCGGGCGAGCTCGGCCCAGATCTCGTGCGGGTTGATGCGCGCATCGGCCCACAGCACGAGCAGGTGATAGACGAGGTCCGCGCTCTCCTCGATGAGTCGCTGGCGCTTGCCGCGCACCGCCTCGATCACCGTCTCGACCGCTTCCTCGCCGACCTTCTGGGCGATCTTGCGCGTGCCCTTCTGGAACAGGCGCGCGGTGTGCGACACGGCCGGGTCCCCGGCGCGTCGGCTTTCGATCACGGCGAACAGGCGGTCGAGCACCTGCCCGGGTGAGAGTGGCTGGTCGTTCATGGGGCGGTATCCTTGTTCCCGCAAAAAGCGCCGGCGTCCGCGCCGGCAGCCCCGTCATGTCCCTATTATGACCAAAATGTGGGGACGCGCACGGCAAAACTAGGCGGTCGGCCGCACCGCGATGCCGGCGGCCGCGAGATGCGCCTTCACCTGGCCGATGGTGAAGGTGCCGAAATGGAAGACCGAGGCGGCCAGCAGCGCCGAGGCGTGCCCCTCGCGCGCCCCCGCGGTGAAATGGTCGAGCGCGCCGACACCGCCCGAGGCGATCACCGGTACGCCGACCGCGTCGGCGACGGCGCGGGTGAGCGGGATGTCGAAGCCGGCCTTGGTGCCGTCGCGGTCCATCGAGGTCAGCAGGATCTCGCCGCACCCGTACTCGGCCATGCGCTTCGCCCAGTCGATGGCCTTGAGTCCGGTCGGCGTTGCGCCCGCCATGGGTGAACACCTCGAACGCGCCGCCGGCACCGCGCTTTGCATCGATGGCGACGGTGATGCACTGGCTGCCGAATTTTTCCGCGGCTTCGCGCACGAATTCCGGCCGGCGCACCGCCTCGGTGTTGATCGAGACCTTGTCGGCGCCGGCCAGCAACAGCTTGCGGATATCCTCGATCGCGCGCACGCCGCCGCCGACGGTCAGCGGCATGAAGCACTGCTCGGCCGTGCGCGCCACCACATCGAAGATGGTCTCGCGATTGTCGCTACTGGCGGTGATATCGAGAAAGCAGAGCTCGTCCGCCCCCGCCTTGTCGTAGGCGCGCGCCGCCTCGACCGGATCGCCGGCATCGACGAGGTTGACGAAATTGACGCCCTTGACGACACGGCCGTCCTTCACGTCCAGGCACGGGATAATGCGGGTTTTCAGCATCGAGGTTTTACCGCGGAGTACGCAGAGTGACGCAGAGAGCGCGGAGGAGCGCAGAGAAGAAAGAACGCGGCGCTTCGCGCCGCATTCGACCGCCCCCTCCACCTTGTCACCCGCGGGCTTGACCCGCGGGCCCATTCCCCGGCCAACCGCGATCCTTGCCCTGCGCGGGATTTGGTGCGCGCGTCCGGAGGCCGGACGGGGGGAAAGAGGTTTATGGACCCGCGGGTCAAGCCCGCGGGTGACAATAAAGGAAGGGGAGGGAAAGGGATTTCGCAGGCTCCGCGTTCCTCCGCGCCCTCTGCGGTGACCCTCTTCATGACTGCAGCACCTTGATCGCGTCCGGCAGGGCGATGCGCCCATCGTAGAGTGCCCGCCCGCAGATCACGCCGACGATGCCGGAGTCTTCATGCTGCTTGAGCGCCTTGAGGTCGGACAGCGACGACACGCCGCCCGACGCGATCACCGGCGTGGTCAGCGCGAAGGCGAGATCGACCGTCGCCTCGACATTCGGGCCGGCCATGGCGCCATCGCGGCCGATATCGGTGTAGACGATGGCCGCCACGCCGGCGTTCTCGAACGCCAGCGCCAGATCGAGTGCCTTCATGGTCGAGGTCTTGGCCCAGCCTTCGACCGCGACATAGCCGTTGCGCGCGTCGATGCCGACGACGATGCGCCCCGGCCAGCGCTGGCAGGCGGATTTGACCAGCGCCGGATTGCGCAGCGCCACCGTGCCCAGGATGATGCGCCGCACGCCGCGATCGAGCCAATGCGCGATGCCGCTTTCATCGCGGATGCCGCCGCCAAGCTGCACCGGCACATCGCCGACGGCGGCCAGGATGGCGCCCACCGCCGCCTCGTTTACCGCCTTGCCGGCGAAGGCGCCGTCGAGATCGACGACATGCAGCCACTGGCAGCCGGCGGCGGTGAATTTGCGCGCCTGGTCGGCCGGGCTGTCGTTGAACTCGGTCGCCTGCGCCATGTCGCCCTGCACCAGCCGCACGCACTTGCCGCCCTTGAGATCGATCGCCGGGAAAAGGATCACGGCCGCCACCCCAGAAAATTCGCGATCAGCCGCAAACCCGCCGCCTGGCTCTTCTCCGGGTGGAATTGCGTGCCGGCGATGTTGTCGCGCGCGACCATGGCGACGACGTCGCCGCCGTATTGCGTGTGCGCGGCGATGTCGCTGCGGTTTTGCGCCTTCAGCTCGAAGCTGTGCACGAAATAGGCGTGATCGCCGGCGGCAATGCCATCCAGCAGCGCGTGCCTGGGCTGATCGAGGATCAGCTCGTTCCAGCCCATATGCGGGATCTTGAGGGCGGCATCGGCGGGCGCCAGGCGCTGCACGTCGCCGGCAATCCAGCCCAGCCCCGCATGCGTGCCGTACTCCAGCCCGCGCTCGGCCATCAGCTGCATGCCCACGCAGATGCCGAGGAACGGCTTGCCGCGTTCGCGCACTTCGCGCGTCAACGCGTCGACCATGCCGGGCAAGGCGGAAAGCCCGCGCATGCAATCGGCGAAGGCACCCACGCCCGGCAGCACGATGTGGCTCGCCGCCGCGAGGTCCGCCGGGTTCGCGCTCACCGCGATGGCGGCACCCGTCCCGCCCTCGCGCGCAGCGCGCTCGAACGCCTTCGCCGCCGAGCGCAGATTGCCCGACCCATAGTCGATGATGACGGCGCGCGCAGCGGCCACGAATGCTCTCTCAGCCTTCGGAAAGAGGCGGTTTTCTAAAGGAAATCCAGGGTTTTCGCCAGCCCCAACATGTCCGGCGACAATGGCGGTCGGTTCATCAATCAACCGCTGCGCCACCCCCTCACCCCAACCCTCTCCCCAGAGGGGAGAGGGAGCAGACCCAGGCGCGGTGGAATCTCCTCTCCCCAACGGGGAGAGGGTTAGGGTGAGGGGGTGGCCCCGCTCTCAACGATTTTTTCTTTTTCGATACCGATGATTCTGCGCGCCGAACAGCTCACCCCGGCGCCGCCATCAGCCCGTCATGCAGGGTTGCGTCGAAGAAGCGGCGCTCGGCCTCGGTGAGCGACACGCCGCTGACCACCGCCACCTCGACGAAGCCGCGCCGCTCCAGCGAGCGGCGGCGCCAGTCATTGGCCTCGAAGCCGATCAGCAGCGACCACGCCAACCCCACCGCCGCATCGAAGCCGGGCGGTATGTCGAGGAGGTCGCTCAGCAACCCCAGCGCCAGCGAGCCGGCGAGCACCACGAGGGCGGCCAGCCACATCCGGTGCCACAGCGCCCAGACAGCCGTGAACAGGAAAGCACCCCACGCAAACCCATCTTTGACGAAAATCGTCTGCTGCCCGCCGAGATCGGATTGCGACCACGGCCCGCGCCGCGTGTGCACGGTATAGAAGCGTACACGCGCCATGGCGCCCTACGCCTTCATCGAGCCGCCGAGCACGCCCTTGGTGGACGGCACGGCATCGGCCTTGCGCGGATCGAGCGCGATCGCTTGGCGCAGGGCACGCGCCAAGCCCTTGTAGCAGGACTCGACGATGTGATGGTTGTTCTCGCCATAGAGCGTTTCGACATGCAGCGTCACGCCAGCCGATTGCGCGAAAGCTTGGAACCATTCTTTGAACAGTTCGGTATCCATCTCGCCCAGCTTCGGCCGGGTGAAATTGACCTTCCACACCAGGTAGGGCCGGTTCGAGCAATCGAGCGCCACGCGCGTCAACGTCTCGTCCATCGGGATGAGTGCGTCGCCATAGCGCACGATCCCCATCCGTTCGCCCAGGGCGCGGCTAATCGCTTCGCCCACGACATACCCGCTGTCTTCCGTCGTGTGGTGATAATCGATGTGCAGGTCGCCCGCGGCGCGCAGCGTCAGGTCGATCAGGCTGTGGCGCGAGAGCTGCTCCAGCATATGGTCGAGGAAGCCGATCCCGGTCTTGACGTCATAAACCCCGGTCCCGTCCAGCAGCACATTGGCGCTGATCCGGGTCTCCTTGGTGTTGCGTTCGACGCTCGCGCGCCGGACCGGCACCTGGAGGATGCTGGCGACCGGCGACGCCGATTGGGGCGCTTGCGACATGACCACCGGGGCGGCCCTGCGCCGCCCCCCTTTTTGAGAGGAAATTAATGGTTGGGTTGTATCAAAGCTGACACAGCCTGCCAATCGGGAAGCCGTTTACATTTGCGAGGGTGGCGTCCGAAGGCCTGGCTGCGGTATACGTGTGTCACGGGGGGTCGTCGCCAATATGGTGACGACAGATTGGGATTGCATCGATCGTGTCGGTTTTGAGCTATGACCCCGGTTCGGTCATCTTCCGCGAAGGCGATCCCGCGGGACCGGCGTATATTGTTAAATCCGGCACTGTCGCGCTGATGAAGGACGGACCGCTGGGCCATGTCGCCATCGCGGTCTTGCGCGAAGGCGGCGTGTTCGGCGAGGTCGCCGGCAACGCCAACGGCGTGCGCCTCGTCTCTGCCTCCGCGGTCACCGCGGTCGAAGTCGAAATCGTCGCCGCCGACGCCGTCGCGGCCATGCTGCACGTGACCAACCGCCGCATGCTCGCCACCGGCACCGATGGCGTCGTCGCGCGCCGCCGCGTGGGTGCGGGCACGCCGCGTGCCAGTGCTTCCATCGTCGAGCACCGCGCCGCGATGCGCACCGCGTTCGCGGCCCTGCGCGTCCTGCCGGATTCGGCTGAGCTTGCGACGCAGATGCCAGCACACGGCATCCTCATCACCGATCTGCCCTTCCGCGTCGGCCGCCCCGCCATCGACGACGAGCCGCCGCCGCCCTATCACATCCATCTGAGCCTGGACGACGAGCGCCCCTTCAAGCTCTCGCGTTTGCATTTCCTGATCGACGAAACTCCCGACGGCCCGGTGATCATCGATTGCGGCTCGCGCCTGGGCACGGTCGTGAACGGCCTGTTCATCCACGGTGCCGGCCACGACGCGCAGGCGCCGTTGCGCATCGGCACCAATGTCGTGGTCGCCGGCGGCCGCGCGTCCGAATACCGCTTCAAGGTCGTCGTCCTGCCCAAGGACCGCTGATCGGCTCTTCCAAAAATTTTTAAATGATTGTCACCCGCGGGCTTGACCCGCGGGCCCATAAACCTCTCGACGTCAGCGCAGCAAAGGGTGCGCGGGTCAAGCCCGCGCATGACAAAGTTTTATATTGTTACTGCTGCGACAGCGCGCGCCCGCGCATTTCCAGATAGACCTGGTTGGAGGGCCGCGTGTGCTCCATGCACAGCCGCACCAGGCGCGCGCGATCGCCGTCGCGCAGCGCCTTGAGCATGGCGGCGTGCTGGTCGCGGGCCCGGCGCGCCAGTTTCGGATTGGCCATCAGCTGGCAGCGGAACGCCAGCGACAGATGCGCGTACTCGGCGATCGACTGCACCAGATAGGGATTGCCGCACAGCGCGAACAACGCCTCGTGGAACGCGTTGTTGGCATGGTGGATGCCGATCAGATTGCCGTTGGCGACCTCCTGACTGTGGCGCTTGTGCAGCGCCTCGAGCCGCGCGATGGCGTCTTGCGCCACCGGCATCGCGATCATCTCCGCGGCTTTGGCGTGCAAGAGTTCGCGCACCGCATTGATCTGTCCGACCTCGTCGATGGTGAAGTCGCGCACCGCCGCGCCCTTGTTGGGGATGCGCACCAGGATGCCGAGCCGTTCGAGGTCGGTGAGCGCCTGGCGCACCGCGTGGCGCGTCGCGCCGAAGCGCGCGATCAGGTCGTCCTCCACCAGCCGCTCGCGCGGCATCAGCCGCCCGAACAGGATATCCGCCGTCAGCCGGTCGACCAGGCTCGCACTCTCGCCCGCGACATCCGCGCGCAGCGGAACGATCTGCGATGCGCGCCTCACAGCCGGACCTCGTTCAGCAATTTCTCACCGGCATAGAAGCGTCTGACATTGGCAAACACGGCCGCCATCTTCTCCGCAAGCGCGTCGCGCGTCCCCGCGGAGATATGCGGCGTGACGACGACATTATCAAAGCGCGCCAGCTTATGGCCGCGCGGCAGCGGCTCCTGCTCGAAGACATCGAGCCCGGCCCCGCCCAGCCGCCCCGATTCCAGCGCCGCGACCAGAGCCGTCTCGTCCACCAACGGCCCGCGCGACGTGTTGATCAGGATGGCGCCGGGCTTCATCGCAGCCAGCGCCTTGGCGTCGATCAGATGGCGCGTCTCGGCAGTCGCCGGCAAATGCAGCGTCACGACATCGGCCTGACGCAACAGCGTCGGCAGATCGACCCGCGCCACGCCAAGCGCGGCTTCGGTGGCGGCAGGCAGCGTCACCGCATCGAAATAGAGACCCATCGTGCCGAATGCCTTCAGCCGCTCCGCCGTGGCCTGCCCGATGCGACCCATGCCGATATAACCGACCGTCTTGCCGAACAATTGCCGCGAGCGCGGCCTGAGCGCGTTGACGTGCCAGCGCCCGTCGCGCAATTCGGAATCGGCAAAGGGCAACAGCTTGCACACCGCGAGCATCAATAAGATCGCGTGCTCGGCAACGCCGATCGTTGTGCCCTCCGGCGTCAGCGCCAGGGGCAGTCCGCGCGCCTTGACCGCTGCGACATCGAGCGTGTCGTGATAGCCGACACCCTGGTGATGCACGAGGCGCAGCTTCTGTCCGGCGTCGATGACCGGCTTCTTGAGAGGTGTTGCCGCGACGATGACGACCTCGCACTCGGCGATCTTGGCGCGGCGCTCGTCATCGCTGTCGGCGCTCAGCGTCACCAGCTCGAAATCCCGCCGGAACTTCGGCGCGGATGATGTCGTACACCGCCTCCGGGGCGTGGCTGAGATAGAGGATGCGGGGCATCAGTCGAGATAGGTCACGCCGTCGCCGGCCAGGATCGGCGCCAGCCACTTATGCGCGGTGTCGCCGCGCTGCACCGAAGCGTCCATCGCCGCCTCCTTTTCCGCGACGATCTTGAGGCCGGTTGCCACGGCGGCAAGCTGCGCCTGCGCCACCACGACCACGCCGTTCTCGTCGCCGACCAGCAGATCGCCCGAGGTGACCGTGACGCCGCCGATAGTGATCGACGTGCCGATCTCGCCGGGTCCGTCCTTGTGCGGGGAGTTCGGCGTGAGGCCGCGCGCGAACACGGGGATCCCAACCGCGTTCAAGCCCGCGACATCGCGCGCCATGCCGTCAGTCACGCAGGCGATGATGCCCTTGTTCTTGGCCATGCCGATCATCACGTCGCCCAGCACGCTGGCTTCGGTGTAGGAATCCGTCGTCACGATCAGCACGTCGCCCTTCTTGGCGAATTCGATCGCGGCGTAGGGTGCCAGGTTATCGCGCGCCCGGCTCCACACCGTCAGCGCCGTGCCCGCGAAACGGTTCATCGTCGTGATCGGGCGGATGCCGTGATCGAGCGCGCCGCGCCGTCCGTTGGCATCGACCACCCAGCCGGTCGGCGCCGTGCCAAACGCCTCGACCAAGTCGGCCGAGGGGCGGGGAAAATTGCGGCGGATGGTCAACATCAATGGCTCCGGTGCGTCAGGGCTGTGCCCGTGGTCTTGTCGAAGAAGTGTGCTGCATTGAGGTCCATGCTCACCCGCAGCCGGTCGCCGATCCGCGCCGTGACATTGCGGTCGGCGCGCACCATGATTTCCGAGCCCGTGGCGGCGAGCTGCAGCGTCAGGATCGTCTCGGCACCCAGCGGCTCGACGCTGCTCACTTCCGTTTCCAGCGGCCCCTGCGGATCGAGACGGACATCCTCCGGCCGTATGCCGAAGATCAACTCGCCATCGGGCATCGGTGCGGCCAGCTTGAGCCGGCTCTCGCCGATCTTGAGCTCGCGATCGATCACAGCGGGAATGAGATTGGTCGGCGGTGCGCCGAGGAACCGCGCAACGAAGATGTTCGCCGGGTTGCGATAGACATCGAGCGGCTTGCCGACCTGCACGACCTTGCCCTGGTTCATGATGCAGATGCGCGTTCCCATCGTCATCGCCTCGACCTGGTCATGCGTCACATAGATCATCGTGGCGCCCAGACGCAGATGCAGCTTGACCAGCTCGCTGCGCATCGAGACGCGCAAGCCTGCGTCCAGATTCGACAGCGGCTCGTCGAACAGGAACACCTTGGGGTCGCGCACGATGGCGCGGCCCAGCGCCACGCGCTGCCGCTGTCCGCCCGACAGCGCGTAGGGCTTGCGCGCCAGCAACTCCGTCAGCCCCAGCGTTGCCGCCGCCGACTGCACCCGCCGCTTGATTTCCGCCTTGTCGACGCTGCGCCGCTTCAGCCCGAAGGCGAGATTGTCCTCGACGCTCATATGCGGATAGAGCGCGTAGGATTGGAACACCATGGCGATGTCGCGATCCTTGGCCGGCACGTCGTTGACCTGCCGCCCGTCGATCTCGAGCGCGCCCTCGCTGATCGTCTCCAGCCCCGCGATCATCCGCAGCGTCGTCGACTTGCCGCAGCCCGATGGCCCGAGCAACACCATGAACTCGCCATGCTCGACCTCCAGGTGGACGTCGCTGACGGCGGGCTTGCCGCTGTCGAAATACTTGCTGAGGCCGTTAAGTCTGACAGTCGCCATTATTTCACCGCCCCAGCCGTCATGCCCTGGATGAGTTTTTCGGAAAACAGCACATAGATCACCACCACCGGCACGATCGCGATCATGAGGCCGGTTGCGATCATGCCGACATCCTCAAGCTGATCGCCCATGAAGCGCTGGATGCCCAGCGGCAGCGTGCGGTTCGATTCTTCGGTCACCAGCACGACCGCGTAGAGGAACTCGTTCCACAGCAGGATCGTGTCGAGGATGACGATGGTCGCCAGCGCCGGCAACGAGATCGGCAGGCTGACCTTCCAGAAGATCTGCCATTCCGAATACCCGTCGATGCGCGCGGCGTCGAACAGGTCGGACGGGATGCGCGCGAAGAAGCTTTCGAGAATGTAGATCGTCAGCGGCAGCTGGATCGAGACGTAGACCAGCGTCAGGCCCAGCAGGCTGTTGTAGAGATTGTACTGCACCAGGATCTGGAACAGCGCGATGATCGTGATCTGCGGCGGCAGGATGATCGTCGAGAAGATCAGGAAATAGAGGATGCGGTTCAGCCGGAAGCGGTAGCGCGCGAAGCAATGCGCCGCCATGGCGCCGATCACGGTCAGGATGGCGACCGCGCTGACCACCACGATCAGGCTGTTGGTGAAATAGATGTTGTAGTTGGAGTTGAACCACGCATCCGGGAATTTCTCCCAATGCCAGATGCCCGGCAGCGCAAAATGGTTCTGCATGATCTCGGTGGTCGTGCGCATCGACATCGTCGCGACCCACACGAACGGCCCGGCCGAGAACATCGTAAACAGCGTAAGCCCGATCAGCAGCAGGGCCTGCTTGGCTTGGGCGGGGCCGAACTTCATCAGAATTCCAACCGCTCGCGTTTGCGGAACAGCCACGACAGGAACAGGACCGCGCTCAGCACGATCACGAACCACACCGTGGCGACGGTCGAGGGGTAGCCCAGATCGAAGGTCGTCCACTCGAAGGCGCGCTTGTAGACATACGTCGAGACCGTCTCGGTCGCCCAGAGCGGCCCGCCGCGCGTCGTGATCCAGACCAGGTCGAAAATCTTCATCTTGCCGATGAACGACAGGATGAGGAGGTTGAGGATGGTCGGCTTGAGCAGCGGAATGATGACGTGGACGAGCTTCGCGCCCCAGCCGCAATTGTCGAGCTCGGCGGCCTCCAGCACTTCGCTGGGCAGCGAATGCATGCCCGCCAGCAGCACCACCATGTTGAAACCCGACCACATCCAAGTGGTGATCAGGATCAGCGCCGGCAGGGCGACTGTCGGATCGCCCAGCCACGCTCGCGCCCAGGACCCCAGGCCCAGCACGCGCAGCAGCGAGTTCATCGCACCCCAATCGTAATTGTAGATCCACACCCACAGGATGCCGACCACGACATACGACATCAGCACCGGCGTGAACCAGGCGATGCGGAAGAACCGCCGCCCCGGCACTTTCGCATAGAGCATCAGCGCCAGGACAAGCGCGATCGAGATTTCCGCCAGCGGCGAGATGCACGCCCAGATGATGGTGTTGGAGACCGAGCGCCAGAAGATCGTGTCGGTGAACAGCAGCTCGGTGTAATTGGCGAGCCCGACGAGCTCATCCTCGCGCCGCGGCAGCACCTTGTGAAAACTGTTCCAGATGGTGCGCAGCACCGGGTAGGCGGTGAACGCCGTGTAGAACAGGAGTGCTGGCAGCAGGAACGCGGTGATGGCGCCCCAGGGTTGCCGGACGGCGTCTTTGCGCCGTCCGGTCGCCCGAAGAGAAACCGCACCGCTCTCAAGTGCGAGGGAGTCGGTGCCTTGCAAGGTCAATACGCCGCATTCATCTGCTTGACGACTTCATCGACACCGATCGACCCCGCCGGGAAGCCGTTGTTGATGACCTGCGTGAACACTTCCTTGGACTTGCCCGTCATGACCTGCACCGGCTGGCCGAAATAGTATTTCTGCCCGGTGTTGACCGCCGCCAGATCCTTGAAATAGGCGGCGTGCGGGCCGCCGACCTTGGAGGCGTCCGTCTTGATGCCCGTCTGCACCAGCACTGTTTCCAGCCATTTCTGGCCCATTTCCGGCGTCGCCATGGAATTCAGGAAGCCAAGCGCCGCGGCCTTGTGCTTCGTCGCCGCGTTGATGACGTAGGAGCCGCCCACGCCGAGCGTCTTGCACTCGTTGCACGCAGCACCGTTCAGCGCCGGGTATTGCATGATGCCCAGCGGGAAGTCTTTCGGCTGCCCGCCCTTGTCCGGCGTGTTGAAGGCGCGGCTGGTGTACCAGGAGCCGTTCAAGAACAGCACGGCACCCGGGTTGGTGTGGAAATACGTGTGCGCCTCGCCGAGTTTCAGCGATGTGAACGTTGTCGGCAGCGCCTGCGCCTCGATCAGGCTGCGCACGAAGCGCAGCGCGTCGACGACACGCGGATCGTCCCATTTGAGCTTGCCCATCAGCAGCTTGTCATAGTCCGCGAGGCCGAGCTTCTTGAGCAGGGCTTCGTGCGTCAGGTACGAGCCGGGATAGGGCCGGTCGCCCACGCCCAGCGCGATCGGCGTGATGCCCTTGGCGCGCGCTTTCTTGACGAGATCGAGGAACGTCGCCTGGTCGAGCTGCCCGTTGGGCGGCAAGGTCACGCCCAGATCCGCGAGCATCTTCTTGTTGTAGAACATCTCGACCGTCGCGGCCTCGAGCGGGAAGCCGTAGGGCTTGCCCTTATACGACCAGCTCTCCTTCGCCCAGGGTTCGATATTCGCCCAGTTGAGTTCGGAGAGATCGAGCAGCAGCCCGTTCTCCATGTATTCGACCTGGTCGGGCTCGGCGTAAAAGATGTCCGGCGCCTGGCCGGCGCGCAGCGCGGTCTTGAGTGCAGGGTAGAGCGCGGCTTTTTCGTACCAGGAATGCTTGATTTTGACGCCGGGTCGGCTGGCTTCGTATTTGGCGATCGCGTCTTCGACGAACGCCCGCTTGATTTGCTCCGCGGCCCAATGCGTCCACAGCGTCAGTTCTTGTGCGCTCGCAGCACTGGCGTGACTCCAACAGGCCGCCGCCAGCGCGGCCATCAGCAGCTTTCTCATGCGCGTAACCCTCCCCGTTTTTTTGTGGGAAAGACGGTGAAGGCTGTCCGTTATTCTGTCAATGAGATTATCGATAATCTTTTCGCCGATAGCCGGAAACCACGACACGCTATCGCCGGTCACAAAATTCTGATTCCCTCGGGCTTGACCCGAGGGCCCATGCCAGAAGCGATCGCGTTGCCGCCGTGAACGGACCCGTGGGTCAAGCCCGCGGAAATCAAAATTTCCGCGATGGAGAGATCGTGCATAGCCGGACATCACGATCGTGTCCTTGGCGGATCCAGGGGCGCCGGAAGCCCCTCACTTGATCCCCGCCCCGGTCCTGCTTAAATCATACCAACGCAGCCCCTCCCCCAATCTCAATTTGTGATGACCGATCAAAATTCCCCGCCGTCCTGGCACGGCACCACGATCCTTTCCGTCCGCCGCAACAACCAAGTCGTGGTCGCGGGCGACGGCCAGGTGAGCCTCGGCCAGACCGTGATCAAATCCAATGCCAAGAAGGTCCGCCGCCTGGGCGATGGCAGCGTGCTGGCGCGGCTTCGCCGGCGCCACCGCCGATGCCTTCACGCTGTTCGAGCGCCTGGAAGCCAAGCTGGAGCAGCACCCCGGCCAGCTCACCCGCGCCTGCGTCGAGCTCGCCAAGGACTGGCGCACCGATCGCTATCTGCGCCGGCTCGAGGCGATGATGGCGGTCGCCGACAAGAACGTCTCGCTCGTGCTCACCGGCACGGGCGACGTGCTGGAGCCCGAGGACGGCCTGATCGGCATCGGCTCGGGCGGCTCCTACGCGCTGGCCGCCGCGCGCGCCCTCGTCGACCGTCGAAGGCCTCGATGCGCGCACCATCGCCGAGCGCGCGATGAAGATCGCCGCCGGCATCTGCGTCTACACCAACGACAACATCGTGATCGTACGATCGAAGCTCTGCGAGTACCGACAATGACCTCCTTTTCTCCCCGCGAAATCGTCTCCGAGCTCGACCGCTACATCGTCGGCCAGCACGCCGCCAAGCGCGCCGTCGCCGTCGCCTTGCGCAACCGCTGGCGCCGCCTGCAGCTGCGCCGAGGAGCTGCGCGAGGAAGTGCTGCCCAAGAACATCCTGATGATCGGCCCGACCGGCTGCGGCAAGACCGAGATCGCGCGGCGGCTCGCGCGGCTGGGCGCAGGCGCCGTTCCTCAAGGTCGAAGCGACGAAATTCACCGAGGTCGGCTATGTCGGCCGCGACGTCGAGCAGATCGTGCGCGACCTGCTCGAGGCCGCGATCGTCATGACGCGCGAGCGTCTGCGCAAGGAGGTCGCCGCCAAGGCCGAGCTCGCGGCCGAGGAGCGCGTGCTCGACGCGCTGGTCGGCCAGAACGCCAGCCGCCGACACGCGCCAGAAATTCCGCAAGATGCTGCGCGAAGGCACGCTCAACGAACGCGAGATCGAGATCCAGGTGCAGGACCAGGGCGGCATGTCGCTGCCGACCATCGATATTCCCGGCATGCCAGGCGCCCAGATGGGCATGGTCAATCTGAACGAGATGCTGGGCAAGGCGTTCGGCGGCTGCGCACCAAACCGCGCAAGATGAGCGTCGCTGAAAGCTACGCCGTGCTGATCCAGGAGGAGAGCGACAAGCTCCTCGATCAGGACAAGGTGATGGCCGAGGCGAAGAAGACGGTCGAGCAGAACGGCATCGTCTTCATCGACGAGATCGACAAGATCTGCGCGCGCTCCGAGCGCGTCGGCGCCGATGTCAGCCGCGAGGGCGTGCAGCGCGACCTGCTGCCGCTGATCGAGGGCACGACGGTCGCGACCAAGCACGGTGCCGTCAAGACCGACCACATCCTGTTCATCGCCTCGGGCGCGTTCCACCTCGCCAAGCCGTCGGATCTGCTGCCCGAGCTGCAGGGCCGCCTGCCGATCCGCGTCGAGCTCAAGGCGCTCGACAAGGACGATTTCGTGCGCATCCTGAAAGAGCCCGAGAACAGCCTGATCAAGCAGTACATCGCGCTGCTTGAAGACCGAGAAGCGTGACGCTCGGTCTTCACCGAGGACGCCATCGTCGAGATCGCCAACCTCGCCGCGGAAGTCAATCGCGGCGTCGAGAACATCGGCGCGCGGCGCCTGCACACGATCCTCGAGCGCCTGCTGGAAGAGATCAGCTTCGCCGCCGCCGACCAGGGCGGCACCAGCCTCACCATCGACGCGGCTTACGTGCGCGACAAGGTCGCCGATTTGGCGAAGAACGCGGATTTGCGGAAGTTCATTTTGTAACGCTCGTTCCCACGCCCGGTATTAAAAGAGCGGGTCACTCGCGGGCTTGACCCGCGGATCTGATGCATCGCGCCCGCGTTTGCAGAGTTGGAGAGAGCGGGACCACCCCCTCACCCCAACCCTCTCCCCGTTGGGGAGAGGGGGCAGACCGAGGCGCGTTGGAAATCCCCTCTCCCCTCGGGGGGGGGGGGGGGGGGGGGGGGGGGGGGGGAGGGGGAGAGGAGGGGGGGGAGGGGAGGAGGAGGGGGAGAGAGAAAGGGGAAGGAGGGGAGGGGGAGAGGAGGGGGGGGGAGAGAAGGGGGGGGCGGGGGAGGGGAGGGGGGGGGGGAGGAGAGGGGGGGAGGAGGGGGGGGTGGGGGTGGGCAGGGAGAGGGGCGGGAGAGAGCAGAGGGGAAAGGGGTAGAGGGTGGGAGGGAGCGTGCGAAGGCGAGCAAGGGAGGCGGGGGGAAGCGGGGGCGGGCGGCGAGCGCGGCGGGGGCGCGAGCGGGGAAGGACGCGAGACAGGCGCGCGCGCGGACGGGCAGCGCGCGCAGACGGCGGAGCGGACGCGTTGGGTGACGGGGGTCGCCTTCCCTCTCCAATCTGAAAGCGGCGGAGGGAGCGGGGGGAAGGAGGGGAAGGATCGTCAGACCCGCTTGCGACAAGGTTCTCTGGGGGGGGGAAGGGGAGGGGGAGGGAAAAGCAGGCAACTGGTAGAGCTTTCGAGTTAGAGTGAGAAGGGTGGGGAGAGGGTTAGGGTGAGGGGGTGGCGCGGTGGTTGAAGTACTAATAAGCGTGCCTCGAAAACGCATCAGGCGGCCCTGCTTGGAGACAGGGCCGCCTGACCGCTGACGCGTGCTTGGGGGGAACGCGCCAGTATTGTTATCGCGCGTGGCGCGCGCTTACTTCTGCGTCGCCTGGGTCTGCGCGTCGTGCTTCTGCACGGCGATTTTCTTGCTCTGGACGTTCTGCGCGTGGGTGATCTTGGCCTTCTCGGCTTTCGTCACCGTGCCGTCGGCTTTCGCCTTGGTCTCGACGTTCTGCACGCGCGTCTGGCCCTTCTCGAGCTTCACGCCTTCCTTCGCCGTCACCTGGCCGGATTCGAGGCCCTGGCCGATGCGCTGCTGCTGGTTGGTCTGGCGCTGGTCAATCTTCGGCGTGTCGGTGGTCTGCGCGAACGAAACCGCCGGCAGCGCGATCAGCGCGAGAGCGACGGGCAGAATGATCTTGGCAAAACGCATGCGCAATCCCCTGGGTTGATGTGGCGGGTGAACAAGCTGCTGCACGGGTCGAGGGGTGCCGCTTCTGCGCCCCTCATCGGCCGGACAACGATGCGTGCCATGCCGTTATTCCGCTTCCCGCCGAATGCGCAATTGCGCGCTATTCGCGTCAAATTGTCTAAATCCATCAACAATCTTCTTCTGTCATCCGCGGGCTTGACCCGCGGACCCACAAGTGGTCTCACCGGAGAGACGGTCATGGGCCCGCGGGTCAAGCCCGCGGGTGGCAAGAAATAAAGAGGCGCGGAGAATTTGACGACGAAGGAAAACCCATCGCCGAAAAAGGCGTCAGGCGGCCCCGCGGGGGACAGGGCCGCCTGACAAACCGACGCGCTGGTTTCGGGGAGTGGCGCGCCGGCAACTGAATTCTGTGGGGCACTCTCGCCCTGTCGAACGTCTTACGCGGGTCGCTCGCTGGCGGATGCACGCTAGGGGCCACCGATGTCGCCCGTTTCATCCCTCATCAACGCGGGCCCTGCCGGGAAATTCCCGCGCTCATACGCAATGACATAAGGCGCGCATCGCGCGCAAAAAAGCCCCCGCAAGTCGATGCAGGGGTTAAATTTTTGTAATTTTGCGTGTCGCGTTGGGAGGCGGCGCCGGCGTGGCAAAAACGTGAGCGCCGTATTCAGCAACCGCGAAAAAATTCCGGCAGCACCGCCGCTCGGGGGGTCGCGCGGCGACAAACGCCCGAAAGCGATTGTGCTCGCGCGGGGGAAGAGCGGCGGCGCGGCCGGAGTGGCGCCCCGCGCCTGCCTGGACTGTTCGTCTCTTGGCAGGCGCGGGGGAGAACCCTCGTTAGATAGACGCGGCCTGCTTCGCGCGGGCCGGCTTCTTCGCGGGCGTTTCCGAACCGTGATCGAACTGATCGTGCTCCGTCGAGCCGCTCATCGCCGTGGTCGACGACTGGCCGCCGGAGACCGCCATCGCCACCGCGTCGAAATACCCGGTGCCGACTTCGCGCTGGTGGCGCGTCGCGGTGTAGCCCTTGGCTTCCGCCGCGAACTCCTCCTGCTGCAGCTCGGAGTACGCCGCCATGCCGCGATCCTTGTAGGCCTGCGCCAGCTCGAACATGCCGTAATTGAGCTGATGGAAGCCCGCCAGCGTCACGAACTGGAACTTGTAGCCCATCGCGCCAATGCGCTTCTGGAACTGCGCGATCGTGTCGGCATCTAGTTTCTTACGCCAATTAAACGAGGGCGAGCAGTTATAGGCGAGCAGCTTGCCCGGGAACTGCGCGTGGATTTCCTTGGCGAAGCGCTCGGCGTCCTCGAGGTTCGGCTCCGAGGTTTCCCACCAGATGAGATCGGCGTAGGGCGCAAACGCCAGGCCGCGCGCGATCGCATAATCGACGCCGCAATCCTTCTTGATGCGGAAGAAGCCTTCCGGCGTGCGCTCGCCCGTGAGGAACGGGCGGTCGCGCGCGTCGACGTCGGCGGTGAGAAGCTGTGCGGAATGCGCATCCGTGCGCGCAATCAGCACCGTCGGCACACCTTCCACGTCCGCAGCAAGACGCGCGGCATTGAGCGTGCGGATGAACTGCGAGATCGGCAGCAGCACCTTGCCGCCGAGATGGCCGCACTTCTTTTCCGACGCCAGCTGGTCTTCGAAGTGCACGCCGGCCGCGCCGGCCTCGATCATGCTCTTCATCAGCTCGAAGGCGTTGAGCGGCCCGCCGAAGCCGGCTTCCGCGTCCGCAACAATCGGCGCGAACCAATCGATATCACCCTTGCCTTCCATGGTCTGGATCTGGTCGGCGCGGCGGAACGTGTTGTTGATCTTGCGCACGACGTCGGGCACCGAGCTCGCCGGATAGAGGCTCTGGTCGGGATACATCTGGCCCGCATTGTTGGCGTCCGCCGCCACCTGCCAGCCGGAGAGGTAGATCGCCTTGAGGCCGGCGCGCACCTGCTGCATCGCCTGGTTGCCCGTGAGGGCGCCTAGCGCGTTGATGTAGGGCTCCGTGTGCAGGCGCTCCCACAGCAGCTTGGCGCCGCGCTCGGCGAGCGTGTGCTTGACCTGGACCGAGCCGGCAAGCTTGCGCACCTCGGCGTCCGTGTAGTCGCGCTTGATGCCGCGCCAGCGCGGGGAGCCCGCACCGCCAAGGCCATCGGGTTCGCGGGCAATGCGGTTTTCGGTGAAGCTGGTCATGTGTCCCTCCAAAAAATGCGTCGCGGGTGAAACGGGGGTGCGGCGGCTTTGTTGCAGCGCCGGTGTCATGTAAAAATATGACACCGCACCTGCGAAAAACCAGTTAATCCGCGCAATAAAATTAGCAAAGACGTGGGTGGATTTGCAGAACGCCCCGAATATTGTAAAGTTTGTAAATCCAGGCTCTTTCGGAAAAGGGCGCGAAAATGGCCAAAAAAGCGTTGTTGGGCAACAAGTTACGCCGGCTGCGGATGGATCGTACTCTCACCCAGCAGCAGATGGCCGAACAGCTCGGGATCTCGCCCAGCTATTTGAACCTGATCGAGCACAATGAACGGCCGGTGACGGTCTCGCTCCTGCTCAAGCTCGGCAAGGTCTTCGAGGTCGATCTCCAGACCCTCTCCGACGACGACGAGCGCAAATTGGCGCTCGGCCTGCGCGAGGTCTTCGCCGACGCAACCCTCACCCCGCACGATGTCCGCGCCGACGAGCTGCGCGCCCTGGTCGACGCCGCCCCCAACGCCGTCAAGGCCGTGCTCGACCTCTACCGCGCGTATAGGAGCGCGCGCGAGGACGCGCAGGGCTTCATGCTCGAGCTGCCGGGCAGCGATTTGAAGCCGCGCCGCATCGTGCTGCCGACCGAGGAGGCGCGCGATTTCTTCGCCGATCACGGCAATTATTTCGAAACGCTGGAAGCGGCGGCCGAGGGCTTGCGCGCCAAGGCCGAGATCGATCCCGTCGATCCCGCCCAAGGCCTCGCAGCACACCTGGCGAAACGCCATGGCGTCGGCGTTGAGATCGCCACGCAGGAGGCGATGGCCGGCGCCTTGCGCCGCTACGACACCAAGACCAAGCGCCTGGTGCTCTCCGAAGTGCTGCCGCGCGCCAGCCGCGCCTTCCACATGGCCTATCAGCTCGGCCTGCTGGAAGCGAAGGACGCGATCGACACGATCATCGTCGAAGCAAAGCTCGCCTCGCCCGAGACCGAAACGCTCTGTCGCGTCGGCCTCATCAATTATTTCGCTGGCGCGGCGCTGATGCCCTATGCCGGCTTCCTCAGCGCCGCGAAAACCGCGCGCTACGATATCGAGGCGCTGACCCATCGTTTCGGCGTGTCGTTCGAGCAGGCCTGTCATCGGCTCTCGACATTGCAGCGACAAGGCGCCAAGGGCGTGCCGTTCTATCTCGTGCGCGTGGACGTCGCCGGCAACATCTCCAAGCGCTTCTCCGCCGCCGGCTTTCATTTCTCGCGCTTCGGGGGCTCGTGCCCGCGCTGGGTGGTGCACGAGGCGTTCACCACGCCGGGATTGCTGCGCACCCAGATCGCGCGCCTACCCGATGGCGCCACGTTCTTCTGCATCGCGCGCGCCTTGCCGAAGGAAAGCGGCAGCTATCGCCAGCCGCATTCACAGCTCGCTATCGGCATGGGCTGCGACATCGCCCACGCCCGCGAACTCGTCTACGCCGACGGCCACGATCTGGAGCGGTTGGACGCGGTGACAGAGATCGGCCTCGGCTGCCGCCTCTGCGAACGCGAAAACTGCCGCCAACGCGCCTTCCCGCCCCTGCAACACCGCCTGATGATCGACGAACGCGTGAAGGGGCCTTCGGCCTATCCGTTTAAGGCGATGTCATAGAATGTAAGAAGGTAACTGTGAATGACTTCATAATAATGCCCAATGTCCGTCGGCAGCGGTTTTAAGCACAATCATTACGTTCCGGAATGGTACCAGAAGCGGTTCATGCTTCCTGGCGAAGGTAAGTATTGGTATCTCGACCTAAAACCCGAGCAAGTCGTCCGCAATGGTCACAAATATACGCGCCGCAACATATTGCGCTGGGGACCAGTATCCTGTTTCGCAGAGGACGATCTTTACACCGTAAAAAGCGGCGGACAAGAAAACGTCGATATCGAGAAATTTTTCTTCGGACGCGTTGATAGTGCAGGCAAATCGGCGGTCGAATTCTTTTCGAATTTTCGCTTTGATGGTGACTCCCACAAAGCATTTCAAAATCTAATGAACTATATGAGCGTCCAGAAACTTCGGACTCCCAAGGGACTCGGCTGGCTTAGCGGACTCAGAGAGAGACAAGATCGCAAGCTGGAACTCATTCTTCTTCAACAGTTACAAAATCTCTATTGTGCGATCTGGACAAAATCTGTCTGGCAGATCGCCGATGCAACAAGGTCGCCAATCAAGTTTATCATCTCGGATCACCCAGTCACCGCTTACAATCGCGCTTGCTTCCCGGGCGCGCCAGATTGCTTAGGGTTCAATGATCCTGATATTCGATGGGTTGCCACGCATACATACTTTCCCCTGTCGATTGACAAGATCCTTATCCTTACGAACTTGGCGTGGGTGAGAAACCCTTACCAGAATGAACGCAGATTGCGGCCCAATGAAGATTTTTTTCGTAGCGCGATTTTCAAGCTCACCGATATTCAGGTCCACCGCAGTCTGTCTGAACAAGAGGTTCTTGAAATAAACTACATTACTAAAATGCGCGCCCTACGTTACATCGCGAGTGCAGAACGGGACTGGCTATTTCCCGAGAGAAATCTCCGCTCGACACATTGGAACAAGCTGGGAAACGGCTTTCTGCTAATGCCGGAGCCGCGAGAAATCAATATGGGCGGTGAGATATTCTTCGGATACGAAGGCGGACGATCGGAATCGTGGAACGAGTATGGTCATAGGCCGTGGCAAAAAGGCTATGAGGATGACAACCGTTTTCGAGAAGAATTTGATGCGCTAGAGCGCTTCAAGGCGGAATGGTCGGTGATGCAAGGTCCAGAATATCGAGGCACGTCTTTCGAATTTGGCCGGAAGCATGAAGGACCGTACGTCGTACCAGATGAGTTTCACCAACATCACCTCGAACGGGCTCGCCAATATAAAAGACGCAAAAAACTAAGGCGCAATAAATAGCGAGTGAATATCGCGTCCTACTTGTTCCCTGTGCCGATATCAGAACTGTGGGTCGAGCCCGCGCAGGTGACAAAATGAGAGCGGCACGCTAACACCTCCCCACCATGCTCATCGGCATACTCTGCGGCCTCGCGGCGGGCGCGTTGTGGGGGGTTACGTTTATCGTGCCCAAGCTCGTCCCCGGCTGGGGCGCCACCGAGATCACCATTGCGCGCTTTCTCGCCTACGGCGCGGTGTCGCTGATCGCCTTGCTGGCGACGGATCGCGCGGCACTCCGCCACGCCAACGCCCGCTTCTGGGGCCGCGCCATCGTCCTCGGCTCGCTCGGCTACACGATCTACTACGCCTGCGTCGTCGTCGGTGTGCGGCTTGCGGGCGTTTCCCTGACCACGCTGATCATCGGCACGCTGCCGGTCACCATCGCGCTGACCGGCCGCCTAGCCGGCGACAAGACGCCGCTCGCACACCTAGCACTGCCGGTCGTTCTGGTGAGTGCGGGCCTCATCGCCATCAACGCCGATGCGTTCGAGATGGCGGGCGGTGGCCGCGCCGCCTGGGATGTGGCGCTGGGTGCGTTGGTCGCGACCGGCGGCCTCGTCGTGTGGAACATCTACGCGCTGTGGAACGCGCGCGTGCTCAAATCCGCCGGCCTCTCATCGACAGCGTGGGCGTCGTTCGTCGGCATCGGCGCGATGATCGGCTCGGCCGCACTCGTGCCAATTCTTCTCGTGGAGCCTGCAACAACGAGCGCCGCGCCCGCCTCCGCCGCGACCTTCTTGTTCTGGACCATCGCCACCGGCATCGGCGCGTCGTGGTTCGCGACCATCCTGTGGAACATCGCCAGCAAGCGCCTGCCGGTCAGCCTCGCCGGTTTCCTGATCGTGTCGGAGACGCTGTTCGGGTTGCTCTACGGCTTCCTGCTCGACGGCCGTGCACCGCGCGCGCTGGAGATCATCGCCATTGTCTTGATCGTCGCCGGCGTGGCCGCCGCGACCCTGGCACATCGCAAGGGTGCGGCGATCACACCGGAGATTTAAGCGCGGAACCCGCCATCGACGGCAAGCTCGGTGCCGGTGACGAAGCTGCTGTTCGGGCTGGCGAGATAGGCAACCGCGCCGGCAATGTCGTCCGCCTTGCCGTAATGCGGGATCGCCAGCATCTTCTTCTGGCCGTCGGCCTGCTCGCCATTGGCCGGGTTCATGTCGGTGTCGATCGGCCCGGGATGGACGATGTTGACGGTGATAGCGCGGGGCCCGAGATCGCGCGCCATGCCCTTGGTGAGGCCGACCAGAGCCGCCTTGCTCATCGAATAGATGGTGATGCCCTGCATGCCGACGCGCTCGGCCAGGCATGAGCCGATATTGATGATGCGCCCGCCCTCGCCCATCAGCTTGGACGCGGCCTGCGAGCCGGCCACCACCGCGCGCACGTTGACGGCCAGGATCTTGTCGACGTCATCCAGCGAGAACTGCTCGAACGGCCCGCCGATCGCGATGCCGGCATTGTTGACCAGGATATCGAGCCGGCCGAGCTCCGCTTGCGTGCGCGTGACCGAATCAGCCACCGCCTTGGCATCCGCGCTATCGGCGGCGATGGCGACACCGCGCCGGCCGAGCTTTTTGATCTCCGCAACAACGGCATTCGCCTTTTCGGGCGAGCTCACATAGGTGATCGCCACATCGGCGCCGTCGCGCGCCAGGCGCAGCGCGATCGCGCGGCCGATGCCGCGGCTGCCGCCGGTGACCAAAGCCGTCTTGCCCGTCAATTCCGCCATGACACCTGCTCCATTAATTTAGTGATCGATACATAAATAGGGAGCTTGCCATTGCCCGTCAAGCAAATTATTTATTGATTGATACAGAAAGGACTTAGCGATGGCCGAACGTGGCCGTCCCCGCAGCTTCGATCGCGAGGCTGCGCTCAAGAAGGCGATGGAGCTGTTCTGGGCGCAAGGCTATGACGGCACGTCGCTGTCGGACCTGACCAAAATCATGGGCATCAACGCGCCCAGCCTCTACGCCGCCTTCGGCTGCAAGGAGGCGCTGTTCCGCGAGGCGGCCGACCTTTACATCAAAACGATCGGCGGCGTGACGGCGCGCGCCCTCGACAACGGCAAGACCGCGCGCGTATCCGTCGATGCCATGCTGCGCGCCGCGGCCGAGCTGCCGCGCGGCCATCTGCCGACCGGCTGCCTGGTCGTGCACGGCGCCCCCAATCGCCACACGGACAGCGCGGGCGCGCACTCCCATCTCGCGGCATTACGCCGCCAGGCTCAGGCGCTTATCGTGGCGCGTCTCAAGCGCGGCGTAGTGGCTGGCGAAATTGCCGACAGCGCCGATCTCGCCGCCATCGCCGGTTTCTACACGACCGTGCTGCACGGCCTCGCCGTGCAATCGCGCGATGGCACGCCGCGCCAGGCGCAGAGCGCCATCATCGACTGCGCCATGGCCGCCTGGGACTCACTGGTCACGCCGAAGTCGAAGGCACGGCGTCGCGCTTGAAATACTTCGCGCGCGGCAGCGTCCAGGCGCACAGCGCGGCGCCGACGCCCGCGATGCCGAACGTGACGAAGGCCCAGCCCCAGGCGCTCTCCTGCAAGCCGGCGCCGTTGCAGAGATCGAGCACCAGGCCGAACACCAGCGGCGACACGGCGCCGGCGCCGAAGCCCAGGAGCGAGCGCACCGCGAGCGTGGCGCCGAGATAGGCGGGCGGCACGGTTTCGGTGATGCCGACCGACAGCACCGGTAAATCGCCGATCGCCGTGAAGCTGTAGAGAGCGCCCACCAGCACGACCAGCACGACCGGCACTGCGATCATCCAACCGAAGGCGAGCGAGCACGCCGCACTCGATGCCGCCATGGCGATCAGCACCGCGCGCCGCCCGAAGCGGTCCGAGGCGCTGCCCATCGACAGCGACGCTGTCATGCCGAGCAGGTGGAAGATTGCGCTGAGATAGGAGCTGAGCTCGGTCGCAGCACCCGTACCTGCCCCGCCCGCGATGATGCACGCCGCGACGAACGCGGGCGCCCACGCCCACATGCCCAGCAGCTCCCAGGAATGGAAGATGTAGCCGGCGATCAGCTTCAGCGTCGGGCCGTTGCGCAACACCGCGCCAGTGAATTTGGCGCCGCTGCGCGCGTGGACTTTGTTCGCCATCGCGCGCAGCACCAACATCACCAGCACCGAGCCCAGCGCCGAGGCGAAGGCGGCCGCCGCAAACGCAGTGATATACCCGTCCCAGCGCAGCATCAGCCCGGTCAGCAGCAGCGAGCCCGCATAACCGGCCGACGACGAGGCGATCAGCCCGCCCACCGCGGCGCCGCGCCGCGCCGGCGCGAAACGGTCGGCAAGCATCATGATCGCCGTCGTGTAGCTGCCGCCCTGCGAGGCACCGACCAGCGTGTAGAGCACGAGCCCGCTGACATAGGAACGCGCGAAGAAAGCGAACAGCGCCGCGGCAACGATGTTGGCAACCGCCGACACCACGAACACGCGCTTGGCGCCATAACGGTCGGCGAGCTCGGACGCGATCAGCAGCGAGACCGCATAGCCGAGCTGAAACCCTGACGCGACCGACCCCGCCTCCGTCGCGCTCATCGCCCAGGCGTCGCGCAGCAGCGGCAAGCACGCGGCATAGACCGGGCTCGTGAACATCATCAACACCCGCGCCAGGCACAGCCCGACATACCAGCGATCGCGGAATGGCGATGAAGCCGCCCGTTCTGATTCCCTCCCCCCTTGAGGGGGAGGGCTAGGGTGGGGGGTAGCCGCAGGCACCGCGATTCAAAATTACCGTCCCTTCAAATTTCCAGTCACCCGCGCGCCGTAACCCTCTCCCCCCGGGGGAGAGGGTGCGAGCGAAGCCGAGCGGGTGAGGGGGCGCCGTGCAAGTTCGACGCAGTGCCACCCCCTCACCCTAACCCTCTCCCCAGAGGGGAGAGGGGACGTACCGCGCAATCTCAATCACCGCGCTACAACAACCGCTCCATCGCCACGATATCCACCCACCGCCCATCGAGCTCGCCCTGCTCGCGATAGATGCCGACCTGGCGGAAGCCCGCGCGCGTGTAGAGCGCCACACCCGCCGTGTTGAATGCAAACGCCGCCAGCACCAGCTTGTGGAAGCCGTTCTCGCGCGCCGTCACGATCAGCCGGTCGAGCAGCGCCGAGCCCACGCCGCGGCCGCGCCAGTTGCGCGACACATAGACCGAGAAATCCGCCACGTGGTCGTAACAGCGCCGCGCGTTGAACACGTTGAGGCTGCCCCACCCCGCCACCACGCCGTTGCTCTCCGCGATCAGCACCGGGTGGCGCTCGCTCTTGCCGGCGAGCCATTGCGCGCGCTCCTCGGTGCTGCGCAGCTCCGTCTCCAGCGTCGCCAGCCGGTCGAGAATCCCCTCGTTGTAGATCCGCGCGATCTCCGCGGCATCCCCTGTTTCCGCCCGCCTGATCGTCAATCCCCGCGACCCGTCCATTGTATCCCCGCGCTCCGTTCTTACGATGGACCAAGCGTGGCGCAGCCGGTGATATAATGGAAATAGATTATTTGGATACAAATCATTATGATTTCAGATCATGGCAACCCTCCGCCTCAGCCACCTCCGCACCCTGCGCGCGGTCGCGCGCACCGGCAGCTTTTCGCGCGCGGGCGAAGCATTGCGGCTGAGCCAGCCCGCCGTTAGCGTGCATATTGCCGAGCTCGAGGCCGGCTTCGGCGCGGCTCTGCTGGAGCGCGTGGGTAAGCGCGCCTTCGCGACACCGGCGGGCGAGGCGGTACTGCGCCGCGCGCAACGCATCTTCGACGAGGTCGACGGTGCCGTGCAGGATGTCGCGGCACTACGCGGGCTTGTCGCGGGGCGCGTCCGGCTGGGCACGAGCGCCACCGCCACCATCTATCTATTGCCGCCGATCTTGCGCCGCCTGCGCCGGCGCCATCCCGCGATCGAGCTGTCGGTGGTCACCGGCAACGCGCCCGATATGGTCGCTGGCGTGCTGGCCAACGAGTTCGACATCGCGCTGGCGACCTTGCCCGCCGTGGGCCGCGAATTGACCGTGACGAAATTTTACACCGACGATCTGGTGGCCATTGCGCCGCCGGAGAAGCCCTGGCTCGGCCAGCGCAGCGTCACGCCGGCGGAATTGGCGCGCCATCCGCTGATCCTTTACGAGCGCGGCGGCCAAATTCGCCGCGTCATGGATTCCTGGTTCGCGCGCGCCGGCGCCCCACCGATCAACATCATGGAGGTCGGCAATTCCGAGGCGACCAAGACGCTGGTGGGCGCCGGCCTCGGCGTCTCGCTGATCTCCGCCATCGCCGTGCGCGCCGAAGCGAAATCCGGCGCGCTTGCGGTGATGAAGCTGACCCCGCCGCTGCATCGCGAGCTCGGCCTCATCCGCCGCCGCGACAAGCCGCCCAGCCCCGCCTTCGACGCCGTGCTGGCAGAACTGGCCCGCCGCTAGCCGCGTGCCGCCCGCCTGGCCTAAACTGCCGGGCGATTCAGGGGGAGGATCCACCAATGCGCACACGGCTCGCGATCGCGCTCGTCATCGCCTTCACCGGCTTCGCGCGCGCGGAGCCGGTGGCTACGCTCGCCGACGGGCGCACCGGCAAGATCGAATTCCAGTCTCTCACGCCCGCGACCGTCACCGCCTTCGTGCGCAAGGCGCCCGATGTGCCGCGCGCCACGGTTTACGGCACGCTGTCGCTGCCCGAGGGCGCGGGCAAGCTGCCCGTCATGGTCATCGCCCATGGCAGCGGCGGCGTGACCGACGCGCGCGAGTTTGCCTGGGCGAAGCGGCTGGCTGAGATCGGCGTCGGCGCCTTCGTCGTCGACAGCTTCACCCCGCGCGGCATCCGCGAGACGGCGACCGACCAGGCCCAGCTCAACACCATCGCCAATGTCGGCGACAGCCTGTTCGCGCTGAAGCTGCTGGCGACGCATCCGCGCGTCGATGCCAGGCGCATCGGCATCATGGGGTTTTCCAAGGGCGGGCAGGTCACGCTGTGGACGGCGCTGGACGCGGTGCGCCGCGGCGTCGTCGCTGACGATCTGCGCTTTGCCGTGCATGCCGCCTTCTACCCAGCGTGCAATACACAATATGTCGGCAAGCCGACCGGCGCACCAATTGCCTTCCTGGTCGGCGCCGCCGATGACTACACGCCGGTCTGGGCCTGCGAGCGCTACAGCGCCTGGTTCAAGGGCAAGGGCGTGCCGGTCACCTACGCCGCCTACGCCGGCGCCTATCACGGCTTCGACGGCAGCGGCCGCGTGACTTTCCTCAATGCGCTGCAGACCGGCCGCAATTGCGATGCCGAGCTCGACGTCGACACGATGCGCATGAAGCGCCTCGACAGCGGTGTCGCCCTGCCCGATGCCGGCGCCATCTCCGAATATTTTCGCGGCTGCATCCAACGCGGCGCCACGGTCGGCGGCGACGCCCGCGCGCTCTCGAAATCAACGGACGATCTGAAGGCTTTGCTGCGCCAGGTCTTCGCGCTGCCGGGGTAGCGCGGTGCCTCGACCTCATCCTTCGACAAGCTCAGGAAGAGGTCCCCTAAGAAAGATCCTCATGGTGAGCTTGTCGAACCATGAGGGCCCAGCACTCCTCCTAAAACATTGTCATGCGCGGACTTGATCCGCAGCCGACATCGCGCCACCCCTCACCCTACCCTCTCCCCAGAGGGGAGAGGGTTTTTGCCGCGCCTCGGTCTGCCCCCTCTCCCCAACGGGGAGAGGGTTGGGGTGAGGGGGTGGCCCCGCTCTTTCCAATTTTCTATCGATGCAGCGCGCGGCCGAAAACGCTTATTTCCTCTCTCTGAGCATCTTCGTCAGCGCCGCGATGCGCTCGTCATCCAGCCCGCCGATTTTTTCCGCCAGCAGATTGGCGAGTTCCGTCGCCGCCGGTGATAAGCCGCTGGTATCGACGACCACGCGCGGATGCGAGAGGCGCACGAGCTTCTGCATCTCCTCGTAATCGTCCCAGATCAGGTGGAAATATTCGCAGATCTGCACGACCAGCGCGGGCGACGGTTGCCCACGATGCCCATGCTCCAGTGCCGAGAGATACGCCGGCGAGAGTTCGAGGGCACCCGCCATCTGCTTGAGCGTGATCCCGCGCGCCTTGCGCAGGCTTCTGACGCGATCGCCGAACGGAGTCACTGTGGCATCCCCTCACCCGGCTCGCTGCGCTCGCCACCCTCTCCCGCAAGGGGAGAGGGTTGCACCGCGCCGTTTCTTCTATCTTGCCCTCGCAACAAGAGCAGCGCCCCCCTCTCCCCTTGCGGGAGAGGGAGGGGCCCAACGCGAAGCGTTGGGAGGGTGAGGGGGGCGCGTGTCACGTTGCCCCCCGCTGCCGCCGCAGCAGCACATAGAACGCACCGCCGCCGCCATGCTTGGGCTGCGCTGTCTCCATCCGCAGCACGCGCGCGGCATGCTCCCCGGCGTTGAGCCATTGCGGCAGCGAGCGGCGCAGCACGCCCTCGCCGCCGCTGCCCTTGCCGGTGATGATCAGCAGCATGCGGGCACCATCGGCCCACGCGCCGCGCACGAAGCGATCGAGAGCCGCATGGGCCCGCTCCTGCGTCATGCCATGCAGATCGAGCCGCCGGTCGATCGCCACCTCGCCTTTGCGCAGGCGTTCGGCGGTTCGTCGGTCTATTCCTGGATTTGGTTTGGGCGTCGGCTTCGGCGCCGCGACCTTCGCGCGCGCAGGCACAAGGTTAAACGGCGCGCGCTCGAGTTCCCTCTCCCCTCTGGGGAGAGGGTTAGGGTGAGGGGGTGGCGCAGCTTTTGACGCCGCTCGCGCCAGCGGCTTCACGCCCTTCAGCGTCTCAGCAAAAAGGCGGCGCTCCTCATCCGTGGCGACGGGCGGGCGTTTGCCGCCCTTGTCACGCGCGCGCGTCATCCTCGAGCAGGATGATGTGGAGCCGGCGCGGCCCGTGCGCGCCCATGACGATCTTCTGTTCGATATCGCCGGTGCGCGACGGCCCGGTGATGAAATTGACGGTGCGCGGCATCTGCGTGGCGCCGCCTTCATTCCCATATTTTTCCCGCAGCATCGCCCACGCCGCTTCCATCGAGCCCGCGACGGATGATGCCTTCAAGACGACGACATGCGTGTCCGGCAGGAAATTGAGCGCCGACGGGCTGTCCGCGCCCGAGGCCAGCATCAGCGTGCCGGTCTCCGCGATCGCCGCGAACGACACTGACAACCCGACAGCCTCCTTGCCGTCCGCCGCCCCGCGCCGCAGCTTCAGCAGCGGGCGTTTTGTCCAATCGACTTTATCCAGCAGCGGATGCGGCGCCGCCGTGATCTCCGCCGGCAAATTCTGTCCGGCGAGATACGTCGCCAGCGCCTCGGGGATCGCATCGAGCGTGGCCACGCGCGCCACCGTGCAATTCACCTGCTTGGCATAATCCTCAAACAGATCGACCAAGCCCGCCTGGTCGCGATTGGCGCTGCGCGCCGGGATCAATCCGCTCTGGTGTTTGGCGAGCCGCGCCTCCAACGGCGCCGCGCCATTCGCGTCGAGGGCCCCGCGACTCAGCGAGCGCCTGATGCCGCCCAGGATCTGCGATCGCGCCTCGCTCATGACGCCTTCCGCCGCGCCGCCCAGCGCGCCTGGAACGTCGCACCCTGCGGGGCGGGAAACTCGCGTGTCGCCGTCCAGCCACCCGCCAGCGGCAGATTGTGGAAACTGCCGAAGCGCCTGCCGAGCAGTCCGAGCGCCCCCATGCCGATGCGCGCCAGCGTGTGATAAAGCCATGGCCGCTTCGCCACGAACGCCCACACCGCAAGGCCCCAGCGCTGCGTCGCCGGCGACAGTTTCTTCTGATACTCGCGCTCGCGATAATGCCGCATCATCTTCGGCAATGGGATGCGCATCGGGCACACGCTCTCGCAGCGCCCGCAGAACGTCGACGCATTGGGCAGGTGGCGCGCGTTCTCGATGCCCAGCAGGCTCGGCGTCAGCACGGCGCCCATCGGTCCCGGATAGACCCAGCCATACGCGTGCCCGCCGACCGCGCTGTAGACCGGGCAGTTGTTCATGCACGCCCCGCAGCGGATACAGCGCAGCATGTCGTGGAACTCGCTGCCCAGCAGCGCGCTGCGCCCGTTGTCGAGCAGGATCACATGGAACTCATGCGGCCCGTCGCGATCGTCACGGCGCCGCGGGCCTGTCGAGAACGTCGTATAGACCGACATATCCTGCCCGGTCGCCGAGCGCGCCAGCACGCGCAGGATGGTCGATGCATCCTCCAGCGTCGGCACCACCTTCTCCAAACTCGCCAGCACGATATGCGCCTTGGGCAGCAGCTGCGTCAGGTCGCCATTGCCCTCGTTGGTGACGATGACCGAGCTGCCGCTCTCCGCGATCAGGAAATTGGCGCCGGTGATGCCGACATCGGCGGCGAGGAAGCGTTCGCGCAGGATCGTACGCGCCTCGTCGACCAGCATATGCGGCTCTTCCAGCACGCGCGCCGGGTTGAGCTGCGTGTGGGTCTTGCGAAAGCTCGTCTCCACCTGCTCCTTGGTGAGGTGCACAGCGGGCGCGATGATGTGCGACGGTCCCTCATTCCGAATCTGGATGATGTACTCGCCCAGATCCGTCTCGACCGGCTCGATCTTGTGCTCGGACAGAAAATCGTTGATCGCGATCTCTTCGCCGATCATCGACTTGCCCTTGGTGACCGTGCGCGCGTTGAGCCGCTGGCAGATATCGAGCACGATCTGACGCGCTTCCGCCGGCGTGCGCGCCCAATGCACATGCCCGCCCGCCGCCTTGCAATTCTGCTCGAAGCGCTCGAGATACCAATCGAGATGGGCGAGCGTGTGATCCTTGATCGCTTTGGCTTCGTCGCGCAGCGCGTCGAATTCCGGCAGCCGCCCGGCCGCCAGGCGGCGTCGCTCGGCGAGACCCGCCTGCCCCGATTTGAAGAAATCCAGCGCCTGCTGCAGCGGCGCGTCGCGCAACGCGTCATGCGCGTTTTCCTTGAAGGCGTGGCTGGTCGGCTGCATCAGGAGCCCTCGCCGATCGGCGCGTCGTCTGTCATGCCCGCGAGCACCTCCGCCACATGCCGCACCGTGACCGGCCGCGCCCCCGCTTCCAGCCGCAGGCGTTTCAATTTGCCCGCCATATTCATGAGACAGCCCATGTCGCCGGCCAGCAGCATGTCAGCGCCGGTCGCGAGAATGTCCTGCGATTTGTTGCCGACCATCTTGTCGGAGATCTCGGGATATTTGACGCAGAACGTGCCGCCGAAGCCGCAACAGACTTCAGCGCTCGGCAGCTCCGCGATCTTCAATCCCGTCACCGACGACAGCAGTGCCCGCGGCTGCGCCTTCACGCCCAGCTCGCGCAGGCCCGAACAGGAATCATGATACGTCACGCGTGCATTGAGCGACGCCTTAACGCTCTTCACGCCGCGCACATCGTAGAGGAACGAGATCAGCTCATAGGTGCGCGACGCCAGATGCTGCGCGCGATGCGCCCAGTCCGGCTCGTCCGCGAGCAGCTCGGGATAGTGCTCCTTGATCATGCCGCCGCACGAGCCCGACGGCACCACGACATAGTCGTAGCCTTCGAACAGCGCGATGTGTGCGCTTGGCGATGTCCTTGGTGTCCGCCTTGTCGCCGGAATTGAACGCGGGCTGGCCGCAGCACGTCTGCGCCGCCGGCACCTCCACGACGCAGCCGCTGTCCTCGATCAGCTTGACCGCGGCGAAGCCCACCGACGGGCGGAACAGATCGACCAGGCAGGTGACGAACAGCCCCACGCGGGGCCTGGCGGCGGGGTTAATACTCAAGGCATTTCCTGGGCTTCGTCATGAAGCGCCACAATGCGGCGGCAGGACCGCGTCTGGCAAGCCCGCCGGACGGCCGCAGGATTTGCCCGGCTGACGCGTGTGTTCGGGCAGGGGTGGGAACATTGTTTGTCCGCCAACCTGTAGAGGATGTCATGAAGAGATTAGCCATATCCGCGCTTCTGTTGACCGGCATTGCCGGCGGCGTCGCCGCCTTGTCGCCCGTGGTCTACGCACAGACGGCGGCACCCGCCGCGCCGGAAGCAAGGCGCGAGCGGCCGATGCACCTGCCCGGCGAGCGCATCGACGCGCGGCTGGCCTACCTGAAGACAGCGCTGAAAATCACGCCGCAGCAGGAGCCGCAGTGGCGCGCCGTCGAGACCGTGCTGCGCCAGCAGGCGCAGGCGATGGATCAGCAGATCCAGCAGCGCCGCGCCACCCGCGACGCCAACGCAACACCCCCCAACGCGATCGAGCGTCTGGAGCAGCGCCAGCAGATGCTGACCCGCGTCACCGCCGGCATGAATGATCTGCTGACCGCGGCCAAGCCGCTCTATGCAACGTTCAGCGACGATCAGAAGAAAGTCGCCGACGAGATGCTGAACCGCGGCCGCTTCGGTGCGGGCGGTCACGGTCACCAGCGCGGCTGGCACTAACCCGCATCGCCCCGCGCGGTCAGCGCGCGGGGCACCAGCAGCCAGTAGCGGCCGGGCGAGCGCATCCGCCCGGCCCGCTCGGCCGCTTCGGCGCCATGGCCCCAGAACACATCGCCGCGCACCGGCCCGCGGATCGCCCCGCCGGTATCCTGCGCCACCATCAAGCGCCGCACGCGTAAGCTCGGATCAAGCGGATCCTCCGCGTCCAGCCACAGCGGCGTGCCATAGGGCACGAAGCTGCGATCGACCGCGAGGCTGCGCCCGGCCGTGAGGGCGACACCCTCCGCCCCCACCGGCCCCTCGCCCTCGAGCGTGCGGAAGAACACAAACGATGGGTTCGCGTTCATGATCGTCGCCGCCTGATCGGGATGATCGCGCAGCCAGGCGCGGATAGACTGCATCGAGACGTTCTCGCGCGTGAGCGCGCCGCGCGCGATCAGCTCGCGGCCTATGGCGACGTAAGGATGGCCATTCTGCGCGGCGTAGCCGACACGCAGCACGCTGCCGTCCTCGAGCGTGACGCGGCCCGAGCCCTGGATCTGCAGGAAGAACGCATCGACCTTGTCGTCGACCCACACCAGCTCCGGCGCTTTGCCGGCGATGGCGCCGCGCTCGATCGCGGCGCGGTCGTGATAGGGCTTGAGCGTGCTGCCATCGACGCGGCCGGTGACGCTGCGCCCGCGCCATTCCTCGCGGAACAGCCCGAGATCGACATTGATCATATCCGCAGGCCGGCCGTAGAGCGGCACGGTGAAGCTGCCGCCGCGAAGGCGCGAGCCACGCAGATCGGGCTCGTAATACCCGGTGAACAGGCCCTCGGCCTCGCCGTTGTTGCTGGCGGCATAGGGCTCGAAGCGCCGCTCGAAGAAGGCGCGCGCCGCCGCGTCGTCGCGGTCCGGCAGCTTGGCGGCTTCCTCGCACACGATTTGCCACGATGCCACCGGCCGCGCCGCACCCTCGGGTCCGATCAGCTGCTCGGGCGCCAGGCGCGCCAGACGCTCGCACGAGCGCCGCAAGGCGGGCACGGCACCCGCCATCGCATCGTCGTTCCAGCCGGGAAGATCGCTGAACCGCGCCGGCGCCACGACCAGTTTGTCGGGCGGCTTGGGCGGCGCCTCGCACGCGCCCAGCGCCGCCAGGCCCGCGATCAGGAGTGTGGCAAGACCGCGCCGTGCGGCGCGGAGACGGTCAGTTCTGCGTCGCAGTGGCGACCAGCTGCCAGTTGGGATCGCGCGAGCGCGTGTTGCGCGAGAAGGTCCAGACATCGACGACCGTCATCACGTGGCTGGGATCGCCATCGACCGTCTGGCCGGCGGCGTCGCGGGTGACGTTGATCTGCTCGGTCACGAACTTCATTGTGACAACGGCGGAGCGGCCGTCCATCTTCGCCTCGACGATCTCCGCCGATTTGATGCCGACCAGCGTCGTCTCAAGCGTCTGCTTGGCCTGCTGGCGCCGGCGGATGTCGGAGACGAAATTGTCGTAGACCTCGTCGGACAGCAGCGGCCGCAGCGCGGCACTGTCGCCCTGCGCGAACGCGCCGACGATCATCTCGAACGCCTGCCTGGCGCCGCCAACGAAGCCGCGTAAGTCGAACGACGGATCGGCGAGCTTGATCTGGGTGATGCCCGCCTCGAGCGGCGTTGCCGGCGTGGTCGCGACGGGGGTCAATACCTCAGCCGGGGCCCCGTTGCGCGGCGGCAGCGGCGTCACGTTGTCGGGGCGCGCGGGTTGGTCGCTGCGCGGCTGAACCGGCGGGCGCGAGCGCCAGCGCTCCGGGTTCTCCGTACCAGTGCGCTTGCCCAGCACGCTGCGCAAGCGCAAGACCAGGAACGCCGCGACCATCGCGAAGAAGATGATGTCGAAAAACTGGAAGCTGCTGTCGCCCATGATGTCGTTCGACACTTTATGTCCGGCGCGACCGGCAAGCGGGCGCTGGAGGTTTCGGGAGGCGCGATTTATATCCTTGTGACCGAAATTAGCGGTCCGGCCCCATGGGGTCCAGCCTCAATTCCGGCCACGACGACGGCCTTTCTGTAAGATAGGCACACCCGCCTTAAGGAACAAGCGAGCGAGTCTGTGGTCTTTACGTATAGTATTGGTTTTTAACGATAATTCTGATTCGACATGGGCAGTCCGAGTTCAATGCCGTGTACACGGTGACGCGCGTCGACCCGGGCATCCCCGACCCCGTGTTAACGGATCTCGGCCGGAGCCAGGCGCAAGACGCCGCAAAGCGTCTCAAAACCATGGACGTGCGCCGCCTGATTGCGAGCCCCTACACCCGTGCCCTGCAGACCGCCGCGATCATCGCCGAGCATCTGGGCCTCGCCATCGAGGTCGAGCCGCTGGTGCGCGAGCGCGCCGCGTTTGCTTGCGACATCGGCACACCCAAGCACCACCTCAAGACGCGCTTTCCGGCACTCAGCTTCGACCATCTCGACGATCCGTGGTGGCACGACCACGTAGCGCTGGGCGTCGACGAGACCGAGGAAGCCGTGGCGCAGCGCTGCGAGAATTTCCGCCGCGCCATGGTTTCCCTGCCCGGCCGCCGCCACGTCGCCGTGGTGACGCATTGGGGCTTCATCCGCGCCATGACCGGCCGCACGGTCCCCAACGGCGAGGTCGTGCCGGTGGATGAGTTGTTGTGATTGACCCTCTCCCCTCGGGGGAGAGGGTGGCGAGGCGAAGCCGAGCCGGGTGAGGGGGCCCCGTGCGATCTAAGACTGTGCCACCCCCTCACCCTAACCCTCTCCCCAGAGGGGAGAGGGAACACAGCGCACACTTTCAAACAGCGAAATTGAGCACAGACACCCCCGCATTGCGGCCCCCTTCGGCTTCGTGGTAAGCGTCCCGCCTGCATTTTTCTGGAGATTTCGACCCGATGATTGATCCGACCAACGGCGCGCCGGCACCAGGCCCGGCTCCGTCCCAGCCCGCCGCGGGGGCCGCTCCGTTCTCGCTGACGGTGAACGCGCAGTACATCAAGGATTTCTCCTTCGAGAACCCGCGCGCCCCGCAGGTCTATCTGCAGCCGCCGCAGCCGCCGCAGGTGCAGGTGAACGTCGACGTGCGCGCCCAGCCTGTTGCCGAGAATGTGTTCGAGGTCGTGCTCAATCTCGCCGCTGACGCCAAGAGCGGCAATGACGCGATCTTCGTGGTCGAGCTCTCCTATGCCGGCCTGTTCAGCGTGCCCGCCCTGCCGCAGGAGCAGTTGCGCCCGCTGCTGCTGATCGAATGCCCGCGCCTGCTCTTCCCCTTCGCGCGCGCCATCATCGCCGACGCCACGCGCGACGGCGGCTTCTCGCCGCTGATGATCGGTCCGATCGATTTCGTCGAGCTCTTCCGCCGCCAGGCCGCGCAACGCGCCACGGGGGCGGGTGGGGCTGGTCAGGCGCAGGCCTGAGGCGACGCATCAACTTTCATAGTTGTTGAGGCCGGCGCAGCCCCACCTCACCCGGCTCGCTTTGCTCGCCACCCTCTCCGCCCCACTGGGGCGGAGAGGGAAGGGGCCCGTCGCGTAGCGACGGGAAGGGTGAGGTGGGGCTGCGCCGATGCTTGCGACGCGGACACGGGTCTACTCCGCGACCCACACCGCGTTCTTGATCCCGCCGACCATTTTCGCGTGCGCCTCTAGCTCTTCGGCCGTGGGCGCGTGCGGGCGCGCCGGGCGTGGCTCGCGCCGCGCGGCGATGGCCGCGGCGGCCGCGACCGAGCCGCTCGCCAGCAGCTCCATCGTCGCCTGCCGCCCGCCGATCAGCTCGAGATAGACCTCGCACAGCAGCTCGGCGTCCAGCAACGCGCCGTGCAGCACGCGGTGCGAACGGTCGATGTTGAAGCGCCCGCACAGCGCGTCGAGCGAGGCCGGGGCGCCCGGAAATTTACGCCGCGCCAGCATCACCGTATCGATGGCGCGGCGCGCCTCGATCGGCGGGAAGCCCAGCCGCCCCAGCTCGGCGTTGACGAATTTGAGGTCGAACTCGGCGTTGTGAATGATCAGCTTCGTGTCGGTGCCGATGAAGGCCAGCAGCTCCGCCACGATCTCCGCGAACACCGGCTCTTTCGCCAGCCGCTCCTGCGTGAGCCCGTGCACCGCAACCGCCTCGGCGGGGACGTCGCGCTCGGGGTTGATGTAGCGATGGAATTTCTCGCCGGTCGGCAGATGGTTCATCAGCTCCCAGCAGCCGATTTCGATCAGCCGGTGGCCGGTGAGCGGGTCGAGCCCGGTGGTTTCGGTATCGAGGACGATTTCACGCATGCTGTTGTCCGACGCGTTGAGAGTAGCCCGGCCGCCACGCAAGCCCGCGTGATCGACGCTGATTGTAAATCACCCGCCGCAGCGCGCGCAAGGTCGACCGCTTGCTGAGTCCCGTCGCGATCACCGTGTCGGCGTGCTTGCGCTTGTACGCGTCAGCGACCTGCAGCGCCAGCACATCCTCGAAGCGCTTGACGCTCATCCCGGGCCGCCGCAGCACGCGCTGGCGCTGCAGGAAGGCGGGCGCCGTCATCACCACGACATGATCGACCCGCTGTCCGCCGCCGGTTTCGAACAGCAACGGGATATCGAGCACCACCACCCGTGTCCGCGCGCGCGCATGGCGCGCCAGGAATCGGTCGGCGCCGCGGCGCGCCAGTGGATGCAGGATGCCTTCGAGTTTCTGCAGCGCCGCCTTGCGCCCGAACACCTTGGCGCCGAGCTTGCGCCGGTCGACCTGGCCGCGCACGACCGCGCCGGGAAACGCGCGCCCGACGGCCGCGATAGCGCTACGATCACTGCGCAACAGGCGATGGATTTCGGCATCCGCATCGTGCACGGGCACGCCCAGCCGGCGAAACAGGTTAGCCGCCGTCGACTTACCCATGCCGATCGATCCGGTAAGGCCGATGATCACCATGCGGGCGGTCTCACGCGTCTTACAATTCGCGGAATTTCGGCGGCCGCTGCTCGGGCGGCGTGCGGCGGATCGCCTCGATGATCATCTTCTGTGCAAAGGGCATCACCACGCTCATCATCTGCGGCATCTTGCGCATCACCGACTGGCCCTCGGGCGAAGCGTAGAAATTGTCGAGCGCCGTCAGCTCCGGCACCGTGAAATGCCGCGCTGTCATTTCGACATTGAGCTGCTTGTAGCTTTCGTAGTCGAAATGATTGCTGAGAAGCCCCGGAATAAATCGCGTTGCTCAACCGGCAGCGTCGCGGCGATCTGGTCGCCCATCACATCGATGGCGCGGCGCGTATCGGCCACGTGCGTTCGACGATGCGCTCGGCCAGTGCCACGCGCTGGTTGATATCGTCATTGCTTTGCGCACGGGCCGCCGATGTGAGCAGCGCCAACACAATCAAGATCGAAGCCGCGATGCGTGTCATGACCATCTGTCTCTAAAGCCCCTGCGCGACGAAATCGCGCAACTCTTGTGTCACATCCGGATCGGTCCCGAACCACGCCCGGAAGCCCGGCCGCGCCTGGTGCAGCAGCATGCCAAGCCCATCGACGGCGATACTGCCGCGAGCGCGCGCCGCGCGCAGCAACGGCGTTTCCAGCGGCGCGTAGACGATATCGTTGACCGCGGCTTGCTTCGGCAAACGCGCGAGATCGAGCGCCAATGCCGGTTGACCGTCCATACCCAGCGTCGTAGTGTTGAC
>CAVVJD010000016.1:0-13307 GCA_963748455.1 uncultured Alphaproteobacteria bacterium
CGAGAAGATGCTGACGGGCGTGCGGCTCGAATGGACCTTCGACGACATCTTCTCGACGCTGGTGATTTGCGAGCACGACAAGAACCGCAACAAGAAATTCGAGGATGCCGAGATCGAGTCCGTGCGCAAGGAGGCGTTCGTCGCCACCAAGGAATACAGCTACTTCACGCATATCACGGTCGGGCGCGACAAGGCGCAGATCGGCGACGTGCGCGACTTCAAGGCCGACATCGTCAAGGGCAAGCTGGTCTATCGCTTCACCCTGCCCTTCGCGCAGCCGATCGATCCGGTGGCACTGCCGGTCGCCGTGCGCGCGTTCGACGAGACGTTCTATGTCGATGTTGGGCTGGAGGATAGCGACCCCGTCAGATTTTCTGGCATGCCCAATGGATTGTGCTATTTCGACATCGGCGTCGAGCCCACCACTCTCGGCGCGTTCGGCCTGACCGACATCAAGAAAGTCCAGCTCGTCTGCCCGATCAAGTGACATGCGGCTTATTTTCGCCTTGCTGCTGATGCTGATGGCGCTGGCGCCGCCGGCGTTGGCGCAAGACCAATCCCCTGACCGGACGGCCGAGCCAGGCCGAGCCAGCGCGCCCGGTGGCCGAGGCCGGGCCGATGGCCAAGGTGTGGCGGATGGCGATCACGCTGCAGCGCGATCTGGTCGAGCGCATGGCGCGTCATGTGCGCGAGATGCGCGACGGCAATTCCTTCGCAGCACTGGTGGTCGGCATCGGCGTCGGGCTGCTTTACGGCATCCTGCACACGCTGGGGCCGGGGCACGGCAAATTCGCGGTCGCGTCCTATTTCCTGTCGCAGGGCGCCACGGTCCGCCGCGGCGCGCTGATGGGGGCGCAGGTTGCCGTCACGCATGTGATCGCGGCCGTCGCGCTGGTCGCGATTGCCGATGTGACCGTGCGCATGATCATGAGCGACAGCGCCGCGGAGCTGCAGCTGATGCGGCTGCTGGGCTACGGCATCCTGGCGCTGACCGGGCTCTATATGCTGGTGATGGCATTGCGCGGTATGTTCACCGGTGCAGCGCATTCGCATGATTGCGGCCACGACCACGGGCATCACCACCATCATGGGCACGATCACGGCCATGGCGCGCACACGCACAGCCAGCAGGGGCTGGTGGCAATCGGCGCCGGACTTGCACCCTGCACAGGCTCGATCATGGTGATGCTGTTCGCGCTGGCCAACGACGTGCTGTGGGCCGGCATTGTGATGGTCGCGGCGATCGCCGCGGGCATGGCCGTGACGATCTTTGCGCTCGGCCTGGTGGCCCTCTGGGGCCGCGCGCAGATCCTGCGGCGCATGGACGCCGCTTCGCCGCGCGCGCTGTGGATCGACCGAGGCCTGCATATCGCCGGTGGGCTGCTGATCTTCCTGTTCAGCGCGGCACTGTTCGCGGACGCGCTTTAGCGCTTGCGGCAGAAGATTTCGATGGGAAGCAACTGCCCGCCCTTGAGGTTGCGGCCGGTGTTGGCCGCCATCTCCGCGGCCAGTTCGCCGTGGATCAGCTGCACGGCGCGGTGCGGCGGCTTTTCGCCGCGCTCGACGGCCGCGCGCGAACGCGCGCCGAACGCCAGCGCCTCCTTCAGGGTATCGCGCCCGTTCTCGATGACGAACCCGGCCGCCTCCAAGCCTTGGCGCGTCTGCGCCAGCGTCGAGAGGAAGCTCGCCGCCGCCGTCTTCGCCCAGGGCGTGGGATAAGAGACCTCGCCGCCGGGCCCTTGTGTGAGTTCCGAGAGCACGAGCCAGGCGCCGGGCTTCAGCACGCGGTAGATTTCGCGATACAGGCCCGCCTTATCGGCGATGTTCATCGACACGTTCATCGAATAGGCGCCGTCGAAGCTCGCATCGGCGAACGGCATCGTCAGCGCATTGCCCTGGTGGAACTCAACTCGGCCGTCCATCCCGAGCACGCGCGTCAGAGCGCGCGCCACGTCGCAGAATTCATCGGTCAGATCGATCCCGATGACGCGACAGCCGAAGCGCTGCGCGATATATCGGGCCGGGCCACCGATGCCGCTGCCGATGTCCAGGATGCGATCCGCGGCCGACACGGAGAGCGCATTGGCGAGGTCCTCGGTCGCCTCCAGGCCGCGGCCGTGAAAGTGATCGAAAGGGGCCAACTGCGCGATGGTTGGACGGTCGGGGTCGATGCCCTCTTCGCGCAGGACCGCGCGCAACCTTTCCAAAAGATTGCCGCGGTTGTAGTGCTCCGAAATTCTGGATGCAGCACTCATCGGATACCTCATCGCGCGGGTGATGCGGCCCGTGCCGCGAGCCCCGAGTGTAATGTCACAGCCGCCGGGGCAAAAGACACGCGCCGTCCTGACGAAAAAGCATAATGCTGCCCTCGGACCATTGACGAACGTTACTTTATAACATTACTATCCGGCCATGAATTGACCACGAGCGCCGAAGCGCCCGGTGACGGCGTTGTCGATTCACCCTGCCCGACCATCTGACGATCAAGACAAATCGCGATGCATTTGCAGCCGAACATTACGACCTGGCGGCGGATCGGCACGTGGCTGGGGCTGCTTGCACTCACACTGCAGCTCGCCATCGGCACAGCGCATCACCATTCCGGCTTTGACGCGGCCGCGCATGACGGTCCGGCCCTCACCGGGACGACGGATAGCGGTGCTGCCGCGAGCGCTCCGGCGGCGCCAAGCGCGCCCGACACCGACGACGATTGCCGGATCTGCCTGGGCCTTGCGCTCGCGGCGATTGCCATCCTGCCGATCGCAGTCATCGTCGCGATGGCCGCAACAATCGGCAGCACACCGTATGCCGGCCTCATCAAGATCGCGGGAAGGCGCGTCGGCGCGTTCCGCCCGCGCGCACCACCGCTCCCGAATTGCGCCTGACCAGTGATGGCGGCCGGGCCTGACGCCCGGCGTCTCTCGCGTCCCGCAATTCTGGGGGTTGATGATGTCCCGTTTCCGCACGGCAGTTCTGCCGTCCATGCTTGTGCCTGTCGTTTCCCTTGGGCTCGCTTTGAGCCAAACAAATCCTGCCGCCGCGCAAACCAGCGGCGTCGACGCGGTGCGCCGCGACATGCAGCAGATGCGTCAGCAATACGACGCGATGCTGGAGCAGATGCGCCGCGACTACGAAGCGCGGCTGCAATCGATGGAAGATCGCCTCAAATCCGCCGAGACCGCAGCAACGGGAGCCACGCAAAAGGCCGATGACGCGCAGAAGGCGGCGCAGAAGGCCGCCACGGCGGCGCCACCGCCGCCCGCCCCGGCCAGCGCCAATGCCAACGCCTTCAATCCCGCCATCGGCGTGGTGCTGGATGGCAAGGTCACCAGCTACGGCAAGGATCCGAACTCCTACCGCATCCCCGGCTTCGCGCTGGGCGAGGAGGCGGGGCTCGATCCGCGCGGCTTCGGGCTGGGCGAGTCGGAGGTCAATTTCTCCGCCAGCATCGACCAGTGGCTCTACGGCAATCTGACGGTCGCGTTCGAGCGCGAGGGCGATGTCAGCGTCGAGGAGGCGTTCCTGCAGACGACATCCTGCCCTAGGGCTTCACGCTCAAGGCCGGCCGGTTCTTCTCCGGCATCGGCTACATCAACGAGCAGCACGCGCATACCTGGGATTTCGCGGACACGTCGCTGCCCTACCGCGCGTTCCTCGGCAACCAGCTCAGCGATGACGGCGTGCAGCTGCGCTGGCTGGCGCCGACCAAATTTTTCCTGGAGTTCGGCGGCGAGGTGTTCCGCGGCGATTCCTTTCCCGCCGGCGGCGCGTCCAATCGCGGCATGGGCTCGTACAGCGTGTTCTTCCATATCGGCGACGATATCGGCACGAGCACAGCTATCGCACCGGCTTGTCGTTCCTGGGGACCAAGGCCGACGACCGCGAAACGGACGTCCGAGTTCGGCACGGATGTGTTCAACGGCGACAGCAGACCGCGGATTTTCGACTTGGTCTACAAATGGGCGCCGAACGGCAACCCGGTCGACACCAACTTCAAGCTGCAGGGCGAGTATTTCCTGCGCCATGAGGACGGGCTGTTCAACGGCGTCGACTATTCCGGACGGCAGACCGGCTTGTACCTGCAGGCGGTCTATCAGTTCATGCCGCGCTGGCGCGTGGGCTTGCGTCACGACCAGGTGCGCGGCAATCGGCCGGCGATGCGTTTGCCGGCACCGTGCTCGACAATCTCGGTGCCACGCCGAAGCGCAACAGCGCGATGGTCGATTACAGCACCAGCGAGTTCGGCCGCTTCCGCCTGCAATACAACCGCGATGATCGCGGCCGGAGATCGATAACCAGTTCATCTTCCAATACACGGTCAGCCTCGGCGCGCATGGCGCGCACATCTATTGAGGAGGCAGGCCATGAATCTTCGAACCCTGATCGTCGCCGCGTCTGCTGCTTGTCGGCAGCTCAGCACCGGCGCACGCCGCGCTCGAACGTGTTCGCCTGCGAGCCGGAATGGGGGGCGCTGGCCGAGCGAGCTCGCGCGGCAGCGACGCGATGTCTTCGTCGCGACCAACGCGCTGCAGGATCCGCACCAGATCCAGGCGCGGCCCGCGCTGATCGCGCGGCTGCGACAGGCCGATCTCGTGGTCTGCACGGGCGCCGAGCTGGAGATCGGCTGGATGCCGATGCTGTTGCGCCAGGCCGCCAACGGCAGGGTGCAGCCCGGGACCCAGGGCTATTTCGAGGCGGCGCAACAGGTGCGCCTGCTGGAGGTGCCGGCGCGCCTCGACCGCGCCGAAGGCGACATGCATGCCGCCGGCAACCCGCATATCCAGGCCGATCCGCGCAACATCCGCGCCGTCGCGATCGCGCTGGCGGCGCGGCTGGCCGCGGTCGACCCCGGCAACGCGCCGGCCTATGCGCAGCGCCAGCTTGCGTTCCTCAAGCGGCTGGATGGCGGCGATCGCGCGCTGGGAAAAGGCCGCCGCGCCGCTGCACGGCATCAAAGTCGTCGTCTATCACAAGGGCTGGGTCTATCTGCTGACCTGGCTGGGCATGGACGAGGTCGGCACGATCGAACCCAAGCCCGGCGTGCCGCCCGGCAGCGCCTATCTCGCGCAGTTCCTCGACGATATGCCGCGCAAGGGGGCCCGCCTGATCCTCTATGCCGCCTACCAGGAGAAACGGCCGGCGGAGTTCGTGTCGGGCAAGACCGGCGTGCCGGCGATGATGCTGCCCTTCACGGTGGGCGGGACGGATGGGGCCAAGGACCTGTTCGCGTTCTACGACGACACGATCGATCGCCTGGTCGCCGCGGAAGATCAAGGGCGGGTGAGGCGATGACGAGCCACATCTTCGATATCCTTCTGCCGGCTCTTCTGGCCGGCGTGCTGGTGCTCGCCACGCATGTGCCGCTGGGCCAGCTGGTGCTGGAGCGCGGCATCATCTTCATCGACCTCGCCATCGCGCAGGTGGCGGGGCTTGGCGTTGTCGCCGCCGATGCGGTGGGCTTCGAACCGCATGGGTGGTCGGTTCAGATCAGCGCCGTGGCGGCAGCGCTTGCCGCGCCGCGTTGTTGATGTGGACCGAGCGGCGCCTTGCCGCCGTGCAGGAGGCGATCATCGGCGTCGTGTTCGTGTTCGCGGCGAGCGCCGAGATCATCCTGCTGGGCTTCAACCCGCATGGGGCCGAGCATCTGAAGGATCTGCTGGTCGGGCAGATCCTGTGGGTCTCCATCGGTGACCTATGGCCGGTCGCCTTGCTGTACGCGGTCGTGCTGGCGATCTGGAGCTTTGCCGATCTGGCGAAACACCGCGTGGCGTTCTATGTGCTCTTCGCCATCACGATCACCGCGTCGGTGCAGCTTGTCGGCGTGTTTCTGGTGTTTGCATCGCTGATTGTTCCGGCGTTGGCCGCGTCGACTTTGCGACGCGAGCGGCGGTTGCCGGCGGGATATGCGGTCGGCTTGGTCGGGTATCTACTGGGCCTGATCGCGTCAGCGACACTCGATGTGCCGACCGGGGCGGCGGTAGTGTGCACGCTCGCCCTCGTCGCCGTGCGCATCTTCGCCGCTTGCGCGCAATCACATATCGGGCTGCGGCCACGCTTCGAGACGCGCGCTTCGCGCGTTCCTCAGCATGAGGTCATTTTCTTGTTTCAAGAGAGTTGACCTCGTCCTGAGGAGGCCCGCGAAGCGGGCCGTCTCGAAGGACGGGCTCCAAGCGATTATATCGGCGGCGCGTTAGCTCCGGCCTTCCATTGCGGCCATCTTCTTCGCCTGCTCGCGATAGGAGTTGAGCGAATCCTCCAGCACCTTGCGCTCGATGTCGCGGGTGATGAAGACGAGGCGCGAGCGGCGGTCTTGCGAGGGCCAGTCCTTCAGCCGTGCGGGCGGATGGAAGACATGCTGAACGCCATGGATGGCGACCGGCTTCGCCTCCCCCACCACGTTCAAGATGCCCTTGATGCGCAGCAGATCGTCGCCGCGCATGCGGATCAGCGTACCCATCCACTGCGAAAACGGCTCCCATTCCAAGGGCTCGTCGACCGTCAGGCAGGTCGCCTTGATGCGCGCATCGTGGCGGTTGACGTCCAGCCCCTCCCCCTCATGACTATGATCGTGATCATGTTCATGGTGGTGGTCATGATGATCGTGATCGCCGTGGTCATGGTCGTGATCGTGGCCAGATCCGTGCGAATGGCCCCCCTCGGCATAGGCCTCGGCGCGCAGCCAGTTCTGGACATCGATGGTCTTGGTCTTGGGGTTGTAGAGGCCGGCGTCGAACAGCATTCGGGCTCGATCTCGCCCTGGATCGCCGTCACGAGCGAGGCCCCGGGGTTGAGGCGGCGCAGGCGGGTCAGCAGCTTGTCGGCCTTGGCGCGCTCGGCGATGTCGGTCTTGGTCACGACGATGCGGTCGGCCACCGCCGCCTGCTTCACCAATTCAAATTGCGCGTCGAGCTGCAGCGCGCCGTTGACGGCATCGACCGTGGTGATGACGCCGTCGAGGCGGTAATAGGCCTCCAGCAGCGGATCTTCCATCAGGGTGTGGAGGATGGGGGCGGGATCGGCGAGGCCGGTGGTTTCGATCACCAAACGCTGGAATTTCGGCACCTCGCCGCGCACGCGGCGGAAATAGAGGGTGCGCAGCGCCTGCACCAGATCGCCGCGCACGGTGCAGCACAGGCAGCCGCTGGTCATGACCACGGTCTCGCCGTCGATCTTCTCGACCAATTCGTGGTCGAGGCCGATCTCGCCGAATTCGTTGATGATGACGGCGGTGTCGGCCATGCCGGGGTGGCGCAGCAGCTTGCTCAGCAAGGTGGTCTTGCCGCTGCCCAAAAAGCCGGTGATCAGGGAGACGGGGATGGTCGCGGAGCCGGTCGGCCCGAAGGCCGGCTCGTCCGCCTGGATCGTGGTGTCGCTCATGGGGGGAGTTTAGCCTCCACCGCTTCCCATGACAAAGGGGCACCGGGAGGACTATCCTTACGGAAAACAAGGTCTTGGGGGGCGGTGCCCACGGGGAAAACAGATGAAGCCATCCGTCCTGGTTGTCGATGATGAGCCCAATATCGTGCTGTCGCTGGAATTCCTGCTGAAGCAGGCCGGCTGCGAGGTGCGTGTGGCGCGCGATGGCGAGGCCGCTCTCAAGGCGGTTGCCGAGAGCGTGCCCGACCTGATCCTGCTCGATGTCATGACGCCGGGACGCGACGGGTACGAGGTCTGCCAGACCATTCGCGCCAACCCGGCGTGGCGGCCGATCAAGATCGTGATGCTGACCGCGCGCAGCCGCGAGGTCGAGCGCGAGAAAGGCTTGGCGCTCGGCGCCGACGACTACATCACCAAGCCGTTCTCCACGCGCGAGCTGGTCGAGCGGGTGAAGCGGCTGCTGCAGTTGAATACCGCGGAAGGACCGTCGCAATGAAGCACGCCCCGATCGGCGATCGCATGGTGGCGCTGTTCCTGTTCGGCGTGCTCGGCTTCAGCCCGCCGCTGCTGACAATCTTCGCCGCGCCCTGGCTCGCCGGGGGAATTCCCGTTCTCTACGATTATCTGTTCGCCTTCTGGGCGATCTTGATCGTGCTGCTGGTCTTCTCCATCAGCAAGCTGCGCCGCGACGAGCCCGGCCCGGACCAACCGCCAGAAAGCTGAGCGGAGAGCGGGCCGATGCTCCAGCCCTGGGTGATCGTCGTCGCGGCCTTCGGCTATCTGTGCCTCCTGTTCGCGGTCGCCTATTGGGGCGACAAGCGCGCCGATGCCGGCCGCAGCGTGGTCGCCAACCCTTACATCTACGCGCTGTCGATCGCCGTCTATTGCACGGCGTGGACGTTCTTCGGCAGCGTCGGGCGCGCGGCCAGCAGCGGCATCGATTTCCTGCCGATCTATCTGGGGCCGACGCTGGTTGCGATCCTGTGGTGGCATCTCACGCGCAAGATCGTGCGCATCAGCAAGCTCAACCGCATCACCTCGATCGCCGATTTCGTCGCCTCGCGCTATGGCAAGAGTCAGGTGCTGGGCGGGCTCGTCACGATCATCGCGGTGGTCGTGATCATGCCGTATATCGCGCTGCAGCTGAAGGCGTGTCGCGTCGGCTTCAACGTGCTGATGCACTACCCCGAGATCGGCACGCCGACGCGATCGCCGGACGCTTCCTGTTCAGGGACACGGCACTCTATGTGGCGGCGCTGATGGCAGCCTTCGCCATCCTCTACGGCACGCGGCATATCGATGCGACGGAACGCCATGAAGGTATGGTCGCGGCGATCGCGTTCGAATTGGTCGTCAAGCTGATCGCCTTCCTGACCGTGGGCGTGTTCGTGACGTTCTTCATGTTTGACGGGGCCGGCGACATCTTCAGCGCGGCGCAGCACAGCGCCGGAGATCGCGCGCCTCTTCACCTCCGTGGGCGACCGGCCTCGGCGGCTGGGTGACGCTGACCCTGCTGTCGATGGCGGCCATTTTGTTCCTGCCGCGGCAATTCCAGGTGACCGTGGTCGAAAACATGGACGAGCGCCATCTGGAAAAGGCGGCGTGGCTGTTCCCGCTCTACCTGCTCGCCATCAATCTCTTCGTGCTGCCCATCGCCGTCGCCGGGCTGCTGACGCTTCCCGACCGGGAGCGTCGACAGCGACACATTCGTGCTGGCCCTGCCGATCATGGAACAGCCAGCCGCTGATCGCGCTCTTTGCGTTCATCGGCGGCCTTTCGGCGGCGACCGGCATGGTGATCGTCGAGACGATCGCGCTCTCCACCATGATGTGCAACGATCTGGTGATGCCGATCCTGCTGCGCGTGCGCTGGCTGCGGCTGACCGAGCGCGGCGATCTCACGCGGCTGCTGATCGCGATCCGGCGCGGCGAGCATCGTGCTGATCCTGCTGATCGGCTACGTTTATGTGCATTTCATCGGCGGTTCCTATGCGCTGGTCAGCATCGGGTTGCTGTCCTTTGCGGCGGTGGCGCAGTTCGCGCCGTCGATCATCGGCGGCATGTACTGGCGCGGCGGTACGCGGGCCGGCGCGCTGGCTGGCCTCTCCGCCGGTTCGCGATCTGGGTCTATACGCTGCTGCTGCCCTCCTTCGCGCGCTCCGGCTGGCTGCCGATGGAATTCCTGACGCAGGGTCCGTGGGGCATCAGCGCTGCTGAACCCCTACGCGCTGTTCGGGCTGGAAGGGATGGAGCCGCTGAGCCACGCCCTGTTCTGGAGCATGGACGGCCAATATCGGGCTCTATATCGGCCTGTCGCTCGGTGACGCAGCAGAGCGCCATTGAGCGCATCCAGGCGACACGATTTGTCGAAGTGTTTACCCAGGCCGATGCCAGCGATCGCGCGGCGGTGGCGCGGCAAGGCGACGCGCGCCGATCTGCTGGACCTGGTCGCGCGTTTCATTGGCCGGCGGCGGGCGGAGCGCGAGTTCGCCGACAATGCGGCCGAGCGCGGCCTCACACCGGCGCAGGCCAGCGTGGCGGACGCCGACCTCGTGCAAGTTCACCGAGCGGCTGCTGGCCGGCGCCGTCGGTGCCGCCTCCGCGCGCGTCATGGTGGCCTCGGTGGTCAAGGGCGAGAATGTCGGGTTCGACGAGGTCTGCAGATGCTCGACGAGACCACCCAGGTGATCGAATACAGCCGGCAGCTCGAGCAGAAATCGGAGGAGCTGGAGCTCGCCTCGAGCGAACTGCGCGCCGCCAATATTGCGCCTCGAGGAGCTCGACCGGCTCAAGGACGAGTTCCTGACGACGGTCACGCACGAGTTGCGCACGCCGCTCACCTCGATCCGCTCGTTCTCGGAGATCCTGCATGACAACCCCGATATCCCGAATCGCAGCGCCGCGAGTTCCTGACCATCATCATCAAGGAGATCGAGCGGCTGACGCGGCTTATCAACCAGGTCCTCGACCTTGCCAAGATCGAGGCGGGCCGCTTCGACTGGCAGATCATCGAGCCTCGACGTCAAAGAGGTGGTCGGCGAGGCGATTGCCGCCACCGGGCAATTGTTCAACGACAAGCGGATCGCGCTCAGCGCCGCCGTCCGGAAGGCCTGCCGCCGGTGCAGGCGGATCACGACCAGCTTATGCAGGTCATCATCAACCTGCTGTCGAACGCGGTGAAATTCAGTCCGGCCGGCGCCGGAAGGGTGGCGGTCGAGGTGCATCGCGACGCCCGCCGGCATCGAAATCCGGGTGAGCGACAATGGACCGGGTATTGCGCCCGAGACACCAGAAGCACATTTTCGAGAAGTTCAAGCAGGTCGGCGACACGCTGAGCAACAAGCCCGCAGGGCTCGGGCCTGGGCCTCGCCATCAGCCGGCGCATCGTCGAGCATTTCGGCGGCCGCATCTGGGTCGAGAGCGATTCCGGGCGCGGCGCCGCCTTCACGGTGCTGCTGCCCACCACGGCCCGCACGCTCCCCCTCGCCGCCGCGCAGTAGCTACAGCGCAGCCTCGAGCCGCAGCACGCGCTGAGACCGGAGATATCCACCGGCGCTTGGCTGCCCAGCCTCATCGGCCTCCGTACTTGTCGAGAATTTGTGCAATCAGCGGGCGCGCGTATTCTGTCGCCGGATCCTTGCTCCGATCGTTTCCGTGGTAATACTCGCCTTCATCGAAAGCCAGGAAGACGCTCCAAAATAGATCCGGCCGAACCTCATCGGCCGAGACGATGAGGCCGTGAATATCGTTAACGACAACGTCGCAAAAAGAGAACGGAAGCTCGTTCCGATAGAAACCGGCGGCCAAACGTAATGCCAGCGAGTTCAGCAGAACTGATCTAGTTATACCTAGGTCCCTACTCCATCGTTCGATGTCGGAGCTACTTAGCCTCACAATAGTCAGGCGTGCCCTCTCGCTCCCCCGTGATACATCACCTTCAATTCAGAGAAGACAATGTCGATAGCGATAGGATTTGGCGACATCGTTGTTGCTCGGGTCATGACGTTATCGGCGGGGCCATTCGATGCCCGATTATGGAGAAAACCCCGCGATTGCGCGACCACATCTGGATCGAGAGTGCGGCGTGGCGCAGAGCAGCCGCCTCGCCGCCGGGCAATAGCTACAGCGCGGTGTTGAACCGCAGCACGCGCTGCAGGAAGCGACCGAGATCGGCGTTCGAGCGGGCGCGGACCGCATCGTCGCGGCCGATCAGGTAGCCCGAGGAATCCGAACACAGGCCGAGGATCATCTTGCGGGTGAAGCTGTCGATCATCGGCAGCATGGTGTTGCGGTCGTGGACCTGCCGTCCGAGCGCGACACGCAGCCGGCAGCCATCGAGCGTGCGGCCGATGCGCCGCGGGCCGGACCAGGCGCCGTCCCATTGATGGTAGGCGCCGGGATAGCGGATGACCTCCACCGCCGAACCGCCGGCGCGTAAATTCGTTGCGGCGGTGTCGCAGCGCTCCGGCGTCACGATTTCATCCTCGTCGCCCGCCAGCATCAGCACCGGCCTGCCGGTGGTCGTACGATCATCGAAGATGGCGATGCAGGGCGCATAAAACGCGACATGGCCGGCGAAGCGCGGCCCGGCGGGCGCGAAAATGCGCGCCACCTGCTCCTGCGCGGCAAGCAGCGACACCAGCGCGCCATAGGAAAAACCGACGACGGCGATGCGCTCGGGATCGACGTCCGGCCGTGCCGCCAACCAGCCGAGCCCGGCATAGGCGTCGGCCAGCATCATGGATTCCGTGATGTTCGAGAGGCGATCGACAAAGCCGTGCCACGCTCGCGGCGCGCCGCAAGGAATCGACCACGAGGGCGGCAATCCCCATCGCCGCGAACTGGCGCGCGTAGGTGAGTCTCGCGCGCCGATTGGACGCCGCTGGAGCCATGCAGGAGCACGACCGCCGGCATTTGCCGGTCGCCGTCGGCTTGAAGAACGTCGCGACGGACGGTGTTGGAACGCGACCGTCGGAATCGGCCATGTCGGCCGGCGTGAACGGGCTGAAACTGGGAAGCTCACCGCGGCTCGGCCCTGGATGCGCGCCAGGGCCTCGCCGTCTGGGCCAGGTCTCCGGGAAAGCCGACACCGGGCCGGTGATCAGCGTCGCGAAGAGGGCGCCGGCGAGAGCAAGTGTGCGGGCAAACCGGGTGTCATGAGCGTCGCCGCCAACGATAGCGGGACCGCAGCGCGGAGGCGACATCAACGAAAATTGAGCGAAGGGCCGTGGTGCAGGTGGAGAAGTCTCGTGTCCGACAATCCGCTCGCGATCGGAACTGGCAAACGGAGGGAGCCCCTCCTTCGCCCTCACGGGCTTCGGAGGGCATCCTGCTTCGCGTCGATGAGCAGCGCCAATCCTGCGAAGCGCGCGGCGCGAAGCGGGGTGGCTTGCCGAGCCGTAGCGCGCGCGAGCATAGAGCCCGCCTTCGCCCTTCGGGCTTCGGCGTGGCATCCTTCGCTGCGCTGCGCGCGCGAAGCAGGATGGCCTGCCGAGCCGTAGCGCGCGCGAGCATAGGACCCGCCTTCGCCCTTTGGGCTTCGGCGCGGCATCCTTCGCTGCGCTGCGCGCGCGAAGGATGGTGGGCCCGGGAGCACTTTGAACCTGCGACAACACCGTTATGAGCGGCGCGTTCTAACCACTGAACTTACCGGCCCGGCCCCCACCGGAGACCCGCATTCAGAGCCCGCGCGCGGGCTACCCACCTCTAAAGCGGGTGGGCGCGTCCCATTTCTGTCACCCGCGGGCTTGACCCGCGGGGGTCCGACAACAGACGCGATGCGTCGGATCGCCGGGTCGAGCCCGGCGATGACAGGCTTAGGCAGGAGCGTCAGGGCGGCGGCGCGACGTTGGATGCGTGGGTCGAGCCCGCGCATGACAGCGCTTAGAGGCGGGTTGAGGGAGCCCGGCTCAGTTCGGGCGGACCGGCCGG
>CAVVJD010000017.1:0-727500 GCA_963748455.1 uncultured Alphaproteobacteria bacterium
TTTCACGGTGGTGCCGGAGATTGCACTCGCCAAGATCCGCAGCGACGCGCCGTTCGACAAGGTTTGCTATATCGGCTGCGGTGTTACGACCGGGATCGGCGCCGTCATCAACACCGCGAAGGTCCATCCCGGCGCCAATGTCGTCATCTTCGGGCTGGGCGGGATCGGGCTCAACGTCATCCAAGGCGCTAAGCTGGTCGGCGCCAACATGATCGTCGGCGTCGACATCAATCCGGGCCGCAAGGCGCTGGCCGAGAAATTCGGCATGACGCATTTTGTCAATCCGAAGGAGATCAAGGGTGACCTCGTACCCTATCTCGTGGACCTGACGAAGGGCGGTGCCGATTTCAGCTTCGAATGCGTGGGCAACACGACGCTGATGCGTCAGGCGCTGGAATGCTGCCACAAGGGTTGGGGTGTCAGCGTCATCATCGGCGTGGCCGGCTCGGGCCAGGAAATTTCGACGCGCCCGTTCCAACTCGTCACCGGCCGGGTGTGGAAGGGCACGGCCTTCGGCAGTGCCAAGGGCCGCACCGATGTGCCGCGCATCGTCGATTGGTACATGGACGGCAAGATCAATATCGACGATCTAATCACCCACACCCTCAAGCTCGAGGACATCAACAAGGGGTTTCGATCTGATGCATGCGGGCAAGTCGATCCGCTCGGTGGTCGTCTATTGAGCGCGCTCAAGACGGTCAGCGAGCATCGCTGCTTCGGCGGCAAGCAGGGCTTCTATAGCCATACGTCGGTCGGAGATCGGGCTGGACATGCGCTTTCCGTGTCGTGCCGCCACACGCGGCAACGACCAAGTTTCCGGTGCTCTACTATCTCGCCGGCTCACCTGCACGGAGGAGACGTTCGCCATCAAGGCCGGCGCACAGCGCCTGGCGGCGGAACTCGGAATCATCCTGGTGGCGCCCGATACCAGCCCGCGCGGCGCCAACATCCCGGGGGAGAGTGACAACTGGGATTTCGGCGTCGGCGCCGGGTTCTATGTCGATGCGACGCAGACCCCGTGGTCGAAGCATTATCGCATGTACAGCTACGTGACCGAAGAGTTGCCAGGCCTGATCGCGGCAAATTTCCCGGCTCGAATGGATCGCCAGAGAATCTTCGGGCATTCGATGGGCGGGCATGGCGCGTTGGTCTGCGCGCTACGCAACCCCCAGCACTACATGTCCGTGTCGGCCTTCGCGCCGATCGCGGCGCCGATGCGTTGCCCATGGGGCCAGAAAGCGTTCACGAATTACCTTGGACCGGATCGCGAGACGTGGCACGGTTACGATGCGAGCGAGCTGGTGCCGGAAGCGACCGTTCGCAGCGGGATCCTCGCGTCGACCAGGGGCCGGCCGACAGGTTCCTGGCCGAGCAGCTCTTCCCTGAAGTGTTCGCAGAGGCATGCCGGGACTCCGGGCGAGGCGCTGAGCCTACGCCGGCAAGAAGGCTACGATCACGGCTATTATTTCATCTCGACATTCGTCGAAAATCATCTGTACTTCCATCACGGCGCCTTAATAGCCAATGAAGACTGAAGGGGGAAACGATGCAGAAGCTGCTTGTCTACCAGTCGCTGTGGGCGATGGAACGGCGCGCCCCCGATGGCATGGAATGGACTATCCCGGAAAAGCTGACGATGATCCGCGATGCCGGGTTCGATGGCTGCGGCGTGCGGTTCTTCGATTTCGCCTACGCCAAGGAGGTCACGGATTTCCTGCGCGCCAACAAGATGACATGGCAGGCGCAGTGTTATCCTCAAAGTGTTCGAGCTTCAAGCCGATCCTTGAGCACGTCGCGAAGCTCGGCGCCGATCACATCAATCTGCAGCCCGATGTGCGGCCCTATCGTGTCGAAGAGTGCATTCCCTATATCGAGGGCTGGCGGCGTTTGGCGAAAGAGGCCGGCGTTGCGATGCACATCGAAACCCATCGCGACCGCATGACGACGGATTTGTTCTTTACATTGCATCTGCTCGATTGCTTCCCCGACCTGCGGCTGACCGGGGATATATCCCACTATCTGGTGGGGCGCGAATTCGCCACACCGGTGAGCGAGGAAAATCACCGGCTGATGCATCGCATCCTCGACAATTGCTGGGGCTTCCACGGGCGCGTGGCCAGCCGCGAGCAGGTGCAGGTGCCGATCAGCTTCCCCCATCACAAGATGTGGGTCGACCTGTTCATGGGCTGGTGGGAATACGGGTTCCGGTCGTGGCGCCGGCGTGCACCCAAGGATGCGACGCTCACCTTCCTGTGCGAGCTGGGGCCGCAGCCCTACGCGATCAGCGGTGCCGACGGCGCCGATCTCTCCGATCGCTGGCGGGAATCGCTGATGATGAAAGACATGATCCGCGCGTTGTGGTCACGCCTCGAAGCCGAGGACCGCGCGCAGGCGGCGGAATAGCTCAGCGCCGGGCCATCGAAAGCCGGATGGCCGGTGAAGGGGATTGCGCATGACGACGCATCATCGGCCGCTGCGGTTTGCGGATTTCGACGCGTTCACGTTCGATGTCTATGGCACGCTGATCGACTGGGAGCCGACGATCGCCGCGTTCCTCACGCGCTGGGCGAAGCAATCGGGCGTCGATGCCGGGAGTGCTGCGTTGATCGACGTGTACGATTCCATTCGCGGGCCGCTCCAGCGGGAGCGGCCGGCAGACCTTTATCCCGATATTCTGCGCGGCGCGTTCGAGCGCCTCTGCCTGCATTATGGCGTGACGGTCGACAAGGCGTTGCGCGCGGAATTCGCGGCGTCGCCCGCCACCTGGCCGCCCTTCGCGGATACGCCGGCGGCCCTCAAGCAGTTGCAGGCCCATGGCAAGCTCTGCGCGCTCAGCAATATCGACAATGCGTCGCTCGCGGCGTCGTGCCGCAAGATGGACGTCAAATTCGACATCGAGGTCACAGCCGAGCGCGTGCGCGCCTACAAGCCAGCTCTGGCGCATTTTCACACCGCGCTCGCCGATCTCGCGGCATTGGGAATCGAGCGCGCGCGTGTGTTACACGTGGCGCAGAGTCTGCGCGCCGATATCGTGCCGGCCAATCAGCTCGGCCTGCGCTGCGTCTGGGTCCATCGGCCACAGGGCCGTCTGGGTCTCGCGGGGCCGGGGACGGAGGGCGCTGCTCCGGATTTGACGGTCGACAGCCTCGCCACCCTGGTCGCACACCTGAGCCAGGCGTAGGTTAAACGCCTAACGCGCCGCGCTCGCGCCTCGACGCTGAGGATCGCGCGCGCGTCGCGTGATCCAAGCCGGATATTTCCAAATAATTATCTCGCGGGGCGGAGGTTCTGGACTTGCGCCCGCAAACATTTTGAGACATTGAATCCGAGGGTTGGCCGGCGGCGTGCGCGAGACGCTGGTTCGGCCACGGCGACAGGAATAGAATTAGCCTGCGGGAACACGACTCATAGTGGAGGTGCTTCGCTTCGTCATTCATTTTTGAATGGGAGGAATAGTGACATGACCAACGGGAAATCGCGCAGGGCCCGGAATTCCGGCAAGACCGCCGATGGGGGCAATGGCAGTTCACTCGGCATGTCGACACCAAGCGGCACAACAGGCCGGCATCTTATTTTGATGCGACGCGACGCCGTCGATGAAGGCGTCAAGGCGATTCACAACGCCGTCGGCGTCAAGCTCATCCATAGCAACGAACTCGACAAGGACGACGCAACGGTCACGCTGACCGGCAAGAAGTCATGGTTTGGTTCTCGACAATCTGGCGGTGGCGGTGGTCGCGGGCGATCACGACCAGATCAATTCGCTCAGCGCGAAGGTCGGCGAGGACGGACCGATCCTGGCGATCGAGGAGGAGCGCGTCGTCTATGCGTTGCAGGCGCGCACGGCCGTGCCCGATGTCGTGCCGGTGCAATCGGCTATTCCGGTCGGCATGCCTTCGCTCAATGCCGATATGCCGGCGCCACCGCTGACGCCGGCGCCGATCCCCGGCCCGGTCCCAATGCCGCCGCCGGCGCTCCTGGATCTGCAGCCGGGTGCGCATATGATCGACTATCTGCGCGGCTATCGCGATGCCGTCGACCATCTGATCGACAAGATGCTGGACTCAACCGGTGCGGCCGAGGGCGCGCCGACACTGGATGCCGAGGCGGCCCGGTTGGAGACCGATTTCACCTGGGGGCTGCGGGCGACGCGCGTGCCGGCATCGCGCTTCAGCGGCCGTGGCATCAAGGTGGCGGTGCTGGACACCGGGCTCGATCTCAATCATCCGGACTTCGCCGGGCGGCGCATCCGCCGGCGCACGTTTGTCTCTGGTCAGGCGGTGCAGGACGGGATGGGTCACGGCACGCATTGCATTGGCACTGCCTGCGGGCCGCAACGGCCGGGCGTGCTGCCGCGCTATGGCGTTGCCTTCAACGCCGACATCTTCGTGGGCAAGGTGCTGAGCAATCAGGGTAGCGGCACCGATATGAGTATCTTGCGCGGCATCGAATGGGCGGTCGCCAACAAATGCGCGGTGGTGTCGATGTCGCTGGGGGCGCCGACGCAAATCGGACAGGGATTCTCGCAAGTCTACGAAACCGTGGCACAGCGCGCCTTGCTGCTGGGAACGCTGATCGTCGCGGCCGCCGGCAATGAGAGCCATCGGCCGGGGCAGATCAGCCCCGTCGGTCACCCGGCCAATTGCCCGTCGATCATGGCCGTGGGGGCGATCGATCAGCGTCTTGCGATCGCCTTCTTCTCCTGCGGCGGCATCAACCCCAATGGTGGGCAGGTCGATATCGCCGGGCCCGGCGTGCAGGTGCGCTCATCCTGGCCGCAGCCGGCGCGCTATAACTCCATCTCCGGCACCAGCATGGCGACGCCGCATGTCGCCGGTATCGCCGCGCTTTACGCAGAGATGAGTGCTTCGCTGCGCGGCCACGCGCTGTGGAACGTCCTAACTCAGCGCGCGCGGCGGATGAGCCTGCCGGCCCGTGACATCGGGGCCGGCCTGGTGCAGGCTCCCTAGTCGAACATCGCGGCGGGCGGCGCTCAACGCGGCGCCCGCCGCTCTCTCGCGAGAGGCGGGCGATGGCGACGAAAAACGTGATGATCACGGTCGACGAGGCGCATCGCGGTAAATTCGCGGCGGTGGTGAAGGCCTGCAAGGCCGCCGGACTGACGCTGGGCGAGAAAATGCCAAGCCTTGGGGCCCTGACCGGCGCGATCGAGGACAGGAAGCTCGCCGACTTGCGCAACGTGCCGGGTGTGGCGGCCGTCGAGGAAAGTCGGGATGTGCGCGCGATCAAGACGTGAATGGGGTTTTGCGTCCCATTCGTTGTGACAAAACACCGCGTTAACCAATTGTGGCGCTGCCTAGGCGCTGCCTTAATCTGGTGCTACACACCGCGCCGTGGCAAATCGCAGTGCCAAACGACAGGAACGTCCGCGCCGGGAGCCCGGCTTCGGCAGCGTCTTTTCCGGACCCCGGCTCGACCCGCCGTCGCGCGGTGAGCGGCCGGTGAAGTCTGACGCACCCAAGCGCGCACCGCGCCGCAAAGGCGGTTGGGGTGGCTTCCTCCTGAAATGGGCGTTGGTGCTGGGCGTGTGGGGCCTGGTGATCTTCGGCATCGCCGCGGCGTGGTTCGCCTACACGCTGCCCGACATCAGCGGCATCAACAGCTTCAACCGCCGCCCCAGCATGACCTTCGTCGCGAGCGACGGGCAGGTGATCGCGACCTACGGCGATCTCTTTGGCGGTGCTGTCGACCTCAAGGACATGCCGCCGCATCTGCCGCAGGCGGTGCTTGCGACGGAGGATCGGCGCTTCTACAGCCATTTCGGGCTCGACCCGATGGGCATCGCGCGCGCGATCTATGTCAACCTCACGCACGGCCGCGTCGTGCAGGGCGGCAGCACCATCACCCAGCAGCTCGCCAAGAACGTCTTCCTGACCAACGAGCGCACCCTTCCGCGCAAAATCCAGGAAGTGATGCTGGCGCTGTGGCTCGAGCGCAAATTCTCCAAGAACCAAATCCTCACCATCTATCTCAACCGCGTCTATCTCGGCGCCGGCACCTATGGTGTGGAAGCGGCGTCGCGGCGCTATTTCGGCAAATCGGTCAAACAGATCACGCCGCTTGAAGCGGCGATCATCGCCGGGTTGTTGAAGGCGCCGTCGCGCTATGCGCCGACGGGCGATCTCACCCGCGCGAAGGCGCGCGCGGCGGAAGTTCTGTCGAACATGGTCGAGGCCGGCTTCATGACGCCGACCGATGCGACGCTGGCGGCGCGCGACAAGCTGCAGGTCGCCGGCGGCGGCGGCGGTGCGCGCGGTGCGCGCTACTTCACCGACTGGCTGGTCGACCAGCTGCCCGGTTTCATCGGCTATATCGATCGCGACATGACGATCGTCACCACGCTCGATCCACGCCTGCAGCGCGTGGCGGAAACCGAAACCGCGGCGATGCTGGCGAAGGACGCCAAGGCCGACGCGAGCCAGGCCGCCGTCGTGGTGATGGCGCCCGATGGCGCGGTGCGCGCGATGGTCGGTGGACGCGATTACGGCGAAAGCCAGTTCAACCGCGCGGTCACGGCGCAGCGCCAGCCAGGCTCCTCGTTCAAACCGTTCGTGTTCCTGGCGGCGGTGGAAAACGGGATGAAGCCGGACGACATGCTGTCCGACGCGCCGGTGACGATCGGCACCTGGACGCCGCGCAATTTCGACAACAACCGCTTCGGCCAGCTCAGTGCCCGCGATGCGCTGGCGCGCTCGGTCAACACCGCGACGGTGCGCCTCGCACAGCAAGTCGGCATCGACAAGGTGGTGGCGACGGCGCGCCGGCTCGGCATCACCTCGGAATTGCGCCGCGATCTGTCGACGGCGCTGGGTGCCAGCGAAGTCAATCTCGTCGAAATGACTGCAGCGTTCGCGCCCTTCGCCAATGGCGGTGCCGGCGTACTGCCCTATGCGGTCGCCGAGATCCGCGACAGCAACGGCAAGGCGCTCTATCGCCGCGCCGGCAGCGGGCCGGGGCGCGTGGTGTCGCGCCCGGCGCTGGTGACGATGACCGATATGATGAGCGCCGTGATCGCCAAGGGCACGGGACGTGCCGCGGCACTCGACCGGCCCGCCGCGGGCAAGACCGGGACGAGCCAGGATTACCGCGACGCCTGGTTCCTGGGCTTCACCGCGGATTACGTCGCGGGCGTGTGGTTTGGCAACGACGATGGCGACCCGATGAACCACATCACCGGCGGTACGCTTCCCGCGCGGCTGTGGAAGATCATCATGACCGAAGCGCATCAGGGCGTGGAGGTGCACCCGCTGCCGGGGCAGCCCTCGTTCTGGGACAAGCTCAAATCCTGGCTGCCGTCGGGCAGTGCCGCACCGGCGAGTGCGCCGGCCGGCGCGCCGGCGCCGGCGCATCCCTATGCCACACAGCCCGGCCGTCAGGGCAATCCGGTGGATACGCGCCCGCTACCGTGAGCGGCGCGGGATCAGGATGACGCGCGCGCACACCGCGAGGATCGCGGTCGCGCAGATGACCAGCGCCATGGGCAGCGCCGTCTCGTCATAGAGGACCGCGACGGCGATGCTCGCCAGGGCCGCCATCGCCATCTGGAAGAATCCGAGCAGCGCCGAGGCGACGCCGGCCATGTGTGGAAACGGCGAGATGGCACCGGCCGTGGCGTTGGGCAGGGTGATACCGAAGCCGAACATGAAGACCGCCATCGGTGCCACGATGGTGACGGCGTTGACCCAGCCGCAGATGACGAAGCCGACCATGGTCAGGCCGCCGGCGAACATCAACGCGCCGCCCAACAGAACCAAATAATCGCCGTCGATCCGCAGGGCAACGTACGAGACGGTGAGCGAGCCCAGCAGATAGCCGATGACGGTGAAGATGAACACGAAGCCGAATAGATCCGGCGTGAAGCCCAGCAGCTCGATGAAGACGAAGGGCAGGCTGGTCATATAGGCGAACAGGCCGGCGAAGCAGCTGCCGATCACCAGCATGTAGCCCCAATAGGCGCCGCTCGACAGCAGGGTGGCGTAGTTGGCGATCATCCGGCGCGGCTCGGTGGCGCGCGGATCGGGCGTGCGCAAGGTTTCTGCAAGACCGATCGCGGCGGCGATGAGCACGATGACGCCGAAGGCCGCGAGCGCCACGAAATTCGCCCACCAGCCGAAATAGACCTGCAGGTTGCCGCCGATGATGGGTCCAAGTGCGGGGCTCACGGCCATCGCCATGGCGATAAAGGCCAGTGCGCGCGTGGCTTCGCGGCGCTCGAAGCGATCGCGCACCACGGCGCGGGCGATGGCGGTACCGGCGCAGGCCCCGACACCTTGAAAGAATCGTCCGACAATCAAGGCCTCGAGCGTGGGCGCCAAGGCGCACCCGATGCTGCTGATGACATAGATCATCATGCCCGCCAGAAGCACCGGCCGGCGGCCGAAACGGTCGGAAACGGAGCCATAGACGAGCTGCGAGAGCGCGAAGGCGATCAAGAAGACGGTCATCGTCAGCTTGACCTCGGCGGTGTCAGCGTCGAGCGTGTCGGCCAGAGAGGGCAGGGATGGGACGTAGAGCGAGGTCGACATCTGGCCCACCATGACGAGCGCCGTGAGCAGCGCAATCAGGCGCTTGGAAACCGACGCAGCAGAGAGTGGCGGCTTAGAGAGTGCTGAAGGATCCACGAAACCCTATCCGGCGCGAAGAAACCCACGGGGTGACACGAAGCTGGACAGGATTCTGGGGCATCAGACGTAAACAGACCTGAAACGCGCGCCCTATCCGATCCGCAACAGGGCCGCGCCGTTCTGCGCCAGCCACTGCCTTGGACCATCGACATCGTCGATCAGACTGGCTACCAGCCGCCAGAAGCGCCGACTGTGATTTAGTTCACACAGGTGCGCGACTTCGTGTGCCACGACATAATTGAGCACCGCGGGGGGCGCCAACACCAGCCGCCAGGAATAGGCGAGCTTGGCCTTGGCCGAACAGCTGCCCCAGCGGCTGCGGGGATCGCCTAGGCGCACCGAGACGATCGTCCGGCCGATCCGCGCCGCCAGCGCTTGCGAACGCTGCGTCAGTTCAGTGCGGGCCTGGGCCTTTAACCAATCGCGCACGCGACGCGGCAGATGTTCCGCCTGGCACGCCACGACCAAATCATTGCCGTCGCGGCGGGTCGGGCGACGCTCACCGGGGCGGTGGCGCACCACCAGTTCGGTGCCGAGAAACGGGATGAGCGCCCCATCGGCGAAGCGGCGCAGTTCGGGAATGGCGGCCAGACGGGTGGCAACCCAGCCAGCGCGCTCACGCGCGAATCTCAGCCCTTCGGCCACGCCAACGCCGCGCGGCAGGACAAGCTCGACACGCGCTTCGGCAGGGTCGACGCGCAGATAGAGGCGGCGCGCACGCCGCGAGCGACGCACGTCCAGCGGCACCGGACCGGTGTCGAGATCGAGCGTGGTGCTGACCGATGCAGCGCCGGGAGGAATCGCAAGCGCAACCGTCACCGGCTTCTGATACGCCGGGACGGCAGCTTCGACAAGTGTTGGGTATCGCGCGGGTGACCGTCCTCACGATACGCGGGTCGCCGCGCTTGCCCGAAAGCAGGGCGGCAGGACATAATCAACACCAAGAAGAGGATCGATTCCGGCGGGTTCGCAAGGTTTCGCCGGCGTTTAGATCGATTTAACGACGGGAGGAACAACGCATGCTCAAGAGACGCACATTGCTTGCCACGGCGGCGGCCGCATCCGCGACCGCAGCGCTCGGCGCACGCCCGGCCGCCGCGCAAGCCGGCTGGAAACCCAATCGCCCAGTGACGCTGATCTGCCCGTGGGCGGCGGGCGGCGGCACGGATGCGTGCGCGCGCATCATCGCGGCGGTGATGGAGAAGGAATTCGGCCAGCCGGTCAACGTCGTCAACCGCACCGGCGGCAGTGGCGTGGTCGGCCATTCGGCGATCGCCGCGGGCGCTCCCGACGGTTTCACCATCGGCATCATCACCGTCGAAATCGGCATGATGCATTGGCAGGGGCTGACGGACCTGACCTACAAATCTTACACGCCGCTGGGCATGATGAATGCCGATCCGGGCGGTGTGCAGGTCAGCGGCACCTCGCAGTACACGAACGTCAAGGACTTGCTGGCGGCCATCAAGGCCAACCCCGGCAAGATGAAGGCGTCCGGCACCGGGCAGGGCGGCATCTGGCATCTGGGGCTCGCGGGCATGCTGCGCGCTGCCGGCATCGATCCGGGCGCGGTGCCGTGGGTTCCGTCGAACGGCGCGGCACCGGCGATGCAAGATCTCGCCGCGGGCGGCATCGACATCGTCACCTGCTCGCTGCCCGAAGCGCGCGCGATCATCGAAGCCGGCAAGGCCAAGAGCCTGGCGGTGATGGGCGAGAAGCGCAACGCGATCTTCCCCAACGTGCCGACGCTCAAGGAAGCCACCGGCTCCGATTGGACGATCGCGGCTTGGCGCGGCATCGCCGGCCCCAAGGGCCTGCCGGCGAACATCGCTTCGTCCTACGAGGCGACCCTCAAGAAGATCTACGAGGGCAAGGATTATGTGGAGTTCATGAATAGCCGCGGCTTTGGCCTGCAATGGGGCGACGCCAAGGGCTTCGATACATTCATGGGCAAGAGCAATGACGATCTCGGCGCGGTCATGAAGGCGGTGGGGATCGCCAAGACCTGAGGTCCGTTCCCGATCCTCATCCTTCGACAAGCTCAGGATGAGGATGACTGGGGTGTTGATGACACAAAAAGAGCCTCATCCTGAGCTTGTCGAAGGATGAGGCGTCGAGATATTGCCGCCGGTGCTCAGCACCGGCGGTTTTCTTTTTAGCGGCGGAACACGCCGACCAATTCCAAATGCGGCGTCCATAGGAACTGGTCGACGGGCGTCACGTGTTCCAGCGTGTAGCCGGCATCGACCAGGACGCGGGCGTCGCGCGCGAAGGTCGCGGGGTTGCATGAAACGCCGACGATGGTCTTGACGCGGCTTTGGGCGAGGTGGGTTGCCTGCTCGCGCGCCCCTTCGCGCGGCGGGTCGAAGACGATGGCGTTGGCTTCGGCGAGCTCATTGGCCAGGAGCGGCCGTCGCGTGAGGTCGCGGCGCTCGGCGCGCACGCGCGGACCCACGCCGCCGCGGCGCGCGGCCGTGTCGAGGGCGGCCACGAGCTCGGCCTGGCCCTCGATCGCGTGCACCTGGGCGCCGCGCGCCAGCGGGAATGTCAGCGTGCCGCAGCCAGCGTAGAGGTCGATCACCCGCTTGGCCTTGCCGACAGAGCGCACGACGATGTCCACGATCGCGGCCTCGGCCTCCGGTGCGGCCTGCAGGAAGGCACCGGCGGGCAGGTCGACGGCGACACCGCCGAAGCTGATTTGCGGCTTGCGGCGTTCGATGAGCAGTTCGGGCGAGGCGGATTTGCGCCACGACACCCGCGCCAGATCGCGCGCATTGGCGAACTCGATCAGTGCTGCGATCGATTTACGATCGGGTGCGGTGTCGAGGGTGAACAGCACATCGATGCCGGTGTCCGTGCGTGTCGCCAAGATATCGGCCCAGGCGATGGCGCTCAGGCCCTGCATCAAGTCGCGCAAGGGTGCCACGAGAGCGACCAGGGCCGGATCGAGGACGCGACATTCCTGCATGTCCACGATGTCGTGGCTGAGGCGCGCATGGAAGCCGAGCATTACGTGCCATTTGACACGGCGCGCGGCGAATTCAGCGCGCCGTCGTGTCGCCGGCGTCACGCGCACCAGCGGCGCGATCGCAACATCGCCCAGTCCGCGCGGCGCCAAGGCGGCGCGCAGTTGCGCCACTTTCCACCCGGCATAGGCCGAAGATTCCAGATGCTGCAGCGCGCAGCCGCCGCACGTGCCGAAATGGCGGCATTCAGGCGCGATGCGGTCCGGATTATTATTCAGGATCTCGACAATTGCGGCGCGATCATCCCCCTGGCGGCGCACGCGCACGCGTTCGCCCGCGAGCGTGAACGGCACGAACAGCTTGGCGCCGTCGTGTGTCGCCACGCCATCGCCGCGCGCGCCGAGCGCGTCAATTGTGAGGTCGATCGTCTGATCGGTTTCGGCGATGGTCATTGGCGGCCTTTATAGCCGCCGCTTGTGGATAGAGCTATGCCTCTGCCCTGGGTGGACTGAGAGCCGGCGGGGCGACTCATCCTTCGAGACGCGGCGCTACGCGCCGCTCTTCAGGATGAGGACCGTGATTGTTTCGTGAATTTCTCTGGCCTCATCCTGAGGAGGCCGCGAAGCGGCCGTCTCGAAGGATGAGATGGTGCGCGGCGTCTCATCCTTCGACAGGCTCAGGATGAGGTTCGTTTTGGAAAGTGCCGTCTAAAAAAGCCCTCACCCTGAGCTTGTCGAAGGGTGAGGGCGACGCGTGCCCTAGATCGTGTCCAGCGCGTGCCAGGCGCTGTCGGCGATCTTGTGCAGCTTGTTCATCTCGACCTTGCCGACCAGGGCGTAGGCGTAGCCGGCCTTACGCCAATGGACGATGTTGATGTCGCCGCGGGTGGCGAACTGGCCGTACATCTGCGGCGCGTCGTTGAAGGCGATGACCAGCGTCACCAGCTCGCCCGATTCCGCGTAATAGACGAACTGCGCTGCCGGCTTGCCGCTGATGATCACGAAGCGCCCGCCCTGCGGTGCGAGGCCGAAGGCGGAGAGATCGGGCACCGCCAGCTTGCGGTTGAGGCGCTGGCCGAACCAGTTCTCGAGCTCCGGGATATTCTCGGCGTTGAAATCGACCAGCAACCGGTCCTTCTCGGACAGGTTCTTGGCATAGACGTTGTAGTACTCGACGACGTTGTCGAGCCAGCGGTCGACCGAGACGACGGTCATGCCGGCGGGCAGCCTGACGCTCTGCTTGCCGTAATAAACGCCGCCATAACCAACCACGAGGGCGGCCAGCGAGGCCGCCATCGCCCAGCCGACGATCTGCCGGGTGGTGCGCGATTTGCGCGGCAGCGCCACGACATTCGGGGCGCTGGCAGCGGCGGGTGCTCCGACACCGCCCAGCGCCGCGATCAGCCGGTCGGGCACGGGCTCGTGCAGCGCATCGGCATAGGCGGCACGGGTCAGGGTTGCGCTGTCGCGAAACGCGCGGGCGCGTGCGGCGATTGCGGGGTCGCTGGCGATCGCGCGTTCGATTTCGCGCGCGGAGGTGGCATCCACCTCGCCATCCACATAAGCCATCAGCATCACGTCATCTACCCGCGGCATATCCTCGTGCTCCGTCAGCTCTCGTTGAGGCCCAGGCGGACCACGTTGCCGTCGTCACCCGGCGCCTGGCCCAATTCGCGCGCCAGCGCCAGACGGGCGCGGGCGAGCCGGCTCATGACCGTTCCGATCGGCACCGACAGGATTTCCGCGGCCTCCTTGTAAGTTTGACCTTCCACGCACACCAACGTCATCACCACCCTCTGCTCCCCTGGCAGCTTCGCCATGGCCTGACGCACACCTTCGAGCGTCATGTGCGCCTCCATGCGGCGCACGCCATCGACGGTCAACTCCGGCTCCGCCACATCCGACTGCGCCTCCACCTGGCCCTGGCCGCTGCGGACCTTGGCCGCCCGCCGGTCGTCCAGCCAGATGGTCTGGACGATGCGGAACATCCACGAGTTCGAGCCGCGTCCCTGGCTGCCATTGCTCGATACGGGTCAGCGCCCGCTCGCAGGCGGCCTGGACAAGGTCGTCGGCCTGGTCGGCGACCCCGGTCAGACTGCGGGCGAAGCGCCGCAGCCGCGGCAGGAGCGCGATCATCTGGGCGCGAACCGCTGGATCAAGCTGGGCGGCCACGCCTAGACCTCCGCTCCTCGGCCGCGATGATAACGGCCGGCCGCACGCCTTATTCCCGCCATATGACTCGATTCCCGCCAGATTTTCGATAATATGAGTTCCCGTCAGACGGGGGGTCGGAATTACAACGATCAAAGAATCGTTGTCGCTCCGGACGGGGATGAAAGCCGATATGTCGCGAAAAGTCATGAAGTTCTTTGCCGTGGCGGCGCTCCTGGGCGCGGCCGCGGGTAGCGCCGTGCCGCCCGCTTGGGCCGGCTGCGCCAATGAAATCCCGACCATCGAGGCGCGGGTCGTCAAAAGCGACGACGCCACCAAGCGCCAGGCGGCGCTGCAGGCGCTGACCGAAGCCAAGCGGCTGGTTGGTGAGCGCCGCGAGGCGGCCTGCATGACCGCCGTCGACAAGGCGCGCCACCGCCTGCGCTGAAAAAAGGGCCGGCGGACCGGCCGTTTTTGTTATTTGCCGGCTGGTTGTGAGGCGGGCTGGCGCTTGCCGCCCATGCCGCGCCGTCTATGATCTCAGTCATATTTACCGCGCGGGGCCCGACGCGACGCCGCACACCGCGGCGGTGCCGAATTCGAGCCTAATCGCGAGTCGCTGGCGGGACAGGGATCATCCTGTCCTCCGGCTTCATCGTGGCGCCCGATCCGCACCGGACGATTGGTGGCGTTGATGCCCGACGAGGCGTCGATCCTAACGGCGGTCGATGCAGCCGGCGGTGACGCTGCGCGCCTTCGTCGAATTCCTGGCGGGAAAAGTCGCGCCCATCCCGCCTTGGGGTCAACGTCAAGTCAGCGTAATGACAGCTATGAACGAGACAACGACGCTCATAATCAGCGCGGTCGCGACCAGCCACAGATCTTCCTTGCGGCGTGTCGCCATGCGTCGGTCGGTCTGGGTGCGAAACGGGTCCACAGCAATGCTCCTGGTGCTCATGCTCACGGCAAACGCTCCTGATGACGAAATTCATCCCGACGAGGCGCATCCTGCGATTCGGCGGCGTTCGGGGCAGTGACGATCATCACTGGAACCGTTAAATCGATTCGTCGAAGAAATCCAAGAATTTCAACCTCTTTTAGGACTCTCTGCCTCAACCAAGCCGGGAACGATTTGGCGCCCGGGGATTTGACTAGGGGAGCGGAGGCCGGACTCCCCCTGCTCGCAACGAGCCCCCCGGGTCGTCAGAATTTCTTCCAGAATTTTTTGGCGCGGCCCGGCTCCGGACAGATCACCCCGCGAAGGAGGCAAACGATGAAATCACGACTTCTGGCATCGGCTGCGATCGTCATGGCGCTGAGCGCCCCGGCGTGGTCGCAGACCACGCCGCCCGCGAATGAGACTTCGCCGGCAACAACGCCGGCGCCGTCCAATGCCATGCCGTCGACCCCGCCTGCAGCCAAGAGCACGCCATCAACGGCCGCCATGCCGTCGCCGGACAACGTTATCAGCCAGCAGAAGGCGAACGAGCTGCGCGCGAACACACTCATCGGCATGCGCGTGAACAACGCCGAGAATGAGAACCTCGGCAAGATCAACGACCTCTTGTTCGATGACAAGGGTGCCATCCAGGGTGCCGTCGTCTCGGTTGGCGGCTTCCTCGGCATCGGCGACAAGCTGGTGGCCGTGCCGTGGTCCAACATCAAGCTGGATGCCGACGGACGCTCCGCGGTTCTGGCGATGAGCAAGGATCAGTTGAAGGCGGCGGCGCCGTTCAAGACCAAGGAAACGGCGCAGGCTGAAGCGGAGGCGGATGTCGCGCGTTCGCGTGCGGCCGAGCCCGCCCCGCGCCCGCCGACGCCGGTGCGTTAACACGCACGTCCCGATTCCGCGCCCGCGTATGACCGGCGCGGAATCGCGTGCCCTGCCCGTGTTCCTCCCCCGCGACCGGCTGGGCACAAGCAAGCGAGGAGAGTTCAACCTCTCCTCGCTTGATTTCTTTCTGACGATCTAAGGACGCGGTGGGAAAACGATGCGCCAATCTCGTTTCATGTCGACGACGGTCCAGCCGCGCGCGTTCGCTTCATCGAGCGCCTTGTCGAGGCGGCCGATCTCCGATCGCCGGTCATAGGCGTATTCGCGCGTTGCATCGGTGTGGTGGACGAGGCCCATGAAGCGCCGGCCGCTGCCGGCGGCGGTCCATTGCAGCATCTGCAGATCGCCGTCGGAATTGCCAAAGGCAAAGATCGGGCGCCGGCCGATGAAGCGGTTGATGCCGATCGGCTTGCCCGGCCCGTCATCGATGAATTCGACCTTGGCTTCCTTCATCAGCACGGGCTTGCCGTCGGCGCCCATCTGATACTGTGATAACGCCGGATGAGCCGATGACCTGTTCGGGCGGAATGCCATAGACCTTCTCGGCGAAGACACGCATGAACTCGACGCCGCCGCCGGAGACGATGAAGGTCTTGAAGCCGTTGGCGCGCAGAAAGGCGAGCAGTTCCAGCATCGGCTGATAGACGAGCGCGGTGTAGGGGCGATTGAGGGTCGGGTGCTTGGCGGTGGCGAGCCAGTCGGCGACGTTCTTATGGAATTCCTCGGTGGTGATGCCGGTATGGGTCGCCGCCACGATCGCCAGCACGCCCTTCTCCCCGGCATCGTGTAGGGTGCGCTGGTCGGCCTCGAGGACCGCCTTGTAGGGCTGCGTCGTTTTCCATTCCGGGTGCTGCGGTGCCATCGCCTTCAAGCGGTCGAAGGCAAAGGCGACCTGGAAATAGATCGGCTGCTCGGCCCACAGCGTGCCGTCATTGTCGAAGACGGCGATGCGCTCGGCCGGCTTTACGAAGTCGGGGCCGCCCTGGCGCGTGACGCGGGCGACGAAGGTCAAGATCGCCTGCTTGGGGCCGGTGTTGTTCCAGGAAGGCAGCGGGTCGGGCCGCGGTTGGGCCGTGGCTCTGCCGCACGGCCACAGCCCGGCGGCCAGAAAACCGGCCAGCATTGCACGCCGCGTGAAGGCGAGAACGCTGCTATCCATCGACAACTCCCTGTTGACGTTCCATGCGATTCTGTCTCTAGCAGCTTCGCCCATCCGCGGACGGGCGAAGCTATGTTTTGTCGATCAGAGGCGCCACTTTAGTTCCTGCTGGCACCAGCCTCTTGCAGCTTTGCCAGCACGTGATCGAGCGAGAAGCTGCCGGGCTTCTGGCGCGGCGGATACTCGACGTAGGTCTTCAAGTGATTGCCCACGTAGGCCTGAGCCGGAATGAGCGCGAAGGCGCGCTCGACGCGCCATTTGGCGTAGTCGCCGGCGTCGGCCTGCGCCCGCTCGAAGGGGTCAGCGCGCAGGTCGAAAAGCTTCGGGAAGCGCAGCGTCACCAGCGGGTCCTGCCACACGTTGAGACCCTCGGAGCGTTGCTCCAGAAAGACGAGCTTCCAGCGTTCGTAGCGCAGGCCGGCGAGGTTGCCGTCATCCGTCCAGTAGAAGTACTCCATGCGCTTGCCAGGGCCCGTGCCCGCCAGCACGGCGCGCTGATTGTAGCCGTCGAGATGCACTTTGAACGTCTTGCCTGCGGCCTGGTATCCGGTCAGAAGTTTTTCGGTCACGTTCGGTTCGCCGGCGGCGGCGACGAACGTTGGCACGAAATCTTCATGTGAGGTGATGTGGTTGATCTCGGTCCCAGGCTTGATGACACCGGGCCAGCGCATCACGCACGGGACGCGATAGCCGCCTTCCCAGTTCGTGTTCTTCTCCCCTTTGAATGGCGTGGTGCCGCCATCGGGCCACGAGAACGCCTCGGCGCCGTTGTCGGTTGTCCAGACGACGATGGTGTTGTCGGCAATGCCAAGGTCGTCGAGCTTCTTCAAGATCTGGCCGACCATGCCATCGAGTTCGGTCATTCCGTCCGCGACGACGCCCAGTCCGGTCTTGCCCTTCGATTCCGGCTTGAGGTGCGTGTAGATGTGCATGCGGGTCGAGTTGAACCAGCAGAAGAACGGCCGGTTAGCCCTCTGCTGCCGCTCGATGAAGTCCAGCGCGGCGGCGAGGAACTCTTCATCTACCGTCTCCATACGCTTGCGTGTCAGCGGGCCGGTGTCCTCGATGGTCTGCTTGCCGACGCGGCCAAAGCGCGGGTCCTCCGTGGGATCGTCGCGCTCGCTCGCCTTGCACTTCAACACGCCGCGCGGGCCGAACCTGGCGCGGAATTCGGGATTCTTCGGGTAGTCGGGGTTCTCCGGCTCCTCCTCCGCGTTGAGGTGGTAGAGGTTGCCGAAGAACTCGTCGAAGCCGTGCACCGTCGGCAAGAATTCATTGCGGTCACCGAGGTGGTTCTTGCCAAACTGACCCGTCGCGTAGCCTTGCGGCTTGAGCAACTCGGCGAGCGTCGGGTCCTTCTCGGACAGTCCTTCCTTGGCGCCCGGCAGCCCGACTTTGAGCAGGCCGGTGCGGAAGCAAGACTGGCCGGTGATGAACGCGGCGCGCCCGGCGGTGCAGGATTGCTGCGCATAATGGTCGGTGAAGATCGCGCCTTCGTTCGCGAGGCGGTCGATATTGGGCGTGCGGTAGCCCATCATGCCCCGGTTATAGGCGCTGACGTTCCACAGTCCGATGTCATCACCGAAGATGACAAGGATGTTTGGCTTGCGGGCGGGCGCCTGTGCCTGGGCCGGGGTCGTCTGCGGCGCGATGACAACCGCCGCGCCGAGCGCTGAGGCCGTCGCGAGACCTCGTGCCGCCGAGCAACAGGTTTCTGCGGCTGACGCTGCCGGTCGTGCCATCGCTCTCCTTGTTGCAACGCGCTGCCTTTGTCTGGGCAGAGTTCGCAGGCATGGCGTGCTCCCTTCGTTGATGGTGGCGGCCTTAATGCGGCGCATCGCCTTTGATGACGCATCTGAATCCGACATGGCTTGTCGAAGTGTCGACGGGCTCGGGATGGCGCGCGGCGGGGCGATAGCGGCGGCAATAATTGGGCGCGCATAAATGCGATCCGCCCTTGAGAACCTTGCGGGGGATCTTGATCGCCGGCTGGCGGGGATCGTAACTCTGGTCTTCGCGCGCGCCGCGTGGGTTTTCGGGAACGCAGCACGCTTTGGGCGCATCGTCCGTATGGCGTGGCGAATACCAATCGGTTGTCCATTCCCAGACATTGCCGATCATGTCGTAGAGGCCGTAGCCATTCGGTGGGAATGCGGTGACGGGAGATGTGCGTTCGTAGCCGTCGGCGCACAGATTCTGATGCGGAAACGCGCCCTGCCAAGTGTTTGCCATGTGCCGGCCTTCCAGCGTGAACTTAGGCCCCCACGCGAATTCGGCATCCTCGAGACCGCCCTGCGCGGCGAACTCCCACTCGGCTTCGCTGGGCAGGACCTTGCCGGCCCATTGCGCGTAGGCTTCGGCGTCCCTGTAGGCCACGTGGACGACCGGATGATCGTCGAGGCCGCCGATCCAGCTACCCTTGCCGTAGGGGCGCCGCCAATTGGCGCCGAACGTGAAACTCCACCATTGCGCCCAGTTGCGCAGGTCGACGGGATGGCGTGGGGGACTGAAGACGAGCGAGCCAGGCTTGAGCATGTGCGGAAGGGCGCCGGGATAGTCCTTCGGATCCGGCGGAATTTCCGCAACGGTGACATAGCCCGTTGCGTCAATGAACTTGCGAAACTGGAGATTGGTGACCGGCGTGCGATCCATCCAGAACCCGTCGACCGTGACGCGATGGACGGGCGCTTCCTCGGGGTAATGCCGGTCCGATCCCATGCGAAAGGTCCCGCCCGGCAGCCAGACCATGTCGTCGCGCGCGACGCCACCGTCGCTGGCGGCACGATTTGCGCGCGGTTGCGCCGGTCCTTGCGTCGGGACGTTTGAAGCCAACATCGAGGAGAGCTCGCCTCCGCTTGGAGTCGATCATCGAGGGCGGCTGGCATCCGACCACACACATGCCTGAAAAGGCGACGATGATGGCACCATCAGAGAGCCATCGCTGGCGGGCCTGAGCCATTTGCTGCAGCAAATAAGAAGGGACCGGACATCGCCCCGGCCAGGCACGATCAAGCGGGGTGCCACGAACCGTCCTGCGCCTGATGTATTTTTGCGCTAATCTGATCCCCATGAATGATTTCGGATTGGCGTTGCGGCGGTGGCGGCGGTTGCGCGGCATCAAGCAAGCGCATGCGGCCGAGCTGCTGGGCGTGGGACAGGCGACGATCTCGCGCTGGGAACAAGGCCATCACGTGCCGAGTGTTGGCGAATCCGCACGGCTCGCACGCCTGCTGGAAGCGCCGCTGCGACAGCGCCGGCGATCGCGCGTTGTACAATCTTGTCAGCAATTCGAGCCAGCCGGTCCATCTGGTGTGCGACTTGTCGCATCGTTTGCTGGCGGCCTCGCGCCCGCGTTTGCGCGAATGGCACGCCAGCGCCGGCGAGTGGCGCGGCGTGTCGCTGTGGCGCTTTGCGAGCGCGGAAATCCGCGCGGCGGAAGGACGGCTTTCGGCGCTGGGCTGGTACGACGCCGTGGCGCCGTCGGTGCGGTTCTGGACCGGCGCCAATCATTCGCCGGTGGTGACGATCCAACCCGGCCTCATGCAATGGGATCGCTTGCAGCTCTCCGACGGGACGCTGGCGCGGCTGGTGACGTCGCATCGCGGTTCCGCTTCGCCGTCTGCGTCGGCGTGAATATTTTATTCGTGGTCTAGCCCGCGTCCCGGCCGCTACGGTTCCTCGCGAACACACGAGGCGGGCGAGCGGCATGACAACGGATTGGCGCGGCATCATCCTGGTTTATGGCGCCGGGCTCCTGGCGGCCGGCCAGCTCGGGCTGGTGGCGCCCTTGGTGCCGGCGTTGCAGGGCGAGCTCAATCTGTCACTGGCGTTCGTCGGGCTGGTTTTGTCCGTCGTCACGTTGGTCGGTGCCATCCTCGGACTGGCGGCGGGCGGCGTGGTCGAGCGCACCGGTTATGCGCGGGCCATTTTCGTCGGACTGGCGTTGATGACGCTGGCGGCGTGCGTGTGCGCCTGGGCTCGCACGGGTGCAATTCTGCTGGCGGCGCGCGGCTTCGCGGGTGTGGGCTATCTGTTGGTGGTCGTGGCCGCGCCGTCGTTGATGGCACGGCTTGCAGCACCTCGCGATCAGGCGCTTGCCCTCTCGCTGTGGGGCACCTTCGTGCCGGCCGGCATCGCATTGGCGCAGGCCTTGTCGGGCCTTGCGGTTGAAGGGTGGGGCTGGCGCGCGATCTTTGTGGCGGATGCCGTGCTGCTCGCCGCGGCGCTGGTAGTTGCGCTGTCGATGCTGGCCGCGGATCGCGCCGCGCCGATGTCGGGACCGTCGTTGCCATGGCGCGACCTGCGTGGTGCGCCGCTGCTTTTGGCCGTGTCGTTTTTCTGTTTTGCGCTGACGTTCCTGGGCATGGCGGGCCTGCTCACCGTGTATTTCATCGAGATCCGCGGCTTCTCGATCGAACTCGCCAGCGGCTTGATCGCGCCGACCACGGCGTGCGGGGCCGTCGGCAGCCTGGCCGCGGGCTGGCTGATGCGCCGCGGGTTGTCGACGTGGACGCTGGCGGGTGCAGGCTTGTTGGGCGCGATGGTTTTGGCCGTGGTGGTGTTCAGTGCGGCGGCACCCGATTGGGCGGTGATTGCCGCGACGGCGCTCTCCTTCACATTGGGCGGCGTGGTCCCCGCGGCCAGTTTTGCAGCCGTGCCGTTGCTGGCGCGCGAGGTGCGCGCGATCGGGCCGCTCAATGGACTTCTGGCGCAGACAGGAAGCCTGGGCTCGCTGTTGGGCCCGCCGCTGGTGGCACTGTGGGTCGGCGCCGCGGGCTGGGCGATGGCACCGGCGCTGCTGCTGGCCGTGGCGATCATCGGATCGGTGTGCGTGCTGGCGATCCGTCGTCGTCCCGTCGCCGGCTAACCTTTAAGCCGCGTATTTCGCGATCGCCGCTTCGTCCCACTCCAGGCCGATGCCGGGGGCGTCGGTGATGACCACGCCGTTCTTGTCGATGCGGGCCGGCGTGCGCAGGACAGGTTCGGCCCAATCGACATACTCGAGCCAGTGGCAGGTCGGCGTCACCGCCAGCAGATGCGCGCTGATCTCGGGAAAGAGGTGGCTCGAGATCGGCACGCCGCCGGGTTCGGCGAGGGCGGCTGCGCGCAGCCAGCCGCTCACGCCGCCGATCTGCCGGCATCGGGCATGCACGAAATCGGAGGCGTTGGCGGCCAGGCTCTTGGCCATGTCGTGCGGGCCCCACCAGTTCTCGCCGATCTGGATCGGGCGTCTTGGCGTCGCGGGGGATTGCGCATGGCCGGCATAATCGTCGGCGCAGCGTCGGCTCCTCGATCCAGGTCAGCGCCCTCGTCGTCGAGCGCGTCGGGCGCGCGTGATCGCGTCGGCCACCGAGAGCGATTGGTTGTAGTCGGTCATCACGCAGGATGGTGTCGCCCACCGCCTTGCGCACCGCGCGCACCACCTCGATGTCGGTCGCGAGATCGGGATAGCCCAGCCGCACCTTCACCGCCTGAAATCCGGCGTCGGCGAGTTCGACGGCCTCGCGCGCGGTGCGCTCGGCGCCCGATCAGGCCAAGGCCGCAGCTATTATAGGCGGGCACGGCGCGCGGCTTGCCGCCGAGCAGGCGCACCAGCGGCATCCCGGCGCGCGCGCCAGCGCGTCCCACGCCGCCATGTCGATGCCGGCCATCGCCAGCCCGATCAGGCCCGGCATGCTGAGCAGACGCAGGCGCTTCTGCAGTTTCTGCTCGATCGCAAACGGTGCCAGCGCCTCGCCGGCGACGATCTCGTTGAAGTTCGGCACGAGCGCAGCGATCGGGCGCAGGACGAGCGGCGTGTAGCAGAACAGGTAGGCGCGGCCGGCCACGCCTTCCTTGGTGTGCAGGTCGAGCAGCAGCAGTGGGGCGGTCGCCGACAGTGCCGCCGCCGGTGACCAGCGGACGCTTCATCGGCACGTTGACCGGGCGCGCGACAAGCTTGGCAATTGTGAGCGGCGCGGCAACGGCCATGGCGATTTCCCCCGGGGACAATGGCGCCGATTATGGGCGCCGTTCTTCGTTCAGGCCGCCGAGCGGCGGCGTACGACGGCGCGTGCGCGGCTTGGCGGGCGCGCCGCGCGTTTGGCTGCCGGCGTCGCGAAATTCTGCCCCTCGCGCTTGGCGGCGCCGAGGAGCGAGGCAAGCAGACCGGGAAAGCGCGCGTCCATATCGTCCCAGCGCAGCGAGATGAACCGACGCGTGCCGGCCACGCGTACGCGCGTGATGCCCGCCTTGCGCAGCTTGGCGAAATGATAGGAGAGATTTGTCTTGGAGCCGTAGCAGAGAAACTCGCTGCACATCGTCTCCGCGTCCGTGTCGCGGCTCTGCGCCAGTTTCAGGGCGATGGCGAGGCGGGTCGGATCCGACAGGGCCTCGAGCACGCCGGGCAGGGCGATCTGGTCGCGGGTGGGATGGGGCGGGGTGCGCACGGTGCCCCAAGCTAGCGCGCAAACCCGGCGCCGTCCAATAGTTCAAAATTTCCTGAACATTAAGATTGACGGGGAATGCGGTTCTCGGTTATCCAGTAGTTCAATAATCATTGAACTCGGATCTCAGATCATGCCGCTCGCCCTCTACTGGCTCGCGTTCGGCGCCTTCGCGATTGGGACGGAGGCCTTCCTGGTGGCCGGGCTGATGCCCGACATCGCCGCCGACCTGCAGGTGAGCGTCGCCGCCTGCGGCGCCTTGGTGACGTGCTTTGCACTCGTCTATGCGCTGGGCGCACCGGTGATGGCGACGCTGTGCGCGCGCTTCGAGCGCCGGCATGTGCTGCTGGTCGCGTTGGGCGCGTTCGTGCTCACCAACATCGCGGCGGTCCTGACGCCGAATTTCGCGAGCCTGCTGGGCGTGCGCGTGGCGATGGCGCTGAGTTCGAGCCTCTACATGCCGTCGGCGATGGCGCTGGCGGGATCGCTGGTGGGCCCGGAGAAGCGCGGGCGGGCACTGGCCATCGTCGGCACCGGCGTCACCGTGGCGACGGCCCTGGGCGTGCCGTTCGGAACGCTGGTTGGTACGGCGCTGGGCTGGCGCGCGGCGTTCGCGGCGGTGGCGATCCTGGGCGCGGTCGGCGTGCTGGGGCTGATGGCCGGCTTGCCGCGCGCGGCACCGCCGCCCGCCTTGACGCTGCGACAGCGCCTGGCGCCGCTGTCGCAGCCCGCGGTCGCGCAGGCCCTGCTGATGACGGTGGCGTGGTCGACCGGTGCCTTCACGCTCTACACGTACATCGCGGCTTATCTGCTGTCGGCGGCGGATATCGCCAATACAGCACTCGCCTTGACGCTCGCCCTGTTCGGCGCGGGCGGGTTCGTCGGCAATCTGATCGGCGGCTGGGCGACCGACAAGATGCGGCCGGCGCGCGTCATCGTCACCGGCCTGTCGCTGATGGCGCTGTGCTTCGCCGGCTTCAGCATCGCGCCGACGCTGGGCGGCGAGATCGCGTGCTTTGCCGTGCTGGCGCTGGTGGCGATCTGGGCCGTGACCGGCTGGTCGGTGCACCCGGCGCAGCAAACGCGGCTGATGGGGTTTTCGCCCGCCTCGGCGCCGCTGCTGCTCGCACTCAACGCCTCATCGCTCTATCTCGGCATGGCGCTGGGGGCGGGCCTGGGCGCCATCACGCTGGCGTATGGCGATGTCGGCGATCTCGGCTGGGTCGCGGCGCTGTGCGAGCTTGCAGCACTGGCACTCGTCGGTGCCTCGCTGCGCCGGCGCGTGGCCGTGCCGGGGATCGCCGAGTAAATTCAGTTCGGCTTGGGCGGCGGCTGGTAGTTTTCGGGAATCTCGGGTGCTGATTCCTGCTCGCTGTCGCCGCGCCAGCCGGCGATGTCCCAGCCGCCGGTCGGAATGGGGCGGACGTACACCTGCAGATCGGACCACGCCACGTCTTCGCAATTCGTCTGCCCGGCCGGGCAGTCGCGCCGGCGGATTTCCAGCAGCACATAGCCGGGCTTGAAATAGTCGAGATCGCGCAGATCGTCGGTGATGTCTTCCTTCTTGATCGTCGACTGACGATCGATCACGTATTCGACGGTGTGCGGTCCGGCGGCGATCTCATTGCCCGGTTCACTCACGCCGATGCGCCGGCACAAGCCCAAATCGGCGCGCGCGAAACAAGCGATCAGCGTTTCCGCGGCGCAAACCGGGCTCGAGCCGGTGCCGATGCAGGCACTGGTCGCCGAAATCGGCGTGACGCGGCCGAGCGGAGCGGCGTCAGCCGGGCCCAGCGCCATCATCGTCAGCGCGATCGCACAAAGAAACAAACGCATCATCGCCTCAAGATCGATCCGAGGACGCCGCGCACGATCGAGGTGCCGATCTGCCGGCCGATCTGTCCCGCGACATTGCGAACGACGGATTTGACGACCATGTCGGTCATGGTCTGCCCGCCGCGGCGCGGCGCCGTGCGCATGCCGCCGGCCGTGGTGCCGCCGCCGAAAATTCCGCCAAGCATATCGCCGATGCCGCCGCCCGAAGACGGCGCTGGCGCGGTCTGCCGCTTGGCTGCGGTGCCGCCACCGAGCTGCTCGAACGCCAGACTCGCGGTCGACGGCCCCTTCGTATTTTCCCGCACATGGGCTCGCGCGCATGATGCCGCTACGCTCAGCGGGCGTGATGGTGCCCATGCGCGAGCGCGGCGGTGCGATGAACGCGCGCTGCACGATGGTCGGGTGCGCCCTTGTCGTCGAGCAGCGAGACCAGCGCTTCGCCGACGCCGAGCTCCTGGATGGCGCGCGCGGTGTCGAGCTTGGGATCGGGGCGGAAGGTTTCCGCCGCGGCCTTGACGGCTTTCTGGTCGCGCGGCGTGAAGGCGCGCAGCGCGTGCTGCACGCGATTGCCGAGCTGGCCCAGCACCGTCTCGGGAAGATCGAGCGGGATTCTGCGTGAGAAATAGACGCCGACGCCCTTTGAACGGATCAGGCGCACGACCTGCTCGACCTTGTCGACCAGAGCCTCGGGCGCGTCATCGAACAGCAGGTGCGCCTCGTCGAAGAAGAAGACGAGCTTGGGCTTGTCGAGATCGCCTTCCTCCGGCAGTTGCTCGTAAAGTTCCGAAAGAAGCCACAGCAGGAACGTGGCGTAGAGCTTGGGCCGCATCATCAGCTTGTCGGCGGCGAGGATGTTGACGATGCCGCGCCCCAGCCCGTCGGTGCGCATCAGATCGGCGAGCTCGAGCGCGGGTTCGCCGAAGAACTGCCCGCCGCCCTGGGCGTCGAGGGACAGCAACGCGCGCTGGATGGTGCCGAGGGTCGCGGGCGCCACATTGCCGTATTGCTGGCCGATCTCGGCGGCGTTCTCGGCAAGGTGGTTGAGCAGCGCGCGCAGATCCTTGAGATCGATCAGCAGCAGGCCGTTATCGTCGGCGACCTTGAAGGCAACCTGCAGCACGCCGGCCTGGGTGTCGTTGAGCTCCAGCAGGCGGGCGAGCAACAGCGGCCCCATCTCGGAGATCGTGGCGCGGATCGGGTGGCCCTGCTCGCCGAACAGATCCCAGAACATTGCCGGTGACCCGGCATAGCTGAAATTCTTGAGGCCGAGCTTCTTGGCGCGCTCGGTGACGGGCTTGATGTCGCTGCCCGGCTGGCAGAGGCCGGCGAGGTCGCCTTTGACGTCGGCCATGAAGACCGGCACGCCCGCGGCGGCGAAGCCTTCGGTCATCACCCGCAGCGTCACGGTCTTGCCGGTGCCCGTGGCGCCGGCGATCAGTCCGTGCCGGTTGGCGCGCGACAGCAACACCTCAAGCGGGGTGCGCCCCTTGCCCAAAAAAATCGCAGACGCATCCGGCATGGCCGGCACCCGCTACTCAACATGACCGGCCGGGCAGAGCCGGCCGCAGCGTTCCGGCTACGGTCCGTTCTAGGCCGCTTCGCCGGTCTTCGGCTTGACCTTCACATAGGCCGCTGCGGCATGGGTACTGCAATACGGTTTGCCGGGCAACGCCGAATCACCGCAGAAATGGAAGCCGGAATCCCCGGGGTGGCCGATCGGCCAGCGGCAGGAATGGGGCGTCATCTCCACGGCGCGCTTGGGTGCTGCGGAATGCGCCTGCGGGGCGGGGGCGGGTGCCGCCACCGGGGCCACGGCCACGGCCGGCTTCGGCATGGGCTGCTTGACCAGGGGCAGGCGCATGGCGACGCGCTTGATGGGGGAGGGGCGGGCCGAGAGGTGCAGGCGATGCGCCTTGCCCACGACCGCGTTCTTGGTGATCCCTAGGCGCTTGCCGATTTCCGAGGTCGACAGGCCATCGTTCCACAACCGCATCAAATCGGCGATTTGCTCCTGGGTCCAGTCCATCGGTTGCTCCCTATATCAGCAATGAATTGTGGCGTTTATGGCTTTGAACACAAAATATAGTGTCCACCAGCCTTAAATGGTGTCAAGCCCCGGATTTGGGTTGTCCCCAACATTCGGTTGCTTTGGCGGGGCCTCTTTGGCACTAGAAGCCGGGCCGGAAGTTGCCTCCCAGGGGTCCCGTTCCATGCTCAGCGCCTATGTCGTCCGCAACGGATCGGTGGTCAGCGCCGATGTGAGCCTGGCGAGCACCCTGCCCCAGCCGGTGCTGTGGGTGGACGCCCTGGCCCCCACGCAAGCGGAAATCGCGCTTGTCGAGACGTCGCTGGGCCTGCATCTGCCGACGCACGACGAGATGCGCGAGATCGAGCCGTCCAACCGGCTCTATGTCGAGAACGCCGCCATCTTCATGACAGCGACCGTGATCGTGCGCGCCGACGAGCCCAACCCGTCCAACGACGTCATCACCTTCATCTTGACCAAGGGTGTGTTGGTGACGGTGCGCTACTACGAATCGAAGGCCATTCCCTTGTTCGCGCAGCGCCTGCTGCGCCAGCCCAATCTGCAATGCGAAGACGTGCTGCTCGGACTGCTCGAGGCGCTGGTCAACCGCATCGCCGATATCCTTGAGAAATTGAGCGTCGATCTCGACAATGTGTCGCGGATCATTTTCGAGGAGCGGCGGGGTACGGAAAAGCGGCGCGCGGGCGAGCGGCGCGACCTGCAGGTCGTGCTGAAGCTGCTCGGACGCAACGAGGATCTGGCCTCGACGGGGCGCGAAAGTCTGTTGGGCCTTAACCGCATGGCGCGGTTCCTCTTGAATTTGACGGAAGAAGAAGCGCTGCGCTTCGGCAAGGAGCGCAAGGCGCGCCTCAAAACGCTCACGCACGACATCGATTCGCTCAACGAATACGTGGCGTTCGAGTTGCACAAGGTCAACTTCCTGCTCGATGCGACGTTGGGCATGATCAATATCGAGCAGAATCGTATCATCAAGCTGTTCTCGGTCGCCGCCGTCGTGTTCCTGCCGCCCACGTTGATCGCCAGTGTCTACGGCATGAATTTCGACGTGATGCCGGAACTCAAATGGGCATTCGGCTACCCGGGCGCCCTGGTGGCGATGGTATTGTCGGCGGTGCTGCCCTATTTGTATTTCAAGAACAAGGGCTGGTTCTAAAATAAGTGCACCGGATTTCCGCTTGCACGGGCGGAACCAAGCGCTAGCCTTCTGTGTTCGATAGGCTATGAGCGTGGTGAATCTCATGCAGCATCGACTTGCGTCCAGGCCGGCACCCGATTTGCCTGTGCAGCGACGCGAACGTCTGCGCGCGCTGTACGATCATGTGCGCCAGGCGAGCCTCGAACTGGCGGCACCGTTGACGCCGGAAGACCAGCAGGTCCAGTCGATGCCTGATGCCAGCCCGACCAAGTGGCATCTGGCGCATCCGACGTGGTTCTTCGAGGCATTCCTGCTGGCGCGCTTCGTCGAGGGATACGGCAAGGTCGATGAGCGTTATCATTACCTCTTCAATTCCTACTACGAGGCCATGGGCGACCGCCATCCGCGACCGCAGCGCGGGCTGGTGACACGCCCGAACTCTCGCCGAGGTGCTGCGCTATCGCACGCAAGTCGATGCGTATATGCGGGCACTGATCGATGACGCCGCGGACGATGTTCTCGACCTGATCGAGCTCGGTTGCCATCACGAGCAGCAGCACCAGGAACTGATCGTCACCGATATCAAGCACGTGCTCTCGCACAGCGCGCTCGATCCGGTCTACCGCAATTGCGCGCCGCGCACGCCGGCCGGTGCCAGCGGTCTTGGCTGGTATCGCTACGAGAGCGGGGTGTACGAGATCGGCCATGGTGCGGGTGGGTTCGCCTTCGACAATGAAGGCCCGCGCCACAAAGTCTATGCGGCACCCTTCCAGATCGCATCGCGCGCGATCACCAATGGCGAATATCTCGAGTTCATCCGCGACGGCGGCTATGCGAATCCCGCGCTCTGGCTGTCGGACGGATGGCGGATGGTCAATGAGGAAGGCTGGCAGGCACCGCTTTATTGGCGCGAGCGCGACGGTGAGCGATTCGAATTTACGTTGGCCGGACTCGTGAAGCTGGATCTCGCGGCGCCGGTCACTCATGTCAGTTACTACGAGGCCGATGCCTTCGCGCATTGGACGGGCAAGCGGCTGCCGACCGAGGTGGAGTGGGAGCTTGCCGCCTCAGGCGCCGAGATCGACGGGAATTTCGTCGAGAGTGGCGCTTTCCATCCGCAGCCGGCGGTGGATCCGAGCGACGGGCCGACGCAGATGTTCGGCGACGTCTGGGAATGGACGCAGAGCGCCTATCTGCCCTATCCCGGGTTTCGCGCACCCCCCGGGGCGGTGGGCGAATACAACGGCAAATTCATGTCGGGGCAGATGGTGCTGCGCGGCGGATCGTGCGCCACGCCGGCCAGCCATATCCGCGCGAGCTACCGGAATTTCTTTCCGCCATCGGCGCGCTGGCAGTTCAGCGGCATCAGGCTGGCGTCCGACGTCTAGCGCGCCGACGTGGCGGTGCCGACCGAGAGATTGGAGATCATGCGCGCGGCGAGTTGGCCCAGGCAGGCGTAGCTGTCGTCGGTCATGTGCAGGCCGTCGGTATTGATCATCGACGACATCTGGAACTGGCCGCTCTCGAGCCAGTGGCGCATCACCTCGTAGCGCGGGAAGAACGGCACGCGATGCGTGTTGGCGATTTCGATAATGCGCGCGATGTATTCGCGGCGCTCGGCCACCGCCTCGACGCGCGGCGCATATTGCGGGCCCATCAGCATCAAATCGATCTTGGCATTCTGAACCGCCGTCACGCCGCTTTCGAGATCGGCGGCGAAGGCGTTGACGTCGGCATGCGCGAGGGCGGAGTTGGTGCCAGTCTGCCAGATCACCAGATCGGGCCTGTGCTCGATCGCATCGGTGTTCAGGCGCTTGATCATGTCCTGCACGGTCTGGCCGCTGACGCCGCGATTGAGAACGGTGATGGTCGAGCGCGGAAAGAGGCGCTGCAGCTCGTCTTCGAGCTGGCTGGGGTAGGAATGCGCGACGCTCGAGGCGCCGGCGCCGGCGGTCGAGGAGGAGCCGATGGCGACGATGTTGAGCGGCTCGCCCTGGCGCAGGCGGGTTTCGGTGCGTTTCAGGGCGTAGGGGCTGCCCAGCATGTCGGCCGGCACGTCGCACTGGCCGGGCACGATATCGTTGGCGTTGTTCGGACCGGCGATCAGGGCCGTCCCGGCGAGAGCAAGCAGAGCCAGAACCGCACCGCGCCAGCCGCGCCGCCTGCTGTCGGCGGCGTGCGCCTGTTCGCTGTCGGGGGTGTTCCCGCTTTCGGAGGGGATCGCTGGCTTCACGGCCTCAAGTCTAAAACTGCGGAGTTAACCACTTCTTAACACCCGCGCGCCTCTATCTCATTGGAATTGCATACATAAGTCCGCCGCGGGTCCACAAATCGTTAAGTCCGCGCTCGAGCTTGACCGGGCTGCCTTTGCCGAGATTGCGCTCGAAGCTTTCGCCGTAGTTGCCGACCTGCTTGATGATGTTATACGCCCATTTTTCGTCAACGCCGAGCGCCTTTCCGAACCCTGGGCTAACGCCCAGGACACGCTGGACGGCCGGATTAGTGCTTTTGAGCATGTCGTCGACATTGGCCTGGGTGAGGCCGAGCTCCTCGGCTTCGACCATGGCCAGCAGCGTCCATTTGACCAGGTCGAACCACTGGTCATCGCCGTGGCGCACCAGCGGCCCGAGCGGCTCCTTCGAGATACGCTCCGGCAGGACGATGTAATCGTCGGGCACGGGGGCGACCGAGACGCGGATGGCGGCGAGTTGGGAGGCATCGGTGGTGAAAGAATCGCAGCGGCCGCTGAAGAAGGCGGCCGTCGCCTCCTCGATCTTGTCGATCACCACCGGCTTGAAGGTCATGGTGTTGTGGCGGAAATAGTCGGCGAGGTTGAGCTCGGTCGTGGTGCCGGGCTGGACGCAGATGGTGGCGCCGTTGAGCTCCTTGGCGCTTTTGACGCCGAGCTTCTTGGCGACCATGAAGCCTTGGCCGTCATAGAAATTGACGCCAGCCATGTTGAGGCCAAGCGACGTGTCGCGCTGCAGCGTCTGAGTGGTGTTGCGCGACAGCACGTCGATCTCGCCGGCCTGCAGCGCCGTGAAGCGCTGCTGCGACGTTAGGCTGGTGTAGCGCACTTTATTGGCATCGCCGAACAGGCCGGCAGCCAGCGCCTTGCAGACATCGACGTCAATTCCCGACCAATTGCCCTTGCCGTCGGGGGCGGAGAAGCCGGCGACGCCGGTGTTCACGCCGCACTGGATGAAGCCCTTGGCCTTGACCGCGTCCATGGTCGCGCCGGCCGACGCCGCGTGTGAAGCGAAAACAGTCAGGCTGGCGGCGATCGCCAGCGTGCGGAACTGCATGTACCTCTCCTGTCATAAAAGTGGCGGCCTGTCGGGCCGCTCTTGGGGCTGAAGTCTTGCACAAGGCGTGCCGGCGCGCCAATGCGGGCATCTGCGGTCCGGTGGGGATGCAACAGCGGCGGAGCTGTGGTTAGGTAGGGCGGCAAAATAGGGACGATGAATATATGGCGAAGCTCGATGCGGATCTGGTGAAGGCTGTTTTTGCGGCCCAGGGCGTGGCGCTGTCCGCGCCGGAGGCCGCCAGCGGCATTGCCGCTTCGCTCAGCGCCGCCGGTGCGGCCGCCGCGTGGGCGGCGACGACCCAGTTCGAAGCCGAGCCGGCCAGCTATGTGGTCGCGCAGCTTGCCGCACGGGGGCGCAAATGACCGCGATGCCGGCCGATCCCGCCCTTTGGAGCGCCGTCGACGCGGCCGCCGCGATCCGCGCCAAGCGCGTGTCGTCGCGCGAGCTGGTCGAGGCCTGTCTCGCGCGCATCGCGCGCTGGCAGGAGCGGCTCAATTGTTTCATCGCCCTTGAAGCCGATGACGCGCTCAAGTCGGCGGATGCGTGCGATGCCGATTTCGCGCGCGGCGTGATCCGCGGCGCGCTGCACGGCGTACCGATGGCGCATAAGGACATGTATTACCGTCGCGGCAAGATCACGACCTGCGGCAGCAAGATCCAGCGCAACTTCGTGGCACCCACGGATTCGACCGCGCTGGCGAGATTGGCCGGTGCCGGTGCCATCCAGCTCGGCACGCTCAACATGGCGGAGTTCGCGTTCGGGCCGACGGGGCACAATTATCATTTCGGCCATTGCGGCAATGCGTGGAACCCCGCGCATATCACCGGCGGCTCGTCGAGCGGTTCGGCGTCGGGCGTGGCAGCGCGGCTGTTCTACGGGGCGCTGGGCTCCGACACGGGCGGTTCGATCCGCATGCCGGCGCTGTTCTGCGGCGTGGTCGGGCTGAAGCCGACCTATGGCCGCATCAGCCGGGCCGGCGCGATGCCGCTCTCCTTCACCATGGATACGGTGGGGCCGCTGGTGCGCTCGGTCGCCGATGCGGCACGGCTGATGAAGATCATGGCGGGCTACGACCCGACGGATCCGACGTGCAGCGCCGAGCCGGTGCCGGATTACGAAGCGGCGCTGGGGCGGCCGATCAAGGGCATGAAGATCGGCGTGCCGACTTCGTATTTCTACGACGGCATCGCCGACGATATGGGCAAGGCCGTGCGTGCCAGCCTCGATGTGTTGCGGGCGCAAGGTGCCGAGATCGTCGAGGTGGCGCTGCCGGACGTGGAGGCGATCAACGCGCTGGGCGTGCTGGTGACGCTGGTCGAGGCCGCGACCTATCACGCGCCCTGGATGCGCACGCGGCCGCAGGATTATTCCGACCAGGTGCGGGCACGCCTGGAGAGCGGCTTCGCGGTGCCGGGCGTGCAGTATCTGGAAGCGCTGCGTTCGCGCGGGCCGGTGTTGAAGACTTTCGTCGAGATGGTCTTCAGCAAGGTCGATGTGCTGCATTGCCCGGCGGTGAATGCGGCGGCGCCGACGATCAAGGACACGGATTTCGGCGGCAACCCGGCGATGGGCAAGGCCTTCGCGCAGTTCACGCGCTGTGCCAGGCCGTTCAACTATCTCGGCCTGCCGACGCTGAGCCTGCCCTGCGGCTTCAGCAAAGCGGGATTGCCGCTCGGCTTCCAACTTGTCGGGCGACCGCACGCGGAAGAGACGCTGTTCGCAGTCGGGCAGGCGTATCAGGACGCGACGGACTTCCATACGCAGGTGCCGGCGGGGTGAAGCTGCGCAGGCCTCATCCTTCGACAAGCTCAGGATGAGGCTCTAACAGAAGTCCTCATGCTGAGCTTGTCGAAGCATGAGGACGTCAGGCGCGCTTCGGCGGAATCGAATACGTGCCCGTCGCGTGGCAGATCGTGTCGGGTTCGCCGTCGACGCGCACGAGGACGTCGCAGACGACCAGGCGCTTGCCGGCCTTGAGGATGCGGCCCTCGGCGACGAGGTCGCCGTGCTTGGCGGCGCGCAGGAAGCGGATGCTGAGATCCGTGGTCGTGGCCATCGTTGCCGTCGCGTCGAGGCTCAGCACCAGGGCATACATGGTGAAATCGGCGAGGGTGAAGGATACGGGCCCGCAGACGATGTTGCCGGGGCGCATATATTCGGGGCGCACGCGATGGCGCGCGCGCACATGACCGGGCTCGATCGAGTCGATTTCGAGGCCGAAGAATTCGCCGAACGGTGCATCGCGCTGGATCAGAGCACGAAACTCTTCGACCGTGATCGACCGTGCGGCGAGCGCGTGCATGGGCGGTGCTGGAACCCTAGCGGATGAACTGGTCGACGTAGCCGTCGAGGCCGACGGCATTGTAGTGCTTGCGACACAGCTCGATCTTGCTGAACACGTCCTCGTAGCCGGTCTGCTTGCCGTAGGGATCGACATAGATCATGCAGCCGGTGATGTGGAAGAGCGTGATCATCTCCGGCACGTCGTCGGGCACCACCAGCGTGTGCGTCTCGCCCGGCGGCTCGAACACATAGCCGCCTTCCTGTGCGACCCAGTCATGCTCCAGGTAATGCCATTTGCCGCGGATGACGAAGCCATGCACCGGGGCGGGGTGGCGATGGCGGCTGAGCACGCCGGCCTTGCGCACGCGCAGCAGATTCACCCAATAGCCGGCGACGGTGTTGAGACAGAGCGGGCGGAACCAGACGTTCTCCATCTGCGGCACCCACACGCGCTCGTCCGTCGGCAGGGCCGATGGCACGACGATCTCGGGCGATGCATCGACCGGGAACGGCAATTGGTAGGGGATGCGGTTGGGGTCGACAGGCGCCGTCGTGGCTTGCTTGTTCATGGCCGGTCCTCGGGTCGCGGTTCCTCTGGTGGCCATGATCGGGGAGTTGGCGCCCTCCCGCAAGCCTCTCTGTCTCATCCTTCGAGACGGCCCGCGCGGTGCGCGGGCCTCCTCAGGATGAGGTCCGTTCTTATGATCAACACAGAAACCCTCGTCCTGAGGAGCGCGCCCGTAAGGGCGCGCGTCTCGAAGGACGCGAAGCAGCGCATTAGTTCGGCTGGCGCGTGCCCTGCACCAGACGGTACATGCCTTCGACGTTGAGCTGGCCCATCTCCTTGTAGCCGGCCCAGCCCTGGTATTTCGTCATGGTGACGAGCTGTTTCACCTCGTCGACCGATTTGCCCTCGCGCGCGTATTTGGTCACCTCGGCGCGTAGCTCCTCGAGATACTCGCGGAACATGCGGACATGATCCTTGCGGCCGAGCGGGCCGTGGCCGGGAACGAGCACATCGAAATCCAGAGTCTCGACCATCTTCAGGGAGTCGATCCAGTCCGGCATGTAGGAGTCGGGGAAATCGCGGAAGGCGACGGCCTCGACCGGGATGAAATCGACGGCGAAGAGCAGGCGCTCGCGCGGGAAGCGCATCACGATGGAATTGTCCGAGTGATTGCGCCCGGTATAGATGAGCTCGACGACCGTGCCGCCGAGCTCGATCGTCATCTTGTCGGTGAAGGTGACGTTGGGCACCGCGGTCGGGCGTTTTTCGCCGACGATCGGGACGATGGCGTTGGCATGCGCGACAACGATGGCGGTGTCGGCGAAGACCTCGCCGCCGGCGATGTGATCGCGATGGTCATGGCTGTACACGAGATAGCGCACCGGCTGGTTGAAGCGCGTCTTCAGCTCCGCCTTCAGCCACTCCGCGGCGTCTTTGTTGATCGGATCGGTGACGATGATGCCGGCGGGCGTCACCGCGAAGACCGAGAAATGGCCGGCATTACGAAAGCGATAGACCTCGCCGGACAGTTTCGTGATTTCACGCGGTGGTGCTGCAGTCTGTGCCGCCAACTCCGGCGCGGCGGCCATGGCGAGCACGCCCGCGAGCACAGCAACAATTAGGTGTCGGTGGCGTTTTATCATGGGCGATCTCTCCCTGTTCTTCGCTTAAGGCAAATTATGGCCAAACGCATGTCCGAGCATGAACATTATCGGATTGGGAAAATTCCCCTTGCTCAAATGTTTGTGCGGAATCGTGGGGATGTGGCATTTTGAGCCGCATGACGGCCGTTCGTAGTCGGACCGCATCGCCGCCGCCTGGCCCCGTCGAGGATTGGGCGCTTTTTCTCGATATCGATGGCACGCTGCTCGACATTGCGGCCACGCCTGAAGCCGTGCATGTGCCAGCCGGGCTCGATCGCACGCTGACCACGCTCAGCGAGCGGCTTGGCGGTGCGCTGGCCCTGGTCAGCGGACGCTCGGTGCGCGTGATCGACCAGATTTTTGCACCGCTCAACTTTCCCGCGGCAGGCCAGCATGGCGCCGAGTTGCGGCTCAGGCCGGGCGGCGAAGCGGCCATCCTCACCAGCAACACGGCGCTGGACTGGCTGCGGGCGGAGCTGCCGGCGCTGCGCGCTTTGTCCGACGATCTGATCATCGAGGACAAGGGGCAATCGATCGCAGTGCACTATCGCGCCGCCCCCGGCAGCGCCGCCGATGTGGAACGTATTCTTACGCGACGCGTTCGAGACCACGCGGAGGGGTTCCAACTGCTTGCGGGGAAAATGCTCTTGGAAGTGAAACCGAAAGCGATTTCAAAGGCTTCGGCGATCGCAGAATTCATGGAGCACGCGCCCTTCGCGGGCCGGATTCCAGTCTTCGCGGGCGACGACACCACCGATATCGACGGGTTTATGGGCGCGCAGGCCCTGGGCGGGCACGCCATCCAGGTGGGCCCGCGCGATCCGCCGCCCGGCGTGTTCTTCGTGCCGTCGCCGGCCGCGCTGCGCGACTGGCTGACCGCGCTGGTGCGCGAACCCGCGCGCTAGCACAAGTTCAATTCATGTCCGACCTCAACCTTGCCGCGATCGGCAATTGCATCATCGGCGCGCTTGTCGACCGGCACGCCCGCATCGTGTGGGGCTGCTTTCCGCGGCTCGACGGCGACCCGGTATTCTGCCGTCTGCTGGACGGGCCCGACGGCACGGATGGTCGCGGGTTCTGGGACGTGCAGCTCGACAGCGTGGTGGCCAGCACGCAGAGCTACCAGGACAACACCGCGATCCTGGTGACGACACTGACCGATGCTTCGGGCGGCGTGGTGCGCATCACCGATTTCGCGCCGCGCTTCAAGCATTACGGGCGCATTTTCCGGCCGACAATGCTGGTGCGGCGCATCGAGCGCATCGGCGGATCCCCGCGCGTGCGCATCCGCCTGCGGCCGCGTTTCAATTACGGTGCCGTCGAACCGCAGCGCACGTTCGGCAGCAACCATGTGCGTTACCTGACCGCGGGCAGCGCGCTGCGCCTGACCACCGACGCGCCGATTTCCTACGTCGCGGAGGAGATGCCGTTCGTGCTCGATGGGCCGCTGCATTTCATCTTCGGGCCGGACGAGCCGCTGACCGCGGCGATCGCCGCGACGGCGCGCGAATTCCAGGAGCGCACCGAGGAATATTGGAGCGAATGGACGCGCTTTCTCTCCGTGCCGTTCGAATGGCAGGAGGCGGTGATCCGCGCCGCGGTTGCACTCAAGCTGTGCAGCTACGAGGAATCCGGGGCGATCGTCGCGGCGATGACGACATCGGTGCCGGAGGCCGCGAACACCCAGCGTAACTGGGACTACCGGTTCTGCTGGCTGCGCGATTCGTTTTTCGTCGTGCAGGCGCTGAATCGGCTCGGCGCGACGAAGACCATGGAGGATTACCTCACCTACATCACCAACGTCATCGCGCTGGAGGCGGGCGGCCGGATGAAACCGCTTTACACCGTGATTCCCGGGCATTCGACGCAAGAGCGCCTGGTCGACAGCCTGCCCGGCTATCGCGGTATGGGGCCAGTGCGGGTCGGCAACCTTGCCGATCAGCAGGTGCAGAACGATATCTACGGCAGCGTTGTGCTGGCGGTGGCGCAGATGTTCTTCGACCATCGCCTGCCACGCCGCGGCGATATGAATTTGTTCCGCAGGCTGGAGCAGATCGGCGAACGCGCGGCCATGGTCGCGTTCGAGCCCGATGCGGGCCTGTGGGAATTCCGGAACCGGGAACGTATTCACACGTTTTCCAGTGTGATGTGTTGGGCGGCATGCGACCGGCTGGCGAAAATTGCGCTCGCCGTCGGTCTGCACGACCGGGCCAAGCATTGGCGTGAAATGGCAGATGACATGCGCGCCGTGATTCTCAGGCGCGGATGGAATGCGGCGATGAACAGTTTCGCCAGCGAATTCGACGGCGGGGATATCGATGCGTCGCTCCTGTTGCTGCACGAGGTCGGGTTCGTGTCGGCGAGCGATCCGCGCTATCTCGGCACGCTCGCCTCGGTGGAAAAACACTTGCGACACGGCGATCATATATACCGATACGTGGCGCCCGACGATTTCGGCGTGCCGGAAACCGCGTTCACGGTCTGCACATTCTGGTATATTGACGCCCTTGCCGCGGTGGGACGACGCGATGAGGCGCGCGCGATTTTCGAGCGTGTGCTGGCCTGCCGCAATCATGTCGGTTTGCTCTCGGAGGACCTCGACCCCAAGACGGGCGAACTCTGGGGCAATTTCCCGCAGACCTATTCCATGGTCGGGCTGATCGTGTCGGCGATGCGACTTAGCAAATCCTGGGAGGAGGCATTTTGGCGCGGCTCGTGATCGTCTCAAACCGGGTCAGTCTGCCAACCGAGCGCGCGGCGCGCGCCGGCGGGCTTGCGGTCGGCATGCGCGAGGCGCTGCGCCGCTATGGCGGCGTGTGGTTCGGCTGGAGCGGCGAGATCGCCGAGGCGCCGTCGGAGACGCCGCAGCTCACCAGCGCAGGCAAGGTCACCTATGCGACGGTCGATCTGAGCCGCCAGGATTTCGACGAATACTACAACGGCTACGCCAACTCGACGCTGTGGCCGTTGCTCCACTATCGCTCCGGCCTGATCGAGTTCCACCGGACCGAGTTCGAGGGGTATCTGCGCGTCAACCAGCGCATGGCGCGGGCACTCGCGCCCTTGCTGAAGCCCGACGACATCGTCTGGGTGCACGACTATCACCTGATTCCGCTGGGAGCGGAGCTGCGCGCGCTGGGTGTGACCAACAAGATCGGTTTCTTCCTGCACGTGCCGTTCCCGGCGACGGAGATGCTGGTCGCACTGCCGCGCCATGCGCAGCTGGTGGAAGCGTTGTGCCGCTACGATCTGGTCGGCTTCCAGACCGAGAACGATTTGCGCGCTTTTCGTGATTACATCGTCGTGGAGGCGCACGGGCAGTTGTTGTCGGGCTTCGCCATGACGGCGTTCGGGCACGAGCTGCGCGCCGGGTTCTTCCCGATCGGCATCGACACGGACGAATTCGCGTCGATCGCCACGGCGACGGAGAACTCGCCCGATGCACAGCGCCTCAAGGAAAGCCTGGTCGGGCGCAACCTGATCATCGGCGTCGACCGGCTCGACTACAGCAAGGGCCTGGTCAAGCGCTGCGAGGCGTTCGAGACGCTGCTTGCGACCAAGCCGGAGCACCGCTCGCGTGTCACTTTCATGCAGATCGCACCGCCGTCGCGCAGCGACGTGGCGCAGTACAAGGCGCTGCGCCGCGAGCTCGAGCGCGCGGCCGGCCGCATCAACGGCAAATATGCCGAGTTCGACTGGATGCCGATCCGCTATCTCAACCGCAGCTTCAACCGCACGACGCTGGCCGGCTTCTATCGCCATGCGCGCGTCGGGTTCGTGACGCCGCTGCGCGACGGCATGAACCTGGTCGCGAAGGAATATGTGGCGGCACAGGACCCGCAGGATCCGGGCGTGCTGGTGCTGTCGCGCTTCGCTGGGGCCGCGCGGGAGCTCACCTCGGCGCTGATCGTCAATCCGCTCGACACCGATCACGTGGCGCAGGCGCTGGACCGCGCGCTGACCATGAGCCTGGACGAGCGCCAGGCGCGCTGGCAGAAAATGATGGCGGTGATCCGGGCCAACACCATCACGGTGTGGCGCGAGCGCTTCCTCAGCACGCTGCAAGCCTGCCCGCGTCAGCTCGGCCTGCCGAGCTTTCGCAACAGCGCCGGCGACGCCGCGTAGTCAGCGTCCGCCGAAGACAGTGCTTCGGCGGCGGCAAGGCGCGCCGTACCCGTCGCCTGCCATCGAACAGCCGAAGACTCCCATTTGAGGGCTGCTGTCGCTTGTGTGACATCGCGGCGTTGCGCGCGTGGTCAGATGAGAGTATTGGGCACATCCACGGCTAGGCCAGGAAGGCGTTCGTTTCATGAAGGTTTGTCCCTGCGGCTCCGGCAACAGCTTCGAGGAATGCTGCGGGCCGATCATTCGTGGCGCGCCGGCGGCAACGGCGCAGGCGTTGATGCGTTCGCGCTATTCGGCGTTCGTGCTGGGTGAGTTCGAGCATCTCGAAAGCTCCCTGGCGCCGGAGACCCGCACGCCATCCGACCGCGCCGCGGCGGAGACCATGTTCAAGGGGGTCGAATGGCGCGGCCTGGAGGTGCGGGGTGTCACGGGTGGCGGTGCTGAGGATCAGACCGGCACGGTGGAGTTCGTGGCGCGCTACCGGGAAGGTGGACGCGAGCAGGCTCATCATGAATTGGCCAGCTTCCGGCGGGACAACGGACACTGGGTCTATGTCGACGGGAAGCTTGGCCCCAAAGGGCCGCCGCGCCAGGTGGCCAAGGTCGGCCGCAACGATCCGTGCCCCTGCGGCTCCGGCAGGAAATTCAAGAAGTGCTGCGGCGCCGCGGCCTAGCGGCGTCCGGCATCGCGCCGTCAAGCCAGTCGATAACCGCCGCGATGCGCGCCTGGGCGCGCAGCTCGCGATGAACCAGCAGCCAGATTTCGCGTGACAGGACAGGCTTCGCGCCGCTCACCCGGCGCAGGCGCTTGTCGTCGGCGGCCGCGAAGCACGGCAGCAGCGATTGGCCGAGCCCAGCGCCGACCGCCTGCAGAATCGCCTCCGCATCGTTCACCAGCAGCTTCGGGTGAGTGCCTTGCGTTGCGGCGGCGATCCAGCGTGCCTGCGGCAGGTGGCTCAAACTCTCGTCATAAGTGATCCAGGGCAGCGTGCCGGACTTGCGCGCCGGCGCGTAGACGGCGTAGTCGAGCCGGCCAACGCGGCGGGCCAGCGCATCGCCGCTCTCCGGCCGTGCCAGGCGCAGCGCTATGTCCGCTTCGCGGCGGGTGAGGCGCAGATTGCGCGGCTCGGCGATCAGCTCGACCTGCAAATCTGGATGCGCGGCGTATAGCTCGGGTAGAGCCGGGATCAGCAAGCGATTGACCAGGATCGGCACGGCGGTCACGCGCACGCTGCCGGCCACGACTGCGTCGCTGCCGCCGACGCCGCGCTCGATCGTGTCGATCTCCGCTTCGATCTGGGCGGCGCGGCGCAGCACCGCGTCGCCGGCTTTGGTCGGCGCGAATCGGCCGTCAGCGCGATCGAACAAGCGCGTGCGCAGGTCGGACTCAGCCGCCGCGAGGCGGCGCGACACGGTGGTCTGATTGACGCCAAGGCGCCGCGCCGCGGCACTCAGCGTGCCAGCGCGGGCGATGGCGAGGATATAACGGAGGTCGCTCCATTCCATGCTCTGCATTTTTGCAGAGTCAGGCTGCAAACTCGATCATTTATTTGCAGGCGCCGACGGGATAGTCATTTTCCCCGGAAGGGGATCGACATGCTTTTCGCCGTGCTGTTCACCGACAATCCGGCCCATTCGGCCGCACGCCAGCGCCTTATGCCGGATCATCTGGCGTTTTTGGAGCGCAACGCGGCCAGTATTCGCGCCGCAGGACCGCTGCGCGAGGCGGATGGTAGTGCTGCCGGCGGCTTATGGCTCGTGGAGGCAAAGAGCGCCGACGACGTGACGGCGCTCTATCACAGCGACCCGTTCTGGCCGACGGGGCTGCGCCAGTCCGTGCGTGTCCTCGAATGGACGCAAGTCTTCGCCGACGGGCGGCGGCGGATTTAGATGACGGCGAACCGCCAGTGCTGCTTCCATCCTTCGAGACGCGCCGCTGCGCGGCGCTCCTCAGGATGAGGCCATTCCTGTTGCAACAACACTGACCTCATCCTGAGGAGGCCCGCACATCGTGCGGGCCGTCTCGAAGGATGGCAGTATGTCACCTGCCTAAAGCGGCGGATTTAGCGGCCGACGAAGACGGGCTTGCGCTTTTCCATGAAGGCGCGGCGGCCTTCGATGTAGTCCTGGCTGTCGAAGCATTCCTTGACCAGGCGGTCGCACAGGGCCACGTCGCGGTCTTCCTTGTCCTTGATCGCCTCACCCACGATGCGCTTCACCGACACGACCGTCATGGGCGCGTTGCCGGCGATAGTGTCGGCGTAGTTCTGGACATAGGCCTCGAGCTCGGCGACCGGGAGCACGCGGTTGACCAAGCCCATCATCTGCGCTTCCTGCGCGGTGAACTGGCGGGCGGTGAAGAAGATTTCCTTGGCATAGGACGGGCCGACGATGTCGATCAAGCGGCGGATGCCAGGCAGCGCGTAGCCGAGGCCGAGCTTGGCGGCAGGCACGCCGAATTTCGAGACATCCTCGCAGATGCGCATGTCGCAGCACGTGGCGAGCGCCACACCGCCGCCGATGCAATAGCCGTTGATCATGGCGATGGTCGGCTTGGGCAGGCGATGCAGGCTCGAATAGACGCGGTCGGTGGCGGCGTTGTAATGCGCGACGCCGTCGGCGGTGGAGCGCTCGCTCTCGAATTTCGAGATGTCGGCGCCGGAGACGAAGGCCTTGCCGCCGTTGCCGCGAATGACGATGACGCGGATCTTATCGTCGGCGCTGAAATCGCCGAGGATCTTCTCGGCCGCCTCCCACATGTCGAGCGAAACCGCGTTGTGGCGCTCGGGGTTGTTGAAGATCATCCAGCCGACCGCACCCTCCTTGCGGGACAACATCTTGTCGGTCATGTGAAATTCTCCTTCGACGTGGGTGTGATCAGACAACGCCGCGCTGGCGCATGGCGGCAATCGCGGCGGCGTCGTAACCGAATTCGCGCAAGATCTCGTCGGTGTGCTCGCCCACTTCGGGCGGCGGCAGCGTGCCCTTGCTGGGCGTGCGCGAAAGGCGCACCGGCTGGGCAACAAACTTCGTGGCCTTGCCGCGCACCGAATCGATCTCATCGTACGGCTTGAGGTGCGCCACCTGCTCGTCGGCGAAGACCTGTTCCATATTGTAGATCCGGCCGCAGGGCACGCCGGCGGCATTCATCTTGTCGATCCACACGGCGCTGGACTGGCCGGCAAGGCGGCGATCGATTTCGGCATTGAGCGCGTCGCGGTTCTTGGAGCGGTCGGCGGCCTTGGCGTAATCGGGATTCTTCAGCAGCTCGTCCGCCGCAATGGCGCGGCAGAAGCGCTCCCAGATCTTATGGCCGGTGACGGCGATGTTGATGTAGCCGTCGCTGGTCTTGAAGACGCCGGTCGGGATGCTGGTCGGGTGGTTGTTGCCGGCCTGCTTGGGCACTTCCTGGTCCATCAGCCAGCGCGAGGCTTGGAAATCCATCATGAAGATCTGCGCCTGGAGCAGGGACGTGTGCAGGAACTGCCCCTTGCCGGACACCTCGCGCTCGAGCAGCGCCACGGTGATGCCGTAGGCGCAGAAAATGCCGGCGCAGAGATCGGCGATGGGGATGCCGACGCGCACCGGGCCCTGGCCGGGCAGGCCGGTGACGGACATCAGCCCGCCCATGCCTTGCGCGATCTGGTCGAAGCCGGGGCGCTCGCGGTAGGGGCCGTCCTGGCCGAAGCCGGAGATGCTGGCGTAGACGATGCGCGGGTTGATGGCGTTGAGCGCCTCGTAGTCGATGCCCAGGCGCGATTTCACGTCGGGACGGAAATTCTCGACCACGACGTCGGCCTTTTCGACCATGCGCTTGAAGACCGCCACGCCGTCGGGCGATTTCAGGTTCAGCGTCATGCCGCGCTTGTTGCGCTGGACGTTCTGAAAGTCCGAGCCGTGGCGCGGGCCGCCGGGCGCGTCGCCAGGCTCCATGCCCTCCGGCATCTCGATCTTGATGACATTGGCGCCCCAATCGGCGAGCTGGCGCACCGCCGTCGGCCCCGAGCGCACGCGGGTCAGATCGAGCACGGTGAAGCGCTGCAGGGCGGCGGAGGCGGGACGAAACGGCATCTGTGTTTCCTCTAACCCGAATTCCTTTTTTGGCGCGGCACGGGACACTGACATCAGGTTCCGTCTCTCCAATCGCGCCGCCTCATCCTTCGACAAGCTCAGGATGAGGTCTCCTTATTGGGATCCTCACCCTGAGCTTGTCGAAGGGTGAGGCCGCCGAGCGGCGGCTCATCCAATAGCAGAGTTTTTCCAAAGTGAAAACTGTTGACAATTTACAGCCTGAACCGGTCAGATACGAGGATGACCGTCCGCGCCACCCGTGCCGCCCCAGTCCTGTCCGCGCCGACCGCGGATACGGCGCTGGCGTTCAAGATCCGGCGCACGGAATCGCTGGCGACGCTGGTGCGCAAGGAGCTCGAGCGCATGATCGTCACCGGCGACCTCAAGGGTGGGGACCGGCTCAACGAGATCGCGCTGGCCGAGCGCCTGGGTGTGAGCCGCGGGCCGATCCGCGAGGCCTGTCGCGGGCTGGAGCAGAGCGGGTTGGTCGAGGTCGTCGTCAATCGCGGCACGTTCGTGCGGCAGATCAGCCTGGATCAGGCTTTGGAGATTTACGACGTGCGTTGCGCGCTGTTTGGCATGGCCGGGCGGCTCCTGGCGGCGCGCGTGACACCGGAGCAATTGGCGCGGCTCACGGCACTGGTCGATGCCATGGATGCAGCGGCCGACAATATCGACGCGTACTATCCGCTCAATGTCGAATACCACGTGTCGCTGGTGGAGTTCTGCGGCAACGCCTCGCTGCTCGCGACCTATCGCAACCTTGCCAAGGAACTGCACCTGTTCCGCCGGCGCGGCCTGGTGTCAGAAGGGTCGATGAGCGTGTCCAACCGCGAGCATCGCGCCATCCTCACGGCGATCGCCGCGCGTGACGGTGCGCGCGCCGAGGAGTTGATGGAGCGCCACGTCCTGGCGGGCAAGGCGCGGCTGCTCAAAACGCTGGAGACGGATGACACGAACACGCCGCCGGTGGCGACTGTGGATGGGGGGCGCCGAACGCGGCGCCGGCTGGTGGCGGCCGGCGGATAGAAACGGCCCGCGCACGACCGGCCCGGACGGGCCCCAACAAACGATAAAATGGGAGGGACAGATGACCAAGACAAACTCGAAGATCGCATTGACGCGCCGCGCATTCGGCGCTGGCGTCGTCGCCACCGCCGGCCTCGCCGCGTCGCCGCTGCGCGCGCAGGAGAAATTCCCCTCGAAGCCGATCGAGGTGGTGACGCATGCCGGCGTGGGCGGCGGCACGGACATCACCGCGCGCATGATGATGGTGCATGCGCCGGGCGAGTTCGGCACGGAGTTCGTGGTGGTGAACCGGGTGGGTGGCAGCGGTGCCGCCTCGCTCGCCTACGCGAACAGCAAGCCGCGCGACGGCTACACGATCATGCTGATCACGCAGACGCATCTGCTGACCATGATCCAGGGCAAGTCGCCGGTGAAATACGAGGAGATCGTGGCGCTGGCGCGCGCGACCGACGACCCGCAGATCATCATGGTCGGGCAAGAACAGCCCGCTCAAGACGGCGCAGGATTTCCTCACCGCGTCCAAGACCAAGGCGCTCAAATACGGCATCACGCAAGTGGGCGGCGTCGACCACCTTGCCTCTTATGGCTTTGCGAGCAAGGCCGGGATCATGCAGCCGACTGTCGTGCCGTTCCGCGGCGGCGGCGACATCGTCATCAACACGGTCGGCGGCAATGTCGATATCGGCCTGATGAACTATGCCGAGGCGGATTCGCAGATCAAGAGCGGCGACGTGCGCGTGCTGATGGCGCTCTCCGAAAAGCGCATGGGCCCGCTGCCCAACGTGCCGACGGCGAAAGAGCTGGGGATCGATGCCAGCTATTCGACCGTGCGCGGGTTCGTGACGCTCAAGGGCGTGCCCGATGACCGGCTCAAGACCCTCGAAGACGGGCTGGTCAAGTCGATGAAGGGCAAGATGTACGAGGGCTACATCGAGAATTCCGGCCAGTCGCCCGACAGCGTCGTCGGACGCGCGGCCTGGCAGAAGCAGCTCAACGAGTTCCACGACGAGGGCAAGATGGCGCTGCAGGCACTCGGCTTGATGAAGTAACGGTGGCGTTTCCAACACAAGACTCCGGCCGGGATTTGGCCCGGCCGGGTCGCGGGCGCCCCGACCGCATCGTCGCGGCCGTGGCGCTGGCGTTTTGCGTTCTCGTCTACGCGCTCACTTACCAGTTCGATACCGTGCCGGCGGCGCTGATGAGCGGGCTGGGCGCCGAGCTGTTCCCGCGGCTGGTGCTGTGGACCATGGCGCTGCTGGCGGGCTTGATGGCGCTGCATATCGGCATCACGCCAATGGATCCGCCGGCCGCGATCCCGCGCATGGTCTTTCTGACCGGCGGGGCCATGTTCGCCTTCATGGGCGTGGTCGAATTGGTGGGGATGTGGATCGCGTGCTTCGTCTTCCTGGTCGGCGTTGGCCGGATGTGGGGCGAGCGCAACCTGGTGAAGCTCGGTGCCAGCGCGCTTGGCCTGTGCGTGGCGCTCTATTTTCTGTTCGTGAAATTTCTCGGCGGCACCTTTCCCAAGGGGCTGCTGGGCGAGATGTTCTGGTCGTAGCGGGGTTCGATGGACGCGTTTCTCTCCGGCATGGCGATCCTCACCGATCCCCACATGCTGTTCCTGATCCTGGCCGGCACGGTGCTCGGCATCGTCGTCGGCGCGTTGCCCGGCATCAGCGGCAGCACGACGACGGCGCTGTTGCTGCCGCTGACCGTGATGATGACGCCGGTGGCAGCGCTGGCCTTTCTCGGCTCGATCTATTGTGCCGCGAATTTCGGCGGCTCGATCACCGCGATCCTGATCAATTCGCCGGGCGATCCGTCCGCCTCGGCCACCGCCTTCGACGGCTATCCGATGGCCAAGCGCGGCGAGGCCGGCAAAGCGCTGGGTATTTCCGCCATCTCCAGCGCCATCGGCGGCATCTTCAGCGTGTTCGTGCTCATCGTGGCGGCACCGCTGCTGGCGCGTGCCGCCTATAATTTCGGGCCGCCCGAATATTTCGCGCTCGCCCTGTTCGGCCTCTCGATGGTCGCGGCGATCGGCGGGGACTCGCCGGTCAAGAACCTTCTCGTGGGCGCGCTGGGTGTGTTGCTGGCAACCGTGGGCCAGGACCTGACGACCGGCGTCGAGCGCTTCACGTTCGGGGTCTATTCGCTCTCCGACGGCATCGAGTTCATCCCCGTGCTGATCGGCGTATTCGCGCTTGCCGAGCTGCTGGAGCAGGCGGCGACGCATAATGCCGTGCAGGATTATATCAAGCTCAACACCGTCAAGCTGCCCACACTGGCCGATTTCCGCAAATGCGCGAAGTCGATCGGCCTCTCGAGCGTGATCGGCGTGTTCATCGGCATCCTGCCGGCCCTGGGCGCCACGACCGCCGCCATCATCTGCTACAACGAAAGCAAGCGCTGGTCGAAATACAAGGACGAGTTCGGCAAGGGCGCCATCGAAGGTGTCGCGGGGCCCGAAGCCGCGAACAACGCCGCGGTGGGTGGTGCCATGGTCCCGACATTGGCGCTGGGCATTCCCGGCAGCACCACGACCGCGATCATCCTCGCCGGGCTGCTGGTGCAGGGTGTTAGACCGGGTCCGCATCTCTTCACCGAGCAGCCGATCCTGCTCTACACCGTGTTTGCCTCGATGCTCGCCGCCAATCTGCTCTATCTGGTGATGGGGCTGGGCATGGCGAAGATCTTCGCGCGCATCGCGCTGATTCCGCCCACCTATCTATGGCCGGCGGTGTTCGTGCTGTCGGTGGTGGGTGCCTACACGCCCAACCAGTCGATGGGCGACGTGTGGGTGATGCTGATCTTCGGCGTGGTCGGCTTCCTGTTCAAACGCTTCGGGTTTTCGCCAGCGCCCCTCATCATGGGCCTGGTGCTGGGCAAGATGCTGGAAGAGACGCTCAAGCAATCGCTGCTGATCTTCGACCATAACTGGCTGATGTTCTTCTCGCGGCCGATCGTCGACGTGCTGTTCGTGATCACCGCGGCGGGGTTGTTCTTGCCGCTGATCCTGCGCATTGTGTCGCGGCTGCGCAGCGGCCCAAAGGGGCCGGCTGCGGCGGCGGGGCGGTAGGCCGTGGAGCCCTAAGCGGGCATCGGGTCAGTCGCGGTCGCGTCCGCTGGCGTATTGCGGGATTTGAAACCTGCGACGGTACTGGGCCGGGGAAAGGCCGGTCGTTCGCTTGAACAGTCTTCGAAAGAAGGCCGGATCCTCGTACCCAACGCGCCACCCAATCTCGTCAACGGCCGCGTCAGTGCGTTCGAGCCGCCGCTTCGCATCTTCAATCCGCAATCGCTGAATGTATTCGAGCGGCGCAAATCCCGTTGCCTTGGTGAAGCGCCGCTTGAAGGTACGCTCCGCCAAGCCGCACTGGCGGATCGCTTCATCGACGGGGCTGCCAACGGAGAAATTCGTCGCGAGCCATTCCTGCGCGCCGAGGATGACGGAATCGCCGTGCTGCTTGGGCCCCTCGAAGACGATGTAGGGCGTCAAGCCCATCATGGTGCCATTGGAGCGCGAAGGAGCGCGCGATCGCCTGCGCCGCGGTCGCGCCGACATAGCGCACGATCAGGTAAAGCACCAGGTCGTGCCAGGTCATCGATGCGCCGGAAGAGACGAATTGCTGGCGCGCGCCGGAGACCACGAGAACGCGATCGGGATGAACCGGCACGAGCGGGAACGCCTTCTTGAAGGCGGTGGCGTAGCGCCAGTGAACGGTTGTCTCGGCGCCGTCGAACAGGCCGGTCTCCGCCAGCAGAAACAACCCTGAACAGGCCGAACACAGAATAGCGCCGCCGGCGTGCCTGGCGCGCAGCCAGGCGACAAGCTCGGGATAGCGGCCCGTTTCCCATCCATCCTTCTCCAGCAGGATCGATGGAACGATGATGATGTCGCTCGTCGTCACCTCGGGCACGCCGCGATGCGTCGCGATCGGCATGCCGCTGGCGAGCGTCACCGTGCCGCGTGTGGTGCCGACGATCTCGACCTTGAACGGCGGATCATCGGGAATGGCGCTGTCAGCCCCGGCGAGCATCTTGAATGAATTCATCACGTCGTAGATGCCGGTGAGGGTCGAGACCACCGCATCGGGGATGGCGACCAGGCTGACGTGGAGCGAGGGCGGCGCTTCAGCCATGGCGATGGCGCAGCCAATTCACCGAAATGGCATGTTTGGACCGGTTTTGGCGGATCTGCCTCTCGTTCAATTCATCCGCCGCTGTCATGAAGTCGCCTCCTTATCTCGACTATGAAACGGAAGGACACTTCAATGGCAATCGACCAACATAAGCTCAACGACCTGCTCGGGCGGGTGGTGGGCGATCTCTCGGCCGGGTATGGCGGCGTCATGGTGAGCCTTGGCAACAAGCTTGGTCTCTACAAGGCCATGGCCGGTGCCGGGCCGCTGAGTTCGCAGGAGTTGGCCAAGCGATCCGGCTGCGCCGAGCGCTATGTGCGCGAATGGCTGAACGCGCAGGCTGCCGGCGGGTACGTGATCTATCACGCCCGCAGCAGCACCTACGAAATGACGCCGGAGCAGGAATTCGTGCTGGCCGATGACACGAGCCCCGTCTTCATTCCATCGGCCTGGAACGTCGTCGCCTCGATGTGGTTCGACGAAGAGCAAAGCGCTCAACGCCTTCAAGACCGGCCAGGGCGTGAGCTGGGGCGATCACGATGAGCGGCTCTATTGCGGCGTGGCCGCGTTCTACCGAAACGCCTATCGCGGCAGCCTGGTCAAGGAGTGGCTGCCGGCGCTTGACGGTGTCGCCGACAAGCTGCAGGCGGGCGCCAAGGTTGCCGATATCGGCTGCGGCCACGGCCATTCAACGGTGCTCATGGCGCAGGCTTTCCCGCAATCGAAGTTCTGGGGCTTCGATGTCCATGAGCAATCGATCGCGGCGGCGCGAGACGTGGCCAAGTCCGCCGGCGTTGCGGATCGCGTCACCTTCACGGTCGCCGATGCCGCGGCCTATCCTGCCCGCAACTACGATCTCATCTGCTTCTTCGACTGCCTGCATGACATGGGGCGTCCGCTCCACGCCGCCCTGCATGCCGGAAAGGCGCTGGCGAAAGACGGCACGGTGATGCTGGTCGAGCCGTTCGCCGGCGATCGGGTCGAGGACAACATCAATCCGGTCGGGCGGCTCTACTACGCCGCATCGACGACCCTGTGCTGCGCCCACGCAATTTCGGAGAACGGGACGCATGTTCTCGGCGCCCAGGCCGGCACGCACCAACTGAGCCAGGTGTTCGAAAAGGCCGGTTTTCGACGGTTCAAAAAGGCCGCGCAGACGCCGTTCAACCTCATCCTCGAGGCGCGGCTGTAACGCTGACTGCACCTGGACGAGCCGGCGTAATCCTACCGGAACGCCGGCTCGTCGACGCTGCGCAGTTTTGCGCGAATGGATCTGCTGGATGCCAGATTTGCGCGGCAGACGCACGGTTTCTACGCCGATGCGCAAATGCTGGCTGACGCGCTCGCGATGTCTGCGACAGGACCGCTCGTCCATCATGAACAGCTGTCTCCACAGTTGCTGCACCGTCCACGCATGCCGGGCGCTATGAGCGGTGCGCCCGGCCCTTTGCTTTGGCGATCGACGGTGGCGTCTTGGCGCCATGACACTTGCGGAACTTTATTGGTCAGGTCCCGTTTATGCACTGCGCCTGGGAAACCCAATGATGCTTGCAGGACGCCCGGCCTCGCAGGGTCGTCATCGACAGCTCGGCGCAAGACAATGAGAAGACCGAAGTTTATTGCTACCGCCTTGCTGCTGCTCATCGCGCTCTCGGCCTGTGCGCAGCCGGCGCGCCAGAGCGGCAAGGCGTCCGGCGACGCCGGCCTCCAATGCGTGCCTTATGCTCGGCAGCTCTCGGGCATTCAGATATCCGGCGACGCCTGGACGTGGTGGCACGGCGCGGCCGCTCGGTATAAGCGCAGCAACAAGCCAAGCCCCATGTCAGTGCTGGTACTCCGGCGGACCGGTCAATTGCCAGGGGGGCATGTCGCCGTGGTGCGTTCCGTCGTCAGCTCGCGCGAAATTCGGGTGGATCATGCCAACTGGGATGATCGTTGGACGCGGGGGCGCATCTACGAAAACATGTCCGTGATCGACGTTTCGCCACGCAACGATTGGACTTCCCTGCAGTTCTGGAATGGCGCCAGTTACGGCAGGACCTACGCCGCCTATGGCTTCATCGAAAACCGGCCCTTGGCGACGGACACGACACAGGCGTCTCGATAGCGCCGTCAGCAGCCTCTTTTGGCGTCTCGTCACGAGGCGAACGACCGGATGGCACACGACTGAGGCTCATCATGTATGTGCCAATTCTGGAAATTGAACCGGGCTAGCAATCGCCGCTGCACGGCCACGGGCGAACAAAGTAGAGTCCGCGTCGTTGAGCTCGACGTGAACGGCCGTTGGCCACCAATCTTCGCAGTCGAAGAGGAACTCCAGTTCCGTGACCGGCTGCGTGATCAGTTCCGGTATTGTCCGTTCCAGATCGAACGGTTGGGTCGCGATCACGTCATGGATGACCAGCCGCTCATTTTCCACGGACGCCGCGACAAGGGCATCGACCTCGCGCAGCCAGAAGGCGGTCGCCGGTCCACAGATCAGATTCCACAACAGGATCCAGTGGTAGTCGCGCGCCGCCAAGGGGCCGCGGGCTGGTCGCGCACGGGCACATAGGTTTGCCAGACGTGACCGGTCGGCGGCGCTCGACGGATCGCAGCGCGGTGCCGGCGTGCCGGACGGCTCGATGAACACCTTGGCGACGGAGCGGCGCTGCGGGAGTTGCTTGAAATCCCAGGCGTGGGTAGAAATCCAGAGCAGTGCTGTTGGCGAAGAGAATGATCGGTTGTTCGGGGTCGTCGAGCTCGTCGATCACCCAAGTCATGAGTCGGCGTGCGAGACCTTGCCGGCGATAGGATTCAAGCGTCGCAACCGCGCCCAGTTGATATCCCACCTGGTCTTCACCGTTGACGACCAGCTGCATCCGGCTGCGTCCAATGGTACTGACGATTCTGCCGCCATCGGCGATGGCGAAGACCTCGTAGTCTTCTGTCCAGCCGCCGTGGTCGCGCCATCGCGTCCATTTCTCAAGCCTGGAACCGTGGAAGATCGAGTTCGATGAATTGAAAGAACGCAGGGTGCCGTTCGGTGTCGGCGCTGAGAAATCTTGCAGGGCTCCATCGGCGCGCGATGCGTCCTACCGGAACGCCGGCTCGTCGAAGCTGCGCAGCTTGCGGGAGTGGATCTGCTGGATGCCGGATTCGCGCAGGAGGCGCACGGTTTCGACGCCGATGCGCAGGTGCTGGCTGACGCGCTCGCGGTAGAGGGCGCTTGCCATGCCGCGCAACTTGATCTCGCCGTGGAACGGTTTGTCAGAGACGCAGAGCAGCGTGCCGTAGGGGACGCGGAAGCGGAAGCCGTTGGCGGCGACGGTCGCCGAACTCCATGTCGACGGCGATGGCGCGGCTCTGGTTCAAGCGCTCGTAGAGCTCGGCGTAGCGCAGCTCCCAATTGCGATCGTCGGTGGTGGCGACGGTGCCGGTGCGCATGCGCGTCTTCATGTCTTGGCCGCTCAGGCCCGTCACGCGCGCCACCGCTTCTTGCATCGCCACCTGCACCTCGGCGATCGGCGGTACGGGCACCCAGACCGGCAGATCGCGGTCGAGCACGTGATCCTCGCGCACATAGCCGTGCGCCAGGATGTAGTCGCCCAGGTACTGGCTGCGACGCAGGCCGGCGCAATGGCCCAACATCAGCCAGCAATGCGGACGCAAGACCGCGAGGTGATCGGTGATGTTCTTGGCGTTGCTGGGGCCCACACCGATGTTGATGAGCGTGATGCCGCGCCGGTCGGGGCGCACCAGATGATAGGCGGGCATCTGCGGCAGATGGAGAAGCGGCGTGCCGCTGGCGATGCTGCTGCCGCAGGCGGAGTTCGCGGTGACGACGTCGCCGGGCTCGACGAAGGCTGAGAATTCGTCATGACCGCCGGAAACCTGATCGAGCGCGTAGGCGCGGAACTCCTCGACATAGCGCTGGTAGTTGGTCAGCAGCACGAAGCGCTGGAAATGCTCGAGCGAGGTCGCGGTGTAGTGCGACAGGCGATGAAGCGAATAGTCGACGCGCGGCGCCTCGAAAAGGGCGAGCGGCTTGGGCTCGCCGGGGGCCGGGCGATGGGTGCCGTTGGCGATGGCATCGTTGGTGGTGGCGAGATCGGGCAGCGCGAAGCGCTCCTGCATCGCCCGCACCTGGGACTCGGTGATGTCGGCGGTGCTGTTCTCGACGACGAAGGGCAGCGGGATCGGCTGGTCGCTCATACCGACGACCACGGGCAGGCGGTGATGCTCGAGCAGCAATGCGATCTGTCCGCGATAGTAGTCGCTGAACAAATCGGGGCGGGTCAGGGTCGTGCCATAGGTGCCGGGATCGAGCAACACGCCGTAGGCCAGCCGCGCGTCGACGTTGAGATCGGCCGGGCCGACGGTCATGCCGAGATAGGGGTAGCACGCGGCCCCCGGCATGTCGGGGGATTTCGGCCTTCCGGCGGTCAGCGCCTCGAACTCGCGGCGCATGCGCGCGGCGCTGCGATCGTAGATCTCGGCGATGCGCGCGACGGCGGCGTCGGCGTCGGTGAATTCGGTCAGGTCGCGGACCCGGCCATGGCCTGTGGGCGGCATTGCGATGTCTCTTTCCCTGCTATCGAGTTGCCATGGTAGCGCGGATGGGCCGTGACCGGGCAAGGGGCAGCTTGACCCTGTATCCCCCGCCTGCGACCCTAGTCGCCAACAAGCGGACGAAGACGAGGGGGAATCGCCGGTGACGATCGTCAATATCGCGGATCTGCGCCGCGCGGCGCGGCGCCGGCTGCCCAAGGCGCTGTTCGAATTCATCGATGGCGGCGCGGAAGACGAGCAGACGCTGAGCGCGAATACGCAGGATTTCACGAAGTTCAAGCTGCGCCAGCGCGTGCTGGTCGATGTCAGCCGGCGCGACCTGTCGACCAGCGTCATGGGACAGAGCTGGAAACTGCCGCTGATCCTTGCACCGACCGGGCTCACCGGCCTGTTCTGGCGGCAGGGCGAGATCAGCGTGGCGCGCGCGGCGGCGAAGGCCGGCATTCCCTATTGCCTCAGCACGAGCTGCAGCGTGTCGATGGAGGAGGTCGCCAAGGCGGCACCCGGCAATCTCTGGTTCCAGCTCTACGTGATGCGCGACCGCGCGCTCACCCACAGCCTGCTCGACCGCGCCAAGGCTTCCGGCTATCGCACGCTGTGCGTGACCGTCGACCTGGCGATGCATGGGCGGCGCGAGCGCGATGTCTATAACGGCATGGCGGTGCCGCCGCGCATCACGCTGCGCAATGTCGCCGACACCGGGCGGCGGATCGGCTGGATCCGCAACGTGCTGATGGGCCCGCGCGTGACGCTGGCGAATTTCGTCAACACCGGTGCGGCACAGAACGACATCTTCACCATCGCCAAATTCGTCAACACGCTGTTCGATGATTCGGTGACCTGGGCCGACCTCGCCGATCTGATCCGGCGGTGGAACGGGCCGGTCGCGGTCAAGGGTATTTTGACGCCGGAGGATGCGCGCCGCGCACTCGATGCCGGCGCCAAGGGGATCATCGTCTCCAATCACGGCGGCCGGCAGCTCGACGGAACGTCGTCGTCCGTCGCGGCCCTGCCGGGGATTGTCGATGCGGTCGAGGGGCGCGCGGATGTCATCCTCGACGGCGGAATCCGGCGCGGACGCGATATCGTCAAGGCGGTGGCGCTGGGTGCACGCGCCTGCATGATCGGGCGCGCCTATCTCTACGGTGTCGCGACCGCGGGCGAGGCGGGGGTCGATCGGGTGATCGACATCTTGCGCGGCGAAGTCGATACGACACTGGGCCTGATGGGCAGCCGCGCGATCAGCGAGCTGAATTGCGACGCGATCGAGTGGGATCGGCGGGTGTCGAACTGAAAACGGCGCGCGATGGTTCGTGTCGCCATCGCGCGCCGGCTGAACGCTTATTTCAACGTCTTGATATAGGCGATCACATCGTCGATCTCGCCTGGGCTAGCAAAGCCGGAGAAGGGCATGCGGTTGCCCTTGATCTTGCCCTGCGGGTTGGTGATGAAATCTTTCAGATTGGCTTCGTCCCACACCACTTCGGCGCGACGCATCGCGTTCGAATAGCGGAAATCATCGAGCGCGCCGGCCTTGCGGCCGAAGACGCCCTTGAGATTGGGGCCGACGTCGCTGCCGCTGGCCTGTTCGCTGTGGCAGGCGACGCATTTCTGATAGAGGTCTTTGCCCTTGGCGGCGTCGGCCGCTGCCACGGGCAGCGGCGCGAGCGCCAGAACGAGAGCGAGAGCGGCGAAGTAAGTACGCATGTGTTGTAGTCCCCTCACGTGTAGTCGAAATGTCCTCAGGCCGGAACCAACGGCCCCTGCTTCTTCATGTACTGCTTGGTGATGGCGTCGGAGAGCCAGTAGGCGAGCGCGCCGACGGGGCCGGTCGGGTTGTAGCCCGAGTTCTGCGGGAAGACCGAGGCGCCCACGACGAAGAGGTTGTGCGCGTCCCAGGACTGCAGGTAGCGGTTGACGACGCTCGACTTCGGATCCGTGCCCATGATCGTGCCGCCGGTGTTGTGCGTCGACTGATAGGGAACGGTGTGGAAGTTGCCACGCCGCGGCGCCGGATTGCCGACGACTGTCGGGTTCATCGCCTTGACGATCTTGTGCGCGACGTCGGTGAGATAGGCCGACATCTTGTAGTCGTTCTCGGTGAAGTTGAAGGTCATGCGGACCAGCGGACGGCCGAGCGCATCCTTGTAGGTCGGATCGAGATCCATGTAGTTGCCGCGGCTCGAATAGTTCGAGCCGTGGCAGTTGACGACGAACGCCTTGCCGTACCACTTGGACGTCGCCTGCTTCCAGGCAGAACCCCAACGCGGCGTGCCCGGCGGAACCGGCCGGTTGGCGATGGGTCGGCCGTTTGTGATGGTCGAGCCCATATAGGCGCCGCCGACAAAACCCAATCCGGAGTGATCGAAATTGTCGTTGTTGAAGTCGTCGACCGCCATGCTGAGTGCGCCGGCGCCCATGAAGTTGTTGAGAAAGTCGTTCTCGAACATCGCCATAACGCCGGACGTGACCTGATAACAGTAGTTCTTGCCGACCACGCCATTGCCGGTCACCGGGTCATACGGTTCGCCGATGCCCGAATGCAGCAGCATGTGCGTGTTGCCGAAGACATAGGCGCCGAGAATGACGATGCCGGCCGGCTGCTCGTATTCCTCGCCGGTGCGCATGTCGACATAGATGACGCCCGTCACCTTCTTGCCTGCCTTGTCGTAGAGCACCTTGCTCACATAGGCGCGCGCGCGCAGCTCGAATTTCGCCTCCTTGCGCAGGATCGGCATGACGCAGATATTCGGGCTCGCCTTGGCGTTCGCCTCGCAGCCGAAGCGTTCGCAATGGCCGCAATACTGACAGGCGCCGAGCGTCAGGCCCTCGGAGTTGGTGTAAGCCTCGCTCATATTGGCCGAAGGCATCGGGAAGGGGTGATAGCCCAGATTCTTCGCTGCGGCCTCAAATAACTCGCCCGCGCGCGTCTTCTTCATGGGCTTGTTGGGATATTCGTTGGAGCGCCAGCCCTCGAATGGATTGCCGCCCTCAATGATCTTGCCCTTGATGTTGCCGGCCTTGCCGGAGATGCCGGTCAGCTTCTCGAAGCGGTCGTAGTAAGGCTCGAGCTCGTCATAAGTAACGCCCCAGTCCTGGATCGTCATATCCTCCGGGATGGCGGCCTTGCCGTAGCGCTGGGTGAGATGTGTGCGCAGAATGTTGTCACTCGGCGCGAAGCGCCAGTTCTGGCCGTTCCAGTGCGAGCCGCCGCCGCCCACGCCGTCGCCGGGCGTGAAGGCGCCCCAGCGGCGGATCGGCAGCGCCGTCTCGCCCACCTTGTGGCGCAGGCTCACGGTTTCCATTGCCGTGTCCTGGAACAATTCCTGGCGCACAGCGTAGCGCAGATCGTCACGGATGCCGGGCAGCGCAAAATCGTCGGCGGGCGCGCGGTCAGCGCCGCGCTCCAGGCCGACGACAGTGAGGCCGGCCTTGGTGAGCTCGCGTGAGATGATGCTGCCGGTCCAGCCCATGCCGACCATGACGACATCGACTTCCTTGAGTTTCGTAGCCATTGTGGTGTTTCCCCTTACGAGAAGTCGGCGATCGACTGCGGCGCGCCGTCGTATTTCTTGCCGCGATACTGATCGATCTTGTCGGCGTAGGTGGCCGGCAGGCCCGGATAGCCGATCATCTTCCACGCGACCATGTCGCGGTTGCCGCCATAGATGGGATCGGAGAAGAAGCCTTCCATGGTGATCGACAGAAGTGCTTCGAAGAACTGCTTGCCGTTCAGACCGGCGAGCTGCGCCTTGCCGCCGTCCATCTCCTTAAGGACCGCCTCGCGGTCGGCCGGGGAAAGACGGTCGAATTCCTTGCCGTGGGTCTTGCGGACCCAGGCATTCGTCTCGGCGATGCCCTGGCGGAAGAACTCGAGGGGTACCAGCGGCAGCTGGTAGCCGTGCTCCGGCTTGCCCTTGAGGAAGGGGCCGCTGCGATAGAAGCGCGAACCGTTGCCATAGGCGCCGGCAAGCTGGCGGTCGATGAAGACGGCGACGCCGCAATCCGTGCCCGACGGCGTCAGACTGTCGGCGGGAATGAATGTGTCGACGACGGCCTGAATGAAGGCCTGCTCGGTGGCATTGAGCGCCTGGAAGGTGTCGACCGCGGGCGCTGCTGCCGGCGCCTTCGCTTGCGCGATCTGCTGGACCGGCGTGGCCGCAGGTGCCGGCTGCGGCATCAGGGCCAATGGCGCCGCGGCGGCGGCGGTGCCGGCGACACCGGCGCGGGCCAGGAACTGGCGCCGCGGCAATCTTTGAGTTTGTCATTTTTTACCTACTCCCCCGCTGGTTGACCAACATCAGACAACTCAGGCGCTACGCACCTGGGTCAGGAACGTGCGTGCGTCTTCGTCGAGGCTCTGGGCTGTGTCGCCCAGCGCCTGCGAGGTGGTGCGCAAGGACTCGGCGGTCTTACGGCCTTCCTCGGCCGTTTCCGCGAGCTGCTGCGTGTTCTCGGAAACCTGCTCGTTGCCGCCGGCGGCGGCGGCGATGTTGCGCGCAATCTCCTTCGTCGCAGCGCCCTGCTGCGTGATCGCGCTGGAAATCGTGGCGGCAATGCCGTCGACCTCCGTGATCACGGTGCGCACGCTCGACATCGATTCGACGGAGCGCGCGACGACGCTCTGCAGCTCGCTGATCTGCGCCGCGATCTCCTCGGTCGCCTTGCCGGCCTGGGTGGCGAGGTTCTTGACCTCGCTCGCCACGACCGCGAAGCCGCGGCCGGCCTCGCCCGCGCGCGCCGCCTCGATGGTGGCGTTGAGGGCGAGGAGGTTGGTCTGGTTGGCGATATCGCCGATCAGCTTGACGACTTCGCCGATGCGGTTGGCGGAGGTCGAGACGGAGCCGACATCGGTGCTGGTCGTCTCGACATCGGCAACGGCCTTGCGAGTCATGTTGGCGGAGCGCTCGATCTGCTGCGCCACTTCCTGGACGCTGGCCGAGAGCTCCTCGGTCGCGGCGGCGACCGCCTTGACGTTCTCGGTGCTCTGCGAGGAACTTTCGCGCGCGGTGGTACCCTGGCTGTGCGTGGTGTCGGCGACGCGGGCCATCGTCTCCGCGAGCGTCTTCAGATTGGCGGTCTCGTCGGAGAGCGCCTTCATGGCGCCGCGGATATTGGCGTCGAACTGGTCGGCCAATCTGTTCATCGCGGTCTTGCGCTCGGCGGCGGCGTTGGCGCGCATCTCCTCCTGCTCGCGCTCCATGCGCTTCATCGTCTCGGCATTGACGCGAAAGACTTCGACGGTCGCGGCCATGGCGCCGATCTCATCGCGGCGGTCGCGCGCGGGCACGGTCACGTCGATCGTGCCGGCGGCGAGCGCCTGCATGATGTCGGTGAGCTGGCGCATCGGCTTGAGGATGCTGCGCGCGCTGAAATACAGCAGCGGGATCATCAGCAGCAGGACGCTGCCGTAGGTGGACATGTCGATGATCTTGGACTGGCGAATGGCCTCGCTCGTGTCGAGGAAGTGCCGTCGCATCTGCGACGTCGACATATCCGCGAAGCTTTCCAAAATTTCGGCGAGATCGGCGGAGCCGTCGGCGAATTCACGCGTGGCCTTCTTGAGCACGGCATCGTCGCCTTTTTCGGCGGCCGGGCGGATCTGCTCCTCGAAGATCTTGGTGAGCTCCGCGAACTCGGCGCGCACGTCGCGATTGCCCAGCGCCTTGCTGGAATCGCGCAGGAAGTCCGTCACCTTGCCGGCCTCGCGGTCGAAATCCTTGCGCGAGAGGCCGATATCGGTGGTCTGGTTCTTGGTCAGCGCGGCGCGGGCGGCAACCACGTCCTTGACGACAAGGTGCGTCTGCAGGACGGAGTTGCGCATCACCGCGAGGCTGTCGCGGATCTGGCGGAAGCGGTCGCTCTCCTTCATCTGGGCTTCGATACTCGAGCCCAGATTGAGATGAAGCCCGACGAGCAAGGTGGTGCTGCCGAGCGCCACCGTGGCGATCAACAGGATCTTCTGGCGAATGGTCAGTCCGAAAATGTTGAACAGACCCCGAAACAATTTGCGCGGCATCACGGCCAAGGCCCCCGAATTCGTAGTTGCCGCCAACATATGCCAATAGGCCTATGCCCTTGGTTTTAGGCGGCAAAGTCGCTGTGCTGTCTGCCGTAACCTCGTAAGCCATGCGCGTTTAAGAGAAGTTAAAATCCATCGGAGATTCAATCTGTGGTTATGTTAAGTTGACTGGGCTGAGTCCCGGTTTTTGCGCTTTTATAGGGAGAAAGGAGCGATTCGGATTGTACGAAGGGATGATTCTTTCTCTAAATTATTAGTAAAATTCTTCATTTCTCGTTGCGCCACCTTCCTCGGGAGGGCGAGGGCTTTATCGCGATCAACGTGTGCGATGCCGCGATTTGCGCCGGATGGCGGGCGTGGATGGCGTGCGAAGGCCCCTGCGGAGGTGCATAATCCCTCTGCGCGCCATTCGATGGCGCCGGCACAAGCGGGATTGCACCCGCGAGGGGACCGGGATGAACGCACCGACACGCTATGCCGGGCCGCTGACGCTCGATGAGGCCAAGACCAAGCTCGGCCTGGCGACGCTCGACAACGCCGTTTTCCATCGCGACGGACCGCGCGAGAATTTCGAATATCGCGATTTGGGTCTGGCCGCCTCGACCAATGGCCAGGTCGGCGCCAAACATATTCGCGCCGTGAAGCCGTTCGAGGCGGCGACCGGATGGCACTGGCACGATATGACCGGGCATTTCGTCTACGTGCTGCGCGGCTGGCTCAAATTCCGTTTCGAGGGCGTGGCGGACGAGATCGTCGTCAAGGCGGGTGCGTGCCTCAGCCAGCCGGCCGGCGTGCCGCACAATGTCGTCGCCTATTCCGACGATCTCGAACTCATCGAGGTCAATCTGCCGGCGTCCTACGCGACCAACGACCTGCCGCGCTAAGCCGCTGATTCAGCGCTGCTTGCGAAAGCGCCGCGACGCGGCGAAATGCCCGCTTGGCACGTGGGCGTGGATATTGGATATTGGATAATCTTTCGTTCTCGCAAAGAGGGGTTGCGGGTGTCCGATCTTCCAAACACCGCCTGGCGCGTGTTGCCGCAGGCGTATCTCGACAAGCGTCCGACGCCGTTCGCGGGCAGCAAAATTCCGCTGTCGTCCTATGTCACGATGCGCGACGGCGTGCGTCTGGCAGTCGATGTCTACCTGCCGCAGAGCGACGGAGCGCCGCCCAAAGGCAAGCGCTTCCCGACCATCGTCATCTTCACGCCCTATTATCGCCGCTTCAAACTGCGCGACGGTGCGCCCGACAGCGCTGAGCCAAGCCCCAATGCCGGACGATATCGCGACTTCTTCGTGCCGCGCGGCTATGCGGTCGTTGTGGTCGACGTGCGCGGCACGGGCGCCTCATTCGGCACGCGCGAGGCGTTCCGTTCGCCCGAGGAGCGCGACGATTATAAGGAGATCGTCGACTGGATCGTGGCGCAAGGCTGGTCGGATGGGCGCGTTGGCGCCACCGGCGTTTCGTATGTGGGTGCTGCGTGCGATTTCGTTGCCTCGACCGGCCATCCGGCGATCAAGGCGATCGCACCGCTGTTCTCGGTCTGGGATACGTACAGCGACCATTATTATCCCGGCGGGCTGCTGCTGAACCAGCTGGCGAAGACCTATGACGAGCTGCTGGTGGCGCTCGATCACGACCGGCGCGATCTGCTCACGAATTTCGCCTATTACAAGGAACCCAATCTCGCCGGGCCGATGCCGGTCGACGGCGATGACGGCACGCTGGTGCGCGCGGCGGTGAAGGAGCATCTCGGCAATTTCCATATGACGGATTTCATCCGCGAATTTCCGTTCAAGGACGATGCGCTGCCCTACGACAAGAACTTCACGTCGGCTTCGTTCAGCCCGTACAAATACGCGGCCGGCATTCGCGAGGACGTGGCGATCTACTCCGTCTCCGGCTGGATGGACGGGGTGGGTTACACCAATGGCGCCATCAGCCGCTTTCTGACTCTGCCCAATCCGAAGAAACATCTGCTCATCGGGCCGTGGGATCACGGGGCGCGCATGAATGTCAGTTTGTTCCGCGCGCAGCCGGAATCGCAGTTTCCGATGCTCGCGGAGCTGCTGCGGTTTTTCGATCACTACCTGATGGAGACCGAGTCCGGCCTCGATCAGGAGAGCCCGGTGCATTACTTCACGATGGCGGAGGAGCGCTGGCACGATGCCGCGCAATGGCCGCCGCGGCCCGACGAGAAGCGCCTGTTCCTGGCACCCAACGCGCAGCTTGGCGACAGCGCGGGCAGCGATGGCGCCGACAGTTTCAAGGCCGATTTCTCGCTCGGTACGGGCGAGAAGACGCGCTACGGACGGCTCGCGGCCTTGGATGTGCGCGACTATTACACCGACTGGCACGGTCGCGACGCGGCGATGCTGACCTATACCAGCGCGCCGCTCGATGCGGACATGGAACTGACCGGCCATCCGATCATCACGCTGCATCTCTCGGCCGACCAAGGCGATGCCGCGGTGCATGTCTATCTCGAGGATTTGGCGCCGGATGGGACGTGCCGCTATGTGACAGAAGGGATGCTGCGCGCGCTGCATCGCCGCGAGGCGACGGCGCCGCATTATCATCAGGTGGTCGGGCCCTATCGCAGCTTCGCGCGACGCGATGCGCAGCCTTTGGTGCCGGGCGAGCCGGCGATCCTGCGCTTCTCGTTGCTGCCGAGCTCGTGGCGGTTCAAGGCGGGACATCGCCTGCGCATCGCCATCGCGGGCGCAGACAAGGACAATTACGCGCAAGTGCCGCATGGGCGCCCGCCGCTGATCTCCATACGGCGTGGTGCCGCGCGGCCGTCGCATATTGTGCTGCCCTTGGCGGCGGCGGACAAACAGGCTTAGTTTTCTTAGGGTTCGGCAGAGGAGGGGACGATGATGCGGATGAATAGGTTGACGCCGTTGGCGGCTGTGATCGCGGCGGCGCTGGGCGCTTCGCCGGCACTGGCCGGCAAGGCCAACGACACGGTGACGTGGTCGACGACCAGCGAGGTCGACACGGCCGATCTCTATTATCAGAACCTCCGCGAGGTGGTGATCATCGCGCACCAGGTGTGCGACACGCTGATGCACCGCAACTCGAAGACCAACGAGTACGAGCCGCTGCTGGCGAGCGACTACAAATGGGTCGATGATGTCACGCTCGATTTCACGCTGCGCCCCGGCGTCAAGTTCCACAACGGCAAGCCGTTCGGTGCGGAGGATGTCGCCTACACATTCGGCCATGTCTCGAAGGCCGAGAATGGTGCCGTTACGCAGTTGGTCGTCGATTGGGTGAAGAGCGTGGACGTGGTGGCGGCGGACAAGGTCCGGTTTCATCTGAAGGCGCCCACGCCGGCGGCGCTTGAATATCTCTCCGGCGTCACGCCGATCTATCCCAAGGGCCATTACGACAATGCGCCGGAAGTGCCGGGTGCCGACGGCAAGAAGCGGCGCGATTGGGGTGCCGTGCAGCCGATGTGCACCGGCCCCTACAAGATCACGCGCTTCGTGCCCGGCCAGACCGTGGTGATGGAAAAGAACGCCGATTACTTCAAGGGCGGGCCGAAGGGCACGCCGAAGATCGGCAAGCTGGTGTTCCGCACCATCGCGGATTCGCAGGCGATGATCGCCGAACTGATGACCGGCGGGCTCGACTGGATCTGGGATGTGCCCAAGGACAATGCCGAGCAGTTCGCGCGCATGCCGAATTTGACGATCAAGCAGGCGCCCACCATGCGCATCAGCTTCCTGTCATTGGACGCGGCGGGGCGCACGGGCGACAACCCGCTCAAGGATGTGCGGGTGCGCAAGGCGCTCAACTACGCGATCGACCGCAAGGCGATCGCCACCAACTTGGTCGGCACGGCGGCCCAGGTGCTGGACACGGCCTGCTATCCCAGTCAGTTCGGCTGCAGCCAGGACGTGACAAAGTACGAGTACAGCCCGGCCAAGGCGAAGGCGCTGCTGGCGGAGGCGGGCTTCGCCAACGGCTTTACGATGCCGATTTATTCGTATCGTGATCGCGGCTTCACGGAAGCGGTGATCGGCTACCTGCGCGCGGTCGGCATCACTGCCGATCTCAAATACATGCAGTGGCGGGCCCTGCGGCCGATCCTGGAGACCGGCAAGGCGGAGCTGGCTCACCTGAGCTGGGGCTCGCAGGCGATCAACAATTCGTCCGCGTCGGTCAGCAATTACTTCAAGTTCAGCGAGCACGATTACGCCCGCGATCCGGAAATCAAGGCGTGGCTGGAGACGGCTGACGGCACGGCCAATTCCGCCAAGCGCAAAGAAGCTTATGGCAAGGCGCTGAAGAAGATCGCGGACCAAGCCTATTGGGTGCCGCTGTTCAGCTATGCGCGCTACTACGCCTACACGAGCGATCTGAATTTCGAGCCGTCGCCCGACGAGCTGGCGAATTTCTACGCCTCGTCCTGGAAGTAACGGAATGCCAAGAGTCGCGGCCGGGGCGGCATCCATGCGATGCTGCCCCGGTTCGTTTTAGGCGGATGAAATGCTGAGGTTCGCGCTCAAGCGGTTGTTCATGGCGGTGCTGGTGCTGGCGGCGGTGTCGGTGATCGCCTTCAGCCTGGTGCATCTGTCGGGCGATCCCGCCGCCGCCATGGCGGGCGAGGGCGCTTCGGCGGCGGATGTGGCGGCGATCCGCACGCAATTCGGCTTTGACCGGCCGCTCTATCGCCAATATGTCGATTGGGTCGGCAAGGTGCTCAGCGGCGAGTTCGGGCGCTCGCATTATCTCAAGAAGAACGTCGTCGACATCCTGGGCGAACATCTCCCGATCACGGCCTGGCTTGGCGTCACCTCGCTGGCCTTCGCCTTGCTGCTGGCGATCCCGCTGGGCGTGCTGGCGGCCCTCCATCCCAACACGATCATCGATCGCGCGGCGCTGACCATCGCGGTGATGGGGCAGTCACTGCCGAGCTTCCTGGTGGCATTCCTGCTGATCTACCTGCTAGGCGTGCAATACCGGTTGTTGCCCATCACGGGAAATGAAACCTGGCTGCATTTCGTCATGCCGACGATTGCGCTGGGCTATTACGCCGCACCCGCGATCATGCGGCTGACGCGTGCGGGCATGATCGAGACACTGCAATCGGACTACATCCGCATGGCGCGCGCCAAGGGGTTGTCGGCGGGCAAAGTGGTGTTCAAGCACGCGCTGCGCAACGCGCTCGTGCCCGTGGTGGCGCTGGCGGCCGTGCAGTTCGGGTTGATGCTGGGCGGCTCGGTGGTGGTCGAGACGGTGTTCTCGCTGCGCGGGCTGGGGCATCTCGCGTGGCAGTCGATCCAGCGCTCGGATTTCGAGGTGATGCAGGCGATCGTGCTGGTGGTCGCGGCCTTCTATGCCGTACTGACCTTCCTCGCCGATCTGCTCAACGGCGTCATCGATCCGCGCATCCGGGTCGGGTGAGGCGCCATGGCCGCTTCAACCATCGCTGCCACCGTTCCACCGCCGATCTCGCCGGCGCGCCTTGCCCTGCGCCGCGCGCGCCGGCATGGCAGCGTGATGTTCGGCGGCACGGTGCTGCTTGTGATGATCGTGATGGCGCTGGCAGCACCCCTGTTGGCGTCGCATGATCCCTACGCGCAGGAGCTCTCCCGCCGCTTCATTCCGCCGATCTGGCATGAGAAGGGCACCTGGACGCACATCCTGGGCACCGACGGGTTCGGGCGCGATTACCTGTCGCGCCTGATCTACGGTTCGCGCATTTCGCTGCTGATCGGCTTCGCGACCACGATCCTGTCGGGCCTGATCGGCACGCTGTTGGGCGTGAGTGCCGGGTATTTCGGCGGGCGCGTCGATCTGGCGGTCAATTTCCTGATCACCACGCGCTTGACGCTGCCGGTCGTGTTGGTGGCGCTGGTTGTCGTCGCCGTCGTTGGCAATTCGCTGCCGATCCTGATCCTGGTGATCGGCCTGCTGCTGTGGGATCGTTTCGCGGTCGTGACGCGCAGCGCCACGCAGCAAGTGGCCAGCCGCGATTTCATCGCCGCGGCGCGCGCCATCGGCTGCTCGACGCCGCGCATTCTGTGGCAGGAGATCCTGCCCAACATCATGAACAGCCTGATCGTGGTGGCGACGGTCGAGATGGCGCACGCGGTGCTGCTGGAAGCAGCGCTGTCGTTCCTGGGCCTGGGCGTGCAGCCGCCGCTGCCCTCCTGGGGGTTGATGGTGGCGGAGGCCAAGGGCTTCATCTTCTTCAATCCCTGGCTCATCGGCATCCCTGGTGCGGCCCTGGTGTTGCTGATCCTGGCGATCAACCTGCTGGGCGACGGCTTGCGCGATGTGACGGCGCCGGAGGGGCGCGCATGACGGCGTTGCTCGACGTCGAGGACCTGCGTGTCGATCTCGCGGTCAATGACGGCGTCATCCATGCCGTGCGCGGGTGTCAGCTTCTCGATCGCGCGCGGGGAGACGCTGGCGGTGGTCGGCGAATCCGGCTGCGGAAAATCTTTGACGGCCTTGGCGATCATGAATTTGCTGCCCAATGCGGCAAAGCTCAGCGCCAAGCGGCTGATGTTCGGCGAGCGTTCGCTGACGCAGATGCGGCCCAAGGATCTCGCCAAGCTGCGCGGCGACCGCATCGCGCTGATCCTGCAAGACCCGATGACCGCGCTCAATCCGAGCTACACGATCGGCAACCAGCTGATCGAGACGCTGACCCAGCATCGCCGCGTGTCGCAGGCGGCGGCGCGCGACGCGGGCGATCGAGCTGCTTGGCCAAGGTCGGCATTCCGGCCCCGGAAGCCGGCTCGGCCAATATCCGCATCAGCTCTCCGGCGGCATCCGCCAGCGCGTGGTGATCGCCATGGCGCTGATGTGCGAGCCCGACCTGCTGATCGCCGATGAGCCGACGACGGCGCTGGACGTGACGATCCAGGCGCAGATTCTGCGCCTTCTGGGCGATCTGCAAAAAGAGTTCGGCATGGGGATGATGCTGATCACGCATGATCTGGGCGTGGTCGCCGCCATCGCCGATCGCGTCGTCGTCATGTATGGCGGGCAGGTGGTCGAGGAAGGCCGCGCCGCGGAGATTTTCCAGGCGCCGCTGCACCCCTACACCGAGGGGCTGCTGCGCGCGATCCCGGTCCCCGGCGCCACCAAGCCCGGCGAGATGCTGGGCACGATCCCCGGCGTGGTGCCGCGCCAGATCGGGGCGCTCGCGCGCTGCGGCTTCGTCGAGCGCTGTCCGTACGCCATGGCGCGCTGCCGGCAGGCGCCGGTCGAGCTGGTCGGGTTCGGCGATGGGCGCAAATATCGTTGCGTGCTGCCGGCCATGGCGGCGCGCGATCGCAGCGTCTGGCAGCGCGTGCCGGAGACGGCATGAGCGTGCCGCTCGCCCTCGACGCGCAGGATGTGACCAAGAGCTACGCGGTCTCCGCCGGCCTGTTCTCGCATAAGCAGACTTTGCAGGCGGTGCGTGGCGTCTCGCTGCAATTGGCCAAGGGTGACATCGTCGGCCTGGTCGGCGAATCGGGTTGCGGCAAATCCACGCTCGCCAAGCTGCTGCTGGGCCTGGAAGCGCCGACCAGCGGCACGATCCGTATCGGCGGCGAGGCGCTGCCCGACATCGCTCGCACGGCGCTGTCGCGCAAGGTGCAGCCGATCTTCCAGGATCCGTATTCGTCGCTCAATCCGCGCCAGACGATCGGGCGGATCATCGCCATGCCGCTGATCGTGCATGGCAGCGGCGATGCGAAATCGCGACGCGACAAGGTCGAAGCGCTGATGGCGCTGGTCGGGTTGTCGCCGGGCCTCTTTTACAATTATCCGAGCCAGCTCTCCGGCGGGCAGCGCCAGCGCGTCGCGATCGCACGCGCGTTGATCCTGGAGCCGGAGATCTTGATCTGCGACGAGCCGATCTCGGCGCTGGATGTGTCGGTGCAGGCGCAGATCCTCAATCTGCTGCAGCGCCTGCATGCGCGACTGGGCCTCACCATCCTGCTGATCAGCCACAATCTCGGCGCAGTACACCACCTGGTGCGGCGCGTGGCGGTCATGTATCTCGGCCGCGTGGTGGAAGAAGGGCCGACGCAGGATGTGTTCCACGCGCCGCGCCACCCCTACACGCGCATGCTGCTGGACTCGGTGCTGGCGCCCACACCGGGACAGGGCTTGCCGGCGGCGAGCCTCAATCCGGAATTTCCCAACCCGCTGGCGCCGCCGCCCGGCTGTGTGTTCCATCCGCGCTGCCCGCGCGTTGTGGAGGCGTGCAAGCAGAACGTCCCGGCGTTGACGCGTGACGGTGCGCGGGGCTTTGCCTGCCTCAATCCGCTGTGATCAGGATTTCTTGCGCTTGGCGTTGTTGGTGAACACGGCGTTGCCCAGGCCGGTGCCGATGGTGATGACACCCCAGCGCTTGACGTCCTGCATGAACGGCACTTCGCTCAGGCCCTGAACCACGGCGTCGTTGTGGATCACGATCGAGGGCGTGATGGCCGTCGATCGGGCATAGCTTCTCGATCAGCTTCTGCGGCGAGGTTGAAGCGCTCGCTCTCCCAATTGCCGGGCAGGTTCTGGCCGCCGCGCTTGATCGAGCCGTCGGGGTCGATCAGGCCGGGACAGCCGATGCCCAGAAACGGCGCGAGCTTGACCTTCTTGTTCGCGGCCTTGATCAGGTCGTTGATCATACTCGCCAGATGATCGACCGCCTCCTCGCGCGAGGGCTTGTCGTCGCGATGGCGCCAGAGCTCGTACTTCCAGACCTCGGCGTCGGAGAGATCCGGGTTGCGCTTGAGATTGAGCGCGACGATACCGGCGCGCATGTTGGTGCCGCCGATGTCGGCGGCGAGCATCGCGTCGTGCCCGGCGAAAATCCACGAGGGCAGCGAGATGCGCGGCACCGATCAGCCCGGCTTCGTCGGGGTGGTGGCGGATCGGCACGAGCGCGACGTCGAGCCCGTTGTCCTTGAGCAGCACGGTCGCGCGGCCGATGGCGAGCTCGCCGATCTTGCTCTGGCGCAGGCCCCCGCCCACGACGATGCGCTCCACCTCCTGCCAGCCTTTCGAGCGCACGAATCGCCTGATGACGCCGGCGAGCTCCTGCGCGAAATCCTCGATCGCACTATGGATCACGCCGCGCGGCCTCGACGTCGTCGGATTCGAGCAGCTTGTCGATCTTCTTTTTGCTCATCTCGTCCGTCGGTGTGTCGGCCGAACGGGATCCTTGCCGATCTCGTCCAGGTGCTGGCGCCATTCGTCGAGGATCGGCGCGGAAAGCGCGGTTGCTGGCGCGATCGCCGATGAAGCCTTCCTGGTCCTGAAGCTCGAGATTGTAGGAATCGACGTGCACCGACGGCAAGTCCGCCGCGCCATGTGCCGGCACGACATTCGCCGGCGCGGCAGGCTTCGCTTTCGCGGCCGATTTGAGCTTGGCGGCTTCCTTTTCTTTCGGCATGACGATGCGTGGTTCCCCGCTGGAGCGGCGCTAGGCTGGACCCGAACGAGAAACGCCCGGCGTTCCAACGCGTTCCGCTAATCCGGAAACGGCATCAGCTGACCGCGCGCGAGGCCGACGGTTCGGTGGCGGTGCGGTTGGCGTGGGGTGCGTGAACCTTGATCATCGCGCGCAGCAAATGCTCGAGCGACTTGGCCTCGATCGGCTTTTGCAGCGTCGGCACGTTCTCGAACCTTCGGTCGATGCTCTGCGAATCGTAGCCGGTCACGAGGATGAACGGGATATGACGCGAGGCCAGCGCGTCCGCGACCGGGTAGACAGGCTCGCCGTTGACATTGAGGTCCAACATCGCGCCGGCGACGTGATGCTGGGCGATCGCCGCCAGGGCATCGTCGTTACGCGCGTAAGGGCCGAGCACCTCGTAACCGAGATCGATCAGCACGTCCTTCATCATCATCGCGATCAGCGATTCGTCCTCGACGACCAGGATGCGTGGCACGGTCGGCACGGCGTGGGGTGCTGCGACGACCGCCGGGCGGGGGGCGGCGTCCTGCATGGCGCGATCGTCGGAGCGCGCCAGGTTGCTGCGCGGCATGACGAAGGTGCAGCGCAGCCCGTCCGGCTGCCAGTCGAGGGTTAGCTTGCCGTCGAGGCCGCTTTCGACGTTGGCGATGATCATGGTCGTGCCGAAGCCGGGCGTGGTCGGCGGCGCCACCGGCGGGCCGCCGCTTTCCACCCATTCGACGATCATTGCGTCGCCGTCGAGGCGCCAGCGTAGCGCGATCTGCCCCGACGCGGTGGAGAGTGCCCCATATTTGGCCGCATTGGTGACCAGTTCATGCAGTGCGAGCGCGATTGCCTGGGCGCTGGCCGGGCGCAGCAGCAAATTCGGTCCGGACACGGAGATTCGCGCATGACCGGCGGCGCGGAAAGGGGCCAGCTCCTCGTCGATGATGCGCGCGAGATCGGCGCCTTTCCAGCGCGACTGCGACAGCAGGGTGTGGGCGATGGAGAGTGCTTGGATGCGGCCGTCGACCGCGCGCACGAATTCCTTGATGTGTTCGGCGCGCGACAGACGCATGATCGACTGGACCACGGCGAGCGCGTTGCGGGAGCGATGGTCGACCTCGCGGGCGAGCAGGGCCTGACGTTCCTCGGCCTCCTTGCGCTCGGTGATGTCGATCGTCACGCCGCTGATGTGGACGGCGTTGCCGTGGGCGTCGAGAGTCGCGGCCGCGGTGGCGAGGCACCAGCGCAGCTCGCCGCTGGGTCGGAGCACCCGGAATTCGATGGTGCACGACGATCCCTGGGCGGCGGTGGTCTGCAAGGCCTGCTTCCAGGGCTCGCGGTCGTCGGGGTGCAGCAATGTCTCGAGGCGCTCGTGGGTGGTCGTGCCGTCGCTCGGATCGAGCCCGCAGATGCGAAACTGCCCCTCGTCCCATGTGCAGTCGTTGGTGACGAGGTCCCAATCCCAGGAGCCCATCTGGCCCGCGGCCAGGGCCAGCGTGCGGCGCTTTTCGCTCTGCTGCAGGTGGGCGGTGGAGGCGCGCAGCTCCGCGGTGCGCTCGTCGACGCGCCGTTCCAGCTCGCGGTTGAGGCGCTCGAGCTCGCGGGTCTTGCGATAGAGATCGACGAAGACACGGACCTTGGCGCGCAGGACCGCCGGAATCACGGGACGGGAACGTAGTCGACGCCGCCGATCTCGTAACCGCGCAGGCGATCGACATCGGTGACCTGGACGGCGGAGATGAAGATGATCGCCGTCTTCTGGAAGCGGGGGTGGTCGTGGATCATGCTGGCGAGCTGGAAGCCGTCCAGATCGGGCATGACGACGTCGATCAGGATCACCGCGACGTCGGTCTTCAGCAGGAGCTCCAAGCGCCTCGCGCGCCGAGCGGGCCTTGATCAGGTTCTCGTCCAGATCCTTGAGGATGACCTCGTAGCTCAGCAGCTTGCCGGGCTGGTCATCGACCAGCAGGATGTTGACCTTTTCGCGCGCACTCATGAGCGACTCCGGCCTAGCGATGCAGCCACATGCGCAGCGCCGACAGCAACTGCTCGGTGTTGACGGGCTTGGCCAGATAGTCGGAGGCGCCGGCGGCGAGGCATTTCTCGCGGTCGCCCTTCATCGCTTTGGCGGTCAGCGCGATGATGGGCAGGCGCCGGAAGCCGGGCTTGGCGCGGATCGCCTGGATGGTCTGATAGCCGTCCATCTCCGGCATCATGATGTCCATCAGCACCACGGCGAGATCCGGCGTCGATTCGACCAGGCGCATCGCCTCCATGCCGGTGGTCGCGGTCAGCACGTTCATGCCGCGACGTTCGAGAACGCTGAACTGAGCGCGAAGATGTTGCGTGCATCGTCGTCGACCAGCAGCACCGAGCGGCCGAGCAGGTCCTCGTCGGAGCTGTGCAGCCGCTCGAGCATGCGCTGCTTCTCCTGCGGCAGATCGGCGACGACGCGATGCAGGAACAGCGCGGTCTCATCAAGCAGCCGCTCGGGCGATTCCACGCCCTTGACCACGATGCTGCGCGCCATGGTGTGCAGCTGCGCATCCTCTTCCGCGGTCAGTTCGCGTCCGGTGAAGACCACCACCGGGATGTCGGCCAACGTCCTCGTCCTGGCGCAGCTCCTCGAGCACCTCGAAGCCGGACATGTCGGGCAGGCGCAGGTCGAGCACGACGCAATCGCAGGGCATTCTCCGCAGCGTCGCGAGCGCCTGGGCGCCGGTGTCCGGCGGTCACGATCTCGATATCGTCGTGGCGCAGCAGCTCCGCGATGCTCATCTGCTCCGCCTCGTTGTCCTCGACGACCAGCAGGCGCTTGCGGCGCGGCCTGGACATAATCCTTGATGCGCGCGAGCGCGTGCTCGAGCCCGTCGGTCGAGGTCGGCTTGGTGAGGAAGGAGAAGGCGCCGCGCGCCAGGCCGTGCTGGCGGTCCTCGTCGAGTCGTGACGATCTGCACGGGGATATGCCGGGTCAGCGGGTCCTGCTTCAGATGGCTGAGCACGGTCCAGCCCAGCATGTCGGGCAGGAAGACGTCGAGCGAGATGGCGGTGGGCTGGAACTCGCGCGCCAGCTCGAGCGCGTCGCTGCCGCGCGCGGCGACCAGCACCTTGAAGCCTGTTCTCGTGCGCGAGATCGGCCATGATGCGCGCGTAATGCGGATCGTCCTCGACGATCAGCAGCACCGCGTCGCCGGGCTGCAGGTCGTCGCGATCGTCCGGGATCGTCTCGACTGCGCGCTCCGGCAGGTCGCGGATCGCTGCAGAGCGGTGCGCAAGGCCGATCGCTGCTGCGACCGGTCGCGATTGCGCTGACCCTGGTTCGAGGCAGGGCCGACATATTCGACCGGCAGATAGAGCGTGAACGACGCTGCCCTGCGCCGGGCGTGACTGCGCAGCTGGATCTCGCCGCCGAGAAGGTTGGCGAGCTCGCGGCTGATGGCGAGACCCAGGCCCGTGCCGCCGTATTTGCGGCTGGTGCTGGCGTCGGCCTGCTGGAAGGCCTCGAAGATGATCTTCTGCTTCTCGGGCGGAATGCCGATGCCGGTGTCCGTCACCTCGAACGCGACGACGGCGGCGGCCTGGCTGAGGATCGGATGATCGGCGGTCCAGCCGCCCGTCGCCTGCGCGACATCGAAGCGCACGCCGCCATGCTCGGTGAACTTGAAGGCGTTGGAGAGCAGGTTCTTGAGCACCTGCTGCAGGCGCTTCGGGTCGGTGACTGATGCTGCGGCCCAGATGCTGGATCGAGCTGCACGTCGAAGGACAGGCGGCGGCGTTTCCGCCTCGTGGCGGAACGGCCGCGCGATCATCTCGAGCAGGTTGTGGAACTAGCATCTCCTCGCGCGTCGACGGTGACCGTGCCGGATTCGATCTTCGAGAGATCGAGAATGTCGCTGATGAGGTTGAGCAGGTCGGTGCCCGCGCCGTGGATGGTGCGCGCGAACTCGACCTGCTTGGGCGTCAGGTTGCCGTCGGGATTCTCGCCGAGCTGCTGGCCGAGGATCAGGATGCGAGTTCAGCGGCGTGCGCAGCTCGTGCGACATGTTGGCGAGGAACTCGGACTTGTACTTCGAGGTGAGCGCGAGCTCGGTCGGCCTTTTCTTCCAGCGCGCGGCGGGCCTGCTCGATTTCCTGGTTCTTGCGCTCCACCTCGACGTTGCGCTCGGCGAGCTGCTGCGCCTTCTGGCCGAGCTGCTCGTTGGTCTGCTGCAGCTCCTTCTGCTGCGTCTGCAGCTCGGCGGCGAGCTGCTGCGACTGCTTGAGCAGGCCCTCGGTCTGCATCGTCGCTTCGATCGAGTTGAGCACGATGCCGATGCTGGCCGTGAGCTGCTCGAGGAAGGCGCTGCTGCAAGCGGCGTGAAGATCGCCGAGCGAGGCGAGCTCGATCACCGCCTTGACCTGGTCCTTCGAACAGGATCGGGCAGGACGATGACGCTGCTTGGGCATGGCGCGGAACAGGCCCGAGCCGATCGGCACGACATGTCGCGGGCATGTCGGTCACCAGCATGCGCCGCTTGTCGGCGGCGCACTGGCCGATCAGGCCTTCGCCGATGCGCAGGCGGTCCGGGTGGCCGTCGGCGCCGTCGTCGGCATAGGCCGCGAGCAGGCGCAGGCCAGCGGACGCCCTCGCGGCTCCATCTGATAGATGCACGCCCTGGTGCGCGTTGACGAGCGGCGCGAGCTCGGACAGCAGCATCCGGCCGACGGTGGTCAGATCGCGCTGGCCCTGCAGCATGTTGGTGAAGCGCGCGAGGTTGGTCTTGAGCCAGTCCTGCTCGGTGTTGCGGTCGGTGGTCAGCCGCAGGTTGTCGATCATCGTGTTGATGTTGTCTTTGAGCTCGGCCACCTCGCCGCGCGCATCGACCTGAATCGAGCGGGTCAGGTCGCCCTTGGTCACGGCGGTCGCCACCTCGGCGATGGCGCGCACCTGCGTCGTCAGGTTGGCGGCGAGCAGGTTCACGTTGCCGGTCAGATCCTTCCAGGTGCCGGCGGCGCCCGGCACGTTGGCCTGACCGCCGAGCCGGCCTTCGACGCCGACTTCGCGCGCCACGGTCGTCACCTGATCGGCGAAGGTCGCCAGCGTGCCGGTCATGTTGTTGATGGTCTCGGCAAGCGCCGCGACTTCGCCCTTCGACTTCACGGTCAGGTTCTGCTTGAGGTCGCCGTTGGCGACGGCGGTCACGACCTTGACGATGCCGCGCACCTGCTCGGTCAGGTTGGCCGCCATGACGTTGACGGTGTCGGTCAGGTCCTTCCAGGTGCCGGCGACGCCGGGCACCTGCGCCTGGCCGCCGAGCTTGCCTTCGGTGCCGACCTCGCGCGCCACGCGCGTCACTTCGGCGGCGAAGGCGTTGAGCTGGTCCACCATCGTGTTGATGGTGTTCTTGAGCTCGAGAATCTCGCCCTTCACGTCGACGGTGATCTTGCGCGACAAGTCGCCGCGCGCCACGGCCGTCGTCACCTCGGCGATGTTGCGCACCTGCGTGGTGAGGTTGGCGGCGAGCAGGTTGACGTTGTCGGTCAGGTCCTTCCACGTGCCGCCGACGCCGGGCACGACCGCCTGGCCGCCGAGCCGGCCATCGGTGCCGACTTCGCGCGCGACGCGCGTCACTTCGGCGGCGAAGGAGCGCAGCTGCTCGACCATCGTGTTGAGCGTTTCCTTGAGCAGCAGAATCTCGCCGCGCACGTCCACGGTGATCTTCTTCGACAGGTCGCCGTTGGCGATGGCGGTCGCGACCTCGGCGATGTTGCGCACCTGCGCGGTCAGGTTCGAGGCCATGAAGTTGACGTTGTCGGTCAGATCCTTCCACGTGCCGGCGACGCCGGGCACCTGCGCCTGGCCGCCGAGCTTGCCTTCCGTGCCGACTTCGCGCGCCACGCGCGTGACCTCGGAGGCGAAGGCGTTGAGCTGGTCCACCATGGTGTTGATGGTGTTCTTGAGCTCGAGGATTTCGCCCTTCACGTCGACGGTGATCTTGCGCGACAGGTCGCCGCGCGCCACGGCCGTCGTCACCTCGGCGATGTTGCGCACCTGGGCGGTCAGGTTGCCGGCCATGGAGTTGACCGATGTCGGTCAGATCCTTCCACGTGCCGGCGACGCCCGGCACCTGCGCCTGGCCGCCGAGCGTGCCTTCGGTGCCCACCTCGCGCGCCACGCGCGTGACTTCGCCCGCGAAGCGGTTGAGCTGGTCCACCATCGTGTTCAGCGTTTCCTTGAGCTGCAGGATTTCGCCGCGCACGTCGACGGTGATCTTGCGCGACAGGTCGCCGTCGGCGATGGCGGTGGCGACTTCGGCGATGTTGCGCACCTGCGCCGTGAGGTTGCCGGCCATCGAGTTGACGGAGTCGGTCAGATCTTTCCAGGTGCCCGCGACGCCGGGCACTGCGCCTGGCCGCCGAGCTTGCCGTCGGTGCCGACTTCGCGCGCGACGCGCGTCACTTCGGCGGCGAAGGCGTTGAGCTGGTCCACCATCGTGTTGATGGTTTCCTTCAGCTGCAGAATTTCGCCCGACACGTTGACGGTGATTTTCTTCGACAAGTCGCCCTGGGCGACGGCGGTCGCAACTTCGGCGATGTTGCGCACCTGGCCGGTGAGATTGCCGGCCATGGAGTTGACGAGTCGGTCAGATCCTTCCACGTGCCGGCGACGCCCTGCACCTGCGCCTGGCCGCCAAGCTTGCCTTCCGTGCCCACTTCGCGCGCCACGCGCGTCACTTCGGAGGCGAAGGCGTTGAGCTGGTCGACCGTGGTGTTGATGTTTCCTTGAGCTGGAGAATTTCGCCGCTCACGTCGACGGTGATCTTCTTCGACAGGTCGCCGTTGGCGATGGCGGTCGACACCTCGGCGATGTTGCGGACCTGCGCGGTCAGGTTGCCGGCCATCGAGTTGACGATGTCGGTCAGGTCCTTCCACGTGCCGGCGACGCCCAGCACGTTGGCCTGGCCGCCGAGCCGGCCTTCGGTGCCGACTTCGCGCGCGACGCGCGTGACTTCGGAGGCAAAGGCGTTGAGCTGGTCCACCATCGTGTTGATGGTTTCCTTGAGCTGCAGGATTTCGCCGCGAGACGTTGACGGTGATCTTCTTGGACAGGTCGCCGTTGGCGATGGCGGTCGACACTTCGGCGATGTTGCGCACCTGCGCGGTCAGGTTCGAGGCCATGAAGTTGACGTTGTCGGTCAGATCCTTCCAGGTGCCGGCGACGCCGGGCACCTGACGGCCTGGCCGCCGAGCTTGCCTTCGGTGCCGACCTCGCGCGCCACGCGGGTGACTTCGCCCGGCGAAGGCGTTGAGCTGATCGACCATGGTGTTGATGGTGTCTTTGAGCTCGAGGATTTCGCCGCGCACGTCGACGGTGATCTTGCGCGACAAGTCGCCGCGCGCGACGGCGGTCGTCACCTGCGCGATGTTGCGCACCTGGTCGGTCAGGTTGCCGCACATGGCGTTGACGGAGTCGGTCAGATCCTTCCAGGTGCCGGCGACGCCGGGGACGATGGCCTGGCCGCCGAGCTTGCCGTCGGTGCCGACTTCGCGCGCGACGCGCGTCACTTCGGACGCGAAGGAGCGCAGCTGATCCACCATCGTGTTGATGGCTTCCTTGAGCTGCAGGATTTCGCCGCGCACGTCGACGGTGATCTTCTTGGACAAGTCGCCGTTGGCGACCGCGATGGTCACGTCGGCGATGTTGCGCACCTGGGCGGTGAGGTTGGACGCCATCGAGTTGACCGACTCGGTCAGGTCCTTCCACACGCCGGTGACTTCGCTCACCTGCGCCTGGCCGCCGAGCTTGCCGTCGGTGCCGACTTCGCGCGCGACGCGCGTCACTTCCGACGTGAACACGCCCAGCTGCTTGATCATGGTGTTGACGATGGTGGCGGAGCGCAGGAATTCGCCCTCCAGCGGCCGGCCATCGACGTCCAGGCGTACCGTCTGCAGCAGGTCGCCCTGGGCCACGGCGGCGATGGCGCGCGTCACTTCGGTGGTGGGCCACAGCAGATCATCGATCAGGGTGTTGACCGAGCTCTCCATCTCCACCCACGCGCCGCTCGGCATGCCGAACTTGACGCGCTGGCGCGTCTTGCCTTCGCGGCCGACGGTCTGGCCGACGCGCTCGAGCTGGCCCGCCATGCGCTCGTTGGCGGCGACGATGTCATTGAACGTATCGGCGATCTTGCCCAAGACGCCGAGTTGATGGCCGGGGAGGCGCACGGAGAAATCGCCGCCGCGCATGGCTTGCAAGGCGCCGAGCAGTTCGTGCAGATCGCTGGCCGTCATGCCGCCGGTGCCGTTGGCGGCGACCGGTGCTTCTGGGGTGGGCGAAGGGGCGGCCGCGCGCTCGGGCGTTGCGGACATGTCAGGCTCCATAGGACGTAAAAAGAGCACGGCGCTGCACGGCGCCGGGCGGGGGCGGACTCACAAGGTCGGAAATTTTAGGGAACTTGGGCGTCATCGATTGGTTAAGACGGGTTGACAGTGGAATCCCTAAATGTCGATCGATCGGCGCACACAAACTGCCTAACGCGCAGCTTTCCGGCGCGACAGCCAAACCCGACGATGTCCGAACGATCATCCCGCTTGCCCCAACGCGCACTCGCGCTGAAAGAAGACAACCCCAGGATACAGGATTAGTTCCTGCTGGTCCGCATCAGTTTAACCCGGCGCGGCTGTGGGTGCAGGCAACTAGTTGAAAATTATATGATTTATGGGGCGCCGATGGGCGGCCCCGGGCCAATCCTGGTCGATTGGGTAATAAGCGCCCACATGATCAGGTGTGATGCCCGGCTGGGCCGAGGCGCAGCGCTCGATTTTTGAGGTCGGGAGGTGGTGGAGCATTATCGTCCGAAGATCGTCAGCGATCCGGATTTTTCCGGTCTGCATCCCCGATTCAGGTGGATGCGGGATTATCTCGTACGCGTGGCACCTCCAGGTCGGCTGCCAGGACGCCAGCACATCGATCCGCTTGCGCTGAAGGACGTGCTTCCCTTCGTTAATCTCGTCGAGATTTGCAGAGATGGCGAAGCGATACGCTTTCGCTTTCGGCTCGTCGGCACGATGCAGACAGAAATGGCCGGCCGTGAAATTACCGGAATGTTCGTCGAAGACGCTGTCGTCCCCGCATACGTGGAACGCATCGTCGGCAACATGCGCAACGTGATGGAGTCCAAGGCACCGGTCTACGATCGCTTCCCAACCGCACATCCCGGGCGCGAGTTCATCGACGCCGAGCGCATCTATTTTCCGTTAGCGTCGGATGGTGACATCGTTGACATGTTGATCTTGATCCATGTCTATCCGGGTGTCGAAGGACATTCGAATCCCGATGAGTTCGAAAATGCGATAGACAATAATCCTCTGCGGATTTAGGCGCGCCGCGCTCTGACAAAAGCAAGCCAAGCCGAGCCCGCCAACGAGCTGGGGCTACGTTCCAGCCCCAGGCCAAGCCGGCGCAGACAGTTTCCCACGATTTATGCTGGTGAGCATTGCCTGCAATCGCCGTTGGTCGGGGTCCGACCCGTCGCTGATCGGCCATGTTTCGCCCCCGAGAAGAGACGGCAAAAAACCGCTGGCGGCATGAAGTTCCCATGAGCAATTTATCAGCTGAAATCTGCGCCGATTTGGAATTGAGCGAAGATCTGGTCCGTGAGCGCCACGTTGCCGTTGCCTTGTATATTGCTCGGCTTAACGTGCTTTGATACCGCGCGCTCGGTCGCCTAGCGTCAATTCCCACTGCGTTCGTCATAGTAAAAAGTGTCGCTATGAATTGGTACGAAAAAGTCACGACAGGGTCGCTGCCCGCGTCGCTAGCTTAGAGCAGGTGAATGCGACCGTCGGCGGTCCGCTTGCTTGGAATCCGCGCGAAGCCCCGCCAGCATTGGATTAGCCGAGCACGTGCGCTCGCCAATGGCTCCCATCTTGGACGAACGGAGATTTGGGTACAGGGGGAGCGACATGTCTAAGGCCAGACGAGCACTCGTCGCCGGGCGCAGAGAATCGCATCGGTCACCAGTCAGCAGGGCGACGCGTCGCATCGGTAGCAAGGTGAAGGCTATGATCTTCTGATCTAAGGCGCCGGGCGACAGGCGCCGCATGTGCGCCGGCCGAGAAGACACGTCTCTTACAGTTTGTGCCCGCATGGTTCCTGTCGGGTGCTAGGGCGCACAAACCAGCGTGCGGACGCAGATCGAGACGGGGGCGAGGCGCGCGGAACACCTAAGCCCGAAGGGTTGGTGCTCATGCCCGATCGAGCCAACAATTTCGACACGCTTCGGTTTTTGGCCGCCTTGGCCGTGCTGTGGTCGCACGCGTTCTCGCTGAGCATGGGACATCTGCAGTCAGAGCCCTTGGTAGTCCTGAGTGGCGGCCAGACTACGATTGGGACGGTAGCTGTTGCGATCTTCTTTGTGATCAGCGGATATCTGGTCGTACAGAGCTTCGAGCGATCACGCACTGTGTGGCGGTTCGCCAAAGCACGAATTTTGCGGATCGTACCCGGCCTATGGGTCGCACTGGTGTTGCTCGGCTTCGTAATTGGCCCGATAGTTACGGCGCTGCCAATGAGCGAGTACTTCGAGTTCGAAAGAACTCTATCGCTACGTTCTGCTCAATGGCTCCTTGCTCGGCTACTCCGGGCGCTTACCGGGCGTGTTTGTCGATAATCCGCTCCGCTGGGTCAATGGCTCGATCTGGACATTGCGCTTCGAGGCGGAATGCTACGTTCTTTTGTTTATTTTGGGGATTTTCGGCGTTCTCAACCGGTACGTCTCGCTCGGTTTGTTTCTCGCCGGCCTGGCCTACTTGATCTATGACGGGCCGTACACGATGGATGTGTTTCAGGAATGGAACCATCGGATCGATCTTGCCACCAAATTCCTGGCTGGCGTTGTGATCTATCATTGGCGCTTGCCGCTCAGCGCGACTGCGGCGGCCGTGTGCGCGACTGTTTCAATGCTCGCTCTGATTTTCGATGGATTCTGGCTCGCGTTGCCGACAGCCTTCGCCTATGTCGTAGTTTTTGCGGCGCTTGGCGCAACGCGCGTGCCGAACATGGCGCGATATGGTGACCTCGTCATACGAAATTTACATCTATGCCTGGCCCGCAAAGCAGCTCGTTCTGCATTATTCCCTCGCGTCGACATGGTATGGCGTCGGCAGCCTCGCCACATTGATCGCGATTATGGCGGCTTTTGCCTCGTGGCATCTCGCCGAAAAGCGCGCGCTGTCTCTAAAAGGCAGGATGATGCCCGTGGAAGATCGTCTCAGCGAACGGTTGGATAGTGCCGTGGCAGGGTTTCGATCAGTCGTCTTGCGGCTGCAGCGAAGCGAACGGGCATAGCTTCTCGGTGCTATCGAGCCGCCTCTATTGACGTGGCCGTCGCCAGAGGTTGATTGTCGATGAAGCCATAGGCGGCGTGGTCTTGCCGTAACTAAGACCGTTCCAGAATCGCAGGGCGGTCCAATTATTGCGCGGGGAAACGTCGATCACGGACATGTTTTCGTAGATGCGGCCCCGGCCGCAAGGTATCCCAATGGCACGACGACCCAAACGCACCGGAGAGGAGCGTACGCGGGGTAAATTTGATCGGCTCGTTGATGTCCGGATCAGACAGAACTTGATTGAGGCGGCCGTTGTGAGCGTGCGCCGACGGCTTGAGGTGGCAGTCCAGGTGGCTAGGACCGAGAAGGAGCATTGGAGAAATACGGAGCATGGCTATATCGGGCCTTGAGCCTCATTGGCAACAAAGGGTGTCCACCTGCCGAAGCGGTGATCAGAACGGGCGTACCATATTGAAATTTATGATGAAAATTGGAGCGGGTGAAGGGAATTCGAACCCTCGTCGTAAGCTTGGGAAGCTTCTGCTCTGCCATTGAGCTACACCCGCGCCGCGCCCAAGTTTATAAGCAAAGCAACGAAGCGGTTCAAGGCTGCCACAAGCCGACACAGAACGAGTTTATCCGTGGCGCGACGAACGCAAGCAACAACGCAGAGCGAGCTTCCGCTCGCGGGGCTAAGCCGGACAGCGCGTGAGGCAAGCGCGCCGCTGGTGCTGACCATCGGTCATTCATCGCGCGACGCGGCGTCGCTGGTGGCACTGTTGCAGGCGCATGAGGTGGCGCTGCTCATCGATGTGCGCGCAGCACCCTATTCGCGCCGCAATCCGCACTTCAACCGCGAGGCCCTCGCCGCGACGCTGGCGGCAATCGGGATCAGCTACCGCCACATGCCGTCGCTGGGCGGAATGCGCCGGCCGCTGCCGGTCTCCCTGAATGACGGGTGGAAGGAGGACGGATTTCGCGGCTTTGCCGATTACATGCAAGGCCCGGGCTTCGCTGAGGCGCGCGATGAGTTGATCGCGGCGGCGCAAGTTCAGCGCGCGGCGGTGATGTGCGCCGAGGCTGACCCGACGCAGTGCCATCGCCGCCTGATCTGCGATGCGCTGGTGGCGCGCGGTATCGCGGTCGAACACATCGTCGATGCCGGCAAGCGGCGCGCGCATGAATTGACGGCGTTTGCGCGCGTGACTCACGGCGACGTGATCTACCCGCCATTCCTGCATCGCTGAGGCGGCCCGCTCGCACAAAGATTTTATTTCCCATGGCCGGGCGGGCCGGCCATGCTGACGACTTACAACAGATTGCTGCCGCGTCCCATGTCGATGTCCGCCACCGCGCCAATCGCCCGCCTCGATCCCCGCAAATTCCGCGATCCCGCGTGACGGCCAAGGGCGAGACGCGCGCCAGCGTGGCGCTCACGCGGCTTGCACACGCTCTGGTTCAACACCGGCACGCTGTGCAACATCACCTGCCGCAATTGCTACATCGAGTAGTCGCCGACGCAACGACCGCGCTGGTCTATCTCAGCGCCGCGGAGGTCGGCGGCGTATCTCGACGAGATCGCGCGCGACGGGCTGCCGCACGCAGGAGATCGGCTTCACCGGCGGCGAGCCGTTCATGAACCGCGAGCTGCCGCCGATGCTGCGAGGACGTGCCTGTCGCGCGGCTTCGCGCGTCTGGTGCTGACCAACGCCATGAAGCCGATGCGCGAAGATGCGCGCGCGCCCTGCTGGCGCTGCATGAGCGGTATGGCGACGCGCGCTGGCGCTGCGCGTATCGCTCGACCACTACGACGCGGACCTGCACGAACTGGAGCGCGGCAGGGGCAGCTGGGCGCCGACGATCGACGGGCCTGCGAATGGCTGGCGCGCGAACGGCTTCCGCGTCCACGTCGCCGGGCGCACGCTCTCGGGCGAGAGCGAGGCGGAGATGCGCGCGCGGCTTCGCGCGGCTGTTCGCCGAGCGCGGCATACCCGATCGACGCGCCGATCCGGTGCGCGCTGGTGCTGTTCCCGGAAATGGATGCGAGCGTCGACGTGCCGGAGATCACCGAGGCGTGCTGGGGCATCCTCGGCAAGATCGCCCGGACGCGATGATGTGCGCCTCCTCGCGCATGGTGGTGAAGCGCAAGGGCGCGGCGGGCCGGCGGTGCTCGCCTGCACGCTGCTGCCCTACGACCAGCAGTTCGAGCTGGGCGGCAACGCTGGCGGAGGCCTCGCGGCCGGTGGCGCTCAACCATCCGCATTGCGCGAAGTTCTGCGTGCTCGGCGGCGGATCGTGCAGCAAGGCATGAGCGTCCAGGATCTCGGCGCGCGCCACGCGCCGGTGCTTGTCTTCGGCGGGCCTTACGGCAATCTCGAAGCGATGCGGGCGCTGAAAGAGCGTGCCGATGCGCTGGGGATCGCCGGCGATCATGTGATCTGCACGGGCGATGTCGTCGCCTACGGCGCCGATCCGCAAGCGGTTGTCGATCTGGTGCGCGGCTGGGGTTGCGCCGTGGTGATGGGCAATTGCGAGGAATCGCTGGCGGCGGATGCTGCGGATTGCGGCTGCGGCTTCAACGAAGGGTCGACCTGCGCGGCGCTCTCGGCGCAATGGTTCGCCGCGTCGCGCCGCGATCTCGACAACGAGTCCAAGATCTGGATGGGACGCCTGCCGCGCCGCGTCGATGTCACCCTTGCAGGGCGGCGGCTGGCCGCGATCCATGGGGGCGCCACGCAGATCAACCGCTTCATCTTCGCCTCGACACCGGCGGCCGAGAAAATCTCCGAGATCGCGGCGCTGGGCGTCGACGGCATTCTCGCCGGCCATTGCGGCGTGCCGTTCACGCAAATCCTGGACGAACGGCTCTGGCACAATTCCGGCGCGCTGGGCATGCCGGCCAATGACGGCACCGCGCGCGTGTGGTTCTCCGTGCTGCACGCCGCACGGCGCCGATCTCGAGATCGTACATCACGCGCTCGATTACGATCACGAGGCGGCCGCCGCGAAGATGCGCACGCGCGGCTATCCGGCCGAATACGCCGCGTGTCTATCGGACGGGTTGTGGCCGTCCTGCGACATCCTGCCGGCGGCGGAGCTTGCGCGGCGCGGCCGGGTGCTGGCACCGAGCGGCGTTGTCTGGTCTGCCGGTCGCGCCGCTGCCGCTGCGGAATAGGCTCTGACCTTCGCGGCTTCGTAGCGTTTCGGCTCGCCGTCAATCGTTATTCGACGCGCTGGCCGATCCGCCAGCCCATTTCCCAAAAGTCGGCCTCGAGCCGGGTCGCTTCCTTGAAGATCGCGACCAGTTCGGCTTCGCGGGCTGGTGTGAGGTAAAGATCGGCAAGGTGTTCCAAATGCGCTCTCGCTCTTGCCGCGACCTCCTGATATGGCGCGCCGGCATACTCGGCAATCCAAACGCGGTAGGGATTCGTTGCGGCGGTGGCACTGGGTCGCGCGGCAAGGCCAGCGGCGATCTCCGCGTAACCGATCACGCAGGGAGCAAGTGCCACTTTGAGCGCCAGCAGATCGCCGCGCATTCCCGCGTCAAGCACGTAGCGCGTATAGGCCAGCATTTCGACGGCGGGTAGGGCTTGCTCGAGATCGTCAGGCGACAGACCCCAACCGGCACAGAGCTTCAAGTGCAGGTTCATCTCGACATCAAGGATGGCCGAGAGGCCGGCTGCGGCCTCGCGCATGTCCGCGAGCTTGGGCGACTTGTAGACAGCGAGCGCGTTGGCGCGCGCAAACTCGACGAGGAACAGGTAGTCCTGAACAAGGTAATGACGAAAGGCCGCTTGGGCGAGCGAACCGTCTGCCATGGCGCGCGTGAAGGGGTGTTCGGTGTAGGCCCGCCACTCGGCGGACGCCTCCATCTTCAGACGTTCGAAGAAGCGCATGATCCCCTGCGGGACTTGTCCATCAACGAGCGTCTTCGGTGGGCGCATGCGATGGGTGACGTGCGTCGCCCCGACAATTCTGCGGACGTACGTACATAATGACGGCTTGCGGGTGCTCCATCTTGACCTTCAGGGCAGCGATGAGCGCATCGTCGGCGTCCACGGCGATGCGGTCCAACTTTCCTGTCTGTTTCAGTCCCACGGTAAATTGCATCGGCAGCCTCCTCCACCCAATCCTTGGGACAGAATTTCGCCGAGTTTGAGCGAGTCTTGCACTATACACCGATCGTTGCCCGCGTCAGATTCCCAAGGCCGACGCCCGAGCGTCACAAGCTGTTTCTGAGCCAACCGAGACGCAAGAGCTTTTCCGCGCGCTTGACTTTTCATGCGGGGCCGCGTTTTAGTAGCGCTCGTGGTGATTTGAGCCGACCGGCTTGCGGGCCACGTTAAAGAAACCGCTAAAAGGTCGGTGGCCCGTAAGCCCTGACCCGTCCGGTCGGGGTTTTTTTGTTTGGGCCGTTGGCTCCCGCAAGGGACCCGGCGGGGCCAGCGGAAGGGGCAGACATGGCCGACGGCAACTCACAGGCGAGCGCAAACGCCAAGCGCAAGGCGAACATCGCGTCCTGGCGCGCGCGGACCAAGCTGGTCCGGGGCGGGCTCAACCGCTCCGAACATCGCGAGACCGCCGAGGCGCTGTTCATGACCTCGGGTTATGTCTACGACAGCGCCGCCGAGGCCGAATCCGCCTTTGCCGCGAAGACGGCGCCGCGCTTCCTCTATTCGCGCTTCGCCAACCCGACCGTGGGCATGTTCGAGGAACGGCTGCGGCTGGTCGAAGGAGCTGAGGCGTGTTTTGCGACAGCGACGGGCATGGCGGCGGTGTTCGCATCGCTGATGTGCCAGGTGAAGGCGGGCGATCATGTGGTGGCGAGCCCGCGCGCTGTTCGGCTCGTGTCATTACATCGTCGCGGAGCTGCTGCCGCGCTATGGCGTGACGACAGAATTCGTCGACGGTTGCGATCTCGATCAATGGCGCAAGGCGCTGTCACGGCCGACGCGCGCGGTGCTGCTGGAAACGCCGTCCAACCCGATGCTCGATGTGATCGATATGCCCGCAGTGGCGGAGCTTGCGCACAAGGCCGGCGCTCGTGTGGTGGTCGACAACGTGTTCGCGACACCGCTGCTGCAAAAGCCGCTGGAGCTGGGCGGCGACATGGTCGTGTATTCGGCGACCAAGCACATCGATGGTCAGGGCCGTTGTCTGGGCGGTGCGGTGCTCGGCTCGGCGGAATTCATCGGCACGGAGCTGCAGCCTTTCCTGCGCCATACCGGCCCGGCGATGAGCCCGTTCAATGCCTGGGTGCTGGTGAAGGGCCTGGAGACGCTGGATCTGCGGCTCAACGCGCAATGCAAATCGGCGCTGCAGATCGCCAAGTTCCTCGATGGCCACAAGAAGGTGGCGCGCGCCCTTTATCCCGGTCTGCCGTCGCACCCGCAGGCGGATCTCGTCAAGAAGCTGATGTCGGGCGGCGGCACGATGGTCACGCTCTCGCTCAAGGGCGGCAAGGCGGCGGCGTTCGCCTTGCTCGATGCGCTCAAGCTGATCGACATCTCCAACAATCTCGGCGATTCGAAAAGCCTGATCTGCCACCCCGCCACCACGACGCATCAGCGCCTGGGGGCGGAGGAGCGGGCACGCATGGGAATCGACGATGGCGTGCTGCGCCTGTCGGTGGGGTTGGAGGACGCGGACGATCTGGAGGCCGATCTGGCCCAGGCGCTGGCCGGCATCCCCGACTAAGCCCTTCTTACGGAAGGGTCTTCCGCGGCTGGACAAAGCGGGCGGGACTCCTAGAATGTGGCCCAATTCAGCTTCCGGCCCGGTTGGGGCCGCGTCGCGCCCGTTCCCGCACCCCAAGCGGCCATGTACAGCGAAACCACGCGTTCGATCAAAATCACGGTCAAGCCCGTGTACCTCGAGGATCAGTCGTCCCCCACGGAAAATCATTTCGTGTGGGCGTACCACATCCGTATCGAGAATCACGGCGGCGACACCGTGCAGCTGCGCAACCGCTATTGGCGCATCACCGACTCGCTGGGCCGGGTGCAGGAAGTGCGCGGTGCGGGCGTGGTCGGCGAGCAGCCGGTGCTGAAGCCGGGCGAGAGCTACGAATACACCAGCGGCACGCCGTTGCCGACGCCGTCAGGAATCATGGTCGGGGCCTATCAGATGGAAGGCGCCAACGGCGAGCGCTTCGATGTGGCGGTCCCCGCCTTTTCACTGGATTCGCCGCACCAGAAAGTCCAACTCAATTGATGGGCCACGCGCTCGGCTCCTCCGCGCGCGCAGCGGTCCCCTTATCTTGCCTGGAAAGGACGCAAGTCCCGTGAAACCTTCAGCGCCCGACGCCCCGACACTGTCCCCCGCGCGCGACGCCGCGACACGGCCGAGCCGCAAAGAGGCCGAGGCCGCGGTGCGCACGCTGCTGCGCTGGACCGGCGACGACCCCGACCGCGAAGGGCTGCTGAACACACCCGAGCGCGTCGTGCGTGCCTACGAGGAATGGTTCGCCGGCTATAGCGTCGATCCGGTCGATCTGCTGCAGCGGACCTTCTCGGAAACCGACGGCTACGACGAGATGGTCGTGCTGCGCGACATCCGGTTCGAATCCTATTGCGAGCACCACATCGCGCCGATCATCGGCAAGGTGCATATCGCCTATTTGCCGGATCGGCGGGTGATCGGCATCTCGAAGCTGGCCAGGCTCGTGGATGTTTACGCAAGGCGCCTGCAGATCCAGGAGAAGATGACGGCGCAGATCGCCAACACGCTGCGCGACGTGCTGCTGCCCAAGGGGGTCGCGGTGGTGATCGAGGCGCAGCACCAGTGCATGACGACGCGCGGCGTGCACAAATCGGGCGTGTCGATGGTGACCAGCCGGATGCTGGGCGCGTTTCGCGACAATGCCGCGACGCGCCGCGAATTCCTCGCCATGATCGGCAGTCCGGGCGCCATGCCCTCTTCGGGCGACTGAGCCGGTCGCGCGCAAGCGCACGAGGGCAGTTTGGTCGATCTCAGGCCCGTCTTCTTCATCATCGGCGTGTTGCTGTCGATTCTCGCCGCCGCCATGCTGCTGCCGGCGCTGCTGGACATCACGACCGGGCATCCCGACTGGCCGGTGTTCCTTGCCTCCGCCGCCGTCACCATGTTCGTGGGCGGGGCGCTGACCCTCACCAACAAGGTCGGCGCGCTGACGCTCAATCTGCGCCAGGCCTTCATGCTGACGACGCTGACCTGGGTGGTCGTCACGGCGTTCGCGGCCCTACCGTTCCCGTTTGCGTCGCTGGGCCTGCATTATGTCGATGGGTATTTCGAGGCGATGTCGGGGCTGACGACGACGGGGTCCACCGTCATCGTCGGGCTCGACAAGGCGCCGCCCGGCCTCCTGCTGTGGCGCGGCCTCCTCAACTGGATGGGCGGCATCGGCATCATCGCCATGGCGATCGCCATCCTGCCGGTGCTGCGCATCGGCGGCATGCAGCTCTTCCGGCTGGAATCCTCCGACAAGTCGGAAAAGGTGATGCCGCGCGCACCGCAGATCGCGGCCGGGATCGCCATCATCTATGTGCTGCTGAGCGCCATCTGTGCGCTGCTCTATTGGATCGGCGGCATGAACGGCCTTGAGGCTTGCGTTCATGCGATGGCGACGCTGGCGACCGGCGGCTTTTCAACGGCGGATGCGTCGTTCGGATACTTCGACAGCCTGTTCATCGACATCGTCGCGATCGTGTTCATGCTGCTGGGCGGCATGACCTTCACGCTGTTCTTGCGCGTGCAGCAGGGCGATTTGCGCGCCCTGATTCGCGACACGCAGACGCAATGGTATCTCTGTATTGCGATCGGATTCACGTTGGCGATCGCGTTGTGGCATTGGAGCGTCAATGGCGCGGCGTTCGGCTATGCCTTGCATCACGCGGCCTTCAATGTCGTCTCCGTCCTGACCACAACGGGATTTGTCTCCACGGATTACAGCCTGTGGGGGCCGCTGCCCGTTATGCTGATCTTCGTGCTGACCTTTATCGGCGGCTGCTCGGGGTCGACCTCCGGCGCCATCAAGATCTTCCGCTTCCAGGTGCTGTTCGAAATCGGCCGTGCCTATATCCGCGGCTCGCTGGCGCCCAATGGCGTCTTCATCCCAAAATATAATCGCCGGCAGATCACCGAATCGGTGATGCAGTCGGTGCTCGCGTTCGTCGCGCTCTACTTGTTCACATTCGCGGTTTCCGCCACGGCGCTCGCCCTGTGCGGACTGGATCTGGTGACGGCGTTGTCGGGTGCGGCGACGGCGCTGGGCAATGTCGGTCCGGGCCTGGGCGATATCATCGGTCCGGCCGGCACCTTCGCGCCGCTGCCCGATGCCGCGAAATGGATCTTGAGTCTGACGATGCTGCTGGGTCGGCTGGAGCTGGTAACGGTGGTGGTGGTTCTATCGCGCAGTTTCTGGCGCGATTGAGAGGGGCGGGTATGAGTGCGGAACGCGTGAGCTCGGTCGAGATGATACGGCGTCTGGTGGCGTTCGATACGGTCTCAGCACGCTCGAACCTGGCGCTGATCGACGCGGTGCGCGTCTATCTGGCCGGGCATGGTATTGCCGCGCGCGTGGTGCACGACGCCGCCAAGACCAAGGCCAATCTGTTCGCGACGATCGGGCCAAGCGAGGAGGGCGGCATCGCGCTCTCCGGCCACACCGATGTCGTGCCGGTCGAAGGGCAATCCTGGTCGAGCGATCCGTTCACGGTCAGTACCCGCGACAAGCGGCTCTACGGGCGCGGCACGGCCGACATGAAGAGCTTCATCGCCATAGCACTCGCCATGGTGCCGGAGCTGAAGACACGCAAGCTCAAGAAGCCGATTTATCTGTGCCTGTCCTATGACGAGGAAATCGGCTGCCTGGGCGTGCCGGGCCTGCTGCGCCTGATGGGACGCGAGCTGCCCAAGCCCACGCTCGCCATCATCGGCGAGCCGACGATGATGCGCGTCGTCAACGCGCATAAGGGCGTGTCGGTGTTCCGCACCACGATCAGCGGGCGCGAGGGACATTCGAGTGCCCCGCAGCGCGGTGCCAATGCCGTCGCCTTCATGGGCCGCTTCATGGCGCATCTTGAGGATGTCGCAGCGGAGCTGCGCGAAACCGGGGCGCGCCAGGCGGTACCCGGCCTCGATTTCGATCCGCCCTATTCCTCGATGAATCTCGGCGTCATTCGCGGCGGCACCGCGATCAATATCATCGCGCGCGATTGCGAGTTGTTGTGGGAGATCCGCTCGCTCCCCGGCGAAAATGTCGACGCGATCCTCGCGCGCATCGACAAGCACGCGACGGAGATCCTGCTGCCGGCGTTGCGGGAAACGGCGCCGGATGGCCGTATTGCGACGCAGACCATCGTCGCCGTGCCCGGCCTGAAGCCGGAGCCCGGCGGGGCGGCGGAGGCGCTGGCGCTGCGCCTGACCGGCGCCAACCGTACGTTCACCGCGGCGTTCGCGTCGGAGGCTGGGCAGTTCCAGGAAGCTGGCATCTCGGCCGTGCTGTGCGGGCCCGGCGACATCGCGCAAGCCCACCAGCCCGACGAATTCATCGCGCTCGAGCAAATCGCGGCGTGCGAGCGCTTCTTGCGCAAAATGGCCGACTGGGCCTCCAAATAAGCCGCAATCCATTGACTTATATGACGAATGTGGGCAGAAGTGACTTCTTAAGCCGATCCCGGTTATAGATTGCGCTCGCGTCACGCGAACCGAGTTCGCACGGCTCAGCGTTTTCATGCAGCGCACGGTTCAAATCTAGGCCCCGTCCCGAATGCGTCTTGCGGCCCGCCGAAAGGCCAGGCCGCTCGAATTCTGTTTCCACAGGTTTGCCGCCCCCGGGAGGGGCCGTCTGCCGATGCCGCGCGCTGCCGACCCGCCGGTCCAACCGGAGTCCAATCGTCGTTACACCCTCGTCCTGACCGCGCTTGGCGTGGTGTTCGGCGATATCGGCACCTCGCCGCTCTATGCCGTGCGTCAGTCGCTGGTCGAATACGGCGAGATCAGCGAGCGCTCGGTGTTCGGCGTGCTGTCGCTGATGACTTGGGCGCTGCTGCTGGTCGTCACGCTCAAATACGTGCTGGTCATCATGCGCGCCGACAATCGCGGCGAGGGCGGCATCCTCGCGGTGATGGCGATGACGCTGCGGACCGGCAACCGCACGGCGCGGATGCGCAATATCATCATGATCATGGGCATGTTCGGCGTCGCCTTGTTCTATGGCGATGCGATGATCACGCCGGCGATCTCGGTCCTCAGCGCGGTCGAAGGCTTGAAGGTCGCCACGCCGGTGTTCGAACCCTATGTCGTGCCGATCGCGCTCGGTCTCCTGATCGCTCTCTTTGCGGTCCAGAGTCAGGGAACGGCCTGGATCGGCCGGTCCTTCGGGCCAATCATCATTGTGTGGTTCGTGGTGCTGGCCGTGCTGGGCGTGATCCAGATTGCGCAATCGCCGCGCATCTTGATGGCGCTGAGCCCGCACTATGCCGTCGAGCTGTTCGTGATGTCGCCGTGGCAGACCTTCGCGCTTCTCGGCGCCGTGTTTCTGGCGGTCACGGGTGCCGAGGCGCTCTATGCCGACATGGGGCATTTCGGCCGCTCGCCGATCCGCACCGGCTGGTTCTATCTCGTGCTGCCGGCCTTGCTGCTCAATTATATGGGGCAGGGTGCGCTGGTGCTGCGCGATGCGACCGCGCTTGAGAATCCGTTCTTCCGCCTGGTGCCGGATTGGGGGCTCTTTCCGATGGTTGGGCTGGCCGCGGCGGCGACCATCATCGCGTCGCAGGCGGTGATCTCGGGCGCCTTCTCGGTGACGCGCCAGGCCGTGCAGATGGGCTACCTGCCGCGGCTCACAATCCGACACACGTCGGAAGAGGAGATCGGGCAGATCTACATGCCAGTGGTCAATCACACGCTGCTGGCGGCCGTGATCGTTCTGGTGATCGGATTCAAATCATCGGAGAATCTTGGCTACGCCTACGGCATCGCGGTGTCCGGCACCATGGCGGTGACGACAATCATGGCCTATCTGTGCATCCACGAGGTGACCGGCTGGCGCCAATCGGTGATCGTGCCGTTGTTCGCGCTGTTCCTGATCGTCGACTTGGCGTTCTTCGGCGCCAATCTTCTCAAGTTCATGCAAGGCGGCTGGCTGCCGCTGCTGGTGGCGCTGGTCGTCGTCGCGCTGATGGCGACGTGGTGGCGCGGGCGCCAGATGCTGGCGGAGATCCGCGGGCGCGACGCGTTGCCGCTCGATACGTTCCTCGCCGGTCTGCGCCCCGAACGACCAGGGCGCGTCCCGGGCACGGCGATCTTCCTCACCGCGCGATTGGACCTTGTGCCGGGGGCGCTGCTGCACTCGCTCAAGCACTACAAAGTGCTGCATGAGCGCGTCGTGCTGATGACCGTGCGCACGGTGGATGAGCCCAGCCTCGCCGACGACGAGCGCATCGAGATCAAGGACCTCGGCAAGGGCTTCTACACGATCAGCGCGCGGTTCGGATTCATCGAGCAGCCCAACGTGCTGCGCGCCCTGGCGCTGTGCCGGACGAAGGGGCTCGGCTTCGAGCTGATGGAGACGTCGTTCTTCGTCGGCCGCGAGACCTTGCGCGCGGCGCGACGTTCACCGCTCGGTCGCTGGCGTCAGCGGCTGTTCATCATCCTGTCGAACAATGCGCTGAACGCGACGACGTTCTTCCGCATCCCGCCCAACCGCGTCATCGAGGTCGGCGGGCATGTTGAGCTTTAGCTTCGCTTAGGACCGCATGAAACGCGCCATGTTCGCGCGAATTTGACGGTCGAGCTCGGCGTTGATGTCGTTCATCGAGGCTTCGACCAGGTCGAACCAGACCTTCTCGCGCTCATTGAGCGAAATCCCCTCCGGCACGGTGCGGAAGCGCGTCGATGCCGCCGAGGCGTAGGCCTGGCGGATATTGGTGCGGTCGTCGAGGATCTCCAGCGATGCGGCGAGGGAGAGGTCGTAGCGCTGCGACTGGTCGGTGGTGAAGGCGCCGCGCACGCCGGGTGTGCGCCTGAGCTCGGCCTCCAGCATCTTCGCGTCCTGGATCGTGTAGCGTGCAATGGCGCCTGCGGCACCGGTCGCGGCCAGGCGGTCGCGCGCCCAGCGCTCCAGCGTGCGCTCGGGCGGCACGGGCATCACATGGTCGACATGCGGGGCGGCGAGCGGCGAGCGATATTCATTGACGATGTCGATGCGCGACACATCCAGGCGAATGACCCCGAGATGTCCGTAGGTCAGCTCCGGCAGTCGCTGGCGGCCGGAGGTGCTCTCGCACGCGCCAAGGGACGATGCGGCCATCCCGGCGAAGCCCAGGGCCAGGGCGCGGCGGCGGGAGAGCGACTCGATCATGCGGACATCAGACATGCATTTCCCCATCTTCCAGCGGCACCGGCAATACGAGGCCTTGCGACTCGGGGCGGGAGTTTGGCAGCCCGCACACGACGTCGCAACCACAGGGATGTGCGGCCGGTCAGGAGGCAAACAACTGCGCCAGCTGATCAACGTCGAATTCATGGCGAGCGTTGCAGAATTCGCATGTGACAAAAACACGACCATCAATGGTCAAAGATTTCGACCTCGTCGCGCGGCAATGCCCGCAAGACTCGGGCCACGCGCTCGCGCGAGCAGCGGCAGGCATGGCGAAGATCGTGCGGACGGTAGATTTTCACGCCTTCCGCCAGGAACAGCCGGTCGACGAGCTTCCAGGGTGCAAGGCCAGGATCGACAAGTTCGGCAGCGGTGGCGCTGCCCATCAGGATGATGGCGCGCCGCCAGCCTTCCTCGGCTTCCTCTTGCGTGGCGGAGAGTGCGCGCATGGTCGCGCGTCCCTCGGCCGAGCCTTGCGCGTCTTCCGGCGGCAGGCGCTGGATCATGATGGCGCCGGCGCGCCACGACGAAGTGCCGTCAGCGGCGGTGGTCAGCGCCGCGGCGACCTTGATGCCGGCCTCGAGCTGCTCCGACTGGCGGAAATAGTGATGCGCGCATTCGGCCAGCGTCGAGCCTGTCAATTCCACGATGGCCTGATAGCGATCGGTGTTCTCGCCCTGATCGACTGTGAAGGCGAGATAACCGGCGCCGAACAGCTTGGGCACCGACGGGCTGGGGTCGGTGATCTGGGCGAGGCGCGCCTCGTCATATTGCGCATAACCACGCACGCCGCCCTGGCTGGTCACATCGGCCACCATCAGGCGGATGGGGCCGTCGCCCTTGGTCTGCAACGTGAACACGCCATCGTATTTGAGCGTTGCGGCAAGCGCCGTCGCCATGGCGATCATCTCCGCCAGGGTCTGGGCGACGACCTGCGGATAAGCGTGCTGCTTGAGGATGGTGTCGACGACTTTCCCCACCCGCACGACACGGCCGCGCAGGGCAAAGGGATCGACCTGGAAGGGCAGGACGACATCGTCGCTGGAAATCTCGGCCACGGATTTTGGTGTCATCGGCCTAATATCGGAACGCCTGGGCCGACCGGCAAGAAGAAGCTACGCCATGCACCAGGCGAGGATGCCTTTCTGGATATGCAGGCGGTTCTCCGCTTCGTCCCATACAACCGATTGCGGGCCGTCGATGACGCCGGGCGTCACTTCCTCGCCGCGATGGGCGGGCAGGCAATGCATGAAGACAGCGTCGGGCTTGGCCAACGCCATCAGCCGCTCGTCGACCCGGTAGGGTGCTAGCAAGATTGTGGCGCTTCTCGCCGGTGACGCGGCCGTTCGTCGTGCCCTCGGCATCCATCGAGACCCAGGTGTCGGTGACCACGCAATCGGCGCCGCGCACCGCGGCCTCGGGATCGGACGTCACGGAAATACGCGCACCGTGCTTGCCGGCCCAGCCGAGAATATCGGCGGGCGGCTGCAGCTGCTCGGGGCAGGCGAGGCGCAGATCGAAATCGAAGCGCGCCGCGGCCTGGATCCACGAGCCCGCCATGTTGTTGCCATCACCGCGACCAGGCGACGGTCTTGCCGGCGATCTTGCCGCGATGTTCCTCGAAGGTCATCACGTCGGCCATCACCTGGCAGGGATGGGTGCGATCGGTCAGGCCGTTGATCACGGGCACGGTCGCGTATTTCGCCAGCTCGGCGAGCTTGGCGGCCGAGGGCGTGCGCAGCATGATCGCGTCGACATAGCGCGATAGCACGCGCGCGGTGTCGGCGATGGTCTCGCCGCGGCCGATCTGGGTGTCGGTGTGGGTGAGGATGACCGCGTCGCCGCCGAACTGACGGATGCCGACCTCGAACGAGACGCGCGTACGTGTCGAGGGCTTCTCGAAGATCATCGCCAACGTCTTGCCGGCCAGAGGCTTGGCGTTGCCGCTGGGCGGCGCGCCGTTCTTGAAGGCGCTGCCCAGCGTCCAGGATGTCGCGCAAGGTCGACGAGTTCGAACCGGTCGATATCGAGGAAGTGACGCGGGCTGGGCATGGTCGTTCATCCCACCTTGCGCTTGGCCCGCGGCCAAGTCGTCGCACGCCTTCTCGATGATCTCCATGGCTTCGCTCGACCTGCGGCCGCGTCGATGATCAGCGGCGGCAGGCAGCGGATGACATTGTCGCCCGCGCGCGCCGTCAGCAGGCCGCGCGTCGCGCAAGCGCCGCGGCGACCTCGGTGTTCGGCCGGCCGGCATTTGAGGCCGAGCAGCAGGCCGTGGCCGCGCACCTCCTCGAACACGTCGCGGTGGCGCTCGACCAGCACGGCCAGCTGCTGGCGCAGATGGCTCGCCATCTGCTGCACGCGGTCGAGGAAGCCCTCGGCCAGCATCACATCGAGCACGGCGTTGCCGACCGCCATGGCCAGCGGATTGCCGCCATAGGTCGAGCCATGCGTGCCGGCCGTCATGCCGCTCGCCGCCTTCGCGGTGGCGAGGCACGCGCCCATCGGGAAGCCGTTGCCGATGCGCCTTGGCGACCGCCATGACGTCGGGCGTGACGCCGGCCCATTCATGGGCGAAGAGCTTGCCGGTGCGGCCCATGCCGCGTCTGGATCTCGTCGAACACCAGCAGCATGCCGTACTCGTCGCAAAGCTCACGCAGATGCCGGCAGGAAATCGGCTGGGCACCGGCCGCACGCCGCCCTCGCCCTGCACGGGCTCGATCAGGATCGCCGGCAGTCGTCGGCGGTGATCGCTGCGCGCAGCGCCTTCAGGTCGCCGAACGGCGACCTGGTCGAAGCCCTCGGCCTTGGGACCAAAGCCGTCCAGGTATTTCTGCTGGCCGCCGGCCGCGAGTGTCGCCAGCGTGCGGCCGTGGAAGGCGCCTTCGAACGTGATGATGCGGAAGCGCTCGGGCTGGCCCTTCGCCGCATGGATATTTGCGCGCGACCTTGATCGAGCATTCCATCGCCTCGGCGCCGGAATTGCCGAAGAAGATGGTGTCGGCAAAGGTTGCCGCGACCAGCCGCTGCGCCAGACGCTCCTGACTGGGGAATGCGGAACAGGTTCGAGCGTGTGCCACAGCTTCGTTGGCCTGCTCGGTCACGGCCTTGACCAGATGCGGGTGGGCGTGGCCCAGGGCGGTGACGGCGATGCCGCTGGTGAAGTCGAGGAAATCGTCGCCCGTCGGCCGCATACAGATACGCCCCCTCGCCCCGCTCGAAGGCGACGTCGGCACGGTCGTAGGTCGGCATCACGGGCGCGATGGGCCCGGCTTGGACGGCGGCGTTCACGCTCAGCGTACTCCCCTGGACAGGTCGACTATTCCCCAATTCTTGCGCCTTCGGGCGCGGAAAACCGCGGAAAAACGGGCAGTATCTTGAGGGGCTTGGCGCTTGTCAACCAAGCGGGCCCGGCCGGGAGGCTTGTACCGGGACATTGCCGAAGCACCACCCTTCCGGGGCTAAACTATAGACCAAGCTCGCTTTTTCGAGGAGGATGGCGGCCTCTTATCGCCCGAATTCGCGGCTGCGCCACGGGGCCCGGCCGAACCACGCGGCGGCCCCCTTGCCGCGACGGAGTCCTCGATGACTGCCTCTCTGGCCAGCCTCTTCGCATCCGATCAATTCCTGCCGCACGGGCTTAGCCTGCTCTGGGAGCCATGGCTGGTCCGGTTGTACGCGGTTTCGGACGCGCTGATCGCGATTGCCTACTACTCGATGCCGCTTGCGTTGTTCTTCGCCGTGCGCCGCCGTGGCGTCGCGCAGGGTCGGATCCTGGCGCTGCTGATCGTGTTCCTGCTGGCGGGCGGCACGACCCATCTGCTGGGCGTGTGGACGCTGTGGCACCCCGACTATGCCGTGGAGGGGCTGGTCAAGGCGGCGGCGGCCGTGGTCTCCGTGCTTGCCGCGATCTCGCTATGGACCCTCTCGCCGGCGGCGCTCGCGGCGCCGGCGCCAGCGGATGCCCGGCAGAGCGCGGCGCCGATTCCGGATCTGCCGCGGAGCGACGGGGATCTGCAGGCGCAGATCGAACAGCGGCGCACGGTGGAGAGCGCGCTGGTCGCCAGCGAGCAGCGGTTTCGCGAATTCGCGGAAATCGCGTCCGACTGGCTGTGGGAGATGGATAGCGACCTGCGCTTCACCTATATCTCGCCGCGCGCCGCGGAGATCTCCGGCGTGCCGGCCGACCACTCGCTGGGCCGCACCCGCGAGGAGGTGGCCGATACCAGCGTGGATCCGGAGGGCTTCCGGCGCCATCTCGCCGATCTTCAGGCGCGGCGCCCGTTCCGCGATTTCGTGTTCGCGCGGCGCACCCAGACCGGCGAGCTTCGCTATGCGCGGGTCAGCGGCAAACCGATCGTCGACGGCCTCGGCACGTTTCGCGGCTATCGCGGCGTGGCGAGCGACGTGACAACGCAGGTTCTGGCCGAGCAGCGCGCGGCGTCAGCGCATGCGCGCCTGGTCGATGCGATCGAGGCGCTGCCGGCCGGCTTCATGCTGTTCGACAAGGACAAGCGCCTGGTCCTGGCCAATTCCTGCTACGCCGAAATGTATCCGCAGCTGGCGCACCTGCTCACGCCCGGCACGCCGTTCGAGGCGATCGCGCGCGTGGCGAGCCAACAGCAATTGCCGGCCGTGGCGGTCGGGCGGAGCGAGGAATGGCTGCGCGAGCGGTTGGCGCAATTCGGGAAGACCGACCTCAATGTCGAGGTGGCGTGGTTCGATGGGCGCTGGTTCCAGGTCTTCGAGCGGCGGACCTCCGACGGCGGCGTCGTGTCGGTGCGCCTCGATATCACCGAGCGCAAGAAGGCGGAGGCCAGCGCCGGGCTGGCCCGCCATCGGCTGATCGACGCGATCGAATCGCTGCCGGCCGCCTTCATGCTGTTCGACAAGGACGAACAGCTCGTGCTCGCCAACCGGCGGCACCTGGACATGTACTCGGAGTTCGGCGACGTCAATGTGCCGGGCACGAAATTCGAGACGATGGTGCGCGCGATGGCCCGCAAGGGATGGCGCGAGGACGCCGCCCAAAATCCCGAAGCCTATGTCCGTAAGCGCCTGGCGAAATTCCGTGGAGGAGGGTTCGAAGGCGAGGTCCGGCTTCGTCGACGGCCGCTGGTTCCAGCACGTCGAACGGCGGACCAGGGAGGGCGGGGTGGTTAGCGTTCGCACCGACATCACCGCGCGCAAGCGCGCGGAGGAGCAGATGCGCGAGAGCGAGCGGCGCTTCCGCGCGGTCGGTCGATAATGCGCCCCTGGTGATTTATCTCAAGGACCTCAGCGGCCGCTATCTCCTGATCAATCGCGCCTTCGAGCAATGGAGCGATATCGCCGGCGCGCATGCGTATGGCCGCACAGCCTACGATCTCTATCCCAAGGAGATCGCGGAATCCGCTCACGCGGCAGGACCGGCTGGTGATCGCGACCAACGCCGTGCTGACGGAGGAAACGGCCCTGCCGCATTCCGACGGCACCATGCATCAAGTCATCGCCACCAAATTTCCGATCAACGATGCCGACGGCGTGGTGACGGAGATCGGCGGGCTGAATGTCGATCTCACGCGCATCAAGCATGTCGAGGAGCAGTTGCGCCAGGCGCAGAAAATGGAGGCCGTGGGCCAGCTCACCGGCGGCATCGCGCATGATTTCAACAATCTGCTGACGGTGGTCCTCGGCAATCTCGACGAGATCGCCGAGCGCCTCAGGCCCGACGACGATCTCGGCCGATCGCCGAGCAGGCCGATGGTCGCGGCGGAGCGCGGCGCCGGGCTGACGCAGAAATTGCTGGCCTTCGCGCGGCGCCAGCCGCTGCAGCCCCGGCCGGTGGATTGCAACGAGTGGTGCGGTCGATGGCGGACCTGCTGCGGCGCACGCTTGGCGAGCAGATCGAAATCCGGACCGAGCTCGCCGACGGGCTGTCGCCAGCGCTCGCCGATCCCGGCCAGCTCGAGAACGCGCTGCTCAACCTCGCGATCAATGCGCGCGATGCGATGCGCGAGGGCGGCCGCTGGTGATCGAAACCGGCGCTGGCCAGCTCGACGCCGATTACGCGCAGCGAAATCGCCGACGTCAAACCCGGGCAACTACGTGATGCTGGCGGTCACGGACACCGGGACCGGCATGACGCCGGACGGTGATGGCGCGGGCGTTCGAGCCGTTCTTCACGACCAAGGATGTCGGCAAGGGCACCGGCCTCGGGCTCAGCATGATCTATGGCTTCGCCAAGCAGTCGGGCGGGCACGTCAAGCTCTACAGCGAAGGTCAACGAGGGCACGACGGTGCGGCTCTACCTGCCGGTGGCCGGCGAGTTTGCGGCGTCCAAGCTCAGCGCGGGTGCACGCGACGACGGCTCGCTACGCGCGCGCGCGGCGAGACCGTGCTGGTGGTCGAGGACGACGAGTTGGTGCGCAGCACGACCGTGCGGCTGTTGAGCGAGCTTGGCTATCGCGTGCTCGAAGCCATGGACGCGCCCACCGCATTCGCAATCCTCGACGGGCCGGAGAAGATCGATCTGCTGTTCACCGATGTCGTGCTGCCGGGCCGGTCCGGCGGACGGCAATTGGCGGAGGAAGCGGTGCGGCGGCGGCCGGGCCTGCGGGTTCTGTTCACGTCCGGCTACACGCAAAATTCGATCGTGCATCACGGGCGCCTGGATGCCGGCGTGCACCTGCTCTCCAAGCCTTACAAGAAGGATATGCTGGCCCGCACCTTGCGCCAGGTCATCGACAGCGGTGATTAAGCGTGAGGTTGGTGGAGACGGCCGCCAGGCTTAGCCGCCGCTAATTCCAAATTCGATCCGGTGCGACTATCGGGAGTTTGCGGCGGTAATCCGTGGCGTCTGCCCATGTTTCTGTCGGCGCCACGGGCGGAACCATCTTCATGGGCGGTAGTTTTACGCTCCATGCGGGGGCATGATGTTTCGCACGCGGATCACCGCCGAACATGATGCTTTTCGCCCAAGGCAGGACATCGGATCTTGCATGGCGCTGAGCTAGTTGACCTCAATATTTCACCGCATGAGCGGAAATCCCGCCAGCGGCGGCGTGTTTTGCGCGTCGGCGTTCCAATCGTTTGTGTTGCTCTCCTGATCGGGGCGATCCTTGGCATTGCCTTTTTTTCCTACGAGAGCAATCGGCGCGGAGCGTCCGTGCTCTCAGATGACCTGCTGCGCTCGCTGGAGACGCGCATCAGCACCGAAGTTGCGACCTATCTAGCGCCAGCGCCTAAAATGGCTCAGTTCGCGCGCCAGACTCTTGGCGCTGGAAGTTTCCGTCCCGGCGGCATCGAGGCGGCCGAGAAATTCGGCCGCAACGTCCTGCGGACCTACGAGCAGATCGCCTCGTTCTATGTCGCCGACGGCTATGGTCAGTTCCTCATGATCCTGCGCAACGCGGATGGGGGAACGGACGCGAAACGAATCACAATCGCGCCGGACGGAACAAGGCATGTTCGTCTGTCCCGGCGCGACGCTCTCGGAGAGCTCGTGGATGAGCGCGAGCTGCAAGACGATTTCGATCCGCGAAACCGGCCCTGGTATCTGGGTGCTGTCAACAGGCGGGATCTCTATTGGACGGATGTCTATGTCTTCTTCACCCAGCGCACGCCCGGCGTGACGGCAGCATTGCCGCTCATGTCTGACGGCGGCGGCATCGCCGCGGTTTACGGGATGGATATCACGCTCGCGGCACTGAGCCGCTTCCTCAAGAGCATCGAGATCGGCACAACGGGCCGCGCCATGATCATCGACGCGGAGGGTCGGCTGGTTGCTTTTCCGGAGTCGGATCGGATCCTGCGTGACGATAATGGCACGCTTGTCACCCGTCGCCTTGATGATCTTGGCGATCTGGCGCTCACCCGCGCATTTAACAGAATTCGGATCGAGGGGCATAGCCATGGAACCGTCGATGTCGACGGGGAGCGCATCATTTTTGCGTCCACGGCGCTGCCGATTGCCGCCGACAAGAGCTGGTCCGTCCTCATTGTCGTGCCTGAACGCGAGATCATCGGCTTCGTCGCGGCCAACAACCGGACGGGCCTGCTGCTGTCCCTCTCGATCATCGGCGTTGCCATCGTTCTGGCCGGCCTGCTCGTTCGTCAGGGGATCCGCGCGGACCGCAATGCGCGGCGGGTCCGCGAGCGCCAACAAGCCCTCGAGACACAGAGTGGCGCTTTTGCAGCGCTTGCGGACTCGGCCACGCTCTTCGATCCCGAGGACCGGCGCGGCACGTCGGCGCTGAGCGAATCGCTTGCGGACGTGACGGTTGCACGCCGGGTCAGCGTGTGGCGTCTGGCGCACGGAGGTCGTTCGCTGCTGTGCGAGGATTGTTTCGATCGCGAGTTCAAGATCCACACGGCGGGTGTCGAACTGCATCGCGCGGAGCTGTCGCAGGTATGGGCCGTGCTTTGCACCGGCGAAGTTCTCGACGTGGCGGATGCCGCGCGTGACCCGCGCACCAACGGACTATTCCATGCATATCTGCAGCCGCTCGGCATCCAGGCGCTCATGGCGTTGCCGATCATGCGGGGCGGCGAGGCTATCGGCAGCCTATGGCTCGAGGACCTGCCCCCCGCGGCACACCGGGTGACGGGCATCGAGAGCTTTGCCCGCACGGCCGCGCATATGGAGGCGGTTCGGATTGCGGCCTGCGCGCGCGATCGCGGTGCCCCAGGTCCAAAAGCGCCGGCGTCCGGTCGCGCGCAGGAGCCTGTTGCCAGTCGCGATGCGACGCGACGCGATCACGCCGCACCCGGGACACCGGCATCGCGCCGTGAAACATCCGTCGATATCGGCCGCCAGGACATCCTGCAGCAGCATCGGCTCGGCGAGGCCGTGGCCGCGGACGCTGCGGAGGTTTTTCCGGCCGTGACGATCCTGACCATCTTTCTGGCCGATGCTGCGGAGCCGCGACAACAGTCGAGCAAGACTGATGCCGGCGTGGCCGCCGTCGAGACCACCGCTTCCGACGCGGTGGCGCGTGTGCTCGAGGGCGTCGCGCAGGCGCATGAGATTCCCTATCTGAAAGTCCTCGGTAATTGCGTCGTCGCGGCCGCCGGATTTTTCGGTGACCCGTCGCTCGCGGCGCGCGCCATCGCGCGGGCGGCGTTGGCGCTACGGGAATCGGACGACGTATCGGGACGCGAGCTGCGCATGGGCATCGACACCGGTGTCGCCGTCGGCGGTCCCGTCGGCCGCGGACGTCATTGCTACAATCTTTGGGGCACCGCGACACGGCGTGCAGCCGAGATGGCGCAGTCGGCGCCCTTGGGCGGCATCCAGGTGACCGCCTTCGCTTACCAACACCTCACCGGCGAATTCCTGTTTCGTCCGCGCGGCGGCTTCTACGTGCATCCGGAGGGGGAAACAGCCACCTACCTGCTGGCCGGGCAGATATGAGCGCCGGGAGTACCGCCGCGACACGCGCTGCCTTCGGAATCCCGAGGCGATTGCGGCTGTTCCTTCGTGCCATCGGCACGCCTACTCTACGCGCCATCCGCACGCTTCTCCTCGCCCTTGGCGTCGCCTTTGCGATTGTCCGTCAGGCGGCGCGGCCGTTGAACTGGCGTCGCAGCGTACGTGCCGAGTTTCATCGCGTACTCAAGCAGGCCGGGCCCGGGACGTTGCCGACCGTTCTGGTGACCGCATCCATCGTCGGTCTTGCCATGGTGTATCAAGCACTCTATTGGCTCCAGGTCGCCGGCGAGATCGAGAAGGTGGGGCGCGTGCTCGTGCTCGTTCTCGTGCGCGATCTGGCGCCGATTATGGTCGGTCTGATCGTTCTCGGGCGCAGCGGCACAGTTGCCATTGTTGAGCTGGGCACCATGCAGCTCAACGGCCAGGTCCGCCGGCTCGATGCGATGGGGATCGATCCGCTGATCTCTCTTCTCATGCCCCGGGTCCTTGCAATGACGGTTGCGACGTTCGCGCTGGCGATCTTGTTCATCGCCACGGCGCTGAGCGTCGGCTATGTCGCCGGCTTTGCGCTTGGGGCCATAAAGATCACGCTTTGGGGGTTTCTCGACAATGTCGTCCTGGCCATGGACCCGCGGGACTACATTGTCTTGCCCATCAAGACGCTGGCGATCGGCTTTGTGATTGGCCTGAGCTGCTGCTTCGTGGCCCTCAGTCCCCGCCGCAACGTATCGGACATCACGGCCTTGCTTCCGCGCGGCTTCGTGCGCGCCGTACTCGCAATGCTCGTCGTCGAGGCAGCGCTCGCGCTGTCCTTCTGAGGAGAGTTATGGAGACGCAAATCCGTCAAACAGGACCGGCAATCGATGCCGCGGCGGCGACAAGTCCCGATCGCGAACCGCAATGCGTTCTCGCGATGGAGAATGTGCGGGCGTCGCTGGGCCGCGGCATGAACCTTTCTTGCGCCTCGCTCGCCCTGGCGCCGGGGTCATTCGAGCTGATCGATGCCGGCGATCACAGCCATGCGGCGGCGTTTTCCGACCTGTGCTCTGGCCTGATCGAGCCGAATGCAGGTGACGTGCGCTTCCTGGGACATGACTGGCGGACATTGCCGCATGACTATGCCAATGCGCTACGCGGCCGCATTGGGCGTGTTTTCGCCGATGAGGCCTGGGTCCCGCATCTTCCGCTGATTGAGAACATTCTGCTGCAGCAGCGTCACCACACGCGCCGCGCGGAGGGGGACCTGCTCGCCGAAACGTCGGCACTGGCCCGCATGTTTGGTCTGCCCGGGATCCCGATCTCCCGGCCCGACGATGCAACCGCGTTCGATCGGGTCCGCGCCGCGCTCGTACGCGCCTTTGTCGGCGATCCGGTGCTGATCCTGCTCGAGCATCCGCTTCAGGGACGCTACCTCCATCTGCTTGAGCCGCTCGTGAACGTCATCGGCAGGGCCCGTCACCGTGGCGCAGCAATCCTGTGGCTGACGCTGACGCCTGCGATCTGGGCCATGCGGAACTTGCCGACCACCGGGCGCTGTCGGCTGACCGAGGGCCGTCTCACTCGGGTAACCCCATAACCGCGTCGGGAGGCGATCTTGCGATGAGACACGACTCAATCCGATTCCGTTATGCGAGCGAGGCCACCGGGCTCGTCGTGCTCGTGGCCCTCGTTTTGTTCGCGGCTGCCGTAATACAGGCCGGCGTCCTGCACGACTGGTTCCGACCCTCCGTTGCTCTTCGGGTGATCCTGCCGGCCGAGGGCGTGGGCGGACTCTCGCGGGGTGCCGCGGTCGATATCCTGGGCACGCGGGCGGGAGAAGTCACCCGCATCATCATCGATCCCGGCCAGCAGATGCACGCGGAGGTGCGGCTGGAGGAGGGCATGGGGAATTATGTGCGCAGCGACTCGCAAGCCGTCATCCGCAAACGCTTCGGCGTGGCGGGCGATTCCTACCTGGACATCTCACGAGGGACCGGCGAGCCGCTTGACTGGACTTACGCGGTGATCACCGCGACGCTCGATCGGCCGCCAACGGAGAACATGGGCGCGATGGTCGACGAGGTGAAACTGAAAGTCATGCCGATCATCGACGAGACGCATCGATCGGTACAGCTTCTGGCATCCGTCATGGATCGCCTCGAGCGCGGCGAGGGCGCCGTCGGCCGCTTGCTCGCCGATGACCGCCTCGTGCGCGATCTTGAGGCCACGGCGGCCAACGCCAAGGCTAGCACCGAGGCCATCCCGGATATCCTGGCCCGTGTCGAAAAATCTCTCGCGGAGGTGCAGAACATCACGCGCGACCTGGCCCGTGCGACGCCAAAAATCGCCGGCAATGTCGAAGAGACATCGAAAACCTTGCCAATGCTCATTCTCCAGGCGCGTGCGACCACCGCGGAGTTGCAGCAGCTCGTCGTCCAGCTGCGCGGCCACTGGCTGCTCGGCAGCGACCCGCAAGCCACGTCGACGCGACTTCCGCCCACGGCGGTACGCCCTTGAGAACGCACTTCGCCTTTGCCGTTCTTGCAACGGCGTTCTTGTGCGCCTGCGCCAGCGGGGACAAGGCTGCGGTAAAGGACGAGCAGCTTCTGCGCTCGGTGAGCGCCGCGCGATCCGCTTATCTGCAGGGCCAGTCGGAGCTGGCGATCGGTTTGTACCGTGAGGCGCTGGAGCGCGCCCGCGAGCGCGATGACCAGGCGATGCTTGTGGAGATCTCGCACGATCTTGGCGCCGCTGAACTGCAGAAGGGCGATGCTGTGGCCGCGCTCGCAACCGCGCGGGCGGCCCTCGAGGAGATGGATCGGCGCCAAACGCAAGGAACCGCGTCGTTGCGGCTTGTGGAGGCTGTCGCACTCTATCGGCTCGGGCGAACCGTGGAAGCGGCCGCAGCGGCACGCGCCGTCGCGTCGGACGGTCAAGCGGATGACATCGTACGCGCACGCGCGATTTTCGTGGAAGGGCTGATCGCCGCGCAAGCCGGTGACGTCGCAACGGTGGAGAGAGCGCTGTCGCGACTGCGTGTGCCGGATCAGCAGGCCGAACTTGCCGTGGATCGTATCGAGCTCACAGCCTGGCGCGCCTTGCTCGTCGGCGAGCGACGCCAGGCAAGACGCGCCTTCCAGGAGGCGGCCGATGGGCGGCGCCTCGCGCTGGACTATCGCGGCATGGGGCGTGCGTTGGCGGCTGCGGGTGACGCCGCGGCACGTGACGGGGATATTGCCGACGCCGCCGATTTGTTCCTGCGGGCGGGGCGCAGCGCGATGATTCGTGGCGAGTCGGCGCAAGCGCGACTCTGGCTCGGTCGTGCGGAGACCCTGGCCAACCGCGCGCGGAAGCCGGACGTGCTCGACCAGGCAAGAGCGTTGATCCATGAGATCCCTGATTAAGAGGACGGACGGCCGCGCGTGACGCCGAAGGTGTGGTCGACGCGCCTGCCGTATAAGAAAGATGTGCTGGCCCGCACCTTGCGCCAAGTCATCGATTAGGGGCGGGACGTTAGCTACAATAGTGAACCATCGCACCCTGCGAAGGGTATTTGCGGAGACCTAAGCCGTCTCGGAAAATGCTGAATCAAACTGGCTGGATACGCTGGCTGCCGGGTCTACTTACTCTGCGTCAGTATCAGGCAAGCTGGCTGGCTCATGACATCGTCGCCGGCGTCGTGTTGACGACAATGCTGGTCCCTGTTGGTATCGCCTATGCAGTGGCATCAGGCGTGCCGGGCATATATGGCCTCTACGCGACGATCGTACCGCTGCTGGCTTATGCGTTGTTCGGTCCCAGTCGCATCCTGGTCCTTGGACCAGACTCATCGCTGGCCGCTGTCATACTCGGCGTCGTCCTTCCGCTGTCTGGCGGGGATCCCCTTCGCGCTGTTGCCCTGGCCGGCATGATGGCGGTCGTCTCCGGGATCCTCTGCATTCTGGCCGGCATAGCGCGGCTGGGCTTCGTAACTGAGCTTCTTTCCAAGCCGATCCGCTATGGCTACATGAACGGAATTGCACTGACGGTGCTGATCAGCCAACTCCCCAAGCTTTTCGGCTTCTCGATCGAGAGCGAAGGACCGCTGCGAGATCTATGGGCCATAGCCGGATCGATCTTGGGTGGAAGAGCGAACTGGACAGCGTTCGCGGTCGGCGCAGGCACACTGGCGGTGATCCTGCTGCTCAAGAAGAGCAAGCGCGTGCCGGGCATCCTGGTTGCGGTGGTTGGTGCGACAGCAATCGTTGGCGTGTTGGACCTGGGAGCCCGCGCAGATGTTTCGGTCCTTGGTCCGCTTCCCCAGGGCCTGCCCGCGTTCGCGATTCCGTGGATCAGTTACGCCGATATCGTCCCGGTCGTGATCGGAGGCGTCGCCGTCGCCCTGGTGTCGTTCGCCGATACCAGCGTCCTCTCACGCACCTACGCGGCGCGAACCGGCGCGGCTGTCGATCCCAACCAGGAGATGGTCGGACTCGGAGCCGCCAATCTGGCCGCCGGCTTCTTCCAGGGCTTTCCGATCAGCAGCAGTTCGTCACGGACCCCCGTGGCGGAGGCCGCGGGCGCCCGAACGCAGTTGACCGGAGTCGTCGGTGCGCTCGTCGTTGCCCTCCTGTTGTTGGTGGCGCCAAATCTGCTCCAGCATTTGCCCGCCACCGCATTGGCTGCGGTCGTCATCGCCTCGGCCATCGGATTAATCGAGGTCACTGACCTCGTTCGAATCTTTCGTATCCAACGTTGGGAGTTCTGGCTATCCATCGTCTGTTTCGTCGGGGTCGCCGTTCTTGGTGCTATCCCAGGCATAGGTCTGGCAATCGCGATCGCCGTCATCGAGTTCCTGTGGGATGGTTGGCGTCCGCACTCTGCGGTGTTGGGCCGCGCTGAAGGCGTCAAGGGCTACCACGACATCACGCGCTATCCGAACGCCCGCCAGATACCCGGCCTGGTTCTCTTTCGCTGGGATGCGCCCTTGTTCTTCGCCAACGCCGAGCTGTTCAAAGAGCGTGTTCTCGAGGCAGCGGCGAAATCGCCCACTCCCGTGCGCTGGATGGTTGTTGCTGCAGAGCCGGTCACCAGCGTGGACGTCACGGCGGCCGACATCCTCGAGGAGTTGAACAAGGCCTTGCGCGGAGCGGGAATCGAGTTGTGCTTTGCCGAACTCAAAGATCCCGTAAAGGACAAACTCAAGCGATTCGGGCTTTTCACGCAGATTGGCGAAAGGTGCTTCTTTCCCACCATCGGCGCCGCCGTCGGCAGCTACCTCGAGAGCCACGAGGTGGATTGGGTGGACTGGGAGGACCGCAGCCCACCGAGAAAAGGAGCCTGATCGACTGCGATGAACTGGCTTCTGCTCCTTATCCCAGTCGCGATTGGCTTGGAATTCCTCGCTCCCGAGCAGCATCTCCTCGTTTTCGCAACCTCCTCCCTTGCCATTCTGCCCCTTGCCGGGTGGATGGGCAGGGCGACGGAGCAGCTTGCGGAGCGCATGGGCGAGGGGGTCGGCGGGCTTCTCAATGCGACTTTCGGCAATGCCGCCGAACTTATCATCGCACTCGCCGCGCTGCGGGCAGGGCTCCATGATGTGGTGAAGGCGTCGATCGTCGGGTCGATTGTCGGGAATATCCTGCTGGTGCTCGGCGCCGCTATGTTGGCCGGAGGGTTGCGCCGTCCCGAGCAACACTTCAATCCGGCCGGAGCGCGTTCCCAGGCGACGATGCTCACACTCGCGGCAATCGCGTTGATCCTCCCCGCCGCGTTTCAAGTCGCAGCGGGCGCGACGGCGGAGGCGCTTGGCCGCCTTAGCGTCTCGATTTCCGTCGTGCTCCTGCTCGTCTATCTACTTTACCTCGCGTTCGCGCTGGTCACCCATTCCGCACTCTTCACGGGGTCCCACGTGCCCGAGGAAGGAAAAGCAAGCGTATCCGTGGGTCGGGCCACGTCTGTGCTTGCCGCCGCAACGGCGGGGATTGCTTGGATGAGCGAGATTATGGTGGGGGCGATCGAACCCACGGCGCACGAGTTCGGTCTCAGCAACGTTTTCGTCGGCGTCTTTGTCGTGGCGATCCTGGGAAACGCGGCCGAGCACGCCACGGCGATCAGCGCAGCATTGAAGGACCGCATGGACCTCTCGCTCTCGATTGCGATCGGCTCAAGCGTGCAAGTGGCGCTCTTCGTGGCGCCGGTCCTGGTGCTCACGAGCCTCTTCCTGGGTCCTGCTCCGATGGATCTGGCCTTCCCAGCAGGCCTCGTCCTGATGGTACTTCTATCCGTGCTGATCACGGGCCAGGTAGCGGGCGACGGACGATCCGACTGGCTCAAGGGCATGCAGCTACTTGCCGTTTACCTGATCCTTGGTCTTACCTTCTTCTTTTTGCCGAGTGCGACGTCTCATTGAAGGCGCGTGCTTTGAATCAGCAAGTCGCATGTAGCCGTCGCCATCGCCAGAACCGGCTTCCGCGCCGACGCGCGAGTGCCGTTCTACAACAGGGCTCGAGAGCGATACCGTAGCCAACGCCGGGATGCTCGGGTGGGGGAACGGGTGGCTACAAGGAGCCCGACTATGCCTACAAGATGGCTCTGGACAAGTGCGCCCGTGCAGGTGAGAGCAATGGTAACAGGGTTTCACCGCTGACAGAAAACGGCATAAATTTCAGAGGCCGGTGTTCTGGAACGCGAAATTGAATGTCCGCTTTGGATCATAAGCCGACATTGACGGCATCTTTTCCGAGCCGCGTGCCATCTCCTTAAAGATGCACCGCGCTGAGCGGCTGCGCTCAGCCCTCGACAATGCCCACCGTGGCGGTCGGCTGGAATTCGCTGCGCTTGAGGGGCGTGTAGAAGATGGCGCCGAATATGTGGTCGACGCGCTGTCCGTCCGCCGCAAGCGGCAGCATCACCCGCTCCGCGGTGTAGACGTCGCTGTTGGGAAAACCCATCGGGCCGCGGCGGTAGCGCGGCTTGCCGTCGGACGCGGTCTCCGCCCATTGATGCGAGGTGTCGAAGCGCGTGACGAGGCGGTAGGTGTCCGCCAGTGCGACGCCGCGCAGCGAACGGCCGTAGCGGTCCTCGATCTCCGTGCCGGCAATCAGGAAGCGGAAATCGCCGGGCGTGTCGCCGATCGCGACCAGGAACAGATGCGCGAGAACATCGCGCAGCTCGGTCGGGTCGAGCAACGCGCGCGACATCAGCCGGCCGTCGACGCAGCGCTGCTGCCAATAAGCGAAGACCCGATGAACCTTTGGGTTGGCGATGTCGGCGAGCCGGATAATCATTGGCCCTGAAGAAATAGAATCGGACACGGACGCGAACAGGGAGAGGGGTTTACCTCAACCTCGCGCGAACTGCAACCTCCGGTCGTTATTCTTTTTCGAAGGAGCCGGGACGGGTCAGGCGCGCAGCTTGTAGCCGGTCCGGAACATCGCGTGGCAAAGGAGCAACAGGGCGGCGTTGCTGACGCTCATGATCGCGAGGCCGACGCCGAGATTGCCGTCGGCATGGCCCAGGAAGCCGTAGCGGAACCCGTCGATCATGTAGAAGAACGGATTGAGCAGCGCCACCAGGTGCCAGGGCTCGGGCAACCGGTCGACGGTGTAGAACGTGCCGGACAGGAAGGCGAGCGGCGTCACGACGAAGTTCGTGACCGCGGCGATATGGTCGAATTTTTCCGACCATATGCCGCCGGCAATGCCGATCAGCGACAGCAGCAACACCGCGGCGATGCCGTGAAACAGGATGTAGCCAGGATGGGCGACGTGCAGCGGCACGAACGGCCATAGGCAAAGGGCCACCACCAGCCCGACGACCAGGCCGCGCACCACGCCCCCCAACGCAAAGCCAAGGGTAAGCTCCGCTGCCGACAACGGCGGCATCAAAGAATCAACGATATTGCCCTGGACCTTGGAAATGACGAGCGAGGAGGAGGTGTTGGCGAAGGCATTCTGCACCATCGCCATGATGATGAGGCCGGGGGCGAGGAACTCGGCGAAGGAAACGCCATGCACCACGCGCACCGCCCCGCCCAAGGCCAGGGCGAACACGGCAAGGAACAGGAGCGTGGTGACGACCGGGGCCGCGATGGTCTGGGTGTAGACCTTGAGAAAGCGGCGCGACTCGCGCGCGATCAGCGTCCACAGGCCGAGCCAGTTGACGGGACCGTAACGGCGCGGGACATGCAGATGGGCGCCGACGATAGGGGCCGGCGCTGCTTGCGGGGACGAGGACATGGGCGGCGGGACCATAGGCCGCGTCGCCGCCTCGTGCAACTGGCGCACGCCAAAGGTGCGTGAGAAACTTGCCTCATGTCGCGTCCGCGTCGCCCGCCCAAGCCCGTTACGCCCGAGCGCCTGCATCGGATCGCGCTGCATTATCTCGAGCGCTACGCATCGTCGGCTGAGAATCTGCGCCGCGTGCTGATGCGCCGGGTCGACCGCGCGGCGCGCGCCGGCATCAGCGATCGCGAGGAAGGGGCCGCCCTGGTCGCGAAAGAGGTCGAGCGCTGCCGCGCCAGCAAGCTGGTCGACGATGCGGTCTATGCCGAAGGGCGGGTGCAGAGCCTGCATCGCAAGGGCAAGCCGCGCAGCGCCATCAAGCGGGCGCTCGCGGCCAAGGGCGTGGGTGGCGAGGAGATCGAGCAGGCGATCGGCGGGCTGACGCGGGATGCGGCGGATCCCGATCTGGCGGCCGCCTTCACGCTCGCGCGACGGCGGCGGCTCGGTCCGTTCCGACTCGAGGCGCGCGATGAGAATCGCCAGCGCGACATGGCGGTGCTGGGCCGCGCCGGCTTCAGCTTCGAGATCGCGCGCAAGATCGTCGATGCGGAGGATGTCGCGGCGATCGAAGACGAACTCGCCGAACGACCTGTTTAGATCACGGACTTGACGCGATCCCAGGTGTGCTCGAGATGGCGCGCGATGGTCGCGGTCAGGCGGGCCGCGTCGCGGTCCTCGAGCGCCGCGATCATTTCCTCGTGCTCGGCGACGGCGCCGGCCCATTTGTCGGGCTCGCGATTGCCGATGAAGCGGATGCGGCGCAGGCGCACCTGGATCGCCTCATGCGTCGCGGCCAGGAATTCATTGCCGGACAGCCGCGCGATGGCGGCGTGAATGGCCTGGTTGCGCTTGTAGTATTCCAGGCGGTTGCGGTCGGCGTAGAACGCCATCATCTCGTCGTGCAGTCGGCGGACGTCGGCGATTTGCGGATCGGTCGCCCGCGCGCAGGCAAGCTGGCCGGCGAGAGTTTCGATCGCGCCCAGCACGTCCAGCATGTCGCGGACGTTCTGCGCGGTCAGCTTGTGGACGACGGCGCCGCGGCCGGGGACGAGATCGACCAGGCCTTCGCTGGCGAGGAACTTGAGCGCTTCGCGCAGCGGCGTGCGTGAGACGCCCAGCGCCTGGCCGAGTTGGCCTTCGTGGATGCGGGCGCCCGGCGCCAGCTGGCCCTCGATGATGAGGTCGCGCACACGCCCGACCAACTCGTCATGCAGGGTACGCCGGTTGAGGGGCACCACGCTTGCGAGCGACACGTCGGGATCGGGCAATGAGGCTTCGGCCGCTTCGATCATGTCCGCACAGGCACCTTTGGCGACGCGCGCGGCGGAAATCCGCGCCCCGAGTCGTTTCGAGACTATGCCAGAAAAACGTCGCCATCTCAATATTCTGTATTCCTGTATGCAGAATACTTGATGCGGCTTGCCGGCGATGATATAGCTCGGGGCAAATCTGGGGAGGAATGCTTGAGCCTGACCGCATCGCGGCCTGTAATCGGATTGGCGATGGGCGACCCGGCCGGGGTCAGTCCCGAGCTTGCGGCCAAGCTTCTGGCGCTGCCGGAGATCCATGCGGCGGCGGACCTGATCGTCATCGGCGATCTGCGCCTGCTGCGTCTGGGTGCCACGCAAGCCGGCGTGGCCGTCAATGTCGACCCCCGCCCCTCCCTCGACGATCTGACGCCGCGCGGGCGGCCGGTCTTCGTCGATTTCGGCGATTTCGACCCGGCAATCCTCAAGCTCGGCGTTGCCACGAAACAGGGCGGCGCGTTCGCGCTGCGCAATTTTCGCACCTGCGTGAAGCTCGCGTCGGCGGGACGGTTGGACGCGGTCACGTTCACGCCGTTCAACAAGACGGCGATGCGGTTGGCGCATCCGGCATACGAAGACGAGATCGTCTACACCGCCGCGCTGCTTGGCCTCACCAGTCCAGCCAGCGAGTTCAACATCCTCGAAGGGCTGTGGAATGCGCGCGTGACCTCGCATGTGCCGCTGTCGGCGGTGCCGGCGCTGCTGACGATCGACGGGATCGTGCGCGCAATCCGGCTGACGCATGAATCGCTGACGGAGGCCGGGTTCAACCCGGCGCGCATCGCGGTGGCGGCGCCTCAATCCGCATGCCGGCGACAACGGCAATTTCGGGCGCGAGGAGATCGACATCATCGCGCCGGCGGTGGCGCAGGCGAAGGCCGCCGGCATCGTGTGCGACGGGCCGTTTCCGTCCGACACCGTGTTCTTGCGCGCGCGCGGCGGCAGCTTCGATGCCGTGGTGACGATGTATCACGACCAGGGACAGATCGCGATCAAGCTGATCGGCTTCGATCGCGGCGTGACGCTGCTGGGCGGCTTCCCGTTTCCGATCTGCACGCGCGGCGCACGGCACCGCGTACGACATCGCCGGCCAGGGCCGCGCCAATGTCGGTGCGATCCGCGAGGCAGTGCTGTTGGCGGCGCGCATGGCACAGCGACGCACAATCAGGAGCACGCGCCCGGCCGCCTGACGATCTCACCAACGAACCAAAAAAATCGATGGAGGAACCATGAACACGAAATTGACGATCTCGGCCCTCGGCGCCCTCGCCGTGCTGGGCATGTCGACGGCCGAAGCGGCGTGGAAGCCGACCAAGAATGTTGAGTTCATCGTCACGGCCGGGCCTGGCGGCGGCACGGACCAGTTCGCGCGCACGGTCCAGGCGATCGCGATCAAGTACAATCTGCTCGAGCAGTCGGTCATCGTGCTCAACAAGGGCGGTGGCAGCGGCGCCGAAGGTTTCGTCTACGCCAAATCGGCCGCGGGCGACCCGCACAAGGTCGTGTTCGCGACATCCAATGAATGGATGCTGCCGATGGTGGCGAAGCTTGCCTTCAAGCACGACGATCTCAGGCCCGTCGCGGCGATGGCGATGGACGAGTTCCTGCTGTGGGTGCGCCCCGACCTGCCGTACACCGACGCCAAGAGCTACATCGCGGCGGTGAAAGCGAAGCCGGGCGATTTCAAGATGGGCGGCAGCCAGTCGAAGGATGTCGATCAGTTGCTGGTGCGGCTCCTTGAAAAAGCGACCGGCACGAAGTTCACCTACATTCCGTTCAAGAGCGGCGGCGAGGCGGCGGTGCAGCTCGCCGGCAGCCACATCGATTCCAACACCAACAATCCGGCGGAGAATATCGGGCAGTGGAAAGCCGGGGCCGGCAAACCGCTCTGCGTGTTCAGCCCGAAGCGCATGACGCCGGGGCCGAAAGTGACGGAGACGATGGCGTGGTCGGACATTCCGACCTGCAAGGAATCCGGCATTCCGCTGGAGCAGTTCCAGATGCCGCGCACCGTGTTCCTGCCCGGCGGCGCGAATGACGAGGCGGTCGCGTTCTACGTCAACCTGTTGAAGCAGGTGCGCGAGAAGCCGGAATGGGCGGACTACATCACGCGCGGTTCGCAGAGCAACATTTTCCTCGACGACAAGGGGCTGAAGGCCTTCATCGCCGAGGACGAGATCAAGGCGCGCGCGATCTTCAAGGAAGAAGGCTGGCTGGTGAATTGAGCGAAGGCTAGATCGATGGCCGACGATACCGATCGCTCGCTCGTGTCGCGCGTGGCGGTGGAGATTGCCGTCGCGGCGTGCACGGCGGCGATCGGTGTCGCCGTTGTCATCGGTTCGCTCGAATACCAGATCGGCTGGGACGATGCGGGCCCGCAGCCGGGATATTTTCCGTTCTATGTCGGGCTGGTGATCATCCTGGGCAGCGTCGGCGTGGCGGCGCAGGCGTGGCTGGCGCGCCGACGCGCCGGCCCATCCTTTATTTCCGCAGCACAGGCGCGGCAGGTGGCGGCGTTCGCGCTGCCGATCCTCGCGTTCGTCGGGGCGAGCCTGGTGCTCGGGCTCTACGTGGCCATGGCGCTCTATCTGATGGCGACGATGGTGTTCCAGGGCGGCTATCGCTGGCCGCGCGCGGCGCTGACGGGCATCGGCGTGGCGCTCGCGTTCTTCGTGCTGTTCGAGATCGGGTTCAAGCAGCCCTTGCTCAAGGGGCCGCTCGAAACCTGGCTCGGCTTCAACTGATGGATAATCTCGCCGCCCTGCTGCACGGCTTCAGCGTCGCGTTCAGCTTCTATCACATCACGCTGATGCTGGTCGGCGTGATGCTCGGCATCCTGGTCGGCGTGCTGCCGGGGCTGGGGGCGCCCAACGGCGTCACGCTGCTGCTGCCGCTCACCTTCGCGATGCAGCCGGTCTCCGCCATCATCCTGCTGACCAGCATGTACTGGGGCGCGTTGTTCGGTGGCTCGACGACGTCGATCCTGTTCAACATCCCGGGCGAGCCGTCGTCGGTCGCGACCACGTTCGACGGCTATCCGATGGCCAAGCAAGGCCGCGCGACCGAAGCGCTGAGCTACGCGTTCCTGTCGGCCGGGCTTGGGGCGCTGATGGGTGTCATCGTCATCACGCTGCTGTCGGGTTGGGTCGCGCGCTTCGCGCTCAAATTCTCGTCACCGGAATTCTTCGCGGTCTATCTGCTAGCCTTCGCGAGCTTCGTGGGGCTGGGCGGCGGTTCGCCGTTCAAGGCGATCGTGTCGATCGCGCTGGGCTTCTCCTTCGCGGCGGTCGGCATGGATTCGGTTTCCGGCAGCCTGCGCCTGACTTTCGGATTCTCCGAACTGCTGCGCGGCATCAGCTTCCTGGTGGCGGTGATCGGGCTGTTCGGGCTGGGCGAGCTCATCTTGACGATGGAGGGCGGCCTCAAATTCGAGGGGGTCGCGACGCGCATCACGCTGCGCGGCGTGCTGACGGCGCTGTGCGGCTTGCCGCGCTACTGGGCCGCCTTGCTGCGCTCGAGCGCGATCGGCATCTGGATGGGCATCACGCCAGGCGGGCCGACGGCGGCGTCGTTCATGAGCTACGGGCTGGCGCGGCGATTTTCGCGCCGGTCGAGGCACTTCGGCACGGGCGAGCCCGAAGGGGTCATCTCGCCCGAAACCGCCGATCACGCGGCGGGGACCAGCGCCATCCTGCCGATGCTGGCTCTGGGCGTGCCGGGCTCGGCTACGGCGGCGGTGATGATGGGCGGGCTGATGATCTGGGGCCTCGCCCCGGGGCCGATGCTGTTCATCGAGCAGAAGGATTTCGTCTGGGGCCTGATCGCATCCATGTACATGGGCAATGTCGTGGCGGTGGTGCTGGTGCTGGCGACCGTGCCGCTGTTCGCGGCGATCTTGCGCATCCCCTTTTCGATCATCGGGCCGGTGATCGTGGTCGTCTGCGTCATCGGCGCCTATACGGTCGCCAATTCGACGTTCGATCTCGGGCTGGTCCTGGTGTTCGGTGTCGCCGGCTATGTGCTCAAGAAACTCGATTACCCGATCGCGCCAATGGTGCTGGCGATGGTGCTGGGCGACAAGGCGGAGGATGCGTTCCGCCAGTCGATGATCTTTTCAAAGGGCTCGCTGGCGATTTTCTGGTCGAACGGGTTGGTCGGCACGCTCGCGACGCTGGCACTGCTGCTGCTGTTGTGGCCGGTGATCGCGGCGGTGTTGTGGCCGCTCATACCGCGCCGCGTCACGCGGGCGCTGCCCTGATCAAGGCGCGATAAGCGAGCGAGGTGTAGGTCGCGACGAGCGCCACGGTGAGAAAGACGAGGATGGTGCTAATGATGCCGAAGGCGATTGCCAGCGGCAGCATGCCGAACTGATAGATCGTGAGGATCGCCACGTTTTCGATCAGCTTGCTGATCACCGCCAACGGCACCGCCACGACGAACGACCCGCCCCAGAGCCGTAGCGACACGCCGGCGGTGGCCCGCCACGACGCACCCCATCCGAAGGCGCCATGGTCGATCGCGGCGGCGGGCAGGATCAGGCAGAAGCGCGCGAGCACATACATCGCCAACAGGAAGCCGAGGAAGCAGACGATGATCAGGCCGACGATCATCGCCTCGTCATTCGTGAACATGGCGAAGACAGCGAGCATCAGCAGGATCGAGAGCGGGACGATCGTGGCCAGCAGGAGCAGAATGGCACGCCCGATAAAGACGAAATCGCGTCGCGCCAAGGCAAACGCGGGGCCCACGGCCGCCGCACCCAGCAGCACGCGGCGATGCCATTTCACGGCGACGATGGCCGCGCACAAGCGTCACGGCGATGGCGCCGAGCACGGACAGGTAACTTTCGCCCGTGTGCACCGTCAGATATCCGCCGGCATAACCGACAACGTAAGCGACTGCCATCCAGGGCCAGGCGAGGCGCAGGAAACCGCCGAGATTGGTGAAGAGCAGTCGATAACTGGTCAAGGCGCTGCGCCAGGCGGCGAAGCCGGGCGGCGGCGCGCTTGAAACGGCGGATTGTGCGGCCATGAAACTCCCCCGGTCCCGACCGGCTCAGAGTTTCACACCGCGCGCAGGGACGCAAACGCCAGCGCTAAGCCTTCGCGTCGGCCGGGCCGGTTCCGGGCTCCGCGCCGGGTGTGGCCTCGATTGTCGGCGGGGATTCGCGCGGCGGCGCGATCGGACGAGCCACGCGCTGCGGGAACAGCGTCTCGACGCCTTCGCGGTCGAAGGTCATCTTGAGCAGGCGGTTGAAGGCGCGCGACACCTGCCATTGCTTGCCGGGCAGCGTGCGGATGCGCGCCTTGATGGCGACGCCGGAATCGACGAAGCGATCGACGCCGACAATCTCGATATCGGCGCGGATGACCGGGCCGAGTTCGCTGTCCTTGCGCAGGGCGTCGGAGGTTTCGCGCATGATCGCCATCACGCGATCGATATCGGCCTCGTAGCCGATGCTGAAGTCGAACACCGCGAAGGAGAAATCCTTGGTCAGATTGCTGACGGTCACGACCTCGCTGAACGGGATCGTGTGCAGCGTGCCTTCGAAGGTGCGCAGCTGTACGTAGCCGACCGACATGTGCTCGACAACGCCGGCCTTGTTGCCGAGCTCGACGACGTCGCCGACCGCCATGGAGTCTTCCAGGATGATCGACATGCCGGTCAGGAAGTTCTTGACCAGGGTCTGGGCGCCGAAGCCGACGGCGATGCCGACGACGCCCGCACCAGCCAGGAGCGGGGCGATGTTGATGCCGATCTCCGACAACGCGATCAAGCCGACGAACACGGAGAGCACGCTGAACAGGATGCGTTGGATGATCGGCATCAGCGTGCGCACGCGCGCCGAGCGGCGCAGCGCGTCGGCCTTGCTGCCGATGGCGCGGCCGAGGCTGCGCTCCAGGACCGCGTTGGCGGCTTCCCACAGGATCAACGATACGATCAGCGTGATGCCGATCGACACGACGCTCGATGTCACGCGACGGCCGAAGGGCGAGGTCAGCCACTCGAGCGAGCCCAGACCCCAGGCCTGCAGGATCGACAGCGCCGCGAAGCCGTAGATCGACACGGTTGCGACGATGTTGAGGATCGCGATGTAGCGGTTGGCGCGCGCCTCCAGGGTCGGGAAGCGCTGGCGCATTTCGTCGGACGGCGTGAAGGCGCGCAGCATCAGGCGGCGGACCAGCACCACCGCCAGGCTGGAGAGGAGAATCAGCATGACCGTGAGCACGGTCGCACGCACGACGAACTCGAAGCCGCCGTTGGGCCGCAGGATCCAGATGACCAGGACCGAGACACATAGATCACGGCGCCGATATGCCAGTATTCGCCGGCGAAGCGGCGCAGCGCCGTGCCGCCGGTGGTGGCGTCGGGGCGGCGGCTGACGATGGCCGCCGCCACGGCGGTGCGGTTCTGCAGGATGAGCACGATCATGAGCAGGGCCACGATCAGGCCCAGCAATTTCATCAGGAACAGGTAACCGACCTGCGGCAGGCCGATCAGAGCGGCGGCTTCGACCATGAAATAGCCGTAGACGATCAGATTGGCGATGCGGCGCAGCCACAAATAGATATACGCCGCCGTCTCGTCGACAATCGGCACGGGCCGCAAGACCGGGATGCGCGGGCACAGGATCGTCCAGCTGATCAGGTTGAAAAAGCGTGCGATCAGGTTGGCGTTGATCAGCGCCAGCGCCACCAGGCGCGCGGTGCGCGTGGGCTCGATCGCGGTCAGCACGCCGAAGGCGGCGGCGGCAAAGACCAGGATCGGCACGAGATTGACCACGGCCAACAGGAACAGGAACGGGACCCGCATCCATGGCGACTTGATCTGGCGCGATTCGATGAAGCGCTGCGGCCGGCGCAGGCACCAGATGACGATCCACTCGGCGACCCAGCCCGCGAACAGGACGGTGACGACCTTGGCGGCGATCTCCAACAGCCATTGGCGCGTGTCGGGATTGCCGAATTGCGTGGCGAACCAGCCGTAGAGCTTCGGTGCGTCGGCAATAAAGGCCGCCGCGGCGACGATGGTGTTGCCGAAATCGGCGACTTGGTCGGAGAGCGTGCCCAGGAAACGTGCGGCGACGCGGTCCGGGATCGTTGGCGGCTCGGGCGCGGTGCGCCGCGCGGAATCGACCAGCGTGCGCAACTGCTCGATGAATTTCTGGCGCGCGACGTCGTCTTCAAGGGTGTTGAGGAGATTCTCGATCTCCGCCGCTGAAACCGGCGGCGGCGATTGGTTCTGTGCGTGCGCCAAGCGCGGAGAAATGACCGCGAGAGCGAGCAGGACGGCCAAAGCGAGACGAGGGAGCCAGATGCGCATCATGAGGGGCGCCAATCCAATATCTGAAAAAGACGAGAGTTTGCGTCAGCCGGCCGGCCAGCGCCGCCAGGCGCGGCCATGATGTGCGGCCGGAAACAGCGCTGGATGCAGGATTTCCGCGAGGATTTCAAGCGACTCAAATAGGCGGGGCCCGGGACGGTTGAAATGACGGTGGCCATCAAGGACATAAACATGCTTCGCGCGCACGGCCGCCAGCTCGTTCCAGCGCGGACGCATGGCCAGCGCCGGCATTTCCGATAATGCGCGCGTGAGCGAAAAGCCGCAGGGCAGGACCAGAATGACATCCGGATCGGCGTGCACCAGGGCTTCCCAGTCGAGCCAGGGCGAGTGCTGTCCTGCTTCGCCGAACAGGTTCTCGCCGCCGGCCATGCGCAATCAGCTCCGGCATCCAATTGCCGCCGGCCATCGGCGGATCGAGCCATTCGAGCGTCGCCACGCGCGGGCGGGGGCGGCCGGCGACGCCGCGGGCGACGGTGTCCATCCTCTGCCGCATCGTGGCGATCAGGGCGGCGCCGGCCTGGTCGCGGCCGATGGCCGCAGCGACGCGCGCGATGTCGGTGAAGATGTCGTCCAGCGCCATCGGCGATAGGGCGACGATCCGCGGCGCGGCACCGGTCCAGCCGGCACAGAGCGCGCTCGACGTCGTCGAGCGACACCGCGCAGACCTCGCACTGGGTCTGGGTCACGATCACGTCGGGGCGCGTGGCGAGCAGCGCGTCGGCATCGACGCGGTAGATCGACAGCGTCTGTTCCAGCAAGGCGCGGACCTGGCCATGGATGGCCGCGCCGCTGCCGCGCGTATCGAGCTTGGCGGCGGTGATCGCCGGCAGGCCCGCCACACAAGCGGGCTCGTCGCATTCATGGCTGCGCGCCACGAGCTCATCGGCGGCGCCGAGGGCGGCAACGATCTCCGTGGCGCTGGGCAGGAGGGAGGCGATTCTGAGAGCGGTCATCGGCGGCGATGATGCGGGGCGGCTTGGGTTGGGGCAAGCGGGGCTTAAGGGATCGTTAAACGGCCTCGCCGATAGTTGAAGGCTCAGCGCATCACCACCGGACGCAGGCGCGATGAATTCTCCCGCCGATCAACATTGGCTCAACCAGCGCCGGCTGATCGCGTATCCGCGCATCTTTGTGCCGGTCTACGTTCTGCTGGCGGTCGGCTGGGTGATGATGTCGGTCGATCTGGTCGATCCCAAGGGCAAGCCGCTCGGCTACGATTTCATCACCTTCTGGGCCGCCTCGCTGCTGGCGCTGGGCGGGCATGCCGCCGATGCCTATGACACGCACCGTATCTTTGCCGCCGAGCAGATTGCCGTTCCGGCGAGCGCGACACTCTTTCTCTGGCACTACCCGCCGATGTTCCAGCTGGTGGCGCTGCCGCTGGCGCTGCTGCCGTATCTCGTCTCGTATGCCGTGTGGGTGGCGGCGACATTCACCGCCTGCGCTATCGTCGTGCGCAAGCTGGTGCCGCGGCCCGAGACGGTCTGGCTGCTGCTCGCGGCACCGGGAACGTTCATCAACATTTTTCATGGTCAGAACGGATTTCTGACGGCAGCGCTGTTCGGTCTCGGCGCGCTGCTGCTCAAGGAACGACCCTTCGCGGCCGGGCTGGCGCTGGGGTTGCTGGTCTATAAGCCGCAGCTCGGCGTGCTGGTGCCGCTGGCCTTGATCTGCGGGCGGCAGTGGACGGCGCTGGGCGCTGCGACCACCAGCGCGGTGCTGTTCACCGGCATCAGCACGGCGGTGATCGGTTGGGAGGCGTGGGAAGCGTTCGTGGCAAATCTGCCGGTGGTGCGTCACGTCTGGAAGCCGGGATGCTGCCATGGGCGAAGATCCCCAGCCTGTTCATCACGCTGCGCGTGCTGGGCGTGGCGCAGCCGGCTGCCTATGCGCTGCACATCGTCCTGGCGGCCGTCGCGGTCGCGAGCGTCGCTTATGTGTGGTGGCGCCAGGCGCCGGCGCGGCTGGGCATGGCGGTGCTGGTCGTCGGGGCGACGCTGGTGCCGCCCTATCTGTTCGATTACGACCTCGCGATCCTGGCCGTCCCCTTGGCGCTGCTGGCGTGGGATGGCGTCGAGCGCGGCTGGCGTGCGTATGAGCGCGAAGTGATGGTCGCGGCCTGGCTCACACCGCTGGTGGCGCCGATCTTGGGCGAGCACACCAACATACCGCTGGCGAGCATGGCCCTGGTGGCGCTGTTCGCGGTCGCGGTGCGTCGCGCGCTGGCGGCGGCGCCGGCATCGGCCAAGGTCGAGGTCTTCGCCATCTCCGGACGCTGAACGCTTCCAAGCCTCCGTCAATTTGACTTTTTGCGCGTGCGGCCGGCATAAATCGGCCCAATGCCGGCCCACCGCAATCGGCCGGCGCCCAGGGGAGGACTGCATGTCACGCGCGGGTTTTGTCGGTAGTTTGGTTGGTGCGATTTTGGCCGTCGCGGTCACGTCGACGGGTTTTGCCCAATCGCAGAAAGTGTCGGTCGGCGCGCTGCGCCTCGCCTCCTCCGGCGCCATCTTTATCGCCCAGGACAAAGGTTATTTCGCGGCCGAGGGGCTGGACACGGAGATCAAGCTGTTCACCGCGGCGCAGCAGGTGCCGGTGGCGGTGACCTCGGGCGACGCCGATCTCGGCGTCACCGGTCTGACCGCGGGCTTCTACAATCTCGCCGGCAAGGGCGCGATCAAGATCATCGCCGCGCAAAGCCGCGAGGAGCCGGGCTTCCAGCTGGTCGGCTACATGGTGACGAACGCCGCCTACGATGCCGGCTTCAAGAGTCTCAAGGATTTTCCGGGCAAGCGCGTGGGCATGACCACGGCGGGCTCGACGTTCGAGTATTCGCTGGGCCTGCTCGCACAGAAATATAAATTCGACATCAAGAGCGTGACGCTGGTGCCGCTGCAGACGCTGCCCAACATGGCGGCGGCGTTCAAGGGCGGACAGGTCGACGCGGTGCTGGCGCCGGTCAATGTTGCGCGCCAGCTCGACGCGGAGAAGGGCGGGCACATCCTCGGCTGGGTCGGCGACGAAACGCCGTGGCAGCTCGGTGCTTTGTTCGCGGCCCCGCGTACGATCGAGACGCGGCGCGATACGGTGGAGCGCTTCATGCGCGCCTATCTCAAGGCCAATGCCGCCTATAACGCCGCTTTCAACGGCAAGGACGCGAGCGGCAAGGCGATCAAGGGCCCGGGCTATGACGAGCTGCTGGCCATCGTTGCGAAATGGGTGCAGCAGCCGCCGGAGCGCGTGGCCGATGGTCTGCCCTTCGTCGATGCGCAAGGCCGCCTCAATGTCGGCGACGTCTATAACCAGGTCGCGTTCTGGCAGGCGCAAGGCCAGGTCGACAAATCGGTCGATGCCAAGGGCCTGCTCGATCTCTCCTTCGTCAAAGGGCATTTCAACCTGCCGCGCTGAACAGAGCGCGCATCCGAGGCTTGCTTGCAGCTTATCGTCGAAGGAGTCGCGCACAGCTACGGCGAGGTCGTGGCGCTCGAAGGGATCGATCTGACGGTGCGCGAGGGGGAGATCCTCGCGCTGATCGGCCCGTCGGGCTGCGGCAAGTCGACCTTGCTCGGGATCATGGGCGGGATCTTGGCGCCGAGTGCCGGCCGGGTGCTGGTGGCGGGCGAGCCGCCGGCGCAATGCCTCAACCCGTTCACTTATGTGTTCCAGGATTTCGCGCTGCTGCCGTGGCGCAGCGTCGCGGACAATGTCGCGCTGCCGCTGGAGCATCATAAGCTGTCCAGCGCCGAGCGCGCGCGACGCGTGAGCGACGTTCTGGCGCGCACGGGGCTCAGCGAGTTCCGCGCGGCCTATCCCAAGCAGCTTTCCGGCGGCATGCGCCAGCGTGTCGGCATCGCGCGGGCCCTTGCCGTCAACCCCGCGATCCTGCTGATGGACGAGCCGCTGTCGGCGCTCGACGCGCAGACGCGCGAGCTGCTGATGGAGGATTTCCTGCGGCTGCTGCTGGGCGAGCGGCTGACGGCCGTCTATGTGACACACAATCTTTCCGAGGCGCTGCGCCTCGCCGATCGGGTCGCGATTTTATCGCGGCGCCCCGGGCGGTTGCGCGAGATCGTCAGCATCGATATGCCGCAAGCGGAGCGCACCGGTGCTGCCGCTCAGGCGAAACTTGCGGCGCTGCATGAGCGGCTGTGGGGCCTGATCAAGGCCGAAGCGCAGGTGGCCGAGCGCGAGGTGGTGCATGGCTGACCGCGCTGTTGCCGGCCGCGCGCTCGCGTTTCGCGGCGGCGGGTTCATCGCCTCGCCACGGCGCGGTGCGGCCCTCATCGCCTTCATCGCGATCATCGCGCTATGGGAGGTCGCGGTGCGCTGGCGCTGGGTCAGCCCGATCTTTCTGCCCTCGCCATCGGACGTGGTCTCGGCGCTCTACGATCTCTATCGCAGCGGCACGCTGTGGCTGCATCTCAGCCAGTCGTTGGCGCGCATCCTGGCGGGCTGGTGTTTTGGCACGATCGCCGGGCTGGCGATCGGCTTTTCCATGGGGATCTGGTCGCTCGCCCGCGCGGTCGGCGTGCCGGTTGTGTCGGCGTTGTTCCCGATCCCGAAGATCGCGCTGCTGCCGCTATTCATCCTGTGGTTCGGGATCGGCGAATCCTCGAAGGTCATCACCATCGCGCTGGGCGTGTTCTTCCCGACCGTCATCGCGACCTACAGCGCCGTGGACGGCGTGGCGCGCAACCTCATCCGTATGGGGCAGAGCTTCAACCTGCCATGGATGTCGATCGTGCTGAAGATCGTGCTGCCGGGCGCGTTGCCGGGTATTCTCGCGGGCTTCCGCATCTCCGCCTCGATCGCATTGATCTTGATGGTATCGGCGGAGATGATCGGCGCCCAATACGGGATCGGCGCATTCATCCTCACCGCCGGCAATCTGATGCAGACGGACCAATTGCTCGCCGGCGTCGTTATACTCTCGATCCTGGGCCTCTTGGTTGCGCTGGCCCTGGGGCGCTTAGAAAGGCGATTGTTGCGATGGCGATAGACACCACGACCCACACGTTCCGCCGCACGGGAGATTCCGCACCGAAGATCGTCGAGGCGGATATCGCCGTGCTGGGCTCGGGCGCTGCGGGCATGTCGGCGGCGCTGGAGGCCGCGAAGCTGGGGCGGCGGGTGGCGATCGTCGACGCGGCACCGTTGCTGGGCGGCCAAGCGGTGGGCTCGATGGTCGGCACGTTCTGCGGCCTCTATTCCAACGGCAAGAATCCGTATCAGGTGACGTATGGCGTCGCCGACGATCTGCTGCGCGATCTCGGCGCGTCAGGCGATCTGCATGACATTGTCGGGCGGCGCAACACGATCATCGTGCAATATCGCGTTACGGCGGTGCAGCGCTGGTTCGAGGAGCAGGCGCGCAAGGCGGGGCTCATTGTGTTGCTGGGCGCTGTCTTGCGCGGCGTCGAGCGCGACGGGCGGCGGGTAAGATCGCTCGAGCTCGCGACGCGCTACGGCGATGTCGAGCTGCGCGCCAGCGGATTTGTCGACGCCTCGGGCGACGCGGCGCTGACCTGGACCGCCGGCTTGGAAGTGCGCGAGGCCGCCGCCAAGATTTTCGGCACGATGATGTTCACGCTGGAGGCGACCGACGATGCGGCGCTGACTGCCCTCGATCGCAGCGAAGTGGGGCGGCGGCTGCAGGAAAAAGGTGCTGAATACGGGCTGGTGCGGCAGGATGGGTTCATCTTCGCGACCCCGGGGGCGGGCGAGACGCTGGTCAACATGACGCATATCGAAACGCCGATGGATCCGATCGGCGCCGGCCAGACGATGCTGGAAGGTCGCGCGCAGGTCGATCGCGTCGTGCATTTCCTGCGCAGCGAATTTCCGGCGGCGTTCGCGCGCGCGCGCGTGCGCGCCTATGGCCAGCCGGGTATCCGCCAGACGCGCACCATCGCCGCCACGCATCAGCTCACGGAAGCGGAAGTGCGCGACGGCACGAGGTTCGAGGACGCGATCCTGCGCTGCTCCTGGCCCATCGAATTCCACGACACGGCGAGCCATGCGCAGTGGGAGGAGTTCGGCGACGACCATCTGCACTACGTGCCGTTCCGCAGCCTCACACCGGCCGAGGCGGACAACGTGGTCGCCGCCGGACGCTGCATCGATGCCGATCCGATCGCGCTGTCGTCGGTGCGGGTGATGGGCCCGTGCATGGCGATGGGGGCCGCCGCCGCGCACGCGCTCGATCTTGCGGGGGCGGGCTCGGTGCATCAGCTCGATCTGGCGGCGCTGAAGGGGCGGATCGCGCGGAATTTGGAAGCAATCGAATAATAAAAACTGTCATCCGCGGGCTTGACCCGCGGACCCATCTGCGACGGCGACGCGTCGCCCTGGGGAATGGGCCCGCGGGTCAAGCCCGCGGGTGACATACTCTTTTTTGATATAGACGCTCAAATTTGATGCAGGGAAACTCGTCTCTACAGGCGTGAGTCACATTGCTGTGACCCAGGCGGGGTCTGACGCCGGAGCGTAAGATTGCTTATATTAAGCTTCGGAAGCACATTCGACGGAACTGAGGGTTTTCGATGTCCAGCGACGGCGACGGATTGCTCGGCAAGGTCAAGCAGAAGCTGGTCGACACCAAGCAGAAATGGGCGGGCGAAGGGCGCCTGCTTACGGGCACGACGGCAACGCCCGAGGCCGGACGGCTGCCGCCCGGCCAGCGCGAGGTGAAAAACTGGCCCGTGCTCGATCTCGGCATCCAGCCGACGGTTACGGAGCAGAGCTGGCGGCTGGACGTGACCGGGCTGGTCGAGAACAAGATCTCCTGGTCGTGGGCGGATTTCATGGCGCAGCCACAGGCGACCATCAAATCCGATATCCATTGCGTCACCGCGTGGTCGCGCTTCGACAACGCCTGGGAGGGTGTGTCGACGCGCCATTTGCTCGACATGCTGAAGGTGAAGCCGGAAGCGAAATACGTCATCCAGCACAGCGCCGATGGCTACACGACCAACGTGCCGCTCGCGGATTTCGCGGGCGAGGACGTGTTGCTCGCATCGCGCTGGGAAGGCAAGCCGATCCCAAGCGAGCATGGCGGACCGGTGCGGCTGGTGCTGCCGAAGCTCTATTTCTGGAAGAGTGCGAAGTGGCTCACCAAGCTAGAGTTCCTGGCGGGCGACAAACCGGGTTTCTGGGAAGTGCGCGGCTATCACAATTACGGCGATCCGTGGACAGAGCAGCGCTACAGCTGAGGGGCGGGGCATGAACCGGCGCAGCATCCTGATGTTTTTTGGCTTCCTGACGGCCAGTCTGGGCCGCGGGACGTATCCGATCCAGGCCGCGGATCGTAAGGGCAAAGGCGGAGGACCGAAAATGACGGCGTGGGATTTCGATTTCGTGTCGATCGACGGCGCACCGCTGCCGATGAAATCCTTCAAGGGCAAGCCAGTGCTGGTGGTCAACACCGCCTCGTTCTGCGGCTTCACGCCGCAATATGAGGATCTCGAGAAATTGTGGGACAGTTACAAGGACAAGGGCCTGATCGTGCTCGGCGTGCCGTCCAACGATTTCGGCGCGCAGGAACCCGGCAGCGCCACGGAGATCAAGCAGTTCTGCGAGAGTTACAACGTGTCGTTCCCGCTGAGCCAGAAGGAAACCGTGATCGGCGCGCAGGCGCATCCGTTCTATCGCTGGGTGGTGAACGAGCTGGGCGAGGGCGCGGCGCCGAAATGGAATTTCCATAAGTACCTGATTGCGCCCGACGGCGAGCTGACCGGGACGTGGCCCTCGCGCGTCAAGCCGATGTCGAAGGACATCACCGGCGCGGTCGAGGCGGCGCTGAAATCCTAGTGTCCCCTGACAATATGTCCGCTGACATTTTGTCCCCTGACAATGATTATTCGTTTTAGCGCGCGCTGAAACACGAGTTCGATTGACCGTCTTTCCTGCGGACCTCATGCTTCGACAAGCTCAGCATGAGGGTTTGTTGAAAAGCCTCATCCTGAGCGTGTCGAAGGATGAGGCGTTCCATGAATCTCCAGCGCAGCAACGAACTGAAATTCGGTCGCGTCCTTCGCGACCAGTTCCTGCTCGAAGACAACATCACGTTTCTCAATAACGGCTCCTACGGCGCGCCGCCGCGCGTGGTGTACGATGCGGCGGAGACGTTCCGCCGACGCTGCGAGATGCAGCCGGTGCGCTATATGCAGCGTGAGCTGCCGGGGCTGCTTCGCGCCGCGGCGGATGCGCTGGGCCCCGTCCTCAACGTGCCGGGCAGCGAGATCGGCATCGTCGATAACGCGACGTCGGCGGCCAATGCCGTGCTGCGCGACATGAAATTCGCGCCCGGCGACGAGTTGCTGACGACAACTCATGCCTATGGTGCGATCCGTAAGACGCTGCAACACATGGCCGCGAAGTTCGGCGCCACGGTCGTGGAAGCGGATGTGCCGTTCCCGTCCAAAGGCCATGACGAGATCGTTACGGCGGTGCTCGCGCGCGTGACGGCGCGCACCAAGCTGTTGGTGATCGACCACATCACGTCGCCCACGGCGCTCATCTTCCCGGTGGCGCGGCTCGTCGCGGAAATGAAGACGCGCAACATCCCCGTGCTGGTCGACGGCGCGCATGCGCCGGGCATGATCGACCTCGACGTGCCGGCGATCGGCGCCGACTGGTATGCCGGCAATTGCCATAAATGGCTGTTCGCGCCCAAGGGCTGCGCCTTCGTGTGGGCATCGCCGGCGCGGCGCGCGGCGCTGCACCCGACCGTCATCTCGCATGGCTACGGCAACGGCATTGCCGCGGAGTTCGACTGGGTCGGGACGAAGGATTACAGCGCCTGGGCGGCGCTGCCGACCGCCATTGGCTTTTACAATGCGCAAGGCGGCGAGCTGGTGCGCGCGCGCAACCACGCGTTGGCGGTCGAAGCCGGACAGATGATCGCCGCCGCCTGGGGGACGCGCATCGGCGGACCGCCGGAGCTGCTCGGCACGATGGCGACCATCGAAATGCCGATCCAGCCGGGGGCGACGCTGGAAAATTCGCTGAAGATCCGCGCCGCGATGTGGGAAAAGCACAAGATCGAAGCGCCGATCTTCGTGTTCGGCGGCCGGCTGTGGCTGCGCATCGCGTGCCAGATCTTCAACGAGATGGACGATTACCGCCGTCTCGCCGCGGTGGATTTCAAGACTTTGGTGTGATGCGGGCGCTCAGTGTCCGCAGCTCAGGCCGCCATCGACGGGTAGCGCCACGCCGGTGATATAGGCGGATTCGTCGGAGGCGAGAAAGAGCGCGGCTTTGGCGATATCCCAGGCCGTGCCCATGCGGCCCATGGGGCAGGCGGCATCGCGCGCCTTCACCATGTCCTCGGCACTTTTGTACTGGCCGGCGATCTGCTTGTAGATCAGTGGCGTGTTCATCATACCGGGCATGATGGCGTTGGCGCGGATGCCCTGCTTGGCATACTGCATCGCGATGCCGACGGTGAAGTGGTTGAGGCCGGCCTTCGAGGCGTAGTAGGCGCTGTAGGGATAGCCCGTCCAGCGGATGGCGGCGATCGACGAGACATTGACGATCGTTCCTTGCTTGCGCGCGAGCATGTGCGGCAGCACGTGCTTGCAGGTGAGGAAGGCGCCGGTCAGGTTGAGGTCGATCGTGCGCTGCCAGTCAGCCTCGCTCATGTCGACCGGGCCGCCCATGGCGGCATAGCCCACATTGTTGTGCAGGATGTCGATCTGGCCGTAGCGCGTCATGGTCGCGTCCACCGCGGCCTTGACGGAGTCCGAGGTGGTCACATCGGCGACGAGCGGCATCGCCTCGCCGCCTTCCTTCGCGATGATGCCGCAGGTCTCCTGGGCCGCCTCCATGGCGACATCGATGGCGACGACGCGCGCACCCTCGCGCGCATAGAGCACGGCCGTCGCCTTGCCGTTGCCCCAGCCCGGGCCGCTCGAGCCGGCACCGAACACCATCGCAACTTTGCCTTTGAGACGATCGCCCATATCAGCCCTTTCCCATCACGAGATTTGGAAGCCACAACACGAGTTGCGGCACGTATGTCAGCAGCAAAAGTATGGCTATGGCGGCGGCGAGGAAGGGAATGGCCTCGCGGTTGGTCTCGCGGGGATGGCATTTCGCCATAAGCGTGCCCAAGTTGAGGCAGATGGCGACGGGCGGCGTGATCAAGCCGATGACGAGATTGACGGAGACGACGATGCAGAAATGGATCGGATCGATGCCGAGCTGCTGGCTGATGGGGAAGAGGACGGGTACGAGCATCACCAGGGCGGGCGCGTTCTCCAGGAACGTGCCGACCAGCAGCAGCAGGACGTTGACGATCAACAGGAAGACCCAGGGGTTGCGCGAAATGCCGGCGATCCAGCTGCCGATCGCCTCGGGAATCGCGTTGTAGGCCAGAAACCAGGAGATCGCCTGCGCCGCGCCGATCACCAGCAGGACGACGGCAGTGGTGCGCGCCGTGCGGACAAGGGATTCGATGAAGATCTTGAGCGTGAGCTCGCGATAGATCAGGCCGCCGACAAGGAGGGCATAGAACACCGCCACCGCCGAGCATTCGGTCACGTTGAACACGCCGGTGCGGATGCCGACGATGATCCAGACCGGCATCAGCAGCGCCCAGAACGCCTCGCGGAACGTGCGCCAGATATGCTCCAGGCTGGCGCGGCCATGGACCGGATAGTTGCGGCGACGGCTGATCCAATAGGCCATCGCCAGCATGCCCGCGCTGTAGAGGATTCCGGGCACGATGCCGGCGATGAAGAGCCGGGTGATCGACAGGTTCGTCAGCACGCCGATGATGATGAAGGTGATCGAGGGCGGGATGATCGGCCCGACCAGGTTCGCCGCGGCAGTCAGTGCCGCGGAAAACCCCTTGCCGTAGCCCTCGCGGATCATCGCGGGAATGAGGACGCGGCCGAGCGCGCTGGTGTCCGCCACGGCCGAACCCGAGATGCCGCTCATGAAGGTCGCGGCGGCGACGTTGCTCATGGCGAGCCCGCCACGGAAGCGGCCCAACAGGGCGTTGGTAAAGGCGAGCAGACGGTCGGTCATGCCGCCGGCACTCATGAGATCGCCCGCCAGCAGGAAGAAGGGGATGGCGAGCAGCAGCAGCCCGTCCATGCCCGATTGCATCTGCTGGATGACGATCATCGGCGAGATGCCGCCCATGAACAGCACGACGATGAGGACGGAAAGTGCTAGCGCGAAGGCGATCGGCACGGCGGCGAGCATCAGCGCCGTCATCAAGATGGCAAGCGCGATGGCGAGATCCATTCAGATCGCCTCGCCGGCGGAGACCTGCGGCGGCCTGCCCGCGAGACGCGCGAGCGCCACGAGCAGGAGGATCAGCGCAAACCCGACAGGCTGCGCTGCGTAGGGAATGGACATCGGGATTTCGAACGCTGGCGAGGATTGGCGATGCAGCAGCATGGCGAGATCGATGCCGGCATTGATGAGCAGGCCGCACGTGGCTACCAGCGCCACGTCGCGCACCGCCAGAAGGATGCGCCGGCCTTTCGGACCCAGCATATCGGCGAGCGTGGTCACGGTGATGTGGCCGCCCTTACGCAGCTCGGCGGCGCTGCCGAGCATGGTGACCCAGACCATCAGGTAGCGCGCCAGCTCCTCGCCCCAGCTTGGCGCGCGGCCTAGGACGTAGCGCCCGAAGATCTGGTAGGAGATCGCCACCACCATGATGAACAGCATGATGGCGAGCAGGGCATCGAGCAGCTGCTCGATGCCCTGCGCCACACGGTCCGCCAAGCTCACTTGACGGCTTGGATCTTCTGGACCCACGTCGCCAGCTCCGGAAAGTCCTTGGTCATTGGCGCCAGCTTGGCGCTCCAGGCCGGCTGATTGACTTTCACGAACTCCATGCCTTTGGCCTGCAGGTCGCGCTTCATCTCGTCCTCGGCCTTGATCATGCGCTCGGTCCCGGCGAGCATCGCCTTGTCGCCTTCCTCCTTCAGGATCTTGCGCGTCTCCTCAGGGAACGAGCGCCAGCGTGCGTCGGAGAAGATGAAGGTCATGGCGCCGATGACATGCGCCGTCTCCGTCACATACTTCTGCACCTCGTTGTATTTCTGGGTCTGGATGACCTCGAGCGGGTTCTCCTGGCCGTCGACGACGCTCTGCTGGAGCGAGGTAAACAGCTCCGCGACGCCCATCGGCACCGGCGAGGCGCCGAGATATTCCCAGGTCAGGCGGTACATCTTGAGCGGCGGCACGCGCAGCTTGACGCCCTTGAGATCGTCGGGCGAGGCGACGCGATGGCGCGCGTTGGTGGAGAGATGGCGGGCACCACGATAGCCGGCACCGACGATGCGGAACTTGGTCTTGGCGGCGATGTCGTCGAACAGCTCGGCGCCGACCGGCCCATAATAGAGTTTCTTGAAGTGATCGACGTCGCGGATCAGATAGGGATAGGCTTCGATGCCAGCGACAATGTTGTAGCGGTCGAGCGTGCCGACCGATTGCAGCACGATGTCGTTGGTGCCGATGAGCAGCGCCTCGATCGATTGCGGCCAGTCGCCGGTGGTGCCGCTATGGGCGATCTGGAACTTGATTTTGCCACCGGAGCGCTCCTCGACCGCCTTGCCATAGGCGACAGACGCCTCGTACCAGATGTTTCCGGGCGGATAGATATGCGCCATTTTCAGAGTCTGTGCCTGTGCGGCGCCGGCGATCATGACGGTGCCGACGACGGCGGCGCAGATCGCCGCGACGCGGGCCGCAACGGACGTTCTGTTCATCTTCATCGTTCCCTCCTCTTTGTTGTTTGGTGCCCGCCTTGTGGCTGGGCGGCGTTCGCTTGTCGCTCTCACGCGATGGCTGTCATGCGGCGTCTCGATTGTGATCGGGCGGCGTTGCGATAGACAGGCGCTGCTTCAGCTTCGCCGCCTCATCCAACAGCATTGCCGCGATCTGTTTGATGCGCGCCTTGCCCATCCGCTCGTTGATGGCGGCGATGCTGAGTGCCGCCACGACTTTGCCGCGCGGATCTTGGATCGGGACCGCCACGGCGCTCATGGCGCTGACGATGCGGCCGTCGTTGAAGGCAAAGCCGTTCGTGCGCGCGTGGGCGATCAGCGCGCGCAGAATAGGCGGCGCAAATTTCGGATATTTCGCGAGCCGCAGGCGGTTGGCCTTGACGATCTCAGCGACCTCCTCGTCCGGCAGAAAGGACAGCAGCGCCAGGCTGCCCGAGCCGACACCGAGCGGCCGGCGGTCGCCAACCTCGAGGGTCAGCGTCTTGATTGGGTAGGCGCCGACCTGGCGATCGACACAGAGCGCGTCCAACCCTTCGCGCATGGACAAGAAGACCGTGTCGCCGGTCTTGCGGGCCAGGCGGATCAAGGCTGGCCTCGCCAATTCGACGATGTCGTAGCGGGTTGCCGCCGTGCTCATCCGGATGATTTCGTAGCCCAGGTGATAGCGACGGTCGGCGGCGTTCTGATAGGCAAAGCCGGCGCTGACAAGGGCCGACAGCAGGCGGTGGGTGGTCGCCTTGCGTAGCCCCGTCTCGTGCGCGATGTCCGAAAGCCGCCAGCCCGCCAGCGACCTGGTCGCCAGCAGCTTGAGAATCGTCGCCGTCCGGTGGACGGACTTGACCGCGGTCTCAGCTTCCACGTTTCGCTCCCAACAGCGGATCTTCGAGGGCCCGCTGGCGCCGAATTTTTTCGGCGCATATTTTTTTCCGTAAGACTGTTCCGTATTACGGAATATAAAAATGATATTCGCGGAACAGACTTGCGTCAATATGACGGACGCAGGAGAGCCCACGCATTTGCATCCCCATGTCGGCTTGACGCGGCCAGTGGCGCTGACCATCATCGCGCGCCAATAAGACAGGGGAGATCCATGGCGGCCGCGCCGCAGGCACCGCGACATCTTCTGGCGATCGATCAGGGTACGACCAGCACGCGCGCGATGCTGTTCGAGTCCGACGGCACCGCCAAGGCCTCGGCGCAGGTCGAGCTGCCGCAGATCTATCCGCAGCCGGGCTGGGTCGAGCATGACCCGGAGGAAATCTGGCGCGCGACAATCTCCGTGCTCAAGCGTGCCCTTGCCAACGGCAAGATGACGGCCGCGGACGTGCTGGCGATCGGTATCACCAACCAGCGCGAGACGACGCTGCTGTGGGAGCGCGCCAGCGGCAAGCCGATCCACAATGCGATTGTCTGGCAAGACCGGAGAACAGCGCCGTGGTGCCGCGAGATGGCGGCCAAGATCGGCGACAAGGAGCTCGGCAAGCGCACCGGCCTGCTGTTCGATGCGTATTTCTCGGCTTCGAAGATCGCCTGGCTGCTCGACAATGTCGCGGGCGCGCGCGCCCTGGCGGAGAAGGGCAAGCTCGCCTTCGGCACGGTCGACACGTTCCTGCTCTGGCGGCTGACCGGCGGCAAGCAGCATCTGACCGACGCCACCAACGCGTCGCGCACCATGCTGTTCAATCTCAAAACCCAGCAATGGGATGAGGAGTTGCTGAAGGCGTTCAACATCCCGCGCTCGATCCTGCCGGAGGTGCGCGATTCGGCGGCGGAATTCGGCGTCATCGACAAGGCGCTGCTGGGCGTCGCCATTCCCGTCACCGGCATGGCCGGCGATCAGCAGGCGGCGACGGTCGGGCAAGCCTGTTTCGCGCCGGGGATGATCAAGAGCACCTACGGCACGGGCTGCTTCGTGGTGCTCAACACCGGTTCGAAGATGATCTTGTCCAAGAACCGGTTGCTGACGACGCTCGCCTACCGGCTCAACGGCCAGCCGGTGTTCGCGCTCGAGGGCAGCATCTTCGTGTCGGGTGCGGCCATGCAGTGGCTGCGCGACGGGCTCAAGATCCTGCCGCGCGCGGCGGACAGCGAGGCGATGGCGGCCGGGATCGCCGGGACCGGCGGCGTGTATCTCGTGCCGGCCTTCACCGGCCTGGGGGCGCCGCATTGGGACCCCGACGCGCGCGGTGCGGTGCTGGGCCTGACCCGCGACACCGGCATCGCCGAGATGGTGCGCGCCGGGCTCGAAGCCACGGTCTACCAGACCCGCGACCTGATGGCGGCGATGGCGGAGGACAGCGCCACCAAGATTGCCACTATCCGCGTCGATGGCGGCATGGCCGTCAATAATTGGGTGATGCAGTTCCTGGCCGACCAGATCGACATCCCGGTCGAACGGCCGGTGGTGACGGAGACGACGGCGCTGGGGGCCGCCTACCTCGCCGGGCTGGCGGCTGGCGTATTCTCCTCGACCGAGGAGATCGGGCGGCGCTGGCGGCGCGAGCGCCTGTTCACGCCGTCCATGGACGCGGCCAAGCGTGACAACCTCTACATAGGTTGGAAGGATGCCGTGCGGCGGGTGTTAACACCGCGCTAGGGCCGAGGCGCTAGCAAGTCTCAACCGCTTCCCTTTAGCGGGAGACTCCTCTAGTGTCCCTGTCATAAAAGCTTCATGTCTATGTCCCAGAACGGACATGAGACAGGGCATAAGACGAGGAACGCTAACCCATTTCAGGGAGAGAGAACGAATGATTTTGCGCAGAACGCTGATCGGCGCCGCTGCTGCGGTCGCTGTTGCCAGCGTCGCCGGTACGGCCCAGGCCCAGACGGAAATCCAGTGGTGGCACGCGATGACGGGTGCCAACAACGACTTCATCGTCAAGCTGTCCGAGGATTTCAACAAGAGCCAGACCCAGTACAAGGTTATCCCGAGCTACAAGGGCAACTATCCCGACACGATGAACGCCGGCATCGCCGCGTTTCGCGCCGGCAACGCGCCCCACATCATGCAGGTGTTCGAGGTCGGCACGGCGACCATGATGTCGGCCAAGGGTGCTGTGAAGCCCGTCCATGTGCTGATGAAGGAAGCGGGCGAGAAGTTCGACCCGGCAGCCTACCTGCCGACGGTCACGGGCTATTACTCGACATCGAAGGGCGAGATGCTGTCGATGCCCTTCAACAGCTCCAGCATGATCATGTGGTACAACAAGGACGCCTTCAAAAAGGCGAATCTTGACCCGGAGAAGCCGCCCAAGACCTGGCCCGAGGTGTGGGACTACGCGAAGAAGCTGAAGGCGGCGGGCTACAATGCCTGCGGCTTCTCGATGGCGTGGACGACGTGGGGCACGATCGAGCAGTTCAGCGCCTGGCATAACGTGCCGCTGGCGACCAAGGCCAACGGCCTCGACGGGTTCGACACCCAGCTCAAGTTCAACAGCCCGCTGCACGTGCGGCTGCTGACCGATCTGGTGAATTACCAGAAAGACAAGACCTACGATTACTCGGGCCGCACCAACACCGGCGAAGGCCGCTTCACCAGCGGCGAATGCCCGATCTTCCTTACCTCCTCGGCCTTCCGCGGCAACGTCGTCAACAACGCCAAGTTCGCGTTCGGGACCTCGACGCTGCCTTACTACCCGGATGCCAAGGGTGCCCCGCAGAACAGCATCATCGGCGGGGCGAGCCTGTGGGTGATGGGCGGCAAGAAGCCGGAGGAATACAAGGGCGTGGCGAAGTTCTTCACGTTCCTGTCGGACACCGACCGGCAGATCTGGCTCCACCAGAACTCTGGCTACCTGCCGATCACCAAGGCGGCCTATGAGAAGAACAAGGCCTCGGGCTATTACGAGAAGAACCCGGGCACGGAAACAGCGCTGCTGCAGATGACCGGCAAGCCGCCCACGGAAAATTCGCGGGGCTTGCGCCTGGGCAACATGGTGCAGCTGCGCGACGTTTGGTCGGAGGAGATCGAGGAAGCGTTGGCCGGCAAGAAGGCGCCTCAGGCGGCGCTCGATGCGGCCGTGCAGCGCGGCGACCAGATCTTGCGCCAGTTCGAGCGCACGGTCAGCCGCTAACGGACTGAAAGCTGCGACGGATCGTTCCTGGCAACAGGGACGGTCCGTCGTCCGTCTCACATGGAAAAACGCGCGATCTACGCCAACAAGCTGCTGCCGTATCTGCTGCTCGTGCCGCAGATGGCCGTCGTCTTGATTTTCTTCTATTGGCCGGCCAGCCAGGCGATCTATCAGTCGTTCCTGCTTGAGGATGCGTTCGGCCTCAGCTCCGAATTCGTCGGCCTGGAGAATTTCGTCGAGCTGTTTCAGGACACTTCCTATGCCCACGCCTTCGGCGTGACGGCGGTGTTCAGCATCCTGGTGGCCGGATTATCGCTGAGCATCGCGCTGCTGCTGGCGGTGATGGCCGATGGCCAACTGCGCGGGGCGGGGGCCTATAAGACGCTGCTGATCTGGCCCTATGCGGTGGCGCCGGCAATCGCGGGCGTGCTGTGGCTGTTCATGTTCCAGCCCTCGCTGGGCGTGGTGGCGCAGGCGATCAAGCGGCTGGGCGTCGACTGGAACCCGCTGCTCAACGGCGACCACGCCATGATGCTGGTGGTGCTCGCCGCCACCTGGAAGCAGATCAGCTACAATTTCCTGTTCTTCCTCGCCGGGCTGCAATCGATCCCGCGCTCGGTGATCGAGGCCTCGGCGATCGACGGTGCGTCCTCGACGCGGCGCTTCTGGACGATCATCCTGCCGCTGCTGTCGCCCACCGTGTTCTTCCTGCTGGTGGTCAACGTCGTCTATGTGTTCTTCGACACGTTCGGCATCATTGACACGGTGACCGGCGGTGGGCCGGCCAAGGCGACGGAAACGCTGGTCTACAAGGTGTTCTTCGATGGCCGCCTGGGCGGCAATCTCGGCGGTTCGGCGGCGCAGTCGGTCATCATGATGGTCATTGTCATCGGGCTGACGGCCGTGCAGTTCCGCTATGTCGAGCGCAAGGTGCATTACTAGGCGCCATGGTCGAAAATCGCCCGTTTTCCACATTTATCGCCCACGCCATCCTGTGGCTAGGGATCGCGATCGTCGCGTTCCCGGTCTACCTGACGTTCATCGCTTCGACGCACGATGCCGCGACCATCTCCAACGGGCAGATGCCGCTGACCCCGGGCCCGAATTTCTTCAAGAACTACTACCAGGCGATCTTCATCGGCCCGACCATGTCGACGCGCACCCCGGTCGGCATGATGATGCTCAACAGCTTCATCATGGCGATGATGATCGCGGTCGGAAAAATCGCCATCTCGCTCCTCTCGGCCTTCGCGGTCGTCTATTTCCGCTTTCCGTTCCGCATGGCGTTCTTCTGGCTGATCTTCATCACGCTGATGCTGCCTGTCGAAGTGCGCATCTATCCCACCTACAAGATCGTCTCCGATCTCGGCATGCTCGATACGTTCGCCGGGCTGACGATCCCGCTGATTGCGTCGGCCACCGCCACGCTGTTCTTCCGGCAGTTCTTCATGACGATCCCGGACGAGCTGGTGGAGGCTTCGAAGATCGACGGTGCTGGGCCTTTGCGCTTCTTCTGGGACACGGTCATCCCGCTGTCGCGCACCAACATCGCGGCCTTGTTCGTGATTTTGTTCATCTACGGGTGGAACCAGTATCTCTGGCCGATCCTGATCACCACCAGCGGCGACATGCAGACGATCGTCATCGGCATCAAAAAGATGATCACCACGGCCGATGCGCTCACCGAATGGCAGATCGTCATGGCGACGGCGATGCTCGCCATGCTGCCGCCGGTCGCAGTGATCGTGCTGATGCAGCGCTGGTTCGTGAAGGGCCTGGTCGAGACGGAGAAGTGAGGGCAGCCGGATGGCCGAAGTAAATATCGCAGGCATCACGAAATCGTTCGGACCCGTCAAGGTGATCCACGGCGTCGATTGCCGCATCGCGGACGGCGAGTTCGTCGTCATCCTGGGGCCGTCGGGCTGCGGCAAGTCGACGCTGCTGCGCATCATCGCGGGGCTCGAGACCGCGACGTCCGGCAAGATCGAAATCGGCGGCAAGGATGTCACGACCGTCGAGCCGAAGGACCGGAACATCGCCATGGTGTTCCAGAACTACGCGCTCTATCCGCACATGTCGGTCTACAACAACATGGCCTACGGCCTCAAAGTGCGCGGCATGCCCAAGCCGGAGATCGACACGCGCGTTCGCAAGGCCGCGGGCATTTTGAATCTGAATGAACTTCTCGACCGCAAGCCGCGCCAGCTCTCCGGCGGGCAGCGCCAGCGCGTGGCGATGGGCCGCGCCATCGTGCGCGAACCCGCGGTGTTCTTGTTCGACGAGCCCCTTTCGAACCTCGACGCCAAGTTGCGCGGGCAGATGCGCATCGAGCTCAAGCAGCTCCACCAGACGATCCGCACGACCAGCGTCTATGTGACGCACGATCAAGTGGAAGCGATGACGCTGGCCGACCGGCTCATCGTCATGAATGCGGGGCGGGCAGAGCAGGTCGGCTCACCCATGGATATCTATTCGAAGCCGGCGACGATTTTCGTCGCGAGCTTCATCGGCTCACCGGCGATGAACATGATGGCGGCGACCGTCGCCAGCGACGGGGCGAGCATCGAGATGCCGGGCGGGGCGCGGCTGGCGTTGCGCCAGAAGGGCAATGCCGGCACCAAGGTGTCGCTCGGCATAAGGCCGGAGCACATGTCACGCGGGGCCGGCGGCATCGGCCTCAAGGTCGATCTGGTGGAGGCGCTGGGCGCCGACACGCTGGTGCATGGCCGCCTGGGCGACCGGGGGGCGCCGCTGATCGTGCGCCTGCCCGGTCATGATCCGGTGGCGCTGGGCGACACGCTCACCTTGTCGGTGGGTCCGGAGAATCTGCATCTGTTCGATGCCGGCACGGGCGCCCGTCTCTGACACTTTCGCGGAGGTGACTCATGCGGATGCGATCGGTTCTGGCGCTTGCCGGCCTGACGGTAATCTTCGCCACGCCGGCTCTCGGCTTCGACCTGCAAGGCCATCGTGGCGCAAGGGGCCTCGCGCCGGAGAACACGCTGCCGGCATTCGCGACAGCGCTGTCGCTCGGCGTCACGACGCTGGAATTCGACACGGGCGTCACAAGCGACGGCGTGGTGATCGTTGCGCATGACCGCCATCTCAATCCGCTGATCACCCGCGATGCGTCGGGCCAGTGGCTGGAGGGCAAGGAAGGCCCGGCGGTGCGCTCGCTGTCGCTGGCCGAGATCAAGAGTTACGACGTGGGCGCGATCCGGCCCGACACGCCCTATGCCAAGACATTCGCGCAGCAGCGCGCGGTGCCCGGTACGAAGATGCCGACACTGGCGGAGGTGGCGGCTCTGGTGCGCAAATCCGGCAACAATTTGGTGCGCTTCGACATCGAAACCAAAATCTCGCCGCTCGCGGACGACACGGTGCCGCCCGATGTCTTTGTCGCGACTCTGGTCAAGGCCTTGCGCGACGCGGGCATTGCCGAGCGCACCGCGATCCAGTCCTTCGATTGGCGCACGCTCGCGATCGTCCAGAAGACGGCGCCGGAGATCGGCACGATCTACCTGACGTCGGAGAACAGCACGGTGTGGCGATCCAAGCCGGAGCCATCGCCGTGGTTCGCCGGGCTGAAGCTCGCCGATCACGGTGGATCGTTGCCGCGCATGGTCAAGGCGATGGGCGGCAAGATCTGGTCGCCGTTCTTTCGCGACATGACACCGGAGATGTTCGCCGAGGCGCACGCGCTTGGCCTCGAGGTCGTGGTCTGGACGGTCAACGAGCCCGCCGATATCGACCGCATGATCGCGCTGGGTGTGGACGGTATCATCACCGATTATCCCGACCGCGCGCGCGAAGTGATGGCCAAGCGCGGCATGAAGCTTCCCACGCCGACGCCGGTGGCACCTTAGGCGCGGCGGCGCACCATCAGCGCGTTGGGGTCGGGCGGCGGGGTGAAGCCGAAGCTGCTGTAGAAATTATGCATGTCGGCGGTGCTGAGCTGCCAGCGCCGGATGCTTGCCAGGCGTTTGTCGGCCAGTAGAAATTCGACCAGCCGCCGCGCCAGGCCCTTGCCCCGATGCTCCGGCAGAACGAACACGTCGCAGAGATGCGCCATGGTCGCGTGGTCGGTCACCACGCGGGCATAGCCTATTTGGCGCTCGCCAAGGTAGACGCCGAAGCACAGCGAGTGGCGGATGGCCTGCGCCACGGTTTCGCGAGGAATGCCCTTGCACCAATAGGCTTCGACAAGAAAGCCGTGGATCACGTCCAGATCGAGACGCGCGTGATCGGCGCTGATCTTGTAGGCGTCATCGGCAGCGCTCATGACCCGCCGTGCTCCGAGCCTGCATTAGGCGTGACAGGTGTCATCGATCGTTCCCCCGTGCCGTTCCTATATACACGGCACGGCGGGGCTGCTGCATGCAAAGCGCGCGCATCTGCGCCACGAAAATCAATGGCGGCGCGCTGATCCGTTGGTGCGGGCCTTAAGGCTTGACGCCGGTGCGGCAGGAATAGTCGACGCGGAACAGCATCGGCGGCGATTTCAAGACCGCCATGTAGTCGTCGGTGGCTTTGCGGGCACCCTCGAGATGCCCGTAATCGTCGACGATCAGCACGCCGCCGGGGCTCAGCAGCGGATAGAGATGCGTGAAGGTGTGGGCGACCGATTCATACCAATCGGTGTCGAGACGCAGGATGGCGATGGGGCCGGGCGATTGGGCGGGCAACGTGTCCTCGACTTTGCCCTTGACCAGGATGATCCGGCTTTCGTCATAGCCGGTCTTGTGCAGGTTCTCGCGGACCTCGTCGATGGGCGGGCGCTCGCCGACATACACGCCATCTTTGACGTAACGCTGCCAGCCCTCGCGCTGCGCATTGCCCCAGATATCGCGATCGACATCCGACGGTTCGGGCTGGCCCTCATACGTATCGTAGAGATAGAGCGGCCGGTCGCGGACGTTTAGAGCCAGCAGGGAATAGGCGCTCATCATCATCGAGCCGCCGCGCCACACGCCGCATTCGACGATCGCGCCGGGAATGTTGTTGTGAGTGATGTACCCGACCGATTTGTGGAGCGCATACATGCGCTCCATCGTGGTCTGGGTGTAGGCCTTGCACTGTTCCGCTATGGCCAGGAAGTCGGGCTCTAGGTCTTTGAACCCGGCCCGGACCGTGTTCTGCTGGGCCTTCTGATGATAGAGGTCGTTGGACAAGCGAAGTGATCCCGGGTGATGCAGCGCGATCCTTCGCTCATAGTATTATCTTGGATATATAATTTCTACGTCTATAGTATAGTAGAATATGTTCTAAGGTATACAACCTTGGATATAACGGCCGTAGACTGTCGGGCAGCAGGCCGGCCTTGCCTCGTGCCGATGCAATGATGTACTTGGCGCTGGCGACGATCGTCGCGTCGTTCCCTGTCAGGCTTGGCTCGTCCGGTTGTCGTGGCTTGTCGCCCGTTCACCGCCGTCGCGCCTGAACCGCTTCACGGCCCGATGACAGAGTGCCCGCGCCCGCGATGACCGTTCTGCCCCCTGTGCTGCTGCTGGTGCTGGGCCTCAATTGGGGCTTCGGCTTTGCCATGGCGAAGCTGGGCGTCACCAGCGGGTTGTTGCCGCTGGGCTACGCGTTTTGGCAGTGCTTCGGGGCCGGCCTGTTGCTGCTTGCGATCACGGCCTGGCGCGGGCAAATGCCGCCGGTCGAGTGGCGCCATCTGCGCTATTACGTCATCTCCGGCGTCACCAATATCGCGTTGCCCAACGCGGTCTCGCTGTTTTGCGTGCAGCATATCCCGGTCGGCGTCATGGTGCTGATGGTGACGCTGGCGCCGCTGATGACCTATGCGCTGTCGCAGGCGCTGCGTCTGGAGCCGTTCAATGCGCGTCGCGCGGCCGGGATGTTGTTGGGTTTCGCCGGCGCACTCCTGATCCTGATCCCGCGGGCGAGCCTGCCGTCGCCGGAGATGGCGGGCTGGGCCCTTCTGGCGATTCTGACGCCCGTCCTTTACGCCGGCAGCAACGTCTATATCGGCTGGGCGCGGCCGGCCGACGTGCCGTCACTGGCGCTCGGCGCGTCCATGCAGATCGCCGCCGGGCTGGTGATTCTGCCGGTGGCGTTGGTTCTGGACCAGTTCCATGTCCTGTGGCCGCCGCTGTCGACGGGCGAGCTCGCCAATCTCGCGCACATCGCCATCGCCGGGCTCGGCGCGTTGCTGTTCTTCGAGATCATCCGCATGGCCGGCGTGGTGTTCATGAGCCAGGTCGCCTATGTCGTCTGCCTGTCGGGTGTGCTCTGGGGCTGGCTGGTGTTCGATGAGCGCCATAGCCTGTGGATTTGGGCGGCGATGGCCCTGATCTTCGCTGGCCTCACGCTCGTGACGATGCCGGGCAAGCGCGCGACGTGACGCATCCGCGTCCTTCGAGACGCGGCGCGTGCCGCGCCTCAGGACGAGGTCAGATTGAATTCCGGGAAGGCCTCATCCTGAGGAGCGGTGCGAAGCACGGCGTCTCGAAGGATGACTTTTGAAAGCGCTAGGCGTTCGCGCGGATGAACGCGGCGATCCGCGGCTTCACTTCGGCGCGCCAGCGGCGGCCGTTGAAGATGCCGAAATGGCCGACACTTTTCTGCAGATGGTGCTGACGCCGGTCGGGCGGCAGCGACGAACAGAGCTCGTGCGCCGCGACGGTCTGGCCGACGCCGGAGATATCGTCGAACTCGCCTTCGACGGTCATCAGCGCGGTGCGGCGGATGGCGGAGGGTTCGACCGCGCGGCCGCGTGAGTGCATCGTGCCCTTGGGCAGGGCGTGCTCCTGGAAGGCGGTCTTGATCGTCTGCAGGAAGAATTCCGCAGTCAGGTCCATGACCGAGAGGTATTCGTCGTAGAAGCGGCGATGGCCTTCGGCGCTCTCGCCGTCGCCCTTCACCAGATGCTCGAAATGGCGCAATGCGGAGCCGACATGGCGGTCGAGATTGAGGCTCATGAAGCCGCTCAGCTGCAGGAAGCCCGGATAGACGCGGCGCATGGCGCCGGGATAGGTCATCGGCAGCGTGGTGATGACCGAATGCTCGAACCATTCGATCGAGCGCGTCTCGGCCAGCTTGTTGACCTTGGTCGGATTGACGCGCGTGTCGATCGGGCCGCCCATCAGCGTCATCGAGCGCGGGGCGGCGTTGGGCGTGTCGGTGGACATCAGGGCGATGGCGGCCAGCACTGGTACGGAAGGCTGGCAGACCGCGATGACATGCGTGTCGGGACCGAGAAAGGTGAGGAAGTCGACGACATAATCGATGTAGTCGTCGAGGTCGAAGCGACCATTGGCGAGCGGGACATCGGCCGCGTTCGCCCAATCCGTGATGTAGACGTCGTGATCGGATATGAGACCGTTCACCGTGTCGCGCAGCAGCGTCGCGTAATGGCCCGAGAGCGGCGCCACCAGCAGAACCTTGGGGTCGTTGCGCTCGCTCTCGCGGCGGAAATGGAGGAGATCGCCGAACGGCTTGGCCAGCGCGGTCTCGATCTGCACCGGCACCAGCGCGCCGTCGATCTCGATCGCGTCGATGCCGAAGCTCGGCTTGCGGTAGCGGCGCGTCGCGCGCTCGAACAGCTCCGAGCCCGCCGCAATCGAGCGGCCGACGCGGGTATAGGCCATGGGGAGAAGCGGATGGGAGAAGACGTGCTGAAGCGTCTCAGCCGTGAGGCGCAGCGGCGAGAGCATCGCCTGTTGCCAGTCGTAGAGATGATAAAGCATGAGACCGTGGATGTTATGGCAGTCAGGTTAAGAGATTAGCCACAATCCTGGAGTCCTTCCTAAGAGTATTCAATCGATCCAAATTTCATAGGAATGTATATCTATTAGTTCGGGTGGTGGTCTACACACAATCGATCAGGTGGATAAAGGATCCCATCACGGCGCCGGTGTTGCGCCCAGCTGGACCGAGTGCGCGGCCGGCGGCGTCCTGGGTGGCAAAGAGGGGCGTGCCCGGCCCTTCGTGCGTGACGCTGGCATAGTGGAACTCATGACCGCGAAAGCGCGTGCCGGCAGCGCCTAGGGGCGTGGCGGATTCCAGCACGATCTCGCGATAGCCCAGATGCAGGCGGCGCGCGGCGAAGGAGGTTTCGAGCGGCAGCAATCCTGCCATCGCGTGGCGGTGATGCTGCGCGTCGACCAGCCCCTCGCCCAGCACCATGTAACCGCCGCATTCGCCGAAGACGGTGGCACCGCGCGCGGCGGCATGGCCAAGCCCGCGCTTGAACGTCGCGTTGGCGGCGAGGCGGCCGGCATGCAGCTCGGGATAGCCGCCCGGCAGATAGACCGCGTCGCAATCGGCGGAAGGCGATTCGTCCGCCAGCGGCGAGAACGGCACGATGTCCGCACCTTGCGCGCGCCAGGATTCGAGCAGGGACGGATAGGCAAAGGCAAAGGCATCGTCGCGGGCGAGGGCGATGCGCTGGCCCAAGGGCGGCAGCGGTGGTGGAGCCTCGGACGCGTCATGCGTGCTTGTGGGGCGCGCCAGCGCCTGCAAGCGATCGAGGTCGACGCACGCGGCGATGCGCTGCGCCGCGCTGTCCAGAAAAGTCTGCAGATCGGCGCGCTCGCGCGCCTGGACGAGACCCAGATGGCGCTCGGGCAACGCCAGGGCGGGATCGCGCGGCACGGCGCCGAGCACGGGAATATCCGGAACATGCAGCGCCAAGGCGGCGCGCAGGGTTTCGGCATGCGTTGGGCCGCCGACGCGGTTGAGAATCACGCCGGCCAGTTTCACGTCGCGGCGATGATGCGCGAAGCCGGCGACGAGGGCCGCGGCCGATGCGGCCTGGCCGCGCACATCGACGATCAGGACGACGGGCCAGCCGGTCCGCAGTGCAAGATCGGCGGTCGAGCCCGCACCATGCGCGCCGATGCCATCGAACAGGCCCATCACGCCTTCGCAGAGGATCAAATCGGCGTCGCGGCCCAGCGCGGCGATCAGGCGCGACAATGTTGCGGGGCGCATCGCCCAGGGATCGAGATTCAGACAGGTGCGGCCCGATGCCGCCGCGTGAAATTCGGGGTCGATATAATCGGGGCCGGCCTTGGCGCCGGCGACGGCAACGCCGCGCTCGCGTAGCGCGCGCAGGAGTGCGAGGGCCAGCACCGTCTTGCCGGCACCCGACGCCGGTGCTGACAGAATGATTCCCTTTGGTCCGGCGGCACTCACAGGAATTTGCGCAGCAAGGTCGCCACGGCTTCGGGCGACGTCTCGTGCGTGAAATGGCCGAGGAATTTTCCGTCCGGCCCCATCACGTAGATGAACGCGGAATGATCGACGAGATAGTTGGGGTTCGCCGCGGGGTCGCCGTTGATCTTGTAGTAGACGCGATAGGCGCGCGCGGCGGCCGTTGTTTCCTCTGGCGTTCCGCGCAAGCCGACGATGCGCGGCTTGGCGCTGCGCGGCGCGAAATTCTCGACATAGGATTTCACCACGTCCTGGGTGTCGCGCGCGGGATCGACGGTGATGAAGACCGGCTGGATCTTGTCGGCGGCGGGGCCGAGCAGATCGAGCGAATCGGCGACGAGCTGCAGACCGAGCGGGCAGACGTCCGGGCAGAACGTGTAGCCGAACTCGACGATCATGATCTTGCCGCGGAAATCGGCGTCGCTGCGGCGCTTGCCGTCCTGATCGGTCAGCGTGAACGGCCCGCCGATCAACGCGGTGCCGCTACTGCCGCCTTCGCGCACGCTGGCGATTTGCCCGTCGGGCCAGAAAACGTTGCGCAAGGCCACGCCGACGCCGACCCCGATCAGGACGACGGCGAGAATCAGGACGATACGCCGCACAGAGGGACTCATTTGGACGCGGCCGGCTTTTGCGGAATGCGCTCGCGACGCCAGCCGCGCGATTCCATGCAGAGGCGGTAAACTTCCGGACCGCCGGTGCGGGTGGCCTCGGCGCCGGCGCGCGAATCGTCTTGGAAGCGATCGCCGCCGGATTCCTTGGCGCAGGCGTCGCGGTCCTGGCGCAACTGGCTGGTATCGGAGCCTTCCTTGACCCACTCGACGCGCGGGCCGCCGCAGGATGCGAGAAGGACAAGGGCAACCAGTAATGGGGCCGCAATGATCTTGGTCATCGCTCTTAGATAGTCCCTCAGGGGCGTGCCGCCAAGTCTAGACGGGCAGGGTGGCTAGGCCGACCAGCGTCTGGCGGATGACCTGGCGGCTGCGAAACAGAACGGCTTCGCGCCAATCCTCGGTGTCGGGATAGAACGCCTTGCGCAGCTGCTGCTTGATGCGCAGCGTTTGCGGTGCCGTCCAGTCGACGTTGGAGTAGTTGTGCAGCCAATGATCTTCGCGCAGCGCCTTCTGGATCGAAGGTTGCGCGTAGGTGCCGTATTCGATGGTGATGAAGGTCAGGCGCTCGCCGATCAGCGGTTCCCACCCGAAAACGGTGAGGCCGACGCGCGGCGACGATACCGCCGTGCCAAGAGCCGGCTCCGTCACCGACTCGCCCCACCATTGGCGCGCACGCGCGACGGCCGCGCTGCCGGGCGCATGGCTGCAGATCAATTCTCCGTAACCGTAGGGACCGAGACCGGTGTGGTAGTCGATGGCGGCGACGGCACGGCGCTTGGCGAGGCCGTACTCGGCGATGATCGTTTCGTGCGTGCGGCGCGACCAGGTCGCGGTGGCGCCGCCGTAGAAGATTCCGCCGGGATGCTTGTATTGGCCGCCGGCGCGCGCGATGCGCCAGGCCAGATCGCCGTTGCGCTCGGTGAATTCCTTGATGCGCGCCATCGCGCCTTCGAAGATCGGACCTTCGATCTCGCGCGGCACCATCGCGTCGGCGAGCTCGTCGTAGCCGGGATTCTCCGGCGGGTTGGCGAGGTCGACGAAATTGCGGTTGAGGTCGACGCCGTCCTCGGTGACGCGGCGCAGCCAGGCGAAGCCGTAGGGATTGATCGCGTGAATGACCAGGACGCCGGTGTCGCGCGGCAGGCATTTCGGCCCACCCCCGGTCAGCCAGTCGATCTGCGCGCCGGAGCCGCAAAATCCCTCGACGCCGTGCGTCGCGGATATGAGCACCAGCACATTGGCGGCGTCGCGCGGGCCGAACCAGGCGAGCTCGGCGGCAAGTTCCTCGCCGCCGGGCCCGCGTTGCGGGTTGACGAATTTGCGCGTCATGCCGCCGGCAGCCAAAGCCGCGTCGCGAAACATGCGGCTTGCGTCGGCGTAGTCGCGCGCGAAACAGCGGCGGGCTGCGTCCAGGAGATCCATGATCGATCGGGGGGAGGGGGCCTGAGTGAGAGACGGAATCCTAGCCGGCTTCGCTGGCAGCGCGAAGACCGAGCGGATCGGCGACGAGCGTGCGGCCGGTGAGCGCGCCGAGCCAGTCGAGGCCGGCGCGCAATCGCACGACCTGGCCGATGACGATCACCGCCGGCGGTTCGATGCCGCTCTCGGCGGCATCGGCGGCGGCGCGCGACAGGGTGGTCTCCAGACGCGCTGCGTCCGGTGGTGGCGCGGCTGACGACGGCGACCGGGTCGTCCGCGTGGCGCGCCGGCCGCGATCAGCCTTTGGGCGATGGTGTCGAGATGTTCAGCGCCATGTAGAGCACGATGACAGGGGAGCCGCGCGCCAGCGCTTGCCAGTCGATGACCATCAGGTGCCTCAGCCCGCTCAGGCCGTGGCCGGTGACGAAGGTCACAGCGTGGTTGATATCGCGATGGGTTGCGGGATGCCGGCATAGGCAAGGCCGCCAATGCCGGCGGTGATGCCCGGCACGATGCGGAAGGGGATGCCGGCGGCGACCAGGGCCAGCGCCTCCTCGCCGCCGCGGCCGAACACGAACGGGTCGCCGCCCTTGAGCCGCAGCACGCGCTGCACCGCTGCGGGCCAGCGCGAACGAGCCGCTTGGAGATGTCGGGCTGCGCGGCGAGGGCTGGCCGCCGCGCTTGCCGGCGAATTCGAGCGCTGGCCTGCGTGCGGGCCATGGCCAGGATGCGCTCGTCGACCAGCGCGTCGTAGACGACGACATCGGCCTGGCGCAGCGCGTGCAGGCCGTAGAGCGACAGAAGCCCAGGGTCGCCGGGACCCGCACCCACCAGCCAAACCCAGCCGGGGGCGAATTCGGGCAGGTCCAGGGGCAGCTTGTCCATGGCCGGGAGCCTACCCGAAAGGCCGATTCCGCGCATCTTCCGCAAAGGCGGTTGCGGGTTGCACGGGGCGCGGGTTTGGAGTTCTCTGGACCCCTCGTTGAGCCCGTCAAATTCCCTTCCCCGCGGGCCGCTTCCCGGTAGATCAGGCCGTTCATGCTCGTTTTCGTCGTCACCGTCTTTGCCCTGACCTATCTCGGCATGGCGCTGGGCCGCGTGCCGGGCCTGCGGCTCGACCGCAGCGGCATCGCGCTGGTGGCGGCGGTTGTGCTGATCGCGTCCGACGCAGTGCCCAGTGCGCGGGTGGTCCAAGCCATTCACTTCCCGACCGTGCTGCTGTTGTTCGCGCTGATGATCGTGTCGGCGCGGTTCGCGGCAGCGGGGTTCTACGATTCCTGTGCCGCCTGGATCGCGCGGCGCGAGGCGGGCCCGAGCACGCTGCTGGCACTGACGGTGGCGCTGGGCGGCGGCTTGTCGGCCGTGCTGGTCAACGATGTCGTCGTGTTCGTGATGACACCGCTCCTTTGCGCGGGCCTCGCCGCGCGCGGTCGCGATGTGCGGCCCTATCTCGCGGGCCTGGCGGGGGCGGCCAATGCCGGCTCGGCCGCCACACTGATCGGCAATCCGCAGAACATCGTCATCGGCCAGGTCGGCCATCTCGACTTTCTCAAGTTCGTCGCCGTGTGCGCGCCGCCGGCGCTGGTGGCGCTGCTGATCGTCTTTGTCACAGTGCGCATCGTCTGGCATCGCGAGCTGGTGCGTGTCAGCGCACCGCTGAGCGCGCTGCCCGCGCCGGTTTACGACCGCGTGGAGACGATCAAGGCGACGATCGCGGCGATCGTGCTGCTGGCGATGTTCGCAACGCCGCTCGACCGCCATATGAGCGCCTTGCTGGTCGCCGCCGTGCTGCTGATGAGCCGGCGTTTCGCCAGCCGCGACATGCTGGCGGCGGTCGACTGGCCGCTGCTGATCTTGTTCGTGGGCTTGTTCGTCGTCAACGACGCCTTCGCGGCGACGGAGCTGGGCGGCGACGCGTTGGCGTGGCTGGCCGCGAACGATCTGCTGCCCGATCGCCTTGCGCTGATGACGCCGCTGATGATCGTGCTTTCCAACACCATCGGCAACGTGCCGTCGGTGATGGCGCTGCTGGCGATCTGGCGCGACCTGCCGGAAGGGACGCTCTATGCGCTGGCGTTGCTGTCCACGCTCGCCGGGAATTTCTTTTTGGTCGGCAGCATCGCCAATCTGATCGTGGCCGAGCGCGCGGCGCAGGCGGGCTCCCGCTTCGGGTTTCTCGCGCATGCGCGCGCCGGCATTCCGATGACATTGCTGTCGCTGGCGGCGGCGTGCGTTTGGCTGCATTTCGGCGGCTGGCTCGGCTGGTAGAAAAGGCGCGATTTTGCTAGCTTTGCACGCATGAGCGAGGACGAAGACAAGGGTGCGGTCGCGCCGCCCGATCCGTCCGGTCAAGCGAAGTCGGCGTTGCGCAGGGGCTGGACCACCGGGGCCTGCGCTGCCGCCGCGGCGCGCGCGGCGTTCGAGGCGCTGGTCACGGGGATCTTTCCTGACCCGGTCGAAATCGCGCTGCCCAAAGGCCAGCGGCCACGCTTCGCGCTCGCGCATCGCGAAATCGGCGATGGCCACGCGATTGCGGGCGTGATCAAGGACGCGGGCGACGATCCCGATGTCACGCATGGCGCGCTGATCTTGTCGCATGTCGCGCCGGGCGATGCCGGCAGCGGCATTCAGTTTCGCGCCGGCGTCGGCGTGGGCACGATCACGCGCGCCGGGTTGTCGCTGCCGCCGGGCGAACCGGCGATCAATCCCGGTCCGCGATCGATGATCGCGCGCGCCATCGCCGATGCGGCGGACCATGTCGGTGGGCCTGCGGATGTCATTGTGACGGTGTCGGTGCCCAATGGCGAGGCGCTGGCGGCGAAGACGCTCAATGCGCGACTGGGCATCATCGGCGGCATCTCGATCCTGGGCACGACGGGCGTGGTCGTGCCGTTCTCGTGCGCGGCGTGGATCCATTCGATCCATCGCGGCATCGATGTCGCGCGCGCGGCGGGTTTGACGCATCTCGCGGCCTCCACCGGCTCGACCTCCGAAGACGCGGTGCGGGCGATGTACGATCTGCCGGAGATGGCGCTGATCGACATGGGCGATTTCGCCGGCGGCACGCTCAAATATCTGCGCCAGCATCCGGTCCAGCGGCTGACCATCGCCGGCGGCTTCGGCAAGCTCGCGAAGCTCGCGGCGGGCCATCTCGACCTGCATTCCAGCCGCTCGCGAAGTCGATGTCGATGCGCTGGCGGCGCTCGCGGCGGAGCTGGGCGCCGACGCGGCCGCGCTCGCGCAAATTCGCAATGCCGCGTCCGCGGGCGAGGCCCTGACGATTGCCGCTTCGTGCGGGTTGGCGCTGCCCGACGTGGTGGCGGCGCGCGCGCGGGGCGTGGCCATGGCGGCCCTGGCCGGCGCCGTCGATGTGAATGTCGTGGTGTTCGACCGCGCCGGCGCGCTGATCGGCCATGCCGGCGGCTGACGGGCGCCCGCGAATCCTGATCCTGGGTGGGACCGCCGAGGCGCGCGCGCTGGCGGGCCTCCTGGCGGATCGTCATAACGGGCGGCTCGATGTCGTGACTTCGCTGGCCGGGCGAACGGCAGCACCTTTGCCGGTCGCCGGGCGGGTGCGGCGTGGCGGGTTCGGCGGGGCGGCGGGGCTGGCGCGCTATCTGCGCCGGGCCAAAGTCGACCTTCTGGTCGACGCGACGCATCCCTTCGCCGCCGCGATCTCCCGCAATGCCCAAGACGCCGCGGCGCAAACGGGGGTCCGCCTGATCGCGCTGGAACGGCCGGCCTGGACGCCTCAGGCGGGGGATCGCTGGATCGACGTGGCCGACGCGACAGCCGCGGCGGCGGCGCTGGCGGGGCTGGGGAATCGGGCCTGGCTGACGGTCGGCGGGCGGGACCTCGATGCGTTCCGTCATGTGCCGGACATGTGGTTCCTGGTGCGGCGCATCGACCGGCCGGCGGCACCGCTGGGCCTGGCGCGGCACAAGCTGATTCTCGGCCGCGGGCCCTTTGACCTGGCGGGCGAGCGCCGCCTGATCGCCCGGCATCGGATCGATGTGCTGGTGACCAAGGCCAGCGGCGGGGCGGCCACATCGGCCAAACTCGCGGCGGCGCGGGCGGCCGGGGTGGCAGTTGTCATGATCCGCCGACCCGACTCCAACGGCGGTGCAAACGTTAACACTCCCGCGGCCGCGGCGGACGCGGTGGCCCGTGCGCTCGGGCTTGACGAAAATGGCAGCGCGCGCATCTAATTGCGCATTATGCCGGCAAAACGTCGGAACATGTTAATCCGGGACTCGTCCTGCAGCGCGTCTGGCTCGCTGCGGTGATGGTTTTGCTGTGGGCGTTGCCGGCGGCGGCGCAGATTCCCATCGACATCTACCAGCGCACGCCGTTCGGCGATGCCGCGGCGCGCGGCGACACCGTCTATATCCGTCAGGCCTTGAACAGCGGGGCGTCGCCCAATCTGGCGGATATCGAAGGCCGTCCGGCGATCATTCTCGCGGCGATGAATGGGCATGTCGGCGTGGTCGAGGAGTTGCTGGCGCACAAAGTGCGCGCCGACGCGCGCGACAAGCTTGGCAACACGGCGCTGGTGTGGGCCGCCGAGCGCAATTTCGATGACATCGTCGAAGCGCTGATCAAGGGCGGGGTGAATCTCAATCAAGAGAATCGCAGCGGCGTCACGCCGATGATCGCCGCCGCGCGCAACGGCAATGCGCGCATCGTCTCCATGCTGATCAAGGCCGGCGCCGATTTCACGACGCAGGATTATACCGGTCGCACCGCGTTGAACTGGGCGCAGACCAACACGCGGCGCAACGTCATCGACGTGCTGCGCGCCGCCGGAGCGCGGCAGTAGCGTTTCCGCCACGACCGGCCCGACGAACGCCCCCTCCGATCGCGAAATTTACGGAATTGCGGCGCACGTCGCTGTGAAGCGCCCCACGCGCCGATCAGCCGAAGCGCAGCGAGCGCAATCCGACGATGCGGTCGATCAGCAGGATGACCGTGAAGGTCATGATGATCGACACGGAGGAGACCGCGGCGGCGGTCGGGTCGAAATCCCAGCGCAGATAATCGTAGAGCTGGATGGGCAGAGTTGTCATGCCGATGCCCTTGAGCAGCAGCGACATGTTGAAGAGATCGAAGGAGATGATGAACGCGAACAAGGCGCCAGTGATGATGCCGGGCTTGATCAGCGGCAACGTCACGCGCCGGAAGGTGGTGAACGGTGTGGCACCCAGGCTGCGCGCCGCTTCCTCGGTCGAGGTGTCGAAATTGTAGAGGGCCGAAGCGACGTTCATGAACACGTAAGGGAGCGTGATCAGGACATGGCCGATGATGAGGCCGGCCATGGTGCGCGTGCCGATGCCGGTCGAATAGAGAAAGAACAGCAGCGCGATCGCGGTCATGATCTCCGGCAGCAGCAGCGGCAGCATCAGGAACAGGCGCAGCGCGTCGCGCGCGCGCCCGCCATGACGCACGAAGAACAACGCGGCGGGCGTGCCGACCAGCGTCGAGACGATGGTGGCGATGGTCGCGATCAGCAGCGAGGTGCGGATCGCGCGCATGAACGGCTCGTTCTTGGCTAGCGCCACATACCAGCGCAGCGAAATCCCTTCGGGCGGGAAGGCGAGGAATTCGCCGGCGTTGAGCGAGAGCAGCACAATCAGCAGGATCGGCGTCAGCAGGAAGACATAGACCGCGCCGATATAAACGGCCGGCAGCGCCGTCAGCACACGCATCGGCAGCGAGCGGCGGGGGCCGGCCATCTCAGGCCACCCCGCGCATCAGCCGGCCGGTGAATTGGGTGTAGAGAATAACGGCGATTGCGCCGGAGATGGAGAGCACCAGCGCGAGTGCCGCACCCGTCGGCCACTGGAAGATATCGACGAGCTGCTGCACGACCAGGACCGTCATGGTCCGCACCTGGGCGCCGCCCAGCATCACCGGCGTCACATAGGCGCTGAGCGTGAGGACGAAAACCAGAATCGAGCCGGCCTGGATGCCGGGCAAGCTGAGCGGCAGGAAGATGCGCCAGAACACTTTGAGGCGGTTGGCGCCGAGCGAGCGGCCGGCGGCTTCGAGATTGGGGTCGATCGACTGGATGTTGCCGATCAGCGGCAAGATCATGAACGGCAGGAAGACATGCACGAGCGCGATCGTGACGCCGAGCTTGTTGTTCATGAGCTGAAGCCCACGCTCGAGCAATCCCGAGGCAATGAGCGTTTGATTCACCACGCCGTTGCCGGAGAGCAGGATCAGCCAGCCGAAGCTGCGCACCACGACGCCGACCAGCAGCGGCGAAAGCACGAAGACGTAGAGCACGCTCTTCCAGCGCGAATTGGTGCGCGCGAGGTGGTAGGCGAGCGGATAGCCCAGCAGCAGGCAGATGATCGTCGTCGTCACGCCCAGCAGCAGCGTGTCGCCAAGCACGCCGAGGAAGTAGGAATTGCTCAGGATGCGCGTGTAGTTGCCGAGCGTGAAGCCGGGCGCGTAGGGGGCACCCACGGTCGGCACGCGAAAGCTCATGACGATGATGTTGACGTACGGGATCACCAGGAACACGCCGAGCACGATGGCGGCGGGTGCGAGAAGGGCGAGACGGCTCCACGCCGCCTTGCGCTGCCGGATGGCGGCGGCGGTGCTCATGGCTCCTCGGCCAGGATCCAGGCCTGGCCGGGATCGACGGCCAGGAACGCATCGCTGCCGGGCGCCACTTTGCGATTGGGCGACGCTTGGACGAGGATGCGCGTGTTGTCGGCGAGCCGTGTGATGTGATCGACGGCGTTGCCGAGGAAATACGCCTGCTCGACACGGCAGGGCAGGCGGCCGGCGCCGGCCTCTGTCGTCAGATGTAGCGCTTCGGGCCGGATGGCGATGGTCACCTTGCGGCCGGCGGCCAGCGTTTGCGTCGATGCGGCAACGAACGGTCCCACCGCGGTAGCAACGCGCCACAGGCCGCGCTCCGCCGGCGCCTCGATCGTGCCGGCGATGAAATTGGAGCGGCCGATGAAGCTCGCGACGCGACGCGTGCGCGGCCGGTCGTAGATTTCCGCCGGGGCGCCGAGCTGCGCCACGCCACCGTCGAACATCACGGCGATGCGGTCGGACATCACCATCGCTTCGGCCTGGTCATGCGTCACATAGACCGTGGTGATGCCGACGCGCTTCTGCAAATCGCGGATGAAGAAGCGCATTTCTTCGCGCAGGATGGCGTCGAGATTGGCCAGCGGCTCGTCGAGCAAAAGGAGGCGCGGCTCGATCACCAGGGCGCGCGCGAGCGCCACGCGCTGCTGCTGGCCGCCGGAGAGCTGGCGCGGATAGCGGTCGAGCATCGCGGTCAGCTGGACCATGCCCAGCACCTGGTCGATGCGCTTCTTCGCGTCCTCGCGCTTCACCTTGCGCATCTCCAGGCCGAAGGCGAGGTTCTGGAAGACGGTCAGATGCGGGAAGAGCGCGTAGTTCTGGAAGACCATGCCGAGGTCGCGGCGCTCGGGCGGCTCGTCGGTCACGTCCTGGCTGTCGAAGAAGATGCGGCCCTCGTCGGGATATTCAAATCCGGCGATGCAGCGCAGCGTCGTGGTCTTGCCGCAGCCCGAGGGGCCGAGGAGCGAGATGAACTCGCCCTCGCCGATCGAGAGATGCAGATCCTTGATTGCGTGGACGGCCCCAAAGAGTTTTTCGAGGCCGTCCAGTACCAGCTTTGTCACGCGGGACAACCCCGCAGAGGTGCCGACATTTTGCTTACTTCATTTCCCGGTTCCAGCGGTCGACGAGCTCGGCCCGCTTTGACGCCATCTTGATCCAGTCGAACTGGTTGATGGTCGCCATCTTGTCGCCGCTGACCGGCACGTCGGCGGCGAGCTCGGCCGGCAGCTTCGACTTGGTGTTGGACGGCGAGGTGAAGAATTCCTGCGCCATCATTTCCTGCACCTCGGGCTCGAGGATGAAGTTGATGTACTTGTAGCCCGCGTCCTTGTTGGGCGCGTTCTTCAGCACATTGAAGGATTGCTCGAAGGCAACGACGCCTTCCTCCGGAATCACCATGTCGACCTTCACGCCCTTTTTCTTGAGGGCCACGATCTCCGGGAAGTCGATCACCGCCACGGTCACGTCGCCGCGGGTGAGCAGCGCTGCGAGCGTGCTGGAGAAATCCACCTGCGCGAAGGGCAGGAGCTCCTTGGTCTTGGCAAAGCCGACATCGATGGCGTCCTCGCTGCCGCCAAAGACCTTCGCGGCCATCAGCAGCGACAGCTCGGCGGCGGTATTGCCGATCTGGTAGAGACCGACCTTGCCCTTGAACTCCGGGTTGGTCCAAAGGTCCTTCCAGCTCTTGGGCGGCGTCTTCACGAGATCGGTGCGATAGCCGATGCCGATCGCCGAAACGATGCCGCGCACGCCGTCATTGTTGGGGTTCTTGAGGTTTGGATAGACGCTGGCAAGGTTCGGAACCTTGTCGGCCGGAATGGGCTCGAAAAAACCTTCGGCGCGCACCTGGGCGGCGATGTTCTCGTTGATCATCACCACGCCGTAGGGCGGGTTTTGCACGCCGGCCGCGCGGATATTGGCGACGAAATTGCGGCCGAGGCCGATATCGAGCGTCGGGTCGACACCGGTTGCCTTGGTGAAGCGCGGCAGCAGGTTGTCGCGCCAGAATTTCTCCCAACGGCCACCATAGGTGTTGATGATCAGCTTACCCTGCTGGCCGACGGCAAGCGTCGGGAAGCCGAGCGCCGCGAGGCCGGCGGCGCCGGCGGAACTCTGCAGCAAGCGGCGGCGATTGATGGTGTTCATCGGAAGCTCTCCCCTCTGTCTGTCGATCGAAACGGCTACATCCCGGCGGCGGCGCGCTCGGGCTTGCGGTAGTCGTAGTTCTTGTTGAGCCGCTCCATCAGGTAATCGCCGTAGCGCACCTTGGCGTATTTGGGCGGGTTGCCCGGGCCGGTGCAGCTTGGCAGGCATTCGATGATCGCGTTCATGTCGGTATCGAAAAAGTACGGCAATGAGTACCGGTCGCCCGGCTTCTTGTTGATGACGCGATGCGGGGTCGAGACGAAGCGGTCATTGGTCCAGCGCGCCAGCATGTCGGCGACGTTGAGGACGAAGCTGCCAGGAATGGGCGGCGCGTCGATCCAGTCGCGGCCGCGCGGCTTCACCTGCAGCCCGCCGGAGGAATCCTGCGCCAGCACGGTGATGATGCCGTAATCGGTGTGCGGCGCGGAGCCGAACTGATCGTCGGGCGAGGTCGGCGGCTGCGGTGGATAATGGAGCAGGCGCAGGAACGTCGTCGGCCGCGCGAAGAAGCGGTCGAGGAAAGTCTCCGGCAGGTCGAGGCTGGTGGCGATCATGCGCACCAGCCGGCGCGCGACGGCGTCGGCCGCCTTGATATAGGCCTCGATGGTCGGCCGGAAGCCCGGCATCCAATCCGGCCACTGGTTGGGACCCTGAAGCGGCAGGCGCGCGACAACCTCCGGGTCATCGGGCGGCAGATCGTGCATCACCATCAGCGATTCGGAGAGGTTGGGCTTGGTCACCTTGGCGACCGACGAGGTGACAATGGTCGAGGTCGCGTAGCCCATATAGCCGCGATGGAACTCGTTGATCTTCAGCGAGGCCTTACGCTCCGCGCTCGACGCATGGAATTCGCGCGAGGCGGCGAAGGCGTCATCAAGCAGCGATTGCGGCAGGCCGTGATCGACGATGTAGGCGAAGCCGATGCTCTCCAGCGCGCGGCGCAGCTCAGCGGCGCGTTCACGCGCATTTACGTCGGCAGCGTCAAAACGCTCGCCGATCGATACGACCGGGATTTTATCCATCGTCCCCTCTTGCGACTGCGGCACGACCGCCTTCGTCGTAAAACTATGTCAGCCGACGCCGCACCCGTAAAGCAATGCAAGCACTGGGCCGGGATGCAGAATCCGAGGGGCTGAATTCGCGCGCGAAGGATCGCGCCCGTGAACGACAGGGCCGAGATGTCAGCAGCCCGCATGGGGGCCGCTGTCGGCGTCAGGCGATGCGCGGGGCCGGATCGCTGTTGGCCGCCTTGGCGGACGGCCGCGTGATCGCCGGCATCAGCGGGGCCGATTTCGCATCGGAATTGGCCGGGGCGGGCAGGGCCGGCTTGCGGCCGGTGAGGGCGGCGGTCACCGTGCGCACGTAGTCGCGCGCCAGGATGATCAGGTCGGCGAGCGCTTCGGCAAACGATGCGGCCCGGCGCAGATACGCGTACTGGACCGCGATATGCGGCGGCAGCTGCGAAAACGGGTCGGTGCGGGCGGTGATGCGGCGGTCGGAAAAATCGGCAGACATAAGGGGGCTCCCTGAAAAATAACCGGTTCAGCGAATCCCCCCTTGGTGCAGTGCACCCTCAGAATCATACCCGAATGGCAGCGCCTTAGGCGCAATTTTGTTGCAATGCAACAATGCGCCGCATGCAACGCGTCGCCGAATTGAGCCGGGACCCCGCAGGCCCTTGACGAAAGTCTGTCTTTCCTATTTAATAAATGACTAGTCAGTTATTTGCGAGACCGATGACCGTGCTCAAGGACCCACGCTGGCGCCGCCGCAAAGAGGCCCGCCCCGCTGAAATCGTTGCCGCCGCCCTCGCCTGCTTTGCCGAGCGTGGTTTTGCGGCGACGCGGCTGGAGGAGATCGCGCAGCGCGCCGGCGTGACCAAGGGCACGCTCTATCTCTATTTCCCGAACAAGGAGGAGCTGTTCAAGGCGGTGGTGCGCCAGTCGCTGGTGCCGATGCTGGCGCGCCACGAGGAGGTCATTGCCGCCTCGACCGCGCCCACGCCCGTGCTGCTGCGCCAGCTCATCCTCAGCTTCCCCGGCCTGATGCTCAACAACCCGGCTTCGGCGCTGCCCAAGCTGATCATTTCGGAGGCGCGGAATTTCCCCGATCTGGCGCAGTTCTATCTGACCGAGGTCATCCAGCGCGGCCGCAAGCTGATCCGCGGCTTGATCGCGCGCGGCGTGGCGCGCGGCGAATTCCGTGCGGTGGATGTCGACCACGCTTTCTACAGCGTCATGGCGCCGCTGGTGCTGGCGGCGCTGTGGCAGCATTCCTTTGCGCCCTATGACCAGGGCGGGATGGATCCGCAGGCACTGGCGCTGGTGCATGCCGATGTGATGTTGCGCGGGTTGGCCGCGCCGGGTGGAGAGTCATGAAACGCATCGCCATCGCCGTGCTGGCGCTCATCATTCTGGTTGTCGGCGCGCTGCTATGGCTGCGCGCGCCAGGCAGCGACGGTCTCGCCGCGCGTGTGCCGGGGCAAGAGGTCGGCGATACGTCCTGGCTTGCCCGCGTGGCGGCGCGGTTGGGCGGATCGCGCGAGGCGGGCGGCTATAGCGGCTATGTCGAGGCCGACTATGTCTACGTCACCAGCGTCATCGGCGGCACGCTGATGGAGTTGAAAGTGGCGCGCGGCGACCAGGTGGCGATGGGGGCCGGGCTGTTCCGCCTGGACGACGATTCCGAACGCGCGGCGCGTGACGAGGCGCGCGCGCGCTCGCTTCAGGCCGAGCATCAGCTGACCGATCTTCTGACCGGCAAGCGGCCGCCCGAGATCGATGCGATCGAGGCGCAGCGCGTGCAGGTCCGCGCGGCGGTGCGCCAGTCGGAGGCCGAATTCGAGCGCCAGATACGGCTGCGCGCCGCCGGCACGTCGTCGGAGAAGCAGCTCGACGACGCGCGGGCACTGCGCGATCGCGATGCGGCGCGGCTGATCGAGCTCGACGCCCAGCTCAAGGTGGCGAAGATGCCGGCGCGCGAGTTGGAGATCCGCGCGGCGGAAGCGGCGGTGTCGATGAGCAAGGCGTCGTTGGCGCAGGCGGAATGGCGGCTCGCGCAGAAGACCGTGGCGGCGCCGGCGGGTGGATTGGTCGTCGATACGCTCTATCGTCCGGGCGAGATGGTGCAGATGGGCCAGCCGGTCGTGCAGCTTTTGCCGCCGGGCAATATCAAGATCCGCTTCTTCGTGCCGCAGAGCGTGGTGGCGCAGATCACGGTGGGTCAGAAGATCGAGGTGCGCTGCGACGGCTGTGCAGCGCCGGTGCCGGCGACGGTGCGGTTCATTTCGCCCGAGACCGAATTCACGCCGCCGGTGATCTATAGCCGCGAGCAGCGCTCGCGTCTGGTGTTCATGGTCGAGGCGCGGCCCGACGAGCGCGCGACCAGCCTCAGGGTTGGCCAGCCGGTCGATGTGACGGTTGCCGCAAAATGAGCGACGCGGCGCAAGCGATCAGCGTGCGCGGCCTTGCCAAGAGCTTCAATGGCAAGAAGGTCGTCGACGATTTCGCGCTGGACGTGGCGCGCGGCACGATCTTCGGATTCCTCGGGCCCAATGGCAGCGGCAAGACCACGACAATCCGCATGCTGTGCGGGCTGCTCACGCCCGATGCGGGCGAGGGGTCGTGTCTGGGCTTCGACATCCGCCGCGAGGCGCGCGAGATCAAGCGGCGCGTGGGCTACATGACGCAGCGTTTCGGCCTCTACGAAGACCTGACGGTGCGCGAGAATCTCGAATTCGTCGGCCGCATGTACGAGATCCAGCCGCTGCAGAGGACCGCGCAGGACATTGCCGTGAAATTCGGCTTGGCGCAGCGGCAGGACCAGCTCGCCGGCACGCTGTCGGGCGGCTGGAAGCAGCGCCTGGCGCTGGCGGCCTGCGTTCTGCATCAGCCGAAGCTGCTGTTGCTCGACGAACCGACGGCCGGCGTCGATCCCAATGCGCGGCGCGAATTCTGGGAGCTGATCCAGGAGCTGGCGGCGGGCGGCGTCACGGTTCTGGTCAGCACGCATTACATGGACGAGGCGGAGCGCTGCGAGCGCATCGCCTATCTCGCCTGGGGCAAGCTGCTGCTGCAGGGCTCGGTGCGTGAGGTGGTCGACGGTTCCGGCCTCACGACCTGGGAGGTATCGGGGCCCGATCTCGCGAATTTGCGCGCGCGGATCAAGGAGCTGCCGGGTGTCGAGATGGTGGCGGCCTTCGGCACGGCGCTGCATGTCACCGGCACGGATCCGGCGGCGCTGGAGAAAGCTATTGCGCCTTACCGCGACGATCCGCGCTACACCTGGGCGCCGGCGCGGCCGTCGCTAGAGGATGTGTTCATCCATACGCTCGCCCGGCTGGGGACCGACCGCAAATGAGCGCGCATCGTTTCTCGTTTGCGCGTTATCGCGCGGTGCTCGTCAAAGAGTTCATCCAGATGCTGCGCGACCGGCTGACCTTCGCGATGATGGTCGGCGTGCCGATCATGCAGCTCCTGCTGTTCGGCTACGCTATCAACAGCGATCCGCGCGCGCTGCCGACCGCGGTCATCGTCGGCGACAACGGCACCTATGCGCGCTCGATCGTGCGGGCGCTTGAGAACACGACCTATTTCAAGGTCGTCGCCTGGCCGCGCGGGCCGGCGGAAGCGGAAGAGCTGATCGCGCGCGGCGACGTGCAATTCGTGGTCGACATTCCGCTGGATTTCAGCCGGCGCCTGGAGCGCGGTGAGAAACCGGCGATGCTGGTGGAAGCGGATGCGACCGATCCCGTCGCCACCGGCAACGCGCTGGCGGCCTTGGCGCAGCTCAATCAATCGGCGCTGATGCATGACCTGACCGGTCCCTTGCGCTCGCTGCAGGGGGCGGGCCCGCCGTTCGAGATCCGCATCCACCGGCGCTACAATCCGGAAGGCGCCACCGAATTCAACATCGTACCGGGCTTGATGGGCACGATTCTCACCATGACGCTGGGCATGATGACGGCGGTGGCGGTGACACGCGAGTTCGAGCGCGGGACGATGGAGAATTTGCTGGCCACGCCAGTGCGCCCGCTCGAGGTCATGCTCGGCAAGATCGTGCCGTTCATCTTTGTCGGTCTCGTGCAGGTCGTGGTCATCCTGGGTGCCGCGAGCCTGCTGTTTCACGTGCCGATGATCGGCAGCCTCAGCCTGCTGATGCTGTGCGTGCTCATCTTCATCGCCGCCAATCTCGCCGTGGGCTTCACCTTCTCGACATTGGCGCGCAGCCAGATGCAGGCCATGCAGATGAGCATGTTCTTCTTCCTGCCCTCGATGCTGCTGTCGGGCTTCCTGTTCCCGTTTCGCGGCATGCCGGAATGGGCGCAGAGCCTGGGCTCGCTGCTGCCGCTCACCTATTTCCTGCGCATCGTGCGTGGCATCCTGCTCAAGGGCGTCACGTTCTGGGAAGTATGGCCGAATCTCTGGCCGATCGTCGTCTTCCTGATCGTCGTGGCGGCGATCGCGCTGCGCCGCTACCGGCAGACGCTGGACTAGCGTTCCTTCTTCGGCCGCAGCACGTGGTCGTGATCGGGCGCGTAGAGCCGGCTGTCGGGGGCGCTCGCATCGGGTGCCGAGCACGCGGCCGACCATGACAGCGCCGTGCGGGTGAGGCCCGCCTTCTTGCACCTTGGCGCGGATATCGCCGAGCGTGCCGCGAATGATCTTCTCATCGGGCCAGCTGACGCGATAGGCGACGACGACGGGCAATCGGCGCCGTAGAGCGGGGCAAGATCGCGTTGATCAAGGCCGCGAGATTGTTGATCGAGAGATGGATGGCGAGCGTGGCGCCGCTCTGCCCGAGCGTCGTCAGCTCCTCGCCCTTTGGCATCGCGGAGGCACGCACGGCGGTGCGGGTCAGGATCACGGTCTGCGACATTTCCGGCAGGGTCAGCTCCTGCGTCGAGCGCCGCGGCCGCGCGCCGCGAAGGCCGGCACGCCCGGCGTGACGTCGTAGGGGATGCCGCAGCGCGTCGAGCCGGCGCATCTGCTCGGCGATCGCGCCATAGATCGACGGGTCGCCGGAATGGACGCGCGCGACATCGTGGCCGGCGGCGTGCGCCGCCATGATCTCAGCGATGATCTCGTCGAGCGTGAGTGGGGCGGTGTCGATCACCCGCGCCGTCTCGGGCGCCACGCGCGACGCACCTCGCGCGGCACGAGCGAGCCGGCATAGAGGACAGACTGGGCAGCGCGCGGATCAGCCCCAGCCCGCGCACTGTGATGAGGTCCGGCGCGCCCGGCCCGGCGCCGATGAAGTGAACGGTCATGACTCGCCTGTCTTGCGCAGCGGGTCGCTTTGGCGGCGTAGCCGCGCGGGGTGTAGACCCAGAGGCGGCCGGCGGCGTCGACGCGGCGGGTGGCGGCGCTGCCGATCAGCGACCAGGGTCAGCATGTCGACCGAGGCCGGGTCGAATTCTGAGAGCGCCACGATCTCGACGCGCTCGTCGCTGCGGCCGAGATTGCGGGCCGACGACGACCGGCGTGTCGGGCGGGCGGTGCGCGCTGAAGATCTTGTGCGCCTGCGACCAGATGATCGCGCCGGCGCAGCGACGCCGGATTGTAAAGCGCGATGACGAAATCGGCGGCGGCGGCGGCGGCGAGGCGGCGCTCGATGTCGGGCCAGGGCGTCAGCAGATCGGAGAGCGAGATCGCGCAGAAATCATGGCCGAGCGGGGCGCCGGCGCGCGCGGCCGCCGCCTGCAGCGCGGAGATGCCGGGGCAGACGCGGATATCGACATGCCGACTCCAGCCGGCGATTCTCCGCGCGTTCCAGCAGCTCGAAAGCGAGTGCTGCGAGCCCGTAGATGCCGGCATCGCCCGACGAGACCAGCGCCACATTGCGGCCCGATGCGGCGAGGTCGAGGGCGCGGCGCACGCGGCCTTCCTCCTCGCCGAGCGCGGTCTCGTGCTGCGTCTTGCCGGCGATCGCATCGGCGATGAGGTTGAGATAGAGGCCGTAGCCGACGATGTCGCTGGCGTCGGCCGAGCGCCGTCGCGGCTTCGGGCGATGCGCCAGTCGCGCATGCCGGGGCCGATGCCGACGATCGCCAGCGTGCCGCGGCCGCGACCGACGGAGAGCGGGTCGATGTCGCGCGGGCTGCGCGCGATGGCGCAGGTCGCGCGCGCGGATTTCGGCTTCGGCGCGATGAGCTTGCATCGTTGCCAGCCGCGGCGAGCGCTGCAGCTTCGGCGACGCCGGGCGTGCCGGTCGCGCGGCGCACGATGTCCGAGGGCGTCGCAAGCCGTCGCGCTCCTCGCGTGCGAGCTCGGCGGCGGCGAAGAAGCGCGCGGGCACGTCCAGACTCGGCGGCCAATGCATGCACCGCCGGCTCGTCGGTCTTGAGGTCGAGGCTGGCGACGCAGGCGATGGCAGCCGGGCGACAGATGCTGGCGCGCGAGCGTGTCGCGCGACGAGCTGCTCCAGCTCGGCGGGGTCGGCGCCGCGTTCGCTGCCGACGCCCAGCGCCAGGACCGGCGGGTGATAGACGAGCGTGTCGGCGTCGCCGGTGATGTTGCGGTCGGTGACGCGGATCGCAAGCGGCGCGGCGTCGCTGAATCTGAGCTTGGCCGGCTTCGACGAGCCAAGCGCGCGTCGCCTCGCGTCCACGTGCAGCGCGACGGCGGCCTTGCGCGAGCAGTGCGGCGGCGATCGGCTTCACGGCGGTGCGATCGGCGATGCGCCAGCCGGGCGGCGGCTCGTCGAGGGCCACGCCGAACGCGATGTCGCCGGCGGTGGTGATGGCGGCGTGGCCGCCGAGTCGCTGCGGCGATGGCGCGCGCGAGATCGTTGGCGCCGCGATGCCCGCCGAGCAGCGGCACCGCGACGCTGCCGTCTTCGGCGAGCGGCAACGACCGGCGGCTCCGCGCGCTTGTCGGCGAGCAGCGGGGCGAGGGCGCGCACCAGGATGCCGGCGGCGCAGATGCCGATGATCGGCCGGCCTTGCGGCGAAGAGATCGCGCAGATGCGCGGCGGTGTCAGCGAATCGTGACGTCGACGCCCGTGGCGCGCGTGCGCGAGCCCATGCAGTTTGCGCGCCTGGCAAATGCGGGCGCGAGGCGGCGCGCGAGCACGGCGCCGGCTCGGGTGAGCGCGACGATGACCGGGCGTCATCGCCAGGCCTCGCCACCGGCGATGGACCAGGATCAGTCGAGAAATACGGCACGCTCGGCGGGGTCGACCTCGGCCAGCGCCACGATCGCGCTCGCCGGCCATGCTCGCGCGCTCGACATAGCGCGCGTCGTCGGCGAGACCCAGTTTCGTCGAGGAGGTCGCGCGCACGCGTCGAAGTGCCGGCCGAGCTTGACGATGCGCCACGCAGTCGGCGGCGTCGATGCGGCGCGCGAGCTCGGTCGTCGGGCAGGGTCGCGGGGATGATCGACAGCATGTCGTTGCGCGCGGTCGAGCGGAAAGCCGAGGGCCGCGGCGGCGGCGGTCAGCGAGGTCACGCCGGGCACGACGACGATTTCGTGGTGCCGCGGCGAGGCGCTGCGAACAGATACATGAACGAGCCATAGAGAAACGGGTCGCCTAGGCACAAGCGCGGCGACATCGCGGCCGGCTTCGAGATGGGCGGCGATGTCGCGCGCGGCCGCGTCGTAGACGGGAATCGCGGGAAAGCGGTCGGCGCTCGAGCGGCATGCGGATGGCGATCTCGATCTGCGTGCCGGACAGATGCGGCGCGATGATCGCGCGCGCGAGGCTGTCGCCGGATTCGGGTGCGGGATAGGCGAGAACCGGGCAAGTGCGCGCAGAGCCGCTGCGCCTTGAGCGTGACCAGCTCGGGATCGCCGGGGCCGACGCCGATGCCGTAGAGCGTGCCGCTGCATTTCACGGCGGCCCATTGCGTGACCGACATCAGCGGCCGCCAGCCATGCAAGCCGCCGACCGGTTCGACGCGGGCTGACGGCGATGCGGGTGAGCGTCGCCGCCGCGCGTCGCGGCGAGTGCCAGCGAGCACCGCCTCGCCTTCCAGCGTCACGGCGTTGGCGACAAGCCGTCCGCCTGGCTTGAGCGCTGCCCAGCACGTGTCGACGAGATCGGGCGTGGTCAAACCGCCGCCGATGAAAATCGCGTCAGGCGGCGTAAGGCCGGCGAGAGCATGCGGGCGCTTCGCTGGGCACCACGCTCAGCTGCGGCACGCCAAGGGCGGCGGCGTTGCGCGGCGATGAAGGCGAGGCGCGCCGGATTGTGCTCGATGGCGATGGCGCGGCTGGCGCGCGCGGCGCGCAGCCATTCGATGGCGACGGAGCCGCAGCCGGCGCCGACGTCCCACAGCAACTGGCCCGGCAATGGGGCGCAGCGCGGCGAGCGTCGCGGCGCGCACCTCGCGCTTGGTGAGCTGGCCGTCATTCGCGAAGGCTTCGTCGGGCAGGCCCGGTACGCGCGGCAGGATGCGCGCGTGCGGTCCGGGCGGCATTCGATTGCCAGGAGTGTTGAGATCGGCGCCAGCGGCGCAGCGCTCCAGCTTTCCGCGGTGCCGTCGATGCGCTGCTCTTCGGGGCCGCCGAGATGCTCGAGCACGGTGATCGCGGCTCGGACCCCAGCCGCTCGCGCGCAGCAGGGCAGCGACCGCTGCGGCGTGTGCCGGCGTTCTCGCTCAGGGCGAGGATGCGCGCACCGGGATAGAGATGCAGCGCGAGCTGCGCCAGCGGGCGGCCGTGCAACGTCACGGTCTTCCGTGTCGGCGAGCGGCCAGCCGAGCAAGCGAGGCGGCCAGGGTGAAGGCGCCCGGCTGCGGCAGGATGGTCATTTCGTCGCGGCGAAAATTTGCGCGCCAGCGTCACGCCGATGCCGAACCACATCGGATCGCCGCTGGCCAGCACCGTCACGCGCTGCCGCGCCGCTTGGCGATTTCGTGGACCGTGCGCGGCGAGCGGGATCTCCCAGGTCAGGCGCTCGGCGCCGTGATTGCCAAGCATAGACAGATGGCGGCCTCCGCCGACGATGGTTTGCGCACTGTCGACCAGGGCGCGCGCCGAGGGTGTGAGGCCGTCGAGCCCGTCCTCGCCCAGGCCGATGATGGAGAGCCATCGGCTCATGGCGCGGTCTCGTCGATGAAGAGCGCATTGATTGCGGCGGCGGCGAGCGCGGAGCCGCCGCGCCGGCCGCGCAGCGTGACGAACGGCACGCCGCGCGGGTTGCGCGACCAGCTCGTCCTTCGACTCGGCCGCGCCGACGAATCCGACCGGGAATCCCAGGATCAGCGCCGGCTTGGGGGCGCCGGCGTCGAGCTCCTCCAGCAGCCGGAACAAAGCGGTCGGCGCATTGCCGATCGCCACGATGGCGCCGCCAAATCGCGCGCGCGATTCCGCCACGCCGGCGGCCGAGCGCGTCGTATGCTCGATCGTCGCGCGTTCGACGGCGCCGGTCGCGTCGAGCATGAGGATGATCACATTGTCCTGCGGCAAGGCGCGGCGGATCACGCCATCGGCAACCATGCGCGCATCGCACAAGATAGGCGCTCCGGCTGCGAGCGCGGCGCGGCCGGCGTCGACGGCGTCCGGCGACCAGGCGAGATCGGCGACGATGTCCGGCATGCCGCAAGCGTGCACCAGACGTACTGCTACGGCGGCGACGTCGGCTGGCAGATGGCCAAGCGGCACCTCGGCACGGATCGTGGCGAAGGAGCGGCGATAGATCTCGGCGGGATCGCGGACGTACTCGATCATGCGACCCCCAGGATCCAGCCTTCTTCGCGGGCGATGATATCATGCTGGTGTGGTGCGAGATCGCGTGGTGCGGCGAGCCACGTGACGAGTACGCCATCGCTGTCGGCCTGTGCGAAGGCGCGCGCGGCCGTCTCGACCTGGGCGCGGTCCTTGATCGCCGCTCGACGCGGCAAGGGGAACAGCGACGGGTAAATCTCCGCGAACACGATCGGTGCATTTCGGTCGTTGTCAAAGCCGGTCTCGAACGGCCAGATGCGCGAGTCCGGGAATTGCGCGCGCAAGGCCTGCACGACCGGGATGCCGGTCAGTGCCTGACCGCCGGCCGAGCCGATGCCGTAGAGCTTCCAGCCGGGCTGCGGCCCGCGCACACGCGATTCGACCAGGCGGTGCTCGGCGAATGCGGTGCCATAGCCGCGCGGCTTTCGCGCTGGGAGAAGCGGGATGCGATGACTGGCGTGGCGACCCCAGAAGGGAAAGGCGCGGCCGCTGACGCGGCGATTGAAGGCGGAGGCGGCGACGAAGCGGTTGTTGTCGTTGTCCGGCGCATCCTTGATCGCGGCCGTGATTTCACTCCAGGTCGATTGCCAGGGCGTGCCGGTGGTACCGAGCGCATGGGCGAAGCCGGATGGATAGGCGAAGGGAAAGTCGAACCCGACCAACACGCGCCGGCCTTCCTGCTGAAGGGAAGCCAGCGTTGTCGCGAGATCCTGGCGCGCGAGGGCGCGTGTTGCCGGGTTGCGGCTCTTACGCGGCGCGAAGGTATCTCCGTCGCGCACGAGCAACGACCACCAAATGCTGTCGACGCCGGTCCGCGGCGTTGCGGCGGCGCTCCAGTCGACCATGAGATAGGCGTCAAAGAGGGGCATGGTCTGGCAGCTCGATGTCCTCATCCTTCGACAAGCTTAGGATGAGGATGGATAATTTGGTCCGCCTCAAAGAACGCCTCACCCTGAGCTTGTCGAAGGGTGAGGCTTCGCGGCCGCTGACGAGTGGGCGTGATCGTGCCCGCAGGTTTCGTCATGAACGTGATGGTGGTGATTGTGGCCATGGTGATGGCCGTGATCGCCATCGGTGCCGATGCCGCGCACATGCAAGTGATGGCCGGCCTGCGGCGGCGGCGACCTCCGCCTCGTAGCCGATGATGCGGGTGCGGTATTTGCAGAGGCGGCAGTTCATCTCGTTGTCGCCGCGTCAGGAACTCGGCGACGCGGTCGGCGAATGCGTCGATGACCAGCGGGTGGTCGTTGCAGATAGTCGCGCCTTGACGAACTCGATGTCGGCGAGGCGCCGCGGCGACCGCGTCGGTCTGCGTCGTAGATGCGCTTGACCAGCACGCCGGTGAACAGGAAATACGGGAACACGACGATGCGCCGGAAGCCGAGCCGGGCGGCGCGCGTCGAGCGCGGCATCGACCCGCGGGTGCGCCACACCGCTGAACGCCGACCTCGGCCCAGCCGAAGCCCATGCCCTCCCACAGCATGCGGGCGAACTTGGCGACGTTGGAGTTGGCGTCGGGGTCGTTGGTGCCGCGGCCGACGACGATCAGCAGCGTGTCGGCCCGCGCCACATCGGAACCGCCGCGCGCTCGGCCGCCTCGATGCGGTCGCGCGCGGCCTCGAGCAGCTTCGGCATCGATCGCCAGGTCGCGGCCGAGTCGACGCGCGAGGCCCGGATGCTCGGCGGCCAGAAGCTGTTGATCTCCCACGGCAGGTCGTTCTTCACATGGCCGGCGGCGAACAGCATCGCCGGGCACGGCCAGGATGCGGCTCGGCGCCGCGGGCGGCCAGCGCGGCGAGCGCCTCGCGGATCATCGGCCGGGCGAATTCGAGATAGCCGGTGGCGAAGTCGGTATTGCGGCAGCTGTGCCTGCGACGCGCCGCGGCCATCGCCTCGAACTCGCGCGATGGCCTCGGCATCGCGGCTGCCATGGCCGCAGAGCAGAACCGCGGTGTCGGTCATGATGCTCAATCCCCCGGTTGACGAAAACTGCGTCGGGCGGTTGACGATGGGACTCTCCTGCGGCCATGTTCGGCCGCATGCCCATGCTGATTCCGGTCTCGCGCGTCGATCCGCTGTTGATCTTGCTGCGCGGCGCTGGCGATCGACGCGGTGGTGGGCGACATGCCGGCGGTGTTCGCGCGCATGCCGCACCCGGTCGTGATCATCGGCGGGCGGTCGCCGGGCTCGAGCACCGGCTCAACCGGCCGCGCGCAGCGATCGCGCACCGGCGCGTGCGCGGCGTGCCTGGTGGTCGTGCTGGTCGTCGCCCCGCCGGCGCTCGCCGGCTGGGGTAGTGCTGCGGTGTCGCGCGCAGCGCTTGCCTGGGGCTGGGCGATCGAGGCGTTCGTGGTCGGCAATCCTGCTGGCGCAGCGCTCGCCTCTACGATCATGTCGCGCGCGGTGGCGGACGGCGCTGGAGACGAGGCGAACTGCCGCCGGCGCGGAAGCGAGTGAGCCATATCGTCGGGCGCGATCCGGCCAGCCTCGACTGCGCACGGCGTGGCGCGCGCGGCCGCGATCGAGAGCCTGGCCGAGAATTTCGCCGACGGCGTGGTGGCGCCGGCGTTCTGGTACATCCTGCTCGGCCTGCCGGGCATGTTCGCCTACAAGATGGTCAATACGCTCGACAGCATGATCGGCCATCGCAGCGCGCGCTATCGTGCCTTCGGCTGGGCGGCGGCGCGGCTCGACACGATCGCGAATTCGGTGCCGGCGCGGCTCGCGGCGTGCATGCTTCGCGCGGCCGCCTTGTTCCGCCGCGACGCCAATCCGGCGCAATGCGCGTGCGCGTGATGCTGCGCGACGCGCGCAAGCACCAATCCGTCAATGCCGGCTGGCCGGAAGGCGGCGGTGGCCGGGGCGCTCGGGCATTGCGCTCGCCGGGCCGCGCCGCTACGGCGACGGGGACGGTCGAACGATGCATGGATCGGCGACGGGCGTGCGCGGGCGAGCCGCGCTCGACATCCGCCGCGCGCTGCTATCTCTACGTGGTCGCCGGCCTGATGCATGGCCGGCGCTGATCGGCGCGCTCGACTGGCTGCGCTGACAGGCCGATCGCGCTCGAAGCGCGTCAGCGCGCACGCGCGACCCAGGACGTCTGCAGGTCGAGATGCCGCTCGAGATGGTCGGCGAGGCGCGTCGAGCGTGGCGTCGACGGATCGCTCGTAGTCGATCGTGCCAGCGTCGCGGCGCTGCGCGCAGTGAAGCGAGCCAGGCGCGGCGGAATGCGTCGGACGGCGAAGAGGCCGTGCAGGTAGCAGCCGGCGACGCGCGCCGTCGGCGCTGACCGCGCCGTCGTCGCGGCCACCGAGATCGAGCATCGGGCGCGCGAGGTCGGGGCCGGCTGGTGCGGCCCAGATGCATCTCGTAGCCGCGCACTTGCACGCTGCTGGCGATGCGTCGTGCCTTCCGACGCGCGCAGGGCTTGTCGGCCGCCAGCACGGTCTCGATGTCGAGCAGGCCGAGGCCGGCGGCGCTCGCCGGGCGGGCCTTCGATGCCGTCCGGGTCGGCGATGCGGCGGCCGAGCATCTGATAGCCGCCGCACAGGCCGAGCACGCGGCCGCCCTGGCGCGCGTGCGCCGGGAGATCGATGTCCCAGCCCTCGCGCCGCAGTGCCGCCAGATCGGCGAGGGTCGCCTTCGAGCCCGGCAGGATGACAGCGTCGGCGTCGCGCGGCAGCGGCCGGCCCGGACGGTACGAGCGTCACGACGACATCGGGCTCGGCCGCGAGCGGGTCGAGATCGTCGAAATTGGCGATGCGCGGCAGATGCGGCACGGCGATCCGCAAGGCACGTCGAGCCGTTCTCGCGGGCAGTCAGGTCCGCGAGTCGAGCCCGGCGGCGTCTTCCGCGGGCAATTTCGCGCGCTGCGCGGCGAACCACGGCACCACGCCGAGGCAGCGCAGCCCGGTGCGCGTCGTCGATCTCGCGTACGCCCTCGTCGAACAGGCGCTGCGTCGCCGCGGAATTTGTTGACGATGAAGCCGCTTGAGCCGCGCGCGCTCGGCCGGCTCGAGCACCGCAAGCGGTGCCGACCAGCGACGCGATGACGCCGCCGCGATCGATGTCGCCGACCAGGACGACCGGCACATCGGCCGCGTCGGCGAAGCCCATATTGGCGATGTCGCCGTCGCGCAGGTTGATCTCGGCCGGGCTGCCGGCGCCCTTCGACGAGCACGAGGTCGGCGTCTCGCGCCAAGCCGCGCGAAGGTGGCCAGAACACGCGGCAGCAGCTTGGGCTTGAGGCGCATGGTAGTCGCGCGCGGCGGCGTTGCCTTCGACACGGCCCTGTACGACCAGTTGCGCGCCGACCTCGCTTTGCGGCTTCAGCAACACCGGGTTCATGTCGACGCTGCGGCGCCACACGCAGGCGCGCGCCTGCAGCGCCTGGGCGCGGCCGATCTCGCCGCCATCGGCCGTGACGGCGGCATTGTTCGACATGTTCTGCGGCTTGAACGGGCGCACCGCCAGGCCGTCGGCGCGCGAAGGCGCGCGCGAGCCCGGCCACCAGCAGCGACTTGCCGACATCCGAGCCGGTGCCCTGCAGCATCACTGCCGGCACGCGGCCGGCGGCGGATCGATGATCAGGTGCCGGCAAGGGCCGCCCGCAGCGGGTCCGCGCCCGGATTGCTGACCTTGCCGTGCAGCGCGATATCCTGCACCGGCAATTTCTGGCCATAGTAATTCGTGTTCCAGTCATCGCGGCCGTAGATGACCGAGCCATCCACCGAGCCGCCACCGAAGGCGCCGCGCGTCTTGGCGTAAGACAGGATGTCAGCGCCGACATTGGCGGTGGTCGCTGCGCCCACACCGACCCCCTTCGGGCCGACAGCGATGCTCGCCTCGGCGCCGAGCTTGAACTGGCTCTTCATCACCTGCTCCATGCCCTTGTCGGTCATCAAGGCCAGCATCACCTCGGCATCCTGCACGCCGATCTGCAGGCCGATGCTGCCGCTGCCCATGGTGTAGAAGGCCGGATAGCTCCACGTGCCATCGGCGCGCTTGGCGCAAAGAATGCCGCTGCCGCCCTCGGCGCCCAGGATGAAACCCGCCTTCAGCAGCGACGGGAACACCATGACGCCTTTGGCGCGGGCCAGCGTGTTCTTGAACTCAGGATATTCGGTGTCGGCGCGAAATTTCTCGACGGTGATCTTGGCCTTGTCGACGATCTCCTGCTCATCCGGTCCGGCGAAGGCCGGGCGCGCGGCGATGGCGGCCGCGCCCAATGTGGCGGAAACGACAAGCGTGCGGCGGGTGAGTGCTGTCACGGACGGTTTCTCCTTCTTCAAAATTCGAGGCTGGGTTGGGATTTGGGTGTTTGAGCAGGGTCATGTCGACGCCGCGTGTCGCGAAGCGGGTGCAGGCGAGCCCGGCCGTCGACAGCGATGTGCCGGCGTCCGAGCCCGTGCCCTGCAGTATTGCCGCCGGTGTGCGGCGGCGTGGTGCGCGGTCAGGTTTTGGCAAGTGCAGTCCGCAACGCATCGGCACCGGGGTTCTTGACCTTTTGATGCCGGACGATGTCCTCCACCAGGACCTTCTGGCCGTAATACGCCGCGTTCCATTCGTCGCGGCTGGAGATGACGGAACCTTCAAACGTGGCGCCGGCGTAGGCGCCTTTTGCCTTGGCATAGGACAGGATATCGGCGCCGAAATTGGTCGTCGTTGCCGCTTCGACACCGGTCCCCTTCTTGCCGGCGGCAACGCTGGCGTCGGCGCCGAGCTTCATCTCGCTCTTCATCACTTGTTCGAGGCCCTTGTCGGTCATCAGAGCCAGTATCACCTCGGCATCCTGCACGCCGATCTGCAGGCCGAAGCTGCCGCTGCCCATGGTGTAGAAGGCCGGATAGCTCCAGCCGGTACTGCCGTGCGCGACGAGCACGCCGCTGCCGCCCTCGCCGCCGAAGATGAACCCGGCCTTGACCAGGGAGGGGAAGACCAGAACACCTTTGGAGCGTTGGAGTATGCCCTTGAACTCCGGGTAGTCGGTATCGAGATGGAAGTTGTCGACGGTGGCTTTGGCCTTGTCGACGACCTCCTGATGCTCGGGGCCGGCCAGGGCCGGGCGGATAGCAGCGGTGGCGATGCCAAGCGTAGCGGTGCTGACGAATGTGCGTCGGGTGAGTGCGAGCATGGCATGATCCTCCTTTAGAATTCGATGCCGGGCTGGGCCTTGACGCCATCTCGGAACGGGTGCTTCAGCAGGGTCATCTCGGTGGCGAGGTCGGCCGCGTCCAGCAACTCGGGTGCCGCATTTCGGCCTGTCAGAACAACGTGTTGGCCCTCGGGGCGTTCCCGCAGCGCGGCCAGTACGTCGGCGAGGGGCAGGTAATCATAGCGCAATGCGACGTTGATCTCATCGAGCACAACCAGCCGGTATTGCGGGTCGCGCAGCATTTCGCAAGCGGCGGACCAGGCACGGCCGGCGGCGGCTATATCGCGGGCCTTGTCCTGCGTCTCCCACGTAAACCCTTCGCCCAGGGTTTTGATGGTAACCAAGTCCGGAAAGCGCTGGAGGAAGCGGGCCTCGCCGGTATCCCAGCCGCCCTTGATGAACTGGACGATGCCGACCTTCATCTCGTGGCCGAGGCAGCGCATCACCATACCCCAGGCGGCGGAGGATTTGCCCTTGCCCTTGCCGGTGTGGACGATGACCAACCCGCGCGTGGCAGTCTTGGTCGCCATCATGCGATCGCGCGCCGCCTTGATGCGCGCCATCTTCTCGTGGTGTTCGGCTTCGGTGCTCGTCATGTCAATCCGGTCCCACCGCAGATGATCGCATCCTTCGAGGAGCGCAGAGAATAATCGTTCAGCATTCCGCGACCTGCGTCCTGCGATCGTCTGAAGGACGAGGTCTGCGTTGTGCTCAGCTTCGAGGAGCGTCGTGCGCGCTGTTGGCGCGCGGTTGCCAGAGGCCGCGGGTCTGCGCCTCGAGGAGACGTTCGCTCATCTCCGCCAGCGCATGCGGGTTGGCGTCGGTGAGGAATGTGCGGACCTCGTCATCGGCAATGTAAGCGTCGTAGACGGCGTCGAAATGATGGCTCGCGACGGCCCCCGTGGTGGCGGCGAAGGCGAACATGTAATCGACCGTCGCCGCCATCTCGAAGGCGCCCTTGTAGCCATGGCGGCGCACGCCATCGATCCATTTGGGGTTGACTACACGCGCGCGCACGACGCGGGCGATCTCCTCCGCCAGCGTGCGCACGCGCGGGCGCTCGGGACGCGAATGATCGTTGTGATAGATCTTCGGCGCGTGGCCGGAGATGTGCTTCACCGTCGCGGCGAGGCCGCCTTCGAACTGGTAGTAATCGTCGCTGTCGAGCAGGTCGTGCTCGCGATTGTCCTGGTTGTGCAGGACGGCCTGCACGGATTTGAGCCGCGTTTCGAAAAGTCCGTGCGCGGCCTCGCCCTGCGCGCCCGCGCCATAGGCGTAGCCGCCCCAGGCGACATAGGCGCGCGCGAGGTCGCCGGCATCGCGCCAGCCTTTTTCGTCGATCAGCGCCTGCAGGCCCGCGCCATAGGCGCCGGGCTTCGAGCCGAAAATGCGCGTCGCGGCGCGTCGCTGCGCGGTGTTCGCGGCAAGTCCGTTGCCGACAAGGCCGATGCTTCATTCGCAACGCGCGCGGCGAGCGGGTTCATCGCCGGCGGCTCGTCGAGGGCTGCGACCGCGCGCACCGCCGCAATCGAACAGGTCGATCAGGGCAGGGAAGGCATCGCGGAAAAACCCGGAGATGCGCAGCGTCACATCGATGCGCGGGCCGGTCGAGGATGGACAGCGGCAGGATCTCGAAGCCGGTGACGCGGCGCGAGCCCGCATCCCAGGTCGGCTTGCACGCCGATGAGGGCCAGGGCCTGCGCGATATCGTCGCCGCCGGTGCGCATGTTGCTCGTCCCCCAGGCGGAGAGCGCCACGGCGGTGGGGTATTGCCCGTGCTCCTGCACGTGGCGCTCGAGCAGCAGCGTCGCGGAATGCCAGCCGAGCTGCCAGGCGGCGGCGGTGGGCACGGAGCGCGTGTCGAGGGAGAAGAAATTGCGCCCCGTCGGCAGCACGTCGGGCCGGCCGCGCGTCGGCGCGCCCGACGGACCGGGTGGCACGAAGCGGCCGGCGAGACCGGCGAGCAGCCCTGTCATTTCGGCGTCGCCGCAGGCGGCGAGTGCCGGGCGCAGGGTTGCGTCGATCCAGCCGAGCACCGCGTGCGTGCGCGTCCAGGCCGCGTCTGCCGCGCGCGCGTTCTGGACGAGCGATTGCGCCAGCGCTTCCAGCCGTTCGACGGTGTCGCCCGCTGTGCGCCAGGGTTCAGCGCTGCTCAACGCGGCTGGGCGCGGCGCCGGCCCAGGATGCGCAAGATCGTCGCCGAGCGGGTCGAAGCCGAGGGCGAGATCGTCGGCCAGGGCGCGGATCAGCGAGGCGTCGCGGCCGGCGCCGTCGCCGCGCGGGGCGCGGGCGATGGCGACGAGCAGATCGGTGAGCTGTGCTCCGGTCGGCGACTGTCCGAAGATGTGCAGGCCGTCGCGGATCTGCAGCTCCTTGAGCTCGCAGAGGAAGCCGTCGAGCTTGCGCAGCGCGGCGTCGGAGGCGTCGCTCGCGTCGATGCCGCAATCGCGGTCGATACCGGCCTGTTGGGCGAGGGTTCGAAATTTCGGTCGCGATGCGTTCGGTGCGGCGCGGATCCTGCTGCGCCGCCTCGTGATATTCGTCGATCAGTCGCTCGAGGTCGGCGCGGTGCGCCGTAGCTGCCGGCGCGGGTGAGCGGCGGCGTCAGATGATCGACAATGACCGCGGCGGCGCGGCGCTTGGCCTGCGTGCCCTCGCCGGGATCGTTGACGATGAAGGGGTAGAGATGCGGCAGCGGCCCGAGGATCGCTTCGGGGAAGCACTCTTGCGAGAGGGCCAGTGCCTTGCCGGGCAGCCATTCGAGATTGCCGTGCTTGCCGACATGCACGACGGCTTGCGCGCGGAAGGATTGCGCGCAGCCAGGCGTAGAACGCGAGGTAGTTGTGCGGCGGTACCAGGGCGGGGTCGTGGTAGCTCGACGCCGGATCGATGTTGTAGCCGCGCGCCGGCTGCACGCCGACCACGATATTGCCGAAGCGCAGGGCGGGAATGTGGAAGGTGCCGCAATCGAGTGTGCCTTCGCGAAAGAAGGGATCGCGCTCGGCCGAGCCCCAGCGTTCCGTCACTTGCTTCTGCAGCGCCGCGGGCAGTGTGCCAAAGAACGCCGTGTAGTCGATGAGCTGCAGGCGTTCGTCGGACTCGCGCGCGTCGAGTGCGCGCCGAATCGTTGGTCGGGCCGGCCGAGAACGCCGCCATCAGCGCCGCGCAATCGCGCGGCGTGTTGGCGACGCGATAGCCGGCGCTCGTTCAAGGCGCGGAGGACGCCACGGCGCGACGCGGGCGTGTCGAGGCCCACGCCATTGCCGATGCGGCCGTCGCGGTTGGGATAATTGGCGAGGATCAGCGCCACGCGGCGCTCGGCACTTGGCGTTTGCGCGAGGCGGACCCAGGCGGCTGCGAGGTCGGCCACGAAATCGGCGCGATCGGGCACGGGCACGTAGCCGATCTCGTCGGCCTCGGTGGCGTCGTCGCGACGGCGCACGCCCTTGAAGGCGATGGCGCGGGTCAGCATGCGGCCGTCGAGCTCGGGCAGCGCCACCTGCATGGCGATGTCGCGCGCGGAGAGGCCGCGCGTGCCGTCGCGCCACGCCGGCTCGGTGCCGCCGGACAGAACGACCTGCAACACCGGGCAGCCGATGGCGGCGAATGGATCCGATTGGCGGCCCGGGACGACGGAGAAGCCGGTCAGGTTGAGGATGATGGCGGGCGGCGCTTGATCAAGAAGCGTGCGCAGCGTTTCCAGCGCGACCGGCTCCTTGAGCGACGTGACGTAGATCGGTAGCGCGTTGAGGCCGGCGCGGTCGAGCGATGCGACCAGCGCGTCGATGGGGGCGAGGTCGCTGGATTGCAGCAGGGCGCGATAGAAGACGATCGGTGCCACCGGTCGCGGCTGCGGCCAGGCGCGCTGGATATCCGCGAGGCGCGGGTTGAGCGATGCCGGGGAAGTACAGTCCGGCGCGCAGGATGGGTGCAGGTTCGCGCCAATCCTGTGGGCCGCCGATCAACGAGGCCGCATAGCGCAGGAACCCGGCGGCGTTCGCGGGGCCGCCATGAACCAGAAACTGCCATAAGCGATGCGCGTCTTCGCGCGGCAGGGTCGAGAGCTCGCGCGAGTTCGGGGTCGGGCTGGTCGTCGCCCGGCAGCAGCGCCAGCTTGATATCGCGCTCGCGGCAGATCGCGACGAGCTGGTCGACGCCATAGGGCCAATAGCCGCGCCCGCCGAGCAGGCGCACGATCACGAGTTTGGCGCGGGCGATCACCTGGTCGACATAGAGATCGACCGAGAGGTTATGATTGAGCTGAGCAGGCTGGCGAGGCGCAGTGTCGGAAAATTCGCGATGTCACGGCGCGCGGCGGCAAGGCCGGCGATCTCGCTGTCGGCCGCGGTCAGCACGACGATGTCGCCCGGCGACTGGCCGAGATCGACCGGCGCCGCACCGTCGGCGATCTCGCCCGGGCAATGTCGCCAGCAGATGCATTCATCGGCTCAATTCGCGCCGCGATGGCGTCGCGATCGAGGCCCTTGAGGCCGATCACCACCAGCGTGCTGCCGCGCGTTTCATCGTTGCGCCATGGGCGATCGTAGTAATGGTCGAGGCGCGGGCCGACACCCTGGAGGGCCAGGCGCATCGGCTTGCCGGGCACGTCGAGGAAGCCCTTCACGCGCAGAATATTGTGCTGCGCGATGGTTTCGCCGAGGCGGCGCGTGAGGGCCGGCAGCTCCGTCACCGGCCCGATGGCCACCGAGAAGCTCTCGAAATCGTCGTGGTCGTGGCCGTCTTCGCGTGTCGTGATGCGACGGCCGCGCCGCGAGATCGTCCTCGGCCGCGGCACCCAGGCCGAGCAGCACGGCAGGATCGACAACGCCATGTTTCGTGCGCAGCAATTTGACGCCGGGGCGCAGCTGCGCCGCGATCTCGCCGGAGATGCGCGTCGCATCGCCGTCGACCAGATCGGTCTTGTTGAGGATGACGAGGTCGGCGCAGGCGAGCTGGTCGGCGAAGACTTCCTCGAGCGGGTTCTCGTGCAATCCTGGCAGCGGCGCATCGACGAATTTGCCGGCGGCGTAGGCGGCGGCGTCGATTACGGAGATGACGCCGTCGACGGTGACGCGCGATTTGACCTGCGGCCAGGCGAAGGCCTTCACCAGCGGCTTGGGCAAAGCGAGGCCGGAGGTTTCGATGACGATGTGATCGGGCGGTTCGGCGCGGCCAAGAATGGTCTCGATGGTCGGCAGGAAATCGTCGGCGACGGTGCAGCAGATGCAGCCATTGGCGAGCTCGACGACATCGCCGGGCTCGCAGCCCTCGATGCCGCAGCCGAGCAGCAGCTCGCGATCGATGCCGAGCTCGCCGAACTCATTGATCACCAGCGCGATGCGACCTTTTGCGTGCGTCACAAGATGGCGCAGCAGGCTGGTTTTCCCGGCGCCGAGGAATCCGGTGACGATGGTGGCGGGAATACGCGGGCGCAAATTCATGATTTGTCCTTGAGGATCAGGGGCAGGCCGGCGGCGACGAAGACGACGCGATCGGCAGCGGCGGCCAGCGCCTGGTTGAGGCGGCCGGCATGGTCGCGGAATTCACGGGCCAGCGCGTTGTCGGGCACGATGCCGAGGCCGACTTCGTTCGACACGAAAACGACGGGCCCGCGCAAACTGGGCAAGACCGCGACCAGCGCATCGGTCTCGACGGCGATGTCGCGGCGATCCGCCATCAGGTTCGAAAGCCACAGGGTCAGGCAATCGACCAGCACCGGGCGATCCGCTTGCGTGTGCTTGGCGAGGCTGGCCGCCAGCGCGAATTGCTCCTCGAGCGTGGTCCAGGCGGCTGCCGCGTCGGGCGCGGTGATGCGCGATGCGCTTGGCCATCTCGGCGTCGCCGGAGGCGGCGGTCGCGAGATACGTCGCATGATCGGCGGCGGCGAGGATGAGGCGCTCGGCATAGGCGCTTTTGCCGGAGCGGGCCCCGCCGAGAACAAGCGTCACCGGCGGCAGCGCGGCCGTGCGAGCTATAGGTTGGGACGCCACCTTGCGGGTGGCGGCGAGCGGCGAATTCACGTGACCTCCTCCCGCCGAGGATGGGTTGGGCGCCGGCGCCGCTTCCCGGGCGGAAGGCGGTCGTCGGGCATTCGGGAGGTCTCCTGGCTCGGGGTCACCGACCGGGCCCCGCCTTCCCGGGCCAAGAATGGCGCCAGTGGCAGATACGGGCCGCGGTCTCACCGCTTACAGTTGCGGGGGCAGCGCCGGATTGGCGGGGGCGGCACCCCCGCGTCACCGGACTTCCCTGTCCGAATGCGGGCGGACCTTAGCATGGGGTCCGGGCCGGCGCGACAGGGTTATCGGAAATACTTGGCGAGGTTGGCGCGGATGCGCTCCAGGACCGGCACCGGCTGGGACGGCACCGAAAACGCCTTGCCGGTGATCATCTCGTAGGCCTGGATATAGACGCGCGCGGCGTCGACGATCACTTGCGCCGGGATCTCCGGGATCTTGTCCTTGTAGGGGTCGCAGCGCGCCGTCACCCAGGTGCGCACGAAATCCTTGTCGAAGCTTTGCGGGCGCTGGCCGGCCTCGAAGCGCTCGGGATAGCTCTTCGCAAACCAATAGCGGCTGCTGTCGGGGGTGTGGATCTCGTCGGCCAGAATGATGCGGCCCGAATCGTCGAAGCCGAATTCGTATTTGGTGTCGACCAGGATCAGGCCGTGGTTGAGGGCGATCTGGCGGCCGCGCGCGAATAGTGCGAGCGCCAGGCGCGATGCCTCGTCCCATTGCGCCTGGGTGAGCAGGCCGCGCGAGACGATGTCGCTCGGCGTGAGCGGCTCGTCATGGCCGCCCTGGTCGGCCTTGGTGGTGGGCGTGATGACCGATTGCGGCTAATTTCTCGTTCTCGCGCAAGCCCTCGGGAAAGCGCGTGCCGTACATTTCGCGCTTGCCTTGCTTGTACATCGACCAGATCGAGGTCGAGGTGGTGCCGGCCATGTAGTCGCGCACCACCATCTCTACCGGCAGGATCTTGAGCCGGCGGCAGACCACGACATTGGGGTCGGGATATTCGATGACATGGTTCTGGCAGATGTCGCGCGTGGCATCGAACCAGAAGCGCGCAATCTGCGTCAGCACCTCACCCTTGAAGGGGAGTGCCGTGAGAATGATGTCGAAGGCGCTCAGCCGGTCGGTCGCGATGATGATGCGCCGCCCGTCGGGCAGGTCGTAATTGTCGCGGACCTTGCCGCGATAATGGCTGGGAAGCTCGGCGATGGTCGCATCGCGCAGAACATTGCCGAGATGCGCCGCCAGATTGTCTGTGACCACGAATTTGCCGTCCGAATGCTGGGCCGAAACGGCGCGGACGCTAGCATGCACGCTTGGTCAAGACCAGGGCACTGAGCGATGCGGCCTGGCAACGACGATGGAAAGAGAGGCCCAGCATCTCCTTGGGAGAGATGCTGGGCGCTCGTGGTCAGGTTGTGACGAACAGTGACGCGGCCGTCATCTGACCGGCGTGGACGCCGTCCAGAGTCAGGTCGTTGCCCGACGCCAGGTGCAGCACGACGTTGCCGCTGGCATCGGTCGTCGCGCCCGCCAGGATCTGCGCGGCGAGCGTGGTCGCGTCAGCACCGTAGGCGTGCGCGACCTCGATCTTGTCCGTGCCGACCTGGAAGTCGGTGATGGTGTTGGCCGCCTTCTCGCGGATGTCGACCGAGAACGTGTCGACCCCGGCCCCGCCGGCCATGGTGTCGTTGCCACCATCGCCGCGCAGGAAGTCGTTGCCGTTGCCGCCGTTGAGCACGTCGTTGCTGGCACCGCCGAAGATGTAGTCATCGCCATCGCCACCGATGAGGGTGTCGCTGCCGCCGGCGCCATAGAGCAAGTCGATGCCGCCATTGCCGTTGGCCGTGTCGTTCCCGGCCCCGCCATGCAGCAGGTCGGCCGTCGCCGTGCCCGTCAACGTGCCGTCCTGCACGACGATATGATCGTGGTTGAGGTACGTCCCGTCCTTGAGCTGCGGCGCCACGCTGAACGTCGGGTTGTTGGCGTAATCCGCCACCATGCCCGTGGTCTGACTGACGACGTAGCCATAGGCTTCGTAGGCATCGACGTCGTGCGTCTCGGTGATCAGCGTGGCAAGGGCACCCTTGGCTCCCGCCGCGTAACCGCCGGACCAGTCCGGATATCCGTCAAGCTCGGTGAGCGTGTAGCTGAGGCTGGCGTCGGACACCTGATCCCAGGTCGGATAGGCCGGGTTGGTGCCCAGGTAGAGGTTGTAAGCCGGCCCGTAGAGCGGGTCGAAGCCGTAATCGCCGTTGATGAAGCGGCCGGCGACGAAGTTCGTCATCCACCCCATCAGGGCGGCGGCGTCCTCGTTGCCCTGTTCCGCGATACGGCCCAGCGCCATCACCACGTAGTCTTGTTGCCACGGCGCCATGGCACCCGGCGTGCCGTAGTCACCCGCCAGGTAGCCCTCGACCTCCTTCGCCGAGTCCAGCGTGCCCTTGGTGATGTAAGTATCGACAAGGTGCTTGAGGTTATTGTCGAGGATCTTCTCGTAATACGCCTGCATCGGATCGCTGTCTGGCGTCAGGTACATCGCATCGGCGATATCGCGCAGGCCCCACGCCAGGGCGCGGATCTGGCCGAACGGCTCGACGCCGTTGGCGCCATCGCGATATTGCGGAGCATCGGCGGCGATGCCGAATGCAGCCTGCGCCTGCACCTCGTCCAGATAGTAGTGCGTGCCGGTGACCAGATACGGCACGTAGCTGAGCGAAGGTTGGTGCGCCAGTTCCGGCGTCCAGCCGCCGCCCGGGTTGTAGCCGCCGGCGATCGCTTGCGCGTCGGTGGCGCGGGAGTCGATCCACAGATCCGGGTGCAGGTCGATCCGCGCGTAGTCGCCCGTCGCCTCGTCACGGTAGTGCCACGGGATCGAGCCGCCGGCATCGGCCTGGGCCATCATGACCTCGAAGGCCCGCGGGTCCTGGCTCGCGAGATACATGGCCGTCCATTGCGTGACAGGCCCGATATCCCCGCGCCCGCCCGTCTGGCCCATGTATTTTTCGATGAGCGACGAACCCATCAAGCTGGTGTCGGACGAATTCATCGCCGTCAGCATCTCGCTGATGGCCGTCGCCGACACGCCGATCGCCGAATCGACCGGCATGATGGCGCCGGCCTTGGCAAGGTAGGTCATGTCGTGGCCGACATGGACGTCCGGCTGATCGTTCTTCCAAACTTCCTTGTGCCAGGTCGAGCCGCGCCACTGCTCCACGCCGGTCTCGCTGTGGACCGTCTGGCCGCCCTCGCGGATGGCGACGTCGTAGGTGTAGCCCTTCGCGTTGGACGTAAACGTGGCCTCGTTGGCGACGATAACGTCGGTCTTGATCTCGCCATCGGCGTAGACGCGGATGTCGAACGTCGCCTTGAGGGACTCGTTGATTGGGGCCGTGACGCGGAACTCGCTGGCCTGCGAGCCGCTCATCCACGTTTCGACCTTGCCGGCGTCGATCGCCTGCTGCAGCACCGTGGCCGCGTCGAGCGTGGTCGTCGAACCGTCGATGGTCAGCGCCAGCTTCACGTCGAGGCCGCCCGAAAGAGCGCTGTTGGCGGTCAACGCGGCGCCGGCCGTGCCGGCCGTGCCCTTGGACAGCATCGCATCGACCGAAGCGCTCGCCGCGAGGTCGGGCGCCTTCAGCGTCAGGATGGCATGGTTGATCGAGCCATCGTCGTTGAGCGTCTTGGCGTCGACCTGCACCGCGTATTTCTGGCCGTTGATGGTGGCGACCAGCAACTCACCGGGCTTGAGATCGCCCTTCTCGAAGGCCTGGCCGAACGTCACGTATTCGGACGGGTTGGCCTGCGCGGTGAGGTTGGTGAGTTTGAAGCCGGTGACATCGCCCGCCTGCGAGGGTTGAATCATCGAGGCTTTGACGATGCCCTCGGTCGCCAGCGCTGTCGTGCTCGGCGGCGTGGTCGTCGTCGAAGTTGACGTCGCGGGATCGGAGGTCGTGGGCTCCGAAGTGGTTGGATCGGCAGCCGTAGGTTCTGTTGCGGTTGCCGTATCGGTATTGGCGCCAGCGTCAGCCACAATATCTGCATCCCCGCCGGTCGCGGTCGCAGTGGCGGTGTTCGTGCCCGTGGTTTCAGTGGTCGTATTGTCGGCCGTGGCGACGCCGGCCGTCGCGGCCGTCGTTTGCGCGTCGGTGTTCACGGCGTCTGCCGTCACTGTGTCGGCGTTCGCTTCGGTGGCCGCCGCACCATCAGCAATCGGGGCGGTCGCTATCTCGCTGCTGGTGTTCGTGGTGCTGCTAGTGGTCCTGTCCGTGCTGGAACTTGTCTCCTGCGACACTGCGCCCGTGTCATTGTTGGTGGGGGCATTGACCGTGACGTTCGTATCTTCACTCGGCGTCGCCGCGGCTGCCGCCGCGACAAGGGTTGTATTGGTCGTTGTGGATTTGTTGTCCCGGTTCTGCGAAGTGGCATTTTGACCGAGGACTGAACCGGACGTACCGGTCGTGCTGTCGTTGTTGTTGGTCGTGCCGAGGGTTTGGGCGCTGGTGGAATTCGCGGACAGTGCCATGCAATTTGCTCCTTGTCGTGAGCTGTGGGGCCTCTTTTTCAGGTCACGCCGCGCGATGCGGCGGCCGGCCCAAAATTGCAGCCTCGTTTTAACGGCGCATTACATGGCCACCCGAAATAAGTAATAGTCGTTTAGAAGATCAAGAAAACCGGCCAAACTCTCGTCATATTCCAATTCTATTTCCAGTTGATTCAGCGGTACCATATGCCTGCATCCGACATGAATTGCGGCGGTTTTGAGTTCGTGGCCCCCGGACGAAGCCGAATTGCGGTTTTCTGGTGGCTTTCGCGGTGAATAGAGCGGCGCAAAATTTTTTTTGCGCGCATCCGCTCATTTGCAATAACCGAGCGCAAGCGTCGCTGTGGGAGCAGCTGTTTGCGCGCGCGATGACAGAAATACCGCGCGAAGCATCGCATCTCTTGTCGGCGACACGCCGATCGTTCGAGACGATGTGCAAGCACCGAGCCGTGATCGAAGACAATGAAGCAGACCTGATGGCAAAGAATCGCGAACTTCCGGAGCGCAACGCATGCGGCGTATGGAGCGCCCCCGCGTGCGGTGCAGACACGCCGCGCCGGCCAATTCGGCGTGTCCGCTTGTGGCACACGGCGGACATGCATGTTCCTGGAGTACTAGCAATGGCTGGGGAGCGCCTCCTTAGTCGATCACCTCGTCGGCGCGGGTGAGGAGTGCGGGTGGTGGCGTCAGGCCAATGGCTTGCGCGGTCTTGAGGTTGATCACCAGTTCGAATTTGTTTGGCGATTGCACTGGCAGATCGCCGGGCTTCTCGCCGCGCATAATGCGGTCGACGTAGGAAGCGGCGCGCCGGAAAACGTCGAGGTGGTCGAATTCCATAGGACATCAGCCCGCCTGCATCGACGAAGAACCGGAACGGGTAGATCGCAGGGAGTCGGTAATATGCTGCCAGCGTGACGATCAGCTCGCGATTGGTGCCGGTGGTGGTGTCCGGGAGCACGATTAGGCCGCCGTTTGGCTCACGCGCGAATTCTTCGATGGCTCGCCTGATGGCGTCGGCGTCGACTGCCGCCCCGGGTGCAAATCGCACATCGAACAAGGGCGCCGCAGCCTCCATGGCGCGAATGTATCCGGGCCATCCGAAGTTCGCGGGATTTTGCACCAGCAGCACCCGCGTGACCCGTGGAGCGATCTCCTTGAGCGCCTCGAGCCACTTGCTGACCATGGCGTATTCGAAATTCGTAAAGCCCGTGATGTTGCCGCCGGGCCGTCCGAGGCTCGGGACCAAACCAGCACCGACCGGATCGGATATCTGAACGAAGACAATCGGCACCCTCCGCGTCGCTCGCTGCAAGGCCGCCGTTACCGGAGCTCCGCTGCCGAATATGACGTCGGGCGTCGATGCCGCCAACTCCTCGGCAAGGCTGTGGATGCGGGTGACGCTGCCGGCACCAAATCGGATCTCGCTGCGAAGGTTGCGCCCCTCGGTCCAACCCAGCGCGTCGAGGCCCTTGCGCAACGCCGCCAGCCGGGCTTGTGCCTCCGGATCGTTTTCGGCGTATTCGATGAGGATGCCCATGCGTTTCGCGCGGTCAACGGACTGGGCCCTGGCGGCCCGCGGCAAGACACCCGCCGTCCCGCCGAGAAGCGCCAGAAATTCCCGTCGGCTCATTGCATTACCCCGTCGGCCAGGCGAGCAGCGCAAGCCAAGGGTGGCAACGGCGCGGGGCGGCGTCCGTGCGGCACGGTGAAAGTCGGCAGTCAGTACGCGACCCATGTGGCGCCTTCTCAAGCGAGTCATCCCCTCAGGCTCCCCAGACGCTTAAAGGCGCGATGGTGAATGCTACGCGCTGAGCAAGAACATGTCTGTGCGAAAGCGCACAGGCTCTGGGATAAGCCCGCTATCCAGCGGCCGGCAAAGACTTCGATCTGATGGCGCTATGATGGCCCCTGGCACAATTCCAAAGTAGGGTCCGCGGAATGTTCAGGGCCGCTTGCAATCCCAAAGCGGAATTCGGTGGTCTAAGGCCGAGGCAATCTCTGTTCCCTACCTGCGGGCCGAAACAAAAGCGGCTGCGCACATGCCTCGGTGCATCCGGCGCTTGATTCCATATCCCGGCGGCGATGCGAATTGCACCGAGGGCCGCTCCACGCGGATGCCTGCATGACGAACCCGGCCGGAAGGATGAGGCGGATGGCCCGTCCGCCTCATCCCGCGGCTGCGAGGCTTCGAAGCGATGGGCCGCAGCGGCACTGGGAACGGCGGCGGGCCGGTTCCGTTATGCACGTCAAGGCCGGCTGCGCCCGCGCGCCGAAAGCTGGAAATCGTCCGACGTTCAGGACGGGGAGGAGCCTATGGTTCGAGCAACTGCAATCGGCGTCGCGATCATGCTGTGGTTCGGGCTCGTCGGGAGCGCGCACGCCGAAGTCACAATCTCGATCTCATGCTCCTCGCTTGGCGTTGAGGTGGAGATGTGCCGCACGGGCGCGCAAGCCTGGGCTGCGAAAACCGGCAACAAGGTGAAGCTCGTCTCGACACCCGCCGATGCCAACGAGCGGCTCGCTCTCTACCAATCCTTGCTCGCGGCGCGATCGACCGACATCGACGTGTTCCAGATCGACGTGATCTGGCCCGGTGCGCTGGCGAGCCATTTTATCGATCTTCGCCCTTACATTCCCGCCGACGAGCTCGCGGCGCATTTCGAAATGCTCGTCACCAACAACACCGTCGAGGGCAAGCTCGTCGCGGTCCCGTGGTTCGTCGACGCAGGCCTTCTCTACTACCGCAAGGACCTGCTCGAGAAGCACGGGAAAAAAACGCCGGAGACGTGGGAGGAGCTGGCCGAGACCGCGAAAGCAATCATGGCGGCAGAACGCGCCTCCGGCAGCGGAGATATGCAAGGCTTTGTCTGGCAGGGCCGCGCCTACGAGGGTCTGGCCTGCAACGCGCTCGAATGGATCTACAGCTATGGCGGCGGCACCATCGTCGATGCGTCGGGCAAGGTGACGGTCGACAATGCCCAGGCCGTCCGGGCGATCAACATGACGAAGAGCTGGATCGGCAATATTTCGCCTGCGGGCATTCTCAACTATGCCGAGGAGGATGCGCGCGGCGTGTTCCAATCCGGCAAGGCCGTGTTCATGCGCAATTGGCCCTATGCGTGGTCGCTTGCCAATGCGGGCGACAGCCCCGTCAAGGGCAAGGTCGGCATCACTGCCCTGCCCAAGGCCGCGGACCCGCAAGGCCGCCACGCCGCAACGTTGGGCGGTCAGCATCTCGCCTTGTCGCGCTATTCGACGCATCCCAAGGAAGCGGCGGATCTCATCCGCTATCTGACGAGCGAGGGGGAGGAGAAGCGCCGCGCCATCGAGGGCTCGTTCAACCCCACCCGACGCAGCCTGTATCAGGACAAGGACGTGCTCACCGCCAATCCCTTCTACCGCGAGTTCAATGCGATTCTCGACAGCGCGGTGGCGCGGCCCGCGACGCCGACGGGTCGCCGCTACAACCAAGTTTCGAGCGGTTTCGTGCAGGCCGTCCATGACAGCCTTTCCGGTCGCGGCAGTGTCGAGGAGAATCTCGCCAAGCTGGCCCAATCGCTGGAGAGGCTGAGCCGTGGCGGGCGCTGGTAGAAGCTGGCACCCCGTCTTGTTCGTGTCGCATGCGCGACGGCCCGCGCGAGGCGTGCGCGCGCCATCCTACTCGCTTGCCGATCGCCGCACCCGCACCGCCTGGTTGTTTCTGGCGCCGATGCTTGTGGCGCTCGCCCTCGTTGCCGCGTGGCCGCTGTTGCGCACCATCGCCTTCAGCTTCACGGACGCCTATCTCTCCGATCTCGCCGGGTGGCGATATGTCGGCTTTGAAAACTACATCGTGCTGGCACAAGAGCCACAATGGTGGCGCGCGGTCGTCAACACGCTCCTGTTCACACTCATCTCCGTTTCCTTGGAGACAGCGCTCGGGCTCGTCATCGCGCTCACGCTCAACGCCCATCTCGCCGGCCGCGGCCTGTTGCGCGCAGCGATGCTGATCCCCTGGGCGATTCCGACCGTGGTGTCGGCGAAGATGTGGGGCTGGATGCTCAACGATCTCTACGGTGTCGTGAACGCCGTGCTGTTGGCTCTTGGGCTGATCGACCAACCATGGGCGTGGCTCGCCGATCCCATGCTGTCGATGGTCGCGGTGATTGCCGTCGACGTGTGGAAGGCGACACCGTTCATGGCGTTGCTGACGCTCGCCGCCTTGCAGGTGCTTCCGCAAGAGATCTACGAAGCCGCGCGCATCGATGGTGCTGGCCCCGTGCGCAGTTTCGTCTCGATCACGCTTCCGCTCATCCGCCCGGCGCTGGCGGTCGCGATCATCTTTCGTGGGCTCGATGCGCTGCGCGTGTTCGACGTCATATACGTCCTGACCGGTAACAACGCCAATACGGCCTCGATGTCCGTCTATGCGCGCCAGCTGCTGGTGGAGTTTCAGGATGTCGGCACCGGCTCGGCGGCGGCGACCTGCCTGTTCGTCGTCGTCGCTCTCGTCACCGCTCTTGTGCTGACGCTCGGCCGTGTCAACGTCAGCCCGATGGGGAAGACGACATGATCTCCGTTCGGCGCATTCTCGGCCGTGCCGGCTTCTATCTGCTGGTGGCTGCCATCATTGTTTATGCGGTCTTTCCTTTCTACTGGGCCATCGTCTCGTCGCTCAAGAGCGGCAGCGCGCTGTTCGAGGTGGAATTCATTCCGCGCCATCCGACATTTGAGAACTACATCGCGCTCTTCCGCGAGCAACCCTTCGCGCGCAACATCCTGAACTCGCTCATCGTGGCGGCTGTGGCGACCGGAATCTCCCTCCTTCTCTCCATGTCGGCCGCATACGCGCTCGGCCGCATTCAGTTTCGCGGCCGCACGGCCATGCTGCTGGCCATCCTGGGCGTCTCGATGTTTCCGCAGATCGCCGTCCTTTCCGGCATGTTCGAGCTCATCCGCTTCCTCGGCCTCTACGACAAGCTGATCGGGCTTGTGCTCTCCTATCTCATCCTCACCTTGCCGTTCACGACCTGGGTTCTGACCGCCTTCATGCGTGAGCTGCCCGACGCGCTGGAGGAATCGGCGGTCATGGATGGGGCGCCAGCTTGGCGTATCGTCGTCAGCGTCTTCCTGCCGATCATGGGGCCCGCCCTGGTCGCGACCGGGCTTGCTGGCCTTCATCATCGCCTGGAATGAGTTTCTCTTTGCGCTCACCTTCATCCTCTCGACCGAGCAGCGCACCGTGCCCGTCGCCATCGCACTCATCAGCGGCGCCACCGCCTACGAGCTACCCTGGGGCCGGGTGATGGCGGCTTCGGTGATCGTGACGTTGCCGCTGATCGTGCTGGTTCTCATTCTTCAGCGCCGCATCGTCTCCGGCCTGACGGCCGGCGCCGTCAAGGGATAGGTCGGGCGAGGGAATTGCGCCGCCAGGGACGGATTTTTCTTTGTAATCAAGATGTAGCACTGCGACGGCCACGCCAGCGGGCGTTTATGCGGCCTTTATGCCGGCGCCTTGTAACTCGTATGGCGCCCTGATCGGCCCCGGACCAATTCTAGCGATGCACGCGGGGGGCCGGCGTCCGGGCCGGCGCTCGCGCGTTCGCATGAATGGAGTGGTCACATGCTCGATCTCATCATGATCGGCCTGGTCGTCGCGTTCCTTGCCGGCTGCGTCGCTTACACGCTGGCCTGCGAGCGGCTTTAAGGCGGCGCCATGCTGTTCGACATCATCCTTGGATCGGCGGTGGCTTTGGCGCTGCTGGTCTATCTGGTTTACGCGCTGCTCCGCCCCGAGCGGTTCTAGCCTTATCGGACTCGTCCCATGACCCTCAATGGCTGGCTGCAGATCGCGCTGTTCTGCGCGCTCGTTCTCATCGTCGTGAAGCCGCTGGGCGTCTTCATGGCCGGGCTTTTCGCCGGTGAGCGTAATTTCCTGACGCCCGTGCTCGGGCCGATCGAGCGCGGCTTCTACCGCCTCGCCGGCGTCAACCCGACGCGCGAGCAGCATTGGACGACCTACGCCATTGCCATGCTCGTCTTCAACTTCGCGGGCATCCTGGCGCTCTATGCGCTGCAGCGGTTCCAGAATTTGCTGCCGCTCAATCCGCAGGGTTTCGATGCGGTCGGGCCGGAACTGTCGTTCAACACGGCGGTGAGCTTCGCCACCAACACCAACTGGCAGTCCTATGCCGGCGAAATCGACGATGAGCTATCTCGTCCAGATGCTGGGGCTGACGGTGCAGAACTTTCTATCGGCGGCCACCGGCATCGCGCTGGCGATCGTGTTCGCGCGCGGTTTCGCGCGCGCACAGCGCCGAGACGGTCGGTAATTTCTGGGCCGATATCACGCGCGCCACGCTCTACGTGCTGCTGCCGATCTCGATCATCATCGCGCTGGTGATGGTGGCCGGCGGCATGCCGCAGAATCTCGGCGCCTATACGGAGGCGACGACGCTGGAAGGCGCGAAGCAGGTGATCGCGCAGGGGCCCGTGGCCTCGCAGATCGCGATCAAGCAGCTCGGCACCAATGGCGGCGGTTTCTTCAACGCCAATGCGGCGCATCCGTTCGAGAACCCGACGCCGTTCACCAACCTGGTCCAGATGTGGGCGATCTTCGCCATCGGCGCTTCGCTCACCTACACGTTCGGGCGCATGGTCAAGGACCAGCGCCAGGGCTGGACGCTGCTCGGCGCCATGGCGATGCTGTGCCTCGCGGGTATCGCGGTCACCTATTGGGCGGAGGCGGCGGGCAACCCGATCCTGTCGGCGCTGGGGCTCGATACGGCGGCCAGCAATCTGCAGGCCGGCGGCAATATGGAAGGCAAGGAAGTCCGCTTCGGCATCGTCAACTCAGCGCTGTGGGCGGTGATCACCACGGCGGCGTCGTGCGGTGCGGTCAACGCGATGCATGACAGTTTCACGCGCGCTGGGCGGCCTCGTGCCGATGTTCAACATCCAGCTGGGCGAGGTCATCGTCGGCGGCGTGGGTGCCGGCCTCTACGGCATGCTGCTGTTCGCGGTCGAGGCCGTGTTCATCGCCGGGCTGATGGTCGGGCGCACGCCCGAATATATCGGCAAGAAGATCGAGGCCAAGGAAGTGAAGATGGCGATGCTCGCCATTTTGATCTTGCCATTCTCGATCCTCGGCTTCACCGCGATCGCGTCGGTGCTGCCCTCGGCGCTCGCGAGCCTCAACAACCAGGGTCCGCACGGGTTCAGCGAGATCCTCTACGCCTACACCTCGGCCACCGGCAACAACGGCAGCGCGTTCGCGGGCCTCAACGCCAACACGCCCTTCTTTAACCTGACGCTCGGCTTCGCGATGCTGATCGGCCGCTTCCTGATGATCGTGCCGATGCTGGCGGTGGCGGGCTCGCTCGCCGCCAAGAAGATCGTGCCGGCCGTCGGCCGGCACGTTCCCGACCACCGGCGGCGTGTGGGTCGGCCTGCTGGTCGGCGTCGTGCTGGTCGTTGGCGGGCTCATCTTCTTCCCGGCGCTGGCGCTCGGGCCGATCGTCGAGCACCTGCTGATGAACGCCGGCAAGCTGTCCTAAGGATCACGACCATGACGACCAAGATGCAGTCCCTGTCCATTTTCGATCCCGGCATCGCGCAGCGCGCTGCGGTCGACGCGCTGCGCAAGCTCGATCCGCGCTTGATGGTGCGCAACCCGGTCATGTTCGTGACCGAGGTTGTCGCGGCGCTGGTGACGATCCTGTTCGTGCGCGACCTGCTGGTGGGCAGCGGCGCCTTGTTCACCGGCCAGATCGGCGCCTGGCTGTGGTTCACGGTGCTGTTCGCCAATTTCGCGGAGGCGGTTGCCGAAGGCCGCGGCAAGGCGCAGGCCGACACGCTGCGGCGCACGAAGACGGAGACGATGGCCAAGCGCCTCGATCCGCGCGACGGCACGACGATCAGCCCTGTCTCGGCGCTCGATCTCAAAGTGGGCGATGTCGTGCTGGTCGAGGCCGGCGATGTGATCCCGGGCGATGGCGACGTGGTCGAGGGGATCGCGTCGGTCAATGAATCGGCGATCACGGGCGAGTCCGCGCCGGTGATCCGCGAAAGCGGTGGCGACCGTTCGGCGGTCACGGGCGGCACGCAGGTCATCTCCGACTGGATCAAGGTCAAGATCACGTCGGCGCAGGGCAGCACATTCCTTGACCGCATGATCGCGCTGGTCGAGGGCGCGCAGCGCCAGAAGACGCCCAACGAGATCGCGCTCAACATCCTGCTCGCGGGCATGACGATCGTCTTTCTGCTGGCGACGGTGACGATCGAGAGCTTCGCGATCTATGCCGGCACCGTCGTGTCGGTGGTGGTACTCGTCGCGCTGCTGGTGACACTCATCCCGACCACCATCGGCGGATTGCTGTCGGCGATCGGGATCGCCGGTATGGACCGTCTAGTCAAGTTCAACGTGCTGGCGAAATCCGGCCGCGCGGTCGAGGCGGCGGGCGATGTCGACACGCTGCTGCTTGATAAGACCGGCACCATCACGCTGGGCAATCGCATGGCGAGCGAGCTGATCGCGGCACCCGGCGTCGCCGAGCGCGAGCTGGCCGAGGTGGCGCTGCTGGCCTCGCTGTCAGACGAAACGCCCGAAGGCCGTTCGATCGTCACCTTCGTGCATGAGAAATTCAAGCTCGCCTCGCCCAATCTCGCGGGACGGCACGCGCAGTTCGTGCCCTTCACGGCGCAGAGCCGCATGAGCGGGCTCGATCTCGACGGGACCGCTATCCGCAAGGGGGCCGTGGACGCGGTGGTGGCGCATGTTGTTGCCGTCGCGTCCATTGGCGCCACAGTGGTGCGCGCCGCGGTGCTATCGACAGAAACACGCCAGGCAGTCGAGCGCATCGCCAAATCCGGCGGCACGCCGCTCGCCGTGGCGTCGGGCGGCCGGCTGCTCGGCATCATCCATCTCAAGGATGTGATTAAGAGCGGTATTCGCGAGCGCTTTGCCGAATTGCGGCGCATGGGCATTCGCACGGTGATGATCACCGGCGACAACAAGATGACCGCCGCTGCCATCGCGGTCGAAGCCGGCGTCGACGATTTCCTCGCCGAAGCCACACCCGAGGCCAAGCTCAAGCTGATCCGCGATGAGCAGGCCAAGGGCAAGCTGGTGGCGATGTGCGGCGACGGCACCAACGATGCGCCCGCGCTCGCGCAGGCCGATGTCGGCGTCGCCATGAATGCCGGCACGCAGGCCGCGCGCGAGGCCGGCAACATGGTCGATCTCGATTCCGATCCGACCAAGCTGATCGAGGTGGTGGCGATCGGCAAGCAGCTCCTGATGACGCGCGGCGCGTTGACGACGTTCTCGATTGCCAACGACGTGGCGAAATATTTTGCCATCATTCCGGCGCTGTTCGTTGCCACCTATCCGGAGCTGAGCAAGCTCAACGTCATGGCGCTGTCGACGCCGCAGAGCGCCATCTTGTCGGCGGTGATCTTCAACGCGCTGGTGATCGTCGCGCTGATCCCGCTCGCCCTCAAGGGTGTGGCCTACCGGCCGGTGGGCGCGGCAGCGGTGCTGCGCCGCAATCTCGTCGTCTATGGCCTGGGCGGCATCGTCGTGCCGTTCATCGGCATCAAGCTGGTCGACCTCGTCGTTTCGGCGCTGGGTCTGGCCTGATCCCTGGAGAATGCCCATGCTGTCGCATATCCGTCCCGCTCTCGTCCTGCTGGTGCTGTTCTCGGCGCTGACGGGCCTCGCTTATCCGCTGGCGATCACCGGCATCGCCGCGGCGGTCTTCCCGGCCCAGGCCAGCGGCAGCCTGATCGTGCGCGACGGCAAGGTGATCGGTTCGTCGCTGATCGGGCAGAACTTCACCGAGGCCCAGTACTTCCACGGCCGTCCCTCGGCGACCAGCGACACGGACCCCAACGACCCGACCAAGACGGTGTCGGCGCCCTATAACGCCGCCGCGTCGTCGGGCTCGAACAAGGGGCCCACGTCGAAGGACCTGATCGAGCGCGTGCAGGGCGATATCGCCCTGCTGAAGGACGAGGCCAAGGGGCGCGCCATTCCCATCGATGCGGTCACCGCGTCGGGCAGTGGGCTCGACCCGCATATCACGCCGGCTTATGCCGAATTCCAGGTCGCGCGCGTGGCGTCCGCCCGCAAGCTGGACGAAGCGCAGGTGCGCGCCCTGGTCGCGCGCCTCACGGAAGGCCGTGACCTGGGCGTGCTGGGGGAGCCGCGGGTCAACGTGCTGCGGCTCAACCTGGCGCTCGACCAACTGGCGGCGGCGCCGGTTCGGCAGTAGTCTCGGGCGTGCCCTGAGGCCACGCGAAGCGGCCAATGCCCGCCGATCCTTCACTTAAAGAAAACCGTCCCTCGCCCGATGCGCTGCTGGCGGCCGCGAACACTGAAAAGCGCGGCCGTCTGAAGGTGTTTCTGGGCGCCGCCCCCGGCGTCGGCAAGACCTACGCGATGCTGGAGGACGCCCGCCGGCGCAAGGCCGACGGCGACGCCGTGGTCGTGGGCATCGTCGAGACCCATGGTCGGCGCGAAACCGAGGCGCTGCTCGACGGGCTGGAAATCCTGCCGCGGCGCGCGGTCGACTATCGCGGGCAGGCGCTTGAGCGAGTTCGATATCGACGCGGCGCTGGCGCGCCGGCCGCGGCTGCTGCTGATCGACGAGCTCGCGCACACCAATGCGCCCGGCAGCCGCCATCCGAAGCGCTATCTGGACGTGGAGGAGGTGCTGGATGCCGGCATCGACGTCTACACCACGCTCAACGTCCAGCATCTCGAAAGCCTCAACGATGTGGTGGCGCGCATCACGCGCATCCGCGTGCGCGAGACGCTGCCCGACAGCGTGCTCGAACGCGCCAACGAGGTCGAGCTCGTCGACCTGACGCCTGAAGACCTGATCCGACGACTGGAAGAAGGCAAGGTCTACGTGCCTTCGCAGGCCAAGCGCGCCGTGGCCCGCTATTTCCAGCCGGGCAATCTCGCGGCGTTGCGCGAGCTGGCCCTGCGCCGCACGGCCGAGCGCGTCGACGACCAGATGGTCGACTACATGCGCCGCAATGCCATCCAAGGGCCGTGGGCGGCGGGCGAGCGCATCATGGTGTGCGTGAGCGAGGCCGCGGATTCGCTGCGGCTGGTGCGCGCCGGACGGCGCATGGCGGATCAGCTCGGCGCCAAATGGATTGCCGTCTACGTGGAGATGCCGCGCCATAACCGCCTGGACGAGGGCGAGCGCGACCGCATTGCCGCCGCCTTGCGCCTGGCGGAAAGCATGGGCGGCGATACAGTGACGATCCCTGCCCTCGACCTACCGCAGGAATTGCTCCACTACGCGCGCGCCAACAACATCACGCAGATCGTGATGGGGCGCACACGACGGCCGCGTTGGCTCCACCTGTTCCATCGCTCGCTGGTCGACGAGTTGCTGCGCCAGGGCAAAGGCATTGCCATCCATGTGATGACGGAGGCCGGCGAAGGCGGAGCCGAAGACGCGGCGATCGCAACGCGCGTGGCCGTGTTCGATTTTCGGCCTTATGCCTATTCGGCCGGCGCCGTCGTTGCGATGGGGGCGTTCGCCAAGGGGGTTATCAGCGTCGTCACGGTCGCGAACCTGTCGATGCTGTTCCTGGTGCCGGTGCTGGTGAGCGCAACCAATTGGGGGCTGTGGCCGTCGATCTTCGCAGCGCTACTCAGTGCGGCGATCTACAATTTCTTCTTCATCGAGCCGCTCTACAGCTTCACCATCGCGCGGCCCGACGAAGTCCTGTCGCTGCTGATCTTCCTGATCGTCGCCTTTCTGGCGAGCAACGTCGCGGGGCGCGTGCGCGACCAGGCGGCGGTGGCGCGCAAGCGGGTCAAGACGACGACGGCGCTTTACGATTTCAGCCGCAAGCTCGCAGCGACCAGCGAGCTTGACGATCTCCTCTGGGCGATCGCCTTCCAGGTGGCGTCGACCATGAACGCCAAGGTCGTGATCCTGGTGCCGGAGGCGGACACGCTCGTGCTCAAGACCGGCTATCCGCCGGAGGATGCGCTTGATGCCGGCGGCTGGGCCGCGGCCAATTGGGCGTGGAAGCACAACGAAATCGCGGGGCGCGGTTCGGGGACGCTGCCCAGCACGCCGTGGAATTTCCGGCCGATGACCACCGACCAAGGTACGGTCGGCGTGGTCGGCGTCAGCTTCAATGAAGAGAGTGCGGCACCCGATCCCGAGCAGAACCGGCTGCTGGAGGCGTTGATTCAGCAGGCCGCCGTCGGCGTGTCGCGCGCGCGGCTGGACCAGGAGATCCAGGATTCGCGCGTCAAGGCGGAGGGCGACAAGCTGCGCACGGCGCTGTTCTCTTCCATCTCGCACGATCTGCGCACGCCGCTGGCGTCGATCCTGGGTTCGGCCACGAGCCTGCTGTCCTCCGGCAAATCGATTGCCGAGGACGCACGCGAGGATCTGCTGCGCACGATCCGCGAGGAGGCGGAGCGGCTCAACCGCTTCGTGGGCAATCTCCTCGACATGACGCGGCTTGAGTTCAGGGGCACTCGCCTTGAAGCGCGACTGGGTCGATGTCGGCGAGCTGGTCGGCTCGGCCGTCACGCGCGCGGCCAAGCAGCTCGAGAATCTGCATGTGCGCCCGCTGCTCGAGCCCGGCCTGCCGCTGCTGCAGCTCGATTTCGTGCTGATGGAGCAGGTGCTGTTCAACATCCTCGACAATGCCGCCAAGCATTCGCCGCCATTCTCGACCGTCACCATCGCGGCCCGGCGCGAGGGCGAGCGCATCGCAATGACGATCAGCGACGAAGGCCGCGGCATTCCGCCGGCGGATCTGGAGCGCATCTTCGATAAATTCTACCGCGTGCGCGCGGGCGACAAGCAGATCGCCGGCACCGGGCTTGGCTTGTCGATCTGCCGCGGCATCGTCGAGGCGCATGGCGGGACGATCGGCGCGCACAGCCCGGTCGCGGACGGGCACGGCACCAGCATCACGCTCATCCTGCCGATTCCGGACCAGCCGGGAACGGATCTGGCGTGAGCGGTAAGCTTCCCCGCGTGCTGGTCGTTGACGACGAGCCGCAGATCCGCCGTTTCCTGCGCACCAGCCTGAGCGCGCATGATTACGAGGTGATCGAGGCCGAGAACGGCGCCGAGGCGCTGCGCCGTGCCTCGACCGACCGGCCCGACGTGATCGTGCTCGATCTCGGCCTGCCGGATATCGAGGGCATCGAGCTGCTGCGGCGTATTCGCGAATGGTCGCCAGTGCCGGTCATCGTGCTGACGGTGCGCGCGCGCGAGGAAGACAAGATCGAGGCGCTCGACAAGGGCGCCGACGACTACGTCACCAAGCCGTTTGGCATGGGCGAGCTGCTGGCGCGCATCCGGGCGGCGCTGCGCCACAAGCTGCAGAGTGCTGGTTCGATGCCGGTCTATCGCGCCGGACCGGTCAGCGTCGACCTGGTGAAGCGCATCGTCACGCGCGATGGCACCGAGGTGAAATTGTCGCCGCGCGAGTACGAGTTGTTGCGCGTGCTGGTCCAACATGCGGGCCGCGTCGTGACGCACCAGCATCTGTTGCGCGAGGTCTGGGGCCCGGCGCATGTGCACGAAACACAGTATCTGCGCGTCTATGTCGGCCAGATCCGCCAGAAGCTGGAAGAGGATGCCAGCCGGCCGGCGCTGATCCAGACCGAGGCCGGTGTTGGCTATCGGCTGGCGGAGCCGGATCTGGCGTAAGCGTCGAAATCAAAAACAACCGTCATCTGCGGGCTTGACCCGCGGATCCATAAACCGGGTTGACGGAGAGTGGCTTATGGGCCCGCGGGTCAAGCCCGCGGGTGACAAGCTTATTTGATCGCAGTGACAGATTTTTTTGGTGGGTGAATGCGACAAATCAGATCGCTGGCAGATTGACCGGGCCGACGCGCCAGCCGTGACCGGCGACAGACGTGTCGATGTGGTCGAGGCGCGTCAGCGAGAGCGTGTCGATGGTGAAGGCCAGCGCCGCCTCCGGATCGAGGCCCAGCGCATGCGCGAGGGCGGCGCGGATCGTGCCGCCATGCGCCACGCAGACGATATCGCGGCCGGCATGCGTCTTGGTGATGCGCTCGATGGATTTGGCGGCGCGCGCCATCAGGTCGACGAAGCTCTCGCCGCCCGGCGGCGCGAAGGCTGCTGGCGTGAGCCAGTGCTTATGGCCCTGGCCGTTGCCGCCATGGCCGAAGGCGCCGAGCTCGACATAGGTGCGGCCCTGGTAGTCGCCGAAACTCTGTTCGATCAGGCCGGGCTCCAGGGCAAATCGCGGCGTGTCGTGGCCGAGCTTGACGCGTTCGGCCTGGATTGCCTTGGCGGTGCGCTGGGTGCGCGACAGCGTCGTCGCGACCCACACCGCGCCATGCGGCACGCGTTTGGCCAGGTTGGCGAAGGCGGCTTCGTTTGAGGTGTCGCACTCCATGTCTTGCTGGCCGTAACAGCGCGCTTGGGGGTTGGGCACGGGGGCGTGGCGGATCAGCCACCAGCTGGTCGTTGTCATAAGATGGGCACCGATAAGAAAGCGAGAAGGATGGCGATTTCGGAAACCTGCTGCACCGCGCCCAGCACGTCGCCGGTATGGCCGCCGATCTGGCGGCGCGCGAGCAGGCCCATGGCGGTTGTCGCCAGGGCCGCCGCCGCGACGGCGGCGAGGCCGGCGATCGGGCCCAGGCAGATGATGACGATGATGACACCGAGCGTGCCGGCATCGACGACGCGCGCACGCTCGGGCGTGCCGGCGTGCCAGGCGAGACCGTCGCGGCGTGCACGCGGCAGCAGATACATGACAGCCGGCATGCAGGCGCGCGAGCCGGCGGCGGCGGCCACCATCAGCAGCGTCGCTTGACCGAGCAGCGTGTCGCCCGGTCCGCCGGTGTAGGACAGCGCCGTGACGCGCAGCGAGACCGCGAAGATCAGTGCGAGCACGCCGAAGGTGCCGATGCGGCTGTCATGCATGATCTCGAGCTTCTCGGCGCGAGTATGGCCGCCGCCGAAGCCGTCGGCGGTGTCGGCCAGCCCATCCTCGTGCAGGCCGCCGGTCGCGAGCGCCATCACGGCAAAGGCGAGCAGGGCGGCGACGGTCGAGCCGATGCCGAGAAGGTCGGCGAGGGTATAGACGGCGCCGGCGAACGCCCCCAGCACGAGACCCACCAGCGGAAAGGCGCGCACGGCGGAGGCCAGGCCATGGCCGGCTTCGGCACGGCCAAGCGGGATCGGCACGCGCGTCAGGAAGGCGGCCGCCAGGCGGAATTCCGCGCGCCAGCCAAGCCGGGCCAGTGGTGGCGAATCGGCTGGGTCGAGACCTGGGGAAGTGTCGGGCATTGGGGGGTGCGGATTGGGCGCTTTTTGCTGGCGCGCCGGGCGCTGGTTATAGGACAGTCTCGGCCCCCGCGCCAATCCCGCATCGGACCCGCTCGCATTTTTGTCATGACCCAGCCTTCCCAACCGGCCGCCTCGCTCGCCGAGATTCGCATCATGCTCAAGGGCTTACCGGGGCCGGACCGCGATGCCGGCGCGGCCGCCGCGGCGCGCGAAGGGGGGCTGACCAAGCCGGCTGGGGCGCTCGGGCGGCTGGAGGACATCTCCGCCTGGCTCGCCACCTGGCAGGGCCGCCATCCGCCCCGGCTGGAGCATCCGCGGGTCTGCGTCTTCGCCGCCAATCATGGCGTGGCGGCGCTGGGTGTGTCGGCCTATCCGGCCTCGGTTACGGCGCAGATGGTGCAGAATTTCATTGCCGGCGGGGCGGCGGTGAACCAGCTCTGCAAGGCGGTGGACGCGGATCTGCGCGTCTACGAGATGTCGCTGGAGCGGCCGACCGCGGATTTCACGCAAACGCCGGCGATGGACGACGCCGAATGCGCGCGCGCCATGGCCTACGGGATGATGGCGGTCGAGCCCGGGCTCGACGTGCTGTGCCTGGGGGAGATGGGAATCGCCAACACCACGTCCGCGGCGGCGCTGTGCCTAGCGCTGTTCGGCGGCACGGCGAGCGACTGGACCGGGCCGGGCACAGGCGTTGCGGGTGCAGCCCTGGCACGCAAGACCGAAATCGTTGCGGCGGGTGTCGCGCGCCACAAAGATGCCGGCGATTCACTCGAAACCCTGCGCTGTCTGGGCGGGTTAGAGCTCGCGGCGATCGCCGGCGCCATCATCGCCGCGCGGTTCGCGCGCACGCCGGTCCTGCTCGATGGGTTCGCCTGTACGGCCGCGGCGGCGGTGCTGCACGCGATCGATCCACACGCGCTCGACCATTGTCTGGTGGCGCATGTCTCGGCGGAGCCGGGGCATCGGCGCCTCCTTGAGAAGATCGGCAAGCGGCCGCTGCTCGATCTCGGCATGCGGCTGGGCGAAGGTTCCGGCGCCACACTGGCGGTGAGCCTGCTCAAGGCGGCCGTCGCCTGCCACACTGGCATGGCGACCTTCGCCGAAGCGGGGGTGAGCGGTAAGACGTGATGACGTTGCATGCAAAAGGGGCATGACGGCGCGCGCCGGTGCAGCCGTCTGGCAGAAATGAAACATTGATGTGTCATATCAGTGTTCTGGGAACGATTTGCGGGGTTTGGTGTCCGCCCGTGGGCGGGTGCAGCATCGTTGACGTCTTTTCGGGGCGGACCCACGCATGTCGAAATACAGCATTGATGGCTGGATGGTGGGCTGGACGCCCATGCGCTTCACGCCTGGCACCGACGTGTTCGGCTTTCCGGGCGCGGTTGAAGTGGGGCCGTGGCCGGACAAAACGGGGTGGTCGCGCCGCTATCCGCGGCGGGCCGGGTGCTGCGAACATGCGCGCCGCAATTGGCCGCTCGATCTCAAGATCGGGCAGTTGTTCGTCGATTTCCATACGCTGGTCGTGCGCGACCGCATCGATCCCCACCATGCCCATGTGGAGTTCTTGAAGATCGGCGAGTACATGGAGCGGATCTCGCCCGATCTAGTGGTCGAAGTCTGACTTCGACGATCTGGAAACAATCGCCGAGCAAAAGGCGCGCTGACTACTCCGCTGCTTCGCGCGTCACGCCGGGATAATCCGCATCCAGCTCGAATTCATACGGGCCGGCGAATTCGCCGACATAGGCTTGGTGCGTGATCATGCCGCCGCCGGGCAGCGTGACGTGGAGATGGTACGCCGGCGGCTCGAGGTTGAAGCGCGACGGCGCGTCGGGGCCGAGGCCAAGGACCACCTGATGCGCCGTGCTGGGCGCGACACTGGCAATGGTGCCGGCCCACAGCGTCTGGATCGGCCGGTGATGATGGCCGCACAACACGCGCAGCACCTGCGGATGGCAGGCGATGACCTCGCCCAGCTCCTCGCCGCCGCGGCAGTTGATCGCATCCATGTGCGCGATGCCGGTGGTGAACGGCGGGTGATGCATGAAGACCACGGTCGGCCGCTCGGGCTGCTCGGCCAGGCGCGCATCGATCCAGTCAAGCCGGCGCGGACAGATCTCGCCATGGCCGGCACCGGGGATAACGGTGTCGAGGCCGATCAGGCGGATGGGGTGGCGCTCGATGGTGTAGTGCAGGAACTCGCCGTCTTGCGGCAGGTAGGCGCTGTCCGCGAATGCGGCGCGCAAATTCTCGCGGCGATCGTGATTGCCGGGCACGAGATAGACAGGCATCGGCAGGCGGGCGAGCGTTTCCTTGAGGATCGCGTATTCCTCGGGCAGGCCGCAATCGGTCAGGTCGCCGGTCGCGAGAACGACATCGGGGCGCGGGTTCAGCGCGGCGATATTGGCGACTGCCGCATCGAGCATGGCGTTGGTCTCGACGATGCCGCTGGCGCGCCGCCCATGCGGGCGGACATGCAAATCGGTGATCTGGGCGATGATCATGGCAGCCTCCAAGGGAAAGAAGGGGCGCGGCCGGCGCGAACCGGCCGCGCGCCCGGAGTCACTTCGGCAGGTTGAGGGCGGTGGAGTCGTTGTAGGGCTTCATGATTTCGTTGGCTTTCTTCTGTGCTTCGCGCATGGCGTCGTCGGGCGTCTTCTTGCCGGACAGAACCGCCTGCACCTCGTCTTCCAGCGCCTTGCGCACGCCGACCGTGTTGTAGGTGGCGAACCACGGCTGCGCGAACTGAAGCTGCTGCAGAGCGGTGAGCGCATCGGGATTCTTGGAGATGAAGTCCTTCATCTCCGTCATCTCGTACGAGCTTTTGCGCGGCGAGAAATAGCCGGTGAAGCGGCTCCAGCTGCCGAGCTCCTCCGGTGTGGTGATCCACTTCATGAAGGTCCACGCGGCTTTCTGCTGCTCGGCCGTGAGTCCCTTGAAGGTGATCAGCGAGGCGCCGCCGATTGCCACCGCGTTGCGCAGATGGCGCGGCACGAAGGCGACGTCGTATTTGAACTTGGTGTTCTCGCGGATGAAGGAGAGCGAGCCCGTCGACAGCACGACCATCGAGGCCTTGCCGGCGAAGAACGATGACGACACCTGTGTGGCGTCGGTCACGCCCGCCGGCATCACGCCATGCTTGCGGACCAGGTCGTCGAAGAAGCGCACCGCGCCGATGGTGGAGGGCGTGTCGTAATACACCTCGCCGCCGAATTCGGGGTTGTAGTACTGGCCGCCATTGGACATGGCGAAGGCCGTCACCAGCCAGCCGAGATAGTCGTAATTGCCGGGCATCATCACGCCCCAGCGCTCAACCTTGCCGCCCTCGCGCTTGGTCAGCTTCTTGGCGACGTCGACCATCTCCGCCCAGGTCTGCGGCGGCTTCTCGGGGTCGAGGCCGGCTTCCTTGAAATGCTCGGCGTTGTAGTAGAGGAGAGGCGTCGAGTTATGGAACGGGATGGCGTAGAGCTTGCCGTCCGCCATCGCATTCGAATGCAAAGCGGGCCAGAAATCGGTGAGGAATTTTTCACGCGTGGTGCCGTCCGCCGTCAGCAGCGGGTCGAGCGGCACGATCTGGTCGGCGATCTTGAAGTCGAGCACGAAATTCGCCGACATCAGGGCGACGCCGGGCGGCTTGCCCGCCTGTACCGCGGCCTGCGACTTGATCTTGGTCTCGTCGTAATTGCCGGTGTAGACCGGCACCACTTCGATGTCCTTCTGGCCGGCGTTGAAGCGCTTGACGATGTTGCCCATCTCGCGCGCGAGCTTGCCTTCGACCGGCACGGGGAAGAAGAACTCGATCTTCGTCGCCGCCTCGGCCGCATTTGCGATCATCGTGCACGCGACCAGCGCGGTCGCGCCGATCAATCTCGATACCACTCCCATTTTTGGCCTCCTTAGCCTTTGAGTCCCGAGAACATGAAGCTGTTGACGAATTGACGTTGGAACGCGGCGAAGGCGATCAGCAGCGGCAGCGCCACGAGCAGCGTGCCAGCCGCGATCAAGCCCCATTCCTGGGCGCCCTCCGCGCCCTTGGTGAAAGCAGTGAGTCCGACGGTGAGCGTGCGGTTGTCGGGCGCGTTGGTGACCATCAGCGGCCACAAGAATTCGTTCCAGTGCGAGGAGACGGAGACGATCGAGAAGGCGATCAGCCCGGGTTTCGCCAAGGGCAGCAGCACGTGGCGCAAGAGCTGATCCCAGCGGCAGCCGTCGATCGCGGCTGCATCCTCGAATTCGCGCGGGATCGTCTTGAAGGTCTGGCGCATCAGGAACGTGCCGAAGGCGGAGGCGAAATAGGGCGCCATCACGCCCAGCAGCGAGTTGTAGAGGCCGAGTTTCACCACCGTCACCAGATTGGGAACGATCAGGATCGGCGGTACGAGCATGAGCTGGAGCAGGAAGATGTAGAACAGCGTGTTCTTGCCTGGAAATTCGAAGCGCGCGAAGGCGTAGCCGGCCAAGCTGATCGTCACCGCCTGTACGATGAGAATGCCAAACACGACGATGGCGGTGTTGAGATAGTAGATCGCGAAATCGGCGCTGCTCAGCGCCAGCTCGAAATTCTCAAGCGTTGGCGGCCAGTGCGGTATCAAAGAGGCCATGTTGCGGCTGCCGGTATCCTCCGGACGAAACGCCGCGATGCACATCCACAGAAACGGCGTCGCCCAGATGAACGCGACGGCGCTGAGCAAAGCCGCCCCGGCGGCTGGCCAGAGCCGGCTAGGCGTCATCGTGATGACTCCGGTCGAGCGTGCGCAAGCCGGCGAGCGACAGAAAGAGGAGAATGACAACACTGACTACGGTCGCTGCGGCGGCCTTGCCCCAGTCGTTGTTCTCCGCCGCGGTCTGGTAGATGTAGAACAGCGGTAGATTGGTCGCGTTGTTGGGCCCGCCCTTGGTCAGCACCACGACGTGGTCGACCAACGTGATCGCATTGATGAGGGCGATCACGGTCACGAAGGCGATGGTGGGCTTCAGCATCGGCAGCAGCACATAGCGCAGGCGCTGCCAGAGCGAGGCGCCGTCCAGCGTCGCCGCTTCTTCCGCGTCGGCCGGGATCGATTGCAGGCCTGCCAGGAAGAACAGCATGTAGTAGCCGACATTCTTCCAGACGGTCATTGCGGCGAGCGAATAGAGGGCGAGGTCGGGATCGCCGATCCAGTTGATCGATTCCGCGCCGAAGCGGGCGAGGTAGTAATCCAACAGGCCGATGCGCGGCAGGAAGATGAACGAGAAGAGTGCTGCGATCGCCACCAGCGGGACGAGGGTTGGGAAGAACAGGATGGCGCGGACGATGGACGTGAAGGTCGTCGAAGCGCGCAGCATCAACGCGAAGGCGAGGGCGAGGACAAGGCTCGGCACCACGGTGCCGATCGCGTAGAGGAGATTGTTGAGAAGGGAGATGCGGAAGGCCGCGTCGGCGAACAGGCGCTCGTAATTGCCCAGCCCGACGAAGATCGCGGTCGGCTGCAACGGTAACTGGCGATGCACGGACCCCCACAGCACCTGCAGGATCGGTCCGTACGTGAACAGAACCAGAAAGACGAGCGAGGGGAGCAGCAGCAGATAGGGCAGACGCGGCAGCCTAGCCAGCCGGACCAGCAGACGCGGCCAAGCCACGAGCGGCATCGCGCGGCGCCAGGGTGCCAAAACAAGCTCGGTCATTGCGCGGGAGAATGCGGCCGCCAGGTTATGGATTTGTGGCAGCTGCGTAACCGGCCGATGAATTCCGCAGTGCAGCAACGGCGGTGTCGGAGCGCCTGGCGCCAGGCCAGCGGGCGCGAAACAAGGCTCTATTGCCATTGCAACGTGCGCGGAATTGGTTCAAAACCGCGCTGCGACTTATTGCGAGTCGCCCAATGAAAAGGGCCGGGCGCCGGGGGCCACTGCTTTCGTGCGATAGGCGGGCTGGGGATTTGATGGGGGACCGTGTCGGTTGGCGCCGCATCGTCGAGCCGCGCCGCTCTTTTGCTCCACGACATTCTACGGATTTCGCCCGTGCGCCTCGCACGGGCGTGTCGGGCGACGCCCTGAGGGCGTCAGATCGGTTGGGGGATCGGGGACATGAAATACATCATCGCAATCGTCAAGCCGTTCAAGCTTGAGCCGGTGCGCGAGGCGCTGAGCGCCTTGGGCGTGCACGGGATGACGGTGACCGAGGTCAAGGGCTTCGGCCGGCAGAAGGGGCATACGGAGATCTATCGCGGCTCCGAATACACCGTAAACTTCCTGCCCAAGATCAAGATCGAGATCGCGGTCGACGACGCGATGGCCGAGCGCGCGGTCGAGATGATCCGCGAGCACGCCGGCACAGGCCAGATCGGCGACGGCAAGATCTTCGTGCTGGAGCTCGCGCACGCGGTGCGCATCCGCACCGGCGAGATCGACGCGACGGCGTTGTAGACCGCGCGTGCCTCATCCTTCGACAGGCTCAGGATGAGGCCTTTCTAAGAGGCCTCATGGTGAGCTTGTCGAACCATGAGGCCGCGCGCTACTCCCCCGTCTGCAACAACCGGCCGCGCACGCGGGCGATGTGGAACGCCCACAGGAAGAGCGCGATGCTCAGCGCGATGTAGAGGATGTTGAGGGCAAGACCCGCGACGAACAAATCGACGCGGAACGTCTTGTCGATCATCACAGCGCGCATGCCCTCGAACACATACGACGACGGCAGCGACCACGAGACCAGGCGCAGCCAGTCGGGCAGGATCGCGATCGGATAATAGACGCCGCTGATGGGGGCGAGCACGAAGATCGAGGCCCAGGCATAGCTTTCGGCGGCGAGGCCGAAACGCAGCAGCAGCGCCGAGATCACCAGGCCCGACGACCAGCCGAACATCATCAGCAGCAGATAGAACCCGACCAGCGGCAATCCCAGATCGAAGATCGAGTAGTGGAACAGCGGGATCGCCAGCAACGCGGCGGGGCCGACGCCGATGATCGTGCGCGCGACCGAGAGGCCCATCAGCGCCATCGCGAATTCGAGCGGGCGCAGCGGGCTCACGAAGAGATTGGCGAGGTTGCGCGACCACATCTCCTCGAGGAGCGACAGCGTCATGCCGAACTGGCCGCGCACCAGCACGTCCCACAGCAGCACGGCGCCGAGGAACAAGCCGCCGGCGCGCATGATCAGCGACGAGTTGGTCGCGAGATAGGTGGTGATGAATCCCCACATCACCATCTGCAGCAGCGGCCAGTACATCAGATCAAAGGCGCGCGTCCACGAGCCGCGCAGCAGGTAGAAATGGCGCATGAGAATGGCGCCGACGCGCCGCGCGGCACCGCCCGAGAGCGGCAAGGGCTGAACGCGCATCATTGCGCTGCCAAAGGCTGCGGGTTGCGGGCGATATCGAGAAAGACCTGCTCGAGCGTGTCGCGGCCATAGCGGGCAATGAGATCGTTGGGGGCACCGCGATCGACGATGCGGCCCTCTTTCATCATCAGCACGTCGCTGCACAGGCGCTCGACCTCCGCCATGTTGTGCGAGGCCAGCAGGATCGCGGCACCGGTGCTGTCGCGATAGCGCTCGAGATAGGTGCGCACCCAGTCGGCGGTGTCGGGATCGAGGCTGGCGGTGGGCTCGTCGAGCAGCAGCAGCTCGGGCTGATTGATCAGTGCCTTGGCGAGGCCCACACGGGTCTTCTGGCCCGACGACAGCCCGCCGGTCTTGCGGTCGAGCACGGCGGTGAGATCGAGATCGTGCGCCAGCGACGTCACGCGCGCGGCGGCACCCTTCACATTGTAAAGGCCGGCGAACACCATCAAATTCTCGCGCACCGTCAGGCGGTTGGGAAAATCGACATAGGGCGAGGTGAAATTGAGGCGCGGCAAAACACGATGGCGGTGGTGCCGCATGTCCTCGCCCAGCACCTCGATGCGGCCAGCGGTCGGTACGAGCAGGCCCAGCAGCATGGCAAGAGTTCGTGGTCTTGCCGGCGCCGTTGCCGCCCAGCAGCCCGGTCGCCATGCCCGGGGCCACGGCGAAATCGATGCCGGCGACGGCGGTGACGCCGTCGTAGAGCTTGGTCAGGCCCTCGACCTTGATGACAGGGTTTTCCATGCGCGCCTATATGGCCGGAAACCGCCCCTGCAGCCAGCGCTTTCATGACGGCGCCGGGGCGGCTAAAAGTCTCTGATGGCTGAGCTTTTCGCAAGCCCGACGATCGAGCTTCCGCCCGGCCCCACACAAAGCGTGCGGGTGCGGCTGCGCACGCTCGTGTTCGTGCGCTGGTTGGCGATTGCGGGCCAGGCGGCGGCGCTGCTGACCGTGCATTTCTGGCTGGGGCATGAACTGCCGCTGCATCCGACCCTGGCGGCGGTGACGGCGTCGGGCTTGCTCAACCTCACGCTGACCATCTACCGCCCAGCGGCGCGGCTGGGCGATCGCGCGGCGGCGGTGCTGTTGGCCTGGGATCTGGTGCAGCTCGCGGCCCTGCTCTATTTCACCGGCGGGCTCACCAATCCGTTCGCGCTGCTGCTGCTCGCCCCGGTGATCGTGTCGGCGACAATCCTGTCGCGGCGCAGCACCGTGCTGCTGTGCCTGCTCGGCATCGCGTTGGCGACCCTGCTGGCGAGCTGGCACGAGAAACTGCCATGGCCCGCGCCAGGCTTGGAATTTCCCGGGCTCTATGTCAGCGGGCTGTGGACGGCGCTGACGCTGGGCGCGATCTTCCTGGCGGCCTACGTGGGCAGTGTGGCCATCGAATCGCGGCAGATGTCGGATGCGCTGGCGGCGACGCAGATGGCGTTGGCGCGCGAGCAGCGCCTGTCGGCGCTGGGGGCGCTGGCGGCGGCGGCGGCGCATGAGCTCGGCTCGCCGCTCAGCACCATCGCGGTGATCGCGCGCGAGATTGCACATGACCTGCCCAAGGACAGCGAAATGGGCGCCGACGCGGCCCTGCTGCTCAAGGAGACGGCACGGTGCCGCGATATCCTAGCGCGGCTGGCGGCGCGGCCGGAGGAGGAGGGCGGCGTGCCGTTCTCGCGGCTGCCGCTGGCGGCCCTGCTGGAGCAGGCCGCCGCACCCTATGCCCGCGACGGGGTCAATGTCGCCGTGCGCGCCCGCGGTGAGGACGGATCCAGCGAGCCCGACGTGGCCAATCTGCCGGAGCTCATCCCCGGGCTCGGCAATTTGATCCAGAACGCGGTACAGTTCGCCCGGTCGCAGGTCGATATCGAGATTGGCTGGGACGAGCGGCGGGTCACCGTCGCGATCACCGACGACGGGCCGGGATTTCTGACGGCGATCATCGAGCGGCTGGGGGAACCTTATCTGTCCACGCGCTCGGCGGAGGGAGACCATATGGGATTGGGTGTTTTTATCGCCTGCACGCTGCTGGAGCGCACGGGCGCCAAAGTCGAATTCGCCAACCGCCCGACCGGCGGGGCCAGCGTGACCGTTGGCTGGCTGCGCGCACGCCGCGAAGGTGGGGAGTCATGAGCATCGAGCGGCAAACCGTGCAGCAGGGCGCCAAGCTGCTGATCGTCGATGACGACGAGGCGTTTCGCGAGCGCCTGGCGCGCGCGATGGAGCGGCGCGGCTTCGTGGTGCACGTTGCCGCAAGTGTCGCCAGTGGCAAGATCGCGGCGACCGAGACACCGCCGGATTATGCGGTGGTCGATTTGCGCCTGGGCGATGGCAGCGGACTCGACGTTGTCGAGGCATTGCGCGCGAGTGCCCCGGGTGCACGCGTCATCGTGCTGACGGGCTATGGCAATATCGCGACCGCGGTCGCGGCGATGAAGGCGGGGGCGATCGACTACCTGCCCAAGCCCGCGGATGCCGATGCGATCGAAGCGGCGCTTCTCAGCCTCGACCGGCCGCTGCCGCCGCCGCCCGAACAGCCGATGTCGGCCGACCGCGTGCGTTGGGAGCATATCCAGCGCATCTACGAGCAATGCGACCGCAACGTCTCCGAAACCGCGCGGCGGCTCAACATGCACCGGCGCACGCTGCAGCGCATCCTCGCCAAGCACGCGCCGCATAAATAGCGCTAGGACGCTGGCGCCACACCGGCATAGCGGGCGCGCGGCCGGATCAGCTTACCCTCGGCGTGCTGCTCGAGCGCATGCGCGATCCACCCGACCGTGCGGCCGACGGCGAAGATCGCCAGCGCGCTGCCGCGCGGCAGGCCGGCAGCGCGGCGCAGGGACACCAGTGCGAAATCGACATTGGGCGCCTTGCCGCCGATACGCTCCATCGCGGTGATAAGTCGTTCGCGCGCGGCATCGGCCGGCAGCAGGGCGAGAAGTGAAGCCGCGCGCGGATCGATCCCGGCATAGAGAGGATGGCCGAAGCCGGGCAGCCGGTCGCCGCGGCGCAGCCGGTCGTGCACCACGCGGGCGGCATCGCCGTGTTGCTCCGCTTCGTCGAACAAGATCTCGACCAGGCTCGTGGTGCCGCCATGCAATGGACCGGAGAGCGCGGCGAGGCCGCCAGCCACGCAGGCCGCTAGCGAGGCACCGGTCGAGGCGACGACGCGCGCGGCGAAGGCGGACGCATTGAGCTCGTGGTCGGCGCACAACACCAGGGCCGCGCGGATCAGGCCGGCGGCCTGGCGGCGTGCACACCAGCCTTCGGCCATCAACTGATGGATCGGGCCGGGTCCGGGCTTTGCGCCGGTGGCGGCCGCCGCCATCACCCGCAGCAGCAAGGCCGCCTCCGGCCATAGATGATGCGGGTCGCGCTGCCAGATCATGCCGGCATCCATCCCCAGCATCGCCAGGTGCGCCATGCAGCGGTCGAGCGGGAAATCTCCGGCCAGGGCTTTCGCCGCTTTCGCCAGCCCCGGCGACGGTGTCGCGCGCGGCGAGGCGAAGGGGTCGCCGCCGCTGCAATCCCAGAGCAGGCGCGCCACTTCCTCGATGCTGGCGCGCTGGGCGAGGCGTGCCGCGTCGTGGCCGCGATAGTAGAGGCGGTCGTCCGCGATCAGCGTGATGCGCGAGGTCAGCGTCGGCACGCCGAAATCGAGGGCGGAGGCGGCGATCTGATCGGGCTTGCGGCCGCGCGCTTTGGTCTTGACCAGGTGCGCGATATCGGCGGCGCTGTAGACCCGCCGGCGCGGATCGGCGGGGTCGGGATGCGCCTGGATCAGGCCGCGGCTCACATAGGCATAAAGTGTCGCCGGCGTGATGCGGAGCTGCGATGCCGCCTGGCTGGCGGTCAAAGTGGCAGGGGCCGGCATGAAAAAAACCTCATATATTGATTATATGAATCAATATTGACGATAGCATAAATCAGGGCAAGCTGGGGGCACATTCTGACGAGGTGCACCATGATGCCCGGACTGGACGATGTCGTAGCCGCTGAAACCGTGCTGAGCCATGTCGATGGCGCCGCGGGCCGGCTGATCGTGCGGGGTTTCGATCTCGAACAACTGGCCGGCAAGCGCAGCTTCGAGGCGGTGTTGGGAATTCTGTGGAACGGTTTCGCGCCGGAACCGACCGACGAAGTGAGCCTGCGCGCAGCTCTCGGTCAGGCCCGCACGACGGCCTTCGCGTTGGCATCGCCGCTGCTGGAATCGACCGACGCTCTGACGCCGGTCGAAGGGCTGCGGCTGCTGCTGTCATCGCTCGCCAATTCGCAGCGCGGCGCGCATCATGTGCTGGCCGTCGCGTCCGTGCCGGTGTTCGTTGCCGCGCTGGCACGGCGGCGGCAGGGTCAGGCGCCGGTGGCGCCCGATGAAGCTGCGGGTGTCGCGGGGGATTTCCTGCGCATGCTGCGCGGGGCACCCGCACCGAACGCGCATGTGCAGGCGCTCGACACCTATCTTGTGAGCGTTGCCGATCACGGGCTGAACGCCTCGACGTTTACAGCACGCGTGATCGCCTCGACGCGCGCCGGTCTGTTCTCTGCGGTGATCGGCGCGCTGTGCGCGCTCAAGGGGCCACTGCATGGCGGCGCGCCTGGTCCGGTTCTCGATATGCTCGACGCCATCGCCACCGAGGACAATATCCGGCCGTGGCTGGAGGCGGCGCTGGCGCGCGGCGACCGGCTGATGGGGTTCGGCCACCGGATCTATCGCGTGCGCGATCCGCGCGCCGATGTGCTGAAAGCGGTCGCCGTTGCGCTGCGCGGCGGCAAGAACCGCATCCGCTTCGCGGAACACGTGGAAGCAGCGGCGCTGGACATATTGGCGCGGCGCAAGACCGGACGCCGGCTCGACACCAATGTCGAGTTCTACACGGCCCTGGTGCTCGAGGCGCTCGACCTGCCGCGGGACAGCTTCACGAACATATTCGCGCTTGGCCGCGTCGCCGGTTGGACCGCGCATATCCTGGAGCAGGAGGCGAGCGGGCGACTGATCCGCCCACAGTCGCGCTATGTCGGACCCGCACCCCAGGCGCCGCAGGCGGCGTGAAGTAGCCCTTCTACGGCAGGATCTTCTTCGACTTCTCGACCAGGGTGTCGATATGGCGGCCCTGGAACATGTGGATGCCGAAGGATTCACCCAGGCGGATCGCCTCGGCGGTGTCGCAGCGCGTCATGATCACGCGGGCCTCGCCGGCCGCGGCGATGACCTTCTTCAGCTCGTCGTGGCGCTGGCCGGAGGGATCGTCGAGCATGTCGGAGCTCCAGACGATCTTCATCAGGTCGAGCTCGAGCTTGGCGCGGTCGATGAGTCCCGAGGAGAGATGCGATAGGCCGTCAAGGCAGAGCCGGTAGCCGCGCTCGCGCACGAAGTCGCGCGCGAAAACATAGGCGTTCATGTCGGCGAAGATGTCGACCGCCTGCAGCTCCAGCACCAACGTGCCGCGCGCGGAGGCCTTCAGCGCGCCATCGAAGGCGAGGAATTCGGGCGAGAGCAACGTCGCGACGTTGAGATTGAGGCTGAAGCGGCTCGACAGCGAGGCCTCAAGACCGCGCAAGACGAGTGCGAGCATGCGCTTGTCCAGCGTCTCCGTCAGATACTGGAACAGCCAGCGATTGGTGGTGAGATCGAAGCCTGGGGCGATCACCTGCTGCAGCCCGGCGATCGAGACATAGAGTTCGTGAAAGACGATTTGCGGCGGCTGGTTGGGAATGAGCGCGCAGACAGGTTGGCGGCGCATGACATTGGAGAGGTCGGCGCGGGCCAGCGCCGTGATGATCTTGCCGAGTTCCGCGGGGTCGAGCGGTGCGAGCTGCGGGGCGGGCCGGGTTGGTGCCGCGGACGATTCGTTACGGCGCTTCTCATGTTCGACGAAGACGGTCTCTGCCTGCTTCAGGAACGCGTCGTAGTCCTGCCCCAAATCGTACCAGGTGCAGAATCGGTCCTGCTGGCCGGCGCGGTCTTCCTGGGTGACGGGATCCTCGCTGAACAGGTAGCGCACCTTGACCACCGCGGCGTCGAGGTCGGCCACGGTGGCGCCCTTGCACACGAACACGATGTCGGCGTTGCTGAGCTGGAAGAGCTGGCCCTCATAGGCCGTGACCAGCGATTCGAAGGTGTTGGCCGCTATGCGCAGATGATGGCCGCGGCGATTATAGGGGCGCAGGCGCGAGAGGTGGATGTGCACGGCGCGCCGGCCTTGGCGATGACGGCCCAGGCGTTGGGCAAAATCGCGAAGCAATGCTTCCTGGCTGGGGAGCCGGCTGTCAGGGGCGGATCGTTGCATCAGGGCGGAAGCTGTTTTTGTTGTCACTGAAGCGGCTGGCTCCGACCTGGATTAACGGCGCAATCGGAGGATTTACTCCCCCGAATGTGGGACAATTTTAGGCAAGGATGGTTAGGCGAAGGTTAACTTGCGCACGCGCGAAATCGCGCCCGGCGGCAGGTCACCGGGCGCGGGATTCGCGGCGTTGTTGCGAGCCGGTCGCGAGACCGGCGTTCAGGCGGACAGCTTCTTGGCTTTTTCCACGAGCGTGTCGATGTGGCGACCCTGGAACATGCGAATGCCCAGGGACTCGCCCAGCCGCACGCTGTCCTCGGAATCGCAGCGCGCGAGAATGGCGCGCGATTCGCCCAGGGCCGTGACAAAATTGCGGAGATCCTCGTGGCGCTGGCCGGTCGGATCGTCGAGCATGTCGACGTTCCAGATGATCTTGAGCATGTCCACGCCCAGCTTGGCGCGGTCGATGAGACCGACCGAGAGGTGCGACAGCCCGTCGAGGCACAGGCGATATCCGCGCTCACGCACGAAATCGCGCGCGAAGAGATAGGCGTTCATGTCGGCGAAGATGTCGACGGCCTGCAGCTCGATCACCAGCGTGCCGCGCGCGGCGGCCTTGAGCGAGGAGTCGAACGCCAGGAATTCCGGCGAGAGCAGGGTGGCGACGTTCAGGTTGAGGCTGAAGCGGCTGGAGAGCGCCGATTCCAGGCCATGCGACACCAGCGCCAGCATGCGCTTGTCGAGCGTCTCCGTCAGATGCTGGAAGAGCCAGCGATTGGACGTGAGATCGATCCCGGGCGCGATCGCCTTCTTGAGATCGGCAATCGAGATATAGAGCTCGTTAAAGACATGCAGCGGCGCCTGGCGCGGCAGCAGCGCCACCACCGGCTGACGGCGCATCACGTTGGAGAGATCGGCGCGCGACAGGGCCGTGACGATCTTGCCGAGCTCGGCGGGGTCGAGCGGCACGTCGGGCTTGCGCGGCGGGCCGGCATTGGGCTTCGACGCTTCCATCCGGCGCTTCTCCTTCTCGGCGTGAAGCGCGTTGGCCATCTGCATGAAGCCGTCGTAGTCCTGCGCGACGTCGTACCAGGTGCAGAAGCGGTCGCTGGCGCCGTTTTCCTCGCGCGTCAGCGGGTCTTCGCTGAACAGATAGCGGATCTTCGTCACCGCCGGATCGAGATCGGCCACGTCGGCGCCCTTGCAGACGAACACCAGGTCGGCGTTGGTCAGCTGAAAGATCTCGCCGGCGTACGGCGCGATCAGCGTCTCGAGCATGCTGGCGGCAATGCGCAGATGATGGTGGCGCCGGTTATAGGGGCGCAGCTGCGAGAGATGAATATGCACGGCGCGACGCTTGTCGCGATGGCGGGCCAGGCGCTGCGCATAATCGAGCAGCAACTCCTCCTGGCTGGGCAGCCGTGTCTCGGATGCGAGCTTCACCATGATACTGGACCTCTGCGAAAAAAGGCTTGGCCGTCGGAAAGGACGGGTTGGTATGAACGAAGTGTTGTTCGATATGGCCCGAACTATATCACTTTTAGGAGAAACACGCGAAGAAATTTCGTAGTAATTATCCCATCAAAGGAGACGATTACTGCGAGTTTTACTAAAGTTTTATTGATTCTATTTTAGGTAAAATTTTACGAAAATTGATCGAATGAGCAAGAAGTCGCGCGCCGCAAACTCCCCAAACCTGACCGCGCCGGTTTTTTCAGTCGGCACCGCCGTGCGGACCGGATCGACGGTCCGGCGGGCTGGGACAGAAACTCATTTGGCGAAGGACCGGGCGCATTCCTCACAGGGCCCTGCTCTTGATCGGATGGCGCGTACGCTTTCAGGCCGTCGGCATGCTTCGCGCGCAAGGAGCTGCGCGGGGTCGGTCCGCATCCTGCACACGCGCGGAACTGGTATTTTGTACCAGATAGTTGTTAGATTAAGTGTTACGGCGAATTTGCTCTGCAAGTCGGCTCCACCGGGCGGCCAAATCGGCGCTCAGAATCTTGGAGGTCCGAATGCTTCGCTCAATCATGATGTGCCTGCGCAGGACGGCGAACCGAAACGCGGCCAAGGTGCCGACGCTGGTTCTTGCCATCGGGCTCCTGTCGACGATTGGCCTCAGCACGGGCGCAAAGGCCGCCATCGTCGACCTTGGGACGTTTTCATCGGCCGTCTCACTGCCGTTCGAAAATCGCATGCCGGCCGGACCATTCCAGGACACCTACGCATTCACCATCGAGGCGGGCTCAACGCTTGTCTATTCGGCGCTTCTGAGCACGGGGTTCATGCGGAACACTGGGATCGGCAATCTGGAAGCAAGCCTTTTCGAAGGTGCTCAGCTTGTCGAGGCCGGCAATGCGACCACGTATTTTCTTCTCCTCGTTCCGTTCCCAATACGCGATGTCGAATTCGCCCCGATCCTGTTGGACGAAGGCGACTACAGCCTCGTCGTGCGCGGAACAGCCTTTACCCTCTTTCCTGACATGACGGGCTTTTACGGCGGCACGCTGAACTCTCGACGCAACGCCTGCTGCGGTACCCGAACCTGGTATGCTGGCCATGCTCGGTATTGGCTTGGCCGCCCTGGCCGTCTTTCGCCGAAGACAGAGACAGGGTGAGAATCCTTAAAGGCGCAGAGTGGCACCGGACATAAAAAGGGCCGGGCGCACCCCTCCTGGAGCGCCCGGCCCTTGACCCCGCGAGTAACCGCTTAATCTTAAGCGAGCCAGGTCACCTTGCCGGTCTTGATGTCGTGCATCGCGGCGGCGATCTTCAGTTGCTTGGCGTCGACGAGCGCCTTGATGATCGCGCTGCGCTTGATCAGGCTCGCCGCCGTCAGGCGCGCGTTCGCCTCGGCGACCTTTTGAACGAGCGGATCGTTATGCGAGTCGCGGTGGCCGTCAGTGTCCTTCAGTGTGGCCAGCGCCGGCTGGAAGTTCTTGAGCAACGCCGTGATGTTGCCAAGCTTGACGTCATCGACGGCGCTCTTGATCGCGCCGCAAGAATTATGCCCCAGGATGACGATCGCCTTGGCGCCCGACACCTTGGTCGAATATTCAAGGCTGCCGATAATATCGGTGTTGACGAAGTTGCCGGCCACGCGCGCGCAAAACACATCGCCGATGCGCTGATCGAATACGAGCTCGGGCGGAACGCGCGAATCGATGCAGCCGACAATCGCGGCGTATGGCGACTGGTTGCTGGCCGTTTGCTTTACCTGCGCCATCAGATCGCAATTGACGGACTTGCCGGACGTGAACCGATCGTTGCCGGCTTTGAGCCGCGCAATCGCGTCGTCCGGTGTTGTCGACTTCTGACGATCGGGGGTGAAGACCGCGCATTCGGACGATTGCGCGTGAACGGAAGTTGCGGCGAACGGAATTCCTGCCGCCACACATCCGCAAAAGAGTCGACGTGTGATCATTGTTGCCTCCCTTATTGTTGTTATCCGCATTCGGAATGTAGCGGCCGGCTCCATACCGACCTTGTCGAAGGTCGGTGTCAACTAGAAGCCTGAACCGTCGCCGCTGGCGGCGATGGAAGGCGAGCCTTGGCTCTGGGCCTCGAAAACCGACCACGACGTGATCAATTAGGTCTGATTACTTCCGGGTTTGGCACCTCGGCGACATCACGAGGTGATCCGGTCATGTCCGCTTTCGAGGTAAGAGATTCCGTGTTGTAAATTCAGCGGCACGACCGAGTTTGACCCGAAGCAGACATGTACCGAGCATGCGTGCTAGCTTGGCGGGCCGTAGCTTTGATAAATCCAAACCGGACTTCGGGTTTCCTTCCTGCAGGGGACCTTTAGCTGCACGAACTTCCGCACAACCTCGAAACGGGATCGAGATTGGAGCCGGTGCATGCTTAGGCGGTAAGCTTGTTCAGCGAAATGCCGGTTAATATGCGGATAAAAATCACGAGTCCCGACTTTAGATTTTACTGCAATTCGACATTCGCTGCTTTGATCACAGCGGCCCATCGATCTACTTCCTCGCGCATGTATTTAGAGGTTTTATCGATCGAGCCACCGAAAGGCTCAGCAGATAATTTTACAAGGTGGTTTTGAATCTCTGGCTGTCGCAAAGCTTCGTTCACATCCGCGTTGATCTTGTCGACGATAGCTTTGGGGGTGTTCGGTGGCGCAACGATGCCGTACCAAGCGACCGCCTCGAAACCCGGGAATGTCTCCGCGATCGTAGGCACGTTCGGTAGGGCGGGCAGCCGATTGACCGAAGCGACGGCGAGCAATTTCAGCCTCCCGGAAACCACCAGCGGCAGAGATACTCCGAGGTTGTCGAACATCACGTCGACTTCGCCTGCTAGCAAAGCCTGTAGCGCAGGCGCGGATCCGCGATAGGGGATGTGGCGCAACTTCACCATTGCCATCAATTGAAAAAGCTCGGATGTAAGATGGGAGGTCGTTCCATTGCCTTGTGTCGCGGCCGTGACCTTCTCGGGATTCTTCTGAAGGTATTCGACGAAGTCGGCCAAGTTCGATGCCTTGACGTTGTTGGGATTGACAATCAAGGCGTTTGGCACCTGAGCCATCACAACAATCGGCTCGAATTTCGTCGGGTCAAACGTCAGCTTCGAATAGAGATTCTGGTTGATCACGAGCGGTGGTGGTGGTGACGAGAGCAATGTGTAGCCATCAGGGGCTGACCGATAAACCTGGTCGGCGCCAATGTTTCCGGCACCACCAGTGCGGTTCTCAATGATTACGGGCTGACCCCATTTGCGCTTCAGCCAATCAGCGACCACCCTCGGCAGGATGTCAGCCGTTCCTCCAGCCGGAAACGGCACGATAATTTTTACAGCGCGGTCAGGATAGCCATCGGCGCGCGCCGAACTCTCAAAGCCGTCATACGCCGCGATACCAGCTATTAGCGCGATGGCAGTTCGGCTGATGAAAAATGAGCCCGCTTCGAACAGACCGCGCATCCGAGTTCCTCCGAAATACAACGTAAGTCTCGATCCACAGCTTTATAATGGCGATACTGCTCCAATGCATGTGAAGGTACAATGGCGTTCGACTGGATCGGCCCGCTCGTTTCAAGGATCTAAAATGAGTGAGAAGCAGCTAAGCATAGTTGTAGTTGGCGGCGGAATCGGCGGGTTGTTCGCGGCGAACGCTCTGATTGCTCACGGCTTTCAAGTATCGGTCTATGAGCAAGCGACTAGCCTCGGCGAGATCGGCGCCGGTGTGTTTCTGACACCGAACAGCGTTCGCCAACTACAAAGGGTCGGTTTGGGGCCTTCGGTCGAGAAGCGCGGAGCTAGGGTGGGGGCTGGTTCTCATTACTTTCGCCATGACGGATCGCCGATCGCGCCCGTCCAGGTAACGGATTCCTCCGGTTGGAATGCCACATTCGGAATGCATCGCGCGGACCTTGTCGAATTGCTGGCCGCGGGCCTGCCTCCAGGAGTGGTCCATGTGGGTCATCGATGCAACGGCTTTGAACAGATCGACACCGTGGCGCGAGTGTTGTTTGCGAATGGAGCAATTGCAGAAGGCGATCTCGTGATCGCTGCAGACGGCATCCACTCCGAGCTTCAACAGCATGTAGCTCCACCGTCTCGCCCGGTTTTCTCCGGATCTGTCGCCTACCGCGGCGTGATCGCGCATGATCTTGTTCCTCAGTGGCCAACCGAATCCTGGCTCATGTGGCTCGGTAAGGGCAAGCACTTCCTGACCTTTCCGTTGCGGGGAGGTGAACTCATCAACTACGTCGGGTTCGTGCCGGCGGACAAGGAGATGAAAGAGTCGTGGTCGGCCCCCGGCGATCCCGAAGTCCTCCGCCGTGAGTTCGCAGGTTGGGACCCGCGTTATTGAGTCACTGCTAAACAACGTCAAGGCGACGTTCCGATGGGCTCTTTATGACCGTGAGCCGTTGCCAACCTGGACGCGGGGGAGCCTCACCCTGCTTGGAGACGCGGCGCATCCGATGCTGCCTCATCTCGGGCAGGGGGCAAATCAGTCGATTGAGGATGGAATGGCTTTGGCGACAATTTTAGCGCGCGTAAACCGCGAGAAGATCGAGGCAGCAGTTCTCGCATACGAACGTCTTCGCCGCGAGCGGGTTGCGCTGATCCAGCATGGGGCGCGCGAGAATCGGGCTCAGATACAATTCTTCCAATCCTGACATCGCCGTCAGGGATGCTCAGATAACCGCTCATGCCGAATTCCGAAGGCGGCTCTACGACCACGATGTTGTGCCGGAAGCAGAAGCCGCAGCGCTTGCCCTGACGTAGCGAGTTGAGCGCGGTGAATCCCCCAGCTTCGCATGCTGAAAGCAGTGCTCATCGGTAAGCCAGCAAGGCTTACTTTCCCGCGCAGCCGCCCGCGCCTTCGGGCGGCTTTTTCTTTTGGGCAGCGATGTCCGCTTTTGGCACATCTGCGACATGGCGAGACAGTCGAACCAAGACCGCTCACGGCTTAAAAGCGGAAGCTGCCACGGCAACGCTGGCGCCTGTTATTTGTTCATGAGCTAGGCGAGAACGCTTGGTTTTAGGTCTTGTGGACCTGAGACACCTGGGTAAGCCTTCTCAATACGCGTTCTTGTTCACCAGGCCGACGAATGGCGTCAGGAAGAGGATTTTCAGGTCGAGCAGCAGCGACCAATTGTCGATGTAGTAAAGGTCGGCTTCGACGCGCCGGCGCATCTTTTCGGGCGTGTCGGTCTCGCCGCGCAGGCCGTTGACCTGGGCCCAGCCGGTGATGCCGGGTTTGACGCGATGACGGCTCAGATAATCGTCGATGATCTTGGCGTATTGCTCGTTGTGGGCGACCGCGTGCGGGCGCGGGCCGACCAGCGACATTTCGCCATTGAGCACATTCAAGAGCTGCGGCAACTCGTCGAGGCTGGTGCGGCGCAGGAAGGCGCCCACACGCGTCACGCGCGGGTCGTTGCGCCGCGCTTGCGGCACGTTCGCCTCGTCCGCGGGTGCATGATGCATGGTGCGGAATTTGAAGACCGTGATCGGGTCGTTGTTGAAGCCGTAGCGGCGCTGGCGGAACATGACCGGGCCGGGGCTGTCGAGGCGGATCGCCAATGCGACCAGCAGCAGCACGGGCAGCAGCATCACCAGCAGGATCGCGGCGAAGATGCGATCCTCCAACGCCTTCAGCACCATGTTCCAGCCGGAGAGCGGGCGCTCGAGCGCCGTCAGCATCGGCATGCCGGCGATCGCCTGGAAGCCGCGCACCGGCAGCGACCAGCCGACATAGTCGGGGCAGATCTTGACGTTCACCGGCACGGATTTGAGCTTCTTGATGATCTCGTGAATGCCGACGGCCGATTGCCAGGGCAGCGCCACGATGATCTCGTCGATGATGAAGGTGCGGGTGAGCTGGACGAGATCGTCGATCGTGCCCAGCACGCGATGGCCCTCGACCCAGTCGGGTGCCTGGTCGCCGCGGTCGTCGAACACGCCGACGATGCGGTACTGGCCGCGGCTGCGGTCGAGCTGGCGGATCAGGTGGCGGCCGACATCGCCCGCACCGATCACCGCGACATTGAGGCTGAGGCGCCCGGCGCGCCGCCAGCGGTCGATCTGCAGCAGCAGAACCAGCCGCACCAGGATCAACCCGCCGAAGCTCAACGCGAACCAGCCGAGCACGAAGGCGCGCGAGAAGGCGACGGAAGTCTGGGTGAAATAGGCGATGGCGATCAGCGACAAGATCACCGCTGTCCAGCTCGCGGCCAGGCGGCCGATCTGTGCCGCCAGGCGTTCGAGCTGCGCGAAGACATAGAGCCGCGCGATCTGCATGTAGTTCGCGGTCAGCGCCACCGCCGCGAAGATCGCAAGGATGTAGAGGCCGGGGATCTGGATGTTCTCGTGGCGCAGGTAATAGGAGACAATTGCCGCCATCGCGACGATCAGCACATCGGCCACGCGCAAAGCGCCGAGAACGATCGTCTCGAGGTCGGCGGCCACGACACGACGGCGCGAGGGCATCAGCGACATGGGACAGAAACCATAGGGACGGCGGGCGAGCCCGCTCAAGCCTCCGCGAAACCCCTGTTAAACGCCGCCGGCGGCGCCCGGGTTCGCCCTGTTTAACGATTTATAGAATAAAGGAATTTTCCGGCGGAATCCAAGGCGCCGGGGCGGCTATGGGCGGTGCAGCCACCAGCCCTGCTCATTGATCGAGTAAATCGGCCGGTAATGGCGGATGCGCTCGGCCGGGACGACGGTGGGGATCTGGTTGTCGAGGATCAGGGCGCGGCCATCCAGGTAGACGACCAGGATGGCGTGCGGGATCTTAAGGTTGAGATCGTCGACCACGACGATGCGCATCTGGTCGCCGGGAACGCCCAGGGCCTTGAGGGAGAAGTACTTGGCGATCGCATAATCCTCGCAATCGCCGTCCTTGCCGAGGAATTCGAACGGGGTGGCCCAGTAATCCGGCACGCCGTAATTGACCAGGTCGGTCACGTAGGGTGCCCGGTTCATGAACTCGTTAACCGCGGCCAGCTGGTCGGGCGCCGCGCGACCCGCCTGGGTTCCCAGCAGGGCGCGCCATTCCTGCTGATGGCAGCGGTTGAAGCGGCGCGCGGTGCAGGGGCCGTCGTAGATCGGCCGCTCGCCGAACTCGCGCACCAGCATGTTCGTCCATTTCTGGAACGGGATGAGATTGGCGTTGCGGACCTCGCGGCTGCCGAACAGGGCCGGGAAGTCGGCGGGCGCCATCGTCGCCAATGCGGGCGATGCCGCCAATTGGATTGCGGTGCCGAGGATGGTGAGGAAGAGGCGGAAGGAGGGCATGGCGATTGCCCCGCCATGTAATTCAGTCTTGGTTAATAAACTGCTACGTATGGTGGGGCGACACCCGGATTCGCCGGGGATGTGGGATTTTGCATGGCTATCGACCTGCCGGATGAGACCCGCGAGGGCCGCCGGTCCAACCTGCGCCTGATCGCCGCCGCCGCCCTCCTGCTGCTGATCGCGGCGGCCGGCGTCGTGCTGGCGCTGCGCTTTGTCGAGCAGGAGCGCGCGCGCGACCTGCGGCAATGGCAGGTGCGCCTGGGCATCGTCGCCGATAGCCGGGCCGCGGCTGTCACCGACTGGCTGGACCGCCAGGCCGACACCGTCGGCGGCCTCGCCCAGAACGCCTCGCTGCAGCTCTACATGACGGAATTGTCGCTGGCCGGTGGCGAGCGCAGCAAGGTGACGGAGGAGGCGGCGCAGGCCGGCTATCTGCGCAACCTGCTGATCGTGACCGCCGAGCGGACCGGCTTCGTGGCGGTGCAGCCGGCGACACCGGTCAACGCCAATATCCAACGCCGCGGCGTGGCGGGCTTGGCCGTGATCGATGCCGGCGGGCGGGCGATCATCGCCAGCCATGACATGCCGCCCATTGACGGAAGACTGCGCGAGTTCGTGGCTGGGGCGCGGCCGGGCGAGCGCGCGGTCAGCGAGATGTTCGCCGGCTCCGGCGGCCGGCCGACCATGGCGTTCCTTGCCCCGATCTTCGCCGTGCAGGCCGATCCCGGCAGCCGTCAGATCGGCTTCATCCTGGGCGTGAAGGAAGTCGATGGCGAGCTATTCCCGCTGCTGGCGCGGCCACCGACCACCGAGAAATCCGCAGAGACGATCCTGGTGCGCAAAACCGGCGCGGTCATCGAGTTCCTGTCGCCGCTGATCGACGGCACGGCGGCGCTCAACAAGCGGCTGGCGGCGGACACGACTGGTCTGGTCGAGATACAGGCGATCGAGCGGCCGGGTGGCTTCTTCCAACAGCGCGACCATCGCGACATTCCGGTCCTGGCCACCAGCCGCGCGATTGCGGCGGCGGGCTGGACGCTCGTCCATAAGATCGATCGGCGCGAAGCGCTGGCCGCGAGCGACGCGAGGCTCGACCGCATGCTGGTGGCGCTGGTCCTGGCGATTCTGGTGGGTCTCGCGGTGCTGGTCGCAGTGTGGCGCCATGGCGCCTCGCGGCGCGCGGCTGACGCGGCGCGACGCTACGCGACGGTGGCGCAAAAGCTCGAAGGGCAGGAACGGCTGCTGCGCCTGGTCACCGACAGCCAGCCCGCCGCCATGTTCATCGTGGATGCCGAGACGAAGTTGCGCTTTGCCAACCGCGTGATGGCCGAACGGTGCGGCATGAGTGCAAGCGACTTGGCCGGCAAGACGCTCGCCGCAGTGATCGGTGTGGCGGAGGCTAAGCGATATGAGCGCCGCATGCGCGATGCGTTGGAGAGCGGGACGAGCCAGTTGGCGCTGCACCGCAGCGAAGAGGTGGGCAAGGTGCGCATCATGCGCACGGAACATGTGCCGCTGGCGCAAACGGATTCAACGCGCAGCGTGCTGGTGGTCGAACAGGACATCACTCCCGCGGTGGTCGAACGTGAGCGGCGCGAGCGCACGCAGCAGCAACTCGTGAAAACCTTGGTCGCGGTCGTCGACCGGCGCGATCCTTACGCCGCCCATCACTCGCAGCGCGTGGCGCAGGTGGCGCGGCGCATCGCCGAGGAAATGGGGCTCGATCCCGTGCTGGCCGAGACCGCGGAGACCGCGGGCAATCTGATGAATCTCGGCAAGATCCTGGTGTCGGAGCAATTGCTCACCCGCAGCGGCGATCTGAGCGACGCGGAAAAGCGCATGATCCGCGAGAGCATCCAGCTCGGCGCCGATCTGCTCGAAGGCGTCGAATTCGACGGGCCGGTGGTGCCGACCTTGCGCCAGGCGCAGGAGCGCTGGGACGGGGCCGGGCCGCTCGGCATGAAGGGCGACGACATCCTGGTGACGGCGCGGGTGGTGGCGGTCGCGAATTTCTTCGTGGCGCTGGTGAGCCCGCGCGCACACCGGCCGGGCGTGGAGCTGGACCAGGCGGTCGACACGATCTTCCGGCAATCCGGCCATGCCTTTGACCGGCGGGTGGTGGCGGCGTTCCTCAACGACCTCGACAATCACGGCGGGCGGGCGCGCTGGACGCCATTCTCGCAGGCGCCGGTGGTGCCGCCGGGGCCAGCCTCTACCTGACCGCCACGAAGGCCGGCCGGAAATGCTGGCCGGCCCATTGCCGCGCCAGGCTCGGCAGGCCGAACATCCGCAAATCGCGAAACCCGGCCGCCTCGATCATGGACGCGACATGACGGGGGCGGTAGGAGTGCGGGTGCGCCTCGACCAGGACGGTGCCGCGATGCAGGCGGCGCGTCAGGGTCTCGAAGCGCCAGCGGCCGATCAGGGACAGGCAATCCACCCCCACCAGCAGCCTGCCGCCGGGGCGCAGGGCCCGCCAGGCATTTTCCAGAATCGACTTGGGATGACGGACATGGTCCAGCACGTTGTAGCTGATGACCGTATCGAACGACGCCTGGAACTCCAGCGTTTCCCCGGATGTTTTGATGTATTCGCCTTCCCCTGCCAGCCCCTCGACCCATTGGATGAAGGGCAAAGCCCAGGCTTCGCCCGCCAGTTTCGTGTCCGCAAACGGCAGGTGTGCCAGCGGGTCGGTCTTGACCAGGTGCTTGATGGCGGCTTTGTGGCGCGTGAACGAGGCGACGCTCAGTCCCAGCGGGCCGCAGCCGATTTCCAGCACGTCGCGCCCGGCAAGCAGGTCTTCGCAGAGCCGGTCGCCGATCAGGTCGAGAAAATCCGGTTTCTCGGCGCAGATGCGCAGCAGCTCGCGCAGGTCGACGCTGCGCCAATATTGCAGTTCGGCCGTCTGGGCAGCCTGCCAGCGCGTCTCGGAGACGAAACTCGTCATGATCCCCCAGGGCACGTCTCGCCGGCACCCTACAAGGTTGCGGGCGTCAAACCAACGGTCCGCTCGATTTCGGGCGAGACCGCGTGATATGGTCCCGGCCATCATGTTCAGCAGGTTGTTCGGAGCGGCGCCACGCCGGGCCGCCGTGCCCGCGGGCGCACGGGTCTATGCCATCGGCGACATTCATGGCCGCGCCGATCTATTGCGCGAGATGCATGCCCTGATCCGCGCCGATGCGGCGGAATTCCCGACCGAGCGGCGCGTCGTAGTCTATCTCGGCGACTATGTCGATCGCGGCGATGAGTCGCGCCAGGTCATCGATTTGCTGCTGGACGAGAAGCTGGCGGGGTTCGAGTCGGTCTATCTGCTCGGCAACCACGAACGCACGATGCTGGATTTCCTGCACGACATCTCTGTGGCGCCGAGCTGGTTTCTTTATGGCGGTGTCGAAACCCTGGCCAGCTACGGCGTGCGGCTCGACCGGCGCATGCCCAGCGAGGCCGCGTGCTATACCCAGGCCCAGCTCGAGCTGCGCCGCACGCTGCCGCCGCGTCAGCTCGCGTTTCTGCACGCGCTCAAGCTGATGCACAGCGAAGGCGATTATCTGTTCGCGCATGCCGGCATCCGCCCGGGCGTGGCGCTGGAGGCGCAGGCCGAGCGCGACGTGATCTGGATCCGCGGCGAATTCCTCGACTCCGCGGTCGATCATGGCAAGATCGTCGTGCACGGCCACACCATCACCGACGCGCCGGAGCTGCGCCCCAACCGCATCGGCATCGACACTGGCGCTTTCGCCTCGGGGCGGCTCACTTGTCTTGCCCTGCAGGACGACTGGCGCGGCTTTCTCTCTACCAACCGCCCGGCAAGGCGCTGATTCACTCAAAAAGGATTGCTTCATGAAGGGTCTCCGCAAACGGATTCTGGTCACGGGCGGCGCTGGGTTTCTCGGCTCGCATCTGTGCGAGCGGCTGCTGGCCGATGGGCATGACGTGCTGTGCGTCGACAATTACTTCACCGGCACGCGCGACAATATCGTGCACCTGTTCGACAACAAGTTCTTCGAGATGTTGCGCCACGACGTGACGTTCCCGCTCTATGTCGAGGTCGACGAGATCTACAATCTCGCCTGCCCGGCCTCGCCGGTGCATTACCAGTTCGATCCGGTGCAGACGACCAAGACGTCGCGTGCACGGCGCCATCAACATGCTGGGCCTCGCCAAGCGCGTGAAGGCGAAGATCTTCCAGGCCTCGACGTCGGAGGTCTACGGCGATCCGACCGTGCATCCGCAGACGGAAGATTATTGCGGCAACGTCAACCCGATCGGCCCGCGTGCGTGCTACGACGAAGGCAAGCGCTGCGCCGAGACGCTGTTCTTCGATTATCACCGCCAGCACAAGCTGCGCATCCGCGTGGCGCGCATCTTCAACACCTACGGTCCGCGCATGCACCCCAATGACGGGCGCGTGGTCTCCAATTTCATCGTCCAGGCGCTGCAGAACGCAGCCGATCACCGTGTTCGGCAAGGGCCAGCAGACGCGCTCGTTCTGCTATGTAGACGATCTGGTGGACGGGTTTGTGCGCCTGATGGACGCGCCCGACGAGGTGACGGGGCCGGTCAATCTCGGCAATCCGGGCGAGTTCACCATCCTGCAGCTCGCGGAGAAGGTGATCGAGATGACGGGCTCGCGCTCGAAGATCATCTACGAGAAGCTACCGGCCGACGATCCGATGCAGCGCAAGCCCGACATTACGCAGGCGCGCACCAAGTTGGGCTGGGAGCCGAAGATCAAGCTCGAGGCCGGCCTCGGGCGGACGATCGCGTATTTCGACGCGCTGCTGAAGCGGCGGTTGGACGCGCCGGCACTGGCGAAGCCAGCCGCGAAGCCGAAGGCGAAGAAGAGAGCCGGGGCGCGGTAGAGCGCATTTAAGTTGGTGAAACCGCGCCAGCCCCACCTCACCCTTCCCGTCGCTGACGCGACGGGCCCCTTCCCTCTCCGCCCCATTGGGGCGGAGAGGGTGGCGAGCGAAGCGAGCCGGGTGAGGTGGGGCTCGCGATGACTTTACAATCCGATCGTCAGGCCGCTTTCACCGCCGACAGGAAGTGCTCGACCTGGCCGCGCAGGGTTTCGGCCTGCTTGGACAGTTCCGACGTCGCCGAGAGGACTTGCGTGGCCGCGGCGCCGGTGTCCGCCGCCGCCTGATTGACGCCGGAAATATTGGACGTCACTTCCGACGTGCCGGCCGCCGCCTGCTGGACGTTGCGGGCGATTTCCTGGGTCGCGGCGCCCTGCTCCTCGACCGCCGAGGCGATCGTGGTGGCAATCCCGTTGATCTGGCCGATCGTCTTACCGATCCCCTCGATCGCGGTGACGGCGTGGTTGGTGGCCGACTGAATGGCGCCGACCTGGCTGGTGATCTCCTCGGTCGCGCGGGCAGTCTGGGTGGCGAGCGACTTCACTTCGCTGGCGACGACGGCGAACCCCTTGCCGGCTTCGCCCGCCCGCGCGGCCTCGATCGTGGCGTTGAGCGCCAGCAGATTGGTCTGACCGGCGATGTCGTTGATCAGCTTGATAACGTCGCCGATCTTCTGTGCCGCTTGCGCCAGACCCTGCACCGAGGCGTTGGTACGTTCGGCCTCTTCCACCGCGAGGTTGGCAATGCGCGCCGATTCGCTGACCTGGCGGCTGATCTCGGCGATCGATGCCGACAGCTCCTCGGAGGCCGAGGCAACTGTCTGCACATTGGTGGACGCTTCCTCGGCACCCGCGGCCACGGCGGTCGCCTGGCGCGAGGTCTCTTCCGCGGTGGCGGTCATCGACGAGGCTGTCGCCTGCGTCTCCGTCGTCGCCGAGGCGACCGTACGCAGAACGCTGGCGACATCTGCGTCGAAGCCGCTGGTCAGGTCGCTGATGCGGCGCGCGCGTGCTTCGCGCTGCTTCTGCTCCTCGGCCTCACGCGCGGCGGCATCGCGGGCCTTGATCATGTTGTCTTTGAAGACGAGCACGGACTTGGCCATGATCCCGACCTCATCGCCGCGGTCGGTCGCCGGAATGGCGACGGCGAACTCGCCGTCGGCCAGCTTCGACATGACGCCCGTCATCGCCAGCAACGGGCGGCAGACGCCCTGCCCGACCGTGAAGGCGAGAAAGCCGATGACACCCAAGCCGATGAAAATCCCGATCAGCATCGATTGCGAGGTGGTGGCGCGCACCGCCTCGATATTGGCGGAGGCGGCCGCCTGATGGGCGACGATGCGCTTGGCGATGCTGTCCATCACCGGTTCGAGTGCGGCATAGGCATCGCTGAGCGTCGCGATCTCCTTCTTCACTGCGAGGCTGCCGTTCATCATCGCCAGGAAATCGCGATGATAGGCGGCCATGAGCTTCGTGACCGTCTCGCGCTCCGCGGCCGGCAGGGACGATGCGGACAGCGCCGCCGTGAATTCCGCGCCGCGCTTCTTCATGTCCTCGCCGTATTTGGCGTCGCCGCGCAGCAGAAAATCCTTCTCGTGCCGGCGCATCATCAGCATCAGCAATTGGAGGCCCCGGTCGTCGTGCTTGCCCAGGGTCACCTCCACTTCGTGCACGGCCTGGCGCAGGGTGCCCTGCAGGCCGGCTTCTTCGTTGAGGCCGAGCTGCTTTTGCGTCGCGCCGACCGTGGCGAACTGGCGGGCATAGTGCGCGACGCCGGCGCTGGCCTTCTCGATGAGCGATTTCAACTCCGGGTCGACCGTGCGGGCGCTTAAGGCGTTGAGCCCGTTCTGGGTCGTGCCGACGATTTCGGCGTGACGGGCCAGATAGCGCTCCTCACGGCGCAACAGAAAATCCTTCTCCGTGCGCCGGGCCTGGAGCAGGCCGATTTCGACTTCATCGAGGCCGAGACGCATGGCGGCGGCTTGGTCGGCGCTCATCTGATGCCGGGCTTGAATCGAATTGCTGCCAAAATACGCGGCGGCGAAGGCGACCAGACCCAGGACGCCGATCGCCCCGATCAGACCGATCTGATATCTGAGGCTGAGGCGTGCGAGAATCTTTTGCATCGGAAAATCCTGTCTCCTAAGGCTTTGCCGGGGGCCGGGAATTCCACAATCTGACCGCGAATTTATGAGGAAATGTAAGGCGACCCATGCCGGTGTGCATAAGCATTACCTTTGGGTAGGTCCGGTCAATTTTCGGTAAATTTCTACGGAAAAAGGCCAAGCATTTACACGGACACCTAGCTCTTTTGGCTAGGTTCCGAGCGAAATCGCCTGCGCAGGGGTTAGTCCGTTACCACGCCTTACGGTGGTGAATTCACATTCTGCCGATCGCCAGCAGCGCCATTTGCGTGCGGCTTTTGACGCGCATGGTGAGCATCATCTGACGGATATGCGATTTCACTGTGCCCTCCGCGATGCCCAGCGCGGCGCCGATCGCCTTGTTGGACTTGCCTTCGACGATCAACGCCAGGACCTGGCGCTCGCGGGGCGTCAGGCGGACGAGGCGGGGATCGGCCGCGTCCGCCGCCGTCGGGGCGATGGTGGCGGAATCGGACAGGCTCGAATCGTTGGTGGGCGGCATAGATCGAAGCTCGCGGTGTGCGATCGTGGTACTTCGATTTATACGGACGACATTGCCTTTCGGATGATCACCAAAGCGTGATTTTTCCGGACATGGCGTGATTCAACTTCGGCGTGTCGCGAGCGCGTCGAAGTGGCGGTTGATTCGCGCGCGATAATGCGCCCATGTGAAGTCCTCGGCCCGCGCACGGGCTTTCACTGCCATCGCAGCGCGCAGCGCGGGTTCGCGGTAAAGTTGCTCGATCCGGGCCATCAAGCCTTCGACGTCGCGCATCTGGACGATGAAGCCTTCTTCGCCGTCGCGCACGACCGAGCCGGTCTCGGCCGTGGCGACCACCGGCAGGCCGCTCGCCAGCGCCTCGTAGGTCGCGAAGGCCGAGCCTTCGTGCAAGGACGGGTAAACGAAGATATCGGCGTCATGATAGAGCGCGTGCACCTCGTGATAGGGCACGTGCGGCACATGTCGGAACAACCCGGCGTAGGGTTTGAACGCGTCGGGGTTGCCGACCATCTTACCGACCAGCAGCAATTCACTGTCAGGCAGGTTCAGGCGGCGCACGGCCTCGAGCAGATATTTGATGCCCTTGCGCTGGCTCAGGCTGCCAACAAACAGCATGCGGAAGCCCTTGCGTTCGCGACGCGGGCCGGGGCGGAAGCGGTTGACGTCGACGCCGTAGGGCACGACCACGGTACGCGCGGGATCGGCGCCGCGCGCGATCAGCGTGGCGCGCACGTAATCCGACGAGGCGAGGATCGAATCCGCCTCGAGGATTTCCTGCTGGCAGCGCTCGACGATATACGCGGGCGGCAGGACCAGGCTCTCGGCGAATTCCGGGGCGCGAGCCATTTCCTCCTGGAAGACCGTGATCCCTTGCGCGATGTGCCCGATAACTTGGCTCAGCACCGACGTGGTGCCGATTTCGCGCGCGGCGCGCTGCGCGAGCAGCGCCGATGAATCGTGACCGACGACGAAGTCCGGGCGCTCGCGACGCACGCGCGCGGCCACGCGCGCATCGACGACGTCGTTGCGCCAGCCGATGATGCGGTTGAGGCGGTCCTGGCCCAAACCCATGCGGTTGAGCGCGACATAAGCGATCTCCGGCAGGGGATGAAAGCGCAGCTTGGCGGGATCGACATCCTTGTGCGAGCGGCGGCGCAGCTCGCGCTCGATGCGGGCGCGTGACGATGACGGCAGGGACCGCACGAGGCGCGCGAGGGTGCTGTCCTCGGTATAGAAAAATCCGGTTTCGAAATCGCAGTCGTAGCCGCCGCCCTGCAGGCCCGCGACCAGCTCGTAGGCGAGATGGTTGGAGCCCGGGTGATGGACGAGCACGCGGCGGCGGGCACGGGCCTCGAGCAGGGCCGGGTCGACACGCTCCATCAGCGCGCCCCGCGCACCAGGCTCAACGCCAGGCGCCAATCATCGGGGGTCGGCCGCAGCAGCGGCAGCACGGCGATGCCGAGCTGGCGGCGCAACGACAGCGCCATGGCGATCGCGGTCGCCACGTGCGTCGCGACCAGGCTCCAGGCGGCGCCGATGATGCCGAAGGTCGGCAACAGAATGGCGAGTGCGACGATGGCCGTGGCGAGGCCGACGATCTCGGCGTGGCTGATGGCGAGCGAGCGGTCCCAGGCCTTGAGCGCGTCGCCCAGCATCGATTTGGCGGCGAAGGGAACCATGCCGAGCATCAACACCCAGGCGATCGGCACCGAGGGGCGGAACGGCTCGCCGAACAACAGCGGGACGAGCCAGTAGCTGACGATTCCCAGCGAGATCGCGGCGGCGATGGACAATCCGAGGCAGACGCGCAGGTAGCGGCCGAACACCACCAGCTTGCCGTCATGGGTCGTCTGCTGGCTGATTTTCGGGAAGGCGACGTTGGCGATGGTGAAGACCAGGATCAGCGGGCCGTTGGCGACGGTCAGCGCCACGACGTAATGGCCGAGATCGACATTGGGCAGCAGCAATGCGACCAGAGCTTGATCGAGACGCTGGCGCAACGCGCCCATGATATCGCCGACATGGACCTTGATGCCGTAGGTGAGCAGGCCGCGCGCCAGCGTGAGATCGGGCACGATGCCGAGCCAGCCGCGCTTCGCTAGCAAGGCGAGTCCAATCAGGATGCAGAGCACATGGCCGATGATGTAGGCGACGGCGAAGCCGCCCACTTCGGCGCGGCCGTCCGCCCACATCGCCAGGATGGCGAGGAGATAGCCCAACGGCACCATCACGCGCACGATGTTCCAGGTGACCATGTCGAGATGGCCCTGGAACATCGCGCCAATATACAGCGCCGCGAAATAGACCGGCAGGAACGCGCACATATACGCCAACGCGACGTTCTGCAGCGGTTCGGGATCGTTGATGAGCGCCAATGGCACCGCGATCGTGCCGATGCCGATCAGCGCCAGCGACAAAGCGAGACCGAGCCACAGCATGGTCGCGAAAATCCGGCGCGGCTGGGCGGCGGCGGTGGCACTGCGATAGAGCAGCGCGTCGTAAAGGCCCAGCGCCCCCAGCTCCGCCAGGAGGCCGGGCCAGAGCATCACGACGGCGAGCTCGCCGCGGCCCTCTGGCAACAGCAACCGCGCCGCAATCAACCCCGTCGCGATGTTCGCGGCCTGGATCAGGCCGGTGGTCGCGACGGAGACGGAGATGTCTTTCATCCGGCGCGCCGCTCGAGCTTGCCGGGGCACACCGCGTTGAGCGCCTGGCGCAGGCCGGCGACGTCTTCCTCGAAGCTCCAGCGATTGATGATCTCAAGGCTCTTGCGGCCCATCGCGGCGAGGCGGGCGGGATCTTCGATCACGACGCGGATGGCACTCGCCAGCCCGTCGATGTCGTCGGTGCGGAAGATCGCGCCGTTCTCGCCGGTGTGGACGAGGTCGGGCGCGCAGCCGATCTTGTCACTGGCGATCACGGCCTTGCCCGCGCACATGACCTCGTTGACGACCAGGCCCCAGGCCTCCTCGCCGGAGGGCAGCACGAAGACGTCGCAGAGATCGTAGCAGCGCGGCAGCTCGGTCTGCTTCTGGAAGCCGATGAACTTGACGGCACCAGGGGCTTCGCGCGCGGCCAGCGCCTCGCATTCGGCGCGCAGCGGGCCGTCGCCGGCGAAGACGAGATAGGGCCGGCGCAGCTTGGGATCGGCGTAGACTTTCGCGAACGCGCGGATGAGCTGCAGCGGGCGCTTGCGCTCGATCATCTTCGAGGCCGAGAGCAGGATCGGGCGGCCTGGCTCCAAGCCGAGCGAAGTCTTGAACGGATCGCGCTGCGTGGCGGCGCGCTCGGCGCCGGCGCTAAAATGCGCGTTGTCGACCGCGTAGGGCACGGTGAAGATGCGCGCATTGTCGATGCCGTTCTCGACATAGTAGCGGCGGTTGAGCGTGCCGATGGCGAGGAACGCGTCGACGCCGCGACCCAGGCCGGCGAAGAACAAGCGTTTGGCCATCTGCTTGGCGGCGCTGCGTGTCGCGGAGATCGGTGTCGCCTCATCGCGCAGCATCACCTTGATGCCGCGACGCTTGGCCGCCGCGATGGCCGCCCAATGCGTCCAATGCGCGTAGCCGTGGATCCACAGCGCGTCGAACTTGCCCTCGTCGAGATGGCGCGCGAGGCCGTGGTTGAGCGGGTGCCAGAAATTCAGCGGCTCCATCTGCCCCGGCGTCGATTTGTCGATGAGCTTGGGCAGGACCTGATAGGCGTAGCCTTCGAGCAAGGGAATGTCCCATTCCACGACTTGCGCGAATTCGCCGGCGGTGAAGGGGCGCGCCGAAAAATCGGTGCCGAAGAAGGCGGTGAGTTCAATATCCGGCTCGGCGTTCACGCGCCGCAGCAGCGGGGCCTGATACTGGATCGGATGGGTGACGAGGTAGGCGAGACGCAGGGTCATATGGATTTCAGAAAGAATTTATGCGGCTTGGGCGCGATAGACTTGGCGGGCCCAGCCGCGCAGGCCGCGCTCGGAGAGCGCCGTCGTGGTGCCGGCCTCGCCTGCCAGCCATTCGCGCACCGGCACGACGAAGCCGGTCTTGGCGCGGTTGCGCACCGCGTCGGGCAGCTTCACATCGAGCGTGTCGGCCATATCGCCCTTGGCCGGCGCCTCGGGCCCGGCCGCGAGCAGCGGTGCAAGCCGCTCGAGCAGCACGGGATCGACAAAGGGCACGCGGATTTCCAGCGAATGCGCCATGCCGGCCCAGTCGGCATCGCGCAGCAATTGATGGCGCATGTACCAGGACAGTTCCAGCGCCGTCACTTTGAGGCGCGGGTTGGCAATACCGGCGACGCTGTCGCGCAGATTGCCCAGCGTGTCGAGATCGCGCCAGCCTTGCACCGCCATCTCGGTCGGCATGACATTGGGCAGTTCCCACGGCATGAAGAGTGCGCGGCGCAACAGATAGGCGCCGGCCCAGTCGGGTCCGTATTCGATGACGCCGGCGTATTTGGGCGAGGTGAATTTGCCGATCCAGCCCGCCGTTGCCTGACGGACCGCGCGGCCGAGGCCGGGCAGCGAACGCAAGGGCGACAGCGTGTCGACCAGCTTCGGGATCTGGCGGAAGCCGGGATAGCCCGCGAAAATCTCGTCGCCGCCGAGGCCGGAGAGCGCCACCTTCAAGCCCGCGGCGCGCGTCGCCTTGGCGACGAAATAGGTGTTCACGCCGTCGATCGAGGGCTGATCCATCGCATGCATCAAGGAAGCGCGCTCGCCCGCGAATTCGCGGCCGGGCACCCAGCGCGTCTGATGCACGGTGCCGCGCTGGCGCGCGACCTGCTCGGCCAAGGCCGTCTCGTCGTTGACGGTGCCGGCGAATTCGCGAAAGCCGAGTGTCACGGTGTTGAGGTTGACGGCACCGCCCTCGACGGCGAGGCCGGCGATAGTCGTGGAATCGAGACCAGCAGAGAGGAAGACGCCGACCGGCACATCGGCGATCAAATGATGCGTCACCGAGTTCCGCGAGCGCGTCGCGCAACAGGTTGCGACGCGCGGCGGCGTCGGCCGGCGCCGGGCCGGCGTTGGCCAGCATGCGCGCGACGCTGAAGAACGGCTTGGCGGCGCCGAGGCCGTTTTCATCGACCCACAAAGTCGTGCCGGCGGGGAGTGCCCGGATGCCGCGATAGAGCGTGAACGGATCGGGGATGTTGCCCCACAGGAAGAAGCCGGCATGGCCGGCCGCTTCGGGCGTGGTGTCGATGTTGCCGCCGGCCAGCAGGGCCTTCACTTGTGAAGCAATGCGGAGCGTCTTGCCGTCGTCGGCGTAATAAAGCGGCTTGATGCCGAACGGGTCGCGGCCCAGCAGCATGCCGCGCTTCTTTGAATCGTAGAGCGCGAAGGCATACATGCCGCGCAGGCGGTGCACCATCTCGGCGCCTTCGCGCGCGTAGAGATGCAGCAGCACCTCCGTATCCGATTCGGTGCGGAGCACCGCGCCCTGCTGCTCGAGCTCGGCGCGCAGGCTCTTGTAGTTGTAGATCTCGCCATTGAAGACGAGTGTCAGGGACCCGTCCGCCGATTCCATCGGCTGGTCGGCGATGGCGCGCAAATCGATGATCGAAAGGCGGCGATGGCCCATGCCGACATTGCGGGTGGGCGAAATCCATTCGCCCGTGCCGTCGGGCCCGCGCGCGGCCATCGCGTCGCGGATCGCGCACAGCTCCACCGCGTCAACCGGCGGTGCTCCCGCCGCGTAGGCAAAAATGGCGTTGATGCCGCACATTCACTTGACCGCGACGGTGATGAAATTCTGCGTCAGGACCGGCTGGTTCGCGGCCCCCATCTCGACGGTGAGATAGAAGCGCAGCGCCTGGCGGATCAGCTTCCACAACACCAGCCGCCCCCAGCTCTTGAGTCCGTGCACGACGGGCGCGTCCTCGTAGAACTCGACGCCGCTGAAGCCGGACGCGAGCATGAGCTGCGTCATGGATTCGACGGTGAAGGCGAGCTCGTGCGTGAAATCGTTGTAGAGGGCCGCCCCGGAAAACGGAGACGCTCCGTTGGGCACATGGATGAGCCAGCGCCCGCCGGGCTTCAGGATGCGCACGACCTCGTCGGTCACGTCGACGATTTCGTCTTTATCAAAGTGTTCAAGCACATCGAAAGCGATCACCAGATCGTGGCTTTCCGACGGCAAACTCTCGAGCGCCGCCTGCAGCTCGCCTTGCGTCACGTTGGCGATGCCAAGGCGCTTGGCCGCCTCGACTTGCTGCGGGCTGCCGTCGATGCCGGCCAGATCGGTGTAGCCGGCCTCGGCGGCGAAATGCAGCAACGCGCCGTGGCCGCAGCCGACCTCCAGGATCGTCGCGTCTTTGCGCTCGGGGAAATGATCGGCGACCAGGCGGCGCAGATAGGGCGCGCGGTGCTTGAAGCCGTCGAGCGTCTCGGGCGCCAACGGCGCGCTCGCGGCCTGCACGTAGTGGCGATAGATGCGCTCGCGATATTTGGACACTGACTTGGGTCCCCGCTGGCCCGGCCCGGACTCTACGCGGCCTTGGCGGCGGGGCGGCGGCCGCTGCGGGCAAGGATCGGGGCGAGGATCGCCCCCTGCTGCTGCACGAATTTATCGTAGGCGAAAATGTCGTCGACGACGCGCTTGCCGTTGGAGCCCATGCCGGTCGAAAGCGCCGGGCTGTCCGCCAGCTCGCGCAGTTTGTCGGCCAGCGCCGCGATATCGTCGGGCGCGATGGCGAAGCCGTTGGGGCGGGTCTTGTCGATGGCCTCAACCGAGCCGTCCTCGTTGCCGCAGATGAAGGCGGTGGCCGAGGCCGAGGCCTCGATCAGGCCCAGCGGCACCGCCTCGCCCCAGCCCTTGCCGCCGCGCGACACCAGCACCGCCACGTCGGCGGCGCTGTAGAGGAAGGGGAGAGCCGCCTGATCGACCAGGCCCAAGAGCTTGACCTGCTCCGAAACGCCGTGGCGCTCGGCGTGTTCCGCGATGGCGTCGCGGTCGGGGCCCTTGCCGACGATCAGATAGAGCATGCGCGGGTCGTTCATCTTCGCCAAGGCTTCGATGGTCTGGCGATGGCCCTTGTTGGGCGGCAGCAGCAGCGAGGCGATGGTGACGATGACGAAGCGATCGGCGAGATCGGGCAGCTCGAAGCGCCGCGCAATGTCCTCGCGCGCCTCGGCCTTGGCGATCGGGCGGAAGAATTTGGTGTCGACGGGGTCGTAGAGCAGACCGGTGCGCGGCACGCGGCCATGATATTTGGGCAGATGGTCGATCGTGTACTGGCAATCGGCAATGACCAGATTGGCGCGGGTGAAGGCGTATTCGCGCGCCGTCGCCAGCTCGGTCAGGATGTCGATGTTGTAGACGTTGAGCACGTAGGGGGCGCCCGTCAGCGTGCGCAGCGCCAGGCCGAAGCCCGCCAGGAAGACGTGATTGACGAACGTCACGTCGAAATCGCGCCGGCGCGACCACAGGAAGCTCAGCACGCGCGGGACGGCGCGATATTTGTCGCCGAAGGGAATGTGATGGTCGGCGATGCCGCCCTCGACGATCGTCTCCTGCTTGTCGATCGACAGCACGAACAGCGTGTGGCCGAGATCGCGCAGGGCCCGGATCTGGTGGCGGCTATAGGTGGCGATACCGCCCACGCCCTCGATGTCGAAGCCGATGTAGAGAATGTTCATGTGGTTAATATAGCGACCAGATTTGTAGGCTGCGGACAACGTCCGCGGCGGTATGGGTATTCCTGCGACCAATACACTCTCTAACGCCTCATCCTGAGCTTGTCGAAGGATGAGGCGCAGGCACGGGACCCCATGCTTCGACAAGCTCAGCATGAGGTCTCGGGCGGCGGGACAATAGCGGGATTTCGTGTTTTCCCGCAATGGGTTGGCGGGGGGCTATTTGGCGGTCGTGGCGCCGGGCCCGCATCCTTCGAGACGGCCGCTTCGCGGCCTCTCGAAGGATGAGGGTATGCGTCCGGCTCTATTTCCGCGCCACGGTCAGCAAACACTGGCTGAAGATCGCGTCACGGCCGGTCTCGCCGGTTTCGGCGGCCAAGGCCAGGCGGAGCGCGCCGCGCACGACGCGCCACAGAACGGCACGCACGGTGCTCTTGAGGCCGTGCGGGATCGGCTTGTCCTCGAACGACTCCACGCGCGCGAAGCCGCAGGCGAGCAGGAGCTGGGCGATCGAGATGCGGGTGAAGCAATCGATCGCCAGGTGATCCCAGTAGCGCATGCGGGCACCAAACAGCGCCTCGCCGTTGGGCAGATGGAGGATCCAGCGCCCGCCGGGGTTGAGCACGCGGCGCACCTCGTCCGCGAGCTTCATCTGCGTATCGCGCTCGAAGTAGTGATAGAGATCGAACAGGATGATCACGTCCTGCGAGGCATCGGGCGTGTCGGCCAGCGCCTTGATGAGATCGCCCTGGCGTACGCCCTTGATGCCGAGTTTCTTCGCCGCTGCGACCTGCTCGGGACTGGCATCGACGCCGGCGACGTTGGTGTAGCCGGCATTCTGCGCCGCCCACAGGATCGCGCCATGCCCGCAGCCGAGATCGAGGATCGCCGCGCTTTTGTCGGCCGGGAAGTGATCGCGAATCATGTGCGTGAGATACGCGCGCCGCTTCTCCAACCCATCGCGCGCCGCCGCCTCCGACACCGTGGCGTGGGTGGAAACGTAGCGGGACAGAAGACGCGCGCGGAATTCGGGGGACGTGGCCATGGGTGCGGGAGGATAGCAGGCGTCAATCAAAGGACAAACTGGAGTATGCATGTCGGAAATTCTGATCGCTGTTCAAATCAGTCAGTTCTTCCTCAGGTACTTGTAGCGGCAGACCTCTACAAAGCTCGAGGTGTTATCTTTGTCGCCCCGCTGGGTCTTGGGTTCATAAATACTCTGCTCGATAAGCCAGTAAATGCGCTGCTTCCACGAGACTAGGTTCATTGCGGGCCACAGATGGTGCGTCCGAAGGAAATTGTGGGCACCCAAAGAATCTTCAGCGCGAACATAGAATACAAATTCACCTTGATCTTCGGGCAGACCGCCCGGCTCACACGGCACGGCCTGACCGATGGTGACCGGCAGGTGAACGATACCTGGCTCCGGGCGCTTGAAACGCCAAGGTCGGAGAACCGGAGACATACGGTAGACGAATTCCGACTTTCCATCGAAATCTATATCCAATCGACTGCGCTGCAGCTTGATGCGGCCCTCGGAGATTAGGCGCTCTACATCTGGGCGTGCAGGATCCCATATCTGTTCGAGTAAGTCCGGTAATATGTCTGTCGATCGTGCTCGGCGGTCGTAATAGTTGTCGCGCCCGACTTCGGCATGGTTGAGATTTGCCCAATAGTAAATGTCCCGCACAATATCCATATGCTGTGCCGGATCTAGGGCTTCCCACTTTGGCGCGCGAAAATTTTGGTCTCCCGATGGAATTGCTATGCCGCATGCACGATAGGGCGCCTTCCACTCTCGAATTCCGCGTTCATATGCTCGGCACAGTTCGAGGCGCGAACCCACGTCGATTCCATGGAATTCGCTGTCATCCACATAGTACGGAACGATTTGAGCAGCTGCGGCGGTGGAATAGAAGAGCGTGATAGCCATGAGCCAAGCGACTGCAGGGGCCCCTAGAGTGGCAAGGGCATGGCTTTGTAAGCGGAAAGTCATTTGAGCGCTGCTTGAAATTCGAGGGGGGCGATTAACCTACGACCCAAAATTGAATCATATCGTGATCGATAAATCTATGGCCGCATGCAGATTGATGCTGCACGTTTGCCAGGTCTGTCGTAATTCGCTATTTCCAGCCGAGTTATTGGAGCACCCCCATCCGCATCCTTCACGTCATCGCCTCCATCGCGCAGAGCACCGGCGGGCCGGCTAAGGCCGCGCTCGATATGGCGCGGGCGGTGGCGCGGCTGGGGCATGAGGTTTCGATCTATACGACGGATCGCGAGATGGAGCCGCGCGAGCGGCCGGCCGCGACGGTGACGCGGCGCGAGGGTGTGGAGGTGCATGTCTATCCGCAGCAATTTCCGGCGACGGTTGCGACGTCGTGGCCGCTCTATCGCGCGCTCAATGAAGCGATCCCGCAGGCCGACATAGTCCACATCCATTCGCTCTATCTCTTCCATGTCTGGGCGGCGGCACGGCTCGCGCGCAAGCATGGCGTGCCATACCTATTGCGTCCGCACGGCACGCTGGATCCCTTTCTCTGGAAGCGTCACCGCGCGCGCAAGCGGGTCATGGAACTGCTTTTCCAGAACCGCGTTATCGGCTCGGCGGCAGCACTCCACTACACGGCCGAAGAGGAGATGCGGCTGGCGGCCCCTTACGTGCATAGCGCGAAGGGTGTCGTCGTTCCCAACGGCCTCGACCTGGCCGAATACGGGGCGCTGCCGCCACCAGGTACGTTTCGCGCCCGCCACCGCGAGATCGGGTCGCGACGTATTGTGCTGTTCCTGAGCCGGCTCAACTTCAAGAAGGGGTTGGAGCTGCTGGTGCCGGGATTCGCCGCGGCGCTGAAGACCCATCCCGATCTGCACCTGGTGATCGCTGGGCCGGATGACGGGATGCGGGCCGAAACCGAGCGTCTGGTGGCCGAAGCCGGCATCGGCGCGCAGGTGACGTTGACTGGCATGCTGACCGGCACCACGAAGCTCGCCGCCTTCGTTGACGCATTTGCCTTTTTCTTGCCGTCTTATTCGGAGAATTTCGGCATCGCCATCGTCGAGGCCATGGCCTGCGGAGTCCCGGTTGCCATTTCCGACAAAGTTAACATCTGGCGCGAAGTCGAGGCCGCCGGGGCGGGGTTGGCCGGCCCAACCACGGCCGAGTCCGTCACGGCGCAGATCCTGGCCCTGGCCGGCGACCCCGCGCGGGCCCGATTCATGGGCGAGAAGGGCAAGGCGTTGGTGCGCGAGCGCTTCGCCTGGGACAAGATTGCCTTGCAGCTGGAGAGCGTGTATCGCTCCCTCGCCCGTTCGCGGAACCCCTGATGTTGCCCATCTCCGTTGTCATTCTGACCTTCAACGCCGAGGCCACGATCGGCGCCACGCTCGCGAGTGCGCGGCGCATCAGCGACGACGTGCACGCGGTCGATTCCTTTTCGACCGACAAGACACACGAGATCGTGCGCGAGGGCGGCGGCATCCTGGTGCAGCACCCGTTCGAGAATTACGGCGCGCAGCGCAACTGGGCGATCGACACGCTGCCGTTCAAATACGAGTGGCAACTGCATCTCGACGCGGACGAACGCTTGAGCGACGAGCTGGTGGCGGAGCTGACGGCGCTGTTCGCTTCGGGTCCGCCCGAGGATATCGCCGGCTATTACCTGCCGCGGCTGGTGCATTTCCATCTGAAGCCGCTCCGGCATGGCGGGATGTACCCGATCTATCACATGCGGCTGTTCCGGCGCGGGCAGGGGCGCTGCGAGATGCGCAAATACGACCAGCATTTCTACGTCGACGGCAAGAGCGCCCAGCTCCGCGCGCCGATGATCGACGATATCCGCCTGCCGCTGGGCGAATGGACGGCGCGGCACAATCGCTGGGCCGATGCGGAGGTCGAGGAGATCCTGAATCCCGGCGGTGCGGGCGTGATCGCCGGCGGCAGCGGCAATCCGGTCGCCGAAAAGCGGGCGCAGCGCGGCTTCTATTATCGCCAGCCGTTGTTCCTTCGCGCCTTCCTGCTGTTCTTCTACCGCTACATCGTCAAGCTCGGCTTCCTCGACGGCAAGGAAGGCCTGATCTTCTACACGCTGCAGACGCTGTGGTTCCGCTTCCTGGTCGACGCCAAGCTCTACGAGCGGCGCAAGGCGATGAGTCCGGGCAAGCGATGAGCGCGGCTTGCTTGCTCTGCGGTGCGGCGACCGATGAAGCGTTGGCGCATGTGCGCGACAATCGCTTCGGCTCGCCCGGCGAGTGGACAATCCGCCATTGCCCCGCGTGCGGGCTCGAGCAGACCGAGCCGCTGCCCACGCTCGCCGAGCTGAAAGCCCTCTACGAGCATCACTACAATTACGGCGGCGAAAAGAACACCGCCTACACCGAATGGCGCGAGCGCTTCCTGATGGGGCCGCTCTATCAAGTGATGCTGGCGATGGATGGCGATATCTCCTTCCATGCGGAGAAGGGCAGCGGCCGGCTGCTCGATATCGGCTGCAACGAGGGGCGCGGGCTCGACTCTCTATCGCCGCAACGGCTTCACGCCGGAGGGGCTTGAGCTCAATTCCGTCGCCGCCGCGGCCGCGCGCGCGCGCAGCTTTACGGTGCACGAGGCCGATCTCAGCGAATTCCGCTCGCCGCATGCCTTCGATCGCGTCGTGCTCTCCAACGTGCTGGAGCACGCACTCAGCCCGCGCGCGATGCTGGCGGACGTGCATCGGCTTCTTGTGCAAGGCGGGGAGGTCTGGATCAGCCTGCCCAACAGCCAGAGCTTGATGCGCAAGCTGTTCGATCGCGACTGGATCAACTGGCATGTGCCATTCCACATCACGCATTTCTCCGAGAGGCGCTTGTCAAAGCTGCTTGATGAAGCGGGCTTCGATGTCGTGTCGCGCCAGCAGATCACACCCGCCTTGTGGGTGGCGCAGACGGTGATCGCCAAGATCTTCTCAGGCGATCCGGAGCAGCCCAAGCATCTGCGCCAGCCCGTGCTGGTCGCGTGGCTGATGCTGGTGGCGCGCGGGTTGCTGTGGCCGCTGCTGTGGCTTGCCAACAAGACCGGTCATGGCGATTGCCTGGTGCTGAAGGCGCGCAAGCGGTGAGGATCCTCGTCCACGATTACGCGGGCCACGCGTTCCCGGTGCAGCTCTCGCGCGAGCTGGCGCGCCAGGGGCACGAGGTGCTGCACGTGTTCGCGGCGTTCTTCCAGACGCCGAAGGGGCCGTTGCTGCGCCAGGAAGGCGATCCCGCCGGGTTCCAGGTCAAGGGCCTCGATCTTGGACGGCCGTTCGAGAAGTACAATTTCGTCAAGCGCGTCTTCCAGGACCGCGCCTATGGCAAGCTGCTGGCGCAGGAGGTCGCGGCCTACAAGCCGCAGGTCGTGCTGGGCAACACCATGTCGCTCGATGCGCAGGGCACGGTGCTGGCGACGTGCCTGCGCTACAAGATCGGCTTCGTGCTGTGGCTGCAGGATTTCTACGGCATCGCCATCGACCGCTTCGTGCGCAAGAAGATCCCGCTGCTGGGTGGGTTCGTTGGCAATCGCTATCTGACGTTGGAGCGCCAACTGCTCAAGCAGAGCGACCATATCATCGCGATCACCGAGGATTTCGTGCCGGCCCTCGCTGGGTTCGGTGTCGACCGCGGCAAAATCACGGTGATCGAGAACTGGGCGCCGCGCGACGAGCTTCCGGTGCGCCCGCGCGACAACGATTGGTCGCGCGCGCATGGGTTGGACGGGCGCCTCACGTTCCTCTACGCCGGTACGCTGGGCCTCAAGCACAATCCCGAGCTGCTGCTGCGCCTGGCCGAGCATTATCGCGGGCGCAACGACGTGCGTGTGGTCGTGGTGTCGGAGGGGCTGGGTGCCGACTTCCTCAAGGAGCGCGGCGCCGCGCTGCCCAACCTGGTGCTGCTGCCGTTCCAGCCCTTCGCCAAGGTGCCGGACATGATCGCCAGCGGCGACATCCTGATCGCCATCCTGGAGCCGGAGGCGGGCATCTTCTCGGTGCCCTCGAAGGTGCTGACGTATCTGTGCGCCGGGCGGCCGCTGCTGGGCGCCATCCCACCTGAGAACCTGGCGGCGCGGCTGATCACCCGCGAGCGCGCCGGCATCGCCGTGCCCCCGACCGACGCGCGCGCCTTCGTCGATGCAGCGGAGCGGCTGGCGGGGGACCCTGCCTTGCGCCAGGCCGCCGGCAAGAACGCGCTGGACTATGCCAGCAAGACCTTCGATATTGGCGCCATCGGCGCCCGATTCGCGGAAATTCTTGTTGGCGCCGCAAAGGGTTAGCAATTAACCCAGGGGTTCCGGCGGGTTCATGGCAGGGCTCGATCTCAAGCAGTTCTGGGCGGCGGAGCTCGACGAGCATGCGGCCGTCCTGGCGGCGACGCGCGCGGCCCTGCCCGAAGGGTTCGCGCGATTGGTGGCGGCGTCGGTCGGCGCTTTGCGCGATGGCGGCAAGCTGCTGTTCTTCGGCAATGGTGGCTCGGCGGCCGACGCGCAGCATCTGGCGACCGAATTGACGGTCCGCTACATCAAGGACCGCGCCGCGATCGCGGCGATCGCGCTCACCACCGACAGCTCGACGCTGACCGCGATCGGCAACGATCTGGGATTCGAAAATCTGTTCGCGCGCCAGATCGAGGCGATCGGGCGCAAGGGCGACGTGGCGCTGGGCATCACCACGTCGGGCCGCTCGCCCAATGTCGTGCGCGGGCTCGAGCAGGCGCGCAAGATGGGGCTGGTCGCGGCGGCGTTCACCGGCGGCGATGGCGGTGCGGTCAAGGGTATCGCCGATCCGTGCCTGGTTGTGCCGGCCAAGGCGGCGGCGCGCATCCAGGAGATGCACATCATGATCGGCCAGATGCTGTGCGGCGCGATCGAGCGCGAGTTGGGACTCGTCACATGAGCTTGCTTGTGGGCACCGTGCTTGCGTCTCACCCCCACCCCAACCCTCCCCCATCAAGGGGGAGGGGGTATTCTTTCTGCGTCGCGATGTGTTCCCTCCCCCCTTGTGGGGGAGGGCTAGGGTGGGGGGTGACACCAGCGTTGCTGCCTCCTGAAAATGAAAGGCCCATGACGCCATGACCCAGAGCGCCGATCTGGCGGCCCTTGTGCCGCTGCTTGCGGGGGCGCGGGTGCTGTGCGTGGGCGATGTGATGCTCGACCGCTTCGTCTACGGCCGCGTCGACCGCATCTCGCCCGAAGCGCCGATCCCGGTGCTGCGCATCGATCGCGAAGCGGCGATGCTGGGCGGCGCCGGCAATGTCGTGCGCAACCTGGTCGGGCTGGGTGCGGAAGCCGAATTCATCTCCGTCGTCGGGCGCGATGCCGCGGGGCACGAGGTGACGGAGCTGGTCGGGCAGCTTCAAAATGTCGAGCCGCATCTGCTGGTCGAGGCCAAGCGGCCGACGACGATCAAGACGCGCTATGTCGCCGGTGCCCAGCAATTGCTGCGCGCCGATCGCGAGACCACCATAGCCATCGACGAGACCACGGACGACGACATCGTGCATCTGGCGACCGCGGCGATCCCGGATTGCGCGGTGATGGTGATCTCCGACTACGCCAAAGGCTGCCTGACGCCGCGCGGCGTGCAGGCGATGATCATCGCCGCGCACGCGGCCGGCAAGAAGGTGGTCGTCGACCCCAAGGGTGTCGACTACGCGCGCTACAGCGGCGCCACGCTGCTCACGCCCAATCGCCACGAGCTGGCGGACGCAACGCAAATGCCGGTGAGCAGCGGCGCCGAGATCGAGGCCGCGTGCCGCAAGCTGATCGAGACCTGCAAGGTCGAGGCCGTGCTGTGCACGCGCGGCGCGGACGGCATGACGCTGGTCGCGAAAGGGCAGCCGACCCATCACCTGCCCGCGGTGGCGCAGGAGGTGTTCGATGTGTCCGGCGCCGGCGACACGGTGCTGGCCACGGTCTCCGCCTGCCTCGCCGCCGATATCACCATGCTGAATGCGGCGCGGCTGGCCGCGGTCGCGGCGGGCATCGTCGTGGCCAAGGTGGGCACGGCTGTCGCCTATGGTGACGATCTGGTGAAGGCGCTGCGCCACGAGGATATCGCGACGGGCGAGAACAAGATCGCAACGGTGGCACAGGCCGTCGACATCGTGCAGCGCTGGCGCCGCCAGGGACTAAAGATCGGTTTCACCAACGGTTGCTTCGATCTGCTGCATCCCGGCCATGTGTCGCTGATGCAGCAGTCGCGCGCGGCCTGCGACCGGCTGGTGGTGGGGCTCAACAGCGATGCCTCCGTCAAGCGCCTCAAGGGCGAGTCACGGCCGGTGCAGACGGAGACGGCGCGCGCCCAGGTGCTGGCGTCGCTCGCCAGCGTCGATCTGGTCGTTATTTTCGGCGAGGACACGCCGCTGGCGCTGATCCAGGCCGTGAAGCCCGATGTCCTGGTCAAAGGCGCCGACTACACTGTCGACCAGGTCGTCGGAGCCGAGCAGGTGCGCAGCTGGGGCGGGCGTGTGCTGCTTGCAAATCTGTCACCCGGTTTCAGCACAACTGCAACGATCACCCGGATGGCACGTTGAGTTGCCTACAAGCTCGCTGATCCGGGGGACCGGAAGATGAGAGCGCAAGAACTCTACGCACTGGCCTGGCTGTCATTCGGGATCGTGCATTCGCTGCTCGCGACCGTCGGCGGGCGGCAATGGCTGGTGCGTACGTTCGGCGCCTATCACCGCCTCGCCTACAATCTGATCGCTGTCGTGCATTTCGCGGCACTGCTCGTCTTCGGGCGCTGGTTGTTCGCGGAGCGCGCGGCGTTCGTGCGGCCGGTGTGGCTCTACGCGTTCATGACGCTCATGCTGATCGGCGGTATCGTCATCCTGATCGTGGCGATCCGCAGCTACGATGTCGGCCGCTTCACCGGCCTTGCCCAGATCCGCGCCGGGCATGCCGGCTCCACGCTGGCGGAAGACGAGCCGCTGCGCATGGATGGGCTGCATCGCTATGTGCGCCATCCGCTCTATACCGGCGGCTTCCTGGTGCTGTGGGGGCTGGCGCACGATCCCATGGCGGTGGCGACGGCGGTGTGGGCCTCGCTCTACCTGATGATCGGCACGTGGTTCGAGGAACGCCGCCTGCTGCGTGTTTACGGCGAAGCCTATGCGCAATATCGCCTGCGCGTGCCGGCCTTCATGCCGTGGCGCGGGAAGGCGATGTAGCTCAGAGGCCGAGCGCGCGGGTGCCGGCGACGACGGCAATCGCGGCGATCACGCTCAGGAAATCATTGCCGCTGTAGCGCATCAGGCCGATCGCGGTGGCGAGGCCGAGCCATTCCGGCGGGCCGCCGGTGTAGGCGATGGGTCCGAGGATCGCGCCGATCAATGCGACCGGGATGGCGCCTAGCCAGGCCTCGACGCGCGGCGTGATGGCGACGTAGCGCATCAGAAAAAATCCGCCGAAGCGGCAGGCGTGCGACACGATTCCGAGCAGCAGGATGATGAAGAAGGTCTCAAGCGGCATCGACACGGCGCAGCGCTCCCGCAAGGCTGCCGGCGACCGCGCCGGCCAGGATGTACCAGGGGCCCGGCACGGTCTGCTGCACGATCACGGCGACGATGGCCCCGATGATGAAAGGCGCCACATCGTGCAGCTTCTTGAAGAAGGCGACCGCCATGCTGGCGAAGAACGCGGCCAGCATGAAATCGACGCCAAACACTGCCGGGTTGCCGAGAATCTGTCCGAACGCGTGGCCGGCCCAGGTGGAACTCACCCAGGCGATCCACATCGCCACGCCGCTGCCGATGAGGAAGGCGCCGTCGTCGCGGCCTTCGGCATATTCGCGCAGCGCCATCGCCCAATTGGCGTCGCCCATGAAGAACAGCGATGGATAGGATTGATGCGGCGGCAACCGGCCGAACCACGGGCGCAAGGCGGCGCCGAGCAGCAGATAGCGCGCGTTCATCGCCAGAGTCATGAGGCACACGGCGATCACGGGAATTGGATCGCCCCAGGCCTGCAACATCGCCATTTGTGCGCCGCCGGCATAGACCCAGGCGCTGATGAACAGGGATTCGAGCGCGCTGAGGCCGGTGGTCGCCGACATAATGCCGAAAGCTGCGCCGTATACGACGAGGCTGGGGATGAGGACGCGTGCGGCGATGAAGCCGACGCGAAAGCCGTGCATCGTGAAGGGAACGCGGGTCTGGATGAGACTCATGGGAGCGGAATTCCAGTGGACGCGGCGAGTATCGCCGGCTAGTATAACCACTGTCAACGGTTTTGATGGTTATGGCGGAATTCGCGTATCCGTTCCCGTCCTATCGTGACCGACCGCCGAAGCTGGTCGGCGGGTCGCGCTGTATCGATTTTCTCAACACGGTGGAATGGCGCGGCGATCCGGATGCGCAGGGCGAGCGTCTCACCGAGTACGACGAGTTCGTGACCTGGGCCGCGCATGCCGGCTATCTCGACGCGGGCGAGCAAGCGGCGGCGCGCCGGTTGGCGAAGCGTGAGCCGGGAAAGGCCAGGGCGGCCCTTGCCGATGCGATCACCTTGCGTGAAAGCATCGCTGACGTGATCGCGCGGCGCGCCGGCGCGATCGCTGCCTTCAACGCGGCGCTGCGGCGGCTGCATGTCGTGCTCGAGCTGGCGGAGGAAGACGGCGCCCTGCGCACGCGGCCGGTCGGCAGCGACGGTCTGCGCGTGGCACTGGCGCGCATCGCGCTTGACGCGGTCGAGCTCCTCACCTCGCCGCGGCTCGCGCAATTGCGAAGCTGCGGCAACGCGCGCTGCGGCTGGTTCTTTCTGGATCTGTCGCGCAATAAATCGCGGCGCTGGTGCGACATGGCGACGTGTGGCAACAACGCCAAGGCGCGCGCGCATTACCACCGCCATCACGGCGACGACGCTTAGAAAACGACGGGCGCTCCAGGCGGGCCGCCGATGCCGGTTTCGGGATCGAGCAGCCGGCGCAGGCGATCGGCGCCGGCACGGCTGAAGCGGATCAGCATCTGCCGGCGGCGGGCGGAGGCGAGCGGGGCGGGGGCCGGCATCGCCGGGCGGTGGCTGACCGCGTCGTAGGCATCGGCCATGATCAGGCCGACTTCGGGCGGCAGCAGGCTGGCCGGAAACCCTTCGGGCACGGCGAAGGCAAAGAAATCGCAGTAGTCGAGATATTCGCGCCATTTGCGGTCGGCGCGGTAATCGCCGGCGGTGGTCTTGATCTCGACGATCAGGAAGCGGCCGCCCTCGTCGACGGCGATCAGGTCGGCGCGGCGGCCGGAGGCCAGCGGAAATTCGAGCAGGCTGCGCCAGCCTTGCCGGTCCAGCGCACGGGCCAGGCCGCGCGCCAGCAGACGGGCATCGGGAGCGAGCGGGACGGAAGCTTCGGCGGCCAGGCGCACTCGACAACCCTGCTTGCGACTCGGAATATCGCGGTCATCATAGCGGAAAATTCCGGCGCGCAAGGGGCGTTGTCGCGGCGGCGGAGCGCGCTATGATGCGGACGCGAATACCACGAGGCACACCAGCATGACGTCACAACTCAAGGCCGTCTCTCGCGATCAGAACGACCCCGCCTGGCAGGCGCGCATCGACCTCGCGGCCGCGTTCCGCTGGGCGGCGCGGCTGGGCTACAACGAGGGCATCTGCAACCATTTCAGCTACGCGCTGCCCGGCTCCGACGACCGCTACCTGATCAATCCGGAAGGGTTTCATTTCAGCGAGATCAAGGCGAGCGACCTGCTGCTTGTCGACGGCACGGGCACGATCGTCGAGGGCAAGCACAAGATCGAGCCCACCGCGTTCTTCATCCACAGCCGCGTGCACAAGGCGCGGCCGAGTGCGCGCTGCGTGCTGCACACGCATATGCCGTATGCGACGGCGCTGACGATGATCGAGGGCGGGCGCCTCGAGCCGTGCCTGCAAATCTGTCTGCGCTTCTACGGCATCGTCGCCTATGACGACGAGGATGGCGGCTATCGCGGCCTGGCGCTGGACAATGAGGAAGGCGACCGCATGGCGCGGGCCCTGGGCGACAAGCGCATCCTATTCCTCGCCAATCACGGCATCATCGTCGCCGGCTCGGACGTGCACCAGACGTTCGACGATCTCTATTACCTGGAGCGCGCGGCGCAGGCGCAGGTGCTGGCGATGTCGACGGGCCGCAAGCTCAAGCTGGTCGGCGACAACATCGCGCGATCGGTCCAGGAGCAGGTCACGCGCGACCTGCCGGTCTACGGTCGCTACCATTTCGAATCGCTGAAGCGGATCCTGGACCGGGAAGAGCCGGATTACAGCACGTAGTGCGCTTCGACCTCATCCTTCGACAAGCTCAAGATGAGGTCGCTTTATAAAGGTCCTCATGCTGAGCTTGTCGAAGCATGAGGGCACGGCGTGCTACCGTGCCACCCAGCCGCCATCGACGGCGAGGATCTGGCCGGTCACCATCGAGGCCATGTCGGAGCAGAGATAGAGGATCGCGTCGGCGACCTCGTGTGGTTCGGCGAGGCGGTGCATCGGCGTGAGGTCGATGATCGCGCGCTCGACCTGCGCATCGGCGAGGAGCTTCTGGGTGAGATCGGTCTTGGCGAAGGTGGGTGCCACGGCGTTGACGCGAACGCCACGCGCGGCCCATTCGACCGCGAGCGCGCGGGTCATGTTGACAAGCGCCCCCTTGGTCGCGTGGTAGGCGAGATTGGGATAGAGCGCATTACCGACCAGACCCATGATCGAGGCGACGTTGACGATGGCGCCGCTGCCTTGCGCCAGCATGTGCCGCCCGGCCTCGCGCGCACAGAGGAACGCGCCGGTCAGGTTGATGGCGAGCACGCGGTTCCAGTCGGCCAGCGCCAATTCCTCGGTCGGCTTGCGGGCGCCCGTTCCCGCATTGTTGACCAGGATGTCGATGCGGCCGTGGCGCCGGGCGATGGCGGCGATCGCGTTCTTGACCTGGGTCTCGTCGGCGACATCGAAAGGCTCGGCAACGCCGCCGAGCGCCAAGGCGGTGGCGGACGCGGCATCGCGGTCGATATCGGCGACGACCACGATCGCGCCGGCGGCCGCGAAGGCTTGCGCGGTGGCGCGCCCGATGCCCCTTGCCCCGCCGGTGACGATGGCCACCTTGCCTTGCAGCGAAAGACGGTTGGATGTCATGGCGGCGTTGGGCTCCCGGGTCTGGCGATTGGCGCGCACTATGACGGGCATGCGGGCCGGCCGGCAACCTGCTAAAAGCGGAGGCGACGATTCGTGTTTGTGGCAAGGATAAGAAAATGGCCCGCGCTTCCAGCTCTCCCTCCTGATCGCCGTCAAGGATGGCGTCGCGCATCTCCGGCTCAACCGGCCCGACAAGCGCAACGCCATCAACGACGCGCTGGTCGCGGCGATCGATACGTTCTTCGCCAACCCGCCGGCGGCGGCGAAGGTCGCGGTTCTGGAGGGCGAGGGCGAGCATTTCTGCGCCGGCCTCGATCTCGCCGAGCACAAGGCGCGCACGCCGATCGAGGTCGTGCATCACTCGGCCTCGTGGCACGCGGCATTCCGCAAAATCCAGTTCGGCCGGCTGCCGGTGGTGGCGCTGCTCAAGGGGGCGGTGATCGGCGGCGGGCTGGAGCTGGCGCTCGCCTGCCATGTGCGGGTGGCGGAGAACACGGCGTTCTTCCAGATGCCGGAAGGCAAGCGCGGCATTTTCGTGGGCGGCGGCGCCTCGGTGCGGGTGGCGCGGGTGATCGGTGCCGATCGCATGGCGGAGATGATGCTCACGGGCCGCAAGCTCGACGCCGCGGAGGGCGTGCGGCTCGGCCTTGCGCATTATCTCGCCAAATCCGGCGCCGGTGCGGCGCAGGCGTTGGGGCTTGCGCAGGACATCAAGGGCAACGCGCCGGTCACCAATTTCCTGATCTTGAACGCGCTGTCGCGGATTGCCGACATGCCCGTTGAGAGCGGGCTGTTCACGGAGTCCTTGGCCGCGGCGATCGCACAGACGGCGCCGGAGGCGCAAGCGGGGCTGGAGGCGTTTTTGACGCGGAAGAAGGCGACAAAATAATTCTTCAAGGGCGCGCGGTGTAACCCTCTCCCCTCGGGGGAGAGGGTGGCGAGCGTAGCGAGCCGGGTGAGGGGGCCCCGTGCAGTCGAAGATGGTGCCACCCCCTCACCCTAGCCCTCTCCCCAGAGGGGAGAGGGGATTCTAGCGTGCGGGTGTTGCGAATGTTCTTTAAGAACTGGCCGCCTTGCGCTCGCGCTGCGACAGCACGATCACGTCGGCATCGGGGGCCGTGGCATGCAGGCGCGCGACCTGGTCGGCGCGACGCTCGCGTACGGCGCGCTGGTTGATGTAGCCCTTGTCGGTGATTTCGTTGGCGTCGATGGACGGGGGCTCGGCCAGCAGCAGGACGCGGCCGATGCGCGTCGTGCTGGCGGGGTTGGCGGCGTTCCAGGCCGCGAGGAGCTCAGCGAGGCGATCGAGCACCGCGCGATGGCGGAGCACGTCCGTCACCGGCGCTTTCGCGTCGAGCGATGGGCACAGGTCGCGACAGGCGGCGAGATTGGGAAAGGCGAGCACGCCGATCTCGGGTCCGTCATGGCCGGTGATCACGGCGTCCTGGATCAACGGCGCGCAGGCGGCGAGCAGACTCACGCGCAGCCTTCCGACCTCGACCCAGGTGCCGGTCGAGAGCTTGAAATTCTCGCCGATGCGGCCCTCGAAGATCACGCCCTGCGCCGGATCGTCGGGGTCGGCGAGGCGGCCGGCATCGCCCATGCGCAGGTAACCTTCCTCGTCGAAGGCGTTGTGCGTCTGGGCGGGATCGCGCCAATAGCCGGGCGTGACGTTGGGGCCCTTCACGCGCAGTTCGAATTTTCCCGCGACGGGCACCAGCTTCAACGCCGTGCCCGGTCCGGGCAGGCCGATATTGTGCGGGTGCGCGATGGGGAAGTGGCCCAGCGTCGCCATCGGCGCGGTCTCGGTCGAGCCCCAGCCCGCCGCCAAAAGCGGGCGGCGCAGAGCGGTGCGGGCGATGACATGCTCAATGCGCTCCCACAGATGCAGCGGCAAGGCGGCACCGGCGTATTGCAGCACGGCGAGCTCGGCGAAGAAGCGCCGGCACAATTTCTCGTCGCGTTCGAGATAGGGCAGCAAGATGTCGTAGCCGCGCGGCACGCTGAAATAAACCGTGGGCGAGATTTCGGCGAGGTTGCGCACGGTCTTCTCAATCAGGCCGGGCACCGGCTTGCCTTCGTCGATATAGAGCGTGCCGCCGTTCCACAGGATCAGGTTGAAGTTGTGATTGCCGCCGGCGGTGTGGTTCCACGGCAGCCAGTCGACCAGCACCGGCGGGGATTTGCCCAGGAAGCGCCAGAGCTGCAGGATCGATTGCTGGTTGGACGTCATCATGCGCTGGGTGTTGATGACGCCCTTGGGCAGGCCGGTCGAGCCCGAGGTGAAGAGAATCTTCACGACCGTGGCGGCGGTGATGCTCTCGCGCGCGTGCGCCACCGCCGGGCCAGGAGGCGATGCCGTCAGCTCGCCGAAGAGCTGCGCGTCGAGGCCGGCGGGCGGGTTGGCGCTGACGACGACGTCGACGCCATCAAGCGGCAGGCTCGCCAGCGCTGCCGCGAAGCGCGCGCCGTCGGATGCGTAGACAAGGCCGGGCCGCAGCAGGGCAAAGATGTGCTTGAGCTTGCCCTTGTCGGTACTCATCAGCGAGTAGGCGGGCGAGATGGGCGCGAGCGGAATGCCGGCCTGCATCGCGCCCAAGAGCAGGAGGGCGTGGTCGATGCCGTTTTCCGACAGCACCATCACCGGCCGCTCGGCCGAGAGGCCGCGGTCGATCAGCGCCTGGGCGATGCGCGCCGAGAGGCCGGCCGCCTCGCTGTAGGTCAGGCGCCGCCAGGCGCCGTCGGGGCCGCGCTCGGCCAGGAAGACCCGCGTCGGCGCCTCGGCGGCCCAGTGCAGCAGCTTCGCGACCATCGTGGGCGCGTGCGGGTGGAGGTCTTCGCCGGCCTGGAGGAGCCAGCCGCCGTCCGGGCGGCGCTGGGCGCGTGGGGCGGCGGGGGCCAGGCTGACCGCGTGGCGAGGGCGGGCTTGCGCGCAAGATCGATGTCCTCCCGGGTCGGCCGCCGGTCGCGGCCGGTTCATTCTTCGCCGGCCAGATTAGCCGGGTGGTCCGGGGGGCGGCAAATGTCACGAATCGTTGATTTTTCGGCTTGTGAGCGCCTTCACATGGGCGAAAGTGATAGGATATTACAGTTCAGCTTCCGGATGAATTTCTGACCGAAGGGATCGACCGCCAGAACAGCTCCGACGGAAACCGGGTCCGGGCGGGACCCGCTTGAACGGGGGATTGGCCATGACCGCACCCAGTGCAGCGCTGCGCAACGCCCTTAACGAGGCGGACTTTCTGCTGAAGCACGTCGCGGAGCGCAAGGGGATGCCATCCGCGGAAGTTGTCGATGCGATCGAGACGGCGCGGGTGGCGGCGGAAGGCGGCGCCATCGACGGCAAGCAGGAAACCAATTTCTGGAACGCCTATAGCTATCTGGCGCGGCGGGCGGCCCCGGCCACGGTCGAGAGCCTGCGTTTCGTTCACGATTTCAAAGACCGCAAGACACCGATGGCGCGCGCCCTGCGCTGGCTCAGGCGCTACACGGCCGTGGTGTTCGTCGTGCTGATGGGCTTGCAGATCTATTGGACGACGATGTCGAGCCTGGTGAGCGATGTCACGCGCTTGAACGACGAAATCTTCACGATCGTCCAGAACGTGCGCTATGGCGGCGAATTGGATAGCAGGAAGCGCGACGGCTCCGATCTCGGCATGCGCCTTGCGTATCTGCAAAATCGCGCTTGGGGCGTGTACGAGACCATGTATTGCATCTCGCCGATCTATGTCGGCGCGCGCTGCTTGTGGATGCGCGACACCGTGCAGCGTCGTGTTGAGAGCTTCTCTATTTATGCCAATCCCGACAGCAGCTACTCCCGGCCCGAAGTGCGCTCGTATACCGACGCCGCACTCGTCAACAACGCGCGCAATTTCATTGAGCAGACGGCGCGCTTGGTCGTGCAAGTGATCTCGATCTATTTCCTGCCGCTGCTCTACGGGACGCTCGGGGCGTCGGTGTATGTGCTGCGCCGCTTCATCACGCAATTGGAGCGGCTGACCTTCACCGAGGCGTCGTATCGCCGCTACCGCATCCGGCTGATGCTCGGCGCCATCTTCGGCCTGGCCATCGGCGTCATGTGCACCAGCGAGCAGACGAGCACGCTGTTCGGCGCGTACTCGCCGTTCTTCTTGTCCTTCCTCGCCGGCTACAGCGTCGAAGGCGTGTTCTCGGCGCTCGATTCCGCCATCCGCTCGCTGCGCAGCCGGCTGCAGCCCGCGGAATCCGGGGCGGACGTGGCGGGTGCTCCCCCGTCAGGCTCGTCGCGCTCCGGCGGCACGGCGCCCAGGCCCACGAACGGGGCCACGGTCGTGCATTCAGCGGTACCGCGCGCCCGGGCGCATGCGAGCAGCCACGGAGAAGCCGCCGAGTAAAGCGCCGATGTGACAGTGGACGGTCCGACGGCGGCGGCGACCACCCCGCCGTACCGCGCAATATTTTCGGCGGGATTCCAAAGGCCTGCACTGGTAGGGTGCGCGCCGTGTCACACCCCGTCCTGCTCCGCACCATCTATGTCCTGATCGGCGCCCTGCTGCTCGCCGCCGTGCTGTGGGATACCGACCTGGCGCAAGCCTGGGCGTATCTGCGCCAGGTCGGCTGGTGGGCGCTAGCGATTCTCGCCGTCTACATGCTCGCGTTCGTGCTCGATTGCGCGGTGTGGCAGCTCGCCCTGCCAGGCGTCGACATGAACGCGCGCTGGCTCTACCGGCTGTGGAAAGTGCGCATGGTGGGCGAGGCGATCAACAACGCGACACCGCTCGCCACACTGGGCGGCGAGCCGGTCAAGGCGATGCTGCTCAACCGGCTTTATGGCATCGACTACCCGCGCGGCTTCGCCTCGGTGGTCGTGACGCGCACGGTGATCTTGATCGCGATGGTCGTTTTCTTCGCAATCGGCTTCGCGGTGGCGCTGCGCTCGCCGGCGTTGTCGGTGGCCTACAAGCTGGTGGCGGGGATCGGGCTCGCGGCGTTCGTCGCCGGGATTGGCGGGCTGTTTGCCGTGCAGCGCTTCAAGGTGACGTCGCGGCTCGGGCGATTCCTCGGGCGCAATCGGCTGGGCCAAAAGCTGGAAGCGGCGCTCGGCCATCTGCACGACGTCGAAGACCGCATGATTCATTTCTACACCAAGAATCGCGCGGCCTTCGCGGGCGCTCTGGCGCTCGCTTTCGCCAACTGGGTGCTGGGCGTGGTCGAGCTCTACATCGCCATGCACGCGCTCGGCCGGCCGGTGAGCTGGGCGGAGGCGTGGATCATCGAAAGCCTGGCGCAGCTCGCGCGCGCCGGCGCCTTCTTCATCCCGGCGAGCCTGGGTGCCCAGGAAGGTGCGTTCGTGCTGGTGACGGCGGCGCTTACCGGCGACCCGGCATCGGCCTCGCCTCCTCGCTGCTGCGCCGTGCGCGCGAGATCGTCGTGGCCGCCTGGGGGCTGGCGCTGGGCTGGCGGTATATCGGCGTCGCGTCGGCGACGCGCTGAACCTAGCGCCTCTCGTCGAGGGCGGCGCGGACGAGGGCGCGCACAGCCCAGCTCTTGACGTCGCGTGCCGCTTTTTCGTCCATGCGCAAGACATCGCGGAAGACGATCATCGATTCCGAGCCGAAGATCAGGGCGAGGGCCGCGCGCAGCCTGGCGTAGCTCGCTTTCTTGAAGCGGTCACGCGCAGGGGCCAGGGCTGCATCGATCAAGGCGCTGCGGCGGTTCTGGCGCAGCGGCACGCTGGCATCGCGGCTTGTGGCCGTCGATTGCGTCAGCGTGACGGCGAGCATGAGACGGATGGCCGCTTCGTTGTCGAAGGCCATGCGGTGCAGGGCGGCCTCGGCCTTGTCGATGCGTGCTTCCGGATCGGCCGATCGGTCGTCGGCGAAGAGCGTGTCGATGTCGGGCGCCGCGAGATCGAGCGGCGCTTCCACCAGCAGCGCCTCGATACTGGGAAAATAGCGGTAGGCCGTCGCGCGCGAGACGCGCGCGGCCTCCGCCACCTCGTCGAGCGTGGGCTTGCGGCCGCCCCTGATGAGCGAAGCGGCCGCCGCCATCAGGTCCTTGCGCGTCCGATAGCGTTGATTGCTGCGCTCGGCGGATTTCCTCGCCATCGCGAGCCTAGGGAAGCTGCTGCATGATCGCGGCCAGGTCGACCCACACATTCTCGCGCTGGATCTGGCCTTCGTCGGTGAACACGACGATGTGCAGCAGGCGGAATTCGAGCGGCCGGTTGCGGCCCTCGCGGCCGAAGGGCCGGCCCACCGCCTTGCCGCGCCAGACCGACTCGTCGACCAGGAAACGATCGCCATGGAGGCGCTTGATGCAGGTGACCTGCCCGTCCTCAAGATCGGCGAAGAGCGTCTCGTAGAACGGCCGCGCGCGATCGCGGCCATGGGTGGGGCCGCCCGGCCAGCCGACAATGTCATGCTCCGCATCGGGCGCCAGCGTGGACAATACGCCCGCGATATCGTCGCGCGCCTCGAAGCCGAAATGCGTGTCCATCTTCTTATCCATTTCCGCAGGGGACAAAGCCATGGGTGAAATCTCCGGGTCAACGAACAAATGATATGCTCATCTTTTAATGAGACAGTCGTCTCATGTCAAGATGCCTGTTTTGAGCGCCGGCGAGGCGCTGGCGGACGCCTTCGCCGGGCTCGATGCGGGAGCTAGGTTGGGCGGGTGACGCGGCGGATGACGTAGCCGCCGGATTTTTCGTCCAGCTCGAGCTCCAACAGCTTGCGGGCCTGGGCTTCCTCGAGAAGTTCGTTGAAAGAGCTGAATCCGTAGAACGATTCGTTGAAGCCCGGCTGGCGGCGCTTCAACGTCTGCTTGACCATCGAACCCCAGAGCTTCGCGGCGTCGCCGCGTTCGGAAATGAGGCCTCTCACTGTTTCGAGGACGAGGTCGAGGGCCTCTTGAATGCGGTCCGGCGCGACCGCCGCCGGTTTGTCCGCGGCCTTCGCGTCCTTCGGGGTTCTTGTCGCGGCGGGTGCGCCGCGGCTGCGCGTGCGCGCGGGCTCGCGCTTGACGACGAAATCGTCATAGAAGACGAATTCGTCGCAATTGCTCATCAGCAAGTCCGACGTGGAGTTCTTCACGCCCACGCCGATGACGGTCTTGGCGTTCTCGCGCAGCTTGCTGACCAGCGGCGAGAAATCGGAATCGCCGGAGATGATCACGAAGGTGTCGATATGCGCCTTGGTGTAGCAGAGGTCGAGGGCATCGACGACCATGCGGATGTCCGCCGAGTTCTTGCCGGACTGGCGGACATGCGGGATCTCGATGAGCTCGAAGGCGGCCTCGTGCATGGCGGGCTTGAACGCCTTGTAGCGATCCCAGTCGCAATAGGCCTTCTTGACGACAATGCTGCCCTTGAGCAGCAGCTTCTGCAGGACGAGCTGGATGTCGAAGCTCGCATATTTGGCGTCGCGAACGCCGAGCGCCACGTTCTCGAAATCACAAAACACCGCCAGATTGCGATCGCCGTTCACGTGGGTCAGCTCCATTCAAATGGCCGCTCTGTTGCGGTGGCGCCGCTTGTGCGACGCGTGGTCGGGATCGACCGGCGACCCTTCAGGCGAGCACCGGGAGACACGCTAGCACAGTGCCTCGAGCTTGATGAGAGCTTCCGCCATTCGAGGATCATGTCGTCGTCGCGTGCTGCCGGAAGAAACGCAGCATCTCGCGGCTGGCGTCGGGGCCGCGCGGTTCGGTGTATGTGCCATCAGAGCTGCCGCCGGACCAGGCGTGGCCGGCGCCGTGCAAGGTCCATTGCTCCAGCACCGATCGCCCGTTGTCATCGGCGTGGGTCGTGCGCGTGAAATGGATGCCGCCGGCGGCCTCGCCACGGCTGATCGCCATTTTGAGGCTCGCGGCGGCTTTCGACTGCGCAATGATTTGGTCGCCATTGATCGGGTTGACTGTGGTGTCGCCATCGCCATGAAAGACGATTGTGGGGACCGGGACGGCCGACCCCCGCGATGGCGTGACATGCGGCGCGCCCTGGCGCATCGCGGCGAAGGCGGACGGGACATCGCTGGCAGCACCACAGGGCAAGCCGGAATGGACACCGATGGCGGCATAGAGATCCGGGTATGTCGCACCCATGACCGCCGCCGCGGCGCCACCGGCCGACAGGCCGGCGATGTAGATACGGCCGGGCGCCACGGCGAAGTTATCCATGACCGCGCGGGTCATGCCGGCGATCAAGGACGGCTCGCCGCGGCCGCGCTGCTGGTCGCCTTGGTTGAACCAGTTCCAGCATTTCGACGGATTGGCGCTGCGATCCTGGACGGGATAGGCGACCAGGAAATTCTCCGCCTCGGCCAGCTCGTTCATCCGCGTGCCGGCGGCGAAATCGTCGGGCGATTGGGTGCAGCCATGCAGCATCACCACCAGCGGCACGGCCTGTCCGTTATAGAGGCTGGGAATGTAAAGTTTGTAGGCGCGGCTGCCGGCCTCGTTGGCATAGGTGCGCGTTTCGAAGCGCGCGCCGGGTGCCACGGGAGGCGGTTTGGGGGCGTGCTTGGACGTGTGGTGCGCGAAGCCGCGCGACGGACGAAACCGGCCGAAGCGATCGAGCAGGCCGCGCAGGGCGGCGCGCAGTTTCGGATGGCCGGACGCGGCCTGGGACGCATCGGGCGCGGATTGTGCGGGGGGCTCGCCGCGCAAGACCGCCATCGCTTCTTCGAGCCGACCCTCGCGGGTGAGCCTTGTCGCCTCGATCATGTCGATCATCGGTCGTGCGGTCATGGATAAGTCGTCCTCGTGTTGATGCGCGAGACAAAGCGGGGGTGCTGCCCTTGCGCGCGCAAGGGCCCGGGCGTGGATTTGTGGAAGATCAGTGGATGCGGCCGCTCAGCGCTGCCTTGACGTCAGCACTCGCTTGCAACGCGCCGAGCACCTGGATGGAGGCGATGGTGTCGCGGGCCAGCTCGGGCGGCACGTCGGTGGCAATGACAGCCAGACCGAGAACCTGGATGTGCAGCGTCTCGCCGCGGGCACGCAGGCCTTCGAGTTCCTGGCGCGTGTAGTGGCGCAAGCCGAGCTCGAGCTGGCGCCGCGTGACCGATTGCTTGACGGCGTCGGTGTGACGGTCGAGCTGGTTGCGGATCGCGGTACGGATGAAATCCGTGCGGTTGGAGTAGAAGCCTTCCTGCACCAGCAGGTCGATATGGCCGAGATCGACATAGCCGAGATTGATCGTGATCTTCTCGCTCTCGGCGGATTTCGGGCGGAATTCTTGAACATTGTTGGCCATGTCGACCATCCCTGTACCATCCACGTGGATGGTATATGGGCTGGTGTTCGCCCCCTGACAAGGGGTGCGATGAGCGTGGGTACTGGATTTTTTGCAGGCGGCACGGCTCTTTGACTTGGCTCGAGCTTGTGTGGCATGGCTTGCGGCCTTGCTGGGCTTCACGCCTTGCGATGGGGCGGGGCCATGACCGACGTGTTTCTTGCAGCCGATCTGGGGGCCAGCGCGCTGCGCGTGGCCGCCATCGATGCGCGCGGGCGGGTGCGGGCGCAGGATTCTGACGTCTCTTAAAATTGCGGAGCCGGTACCCGGCTGGGCGGAGGCCGAGCCGGAGCGCTGGTGGCGGGCTTTCGTGGCCACGCTGCATCGCACGCTCCAGCGGCTCAAGCGCGGCGATGCGCCGGTGGCGCTGTGCCTCACCGGCATGACGCGCTCGCAGGTTTTCCTCGACAAGGACGGCGGCGTTGTCCGCGCGGCGATGCTCTGGCGCGACCGGCGCGCGACGGGGGAGGCCGATGCGGTCGCGCGGCATTTCCCGATCGACAATCCGGCGACCAGTGTCGGCGCGTTTCATCCGCTGGCCCGGCTGGCGTGGCTGGCGGCGAAAGAGCCGCGCAACTTCGCGCGCGTGGTGCAGGTACTGGAGCCGAAGGATTTTCTCAATTTCCGCCTGACCGGCGTGAGCGCGGCGGATGGCGTGACCGCGTCGCGCTTTGATGCGTTGGGACCAGCATCGTCCGATATGCCGGAGACGCTGCAACGTTGCCGCGCTTTGTTCGATCAGGCGCGGCCGATGCCGTGGACGAAGCTGGGCGAAGTGACCGCCGGCGACGCGAAGCTCAAGCGCCTGCGCGGGCTGCCGGTGTTCGTGGGCGCCATGGACACCTGGGCCTGTGCCATCGGCTCGGGCGCCGCGATCGCGGGCCGCGCCTACGATGTCGCTGGCACATCGGAGGCGGTGGGGCTGGTCACGCGCGCACGCGGCGCAGCGCGCGGCCTCGTCACGCTGCCCTGGGCGGAGGCGGCGTGGCAGCTCGGCGGCGCCACGCAAGCCGGCGGCGATGCGGCGCGCTGGGCGTATGAGACGCTGCGTGTCGGCGGCAAATTCGAAGCGGCGATGGCGCGCGCGGGGCGGTTCGCGCCGTCGGACGATCTGCCGGTGTTCCTGCCTTATCTTGCGGGCGAGCGCGCGCCGGTGTGGCGCGCGGATGTGCGCGGCGCCTTCCATGGGCTCTCGCGCGAGCATGGCGGCGATGCGATGCTGTGGAGCGTGCTCGAAGGTGTGGCCCATGCGGTGCGCGACGTGCTGGAAAGTGCCACGCAGGCGACGGGCGAGACGATGGAGGAGGTGCGCGTGTCGGGTGGCGGGGCGCGGTCGGATGCGTGGTGTCAGCTCAAGGCCAATGTGCTTGGCGTGAACGTCGTGCGCGTGCAGGAACTCGAAGCGGGGCTGCTCGGCTGCGCCATCGTCGGTGCGGTGGGGCTCGGCCTCTATCCGACATTGGCAGCGGGAGAAGCGGCGATGGGCAAGGTCGATCGCGTCTTCGCGCCGCAGCGCGCACACACGGCGTTGTTCGCGCACCGCGCCGAACGTTATCGCCGCCTCAAAAGCTTCGCGCTGGAGATGGCGGATCGTCGTGTGTCCGGGTCACCCGATACTCCGAAGTCGCGGTCCAAGCGACCGGCGCGGGTTGGTGCATGAGTCCCCGCGCGCGCCAGTTCGTTTCGCTTTACGGCACGGCGCTGGGCTGTCTCGGCGTGGCATTCTTCTTCGCCATCGTCGCCGATAATTTCCTGTCGCTGGGCAACATCTTCACCATCCTGCGGCAGATCAGCTTCCTGGTGATCCTCGCGACCGGATTCACCTTCGCGCTGATCACGTCGGAGCTCGATCTGTCGTTCGCGGCGGTGGCGAGCCTCGCGGGCGTGGCGGCGGGCGGGCTCATTCATGCAGGTTATCCGTGGCCGCTGGGCGTGCTCGCGGCGCTGGCGATCGCCACGCTGTTCGGCGTGCTGAATGGGATTTTGGTCACGCGCGTCAAAATTCCATCGCTGATCGCGACGCTGGCCACGGCGTCGATTGCGACCGGCATCGGCTTCGCGCTGACCAAGGGCGTGGCGTGGGTCGGGCGCTGGGATCCCGCGTTCACCGGCCTGGGCCGCGGCAATATCGGCGGCATTCCGGTGCTGGTGCTGTGGGCCGGCGCCATCGTCCTGCTGGCGTGGTTCGCGGTGGCGCAGACTCGCTTTGGCGCCTGGCTGATCGCGACGGGCGAGGCGGCGGAGGCGGCACGGCTCGCCGGCATTCCGGTCGCGCGCATGAAGCTGATGGGTCTGGCGCTGTCGGGCTTCTGCGCCGGCATTGGCGCCGTGCTGCTGACAGCAAGCTTGAGTTCGGCCGGACCCAATGGTGCTGCCGATTTCCTGATGAAGGGAATTGCCGCGGCGCTGCTCGGCATGACGATGTTCGAGCCCGGGCGGCCGAGTATCGCCGGCACGCTGGTCGGCTCGCTGGTGATCGGCATCCTCGCCAACGGGCTGGTGCTGATGGGCGCACCCTACTACGTGCAAGATATCACGCTGGGCGTCATCATCCTGGTTTCGGTTGCGATCTCGGCCGCGGGCCTGACCAAGGCCGCGTTCAGTCTTTAGAGAATGAAAGAGAGAGGGGAGACAAACATGCGCATCAAGACACTCATTCTGACCCTGGGGCTCGCCCTCGGGGTTGTTGCGCCGGCATCGGCGTTCGATGTCGGGATCGTCGCGTTCCAGATGTCGTCGGAGACACATGCGCGCGTCGCCAACGCGGCCAAGGCGGCGGCGGAAGCCAAGGGCTGGAAGGTCACGATCCTCAATTCCGCGGGGGCCATGCCGGAGCACGCGGCGCAGATCGAAAACCTGATCCAGGCCAAGGTCGGCGCGATCATCATCGCCATGGGGAAGCCCGTGGAGACCGACGCGCAACTGGCCGAGGCGAAGAAGGCGGGTATCCCGGTCATCACCGTGATGTCGGGCGGCAGCGACAAGACGCTTTTTGATGTTCAAGTGAACGAATACAGCGTCGGCGCGCAATCCTCCCTCTATCTGCTGGGCCAGCTCAACTACCAGGGCAACATCCTGGTCGAGCGCTTCGAGGGCAATGTCGGCACACGCATCCGTGGCCGCATTCTCGACGCGGTGCTGGCGGAGAACCAGGCGGTGAAGGTGCTGGGCAGCCACGCGATGGCGCGCACCGCGAGCTGGCGCGACGACGTGAAGGCCGGCATGGAGGCGCTGCTGCTGCGCAACCAGGGCAAGGTCGACGGCATCTGGGCATCGTTCGACGGGCAGGCCTATATCATCGACGATCTGCTCACGCAGCAGGGCGCCAAGCGCGGCAAGCCGGTGCTGGTCTCAACCGATGGCGGGGTGGAGACGTATCGGCGCATCGCCGACAAATCGAGCCTGCTGATGGCAACGGTGATGATTCCCTTCGAGGAGATGGGCAAATTCGCGGTTGAAGCCACCGACCGCATCGTCGTCAAGAAGGAAGCGAAGGCGAAGGTGGTGCCCGGTCCCTATCACCTAATGGATGCGGTGCTGGTCGACGAGAGCAATGTTGGCCAGTACCTCAAGCCCTAATTCCGCGCGCGCCGCAGCGACGGGGGCGCCGATCCTGTCGCTGCGCGGCGTGGGCAAGTCCTACGGCGCGGTCGAGGCGCTGGCGGAAGTCAGTTTCGATGTGGGCGCAGGCGAGACGCTCGCCATCTGCGGCGACAACGGGGCGGGCAAGTCGACGCTGATCCGCATCGTCTCCGGGGCGCTGGCACCGAGTGCGGGCGAGATCAAGCTCGGCGGCGATGCGGTTCATTTCACGTCGCCGGCGGATGCGCTGGCGCGCGGCGTGGCAACGATCTATCAGGATCTGGCCTTGGCGCCGCGCCTGGCGATCTATCGCAATGTGTTCCTGGGTTCGGAGCTGCTTCGGCGCACGCCGGTGCCGGGGCTGAAGATCCTCGACAAGAATGCGATGCGCGCGGAGTTCGCAGCGCTTGCTCGCGCGCCTGCGCATCGCGATCGCCGATATGGACCGGCCGGTCAACGCGCTCTCCGGCGGGCAGCGCCAGGGTGTCGCGATCGCGCGCGCGCTCCGCTGGAACGCGCGCATCGTGATCATGGACGAGCCAACGGCGGCGCTGGGCGTCAAGGAGACGCGGCAGGTGCTGGGGCTGGTGCGCGAGCTGAAGGCGCAAGGGATCACAGTGATCCTCATCAGCCACAATATGCGCGACGTGATCGAGGTCGCCGAACGCGCCATCATCCTCAGCGGCGGACGCAAAGTGCAGGATGTGGCACTCGCAGGCTGGACCGCCGATCGCCTGGCGGCGGCGGTGATGGGGGCGGGGGCTTGACGCGTTTCTAGCGGACGATGATAGGCGCCATGGCGGGCCGGGCAATGCCGATCCGTCCTGGGGTGCGGGCCTGTTCGCGGCCGGTGCCGATTTCCTCAAGCCAAATCGTGGCGGTCGTGTGACTGTCGATCTTGGCGCGCGCCACGTAGGTCTTGCCTGCTTCCAGCTCGACGAAAGGCTCGATGATCATGCCGCGGTCGCCGCGCCACATCGAGATGCGCACCATGTGCGTGCCCGGTGGCACCAGAAGCGGCTGATCCCAAGTGTAGGAACCGATTTTGGTGATCATGCCGTCGATTGCAGGAACGAACACGCGCACGTCCATGACGAAGATGTGCGGATTTTCCTGCTTGCTGCCGATGATTGTGGCGGCGTTCTCGGACGTCAGGGCCGGGTCGGGCGTGTAGTAGGTGATCGTGCTCGTGATCGGGGTGCTGCAGGCGCAAAGCAGCAGGCTGATCGCCCCGGCAGTCGCCGTCATCATCGTTCGCAGCATCTGAATTCACAAACCTCGATCTGGCAAGACGTGGCTCAAGACCGCTTTGGCGGCGGCGGTGATGGGGGCGGCGGCTTAAGCGCTAGCGGCTGCGCCCGCTCGTGGCCCAGCGCAAAGACGCGCTCACTGCGCGCATGGCCTGCTCCGAATAATCTGCATGGAGGAGTATCCGGTCGAGAGATGCTGTGTGGTGCTGACGCCCGCGGTGGCGCGCGCCTGTTCCTTTGCCGTGCCGACCTCGTCGAGCCATAAAGTGGACTCGCGGCCCTTCAGCTCGCCACGCGCCACATAGGTTTTTCCGGCCTCCAACTCCACGAACTGTTCGCTACATGCGGAAAATCTCAGCGAGCGCCAGAAGTCCTTGCGGGTCAGGATGATGCGGACATAGTGCGTCCCGGGTTTCACGAGAATGACGGTGTCCTGATCAGGATAGTCGCCGGCAAGCTGGGTGCGGGCGTTATCGATATGCGTGATATAAACGCGAAGATCGCCGGAGAGAAAGTTCGGATTCTCTACTTTGCTGCCGGACAAACTCGCCGCGGTCGCGGTCGTCAGACCTGCTTCCGGTATGTAGTCCTTGGGCGGCGGCGACGTGGGGGTATTGCAGCCAGCGGTAAAGAGAACGGCGGCGAGCATCGCGCGGCGAAGTGTGTCGAGCATCTGTCCTATCTTCTCAATTATGGGTAGAGACAATCAGGCGGCGAGACTCGCGTCAATACGCAAACGCGATGCACGAGACGATGTGGTCGATCGTCTCGCCGTCGGTCGAGAGCGGGCAATGGACGCGCGACAGGTGGCAAGGTTGGTCGCCGCGATCGGTGAGCGTGATCCAGCCTTCCATGAACTGCGGACGGCCGGTTTCGACCACGGCGCAATAGTTCTGGTAGGCAGATTTGCCGATATTGAACAGCACGGCCTCGCGCACGCGCTGGCCCTTCAGGTTCTTGAACCGGATCGCGATATCCTCGCCGATGATCCGGTATTCGAAATCCAGCGGATCGTAGAAGACGTTCAACAGCAGTAAGTTCGACGCCAGCGACGGAATGGCGGTGATGTCGAACTCGGCCTTGGTCGGAAAGCGGCGCGCGCCGCGCAGCTCCAGCCAATAGTCATGGAACCGGCGCACGCCGGCGGCGGTGACGATGTCCGGCTCGAAGCCGATGAGATAGTCGCGGCTGAGCGGTAAGGCGGTTTGCGTGTTCATGGCGTTTTCGAGTCCGTTCTCGCTTGTGTCGCGGCGCTATGCGTCCGCGCCTAAATTGCCGAGCGAAACTTCGTCCTAAACTCTGCCTCTGCTGTATTGCGCGCTGGTTGGGAGGCCAGGATTCGAACCTGGGTAACCGGAGCCAACATCCGGTGTCCTACCGCTAGACGAACTCCCAGTACTGCAGCGCGGACCTAAAACTTTCGGGACGTACGACCAAAATTCGGACAACAAAAAAGCCGCCGGCGGAATTCCGCGGGCGGCTGGGGGTCGGGGACCGGGTCAGATCAGCGTCGGGCTGACTTGCTCCGGGCCCGCGCAAACACGCGACCCTGCACGCCCGCGGACAGCGCCGCGGGGCTGGCGATTTGCATTTGCCGGTGCAGGATCGTGGTCATCATGAGGGGTTAGATAGTGGGTCGCGGGGCACCTGTCAAGTCGCTAGAATCGTTGGTATTTTAGGTAAATCAAAGGTTTCCTGGGGACAAATCGGCGAGCGATATCAAGGCGCTCGCAAGCGGGGGTAATGGTGCCGGGGGTCGGTCTCGACCCGACCACCTCCGCGGCTTCAACGCGGCGCTCTACCAGATGAGCTACCCCGGCTTTTTTTGGTATTGAAGGGCCCGTCAGGATTTGAACCAGCCCTCCTTCGCCAGAGGGTTCGGAGGGCATCCTGCTTCGCGGCCGACGACGAAGCGAATCCTGCGAAGCGCGCAGCGCGAAGCAGGATGGACGTGCGGGTCGGGCTCGAACCGACATGCTCCCGGGTTGCAGCCGGGCGCGATTTTCCCTTCCGCCACCGCACGGAACTTGGCACCGGCGCCGGGACTCGAACCCGGGTTTTCGGTTTTGGAGACCGTTGTCCTCGCCGCTGGACGACGCCGATTCCGCCTGAAGCATTTAACCGTCCGTGAAAGCCTCATCCTGAGCTTGTCGAAGGATGAGGCCCCAGGTGCAGCGCCCGCCTCGCATCCTTCGACAAGCTCAGGATGAGGACAGTTTTTTGGATTGAATGAATTGCAAGACAGAGCATTGAAGAAAGAGAGGGCGGCACATGCCGCCCTCTCCCTTTACGCCTCCAGCTCGCCTTCCCAGTAGAGGAAGTCGCGCCAGGTCTTTTCCAGATTGGTGCGCATGAAGCGCGCCCCGATCCGGTTGAGATCCGCTTTGGTCGGGTGATGCGCCTGGCAACGCAGGTGCATGCCGGCCTGGCGCGGCGTGCGATCGCGCTTGCGCGCGTTGCAAGCAGCACAGGACGCGACCACGTTCTCGAAGCACGTCGTGCCGCCTTGCGCGCGCGGCACGATGTGATCGAAGGTGAGCGAGTCGCTGGCCAGGCCCTTGCCGCAATAGGCGCAGGCGAAGCCATCGCGGATCCAGATGTTGAGGCGCGTGAGCGCCGCCTTCTGGTCCAGCGCCTGGTACTCGCGCAGTGCCACGACGCTGGGCAGATTCATCGTGAGCGAGGGCGAGCGCACGACGCGGTCGTACTCGGCGACGATGTCGACACGGCCGGCGAGGGCGGCCTTCACCGCCTCCTGCCACGGCAGGGTTTCGAGCGGGTAATAGCTGAGCGGCCGATAGTCCGCGTTGAGGACCAGGGCCGGGCAGTCGCGATCGCGCAGCATGGGGCCCTCCTTCGGCCGTTGGGGTGGATGATGGTTGACCGAGGTGGGATCGAACCACCGGCCCCGCGCTTATCGGGCGCGTGCTCTACCGCTGAGCTATCGGTCACGACTGTCTCTGGCTGGCCGAGCCGAAGCGCGCGGCAACCAGCCCGCCTTCGCCCTTTGGGCTTCGGCGCGGCAGCCTTCGCGCTCACGCGCGCGAAGGCTGGTGGGCGAAGCAGGGGTTGAACCTGCGACCTCCCGCTTAAGAGGCGGGCGCTCTGCCAATTGAGCTACTCGCCCGGAATGAGGATGTTGCATCCGGTGTTCGCACCAAAAGGATCGGCAATTGGCATCGACAGGCTGCTCGCGGTAAAGAAGTTTCATGACGGCGCGCAAGACATACGCAGACAACGCGGATATCGATGCATCGCTCGTGCGCCGATTGGTGGCCACGCAATTTCCGCAATGGGCGGAACTTCCCGTCACGCCGGTTGCAAACGGCGGTTGGGACCACAGGACCTTTCATCTCGGCGAACACATGACGGTGCGGTTGCCAAGCGCTGCCGCGTATTCCCAGCAGGTGGAGAAGGAACAACGCTGGCTGCCGAGGCTGGCGCCGTTCCTGCCGCTTGCGATCCCTTGCTCCTTGGCCATGGGCCAGCCGGCGGAGGGTTATCCATGGCCTTGGTCCGTGTATCGATGGATCGAGGGCGAGACCGCGACGATCGAGCGCATCGACGATTTGTGCTACTTCGCGGGCGCGCTGGCGGGCTTCCTCGTCGCGCTGCAGCGGATCGACGCCAGCGGCGGGCCGAAGGCAGGGCCGCATAATTTCTATCGCGGCGGGACGCTGTCCGTTTATGACGCGCAAGCCCGGCAGGCGATCGTGGCGCTCGATGGCGCAATCAATGCCGATGCAGTGACGGCGGTGTGGGATGCGGCCTTGGCAAGCGAGTGGGAGCATCCAGATTTTTGGGTGCACGGAGATATCAGCGTGGGCAATCTGCTGGTCAAAGACGGCCGGTTGTGTGCGGTCATCGATTTTGGGTCCTCCGGCGTCGGCGATCCGGCCTGCGATCTGGTGATCGCCTGGAGATTCCTCAGAGACGAAAGCCGGGGTGTGTTTCGCGCAGCGCTCCCGCTCGATCGCGGGACCTGGGCGCGCGCCCGTGGCTGGGCCTTGTGGAAAGCCTTGATCGTGGCCGCCAGGCTCCCCGATACCAACCCGCTCGATGTGGACGAGTCCCGTCGAGTCATCGATGAAGTCCTGGCCGACCATGATTCCGCATCCTGATGGCGGACGCTCCGGGGGTCGAACCCGGATCCCCGGGTTAAAAATCCGGTGCTCTGCCAATTGAGCGAAGCGTCCTATCTTGTGTGAACGTGGACTGGCTCGCCGAGCCGTAGCTCGCGGGGGCAACAGCCCGCCTTCGCCCTTCGGGCTCCGGCGCGGCAGCCTTCGTTCGCTTCGCGCGCGAAGGCTGGTGCGCGCGGAGGGACTTGAACCCCCATGCCGCTGGGGCGCCGGCTTCTGAGACCGGTGCGTCTGCCGTTTCGCCACGCGCGCGTTTTGGGCTTGCCGAGCCGAAGCGCGCGGGCAATGCGCCCGCCTTCGCCCTTCGGGCTCCAGCGCGGCAGCCTTCGCCGCGCTTCGCGCGCGAAGGCTGGGGTGATCGATGGGAGTTGAACCCGATATCTCCGCGTTCACAGCGCGGCGTTCTGCCGTTGAACTACGACCACCATAAAATCAAAAAAACCTGTCATGCGCGGGCTTGACTCGCGCATCTGACGCCGCGCCGGTGTCAGACCCGCGGGTCAAGCCCGCGGGTGACAGGAGGAGGGGTTCACGACGCTGCCGTGTCGATCCAGAACAGTAGCTTCGACTTCTCCTCCAGCTTCGCGGACGGTTGCACGCCCGCGAACACGCCGCCATTGGCCTGGATCACCTTGCGCGAGCCGACATTGTCGTCGTCGCAGGTGACCAGAACGCGCCTCAGCCCAACCTCGCACGCCACCGGCAGCACGAGGGCGAGTGCACGTGTGGCGAAACCGCGCCGCTGCTTCCAGGGCACGATCGAGTAGCCGATATGCCCCGAACAGGTCGGCGGCAGGTCTTCGGTGCCCGGCACGAAGCGCAGATTGATGGAGCCGCAGAACTCGCGTCCGAAGATCCAGAACAAGCGCGAAGGCAGACGAGGGACGAGGGTCCCGTCCGTGAGCCTTGCCGTGCCATCCGAGCGCGTCAGCTCGTGCAGCAGGCGATCGGGACTCTCGTCATGCAGGGCCAGCTGTTCGCCGCTGACATTGTAGCTCGTGTTGGGCGACCAGCCGCGCCTAAGGGCCTCGACGTAGCCCGGCAGACGTGTGAGCGACGGCGGGACCAGCATGATCGCGCGCGGCGCCTTCGCAATAGTGATGGTCATCGTCCGTCTCCTTTCTGGTTTTGCGTTCCGTTGCGTGGCGCGGATGGCGGGAGTCGAACCCGCGATGCCGGATCGACAATCCGGTGCCTTGGCCGCTTGGCGACACCCGCGATGATTTGAACCTGCCCTGCTTCGCTGAAGCTTCGCAGGGCATCCTGCGTAGCTCGCTTCGCGAGCGAAGCAGGATGGCGCGCCCGGGAGAATTCGAATCCCCAACCTCCCGGTTCGTAGCCGGGCGCTCTGATCCAGTTGAGCTACGGGCGCAAACTAATTGGAGCGGGCGATGGGACTCGAACCCATGGTGTCCTCGTCGGCGACGATGTGCTCTGGCCGCTGAGCGACGCCCGCAGTCTCTTGCAGTCTTTGGCATCAGCCGGCCCGGGCGCGCGGGAGAGGACCGCACAGCACCGGACCGGCGACGGAGCTTTGAATTTGGCTTGCCGAGCCGTAGCGCGCGGACAAGGCGCCCGCCTTGGCCCTTTGGGCTTCGGCGCGGCAGCCTTCGCTTGCTTCGCGCGCGAAGGCTGGTGGCGGCGGCAGGATCGAACCTGCGGCGGACCCGGCTTATGAAACCGGCGCTCTTCCGGCTGAGCTACGCCGCCGGTGAATTCCTGAAACATGAACGCGGTCGGCCGGAGCGGGATCACCCGCTCCGACCTACCGGTCAGACCGACGCAGCCTCGCTCTCGGCGATGTAGCGCATCGTGGCTTCCGAGAAGCCATTGATCCGGCGCCAGGCGCCGGAGGCCACACCGCGCTCGTACGAGGCGACGTTGATCATGTAGCCGACCGTCTTGGCCGCCGGCACCGCGTCGTGCGCCTGCTCGTCGGTGAAGACGATCAGGCGGTCGGCCGCGATGGCGTTCATCTGCTTGACGGCGTTACCGAGGTACGTGCCGCCATGCGGCTGGCTGTTGACGATCGCGTCGCGCAGCGCGAAGCCGCGCCGCTCGGGCACGCGCTTGACGTCGGTCGAGAAGGTGTAGATCTCGACCGTGTCGCACATCTCGCGCGCCAGCACGGCGAGACCGCAGGCGGCGTCGATACGGGTCGCCTGCGACTTGCCGGACATGCGGGTGTCCATCGAGCCCGAGACATCGATCAGCAGCAGGGTCTTGCCCGCGAGCTTGCCGTAAGTCTCGAGCGCCTTGAACATGGCCGCTTCGAGCTCGGGCTCGAGTGCCGGGGCGTGACGCGCCGCGGTGAAGAAGCGGTACGGAAAGATCCGCTCCGTCTTCATGCGGGCGAGTACCCCTGCAATGAGCACGAGATCGACATCGGCCGCGAGCATGCCGCGGAGGTTCGAGATCAGCGCCAGAGCGCCGAGCTTGTTCTCCGTGAGCAGGCGCTCGAACGTCGCCTTCTTATCGACGCCGGCCGAGAGGGCGACCTCCCAGGTATCCGGCGTCGGCAGAGTGTTCTCCGCCAGTTGCTTCCAGGTCGCCGCCTGCGCCTCATCCTTCGGCTTGGCGTGGACCAGGAACAGCACGTCGCGCAGCGCCACGGCGTTGCCGTCGCGGTTCCACTTGGCGAGCTGGTAGGCATCGAACTTCGCGAAGGCCCGCGCCAGGCCCTTCTTGACCTGGGCGGAGAGCTTCTCGCGCTTGCGCTGGTCGGGGTTGCCGGCCCAGTAAATCGCGAGGAACTCGGCGAGCTCGTCGGCGCGCTGGACGATCGCGGCGAGCAGATCGGCGACGTGACCCTTGTGGGTCTCGAGCCGCGCCATCTCGCGCGCGATCAGCAGCGGCGCATGACGCAGGCCGCTGTTGCGCGCCTCGATGGCGAGACGGGCCACGGTCTGCGGTTCCACCTGCGCCACGAGGGTGCGCAGGCGCTCGGCGATGGTCACACCGTCCTCGTAGAACTGATCCTCCCACAGGAGGCAGTTGAGGAGCGTGCGGCGCAGCGCCTCTTCGGGCGTGGTGGCCACGGCCGGCGCGCCTTCAAACGTGCGCGGGCGCAGCAGCCGCGCGAGGATGTTCAGTCGAGCCATGATGGCCTCCTGTTGGATGTTGTTGTTGATGTTGAGAGATTGCGTGAACGGGGAACGGACGGACGCGGCGGCGGGTCGCTAGATCCCGCCTTCCTTGGAGCGAAGTAACCGCATCCTATCACCACCGTTCGCGCGATCGGCGGGGGAACAGACGACATCGGCATTTCGCAGACTTGCGGTCCGCGTGCGGGGGTCGAACCCGCTCGCCTTTACGGCTTACCCGAAGTATCCGATGTCTACGCCACCCGGCGATTTGGATGTTTGTGTGCAAGAAAATCTGTCATGCGCGAGCTCGATCCGCGCCACTCTGTCAAGCACCGCGCCACCCCCTCACCCTAACCCTCTCCCCAGAGGGGAGAGGGGATTCCAACGCGTCGCGGTCTGCCCCCTCTCCCCAACGGGGAGAGGGTTGGGGTGAGGGGGGTGGCCCCGTTCTCTCAGATTGTTTGATGCGACGCGAAGTTTCAGACCCGCGGATCAAGTCCGCGGGTGACATGCTCTTGAAGTCAGGCGAGGAACAATCGTTGCTGGCGCTGCTTTGCCTTTAAGCTACGCCCCCTCATGGTGGAGGCGGCGGGATTCGAACCCGCATCCCCGCGGTCATGCGAAGTATCCAGCGTCTTCACCATCGCCTGAGATGGTTCGGATGGGGAACAAAGCGACGCCGGCGTTTTTTACTGAGCTACATGTTCCCTTGCGGAAACCATGGTGGGAATCGAACCCACGACCGCAGATCGCTCTGCTGCTCTCCCGAAGTAGCCGATGTCTCCACCACCATCCGATGGTGATTGTTGAATCAAGCGAGGAACACGTCGATGCCGGCGTCTTTGCTCTACCCGCTGAGCTACATCCCCGTTGACGGAGATGGCGGGATTCGAACCCGCGACCGAAGTATCCGGTATCTCCACCATCGCCTGAGTAGGGTTCGGGCGGGGAACAGGGCGATACCAGGCTTTTGCTGCATGCTCTATCCGCTGAGCTACGTCGCCCGAACGGGCGGCGGCGGGAGTTGAACCCGCGACCCTGCAGATCCACGAAGTATCCGGTATCTCCACCACCGCCCGAGCTCGGGCACGGCCGGGCACAGGTTGACCGGAGACTTTTTTGGCGAAGTATCTCCGGTCTTCACCACAGCCGTGGTGTTTGATTGGTCGGCGTGCGTGGATTTGAACCACGGACCTCCTGGCTCCGAACCAGGCACTCTCACAGGCTGAGCTACACGCCGCGAAAAAAAATCAGCGCGGCCCCTCGGCGCTACAACGCAGGAGGGGCCGCGTTGGTGGGCTAGATCTTCCCACCCCGTCATCGGTGACGAGAGCCTTGCGGCTCCCCGTGCCCTCCGACGGTCCCGGCGCTTTTGGTTCTGTCGAACCGCGGATCCCGGTCTCCGCTTGGCTGCCTCGCGGCAACACTTTTCCGTCGCGGCCTGTACAACTACAGGTCGAATATAGAACAACAAAAAACCCCACCGAGCTTGATCCCTGACGGGATGGCCCGGCGGGGTTCTGAACTTCAGAACCCGATGTGAAGGGGTCTATGCTTGCAAGACCTCCACATCTGCCGAACCGCCGCCGGGATTTTCCGTCGAGATGGTCCGCGGATGGACCAAGCCGATGGAGCCCGAAAAGGCGCGCAAATCCAGGCACGAATGCAGCCTGGCGCTCATGCCCGCGGACACAAGCGCGCACGCGCCGTCACGGGATTCGCCCCGGATGGCTATCGTGTGGGATGTGCTCTGCGTCGTCATGATACGTGCGTGTCCCTTTGCATTGGTTCGATGGTTACGTTGCGCTGATATATACGATCGGTTGCATTCGTCAACAGAAAAATTGGCGGTGATTTTCTTTGTGTTGATTTCCATCGAAACTTTCGTGGTGCGCCCGGCGGGATTTGAACCCGCGTTGCCGACATGAAAGGCCGGTGTCCTAACCCCTAGACGACGGGCGCTGCCCAGATTTGTTGACGCGCGGATGATGTGCGTGAAGTGCCTCAGCCCTTCACGCACAGCACCTGCTTCAGCGTCGCCACGACATCGACCAGATCCGCCTGCGCCGCCATGACGGCGTCGATGTCCTTGTAGGCCATCGGCGTCTCATCGATCACGCCCGCGTCCTTGCGGCACTCCACACCGGCCGTCGCGGCGATGTGGTCGTCGAGCGTGAACGCGGCCTTGGCGGCGCCGCGCGACATCTTGCGGCCCGCCCCGTGCGAGCACGAGTGGAACGCATCGGCGTTGCCCTTGCCGCGCACGATGAACGATTTGGCGCCCATCGAGCCCGGGATGATGCCGAGCTGGCCCGCGCGCGCGGAGACGGCCCCCTTGCGCGTGACCCACACATCGGCACCGGCATGCGTTTCGCGAGCGACGTAGTTGTGGTGGCAGTTCACCGCTTCCTCCGTCACCGCGAACGCCGGCAGCATCTCGCGCATCGCCGCGATCACGGCGGCGAGCATCGCCTTGCGGTTGGTCGCCGCATAGTCCTGCGCCCAGCCGAGCGCTTCGACATAGTCGTCGAACTCGGCCGTGCCCTCGGCGAGCCAAGCCAAGTCGCGATCGATCAGGCGGATTTCCGCCTTGGCGATCTGCTCCTTGGCGCGCTCGATGAAGAACTGACCGATGCGGTTGCCAGCACCACGCGAGCCCGAGTGCAGCATCACCCAAACGCTGCCCTCGGTGTCGAGGCAAACCTCGACGAAGTGGTTGCCGCCGCCGAGCGTGCCGAGCTGGTTGAGCGCTGTCTTGGTCTCGGTGCCCAGCTTCTCGTGCTTCGCCACGATGGTCTTCAACCCATCCGCCAGGCTCTCGCCCTTCGGATAACGGTTGCTGAACATCTCAGAAACCGCACCCGGACGACGACGGCCGCGCTCGGCCCACGAGCCCTTCACGCCCGGCCCACCATGCGGCACCGCCGCCTCGATGGCGACGCGCAGCGCCAGCAGGCTGTCCGGCAGATGCTCGGCGCGCAGGCTGGTGCGCACGGCCGCCATGCCGCAGCCGATGTCGACGCCGACAGCGGCCGGGATGATGGCGCCCACGGTCGGGATCACCGAGCCGACGGTCGCACCCTTGCCGACATGCACGTCCGGCATCACGGCGATGTGGTCGTGCACGATCGGCAGCGCCGCGATGTTGCGCAGCTGCTCGGCGGCATGCGGCTCGACCGGCACGCCGTTGAACCAGGCGAAGATCGGTTTGCCCTTGGAAGCGATGATCTCGTACGTCATTTTTTCTTCTCTTCTCAAAACTTGGCGTTCCCTGGGGGATTTGAACCCCCGTTCGCGGGTTGAGAACCCGCTGTCCTGACCCCTAGACGAAGGGAACGCGGAACAACAAAAAAGCCGCCGGCGGATGTCCGCGGGCGGCTTGGTGGTGGGTCCCGATCAGGATCCGGCGATTGTTACGCTCTGGAGCCCTCGATCAGGACAAGCACGCGACCACGCACGCCCGCGAATGCATTCGCGGGTTCGCTCTGGTACGACCGCCGTAGGGCGGTTGCGGAGAGAGTGTGTGTGGTCGTGGTCATAATGCGCGTTAGATAAGGCATCGCGCGCGTGCGGGTCAAGACATTTCGTCGCGGTGTTTGTTGCAAATTGCAGGCGTTTTTCGCGCTGAAACTTGCGCTCGCGGCTTCACTCGCAGGGAAGATGTTGCGCGAAGAACGCGCCGACCCTCTGTTCGTACTGCGCGTGCGCGTGACGATGTAGATCGACATGCGCGGCGCCGGCGACGGCCCAGAACTCTTTGGGGGCCTCGGCGCGATCGAACAGGCGGCGGGATTCCACCAGCGTCGTGTGGCGATCGTCGGTGCCGGCGATCACCAGCAGCGGCGCGCCGACTCTGGCGATGCGATCGATCGGGCGCAGCCGGTCGGGCGAAAAGCCGAGCCGGATCTCGAACTGCATCAGCAGCAACGGCGTGAGGACATGCGCCAGCGGGCCCAGGCGCATGTGCACGCGGTTGAAGCCGGCCTCGACCACGGTCGGATAGACGGACTCGATCACCAGCGCGTCGATGGGGAGTCTCGGCTCAGCGAGCATTGTCGCGGCGCCGCCCAGCGAAATGCCAATGACACCGATGCGCGTGCCGGGCCGGCGCGCCTTGGCGAACTCCAGGGCGGCGCGCGCGTCCTGGCTTTCGAGCTGACCGAACGTGATGCGCTCGCCCGTGCTCTCGCCATGCGCCTGGAAGTCGAAGAGCAGCACGCTATAGCCAATGCGCGCGAGGAATTTGGCGCGGCCGGTCATGGCGGCGCGGTTGCCGCGCAGCGGATGCATCAGAACAATGACCGGGCACGTCGGGCGGCCGGCCACATACCAGCCGGCGAGGATGGCACCAGACGGGCTGGTGAAAGAGACGGATTCAACGGCGAGGGTCGCGGGCGCTGCATCCATCCGCGCCCGTGCGGGGGAAATCAGGCGATCGCCGATCCACAGCGCACCGACGATGACGACGACAGGGGCCGCGAGGGCTGCAGCGGCGAGAAGCCGAATCCAAATCCTGTATTTCCCCGGACGCATCGGGCGAAGCTTTGTCACATCGCGGGGTGGCCGTGCAACTCAGGGAACTCGCCCGGGCCGTACGTCGCGAATTTCCGCCGATTGCGACATCCCTCGGCCCCGCGTAAATTTGCCGGGCTTGTGCCGCACCCCGGCGCCGGAGGAAGCGTTCATGTTTCAGTCAGCCGCGATCGAGGCCACGAGCAAGACCGAGTTCTATAAGGATCTCGCGCGCCAGCTTGCGTCATTGCTCGAGGGCGAGCGCGATGCGATTGCCAATGCGGCCAACACAGCGGCGCTGATCTACACGACGCTGCCCGATCTCAATTGGGCGGGGTTCTATTTCCTACGCGACCGCCAGGAGCTCGTCCTTGGGCCATTCCAGGGCAAGCCGGCATGCGTGCGCATTGCGGTCGGTCGCGGCGTCTGCGGTGCCGCTGTGGCGCACCAGCGCTCGATGCTGGTCGAGGATGTGCACGCCTTTGCCGACCACATCGCCTGCGATTCGGCCTCGCAGTCGGAGCTCGTCGTCCCGATCATGAAAGGCGGTCAAATCCTCGGCGTGATCGACTTGGATAGTCCCAAGCTTGCGCGTTTCGATGCCGACGACCAGGCCGGACTCGAAGCGCTGGCGGCGATCTATGCCGCGGCGAGTGCGCTTCCCTAGTTTGATGCCGCGGAAACCAGGGCTGGTTCGGCGCGGTACACATCCGGAAACAGGCGTTTCAGGTCGGCGATCTTCGGCAAATCATTGGTGACGATGTAGGGATTGTGCGGGTTCCGCGTCAGATAATCCTGATGATACGCCTCGGCCGGGTAGAAAGGCCGGTCCGGCTCGATCTTCGTGACGATCGCCGTTTTGAACACATGCGCCTGGTTGAGCTGCGCGATATAGGCATCGGCGATCTTCGCCTGCTCCGGATTGAGCGGAAAGATGGCCGAGCGATATTGCGGGCCGCTATCGGGCCCCTGGCGATTGAGCTGCGTGGGATCGTGCGCGACCGAGAAAAAGATCTGCAGGACCTGGCCGTAGCTGATGACGCGCGGATCATACGTGATATGCACCGCCTCCGCGTGGCGCGAGCCGCCGGAGCTCACGACGTCGTAGCGCGCCGTCTTGCGGTCGCCGCCGGCATAGCCGGAGAGCGCGTTGCTCACGCCCTTCACGTGCTGGAAGACGCCCTGCACGCCCCAGAAGCAGCCGCCGGCGATCACCGCGACCTCGGTCTTCGCGTCCGGTGCGGGCGCCGTGTCTTGGGAGGGCGGCGGGATCACCCGCGCTTCTTCCGCGGTCGAGTGCCTGATTCCCATCATCGCGCCAATCGCCGTCAGGACGCCAAGCGAGAGCACAACAAGCAATACGCGGGCGGCCGCACCGCGGATCGCAGGATCTTTGAAGGGACGGATCATGATCGGCTCCCGGTGTCGCGTTGGACCAAGTCATGTCCGAGATAAGTGCACGCGGCCGCGATGTCCAAGCAACTCGCCGCGAGGAACGGCACGCCAATCATTTCAACGGGTTGGCGATCCGCTGCAGGTCAGAGAGTTCTGCTCGCTCTTGATGCCGGGCGGCTCTTCGGTCGGCAGCGGGGACGGGCCGCGGAGCAGCGCTTTCTGTGCGCCCCATTCTTCGTCCGGCTCAAGCCGTTCCAGAAACCGCACCTGCCCGCCGGCCAGCATCGCGATTGGCAAACCGTCGCGATAGAGGAGGCGGTTGCCGGTCAAGGCGGCGAGCTTCGCACCGGGTGTGAGAATGCCGGCGAGGTTGAGCGGGTCCGCGCCCGAGACCGAGATCATTTCGCCGCTGGGCTCACGGCGCCGCACGGTGCGCAAGGAAGCGATGGCGTCCGGCAAGGCAAACTGCTCGCCTGAAAAGCCAGCGATAAAGCGTCCACCGCGAATCTCGCCGCGCGCTTCGAGCGTGCGATAGACGCGCAGGAGTTCGCGCCAGGGCGGCAGCCACGCGGCCTCACGCTCCAGCAGGCGCCAGAAGACGACGCCGTAGCGGCGCAGCAGAACGCGCGCGATATGCTCGACGACCTCGCGCTGCATCTCTTTGTCGGGTGCCGGACTGGCGTGGCGTGTCAGTGCCCAGCGCCCGGCATCCTCCATGCCGAATTCGACCGTGCGGCGGCGGCGCCGGCCACCGGATGACGGCTTGCGTCGATCGGAGGGGACCAGCAAGGCGCGCAAGCCCCCGAAACTGTCGGAGCTGACCATGCCTAGCGCCACCAGCTCGGCCAGCGCCTCCTCGACTTGCGGGCGCAGCAGGCGCGTGACATCGACGATCTCGTCGAAGAACGACGCGCCGTGCTGGCGGATGCAATCGATCACGGCCTGCCCGTGCGCGCTGGGGCGAACCTCATCGGTCGTTGCCGCGGCCGCGGACCACAGCCGCAGATGGCGCCTTGCGAGCAAGGTGATCGGCGTGGTGCGCACCGGCGATGGCCCACGCTCGTTGCCATCCGCGCGCGCGGCGTGCGGCCGCAACCGTGCCCAAGAGATGCGCCCCGACAGGCACAGATCGTCGAGCCAGGCGGGTTCGTAGCCGTCGAGCCGGGCGGGCAGAATCTCGCTTTCCCAGGCACCGGCGGGCGCTTCGAACCCTTCGAGCTGCGCCATGATCGCATCGATCGCTTCGGGCCCGGCCATGCGCGTGCCGGGCGAGAGGCGCTGGCAATCGAGAAGAAAGCGCAGGAAATCGCGCGCCGACACCGGCTCGATCTCGGCGCGCAGACGCTTGACGGTGTAGGTGTGGATGCGCGCCAGCAGGCGGCGGTCGCACCATTCATCGGCATTGGCGCCGGGAGTGAAGCGGCCGCGCAAGGCAAAGCCTTCGCCCTCCAGGCTGGTGAGCGCGAAGGGCGCGTCGATTGCCAGCGCGCCGAGCGGTGCGAGGAGTGCGTCTTGCGTCACTGGCCCCAAGCCCTCGAGCCGGCCGCGCAGAATTTCGACCAGGGCCTCCGGCGATGTCCATGCGCGCGTTGCGTAGGCTGACGGTGCCGCGATGACCGGGTCGATCGCAACGCCGGGGAATGCAGCCTGGAATTCCGGCAGGCGCTCCGCCGCGATCCACAGGGCACCCTCCGGCAGTCCAAGACGCGTCACGCGTTTCGCCCGCGCGAGGTCCGCGAGAAATCCGCTCCAGGCCGGCTGAGCATTCACTTCTTCTGGCGTGAGGAAGCTGAGCCAGACCAAGGAATCGTGCAACTCGTCGGCATTTTGCGCGTCCGGCCACGCTTCCTCGCGCACGCGCTGGATGGCGGCGTTGTCGAGCCGGCCGATATCGGTGGCCGCTTCCGGACCCAGCCAGCGGCGGTTCATCACGGCCTGGGTGCGGCGTTCCTCCAGCGGTGCATCGTCGAGATAGGCGTAGGGTCGGGCGGTCAGCACTTCCAATGCCAGCGGCGAGGGCGCGGTCAGATCGCGCGCGATTACCTGCACGGCGCCGGATTTAAGGCGCTGTAGAAGCCGCTCCAGGCCATCGGTGTCCATAGCCTCGCTAGGCAATCGGAAATCGTCTGGCGGACGAGTGGATGGTCGGGAATTTCGCGCTCGCCGACCAGGTTCTCGGCGCAGGCGAGTTGATCGGGGAAAACGGAGGACACGAGGTCCTCGGCCTGCATCCGCACGAATTGCGGCGGCACTTTCTTGCCACCACGAAAACGCGGCAGGGCCAGCGCCGCGCCCGCGACCCAGCGCCAGCGTGTCATGAACATCGGCGCGTCGAGCAGCGCCTGGATCAGCACCTCGCGGACATTGGTGGCGCTGAGATAGCGTTGAACTTCGTTCAGCTCGAAGCTATGGGCGGTCGTCAATGAGAGGATGATGTTGTCTTCGGTCGCCGCCGCCTGGAGCTCGAAATTGAATTTCCGGCAAAAGCGCTTGCGCAAGGCCAGGCCCCAGGCGCGGTTGAGGCGGCTGCCATAGGGCGAATGAATGACGAGCTGCATCCCGCCCGCCTCGTCGAAGAAGCGTTCGAAGACCAGCAAATCCTGCGTCGGCAGGCAGCCGAGCGCGGCGTGGGCTGAGGCCAGATAACCACTCAGCTCGCTGGCGATCGCGGGTGCTAAGCCCAGCTCGCGCTCCAGATCGCGGCGCGCGTCCGTGCCTTCCGGATCGTGCGTCAGACTCTCCGCGATCGACGCGCGCAGCCGCGACACGGATTGCGACAGCTCGTCGCTGCGCCCCGGTGCTTCGCCCAGCCAGAACGGAATTGTCGGGGGCTGCCCATGCGCGTCTTCCACGCGCACGACGCCGCGCTCGACCCGAATGATTTTGTACGAACGGTTGCCGAGCTGAAAAATGTCGCCGGCCAGGCTTTCGACCGCGAAATCCTCGTTCACCGTGCCGACGAAGTGGTTTTCGGGCTCCAGCAGCACGCGATAATCCGCGTTGTCCGGGATGGCGCCGCCATTGGTGATCGCGGTCAGCCGCGCGCCGCGACGGCCGCGCAGCGTGTGATTGACGCCGTCATGATGCAGAAGGGCGCCGCGGCGGCCGCGCCGCGTGGTGAAGCCTTCGCCCAGCATGGTGACGAGGGCGTCGAAATCGGCGCGCGGCAGGGACCGGTACGGCCAGGCGCGGCGCAGCAGCGCGAATAGATCGTCTTCGGTCCAGTCCTGCGCCGCCACCTCCGCAACGATCTGTTGGGCGAGGACGTCCAGCGGCTGATGGGGGATCTGCAGCCGGTCGAGCTCCTCGCGCCGCACGCTGTCGAGCAGGGCCGCGCATTCCACGAGATCGTCGCGCGACAGCGGGAACAGCCGGCCCTTGGGCGTGCCGTCGACGGCGTGACCCGAACGTCCGACCCGCTGCAGGAACGTCGCGATCGCGCGCGGCGAGCCAAGCTGGCACACCAATTCGACATCGCCGATATCGATGCCGAGTTCGAGCGACGCCGTCGCGACCAGTGCCTTCAGCTCGCCGCGCTTGAGGCGCTGTTCGGCGTCGAGGCGCTGATCCTTGGCGAGGCTGCCGTGATGCGCTGCGACGGCGTCCTCGCCCAGCCGGTCGGAAAGCTGGCGCGTGGCGCGTTCCGACATGCGGCGCGTGTTGACGAAGATCAGGGTCGTCTTGTGTTCGCGGGTGAGCTCGGCGAGCCGGTCATAGACCGTGCTCCACACCTCATGCGACATCACCGCTTCCAACGGGGCCGGCGGAATTTCCAATGCGAGATCGCGCTGGCGATGATGACCGCTATCGACGATGCGGCACGCGCCGCGCTGATTTCCATCGACGCCGACGCCAACCAGGAAGCGCGCGACCTCTTCAATCGGCTTCTGTGTGGCGGAGAGCCCGATGCGCAGCGGCGGCGCTGGGCAGAGTTGTGTCAGGCGCTCGAGCGACAAAGCGAGATGCGCGCCGCGCTTGTTGGGGGCGAGCGCATGGATCTCGTCGACGATCACTGTGCGTGTGGTGGCCAGCATGGCGCGGCCGGATTCGGAGCCGAGCAGGATGTAGAGCGATTCCGGTGTGGTGACGACGATATGCGGCGGTTTGCGGCGCATGCGGTCGCGCTCGCGCGTCGGCGTGTCGCCGGTGCGCACCATGGCGCGGATGTCGACATCGGGTAGGCCGCGTGCGCGCAGGGCCGCGCGAATGCCGGCCAGCGGGGCTTCAAGGTTGCGCTGGATGTCGTTGGAGAGTGCTTTCAGGGGCGACACGTAGACGATCTGCGTTTCGTCGCGCAACCCGCTTGCGAAGTCCTTCGCGGACCAAGGCGTCGATAGCCGCGAGAAACGCCGCCAGGGTCTTGCCCGATCCGGTCGGCGCCGCGATCAGCGTATCGACTCCGGACTGGATCGCGGGCCACGCCACCTGTTGTGCCGGGGTCGGCGCGCGAAAGGTTTGCGCGAACCAATCTGCGACAGCCGGATGGAAGGAGTAAGTGTCGGTCATGGGCCGTCCGAATTAAAGCAAGGGCAGCGCGATGCCGCAAAGCCGCCGCCCGGCCGGCTGTGCCGGTATCAATCCTAGTCGCTCGAATGCAGGCATTTCGACTTTCCTGATAAGGGAAGCGTCGCTTCCTCAATCAATGGGCTCCGCGCCATCGAACGCAGACCTAGCGCGCGGATTCCCGGATCTGCACCTCGCCGCGGGTCCGACATTCACGGCAGCGCAACCGCCGCGGCAACTCCGCCATCGCGAGGCGATCGGCGCCGAGTTCGACCAGGCGATGCGGAAACAAAACCGCTTCATGCCGGCACCTCTTGCACACGACCACAAGAGCGACGCGGCTCGCCACCAAGTCCGCAATGTGCGATCGCGCCCGGCTGGTTGAATGGCCATTGTGACGGAGCATGGAACAAATCAAGAACATGCCGTCGCCGCTGTCAAGCAGGATCCGTCGGTCGGGCCTAAGCAGAAAGTTTCCGTAGTTGGAAACTTTCTGTTGCTCTCGCAATCCGGCTCCAATAGTTTCCGACTGCGGAAACTATTGGAGCCGGCAATGACCCTGACGCTCTATCTCCACCCCCTGGCGTCCTTCTGTCACAAGGTCCTCATCGCTCTTTATGAGAATGAGGTCGCGTTTCAGCCAGAAACCGTCGACCTCGGCGATCCAGGATCCGCGGCGGCGCTGCTGGCGAAATGGCCCGTGGGCAAGATTCCGGTGCTCCACGACGGCGCGCGCGGGCGCGTTGTGCCGGAGACGAGCATCATCATTGAGTACGTACAGCAGCACTATCCCGGCCGGGTTTCCCTGTTGCCGATCGGCGCTGACGATCAGCTCGATGCCCGCCTCTGGGAGCGCTTCTTCGACCTCTACGTCAGTGTTCCGATGCAGAAGATCGTTGCTGATCGACTCCGACCCGAGGACGGCAAAGATCCCATTGGCGAGGCGGATGCACGCAAAACGTTGGATACCGCCTACGCCATGACCGATGCGCAAATGAAGGGGAAGGTGTGGGCCATCGGCGACAGTTTTACGATCGCGGATTGCGCCGCCGCCCCGGGCCTTTTTTACGCATCGATCGTGCATCCGTTCGATCGCGAACAGCGGAACCTCGAAGCGTATTTTGAGCGGCTTCTGAACCGGCCGTCCATGCGGCGCACGCTGCGTGAAGCACGACCGTTCTTCTCAATGTTTCCTTATCGCGATTTGATGCCGGAGCGATTCCTTCGCGACTAGCGCAATTCTTGCGGAGCCTGTGTCATGATGGAACCACAGCAACTCGATCGCGTTCTTGCCGCCTTGGCGGACCCAAGTCGGCGCGGGATGATTGAACAGCTCAGCAACGGTCCAGCCACCGTCAAGCAGTTGGCTGGACCAGCAAAAATGCGGCTTCCTTCGGCCGTAAAGCACCTCAAGGTTCTTGAGGATGGCGGCATCGTCGTCTCGCGAAAAGTGGGCCGTACGCGAACCTACCGTATGCAGCCCGCCGCATTCAGAGCGATCAGCGATTGGGTCCGCCAGAGGGAAGCCGCCATGAACGCTGCGTTCGATCGCCTCGTTCAAGCCATCAACGACAGTCCCGAGGAGGAACCCAAATCGTGACCTCGTCATCCGTCGAACACTCGACCTTTGTGATCGAGCGCGAATTGCCCGCCCGTCCGAGACACGCCTTCCGCTTCTGGTCGGAGGCCGACCTCAAGCAACGCTGGAATAGCTGCCACCCTGATTGGACCGTGCTTGAAGATGTCTTTGATTTTCGCGTCGGCGGCGCGGAGGTCAAACACTGGCGGACATCCGAAGGGCACGAGCAGACATTTGGGGCACGCTATCTTGATATCGTGCCGGAGTGCCGGATCATCTATGCCTACGATATGAGCCTCAAAGGTCAGAGGCTGTCGGCTTCGCTGGCGACGGTCGAATTTTTCCCGGCCGGCACAAAGACGCGCATGAAATTCACAGAACAGGCCGCGTTCCTCGGCGGTGTCGATGGGCGCCATGAGCGGGCTGTCGGCACCGGAATTGGATTCGACAGACTTGTCGAAGTGATCGCGAAGGATATCGCGGGCGCGCATTGATCTAAAAAGCGCAGAGCCGCGACTGTTGAGACGCACTGAGACGGCGGAGTTTTTGCCGCGCCTCAGTCGGCCATCAACACGACATCGCCCCGGGCTCGCCGCTCGCGTGGTCCGCTGTCTTCTCTCAGTTTATTGGAGAAGCCATAGTGTGAGGAAAAATTGCAGTCTTGTCAATATGTTAACTCCCTCCATATTGGGGCTCCGGCAAAACAAGCAATACGATGTTGGAGCCTGGAGCATGACACTTGCGTGCGGCATAGATTTTGGCACTTCTAACTCCTCCGTTGGTGTCTGCGGCGCGGCGGGACCTCATCTGTTACCCATCCAGAGTGGCGCGACGTCAGTGCCAACGGCCCTGTTCTTCAGCTTCGACGACAATTCGACGACGTTCGGCCACGAAGCACTTGAGCGCTATTTCGCGCACGAGCCCGGCCGTTATCTGCGCGCCATAAAGAGCGTGCTCGGCACCAAGCTTTTTGAGGAAACAACGCCGGCCAAGCGAAAGCGCTATAGCTTTGGCGAGATCATCGCTGCGTTTCTCCGGTTCCTGCGTGTCGCGGCTGGCAAAAGCCTCGGTGCACCGCCGACGAGCGTGGTGCTTGGCCGTCCGGCATTCTTTGTCGACGACGACCCCGAGGCCGATGCGGCGGCGGAGCGCCAGCTCGAAGCGGCTGCCCGGGCCGCCGGTTTCGAGAGGATCGCCTTCCAGTTCGAGCCGATCGCGGCCGCTCTCGACTATGAGCAGAGCGTCACTGCCGAGGAGATCGCGCTCGTGGCCGACATCGGCGGCGGCACCTCGGACTTCTCCGTGGTGCGGGTCTCGCCTGAGCGTGCGCGATCAAGCGACCGGCGCCAAGACATTCTCGGATTCACCGGCGTGCATATCGGCGGCACGGATTTCGACAAACAGTTGGCGCTCGCGCGTGTGATGCCGGCATTGGGACTGCGCAGTCCTCTTCGTCGCAAGGGATTGGATGCGCCATCGTGGTATTTTTTTGATCTCGCAACCTGGCACAGAATCGGCTTTCTCTATGAGCCGAAAGTGCTGACCGAGGTCCGGGGCGTTTTGCGAGATTCGGCGGAGCCGGAAAAGATCGAACGGCTGTTGCGCGTGCTTAAGCAGCGCAAGGGTCACGAGCTGTTGGCGGGCGTCGAATCTGCCAAGATCGAGCTGTCGCGCACCGATCTTGCCAGGCTCAATTTCGACGATGTCATCGCCGGCAGCTCCCTGGAAATCACCCGAGCAGAGCTTGAGTCCGTCGTCGCCGACAGCCTCCAGCGCATACGATCTCGCATCGATGATGTGCTGCGGATGGCCGGTTTGACACCGGACTTGGTGTCGGCCGTGTTTCTCACCGGCGGTGCCACCAGGATGCCCTCCGTGCGGAAGGCCATCGCCGCGGCAGTACCCACGGCGCGCCTCATTGCAGGTGATGCGTTCGGAAGCGTTGCTACGGGCCTTGCGCTCGATGCCGCCAAGCGATTTGCGGAGCGGTGACGGGAAGAAGTGCCGAGACGGAAGTCGCTTTCGCTTTTCCACGAGATCGTCTGATGTGGCGGATCGACCGCGTCATCCGCATCCACGGATCGAAAACGGTCCTGGAACGTCTCGTTCTTGCCGATCAGGCAAAGCACCCAGGTGTTCGCGGTTTTTTACGGAATTGGCGCGCCAGCGTGGATGAAACTGAGAACTACGTCTTCTCCGGGGCACCCTGATATTCCGGTCGTTAGCTCGAAGGCGCCGCCTTTAGCATCCGAGGCTCGCCGAGGCCACTACGACAGCTCGCAGAGGGCGCGGCCAGTGGATGGAGTGCGCCTCCGGGCGGACAAAATCCATTTCTGCTTGCTCTGGTTATTTCCGATCGGATGCGGCCGTCTCGTCATCCGGCGGCGTGTCGATCAAGTGGCTTTTCTCCTTGACTTGGTTAGATGTCATACTATCATGCAAATGGTAAGATATCAAATCAAATTGGAGGGAGCTATGCAGCGTAGAAAATTTCTCACCATCGTCGGTGGCGGTGTCCTTGCGGCAGGAACCGCCGCTGGCGCGTTCTATGCGACAAGGGAGCCGCGGAGAGCGCTGGAGGCATGGAACAGCGCAGGTTCCGCCTTTGATGAGCCTCGCATGCGAGCGTTGTCCTATGCGATCCTGGCGCCTAATCCGCACAACCGCCAGCCGTGGATGGTGGATCTTTCCCAGCCGGATCGCGCCGTCCTTCATGTCGATACCGCGCGCATGCTGCCGGAGACAGACCCGTTCAACCGCCAGATCACCATCGGCCTCGGCTGCTTCCTCGAATTGATGGTGATGGCAGCGGCGGCCGATGGCTATCGTGTCGAGATCGAACCGTTTCCCGAGGGCGAAAGGCCGGAAAGGCTGACTGCCGCACCCGTGGCGGTCGCAACCTTCACCAAGGACGCTCGCGTTGAGCCCGACCCGCTCTTTGCTCATGTTCTCGACCGCCGCTCGAACAAGGAGCCGTTCGACACCGGGCGCGCCGTATCGCGGGCCCTGCTCGACGAGCTCGTGTCCGTCGGCCGCCACGGCACCGTGCTCGCGGCAACGAATGAGGAGCGGCAAGTGGAAGCACTTCGCGCCCTCACCCACGAGGCGCTTCTCGTCGAGATCGAAACGCCACGCACCTACCGCGAAAGCGTCGAACTCTTCCGCATCGGCAAGCGCGAGATCGAGGCCAATCCCGACGGCATCGATTTTTCCGGACCGCTGTTCGAGACGCTGGCACTAATCGGCAAGTTCGACCGCGAAATCGCACTCAACCCCAACTCGCAGGCCTATGCACAGGGCATCGCGGCGGTGTTGGAGAACACCGATACGGCAATGGCGCATATCTGGATGGTGACGGAGAGCAACAGCCGGTACGACCAGATCGCCGCCGGCCGTGACTGGCTACGTATCAACCTGGCCGCAACGGCGCTCGGCCTTGGGCTTCAGCCGCTGAGCCAGGCCTTGCAGGAGTATGCGGAAGTGGCGCTCCACTATGCCCGCGCGCACGAAATGCTGGCCCCAAAAAGCGGAAGGGTTCAGATGCTTGGTCGGCTTGGTTACGGTCCGGCGGTTGCGCGCAGCCCGCGCTGGCCGCTGGACGCCAAGATCATCAGGGTATGAGGCAAATGAGCAAGGATGATCCGACCAACGAGATCTTCGCCTTCTTCAACGAGATCGGCATCATAGCCCAGCTTTCCTCGACGATGTTCAACAGGAGCCTGCCGGATGGGCTTTCGGTGTCGCATTTTTCAATTCTGAACCACATGGTGCGGCTGGGCGACGGCCGCACTCCGATACAACTCGCCTCGGCATTCCAGGTCACCAAGGCGACGATGAGCCACTCCATCGATGTATTGTCGCAGCGCGGATTCATCCGTATCGAAAAGCATCCCGACGACGGGCGCTCGAAGCTGGTTTTCCTAACAGTGGCAGGCAGGGCGTTTCGCGAAAGGGCGATTGAGAAGGCAACCGGCGCGCTTGCCGGCCTCATCAGCGAACTCGAGACCGATGCATTGGCCGATATGCTGCCTCGGCTTCGCGCCGTTCGCCAGGTGCTGGACCGCAACCGGTGAAGATTTCACGGGCACTTGTACCGGCCGCGGCGGCGAAGACATGCAGCAGTTCGTGAGTAAACCGCACCCGGTCTGGCGAGGGAGTGGAAAACCCTTTTCAGACAGGCGCTCGACGGCAGCGGGCGCAGCGGAATCTCGAGCGCTCGATTGGCCCGGACCCGGCCGTTTCCGCCCTAAAAGCCGGAGCAGATCGGGCACTCCGTGAGCAGGGAGTCCTCGCTGTCGATGGACGGCTGGCTCTATCGGCGATGCGGCCTTCCGGGGCCCGACGTCCGTTCAACGGCATGTGGATTTGGCGCGCCCGGCGAGACTCGAACTCACGACCTCTAGCTCCGGAGGCTAGCGCTCTATCCAACTGAGCTACGGGCGCAGCGCAATGGCCGCGCTTCACGCGCGGCGGCAGGAAATTAGCTGAATCCAACCCACGGATCAAACTTTGGTTTTTGGTGTTGTGGTCGGGCTCTAAGAGCCTGTTCGCGGTGGGTTTCCGGCGGTTTCGTTGGCGGGCGGCCGGGCTTGGTCGGCGCCCGAGGGCAGCGCGGCTTCGGGGTCGCTCTTGCGGGTCCCAATCCACGAGGCGACGTCGCGATGGACGCGCGGCGCCTGCAGGTCGCGCAGCAGCATGTGATAGCCCTGCGCGTAGTTCGCGACGCGGCGCCTGGCGGGCGTTGCTTGCGGCAGCCGCTCCAGCATCCGGTCGGTGGCGCTGTCGGGGATGAGATCGTCGTTGGCGCCGAGCAGAATCAGCACCTGGCCGTCGAGCTTGGGCGACCCGTCGAGGGCCTCGTCCATCAGGTTGACGAGGCCGTAGAACGCGTCGACGCGCGTCGACTTGATCACTAGCGGATCGGCGGAGAAGGCACGCAGCATCGGGATGTTGTCGGACGGGTGGAATCCCAGATTGCGCGGACGCGGCGCCCAGTCGGGCAGTGTGTGGGCGGTGAGCCACAGCATCGCCGACGCGACGGGGCCCATGTCTTCGCGGCCGCGCACGGCGGGTGCCACGAGGACGATCCCGTCGGCGTCCTTGGTGCGGCCCTCGGCGGCGGCGGCCATCGCCACGGCGGCACCCATGCTTTCGCCACAGAGATAGAGCGGCAGGCCGGGATGGCGCGCGCGCAACAGCCGCAACGCGGTTTCCATATCGGCGATCAGAGTCTCGCTGCCGGGCCAGAGGCCGCGATTGGGCGCGAGGCCGAAGCCGCGCTGGTCATAGGCGTAGGTGACGATGCCGTCCTCGGCCCAGGCCGTGCCGGGCTGATCGAAGCCATAAGCGTAATCGTTGAAGCCGTGCAGGCCGAGGATCACGGCCTTGGGCGGCGTGCGCGGCATCCAGATGCGCAGCGGCAGCACGGCACCGTCGGCGGCGACGATGCGGTCGTTGAGGAATTGCGGTGCGGCGGTGGGCGGGCCCATCGGCATGATCGTCGGCGCGCACGCGGAGGCGAGCAACAGCAGGGCTCCGGTAAAGGCGGCACGCAGTGCGCCGGTCATGTCGCACCATCCGGTGCCCGGCGCGTCAGCTCGAGGAAGAGATCTTCGAGGTCGCTCTCCTCGGTCGACAGATCGACGATGCCGATGTCCGCGGATTGCGCCGCCGCCAGGATCTCGCCAATGCGCGTGCGGCTGGGGCGATAGCGGTAGACCAGGCGGCGCGGATTGACGAGCGTCACGCCGAAGGGCTGCAACGCGGGCGGCACCGCGCTCAGATCGTGATCGACGGTCAGCCGCAGTTCCTTCGAATCGAGCCGCGCCAACAGGGCCGGCGTCGTGTCGCAGGCGATGACCTTGCCGTGATTGATGATGGCGATTCGGTCGCAAAGCTGTTCGGCTTCCGGCAGATAATGCGTGGTGAGCAGCACCGTCACGCCCTCGGCATTGAGTTTGCGCACATAGGCCCAGAGCATCTGGCGCAGCTCGACATCGACGCCGGCGGTGGGCTCGTCGAGCACCAGGACCGGCGGCGTGTGGACGAGGGCCTTCGCCACAAGCAGCCGGCGGCGCATGCCGCCCGACAGCGTGCGGGCATAGGCGTTGGCTTTGTCGGCGAGGCCGACGGCGGCGAGGATCTCGTGCGTGCGCCGCTCGCGCGCCGGCACGCCGTAGAGGCCGGCCTGCACCTCCAGCACTTCGCGCGGCGTGAAGAACGGGTCGATGTTGAGTTCCTGCGGCACCACGCCGATGGCGGCGCGGCTGTCGCGGGGGTGGCGGTCCAGGTCGATGTCCCAGATCCGCACCTGGCCTTCGGTCTTGTTGACCAAGCCGGCCATGATGTTGATCAGCGTGGATTTGCCGGCCCCGTTGGGGCCGAGCAGGCCGAACAGCTCACCGCGCCGTATGTCGAGATCGACATGATCGAGGGCGAGCTTGGCCGGCCCCTGGCCCTGGCGCGCATAGAGCTTGACCAGCCCCTTGATCGACACCGCCAGGGCGGGCAGGGACGAGGACGGCACGGGATCGAGTGCGGGATGGGAGAGGTGGGTATCCATTTTGCGGGTCAGCGGATGGGTTCAGGCGGTATCATGCCCGAGATTGCATCGCGCCGGGCAATCGGTATCATCGCGCGCACCGGGCGGTCAACGCCGCCGCTTCTGCCCCTGGAGCCCCCAAAAACTCATGGCCCGCGTCATTCCCGCCCCGCCAGAAACTATCGAAGTCGAGACCACCACGGTCGCCTGCGACGGCGGCAACAGCGCGTTAGGCCATCCGCGCGTGTTCCTCACCATCGGCGCCGACGGCAAGGTCGAATGCCCCTATTGCGACCGGCTGTTCGTGCTGAAAAAGGGCGCCAAGGCCGGCGGGCATTAAGGCGCGCTGCCCTCCCGGGCAAGGGTCGATAAAGATTTACCGCTGAGGTCGCCGAGTTACGCGGAGGGCGCGTGTGCCGCTCTGCGGTCCTCTGCGTCCTCAGCGGTAAAATTTTCAGTGATTGCCAGGGATGCAGAAATTGGCCGGATAGGCTAAATCTAGGCCATGGCCAAAACCGCTGCTGCTGCCAAATCTAAGACCGTTGCGCGTGTCTGTCTCGTCGACGGATCGGGCTTCATCTTCCGCGCCTATCATGCGCTGCCGCCGCTGACGCGGCCCGACGGGACGCCGGTCGGCGCCGTGCTCGGCTTCGTCAACATGCTGACGAAGCTGCTCAACGAATCCGATTGCGACCACATCGCCGTCATCTTCGATTCCGCGCGCAAGACGTTCCGCAACGAGATCTATGCCGAGTACAAGGCGCACCGGCCCGATCCGCCCGACGATCTGATCCCGCAGTTTGCGATCGTGCGGGAAGCGACGCGGGCCTTCAACATCCCAGCGATCGACGCGCCGAATTACGAAGCGGACGATTTGATCGCGACCTACGCCAAGCTGGCGCGCGAGTCGGGTGCCGAGGTGACGATTGTCTCCTCCGATAAGGATCTGATGCAGCTCGTACGGCCGGGCGTGTCGATGCTCGACCCGATGAAGAACAAGCCGATCGGCGATGCCGAGGTGCGCGAGAAATTCGGCGTCGGGCCGGACAAGGTCGTCGATGTGCAGGCGCTCGCCGGCGATTCGACCGACAACGTGCCGGGCGTGCGCGGCATCGGCGTCAAGACGGCGGCCGAACTCATCAACACCTACGGCGATCTCGAGACGCTGCTGAAGCGTGCTGGCGAAATCAAGCAGCCCAAGCGGCGTGAGGCGCTGATCGAACACGCGGAGCTGGCGCGGATCAGCCGGCGGCTCGTTCTGCTCGACGACAGCGTCAAGGTGCCGACACCGCTGCGAGACCTCATTGCCAAGAAGCCGGAGCCGGAAGTGCTGTCGCGCTTCCTGCACGATCAGGGCTTCCGCACGGTGATTGCGCGGCTGGAGGCGGCCGGCATTCATCTGCCGACACCGAGCGGCGGCGCGCCCGTGCCGGCCGCGAAGCCGGCGGCGCCCGCGGCGGCGGACGCAAAGCCCGCGCCTGTGGCGCCCCCGAAGAAGCACGAGGGGCCGGCGCGCTACGAGCTGGTGCTGGACATGCCGGCGCTGGAGCGCTGGATCGCGGCGGCTTACGCGGCCGGCGTGGTTGCCGTCGATACGGAGACGACATCGCTCGACGCGATGCGCGCCGATCTGGTCGGTGTATCAATGGCGGTCGAGCAGGGTGTCGGCTGCTACATCCCGGTCGGGCATGTGGCGCCGGGCTCGATGGGTGCCGTCGAGGAGCAGAAGGGCGGGCTCGATCTGGGCGGCGGCAAGACCAACGCGCCGCCGCCCGCACAGCTTGCGCGCGACGCGGTGCTGGCGAAGCTGAAGCCGCTGCTGGCGGACGAGGCGGTGCTGAAGATCGGCCACAATCTCAAATTCGACATGCAGGTGCTCGCGCGCCATGGCGTCGAGATCGCCGGCTATGACGACACGATGCTGATTTCCTACGTGATCGAAGGCGGTGCGCACGGGCACGGCATGGACGAGCTCGCCAATCTCTGCCTCGCGCGCAAGACGATCACCTATGACGAGGTGACGGGAACCGGCAAGGGCCGCATCAATTTCGCCGAAGTGGCGCTAGAGAAAGCGCGCGACTACGCGGCGGAAGATGCCGAGGTGACGCTGTGCCTGCATCATGCGTTGAAGCCGCGCTTGCTGGCCGAGCGCCTCCTCTCTGTCTACGAGACCATCGAGCGGCCGCTCGTGCCGATCCTGCGAAAGATGGAAGAGACCGGGATCGTTGCGGATCGCGATGAGCTTCGCCGCCTCTCCAACGATTTTGCACTTCGGTTGGGCGAGCTCGAAAAGAAGATCCATAAAGCGGCGGGGCAGGAATTCAACATCGGCTCGCCGACGCAGCTCGGCAAGATTCTCTTCGATGAGCTCGGCTTGCAGCTGCCCAATGGTGGGGCGCCGAAGAAGACCAAGACCGGCGCCTATGCAACGGGTGCGGACGTGCTCGACGATCTGGCCGCGCAAGGCCACGAGCTGCCGAAGCTGGTGCTCGATTGGCGCGAGCTCGCCAAGCTCAAATCGACCTACACCGACGCGCTGGTCGAGGAGATCAACCCGACGACGGGGCGCGTGCACACCTCGTATTCGATGGCGGTGGCCTCAACGGGGCGCCTGTCGTCGAACGATCCCAATCTGCAGAACATTCCGGTGCGCACCGAAGAGGGTCGCAAGATCCGCCGCGCCTTCGTGGCGGAAAAGGGCTACGAGTTGGTGTCGTTCGATTATTCGCAGATCGAGCTGCGCCTGCTGGCGCATGTGGCCGACATCGCGACGCTCAAAGATGCGTTCCGCGACGGCATCGACATCCACGCGCTGACGGCGAGCCAGGTGTTCGGCGTGCCGGTCAAGGGCATGGACCCGATGGTGCGGCGCAAAGCCAAGGCCATCAATTTCGGTATCATCTACGGCATCTCGCGCCTTCGGCCTGGCGCGCCAGCTCGGCATTCCGCAGGGCGAGGCGCGCGCGTATATCGATGCGTATTTCAAGCGCTATCCCGGCATTCGCGACTACATGGAGCGGACCAAGGAACAGGCGCGCGAGAACGCCTATGTGACGACGGTGTTCGGGCGGCGCTGCCACGTGCCGGGCATAAAGGCGCCCAACCCGGCGATGCGCAATTTCGCCGAGCGTGCCGCAATCAACGCGCCGATCCAGGGCGGGGCTGCGGATATCATCAAACGCGCGATGGTGCGTATTCCGGCCGCACTTGAAAAAGCCAAGCTCTCGGCGCGCATGCTGCTGCAGGTGCATGACGAATTGCTGTTCGAGGTGAAGCCCGCCGAGCGCGCGCGCACGACCGACATTGTCAAGAAAGTCATGGAAGGGGCCGCGATGCCGGCGGTCGAGCTCTCCGTGCCGCTGGTCGTCGATGTCGGCCACGGGCATTCCTGGGCCGAGGCGCATTAAATCTCTCTCCATGGCGACTGTTGAAACACTGTGCACCGCGCGCCTGATCTTGCGCCCCTGGCGCGATGACGATCTCGACGCCTGGGCGGCGATGAATGCCGATCCGCGCGTGATGGAGCATTTCCCCAAGCTGCTCGATCGCGCCGAGAGCGACGCAATGGCGGTGCGCGTGCGCGAGAGCCATGCGCAGCGCGGCTTCGGGCTGTGGGCGGTCGAGGTGCCCGGCGCGGTGGCGTTCGCCGGTTTCGTCGGGCTGTCGGTGCCGCGCTTCGAGGCGCATTTCACGCCGTGCGTGGAGATCGGCTGGCGGCTCGGGCACGCGCATTGGGGCCGGGGTTACGCGACCGAGGCGGCGCGCGCGACGCTTGCGGAAGGGTTCGACCGGCTCGGCCTCGACGAAATCGTCGCGATGACGGCGGTCGGCAACACGCGCTCGCGCCATGTCATGGAGAAGCTCGGCATGACGCGCTCGGTTGATGACGATTTCGACCACCCGATGGTGGCGGAAGGCAACCCGGTTCGCGCGCATGTGCTCTATCGCCTGGCGCGCGCGCAGTGGCGGGCCTTCTAAACGTAAGCACCGCCTAACCCTCTCCGCCCACGAAGTGGGGGGAGAGGGTGCGAGCGAAGCGAGCGGGCGAGGTGGGTCTCTCCGCCGAAATCCGTTCGACATTGTGAGTGCAGAACCACCACCTCACCCTCCCATCGCCTTCGGCGATGGGCCCCTCCCTCTCCCCCGCTTCGCGGCGGAGAGGGAATTCGCATCGGCGCTCCTTGGATTGCCGCCCTACCAGCGCTTGACAATCTATTTCACAAAACATATCTTACGATATGTCTAACGATGCAATTCAAGGAGATTTTCATTATGCGTCATCACTTTAGAGATCACGATCACCACGGCGACCACCATCACCACCGGCACGGCATGGGCCGGCATCGCGGCGGGCGCGGCTTCGGGCCGGTCATGGAAGGGTTCATGGGCGGCGAGGGGCGGGGCGGACGTCATTTCCGCACGGGCCGCAAGCTGGGGGCGGGCGATCTGTCGCTGCTGGTCCTGGCCCTGCTCCAGGAAAAGCCCAGCCATGGCTACGAGATCATCAAGGCGCTGGAGGAACGCTCCAACGGCTTCTACAGCCCGAGCCCGGGCATGATCTATCCGACGCTCACCCATCTTGAGGAACTCGACTACGCGACGGTGGAAGCGGAGGGCGCGAAGAAGCTTTACCGCATCACGCCCATCGGTGCCGCGCATCTCGAGAAGAACAAGGAGGCGGCCGAGACGTTGCTGAGCCAGCTCGCCCAGATCGGCCGCCGCATGGAGCGCATGCGCAGGGCCATGGCGGGCGAAGAGATCGCCTCCGAAGAAGACGAGCGCGACATGCCGGAGATCGTGCGCGCGCGCCGCGCCCTCAAGGCTGCGCTGCGCGACAAGGCCGACGCCTCGGCCGAGGAGCAGGCGCGCATCGTCGAGATTTTGAAGCGCGCGGCGAAGGAGATTCTGGGGAACTAGTTCCCCGATGCATTTCCTTTTTTTCTGTCATGCGCGGGCTTGACCCGCGCATCTGACGGTGCGCCAACGTCGGACCCGCGGATCAAGTCCGCGGGTGACAGGATTTTTGAAATCTTAACAGAGGCGCGCTGCAACCCTCTCCCCCGGGGGAGAGGGTGCGAGCGAAGCGAGCAGGTGAGGGGGCCCGTGCGATCTAAGACTGTGCCACCCCCTCACCCTAACCCTCTCCCCAGAGGGGAGAGGGGATTCGACCGTGCGGCGGGGCGAGCTTTCAATACGCTTCGGAACACGACTAGAGTGCGGCTATGTCTTCGCGCTTCACCCCCGATCAGTTCCTCGATCATCTGCTGGCCCTGCCGCGGCTGGGTGGGTCCGCCGTGTCGCCCGATCTCAAATGGGTGGCGTGGTCGTGGTATGGCGTTGGGCCGGCGGCGGATGCGTGGCTGGCGCCCGCGGATGGCAGCTTCGAACCGACACGGCTCACCAACACGCCGAATGACACAGATGTCGTCGGCTGGTCGGCGGATAGCACCACGCTGCTGGTCGCCGAGGATCGTGATGGCGATGAGCGCGTGCGTCTCTATGCCATCGCGGAGCCGCTGCAGACGAAGCTGCTCACGGATGCGGACCCGCAGTATTTCCTGCGCGGCGGCAAGCTGACACCCGACGGCAAGACGCTGGTCTACGGCGCCAATCGCGATCCCGATAGCGGCGCCGAGATCGAGCCGACGCTGGTTTATGCGCATGATCTGACAAGCGGTACACGGCGCGTGCTCGCGCGGCCGGCAAAACCGGGGACGGGGGCGCCGCAGCTCAACGAGCCGGGCACGCATATTCTCTACACGCGCAAGGACCGGCACCCGTCGGGCCAGCAGGTCTGGCTCGTCGGGATCGATGGTGCGGGCGATCGCGAGATCATCAACGAAGGCGACGCGGTCAAGGTCTCGGCGCGTTGGCTGCGCGACGGCACGTGCGCGGCGGTGATGGCGGAGACGGCGACTCATAAGCGTCTGGGCGTGTGGGATCTGAAAACGGGCGCGCTGCGCTGGCTGATCGACGATCCCAAGCGCAGCCTGGAATACGCCTACGCGCCGCGCGGCCATGCTGGGATTTGCGTGATCGAGACGAAAGAGGCGCGCAGCGTCGCCATCCTGGTTGATCCCGACAGCGGCGCGGAGACGCCGATCCAGGCCGCCGGCGCGACGTTCGATCCGGAAGCAGCTTTGGATGGCGGTGACTGGATCGGCGACATCTACAGCGCGCGCCAGCCGCGCGACATCGTGCGGTTCGGCGCCAACGGGACGACGAGCCTCACCGGCTTGTGGTCGCGCACGGCACTGCGCGGCGACGATTTTGTGCCGGCCGAAGACTTCCGCTGGCGTTCGGTCGATGGCTTGCCGATCCAGGGCTGGCTCTATCGCACGCCGGTCAAGCCATCGCGCGGGCTGGTCGTCTATGTCCATGGCGGGCCGACGGCGCATAGCGAGGATCGTGTCAGCACGCAGATCCAGTTCTTCTTGAGCCAGGGCTTCGACGTGCTCGATCCCAATTATCGCGGCTCGACGGGATTTGGCCTGGGCTTCCGCGAGGCGATCAAGAAAACCTATTGGGGCGGGCTGGAGCAGGACGATATCCGCACCGGCATCGAGGCGCTGATTGCCGCCGGCATCGCGACGCCGGGCGAAGATCGGGATCACCGGCACCTCCTATGGCGGGTATTCGTCATGGTGCGCCATCACGCGCTGGCCGCGCGAGATTGTCGCGGCGGCGGCGCCGGTCTGCGGCATGACCGACCTGGTCGTCGACTACGAGACCACGCGGCCGGATCTGCGACCTTACAGCGAGGAAATGCTGGGTGGCACGCCGGCCGGCGCCCCGGCGCGCTATCGCGAGCGCTCGCCCATCCATTTTGTTCAAAATATCAAAGGCCGCTTGCTGATCGTGCAGGGGATGCGCGACCCCAACGTGACGCCGGAGAATGTGCGCGCCGTGCGCGCGGCGCTCGACAGCGCTAGGGTGCGCTACGAAATGCTGGCCTTCGACGATGAGGGGCACGGCATCGTCCGGCCGGCGAATTTGAAGGTGCTCTATCTGAAGCTTGCCCAATTTTTCGGCGATGCGTTTGGTGGCTGAGGGGGCGTGACACTCGCCCATCCTTCGAGACGCGCGCCCTCACGGGCGCGCTCCTCAGGATGAGGGCGTTTTTATTTCCTCTAAACCGACCTCATCCTGAGGAGGACCTCGCGTCAGCGAGGTCCGTCTCGAAGGATGGGCCGCAGGAGCCGCCCGAAGATTACATTCCCTTCAGGAACGTGCTCTCTCCCTTTACACAGCGGAAACCTTGCTGGTAGCGTCCGGCCCGGGATCGACAACCTGGCGTCTGCGACGTTCCCACGTCGCCGCTCCACTCACATCAGGCAAGACATGACACTCGTTGCTAAATCGTGGCCGAAGACTGACTCCGCATCATTGTCGCGCGCGGCCAAGCTGCGCCGTGAGTTGCTGGCGCCGGAGCTCACTTTCCTGATGGAAGCGCATAACGGGCTCTCGGCGAAGATCGTCGAGGAGGCGGGGTTCGCCGGCATCTGGGCCTCGGGCCTGTCGATCTCGGCGGCTTTGGGCGTGCGCGACAGCAACGAGGCGTCGTGGACGCAAGTGCTCGAAGTGCTGGAGTTCATGGCCGATGCCTCGAGCCTGCCGATCCTGGTCGACGGCGATACCGGCTACGGCAATTTCAACAATGTGCGGCGCCTCGTGCGCAAGCTGTGCCAGCGCACCATCGCCGGCGTGTGCATCGAGGACAAACTGTTCCCCAAGACGAACTCCTTCATCGGCGAAGCGCAGCCGCTCGCGGACATCGACGAGTTCTGCGGCCGCATCAAGGCGGGCAAGGACAGCCAGAGCGACGATGATTTCTCGATCGTGGCGCGGGTCGAGGCGCTGATTGCCGGGCGCGGCATGGCGGAGGCGCTGAATCGCGCCGAGGCCTATCACGCGGCCGGTGCTGACGCGATCCTGATCCATTCCAAGCAGGCGACGGCCGACGAGATCTTCACGTTCGCGAAGGAATGGGGCGGGCGCGCCCCGCTGGTGATCGTGCCGACGATGTATTACGCGACACCGACCGCGAAATTCCGTGAGGCCGGCCTGTCGACCGTGATCTGGGCCAACCATAATCTGCGCGCCTCGATGTCGGCGATGCGCGAAGTCTGCCGGCGCATCCGCCAGGACGAGAGCCTGGTCGAGGTCGAGGGCAGCGTCGTGGGCGTGCGCGACATTTTCCGGCTGATGGGCAATCACGAGCTGGAGGAGGCGGAGCGGCGCTATTTGCCGGCGCGCGGGAGCGCCAAGGCGATCGTGCTCGCGGCTTCCGGTGGCGCCATCGGCCCCAATCCCGAGGCGCTGCCCAAATGCATGGTCGATATTCGCGGCCAGCCGTTGTTGCGCCGGATGGTGACGACGCTCAACGAGAGCGGCATTCGCGACGTGACGGTGGTGCGCGGCTATCGCAAGGAAGCGCTGACGCTGCCGGGTATTGCCACACTCGACAACGACGACTACGCCACCAGCGGCGAGCTCGGCTCGCTCGCGGTCGCTGCGGAGTGCCTTGAGGGCGACAGCGTCGTGCTCTACGGCGACGTGCTGTTCCGCCGCTACATCCTCGACGATCTGCTGGCGATGAACGCCGATATCGCGATTGCGGTGGACGCGCTGTGGCAGGACCGGCGCGGGCGCGCACCGACGCGCGTGCGCGATCTGGTCGCGGCCGATCGCGGTGCCGGCGATTACCTCGATGAGGAACCGGCGCGCATGACAGCGATGGGCAACGATCTGGCGGATGGCGATGTGCGTGGCGAATGGGTCGGCATGGTGCGCTTCAGCGCCAAGGGTGCCGCGCTCGCGCGCGCGGAGATCGAAGAAATTCGCGCCGAGGGCAATCTCGCCAAGTATGACTTGCCGAAATTCCTGACGCGGCTCGCCCGCGTTCACCCGATTTCGGTCCACTATGTGGCCGGCCATTGGCTCGATGTCGACGACATCAGCGACCTGGCCGCGGCGCGCAACTTCCTGTGATGGTGCCATGATCACCGCCAACGAATTCCTGGCACCGGCGCGCGAGCGCGGGTTCGATTTCTACACCGGTGTGCCGTGCAGCTTCCTCACGCCGCTGATCAACGCGGTGATCGGATCGCGCGAGCTCACCTATGTGGGCGCGGCGAGCGAGGGGGAGGCGGTGGCGATCGCGTCGGGTGCGTGGCTCGCGGGCCGCAAGACCGTGGTGATGTGCCAGAATTCCGGCCTCGGCAACACCGTCAATCCGCTCACCTCGCTCAATCACCCGTTCCATATTCCGACCATGATGGTCGTGACCTGGCGCGGCCAGCCGGGGCTGAAGGACGAGCCGCAGCACGTGCTGATGGGCCAGATCACCGACAAGCTGCTCGAAACGATGCGCATCCCCTATGCCGGCTTTCCGACCGAGGCGGGTGCCATCAATCCCGCGCTCGACTCCGCCGATGCTGTGATGGCGAAGAGCGATCTGCCGTTCGCCTTCATCATGGCGCATGGCACGGTGCGCGATGACGGGCTGCAGACCAATCCGGTCAGGCCGCGCAAGCGTGGCGTCTATTCAGATATGACGAATGGCGCTGCCCCGCCGGCGCGCGCGGCGGTGTTGGAGCGGCTTTTGTCCGTGGCGCCTGAACAAGCGGCGATCATCGCCACCACCGGCAAGACGGGTCGCGAGCTGTTCACGCTCGCCGACCGGCCGCAGCATCTCTATCAGGTCGGGGCGATGGGTGCGGCGAGCGGCATGGCGCTGGGCGTGGCCCTCAATGCCAAACGCAAGGTAATCGTGCTGGATGGCGACGGGGCGGCGCTGATGAAGCTCGGCACCTTCGCCACGATCGGCGCCTATGCGCCCAAGAACCTCATCCACATCGTACTCGACAACGGCGTGCACGATTTCGACCGGCGGGCAGCCGACCGTCTCGCCGCATGTCGATTTCGCCGCGGTGGCGACGGCGTGCAGCTATGCGGCGGGTTTTGCGTGCGACGATCTCGCCGGATTCGAGAACGCGTTCAAACGCGCGGTCGGGCTCGACGGGCCGATTTTGATTCAGGCGAAAATCGCGCCGGGATCAATGGACAAGCTCGGCCGGCCGACGGTCGCCCCGCACGAGGTGGCGCGGCGGTTCAAGGCGTTTCTCGCCAGCAAGGTCGCGGTTCAGGACAAGGCGACGGCGGCGCCGGCGTAGCGCAGTACGCGCGTGTCGAGGTCGAGGCTCATCAGGTCCTCGCCGATCAGCAGCGGGCCGGCATAGTCCTGGCGGACTTCGGCGACCAGTGCTTCGCGGTCGAACTTGGTCGGCACGAAGTGGTTGAGGACCAGGCAGCGGACGCCGGCCTCGCGCGCCACCTTGCCGACTTCTCCCGATAGCGTGTGATAGCTCGCCACCGCGGCGACGCCTTCGGCGGTGCGCACGCCCGGTTTCACCGGTATCTCCCGATGGATAAAACACTCATGCACCAGCGCGTCGGCGCCGCGCGCGGCGTCGATCAGCGCCGGGCAATAGGCGGTGTCGCCGCTGAAGGCGAGACGCTTGCCGGCGGCCTCGAACACGAAACCGAAGGCGTGCTTGACCGGCAGATGGTTGACGGCGACGGCCCGCACGCGAAGATCGCCGGCGGCGAGTATTTCGCCCGCGGCGATTTCCGTGACGTCGATTTCCAGGGCGCGCGTCGACGGCCGCTTTTCATGCGCGATGCGTTGCTCAAGCTCCGGCTTCCACAACGCCAGCAACCCATCGACGAAGCGCTTGGTGCCGATCGGCCCGAGCACGCGTTGCGGCCGGTCGCGGCCCTGATGCCAGCTCGAGATCACCAGCTGGAACAGATCGACGATGTGGTCGGAATGCAGATGCGTGAGCAGCACGGCGTCGAGATCGCGGCCCGCGGCACCGGCGGCGACCAGGCGCTGCGTGACACCGGAGCCGCAATCGACGAGATAGGATTTGCCGGCGTGGCGCACGAGATTGGCGGGCCCGAGCCGGTCGGGATCGCATTGCGGACAGCCGGTGCCGAGGAGGGTCAGCTCCATTTAAGACCTGTCATCAAAAATTGGTGCTGCGGCCCGTCCTTCGAGACGGCCCGCTGCGCGGGCCTCCTCAGGACGAGGTGGGTTTTGTTGATATAGAAATGACCTCATCCTGAGGAGCACGCCGGAGGCGTGCGTCTCGAAGGATGGAAGCAGGCGAGTCATCTTTGCCTGATGGCCAGTATCAGGCGGCCGAGGCGCGCGCGCGGGCTTCGCCGACGAGGCGCACAAGCTCGGTGCGCGCTTGCTTGGCGTCGCGCACTTCAGTCGCGAAATTCAGGCGCGCGACAGTGCCGCCGCCGCGCAGATCGATGCCTTCGGGGTCGATGCCGGTCATCGTCCAGCCCTCGCCCTTCTGGTCGAGGAGCGTGTGCGCGTAGAGCTGCAGCGCATCGGCATGATCGCTGTTCATGTGCTCGACGATGCCGGCCTCGGCCTCGATCAGCGCCGGCGACGGGTCGGCCAGGACGTCCCGGCCGTCGATCCAGTGGATTTTTCCGAACCCGGCGACCAGATGCGCGCGCGTGACGCTCACGCGATAGAAGCCGAAATCCTTGAAGTCCGCGTACATCGCCGCGCCCGGATGGCGAGCGAGATAGCGCGCGCGATGGCGCGGGTCGACGGTGATCGCAGCCGTGCCCTGGATGCTGACGCGCGGGCCGGTCAGCGGCTCGTCCAGTCCGGCGGTGCCGTCGAACAGCAGCGACACCCGCGGATCGGCATCGAGGTTCTTGGTGTGGTCGGCGAGCTTGGAGATCAGCAGCAGCGGGCTGGCATCGTGATCGGCCGCGACGAGCACCAGCGAGGCGTAGGGCCCGCCCGCATCCGGCGTATCCGAACGCATGACCGTGGCCAGCATGGCGCGATCACCGGCGCGGATCAGGGAACGGGCGATTGAAGCGGGCGATTGAGTTTGGTCATTCATGCGAAGCGAACCCGTGCTGATCCGGTTGCATCGCGCGAGCCCCACCGCACCCGCTCGCTTTGCTCGCACCCTCTCCGTCCCAATGGGGCGGAGAGGGTAGGGGCCCATCGCGCAGCGATGGGAAGGGTGAGGTGGGGAACGCCCCGGCGTCAACGAATGAAGTTAGGTCGCTAGCCGCCGCTGCAGCCAGCCTGACACGCCGCCGAGCACGATCCAGAAGACGGCCGCGGTCAGCAGCGAGGCGATGGCGAAATTGGCCGCCAGTGCCGGCGGTACGACGCCGCCAGGCTCGGCCGGGTGGGGGGCACCGACCAGATGCGGGGCGAGGAGGATGAGGATGCCCATGCCCTTCAGAACCCGGGCGGGGGCAAACGCGCACAGGCCGAGGCCGAGAGCGGTCGCCAGCGCGGTGGCGATCCACCAGGTCTGGCGCAGGGCCAGGTCGGCGGCGACCATGCCCGGCGGCTCGGGCGGCAGGCCCAGGGCCGGCGCCAGGGCGAAGCAGGCAAAACCGGCCAGGCCCCAGAACATGCCGGTGCGCGGGTCGATGCGAGACTCCCCGTTCAGGGCCTGGCGCACCGCCAAGGCCCCGTTGAGCAGCAGGGCGAAGCCGATCCCGGCCAGGAGGTTGAAGAGGACCGTGTAGCCGATCCGCTCCGGCCCGTTCTCCGGCTCCCAGGCTTCCGCCGGGGCGGGCGTGGCGGCCGCATGGTCGTGGGCTTGGGTGCCGGGGGCGTGGGTATGCCCGGCGGGGGCGGCGTTCTCGTAGGTCTCGGCTTCCAGGATCAGGGGCCAGATCTTGGCCATCTGGAGGGCACTGGCGACCAATCCGGCGCAGGCGCCGGCGATCAGGGCGGCCAGCAAAAGGCGGCGAAACATGGCTTACCCCTTAGTGGCAGGGGAAGGCGAAGGCGTGGCGCGAATCGTGGCCGGCGTTGTGCAGCACTTCCGGCCCGGCGAAGCCCACGGCGGCAATCATGAACCCGCCCAACAGCATGGCCAGCACGGCTGGGACCAGTGTGCGGGCCGGATTTAGGGTCAGGGGGCGGGTTTGGGGCGCGGTGGTCATGTGTCAGCCTCGGGTGCGGGGCGCCTAGGCGGGCCGGCGCCGGTTCTTTATACTGCATAGTCTGGCGGGTCGGACGGCGTCAATCGAACGCCGCGTTTGTGCCCTACTGGCACCATAATTTGCCGCAAAATGACCGGCGCGGGGCGGGCCGGGGAACGAATTATCGTTAAAGCTCGATTCAGCGCCGCGTCAAGAAGAACCGAGGATTTAATCCGTGCCGCAGACCATTGCCCTCGTCGATGACGACCGCAACATCCTGACCTCCGTCTCCATGGCGCTGGAGGCGGAAGGATTTACCGTACGCACCTACACCGACGGCAGCGAGGCCCTGCGCGAGCTGGCGGGCCAGCCGGTCGACCTGGCCGTGCTCGACATCAAGATGCCGCGCATGGACGGGATGGAGCTGCTGTCGCGCCTGCGCAAGCAGAGCCAGATGCCGGTCATCTTCCTCACGTCCAAGGACGACGAGGTGGACGAGGTGCTGGGCCTGCGCATGGGGGCGGACGATTACATCACCAAGCCGTTCTCGCAGCGTCTGCTGATCGAGCGCATCCGCGCCATCCTGCGCCGGCAGGAGCTGCTGCAGGACAAGGGCAGTGCCGCGGCCGCGACGACGGGCGAGGCGCCGATCGTGCGCGGCGACCTGACGCTCGATCCCGCGCGTCATGTCTGCGCCTGGAAAAGCAAGGAGGTGGCGCTGACCGTCACCGAGTTCCTGCTGCTCAAGGCGCTGGCGCAACGTCCGGGCATGGTCAAGAACCGCGACCAGCTCATGGACGCCGCCTATGGCGAGCATATCTATGTTGACGATCGCACCATCGATAGCCACGTGAAGCGCTTGCGCAAAAAATTCAAAGCCGTGGATGACGATTTCGCGCAAATCGAAACGCTCTACGGCATCGGCTATCGGTATCGCGAGAAATAGAGGAACGAGGCGCTTGAGCGCAGAGTCCGGATCATGGCGCTGAACGCGCTCACCCGTCGCAATGAGCCAGAACCGCCGGTGAGCGACCGCGTGGCCGAGCCCGCGATCGAACTGGTGCCGCTGCGCGTCGACGAAGAGCGGCCGGCGCACGGCCGCGCCGAGGAAGTGCAGCAGAGTCGAGCTGCGGCGGTTCTCGCCGCTGACGCGGCGCATCCTGTTCGTGAACTCCGTGGCGCTCGTGCTGCTGGTGTTCGGGCTGCTCTATCTCGACGATTATCGCCACAATCTGATCGAGGCGCGCTTCGACGCGCTGCGCACGCAAGGCGAGATCATTGCCGCGGCGCTGGGCGAGGCGGCGAGCGATCCCGGTGCTGCGACCGGTGAGCAGATCGAAGATCGCCTGGCGCCCGATCTCGCGCGGCAAATATTGCGCCGCCTGATCGAACCGACGAAGACGCGGGCGCGTTTGTTCCTGACGTCGGGTGAGTTGCTGGCCGACAGCCGCATGCTGGGGCGGCCGGGCGGTTTTGTGCAAGTGGAGCTGCTGCCGCCGCCGGCCGAGCCGCCGACGATGCTGGCAGCGGCGGCCAATTGGCTCTACGACACCGTCGTTGGCTTCCTGCCGCAGAGCGAGAAGCTGCCGCTCTATCGCGAGCAGCCGATCCAGCGCGTCGACGATTACGACGAGGCGCGCGCCGCGCTCTACGGCGAGACGGCCCGCGCGCGCCGCATCGCGCCGTGGGGCGAGACAGTGCTGTCCGTCGCAGTGCCGGTGCAGCGCTTCAAGCAGGTCATCGGCGTCCTGATGCTGTCGACCAGTGGTGCGGAGATCGAGCGCTCGATCCGCTCGGTGCGCTTCGATATTTTGAAGGTGTCGGCGATGGCGCTGGCGGTGACGGTGCTGCTGTCGCTCTATCTCGCCGGCACGATCGCGCGGCCGATCCGGCGCCTGGCGACCGCCGCCGAGCGTGTGCGCCGCGGCCACGGCATCGGCCCGGGGCGCAAGCGCAATGCCGGGGTGAAGCCGGTGATCCCGGATCTCGGGCGGCGCGGCGACGAGATCGGCGATCTTTCCGTGGCGCTCAATGAAATGACCAACGCACTGTGGCAGCGCCTGGATGCGATCGAGCGCTTCGCGGCGGATGTGGCGCATGAGATCAAGAACCCTTTGACCTCGCTCAAGAGCGCGGTCGAGACCGCCGCGCGCGTCAAGGATCCCGAGCAGCAGAAGCGGCTGATGGCGATCATCCTGGAAGACGTCGGGCGTATCGACCGGCTGATCGGCGATATCTCGGGCGCCTCGCGCCTGGATGCCGAACTCTCGCGCGCGGAGACGGAGCCCGTCGATATCGTGGCACTGCTGCGCGCCCTCGTCGATCTGCACGCGGCCACGGCCAAGCCCGGCGCGCCGCGGGTTCTGCTCGACCTCGCCGACCAGCGCCCGCTGGTCGTGCCGGGGCTCGAGAATCGGCTGGGCCAGGTGTTTCGCAACGTTATTGCAAACGCCATCTCGTTCAGCCCGTCCGACGGGACGATCCGGCTGGCGGCGGCACGGCGCGGCAAGGTCGTCGAGGTGGCGATCGACGATCTCGGCCCCGGTATCCCGGAGGACAAGCTGGACGCGATTTTCGAGCGCTTCTACAGCGAACGTCCGAAAGGCGAGAAGTTCGGCACCCATTCGGGCCTTGGCCTGTCGATCTCGCGGCAGATCGTTAACGCCCATGGCGGGACGATCAGCGCGCAGAACCGCCGCAATCGCGACGGGCAGGTGGTCGGCGCCCGGTTTATCATTCGCCTGCCGGTCGAATAGGGCCTTCCCCGACCCCCGGGATGGGCGATTGACAACGGGTGTCGTTCGCGGTCAGCTTCCGGCCACCGTGACTAGGGCCGCCTCTGTCCAAGCCTATGCCACCTGCGTCGAAATCGCCGGCGCGGGCGTTCTCTTGCGCGGGCCCTCGGGCAGCGGCAAATCCGACCTCGCCTTGCGTCTGATCGAAGGCGGGGCACGGCTGGTGGCCGACGACCGGACGGATTTGAGCGTGGCCGACGGCAAGCTGGTGGCGCGCGCGCCGTCGCCCATCGCCGGGCGCATGGAAGTGCGCGGCCTGGGCATCATCGACGTGGCGTGCGCGGACAGCGTTGCGGTGGCGCTGGTGGTCGACCTGGTGGCGCCGCATGACGTTGTTCGCATGCCGGACGCGCAATGTTGCGCCTATCTCGATTGCACGGTGCCGCTGCTGGCGTTGGCGGCATTCGAAGCGTCGGCACCGGCGAAAATCCGCCTCGCGGTGCAAGCGGCCAAACAAGGCCGGCTGTTCGCGGCTTGATCGGACCCATGAGCGAAACTGCCACCGTCATCTCGCCGCGCTTCGACAGCCCCGCGCGGCGGCGCGTGGTGCTGGTGACCGGCATGTCGGGGGCGGGCAAGTCGACGGCGCTGCGCGCACTCGAGGACACCGGCTACGAAGCGGTCGACAATCTTCCGCTCTCACTTCTCAATTCGCTGATCCGGCCCGAAGACGGCGCCGGGCGGCCGATCGCGGTCGGCATCGACACGCGCACGCGCGATTTCGGCGTCGGCGCGTTTCTCGATTCGATCGACAAGCTGAGTCACGATCCCGGTTTCGATGTGAAGCTGCTGTTCCTCGATTGCGACGACGACACGCTGCAGCGTCGCTTCACCGAGACACGACGGCGCCATCCGCTGGCCGCGGACCGGCCGGTGGTCGACGGCATCCGCGCCGAGCGCATGCTGGTGCGCGACCTGCGCGAGCGCGCCGACCTGCTCCTCGATACCTCGGTTCTGATCCAGGCCGATCTCAAGCGGCTGGTGCAGGAACATTTCTCGCTCGAGGCGCAGTCCGGCCTGGCGGTGACCGTCATCTCCTTCGCCTATCGCCACGGGCTGCCGCGCGAGGCCGATCTGGTGTTCGACGTGCGCTTCCTGTCGAACCCGCATTATCGCGCGGAGCTGCGCGCGCAGACCGGCCGCGACGCGGCGGTCGGCAATTTCATCCAGCGCGATCCGGGCTTCGTGCCGTTCTTCGACGGGCTCACGACCATGATCGGCGCGCTGATGCCGCGCTTCGAGCGCGAGGGCAAGAGCTATCTCACCATCGCCGTCGGCTGCACCGGCGGGCAGCATCGATCTGTCTATATCGCCGAACGCCTTGCCGCGTGGCTGGGCGCGCAGCAAGGCCAGCGCGTGACGCTTGTCCACCGCGATCTCGATCGCGGTCGCGAGGGGCCGCGCTGAGACGCCCCGTCGCGGGCGCGGTGCGAACTGCACAAAGGAATGTCTATGATCGGAATGGTCCTGGTGACGCACGGCCGGCTCGCTGCCGAATTCATCGCCGCTCTCGAGCATGTCGTGGGGCCACAGCGCAATGTCGCGGCGGTCTGCATCGGGCCGGACGACGACATGGAGCAGCGGCGCAAGGAAATCATGGAGAGCGTGGAGCGCGTGGATGACGGCGGCGGCGTGGTGGTGCTGACCGACATGTTCGGCGGCACGCCGTCCAACCTCGCCATCTCGATCATGGACAAGGGCGCCATCGAGGTGATCGCGGGCGTCAACCTGCCGATGCTGATCAAGCTCGCCAGCGTGCGCAGCACCGACAAACTGCCCGATGCGGTGAGCAAGGCGCGCGAGGCGGGGCGGCGCTATATCAACGTCGCCTCGCAATTGCTGGCGGGCGATCCGCGATGAACGAAGAGAGTGCGAGCGCATCGGGACGGCCAGCCGCTCGCGCGCAATGTGACGATCGTCAACAAGCGCGGCCTGCACGCGCGCGCTGCCGCCAAGTTCGTGAAGCTCGCGGGGCAGTTCAATGCCGCTGTCCACGTCGCCAAGAAAGACACGGAAGTGTCGGGGTTGTCGATCATGGGGCTGATGATGCTGGCAGCGGGTCCGGGCTGCGAGATCGAGATCAAGGCCAGCGGCCAGGACGCCGGGCCGGCGCTGAGCGCGCTGGTCAATCTGGTGGCCGGCGGATTCGACGAGGAAGAGTGAGATGCCGTCCGCGTCCAGCCGGGCGCGGGGGGCCGGGACGCGCCGCCGCGGGGCGGGCGAGGGCGAGCGCGTGTTCGATGGCCTGGGCGTTTCGCCCGGCGTTGCGATCGGGCCGGCGTTTCTGCACGAGGCCGGCAGACTCTCCATCCCCGAATTTACGTTGACGCAAGAGCAGATCGAGCCCGAGAAAAAGCGCTTCCATGCGGCAGTCGACAAATCCTTGCGCCAGCTTGCGCGGCTGCGCAGCAAGGGTGCCACGATGCCCGGCGCCGCGGCGGAGGAGCTGGGCTTCCTGCTCGACGCGCATGTCCACATGCTCTCTAATTCGCGTCTGTTGCGCGGTGCCGAGCGGCGTATCGTCGAGCTGCACATCAACGCCGAGGCGGCGGTGCAGGCGGAGATCGCCGCGATCGCCGAGGGATTCTCGGCGATGGAGGACAGTTATTTTGCGGCGCGCGCACAGGATGTCCGCGATGTCGGCACGCGGCTGATCCGTAACCTGACCAAGACGCCGTTTCTGGCGTTCAGCCATCTCAGCAAGGGCGCTTTGGTGATCGCCGACGAGATCACGCCCGCCGACACCGCCCTGATGGATGCCGAGCGCGTCGGCGGCTTTGCCACCGAACAGGGCGGTGCCGAGGGCCACACCGCGATCATGGCGCGCTCGATGGGGCTGCCGGCCGTTCTGGGTGCCGCGGGGCTGACCGACGACGTCCATAGCGGCGACCAGGTCATCATCGACGGCAGCCGTGGCAAGATCGTGGTACGGCCGACCGCCGCCACGCTGGAGACCTACGCCAAGCGGCGCGAGGAATTCGAGCGCGCGGAGCGGAGCCTCTCAAGGCTCGCGCGTCTGCCGGCGGTGACCAGCGACGGCGTCGAGATCAATCTGCAGGCGAATATCGAGCTGCCACGCGAGGTCGAGCAGGTGCGCGCGGTGGGGGCGGCCGGCATCGGGTTGCTGCGCAGCGAGTTCATGTTCATGAACCGCGCCGAAGTGCCCGACGAGGACGAGCAATACAAGGAACTGGCCGGCGTCGTGAAGGCGATGGAGGGGCGCACGGTCACGGTGCGCACGCTCGATGTCGGCGGCGAGAAGCTGGCCTCGGCGCTGGGCGATAAGGTCTCGCCCGGGCCCAATCCGGCGCTGGGCCTGCGCGCGATCCGGCTGTCGCTCAAATATCCGGAATTGCTGGAGCCGCAGCTCGCCGCCATCCTGCGCGCCGGCGCGCATGGCAAGGTGCGCATCCTGCTGCCGATGATCGCCACACCGGAGGAGGTCGTGGAAACGCGCCGCGTCCTGGCGCGCGTGGCGCGGCGACTGGTGCGCAAGGGCACGGCCATTGCCGACCCGATGCCGCCGGTGGGCGTGATGATCGAGGTGCCGGGTGCGGCGCTGGCCGCCGACGCGCTGGCGCGGGTGTGCGATTTCTTCGCCATCGGCACCAACGATCTCACCATGTACACGCTCGCCATCGATCGCGGCGACGAGCGCGTGGCGCATCTCTACAACCCGCTGCACCCGGCCGTGTTGCGCTTGATCCAGTTCACGACCGGGGCGGCGTTGCGCAACCGCATCCCGGTCAGCCTGTGCGGCGAGATGGCGGGCGACCCACGCTACACCGGCCTGCTGATCGGGTTGGGGATCCGCGAGCTGTCGATGGCCGCCATTGCGTTGCCGCGCGTGAAGGAACGCGTGCGCGCCATCAGCATGGAAGCGGCGGCGACGCGCGCCCAGGCGATCATGGACCAGTCCGACATGGCGCGGATCAGCGCGCTGCTGGACGATTTCAACGCCAAGGCGGCGGGCTAGAGCCTGAGCTCATAATCCGAGATCGGTGAACATCGACTCTCTGATCAGCACACCCTAGCGGTCCATGAGCCGCGCGATGAGCCAGTCGTGCATCACGGGCGACATGCGGGGGCAGTAGTAAGCCGATCCACCTGCCAGCGGCTTCTCGGCGCGCTCGCTCTTGAGCCCAACAAGGAGGCCCTCGGGACCGAACCAGCCGCCCCAGCGCCTCCCATCTTTGGCGACCCAGACGGCCGTGTCCGCGCAACCGAACAGCTTCGGCTCGATTGCATAGGCGGCGGCCAGCGCGTCGAAGGGGTAGAAACCGTCGAGGCCCACGACATTGGCCCAGAATTTCAACCACCCGCGCGCGCGCTGCGCGACCCAAGCCGCGGCACCCCCAGATGTTTCAAGCCTTGCCAAATCGGCGGCCGCAAGGCGCACGCTGCGCGCACCTTCGTACGGAATGAGCGTGATCGGGAGATTCATCGCCACGATTTCGCTCGCGGCGGCGCGATCCTTGTCGAAATTGAAATCTCGGAACACGGGGCCGTGCCCGAACAGAATCCCGTTGCCGCGCCCCTCGGCCGGGTGGAAAAGATGGCCCGGCCGGCGGCCCATGACGACCACGAGCCGTGCCACGTTGTGCGTGAGGTTCGGGCGGCCGCGCAAGCCCGCGGCGATGTTGGTCAGTGGACCCAGAGCTACGATCGTAAGCGGGCCTTCTGCCAGTGCCGATTGGAGCGCCATGCGAGCGGCCAAGCCACGATAAATCGGCTGGGCCGGCGAGTGGGCCAGCTGCGCGATGAGGTCGCGCGCAATTCGTTCCGCCGCCGCCGCCGGTGCGTTCCCGTCCACGACGGAAATTCCGACGACCTCAATTTCGGAAGCGCGCAGCAGGATGAGAAGCGCGAAACAATCGTCGGCATCGGCGTCGAGGGCATAGCCGCAGGCAGCGTCTGTATCCACCCAGACCCGGCGCGACATGTCGACCGGCGGCCCGCCATAAACGACCGGCAGGGGTGGAGCGGCCAGCTCGCCGGTCGGCCATACCTGAACCCGAATGGCGAAACTCAAGAAGATGAGGAAGGTCAGCGCGAAAAATGCTGTGAGCACGCCGCGTAGAATGCGCCGCCGTCTCACTGGATCGACGACCAGCAACAGGGTCCCGCAAACGCCAGCAGGGAGACCGTGTGGAGGACGACGGCCAGTGTCGACATTTCTTACCGTGCTCGCAGCCGCAGGAAATAGAGCGCGATGGGTAGCAAGAGGATGGGGAGCACGTAGCTCACCGCGAGGGCCAGGATCGGCTGGTCCGCCCAGCCAGCGCCGATGGCCGCAAAAGCGAATGCCGTGGGCACGCTGCCGATGGTCAGCGCCGCGGTGAATTTTCTTATCGGCATGCTGGCAAGTCCGGCGAGAAAGACCATGGCCTCGGGGATGCTGTAGGGAAGACTACGCGTCAGGACAATCGCCCAAGCACCGCCCCGGTCGAACAAACTCTCCATCTTGCGCAGAGACCGGGACCCAGGGCGAAGCGCCGCGCGGCGGTGAGCATCAGACCGTAGCCGAGAAGGCCGCCGGTGATCAGGCCGAGACTGCCCAGCAACCCGCCGAGCAGTGTTCCATAGATGATGCCAAGGGCGGCGATCACGGCCGTCTGCGGGATTGGCAACACCAGATCGGCCCAGATGAGAGCAATGCCCACGGCCCACGCCCAGCCCTCGTATTGTCGGAGCGTCAGAACGGCATCGCTGGCCTCCCGGGCTGTCGGGATCGCGCAGGAGGCAAGCACGAGCGACAGAATGCCGATCGCGATCAGGCTTGATCTCATTTCGGCCTCCAAACGCGTAGGGTTGGCACTCTTGCCCGAGGGCTACACCCAGCGGCGGACGCGGGCTTTGTATTCGCGGTAGGTGTCGCCAAAGCGCCGTTCCAGGTACGCCTCTTCGCGCGCGACGACGCCGTAGCGGATCGTGATTGCCAGAGGCAGCGTGAGGATCAGGATCCACGGGCTGTGCGCGGCTATGCCGATGCCGCCGTAGAGGAGAAACATGCCCAGGTAGATGGGATTGCGGGTCCAGCCATGAATGCCGGTCGTCACCAGCGCGCGTGTGGGCTCGTTCGTGGGTACGGGCGTCCTTGCCCGCAAGAAGCTGCGAATACCCGCGGCTGCGAGCGCCAAACCGATCAGGATCAGCGAGCCGGCGATGATCCAGTGGACCTGGTCGATCCCCGGAACCGGGAACGGCAGAGGCAGCAGGTGATCCGAGACGATGCCGAGCAGAAGTGCCGCGAGAAAGAGGAGGGGCGGTCGCGCGATGACGCCTGCGGTTCCGGTGTCGGGTGCCTGTTGACCAGCCGTGTCCATTTCTATGTCTGCTCCCGCAGATGCCGGAGGCTACGATAAATGACAACCAAGGTGTCATTCTAGAAGTTGACAACTGAGGTGTCAACCAGAGAAATTGGCACAGACAAAGGGAACGGAAGCGATGGCATCGGCACGACACAAGACCCAGGTGGGCCGAAGGACGGGGGCGGGCCCAATCGTTGACGGCAAGGCCGAAGCGATCACCGAGCTGATGCTCGAAGTGGCCCAGTGCTTCTTCAGGATACGGGCGCTCGGCCAGAAGACAGGGCTCATCACCAGTTGGGGCGGCGGCGCGTTCGGCTTCATGCGAAGCCTCGTGCTGCTTGGTCCGCTCACCGTGCCGCAGATCGCCCAGATGCGACCCACCAGCCGTCAGCGCATGCAGCGCCTGGCGGATGAGCTTGCGGCCGAGGGGCTCGTCAAATTCATCGACAATCCGAAACACCGGCGCTCGAAGCTTGTGCAGCTCACGCCCAAAGGCGATGCGCGCTACCGCGAGCTCAACGCCCGGTTCCTTTCGATCGCATCGACCATGGGCGTCGCTCTCAGCGAACCGGATATCCGCAAAACGACGGAGATCGTGCGGCAGCTGAGCGATGATGTGAAGGCGCGATCGAAGCGTCTGTCGTAGTGTTCAACGCCAAGGCAGCGGGTGGGTAGCGTCACGCTCTGGGTATTGACGCTGACGCGCGTGGATCATGATGCATCTCCAGGGAGCGAGGGGCGTGTTGCGACAGCACGGCTTCCAACCGCGATGGCGAGTGCCACGACAATCAGGATCGCCGCGACGGCGAACGTGATCCGCATACCGGTGGCAACGGAATCGGGATGCGCCGTTGTGATGTCGATCGTCGCCGATGCAAGTGCGAACACAGCGCCCATAACGGATGCGCCGGTGATGAGCCCGAGATTGCGCGACAGGTTGAGCATGCCGGAGATGACGCCCCGCTGGTCCGGGCGGACATCCATCATGACGGATGTGTTGTTGGCTGCCTGGAACAGTTGATAACCGGGGGTCAGGACAGCGATCGCGGCAATGTAGCCCGCAATGCCGAACATCGCCGGAAACACGGATAGAGACATTGAACCAGCCGCCATTGCGATGAGTCCGACGATGACCGTGAAGGGCGCGCCCAAACGGTCGACCATACGACCGGCTGGGACACCGCTCAGTGCGGAGATGATTGGACCGATCGACAGAACGATTCCAACAAGAGCCGCGTCGAGCCCGAGCGCACGAGAGAGGTAGAACGGCCCGACCACCAGCGTCGCCATCATCACCGTCGAGACGAGCGCGTTCATGGCGAGGCTGGCATTCAACACCGCATTGCGGAACGCCGCCAATCGGATCAAGGGCGATGCCGCTCTCGCCTCGACGCGCACGAAGAGGCCGGCTCCGAATCCCGCCGCCAACAGCAGAGCCAGGTTGAGCGGACCGAAACTGCCCTGCCCAATCGTCATGGCGAGCGCATAAGCCGCGAGCGTCAGTGCAAGCAGCAATGTGCCCATACTGTCGAAACCGGCCCGATCAGTCTTCGGCCCCCGGCGATCAACGGGCAGATAGCGATGCGCGAGAAAAAAAGTCAGGAGACCCAGCGGCACGGTGACGAGGAAGATGGACCGCCAACCGAGCCCGGCGATCAAAACGCCGCCGAGCGATGGGCCGAGAGCGGTGCCGATCGCGGACATCGTTCCGAGCAGCCCCATGGCGCTGCCGGTCTTTGCCTTCGGCACCGTCTCACCGACAAGCGCCATGGTGAGCGCCATCATGATGGCCGCGCCGAGGCCCTGCGCTGCCCGGGCGGCAATCAGCAGCCAAAGCGTGGGTGCTGCGCCGCACAGGATCGAGGCCGCCGTGAACAGGAAGAGTCCGGCCAGGAGCAGCCGCCGGCGGCCGGTGATATCGCCGAGCCGCCCGACGCTGACGATCAGGGTGGTGATGGCGAGGAGGTAAGCGAGGACGACCCACTGGACGTCCTGGAAGGAGGCGTCGAACGCCTGTGCCAAGGTCGGCAAACCGACATTGGCGATGCTGGTGCCGAGCGCGGACAGCAACATGGAGAGTGACAGGCTGGCGAGCGCCCACCGGACCGACGGTGTCGGTTCGGCGCTTCCCGCGACGGCCTCGCCTTGTGCTGCAATGATTGATTTCAACGTGAACTCCGTTTCTGGCTGTCAGAAACGTAGTCCTCTGCCTGACATGGCGGAACACGCAGCATTTGCACTTTATTCATGCGTTTGACGCCACATCACGATCAAACAGTGCTAGGGTCGAAGCGTGTCGAAACCCGATCTCAACTTGCTGGTCACTCTTGATGTGCTGCTCGCGGAAGGCAGCGTCGCGCGCGCCGCCCAACGGTTGCGGCTGAGCGCGTCGGCAATGAGCCGGGCGCTGGCGCGATTGCGCGAGACGACGGGCGATCCGCTGCTGGTCAGGGCCGGACGCGGTCTCGTTCCCACGCCCCGGGCGCTTGAACTGCGCGAGCGGGTCGGTCAGCTCGTGCAGGGCGGCGAAGCGGTTTTACGCCCGGCTGAAAAGCTCAACCTCAAACAACTCGTCCGAACGTTCACGCTGCGGACCAGTGACGGCTTTGTCGAGAACTTCGGACCGCGCCTCATTGCGCGCGTCGGTGCGGACGCTCCCGGCGTGCGGCTCCGCTTCGTGCAGAAGCCGGACAAAGACAGCGCACCCCTTCGCGACGGGATGGTCGACTTGGATACGGGCGTCGTGGGGAAGACGACGGGTCCCGAGGTGCTGACGCAGGCATTGTTCCGGGACCGTTTCATTGGCGTCGTGCGAATGGGGCACGCGCTGTGCCGGGGCAAGATCACGCCCGCCCGCTACGCGGCCGGCCGGCACGTCCTGGTCTCGCGGCGGGGTCTCGAGACGGGGCCGATGGATGAGGCCTTGCAGCCGCTCGGGCTGGAACGGGAGATTGCGACCATCGTCGGCGGTTTTTCGGCGGCGCTGGCGCTCGCCCGGGCCTCCGACCTGATCGCCACCGTTCCCGAACGGCACACCGGAAACCTGCGCGCCGGACTGCATAGTTTTCCGCTTCCCGTCGCGGTCCCGGAGATCACGGTTTCATTGCTCTGGCACCCGCGGCTGGATGCCGATCCGGCGCATCGCTGGCTGCGCTTGTGTGTTCGGGAGGCCTGCGCGGCGCAACGGGCCAATTCACCGACACGCAGGGCGCCACGGCCCGGATAATCAGCTGCCCACACTTTCTAAGTGGGAAAAAAGTGGGCGATATTTCGATTGAAGGCGGTTGTGCCGGCTGCTATGACGCGGCGTCTTTTCAATCCCGACCCCCGACATTGCAGGAGTGCTCTCATGGCTGCGAAGGCCGATTACAAGGTTGCCGATATCAAGCTGGCCGATTGGGGCCGGCGCGAACTCGCGATTGCCGAAACCGAGATGCCGGGCCTGATGGCGACCCGCGAGGAGTACGGCAAGAAGAAGCCGCTCAAGGGTGCCCGCATCGCCGGCTCGCTGCACATGACCATCCAGACCGCCGTGCTTATCGAGACTCTCAAGCATCTCGGCGCCGATATCCGCTGGGCCTCGTGCAACATCTACTCGACCCAGGACCACGCCGCCGCGGCGATCGCCGCCTCGGGCACGCCGGTCTTCGCCTACAAGGGCGAGACGCTGGAGGAATACTGGGAATACACGCACAAGATTTTCGAGTGGGCCGACGGTGGCACGCCGAACATGATCCTCGATGACGGCGGCGACGCGACGTTGCTCGTCCATCTCGGCATGAAGGCGGAGAAGGATGCGTCGGTCATCTCCAAGCCCGGCAGCGAGGAGGAAGAGTTCCTGTTCGCGGCGATCAAGAAGAAGCTGAAGCAGAAGCCCGGCTGGTACACGCAGCTCGGCAAAAACATCAAGGGCGTGACCGAAGAGACCACGACCGGCGTGCATCGCCTCTACCAGATGGAAAAGGAAGGGCGCCTGCTCTTCCCGGCGATCAACGTCAACGACTCGGTCACCAAGTCGAAATTCGACAATCTCTATGGCTGCCGCGAGAGCCTGGTCGACGGCATCCGCCGCGCCACCGACGTCATGATGTCGGGCAAGGTCGCGGTCGTCGCGGGCTACGGCGACGTGGGCAAGGGCTCGGCCGCTTCGCTGCGCAACGCCGGTGCCCGCGTGATGGTGACCGAGATCGATCCGATCTGCGCCTTACAGGCGGCGATGGAAGGCTACCAGGTCGTGACGATGGACGATGCGTGCTCGCATGGCGACATCTTCGTCACCGCGACCGGCAACGTCGACGTCATCACCATCGACCATATGCGCAAGATGAAAGACCGCGCCATCGTCTGCAACATTGGGCACTTTGACAACGAGATCCAGGTCGCGGCGCTCAAGAACCTGAAGTGGCACAACGTCAAGCCGCAGGTCGACGAGATCGAGTTCCCGAATGGCCGTCGCATGTTGCTGCTGGCCGAAGGGCGGCTCGTCAATCTCGGTTGCGGCACGGGCCATCCGAGCTTCGTGATGAGCGCTTCGTTCACGAACCAGACGCTGGCGCAGCTCGAGCTGTGGACCAACCCGGGCAAGTACCAGAAGAAGGTCTACACCCTGCCCAAGCACCTGGACGAGAAGGTGGCCGCCCTGCATCTCGCCAAGGTCGGCGCCAAGCTGACCAAGCTCAGCACGGCCCAGGCCGAATATATCGGCGTGGCCCCTAAGGGCCCGTTCAAGGGCGATCAGTACCGCTACTAAGAGCGTCCGCAGAGCCACCGCATCGGCCCTGGTGCCAAACTGGCACCGGGGCCGAATTGCGTCAGGCCCCTTGTTCAGACGGCAAGCTGCGCCTTGATGACGGCGATGACGTCGCGCAGCTGCGAGGCGTCTTGCGTCGTGCGCTTGACCAGCAAGGCGCCTTGCAGCGCGCCGAGGATGAGGCGGGCCGTTTTCGCGGGCGTTGCCGCCAGCCTGAACTCGCCGCGCTCCACCCCGCGTTTCAGGATGCCGGCGAGCCACGCCTGGTGCTCCCTGAAGAACTGATCGACGCGCGTGCGCAGCTCCGGCGGCAACGCCATCATCTCGCCGGCGAGCGCCCCGCACAGGCACACCATGTCCGGGGACTTGGCGAATTGCAGGTAGGGCTCGGTGTAGAAATCGATGAGCGACATGGCAGAGCGCTCCTCGTCGGCCAGGATGGCGGCGAGCGCCGTCGCGAAGCGCTCGACATAACGGTCCAGCACCGCAATGCCGAGCGCGGTTTTGGATGCGAAGTGATAGTGGATACTCGCCTTGCGGATGCCGAGCGCTGTCGCGATGTCGGCATAGCTGAAGGCGCTGTAGCCGCGGGTCTGGATCAGCTGCTCGGCCAGATCGAGGATCTGGTCGGCGGTGTCGGTGCTGTGGGTGGTCGGCGGCGTTGTCACGGGATGGTCTCACGCGGGGACATGCAGATGACCCTGCTTCAGCCAATACACCGCCCCGCGCGCCGAATTCAAACGGCGGCGGAAGCCGGGCGGGTTGCGGATCCAGGTGCGCGGTCCGTAGGTGCCGTGCCCATCGGCGAGCTCGCCTGACAGAACCAAGATCTCTTCGCCGCCTGGGCAGTCGCTCGCGGCCGTGCTGGCGCCGGCTTCGAGCTTTTCCATCGTCACGCGTTCGCCGGCGTCGTAGAGAAGGATCTGCCCACGCCGCCATGGTGTGGCGTTCGTATCGATGACGATGCGCTGGCGCTCGGTTGGTTGCATTTGGCGCAGCTTCACAAACAGGAGGCAGCCGGGCGCCGTGCGCGGCGTGTGGCGGCTGCCGGGTGGATTGCGCACATACGTGCCGGCGGGATAGTCGCCGTGTTCGTCAGAGAAGACGCCGTCGAGGACGAGAAACTCCTCACCCAGCGCATGCTCGTGTGGCGAGAACGCGCTGGCGGGGGCATAACGCACCAGCGAGGTCGCGCGCGCGATCTCGCCGCCGATGCGATCGAGCATGCGTCGCGCGACGCCTTCTTGCGGCGAGGGAGTCCAGGGCAGGCGGTCGGTTTCGATCACCACGCGCCGGGAGAAATCGGCATTGATCAGCTCGCTCGACAGGATTGCCTCCGTCAAAACCGCTCGCCGGACGGCCGCAGGTCCATCTCGTGTGTCCAGGCCGACGGGTGCTGGCGCGCCAGCTCGAGATAGGTTTTCGCCACGGCTTCGGGGTCAAGTCGCGCGCCGCGCGCGGGCCCGAAGCGCGCATCGGTCTGCGGTGCTTCGATCAGGCCGTCGATCACCACATGCGCCACATGCACGCCCTTGGGCCCGCATTCGCGCGCGAGCGATTGCGCGAGGCCGCGCAGCGCGAATTTGGCGGAACCGAAGGCGGCGAAATTGGCGCCGGCGCGCATCCCGGCCGTTGCGCCGGAGAAGATGATGGCGCCGCTTCGCCGTGCCATCATCCCCGGCAGCACGCTCTGCGCGACCACCATCGCGCCAAAACAGATGACGCGCCACAGTCCCACGAATTCGTCGAGCGTTGTTTCCGTGGCAGGCTTGATCAGCAGGATTTGCGCGTTGTGCACCAGGACGGCAATGCGATCGGCATACGGGTGCACCGCCGCCGCGACCTGCGCCGGATCCGTTAAGTCGCAGGCGATATGGCTGTAGATGCCGCCGCCTTGCGCGACCGCCGCAGCAATCTCCGGCGTGGCGCGATCGCTGCGCGACAGGCCCACGACATCGTGGCCCGCCATCGCGAAAGTCCGAGCGATGTGCGCGCCCAGGCCTTCGGCGATGCCGGCGATGACGACAACGGGCGGCGTTGGCGTCGCCACGGGGCTCAGAACCAGTTCAGGATGTTGGCCGCGAGCAGGATCTGCGCGATCCAACCGGCCGTGAAGGCGAGCGTGCGCGCCACCGGAATGCCGGCCGTGTAGACGAGGAAATGGATCAGTCGGGCGAAGAAATACACGACGACCGCCGCGCGCGTTGCCGGAGTGGTGATCTGCATCATGTGCGCGACGACGACGAGCGGCGCGAAGATCACCAAATTCTCGACGGCGTTGCGATGCGCGCAGATGGCGCGCTGCGCCCAGGTCGAATGCGGGATGCCGGTTTCGGGCGGGGCGGCCGAGAGCGTGCTGGGAATGCCACGCACCGCCATGCGGTCGAAAATGTAGACCAGCCAGAACAAGGCGGTCATGAGGACGGTCAAGGTCAGCCAATAAAGCTCAACGGTCATCGCGCGCTCCCCCTGTGAGTGGAGCGGTGAATCTACCTACTAGTAGGTAGATGTCAAGGACGGTGGCAGCCGGCGAAGAGCCGGTCGGCATCGCGCCGGCGTCCGCGTCCGCCGGGGCGGTCTTGTTTGCGGGCCCGGTTTGCGCCTATAACGCTTTGATTCGCGTTGCGAAGGGGACGATTCGGACGGCGCCGGCAGGCCGCTTGTCCGCTGCCCGCGAATTGGGGTCACGACAGCGGGTGGAACGCAAGCGGTGATCGGTGAAACCATCGCGTGGGGGGTAGCAGCGCTCGCCGTCGTGTTGGCGGCGTGGTGCTATTTGGCGACGTGGCACCGGGTGCGGGTGGCCAGATCGGCGCGTGACTCCGCCCAACGCGCCCACAACGACAGCACCGCTGCGCTCTCACAAGCGCGTGACGACCTGGCGCAGCGTCTCGCCCAGCGCGACGCCGAGCTCGCGACGTTGCGCACGGCGCAAGAGCGCCTTTCGGCCGCGTTCCTGAAGCTGCCCGTGCCGGTCTGGCGGCGCGACGCCGGCCAGGCGATCGTCGATTGCAATGCGCAGTTCGCCCAGGCCGTGGAAGCCGATCGCGACACGATTGTCGGCGAAGGGCGGATGTTGGGCGGTGCGGTGATCGCGGAGCGCGCGCGGGCGCTGGCCGAGCTCGCCGGTGCCGCGCGCACGCCGCAGAGCGAGATCCATCACATCGTCATCGCCGGTGCCCGGCGGCTGATCGAGCTTACCGAGGCGCCCACGCCCGATGGCGGCACGATCGGTATCGCCGTCGACATGACGGAGCGCGAGGAGGCGGAGGAAGAGCTCAAGCGGCATATCGCGGCGCATGGCGAGGTACTCGAAAATCTCGCCACCGCCATCGCGATCTTCGGCGCCGACACACGGCTGAAATTCTTCAACGTCGCCTACAGCAAATTGTGGCGGCTGGACGAACCGTTCCTGCGCGGCGAGCCGGATTACGGCGAGGTTCTCGAGGCGCTGCGCGAACGCCGCCGGCTGCCGGAATATGTCGACTTCCTCGCCTTCAAGCGCCAGCGGCTGAAGCTGTTCACCTCGCTGGTCGAGCCGATCGAGGAGCTGGTCTACATCCCCGACGGCACGACGCTGCGCACGCGCATCTCGCCGCATCCGATGGGCGGGTTGCTGTTCACCTACGAGGACGTGACCGACAATCTGGTGCTGGAGCGCAGCTACAACACGTTGATCGCCGTGCAGCGCGAGACTCTCGACAATCTCTACGAGGGTGTGGCCGTGATCGGCAGCGACGGTCGTATCAAGCTGCACCAACCCCGCCTATGCGCGGATGTGGCAGATCCCGGCGGAGGTGCTGCGCGACGAGCCGCATGTCTCCGACATCGTCGAGCGTACGCGCGATTATTTCGAGCAGGGCGACGATTGGCCGACCTTGCGCGGCCGCATCATCGAACGATTGACCGACCGCACGCCGCGCGCCGGGCGGCTCACGCGCATCGACGGCTCGGTGCTCGACTATGCCTGCGTGCCGCTGCCTGACGGTGCTACGCTGCTTTCCTATGTCGACGTCACGGATTCGATCCGCGTCGAGCGCGCACTGCGCGAACGCGCCGAGGCGCTGGAGGCCGCCGACCGGCTCAAATCCGGATTCGTGTCGAATATCTCCTACGAGCTGCGCACGCCGCTCAACACTATCATCGGCTTCGCCGAAATTCTCGCGAACCAGTATTTCGGGCCGCTCAACGCGCGTCAGGCGGAATATTGCAGCGGCATCCTGGTGTCGTCGGAACGGCTGCTGACCATCATCAACGACATTCTCGATCTCGCCTCGATCGAGGCGGGGCGCATGTCGCTCGACCGGCGCTCGGTGCAGCTGCGCACCGTCCTCGAAGGTGTCGGCACGCTGACCCGCGATTGGCTGCGCAATCACGACCTGCAGCTCACCATCGAATGCGATTCCAGCCTGCCGATGGTGGAGGTCGATGAGCGCCGTCTCAAGCAGGCGCTGTGCAACCTCGTTTCCAACGCGCTCAACTTCACGCCGCCGGGGGGTGCCATCGTGCTGTCGGGTCAGATCGATGGCGACCGCGCCGGTCATCGTCGTCGCCGATACCGGCGTGGGCATCGCGCACGAGGACCAGGCGCGGGTTTTCAAGGAATTCGAGCGCGGGCCGTCCTCGCTCGGCCGGCGCACCGGTGCCGGCCTCGGCTTGTCGCTGGTCAAGCGCATCATCGAATTGCATGGCGGGTCGGTCGACATCGACTCCGCCCCCAGCCGCGGCACCACCGTCACCTGCATCGTGCCGATCCGCCCGCAGGGGCCGGTCGTGGCGACGGAGATTGTGCGCGGGACGCCGATTTAGATCTCGTCTGTCCCTAGCGGCTAATTGATAGGGCAAGGCAACCCCCTCACCCTAACCCTCTCCCCCGGGGGAGAGGGGACTTCATGCGCGCCTCGGTCTGACTCCCTCTCCCCTCTGGGGAGAGGGTGGGGGTGAGGGGGTGGCGCTCCGTTTGGAATTTCTGCGCGGGCCCCGCGCCTGACATCTTATCGTCCTGGCACGCCCTTGCGTCGTCGAATACTCGAAATGCAGCACTTCGCCGGGGTGCACCAGCGGATGGATGCGCGTGCGCGGCGGCGGCGCCCTCGGCGAAGCCGCTCAGGATCAGTTTGAGCTTGCCGGGATAGGTCGCGATGTCGCCAATCGCGAAGATGCCGGGCGCCGAGGTGGCGCAGGTCGCCGGATCGACCTTGATGTGATTGCGCTCGAGGTTGAGGCCCCATTGCGCGATGGGCCCGAGATTCGATGGCGAGGCCGAAGAAGGCCAGCAGCGCGTCAGCCTCGAGGCGCCGCGTCTTGCCATCGAGATCCTTGCACAGCACGGCCGAGAGCTGGCCGCCCGCACCGTCCAGCGCGTCGAGCTGATAGGGCACGACCATGCTCGATGCGGCCCTCGGTCGCGAGCTGCTTGAGCTTGGCGGCGCTCTCGGGTGCGGCGCGGAACTTGTCGCGGCGGTGCACGACCATGACGCGCGCGGCGACATCGGCCAGCGACAGCGCCCAGTCGACCGCCGAATCGCCGCCGCCGGCAATGACCACACGCTTGCCGCGGAAATCGTCGCGCCGCTTCACCAGGTAGAAGACGCTCTTGCCCTCGTATTCCTCGAGGCCGGTCAGCGGCGGCCGGTTGGGGCCGAAGGCGCCGGCGCCCGCGGCGACGATCGACGGCACGCGCATGCGAGCTTTTCGCCGGCCGATGGTCGTCAGCTCGCCAGTCCTCGCCCACGCGGGTCAGCGCGTCGATGCGGCGGCTGAGGCGGTAGTCGGGGTTGAAGGGGGCGGCCTGCTCGGCGAGCTTGTCGATCAGCTCGGTGGCGCCGATCCGCGGGTAGCCGGGAATGTCGTAGATCGGCTTTTCTGGGTAGAGGGCGGTGCATTGCCCGCCCGACGACGTCCAGCGCATCGATCACATGGCGAGCCCATTTTCAGCATGCCGCACTCGAAGACGGCGAACAGGCCGACCGGGCCGGCGCCAATAATCGCGACATCGGTACGCGGAAACGGAATTCATGCGGCGCTCCGCCAGGGGCAAAAGGGTAACAGGACCCGAGTGCATAGCATGGCCCCGGCCGGGCCCGCGAGCCGGTTCAGGCGCCGGCCGGTGCTGGTTGCGGCAGGGGCGCGGGGCGGATACAAAGGACGCCCAAGGATATGACGCTGCTGTCGCCGGTTTACGTCAGATCGAGCTCGCCGATATTGCCGCAACCGAAACGGCTGGCGGCGGGCTTGGCCGCGCAGGCACGCCGCGGCGACGTGATGGCGCTGGCGGGCGGGCTCGGCGCTGGCAAAACGAGCTTCGCGCGCGCTTTCATCCGGGCGCGGCCGGGCGGGGCGGGGGTTGCGGAGGTGCCAAGCCCGACCTTCACCCTAGTGCAGGTCTACGACCTGGAAGGGGCGGCGATCTGGCATTTCGATCTCTATCGCCTGACCAAGGCGGAGGATGCGTACGAACTCGGGATCGAAGAGGCGTTCGCCGAGGCGATCTGCCTGATCGAATGGCCGGAGCGACTCGGCGATCTCTTGCCCGCGGACCGGCTGGATGTGGAATTCTCCAATGGGCCCTCGGCGGAGTCGCGGCGTGTGCGGCTGGTCGCCGGTCCGGGCTGGGCGGAACGCCTGAAGGGGTTTGAGTTCGCATGAGTGACGTTGTTGCCGACGATCGCCGCCACGCCGTCGCCGCCTTTCTCAACAAGGCCGGCTGGGCCGACGTGCCGGTACGATTGCTGGCGGGCGATGCGTCGTTCCGCAAATACTACCGCCTGTCCGCGGGCGCGCGCCGCTCGGTGCTGATGGATGCACCGCCGCCGCAGGAGGATGTGCGGCCGTTCGTCGCCATCGCCAATCATCTCGGGAAGATGGGCTTCAGCGCGCCGCGCATCCTGGCGTCGGATGTGAAGGCGGGGCTGCTGCTGATCGAGGATTTCGGCGACGATACGTATACGCGCAAGCTCGCGGCCGGCGTGGACGAGCGCGCCCTCTATGCGCTGGCCATCGATACGCTGGTGGCGCTGCATCGTCATGATGAGGCGGCGAGCGTCGCGGTGCCGCCCTATGACGACGAGCGGCTGATCGTCGAAGCGACGCTGCTCACCGATTGGTTTTTGCCGGCTGTGCAGGGGAAGGAGCTGGCCGCCGACATCCGCGCGGATTATGTGGCGCGCTGGCGGGCGGCCTTCGCTCCGGTTCGCGCGGTGCCAACGACGCTGGTGCTGCGCGATTATCATGTTGACAATCTGATGCTGCTGCCGGGGCGCGGCGGCGTTGCCGCCTGCGGCTTGCTGGATTTCCAGGACGCGCTGATCGGGCCGACGGCCTACGATCTGGTGTCGCTGCTGGAAGACGCGCGGCGCGACATCGCGCCCGATCTCGTGCACGCGATGTTCGATCGCTACGCCGCCGTCGTTTCCCGATCTCGACCGCGAGGTGCTTAAGGCGGCCTATGCCGTGCTGGGCGCGCAGCGCAATGCCAAGATCATCGGCATCTTCACGCGGCTGCTGCGCCGCGACGGCAAGCCGCAATATCTCAAGCACATTCCGCGCGTGTGGCGCTTGCTGGAAGGCGATCTTGCACACCCGGCGCTGGCCTCGATCAAGCAGTGGTTCGATCGCCATGTGCCCAAAGCGCAGCGCATAGCGCCGCCGGCGAGCGTGACGGCATGACGATGAAAACGCCGCGACGCGCGATGGTGCTGGCCGCGGGGTTGGGCAAGCGCATGCGCCCGCTCACCGACACCACGCCAAAGCCGCTACTGAAAGTGGCGGGGCGCACGTTGCTCGATCGCGCGCTCGATCGGCTGGCGGAAGCGAAGGTCGAGCGCGCGGTCGTCAACGTCCATTACCTGGGCGAGCAGATCGAAGCGCATCTCAAGACGCGCAGCGTGCCGCCGATCGCGATCTCGCGCGAGAGCGAGCTGCTGGAGACCGGCGGCGGCGTGGCGAAGGCATTGCCGCTGCTGGGCGAGGCCCCGTTCTACGTCGTCAACGCCGACGTGCTATGGCTGCGATGGCTCCATGCCGGCGCTGCGGCGCATGGCGCGCGCCTGGGACGACACACGCATGGATGCGCTGCTGCTGATGCAGTCGACCGCGAGCGCCCGCGGCTATGAAGGGCGCGGCGATTATTTCCTCGATTCGCTGGGGCGGCTGCGGCGGCGGCGGGCCAACGAGGTGGCGCCTTATGTCTATGCAGCGCTGCAGATCCTGCATCCGCGCCTGTTCGAGGACGCGCCCGTCGGGCGCCTTCTCCCTGAACGTGCTCTACGACAAGGCGCAGGCGGCGGGGCGGCTGTGGGGTCTGGTGCATGACGGGAGTGGTTCCATGTCGGCACGCCCGGAGGATCTGGCGGCGACGGAGCGCGAATTCGGCGGGGCACGCCTATCCGCCTTCGGTGCCGAGGAGCGCGAGGGGTGAGGGGTGCGCGCAGCGACGCCGCGGCCGCGCGTCGTCTTCACGATCCCGACCGGCGTTGCCTTCGCCGATGCCCTGGTGAGGCCTCCTGAAAGAAGCCGGCGGCGATACGCTGGCGCTGTCGCGCATGACGATCCTGCTGCCGACACGGCGCGCGGGCCGCGCGTTGCGCGACGCGTTCCTGCGCCGCGCCGGCGCGCAGCCGGTGCTGCTGCCGCGCCTGCGGCCGTTGGGCGATGTCGACGATGACGAGCTTGCGTTCGCTGAGGCCGACGGGGTCGGCGCGGAGCTGAACCGCCGGCGATCCCGGATCTGCGGCGGCGCATGATGCTGGCGCGCGCGATCCTGAAGCTTGGCGCGAGAGCGGCGAGGCGCAAAGCCCGGAGCAGGCGGCGGAGCTGGCGGGCGAGCTCGGCGCGCCTGCTCGACCAGATGCAGACCGAGCGCCTGTCGCTTCGACAAGCTCGCGACGCTGGTGCCGGACGACTATGCGCAGCATTGGCGGCGCACGCTGCAGTTCTGATCGCTGCTGACGCGGAGCTGGCCGGCGATCCTGGACGCCGAAGGCATGATCGATCCGGCCGAGCGGCGCAATCTCTGCTGATCGCGCGCATGGCGCGGCAATGGCGCGCATCGCCGCCGTCGGATCCCGTCATCGCCGCCGGCTCGACCGGCAGCATGCCGGCGACGGCGGAATTGCTGGGCGTGGTCGCGCGACTGCCGAAGGGCGCGGTGATCCTGCCTGGGCTCGACGCGGGCTCGATGACGAGAGCTGGAGCGGAGCTGCGACGCCACCCATCCGCAATTCGGCCTGAAGCGCTCTGTTGGAGAAGCTCGAGATCGATCGCAAGACGGTGCCGCCCTGGCATGGCGCCGTGGCGCAAGACGATCGCCGCGGCGCGCGCGCGGCTGCTGTCGCTGGCGCTGCATCCGGCCGAGACCACCGCCGCTTGGCAGAATCGCAAGGCGATCCGAGGCGCGCGCGATCGTCGATGTCGACCGCATCGACTGCCCGCATCCGCAAGCCGAGGCGGCGACCATCGCGCTGCTGATGCGCGAGGCGCTGGAGGAGGATTCCCGGTCGCAAGGCGGCGCTGGTCACACCGGATCGCGACCTTGCGCGGCGCGTGGCGGCGGAACTCAAGCGCTGCGACATCACGGTCGACGATTCCGCCGGGCGGCCGCTCTCCGAAACGCCGCCCGGGCGTGTTCTTGCGTCTGGTCGCAGAGATGATCGCGGACGAAGCTGGCGCCGGTCGCCGCTGCTCGCCTGCCTCAAGCATCCGCTGGCGGCGGGCGGCGAGGACGCCGGCCGCTTTTCGGGCGCACGTGCGCCGGCTTGAACGATGCGTTCTGCGCGGCCCGCGGCCCGGCGCGGGGCTCGACGGGCGTGCTTGCGGCGCTGCGTCAGCGTGTGACCGCGGGAGAGAATCTTGGCGTCGTGGCTCGCGGCGATTGTCGCGAAGGCGGAGCCGTTCGCGGCGGCGATGCGCGCGGGCGCCCGTCGGCGAGCTGCTGCGCGCTGCACGTGGCGTTCGCCGAGGCGCTGGCGGCAAGTGACACGGACAATGGCGAGGCGCGGCTGTGGGCGCGGGAGAGCCGGCGAGGCGGCCGCGAATTTCGTGACGGAGTTCGCCGAGGCGCTCGCCGGCATGGGCAAGATCGAGCGGCGACGAATACCCGGCCTGCTGATCGCGTCGCTCGGGCGGACGCGATGGTGCGCCCGCGCTTCGGCGGCCATCCGCGCCTCTCGATCTTGGGTCTGCTCGAGGCGCGGCTGCGTGCAGGCCGACCTCGTCATTCTCGGCGGGCTCAACGAAGGAACGTGGCCGCCGCAGCCGCACGCCGATCCGTGGCTGTCGCGGCCGATGCGCGCGACGTTGGGCCTGCCGTCGCCGGAGCGGCGCATCGGCCTCACGGCGCATGATTTCGTGCAGGCCTGCGGTGCGCCGCAGGTCGTGCTCACGCGCGCGACGCGCGTGCGAGGGCACGCCGACCGTGCCGTCGCGCTGGCTGCTGCGGTTGGACACGCTGCTGCGGGCCGCCGGATATAAAGACGGACTCTCGACGGAGATTCGCCCGCATTTGCTGCTGGGCGCGGATGCTGGACGAGGCCGGGCCGCCGCTGCCGGTGCCGCCGCCCGCGCCGCGTCCGCCGGTGGCGGCACGCCCGCGCGCGCTCTCGGTCACGCGATGTCGAGACTGTGGCGGCGCGACCCGTATGCGCTCTATGCGCGGCACGATCCTGAATCTGAAGGCGCTCGAGCCGCTCGATGCCGATGCCGGTGCCGCCGAGCGCGGCCTGATCATCCACGCGATCCTGGCGGATTTCGTGCGCCGCTTTCCCGACGCGCTGCCGGCGGATGCGCTGCAGAAGCTGATCGCGATCGGGCGCGAGCATTTCGGGCCGACGCTCGCCAATCCCGGCGTGTGGGCGTTCTGGTGGCCGCGCTTCTGCGCGCGTCGCGTCGTGGATCGTCGAGCAGGAGAGTGCGCGCCGGCCCTTCGCGGCGCCGCCGCTGACGGAGGCGACGGGCGTCCTGGAGATTGAAGCGCAGCGCTTCGTCCTCAAGGCGCGCGCCGACCGGATCGACGCGTTGACGGGCGGCGGCCTCGCGATCATCGACTACAAGACCGGCGCGCCGCCGTCGGCGAAGGACGTGGCGCTGGGCTTCGCGCCGCAATTGCCGCTGGAAGCGGCGATCGCCATTGCCGGCGGCTTCAAGGATGCGCCGACGCGCGCGGTCGCCGAGCTCAGCTATTGGCGCCTATCGGGCGGCGATCCGCCGGGCGAGGAGACGCGCCTGGACGGGGCGGACTACAACAATCGAAAGCAGAAACTGCCGGATGCCGCCGGTCTCGCTATCGCGGCACTGGACGGTCTCAAGGATCTGATCGCGAAATTCGACGATCCGCAAACGCCCTATCACGCGCGCCCGCGGCCGCGCTTCGCGCGCGCCAACGATTACGAGCATCTGGCGCGGGTGGGCGAGTGGTCGAGCGTGGAGGGCGGCGAATGAGCGAGTTGCTCGTCAAGCCGGACCGGCAGCGGCGCGCCGCCGACCCCGCGCATTCGTCCTGGGTGGCGGCCTCGGCGGGTACGGGCAAGACCAGCGTGCTGGTCGATCGCATCCAGAACCTGCTGCTCAACGGCACGGCGCCGCAGAAAATCCTGTGCCTCACCTTCACCAAGGCCGCGGCGAAGGAGATGGTGAAGCGTCTGATGGAGCGGCTGGGCCAGTGGGTGACGTTGAGCGATGCCGATCTCAGCACCCATATCCAGGCGCTGAGCGGCGCGAAACCGGATGACAAGCGACTGGAACGCGCGCGCCGCTTGTTCGCCGATGTTCTCGATGCGCCCGGCGGTTTGCGCATCGACACGATTCACGCGTTCTGCCAGGCGTTGCTGCAGCGCTTCCCGCTCGAAGCCAATCTGCCGCCGCATTTCCAGGTGATGGAGGAGCGCGGTGCGGCCGAGCTGCTGCGCGCCTGCCGCGACGAGGTGCTGTCGCGCGCGCGCGGCGCCGAGGGCAGCCCGTTGGCGATCTCGCTTGAAATCGTCACGGCGCGTACGGCGGAGAACGAGTTCAACGAGTTGATGAATGAGCTGGTGCATGAGCGCGGCCGGCTGGAGCGGCTGCTGCGCGAGAATGCTGGCGTCGACGGCCTGATCTTTCGGCTCCGCGAGGAGCTGGGGCTCGCCGCCGATACGACGGAAATGACGGTGCTGGCGGCGGCATCGGAGGAAGTGGCGTTCGACGGCGCCGGGCTGCGCCGCGCGGCTGACGCGCTGCTGCAGGGCTCGGTCACCGACCGCAAGATCGGTGCCTGGATCGCGGCGTGGCTCGCCGCACCGCTCGATCGCATCGCGAATTTCGACCTCTATCGCCAGGCCTATTTCACGACGACGGGCGAGCGGCGCAAGACGCTGGTCACCAAGGAGACGCTGAAGGCCGCACCGGGCGTCGACACGGTTCTCGCCGCCGAAGCCGAGCGGCTGCAGCGTGTGCAAGCGAAGCGCAACGCGGCGCATGTCGCCGATGCGAGTGCCGCACTGATCCGGCTGGGCGATACGCTGATCCGCCTTTATGACCGCGCCAAGCGGCTGCGCGCGGCGCTCGACTACGACGATCTGATCCTCAAGGCTCGCGATCTGCTGAAGCGTAAGGGTGTGGCGCCGTGGGTGCTCTACAAGCTCGATGGCGGCATCGATCACATCCTGATCGACGAGGCTCAGGACACCAACCCCGAGCAATGGGAGGTGATCGGCGCGCTGGCGGAAGATTTCTTCGCGGGCGAAGGGGCGAGCGATGTCGAGCGCACGGTGTTCGCGGTGGGCGACCCCAAGCAATCGATCTTCAGCTTCCAGCGCGCCGATCCCCGGAAATTCAGAGAAATGCGCGATTATTTCGAAGGGCGCGCCAAGGCGGCGGCGAAGGCGTGGGCGCCGGTCGATCTCAATCTGTCGTTCCGTTCGACCGAGCCGGTGCTGAACCTGGTCGATGCGGTGTTTGCACAACCCGAGGCGCGGCGCGGGGTCGCCTTCGACGAACATGCCATCGCGCATGACAGCCATCGCCGCGGGGCGGCGGGTCTCGTCGAGCTGTGGCCGCCGGTGCGGCCGCAGCAGATCGCCGATCCCGCCCCGTGGGCACCGCCGATCGAGCGGGTGTCCGCCGACGAGCCGGCGGCGGTGCTGGCGCAGACGATCGCGCGGAGCATTCGTGGTTGGATCGACAGTGGAGAAATTCTGGAATCGCGCGGGCGGCCGATCCGCGCCAGCGACGTGATGATCCTGGTGCGACGGCGCAACCGGCTGGTCGGCGATCTGGTGCGCGCGCTCAAGCGCGAGAAGATCGAGGTCGCCGGTGTGGATCGCATGGTGCTGCCGGAGCAGATGGCGGTGATGGATCTGGTGGCGCTGGGCCGCTTCCTGCTGCTGCCCGAGGACGACCTCACGCTCGCGACCGTGCTCAAGGGACCGCTGTTCGGTCTTAGTGAGGAACAACTCTTCGATCTGGCACACCCGCGCGAAGGCCGCTTGTGGGCGGAGCTGCGCCGGCGCGCGGGCGACGATCCCGCTTACGCGCGCGCGTTTGCGGAACTCTCGGCGCTGCTCGGCCGCGTCGACTATGTGCGGCCGTTCGAGCTTTACGCGGAAATTCTCGGTGCTCGCGGCGGCAAGAAGCGCTTGCTCGCGCGGCTTGGGCCCGAGGCCGAAGACCCGATCGAGGAATTTCTCGCAGCGGCGCTGAGTTTCGAGCGTGCGCATCCGCCAGCACTCGAGACATTCCTGCACTGGCTCGACGCCGGCCGCGAGGAGATCAAGCGCGATCTTGAGGCCGTGGCGCGCGACGAGGTGCGGATCATGACCGTGCACGGCGCCAAGGGCTTGCAGGCGCCGATCGTCTTCCTGCCCGACACGATGCAGGTACCGACCAAGGGTCCGCGTGTGCTGTGGACCGACAATGGCACGATGCTGTGGTGCCCGCGCTCCGATCGCGACGATCCGTGCGCCGCCACCGCGCGCGGTGCCGCCAAGGCGCAGCGCGAGGAGGAGTATCGGCGGCTGCTTTACGTGGCGCTGACGCGTGCCGAAGACCGGCTCTATGTGTGCGGCTACGAGACCGAGCGCGCGGCGCCAGCCACGTGCTGGTACAACCTCGTGGCGCCGGTGTTTCCGGCGCAGAAGGATGCGGTCGAGATCGCCGCACCGGAGGGGCTGGGTGCGGGCTGGCGGCGCGCGCAGGCGCAGGCACCGCATGTCGCCTTGCGCGAGGAGCTTGTGGCGCCACGCCGCGACCGCACCGTGACCTTGCCGGTCTGGTGGAATCAGCCGGCACCGGCCGAGCCTGCGAGCGCCAAGCGGCTGGTGCCATCGGCGGGCGAGGGCGAGCCGCCGGTGCGCTCGCCCTTCGGCGCCGACGATGGGTATCGCTTCCGCCGCGGCACGCTGATCCATCGCCTGCTGCAGACCTTGCCGGAGCTGCCGGTGGAGGCGCGGCCCGGTGCGGCGGCGCGATTCCTGGAGCGTCGCGCCAGCGATCTCGACGCGGAGCGGCGTGCCGCCCTGGCTGAGGAAGCGCTCGCGGTCCTTAACCATCCCGAGTTCGGGGCTTTGTTCGGTCCGGGCAGCATCGCCGAGGCGCCGATCGTGGGACCGGTGAAGGGCCGCGCCATCTCCGGCCAGATCGACCGGTTACTCGTGCGTAACCGCGATGTGCTGGTCCTCGACTACAAAACCAACCGGCCGCCGCCGCTGCGCGTCGAGGATGTGGCGCCGGTTTACCTTACCCAGATGGCCGCCTATCGCGCCGCGCTGCGGCAGGTTTATCCCGGGCGAACAGTGCGTTGCGCCCTGTTGTGGACCGACGGGCCGCGGCTGATGGAGCTGCCCAGCCATGCGCTGGATGCAGCCGAGGCCGCTCTTTAAAAGATTAACGGGCTCCCCATATCGGCGTGGAGCATCAGACACGGGGGCCGGGGCTTTGGGCGGTCAGCTTGACCGGCAATGAGCCGCCCCTTTAGAGTCTGCGCCGCTGTCGGCAGTTTCGGGCCGGCCGGCGACCCCCATCAGATACGCGACAGAGGTCCCATGGTTACCCAAAAAGTGTCCGACGAGTCCTTCGAAACCGACGTCCTCAAGTCCAAGGACCTGGTGCTGGTGGATTTCTGGGCGGAATGGTGCGGCCCCTGCAAGCAGATCGCGCCGGCGCTCGAAGATCTCGCCCGCGACATGGCCGGCAAGGTCCGCGTCGCCAAGATCAACATCGACGAGAATCCCGGCACGCCGACCAAATACGGCGTGCGCGGCATCCCGACCCTGATCCTGTTCAAGGACGGCCAGGTGGCGGCGACCAAGATCGGCAGCCTGCCCAAGAGCAAGCTCTATGAATGGGTCCAGCAGGTGGTGATGCAGGGCGCGTAACGCGCCGCTCCCGAGTTGTTTTCATCAAGCCCCGCCGGCAACGGCGGGGCTTTTTGTTTGGGCGCGTTTTTTGGAGAGAGCGTGATTGGGGCACCCCCCACCCTAACCCTCCCCCTCAAGGGGGGAGGGGACTTCACCGCGTGTGGGTCTTCCACCGCTTCTTACAAAGGCGAGATCGAAGACACGAACACGATGGTATTCCCTCCCCCCTTGAGGGGGAGGGTTAGGGTGGGGGGTGATGAAGCAGAGCGTTGCTTCAGGAATTCTCTGACAGCACGACGCCTGCGAGATAGAGCGAGCCGCAGATCAGGATGCGCGACGGCCGCTCGCTGCGCGCAACGAGGTCTTTGATTGAAGCGGCGATGTTGTCGGACGCGGCCGCATCTTTGATGCCGGCCATGTGTGCGCCTTCCACGAGTGGCGCCGTGGGAAACGCCAGCGGCTCCGTCGGCGTGGTAACGGCGCGCAGGCGGCGGACGTGCGGTGCGAGCGCCGCGAGGAACTTCGCGGGCTCCTTGGTCGAGAGCATGCCGAAGACGAGGTCGAGCGGCTTGTCGCGCTGCGATGCCGCCCATTCGGCGAGCGCTGCGCCGCCGGCTTCGTTGTGGCCGCCGTCGAGGAACAGCTCCCAGCCCGGCGGCAGAAGCTTCGCGAGCGGACCTTGCGTGAGGCGCTGCAATCGCGCGGGCCATTCGGCATGGCGCAGGCCCACGCGCAGGTGATCGTCGGTGAATTTGAAGCCGCGCAAATTCTCAGCGACGGCAACGGCGAGGCCGGCATTGTCGAATTGATGACGGCCCGGCAGGACGGGGGCCGGCAAGTCGATTGTGCCGCGGCCGGTGTAACGGAAGCCATCATCCGTGAGCGCGATGCGCCAGTCCTGCCCATGGCGGAACAGCGTCGTACCGTGCTCGCGGGCGGAATGCGCGATCACAGTCGCAGCCTCATTGGGCTGCGGGCCGATACAGGCGGTGACACCGCGCTTGAAGATGGCGGCCTTCTCGGCGGTGATCAGCGCCAGGGTATGCCCGAGATGCTGCATATGGTCGAAGGAAATCGACGTGATCGCGATGGCGGCCGGTCGCTCGACGAGGTTCGTCGCGTCGAGCCGGCCGCCCATGCCGGTTTCGAGCAGCACCAGATCGGCCGGCGTCCGCGCGAAGGCGAGGAAGGCGGCAGCCGTCGTCACCTCGAAGAAGGTGATCGGGCGGCCAGCATTGACGTGTTCGACTTCTTCGAGGATCGCGGCCAGCGCCGTGTCATCGATGAGCTTTCCGGCCACGCGGATGCGCTCGTTGAAGCGCACGAGATGCGGCGAGGTGTAGACATGCACGCGCAATCCCGCCGCCTCGGCGATGGCGCGCAGATAGGCGCAGGTCGAGCCCTTGCCGTTGGTGCCGGCGACATGGACGACCGGCGCCAGCCGGTCTTGCGGGTTGCCGAGATCCGCCATCAGGCGGCGGATGCGGTCGAGGGAGAGGTCGATCGCCTTGGGGTGGAGGACCTTGAGGCGGTCGAGGATCGGGTCGGCGCTCAGGCGGGCCCCTTGGACGGAATCTCGAGAGCGGGCTGCGGCATGGCGACGACCTCCGCGGTCGGGCCGGGCACGGTCAGCAGGCGCAGCACGCGGCCGAGAGTCTCGCGCAACTTGTGGCGATGCACGACCATGTCGAGCATGCCGTGATCGAGCAAGTACTCGGCGCGCTGGAAACCGGCCGGCAGTTTTTCGCGGATGGTTTCCTCGATCACGCGCGCCCCGGCGAAGCCGATCACCGCGCCCGGCTCGGCAATCGCGATGTCGCCCAGCATGGCGAAGGAGGCGGAGACGCCGCCGGTGGTGGGGTCGGCGAGCATGACGATGAAGGGCAGGCCCGCTTCCTTCACTTCCTCCACCGCGACCACGGTGCGCGGCATCTGCATGAGCGACAGGATGCCTTCCTGCATGCGGGCACCACCCGAAGACGGCACGACAATGAGTGCGGCCTGCTGCAGCACCGCGAGCTGGCTGGCGGTGAGGATCGCCTCGCCGACCGCGACACCCATCGAGCCGCCGAGAAATTCGAAATTGAAGGCGCAGACGACGACGGGCACGCCGCCGATGCGGCCATGCGCCACGATCGCCGCGTCCTGCTCGCCGCTCTTGGCCTGCGCTTCCTTCAGGCGATCGGTATAGCGCTTGCGGTCGCGAAAGCGCAGCGGATCGACGGGCGATTTGGGCAGTTCGATGCGCGTGTAGGCGCCGTCATCGAATAACAGCTCCAACCGGCGCTTGGCGCCCAGGCGCAGATGATGGCCGCAATGCGGGCAGACGCGCGCGTTACTTTCCAAATCGCGGTGGAAGATCATCTTGGTGCAGGACGGGCACTTGTCCCACAGATTCTCCGGCACGTCGGTCTTGCCGACCAGGGCCTTGATCTTCGGGCGGACGAAATTGGTGAGCCAGTTCATCGCGTCTGTTCCTTACGACCCGGCCGGTTCGGGCGTGCGCGCGTCGCGCACCGCACTCGACAGGTTGCGCACGAAGTCGAGCGGCGCCTTCACAGCGTCGGGGCCGGGCTTGCCGTCGGCATCGAGCCGGTCGGCGATGATCTGCACCAGCGCCGTGCCGACCACGGCGGCGTCTGCCGTGCGCGCGACGGCGGCGGCGGCATCTGGCGTCTTGATGCCGAAGCCGACGGCAATGGGCAGCTTGGTGTGGTGGCGCAGGCGCTGCACGGCGGAGGCGATTTCGCTGGCCGCGGCGGATTTCATGCCGGTGGGGCCGAGCACGGCGACGTAATAAAGGAAGCCGCTGGCACCATTCAGCACGGCGGGAAGGCGCGCATCGTCGGTCGTCGGCGCGGCCAGGCGGATGATGTCGATGTCGGCGGCGTTGGCCTGCGGGCGCAGCTCTGCATCTTCCTCGGGCGGCAGGTCGACGACGATGAGGCCGTCGACGCCGGCGGTCTTCGCGGCGGCGATGAATTTGTCGGCGCCGAAGCTGTAGATGGGATTGAAATAGCCCATCAGCACGATTGGCGTGTTGATGTCGCCTTTGCGGAATTCGGCCACCATCTCCAGCGTGCGCTTGAGCGTCATGCCGCGATTGAGCGCGCGCAAGCCCGCGGCCTGGATCGCCGGGCCATCGGCCATCGGATCAGAGAACGGCATGCCGATCTCGATCACGTCGGCGCCGGCCTGCGGCAGGCCTTTGAGGATTGCGAGCGAGGTCGCGAAATCCGGATCGCCGCCCATGATGAAGGTGACGAGGCCGGCGCGGCCTTCGGCGCGCAGGGCGGCAAAGCGGGGACCGAGGCGGCTCACAGCGTGACTCCCAAAGCCTTGGCGACCGTGAACACGTCCTTGTCGCCGCGGCCGCAGAAATTCATGACGAGCAGGTGGTCGCGCTTCAGCGTCGGCGCCATCTTCATGACCTGAGCGAGCGCGTGCGCGGGCTCAAGGGCGGGCAGGATGCCTTCGAGCTTGGCGCAGAGCTTGAACGCTTCGAGCGCCTCATTGTCGGTCGCCGACACGTAGGTCACACGCTTGACGTCGTGCAGCCACGAATGCTCCGGGCCGATGCCGGGATAGTCGAGACCGGCGGAGATGGAGTGCGCCTCCATGATCTGCCCGTCGTCATCCTGCAGCAGATAGGTGCGGTTGCCATGCAGCACGCCGGGGCGGCCGCCGGTGAGCGAGGCCGCGTGCTTGCCGGTCTCGATGCCGTGACCGGCGGCTTCGACGGCGACCATCTTCACGTCGCGATCGTCGAGGAAGGGATGGAACAGGCCCATGGCGTTGGAGCCACCGCCGATGCAGGCGACCAGCGTGTCGGGCAGGCGGCCTTCGGCCTTCAGCATCTGCTCGCGCACTTCGTTGCCGATCACCGACTGAAAATCGCGCACCATCGTGGGGAAGGGGTGCGGGCCGGCGACCGTGCCGATCAGATAATAGGTCGTGTCGACGTTGGCGACCCAGTCGCGCAGCGCGTCGTTCATCGCGTCCTTGAGCGTGCCGGCCCCCGAGGTCACGGGCTTCACCTCGGCGCCGAGCAGCTTCATGCGGAAGACGTTGGGCGCCTGGCGCTCGATGTCGGTGGTGCCCATGTAGATCGTGCAGGGCAGATCGAAGAGCGCGCACACGGTGGCGGTCGCGACGCCGTGCTGGCCGGCACCAGTCTCGGCGATGATGCGGCGCTTGCCCATGCGGCGCGCCAGCAGGATCTGACCCATGCAGTTGTTGATCTTGTGGGCGCCGGTGTGGTTGAGCTCGTCGCGCTTGAAGTAGATTTTCGCGCCGCCCAGCTTTTGCGTCAGACGCTCAGCGAAATAGAGCACGCTCGGGCGGCCGACATATTGCGCGAGATAGTAGTCGAGCTCGCTCTGGAATTTCGGATCGGCCTTGGCGGCGTTGTAGGCGCGCTCGACCTCCAGAATCAGCGGCATCAGCGTTTCGGCGACGTAACGGCCGCCATGCAGGCCGAAATGGCCGCGCTCGTCGGGGCCGGCGCGATAGGAGTTGAGAGCGGTCATCGATGCTTCTGTCCGGTAAGGCCGCGAAAGCGATGGTTATAAACCACTCGCGAGGGTGCGCCTAGCCCTTGATCTCTTTGCTGGAACAGCGGGTTACGCCGGCCTTGGCCATCGCTTCATGGGCCGCGGCCAGCGAGCCGTTCAAGTCGATGGCGCGGCAGGCATCGTCGATCAGGGTGGCGGCAAAGCCCTGCTTGCGCGCGTCCATGGCCGAATAGAAGACGCAGAAATCGGTGGCGAGGCCGGCGAGGAAGACGCGCTTGAGCCCGCGCTCGCGCAAGTATCCGGTGAGGCCGGTCGGCGTCTTCGCATCGGCTTCGAAGAAGGCCGAATAGGAATCGACGTCGCGGCGATAGCCCTTGCGGATGATCAGCTCGGCGCGGGGAAGCGACAGGTCTTCGTGCAGTGCTGCGCCGCTCGTCCCCTGGATACAGTGATCGGGCCACAGCACCTGTGTGCCGTACGGCATCGATGTCGTCTCGAACGGCTTCTTGCCGCTGTGCTGCGAGGCGAAGGAGCGGTGATCGGACGGGTGCCAATCCTGTGTCACGACGATGTGCGTGAAGGCGGCGGCGAGCTTGTTGATGATGGGCACCACCGCATCGCCATCGCCGACGGCGAGTGCCCCGCCGGGACAGAAATCATTCTGCACATCGATGACGACCAGCACGTCGTCGGGGGTCGGCTTGATCATTTCTTCTTCCTTGGACCGCGCGCGGCGTCAATGAAGGCAGCGATGCGCGCGGGGGTCTTGTGGCCGACGCGATCCTCGACGCCGGAGGAAACATCGACGATCTTGGCGCCGGAGATGCGCAGCGCCTCGGCGACGTTCTTGGGCGAGAGGCCGCCGGAGAGCAGCCATGGCCGCTTCCATTTCTTGCCGGCGAGCAGTTTCCAGTCGAACGATGTGGCGTTGCCGCCGGGCAGTGCCCCTTTGCGCTTGGGGGGCTTGGCATCGAAGAGCAGCGCGTCGGCGACGGCGAGATACGGCTCGATCCGCTTGAAATCGGCTTTTGTGCTGATGCCCAGCGCCTTGATGACTTTCACCTTGTAGGCGCGGCGAATGGCGGCGACGCGCGCCGGCGTTTCCTTGCCGTGCAGCTGAAGGAAATGCGGCTGCAGCGTGTCGATCACGTCGCGCAATTGCGCATCGTCGGGGTCGACCAACACCGCCACGCGTTTCACGCGGCGCGACAGATGCTTGGCGAGGCGCGCGGCGCGCGACGGCGTCACATGGCGCGGCGAGCGCGGATAGAAGTTGAAGCCGGCGAAATCCGCGCGCGCGGCCGCGCGGGCGGCGGCGGGCGAGTTGATGCCGCAGATCTTCACATGCGGGCGCGCACTCATCCGACGCCGGCGAGCTCCGCGCCGATGCGGTCGAGCGCCGCGGCGGGATTTTCCGCCTGCGTGATCGGCCTGCCGATGACGAGATAATCAGCGCCGGCGGCCACCGCTTCGGCCGGCGTCATCACGCGCTTCTGGTCCTGACTCGCGGCCCAGGCGGGGCGGATGCCGGGAACCATGAGCACGAAGTCGCGGCCGCATTGCTGGCGCAGCACGGCAACCTCAAGCGGCGAGCAGATGATGCCGTCGAGGCCGGAGTCTTGCGCGAGTGCGGCGAGGCGCTTGGCTTGCTCGCTCGTCTTCGCGCTGACGCCAATCGTGGCGAGGTCGTCATCGTCGAGGCTGGTGAGCACGGTGACGCCGAGCAGCTTCGGGCGCGTGGCGCCGCCGGCCTCGCGCGCCGATTTCACCGCCGCTTGCATCATCGCGCGGCCGCCCGCGGCGTGGATGGTGAGGAAGCGCGGGGCAAGCTGGCAGGCGGCCTTCACCCCGCCCGCGACCGTGTTCGGGATGTCGTGCAGCTTCAGGTCCAGGAAGAGGGGGGTCGTGCCGGCAACGTCGCGCACGCCCTCGGGCCCGTTCGAGACGAAAAATTCCAGCCCCAGCTTGATCCCCCCGGCGCCAGGCCCGAGGCGGGCGGCGTCGGCCTTGGCGCCGGCGCGGTCCATGCGGTCGATCGCGACGAAGACGCGGGCGGCGGGAACGGGCATCGGCATTCTCCGGCTGGGGTTTGCGACTTCTAGCAGAAATGCCGGCCTGCGGAAGGCTCCTTGACAATTAACACAGAATATCCAGATAATATTATATATAACATTCTGGTAATGTAAAACTATGTCCAAGATCCACGTCATCCACGAGAACGGCATCTGGGTCGAGCCGCTGCGCAAGGCCTTTGCGGAGCGCCAGCTCCCCTATGAAGAATGGGTCCTGGACGGCGAAGGGGCGGTCGATCTCGATTCGGTCCCGCCGGAGGGCGTGTTCTACAACCGCATGAGCGCCTCCGCTTATACCCGCGACCATCGCTATGGGCCGGACCAAACCGCCGTGGTGCTGGCCTGGCTGGAGCGCCATGGCCGCAAGGTCTTCAACAATTCGCGTGCCCTGCAGCTGGAGATCAGCAAGGCCGCGCAATATCCCGCCCTGCAGGCGGCCGGGATCGCGACACCCCGCACGGTGGCGGTGGTCGGACGCAAGGGAATTGCCAAGGCGGCGGAGGCGTTCGCGCCGGGTCCCGTGATCCTCAAGCCCAATCGCGGCGGCAAGGGCCACGGGGTGCAGCTCTTCCAGACGATCGATGCCTTGCGCGCGCATGTCGCGAGCGAGGCGTACGAGGCGCCGATCGACGGCGTCTCCTTGCTGCAGGAATACATCAAGGCGCCGGAGCCCTATATCGTCCGCGCCGAGTTCATCGGCGGACGCTTCTTCTATGCGGTCAAGGTCGACACGCGCGACGGGTTCGAGCTCTGCCCGGCCGACCAGTGCCAGGTGGGCGATGCGTTCTGTCCGACGACCGAAGCACCGGCGCCGAAATTCCAGATCATCGACACGATCGATCCGCGCCTGATCCGCAAATATGAAGCCTTCCTGGCGGCGAATGGCATCGCCATCGCCGGCATCGAGTTCATCACCGATGCGCAAGGCCAGGTGTTCACCTACGACGTCAACACCAACACCAACTACAACCCCGACGCCGAGGCGCGCGCCGGCCGCTCGGGCATGGGCGAGATCGCGCGCTTCCTGGGGGCGGAGTTGGCGATGGTGAACTCGTTCCACAACGTCGCTCGCCGCGCGGCGGGGTAATTCGCGCAAACGCGTCGAGAGTCAGGCAGCCCACCTCACCCTAAATCCCTCTCCGCCCTATGGGCGGAGAGGGACTTTCGAGCGCGATGCGTCTCCCTCTCCGCCCGCGAAGCGGGGGGAGAGGGAAGGGGCCCGTCGCGGAGCGACGGGAAGGGTGAGGTGGGTCGTGACGATGTGCCGGACGTCGCCGCGATCAATTCCTCTGGTCCTCGCTATTGAGGGATGGCGCGGATCGCCTGCACGAGCTGTGCCACTTCCTCTTCGCTGTTGTAATAATGCGGTGACGCGCGAACGACCGTCGGCAGCCCACGGGCGGTCGCATCCAGAAGCGTGCTCGATGCCCGCGACGTGCTCACATTGATGCGGCTCGCGGCCAGTTTTTCCTTGATCACGTCGGCGTCGATGCCGGCAAGGGTGAACGTGACGATTGCCGCCGGATGCGGGCCCAGATCGTAAAGGGTCGCGCCGGGGATGCCGCGCAGTTCGTCGCGCAGCCCGTCGGCGAGACTTCCGGCAACGCACCGCAATGTGGTCCAGCCCGATGGCCAGCGCGTAGTCGACCGCAACGCCGAGGCCCAGGCGCGCTGCGTAGTTGTTCTCCCATGTCTCGAAGCGGCGCGCGTCCTTGCGCAGCTCGTAGCGGTCCGCCGCCACCCACGGTGCTGCGAAATGATCGATCACCGGCGGTTCGACCTGCAATAAGAGATCGCGGCGCACATAGAGGAACCCGGTGCCGCGCGGCCCCCGCAGGAATTTGCGGCCCGTTGCCGAGAGCATGTCGCACCCCAATTGCGTCACGTCGACCGGCATTTGGCCGACAGCCTGGCAGGCGTCGAGAAGGTAGAGAATGCCGTGCTTGCGCGCGATCCGGCCAACCTCAGCCGCCGGATTCACGAGACCGCCATTCGTCGGAATCCAGGTGATGGCGATGAGGCGGACGCGATCGTCGATCATGCGCTCTAGTGCCGTGGGATCGAGCACGCCGTTCGCGTCGTCGGGAATAACTTCGATAACCGCGCCGGTGCGCCGCGCGACTTGCAGGAGGGCGACGTAGTTCGCCGCGTATTCGGCGCGCGCGGTCAAAATGCGATCGCCCGGCCGGAAGGCGAGGCTGTAGAACGCCATCTGCCAGGCGACGGTCGCGTTCTCGACGAGGGCAATCTCGTCGCGTTGCGTGCCAATTAGGCGCGCGACACTGTCGTAGACGCCGTCGAGGCGTGGCGCCAGTTCGGCCGCCGCTTCGTATCCGCCAATCGCGGCTTCGCGCTTGAGATACGCGATCATCGCATCCAGGACAGGCTGCGCCATGAGGGAGGAGCCAGCGCTGTTGAAGTGGATGCGATGGGCAATTCCGGGCGTTTCAGAGCGGATTCGTGCGAGATCGATCGCCATGCCGCCTAGACCTTGCCCGCCGCCCACTTGGTCAACGATTCCGGCGTGCGTTTGCCGGCGATGGTCTTTTCGAGCTGTAGGCCGAGTGCTGCGGCGAATTTGAAGCCGTGACCGGAGAAGCCGGACATGACCCAGCCTTTGTCGCCGATCTTTTCGACGATGAAACGCTCCTGCGGCTCGACGTCGTAGAAGCAGGTCTTGGCGACGCCAATGCCATATTCCTCGAAGCGCGCGAGGCGCGCGCGGCAGAGATCGACAGTCGCGTCGGCTTCGGCGGCGATGGCCTCGCGGTCGCGGTTGGGATCGCCACGCAACGTGAATCCATGATCGCCGATCTTGAGGCCGGTGCCGTCGCGCGGCGGCACCAGGTAGAAGCCGGCCTTGGGATCGATATCGAGCAGCAGCGGGTGGCGTTGCCACGTCTTCACGACATCGGGCGGCGGGGTCAGGTAGACGACCACCTGGCGCGAGGGCGTGATGCGCTTGGCGTAGGCGGGCAGAAGCAGCGGCAGCCAGGCGCCGGCGGCGACGATCACCAGGTCAGCGTCGATGGTCGTGCCGTCGGCGATCACGACGCGGCCGCGCGCGGGATCGATGTCGCGCACCGGCGTGCTCGCCTCGAGGCGAACGCCGCGCGTGGCGAGATGGCGCGCCAGCGACGAGACGATACGCTCGGCGAACAAGATGCCGCCGCTCTCGAGGTGAAGCGCATAATGCATGCGCTCGGCGCGTAGCAGCGGGAATTCACGCGCGAGCGCGTCGGGTTCCAGCTTGCGGAAGGGAATGCGCTCGGCTTCGAGCGACGCCACCGTGTCGCCGGTCCAGGAGCCGATGCCGGATTCCAGCACCAGCGTGCCGGTCTGCGCGTAGTGCTTGGCGCCGATATCGGCCCACATCTTGTCCCACCCCTCGTAGGCGCGGTTGATCATGCGCGTGTAGCCGCGCTCGGCGCCGTAGGGGTGGCGGATCAGGCGGTGCTGATCGACGGAGGAGGCGTAGGGGTTGGGGATCAGCCCCTGATCGACGACACGGATCGTGTGGCCCTTGCGCGCCAGCGCCCACGCCGCCGACAGTCCCATCACGCCCGCGCCAACAATGGTGATGCGCATGATTCGTCGTTCCTATGTCGCCAGCAGGCGCGGCAGTTCGCGCATATCGGAAAAGATCGCATTCGCCCCGGCGTTGCGCAGGCGATCGGCGTGATCGGGGCGGCAATGGGCGCCGCCGACAAAGCCCAGCACGCGCATGCCGGCCGCGTTCGCCGCCTCGACTCCGGCGCGGCTGTCCTCGATGACGAGGCAATCGCGCGGCTCGACGCCCATTTGCGCCGCGGCGTGGAGAAAAAGATCGGGCGCCGGCTTGCCGTGCTTGACCATCGTCGCGCTGAAAATATGCGGGGCGAAATAATCCAGCAAGCCGGTGTGGCCCAGCGTGAACGAGAGACGGTCGGGGTAGGAGCTCGATGCTACACAGCGGGCGGTCGGCATCATGTCGAGGACCTGCGCGACGCCCGGCATCGGCTGCAGCTCGCTGGCGAAGGCGGATTGCAGGCGCGCCTTTAGAAGCCGCGGAAAATCGTCGGGAAGCTTGCGGCCGTGATGGCGCTCGATCCATGTGAACATCTGCGCGCTGCTGACGCCGACGAAATTCTCCGCGACCTCGTCGGCGGTGATGGCAAAGCCCGCCTCGGTCAAGCATTCGGCGTCGACGCGGCAGGCGATGATCTCGCTGTCGATCAACACGCCGTCGCAATCGAAAATGAGAAGCTTGGGAGACGCCAACTCAGCCCCGCAAAACGCCGCCGGAGCCGGGCGCGCCACCCAAGCCGCGATCGAGCGTGCTCTCAAACACCAGAATCGCCGCGGCGAGATCCTCGACCGCGGTGCCGACCGATTTGAACAGCGTGATCTGATTGTGGAACTGGCGGCCGGGGACGCGGCCCTGGGTGAGATCGGCGAGATCGCCGGCGATCGAATTTTCATGCAGCACGCCGCTCTGGAGCGGCTGGACAATGTCGCCTGCCTCCTTCATGGCGCCGGCGCGCGTGTCGACATAGACGCGCGCGCGCTCGATCGCGGTGTCGTCGGTCTCGCGCATCTGCGGCGTGAAACCGCCGACGAGGTCGAGATGCTGGCCCGGCTGCAGCCATTCGCCCTTGACCAGCGGCTCGCGCGAGAGGGTGGCGCAGGAAATGATGTCGGCGCCGCGCACCGCGGTTTCGAGATCGTCGGCGGCGGTGGCGCGGAAGCGCCGGCCGGTCAGGTTATGCGCGAGCTGCTCGGCCTTGGCGCGATGGCGGCCCCAGATCACCACGTCGCGGATCGGCCGCACGCGCGAATGCGCCAGGATGAGCTGCGGTGCCAGGGCCCCCGTGCCGACCATAAGCAGGCGTGCGGAATCCTGGCGGGCGAGATATTTGGCGGCGAGGGCGGAGGCGGCGGCAGTGCGCCGCAAGGTCAGCATGCGGCCATCGATGAGGGCGAGCGGCTCGCCCGAGCGCGCCGACAGCAGCGCGTAGGTGCCCATGACCGAGGGCAGGTCCTGCTTGGCATTGTCCGGGAAGACGGTCACCAGCTTGACGCCGATATAGTGCGATTCCTGCCAGGCCGGCATCAGAAGAAGTGTGGCGTCGGCGCTGCCGGGGACTGGGACCGTGTGATGGTGGCGCTGCGGCACCGTGGCGCCGGCGCGGAACATCTGGCGGAGCTGTTCGACCAGCGGCTCGACCTCCAGGGTCGCCTCGACCTCGCTGGCGCTGACCACTCTCATCGGGGCGTCGGCTCGGTCCAGGCCGGCGAGACCGGCGGGGCGGCTTGTCCGGGGGGTGTCGAGGCAGGGGTCAGGTCGACAATGGCGGGCTTGGGCTTGGGCGAAAGCTGGTCGATTCGCGCCTGCAAGGCGGCATTCTCATGCGCCAGGATCTCGGCGCGCCGGTGCTCGGCCCGGGCCCTGACCCGGCTCTTGCGGCCCCCGAACCAAGCGAGCACGGCGCCGATGGCCATGCCCAAATAAAGGGTGCCCGCCAGCGCCACGAAGAGCGGCATGGGGACCGACGACCAGAACGGCCAGAGGTCAACGCTGACCACGTCCCGATTCGCGATCGCGAACAGGGCCCCGATCAGCAGAACAATGGAAAATACCAGCCAGATCAATAACTTCATGGGGCGCACTCGGCCGGCGATCGTTGCGCTCCGGCAGCTTCAGTCAGGTCCCCGTCGACGGGGAACGGGCAAGCCCGGCGGCTATTTCTTGCCGTTGAGCTTCTCGCGAAGCTCCTTGCCGGTCTTGAAGAACGGGATGAACTTCTCGGCGACGTCGACAGCCGCTCCGGTGCGCGGATTGCGGCCGGTGCGAGCACCCCGGCGCTTGACCGAAAAGGCGCCAAAACCGCGCAATTCCACCCGATTGCCGTTGGCAAGGGCGGCGGCGATCTCGTCGAACACCGTCGACACGATCCGTTCGACGTCCCGCTGGTACAAATGCGGGTTGAGTTCGGCCAGACGAAGAATGAGTTCCGATTTGGTCATCGGCGGCGGCCACCGGCCCTGGTGTCTTGGTGTGTCCCGGCCCCCCCGAACGGCGCGAGCCGCCGTTTATCGAAGCCGCAGGTCAGGGTGCCAGAGCGCAACCAGACCGTCAAGGGTAAGTCTCTCAGCCAGATACGTTTTTCCGGTTATTGCGGAGATGGTCGAGCCGATCATGTCGCGCCAGAAATCGTCCTCTCTCTGGATCTTCACGTCGCGCACGGGCAGGCTGACACTAACTCCCTTGGTGCCCAGCCAGGCCAGCGCCTCATCCTCGCCGCCTGTTGCATCGATGAGGCCCAGCGCCAGCGCCTGCCGACCGGTGTAGACGCGACCATCGGCGACGGTTAGTGCACGCGCGCGATCGAAGTTGCGACGCTCGGCCACCATCGACACGAACATATCGAACATGTCATCGACCAAACGCTTGGTCGCGGCGCGCGATTCTTCCGTCAACGGTTCGAGCGGCGAGGGCACGGCCTTCAATGGCGCGCTCTTGATGGCTTCGGCGCTGATGCCAATCTTGCCAAGAAGTCCTGTCACATCAGTGGTCTGCAAGATCACGCCGATCGAACCGGTAATCGTGCCCTCGCGCGCGACGATATGGTCGGCGGCAATCGCCACCATGTACCCGCCCGAGGCCGCCAGCTCGCTCATCACGGCAACGACGGGTTTGCGTTCCGCCACTTTGCGCAATTCACGATAGAGCGCCTCGCCGCCGACGACCGTCCCCCCGGGGCTGTCGATCGCAACGATCACGGCGCGCACATCGGGATCGCGCGCCAGGCGCTGCACCGCACGCACGCGATCGGGATCGTCGGTGATGACGCCGCCGACCGATAGGCGCGCAATCCTCGTTTCGCGATCGACGAGGCCGGACCGGCCAAGACCGACGGCGATGATTCCAATCAACGCCAGGAAAAACAAAACGCGCCACACGGTGATCTGGCGCTTGAGGCGGCGGCGATCAATCAACCTGTCAACATCGAGCGGCGCCATGCGCAACTCTCCGATTTGATTGTGCAAAAAAGGGGCGCGGCCGGCACGGCCATGCGTCACGAGGCAACGATCCTAAGCGAAACGGGACGGGTTGTGAAACCCGTCCCGTTCAACCCAACACGGCGATGTTACGCGACGATTACTTGTCGGCGTCGCCGTTCTTTTCCTGCTTCGACTTGAGGGCCGCACCCAGGATGTCGCCGAGGCTGGCACCGGAATCCGACGAGCCGTACTGGGCCATCGCTTCCTTCTCCTCGTCGATCTCCTTGGCCTTGATCGACAGCGTGACGCGGCGCGTGGCACGGTCCAGCTGCGTGATCTTGGCGTCGACCTTCTCGCCGACCGCGAAGCGATCGGTGCGCTGCTCGCTGCGATCGCGCGACAGATCCGACTTGCGGATGAAGCCGGTGACGCCGTCGGTCAGCGACACGTCGAGACCGCTTTCCTGGACCTGCGTCACGGTGCAGGTGACGACGTCGCCCTTCTTGAATTCGGCCGAAGCCTTCTCGAAGGGATCGTTCTGGAGCTGCTTGATGCCAAGCGAGATGCGCTCCTTCTCGAGGTCGACCTCAAGCACCTTGACCTTGACCATCTGGCCCTTCTCGTAAGCCTTGATGGCTTCCTCGCCCGATTTGTTCCAGTCGAGGTCGGAGAGATGGACCATGCCGTCGATGTCGCCGGGCAGGCCGACGAACAGGCCGAACTCGGTCTTGTTCTTGACCTCGCCGTCGATCTCGGTGCCGGCGACGAACTTCTCCTTGAACGTCTCCCACGGATTGGCGAAGCACTGCTTGAGACCCAAGCTGATGCGGCGCTTCTGCGGGTCGACGTCGAGGATCATCACCTCGACTTCCTGGCTGGTCGACACGATCTTGCCGGGGTGGACGTTCTTCTTGGTCCAGCTCATTTCCGAAACGTGCACCAGACCTTCGATGCCGGGCTCCAGCTCCACGAAGGCGCCGTAGTCGGTGATGTTGGTGACGCGGCCCTTGAACTTCGTGCCCACCGGGTACTTGGCGGCAACGCCTTCCCACGGATCGGCCTCGAGCTGCTTCATGCCGAGCGAGATACGCTGCGTCTCGGGATTGAAGCGGATGACCTGCACGGTCACCTGCTGGCCGATCTGCAAGGCTTCGGACGGATGGTTGATGCGGCGCCACGCGATGTCGGTCACATGCAAGAGACCGTCGACGCCGCCGAGATCGACGAACGCGCCGTAGTCGGTGATGTTCTTGACGACACCCTGCAGGACCTGGCCTTCCTTGAGCGAAGCGACGAGTTCGCTGCGCTGTTCGGCGCGCGTCTCTTCAAGAACGGCGCGGCGTGAGACAACGATGTTGCCGCGCGAGCGATCCATCTTGAGAATCTGGAAAGGCTGCGGCGTGCCCATGAGCGGCGTGATGTCGCGCACGGGACGGATATCGACCTGGCTGCCCGGCAAGAATGCGACGGCGCCGCCGAGATCGACGGTGAAGCCGCCCTTGACGCGACCGAAGATCACGCCGTTGCAGCGCTGCTGCTGCTGGAAGGCGCGCTCGAGCTGGCCCCAGGCCTCCTCGCGCTTCGCCTTGTCGCGCGAGAGCATCGCCTCGCCGTTGCGGTCTTCCATGCGCTCGACGAACACGTCGACGGAATTGCCGGTCTTGATTTCGGGTGGCTTGCCGGGCTGGGCAAATTCCTTGAGCTGAACGCGACCTTCGGCCTTGAGGCCGACATCGATGATCGCGAAATCGCCTTCGATGGCGATGACGCGGCCGCGCACGACGCGGCCGTCGAACCCGGTTGAGTTCTTGAGGGATTCCTCAAGCAGATCGGCAAAATTCTCTTCGGTGTTGTGAGCGAGCTGAGCCATCGGCAAACCTTTCAAGCCGGTCGTCCGTGCCGCACGATGCGGCCCGCCGACGCCGGGGCTGAGGTCCAGCGCACGGATCAAATCCGCGCATCAGGACCGGTGGAGGATCACTCCCGCCAATTACTTGGCGGGGCGCTTCCGGGACTTGATGAAATCGAGAGCCTTGGCGAACGCGTGGTCCGCGTCGAGGTTGGACGTGTCCAGCTTGAACGCGTCCGGGGCGGCTTTCAACGCCGCCACGCCGCGACTGGCGTCGCGGATATCCCGATCCTTCATGTCCTGAAGAACGCGGGCATATATAGGGGAATCGCCGCGGGCCTGCAACTCTCGCACACGGCGCTGGGCGCGCTTTTCCAGGCTCGCGAGCACGAAAATTTTAATCACTTCGGGCTCGGGGCAGATGACCGTGCCGATATCGCGACCGTCGAGGACCGCGCCCTTGACGTCGCCGGGCGGGTTCTTGGCGAAATTGCGCTGAAATTCGAGAAGGGCAGAGCGGACTTCCGGATGAACGGCGACCATCGACGCGGCGATCGCCACGTCTTCGCCGCGCAGCGCGTCGCCTTCGAGATCGGCCGAGCTCAGGCCCTGGGCGGCCCGGGCCGCGTCGATCTTATTTTTGGGATCCTGCTGGTTTCTCAATACTTTGAGACCGACCGCGCGATACAGCGTGCCGGTGTCGAGATGCGCCAGGCGGAAATGCGACGCCAGTCGTCGCGCCAGTGTTCCCTTGCCGGCTGCGGCCGGCCCGTCGATGGCTATGATCATGATCCGTTCCCCAGCATCGCACCTTGCCTGATGAGGGTTGAGAGACCGTTAATCATATTCTCCTTCTAAGGGATATCGATGACGGCCCCGAGACCGCCCATCAAGCCCACAAAGCCGGGGAAGGACGTATCGATCGGGCGGCCGTCATCGACCGTCACCGGTTTATCCGTGGCCAGGCCCAGGACCAGGAAGGCCATGGCGATGCGATGGTCGAGGTTGGTCGCGATGGTGACGCCACCGCGCGGGCGCGAGGCCGAGCCCGTGACGATCAAATCGTCGCCGCTGACCTCGACCGCGACGCCGCAGGCGGCGAGCCCCTTGGCGACGGCTTCGAGACGATCGCTTTCCTTGACGCGCAGCTCGTGCAGGCCGCGCATGATCGTGCGGCCTTTGGCGAACGCAGCCGCGACCGCAAGAATTGGATATTCATCGATCATGGAGGGCGCGCGCTCGGGCGGGACTTCGACGCCGGTCAGGCGACCGAAGCGCACGGTCACATCGCCCGCCGGTTCGCCGGCTTCCACGCGCTTGTCGGCAATCGCAATGTCGGCGCCCATTTCCTGCAGCGTCTGAAGGAGACCGGTGCGGCGCGGATTCAGGCTGATCGCGCGCAACGTCACCTGCGAATCCGGAACGATGAGTGCGGCGACCAGCGGAAATCCGGCGGAAGATGGATCGCCCGGCACATGCACGGGACGGCCGGTCAGCTCGGGCTGGCCGACGACCGTAACCGCGGTGGCGCCGTCATCGAGCGGGGTTTCGCGCAGCGTGGCGCCGAAATTGCGCAGCATCAGTTCGGTGTGATCGCGCGAGGGCACGGTTTCGATCACCGTGGTTTCGCCCGGCGCGTTAAGCCCGGCCAGCAGGATTGCCGATTTCACCTGCGCCGAAGCGACCGGCAAGCGATAGGTGATGGGCACCGGCGACGCCGTACCGATCACCGCAAGCGGCAGGCGATTGCCAGCGCGCGCGACAAAGCGCGTGCCCATCTCGCTCAGCGGCGTGACGATGCGTGCCATCGGCCGCGAGCGCAGGCTGGCGTCGCCGGTGAAAAACGTCACCATCGGCGAGGTGGCGACAACGCCCATCAGCAGCCGCGTGCTGGTGCCGGAATTGCCGAGATCGAGGACATTGGCGGCTTCGACCAGGCCGCCGACGCCGCGCCCGCGCACCCGCCAGATGCCGTCCTGCCCGTGTTCGACGGCGGCGCCCAGCGCCGTCATCGCCGCGGCGGTCGCCAGCACGTCCTCGCCTTCGAGCAGGCCGTGGATCACCGTCTCGCCCACCGCGAGGCCGCCGAACATCAGCGCGCGATGCGAGATCGACTTGTCGCCGGGCACGGCGATCGTGCCGGAGAGGGGCTGGCCACGCCGCGATTGCAGCGGGCCGGCAGGCAGGGGGCGATGTGCGGTCAAGGCCGGCAGGTCCCTTGAAAAGGCGTGCCTCTCTACCACATCGACCGGGCCGGCGGTAGCGCCGGGCCCGGGTCGAGCCGTCGTCAAAACACCCTCTCTCTGTGCGTTGACATGGGCCCCCGGGCGTGGCATTTGGCAGGCCGATTTTTTGGTGGAGTTGATGCCGTGGCCAAAACCGAATGGGGTCTGAAGCGGATCTGCCAGTCCTGCGGCACACGATTCTACGACTTAGGAAAGTCGTCGATCGCGTGCCCGAAATGCGGCGCGGAATTCGATCCGGAAGCCATCCTCAAGAGCCGGCGCGGCAAGGCCCAGCCCGCGGCCGAGCGCGCGCCCGTTCCCGTGCCTGAACCCGCGGAGGCCGAGGAAGTAGAGGCGGCCGACGAGGAAGTCGTCGCCGAAGAGGGCGAGGAAGAAGAAGAAGCGGTGATGGAAGACACCTCCGAACTCGGCGAAGACACCGACGACGTGGCGGAAGTGATCGAGAACGTGAACGACGAGGAGGAGCGCTAGACCGGCGCGGCCCCGACGCCATTTTTCCCTTGCGTCGGCGCGAAAGGGGTCGTTTATAACCGTCCGTTCATCGGTGCGGGAATAAGGTCTCGCGCGCACGTGGCAGGAGCCCGCTTGGCCCCCGCCGCCGACGACACAGTTTCCTGGGGCCATAGCTCAGATGGGAGAGCGCTTGAATGGCATTCAAGAGGTCAGGGGTTCGATTCCCCTTGGCTCCACCAGGTCAGGCCGGCGGGTCACTCCGCCGGCCTTTTTCTTTGTGTAATATCAAATGGTTGAGAGATCAGGCCGGGCGCCGCGGCGCGGCTTGATTAAGCTTCGGCACAACGCCATATACTGTTCAACGCGACGCCCAGTCGGGGTTGCGTTCCCGGACGCCCAATGACGGGGCCGGGGTGCAAGGTTCAGGCATTGCTCATCAGAGGGGATGCCGGATGACGCGAGTGTCCCTGTTCAATAATCCGCTGCTGCTCGGCTTCGATCAGTTCGAGCGAACGCTCGACCGGATCGCTAAATCTTCGGCCGAGGGCTACCCGCCCTACAATATCGAGCAGACCGGGGAGAACGGGCTCCGGATCACACTGGCCGTGGCCGGGTTCGGCCTCGACGACCTCACCATCCAGGTGGAGGACAACCAGCTCGTGATCCGCGGCAAGCAGGCGGATGACGGTACCCGGGTGTATCTGCATCGCGGTATCGCCGCGAGACAATTCATCCGGAACTTCGTTCTTGCAGAAGGGATCGAAGTGACAGGCGCGTCGCTCGACAACGGCCTCCTTCATATCGATCTCGTGCGTCCGCCCGTCGAAGCGCGGGTGCGCAAGGTGGAGATCAAGGGCGCCGGCCCGAAGGGGAGCAAGCCCAAGACCATCGACGTCGGCTGAATGGCGTCGAAGGAGAACACCATGTTGAACATGTCGCTGAACAAGCCGATGTCGGTCCAGGACTTCATCGCCCTGGGCATGCAGGACGTCGCCTATATCAAGCCCGCCGCGGGCGAGAAGGGCGAGCTCGTCTTCACAATTCATTCCGCCGATGGCAATGCGCTAGCGGCGCTGGAGACGCGCGAGCTCGCGTTCGCCGTCGTGCGTCAGAACGGGCTGGAGCCGGTCAGCGTCCACTGACCAGCGCTGTCAGCCGCGCTGATTTTCCGTTGAACCGATGAGACGAGATTCCGCGACCTGGTGTCAGGCCGCGTGGCTGGTTGCGGACTCGGTCAGGAGGGCATAGAGCGCGTCGGCGTTGTCGGAGCCGCGCAGCTTTTCGCAGACGCTGCGGTCGCGCAACAGGCGCGACACGCGCGCCAATGCCTTCAGATGGTCGGCGCCGGCCGTACCCGGTGCCAGCAGCAGGAAAATCAGATCGACCGGCTGGTCGTCGATCGATTCGAAATTGATCGGCTTTTCCAGGCGCGCGAAAACGCCGAACAGGCGCTTCAAGCCCGGCAGCTTGCCGTGCGGAATGGCGATGCCGGCACCCACGCCCGTTGTGCCGAGGCGCTCGCGCTCGAGCAGCACGTCGAAAATCGCGCGCTCATGCTCGTGCGTGAGCTCGGCCGCCTTGCGGGCGAGCTCTTGCAGCGCTTGCTTTTTGCTGGTCGCGCGCAGATTGGCGATTACGCCTTCTGGGCGAAGCAGGTCGGAAATTTCCATCGCTCAAGCCTTTTCTGATTAATCCAGCGGGCCGTCAGCGCGCGACACTGTTGCGCGCGCCGAGCGGCAACGCCGTTGGACCGGGATCGATCCAACCGATCGCGCCATCGGCCCGACGGTAAACAACGTTCAATCCGCCATGCGCGGAGTTACGAAACATCATCGCCGGCCGGTCGGCCAGATCCAGGCGCATCGCCGCCTCCCCGGCTGTCAGGGTCACGATATCCGTCGAGAGTTCGGCAACGATTGCTGGCTTGCCGTGGTTCCGGTCCTCGATCACTTCGGGCTGTTCGGGCGACAGCACGAAGTACTGCGCAGGTGCTACTTCGTCGCCGACCGCAACCTTGCGGTGGCGGTCGGTCAGGCGGCCCTTGTAACGCTGCAGGCGGGTGTCGAGGCGGCTGACCGCGGCCTCGAACGCGGCATAGGGGTCGGGCGCTTCGCCGTGGCTGACCGCGGTCATGCCGCGCGCCACGTGCACCACGATATCGGCGCGGAACAGGTGCCGCTCGCGGGCAAAGGTCACCTTGCCCTCGATCGCGCCGCCGAAAAACCGGTCGACGCTCTGGCCCAACGTTTCGGCGACGTGGCTGCGTAAACTGTCGCCCACGTCGATATGCTTGCCGCTGACGGAAAGCTGCATACAGGTTTTAAGTGTGGAGTGTCTCAATGCCTTCCGCAAGCGCGGCTCGGCCGGTCCGGTTAAGGCGGCGGACCATAGGCGCGCTGCCGGATCGAAGTCAATAGCGGAAGGCCCCGCGAACGGCGGTAAACCGGCCCCGGCCCGTCGGCTGGAATTCTCATAAGCCATTGAGATCACTTAACTTCACCGAGGGCCTTGTCGCGGCGGCGCTGCACGGAAGACGGGATACGCATGGCCTCGCGGTACTTTGCTACCGTGCGCCGTGCGATATCGATACCGTCTTTCACCAGCAGTTCGACGATCCGGTCGTCGGACAGGATCTCGTCGGGCGGTTCCGTGTCGATCAGCGCCTTGATGCGGAAGCGCACGGCCTCGGCCGAATGCGCCTCGCCACCGCCGGAATTGGCGATCGACGAGGTGAAGAAGTATTTGAGCTCATAGATGCCTTGCGGCGCCGCCAGATATTTGTTGGTGGTGACGCGGCTGACGGTCGACTCGTGCATGCTGATCGCGGTTGCGATATCGCGCAGCACAAGTGGGCGCAGGTGCTGGACGCCGTGCAGGAAGAACGCCTCCTGCTGGCGCACGATTTCCGTCGCGACCTTGAGGATGGTCTGGGCGCGCTGATGCAGCGATTTGACCAGCCAGTTGGCGGCCTGCAGGCGGTCGGCGATGAATTCCTTGTCGGCCTTCGAACGCGCTTCCTTGCTGACCCGGGCGTGATAGGGCGTGTTGACCAGAACGCGCGGCAGCGTGTCCTGGTTGAGCTCGACCATCCATGAGCCGTCGGGCAGCAGGCGCATCAGCACGTCGGGGATCACCGCGTGCGCGACCGCGGGATCGAACACCAGGCCCGGCTTGGGGTTGAGCGCCTTGATCTCGCCGACGGCCTCGACCAGGTCTTCCGACGACATGCCGCAGGCACGCATCAGCGCCGGGAAATCGCGCTTGGCCAGCAGGTCGAGATTCTCGAGCAGCGCCTCCATGGCGGGATCGAGGCGGTCCTTGTCGCGTAGCTGCAGGGCGAGGCACTCGCGCAGCGAACGCGCGAACACGCCCGGCGGGTCGAGCCTCTGCATCATGGCGAGGCACGCTTCGACGCGCGTATCGTCGCAATTGAGCGTGGCGGCGACGGTGGCGACGTCGCCAGTGAAATAGCCGGCGTCATCGATCATGTCGATGAGCTGCACACCGATGATCCGATCGATCGGATCGGCGATGTCGACGTTGAGCTGTTCCAGCAGATGATCGCGCAACGAGATCTCGCGCGTCAGCGTCTGTTCGAGCCCGCTTTCGGAATCGTCGAACGTGCCGCCGCGGCCCGTTCCCCATTTCTCGAATTGCGGGGTGCCGCCCTCGCCGGCCTCGGCGGTCCAGTTGTTGCTGAAATCGGTGTCGAGCGGCGCTTCGCCGCTGTCGCTGGCCGTGCGCGTGCTGGGGTCGACGGCATCGAGAAGCGGGGCTTCGGCCGGTGCGGCCGGTGCTTCGGCAGCACTGCGCTCCGCGTCGGCCTCGGCCGGGCTTTGTGTGGTCGCGTTCTCGCCGTCTTCGCGCTCGAGGAGCGGATTCTGCTCAAGCTCCTGCTCGACATACGCCTGAACCTCGAGGTTCGAGAGCTGCAGCAGCTTGATCGCCTGCTGCAGCTGCGGCGTCATGACCAGACTTTGCGTCTGGCGCAGGTCGAGGCGCGGTGAGATTGCCATGGGGGAGTCGCCCGCTAGAGGCTAAAGCGCTCGCCCAAGTAAACGCGGCGCACGTCCTCATGCGCCACGATTTCGGCGGGGGCACCCTCCATCAAGACGCGGCCGTCGTGGAGGATGTAGGCGCGGTCGACGATCTCCAGTGTTTCTCGCACGTTGTGGTCGGTGATCAGCACGCCGATGCCGCGGTCCTTGAGGTGCGAGACAAGGTCGCGGATGTCGCCGACGGCGATGGGATCGATGCCGGCGAGCGGCTCGTCGAGCAGCATGACATGCGGCTGGGACGCGAGCGCGCGGGCAATCTCCACGCGGCGGCGCTCGCCGCCGGAAAGGGCCAGCGCCGGGGTGCGGCGCAGATGGGTGATCGAAAATTCGGCGAGGAGGTCGTCGAGCATGGTTTCGCGCCGCTCGACGTCGGGCTCCATGATCTCCAGCACCGCGCGGATGTTCTGCTCCACCGTCAGGCCGCGGAAGATCGACGGCTCCTGCGGCAGATAGCCGATGCCCAGGCGGGCACGGCGATAGACCGGCAGCTCCGTGATGTCGAGGCCGTCGAGGCGGATCTCGCCGTAATCGGGCGAGATCAGTCCGGTGATCATGTAGAAGCACGTCGTCTTGCCGGCACCGTTGGGGCCGAGCAGGCCGACCGCCTCGCCGCGCTGCACCGACAGGCTGACATCGCGCACGACGGGGCGCTTCTTGAAGCGCTTGCCGAGATTGGCGGCGACAAGGCCGGCGTTCTGGGCGACGAGCCGCGGTCCGGGCGCGCGAAGTTCGGCCGGTGACGGGGTGCGCGGCGCTGCTTTGGGCGATGCCATCGTGGTCCTATTTCGTCTTCGGCGTCGCGGGCTGATTGCCCTGCGGAATGAACAAGCCACGCACCCGGTCATCGCCCGACTGACCGGGGCGGTTCAACAGCCGGCTGATGCCGGTCACGGTGTTGACCTCGGCGAAATCGCCGTTGAGCTGGTTGTCGGCGCGGGTAATCTTGACGGTGCCAGCCAGCATCGCGATCCCGGTGTCGGCGTTGTAGACGCCGCGATCGCCGCGCGCCACTTCGACGGGTGTCGTGATGATGACGTTGCCGAACCCTTCGACGCGCTGCAGGCGCTTGTTGCCTTCGCCGGGCTTGGGTGCCGGCGGCGGTGTGCGGGTCGCGACGGGACGCGCGCTGGACGGGCGTGCACTCTGCTGTGCCGGCGCCTGGTTCTCGACGAAATAGGCCGTCAGCAGGTCGCCATTGATGCGACGGCTTTCGGTGGTGATTACCTGCGCGTTGCCGCGCGCCACGGCGACCTGGCGCGTCTGGAAATATTCCAGGCTGTCGCGCGCGGTGATCTCCTCGGTCGGCGTGGTGATCTTGAGATTGCGGCCGGTCAGCACCAGCACGCCGGAATCGACATCGAAGACACCCTTCTCGCCGAAGCCGCGCTGCGTCGGCGTGGTGATGCGGACATTGCCGGTGACTTCGTAGCGGAAGATCTCGGTGTTGCCGCCGCCGGCGGGCTGGCGATAAAAAGCGGTGAGGACATCGCCTTCGACCGTCGTGTCGGCCTGGGTGGCGCGCGCGTCGCCGCGCGCGATATAGCGCTGCGTTTCCCGGTGCCACTCAATACCGTCGCGCGCGACGATCTCGATCGGCTTGTCGCCGCTGAAGCCAAGCCCCTGCGCCGATGCCGCGGTGCTTACGGCGCTAAGCGCCAGGATCGCGAGCGGGAGGATGCGGCGAAGCGAGCGCATCATCGCTACTCCGGCTTCTTCTGCTGGGAATGGATGACGAGGCGCGACTTGCCGGTGACGATGATCTTGGCGCCCTTGTTGTAGAGGCGGAAGCCCTCGCCCTGCAGCTCGCTGTCCGGGCCCTGGCCGACGACCGGGTCGTCGCCCTGGGCGTTGCCCTTGTCGAGATCGACGTCGGCGCGCAGCGTCTGCAATTCGTAGCCGGAATCGTGAAAGAGGTTGACGTTGCCTTCGAGATGCAGGAGCTGGGACTGCTTGTTGTACTTGCCGGTGTCGGCGGTCAGCGCCACCCAGGCGCCACTGTCGAGCTGCATGTCGCCCTTGGGCTTCACCAGATCGGTCTCGTCGCTGCTGCCCGCTGCCTGTGTGGCCTGCTCGGCGGTGACGGTGTAGGGCTGCTCCTTGCTGTCGCGGCCGATCATGCGCGGCGCCAGCATGCGCAAATTCTCGAGGTCCTCGACGCTGACGCCGCCCTTGAAGCCGATTTTGATCGGCGGGGGATTGATCTGCGGCCACAGCAGCAGCAGCCCGGTCAGAGTCAGGGCCGCCGCGGGCAGCAGGAATTTCAGCAGCGAGACGAAGCGGCTGTATATGACGCTGTAGCGCCGGCGCGCATTTGTCCCCGGCAGGAAGCGGGCGAGCCTGTCGCCGCGCTGTGCGGGTCGCGGGTCGGGCATGCCGGCCATATGGGGAACCGAGGTGCCGGCCATCACGCCACGCCCGCGCGCAGGATTTCGTGAATGCGGATGATGCCGATCGGCCGCTGGTCCTCGACCACGAACAGCGCGGTCACCTTCTTCGCATTCATCTGGCCCAGGGCTTCGGCGGCGAGCGCGTTGGGGCGGATCGTCTTGGGATTGCGCGTCATGACATCGTCGACGCTGCGCTGGAACAGATTGTCGTCGATATGCCGACGCAGATCGCCGTCGGTGATGATGCCGATCAACTTGCCGGCGCCATCGAGAATGCCGACCGTGCCCCAGGTCTTGGCGCTCATGACCAACAGGGCTTCGCGCATCCCAGTGCCGGTGGACACCAGCGGGACAGCATCGCCGCTGTGCATCACGTCATGCACCTTGATGAGCGTCTGGCCGAGCTTGCCGCCGGGATGCAGGACCTGGAAATCGTCGGAGGTGAAGCCCTTGCGCTCGAGCAGCGCCACGGCAATCGCATCGCCCAGCGCCAGCATCACGCTGGTCGACGTGGTGGGGGCGAGGCCGAGCGGGCATGCCTCGGGTGCTGCCGGCAGCAGCAACGTCGCGTCGGCGGCCTGATCGAGGGTCGAGTTGCCGCGGCCGACGATGGCGACCAACGGAATGGAGAAGCGCTTGCAATGCGCGATCAGATCCTTGAGCTCCGGCGTTTCGCCCGAGTTCGAAAGGGCGAGCACGGCATCGTCGCGCGTGATCATGCCGAGATCGCCGTGGCTCGCCTCGGCGGGATGAACGAACATCGCCGGCGTGCCGGTCGACGCCAAGGTGGAGGCGATCTTGCGGGCGATATGGCCGCTCTTGCCCATGCCCGAAACGATCACACGGCCGCGCACGGCCTGCAGCAAGTCGAGGGCACGCGGGAAGGTTGCGCCCAGCTCATGCGCCAAGGCCTGGATCGCCTCGGCTTCCATCATCAGGACGCGCTGGGCGGCCTGACAGTCGCGATCAGAGTTATCGACCGCGGAAATTGCGGCCGGCACCGGCGAGCGCGAAGAGGGCTTGGGGACGGGGTTCATCAGAGGCGGATGGCGAATCTGTTAAGTTTTGAGGCAACTGACCTTCATATAGCCCGGACCGGCGCAATCCCAAGCGCGGCGGCGCCGATTCGGCGCTGGTGCGGGTGGGCCCGGCGGAGCGGGCCGTCCCCTTGGAACGGAATGGCAGAAGGGGAGTGCCGGCACGCAAAAAGTATGCCTGTTGCACCCTTAAAAATCAATTTACCTGTTGTTCTAGCGATTCCCGTGGCTTAGGCCTGGGTACGCCAGACAAATGGCGTTAATGCTCGAAAATATCCTGGTCCGGCCAGCCGGCGAGGTCGAGTTCGGCGCGGGTGGGCAGGAAGCGGAAGCAGGCCTCCGCCAACTCGCGGCGTCCCTCGCGCGACAGCATCTCGTCGAGGCGGGCGCGCAGGGCGTGCAGGTGCAAAACATCGGATGCCGCGTATTTGAGCTGGGCCGGCGTCAATTCGGCCGCACCCCAATCGGAGGATTGCTGCTCCTTGGAGAGCTCGATGTTCAACACGTCCTTGACCAGATCCTTCAGGCCATGGCGGTCGGTGAAGGTGCGGGTCAGGCGCGAGGCGATCTTGGTGCAATAGACCGGCTGCGGCATGACGCCCAGGTAAAGGCGCAAGGCCGCTAGGTCGAAGCGGGCGAAGTGGAAGATCTTGGTGACGGTCTGGTCGGCCAGCAAGGCCTTCAAGCGCGGGGCAGCGTAGGCGCCCTTGGCAAAGCGGACGATATGGGCATTGCCGTCGCCGCCCGAGAGCTGCGCCAGGCACAGCCGGTCGCGATGCGGGTGGAGCCCCATGGTTTCGGTGTCGATCGCCACGGCCGCGCCGAAGCGCAAACTCGCCGGAAGATCGCCCTCGTGCAGCTCGACCGCCATGATTTCACCCTCGCGTCGGGGACAGTGGATTCGCCCCCTTCATACAACGATCGCGCCGATCCGTCCCCGGTCCGGGAAGGTTCGGCGCGATCGCCCGTAGATTGGTGCCCGAGAGAAGACTCGAACTTCCACGACCTTGCGGTCACTAGAACCTGAATCTAGCGCGTCTACCAATTCCGCCACCCGGGCACTTGAAGATCGAGCAGGTGCGGTTCTCGAAGGGGCCACTCGTTACCCCCCGCCCTTCCCCTTGTCAACTGCAAGCGCGCGACATTTCATGCGCTTGACCCGGCGGCGCGATCCCTATAACCCGCAAGGGCAAGCCCGCCATGCGACAAGGCGGGGCGGAGGGTTGGGGTCATGATGACATCCGGGCGGCGCATCACGGTTTTCGGGGCATCGGGGTTTGTCGGCCGCCATCTGGTGCGCCGGCTGGCAGCGCAGGGCTGGGTGGTGCGCGCGGCGGTGCGCGACCCGGTGGCGGCGGCGTTCCTGAAGCCGATGGGCAATGTCGGCCAGATCGTGCCGATGAAATGCAACATCGCCGACGATGCCACCGTCGATGCCGCGGTCGCCGGCGCGGAAGCCGTCGTCAATCTGGTCGGCATTCTCTACGAGCGCGGGTCGCAGCGCTTCACGACCATGCACGCCGAAGCGCCGGAGCGGCTGGCGCGCGTGGCCTCGCGCCATGGCGTCAAAAATCTCGTCCATGTCTCGGCCATCGGCGCCGATGCCAAGTCCGATTCGCTCTATGCCCGGACCAAGGCGATCGGCGAGGCCGGCGTGCGCACCGCCTTTCCGGCGGCGACGGTGCTGCGGCCGTCGATCCAGTTCGGGCCGGAGGACGGATTCTTCAATCGCTTCGCGCGCATGGCGATGATGAGCCCGGTGCTGCCGCTGATCGGCGGCGGCACGACGCGCTTCCAGCCGGTCTATGTCGGCGACGTCGCCGAGGCGATCGTGCGGGCCCTCGCCGACCCGGCCGCCAATGGCCGGATCTACGAGCTGGGCGGGCCGCGCGTTTATACGTTCCGCGAATTGCTGGAATTGATGCTGCGCGACATCAACCGCAAGCGCTGGCTGATGCCGATCCCGTTCTGGCTGGCGGAGATCCAGGGTGCGCTGCTGCAATGGCTGCCGGTACCGCCGCTGACCCGCGACCAGGTCAAGCTGCTGCGGCACGACAATGTCGTGACGCCGGGCATGCCTGGCTTCCCCGAGCTCGGCATCGCGCCGACCGCGGTCGAGGGAATTTTGCCAACCTATCTCGATATTTACCGCCGCGGCGGCCGCTTCGCACCGATCCGGCCGGCCTGACTCCTGGCGTGAACGGCACGGCAGCCGCCTTTTTTGCGGCCGGTAAATTAGGACCGATTTGGTACAAATATGCGTCCGCTATTCGGAACCTGTCCGCCTCATTGTTGGGCGGCAATTTTATTCGCAAAAAATAGTTACCAGATGCTGTCCTAAACCGCCTTTTTGACTCGGCGACCCTATCGAGATCGCGTATAGAGGGGGTGTCTGGCGCGTGTCCTGCCCTTTTGGGGCGGTCGACGTGCCGCGCCGGCCTGTCCGCCCGGCGCATGTCTCTGGGGGATCGGTTATGGCGACGACGAACAAGATGCTGCGCTTCGTGTCCGTGGGGCAGCATATGCCCGACAAGCGCACGGCCGAAGAGCGCCGCCACGACTTCCAGGAGATCTATTCGCAGTTCGACAAGGGCCGCGCGGCGGAGCAGGCCGGGCGCTGCTCGCAATGCGGCGTGCCGTTCTGCCAGATCCACTGCCCGCTCCATAACAACATCCCCGACTGGCTGAAGCTGACCGCCGAGGACCGGTTGGAGGAAGCCTACGAGGTCGCGCAATCGACCAACAATTTTCCGGAAATCTGCGGACGCATCTGTCCGCAGGACCGGTTGTGCGAAGGCAATTGCGTCATCGAGAAGGGGTTCGAGAGCGTCACGATCGGCTCGGTCGAGAAATACATCACCGATACCGCGTGGGCGAAGGGCTGGGTCAAGCCGGCGCGCCCGCCGCAGGAGCGGCGCGAGTTTGTCGGCATCATCGGCGGCGGCCCGGCCGGTTTGGCCGCGGCGGACCAGCTCCGCCGCAAGGGCTATCAGGTCCATATCTACGATCGCTATGACCGCATCGGCGGGCTGATGATCTATGGCATCCCGAATTTCAAGCTCGAGAAGACCATCGTCGAGCGGCGCGCCAAGCTGCTCGCCGATAGCGGCGTCACCTATCATCTGAATTTCGAGGTCGGTCGCGATGCGTCGCTGCCGGAGCTGCGTGCACGCCACGACGCGATCTTGATCGCGACCGGCGTCTACAAGGCGCGCGAGATGCAGGCGCCCGGCGTCGGGCTCGCCAACATCTTCCCGGCGATGGACTACCTCACCGCCAGCAACCGCAAGGGCCTGGGCGACGATGTGCCGGATTTCGACAACGGCACGCTCGACGCCGCGGGCAAGGACGTGATCGTGGTCGGCGGCGGCGACACGGCGATGGATTGCGTGCGCACGGCCGTGCGGCAGGGCGCCAAATCGGTGAAGTGTCTCTATCGCCGCAACCGCGCCAACATGCCGGGCTCGCAGCGCGAGGTCTATCACGCGGAGGAAGAGGGCGTGGAGTTCGTGTGGCTGTCGGCGCCGATCGCGTTCATCGGCAAGGCCGGCGGCAAGACCAAGCGCAAGGGAGTGGAGCCCGTGGCGCAGGTGCGCGTGCAGAAGATGCGCCTGGGCATTGCCGATTCGACCGGCCGTCAGACTCCGGAAGCGATCCCAGGATCGGAGACCGACATGCCGGCGGACATCGTCATCACGGCGCTGGGCTTCGATCCCGAGGACGTGCCGGAGATTTTCGGGCAGCGCGAACTCGCGCTGACGAAATGGGGCACGCTCAAGATCAATCACCGCACGCTGATGACCAGCGTCGACGGCGTGTTCGCCGCCGGCGACATCGTGCGCGGGGCATCGCTGGTGGTGTGGGCGATCCGCGATGGACGCGACGCCGCCACCGCCATCCACAAGTTTATCGACGCGAAGGCCGTTGCCGGCCTCGCCGACGCCGCGGAGTGAAGGCGCCATGACCGACAAGATCCAAGAAACCGGCACCGAATTCGTCCAAGGCTACGAGGACAACCGCGCGCATCTGATCGCCGCCAATGCCTACGACCCGGCGGAAGAGCATGACGCGTGCGGCGTGGGGCTGGTGGCGGCCCTCGACGGCAAGCCGCGGCGCAGCGTCGTCGAAGCGGGTATTGCCGCACTCAAGTCGGTGTGGCATCGCGGTGCGGTCGACGCCGATGGCAAGACCGGCGATGGTGCTGGCATCCATGTCGAGATCCCGCAGGATTTCTTCAAGTCGCACATTGAACGCACCGGGCTGAAGCCGGGTGCCGGGAGATTGGCTGTCGGCCAGGTGTTCCTGCCGCGCAACGATCTCGATGGGCAGGAGCGCTGCCGCTGCATCACCGAGACCGAGATCCTGCGCATGGGTTACTCGATCTTCGGCTGGCGCCAGGTGCCGGTGAACACCTCCGTCTGCGGCGAGAAGGCCAACGCGACGCGGCCCGAGATCGAGCAGATCATGATCGCGAACGCGCGCGGCGTGGAGGAAGGGCAGTTCGAGCTCGACCTCTACATCATCCGGCGGCGCATCGAGAAGCAGGTGCTGGCGGAGAACATCGCCGATTTCTACATCTGCTCGCTGTCGTGCCGCTCGATCATCTACAAGGGCATGTTCCTGGCCGAGCAGCTGTCGGAGTTCTATCCCGACCTGCTCGACACGCGCTTCGTGTCGACCTTCGCGATCTATCACCAGCGCTATTCAACCAACACGTTTCCGACGTGGAAGCTGGCGCAGCCGTTCCGCATCCTCGCGCATAACGGCGAAATCAACACGCTGCGCGGCAACGTCAACTGGATGAAGAGCCACGAGCCGCGCATGGCGCATGAGCTGTTCGGCGCCGTGATCGACGACATCAAGCCGGTGGTGCAGCCGGGCTCCGACTCGGCGCAGATGGACAACGTCTTCGAATTGCTGGTGCGCGGCGGGCGGCCGCTGCACATGGTCAAGACGATGATGATGCCGCAGGCCTGGGCCTTCGACGACAAGCAGAACCAGGACATCCGCGACATGTTCTCGTACTGCAACTCCGTCATGGAGCCGTGGGACGGGCCGGCCGCCATCGCCGCCACCGACGGGCGCTGGGTGATCGCGGGCATGGACCGCAACGGCTTGCGGCCGTGCCGCTATGTCATCACCGGCGACGGGCTGCTTATTGTTGGTTCTGAAACCGGAATGGTGAAGGTCGACGAATCGCAGGTCGTCGAGAAGGGGCGCGTCGGCCCCGGCCAGATGGTCGCCGTCAATCTCAAGGACGGGCGCTTCTATCACGACCACGAGGTCAAGGCGCAGCTCGCCGCCTCGCGGCCGTTCAGCAAGTGGGTCAAGCAGATCACGGTCATCGACAGCCTGATCAAGGCGGATGCCGAGCCGAATGCGGAGTACAGCCGCGAAGAGCTGCGCCGGCGCATGGTCGGCGTGGGTTGGACGCTCGAGGAGCTGGAGCTGATCCTCCATCCGATGGTGGAGGATTCGAAGGAAGCCGTCGGCTCGATGGGCGACGACACGCCGCTGGCCGTGCTGTCGGACCAGTACCGGGGCCTGCATCACTTCTTCAAGCAGAATTTCAGCCAAGTCACCAACCCGCCGATCGACAGTTTGCGCGAGCGGCGCGTGATGACCTTGCGCACGCGTCTTGGCAATTTGGGTAACATTCTCGACGAGGATGAGAGCCAGTGCCGGCTGCTGCAGCTCGAATCGCCCGTGCTTCTGAACGAAGAATTCGAGGCGATGCGCGCCTATATGGGGGAGACCGCGGTCGAGATCGACTGCACGTTCGACCCCACCGGCGGCGAGCAGGCGCTGCGCGAGGCGTTCCGGCGCATCCAGCGCGAGGCCGAGGATGGCGTGCGCGGCGGCTGCGTGCACGTGATCCTCAGCGACAAGAATTTCGGGCCCAAGCGGGCACCGATCCCGATGATCCTGGCGGCGGGCGGGGTGCACACGCATCTCGTGCGCCAGCAGCTGCGCACCTTCACGTCGCTCAACGTGCGCTCGGCCGAGTGCCTGGACGTGCATTACTTCGCGGTGCTGGTGGGCGTGGGGGCAACGACCGTCAACGCCTATCTGGCGCAGGAAGCGATCGCCGATCGTCATCGCCGCGGGCTGTTCGGGTCGATGAGCCTGCGCGACGCGCTGCGTCGCTATCAGAAGGCGATCGACGAGGGCCTGCTGAAGATCATGTCCAAGATGGGCATCTCGGTCATCAGCTCCTATCGCGGCGGCTATAATTTCGAGGCGGTGGGCCTGTCGCGCACGCTGATCTCGGAATTTTTCCCGGGCATGACCAGCCGCATCTCCGGCATCGGGTTGATCGGCATCCAGCGCAAGGTGCGCGCGTTGCACGAACGCGCCTGGCGCGAGGATGTCATCACGCTGCCGGTCGGCGGGTTCTATCGCTATCGCCGCTCGGGCGATGTGCATGGCTGGGAGGGCGGGCTGATCCACACGCTGCAGGCGGCGGTGGCCGGCGATTCCTATGCCACCTACAAGAAGTTCAGCGAGGGCGTCCGCAAGCTGCCCGCGATCTCGCTGCGCGACCTGCTCGACTTCAAGCCGGGACGCACGGCGATCTCGGTCGACGAGGTCGAATCGATCACCGAGATCCGCAAGCGCCTGGTGGCGCCGGGGATTTCGCTGGGTGCGCTTTCACCGGAAGCGCATGAGACGCTGACCATTGCGATGAACCGGATCGGCGCCAAGTCGGATTCCGGCGAGGGCGGCGAGGACCCGGCGCGCTACAAGCCGCGGCCCAATGGCGACAACGCCTCGTCGGCGATCAAGCAGGTGGCGTCGGGGCGCTTTGGCGTGACCGCCGAGTACCTCAACAATTGCCGCGAGCTCGAGATCAAGGTGGCGCAGGGCGCCAAGCCCGGCGAGGGCGGCCAGTTGCCCGGCCTGAAGGTGTCGGAGCTGATCGCGCGGCTGCGCCATTCACAGCCGGGTGTTACGCTGATCAGCCCGCCGCCGCATCACGACATCTACTCGATCGAGGATCTGGCGCAGCTCATCTACGATCTGAAGCAGATCAACCCCGATGCGCAGGTGTGCGTGAAGCTGGTGGCGCGCTCAGGGATAGGCACGATCGCGTCAGGCGTCGCCAAGGCGAAGGCGGACACGATCCTGATCTCCGGTCATGTCGGCGGCACGGGGGCTTCGCCGCAATCGTCGATCAAGTACGCGGGCGTGCCGTGGGAGATGGGCCTCTCCGAGACCAACCAGGTGCTGACCCTCAACCGGCTGCGCCACCGCATCAAGCTGCGCGTGGACGGCGGCATCCGCACCGGCCGCGACGTGGTGATCGCGGCGATGCTGGGCGGCGATGAGTTCGGCATCGGCACGGCGTCGCTGGTGGCGATGGGCTGCATCATGGTGCGGCAGTGCCATTCCAACACCTGCCCGGTCGGCGTGTGCACGCAAGACCCCAAGCTGCGCGCCAAGTTCGATGGCTCGCCGGAGAAGGTCGTCAACCTCTTCAGCTTCGTGGCCGAGGAAGTGCGCGAGATCCTGGCTTCGCTCGGCTTCAAGTCCTTGCGCGACATCATCGGCCGCACCGATCTGTTGACGCAGGTGCTGCGCGGCGACGAGCATCTTGACGATCTCGACCTCAATCCGCTGCTGGTGCAGGCGGATTCCGGCGAATATCCGCGCTATTGCACGCTCGAAGGCCGCAACGAAGTGCCCGAGACGCTCGACCAGCAGATGATCAAGGACGCGCGTCCGGCGCTGGAGGACGGCGAGAAGATGCAGCTCGCCTACAACATCCGCAACACACTGCGCGCGATCGGCACGAAGCTCTCGTCCAAGATCACGCGGCGCTTCGGCATGGCCGGACTTAAGCCCGGGCATATCACCGTGCGCCTGCGCGGCTCGGCCGGGCAGTCGCTGGGCGCCTTCGCGGTGCAGGGGCTGAAGCTCGAAGTGTTCGGCGATGCCAACGACTATGTCGGCAAGGGGCTGTCGGGCGGCACCATCGTGGTGCGGCCGATGACATCGTCGCCCTTGCAGACCAACGCCAACACCATCATCGGCAACACCGTGCTCTACGGCGCCACGGCCGGGCGGCTGTTCGCCGCGGGCCAGGCCGGCGAGCGCTTCGCGGTGCGCAATTGCGGCGCCGAGGTGGTAGTCGAAGGCTGCGGCTCCAACGGCTGCGAGTACATGACCGGCGGCACGGCTGTCATCCTCGGTCCCGTGGGCGACAATTTCGCCGCGGGCATGACGGGCGGCATGGCGTTTGTCTACGACTTCGATGGCCGCTTCACCGACCGGGTCAATCCGGAGACGGTCGTGTGGCAGCGTGTCGAGACAGGGGCCTGGGAAGGCATCCTCAAGGCGCTGGTCATGGATCATTTCCGTGAGACGCAGTCGCGCTTCGTCGAACGCCTGTTGAGCGATTGGGACCGCGAGCTGCCGAAATTCTGGCAGGTCGTGCCCAAGGAGATGCTGGCGCGCCTGCCGCATCCGCTGACGCGCGCCGACGAGGCGAAGCTCGCCAGCACGGGCGACGAGTAAGGCCGCCGGCGGCGCGATGGATCAGGCCACCGCCGCCGGCGCCACGCTTCATCCGTCCGATTCCATCGTCGCCGCCTTGCTGCGGCTGGGCGAGGGACCGCCGGACATACCGGTCACGATCGAAGAGCTGGTCGCGAGCCTCGACAGCCGCGCCGTGGGCTTCATCGTGCTGCTGATGGCGCTGCCGAATTTGACGCCGGGGCCGAGCCTGCCCGGCTTCTCGACTGTCTTCGGTGTGCCGGTGTGCATCGTTGCCGCGCAGATGGCGCTGGGGCGGTCACGGCTGTGGCTGCCGCATTGGATCGGCAAGCGCGCTGTCTCGCGCGGGCGCGTGGCGCGCGTGATCGGCCATGCGATCCCGATGGTGCGGCGGATCGAGACGCTGCTGAAACCGCGCTGGCCGCTGCTGACGCAGTCGATCATCGGGCGCTGGACGGGCATCGGCTGCTTAACCGCGGGCGTGCTGCTGGCCCTGCCGATCCCGGTGTTCAGCATGGCGCCGGCGTTTGCATTGGTGCTGCTGTCGCTGGGCCTGCTGGCGCGCGACGGGATCATGCTGATCCTGGGGCACGCCGCGGTGATCGGCAGCCTGATCGGCTTCGCGTTCCTGGTGTGGGCGGCGTTGGAAATCCTCGGCCTGCGCTGAACCGTCGCGAGCTTAGTCATTGCAAGCTGTCGCGCGCTAGCCTAAGAGGGCGCATGCGCACGCTCTACCATCAGCCGCTGTCGCCGTTTTCCCGCAAGGTGCGGGTGGTGTTGCGCGAAAAAAATCTGGATTGCGAACTCACGGTCGAAAAGGTGTGGGAGCGGCGGCCGGAATTCCTCGCCCTCAATCCCGCCGGGGCGGTGCCGGTGCTCGTTGAGGAAGATGGCCATCCCATTGCCGACTTAGCCGTCATCTGCGAATACCTCGAGGAGCAATACGCGCAGGCGCCGCTGCTGGGAGAGGATGCCTACGCGCGCGCCGAGGTGCGCCGGCTGGTCGCGTGGTTCGATCAGAAATTCGCGCGCGAGGTCAGCGACAATCTGCTCAATGAAAAGCTGATGAAGCGGCTTTGGGGCCAGGGCGGCCCAATTCGCAGGCCGTGCGCGCGGGCTACGCCAATATCCACTACCATCTCGACTATATCGGCTGGCTGATCGAGCGGCGGCGCTACCTCGCCGGCGGGCAGTTCTCGCTGGCCGATATCGCCGCGGCCGCGCATCTCTCGGCGGTCGACTATATCGGCGACGTGCCGTGGGACGAGCACCCGGGTGCACGCGACTGGTATGCGCGCATCAAGTCGCGGCCGACCTTCCGGCCGTTGCTGTCGGACAATGTCCCTGGCCTCGCGCCCTCGCCACATTACGCCGATCTGGATTTTTGAGGCGTGGGCTCTGTCACAGGACAGACACATCCTTTTGGTTGAAACTCCCCTGGGCGAACGACTACGCTCGTTCGCATTCGATTGGCCGGTCATCCGGCGACGGGGGAGGCGGGGATGTTCGCAGGGCTTCTGAAGATCCGCGGCACCATCGATCCAAAGCAGTTCTGGCCCGAGGGCGAGGCCGACGCCGACACCACGAAGATCAAGCTCGATGTCGGGCCGGACTCGTTCCAGTTCCGGCCCAATGCCGCCGCCGCGTTCCAGCCGACGCTCGCCTATGTCGGCGCCAAGTCGCGCGGCAGGACCACCAAGGCCGTGATCGACACAAAGAGCCGTGTCACCATCCGGCTACAAGGGATCGACGCGCCGGAGCTGCATTACCGCCCGACCAAGCCCTCGACCCTCACCAAGGCGCAAGGCGACAAGTTCAAGGCGGCCAATGCCGAATTCCGCCAGCATCTGTCGGAGACGGCGACGCTGGCCCTCAAGAATTTTCTGGCGCCGGCGGTTGATGGCACGGGGCTGATCACGTGCGAGGCGCACACGGCGGTCGACCGGCCCGGCGACGCCGTCGATACGTATGGCCGGATCGTCGCCGATATCATGGTGACGGTGAACGGCCAGCTCATCAATATCAACCACTGGCTGGTGGCGCAGGGCTGGGCGTTCGCGACCTTCTACAATTCGATGGCGCGTGAGGAAATCGACGCCTACCTGAAACTGACGCAGGCCGCGCGAAAGCCGAAGGTCCGGGGGCGGCTCTGGCATCATTACAGCAAGCAGGTCGACGAGTTCGAGCATGCGTTGCGCTACCGCCGCCATGGCGAGCCCGATCCCGCGGGCGACAAGGGGCCGGTGATCATGCCCAAGATCTATCGCCGCCTGTCGGTCTGGGCGGTGGGACGCAAGGCCAAGGTGATCGCCGGCAAGTTCGGCGCCTACCTCGCTGGCGTCGACGACAAATGCTACGAGACGAGCGATTTCGTGCTGCAGACTCACGCCGCGACGAATTCGAACGCTGGCCGAGTTCGTGACGACGCAAGGCAATCTGAGCGTGCTGCCGCACGATCTGGTGTTTCACGAAGCGCCGGGCAAGCTCGTCGGCCCGACGGGCAAGACGATCACGACCTGGTAGTCTCGACCTGTGTGGGCCGGGCGATGACGTCGCGCAGCCGCGCGTAATCGTCGTCGCGGAATTCCTCGATCAACTCCGCGGTGGAATCGACGGGCGCGCCCAGGCCGCGCAGTACGGCGCCACCGAGCTGCAGGCTGGCCTCGATCACCTCTGGAACCACCTCGTTGGCGCCGGCCGCCTCCAGCAGCGTGCGATGAGAGAGATCGCGGGCACGCACGAAAATCTGCAGGTCGGGAAATTGCCGGCGCAGCATGGCGACGGCACGTTCCGCCACGGCCGGCGTATCCAACGTGATGACCGCGGCGCGGGCACGGCCGATACCGGCGGCGTGCAGGACGTTGGCGTGACCGGCGTCGCCGTAATAGACCGCGAAGCCGCGCTTGCGCCCCTCGCTGACGCGGGCGGGATCGAGGTCGAGGGCAATGACCTGGATGTTGTCGGCCACCAGCATACGCGCCACGATCAGGCCGACGCGCCCGAAGCCGGCGATGATGACGTGCTCGCCGACATGCTCAGTGTCGTTGGCCATGGCGGCGGTTTCGTTGCGGCGGCGGCGCTCGATCGCCGCCGCGGCGGGCTTGGCGATCGCGGCCAGCAACGGCGTGAGCGCCATCGTCAACGCGATCGTGACCACCAGGAGATTGGCGGCGTTGACGGGAATGACGGAATGGAAGGCGGCCAGCGTAAACAGGACGAAGGCGAATTCGCCGCCATTGGCCAGCACGAGGCCGACGCGCACGGCCTGCTCGGGCGGCAGCCGGAAGATCGTCGCCAGACCCGCCATGACCACGGCCTTTAGCACGATGAGTCCGACCACAAGGCCGGCCAGCAGGAGGGCATTGGCGGCAATCACATTCAAATCGATGGTCATGCCGACGGTGGTGAAGAACAGGCTGAGGAAAATCGCGCGATAGGGCCGGATATCGGCCTCGATCTGGTGGCGGTATTCGGTCTCCGCCAGCAGGACGCCGGCCAGGAAGGCACCCAGCGCCATCGACAGGCCGAATTGCTCGGAGATCCACGCCGTACCAAGGGCGACAAGCAGCGCGGTGGCGGCAAACAGTTCCGAATTGCGCGCCTGGGCGACGATGCGCAAGCCTGGGCGCAGCAGCAGGCGACCGAGCACGACAATGACGACCAAGGCGACGGCCGCTTTCAGCAAGGCGAGGCCGACGACGCTGGCGACAGAGGTTTCGCGCCCGGCCAGCATGGGCAGCAATGCCAGGAGCGGCACGGCGGCGAGATCCTGGAACAGCAGAACGGCGAAGGTCACGCGGCCGAACGCCAGGTCGAGCTCGCCGCGCTCGGCCAGAAGCTGCGTCACCACTGCCGTCGAGGAGAGCGCCAGGGCGCCGCCGGCCATCATCGCGGCGTCACTGTCGAGGCCGCAGACGCGGGCGACCAACGCGATCAACCCTGCCGTGACCAGGAATTGCGCGGTGCCGAGGCCGAAGACGAAGCGGCGCATCTGGCGCAGGCGCTCGACCGATAATTCGAGGCCGATCGCAAAGAGCAGGAAGACGATGCCGAAACCGGCCAGGGTCTGGATGTTCTCGCGGTCGCTGACAAGCTTGAGCGCGTGCGGGCCGATGATGATGCCGGCGACAAGATAGCCCAGCACCGGGCTCCAGCGGAACCGCTGGAACAGCGGCACCACGACCACCGCCGCGACCAGCACGATCAGGAGGTTTTCAAGCACCGCGCCGGCTCATCAGCGCTTCTTCGTCGGCCGCAGGGGTGAAGCGGGGGCGGGCTTGTCGTCCAGCTTGAGTTCCATGCGCTCGATATTGGCGCGCGCGGCGTCGCCGGCGGCGCCATCGGGGTCGAGCAGCAGCACCTGCAGCCAATCGTAGCGCGCCGCCTTGTCGTTGCCGCGCAGGCGCATGATGATGCCATGCTCGAGCCAAGCCTCCGCATTCTGTGGCGCGAGGGCGATCGAGCGGTCGGCGTCGTCGAAGGCAAGGTCGAGAGCATCGACGAAGCGGTAGGCGCTGGCGCGGAAGATCAGCGCATCGACGCGGTTGGCATCAAGATCGAGGGCGCGATTGAGATCGTCGATCGCCTCCCAGTAATTGCGCGCAGCCGCGAGAATCTCGGCGCGGTCGATGAACAGCTCGGTGTCGCGCGGCGACAGATCGATGGCGGCGGTGATGACGGCATTGGCATGCTCGACCTGGTCGGCATCGAGCCAGGCGCGCGCAGCCTGTGCCAGAACTTCGGCGCGCAGGGCCGGCGGGCGCGTGCGCATCTGCTGCGCCAGGCGCTCCAGCCGGTCGGCGGCGTCCTCGTAATGGCCCGCCTCCGCGAGCGCCACGGCGGCGCAGTGCTGTGCGCCGTCGCCGCCGCCGCGGCTGGCCCATTGCAAGGCATCCTCGAAGGCGTTGGCCGGGTCCTTGCGGGCGCGCGTCAGGCAGGAATTGTATTCCAGCCCGTCGGCGGTCGTCATCGGCAGGCGCGAAGGCGCCGGCCGCTTGGTTTGCGCCAGCGCGGGCAGGGCCAGGAGGGCGACGGCCAATCCGGCGAGCAGGACAAGGCGGGTAGACATCACGGGCGCCACCATAGCAGGGAGCGGGCGGAAGAAAACCAGGGCTGGCGTCGTGCCGGCGCGCACGGCATATGTGGGGGCGAATGCTGCCCTTCAGTACCCGTAACCGCCTGTTCATATTCGGTCTTGGCTACAGCGCGCTGGCCCTGGCCCGCCGCGCCAAGAAGCAGGGCTGGCGCGTCGCGGGCACGTGCCGCGGCGAGGACAAGCGCGCCGAACTCGCGGCGCTGGGCATCGAGGCGTTCGTCTTCGATCGCGGCCGCCCCCTGCCCGACGCGCTGATGAATCTCGGCGGGACGACGCATCTGCTCTCCTCCGTGCCGCCCGATGCCAGCGGCGACGCTGTGCTCGACCAGCACGCCGCGGACATCGCCAAGCTGCCGACACTGCAATGGGCCGGGTACCTGTCGACCACCGGGGTTTATGGCGATCGCGGCGGCGACTGGGTCGACGAAAACGCGGCGCGCCGGCCCAGCGGCAAGCGCGGCCAGGCGCGGGTCGATGCCGAGGATGGCTGGCTCGGCCTGCTGCGGCTGGGCGTGAAGGTGCATCTGTTCCGGCTGGCGGGAATTTACGGGCGGGGCGCAGCGCCCTCGACACGGTGCGCGCGGGCCAGGCCAAGCGCATCGTCAAGCCGGGCCAGGTGTTCAGCCGCATCCATGTCGACGACATCGTCGCGGTTTTGGAAGCCTCGATCATGAAACCCAATCCGGGGGCCGCCTATAATGTCTGCGACGACGATCCCGCGCCGCCGCAGGACGTCATCGCCTATGCCTGCGCGCTGCTGGGCGTCGAGGCGCCGCCGGCCATCCCTTACGAGCAGGCCGCGCCACACATGTCCGAGATGGCGCGCAGCTTCTATGCCGACAGCAAGCGCGTCATCAACCGGCGCATCAAGGACGAGCTGGGCGTGCGTCTGACGTATCCCGATTACCGAGAAGGACTAAAGGCGCTGCTCGCCAGTGCCCAACAAGCCGCCGAGAGTTGCGGTTAGCAGCGCCAGGTCCTGGTCGCGCGACAGGCGGTGGTCGCCGTCTTTGAGGAAGGTCGTGCGCACGTCGCGCGCGGTCAGGCGGTCGGCGAGCGTCAGGGAGCGCTGCCAGGGCACGTCCTCATCCTGCATGCCGTGCAGGATGCGCACGGGGCCGTCGAACGGGATCGGCCGGTCGAGGATGCTCTGTTTTCGCCCGTCTTCGATCAGGGCCATCGAGATCGCGTAACCCTGGTCGTTGTAGGCAGACGGCACGCGCACCATGCCGTCGCGCAGGATGGTCGCCTTCTGCTCGGCCGACAGCCGTTCCCAGATCAGGTCGTCGACGAAATCCGGCGCTGGAGCGATCAGGGTCAGGCCGGCGACCCTTGTGGGGCGGGCAAGACTGGCCAAAAGGGCAATCCAGGCGCCCATGCTGGAGCCGACCAGGATCTGCGGCCCCTCGGTCAGCCGGTCGATCACGGCCAGCGCGTCGTTTGTCCACAGGCTTATCGTTCCGTCAACGAATTGCCCCGATGATGCGCCGTGGCCGCGATAGTCGAAGCGCACGATCGCGTGGCCACGCGCGCGGCAATACGCCTCCACGGCCAAAGCCTTGGCGCCGGTCATGTCCGACATGAATCCGCCCAGGAACACAACGCCGGGGGACTTGCCGGCGGTTTTGTGATAGGCGATAGAGACACCCGGCGCGGAGTTGAGAACCCCCGCCGGCGCTGCGGCCGAAGACATGCTCATGGCCCGGCAACGTACTGGAATTGAACGTACAGATGAACTCCCGTGCCCATGCCTATTCGACCCCTGTATCGCCAGCGGCCGAGGCCCCGGCGGCGGGGGACCAGCCCCGGGCGATCCTGCAGGTGCTGCCCAGCCTGGTGACCGGCGGCGTCGAGCGCGGCACGATCGACATCGCCGTGGCGCTGGCCGAAAGCGGCTGGCGGGCCATCGTCGCCTCCGAAGGCGGGCCGATGGTGCGCGAGATCGAGCGCGCCGGGGGCACGCATATCACGCTGCCGCTCGGCTCCAAGAATCCCTTCGTCATCCGCCGTAATATCGGCCGGCTGGCCGAGGTGATCGAACAAAACAACGTGGCGCTGGTGCATGCGCGCAGCCGCGCGCCGGCATGGAGCGCCTATTACGCCGCGCAACGCACGGGCCGGCCCTTCGTCACGACGTTCCACGGAACCTATAATTACGGCAACAAGATCAAGCGCTGGTACAATTCGGTGATGACGCGCGGCGTGCGCGTGATCGCCATCTCCGATTTCATCGGCCGACACCTTGTCGAGGAATACGGCACCGATCCGGCGCGCATCCGCGTGATTCCGCGCGGCATCGACACGTTCAGCTTCGATCCCGCCAAGGTGAGTCAGGAGCGCGTGATCGCGCTGGCGCGCGAGTGGCGCCTGCCGGACGGCATGTCGATCGTCATGCTGCCGGGCCGCCTCACGCGCTGGAAAGGCCAGACTCTGCTGGTCGAAGCCATGGCGCGGCTGGGCCGCAGCGATGTCTGCTGCCTGCTGGTCGGCTCCGACCAGGGGCGCTCGAATTACCGGCAGGAGCTGGAGGAGTTGGTGCGCGCGCGCGGGCTGGAAGGCCAGGTGCGCGCGGTCGATCATTGTCGCGACATGCCGGCGGCCTTCATGCTGGCCGATGTGGTCGTGTCGGCGTCGACCGATCCGGAAGCGTTCGGACGCGTGGTGGCGGAGGCGCAGGCCATGGGCCGCCCGGTCGTCGCCCCCGATCATGGCGGTGCGCGCGAGATCGTGGTGCCGGGCGAAACCGGCTTCCTGTTCAAGCCCGGCGATGTCGACGCGCTGGCCGAGTTCGATCAAGAGCGTGCTGACGCTGAACGCCAGCCAGCGCGAGGCGCTGTCGGCCAAGGCGATCGGCCATATCCGCGCGCACTTCACCCGCGCGCAGATGTGCGACGCGACACTTGCGGTCTATGCGGAGCTGCTCAGCGGATCGGGAGACTAGGTGACGAGCGAGGGCAAGGCGATCGCGCGCGTTCTGGTCATCAAGCTGGGGGCGCTGGGCGACGTGGTGCAGGCGATGGGGGCGATGGCCGCCATCCGCCGCCGTCATCCAGATGCGCAGGTCACAGTGCTGACGACGCCGCCTTACGCCGAGCTCTACAAGGCCAGCCCCTACGCCGACGACGTCTGGATCGACAATCGGCCGGCCGCGTGGCGCGTCGTCAACTGGCTGATGCTGCGCCACCGGCTGCGCCGCGCCCATTTTGATTTCGTCTACGATCTGCAGACCTCCGATCGCAGCGGCGCCTATTACCGGCTGCTTGGGCCGGGGCAGCGGCCGGACTGGTCCGGGATCGCGCGTGGTGCCTCGCATCTGCACGACAATCCGGCGCGCAACGAGATGCATACGCTCGACCGCCTCGCCGATCAGCTACGCCTGACGGGCATCGCCGAAACGCCGGCACCCGATGTGAGCTGGCTGGGTGCCGATATCACCCGGTTCCGCCTGCGCGATCCTTATGTGCTGCTGGTCCCCGGCGGCTCGGCGCAGCGGCCGGAGAAGCGCTGGCCGATCGCGAGCTATGCGACGCTGGCGATCGACCTGTCGCGGCGCGAGGTGATGCCGGTCGTGCTCGGCACCGAGGCTGAAAAGCCGTTGGCCGCTATCATCCGCAAGACTTGTGCGGCCGTGCGCGACCTGACGGGGGAGACATCGTTTGCCGATCTCGCGTCGCTCGCGCGCGGGGCGGCGGGTGCGGTGGGCAACGATACCGGACCTATGCATTTAATCGCAGTTGCAGGCGCCCCCTCCGTGGTGCTTTTTTCCAACGCCTCCGATCCGGCGCTGTGCGCGCCGCGCGGGGCGGCGGTGCGCATCCTGCGCCGGCCGCATCTGACGGCGCTGTCGGTGGGCGAGGTCGTTCACGCGCTGCTGGCGGTTGCCGACAGCGATTGAACGCCGGGTGATTGATCTGCAAGAGGGGGGTCCGATGTCTGGTCCAGATTTCAATGTGTCCGGCAAGCATGTCCTGATCACCGGCGGGCGCGGCGGCATCGGCAAGGCGATGGGGATCGCGTTTCGCGATGCCGGTGCCCACGTGGTTCTTGCCGATCTCGGCGATGCGCCGCTGGAGCAGGACGGCATGCGCAATGTCACGCTCGACGTGCGCAACGATGCGGCGTGCGCGGCGCTGGCCAACAATCTCGGCAAGCTCGACGTGCTGATCCAATGTGCTGGCAAGCTCGCGCGCATCAAGGAATACGAGATCGACGTGTTCGAGGATGTGGTCGCCACGCATTTGTTCGGCAGCTTCCGCCTGGCGGTGGCGTTGCGGCCGCTGCTGGCGGCGAGCAAGGGCTGCGTCATCAATATCGGCTCGATGTATAGCTATTTCGGCAGCCCGCATGCGCCCGCCTATGGCGCGGCGAAGGCCGCCCTGGTGCAGCTCACCAAATCGCTCGCCATTGCCTGGGCGAAGGACGGCATCCGCGTCAATTGCATTGCACCGGGTTGGGTCATCACCGAGCTGACGCGCGGCGGCCGCGAGAATCCCGAATTCTTCGCCAAGGTGACGTCGCGCCTGCCAAACGGCCGCTGGGCGGAGCCGGCGGAGGTCGCGGGACCGGCGGTGTTTCTTGCTTCGTCGGCCTCTTCGCTGATCAATGGCGCAACGCTGGCCGTCGATGGCGGCTACAGCATCGTCTAAACGCGCGGTCCGGGTCCTGTCGCGCGCGGCGCTGCCGACCGACACGGTGGCGCTGGCGCGCTATCTCATCGGCAAGATCGTGGTGCGCGAGAGCGAGGCCGGGCTTATGTCCGGCCGGATCGTCGAGACCGAGGCCTATGTGATCGGCGATGCTGCCTGCCATGCGCATCGCGGCATGACACCGCGCAACCGCGCGCTGTTCCTGGCGCGCGGGCATGCCTATGTCTATTTCATCTACGGCAATTTCTTCATGCTGAACGTGGCGGGCGAACGGCCCGGTGTTGGCGCCGGCGTGCTGATCCGCGCGCTTGAGCCGCTGCAGGGCGTCGACCTCATGCAAAAGAGTCGCGGTGTGACGCGCCTGGAAGACCTGGCGCGCGGACCCGGGCGGCTCTGCCAGGCGCTCAAGATCGACCGGCGCCTGGACGGCGTCGACCTTTGCCACAAGGGCGCGCTGTGGCTGGGCGCCGACGGCAAGCGCACGGGCACCATCGCCATCAGCACGCGCATCGGCCTGAATGTCGAGGCGGAGCGCGAATTGCGCTTCTTCGTGCGCGGCAGCCCGTATGTCAGCGGGCCGCGGCGGTTGAACGGGCCATTGGGCGCAAACCCTTGACAGACCGGCGATTCCTTCTAGATTGCCCCGTCTTTCAAGGGTTTGTATGACCATGGTCGCAATCCGTCTGCCCGATGGCAGCGTCAAATCGTTCCCCGGCGCCGTGAGCGGCGCCGAGCTTGCCCAGTCGATCGGGCCGGGCCTGGCCAAGGCCGCGCTCGCCATGAAGGTCGACGGCACGCTCACCGATCTCAAGGCCGAGATCGGCAAGGATGCGAGCGTCGAGATCGTGACGGGCAAGTCGCCGGCCGCGCTGGAGCTGATGCGCCATGACGCCGCGCATGTGCTGGCGGAAGCGGTGCAGGAGCTGTTCCCCGGCACGCAGATCACCTTCGGCCCCGCGATCGAGGACGGGTTCTATTACGATTTCGCGCGCAACGAGGCGTTCACGCCCGAGGATTTCGCCAAGATCGAAGCGAAGATGCGCGAGATCGTCGATCGCGACGAGCCGATCACCCGCGAGGTCTGGAGCCGCGACCAGGCGGTGCGCTGGTTCAAGGAGCATGGCGAGCAGTTCAAGGCGGAATGGGTCAACGAGATCCCGAAGGACGAGGAAATCTCCGTCTACCGCCAGGGCAACTGGCTGGACATGTGCACCGGCCCGCATCTGCCGTCGACCGGCAAGCTCGGCAAGGCCTTCAAGCTGATGAAGGTCGCGGGTGCCTATTGGCGCGGCGACCCGAAGAACCCGCAGCTGCAGCGCATCTACGGCACCGTGTGGCCGACCGAGGCGGAGCTCAAGGCGTATCTCACGCGGCTGGAGGAAGCGCAGAAGCGCGACCATCGCAAGCTGGGCAAGGAGATGGAGCTGTTCCATCTGCAGGAAGAAGCCGTGGGCTCGGTGTTCTGGCATCCCAAGGGCTGGACCTTGTGGCGGACTCTCGAATCGCTTCATGCGCGGCCGGCTGGATAAGGACGGCTATGTCGAGGTGAAGACGCCGCAGCTGCTCGACCGCAAGCTGTGGGTCGCGTCGGGCCATTGGGACAAGTTCGCGGACGCGATGTTCGCGGCGGTCCCGCGCTCCGAGGAAGCGAAGGAGAGCGAGGGCGATCGCGCCTATGCGATCAAGCCGATGAACTGTCCCTGCCACATCCAGATCTTCAACCAGGGGCTCAAGAGCTATCGCGATTTGCCGCTGCGGCTCGCCGAGTTCGGCGCGTGCCATCGCTACGAGCCGTCGGGCGCCTTGCACGGCATCATGCGCGTGCGCGCCTTCACCCAGGACGACGCGCATATCTTCTGCACCGAGGACCAGATCAATGCCGAGACGATCAAGTTCTGCAAACTGATCCTCGGCATCTATCGCGATCTCGGCTTCACCGACGTGGTCGTGAAGTTTTCGGATCGGCCGCCGACCCGTGCCGGCAGCGACGAGACCTGGGACAAGGCCGAGCGCGCGCTGCAGGATGCCTCCGCCGCGGCGGGGCTCTCCTTGATCCGCAATCCGGGCGAGGGCGCGTTCTACGGCCCGAAGCTGGAATTCGTGCTGCGCGACGCGATCGGCCGCGATTGGCAGTGCGGCACCCTGCAGGTCGATTTCGTGCTGCCGGACCGGCTCGACGCCAATTACGTCGGCGAGGACGGGCAGAAGCACCGGCCGGTGATGCTGCACCGCGCGATCTTCGGCTCGTTCGAGCGCTTCATCGGCATCCTGATCGAGCACTACGCCGGTAAGCTGCCGCTGTGGCTGGCCCCGGTGCAAGGGGTGGTGGCGACCATCACCTCCGATGGCGATACCTATGCGCGCGAGGTGGTGGAGGCGTTCCAAGCGGCGGGCCTCAGGGTGCATGCCGATCTGCGCAACGAAAAGATTAACTACAAGGTGCGCGAGCACGCCCTGGCCAAGGTGCCGTTGTTGCTCGCAATTGGACGCCGTGAGGCGGAAAACCGCACCCTGACGGTGCGGCGGATGGGCTCGGACGCCCAAGAAACCCTTGCGCTGGGCGATGCCATCGCTAAATTTAAGGCAGAGGCGGGTGTTCCCCCCGCCTGATGACAACCAACCGTATCCGCAGGGATACCTCAGCAGGGGCTGGCCGGCAGGATTTCGGCCCGGCGACCGGCCTTTGCGGCGGCACGGTTTTACATAGGAGAGTTCTCGATCGCTCGATTCATGCCTGATTCCGCGCCGTCCAAGGATGGGCCGCGCATCAACGACCAAATCGACGTGCCGCAGGTTCGCCTGATCGACCAGCGCGGTGAAATGCTCGGCGTCGTAGGAATATTCGAAGGCCTGCAACTGGCCTGGGACGCGGGACTCGATCTTGTCGAAGTCTCGCCCAACGCGGACCCGCCGGTCTGCAAGCTGCTCGATATCGGCAAGTTCAAATACGAGCAGCAGAAAAAAGCCAACGAAGCGCGCAAGAAGCAGAAGGTCATCGAGGTCAAGGAGATCAAGATGCGCCCGGGCATCGACGATCACGACTACGATGTCAAAATGCGCTCGATGCTGCGCTTCCTCGAGGAAGGCGACAAGGTCAAGGTGACGCTGCGCTTCCGCGGCCGCGAGATGGTGCACCAGGAGCTCGGCGTCCAGGTGCTGGATCGCGTGAAGGCGGAGCTGGCCGAGAAGGCCAAGGTCGAGCAGTTCCCGCGCCTCGAAGGCCGGCAGATGACGATGGTGCTGGCGCCAAAATAAGGCGCCGGACTTTTTCTTACAGTTTTGCGACTCAGTCGGCGGCGGCAACCCCGCGCGCCGGCTTGTGCGCGTCCACGTTGCGGTACGGGTAGGGCGGCTTGGCGTGCGCGGTGGCGCGCACGCGCGTGCCGGCGATATCGATCTCGTAGGTGCCGGTGAGAACGTCCTGCGCGCTCATCGGCGTGGTGCTGCGCACATAGCCCATGACCACGGCGCGGCCGAGCGTGCCGCTATAGCCGGCCGATGTGATCTCGCCGACGGGCTGGCCGTCGCGCAGGATCGCTTCGCCGCCCCAGGGGAAGGCTTCGGTGTCGTCCAGCGTGAAGATCGCGAGGCGCTTGGTGAGGCCGGTGGCGCGCTGGCGCAGCAGTGCCTCGCGACCGATGAACGCAGACGGCTTGTCGAGCTTCACGGCGTAATCGAGGCCGGCTTCGAAGGGTGTTTCGTCGGGGCCGAGCTCGGTGCCGAAGGCGCGGCGTCCCGCCTCGATGCGCAGCGCGTCGATCGTGTAATAGCCGCCATCGACCAGGCCGAGATCGTCGCCCGCACCGCGCAGGGCATCGTAAACCGTGAGCGCGAATTCGGTGGGGATGTAGAGCTCGTAGCCCGGCCCGCCGACATAGCTCATGCGCGCGGCGCGCACGCGCGCGTAGCCGACATCGATCTCGCGCGTTGTCGAGAAGGCGAAGTTTTCCTTGCTCAGATCGTCGGGCGAGACACGCGCCAGCAACTCGGCGGCACGCGGGCCCATGACGGAGATGACCGCATAGGCGGAGGTGACGTCGTTCAGTGTTGCGAAATCATCGCCGATATGGCGCTGGATCCAGGTGAAATCGCGCGTCGCCTGCGACGTGCCGGTGATGATCAGGAAGCGATCCTCGGCGAGGCGCATCACGGTCAGGTCGCTCTCGAACCCGCCGCGCGGGTTGAGGAGGGCTGTGTAGACCATGCGGCCGGGCGCCACCGCCATCTCGTTGGCGCAGAGGCGCTGCAGCAGCTTCTCCGCGTCGCGGCCTTGCAGCAGAAATTTGGAGAACGAGGTCTGGTCGAAGATCGCCACCGCCTCGCGCACGGCTTTCTGCTCGGCGAGACAGTATTTGAGCCAGTCCGGCTTGGCGAAGGTGTAGGCGCTGTCGGGCGCATCCTTCGGCGCAAAATAGTTCGGGCGCTCCCAGCCCATCTTGCTGCCGAAGCGCGCACCGCGCGCGGCAAGCCTGTCATAGAGGGGAGAACGGCGCAGCGGCCGCACGGAGGTCAGCTCATGGCGCGGCCAGCGCATGGCGTAATGCAGGCCCAGCGTCTCGACGGTGCGGTCTTTCAGTAGTGCGCGGTTGGCATAGAACGGCGCAAAACGGCGGATATCGACATCGGAGAGATCGTTGGCGGGCTCGCCGCCGACGATCCATTCGGCCATCAGCCGTCCCGGCACCGCCGGCGTTGGCGATGCCGGCGGAATTGAATCCGGCGGCGACGTAGAAATGCCGCAGCTCCGGCGCTTCGCCCAAGAATGAAATTGCCGTCGGGCGTGAAGCTCTCGGGCCCGTTCAGGAGCTGGCGCACCTCGGCCTTCTCCAAGACCGGCGTGCGGTGGAGCGCGTTGGTCATCAGGATCTCGAACTGATCCCAATCCTCGGGCAGAAGCTGGAACTCGAATTTGTCGGGGATGCCATCCATGCCCCAGGGCTTGGCCACGGGCTCGAAGCCGCCCATCACCAGGCCGCCGACTTCCTCCTTGTAGTAGATGTAGCCGTCCGGGTCGCGCATGACGGGCGTGTCGGAATTGATGCCATCGATCTTCTTGGTGACGATGTAGAAATGCTCGGCCGAGTGCAGCGGCACGTTGACGCCGGCGAGCGCGCCGACGGCGCGTGCCCATTGGCCCGCGCAATTGATGACGCGCTCGCAGGCGATGGCGCCCTGATCGGTCTTCACGCCCGTGACGCGGCCGTTGGCGATTTCGAAGCCGCCGACCTTGATGCCTTCGAAAATGCGCACGCCGTTGGTGCGGGCTCCTCTGGCGAGGGATTGCGTGAGATCGGTGGGATTGGCCTTGCCGTCGCCGGGCAGCCACACCGCGCCCGCGAGATCGTCGGTGCGCATCAGCGGCCAGATCTTGCCGGCTTCGGTCGGCGAGACGATCTCCGCCTCGACGCCGAACGAGCGCGCGCTGGCGACCGTGCGCTTGAGCAAGGTCATACGATCTTGCGTGCGCGCCACCGTCAGGCTGCCGCATTGCTTCCAGCCGGTGGCCTGGCCGGTCTCTTTTTCCAGCGACGAATAAAGCTCGATGCCATAACGGCTCATGCGCGTCATGTTGCGCGAGGCGCGGAGCTGCCCGACCAGGCCCGCCGCATGCCAAGTGGTGCCGCTGGTGAGCCGCCCCTGCTCCAGCAGCACGACATCGCGCTTGCCGAGCTTGGCGAGATGATAGGCGACCGAGCAACCGACGACACCGCCGCCGACGATGACGATCTCGGCCTGGGTGGGCATTTGGGTCATGGGCGGCGCTCCGGCTTCATGCAAGGCAACGCCATAAAATGCCACAAATTGCCAAATCCCGCAACCGTCGACGCGTCAAAAATATTTGCCGAGAAACGCTGCGGTCTTATCCGAGACGCCGATGATCTTGTTCGTTGCCTGGCGATAGAATTTGAAATTCAGCTCCGTCTCGGGCTGGCCATCTTTCCAGTCGGCGAATTTCTTGAGCTCGCTGCGTCCCAGGGGACGTTTCGCGAGCGACGTGCGTCTGATGGAGACACTCACGCGCGGCGTTTGGCGGGCGATCCCGCGCTTCCTCGCGACTGGTTTGGCGGCTGTGACAATACCGCGCGCGATGAGGCCGGGCCCGCCCTCGTTCTCGCTCGCGAACAGGAAGATCGTGTCGCCCGCGGCGATTTTCTTGCCGCCGTACATCGTCTTCTGCGCGATAAACGTGAACGTCTTGGCCTTCGGGTTGCGAATTTCGACCTTGATCGCGAACAAGGAGGCCTCACGCCATCGGCTGCAGGTCGCCCAGCAGCGTCGGCAAATACTCCGACACCGTCGGGTGGATGTGCATGGCGCGCGAGATGGCGGTGTAGGGGGCGCCGGCGGCCATCACGTCGATAAAGCAGTGGATGACCTCGTCGCCGTTCAAGCCCAGGATCGCGGCGCCGAGGATTTTCTTGGTCGTGGCGTCGACGGTCACTTTCATGAAGCCCTGTGTCTCGCTGCGCTCATAGGCGCGACCGACATTCTCCATTTCGCGGCGCGCGGTGAGCGCCTTGATGCCTTTGGCACGGATGTCCTTGTCGGTCATGCCGACGCGGCCGAGCGGCGGATCGGTGTAGAGCGCGTAGGCGGGGATGCGGTCGGAGAGGCGGCGCGGGTCGTTGTCGAAAATGTTCGCGGCAACGATCTCGTAGTCGTTGTAGGAGGTGTGGGTGAAGGCGCCGCGGCCATTGACGTCGCCGATGGCCCAGATTCCCGGCACATTGGTACGGCATTGGTCGTCGACGGTGATGTAGCCGCGCGCATCGGTGGCGATGCCGGCGCGCTGGAGATCGAGATCGTCGGTGTTCGGACGGCGGCCGGTTGCAACCAACACATGGCTGCCGCGGATGGTCGGCGCGCCCGATGTGCAATCGACGCTCATGGCGATGCCGTTGCCGTCCTTGGCCAACGACAAGCATTTCGCGTTAAGACGGACCTCGATGCCTTCCGCTTCGAGGATTGTGCGCACGGTGTCGGACACCTCCGGATCCTCGCGCGCGATCAGATGGTCGGACATCTCCACCACCGTCACGCGCGCGCCGAAGCGGCGATAGATCTGCGCGAATTCGAGGCCGATATAGGAGCCGCCGACGATCAGCAGATGCTCGGGCAGGAAATCGACGTCCAGCATCGAGCTGTTGGTGAAGTAAGTGACCTGGTCGAGGCCGGTGATGGGGGGGACCGCGGCGCGGCCACCGGTGTTGATGATGATGTTGTCGGCCTCGAGCGTGTCGCCGTTGACGCTCAGCGTCTTCGGGCCCGTGAAGCGGGCGTGGCCGCGGAAGACGCTGGCGGTGTTCTCCATCCAGCCGGTCACGCCATTGCGCGACTTCATAAAAATGTCGTCCTTGCGCGCTTTGACGCGCGCCATGTCAACCTTCACTGCGCCGCCGACATCGACACCGTATTCGGCGGCGCGGCGTGCCATGTGCGCGACATAGGCGCTCGCCACCAGCGTCTTGGTCGGGATGCAGCCGGTGTTGACGCAGGTCCCGCCGAAGAATTTGCGCTCGACGATCGCGACGCGCTTGCCCTGTTTGGCGAAGCGCTCCAATAGCGACGGGCCGGACTGGCCCGCGCCGATGACGATCACGTCGAATTTTTGCGTGGCGGCCATTGGCGATCCTCCGATATCAGGGAAGAGGGGCCGCCATCCTACGCCGCGCGTCAGGCCGCTGTCGCGTCTGTCCCGCCGGATCGCACGCTCGCGAGGTTGTGATCGAGTTGCCGGTCGGTCGTCGCCGGGTTTGAGCCGCGGTGACGGATTCCCGCTTGACTTTGACGTAGCGTTAAACCCGAACCTCTTTCTCGGAGGTCATGATTTATGTTCAAGATCGGCGATTTTTCGAGGATTGCGCGCGTCTCGGGGCGCCTACTTCGCTATTACGACAGCATCGGATTGCTGAGCCCGAAGCGGATAGATCCGGCGAGCGGCTATCGCTACTACACCGCCGATCAGCTCGGCCGCCTCAATCGCATCCTGGCGCTCAAGGAGCTGGGGCTTTCGCTGGAGCAGATCGCCCGGCTTCTCGACGACAAGATCTCCAGCGATGAGATCCGGGGCATGTTCCTGCTCAAGAAAGCCGAGCTTGAACGCAGCTTGAGCGAGGAGGCGTTGCGTCTGCGCAACGTGGAATCACGGCTCGCGCAGATCGAGGAAAAGGGCGCTGTCGCGGACTACGACATCGTCGTGAAGTCGGTGCCGGCGCAGCCCTACCTCGCCTATAGGCGTGCATTCGCGAATTTCGGCGGCGCGATCGGCGCCCTTAAGGAAGTGGTGCAGTACGGCGCGCGACGCCTCCCGGACTCGCTGCGCGACGCCCTGGTGGTTGTCGCCCATTCGGATTTCGATGACGAGAATCTCGATCTCGAGATCGGGTTCAGCTTGCACCAAGACCGGGACAAGCCGATCGCGCTTCCGAGCGGTGAGGCACTGCGCCCTGGCGAGCTTCCAGCGATACAGACCCTGGCGACACTGGTTCGCAGCGGGCCGAATTATCAGAGCCATCTCGCGTTCGGCGCGCTGGGCCTGTGGATGGACGCTAATCGCTTCGAGATCGCGGGGCCGTCGCGCGAAGTGTTCTTGAAAATGCCGTTTGAGCCGCCGGATTCCGACGACACCGTCGTCGAAGTCCAATTTCCGGTGCGAAGCACGGGCTGATCGCAGCTCACACGAGGTTCGAAAACGCGCCGCTGGGCGCGGACGGAAATCTGTTGCCTGAAATCTGGAAACGATGAGGAGACGACAATGAAAATCTACGGTGTTCCGCTCTCGGTTCATACGCGCAAGGTGGTCGTGGCCGCGCAGCTCAAGGAGATTCCCTTCGAGATGCAGATCGTCATCCCGGTCGTACCAGACAATCCGCCGGCGAATTGGCGCGACATCAGCCCGACGGGTCTCATCCCGGCGATCGAGGATGACGGATTTCGCCTGCCGGATTCGACGGCGATCATCCACTATCTGGACGCCAAGTATCCCGAGCCGGCGCTGCTCCCGGATGACACCAAAGAATTGGGCGCCGCGCTTTTTCTCGATGCCTGGGCCGGCTCGGCGCTGTTTCGCAACGTCGTGCACCCGATCTTTCACAACCAGGTCGTCAACCCGAAGATCCGCAAGACAGCGGTGGATCAGGCCGCGATCGACGTGGCGATGAACCGCGCCGCGCCGGAGGCGTTTGCTTATCTCGAGAGCCTGGACCTTAGCGGCTTCTTGGTCGGCGACAAGCTGACGATCGCCGATCTCGCCGTCGTGTCAAACCTGATCACGTTTCACTATCTGGGCCGGCGCATCGAGCCGCGCTTCGCGAAACTGAACGCCTATTTCCGGCGTCACCTGGACTCGCCCGTGCTCGGGGCAACGCTGGCGTCGGAGACGCCGTTCGTCGATCAGATGGGCCTCGACCGCAGCTTCATTCACTAGCGGGCACCGTTTCCACGGCGCTTTCCACGGCGCTTTCCACGCTCCTGGTCAAGGATGAATGGGCCGATAGAGGGGCGCGGCGGGCATAGGCTGGCCGCGCCCGCGTTTGAGGGGAAGCGCCAGTGACTCATTCCAAGCGCTCATTTGAGCTGATCTGTCTCGTTACCATCGCGCTCGCCGTCAGCGCGATCACGCTTGTGCAAGCCGCGGACCCGCATCATACGATGGTGCCTGCCGACACCATCCAATGGGGGCCGGCGCCGCCCTCCCTGCCGCCGGGTGCCCAGGCCGCCGTGCTGCTGGGAAGCCCGGCGAAGGAAGGGCCGTTCGTGCTCCGCCTCAAATTTCCGGCCGGCTTCGTCGTCCCGCCCCATCGTCATTCGAAGGACGAGTTCGTCACCGTCATCTCGGGAAATTCGCGATCGCGTCCGGGGAACAGCTGAACCCCGCTGCGTTTCATGCGCTCGCGCCGGCGAGCTTCGTTCACCTGCCCGCCGGCATGCCGCACTACGCCCGCGCGCGAGGTCGACACGGTCGTGCAAATCAACGGCGTGGGCCCGTTCGACGTGACGTACATCAACCCGAAGGACGATCCGCGCAAGCGCAGTAGTAGCGTGGCTGGAGGTCAGCGCGCGACGATCAGCTTGATTCGCCGGGATTTGAGCTTCGCTGCCAAGGCCTTGTCCGGCGCGCGGTCGCTGATCAGGTGGGTTGCGTGCTCGAAGCCGGGCACGCGCACCGGCGTCACCTGGCCGAATTTGCTGCGGTCGGCGACGATCGCGGCGATCTTCGCGGCGGCCAGCATACGGCCGCGCAGCTCGGCGCCGTCGCGCGTGAAATCCGTCAGCGCGCCGTCGCTGGCGATGGCGCCTGCACCCACGAAGGCGATATCGGCGCGGTAGCGGGCGAGCGTGGCCACGGCATCGGCGCCCAGTGTCGCATCTTCATGGCCCTGGAGTTCGCCGCCCAGCAGAACCGCCCGGATGGTCTCGCCCGTCTCGCGCCGCAACCGTCCGGCCAGCACCTGCGCCGCGCTGCGCCGACCGAGGCAAGTTTCGAGCAGCGCTGCCAGCGTCGAGCGCGTCGCGAGAACACCAAGCGGTGCCGCAGCAAAGCGCGCCACTTGATGCAAGAGCGCGGATTTAGCCTCGGTGAGAGGCCGCAACGCAGCCCAGCCGAGAACCGGGCGGTCCGAGGCCGGACCGACCGGCGCCTGAACGCGATCTCTGCTTCGTGGGGCCGTTGCGGACAGGCATCAGTTGCTCTCCGCCGATTTCTGATGATAATCCTATGACTCGGTCGTGCGCGGGGATAAGCGTAACCGCGAGACCACTGCACCCGCCCCTGTGACGGCTGCGGACGCTTTACAGCCGAAAAACTCAGTCCATTGCGATTTCCGCCTGCCGTGCCTGACGTATTCGGGAGCGAACCGAAAAGCTGCTTTCGCTAGCCTTTTCTTTCGTCGCGCTGTCAGCAGGGGGAGACGACGATGTTCAGCCGAATGGGCGTGCGTGGCCGTCTTATCTTGTCGTTTATCGGTATCAGCGGCTTCGCCGTGCTGGCGGCCACCGCGGCGATGTACTCCTTCGCCGAGATCCGGGGCGTTTTCGACAAGATCACCGAAAAGCGCGTGCCGATGGCGTTGGCCGCGCAGGAGCTTTCGGCGCGGGTCGAGCGGGTCGTCGCCAACGCGCCCGACCTGCTCAAGGCCGGAGCGTCGCGCGAACAAACGGAGATCTGGAGCGCCCTCAGCCAGGAGAGCGGACAGATCGATGCCAAATTGGCCGTGCTGCGCACGCATCTCGATGCCGAAACGCTGATCTCGCTGGAAACTGCACTCGACCCGCTGCGCCTCAACCTGCAGGTGCTCAATACGCTCGCCAGCGAGCGCATCGTGCTCGCCGACCGAAAATCGATGCTGTTGACCAGCCTTCGCGAGGCTTTCGGCGAGGCTCAGGGTCTCTTGGCGACATGGATCACGAATACGCGCCACGACGTTTCGCGCTTGCGCGCGGTCGCCGACGATGTCGCCGTCATGCCCGAAGCGCGCCTTGATGCACAGGATGAATGGGTGACAGCGGTCAACTCGCTCGTCGCGCTCGAGCATACCCGCCGCGTCGTCGTGGAATCGCATGGCGACCTGCTCGAAATGGCGGTGGCCGCCAATGAGCAACTCGATCTCTTAAAACTTCGTACGCTCGCGACGACCGCGCAGCTGACGAAACTGGCGGCGGACGTCGATGCTCAACCCAGTGTGCTTGTCCTTGCCGAAGTGGATCGCATCCGTCGCTATACGGACGATGCTGACGGCATGCCTGCGCTGCGCTCGAAGGAGCAGGGATTGATCGCCGAGGCCGACGTGGTGGTGGTGGAAAACATGCGCTTCTCCAGCGAGCTGACCAACTCGGTCGCCTCGCTCGTGGAGGGCACGAAGCGTGATATCGCGCAGTCGACGGCGCAAGCGCACTCCGTGCAGGCGCGCAGCAGCATGACGCTGATCGCGATAGTGGTCCTAAGCCTCGCTTGCTCGGCGCTCATCGTGTGGTTCTATGTCGATCGCCGCATTATCGCGCGATTGACCGCGCTGAGCCGCAGCATGCTCGCCATCGCCGGTGGTGACCTGAAGGCGACGCTACCGGCCGCCGACGGCGGCGACGAGATCAGCGGCATGGCGAAGGCGCTGATCGTGTTCCGGGACACGGCGGTGGAAGTGGCGCAGAGCAATATGCGCGAGATCAATATGATGCGCCAGCGCCTCGCCGGCGCCATCGAGAGCATCTCGGAAGGGTTTTCCCTGTACGACGCCGAAGACCGGCTGGTGGTGTGCAACAGCACGTACAAGAAGCTCTTGTATTCCGGCATGGAGGACACCGTGACGCCGGGAAAATCGTTCGAAGCGATCATTCGCGCCGCAGCGGCGCGCGGCATGGTTCGCGATGCCGAAGGGCGTGTCGAAGAATGGGTGGCGGAACGCATGGCGCTGCATCGGAACCCCGGCGAGCCCCACTTGCAGCGGCGCAGCAACGGGCGATGGATCCTGATCAGCGAACGCAGGGCGGATGACATCGGCACGGTTGCCATCTATGCGGACGTCACCGAGCTCAAGATGCGCGAGAACGAACTTGCCGAGAAGTCGGGCGCTTTAGAGCAATTGTCCCGGCAGCTCGCGAAATATCTCTCGCCGCAGGTCTACAATTCGATCTTCACCGGCAAGCAGGAGGTCAAGGTCGCGAGCAGCCGCAAGAAGCTGACCATCTTCTTCTCCGATATCGCCGGCTTCACGGAAACGGCCGACCGGCTGAATCGGAAGAGCTGACCCAGCTGCTCAATCACTACCTCACGGAAATGTCGCGCATCGCGCTGGATCACGGGGCGACGATCGACAAATATGTCGGCGACGCGATCGTGATCTTCTTCGGCGACCCCGAGACGAAGGGCGTCAAGGAAGACGCGCTGGCGTGCGTGAAGATGGCGATCGCCATGCGTAAGCGGATGAACGACCTGCAGGTGATCTGGCGCGATCTGGGCATCGAGAAGCCGCTGCGGGTGCGGATGGGAATCCACACTGGCTTTTGCACCGTCGGGAATTTCGGCAGCGAGGACCGCATGGACTACACCATCATCGGCGGGGCGGCGAATATCGCCTCGCGGCTGGAAATCGCTCGCCACGCCGGGCGAAATACTCATCTCCTATGAGACCTTTGCGCTCGTCAAAGATCAGATCTCCTGCACGGAGCACGGCGAACTGGAGGTGAAAGGTGTCGCCTATCCCGTCGCCACCTATGAGGTCGTCGACTCTCACGAGGCGCTGGGCACAGCGCGGCGCCGCTTCTACGAGGAGCACCCCAACCTCAAGCTCGATCTCGATCTTGCGGCGATGACGTCGCACGACCGCGGCCAGGCCGCGGAAATCCTGCGTCGGGCGCTGGGTCTGCTATCCCAATCCAAGCCTGCGGCGAAACCGAGTTCCTGACGGTTGCGCGTATCGTCTTAGCGCGCGACCATCAGCTTGATTCGGAGGGATTTGAGCTTCGCCGCCAAGGCCTTGTCCGGCGCGCGGTCGCAGATGAGGTGCGTTGCGTGCTCGAAGCCGGGGACGCGCACGGGCGTGACCTGGCCGAATTTCGTGCGGTCGGCAACCACCGCGGCAATCTTGGCAGATGCGAGCATGCGGCCGCGCAGCTCGGCGCCGTCGCGGGTGAAATCGGTCAGCGCGCCGTCGCTGGTGATGGCGCCGGCACCCACGAAGGCGATGTCGGCGCGGTAGCGGGCGAGGGTGGCGATGGCGTCGGCGCCGAGGGTGGCGTCCTCGTGGCCCTGCAGCTCGCCGCCCAGCAGCACCACGCGGTTGCCGTTGTGCCGCCCTAGCCGCAGTGCGATGGTCAGGCTGTTGGTGGTGATGCGAAGGTTCTGGCGCGCGGCGAGGGCGTCGGCGATGCAGTCGGTCGTCGTGCCGGAATCGAGGATCACGGCCATGCCGTCGCGCACCAGGGCGGCGGCGGCGCGGCCGATGGCGCGCTTGCCGGCGAGGTTGACGGCGCGGCGACGCGCGATATCGGGCTCGCCGGGGCCAAAAGAGAGCGCGCCACCACGGGTCTGGCGCAGCCGGTTCTGGCCGGCCAGCACTGCCAGGTCGCGCCGGACGGTTTCGCGCGAGACGCCCAGGGTCTCGCACAGGGCGGCAATGGCGACCGCCCCCTCGCGGTCGAGGCGCTCCAGGATCAGCGCGTGGCGGCGTTCGGTGAGCAGGGCTGGCTCCGGTCTGGACAGGGGAGGCACTGTGCGTCAGGGCGGGATCGGCGGCAATCGGGCGGTTCCAGCAAGCTTTTGCGCCTCTATATAAAAGTTATATTATTCAATGGGTTGACCTTTGCCCGGCGTTCGCCCAGGGTGCGGCATTCGGACCTAAGCGGCTGATGTAGCAGCGCTTGCCAGCCGCGCGAACTCGTCCTGTATAACCCTGCGCTCTTGCGAAGCGGCCATGGCCGGGCCGATAGGCCTTGTGACGGGCATGCCTAACCGCTTCATCCGGGCCCAGCCTTTACCGGCGGGCCCCAGTCATGTGAAGGAGATCCAAATGCCCAAGATGAAGACCAAGTCGAGCGCCAAAAAACGCTTCAAACTCACGGCCTCGGGCAAGGTGAAGGCGCCGGTCGCCTTCAAGCGGCACAATCTGCGCAAGCGCTCATCGAAGATGAAGCGCCATGCGCGCGGAACCATCCTCTTGGCGCCGGGTGATGCCGCCAAGGTGATCAAGCAGTTCCTGCACAAGTAATCCTGCCCGAGCACGAAGAGGAGTTTGATCCATGGCACGCGTGAAACGCGGTGTAACCGGGCGCGCCCGGCATAAGAAAGTTCTCGATCTCGCCAAGGGCTATGTCGGGCGTTCCAGCACGACATTCCGCCCGGCGCTGGAGCGCGTCGAAAAGGCGCTGCGCTATGCTTATCGCGACCGGCGCAACAAGAAGCGCGAGTTCCGCGCTCTCTGGATTCAGCGCATCAACGCCGGTGCGCGCGAGCAGGGTCTCACCTATTCGCAGCTCATGAACGGCATCAAGAAGGCCGGCATCCAGGTCGACCGCAAGGTCCTGTCGGATCTCGCGATCACCGATCCGGACGGCTTTAAGGCCTTGGTTGCCCAGGCCAAGGCCGCCCTCGGACCGTCCGCTTAAGTCTAAAAGCGTCGTCCGCACCGAACGAAGGGGCCTGGCCTGGTGAAGGCGGGCCCCTTTTTCTTTGGCGAGTATCGAGCGACCCCACGATGAACGACGAAGCCAACAAGATCCGCAGCGAGGCGCTGGCCGCAATCGCCACCGCAAGCGACGCCGCCGCCCTCGACGCCGTGCGCGTCGCGGCCCTGGGCAAGAAGGGCAGCGTGACCGAGCTGATGAAGAGCTTGGGCAAGCTGCCGGTCGAGCAGCGCAAGGATGCGGGTGCCGCCCTCAACACACTCAAGACCGAGCTCAGCGATGCGATCGACGCGCGCGCGGCGGCTCTGGCCGGCAGTGCGTTGGAATCGCGCCTCGCCACCGAGCGTGTCGACGTGACGCTGCCGGCGCGTCCGCAGCCCGATGGGCGCATTCATCCGCTCAGCCAGACGCTGGACGAGATCGTGGCGATCTTCGGCGAGATGGGTTTCGCGGTCGCCGAGGGGCCGGATATCGAAGACGATTTCCACAATTTCACGGCGCTCAACATTCCGCCCGAGCATCCCGCGCGCCAGAGCCATGACACGTTCTATATGCACAGCGTGGACGGCCAGGCGCCGAAGCTGCTGCGCACGCATACATCGCCGGTGCAGATCCGCACCATGATGTCGCAGAAGCCGCCGATCCGCATCATCGTGCCGGGGCGCACGTTCCGCGTCGACTACGATGCGACGCACTCGCCGAATTTCCATCAGGTCGAAGGCCTGGTGATCGACCGCAAGACGCATATGGGCCATCTCAAGGGCTGCCTGATCGAGTTCGTGCGCGCGTTCTTCGACGTGGCCGATCTGCCGGTGCGCTTCCGGCCAAGCTATTTCCCGTTCACCGAGCCCTCGGCGGAGGTCGATATCGGCTGTTCGCGCGCGGGCGGTGAACTCAAGATCGGTGCGGGCGGCGATTGGCTCGAGATCTTGGGCTGCGGCATGGTGCACCCGAAGGTGCTCGCCAATTGCGGCATCGATCCCAACGAGTATCAGGGCTTCGCCTTCGGCATGGGCATCGAGCGCGTGACGATGCTCAAATATGGCATCCCGGATCTGCGCACGTTCTACGACGCCGATCTGCGCTGGCTGAAGCATTACGGCTTCGTGCCGCTCGATATGCCGAGCATGGTCGGGGGGCTGACGCGATGAAATTCACCCTCGGCTGGCTCAAAGCGCATCTTGAGACGACGGCGACGTTGTCGGAGATCACCGACAAGCTCACGATGATCGGGCTGGAGCTCGAAGGCGTGGAAGACCGCGCCGCCAAGCTGGCACCGTTCACCGTCGGCTATGTCGTCGAAGCGAAGCCGCATCCCGATGCCGACCGTTTGCGCGTGTGCATCGTCGATACGGGCAAGGAGACGGTGCAGGTCGTGTGCGGCGCCCCCAATGCGCGCACCGGCATGAAGGGCGTGTTCGCCGCGGTCGGCACGACCATTCCCGGCACCGGGCTGCTGCTCAAAGAAGGCAGCATTCGCGGCCAGGTCTCGAAGGGCATGCTGTGCTCGGCACGCGAGATGGGGTTGAGCGACGAGCATGAGGGCATCATCGACCTGCCGGCGGATGCGCCGGTCGGCCTGCCGTTTGCGAAGGTGCTGGGTCTCGACGATCCCGTGATCGACATCGCGATCACGCCTAACCGCGCCGATTGCCTGGGCGTGCGCGGCGTGGCGCGCGACCTGGCGGCGGTGGGCATCGGCAAGCTGAAGCCGCGCGAGATCGCGAAGGTGCCGGCCAAGTTCAAGAGCACCATTGATGTGAAGTTCGACTTCACGCCGGAGACAGCGAATGCCTGCCCGCTGTTCGTCGGGCGGCTGATCCGTGGCGTCAAGAACGGGCCGTCGCCGCAATGGCTGCAGGATCGGCTGATAGCGGTCGGTTTGCGGCCGATCTCGGCGCTGGTCGACATCACCAATTTGATGACCCTCGACGTCAACCGGCCGCTGCATGTGTTCGACGCCGACAAGGTCAAGGGCGACATCGTGCTGCGGCTGGCAAAGGGCGGCGAGACGATCGCCGCCTTGAACGGCAAGGAGTACACGCTCGAGGGCGGCGAGACGATCATCTGCGACGACAAGGACGTGCTGTCGCTGGGCGGCATCATGGGCGGGCAGTCGACCGGCTGCTCCGAGAGCACCGTCAACGTGTTCGTCGAGGCGGCGTTGTTCGATCCGTTGCGCACGGCGTCGACCGGGCGGCGGCTGCAGATCCAGTCCGACGCGCGTTACCGCTTCGAGCGCGGGGTCGATCCGGCCGTGGTCGCGCAGGAAATGGAAGCGGCGACGCGCTTGTTTCAGGAGCTGTGCGGCGGCGAGGCGAGCGAGCTGGTCGTCACCGGCGCCGCGCCGGACTGGACGCGCAGCTACACGCTGCGGCCGGAGCGCATCCAGACGCTGGGCGGGCTGGACCTGCCGGCGACGGAAGCCATCGGCATTCTCGAGCGGCTGGGTTTCCTCGCCGTGCCAGAAAGCGGTGCGCTCAAAGTCACGCCGCCGTCCTGGCGCGGCGACATCCAGGGCGAGGCGGATCTCGTCGAGGAAGTCACGCGCATCTGGGGGTATGAGAAGATCCCGGCCGTACCGATGACGCTGGAGACGGCGCTGCCGAAGCCCGCACTGACACCGGCGCAGCGGCGCGTGCGCGATGCGCGGCGCACGCTGGCGACGTTCGGGCTGATGGAGGCCGTTACCTTCTCGTTCATGGACAAGCGCCATGCGGCGCTGTTCGGCGGCGGCGATCGCGCGCTCGATGTCGCAAACCCGATCAGCTCCGAGCTCGATGTGATGCGGCCGTCGATTTTGCCGAATCTGCTAAGCGCGGCCAAGCGCAACGCCGATCGCGGCTTCGTGGACGCGGGCCTGTTCGAAGTCGGGCCGCATTACGAGAACGACACCGCCGCCGGCCAGCGCATGGTGGCCGCGGGTATCCGCGTCGGGCAGACGGGTCCGCGCCATTGGGGTGCAGAGCCCGCGCGCTGTCGATGCGTTCGATGCCAAGGGTGATGCGCTGGGGTTGGTGGCGCAGCTTGGGTTGACGATCGAAAATATGCAGGTCGCGACCGAAGCGCCGGGCTGGTACCACCCCGGCCGCTCGGGCGTGGTCAAGCTCGGGCCCAAGACGGTGTTGGCGCGGTTCGGCGAGCTGCATCCGCGCGTGCTCGCAGCGCTGGACATCAAGGGTCCGGCGGTGGCGTTCGAGGTGTTCCTCGATGCGTTGCCGGCGCCGAAAGCGAAATCCTCGAAGGCGCGGCCGCTGCTGAAGCCCTCGCCGTTCCAGCCGGTCGAGCGCGACTTCGCGTTCGTGCTGGATGCGGGTATTGCCGCCGATGTCGTGATCCGCGCCGCCAAGGGCGCCGACAAGGCGCTGGTCAGCGCCGTGTCGGTGTTCGATGTCTACCAGGGCAAGGGCGTGCCGGACGGCAAGAAGTCGCTCGCCATCGCAGTCAAGCTGCAGCCGGTGGATCGCACGCTCACGGACGCGGACATCGAAGCGGTCGGCCAGAAGATCGTCGCCGCGGTGGTGAAGGCGACTGGGGCGACGCTTAGGGCTTGATGGAAATTTCCCTCTCCGCCGCGAAGCGGGGGAGAGGGAAGGGGCCCATCGCGCAGCGATGGGAAGGGTGAGGTGGTGGCTCCGCTCTCACGCTGTTTTAGAAACTATTTTGCGGCGCCACCCACCTCACCCTAAATCCCTCTCCGCCCTTTAGGGCGGAGAGGGATTTGTGATCGCGCTTTCCCTCTCCCCCGCTTCGCGGCGGAGAGGGGAATAATCAATTCGCCTTCGGCGCTGCAACCGTCGTTGCCACGCCGTAATATTCCTGCACGGTCTGCCAGGCGACGGTCTGCAAGAACTTCGCTGTGTCGACGTCGAGGCCCGCGGTGTGCGCCACGTCGACCGGCGATTTCTTGAACAGTGCTGCATACACCGTGCTGGCCGCGAGATAAGTGCCGGCGAGGCTGGGGTGGCGCTTGTCGCCGGCATAGAGATTGATCGCGGGGCGCTGCTTGATGGCGTTGGCGAAGGCGAGGCCTGCCGGGATGACGAGCGCGTTGTTATCGTTGCCGGCTTTCGTATAAGCCTCGGCGAGCTCGGCCGTCATTTCCGGCTTGTCGGCGTAGGCCCAGGACATGAAGAACACCGGCTGGCCGCCGTGCTTGCGCACGATTTCGCTGTTCTTCTTCATGAAGTCGGTGAACACCGATTTGAGCTGCGGATGGACCGGGCACTGGCTGCAATCCATCATGATCGCAATGTCGAACAGCCGGTCGATCTTGTTGAAGACGACATTGTTATTGCAGTCGAACGAATACGTGCCGATGGCGTTGGGGCGGAAATAGGAGTCGACGTCGTGCCAATCGGCGCCCGAGCCGCTGATCGTCACCGAGGTGGAGCGGAATTTATAGTCCGGGTCCGCATGGCGCAGCAGCTGCTGCACATGGCCGTGCATGGAGTTGTTGTAATAGAAGAAACTGTTGCCGATGAAGATCGCTGAGGCCGGTTGTGCGATGCCGGTCTCGACGATTTTCGGGGGCGTCTGCGCCGCAAGTGGGCTCGCGCCGAGAAACATTGTGGCCAGCTAGGCGGCGAGCGGCAAGCGGGTTTTAGTGAGGGGCATGGACGTCTCCGGATTTTGCGCGCCCGGCGTGAACCGCCGGTTGTGGAGATATCCTGATCGGCCGGCGTTTAGCGCGCAAGATGGAGCGCTTCCCATCCCTTTAATAAAGTTGTCACCCGCGGGCTTGACCCGCGGGTCTGACGGCTCGCGGTGTCAGATGCGCGGGTCAAGCCCGCGCATGACAGGATTTTTGATTTTGAGGAAGAAAAGAGGAGTGGCGCGATGGCAGTCATCGCGCCACCCCCTCACCCTAGCCCTCTCCCAAGAGGGGAGAGGGGACGCGGTGCGCCGGTTTCATCCGCCGGCGCGTAGCAACTTACATCGCGGGCCACACCGCGACGTCGATGAAGCTCTTGCCGTTGGCGCCGATGGCGCCGACTTTCGTGTCCTTGCCGCTGGCGAGGTCGATCTTGTGCAGATCGGTGCCGGCGATGACGACGGCCCAGTGGGCCCCCATCGCGTCGGTCACGATGTCGACGCCGTCGATCTTGATGGCGGATTCGCGCTGCGTCTTGAGCATGCCGTCATTGGGCGGGTCCTGCAGCACCCACGTCTTCGTGGCACTGTCGATGTTGAAGAGCTGCGTGGCTTTGGCACCGGCCATCGAGTTGGTGTAGGCGCCGGCGGTGACCATCGGCATCTTGCCCTTGTTGGCATCCATGTCGGCGAAGGCGATTTTGCCGTCGACGGTGGCCGCACCCGTCTCGACATTGATGCGCAGGTTCTGGCCGTCGCTGCCGATCACGCGCAGGCGGTCGGCGACGGGGTTGAAATCCACCACCGCGCGCTTGGCGGTGAGCGGGGTCGAGATGGTGCTGACCATCGTCGCGGCACCGGTCATCGGGTCGATCGTGTAGATCTTGCTGTCGGACGAAACGCCGTAGAGTTTCTTGTCGGCGGGGCGGACATCGATTCCGACGAGCGTCGCCGCGACACCGGAGACCTTCACGGTCTTGGTCTTCGCGGGGCTGGAAATCGCTGAACACCACCAGTTCATTGGTACCGGTGAGGCCGATCAGGTCCATGGCGGATGCCGCACCGGCGGGGACGGCCAGGGCGGCGGATAACGCGATCGTGAGCAGGTTTTTGCGGCTGGAGATCATTGTGCGTACCCCCTTTGTGGGTTGTTGGACCCGGGAGGTACGCGGCGGCCGCCGCCACGGATGCAGGGCGTTTACGGCGTCGCGGAGGGTGCCGCCGCAGCGGGCGCCGCGGCGCGGGCCAGGCGATGCTCGACGAAATAAGCAAAGATCGGCCCGATGGCGGACAGCATCATGGCGAACACGGCCACGGCCTCGATGCCACCGAGCGTGCCATCGGCGCGCGTGTACATGAGCTGCGTCGACAGCAGCGCCCCCAGCGCCATGGACAGGTAGGTGACGGTCGAATTGGCGGCGAGGAAGCCGGCGCGCAACGGCGGTGGCGGCACTTTCGTCGCCATGGTCTGCAGCGCCACGTTGCGCGCCGACATCGCCAGCATGAAGGCGACGAAGATCACGATCAGCGGCAGGCGCGGATCGTAGGCGACGAAGCCGACATACAGGATGACCACGAAGAACGAGGTCGAGACGGTGAGCACGCGCGCGGAGCCGAATTTGTCGATCATGCGGCCGGCGAGGCGCAGTGCAAAGATACTGCCGACACCGCCCACCATGTAGTAGAGGCCGAGCCAGGCGCGTGGCAGGCCGAGATTGATCTGCAGATAGGCGGCGATGTTGGGGATGAGCAGGAAGGCGCTGATCGTGAGCGACGCCGTGCAGCAGAAGGCGAGCAGCGCGGTGCGCTCGAGAAACATCCAGCGTGACGGGATCGGCGCTGCGTCGGCGGGCCGCTCGAGATGTCCGCGCAGCTCGGGCAGGCCGAAGCGGGTGGCAAGGGCGGTCAATAGGCCGAGCAGAGCGATGGCCAGGAACGGTGTTTGCCAATTGCCGAGATGGGCGAGTTCGAGGCCTATCGGCACGCCGAACACCGAGGCAAGGGAGAAGGACATCATGGTCCAGCCCATGGCGCGGCCGCGCCGCTCGGGCGGGATCAGATCGCCGACGACGGCCAGCGAGATCGCCGCCATCGGCCCGCCGAACAAGCCGCAGAGGGCACGCGCGGCAATCAGGGTGGGCATGTCGATGGCGAGCGCGCACAGCGCGCAGGCGGCGGAGAATCCCAGCATCGCCGCGAACAACGCGGCACGCCGGCCGAAGCGATCGAACACGAACGAGCCGATCAGGCCCGAAGCGGCGGCCGTCGAGCGTGTAGGAACCCGCGATCCAGCCGAGCTCGGAAACCGGGATGGCAAGCTCATGCGCGAAATCCGGTCCCAGCGGCATGACGATCATGAACGCGACGATCGCCACGAACTGGATGGCGGCGACCAGCGCGATCGCGCGCGGCTCGGAATAGCGGCCCATGAGGCGACGCGCTACTCGGCGGCGTGCGCGGTTGGCGTTGTGGCCGGAACGGCTGCTGGATGATCGTGCTTATGCGTGCGCGCGAGCAGCGTGTAGGCGGTCGGCACGACGAACAGCGTGAGCAACGTGCCGAACAGCAATCCGCCGACGATCACCCAACCGATCTGGTGGCGGCTTTCAGCGCCGGCACCCGTGGCGATTGCCAGCGGCACGGAGCCCAGCACCATGGCGCCGGTGGTCATCAGGATGGGGCGTAGGCGCAGCGTCGCGGATTCGACGACGGCTTCGAGCTTGCCCATGCCGCGCTCCTGCAGCTGGTTGGCGAACTCGACGATCAAAATGCCGTGCTTGGTGATGAGGCCGACCAAGGTCACCATGCCGATCTGGCTGTAGACGTTCCAGGTGCCGCCGGTGAGCTTGAGCGCGATGAGAGCGCCGGTCGCCGAGAGCGGCACGGTCAGCATGATGATGAACGGGTCGATGAAGCTCTCGAACTGGGCCGCGAGCACGAGATAGATGAAGACGAGGGCGAGGGCCATCGTCACGTAGATGCCGGCGGTGGAGGTACGGAATTCGCGGCTGCCGCCCGACAGATCGTTGACGATGTTGGCCGGCAGCTTCTTCGCCTCGGCCTGCAGGAATTTCAGCGCGTCGCCCAGCGCGTAGCCGGGCGCCAGCGTCGCGGTGATGGTCGCCGAACGCAGCTTGTTGAAGTGGTTGAGCTCCTTGGGCGCCACCGCTTCCTTGACCGAGACGAGGTTGGAGAGCGGCACCATGTCGCCGGCACGGCCGCGCACGAAGATCGCGGTCAGATCGTTGGGGTTGGAGCGGTCGACATCGGCCACTTGCACGACGACATCGTATTGCTTGCCGTTCTGCTTGAAGCGCGTGACCTGACGGCCGCCCAGCATCGTCTCCAGCGTGCGGCCGATCATGTCGATATCCATGCCCATGTCGGCCGCCTTGTCGCGGTCGACCTGGACTTTCAGCTCCGGCTTGTTGAGCTTGAGGTCGTTGTCGAGGTTCTGCAGCTGTGGATTCTGGCGCGCCGCGCCATCAGCGCATCGACTGCCTTCTGCAGCTCCGCATACGGCGCCGAAGTCTGCAGCACGAACTGCACCGGCTTCTCGATGAAGCTCTGGCCCAGCGAGGGCGGATTGGTCGGGAAGGCGAGAATGCCGGGGATGCCGCCGAACATCTGCGGTGCGAGCTGGCCCACGACCTGCTGCTGGCTGACATCGCGTTCGTCCCAATCCTTGAGACGGACGAAGGAAATCGTCTGCGTCACGACCGGGAAGCCGATGACCATGAAGTATTTCTCGACCAGCGGCGTCTTGTTGTAGATCGCCTCGATACGCTTGGCGTAGCGGTCGGTGAAGTCGATGGTCGAGCCTTCGGGCGCAATGCCGATGGTAATAATCGTGCCGCGATCCTCGACCGGCGATAATTCCTGCGGCAGCGTCGCGAACAGCAGCCCGGCCACCACCAGGACAACCATCCACACCAGCCCAATCGCGGCGCGGATCGTCAGGGTGAAGCGCAGCGTGGCGCGGTAGCCGCGGTTGATCGCCTGGAACGCTTTTTCGATGATGCGGTAGACGAGGCCATGACGCGGCTGGTGCTTGAGCAGCAGCGACGACATCATCGGCGACAGCGATAGGGCGACGAAGCCGGAGACCAGCACGGCGCCGGCGAGGGTCAGCGCGAATTCGGTAAAGAGGCGGCCGGTGCGGCCGGTCTGGAAGGCGACGGGCGCATAGACCGCGGCCAGCGTGATGGTCATCGCCACGACCGCGAAGGCGATCTCGCGCGAGCCCTTGAGGGCGGCCTCGAACGGCTTCATGCCCTGTTCGACATAACGGCTGATGTTTTCGAGCATGACGATGGCGTCGTCGACGACCAGGCCGACCGCCAGCACCATGGCGAGCAGGGTGAGCGTGTTGACCGAGAAGCCGAACAGGTACATCAGCGTGAACGCGCCGATCAACGAGACCGGGATCGTCACCAGCGGGATCAGCGTGGCGCGCAGGCTGCGCAGGAAGACGAAGATCACCAGCACGACCAGGAGCACCGCCTCGCCGATAGTGCGGAAGACGTTGTCGATTGAGCGGGCAATGAAGAGCGAGGAATCGTAACCCACATCGACCGCCATGCCCTCGGGCAGGCTCTCGACGATGCGCGGCAGGGCTCCGTTGACCTCTTTGGACACGTCGAGCGGGTTGGCGGTCGACTGCTTGACGATGCCGATGGCGACGGCGGGCTTGCCGTTGTAGCGGGCGATGACGCGGGTGTCGCGCGCCTCGATCTCGGCGCGGCCGACATCCTTGAGGCGAACCAAATAGCCGCCGGCCTCGCGCACGATCAGGTTGTTGAACTGCTCGGGCGAGCGCAGATCGGTTTCGGCCAACACGGTGAATTCGCGCGATTCACTCTCGATTCGGCCCGAGGGCACTTCGACGTTCTGGCGGCGCAGGGCGATTTCCACGTCCTGCGGGGTCAACCTGTATGCGGCAAGGCGCGCGCGATCGAGCCACAGGCGCATGGCGTAGCGCCGCTCGCCGAAGATGCGCACGTTGGCCACACCGGGCAGGTTCTGCAGCTGGTCCTTGACGAAGCGATCGGCGTAGTCGGTGACGTCGAGCGCGTTGTGGCGGTCGGACGAGAACGCCAGGTAGATGATCGGCTGGGCGTCGGCCTCGACCTTGGAGATGACCGGCTCGTCGATCTCGTCGGGCAAGATGTTGCGCACGCGGCCGACACGGTCGCGCACGTCGGAGGCGGCACCGTCGGGCGCGCGGTTCAGGCGGAAGCGCACGGTGATCTGGCTGGTCTCCGCACGGCTGATCGACGACATGACGTCGATGCCCTCGATGCCGGCCAGCGAATCCTCGAGCGGAATGGTGATCTGGCTCTCGATGATGTCGGCACTGGCACCCGTGTACTTCGTCTCCACCGTCACGACGGGTTCGTCGATGTTCGGATATTCGCGCACGGTCAGGCGCTGATAGGAGATGAGGCCGATCAGCGTCACGGCGAGGCTCATCACCGTGGCGAGAACGGGCCGCCGAATGGAAAGGTCGGACAGGGTCATAGCATCACATCCAAACTAGTCGCGCGGGATCAGCCGCGCGCGGCACCTTCGGCCACGGCGGGCGGGCCGCTGGGGATGATCTGAACCGGCATGCCGTCGCGCACCTTGAGCAACCCGGCCGTCACCACCGTGTCGCCCGCGACGAGCCCCTCGATGATCTCGACCTCGCCCTTGCGGCGCTCGCCGATCTTCACTTTGGTCCAGGCGACAAACTTGGCGCCGTCCTTGTCGACGACCTTGAAGAGGAAATGCTGGTCGCCGACGGGGACGAGCGACTGCTCGGCCACGAACACGGCGTTCTTGCGCTCCTCGATCGTCAGCACCACGCGGGCGAACAGGCCGGGGCGCAACAGATCCTCGGGGTTGGGAATGCGCGCGCGGATGACAACCGAGCGGCCGGCCTGGTCGACCAGCGGGTCGATGGCGAAGACCTCCGCCTCGAATTTGCGGTCGGGCATGGCGTCGACGCTGATGGCGGCCTTCTGGCCGGTGCGCAGCGTCGCGAGGAACAGTTCCGGCACGCGGAAATCGACCTTGAGCGGGTCGACCATTTCGAGATTCACGATCTCGGCGCCGCCGCTGACGTAGTCGCCGACGCTGACCTTGCGCAGGCCGAGCATGCCGTCGAAGGGGGCAAGAAGCGTGAACTTGTCGAGCCGCGCCTGGGAGAGCTGGACGGCGGCCTCGCCGGTCCGTAGGGCTGCGCGCGCCTCGTCGAGGGCACGGCCGGTGCCGGCATTGCGCTTCACCAGCTCGTCGGCACGCTCGTAGTTCGCCTTGGCGAGGACAAGCTGCGCCTGCGTCTGGACCAGCTCGGCGCGCTCGATCGAGGAATCGAGCTGCAGCAGGACCTGGCCCTTCTTGATCTTCTGGCCCTCGGTGAAGCCGATCTGGACGATGCGGCCGGCGACTTCCGGCTTGATGATGACGGATTCGTTCGAGCGCAACGTGCCGACCGCGAGGACCTGGCGCTGGCTGGTGCCGACGCGCACGGGGGCCGCTTCGACCGGCATGGCGAAGCCCGCGGGCGGACCGCCGCGGGCCGGTGCGCCGGCCGGCGCCTGTGCCGCCAATTGGTCCGGCAGCATGACGAAGTACCAATAGGCTCCGCCTGCCGCGGCGAGCAGCACGATGAACACGGCGACAATCGAGCGGATCATAGCCAACCTGTTGAGTCTGAACGAATTTGTTAATTGCCCTGAGACCTGTCCAGCGTCACAAAAAAGACTAAACTGGACGGTTCAGTTCATGTATACTTCATTGCATTGCACCGCACAAGGTCGACCGAATACATGGCGGCTCCGAGCACGTCCAACGTGCAGAAACCAACCGCTCTTCCCGAGATCGGCGGTCCGGCCCGCGTTGTCAGCCTGACCAAACGCGATGCCATCATCGACGCGGCGGCAAACGAATTCCTCGAGCAAGGTTACGGGGCGGCGAGCATGGACGCCATCGCGCGGCGCGCCAATGTCTCGAAGGCCACAATTTACAGCCATTTCGAGAACAAGCACACGCTGTTCGGCGCGATCATGACCACACGATGCCAGGGCGTCATCCCGCTGTTCGACAGCGGCGATCTGGCCGGCCGCTCGCCCGAAGAGGTGCTGACGGCGGTCGCCAAGCGGTTTCTGGGCTTCCTGACGGGCCATAGTGCCGCGCTGGCGCTCTACCGCGTGGTGGTGACGGAGGCGCCGCGCTCGCCCGAGCTGGGCCGCGCCTTCTATGAAAACGGTCCGGCGCGCGCGGCCGGGGCGCTTGCGGCCTATCTGGCGGGCCTGGTCACCAAGGGCGCCCTCAACCTGCCCGACCCGCGCCTGGCGGCCGAGCAGTTCTTCGGGCTGGTGCTGGGCCACGCCCATATCCGGCTGCTGCTGAACCTGGTCGACGGGCCGCTTTCCGATGCGGAAATCGACCGCGCCGTGGGCAACGCCGTCACGATCTTCCTGTCGGGCGCCTCGGCGGCCAAACACCGCGCCGAGTGAGGCGGTTCGGGCGGGGAATTGCGGCGGTTGCACCGCGGCGCCCGGCCCCCTATGTTCACGGCCGATTTTGGCTTTCCCCCCAGCTTCTGGACCAAGAACGGCGCAATCCCGGCCGATGACCGACCTTTCGCATATCCGCAATTTCGCGATCATCGCGCATATCGACCACGGCAAGTCGACGCTGGCCGACCGGCTGATCCAGCTGTGCGGCGGGGTCGACCAGCGCGACTTCCGCGACCAGATGCTCGATTCCATGGATATCGAGCGCGAGCGCGGCATCACCATCAAGGCGCAGACGGTGCGGCTCAACTACAAGGCCCGCAACGGCGAGAGCTATGTCCTCAACCTGATGGACACGCCCGGCCATGTCGATTTCGCCTACGAGGTCAGCCGGTCGCTGGCGGCCTGCGAGGGCTCGATCCTGGTGGTCGATGCGAGCCAGGGCGTGGAGGCGCAGACCCTCGCCAACGTCTACCAGGCCATCGACGCGCATCACGAGATCGTGCCGGTCCTCAACAAGGTCGATCTGCCGGCGGCGGAGCCCGAGCGCGTCAAGCAGCAGATCGAGGATGTGATCGGCATCGATGCGTCGGAGGCTGTGCCGATCTCCGCCAAGACCGGCCTCAATATCGATGCGGTGCTCGAGGCGCTGGTCCATCGCCTGCCGCCGCCCAAGGGCGATATCAGCGCGCCGCTCAAGGCGCTGCTGGTCGATTCCTGGTACGACCCCTATCTCGGCGTCGTCATCCTGGTGCGGGTCAAGGACGGCAAGATCTCCAAGGGCCTGAAGATCCGCATGATGGCGACGGGCGCCACGCATGAGGTGGAGCGCGTCGGCGTGTTCACGCCCAAGAATGTCGAGGTTGCGAGCCTCGGGCCCGGCGAAGTCGGCTTCATCACCGCCGGCATCAAGGCGGTCGCGGATTGCCGCATCGGTGACACGATCACCGAGGAGAAGCGGCTGGCGGCCGAGCCGTTGCCCGGTTTCAAACCGACATTGCCTGTCGTGTTCTGCGGCTTGTTCCCGATGGATCCGGCCGAGTTCGAGCATCTGCGCGAGAGCCTCGCCAAGCTGCGCCTCAACGATGCGAGCTTCGTCTACGAGCCGGAATCCTCTGCCGCACTGGGCTTCGGCTTCCGCTGCGGCTTCCTCGGCCTGCTGCATCTCGAGATCATCCAGGAGCGGCTGAGCCGCGAGTTCAATCTCGAGCTGATCGCGACGGCACCATCGGTGGTCTACAAGATCCATCTGACCAACGGCGATGTGCTGGAGCTGCACAACCCCGCCGACATGCCCGACCCGGTGCGCATCGACCATATCGAGGAGCCGTGGATCAAGGCGACGATCCTGGTGCCCGACGAGCATCTCGGCAGCGTGCTGAAACTGTGCGAGGACCGGCGCGGCCGGCAGCAGAACCTCACCTACGCCGGCAACCGCGCGATGGTGGTCTACGAGCTGCCGCTCAACGAGGTCGTGTTCGATTTCTACGATCGCCTCAAATCGGTCAGCCGCGGTTACGCCAGCTTCGACTACCAGATCGAAGGCTATCGCGAGGGCGATCTCGTCAAGCTGTCGATCCTGGTGAACGCCGAGCCGGTCGATGCGCTCTCGATGATCGTGCACCGCGTCCATGCGGAGGGCCGCGGGCGCGCGCTGTGCGTCAAGCTCAAGGAGCTGATCCCGCGCCAGCTCTTCAAGATCGCGGTGCAGGCGGCAATCGGCGGCAAGATCATCGCGCGCGAATCGATCAGCGCGTTGCGCAAGGACGTGACCGCGAAGTGCTATGGCGGCGACATCAGCCGCAAGCGCAAGCTTCTTGAAAAGCAAAAAGAGGGTAAGAAGAAGATGCGCCAGTTCGGCGAGGTCGACATTCCGCAATCGGCCTTCCTCGCCGCCCTGAAGGCGCGCGAGGACTAGCGGCTGGCCCATGTGATGCATGCCCGCGCCAAAGCGGGCTGCTGCGCTCGTTTACGAAGCCGACTGACCTGGACGCGGATGAGCGGGACCACGATGTCCTGAACTCCTGCCGATAAAGCATTCCGCCTGAACTGATCCAAGCAAACATCGACGAAATTTACGCGGACTAGCCGCCAGCTCCTGATATTCAGGGGAGTATCCCTCTGAGAAGGTCAGGGCGACACCTCGAACGATTTGCGACTTCAGGACACGAGCAAGAATGGTTTCAACTCTGCCGAGCTGGGCGCGCAGCTCAGCATATCCGGCTTCAAGTTCGTGCCCCACTACGTCTGGGGAAATAATGTCATCGGACGTATCAAGAACTGGCGAACCCGTGATGAGAAACGGAAGACGGTGTGAAACAGGGTCGCCGAATCGGCGCCTTCCAGGATTTCGAAGATGATGTCTTGCGCAATCATGCCGCCGACAGATACGTGAAGCTCATTATTAAGAGCCGTCCGCGCGAACAGAAACGCGAAAGCGTTCAGCTCTTTCCACGACGCATCACCTGCGAACTCTACTTCCCCGCACAAAAAGCTGACTCACGGCCGCTCCCTATCTATCACTTATGAAGCATTATTCCGGCTCTCTCTCATCGAGAAAAGGCTACTAGGGATTGGGACTACCTAGGACAGCGCCATAAGCTTCTGTGCGCGGAATGCGACGATCCGGCAACACTTAAGGCGTGCGAAGAATGGCGATTTTCCGCAGGCTTGGAACCGCTTCTACTCCTTTGGTCGGGACCGAATTTTAACCAAATTTGAAGCATTTCACCCGACGATGACGCCTGCCGGGGGGCATCATCATTCGGCTGCAGGTCCGCCGGCCCACAACTTGTCCGCGTGCGGACTTCGTGCGTCTTCGCTTCCGCGTCTTTGCGGGTGTCCCGGACTCACTCCCGCACAGCGGCTCTGGGAAGGACGCGCCATGTTGAAGTATCTCCGGGCCCCGATCAGGATTCTTTTGGCCCTTCACGCGACTTGGCGCGCTTGGTGCACGCCTCTCCATCAAGACGAAGCTGATGCTGGCCTTTGCGACCGTGGGTGCCACGACGGCGATTGTCGGCGGACTCGGCTGGTTCTTCCTGGCGCAGGTCGGCGCGCTGATGGACACGGTCGCACAGCGCAACATCCCGGAGGTTGTCGCCAGCCTGCAGCTGCAGGCCCGCAGCGAAGCGGTGGCGGCCGCGGCGCCGGTTCTGCTGAGTGCGGGCAACAATGCCGAGCGCCAGCGCCATTTCGACGCGCTCCAGGAAAAGCGCAAGGCCGTCGCCGAGGCGATGGCGGAATTCCTGCGCCACAGCCACCTGGAAGACGACATCGCCAAGCAGCAGATGGATCAGCTGTTGGAAGAAACCGCCACCAAGGTCAATCTGCTCAACACCTCCGTCGAGAACCGCTTCAAGCTCGCCGCCGCGCGCGTCAAACTGATGCAGGAGATCGCGCTGGCCCGGGTGACGTTCCGTGAAGCCGCCGAGCCCGCCATCAATCGCATCAACGCCCTCATCACCAAGGCCGCCAGCGGTGAAGATCGCGCCGCTTCGCCCGAGCTCGCCAAGATCGTGTCGGGGCAGTTTCCGGCTTTGCAGGCGCTGTCCGACCTCACCACGCAGGTGAACGCGGTGCTGGCGATCTATGCCGATACGCTGGCCGCGACGGAAATTCCCGAGCTGCACCAGCAGCGCCAGAAATACGAATCGGCGCGCAAGAATGTCGAGTCCCTGCTCGAATCGGTCGAGAAATCCGCGAAGATCGACGGGCTTGCCGATGGCGTGAAGATGGTGCTCGTGTTCGGCGAAGGCGATGATGCGATCTTCGACAAGCGGCGCATCGAAATCGCGGCTGGCCGCAGCGGCTCGCTGGTTCTCGACCAGACGCGCTCGCTGGCGCTGCGCTTCGGCCTGGCGGTCGAACAGATCGTGGCGGGCGTCAAGGAGCGCACCGACGAGTCCGTCCAGCGCTCCGACTCAATGATCACCACCGGCCGGCTGATCACGCTGGCGATGTGCGCGGCGAGCCTCATCAGCTCGCTGCTGTTCGTCTGGTTCTATGTCGGCCGCAATGTCATGGGGCGGATCACCGGCCTCAACCGGAATATGAGCGCGCTTGCGTCGGGCGACCTGGCGACGACAGTTGCGGGTGCCGAGAGCAAGGACGAGATCGGCGAGATGGCCCGCTCGCTGCTGGTCTTCCGCGACAATATGCAGCGCAACAAGGCGCTGGCGGAGGAACAGGAGACGGCGCAGGAGCGGCGCAACGCGCGCGTCAAGCGCGTGGAAGAACTGACGCAAGGGTTCGACGAACGCATCAGCGGTGCTCTCAAGACGGTCGATGCCGCGGTCGGCGACATGAACGGCTCGGCCGAAGCGATGGCCGGGGTCGCCGAGGACACCAATCGCCGCTCGAGCGCGGTAGCGGCGGCGGCCGGTCAGGCCTCGTCGAACGTCCAGACGGTGGCGTCGGCCACCGAGGAATTGTCGGCGTCGATTTCCGAGATCAGCCGCCATGTCTCGCAGTCCGCGAAGATTGCCGGTCAGGCGGTCGAGCAGGCCAACCAGACCAACAACCAGGTCGAGCAGCTGTCCGAAGCGGCGCAGAAGATCGGCGATGTGGTGAAGCTCATCAACGACATCGCCGGCCAGACCAATCTGCTCGCCCTCAATGCGACCATCGAGGCGGCGCGCGCGGGCGATGCCGGTAAGGGATTTGCGGTGGTCGCGTCGGAAGTGAAGTCGCTGGCAACGCAGACGGCCAAGGCAACCGAGGACATCGCCAGCCAAATCGGCGCGATCCAGACGGCCACCCAGGGCTCCGTGCTGGCGATCCAGGCGATCGCCAAGACGATCGCCGAGATCAACGAGATCGCCGCCACGGTCGCGGCGGCCGTCGAGGAGCAGGGGGCCGCGACGCAGGAGATTGCCCGCAACGTGCAGCAGGCGGCTACGGGTACGGGCGAGGTCACCAGCAATATCGGCGGCGTCACCGAAGCCGCCGCCAAGACCGGCGATGCAGCGCAGAACGTGCGTGCCTCGGCCGCCGAGCTCGCGCGCCAGTCGGAAGTGCTGCGCGGCGAAGTCGACCGCTTCCTCGCGGCGGTGAAGGCGGCGTAGTTTTGGTTTGAGAAGTCAGCGCCACCCCCTCACCCCGACCCTCTCCCCAGAGAGGAGAGGGGGTAGACCGAGGCGCGGTGAAGTCCCCTCTCCCCAACGGGGAGAGGGCGAGGGTGAGGGGGTGGCACCGGCCTCTCCGATTTTCGTTGTCGCGGCGGTGGGAATAGGATGGCATCGTTCTTGCTGAACGATTGCGCCATATTTCAACGTCGCCAGGCATGGACGCCACACTTCGCTCCCCGCAGACGACCGACGCCGCGCCGGTCCTGGAATTCGACCGGATCGTGCAGGAATTTCCGTCGCCGTCGCGGCCGGAAGGCTTGCGCGTGCTCGACGGAATCAGCTTCGCGGTGCGGCCGGGTCAGTTCACCGCCGTGGTCGGCCCGAGCGGCTGCGGCAAGAGCACGCTGCTGCACATGGCGGCGGGGCTGCTCGCTCCCACCAGTGGCGATGTCCGTCACGGCGGGCAGAGTGTCCGCGCGATCAACCGCCAGGTCGGGTTCGTGCCGCAGCAGGCGCAGCTCTTTCCCTGGAAGACGCTCTACCAGAACGTCGAGCTGCCGCTGCTGCTGCGCCGCGTCCCGGCGGCCGCGCGGGCGAGCCGGGTGCGCGCCGCGATCGAGGCGGTGGGTCTGGCCGGGTTCGGCGCGCATTATCCGCACCAGCTCTCCGGCGGCATGCAGAAGCGCGGCGCCATCGCGCGCACGCTGGTCTATGCGCCTGACATCATCCTGATGGACGAGCCGTTCGGCGCGCTGGACGCGCAGACCCGCATGGTGATGCAGGACGATCTGCAGCGCCTGCGCGAGCGCCAGAGCACGACCATCGTGTTTGTGACGCACGATCTCGCGGAAGCCATCCTGCTGGCCGACACGGTCGTTCTGCTCACAAGGCAGCCGACGCATGTGAAGGCGGAGATCGCAATCGACCTGCCGCGCCCGCGCAATGTGTTCGAGCCGCATCGCACGCCGGGCTTCACCGAGGCCTATGAAAAAGTTTGGGCGCTGTTCCGCGCCGAAATCACCAGCGTGGTCGCGTGATGATGCGCGTCCTGCGTTTTGTTCTGCCGTTGTTGCCGGGGCTAGCGCTGCTCGCGTTCTGGGAATGGGCGTCGGGAAGGCTGATCCGCGAGATCTATGTCAGCAAGCCCAGCAAGATCGCCGTACGCCTGTACGAAGCGTTTGCGACGGGCGAGATCCTGCCGCATTTGACCGTAACCGCCCAAGAACTCGTGCTGGGTTATGTGATCGGCGTCGGCCTGGGCATTGCCGGCGGCTATGCGCTGGGACGCTCGCGCGGGCTTGCGCGCATCTTTGAGCCTTATGTGATGGCGTTCTACGGTATCCCGAAGATCGCGCTCGCCCCGCTGTTCATCATTTGGTTCGGTATCGGCGTGTGGTCGAAAGTCGCGTTGGCCGCGACCATGGTGTTCTTCCTGGTCTTCTACAACGTCTACATGGGCGTGCGCGCGGTGGAGCGCGAGCTGGTCAATCTCGCGATGATCATGGGGGCGAACGAGCGCCAGCTCTCCCGCCATGTCTACATGCCGGCGGCGGCGCCGTTCGTGATCATGGGCATGCGCATGGCGATTCCCTACAGCGTGATCGGCGTGATCGTCGGCGAATTCACGTCTTCGATCCAGGGGCTGGGATTGTTCATCCATCAGGCCTCGTCGACCTATGATCCGGCCGGCGTGTTCGCCGGCATCACCATTCTGTTGGCGTTCGTCACCGTTGCGAATCTGCTGGCGGGAAAACTGGAACGACGCTTGCTGCGCTGGCGCCCGCAACTGGTCGCTGAGCCGAAGGACATCTGAAGAGGAGAGGGGACAATGAGATTTCGCATGATGGCGGCGTTGGCCGCGACGATTGTGCTGGCTGCGATGCCAGCGTTGGCGCAACAGAAGGTCCGCATCGGCCAGGCGACGGCGGCGCTGAGCTTCACGCCGATCTGGGCGGCGCGCGCCCTCGACACGTTCAAGGCGCAGGGCCTCGACCTGCAATGGTCGACGATTGCCGGCGGCGACCCGACAACGCTCGCCGCCCTCGATTCCGGCGATATCGATTTCGCGGCGGTGGGTTCGGAGACGGCGCTGCAGGCGATCGCCAAGGGCCAGCCGTTCCAGCTCGTTTATTCGTTGATGTCCACAATGACCTTGGAGCTGGTCGTCTCCAATGATTTCTTGGCGCGCACCGGTGTTTCGCCTGCGGACCCGCTCGACAAGCGCATCAAGTCGCTCAAGGGCGCCATGATCGGCGTCAGCGCGGTGCGCGGCGCCCAGGACCGCGTGGCGCGCTGGCTGATCCAACAGGGCGGGCTCGACCCGATGGCCGATCTCAAAGTCGCCAATATCGGGGCACCACCGGCGATCCGCGCAGCACTCGAAAACAAGCAGATCGACGGGTTCGTGCTGTCGCCGCCGGAAGGTATCCTGACTGAACAGGCGAATGCTGGGAAAGTTCTGATCCAGCTCGGTCGCGAGTTTCCCGAACTGCAGACGCTGCACTTCCTTGTCCTGGTCGCAAAGAAGCCGGTCGACGGCGCCAAGCGCGAGCTGGCGCTCAAGACCATGCGCTCTCTCACGATGGCAAGAGTGACCACGCTGCTGGGTACGGCCCAGGTCGCGGGTCAAATCCAAAGCAAGTTCTTTCCCAAGGTCGAGCCGGACATCATCGCCACGGCGATCGGCAGCATGAAACCGGGCCTGGAGCGCGGCGGTCGCTTTACGGCGCCCGAAATTGCCGCGCTGTTGAAATTCACGGCCGATACGGGCGGCGCCATGGAGAAGCAGCTGGACGCCGTCCAGGGCGAAGGCCAGTTCTGGACCAACGAGTTCATTGAAAGCGTGTCTATTGAATTGAAAACAAAGCCATAACTGGCCTCCCGGCAATGCGTGGCCAGACCCGGCTGCACGTTGTGCGGGAGGGTCGCTGCCAAGCTCGCCGAAATTCCGCTATGGTGCCGTCAAACGCCTCGCTAGTGTGGCGTGAAGCATTTGTGACAAACAGGGAGCCCTTGCCATGAAGTCCGTTCTCGCCGCTGCCGCGGTTGCCGCGAGCGTTGCGTTCGCCGGTCCGGCGTTCGCGCAGCAGGATGCCGCCCCGTCCGTCGTCTTCGACATGGGCGGCAAGTTCGACAAATCGTTCAACGAAGCCGCGTACCAGGGCGCCGAGCGCTTCAAGAAAGAGACCGGCATCGCCTATCGCGAGTTCGAGGTCACGAACGAATCCCAGCGCGAGCAGGCGTTGCGCAACATGGCGCGGCGCGGCTCCAACATGGTGGTCAGCATCGGCTTTGCGCAGGCGAGCGGCCTCGAGAAGGTCGCCAAGGAATTCCCGGCCGTCAAATTCACGATCATCGACGCGGTGGTCGACCTGCCCAACGTGCAGTCGGTGATCTACAAGGAGCATGAAGGCTCCTTCCTGGTCGGCATGGCGGCGGCGATGGCGTCGAAGACCGGCAAGGTCGGGTTCATCGGCGGCATGGACATTCCGCTGATCCGCAAATTCGCGCTCGGCTACGAAGAGGGCGCCAAGTACGCCAATCCGAAGATCGAGATCTTCCAGAACATGACCGGGACGACGCCGGCCGCCTGGAACGATCCGACCAAGGGCGGCGAGCTGGCGCGCAGCCAGTTCGATCGCGGCGCCGATGTCATCTACGCGGCGGCGGGTGCCACGGGCCTGGGCGTGCTGCAGGCGGCGAAGGATCGCGGCAAGCTCGCGATCGGCGTCGACAGCAACCAGAACCACCTGCATCCCGGCACGATCCTCACGTCGATGGTCAAGCGCGTCGACCTCGCGGTCTATGATGCGATGAAGGGTGCCAAGGACGGCAACTGGAAGCCGGGCCTGCGGGTGCTGGGCCTCAAGGAGGACGGCATCGCGGTCGCGATCGACGACAACAATCGCAAGCTGATCACGGCAGAGATGGAAAAGAAGCTCGCCGAGGCGCGCGAGGGCATCATCGCTGGCAAGATCAAGGTCACCGACTACATGGCGAAGTAAGACCGCCCGCTCATCCTCATGACAGCGGCGGACGACAAGGGCGCGGTATTGCCGACCGGCGGTGCCGCGCCCGCCATCGAACTCAGCCACATCGACAAGCGCTTCGGCGCGGTGCATGCGAACCGGGACATCTCGCTCGCGGTGCGCCGCGGCACGATCCACGGCATCATCGGCGAGAACGGTGCCGGCAAGTCGACGCTGATGAGCATCCTCTACGGCTATTATCAGGCCGACAGCGGCGAGATCCGCATCAACGGCAATCTGGTTGCGATCCGTTCGGCGCAGGACGCGCTCGCGGTCGGCATCGGCATGGTGCACCAGCATTTCATGCTGGTCGACACGTTCACGGTCCTTGAAAACGTGGTGCTCGGCGCCGAGGGTGGCATGGTGCTGGCCGGCGGCCTTGCCAAAGCGCGTGCCGAGCTGGCGCGGCTGGAGCGCGACTATCGGCTGGAAGTCAATGTGGACGCGGTGGTGGGCGAGCTTTCCGTCGGCCACCAGCAGCGCGTGGAAATCCTGAAGGCGCTCTATCGCGGCGCCGATATATTGATCCTCGACGAGCCCACAGGCGTGCTGACGCCGCAAGAGGCCGACCATCTGTTTCGCATCCTCACGCGGCTGCGGGAGGAAGGGAAGACCGTCATCCTCATCACGCACAAACTGCGCGAGATCCTGGCCGTCACCGACGCCGTGACGGTGATGCGGCGCGGCGAGGTGGTCGCCAATGTCGTCACGCGCGAGACCAACAAGGAACAACTCGCCGAGCTGATGGTCGGGCGCAAGGTGCTGCTGCGCGTCGACAAGAAGCCGGCGCAGCCCGGCGACATCGTGCTCGCGGTCGAGAACATGAACGTGGTCGACGGCAGCGGCGTGGCGCGGGTGAAGGATGTCGGCTTCACGGTGCGCGCGGGCGAGATCGTCGGCATCGCTGGCGTGGCCGGCAACGGTCAGTCGGAGCTTCTGGAGGCGTTGGCTGGATTGCGCACGGTGAGTTCCGGCCGCGTCATTTGGAAGGGCCGCGACGTCACCAACGATCGCGAGGCGCTGAGCGGACGCGGCGCTCGGCGGCTGGGCGTGGGGCACGTGCCCGAAGACCGGCAGCGCATGGGGCTGGTGACGTCGTTCGAAGCGAATGAGAGCGCCATTCTCGGCTACCACGACGACAAGCGCTACAACGGGAAGATCCTGATTCACCGCGACGAAGTGATCAAATCCTGCCAGCGCCAGATCGACGACTACGATGTCCGTCCGCCCGATGCGCTGCTGCGCACGGCTTCGTTCTCGGGCGGCAATCAGCAGAAGATCGTGCTGGCGCGCGAGATGGACCGCAATCCTGATCTGTTGCTCGTGGGACAACCCACGCGTGGTGTCGATATCGGCGCGATCGAGTTCATCCATCGCCGCCTGGTGGCGTTGCGCGATGCGGGCAAGGCGATCCTGTTGGTGTCGGTCGAACTCGACGAGATCATGTCGCTCTCCGACCGCATCCTGGTGATGTGCGGCGGCCAGATCGTGGGCGAGGTCGCGCAGGGCAAGGCGGATGAGCGCACGCTAGGCCTGATGATGGCCGGCTCGCGCGAGGAAGCGGCATGACCGCCCGGCGCTCGGCGGGCTCGGAACTGCCGGCCTGGGCGGATCTCGTCCTGCTGCCGTTGATCAATCTCATCGTGGCGCTGCTGGCGTCGGCCCTTCTCATCCTTGTCATCGGCGAAGACCCGATCCTCGCGATGCAGACGCTGGCCTGGGGCGCCTTCGGATCGGGCGAGTCGATCGGCTACACGCTCTATTACACGACCAATTTCATCTTCACCGGCCTTGCGGTCGCTATCGCGTTCCATTGCGGGTTGTTCAATATCGGCGGCGAGGGACAGGCCTATATTGGCGGGCTGGGCGTGGGGCTGCTGTGCCTGGCCATGGGCGGCGTGCCGTTCATCGTCGTGTTGCCGCTCGCCATCATTGCCGCGGCATTGTTCGGCGCGGCGTTCGCGTATATCCCGGCGGTGCTGCAGGCCAAGCGCGGCAGCCATATCGTGATCACCACGATCATGTTCAACTTCATCGCCTCGGCGCTGATGACCTATCTGCTGGTCAACGTGATGATCAAGCGGGGCCAGCAATCGCCCGAGACGCGCGAGTTCGATCCCAGCACCTGGATGCCGTTCGCGCACGAGATGCTGGGCTGGATCGGCATCAATTTCGCGCGCTCGCCGCTGAATTTTTCCTTCCTGTGGGCGCTGGTATGCTGTGTGCTGTTCTGGGTCTATGTCTGGCACACGCGTTGGGGCTACGAGCTGCGCGTGCTGGGCCAGAATGAAACGGCGGCGGTTTATGGCGGCATCTCGCCCTCGCGCACCATCATTCTCACGATGATGATCTCCGGCGCGCTCGCTGGCTTCGTCGGCCTGAACGAGATCATGGGCGTGCATCACCGCCTGCTGCTCAATTTCACCGGCGGCTATGGCTATGTCGGCATCGCCGTGGCGCTGATGGGCCGCAACCATCCGGTGGGGATCGCGCTGGCGGCACTGCTGTTCGGCGGGCTCTACCAGGGCGGCTCGGAGCTCGCGTTCGAAATCCCGACGCTGACGCGCGAGATGGTGGTGGTGGTGCAGGGCTTGATCATCCTGCTGTGCGGCGCGCTCGAGAACATGTTCCGGCCGGCCCTGACCGCGCTGTTCGTGCGGCGCGCGGCGGCCGCGCGCGCGACGTGACGGGCGCCATGGAAAGCTATCTCGTCTTCACGGTGCTGGCGGCGGCGACGTTGCGCGTGGCAACGCCGCTGGTGCTGGCGGCGCTGGGCGGCATGTTCTCCGAGCGCGCGGGCGTGGTCGATATCGGCCTCGAGGGCAAGATGCTGGGTGCGGCCTTTGCCGCGGCGGCGACGGCGGCGACCACCGGCTCGGCGTGGCTCGGCCTGGTCGCGGGCGTTCTGGCGGCGGTGGCGCTGTCGCTGGTGCACGGCTATGCCTGCATCACGCATAACGGCAACCAGGTCGTCTCCGGCATGGCGCTCAACATTCTGGTGTCCGGCCTGACGCCGGTGTTGGGCAATGCGTGGTTCCGCCAGGGCGGGCAGACGCCGCAGCTCACCGGCGATGCGCGCTTCGGCGGCATCGATCTGCCGTTTGCAAAGGCGCTGGCCGATGTGCCGGTGATCGGGCCGCTTTACGCCAACGTGCTGAGCGGCCACAACATTCTCGTCTACATCGCGGCGGTGGCGGTGGTGGCGGCGGGCTGGCTGCTCTATCGCACGCGCTTCGGCTTGCGCCTGCGCGCGGTGGGGGAGAGCCCGAGTGCCGTCGACACCGCCGGCATTTCGGTCGCGGCCATCCGCTATCGCGCCATGCTGCTCTCCGGCCTGATGTGTGGGCTGGCGGGGACGTATCTCTCGATTGCCCACAATGCCGGCTTCGTGCGCGAGATGTCGGCGGGCAAGGGCTATCTGGCGCTGGCAGCACTCATCTTTGGCAAATGGCGGCCGGTGCCGACGATGGTCGCTTGCCTCCTCTTCGCCTGCACCGATGCCATCCAGGTGCGGTTGCAGGGCGTGCCGCTGCCGATTGTCGGCGTGATTCCGGTGCAATTCATCCAAGCCCTGCCCTATGTGCTGACGGTGCTGCTGCTGGCCGGCTTCGTGGGCAAGGCGGTAGCGCCCAAGGCCATCGGCATTCCGTATGTGAAAGAGCGATGAGCGCACGCGACGACATGATCGCGCTGGCGAAGCAGGCGATGGCGCGCGCCTATGCGCCGTATTCGAAATTCCAGGTCGGGGCCTGCCTGCGCACCGACACCGGTAAGCTCTATGCTGGCGCCAATGTCGAGAACGCCGCCTACCCGCAAGGCCAGTGCGCGGAGGCGAGCGCCATCGGCGCCATGATCGCGGGCGGGGATCGCAAAATCGTCGAGATCGTTGTCATGGGGGGCGGGGCGGCGTTATGTACCCCTTGCGGCGGGTGCCGCCAGCGGCTCAACGAGTTTGCCAGCGCCGATACGCCCATCCATGTCTGCGGGCCGGAGGGCGTGCGGCGTACGGTCAAGCTGGGTGAGTTGCTGCCGTATTCGTTCGGTCCCAACAATCTGACGCGTTAGGTCCCATGAGCGCTATCGAAGCTGCCGCGGCCGTCGCCAAGGCTGCCCCCGAATTCACACCGCGTGTCGGCCTCATCCTCGGCTCTGGCCTGGGCGGCATTGCCGACAAGATCGAAGCGCCGGTGGCAATTCCCTACGGCCAGCTGCCGGGCTTCGTCGAGAGCACGGTCGCGGGCCATGCCGGGCGGCTGGTGCTGGGCACGCTCGCGGGCGTCAAGGTCGCGTGCCTGCAGGGGCGCGTGCATCTCTACGAGGGCAAGCCGGCGGCGGCGATCCGCAATTTCGTGCGCACGCTGAAGCTGATCGGCTGCGAGATCATGATCGCCACCAACGCCGCCGGGGCGCTGCGCCGCGAGATGGGGCCGGGCAGCCTGATGATGATCAGCGATCACATCAATTTCCTGCCGATGAATCCGCTGGTCGGCCCGAATGAGGAGTCCTTCGGGCCGCGCTTTCCGGCGATGAACGACGCCTACGACCCGAAACTGCGCCAGGGGCTGCGGCGCGCGGCGTCGCGCGCGGGCATCAAGCTGCACGAAGGCGTCTATCTCGGCTGCCTCGGCCCCAATCTGGAAACGCCGGCGGAGATCCGCGCCTTTACCGTGCTGGGCGCCGATGCGGTGGGCATGTCGACGGTGCCGGAGGTGATCGTGGCGCGCCATTGCGGGCTGCGCGTGGCCGGGGTGTCGGTCATCACCAATCTCGCCGCCGGCCTCGCCGATGAAGTTCACACGCACGAGCAGACGCTGCTTCATTCGGCGCGCGCGGTGGGCGAGGTGACGACGCTGCTGACCTCGTTCCTGGAAAGGCTCGACGATGGCGACTGACACGGCGACGCGCGCACTGGGCCTGCTCGATCTCACCAGCCTCAACGACGGCGACACCGAGACGACCGTGGAGAAGCTGTGCGCCAAGGCGACCACCAAATTCGGCACGGTCGCGGCGGTGTGCATCTGGCCGCGTTTCACGGCGGTTGCGAAGCGCAAGCTGGGCGACAGCAAGATCCATCTGGCCGTGGTGAATAATTTTCCGGCCGGATCGACGGATACGAAGACGGCCGCCGCCGATGCACGCACGGCGATCGCAGCGGGGGCCGACGAGATCGACACGGTGCTGCCCTATCGCGCGTTTCTCGATGGCGACAAAAAAGCGGCGCGCGACCTGGTGGCCGCCGTACGCGATGCCTGCGGCAACCGCGCGCGGCTGAAGGTGATCCTCGAGACCTGCGTGCTGGCCACCGGCGCCAACGTCGCCGAAGCCGGCGCGCTGGCGATCGAGGCCGGCGCCGATTTCATCAAGACCTCGACGGGCAAGCTGCAATTCGGCGCGTCGCCCGATGCGGCACGCGCGATGCTGGAGACGATCCGCGACACCAAGAGTGCGGGCCGCAAGGTTGGCTTCAAAGCCGCCGGCGGGGTGCGCACGCTGCAGCAGGCCGAGTATTACATCGATCTGGCGGACGGCATTCTCGGCAAAGGCTGGGCGACACCGGAGACATTCCGCATCGGCGCCAGCGGGCTGCTCGACGATCTGCTCAAGAATCTGGGTGCCGCGACGCAGGCCGGGCCCGCCTCGACCTATTGAATGGACGAGATCTTCTTTCCGCAGGAGATCATCCGGCGCAAGCGCCATGGCGAGGCGCTGCGCGAGGCCGAGATCGCGTTCATGGTGCGCGGCCTGACCGACGGCTCGGTGAGCGAGGGCCAGATCGCGGCATTCGCCATGGCGGTCTATTTCCGCGGCATGAGCATGGACGAGCGCGTGGCGCTGACCCGCGCCATGACGCGCTCGGGCACCGTGCTGGATTGGCGCAACGCCGACTTGGCCGGCCCGGTCCTCGACAAGCATTCGACGGGCGGCGTGGGCGACAAAGTCAGCCTGATGCTTGCCCCCATCGTTGCCGCGTGCGGCGGCATGGTGCCGATGATCTCAGGCCGCGGCCTCGGCCACACCGGCGGCACGCTCGACAAGCTCGACAGCGTTCCCGGCTACACGAGCACGCCCGACCTCGACCGCTTCCGCAAGGTCGTGCGCGAGGTCGGCTGCGCCATCATCGGCCAGACCGAAGACCTGGCGCCGGCCGACCGGCGCTTCTATGCGATCCGCGACGTGACGGCGACGGTCGAATCGATTCCGCTGATCACCGCCTCGATCCTCTCGAAGAAGCTCGCCGCCGGGCTCGATGCGCTGGCGATGGACGTCAAGTTCGGCTCGGGCGCGTTCATGACCAGCTACGAGGATGCGCATGAGCTCGCGCGCAGCATCGTCGAGGTGGCCAACGGCGCCGGGCTCAAGACCGCCGCGTGGCTCACCGACATGAACCAGGTTCTCGGTACGCACCGCGGGCAATGCGTTGGAAGTGCGCGAGGCGATCGACTACCTGACCGGTGCGCGGCGCGACGCGCGGCTGCACGCGGTGACGACGACGCTGGCGGCCGAGTTGCTTGTGCTGGGGGGCCTCGCGCGCGATCATGAAGCGGCACGGGGGCGTATCGAACAGGTTCTGGCCTCGGGCGCGGCGGCGGAGCGATTCGCGCGCATGGTGGCAGCGCTCGGCGGACCGGCCGATCTGATGACAGCGCACAAGCGCCACCTGGGCGCGGCGCCGGTGACTATGAATGTCACGGCGAATCGCAGCGGGTATGTGGTACGCCAGGATGTACGAGCGATCGGCGTTGCGGTGATGGCGCTCGGCGGCGGGCGGCGTCGGGCGGATGACCGGATCGATGCGGCCGTGGGTTTAAGCGAAATCTGCGCCATCGGTGATGAGATGGCACCGGATCGGGCCCTGGCCGTTGTTCATGCGCGTGATCGCGACCGTGCCGAAGCGGCGGCGGTGGCGATCCGGGCAGCAGTTGAGATCGGTGCGCAGCGACCGGCGGAACAATTGCCGGCGCGCGAACGGATCGGAGGTCCCTGACGATGGCACGCGCGTTCATGCTGGTGATGGATTCCTTCGGCATCGGTGCGGCCGGCGATGCGGCGCGCTTCGGCGATGAAGGCGCCGATACGTTCGGCCATATAGCCGCCGCCTGCATGGCGGGCACCGTCACGCGCGAAGGGCGCAGCGGTAAACTGGTCCTGCCCAATCTCGAGCGGCTGGGCCTCGCGGCGGCGGCTGCGGCAAGTACGGGGCAGGAGGTTCCGGGATTCGATCGCTGCGACGGGTTCACCGGCGCCTATGGCTTCGCCGCCGAGCAAAGCCGCGGCAAGGACACGCCGAGCGGCCATTGGGAGATGGCGGGCGTGCCGGTGCGCTTCGACTGGGGCTATTTCCCGCCTGAGCATCCGAGCTTTCCCGACGATCTGATCGAAACGCTGATCGACTGCGCGAAGATCCCGGGCGTCCTGGGCAACCGCCATGCGTCGGGCACGCAGATCATCGACGAGCTGGGGCCTGAGCACATGGCGAGCGGCAAGCCGATCGTCTACACCTCGGGCGACAGCGTCTTCCAGGTTGCGGCCCATGAAAAGACGTTCGGGCTGGAGCGGCTCTACGAAGTCTGCCGCATCGCCCGCGCGCTGGTGGATCAATACAATATCGGCCGCGTCATTGCGCGGCCGTTCATCGGCAATCCCGGCAGTTTCAAGCGCACCGGCAACCGGCGCGATCTCGCGACACCGCCGCCCGCGCCCACACTGCTCGACTACCTGACCGCCGAAGGCGGCAGCGTGATCGCGATCGGCAAGGTCGCCGATATCTTCGCGCACAAGGGCATCACCCGCACGGTGAAGGCCGACGGCAACGCGGCGCTGTTCGATGCGACGCTGGCGGCGGCACAAGAGGCCGGCGATCGCAGCCTGATCTTCACCAATTTCGTCGATTTCGACACGCTCTACGGCCATCGCCGCGACGTGGCCGGCTATGCCGCGGCGCTCGAGGCGTTCGATGCGCGCCTGCCCGAGCTGGAGCAGGCGATGCGGCCGGGCGACCTTGCCGTCATCAGCGCCGATCACGGCTGCGACCCGACCTGGCGCGGCACGGATCACACGCGCGAGCACGTGCCGGTGATCGCCTTCGGACCGGGCGTCGCGCCCGGCTCCATCGGCAAGCGCGACAGTTTCGCCGATATCGGCCAGAGCCTGGCCGAGCATCTGGGTCTCGACCAGATGCCCGAAGGCGTCTCGTTCCTGCGGTCTTAGCGCCGTTCCTGGGGCGCAGCGCCAATGCCGCCACGACGCGGGCGGTGCCGGCCGGATGCACGCAAGATTGCCGGGGCGAGCCGCACCCGCGCCGTCCTGGGCTAAATCAGATCAAAGCACCGGTTGGCGGCGCCGGCGTCCGACGAAGATTGCCGCCAGGCAGCCGCCGGCGAGGAGTGCGAGCGAGGCGGGCTCGGGAACGGCGACCGCTTCCCAGGTGCCGGTGAACTGGCAGGGGAATGCCGTGAGGTTGCAGCCCTGGGCTGAACCATCGGTGATGAACTGTCCGCTCCAAACGCCCGCGGCGTCGCCCGATATAGACAGCGAGTTGCTCTGGGTAAGCTGTCCCATGCTGCCGCTGGTCAGCAGCCCGGAGGGCGAAACAAGTCCGCTGGCGAAGGGCGGGATCGGATCGCCCGGATTGCCGGTGAGCGAGAAGTCGAAGCCGCTATTCACGCGGAATGAGAAATCCGTGATGTCCGCCAAGCCGAAGCTGCCGCCGGCCACCGCCGCATCCGTCAGCTCCAGCGAACCGACGACCGACATCGTGGTGTAGGGCGCGCCCGGCGGGGTGCTCATGGAGCTCGGCACGAAATTATAGAGGACGCTGGCTTGGGCGGCGCCGATCGAGACAACGACGCCTGCAGCCAAGGCCAGGGCCCGGACAGCGCCTGCGACCTTATCAAAAACTCCTGTTTCGGACGATTGCATCGCTTGAACTCTCCCGTGTAGCGGAGAAGTAAGAACTTCTTGGTGCCAAAAATCCAGTGTCCGTGTCAGGCCAAACGGCGCCGGCGGCGGCTCATGACCGCGCCGCCAAAGCAGGCCGCGGCCAGAAGCGCCAGCGAGGCGGGCTCGGGCACGGCGACGAGGGCGCCGTCGAACTGGCAAGCGCCTGTCCGGGTGCAGGCGAACGGACCGGCGTGGTCGGAATTGAAGAGAGCGTGGGTATAATTCTCAGCGAAACTGAATGCGAAATCATAATTCTGGTTGTTGTAGACGACGCTACCGGTCTTTTCGTCGGGTCCCAGCTCGAGATGAATGTCCCATGTGATGAGGTTAATATTTGGGTTGTCGACGAAATCATTCAACGTGACGACCACGCTGCCGACCTGGAATTTCAGCGCGATAATGTCGCTTTTGTCGAGGTTGGACGACTGATTGCCGTGCAGGGAAATGCCGTCGAGATAGGCCTGATCGTCGACGGTCAGCAGGAACGAAGCATTGACGCTGGCCGGCGTCGACGCCGATTGCTGGAATTCAAAAGAGATGGCGTGGGTGGCTTCGCTAGGAATAATCAACGCGGCGGCGATGGCGAAACCGAGGAGAAACCGGCGAGAACTGTGGAAAACTCCAGTCATCGGCGACAAAAATTGCATTCCGATCCCCCCACACAACAAGACGATTCACTCGACAAAATAGATACTTTCTGAACCTAGGCAAGGATTGCGCCAATTATGGCCGGGGTTAACGCTGTCAGGGGTTTAATTCGATTCGAGTCGCTCGCATTTTTTCGACTGTAAAGATTGTCGACAGTGCGACTCGAGTCGCGCAAGCCGTGTGACTCGTATCGATTCCATGCGGGTTTCCTTGCATTGCCGACTCGTTATCCCCAGGAACCGTGTCCGCACGAATCGCTCGTCGCCCGCACGGGCGACTCGGGAATCCGCGCGCCGGCCCCGGATTTGCCGGCATTTTCCTTTGCCCCGATCCTGCTCTAGTGTGCGCGCGAGTTTGGCCGAACAGCGACACCTTCGTGACCCGGGAGTCCGAGGACCATGAATGCCGTGCTCTCCAATTCCGTCCTGCTGCAACGTGACGGCGTCATCGCCACGATTATCCTCAACCAGCCCAAGCGGATGAACGCGCTCAACCTCGCCGCCTGGCAGCGCCTGGGCGACATCGTGACGGCATTGTCGAGCGACCTGTCGGTGCGATGCATTCTCATCCGCGGGGCCGGCGACAAGGCTTTTGCCGCCGGCGCCGATATCCAGGAATTCGCCACGGAACGGGCCAGCCCCGCCCAAGCCGAGGCCTACGACAAGGTCGTCACGCGGGCCACCTACGGCATTCTCGACTGCCCGCACCCAATCGTCGCCATGATCATGGGGGCGTGCACCGGCGGCGGGCTGGAGCTCGCCGCCATGTGCGACATGCGGATATGCGGCACGTCCAGCCGCTTCGGCGTGCCGATCAACAAGCTCGGCCTGACGATCGGCTATCCTGAGCTCAAGGCGATGCTGGCTCTGGTCGGGCGGGCCGTCACACTGGAAATCCTGCTCGAGGGGCGTGTGTTCGGGGCGGCGGAGGCCAAGGATATGGGGCTGGTCAACCGGGTCGTCGCCGACGACAAGGTGGAGGACGAGGCGCTGGCCACGGCGCGGCGCATCGCGGCGGGCGCACCCCTGGTCAATCGCTGGCACAAGAAATACATCCGCCGCCTGGAAGATCCGGCACCGCTGAGCCGCGCCGATATCGCCGAATCCTATGCCTGCTACGCCACGGATGATTTCAAAACCGGCGTGGCCGCCTTCATCGCCAAGCAGAAACCCGATTTCAAAGGACGCTGATGCCCATGAGTGAAGCCGCGAGCGAGGCCCTGATCCGCAACTATTACGACCGCTTCAATGCCAAGGATGTCGAGGGCTTCCTCAAGCTGCTGACCGATGACGTGATTCACGATATCAGCCAGGGCGGGCGCGACACGGGCAAGGCGCAGTTCCGCAAATTCCTCGAGGGGATGAACCGTGCCTATGAGGAGACGGCCAAGGATCTGGTCGTGATGACGGAGCCCAGCGGCAAACGCGCGGCGGCGGAGTTCACCATCGAGGGCAAGTATCTGCACGCCGACGGCGACGATATGCCCGCCGCGAAGGGACAGAAATACACGCTGCGGGTGGGCGCCTTCTTCGAAATTCGCGATGGACGTGTTGCGCGCATCTCAAATCACTATAATTTCAAGGACTGGCTGCGACAGGTCGAAAAATAAAGCCGAGAACCAGGGAAGGAACGCCGCGTGGGCGCCAGCGACATCATGGTCGAGACGTTGTCGGGGGTGGCGGTTGCGCCGGTGATCGCCCATCTGGCGCGGCTGCGCGTCGAGGTGTTCCGGGAGTTCCCGTATCTCTATGACGGCGACCTCGATTACGAGCGCAAATACTTGCGCAAATATGCCGATTTGCCCGAAAGCACGCTGGTGGTGGCGCGCAGCGACGGCGCCATCGTCGGCGCCTCGACGGCGCTGCCGCTGTTGAGCGCCGAGGCGGAGATCATCGCGCCGTTCCGGCAGAGCGGGATTGACCCGGCGCAGGTTTATTATTTCGGTGAATCGGTGCTGACCCGCGAGTTCCGCGGCCGCGGCGTGGGCGTCAAATTCTTCGAGCATCGCGAGGCGCGGGCGCGCACGCTGGGCTTCCGCATTGCGGCCTTTTGCGCCGTCGACCGGCCGGCGAACCATCCGCGCCGCCCGGCGGCGTACACGCCGCTCGACCCGTTCTGGGGCAAACGCGGCTATACGAAACGCCCGGACCTGGCGACGACCTTCTCCTGGCAGGATTTGGACGAGGTTACGGCGACACCGAAGCCGATGACCTTCTGGATCAAGACGCTCTAGGTGGCGCTATTGGCGACAGCGCGCGAGGCCTCATCCTTCGACAAGCTCAGGGTGAGGCTCTTTGAGTGCGGGATGAGGCTCTTTGACCGCAGGATGACGCTTTTTAAGAAGCCCTCATGGTGAGCTTGTCGAACCATGAGGGTCCGCGCAGGTGTTTGACGATGGCCGCGTTCGTCCTTGCGGCCATGCTCGGCGCCTGCTCACCCGGCGATGCGATCGACGCGGTCGGGTTGCTGCGCGATGTCGGCGGAACGGTGCGCGCGGACGACGTTCGCCGCAACTCGATCGCGTGGTCCGAGGGCGAAACGACGTATGCGGGCGACCTCTATGTTGCGCCGGCGACGTCGCCCTCGACCGGGATCGTGCTGGTACCGGGCCTGGCGCCCGAGGGGCGCGACGACGCACGGCTGGTGGCATTGGCAACGGCGCTGGCACGCCGGAATTTCGCGGTGCTCGTCCCCGAGCTGCCGGGATTTCGCGCCCAGCGCGTGTCGGCCAGCGATAGCGTGCCCATCGCCGCCGCGGTACGCCATCTGCGCGACGGGCACCCGGTCGTGGGCGTCGCGGCGATCTCCTACGCAGTCGGGCCGGCGATCCTGGCGACATTGGCGCCGGACCCGGCGGCCCGAGCGGATTTCGTTGTTGCCATCGGCGGCTATTTCGACACGCAAGCCGTGACCACGTTCTTCACCACCGGCTATTTCCGCGACGGTCGCGACGCGCCGTGGCAGCACGCACAGCCCAACGAATTCGGCAAATGGGTGTTCGTGGCGGCCAATGCCGAGCGGCTGGCGGACGGCGCCGACCGCAGCTCGCTCAGCGCCATCGCCCGACGCAAGCTGGCCGATCTCAAGGCCGACATCGCCGACCTCACCCCGGGACTGGGGGCCGAGGGGCGGGCGGTAATGGCGCTGCTCGCCAATAGCGATCCCGACCGTGTCCCAGTCTTGCTGCAGGCGCTGCCGCCGGCGATCCGCACCGATCTCGATGGCCTCGACCTGCGCCACCGCGACCTGTCGCAAAGCCGCGCGCGGTTCATCATCCTGCATGGCCGCGACGACGCGATCATTCCCTATACGGAGAGCCTGGCGCTGAGCGCCGCCCTGCCCGATGGGCAGGTGGAGCTGGAGCTGCTCGACAGCTTCGCGCATGCAGCACTCGGTCCGGCTGGCGTGGTCGACGCGGTCAAGCTGTGGCGCAGCGCCTATGCCCTGATGCGCCAGCGCGGTACCGCGCGGCCAGATGCGCCTTGACCTTTGTCGGGGGTTTCGCCAGCCTTGCCGCCAAGACACACTTCCAATGCCAAGAAATCATCCAGGGAGTTCGACATGAATAAGCTTCTCTCGCTGGCGCTCGCCGGCGCTCTCGGCCTGTGCGCCAGTGCCGCCTCGGCCCAGACCAAATGGGACCTGCCGGCCGGCTATCCGGCCGCGAATTTCCACTCGGCCAATCTGGTCGCATTTGCGAACGACGTGCGGCAGGCCACCGGCGGCAAGCTCGACATCACGGTCCACGCTGGCGCCTCGCTGTTCAAGGTGCCGGAGATCAAGCGCGCCGTTCAGACCGGCCAGGCGCAGATCGGCGAGCTGCTGATGGTCGTGCTCGACAACGAGGACGCGATCTTCGGCGCCGACAACGTGCCGTTCCTGGCAACCAGCTATGACGAGGCGCGCAAGCTCGCCAGCGTCCAGAAGCCGCTGGTCGAGAAGCGCCTGGCAGCGCAGGGCATGCACCTGTTGTTCTGGGTGCCATGGCCGCCGCAGGGCTTCTATTCGCCCAAGGCGCTGGCGACGACAGACGATCTCAAGGGCCTCAAGTTCCGCTCCTATGGTGCTTCGGCCGGCAAGCTGGGCGAACTCGCCGGCATGCAGGTCACGACCGTGCAGGCGGCCGAGGCGGCGCAGGCCTTCGCCACCGGCCGCGTGAATTCGATGATCTCGTCGGGCTCGACGGGCTTCGACATCAAGATCTGGGAGCACATCAAATTCTTCTACGACGTGCAGGCCTGGCTGCCGAAGAACATGATCTTCGTCAACGATCGCGCCTGGAAGTCGCTCGACGAGCCGACGCGCACGGTCATGCTGAACGCCGCACAGACGGCAGAGTCGCGCGGCTGGGCCGAGAGTGCCAAGCTCGCGTCGTTCTATTTCGCGGAGTTCACCAAGAACGGCATGACGGTGTCGGCGCCGCCGCCGGCGTCGCTGAAGGACGGCTTCAAGAAGTTCGGCGAGGAGCTGACCAAGGACTGGCTGCAGCGCGCGGGCAGCGAAGGCGAGGGGTTACTCAAGGCCTACCGCGCCGCGCCGTGAGGCCTGGCCGTTCATGACTGAGATGCGGGGGCCGATCCCGAGCGGGCGGCCCCCGCTGTTTTTGACCCAAAGCCAAGTTCATAGCCGGACCCGCGATGCGCCGATTCCTCGACACGCTCTACGATGTCTGCGCCTGGGTTGCCGGGTTTTTCATGGTGCTGATCCTGATCAACATCATGGTGCAGGTGTGCGGCAGCTATTTCGGGCTCTATATCCGCGGCACCGACGCCTATGCCGGCTACAGCATGGCGGCAGCATCGTTCTTCGCGCTGGCGCACACATTCAAGCGCGGCGAGCACATTCGCGTCACGTTGTTCCTGCAGCGGTTGCCAGCGAGCGCGCGGCGGGTGGCGGAGATCGCTTGCCTGCTGGTCGCGGTGGCGCTGCTGGCCGGGTTCACCTGGTACAGCTGGTCCATGGTGTGGTGGTCCTACGAATTCCACGCCATCTCCGACGCGCAAGACCGCACGCCGTTATGGATCCCGCAGATTTCTATGGCGTTCGGCGTGATGGTGCTGTTCATCGCCTTCCTCGATGAGCTGGTGCAGGTGCTGCGCGGGCGCGCACCGGTTGCCGCCGCGTCTGAATCCGAACCCGCCCATATCGAATAGAGATCGCCCGCGCACCATGGATCAGATCGTACTCACCGGATTTTTGATCGTTTGTCTGTTCGCGATCCTCGGCGCGGGCGTCTGGATCGGGCTGGCCCTTATGGCGGTCGGCTGGATCGCCATGGCCCTGTTCACCACGCGGCCGGTCGGCGACGCTATGGTGACGACGATCTGGGGGGCGTCGTCGAGCTGGACCCTCACGGCGCTGCCGATGTTCATCTGGATGGGCGAAATCCTGTTCCGCTCCAAGCTGTCGGAGGACATGTTCCGCGGCCTCGCGCCCTGGATGGGCAAGTTGCCGGGGCGGCTCCTGCACACAAATGTCATCGGCTGCACGATCTTCGCCGCCGTCTCGGGCTCGTCCGCCGCGACCTGCGCCACGATCGGCAAGATGACGATTCCGGAGCTGCGCCGGCGCGGCTATCCCGAGGAGATGATCGTCGGGTCGCTCGCTGGCTCGGGGACGCTGGGCCTGCTGATCCCGCCGTCGCTGATCATGATCGTCTACGGCGTGGCGGCGGAGGTTTCGATCGCGCAGCTTTTCATCGCCGGCGTCATTCCCGGCCTGATGCTGGCGGGTTTGTTCATGGGGTATGTGATCGTCTGGTCGCTGTTGAACCAGACGCACATCCCGGCTGCCGACATCGTCATGAACCTGGGCGAGAAGATCTATTCATCGCGCCATCTGCTGCCGGCGGTGTTCCTGATCATGATCGTGCTGGGTTCGATCTATGCCGGGCTGGCGACGGCCACGGAAGCTGCGGGCGTGGGCGTGGCGGGCGCGCTGGCGCTGACCGCCGTCCAAGGGGCGCTCGACGCGCAAAATGTTCATCGAGGCGCTGCTGGGGGCGACGCGCCTGTCGTGCATGATCGCGCTGATCCTGGCGGGTGCGGCGTTCTTGACGCTGGCGATGGGCTTCACCGGCCTGCCGCGCGCGCTGGCCGAGTTCATCGACTCGCAGAACCTGTCGCCCTACATGCTGATCGTCGTGCTGACTGTATTCTACATCATCCTCGGCTGTTTCCTCGACGGCATCTCGATGGTGGTGCTGACCATGGCGGTGGTGCTTCCGACCATCCAGCGCGCCGGGCTGGACTTGATCTGGTTCGGCATCTTCGTCGTGCTGGTCGTGGAAATGGCGCAGGTGACACCGCCGGTCGGCTTCAACCTGTTCGTGCTGCAGGGCATGACCGGGCACCAGATCACCTATATCGGGCGCGTGACCTTCCCTTTCTTTCTGCTGATGGTCGTGGCCGTGGCATTGATCACGGTCTATCCCGATATTGTCACAGTGCTGCCTAAAAAGATGATGGGCGGCTGAACTCTCATTTTCCCGAGATCGCCCCTTCTAATCGGGGCGCGAGCGCGCTAAGTATCGGTAAGCGGGGTTCGCGATTTCGGATGTGCTCCCGGAGACGACCGGGGGCCAACGTGAACGGGCGATGGCAGCGTTTTCAAGGCGCGCGGCGTTGGCAGGCGGGACAGCAGCGGTCCTGACGGGCGCCTTGTGCCCGCGGGACGCCAAAGCCCAGCCGGTGGCGCCGGCGCAGTTCTTCCGCATCGCCACGGGCCCCACCGAATCCAGCTATTTCGCCGCCGGCACGCTGATCGGCAATCTGGTGAGCTCGCCGCCGGGTTCGCGCGACTGTGCCCGTGGCGGCAGTTGCGGCGTGCCGGGGCTGATTGCCGTGACCCAGACGACCGCCGGGTCGGTCGCCAATATCGAGTTGATCGCCACCCGCAAGCTCAAATCGGGGCTGTGCCAAGCGGATATCGCCTACTGGGCCTTTCACGGCACCGGGCTCTACGCCAAGAAGGGGGCGGTGCGCAATTTGCGCGCGATCGCCAATCTCTATCCCGAAACCATGCATGTCGTGGTGCGCGAGGAATCGGGGATCCGCGACCTGAAGCAGCTCAAGGGCCGCAACGTGTCGCTGGGCGAAAAAGATTCGGGAACGCTCGTCAATGCGCGCACGGTCCTGCAATCGATCGGCATCGGCGAGCGCGACGTCAAGGCGCAGTTTCTCAAACCGGGCCAGGCCGCCGACTGGCTGGTCGAGGGCCGCATCGACGCCTTCTTCGATACCGCCGCCGTGCCCTCGGGCGTGGTGCGCGATCTGGCCTCGCATGTCGAGATCGCCGTGCTGCCGATCGGCGGCGCCATGGCGCGCAAGCTGCGCCAGACCCATCCGTTTTTCATCGAGCGAACCATTCCCGCCCAATCCTACCGGGGCGTGCCGGAGACGGCGTCACTCAGCGTCGGCGTGCTGTGGGTCGTCGACGAGGCGGTGGACGAGAAAGTCGTGCAGGGGCTGACGCGCGCCCTGTTCCATCCCAACAACCGCAAGGCGCTCGACGCGGCCGATCCGCTGGGTCGCGCCATCCGCGTCGAAACCGCGCTGGACGGGGTGGCGCTGCAGGCCCACCCGGGGGCCGCGCATTTCTATTTCGAGGTCGGCGCGATCCGCTAGGGGCCGGCGGTGTCGTATTTGGCGATGTCCCAGGGCTCGGCCTGCGCGGCCGCAATCCAATCCTTCATGAACGGATGGTTCGACACCGCGGCGACATAAGCCGTGGCGTCGGCCGGCAGCTCGGGCGCCCAGGTGGTGAAGCGCGAGACCACGGGCGCATACATCGCATCGGCGAAGCCGAATTTGGCGCCGAACAGGAACGGCCCGCCGGCGCCGTGCGCGGCACGGGTGGTCCGCCAGATTTCGGTGATGCGGGCGATGTTGGCCAGCGCGCCTTGCGTGCGGCCCTTGCCGGCGAAGCTGCGGCGCATGTTCATCCACATCGCCTGGCGCAGATCGCGGAAGCCCGCATGCATCTCCGAACTGATGGAGCGCGCGACGCTGCGCGCCTTGCGGTCGGCCGGCCACAGGCCCGCATCGGGGTAGAGCTCGGCCAGGTATTCGCCGATCGCCAGCGATTCCCAGCACGGTCACGTCGCCATGCTGCAAGATCGGCACGAGGCCGCCGGGCGACGTCTTGCGGATCTCGGGTTGGGTTGCCGGCTGGTCGAGCGGGATGACGATCTCGCGGAAGGAAATGCCGGCGATCTTGCAGGCAAGCCAGCCGCGCAAGGACCACGAGGAGTAGGCCTTGTTGCCGATATAAAGGGTGAAATCGCTCATGAGGCGGACCCTATCGGGCTGGCGGCGCTGCAGCAAGACGCGGCGGTCCTGCCCCAAAATTGTCCCGGGACATGTGACCGCCCCGCGCCGTATGTCGCCTTGAAATCCAGGCGGGCTTGCGTAAGGTTCCGCTCTTTCTGGCGCGAGTTTCACGATGCGTATCTTGGTGACCGGTTCGTCGGGGTGGCTGGGCCAGACGCTGGTGCCGCTGTTGCGGCGCGGCGGCCATACGGTCGTCGGAATCGATCCGCGTGCCGGCGGCGACGACGCAGATCGTCGGCTCGGTCGCCGATCGCGACTTGGTGCGCGCGGCCCTGCGCGATCATGGGATCGAGGCGATCATCCAGTCGGGCGCGCTGCACAAGCCGCATATCGACGCTGTATCCGCGCTCCGACTACATCGCGGTCAATGTGCAGGGCACGCTCAATCTGCTGGAGGAGGCGGTGGCGCCGGGCTCGACGGTCGACCGCTTCGTGTTCACCTCGACGACGTCGCTGATGATCTCGAACGAGATTCGCGCCGGCCGCGCCGGCGGGGCGACGCAGGCGGTGTGGATCACCGAGGAGATGGCGCCGCTGCTGCCGCGCAACATCTACGGGGTGACCAAGCTGGCGGCGGAGCAGCTCTGCCGGCTGTTTCATGAGCTGCACGGGCTGCCGGTCGTGGTGCTGCGCACGGCGCGCTTCTTTCCCGAAGAGGACGACATGGCGCATGCGATCGCGCAGTCGGCGGAGAACACCAAGACCAACGAGTTCCTGTTCCGCCGGCTGAGCGTGGAGGATGCAGCGCGCAGCCATGTCGCGGCGCTGGACAAGGCGCCAGCGCTGGGCTTCGACACGTTCATCGTCTGCGCGCCGACGCCGTTCGTGCCGGCGGATTGCGCGGCGCTGATCGCCGATGCCCCGTCGGTCGTGCGGCGCTATTTCCCGGACTATCCCGCACTCTACGCGCGGCGCGGCTGGACGATGTTCGAGTCCATCGACCGGGTCTATGACGCCGCCAAGGCCTCGCGCGTGCTGGGTTTCACCTGCCGGACGGGGTTTGGCGAAAAGCTGCAGGAGATCGCGGCGGACGCGGATCGGCTGTCGGCGGACTGAAAGCGACCACCCAGAGAACTGTCACAAGCGGGCCTGACCCGCGTATCCGATGCGTTGCTGCCAGACACGGACGAGCGACGTACGATCGAAGAAGAGTCTGGATTCCCTCCTTGCGGGCTTGACCCAGGGGCCCATAAGCCGTGTCCGCGTCGCCGTGGTTTGTGGGTGCGCGGGTCAAGCCCGCGCATGACAGGTTTTGTTGGTTTGGGTTTGTTTGTTGGGCGCGGGGCTTTTCCCGCTCGCGGTTTCGCGGCATGGTAACGGCCTTCCCCCGAGAAACCGGAGACATGACGTCGTGAAACTGCCGCTGCGCTCCTCGCCGCTCGCCGCCACGCGCAAACTCACCCTGCTGACCGCCGCCACCCTGCCGCGCTGGCTGAAAGCGGCACCGGGGTCGGTGCGCAAATGGGTCGAGGGGAGCGGTTTTGCGGCGTCGCCCGGCGAAGTGGTGTTGATTGCAGGGCGCGACGGCAAGCCGGCGCGGGCCCTCGCCGGCCTCAAGGGCGATGGCGGGGCGGACGATCTGTGGGCAGCGGCGGGGCTCTCGGGCAAGCTGCCGCTGGGCTCCTATCGCCTCGACCCGGAGCCGGAGACGGCGGACGCAACACGCGTGGCGCTGGGCTGGGCGCTGGGCGCCTATAGCTTCACGCGCTATCGCAAAGCCGGCCGCGCGCCGGCCGAGCTGGTGTGGCCGAAGGCGGCGGACCGCGCCGCCGTGGAACGCACGGCCGAAGCGGCGGCGCTGGTGCGCGACCTGGTCAACACGCCGGCCGAGGACATGGGCCCGAAGGAACTTGCGGCGGCGGCAAGCGAGATGGCGGAACGGCTGGGCATGGAGTTCGACGCGATCGTCGGCGACAAGCTGCTCAAGAAAAACTACCCGATGATCCACGCGGTCGGCCGCGCCAGCACGCGTGCGCCGCGGCTGATCGATTTGCGCTGGGGCAATGCGGGCGACCCCAAGGTCACGATCGTGGGCAAGGGCGTGTGCTTCGACACCGGCGGCCTCGATCTCAAGAATGATGCCGGCATGAAGCTTATGAAGAAGGACATGGGCGGGGCGGCGCATGCACTTGGCCTCGCACAGATGATCGTGGCGGCGAAGCTCAAGATGCGCTTGCGGGTACTCGTGCCGGCGGTCGAGAACTCGGTCTCCGGCAACGCCTTCCGGCCGCTCGACGTGCTGCGCTCGCGCGCCGGCATCACGGTCGAGATCGGCAACACCGATGCGGAGGGGCGGCTGATCCTGGCCGACGCGCTGACCGAGGCCTCCAGCGAGAAGCCGGCGCTGATCGTCGATTTCGCCACGCTCACCGGGGCGGCGCGCGTGGCGCTGGGGCCGGAGTTGCCGGCGATGTACAGCAACGACGACGCGCTCGCGGCGGCATTGATGAACGCCGCTGCGGCCGAGGCCGACCCGATGTGGCGGATGCCGTTGTGGCGCAATTATCGCGCGCGCCTCGACAGCAAAGTCGCGGACATGAACAACGTCTCCGACGGCGGCTTCGCGGGCTCGATCACCGCCGCGCTGTTCCTGCAGGATTTCGTCGGCAAGGGGATTCCCTGGGTCCATTTCGACCTGTTCGCGTGGAATCCCTATCACCGCCCGGGGCGTCCGGAAGGAGCAGAAGCGCAGACCTTGCGGGCGGTTTTTCAGGTCGTCGCCGAACGCGCCAAATAAACAAATATAACAAGCTATATCAAATAATTACCGGCATTCTGATGGGTGCACGCACAGGGTGTGCTTAACCCAATTCTAACCCAAACGAGGTAATTTTCTGGGAGGTATCCCTCCCAAAGGTCATAGGCCTCCTTGCCCATGAGCGACGTCCAAACCGCGGAACGACAGGCTGCGCCGCCGGGCGACCGGAACACGAATTTCGTGTTCGAGCATAAGGTGTTCCAGCTCGCGGGCGTTTATTTCGCCAATGCCGGCGACACCGGGCAGCCGCTGTTCCATATCGGGCTCGGCGCCATCAAGGGCGCGATGACCATCGACGCGCTGCGCGCGGAGTTCGGCATCAAGATCGACTCCGCCGACAGCAAGCTGCTCGGCATCATCGAGCGCAGCTTGAAATTCGTGAAGAAGATCCGGCCCGGCGATTCGATTCCGCGCGAAATTCTCGACGGCACGGCCTCTTGGTCGGTCGAAGATCGCCACCACGAGCTCGCCAACAGCCGTCTCAGCTATCAGCTCGCCACCTGGATGATCGGCAACGAGGCGGTGGTGGTGGACGCGGAACAGCTCCACAAGCTGGTCGAAGACCCCGAGGTCAAGAAGCGCATCGTCGACAGTTTCGAGTCCATGGCCGTGAAGATGGGCCTGGGCAAGGACAAGAAGCAGGAGGTCGTCGACCGCATCGACGCGCTGGCGCGTGAGCTTGCGTATATCGAGGCGCTGCGCGAGCGCTTCGGCTTCGTCAAGGCGATCCAGGACAAGCTGGCCGGTTGCGTCAAGCTCTATAACCGCGACCGGCAGACGGTCGACGAAATCGCGCGCATGCAGATGCTGATCCGCACGCCGATGAGCGAGTTCGAGAAGATCTTCAAGTCGATCTATATCGAGACCGGCGAGATCCTGACGCTGCTCCAGAATCTGGAGCAGCGGATTGCCTATATCCGCAGCATGCGCGACGAACTGCATTCGACCCTGATGAATTGGGACGAGGTGATCGCGCTGTGGAAGGATTTGCAGCTGGTGCGCAGCAACTCCCATTACGTGGTCTTCAAGAAGACCTACCAGTTCCTGGCGCAGAAATACCGCCCCGGCGCCGACTGGAGCGAGGCGCGCTGACGGCGCGTTGTTCCTGGCATAATTTGTAGCTATATCAATTGCTTGTGCCAGGCAGGCTGGGCCGACAGGAACGTCGTCTTAACCAAATTCTCATCTAAATCGGGCAACCTTAAGTCGAGTTTTCTTAAATCTGTAACGGGCCCGCCCGATGAGTGACGTCGCCACCGCTGCCAAGCCTGCCGCGTCCGGGCCCCCCGGTAGCAGTACGCATTTTGCGTTCGAGCACAAAGTGTTCGGGGTCGCCGGTGCGTTCTTCCAGTTGGCCGCGGACAGCGACGAGCCGCTGTTCCACGTCGTGCTGGGCGACATCAAGGGCTCGATGACCCTCGACGCCCTGCGCCTCGAATTCGGTATCAAGACGGATTCGACGGACGGTCAGCTGCTGGGCATCATCGAGCGCAGCCTGCGCTACGTCAAAAAAATCCATCCCAACGATTCGATTCCGAGCGAGATCCTCGATGGAACCGCCTCGTGGTCGGTCGATGACCGACATCGCGAGATTGCCAACAGCCGTCTCTCGTATCAGCTCGCCACTTGGATCGGCGGCAAGGAATCCGTGGTCGTCGACGCCGACCAGCTGCAGATGCTGGTCGAGGACCCGGCCATCAAGAAGCGCATGCTCGAGGCGTTCGAGAAGCTCGCCGAGAAGCTCGGTGTGGGCAAAGACAACAAGCAGGAGATCGTCAACCGCATCGATATCCTGGCGCGCGAGCTCGCCTATATCGAGGCGCTGCGCGAGCGCTTTGGCGCCATCAAGATGATCCAGGACAAGCTGGTGGGCGCGGCCAAGGTCTATGCCCGCGACCGGCACACGCTTGACGAGATCTCGCGCATGCAGATGCTGGTCAACAAGCCGATCACGGAATTCAACGAGATCTTCAAATCCATCGACAAGGAAACCGGCGAGATCGTCACGCTGATGCAGGATTTGCAGGGGCGCGTCGATTTCATCCGCGCCCAGCGCGACGACGTCAATTTCAAGCTGATGAAATGGGATGACCTGATCGCGGCCTGGCAGGAACAGCCGGTTGAGCGCAGCGACGCGTTCTTCCCGCTGTTCAAGAAGACGTATCAGTTCCTGGCGCAGCATTACCGGCCGGGCACGGATTGGCGCTAGGCTCCGCTCTCTCCGTTTCTGTCACCCGCGGACTTGACCCGCGGGTCTGAGAGTGCGCCGGTGTCAGATGCGCGGGTCAAGCCCGCGCATGACAAGATTTTTGTATTTCGGACTTAGTACCCACGCCCCGTATCGACCAAGCCCGTGAGTTCCCTTCCCTCGCGCTGGCGCTTGATGTTGTCGGCGATCTGAGCGGCGGCGGTCGCGGGCCGCGTCAGGCTCGCGACATGCGGCGTGAGCGATACCTTGGGATGCTTCCAGAACGCATGCTCTTGCGGCAGCGGTTCGGGTGCAAACACGTCGAGCAGTGCCCCTGCGATGTGGCCTGAATCCAGCGCCGCGATCAGGTCGGCGTCGACGACATGGCCGCCGCGCGCGGCGTTGATGAGATAGGCGCCGCGCGGCAAGGCCGCCAGCGTGCGGGCGTTGATGATGCCCGCCGTGTCTTGTGTCAGCGGCAACAGGCAGACCAGGATGTGCGTGCGCTTGAGGAAGGGCGTCAGCCCGTCGGCGCCGTGAAACGTCTGGATGCCCGGCAGCGTGCGCTGCGAGCGGCTCCAGCCCGCGACGTCGAAACCAAGCGCTGCGATCTTGCGCGCCGCATCGCCGCCGATCTCGCCCAGGCCCAGGATGCCGACACGACAATCCTTGGCGCGGCGGGGCGGCAGCTTCTTCCAGACGCCCTCGCGCTGGAAGGCGTCGAATTGGTGGAAGTCGCGATGGAAGCGCAGCACGCCGTAGAGCACGTACTCGCTCATGCCGTCGGTCATCGCGGGGTCGATGATGCGCACGATGGGCACGTGCTTGGGAAGCTGCGGGTCGGCCATCAGATGATCGACGCCCGCACCCAGCGAGCAGATCAGCTTGAGATTGGGATAGCGCAGCAGCTCGCCGGGCGGGTAGCGCCAGGCCAGCAGCACGTCGATCTCCTCGACCTTGCCGGTGTCCGGCCAGGTGCGGAATTCGAGATCGGGCAAGGTTTGCTTGATCGCATCCGACCAGGCGGTGGGGTCGTCGACTTGGGAGAGGAAGAGGCAGGCCATGGCGGGACGGTGAACCCTTCGAGAGACGGTCAGGTTCTTACCACGCCGCCCTCGACGGTTTCGAGGTCGAAAGCGGCGGCCATCAGCGCCTTGGTGTAGGGCTGCTGGGGGGCGTCGAAGATTTGCTGCGAGGTGCCGCGCTCGACCACCTTGCCGTCCTTGAGCACCATCACCTCGTCGGCGAGGGCGCGCACCACGCGCAGATCGTGGCTGATGAACAGATAAGCGAGCTTGTGGCGGTCCTGCAGCTCACGCAGGAGATCCACGATCTGCGCCTGCACGGACATGTCGAGCGCCGAGGTCGGCTCGTCGAGCACCAGGAAGCGCGGCTTGAGCACGAGGGCGCGGGCAATCGCGATGCGCTGGCGCTGGCCGCCGGAGAATTCATGCGGGTAGCGGTGGCGCGTCTCGGGGTCGAGGCGGACTTCGTTGAGCGCGGCGACGATCATCGCCTCGCGCTCAGCCTCGTCGGCGCCGATGCGATGGATCTTGAGGCCTTCGGCGATGATCTCGGCGACCGACAGGCGCGGGCTCAAGCTGCCGAACGGATCCTGGAAGACGATCTGCATCTCGCGGCGCAAGGGGCGCATCTCGCCGCGGCCCAGCGCCTGGATCTCGCGGCCTGAGAAGACGATGGCCCCGTCGGCATGCTCGAGGCGGACGAGAGCCAGGCCCAGCGTCGTCTTGCCCGAGCCGGACTCGCCAACCACGCCCAGCGTGTGTCCTTCCTTGACGACGAGATCGACGCCGTCCACCGCCTTCACGTGGTCATGCGTGCGGCGGAACACGCCGCCCTTGATCGGGAACCAGACCTTGAGATCGCGCGTCTCCATGATCGGGGTCGCGCGCTGATCGCGCGTGCCGGGCTTGCCCTTGGGCTCGGCCGCGAGCAAATGGCGCGTGTAGTCGTGCTGCGGGTTGGCGAAGACGGCGGCGACCGGGCCCGCCTCGACGATGCGGCCGCGCTGCATGACGCAGACATCCTCGGCCATTTTGCGCACGATGCCGAGGTCGTGGGTGATGAACAGGATCGCCATGCCCAGGCGCGCCTGCAGCTCCTTGAGCAGCTTCAGGAGCTGCGCCTGGATGGTGACGTCGACGGCGGTGGTGGGTTCGTCGGCGATCAGCAGGTCGGGCTCGTTGGCGAGCGCCATGGCGATCATCACGCGCTGGCGCTGGCCGCCGGACAGCTGGTGCGGGTAGGCGTCGAGGCGCTTTTCCGCCTGGGCGCCGAGGCCGACGAGGCGCAGCAGCTCGACGATGCGCGCGCGCGCGGCCGTTCCGCTCAGCCCCTTGTGGATCACCAGCACCTCGCCGATCTGCTGCTCAATGGTGTGCAGCGGGTTGAGCGAGGTCATCGGCTCCTGGAAGATCATGGCGATGCGGTTGCCGCGCACCTGGCGCAGGCGCGGCTCGGATGCGCCGACCAGCTCCTCGCCCTTGAACTTGATCGAGCTGCCGGACGGGTGCTTGGCCAGCGGATAGGGCAGGAGCTGCAGGATCGAGAGCGCGGTCACCGATTTGCCCGACCCGGATTCGCCGACCAGCGCCAGCGTGTGGCCGCGTTCGAGCGCGAAGCTGGCGCGATCGACCGCGAGGAAGGGCGGCTTGTCGCGGCCGACATCGAAGGTGACGGAGAGGTCTTGCACGTGCAGGAGCGGGGCGTCGGCCATCATCTCACCGGAAGGTCTTGCGCGGATCGAAGGCGTCGCGCACGGCTTCGCCGATGAAGACGAGCAGCGACAGCATCACCGCCAGGATCATGAACGCGGTGATGCCAAGCCAGGGCGCTTGAAGATTGGCCTTGCCCTGGTTCAGGAGCTCGCCTAGCGACGGCGAGCCCGGCGGCAGGCCGAACCCGAGAAAGTCGAGCGAGGTCAGCGCCACCACCGAGCCGGACAGGATGAAGGGCATGAAGGTGAGTGTGGCGACCATGGCGTTGGGCAGAACATGGCGGAACATGATGCGAGTATCGTCAAGGCCCAGCGCCTTGGCGGCGCGCACGTAGTCGAAATTGCGCGCGCGCAGGAATTCCGCGCGCACCACGCCGACCAGCGAGGTCCACTGGAACAGCAGGAGCAAACCGAGCAGCCACCAGAAATTCGGGGCGATGATCGAGGCGAGGATGATGAGCAGGTAGAGCTCGGGCAGACCCGACCAGATTTCAATGAAGCGCTGGAAGAGGAGATCGACCCAGCCGCCGAAATAGCCCTGGACGGCGCCCGCGATGACGCCGACGATCGAGGAGAGGATCGTCAGGATGAGGCCGAACAGAACGGAGATGCGGAAGCCGTAGATGAGCCGCGCCAGCACGTCGCGCGCCTGGTCATCGGTGCCGAACCAGTTTTCGGCGGAGGGTGGGGACGGCGCCGGGCGGTCGAGGGCGCGATTGACGGTGGCGTAACTGTACGGGACGGGCGGCCAGATGGCCCAGCCTTTCTCGGCGATCTTCTCGGCGACAAACGGGTCGCGGTAATCGGCCTCCGTCTCGAACTCGCCGCCGAACTGCGTCTCGGGATATGTGGCGAAGATCGGCATGTAGAAGGCGCCATCGTAGCGCACCAGGATCGGCCGGTCGTTGGCGATGAATTCGGCGAACAGGGTGACAAAGAACAGCAGCAGGAAAATCCACAGCGACCAGAAACCACGGCGATTGGCGCGGAAATTGGCGAGGCGCCGGCGGTTGAGCGGCGACAGGCGGGGCGAGCGGACGGCTGCTATCGCCATCAGCGCCTCTCAAAATCGATGCGCGGATCGACCAGGGTGTAGGAGAAATCGGTGACGATCTTCATCATCAGCCCGACCAGGGTAAGAAAATAGAGCGTGCCGAACATCACCGGATAGTCGCGGTTGATCGCGGCCTCGAAGCCGAGCAGGCCGAGCCCATCGAGGGAGAAAATGATCTCGATCAGCAGGGCGCCGGTGAAGAAGATGCTGACGAAGGCACCGGGGAAGCCGGCGATCACCAGCAGCATGGCGTTGCGGAAGACGTGACCATAGAGCACGCGGCTCTCGGTCAGGCCCTTGGCGCGGGCGGTGATGACGTATTGTTTGTGGATCTCATCCAAGAACGCGTTCTTGGTGAGCAGGGTCAATGTCGCGAAGCTGCCGATGACCAGCGCAGTGATGGGCAGTGTCATGTGCCAGATGTAGTCGATGATTTTTTGCCACCACGACAGATCGGCGAAATGCTCCGAGAGAGTCCGCGCAGCGGAAAGAGCTTGAAGAAGCTCCCACCGGAGAACAGCACGATCAGCAGGACCGCGAAGAGGAAGCTGGGAATGGCATTGCCGACGATGACCGCGCCGCTGGTCCAGATATCGAACGGGCTGCCGTCGCGCACGGCCTTGCGGATGCCGAGCGGGATGCAGATCAGGTAGGTGATCAGCGTGGTCCACAGGCCGATCGAGATCGAGACCGGCATCTTGTCGAGGACAAGTTGCACCACGCTGCGGTCGCGGAAATAGGAATTGCCGAAATCGAAGGTGATGTAGCGCTGCATCATCAGGGCGAAGCGTTGAAGCGGCGGCTTATCGAAGCCGAAGCGGACTTCCAGATCCTTGATGATGGCGGGATCGATGCCGCGCGCGCCGCGATATTTGTTGTCGGTGCGCTCGCCTGTTGCCGGCCGCTGGCCGCCCTGGCCAAGTTCGCCGCCCGAGCCGGTGACCCGCGCGGTCGCGTCGACGGTGTTGCCGCGCAGCTGGGCGATGACTTGCTCGACCGGCCCACCGGGGATGAACTGGATGACGGCGAAGTTGATGACCATGATCCCGAACAAGGTCGGGATGATGAGAGCCAGCCGGCGGACCAGATAGGCCAGCATCAGCCGGCCTCAGACGGACGCGACCACGGGTTTATCACTGCTGAGGGCGACCGCGGCGTTCACGCAGGGCCGCGTCTTTTTTCGGATCGACCCACCACAGCAACGCACTGTAGCCGACCAAGGGATTGACCTCGGGGCGCGAGAATTTGTCCCAGGAGGCGACCCAGTCCTTGTAGAGCCGGAATTGCGGCACGGCGTAGTGCCCCCACAGCAAGACGCGGTCCATCGCGCGCGTGGCAGCGGCAAGGCTCGCGCGATCCGGGGCAGCGATGATCAGGTCGACGAGCGCGTCGACGACTGGATCCTTTATGCCTGCATAATTCATGCTGCCCTTGATGTCATAGGCCTTCGATGAAAAGAAATCCCGCTGCTCATTGCCGGGCGACGCGGACTGCGGAATGAGTTCGACGGTCATATCGTAGTCGAAATCGTCCTTGCGACGCTGGTACTGCGCGGGATCCACCGTCCGCACGGTGGCATTGATGCCCAGGCGCTTCAGATTCTCGACATATGGCAACGTAATTCGCTCGAATTGCGGATTGTCGAGGAGGATCTCGAAGGCCATCTGCTTGCCTTGCGCGTCCACCAGCCGCTCCTTGTCGATCTTGTAGCCGGCCTCGCGCAGCAGGCGCGAGGCGGTGCGCTGGCTGTCGCGCCAATTGCCGGTGCCGTCGGTCTTGGGCGGCGCGTATTCCTTGGTGAAGACTTCCGGCGGCAGCTTGTCGCGGAATTTTTCCAGAAGCTTCAGCTCATCGCCCTGCGGCAGGCCCTTCGAGGCGAGCTCCGGATCGCGGCCGAAATAAGAGTTGATGCGGGTGTAAAGGCCGTAAAACAGCGTCTTGTTGGTCCACTCGAAATCGAAGGCGTAAATCATCGCCTCGCGCACGCGCTTGTCCTTGAAGACATCGCGGCGCGTGTTCATGAAGTAGCCCTGCATCACGCGCTCGCTCAGATCCTCCATGACGTCGAGCTTGATCATCCCCGATTTCACGGCTGGAACGTCCTCGTAGCCCGTCGCCCAGTTCTTGGCGGAGTTCTCCTGGCGCAGATCGTACTCGCCGGCCTTGAAGGCTTCGAAAGCCACGGTGGAATCGCGATAATAATCGTAGCGCATGGTATCGAAGTTCATGCGGCCGACATTGACGGCCAGCCTGCTGCCCCAATAGTCGGGCACGCGCTTCAACACGACATAGCGCCCGGCCTCGAAGCTGTCGATCTTATAGGGGCCGCTGCCCAGCGGCGGCTCCAGCGTCGTCTTCTCGAAATCGCGATCCTTCCAGTAATGGCGCGGGAGCACCGGCAGCTGGCCCAGGATCAGCGGCAGCTCGCGGTTCTCGTTGTTGGCGAAGATGAACTTCACCCCGCGCTCACCCACTTTCTCCACCTTGGCGACATCGCCGTAATACGAGCGGAACCGTGGATGACCTTTGGTCTTCAGCGTCTCGAACGTCCAGATGACATCTTCCGGCGTCATCTTCACGCCGTCGTGGAAACGCGCTTCGGGGCGGATGGTGAAGGCGACCCAGGAGCGGTCCTGCGGCACCTCGATCGTCTCGCAGACATTGCAGTACTCGGTGAAGGCCTCGTCGTTGGCCTGGGTCATCAGCGTGTCGTAGGTCAGCAGGACGACCCCCGTGGGCACGCCACGTAAGATATGCGCGTTGAAACTGTCGAACGTGCCAACAGCCGAAAGCTTGACCTCGCCGCCCTTGGGCGCGTCGGGGTTGACGTAGCTGAAATGCTTGAAGTCGGCGCCGTACTTCATGTCGCCGTGCATTGCGAAGCCGTGGCCGATGAAGGGATCGGCTCCGAAGGCCGCGGGGGCAAGGCCGCAGAGGGCCGCGACGGAGAAAGCCAGCGTGCGCAGACGGGGATAGGGGAGGGTGCGGACTCGCATGACGCCTCTCTCTGGTGACCGTTCGCGAAACAGTAACGAGCTGCGCCGTGCAGCTCAAATTACGATTATGTCAGCAGAATTTGGACTTATCCGGGGCGGCGTGCAAGCGGAGCCTGACGCTACGCCGGTGTCAGCCGCCAAGCAGGGCGAGGGACGGTGCCACCAGCCGCTGATCGCCGGCGGCGAGCACGTGGCCATCGAACTCGAGACCAAGCGGCTTGCCTTGCCAGTCGCTCATGCGCCCGCCCGCCCCCTCGATCACCGGGATGATCGCCATGTAATCGTAGGGCTTGAGGCTGGCCTCGATCACCAGATCGGCAAAGCCGCTCGCCAGCAGGCCGTAGGCGTAGCAATCGCCACCATAGAGCGGCAGCTTGACCGCCTTGCGCACGCGCTCGAAGCGCTCGAAATCCGCACCCTTGAACATGTGCGGCGAGGTGCAGAAGAGGGCTGCCTTGTCGAGCGTCGGGCATTGATGGGTGGCGATCGCCTCGCCCTGGTGCGTCGACTTGCGGCCGGCCGCACCGACCCAGCGCTCGCGCACCGCCGGGCAGTCGATCACGCCGACGATCGGCCTGCCGTCGCGGCACAGCGCGATCAGGGCGCCGAACATCGGCCGGCCGGTGATGAAGGATTTGGTGCCGTCGATCGGGTCGAGGACCCAGGTGTGGCTGGCGCCGGCGCGGGTGACGCCATGCTCCTCGCCGATCACGCCGTGCTCGGGAAAGGCTTTCTCGATCATCGCGCGCATCTCCGTCTCGGCCTCGCGGTCGGCGCGGGTCACGGGCGAGGCATCGGCCTTGTCGTCGATGTCCAGGCGGGTGCGGAAATAGCGGCGGGCGATGGTGCCACTCGCGTCGGCCAGGCGGTGCGCGAGGGCGATGTAGGAGTCGATGTCGTCGGTCACGGCGCCGGGACTATGGCCCAGCGGCGGCGCCAACGGAAGCCCTTCAATGCGGGCTGATCAGGCGGAAGCTGAAGGCGCCAAGCAGGTAATTCACCTGGCGCTGATCGTCGCTCAGAGGCAGCACCACGGAGCGATAGATGATCTGGTTGAAATCGGCGCGCAGCCATTTGCCGACCTCGTCGACGGGGCTCGCCAGATCGACGGCGGTCTTCTGGAAATAGAGCACGCGGTTGCGGATCTCGCGCGGCAGGACGTCGCTGACCTTGCGGCCGGTCGGGTCGAAACCCAGAGCGCGGGCCAGGACGCCGCCCGCGCGCATATAGGTGTACTCGCCCGGCTGGCCGGTGACGGCGACGATGAACAGATGCTCCCACAGGGCGGCGGCGGTGTCGCGCGTGACCTGCTCGAGCGAGGGGTAGCGACGCGGGGCGGCGATCTCGCGCCAGTAATTCAGGGCCTGGGTGCAGGTGCGGCGGTCAACGCCGTCAACGGATTCGAGCGTCGGGAGCTGACCGCGGGAAGGCTCGGACTGTAGCTGACGAGCGGTGGTTTCGATGCCTGCGGCAGGGGCCATGACCGGCGCGTCCTTGCTGCCCAGATATGGGCCTGAGGCCAGTGTGACGGTGCAATCGTAAACAATCGCTGAATTATGTGAAATCCCGGCCAACAAAAAAACTGTGCATAAAATGACAACGCCCGCCACGGGGCTCCCCGGGCGGGCGCTGGCGAAACCGGCTTGGCCGGCCCTCAGGGCAGCGGCTTGGGGGAGTCCGACAGGGTGCGCAGATAGGCGATCAGGTTGGCGCGATCCTCGGCCTTGCGCAGCCCGGCGTAGGCCATGCGGGTGCCGGGGACGACCGCCTTCGGGTTGGCAACGAAGGCGTTGATGTGGTCGTAGGTCCAGACACCCTCGGCACCCGGCTTCTCGCCGGTGGCCTTCATGGCGGGCGAATAGTTGAAGCCCTCGTGGCTGCCGGCCTTGCGGCCGACGACGTCCCACTGGTTCGGGCCGACGCCGTTCTTGCCGCCCTTGTCGACGGTGTGGCAGGCGGCGCACTGCTTGAAGACGGCCTTGCCGGCATCGACGTTGGCGGTCTTGAGCAGGGCGGCAATGGGCTCGACGGCGGCGGGCGCCGCGGCGGCCGCCTGGCTGGAATCGGCCTTGGGCTCAGCCCCGGCGACGACGAACACGTTCTTCTCCAGGCGCTTCGGGGCGACCAGGAAATTGCCGACATAACCGATGATCGTGGCGGTCAGCAACGCGGCCAGAAAGGCGCCTGCGACCTTGTTGAATTCAAAGCTGTCCATACCTTCGCCTTCATTCCGGCAGGCGGCGCCGCGAGCGGGCGCCTGACATAGCAACGCCGCCACGGACCGAGTTGGCCGGGGCGGGCGGCAGGGCAGGAATGTAGCCGCGGGCGGCCAATGCGTTCAACTGCAAAGACAGCCCGGGCGCGCGACCCCGCCGAGGGGGTTTCGTTTGCGATTTCTGCGGGATATGGTGCGGCAGCGCTGCCGGGCACGGCCCCGGCGGCCCAGCCGATCCTGCGACCAAACGCCGCAAGAATGGCCGTCCCTCGCTTCCTTCGCCCGTGAGACCTCCGCCCGCCCCGTGAGCCTGCCCCGCAACCCGATCATCCTCATCCCGGCCCGGCTCAAGGCCACCCGCCTGCCGGACAAACCGCTCGCCGATATCCATGGCGAGCCGATGATCGTGCATGTCTGGCGGCGCGCCTGCGAGGCGGAGCTGGGGCCGGTGCTGGTCGCGGCCGGCGAGCAATCGATCGTAGACGCCGTGGTCAAGGCGGGCGGGCTGGCGGTGTTGACGCGGCCCGACCACCCGTCCGGTTCCGACCGCATCTTCGAAGCGCTGCAGGGCTACGACCCGGCGGGCAAATATGACGCCGTCATCAACGTGCAGGGCGATCTGCCGACCATCGAACCCGCCGCCGTGCGCGCGGCGATGGCGCCGTTGGACGATGCTAGCGTCGATATCGCGACGATTGTGGCGGAGATCACGCGCGAAGAAGAAAAGACTGAGCCCAGCGTCGTCAAGGCGGTGGTCGCGTTCACGCGCGGCGGCGCCAACGGCGTGCCGCCGATGGGAAGGGCCCTCTATTTCACGCGCGCGACCGCGCCGACCGGGCCCGGGCCGCTCTATCACCATATCGGCCTCTACGCCTATCGTCGCGCGGCGCTCGCGAAATTCGTGAGCCTCAAGCCCGGCATCCTGGAACAGCGCGAGCGGCTGGAGCAGTTGCGGGCGCTGGAGAACGGCATGCGCATCGACGTGGCGCGCGTCGACACAGTGCCGCTGGGCGTCGACACGCAAGACGATCTTGAGCGCGCGCGCCAGATGCTCGCCAAGAAACCGCGCTGATCCTTTCATCACCCTCGAAAAATCGAGTCATGCCCAAACAATCGAAATCCGCCGTGCCCGCGCGTATCGCCTTCCAGGGACAGCCTGGGGCCTATTCCGATCTGTCCTGCCGCCACGCGTTTCCGCAGCTGGAGACGCTGCCGTGCGCGAGCTTTGAGGATGCGTTCAGCGCCGTGCGCAATGGCAAGTCGCGCCTGGCGATGATTCCAATCGAGAATTCGGTGGCGGGGCGCGTGGCCGATGTGCACCAGCTCATGCCGGAATCCGGCCTGCACATCATCGCCGAGCATTTCCAGCGGGTGAATCATCACCTGCTGGCCCCCAAGGGCGCCACGCTCAAGACCATCAAGACCGTGCAGAGCCATGTGCAAGCGCTCGACCAGTGCCGCAAATCGACGCGCAAGCTGGGGCTGAAGCGGGTGGTCGGCGCGGACACAGCCGGCTCGGCGGCCGAGATCGCCAAGACGGGCGACATCACGCGCGCCGCCATTGCCTCGTCGCTCGCCGGCGAGATCTACGATCTGGTCTCGCTCAAGAAGAACATCGAGGATGCCGAGCACAACACCACGCGTTTTGTGGTGCTCGCGCGTAAGCCGGAGGATCCCGACCCGCGCAAGGGCAAGGTGATGACCACCTTCGTGTTCCGGGTGCGCAACGTGCCGGCGGCGCTCTACAAGGCGCTGGGCGGGTTCGCGACCAACGGCGTCAACATGACGAAGCTGGAGAGCTATCTGGTCGGCGGGTTTTTCGAGGCGGCGCAGTTCTATGCCGATGTCGAAGGCCACCCGAAGGACCGGCCGCTGGCGCTGGCGCTGGAGGAGCTGCGCTTCTTCACCCATGAGGTGAGCATCCTCGGCTCCTATTTCGCGCATCCCTACCGCCTGCGCGGCCGGCCGGACGAAAGCGACTGAAAAAGCGGAGGCATGTCACAGGCGGGGGGCCTGTCTCGTCTTATGGCCGAGACGGACAACACCCTGAATGGAGGTCGACATGTTTACCTGGCTGGCCCGGCGGCAGATCGATGCCTTTGAAAAGGCGTACGATTACGACATGAGCTATGTCCGCGAGCTACTCGAGATCGACCTGGCGGCGGCACGGCTGTTCCTGGGCGCCGCGAAACTCGGCCGATACCGCAAGGGCGCCCCGGTTGAGGCGTGGTATGCGGCAAAGCTGGTCGCGGTGATGGCGGAAGATTGCGGGCCGTGCACGCAGCTCGGCATCAAGATGGCGGAGAAGGCCGGCGTCGCGTCGGCGACGTTGCGCGCAATCGTGACGCACGACGTGGTCGCGCTGCCCGAGCCGGTGGCGCTGGCCTACCGTTTCGCCGAGGCGACGCTTAAGCACGATCAAGCGGCTGACGAATTGCGCGAGCAGATCGTGGCGCGCTGGGGCAAGAAGGCGCTGGTGTCGCTCGGCTTCGCGATCACCGCGGCGCGGCTCTACCCGACGCTCAAATACGCGATGGGACATGGCCAGGCCTGCATGCGCGTGACGGTGGGCGGCGCACCGGTGCCGGTGCTGCGCCGCGCGGCATGATGCGCGATCACGACGGCGCGCCGAGCTTCGAGCCGCATCGCCGGCATCTCACGGGCCTCGCCTATCGCATGCTGGGCTCGCTCGCCGAGGCGGAGGACATCGTGCAGGAAGCTTACTTGCGTTGGCATGGCGCCGAGCACGGCGCCATCGCCAACCCGCGCGCCTTCCTGTCGAAGATCGTGACGCGGCTGTGCCTCGATCAGATCAAGTCGGCGCGCGTCCGGCGCGAGGAATATGTCGGACCGTGGCTGCCGGAGCCGGTGCTGGATACGGCCGCGCTCGAACCGGAATCGGCCAGCGACATGGCGCATGATCTGTCGATGGCGCTGATGCTGGCGCTGGAGCGGTTGTCGCCGCTGGAGCGCGCCGCGTTCCTGCTGCACGACGTGTTCGATATGGAGTTCGCCGAGATCGCGCCCGCACTGGATCGCAACGAGGCCGCCGTTCGACAGCTGGCGGCGCGGGCGCGCGCGCATGTGCGCGCGGCACGGCCGCGCTTCGCGGCATCGCCCGAAGAAGGGGCACGCCTAGCGGAAGCGTTTCTGGCAGCGTCGCGTAGCGGCGATGCCGCCGCCATGATGCAATTGCTGACCGACAATGCGGCCTTGCACTCCGATGGCGGCGGCAAGAAGCTGGCGGCGCTCAATGTCATCCAGGGCGCCGACAAGATCGCGGCGTTCTTCGCCGGTATTGCGCGCAAGCGCGCGGGCGCGCTGATGGCGAATGTCGTGCCGGCGCGTATCAACGGCCTGGCGGGGTATGTCGTCAGCGGTGCCGATGGCGATGTCTACACGGTCGCCGTCGATGTCGAAGATGGCAAGATCAGCGCGATCTATATCGTGCGCAATCCCGACAAGCTGCGGCATGTGGGGTGAGCGGCGCACATTGAGATAACGCGCAGCGCAAACCTCGTCCTTCGAGACGGCCGCTACGCGGCCTCCTCAGGATGAGGTTTGCGGGAGAAACCTTATGTCCTCATCCTGAGGAGGCCGCGTCTTACGCGGGCCGTCTCGAAGGATGAGTTCGCGCGTTATTTCCCCAATTCCTTCTTCAAGAACGCGATGATGTCGGCGCGGTCTTGCGCGGTGTTGACGCGGAAATTCATGCGCTGGCCGGGGATGACGTCCTGTGGGTTGGTCAGCCATTTGTTGAGTGTGTCGTCGGCCCACACGACAGATGATTTCTTCACTGCTGGCGAATAGTCAAAATCGCCGACGTTGCCGGCCTTGCGGCCGTAGACGCCGCGATGCATCGGGCCGACGCGATTGGCGTCGAGCGAATGGCAGCCGGTGCAGCGGCTGTCGTAGAGCTCAGCACCGCGCGCGGCATCGCCCTCGGCGCGGGCGGCGGAAGCGACCACGATGACGGCAATGAGCGCGGCACCGATGGCCCAGAGAATGGAATGGTTCATGGTCATGGCTCGCCTTATCGCCACCGCCCCGCGCGAGGGGGATCGGACTCGCGCGGAGCGGGGCGTTCGGGCACCGGGTCAGGCGCCGAAGGACAGCGCCTTGGGCGGCAGCGGATCGCCCAGGGCACTTGCGAGCACGGTCCAGTGCATGGTCTCGTCCGCGGCCAGGCGGCCGGCAACCTGGGCGAGGCCCTTGTCGCCGAAGGACGGGATCACGCCGAGATAGGCGTTGGTGGCGCCGCGCTCGAGGCGCGCGGCCAGGCGCAGAACGTCGGTTTGGTTCTTCAACGTCGAGGCGTTGAGCGCCATCGCGTACTCGTTCTTCGTCTTCTCGGCGACCGGCGAACCGCCCATCTTGCGGATGGTGGCGATCAGCGCATCGCGGTGTTCCTTGTGATGCGACTGGAAGCTCACGGCGACATTGAGCACCGGCTGCTGCAGCAAGCCGCTTTCGGCGCCGAGCTGGTAGGCGTTGATCGCTTCATGCTCGAGGCCGAGCGCCACGTTGAGCGTGGCGACATCGCTCGCCATGTTGCCGGAGCTGCCCTGCGCCATGCTTTCGCAGCCGGCCAGCAGAGCCACCGCGGTCGCCGACAAGGTCGCGACGGAGGTGGTGCGCAGGAATTCGCGGCGGTTGCCCGCGACGATCGTTTCCGGACGGATGATGCGTGACTGGTTCATTTTTTTCCTCTTCCCTTGATGACCGTCCTCATCGCGACGGATTACCGGCTCTACGCGGGGGGAATCGGACTGGATGCAGCGATGCACCTTGCGACGTTGCGCAAAAGGGCAAAAATGGCGGCGGCGTGCGGGTTCGCGCGTGTCATCACACACGCGTGAGCAGCCTTAACAATTCGTTTGTCATGCGCGGGCTCGACCCGCGCATCTGAAGGTGCGCAGGCGTCAGACCCGCGGATCAAGTCCGCGGGTGACAGATTTTGGAATTAGGTTAATGCGCGAGCGCGATGACGGGCCCGTGATAGAGCACGGGGCCGGTGGGAAGGCCGGTCGGCGAACCGCCGGGCGGTTCGAGACTGACGGCGATGCCTGACGCGCGCGGCAGCGTGTCCTTCAACCCCGCCGGCATCGCATGCGGAATTGCCGCGGCCGAGAGTCATGATGCCGATGGGCTTGGGCGGCTGACCGGCATCGGCCAGCAGCCAGAGCTGATAGACGCGGCCCGCGGGCGGTGCGGCCGCGAGCTGTTTGACCGCGACCGTGTTGGTGCGCACATCGGCGACGACGATGACGGCGGGTTTGCCCTGCGCATCGTTGAGCACGACGATGTGGTCGGCATCGCCGAGCGGCTTGGGGCCGAAGGCAATGAACAACGCGAGCACGGCGGTCGCGAGCGCGCCGCCGATGGCGCTCCAGCGCCAGAAGCCCAGGCGCGACAGCAAAGATGGTCGCGCGGCAGGATCGGGGGCGTGCGGCGTGAGCGCGGCCTCGATGCGCCGCCACACTTCGGGCGAAGGCTCGACCGCCGGCAGCGCGTCGGCGAGCGGCGCCAGGCGGTTGGTCCAATCGTCAACCATGGCGCGCAATTCGGGCTCGGCCGCAAGACGCGCCTCAAAGCGCGCACGCTCCGCGCCGGCGAGCGTGCCCAGCACGTATTCGCCAGCGAGGATATCGGCCTCTTCGCGCTCTTGCGTCGTCATCGTTCCAGGCAGCCTTTCAACCGCAACAGTCCCCGACGGACCCAACTCTTGATTGTACCCAGAGGGGCTTCAAGGCGCACGGCCAGCTCCTCATGGGTCAACCCTTCGTAGTATGCCTTCAGAATCGCTTGGCGCGGTTTCTCCTCCAGCTCGTCCAGGCAGGCCTTGATCCGGCGCGCCTCGGCGTTCTCAAGCGTCTGCTCGAGCGGGTTGAGGCCCGGGTCGGTCCACGCCTCATGGCCCGGTGCCTCGTCCAGCGACATCTGCGGCCGGTCCCGGCGCAGGTAGTCCAGGGCCCGGTTGCGCACAATGCTCGCCATCCAGGTGGTGGCGGCACCGCGCTCGGGCCTGTAGTCGCCAGCGTGGTTCCAGATGTTCAAAAAGGCGTCCTGCAGCACTTCCTCGGCGCGATCCCTCCGCTTCAGGATACGCAGGGCGACGGCAAAAAGTTTCGCATTCGAACGAGCGTAGAGGGTCGCGAAGGCCTGCCGGTCGCCGCGTGCGGCAGCGTCCAGGAGCCGTTCCAGCAGGCCGGAGTCGGCATTATCCATATTAGTTAATCATGTCCCGCGATCCCCGACCGCCGATATAGGCCGGCCGGGGCCGCAGGTAAAGCCTAGCGATGGCCGTGGGCGAGCGCATTTCGGATATAGACGATGGCGCCGCCGCGGGTCGTGATCTCGGTATGGCGGAACCCCTGCGGCGCCAGGTGGAAATCGCCGGCGCGCACGGTCACACCGGCCACTTCGGTTTCGCCCTCCAGCACCACGCATTCCTCGGGGCCGTCGGGATGGTCGTGCGGCGGCAGGCGGCTGCCGGGGGCCATGCGCAGCAGGAAGGATTGCGTGCCGGCAGCGCGATCGACATGCAGCATCTTAAGCTCGACCCCGGGCAGGATCGGCTGCCATTGCCCCTCGCCGCTGCGCACCGTGATCGTGCCGGGGATGATGCCGTCGCCGATGCTTCTCTCGATTGTGTCCCACATTGTGTCGGGGAGCGGCAGGGAGGGCGCATCCTCGGCCAGGGGCGAGAGGCGGCGTTCCCACGCGGCGACGGCGTCGCGCAAGGCCGCATCGTGCCTCAGCGCCGCGGCAACGCGTGCGTGCTCGTCGGCCGGCAGCGTGCCGAGGACAAAATCGGCGGCGAGGGCGTCTTGGTCGGTGGATGTCATAGATCGAGGCACGTCTTGAGCCGCAAGAGGCCGCGGCGGATGTTGCTTTTGACGGTGCCGAGCGGCTGGCCGAGATGGGTGGCGAGCTGGTCGTGCGTCAGGCCGGTGAAAAAGGCGAGGCGGATGGCGCGGTGCTGGGCGGCATCGAGCCCGTCCATGCACGCCGCCAGCCGGCGCAAATCGGCGGAGCGCAGTGTCTGCTCCAGCGGATCCGGGTCGGGATCGGCCCAGGCGTCGCGGCCGGGTGCCTCATCAAGCGCCACGTCGCCACGCTCGCGCCGCAGCCGGTCGATGCAGAGATTGCGCACGATCGCCGACATCCAGGTGAGCGGCATGCCCTTGTCGGCGCTGTAATCGCGCGCGCGCTGCCAGATGCGTACGAAGGCTTCCTGGGTGATTTCCTCGGCCAGCTCGCGCCGGCGCAGCATGAGCTGGGCGAGACCCAGCATCCTCCCGCCGGTCAGCCGGTAAAGCTGGGCAAAGGCCACGCGATCGCCGGCCGCGGTAGCGGCCAGAAGCGCGGGCAACGCGGGCGGGGTGGACATGTCCATGGCGAAATCTTGAGGGCGGGACATTACACCGACGTGGCGTCCCGGCAAATCGTCATAGAGCGCGGGGCGACGGCCGTCCGGTCAAATGACCGCGCGGGCCGCTTTGTTGGGCAATATGATCAAAGATATTCCGATATTGCCGCTGTAATGCGTGACTTCGTTCCCATATAAAGGGGTGCGAGACGATGCTGTCCGTCATTCCGGCCCGTTCCGGACTGCCGCGATGTCTCCCTTCCCGTAAGCATGGCTGTTCCCCGCGCCGAATCAACACATGCCGGCGCTTGATGAGGACCGCTATGCGCCAGGGCTCGCCCGCACCATCGACACTCACCCCGCCGCGGTTCCCGGCTCAGTTCAAGAGGGCTGCACCGCCGGATAAGCGTGTTGCGGGCAGCCACGTGCGTGGAAGCCGGACCACGCTCGACGACTACCGCGCCTATACCGCTGCCGTTTCAGAGGGCTGGAACGTGGCGCCCGCATCACGCGCGCCGCGCACAGGCTCGCGCATCTCAATTTCCAATTCCAATCCAGGAGCCCACACATGAAGTTTCGCCCCCTACAGGATCGCGTCCTGCTCCGCCCCATCGCGCATGACGACAAGACGAAGGGCGGCATCATCATTCCCGACACGGCGAAGGAAAAGCCGATGGAGGGTGAAGTGATCGCGGTCGGGCCGGGGGCGCGCTCGGAAGACGGCAAGCTGCGCCCGATGGATTTGAAGGTCGGCGACCGGGTGCTGTTCGGCAAATGGTCGGGCACCGAGATCAAGATCGACGGCGAGGATCTCGTCATCATGAAAGAAGACGACATCATGGGCGTGATCGCCGCTGTTGTCGGTACGCGCCGCAAGGCCGCTTAACGAAGGAATAGAAAAATATGTCAGCAAAAGATGTCAGAATTCGGTTCGGACGCGCGTGCGCGCATGCTGCGCGGCGTCGATACGCTCGCCAACGCCGTCAAGGTGACGTTGGGCCCCAAGGGCCGCAACGTCGTTCTCGACAAATCCTATGGCGCGCCGCGCATCACCAAAGACGGTGTGACTGTCGCCAAGGAGATCGAGCTCACCGACAAGTTCGAGAATATGGGCGCGCAGATGGTCAAGGAGGTCGCCTCCAAGACCAACGACGCGGCGGGTGACGGCACGACGACCGCGACGGTCCTGGCGCAGGCGATCGTGCGCGAAGGGGCGAAGGCGGTCGCCGCCGGCATGAACCCGATGGACCTGAAGCGCGGCGTTGACATGGCAGTCGACGCGGTTGTCGAAGACGTGAAGAAGCGCTCGAAGAAGATTTCGACGAACGCGGAAATCGCGCAGGTCGGTACGATTTCGGCCAATGACGATCGCGAGATCGGCAAGATGATCGCCGACGCGATGCAGAAGGTCGGCAATGACGGTGTCATCACGGTCGAAGAGGCGCAGGGCCTCGACACCGAGCTCGATGTCGTCGAGGGCATGCAGTTCGATCGCGGCTATCTCTCGCCCTATTTCATCACCAATGCCGAGAAGATGATCGTCGAGCTCGAGAGCCCGTACATCCTGCTGCACGAGGGCAAGCTCTCCGGTCTGCAGCCGGTTCTGCCGCTGCTCGAAGCCGTCGTGCAGAGCGGCCAGCCGCTGCTGATCGTGGCCGAGGATATCGAGGGCGAAGCGCTGGCGACCCTCGTGGTTAATAAGCTGCGCGGCGGACTCAAGGTCGCGGCCGTCAAGGCTCCCGGCTTCGGCGACCGCCGCAAGTCGATGCTGGAGGATATCGCCGTTCTGACCGGCGGCCAGGTGATCAGTGCCGATCTCGGCATCAAGCTCGAGAATGTCACGCTCGACATGCTCGGCAAGGCGCGCAAGGTCCGCATCGACAAGGACAACACGACGATCATCGACGGCACCGGCAAGAAGAAGGACATCACCGGCCGGATCGCGCAGATCAAGGCGCAGGTCGAGGAAACGACGTCCGACTACGATCGCGAGAAGCTACAGGAGCGGCTGGCGAAGCTGTCCGGCGGCGTGGCGATCATCCGCGTTGGCGGCGCCACCGAGGTCGAGGTCAAGGAGCGCAAGGACCGCGTCGACGACGCGATGCATGCGACCAAGGCCGCAGTCGAGGAAGGTGTCGTCCCCGGCGGTGGCGTGGCCTTGCTCTACGGCACCAAGGCGCTGGCGAAGCTGAAGCCGGAAAACGCCGACCAGCAGGCGGGCATCGACATCGTGCGCCGCGCGATCACGTTCCCGACGCGGCTGATCGCGGACAATGCCGGGACCGATGGCTCCGTCATCGTCGGCAAGTTGCTGGAGAAGGGCGATGTCAATTACGGCTACGACGCCCAGTCCGGCAATTTCACCGACATGGTGAAGGCCGGCATCATCGATCCAACCAAGGTCGTGCGCCTGGCGCTGCAGGGTGCAGCCTCGGTCGCGGGCCTGCTGATCACCACCGAGGCGATGGTGGCCGACAAGCCGGAGAAGAACCCCGCCCCGACGATGCCGGGCGGCGGCAGCGACATGGGCTTCTGATACAATCGGCAAACCGCGCCGCGGCCGGGATGCCCGGTCGCGCGCGCGAAGTGATTTGAGCGGAGGACGATCATGGCGCGCGAGACGATCTATCTCGTCCAGGCGTTCATTGCCGGCAAAGGCAGTAGCCTCAAGGCCGAGACGGCGGTCGCGTGCAAGTCAGCGGAATCCGCCCGAAGATCGGCGGAGAGGCTCGCGCCGAACAAGCTGGGCGTGGTTGCGTTTGCGACGACGGGGGATGCGGAGCTGGGCGAATACGACGACGAGCCCGCCATCATCTTCAAGTCCGGCCGCCTGCCGGCAAATTTCGAAGACGCATAGATTGTCGCTGGGACGAAGGGGCTGGCGCTCGCGCCGCCCCTGTTTTTTGCGTCAGTGCAGATCGAGATGATGCAATGCCCGGACTGCCGTTTGCCACGGTAGGGCTGTAACGTCCGACCTTGACACGGCGGCCACGGTCTTGCCGTCGAGGGCAATTCGCAAACGGCGTCGGGCGCGTGACAGGCGCGAACGGATCGTCCCGGTCGGCACGTCCAATATCTGGGCTGCCTCGTGGTACGGGAAACCCTTCGACGCCGCACAGCAGAACGACCTGCCTGAACGTCTCGGGCAGAAGATCGATCGCTGCGACCAGTTCGGCGAACTCCAGCCGTTCGAGCGGGCTGGCGAAATTCGTGCTGGGGACGGTGAGGTCGAGCGTGTCGACCTGATCAACCGGATTGCGCCGCAGACTGCGGGCGTGGTTGCGGGTCGCGTTCTTGAGGATGGTGAACAGCCAGGCGCGGACATTGGTGCCCGGCTGGAAGGATGCGGCGGCGGCGACGGCCCGCGTCAACGTATCCTGGACCAGATCATCGGCGATATCGGGTGCCCGCATCAGGAAGCGCGCAAAGCGCCGCAGACTTGGAATTTCGCTAAGAATCGCGTCGTGAAGAGCTTGCGTATTGGGGCTATGGGTGGATAAGGGCACTCGTAATCCTTTCAGGGGCAGAAAATCTGCCCGGCAGCATCGCGCCAACGCTTGAGGTTGGTCGCGACTGAGCTGCCCGACGGCGCGCTATCTTTTCTTCGGCATCGGCCCCTTGGGCGGCGATTTCTGGCCGAGAATGGGCGCCACGACGGCCACGACCTTCTTCGGCTGCTTCGGCTTCTTGGTTTCGCGATTACTTCGTCCCATGAGGCTTCTCCTGGTTGTGGTTGATGCTAGAGCGCGAGGTGGCGGTCTTTCAGCACGGCGACGTCGAGGTCCGTCTGGCTGACGGCGACGAGCTGGGTGAAAGTCTGCGGTGTCGTGATCGAAGGCAGGCAGAGAATTGTCGCGACGCGGCGATAGGCCACGACCGAGACACTGTCGATCAATTCATCATCGACGATGACAACGTAATCGCCGGCCGGCTGGACGCCATCGACGCCGCGCAGCTTGAAGGGCTCCGTGAAGGAGAGCGTGGATCGCGTGGTTCTGGTGGTCATCGGAGGCTTTTTCCTGATCAAAGGCTGGACGTTAGCGACGGGCAAGCTTCTGTGCGCAGGCGCGCACGACATCGAACTCGACCTTGTCACTGCCCGGCATCCGGGCCCATTTGTTCGCGAGATCATTGCGCACGCGCCAGCCAAGCTGGCCGTGCAGCTCGTCGATGTCGGCGCGGGCTTGTAAATCGCAATAGTCGGATTGCAGCTCCACGAGGCCGGCGCGCGCTTGTGCCAAGGCGGCATCAGGCGTGATCTGCCAGCCCATGGCATTGGAGAGGAACGGGCCGACGAACACGCCGAGCGCTAGGGCTACGATGATCGCCGGCGTGAGGCGGAGTGCTGCACCCAGTCGCTGGGTCGCGTTCATCGCCGGAAAGGCCAAAGCTGTCATGAAATTCCTGGCGGCAGGAATATGCCGCTTTCTGCCATATGGTGCTTAATTGCCGGAATACAATGAAATACTGCTGGTATCGCGATAAATAGAAGGATTGAAGAGCAGCAATAGTTCGAATGGTGAGGCCGGCTGCGCTTCTGGCCGGCTTCTTGATCGCGAAAATGGCCCGATCGCGTTAGGGTCGGGCGGGGGGCGTCGGCCGAAGCAGGTCCCGCAATATGCAGCTTGCGAGCACGCGACAGGAGCGACGGATCGACGGAGCGGTGCATGCGCTGGGCGTCAGTGCGGCACTGATTGGCGTCATCGTGCTGCTGCACACCGTGCTGGCCACGCACGACACGCGCGCGACACTGGCTGCTTCGCTCTACGGTGCTGGCGCACTCGCGATGTTCGGATTCTCGGCGGCGTATCATCTTGCGGCACGGCCGGATCGGCGCGAGATCTTGCGCCGGTGCGACCACGCCGCGATCTTTGTGATGATTGCCGGCAGCTACACGCCGTTTGCCCTGGTCAGCGTCGGCGGGCGGCTAGGATACGGCCTGCTCGCCCTGGTCTGGCTGATCGCGATCGGCGGTGTGGTGCTGAAGCTGTTCTGGCCGCGCCGGCTCGATCGCGTGTCGATCGCGCTCTACCTGGCGCTGGGCTGGATCGGCCTGCCGGCCGTGGGCGCGGTGATCCCGGTGCTGCCGCTTTCGGCGCTGGTGCTGCTGGGCGCCGGTGCCGTGCTCTACACCGCCGGTGTCGCCTTCCATTTGTCGCGTGGCCTCGCGCATCACAACGCCATCTGGCACAGTTTCGTGCTGGCGGCCGCCGCCTGTCATTACGTGGCGGTGCTGGCGGCACTCGGCGTGGCGTGACGGCTTATCCGGGCGCCGCTGCGGAACTGGCGCTTTGGCGCGGGCTCGGTCATCATCGCGGGCCTATACGCGCATGATTCCGACCCTCCAAATTCTCCTCCTGCTGCTGGCCGTGGCCGCCGCCGTCGCGCTCGCGTCCGCCCGCCTCAAGATTCCGTCGGCGATCCTCCTGGTGTTGACGGGGGTTGGCCTGGCGCTGGTGCCGGGCCTGCCGTCGGTGGAGCTGGCGCCGGAGCTGGTCCTGCTGCTGGTGCTGCCGCCGATCATCTATTCCTCATCGGTGGCGATGAGCTGGCGCGAGTTCTGCTTCAATTTGCGGCCGATCTCGCTGCTGGCCGTCGGCTGCGTGGTGTTCACGACCATCGCGGTCGCCGCCGCCGCCCATATGCTGCTCGGGCTGCCCTGGGCGATCGGCTTCATCATCGGCGCCATCGTCTCGCCGCCGGACGCGGTGGCGCCGCTCTCCATCGCGCGGCGCATGCAGATCCCGCGGCGAATCCTCGTCATCCTCGAGGGCGAGGGGCTGGCCAACGACGCGACGGCGCTGATCGTCTATCGCTTCGCCGTCGTTGCGGCGAGCGTGGGCGCGTTTTCATTCGGCGAGGCCATCGGCACGTTCTTCGCCATCGTCGTGTGCGAGGTGCTGTGGGGGATCGGTGTGGGCTGGCTGATGCTGCGGTTGCGGCGCTGGGTGCGCGAGCCGCGCATCGAGATCACGCTCTCGATCCTCACGCCGTTCATCGCGTTTTGGCCGCCGGAACATTTCGGCGGCTCGGGCGTGCTCGCGACCGTGACGGCCGGGCTCTACATCAGCTGGAACGGGCTGCGGCTGATCAGTGCGGCGACGCGCCTGCAGGGCGTCTTCTTCTGGGATTTTTTCATCTACCTGATCGAAGGTCTCGTCTTCCTGATCACGGGGCTGCAGGCGCGCACGTTGATCGAGCGTATCGGCGAGTATGCGTGGAATGATCTCGTCCTTTCCGCCGCGGTCATCAGCGCTGTCGTCATCGCGGCGCGGTTCATCTGGATGTACCCGACGACCTATGTGCCGCGCTGGCTGTTTCCCGCGATCCGGCGCAAGGATCCGGCGCCGCCCTGGACATATCCGTTCGCGTTGGCCTTCACCGGCGTGCGCGGCATCGTCTCGCTGGCGGCGGCGCTGGCGGTTCCGTTGGCGACGGCTGACGGCGCGCCGTTCCCGCATCGCGATCTCATCCTGTTCCTGACGTTTTCGGTCATCCTGGTGACGCTGGTCGGCCAGGGGCTGATGCTGCCTACGGTCATTCGTGCACTTGGCCTCGAGCATGCCGGACGGCGCGAGCGGCGCAACGAGCGCCAGGAGGAGCATAAGGCGCGGCGCGCGGCGATCGAAGCCGCGCTCGAGCGGCTCGACACATTCGCGGCGGACCGTGCCGCTCCGGACGACATGGTGCACGCCGCGCGGGCGCGCCAGCGCGAGCGGCTCAAGCACATCGAGCATCGCAGCGCGCTCGATGACGGCCACCGCAAGCTGACCGCTCTGCATGACGAGCTCGAGCTGCTGCTCATCACCGCCGAGCGCGACTACGTCAACGAGCAATTCCGCAAAGGCGCGCTGAACGACAAATCGCGAAGGCGGATCGAGCGCGACCTCGATTTGCGGGAGTCGCGCCTGGCCAATCTACTGGCGGAGGAGTAAATCCCGCGCCCTTATTAAAAGTGTCACAGGCATTCAAACGCAAACACTTAGGAGCGATGTCTTCTTTGAAGACCGGGAGTGCCTTATAATTTTCGGCAAATAAAAAACGGCCTTGAGTTCGAAGATCGCGTTCCTCAATCAAGGGGTGGGATCATGACAACGGATTCGGGAAGTATCCTCGCTGAACTCTCGCATGTTCGCGAGATCCTGCAGAAAAGCATCGACGGCCAAACGAAACCATCGCCGCTGACAATCGCGCGAGTTGTCGATCTTTCGCGCGCTGCGTTGACCGGCGAGGCGACGCAGTCCGTGATTGAAGGTCTTGCAAAGGCCGAGCAGCCCGCGCAAGCCGCAATCGACGTGATTGATGCGGCGATCCGGGCGCTGAAGTCGGATGTCGTGTTGAATCTGACTCGGCCGGATTTCAGCGCGCAGCTTCAAAGTCACCTGGCCATGGCGCTCCTGGAGAGCAAGTGGGTCAAGTTCTCCTTAATCGGCCTTGTGACTGCGTATGCCGTGGCGGCAGCACTGCTCATTTTGCCGATCAGAGATGCTTTCGGCAGCGCGGGCGAAGCTGCCCGGCTCCTACAGGAAGCGAAGGCCGTCATTGCGGAGACGGGCAACAAGCTGGCCGAAGCGAAGCAACTTGTGACCGACGTAAGCGGCCGCATTGACGCCGTGCGCAACGACTTTGCGCAAATCCTGGAACGCATCGTCACCGCAAAGCAACAGATTGGAAATCTCGAATCAGACCTCGCCAACCGGAGGCGCGATCTTGAAATGCGGCTGGGCGGAATTGAGACGACAGTCGAACGAAGTGCGGCGGATGCGCGGGCCCGGATTGGCGAAATGCCGCAGCAAGCTTATGTGCAAATTCAGAGGGCGTTCGCTGACGCTGAGGGCCTGGCGGTGAAGCGTCTGGGAGATATCAAGATATCGGCCGACCGACTCGAACAGCAGGCGGTGCAGCTCGATAAGAGTGTCCTCGTCGTCGACTCGAAGGTTGCGTCTTTCGCGACAAATCTTGATCAGACGATCAATCGGCTTGCGCAACGGGAGCAATTGGCGTCGGACACGTTTGCGAGATTGCCCGAGCGGATTGATGCGTTGTTCGCGGGGCGCGACCAGCATGTTGCGACGCAGATCACCGCGAAGCTCGCCAGCCTTGGCGAGAAGTACGATGCCGGCATCACCGCAGCCGTTGCGCCCCTGATCGACCGGCTTGGGAGGCGGACGGCGGAGGAAGAGGGGAAAATCTCGAGCAATGCCGGGGCGCTCCTCGCGCGGCTTAATTCGCTCGGCGACGATCTGAAGGAGCGTGAGAAACGAATTTCGGATCGCACGGACGCCGCGGTGACGGCCATCGATGATCTGCGCGGTAATAGCAAGGGTCGCCTGGATTCGCTCAGCGTTCGGATCGGTGAGCTTGAGGGTGCGGCCAACACGCTTGAGCAGCGGCGCCGACAGGATGAAGCCAGGTACGGTTCTATTGCCGTATTTGCAGACAGAAGCCGGGATATCGAGTCGCGGCTCGACACATCTGATGATCGTCTTCGTGCCCTTAACAAGTCCGCCGCGCCGATCGAAGAGCTGATTGCAGCTCTAAACGACCGTGCGGGTCCGGTCGCTCAACTTCTGGCGCAGGCGATGGCCGCGACCAATGCGGCAATTGCCGATCAGATATGGCTCATGACGCGGCCAAATCGGACCACGCTGCTGGTTTTGTCCGGCTTCGCCATCGTGACGTTTCTGTGGCTGGTTGGATTGACGTTCTTCAGGCGACGGCGACCTGCATGAAGGACGTTTTTGGCAGGCGAGCAGACAGCGCGCCGCCGTCGTGGCCTTCGATCTGCGGCGGCGCCTGGCGTTAGAGGAAAACGCCAGGGGCTTCGGGTTCGGCCGATAACTCCATCAGGTCCTCACCGAAAACGATGACGCCGTCATAGATGAGGGCCATCTCCGCGATCATCTTTTCGCGCACGCCCGGGCGGTCGAACTGATTGTAGATGTGCGAGGCGACCAGGCGGCGCGCGCCGACCGCCGCGGCCGTGCGCGCGGCCTCGAGATGGCCGCTCGTCCCGATGCGGGTCGCGGCGTTGTCGACCGAGCCGCTGATATGGGAGCACATGTGGATCAGTACGTCGCAACCGGTCGCCAGTTTTTCCAGCGCCTTACTCGGCCCGGTGTCGCCGGTGTAGACCATTGATCCCGAATCCGTGTCCAATCGCAGCGCCAGGCAGGTCAGATAGGGTTGAGCGTGGGGAACCTCGACCACGTTGACGCGCCAGCAATTCGTCTCGACCGTGTCGCCCTTGCCGATCTCGCTGATTTCCGGTGCCGGCGGCAGCCGCGGTTCCTTGCCGCCGCGGGCGCGGTACACGTGCAGGCTGGCATCCCACTTCGTGCGCGCCTCGATGTCCGGGCCGAAGACGCCGTCGGGCCCGATCAGCTTGGCGATCATGTCCTTGATCGGTTTTGGCCCGTACACTTTCAGCTCGGGAATCTGGGCGGCGCCATGATCCCAGCGCGTCAGCAACAGGCGCGGAAAATCGATGAAGTGGTCGTAGTGAAGGTGGGAGAAGAATGCGTGCGTCACATCGGTGGCCTTGGTGCCGGTCTGCAGAAGACGGTGATGGCTGCCCGGACCATGATCGAAGACGATGACATCGTCGCCAACGGAGACCATGTAGCCGGGACCCATGCGCTTCAACGACGGCGCAGGATTGCCCGTGCCCAACAACGTGATCTTCATTGATGTCTCCATTTCGTCGACCGCAGAACGCCCCGAGGGCGTTGCGGCGGCCGGCATGTGATCCAAAATCGGCACGTCAGGTGCGGTATCGGCGCTGCACCACGAGATTGGCAAGGGCCGTCAGAAGCAGGGTGGCGCCCATCAGGATCACCGACACCGCGGCGCCGAACGGCCAATTGCTCTTGGCCGCAAACTGCACGTAGACGAGCGGCCCCATCATCACGAATTCCGGCCCGCCCAACAGCACGGGGGTGGCATAGGCGTTCATGGTGAGGATGAAGCAGAAGATCGCCGCGGCGGCGAAGCCGGGCAACGCCAGCGGCAGCAGCACGCGTCGCGCCATCGTGAAGGGGCCCGCGCCCAGATTGTAGGCCGCCTCCTCGACCGACCGGTCGATGCCTTCGATCACGCTCTGCAGCGTCAGGACGACGTAGGGAAGGTTGACGGCCAGGATGCCGACGATGACCGCGAACTCCGTGTACATGAAGCGGACCGCCTCCGTCGTGACGCCGAGCCATTGCAAGGCGAAATTGATGAAGCCTTTGTTGCCGAACAACGTCATCCACCCGGCCGCGCGCACCGCATTGCCGACGAAGAGCGGCAGAACGACCAGCATGATCAACAGATTCTTGAAGCGGCTTTGCGTGCGCGCGAGCTCGTAGGCGAGCGGAAACGCCAGCACCAGGCAGATGGCGGTGACGATCAGTGCAACCCGCACCGTGCGATAGAACGCGGCCGTGTAGTAGGGGTCGGTGAAGAAGAGAACGTAGTTTTGGAGGGTCAGCGCCTCCACCATAAGCTGGCCGGGGCGGAATTCGTTGAAGCTGTAGCGGCACAGAATCAGGATCGGGATGAGAAGGCCGGCGCAAACGAAGATCGTCGCCGGCCCGATCAACATCGTTGCGGTCGAGCGTCGCCCGCCGCGCTTTTCGCGCGCGGCGAGCGATACCAGCGTGTCGGCCGTTGCCCAGGCTGTCATTGTCGATCCCGATGCTACGCGTCAGGCGCCCTTGAACTCTTTGTCCCAGAAATCCTTCAATTCCGCGGTCCGCTTGGCGAGGAATTCGAGGTCCGGGTTGACGAGAAGCTTTTCTTCCTCCGGCGTGAAGCCGATGCGTTTCTTCAGCTCGGGCGGCACCTTCGCGTTGCCGACCACGGGGTTGTAGCCCATGTCCGCGGCGAAGCCTTCCTGGACCGAGGCTTCCAGTGCGGCATCGAGGAACGCGTACGATCCGTCCTTATTGGGCGCGTTCTTCGGGATGGTGAATCCCGAGACATAGGCGATGACGCCTTCCTTCGGCGCCACGGTCAGAATGTTCGCGCCGGCGTCCTGCCATTGCACCGCGCGCGCCTTCCACATGATGCACAGCCCGACTTCCTCGGTCTGCAGCGCCTGGGCGAGCGCTTCGTTGCTGGGATAGATCAGCGGCTTCAGCTTTTTCAACTCCAGCAGCGCCTTCTTCGCCTTGTCGAAATCGCCGGTCTTGCCGCCGCCGACGAGGGCGGCTGCCATGGTGGTGTAGACATGCTGGATGTCGACGATGCCGACCTTGCCCTGGTTCTTGGGATCCCACAGGGAATCCATGCCGGTCGGCACGTCTTTGATCATCTTCGGGTTATAGAGCACGACCTTGCCGCTATAGATATGCGGCGAGAAATACGGCGACTCGGCGATGCTGAACGTCTTGATGAGGTTCTTCGCATTCTTGAGCCTGGAGAGATCGAGCTTCTCGAGCACATCCATCTCGGTCATCTCGGCGACGTCCGTCGCGGTCAGGGCCTGGACGTCGGACGTGCCCTTGGGCAGGCGACGCTCGGCGACCGTCTTGGCCTTGCGCTGCGTGACCTGGGCCTCGTCGTTCACCACGGTCCAGCCACCGGGTGTCAGAACCGGGACCGAGATATGCTTGGTCAGCAGCTTCGCGTAATCCCCGCCCCAGGTGGACAGAACAATCCTCTTGTTGGTTTGGCCCAAGGCCGGAAGTGACCCCAGCGTGCTCATACTTGCGACCGCCGACATGCCTTTCAGGGCGCTGCGGCGGCTGATCTGCGACTTCGTCGGTTTTGACATCTTGGCTCTCCTCCCTGTTCGTTGCTTTGCAGGCTTATTGGGTTGCCGGGGTTACGCCCTGGCTCCTTCGTCAGGCAACACGATGGCGGCGCCGGACGGCCAGCCCACGTCGATCTTGTCGCCTTCCTTCGGCAGTGCGCCGTCGGCGCGGTTGGGCTGGCTGACGATCACGCGATCGGCGCGCGAGACGCGCACATGCACATCGGCCGATGCGCCGAGATACGAGACGAGTTCCACCGTTCCGTCGAACCGGTTGTCCAGCGCGGACGCGGCGGCGCCCAGCACCATGCGCTCCGGGCGCAGCGCGATGACGCCGGGACCGAGCGCCCCGTTCGCGCACGCGATCGACACGCCGCCCTCGGTCTGGAATCGTCCGGGGCCGACCATCGTGCCGGCGAGCAGATTGCTGCGGCCCACGAAGCCGGCGACGAAACGGTCGGCGGGCCGTTCGTAAAGATCGCGCTGCGAGCCGACCTGCCGCACCGACCCTTCCGACATCACGACCAGCCGGTCGGCCATCATCAGCGCTTCTTCCTGATCATGCGTGACCATGATCGTCGTCGTGCCGAGCTGGCGCTGCAGCTCGCGGATTTCGACGCGCACGGTCTCGCGCAGTTTGGCGTCCAAATTCGACAGCGGTTCGTCGAGCAACAGCACGTCGGGGCGGATGACCAGTGCGCGCGCCAAGGCGACCCGCTGCTGCTGCCCGCCGGAAAGCTGGCGCGGCAAGCGTTCGCTTAAGCCGCCGAGGCGCACGAGGCGCAGTGCCTCGTTCACGCGCGCGGGTATCTCGGCTTTCGGGATGCTTCGCATCTCTAGGCCGAAGGCGACGTTCTCCGCGACGGTCAGATGCGGAAACAGGGCGTAGCTTTGAAACACCATGCCGGCATTGCGTTTCCACGGCGGCAGCGTGGTGATATCGATGCCGCCCAGGCGCATGCGGCCGCCGGTTGGCGCGATGAAGCCCGCGATCATGCGCAAGGTCGTGGTCTTGCCGCAGCCGCTGGGCCCCAGCAGCACGACGAATTCGCCGTCGCTCACGTCGAGCGACACGTCGCGCACGGCGACACTTTGGGCGAAGTGCTTGGACAGTCGTTCGATCTGCAGCCGTGCCATCTCACACCACCCGCGACAGTTTGACGAAGCGATCGGTCACGAGCATCGCCGTGCCGATCAGCAGGATCTGCAACACCGACACCGCCGCGATCGTCGGGTCGATGCGATATTCGAGGTATTGCAGGATCGTGATGGGCAACGTCGTGCGGCCCGGACCGACCAGGAACATCGTCATTTCAAGGTTGCCGAACGACACCACGAAGCCGAACAACGCCGCCGCGACGATGCCGGGCCGGATGGCCGGCAGCGTGATGCGGAAGAACGTCGTCAGCGGTGTGGCGCCGAGGTTCTGCGCCGCTTCCTCGGTGCTGCGATCGAATCCCGCGAGGCTGGCACCGACGAGGCGCACACTCCACGGGATGACGATCAGGATATGCCCCGCCACGAGGCCGGCGATCGAGCCCAGGATGGGCAATTCCGTGAGAATGGTCGCTTCGACATGGAAGACGTAGAGCGACGTGCCCAGCACGATGCCGGGAACAACAAGCGGCAGCAGCAGCAGATTGCCGAGCGGTTCGCGCGACCAGAAATTGTAGCGCGCGAGGCATAGCGCCGCCGGCACGCCGATCGCAAGGCCGATGACCATCGCCGCAAGCGCGACCTGCAGGCTCAACCAGAATCCGTCGACGAAGCGCGGGTTGTCGGCGATCGCCACGAACCATCGGATGCTGTAGCCCTGCGGCGGAAAGGAGGGGATCGCCTGCTGGAAGAACGCGAGCCAGACGACGAAAATCAGCGGCAGAAGAACGAAGCCAAGCACCGCGCCGGCCGCGCCCTTCATGGCCCAGCGGCCGATCGTGCGTTTGTCGATGAAGGCGATCGCCGTCATGGCAGGATCTCAACTGCGCAGGCCGGCCGCGCCGCGGCCGATGCCGTTCCACGGCGCGATCGTCGCGGCGTCCAGCTCGATGGGACGATGCCCGGCCGGAATGTGGAGCGACTGATAGGTCGTCGCCTGCTGGTAGGAATAGCCGATCACATCCCACACGGTCCCGAACGTTCCTTCGGGAACGATCAGGTGCCGGCAGGCGTCGGCGGAGAGAAGCCGGCATTGCAGCCGGTGGCTCGTGCGCAATGTGGGAAGGTCGAACTGCTTGCCGAGAATCCGGTGGAACGACACGCCATGCAACGCGTCGATGGATTCGTCGAGAAGATGGCGGCCGTGCTCCAATGAAATGCGGAACTGGCTGAAGGCCGGCGAGTTGCCCTCCACCCAGACGAGCCGTTCCACGCGCACGCAGCGCTCGACGTTCAGGATCTCGCGCCACGGCCCTTGCCCCTCGTCCACGGCGACCGAAAGGACCCGCGTGAAGGGAATGAGGATTTTTCCGGTTGCCGGATTGCGGAAGCGAAAGACGAACACGTCCTCCGCCCGGCGGCCGGCGACGAACGTGCCGCGGCGGCGCGCGCGATGCAGGAAACCGGCGTCGGCGAGGTGCGCCAGGGCCTTCTGGATGGTGCCGAGGCTGACGGAAAAGAGCTTCGCCATCTTGATCTCCGGCGGAAGCCTGTCGCCGGGGCTGAGCGTTCCATGTTCGATCGCGCCCGTCAGCGCATCGATGATCTGGCGGTAGCGCGGGAAGTCCGACGTGTCGTCGGCGCTGCTGAGGCCTTTCGCGATCCGAGCCAGGGCGGCGGCACTCATGTCAGCATCTCTTGTTTTCTCCTATAGTATTCTTATAAAACTATATAGTAATAGATGTCAACGCCTGGGATGATGAGATGGCGAAGCGGGGCGGTGAAATCCGTCGCGCCGCCAGAGGGGGAGCACAATGACCGCCATCGATGTCGACAGCGCGCCGGTCTGCGTCGAGCCGGATGTCGCGTGCGTCTGTCGCGACGGCACGATCCTGCGCGCCGACGTGTACCGGCCCGGCGATGGCGGCCGCTATCCCACACTCATCAACCGCACGCCGTATGGCAAACGCGAGCCGCGCTATGTCAGCGATGCCCATACCCTGGCGGCGCGCGGCTACACCGTGATCGTCCAGGACCAGCGCGGCCGGTATGCGTCCGACGGCGACTACAAATGGATGTTTCGCGACCGGCTGGAGACGTTGGACGCGGCAAGACGGGTTCGATGCGGTGGCGTGGGCCGCGCAATTGCCGTGGAGCGACGGGCGCGTGGGCACGTGGGGCCATTCAAATGCATCGTGGGCGGCGTGGATGCTGGCCTCGTCGCAGCCGCCCGCCCTCAAGGCGATGCTGGCGAGCGGCATGGCGCAAAATACTCCTGAGCATGAATTTCGGGATTTTCGAAACCGGCCGGCGGCTGGAATGGACCTATATCCAAGCGGCGGACGCGCGCCGCCGCGCGGGCGAGACATTCGGGCCGTTCACCGCGGCGGAGGCGGGGGCGCGCTGGAATAATGTCGAGCGCAGCAAATACATCTGGTGGCTGCCGCTGGGCGACATTCCGGCGGACGTGTTCTCCACCCTCAACGACGATCTGCAGATTTTTCATCGCGCGCAGAACAAGGAGTTCATGCGCTTCGGCGAGTTCCACCCGGACATCGACGTGCCGGTGATGCTGATGACCGGATGGTGGGACCGCCTCGTCGGCGCGGTCGATCACTACACGGGGCTCACCACAAACGGGAAGCCGCATCTTCGGCGCCAGCACCGGCTGATCGTCGGGCCGTGGGGGCATGATTCAACGCAGCTCACGCGCAAGGTTGGCCCGATCGATTACGGGCCGGAGGCCGATCGCACCTATGCCGACGTGATCGCAGCGCTGGTACGACTACCAGTTCAAGAACATCGATGACGGTCTGGGATCCGAAGCGCCGGTGCAGCTCTTCATCCTGGGCGAGAACAAATGGCGCGGCGAGCAGGAATGGCCGCTCGCGCGCACGCGTTATACGCCGTTCTTCCTGCATGGCGAGGGGCACGCGAACACCGTGCGCGGCGACGGGTTGCTGTCCGTTGAGGCGCCGTCCGGCGACGAGGCGCCGGATCATTTCACCTATGACCCGCGCGATCCGGTGATGTCGTTGATGCGTGCCGATGCGCAAGCGGCCCGTCGATCAATCGCTCGCACGATCACCGGCGCGATATCCTCGCTATCAAACGCCGCCGCTCGCCGAGGATGTGGAGGTGATCGGCCCGGTCGTGTTGAAACTCTGGGCCGCGACCGATGGCCCCGACACGGATTGGACCGCCAAGCTGGCGGTGGTTCTGAGGACGGGCTCTGCATCAATCTGACCTACGGCATCACGCGCGCCCGATATCGCGACGGCTACGAGAACCCCACGCTGCTGCAACCGGGCAAGGCTTACGAATATTCAATCGCGTTGAACCCGATTGGCATCCTGTTCAAAAAAGGACAGCGCATCCGTCTCTATGTCTCAAGCTCCGACTTCCCCAATTTCGATCGCAATCACAACACCGGCGCGGATTACTGGTCCGACACGGAATTGCGGGTGGCGCGACCAGACTGTTTTTCACGCGGCCGCGATGCCATCCCGGCTGATCCTGCCGGTGATTCCGCGCTAGGCCGCACGCCGTTGAGTGCAGCGAATTTCAGCCATGCGTGCTTCGCATGACCATCGACAAAGGGCAGGGCGGCGTGGTGAGGTGCGCTCCCGCAAGTACCACTCGATTTTAAGGGTAAAACACATGGGTCGAGACGCCGCCAACCGGATTCTTCTGATCCCGGGTCCCGTGAGCACCTCACAACGTGTGAAGCAGGCGATGATGATCGACCGTCCGTTTGGCGGACCGGAGATCCTGGAGGACCTGGCCTTCGCGCGTCAGTATCTGGTGTCGCTGGTGCATGGCGAAGGGCGTTACGTCGCCCTGCCATTGCCGGGCAGCGCCACGTATTCCAACGAGGCCGTGCTGGCGGCGCTGGTGCCGGCGAGCGGCAAGGTGCTCATCCACTCGAACGGTGTCTATGGCGACCGGCTGATCGACATCGCGGCCTATCTCGGCAAGCCGCACGCCATCTTGCGCACCGCGCCGACCGAGCCGCCGACGGGTGCGCCAGATCGCACAGGCGATCGCGGACGATCCGGCGATCACCCATGTGTTCGTCGTGCATTGCGAGACGAGCGTGGGCATCCTCAACCCGATCGGCGAGATCGCCCAAGTGTGCGCGCGTCTGGGCAAGGGCCTGCTGATCGACGCCGTCGCCTCCTTCGGCGCGGTCGAGATCGATTCGCGCACGCTGCCGTTCGACGCGCTCACTATCTCGTCGAACAAATGCCTGCAGGGCGTGCCCGGGCTTGGGCTGCTCGATCGTGCGCAAGGCGGCGCTGGAGAGCGCAAAGAAGAACTGTCCGTCGCTGGTCATCGATCTGTGGACCCAGTCTGCAACAGCTCGAAAGCATCGGCGCGATGCGCTTCACGCCGCCCACGCAAGTGCTGGCGGCTCTCGCGCAAGCCTGCCGCGAGCACCAGGCGGAGGGCGGCACGGCGGCGCGAGGGAGCCGCTATCGCCGCAACTGGAAGCGGCTGGTGGACGGCATGCGCCAGCTGGGATTCAGGACCGTGGTGCCGGATGCCTACGCCGCGCCAATCGTGGCGACGTTCCATAACCCGGAGCATCCGGCGTTCAAGTTCGATGCGCTCTACGAAGGCATGAAGCGCGCGGCTTCATCATCTTCCCCGGCCGCGTCGCCGTCCCCAACACCTTCCGCATCGGCTGCATGGGCGACGTCCACGAGCAGGACCTGGCCGAGGCGGTTCAGGCGGTGGCGGAGACGATGAAGGAGATGGGCGTCACGGGGTTGGGCAGGTCGAAGCGGTGGGGTGAGGGCGTTCAGCCCTCTGCCAGCCAGTCCTCGATCAGGCGGCGGGCGATCGAATCGACGCGCGGCGGCCGGAACTTCTCCGGGTCGTGCTGCTGGCGTAGCCAGTCGCGGGTGTACCAGCCGCCGGTTTCGAACTCGCTGTTGTCGAAGCGGAGATCGGTCGTCACGGCCTTGGCGTAGAAGCCGAGCATGATCGAGGCGGGGAAGGGCCAGGGCTGCGAGGAGTGGTAGGTCACGTCGCTGACGTGGATGCCGGCTTCCTCGTAGACCTCGCGCGCCACCGCTTCCTCCAGACTCTCGCCGGGCTCGACGAAGCCCGCCAACGTCGAATGCATGCCGGGCAGCCATTGCTGCTGGCGCGCGAGCAGACAGCGATCGCCGTCGGTCACCAGCATGATCACCGCCGGGTCGGTGCGCGGGAAATGGTCGGCGCCGCAATCCGGGTTGGTGCAGTGGCGCACATGCCCCGCGGATTCGATGATGGTCGGGCGCGCCGCACACGCCGCAGAAGCGGTGGCGGGTGTGCCAGTGCATCAGGCCGCGCGCGTAGGCGAGGAGCGCCCCGTGCTGGCGGTCCATCAGCGCGCCGACGGCGCGCAGATCGACGAAGGCGCCGGGGCTCTGGACGACGTTGGGGATGTCGGCCTCCTCGAAGGCCGAGAGGTCGACGGCGAAATAGGGCACGCCGTTCTCCTCGCCCAGGAAGATGCGCGGGGCGTCGATGGCGGCGAGGGCGGCGGCCTCCATCAGCACGGCGCGCGGGCGTGTCGCCCTGGATGACCAGGTTGCGCGAGCGCCAGACCGGCACGAGGCGGGCCTGGGCGAAGCGCTCCTCAAGCCAGTCGCGGTCGCGGCGGCGCTCGCCCAGCCGGTCGAGTCCCAGGCCGGCGTAGAAATTGATGCGGGGTGGCACGGGCGGGATAGTCCTTGCGAAGTGCGGCCGGAACGGCGCTGGAGGCGGCCACTTTCGGCCCTGAGGGGTGGGGCGGTCAATATTTCCTAACAGGCGGAATTATCAGCCGAAATCTGGGCGGCCGGGGGAAATCTGCCGCCCGGCGTCGCGGCATTTTCCACCCAAGGGGTGCTTGCCCTCGCGGCGGCGAAAGCTGATATAGTGGCGTTGGGAGGTTGGCGATGGACGAACTCCTCGCGAACCCGGCCAGGTCCGGAAGGAAGCAGCCGTAACGAGTTTCGGTTCGGGTCGTCGTTCCAGCCTCCCACCTTGCCCCCGACATTGCGCCACCATCTCCAACCGAGGCGGCCGCCACTCCGCTCATGACCGACGCCCAGACAGCCTACCGCGTCCTCGCCCGCAAATACCGGCCGGTGCGGTTCGCCGATCTGATCGGTCAGGAGGCGATGGTCCGCACGCTGTCCAACGCCATCGCCACGGGGCGGCTGGCGCATGCCTTCGTGCTGACCGGCGTGCGCGGCGTGGGCAAGACGACGACGGCGCGCATCATCGCGCGCGCCCTCAACTGCATCGGCAGCGACGGCAAGGGCGGGCCGACCATCGATCCGTGCGGCGCGTGCGAGCATTGCGTCGCCATCGCCGAAGACCGGCACATGGACGTGATCGAGATGGACGCCGCCAGCCGTACGGGTGTGGACGACATCCGCGAGCTGATCGACGGCGTGCGCTACCGCCCCGTCTCGGCGCGCTACAAGATCTACATCGTCGACGAAGTCCACATGCTGTCGAAGAACGCGTTCAACGCGTTGCTGAAGACGCTGGAGGAACCGCCCGAGCACGTGAAATTCGTGTTCGCGACCACCGAGATCCGCAAGGTGCCGATCACGGTGCTGTCGCGCTGCCAGCGCTTCGATCTGCGGCGCATCGACCAGGCGGCGCTGGCCGGGCATCTGATCGCGGTCGCTGAGAAAGAAGGTCGCAAGGTCTCGAGTCGCGGCGGCGGCGATGCTGGCGCGCGCGGCGGACGGCTCGGCGCGCGACGGGCTGTCGCTGTTGGATCGCGCGCTGGCGCATATCGATGGTGAAGTCGGCGAGGGCGCGATGCGCGACCTGCTCGGTCTCGCCGACCGCACGCAGATTTTCGATCTGTTCGAGACCGTGATGAAGGGCGATACGGCGGCGGCGCTGGGCCAGCTCGCGGAGATGTATCGCGCCGGCGCCGAGCCGCGGCGTCGTGGTGCAGGATCTGCTCGAGCTCACGCATTGGCTGACGCGTCTCAAGATGCTGCCCGCACTCGGCGACGATCCGGCGGTGCCGGAGGCGGAGCGCGCGCGCGGCAAGACGCTGTCGACGAAGCTGGCGGTGCCGGTGCTGGCGCGCACCTGGCAGATGCTGTTGAAGGGGATTGCGGAAACGCAGATGGCGGCCTCGCCGCTGGCGGCGCTGGAAATGCTGATCGTGCGGCTCACCTATGCCGCCGAGCTGCCGACACCGGCGGAGCTGATCGCGGGCGCGCCGGTCGGTGCGGCGCCGATGGCCTCATCATCATCGAATGGCGGTGGCGGTTCGGCGCGCGGCACGGTCGCGACGGGTTCGCCCGTGCGCGCGAGTGCGGCACCCGGCGGGCAGGTGCAGGCGATGCGCCGCGCCGAGCCTGAGATGGCAGTGGCCAACGACGCGGCCCCGGTGACGGCGTCGCTGCCGGATCCGCAGAGTTTTGCCGATGTCGTGGCGCTGTTCGAAGCCAAGCGCGAGGGCATTCTGCACGCGCATCTGCTCAACGCCGTGCATCTGGTGCAGTTCGAGCCGGGCCGCATCGAATTCCGGCCCAACGACAGCGCGCCGCGCGATCTGGCGGCGCGGGTGATGGAGCTGCTCGGCACCTGGACGGCCAAGCGCTGGATCGTCTCGATCTCGCGCGAAGAGGGACAGGCGACGCTGGGCGAGCAGGCGACAGCCAAGCGCGAGGCGCAGAAGGCGCAAGCGGCGCAGCATCCGCTGGTGCGCGCGGTGCTCGATGCGTTCCCGGGTGCGGCGATCGAAACGGTGCGCGGCGCCATGGTCGAAACGCCCGTGCCTGCCGGCGGTCCGCCGGGGGCGGGCGAAACAGAAATCTATACCGACAGCGAGGACGAGGAGACGTAATGAAGAATCTCGGGCAGTTGATGAAGCAGGCGTCGCAGATGCAGGCCAAGATGGCCGAGATGCAGGAGAAGCTGGCTTCTCTCGAGGTCGAAGGGGCCGCGGGCGGCGGGCTCGTCAAGGCGACCGTCAACGGCAAGGGCGAGGTCAAGCGTCTCAAGATCGATCCCTCGCTGGTCGATCCCAAGGATGTCGAAGTGCTGGAGGATCTGATCGTCGCGGCGTTGAATGACGCGCGCGGCAAGGTGGATGCGACGGCGGCCGAGGAGATGCAGAAGCTCACGGGCGGGCTGAATTTGCCGCCGGGGATGAAGCTGCCGTTCTGAGGTGGGAAAGAGCGCGCTGCTGCATCACCCCCCACCCTAACCCTCCCCCTCAAGGGGGGAGGGGATTTCAATGTGCTTCGGTCTTCGCCTTTCGTTTGCTTGCGCAGTTTCAACGCGCACGATGGAATCCCCTCCCCCCTTGAGGGGGAGGGTTAGGGTGGGGGGTGCCACCAGAACCGATGTCAGATAGCTTAGCCCCATGATCGGCGCCGAACTCGAAACCCTCATCCAACTGCTCGCGCGCCTGCCCGGCCTGGGTCCGCGCTCGGCGCGGCGCGCGGTCTTGCACCTGGTGAAGCGGCGCGAGGCTCTGCTGCTGCCGCTGATAGAGGCGCTGCAGGCGGCATCGGACACGATCCGCACCTGCTCGGTGTGCGGCAACGTGGATTCGCAGGACCCGTGCGCGATCTGCAGCGATGCGCGGCGTGACGCCTCCTCAATCTGCGTGGTGGAGGACGTGGCCGATCTCTGGGCGATCGAGCGCTCGGGCGCGTTCAAGGGCAAGTATCACGTGCTGGGCGGGGTGCTGTCGGCGCTGGACGGTGTGGGGCCGGAAGACCTCAACATCGCCAAGCTGGTCGCGCGCGCACGCTCGGCCGATGTGCGCGAGATTATCCTTGCCACCAACGCCACCGTCGAGGGCCAGACGACCGGGCATTACATCACCGACCGACTCGCCGGCACGGCCGCCAGCATCACACGCCTCGCGCACGGCGTACCGGTCGGCGGCGAGCTCGACTATCTCGACGACGGCACGCTGACCGCGGCGCTCAGGGCACGACGCGCGGTCTGAAAAAGTTTTTCGAGCGGCGCCGCCCACCTCACCCGCTCGCTTCGCTCGCACCCTCTCCCCCCACTTCGTGGGCGGAGAGGGTTAGTTTGCGTTCGCTCTAATTTCCCCTCTCCGCCGCGAAGCGGGGAGAGGGAGGGGCCCACGCGCTTTAGCGCGTGGGAGGGTGAGGTGGTGGTTGCACCCCGCGCGATAGCACTTAATTGGATGACGGCGGTGCCAGCGGCACTGCGGGCGTGCCGTTTTCTTCGAGTTCGACGTTGCCGATCTGGGCGGCGCGCTTGATGACTTTGTCGGTCGAGATGCGGATGTCGCGGACATCCTTGCTCGCCTGATCGAAGTGGGTCTGTAGCTTCTCCACGCGCTCATCCAAGCGTCGCGTGTCGTCGAGCAGAAATCCGACCTCTTTCTGGATCATCCCCGCCTGCTCGCGCATACGAACGTCGCGCAATACGGCGCGCATCGTGTGCAGGACGGCCCAGAGCGTGGTGGGCGAAACGATATAGACCTTGGCGCGGTTGGCCTTGTCGACCACGTCGGGGCAACTTGCGTGCAGCTCGGCGTAGACGGCCTCAGAGGGTACGAACATCAAGGCGCCCTCGGCGGTTTCGCCGGGAACGATGTAGCGCTCGGCGATGTCGCGCACGTGGACCAGCACGGCCGCGGCGAAATTGCGCACGGCGGCCACGCGCGCCGCGTCGTCGGCCGCGTCACGAAACGCGTGATAGCTCTCGAGCGGGAATTTGGCGTCGACGCAGATCGGGCCGGGCGGCTTGGGCAGATGGATCAGGCAGTCGGCGCGTTTGCCGCTGGCGAGAACGGCCTGGAAGGCGTAGGCCGAGGGCGGCAGCGCCGATTGCACGAGGTTTTCGAGCTGCACCTCGCCGAAGGCGCCGCGCGCCTGCTTGTTGGCGAGGATGTCCTGCAAGCCGACGACTTGGGTCGAAAGCTCGGCGATGGTCTTTTGCGCTTCATCGATCTTCACAAGACGCTCGCGCAGATCGGTGATGGTCTTGTTGGTCTCGACCGCCGAGGCGCCGAGGCTCTCGGTCAGCCGGTGCGAGGCGGCGGCGAAGCGCTCGTCCAACGCCGCGGTGAAGGCGCGTTCCTGCTCCTGCATGCGCGCCTGGGCGGCGGCCTGTTGCTCGCCGAGCTGGCTGAGGCGCCCGACCAGCTCGCTCTGGCCCTGAACGAGCCGCACCAGCTCCGGATCGGGCCCGCGTGGGCGCAGCACCACGACCAGCACGACGATGGCGGCAATGGCAGCGATGGCGGCGAGGAGGAGTGTGAGGTCGGGCATTTTTCCAGGGTCCGAGTTGCGCGCAATTCTAGCATGGGAGCGGGGCCTCATCCTTCGACAAGCTCAGGATGAGGCCTCTGAGATCAGGATGAGGCCTCTGAGAGATGGGCCTCTAAGAACGGACCTCATCCTGAGCTTGTCGAAGGATGGGCAAGTGCGCGGTTCACGCTCGCTTGTGCAGCCGCCGGTCCAGCGCTAGCAGGCCCGCATTCACCACGGCCGCGAAGACGAAGAGCATAAGCGTCACCGCCATCATCGTGTCGACGTCGTTGACGCTGATGGCGTTGATGATGGTGAAGCCGAGGCCGCGCTTGGAGGCGAACATCTCGCCGATCAGCACGCCTAAGAGAGTCAAAGAAAACCCGACGCGCAAGCCCGTGACGATTTCCGGCAGGCAGGCGGGGATGAGGATGGTGAGCGCCGCCTGGCGCGCGGAGAGCTGCATGACGCGCGCGGTTTTGCGGTGGACGGGCTTGAGATTGCGCACCGCGTTCATGGCGAAAATTATGACGGGTGCGATGCCATGGATGGCGCCGAACGCGACCTTCGCCGACATGCCGAGCCCGAAGACGAGCAGGATCAGCGGATAGAGCGTGACTTTCGGCAGGAATACAGCGCCACCAGGATCGGCTCGGCGACGTCGCCCGAGAGGCGGTGCGCGCCCAGCCACACGCCGATGCCGATGCCGCCGACCCAGGCGAGCACGAGCGAATAGGCGAAGGCGATCAGTGTTTCCTGGATATGCGGCCAGAAGCGCGGACGCGCGAGCAGGTCGAGGGCGCGCTCGGTCGTCGTCAGCGGGCCGGTGATCGCGACGTCGCCGGCATACCAATTGAGCGCTTGCCACAGGACCAGCAAGACGATCACGACCAGCAGCGTGTCGAAGATTTGCAAGGCGCGGGTCATAGGCCGCGCCTCGCCATCAGCCGCCGCTCCCACCTGTAAAACGCCATGTTGACGGCGGTGACGAGGATCAAGACGAACAGCATCAGCGCGTACATGCTGCGATTGTCGAAATTGTTGTAGGCGTAGGAAATCTGATAGCCCAGGCCCGAGGCCGCCATGATGAACTCGCTGGCGATGACGCCGATGAAGGCATAGGCGACAGCGAGCTTGATGCCGGTGAAAAGATGCGGGGCGGCGGCCGGCAGCTTGAGCTGGAGGGCGGTCTGCAGCGGCGTCATGTGGTGCACGCGCGCGACCTTGGCCAGGACGCGTGGGATGCGGTCGATGCCGTTCAATGTGTTGATCACCATCGCCACCAGGGCGAAGAGGAAGGCGATGACGATGATCGGCAGGGGCGTCAGGCCGAAGAAGGCGATCAGCACCGGATAGAAGACGAAGAACGGCACGGCGTAATAGGTCGCGAGCAGCGGATCGACGGCGCGGCGCAATCGCGGCACGGCGTGGAGTGCCACGCCGAGCGCGAACCAACCACGACGGCCAGCACGAAGGCCGCGACCACGCAGACCAGGGTGCGGACGATGTCGTCCTGCATCGCCCCCGAGGCAAGCAGCGTCAACAGGGCACCGAGCATCTCGCTGGGGGCGATGATGATCTGGCGCGAGATCATGCCCGCGCGGCAGAGGATCTCGAGCCCGCCGACCAGGAGCGCGATCAGGGCCAGGCGCAGGAGGGCGGCGCTTCTCATGGCTTGGGCGCGCGGTCCGTGTGTCCCAGCGCCTTCAGCGATTCCGCGCGCAGCGAGTTCCACAGCCGTGCCGTGATGCGGCCGAAGGATTCATCGGCGACGATGCGGCTGTCGCGCTCGCGCGGCCAGGCGGTCTCGACGATGTCGATGAAGATGCCGGGCCGCGCCGACATGACGCCGACACGGTCCGCCAGCATCGCCGCTTCGTCGAGCGCATGGGTGATCAGCAGCACGGTGGCGCCGGTCTCGCGCCACAGCCGCAAGAGCTCGTCGCCCATCAGCAATCTCGTTTGCTGGTCGAGGGCGCCGAAAGGCTCATCAAGAGAATCAGCCGCGGCTGCGCGACCAGCGTGCGCGCGATGCACACGCGCTGGCGCATGCCGCCGGAGAGCTGGGCGGGATAGGCGTTGCGGAAATCGCCGAGCCCCATGAAGGCGAGCGCATGATCGACGCGGCGGCCGATCTCGGCGCTGTCCACGCCGGCGCGGCGCAGGCCGAAGGCGACGTTGTCGCACACATTGAGCCAGGGGAAGCTCGCGTCTTCCTGGAACACCACGCCCACGCCCGCGGGCACGTTGTTGGCAACCGGTTTGCCCTCGAACGTGACCTGTCCTTGCGTGGGCGCGGCGAGGCCGGCCAGCATTTCCAGCAAGGTCGATTTGCCGCAGCCCGACGGGCCGACCACCGCGAAGAATTCGCCGCGGCGCAGCCGCAGGTCCACGGGCCCAAGCGCGTGCACCAGCGCTTGGCCGTTGGGGGCGGTGAATACCTTGGTGACGCCGGCGAGCTCAGCGTGGATGTCGATCGCGGTCACAGTGTGCGTGAGGGACCCCTCACCCTCCCGCCGCTTCGCGGCGGGCCCCTCCCTCTCCCGCAAGGGGAGAGGGGTGGACCGAGCACGCTGCAACCTTCTCCCCTCGCGGGAGAAGGTGGCGCGCGAAGCGCGCCGGATGAGGGGGGACGCGGCGCGCTGATTGCCGTCTCAAGACGCGCCCTTCAGATCCGCCGGCAGGAACGAGCGGTCAATGATCTTGTCCCAGTCGACGTCGCCGGTGACCTCGCCGATGATCTTGAGGCCGCGCACCATCTCGCTCATGCCCTTGATGTCGAAATTGCCGCGGCTCCAATAACCGATCGCGACCATGTTCGCGACGGCCTGCTGCGCCACCGGCTCGGGCAGATTGTATTCCTTGGCGAGGATCGTGCCGGCTTCCTTGGGATTGGCGTAGATGAAATCCACGCCGGCGCGCCGCCCGGCGATGATGGCGCGGATCTTGTCGGGGTTCGACTTGGTGAACGCGGTCGTGGCGATGCCAACCACCTGGGTCATCGGCGGCAGCACATCCTTGATCAGGAAGACCGGCCGGTACTTGCCCTGGCGCGCACTCCAGAGCGGATCGAGCATGGCGGCCGATTGCACCGCACCCTTCTCGAGCGCGGTCAGGCCGGCGCCGATGCTGCCCAGCGCCGGCCGCTCGACCTGGTCGAGCTTCACGCCCGCGGCCTCGAGCGCCATGATCGACAGCATGTCGGTCACCGATTTCGGGCTGGTGATCGACATTTTCTTGCCGGCCAGATCCTTGATCGATTTGATGTCGGAGTTCGGCATCGTCACCCACAGCACGTCCGACACGCTCTGCACGGCCGAATTGACGATCTTGATGTCGATGCCTTCACGAATGGCGGCGACGGCGGCGGAGAGCGCCACTTCGCCATAGGGCAGGCCGCCGGCCATGACGTTGCGCACGGTCGTGCCGCCACCCTTGGAGGTGAGGATGCCGGTGATGTTGATGCCGGCCTGCTTGAAGAAGCCCTTCTCCATCGCCACGGCGTACGGCGTGCCGTACATCAGGGCGCCCCAGTGCGTGACGGAGATTTCCTCGGCCACTGCCGGCTGGGTGAGGGCCATGAGCGCGCCGGCTGCGAGAGCCGCGCGGCTGGCGTTCGCGAATGTGGTCAATGCGGCGATCATTCGGCCCCCCTCCTTCCGGTCAATGTCCGATCGAGGGCCTATGAAAGCCCCGATCGCGGCGTTGAGTCAAAAACGACGTATACGGTGCTTTCAGCCCGGCGGTTCGAATCCCATCGCCGCAAACTTGGCCTTCACTTGCGCCGAGGCCAGGAAGCGCAGATAGGCCTGCGCCGCCTCAGGCGATTTTGATGCCGCGACCACCGCGGCCGAGTAGATCGTGCTGTTCTGAAGTTCGCGTGGAAGTGGTCCGGCCATGGTGATGCCGGACGTCGCGATAACCTCGCTGGCTTGGCTAAGCCCAAGTTCGGCTTCGCCCTTGGCGACCTTGTCGATCGCTTCGGCGCCGGTCGGCCAGAGCGTGGTCTTGGACTTCATCTGCTCGGCGATGCCGAGCTTCTCCAGGACGGATGCGAAGTGAATGCCGGACGTAGCGCCGCGGCCGGGATCGGGATAAGCGATCGATTTCGCCGCCAGCAGCGTGGCGCGCAGCTCGTCGGGCGTGCCCAGCTTCGGCACTGGGGCGCCTGCTTTCACGGCGATGCCAGAGCCCACCGCGCCCAAGGCCAGGCGCGAGGCGGGGACGACCACGCTGCGCTCGGCGAGGTTCTTGATGGCGGCGTCGCTGAGTGCTGTCACATCAGCGGGCTCGTTGCCGATGACGCGGTTTTGCATGGCGCCGACGGGGCCGAAGGCGAAGCGGAGCGTGTGACCGCTCTCGCGCTCAAAATCCGCCTTGGTTGCCAGGAACACCGATTGCACGGCGCCGGCGGCGAGAACTTGAAGTTCCGCGGCTTGCGCCGGCCGCGTGACGATCGCCGCAAGGGCGACAGACAAAGAGATCGCAACAAGGCGTGAGCGCATGGACTCCTCCCGTTCTTTTTTCTGGCACGCGCGACCCGCGCCGCGCGTGTCTTGGATCACACAGCCTATTCGGCCGCCTGGTAGCGCGTCTCGCGGGCGTAATAGTCGGGAAAGCCGACGATCGACTTCAGTTCCTCGAAATTCACCTGGGTGGGTGCGTTGGCGTTGCTGCCGGATTTGAGGGCGCCCAGAGCCTGCTGCATCGCCGCGATCGATGCGGAGAGCAGGACCAAGGGATACGCCACGAATTTGTAGCCGAGCTTGCCGAGCTCGGCGGGCGGCAGCACCGGCGTCTTGCCGCCGATCACCATGTTGGCCATGCAGGGGCGATCGATGGCGGCGCAGGACCTGCGCATCTCCTCTTCGCTCTCGGGGGCCTCGAAGAAGATCAGATCGGCGCCCTCTTCCGCGAAATCCTTGCAGCGGGCGAGGGCGTCGTCGAAGCCATGGACCGCGCGCGCATCGGTGCGCGCGAGCACGAGGATGTCCGCCTTGCGCGCGGCCTCGACCGCGGCGCGGATCTTGAGGCGCGCCTCGTCGCGTGGGATCACGGCCTTGCCCTTGGTGTGGCCGCATTTCTTGGGGCTGACCTGGTCCTCGATCATCACGGCGGCGGCACCGGCGCGCGCGTATTCGGTGACCGTGCGCTGGACGTTGAGGGCGTTGCCATAGCCGGTGTCGCCGTCGCCGATGATCAGCATGTCCGGGGCGGCGGCGGTGCAATTGCGCAGCGTGTCGACCATCTCGGCGAACGAAATGAGCCCAGTGTCGGGCATCCCCAGGCGCGCGGCGGAAACCGCGAAACCGCTCATGAAGCTGAGTTTGAAGCCGGCGGCGGCGATCAGCTTGGCGCTCAGCGCGTCGTAGCAGCAGGGCATGACCAGCGTGCCGGGCTCGGCCAACAAGTTACGCAGGCGGGCGGCGGGCGACATGGGCGGTTCCTCGGGGTGTTTTGAAGGGGGCACGATATCAAGGGCCTCCAGGCCGGGCAATTCGGCCCTGACGGCGATCCGTCAGAAGGCGATGAAAAAGGCCTTTTTCATTGATTTTTCATCCTCTTAGGGGTAAAGCATCTCCGTTGTGCCGGCGCTGTTTTGCATGGGCCGCAAGCCCGCCCAGCGCCGCAGCTTTCTTGACCGCAGGAACGAGGTTGCATACCTAAGTGCCATGGCTCTGCTCCCCATCATCACGGCGCCCGATCCGCGCCTGAAGCGCATCGCCAAGCCGGTGAAGGCGGTCGACGACCGCATCCGCCGGCTGATGGATGACATGCTCGAAACGATGTACGTCGCCCCTGGTATCGGCCTCGCGGCGCCGCAGGTGGGCGAGCTGGTGCGCGTGATCGTCGTCGATGTGGCGCGCGACGGTGCTGCGCGGGCACCGCTCAAGATGGCGAACCCGGAGATCGTCAAGAAATCGAGCGAGACTTGCGTCTACGAGGAAGGCTGCCTGTCGCTGCCCGAGCAGTTCGCGGAGGTGACGCGGCCGAAGACCGTCACGATCCGCTATCTCGGCTACGACAACAAAACGCACGAGATCGAGGCGGACGGATTGCTCGCGACCTGCATCCAGCACGAGATGGACCATCTCGAGGGCGTGCTGTTCGTTGATCACATCTCCGCGCTGCGCCGGGGAATCATCCTGCGCAAGCTCTCCAAAGCCCGAAAGTCGAAGGCGCTCGAGCCCGTGTAACGGGCGCGGGCCGCCTCGCTGTTTTTGTCCGCCATGCGCATCGTCTTCATGGGAACGCCGGATTTCGCCGTCGCGGCGCTGGCGGCCCTGGTCGAGGCGCGCCACGAGATCGTTTGCGTCTATACGCAGCCGCCGCGCCCGGCCGGACGCGGACAGCGCGAACAGCGCAGCCCGGTGCATGAGTTCGCGGTGTCGCACGGCCTCGATGTGCGCACGCCGGCGCGGCTCAAGGGCGAGACCGAGCAGCGCGAATTCGCGGCGCTGACCGCCGATGTGGCGGTGGTGGCGGCGTATGGGCTGATCCTGCCAAAGCCGGTACTTGCCGCACCCAAGCACGGCTGCCTCAATATCCACGCCTCGCTGCTGCCGCGCTGGCGCGGGGCCGCGCCGATCCAGCGCGCGATCCTGGCGGGCGATGCACAGACCGGCATCACCATCATGCAGATGGATGAAGGCCTCGATACCGGCGCGATGCTGCTGCAGGGCCAGGTGCCGATCGGAAAGCAGACGGATGCGGCCAGCCTGCATGATGCGTTGGCGGGGCTGGGTGCAAAGCTGATCGTCGACGCGCTCGACAAGCTCAAGGCGGGAACTCTGCAAGCGAAGCCGCAGCCGGCGGATGGCGTGACCTATGCCGCCAAGCTGACGCGCGAAGAAGGCCAGCTCGATTGGACACGGCCGGCAGCGGAGTTGGAGCGGCAGGTGCGCGCTTTCACGCCGTGGCCGGGTGCTTGGTTCGCGCTGCGCGGCGAGCGCCTCAAGGTGTCGCGCGCGGCCCCGGCGCCTGGCAAAGGCACGCCGGGCACGGTGCTCGATGACAAGCTGACGGTCGCGTGCGGCGAGGGCGCGCTGCGGCTGGAGATGGTGCAGCGCGCCGGCAAGGCGGCGATGGCGGCGGGCGATCTGCTGCGCGGCTTCGCCATCCCGGCCGGGACGGTGCTGGCCTGACATGGCGCGCTTCAAGCTGACCATCGAATATGACGGCACGCCGTTCGTCGGCTGGCAGCGCCAGGATAACGGCCCGTCGGTGCAGGTGACGCTCGAAGCGGCGATCAAGAAATTCTGCGGCGAGGATGTCTTGGTCACGGCTGCCGGCCGCACGGATGCGGGCGTGCACGCGCTGGGGCAGGTCGTGCATGTCGATCTCGCCAAGGACTGGCCGCCGGAGACCGTGCGCAACGCCCTCAATTTTCATCTGCAGCCGGACCCGGTGACAATTCTGATCGCGGAACGCGCCGCCGATGATTTTCATGCGCGGCTTTCGGCCACCAGCCGCGCCTATCTCTACCGCATCCTCAATCGTTCGGCGCCGCCGGCGGTGGAGCGCAATCGTGTCTGGCACGTGCACCAAGATCTCGATGCCGATGCGATGCATGCGGCGGCGCAGAGCCTGATCGGGCATCACGATTTCACGACGTTCCGCGCCAGTTTCTGCCAAGCCAAATCGCCGATGAAGACGCTCGACCGGCTCGATGTGTCACGCGTGGGCGACGAAGTGCATGTGCAGGCGCGTGCGCGCTCGTTCCTGCATCACCAGGTGCGCAACATGGTCGGCACACTCAAGCTGGTGGGCCAGGGCAAATGGGCGGTGCGCGACGTCGCGGACGCGCTGGCGGCGCGCGATCGCACCAAGGGTGGCCCGACCGCGCCGCCAGACGGCCTCTACCTGGTCAGCATCACGTACTGAGCGTCTACCAAAGCTTCGGCTTGCCGATCATCAGCAGGACGATCGCCAGCATGCTGAGGAAGGCCGGTATGCCGAGCCAGAACCATTGGCGCATGGCGATGGCGTATTCCGGCGGCAAAGGCTGGTTGCGGATCGCGGCGCGCTCGGTCAGGTCGCGCACTCGGATCTGCAGGACCACGACCGGCACCCAGCAGACACCCGCCACGGCGTAGAGCGCATAGGATACGACCAGCCAGGATTCGAACGGGCTCCAGCCGCGCTGGAAGATGAGGCCGAGCCCGGTGATCGGCTGGACGATGCCGGCCACGGTCGTGAACAGCCAATCGGCCAGGACGACGTTGCGCGCGACCACGGCGATGGCGCGCACCTCGCCGCTCAAATGGGCCATCCACATATGAAACGCCGTGCCAAGGCCGGTGCCGAGCAGCAGGATGGCGCTCAGCACATGCACCCATTTGATCCAGACGAGAGGGTCGGACATGGCGTGGGTTTAATCCTCGGTTGTGGCGTGACAAATTCGCATGTCTATCACCATTTCCCTCTCCGCCGCGAAGCGGGGGAGAGGGAGGGGCCCATCGCCGCAGGCGATGGGAGGGTGAGGTGGTGGCGCCGCGCTCGCGATACTGAGCGGATTTCTTCGGAGACACCCACCTCACCCGCTCGCTTACGCTCGCACCCTCTCCCCCCACTTCGTGGGCGGAGAGGGTTAGTTGGCGCGAGCCAGTTTGTTGGTTCCGTCTGGCTCGAAGCGCGATCCTGTCCTAGAACTCTTAACCAATTGGCGCTAAAAGCGGGGGATCAGACTGCCCGCGTCCGCATCAGGGAGCGCGCCCGCATGGATGACCGTCGCGAGCTTAAATACGGGGAGACCCCCGGCCTGCGCTTCGCCTGCGTGCTGGACGGGCAGGGCGGCTGCTCCGAGCTGACCTGGGACGAGGTGAACCGCTGGAGCCCGGCGCATGGCGTGCTGTGGGTCCACCTGGAGCGCGATGCCGATGCCTGCCAGAGCTGGCTGCGCCAGGAGAGCGGCGTCGACCCCGTGGTGTGCGAGGCGCTGCTGGCGGACAAATCGCGGCCACGCGTCGAGGAAGCGGATGACGCGCTGCTGGTCGTGCTGCGCGGGGTCAACCGCAATCGCGGCGACGAGCCGATCGACCTGGTGCCGATCCATCTGTGGATCGACCGCAACCGCGTCTTCAGCCTGCGCGACAAGGACCATTACCTGATGGCGCTGCGCGATATCCGCGAGGCGCTGGTCAACGGCAAGGGGCCGCGCACCACGGGCGATCTGTTCGTGCGCATCGCGCAGAAGGTCGTCAAGTACATGGAGCCGGCGCTGGAGGAGCTGGAGGACGAGGTCGATATGCTCGATCATCGCCTGGCGCAGATGCCCAGCGCCGAAGCGCGCGTCAAGCTCGGCGATATTCGCCATCAGGCGATCCAGCTGCGCCGCTACCTGTCGCCGCAGCGCGAGGCGCTCTTCCGCCTGCAGATCGAAGACATGAGCTGGTTGGACAAGCGCGACAAGATCCATCTGCGCGAGGTCACCGACAAGGTGCTGCGCTATGTCGAGAATCTCGACGCGATCCGCGACCGCGCCACGATCCTGCACGAAGACCTGACCGCGATCGTTTCCGAGCAGATCAGCAAGACGTCCAACCGCCTAACCCTCGTCGCGGCGATCATCCTGCCGCCAAGTCTCTTTGTCGGCATGCTGGGGTCGAACGTCGAGGGGATCCCCGGGCACAACCATCCCTTCGCGTTTCTGTTCGTCATGCTGATCATTGCCGCGATGGTGGGGGCCGAGATCTGGCTCTTGAAGAAACTGAAATGGCTCTAAGGGACGCTTAGGGCCCTTCGAGAAATTCGACCGTGCCGTTCAGCATCAGGCCGACCACCAGATCGGTGACGACCATGCCGACGGCCGGCAGCGGCTCGATGTCCAGCACCGTGCGGGCGACATAATACTGGTAGCTGACGATGGCGCCGGTCGCGATCAGGCCGAGGATGGCGCCGATGCCGGTCGAGACGATGCCGCTGCCCGCCAGCACGGTGACCGGCATGTAGAGCGCCACCTGCAGCACGTTGGCCCAGTTATAGGCGACGATATAGGCGGGGTAGTAGCTGGCCCGGCTCAGCATCTGCGTCAGATAGAACGCGACTAGCGGAAACGCAGTCCAGCCGATGACGTAGGCGATGGTCTCGATGGCGAACAGACGCAGCGGGTCGACGGTGGCCCACTCGTCGGCAATGCGGAAGCCGACCATCACCGCGTAAGCCGGCAGTGCCACGAGGGCGGCATAGAACGAGCGCCAGAACCCCTCGATCGAGGTGTCGAAGAGCTGCAGTCCGGCCGGATCGCGGCAGGCGAGGCGCCAGGCGCCGTACAGCGAGCGCAGGACCTCGGCGGAGCTGATCATCCGCGTGCCGTGTTCTGGTCGAAGAAGCGCTCGAGCATCGTGCGATAGATGGCGGCAAGATTGCGAATGTCGGCGACTGCCGGCGCGCTCGTCGACCTTGTGCATGGTGCGGCCGACCAGGCCGAACTCGATGACCGGCGCGTGAGCGCGGATGAAGCGCGCGTCCGACGTGCCGCCGGTGGTGCTGAGCGCCGGCTTGCGGCTTGAGAACGGCCTCGATGGCACCGGCCACCAGGTCGCTCAAGGGGCCGGGCGGAGTCAGGAAGGCTTCGCCGGAAACACTCACGTCCATCTCATAACGCGCGCCCAGGGCATCGAGTTTCCCGCGCACCCAATCGGTCAGCGTCCTGGAGGTGTGGAGGTCGTTGAAGCGGATGTTGAAGCCGGCGGTGGCGCGCGCCGGGATCACGTTGGTGGCCGCGTTGCCGACATCGATGGTCGTGACCTGCAGGCTGGAAGTCTGGAAATAGGGCGTGCCCTCGTCGAGCGGCTTCTCGATCAGGGACGCCAGCATCCGCACCAGGTGATGGTTGGGGTTGTCGGCCAGATGAGGGTAGGCGACATGGCCCTGCTGGCCCAGCGCGGTCACTTTGAAGTTCATCGAGCCACGCCGGCCGATCTTGGCCATATCGCCCAGCTCCTTCTCGTTGGTCGGCTCGCCGACCACGCAGGCGTCGATCGATTCCCGGCGTTCGGCCAAGGCTTTCAGCATCTTGACCGTGCCGTTGATGCTCGGACCTTCCTCGTCGCCAGTGATCAGCAGGCTGATTGATCCGCCGAAATCGCCGCGCGCGGCGACGAACTCCGACGCCGCGGCGCAGAACGCGGCGATGGCGCCCTTCATGTCGGCCGCCCCGCGGCCATAGACCTGGCCGTCGATGATCTCGGCCCCGAACGGATCGACGGTCCAGCCCTGGCGGTCGCCCACGGGCACGACGTCGCTATGGCCGGCGAAGCAGAAATGCGGGCCCCGGGTCCCGATCCGGGCATAGAGATTGTCGACGTCCGGGGTGCCGGCCTGCGAGAAGGGCAGGCGGTGGCAGGCGAAGCCTAGCGGTTTGACGGCAGCCTCGATGACGCCGAGCGCCCCTTCGTCCTTGGGCGTGACGCTGGGACGGCGGATCAGATCGCGGGTGAGCTCGACAGGGTCCAGGTTGATCATGCGGAGGATTTTGACGCAGCGCTCGTCGTGGCGAAACGCGGCAGATTGTCCGCGAGATGCACCCAGGGCATCGCCTCGCTCATGTAGACATGGGATTGCGGGGCGAGATCGTGCGGATTGTCGAGCGTGCCGACCAGGATGTGCTTTTCACCCGGCCAGCGCGCGCCCTCGTAGAGCAGCGGCGTGCCGCAATCGGCGCAGAAGCTGCGCGTGACGCCGGGGGACGAGGCAAACGTCTTTGGCGTTCCCTTGACCCAATCGAACGACGCGGCGGTGAAGCCGGCATAGGTGGCAAAGGCGGCACCGGTGGTGCGCCGGCAGCTCGTGCAATGGCAATGCGCCACCCAGGCTGGGGCGCCGCGGGCGCGATAGCGCACGGCGCCGCACAGGCAGCCGCCGGTTCGTTCCGTCTCTGTCGCATTCATCGAAGTACCTCGCCGACAGAATCGTGCCAATGCGTCATCGAAATGCGCTTGGCATCACCCCCACCCCAACCCTCCCCCATCAAGGGGGAGGGAGTTAGAAAAGTGTGCCTTCGATTCCCTCCCCCTTGTGGGGGAGGGTTAGGGTGGGGGGTGCCGCAAGCACCGCTCCCTCCCAAGTGACTCACCCGCGCAACAACTCGTTGATCGACGTCTTCGCGCGCGTCTTCTCATCGACGTGCTTGACGATCACCGCGCAATAGAGTCGACGGGCCCGGGCTCCGTCCGGCAGAGGCTTGCCCGGCAGTTGCGGGACCACGACCGAATAGGGCGGCACGCGGCCGTAATCAATCTCGCCCGTGTTGCGCGATCGACGATGCGCGTCGACATGCCGAGGAACACGCCCATCGACAGGACCGAGCCGTTCGCCGACGACCACACCCTCGACCACCTCGGTGCGGGCACCAACGAAGCAATTGTCCTCGATGATCGACGGGGTCGGCCTGCAGCGGCTCGAGCACGCCGCCGATGCCGGCACCGCCGGAGAGGTGGCAGTTCTTCCCGATCTGGGCGCAGGAGCCGACGGTCGCCCAGGTGTCGACCATCGTGCCGCTTCGTCGACATAGGCGCCGACATTGACGAAGGAGGGCATCAGCATCACGCCCTTGGCGATATGGGCCGAACGGCGCACCACGGCGCCGGGTACGGCGCGGAAACCGGCGGCGCGGAAGCGGTTGTCGCTCCAGCCCGCGAACTTGGACGGACCTTGTCCCACCAGGCGACGGCGCCGAGCTTGGGGTCGGTGGGGCCGCCGGGAATCGGGGCGATGTCGTTCAGGCGGAAGGACAGCAGCACCGCCTTCTTCAGCCACTGGTTCACCCGCCATTCGCCGTCGACCTTCTCGGCCACCCGGGCGGTGCCGAAATCCAGCGCCTCAAGGGCCGCCTCGACCGCGTCGCGCACCGCGCCGGTGGTCGAAAAACCGAGCTTGTCGCGGCCCTCCCAGGCCTGGTCGATCGTCTTCTGCAGGTCTGCCATCGTCATGTTCTTCGGGTCCCATTGCCACGCGAAAAAGCCGGGCGAACATGGGGAAGATCGCCCGGCCTGTCAATTCCGGGACTTGGCCGGCCGGTAAAGCTTAACCCGTCCTTAATCGCCTTCCCTCACTCTAAGGGGCAGGCCCGCCCGGCCCTGATTGGCCCGGCGCCGGGCCGCCAGTTGAGGAGCGGGATTCCGAGGCCATGGGACGGAAGTCGACGGCACAATGGCCCCGCGCCACGGGTCGGGCCAAGTCCGGGCCGCGCGCGCCACGGCGCCGGGCGCCGGCCTTGCCGGCCCTTGAGGCGCTGGTGGCCGCCTATCCCGGCCCTGCCGCGCGGCTGGACCGCAACCTCCATGTGATCGCCGCCAACCCCTCGGCGCAGCCGTTGCTGATCGACCTGCTGGCCGAAGACAGCCGGCTCGCGCACTTGGTCGCCCAAGTGGCGGAGGGGGGTGCCGGACGGCTTGAGGCCATCGTGCTCCCGACCGCGCCGGTGGCGACGACGATGGAGGTCGCCGCCATTCCCGTGCGCGATGAAATCGTGCTGCTGGGCCGCGACACGTCGTTCAACGCCAATCTACGCGACGCGCTGACCAATTCCCGGCGGCGCTACAAGGACCTGGTCGAGATCTCCAGCGATTTCGTGTGGGAGACGGATACGGCCGGGCGCTTCGCTTTCGTGTCGCCGGGCGGGGCGCTTGGCTGGCGCGCCGAGGAACTCAACGGCCGCGCCGCCAGCGAATTCATGATCGAGGATGAGGCGGACGCCAATGCCTCGCCATTCTCCGGTCGGCGCCGTCTCGACAACGTGTCGGTCTGGCTGCGGCGCGCGGACGGGCAGGCGGCTTGTGTGTCGCTGTCTTCCGTCCCGTTGCACGGCCCCGATGGCGCGTGGCTGGGCGCGCGCGGCGTGTGCCGCGACGTGACCGAAGCGAGCTTGCGCGACACCGCCTTGGCCGAGGCGCGCACACGCGAGCAGCTCTTCACCTATATCGTGCGCACGATCCGCGACGAGGTCGAGCCGGCGGCGATGCTGAGCGCTGCTGCGTCAGCCGCCGCGCGCGCGACCAGTGCCGCCGGCACGATCATTTGGCGTTACAGCGCCGACGGCGGCTTTGTCTCGGTCTCGGATTTCGGCGCCAAGCTGCCGGAGGATCTTGCGCCAGACCGCGTCCTGCTGCCGCGGCTCGCCACCGACGATGCTGTGCTGGCGACGGAAACGCCGCCGGTCGAAATCGTAACCGGATCGGGTCAGTTGATCGGCGCGGTCACGCAATTCCGGCAGAAGGTCAACGGCGCCATCGCGCTGTGGCGGCGCAACGGGGCCGCTGGTTGGAGTGCGGCCGATCGTGGCCTTCTCAGCGAGCTCGCCGACCAGCTCGGCATCGCGCAGGCGCAGATCGCCAATATCGAGGCGCTGACGGCGCTGGCGCGCACCGATCCGCTGACCGGCCTCTTGAACCGGCGCACCTTCCTCGAATACGTGGCGCCGCGCGTGGCGCGTGTGCATCGCAGCGGCCAGCCGGGTGCCTTGGTCTATCTCGATCTCGACAATTTCAAGCTGGTCAACGACCGCTTCGGCCATGGCCGGGGCGACGAGGCGCTCAAACATCTGGCGCAGGCGCTGCTCAAAGAATCGCGCATGACGGATCTGGTGGCGCGGCTGGGCGGCGACGAATTCGTGGTCTGGCTCGACGACACCGACCGCGGCGGTGCCAATGACAAGGCGAAGCGCCTGCTGGCGCTCGACAAGGTGCTCGCACCGTTCTCGGGCGATCAGGCGCGGAAATTGTCGGTCTCAATCGGCGTGGTGATGTGCGAGGCCGGCGGTGCTGCCAGCGCCGAAGAGCTGATCGCGTCGGCCGACACGGCGATGTATCGCGCCAAGAAAAGCGGCAAGAACGGCATCGTGTTCGCCGAGGCGGGCAGTGCGGGGGCGCCCGCATGAACTTCATCAAGCGCGCCAAGAGCCGGGCCGCGGCCAAGGCCGACGGCAATGCCACCTACGACGCCGATAAGAAGCTGCTGACGCATCCGGACACCAAGGTCCGCCAGCGTCTGGCCGCGCGCACCGACGTGCGCCGCGAAATTCTTTACTACCTCGCCAGCGACACCGCGGCCGAAGTGCGGCGCGAGATCGCGCGCAACACTGTGACGCCGATGCAGGCGGACTTGATGCTGGTGCGCGACCCGGACGAGGCAGTCCGCGTCGATCTTGCCAACAAAGTCGCGCGCCTGCTGCCCGGGCTGACCAAGGACGCGCAAGACCAGGTGCGCGAGCGCGTGGTCGAGATGGTCGAAGCGCTGGCGCGCGATTCCGCGACGCGCGTGCGACAGATGGTCGCCGAGGCGCTCAAGGACGTGGCCGACGCGCCGCCCGAGATCATCAAGCGCCTGGCGCGCGATGCCGAGCTCGCCGTTTCGCGCCCGGTGTTGCGGTTTTCGCCGCTGCTCACCGACCAGGATCTGCTCGATATCATCGCCGGCGGTCCAGTTTCCGGCGCGCTGGTCGCGATCGCAGAGCGCGACAACGTGTCGGCCGTGGTCTCGGATGCGATCGTCGGCACGGAGGAAGAGCCGGCCGTGGCGGCGCTGCTCGCCAACCCGTCGGCGCAGATCCGCGAGGATACGCTCGACCTGATCGTCGAACGCGCACCGCCGCGCACGAGCTGGCATGCGCCGCTGGTGACGCGGCCGGTCCTGCCCACGCGCGCGGCGCGGCGCATCGCCAGCTTCATCGCCGAGGCGCTGCTGAAGAAACTGCAGAAGCGCAGCGATCTCGACCCGGAAGCGAAAGCGGCGGTCGCCTCCGAGGTGCGCAAGCGCCTCGATCAGGACAAAGACGAAGACGAGACGGATGACAGCGAGTCACCCGAGGCGATCGCCAAGCGCATGATGGATGCGGGCGAGCTCGACGAAGACACGATCGCCTTCGCGCTGACCGAGGGCAAGCGCAGCTTCGTGCTCGCCGCACTCGCCCTCAAGAGCAAGATCAAGCCCGAGATCGTCGACAAGATCCTGTCGGCGCGCAGCGCCAAGGGCGTCACGGCGCTGGCCTGGAAAGCCGGCATGGGCCCGCGCTTCGGCGCGCAGCTGCAGATGCGCCTGGGCGGCATCTCCCCCAAGCAGGTGCTCTCCGCGCGCGGCGGCGACTGGCCGCTCAGCCCCGAAGACATGAAGTGGCATCTGGAGTTCTTCGGGGCTTAGACGGTTCGCGCGACTTCGGTCAGCCACGTCTTGATGTTGAGGTCGCGATCCCAGGCTTGCGCTCCAAGCTTGCGCCAGCGATTAAGAATGGCCTTCGACGAAGAGCCGGCATGCTCCTCCAGAAACGCGGCCAGCTCGCGGCGTAGAGCCGCTCGTCTCGCCGCTGACAAGCTCACCACATACATCGCGGCACCTTGGTGAAAATCGGGAAAGAACAGATGCCAATCCTGGTGGAACCAGGACGCAAACTGTTCGAGCTCGGTGAGCTTCGGCGTCTCGATCGCCTTCATCTTTCGTCTCGCTTCTGCTCGCCCATTCGGGCGGTGCTTGGATCCGAAAGATCGTCGAGGTGTAATTGTGCGATCCGACGATAGAAGGCCGAGGTCGAAGCTGACAGAAAATCCGAATACACGCGCCGTGCGGCTGCGATGTCGCCGGCATCGGCTCGTGACGCGGCCTTGATGATGGCATCACCAAGTGCGCGGGAGCCGGCGCGTTTCGCCTCGCGCATTTCGCGGACGAGCGGGGGAAGCTCTGTGCCGTGATGGGGGCCGATTGCCGGTCAGGCGACGCCAGGTCCCGTAGGATGAAGCGCAGCGTCTGTGCGGTCTCGTCGGAAAAGAGGGCGGCTAATTCCGCATCGGTCATTTGCGACCATTTGTCGAGCAAGTCGAAGGTTCTTTCCGGGGCGTCCAGCTTCATCTTGTGCCTTCATCGGTGCTTCAATGTGCCGGCCGTTTGCGTCCGCGGGCCGGGCTGGCATACTGGCCGGCAATCATTGTCCCGCAGAGCGGGTCACTCAAGGGGGCTTCATGAACATGCGGGATTTTCGCGCCACGCGGCGCGGGTTGATGGTGGCGGCGCTGGCGATGTTGGCGTTCGCGGGTACGGCCGAGGCGCAGCAGCGCACCAATTTCAAATTCGCGCTCAATTTCGCGTTCGACGGGTCGAATGCGCCCTATCTGCTGGCGGCGGAGCGCGGGTATTTCGCGGCCGAGGGGATCAATATCACGCTCAATTCCACGCCCGGCGGCACGGCCGAGGCGGTGACGCGCGTCGCCAGCGGCACCTACGATGCCTCGTTCGCGGACGTGAATTTCCTGGTCGATTTCAATGCCAAGAACCCGACCAAGACGCTGCGCTCGGTCTATGTCGTCTATAACCGCTCGCCGCTGGCCATCATCACGCTCAAGAAGAGCGGCATCGCCAAGCCGGCCGATCTCAAGGGCCGCACGCTGGGTGCCCCGGCGGGCGACGGCGCGTTCCGGCTGTTCCCGCTGTTCTCCAAGGTGACCGGGATCGCGCTCGCCGACGTCAAGACGCAGACCATGGATATGCGCCTGCGCGAGGCGATGCTGATCAAGGGCGAGGTCGACGCGGTGACCGGCTTCAACTCCTCGGTGTGGTTCAACCTCAAGGGCCAGGGCGTCAAGCAGGACGAGGTCAATTTCATCTATTACGGCGATTACGGGCTCGATCTCTATTCGAACTCGGTGGTCACCACGCCGCAGTTGATGCAGGAGAAGCCGGAGGTGCTGAAGGCGTTTCTGCGCGCGGTGACCAAGGGCTATCACGATGCGCTGGCCGACCCCGCGGCGGCGATCGCGGCCTTGCAGAAGCGCGACGGGCTGATCAAGCCGGAGATCGAGCTCGAGCGGCTGCAATGGCTGATCAAGAACCAGATCGTCACCGCGGAATCGCGCGAGCTGGGGCTGGGGGCGGTGAAGCCGGACCGGTTCCAGCGCAGCTTGAATGCGGTGGCGGAGGCGTTCGGGTTGCCGGAGGGGCCGAAGGCGGAGACGGTGTTCAGCGATGCGTTCCTGCCGGCGCTGGCGGAGCGCAAGCCGAAGCTTTAGGTCGTTGAGAGCGCGCTGGCGGCGCCCCCCACCCTAACCCTCCCCCTCAAGGGGGGAAGGGGACTCCACCGCGCACTCACAAGAAACGCCCTCATCCATTTAAGAACTTCCCTCCCCCCTTGTGGGGGAGGGTTAGGGCGGGGGGTGATGCAGCAATGCGCTGCTTCAGCGCGGCGCGAGCGCAGAATTCTCGACGCCGCCGATCATCGTGCCGACGCCGGACTCGGTGAAGATCTCCAGCAGCAGCGCGTGCGGCACGCGGCCGTCGAGGATGACGGCGGCCTCGACGCCGCCCTCGACCGCCGTCGAGGCAGGTTTCGACTTTCGGGATCATGCCGCCCGAGATGGTGCCGTCGGCGATCAGCGACTTCGCCTGCTGCGACGGTGAGCTCGGGTGAGCAGCTTCTTCTGCTTGTCGAGCACGCCGGCGACATCGGTCAGCAGGAAGAGGCGCGTGGCCGCGATCGCGGCGGCGACGGCGCCCGCCACGGTGTCGGCGTTGATGTTGTAGGTCTCGCCGCGTCGGGCCGACGCCGATCGGCGCGACGACCGGGATGATGTCCGACTGCGCCAGCGTCATCGAGGATGCGCGGGTCGATGCGCTCGGGCTCGCCGACAAAGCCGAGATCGAGGATGCGCTCGATATTCGAATCCGGGTCGCGCTTGGTGCGCGTCGAGCTTGCGCGCGTGGATGAGGTCGCCATCCTTGCCGGAAATGCCGATGGCGCGGCCGCCGGCGGCGTTGATGGCGCCGACGATCTGCTTGTTGATCGAGCCCGACAGGACCATCTCGACGATTTCGACGGTCGCGGCGTCGGTGACGCGCAGGCCGTCGACGAAGCGAGCTCTTGATCTTGAGGCGCTCCAGCATCTGGCCGATCTGCGGGCCGCCGCCATGCACGACGATCGGGTTGATGCCGATCTGCTTCAGCAGCACGATGTCGCGCGCGAAGCCGAGCGCCACGCTCGTCGCCCATCGCGTGGCCGCCGTATTTGACGACGATGGTCTTGCCGGCGTAGCGGCGCATATAGGGCAGCGCCTCGGCAGAGCGTGCGCGCCTTGGCGAGCGATTCGCTCGGTGATTCGGTGTTTCAGTCGAGCTCATGCGGGTCCTTGGCGGCGACGCAATCTGCGCGCGGGAGATTAGCCCAGCTCGGCCAGGGCCGCCAACTCCGCGCGCAGCTCGGCGATGCCGCGCCGGTCGCCGCGCTGGTCGCCAGAACGCCCGGGTGCGCGGCCGGATGCTTGGACAATCGGTGCCGACTGCGGCCGCGACCGCCGGCAGCGATCGCGGCGTCGAGCTTGTCGGTCTTGGTCAGCACGAGCTGGTAGGACATCGCGGCGGCGTCGAGCAGCGTCGATCGCCTCGCGATCGGCTTCCATCAGGCCGCGCCGCGCATCGACCAGCAGCAGGACGCGGCGCAGGACGGGCCGGCCGCGCAGATAGGTTTCGATCAGCGTGCGCCAGGCGGCCATGTCGGTCTTGGAGACGCGCGCAAAGCCGTAGCCGGGCAGGTCGACCAGCATCAGCCTGCCGCCGAGGCGGAAGAAATTGAGCTGCTGCGTGCGGCCCGGGCGTGTTGGCGATGCGCGCCAGCGACTTGCGGCCGGTCGAGCGCGTTGATGAGGCTCGACTTGCCGACATTGGAACGGCCGGCGAAGGCGACCTCCGGCAAACCGGCATGCGGCAGCGCCGCCGCCGAGCCGCGCCGGCGAAGAATGCGACAGTCGCCTCGCGAACAGCGCGCCGCCCGCTTTCCGAATCGCGGCCTGTTGCGCGGCTACTTTGCCGGCTTCAGGGATGTCCGCGTTCATGATTACCCATTGCTGCGACGATCGAAGCACGTTGTTCCACGCCCAGTAGATCACCAGCCCGGCGGGGAAAGTCGCCAGCATGAAGGTGAAGATCAACGGCATTAGCATGAACATCTTCGCCTGCACCGGGTCGGGCGGCTGCGGGTTCAGCTTCTGCTGCAGGAACATGGTCACGCCCATGATCAAGCGGCCAGACGCCGATCATGCGAGAAGTGCGGGCGGCGTCCACGGGAATCAGGCCGAACAGATTGAAGAGCGAGGTCGGGTCGGGCGCCGAGAGATCCTGGATCCAGCCGATAGAACGGCGCGTGCCGCATCTCGATGGTGACGAACAGCACCTTGTAGAGCGCGAAGAACACCGGGATCTGGATGACGATCGGCAGGCAGCCGGCCAGCGGATTGGCGCCGACCTTCTTGTAGAGCGCCATCATCTCCTGCGACAGGCGCTGGCGGTCGTCGCCGTATTTCGCTCGCGCAGCTTCTCCATCTCGGGCTGGAGCTGCTTCATCTTGCTCATCGCGCGGTAGGATTTGTTGGCGAGCGGGAAGAACAGGAGCTTGATCATGACCGTCAGCAGCAGGATGGCGAGGCCGAAATTGCCGATCTGGCGATAGAAGAAGTCAAGCGCCACGAAGATCGGCTTGGTGAGGAAGTAGAACCAGCCCCAATCGATCGGCGTAATCGAAAGCGGCACGATGCCGAGGCGATTCGCGTAGTCGTCGAGCAGGTGCACTTCCTTGGCGCCGGCGAAGATGCGGCCGACATTCTCCGTCGTGGCGCCGGGCGCGACGGTCTCGGCGGCGCCCGAGATAATCGGCCTGGTAGCGGTCCTGGTTGCCGGCCAAAGTGTGCGTGAAATGCGCCTTGGTGTCGCGCGCCTGGTCGGGGATCACGCGACCAGCCAGTATTTGTCGGTGATGCCGACCCAGCCGCCCTTGGTTTCCAGCTCGATATTCTTCTTTTCCTTAAGGTGTCGTAGGACGGCTCCTGCAATCGGTTGCCGGCGATGCCGACCGGGCCTTCATGCAGGATGTAGAAGCCCGCCGTGTGCGGCGTACCGGTGCGCGAGGTGCGCGCGTAAGCGAAAAGCTGGACCGGTGCGCGCGCCGGTGTTGGTCACGCGCTGCGTGACGCGGAACAGATATTCGCCCTCGATCTCGAAGCGCCGCTCGAAGCGCAAGCCCTGGCCATTGTCCCAGCTCAGCGTCACGGGCTGGTCGGGCGTGAGCGTCTGGCGGTCGGCGGTCCAGATCGTCGTCGGTCCGGGCAACGTCGACGCCCGCGGTGCCGCTGACCCAGCCGGCCTCGGCGAAATAGGCGTTCTCCGTGCCGGCGGGCGACAACAGACGGATCGGCGGGCTGCCGGGCTCCGTCGTCTGGCGATATTTGTTGAGCGTCAGGTCGTCGAGCACGCCGCCGGCCAGCAGGATCGAGCCTTCGACCTGCGGCGTCTGGATGCGCACGCGCGGCTGCACGGCGGGCGGTGTCGCGGGAACAACGGGCGCTGCGATGACGCCGGGGGCGGGTGGCGCGCCGGGCTGGGACGGGGTCGTCACGGGCTGCGACGTCGTCTGCTGCTGCGCGGCGCGCTCAGCCTGCAGCGCGCGCTCGCGCTCGTTTTTCGGCATGTTGTAGAAAAATTCGAAGCCCAGCACGATGGCGATCGACAGCACGATCGCAAGCACAAGATTTTTTTGGTCGGTCATCGGCGGGTCACTTCAATGAATAGGATCGGGGAGGGGCGCTGCAGCTTGCGCCAGGATTAGGGAACGGGAATGCCGTTGGCGTGATCGCGCTCGTGCGCGCGCGGCGGAACCGGATCATAGCCATGGCCGCCCCAAGGGTGGCAGCGGCAGATGCGCTTGACGCCGAGCCAGCTGCCGGCAACGGGTCCATGCGTGGCGATGGCCTCGCTGGCATATTCGGAACAGCTCGGCAGATAGCGGCAGGCCGGGCCCAGCAGCGGCGACAGCACGAGCTGATAGGCGCGGATCAGGCCGCGCAAAAGCAGGCCCAGCGCGTTCACGCCGCACCGCGCGGGCGCGGGGCGACGGCGGCAAGGGCCGCGCGCAGATCGGCCAGCAGCTTGTCGTAGGGGCGATCGATGGTGCCGGAGCGCGCGATCAGCACGTAATCGTGGCCGGGGGCGGCGGCGACGGGAAGAATGGCGGCGGCCGCTTCGCGCAGGCGCCGGCGGGCGCGGTTGCGGATCACGGCATTGCCGATTTTCCGAGTGGCCGTGAAGCCGACGCGCACAATTGCCTCCGTTGCTCCGCTCGTGTCGCGCCGGCGGGCCTGCAAGACGAGACCCGGCGTGGCATGGCGGCGCCGTGTGTCGGCGACCAATAGGAAGTCGGAGCGCCGCTTCAGACGCTCGACCGCCACAGCCATGGGGCAACGCCCTCGGAGTCCGAGGCGCTTACGCCGACAGACGCTTGCGGCCCTTGGCGCGGCGGGTCGCCAGGACCCGGCGACCTCCGACCGTGCTCATGCGCTTGCGAAAGCCATGACGGCGCTTGCGAATGAGCTTGCTGGGCTGATAAGTCCGCTTCACGTTCTTGAACTCCGGCTACGCCGCCGCGATGCAGCGAGCCCGGCCTTATAAAGGCGGTCGCCGGGGAAGTCAATCGCGCCCTCCGAGTGCCAAAAAATCGTTCACATTCAGATGATTGGCAAGGGGTTCGGGGGCACTGTAGGGTCGTCGTTCGGGAGCGTGATCAGGGTTGGAGCCGGCCTGGCCGGGAAGAACATGATTTCGTCGGAACCAGCGGCACGGCCGTCACGGCTGGTGCGCGCCCTGCCCATCCTCGTCCTCGTGGCCGGCGCCGTGGCGTTTTTCGGGTTCGGCCTGCATCGCTATGTGAATTTCGCGACCTTGTGCGGCGCATCGCGCCGCGCTTACCGATTGGGTGGCCGGGCATGGGCTGCTGGCGCCACTCGCCTATATCGCCGCCTATGTGGCGGTGGTGGCGTTCTCGCTGCCAGGCAGTGCGCTGCTTACCATCACCGGCGGCTTCCTGTTCGGGATCGTGCTTGGCGCGACCTATGCCGTGATCGGGGCGACGATCGGCGCCACGGTCATCTTCATCGCCGCGCGTACGGCCTTTGCCGATCTGCTGCGCGCCAAGGCCGGCGGCGCCATCGCGCGCATGGAAGAAGGGTTCCGGCGCGACGCGCTCAGCTACCTGCTGGTGTTGCGCCTTGTCCCGCTGTTCCCGTTCTTCCTGGTCAATCTGGTGCCGGCCTTCCTGGGCGTGTCGCTGGGCACCTACGTGATCGCGACGTTCTTCGGCATCATGCCGGGCGCACTCGTCTATGCGAGCGTGGGTAATGGACTGGGCGCCGTGTTCGATCGCGGCGGCGAGCCCAACCTGCATATCATCTTCACGGCGCCCATCCTGCTGCCGATCCTGGGTATTGCGGCGCTGTCACTCATTCCGGTCGCCTACCGGCGCTGGCGCGGGGCGTGACGCGATGGCGGAGCGCCTCGATGTCGATATCTGCGTCATCGGCGCTGGCTCGGCCGGGCTCTCGGTCGCGGCCGGCGCTGCGCAGCTGGGCGCCAAGGTCGTGCTGTGCGAGGCGCACAAGATGGGCGGCGACTGCCTCAATTACGGCTGCGTGCCGTCGAAGGCGCTGCTCGCCGCCGCGCACGCGGCGCAGAGCGTGCGTCGAGGCGCATCGTTTCGGCGTCACGACGCAGTCCGCCGCAGATCGATTTCGCCGCGGTGCGCGCGCATGTGCGTGGCGTCATCGACGCGATCGCGCCGACGATTCAGTGGAGCGCTTCACCGGCCTCGGCGTGCGCGTGATCAGCGCCGGCGCGCGTTCGTGGCGCGCGACGAGATCCGCGCGGGCGACATCCAGGTGCGCGCGCGGCGTTTCGTCATCGCCACCGGCTCGTCGCCCAGCGCGCCGCCCATCCCGGGCCTCGACAAGATCGCGTATCTCACCAACGAGACGGTGTTCGATCTCGATGAGCTGCCCGCGCGCATCTCATCGTCATCGGCGGCGGGCCGATCGGCTGCGAGCTGGCGCAGGCCTTCGCGCGGCTGGGCGCGCGGGTGACGCTGCTCGAAGTCGCGAGCCTGCTGCGGCAAGGACGATCCGGAACTGGCCGATTTCGTGCGGCGGCGCTTGCATCGGTGACGGCGTCGAGATCATCGAGGGCGTGAAGGTCGCGGCGGTCGACCGGCAGTCGCCGGCGCACTCGCGTTTCGCTGGAGGTGCCGGCCAGGCCGGATCGCCGGCACGCATCTGCTGGTCGCCGCCGGCCGCAAGCGTCAATGTGGATGGGCTCAACCTGGAAGCGGCCGGCGTGCGCTATTCGCCCAAGGGCATCGAGCGTCGATGCGCGGCTGCGCACCACGAACAAGAAGATCTACGCCATGGGCGATGTCGCCGGCGGGCCGCAATTCACCCATGTCGCGGGCTATCACGCCGGCATCGTCATCCGCAACGCGCTGTTCCGGCTGCCGGCGAAGGTCGATTACCGGGCGCTGCCCTGGGTCACCTACACCGAGCCCGAGCTGCGCCAATGTCGGCCTGACCGAGGCGGCGGCGCGCGCCCAGCATGGCGACGCGATCCGCATCCTGCGCTGGCCGTTCCACGAGAACGACCGCGCCCAGACCGAGCGCGAGACGGAAGGGCTGGTCAAGGTGATCGCCAGCCCGCGCGGGCAGGTGCTGGGGGCGGGCATCGTCGGCGCCGCAGGCCGGCGAGCTGATCCAGATGTGGGGTTTGGCGATTTCCAACGGGCTTGCGGTCAATGATATCGCCGGAATGATTGCCCCCTATCCGACGCGCGGCGAGGCCGGCAAGCGCGCGGCGGGGAGTTTTTACCTGCGAAAGCTGTTCGGGGCGAAGACCCGCCGGCTGGTGCGCTTCCTCGCCCGGTTCGGTTGAAATTCCGAAATGATGCTATAATTCATGACCATGCCGACTGAGCCGCAACGCCGGGCCCGGATGCCGCGCTTCCCCTATGGGTTGTCGGCGCGACTGCTTGTGCTGACCGTCGCCTTCGTCATGCTGTGCGAAGTGCTGATCTATGCGCCCTCGATCGCGCGTTTCCGCGAGGATTATCTGCGCAACCGCCTGGCCGCGGCGCATCTGGCGACGCTTGCCCTGGAAGCAACGCCCGACAACATGGTGAGCGAGGAGCTGAAGAGCGAGCTGCTCGACCATGCGCGCGCGCACGCGATCATCATCGCCCGGCCGGGGGCCCGGCGCATCCTGACGCGCGACATGCCGCCCACGCCCGAAGAGACGTACGATCTGCGCGATGTCAGCTTGGCCGTACGCCTGGCCGACGCGTTGATGGCGCTGACCACGCGCGAGAACCGGTGATGCGCGTGATCGGGCGATCGACGCGCCAGGACGACGTGGTGGTCGAGGTGCTGCTCGACAGCGCGCCGATGCACAAGGCGATGGTCTTGTTCTCGTGGCGGATTCTGGGATTGTCGCTTGTCATCTCGTTCGTCACCGCCTGCCTCGTCTATCTGGCCTGCAATGGCTGATGGTGCGGCCGATGCGCCGGCTGACCGAGAACATGATGGAGTTCCGCAATTCGCCGGAGAGTGCCGCCAGCGTCATCGCCACCAGCGACCGGCGCGACGAAATCGGCGTCATGCAGCGCGAGCTTGCCGACATGGAGGGCGCGGTGCGCGCGGCGCTGGGCCAGCGCGCGCGGCTGGCGGCGCTGGGGACGGCGCTCACCAAGATCAATCACGATCTGCGCAACATCCTGGCGACGGCGCGGCTGGTGTCGGACCGCCTCGCGGATTCAAGCGACCCCAATGTGCGCCGCCTGGCACCGACCGTGGTCGCGGCGATCGACCGCGCCGTGGCGCTGTGCGGCCAGACGCTCGACTACGCGCGCGACGACCTGCCGCAGCCGCAGCGCGCGGCGTTCGCGGTGTGCGATCTGGTCGAGGAGGTCGGCCGCGTCGTCGGCCTGCTCACCGACAACCGCGCGGGCTGGCACAACGCGGTGGCGAGCGACATCCTGGTCGACGCCGACCGCGACCAGATGTTCCGCGTGCTGGTCAATCTCGGGCGCAACGCGGTCGAGGCCGGCGCGATGCGCGTGCAGCTCGACGGCCGCATGGCGATCGACGGCACGCTCACGCTCGATATCTCCGATGACGGGCCGGGCCTGGCCGCAAGGCACGCGAGAAGCTGTTCCAGCCCTTCGCCGGCTCGGCGCGCGCGGGCGGGACGGGGCTCGGCCTCGCCATCGCGCGCGAGCTGGTGCGCGCGCATGGCGGCGAGCTGGTGCTGGTGCAGAGCTCGGCGCAGGGAACGGTCTTCCGCATCGACCTGCCGCGCGCCGCGACACGGCGCGAGCGCGCCGCCGAATAGCTCAGCGCGCGAAGCGGTCTTCGACCGTGGCCCAGTCGGTGAAGTTCATCATCGTCTTGAACTGGTCGAAGGTGACCAGCCGTTCCTGCGGCAGGCGGCCGGCGCGCAGCTCCTGCAGTGCCGAATTCCAGCACGCGCGCGACGCGGAAGATCAGCGAGGTCGGGTAGGCGACCATGGCGAAGCCCAGGCTCGCGAGTTCCGCGGGCGAGAGGATGGGCGTGCGGCCGCCTTCCAGCATGTTGGCGATCTGCGGCACGTGGCGGAATTCTTCGCCGATGCGGCGCAGCTCCTCGGGCGATTCCGGGGCCTCGATGAAGACGCCGTCGGCGCCGGCCTTGAGGTAGCGCTCGCCGCGGCTGAGCGCGTCGTCGAGGCCGTGGATGGCGCGCGCGTCGGTGCGGGCGATCAGGAACGTTTCCGCGCTGTCGCGCGCCGCGGCGGCGGCGCGCAGCTTCTTCTCCATCGCCTCGACCGGCACGACATCCTTGCCCGCCATGTGGCCGCAACGCTTGGGCGCCACCTGGTCCTCGATGAAGATGGCTGACGCACCCATGCGCTCGTAGGTCTGGATGGTGCGCGTCACGTTCTTGACGTCGCCGTAGCCGTCGTCGCCGTCGACCAGTACGGGCAGATCGCTCGCCGCCATGACATCGCGCATGCCGGCGCTCATTTCGGACAGGGCCACCAAGCCGATGTCGGGAATGGCGTGGCGAGCGCCCACCAGCGGGAAGCCGCCGATCGAATAGGCTTTGAACCCGGCCCGCACGATCAGGCGCGCACTCAGCGCGTCGTGTGCGACCGGCAGGGCCAGCGGCTTCTCGGCGGCGAGCAGGGCACGCCAGGTCGGTTTCGGCTCGGGGGCGGTCATGGCGTTTACTCCGGACGTGCGGCGGATTAAACCTCACGGGCCGCGCGGCGACAACCGCGCCCACGGGAGAACGATCGAATGAGCGGCTGGGACCCGGCACAATATCTCAAATTCGCCGACCATCGGCTGCGGCCGGCCCTCGACCTGTTGGCGCGCGTGCCGCTGGAAAGCTGCGGCACGGCGTGGGATTTGGGCTGCGGAGCCGGCAATGTCACGGCGCTGATCAAGGCGCGCTGGCCGAAAGCCGCGTGTTACGGGCGTCGATTCCTCGGCGGAGATGTTGGCCAAGGTGCCAGCGACCGCCGGCATCGACTGGCTCCAGAGCGATCTGGCGTCGTGGCGCGCGCCAGCACCGGCCGATCTCGTCTTTTCGAATGCGGCCCTGCATTGGCTGCCGGACCATGCGCACCTGTTTGCGCATCTGATTCATCAAGTGGCGAAAGGCGGCGTGCTGGCGGTGCAGATGCCGCGCAATTTCGCCGCCCCCTCGCATGCCCTGCTGCGCGCGGTGGCGCGCGACGGGGCATGGGCGTCGCGCCTGGCGGCGCATCTGATGGAAGCACCGGTGGCGGCACCGCCGGATTATTACGACTGGCTTTCGCCGCACGCGGCCAGCCTTGATATCTGGGAGCAGGAGTATCTGCAGATCCTGGAGGGCGAGAATCCGGTCGTCGAGTGGACCAAGGGCACGGTGGTGAAGCCGATGCTGGACCAGCTCACGCCGGAAGAGCGGCCGGTCTTTCTTTCGTCATATGCGAAAAAGATCGCGCAAGCCTATCCGCGCCGCGGCGACGGCAAGACGCTCTTTGCGTTCCGGCGGTTGTTTATCGTTGCGCGACGATGACGCTCCTTTTGAGAGGCGGGGCTGAGCTAATGCTCCGCCGGCGTAACTTCGTCACCGGGTTGGCGGGCGGTGCCATCGCGTTCGGCTGCGTGCGACGCGCTGGCGCGGCCCCCAAAGCGGAGCTTTGGCCCCGTTGGCAGGCACACGACGCGGCCTCGCGCACGACGATCGATCACGGCGCTTGGGATGCGTTCCTCAAGGCCTATGTCGTTGTCGCCCGGGACGGCATCAACCGCGTCGCATTTGGCCGCGTGGGTGCTGCGGACCGGGCAGCGCTGGCAAACTATCTCGACGCGCTGGCGTCGGTCGACATCGACACGGTCAATCGCGCTGAACAGCTCGCCTATTGGATCAATCTCTATAACGCGCTCACCGTGCGCGTTGTGCTCGACCATTATCCGGTCAAGTCGATCCGCGACATCGGGATTTCTCCAGGGCTCTTTTCGGTTGGCCCGTGGGGCAAGGCGCTCGTGCGCGTGAAGGGCGAGGATTTGTCGCTCGACGATATTGAGCATCGCATCCTGCGGCCGCGGTGGCGCGATAACCGAGTTCACTACGCCGTCAATTGCGCCTCGCTCGGCTGCCCCAATCTGATGCGTGAAGCTCATAGCGTCGCCGCGATCGAGCGGCTGCTGACCGACGGTGCGCACGCCTATGTCAATCATCCGCGCGGCGCGCGCGTGGTCGACGGCCGGCTCAGCGTGTCCAGCCTCTATGTCTGGTTCAAAGAGGATTTCGGCGGCGACGATGCGGGTGTGATCGCGCATCTCAAGCAATACGCCGATCCGGCGCTGGCGGCGCGGCTGGCCGCGGTGTCGCAAATCGCCGACGACGCCTACGATTGGGCGCTCAATGACGCCCGTTAGGGCGTGCCACCTGTGCTTCTGCGGCAACGGAAAATCGTTGCGCGGCGGCGCTTATTAATCAATTTATTAACCATGTGGGCGGAAGATTTGTCCTGCCCCGGGCGTTGTCGGCCAGAACGGACACAAGATCGATCCGGGAGCTGTATGGGAGAAATGCCATGCGCCATCTTCTCGCAGACTGGAACAACTGGTCCCGGACAGAGCGCTTTCTGGCCCTAGCACTTCTCGCCTGTACCTGCCTCGCCCCGGCGCTTCCGATCATTCTTTAAGAGTTTTTCTCTAGACTTCGCCCCTGAGCTTCCTCCCCAACACCCCCGAGGATACGCCATGCAAAGCTCAATCAAGCCCGAAACCGCCTCGCAGGATTTCGCGCAGCTGGGGATCGAGACGATGGCCTACGTGAAGCGCGTCGCCAGCCGCGGCGCTTCCGCCTACGTCATCTACGCCGCCGACGGCACCGAGATCGTGCAGGTCGATGGGCGCGCCGACGCCCTCGAATTGCTGCGCGAGCACGATTTGCAGCCGGTCAGCGTCCACTGACGCTGGAAGGTCAGTCGAGCTGCAGCAGCTCGGCTTTCAGATAGGCCGATTCCGGCAGGTGCGGATGGACCGGGTGATCGGGCGCCGCACCGCTGGTGCGCAAGATGCGCCCGTTGCGCTCGGCGTCTTCCAGGCCGCGCCGGACCTGTTCGGCAAAATCCGCGACCTCGACATTGTGCGAACATGAGGCGATGAACAGCACGCCGCCGCGCGCGACAAGCGACGCCGACAGGCGCGCGAGCTTGCGATAACCGCGGATGCCGGCGGCGAGATCCTTCTTCGATTTGACGAAGGCCGGCGGATCGGCCACGACGATGTCGAAGCGCTCGCCCTTGGCGGCCAGCTTCTCAAGTTCCGCGAAAACCTCGACGCGCTCGAAACGGCAGGCCTGATCGACGCTGTTGAGCGCCGCCGCGCGCGCGGCAAGATCGAGGGCCGGCTGCGAGCGGTCGATGGCGGCTACCTCGCTTGCACCCGCGCGCGCCGCCGCGATGGCGAAGCCGCCGCCGTAGCTGTAGAGGTCGAGCACGCGGCCGCCTTGCGCGAAGGCAGCGACGGCAGCGCGGTTGTCGCGCTGGTCGTAGAACCAGCCGGTCTTCTGGCCGGTCTCCAGATCGGCGAGGAAGCGGGCGCCGTTCTCCTGCAATTCAACGGGACCGTTCAGCGTGCCCTTGGCGACACGCACATGGGAGTCGAGCTTTTCCATCGTGCGCGCACTTAAATCGTTGCGCAGCACGACGGTCTTCGGCGCGAGAACCTGGTCAATCGCGGCCAGCAAGTCGGGCAGCAGCCGGTCCATACCGGCGGTGTTGGCCTGGATGACGACAGCCTCGCCGAAGCGGTCGACCACCAGGCCGGGCATACCGTCCGCCTCGGCATGGATCAGACGGTAGAAGCCGCCCGGAAACAGGCGCTCGCGCAGATCGCGCGCGGCCGTCAGGCGCTCGGCCAGGAAGCCCGCGTCGATCACGGCCACGGGGTTGCGCGTGAGGAAGCGCGCGCTGACCAGCGGATGCGGGTTGAACATCGCGATGCCGAGGATTTCGCCGGACGCGGCCTCCACGCGCACCAGCCCGCCCGGCGGCAGTTTCTTGGCCGTGTTGTCCATGGCGATCTCGTTGGAATAGAGCCAGGGATGGCCGGATTTGGCGCGCTTGTGGCGGCCGGGCAGGACCCGGATCACGGGGTACGCGGAACTCGTCATATGTTTGCAGGCCTGGAAAAAGGATTAAGTGCGGGTCAGTCGCCGAGCGCTTGGCCTTCACGGCGCGGATCGGCACCGCCGACCAGCTGGGTCGTGTTGTTGCGGCGCACGACCATAATGCCCTGCAGCCCGCTTGTCTGCGACCTGATCTCCACCGTATGGCCCAACGTGCGCAGCGCGTGGGCAAGGCCGGCAATCGGCTGGCCGTACTCCAGCTCGACCGGTCCGTTCATGCTGACGTGATGGGGCAGGTTGATGGCGGCCTGGATGTCGAGATTCCATTCCAGCACGCCCATCAGCGTCTGCACGACATGGGGGATGATGCGCGCGCCACCGGCCGAGCCCACGGTCAGGACCAGGCGCTGCTCGCGGTCGAGGACGATGGTCGGCGCCATGGAGCTGCGCGGGCGCTTGTTGGGTTCGACGCGGTTGGCCACGAGCTGGTCGCCATCGGTCGGCTTGAAGGAGAAATCGGTAAGCTGGTTGTTGAGCAGGAAGCCGCGCACGAACACCTTGGAACCGAACGCGTTCTCGATGCTCGTGGTCATGGCGACGGCATTGCCCGCGCCGTCGATGACGCTGAGATGGCTGGTGGCCGGAATCTCGAAGGCGTCGACCGCGGGTACGCGCGGGGCGTAGAGGAAGCCCAGATTGGCGGGGCGGCCCGGTTCGGCCTTGCCCATGGTCAGGTCGGGCGAAATGAGGTGTGCTCGCTGCGACAGGTATTTCTTGTCGAGCAGGCCGCGCACCGGCACGAAAACGAAGTCGGTGTCGGCGACATAGGCGTTGCGATCGGCAAAGACCAGACGCTCGGTCTCGGAGATCAGGTGCACCGCCTCGACCGAGGTGGGCGCGAGCGGGCGCAGCTTGTGGCGCTCGAGGATGCCAAGGGCCTGCGCCACGGCAATGCCACCGGCGGAGGGCGGACCCATGCCGCAAACCTGGTATCCGCGATAGGGGCCGCAGATTGGGTCGCGCTTGACCGCGCGGTAATTGGCAAGATCGGCCAGCGACAGCACACCCGGGCGCGGACCGGCACTTTGCACCGCCGCGACGATGTCGCGGGCGATGGCGCCGTTGTAGAAGGAATCGACGCCGGCACTGGCGATGGTGCGGAAGGTCTCGAACAAAGGCCGATTGGTCAGGCGCGTGCCGACTGCGCGCGGCGTGCCGTCGGGTTCATAGAAATAAGCGGCCGCGGCGGGGAATTCGCGCAGCTGCTTGTCGCCGTCGAGCAGCTTGTTGAGACGCGGCGTGACGACGAAGCCCTCCTCGGCCAGGCGCATCGCCGGCTCGAACAGGCGCGGCCAGGGCAGGCGGCCATGCTCGCGATGCGCCATTTCCAGCATGCGCAGCACGCCGGGCACGCCCACCGCGTGCCCGCCGATCGAGGCGGCGCTGAACGGCAGGGGCTTGCCATCGGGATCAAGGAAGAATTCGGATGTGACCCCGGCGGGCGCGGTCTCGCGCCCGTCATAGGTCCGCATCTCCTTCTTGGAGGCATCGAAATGGATCAGGAAGGCGCCGCCGCCGAGACCGGAGGATTGCGGCTCGACCAGCGTGAGTACCATCTGCATGGCAATCGCGGCATCGAGCGCGCTGCCGCCCTGGCGTAGGATCTCGCGCCCGGTATCGGCCGCCAGCGGATTGGCCGCTGCGGCCATATGGCGGATGGCAACCGCCGGCGTCTTTGACGTAAACCCGCTGACTTCTTCAGGAGGGGCAGGTGTTTGGGCAAGACTCGCAGCACCGCCGAGAACGGCGGCCAGCAGCGTCCAACAGGCAAGAACCGTCGCGCGATAGAATCGGCGAGCGGCAACACCGCGCATTACCGAACCCTCTTCCTTCCGTGTACCGCTCGCACCCTTCGCCCGGGGGCCGCAGCGCCGCCGATCGAGGCCCTATCCATAGCAAACTGTGCCGGGGTGAGTCATGCTGGTGATGATGCTGGCCGCGACAATTCTGGTCGCGGTAACCTTGGTGATTCATTACGAAGTTCTGCAAATCACTTCGGATTTGCTGCCTAAGTTGCCGCTGCCGCCGCGGCTGAAAATCCTGTTCCTGGTGTTCGCGGCGTTCTTCGGCCACACCGTGGAGGTGTGGTTCTATGCCGCGGCGCTGTGGGGGATTGCGGAGTGGACGACGCTCGGCCATCTCGTTGTTTCGGGACTGGGGAAGTCCGATAACTTCCTGGAATATCTTTACTTTTCGACCGCGACTTATACGACGATCGGGTTCGGGGATGTGGTGCCGGTGGGTGCCTTGCGGATGCTCACGGGCGTTGAAGGTCTGAACGGGCTGGTGCTGATCGGCTGGTCGGCCTCGGCGACCTATCTGGCGATGGAGAAATTATGGCCGTTGCATGCGACCAGGCCGCATCGAGGGCACAAACCTTAACAATCGTGAGCCGTTAATTTGACCGTGTCGGCGTCGTCGCCTTAGCTTGGCGCGCCCTTGTGAAGCGAAGCTCCGTGGTTCGTCGTCTCAATCTCATCACCGATATTCCAGGACTGACGGTCGGCAACGCCGAAGACCGGCGCGTGCGCACGGGCGTCACCGTGATTCTCGCCGCGGGCGGTGCCGTCGCCGCGGTGGCGACTGCCGGTGGCGCCCCGGGCTCGGCCGAAACCGATCTGCTCGACCCCGCCTGCCTGATCGACCGCGTCGACGCGATCGTGCTCGCCGGCGGGTCGGCGTTCGGCCTGGACGCCGCGGGGGCCGTGCGCGCGCGGTTGTCGGCGCGCAAGCGCGGCATCCGCGTGGGGCCGCTCACGGTGCCGATCGTGCCCAGCGCCATCCTCTCCGATCTCGGCAATGGCGGCGATAAGGCCTGGGGCGAGAGTCCGCCCTATCGGCGCCTGGGCCTGCGCGCCTTGGCGGATGCCAAGCGGGTGTTCCGATTGGGCAATGTCGGTGCCGGTTACGGGGCGCGTGCCGGCAGGTTGAAGGGCGGGCTGGGCAGTGCGTCGCATCGCACGCAAGACGGGGTGAGCGTGGGGGCGCTCGCGGCGGTCAACAGCCTGGGCGGCACGACCATCCCCGAGCACCGCGCAATTCTGGGCCGCATCGTTCGAGCAGGATGGCGAATTCGGCGGCCATGTCGAGCGCGCGGTGCCGCGCGTGACGCTGGATGCGGCCTTGGAAAAACAGGTCAGCATCGCCGCCAACACGACCATCGCCGTGGTCGCGACCGACGTCGCGCTCACCAAGGCGCAGGCGCGCCGGGTGGCGATCATGGCGCAGGACGGGTTTGCGCGCGCGATCCGGCCGGTGCACACGCCCTTCGACGGCGACATCGTGTTTGCACTGTCGACGGGCAAACGGCCGCTCAAGAACAACCTGATGCTGTCGCGCATCGGCTCGCTGGCCGCCGATTGTCTGGCACGCGCCATCGCGCGCGGCGTTTATGAAGCAGCGACGCTCGGCGAATGGCGCTGTTATCGGGATTTGTTTGGAAAGGCGGGATCGAAGACGACATGACGCGCAAGATCATTCTCGATTGCGATCCGGGGCAGGACGATGCCGTCGCCATTCTGCTGGCGCTGGCGGCGCGCGATGCCCTTGACGTGGTGGCCATCACCGCCGTCGCCGGCAACGTGCCGCTGGGCCTGACGCAGCGCAATGCGCGCGCCCTGGTGGAACTCGCGGGCAAGCGGGTTCCCGTTTATGCCGGCTGCGAGGCGCCGTGGATGCGCAAGCTGCGCACGGCCGAGCATATCTGCGGGGCGTCCGGCATCGACGGGGCGGATTTGGACGAGCCGGCGCTGCCGCTCGAAATTACGCATGCGGTCGACGCGATCATTGCGGCGTTGATGAATGCGCCCGATGGCGGCGTGACGCTGTGCCCGATCGGACCGCTCACCAATATCGCGACGGCGCTGGTGCGCGAGCCGCGCATCGTGCCGAAGATCCGCGAGATCGTGCTCATGGGCGGGGCCGTGGCGGTGGGCAACATCACGCCGTCGGCCGAATTCAACATCTATGTCGACCCGCACGCGGCCGCTGCGGTGTTCCGGGCGGGCGTGCCGATCGTCATGTTCCCGCTCGATGCGACGCACCAGGCGATCACGACCAAGGAATGGGTCGCGGCGATGCTTGGGCTCGGCAACCGTACGGGCAAGGTCATCGCCGGCATGGTCGGGCGCCATAGCGGGCGCAGCCTGGAACGCTTTAGCGGGCGCGGCATTCCCATGCACGACCCGTGCGTCATCGCCTATCTGCTCTGGCCCGACCTGTTCAAGGGTGCCGAGTGCTTCGTCGAGATCGAGACCGGCAGCGAGCTCGGCATGGGCCGCACCGTGGTCGACCGCTGGGGTGCCACGCATCAGAAACCCAACACGCTGGTGATCGAGCACGTCGATGGCGACGAGATGTTCCAGCGCATGACGCCGCTGCTGAAGACTTTGCCCTGACAGGACAGAAGATGGCCCATTTCGGAGAAGAGCTGAAAGCGCAGGCGGGCGTGGCGTTCGACCGCATGAAGCAAGCGGCGCTGGACGCGCGGGAGATTTCCGCGCGCGCGGAGTTGATGCGCCATATGCTGCTGGCGGCCACGGCCAAGAAGCCCTTGCCGCGCGAGGAGGCGGCGAAGGCGGTGGTCGCGGAATGGCTCGATGCCTGGAACAACCCCACCGACATGAAGGCCAGCGCGCCGGAGATGCTGGCGCTCGTCGGCCGCGGTCTACGACTACGCACAAGCGCCGAATGATGCGCACGATCAGGCGGTGCGTGCGGCGTATGCCAAATTCAAAGCGGCGCATGACAAGGGCGGCGCCACGGTCGAAGACCAGATGGCGTGGCGCTCCGAGCGCGCGCTGCCCTGGTGGGGGCGGATCAAGCCGCTGCCGAAGGGATATGTGGCCAATCCGAAGGCTGACGCGGCGCCCGCGAAGCGGGCATTTTGGGAATAGGCGGCCGGACATGGCATTCGGCGCGCCGGCGCGCTAGGCTTGCGGGCGAGACGGAACGCCGTCATGAGGAGGGGTTCATGAAGTTCATCCGGGGTCTGGCCGCGCTGGCGGCGATGGTGGCGTGGAGTTCGGTTGCACTGGCGCAAAAGGACACGCTGGCGCTCGGCATGTCGGTGGAACCGCCGCATCTCGACCCCACCGGCGGGGCCGCGGGTTCGATCCGCGAGGTCACCTACGCCAATATCTACGAAGGGTTGACGCGCATCGACCGCACCGGCGCCGTCAAGCCGGGGCTGGCGCAAAGCTGGACGCGCTCGGATGACGGGCTCACCTATACGTTCAAGCTGCGCACGGGCGTCAAATTCCATGACGGCACGGATTTCGATTCGGCGGACGTGAAGTTCACCTTCGACCGGGCGATGGCGCCCGACAGCACCAACGCGCAGAAATGGATCTTCGCGCCGATTGAGGCGGTAACGGCGAGCGATGCGTCGACGGTGGTCATCAAGCTCAAATTTCCGGTCGGCAATTTCCCCTACAATCTCGGCTGGGGCGATGCGGTGATCTTCGCGCCGGAGAGTGTGGCCAACAACAAGACCAATCCGGTCGGCACCGGCCCGTTCAAATTCGTCAACTGGGTGCGCGGCGACAGGGTCGAGCTCGCCAAGTTCGATGGCTATCGCGATGCCGCGAATATCAAGCTGAAGCGCGTGACGTTCCGCTTCATCCAGGACCCGTCGGCGCAGGTGGCGGCGCTGCGCGCCGGCGATCTCGACGCTTTCCCGAGCATGGGTGCGCCCGAGACGCTCGACCAGTTCAAGACGGACAGGCGCTTCAAGGTCGTGGTCGGGGCGACCGAGGGCGAGACGATCCTTGCCATCAACAATACGAAATCGCCGCTCAGCGATGTGCGCGTGCGCCGGGCACTTGCGCATGCGATCGACCGCAAGGCGGTGATCGACGGCGCCTGGTCGGGCTACGGCACGCCGATCGGCAGCCATTTCTCGCCGCTGCATCCGGCCTATGTCGATTTGACCGGCATGTACCCGTACGACGTCAACAAGGCGAAAGCGCTGCTGCGCGAGGCGGGGTTCCCCAACGGGTTCTCGCTGCAGATGCGCCTGCCGCCCTTCCCCTACGCGCCGCGTGCTGGCGAAATCATCGCGGCGATGCTGTCGCAGGTGGGAATCGACGCCAAGATCGAGCTGATCCAGGCGCCGCAATGGCTCACGCAAGTGTTCCGCGAACGGCAATACGATCTGACGATTGTCGCGCACACGGAGCCGATGGATATCAACATCTACACGCGCGACGATTACTATTTCGGCTATTCGAAGCCGGCCTTCAAAGAGCTGATGACCAAGATCGACCGCACGCTCGACGAGGGCGAGCGCAACAAGCTCTACGGCGACGCGCAGCGCATGATCGCGGAGGATTGCGTCAACGTGTTCCTGTTCCAGCTGCCCAAGCTCGGCGTGTGGAACGCCGATCTCGACGGGCTGTGGGAGAACAGCCCGATCCAAGCGAACGACGTGACGCAGGCGGTGTGGAAGAAGTAGGCGTCACGGCCCCGTCCTTCGAGACGCGCGCTGACGCGCGCTCCTCAGGACGAGGCCTCTCTTTGCACCTTATCTCGGTCCTCATGCTGAGGAGCCGCGCGCAGCGCGGCGTCTCGAAGCATGGGGGCTGGCGCGGTGATCATGGGCTGGATGGGCCAGCGATGCGTCTACCCCCACCCTAACCCTCCCCCACAAGGGGGAGGGGACTTCCTTTTGAATTTTGAGATGTCATGCGCGGGCTTGACCCGCGCATCTTTTGCCGCGCCTGTGTCAGATCGCCGGGTCAAGCCCGGCGATGACAACAGAGGAAGAGGGCAGGGCGCGGCATGATCCAATTTTGCCTGCGCCGCCTTGCGACTCTCATCGCGACGCTGATCGCCGCGTCGGCCGTCGTGTTTATCGTCATGGAAGTGCTGCCGGGCGATCCGGCGGTGGTGATGCTTGGCACCGAGGCGCAGCCGGAGACGCTGGCGGCGTTGCGGCGCGAGCTCGGGCTCGATAAGCCGGTGGTCGAGCGCTATCTGGTGTGGGTGGGCGGGCTTGCCAGCGGCGATCTCGGCATCAGCCAGACGTATCGCGTTCCCGTGGCCGGATTGATCGTCGATCGTCTGGCGATCACCGGGCCGCTGGCGCTCGCCGCCATCGTCCTGTCGACGTCACTTGCATTGCCGCTCGGGCTCTTTGCCGCCGCGCGTCATCGCAAGCTGGGCGATGCCGGCGTGATGGCCTTTGCGCAATTCGGCCTGGCGGTGCCGAATTTCTGGTTCGGCCTGCTGCTGGTGCTGTTCTTTTCGATTGCGCTCGGCTGGCTGCCGGCGGGCGGTTTCCCGGGTTGGGACAAAGGCATCGGCCCGGCGCTGCGGGCGCTGATCCTGCCGGCGATCGCGCTCGCTTTGCCGCAAGCCGCGATCCTGGCGCGCGTCGCGCGCTCGGCGATCCTCGATGCACTGACCGAGGATTATGTGCGCACGGCGCGCGCGAAGGGGCTGACGCGCCGCGCGACGCTGTGGCGCCATGTGCTGCGCAACGCGATGATCCCGGTCATCACCATCATGGGCCTGCAATTCTCCTTCCTGCTGGCGGGCGCCATCATCATCGAGAACGTGTTCTACCTGCCCGGCCTCGGTCGGCTGGTGTTCCAGGCGATCAACCAGCGCGACCTGATCGTGGTCAAGGATATCGTCGTGCTGCTGGCGGGCCTGGTCGTGTTCATCAATTTCGTCGTCGACCTGCTCTACGCCGCGATCGATCCGCGGCTGCGCGGTGTCGCGGCATGAAGGCCGCGCGGCGACATCCGGCCTTGATCGCGGGTGCAGTCCTGACGCTGGCGCTGGTCGCCGTGGCGCTGGTCTCGCTGTTCTGGACGCCCTATCCGATCAACGCCATCAATATCGCGCGTCGGCTGCAGCCGCCCTCGGCGATGAACTGGCTGGGCACCGACCAGTTTGGGCGCGACGTGTTGTCGATGGTGATGATTGGCTCGCGCAATTCTTTCGCGGTCGGGTTCGTGGCGGTGGGGATCGGGCTCACCTTCGGCGTGGCGCTGGGTGCCTTCGCCGCGGCCAAGCGCGGGTTCATCGACGATCTAGTCATGCGGCTCGCCGATTTCACCTTCGCGTTTCCGGCGATCCTGTCGGCGATCATGATCACGGCGCTGCTGGGGCCGGGCGCCATCAACGCCATCATCGCCATCGGCATCTTCAACATCCCGGTCTTCGCGCGGCTGACGCGCGGGGCGGCCCTGCAGGTGCTGAGCCGCGATTTCATCCTGGCGGCGCGCGCGGCGGGCAAGAGCGGGTTGCGCATCTCGATCGAGCATGTGCTGCCCAACATCGCCGGCATCCTGGTGGTGCAGGCGACGATCCAGTTTGCCCTTGCGATCCTCGCCGAGGCGAGCCTCGCTTATCTCGGCCTCGGCACGCAGCCGCCAGCCCCAAGCTGGGGCAAGATGCTCAACGAGGCCCAGACCTTCATGCAGAGAGCTCCGCTGCTGGCGATCTTCCCCGGTGCGGCGATCGCGGTGGCGGTGCTGGCGTTCAACCTGCTGGGCGATGGCTTACGCGACATCATCGATCCCAAGCAGCGGCGGGCGCGCGCATGACGCTGCTCGCGGTCGAAAACCTGTCGGTGATCGTGTCGGGCCGCAGCGGTCCGCTCACGGTGGTGCGCGACATGTCGTTCACGCTGGCGCGCGGCGAAACGCTGGGCGTGGTCGGCGAAATCGGGCAGCGGCAAGTCGATGACGGCGCTGGCGGTCATGGGGCTGCTGCCGGAGGGCGTGCGCGCGAGGGGCCGCGTGAAGCTGGACGACGAGGATCTGCTGGCGGCAAGCGAGGAGCGCCTTTGCGCGCTGCGCGGCAACCGCATGGCGATGATCTTTCAGGAGCCGATGACGGCGCTCAACCCGGTGCACAGCATCGGCGATCAGGTGCGCGAGGGGCTGATGCTGCATCGCCATCTCGATTATGGCGCGGCCACGGCCGAAGCGGTGCGGTTGCTGGAGCGAGTCGGTATTCCTCAAGCACGATCACGGCTTTCGGCGTATCCGCATCAGCTCTCGGGTGGGCAACGCCAGCGCGTGATGATCGCCATGGCACTGGCGTGCAAGCCCGATTTGATTGTTGCCGACGAGCCGACCAGTGCTCTCGATGTCACCGTGCAGGCGCAAATCGTGGCGCTGCTGCGCGATGTGATCGCGGAGACGGGCACGGCGCTGATCTTGATCTCGCACGATCTCGCCGTGATCGGTCAGCTCGCCGACCGCGTCGTTGTCATGTACGCGGGCCAGGCGGCGGAAGAGGGGCCGACGGCCGCGCTTTATGGCACACGCGCGCACCCGTACACGCAAGGTCTGTTCGCGGCCCTGCCGGGCAAGGGCGCGCGCAAGGGCAAGCGGCTGATTGCGATTCCGGGAACGGTGCCCGCACCCGACGCGCTGCCGCCGGGCTGCCCGTTCCACGGCCGCTGTCCGCGCGGACGGCAAGTGTGTCATGACTCGCCGCCGCCTTGGGCGGCCTATCCGGAGGCGCATCGCGCGCGCTGCTTCTTTCCCGGGAGCGGCGCATGACCGCACCGCTTGTCGCCACGCAAGGCTTGGCGCGCGAATACAAACTGCCGCGCGCCGAGCTGTTCGGGAAGCGCCCGGCGTTGCGCGCGGTCGACGGTGTCGATCTGACGGTCACCGCCGGGAAGAGTTTCGGCATCGTCGGTGAATCCGGCAGCGGCAAATCGACACTCGCGCGCCTGGTGATGGCGCTGGAGCGGCCGAGCGGCGGCAGCGTGCGTTTCGAGGGCGAGGATCTGTTTGCGCTGCCGGCGGATGAGCTGCGTCAACGGCGGCGCAAATTCCAGATGGTGTTCCAGGATCCGTACGGCTCGCTCGACCCACGCCAGCTCGTCGCGCGCATTGTCGCCGAGCCGCTGGATGTGGCGGAGCCGGGTTTATCGCGCAGCGATCGTGAAGGGGCGTATCGCCGAAATGCTGGTGGCGGTCGGGCTGTCGGCGGCGGCGGCGACGCGCTATCCGCATGAATTCTCCGGCGGGCAGCGCCAGCGCATTGCGCTCGCGCGCGCGTTGATCACCGCGCCGGCGCTGATCGTCGCCGACGAGCCGGTGTCGGCGCTCGATGTCTCGGTGCAGGCGCAGGTGCTGAACCTGCTGATGGATTTGCAGGAGCGGCGCGGCGTCACCTATTTCTTCATCAGCCACAATCTGGCGGTGGTCGAGCACGTGGTCGACGAGGTCGCCGTCATGTATCGCGGCCGCGTGGTGGAGCAGGGGCCGGCTGCCGAACTGTTCGAGCATCCAGCACACCCCTATACGCAAGCGCTGGTCGATGCGGTGCCCGATCTTGCCAGCGCCGGCACCAAGGCGCCGTTGCCAGCGAGCTTGCGCGCGGGCGACGATGCGGATGTGGCGATCGGTTGCCCTTATGCGCCGCGCTGCCCGCGCGCGGAGGCACGTTGCCGCGCGGAAGCACCGGCGCTGCGCGAGATCGGCAGCGGGCGTAAGGCGGCGTGTCATTTTGCGTGAGTGCGCGGGCGTTAAGTTGGAGAGATCGGGGCCACCCCCTCACCCTAGCCCTCTCCCCAGAGGGGAGAGGGGATTCAAACGCGCCTCGGTCTGCCCCCTCTCCCCAACGGGGAGAGGGTTGGGGTGAGGGGGTGGCCCAACTCTTTCAATATTTTGATGGTCGGAGAAATTACTCCGCCGGCACCGGCTTCGCCTGCAGCGCCGGCAGGATCAGCACGATCGTCAGCGCGCTCATCACCAGCACCACGGCGGTGATCTCGCGCCAGCCGAAGGGCTCGTTGAGGATGATGGCGCCGCTGATCATGGCGATGAGCGGGGCCATCAGCGTGCCCAGCGCCGCGACGGCGGTGGGCAGGAGGCTGACGATCTTGTACCAGGAGAAATAGCCGATCACGACGGCGATGAAGGTGAGATAGGCCGCACCCAGCCAGGCCTGCCCGCTCACCGGGCGCCACAGCACGGGCTCGACGAACGGCGTCAGGATCATGATGGGGATGGAGGCCAGCAGCAGCTGCCAGCCGGTGTTGGCGGGCACGCCCACCGACCAGCGCTGGCGCTTCTGGTAGATCGTGCCGATCGCCCAGCCGATGGCGGCGATGAGCACGCAGGCCGCGCCCAAGGGCGCGGTACCCAGCTCGTCGAGATCGCGCGACATCAGCACGAAGATGCCGGCGAGGCCCAGCGCAATCGCGATGGCCACGCGCGCACTCAGCTTCTCGTGCAGAAAGACGACGTTGATGAGGGCCACCCACAGCGGTGTCGTGAACGCGAGCAGCGAGGCGTGGCCGGATTCCATCAGGATGACGCCGTAGGCGGTCGCGACCTGCCAGACCGTCACATTGAAGAACGCCGAGATCGCTATGCGGCTCCACTCGCCGCGCGCGGGCCAGAACCTGCCGCCGAGCAGGCGCGCCACGATCAGCACGGTCACGCCCGCGATGGCGCAGGAGAGGCTGCGCAGCGTCCACACCGGGAATTCCAGAAGGGCGATTTTCATCGCCGACCAGTTGAGGCCCCAGGCAAACCAGACGACGACGAGCAGCGCCAGACCCAGGCGCGGCAGTGGTGCGGAGGATGTCACGCGGTTGGTGTGCTCAAGTCCGGTGCTTAGGACGGGACTTTTTCGGCGGCGATGGGGCGCACGAATTGCGGCTCGGTGTCCCACGGGAACATGATCCAGGTGTCCTGGCTCACTTCGGTCATGTAGGTGTCGACCAGCGGCTTGCCGAGCGGCTTGGCATAGACCGTGGCGAGGTGCGCGCCGGGCATCAGGTCGCGCACCACCTTGGCGGTGCGGCCGGTGTCGACCAGATCGTCGATGATCAGCCAGCGGCCCTTGCCGGTGGTGCCGGATTTGATGTCGATGGCGATCTGCTTGAGGATGCGCGCCTCGCCCTGGGTCATGTGCTCGTAGCTGGCGACGGAGACCGTGTCGACGACGCGCAGATCGAGCTCGCGCGCGACAATGGCGGCGGGCACGAGGCCGCCGCGGGTGATCGCGACGATGCCGAGCCACGGGCCGCCGGCGACCAGCTTCCAGGCCAGCGCCTTGGCATCGCGGTGCAGCTCCTGCCACGACACGGGAAACATCTTTTTATAGTCTTCGGCCATGGCGCTCTCCCGGCGTTCAAACGCGGGGGGATTTAAGCCGATGGTCCGGGGCGAAGCAACCGCCGGTACGCTCGCGGCTGCTATGCGTTGCGCCCGCGCAGGATCTGGCAGCCGCTGATGCGCCAGGTGCCGTCGGGCTGTTGCTCCAGCCCGTAGGCCGCGACCACCGGCACGCCATCCGGCCCGACGATGTCGACAAGCTGGGTGAGCCTGGCCGTCGATATAGACCAGATCGGTGAAACTCACGCTCTGCGGGCGGTAGACCGGCTGATAGCCGTTGCGCACCATGTCCATGAAGATATCCGGCGTGCCGAACATGGCCTGGATGGTGGGCGAGGCAAAGGCGAAGGCGCCCGGCCCGTCGTCGCGGCGGAACGCGGCGATCTGGTCGCCGATGATCTGGCGGATGGCGGCGCGGTCGGCGGCGGCGATGTCGGTCGCGGGGGCTTGCGCCTGGGCGCTGACGGCGGCAAACAGCAAGATTGCAAGCAGAACGACGCGGCGGAGCATGTTCCCTCCGATGCCAGCGATCCCCTGCGGGAAAGACTAGAGCACGGGCGGCAAAAAGCCAGCCCCGAGCGCCCAAACAAAAAGGGCCGCCCTTTGGGGGCGGCCCTTTCGCTGAATAACGTCGCGTCAGCGGACGTAAATGTGGATCTCGTTGGCCTGGATCTGGCCGCTGGTCGAGGCGGAGAGCTTCACGCGGTCCGGCGGCAGGCCCATGTCGTTGAGCGAGCGCTGCACCTGCTCGGCCTGGCGCTTGGCGTTCGAGGAGGCCAGCGCCACCTGCGCCTGGTTGCCCTTGCTGGGCGCCACGGCGACGAGGTCGAAGGCCGCCTGCGGACGGCGCTCCAGGGCGCGGGAGACGGCGGTGTAGAGCGCCTGCTCATAAGCCGGGTTGGAGCGGTCGAAGCGGATCACCATCAGCGGGCGGCGGCCGGTGGCGGCACTGGCCGGGCTGGTGGCGGAGCTGGGCGTGCCGGCCATCGCCGGCCCGTCGACGGGTGCCGCGGCGGTGAAGGCGCGGTTGCCGAGGCCGGTGCCGTAGAGCTCGCCGTTCTTGATGGCGACCGACAGCGTCGTCATGTTCGAGCGCTCGCGCGCGACATAGGCGGTCTGGCGGTTGGTGTCCTCGGACAGCTCGTTGAGCATGCGGTCGACGCCGACGACGGCGCGGTTGACCTCATCCTCGAGCTGGGCAAGGGCCTTGTGATCGTCCTCGATCGCGCCCGACAGGCTGTAGGCGGCGCGGATCAATTCGAGCAGGAAGGCGGCGGTGGCGGCGTCGCTGGCGATTTCGTTGGAGAGCTGCGCCATGCGGCCGATCTCGCCGCTGATCTTGTCGAGCTCGCCGCTGGCCTCGTTCCACTGGCCCTGCAGGATCGGGTTGCCGGGCGTGGTGCCGACCTGAAGGCGGGCATTGATGCCGCCGACGATGGTGTAATAGCGCTGCGAGGTGTTGATGGCGTTGTTGCGCGCCTGCTCGAGCATGGCGCGATGGCTCTGCACCGTCGCCTGCAGCTTCTGGACGTCGCCGCGCATCTGCTGGACGCGCTGGCCGACGACCGTCATCTGCGTGGGCGCTGGCGGCGCGCCGCCGGCCTGGGCGATGTTGGTGCCGGCACCGGGCTGGGTCGCATTGAGTTCGGCCGCCGAGGGCTGAAATCTCAACGCGCTGCGGCGCGGCCGCGGATGTGGTTTTCGGGCTGCTGCCATTGAGCGAGGGCCACAGCGCCTCCTCCGTGAACGAGCACGCACCGAGGGTCGCGGTCAGGACCGCGATCTGACATGCAAGCCGCAGGCGCGGGGTGCATCTTTCCAGGATCAAGCGAGGCAACGGCGACAACTCCAGGCCCCCCGAGGCAGAACAAAACTTCGCAAGCCAAAATCAACTCGCCGCACAGCATAGTCGAGAAACTTAACGAATGCCTTACCACGCTACAAGTCGAATCATTGGGCAATTTCAATGTGTCAGCGCCAAACAGCCCGCCTCGGCACCCGGGCGAAGGGGTGCGGCAGGTGGCCTCGGCGGCCGTCGCGTGCCCGTCTCGCGTGCAAGATACCCCACTAGGCCTTGTCAGTGCAGGATGATTTGAGTAGGGTCCGCCCTCGTTTTGCGGCGGCAGCAGCGGGCAAGGGCCCCTCGGCCGGGCTCCAGACCCCTCGGGGCCGCAAACGGATGCGCCCGTAGCTCAACTGGATAGAGCATCAGACTACGGATCTGAGGGTTGGGAGTTCGAATCTCTCCGGGCGCGCCATTTCGGTATAGAACTGCGAACGCCAGCAGCCGCCAATTCTACGCCCGCAGCGGCGACAAGTGTTCGTAGCAGTTCAGTTTTCGTGCCGAGGATGCAAATCTCGCTCGGATTGACGACCGCGACGCGCTGGGCGGCCGACCGCAAATGGTCCCGCCGCATTGTTCCATCTTCGTTTCGCAGCTTGCGCCGCGCTCAGCGCGAGCCGGCGAAGGCTCTCTGACGTGATAGTCGGTCCAACACGTTCAAGCACCGCGGCCGCAAGTTCGGCGTCCGCTGGGCCTGGTCGCGGATCGCGGACAGTTCCGCGGTCCGATCCTTGAGCGAAGGACCGGAGGCGTTGATGACGCCATTCTCGATCGCCTCGTAGAGGCGCTTCAACTTCGGTTCAGCCTCAGCGACGCGCTTGCTAAGTTCAGCGATCTGTCCGCCAACGGTTATTCCGTTCGTGCCGGTGCTCAAATTGTGCCAACTACCATCATGCTCATCCACACTCCGCGGCTCGCACTACGCGATTTCTTGGAAACGGACCGCGCGGCGTTCATCTCTTACCAGATGGACCCACGCTATAGGCGGCTCTACGACGTCGGCAGTTCTGATGATCAAAGGGCGCAACAGCTCTTCGATCTCTTCATTGCCTGGCAGAAGGATGATCCACGCCAGAACTTCCAGCTGGGGGTCTTCGAGCGGGGCGACGGACGCCTGTGTGGATGCGCCGGTCTTCGCAAAGCGGAAAGAGATGATGGGTCCGCCGTTTTGGGAGTCGAGCTAGCGCCCGACGATTGGGGACGCTACCGTCTGGCGATCGAGGTGGTGAGCGCATTGCTGGAGCATGGGTTCTTCAACCTCGATCTCCATACCATTGTCGGAGACACGGCAAGCGGCAACAGACGGGTGGAAAAACTCGCCCGATGGTTCGGCGCCAATATCATCGGCCAACGTGCTGGTCCAGAATGGATGGCGGCGCGAGGGTGGCAAGACGTCGATTGGGCGCTGGCTCGTGACGACTGGGCGAAGTCCAAGCAAAGGCAGAGGCTATTCGACTAGCCCCGAACTTTCGCCGGCGATGCGGAACCAAAATTAAAACTGAAGTCTGGCCCACCAAATGCTTGACCGGCTTCATCACCTTCCTCGCCCACGTTCGGCGCGGCCTGAGCGCAGGATCGCTCAGAAGGCGTTTCGTAGCGCTATTGCGCACTCCGACCCCGCCTTGTTGGGATGGGAGTTGTGGTCCCGGTCTATCGGATTTTGGAAGTCTTAGACGGAACATCTCCGGAGATGCTCCAAGCTCAGCCCGTCGAAGAATTGCCTTGATGGTCGCGCTGTCAGGGCGAGGCGCGCGTGACGAGCTTCACCGCCGCATCGAAGCCCGGCGTCGCCCGACCAACCGAAGCGGAAGTGCTGACATATCGGCTGATGTAATAGCGGTACCCGGTCTGCTGGTCGGTATGCGCCGGCCGCAGCAGACCGAGCTGGTCGTAGAACCGCAACTGCCGTCTCGAGACTTGTGCAATTTAGGCAAATTCACCGATGCGAAACATTCGAAGTCTCCAGAGTCAGTTGCGGTCCTGCAGCTGGCGCCTGCGTCAGCTGCCGAGGAAGGCCTGAAGATCGTTGGTCACGCGGTCGCGTTCGGTCAGAACAATGCCGTGCGAGGCGTCCTGATACTCCACCAACTTCGCTTGAGGTATACCGGCGGCCGTCGCCTTGCCCAGGCTGAGGGGAACCGGGATATCGGCGGTGCCATGGAGCACCAGCGTCGGCACCTTGACCGATGCGAGTTCGGGCCGGAAATCCGTCGTGCTGAACGCATCGACGCAAGAAGCCGTCGCGACAACGCTGGCCTGCATGGCCATTGTAAGCGCTGACTCGATCATCGCCGGGGTGACCGGATTGGTTGCCGAACGCGGGGCGTCCAGGAACACGTCCTTGAGTAGTCCACCGAGATAAGATTTTCGGTCGCCTTGCACGCCTTGCTTGATGCCGTCGAAGACTGCACCGTCGATGCCGATCTGGTTGTTGTCGGTCTTCAACAGGTAATAGGCGGCGCCACCAACCAGCCCGGCCTTCACAACGTTGCGCCCGCTGTGCCGCGAGAAGTAACGCACCACTTCGCCGCCGCCCATCGAATAGCCCACGATCGTCGCGTCGCGCACGCCCGTCTGCTCGATGATTGCGGCGAGATCGTCGGCGAAGGTGTTGAACTCATAGCCGCCGGCCGGCTTGTCCGAACGGCCAAAGCCGCGCCGGTCGTAAGTGATGACCCTGTAGCCGGATTTCGAGAGCGCCGCCGCCTGATAATCCCAGACATCTGCATTCAACGGCCATGCGTGAGTCAGCACCACCGCGCGGCCGGCGCCACCCGTGTCCTTGACGAAAATTTTAGTGCCATCATTGGTCTTGATCGTGCCCGTGCGACCCCGCGCTTGAGCAAAAGCAAACTGCGGTAGTGCGGCTGCGGATGCGGCGACGATGGCGCCGCCAACGAATTCCCGACGTGTTGTCATGGTCTAGCTCCTTGGTTGGAGCCGTGTTGTAGCTGTTTGACGCGACGTCAAAGTCAAGGGGAAAGGCGGCGGGAGTTGTGGATGATCGTCTGTTCTTCGCCGAGCGCGCGCTTTGACCTGCCGATCCTTTAGAAATCAACAGGCGCACCAATCACATAGCCGTACCGAAATTCATCCTTTGGGGCATGCCACCGTCCTGATCCTGACCAGCGCGCGGCGGATGTGCAATTTCGCACTGCGCATGGGCTGTCCTTCGGATAGAACCGGGTCTGCTTCGAGGCAGCGGATCCGGAGGGTATCCAATGCTACATCGGCGAACTTTCTTGGGGCTCGCTCTTGCGGTGGCGTCGAGCGTTGCCCGGGCTCAGGAGTTGCGCAGGACGCCGAAGATCGGGGTTCTGTGGCACGCGCGAAATGTCGAGGAGGAAGGCAAGTATTACACCGCTCTTGTCGAGAGCTTGCGCGTCCTTGGCTACGAGCATGGCAAGACCGCGGTGATCGAGCATCGCTTCCCCGCCGAGGAACAGGAAAAATTCGACCGCTTCGCCAAGGAGCTGGTCGCCCTGCGTGTCGATGTGCTTGTGGCGGTCACAATTCAGGCGGCCGTTGCCGCCCAGCGGGCGACAAACTCCATCCCCATCGTCTTCGTGGTCGTTCCCGATCCGGTCGCGGCCGGACTGGTCACGAGCCTGTCGGCGCCCGGCGCAAACGTGACGGGCCTCTCGAATATCGCGACCGACCTTACGGCGCGACGGCTGCAGCTGTTCAAGGAGGTTGTCGGCGATCTTTCCAGGATCGCGCTGCTAGTGAACCCCACCGATCCCGTCAATACAAAAAGAACGATCGAGGACATGGAGGCGGCGGGAGCGAAACTCGATATTGCGGTCATGCCGTTTGAGGTTCGCTCGCGCAGCGAACTGGAGCCGACGTTGTCGCGTGTGGCGAGCACCGGCGTTGGCGGATTCGCGGTCGCGATAAATCCCGTCTTTTATAACGAGCGAAAATACATCGCCGAGATGGCGATACAACGCCGATTGCCCTCGGCGCATATCAACAGCGATTCCGTCGAGGCGGGCTTCCTCATGTCTTATGGCGCCAATCACGAGGCGATTTTCCGCCGCACGCCCGTCTACGTCGAGCGGATCCTCAAGGGCGCCAAGCCAAAGGAGTTGCCGGTGGAGCTGCCGACGCGCTTCGAGCTGGCTCTCAATCTGACGACGGCGAAAGCGATCGGCGTGACGATTTCGCCAGCGCTCCTGGCGCAGGCCGACCTGCTCGTCGAGGGATAGCGTTTAGAAGTGACCAACTTCCCGCGCGGCGACTTTAACCGCCGGTCTGGTCCGGGTGTGGTGCTAGACGCGTCAATAGCTGGAGCGGCGGATCATCGGGCGCGATGTCGGCAGGGTCGATGGCGATGATGGGTACATGCGCGCCGCGGCGTGCGGCGGCGCGCGCCGCGGCGGCCCGCAGCGCCGGCAGGTTCTGGACGACGGCGGTGAAGCTTTCGTCCTGCGAAAGACGTCGAGCGCCGGCGATGAGCTCCAGCACCGAGCGGGGAACGATGACGTCCATGAGCACGCCGTCGTAGATTGCGGCGAGTTGCACGCTGCGCGAGCGCATTTGAAAACTCAGGCGTGTTGTCAGAAATTCGATAGGCATGACCGGTCCAGCGCTAATATGCCGGCAATAGTCAGAGATCGGAAATGCATTTTCAATTAGGCGAGGGTATGGGGAGGGGCACACCCGCAAGACTGGGCCTGTCCATATGGGAAAAGCCGTACGGATCGTGGTAGCCTCGCTCGACCGACCGAGACGACGGAGGGGTTGCCATGCCAAGCGATGACGCGCGCAGGCGGGCGGTGGTGATGCAGCCGGGCGAGGGGCCGTCCTATTGGCAGCCGGTGCCGGCCAATGGGCATGCCGATCCGGCGCTGTTTCCGGCCAATACCGGCTTCAAGGGCCTGTCCATGGGCTTCCAGACCGTGGCGCCCGGGGCCCGCGTGCGCGAGCATTCGCATGGCGACCAGGTCGAGCTGCAGATCTGCTTTCGCGGGCAGGGGCGGGTCATGGTGGACGGCGTTGCGCATCCGTTGGTGCCGGGCACAGCGTGCTTCCTGGGCTACGATGTGAAGCATGAGATCATCAACGAGAGCGAGGACGAGCTCGTCATGCTGTGGGTGATCTCGCCGCCGGGGCTGGAGGATTTTTTCCGCGCCATCGGCCGCGAGCGCGCAGCGGGCGAGACGCCGCCGGCACCCTTCGCGCGGCCTGACGATGTGGTCGCGATCGAGCGCAAGCTTGGCATGAACGACACGGTCCGTTGATGCCGAAACTGTCGATCGGTGACGCAGAGCTTTACTACGAAGAGAAAGGCGACGGCCCGCCACTGATGCTGGTGCCGGGCCTGGGCGGCATCGGCGCATTCTGGGCGAAGCAGGTCGCCGACCTCGCGCGCGATTTCCGCGTCGTCGTCCACGATCATCGCGGCACCGGACAAAGCTCGCGCTCGCGCATCACCTATTCCGTCGACCAGATGGCTGAGGATGTGCTGCGCCTGATGGACGCGCTGAAGATCGACGCGGCGCATTTCGTGGGCCATTCGACGGGTGGCGCCATCGGCCAGACCATAGCGCAGGACCGGCCGAAGCGGATCAAGCGGCTGGTGCTGAGCGCCACCTGGGCCGGAGCGGACGGCTTCTTCCGCCGCAGTTTCGAAACGCGCAAGGAGATTCTGCGCAGCTGCGGTGTCGGAAGTTATTGGCGCGCCTCGGCGCTGCTGCTGCGGCCGCCATTCTGGATCAGCAACAACGAGACGGTGCTGCGGGAGGAAGAAGCGAAGACCCTGGCCGATCCGCCGGATGCGGAGATCCTGCAAAGCCGCATCGACGCGATCATCCGCTTCGACCGGCGTGCGCGCCTGGGTGAGATCAAGGCGCCCACGCTGGTCATCGTTGCCGCGGACGACATGGTGACGCCGCTTTATTTGTCGGAGGAGCTGGCGGAAAAAATCCCGAACGCAAGCCTGACGGTGCTGCGCTATGGCGGGCATTTCGTGCCGGTGGTCGAGCCGGAAGCGTTCAACGTGGCGGTCGGTGCCTTCCTGCGGGCGCCCTAGCGCCCATCGCGGCGATCAGGACGCGGCGCGCTGACGCCTGACCTTGCTGAGAACCTTCGAGACTTCCTCGAGCGAATAGGGCTTGTGAAGAAGTTCGAAGCCGTGATTCGTATCGCTCGCCAGGACGTGGCTGTATCCGGAGGTCAGGATCACCGGCAAACCAGGATAGCGTCGGCGGATCTCCTGACCCAGATCGAGGCCGCTCATGTTGGGCATCACGACGTCGGAGAAGACGATATCGAAGCGGTTCGGGTCTTTCGCCAGCTCCGCCAAGGCGGCGTCCGCGCTGTCGGCCAGAACCGCGTCGTAGTTCAGCTCATTGAGCGTGTGCGTCGCGAAGGCGCCGACCGTCGGGTTATCCTCGACGACCAGAACGCAGACCCCATTGCCATCCGACAGCGATTGCGCGCTTTCGATCGAGAGATCGGCGCCTTGCGGCGCGCCCACGCGCGGCAGGAAGATTGTGAATTTGCTGCCGCGACCTGGCGCGCTTTCGACGCGGACGTCGCCGCCCGATTGCTTGACGAAGCCGAAGACCTGCGAGAGGCCCAGGCCCGTCCCCTTGCCGACGTTCTTTGTCGTGAAGAAGGGTTCGAAGATTCGCTCCAGCAATTCAGGGGGAATGCCGGAGCCGGTGTCGCTCACCGAGATCGCGACGAATTCTCCGCGCATCGCGGGATGGCCGTACGTGGCGGGAATGCTCGACAGGCCCTGAACCGCGATCGAAAGCCGGCCTTGGCCGTTCATCGCGTCGCGCGCATTCAGGGCAAAATTGACGAGTGCTGTATCGAGCTGGCTGCGATCGGCATTGACGTAGAAGGTCTCGAATGCCGGCACATGCGTTTCCAGCCGGATGCGGGCACCGCCCAGTGTGGCGAGCATGTCGCTGATCGTGGCGATGGTGCGCGCCACATCGAACACTTCGGGCTTGAGGGCCTGGCGGCGGGCGAACGCCAGCAATTGCCCGGTGAGCTTCGCGGCGCGCGTCACCGTTTCGCCAATGGCGTCGATATAGCGGCGACGGCGTTCCTCGGGCAAATTCGGCCGCCGCAGCAAATCGACCGAAGAGCGGATGACCGTCAGCAGATTGTTGAAATCATGCGCCACGCCGCCGGTGAGCTGGCCGATCGCCTCCATCTTCTGCGACTGCAGCAAGGCTTCGCGCGCCTGGGTCAGTTCATTCTGCGCGTTCATGCGCTCGGTGATGTCGCGGGTGATCTTGGCAAAGCCGATAACCTCGCCGCTTTCGTCGCGAATCGCATCGATGACCACGCTGGCCCAGAAGCGGCCGCCGCCCTTGCGAATGCGCCAGCTCTCCTTCTCATACCGCCCCTCCCGCAACGCGGTTTCGAGCGCCACGCGCGGCGCGCCTTGCGCGCGATCCTCCTCCGAATAGAACCGGGAGAAATGCTGGCCGATGATTTCGCTGGCACGATAGCCCTTGATCCGCGCGGCGCCGGCGTTCCAGCTGGTCACGCGACCTTCAAGGTCGAGCGTGTAGATCGCGTAGTCGGTGACGCTCTGGACGAACAGCCGAAATTGATCGTGGCTGCGGCGAAGAGCGTCTTCGGCCGCTTTGCGCTCGGTAAGGTCGCGCGTGATCTTGGAATAGCCGATCAGATGGCCCGAGGGATCGCGGATGGGGTCGATGACGACGTGCGCCCAGAACCGCGTCCCGTCCTTGCGAATGCGCCAGCCCTCGCCTTCGAAGCGGCCTTCGCTTGCCGCCGTCGCCAAGGCACGCTGGGGAAGGCCGTTCTGGCGGTCCTGTTCGAGGTAGAAGCGCGAGAAATGCTGGCCGAGAATCTCGGCCTCTTCATATCCCTTGAAGCGCCGCGCGCCGGCGTTCCAGCTGGACACCAGCCCGTTCACGTCGAGCATGTAGATCGCATAATCCGTAATCGCCTCGACGAGAAGGCGATAACGGCCATCCGGGAGGACTCCTCGAAACGGCTGTCGCGGTCCACCAAAGCCACTGGGTCCCTACAAACCTTTCCCGCCCAATGCACAAGGACGGATAATTGGAAACACCTTAGAGGGCTGATGGTTCCCGACGGTACAGCCGCCATCGCCTGAAACCGGGTTGTGCGCTAGGCTGGCGCCGGTGCGTTGAATAAACAAGTGGATCCACAACCGAACACAGGGGGCGAAACGATGACGACAGAATTTGCATGGATGGCAGTCCGTCCGGCGATGCTGAGGCTGGGGCTCGGCATCGCCAGCCTGCTGGTGCCGGCGCTGCCGGCACAGGCGCAGCTCATGATTATCGGCAATGACGACAAGGCGACCTGGGACGATGCCGGCAAGCTCCAGTTGCTTCCGCCGGGCAAGGATACGATCTCGATCGTCGATATCGGCACGAATCCCGAGAGCCCGCGCATCATCGCCAACCTGCCGCTGATGAACTCGATCTTCGGGCCGCCGGTCAATCTGGCAATGACGCGAGACGAGCGGCTGGCGATCGTCGCCAACTCGGTGACGTACGTGAAGGAGGGCGAGGTCTGGAAATCCGTTCCCGACAACAAGCTCTACATCATCGATCTCAAGTCCAATCCGCCCAAGCAGATCGCGACGGTGGAGGTCGGCAAGCAGCCCTCGGGCCTGTCGATCAACGCCAAGGGCGACATGGCCCTCGTCGCCAATCGCGCCGACAACTCGATCTCCGTGCTGTCGATCCAGGGCAATACGGTCAAGGTGATCGACACGGTGCCGATGGGCGAGATGGTGGCCCATGTCGTCTTCACGCCTGACGGCAAGCGCGCCCTGGCGGCCAAATTCCCGGGCCACAAGATCGCGCTGCTCGAAATCGACGGCCAGAAGGTGACCTACAACAAATACGACATGCCGGTCGGACAGTGGCCCTACAACATCAGCGTGACGCCCAACGGCAAGCTGGCGCTGAGCGCCGATAATGGCCTCAACGGTGCCGCCGACGGCCATGTCGATACGGTGAGCGTCATCGATCTGGAAGCCAATCCGCCGCGCGTGATCGACCGGGTCGTGGTCGGCGACGCGCCGGAGGGGCTCGCGATCAGCCCGACCGGGCAGATCGCGGTCGCGGTGCTGATCAAGGGCAGCAATTCCGACAAGAAGGCGTGGTTCTACAACCGCAACGCCAGCGTCGTGGTGCTGAAGATCGACGGCAAGAAGGTGCGCAAGGTCGGCGAGGTCAATGTGCGCGGCCTGCCGGAAGGCGCGGTGTTCAGCCCGGACGGCAAGTATCTCTACGTGGGCAATTTCCTCGACAGCGACGTGTCGATCCTGAAGGTCGACGGGACCAAGGTGGTCAACACCGGCAAGACGCTGAAGCTGCCGGGCCATCCCGCCTCGATGCGCGGCCGCAACCCGTAAGGCGTTGCAGAATTTGGGCGGACGGTGCTTGCGTCCGCCCAACTTCTCAGAGTGCGGCCGCGGACGGTCAGGGCGGCGACGTAAGAATTTATCGACTGCGACGCTGCAATTTCTAAATGCAAAACTAAATTGGAAATCATTTTTAGATTGGCGGCATAACGTTATGGGCCTTTTCGAGCGGCAGCCCCCGTGCTTTACTTCGCAGGTGCGAAAGACGCGTGCGACTTAATTTGCGAGGGGCGAATGGATTCGGTTCGCGAGATTTGATGAAGCTTTTGTATCTGCAGAACGGGCCGCGGCGCGAATCCGTCAGTAAGCTTGAAGATCGGTTCGCCGCCGCAGGGTTCGATGCCGATGTTCACTGGGCCTATAACGGACAGTTTCCCGACGCGGTCGATGACTACGCGGCGTGTTTTCTTTCCGGCAGCCCGCATGGCGCCTACGAAGATGTCCCCTGGATCAATCGCGAGCATGAGCTGATCCTCGATCTGGCCGAAGCCGGCGTTCCGACGCTGGGCATCTGCTTCGGCAGCCAGATCCTGGGCTCGGCGCTGTGCGGTCGCGACCAGGTGTTCCGCCGTTCCACATGCGATGTCGGTTACTTCCATCTTGATGTTCATGCCGAGGCCAAGCGCGACGCGATGACGCGCGCGCTGGGCGACACGGTTGAGATGTTCGTCTGGCACAATGACGAAGTCCGCCACGCGCATCGGGACATGGTGATCCTCGCCTCGACGCCGGCCTGCCCCAATCAGATATGGCGGCACCGCATCTATCCCGTCTGGGGCATTCAGGGCCATCCGGAGGTTGACGCGACCCAGGCGCGAGCCTGGTTCGAATTGAGCCGGGCGCGGCTTGAGAAGGACGGTGCCGATGTCGATGCGTTGAAAGCGCGCGCGGTCGACGCAGCCGAGGCCAAGACGATGCTGCACAATTTCATGACGTTTGCTGCGGATCACGCGCGACAGAGTGCGTGAGGCGCGAGAAGGGGGAGTACCGGAAATGACCACATTCAACCGACGGGAGTTCGCAAAGATCGCGGTCGGGGCGCTTGCCGCCGCGCCGTTGGCGACGTTGCCCGCGCTCGCGCAATCGAAGGAGCTTGTGTTCGCAAGCTGGGGCGGCGCCTATCAGGAGGGTATCCGCAAGGCGTGGCTCGAGCCGTTCGCGAAGGCGAAAGGCGTGCGCGTGCGCGAGGACACAAATCCGGAAATCGCGCGCATCAAGGCGATGGTCGACACCAACACCGTCACCTGGGATGTCATCACCGGCGGCGGTACGTCGCTGATGCAAGGTATCCAGCAAGGTCTTTTCGAGCCGTTGCCGGCGGATTTCGACCTGAGCAAGACCTATCCCGAGGCGCGCTACCCCTACGGCGTTCCGTCGGAGATATTCTCGACCGTCTTCGCCTATTCCACAAAGACCTATGGCGGCGGAAAGCCCGAGCCGAAGAGCTGGGCCGATTTCTTCGACGCGGCGAAATTTCCGGGCAAGCGCACAATCTACAATCGTCCGCAGACGGTGCTGGAAGCAGCGCTTCTGGCCGATGGCGTCGCCGCCGGTGACGTCTACAAGGTGCTCGACACCAAGGACGGGCAGGACCGCGCGTTCGCCAAGCTCGCGGCGATCAAACCGCACGTGGCGCAATGGTGGTCGAGCGGCGCGCAACCGGTGCAGTTGCTCGCCAGCGGCGAGGTGGTTCAGTCGCTGGGCTGGAACGGCCGCTTCGAGGCCGGGCTGGCCGATGGCGTGCCGCTGAAGATGATCTTCGATGGGCAGGTGGCGCAGCTCGGATTCTTCATGGTCGTGAAGGGGGCGAAGAACAAGGACACCGCCTTTGCCTTCCTGCAGTACATGGTCTCGCCGGAGGCGCAGGCGGAATTCCACAAATACATCGCCTACGGTCCGGTCACGCCATCCTCCTACGACCGCATTCCGAAGGACAAATGGGCGCGCCTGCCGGGCTCGCCCGAGGCTAAGATCGGCCTGTTCCTCGACATCAACTGGTGGGCGAAGAATGGCGCGGCGATGACCGAGCGCTACCAGACGTTCATGCAAAGCTGACGGCCGGCCGATGGCGAAATTGGCGTGGTTCCCGCGCGAGGAGTTCCTCGCGCGGGTTGCCAAGGTGCAGGCTTTGCTCAAAGCGCGTGGGCTCGATGCGCTGCTGGCGTTCCAGCCCGAATCCGTCACCTATCTGACCGGCTTTTTCACGCGCGGCTATTCGACCTTCCAGTTCGCCATCATTCCGGCGGCGGGCGAGCCCGGCGTGCTATGCCGTGACGTCGCGGAATTTTACCTGGACCAGACCTGCGTGTTCGCCGACAGGGCGATGTGGGCCGACGGCGATGACCGTTTCGCGGTCGCGCGCGAGTTCCTGCGCCGCAAGCTGGGCGCCAAGGGCAAAATCGCCATCGAGATGAGCGCCTGGCAGCTCAATGCGCAGCGTTGGGAACAGCTGAAGGCCGCGTTCCCGGACTATGTCTTCGTCGACGCCGACGATGCGGTGGCGCGCCTGCGCTACGTCAAATCGCCAGCCGAGATCGCCTATCAGCGGCGCGCGGGACGCGCGGCCGAAGCGGGGATGAAGGCAGGTGCCGCCGCCGCCAAGGCGGGCGTGAGCGAGCGCGAGGTCGCGGCGGAAGTATGCGCCGGTTTGGTGCGCGGGGGCTCCGATCTGCCGGGGCCGGGCCCGCTCTCCTCGGGCGAGCGCGCGTTCCATTTGCACGGCGGCTACACCGACCGCGTGCTCGAACGCGGCGACACGCTGCAGCTCGAATGCACGCCCTCGGTTCGCTATTACCACGCGCGCTTCATGCGCACGCTCAAGATCGGCACGGCGACGACGGCAGAGCGCGAAAAGCTGGGCAAGATTATCGCCGTGCAGGATCGCGCGCTCGCCGCGGTCGGCCCGGGCGTACCGGCCGCGGTTCCTGATCGTATCTATCGCGATGGAATTCTGTCGTCGGGCTTGCGCAAGGACTACACCAACAAGACCTTCTATTCGGTCGGCCTGATGATGCCGCCCGTCGGCGGCGAGGCGTTAGAAGCGGCCCCCGGTTGTACCTGGACGTTCGAGCCCGGCATGACGTTCCACACCTACGTGCTGGCCGACTCCTTCGGATTTTCGGAGACGATCACGATCACCACCGACGGCTATGAGCGGCTGACCAATTTTCCACGGGAGCTGATCGTCACGTGACCGCTGGTGCCGCCAGTCTGCTCGCGCGCGTCACGATCCGCGGCTGGCTTTTGAGCGCGCCTGCGCTGGTCCTTGTCATCGGCCTCATGATCTTGCCAGTGGTGATCTTGCTGGCCTATAGCATCGGCGGCGACGCCGCGTTCGCGCCCTATGTGAAAATCTTCGCGAGCCCGGCCTATCGCCTCCCCCTGATCAACACCTTCGTGATCTCGGCGCTGGTCACGATCGGCTGCGTGATCGTCGCCTATCCGCTGGCCTACATGATGGCAACCATGGGGCCGATGGCGGCGCGCATCGTGACCTTCGTCGTACTGCTGCCCTTCTGGACCTCGGCCCTGGTCCGCACCACGGCGTGGATCATCCTGCTGCAGCGTCAGGGCGTGCTCAATTCCATCCTCACGTCGACCGGCTTGATCGACGAGCCCATCGCCTTCGTTTTCAATCTGTCGGGTGTGCTCATCGGCATGATCCATGTGCTGATGCCCTTCGTCGTGCTGCCGCTCTACGGCGCGTTCCGCGCCATCGATCGTAATCTGCTCCTCGCGGCCGAGAGCCTGGGGGCGGGCGCCGGCTCGATCCTGAAGCGCTTGATTTTGCCGCTGACCGCGCCTGGCGTGATCGCCGGTGGGATCATCGTTTTCATGAATGCCCTTGGCTATTATGTGACACCGGCTCTGCTTGGCGGCCCGCAACAGACGATGATCGCGATGATGATCCAGTTCCATCTGCAAGAGCAGCTGGATTGGGCGATGGCAGCGGCCCTGTCGGTCACGTTGCTGGGCATCACGCTGCTGGTGTTCTGGCAGTTCCAGCGGATTTTCGGCCTCGAACGTCTGTGGGGCGGTTTGGAGGGCGCCGATCAGACCGATACGCTCGGTGCGCAGGCGGGCGCAGGCTATCGCCGCAATATCGGCGGCCGGCTGACCGTGGCCTGCGGCGGGCTCGTGGCGGTCTTCCTGATTGCGCCGATCGTTCTGATCTTCCCGATGAGCCTGTCGCGCTCGCCGTTCCTGGTTTTCCCGCCGCCATCCTACTCCTGGCGTTGGTATGAAAACCTCTTCGCCACCTCAAAATGGGCGGAGGCGCTGTGGAACTCAATCGAGGTGGCGGCGATTGCCGTGCCGCTGGCAACGATCGCCGGAACCGTCGCCGCCATCGGCGCGAACCGGCTGGCGCCGGCCAAGCGCGTTGTCATCGAGAGCATCCTGGTGCTGCCGCTCGTCGTGCCGACCATCGTGTTTGCGGTGGCCCTCTATTATCTCTTCGCGCCGCTCGGCTTGACGACCTCCAAGCTCGGCCTTGCCCTCGGCCATGCCGTGCTTGGGTTGCCCTTTGTTTTTCTCACAGTGCGCGCCGCACTCAAGAGCTTCGATCGCAATCTGGAGCTCGCGGCCTATTCGATGGGCGCATCGTGGATTGCGATGGCTCGGCGTGTCCTGCTTCCGCATCTTTCACCCGCCATCGCCGCCGGCGCGTTGTTTGCGTTTATCACCTCATTCGACGACGTGATCCTCGCGATCTTTCTCACCGACGTCAGCTCGCGCACATTGCCCAAGCTCATGTACGAGGGCGTTGCGCACGAGATCGACCCCTCCGTTACGGCGGTCGCTGTCCTGCTGGTGATCGCGTCGATCGTCTTTTTCCTGGCCTCGATTCTATTGCGGAGAGTGCGATGAGCATGTCACAGGCCGGCGCCGTCGCTCTGCAGAGTAAGGGCCGCTCGATCGTATTCCGCGATATCGGCAAGCGTTTCGGCGCGTTCGATGCATTGCGCGCTGTCTCGCTGGAGATCGTCCCTGGCGAATTTTGCACGATGCTCGGGCCGTCGGGATCGGGCAAGACGACGTTGCTGAAGCTCGTCGCCGGATTCGAAGATCCAACCAGCGGAACGATCGAGATCGGCGGGCGACCGATGAACGGGGTGCCGGTTGCCAAGCGCAATATCGGCATGGTGTTCCAGAACTACGCTTTATTTCCGCATATGAGCGTGTTCGACAACGTCGCGTTTCCGCTTGTAATGCGCAGCCGCCCGACGGCGGAGATCATGCAGCGCGTGGCATCGATTCTGGCGATTGTGGATCTTGCCGGGCTTGGCGAGCGCTTTCCGCGGCAACTGTCCGGCGGCCAGCAGCAACGCGTGGCGCTGGCGCGCGCCTTGGTGTTCGAGCCAGACCTGCTGCTGATGGACGAGCCGCTGGGTGCTCTCGACAAGAATCTGCGCCAGTCCATCCAACACGAGCTGCGGCGCCTGCACCGCGCCCTCAGCGTCACGATCATTTATGTGACGCACGACCAGGAAGAAGCGTTGTTCCTCAGTGATCGCATCGTCGTCATGAATGCCGGGCGCGTGGCGCAGGTGGGTACGCCCGCGTCGATCTACAATCGGCCGCGGACCGATTTCGTCGCGCGGTTCCTGGGCGACTGCAATCTGTTCGAGGCGACGGTAAAGACTGTCAGCGCGGATTCGATCGGGCTGGACATCGATGGCGCGGGGGCGATGAGCGTACCGCATGACAGGTCCACCGACCTCGACGTCGCCGCCGGCCAGCGCGTTCTCCTGGGCGTGCGGCCCGAACGCGTTGCGATCGCGGTGCCGGATCGTACAACAGGCTCTGGAGATTTCACCGCGACGGTTGTCGATACGATCTTTTCCGGCGCCGATGTCACGATCGTCTTGAGCCGACTTGACCGCCGGCTGCTCGCGCGGATGGATGGCAAGGGGGCCTTGCCGGCGATCGGAAGCCGCGTGGCGCTCGTCTTTTCGCCGCGGGACGCGTTTTTGGTAAAGGCCAGCGCCTGAGCGGGTCCGACGGCCAGGTTCCTGACGCCAGCATGCCGGCCAGCGCCTCGCGGGTCATCGCGATGCCGATTTCGCGGAGGGCCATAGGAGAATCGCGCCGTGCCGGCTAATCTCTCCCGGGCGTGTGCTCGTGGGGGGTGGACGTGACGGGCAAAATCAAGGCGTTGGCCTGGATTTACATCGTTCTGAGCGCTGGGTGTCTGCTGATCGGCACGGTCACGTGCGTGGGGCTCGCGCTGTCCGACGACCGGGAGAGCCGGGCGCTGGAATATATCGGGCCGATGTTTCTCATGGCTGCGACGTTCTACCTGCTGCCGGGCTTGGCCGGCGGGGTCGGGCTTCTCAACGGCAAGGCGTGGGGGCGGGTGCTGCTTATCGTCTTGTCGTCACTGACACTGCTGTTCGTTCCGATCGGTACAGTTTTTGGGGCGTTTGCGCTGTGGGTGCTGCTGGGCGCCGAAGCGAACCGCATGTTCGCTGCCGGCGATAGCGCCGCGCCTGCGTCCGGTATGACATATTCCGCCCCGATGCGTGCCGCGCCGTTCCTGTCGCAGCAACAATCCGGCCTGTTGCTGTTTATCCTTGCGATCGGCGCCGGTTTCACCGTGATGCTGGGAACCGGCTCGCGCCTGACCGGCGAACCGGATCCGCCGCTGATCGATACACGGCTCTATATCGGCGCGATCGCGCTGTTGATCGGGGCCGTGAGCCTGGGCGTGAAGTGGTTCCTGGCGCAGCCGCGCACACCCATCACGGCGTATTTCGTGTGGACTAACCCGTTCAACATTCCGAAGATCCGGCGGCTGGAGCGGCAGATGGCGGAAGAACGGCGCCAGCTGCTTGCGAGGCTTTCCGCCAATCCCGCGACGAAAAAGTATGCGGCCGCGATCGAGCGCGGCGAATCCTGGAACGAAGAGCAGGTCGCCTATGCCGAGAATTCGCAAAAGCTTGCGACCTGCGTCCATGTGCAGCCGATCGAGCGCGCGATGCGCCTGGGCGGCATCCAGGTCAAGTACTACTACCAGATGGATGTGCGCGCGACGTGCGTCATCGATCCTGTGGCGCTGCGCCAGCGCTTCACGCTGCCTGATACGGTGTATCACACGGAACCGATCATCGACCAGCGCAGCGCCTTCGATCCGCCCTCGTCGTGGATCCTCTGCAGCGTGTGCCGGTCGACCATCGACGCGGTGCATCGCGACGATGCGACGCCGCAAACGCCCGTCTTTCCGGCCCCTTTATAGACTGACGACATGACGAGATCGACCCGCGCGCCGTACGCGCTGACGAAGCCGCAGGCAAGGCAGATCTGGCTTCGCGCGCAACGCCTGGATGAGCGTGCACCGTTCGGCGAGGGTCCCAGAGCGACCGCGGCGGCGGTAGAACATCTGGGCTATGTGCAGATCGACACGATCAATGTGATCGAACGCTGCCACCACCATATCCTTTACTCGCGCATTCCGGCCTATCAGCGTGCACACCTGCATCAGGCGCAGAGCGTCGACAAGAGCGTGTTCGAGTATTGGACGCACGCGCTCTCCTATGTGCCGACGCGCGACCTGCGGTTCTTCCGGCGCGAGATGCGCGGCTATCAGACATCGCCGCACCCTTGGTACAAATCCGTGACGACCAAGGATTTGCGCAAGGTGCTGCGGCTGATCCGCAATACGGGCCCGCTGACGATCCGCGACATCGACGACGATGTGCTGGTGGAGAAGGAACATCTCTGGGCCAGCCGCAAGCCGTCGAAGCGCGCGCTGCAGCTCGCGTTCTATACCGGCGTGCTGACGGTCAGTGCACGCACTGGGATGGTCAAGACCTACGATCTCGCGGCGCGGCATTTCGGCTGGGAGCGGCCGCCGCCGCCGGCGACGGAACGCGAGGTCGCGGGCTATCTGCTGGAGCGGGCGCTGCGCGCGCAGGGCCTCGTCAGTCTCAACTCGGTTTGCTACATGGATGCCCCGCGCAAGAAGGCGGTGCGGCGCCTGATCGAGGCGCGCGTGCGCCGCGGGGAACTCACGGCGGTCAAGCTGGAGGGCGCGGAGAAAGCCGAGCATTGGATGCCGGCCGGGATCCTCGATACCGCGCCGCAAGCGGCACCGGACCTCGTCCATATCCTGTCGCCGTTCGACCCGCTGATCATCCAGCGCAAGCGCCTGCAGCTGTTGTTCGACTATGGGCATCGCTTCGAGGCCTACGTGCCGAAGGAGAAACGCGTGTTCGGCTATTTCGCGCTGCCGGTTCTGGTCGGCGACGAGATCGTCGCCGCGATCGATCTCAAGACCGACCGGCAGAAGCGGCATCTTGCTGTGCAGAAATGGACATGGGTCGGGTCCGGCGCGGCGCGCCGGCACAAGAAGATGATCGAGGAAGAATTGCACCGCTTCGAACGCTTCCAGTTTGGATAAGCGCGCTTGCTCCGATGCCGTTTTCCATGTGAGAACCTGACTCATGAAACACTACAAGATCGCGGCCATCCCGGGCGACGGGATCGGCAAGGAAGTTATCGCGGCGGGCGTCGAAGTGCTGACGGCGCTGGCGGCGCGCGCCGGCGGGTTTTCGTTCCAGTTCGATCATTTCGACTGGGGGTCGGATTACTATAAGAAGCACGGCGTGATGATGCCGGCGGACGGGCGCGACAAGATCAAGGATCACGACGCGATCTATTTCGGCGCGGTGGGCATGCCCGACGTGCCGGATCACATCACGCTGTGGGGCCTGCGCCTCGCCATCTGCCAGCCCTTCGATCAGTACGCCAATGTGCGGCCCACGCGCGTGCTGCCGGGCATCACCAGCCCGCTGCGCCAGGTCTCCGGCCCCGAGCTCGACTGGGTGATCGTGCGCGAGAATTCGGAAGGCGAATACGCGGGCGTGGGCGGGCGCGTGCATCGTGACCTGCCGGAAGAGGTCGCGACCGATGTCTCGGTCATGACGCGCACGGGGGTGCGGCGGATCATGCGCTTCGCCTTCGATCTCGCGCGCTCGCGCCCGCGCAAGCTGCTCACGGTCGTGACCAAATCCAACGCGCAGCGCCATGCGATGGTGATGTGGGACGAGATCGCGGCCGAGGTGGCGGCGGAATTCCCCGACGTCGCCTGGGACAAGATGCTGGTCGATGCCATGACCATGCGCATGACGATGAAGCCGCAGAGCATCGACACGGTGGTCGCGACCAATCTGCACGCCGACATCCTCTCCGATCTCGCCGCCGCGCTGGCCGGCTCGATCGGGATTGCGCCGACGGCGAATTTGAATCCCGAGCGCAAATTCCCCTCGATGTTCGAGCCGATCCACGGTTCGGCCTTCGACATCATGGGCAAGGGCATCGCCAACCCGATCGGCACGTTCTGGACCGGCACGATGCTGCTCGAGCATATCGGCGAGAAGCCGGCCGCCGCACGCCTCATGCGCGCGATCGAGCGCGTCACGGCGGACCCGAAGCTGCACACGCCCGATCTCGGCGGCAAGGCGACGACGCGCCAGGTCACCGATGCCGTCATCCGCGCGATCCAGGCGGATAACGCGTAAAAATCAGCGCGGCACGAGGCGCCAGTAGCGCGCGGCGGCTTCGATGGCGTTGTGGGCGATGGCGGCGCGTTCGTCCATGTGCAGGAAGCCATGGTGCGCGCCGCGATGGATCTGCAGGTCGTGCGGGATTTTCGCCGCTTTCAGCTTTTCCGCAAGCCTGGTCGTGTCGTCGTGCAGCACGTCGAGCGTGCCGACCATCAGATGGGCGGGCGGCAGGCCGCGCATGTCCGCCATCAGCGGCGTTGACAGCGGCGACGGTTTCAGCGCCGCGCCGATGTAGTTCACCCAGAAGCGGCGCATGCGCTCGCTCGACAGGCCGAAGCGGCCGTCGCCGAACTGGCGATGGCTCGGCGTGTCGCGAGTCGTCTGGTAGCAGCCGTAGAACAGCAACATCGCGGCCGGGTGGAGGGCCTCATCGCGCAGCGCCAGGCTGACGGCGAGGGCGAGATTGGCGCCGGCGGAATCGCCGGCGACGGCGATGCGCGTCGCCTCGATGCCGAGCGACGCCGCATTCTTCGCGCACCAGACGAACGCGTCGACGCAATCTTCGAGCGGGGCGGGGAAGGGAAACTCCGGCGCGAGGCGGTAATCGATGGCGATGACGGTATCGCCGCTGGCTTTCGCGAGGCTGCGCAGCAGCGAATCATGGCTGTCGATATTGCCGAAGGTCCAGCCGCCGCCATGAAAATGCAGGATCGCACCCGTGCCCGCAGCATCGGGGGCGCGATAGCAGCGCGCGCGCACGCTGCCGGCGCGCGTCGGAATGTCGAAATCGCGCGTGTTCGCGGCGACGGCGCGGGTGTTGAAGATCGCGTTGCGTGCCAGGAACAACGGCCGCGCCTCGGCCGGCGGCAGATCGGTGAGCTCGATCACGCCGAATTTCGCGACCTGCTCTTTCAGCAATGCGGCGATTTCGGGGTCGAGCTTGTCCTCGCGAAGCAACGGGGCGTTCATTTTGCGTCTCTAGTCTGTGGTGTGGCCTGGTCTTGTCATATCAGACGGTCCCCGCCGGCAGCAACAAGGGGCGGGGCGATCCCGCCGTGGAGCCCGTGGCCCCAACTAGGCACCGACAACGTTACCGCGAAATTCCGGGCACGAATCGCCTGAATGCGCTAGCATCCGGTTTCAACACCGCAGGCTGAATTCGTCCATGCCGAAATCCGACCCCGGCGGCGCGCCAACAGATTCGGACGGAAGGCTGCGCCTACTCGTCGGTCTGGTCATGGGCGTGCTGATTGTGCTGATCATCGCGCTGGTCAGCTACGATTTCTGGAACCGCCGCGCGCAGGCGATCGACAGCGCCTTCAAGCGCGCCGCCAATCTCACGCACATTCTCGGTCAGCATCTCGAGGGCTCCTTCAATGCCGTCGACGCCACGCTCGCGCATCTTGCCGTGCAAAGCCGGCGACTGGGCGGGCCGGTCGGCAATGACGGTGAATGGCGCACCATTCTTCAGGCGACCGGGTCCAGCCTCGCCAATATCGGCTCGATCTCGCTCGTCGATGCGCAAGGCGTCGTGCGGCATTCGACCTTGCCGTCCATTGTCGGGCAATCGCGCGCCGACCAGTTCATTTTTCAAGCGCTGGCACAGAGCCGCGGCGACGCAACGCTCGCCGATGCGCCCTTCGTGGGGCAGCGCACCGGCACGGTCGTGATCCCGCTGGGGCGCCAACTCGAAACCGCCAATGGCGAGTTCGCCGGGCTGGTCGTCACGACCTTGGTGCCCGCTCAGTTGCGCGCGTTTTATAAGACAATCGATGTCGGCCCGCGCGGGCTCATCCGCATTTTGCACCCGACCGGCGTGACGGTGTTCCAAGAGCCCTCGGAAACCAACCCGATCGGTGCCCGCGTGGCTGACGATCCGGTTTTCGCGGCAATTCGCACCGGTGTTGCGTCCGGTACGCTGTTTGTCCCGGGGCCGGACAAGCAGAGGCTGCTGACCGCTTACGGCGTGACGGGCGCTGCCGGGCTCGTGATTTCGGTCGCCCTCAGCGAGGCCGATGTGCTGGCGCGATGGGGCCGCGACCTGATCAATGGTGCTGCCGTCACATTCGTCCTTGTTCTGGCTCTGCTGGCGGCGATGCTGGTGCTGCGCCGTGAACTGATCGCGCGCCGGCAGGCCGAAGATCGGTTGTTGCGGGCGCAGAAGATGGAGGCGATAGGGCAGCTCACCGGCGGCATCGCGCATGATTTCAACAATCTTCTGACCGTGATCGTCGGCTGCAGCGACGATCTGGCGGATACACTGCCCAAGGATGCGCCCCAGCAGCGCGCGGTGGCGATGATCACGGCGGCGAGCGAGCGCGCGGCGTCGCTGACGCGCCAGCTTCTCGCCTTCGCGCGGCGCCAGGTTCTGCAGCCGGTGTCCGTCGATGTGAATCAGCTCGTCAACGAAATGGCGGACCTGCTGAAGCGCACGCTGGGCGAGGAGGTGGAGATCGAGTTCGCGCTGCAGGCGGACGTGCTGCGCGTGATCGTCGATCCCGCGCAGCTCGAAAGCGCCCTCCTCAATCTCGCGATCAACGCACGCGACGCGATGCGCGGCGGCGGCAAGCTGACCATCGAGACAGCGAACGTGACGCTCGACGAGGGCTATACGCGCCAGGAGAGCGATGTGCGCGCCGGCCCCTATGTGATGCTGGCGGTCAGCGATACCGGCGTCGGAATGGCCCCGGATGTCGTCGCGCGCGCGTTCGAGCCGTTCTTCACGACCAAGGGGCCAGGGCAGGGAACCGGCCTCGGCCTGTCGATGGTGTTCGGCTTCGTCAAGCAATCCGGCGGGCATATCAAGGTCTATAGCGAGGTCGGGCACGGCACGACCGTGAAGCTCTATCTGCCCTGCCGCGTGGCGGCGGGTGCGGTCGCGGTGCGCGCGAAGACTGCCGAGCGGCCGCGCCGCGGCACGGAATCCATCCTTGCGGTCGAGGATGACGCCTTGGTGCGCGATCTCGTCATGCGCCAGCTCACCGATCTCGGCTACACGGTGATCGTCGCGCGCGACGGGCCGACGGCGATGGCGGAGCTCGCCAGAACTCAGCGCGTCGATCTCCTGTTCACGGACGTGGTGCTGCCCGGCGGCATGTCGGGGCGCGACCTGGCGACACGGGCGCGCAAATTGCGGCCGGAGCTGCGCGTGCTCTACACGTCGGGCTACACGTCGAATTCGATCGTCCATCACGGTCGGCTCGATCCCGGCGTGCGACTCCTGCAGAAACCCTATGCGCGCAACGATCTCGCCAAGGCCATCCGCGCGGCGCTGGACGAGGAGTAAGCGCGGGCGTTGCATGCACGCAACGCCCGCCCCGTTGTCATTTGCCGCTTGTCCATTTCTGCTTGTCGCGCAGCAGATCGTTGCTGGGCCGCCAAATGCCCCAGCCGATCGCCACCAGCGCGCCGGTGAGGCCGAGGAGCGCGTAGAACGTCGTGCGCTGTACGATGGCGCCGAGATCAGGCAGCCTATCGCGCCGAAGCTCGACACATAGGTGACGAAGGTCAGCGGCACGAGAACCAGGATCGGCGCTGAGATAGATCGACCAGAAGCGCGCGCGCTGCTGCGTGCCGCAGAGATCGAGGATGACAGCGAAGAGCGGCCGATAGAGCACGCCGATCGTGATGCCGGCCGAGGCGATCGCGACGAGGATGGACATGGCATAAGCGCTGAGCGACGTCATCGTCTGTTCTCCTTCTTCAAGTTAACTCACGAATGTTCCGACGCCACGGGTGCGGCGTGGGGCCGGCCGGCTGCGGCGGCGGCGCGGACGGGGATGGCGAGGCGCGAGGGCCAGGCGGTGCCGAGCACACCCACCATGCGCACCATGCGGCCGACGACGGGCAGGTCGACGGTGATCTCGAAGCGGAAGCGCCCCTGCGCGTCGCTCTGCCGGGCGGCAACGATTGGGCTGATTGGGCGCGGCAGCGCGATGCCGAACAGGCGCGTCTCGATCATGTCGAAGACGACGCCGTCGGCGCTGCCCGACAGGCGGAAGACAAAGGTGAGCGCCCCGAAGCGCTCGATCAGCACGTTGTCCGTGCCGAGGTGGACGGAGGAGAAGCTGCGCCCGGCGAACGTGCGATGCCAGATATCGGCATCGCCATCGGCCTGAAACAGGATCGACACGGGGATGTTCTTGCCCGGCCGCGGGAAGCCCGAGAGCGTCACGCAGAGGCGCGCGATCAGGCTGTCGCCGCATTCCACCTCCGCCGTGCCGCGCGCGTAGCGATGGCCGTTGTGATCGAACATGTCGCGCACGCCGGCGGGCAGAAGATCGAATTCGGACCCGAGGATGCGCCGCCACAGCGGGCGGCGGGCTTCAGTCGACGAGATCATGGAGAGCCTCCGTCAGCGTGTTGAAGCGAAAGCGGTAGCCGCTCTTGAGGGCGCGCGCCGGCACCACGCGCTGGCTCGCCAGCAGCAGGTCCGACATCTCGCCCATGAGCGTGCGCAAGATCGCCGCCGGCATGTGCAGGAAGGCGGGGCGGTGCGTGGCCGCGGCCAGCGCCTGCGTGAAGGCGGCGTTGCGCACGGGCTCGGTGCGGTCGCGTTGACCGGGCCGGTGATGGACGTATCGGCGATCAGGTGCAGGATGAGATCGATGAGGTCGCGGCGATGGATCCACGACATCCACTGCTGTCCGTCGCCCATCCGGCCGCCGAGGCCGGCGCGGAAAGCGCGGCGCATGGGGGCCAGCGTGCCGCCATCGCGGTCGAGGACCAGGCCGGTGCGCAGCAGCACGACGCGGATGCCGGCCCGTTCGGCTTTGCGCGCGATGCGCTCCCATGCCACGCACAGCTCGGCCATGAAGCCGGCTTCGGAGTGTGAGGTCTCGTCGATCGATTCTTCACCGCAGCGGCCGTAGAAGCCAATAGCGGAGCCGTTGACCAGGGTGTGCGGCGGCACCATGCGCTGGGCCATCCAGTCGACGAGTTCCTGGGTGGTGGCGAGGCGGCTTTCGAGCAGCACGCGGCGGCGCGCTTTGGTCCAAGGCAGGCCGACGATGCGCGCACCGGCCAAATTGACGACGACGTCGATCGGCTCGTTCTGCGGGATCTCGTGCGCGTGCTCGACGATGCGGGCGAGCGGCCCGAACAGGTGCGCGGCCTTGGCGCGGTTGCGCGTCGCCACGGTCACATGATGGCCTTCCGCGATCAGGCGGCGGCACAGCGCCTCGCCGATGAAGCCGGTGCCGCCGGCGACGAGGACGCTCATCGGGCGCTGGATCGGCTGGATGGCAATGGGGTCGCGCAGCCATTTGGGCGTGCGCAGTTCGCTAAGACGCAAGACCGCGATCGCGTCGCGCAGCGCCCAGGCGAGAACGCCCGCGCCATAGAACGTCATCAACCACGACAGCGCGCCATGATCGACGGGTGTGAAGGCGCTCGGTTCTGCGAGCCAGGCCGCGAGCTCGATCGCGAGCAGGCCGAGCACGGCGCCGTAGTTCAGCGTGAGCAGGCCGTGCGTGACGCGTTCGAGCGCCGAGAGCTTGCGCGCGCGATCTTCCTCGACGAAATCCCACAACGTGATGACGATCTCGACGGTGAGGAGAGTGGCGAGCGCAATCGCATAGAGACCGTCCCAGCGCCACCAGCCGATCGTCGCGAAGACGATCGCGTAGATCACCTGGCGCAGCGCATGGAGGGTCAGCTCCAGCCGCGCCGTCGGGCGCGAGGGCAGGCGCTCTTTGATCTCGTGATTCCAGAGATTGTCGAAGGCGCCAAGCACGCCCTGGATCGACAGAAGGATGAGCACGGTCTGCATGGGTTGCTCCACGGGGAAAGCCTCGGACAGGCTCTCTTTCGCAACCGGCATGCCAGCGCTGGCCAAATTTAATCTATTGATTTCATTCAATATTTTTGGCCGCAACGAAGGGTCTCTATAAACAAAGTAATCAGTTAAGGAAACCGCCTGTAAACTTCGTATACAAGCCATCTTCGGTTGAGTCGCCCGTGCCTGCTCTCTACCGCGCCTATGAAATCGCCCTGCTGCTGACCGCGGTCATCGCGGTGGGGTTTGCATTCGTCTTGTGGACCAAGGCGCGCAACGCTGCCGGCGCCAAGCCGCTGATCGCCTTCGTCCTGGGCTCGGCCCTCGGGTCGCTTGGCTGGGTGTCGCTGGCGCTGTTCGGGCCGGCGGTGGCCCTGCCCGCCCATCTCGCGATCGCAACGGCGCCGGCGGCGGCGGCCTGCTTCGTGCATTTCGCCTTTGCCTTCACGCGCGATCGCGCGGTGCGGCTTCTAGAGGCGCCGGTGATCGCCGCCTATGCGCTGGGCGGGCTGGTCACGCCCATCGCCTGGGTGCGCGGCGTCGGTCCGATCCGGCCGTGGCTGGAATTCGAGGCCTACTATTATCTCGACTGGTATGGCTGGGTGATCGTCGGGGCCACCGCGCTGCTGGCGGGGCTGGGGCATCTGCGGCTATTCATCGACTGGTGGAGTGCACGTCCCATTCGCCGGCGCCAGCTCGTCGCGGCGTGCGTGTCCGCGCTGTGGGGCTTCGTCACGTCGGCCGGATTCCTGTTTCCGAATTTCGGCATCCAGGTCTTTCCGCTGCCGGTCCTGCTGCTGCCGTTCTTCCTGGTCATTCTGGTCTACGGCGTTCTTCGCTACCAGGTGATGGACGTCAATCTCTGGGCGCGGCGGACCCTGACCTGGCTCTTGCTGATGACCGCGTCGGGCCTGGCGCTCGGGATTGCCGCGGCGCTGCCGGCGGCGGTGGGTTTCATCGGCGATGCGACTTCGTTCTGGCGCGCCTGGTTGTTCGGATCGATCGCCGTTCTGTTCGCTGCCGTGCTGCTTGCTCCGCTGCGGCAATTGGCGGACCGGCTGATCTTTCCCGGCGGACAGGTCAGCGAAACGGAAATCGCGCGGTGGCGCGCGGCCCTGGCCGAAGCGCCGGATCGCGCGCAGCTCGCGTCCGTCGCCGAGGGCCTGATCCGCGCGCAATTGCGTGCCGAGATCGCGGTGCGGTTCGGGGCGCAGGCGCAAGGAAGCGGGCCCGAGCTCGATTGCCTGCAGCAGGACGGGCAATGGCGCTGTGTCATGCGCGGCTGGGACGACGCGCCGCCGGGCCCGCGCTACGTGGCGCAGATTTTCGGCGGCGTGCTGGCGGAGGCGGCGTCGCGGCTGCAGATCGCCGAGGAGGCGCGCGCGCGTGAAGGCGAGCGGCGCCAGCAGGCACATCTGGCCGAGCTCGGCGTGCTGGCGGCGACGGTGGCGCACGATCTGCGCAACCCGCTCAACATCATCGCCATGGCGGTGGCGGGCAGCGACGGCGAGACGCGCGGCGAGGTCGCGACACAGCTCGGCCGGATGAACAATCTGATCTCCGACCTGCTCGACTATTCATCGGCCTGGAAGGTCGAGCGCCGCACGCTCTCATTGCGCGACGAGGTCGACAGCGCGGTGCTGGAACAGCGCGGTGCGGCAGTCGAAATCGATATCGATCCAGCGCTGCGCGTCGCGGCCGACCCGCGCCGATTGCGGCGGGTGTTCGCCAATCTGCTGGTCAACGCGCGCGCCGCTTCCGGTGCTGCGGGGCGCATCCTGGTGGCGGCACGGCGCGAAGGCGGTCACATCATCGTCGATGTTTGCGACAACGGCAGCGGCGTTGCGCGTGAAATCCGGTCGCGGCTGTTCGAGCCCTTCGTGTCGCGCAGCGCCGAGGGCACGGGCCTCGGCCTCGCCATCGCCGCGCGGATCATGGACGCGCATGGCGGTTCGATCGCGCTGGCCGAACGGGCGGGCTGGTCGACGTGCTTCTCTCTGCAATTCCCGGTCATAACGGAGGCTGCGCTGTCATGAACGGGCGGATCCTGATCGTCGACGACGAAGAAGCGTTCCGCCGGCTGTGCGGACGCTGGTTGGAATCGGCGGGGCACCAGGTCAGCGCCGCATCCGATCCCGCGGCGGCGCTGGCGCTGTTCGCGCGCGGCGGCCTCGATCTCGTGCTGCTCGATCTCGTCATGCCGCCCAGCCACACGCCGGAAGCCGGGCTCGAGCTCATCGCGCGGTTCCGGCCGCTGCCGGTGATCGTGCTGACCGGCCATGCGCAGCACGAGCTCGCCTTGCGCGCGATCGATGCCGGCGCTTGGGACTTCCTGGGCAAGCCGGTCGATCCCGACTTACTCCGGTTCGTCATCGCGCGCGCGCTCGATCGCTCGACCTTGCTGCGTGAGTTGACCGAGCTGCGCGAGCGCGCCGGCGTCGATGATTTCGGCCTGATCGGGCGCAGCTCCGCCATCGCTGGCTTGCGCGATCTGATCCGCCGCATCGGCCCATCCGATCTCAGCGTGATGATTCTCGGGCCGAGCGGCACGGGCAAGGAATTGGTGGCGCGCGGCCTGCACGCCGCCAGCAAGCGCAAGGGTGCGCCGTTCGTGGCGGTGCATTGCGGCGCCATTCCCGCCGAGTTGTTGGAAAGCGAGTTGTTCGGCCATCTCAAGGGCAGCTTCACCGGCGCCGATCGCGACCGGCCGGGGCTGGTGCAGGCGGCGCATGGTGGTGTGCTGTTCCTCGACGAGATCGGTGAGATGCCTGGGCCCATGCAAGTCAAGCTGCTGCGCTTCATGCAGGACGGCACGTTTCTGCCGGTGGGCGGGCGCACACCGCTCAAGGCGGACGTGCGCGTGGTGTCGGCGACGCATCGCGAGCTGCCGGCGATGGTGGCGGACGGCAGCTTCCGCGAAGACCTGTTCTACCGCCTCAAGGGCTTGATCATGCGCACGCCGCCGCTGAGCGAGCGGCGCGAGGATATCGGGCTGCTGGCGGAAATCTTTCTACGCCGCTGCGCCAACGGCCGCGCCTTGCGCTTCACCAGCGACGCCGCTTCGTGGCTGGCGGGGCAAGACTGGCCGGGCAATGTGCGCGAGCTGCAATCCTTCGTGCAGACCTGTGTCGCGTTGGCCGAGCCGGCGGTGACGACGATCGGTCGAGATGTCATCGAGCTTGCGGCGACGGGCCAGCTCAAGGCCGGCTCGCTGCCGGCGGATAGCACCGGCGACACTCTGCCGGCTCAGGTGGCAAGCCTGGAGAAGCGATTGATCGTCAGCGCGCTGGAGACAAGCAACGGCAACCACAGCCAGGCCGCGCGCACGCTTGGAGTCTCGCGGCTGGGCCTGCTCAAGAAAATGAGCCGGCTAGGCTTGCGAGACGCGGAATAAGGCAGTTCGCGCGAAAAGCTCGAGCGGCTGACCATTCAACGCCGGGGCAGTGTCTGAATTGTGGTTGCGATGGTCCGGCTGAGCGCCGCCACCGCGTTGCTCATGGCCGCCACGGTTGGTTCATATCCGTCACCGACGACGGCCTCTGTGTGGCGGAAACTTTGCGATATGGTTCTGCCACGCTCTTCCGCGGATGTCACCGACCAGAGCGCGATGAGCTGAACGCTGCGGTCGGGCATGACGCCAAATCGCGTGACGTCGACCGATACCTGGTAATCAACGGGAATCGATCGTCGCACCGGTTGGAGGTAGACGCGATTGGTCGGAACGAGGATGCCGAGATTTTCGGCGAGCACGCGGGCAAAATTGTCGACGAGAGGTTCGGCCCAGCGATCGAATTCCGCAACGTCGAGACGGTTTACGGACGCAAAGGTCGCGATCTGCGGGCGGTCAAGATGCTTGGGCAGATCGATCGGGCCGATCGCGAGGGCCGGGCCTGCGCCGGAGGCGGGGCGTACGCCAGAGGCAGCGGCGGTCTGCGGGGGTGTCGCGACCGGCGCCAATAGGAAGAGGCGTGCGGGTTCGGTCGGTGCGCACCCGGCGAATGCCACGATTGCCACAAGAGAAGCCGTGAGGATTGGGATACGCATGTGCATCCCCACTTTAGCGCGTGCCGCCGGTCCGGTCCGCTCCCGCAGGACGCGTTCGCGCAATCGTCGGCCAGTTTATATCACTTTGTTGGACCCTGCGTGAGCGACAAGTTGCATTGGCACGGCGGTCAGGTCTGTATCGTTCGTGTCCGGACACGATTTCGCGTGTGCGAACGAAAGGCGTCAGCGCGAGGCTGCCGGCTGTGCTGAGACACGTCTACCGATCCGATGTGTCGCACATGTTTTATTGGTCGTTCTTGTTCTCGATCGGGTCGCGGATTCTGACACCCCGGACAATTGCGTATCGCAGGTCCGGGCCAAACGTGCGGCAGCCGCCGGTCAGCGTCATCGAGAACTGACTTCACGGAGGGTGTGCGTGAGCGCCGCGCCTTTGACCGAAGCAGCTTCATCGGGTGCGAATGCCGCCACGGCGGCGCGATCGCGTTTGGTCGAGTGCCACGATTGCGGCCTGTTCATGTCGATGCGGTGGCTGGCGCCGGGGTGCACCGCCAAGTGTCCGCGCTGCAACGCGACGCTGCGCAAATTCATGGATCGGCCGCTCGATCGGGTGCTGGCTTACGCTCTCACCGGTCTGCTGCTGATCCTCGTCGCGAATTTCGCGCCCTTCATGTCGCTGCGGATCGAAGGCCGGGTCCAATCCGCCAGCCTCATCACCGGATCCATCGAGCTGCTTGAGCGCGACCTTTGGGCTCTGGCGGGACTTGTCCTGCTGACAACGATCCTGGCGCCGCTGATCAATCTCGGCGCCACCGCTTATGTGCTGATCGGCCTCAAGCTGAAACGCCCACCGCGCCATCTGCCACTGGTGTTTCGATACCTGGATCGGCTCCACCCCTGGGCGATGATCGAGGTCTACCTCCTCGGCGTCTTCGTGGCCTATGTGAAGCTGATCGACCTTGCGACCATCGAGATCGGCGTGGCGCTTTATGCGCTCGCGGCGCTGATGCTGGTCATTGTTGCCGCGAGCGCCGCGCTCGATTTTCATGCCGTGTGGGATGAAATGGAGCGGCGCGGCCTGGTTCGCGCACCGCCGCGACTGCAACCGCAGCCATTGGTCGGCTGCGAGGAATGCGGCGCGGTCAATGCCGGGGCAACCGCCGGCGCGCATCGCTGCGTGCGGTGCGGCGGGGCGTTGCATCGGCGGCGGCGCAACAGTGTCGCCACGACCTGGGCGCTGGTGATAACCGCGGCCATTCTCTACATCCCCGCCAATGTCTATCCGGTCATGACCGTGATCTCCTTCGGCCGCGGCGCGCCGGACACGATTTTGAGCGGCGTCGTCCATCTGCTTGAAAGCGGAATGTGGCCGCTGGCCCTGCTGGTGTTCTTTGCCAGTGTCGTCGTTCCGATGCTCAAGCTCATCGGCTTGGTCATTCTGCTGATCTCGGTTCAACGCGGGGTGCGGGGCCGTCTTCGCGATCGCACGGTGCTGTACCGGATTGTCGAGTCCGTCGGGCGCTGGTCGATGATCGATATCTTCATGCTGTCGATCCTGGTGGCCCTGGTTCGCCTGGGCTCGATTGCGACCATTGAGCCGGGCGTTGGCGCCACATCGTTCGCGGCGGTCGTGATCGTGACGATGTTCGCGGCGACGTCGTTCGATCCCCGGCTGATGTGGGACGCGGCAGGGAGGAATCATGGCTGACCTCGTCAACCAAACCAATCAGGGCGATGCACCGGCTGACACACCGCCCGAGCCGCGCGTCGAGACACGCCGCCGCATCTCGCTCATCTGGGCGATTCCGGTTGTTGCCGGCTTGATCGCGGCGTGGCTTGGCTACAAGACCCTGTCCGAGCAGGGGCCGACGATCACGATCACGTTTCACACGGCATCGGGCCTCGAGGCCGGCAAGACCCGCGTCAAGCATAAGGACGTCGAAATCGGCGTGGTGAAGTCGGTTGCGCTGGCGCCCGATCTCCAGCACGTGATCGTCGTCGCCGATATGCACAAGGAAGTGGGGCGCCATCTCAATGCCAGCGCGCGCTTCTGGGTGGTGCGGCCGCGGTTGGGCGCGGCCGGCGTGTCAGGGCTCGAGACGATCGTCTCAGGAGCGTATATCGAGATGGAGCCCGGACAGGGCGCGCCGACACGGAAATTCAAGGGATTGGAGGAGCCGCCGGTCGTCCAATCCGACGTGCCGGGCCGGGAATTTGTATTGCGCACCGGCAGGGCCGGCCCGTTGGGACCGCATTCGCCGATTTTCTTTCGCGGCGTCAAGGTCGGGGAGGTTCTGGGTGTCGACTACACCGAGATCCAGAAAGAGACGATCGTGCACATCTTCGTGCAGGCGCCCTACGACAAACATGTCTATCCGGGCAGCCGATTCTGGAATGTATCGGGTCTCTCCATCAACACCGGACCTCAGGGTTTCCGGATTCAGATGGAATCGCTCGAGGCCATACTTGCGGGCGGCATCGCCTTCGATACGGCCGAGACGGCTCGTATCGGCGCGCCGGCGGCGGAGAAGACGTCCTTTGTCCTCTATAGTGACGAGGAGGCCGTTGCGGAGGCTGCTTATACGATCAAGGTTCCCTATCTGCTCCATTTCGACGGATCGGTCCATGGGCTTGACGTCGACGCATCGGTCGAGATGCTCGGCATCAAGATCGGGCGGGTCATCGATGTCCATCTGGAATACGAACGCGACACCAAGGCGATCCGCGTGCCGGTGATAATCGAGGTCGAACGGCAACGTATTGTCGCCGTCGGCAACCCTATGCCCGATGAGGCGTTCAATGTACTCGCCAGCCTGGTTGAGCGGGGCTTGCGTGCGCAGCTCCGAACGGCCAGCCTGATCACGGGCCAGCGCATGATCACGTTCGATTTCTTTCCGAACGCGCCGAAGGAGGAGATCAAGCTGGGGGGGATATACCCGGAGCTTCCAACCGTTCCAACCGATATCGAGAGTATCGTCCGGTCTGTAAATAACGTCTTGGACAAGCTCGCGACACTGCCGCTCGATGGGTTGGTCGAGGATCTGCGTGCCACGCTGCGCTCGTTCCGGACGGTGGCGGAGGGCAATGAGCTCAAGGCGTCGCTGCGCTCGCTCGATGAAGCGCTGGCGGCCGTCGCCTCGGTGGCGCGCAAGGCCGACGCCCAGATCGGGCCGATCCTGGTGGCGGTCGCCAAGGCGTCCGGATCGGCGGACACCGCGGTCAAGCAGGCCGAGCTGACATTCCGGTCGATCGAAGGAAATCTCGGCCGGAACTCCGCGGCGATGCGCGATCTGACGGAGCTGATGGAACAGCTCAAGGACGCGGCGCGCGCGATCCGGGTGCTGGCCGAGTATCTCGAGCAGCACCCCGATGCCCTGGTGCGGGGCAAAGTTGGCCGGGGAAACTGAGCGGCGCGCCCGCTTGCGTTGCGCAATTTTCCCCAAGTGCGCAGGCCGGCAATGCTGTATGCCGGGCCGTTGCGACGATGAAGGATTCAGCCCATGCATCATTTTTCGTCCATGGCGCGGTTCAGCGCCTGGGTGAACGAACAGCTCTATCCGCGCGTGGCGGAGCTGGACGAGGCGAGCTATCGCGCGCCCAGCGGGCTGTTCTTCGGCTCGATCCATGCCACGCTCAACCACATCCTGGTCGTCGACCGGCTATGGACCGGGCGCATCAAGGGCATCGATCGCGGCGTGCGCGCGCTCAATCAGATCTTGCACGACGATCTGCCGTCCTTGCGCGAAGCGCGCAAAGCCGAGGATGCGTACCTCATTGACTTCATGGATGGGCTGAGCGAGGCCGACTTGCAAAAGCGCGTGCGCTACAAAACGGTCACCAGCCCGAAGATGATGGACACGCGGGTGTGGGACATGCTGACGGGCCTTTATAACCATCAGACCCACCACCGCGGCCAAGTCTATGCCCTGCTGCTGCAAAAGGGGCTGACGCTGCCGGATATCGACGTCATCTACTACTTGGCGGAGATCGGGGAAGCGCGCTTCGTCGACTGACGGGCGGGCGGGGGTATTGCCGGAGGGCGAGGAAAAACGCCACTCGCCGCCCGAAGTTCCCAGCCGGTTCCCGGTCCGCACAAAAATAAATGCCGCGGTCATGGCTTTACGGCAGAGCCCGCCGGCGCTTTACTACGATCCTGACACGCGTCCAGACCCCGCGCCGCGCGACCGCCGCCGTTATGGCGGGGCGTGGCCGTTCGCTATCTGCCCGGAGCTTCAGGCCATGCCCCGTAGCGCTCATGACATCGCCGCCCGAATCCCGTTCCTGCGCCGCTACGCGCGGGCCCTCACCGGCAGCCAGGCGATCGGCGACCAATATGTGCGTATCTGCCTGGAAATGATCGTCGAGACGCCGGAGCTGCTGACCGAGGGCAACGACCTGCAGCGCGAGCTCTTCCGCCTGTTCCACAAAGTATGGACGCGGACCTCGCCGGCCGCGGCCATGAGCCCGGCGGGGCGGCGGCCCGGAACGGGCATGGCGAGCGAGTTGGGCGAGCTGCCGGCGATCGACCGGCAGGTGCTGCTGCTCGTGGCGGTCGAACGCTACGCGTTCGACGATGCGGCCTATATCCTGTCGATCCGCGAGGACCAGGCGCGCGAACATTTCAACCACGCGCTGGAGGAAATCTCGCGCCACAGCGACGTGCCGATCATGATCATCGAGGACGAGAAGATCATCGCCCTCGATCTCAAGTCGATCGTCGAGGAAATGGGGCACAATGTCTGTGGCATGGCGCAGCGCGAGGGCGAGGCGATCGCGCTTGCAGCGAAAACCAAGCCGCACCTGATCCTCGCCGATATCGAGCTCAAGGACGGCGGCAACGGTATCGTGGCGGTGCGCGAGATCCTGCAAAGTACGGATGTGCCGGTGATTTTCATCACCGCCTACCCTGAGTACCTGCTGACCGGCAATGCGCCGGAGCCGACCTTCATCATCACCAAGCCGTTCAACCGCGACACCATCAAGGCCGCGATTTCCCAGGCGCTGTATGTGAAGGACAAAGACCGGGTGCCGGTCAGGGCCTGAGGCCCGGCACGGCGGGCGCAAAGCCCCTACCGGTTCGCGCGCCTTACTTCGGTAGGCGCTTCAGAATATCCAGAAATTGCGGCGGGATCGGCTCGCTGAGAATATCTTCTCCGAGCTTGCGCAGGCGCGACGCCTGGCGCTTGAGCGCGTCGATCTGGGCTGCTTTGGTCGGATGGTCGCGCAAATAGGCTTCGACCCGGCCAGTGTCCTCGCCGGTCAAACGACCCTCAATGTAATCCTGGAGGTCATCGAGGCTGACTGTCTTGACCATCGAAAACCGGCCGTTTCCGTTAGTGTCCATCGTCAGCATCTGACCCAGGTTGTCGTGTTCGGCCTGCATGTTCAAAGTAACACCGTTTGGCGACGCGTGTTCCCTCTGACAATTGAGTTAAGGCCGAGTGGCGACTGGATATTTGTATAGGTTCCACGGATTTAAAATCAATAAATAGACAAAAGTCCGGCATTACGACGTTTCCGTGGGCACGGGCGGCTTGGTCTGCGCGGTCTTGCCTTCGAGGCGGCGGCGCAGGATGCGGCGCGCGCGCGAAAGGCGCGAGCGGATGGTGCCGATCGGCACGCCCATGATTTCGGCAGCTTCCTCGTACTGGAAGCCCTCGACGCCGCACAACAGCACCACTTGCTTGAACGAGCCGGGCAGGACGTCGATCGCGGCCACGAGCTCGGTGAATTCCAGCTTGGCGAGCGGATCGGCCTGAGTCTCGCTGGGGGCGGTGGTGTCGAGCGTGTCGATCGAATCAACCGGGTTACGGCGCTGGCGGCGCGCGTGGTTGCGGGTCGCGTTCTTCAGGATCGTGAACAGCCAGGCGCGGACATTGGTCCCGGGCTGAAAGGAATTGGCGGCCGCGACCGCGCGCATCAGCGTCTCCTGCACCAGATCGTCGGCCGTGTCGGGATTGCGCATCAGGAAACGCGCGAACCGGCGCAGCCGCGGCACCTCGCCGAGGATCGCGTCGTGAAGATCCTGCGTGGTCTGGTCGTGCGGAGATCGGGACACTCGCAATCCTCTGGCCTCTGGTGGAGCAGAATCTTGCCCGGCGCCTTTGCCAGGCATCTCTTGCACGGACGGCCCGGGATGTACCGCGGACACACCACCGCTGGGCAAATTCGTCAACGCCGCGCCGGAAACGGGGGTTCCGAACCGCGAACATTTCGTGTCCAAATGCCCCAAAGTTCAAGCAATGATCACCTCGAAACCACATTCTTGCCGTAAATCGCGGCGACGGTCGAGGTGCGCCGGGCCGGACGGGAACCCCAAGGCCCGAGTGGTGTTGTCCCCGCAGCAGCCAAGGAGGTGTTCGTGAAGCAGTCCGATCATCGACAAACGGCGACATCCGACCCGAAGAAGCAGTTCGCGTCGCCGGAGATCCTGATGGCCGACAAGAAATTGTCGACCGCGGAGAAGCGCAAGCTTCTGGAACAGTGGAAGCAGGACCTGACCTTGGAACAAATCGCCACGCAAGAAAACATGCCCGTGCAGCAAGCCGGCGGGACTCCGGCCCCGTCGACCGGCGAGAGCGCGGATATGTTGCAGCGCGTGTCGAACTCCCTTCGCAAGGTCAGCGAACAGGACCATGCCAGCGCGTCGTCGCGGGTCGCGGCGGCGAGACGGCATTAGAGCCCAACATCGGAAGCCCCGACAACCATGCAAGAAGGAAACCCGATGATGCCCAAGACAGATGAATTCTGCACGCTGCTCGAACAATGTATCCCCCACCTGCGCGCCTACGGGCGCTCCCTTACCCATAACGCCGACGCTGCCGACGACCTGGTGCAAGACGCCCTGGTTCGCGCCTGGGCGGCCCGCCAGCAATTCCAGCCAGGCACGAATTTCAAAGCCTGGGCCTTCACCATCCTGCGCAACCGGTTCCTCGATCAGCGTCGGCGCGATCGCGGCGCCAGCGAGTCCATCGACGATCTGCGCCATGACGCGTTGGTGGCACGCCCCTCGCAAGACATCGTGGTTCAGTTCGACGACATGGCGCGCGCCTTCTGGCGGCTCAACCCGCATCATCGCGAGATCCTGATGCTGGTCGGCGCCAACGGGCTGAGTTACGAGGAAGCGGCCAATGTGATCGGCTGCGCCGTCGGCACAGTGCGCTCGCGCCTGTCGCGCGCGCGCACGGAGCTGCAGGGCGTGATCGAGCGCGGCCGTATTGGAACCGACCAGCGCCGGTCGGCCGACGAGTTCGGCGCGTTGCAGTTCCTGAAGGCGCTCGCCGCCGCCTGATCCTGCGGTCATCCGTTTTACGTCGGTTGTCGGCCGTCCCGGTGCGTCGGGGCGGCCGATGGCTTTTTGGGGGATGGGCAAAAAAGAGGGCCGGCGCGGGGCCGGCCCTTTTGTGAGGTATCGGGGAGAGGCAGGGAGATCACTCCCTCCTTCCCGCGCATCGCTGCCGGCCGAACGCAGACGAGGGCGAGGGCAATCGTTCCCGGCGCGTTACGAGCACTGAAATCCGGCCAGGTCGAGGAGAAGGCGAAGGAAGCCGCGCGCGCCGTCAGCGGCAAGGAAGGCGACGCGCTGCGCCGCGCGGAGCGCACGGGCGAGAGCAAGGCGCGCTCCTGAGCGATTGACGGGCTGACGAAAAAAGCGCGGCTGCCGGTAAAGCAGCCGCGCTCTTTTTTTGCCGGGATGGCAGTCAAGACGGCTTGGCCGCGAGGGCGCGCAGCATCCAGGCGAAATTCTCATGCCGGCCGATGCGCGCGGTCAGCATGTCGGCCGTGAACACGTCGTCGACGTTGTCGGCCTCGCTCACCGCTTCGCGCAGGCTCTTGGCGACGGTCTGATGGTCGCGTGCCAGCACCTCCACCATCGCATGCGCGCCGGGCTCGTGGCCGGCCTCTTCGATATCGGAGAGCTCGAGGAAACGCGCCAGTTTCGTCGGTGCAAGGTATCCGAGGGCGCGGATGCGCTCGGCGAGGTGATCGATGCTCTGATGCTCTCGGGTCAAGTGTGAATACCGCGCATAGACGCTTGGTTCCCCTGGCTTTTCGACTGGAACCCTGGCGGCGCCGCGGCGTTCCTTGACGGTAACGATCCCGTCCGAAGATGGGATCATTTCCCGATTTTTTTGACGGCGCTCAAGGCGCTTTTGGAGGCCGAATGACCATGTACCGCAGTATTGGCATCGCGCTGGCGATCGCCGGCATTGTGTTTCTGGTGATGGGGCTGGGCGCGACCGATTCCGCCGTCGAGCGCATCTCGGAGACGTTGACCGGCAAGTACACCGACCAGACGGTCTGGTACATCGCCGGCGGCCTGGCGGCGCTGATCGGCGGCAGCGTACTGGCGCTGACGGCGCGCACGCGTTGAATTCGCGGGGGTTCCTACTGACGTGATGAGTACACCATGAAAATTGTCTTTCCCGATCTGCCTTACGCTGAAGATGCCCTGGCGCCGCACTATTCCGCGCGCACCATCGAGTTTCACTACGGCAAACACCACAAGGCTTACTTCGACAAGACCAAGGAGCTGATCGAGGATACGCGCTTCGAGGAGATGGACCTCGCGCAGATCGTGCGCGAAACGTCGGGCGATCCCAGGCTCAACCAGCTCTTCAACAACGCCGCACAGGTGTGGAACCACAATCTGTTCTGGCTGTCGATGCGCCCGCAGGGCGGCGGCAAGCCCGATGGCGAGCTGCGCAAGCTGATCGACCGCGATCTGGGCGGCTACGATGCGTTTCGCAAGACGGTCAAAGATAAAGCCGTGGGCCGCTTCGGCAGCGGCTGGGTTTGGCTGACCGTGCAGGACGGCAAGCTGACCGTGTCGTCGACGCCGAACGCCGAGACGCCGCTCACCCAGAACGCGACGACGCTGCTGACGATCGACGTATGGGAGCACGCCTACTACCTCGATCGCCAGAACCGACGGCCCGAGTATGTCGACATCTTCCTCGACCACCTCGCCAACTGGGACTTCGCCAACGAGGTGCTGAAAGGATCGTCGGTTGCGGTCGAGGATGGCGTCAGGACGAAAGCAAGGAAAGGACGGGCGGTGGCATGAGCGACAAGAAAAATAGCGATGAGTTGCAGGTCCTGCGCGACGACCTGGCGCAGCTGCGCGCGGATATGCAGGAGCTGGTCTCAACCGTCGGGCGCATCGGCGAAGATGCGGGCAATGCCGTCGTCGGCCAGGCGTCGCGCCTGGCCGGTGGCGTGCGGGATTGGCGGAAGACGCCTACGCGCAGCTGGTGCGCGAAGGGAAGCGGTATGCCAAGGACGGCCGCAAATACGCGCGCTCCCTGGAACGCTCGCTCGAGGACAACGTAGCCGAGCATCCGTTCGGAAGCATGGCGATCGCGCTGGCGGTTGGCCTGGTGATCGGGAAAATGCTCGATCGCCCGCATCATCGCTAGACCGGAGCGCAGCGCGTGACGATCCTGCGGGCCCTGGTGGCCATGGCGCAGACGGATGAGGCCCTGCGCCACGGCATCGAGGTCACGCGCCGCAAGGTCGCCCTCTTGGTCGCGGTGGCGCTGGTGACGCTGGCGGCCGCGATCGTCGGCGCGCTGTGGCTTTCGGCGGCACTCTATATTTGGATCACGCCCGATCTCGGCCAGGCGGGTGCTGCGGTCGTGACGGGTTTGGTTTTTGCGGTGGTTGCCGCGATCGCCATTCTCGCGATCGGCGGCCAATTCGAATCGTCCATGGCGACGTCCGGTCGTCCGCCGAGTGACGATCTCGTCTCTATGTTGCAAGAAGGCGTGCGCAAAGAGAGCGAGCGTGCGCCCAAACCCTTGTGGGATCTCGCGGCGATGTTGGCCGTGGGCGTTGTCGCGGGGCTGTCGGACAGACACAAGTCCTAATCGCCCCGGGAACCAACTGCCTCCTTGCGTGATTGTCCATGCATGGAAGGAGGTGCACTCATGACCCGGACACTTGCAGTTCTTGCCGTTGTCGGCGCGCTTGGTCTTTCGGCGTGCGGGCACTCCACCTCGGATCGCGCGTTGAGCGGTGCCGGTATCGGCGCTGCGGGCGGTGCCGCGCTGGGCGCCGTGACGGGCGGTAGCGTGCTCGGCGGCGCGGTGGTCGGCGGTGCGGCGGGTGCGGCAGCCGGTGCCCTCACCAAGGAAGACGATATCAATCTCGGCAAGCCCGCGTGGCGCTGAGACAGCGATCACCCGGCACGCATCGACATGACCATGCGTGCCGGGTCCGACGGACCGCAATCATGCGGCCGTTCTGAGTCCGAAGGTGATGACGATGATGTGGGATCCCTATGGTTTGGTCGGGCTCGTTATCCTGGCTCTCGACATTTGGGCAATCATCAACGTTCTCGGCAGCAGTGCGACGACCGGCGCGAAAGTCGGCTGGACGCTGCTTATCCTTGTGCTGCCGGTGGTGGGACTGATCATCTGGCTGATCGCCGGCCCGCGCGGTCGCGGTGCCGTGGCGTAAACAAGACTTAATGCAGGGCGCAGGCGTTCACGTGACGAGGTCCGTGTATGACAGCCGATAAAGCAAAGGCGCCAACGGCGCCGTCCGATTCCGACAAGTCCAGGCGAGTCAAGGAGCGCGTGCAATCGCAAGATCCGCGCGCCTGCGTGGACGACGAGGCGGCGCCCGGAAAATCGCCCGATCAGCAGCGCCGGGAATCCCGGCTGGAGGTCGGGAGGCCGAAGGATAGCGGGCGCTGCGGCGCCTGAGGAACCGTGAGCAGGATTTGGTGTTCCTAGGATTACAAGTCAGAAAAGATCGGAGTTACCCATGAAATCACTTCGCGCTTTCTCGCTACTCAGCTTGTTTGCGCTTGCCCTTGCCGCCGCCGGCCTCAGCGCCTGCAATACGGTCGAGGGCGCGGGCAAGGATATCGAAGCCACCGGCGATGCGATCAAGGATAAGGCGCGCGAAGCGAAGTAGCCGCAAACGCCCGCTCACGGAACATCGTAGGGTCGCTACGCGACTCTGACGGTGGACGCCGGCCCCGAACGACCACGCGGGGCCGGCGTTTCTTTTTTGCAAAAGAATGCAAAAGAAAAGCGCCGGTCGCAGGTTTTGGCGCGCCGGCGCTGTCGACTGTCGCGACAGAATTCGCTAGATGCGGCCCATCAAAATCAGAATCAAAATGATGATCAGCACGAGTCCCAGGCCGCCGCTGGGATAGTAGCCCCAGTCGCGGCTGTACGGCCACGATGGGACGGCGCCGATCAGTAAGACGATCAGGATGATGAGCAGGATTGTTCCCAGAGTCATCGTCGCACCCCTTCGATTTTATTGTTTTCCGGCGCCACGTCGCGACGGCGGGGCGTTTGAGTCCCCGTCGTCGCGGGTAAACGGCGTGTCTCGCGCCTAGTTCATGTTCTCCCAGGCCTTGACCTGGCGTTCGGCTTCTTCTTTCGCAATGCCGTACCGCTCCTGCACGCGACCGATGAGTTGGTCGCGCCTGCCGTTGATGTACGTAAGGTCATCGTCGTTGAGGTCGCCCCACTTCTCTTTCACCTTGCCTTTGATCTGCTTCCAATTGCCGGCAACTTGATCCCAATTCATCGGCGTCTCCTTGAGAGAGAGTTCGTTCGCGGCCTGTTGTGCCGCCTGTCGTGGGAACGCGATGCATGCATCGCAGTTCCTCGCGCCATTCTCCGCAGTTGTGCGGCATCGCTGAAACGACGCTCAAAGAAACAGGAACTAACCGTATGCCTGCGGGGTTCTCCAATGCAGATAACACACGGAGGACAGCGCACATGACGAACCCCAAGGATCGGAGTTCGGAGCCGGGTCGCAAGGACTCGCAACAGCCGCAGCACGGCCAAGGCAATCCGGGCCAGCAATCGGGGCAGCAGGGCCGCGAGCAGCGGCCGGGTCACTCGCAGGAGCCAGGGCGCCAGCAGCAAGCTGAGAACGAGCGCAACCGCGGCCAGCAGGGTAGCAAGCCCGGTGACGATCGCTCGCACACACAAGGTCAGAAGCCAACACAGCGCTGATCGACAGGTCGACAAGAGCGGCAAGCCCGCGCGGGCGCGCTCGCCCACCTACCTTTTTCAACGCTCCGCCGTCCCCAAAACGCAAAGAATATGTTGGAGGAGTTCTCATGCATCCCATCGCAATGATCACCGTCGCCGGGCTGCTTCTAGCCGGAACGGCCCCGGTCTTCGCGCAGACAACGACGACAACGCCAGCGCCGATCGTCAACAGCGGCAGCGCCCAGGCGCCGGGCCAGGTGCGCGCCGATAAGCTGATCGGTCGCAGCATTCAAAACCCGCAGGACGAGACGATTGGCGAGGTCAAGTCGGTCGTGCTTAACCAGAACGGCACTGCCGATACCGTCATCGTCGGCGTGGGCGGCTTTCTCGGCGTCGGCGAGCGTGAAGTTGCGCTCGGCTGGAAGGATCTGAAGGTCAGCGACAATGGCGAGAAAGTCACCACGGCATTGACCAAGGATCAGCTCAAGGCGCTGCCCGAATACAAGTACGCGGACGTCAAGCAGCGCGGCACGGTGTTCAGCTCGCGCAGCACCACGAGCACTCCGTCAACCGCCGCGATGCCGGCGGGTTATGTCGGCGCCAGCAAGCTGGTCGGCCTCAATGTGCGCAACGCGCAGGGCGAGACGATTGGCGAGATCAAGGAAGTGCTGATCGCCGAGAACGGCTCGATCCAGTCGGCCATCGTCGCGGTCGGCGGCTTCCTGGGCGTGGGCGAGCGCAACGTGGCGCTGGCCTGGAATGAGCTCAAGCTGCAGCGCGACGGCGATCAGCTGCGCGCCATGGTCAACATGTCGAAGGATCAGCTCAAGGCCCTGCCCGAATACAAGGAGCAGAAGGGCGCCTGGCTGGTGAAGTAAGGTAAGGCCCCATCCCCCTGGAGCTTTCGCAGCGCCGCCGTCAGGGTCACCCTGCTGAAGGGACCCAGGACGGCGGCGTTTGCTTGCGTGGGGGCACGGATGTGCGAGTATCCGCCACCGATGCCTGGCCGTCGTAAAATTACACTGATCGTGCGGTTCGGAGGCCGAGCGTGACCCCGCGGCGCCTGATTTATGCGCTGGCCGCAACGATGTTCATAGTCGCGATCCTGCTGTTCGGCCTGCTCGCGGAGATGCAGCGCCGCGACGCGTTCGCCGAAGCCGATCGTTTTGCCCAGAGCCTGGCCGAAACGCTGGCCGGCCACGCCGAGCGTCTGCTCGACGCCAGCAACCTCATCGCCAATGTCGCGATCCTCTATGCCGCGAACCGCAGCTGGGACGAAATATCCGGGTCCGAGGAGGACCAGCAATTCTTCCAGCGGTTCATCGATCAGTACGACTATATCGAAGCGCTCTGGCTCACCGATGCGACCGGGACGCCGCGCCTGAGCTCGCGCGCCTTCCCGGCGCCGAATGTCGATACGTCCGATCGCGCGCATTTCATCGCGCTGCGCGACGGCGGGCGCGAGCTTTACATCAGCGGCCTGATCGAAAGCCGCGTGACGCCAGGGGCCAACATCGTGTTCGCCCGGCGCCTCAACGACGGGGCCGGCGGCTTCCGCGGCATCGTCCAGGTCGTGCTGCATCCAGGCTATTTCTATGCCTTCTACGAGAAGATCAAGCCGCCCTACCCGGTGGCGATCTCGCTGTTCCGCGACGACCTGACGGTGCTGGTCCGCTATCCGCGCGTTCCGGACCGGACGCTTGTCGAGGCGCGCAAATGGACGGCGGTGAATCCGCTCGAACAGAATCCTCAGGCCGGACTCGTCACGCTGCCCTCGCCGTTCGACGGCGTAGTGCGCAACGAGGTGTACCAACGCGTGCGCGGCTTCCCGGTCCTGATGAGTGTCGGGGTTGCTGTCACGGACATCCATCAGCGCTGGCTTAATGTCGTCGCCAAGCAGGCGATCTTTGCGATCGCCGCGTTGGCGGCACTTCTTTACCTCGCGCGCCTGGCTCTTCAGCGATTGCAGCGCGAGGAGGCAGCGGTTGGCGCGATGCGCGGCATGACGGCGACGCTCGAATCGCGCGTCGCGGAGCGCACGGCCGAGCTTGCGACCTCGAACGATCAGTTGTCGGCGCTGGTGAAGGAGAAGGAGCGCCTGCTGCGTGAGCTCAACCACCGTATCAAGAACAGCCTGCAGATGATTTCAAGCCTGCTCGACCTGCAGGGTCGCAGCGTCGAAGACCCGGCGGTCATGTCACAGCTCGGCCATGCCAGCCGCCGGGTCCAGGCGGTGGCGCGGGTGCACCAGCTGCTGTACAGCGCCAAGAATGTCGAAATGCTGGAATTTGCGCCCTATCTGCGCGCGTTGTGCGCCGATCTCGGAACGTCGCTGGCCGTCGACGGACGCAAGATCAAAGTCCGTGTCGAGACTGCGGAGTGCGATATGGAGCCGGACGTGGCGATTCCGCTGGGGCTGATCGTGTCGGAGGCGGTGACCAATGCCGCCAAGCATGCCTACGGTGCCGATGAAGCGGGGACGATCGATGTTTCCTTCGCGATGCTGCCGACCGGCAATTGGCAGCTTGTCGTCGCCGATAGCGGCACCGGTCTGCGCGCCGGCGCCCCGCCCAAGGATGTGCGCGGTCTCGGCATGCTGCTGATCGAAGCGATGAGCGACCAGCTCGACGCCACGCTTGAAATCAGCAGCGGCAGCGGAACGCGGGTCGTCGTTACAGGTCCGGCCGTTTCTGGGCGCGCGGCGGACGGGGCAGGTGCATCGTGAACTGGACCCAGTCGGCGCCGCGCTGAGTCTCCAGGCTACCGCCGAGCTGGTCGAGCAGCAGGCGCACGATCTCCGCGCGCAGGCTGCCGTCCTCGGCATGAACCTCCTCGGCGAATTCCCCGGTTCCGGAGATGATCAGGCGCAAGGTCATGTCGGGATTGGTCTCCAGCTTCAGGCCGATCAGCCGGCGATCGGCGTCGGCGCGCAGCCGGCGCGCGATCGATACGATCAGCTCCACCACGATCGAGGATAGCGGCACGATCCAGTCGATCGGGACGACGGCGTCGGCGGCGGTGATCGTCAGGCGCTCCTTCATATGCGGCGGCAGGAGGACGCGCGTCAGGTCGCCGCATAATTCGTTGAGGAATCGGGCAAGCGGCACCTCCTCGAGCTGCTCGGCCGCGTAGATGCGCCGCAGGATCAAGCCGGTCGACACGACGCGCTGGCGGATGCGGTCGCTGTTTTCGCGCGCCTCGGGCGATGCAAGGCGGGTGCGCTGCAGCGATATGGCGCTCGAGAGCACCTGCAGGCTGTTGAAGATGCGGTGATTGATCTCCTTGAACAGTAAATCCTTGCGGCGCAGGAGATCCTGACAGGTGCCAGCCATGTGATTGAGCGAAAAACCGAGACGGCCGAGCTCGGAGCGCTGATCGCGCAGCTGCAGGCGATAGGTGTAGTCGCCGCTGCCCCAGCGCGCCGCGGCACTCATCAGCCGGTGGATGGGCACGAGCAGAAACCATCTTCCCAGCACCCAGGCCACGATGAGCGCCAGTGCCGCACCGATGGCGATCAGGAGCATCGCGCTGCGCGAAGCCTTGCGGTACTCGGCGAAGGCGCTGGCGCGATCGAGGCCGACACTCAGGACCAGCCGCTCGGCCGCCGACACCTGCAGGGGCACATAACCGTAGATCCGCAGGCGCCCATCGACACCGCGGGCAGACAGCGTGCCGACCGGCACCGCGTTCATCTGGGCGATGTCGGCAACGGGCAGTTTGGTGCCGACGAAGTTGGGGTCATCGGGCATGCGCATCAGGATGGTGCCGGACGTGTCCATCACCGCCAGTGCCGCGCCGGCCGGGAGATTCTGACCGTTGTGCAGATAATTGGCGAAGGCACGCAGGCTGATTTCCGCGAACACGATTCCGATGAAATGCTGTTCTACGTAGACGGGATAGCCGAATTGCAGCATGTCCGCGACGCCGTTTGCCGTCGGCCGCAGGCCGATGGCAAACTCGTTGTTGGCGGCGGCACGGCGGAAATACGGCACGCCGGCATCGCGGCGGGTCTCGCGCACGTCGCTGCCGCAGCGAAACCGGCCGATGTCGTCGACAACGCCGATGCGATCGAAATCGGGAAATTGCAGCTGCAGATCGGCCAGGAGGCGATTGCACTCGTTCTCGCGGCCGGGATGAATCGCCGGCAGGAGTGCGAGCGTGGCCAGAAGCTGGCGCGCGCCGTCGACGAGACGGCCATAGGTGGCGCCGGCCTGAGTTGCAAGCCGCAATGCCGTATCGAGCACTTCCTGCTCGCGCGCCTGGCGCAGGCGGTACTCCGTATAAATCTGAACGGTAAAGCCGGGGAGCAGCGCCAAAGCAATCAACACGATGACTCTGGCAAGCAGGCTCATTTGCGATCTAGTCCCAATGGCCGCTGGCCATCGGTCCGCCTTCGGCACTGACGGTAGCCGCCTCATTCATGATGTAGCTCGTGCCGGCATCACCGGCCAATCCGGGACGAAAATCCGCCCACAACACATCGTCCCGCTGCAAACACCGGCCCCAAAATACAACGCGCCCCCGCCGGGTATGGTTCCCGGGGACGCGTTGGACTTGATGTCACGGCTCCGCGCGGAGCCGCTGCGGCGCTGGTGGGCTTATCGGGTCACCAACCAGCTCTCGTAGGAGAGGCGCTCAGCCTGAACGTAAGACGGGCAGTCGAGCACCAGCGTGCGGCCGTCAGCCAGGCGCAGCACCGTGCCGCGCTCGCGACAGAACTGATTCTGCGCCTCGATGGTGTCGGGCCGGCGCATCGCGGCCACCACCGTCGTGCCGGGTACGGCCTGCGGCATGCGAATGGTGACGGCTTCGTAAGGTGCGCGCGGCTTGGTCACGCGGCCGACCTCGTCTTGGAACTTCACCACGGCGCCCACGCTGGGCGCGTACCAGCTGGTGGTCACGTTCTCCGTGTTGTCCTGCGGCATGCGGTCACGGCGTTCGATCACATAGGTGAAGAACGTTCCGGCGGGGACTGTCACCATTTCGGTGCGCAGCACCTTGAGGGTAATCGCGCGGCCGCCCTGGCTGGTGTTGAGATTGTACGTCTCGGACCGGCCGACCTGCAGCGGCCAGAAATTTTCGACGGCGGTGCGTGAGTACGTGCCGTCACCCAAGCCCTCGGTCAGCATGGCGTGGCTCACTTCGGTCTTGCCGTTGTCGTCAATCACGACATCGTAACCGTTGATCGATTGAACCGTGCGTTTGCCGGCGGTGGTCTCGACCACCGTGCCTGGGGGTGCTGGATTGAACGGCGCTGGCTGATTGATGTCGGTCTGGATCACGCCTTGCGGTACATAGACCCGCGACACCACGATCGGCTGATTGGAGTTCACAATTACGGTATTGGACGGAACCACCGTCGGCGTCGGCGCGACAACGACCGGCGCGGGGGTCACGAGGACTGGTTGTTGCGCGGGCGCGGCCGTTTGCGCGACTGCAACGCCTGATGCGCCGGCAAGCAGCGCCGCCGCTAATGTGAGAGTGCGCGTCATGATAATCCTCCATCGAATTATCAAGGGAGAACGCCGCAAGGGTGCCGCGAGTTCCGGGAATCAAAACCCAATCAGGGCTGATGGTGCAGGACCCAGACATCGACGGGCGCGTCGCGACCGCGCAGTTGCTGGGGCCCCAGGGCCACGAATCCGTCGCGCTCGCGCTCGCCGCCCTCGCCTTCGCGTTGCGCGGTCTCCAGCAGCACCGTGCTTGCAACAATCGCGGCGCCCAGCGGCCGCGCAAGCTTCTCCAGGCGGCTCGCGACATTGACCGTGTCGCCGATCACCGCGAAATCGAGACGGTGTTCGTCGCCGATGTTTCCTAAGAGGGCCGGGCCGTAGTGCAAGCCGATTCCAACGCTCAATGTGTAGGCGCCGGAAGCGGTGCGCTCGCGATTCCAGGTCGCCATCATGCGCAGGATGGCGCGGGCACAGCGCAGTGCGTTTGTGGCGTCGGCGGGACCGGGCGACGGCGTACCGAACGTCGCCATGATGCCGTCGCCGATATACTTGTCGAGCGTGCCGCCGTAGACGAACACTTCGTGGGACAGGCGGCGCTGGAACTCACGCAAGAGATCGAAAACCTCGTTGGCCGGCCGCGTCTCGCAAAGCTGGGTGAAGCCGATAATGTCGACGAACAGAACGGCGACGTCCTGGCTGCGCGCCGGCCCGAAGGGATCGCTGGTCTGCGCCAGCATCTCCACCATGTTGGGCGCGAAATAGCGCGCGAGATTGGCGCGCGCATGCTCGGTGGCCTTGAGCTTGGTGATGTCGAGCGCCACGGTCACCACGTTCTGGACGGTCCCGCGCTCGTCCTTGAGGGGCAGCTTGGCGTTGAACCAGATGCGATGGCCGCCCTGCGCGTCGACAAAATCGCGCTCGGAAAAAGGCAGCGCCTCGCCGCTCTCGATCACCTGGCGGTCCTGCTCGTTGGAACGGCCGCCGTAATCGGGCCCGACGATCTCGGCGCTGGTCTTGCCGATCGCCTGCGCCGGATCGATGCCGTAAACCTCGCCCTGAAAGCGGTTCATCAGCATGTAGCGCGACTCGCGGTCCTTGACGTTGATGATGGCGGGGACAGCGTCGATGACGGCGCGCAGCAGGCGCTGGCTGTCGGCGAGTTCCTGTTCGCGGCGCTTGAGGTCGGTCACGTCTGTGCGGATGCCGACGATACCGCCCTCGTGCGTGCGGTATTCGCGCATCATCGTCCAGCGACCATCGCGCCGCTGCACCACGTAGGGGGCGCCGGGATTGCGATGGCGGACAAGGCGATCTTGCACCCATTGCTCGGGATCGTAGCCGGCGGGGACAAAGCCGCGCGCTACGCCCGCGCGCACGATCGCCTCGAAACTCGTGCCGGGCACGAGCATGTCGGGGATGAAAGAATACTCGTCGCGATAGCGCGAGTTGAACAAGACAAGCCGATCGTCGGCGTCGTAGAGCACGAAGCCTTCGGAGATCGATTCGATGGCCTGGCTCAATTGCTGACGGATGCGGCCGGCGTCGTCGCGCGCGGCGCGCAGTTCGAGCTCGGCACGCTTGAGCGACGTCACGTCGGTGAGCGTGATCACGCTGCTGCCATTGGGCAGTGGATTGCCGCTGACCTGCAGCCAAGTGCCGTCAACCAGCCGGCGCTCATAGCGGTAGGCACCGGCGGCGATCTGGCGCGTGCGCTCGCGAATCACGTCGTCGACGCTGACGCTGCCGAAATCGCCGCGCTGGGCCTGGAAATTCATCATGTCGGCAAGCCGGCTCTCGCCGGGCTGCGTCAGCGTATCGGGCAGCGAGAGCAGCGTGCTCCAGCGGCGATTGCAGGCGAGCAAGCGCAATTCGCGATCGAACACGCCGACACCCTGGTCCATGCTGTCGAACGTGCTCTGCAAGATCGTGGTGGCATGCTCGAGGGCGTTGGTGCGCGCGGCGATGCGCGCCTCAAGGTCGGCATTGACCTTGCGGATCTGCTCAAGCAGCTCGGCGATGGTGCGCTCGGAGTGCTTGCGTTGCGTGATGTCCTGGAGCGCCACGAGTGTCAGCAGGCGGCCTTCGAGCTCGAACAGGCGGGCGGAGACGCGGGCCCAGAATCGCCGCCCTTTGTAGGTGCGATATTCGATCTCCAGATCGTCGACGATGCGGTCGCGCTGCAGCCGCTCCGTCACTGCGTGGCGGTCGGCGGGATTGGCGTAGAAATCGGGCGCCCGCAAGGTCATGGCGCCGTTGCGCGGGGCTTCGAATGTGGCAAAGGCCGCGTCGTTGGCCAAAACGATCCGGCCCTCGCCGTCGGCCTCGACGACCACGATGGGCAGGGGCAGCAGCGCGATGACGGGCGCCAATGCGTCCGTACCATGCGGCACGGTCGGCGCGGCGCTGGGCCGCGGGGCCGGCTCGGTCATCGTTGCGTCCCTTGCGGTTGTGGCTCGTCGTCTGGCGCGGGCGGCGCAATTCCCGCCGCGGGCAACGCCCGGCGAGCCGGGGCGCGGCCGCGCGCTCCCGGGCGATATCGCCTGACCGGGCGGCCGGCTGTCAAGACGTGGGATACAGGGCTTTTGTCGTACCGGCCGGCATTGACCTTCCCCCTACGATGCCGCGTAAAGTGACGGGGACCGTGCAAAAGAAGGGCATCGGTGGGGGGAAATGGACAAATCGATCAGCGGCAAACGAGTCCTTGTCACCGCCGGGGCGGCCGGAATTGGGCGGCGCATCGCCGAGCGCTTCGCCGAACAAGGGGCGCGCGTGCATATCTGCGATGTGGGCGAGGGGGCGCTGGCCGAATTTCGCAAGGCTAATCCCAAGATCGGCACGACAATCGCCGACGTCGCCGACGAATCGGCGGTCGACCGGCTCTTTGATGACGCAAAAAAGTCCCTCGGCGGGCTCGACGTGCTGGTCAACAATGCCGGAATCGCCGGGCCGACCGCGAAAATCGAGGAGATCGCGCCGTCCGACTGGAACCGCACGATCGCCATCAACATCACCGGCCAGTTCCTGTGCGCGCGGCGCGCCGTGCCGCTTCTCAAGGCGCAAGGGGGTGGCTCGATCATCAATCTGAGCTCGGTCGCGGGACGGCTCGGGTTCAAGATGCGCACACCCTATTCCGCGTCCAAATGGGCGGTTGTGGGATTCACGCAGAGCCTCGCCATCGAAACCGGGCCCGACAATATCCGCGTCAACGCCATCCTGCCAGGCGTGGTGGAGGGCGAGCGCATCAACCGCGTCATCTCCGCCAAGGCCGAGGCGATGGGGATCAGCTTCGACGAGATGCGCGACGAATTGCTGGAGATGGTGTCGCTCAGGCGCATGGTGACGGCGGACGATATCGCCAGCATGGCGCTGTTCCTGGTGTCGGACGCCGGGCGCAACATCTCGGGCCAACCGCTGAGCGTGTGCGGGCATGTGCAAGCCTTGATCTGAACCGGGGAGCGACACCATGAGCAAGATCGGCGTGATCGGGGCCGGATTGATCGGCCGGGCCTGGGCCATGGTGTTCGCGCGCGCCGGCCACGACGTCGCCCTCTACGACGGTGTCGAAGCGGCCTTGCCCGTGGCGATCGAGACGATCAAGCAGCGTCTGGCCGATCTCAACGCGGCGGGACTGATCGACGATCCGGCCGGTGTGCTCGACCGGATCACACCGGTGCAGCGCATCGAGGAGGCGGCGAAAGATGCCGTCTACATCCAGGAAAACGTGCCCGAGACGGTCCAGCACAAGCAGCTCATGTTCGCGACACTCGACGTGTTGGCACCGGCCGACGCGATTCTCGCAAGCTCCACGTCAACCATTCCCGCCTCGGCCTTCACGGAAAATATCAACGGGCGCGCGCGCTGCCTGGTGGCGCATCCGGTCAACCCGCCCTATCTGGTGCCGCTCGTCGAATTGGCGCCGGCGCCATGGACGGACGCGGCGGTCGTTGCGCGTGCGCGCGCGCTCCTGGAAGAGGCCGGCCAGGTGCCGATCGTGGTCAATCGCGAGATTCAGGGATTCATCCTCAACCGGCTGCAGGGGGCGCTGCTTGCCGAAGCGTTCCGGCTTGTCGAAGACGGCTACGTCTCAACCGACGATCTCGACAAAACGCTGGCGCACGGTCTGGGCCTGCGCTGGTCGTTCATGGGGCCGTTCGAGACGATCGATCTCAACGCGCCCGGTGGCGTGCGCGACTATGTGGCGCGCTACGGTGCGCTCTATTACGAGATGCAGAAGGCGCAGTCCGATCCGCGCAAATGGAGCGGGGCCGTGCTCGATCGCATCGAGCAAGACCGGCGCCGGACCTTGAAGCACGACGATCTCGATGCCCGCCAGGCTTGGCGCGACCGTCGGCTGATGGCGCTCGCCGCCCACAAGAAACAGATGGATCAGAAGGAAGGGGAGTAACAAGATGGGGTCCCAGAAAGTCATCATCACTTGCGCCGTCACCGGCTCGATCCACACGCCGACGATGTCGCCCTACCTGCCGCTCACACCCGACGAAGTCGCCAAGGATGCGATCGCGGCGGCGGAAGCGGGGGCATCGATCCTGCACCTGCACGCGCGCGACCCGAAGGACGGCAAGCCCACGCCCGACCCCAACGTCTTCATGCAGTTCCTGCCGCGTATCAAGCAGTCGACCGACGCGGTCATCAACATCACCACCGGCGGCGGCCAGGGCATGACGGTGCAGGACCGCCTCGCCGCGCCGTTGCGCGCCAGCCCGGAGATGTGCTCGCTCAACATGGGCTCGATGAATTTCGGCCTCTACCCGATGCTCGACCGTTACAAGGACTGGAAGCACGCCTGGGAGCCGCAATTCCTCGAGGCCTCGCGCGACAACATCTTCCGCAACACGTTCAAGGATATCGAATACATCCTCAAGGAGCTGGGCGAGGGCCACGGCACGAAATTCGAATTCGAGTGCTACGATATCGGGCACCTCTACTCGCTGGCGCATTTCCTCGATCGCAAGCTGGTGAAGCCGCCGCTGTTCGTGCAGACGATCTTCGGCATCCTGGGCGGCATCGGCGCCGATCCCGAGAACCTCATGCATATGCGGCGCATCGCCGACAAGCTGCTGGGCAATTCCTATCATTGGTCGATCCTGGCGGCGGGGCGCCACCAATTGCCGTTCGTCAGCATGGGGGCGATCATGGGCGGCAATGTGCGCGTTGGCCTCGAGGATTCGCTGTGGGCCGGCAAGGGCCAGCTCGCCAAGAGCAATGCCGAGCAGGTGCGCAAGATCCGCACGATCCTGGAGACGCTGTCGCTCGATGTCGCAAGCCCGACCGAGGCGCGCCAGATGCTGGCGCTGAAGGGCGGCGACCGGGTGTCGTTCTAAGGCCGAATCGCAGCAACCCCATCAGACGGCCTTCGGCAGCGCACCCGCGCGCGTTGCCGATCGACCGCGAATGTCATTATCACCTATCTACATTGTCAATTATGCCATCTGGGCTGTAGGCTCGATTTCGGTGATGGTGCGCTCCCTCAAACGACCAACACGGGAGCAAGGCAAATGAAGCGCTATGTGATCGAACGCGACCTGCCGGGTGTGGGCAGCATGAACCGCGAACAGCTCAAGGATGCTGCCGCGACCTCCAACGCCGCCTTGGCGAAGCTTGCCGGCAAGGCGCAGTGGGAGCAGTCCTTCGTCGTCGCAGACAAGACCTTCTGCATCTATCTGGCCGACGGCGAGGCTTCGGTGCGCGAGCACGCGAAGCTGAGCGGGTTTCCGGCGACCAAGGTCACGGAAGTGCGCAGCGTCATCGATCCGATGACGGGGAATTCCTGAGCCGAGCGGCGCCGCCGTGCCGGACGGGCCGGCGGCGCTTTTCGCTCACACAGACGAGGCGGGTTGCGACGATGATCGATCTTGGTAATGCAGTGTTCGGACGGTTCTGCTGGGTCGATCTGGCGGCGAGCGACGCCGAGCGCGCGAAAATCTTCTATGGCACTTTGTTCGGCTGGTCATCGCATGAACAGCCGGCGAACGGCGGCAGCTTCACGCGCCTGCGGCTTGGCGAGCGGGATGTCGGTTCGATGTATCGTCTGAGACAATCGCAGCTCGATCACGGCGTCCCATCGCACTGGACGCCTTATATCCGCGTCGACGACGTGGACGATGTCGTGCGGCGGGCCGCGGAGCTGGGCGGTCAGGTGATGGTGCAGCCCTTCGCCGTGTCCAACATCGCGCGGATTGCGCTGATTGTGGATTCGGTCGGCGCGCATGTCGGCTTGTGGGAGCCGATCGTGAACGCGAGCGGAACCGCCCATGGCTAGAGCGGCCAAGTCCATCCGTCGGACGGGCCCGGCGGCCATGTCCGCCGCGCGACGCCGCGACACAGTGCTGGATGTCACGATCGTGCTGCTGGATGCCGGTTATACGTCGACGGCGATTTTGCCGATCGAGATCTTTCACTCGGCGGGCTTGTTGTGGAATTGGCTGCATGGGGAATCGCCGCAACCGCGCTTCCGCGTACGGGTGGCGACGATCGACGGCGCCGCCGTGACCGGCCCTTGTGGCCTGGGCCTGATCCCGGAGTTTGCGATCGGCGATATCAAGCGGACCGACATCATCATTCTCTCGGCACCCGGCTGGGACGTGTTGGACGAGATCGCGCGGAACACGCCATTGGTGCCGTGGCTGCGCAAATGGCATGCGCGCGGCGCCTATATCGCGGGCGTGTGCACGGGCGTTGCCTTCCTTGCCGAAGCGGGAATTCTCGATGGCAAGCAGGCGACCACGCACTGGGCCATGGCCGACAATTTCCGGCAGCGCTATCCCAAGGTTCAATGGCATACGGAACAATTCGTGACGGAAGACGGCGGCGTCTTCTGCAGCGGCGGTGTCTACGCCTCGATCGATCTCAGCCTCTATCTGGTGGAGAAGTTCTGCGGCCACGAGGTCGCGCTCAAATGCGCGAAGTCCCTCCTCATCAGCATGCCGCGTAGCCGACAATCGGGCTACTCGGTGCTGCCGCTGTCGCGCCCGCATGATGACGAGAAAATCCGGCAGATCGAGGAGCATTTGCGCGCGCATTTCGAGCGCAATGTATCGATCGACAATCTCGCGGCGCGAATCGGCATGGGGTCGCGCAATTTCATCCGTCGCTTCAAGGCCGCGACCGGCCGCTTGCCGGGCGCTTATATTCAGATGCTACGGATGTCGGCGGCCAAGGACATGCTGGAGCACGGTGCCGCGTCCATTCAGGCCGTGTGCTCCAAAATCGGTTATGAGGATGTCGCGTTCTTCCGCAGCCTGTTCAAACGCCATACCGGTATGACGCCTGCCGAGTATCGCAAGCGCTTCGCGCAAATGAGTTTCGATCGGGGCGAGCTGGTCGGTGGACGATCTGTCGCTTAGTTTGCGTCTCAGCCGCGCAAGTAGTCGAGTTGACCGGCGGCCTGAGCCTGGGTGATCGTGATGAAAGCCGCCATGGCGCAGCAGAATGGCGGCACCAGCAGAAGCTCGCCAAGCTCCTTGTCGGACACGATCTTGAGCGTGGCGAGCGTGTATCCGGTCGCCAGACGCGCTCGGGGCCCCCACATGGCGCCGCTGTTCTTGATGATGGCGCGCGCGGAATTCGGCTTCACCTGCCACCATCCGCGCGCCGGGCCGCCTCCCACCGGCCGGTCGTATCTGCCGCCGTCGCTCTCGTGCAGCGCAATATAAAGCAAAATCCGGCAGAGCTTGTCGGCGTTGGTGCCGAACTCGCCAGCAAAAGCGGGGCGCGCCGTGTCGATCGCTTTCTTGATCGGGATCGCCCGGCTGGCGTTGCGATAGGCCACCCCATCGTTGATGAAATCCTGGATTTTGTTCGGATCCTGCGCCGTCTGATAAGTCTTGCTCCAGAACTCGGCATCGGCTTTGAGCTGTTGAAGAAACTCCGGCTCCGCCGTGCTCGCGCCGCTTTCCATGACGATCCCTCCCCACCATGCGCGATTTATTTACTGTAGTACTACCATGGGTAGCGGCTCGCGACAAAGGCCGATCGGTCCTGGCGCCGCGCCCGAGGCTGGCGCCCGGAAGAATTTGTTCGTTCGCGCGGGTCTAAAGGCGTCGCGGCAGCGACGTGGATTCCCCCGCGCTGAGCCAGCGCCGCAAGAGCCACACGGCGCCGAGGAACAACAGGCCAGGAAGGCCGACCACCATCAGCTCCATCGGCCAAAGATTATGCGAGGTCGGATCGATGGCGGTGTCGCGAACGATGCGCGCGACGACGAAGGTCAGCACGCCGGCCGGCACCAGGGCCAAGAGCCGCCACAGACCCCGCCAGCGCACGAGCGCGACAAAGGGCACGACGATGGCGGCGAGCCCGATCGCCAGCAGCACCAGAGTCACGATCAAGTCCATGGCTGCCCCCGCAGCGGATTGCGGCCGCGCGGCCGCGTACACCTGTCTCTAGCCTACGAGAAAATCGTTAAAGTCTGGTGCCCGGCGTCAGGCGGCCGGAGCGCTCTTGGGGGTGTCGTCGGGCGCTGCAAGCACCTCGTCGACGGCGGCGATGAAGTCCTTCTTCTTGAAAGGCTTCGACAGGGCGCGCCGCGCCCCCAACAGAGTTGCGTAACGGAACAGGTCGTGGGTGCGCGGGCCGCCGCCGCCGGAGATGGCGATGATCTTGATCTGCGGCTCGAGCTTGCGCATTTGCGCGATGGTCTGCAGGCCTTCCTGCTCCGGCATCAAAATGTCGGTGATCACGAGGTCGGGCTTCGTCGTCTCGAACTCGGCGAGCGCCGTGCGGCCGTTCTCGGCGTCGGCCACCGTATGGCCGGCGCCGACCAGCATCTCGCGCAAGGTCATGCGCACCAGGTCTTCGTCATCGATGAGGAGGATGTGCGCCATGGCACTTATTTCACCTCCGGCAGATAGACGGTGAATTCTGCGCCGGCACCGATTTCGCCGCCGGCGACGATGGTGCCGCCGCATTCGACCGCGATGCCGCGGGCGATGGCGAGCCCCATGCCCGCCCCCTTGGCGGGCTCCTTGGTCGTGAAGAGCGGCTCGAACGCGCGCGCCGCGACGTCGGGTTCCATCCCGGGTCCGTTGTCGCTAAACGTCAAGCGCGCGTAGATCCCCGGCGCGAGACCGGCCGGCCGCGGGCGGCGTGCCTCGCGCAGATCCGCGCGCTCGAGTGCGACATCGATGATGCCCTGGCGGTGGCCGATCGCGTCCATCGCGTTGGCGCCCAGCGTGAGCAGGATCAGATGAAGCTCCGCGGCGCTGGCCACGACCATGCCGTCGTAGTCGAGGCGGCGGCGCAGCTGGATGATCGCCGGCAGGCTGGCGCCGAGCAGATCGAGCCCCTCGTCCACCGCGCGCTCGAGGCGCAGCTTCTCGCGCAGGGTTTTGCCGCGCTGGCTGAATTCCAGGATATGGCGCACGATATCGCTGGTGCGGTCGATTGCGGTCAGGACGCTGCTCAGCCGCTTGGCGGTGGGCGTGCCGGGTGCTTGCTCCTCGATCGATATCTCGACCAGGCCGGACATGGCGAGCAGGAGGTTGTTGATGTCGTGGGCAATGCCGCTGGCCAGCGTGCCGAGGGCCTGCATCTTATACGTGTGGCGCAGCCGCGTCTCCAGCGCCCGCCGGTCCTCGGCCAGTTGCTGCAAGCCGGCGGACGCCGCGCGTTGCATCGAGATATCTTCCTGGACGCCAATCCAATAGCGTGGGTGCCCGGCCTCCTTGCCGAAGGGAACAAGCGTAAGATGGTTCCAGAAGACAGATTTGTCCTTGCGCCGGTTCTGGAGGTCGACGGTGACGCGCTCGCCGGCGGCAATCGCGGCGCGGATCGCCGTCAGCGCGGCAGGATCAACGCCTGGCGCGTGGAGAAAGCGGGCGTTGCGGCCGATCGCTTCGTGCGCGGCATAGCCGGTCAGCCGCGTGAAGGCGGGCGAGACATAGAGCAGCGGCAGGTCGGTCAGGCGGGCATCGGCGATGATGATCGACGCGCTGGCGGCATCCAGGGCGGCGGCCATCAGCTCGGCGATCGCCTCGATCTCAATCAGGCCGGTCTGGCCTTGCGACAGCGCACGCGACAGGCTGCGGCTGGCCCGGGGCTCGGTGTTCGCCATGCGCCCGGCCGGCGGCTCGGTGACGGTGGCAATTTTTGCGCGAGGGCGTTGCGCCATGCCCTGCTCCCCGTTTTCTCTCATATAAGAACATGATACTTAGGTAGGTGCAACCCGGAGGCCGGAACCGACAATGATCTTTCAGTTATGGGTTGCCAAAAGCAGGGCGTAGCCCGAGGGAGGCTGAATTGAAGCTTCTACTGGCCGACGATCACCATCTGGTCCGCGAGGCGCTGTCGCACTATCTGCGGCAAGCGGCCGGGGATGTGACCGTGATCGAGGCGGCGACGTTCGACGAGGCGCTGCAAAAGGCCTCGGTGAACGACGTACTGGATGCTGTCATCCTGGATCTGCGAATGCCGGGAATGAACGGGCTGGGCGGGCTGGACGCCATGCGCGCCAAGCTCCCCAGAACACCGGTCATCATCATGTCCGGCAATATCAGCCGCGACGAGGCGAGTGCGGCGATGGAGCGCGGCGCCGCCGGGATCATTCCCAAGGACTTGCGCGGCGCGGCGTTGATCAACGCGTTGCGGCTGGTACTGGCGGGGGAAACCTATGTCCCGGCATCGCTGTTCGGCCGGGGCAGCGACGGCGAGGGTGCACGCAGTGTCGAGGAAGCCTCGCGCCAGGCGCTCGGCAATCTGACGCGGCGCGAGCTCGAGGTCGTCAAGCTGCTCACCGGCGGCCTCAGCAACAAGGAAATCGCCAACCGTCTCAACCTCGCCGAGAATACGATCAAGATGCATTTGCAAAATGCCTTTCGGAAAATGGGGGCGCGCAGCCGCGCCGACGCCGTGCGCATCGCACTTTCCAAGAACATCAATGATTTGAGCTGAACGGCCTTCGCGCCGCGGGCGAAGAGCATCACACGCGAATGTATTAGAAGCACATCCATAATAGCACCTGAGTCACACACAGCAAAGCTAGGCCAATAGTTCAGTGAATTAAGAAAATTCATTTGGGCGTGTTCTGCTTTTTGACTTCGCGTTAACCAATTATTTACTAGTTTCGGCGATATTCCCTCTCGCGGGTGACGGCACGCTCTGAACACCGAGCGCTGACACCTCGAAGGCTCGACCCGGTTTCCCCCCACCGCGGTCGGGCCTTCAGCTTTTCTGGCCGACTGTGCCTCCGGGTTGAGTCTCGAGCCTGGACGATTGGCGCAGGCCTAGGCCCGGCGCTGATGGAAACACAGGCGCCGGGTCCTTTTCATCGTTTGTTGACCATGAATGTCGCCACGACGCGCATCTGCCGCGTCTGGAATAGGCGGATGGGTGTCCGCGTTGTCCGGGTGGAACGGCATCGACGATGACGTTCACATAACCTGGAGGAGATCATCCTGATGAAGACGACCGCCCTTGCCGTGATGCTTGCGTTTGGCCTCGCTTTGCCGATGGCCGCTTATGCTCAGAGCGCGACCCCGGCGACGCCCGCGAAGCCGGCGCAGACCCAGGCCGCCACGCCCGCCACGCCCGCCAAGCCGGCGGCGCAGGCGCAGGCGAAGATCGACTGCACCAAGGTCGAAAACAAAGCCAAGGACGAGTGCAAGGCGCCGGTGAAGAAGCCGTAACAGCCGACACGTTCGCGAACGCCCGGCGGCCCACCCCCGCCGGGCGCTTCGCTTATTCGGCCATCGCCGCCAAGGTCTCGACGATATCGGCCTCGGCGGCGGGCTTGTCCCAGCGGATGCGGCTGACGCGCGGGAAACGCAGTGCCACGCCGGATTTGTGACGCGTTGATTTTTGCACCGCGTCGAATGCAAGCTCGATCACAAGCTTGGGCTCGACCACGCGCACCGGACCGTGGCGGTCGATGGTGTGTTCGCGCACCCATTTGTCGAGTGCGGCCAGCTCGGTGTCGGTGAAGCCGAAATAAGCCTTACCCACGGGCACAAGCTCGCGGCCGCCGTCGCCGGAAGTGGCCGCCAGCAGCCGAAGGTGAAATCCGAATAGAATGACGAGCGCTTGCCGTGGCCGCGCTGGGCGTACATCAGCACCGCTGTCGACCGTGCGCGGGTCGCGCTTCCATTTGAACCAATGGCCCTTGGGGCGGCCGGCCAGATAGGGGCTGTCGATGCGTTTCAGCATCACGCCTTCGGAGGTTTGCGCCGCCGCGGTGGCGCGCCGCGCGCGAGACTCCTCCAAGCTGGCGAAGGGCACGAGCGGCGAGAGATCGAAGCGCGGTCGGGATGGGCCGCGATACCAAGTCTGCAGCTGGGCGCGCCGCGCGCCGAAGGGCAGGGCGCGCAGATCCTCGGGCCCGTCGAACAGGATGTCGTAGAGCCGCACGAAGGCCGGAAATTCCGCGCGCATCTTCGGCGTCGACGATTTTGCGGTTGAGGCGCTGCTGCAGATCGTTGAAGGAACCCAGCGCTCGCCGCGGCGCACCAGCAGCTCGCCGTCCAGCACGGCCTCGAAGGGAATACCTGGTCGAGCTCGGGAAACGCGTTGCCGATATCGTCGCCGGTGCGCGAATAGAGGCCGTACCTGCCCGCCGTGCGCGACGAGCTGGACGCGGATGCCGTCCCATTTCCATTCCGCGCAGAATTCCGGCCGGGTCGAACGTCGCGAGGTCTTTTTCGTCGAGCGGATGCGACAACATCAGCGGCCGGAAATTGGCGCGCCCCCGTAACGCTGGCCGTGCGCCGCGCCCTTCGATCCAGGCGAACAGCTCGACATAGGGCGGGGCGATGCCGTGCCACGCCTCTTCGATTGGGCGAGATCGATCTTGCCCAGCTCGGTCAGCGCGGTCTTGGCAAGCCGCGCGGACACGCCCACGCGCAACGCGCCGGTGATGAGCTTCAGCAGCGCCCAGCGGCCGGTGGGGTCGAGCCGGTCGAGCCAGCAATTCGAGCAGGCGCGGCAGCTCGCTCTTGCCGGCCGCGTTAGAGACCGGTCGACGACGTCGGAGAGGCGCGGCGGTGCGGCGTGATCGGGCTCGCCCGGCCAGATCAGCGCCGTGGTCTCCGCCAGATCGCCGACAAAATCATAGGAGAGGTCGAACAGCACCGGATCGACCCGCTCGCTCACCAGGGCGCGGATCAGCGCCGGCTTGGCGGTGCGGAATCGATCGTGCCGGCAAGGGCCGCCAACGCATAGCCGCGATCGGGATCGGGCGCGTTCGCGGAAGTAGTCCTTCATCAGCGCCAGCTTGGCGAGGCGCGACGGCGAATAGAGGAGATCATCAAGAAGCCGCGCGAACGGAATCACTGGCCTTCCTCTTCGAAGCCCAGCAGCGCCAACGCGCGCGCCTTGAGGCCGTGCGTGGTCGCGTAGTGGATCAGCGCCTCCTCGCGGCCATGGGTCACCCAAATTTCATTTGCCTGGCTGTCCGTCATCGTCTGGGTGAGCTCGTCCCAATCGGCGTGATCGGAGATCACCAGCGGCAGCTCGACGCCGCGCTGTTTGGCGCGCTGCTTGACGCGCATCCAGCCCGACGCAAGCGCGCTGACGGGATCGGGCAGGCGGCGCGACCAGCGATCGCCGATGGCAGAGGGGGGAGCCAGCACGATGGCGCCGCGCAGATCATCCGTCGCTGGCGTGGCTCACCTGGCGCAGCTCGCCGAGATCGACGCCGAACTCGCGATAGAGCATGCACAGCGAAACGAGGGCGCCGTGCAGAAAGACCGGCGCGCTGTAGCCGGCCTGGCGCAGCAGCGCGATGACGCGTTGGCATTTGCCTAGCGCATAGACGCCGACCAGGTGTGCGCGCTCGGGAAACAGCTTCACCGAATGCAAGAGCCGGCCGATCTCCTCGATGGCGGGCGGATGGCGGAAGACGGGAAGGCCGAACGTCGCCTCGGTCACGAAGATGTCGCAGGGCTCGACGCGGAAGGGCGCGCAGGTCGGATCGGGGCGGCGCTTGTAATCGCCCGACACGATGATGCGTGTGCCGGCATGCTCGAGCACCACTTGCGCCGAGCCGAGGATGTGGCCGGCGGGGATCAGGCGCACGCGGACATCGCCGATCTGCAGCGGTGCGTCGTAGTCGAGCGGCTGGATCCCGGCTCCCATCTCGGCGCCGTAGCGCACGCCCATGATGGCGAGTGTGGCGGGCGTGGCCAGGGTGTGCGTATGGCCGGCGCGTGCATGGTCGGAGTGACCATGCGTGATCACCGCGCGCTCGACCGGCTGGGTCGGATCGATGAAAAAGCCGCCGGGTTCGACAAGAGCCCTTGCGGCAGCGGGCGGATCCAGTTGGTGTTCGGCATGTCCCTAGGGTTTCGAAACTCTGGCGGTCCCGTGCTTCAGATAGGTATGGTGGGCCGGGAATTCATCGGAGGGAAGCTGGATGTTTACGCTCGATCCGCGGCTTGAGAAAGACACGGTGCAGCTCGACAAATGGGGGCTGTCGCGCGTGCTGTTGATGAACGATTCGCAGTACCCGTGGCTGATCCTCGTGCCGCAGGTGCCGGATATCCGCGAGATCATGGACCTCGACGCTGACGAGCGTGCGACGCTGATGGACGAGATCGTGCGGGCCTCGAGCGTGCTCAAGAAAATGTTCAACCCGCACAAGCTCAACGTGGCGGCGCTGGGCAATGCCGTGCCCCAGCTGCATTGCCATGTGATCGCGCGCTTCACGACCGATCCGGCGTGGCCCAAGCCGATCTGGGGCGTGAAACCGCCGGTCGCCTATACTGAGGATAAGATCGCCGATTTCCGGCGGCGCTTCGCATTCGCGGCCGGTTGACCGCGCGCGACACCCGGCAATGGCGGCGGCCGGAGCGCGACCGGCGATGACTGGATGATCGATGTCGTGGTCTGCCCATAGGCCAGGAAGCGGTCGAGGATGGGCTCGAGGCCGTCGAGGGCCGCGAGATTGATCTTCATGATGAAGCAATCCTCGCCGGTGATGCGGTGGCATTCGGCCACCTGCGGCGTCGCCTTGGCGAGCTCGACGATTTTGGCGAGCTGTCCGGGCATCGGCCGCACGCGCACCAGCACCGCGATCGGCCAGCCGAGTGCGGCCGCATCAAGCTCCAGACGATAGCCGCGAATGATTCCGGCTTCTTCAAGGCGTGTCAGCCGCTCGCGCACTGAGGGCGCTGACAGGCCGATGCGGCGCGCCAGTTCCGACATGGCGCAGCGCGGATCGGCCTGCAGCAATCGAATCAGCTCGATGTTACGGCTGTCGAGCAGAAATTTCGAGATCGGCGGCATCTGCGGCGACTGACCTATAGTTCGACGGTTTATTTAGGTCTTGACCTTCAACATAGCATAGATCGTTGCATTTTCCCGTGCAAACCTGCTTGCATGATCGTCGATCAGCGCATTCTGCGCGCGGCCAGCACCGCCCGCCTGCCGCCGCATGTCTATTTCATCGTCAGCGCGGTCTTTCACTATCTCGGCCCCTCGTTCGCGGTGCTGTTGTTCGCGCGCGTTGAGCCGCTCGGTGTCGCGTGGCTGCGCATCGCGAGTGCGGCGATCATATTCGCGCTGTGGCGCCGGCCGTGGCGGCTCTGGCGCCGCCTGTCGCGGCGCGAGCGCTGGATCGTCGTTGCGATGGGTGCGGTCCTGGCGGCGATGAATGCATGCTTCTACTTGGCGATCGACCGGTTGCCGCTGGCGACGGTGGGCGCCATTGAATTCCTCGGGCCCATCGCGCTTGCCGCACTCGGCTTGCGTTCGGCGCGTAACGGCTTGGCGCTCGCTCTCGCGATCATCGGTGTCGCCATCCTCACCGATGCGCGGATCGCGGGCGGGCTGATCGGCTATTTCTATGCCTTCGCCAATTGCGCGCTGTTCGTTCTCTATATCGTGCTGGGCCATCGACTGGCGGCGGGCGGCGGTGTTGAGGGGATCGATCGACTCGGGGTGGCGATGCTGGTGGCGATGGCGCTTTCGCTGCCGATCGGCTTTGCCGATGCCGTACCGGCCTTGCTCGACCCGATGCTTCTGGCCGCCGCGATCGGCGTGGGGATTTCGTCCTCCGTGATTCCCTATGTCTGCGACCAGCTCGCCATGGCGCGGCTGAGCCGGGCCACCTTCGCGCTGCTGCTGTCGCTGTTGCCCGCGACGGCCGTCGTGATCGGCTTCCTCGTGTTGCGGCAAGTGCCAAGTCTCGCCGAGCTTATTGGCGTGGGCCTCGTCATTGCTGGCGTAGCCGTTCACCGGGAGCGCTAGGCGTTGGCGCGCTCCACCGCAAAGAGACGCCATTCGCCGGGAATGCCCTTGAGTGCGTGGCTGCCGCGATCGGCGAAGCGCAGGCCCGAGCCGGCGACGAGGTCCTTGACCGTCTGCGAAACCAGGACCTCGCCAGGCTGGGCGTGCGCGGCAACACGCGCGCCGAGATGAACGGCAATGCCGCCGACATCGTTGCCGATCACCTCGCATTCGCCGGTGTGGAGGCCGGCGCGGATCTCGAGACCGAGGCTGCGCACCGTGTCGCAGATCGCACCGGCGCAGCGGATGGCGCGGGCGGGGCCGTCAAAGGTCGCGAGAAAGCCGTCGCCGGCGGTCTTGACCTCGTGGCCGCGGAAGCGATCGAGCTCGCGGCGGACGATAACGTTGTGGCTGTCGAGCGTGTCGTGCCAGCGGCGGTCGCCGAGTTTCGCCGCCAGCTCGGTTGAACGGACGATATCGGTGAACAGCACAGTCGCCAGTACGCGATCGGGCTCCGGCCGGTGACGAACGCCGGTGAGGAATTCCTCGATCTCATCAATGATGATGTCGGCGTCGGTGAGCCAAGGAAGATGGTCGTCGCTTGGCAATTCGACATAGCGGGCATCGGGAATTTTCTGCGCTATGTAGCGGCTGCCGCGCACGTCGAGCGCGCGATCGCCGACCGCGTGCATGATGAGCGTGGGCACGCGGATCGCCGGCAGGATGTGGCGCACGTCCATCTCGGCATTCATGTGCATCAGCTTGACGATGGCGCCGGGGCTCGCCCCCAGGCGCAGCATCCGCGCCCACCATTGGCGGAAGCGTTCGTCGCCGGCGACGCTGGGCGCGCGCAGATCAATCCCGACTGGGCCGCCCCATTCGCGCTGGCAGAGGTCGATAAATTTCTCATGGTCCTCCGGCGTCGGTCCCCATGGATGGTCCGGGGCTGCGATGCGGCGTGCATAGCTGCCGATCATGATCAGGGCCGTGGTGCGCTGCGGATAGGTGGCCGCGAACAGGGCACACATCGGCCCGCCTTCGGAGTAGCCGGCCATAGCCGTATGCTGCGAGCCAACGGTGTCGAGGACCGCGCGCACATCGTCCATACGCGTCTCGAGATCGGGAAGATCGGAGACGCGATCCGACAGGCCGGTGCCACGCTTATCAAAGAGAATCAGCCGTGTGAAGGAGGCGAGGCGTATCAGAAACCGGGCTAGCGCCGGCTCCTCCCAGAAGACCTCGATGTTCGAGACCCAGCCGGGAACGAGGACCAGATCGCGCGGCCCCTCGCCGAAAACCTGATAGGCGATGTTAACATCGCCGCTTCTGGCGTATTGGGTTTTCGGGACCATACCTGAATTTTGTCACGGGCGACCATGCCCGGGCAATGCCGCTATACTTGCTGCGTGCCCAACGACGCCATGACTGACGCGGCTCTGCCGACTGTTTTTGCGAGCTGGTTCGCCAAGCGCGGCTGGACGCCGCACGCGCATCAGCTGGCCATGCTGGCGGCGGCGCGCGAGGGCCGCTCGACGCTACTGATGGCGCCGACCGGCGGCGGCAAGACCCTGGCCGGGTTTTTGCCGAGCCTTGTCGAACTTGCCGAAGCGCCGATCGACGGGCTGCACACCCTCTACTTGTCGCCGCTCAAGGCGCTAGCGGTCGATATCCATCGCAATCTGGAGACGCCGATTGCGGAAATGGCGTTGAAGCTGCGCGCGGAAACGCGCACGGGCGACACGCCGCAGTCCAAGCGCGCGCGCCAGCGCGTGCGGCCGCCGCAACTGCTGATGACGACGCCGGAATCGCTGGCGCTGATGCTCTCGTACCCCGAAGCGCAGACGATGTTCGCGGGACTCAGATGCGTCATCGTCGACGAGATCCATGCGATGGCGAGTTCGAAGCGCGGCGATCTGCTGGCTCTGGGGCTCGCACGCCTGGCGCGCCTGTCGCCGCTGTGCCGCCGGGTTGGGCTGTCGGCGACGGTGGCCGATCCGGCGGCGCTGGCGCGTTGGCTGGGATCGGGCCTGCGGACGCAGGTCGAGACGATCACCGGGCGGGCGGGCGCGGCGCCGGAAATCTCCATCGTGGTGCCGCAGGCGCGCATGCCGTGGTCGGGGCATATGGGCGTGCAGTCGCTGCCGGAAGTCTATGACGCGATCAGGCACGCCAACACGACGCTGGTCTTCGTCAATACGCGCGCCCAAGCCGAGATCGTGTTTCGCGAATTGTGGCGCCTCAATTCCGAGACCCTGCCCATCGCGCTGCATCACGGCAGCCTTGCGGTCGAGCAGCGCCGTAAGGTGGAGGCGGCGATGTCCGCCGGCAAGCTGCGCGCCGTGGTCGCGACGTCATCGCTCGATCTCGGCGTCGACTGGGCGGCGGTCGATCTGGTGGTGCAGGTCGGGGCGCCCAAGGGCGTCACGCGCCTGTTGCAGCGCATCGGCCGCTCGAACCACCGGCTCGACAAGCCGAGCCGCGCGCTACTGGTGCCGGCGAATCGCTTTGAAGTTCTGGAATGCCGCGCTGCCATGGATGCGGTGGCGGCCCTCGATCTCGACGGCGATCCGCCGCGCGTCGGCGCTCTCGACGTGTTGTGCCAGCATATCTGGGGCCTGGCGTGTTCGGGCGCACTGGTTGCCGATGAGCTCTATGCGGAAATCATCTCGGCGGCACCGTATGCCGATCTGCCGCGTCAGGATTTCGACGATGCGCTATCCTTCATCGGCACGGGCGGATATGCGCTGCAGGCTTATGAGCGCTTCCGGCGCTTGCGACAGATGCCGGACGGGCGCTGGAAGATCGCGACACCGCTGGCGATCCGCCAGTACCGATTGAATGTCGGCACCATCGTCGAAGCACCGATGCTGAAGGTGCAGCTGCGGCGCGGGCGGCGGTTGGGCGAGATCGAGGAATCGTTCGTGCAGTTCCTCGAGCCCGGCGACACGTTCATCTTCGCGGGCGAAATCCTGCGCTTCGAGGGCGTGCGCGACACGACCTGCGAGGTGACGCGCGGTACAGGCGACGCGCCCAAAGTCCCGGCCTATGCCGGCGGCCGATTGCCGCTGACCACAAAGCTCGCCACGCGCGTGCGCGGGATTTTCAAATCGCCCGATGCCTGGCGCGGCTTGCCGGGCGAGGTGCGCGACTGGCTGAAAATCCAGCGCTGGCGCTCTGTGATGCCCAAGCGCGAGGGGTTGCTGGTCGAGACGTTCCCGCGCGGGCGCCGGCAGTTCCTGGTGGCGTATTGCTTCGAGGGGCGCAACGCGCATCAGACGCTTGGCATACTGCTCACCAAGCGCATGGAGCGCGCGGGGTTGAAGCCGCTGGGCTTCGTGGCGACGGATTACGTCATCGCGGTGTGGAGCCTACGGCCGGCGCAGAACATCAACGCGCTGTTCGACCAGGACATGCTGGGCGACGATCTCGAGGAATGGATGTCGGAGTCGTCGATGCTCAAGCGCACCTTTCGCAACGTGGCGGTGATCGCCGGGCTGATCGAACGGCGCTATCCGGGCCAAGAGAAGAGCGGGCGGCAGGTGACGTTCAGCTCAGACCTTATCTACGACACGCTGCGCAAGCACGAGCCCGACCATATTCTGTTGCGCGCCACGCGTGCCGACGCGGCCGGCGGGCTCACCGATGTGAAGCGCCTCAGCGACATGCTGGCACGGGTGCGCGGGCGCATCACGCATCGCGCCCTCGACCGCGTCTCGCCGCTGGCCGTGCCGGTGCTGCTTGGAGGTCGGCAAGGAATCGGTCTACGGTGAGGCCATCAATTCGTTGCTGGACGAAGCGGCGGCAGAGCTGATTGCCGAGGCGACGACGGGTCCGGATATCGCGCAGGGGCAATTGCTGTGAGCGGGACGTGGCGGCACATCTGACGGTCAATGGAACGGGGCTGCTGGCCGATCCCGCGGGGGCGCTTCTGGTGCAGGAGGCGCGCACGCTGGTGGTGGCCGACTTGCATCTCGAGAAAGGCTCGAGCTTCGCGCGACGCGGCGTGCTGCTGCCGCCCTATGACACGCGCGTGACGATCGAGCGGCTGGCGCGCGTGCTGCGCCACTACCGGCCCGCACGCGTGCTGTGCCTGGGCGATTCGTTTCACGATGGCGAGGGGCCGTCGCGCCTGGCGTCAGCGGATGCAGATGCGCTGCGTCACCTCGTGCAGGCGCATGAGTGGGTGTGGATCGCGGGCAACCACGATCCGGCACCGCCGCCGAGCCTGGGCGGGAGAGTTGAAGCCGAGATCAAGATCGGTCCGTTGACGTTCCGCCATCAGCCGGAAGGCACGATCTGCGCGCCGGGCGAAGTGTGCGGGCATTTCCATCCCAAGGCCGCCATATCCACCGCCGCGCGGCGGGTGTCGGGGCCGTGCTTTGCGACGGATGGGCGCCGGCTGGTGATGCCGGCCTTCGGCGCCTACACCGGCGGGCTCGACGTTCTCGATCCCGCGATTGCCGGGCTGTTCGGGCGCGCCGGGTTTCGCGTGCTGATGCTGGGTCGCGAGCGGCTGCACATGTTTCCGCACACACGTCTCGACGGATTCGGCGGGCCGCGGCGGCCGGCGCTGACGGGCTGAAGCCCGCGCCCTGATTGGGCGGGGCTTGCGGGTCCAAAACCGCTAATTACGAATCAGCGTCGGCGCCAGCCCTGCGCCTGCGGCCGACTGCCCGCAAGCCACCTTTGTCGGCCGGATTCCACCCCGCGCATCTACCCGCACCCTGTCTGCGTACAGAACTCGAGCCCTTGGTCCGGTCAAGAAACCTGTGCCGGCTCGAAGCGTGACAGCAGGGGAGTCGGGCGTTCCGATCGGCGATACGGGGATGTGTAAACTCTACGTCAAAGGCTGGGTGAACAAGGCGATGTGCGGGATGGCAGCCTTGCCCGGAGACGCGTCATGACGCGCGTTCCGGTCGTGGGATTGCCGCCGCTGCCGGCCGGGCGCCGCCTCGACATCGCGGTGATCGGCTCGGGCATCGCGGGGCTGAGTGCTGCGTGGCTGCTGAGCCAGCGTCATGATGTGACGCTCTACGAGAAGAACAAGCGCCTGGGCGGGCATTCCAACACGGTCGAAGTCGATTACGATGGTGCCCGCATGGCGGTCGACACCGGCTTCATCGTCTATAACGAACGCAACTACCCCAACCTGACGAAGCTGTTCGGGCATCTGGGCGTGGTGACGCAGCCGAGCAGCATGTCGTTCTCGGTCAGCGTCGATGGCGGCGATCTAGAATATTCCGGCGGCACGTGGGGCGGCCTGTTCGCGCAGCCGGCCAATGTCTTTCGGCCGGGGCATTGGCGCATGCTCGCCGACATCATGCGCTTCTTCCGCGAAGCCCCCATGTTGCTGAGCGATGCGAGCGACGAGCGTTCGCTCGGCCGCTTCCTCAGCGACCAGCGCTATTCGCGCAGCTTCATGGAGAACCATCTGCTGCCGATGGGGGCGGCGATCTGGTCGGTGCCGGCGACGCGCATGCTGGACTTCCCGGCGCGCAGCTTCGCGCAGTTCTTCCACAATCACGGCCTGCTGCGTCTGACGCGCCGGCCGGCCTGGCGCAGCGTCGCGGGCGGCTCCGCGCGCTACATCGAGCGCATGATGCGCGGCTTCGGCGGGCGTGTCGTCGCCGATGCGGCGGTGACGCGCGTCGAACCAGGGCCGTACGGCGTCACCATTCACGATCGCAAGGGCACGGCGCGGCGCTTCGATGCGGCGATTGTCGCCGCGCATGCCGATGAGGCTCTGGCGATGATGGCCGACCCATCGGACGACGAGCGGCGTGTGCTCGGCGCCTTCCGCTATCAGCCCAATGTCGCCGTGCTGCATCGCGACGCGGCGCTGATGCCCAAGCGCCGCCTGGCCTGGGCAAGCTGGAATTACCTGGCGCAGCGCAACGCGGCGGGGCGAGGCGACCGCGCGCCCGGCGAATCGCTCGATGTTTCGGTCACGTATTGGATGAACAAGCTGCAGACTCTCGACCGGCGGCATCCGCTCTTCGTTTCCCTCAACCCGATCCGGGCGCCGCGCAGCGAGAAAACCTTCGCGACGTTCGACTATCATCATCCGGCGTTCGATGCGGAGGCCGCGCGCGCGCAAGCCTCGCTGCCCGCCATCCAGGGGCGGCGCGGCGTGTGGTTCTGCGGCAGCTATTGCGGCTATGGGTTCCACGAGGATGCGCTGGCTTCGGGGTTGGCGGCCGCCGAGGCGTTCGGCGTGACGCGGCCTTGGGCGGTCGCGCAAGCAGCGCCTGTGCGGGAATTGCCGCTGCCGGCACCGGCAATCGTGGTGCCGCGCGCCTTGAGGGTGTGATGCCGCGGAGCTGTCTTTATTTCGGCGAGGTCATGCATCACCGGTTTCGTCCGGTACGGCACCGCTTCGTCTATCGCGTCTTTTCGTTGCTGCTGAATCTCGACGAGATTCCAGCGCTCGCGCAACGTCTGTACGTGTTCGGACATAACCGCTTCAATCTTTTTGCGTTTCACGATCGCGATCACGGGTTTCGCGACGGCAGCGCGGTGCGGCCCTGGGTCGAGCAGCAGCTGTGCGGTGCTGAAATCGTGTGCGATGCAGCAAAAATCTTCGTATTGTGCTTCCCACGGATTTTCGGCTACGTCTTTAACCCGTTGACCATCTACTGGTGCCACGACGCGGGGGGCGTCTTGCGGGCAATCGTCTACGAGGTCAAGAACACGTTCGGCGAGCAGCACGCCTACGCGCTGCCGGTGCGTGGTGTGGGCGCGGACGGCGCGATCCGCCAGCACGCCGACAAGGAATTCTACGTCTCGCCGTTCATCGACATGGACGTGCAGTATGATTTCCGGCTGGAGGCGCCCGAAGCGCGGCTCTCCGTCGCCATTCGCGAAAGCGACGCGGTGGGAAATCTGCTGGCCGCGACGCATGTCGGCCTGCGTCGACCCTTGTCGGATAGCGGGCTGCTGCGGGCGTTCTTCGCCTTTCCGCTGATGACGCTCAAAATCATCGCCGGCATCCATTGGGAAGCGCTGCGCTTGTGGCGCAAGGGCGTGGCGTTGGTGCCGCGCCCGGCGCGCAACGACAACCGCGCGGTGCGATGAGCGCGCTGGCGCCATCGTCCGCCGGCCTGGCGGGCTCGCTGCGCGTGCTGGTGGATGTGGCGCAGCGCCTGGAACGCGGCAAGCTCGCGATCACCGTGCCCGATGGCCGCGTCTTCCGCGCCGCCGGCGCGGCACCCGGCCCCGATGCGGCCCTGATCGTCCATCGCCCGCGCGCGGTGCGCCGCCTGCTGCTGGGCGGCACGATCGGCTTTGCCGAATCCTACATGGAGGGCGATTGGGAGACGCCGGATTTGACGGCGCTGCTCGAACTCGCCTGCGCCAACGATGCGTCGCTTACGCAAGTCACCAGCGGCGGCCGCTTGCTCGCCCTCGTGCGGCGCACCTGGCACGCGTGGCATGCCAACACGCGCAGCGGCTCGAAGCGCAACATCGCCTATCACTACGATCTGGGAAACCAGTTCTACGAACGCTGGCTGGATCCGACGATGACCTATTCATCGGCGGTGTTCAGCGAGCCCACGCAGGAGTTGGCCGCTGCCCAGCGAAACAAATATCGCGCGATTGCCGAGAAGCTCGATCTCAAGCCGCATCACAAGGTGCTGGAGATCGGCTGCGGCTGGGGCGGGTTCGCGAGCTTCATCGCGCGCGAATATGGCTGCAAGGTCACGGCGATCACGGTCTCCAAGCAGCAACTCGCCTACACGCAGGCGCGCATCCAGCGCGAGGGGCTGGGAACCCAGGTCGAGGCGCGCTTCCTCGATTATCGCGATCTCGAGGGGCGCTTCGATCGCATCGCGTCGATCGAGATGTTCGAGGCCGTGGGCGAGAAATACTGGCCCGCGTTCTTCAGCAAGGTGCGCGACTGCCTGGAGCCGGGCGGGCTCGCGGCACTGCAGGTCATCACCATCGCCGATCATTGGTACGACAGCTATCGCAAGGGCGTGGATTTCATCCAGCGCTACATCTTCCCCGGCGGCATGCTGCCCTCGGTCAGCGCGCTGCGCGGCGAGATCGGGCGTGCTGGCCTCGAACTGGCGCGCCAGGATTTCTTCGGCACCGATTACGCGCGCACGCTGGCCGAATGGCGCCGGCGCTTCCTGGCGGCGTGGCCGGAGATCGCGCCGATGGGCTTCGATGCGCGCTTCCGGCGGATGTGGGAATTCTACCTCGCCTATTGCGAGGCGGGGTTTCGCGCGCAGACGATCGATGTGACGCAAGTGGCGCTGATCCGCCGCTAACGTCGCCCTCGCGGTGGCGCGAATGGCGGCTGTTGAGGCATGAATTCCTCCCCATATTGCGGTTCCGCCAAAAACTAGCGGTTCGCCGGGCTTGATAATCGCTCCCGACGGTCGGAGAATGTCGCTCTCCAGCCGCTTCTGTCATCTGCACAGCCCATTTCGGGCTCGTCCGTGGCACGGTTTGGGTCCTCGACGTGCCATGGCCGCGGATCTTCTCGGATCGCAAGGCTGGACGGGGAGGCCATCATGCTCAGATCATCATTTGCAACAGCCATCGCCGTTGCGGCAGCCGCCACGATTGCGACGGGCGCCTTGGCTCATTCAGACGACCAACAAAAAGCGACGACTAACGATCTCGGCCGCGTCCTGTTCCAGACGTCGTGCACGCCGGAGGCGCAACAGCAATTCGAGCGCGCGCTTGCCATGCTGCACTCGTTCTTCTTTCCCGAAACCGTGAAGGCATTCTCGGCCATTCCGGAGACGGATCCCAACTGCGCCATCGCCTATTGGGGCATCGCCGTCAGCCAACGACCCAATCCGCTCGTCGGTCCCTTCGATGCCGCGACTTTGAAGCGTGGCCTCGACGCGGTGCAAAAGGGTCAGGCCATCGGTGCTAAGACCGAGCGCGAGCGTGACTGGCTTGCGGCGATCGAGGTGTTTTACAAGGACTTCGACAAGATCGATCAGGATACGCGCACCAAGAGCTATGAGATGGCCATGGCGGCGCTCGCGCAGAAATATCCGGACGATGTCGAGGCGCAAATCTTCTACGCCCTGGCGCTCAACGAGACGTTCGATCACAAGACGATGGACAATCTCACGAAGGCGATCCACGTCCTGGAGCCGATCGACAAGATGCACCCTGATCATCCGGGCGTCACGCACTACCTCATCCACAGCTACGACTTCCCGCCCTTGGCGGATCAGGGAATCCCAGCCGCCGACAAGTACGCGAAGATCGCGCCGGCAGCGCCGCACGCGCAGCACATGCCCTCGCATATCTATTCGATGGTCGGCATGTGGCAGGCCTCGATCGACTCCAATCTGCGCTCGATCGAAGTCGCCAAGGATTACGCCGTGAAAAGCAAGCTCGACGGTACGCTGGCCGGTGTCCCGCATGCGTACGACTTCATGGAGTATGCCTACCTCCAGCTCGCTCAAGACGCCAAGGCGAAGGCGTTGATCGCTGAGAATGCCGAGGTCAAGAAGGTCGTCGGGCCGCAACTCGCGGGGGCCACGGGTAAAGCCGCCGTTCCGGCCCGCTACATGCTTGAGCGGCAGGATTGGCAGGGAGCGGCGCAGTTGAAGCCGTTCGGCACCGCCGTGCCGCCGGCGGAGGCGATTACGCATTTTGCGCGGGCCATGGGGGCCGCACGCAGCGGTGATGCCGCGGCGGCGCAGGCCGATATCGACACGCTGAAGACACTGCGCACGAGTCTGGAGAAGGCGAATCAAGGCTATTGGGCCGGCCAGGTCGAGATCCAGATCCTGGCGGCGCAGGGCTGGCTGGCGCAGGCTCAGGGCAAGCGCGACGAGGCGCTCAAGTTCATGCGCGCCGCGGCCGATCTGGAAGACAGCAGCGAGAAGCACGTGGCGATGGAGAACCGCCTGTATCCGATGCGCGAACTGCTCGGCGACTTGCTCATGGAACAGGGCCAGGCCGCCGCGGCGCTGCCGGAGTATGAAGCTTCGATGAAGAATGCGCGTGAACGCTTGCGCGGGTTCTACGGTGCCGCCAAGGCCGCCGAAGCGGTGGGCGACAAGCAGAAGGCAACGAAGTACTACGGCGAGGTCGTGCGGTTGACGCAAAACGCCGATTCCGATCGACCTGAGATTCGGGCGGCCAAACAAGCGCTCGCGTCGCGTTAGGGCCAACAGGGCCGCCGGCGAACTTGTCCGCCGGCGGCCCATTCGAACAGTTTCGAAATGAAGAATGCCAGGATCGCGGCGGCACTGGTTGGTGCAACGATATTGGTGCTGCCGATCGCGGCCATTGCGCTACCGGCGGAGGACGAGTCCGCTGACGTCAAGCTTGATCCCGATTTTGTCGCCGGCAAGCGGGCGATCGACGCCAAGAACTGGGATGGCGCCATCAAAGCGCTGTCTTCAGCGGCATTGCGCGATACGCGCAATGCGGACATCCAGAATTATCTCGGCTATGCGTATCGCAAGGTCGGCCAGCTTGAGGTCTCCTTCAGGCACTACGAGCGTGCGCTTGCGCTCAGTCCGCGCCACCGCGGCGCGCACGAATATATCGGCGAAGCGTATCTGGTCGTGAATAACCTCGCGAAGGCCGAAGAGCACCTCGCGGCGTTGCAGACGATTTGCCTGATTCCCTGCGAAGAGTTCGACGAACTCAGAGAGAAAATTGAGCAGTACAAGAGCTCCAGAAAGCCATAACCATCAGAAGGGCGCTGGCGTGCCTGGATACACTGGACAGCCTCTGCCCCGGCTTTACTGCCACGGAACCGATCCTGTACACGGGAGTTTCAGGCAGAACGCGGGGGTGACGCATGGGAACATCACTATCAGGCAAAGTTGCATTGGTGGCCGGCGCCACGCGCGGTGCCGGGCGTGGGATCGCGGTGCAACTGGGCGCCGCGGGTGCGACCGTCTATGTCACCGGGCGAACGACGAGCACCCAGCGATCGGAAATGAACCGACCTGAGACGATCGAGGAGACCGCCGCGCTCGTGGACAAGGCTGGCGGCCGCGGGATCGCGGTCCAAACGGATCATCTCGTGCCCGATCAGGTGCGGGCTCTCGTGACCCGCATCGAGCACGAACAGGGCGGCCTGCATGTGCTGGTCAACGACATCTGGGGCGCCACCACGATGGAGTGGAAGAAGACCGTCTGGGAATCCTCGTTGGAGAACGGGTTGCGTACGCTGCGCCGGGCCGTCGATACGCACGCCATCACCAGCCATTTCGCGATGCCGTTGCTGATCAGGAAGCCCGGCGGCCTCGTTGTGGAAGTGACGGACGGAACGGATGAGTACAACGCGACCAATTACCGCGTCTCGTTCTTTTACGATCTCGCCAAGGCAGCGGTGGGGCGCATGGCGTTCGCGCTGGCGCATGAATTGAAGCCGCATGGCGCCACCGCCGTGCTGCTCACGCCGGGCTGGCTGCGATCGGAGGCCATGCTCGACGCCTATCGCGTGAACGAATCCAACTGGCGGGACGCGACAAAGATCCAGCCGCATTTCGCGATTTCCGAAACTCCGGCCTATGTCGGCCGGGCCGTCGCGGCGCTGGCACAAGATCCCGATGTGGCGCGCTGGAACGGAAAATCGTTGTCCAGCGGGCAACTCGCGAAGATCTACGGCTTCACCGATCTCGATGGCAGTCAGCCTGATGCCTGGCGTTATGTCGTCGAGGTTCAGGATGCGGGCAAGCCCGCCGACGTGACGGGCTATCGCTGAGTCTCAGGATTTCAGCTGGAACTTGCGTTTGACGAGGCGGATCAGCGTACCGAGCACGGGCACGCGCTCGTAGAGCTGCTCGGCCGCGTCCCAGTGATCGAGATGCTCGGCGACGCGGCCGTCGGCGCGGAAGCGGATTTCGCTCATGCCGTCGATCACGGTGACGCGGCTTGCCGCCGCCGGGGTCGTTGACGTAGCGCCACAGCAAATAACCGGCATTGGCGCCGAGGCTGCGGTCGAGAATTTCGAAGCGTGGCGTGCCGTGGTCGTACATCAGGCGCATGCAGGCGATCATGCGCGCGGCCCCGCGTACGTCGTTGAACGGATCCTTGAAGCGCACGTCGGAAGCGACGAGATCGGCGAGCGTGTCGAGCCGCGCCGGTGTGAGCGTCTCCCAGAAGCGCGCATAGGTCGCGAGCGCGGTGGAGAGATCGGCGCTCATTTGCCGGTCTTTCGCTTGACGATGCGGAAATAAAGCCCGTAGGGCAGCATGCGCAGGACTTTGAGGATCAGCGCGAAGCGCTTGGGGAAGGTGATCTCGAAGCGATCGCCGGCAAGACCGGCGACGAAGCGATCGATCGCGGTTTCGACGGGAATGATGAACGGCATCGGATAGGGGTTCTTGTCGGTCAACGGGGTTTCCACAAAACCGGGATCGACCAATTGCAGCTTGATGCCCAGGCGGTCGCAATCGGGCTTGAGCGCCTCGCACATGTTGATGAGCGCCGCCTTGGTGGCGCCGTAGGCGGTCGCGGTTGGCAGGCCGCCATAACCGGCGACCGAGGCGACGACGGCAATATGCCCGCTGCGGCGCGCGCGCATGCTGGCGAGGACGGGCTCCAGGCAATTGACCGTGCCCATCAGGTTGATCTCGACCAGCTTGCGGAATTTCTCGGCGCTGAAATTGTCGGCCGAGAGCGGGAGATGCGTGCCGGCGTTGAGCACGGCCAGCGCGATGGGCCCGTAATTGCGCTCGATGGCGCCGACGGTGCGGGTCACGGCGGCGAGGTCGGTCACATCGAGGGGGGCGGGCAACACGCGCCCGCCCGCCTCGCGCGCCAGGTCGGACAGCGCGTCGGCGTTGCGGGCGGAGGCAACGACGGTGCGGCCGTCGCGGGCCAGGCGCAGGGCGAGGGCGCGGCCAATACCCGACGATGCGCCGGTGATCCAGGCGAGGCCGGCGCCGGCTGTGGAAGTCATGAGACTGGGGTCCGCAGGCGTGGAAGCGAATCGGAGCACGATGATAGCGCGCGGGGGCGACGGGTCCATGTCTGTCGCTACGCGGCGCGGCCCTATTGCGATGCAGCAGGAAAATTGACGCTCGCGCCGCGCGCGGCCTATGTTCGGGGCCGGTTTTGACGAACAGGGGGCAGCGATGATTCGGATGGCGGCTTGGCTGGCGGCGATTGCGGTGGCGGTTCTTCTGCCGGGCGCGGCGGATGCGCACACATTCGGCATCGCGCATGATCATTTCACCGCCGGGTTCGCCCATCCGTTCGGCGGGCTCGATCATCTGCTGGCCATGATCGCGGTCGGGCTGTGGGCGACGCAGCTCGGCGGGCGCGCACTGTGGGCCGTGCCGGCCGCGTTCGTTACCATGATGGCCGTCGGCGGGGCGGCCGGGATGACGGGAATGGCCCTGCCCAATGTCGAGCTGGGCATCACCGGCTCGCTCCTGGTGCTGGGCGCCCTGATCCTGGCCTGGGCGAAGCTGCCTGTCGGGGCCGGGATGGTGCTGGTCGGGTTCTTCGCGGTTTTCCACGGCTATGCCCATGGCGCGGAGATGCCGGCGGAGAGCGCGGCACTGGGCTACGCGACGGGATTCATGCTCGCCACGGCGCTCCTGCATGGCATCGGGCTGGCTGCGGGCCTATATATGCAGAAAGGCCCGAGCGGTTGGCTGGTCCGCCTCGGCGGCGCCGGCGTCGCGGCCGCGGGGATTGTCCTGCTGATCGGGTGACGTACCTAGCCTTCGGAGATTTTGCATGGCCCATGACGCCCTGACCCGCCGCCGTTTCTTCGGTGCCACGGCGCTTGCCGGTGCGGCGGTACTGGTCGGCCGGGCGCGGCCGGCCGCAGCCATCCGCATTGAGGAGGCCAATGTCGAGACGCAGGCGCTCTATACGGCGGCCTGCGAGTCCCAGGCCGCGCATCAGCAGCTGCGAGAGGAGCTGGCGGCGCAGCTCGAGACTGCGGAGGGGCGGGAAAAGGCCCTGGCCCTCGCTTCCGCCATGAACTGCCCCTATTGTGGCTGCAAGCTGGGCGCCATCGAGCCCTACGACGCCAAATTCTAACGCCGCGCGACGCGCCGCGTCGCGCCGGAGCCTTCCCATGCATCGCCGGGTAATCGCGGCCCTCGTCGGCCTGCTGCTGCTGATCCCGGTCGCGTGGGCGGAGGATGCCGGCCTCGCGCGCCGGCTCGACGGCATCGTCGACTACGCAATCGCTGAGAATCATGTCGTCGGCACGGTGGTGCTGGTCGCGCGCCAGGGGAAGCTCGTCTACCACCGCGCCGCCGGCTATGCCGATCGCGAGGCGGGCGTGCGGATGCGTGAAGACACGATCTTCCGCCTGGCATCGATGACCAAGCCCATGGTGTCGGCCGCAGCTCTGGCGCTGGTCGATGCCGGCAAGCTCGGGCTCGACGACCCGGTGACGCGCTGGATCCCTGAGTTTCGGCCGCATTTGGCCGATGGCACCCAGCCCGCGATCACGATCCGTCATCTGCTGACCCACACATCGGGACTGACCTACACGTTCATGGAAGACGCGGACGGGCCGTATCACCGGGCCGGCGTCTCCGACGGGCTCGAGCAATCGGTGTTGTCGATCGACGACAATCTGCGGCGCATCGGTTCTGCGCCGCTCCTTTTCGCACCGGGCAGTGCCTGGGGATACTCACTGGCGACCGACGTGTTGGGGGAGGTCGTGGCGCGGGCCGGTGGCGCGCCGTTGCCGGAGATCGTCCGACGCACTATCACGGACAGGCTGGGCATGGCGGATACGGGCTTCACACCCAGCGATCGCGCCCGCCTTGCCGTCGCCTATGCGGATTCATTGCCACGGCCGCAGCGCATGACGGAGCCGCATGCGCTTGTCTTTGGCACGAGCACGGTCGTCTATTCACCCGCGCAAATCCTCGACAACAAGGCCTATCCCTCCGGCGGGGCGGGGATGGTCGGGACGGCGGGCGATTATCTGAAATTCCTCGAAGTTTTGCGGCGCGGCGGCGAACCGATCCTACGGCCGGAAACCGCGCGGGCGATGACCAGCCATGCAATCGGCGAGATCAAGGTGCCGCTGGGCGGTGGGGACGGCTGGGGCTTCGGCTTGGGCGTGGGCGTGCTGACGAACCCGCAAGCGGTCAACAACCCATCCGCCGCCGGGACGTGGTTTTGGGGTGGAGTCTACGGCACACATTTCTGGGTCGATCCCCAGGCCGGTCTGACGGTGATCGTTCTGACGAACACCGCGGTTGCCGGCATGGGCGGGCCGTATCCCGAATTTCTCCGTCGCGCGATTTACGCCACGCCCTAATCGCGCAGGCAGTCGCTGAGCGATTTGGCGAGGCGGCGCATCATTTCGAAATAGGCGTCGGGTCCCGGCGTGAGATCGGCGATTTCTTCGTCGATCCCGTGGCTTCCCTCACCGTGGTGATGATGATCAACACCGCCGTCGCTGGCGCCGGCGGGCCGTTCCCCGAGGCGGTCAAGCGCGCGATCTACGGCGGGCCGTGACGCCAGTACGTGAACTCATACGCGATGCGGTGGACGAATTGGGTTTGCAGCTTCGACGTCCGCTATGTGCCATGAACGGACGTTGCGACGACCGACCGTGGCCGTTCCAAAAATTGCGGGCAACCGTGTCGGAGCAGTATGCCTGTGCGATTTCGCACAGACATAAGCGTTCTCAAGACATAGCATCCACCATCGCGCCTTCAGACGCCTAGGAAGCCTGAGGGGCTGACGCGAGTGCGGGAGTTGCCGCATGCTTCACGAAGTCTTAGCCGCAGTGACCCTGTTGCTCCTGTGCGCGGGAGCGGCGTCGGCTCCTGCTCAGGGTACCGGCAAGGTCCATCGCGGCTATTTCGAAAACATCTTGTCGGCCGAGACTTCGCTCCTCGCCTGCGCCGACGAGTTGATCGAATGAGGCGGCGCGCATTCATTCGCGCGTCGGTCGGCGCAGCGTTCGCCTGGTCGTTCGGCGTGCGCGCCGAGCAGACCGAGAGAATGCATCACATCGGTCTTCTCGGGGCGACCTCGCGTGCCGAATATGCGAATTTTGTCGAGGCAATGCAGGACGGGCTCCGCGGGCTCGGCTACGTCGACGGAAAGAACATCTCGATCCACTACCGATGGGCCGAGGGGAAATACGATCGCCTGCCCGAACTGGCGGCTGAGCTGGTGCGCCTCAAGGTCGATGTCATCCTGACGCATGGCGGACCCGGAACACGCGCTGCAAAGGATGCGACCGCGACAATACCGATTGTCGGGATCGTTGTCGGCGATCTTGTTTCCACCGGTCTCGTGCCGAGTCTCGCGCGCCCAGGCGGCAACCTGACGGGCCAGACGTTCTTCTATACCGAGATCAATGCGAAGCGCCTCGAGCTAATCAAGGAGGCCGTTCCCGGAGCGGCGCGCGTGGCGGTCCTCGTCAATCCGGCCAATGAAGCGCGACACGTAGCCCTTGCCGCGATGTATCAGACAGCGCAGGCGCTGCGACTGGCGCTCCTGCCCATAGGCGCGACCACTCGTGAAGACCTCGCCGTTGCCTTCGCGACGATGGCCGAGAAAGGGGTCCATGCGCTGGTAGTGATCGACGACGCGCTGCTCATTTCCAATGCCGACTACATCGCAGAGCTGGCCCAGGAAAACTCGGATGCCAATGATCAGCGGCAGCTACGGTACGAAGCGCGAAGGGTTTTTGATTTATGGTGTGGACCTTCGCAATCTCTGGTTCAACTCTGCCGTACTCGTCGACCGGATTTTGCGGGGCGCAAAACCTGGGGATCTGCCAATCCAGCAGGCGACGAAGTTCGACCTGATCATCAATTTGAGGAGCGCCCAGGCGCTCGGTCTCACCGTGCCTCCCGCGCTCCTCGCCCGCGCCGACGAGGTGATCGAATGAGGCGGCGCCGTCCGCGACTGCTAGTCGCGCAGGCAGTCGCTGAGCGATTTGGCGAGGCGGCGCATCATGTCAAAATAGGCGTCGGGTCCCGGCGTGAGATCGGCGATTTCTTCGTCGACCCCGCGGCTTCCCTCACCATGGTGATGATGACCAACACCGCCGTCGCTGGCGCCGGCGGGCCGTTGCCCCGGGGCGGTCAAGCGCGCGATCTACGGCGGGCCGTGACGCCTAGGAAGTGAACTCCTAAGCGGCGCGATGATCGGCGATGTGACGAGACGGAGACCGCGCGCCCCTTGGGCGTGCTTCATATGCGGGTTTTCAGAAGCTTCTGCAGCAGTGATGTGACCTCCGTAGCCGTCTCGAGCTTTTTGACAGCAGCCAAAGTCTGCATGGACATTTCCATGCCCAGCTTGACCGCTGCCAAGCGAACAAACTTTTCGCTCAAGAAGTCCTCGGAAAGAGGATTTGCGGCTTCCCCTTTGGCTATCCTAACCGTGGAACTGAACACACGACCGTCATGGAGGGTCAGATCCACGCGGGCCGCATGGTGGTGGGGTAGGCCGCCTCCACCGTCGTCGTCGCGTTGGTATGGCCGGAGTTCAATCTTGTCCATCAGCTCCATTGCCTCTGGATCCGAAAAGTGTCGGTCGCAAAACCAGTCTGCGCCCGGCTCGATGCCCCGCACCGCCATCGCGATCGTGTACGGCGCGCTGAACTGCGCCGCCCACATGGTATCAGGACGCCGGTTGTTGAACGGCCACCCGCAGATAATCGCCGGCCCGGACACGAAAATGCATCGATATTCGCCGGCTCCCGGGTTGATGTCGGCCTGACGGAACGCTTCAACGGCGGCCTCGATGCTGCTCTGCAGGATGCGACAGCAGCTATACGGCTTGAAGCCGACCTCCCAATCTCATAATGCTCCCCGAGCCCTTCCGTCAGACGGGCGACGTCGCATCCATCGGCGCCGAACATCCGCCAGAAGCCGGTCTCGCCTTCAAAAACGTCCAACGGACCTTCGAAGCCGCGGCGTGCGAGAAACGCCGCATTGATGGCGACCTGCGCGGCTTCGCCGAAATTGTTCTTGGCCATGCTGGGTGAAGCGCCATAGACCGTTTTCATCACCGACGCGACAGGCGCATTCACCGCCGCGATCGCGATTGCGTGCGCGGTCTGCCGCGGGTCGAGCCGAAGCAACTTTGCAGCGGTCGCCGCCGCACCTATGGTCTGCCATGTGCCGTGGCCATGAACGGTCTTGCGCGGCTGGGATTGCAGAAGAGAGATCGCGACGCGGCCGCTCACCTCGTAACCGGCCACCACGGCTTCAATGAAGTCCGCGCCCGAGCACGCGACCTTATGGCCCAGGGCAAGGGCGGTTGCGATGACCGTCGCGCTGGGATGCCCTTTCTTGTAGATGTCATCGAAATCGAGCGCATTGATGAGCGTCGCGTAGACGAAAGCCGCCGTCGCGCAATCCATTTTGGGATCGGCAGCGGCCGGCCCGGCACCGCCACCGCCAATATCGGACGCAAAATCCGCCATGATCCGCGCGACGGGGGTCGCGCTGGCGCCTAGCAGGCAACCGATGAAATCAAGGACGCAAGACTTGGCCTTGGTCACCACGTCTACGGGGATGGATGCCAGTCTTTCGCCCGCAACATACGCCGCAAGCTGTTCCGCAACGGAAATCTGCATGCCCCCTGCCCCTGGCGGTTGGGATCTCAAATAGCCACGACGATCATCTGAAATCAAAGATCGATTTGCCCGCCGCCAGATGCGGTCTCAGCCGTACTGACCTCTCCTGGCGCGCGATGGCCTCGGGCGCGATTTCCGCCATGTGCGCGGCGTCGGCGACAAAAACGCCGCTGCTGTCGGCCAGGACCGCGTATCCCGGCAACACCACCGCGCCGCCGCAGGAGACCGGACAATTGATCGATCCGCCAATCTGATGCTCCCTGCTGGTCGTCTTTGGCGACACGCCGCGGCACCACACCGGCAACCCAACCGAGACAATCTCCTCAACATCGGTGCAGGGCCCATCGATGACGATGCCGGTTGCTCCACGCGCCTTGACGGCGGTCGCGACGCCGCCGCCTACGCACGCGACATCGTCGCGATCGATCCTGGAGATGACCAGCATGTCGCCGGTCGTGAGCAGATCTATCGCCTGGTAGATCACCGAGCCGTCGCGCCCCAGCGCGGCGACCGTCACGGCCTTGCCAACCGCCTTCGCGGGAAACACGGGGCGGACGTCTCCCGCCACGAAGCCCAGATGCTCGAAATGCCCGATCGTCGCGGTCTCGACATTCGACAGCGCCTCGTACAGCTCCGGCGGGAGTGCCGGACGCGTCGCCATCACCCGATATTTCGTTGCCATCATGGACCGCCGCGAATGTTCGATCGGGTGCCAGCCACGTTCGTCAGACCGGGCGCTCGCCGGCGGTGGTCGTGCGATGCATGATCCGGATCGTTTGAGGATCGAACAAATCGCGGCGGTGCATGATGCAGCGGTTGTCCCACATCACGATATCGCCCTTGCCCCATCTCTGCTTGAAGATGCGATCGGTCGATGTCGTGTGGCGCCAAAGCTGGGCCAGAAGGTCCTCGCTCTCGTCGAGCGGCATTCCGACGATCCAAACCTTCTCGATCGTGCCGCCGAGATAGAGCGCCTTGCGTCCGGAATCGCCGTGCGTGCGCACCAGCGGATGGACGATGCCGCCCCATTCCCGGAAATCCTTGCTTCGGGGCTCCACCTTGCCGTGGCGCAGACGTCCGGTCTTGTCATAGACATTCTGGAAGAAAATCTGCCGTCCCGTTACGACGCTGCGAAGCGTCTCGGGCAGCGCTTCGTAGGCGTGATAGGTCGACAGGAAATAGGTGTCGCCCCCACTCGGCGGCAACTCAATGGCGCGCAGAATGGCGCCCGCGGGCGGGCGCTCATAGAACCAGGTGTCCGTGTGCCAGGTTGCCTCGCTATTGCCCAGCGCGCCGATTGGCTTGCCATCTTTCATGACATTGCTGAGAACGAGAATCTCCGGAACGGTCGGGTGGCCGCCCTCCTGGTGCTGCTTGGGATGGATCACGAACGCGCCGAAGTGACGCGAGAACGCGACGTGCTGCTGATCGGTGATGCGCGTCTCGCGGAAACGGATCACGCCGTGTGTCAGCCACGTCTCGCGGACGGCAGCGATGTCGCGCTCGTCGTAATCCGCGAAGTCGAACCCCTCGATATCGGCCGCCACGCCGTTTTCATGAGCAACGGCACGCACTCTCTGTTTCACGGTCATTGATCGGCTCTCCTCTTCGCGTCAGCCCATCAAAGCTACAAGCGGCGATATAGATTTTTCAAATATCGATAAATTTGCTTTGATATTTTTCATTTATCAATCGTCAGGCGCTCAGGGCCTGGATGCGTGCCGGCGATACCGACAGGCTGACACGCTTGCCCTTCGCCGCGGCGGCGGCGCGGCTTGACAGAATCGACGCTTTCAGAGTCAGGCGCGCATCGACCGACACCCACACATCCGTGTAAGGGCCGAGATCGACGGTCTTCATCACCGTACCGGTCAGCAGATTGGCGTCTGCGGCTTCCGTGGCCTGCGCGCCGATCTCGAAGGCTTCCGGACGGATGCAGCAATACTGAATCCGGTCGGCCGCCGCGCCGTCCCTCGCCTGCGCGAGAAGGGAAATTTCGCTGTCCCGGACCGACAGGCGCAGAAGCCCGCCCGCCGTCTCGGCGCGTGCGACCGGCAGGATATTGGACTTGCCGATGAAGTCCGCCACAAAGGCCGTCCTGGGCCGCTGGTAGATCTCCGCCGGCGGACCTTCCTGCGCGACCACGCCGCCGGACATCACGACGACGCGGTCGGACATCGTCATCGCCTCCTCCTGGTCGTGGGTCACGTAGAGGAACGTCATGCCGAGCTGCTGCTGGATGTCCTTGAGCTCGATGCGCATCTCCTCGCGCAGCTTGAGATCGAGATTCGACAAGGGCTCATCGAGCAGCAGAACCGAGGGCAGGGGTGCAATCGCGCGCGCCAGCGCGGTGCGTTGCTGCTGCCCGCCGGAGAGCTGCTTGGGGTAGCGCTCCTCAAAACCTTCAAGCCGCGCGCTGCGCAGTGCGCGCGCGACGCCCTCGGTGATCTCCTGCCGTGACGCACCCTGCATGCGCAAACCAAAACCGACATTCTCCGCAACGGTCATATGCGGGAATAGGGCGTAATTCTGAAACACCAGGCCGATATTGCGCCGTTCCGGCGGCACGCCGGTCTGGTCCTTGCCGCGAATGCGGATCACGCCGCTGGTGGGGTCCAAGAAACCCGCGATCATGTTGAGGGTCGTCGTCTTGCCGCAGCCGGAGGGCCCCAGAATGCTGACGAACTCGCCCCGCGGAATGGACAGGTTCACATCGCGCACGATGCGGCTCGCGCCATAGTCCTTGCTGACGGACACGAGCTCGATGTCGACCATGGTCATTTGCTGCCACCGTGGATTTGCGCGGAAAAGCCCCCCAGCTTCTCGAACAGGGCGATCGCCAGCAGGATGAAGAGGAGCGACGCGACGTTCACCGCCGCCAGGATCGGATCGAGGCTGTATTCGAAGAAATTGATGACGGCGATCGGAAGCGTCGTCTGCCCGGGCCGCACGAGGAAGAGCGAGAGCGGCACGTCGTTGAAGGAGATGATGAAGGCCAACGTCATGCCGGAAAATAGGCCGGGCTTGACCAGCGGGAGCAGCACGTAGCGCACGCGCTGCAGCTTGCTCGCGCCCAGGATGCGCGCCGCGCGATCCAGGTTGCGGTCGAAGTTGAACATCGAGGTCGCCACCATGCGCACCGTGAACGGCAAGGTCAGGAGGACATGGGCGGCGATCAGGCCCGGCATGCCGAGAAACTGATAGAGCCCGGCCGAGGAGAGGCACAGCACGATGGCGACGCCTTTGACGATCTGCGGCACCGACAGCGGCGAGAGCAAGAACGGCATGAGGAAATTGTGGCCCGGGCAGCGCTCGTAGACGACCGCATAGGCGGCCAGGAAGCCGATCGCGCCGCTAAGAAGGGCGACGATGGCCGCGATCTTCACGCTCAAGGTGAAGGGATCGAGCCAGCGCGCGACCCAGAGCTTGGCGTACCAGGCCAACGTCCAATCCGACGGAAGCAACGTGACGCGCGCCGTCGGGCTCAGCGAGGCCGCGACGACCACGAGAATGGGCAGCGCGATGAAAAGCAGGATCGCGCCGAGCGAAATCCGGTAGGCGAGAGACAGGAGCTGGTTCATGGGCGCGCCTGCTCAGACATTCAGCTTGCGATGCAGCCGGTTTTCGACGCGGGTGCTCGCGAAGGCGATGGCGAGCACAAGTATCAGCAGGATATTCGCCATGACGGCCGCGAAGGGCCAGTCGACCAGCACGAGAAGCTGTTCGTAAATCATTGTCGCCATCACATGAAAGCCCGCCCCGCCGATCAGGGCGGGAGTCGCATAGGCGCTGGCGGACAACGTGAACGCGATGAAGAACGAGCTCATGATGCCTGGCAGCGCCAGCGGCAGAAGGATGTGCCGGAGGATCGACAAGCGGGACGCACCCAGAATCTGCGCGGACCGCTCAAGGTTTTGATCGATGCCCTGAAAACTCGGCAACAGGGATAGGACCCCGAATGGCAGCAGCACATGCGTGAGACCGACGACGACCCCGAACATGTTCTGCGAGAGCCGCAGAGGCTCAGCGACGAGCCCCAGAGACATGAGGGCGGAATTGATGAAGCCGTGATGCTCCAGAATGATCAGCCAGCCATAGGTCCGCAGCACGACGCCGGCGAGCTCCGGGGCAATCACCAGCGCGAAGACGGCGGCGCGCCAGCGCGATTGCGAGCGCGCCAGGAAATAGGCGACGGGACACGCCATGATCGTCACGATTGCCGCGACAAGTGCGGACATCACAATCGTCCGCAGCAATCCGCCCAGAACCAGGTCGTCACTGAAGAAGCGCGCGTAGTTCTGCGTCGTGTAGATCGTGCCCTCGCTATTTTCAAAGCTGAGACCGATCATCATGCCCATGGGCACGGCGAACATGAGCAGCAGCACCGTCGTCGCCGGCGCAAGGGGCAGATAGGTCACAAAGGCAAAACTACGACGCTTCGGCGCCGCCGGCCGCGCGATCGGCGCTACGTCCACAGTCAGCACGTCGCGAACGCCTACTTAGAGGCCGCCGCGACGACTTCGCGCTTCCAGCGGTCGCTTATCTGCGGAAGGTTCTCCGAGAGGCGATCGAGATCGGGCAGATGAAGCTTCTCCAGATCGGCCTTCGTGGTGAGCTGCTTGGCGCGGATCTCGGCGGGGAGATTCAGATCGCCCCGGATGCTCCCGACCTTGTAGCCGGTCACCCAGGCTTCCTGGCGCGTCTTGTCCAGAAAGTAGTTCACGAATCTGAGCGCGGCGGGCTTGTTCTGGGCGCCGACGGGAATGTTCAAGGTCGCGATCAGCGGGATGGTCCCTTCCTTGGGGATCACGTATTCGATCGGAACGCCCTCTTCCTTCAGTAACTGCGCGCGGCCGTTCCACGCTGGCATGGCCGAGATCCGGCCCTCGCGCATGAACTTGTCCATGATGGCCGACGATTGCTCGAAGGCGATGGTCAGCGGCGCCATTTTCGCCATCGCTGCGAAGCCAGGATCCATGTCCGTCAGGCTGCCGCCGTTGGCGATCGACATCATCTGCGTGAGGAACACGGCCATCACATTGCCGATGCCGGGCAGGACAATCTTACCTTTGAGATCCGGGTTGTTGAGTGCGTGCCAGGAATCGAGCGGCTTTTCGATCTTGTCCAATCGCCAGAGCAGCGACATGTACTGGACCTCGTGAACGGCGCCGCAGGGGCCGGCCATCGCGCTGACATTGGCGTCGAGCTTGGCGAGATTGGGCACGGATTCGACGGTCATCTTTTCAAGCAGGCCGCCCTTGCAGCCGCTGAGCGATTCCGAGGCCGTCATCACCACGACATCGAAGCCGGGCCGGCCGCGCGTCGCCTTGATCTTCGCGTAGTCCTGAGACGCCGAACCGGCGGCATCGTAAATGACCTTGATGCCGAACTCCATGGCGAAGGGCGCGATGATCCGTTCCTGGATGATCCCCTCATAGGGGCCGCCATAGCTGTTGACGATCAACTCTTGCGCTTGCGCAGACCCGATGCCCAATCCAGCGACCGCGGACAGCGCGCTCAGGATGAGACGATTCATGCACTTCCCCGCATTGAAGCCCCTTCGTTCCTGTCAGAGTCAGCCAGCAATCGGCAGGTGTCCAATATTAATTGTGTTATATTGATAAGCGTATGTTATCAATTTCGGGGCAATCCGCCGGCCGGTCACCTCTGGCAAATTACGCGAGGTCGCTGTGGAACTTAGGCATTTTCGCTACTTCGCCGCCCTCGCCGAAGAGCTGCATTTCGGGCGCGCGGCCACCAAGCTCGGTATCGCGCAGCCCGCGCTCAGCCTGCAAATCGGCGTCCTGGAGAAGGAGCTTGGCGTAAAGCTGCTGATACGCAGCACGCGAAAGGTGGAGCTGACCGAAGCGGGCGCGGTCTTCTACGAACGAGGCCTATCGATTCTTAATGCCGTCGCCGCAACGTCCACGCTTGCGCGCATCACCGCCGGCAAGGAGGTCGGCAAGATTACGATCGGCACGATCTACCCTGCAACGTTCGGAATCTTGCCGAATTTCATTCAGAAGCTCACGAGCTCATTTCCCGGAATGCGTATCAGCATAAAAAGCGGCACGACGGACAACATCGTCAAGGATCTGGAGCGGGGAAACACCAATATCGGCTTCGTCCGATTGGTCGGCCATGTTGGCGCGCTGAAGTATCTCAGCCTTACTAAGGAAAGCTATCTGCTGGCAATCGCCAACGAAAACCCCTTGGCGTCAGCCAAGAGCATTTCCATCAAAGACCTGCATTCGCAGAGAATAATCTCGTTTGAAAGGTCCAATCTCACGTACACCGAGCGGTATTTTCACGATGTCTTCTCGGAGCACGGGCTATCGGAGAACATTTCACACACCTGCAACGACACCCTCTCGATGGTTTCCTTGGTCTCCGCCGGCGTGGGCGTCGCGTTCCTGCCCGAATGGGTGCAGCTCATGCCAAGTCAGAACTTCTGCCTCCGGAAGGTGAAGGGCATCGACATGAAAATCAGTATGGGCCTGGCTTGGAATGGAAGCGATCCTGTCGCCAACAGAGACGAGATCCTCGAAATTGCCCGCTCATTTGTAAAATAGAATTATACGCACCATAAAAATCCGGATCGGCGATCTCGTGGGACGACTGCGCGTTGCGATGAGCGATCAGTCGCCCAACCCGTTCTTGGTCGCGCGAAGAATATCGTCCGATAGCTTGGGATCGTTCACGGCCCGGGCGAGCACGAGTGCCCCGACCAGGGAGGCGACGGTCGCGAGCGCCTTCTCCTCGCGCTGCCGTTGCTTCAGCCCGGAACCCATTCGGCCGCTCAGCAGCCCGATCATGCCCCGCACTCCGGCTGTGAAACGCTCTCGCACGCCTCTGCTTTGGCGCGGCATCTCACAACACAGGGCTGCGAAGGGGCAGCCGCTTCCCGGCGCGTCCCGGTGCGCCGCCGAGAGGTATTCTGAAACGTAGTCGCTGAGAGCAAACACCTCAGGCACTTCTTGCCCTTTGGCGGCTATCGCGTAGGCCACCGCTTCTTCGACAAGCCGTTCCTTGGAGCCGAACTGACTGTACAGGCTGCCGTGGGTCATCCCGGCCGCCTCGGTCAGCGCGTCAACGCCTACACCGGAGATGCCGCGCTCTCGCATGAGGCGCGAGGCGGCCTTGAGAATACGCTCGCGATTTTCGGCGGCTTGTTCTTTTGAAACGCGCATGTCGCAGGTCCCGGTCAGGTGGGTCTTGACAATTATAATTACGATCGTCATCTATAATCAATAATTACGATCGTAATCAAAATAGACGATAGGGACGCGGCGCCGTCGTCAGGAGAAGTTCATGACCAAGATCAAGGCAAAGATCGCGCTCGTTACCGGCGCCTCGTCAGGCATCGGCGAAGCCACGGCGGAGCGGCTCGCGAAAGCTGGCTACAAGGTCTACGGCACCAGCAGACGGGGAGCCCAAGCAGGCAAGCGGTCGTTCGAGATGCTGCCCCTCGACGTGACCAGTGACGAATCCGTGGAAGCCGCCGTCAGCGAAGTGATGCGGCGCGACGGCCGCATCGATCTGCTCGTGAACAACGCCGGCTTCGGTGTTGCCCCTGCCGGAGCGGAAGAGAGCTCGCTCGATCAGGCCCGGTCGATCTTCGAAACGAATTTTTTCGGGCTGGTCCGGATGACGCGCGCCGTCGTGCCTCACATGCGACGCCAGGGGAGCGGTCGCATCATCAACATCGGCTCCGTGCTTGGCTTTCTGCCGATGCCGTATGGCGCGCTCTATGCCGCAACCAAGCACGCGGTGGAAGGCTATTCGGAATCGCTCGACCATGAACTGCGCACGAGGGGCATCCGGGTCTCGGTCATCGAGCCTGCGTACACGAAGACGCCATTCGACGCGAACTTCATGGAGCCGGACGCCAAGCTCGATGAGTATCGCGAGGCTCGTGCGGGCGTGAACAAGAGGGTGAACGAGGTGATGGCAACTGCCGAACCGCCCGGCGTCGTGGCCGACACCGTGCTGAAGGCGGCCAACGCGGCGCGCCCGAAGGTCCGATACGCGGCCGGTCGCCTTGCGAACCGCCTGCGATTGCTTCGCAGATTTGCGCCTGCTGGCGTGGTGGATGCCGGGATTCGAAAGGACCTGCGGCTTGATGCGCCAACGGCGTCGCAGCCTCCCGAGCTTTCTGACGGCGGGCGGCCGGTGCAAGCGCAGCCTGCTGTCGCCGCCACAGCGAAGACCCTTCGGACATAGGGAAACATGAGAGCACTTGTCTTCAAGCGTTATGGCAGACCAGATCAGGTCGCGTTCGCCGATACTCCTCGGCCAGTGCCCAAGCCGGACGAAATTCTCGTTCAGGTTTATGCGGCCGGCTTGAATCCGATCGACAACATGATTCCGAAAGGAACGTTCAAGCCCTTCCTCCGGTTTCGCCTACCGGCCACGCTGGGCAGCGATTTGTCCGGTGTCGTGGTGGAGGTGGGAAGCCGCGTGACTCGCTTCAAGCCGGGCGATGCTGTCTTTGCCAGTATCTTCGACCTGGGCACGGGGGCCCTCGCTGAATTTGCACTCGTGCCCGAGAACGCCGCCGCGCTCAAACCAGCGAACCTGGACTTCGCGCAAGCGGCCTCGATCCCGATGGTCGGACTGACGTCGTGGCAAGCGCTCAAGGTGCGTGCACGCCTCAAGCCCGGCCAAAAGGTGTTCATCCCCGCAGGTGCCGGTGGTATTGGCACGTTTGCAATCCAGCTTGCGAAATACCTCGGAGCAAAGGTGGGGACGACAACAAGTACAGGAAACGTGGATCTGGTCCGGAGCCTCGGAGCTGATGAGGTGATTGATTACAAGAAGCAGGAATTTGAGGATGTGCTGCGGGACTACGATGCCGTGCTGGGCACAGTCAGGGGCGATGCGATCGAGAAATCCCTTCGGATTCTGAAGCCTAAGGCCACCGTCGTCTCGCTCATCGGGCCACCGGACGCCGCATTCGCTCGCGCCCGAGGCATGAACTTCTTCATGGTGTTCCTGTTCGGGTTGCTGAGCCGCAAGATAATTCGTCACGCCAAGAAACGCGGCGTCGCGTATTCGTTCCTGTTCGTGCATCCAGACGGTAGCCAGCTCGCGGAGATCGGTGAGCTTCTCAAGGCGGGGCGCATCCGGCCGGTGATCGACAAGGTATTTCCGTTCGAACAGGCGAAGGAGGCGCTTGCGTATCTCGAGAAGGGTCGAGCCAAGGGAAAGGTCGTTGTCCAGATGAGGTAATGGCGTCGACATGGGCGCTGTCGATCCCGGTTCCTGGAACTGATAGCCCTCTGTCGCGAAGCGTCGAGCGACAATTGCGCCGTTGTGAGCGCTGGGTGCAGACGAACTCGACTGCTTCTCAGATGTCGACCCGGGTCACGTGCGCATGCCGGAGCATGGGTACACGCCTTAGTCGCGCAGGCAGTCGCTGAGCGATTTGGCGAGGCGGCGCATCATGTCGAAATAGGCGTCGGGTCCCGGCGTGAGATCGGCGCCGAGCGGGTCGAGCGTGCCGGTCTTGGCATTGGTGCCTTCGGTCACGGTGCGCACCAGCGTGGGCTCGAATTGCGGCTCGCTGAAGACGCACACGGCCTTGAGCGTCGCGATCTTCTTGCGCAAATCGCCCAGGCGCTTGGCGCCGGGCCGGCGCTCGGGGCTGACGGTGATGGCGCCCGCACCCGTCAGGCCATAGCGCAGCTCCACGTACTGATAGGCGTCGTGGAAGACGACGAAGGGCCGATCCTTGACCGGCGCCAATGTCGTGCGCAGCTCGGCGTCGAGCGCGTCGAGGCGCGCGGTCACTTTGGCGGCGTTGGCGGTGTAGCGGTCTTTGTTTGCGCCGTCGGCCGTGACCAGGGCCGCAAGGGCGGCGCGGACAATTGCCTTGGCGTTGTCGATATCGAGGAAGAGGTGGCCGTCCATCTCCTCGGCCCTGGCGTCATGCGCGTGGCCGTGGCTGGCCTTGCCGTGCGCGTGCGCCTCCCATGAGCCGCCAGTGCGCGCGGGCAGCAGCGTGACACCATCGGCCTCCATGAGCTCCACCACCGTCGCTTTCTTGGCGAGAGCCTCGAGCGGTTTTTCGAGGAAGCCTTCATAGATCTCGCCGATCCAGAAAACCACCTTGCCCTCGTTGAGCCGCTTGGCGTCGGACGGGCGCAGCGAATAGGTGTGTGGCGAGGCGGCACCCTGGACGACGAGGGCGGGCGTGGCGACGCCGTCCATCACGCCGGCGACGAGGGAATGAACCGGCATGATGCTGGCAACCACGCGTGGCTGCGCGGCGGCCTGGCCCGCGGCGGCGATCACGAGGGCGCAGGGCAAAAAGACGCGGATCAGGGCGGATGCGATGGTCATGAAACCCTCCCCCAGGCGGAAAAGCCGGGGTATACTGCTATTACGTAACTGTTATACTATAACATTCCTGACAGAGGCAAGACATGGTTGCTGCCAAGGCCAACGTCGCCCGATTCCCGAAATCCGGCCACAACCACGCACATTGCGTGGCGAGCGCCCTGTCCTCGGCCGCTTCCCTATGCGAGCGCGAGGGGCATCGGCTCACAGATTTGCGCCGGCGCGTGCTGGAGCTGGTGTGGTCGAGCCACCAGCCGATCGGCGCCTACGCCATTCTCGGCCAGCTCAAGGCGGGCAAGGCCGCCGCCCCGCCGACGGTCTATCGCGCGCTCGATTTCCTGCTGGAGCGCGGGCTGATCCATCGCATCGAATCGCTCAACGCCTTCGTCGGCTGCGCGCAGCCCGGCGACGACCACATGGTGCAGTTCCTGATCTGCACGAGCTGCGGCAATGCCGTCGAACTCGCGGATGCGCGCGTCACCAAGGCGATCGGTGCTGTCGCGGGCGACCACGGCTTCACGCTGCAGAACCGCATCGTCGAGCTGACCGGGCTCTGCACGCCGTGCGGCAGCCAGGCGCAGCCGGGACGGCGGAGCAAGAGCGCGTGAACCAGCAAGACCGACTTTTGGCGCGGGCCACGGGCGTCGAGAAGCGCTTCGACGGCCGCGCCGTTCTCGATCACGTGGACCTCGCGGTTGCGGCCGGGGAGATCGTCACCATCATCGGCCCCAACGGGGCGGGCAAGACGAGCCTGCTGCGCATCCTGCTGGGCCTGATCAAACCGGATGACGGCACGGTCTGGCACAAGCCGGGCTTGCGCATCGGCTATGTGCCGCAGAGCCTCAAGATCGACGAGACGCTGCCGCTGCCGGTGCGCCGTTTCCTGGCGCTGGGTGGCGCGACGACGCCGCAGCGCCTGCAGGCGGCCCTCGACGAGGTCGGCGCCGGGCATATCCTGAATTCGCCGATCCAATCGATTTCCGGCGGCGAGATGCGCCGCGTGCTGCTGGCGCGGGCGTTGCTGCGCGAGCCGGAATTGCTGGTGCTCGACGAGCCGGTGCAGGGCGTGGACGTGGCCGGCCAGGCCGATCTCTTCGACCTCATCCTCGCGATCCGCAACAAGCGCGGCTGCGGCGTGCTGATGGTCAGCCATGATCTGCATCTGGTGATGGCAGCGACCGATATCGTCGTGTGCTTAAACCATCATGTCTGCTGCACCGGCCGGCCGGAGGCGGTGAAGGCCGATCCCGCCTATCTGGCGCTGTTCGGGCCGAAGGTCGCGAGCGCGCTGGCCCTTTATGCGCATCATCACGATCACACGCACGATGCGGGCGGCGGGGTCGTGCCGGAACCCGGCCACGATCATGCGCATCACCACCACGATCACGATCATGGGCATCGCCATGGATGATTTCATCTGGCGCGCGATTCTGGGCGGGGTCGGCATCGCCGCGGTGGCGGGGCCGCTAGGCTCCTTCGTCGTGTGGCGGCGCATGGCGTTTTTCGGCGATGCGCTCTCGCATTCGGCGCTGCTCGGTATCGCGCTCGGCTTCCTGCTGCAGGTCAATCTCAATCTTGGCGTGGTCGCGGTGTGCGTGGCTCTGGCCGTGCTGCTGGTGGTGCTGCAGTCGCGCGCGCACTTGGCGGCGGATACCTTGCTTGGCATCTTCGCGCATTCCTCGCTGTCGCTGGGGCTGGTCGTCGTCGCCTTCATGGAGACGCTGCGCGTCGACCTGATCAGCTATCTGTTCGGCGACATCCTGTCGGTGACGCCGGGCGATCTCGCCTGGATCTACGGCGGCGGCGCCGCGGTGCTGGTAACCCTCGCCTTGTTGTGGCGGCCGCTGCTGTCGGTCACGGTGCACGAGGATCTGGCGCGCGTCGAAGGCGTGCCGGTCGAACGGCTGCGGCTCGCCTTCGTGCTGCTGCTGGCGATCGTCATCGCGGCGGCGATGAAGATCGTCGGTATCCTGCTGATCACCTCGCTGCTGATCATTCCCGCCGCGACGGCGCGGCGATTCGCGCGCACGCCCGAGCAGATGGCGGTGCTGGCGGCGCTGATCGGGGCGCTGGCGGTGGGGACGGGCATCTGGTCGTCGATGACCTACGACACGCCGTCGGGGCCATCCGTGGTGGTCGCCGCGGCGACTATGTTCGCGTTGACGATGGCTTGGCCGCGGCGGGCGTCTGCCTAAAAAGGGCAAAATTCTCTAGCCTCGAAGTGACAAGAGGCCGCCGTTCGTCGGCACAAAGCCACAGGCATCGAAATAGAAGGGCTTGAGTGCATCTGCGCAATCGACATGCAGCCAGATGCAGCCCGCGACCTTTGCTTGCGCCGCGGCTATCCGAACGAGTTCCGTACCGATACCCTGGCGTTGGGCTGCGGGAGCGACCATCGTATCCATGATGAAGGTGTGCAGAGCGCCATCCCACAGCACATTGACGAATCCCAGGAGCTCGCCGCCATCGAACGCGCACACCCATCCGAGGCTATGAGTTCGTACCTGCGAGACCCAGTCGTGCTCGTCCGGATGATGACTGAACGCCTGCGCATGCAGCGCGTTCAACGAAGCGTTGTCGAACTCGCCCCGCCACACAAATCTGTAAGATTGCATGCGCGCAGCGTGATGGATTGAAAATGCGCTGTAAAGCGGGGTTTGCGCTTCGTCGGTGCCGGGATTGTCTACAAATCGCGCGTCGGTCCGCGTCGTTCGCGGCGGCGGCGATGTTCGCGCTCACCATGCTGTGGCCGCGCCGCGCTGCCGCTTAGGGCGGGTTCGCCGCGATGCGCCAGGGCGCGTGACCGAAGCGCTCGATGAGGAAGTCGAGAAAGACCCGCACCTTCGGCAGTCGGTGGCGCCCCGCCAGATAGAGTGCCGCCAACGGCAGGCGCTCGGCGTGGTGGAACTCCGGCAGCAGCGGCACCAGCAAGCCGCGGCGGATCGGGTCACCGACGATGACGTCGGCCAGCCGGGCGATGCCGGCCCCTTCGAGCGTCAGTCGCAACGCGGCATCGCCGCTATCCGTGACCACCCGCGGCGGAACCTCGACATTTGCGATCCCGTCGCGCGTGCGGAACACCCATTGGCTGGGTTTCTGATAGGCCATGACGATACAGACATGCTTGGCGAGATCCGTCGGCGTGCGCGGCATGCCGTTGCGCGCGAGATAAGAGGGTGCCGCACAGATCATCCGTTCGAAATCGGCGATGTTGCGCGCTGCGAGCGACATATCGGCGATGCGGCCGGCACGGATCGTTATATCCGCGTGGTCGGCGACCAGATCCACCATGCGGTCGGTGATCGAGAGCTCGACCGCGATCTCGGGATAGCGCGCCAAGAAATCCGGCAGGGCCGGCGCCAATTGGTGGATGCCGAAGCCGTTGCTGGTGTTGACGTGCAGGCGCCCGCGCGGCGCGCCGCGCGACTTCGCGATTTCCGCTTCGACCTCGTCAATGTCGGCGAGGATCTGACGCGCGCGCGCGAAGTAGACATCGCCTTCCGACGTTAGGGCGAGGCGTCGCGTGGTGCGGTGAAGGAGCCGCACCCCCAGTCGCTCCTCCAGCCGCGTGATGAGCTTGGAAACGGCCGATGGGGTCAGTCCGAGAGCGGATGCGGCCCCCGAAAAACTCTGATGCTCGACCACCCGGACGAACACCCGCATGTCGCCGCTGGCATCCATATTCGTTCCTAAAATTCACTAATTTTGGTCTTGTGACGATGATTATCATCATTTTTCAATGGAATACAATGTGCCCGAAATCCCATGACTGCGGAGGGCACGATGGCCAGTTTCCCGGACGGGCGCCGCCATCCTGATGGGTCCATCGACTACGTCTATTACCGCCGCCGTGCAGCACGGTGGCGCCGGCGCGTGCAACGGGTCGCGATCCGGCGCGGCTTGTTCGCGATCGGCGCGGCGGTGAGGGCCGTCATCGAGTGCGTGTCGCCGCGTGTCGTTCGCCCGCGGCCTGAACCTTAGCGTTGCGCGCGATGGTCCTGCGGCAGGTCGAGCCCGAACTTCTCGGCAAGAGCGCGCACGTCGCGATAGTCGCTGTCGCGCAGCGCGAAGCCGGAATGAGATTTTATTTGGAATTCAGGCGACGTGCAGCGCACGCCGATACCGGCGATGACCCCGCGCGCTTGCAGCGCTGAGGCAGGATAGGATTGGCCGTTTTGCTTCGGCCCATAAATGCCGTTGCCGCTTTCATCCAGAACGACGACGTGGACATCGATTTTGCGGCCGCGATTGTCGGCCAGCACGAAATTCCAGGCCCGCGTGTCGGGCTGCGGCGCGTCGCGGAAACCTTCGGCCTCGAGGAAAGACCGCATCGATGCGAGGTCCTTTTCCTCGATGACGATGTCGAGATCGGCGTGCGGACTTGTTTGCATGCCGAGCAGCGCGTCGACGCCCCAGCCGCCGTCGATCCAGATTCTGATGCCGCGCGATTCGAGCGCTTCGTACAGGAAGGTGACGTCGGATTCTGTCACGGATCGTCAACTCACCGGTCGCCAAATAGCCGTTCTCATGGCGGGTCTCCTGCAATCGCGGGACGCCGCGAGTATTGCAAGCGGACGCGCGGGTTACAAATCACGGCTTGGTGTCGCGCGCCACTTCATCCTGCCGTGCAGGCTTGGCCGCTTTGGGCGCTGCGTGCGCTATTCGATGACGGTGTCGGCGCGCGCGAGCAGCGAGTCGGGCACGGTGAGCCGGAGTGCAGTCGCTGTCTTGAGGTTGATGACCAGCTCGAACTTCGTCGAGCGTACCACCGGCAGATCTTTGGCTCTTTCGCCCTTGAGGATGCGGCCGGTATAGATGCCGGCTTGGCGGTAGGCGTCCGTGACGCTTGCGCCATAGCTTGCCAAACCGCCATCCTCGACGATCAATCGGTCGCTGCAGACCACGGGCACGCCAAAGCGCGCGGCGAGGGCGATCAACCGATGGCGACGGCTGAAGAACAGCGCATCCCCGGTGACCAGCATGGCACGGCCGCGCGCGCGGGCGAGTGCTGCAAACGCGGTCTCAAGATCATCTTCGGTGATGGCCGCCAGGGCGATGACGGCTTGACCCGTGGCGCGCGCGGCCATTTCGACATCGCGTTTCTCCGTCTCGCTGCCGGGGCTGTGGGGATTTGCGAGCACGCCGATTGCCCCGGCGCCAGCGACAAGATCGCGAATGAGCTCCAATTTTTTGGCGCCGAGCTGGGAATTGAAGAAGCTCACGCCGGTGATATTGGCTTCGGGCTGATTGAAGCTGGCGACGATATTCTCGCGCGACGGATCGCTACCCGAGGCAAAGACGATCGGCACGCTGGTCGTCAGAGCCTTGGCGGCGCGTACCGCGGTCCCGTTGCCCACCAGCACGGCGACACGTCGCCGCAGCAGGTCTTCGATGATCGGCGGCAGGTCGGCGGTGCGGTCGTCCGCCGCGCCGAACTCGATCGCGACGTTTTGTCCCTCGATGAAGCCGGTTTCCTGCAGTCCCGCGCGGAAGGCGGAGACGAGCGCGGCAGCGTCGTCGATCGACGAGCTGCGGAGAAATCCGACCAGCGGAAGTGTCGCTTGTTGCGCGATGGCCTCCAGCGGCCAAATCGCCATACCTGCCAGGATCGTCAGAAACTCGCGCCGTCGCATTCGTCCCCCAATTTCGGCCGACAATGGCCCGCATCCTAGCGTCCGGCGCTGTGGCCGGCTGTGCGAAAAATCACTTCGGGATCGGAGCTGGCATGTCGCGGTGCAGGGCGTGGGCCGCGACCAGCGCGACGGTGAGCAGCGTCATCGCGCCGGCCTGATGCAATGCTGCGAGCGGGATCGGCACGACGAACAGCAGAGTTGAGATGCCGAGCGCGGCTTGCGCAAGGGCGGTGAGAGGTACGAGCGTTACGCTGAGATGTCCGGCTGTCGCGATGACGCCACCAGAACGTCAGCGTTGCGATCAGTGTCGCAATGCCAAAGCAGACGATGATTGAACTGCACCGCCGCGACATTCTCGAAGAGATTGCGCCAGGCGGGCGAGAGATCGAGATAACCTTCGGGAATGAGCCGCCCGTCCATGAGCGGGAACGTGTTGTAAGTCATCCCGGCATCGAGGCCGGCGACGAAGCCGCCGGACAGCATCGTGCAGAACACCAGGGCTGCCAGCCCCAGCGCTGCGGTCGAAGCCCTGCCGATGCGTGCTCGCACGAGGTCGAGCGCCACCCACAAGATCGCCGCGTAGATGAGGATCGCGAGGCCGAGATGGGCCGTCAGCCGGTAGGGGCTGACATCGACACGATCGGCGAGGCCGCTCATCACCATGTACCAGCCCAGCGCGCCCTGCAGGGCGCCCAGAACGAAGATAGCGGCGAGCGCTTTTGCCAGTCGGCCGCGCACGCGGCCCGTCGCCAGGAACCAGACATAGGGAATGAAGAATGCAATTCCGATCAGCCGGCCCCCAAAGCCGGTGCACGAACTCCCACCAGAAGATCGATTTGAACTCGGCCAGCGACATGCCCTGGTTAATGCAGGCGGTACTGATCGGTCTGGCGGTACTTGGCGAATTCCTCCTGCCAGGCGCTTTCGGAGAGCGGCGGGAGGGCGCCGGCGACCGGCTTCCATTCGGTGATCGACAGGCCGGATTCGGTCAGGCGCGTGATGCCGCCGATGACGACCATCGCAAAGATCAACGCGGCGCAGACAAACAGCCACACCGCCACGGGACGCTGGCTGCGTGCGGCGGGAGCGGTAGCGGCGGTGAGGGCGGGTGTCGCCAAAGCGGCCTCGGACTGGGGCGGAGGTGCCGTAACCTGCGGCGAAGGTGGGGGCGGGGCAAGGCCCAACAGCGTCGCAGGGGTGCCGACGCTCAAAATTTTCTCATGCGGCGCTGTAGTTTAATTCGTTGATACATAATTTCAGTGTACATATATAAATATCAACAGATTTCTCGTGTAAAAGGAGCCGGCCATGGCTGGCAGCGCTGTCTTGTCGAAAGTGGAGAGCGTGAAGGATGCGAGCGGCCGGTTGCGCGGCACGCTGGCGGACACCATTGCCCAGCCGGTGACCGGATTTGGTGGCGATGACGCGACGCTGCTCAAATTCCACGGCGTCTACCAGGGCGCGGATCGCGATTCCCAGACCGAGCGCAAGCAGGCGAAGCTCGACAAGGCGCATCAGTTCATGGTGCGGGCGCGCATCCCGGGCGGGCGACTGACCGCGAAGCAGTATCTCGATCTCGATGCGCTGGCGGATCGCGCCGGAGACGGGACGCTGCGCGTCACGACGCGCCAGGGCATCCAGTATCACGGCGTGCTGAAGGGCGATCTAAAGCCGGCCATTGCGTCCATCAATGAGACTTTGCTGACGACGTTGGCGGCGTGCGGCGATGTCGTGCGCAACGTGACGACGACGCCGGCACCGATCCGCGACAATGTGCACCGGCAGCTCGAGGCCGATGCGCGGCGGTTGTCGACTGCGCCTGCTGCCGCGCTCGCGCGGCTATATCGAGACCTGGCTCGACGGCGAAAAGCTAGAAGACGCGGGGCAGGAGGACGAGCCGCTCTACGGCGCCACCTATCTGCCGCGCAAATTCAAGATGGGTTTGGCAACGCCGGAGGATAACTCCATCGACGTGCTGACCAACGATCTCGGCCTCATCGCGATCTTCGATGGGCAAGAGCTACAGGGCTACAATCTGGCGCTGGGCGGCGGGCTGGGCATGACGCACAACAAGCCCAAGACCTATCCGCGCCTGGCCACGCCGATCGCGTTCGTGCCGCCCGAGACTGCTGGACGATGCGGTTGAGGCGGTGGTGCGGCTGCATCGCGACCATGGCGATCGTATCGACCGCAAGCACGCGCGGCTCAAATACGTGATCGAGGAAAAGGGTGCGGCGTGGGCGAAGGCGACGCTGGAGGCCGATCTCGGCCGCGCGCTTGAAGATCCGCGGGCCGTACCGGCGTTCCAGATTCCCGATCATCTCGGCCGGCGGCCGCAGGGCGACGGTCTGTGGTATCTCGGCGTGCCGCTGGCGAGTGGACGCATCGCCGACCGCGATGGTGTGCTGCTGCGCACGGCGCTGCGCAGCGTGATCGAGCGCTGGCGCATCGATCCGGTGCTGACGCCAGGCCAGGACATCATCCTCACCAATATCGAGGCGGAATCGCTGGCCGATATCGAGCACGAGCTGCGCGGCTTCGGCGTGAGCCTCGCCGCCGACCTGACGCCGGTGCGGCGCTGGGCGCTGGCCTGTCCCGCCCTGCCGACCTGCGGCGCTGGCGCTGACGGAAGCCGAGCGGGTGCGCGAGCCGATGATCGATTCCATCGAAAAGGTCTTGCGCCGCCACGACTTGATCGAGGAGCGCCTGAGCATCCGCATCACCGGCTGCCCGAACGGCTGCGCGCGGCCCTATGCCGGCGATATCGGCATCGTCGGCCGCATGCCGGATTATTACGCGCTCTATGTCGGCGGCGATTTCGAGGGCACGCGGCTGAACTTCAAGCTGCTCGACAAGGTGCATTACGACAACATCGCGTCGACGCCTGGAGCCGCTGTTCGCGCTGTTCACGCAAGAGCGGCGCGGGCGCGAAGGCTTCGGCGATTTCTGTCAGCGCGTGGGGGCGCAGCGGCTGCTGGCGGTACTGGCGCCGCCGGAATTCGCGTCGAGTGCGGCCGAATAATGCTTCCAGTCTCTCTTGATCTCGCGCGGCTGCGGGTCGTTCTGGTGGGCGACGGTCCGGCGGGTCTGCACGGCGACTGGCGCTGCTGCATGAGGCCGGCGGCGACGAAGCTGACAGTGTATGCATCGCGGCCGAACGCCGAATGGCTCAATGCGGCGGGTCCGCTTCTGGTCGGCGATGTGCCGCTTGCCGCGGATTTCGCCGGAGCGGCGGTCGTGTTCCTGGCCGGCCTCGACGACGCGCTGACGATCGCGCTGGCCTCTGCGGCGCGACAGGCCGGGGCGCTGGTTCATGCCGAGGACCGGCTCGACCTGACCGATCTGCATATCCCGGCGGTGGTGCGGCGCGGCGATCTTACGCTCGCGGTGTCGACCAACGGGGAGAGTCCCGGCGCTGGCGCGGCTTTTGAAGCGCCATCTCGCCGCGCTGTTCGGACCCGCCTGGAGTGGCCGCGTGCGCGAGATCGGGTCCTGGCGGCGGCGTTGGCGGGCACAGGGCTTGGCCCCCGCCGCGATTGCGGCGCGCACCGAGGATCTGGTTGAGGCCAAGGGCTGGTTCGAACCCGCGCCGGCCCGGGTCGTCCCGGCGCTTGACGGCCGCCACGCTGCCGACCTAAATCATTAGTGTACGAACAATGCCGGCTGCCGGGCGACGGGGTCGCCCGGCGCTGCCTCGTGCACGAAAGGCCCCTTGCGATGAAAGCCGCCCGGCCCCTGCGGGTCGCCCAGGTTCCGTCCCCCAGCCCGACGCCGGGTTATGTGTTGGAAGACCAGGTCGGCCACCTGTTGCGGCGTGCACACCAGCGCCACGCCGCGATTTTCCAGGACGGGATGGACGGGGCCGGGCTCACGCCGACGCAATATGCAGCCCTGGTCAAGATCAAGGATCTGGGTCAGGTGTCGCAGAACCAGCTCGGCCGGCTCACCGCCATGGATCCCGCCACGATCCAGGGTGTCACGCAGCGCCTGCTGGTCCGCCACCTGATCGAGCGCCACCCCGATCCCGAGGACCGGCGCGTGACCATGCTGCGGCTGACGGCCAAGGGGACCGCGCTTGCCGAGCGCGCGGTCGATTCGGGACGCGTCATCACGGAGGCGACGCTGAAACCGCTCGACAGCCAGGAGCGCAAGATGTTTCTTGCGCTGCTGCGCAAGATGACTTGACGGGACTTACGAATTCACGATGGATACTCGCACCTCTCCGCCGACCGCGCTGGCCCTCGGCTTCGGCTTCAAATTCGCCGATCTCTACGATCGCGCCGGCTTGGCGCGCCTCGACGGCGCGTTCATGGACAAACTGCAGGCGGAGAATGTCGAGCTTGCCAACAAGCTGCTGGCGGCGCGCGCCAACCCTGACGAGCGTGGCGACGAAGGACGAGAGCCATCTGCTGATCGACCTCGGGCCGCATGTCGAAGCGTTCGTCGCGTCGCTGTTCGGGATCGAGGACGGAGACGCAGGCGCTCGGCCGCGCACACGCATACGCTCGACCCGCTCTAGGCGTGCAAGCGGCTGTTCGTGCAGCGCCGCGCGATCAAGGCGTTCAAGCCGGACGAGGTCGCGACATTCGATGGCGCGGCGCTCGCTGGCCGCGCTTGAAGAGCTTATGAATGGCCGAAACGTTCGGCGAGCTGTCTTTCGCGCAGCACGTGATGGCGTGGGAGAAGAACGCCGCGGCAACGACGCCGCGAAGCTCGACACGGCGCTACGCTATGCCGCGTGGGCGGCGCTGACGACGACGGCAAGGCGAAGCACACGAAGCGGCGTGCTGTTCAAGATGCCGCACAAGATCGACCCGCAGCATCTGGTGCCCGGTCGAAACGATCGAGCTCGACGGCGTGCGCATGATGCGCCTGCCCGAGCACGACTGGCGCCAGCGCGAGGGCTTCGCGCTGACCGATGTCGGGCATGGACGTGACCCAGGCGCTCGACCAGATGAATTACTGCATCTGGTGCCACGACCAGGGCAAGGATTCGCTGCTCGAAGGGCCTCAAGGACACGCAAGACCGGCGCGTTCCAGAAGACCGTCTTCAACGTCACGCTCGCCGGCTGTCCGCTCGAGGAAAAGATCTCGGAGATGCACACGCTGCGTGCGCAAGGCGTGGCGCTGGGCGCGTTCGCGATGATCGCCGTCGACAATCCGATGATGGCGGCACCGGCCACCGCATCTGCAACGACTGCATGAAGGCCTGCATCTATCAGAAGCAGGAGCCGGTCGATATCCCGCAGGCGGAGACGCAGCATCCTGAAGGATCGTGCTCGGCGCTGCCCTGGGGCTTCGAGATCTATGCGCTGCTGACGCGCTGGAACCCGCTCGATATCCGCCGCCCGGTGCCGAAGCCCGCGAGCGGCTACAAGGTGCTGGTGGTCGGGCTGGGGCCGGCGGGTTTCACGCTGGCGCATCATCTGATGAATGACGGCCACACGGTGGTCGGCATCGACGGGTTGAAGATCGAGCCGCTGCCGTCATCAGGTCTCCGGTGTGGCGCCCAGCGGCGGGCGCGTCGCCTTCCAGCCGGTGCGCGACGTGCGCGACGCTCTACGAAAACCTCGACGACCGCGTCATGGCCGGCTTCGGCGGCGTCGCCGAATACGGCATCACGGTGCGCTGGAACAAGAACTACCTGAAGGTCATCCGCCTGCTGCTGGAGCGGCGGCGCGCAGTTCGCGATGTATGGCGGCGTGCGCTTCGGCGGCACGATCACCGTCGAGGATGCGTTCGACGCTCGGCTTCGACCACATCGCGCTGTGCGCCGGTGCGGGCAAGCCCACGCATATCGCGATGCCCAACGGCCTGGCGCGCGGCGTGCGCATGGCCTCGGACTTCCTGATGGCGCTGCAGCTCACCGGTGCCGCGAAGAACGCGATCGATCGCCAATCTGCAGCTTCGCCTGCCGGTGGTCGTGATCGGCGGCGGCCTGACCGCGATCGACACGGCGACCGAAGCGCTGGCCTACTACACACGCCAGGTCGAGAAGTTCCTGATGCGCTACGAAACGCTGGTCGCCGAGCGCGGCGAGGCGGCGGTGCGCGGAAGCCTGGACCGCCGAGGAGGGCAAAATCGCGACGGAGTTTCTGGCGCACGCGCGCGCCATCCGCGCCGAGCGCCGGCGGCGCAGGCCGAAGGCCGCGCGGCCAGCGACTCGCGCAATTGCTCGACGTCGTGGGGCGGGGCGACGATCGCCTACCGCCGCCGGCTCGATCGATGCGCCGAGCTACACGCTCAACCACGAGGAAGTCGCCAAGGCGATCGAAGAGGGCGTGCGCTTCGCCGAAGGTCTGACGCCCGGCCGCGGTCGAGATCGACCGCTTCGGGCATGCCGAGGGCCATGCCGTTTCACGACGCGAGAAGGCGGTGCGCACGAAGAGGTGCTGCCGGCGCGCGCGATCCTGGTGGCCGCCGGCACGCAGCCCAACACGGTGCTGGCGCGCGAGGATCAGCAGCATGTGAAGCTCGATGGCAGATATTTCGCGGCGGTGGACGAGAACGGCGAGCCGGTCAAGCCGGAGCGCGCCACTGCGAAGCCCGAGGAGGCCCGCGTGCTGATGGCGCTGGCGCCGGGACGGCCGCGCGATCAGCTTCTTCGGCGATCTGCATCCCGTCGTTCTTCGGCAATGTCGTCAAGGCGATGGGCGGGGCCAAGCAGGGCTATCCGGTGGTATCCCGCGTCCTGGCCAAGCGTCGCGCCGAGCGCGATCGCGCCGGCGACGCTGCTCGTCTCGCCTGGACGACGAACTGCGGCCGGGGTGCACGAGGTCAACCGACTGACGCCGACCATCATCGAAGTGGTGGTGCAAGGCGCCGCGCGCCGCGCGCGCCTTCCAGCCCGGCCAGTTCTACCGCCTGCAGAATTTCGAGACGTTGGCGCATCGAGCGTCGACGGCACGGTGCTGGCGATGGAAGGCCTGGCGATGACCGGTGCGTGGGTCGATCGCGAGCAAGGGCCTGCTCTCGATCATCGCGCTGGAGATGGGCGGCTCGTCGGATCTGTGCGCCATGCTGCGGCCGGGCGAGCCGGTCGATGCTGATGGGCCCGACCGGCACGCCGACGGAAATCGCAGTCGGCGAGACCGTGGCGCTGGTCGGCGGCGGCCTCGGCAACGCGGTGCTGTTCTCGATCGGCTGCGGCGATGCGCGCCGCGGGTTCGAAGGTCGTCTACTTCGCCGGCTACAAGAAGATCATCGACCGCTACAAGGTCGACCAGATCGAGGCGGCGGCGGACGTCGTGGTGTGGGCATGCGACGAGGCGCCGGGCTTCACGCCGGGCCGCCCGCAGGACAAGCAGTTTCGTCGGCAACATCGTCGAGGCGATGGCCGCGTATGCCGACGGGCAGCTGGGCGAGCAGCCGGTGAGCCGCTCGCCGACGCGGAGCGCATGATCGTCATCGGCTCCGACCGCATGATGGCGGCGGTGGGTGCGGCGCGCCACGGCGTGCTGAAGCCCTATGTGAAGGACAAGCATGTCGCGATCGGCTCGATCAACTCCCCCATGCAATGCATGATGAAGGAGGTCTGCGCGCAGTGCCTGCAGCCGCACGCGACCCGGTGACGGGCAAGGAGACCGTCGTGTTCTCCTGCTTCAACCAGGACCAGGCGCTCGACAGCGTCGACTTCCCGGCGCTGGGCCAGCGCCTGTCGCAGAAGGCCTGCACGGAGAAGCTGACCGCGCAATGGATCGACCGCTGCCTGAAGCGGCTCAGCCTGCGCGGCGCGGCGGCGGAGTAGGGGTGAGGCGAATTCTGCTTTAGGGCTTTATCTCGCGCTTCCATCGGATCCAGTCGCACGCAAGCCCGAACGTGCAGCCGAGAATTCCGCCAAGTATGCTCAGCGGCGGTGTCGCCATGAGCATATAGAACGGAAATGGATTCCAAATTAAACCACCCGACCCGCCTCTCATTGAATCGTATAGGAACACGAAGCCCAAAAGGAAGAATGGGGTGAGGGCGCCTGCCCAAACGCCGACCGAAGCGGCGCTGCGCCGTACCTGTGCCTGAGCTGGGATGAATGTGATCGCGAACGCAAGCAGTGCAGCGATGGATGGCGGCACGACCATCGCCCCAGACACGACTCGCATTTGATCGGTCGTTGCGCCGAGCATCTTCGCGATCGCGAAGACCACCAAGGCGGCGACGAGAAATGCGCTCAAAGAGTTTGCGGCGGCGTCGCGAGTTGTCGTCATAGCAGTGAGACTACAACCTCAGGGTTAAATCAAGGTTGCCGTCGGGGCTGGGAAATGGCCTTGACTCCCATTCTGTATTTAGCTAAGTATGTAATTACGCAAGTCGCTAAATACGGATGATTATGCAGACCGCCGACGCCCTCAGTGTCACATTTTCGGCCCTTGCCGATCCCACGCGCCGCGCCATTCTGATGCGGCTGGCGAAGGGTGAGGCGTCGGTGGGGGAGCTGGCGGCGCCGTTCGATCTGTCGCTGCCGACGGTGTCGCGGCATCTGAAAGTGTTGGCCGAGGCTAAGCTGATCGAGCGGCAGAAAGACGCGCAGTGGCGCCGCTGCCGGTTGACCGCGGAGCCGCTGATGGCGGCGGATGAATGGATCGGGCGCTATCGCGCCTTCTGGGAAGCGCGGCTCGACGCTCTGGCGCGCTATCTCGCGCAGTCACAGCCGGAGAAACCGCGCGGCCGCAAGCGTCGCGCCAAACGGGAGGACACGTAATGGCGTTTTCCGGTACCGCGCACACTCTCGTCCTCAAGCGCCGCCTGCCCGCCAAGCCCGCGCGCGTGTTCAAGGCGATCTCGCGCGCCGAGGAGATGCGGCACTGGATGTGCCCGCAGGATTTCTTCGTCGAAAGCACCACCGCCGATCTGCGCGTGGGCGGACGCTTCCGGATCGAGATGCATTCGCCCGACGACGAGGTCTTTATCGTCGGCGGCGTCTATCGCGTGATCGATCCGCCAAGGCGCCTCGTCTTCACCTGGACCTGGGAGCCGGAGCACACGATGGCTGGCGTCGAGACGACGGTCGCGATCGATCTCGAAGCCGACGGCGACGAAACCTTGCTGACCATGACGCATACCGGCCTGCCCAACGAGGAAGAGCGCAGCAGCCACGAATGGGGCTGGACCGGCGCTTACGAAAAGCTGCGGGATCTCGTCACGAGAGAAAGCTGAGAGCGCGCTCGCGCCCTAAACCATGGAGGCTGTCATGGACCATCGAGTCGTTTCGCGGGACGAATGGATCAAGGCGCGGCGCGCGTTGCTGGCGCGCGAGAAGGATTTCACGCATGTGCGCGATGCGCTGAGCGCTGCGCGCCGCGATCTGCCGTGGGTCAAGGTCGACAAGAATTACGTGTTCGACGGACCGGACGGGAAAGTGTCGCTCACCGATCTGTTCGATGGGCGCAGCCAGCTCATCGTCTATCATTTCATGTTCGGACCGGACTGGGAGCAGGGCTGCCCGAGCTGCTCGTTCGTGGCCGATCATATCGACGGCAGCACGATCCATCTGGCGCATCGCGACGTGACGCTGCTGGCAGTGTCGCGCGCGCCCTTTGTCAAGATCGCGGCGTTCAAGCAGCGCATGGGCTGGAAGTTCAACTGGGTGTCATCCTTTAGCAACGACTTCAACCGCGACTACCATGTGTCGTTCACGAAGGACGAACTGGCAAAGGGCAAGGTCGACTACAATTTCGCCAAGACCGAGTTCCCGGTCGACGAAGCGCACGGCGTCAGCACGTTCTACAAGGACGAGAACGGCGAGTTGTTCCACGCCTACTCATCGTATGCGCGCGGCTGCGACATGCTGGTCGGCGCCTACAACTATCTCGATATCGCGCCCAAGGGCCGCGACGAGGATGCGCTGAGCTTCACCATGGCGTGGGTGCGTCATCATGATCGCTACGAGGGCGACGGACGCACGCAGCCGGTCAAGGCGAAGGTGCGGGAATCGTGCTGCGCCCATGAGTTGCAAGCGTAAGCCATGACTCCGACGACGAACCGATCAGGAAAGTGCAAGCAGGTCGGCGCGCAGCGCGTCGGCGCCCGGCCGGGGCAGAGCCCCGTCGATCGCCGCATGAGTTTGCGTCCAGATCGGCATCGCGGCAGCGAGCAAGGCGCGGCCTGCGGCGGTCAGCGTCAGGCGGCGGCTGCGCCGGTCCGCCTTGTCGATGGCGATCTTGACCAGGCCGCGGCGCTGCAGCGGCTTCAGATTGGCGGTGAGTGTGGTGCGATCCATCGCCAGAAGGGTGGAGACGTCGCGCATCCTGGCCGGGTCGGGTCGGTTGAGCGACATCAGCAGGGAGAATTGCCCGTTGGTGATCTCAAGCGGCCGCAAGGTTTCGTCAAAGCGCCGGGCGACCACGCGCGCGGCGCGCTGCAGATGCAGACACACGCAGGTGTCGCGTACGAAGCACGTGGTTTCAAAGGAGAGGTTGCCATGCCTTGACACGAATCCATTATGTTGATATCAACCCAAATGTCAAGGCGAAAACAGAAATGTGACACTCCGCGCCGTGTCTTTCGGGCACGCCGATGCTGTTGCGACGTTTCATAACGAGGAGGAAGAGATGACCAAAGCTATTCCCGATGGTTTTCACAGCGTGACCCCGCATTTGACGGTGAAGGGCGCGGCCGACGCGATCGAGTTCTACAAGAAGGCATTCGGCGCCGTGGAGCTGATGCGCCTGCCGATGCCGGGCGATGCCAGCCGGCTGCTGCATGCGTCGATCAAGATCGGCGATTCCATGATCATGCTGGCCGATGAATTCGAAGCCTGCGGCTCGGGGCCGGTCACGCTGGGCGGGACGAGCGTCACGATCCATCTCTACGTGCCGGATGTCGACGCGAGCATGGCCCGCGCCACCCAGGCGGGTGCGAAAGTGGGGATGCCGCAGATGGACATGTTCTGGGGCGACCGCTACGGCCAGGTCGTGGATCCGTTCGGCCACCGCTGGTCGCTCGCGACACATGTGCGCGATCTGACGCCCGAGCAGATCGCCGAGGGTGCTGAAGAGATGTTCAAGCAGATGGCAGCCCACCAGCCGGCGTCGGCGGCGCAGTAAGCGAGCGCCAAGGGCGGCGGCGCGCGCCGCCCTTGGCGCCGGCCAGGGCGAAACGGACCCTTCTGGCGTGGAGAATGCGCCAGGGCTACCTACCTCAGAGACAGCGAATGACGATATAAGGCCGGAATTTGGCTTTAAAGCGAAAGGACACGTAATGGCAAAGAACACGATTTGCGTCTGGTACGATAAGGACGCCGAGGCTGCCGCCCGCTTCTACGCCGAGACCTTTCCCGACAGCGCGGTGGGTGCCGTCCACCGTGCACCCAGTGACTACCCATCCGGCAAGAAGGGCGACGTGCTGACGGTCGAATTCACAGTTGCCGGCGTCCCTTGTCTCGGCCTCAACGGCGGTCCCGCGTTCAAACATAGCGAAGCCTTCTCGTTCCAGATCGCCACCGACGATCAGCACGAGACCGACCGCTACTGGAACGCCATCGTCGGCAATGGCGGCCAGGAGAGCGCGTGCGGCTGGTGCAAGGACAAGTGGGGCATCTCCTGGCAAATCACGCCGCGCGTGCTGATGGAGGCGATGGCGGCCGGCGGCGCTGAAGCAAAGCGCGCGTTTGATGCGATGATGGGACATGAAGAAGATCGACGTCGCCGCGATCAAGGCGGCGCGGCGCGGCTGACAAGCGCGCCGCCGTTTCATTCTCCCGGGAACGCACGGGCGACGCCGGGATTGTCCTGTCCGACTCCCATCCCTTGTGTACGGAGGCTGTTCGTGAGCGGCACGCACGCGCGCGACATGTTCGTCGGGATCGACACGGCACAGGGCGTGTCGCGGCGGCGTCTACTGCTCGCAGGCGGCGCGGCGATGGCCATCGGCGGCTTTGCTCGGGGCGCCGCGGGGCAGGCAAATGCTGCGATCTCGCGCTTCGTCTACCATGCGCCGCAATCGACCCTCGACGATCTCAAGCGGCGCCTGTTGCAGACGCGCTGGCCGGAACGCGAGACGGTTGCCGACTGGTCGCAAGGCGTGCCACTCGACAAGCTCCAGGCGCTGGTCGCTTATTGGCGCGACGACTATGATTGGCGGCGCTGCGAGGCGATGCTCAACGGCTTTGGGCAGTTCCGCACCGAGATTGACGGGCTCAATTTCCATTTCCTGCATGTCCGCTCGCCGCATGCCAATGCGCTGCCGCTGATCATCACGCATGGCTGGCCGGGCTCCGTTCTCGAATTCGCCAAGATCATCGGGCCGCTGACCGATCCCACGCGCCATGGCGGAAATGCCGAGGATGCGTTCCATGTCGTGGCGCCGACGCTGCCGGGCTTCGGATTCTCCGACAAGCCGACGGAGCGCGGTTGGAACGACAAACGCACGGCGCGCGCTTGGGCGGAGCTGATGCGCCGGCTGGGCTATACCCGCTACGTGGCCCAAGGCGGCGACTGGGGCTCGTTCGTCACCACGCGGCTGGCGCAGATGAAGCCGCCGGGACTTATCGGCATCCATCTCAACTTTCCGCTCGTGCTGCCGGATCCGGTGCCGACGGGAAACCTGACGGCGGAGGAGCGCGAGGCACTGGCGCGCGTCCAAATCCTCGCCAATGCGGGACCGGGCCTGCATATCCGCGTGCATTCGCTGCGGCCGCAATTGATCGGCTATGCGCTGTCGGATTTGCCGGTCGCGCAGGCGGCCTGGATCTACAACATCTTCAAGGACGCCACCGACAACAAGGGCGGCGACCCCGAGACGGCCCTGACGCGCGACGAGATGTTGGACGAAATTACACTCTACTGGCTCACCAATAGTGCTGCCTCCTCCGCCCGCTTCTATGCCGAGAACGCGGATCTGTCGCTCAATCCTGGGCGCGTCGAAATTCCGGTCGGCTACAGTTCATTTCCGAATGAATTCTACCGCCCGCCGCGCGCCTGGGCCGATCGCGTCTATCCCAACATCATCCATTGGGGCGTGCTTGATCGTGGCGGGCACTTCGCAGCACTCGAGCAGCCGGCGCTGTTCGTTGACGAACTGCGTACCTGCTTCCGGACGCTGCGCTGACGGCATTTTTTGGAGGGCACCCGCGATGAAGCTTTACTACGGTTGGGTCGTCGTTGGCGTCGGCGCGTTGATGACCTGCGTTGGTTTTGGCGCCGTGTTCTCCTTGGCCGTGCTGCTGCAGCCCATATCGCATGCGACGGGCTGGTCGCGTGCCGGCGTCTCGGGCGCGATGACCTTGGTCTTTCTGACGATGGGGATTGCCGGTTTTGGCTGGGGCACGCTCAGCGATCGCGTTGGCGCGCGGGTCGTCGTGTTCGCGGGATCGATCCTGCTGGGGCTGGGGCTTGCCTTGGCGAGCATGGCGACAAGCCTCCTCCAGTTTCAGCTTGCGTACGGGATAATCGTGGGGCTCGCCGCCGGAAGCTTTTTCGCGCCGATGATCGCAACGGTCTCCAACTGGTTCGAGGCGCGCCGCGGCCTTGCTGTCTCTCTCGTCTCGGTCGGTGTGGGCGTGGCGCCGATGACGATGTCACCCTTCGCGAGCTGGCTGATCGCACACTATGACTGGCGGACAACGCAAATGACGATCGCCATCATCGCCGTGCTGCTGCTGGTGCCAGCGTCATTTCTGGTCCGCCGGGCGCCGAGCCCAGGGGATGCTGGCGCCGCCGTGCGACCGGGCGTGGCCGGGAGCGATACGTTGTCATTGGGTAAAGCCCTGAGTTCGCCGCAATTCATCGTCCTGGGACTCACTTTTTTCGCCTGCTGCGCCATGCATTCGGGCCCGATCTTCCACACGATCAGCTATGCAATCGTCTGCGGCATTCCGGCGATGGCAGCGGTGAGCATCTACAGCGTGGAAGGGTTGGGGGGCCTGGGTGGCCGGCTGGTGCTCGGATTGCTGGCCGACAAGCTGGGCGCCAAGCCGGTGATCGTGGGGGCGCTGCTCCTCCAGGCGGTTGCGGCGGGCGCCTTCCTGTTTGCCACGCAGCTTGGCGAGTTCTACGCGGTCGCAATGGTGTTCGGCTTCGCCTATGGCGGCGTCATGCCGCTCTACGCCGTGCTCGCACGCGGGTATTTCGGTCCGCATATCATTGGCAGTGTCTTCGGCGCGGCGACGATGGTCTCGTCCCTCGGTATGGCACTCGGCCCGCTGGTCGGCGGCTGGATCTTCGATACATATAATGCGTATACGTGGCTCTATATCGGCTCGTTCGCGATCGGTCTTGGTGCGGCGGCGATCGCTCTCGCGTTCCCACCGCTGCCGCGGCGCGAGCAACGCGAATTCCAGCCGGCGTAGCCATGCCGAAAGTCGCCTTCACACGCGCGCTCGAGCGCTTCCTCAAGGCCCCGACAATGACGGTCGAGGGCGCGACATTGGGCGAGGCGCTGGACAACGTGTTTGCCGCCAATCCGGCGCTGCGTGGCTATGTGCTCGATGACCAGGGTGGCGTGCGCCAGCATGTTGCCATTTATCTGAACGGCGTCGTGGTACGCGACCGCGCCAAGCTGAGCGACAAGGTCGGTCCCAACGACGAGATCTATGTGTTTCAGGCATTGACAGGTGGGTAAGGGAGAAAACGCATGACGGATCGTCTCTATGTCGGGTCCCGCAAGGGGCTGTTCGAAGTCGCGCGGCGCAATGGCAAGTGGGAAGTGGCCGAAACGCATTTCCTGGGCGATCCCGTCTCGGCGGTGCTCGCACACGGCGATACGGTTTACGCCGCCCTCGATCTCGGTCATTTCGGCGCGCATTTGTGGACTCGCGAAGGTACGGGCAAGTGGCGCGAGCTGGGCGTGCCGGTCTATCCGACCAAGCCCGAAGATGCCACGGACGACCCGCATCAATGGTCGCTCGACAAGATCTGGTCGCTCGTGCCCGGTGGTGTTTCGGGGCGGCTGTGGGCCGGCACGATGCCGGGCGGGTTGTTCCGGTCGGACGATGGCGGCGGGTCGTGGACTTTGATGGAATCGCTGTGGCGCATGCCGGAGCGCAAGCAATGGGGCAGCGTGGCCGGCGGCGGGCTGCCGGGCATCAGCACCGTGCTGGTCGACCCGCGCAACCCCGCGGATATCCGCGTCGGCGTGTCGACGGCCGGCGTGTGGGCGAGCACCGACACAGGGGCCACGTGGCAGCTCATCAACAAGGGCATGTATGCCGAATACATGCCGCCCGAGCAAAGCGGCGAGCCGATGGCGCAGGATGTGCACCAGCTAGCGCATTGTCGCGCCCATCCCGATGTCGTGTGGTGTCAGCATCACAATGGCGTGTTCCGCTCCGAGGATGCCGGCGCCACGTGGCAGGACGTGAAAGCGATCCGGCCGGCGAAATTCGGCTTTGCCGTCGCGGCGCATCCGCGCGATGCTCAGACCGCGTGGTTCGTCCCGGCGATCAAGGACGAGCGGCGCTATCCGGTGGACGGCAAGCTCGTCGTCGCGCGCACGCGCGATGCCGGCAAGAGCTTCGAGGTCTTGCGCAACGGCTTACCGCAACACCATGCCTATGATCTGGTGTACCGCCACGCCCTTTCAGTCGATGACAGCGGCGAGCGGCTGGCCTTCGGGTCGACCAGCGGCGGGCTGTGGATATCCGAGAATGGCGGCGATTCCTGGTCGATGCCTGACGCCCGTCTGCCGCCAATTGTCACGGTGCGTTTCGCCGCGGCGTAACGTTACTGCGCTAGGAAGATCGCGTTCACATTTTCCGAGGAGACGATCATGGCCAAGAAAATTCCCGACGGGTTTCACGCTCTCACGCCGCACCTGGTGGTGCGCGACGGCAATGCCGCCATCGAATTCTACAAGAAAGCGTTCGGCGCGCAGGAACTCGGCCGCATGGCGATGCCCGGCGGCAAGAAGATCATGCACGCGCTGCTCAAGATCAACGATTCGATGCTGATGCTGATGGATGAGATGCCGGAGACCAAGACGATGGGGCCGACGAGCCTGGGCGGCACAGCGGTCACGCTCCATCTCTACGTGACGGATGTGGACGCGGCGTTTGATCGCGCGGCGAAGGCCGGCGCGAAGGTCGTGTTGCCCGTGTCCGATATGTTCTGGGGCGATCGCTACGGCATCATCACCGATCCGTTTGGCCATAACTGGTCGCTGGCAACACATGTGCGCGACGTGGCGCCGGAGGAGATGGCCAAGGCCGCGGAGGCGGCGTGCGCGCCGTCGGCGGCCAAGGCCGGCGCGAAGTAACCGCGAAGTAACTCAGTATCGATCGCCGGAGTGGATCGGGAGGCCGCGCAGGCGTAGGCTTGCCGGCCTCTTTTCCTTTTACGTCCCGACAGGGGGTTACCGATGGATTTTTACTGGGGCAGTGGCAGCCCGTTTGCGTGGCGCGTGATGCTGGCGCTGGAGATCAAGAAGCTTCCGTACAATTCGAAGCTGCTGGAATTCTCCAAGAAGGATCACGAGGCGCCCGCCTATCGCGCGATCAGTCCGCGCGGCAAGGTGCCGGCGCTGAAAGACGGCGAGTTTGTCATCGCGGAATCGCTCGCCATCATCGCCTATCTCGATCGCAAATATCCCGAGACGCCGCTGTTCGGCCGCACGGCCGAGGAGACCGGCAAGCACTGGCAGGCGATCAGCGAGTTCGTCTCCTATGTCGAGCCAGCGATGGACAATTTCGTGCGGCCGATTTTCACCGGCAAGATCGAGGAGAAGGCCGACGTGATCCGCACCGCCGCCGCGAAGCTCAAGGACGAATTGGGCCGGCTGGAAGCGCAACTGGCGAACTCGGGGTGGCTGGTCGGCAATGCCATCGGTGCCGCCGATATCGCCATCTATCCGTTCGTCGAAATGATGCTGCGCGCCGCGGGAAAGCCGGGGGCGCAAGCGTATGGGCAGGAGCTGGTGCCGCTGGGGCGGCGCTTTCCGGCGGTGGAGAAATGGCGCGCCCGGATTCAGGCGCTGCCGGGGTATGACCGCACCTATCCGCCGCACTGGCGCGCGGCAGCCTGAGGCTTCTCAGCCCCAGCTTTCGACCTTGCCGCGGCGCTTGGCGTTGAGGCGCGTGCTCGGCGCGGCCGCGGCTTGTGTCGAGCCGTCGAGGAAATTCGGCTGGGGCTTGCCGAACAGGAAGCCCTGGCCGTAATCGATGCCGATGGCTTTGAGCTGGCCGAGCTCGGCCTCGCTCTCAATCATCTCGGCGATGGTAGCGGTGCCGATCTCGCGGCACAGGCTGGCGATCGCCTTGAGGAAAGCGCGGCTGCGCGGATGGTCGATCGATTTGCGGATATAAGTGCCGTCGATCTTCACGAAGTCGACGGCGAAGGCGCTCAGATACTGCAGCGACGCAGCACCGGCGCCGAAATCGTCGAGGCAGACGCGGATGCGGCGGAAGCGCAGATCCTGCAGGAAGCGGTTGACCGATTCCATGCGCGTCACCGTCGCCGTCTCGGTGACTTCGATCATCAGCGATTCGATGACGCGGGCGTGCTTCTTGAGCAGCGTGTCGAGCTCTGCAATGAAAACGCGGCTTTCCAGCGAACGCCCCGAGATGTTCACGGCGAGCGAAGGCGAGGTTCCGGCAACGCCCTCAAGCACATCGAGCGCGCGACGGCAGATGGCGAGGTCGAGATCGCAGACCAGCCCGGCCTGCTCGGCAAAAGCGATGCTCTCTGCGGGCGATTTGTCGCCCTGGAAGCGGACCAGCGCCTCGTAGTGGTGGATCTCGCGGTTCTTGAGGGCCACGATCGGCTGGAAGGCCAGGTCAAAGGCGCTGAGCTCGAGCGTGGCGCGCATCGTCGTCATGCGCTGCGCCGTGTCGGTCAGGACCTTGTCGAGCCCCTCGGCCAGCGAGGTGATCGACAGCTTGCCCTGCTTCAACTCGGCGAAGCTGTTGATCGAGTAGATGAGGGCCCGCGCGGCATCGGCATCGCTCAATCCGGCGCGGGCAAGATCGAGCAGCGAGGTCTCGACGCCGACGCCGCTGCCCTTGGGATCGACGCTCTTGGAGAGTGCCACGATATGGCGGGTCAGCGCCTCGGTATCGATCTCTTCCTTGTGCAGGACGCCGAAGCGGCCGTCGTCGAGCTGGCCGGCGGAATCGCCGTCGCTGGAATGGGCGCGCAAGTGCCGACCGACCGCGGCCATGAAACCGTCGGCGATTTCGCTGTCGACGCGCGAGCGCAAATCGTTGAGGCCGATCAGCCCCAGCATGGTCATCTTGACGGGCGTGTCCGCGTCCGCGGAGCGGGCGATCGCGAGGCGGGTGAAATCGTCCTTCTCGAGCAATCCCGTCTTGGCGTCGCGCGCCCCCGGCTTGTCGCCGGGGCTGACGGTGGGGGCGGGAACGGTGAAGGACAGGTGGTAGCAGACCTGCTCCGACGGCAGACGGCAGCCGCCGACGATAACCACCGAGGAATTCTCATCGGCCAGGCGCAGGGCCACGGGCGAAAGGCGGCCGCCGCGCGCGAGCGAGGTCATCAGGATCTTCGCCAGCCGCTGGTCCCCCGTCGCGATGAGCTCGAACAGGGATTTGCCGATCAGCTCGGTAGGGTTGTGGCGCGTGAGGCTCTGCGAGGCGCCGCTCGCGAACAGGATTTTGCCCTGGGCATCGATCTCGAGCAGCAGATCGGCCGCCGCGAAGGCGAACGCGACAAAACGGTCGCGCTCGGCGCGCAGATCGTTACGGGCGTGGGCGGCGTCTCCGGGCATACGAGAATTCATCCCCTGCACATAGGCCTTTGCTGGCCTTTCCACTCTAGAAGCCGAGACGTTAAGGAAATCTTTCCATTAATACGGGAGCCCAGCCAAAACCTGCATAAACCTGTCAAAACCGCCAAGGTCTTGACAACGGAAACGGCGGCGCTCGATTATTCGTACACGAATGACCCTGGGGCCGTTGCCGCCAGGGCGGGCTTGCAGGTGGGCGCGTGGACAGTTATCGGCGGCCGCATAACCTGACGGAAGCGCTGGCAGCACTGGCCGCCGGCCCGCGCATGATTGTTGCTGGCGGGACGGATTATTACCCCGCCCGGGTCGGCCAGCCACTCGACGACGATGTTCTCGATATCTCCGGGTTGGGCGCCCTGCGCGCCATCACCGACGAAGGGCCGCATTGGCGCCTGCCGGCGCTGGCCAGCTGGAGCGATGTCATCGCGGCCGAGCTACCGGCCGCTGTTTGACGGGCTGAAGTTGGCGGCGCGCGAGGTGGGGGGTGTGCAGATCCAGAACGCGGGCACGATCTGCGGCAATCTCTGCAACGCCTCGCCGGCGGCCGATGGCATGCCCAATCTGCTGGCGATGGATGCGGTGGTCGAGCTGGCATCAGCGTCGGGCACGCGCCAGGTGAAGGTCGGGGATTTCGTCACCGGCAATCGCCGCACGCTGCGCCGGCCCGACGAGCTGGTGACGGCGATCCTGGTGCCCAAGCCCCGACACAAGGCGCGCAGCGGCTTCGTCAAGCTCGGCGCGCGGCGCTACCTCGTGATTTCGATCGTCATGGCGGCCGGCGTGGTCGAGACAACGGCCGACGACAACGTCGCCGCGGCGCGCATCGCGGTCGGCGCCTGTTCGGCGGTGGCGCAGCGCCTGCCAGCGCTGGAATCCGCGTTGGTCGGGCGCCGGTTCGATCGTGCGCTTGGCGGATTCTGTCGTGCCCGATCACCTGGCGCCCCTGTCGCCGATCGACGACATCCGCGCCAGCGCCGATTACCGCAACGATGCGGCGGTGACGATGGTGCGGCGCCTGCTGACAGCGATTGTCGGGTCGAACCCATGAACGCGCCCGGCCCCAACCTGTCCTTCACCGTCAACGGCGCCGCCGTCGCGGTGAGCACCGATCCGCGGCGCCGGCTGGCCGATGTGCTGCGCGAAGATCTTGGCCTCATCGGCACCAAGGTCGGCTGCAATGCCGGCGATTGCGGGGCCTGCACCGTGCTGCTCGATGGGCGCCAGGTTTGCGCATGCTTGGTGCCGGTCGGGCAGGTCGGCGGACCGCGCCGTCGAGACCGTCGAAGGCCTGGCGCGCGACGGCGAACTCAACCCGATCTGCAGCAGGCGTTTCTGCGCCATGGCGCCGCGCAATGCGGTATCTGCACGCCGGGCATGCTGATGGCGGCCAGCGATCTGCTGGCGCGCAACGCCGCACCCGATCGAAGCGCAAGTGCTCGACGCGCTGGGCGGCGTGCTGTGCCGCTGCACCGGCTACCGCAAGATCGTCGAGGCGGTGCTGGATGTCGCGGGGCGCGGCGGCCATAACGCGCCGGTCGCGGCGACCCGCCCGCCGGTGCCGCCGTCGGGCTCGCATGGCCAAGGTCGACGGCGCCGCCAAGATCACGGGCGCGGAGCGCTTCGGCGCCGATGACTGGCCGGCGGATGCGCTGGTGCTTGCGCGCCGTGCGCTCGCCCCATCATCGCGCGCGCTTCACGCTCGGCGATTTCGCGGCCCTGCATGCGAAATATCCGGGCCTGGTGCGCGTGCTGACGGCCAAGGACATTCCCGGCCAGAACCTCTACGGCATCTATCCGACCGGCAAGGATCAGCCGGCGCTGGCCGAAGGCCATGTGCGCTATCGCGGCGAGGCGGTGGCGGCGCTGGTCGGCGACGAGGCGACGATCGCGGCGATCCGCGACGAGCGACGATTCCGATCGCGTGGGAGACGCTGCCGCCGCTGATCCGGCATCGATGCCGCGACGGCGCCGACGGTGCCGAGGCGCTGCACGCGACCCATCCCGACAATGTGCTGATCAAGCGGCCGCGTCGCGCGCGGCGATACTCGAGGCCGGGTTTGCGACGTGCGGCCGCCATCGCCGAAGGCGCGTTCGAGACCGGCTTCGTCGAGCACGCCTATATCGAGCCGGAGGCCGGCTATGCGCGGCGCGTCGGCGATCGCATCGAGATCCTCGCCTGCACGCAGACGCCGTACATGGATCGCGACGAGATCGCGCTGATCATGGGGCTGAAGCCGACGCAGGTGCGCATCGTCCCGACCGCCGTGGGCGGCGGCTTCGGCGGCAAGCTCGATCTGTCGCTGCAGCCGCTGATCGCGACCGCGGCGTGGATGCTCGAACGGCCGGTGCGCTGCACCTATACGCGGCCGGAGAGCATGGCGGCGACCACCAAGCGCCATCCCGCGCGCATCATGGCGCGCAATTCGCCTGCGATCGCGACGGACGTTTATCAGCGCGGTCGAATTCCACGGCGATTTCAACACCGGCGCCTACGCATCGTGGGGCCCGACTGTCGCCAACCGCGTGCCGGTGCATGCGATGGGGCCGTACGAAGTCGGCGGCGGCGAAGTGCACGTCGGCGCGCGATCTACACCAACGACACGCCAGCCGGCGCGTTCCGCGGCTTCGGCGTGCCGCAGGCGGCGATCGCGCATGAGACGCTGATGGACGAGCTCGCCGAGAAGATCGGGCTCGATCCGCTGGAGTTCCGGCTGGCGCAATGCGCTGCGCAAGGGCTCCGGTACCGCGACCGGCCAGCGGTTGTGGCGAGTGCCGGCCTGCGCGCGTGCCTCGAGGCGCTGCGGCCGCGCTGGAAGGAAATCGCGCGAAGCGGCGGACGCGTTCAATCAGCGCGGGCGGAGCCGAGAAGCGCGGCGTCGGCATCGCCTGCATGTGGTACGGCATCGGCAACACGTCGCTGTCCAATCCCTCGACGATGACGATGGGCCTCGTCGCGCGACGGCACGCTGACGTCTCTACAGCGGCGCGGTCGATATCGGCCAGGGCTCCAACACGATCATGATGCAGATCGCCGCCGATGCGCTCGGCGTGCCGGTCGCGTCGATCCGACTGGTCGCCGGCGACACCGATCTCACCGCGGATGCCGGCAAGACGTCGGCCTCGCGCCAGACCTTCGTGTCCGGCAACGCGGCGCGAGCTCGCCGGCGAGGATCTGCGCCGGCAGATCCTGCGGCTCGGCAATGTCGGCGAGGCTGCACGCATGGCGATCGATGGCAGCCGCGTGATCGCTGCGCGACGGCGATCGGCCGAGCGCGTCGTCGATCTTGCGGCGCTGCCGCACGGTCGAGAAGCGACGACGTGCTGCTGGGCACCGGCCACGTTCGATCCGCCGACCAACGCCGCTCGATGCCGACGGGCAGGGCATTCCCTACGCGACCTACGCCTTCGCGGCACAGATCGCCGAAGTCGACGTCGATATCGAGCTCGGCACGGTGAAGGTGCTGCGCATCGTCGCGGCGCACGATGTCGGCCGCGCGGTCAATCCGCATGCAGGTCGAGGGCCAGATCCATGGCGGCATCGCGCAGGGGCTCGGCCTCGCACTGATGGAGGAGTTCATCCCGGGCCGCAGCGAGAATCTGCACGACTACCTGATCCCGACCTTCGGCGACGTGCCGGAGATCGAGTGCCTGCTGATCGAGGACGCCGAGCCTCTCGGCCCCTATGGCGCCAAGGGCATCGGCGAGCCCGCCCTGGTGCCGACGGCGCCGGCCATCTTCAACGCGATCTATCACGCAACCGGCGTGCGGTTGCATCGCGTCGCCGGCGACGCCCGACCGCGTGCGCGCGGCGATCCTGGCGCTTGATAATGGACAGAAGCGATGAGTGACATGCCGTCGACGATCCGAGCGCCAGCACCGACACGCCAAGCGAGACGGCGCTGGCGGACGCCAGGAGAAGGCCGAGGACATCGTCACCTGCGATGCTTGCCCGGTGCTGTGCCGCATCCGGCCCGGGCAAGACCGGCGCGTGCGACCGCTACGGCAATGTCGGTGGGCAGCTCGCGCCGCATGGATCCGTTCGTGATCGCGCAGCGCGCGGCGGCGCAGGCGGAGTCGTGCCGTTCCTCGCGGCGCCGGATTGGGATGGCGGATCCGCTGTCGGGCGCCACCAGCTTCGTCACCGGCATCGGTGCCGGCACGACCTATCCTGATTACAAGCCGGCGCCGTTCATCGTGGCGAGTGAGATCGACGGCGTAGACATGGTCACGGTCGTGACCGAGGGCATCTTCAGCTATTGCGGCCTCAAGGTGAAGATCGACACCGACCGCTATCTCGGGTCCCGAGCAGGCCGCCGTGCGCTGCCAAGGGCGAGCAGGTCGGGCATGTGACCACGGCGGAATACGGCTCGCAGATGCTGTCGCTGGGAGGCGTGCATCATCTGACCGGCGGCAGCAAGAAGGAAGGCGTCGTTACCTGCGACATGATGCTGGCGCTGTGCAACAAGGGAGCGTCGAACTCTCGGTCGATGGCGGCGCCACGATCATGGTGGGCGCGGGCAAGGCGCCGGTCATCAACGGCGTGCGCGAGGAGCGCATGCGCGTGGGTTGTGGCTCGGCGACGATCGGTATTTTCGCCCAGCAATGGCACGGGCATGTCGACGAGGTGATCGTCGTCGACGACCACATCACCGGCGTGCTGACCGAGCACCAGGCCGGGCGCTTCCTCGATATGAACCCCGCCGGCATTCGCGTGCGCGGGCGCAAATCGACGCCGGGGCGCTATTTCCAGGTGGCCAATCCCGGCACGGGCTGGGGCGGTACGGATATCACCGAGCCCTTGTCGATCATCGAAAGGATCGATCCCAAGACGGCGCGTCCGGGCATGCGCCTGTTGATGGTGAGCACGACGGGCGAGCATGCAGCCTGGTTCGTGCTTGATGAGCGATCTGAAACCGCAGCCGGCGGAGATGCCGCGCGGCGATCACGCGCGGTGGTCGAGCGCATCGGCGAGAATTGCGAGCCGGCGCTTGTGCACGGTGTTGTTCATGGCCGGGGCCGGCGGCTGTTTGCGCGCCGGCGTCACCGAAAATCCGGTGCGCCTCACGCGCTCGGTGCAGGGCGCGCTGACGCGAGTTACCTCGGGCGGGGCTCCGGTCTATGTCTGGCCCGGCGGCGGCATCACCTACATGGTCGACGTGCTGGCGATGCCGGACAAATCCTTCGGCTACGTGCCCACACCGGCGATCGTCGGGCCGCTCGAATTCACGCTGCGGCGCGACGCGTACCAGGCGTTGGGCGGGCATATGGACCAGGTGCGATCGCTGGAAGCGTTACGCGGCAATGCGCGCGTGAAGCTGAGCCCCTGGCGCGACGATCAGCCCTGGCCGCTCGCACCCGCCGGCGAGGCCGGGACATGATGGGACCCGTCGCCGCAATGCTGCCCGATGGGCGGCGGCTGCATCTGCAGCACGGGCCGATCGATCTGGTGATCGAGGCGTGGGGTGCGCCGGACGAAATTCGCGCGGCTTACGCGCAAGCTGTGCGTGGTTTCGCCGATGTGCTGCCCACGCTCGTTATGGAGTTGCCGATTTTACGTGAACCGCTTTCTCCCTCTCCGCCGCGCAGCGGGGGAGAGGGAAGGGGCCCGTCGCGCAGCGACGGGAAGGGTGAGGTGGTGCCTGCCACGAACACCCACCTCACCCGCTCGCTGCGCTCGCACCCTCTCCCCCCACTTCGTGGGCGGAGAGGGTTAGTTGGAGGGTTAGTTGGGTCGGCTCCATCTTCTTCACTACCGCGAAGCGGCGGAGAGGGAGAAGGCTGCGCTCCGTTAGGTGTTCGCGGTCTCGTCGCAAAGCGCATGATCACGGCGTGCCGGCCCTACGGCGATGTGTTCATCACGCCGATGGCGGCGGTGGCGGGGGCGGTGGCGGATCATGTGCTTGCAAGGCTGTGCGCCGGGCGCCGGCTGCAGCGCGCTTATGTGAATGACGGCGGCGATATCGCGTTTCACCTGGCGGCCGGGCAGAGCTTGACCTGCGGGCTGGTCTCCGATCTTGCCGCACCCGGCATCGATGGAAGGTTCGAGCTGACCGCGGATCTGCCGGTGCGCGGGCTGGCCACGTCGGGTCGTGCCTGCAAAGGATCGGGCGGACGCAGCTTTTCGCTGGGCATTGCCGATGCGGTGACGGTGCTGGCGCGCGACGCCGCCGCGGCCGATGCGGCGGCGACGATCATCGCCAATGCGGTCGACCTGCCGGGGCATGGATCGATCATGCGGGCACCGGCGCGCTCGATCGATCCCGATAGCGACCTCGGCGATATCCCGGTCACGGTCGATCTTGGTATCCTCTCAGAGGAGGAGATCGATCGCGCGCTGACCGAAGGTGCACGTCGCGCGGAGGCGCTGTGCAAGGCTGGACACATCCATGGCACGGTGCTGGTATTGCGCCGGCATTTTCGGACGATTGGCGCGGGCCTGCCGCTGCTGGCGGCGGCGTAAGGGGGAGAGCATGGGGCTAGTCGAGGTTCGGAAATTCGCGACGTTCGTCGAGGAAATTTTCCACGAGGGCGGTGCGCTGGTCGCCAAACCGCTGAAGCAGGGCGCCATCGTCGCGGTGCTGAAAAATCCTTATGCCGGCCGCTACGAACCCGACATCCTGCCGATGATGGAGGCGCTCAACCCGCTGGGCCTCGACATGGCCAAGCGGCTTGTCGCGGCGATGGGTGTCTCGCCCAAGGAGATCGAGGGTTACGGCAAGGGCGCGATCATCGGCGCGGGCGGGCGAGCTGGAGCATGGGGCGCTGTGGCATGTGCCGGGCGGCTATGCGATGCGCGAACTCCTTGGTGATGCGAAGGCGATCGTGCCGTCGACCAAGAAGGTCGGCGGGCCGGGCACGCGGCTTGATGTTCCTGTGACCCATATCAACGCGAGCTACGTGCGCAGCCATTTCACCGCCATGGAAGTCGGCCTCGCCGATTCGCCGCGCGCGGACGAGATGATGGTGATCCTGGTGATGACGACGGGCTCGCGCGTGCATGCGCGCGTGGGCGGGCTCAAGGCGTCGGAGATCAAGGCGATGGACGGGTTGCGATGAACGCCAAGCTGCGCAAGCTGATCGTGACGGTCGAGGAAACCCATCGCGAGATGGACAGGCCGATCGCACCGCCGACGCGCAAGGCGGCGGCGGTGGCAGTCATAGCTAACCCGTCGCGTGGAAAATTCGAGCCGGATCTGGAAACGTTGATGGCGATCGGCGAGGAGCTGGGCGAGTTGCTCGGCACGCGCGCGGTCGCCGCGTTGGGCATCAAGCCCGCGCAAGCCGAGAGCTACGGCAAGGCCGCGATCGTCGGCGAGGGCGGCGAGCTGGAGCATGCCGCCGCGATCCTGCATCCGCGGCTGGGCAAGCCGCTGCGCGTGGCGGTCGAAAAGGGCGCGGCCTTGGTGCCGTCGGCCAAGAAAATGGGCGGGCCGGGCACGCCGATCGACGTACCGCTGGGCCACAAGGACGCCGCCTTCGTGCGCAGCCACTTTGATGCCATGGAAATCAGGATCGCCGACGCGCCGCGCGCGGGCGAAATCGTGGTCGCCGTGGTCGTCACCGACAGCGGGCGGCCGCTGCCGCGCATCGGCGGCCTGACCAAGGACCAGATCGAAGGAAAAGACGGGTTGCGATAAGAATCTCTCAGACATCGTCACATCGGGGACAAGGAGGCATAAAAATGACAATCAAGCGTCGCACATTCATCGCCGGGGCCGCGGCGGCCACGGCCGTCGCCGGTGCACCGGCGATCGTCCGGGGACAAGCCGCTGCGATCAAGATCGGCGAGATCAACAGCTACACGGCCATCCCGGCCTTCACGCTGCCCTATCGCAACGGCTGGATGCTGGCCGCCGAAGAGATCAACGCCGCCGGCGGCGTGCTCGATCGCAAGCTCGAAGTCATTTCGCGTGACGATGCCGGCAAGCCCGAAGACGCGGTGCGGCTGGCGGGCGAGCTGGTGAGCAACGAGAAGGTCGACATCCTGACCGGCACGTTCCTCTCCAATATCGGCCTCGCGGTCGCCGATTTCGCGGCGCAGAACAAGAAATTGTTCGTGGCGGCGGAGCCGCTGACCGACGCCATCGTGTGGTCGAAGGGCAATCGCTATACATTCCGTTTGCGGCCGTCGACCTATATGCAGGCGGCGATGCTGGTCGAAGAGGCGGTGAAGCTGCCGGCCAAGCGCTGGGCGGCGGTGTCGCCCAATTACGAATACGGCCAGTCGGCGGTGAAGTGGTTCAAGGAATTGCTGATGGCGAAGCGACCGGACGTGACGTTCGTCACCGAGCAATTCCCGGCGCTGGGCCGCATCGATGCCGGCGCCACGGTCCAGGCGATCGCGGCGGCGAACCCGGAGGCGATCTACAACGTGACGTTCGGGCCGGATCTCACCAACTTCGTGCGCCAGGGCAACACGCGCGGGCTCTTTGAGAAGCGTTCCGTCGTGAGCGTGTTGACGGGCGAGCCGGAGTATCTCGACCCGCTCAAAGAAGAAACCCCGCAGGGCTGGATCGTCACCGGTTATCCGTGGGAGCAGATCACCACGCCCGCCCACAAGCGCTTCGTCGAGAACTACCATGCCAAGTTCAAGGACTATCCGCGGTTGGGCTCGATTGTCGGCTACGAGACGATGCGCTCCATCGCAGGCGGGCTCAAGGCGGCAGGCTCGACGGATACCGAGAAGCTGATCGCGGCGATGCGCGGCCTAAAGCTCGACGGCGTGTTCGGCCCTTACGAGTATCGTGCGGTCGATCACCAGTCGACGCTGGGCGCCTTCGTGGGCAAGACGGCGATCAAGGGTGGCAAGGGCGTGATGGTCGATTGGCGCTACGCCGACGGCAAGAACTATCTGCCGTCGGACGAGCTCGTGAAGCAGATGCGTCCGCAGGGGACGTGATCGTCATCCAACAAAGCCACCTCATCCTGAGCTTGTCGAAGGATGAGATGGCAAGCGCGGTGCGGCGGCCTCATCCTTCGACAGGCTCAGGATGAGGCCGTCTTGAAATCTTTGCCCTGGTCACGCGTGGACTTCCTCCTCGTCCAGATCCTGAACGGCCTCGCCAGCGCCTCGTCGCTGTTCCTGGTGGCATGCGGGTTGTCGATCATTTTCGGCGTCAGCCGGATCGTCAATTTCGCGCATGGTTCGTTTTATATGCTGGGCGCCTATCTCGCGTGGACGTTCGCGCGCGGGCTCGATCTCATTTCGTGGGGACCCTTCGGGTTCTGGGCGTCGGTCGTCGTGGCGGCGCTGGCGGTCGGGGCGATCGGGATCCTTGTCGAGGTTTTGCTGCTGCGGCGCATCTACAAGGCGCCGGAGCTGTTCCAGCTCCTCGCCACGTTCGGGCTCGTGTTGATCGTCCAGGACGCGGCCCTGTTCATCTGGGGGCCGACCGATCTCTCCGGCCCGCGAGCCCCTGGCCTGCGCGGCGCCGTCGAGATCCTCGGCCAGCGCTTTCCGCAGTACGAACTTCTGTTGATCGTCATCGGTCCGGCGGTGCTGGGTCTGCTGTGGCTGCTGTTCCACCGCACGCGCTGGGGCACGCTGGTGCGGGCGGCCACGCAGGATCGCGAGATGGTGGCGGCCCTGGGTGTGGATCAGAAGAAGCTGTTCACCGCCGTGTTCTTCCTGGGCGCGGTGCTGGCCGGGTTCGCGGGCGCCCTGCAGTTGCCGCGCGAGGCGGTCAACCTGCACATGGATCTCTCGATCATCGCGGATGTGTTCGTGGTGACGGTGGTGGGCGGCATGGGCAGCGTCGCCGGCGCCTATCTCGCCGCCTTGCTGATCGCGGAGCTGCAGGCGCTGATGCTGCTGGTGCCGCCGTTCACGCTGTTGGGCGTCGACATCGCGATCGCCAAGATGACGCTGATCCCCAGCTTCATCGTCATGGCAGTCGTGCTGGTGGCACGGCCCTATGGGTTGCTGGGAAAGCCGCAGAGTCTGGCGCGCGTGGCTGCCGGGGCGGGCGAGCCCGTCATCAGGCCAGCACCGCGGGCGCTCAAGGTGCTGGGCATCACGGCGCTGGCGATCTTGCTGCTCGTGCCGTTCGTGGTCGGCGACTATGCGCTGATCGTGCTGACGGAGATCGCGGTGTTCGTGCTGTTCGCCGCCAGCCTGCATTTCATGATGGGGCCGGGCGGCATGACGTCGTTCGGGCATGCGGCGTATTTCGGCATCGGCGCCTACGCGGCGGCACTCGCGGTCAAGCACATGGCCGCACCCACGGAAATCGGCCTGACACTGGCGCCGCTGGCGGCGGGGCTTGGCGGTGCCCTGGTCGGCTGGTTCGTGGTGCGGCTGTCGGGCGTTTATCTCGCTATGCTGACGCTCGCGATCGCGCAGATCGTCTGGTCGATCGCGTTTCAGTGGGTCGAGTTGACCGGCGGCGACAATGGCATTCTTGGCGTGTGGCCATCGCCCTGGGTCGCGAGCAAAACCGCCTACTACTACCTGACGCTGACGCTGTGCGTTCTCGGCACGCTGGCGCTGCGCCGTATTATCTACGCGCCGTTCGGCTACGCGCTGCGCGCGGGACGGGATTCACCGCTGCGCGCCGAAGCAATCGGCATCAATCTGATGCGCGTGCAATGGGCGGCGTTTGCGCTCGCCGCCGGGTTCGCGGGGCTGGCCGGCGCGCTGTTCGCGTTCTTCAAGGGCAGCGTGTTCCCGACTTATATCTCGATCCCGCGCTCGGTCGATGCGCTGCTGATGGTGCTGCTGGGCGGCGTGCAGACGGTGAGCGGGCCGATCGTCGGTGCCGCCGTGTTCGCCGGGCTGCAGGAGCAGCTGACGCGTCTCACCGATTTGTGGCGGCTGGTGATGGGTGTCGCGATCATCGCGCTGGTGCTCGCCTTCCCGCAAGGGATCGCGGGATTCGTGGCCGCGCGCTGGGCGCGGCGCGGCGAGGGCGCATGAGCCTGTTGCGCGTTGAAGGACTCGCCAAGGCGTTCGGCGGCGTGCAGGCCGTGAGCGCGGTCGGCTTCAGCGTGGCGGCGGGCGAGATCGTGGCGCTGATCGGGCCCAATGGTGCGGGCAAGACGACCTGCTTCAACATGCTCAACGGCCAGCTGCGGCCCGATGCCGGGCAGGTCGATCTCGACGGGCGCAGCCTGGTCGGGCGTAAGCCGCGCGAGGTGTGGCGGCTGGGCGTGGGCCGCACGTTCCAGATCACGGCGACGTTTGCCTCGATGAGCGTCATCGAGAATGTGCAGATGGCGCTGCTGTCGCATCATCGGCGCTTGGCATCGCTTTGGCGCATTGCTGCGGCACTTTATCACGACGAAGCGCGCGCCCTGCTGGCGCAGGTCGGCATGGACGACCAAGCGGAGCGCGCCTGCGGCGTGCTGGCCTATGGCGATTTGAAGCGCGTCGAACTGGCGATTGCGCTGGCGCATGGGCCGCGTCTGCTGCTGATGGACGAGCCCACCGCCGGCATGGCGCCGCGCGAGCGCATCGCGTTGATGGAGTTGACGGCGTCGCTTGTGCGCAAGCATCAGATCGCGGTCTTGTTCACGGAGCACGACATGGACGTGGTCTTTGCCCACGCCGATCGCATCCTGGTGCTCAATCGCGGCCAGCTCATCGCCGAAGGGAAGCCGGCGGAGGTGCGGGCCAATGCGCGCGTGCAGGAGGTCTATCTGGGCTCCGGCGCGGTATTCGGGGGGCATGGATGAGCGCGAAGCTGCTCGAAGTCGCCAATCTCGATACCTATTACGGCCGCGCGCATATCCTGGCCGAGGTGGCGCTGGGCGTGGGCACGGGCGAGGTGGTGGCGCTGCTCGGCCGCAACGGGGCCGGCAAGTCGACGACGTTCAAGAGCATCATGGGGCTGGTGCCCGCGCGCGGCAGCGTGCGCTTTCGTGACAAGAGCATCGCGGGGGCGCCCGCGCACGAGATCGCCAAGGCGGGGCTCGGCTATGTGCCCGAAGACCGGCGCATCTTCGCCGACCTCACGGTTATGGAGAATCTCGAGGTCGGACGGCAGCGCCCCCGCGCGGGCGTGCCCGAATGGACGCACGAGAAACTGTTCGAAATCTTTCCCAACCTCGCCACGATGCGCCGGCGCCCGGGCGGGCGAATGAGCGGCGGCGAGCAGCAGATGCTCACTATCGCACGCACGCTGATGGGCAACCCGGCTTGCATACTTCTTGATGAACCTTCCGAGGGTCTCGCGCCGGTGATCGTCGAGCAGATGGCGCGGACCATCCTGCGGCTCAAGAGCGAAGGGCTGACGGTTCTGCTCTCCGAGCAAAACCTGCATTTTGCGACGCTGGTGTCGGATCGCGCCTACATCATCGAGAAAGGCCGCATCCGCTACCAGGGCACGATGGCGGAGCTCAAGGCCAACGAGCAAGTCCGCGCGCAGTATTTGAGCGTGTGAAGATAAATCGTTCTTGATCAGAAGTTTGCGATAGACTGAGTGGGTCGATTCCGCGCGTGGGCGCATACTCCGGACCGAGGCGAGGCGACCCCAGCCGTGGACAAAGAAAAAGTCGGCGAATGGCAGAAGGTCCGCGATGCGGCCAGCCAGAAGGAAGCGGCGAAGATTCGCGCTCTCCGGGCGGCCCGAATCGCCGCTGAGGCCGCGGCACCACCTGCCGTCAAACCGCCACCGCGCAAGCCATCGCGCAAGGCCGCGGCGCCGGGCGATCCATCACAGAAGACTTGATCGCCGCGGTGGCGCTGGCGCGCCGCGGTTGCGTTACGACGCTGTTGGATACAGATCGCCGCGGCGGTCTTGCCAGGTGCGCACGGAGCCGCCGGACTGGGCGTGGGTGATCGCGTCCATGTCGAGATCGGCGGCGACGACCATGTCGTGGTTCATCTCGCCTTGCGCCAGAACTCCGCCTTGCGGGAACGGGTAGTCGCACGGGCTGAGGATCGCGGCCTGGCCGATATTGGCGCGCAGATTGTCGACCGTCGGCAGGCCGCCGACCGTGTGCGCGACGACGACATAGACCTGGTCCTCGATGGCGCGCGCGTGCGCGGTGAAGCGCACGCGGTGGAAGCCGTGGCGATCGTCGGTGCAGGACGGCGTGAGGATCACCTTGGCGCCGCGCGCGCGCGCCTGGCGGGCGAGCTCGGGAAACTCGGTGTCGTAGCAGGTGAGGATGGCGGCCTTGCCGAAGGGAAGGTCGATCAATTTGAGCGTCTCGCCCGGCGACAGACCCCAGGCGCCGGACTCGCTGGGCGTCATGTGCAACTTCGGTTGCACATCGATGCGGCCATCGGGATGGAAGAAATGCGCGACGTTGTAAAGCTTGTTGCCCTCGGCGACGAGTTGTGTGCCGGCCAGGATGGCGATGTTGCGCTGGCGCGCGAGGCCCTTGAACAGCTCGATATATTGCGGCGTGTAGCGCGCGGCGTCGTGCACCGTGCCGGACTTGCCGTTGGCGGTCGGGATCGAGAGCAGCCCGCCGGTGCAGTATTCGGGCAGCACCACGCATTTGGCGTCGTATTCGCCGGCGGCGGTGGCGACGTAGCCTTCGGCCTGCGTCGCGAAATCCTCGAAGCGCTGGAGTGGGCGCAGCTGGAACTGGACGGCGGCAATTCGGAAACGCGACGCAGGCATCTACACTCTCCCGAGCACGGCGGACGGACTTACATATGGTGGTTGCTGATGGCGACCAGAAGAATGTTTGGCATTGTGCCACCCCCTCACCCTAACCCTCTCCCCAGAGGGAGAGGGGATTCCAATGCGCCTCGGTCTGAACTCCCTCTCCCCCTTGGGGAGAGGGTTGGGGTGAGGGGGAGGGTGCAGTCTCTCAGCATCAATGCAGGATCTCTGGCACCTTCTCCGCCGGCGGGGTGTTGCGCGAGCGTGCGATGCGCACGAGGCCGTCGATGATCACCATGCCGATGCCGGGCAGGTCGCCTTTGCGCACGCTATCGAGCAGATCCTTGCCGCTGGAATGTTGCGCTTTGTCCATGATGACGAAATCGGCGACGCGGCCTTTCTCGATCAGCCCGCAATCGAGCTTGCGGATCTTGGCGGTGTTGCCGGTGGCAAAACAGAACGCCTCTTCCGCCGGTGTGTCGCCCATGGAGGAGAGCAACGCGATCATGCGCAGGATGCCGAGCGGCTGCACGCCCGAACCCGCGGGCAAATCCGTGCCGAGGATGACGCGGTCGAGCTGCTTGAGCTCGCGCGCGTAGCGCAGCGCCATCAACCCGGCGAGCTCGTTGCCATTGTGCACGATCTCGATGGCGCGGCTGCAACCTTCGCACAGACAGCGGATCTGATCGAGAGCAAGCGCGGTGTGGCCGCCATTGATGTGGCCGATGACATCGGCGTCGGCTTCCAACACGACATCCTTGTCGATATAGCCCGAGCCCGGCACGGACGGGCCGCCGGTGTGGATGGTGGACTGGATGCCGTATTTGCGCGCCCAGGCGACCATCTGCTTGGCCTCGGCGCCGGCTTTGACGCTGCCCAGCCCGACCTCGCCCAGCAGCTTGACGCCCGCTTTGGCCAGCTCGGCGAAGTCGCTTTCGACCATGCCCTTCTCGATGACAGGCGCGCCAGCGAGAACCTTGACGCCGCCGGGGCGGAAGGCATCGAACGAGCGTTGCGCGGTGATGGCGAGCGCCTTGACGCCGATGATGTCCTTGGGCCGGCCGGGGAGATGGACCTCGCCCGCCGAGACCATGGTGGTGACGCCGCCGTTCAGGAACGAGTCGATCCAGCCGATCTGGCCCTGGCGCGGGGTCCAGTCGCCGAAGACCGGGTGGACGTGCGAGTCGATCAGGCCAGGGGCGAGGGCGCAGCCCTTGGCGTCGATGGTGGTCTTGGCGCCGGCGGTGTCGACGTCCTTGGCTTTGCCGATCGCGGCGATCTTGCCGTTCTCGGCAACGATGGTGTCGGCATCGAGGATCGGTCGCTTGAGATCGCCCGACAGCAGCAGGCCGATATTCTTGATGACGAGCTTGCCCGCTGGGCCCGTGGATGCGGCCGCTTCCGCCATTTTTCATGCCCCGACAATGGTGACGAACAGGCCGTCACCTTCGGCCAAGTTGGCCGCGCGATCAAGCCTGCTCAGATGCGCGGAACCGCGCCAGCCAGAGGCCCAGAGACGGGCCGGCGCGTTGCGGCGCCCAGCCGCCGTTCGAGGATGCGCGCGCCCCAGGTGAGGGCCGAGGACAGGACGAAATAGACCGCCAGGATGAAGGTGTAGATCGCGAACGCCGGGTCGAGACCGGACATGACCGTGCTGCGCTCGATCACGAGTTGGCCGATTTTGAGGAACTCGGCCACGCCCACCAGCGCACCCAGGGAGGTCGACTGGACCAGCAAGGTCAGCAAGCCGACGAAGGCCGGCAGGATGGAGCGCAGTGCCTGCGGCCCCACGATGAACACGTAGACCTCCCACTCATGCAGTCCGAGGGCAAGGGCGCTCTGGGTCTGGTGGCGCGGCACGCCCTGCAGACCGCCGCGCACAATCTCCGCCCCGTTGGCCCCGCCCCACAGCGACAGGCCGAGCACGACGGCGGTGTAGGGCGTCAGGTCGAGGCCGAGCAACGGGGCGCCGAAATAGACGAAGAAGATGTTGATGATGAGCGGCACGCCGCGCAGAACCTCGACGTATCCGCGCACCAGCCAGCGCAAGGGCGCGGAGCGGGCGAGTGACAGCGTGCCCAGCACGACGCCGATCACGGTCGAGGCGATCAACGTCACGGCCGCGATCTTGAGGGTGTAGAGAAGCCCCGAGAGGAACAGCGGCAGATTGTCGAGGATGATGCTCATACCCGGAACGGCCGCTGCAGATGGGCTTCAAGGCGGCCGACGGCGAAGGACAGCAGGAAGACCAGGCCGAGATAGACAACGAACAGACTGGCGAACATCTCGAGCAGGCGGAAATCCATGGCGATGCGGTCGACGGCCACGAAGGTGAGCTCGGCGAGGCCGATCGCCTGCAGGAAGGAGCTGTTCTTGAGGAGCGAGATGGAGGTGTTGAGCATTGCCGGCAGGCACACGCGCACGGCCAGCGGCAGGGCCACCAGAACCATGAAGAGCCCGCGATGCACGCCGAGCGCCGAGCCGGCTTCCCACAGCCCCTTGTTCACGCTGGCAAGGCCGCCGCGGATATTCTCAACCTGGAAGGCGCCGGCCCACAGCACGAGGGCTAGGACGCCCGACCAGAACAGCGACAGCGTCATGCCGATCGCCGGCAGCCCGTAGAAGATGAAGAAGATCTGGACGAGCAGCGGCGTGTTGCGCACCAGCTCGACATAGAACCAGACGATCGGCGAAAGGATCGGGATGCGAAAATGCCGGATGACGGCGCCCAGAACGCCGAGCACCACCGACAAGACGATGGCGGCACCGGTGACCCGCAGTGTCACCAGAAGCCCGCGCCACAGCGCGGGCATCTGGGCGATCAGATAGTCGAGGTCGAATTCCATCGTCGCGATGATGCGACGATTTCGTTCATACGGGCAGGGTCATTTTCCCGCCGGCTTGGGCGTGGTGAAGGCCTCGACAAAGAGCGGGCGATTCTCGGCCGGGACCCATTTCTCGATCCAGCCGATATACTTGTTCTCCGCCTTCATGCGGACGAGGGCGGCGTTGAGATAGGCGAGCCACTCGCCGTCGTTCTTGCGCACGCCGATGCCGCCTTCGGTGATGGCGTAGGGGTCGCCGACCAGGCGCAGCTCCGGATCGCGCGCGGCGATGACCACCAACGTCGCCTTGTCGCCGGCCATCGCCACGGAGCGCTTCTGCTTGAGTGCCTGGAGCGCGTCGGAGACGGAGTTGAGGCGCAGCATGTCGAGATTGGGCATGTTGGTGTCGAACCAGGCAGCCTGGGTCGTGCCCTTCAGCATCGAGACGGTCTTGCCGCTCAGATCCGGCAGCTTCTGGATGGGTGCATCCTTGAAGACCAGCAGCTCGCTGCCGCCCCAATTATAGCCCGCCGTGAAATCGATGACCCGTGCGCGCTCGGCGGTGATGCCGAGGGTTGCGAGCAGCAGATCGACCTTGCGGCCGGTGAGCTGCGGAATGCGGTTCTCCGCGGTGACGCAAGTCATTTCGACCTTGGCGGGGTCGCCGAAGGCCCAGGTCGCGATTTGATGCGCCATCTCCACCTCGACGCCGGCGAACTTGCCCTGCTGGTCCTGGAAGCCATAAGGCGGCTGGTCGCAGCGCACGCCGACACGAAGGATCCCCTGGTCCTTAATGGCGGCGGGCAGTGGCGGCAGGGCCTGGGCGATGGCGGCGCCCGCGAAGCAACACAGACTGACAAGACAGACAACCAGACGACGGATCATGATGACACTCCCCGGGTTTTGAACGTGTTGTGATTTGTCATGCGGCACGCCGCAGCGCGCGCTCGGCCAAGACAGCGCGCGGCCGTTCGATAAAATCGCGCAGGTGATAGCCGGCGCTGACCAGTGGCAGGAACCAGGCGCGATTGCGATAGAGCGGCATGGTCGGGAACGGGCGATCCTCGAAGGCCGAAGGCCGGTTCTGCCGGCCGAGGATGCGCAGCGCCGTCTGGTTGCCGAGCCAGCTCATCAGCGCCACACCGTTGCCGTTGCAGCCCAGTGCGTAGTGCACGCCCTCTTGGCGGCCCAGATGCGGCAGGTGATCGAAGGTCATCGCCACGTTGCCGCGCCAGGCGTGCGTCAGCTTGATGCCAGCCAACTCCGGGAAAACCTGGGTCATGCGCGCATGCAGGCCGACAGCCGCGCTGCGCTCGTTGTTGCCGAACGCGTTGGGCCTTCCGCCGAACAGGATGCGCGTGCCGTCAGGCGAGGGGCGGAAGAAGCTGAGCTCCTTGCGCGTGTCGGAAATCATGCGCCGACGCGGCAGGACCTTGTCCATCACGCTCGGTGCGAGCGGTTCGGTCGCGACGATGAAGGCCGTCACGGGCACGACGCGGCGGCGGAACCACGGCAGGTCCTTGGCGGTGGTGTAGCCGTTGGTGGCGACAATCACTTCGCGCGCGCGCAAGCGCCCGCGCGCGGTGCGCACTTCGATCTCTCCGCGCGTGCCGCTCCACCCCTCAACGGCGGCGAAGGCGTAGAGCTTCGCGCCAGCGGCACGCGCGGCTCCGCGGAGCGCGCAATTGTATTTGGCGGGATGCAGGCCGCCGTAATCCTCGACGACCATGCCGCCGTAATAGAAATCAGTGCCGATCTCCTCGCGTTGGCGGTTGCGCGGCACGACGCGCGTGCGCACGCCGGTGCGCTCCGCCAGCAAGGCCGCGTGGCGTTCGAGCGTGGCAAAGTGCGCCGGCGTCCAGGCGCCGAAGAAGCGGCCGCAGATCTGCAGATCGGCATCGAGATTTTCGCGTGCGATCAGCGTCTGCAGGAAATCGAAGGTCGCTTTTGAATCGTCCAGTGCCGCGGCGGCTTGATCGGCCGGAAAGCTTTTCAGCGCATCGGTCAGGACCAGCTTCTGGCCGCTGCTGACCATGCCGCCGGATCGGCTCGAGGCGCCGATCCCCAGCGGGCCGGCGTCGAGCACCGCGACCTGCACGCCGCTGCGCGCCAACTCGAGCGCTGCGGCCAGGCCACAGAAGCCGCTGCCGATGATCGCAACATCGGTTTCGTCAGGCAGCGGCTCGGTGGCCGTGGGATCGGGCGGAGCCGCTTCCCACCAGTACGGATCGGTCTTGAAGCTCGGCGCGAAGATCATCCGGTGACCCTTGGCGGCTTGCGATCAGCAGATTATTTGGTATATACCAATCACTATCGACTACGGGGTGGTTTTGCCCCGATCAAGCGCAAGGGCATCATACACATGGCTAGTGTTATCGACAATATCTCTATTTTGCAGGGATACGAGGGGGCTCTGGCCTCGCTGGACGGCGCCGCCAAGGCGGGTCTTGGTCTCTCATCTGGTATAGACCGAGTTTACCTCATTGGCTGCGGTGGGCCGAACCGGGTGATGCTGGGCCTGCAATATTGGATCGAGCATTACGCCAAGACCTTGGAAGTGCGGCGCTATTTTCCGGCCGAGTTCATGACCCAAAACCCCGGGCGGCTGGACGGGCGCACCCTCATCATCTTCGGCTCCAAATCCGGCACGACGCCGGAAACCGTGGCGGCCGCCGAGTTTCTCCGCAACAGTCCGGCGCGCCGGATCGCGGTCACGCAGAATGCCGACTTGCCGCTGGCGAAGGCGGTCCCGCAGGTCTTCACGATGGGCAATGCCAATGGTGCCCACGGTTCCATGTTCATGGTGATGCAGGCGCTGATCGGTGGTCTGCTGGCCGGCAAGGAAGGCTGGCCGCTCCTCGACAAGCTGCAATCCTCGCTGCGCGCCTTGCCGCAGGTGATGATCGATACCGCGGCCGCCAATGAGAGCCGGGCGGCCGAGGAGGCACGGCTCTACAAGGACGACCGCACCCTCTATCACCTCGCCGCCGGCCCGGTGTTTACGACCGCGTATATTTTCGGTGTGTGCGTGCTGATGGAGATGCAATGGATGCACAGCGTGGCGCTCGAGGCGGCGGAATTCTTCCATGGGCCCTTCGAGATCGTCGATCACACCACGCCGCTCATCTTGATGAAGGGCGAGGACCCGAGCCGGCCGCTGATGGAGCGTGTCGAGCGGTTCTGCAAGAAATATACAGAACGCCTAATGATCTACGACACACGCGACTATGAGATGAAGGGGATCGCGCCGGAGATCCGTCCGATCGTCGGGCCGTACGTGCTGCAGGCGGCCTTGCGCCGCGTCGCCGACCGGCTGGCTGTGTGGCACAACCATCCGCTGTCGACGCGCCGCTACATGTGGAAGACGGAGTATTGATGTCGCGGATTCTTGGGATCGGCGACAACACGGTCGATATCTATATCGACCAGGGCATGCAATATCCCGGCGGCAACGCGGTCAATGTCGCGGTGCTAGCGGCGCGAGCGGGTGCGCGCACGTCTTACCTCGGTTGCCTGGGCCGCGATGCGCTGGGCGATTTGGTTCATGTGAGCCTGGTGGCCGAAGGTGTGGACGTCAGTCATTGCCGGCGCATCGACGGGCCCAACGCGTGGTCGCGGATCCGGCATCGCGGCAGCGACCGGGTCTTTGCCGGCAGCCATCACGGCGTGCGCGGCCGCTATGGGTTCGAGGCGAGCGACGATGCGTTCATCGCGGCGCACGATCTGGCGCACACCAGCGTGCACAGCGACATCAACGGCGAACTGGCGCGCCTGCAGCGCTGCGCGAAGCTGCTGTCCTACGATTACTCAGAACATTGGGTGCGGCCGGAAATGGAAGCGACATTCCGGCATGTCGATATCGCGTTCCTGTCGATTCCCGACGAGACGGACGAAGCCTGCCGCGCCGTGATGAAACGCTGTGCCGATCAGGGCGTGGGCATGGTCGTCGCGACGCGCGGCATGCGCGGGTCGTGCGCGCTTGTGGGCAATCATTTCTATCTCGAGGGCATCCGGCCGGCGATGGTGGTCGATACGCTGGGGGCGGGCGATGCCTTCATCGCGGCGTTCCTCGTGTCCTATCTCGCGCAACGCGATGCCGGGGCGGCGCTGGCACGCGGCGCCGAGAATGCCGCGCTGGCGTGCGGCTATCGCGGGGCGTTTGGTTATGGACGGCCGATCGCGCCGGGCCAGCCCGGCGCCCAGCCGGCGGCGTGATGCGCGCGCGTCGTTCTCAGCTAGAATGCGCGGCGTCGATCCGGTAGGAGAGACAGGCGATTTACGAACCATCCTCGCGCGCGGCGGTCGAAAGCTTGGCGATGGACCATTCAGGCCCCCAGATGCCGCCCGCTTATATGCGGGCCCAGGAAGCCATCTTGCATATGGTGGAGGAGGATTATTCGCCCGGCGACAAGATCCCGTCGGAGCGCGCGCTGTCGGACACGCTCAAACTCAGCCGCATGACGGTGCGCAAGGCGCTCGACAATCTGGTGCGGCTGGGAATCTGGAGCGGCGCAGCACCAGCGGGACGCATGTCGCCGTGCCTAATGTGCTGCGGCCGCTCGACCCGCGCCATGCGTTCAGCATCTCGCAGATCGTCCAGGGTTCGGGTGCGGTACCGGGCAGCAAGCTGCTGTTCTTCGAATCGGCCGTGGCCAGCCGGGCGACGGCCGAGCAGCTCATGCTGGCGCCGGGCGCGCAGCTCATCGTCATCCGGCGCTTGCGCACGGCGGACGGCGTGCCGTTCTGTGTCGAGACCAGCTATCTGCCGGCCGAGCGCGTGCCGGGATTGTCGGCGGCCGACCTCATCGAAAATGCGTCGCTCTACGCGATCTTGAAGGAGCGCTATGGCATCCAGACCGGGCACCGGCACGGCTTCATCAGTGTCGCCCCCATCGGTGCGCGCGACGCGGCCCTGCTCGATCTCGAGCCCGACGCGAACGTGCTGCTCTACCGCAGCGTCGTCTATGACCGCCAGGGCCGCCCAATCGAGCACATGATTTCCGCCAACCATCCGCAGCGCGTGATGTTCACGACCAAGGCGGATCTGGGGAGTTCGGGATGAACGCGCCCGCGAACGCGCTCCCGTTGATTTCCGTGCGCGGTCTCAAGAAGAGCTTTGGCGCGTACGCCGCTCTTGATGGCATCGATATCGATGTCGGTCGCGGCGAGGTTCTGGTCATCGTCGGGCCGAGCGGATCGGGCAAGAGCACGCTGATCCGCTGTCTCAACGGTCTTGCCGAGCCGGAGGCTGGGACCGTCGCCATTGACGGAAAGGTTGTCGCGGCCGGCGATCGTCGCGCGTGGCGCGATCTGCGCGCCGATGTCGGCATGGTGTTCCAGGACTATGCCCTGTTTCCCCATATGACGGTCTTGCGCAACATGATGCTGGCCCCCGTGCGGCGCGGGCGCGGCGATCGCCGCATGGCGGAGGCCGAGGCGCGCGAGCTGCTCGCCCTGGTCGGCCTCGCCGACAAGGAAGCGGCGTATCCGGCCGAGCTCTCGGGCGGCCAGCAGCAGCGTATCGCCATCGTGCGCGCGCTTGCCATGAAGCCCAAGGCGATGCTGTTCGACGAGCCGACCTCGGCCCTCGATCCCGAAGCGATTGCCGGCGTTCTCGAGATCATGCGCGGCCTGGCGCGCGACGGCATGACGATGATCGTGGTCACGCACGAAATGGGCTTCGCGCGCGAGGTCGCCGACCGGGTGATGTTCATGGATGGCGGGCGGATCGTCGAAAGCGCGTCGCCCGAAGCGATTTTCTCGCGCCCGCAGGAGGCGCGGACACGGCGCTTCTTCGATCAGGTGCTCAGCCGCGGCAGCGCCGCGCCGGCCTGAGCCTCGCGCCTGCCAGGCGCGCTACTGAACCTGCAGCAGATGCGCGTGGGCGCGGATCTCGGCGGGTTTGATGAGCTGACAGTTCACGACGCGCACCGCGTGTAGCTTGCCGTCGAGCTTGGCTTCCCAGAAATCCAGGAACTTCTTGAGCTGCGGAAAGCGCGGGGCGAGGTCGTATTCCTGCCAGATGTAGCTCTGCAGCAGGGCCGGGAAGTCCGGCAGGCGGTAGATGATCTCCGCCGTCGTCAGGCGGTAGCTGTCGAGTTGGCGTGCAAGATCGGACATCGTCGTCCCCTCACGTAGCCTCGTCCATATCCAAACGACTGCGAGTCTGCCGGACATTCCATCCTGCGCCGGGCGTGCTTAAAAATTCAATAATTTCATGTTGTTAGCAGTCGCCGCGGCGAGAATGCTGCCAAGGCGGCGATTGCTCAAAAATATTTCAAAAAATAGAGAAGCTCGCTGCCTTGACAGGCAGTTACGGATTCCTTATCTCGTCAGCAGTCTTCGGGGGAGAGTGCTAACAGCGCCCTCGAGAGTGTTCCAGGCAAGGAGGAAAATATCCATGAAGTTCAGGCCTTTGCACGACCGCGTGGTCGATGTAGCCGATCGAAGAGGAAGACAAGACGGCGGCGGCATCATCATTCCGGATACCGCCAAGGAAAAGCCGAAGCAGGGCGAAATCGTCGCCGTCGGCCCCGGTGCTCGCGACGATAACGGCGAGCTGACCGCTCTCGACGTCAAGGCGGGTGACAACATGCTGTTCGGCAAGTGGTCGGGCACCGAAGTCAAGATCGACGGGCGAAGACCTGTCTGATCATGAAGGAGTCCGACATCATGGGCGTCATCGAAGGCGCCGCGGCCGGCAAAAAGAAAGCCGCCTAAGTCCAAACGAATTTTCCAGGAGATCTAGAAGCATGGCTGCCAAGGAAGTTACGCTTTCGGTGCGACGCCCGCGCCCGCATGCTGCGCGGCGTCGACATTCTCGCCGACGCGGTCAAGGTGACGCTCGGCCCCAAGGGCCGCAACGTCGTGCTCGAAAAGTCGTTCGGCGCGCCGCGCATCACCAAGGACGGCGTGACCGTCGCCAAGGAAATCGAGCTCGCCGACAAGTTCGAGAACATGGGCGCGCAGATGGTGCGCGAAGTCGCCAGCAAGACCAACGACCTCGCCGGTGACGGCACCACCACCGCGACCGTTCTGGCCCAGGCGATCGTCCGCGAGGGCGTCAAGGCGGTGGCCGCCGGCATGAACCCGATGGACCTGAAGCGCGGCATCGACCTGGCCGTCGAAGCCGTCGTCGCCGACATCAAGAAGCGCTCCAAGAAGATCTCGACCACGCCGAGGAAATCGCCCAGGTCGGCACCATCTCCGCCAACGGCGAGCGCGACATCGGCGAGATGATCGCCCGCGCCATGGAGAAGGTCGGCAACGAAGGCGTCATCACCGTCGAGGAGGCGAAGAGCCTCGAGACCGAGCTTGAAGTCGTCGAAGGCATGCAGTTCGACCGCGGCTATCTCTCGCCGTACTTCATCACCAACGCCGAGAAGATGATCGCCGAGCTGGAGAACCCGTACATCCTCCTCCACGAGAAGAAGCTCTCCGGCCTGCAGGCGATGCTGCCGGTGCTCGAAGCCGTCGTGCAGTCGGGCAGGCCGCTGCTGATCATCGCCGAGGAAGTCGAAGGCGAAGCCCTGGCGACCCTGGTCGTCAACAAGCTGCGCGGCGGCCTCAAGGTCGCGGCCGTCAAGGCGCCGGGCTTCGGCGATCGCCGCAAGGCGATGCTGGAAGACATCGCCATCCTGACCGGCGGTCAGGTGATCAGCGAAGATCTCGGCATCAAGCTCGAGAACGTCACGCTCGACATGCTCGGCACCGCGAAGCGGGTGCGTGATCGAGAAGGAAAACACCACCATCGTCGACGGCGCCGGCAAGAAGACGCGACATCGAAGGCCGCTGCACTCAGATCCGGCGCAGATCGAGGAGACCACCTCCGACTACGACCGCGAGAAGCTGCAGGAGCGTCTGGCGAAGCTGGCCGGCGGCGTCGCCGTCATCCGCGTCGGCGGCGCCACCGAGGTCGAGGTGAAGGAGCGCAAGGACCGCGTCGACGACGCGATGCACGCGACCCGCGCCGCGGTCGAGGAAGGCGTCGTTCCGGGCGGCGGTGCGGCCCTGCTCTACGCGATCAAGTCGCTGGACGAAGGTCAAGGCCGGCCAACGACGACCAGCGCGTCGGCGTCGAGATCGTCCGCAAGCGCCCTGCAGGCTCCGGCCCGTCAGATCGCCGAGAACGCCGGCGCCGATGGCGCCGTCGTGGTCGGCAAGCTGCTCGAGAGCAAGAACGCCAACTACGGCTACGACGCCCAGGACGGGCGAGTACGTCGACATGTTCAAGGCCGGCATCATCGACCCGACCAAGGTCGTGCGCACCGCCCTGCAGGATGCGGCGTCGGTCGCCGGCCTGCTGATCACCACCGAGGCGATGGTCGCCGAGAAGCCGGAGAAGAAGGCTGGCTCCGTCGATGCCGGGCGGCCTGGGCGGCATGGGCGGCGACATGGACTTCTAAGGAAGTCCGGTCACAGTCCAAAGCTGGATCGCCCGGCGGGTTATCCCGCCGGGCACCCCAAACGGGCCGCGGTTCACGCCGCGGCCCGTTTTGTTTGCATAAATAGTATGTATGATTATAATATATGTTTATATGATAGCGAGTAGAGCCAGTTTATGGCAGAAAACAGCGAAAATCTGGGAGTTCTTATCGGTCGGACGGCGCAAGCTTGGCAGTTGCAAGCGGCGCGCGCGTTGCGGCCGGCGGGGCTGACCTATGCGCAATACCAGCTCTTGGCGGCGTTGCAGCAAAGCCCGGGCTATTCGCAGGGCGCCGTGGCGCGCCAAGCGGGCGTCGACGCGATGACGGCCTCGGTGGTGCTGCGCAAGCTGGAGCGCCGGCGATGGGTCGCGCGGCGGCCGAGTGCTGCGGACAGCCGGGCCTTGCTTCTGACGCTTACTGCCAGCGGCAGCGCCGCCCTGGCGCAGGCGCATGCCCTGGTGACGCAGGCCGAGGCGGCGTTCTTCGCTAGCGTTGGGCTGCAGCGGCGTGAACTTGCGGCGGTGCTGGGGGCGCTGATCGGTCAGCGCGTGCGGGTGCGGGTCGCGATGCGGCGTAACGAGCCTGGTTAGGCCGGCTCAGGCGCGGGCGTGACGTGCGCTGACGGCGCGCTCGAGCGCACCGGCGATCAGGCGATCGAGGCCGAGGGTGGACCGCAGCTTCTGCAGGATGCGCATTTCCTCGAAGGGCAGCCGACCATCGTTGAGAGCGATGTCGCAGGCCATGAAATAGGCCGTCTCGAGCAGGTTCGCGGGCAGGTTCGACTTGATCACCGCCAGAACGCGCTCCAGCCCATCGCCGGTCTGCAAGATTACCGCGCATTCGCGTGCGGTATCGGTCAGCGTCTCGGCATCGAAATCGCGGAAGACGGGCCAGGTCTGGACGATCGTGCCGATGCGATGCAGTTCGTGGTCCGGCATGTCGCTGTCGGCGGCCGCAACGAGCACCATCGTGTAGATGAGAGCCGCTTGCGGTGAGATTTTGCTGTTGACGTAGGTGGACATTCGGTTCCTTTGGCGCTTCTGGATCGAGAGACTGTCAAAGCCTTTGGCGGGTGTCAAAGAGGTGTTTTGGCGCGTCGAACACAAAAACTGTCATGCGCGGGCGTGACCCGCGCATCTGACGTCGGCGCGGTTTCAGATCCGCGGGTCAGGCCCGCGGATGACAAGATTTTATAAGGCCGGCGTGGCGATCGGCTTCTTTGTGTTCTTTGTGCCTTTGTGTTTGTCTGTCCCGGCGCAAGTTCAGGCATCGATTTATCCACATGCATGCCGTCGCCAACGTCGTCCTGCCGCTGTTCGGAATCATTCTCGCGGATTTTTGGCGGGACGGTTCCGCATCCTGGGCAATGAGAGCTCCGAGGCGCTCAACCGCTTCGTCTATTTCTTTGCACTTCCGGCCTTGCTGTTCTTGAGCATGGCGCGCGCCCCGACGCGCGAAGTGTTCAACCTGCCGTTCATCGCCGCTTATATGTGCGGCGTGATCGTGGTCTTCATCGTTGTCTATATCGTGGGACGCATCGCGTTTCCCGCGCGTCTGGCACAGCACGGCCTGGCGGGCCTCGCCGCGATGTTCGCCAACACCGGCTATATGGGCATCCCGCTGTTTCTGATGGCCTATGGGGCGCCGGGCATGCCGCCGGCGATCATCGCCGCCGTGCTCAATGCGGCGGTGCTGATCGGCGGCGTGATCATCCTGATCGAGCTCGATGCGCACAAAAGCGGCGGGTTCGGCCGCGTGCTCTTGGGCGTCTCGCGCGCCCTCGTCGTGAATCCGTTGATCGTCTCGTCGATTGCGGGCCTGGCGTGGGGTGCGCTCGGCCTGGCATCCCGGGACCCATCGCTGCGTTCGGCGACATGATGGGCGCGTCAGCGGGGCCGTGCGCCCTGTTCGCCATCGGGCTGTTCCTGGCGACGCAATCGGTCAATGCGCTGATGGGCGGCAAGCGGACGGTTGAGGCCACGTGGCTGATCGCGCTCAAGCTGGTGGCGCATCCGGCCGCGACCTGGGCTTTCGCGCATCTGTTCGGCCTCGACAAGTTCGCGACCGCCGCCGCGACGATCCTCTCCGCCATGCCGACGGGCGCGCTCGCCTTCGTGGTGGCACAGCGCTACGGCATCTTCGTCGAACGCACCTCAGCGGTGATCCTGGGCTCGACCGTGCTGTCGGTGATCACGCTGTCGGCGGTGATGATTCTGTTCGGCGACATCCGGCCGTGACCCCTTGAAGGTGGGCGCCGGGTTCCCCATATACCTCTACGTAATGACCACACACGCCGCCCTTGCATTTCGCGGGGCGTCGCAAGATGACCCGGATGCAAAGTCTCCGGCGTGTGCGTGGACCCGCCCCGCGAAGCCGATGGCCCCAAAGGCCTGCTTCGCGGTTCGCATTTCAGGCCCCGATTTGCTCGCTCGCCGCGTCACGCCTTTGTGAAGGGGCGGCAGGCGGAATTCGTGGTTGAACTGGCCAGGGAAGGGGGGGCTACGTTTGGAGCGACCGCATGTTCGCGATGCCTCGGTTTTGCCTCGCCCTGGGGGCGCTGCTGGCACTCGCCGCCTGCGCCGACCTACCGGCGGGGCAGAGCGAGTCCGAACGCCGCCGAATGGCCTGCGAGGGATGGACAGGCGATCCAAACGATCGCGCCTGTCACAACACCTTCCGCCGTGACCCCCCGTAATTTGCGGCCTCATGCGGCACCTCGGGGCTGGGTGAACCGTCGGAGTCGTCAGATGCAGGATTTTTCATACCGGCTCGCGCTCGTGGCCGGGCTGGCGCTGGCCGGCTGTGCGGGGACTTCGCCGGCAACCGACGACAAGTCGTCGCATATGACCGGCGAGATGGAGAACCGTCGTCAGCTCTGCCAGAAATGGACGGGCAATCCCGATGATCCGGAATGCCTCAGCACCTTCCGCCGCATCCTGCCCTGAGCGGCGCAAAACCCGCATTCCAGGCTCTGTAAACCCGCCTAGTGCATCGGCACGGCCGGTGCTCTAGACTGCCGGCCGCTTTACGGAATACCCCCTCGCCGACCGCCAGTTTTGTCCTTCCCAGCTGGGAGGGGTGCGGCCGGTCCGGATGCCGGGGGACCGGGTCACCCGAAAGAAAAAGAGGACGCGTCAATGCTGCATCAGAATCTCATCGCCGGCGAATGGGTCGACGGCGCCAAGGTCACCAAGAACATCAACCCCTCCGACCTCAAGGACGTGGTCGGCGAATACACCCAGGCCGATCAGGCGCAGACCGAAACGGCGATCGCCGCGGCGCGCGAGGCGGCCAGCCTGGTCGCAATCGCCGATCCAGCTGCGCTTCGACATCCTCGACAAGGCGGGCACCGCGATCCTGGCGCAGAAGGACGAGCTCGGGAAGCTGCTGGCGCGCGAGGAAGGCAAGACGCTGCCGGAGGCCACGGGCGAGGCGATGCGCGCCGGCCAGATTTTCAAGTTCTTTGCCGGCGAGACGCTGCGCCTGGCGGGCGAGAAACTTCCGTCGACGCGGCCGGGCATCGATGTCGAGATCACGCGCGAGCCGGTGGGCGTGGTCGGCATCATCACGCCATGGAATTTCCCGATCGCCATCCCGGCGTGGAAGATCGCGCCGGCGCTGTGCTACGGCAACACGGTGGTGTTCAAGCCCGCCGATCTGGTGCCGGGCTGCGGCTGGGCGCTGGTCAAGATCCTGGCCGGTGCCGGCCTGCCCAAGGGCGTGCTGAACCTGGTGATGGGCCGCGGCTCGATCGTCGGCGAGAAGATGCTCGCGAGCCCAGCATATCGACGCGATCAGCTTCACGGGCTCGGTTGCGACCGGCAAGCAGATCGCGCAGAAGGCCGTCGCCAGCGGCAAGAAGGTGCAGCTCGAGATGGGCGGTAAGAACCCGCTGGTGGTGCTCGACGATGCCGATCTCGGCATCGCGGTGGGTGCCGCCGTCAACGGCGCGTTCTTCTCCACGGGCCAGCGCTGCACGGCCTCCTCGCGGCTCATCGTCACCCAGAGCATCCATGACAAGTTCGTGGGGGCGATGGTCGACAAGATGAAGTCGCTGAAGATCGACAACGCGCTCAAGGCCGGCACGCGATATCGGCCCGGTGGTCGACCAGAGCCAGCTCGACCAGGACATGAACTACATCGAGATCGCGCGCAAGGAAGGCGGCAAGGTCACGGGCGGCGAGCGCCTCAACCGCGAGACGGAGGGCTTCTACCTCGCCCCGGCGCTGGTGACGGAGACGACCAATGCCATGCGCATCAACCGCGAGGAGGTATTCGGGCCGGTCGCGAGCGTGATCCGCGTCAAGGATTACGACGAGGCGCTGGCGGTGGCCAACGACACCGAGTTCGGCCTGTCGTCGGGCATCTGCACGACCGCCTCAAGTATTCGAGCCACTTCAAGCGCAACGCCCAGGCCGGCATGGTGATGGTCAACCTGCCGACCGCCGGCGTCGACTACCACGTGCCCTTCGGCGGCCGCAAAGGCTCGAGCTACGGCCCGCGCGAGCAGGGGCGGTATGCGGCAGAGTTCTATACGACGGTGAAGACGAGCTACACGCTGCCGTAACTCTGACCTAGCATCGCTCTCTAAGCGTCCTCATCCTGAGCTTGTCGAAGGATGAGGACGCGGGAACGGTCAACGCGCCAAGCCCTCGTCCTTCGACAAGCTCAGGACGAGGGCTTTTTTATTGTCTCGATGTCTTTGCCATGCCCCACCACATCCACATTGTTGGCGCATCCGGGTCGGGGACGACGACGCTGGGGCGCGCATTGGCGGCGCGGCTCAGCGTGCCGCATTTTGACTCCGATGATTTTCTGTGGCTGCCCTCGGACCCGCCATTTCAAAATCTGCGGCCGATGCCGGAGCGGCAGGACAAGCTGGCATTGGCGCTCGATGGCGCGGGTAACGGCTGGGTACTCTCAGGCGCGCTGACACGGTGGGGTGACCCCTTCATCGCGCGCTTCGATCTCGTCGTGTTCTTGACGTTGCGGGCGGATGTTCGGCTCGCGCGGCTCAAGCAGCGCGAGGTCGAGCGCTATGGCGCGGACGCAATCGTGCTGGGTGGTGCCCTCCATAAGATGCACACAGAGTTCCTCACCTGGGCGGCGCGCTACGAGGAGGGCGGGCTCGATGTGCGCAGTCGCGCTCTGCATGAAGCCTGGCTCGCGTGCCTGGCGTGTCCGGTGCTGCGGCTCGATAGCCGCGAGAGCGTCGAGGCGCTGGTGGCAGCGGTGTTGCGCGGGCCGCTATCGGCGCCCTGCGCCGGCTGATACCGCGGGCGCTAGACCTCGCCGTCTTTCTGCGCGCGCATCATGGCGCGCACGATCAGCGACAGGCCCTGGTCATTCTCCGGCTTGTCCGCCGCTGTCTCGGGCCTCTGCGCTGAGGCCGTTTCGGCTTGCAGCGGATCGACGCGGTCGGACTTGGCGTCGGATTTTGCTGCGGCGGTGCGGCGTCCTTGGGCGATAAAGGAGTCGACGTCTTGCGGGGCGTAGCGCACTAGGCCGCCCAGGCGCACATGCACGGGGCCGCGGCCGGAGCGCCGCCAGTTCTGGAGCGTGCGCGGGCTGATGCCCAGGAGTTGGGCAGTTTCGATTTCCGTCAGCAACGGCCCGGCGGCGCCGAATGTAGCCTCGGCGGCGGACTGACCCTCTTGGATGTCGTAGATATGGCTGCGATCGGCGGGCGGTGGCGACATCGGTGTGCCTTTCGTCGTCGGCAATGTTTGTGACGCGGAAAACCGTTGTGGCTCTTCGAACACGGTAGCCGGGGATATTTTTAGAGTCCGGACAGAAACGCCGATTCGAACTCGGGGAGTTTCCTGTCCTGTCTCGACCTGAACGTGGGGGCTACCTCCCGGATTACAACGGGTGTGGGCGACCTGATCGGGGCGGCGGAGGGGGCACCAATACTGGCAGTAGGTCCCCGCCGAGTTGCAATGCAACTTTTATCTGGGGCGAGTTGTTGCATCAAGGCTTGTTTTTGCTCGCATTTCTCCGCAGGGCAGCGCGCCACAGCTTTGTCACTTCATGAGAGCTACATCTTGTGCGAGCTGAGTCAAGGGTACCCGCTACTGATTCCAATCTCCTGTTTTTATAAAAAATGAGGCGAGCATGACGATTTTCATCGCGTGCGCCACACGGGCGCGGCGTTTCGCGAAACGTTCTCTTGCGACTCGGGGCCTTGCGAATTGCGGCGGCATCGCGGCCGTCGCAGCACTTGCGGTGGTGGCCGGATGCTCGGATGCACGTCAGTCGAGTCCGCCGCGCACGGCGACGGAGCAGCTCCTGGTCTCGAAGGCGGGCGATCGCGCCGCGGAAGAGATCGTGCTCAAGATTCCGGCGGGCGCCAAGGTGTTTGTCGATCCGACCAAATTCCAAGGTGCGGACGGCAAGGATTTCGACGGACTATATCTCATGGGCGCGATCCGCGATCGCGTGCTGCGCAACGGTGCCAATCTGATCAACGACAAAGATAAGGCCGACGTGATCGTCGAGGCGCGCGCCGGCGCGCTCTCTGTCGACGAAGAGAAGTTTCTGATCGGCATTCCCGCGTTCGAGTTCCCGATCCCGCTGGCCGGTCCGATCAAGACGCCGGAGCTCGCACTCTTCAAGCAGGCGGAGCAACAGGGTGTCGCCAAGATCGGTGTGCTGGCCTACGACGCCAAGGACGGCAAGATGATCGATTCGGTCGGGCCGGCTTATGGATATTCCTATCGCAAGCAATGGGTCGTGCTGCTGATGTTCTCGTGGATCAACCAGGACATCGAGCCGAACTCCGAGTGACGGATCCCTCGTGGGCAGGCGCCCAATCCCGAAGCTTGCTGTGTTCGCGATGCGGACAAGTGCGCGTGCGGCATGATGCGCCATCTCGTCTCGCCGGGGCGTTTGTGACAAACTCCGGCCCGCGTCAATTCCAAGACCAAGAGACGAGGGAATGCCATGTCCGCCCGCACCAAGCCGCCCTTCCGCGCCGATCATGTCGGCAGCCTGCTTCGCCCGAAAGAATTGCTGGAGGCGCGCGAGAATCACAAGAAAGGCAAGATCGACGCCGCCGAATTGAAGAAAGTCGAGGACGCGGCGATCAAGGGTGCCGTCAAGCTGCAGGAGGATGTCGGCCTCTCCTCGATCACCGACGGCGAGTTCCGCCGCGGCTCATGGCACATGGATTTCCTCTACCAGGTCGGCGGCGTGACCAAGGTGCAGGACAATCTCACCGTCAAATTCCACAATGAGAAGGGCGATATCGAGTTCACGCCCGCGGCCCTCAAAGTGACCGGCAAGCTGAAGCTTGAGAAATGCATCTTCGGCGATGCGTTCAAATACCTGAAATCGGTGACCAAGGGCACGCCCAAGCTCACCATCCCATCGCCCAGCATGATGCATTACCGCGGCGGGCGTGCCGCGATCGACGAGAAGGTCTATCCGGACCTGAAGGGGTTCTGGAACGATCTGAGCGCCGTCTACGCCGATGAGATCGTGGAGCTGTCGAAGCTCGGCTGCACCTATCTGCAGCTCGATGATACTAGCTCGCCTATCTCAATGATCCGACACAGCGCGAACATATCGCCAAGCTGGGTGGGGATTCCGAGCACCAGCACGAGATCTACATCAAGCTGATCAACGGGGCCCTCGCGAAGAAACCCAAGGACATGACGGTGTGCACGCATATGTGCCGCGGCAATTTCCGCTCCTCGTGGGTCGCGTCGGGCGGCTACGATTTCGTGGCTGAAGCGCTGTTCAACGAGCTCAAGGTCGACGGGTTCTTCCTGGAATACGACGACGCGCGCTCGGGCGGGTTCGAGCCGCTAAGATTTGTTCCGAAGGGAAAAATGGTGATCCTCGGCCTGGTCACGACCAAGAAGGGGGCGCTCGAGAAGAAGGACGATCTCAAGCGGCGCATCGATGAGGCGGCGAAGCACGTGCCGCTGGAGCAGATCTGCCTCGCCCGCAATGCGGCTTCTCGTCGACGGTGGAAGGCAATGCGCTGACGCTGGACGAAGAGATCGCCAAACTCAAGCTGGTCGTCGACACCGCGCGCGAGGTGTGGGGGTGACCCGCCTTCGCTGAAGCTTCGGCGGGCATGGGGGCCGCTACTTCAAACTCAGCTTCATCCCGATATGCGTCGCGACGAAGCCGAGGCGCTCGTAGAAGCGGTGGGCGTCTTCGCGCGCCTTGTCGGTGGTGAGCTGGACGACGCCGCAGCCGTGCTTGCGCGCGCGCTCGATGGCATCCTGGATCATCTGCTCGCCCAGCTTGCGCCCGCGCATCGATCGATCGACGCGTACGCTTTCGATCTGCGCGCGCGTGAGGCCCAGGCGCGACAGGCCGGGGATGTAAGTGAGTTGCAGGCAGCCGACAACCTTGCCGTCGAGCTCGGCCACCAGAAGATGATTGCCGGTGTGAGTCTGGATGGCGTCGAACGCGTCGATATAGTCGCGCGGCAGCGGATCGACGGCGCGCTCGCGCTTGGCGCCAAGCGGATCGTCGGCGAGCATGCGCACGATGGCGGACAGATCGTCGCGCGTCGCATCGCGAATTGTCGGGGTGCTGGCGGATAACATGAGGCGGCCCTTCTGCAGCGGGCCGGCATCTTTGCCGCAGGCGCATGCGTGACGCAAGCCCGGACTTGCGCCGCGCGTTAGGAGCCCGGTGCCGGCCTCAGGTCCGGGATGGAAGAGCGCGCGGGCGTGCTCGGCAGCGGCTCAACCGGCTGGCCGAAGGCGTTGCGATTTTGTGTCGCCGGACCGACGCGAATGGCGGCGAGGTAGGCCTTGAGGGCGTCGAAGGAGGCCGCTCGTCCTGGCGGCAGGCAGACAAAGCCACGGAGCAACCATTCATATCCGCCCGACAACAGCGGGCCGGAATGATCGAATCCGACGCAACCTTGGTTGCCGGTCGTGAACGTCATGTAGCTGGTATTGCCGGTCGTCTTGATCTGCGACCAATTCGAAGCCGGCGGCTTGGCCGCGGCGCCATAGGACTTGATGAGGGTAACCGAGGCGTCCTCGCCGTAGGCGGGGATGTAGGTCCGCGATCCGGTCGTGACGAGTGTGATATTGAGCGAGACCCCGTTCAATTTTCCGGCGGTCGAATGCATCGTTGATATGGCGAGTTTGTTGCTTTCTGCACGCCCATCGTCCGTGATGCAGGTCAAAGACGGCGCGAGAAAAAGCAGCGACTCCTGACAGGAGATTGTTCTGAATCTTGAGTCAGATTGTGCTGTCGCCATTTGTGCGGATATGACGAAAAGCGCGGCGGCAACAAGACGAAGCGCGAACCGACCAAGAATTCCGGACATCGTCACTCACCAACCAACTGCTGACGCCTGTGCGCTTATAGGTTGAATTACATCGGCAATCGGCCGCGGTGTCAAGCTGAGGCGGCGTTAAGTTTTCGGCGTAAGGAATTCTCGCGTGATCTGGATCGCCTCGGCGAGGCCGAGGCGCTGGATCTCGACGCCTAGTCGTAGGCTATTTTTGCTCAATCTTCTTCAGCGTTAGGTCGATCCACGCAATGCGAGCGCCGGTTGTCAGCCGTGCGTTTGCATGCGCAAGGTCCATAACTGGCCCCGCGAACTTTCGAGCGAATGTCTCTATTTCCGCCTGCTTCTTGGTCAGGTCATCGCGCGCCGATTTCAACCAACGGATCTGCTCGCTCTTTGAGAGCAGGTGGAAACTGAGAACCTTGGTACGGAGCGGGTCTTCGAGCAGCAGATGGGAGTCGTCCAAGGACTTGACCCAGTGACGGATGACCTGCTTGCCGCGCTCGGTGCAGGCCAGATGCTCAGTGTTGCGAAGATCGCCTTCGACGGCCTCCGCTGCGATCAAACCGCGTTCCTTGAGACGCCGAATGATCGGGTAGATCTTCCCGGTGCTGTTTGAGATGTTGGAGGTCGGGGATCGAGCCATGGATTTGCGAATTTGATAGGCGGTGATCGGCGCGCTCCGCTCGATCAGCGAGAGCACCGACGCCTCGTCATAAGTCACGTCATCCATAACGCCTGCCCGCGAAGGTTCCCCCGCACGGCGAAACACCGCTGGCGGTCCCGCTCACAATTAACGGCCGCGGGCTGCGTCGACAAGCTACCCCCTGTCGGGATTCATTACAGATCGACTGGATCATTCTCTCAAGGCGTTGATTTTGCTCAAAATCTTCTGTGGCATGCGGCTTGCTTTAGTCCGCGTCGCACTAAGTGGTGCGAATCGTACTAACATTCAGGTGAACAATGACTCTCACAAGCACATTCAAGCGGGCCGCTGCGACACTCATTCCGGGAAGTTTCGGCCTCGCGGCCTTAGCGGCGGCAGGGACAGCCGACGCCGCGGTGATTGGTTTCGACGAACTGGCGCAGAACGGCAATTCGTTCACGTCTCATGTGTCGGTTGACGCCGGCGGATTCAACTTCGTCAGCAATCTCGGTATGAACGCGAACTATCTCGTGTGGGGCACGACTCACAACTCGAATGCGGATCAGGGTGGTGCCACGCTCAGCCACAATTATGGCGGCACGACGACCACGATGTCGAAGATCGACGGCGGCACGTTCTCGCTCCTGTCGATCGATTTCGGCGATGTCTACAATCAGGCGTACAACATCCAGACCATCCAGATCGTCGGGACCAAGTCCGATCTCTCGACCGTGACCCAGACCGTGACGACGGATGCCTTGATCGGTCTGGAAACCTTCTCCTTTGTGAATTTCGTCGATTTGATCGCCGTGGAATGGACGCCTCTTACGGGCACAGGGAACAAATATCTCCAGCTCGACAATATTGTCGTTGATGACCCGTCGCCCGTGCCGGGGGTACCTGAGCCGATGACGCTGAGCCTGTTCGGCGCCGGTCTTGCGGCGTTGGCGTTGCAGCGCCGGCGTCGTCGCTAAGCGAGAGACGCGACGGTTCTGCGGCCACGACAGACGCAGGACCGTCGCGGCTGGCGCACTCAGCGCATCAAGAAATCCCGCGTGATCTGGATGGCCTCGGCGATGCCGAGGCGCTGGATCTCGACGCCGGGCGGGAAGGCGCCGCAGAGCCGAGTCGGCAGGCGCGAATCCAGCATCACAAAGACGCCGGTGTCGCCGGCGCGGCGCACCAGTCGGCCGAAGGCCTGCTTGAGACGCAAGCGCGTCAGCATGTCGTCATAGGCCGTGCCGCCGAACGCGGCTTTGCGCGCGCGATGCAGGATGTCGGGGCGCGGCCACGGCACGCGATCGAACACGATCAGGCGCAAGGAGCGGCCGGGGACGTCGACACCGTCGCGCACGGCATCGGTGCCGAGCAGGCAGGAATCCTCCTCGGCGCGGAAGATGTCGACCAGCGTCCCCGTGTCGAGCGCGTCGATGTGCTGGGCGTAGAGCGGCAGGCCGGCGCGCTCGAGGGCGGGTGCCAGGAAGCGATAGACGCCCTTGAGCCGGCTGATGGCGGTGAACAGGCCGAGCCCGCCGCCGCCGCTCGCCAGGAACAGCTCGCGATAGGCGGCGGCTGCCTGCTCGAGATTATCGCGCGCGACATCGCGCACGACCAGGATGCGCGTTTGCTTCGGGTAATCGAAGGGCGAGGGGACGCTCGCACGCACGGGATTGGGCAGGTGACGCGCGCCCGTGCGCGTTGCCGCCGCCAGCCAATCGGCTTCGAGGTCGCCGGTACCGTCGGTGAGCGTCGCTGAGGTCACCAGCACGCCGTGCGCCGGCTGCGCCACCGAAGCGGCGAAGGCTTTCGCGGGATCGACAAAATGCCGGTGCATGCCGATGTCGAGGTCCTTGCCCTCGATGCGCTCGACGGCGAACCAGTCTACGACCTCGGCCGGCGTGGCGTCGGGTGCTTGTTCAGTCGCGAGCATCTTCAGCATGCTGCGCCACGCGCCGAGCATGGCTTCGCCCCGGCGCCGTAATGCGCGCGATACCGCCTCGATGCGCGAACGCGTGTTGGTGTCGAGCTTCTGTGCTTCGTCTTCCAATCGCGCGGCGAGGCGCTTGGCGAGGGCCACCATCGGTTCGGCGAGACGCGCAAGGGCGCGCTCCAGCGACACCGCCGCATCGACCAGGCCGGGCAGCGGCGGGCGGGTGTCGGTCTCGATGCCGTAGGGATCGTCGGCACCTTGCGAGCGCGCATAGACCTGGCGGCGCACGATGGCGAGGAACGCTTCCGTCGGCCCGACCGGATTGTCGCCGGCGATGCGCGGCAGCCAGGCATCGCCGGGCAAGGCGCGCGCGGCGATCAGCGCTTGCTCCAGCAGCTTGGTGGCGGTCTCGTCCTCCGCCACCAGATCGCCGGCGCGCGATTTGAGGCCGCGGGCGCGCGAGCGCGTCGTGCCTTCGGGGCCGAGAATCCAGCGGCGCAACTCATGCGCTTCCGAGCCCGAGAGCAAGGCGGAGAACGCGCTGTCGGCCGCATCGAAGACATGATGGCCCTCGTCGAACACGTAGCGTGTCGGCATACGCGTGTCGTCGATGCCGCCGAAGCCGTGCGAGGCGAGTGCGGCTTGCGCCATCACCAGCGCGTGGTTGGCAATGACGATGTCGGCGCGGCGGGCACGCCGGATGCTCTTTTCAATGAAACATTTGTGATAGTGCGCGCAGGCCGAGTAGATGCATTCGCCGCGCCGGTCAGCGAGGCCGCGCGTGCGGTTGCGGCCGCCGAGATCGGCAAGCCAGGCGGGAAAATCGCCGCCGACCATGTCGCCGTCGCGCGTCTTGCCGGCCCAGCGCGCCATCAGGCCGAGCGGGACGAAATCCTGCGGCCGCGCGACCAGGCCACCGACGGCTTCCTCGAAGTTCAGCAGGCAGAGATAATTCTCGCGGCCCTTGCGGATGACGACGCGGCGCGCCTTCTCCTCCGGTGTGGGACAGAGCCGGTCGAGTTCGCGATCGATCTGGTGCTGGAGGTTGCGGGTGTAGGTGGAGATCCAGACGGGGGCGAGGTTCTTTTCCGCCCACAGTGTTGCAGGCGCGAGGTACCCCAGCGTCTTGCCGACACCGGTGCCGGCTTCGGCCAGCACCGTGCGCGGCGCATCCTCCTGTTCGCGCGGCGCGAAGGCGTAGCTGGCGGCGGAGGCGTAATCGGCCTGCTGCGGGCGCGCTTCGGCATCGATGCCGGTGAGCTCAGCCAGGCGATGGCGCGCTTCGATGGGCTCGACCGGCACGTTGCCGGGCGGTGTGTCGGGTGCATGCTCCGACCATTCGGTCAGGCGATCCCACACTTTGAGCCCGCCCGTACCCGGTGCCCGGGTGAAATTCTCCGGCGCGTCGCCGAGCACCGCGAGCACGGACGGCCCCCAGCGCCAGCCGCCGCGCGCCATGGTGCGGGCAATGGCGACGGCTTCGCGCGCGGCTGCCGGGTCGTACTCGGTGAGTTCGGCCAGCAGCGTCGTCGCGGCGTCGCGCAAGGCCAGGGCCTCCGCCGCATGATCGGATATGTGTTGCAGGCAGACGGCGCCGATGATGCCGCGCGGGGTGGGCAGGCAGAATTGCGCGGGCCGCACGAAGGCGAACAGCTCCAGCAGGTCGAAGGCGGGAAAGCGGTCAATGTTGAGGCGGCGCGCGGTCGCGGGCGCGTGGACCAGCAACGGTGCTTCGCGGCGCGCGCGCTCGGCGGCGGCGCGGAGCGTCAGCTCCTCGACTTCACCCTCGCTGGTCAGCCAGATCGCGTGCGCGATGCCAGTGACGAGTACGGGCGCGTCCGGCAGGGCGATCGGGCGAGGGGCGGGGGCGGGTTGCATCGGGATGAGCGACTATAAAGGTCTGGTGCCCGCACGACCAACATTGCGCACGCGGCCCCTCACCCGGCTCGCTTCGCTCGCCACCCTCTCCCGCAAGGGGAGAGGGTTAGACCGCTCTTGCTCTCCCCCTCTCCCCTTGCGGGAGAGGGAGGGGCCCATCGCGAAGCGATGGGAGGGTGAGGGGGCGGCGGTTGACGGCGCGGCGTCGGCCCCCTAGCTTGCCGGCGCCATGTCAATTGAAACGCAAATCGCCACCCGTTTGCCCGCCGGCCAAGGCCGCGCCTGGCCCTTTGAAGAGGCTCGTAAAATTCTCGCCCGGATCGGCGGGAAAACGCCCAAAAAAGGCTATGTGCTGTTCGAGACGGGCTATGGCCCGTCGGGCCTGCCGCATATCGGCACGTTCGGCGAGGTGGTGCGCACCTCGATGGTGCGCCACGCGCTGAGTCTGCTGTCGGATGTGAAGACGCGGTTGTTCGCGTTCTCAGACGACATGGATGGCTTGCGCAAGGTGCCCGACAACATTCCCAATGGCGACGTGATCCGGCCGCATCTGGGCAAGCCGCTGACCGCGATCCCCGATCCGTTCGGCACGCATGAGAGCTTCGGGCATCACAACAACGCGCGGCTGCGCGCGTTCCTGGATTCGTTCGGCTTCGAGTACGAATTCCGCTCGGCGACCGAGTGCTATAAGTCCGGCATTTTCGATGCGACGCTGCTGCGCGTGCTGGAGCGCTACGACGAGGTGATCAACGTCGTGCTGCCGACTTTGGGGCCGGAGCGGCGTGCCACCTACTCGCCGTTCCTGCCAGTGTCGCCCAAGACCGGCAAAGTGCTGCAGGTGCCGGTGGTGAAGCGCGACGTCGCGGCGGGCACGATCGTCTACAAGGACGAGGACGGCACGCTGGTCGAGACGAAGGTGACCGGCGGCTTGTGCAAGCTGCAATGGAAATGCGACTGGGCGATGCGCTGGGTTGCCTTGGACGTTGACTATGAAATGTCCGGCAAGGACCTGATCAATTCCGTCAAGCTGTCGTCACAGATCTGCCGCATCCTCGGCGGCAAGCCGCCGGAAGGCTTCACCTACGAACTGTTCCTGGACGAGAAGGGCGAGAAGATCTCCAAGTCGCGCGGCAACGGCCTGACCGTCGACGAGTGGCTGCGCTACGGGCCGCCGGAGAGTCTGTCGCTGTTCATGTACCAGTCACCCAAGAGTGCGAAGCGGCTGCACTTCGATGTGATCCCGCGTCAGGTCGACGATTATCTCGCGTTCCTGAAGAAGTATCCGGAACAGGCGCCGAAGGATCCGGCCGCCAACGAGCCCAACCAGCAGTTCGACAACGCCGTGTTTCATATCCACGCCGGCAAGCCGCCGGCGGGGGAATCGGATGGGCTGTCGTTCAACATCCTGCTGAATCTCGTCGGTGTGGCGAACACCGAGGACAAGTCGGTGCTGTGGGGCTTCATTTCCCGCTACGCGCCCAAGGCGTCGCCGCAGAGCAATCCGTATCTCGACAAGCTGGTCGGGCACGCGGTCGCCTATTTCCGCGACTACGTGAAGCCGACGCGCAAGTTCCGCGCGCCGACGGAGCAAGAGCGCGCGGCGCTGTCCGATCTCATCGCGTTCCTGGAGAAGCTGCCGGCGAACGCGGATGCCGAGGCGATCCAGTTCGAGGTCTATGAGGTCGGCAAGCGGCATGGCTGGGCCGACAATCTGCGCGGCTGGTTCCAGTCCTGCTACGAGGTGCTGTTCGGCACCGCGCAAGGCCCGCGTCTGGGCTCCTTCATCGCGCTCTACGGGATTCCCGAAACGATCGCGCTGATCAAGAAGGCGCTGGCGGGGGAACTGGCGAAGTAGCCCCTCGACCTGAAATGCACCTGCGCTAAAAAAGAACTGTCATGCGCGGGCTTGACCCGCGCACCCACAAGCGGTGTTGACGCTGAGACGGTTTATGGGCCCGCGGGTCAAGCCCGCGGGTGACAATTTTAAGGTTGGCGCGGTGCACAGAGAACGGACTGAACGAGAAATCGACCGGAGAGGAGTCGGATCGTGGAAGGCGCTGCGACGAAGACACCCGTGATCGAAGTTGAAGCGCTGGAGAAGCGTTATGGCGATGTGCATGCCGTGCGCGGGATCAGCTTTTCGATCGCGCAGGGGAGTTGCGTCGGGTTGCTGGGGCCCAATGGGGCGGGCAAGACCACGACCATGCGCATGCTCATGGCGCTCACCCGGCCCACGGGCGGGCGGTTGCGCATCTTCGGTCAGGCGCCGGGCGCGCTCGGGCGAACGTTGCGCGAGCGCGTGGGGCTCGTGCCGCAGGAGGACAATCTCGATCCCGATCTGTCGGTGCAGCAGAATCTCGAGGTCTATGGCCGCTATTTCGGCATCGCAGGCGACGATGTGGCGGCGCGCGTGCCCAAGCTGCTTGAATTCATGCACTTGGAAGAGCGCGGCAACGCCAAGGTGATGCAACTTTCCGGCGGCATGAGGCGGCGGCTGATCATCGCGCGGGCGCTCATCTCCAAGCCGGAGCTGGTGATTCTCGACGAGCCGACGACCGGGCTGGACCCGCAGGCGCGCGTGTTGATCTGGCGCCGGCTGCTCGACTTGAAGCGCGAGGGCAAGACGCTGCTGCTGACGACGCATTATATGGACGAGGCACAGCGCCTGTGCGACCGCATCATCATCATCGACGGCGGCAAGGTGCTGGACGAGGGCTCGCCGGAGGAGCTGATCGCGCGCCATGTGCGCCGCCACGTGCTGGAGATCGCCAAGCCGCTGCCCGAGGGGTTCAGCGAAGAAGGGCTGGAGCGCAACGATATCGGCGATGCCGTGCTCTATTACGCGACCGATCCGGGCGATGTGACGCGACGTCTGCCGCCGCACGCCACCTTCCTGCGGCGCGACGCCAATCTCGAGGATGTGTTCCTGCGCCTGACCGGGCACAGCTTGCGGACAGGAGGCTGACATGAGTGCGCGAGCCAGCGTGATCGCCGTCAATCGCTACAGTGCCGCCGTGTGGCGGCGCAACGTCACGGTCTGGCGCCGTCTGATGTGGCCGTCGCTGACGACCAACGTGCTCGATCCGCTGATCTTCCTGTTCGCCTTCGGCTATGGGCTCGGCGCCGTGCTCGACCGGGTCGGCGGGCTCGATTATCTCAGCTTCGTCGTGCCGGGCATGATGTGCTACGCGGCGATGTTCGCGGCGAGCTTCGAATCGACCATCAGCACCTATGCGCGCTTCAGCCTGCAGCGCACCTGGGATGCGATCCTGGCGACACCGGTCACGCTCACCGAATTGATGCTCGGCGAAATGCTGTGGGCGGCGACGAAGGGATTGTTCTCGGCCACCTGCGTGATCGGCGTGGGTCTGATCTGGGGCGGTATCGGGTCATTCACGGGCGTGCTGCTGGCCTGGCCGGTGCTGGCGCTGGGCGCCATCTGTTTCGCGTGCTGCGGACAGGTCGCGACCGCGCATGCCAAGAGCTGGGACATCTTCGCGTATTTCTTCACCTTCTGGGTCACGCCGATGTTCGTGTTCTCCGGCACGTTCTTCGAGGTCACGCGCTTCCCGTGGTTCATACAGGCGATCGCCTGGGCGCTGCCGATGACGCACCTGATCGAGGTCGTGCGGCCGCTTACGGCCGGGCTGCCGCTGGAGCCTCTGGCGACGGCAGGGCATCTCGGCTACGTGGCGGCGCTGGCGATCGCGGCGTTCACGCTGGCGCGCTATCGCTTCGGCAAGCGGCTGTTCGATTGAGCCCTGGCGTGGTGTAGGCTTGCGGCCATGCGCGATCCTCGCCCGCCGATCAGGATGTCGCGCCGCCTGTGGAGCATGGGGGCGGCGGCGTTCGGTGCGGCCGCAGCGATGATGTCCCTGGCGCGGGTGGGGCGGGGTGCCGGAGACAGCGATCCGATTGCGCAACCGAATCGCGCGAGCCCGCAAGCGTTCATGGATCGCGCCTTCGCCCTGAAAAAGATCGCAGAAGATTCGGGCGACCAGGGGTATGGCGCGGTCGTGGTGATCGATGGGCGTATCGTCGGCCATGCGCCGAGTGGCGTCGTCACGAAGCGCGACCCGACCGCACATGCGGAGATGGAGGCGATCCGCGATGCCGCGCGGCGTCTCGGTCGGCGCGAGCTTCGCGACGGCACGTTGTACTCGTCGTCACGACCTTGCCCGATGTGCGAAGCCGCGGCCTATTGGGCGGGACTCGGTCGGATGATCCATGGGCCGGCGCTGAGCGACGCGGGGCCGCCGCGCCTGCGGTGCGGCTGACCATGTGGGCACGACGGCGGTTCGTCGGTGTCGTGTCGGTCTTTTTGGGAGCGCGCATGGTGATGGCACAGCAGCCGGAATCCTCCGATCAGGCGCTGATCGCGGCGGCCGCGCGCGGCGATGCTTCGTCCGTGCGGCGGCTCCTTGAACAGGGCGCCGGCGTGCAGACGCGCGATGGCGATGGCCGGACGGCGCTGCTGGTCGCGACGCAGGGCAATCATGTCGAGATCGCGCGTCTTTTGATTGCGGCCGGCGCCGACGTGAACGCCAAGGACAATATCCAGGATAGCCCCTATCTCTACGCCTGCGCCGAAGGCCGTCTGGAGATCTTGCAGATAATTCTTGCCAACGGCGCCGATCTTGCCAGCGTCAACCGTTATGGCGGCACGGCGCTGATTCCGGCCGCCCATCACGGCCATGTCGAGATGGTGCGCCTGCTATTGTCGACGCGCATAAATATCGATCATGTGAACAAACTTGGCTGGACCGCGCTGCTGGAGGCCATCATCCTGGGCGACGGTGGTCCCGCGCATACGGAGATCGTGCGGCTGCTCGTCGATGCCGGCGCATCGATCAATCTCGCCGATCGCGACGGCACGTCGCCGCTTGCGCATGCGCGCCAGCGCCGGCAAACGGAGATTGTGCGCATACTGGAAGGGGCAGGCGCGCGCTAGGCCCCCGTCTCAAAAGAAAAATTGTCACTCGCGGGCTTGACCCGCGGGCCCATAAACCAACTCAGCGTCGACACCGTTTATGGGTGCGCGGGTCAAGCCCGCGCATGACAATTTTTAGAGTGTGTTGAGCGCTCAACCCTTCACCACATACCCATAGCGCTGGTGGCTCGGATCCGGGCCGCTCTGCAGATACGCGGCTTTGATCTGGGCGTAGTTGTCGTTTTCCCAGCCGGCTTTCTTGAGGTCGTATTTGTACATCTTGGCGGAATTCTCGCCGAAGATCGCGGTCTTGATCGGGCCGTCGGCGGGGCCCATGGGCGCGTAGCCGTATTTCTTCTGCATCTCCTCGGGGATTTCGAGGCGGCGCAGGGCTTCGATCTGCCATTGCGGTGCGCCGGTCCAGACGGCGTCGGTGCCCCACACCACATGATCGGCGCCCATGCCCTTGATGAGCATGCCCATCAAGGCGGCACAGAGGCGCGGCTCGACGACGGTGGTCTGCGCGAAGATCTGGCCGAGATCGGCGTAGACATTCGTCACGCCGTACTTGGCCGGGATCTCGGCGAGGTCGCTGGTCCATTCGACGCGGCCGGTGTCCTCGAACTGCTTCCAGCCGAGCCCGGCATTGGCGCCCGCGGCCCAACGATAGGCCGAGTGGTAGACGACGAAATTGATCTGCGGCCAGTCCTTCGCCGCCTTGCCGACATCGTCGACCTTGGCGTAGGGCATGAGGTGCGGGAATTGCTGCTCGACCGAGGGCGGATAGAGGCCCTTGTGCACGCAGACGATGTTGTTCCCGGATTTCAGGATCTTCTCGTAGAACGGATAGAGCAGCTTCTCGTCGTCCATGCGCCAGGGATGGCGGGCGAGCTGCTTGTTGGTGTTGTCGCCGACCGTGTAGCCCTTCCAGGAATCGGGCTTGAGTTCGGCGATGACGCGATCCACATCGTCCGTCCAGCCCGGCACGCCGGGCATGAAGATGGCGTGGGAGAGCAAGCGGCGCGATCCGGCCTCCTTGTTCACGCGCTCGCGCGCGGACGCTTTTATCTCATTGGTGAGGAACCAGTCGCGCGGCTCCTCGGAGCCCGAGCCGCTGATCAGCGCCACCTTGGTGTCGCTGTCGAGATAGATCTCCTTGAACCAGTTCGGGTACTTGAGATCGTCGAGGGTCTGCGGCTTGCCGACGAGACCGGGATTCCAGCCGGCCTGGCCGACAGTCTCGCGCGCGCGCACGAAATTGACCAACCTGGTGTCGTCGCGCAGGAAATGCGTGTGCACGTCCATGACAAACTGTTTTTCCATCGCCTGCGCGCGCTGTGCGGCGACGCCGACATTGGCGGCCTCGGCGCGGCTCACGCCATAGAGCGGACCGTAGACGTCGTTCATCGCCGCGAAGGCCGTCGCCATGCCGGCGGCGGTCTTGAAGAAGGCGCGGCGCGAGAGGCCGTTCTTGCGGCCATACTCGTCGCTTAAGTCATTGAGACGAGCTTCGACTTTCTTCTGCCGCTCGGTCTGCGGGATCGGAAAATATTCGTCGCTGGAAATGACCTGGGTGGGGACAGGCGAGGGGTACGCGGCGGTTTCCGCCGGCTGGAGCTGTGCCAATTCTTTGTCGGTGAGCATGCCCATGGGTTTCTTCCCTCAGGGATTGCATGTGCAACTATAGCGCTGCTCCCGGCCGATGGCACGCCGGAAGCGAAACCGCCTATGATCCGGCGCTACACATCGTTGTGACGGGAGCCGAACTATGACAACCGCCAGCAAGCCGATTTTCTATCACGCGCCCAACACGCGCTCCTCGGGGACGTTCATGCTTCTGGAGGATCTGGGTGCACCATATGAAATGCGTGTCATCAACATGAAGGCGGGCGAACAGCGTCGGCCGGACTATCTGGCCGTCAATCCGATGGGCAAGGTGCCGGCGATCTTGCACAACGGCGCGCTGGTGACGGAGCAGGGCGCGGTATTCCTCTATCTCGCCGATGCATTTCCGGAGAAGGGACTGGCGCCGAAAATCGGTGAGCCCTTGCGCGGGCCCTATCTGCGCTGGCTGGTCTATTACGGCTCGAGCTTCGAGCCGGCGATCGCCGATCGCGCGCTCAAGCGCGAGCCCGGCCCGCCGTCGATGATGGGTTATGGCGATTACGACACGATGCTGAAGACGCTCACCGACCAGCTTGGGCGGGGCCCCTATCTGTTGGGCGAGCGCTTCACCGCGGCCGACATCCTGTGGGGAACGGCGCTGGCGTACACGACCATGTTCAAGATCGTGCCGGAGTTACCGGTCATCATGGACTACATCAAGCGTGTGACTGCGCGGCCGTCAGCGGCGCGTGTCAAAGCGCGCGACGCCGAGTTGGCGGCGCAGCATGCGGCTGTTGCCAAAACCTAGGCTTCAGCGCGGCGCAGTCGCGGTCTTGGCATAGGCGAAATAGAGCTCGCGCGCCTGGGCGTAGAACGGCCCGGGCTGCAAGCTGCGCTGTTCGATGCGGGTGCAGGGCGTGACTTTGGAGTAATTGCCGGTCGAGAAGACCTCGTCCGCCTCGTGCACCTCGCGGAAGGCGAGCGAGCGCTCGTGCACGTCGACACCCGCTTTGCGCAGAAGCTGGATCACGCGCTGGCGGGTGATGCCGTTGAGAAAGGTGCCGTTGATGACGGGTGTGGACACGACGCCATCCTTGGCAATGAAGAGATTCGACGACGCGAACTCCGCGACATTGCCGTTGAGGTCGGTGACCACGGCTGTATCGAAGCCGCGCTTGCTCGCGTCGAACAGCATGCGCGAGACGTTGGGGTAGAGGCAGGCGGCCTTGGCTTCCGTGGGCGCGGTTTCCGGGCTCGGCCGGCGGAAGGGCGACAGACAGGCGCTGAAGCCTTTGGGCTGCGGCACGGCCGCTTCGAACAGGGTCAGCGCGAAGCGCGTCGATTCCGGATCGGGAAAGAGAAACCCGTCATCGGCCCAGAACAGCGGGCGCACATAGAGCTCGGCGTCCTTGGGAAAGCGCGCGATGCCCTCCCAGGATAGGCGCTCGATCTCCTTGGCGGAGATGACCGCCTTGAGGCCCAGCATTTCGGCGGAGCGGATGGCGCGCTGGCAGTGGAGGTCGAGGTCGGGCGCCTGGCCGGCGAACGCACGGGCGCCGTCGAAAACCACCGACGCCAGCCACGAGGCATGACTCATGGCGGTCATCAGCGGCACGTCGCCGTCGTACCACTTGCCGTCCATCCAGGTTTTCGAGCGATCCGGCGTCCCTTGGGGCGGGACGGGAATTCCCTTGCCGTGAGTTCATGTGCAACTCCGCGTCGTGTTCGGTGCTGAAATCGTGCGGGCCCGCCAGGGCTTTGGTAACGGGCTTTGGCAGCGCGGGCAAGTCCCGCTCCTGGCGTACGCCCTTGTCACTTGGTGGTCATGAAAAAGGCGGGCGTTCCGGCCCGCCTTTGTCCTGTGCTTACGGTATTGGCCGCTTACTGACTTGCCCAGATGATGCGGTGGATGAACGAGATCTCCTCGACATTGATCGTGCGCTCGCCATGGGCGGCGTTGAGCGACAGGAGCTCGACCTTCTTGGCGCCGCGGCGGGCGAGCTGCTTGGCCATCACCTCGCCCTCGTTGGTCTTGACGACCACCCGGTCGCCCCGACGCAGATTGGCGCCGGGCGAGACGATCACCGTGTCGCCGTCGCGATAGACGGGCTCCATGCTGTCGCCGCTGATCTCAAGCGCATAGGCGTGCGGGTCGGTGATCTCGGGGAACATAAGCTCATCCCAGCCCGTGCCGGTGGGATAGCCGGCGTCGTCGAAATAGCCTTGGCCGCCGGCCTGCGTATAGCCGATGACCGGGATGCGCTTGAGATTGCCGTTGGATGCCTGTGCCGGTCCGAAATAGGCAACGAAGGTGCTGAGCGGCGCGCCGGTGGCTTCCAGAATCTTGGCGATGCTTTCGGTCGACGGCCAGCGCGGCCGCCCATCGCGGGCAACGCGTTTACTCTTGTTAAAGGTTGTCGGGTCGAGCCCGGCGCGTCGTGCCAGGCCCGAGGGGGAAAAGCCATGGTCAGCGGCCAGCTGATCGATGGCGCTCCAGATTTCAGCATGCTTCAGCATGTAAGAATTTTCTCACAGAAATGGGGGCAAATGCACTATGCGAATATTCCTATTTCGCGGTTTTGGTGAATTTGATCCTCTTTTGAGTAAAATTTCCTGCATCTTTCCATAGGGCAGCCTTTCCCCCGATAGACTCGGCTTTCTGCGTAGGATTGAAACGCCACCGGCGGTTGTCGGTTCCGGGATATTTCCCTATGGTCGCGCGGCAATGGCGGAACGGGTCATCTATCACATGTGCCGGGCGGATGAGTGGCGGGCCGCCCAGGAAGCGGGACGCTACGGCGGTTCGTCGCAGGACCGGGCTGACGGATTCATCCATTTCTCGACGGCGGCGCAGGTCGTTGCGAGCGCCGCCAAGCATCGCGCCGGGCAGGACGGGCTTGTGTTGCTCGAGGTCGAATTGGCCATGTTGGGGGCTGGGTTGCGATGGGAAGTGTCGCGTGGCGGACAGTTGTTTCCCCACCTATACGGTGACCTGCCGGTCGCGAGCGTAACCCGCTTCACCGCGCTGACGCTGGGGCCAGATGGGCGCCACATCTTCCCCTGGGGGCTTGTCTAGACGGATGGATCTCTATGCGCTGGCTCGCCCCGTGCTATGGGCGCTCGACCCCGAAACCGCCCATCGCGTGACGCTCCGGGCGCTGCGGGCCGGGCTGGGGCCGCACGTGACGATGGCGGATGACCCGATCCTCGCGCAGGATTTGTGGGGGCTTCATTTCACCAATCCGGTCGGGCTGGCGGCGGGGTTCGACAAGCACGCGGAGGCGGTCGACGCGCTGGCGCAGCTCGGTTTCGGGTTCAGCGAAATCGGCGGAGTCACGCCTGAACCGCAAGCGGGCAACCCCAGGCCGCGGCTGTTCCGGCTGAGCGAGGACCGCGCCGTCATCAACCGGATGGGTCTCAACAGCGCCGGCCAGGATGTGGTGCGGGCCCGGCTGGCGGCGCGGCAGCGCGGCCCGATCGTTGGCGTCAATCTGGGCAAGAACAAGGATACGGAGGACGCCGCGGCGGACTATGTGCGCCTGGTGCGGGCGTTTGCACCGGTAGCGGATTTCCTGGTCTGCAACGTCTCCTCCCCCAACACGCCGGGCCTGCGCGCATTGCAGGGGCGCGCGCAGCTTTCGGAGCTGGTGGCGAAGGTGCAGGTGGAGTTGCACCAGGTCATGCCGGCCAAGGCGCCTCCGCTGCTGCTGAAAATTGCGCCGGACCTGACCGCCGACGACAAGCGCGACATCGCCGAGGTGGCGCTGGCGTCGCAAGTTGACGGGTTGGTGGTTGGCAATACCACCACCGACCGGCCGGCCAGCCTGGGCAGCCGCCATCGCGCCGAGGCCGGCGGCCTGTCGGGGCGGCCGCTGTTCGAGAAATCGACGCGCGCACTGGCCGATCTCTACCGGCTGACTGGCGGAAAGATCCCCCTGATCGGGGTCGGCGGGATCGCCAGCGGGGCGGACGCCTATGCCAAGATCCGGGCCGGGGCGTCGCTGGTCCAGCTCTACTCCGCCCTGGTCTTCGAGGGGCCGGGCCTGATTCCGGCCATCAGGCGGGATTTGGCGGCATTGCTGCGCCGGGACGGGTTTTCCAACCTCACCCAGGCGATCGGGGCGGGCGAGCGGATTTAGACCTCGTTAACCATACGTCAATTGTCAGATGGTTAGTCTCCGGGGTCCCACAGGCAGGCCCCGACAGATGCCGGTCATCAATCACATCCTGATATTCGTCTCTTACGTCCTCGTCATCGGCGCGGGCGCGGTGTCGCTGCCGCAATATTTGCCGATGCAGGATTTCCAAGTGCATCCCGCGATGTGGCAGGGCGGTGCCGCGGTCATGGTCGTGGCGATGCTGCATATGGCGCTGGCGCGCTTCGGGCGCGACCGTAAGGTTGCCAAGGAACTGCTGCAGCTCAAAGTCGGGGCCATCGACCTGCGCAGCGAGCTCACGCGCGCGCGCGAAGAAGCCAAACGCATCTACGAAGCGATCGAGTCCGCCGGCCAGGCGCGACACGGCCGCCCGGCCGAGATCGAGCAGATCATGACCGAAGTGCGCGTGCTGCAGGGGCTGGTCGAGCAGATCTCGCAGCGCACGGGCATGGAAGCGCAGGCGCGCACGGTTGGCGAGAAACCATCGTCGGCCAGCCGGCCCAGCGCCGCGGCACCAGCGCCCGGACCGCAACCGCACACACCCGAGCTGCCGCTGCAGCCCGCACCGCCGCCGCGCCGGGTGATCACCGGCCTCAACGAAGCGGAGATGCTCGACATCGTGCGCGATGGCTTGCGCAATAACCGCGTCGATCTCTACATCCAGCCGATCGTCAGCCTGCCGCAGCGCAAGCACCGTCATTACGAATGCTTCTCGCGCATCCGCTCCGGCGATTCATCGATGATCGTGCCGGAACAATATCTCGCCATCGCCGAGCGCGCCGGGCTGATCGCGGCGATCGACAACATGTTGCTGTTCCGCTGCGTGCAGCTCGTGCGCCGCGTGCAGAAGCGCAAGACGCATAACGGCATCTTCGTGAACATCTCCGAGCACACGCTGAGCGACACCAAATTCTTCAAGGACTTCGTCGCCTTCGTGGCGGCCAATCGCGATCTTGCCCCGAATTTGGTGTTCGAATTCGCGCAGGCGCATGTGGCGCGCCACGGCCAGGCGGTGATGTTCGAGCTCGAGCGGCTGTCGCGCCTGGGCTTCCGTTTTTCGATGGATCAGGTGACGGATCTCAATTTCGACGTCGACGACCTGTCGGCGCGTCATTTCCGTTACATCAAGATCGAGGCCGGCCGCCTCTTGCAGCAGACGGAAAACAACGCGATGCGGCTGGACGTGCGGGCCCTCAAGACGGCACTCGACCGCAGCGGCATCGATCTGATCGTGGAAAAGATCGAAACCGAGCCAAAGCTGGTGGAAATCCTCGATATGCCGGTCGATTTCGGCCAGGGCTACTTGTTCGGCGAGCCCCGCCAGATGCGCGATGTCGAAAGCCCGACGGTGGTAAAATAACTTTCCTTGGGCGGCGGTGCGTGGCAAGACTCTGCCCGCATGACGATGTCGAAAGCGGCTCCCGGCCCGCGCACCATCACCGGGCTTCGTGAACTCGCCGCGAAATACGATGCGTTCATCCTCGATCTCTGGGGCTGCATCCATAACGGCGTGACGCCGTTCCCGCACGTCATCGCGGCCCTCGACGCGCTCGCCAAGGGCGGCAAGCGCGTGCTGCTGATGTCGAACGCGCCCCGGCGCGCGGCGGCGGTGGCGCAAAGCCTGCCACGCTTTGGGCTCAAGCCCGAGCATTACATGGGCATTGCCTCGTCGGGCGAGGTGGGCTGGCAGGCGCTGGCGCGACGCGACGAGCCGTGGCATGCGGCGCTTGGCAAGAGCGCGCTGCATATCGGGCCCGATCGCGATCTGAGCATGATGGAGGGCAACGGGCTCATCCGCACGACCGATGCGGGCGATGCCGATTTCGTGCTCTCGACGGGTCCGAACGACGATTCCTACGGCGTGGCGGAGCACGAGGAGATTTTGAAGGCCGCACGCGCGCGCAACCTCAAATTCATCTGCGTCAATCCCGATCTCGACGTCATCCGCGGCGAGCAGCGCTTGGTGTGCGCCGGGGCTATCGCGGCGCGCTATGCCGAGCTGGGCGGTGAGGTGCGCTATCACGGCAAGCCGCATGCGTCGATCTATGCCATGGCGCGGGCGATGCTCGCCCCCATCGACGATGCGCGCATCTTGTGCGTGGGCGACGGGCTGCGCACGGACATCCTCGGCGCCACGAAGGCCGGGCTCGACTGCGCCTTCATCCCGGGCGGCGTGCACGGCATCGAGATGGGAATCGAGATGGGCGGCGTGCCGGAACGCGCGGCGCTTGCGCGCGTGTTGACGGAATTCGGTTTGCAGCCGACCTATGTGCTGCCGGAGTTGCGGTGGTAGGGCAGCATCGTGGGCAGGTGCTGCGGTCCATGATTCGAGACGCGCGCCATGCGGACGCGCTCCTCAGCATGAGGTCATTTCTTGTTTCAGCAATCCCACCCTCATCCTGAGGAGCCGCGCGAAGCGCGGCGTCTCGAAGCATGAGACTTAAGGACGCTGCGTTTTGGCCGGCGCGACTTAGTGATCGCTGCCGTGCAGGATCTGCGCGCCGAGGCCGGTGTCGTAGGCGATGCCCGCCGGTGTCAGGGTGCACTCGTCGGGGAACTCCGCCTTGATCAGGCCCTTGCGCTCCAGCGCCACCCAAGCCGCCTGGTTGGCAAGCCCGCTCGCATCGCGCGCCAGCACGACATAGGGCCCGAGATGGAAATGATCGCCATGCGGGTGCGGCAGGTTGAAGACCTTGACGGCGCCGGGCTCGGACGCCGCCTCGCTGTGGTCGGGCAGCTTGGCGAGGGCCTGCAGCAGGGTCAGCGTCTTGAGCTGCAGCGGATTGAGATTCAGCGGGTTCTGCTTCTTGGACATGAGTAAAGCTCGGGCGTTGGATTGGCCGGCGATCCTAAACGCTTGTGCCAAGGCAATCCAGCATTCCGCCCGCTCATCCAAATCGCTAGCATTGGCGTAGAGTTGGGGAAACGTCAGGGATCGGCCGGTTTCATGGGAAAGATGCAAAGCGCGACATGGGCCTGGCATTTCGACCAGCCACCGGAGGCGATCTGGCCGGCGCTGGCGGATTCGGCGCGCTTCAATGAAGCGGCGGAGCTGCCCCGCTATAGGGTTGAGGAAACGCCGCAACCGGATGGGACGGTGCTCTACACCGGCCGCACCAAGATGGGGCCGTTTTCGCTGGAGTGGCGCGAAGTGCCGGTGGAATGGGTGCAGCCGCAGCGTTTCCGCCATGCACGGCTGTTCCGAAAAGGTCCGCTCAAATCCATGATCGCAACCTTGACGCTGACGCGCGATGGTAACGGCTGCCGTGCCGATTACCTGTTGGAGGCCGAGCCCGCCAATCTGATCGGCAGGGCGATTCTCGCGGCGGGGTTTTTCAAATCCGCCGGCAAGACCTTTCAGCGGCTGGTCAGCCAGACAAACGATTTCGTCACGGGCAAAAAGGACCAGCCTTTTCCCTTCAAGCCGGCGCAGTTGCGCGAGGACGCGAAAGCGCGGCTGGCCGCGATGGCGCAGGATATGGAGCAGCGCGGCATCGCGCGTGATCTCGTGCAGCGTCTGAGCGACTACATCGTCGCGGCGCCGGAGCTCGATCTCGCGCATATGAGGCCGTTGCGCCTGGCGCGACAGTGGAAGGTCGCGGAGCGCGACGCGATCGAGCTGTGTCTGGTCGGCGTCAAATCCGGGATGCTGGCGCTGAGCTGGGAGCTGCTCTGTCCGAATTGCCGCGGGCCCAAGCTCGGCGTCGCCGCGCTCGACCGCTTGCCGCAGGGGGCGCATTGCGGCACGTGCAATATCGATTATGCGCGCGATTTTTCGCGCAATGTCGAGCTGACCTTCCATCCGGTGCCGTCGATCCGGCCGCTGCATGAGGGCGAGTTCTGCCTGTTCGGGCCGATGACGACGCCGCATGTGGTGGCGCAGCAGACGCTGGCGGCGGGCGAGAGCCGCGATGTGCCGGCGGCGCTAGCGTTCGGCGACTATCGGCTGCGGGGCTTGCACCCCGGCAGCGAAGCGGTGATCGCATGGGTCGACGGCGCGTTTCCGTCGCTGGTGGTGGGCGACGGTGGCGTGAGTGTCGGACTGCCGTCGCCGCCGGGCACGATCCGCTTCGTCAACCGCACGGGCGGCGAGCGCAGCGTCGTCATCGAATTCGCGCGATTGGGTGCGCGACGCGCTGACCGCGCAGCGCGTCACCACGATGCAGGCCTTCCGCGACCTGTTCGCGACCGAAGCGCTCAGGCCCGGCGACCAGGTCGGGGTTGAGAACGTGACCTTGATGTTCACCGATCTGCGCGGCTCGACGGCGCTCTACGCGCGCATCGGTGATGCGCGCGCCTACAGCCTGGTGCGCGAGCATTTCGCCTATTTGACCAAAGTCGTGCGCGCACACGATGGCGGTATCGTCAAGACGATCGGCGACGCCGTGATGGCGGCGTTCACCGACCCTGCCTCGGCCATCAAAGCGGCGCTGGAGGTGCAGCGCAGCGTCGCCGAATTCAATGCCCAGCACGCGGCCGACGCCGGGGCGATCGTCATCAAAGTCGGACTGCATTGTGGCCCGAGCATCGCGGTCACGCTCAACGACCGGCTCGATTATTTCGGCTCGACCGTGAACCTCGCCGCCCGGCTGCAGGGCCAGAGCCGGGGCGGGGACATCGTACTCTCGACCGCGCTCGCGGCCGACCCCGGCGTTACGGCGGTGCTGGCCGGGCTGCAGGCCAGCTCCGAATTGGCGATGGTCAAAGGCTTCGAGGGCGCGGTCGCGTTCCTCCGCCTGACCCCCGACCGGCTTGTGGAAAGCGCGTGATTCCCCTTCCAGATCAAGCTTCTGGGAGTATATTAGCAGCCTAGGGCTCGATTCGCGGCGATCGCTCGCGACTCGGGGCCTGACTGCACGTCCGCAGTGCCGGGCGGGGAGACATGCGCGCGATGGCCGATTTCCCGAAGCCGAGTTTGGCCGATTGGGAAAAACTGGTCCGCCAGGAGCTCAAAGGGCAAGGGCCCGAGAGCCTCACCCGGCAGACGCCGGAAGGGATTCCGGTCAAAGCGCTCTATACGGCGGCGGATCTCGAAGGGCTTGAAGGTATGGGCACGCTGCCCGGCCTCGCCCCTTATGTGCGGGGGCCGCGCGCCACCATGTTCGCCAACCGGCCGTGGACGATCCGCCAGTACGCGGGCTTCTCCACCGCCGAGGATTCCAACGCGTTCTACAAGGCGGCGCTGAAGAACGGCCAGGCCGGACTGTCGGTCGCCTTCGATCTGGCGACGCATCGCGGCTATGATTCGGATCATCCGCGCGTGATCGGCGATGTTGGCAAGGCCGGGGTCGCGATCGACTCCGTCGAGGACATGAAGATCCTGTTCGACTCGATCCCGCTCGACAAGATGAGCGTGTCGATGACGATGAACGGCGCGGTGCTGCCGGTGCTGGCCGGCTTCATTGTCGCGGGCGAGGAGCAGGGCGTGCCGCAGGAGAAACTCTCCGGCACGATCCAGAACGACATCCTCAAAGAGTTCATGGTCCGCAACACCTATATCTATCCGCCGGCGGCGAGCATGCGGATCGTTGCGGACATCATCGAGCACACGGCAAAGCACATGCCGAAATTCAATTCGATCTCGATCTCCGGCTATCACATGCAGGAGGCCGGGGCGACGATCGTGCAGGAGCTCGCCTTCACGCTCGCCGACGGGCTCGAATACGTGCGCGCGGCGTTGGGCAAGGGATTGCCGATCGACGAGTTCGCGCCGCGCCTGTCGTTCTTCTTCAACATCGGCATGAATTTCTTCATGGAGATCGCCAAGCTGCGCGCGGCGCGGCTGCTCTGGGCGCGCATGATGAAAAAATTCGATCCCAAGAACCCGACGAGCCTGGCGCTGCGCACGCATTGCCAGACTTCGGGCGTAAGCCTTACCGAGCAGGACCCTTACAACAACATCATCCGCACGACGGTCGAGGCGATGGCGGCGGTGTTGGGCGGCACGCAGTCGCTGCACACCAACTCCTTCGACGAGGCGCTGGGCCTGCCGACCGCGTTTTCGTCGCGCATCGCGCGCAACACGCAGCTGGTCATTGCCGAGGAAACCGGCATTCCGAACGTCATCGACCCGCTGGGCGGCAGCTATTACGTCGAGCATCTGACGCATAGCCTGGCGGAAGCAGCGTGGACGCTGATCCAGGAGGTCGAAGAGCTGGGTGGCATGACCAAGGCGGTCGAATCCGGCATGCCGAAGCTGCGCATCGAAGAAGCGGCGGCGCGCCGGCAGGCGCGCATCGATCGCGGCGAACAGGTGATCGTCGGCGTCAACAAATACCGCGCGGATACGGACGAGCGCGTCGATGTCATGGACATCGACAACACGGCGGTGCGCGAGAACCAGATCGCACGGCTGAAGACGCTGCGCGCCAAGCGCGACGACGCCAAGTGCCGTGCCGCTCTCGAGGCGCTCAAGACGATTGCGGCGGGCGGCGAGGGGAATCTTCTGGCCGCGGCGATCGTGGCGACGCGGGCGCGCGCCACGGTGGGCGAGATTTCCGACGCGCTGGAAAGCGTGTTCACGCGCCATCGCGCGACTATTCGTAGTGTTTCCGGTGTTTACGGCTCGGCCTATGACGGCGACGAGGGCTTCCAGCGCATCCAGCGCGACGTCGCAGCCTTCGCGACCGAAGAAGGCCGGCGGCCGCGCATGCTGGTGGTGAAGCTGGGCCAGGACGGCCATGACCGCGGCGCCAAGGTGATCGCGACCGCCTTCGCCGATATCGGCTTCGATGTCGATGTCGGGCCGCTGTTCCAGACGCCCGAGGAAGCCGCGCGCCAGGCGATCGAGAACGACGTGCATGTCATCGGCGTCTCCTCGCAGGCGGCCGGGCATCGCACGCTCGTCCCCGCGCTGATCGCGGCGCTGCGTAATGAGGGCGGCGAAGATATTCTGGTCGTATGCGGCGGCGTCATCCCGCCGCAGGATTACGACATGCTTCTGAAAGCCGGCGTGGCCGCCATCTACGGCCCCGGTACCAACATTCCCCATGCGGCCGCGGAAATCCTCAACTTGATCCGGCGGCGACGAAAAGCGGCGTAGCGGCTGCACCCGTTCCTGATGGAGTTTCCGCCATGGCGGATACGAAGGGCGTCCTCCACCTCACCACTGTCGTCAACGACGATGCGTCGCGCGATCCCGATCTGCGGATAGACACCGAAGCACCCTCGCCGTACCCGCAACCGCGGCGGCGTTCGCGCTGGCTGCCCTGGGTCGGGATCGTCGCGACGCTCGCGTGGCTCTCCTTCGTCTTCTGGTACACGCACACGCGGGTCGGCTGGGAAGAGTTCAGCCAGCTCCTGCCGCATGAGATGGGCGCGGCCCTGACGGGCATTGCCACGCCACTCGTCTTTCTGTGGCTGTTGATCGCGTATTTTGAGCGTAGCCAGGAGCTGCGGCGCACCGTGCGCCTGCTGCGCGAGGAGCTCGCACACCTCAACTATCCGGCGAACACGGCGGAATTGCGCGTGCAGACTTACGCCGATTCCTTGCGCTCGCAGGCGCAGACGCTCACGGAAGCGTCCGAAGCGGCTGCGGGGCGTCTCGCCGAGGGACGCAAGGCGCTGCATGCGCAGGCGACCGAACTTACGACCGTTTCCGATCAGGCGACGATGCGCGCGATGCAGGTGATGGCCTCGCTGCGCCGCCATGCCGACGCGTTGGAGCGGGTCTCGGCCTTGCTGGCGACACGCGTGCACACGATCGAAGGCAATGTGCGCGAGCAGGCGGAAGCGCTGTCCGGCGCTTCCGACCGCGCGACCTCGCAGGCGCGCGCGATCAGCGACGGTTTGCGCCAGCAGCTCGAGGATCTATCCACGGTGAGCGAGCGCACGGCGGCGACGGCGGCTTCGATCCGCGACGCGCTGGGCCAGCAGGCGCGTGACCTGGCGAGCGCTTCGGAGCGCGCGGCGGCGAAATCGGCGGAGATTCATGCGGCATTGGGCCAGCAGACCGGCGAGCTCACGAGTGCGACGGAGAAGGCGGCGGTGCGCGCGCAAGAGGTGGGCGATGTGCTGCGCAAGCAGATCACCGAATTCGCGATGGTTGTCAGTGCGGCGGGCGAGCGTGGCGAGAGTGCGAGCGGGCGTATTGCGCAGTCGATCGAGATTCTGGGGCGGACGGCGACGTCGCTGGTGGAGCAGGGCGAGTCCGCGGAATCGATGCTCGAACGGCAGGTTGCCGAGCTGTCGCGCTCGGCCGTCGAAACGCAGGAGCGCGTGCAGGCGGTGGGCGAATCCTTGCGCGCTCGCACGGACGAACTCGGCGTTGCCGCGGTGCGGGCGAGCGAGATGAATGCCGCGTTGAGCGGCGAAACGCAGAACCTGACATCGTCGCTGGAGCGCCTGGGCGTGCGCGCCGAGACGACGGCGGAGATGGTGCGACGGCAGGGCTACGAGCTGGGCGCCGTCGCCGACCAGACCACGGCGCGGCTGCGCGCCGCGGGCGAGGCGTTCCGGCTGCAAACACAAGACATGTCGGGGGCGGCGGCGCAGGGTCTCGCCAGCCTCGGCCATTTTGGCGATGCGGTGAATGAGCGCGCGCGTGAGCTTCTGGCGGCGGGCGAGCAAATCAACCAGCGCGCCGCCGAGATCGCCGACAAATTCCGCCAGCATGCGACGGACCTTTCGGCCGCGGTCGAGCGCGCGAGTGCTTCGGCCGGCGAGGCGAGCCATCGCGTGCGCGACGAGGCGATTGGCCTCAGCCGCACGACCTCCGGTCTCGCGGCGCAAGCATTGGCCGTGCAAGCGGCGTTGCGCCAGCAGGCCGACGATCTGGCCGCGACCTCGGACAAAGTCAGCGAGCGGCTGACGGCGGCCAGCGACACGGTGCGCCGGCGCACGGAGGAGATGGATCAGGCCACACAACGCGTGGCCGAGATGAACATGGGGCTGGACAGCGAGGTGCAGCAGCTCACCGCCTCGCTCGACCGCGCGGCGTCGCAGGCGGAGAAGACTGGGTCCATCGTGCGCCGCCAGGCCGAGGACTTGCTGGTCAACGCCGATCAGGCGCTGGGGCGTGCCCGCGCGACGGGCGAGAGCTTCAAGCTGCAGGCGGTCGACCTCACGACAGCGGCCGAGCGCGGAATCGCACGGGCGAGCGAGTTGGGCGAGGTGCTGAGCCGGCGCGTGCAGGACAGCAACGCCGCGGTCGACCTTTCGGCCGAGCGGTTGGACGAACTTGCCAACGCGCTGCGCACGCAGACGCAAGGGCTGGGTCAGGCGGCGGGCGAGACCAATGCCGCCCTGGCGTTGGCCGGCGAGACGGCGCGGCGTCAGGCGGAAGAGTTGACGGCGGCGGCCGGCACGGCCTCGGGTCGTCTGGGCGATCTCGGCCAAGTGTTCGACCGGCGCGCGGAGGAAATCACGACGGCGGCGAACGATTCCGCGCAACGCATCCGCGAGATCGGCGAGTTGCTGCGCCAGCGCGGCAACGATCTCACGGCCGCTGTGGCCGCCGCGCGCACGCAGGTGGGCGCGATCGACGGCGCGTTGCGCGACCAGTCGGCGCTGCTGCTCAAATCGATCGAGCAGGTCGCGGGCCGCGCGAGCGAGGTCGGCGAGACACTCGAGCAGCAGGCGAATTCCGTCACCAGTGCCGCCGACCAGGCGAGCGGCCGCATCCGCGCGGTGGGTGACAGTCTGCGTGGCCGCGCGCAGGAGATGATCGAGGCCAGCGACAAGATGTCGAGCCAGGCCGATACGATGGGCGTCAATATCCGCCTGCGCATCGAGGAACTCGGCACGACCGCCGATCGCGCGGCGGAGAAGATGGGCGATATCAGCGCGTCGCTGCGCGACCGCCTGGCGGAGATGACGCGGACCTCGTCGCAGGTCAGCTCGATGCTGGGCGAGGCCGGCGAGCAATTCCGCCAGCACGCGCAGGATCTCTCGGTGTCGGCCGATCAGGCGGCCGCCCGAATCACATCGCTGGGCGAGATGCTGGGCGATCGCACCAGCTCGCTCACCACCACGGCGGATACGAGCGAGACGCGCTTGACCGCGATGGCCGAGACGCTGCGCGAGACGGTCAACGAGATCGCGGGTGCTGCCGATCGCGCCGCCCTCAAGATCGACGGGCTGGGCGAAGCGCTCACACGCCGCGCGGCCGATGTTTCGACGACCACCGATCAGGCGGTCGGGCGGCTTTCGGGCCTCGATGCGACCATGGCGGAGCAGGAGCGGCGCCTCGTCCAGACGCTGGAGCGCGCCGGCGCGGAAGCGAAAGAGATCGGTATTCTGCTACGCCAGCAGGCCGAGAGCCTCAACAACGCGGCCGGTCAGGCGGCGTCGCGCGTGGGCGAAACGGGTGCGGCCCTCGAGCGCCATGCGCGCGAGGCGGTGGAGGCGGCGGCGCGCGCTGCGGGCAAGATCACCGAGGCGGGCCAGGCCTTTACGCGGCGTGCGACCGATCTCGATGCCACCACCGATCAGAGCGCCTCGCGGCTGGATGCGCTGAGTGATTTCCTGCGCCAGCGCACCGAGGAGGCGTTGGAGGCGGTGTCGCAGGCGGCGATGCGCATGGGCGCCATCGGCGACAGTTTCGGCCGGCAGGCGCGCGAGCTGACGCTGGCCGCCGATCAGGCGCAAGCACAGCTTGGCGATGCCGAGCAGAACCTCGTCGACCAGGCGCGGCTCTTGGCCACGACCAGCGATCAGAGCGTCACCAACGCGCGCGAAGTCGGCGAGATGTTCCGGCGCCAGGCGGAGGCGCTGGCCTCGGCGTCAGCGACGGCGATGACGCAGGCCGACAATCTCAAGGCGCGCGAGATGGCGGTGCGGCGCGGCAGTTTCCTGCGCGCCTCGCGCCTGATCATCGAGAGCCTGAACTCTCTGGGCATCGATTTCAGCCGCACGATGGATTTGAATCTCTCGGAGCGCGTGCTCAAGGATTTCATCAACGGCGATCGCGGCGTGTTCATCCGCCGCCTGCTGCGCCTCAATTACGGCGAGGTCGGTCCGCTGGTGAAAACGAAATTCGAGCAGGACCCGGATTTCCGCCGCTATGTCACCGACTACATGTCGCAATTCGACAAGCTGCTCGAAGAATTGAAGGAGGGCGATCCGGAGAACGTGCTGGCGGCCGCGTTCCTCACCTCCGATGTCGGCAAGCTCTACATGGTCCTGGGCGGTATCTTGGGACGCAAGCAGTAGCTCACGCATCTTCTCATCCTTCGAGATGGCCCGAGCTTGCGCGCGGGACCTCCTCACGATGAGGTCATTCCTAATTTCAAAGTAGGTATCTTAGTCCTGAGGAGCGGCGCGTCTCGAAGGACGCGCAAATGCACGGATTTTTCATATTGCTGTGCGTAAGTTGCGCCGCTCACACCGTTGTCACGGCGGAACATGGAGGGCTCATGTGCATCGGGCGGAACGATGATTCATGAGTGGTGTTGTGTCCGGCACGTGTGGGCGTCCTGCTGAATGGCGCGGGGCGCGGGACATGCGCATTTCACCACCACGAATTATCACCACCAAGGAGGTCGTCTTATGAAGAAGAGCTTGTTTGCAGCCGCCCTGGCCGTACCGCTCGCCGTCGCCTCGCTGGCGCTTGCGCAGTCACCGACGCAGACCCCGCGGCCGACGACTCCGCCCAGCGCGCAGCCGCCACAGGCTGAGAAGCTGACCGAGGCGGAGATCCGCCAGGGCCTCGAGACGAAGGGCTACACCGATGTCCGCACCGTTCAGTCGAACGGCGACGAATATCAGCTCGAAGCCAAGAAGGATGGACGCCCGGTGATGCTGGTCGTCAATGCGCGCACCGGCCGCTACAACGAACGCGCCAGCTAAACGCAACCCCTCTGCAACAAAAGGGCCGTCGGTCTCCGATGAGGCCGGCGGCCCTTTCATTTGCGCGATTGTGTTGATATGACGCGGGGATCGTGACGTGCTTCGTCTACATCCTCGGCAGCGCCGACAAAGGTCGCGTGCTCACCTATGTGGGCTGGACGAACGATCTCGAGCGCCGCCTGGCGCGACACAACGCGGGGACGGGTGCGCGCACGACGCGCGGGCGGGTGTGGATGCTGCTGTACAGCGAGCGCTTCATCAGCCGCGAAGAGGCGATGAGCCGGGAGTGGCATTTGAAGCGCGATCGCGCGCTGCGGCGGCAGCTGGCGCTGGATTGCGGGCTTTCAGCCCAATAAATCATTGTCATGCGCGGGCTTGACCCGCGCATCTGTCGGTGCGCCGGTATCAGACCCGCGGGTCAAGCCCGCGGGGGACAAGATTTTTTGTGCGTGGACTAGGCGTGAGCAAGCGACGCTGCCCGTCGCCCGCTCAAACCTTGCCGTGGCAGTGCTTGAACTTCTTGCCGGAGCCGCAGGGGCAGGTGGCGTTGCGTGGGGTGCGGCCCCAGGTGGACGGGTCGGCGGGATCGACCGCGGCGGTGGCGGGGCGGCGTTGCACGGCGCGCGCGGCGGCGCCATCGCCCGGCGGCTGCGGCGCGGGCTCGCCGTCGGCCATCGCCGATCTCGGGATGGGATCTCCTGCAGCTCGGCGAAATCGGGGTCGCGCGGGGCGAGCGACTGATCCTCGGGAGCCGGACACGCGGATCTGCACGTGGCTCAGCACCGTGGTCACCGTCTCGCGCAGCTGGCACAGCATGCCCTCGAACAGCTCGAAGGCCTCGCGCTTGTACTCGTTCAGCGGGTCGCGCTGGCCATAGGCGCGCAGGTGGATGCCCTGGCGCAGATGGTCGAGCTGCAGCAGGTGGTCCTTCCAATGCTGGTCGAGGAGCTGGAGCAGCAGGCTCTTCTCGGCCATGCGCATCGATTTCGGCGCCGTAATTGGCCGCCTTCTCGGCCATCTTGCGGTCGGCGGCGTCGGCGATGCGCTCCTCGATCTCGTCTTCGGCGATGCCCTCTTCCTTGGCCCATTCGTCGATCGGCAGGTCGAGGCCGAACAGCGCGCAGGCATTCCTCGTGCAGGCCGTCGACGTCCCACTGCTCGGCATAGGCGTTCTCCGGGATGCGCGTGCGCGACCATCTCCTCGATCGACCTCGTGGCGCATGTCGGCGATCGTCGTCGGCGACGTCGTGCGCGTCCATGATCTCGCGGCGCTGCTCGTAGACGACCTTGCGCTGGTCGTTCATCACGTCGTCGTATTTGAGCAGGTTCTTGCGGATCTCGAAGTTGCGCGCCTCGACCTTCTGCTGCGCCTTCTCCAGCGCCTTGTTGATCCAGGGATGGACGATCGCCTCGCCTTCCTTGAGGCCGAGCCGCTGCAGCATGCCGTCCATCCGCTCGGACCCGAAGATCCGCATCAGGTCGTCTTCCAGCGAGAGGAAGAACTTGGAGGCGCCGGGGTCGCCCTGACGGCCGGAACGGCCGCGCAGCTGGTTGTCGATGCGCCGGCTCTCGTGCCGCTCGGTGCCGATCACGTAACAGGCCGCCGGCCTGCGCACGATCTCCTTGCCGCGCTCGATCTCGGCGCGGATCTCGGCGCGATGCGCGTCGCGCTCGGCCGCGTCCTCGACGGTCGCCAGCTCGCTGCGCGAGGCGCATGTCGAGGTTGCCGCCGAGCTGGATGTCGGTGCCGCGGCCGGCCATGTTGGTGGCGATCGTTACGGCGCCGGGACGGCCGGCCTGGGCGATGATGTGGGCTTCCTGCTCGTGGTAGCGGGCGTTCAGGACCTGGTGCGGGATCTTCTTCTTCTTCAGCAGCTTCCGACAGCAGCTTCCGACTTCTCGATCGACACGGTGCCGACCAGCACCGGCTGCTTGCGCTCGCGGCATTCCTCGATCAGCGTCGATGATCGCTTCGTATTTCTCGCGCGCCGGTCCGGTAGACCTCGTCGTCGTAGTCGTTGCGGATGCACGGCACGTTGGTCGGCATCTCGACCACTTCGAGCTTGTAGATCTCGCCGAACTCGCCGGCCTCGGTCATCGCCGTGCCGGTCATGCCGGCGAGCTTCGGATACAGGCGGAAGTAGTTCTGGAAGGTGATCGAGGCGAGCGTCTGGTTCTCGTGCTGGATCGTGCACGTGCTTCCTTGGCTTCCAGCGCCTGGTGCAGGCCCTTCGGAATAGCGGCGGCCTTCCATCATGCGGCCGGTGAACTCGTCGATGATGATGACCTTGTCGTCCTTGACGATGTAGTCCTTGTCGCGCGCGAACAGCTTGTGGGCGCGCAGCGCCTGGTTGACGTGGTGGACCAGCGAGATGTTCTGCGATGTCGTAGAGGCTCGCCGTCTGTGAGCAGGCCGTGCTCGCGCAGCAGCTCCTCGATCTTTCGGTGCCGGCCTCGGTCAGGCTGACGGCGCGCGCCTTCTCGTCCTTCTCGTAATCGCTCGGCGTCGAGGTGCGGGATCAGCTTGTCGACGCGCGATGTAGAGCTCGGAGGAGTCCTCGGTCGGGCCGGAGATGATCAGCGGCGTGCGCGCCTCGTCGATCAGGATCGAGTCGACCTCGTCGACGATCGCGTAGTTGAAGGGCCGCTGGACCATCTCGTCCAGCCGGAACTTCATGTTGTCGCGCAGGTAGTCGAAGCCGAACTCGTTGTTGGTGCCGTAGGTGATGTCGGCAGGCATAGGCCGTCGCGGCGCTCGTCATCGGCCAGGCCGTGGACGATGCAGCCGACGCGTCAAGCCGAGGAAGCGGTAGATCCGGCCCATCCAGTCGGCGTCGCGCTGGGCCAGGTAGTCGTTGACGGTGACGACGTGGACGCCCTTGCCGGCGAGGGCGTTGAGGTAGACCGGCAGCGTGGCGACCAGCGTCTTGCCTTCGCCGGTCTTCATCTCGGCGATCATGCCGCGGTGCAGGACGATGCCGCCCATCAGCTGGACGTCGAAGTGGCGCTGGCCGAGCGTGCGCTTGGCCGCCTCGCGCACGGTCGCGAAGGCGTCGGGCAGGAGGTCGTCCAGGGTCTCGCCCTTCTGCCAGGCGCTCGCGCAGCCAGGCCGTGCGCGTGCGCAGCTCGGCGTCGGAGAGGTTGGCGACCTCCGGCTCCAGCGGCGTTGATGGCGTCGACAGCGGCTGCATGCCCTTGACGAAGCGATCGTTGGCGGTGCCGAAAAGCCGCCGGGCAATGGCGCCGAACATGTAGCAAGACCTCGGCTTGGAGATGCGAGGTGTCGGGAAATCCGAACGCACGCCGAGACAGATAGGCGGGCCGGAGGGTCTGTGTCAACGTGACCGGTGGTCGCTTCTGTTCGACGGGTGTGTCTTTGCTTGTTGCCGGAGCCCTCGCAGTGCATGATGCCGGCCGACCAAGGCGCGCGGCCCCGAAGTGCGGGAGGTGCCGCAGGACGCTTCAATCCGCAAGAGGATCTTCTATATGCGCAAATTCGGCTGCTTCGGCCATCGCCTTGGCTGTGCGGCCGTGTCGGTATCGGCATCGGCTACGCCCAGGCGCCGCAGCCCATGGATCTGCTGAGTGAAGACCCGATCGTGGCGACCGTCAACGGTGTCGCCATCCATCAGTCGGATGTCGCGCAGATGCAGCGCAACCTGCCGCCGCAGTATCAGCAGATGCCGCTCGAGATGATCTTCCCGGCGTGATCGACCGGATGATCGACGCCAAGCTCGTCGCGGCGGCCGGCCGCAAGGAAGGGTGCAGAACGACCCCGAGGTCAAGCAGCGGCTCGAGCAGTTCGAAGAGCGGATCATCCAGGAAGCTTATCTGACCCGCGGGTCGACGTCGCGGTCACCGACGAGGCGGTCCAGAAGCGCTATAAGACGATGAAGAGCGCGGCGCGGCGCGAAGGACGAGGTCAAGGCCCGCCACATCCTGGTCCAGACCGAGGCCAAGGCCAAAGAGGTCATCGCCGACCTGAAGAAGGGCGGGGATTTCGCCAAGATCGCCAAGGCAGAAGTCGACTCGACCGAGCGGCAGACCAGCAGGGCGGCGATCTCGGCTACTTCACGCAAGGACCAGATGGTGCCGGAATTCGCCAACGCCGCCTTCGCTGAAGCCGGGCGAAGTCAGCCGACACGCCGGTCAAGACCCAGTTCGGCTGGCACGTGATCAAGTGGTCGATCGCCGCCAGAGCACGACCGCCGACCTTCGAGGAAGTGCAGGAGCAGCTTCGCAACCAGGTTTCCGAAGCAGGTCGTCGGCCGAGCTGGTCGAGGAGCTGCGCGGCAGGCGCCAAGGTCGAGCGCTTCCAGATGGACGGCTACGCCGATCGCAAGTGAATCGAATCCGCCTTCGGGTTCGTGTTGCAGTACATCGGCGCCCCGCTCCGGCAGCGCCGAATCCTGCTGACAGCCGGTTTTCGCCATGCCCGCCCATCACCGCTCTCCCCCCTCGCGCCCCAGCGATTTCCCCGACCTGCCGGCGATCGCCGGCGTGCGGCTGGCGGCTGCCTGCTTGCGGCATCCGCTACAAGGGCCGCGATGACCTCATGGTGATCGGAGCTGGCGCCCGGCACGACCATGGCCGGCGTCCTCACCCGCTCGCTGACGGCCTCGGCGCCGGTCCAGTGGTGCCGCAAGCAAGCTGAAGGGCGGCAAGGCGCGCGCGATCGTGGTCAATTCCGGCAACTCCAACGCCTTCACCGGCAAGGCCGGCGAAGGCCGTCGAGGCGACGGTGGCGGCGGCGGCGAAGCTGCTCGGCTGCGCGCCGGGCGAGGTGTTCGTCGCCTCGACCGGCGTCATCGGCGTCAGCCGCCGGCGGACAAGCCATCGCGTCGACCCTGCCGGGGCTGGCGCGGCGCTTTCGGACGATGCCTGGGCCCGGCCGCGAAGGCGATCATGACCACCGACACGTTCCCGAAGGGGTGCACCGCGGACGGCGACGATCGGCGGGACCACGGTGACGATCAACGGGTTCGCCAAGGGCTCGGGCATGATCGCGCCCGACATGGCGACGATGCTGGCCTTCGTCTTCACCGACGCGAGCTGCCGGCGCCGGTGCTGCAGTCGCTGCTGTCGGCGGCGAACGAGAAGTCGTTCAACTGCATCACGGTGGACGGCGACACCTCGACCAGCGACACGCTGCTGCTTGTGCGCCACCGGCAAGGCCGGCAAAGCGCCGGTCACCGATGCCGGCGACAGGACGCTCGCCGATTTCGCAAGCGCAGCTCGAGGCGGTGATGATCGATCTCGCGCAGCAGATCGTGCGCGACGGCGAGGGCGCCCAGAAGTTCGTCACCGTGCGGGTCGAAGGGGCGGCGACAGCGATCAGGCCGCGAGCGGATCGCGCCTGTCGATCGCCAATTCGCCGCTGGTCAAGACCGCGATCGCCGGCGGAGGACGCCAATTGGGGCCGCATCGTCATGGCGGTCGGCAAGGCCGGCGAGAAGGCCGACCGCGACAAGCTGCGCGATTTCGCATCGGCGGCGTGCTGATCGCGGCCAAGGGCGAGGAAGTGCCGGGCTATGACGAGACGCCGGTGGCGGAGCACATGAAGGGCCAGTACATCGACATCGAGGTCGACCTGGGGATCGGCACGGGTCGCGGCAACGGTCTGGACCTGCGACCTGACGCACGGCTATATCGACATCAATGGCAGCTACCGGAGCTGATCCGTCCGGCTGCGAAGCGGTTCCCCCGCCGCCATCTGGACCGGTGCGCGTGGTGCTGGTCGCGGCGGCGGCGCTGATCGATGCCGATAATCGCGTGCTGATCGCGCAGCGCCCGCCGGGCAAGGCGATGGCGGGGTTGTGGGAGTTTCCCGGCGGCAAGGTCAATGCGGGCGAGACGCCGGAGGCGGCGCTGATCCGCGAGCTGCATGAAGAGCTGGGCATTGATATCACGCACGCCTGCCTGGCGCCGTTCACGTTTGCCTCGCATCGCTACGAGGATTTCCATCTGCTGATGCCGCTCTATCTTTGCCGCAAATGGCGCGGCGAGATGAGGCCGCGCGAGGGGCAGGTGCTGAAATGGGTGCGCGCGAACAAGCTCACCGATTTCGAAATGCCGCCGGCCGACGTGCCGCTGGTGGCGATGCTGCGGGACTATCTTTAAGACTCGCGCTGCGTCTCATCCTTCGACAAGCTCAGGATGAGGTCCTCTCTACTAAGTCCTCATGGTGAGCTTGTCGAACCATGAGGGCGTGTACGATCTTCGAGAATCATGGCCACGCCGCAATTCTGCTACTACGTCGCGATCAGCGCGGACGGGTTCATCGCCGCCAAGGATGGCGGCGTCGACTGGCTCGACGCCTTTCCGGCGGACCAATTCGGCCATGCGGAGTTCATGGCGACGATCACGACGATCATCATGGGCCGCGCCGCCTACGAGAAATGCCGGGCGCTGGGGCCGTGGCCGTTCGCGGGCAAGCGTACGATCGTGCTGACCTCGCGCCCGATCCCCGACGCGCCGGACGGCGTCGAGCTTCATTCGGGCGACATTGCCAAGCTCGCATCGGACTTGCGCGCGAACAATGCCGGCGATATCTGGCTGTTCGGCGGTGCCAAGTCGGTGCAGATGTTCCGCGATGCCGGGCTGATCGACCGGATTGAGCTCTACGTGATCCCGATCTTGCTGGGCGACGGCATCAAGATGCTGGAACCCTCGGCGCGGTCGATCAAGCTGACGTTGATCGATGCGCGGCCGCTGGGCGCTGGTGTCGTGCGGCTGGTCTATACGCGCGCCTGAGCTTCGCGCAGCAGGGCCCCGAGTTCGAAGGCGAGTTTTTCCGCGCCGATTTCGGCATTGACCAGGACGGCTATCAGTCGTCATTCCGAAATGGTAGGCGGCGGCGTGATAGCCAGGGCCTTCGCCCGTGTGCCCGTAGATCGGGCCGCCCGGTGCGTCAGGATCGCTCATCAGTCCAAGCCCATAGCTGGCACGGTGAAACGGTACCCGTGTCTGCGGCACGGGCACGGTGCGTTTCATCTCGGCGAGCGACGAGGGCGCGACGATGTCGCCGCGAAAGAGCGCCTCATAGAACGACGCGACATCGGCGGCGGTGGCCGCGATGACGCCGTGCGCGACCCAGCCGGGGTGATAGCGGCCGCGCACATCCACCGCCGTGCCGCCGGCGGCGAGATAGGTGCTGAGGCCGGGTGCCAGCACATTGAGATCGGATAGCGTCGTCGGCACGGACAGCGAGGCAAGCCCGTGCGGCTTGGCGATCATCGTGTCGAGCGCTTCGCCAAAACTCTGGCCGGTGACCGTCTCGATCGTCTGCTTGAGGAGCATGTAGCCGATATTCGAATACAGCCAGCCCTTGTCCGGCTCGAAGGCGAGATCTTTTGCACAAGTGCGGGCGATGAATTCCGCTTCGCTCGACGGCCGATCGGGATGTGCCCGGACGGCCTCGTGATACTCGGGCAGCGCGCCGTAGTTGGGCATGCCACTGGAATGCCGCAGGAGTTGGCGGATCGTCACCCGTGCTGTAAAGGGGGCATCGGGCCGATAGTCGGCGAGCTTGGCATCAAGAGCGAGCTTGCCCTGCTCGGCGAGTTTAACGATGAGAGTCGCGATGAAGGTCTTGGTCAGGCTGTAGATCAGATTGCGCGGCGGTTTGGGGTCGGGCTCGCCGAACGGCCGTGTGCGTGCGAAGCCATCCCAATGCTCGGCGCCGCGGATGGCGACGGACACGCAACCGTGCGGTGCCGGCATCGGCAACCGGATTGCCGTCGCCAACATGAGTCGCGTGATGTCGTCGCGCATCGTTTCCTTCATCGTGGACCGGCTTTCTCGCCGGCCGGGCGCTCGATCGCGCCCAGCGCTTCGGCCAGGCGCGCGGCGGCGGAGCCGGGCTTGAGCGGCTTGGGCTGGCTTTCATGCGGCGCCCAGGCGGTCATAGTCACGAAATGGAAGGTGGCGGGTACGCGGCCGTCATCGCCCTTGTAGCGTTCTTCGTAGAGGGATGCTGCGCGCAGCAGCACGTCGCGGCGGGTGAAATTGCGGCGGCGCTCGGCCAGCGCGTTGGCCTCGCCCATGCCGCGCAGGTCGCGCATCAGATCGAGCGCATTCGCGTAGCGGATGGTCAGCGTGTCGGCATCGATGACTGGAAGCGCAAAGCCAGCACGCTGCAGCAGGGCGCCGGCGTCGCGCACGTCGACAAATGGCGCCACGCGTGGGCTGGCGCCGCCGATTATTTCCGACTCGGCATCGAGCAACACCTCGCGCAATTCATGCAGCGTGTCGGGCCCGTAGATCGACGCGAGGAACAGGCCGTCGGGCTTCAACGCGGCGCGGATCTGCACCAGCGCGCCCGGCAAATCGTTCAGCGTATGAAGATCGAGGCAACTCACGACCAGATCGAAACCGCCGGCGAAGGGCAGGAACTCGGCGTCGGCGACGACGCCCGCGTGCGGCAACATCGCGGCTGAAAGATCGGCTTCGACTATCGACTCGACGCCCTTGCGGCCGGCGATGGCGCGCGCGATCAGTCCGCCATGGCTGCCGAGCACCAGAATGCGGGCGAAGGGCCGGCTGATATCGTCGAGCCGATCGAGCAGGCGTGCCCCCGCCTCGCGCAGCAGCACATCATGCGCCGCGAAATCGCGGGCGGCGCGGGCGCGATTGCGGCGGATGGCTGTGCGGTCGAAAATTCGCGGGATGCCGTTCATCGCCCGCCACTATGGCACAGCTCACGGGCCGGGCGGCAGTCGCTTTGCCATGTGGATCAGCACGCGGTCGGCGCGCTCTTCGCGGCGCGTACGGATATAGCCGAGGCGCTCGTAGATTGCCTGATTTTCGGTCATGCGCTCGTTGGTGTAGAGACGAAGTTCGGCATGGTTGCGCGCACGGGCTTGTGTCTCCGCCCAATCGAGAAGCAGCCGTCCGATGCCGCGTCCCTGCTGCGCGGGGTCAACCGCAATGCTCCAGATCAGCAGATGATCGTTGCCGTCGCGCAAGGTCAGCGCGCCAATGACGAGTCCGGCCGGATCGACCGCGACCCAGGTGTCGCTCTCCGCAACGATGGCGGCGTAGTCGGCGCTCATCGGCTCCGGCACGCGGCCGATGCGCGCGATGTATTTCTCGTAGGCGTCGCGCGCCAACGCCGCGACGGCGTCGACATCGGCCGATGTTGCGCGGCGGATCACCAGGGGATGACGCCGCGATAGGCGGCAGCGTGGTTGCCGTCGAAATCCGCCTCGCCGCGCTTGCTCAGCAGGGTGCGCGTCTTGGTGTCGTAATGGCGCAAGGACTGGTCCGACTTCCCCTCGTACCAGCGGATGTTGAAGGCGCAGAGCCAGGGGTAGAAATAGACCTCCGCGTAGTCGGGCACATGATCGCGGATCCACCAGGCGAGCGGGCGCCAATCGCCGGTGCGCTCGTAATGGGGAATGTAGCCGGGCACGACGATGGAGGCGGTGGCGCCCAGGAATCCATCGGCATCGCGGCGGTCCCAGATGTGACGGGCGCGGTTGTATTCGTTGTCGGAGCAGAAGCAGGCCGTGTCGCCGGCCTTGAAACGCTCATTGCAGAACGCGTTGACGGCCGGCGAGCGATAGGCGCTGCGGATCGCGATGTGGCCCAGGCCCTTGCGCAGTGGCTCGAGTACAAGCTGGCACAGTTTCTCACCGGCCTGGATCGCGAGATCGGGGTCTTCGGGGATGTTGGGAATGCCGTAAAGGTTGGCGACCTCGCTGTAGAGCATCTCGCGCATGAAGAAATTTTCCGACAGGCGCACACGGCCGAGATCGTTCAACTCGCCGACGTTCCGGGGCCTTTGCATCGAACCGATCTCCTGAAGCTGCCCTTAGGCAGTAGCGCGCCGAATTGACTCCTGCAACCGCGCCATGATCGCATAGCTTGCATTGTCATGGTGCAACTCGCCCACATGATCCGACAGGCCGCGCGCGTCGCACTCGACGCGGTGCTGCCGCCGGCTTGCCTCTCCTGCGCCGCCGCGGTCGCGGAGCCGGGAACGCTGTGCCCCGGATGTTGGGCGAAGATCGTTTGGCTGGGGCCACCTTTGTGTGCGTGCTGCGGGCTGCCGTTTCCGGTCGAGGGCGGACCAATGGCGCCGGAGCTGCTCTGCGCGGCGTGCAGCCGCGAGCCGCCCGTGTTCGCGCGCGCCCGCGCCGCCTTCGGTTACGACGACGCCAGCAAGGGGCTGATCCTGGGGTTCAAGCATGCCGACCGGCTGCACGGCGCGCCCGCTTTCGGACGCTGGATGGCGCGGGCGGGGGCGGAGCTGCTGGAGGGGGCGGACCTGGTCTGCCCCGTGCCGCTGCACTGGACGCGGCTGGCCTGGCGGCGGTTCAATCAGTCGGCGGTGCTGGCGCGCGAAGTGGGGCGGCTCGCCGGCCGGCCCTATGTGGGCGATCTGCTGCAGCGGCGCCGGCGCACGCCGCAGCAGGGCGAGCTGGGGGTGGCGGCAAGACGGCGCAACGTCCGCGCCGCCTTCGCCGTGTCGCGCCGGCATTTGGGGCGGGTGGAAGGGGCGCGAGTGACGGTCCTGGACGACGTCCTCACCACCGGGGCGACGCTCAGCGAATGTGCACGCGCCCTGCTCGATGCCGGGGCGCGGGCAGTGGATGTGCTGACGCTGGCAAGGGTCGTGCGACCGCTGCCGGGATAGGAGTCCGACTGCCGGACATGCAAGGCAGGCATGCCGGAGACGGCTGGTTTGCGTCTAGGCAGGGAACATTGGCCCGCCTATCCTATTGTATAAGGGACCAAGGCCACGCGAGAGACGACACGCATGAGTGCCAAGATCGAGATCTACACCAGCCCGTTCTGTGGCTATTGCTACCGCGCCAAGAAGCTCCTGTCGGAAAAGGGCATGGAGTTCATCGAATTCGACGTCACCGCGGATTCCAGCAAGCGCGACGAGATGGTCGAGCGCGCCGGCGGCCGCACGACGGTGCCGCAAATCTTCATCGACGGGCGTCACGTCGGAGGCAGCGATGAGCTGCATGAACTCGAGCGCGCGGGCAAGCTCGATCCGATGCTGGCCGGGCAAGCGCCCGTTTGACGGTCGAGATCACCACGGCGCTGAATTCCGGCATTCGCATCACGAGCGCCGAGGCGCTGGCGCAGGTCCCGGCGGAGGGCAAGCGCGTGGCGGTTCTGCTGCGCCACGGCACCCTGCTGGCGGAGATGTACGCGCCGCGCGGCCATGATCCGCAGCTTCCGCACACGCGCGACGAGGTCTATGTCATTGCCGCCGGACGAGGCACGTTCCTGAGCGGAGCTTCGCGTCAGGAATTCGCGCCGGGCGATTTCCTGTTCGTGCCGGCGGGCATGGTGCACCGGTTCGAAACATTCTCCGAAGATTTTGCGGCCTGGGTGATGTTCTACGGACCCGAAGGCGGCGAGTTGAACACAGCCAAGGGACCATCATGAGCGAGACTTTTCGCGTCGCCTGCATCCAGACCAGCGCCACGCGCGAAATGGATGAAAATATCGCCGCGGTGCGCCCGCTGATCGAACGTGCGCGCGCCGAAGGGGCGGATTTCATCACCACGCCCGAGATGGTGGCGATGATCGAGCCCAAGCGGCCCTTGCATCTGCAGAAGGCGCAGCCGGAAGAAAGCCACCCTGTGCTGGCGGCGTTTCGCGAAGCCGCCGCCAAGACCGGGGCGTGGCTGCTGGCGGGCTCGATGTCGGTCAAGTTGGAGGGCGAGCGGCTCGCCAACCGTTCCTTCCTCATCGATCCCACCGGCGCCATCAAGACGCGCTACGACAAGATCCACATGTTCGATGTCGATCTCGCGGGCGGCAAATCCTATCGTGAGTCGGCGACCTATCGGCCCGGCGATCGCGCGGTGCTCGCCAATCTGCCCTGGGGCACGCTGGGCATGACCATCTGCTACGACATGCGCTTTCCCAATCTTTACCGCACGCTGGCGCAGGCCGGGGCGATGTTCATCACGGTGCCGTCGGCATTCACGCGGCCGACGGGCCAGGCGCATTGGCATGTGCTGCTGCGCGCCCGCGCCATCGAGACGGGCTGCTACATCATCGCGCCCGCGCAATGCGGCGAGCACGCCGAGGGCCGCAAGACCTACGGGCATTCGCTGATCGTCTCGCCGTGGGGCGAGATTCTCGCCGATGGCGGCGACGACGTCGGCATCGTCAGCGCCACCGTCGATCCGGCCAAGGTGCGCGAGGCGCGCGGCATGGTGCCCTCGCTCGATCACGACCGGTCTTTCGCGGGGCCGAAAGTGCGCGCCGCGGTTGTCGCCGAGCAAAAGGCGCCCGTCGTCTAAGGTCCGGCGATCGCGGCGATGCGCTGGATCATCGCCGGCTTTGGCGTTGCGACTTCCAGATCTTCGTAGGCGACAACACGCATCTTGCCGCGCACAGCTTCGAGCAGTTCGCCGGGCTGCAGCAGGAAATCGGGGTTGCTCGGCTTGCCGAAGCGCTCGTTGCCGCGCGCGAAGGTCTCGTAGATCAGCACGCCGCCCGGAGCCACGGCTGCCACAAGCGCTGACACGATCGGCCGGTGCAGATAATTGGTCACGATCACGCCGGCGAACGATCGGCCGGCGAGCGGAAAGGGCGCGCCGGTTTCGAGATCGGCCTCGATGATCTCGACACCGTTCTGGCCTTTGAGATCGGCCAGGCCCGCGATATCGCGATCGATGGCGACGATGGGGTGGCCCCTTGCGCGCAGCCAATTGCTGTGGCGGCCGTTGCCGGCCGCCACGTCGAGAACGACGCCGCCGGCCGGGATCAGCGTCGCAAATCGCGTCACCCAGGGGGAGGGCGGGAGCAACGCTGCGTGCGGCGTGTCGCGATCACGTTGCAAAGCCGGCAATCCTCCCCTAAATCTCTGTAGGATCTGAATTTGCCCCAAACTTGCAGGGGCGAGACCGGCAACAAACCGACGGCTGACGATGATCGTCTTCGACCTGACTTGCGACAAGAAACACGTGTTCGAGGCGTGGTTCAAGGACAGCGCCACCTTCGAGCGGCAGAGCAAGAAGCGCCTGGTGAGTTGCGCCGTGTGCGGCTCGACGCATGTGCGCAAGGCGCCGATGGCGCCGCGCATCTCGACCGGCGCCGACGCCCCGGCGGCGGAGCCGATCGCTGCGGAAGCCCCGCCGGCACCGCGCGCGACATTGGCGACCGATCCGATGGCGGCGAAAGCCGCCGAGCTCGTTTCCCAGCTGCGCGAGCTGCGCAAGCAGATCGAGAAGAATTCGGAATATGTGGGGCCGCGCTTTGCAGAGGCGGCGCGCAAGATCCATTACGGCGAGGCGGAAAAGCGCAGTATCTATGGCGAGGCGAGCGAAGAGGATGCGCGCGAGCTCAGCGAAGAAGGCGTGGAATTCGCGCGCGTGCCCTGGCTGCCGCGCACCGATAGCTAGGACTGCGCCAAAACTTTCAGAGCGATATAGGCGCCGGCGCCGAAAACAAGGACCACGGCAGCGCGAACGCCGATCATCAGCAAGGCTCGGCTCTGCTGCTTCTTGGCCTGCACCCGCTGGGTGACGACCTCTTTCTGGACTTCCTTGACGGCGCGCTCGTCGCGGATCTGATTGACCTCGCGCCGGACCTCGACTTGTCGTTGGTTGGCGTTGGTGTTGTGTTGTTGGACGGTCGAGCTGCGGAAGACGACGCGGCTCTTGGTTTTTTGCTCGGCCTCGTCGAAGGCCTCCTGTACGACGCGCACCGCGGGGAAGCGGTTGGCGGCGATCAGGTGCTTGGCTTGCAGGACGGCGAGTTCTTGATCGTCGAAGATCGCGTCGATCTTCCACTTGCCGTCGGAAAACGTTTGGATCTCGTAAGCGACGATCTGGGACATGACCTAAGCCCCCATCGATGTGTCGCTGGTCGTATCGGCGCCGCCGCCGACGACCGTGGGGCCCTGCAGATCGGCCGGCCGGCAATTGGTGCCGCCGAACAGCCCATCGATCGTGCGGCCGTCACTCGACAGCGGCATGAGGATGGCGCGGTACAGGACCGGACCCTTGCCGATCGTGTCGTACTGCCCGCCGATGCTGATCGGCACTTCCTTGGCCAGCACCATGGACATGAAGGCGGTGGCGGGCTGCAGCAGCGTGCCCTTGGGGGTGTCGGAGATCGGCTGGCCTTCCGGCGACGCCCAGTCGGGCGGCAGCAGGCGGTGGCCGACATGGCGATAGGTCGACAGCGTGGCCGGGTCGCGGCGCTGGATCAGTACGCAATCGGGCCAATCCGCGGCGATGATGGCGGGGTCGATCTGCGTCAGGGACGGGTACGAACGGGTGCCACGCAGCTCCTGCCAATAGCCCAAGAGACGTAACACCAAACGTCGTTCTGTTTTCCAGGCCTCATCCATAGGTCCGCTCCGCAATCTAGCTTAAGGCAAGGTTTTGCTTGCCTTAATAGTTGCAGATGATCCCTTAAAATTCCTTAAAGCGGTGGGTCAGGCCATTCCTTTGTTTATTGTCGCAAAGGCCATGTAGTTGACCGAAAGGTCAGTGGTCGGGCGCCATTCATCCAACAGCGGATTGTAAGCCACACCCGTCATTTCACGGATTTCGGCCCCGTGCGGACGCAGGCCCGCCGCCAGCTCCGCCGGCCGCACAAATTTGCGCCAGTCATGCGTGCCGCGCGGTAACCAGCGCAGCACGTATTCGGCCCCGACGATCGCCAAAAGGTAGGATTGCGGCGTGCGGTTGAGGGTTGCAACCGTCAATAGGCCCCCGGGCCGCACCAGATGGGTGCAGGCCCCCAGGAAACTGCCGAGATCGGCGACATGCTCAACGATTTCCAGCGCCAGAACGGCGTCGAAGGTGGCGCCGGTCGCGGCCAGGTCCTCTGCCGCCGAATGGCGGTAGTCGATGTCCAGGCCCATCTGGCGGGCGTGAATGGTGGCCACGCGGACATTGCGGTCGGCGGCATCGATCCCGGTGACCGATGCCCCCAGGCGCGCCAGCGGCTCGGCGATCAACCCGCCGCCGCAGCCGATATCGAGCAGGCGGAGCCCCGCCAGGGGGGCGGGGGCCAGCGGATCGCGCCCGAAATGGGCGCACAGGCGGTCGCGGATCAGCTTGAGGCGGACCGGGTTGAAGCGGTGGAGCGGCCGGAATTTGCCGTCGGGGTTCCACCATTCCTCGGCCATGGCCGCGAAACGGGCGATTTCGGCGGGATCGACACTGGCGGCGGAGGCGGTCTTGGGCATGTGGTTTTCACGCGAATTCGGGGGGCCGGGAAGGCTTGCTTCGGCCAAGCCAGTCAAAGTATGTATGGGCCGCCCGGGCCGCGGCAATCTCGGGCCGGATAAGCCTAACTAACCAGCTGAAAATAAAAGAACATCTGTATGGCCCGAATCGTCATGAAATTCGGCGGCACGTCGGTTGCCGATGTTGAGCGCATCAAGAACGTGGCAAGGCGCGTCAAGCGCGAGGCGGAGGCCGGCAACGAGATCGCGGTGGTGGTCTCGGCGATGGCCGGCGTCACCAATCAGCTCGTCGCCTGGGCAAACCAGATTTCCCCCCTGCACGATGCCCGTGAGTATGACGTGGTCGTGGCCACGGGCGAGCAGGTGACCAGCGGTCTGCTGGCCATTGCGCTGCAGGAAATCGGCGTCAACGCCCGATCCTGGCTGGGCTGGCAGATGCCGCTGGCCTCCGATGGTGTGCACGGGAAAGCCCGCATTCAGCGCATCGACACGCACGAGATCGAAAAACGCTTCGCGCAGGGGCAGGTTGCGGTCGTGGCCGGCTTCCAAGGTCTCGGACCCGACAATCGTGTCACGACGCTGGGGCGCGGCGGGTCGGACACGTCGGCGGTGGCGCTCGCGGCGGCGATGAAGGCAGAGCGCTGCGACATCTACACCGATGTCGACGGCGTCTATACTTGCGATCCGCGGATCGTTACGAAGGCGCGAAAGCTCGATAAGATCACGTATGAAGAAATGTTGGAGCTGGCCTCGCTGGGCGCCAAGGTGCTGCAGACGCGCTCGGTCGAGCTGGCGATGAACCATCGGGTGCGCGTGCAGGTCCTCTCGAGCTTCGAGGACAAGCCGGGCACGCTGGTCGTAGACGAGGAAGAGATCGTGGAACAATCCGTTGTCAGCGGCATCGCGTATAGCCGGGACGAAGCGAAGATCACGCTGGTCAAGGTCGCGGACCGCCCGGGCGTGGCCGCCGCCATCTTCGGGCCGCTGGCCGACGCCAGCATCAATGTCGACATGATCGTGCAGAACGTCTCCGATGACGGGCGCACTACCGATCTGACGTTCACGGTCACCAAGGCCGATTACGAGCGGGCGGTGAAGACGATCGAGTCGAACCGCCAGACGCTCGGCTTTCAGGCGCTGGTGCCGGACCAGAATGTCGTTAAGGTCTCGGTCATCGGTGTGGGCATGCGCAGCCATGCCGGCGTGGCGCTGACGATGTTCCGCACGCTCGCGGGAAAGGGTATCAACATCCAGGTTATCTCGACGTCGGAGATCAAAATCAGCGTGCTGATCGACGAGCAGTATCTGGAGCTGGCGCTGCGCGCCCTCCATACGGCCTACGGGCTCGACGCGGCCTGACGGCGATGGATCGCCTCGCCGCGCGCGCTCGCCTCGACCGGTTGTGGCGCCGGGGATGTGAATTCCTGGGCTGCGACGTCGCGATTTTGGGCGGCGCCATGACCTGGGTGTCGGAGCGCCACCTGGTCTCGGCGATCTCCAATGCCGGCGGCTTCGGCGTTATTGCCTGCGGCGCGATGAACCCTGAGCAATTGTCGCAGGAGATCGCGGCGACGCAGGCGCTGACCAAGCTGCCGTTCGGCGTCAACCTGATCGTCATGCATCCCAAGCTGATGGAGCTGGCGCAGGTCTGCCTTGACCGCAAGGTCACGCATGTCGTGCTGGCGGGCGGGCTGCCGCCGGCCGACGTGTTGAAGCGGCTGAAGCAGGGCGGCGCCAAGGTCATCGCGTTTGCACCTGCGCATGCCATCGCGCGAAAGCTGGTGCGCTCGGGCGTCGATGCGCTGGTGATCGAAGGCATGGAGGCGGGCGGGCATATCGGCGCGCTGACCACCGGCGTGCTGGCGCAAGAGATCCTGCCGCATATCACCGACGTACCGGTGTTCGTGGCCGGCGGCATCGGTCGTGGCGAGGCGATCTTGTCGTTCCTCGAGATGGGCGCGTCGGGCTGCCAGCTCGGCACGCGCTTTGTCTGTGCCACGGAGTTTATCGCGCATCCCAAATTCAAGCAGGCCTTCATCCGCGCCGCGGCGCGCGACGCCGTGCCCTCACTGCAGCTCGACCCGCGCTTTCCCGTCATTCCCGTGCGGGCGCTTGCCAACCAGGCGACGGCGCGCTTCCTCGAGACCCAGCGCGATGTGATCACGCGCTTCGAGAGCGGCGAGCTCGCGCAGAAAGAAGCGCAGCTCGAGATCGAGCATTTCTGGGCCGGGGCGCTGCGCCGCGCCGTCATCGACGGCGATGTCGAGAACGGTTCGCTGATGGCCGGGCAGAGTGTCGGCATGGTCACGCGCGAGCAATCGACGCGCGACATCATCGACGAGCTGATCGGCCAGGCCGTCGACGCCATTGTCGCGCGCGACGCCGACGAAGCGCTGGCGCGGGGAGCCGCCGACTGATGCAGCCGACCCTGGGCGCGGGCGGTGCACGCCGCCTTCTGAAGCGGCTCAGGGACCTGATGGCCGGCGGCGGCTCAGCCCAGGAGCGGCTGAACCGCGTCGTCAAGCTGATCGCCGCCGACGTCGTCTCGGAAGTGTGCTCGGTCTATGTCATGCGACCGGGCGAAGTGCTCGAGCTGTTCGCGACCGAAGGCCTGAAGCAGGAAGCCGTTCACAAGACGCGCCTGCGCGTGGGCGAAGGCCTGGTCGGCGATATCGCGGCGCATGCGCGCCCGCTCGCGCTCGCTGACGCGCAATCGCATCCCAACTTCGCGTACCGGCCGGAAACGGGCGAAGAGATTTTTCATTCGCTGATGGGCGTGCCGATCCTGCGCGGCGGGCGCGTGCTGGGCGTGCTGGTCATCCAGAACCGGACCTATCGCGAATATTCCGAGGATGAAACCGAGACCCTTCAGACCATCACGATGGTGCTGGCGGAGCTGATCGCCGGTGGCGAGCTGGTGAGCCCGGACGAACTGGTGCAGTCCGAAGGCACCGCTCTGCTGCCGTCGCGCTTCGATGGCGTGCGCCTCAACGAAGGAATCGCGATCGGCCGCGTGGTGTTCCATCAGCCACGCGTGACGATCCGGCAGATGGTCGCCGAGAATCCCGATGCCGAGCTCGAACGGTTTCACGAAGCGGTCGAGACGATGCACAGCGCGCTCGACGCGATGCTGGCGGATAGCGAGATGGCCGGCGATGGCGAGCATCGCGAGATCCTCGAGACCTATCGCATGTTCGCCGAGGATCGCGGCTGGCTCGCGCGCATCGCCGAAGCGATCCGCACCGGCTTGACGGCCGAAGGCGCCGTGCAGCGCGTGCAGGACGATACGCGCGCGCGCATGTCGCAGATCACCGACCCGTACCTGCGCGAGCGCCTCGCCGACCTCGAAGACCTTGGCAACCGTCTGCTGCGTCATCTGACCGGCGACCAGACGGCCGCGCGCGGCGACGATTTTCCCGAAGATGCCGTGCTGCTCGCGCGCTCGATGGGGCCGGCGGAGTTGCTCGACTACGATCGCGACCGGCTGAAGGCAGTGGTGCTGGAGGAAGGTTCGCCGACCGCGCATGTCGCGATTGTCGCGCGGGCACTCAACATTCCGATGATCGGCCGCGTCAAGGAGATCCTGGCGCGTGTCGACCCCGGCGATTCGATCGTCGTCGACGGCGATACGGCGCAAGTGATCCTGCGTCCCGGCGAAGATGTGCGCGAAATCTACGCGCGTGCGATACAGGCCCGCGGCGAGCGGCTTGCCGGCTATGCAGCGTTGCGCGATCGGCCGGCGGTGACGCGCGATGGCACAGCGCTGTCGCTCTATCTCAATGCCGGTCTGCTGCTCGATCTGTCGCATCTCGCGGAGAGTGGTGCTGCGGGTGTCGGCCTCTATCGCACCGAGATTCCGTTCATGGTGCGCGCGTCGTTCCCCGACGTCGCGGCGCAAACCAATTTCTATCGGAAGGTCTACGAGCGCGCCGAGGGGAAGCCCGTCGTGTTCCGCACGCTCGATGTCGGCGGCGACAAGCGCTTGCCGTATTTCCACGGATCGAGCGATGAAAATCCCGCCATGGGCTGGCGCGCGATCCGCATCGCGCTCGACCGGCCGCTGCTGTTGCGACAGCAATTGCGCGCCTTGCTGCGCGCGGCAGATGGTGCGCGCCTCGACGTGATGTTCCCGATGGTCGCCGAAGTCGCGGAGTTCGATGCGGCGCGCGCCCTCCTCGATATGGAGATCGAGCGCGAGCGCAAGCTGGGCCACAACGTGCCCTCGGTGCTCAAGGTCGGCACGATGCTGGAGGTGCCGGCGTTGTTCTGGCAATTGCCGGCATTGCTGGGACGCGCCGATTTCATTTCGGTCGGCAGCAACGATCTCGTGCAATTCCTGTTCGCGAGCGATCGCGGCAATCCGCGTCTTGCCGATCGCTACGACACGCTGTCGCCGCCGATCCTCTCGTTCCTGCGCGACCTGGTGCAGCGCTGCCATCGCTCCGGTGTGGCACTCACCTTGTGCGGCGAGATGGCAGGGCGGCCGCTCGAAGCGCTGGCGCTCGTCGGTCTCGGCTTCCGGCGGCTGTCGATGTCGGCGCTGGCGATTGGGCCGGTCAAGGCGATGGTGCGCAGCCTGGAGCTGCCGGCACTCGAATCGTTCCTGCTGCCGCTATGCGACCTGCCCGACCATTCGGTGCGCGAGAAGCTGCGCGGCTTCGCCCGCGACCACGACATCCCGGTCTGATCCGCCGTCGCGGCAGGTTGCGATTCCTCCGAAAGGGGGAGAAGCCGCAGAACTCAGGCCGGTCTTCCTGGGAAAAAATTTCACACATTAGATTCAAGCACTTGCCTTGAATTCCCTTTGCTCCTATGGTGTGGGCAATTCGTCGGCTCCGGCGAATCCATTGACAGAGGTAGTGCGGGCCAGCGGGGGCGCGAGCGGGCAAATTTCCCCGCGCCACGTGGTGCCGTGCAGCCGGAGCCAAGGGGTTGGATCGCGCAGCCATGACGGAGCGCAAGCGTCGGCGTCTGAGACTCTTCGCGGTGCAGGCCGCGGAACCTGAAGCAGCGGCCCCCAAGGTCAGCGGCGTCGGCGATCTGTTGCGCGCACAGCGCGAGCGGCTTGGCTGGTCGGTCGCCGATGTCGCCGCGAACCTGAAAATCCGCCGCGTGATGATCGAGGCGATCGAGCGCGGGCGCTTCCGCGATCTACCGGGCCTGGCCTACGCGCTCGGCTTCGTGCGCGCCTATGCCGATCTGCTGGGCCTCGACAGCGGCGAGATCGTGAAGCGGTTTCGCGCGGAAGCCACCGGCATCGAGGAGCATCGCGAGCTTAACTTTCCGCAGCCGCTGGGCGAAAGCCGGCTGCCCGGCGGATTTGCCATCTCGGCGGCCATGCTGGCGGCGGTGATCGCCTATGGCGTCTGGTATGCCACGTCGTTCACGAATGACGGGGTGCCGCAACGCGTGACGGCTGTCCCCGACCGGTTGGCCGCCCTGGCCGTGCCGGCCCACGATCCTACGCCACCCCCGCCGACCGTGCCGACCCCCGCGCCGCCGATTGCGGCGGATAGCAGCCAGACCATGGCGCCAGCGCCCGTACCGGCGCCGCCGCCGGTCGCCAGCCCCGTCCCCCCGCCGGCGGCCCCGCCGCGCGAGCCCGTTATCGCCGCCCTGCCGCCGCCGGCAGCTCCGGCCGAGCCGATTACGGGCAAGGTCTATGGCGAGACCTCGTCCCCGGATGTCCGGATCGTCATCCGCGTCCAGGCCGATGCCTGGGTGCAGGTGAAGGACCAAGCCGGAAATGTCCTGTTCGATCGCGTCTTGAAGCCCGGCGAGGCCTATAAGGCCCCGAACCGGCCAGGGTTGCTCCTGCGGGCCGGCAACGCCGGGTCGCTGGAGATCAAGGTGGACGGCAAGGTGGCCCCGGCGATCGCCAAGGGGAACACGATCCGGCGCGACGTGGCGCTGGACGGTGACAAGCTGCTGGCCGGGACCGCCGTGCCTGACCAGTCCCGCCCGGCCGTGACCGCGCCACCCCCGCCGCCGGGTTCCGGCGGCTAAGCGGTACTATGGCTGGTGGCGGGGGGCCGTCTTGGGCTATAACCCAGCCGTGAATCCACCCCCCTTTAGCGCAGCGGGCATGCCATGAGCGTTCGGCCGTATCGCGATATTCTCCGGCGCAAGAGCCGCCAGATCCGGGTCGGCAAGGTGCTGGTCGGCGGCGACGCGCCCATCAGCGTGCAGTCGATGACGAACACGCTGACGGCCGATGCCAAGGCGACGATCGAGCAGATCCGCCAGCTCGAAGAGGCCGGCGCCGATATCGTGCGCGTGTCCTGCCCGGACGAGGAATCGACCGCCGCCCTGCCGGAGATCGTCAAGGGCGTGAACGTGCCGATCGTCGCGGACATCCATTTCCACTACAAGCGCGCGATCGAGGCGGCCAAGGCCGGGGCCGCGTGCCTGCGCATCAACCCCGGCAACATCGGCAGTGTTGAGCGCGTGCGCGAGGTGGTGAAGGCCGCCAAGGACCATGGCTGCTCGATGCGCATCGGCGTCAATGCCGGCAGCCTGGAGAAGGATCTGCTGGAGAAGTACGGCGAGCCCTGCCCCGAGGCGATGGTGGAAAGCGCGCTCGACCACGCGAAATATCTCGAGGACGAGGATTTCTTCGAGTTCAAGATCAGCGTGAAGGCGTCCGACGTGTTCCTGGCCGTGGCCGCCTATCAAGGTCTGGCCGATGCCTGCCAGTACCCGCTTGCATATCGGCATCACCGAGGCGGGCGGCTTGCGCGCCGGCACGGTCAAATCGTCGATCGGCATGGGCTCGCTGCTGTGGGCCGGCATCGGCGACACGATCCGTGTGTCGCTCTCGGCCGATCCGGTCGAGGAGATCAAGGTCGGATTCGAGATGCTGAAATCGCTGGGCCTGCGCCGGCGCGGCGTCACGGTCATCGCGTGCCCGTCTTGCGCGCGCCAGAATTTCAACGTCATCAAGACGGTCGAAGTGCTGGAAGAGCGCCTGGCGCATATCAGCACACCGCTCACCGTTTCCGTCATCGGTTGCGTGGTGAACGGGCCGGGCGAGGCGCGCGAGACGGATATCGGCTTCACCGGCGGCGGCAACAACACGCATATGGTCTATATCGCCGGCCAGCCGGATCACCGGCTCAAGAACGAGGACATCGTGTCGCACTTGGTCGAGCTGGTGGAGAAGAAGGTCGAGCAGATCAAAGCGGCGACGCCCGAGACGGGCGACAAAGTACCCGAACGCGCCGACTCCTAGACCCGCTCCGAAACGATGGCCAAGCTGCAACCGGTCCGCGGCACGCACGACATATTGCCTGACGATTACGCGCGCTTCCGCCATGTGGTGGATGTGGCGCGGCAGGCTGCCTCGTTGTTTGGCTACAAGGAAATGTCGACTCCGATCTTTGAGTTCACCGACGTGTTCGCGCGCTCGATGGGCGAGACGTCCGACGTCGTGTCGAAGGAGATGTATTCCTTCACCGACAAGGGCGGCGAGACGCTGACCTTGCGGCCGGAATATACGGCCGGGATCTGTCGCGCCTTCATCTCGAACGGGTTGCAGCAGAACGTGCCGTTCAAGGCGTTTGCCTGGGGCCCGATGTTCCGCTTCGAGCGGCCGCAGAAGGGGCGCCAGCGCCAGTTCCATCAGATCGATGTCGAGGTGATCGGCGCGCCCGAGCCGCAGGCCGATGTCGAGGTGATCGCGCTGGCTGCCGACATTCTGCGCCGGCTGGGCATTGCCGACAAATGCACGCTCGAGCTCAATACGCTGGGCGATGTCGAGAGCCGCACCGCATACCGCAAGGCGCTGGTCGATTATTTCAGCGGCCATGCCGCGAAGCTTTCGGAAGACAGCACGCGCCGACTGGAGCGCAACCCGCTCCGCATCCTCGATTCAAAGCACGAGGGCGATCGCGCATTAGTCGCGAATGCGCCGTTGATGGACGAATACCTGACGCCGGCGGCGCGCGATTTTTTCACCGCGGTCAAGGACGGGCTCGGTGCCAACGGCGTTGCCTTCACGGTCAGCCCGCGGCTGGTCCGTGGCCTCGACTATTACACGCACACGGCGTTTGAATTCACGACCACGGCGCTGGGCGCGCAGGGTGCTGTAATCGCCGGCGGGCGCTATGACGGGCTCATCGAACAGCTCGGCGGGTCGCCGACACCCGGTATCGGCTGGGCCGGCGGCATCGAGCGCCTTGTTTTGTTGAGCGATCCCAAACCCGCCGTGGCGCGCCCGGTCGTGATCGTGCCGATCGGCGATGTCGCGGAGGCCGAGGCCACGAAGATTGCGGCGGAGCTGCGGCGCGCGGATATCGCCGTCGAGCTCGGCTACAAGGGCAAGCCCGGCAAGCGGCTGCAGCGCGCCGACAAGCTCGGTTGCCGCGCGGCGGTGATCGTGGGCGAGGACGAGCTCAAGCGCGGCACGGCGATGGTCAAAGATCTGGACACGGGCGAGCAGGCCGAGGTGCCTCTGGCGGCCCTCAAGGATCGTCTCGCCCCGCATCGATAGCGACGATGAACGCGGCCGGCTCCATCGAAGCCCGGCTGCTGGTTGTGGGGACCAATCACCGGTCCAGCCCCGCAGCCTTCCGCGATCGCGTGTTCATTGCCGAAGCCGAAATGCCGATGTTTCTTGCCGAGCTGCGCCGCGCCGGAATCGACCAGGCGATCGTGATGTCCACCTGCGATCGCATCGAGATCCAGGCCCTGCACGCCCATCCGATCGAGACGACCACGCGGCTCACGGCGATCCTGCGTACGCGCGCGGGCGTATCGGCGGACGTGCTGCACCAGGAGATCTATGCGCTGCAGGGTGCGGAAGCGTTGCGCCACGTCTTCGCGGTCGCGTCGGCGCTCGACAGCCAGGTGGTCGGCGAGCCGCAGGTGCTGGGCCAGGTCAAAGAGGCGCTCAAGCGCGCGCAAGGGGCGGCGATGAGCGGGCCCGAGCTCGACACGCTGATGCAGGCCATCTTCGGGACGGCAAAACGCGTGCGCAGCGAGACCGCGGTCGGGCAGCGGCCGGTGACACTGGCCTCGGCCGCGGTGCAGCTGGCGCACGATGTGCACGGCGATCTGGCGCGCTGTCGCGCGCTCTTGCTGGGGACGGGCGAGATGGGTGAATTGATGGCCGAGCATCTGCGCGGTGCCGGCATCGCGAACCTCACGGTCGGCGCGCCGGTGGCGGCGCGTGCGGAGGAGATCGCGCGGCGTCTGTCCTGTCATGTGACGGCCTTCGACGAGCTGGCGCCGGCGCTGGCCGCCAGCGATATCGTCGTGACGGCGGCGGGCACCGGGCGCTTCGTGATCACGCCGGACATGGTCAACGAGGCGATGCGGCGCCGGCGGCGCCGGCCGCTGTTCTTCATCGATCTGGGCGTGCCGGTCGATGTCGATCCGGCGGTGGAGAAAATCGACGACGTGTTCCGCTACAACATCGACGATCTGGAGCGCGCGACGATGAGCGGGCGCGCGGCGCGCGAGGCCGCCGCCGCGGAAGCCTGGACCATCGTCGACGCCGAAGTGGCCGCGTTTCTGCGCGACCGCGCCGAACGCGCCGCGGTGCCGACGATTGCAGCCCTGCGACGCCACTTCGAGGCGGCGCGCGAGCGCGCGTTGCGCGAGGCGAACGGCGATGCGGCGCGCGCGACGGAGTTGCTGGTCAACCGCCTGCTGCATGGGCCCTATCAAGCCCTGCGCGAAATCGCGGCCGCCGATGCGGAAGGCGCCGACGACCAGCTTCGCGCCGAGCGGCTGCTGGCCAAGCTGTTCGGATTGGATGAGCACGACAAGGAGACGAAGGCGTGAGTATCGACCAGAAACTCGATCGGGTCGTGACGCGGCACAAGGAGCTGAATGCGGCCTTGTCGGCGCCCGATCTCGATCCGCGCCAATTCGCCAAGCTGTCGAAGGAGTATTCGGAGTTGACGCCGGTCGTCGATGCCATCGAGGGTTTGCGTAAGATGCAGGTCGAGCTCAACGAGCTGGATGCGCTGCGCAACGACCCAGGCGGCGACAGTGAGATGAAATCGATGGCCGAGGTCGAGTATTTCGACCTGAAGAGCAAGCTGCCGGACATGGAAAAGCAGCTCCAGATCATGCTGCTGCCCAAGGATGCCGCCGACGACAAGAACGTCATCCTCGAAGTGCGCGCCGGGACGGGCGGCGACGAAGCGGCATTGTTCGCGGCCGAGCTGTTCCGCATGTACCAACGCTACGCGGTGCTGCGGAACTGGAAGTTCGAGATCATGGAGCTGGCCGAGACCGGCATCGGCGGCTACAAGGAAGCAATCGCCAATATCTACGGGCGCGGCGCCTTCGCGCGGCTCAAATACGAATCCGGCGTGCACCGGGTGCAGCGCGTGCCGGAGACGGAGGGCAGCGGGCGCATCCATACCTCGGCGGCGACCGTGGCCGTGCTGCCCGAAGCCGAGGAGGTCGATATCAAGATCGACGACAAGGATCTGCGCATCGATGTGTTCCGCTCGAGCGGTCCCGGCGGGCAATCGGTCAACACCACCGACAGCGCCGTGCGCATCACGCATCTGCCGACCGGCCTGGTCGTGCAGCAGCAGGACGAGAAGTCGCAGCACAAGAATAAGGCCAAGGCGCTCAAGATCCTGCGCGCGCGCCTCTACGAGGCCGAGCGCCTGAAGTTGGAGAATGAGCGCTCCGCCAACCGGAAGAGCCAGGTCGGCAGCGGCGACCGCTCGGAGCGCATCCGCACCTACAATTTCCCGCAAGGCCGCGTCACCGATCACCGCATCAACCTGACGCTCTACAAGATCGACAAGGTGATCTCCGGCGAGGCCTTGGACGAGCTGATCGACGCGCTGACCTCCGAGGATCGCGCGGCGCGCCTCGCCGAGCTGCCGTGAGCGGCAAGTCGCCGAAAGCCGGAACGGTCGGGGCGACGCTGTGCACGCTTGCAACGCGCCTGAAAACCGCCGGGATCGAAATCGTCGCGGCTGGATGCGCGGCTGCTGGTGGCATATGCGACTGGCGCCACGGCCGAGCAGCTCGTGGCATTCCCCGAGCGCAGTCTGTCGGATGAGGAGTCCAGGCGCCTCGCGGCGGCGGCGGCGCGGCGCGAAGCGCGCGAACCGCTGGCGCAGATCGTCGGTCATCGCGAATTCTGGAGTCTCGATTTCATCGTCACGCACGATACGCTCACGCCGCGGCCCGACAGCGAGACGATCGTCGCGGCGGCGCTGGCTCTGTCGGGCGGGGACGATCGCGCAATGCACATCCTCGATTTCGGGACCGGTACGGGCTGCCTGCTGCTGGCCCTGCTGCATGAGTTGCCGCAGGCGCGGGGCGTTGGTGTCGATCGCAGTGCCGCGGCCCTCGCCGTGGCGCGACGCAATGCCGCAGCTTTGGGCCTGAGCGAGCGCGCGCAATTCGTCCAGGGCGAGTGGGGTACGGGATTGAGCGGGACATTTGACGTGATCGTCGCCAATCCGCCTTACATCGTCGAGTCAGAGCTGGTGACTCTGGCGCCGGAGCTGGGCTTCGAGCCGCTTGGCGCGCTGTCGGGCGGTCCCGACGGTCTGGCTGCCTATCGTGCACTGGCCGGCGATGTGCAGCGATTGCTGGCCGCGGATGGCGTCGCCGTCCTTGAGGTCGGTCAAGGCCAAGCCGAGTCCGTTGAAGCGATTTTGCGCGCCTCCGGCCTCGAAATCGGGCCGCGTCAGTGCGATCTTGCCGGCGTCGAGCGCGGTGTGGCGGTTCGGAAGGTCACGAAACGGCCCTGAAAAAATGACTTGGAAAGCCTGGCAGCAGAGTCTAGGCTGTTGCTACTCGACGGTGATGCGGTGCTGTCCGTGTGTGGGGGCGCTCCCGCGAGGGCCATAATCCGTCTGGTAGTACGCGACGACAAGGCTTGAGGGGCCAATGAGCCCGGGTTGTGCCTTGTCCTATGGCCCAAAAATTTCGATCACAACCATAAAATCAATCATGAGACCGGGTCCCAACATGAAACGTCAACGTGGCCGAAACAACGGCCGCAAGCCGCACCAACATAATAATCCGCATAATCCGCACATGCCCGTGCGCTCTCAAACGTTCGACAGCAACGGGCCAGACGTGCGGATCCGGGGAAACGCCTATCAGGTTCTCGAGAAATATCTGGCGCTGGCGCGCGATGCCACGGCAGCGGGCGACCGCATTGCCGCGGAAAACTTCTATCAGCACGCCGAGCACTATTACCGGCTGATCAATGCGTCGGGCGAGAACCAGTATCGGCAGCAGCAGCAGCACATGCAGAACCCGCAGAATCCGCAGGACGGGCAGCAGCGCATGATGCCGCCGCAGGGGCAGGACGGGCAGCAGATGCAGCCGCAGCAGCATCAGCCGCACGATCCCGGTGCCGGCCCGCAGCCGCCAGCCCCGGCGCAGCATTCCGCGGTGGCACAGCCGTTCGACCCGAACAATCCGGGCGACAGCCAGCCGCGCTGATTGCGCGCGTTTCCGGTTGATGCTTCAATCGCCATGCCCCTGGTGGGAGCGTGGAGGGGAAGTTTCTGTCGTCGCGGTTGCGGGGGATTATGACTACGTTTGGCCGTCGCTACGCCAGCGCGCTTGCGCTTGGCGCGTCCTTGCTTCTTGTGTCCTGCGCCAGCATGCAGGCCGTACAAGAGGCGAGCACCGAAGACGCCTCTTCGCAAAAATTTGCCGCGGAGTACCGCAAGGTCGTCAACTCGGGTATTGCTGCGATCAATGGCATGAAGCTGTCCGTCAGCAGCGTGTCCGGCGAGGAGGATCGCACGGTCATTCTTTTCCAGCGGGCCCCGAGCATGTGGCAGATCGGTGCCGTCGGGCGGATGATCGTCGAGAACTCGGCGCCGTCACCCATCGTCGTCCATATCAACTACGAGCAGCGCGGTAAGATCACATACAGCTCCGGTCAGGAGCGTTGGTCGCGCGCAATCTTCACGCGGATGGAAAAAGAGCTTGGCGTGGCGGCGGCAAATTAGATGGGTGACATGAAGACAATTTCTCGCCGGGCGATTGCCGGCATCGCGATTGGCGCGCTTCTGCTTGTTGTTGGCTGCTCGAACGCGCAGACCGTCCAGCAGCGCGATCCCGAAGATTCGCAGACGCAGACCTTCAATGCGGAGTTCCGCAAAGTGGTCGACGTTGCTGCGGCGTCGCTGCGCCAGATCCGTTTTGAGGTCAGGGAGATCATCGAGGACGACGAGGCCGCGACGATCCATTTCATCCGCCCGGGCGGCTTTACTAACTACGGCGGTGTTGGCCGCATGATCGTCAAAAAGAGCCCCACGCCGCCCATCACCGTGATGATGCAATACGAGCGGCGGGTCGCCTTCTCAGCAGCCGCGGGAGAGCAGAGCGCTGGCGAAAAAAGTTTTCGGGCGCATGGAGCGCGAGATCGCGTTCTCCGGCCCGAAGAGCTGATCAGCCGGGCGGTGGTGATCTTGTCGTCTACCGCGATCTCTCCGCCGTCGATGACCCGCGCGTAAACGCCCATGTGGATGTGGCCGAAGCCTTCCTGTAGCGTCAGCGGGATGTTCATGTCGCGCGCGGCTGTCTCGGGATTGACGTTGGTCGCGGCGCAGCGCGTGATCGGCTTGACGACGCTGAGTCGCGTCTTGCCGATGGCGATCTCGCGGCCGATCCACTGCATCTCCTCCCACGCACGGTCGCCCGAGAAATAGATATTGGCGCGGAAACGGCGCGGGTCCACGGGCGTGCGCGTCACGCGCTCGAGATCGGCGATGCTGGCGCGGCCGATGATCGAGACGACTTTGGCGTTGAAGTCGGAGAACATGTGGCCTTGCGCCTCCACCAGGCGCGGCGCGCCGCGGCTTTCGGCCTGCATGTACGCGGCAAAGAATTGCTCGATGACGGAGCGGCCGGCCTGGTCGAGAATACAGGCGTGGGCGACGGGCTTGCCGTCGCGCTCGATCGTCAGAATGCCGGTCGCGTCCTCATAGCGCGTGCGCAGCTTGGCGAGACGCTCATTGCGCATCAGCATGAGAAAATTGGTCTTAGGCATCCACTGTGGCGCGGCGGGGTCGAAGGCGGTCGAGCCGTGGGCGAGGGCAAAGCGGCGGTCCTGCGGCAGGCCTTCGCCCGGCGTCAGCGTCACGCGCGCCAGGCTTTCGGGACTTAACCCCTTCACGGGGTGGCGGTAGAGTTCGGTGATCGTCAGGGTCATTGCGGCATCATGCCGGCCCTGTCGCGCCAGTCAACCAAGGGGCGCCCCAACCGGCTGGAAAGGCGCCTAATTCCGGCTTTCGGGCCCTTGCAGGGGGCAAATTCCGTCGCCATATACCCCTGCGGGATGCCCATCCGGGGTCCTCGACTTCTGTCCGCCCAGTTTGGGGGACATTCGGGAAGGTGTTGGATCATGAATTTCGACAAGTACAGCGAACGCACGCGCGGCTTCATCCAGGCCGCGCAGACCCTGGCGCAGCGCTCCAACCATCAGCGCCTGACGCCGGAGCACATCCTCAAAGTCCTCCTCGACGACAAGCAGGGCATGGCCGCAAGCCTCTTGCAGGCGGCGGGCGCCGATCCGGCGAAGGCCTTGCGCGGCGTCGAAGCCGAACTCGCTAAGCAGCCGAGCATCGAGGGCTCTGGTGCTGGCCAGCTTTATCTCGCGCCCGAGACGTCCAAAGTTTTCGAGACCGCCGAGAAGCTCGCCGAGAAGGCGGGCGACAGTTTCGTGACGGTCGAGCGTGTGCTCGATGCGCTGGCGCAGACGCGCCAGGGCGCAAGCGCGCGCATTCTTGCCGAAGCCGGGCTCGCGGCGGGCAAGCTCGATCTCGCCATCGGCGCCATGCGCAAGGGCCGCAAGGCCGACAGCGCCTCGGCCGAAGAGGGCTACGACGCTCTCAAGAAATACGCGCGCGACCTGACGGCGGCGGCGCGCGAGGGCAAGCTCGATCCGGTCATCGGCCGCGACGAGGAAATCCGCCGCACCATCCAGGTGCTGGCGCGCCGCACCAAGAACAATCCCGTCTTGATCGGCGAGCCCGGCGTGGGCAAGACCGCGATCGTCGAAGGGTTGGCCCAGCGCATCGTCAACGGCGACGTGCCGGAAATCCTTGCGCGACAGGAAGCTGCTGTCGCTCGATCTCGGTGCCATGGTGGCCGGTGCCAAGTTCCGCGGTGAATTCGAGGAGCGCCTGAAGGCCGTGCTGTCGGAGATCAGCGCCGCCGGCGGCGACATTATCCTCTTCATCGACGAGCTGCACACGCTGGTGGGGGCGGGCAAGGCGGAAGGCGCCATGGACGCTTCCAACATGCTGAAGCCCGCTTTGGCGCGCGGCGAGCTGCATTGCGTGGGCGCCACGACGCTCGACGAATACCGCAAGCATGTCGAGAAGGACGCAGCCCTGGCACGGCGCTTCCAGCCGGTCTTCGTGAGCGAGCCGACGGTCGAGGACACGGTCTCGATCCTGCGCGGCCTCAAGGAGAAGTACGAGCTGCATCATGGCGTGCGCATCACCGATGGCGCGATCGTGGCGGCGGCGACGCTGTCCAACCGCTACATCACCGACCGCTTCCTGCCCGACAAGGCGATCGATTTGATCGACGAATCGGCAAGCCGGCTGCGCATCGCGGTCGAATTCCAAGCCGGAGAAGATCGACGAGCTCGACCGGCGCATCGTGCAGCTCAAGATCGAGCGCGAGGCGTTGAAGAAGGAGCCCGACACCGCGTCGCGCGAGAGGCTGCAGCGGCTGGAGGGCGAGCTCAAGCAGCTCGAAGCCGAATCCGCCGAGCTGACCGGGCAATGGAAAGCGGAGAAGCAGACGCTGGCGGGATCGCAGAAGCTGAAAGAGCAGCTCGACCATGCGCGCACTGAGCTCGACCAGGCGCTGCGCAAGGGTGACCTCGCGCGCGCGGGCGAGCTGCAATACGGCACAATTCCGGAGCTGGAGCGCAAGCTTGGCGCGGAGCAGGCCGGGGCGCAGCACCGCATGCTGAACGAGGAAGTCACGGCGCAGGATATCGCCTCCGTTGTGTCGCGCTGGACCGGCATTCCGGTCGACCGCATGCTGGCGGGCGAGCGCGACAAGCTTCTCAAGATGGAAGCGGCGATCAAGCGGCGCGTGGTCGGCCAGGACGAGGCGGTCGCGGCCGTCTCCGAAGCGGTGCGGCGCGCGCGCGCGGGGCTCCAGGATCCGAACCGGCCGATCGGCTCTTTCCTATTCCTGGGGCCGACGGGTGTCGGCAAGACCGAGCTCACCAAGGCGCTGGCCGAATTCCTGTTCGACGACGAAGCCGCGCTGCTGCGCATCGACATGTCGGAGTTCATGGAGAAGCACGCGGTGGCACGCCTGATCGGCGCGCCGCCGGGCTACGTGGGGTACGAAGAGGGCGGCAGCCTCACCGAGGCGGTGCGGCGGCGGCCCTATCAGGTGATCTTGTTCGATGAGATCGAGAAGGCGCACCCGGACGTGTTCAACGTGCTGCTGCAGGTTCTCGACGACGGAAGGCTCACCGACGGGCAGGGCCGCACGGTCGATTTCCGCAACACGCTGATCGTGCTCACCTCGAATCTCGGCAGCGACATCCTGGCGGCGATGCCCGATGGCGAGGATATCAAGTCCGCGCGGGCGGGCGTGATGGAGGTGGTGCGTCAGGCCTTCCGGCCGGAATTCCTCAACCGCCTCGACGAAATCCTGCTGTTCCGCCGGCTGTCGCGCGAGCACATGTCGGGGATCGTCGATATCCAGCTCGTGCGCCTGCGCAAGATGCTGGCCGATCGCAAGATCACGCTGGAGCTCGACAGCGCCGCGCGCGCTTGGCTGGCCGAGGCGGGCTACGATCCGGTCTACGGCGCGCGGCCGCTCAAGCGGGTGATCCAGCGCGAGCTGCAAAATCCGCTGGCGACCATGATCCTCGACGGCCGCGTCAAGGACGGCGACACGGTGCGTGTGAGCGTCGGGCCGAAGGGCCTGTCGCTCAGCGCGGGCACGCCGCCGGCTGAAGAGCCCAAGCCCGCGCGCGGCCGCAAGACCGCGTAAAGCCAAGAGGCCGGTGCAACATCGCACCGGCCTTTTTTCTAGGCTTGCGTGATCGGGATGTGACGCGGCTGCGAGGCCACGCGCTTGAGCCACGCTTGCACGGCTTTGTAGGGCGCCAGATCGATGTCGGCCTCGTGCGCTACGTGCGTGTAGGCGTAGAGGGCGATGTCGGCGATCGTGTAGCGCTCGGCGACGAAGAACGGCCGCGTTGTCAGATGAGTCTCCATCACCTGCAGCGCTTGATGGCCGCGCTCGATACGCATCGGCAGTTCGCCGGCGCGCGGATGATCGCGGCCGAGATGGCGGATGATGTAGCGCGGCGTCGCCACGTAGGGCTCGTGGCTGTACTGCTCGAAGAACATCCATTGCAGCACCTGGGCGCGCTGCAGGCGATCGCTGGGCAGAAATGGCGTGCCCTCGGCAAGATAGAAAACGATCGCGTCGGATTCCGCGAGGAACGTGCCGTCGTCGAGTTCCAGCGTCGGAATACGGCCGTTGGGATTCTTCTTGAGGAAGGCCTGCGTGCGCGTCTCGCCCTTGTCGATGTCGAGTTCGACACGGGTGTACGGCACCTGAAGCTGGGCGAGCAGCAGGCGCGCCTTATAGCCGTTGCCGGAATCGAGATAGTCGTAGAGCGTCAGCATGATGGTGTCCCCCGGGAGCGCGCGCGGAAAATGCCCCATTTGCCCGGCTTTGCGCAAATGAGGGATTCTTCCCGGATGAATAAGAATTTCTAGGCCTCGGCCGTGCCTATCTCCGGCCGCCTGCCGAGGGGGCGCTTACGTCGTCTCCCTGCCGTCACGCGCCGCGTGGCGTCTCATTGACTGGCTGCGGCACGCGGCGACAGCGCCTTAACGTCGGCGGCGATGCGCGTTGTCGGCGCCAGTGCTGCGACGCGCAGATCCATATCGGCGCGCGCCTCGCGGAAGCGCGTCAGCGCCGGCCCCTCGAGCTTGCGGCCGATCGGGGCCTGCACGCTGATCGGGTTGACCTGGGTGCCGCGGCGGATGATCTCGTAGTGCAGATGCGGGCCGGTCGAGCGGCCGGTGGTGCCGACATAGCCGATGATCTGGCCCTGGCGCACGCGTTGGCCGCTGCGCAGATTGGCCGCCAGGCGGCTCATATGGG
>CAVVJD010000017.1:735000-791264 GCA_963748455.1 uncultured Alphaproteobacteria bacterium
CCCGATCAAACTTACTGCGCAAAACGATCCGTCGCTATAATCAGCGCATCAAGAATGCCCGGTTCGTTGTAGGCGTGGCCGGCCCCCTCGATCAGATGGAAGTCCGCTTGAGGCCAAGCTTTATGTAACTGATACGCATAACGCACAGGGCATGGCATATCGTAACGGCCATGCACGATGGTACCCTTGATGCAATGGAGCCGGGAGGCGTTTTGCAAAAGCTGACCATCTCTAAGCCAGCAACCATTGGAGAAGTAGTGATTTTCGAGGCGTGCGAATGCAAGGGCAAAGTGATCGTCGGCGTACGCGCTCGATAGCGTCGTATTCGGGAGAAGCGTAATCGTTTCGCCTTCCCAAATGCTCCAAGCTCTTGCCGCTTCAAGTCGTATCGAGGGATCGTCGTTCGTCAGCCGCTTGCGATAGGCAGCGACCATATCGTGGCGCTCGGCCTCTGGGATTGGTGCCTGGAAGCGGATCCATTTCTCGGGAAAAATCTCTGAAACGCCATGCTGATAGTACCATTCGATCTCGGCCCGGGTCACAGTATAGATGCCACGCAGGATGAGTTCGCTAACCCGCTCGGGATGGGTCTCCGCGTATGCCAGGGCCAACGTTGATCCCCACGACCCGCCGAAAACGAGCCATTTTTCCACGGCCGCGATTTGACGTAGACGCTCGATATCATCGACGAGATGCCACGTCGTATTTGCATTAAGCTCAGCATGTGGCGTCGAGCGCCCACATCCGCGCTGATCGAACAACATCACGTCGTAGAGAGAAGGATTGAATAATCGACGATGATCCGGGGAAATTCCGCTTCCCGGACCACCGTGGAGAAACACAGCCGGTTTGCCTCCGGGTTTGCCGCAACGTTCGTAGTAGACGGTGTGGCCATCGCCCACGTCCACAAAGCCAACTTTGTATGGCTCAATCGGTGGATAGAGCGTGCGGAGCGGTGTCATTACTTAGCCAGCGAGGCCGCCGAAGACATAGCCCGAACTTCGCACTCTTCGTACCCTTCTCGCAACTTCCGTGGACGCCCGACGGGGTTCGTTGTAAACATTTCGGCCGCTTGATTTTAGAGGAGACGCAACATGGACCAATTCACGGGCGGTTGCCTGTGCGGCAACGTCCGAATTGTGGCGTCGGGACGCCCATACCGGGTCGGCCTTTGTCACTGTCTCGACTGCCGCAAGCATCATGGGGCCCTTTTTCACGCTTCCGCGATATTCCCTGAGAATGCGGTGACGATCGATGGTGAAACACGCGATTACGCCGGGCGGTCTTTCTGTCCCCTCTGCGGGTCAACCGTTTTCGCACGCACCGGCGACGAAATCGGAGTGAACCTCGGATCCCTGGATGCCCCTGACCAACTGAGGCCAACCTACGAACTCTGGACCGTCCGCCGCGAGTCCTGGCTGCCGCCGTTTCCGCTCACGAGACGATACGAGCGCGATCGTGACGACACGGGTCGCTTTGAGGAGTAGGTCGCACGAACGGTGAGCGCTGCGCCTCAAGCGCGCAGGTGGCTGGCCAGGAATTCGCGCAGGCGTTCGGAGGCGGGCGCGCGAAGGACGCGCTCGGGCGGACCCTGCTCTTCAATCGCGCCCCGGTGCAGGAAGAGGACGCGGCTGGAGACTTCGCGCGCGAAGCCCAGCTCGTGCGTGACAACCAGCATCGTGCGGCCCTCCTCGGCCAGCTTGCGCATGACGCGCAGCACCTCGCCCACCAGTTCGGGGTCGAGCGCCGAGGTCGGCTCGTCGAACAACAGCACCTTGGGATGCATGCACAGCGCGCGGGCGATCGCGGCGCGCTGCTGCTGTCCCCCGGAGAGATGGGCCGGGTACTGGTCGCGCTTGTCAGAGATGCCCACTTTTTCGAGCAACGCCTCGGCCTCCTCGACGCATTCGGTGCGCGGGCGCTTCTGCACGTGGACCGGCGCTTCGATGACGTTCTCAAGGACCGTCATGTGGGACCATAGGTTGAAGCTTTGAAAGACGAAGCCGATCCGGCTGCGTAAGCGATCGAGTTGGGCGCGATCCGCGGGCGCCGAAATGCGGCCGGGCTTGCGGTGCAGCGTGACGGTCTCGCCGGCAATGGCGATCTCACCGGCATCAGGCGTATCAAGGAAGTTGATGCAGCGGAGCATCGTGCTCTTGCCGGAGCCCGACGCACCGAGGATCGAGATAACGTCTCCCTCGTAAGCATCGAGATCGATGCCGTGCAGCACTTCGAGCGCACCAAAGGATTTGCGCAGGCCACGGACATGCAGGACTGGTTGCCGGAGCTCGTTCATGCGCGCGCCAGCGCCCCGGTGATGTGGACCGGGTGGCGCAGATGCGGAGACAGCCAATACTCCACGGCGTACACGGCGCGGATGAGCAGAAAATTGATGAGCAGATAGATGGCGCCGGCGCAAATGAAGACTTCAATGGCGCGGTAGGATTCCGAAATAATCTTGTGGGCGATGCCGGTCACCTCCATCAGCGTGATGATCGAGGCGAGCGAAGTGGCCTTGACCATCAGCACGATTTCATTGCCATACGCCGGCAGCGCCTGACGCACCGCAATGGGCAGCACGATGCGGCGGAACAGCAGGAACCCGGACATGCCGCAGGCGCGCGCTGCCTCCACTTGTCCCGCCGGCACGGACATGAGCCCGCCGCGGATGATCTCCGAGCCGTAGGCCGCTGTGTTCAGCGTCAGGGCCAGGATCGCGCACCAATACGGCTCACGCAGGAACGGCCACAACACGCTGGCCCGCAACTCGGGAAACTGGCCGAGACCGTAATAGATCAGGAAAATCTGCACCAGCAGCGGCGTGCCGCGGAACACGAAGACGTAGCCGCGCGCCGCAAGGTCAAGCGGTATCAGGGACGAGACCCGCATGAGTGCCAGCAGCATCGCGAACACGGCACCGGCCGCAATCGAAATCGCGGCGAGCTGCAACATCAGCGGCACGCCGGTGGCGATGCGCTGTAGACTCTCAAGCATGAAGGCGATGTCCATGGTCTATGCCCGCCGCACGCCGCGGCGCGTATAGGTCTCAGCACCTTCGAAGAGCCGATTGGAGATGGAGGTGAGCGCTAGATAGAGCGCGGCCGCGGTGATGTAGAAGTAGAATGGCAGGCGCGTGGAGCCGGCGCCGACTTGCGCCTGGCGCAGGAGCTCGATCACGCCGGTCACCGAGATCAGCGCTGATTCCTTGAGCACAAGCTGCCAGCAATTGCCGAGGCCTGGGATCGCATGGCGCATCACCTGCGGCGCCACGATCCGGCGCAGCAGCAGAAAGCCCGACATCCCGACGGCGCGCGCCGCTTCGATCTCGCCGCGCGCGATTGCCCCATAGGCGCCGCGAAACACTTCCGTTTGGTAGGCGCCGGAGACGATGGCGACAGCGAGCGCCCCCACCAGGAAGCCGGGCACGCTGACGAAGCCGCTGCCGCCGAGCTCGCGGTTGATCGCGGTGACGAGGGTCGAGCCGCCAAAATAGAAAAGATAGATGACGAGCAGGTCGGGGATGCCGCGCAGCACGGTGGTGTAGAGATCGGCCGCACCGCGCGCGAGGAGGCCGCCGCCGATCTTCGCCCACGCCCCGACAGCGCCGATCACCATGCCGCCGAAGAATGCAGCGATGGAGACAGCGACCGTCATGCCGGCCGCCGCCAGCATTGCGGGGCCCCAGCCGCGGGGGCCGAAGCCCATAACCTCGAAGAACTCCACGAGCGACGTCCAGGCCGCGGCGACGATCGTGCCGCCGCGGCTGGTCCCCTCGTTACTGCGGCGTCATGTCGAGTTCGAACCACTTCATGCTGAGCTTCGCAAGCGTGCCGTCTTTGAGCGCGCCCTCGATCGCCTTGTCGAACATATCGCGTAGTTCAGGGTCGCCCTTGCGCAGGCCGACTGCGACGCCGCGCCCGAGGATATCGCCCGATACGCCGGCGCCGGCGATGGCCATGTCCTTGAACTGTGCGTTCTTCATGGTCGCGTATAGCGCGGAATGGGCGCCGAAGATGGCGTCAACGCGCTGTGCCACCAGATCGAGATCGTGTTGCTCCGTCGTCTTGTATTCGCGGATCGTGGCGATGTCCTTGAAGTTTTTCTCGACGAAGGCGCCGTTGGTGGTCGCCACTTGTACGCCGATGGTCTTGCCCTTCAGTTGCTGGCGCCAGGTGTCGATGATTTTCTTGGCCTGCTCGCCCTGGGTGGCGAGGTTATAGCGTTCACCGGTGCCGGCGAGCTGGGCCAGCGGGCCGGTCTTGAGCACGCCCCAACCATGCGGGCCGCCGGCATAAGGCCGCGTGAAGTTGATCGTCTCCAGCCGCTTGTCGGTGATGTTCATGCCGGCCATGATCGCGTCGTACTTGGTGGCTGTCAGCGCCGGGATGATGCCGTCCCAATCCTGCGCCACGACCTCGCACTGCACCTTCATGCGACTGCAGAGCTCAGTGGCGAGCTCGACCTCGAACCCGTCGAGCTTGCCGCTCGGCGCCGTGAAATTCCAAGGGGCATACGCCCCCTCGGTTGCAATGCGGACCTTGGTCCATTGCTTGCCTTGCGCCCAGGCGCCCCCTGCGGTCGTAGCCAAGAGCGCGAAGCCGAGCGCCAACCCCTTCCAAACCCTCATGAATGCCTCCTGTTAATGCCGGACCGCCGGAGCCGCCCGGGGATGTTTTTTTCATTGCCGGCGTTTGGCGCCGCAATCGACCGATCTTGACGCCGGATGGAGCGGTCCGCAATCCTGCCGTCAGCCGGCAGGTCCGTAGGTTGGGAGAAATCGTTTCGGCTCGGCTCCCTATCTCGCCCGCTGGGCCTGGAGGGGCGGCAGTGCGGTTTACACATCGCACGCCGGCCGCAGCCCGCTCGGCTGCGGCCGGCGTGGTCAGCGCGGACTTCGATTATCTGAGCGCCGGCAGCCGATTGAGAAACGACAGCATGGCGTCGGCGATCTCCGGCTCATGCGTCTCGAGCGCGAAATGCCCGGCATCGAGGATATGCACTTCGGCATTCGGCACCAGGGATTTGAACTTTTCCATGCCCGCGATTGTGAAGACCGGATCGTTCCGGCCCCACATGATCAGCATGGGCGGCTGCAGCTCCTTCAGGAACGCCTGCCACTTCGGATAATTGGCGACGTTGTCGCGATATTGGTACAGCAGCTCGAGCTGGATCTTGTCATTGCCGGGCCGGTCCAGCCCGGCTTGATCCACGGTCCAGGAATTGGGACTGACGAGCGCTGCGCGCGGCGCGCCGGTTACGTATTGCCACTTGGTGCCTTCGGCCGAGATGATGTCGCGTACCGGCGCCTCGGTCTCCTTCGTGCGGGATTTCCAATAGGCCTGCAGTGGCGCGGTGTTCGTAGGGTGCCAGCCATCGATGCTGACGACCGCGTTCTGCACCACGATGGCGCGCACGCGCTCCGGGTGCTTGATGGCGAGTCGCATCCCGACCGGCCCGCCATAATCCTGCATGTAGAGGACATAAGAGGTGAGGCCGAGCTTGTCGGTGAAGCCTTCGACGACATTGGCGAGGTTGGCGAAGTTGTAATCGAACGCGTCGAGGGCGGGTGCGCTCGAATGGCCGAAGCCCGGATAGTCCGGCGCGATCACATGATATTTGGCGGCAAGATCGGGGATCAGATTGCGATACATGTGCGAGGAGGACGGGAAGCCGTGCAGCAACAGGACAGTCGGCGCCGAAGCCGACCCCGCCTCGCGATAGAAGATGTCGAGCCCGTTTACGGCGATGCTCTTGTAGGTGACCTGCTCCGCGGCGGCGGGCAGCGAGGCAAGCGACGAAACGGCCAGCGCGCCGGCGGCGGCCAGGATGCGATGGATTTTGACCATGGGGTCTCCGTGTGTTACCGATAAAGACTGTTATGAACGGTTACATGCTCCGTGTAACCTGTCAAGAGTATCTTTAATGGTGTCAACGATGAGTAATGTCGGCGCGGAGGAATTGAGGGACGGCTTTCTCTTCCTGGGCGGCAGGCTATGGCTGGACTTCCTCAACACGGCGCCCACGGCCATGGGCGAGTTGATTGCGACGCCGGAGGATCTCGGACGCTGGGCCAAGGCAGCGGGGATCGATCGCGGCGACCGCGCGCCGCTTACACGCGCCGACGTGACGGCGGCGCACGCGCTGCGCGGTGCGCTCGGCGGCATTTATCGTGCGCTGGCCGAGGGCACCGCGCCGCCCGCCCGCGCGATTGCCGAGATCAACCGCCATCTCAGCGCGGCGCCTCGTCTGCGCCGCGTCGAGTCCGCCAAGGGCCACCTGCACGTGGCCGAAACGGAAGAGAGCGACGCCTTCGGGCGGATCGCCTCCGACCTCGCCGATTTCATCGCCGCGTTCGAGCCGCATCGCCTGCGCAAATGCGGTGCTCACGATTGCAGTCTGGTGTTCTACGACACTGCGCGCAACGCGACCCGCCGCTGGTGCTCCATGGCCGCCTGCGGTAACCGCCACAAAGTGGCGCGCCACCGCGCGCGCGACGGTGCGGACTAACGTCGGTTGAGACCCATCGTGTGACGGTGGCGCCCGCAACCAATACAAAACAAATAGCCCGCCCCATTCGGAAGGCGGGCTTTTTTGATTCCGGCCTGCGGACGCTGAGATCAATATCCGTCGACGTCGACAATCGCCTGGGCGAAGGCCTGCGGGGCTTCTTGCGGCAGATTGTGACCCGCACCCTTGACGATCCGGTGCGTGCGCTTGCCGGAGAATTTCTGCGCATAGGACGATCCATCCGTCGCTGGCGCCACGCCGTCTGAATCGCCGTCGAGCGTGATCGTGGGCGCCGCGATGACGGGACCTTCGGCCAGCCGCTTCTCCAGATCGTCATATTTTGGGTCGCCATCGGCGAGGCTGAGCCGCCAGCGGTAATTGTGAATCACGATGCTGACGTGGTCCGGGTTGTTGAAGGACGCCGCGCTGCGATCGAACGTGGCATCGTCGAAATCCCATTTCGGGGAGACATTCTTCCAGATGAGCTTGGCAAAATCGTGGCGGTTCGCGTCGTAGCCAGCGCGGCCGTTCTCCGTGGCAAAATAATACTGGTACCACCATCCCCATTCCGCCTTTGGCGGCATCGGCAGCTTGTTGCGTTCGCGGTTGTTGATCAGATAGCCATTCACCGAGACCATCGCCTTGCAGCGCTCCGGCCAGAGTGCGGCGATAATGTTGGCCGTGCGCGCGCCCCAGTCGTAACCGGCCAGGATCGCCTTCTCGATCTTCAGAGCGTCCATCAACGCGACGATGTCGAGCGCCACCACCGCCTGCTGCCCGTTGCGCAACGTTCCGCTCGACGAGAAAGCGCGTCGTGCCATAACCGCGCAGATGCGGGACGATCACCCTGTATCCGGCCGACGCCAAGGCCGGCGTGACATCGACGAAGCTGTGAATGTCGTAGGGCCAACCGTGCAGAAGGATGACGGCCGGACCATCGGCGGGGCCGGCTTCCGCGTATCCGACATTCAGGACGCCGGCATCGATTTGCTTCAAGGTGCTGAACGATGGATTTGCCCCCGGCGTGATCGCGGGTAGAGTTTTTGCCGTGCTCGACTGCGCGTTCGCGGAACCGATCATGCCGAACTCGGCTGCCGCAATGCTCAGGGCCGCGGCGCCCAAGAAGCGGCGGCGTTGACGGTTGATGGCCTCGGGCATTTCGGTCGGATCCATTTGTAAATCTCCTTGATACTCTGAGTGACTGGAAAGCGCGCCTGGAGCGATGCAATACGGCTGTTTCTTTATCCAAATGTGAATGCATAAGCGCGCACACCGGCGTCCAAAAACTCAATCTCGAAGCTGCGTTCGCCGATGGGACCGTCTTGGCGGATCAGCTGGTAGAGCCGCTCTGCGGTCACGGTTCCCATTCCCTCGCCATCGATATCCGTGCCATGGGCCGAACCGGGAGCGACACCGTCGATCGTGACTGGAAGCGGATCGGCTTGCCGTCCGGCGACGGCCCCATCACCAGATGGAGGTCGCGAGCATGGAAGCGATGAAGATGCGGCCGCCGGCCCGATTGAGCGTGGCGTATTCACCCGCGATGGTCCAAGTGCCAGACAAACTCCATTGGTTGAGGCGCAAGCGGGCTGTGGCGGCGTAGAGGCTGGACGAAACTTCCCGGATTCCACCGGAGAGACGAAGTTGCTGGATTGCTTGTAGCCAATGTATGTCTCACCCGAACGCAAATTCGTTCGTCCGGTGCGGCCTGTGGGCCTTTGCCGCTGATGGCTTCAATGGCCGCGGTGACAGGTGTGCCGCTGGCTTCTGACAGCAATTGCTGGATCAGCCGTTCGGACCGGTCGTAGCCGCCCTCGCCGAACTCATGATGGCGCGTGCGTCCTTTGGCATCGATGAAGTATCGCGCTGGCCAGGCCTGATTGTTGAACGCCGCCAGACCGCGTAATCGTTGTCGATGGCGATCGGATAGGTGACGCCGAGCGCGGCTGCGGCCTTGCGCACATTGCCGATGTCCTTCTCGAAGGCAAATTCCGGTGTGTGGACGCCAATCACCACCAAGCCCTGATTCTTGTACTTTTCCGCCCAGGCGCGGACATAGGGCAGCGAGCGCAGGCAGTTGATGCAGGAGTAGGTCCAGAAGTTCACGAGGACGACCTTACCCTTCACGCTTTCGCTGGTGAGCGGCGCGGTGTTGAGCCATTGCGTCGCGCCGTACAGCGGCGGCGCCGCGGGATTCGTCTCCGCCGGCACGGGTGTCACGAGTGCAGCGGTGCTGCTTGCGGGACGGAGGAGTTCGATCAACCGCTGCTCGATAGAAATGGTTCCGACCGACGAGATCTGCGTCAGGAGTCCGGTGTCGAAGCCCAGCGCAATCGCGATCACGCTTGCCAGGATTCCGGCGCCAAGGACGCGGCGCAGCCTCTCGCCGAAACCGAGCGAGCGCTTCATCATCCGCAAGAGACGACCGCCGAACAGAAGTGCGGCGGCCAGCGACGTTGCGGCACCCGCGGCGTAGGCCAGCAAGAGCAGCGATGTCTCGATGCTCGGTCCCCCGAGCGCCGCACCCGCCAGGATCAGGCCCAGTACCGGCCCCGCGCATGGCGCCCAGAGCAGTCCCGTCGCGATGCCAAGGAGTGAAGACGAGAAAAACGTCGAACCCTTGATCGCGGCCCGTTCATCGGTTGAGCGCGAAAGCCTCTCCCCCAGCGCCACCAGTGGCGCTGTCAGACGTGCGGACAGGGCAGGGAAGAGCAGTGTCAGGCCGAAGAGCGCGATCAGCACCAGGGCGACGGTGCGGCCGTGGTGGTTTAGCTCGATCGCCCAGCCGCCGGCGAAAGCTGCAAGGCTCGCGACGGCGGCAAAGGCGAACGCCATGCCGACCAGCATGGGCAAGCCGTTGCGCGCGAAAGGCTGGTCCACACGCGCCAGAACGAACGGCAGGACCGGCAGGATGCAAGGGCTCACGATCGTCAGCACGCCCGCCAGATAGGCCAGAACGAAGAGGGTCATGGACGCGATTCCTGTCAGGTTGAAGACAATGGCGATGCCAAGGGCTCAGTGATGGCTTGTGCCGCGCCGCGGGATTCTCTCTACAAAAACAACATGTTAAGCGTGTACGATTAAATCGTATGCGAGAAACATATACGAACTGGCTCCCGGATGTCAACGCTTCCGATTTAATCGTGTCCGATATAATTGCCCAAAATCGGTCACGTTATCGTGTGCTGCCGCGCCGGTGCGGCCGCAGAGCGCCCCGCTGGCTATTTCGGCTGTAACAAGCCGCAGCGGACGCGGGCCGCGTTAAGCGCGCCAGAACGGCTTCTGAATCTCGGCATGGATCGTGCCGCGATCGGCGCCGATATCGCGCAGCATCCGATCATCCAGGCTGCCCAGAATGCGGCGGCTGCGGGCACGTTCGAACCAGGCCATCAGCCGGTCGGCAAGGATGACGAGCATGGGCTGTCGGGGGGTGGCAACGCGGGCGGCACCGGTGGGCCGCAGAGAGAGCTGGTCGCGGAGGGGAATGTTTCCGTCCATGACGAAAATTCCTTCATGAAACCGAGCCAGGGCCGAAGCGCCCCGAGAGCACCGCACTCGGGCGGGCTCTCGGAGGCGACGGCGATTAGAGCGAGGCGGTCGTCGGGCCGATGATGGCCACGACCTCGGTGACGTTGTCGGCGGGGAAGCCGCCTTCGCGCGCGTGCTTGTAGATCGCCTCGGCACTCTTGGCTTCGTGAACGCAGTAAATCTTGTCGCCGGCGACATAGCTCGTGACCCACTTGTAGGGCTCGCCGAGGCCGGCCACCACCGCGTTGGATTTCACCGAGATGTCCCGAAGCTCCTGCGGGCTCAAGGTATTGGCGCCGGGGATGTTCCGTTCGATGATGAATTTTGGCATTGCTTTGCTCCTGACTTGCTGGTGCAACGGGGCGATATTGGGCGCCGCGCGGTGGACGAGCCGTGAGTGGCACCGGATTTATCGATTCCCATCGATCTAACGGTTGCGCACACGGTCCTCAGGCACCCTGTCGGGCTTGCAGCCAGACTTGGAACGATCGAGAGCGTTAAGCGTGGACATCCGTCTCCTTGGAAAACCGGCAATCCTTGACGCCGATGGCCAGCCGCAGCCGGTGCGGGGCCTGCAGGCCTGGGCGCTGCTGGCGCGGATCCTGCTCTCCCGCCGCGCGCTCGACCGGCGGGATATTGCCTTGGAGCTGTTTCCCGATGTGATCGATCCGCTCGGATCTCTGCGGTGGTGCCTGGCGTCGCTGCGCAGCGCGCTCAAATCCGCCGATGCGTTGAGCGGCGATCCGATCGAAGCCAATCTGCCGCCCGGTACCAAGGTCGATGTGTTTCGGCTTGAAGCCGGCGATTTCGATGCCGAAGTGGCCAGCGATCTGCTGGTGGATATCGAGCCGCGTTGCAGTGCTACGTTTTCGACGTGGCTCCTCATTGAACGCGAGCGCATGGCTTCCCTGATCAATGCCAGAATCCGGCAAGAGACGATGCAGGCCGTGTCCGTCGGCGATTACGCGCGCGCGATCCGATTGGGCGAACTTGGCGTGCGACGTGCACCGCTGGACGAGGGCGCCCACATTCTTCTGGTGAAGAGTTTGGCCTTGGCGGGCCAGGCCGAAGCCGCGCGCGACCACGTGGATGCCACGGAGCGGGCGTTTCTCGCCGAACTCGGGGAAAAGCCTTCAGGGGCGCTGCGCAGTGCGGCGCGGCGAACGATCTTCTCGCCGCCGGCCGGTGTGTCGGTGCAAGCGGTGGTGACCGCGCTGATCGAGTCCGGGCTGGCGGCCTTTTCCGCGGGCGCTGCTGATACGGGCGTCGATTGCTTGCGCCGGGCCGTTGGCGAGGCCCAGACCTCTCAAGACCATCAGCTCCATGCGAAGGCGCTCTTGGAGCTTGGTACTGCCTTTGTCCATGCGGTCAGGGGCTACGATGACGAGGGCGCGATCCTGCTTGGCCAAGCGATCGAACTGGCACAGCGCTGCGGCTCTGCGCAAATCGCGGCGGCCGCGCAACGTGAGGTCGGCTATGTTGAGGCGCTTGCTGGGCGGCGCCCCATCGCGGCCGAACATCTCGAAAAGGCGCTTAAAATCAGCAATGACCCCGACAGCCTTGCCGGCATCCACGCCGTCATTGGATTTAACCTCGTCGATTGGGGGCGCGTAACAGAAGGATTGGAACAATTCGAACTGTCTTTGGACTATGCGCGACGCACGCAAAATCGTCGGCGCGAGGCTTGGTCACTGGGCGTCGGCGGTGCCGGACAACTGGCGGCGGGCCACCTGGAGACTGCGCATCGCTGGCTCACCGAATGCCTTTTGATTGTCGATGAACTGCGCTGGATCGCCTTTCGCCCGTGGCCGCTCGCGGTGCTTTGCGAAACCAAGCTGCGGCTTGGAAGCGACCCGCAGATACTCCGGCCCGGCCTCGAGAACGCCTTTGCGCTGAGCTGCCAACTCCGTGACCCGTGTTGGGAGGGGGCGGTGGCGCGCGTCCTGGCGCTGACCTATGCCGCGACCGGCGACTATGCGCGCGCCATGCAATGGCTCACCGAAGCCCGCGAGCGCTGCCTTCGCGAAACCGATGTCTATGCCGCCTTGCTGGTCGAAATCATCGCCGATCAAGCCAAGATCAGTGTGCAGTTCGGTCAATTGGCGTCGGCAGATTCGATCGCCCGCGAGTTGCTGTCGCTGGCCGCAAAAGCGCACATGGACAACCATGTCCATCGCGCGGTCGAACTGATCGGCAATCGGCGCGGCTCAACCTAGGTACGCCCGCGCCCGGCGGCATTCCTAACGCTGCACGCCCAGCAGATGGTCGCGCACCATCGACAGGTGATGATGTACGGCGTGGCGCGCAGCGTTGGCGTCGCGCTCAGTCAGCGCCACGACGATGTCGCCGTGATGACGGTTGTAGAGGGCGCGGAATTCCGGCGTGACGGCGCGCTGCTTGAGGCGATGCCAGCGCGGCTGATTGCGCGCGGCGTCGATCGCGGTGCAATAGTCGAGGATCAGCACGTTGCGCGCGGCCCGGCAGATCGCGACGTGCAGATGAGAATCCCACAGCTCGAATTCGGCGATGCCCTTCACGGCCAGGCTGCCGCGGTAGATCGTCTCGATCTCGCGCAGCTCGCCGGCCGTGGCGCGCGCGGTAGCCAGGGCCGCTGCTTCCGGCTCCATGATCAGGCGCATTTCCATCAGGTCTTCCGGACTGGCGTCGCGCATGCGCCGCGCGAGATCGCTGGGGGCGGGTGCTTGCGGCGCTTGGACGAAGGTGCCGCGGCCGACATGGCGGACCAGGCGCCCGTCGCCTTCCAACGTCTTCAGGGCGCGGCGCAGCGTGTTGCGTGCCAACCCATACTGCGTTGCCAATTCGCGCTCGGGCGGCAGGCGATCGCCGTTCTGCCAGATGCCGCCATCGATCTTGGCGTTGAGATCGCGGATCACGTCACCAACCGTCGGGCCGGTCCAGTTGACATCGGGCATGGCGATCCTCCCGTTTATTCTTTGAACCAATACTGATCCAATTTTTTTCGCGCGGCAATGCACTTCCACCGGTGAAACCCGTGGCCACTACCTACGTTTGACATGCCCACGACTCCCGATTGCGGTTGACGCTCCAAAATCGCCCTGCCAGAGTCGCCAGCTGAAAGCTGGGACCAGTGGTTCAACATTGGTTCAATGGGAGGAGCGGTTGAAGATCTCGACGGGCCGGCCCGCGGTGTGCGCAAGCACTCCAACGGTCGACGGGGCGTCCGTTCGGAATCTAAAGAACGCAGCGGAGCGTCCTGCTCCCGGCGATCCCATTTTTACGCGCCACCCGACGCCTGATGTGATTCACCTCAATGCGGAGGTCTCCGCATGAGCACAGTCATGGTCGAGCGGATGGCGGTGGAGGTCGACGGATCGGGCAGCGATGCTGTCGTTCTTGTGCACGGGTTGGGCGGCACCTCCAACGTCTTCATGCCGCAGATGGACGTGCTGAGCGGGTTCCGGGTCATCCGTCCGGATCTGCCCGGCTCCGGCCGGTCGCCGGCCAACGGCACTCTATCGATCCAGCTTTATGTCGACTCCATCGCGCGGGCGGTGCGTGCCCTGGGGGTCGAGCGCGCGCATTTCGTCGGCCATTCGATGGGCACGATCATCTGCTGTCATCTTGCGGCGCAGCATCCGTCCCTGGTGCGCAGCCTGGCGCTGTTCGGTCCGCTGCTGGCGCCGCCCGATGCGGCACGGGCGGGTCTGCGCGATCGGGCCAAGCTGGCGCGCAGCGACGGCATGGCGCCGGTCGCCGAGACGATCGTGCGTGTCGCCACCTCCTCCGACACAAAATCGACGCAGCCTGTGACCGTGGCGCTGGTGCGCGAGATTTTGATGCGCCAGGACCCGGAGGGTTATGCCAAGAGCTGCGAGGCGCTGGCGGCCGCGGAGCCGGCGGATGCCGCGCGTATCCGCTGTCCCACCGTTCTCGTCACCGGCGACGACGATGTCGTGGCGCCGCCGCAGGCGGTGCGCCAGATGGCGGAGCGGATCGCCGGTGCCCGTGTGCAAGTTTTACCGCGCTGCGGCCACTGGACAACGTTCGAACGGGCCCGCGAGGTGAATGCGGTCCTGCGGGAGTTTTATGCGCGCGGTCTGAGAGCAGCGTCGTAAGAGGCCCGCCGCCCGACCAACGGGCGCGGGATAGGTTAGGGGAGGGTGACGATGGCCAATGTGCTGTTCACCAATGTGCGCATCCTCGACGGCAGCGGGGACTATCCCTATGCCGGCGAAGTGCTGGTGCAGGGCAACCGCATCAAGCGCGTGGCGCGCGGGGCGCGCACCATGCCGGTCTCCGGTCTTACGGTCGTCGAAGGCGCCGGCGCCACGCTGATGCCCGGGATGGTCGAGGCGCACACGCATTTCTCCTGGAACGATCAGGCGACACTCGGCGGCATTCAGCGTATGCCACCCGAAGAGCACATCCTGTGGTGCGCGCATATTGCCAAACGCTATCTGGAACGCGGCTGGACGTCGTGCGTGGGGGCGGCCACCGCCAAGCCGCGCCTCGACGTCGTCATCCGCAACGCGATCGAGTCCGGGCAGATCCCGGGGCCGCGCTATCTGGCGGCCAGCCAGGAGATCACCGTGCCGGGCGGGCTGGGTGATGAGACCTTGCCGCATCTGCCCTATCCGGAGTTCAGCTTCGGGGCGATCGTCAACGGGCCGGAGGAGATGCGCAAGACGGTGCGCATGTTCCTCAAATACGGTGTCGACACGATCAAGCTGAACCTGTCGGGCGAGTACATCGCCGGCTTGCCGGCGGAATTCACGCCGATGACCGAGGAAGAGATCGCGATGGCGTCGAAGGAGGCGCATCGCCGCGGCAAGCGCCTGGCCGCACACGCGCGCTCGGCCTTGTCCGTCAAGCAGTGCGTGCGTCATGGCATCGAGCTCGTCTATCACGCCAGCTTCGCGGACGAGGAAGCGCTGGACATGCTCGAGGCGGCGAAGGCGAAGCATTTCGTCGCGCCCGGCATTGCGTGGCTGATCAACACCTCGTTTCATGCAGCGGAGTGGGGGATCACGCCCGAGATCGCCAAGGGCATGGGCTATCACCGCGAGCTCGAGATCGCCTGCGAATCCCTCAAGAAGATGCACAAGCGCGGCATCCGCATCCTGCCGGGCGGCGATTACGGCTTCGCCTGGATCAAGCACGGCACCAACGCCAAGGATCTCGAGTATTTCGTCAAATATCTCGGCTTCACGCCGATGGAAGCGCTGATGGCCGCCACGAAATACGGCGGCGAGATCATGATGCGGCCCAATGAGCTGGGGCAGGTGAAGGATGGCTTCCTTGCCGACCTGCTGCTGGTCGATGGCGATCCGGTGACCAATATCACCGTGCTGCAGGAACCCAATCGCCTGCTGGCGATCATGAAGGACGGTGCGTTCGTCAAAGAACCCGATCTGCGGCCGGCGCGCGGGCGCGCCAGCCTGTCTGTGGCCTGATAAGGGAGACGCGACATGGGCAACGTGTTGTTCACCAACGTGCGCATTCTCGATGGCAGCGGCGATCACCCTTATACGGGCGAAGTCCTGGTCCAGGGCAACCGCATCAAGCGCGTGGCGCGCGGCGGCCGCACCATGCCGATGACGGGCTTGAGCGTCATCGATGGCGCCGGCGCTACGTTGATGCCGGGCATGGTCGAGGCGCACACGCACTTCTCCTGGAATGACTCGGCCACGCTCGAAGGCATCCAGCGCATGCCGCTGGAAGAACACGTGCTGTGGTCGGCCGATGTTGCAAGGCGTTATCTCGAGGCGGGATGGACATCGTGCGTGGGCGCGGCCTGCGCCAAGCCGCGGCTCGACGTCGTTATCCGCAACGCGATCAACGAAGGGCTGATCCCGGGACCACGCTATCTGGCCGCGAGCCAGGAGATCACGGTGCTGGGCGGGCTGGGCGACGAGACGCTGCCGCATCTTCCGTTCCCGGAATTCAGCTTCGGCGTCAACGTCAACGGGCCGGAGGAAATGCGCAAGGTCGTGCGCATGTTTCTCAAATACGGCGTCGATTCCATCAAGCTCAATCTCTCGGGCGACAATTTCGTGCCCGGCGCTCCGGCGGAAACGACCTGGATGAGCGACGAGGAGGTCGCCATCGCGGTCAAGGAGACGAAGATGCGCGGCAAGCGCGTCACGGCGCATGCGCGATCCTGCGAGTCGATCAAACAATGCGTGCGCCACGGTGTCGAGGTGATCTATCACGCGAGCTTCACCGACAATGAAGCGCTCGACATGCTGGAGGCCAACAAGGACAAGCATTTCGTCGCGCCCGGCATGGGCATCCTGATCGCGTTTCTGGAGCATGCGGCGCCCTTTGGCATCACCCGCCAGAAGGCGGTCGAGATGGGCTACGAGATCGAGCTCGCGGCCGCAGTCGAATCACTCAAGAAGATGCACCGGCGCGGCATCCGTGTTCTGCCCGGCGGCGATTACGGCTTCGCCTTCACGCCGCATTGCGACAACGCGCGCGACCTCGAATATTTCGTCAAATATCTCGGCTTCACGCCGATGGAAGCGATCGTGTCGGCCACCAAGCATGGGGCCGCGATCATGATGCAAGGCGGCGAGCTGGGGCAGGTGAAGGAAGGCTATCTTGCCGATCTGCTGCTGGTGGATGGCGACCCGCTCGCCAATCTCGCAATCCTGCGCGACAAGGCCCGCCTGCTGGTCGTGATGAAGGACGGCGTGTTCTACAAGAAGCCCGAGACGCAATCAGCGCGCGCGCGCTGGGCGCAGTCTGTGGCCTAGGGGGATCGCCACGCACATGTCGCGCTTCTGGGCCTGGTTCTGGATCCTGCTGTTCGGTCTGCCGCTCAGCGTGTTCGTCGTCTGGGCGCTCACGGACAATACGCGCCTTTTCATGGTGACAATGCTCAACGGGCTGACGCTGGCGGCCCTCTATTTCCTGGTCGCCAGCGGCTTCACGCTGGTCTTCGGGCTGCTGCGCAACGTCAATCTGGCGCATGGCTCGCTCTATCTGCTCGGCGCCTATATCGGCTGGGAAGTCGGCGACTACACGGAGTCCTGGCTGCTGGCGGTGGCGGCCGGCTTTCTCTCCGCTGCCCTCTTCGGTCTTGTTCTGCAGGCCGGCGTGTTTCGTCACATGCAAGGACAGGATCTGCGGCAGACCATGGTGACCATCGCGTTGTCAATCATGCTGGCGGACATCATGCTGTGGATCTGGGGCGGGCAGATCTACACGTTCGATCCGCCGCGCTGGACGTTCGGGTCGACGGCGCTGCCGCTGATCGGCAAGTTCCCCACCTATCGCCTGATCCTGCTCGGTACGTCGGTTGCGATCGGCGTTGGGCTGTGGTTCTTCCTGACGCGCACACGCGTGGGCATGATGATCCGGGCCGGCGTGGACGATCGCGGTATGCTGTCCGCGTCGGGCGTCAACGTGCAACTGGTGTTCGCGATCACCTTCGCAATCGGCGCGGGGCTCGCGGGCTTCGCTGGCGTGGTCGGTGGCACGGCGTTGTCGATCGCGCCGGGCGAGGACATCCGTTACCTGTTGGCCTCGCTGGTCGTGGTGATTGTCGGCGGCATGGGCAGCGTGATCGGCGCGGGCTATGGCGCGCTGCTGATCGGCCTTGCCGAGCAATTCGGCATGGCCTACGCGCCGACCTATGGCATCGTTTTCACCTTCGTGATCATGGCGCTCGTCCTCGCCTTCCGTCCGCAGGGCATTCTGGGGAGGGGGGCATGACGACGCGCTGGGGCAATGCCGCCAATCTGCACGCCAATGGCGGCAGCGGTGCCGCCGCGGTGGCGGCTCGCCTCGCCCCGCCCGCGCAGCGCGTGGCGGGGCGGCGCATACCGCAGACGCTGCCACGCGGACGCCTCGCGTGGCACCTCGTGCTGCTGGCGGCATTGATCGCTTACCCGTGGGTGGCGACACCGTTCTTCACGTTCCAAATCGGCGGGCAGGCGCTGGCGCTGGGTTGATCGCGCTATCGCTCACATTTCTCGCCGGCTACGGCGGCATGCTGTCGCTCGCCCAGATGACGGTGGCCGGCATCGCCGGCTATGGCGTGGCGATCTTCGGCACCAGTGGAACCGCGGAGATCAGTCTCGGTTGGCCGTGGTGGCTCGCCGTTGTGTTGGGCATCGTCATCGCCACGATCTGCGCGACGTTGATCGGCTGGCTGTCGGTGCGCACGGCGGGCATCTATACGATCATGATCACGCTCGCGGTCGGCGTCGCTTTCTTCTACCTGGCGCAGCAGAACTATGCATTGTTCAACGGTTTCCAGGGCTTCCAACGCGTGCTGACGCCGGAGGTGTTCGGCATCCGTTGGCACGATCCGATGCCGTACTTCTATCTGGCGCTGTTCTGGGCCGTGCTGGGCTATGCGTTCGTCTCCTACCTCGTGCGCACGCCGTTCGGCATCGCGCTGCAGGGTGTACGCGACAATGCGCGGCGGATGGCGGCGCTGGGCTTCAATCCGGTGGCGCACCGCATCGCCGCCTGCGCGGTGGCCGGCTTCATTGCCGCGATCGGCGGCGTGCTGCTGGTCTGGTACAACGGTTTGATCACGCCCGGCTCCGTCGGCACGTCGTGGCTGATCAATATTCTGATCATCGCGGTGCTGGGCGGCCTGCGCCATCCCATCGGACCGTTCATCGGCGCGATCGTATTTGTGCTGCTGCAGAATTTCGCCGTCGATCTGGTGGACCGCGAGCGCTTCAATCTGCTGATCGGCGCCGTGTTCCTGGTGATTGTACTTTTTTCGCCCGATGGGTTGCTGGGCTGGGGTTCTGTCTTGCGCGCGAAGCTGCAGGCCAGTGCCCGTGCCAATAGCCGGGGGCGGAGCAACGCATGAAGCCCGGTCTTGGGTTTCGCCAACGCGGCCGTCGAGCCGCACTTTAGGGAGGACGACATGACAGAAAGAAGAAGCAGGCTGGTCGCGGCACTTCTCGGTGCCACGGCCGCCGTCGTGTTCTCGGCGGCGGCGAGCGCGCAGGAGACGATCAAGATCGGCCTGCTCGCCACACTCGAAGGACCGTTCGCGGCCGGCGGGCAGGACGGCATGCGCGGCGCCGAACTGGCGCTCAAGCTGCGCAACGGCATGGTGGCCGGCAAGAAGGTCGAGATCATCAAAGCCTCGTCCGATGCAAGACCGGATGTCGCGGTCAACGCGACGCGCAAACTGGTCGAGCAGGACAAGGTGCAGATCATGGTCGGGCCGCTCTCGGGCTCCGAGGGTATTGCGGTCAAGGATTATTCCAAGACGCAGCCCGGCGTGACCTTCATCAATGGCGGCTCCGGCGCGCAGGCCACCACGCTCGTCAATCCCTCCGAGAACTTCTTCCGCTTCAACACGGAGGGCGGGCAGTGGATGTTCGGTCTCGGCGAGTATGCGTTCAAGGACAAGGGCTATAAGAAGATGGCCCTGATCGCCGAAGACTACGCCTTCCCGTACTCGCAGGTGCAGGGCTTTATGAGCAGCTACTGCAAGGCGGGCGGACGTGTGACGCACAAGGCGTGGGTGCCGTTGGGCGGCAAGGACTATTCGTCCGTGATCGCCAAGCTGCCGCAGGATGTCGACGCGCTGCTCGTCGTTCTCGGCGGGTCGGACGCCGTCAACTTCCTGACCCAGTACGAGCAGGCCGGCGGCGACAAGCCGATGGTGGGCGGCTCGATCACGGTCGATCAGACGGTGCTCAACTTCAAGGGCAAGCGGCGTGAGTCGCTGCTGGGCACGATCTCGGCCGGTCCGATCGCGGACAGCTATGACGCGCCGGAGTGGAAGAAGTTCGTCGCGGACTACAAGGCCAACTACAAGGACGGGTTCCCGACACCGTCGCTGTTCGCCTACGTCTATCACGTCAACATGAAGGCGGCGCTCGACGCGCTCGAGGCGGTGAACGGCGATCTGTCGGACGGCCAGAAGAAGTATCGCACGGCGCTCGCCAGCCTCACGCTGAAGACGCCGACTGGCGAAGTGAAGCTTGATCAGAATCGTCAAGCGATCGGCACGACGTTTGTCACGGAAGTAGCGAAGGCCGCCGATGGCTCCTTCTACAACAAGGTCGTCAAGGTAATTCCCAACGTCAATCAGACGCTGGGCATGAGCCAGGAGGATTTCTTGAAGGCCGGACTCGGCTCGCGCGACGTGCCGAACTGCCCGTAAGGAACGAGGAGCGGGGCCGGCCGTGAGGCCGGCCCCTATTCCCTATGGCCACCGCTCTCGCCGAACTCCACCCACCGATCGCCACGGGCGACGCGCTCGTGCTCGAGGGCGTGTCGCGCGCTTTCGGGGCGCTGCGCGCCATCGACGATGTGTCGTTCGCGGTGGCGGCGGGGGAAAGGCGCGCCATCCTCGGCGCCAACGGTGCGGGGAAGACAACGCTGTTCAACGTCATTACCGGCGATTTTCCGGCAACATCGGGCCGTGTCCGCTTCTTCGGCGAGGACGTGACGATGACGCCGCCCTATGAGCGCATCCGCATGGGGCTGCGGCGGACCTATCAATCCTCGCTGCTGTTCCGCGATTTGTCGGTGCGCGACAATCTGTTTCTGGCGGTGCGCGGCGTTGCCCGCGGCCGCTACGCATTCTTGCGTCCGCGCATGAGCCATCCCTCGCGCGCCGCGACCGGTGAGCTGCTGCAGCGCGTGCGGCTGTCGCATATCGCCGATCGGCTGGTGTCGAACCTGGCGCACGGCCAGCAGCGCCAGCTTGAGATCGGCATGGCGCTGGCCGGGGCGCCGCGGCTGATCTTGTTCGACGAACCCGCCGCGGGATTGTCGCCAGCGGAGCGGCGCGAGCTCGTCGCGCTTCTGGGCTCGCTGCCCGAGCATATGGGTTTCGTTTTGATCGAGCATGATCTGGATGTGGCGCTTAAGGTCGTCGAGAAGGTTACGGTCATGCATAACGGCCGCGTGCTGAAACACGGCACGCCCGCCGAGATCGAAACCGACGAAGAGGTGCAGGCGATCTATCTGGGGGGCAAGCATGGCTGAACCCGCCGCCCGCGTCGCCTCAGGCCCGATCCTGGAGATCGTGGACCTGCATGTCCATTACGGGCGCGCGCATGCGCTGCAGGGCGTCAATTTGCGGCTCGATCGCGGCGTGCTGGGTGTGGTTGGGCGCAACGGCATGGGCAAGACGACGCTGTGCAACACCGTAATGGGGCTGGTCGCGGCGACGCGCGGCAGTATTCGCATCGGCGGCGAGGAGCTGCTGGGCTTGCCGCCCAACGAGATCGTGAATCGCGGCGTGGGCTATGTGCCGCAAGGGCGGCGGGTGTGGCCGTCGCTCTCCGTCGACGAGCATTTGCGGCTGGCCGCGCGCGGCGCCAAGGGGGCCTGGACGATCGAGCGGGTCTATACGACCTTTCCGCGCCTGGCCGAACGCAAGCGCAATGGCGGCGCTGAGCTGTCCGGCGGCGAACAGCAGATGCTGGCGATCGGCCGCTCGCTTCTCTCCAATCCGCGGCTGCTGGTCATGGACGAGCCGACCGAGGGGTTGGCGCCGGTGATCGTCGAGCAGGTCGCCTCTATGCTCAAGCGCCTTGCGGACGAGGGCGAGATCTCGGTTCTGCTGATTGAGCAGAATCTCGGCGTGGCGACGCAGGTGGCCAATCGTATCGCGGTGATGGTCAACGGCTTGGTGGCGCGCGAAACGTCCGCGGCCGAGCTTGCCGCCGATCGCGACCTGCAGCAGCGCCTGTTGGGCGTGCGCTCGTCCGACGACGATGATGAGCCGATAACGCCGGTGCGCGACGAGCAGCAGGCGCCGACCGAAATCCTGCGCGTGCAGCGCGCGGATGGCGATGAAACGACGGCGCCGCCGCCGCCGAGTGTTTATTCGCGCGTCCAGGCGCCGACGGCATGGTCCAACGACAGCGCGGAGGCCGCGCCGGCCGCCGAGAATGCGCCCGTCATTGAGACGACCGCGCCGGCTGTGACGATTGCCGCGACCGCGGGCCGCGCGGCCTATGTCGCGGGCACGTTCGACACCAAGGGGCGCGAGCTGCTGTTCATCCGCAACTGCCTGGCGCGGCTGGGATTGCGGGTGGTCAGCGTCGATCTCAGCACCAGCCGTCGGCCGTCGCCCGCCGATATCGGTCCGCAGGAGGTTGCGCGCCATCATCCCAAGGGTGTTGCTTCCGTGTTCGGCAGCGACCGCGGCGCTTCAGTGGCTGCGATGGCCGAAGCCTTCGAGCGCTTCATCGTCACGCGCCGCGATGTCGGCGGCGTGATCTCCGCCGGCGGATCGGGCGGCACGTCGCTGGCGACGCCCGCCATGCGCCGGCTGGCGGTGGGCGTGCCCAAGGTCATGGTTTCGACCGTCGCCTCGGGCGATGTGAAGCGCTATGTCGGGCCGGCCGATATCTGCATGATGTATTCCGTCACCGACGTGCAGGGCATCAACCGGATTTCCGAACAGGTGCTGTCGAACGCGGCGCATGCACTGGCCGGCATGATGATGCATGCGCGCAAGCCCGATGCGCAGATCAAGCCCGCCATCGGCCTCACCATGTTCGGTGTCACCACGCCCTGCGTGCAGATGGTGCAGAAGGCGCTGGAGGATCGCTACGATTGTCTGGTGTTCCACTGCACCGGCACGGGCGGCCAGTCGATGGAGAAGCTGGCCGAGTTCGGTCTGCTGGCCGGGGTGATCGACGCGACCACGACGGAAATCCCCGACGAGATCGCTGGCGGCGTGTTCAGCGCCGGGCCGGGCCGCCTGGATGCCATCGCGCGCTCGCGGATACCTTATGTCGGCTCGTGCGGGGCGCTCGACATGGTCAATTTCGGTCCAATGGACACGGTGCCGGAGCGCTATCGCACCCGAAAATTCCACATCCACAATCCGCAAGTGACGCTGATGCGCACGACGGTGGATGAAAACATCGCGATCGGCCGCTTCATTGCCGACAAGCTCAACCGCTGCGAGGGGCAGGTGCGCTTCTTGCTGCCGGAAGGCGGCGTGTCGATGATCGATGCGCCGGGCAAGCCGTTCCACGATCCCGCGGCGGATGCAGCCCTCTTCAAGGCGATCACCGACGATCTGCGGCAGACGGAGCGCCGCCGGCTGATCCGGCTGCCCTACAACATCAACGACCCCGAATTCGCGGCGGCGCTGGTGGATAATTTCAGCGCTGTTGTCGGCGCGAACGGACGGAGCTGACATGGCGCGCGTACCCCGCGAAACGATCCTCCAGAAATTCCGGGCGATGATCGCGTCCGGCCAGCCGATTGTCGGCGGCGGGGCCGGCACGGGGCTCTCCGCCAAATGCGAAGAGGAAGGCGGGATCGACCTCATCGTCATCTACAATTCCGGGCGCTACCGCATGGCCGGGCGCGGCTCGCTCGCGGGTCTGATGGCGTATGGCAATGCCAATCAGATCGTCGTCGAGATGGCGGCGCGAGGTGCTGCCGGTGGTCAAGAAAACGCCCGTGCTGGCGGGCGTGAACGGGACCGATCCGTTCATGCTGACAGAGCCGTTCCTGCGCCAGCTTGGCGATCTCGGATTCTCGGGCGTGCAGAATTTCCCGACCGTCGGCCTGATCGACGGCGTCTTCCGCGCCAATCTCGAAGAGACCGGCATGGGCTATGGGCTGGAGGTCGACATGATCGCCCAGGCCCATGCCATGGGCATGCTGACCACGCCCTATGTCTTCAATGAAGACGAGGCGCGGGCCATGGCCAAGGCGGGGGCGGACATCATCGTCTGCCATCTCGGCCTCACGACCGGCGGTGCCATCGGCGCTAAAACGGCGCTGACGCTCAAGGATTGCGTGCCACGGATCGATGCGTGGGCCGAGGCGGCCCTGAAGGTGCGCAAGGACATCATCGTGCTGTGCCATGGCGGCCCGATCGCGAGCCCCGCGGATGCCACGTTCGTCCTGGGCGAATGCCAAACCTGTCACGGATTTTATGGCGCGAGCAGCATGGAACGGCTGCCGACCGAAACCGCGCTCACCGAACAGACGCGCAAATTCAAGGCCATCACCCGCGGCAAACAGCGGGCACGGGCCGGAACGTAAGGGAGATTGTGTCATGAACGGATCGACCATCGGCTCGATCATCGTCAGCCTGATCGTCATCGCCGCCTTGGTGGCGATCGGCGTCTGGCTTCTCAACTGGCTCTACCGGCGCTCGTCGAAGGAAATCTCCTTCGTTCGCACCGGCTTCGGCGGCCAGCGGGTCGTCATGAACGGCGGTGCCTTGGTGCTGCCGATCATTCACGAGACGATCCCGGTCAACATGAACACGCTGCGGCTGGAGGTGCGGCGCGGGCGCGACAGCGCGCTCATCACCCGCGACCGAATGCGCGTCGACGTGGTGGCGGAGTTCTATGTGCGGGTGCAGCCGACGATGGACGCGATCGCCAATCGCGGCACAGACGCTGGGTCAGCGCACCATGCAGCCCGAGGCGCTGCGCGAGCTGATCGAGGGCAAATTCGTCGATGTGCTGCGCTCGGTCGCCGCCGAGATGACGATGGAGCAGATGCACGAAAAGCGCGGCGAATACGTGAAGCGCGTCAAGGCGGCGGTGGCGGAAGACCTGCTCAAGAACGGCTTGGAGCTGGAGAGCGTGTCGCTCACCGGGCTCGACCAGACCAACATGGAGTTCTTCAACCCCTCCAACGCGTTCGATGCCGAAGGTCTGACGCGGCTGACCGAGGAGATCGAGCGGCGCAAGAAGATCCGCAACGACATCGAGCAGGATACGATGATCCAGATCCGCAACAAGAATCTGGAAGCGGAGAAGCTGAGCCTGGAGATCGATCGCGACAGCGAGTATGCGCGCCTGGCGCAGGAGCGCGAGCTGGAGATAAGGCGCGCGACGCAGCGCGCCGAGGTGGCGCGCGAGAAGGCGGGGCGCGAGCGCGAGGCCGAGCAGGCGCAGATCGAAGCGCATGAAGCAGATCGAGCGTACGCGCATCTCGCGGCGAGCGCGCCATCGACGAGGAGCGCATCCAGCGCGAGCGGCAGATCCAGGAGCTGGAGATCGAGCGGCGCAAGGCGCTGGAACTGGCCGAGCAGGATCGCGCCATCGCCATTGCCGAGCGCTCGCGGGCGCAATCGGAAGCGCAGGCCGCGGCCGATACGGCCCGGGCCAAGGCCGTGTCGGCGGAGGAGAAAGTGTTTTCGGCGCGCGAGACTCGAGATCGCCGAGCGGCGCAAGGCGATCGAGCTGATCGCGGCGGCGCAGGATGCCGAGCGCGACGGGATTCGCGTGCGGCTCACGGCCGAGGCCGACAAGGATGCCGCCACCGACCGGGCGGAGGCGCGCCGACTGGATGCCGAGGGCGAGGCCGAGGCAGAGAAGATCCGCGTGCTGGCGGCGCGGCTGCGCTATGAGGTGGAGGCGGAGGGTACGCGCCAGATGAACGAGGCGCAGAACACGCTGACGCCCGAATCGCGGGCATCGGTCATGCGGCTGCGGTTGCTGGAGAAGCTCGAAGGGATCATCCGCGAAAGCGTGCGGCCGATGGAGAAGATCGAAGGCATCAAGATCCTGCAGGTCGACGGGCTGGGCGGCGGCAATGGCGGCGGGCGCGGCGACGGCGAGGGGCGCGGCAGCATTGCGGACAGTGTCGTCAATTCGGCGCTGCGCTATCGCGCGCAAGCACCGCTGATCGATTCCCTGCTGCGGGAGATCGGGCTGGTCGGCGGCGATATCAGCAAGCTGACGCAGGGGCTCGACGAGCCGGAGCGTCCGGCGCCGAAGCGCGAACGCGCCTCCATCGAAGGCGGTGAGTGATCGGCGATGGTCAAGGTCTACACCAGCAGCGTCATCAACACGCCGGCGGACCGCGTCTGGGCGCATATCCGCGATTTCAACGGCCTGCCGGCGTGGCACCCCGGCATCGCGGACAGCCGCATCGAAGGCAATGTAGCCGAGCGACAAGGTGGGCTGCATCCGCAACTTCAATTTGCGCGATGGCGGCAATATCCGTGAGCAACTTCTGGCGCTGTCGGATTACGACTACGCCTGCACCTATTCGATTCTCGTCTCGCCGATGGGGGTCGAGAACTATGTCGCCACGATCAAGCTGACGCCCGTCACGGACGGTAATCGCACCTTCGCGGAATGGACGGCGGAGTTCGAGTGCCCGCCCGACCGCGAGCGCGAACTCGCCGCGTTGATCGGCCAGGGTGTGTTTCAGGGCGGGTTCGACGCGCTCAAGCAGCAGCTTGAAGGGCGCTAAGCGCCGCCATGGTCGAGGTCCGGCGCAGCACCATCATCGACGCGCCGATCGAGACGGTATGGCGGGTGCTGCGCGCCTTCAACGACCACGACCAATGGCATCCGGTCGTCACCGAGAGCCGCATCGAAGGCAGCCTGGCGCAGGATCAGATCGGTTGCGTGCGGCGATTCCGCCTGCAGGATGGCGCCGAGCTGCGCGAGCAACTCCTCAAGCTGTCCGACCGCGATCACAGCTTCACCTATTGCATCCTTGACTCGCCAATTCCGTTGATCGGCTATGTCGCGACCGTAACGCTCAAGCGCATCACGGATGGCGAGCGCACATTCTGGGATTGGCATTCGACCTTCAAGACGCCGCCCGGCCGCGAGGCGGAGCTCGCGAAGATGGTGGGCGAGGGCGTCTATGACAGCGGCATCGCCGCGGTACGGGCGCTGGTCGAGCGCGGACGTCCGCGACAGGCCAATCGTGGGCCGATCGCCGGTCAGGGCATCGTACTTGCGCGCCATGGCGGGCCGGAGGAGCTGCGCCTGGGTCGCCTCGACGTGCGGCCGCCGGGGGCGGGCGAGGTGCGGCTGCGGCACACCGCCATCGGCGTCAACTACATCGACGTCTATGTGCGCACGGGCTTCTATCCGCTGCTGACGCCGCCGGGCGTGCCCGGTATGGAGGCGGCGGGCGAGGTGGTCGATGTCGGGCCGGGCGTGGCGGGTCTCGAGCCCGGCGATCGTGTCGCTTATGCTTGCCCGCCGGTGGGCGCTTATTGCGACTATCGCACGATGACGGCGGCGCAGCTTGTGCGGCTGCCTGACGACATCAGCGATGACGTCGCCGCCGCGATCATGCTCAAGGGTATGTCAGCCGAATATCTGTTGCGACGGACCTGCCAAGTACGGCGCGGGCAGAGCGTGCTGGTGCATGCGGCGTCCGGTGGCGTCGGTCTTCTGCTCTGCCAGTGGGCACGGCATATCGGCGCCACAGTGATCGGCACGGTAAGCACGCCAGAGAAAGCACGCTTGGCGCTGGCGCATGGTTGCGACCACGCCATCGTCACGGCCGAGCGCGATTTCGTGGGCACGGTGCGCGAGCTGACGGGCGGCAAGGGCGCGGACGTCATCTATGACGGCGTCGGTGCGGACACGCTGCTGCGCTCGCTCGACGCGTTGGCAATGCGCGGGCACTTGATCAGCTACGGACAGGCAGCGGGGCCGGTGGCGCCGATCGACCCCGGGCTTCTCTCCGCCAAATCGGCGACGCTGAGCCGGCCGGTGTTGTTTCACTACACGGCGGATCCGGGCGAGCTGCGCGAGATCTCCGGCAATCTGTTCGCGATGGTGCGCAGCGGGATCGTGCGGGTGGCGATCAACCAGCGTTATGCGCTGGCCCAGGCCGCCGACGCGCATCGCGATCTCGAAGCGCGTCGCACCACGGGGGCATCGATCCTGCGGCCCTGAAAGGTCTCAGTGATACCCGATATCGGCGCGGACCTTGCCGCGAAAGACCCAATAAGACCAGCCGGTGTAGGCGAGGATCACCGGCAGCAGAATCAGCGTGCCGACGAGCAGGAAGGCCTGCGTGCGCGGCGAGGAGGCGGCCTCCGCCAGCGTGTAATGATGCGGCACGATCATCGGCCACAGGCTGATGGTGATGCCGATATAGGAAAGCGCGAAGAGGCCGATCGCGCCGATGAAGGGTGCCGCCTGCCAGCGTCCGGCGAGGGAACGCCAGACAAAGAGTGCCAGCAGCGCCGTGGCAACGGGCACGGGCGAGAGCAGCAGGAGATTGGGCCAGGTGAACCAGCGCTCCCTGATTTCCACGCTCGCCAGCGGCGTCCAGACGCTGACCGCTGCAATCGCGATCAGAACGGCGACAAGACAGAAGCGGCCGTGACGGCGTGCGCGGTCCTGGATCTCGCCTTCGGTCTTGAGGATGAGCCAGCCGGCGCCAAGCAGGCCGTAGCCGAACACCAGCGCGACGCCGGTCAGGATCGAGAAGGGGGTGAGAAAGTCGAAACCCGTGCCGGCGAAATGCCGGTCCTCAACCTTGAAGCCCTGGATGAACGCGCCGAGCATCACGCCTTGGGCGATGGTGGCCACCATCGAGCCGTAGCAGAAGCCGTGATCCCAGAATGTCTTGTGCTCGGCATCGCGGAAGCGGAACTCGAACGAGACGCCGCGGAAGACGAGCGCCAGCAGCATCACGAGAATGGGGAAATACAGGGCGGGGATGATGATCGCGAAGGCGAGCGGGAAGGCTGCGAGCAACGCTAGGCCGCCCAGCACCAGCCAGGTCTCGTTGCCGTCCCAGACCGGTGCGATCGAGTTCATGACGATGTTGCGCGACTTCAGATCGGGCTCGAGGCCGTAGATCATGCCGACACCGAGATCGAAGCCGTCGAGCAGCACGTAGAAGAAAATCCCGGCGCCAAGGATCAACGTCCAGATCGGCACGAAATCGAAGGTGGCGCTCATGAGGCCCTTCCTTGCGAGTGCAGCTCAACCGTGATCGGTCCGCTCGGGCGGCCGCTCTCGATGGGCGACTCGCTCTCCGCCGCGGCGGGTCCCTTGCGCACGATGCGCGCCATGACGAGGATGCCGGCAGGAAAGATGATCAGATACACCGCCATGTAGCCGAGCAGGGAGATCAAGACGTCACTGCCGGTCAGCGATGGCGGCACGGAGTCCGCCGTGCGCATCATGCCATAGACCGTCCAGGGCTGGCGCCCGACCTCCGTTGTCGTCCAGCCCGCCAGGACCGCGACGAACCCCAGCGGCGCCATGAAGATACACGCGCGCAGGAACCAAGCGGTGTCGAACAAATCGCCCCGGAAGCGCAACCACCAACTGGCGGCGACGAGGCCGAGCATCAGCACGCCGATGCCGACCATCAGGCGGAAGGCGAAGAAAGGGATGGCGACCGGCGGGCGATCCTGCTTGGGCCAGTCCTTGAGCCCCTGCACCTCGCCATCCCAGCTATGCGCCAGGATGAGGCTGCCCAGCAGCGGCACTTCGATGGCGAAGCGGTTGGTCTCATTCTCTTCATCGGGAATGGCGAACAGCGTCAGCGGCACGCGGCGTCCCGTTTCCCAGTGTGCCTCGATCGCGGCGAGCTTTGCGGGCTGATGCTCGCGCGTGTTGAGGCCGTGCAAATCGCCGATCAGGACCTGCAGGGGCACAAGCACGCTCAGCAGCCACAGAGTCATCGACAGCATGACGCGGCCCTCGGCGGTATAGCCGCCCTTGCGTAGCAGCCAGGCGGCGACACCGATCACGACAAAGCCGGTCGTCACATAGAAGCCGACAACGGTGTGGGCGAGGCGATAGGGGAAGGAGGGGTTGAAGACGATCGATACCCAGTCGCCGGGAAAGAAACGTCCGTCGATGATCTCGTAGCCCGCCGGAGTTTGCATCCAGCTATTGGCGGAGAGAATCCAGAACGAGGACAGCAACGTGCCGAACGCCACCATCAACGCAGCGACGAAATGGGCCCAAGGGGGTACGAGCTTGCGGCCGAACAGCAGCACGCCCAGAAACGCCGCTTCGAGAAAGAACGCGGTGATCCCTTCATAGGCGAAGAGGGGCCCGAGCACGTTGGCGGTCGCGTCGGAAAAGCGGCTCCAATTGGTGCCGAACTGAAACGGCATGATGACGCCGGAGACGACGCCGACGCCGAAGGCAACGGAGAAGATCTTGATCCAGAACGTCGAGACGCGGAGATAGACGTCTCGTCCCGTGAAGAGATGCAGGCCTTCGAGGATGGCGATATAGGAGGCGAGGCCGACGGTCAGCGCCGGCATCAGAATGTGCCACGCGATCAGCCAGGCGAACTGCAAGCGGGAGAGGAAAACCGGATCCAGGTCCATGGCGGCGTCCTTATAGGCGAACATTTCGTGCCGGCCGAAGACGAATTGTCGCAGCCATTAGAAATGGCGCGCGCCGGGATGTCCAGCGCGCGCAATGTCACAACCCGATCGGGCGATCGGTCGAAGGTTGGCAGCTCGGCGCCATCTCAAGACCCGGATGCAAACCAGCGCAAAACAATCGCGACGATCACCAGATAACGCCCAAATTTTGCCACCGTCACGAGGGCGACGAAAATTATCAGGCGCTCGCGCATGATGCCGGCCGCGACCGTGAGCGGGTCGCCGACGATCGGGACCCAGCTCAGCAGCAAGGTCCAGCGGCCATAGCGGTGATACCAGGCTTGGGCGCGGGCGAGCGCGGCGGGCTTGACCGGAAACCATTTGCGGTCGCGCACACGCTCGATGGCAAGCCCCAGACCCCAATTGACGACCGAGCCGGCGACGTTGCCGATGCTTGCGACCAGCAGCAGCAGCCAGATCGGGTACTCACCGGACAACAGGAGGGCCGCCAGCGCTGCCTCCGACTGCAGCGGCAGGATCGTCGCGGCGATGAAGGCGGTCAGGAACAGCCCGGCATAGACAGCAAAGTCGATCACGGCCGGGGCGGGTCCTCAGGCAGGTGCACAGGGGGCTCTTGTCTAGCACAGGGCCGGAGCAGGGCTGCCATGCGATGGACGGGGGGAGCGGGCGCTGACAGCGCCCTGCGATCAGGCTAAGTATGGCCCCGCCAAGCCGGCCGTGGCGCATGGCCGGCCCGGTTTGGGGGGACCAGAACAATCATGACCGTGATCGTCACGTGGAACATCCAATACGGCAAGGGCGTTGACGGCGTTTGCGATCTGCGGCGGATTGTCGACACGGTGCGCGCGAAGGGCGATTTCGACGTGCTCTGCGTGCAGGAAATCGCGGTCAACTATGCCGAGATGGGTGGCGGCGCCAAGGTCGACCAGACGGCACAGCTTGCCGAGTTGCTGCCGGGCTATGCGCCGTTCTTCGGCGCGGCGGTCGACCGGCCGGGCGTCAAGGGCGCGCGGCGGAAATTCGGCAACATGATCCTGTCGCGGCTTGAAGGTGCTGGACGTGGCGACGCATATCCTGCCGCGGCCGGAAGACGACAGCGCCGAGCATATGCCGCGCAGCGCGGTGGTGGCCCTGATCGACACGCGCGGCGGGCCGCTGCGTGTGATGACGACGCATCTGGAATTTCATGGCACGGTGCAGCGCGCGGCGCAGGCCGGTCGCTTGCGCGCCCTCTATGCCGAGGCCGCGGCCAACGATCGCCGTCCGCCGCAGCCGGGCCCGGGGCCCTACGCGGTGCCGACGCGGGCAATCGGGACCGTGCTGTGCGGCGATTTCAATTTCGAGAAGACCGAGCCGCCCTATGGGTCGCTGACCACCGGCTTCACCAACGGCCTCGAAGCGCTGGTCGATGCGTGGATCGCGCGCTATCCGGCGCGGCCGCATGAGCCGACCTGCGGCATCTTCGATGCCAAGCAGTGGCCGCAAGGGCCGCATGCGCGCGATTTCGTCTTTGTCTCCGAAGGTCTGGTGAAGCGCGTGCGCAGCGTGGCGGTCGATACCGAGACCGCGGCCTCCGATCACCAGCCCGTGCGGATCGACCTCGAAGATTAGCCGCGCAGTGCCGAAATGTCGGGCGTGTAGCGTGTCAGCTTGTCGAAATCGAGGGTCACGCCCAGGCCCGGCTTCTGCGGGATGGCGAGATAGCCCTCGGAATCGAGCTTGAACGGCTCAGCGAGAATGCCGTCGACATAGGGGCTGCCGCCGATGAACTCGACCAGATCGGTCTCCGGCATCGCGGCGGCGAGCTGCAGATCGGCGGCAACGCCGAGTGCGGTGTTCCAGCCGTGGCCGATGTATTTCACGCCGAAATCATAGGCAAGCCAGGCGATGCGGCGTTGCTCGCTGATGCCGCCGACCTTGGTCACGTCGGGCTGGACGATATCGAAGGCGCCGCGCGTGATCCAGGGCAGGAAGGATTGGCGGCGCGTGAGCACCTCGCCGCCGGCGATCGGCACCGGGCTCACGCGGCGCAGATGGCAATAATCCTCGATGGCGTCAGGCTTGAGCGCTTCCTCGAACCAACCGACGTTGAAATCCTTCAGCATCTCGGCGGTGCACATCGCCCATTTGAGGCCGTGCGGCCAGAACGCGTCGCTGGCCCCGGCATCGACCATCAGCTTGGCGTCTGGGCCGGCGGCCTCGCGCGCGGCGCGCACGATCGCCTCGTCGAGCTTGGGATCGAGGGCGCGGCCGAACGGCCCCCAGCCGATCTTGTAGGCGCGAAAGCCGCGGCCGCGATATTCGGTGATGACGTCGTGCATGCGCGCCGGCTCTTCCATCAGCAGCGAGCAATAAGGCTGCACGCGCTTGCGATAGGCGCCGCCGAGAAGGCCCGCGACCGGCAGGCCGGTCGCCTTGCCCAGGATGTCCCACAGCGCGATGTCGATGCCGCTGATCGTGTGGGTGAGCGTGCCGCCGCGGCCCATCCAAAACGTGTTCTGGTGCAGCTTTTCGCTAACGCGATCGGGCTCGAGCGCGTTTTCGCCCATGTAGAGCGGTTGCAGGACTTTGAGGCCCGCCTCGACCAGGCGCCCATCGGTGAAGACGCTGCCGTAACCGGTGATGCCGAGATCCGTGTGCACGGCGATGACGGCATGGATCGAATCCTCGGGCTTGATCTCGGCGGACCAGCCGCCTTTCGGGCTTTCGCCAAAGAGCGGCACGGCCACGATCGACGTGATGCGGGCGGGGGAGAGCGTCGGGCGCGTGGGCGCGCTCATCTTGTTCATTTGAAAATCCTGGACGTGAAGGTCACGACGATTTGCGCTCGGCGTCGCGCGCCTCTTTGCGACGCTCGATGATCTTGATGTAGTCGACCGCGTGGGCCTGGACGTTGATGTGATCGTCGAGCTCGGCACCGATCGCCGCGATGTCGCCCGAGCGCAGCACGGTGATCAGGCGGTAATGCTCGTCGACGATCGCTTCCATCGACTTTCCGAAGGTCGACAGGCCGAAGAAGATCGTCATCTGCCGCGACAGGCCTTCCCACAGATTGCACAGCACGTCATTGCCGCCCAGGCGGCACATGGCGCGGTGGAAGGCGGTGTCGGCGGTGGCGTGGCCATAGGCGTCGTTGCGTGCCGCCATTAATTCGAGCTCGGAGATATGTCGCTTGAGCGGCTCCAGCCCTTCTTCGGTGTTGCGGCCCTTGCGCACGATCTGCGTGGCCGCCGTCGTCTCCAGCGAAACGCGCACTTCAAGAAGCTGGTCGATGCGCTCGGCTGTGACGGGCATCAGGCGGATGCCCTTGTAGGGCTCGTTGACGACCAGGCCCTGGCTTTCGAGGATGCGCAGCGCTTCGCGCACCGGCACGCGGCTGATGCCCAGCTGCTCGGCCAGGTCGGATTCGACGATGCGGTCGCCGGGCAGGACCAGGCCGCGCGCGGCGCCGGCGATCAACTCATCGATGACCATGTCGACCAGCGTGCGCGGTCGCAGGCGCTTCCAGCCCTCGGGCGCATCGGCGACCGGGAGGCGCAGCGCATCCGCATCATGAAGCCGCTCCGCTGATCCGCTCATCGTCACCCCTGCCGACTGCTGCCGGCGGGCACAATGACATGCGCGGCGGAGTCGGTTGAAATCTTGACGGGCCGGATCGTATACGATTATACAAGAAAGGCAAGTCAGGAGGGGGTGGGGATGGCCGCGAGCGCTGCAAAGAGTCGGATCCGGTGCGAAATCGATTTCGAGCGGGCGGGACGGCAGGCCGGCTATCTGCGCGCGCCCCTGTCGCGCAACACCTCGGGCTGGGGTGTGGTCGAAATCCCCATCGTCGTGCTGAAGAACGGCAGCGGGCCGACCGTGCTGCTGACCGGCGGCGTGCATGGCGACGAATACGAGGGGCAGATCGTGGTGTCGCGGCTGGCGCGCGAGCTTGATCCCGCGCGAATTCAGGGACGCATCATCATGATGCAGTCGGTTAACATCCCGGCCGCGTTCAACGACACGCGCCTGTCGCCGATCGACAATCGCGACCTCAATCGCTGTTTTCCCGGCAACGCCAAGGGCACGTTTTCCGAAATGCTGGCGCATTTCGTCGACGAGATCGTGCTGCCGCATGTCGACGTGTCGCTCGACCTGCACACGGCGGGACATTCGGCGGACGCGGCGCTGTCGACCAACATGCATCATCTGCCCGATGCGGCGTTGCGCAAGCGCACGCTCGACGCGGCGGCGGCGTTCGGCGCGCCCTACAACGTCGTGTTCTGGGGCGTTGATGAGGGCGCCACGCTGACCTCCTCGGTCGAGCGGCGCGGTATCCTGTCGCTGGGGACGGAAATCGGTGGCTGGGGCCGCGTCAACGTCGAGGGCGTGCGCATCGGGGCGCGCGGGGCCGTCAACGTGCTCAAACATTTCGGCGTGCTCGATGGCAAGCCGGAGACGAAGCAGCGCGATGGCCGTGCGGGCACGCGGCACATGATGGTGCGCGACCCGGCCTGCTACTCGTTCGTTCCGTCGGCCGGGTTGTTCGAGCCCTGTCATGTCGCTGGCGACGATGTGCGCGCGGGCGAAACGGCCGGCTGGCTGCACTTCATCGAGGATATCGATCGCAAACCGATCGAGCTCAGCTACGGCAAGTCCGGCGTGCTGTGGATGTCGGCCGGGCCGGGACGCGTGCAGCGCGGCGACGTCGTCGCCGTCACCATGAGCGACTACGACGACGCAGCGGCGTCGGCATAACAAAACAGAAACTCGAAAGCAGAGGAGGGAGACATGACAAACAGGACATTGTTTAGTGCGGTGGCGCTGTCCGCGGCGTTGCTGACCGCGTCCGCCAGCGTGGCATTCGCGCAGAAGAAGGGTGGCGACGTGGTGATCGCCATCCAGCAAGCCCCGCCGTCGCTCGATGCGCATGTGACGACCGCGCAGGCCGCGCGCAACGTCAATTTGCACATCTATGAAACGCTTTACGCGCGCAATGAAAGCGCCAAGCCGGTGCCGGAGCTGGCCGAGGGCGTGAAGATTTCCGCCGACGGCAAGACCTATGTCTTTCCGATCCGCCAGGGCGTGAAATTCCACAACGGCAAGACGCTGGACGCGACCGACGTGGTCGCCTCGTTGGAGCGCTACCGCAAGGTCGGCGCTTCGGCCGCGCTTTTGGCTGCGATCGAGTCGATCAAGGCCAGCGGCCCGATGGAAGTGACGATAACGCTCAAGGACGTGCAGTCGACCTTCCTAGACAATCTGTCGTCGCCGCGGGCACCGATCGCGATCTATCCGGCCTCGGAAGCCGCCAAGGACGCGAACAAGATCGAGTTTATCGGAACCGGGCCGTACAGATTCGTCGAGTACAAGCCCGACTCGCATGTGAAGATCGCGCGCTTCGACGGTTACGTTCCCAACCCCAAAGGCACGGGGCGCGACGGCTTCGCCGGCAAGAAGGAAGTCTGGCTCAACTCCGTGACCTTCCGCTTCATGCCGGAAGCCGGCGCGCGCAACGCCGCGTTCGAGGCAGGCGACGTGCAACTCGTCGAGACGGTCGATGACGCGACGGCCAAGCGCCTTGGCGCCAACAAGGCCTACAGCGTCTACAAGGTGCTGCCCTTCGCCTTCCAGGTGATCAAGTTCAACCATGCGCAGGCGCCGACCGGCGACCTCAATTTCCGCCTCGCGGTGCAGACGGCGATGGACATGGACGAGGTGATGGGGATCGCCTACCCCGACATCAGCCAGATGGATGGTGCCTGGCTCTACCCGAAAGCGCCGTTCCATGATGCGTCGGGTACGGCCAAGTACAACAAGAGCGACCTCGCCGCGGCCAAGGCGCTCCTCGCCAAGTCCGGCTACAAAGGCGAGAAGCTGACCTTCATCACCGATAATATCCGCCCGAATGTCGACACGGCGACGGTGCTGCAGCAGCGCCTGAAGGAGATCGGCATCAATGTCGAGCTCTCGGTCGCGGATTGGCCGACCGTGTCGCGCGTCGGCTTCACGCCGAACGGTTGGCATTTCTGGACGCATGGGTTCGGCATCGAGCCCTATGAAGGCCCGGCCTCGGTGATGGCGCCGTGGGTCAACGGCACGTCGCAGATCAAGAAGGACGATGTGATCGACGATCTCTACAAGAAGCTGAATGCCGAGATGGACGAGGGCAAGGCGCGGGCACTCTTCCTCGCCTTCCAGGCGCATATGTACGACAACGCCGTGGCGATGAAGGCCGGCAATTACGGTCTGTTCCAGGTGGCGACGGCGAAGCTCAAGAACTTCACGCCCTACCGCATCCCGCGGATGTGGGGCGTGTGGCTGGAGTAGTCGGCAGCGGCGCGGAGAGGTAACGGCCTCTCCGCGCCCGCACGCCGATCTCTTCGCGAGCATGGCGCATTTCCTGACCAAGCGGCTGCTGGGTGCCTTGGTGGTGCTGGCGCTGGTGTCGTTCCTGTCGTTCGGGATTATCTGGCTGGTGCCGGGTGATCCCGTGGCCATCCTGCTCGATGCCAGCTCCACGCCTGAGCAAGTGGAACGGCTGCGCCAGGCGCTCGGTCTCGACAAGCCGCTGCTGGAGCAGATGATCGCCTGGTACGGGCGTATCCTGCACGGCGATCTCGGCCATTCGATCCTGCTCAATCGCAGCGTCACCGCGTCGATCATCGAGCGTCTTCCCGTCACGTTGTCGCTGGCCGGGGTGGCGCTGGTGCTGGCGCTGATCGGCGGGATCGCGGCGGGGATCGTCGCGGCGATGAGCCATAATCGCTGGCCCGACCAGGCGGTGATGGCGACGGCGCTGTTCGGCCTGTCGGTGCCGGAGTTCTGGCTCGGCCTGACGCTGATCTTCCTGTTCGCGGTGCAGCTCGGCTGGCTGCCGAGCGGCGGGTTCGTGAGCATTGACACGAGTTTCACCGGCTGGCTGCGCTCGATCGCCATGCCGGCCGGTACACTGGCGGTGGTACAGATGGGCTTCATCGCGCGCATGACCCGGGCCTCGATGCTCGAAGTGCTGAATCAGGATTTCATGCGCACCGCCGATGCCAAGGGTCTGCCGCGATTGGAGATCGTGCTGCGCCATGGCTTGCCCAACGCGCTTGTGCCCATCCTGACGGTTGCCGGCATTGTCGCCGGTGCGCTGCTGGGCGGGACCGTGATCATCGAGCAGGTGTTCTCGATCCCCGGCGTGGGGCGCCTCATCATCGGCGGCATCCTGTCGCGCGACTACCCGGTCATCCAGGGCGGGCTGCTGTTCCTGGCGGTGATCTACCTGGTTGTGAATCTGATCGTCGACGTGCTCTACGCCGTCGCTGATCCGCGGGTGCGGCTCGAATGAGCGCCGCGATCGCCGAAACCTGGAACGCCGGCGGCTCCAGCCTGATCTGGCAGACCGTACGGCGGCTGTTACGCAACCGCGCCTTCGTCATCGGCGGCGTGATCGTGCTGAGCGTCGCGGCGGTGGCGCTGTGCGCCGACTGGATCGCGCCCTACAATCCACTGCGCAGCAATGTGCGTGCGCGCATGCAGCCGCCGGGCGCACTCTACTGGCTCGGCACGGATCATTTCGGGCGTGACATTCTCTCGCGCATCATCTTCGGCGCGCGGATCTCGCTGATGATCGGGCTGCTGACCGTCATTGCGACGGGCGTGTTCGGGACGATTATCGGCGCGGCCGCCGGCTTCTTCCGGCCGCTCGATAATCCCGTTATGCGGCTCATGGATGCGTTGATGGCATTCCCAGCGATCCTGTTGGCAATCACGGTCAGCGCTGTACTGGGCTCATCGGTCACCAATGTCGTGATCGCGCTGTCGGTTGCAACGACGCCGCACACAGCGCGCATCGTGCGCGCTTCGGTGCTGGTGGTGCGTGAGCGCGAATTCGTCGAGGCGGCGCGCGCCCTGGGGGCGAGCGAGATCCGCGTGCTGCTGCGCCACGTGATGCCCAATGCGATGAGCGCGCTGATCGTGCGTCTGACCTATGTGTTTGCGATCGCGATCCTGGCGGAGGCGGCGCTCTCCTATATCGGCGTCGGGCCGCCGCCGCCGGCTCCCTCATTCGGTAGCATCATCGCGCAGGGTCGCGACTTCATGGCCGATTCGCCGTGGATCACGCTGTTTCCCGGCATCGCCATCATCGTGTCGGTGCTCGGCCTCAACCTTCTCGGCGACGGGCTGCGTGACGTGCTCGACCCGCGGATGCGGGGCTAGGATGCGCCCGATCCTCGCCGTCGATCATCTCACCACAGTGCTGGCCGGCAGTGGCGACAGCATCCTGGATGACGTGTCGTTTGTACTCAGCCCCGGCGAGGTGCTGGGCGTGGTCGGCGAGTCCGGCAGCGGCAAGAGCATGCTGGCGCTGGCTGTCATGGGGCTGCTGCCCCAGGCGATCGAGCGGGCGGGCGGGCGCATCGCTCTGGATGGCGAAGAGCTGACCGCGCTCGCACCCGCCGAATGGCGCGAGCGGCGCGGGCGCGACCTGGCGATGATCTTCCAGGAGCCGATGACGGCGCTCAACCCGGTGATGCGCGTCGGGACCCAGGTCGAAGAAGTGCTGCGCCGCCGGCGCGGGCTGTCCGCCGAGGCGGCGCGGGCGGAAGCCGCAGCGCTGTTCCGCCGCGTCGAGATTCCCTCGCCCGAGCAGCGGCTGATGGCCTATCCGCATGAACTCTCCGGCGGCATGCGCCAGCGCGTGATGATCGCCATGGCGCTGGCCGCCTCGCCCAAGCTGCTGATCGCCGACGAGCCGACGACGGCGCTGGACGTGACGGTGCAGGCACAGATTCTCGATCTCTTGCGCGAGCTGCAGCGCGAGAGCGGTCTCGCCATGCTGTTCATTACCCACGATCTCGGCATTATCGCGGAGATCGCCGATCGCGTGCTGGTGATCTATGCCGGGGCGGTGGCGGAGCTGGCGCCGGTGCGCCGCATCTTCGATGCGCCGCAGCACCCGTATACGCAGGCTTTGTTGGCCTCGATCCCGAAGAACAGCGGTCCGCGCGGCCGGCTGGCGTCGATCGACGGCGCGGTGCCGGCGGCCACCGACATGCCGGTGGGTTGCCGCTTCGCGCCGCGCTGCGCCTATCGTCGCGATGTGTGCAGCGAGGCGCCGCCGCCGGTACGCGCGGTCGGCGCGGATCATGCGGTGGGCTGTCTCAAGCCGTTCAACTATGTGCGCGACGGCGCCACGGTGCCGGCATGACGAGCGCAGTCCCCAATACCGCTGGTCGAGGCGCGCGGGCTCAGCAAGATCTTTCCGCTGCGCAGCCGCTCCATCTTTGGACGCAGCCGGGCCGGTGCGCGCGCCGTCGATGGCGTCGATATCAGTATCCGCGCTGGAGAGACGCTGGGGCTGGTCGGCGAATCCGGTTGCGGAAAATCGACGACCGGGCGGTTGCTGTTGCGGCTGATCGAACCCAGCGGCGGCTCGATCCGCTTTCAGGGCGAGGAATTGACAGGTCTGCCGCGCGCGGAGTTGCGCAAGCGGCGGCGGCAGATGCAGATCATCTTTCAGGACCCGTACGGGTCGCTCAACCCGCGCATGACGGTCGGCGATGCGATCGAGGAAGCCTATGCCATCCATGGGATCGGCGATCGGTCGGATCGTCCCAAGCGCGTTGCGGAGATGCTCGACCTGGTCCGCCTGCCGCGTGCCGCGGCGAAGCGCTATCCACATGAGTTCTCGGGCGGTCAGCGCCAGCGCATCGGCATTGCCCGCGCACTGGCGCTGCGGCCGAGCTTCGTGGTGTGCGACGAGGCGGTGTCGGCGCTCGACGTCTCGGTGCAGGCGCAGATCATCAATCTGCTGCAGGATCTGCAGCGCGAGTTGAAGCTCACCTATTTCTTCATCTCCCACAATCTCTCGGTCGTGCGGCATATCAGCGACCGCGTGGCGGTCATGTATCTCGGCCGCATTGTCGAGATCGCCGAGACCAACGCGCTGTTCGAACGGCCGTCGCATCCATACACGCGTGCCTTGTTGTCGGCGATCCCGCCCGCACACCCCGATGCGCCGCGCGCCAGGCTGCGGCTCAAGGGCGATTTGCCCGAGCATTCTCGCGTTGCCGCAAGGCTGCCGCTTTGCCAGCCGCTGCGCCTATGCGCAAGACCGTTGCCGCGCGGCGGACCCGCAACTACTCGACCCCGGCGACGGACGGCTCGTCGCCTGCCATCGTGTCGCCGATGGCAGCCTTGATTCACCCAACTGAGGACAAGCGCCCGTGCCCAAGATCCTGATCGCCGAATGCATGCAGGAGATCTCCTCCTTCAATCCGCTGCCGTCCGACTATGAGAGTTTCAATGTTCAGCGCGGCAGCGAGCTGTTGCGCCAACGCGGCCTCAATTCCGGTATCGGTGGCGCGCTTTCGGTGTTCGAGGCCGAGCCCGGGATCACGGTTGTTCCCACCTACGGCGCGCGGGCCGGCAGTGCCGGGCTGTTGGCGTCCGACGGCTGGAAGCGGCTCTCCGACGAGCTGCTCGCGGCGGTAAAGGCCAATCTTGCCGGCATCGACGGCATCTACGTGTCGCTACATGGCGCGATGGGGGCCGATGGCGAACTCGATCCCGAGGGCTATCTGCTCACCGAAATTCGTAAGCTGGCGGGGCCGAAAATTCCAATCGTGATCACGCTCGATTTGCACGGCATCTTGACCGACCGGATGCTGAAGCAAGTCGATGGGTTTGCGGTCTATCACACCTATCCGCATGTCGATTTCGCGGATACTGGCATCCGGGCCGCGAAGCTGCTGTTGCGGCTGATGCGCGGCGGTGTCAAGCCGGTCACGGCGCGCGTCGTCATCCCGGCCTTGGTGCGCGGCGACGAGCTGATTACCAAGAGCGGCTGCTATGGCGATCTGATCCGCGAATGTCAGCGGCTGGAGCGCGAGAACGGCATGGCGCTCTCCGCCGCCATCATGATCGGCAACCCGTTCACCGACGTGCCGGAGCTGTGCACGCAGGTTCTGGTAACGACAGATGGTAATGAATCGCTCGCCAAGCGCGAGGCGGAGCGTATCGCGGCGGAGTTCTGGCCGCAGCGCTTCCGCATGCAGGGCAAGCTGATTCCGCTCGACCGGGCCGTTTCGCAGGCGCGCACCATCGAGGGGCCGGTGCTGTTCACCGACGCGGCCGATGCGACATCGTCGGGCGCCACAGGCGATTCCAACGTGCTGATCAAGGCGCTGCGCGAGGCGGGCTATCCCAAGCGCGTGCTGGCGCAGATCGTCGACCCGGCGGCCGCGGCGGCGGCGCACAAGGCCGGTGTGGGCGCGATGATTGAAGTTTCTCTGGGTGGGTACTACGACAAGAAGCGCTTTCAGCCGATGAAGGTCAAAGCCGAAGTGGCGCTGCTCTCCAACGGCAAAGCGAAGCTGGAGACGATGGGGGCGCCGCTCGAGGCCGGGCCGACGGCGGTGCTGGTGTTCGACAATTTCACCATCGTGGTGTTCAGTCGCACGATCAGCCTGTTCGACCGGGCGCTCTATTATTCCAACGGACTCGATCCCAAGAAGTTCGACCTGATCGTGGTGAAATCGCCTCATACGGAACATCACATGTACGACGAATGGGTCGAGAAGAACTTCAATGTCGACGCGCCGGGCGCCACCTCGGCCAATCTCAAGAGCCTGGGCCACACGATCTGTGCGCGACCCGTCTATCCGCTGGACGACGGCGTGACTTTTACGCCGGCCGCGAAGCTTTACAGCCGCTGACTCTCAAATAAAAAAGGAACGCCGATGAAGATCGACGCCGTCGATTTCTACTATCTGTCCATGCCCGAAGTCACGACCGAGGCCGATGGCAGCCAGGACGCGCTGCTGGTGCGCGTGCAGGCCGGCGGCCATGTCGGGCTGGGGCGAATGCGAGGCCTCGCCGCTGGTGTCGATCGCGGCGTTCGTATGCCCGATGTCGCACGGCGTGTGCCGCCCGGTGAGCGAGGCGGTGCTCGGCCAAACCATCGACGGGCCGGCCGATATCGAGCGGATGGCCGCCGACGTCGCCTACAACTCCATGGACGTTCTGCAGGCGCCGCACACATGGTCGGGCATCGAGATGGCGCTGTGGGATCTTCTGGGACACGCGCGCGGCGAGCCGGTGTGGAAGCTGCTCGGCTACAAGAAATCCTTCAAGAAGACGCCCTACGCCTCGCAGCTGTTCGGCGACACGCCGCAGGAGACGCTGGAGCGCGGGCACTCGGCGCGCAAGAACGGATTCAAGGCGGTCAAATACGGTTGGGGCCCGATCGGGCGCGGCACGGTCAAGGAGGACAGGGAGCATCTACAGGCTGCACGCGAGGCGATGGGGCCGGACGGAATCCTGCTGGTCGATGTCGGGCAGATCTGGCGCGAAGATGTCGAGGCCGCCGCGGCGCGGCTGCCCGCACTCGAAGAGGCGCGCGCGACCTGGCTCGAGGAGCCGTTTTACGCGGCGGGACTTGCTGAATACGAGCGCGCTTTCAAAGCGCTGCAAGACCGTGAAGCTCGCGGGCGGGGAGGGCTGCCACAACGCGGCGATGGCGCGCCACCTGATCGATTTCGGTAAGGTCGGGTTTCATCCAGATCGACACGGGGCGCATCGGTGGCATCGGGCCGGCGAAGCAGATCGCCGACTACGCCGTGGCGCACGGCGTCACCTTCGTCAATCACACCTTCACGTCGCATCTGGCGATGGTCGCGTCGATGCAGCCCTTCGCGGGGCTGGAAGGCCACAAGATCTGCGAATACCCGTTCGCGCCGAAATCGCTCTCGGTCGACATCATGTCGAAATCGCTCACGCGCGATGCCAATGGCGAGATCGCGGCGCCGGATGCGCCAGGGCTTGGCGTGGGCATCGATGCGGCGGGTGTGCGTAAATACCTCGTCGATGTCGAAATCAAGGTCGCGGGCAAGACGATCTACAAGACTCCGGAAGTCGCCTAGGCCAGTTCCAGCGTCAGGATCTGCCCCGCGCTCACCGTCAGCGGGCTCGCGAAGGCGAGCGCGTCGTTGCCGCTTCGCGTTGCCGCGACCGTACGACCGTCGACATGCGTGTGGGCGACGCGGCCGGCGATCGTGTCGAGGCGCAGCTCGGCCAGATGCAAGCGCCCGCCCAGGATCTCGATCGCGGCCCGATTGGTGTCCTCGCGATAGACGCCCCAGGCCGTGCCATGCGACCACAGGAACGAGAGCGGCTCGCCGGTCGCGCGACGCGGTGCGAAGCCCAGCATGCCGCGCGCGACATCGCATGAGAATCCGGACAGGGCCGGCAGCAGGGCGTAGCTCGCCAGCGAGCGCGCGTAGTTGCTGCCGCATTCCATCTCGTTCCAGGGATTGCGCTTGTCGCCGTCGTAGCGCTCACGCACGGCGGCGACGACACGGATAGGCGTCGTCGACGCGGCCGACCTGCACGAGCTGGCCGGCGAAGGAGTATTCGCAGCCATGGAACGTCTCCTGCGAATAAACGACCGGGAATCGCCGGCTTGCGCACGCCCTCGGGCCAGGTGCAGATCACCGTGCCCGCCTCACCGTCGACGCAGAAGACGCGGCAGGGGTTGTAGGCGTCGCTGATCGGCGCAATGAAATTGTGCCGCAGGATGGAGTCCAGCGCGGATTCGAATTTCGCCGGGTCGAAAATCTCGCCCAGCCCGTAGAGCGTCGCGTGCCATTGCGCCAGGACCTGGTCGATCGAGCAGCCTTCGCCGATCTGGTATTTGGCTTCCTGATGCTCCTCGCTCCAGTACATGTCCATGACAGAGCCGGGGACGATAATGGAGCGCGAGGCATCGGCAAACTCCGCGATCGCGGCGCGATCGGAGACATCGAGCTTGTGGACGTAGTAGCGGCCGTTGAAGAGATGGGTATCGACCCAGGCCTTGCCGCGCTCGAAGATGGAGCGGTAGCGCGCGGCGTCCGGGTCGCCGAGCGCGTCGGCAATCTCGGCGCCGGCCTTGAGCGCGCCCAGGTAGAAGCCGGCGAGCCAGGCGCTCGGTCCGAACAATTCCATGTCCAGCGTGTGATGCTGGCGGCCGCGCAGCACGCCGGATTGATCCGGATCCCAGCGGTCTTCGTTCTCCGACGACCAGGCAAATTCCAGCGAGCGTTTCACCGCGGGCCAGATCTTGCGCAGCCATTCGGTGTCGCCGCTCAGCTTCCAATCGCGATAGGTCTTCATGACGCCGCCGAACTGGCCGTCGGCGCAAGGGCGGTCATCGGACCAGCGCACGCCGAGCGGCAGCTGCAAGCGGAACGGCATGCCGCCATCGGGGCGCAAATTATATTTGTAGTCGGCATCGCGCATCGAACGTTCGAGCGCTGGAAACAGATAGGGCAGGGCCTGCGCGTAATTCCAGACATGGGTGCACGAGCCCTCGCACGCCCCTTCATCGATGCGCGTTCCCTCCCAGCCATAGAACGTGCCGTCCTCCAGGCGCAGCACGGTCGGGCTCTTGAGGATGGAGAGATTGGCGGAGATCGCGTCGAGGACCGGAGCCGGCAGCGTGGACTGGAACAGCGCGTCGCGGAACTGCCACGTGGCGGCGCGCAATCTTGTCCAGGCGTGCAGGGCATAGCGCGCGCTGTCGCGCGAATCTGCCCATTGCGTGGCGTACCAGTTCTTCCAGGCATTGGGCAGGCCGGCGGCGGCGGCGAATTTCTCGGCGCGGGGGCGCAGCCAGTAATTCTCGCAATTGGGAAAATTCCAGGCGATGGCGAAGCGCACCGTGCGCCGCTCGCCGGGTGCGAGGCGCAGATGGGCGCAGAGAACGGCGTGATTGCGATCGCCGGTCTTGCCGGCCGGGTAGGTGCGATCGGCAAACCGCTGGTGGCCGGTGAAGTCACGCCAATACACTTCGATCGAGTCGAACCACTCGCCGCGATACCAGAAGCGCTGATGACTGGTGTCGGCGGCATCGGTGGCCAGCGTGAGATCGCCAAAGCCGGGCTGGTCCGCGGCGAGGCCGTCCGTGGTGAGATGCAGAAACGTGCCGTCGGGCGTCGTTGAAATCTCGGTCGCGTTGTTGGCCGGCAGGGGGTTGGCCAGCACGCCGGCCACGGAGAAATCGTAGGGCTTGTCGCCGGTGTTCTCGATGGCGATCTCGAAGAACGCGGCGGGAATGCCGGAATCACGGTCCTCGAGCGGAATGAAGGGATTGAAGGCGGTGAGCGTCGCAAGCCCAGGAAAGCGCTGGTCGCGCAAGCGCAGCTCGGCGACCGGGAACGTGCCGACGAACTCGCATTGGGCGAAATGCGGCATGCCGGACAGCGCCTCGCGGCGCACGCCGAAGCCGAATGTGTTGTTACGCGTGCCGAGATAGTCGCCGGCGTGACGGTCGACAACGGGGCCGTTGAGGATGCGGGCATCGACCAGACGCTCGCCATCCATCACCTTCACGGCGAAATGGGAGTAGGCGTTGACACTGCCCTTGTTGGGGCGGTTGAAGATCTCCCAATCCACCAACCGGCCGCTGCCCGACAGGCCGATCGAGCCGGTGCCGATGCCGCCGAGCAAGAAGGAGATGGCGCGGGTGCGCGCCCCGCGATAGGTGAAGTCCGCGTCGCGCGGGCGCTCGCCGGATTCGGGCTGATACTGGTCCATCGTTTCCACCCTTCCTCTTTTTGTCGCACCCCTGGCTACGCGAGGCGGGGGCCGCCTCGCGTGGACATGGGGCCGTGCGACGGTTTTCACCATCGCCGGACGATTGTGGTGGCGACGATCGTCCGAGACGTGGAAAATCGTCCAATGGACGAACGCCACCGTCGCGAGGGATGGGCCTTGCTATCGTGCGCCCCAGGTCATAAGGGCGCCCCACCAACGATGGCGCCGTCATGGGAGGAGACGAGGATGTTCACTCTGTCGCGCCGCGGCTTGCTGGCCAGTGCGCTTGCGGCCGGAGCTTCCGGTCTGAAACCGGCTTGGGCGGTGGAGCGCGATGTGCGCGCCGAGCTTGCCATCCAGACCTATGGCGCCGAGCGCAATCTGGTGCTGCTGCGTCAGGCTGAGGAGCGCTTCCGGCAGCGCTTTCCCAATGTGACCTTCCGCAATTCGATCGAGCCGGTCATCGCGTCGTGGGGCGAGTTCACCAGCAAGATTATCTCGCAGGTATCAGCGGGCCGCGCACACGATGTCTACCATCTGGCGATCGAAGGCTTGCGCTCGATTGCGACACGCGACCTGTTCGTGTCGCTCGACGAGTATATCGGCCGCGATCAAGCGGCCGCACAGCATCTCGCCGATATCGCGCCGGCGTTGCGCGAGGCGCTCAAATTCCAGGGCAAGCAGATCCTGGTGCCTGATCAGTGGAACAACATCGTCGTCTACTACAACAAATCGCTGTTCCGCGAGGCGGGGCTGGAAACGCCGAAGCCGGATTGGAGTTGGGCGGATTTCACGGCGGCGGCGCAGAAGCTGACCAAGCGCGATGCCAGCGGCAATGTCACGCAATGGGGCTACGAGGTGCCCTCGATCCATTTCGCCGTGACGTCCTGGTTTCTTACCAACGCCACGCTGCAGCTCAATGCCGATTGGAGCGATTCCAATCTCAACGACCCGAAGCTGAAGGAGACGCTGCAGTTCCTGCACGACCTCATCCATCGCCACAAGGTGGCGCCGGTGCCGGGCTCAGACGCGTTTCGCGGCGGGGCGGAACAGATGTTCTCGACGGGGCGCATCGCTATGCTGTCGCGCGGGCATTGGCCGATCAACGCGTTCTACGCCAATAATTTCCGCGATTTCGATGTGGCCTATATGCCGCGCAATCGGGCCCAGCGCTCGATCTTCGGTGTCGCCGGCTACGGAATTGCCAAGGACAGCACGCAGAAGGATTTGGCCTGGGAGTTTGTCAAAGAGCTGATCTCCGACCAGTCGATGGCGGAGATCGCGGGCGGCGGCGTTGCCATTCCGGCGCGCCGTTCGGCGGCCAATCTGCCGGCCTTCCTCGAGCATCCGGCGAATTCGTCGATCTTCTATGGAAGCATCGACAACGCCACGGCCGTGCCGGCCCCGGCGAATTTCAACCAGATGGAAGACATCGTCATGCGCGCCTACAGCCAGATCATGACCAACGCCACACCCATCGATACCGCATTGGCCAACGCGCATGACGAGCTCAAGCGCGCGATGGCCAATCTGCGCCGGCGCTGAGGCTTGACACGTCGCCGCCGGATGCCAAGGTTGCGCCCTCGCGTCCAACAGCAAAGCCAAAAGTGAGCGCTCAAACCGATACATTGGCCCTGCCGCCGCAGCGCGCGCGGGCTTATCCGCGGCTGAAGGCGCAGACACAGGAAACCATCGCTGGGTACCTGTTCCTGGGGCCGTCCTTCCTGCTCTATGCCGGCTTCGTGCTGGTGCCGATCGCGGCCACGATCTATTTGAGCTTCACCTTCTACGATCGCGCGGGTGCGCCGGTCTTCGTCGGCTTGGAGAACTATCTGGCGGTCGCCGAGAGCCCGCGCTTCTGGCAAATCTTCAAGAACACCCTGGTGTTCACGGTCTTCGCGGTGCTGGGCAATGTCGGGCTTGGGCTCGCACTCGCCCTGCTGCTCAACCGGGCGATGCCGCAGGTGCTGCTCTATCTGTTCCGGCTGGCGTATTTCCTGCCGGTTATCATCGCCATGTCGTTCGTGTCGATCGTGTGGAGCTTCCTCTATTCGACCGATCTGGGCGTCCTCAACTACTACCTGCAAAGCCTCGGTCTGCCGCGCATCGGTTGGCTGAGCGACACGCGCTTCGCGATGGCGTCCATTCTGTTCATGGATGTCTGGAAGAATGCCGGCTTTTCCATGCTGGTCTTTCTCGCGGCGCTGCAGAGCATACCGCCAAGCCTGATCGAAGCGGCGCGGCTGGACGGTGCTTCGGCGTGGCGGCTGTTCTGGTCGATCGTGTTCCCGCTGTTGTCGCCGGTCGTGTTCTTCAACGTCATCATCGTCACGGTCGGCGCGCTGCAGGTTTTCGAATCGATCATCATCCTGACCAACGGCGGGCCCGGCGATTACACGCGCAGCATCGTGATGCTGATCTATCACGAGGCCTTCGCCAATTTCGATCTCGGCTACGCCGCGGCGATCTCGGTGGTGCTGCTGGTGCTGATCGCGCTGGTGACGGCCGCGCAGTTCTGGTTCAGCCGGCGCTGGGTGCATTCGTGAGCGCCGCCGCCCGGGTGGGCAACCCGCGGCTGCTGCGCGCCGCCGATATGGCCTTCATCGCGGTCGCCGCGGCGGGTGCCGTGGCGATGATCCTGCCGTTCCTGTGGATGTTCGCGATGTCGTTCCGCGCCCCGGCGGACGCCTACAAGATGCCGCCGAGCTTCCTGCCGGACCGGCTGGATTTCGAGAATTACCGTGCCGTGTTCGAGGCGAGCGTGCCGCTGTTTCGCATGTACTGGAACAGTTTCAAGATCGCGTCGCTGGTGACGCTGGGGCAGCTTGCCACCTGCACCGCCGCGGCGTTCGCCTTTGCGCGGCTGCGCTTTCCCGGCCGCGACACGCTGTTCGCGATCATGCTGCTGGGGCTGATGGTGCCGATGCAGGCGCTGATCATCCCCAACTATCTCGGCATGGCGAAGCTCGGCCTGATCGACAGCCATTGGTCGCTGATCCTGCTCTATCTCACCTCCAGCTTCGGGGTGTTCCTGGTGCGGCAATTCATGCTGGGCCAGCCCAAGGAGCTGGAGGAGGCCGCGAAGATGGACGGGGCCGGTTACTGGACGATCTTCCGGCATGTGTCGGTGCCGCAGCTCGGGCCGGTCCTGTCGGCGCTGGCGATCATCACCTTCACGCACACCTGGAACATGTATTTCCAGCCCTTGGTGTTTCTCGAGACCTGGGAGAATATGACGCTGCCGATCGGCCTGGAATATCTGCGCGGCTTCATGGGCAGCGGCAACCTCGCGGTGGTGACGGCGGCGATGTCGATGGTGATCATGCCAGTGCTGTTGATCTTCCTGTTTGCGCAGCGTTTCATCATCGCCGGCCTGACCATGAGCGGGATCAAGGGGTGAGCCCCATGGCGAAATCGGTCCGGGCCCCGGCGCAGCCGCATCTGCTGCGCGGTTGGGGAAAGCAGATCGGCCTGCGGCTGGTCGAGCAGTTCGGCTACAACCATCTGACGGCCGCGCGCCGGCACCCGTGGGATCAGCATGACGGGGTCGAGCTGATCCTGGTGGTCGATGGCGAGGTGCAGTGGGAGCTGGATGACGGCCGCACCTACACAATGGTCGGTGGCCAGCTTTCCGTGATGCCGCCGCGCACGCGTCACCGCGCGCGCGGCGACGTCTATGCGCCGTGCACGATGTTCTGGGTGATGTACCGGCCGTTCACGGCGAAGAACCTTGCCAATTCGGTGTTCACGTCCGCGGACCTGCCGACCATCCGCAGCCTGGGCGGCGAAACAACATCGCTCTACGACAGCTCTGCGCGCCTGCTCGACGCGTGCAGCGCCTTCCGGCGCCTGCTCCAGGCAAGCAAATCGCGCGCGGCCAAGCTGTCTGAGCACATCATCGGCATCAAGCTCTATGCGCCTGACGGCCGGCTCGAGGGCGAGTTGCGCCTCGTCGGTCTGTTCACGTCGGGCGCCTATACACGCTCCGCGCGGCAGATCCCCTATGTCCGCCACAAGGTGGCCCAGGTGCTCCAGCGCGCCGGATTTGATCCGGATGGCCATTCGGGCAAGGCCGTTCTGCATATCCTCGAAGAATATCCGCGCGACGAGCTGTTTCAGGTCGATGCCGAGACGCTTTACACCTTCGTCATGGAAATCCTGATGCTGCATGAGCGTCCCCGTGTGCGGGCGCTGGCACGCTCCGACAAGTTTGACCGTTTCGTCTCCATCATCACCTTCATTCCGCGCGAGAAATACGACACCGACGTGCGCACGCGCGTCGCGACTTTCCTGGCCCAGGTCTACAAGGGGACCCTGGCAGCGTCCTACGTTTCCTTTCCCGAGGGACCACTTGCCCGCGTCCACTACATCATCGGGCGCTATGAGGGAAAAACGCCCGTCGTCGAGCGTGCCACACTGGAAGCAGAGATCACCGCCATCGCCGCGACCTGGGGCGACAAGCTGAGAGCGGCGCTCGCCGCCTCCACCGACGGTATGCGGGCCCGCATGCTCGCCAATCGTTATGCTCAGGCCTTCACGGGCGGCTACACCGAAATCTTCGGCACCTCGCAGGCGACTGCCGATATCGCCACCATCGAAAAACTCACTCCGGCTCGGTCGGTGGCGATTTCGGTCCAGAGCATCGAGGCGAGGACGATCCGACGCGCTTCAGCCTCAAGGTCTTCTCGCGTGGCGCGCCGCTGTCGCTGTCCTATCGGGTGCCGGTGATCGAAAATCACGGCCTGCGCGTGGTCAACGAACGGACCTATCAGATCATGCCTCGCGCCATGCCGGCCCCCGAGCCGGTCTGGCTGCACGACATGACGATCGAGACGAACGACGGCAAACCGATCGCGATCACCAGCGAATTCAGCCATCGCCTCGAAGCATCGATCATGGCGGTGGTAGGCGATCGCGCCGAGTTCGACGGGTACAACGGCCTGATTCTGCGGACCGCCCTCGGTTGGCGCGAAATCTCGGCGATCCGGGCCCTCTCCCGCTACTTGCGCCAGATCCTTGCGCCGTTCAGCCAGGACTACATGTGGGAGACTTTGCGCAACAACGCTGCGATCACCACCAATATCGTCGCGCTGTTCCAGGCTCGCTTCGATCCGCGCCTCGTCGCCACCACCGAGAGCTCAGCGCGCGAGACGACCATGCTCGCCGAGATCGAGGAGCAGCTCAAATCGGTCGCCTCGCTGGACGAAGATCGGATCCTGCGCCGTTTTGCCAATCTCGTGCAGGCGACCATCCGCACCAATCTGTGGCAGATCGGAGGGGACGGATATCCGCGTCCGGTGATCTCCTTCAAGTTCGACGCGCGGAAGATCGAAAATCTGCCGGAACCGCGACCGCTTTACGAGATTTTCGTCTATTCGCCGCGCGTCGAAGGAATTCATCTGCGCTTCGGCAAGGTGGCGCGCGGCGGCCTGCGCTGGTCCGACCGGCCGCAGGATTTCCGCACCGAGATCCTCGGCCTGGTCAAGGCGCAGCAGGTGAAGAACGCGGTCATCGTGCCGGTCGGTGCCAAGGGCGGCTTCGTGGCCAAACGCCTGCCGCCGCCCTCCAATCGCGACGCATGGTTGGCGGAAGGGACCGAAGTCTATCGTATCTTCGTTCGCTCGCTGCTCGAACTCACCGACAATCTCGACGGCGACACGATCGTGCCGCCCGACGACACTGTACGCCACGATGACGATGATCCCTATCTCGTCGTCGCCGCCGACAAGGGCACCGCCACCTTTTCCGACGTCGCCAACGCGATCTCGATCGAGAAGGGACATTGGCTCGGCGATGCGTTCGCCTCCGGCGGCAGCCAGGGTTATGACCATAAGAAGATGGGCATCACCGCGCGCGGCGCATGGGAGGCGGTCAAGCGCCATTTCCGCGAGCTCGGCACCGATATACAGACCATGCCTTTCACCGCTGCTGGCGTCGGCGACATGTCAGGCGACGTCTTCGGAAATGGCATGCTGCTCTCGCCGGTGACGAAGCTCGTCGCGGCGTTCGATCACCGCGACATCTTCATCGATCCTTCGCCCGACCCGGCCGTCAGCCACGCCGAGCGCCTGCGCATCTTCAACCTGCCGCGGTCGAGCTGGCAGGATTACAACAAATCGCTGATCTCGCAGGGCGGCGGCGTGTTCTCACGTTCGCTGAAGGCAATCCCGCTCACGCCGGAAGTGCGGGCCTTGCTCGATCTTGCCAAGCCGCAAGCCACACCGTTCGAGGTGATGACGGCGATCCTCAAGGCACGCGTCGATCTGCTGTGGTTTGGCGGCATCGGCACCTATATCCGCGCCTCGGCGGAAAGCGACGATCAGGCCGGCGATCGGGCCAACGATCCGATCCGTGTCACCGGCGCCGATATCCGCGCCCGGGTGATTGGCGAAGGCGCCAATCTCGGCGCCACCCAGCGCGGCCGCATCGAAGCGGCGCAGAAAGGCATCAAGCTCAACAGCGACGCCATCGACAATTCGGCCGGAGTGAACACGTCCGACGTCGAGGTCAATATCAAGGTCGCGCTGGCGCGCCCCGAGCGCGAGGGGCACCTCAGTGCGAGCGACCGCAACAGCCTGCTGGCCGCAATGACCGACGAGGTTGCTGCGCTGGTGCTGCGCAACAATTATCTGCAGACGCTGGCGCTATCGCTCGCCGAACGCCGGGGTGTAGCAGAAACCGGTTTCCTCACCCGTTTGATGCAATCGCTCGAGCAGCGCGACCTGCTCAGCCGCGCCGTCGAATTCTTGCCCGACGACGCGGCGATCGCCGAACGTACCCGGCGCGGCCAGTCGCTGACACGGCCTGAACTCGCCGTGTTGCTCGCTTACGCCAAGCTGACGGTTTACGATGACCTGCTCGCAACCAACGTGCCGGACGATCCGTACCTGGCTCGCGAGTTGTCCCAATACTTCCCGCGCGAGCTTCAGGACAAATTCGCCGGTGCAGTGAAGAACCATCGCCTCCGGCGAGAGATCATCGCGACCAACCTTGCCAATGCCTTGATCAACCGCGGCGGACCGGCTTGTGTCGTACGCCTGATGGACGAAGCCGATGCTGATCTTGCTGCCATCGTCATGGCCTTCGTGGCCGTGGATAAATCCTACGGCCTCGAGCGGCTGAATGATGCGATCGACGGACTTGACTCGCGTATCGACGGGCAATTGCAGCTCGGCCTCTACGCGACGATTCAGAACTCTCCTGCTCTCCCGCATGGTCTGGTATGTGCGCAATGTCGATTTCGGGGCCGGTCTGGACGCGGTCATCGCCCGCTTCGGTCCGAGCATCCGTGAGATCGCCGCCAAACTCGACGACACCCTGCCGGAGGACCTGCAGACCGGGCGCAGCAAGCGGCGCCAGGACCTGATCGATGCCGGCGTCCCAGCCGAGCTTGCCGGTGAACTCGCCGATCTCGACGTCCTGGTCCCGGCACCGGACATCGTAACCATCGCGGAGCGCACCAACAGGAGCATCGGCGACGCCGCCACGACCTTCTTCGCTGCCGAGGCCGATTTCCACCTCGATCGCATCATCGCCGCCGCACGCAGCGTGACGGCAAGCGACAAGTTCGAACGTCTCGCCATCGATCGCGCCGTTGCTCAGATCGCAGCAGCCGAAAAAAGATTGGCCGCGGATATGCTGGCAAACGGTCATTCCGGCCAGCAGGCGGTCGACAACTGGCTCGCGGCTCATCCTGAAGCGACGCGCGTCCGTCGCTCGGTCGAGGAGATAGCCGCGAGCGGCCTGACGCTCGCCAAGCTGACGGTGGCAGCGAGCTTGCTGGGGGATTTGGTCAAGAGCTGATGGGCGCGCAGCGCATCCAACCAACGACGACAAAGACGGAACGTGCGCCCCGTCATCCCACTGCACTGAACTGCTTGCAGGATACGAGGCCCTCTGCGGGCTTCGTCGCGAGCCCTGTGTCTTCAAGTCATCAATTCTGAAAATCTCGCTCTCGACATCTCCGCCGAGCTCTCGCAACGTGTGTGATAGTTGTTCAACGCGAGGCGAAGATCGTCGGGCACTGCAATCGCCTTGTGATCGATCAGGGAGGTCGTCACGGTCACGAAGGCGGCGCGTACGCATTCAACGCCGTCCTTGAATGCGTGGACCGCGAGCGTCACCGAGGCGCGCCCGATCTTGTGCACGACGACCGCAACGTCGAGGACGTCACCCATGCTGCTGGGCGTGGCGAAATCCACCGAGACATGTGCATAGCCGAGACCGGTCCGCCGCTTTCCAACCAGCTCGTGATAGGGAAGTCCCAGCGCCTCTCCATACCAGTCCTCGATCACGCCGTTGAATAGATTGAGATACTCCGGCGTGTAGACGATTCCGGCCGGGTCGCAGGAGCCGAAACGCACAGGGATGCGCGTGCGCCAGACGCCGTCGGGGAGCTCGGAGAGCGCAAGCGGTTCGAAACGGGCCATACACAAGCTCATTTAGTTTGGGTATGAAATATATTGTCACATAGCGTCGCGGGAGGCCAGAGTCGAGTACTGAAGCGGCTGGCAGCGGCGGTGCCGGCAAGTTCGGCTCAGCGGGCCGTGTGACGCAGTTACATTTTGTGCGCAATTAAGGCTATTTCCTGCGCTCGCCGGCCGCCAGACTTGCCTTGCCGCGTCATCCTCCGCTACGGTCGCCGGGTGCTGCCGGCCGCGGCAAAGGGCGGGAATGACGCCTGCATGCCGCTCTCGTGGCGGGCACTTGATTTAGTCCTAAAGATTCCCACGTCTGCCTCATGGAATTTTCGGCCGACGCGGTTCGGGCGCGACAGCGTCAACAGCATCTCAGGAGGCAAAAGTTGGTCGTCAGCAAAGAGCTTGCGCTGATCGAAGACGAGGACAGGACCGAAGAGGGGTCGGACAACCGCGCGCAGGTCAGGGTATGGCTTCGCCTTCTTGCGTGCACGTCATTGATCGGCGCCGAGCTGCGGCGCCAGTTTCGCGAAGAGTTCGACTTCACGATGCCGCGCTTCGATGTGCTGGCTCAGCTCGATCGCGAGCCTGGCGGACTGGTGCTGGGTGAATTGCCAAAGCGCCTGATGGTCACCGCCGGAAACCTGACCCCGATCGTGGATCGTCTTGTCGAGGACGGCCTCATCACCCGCACGCCGTCGGCCGTCGATCGCCGCGTGCAGATCGTCTGCATGACGACCGAAGGCAGAAGGGCTTTCAGGCGAATGGCGAAGAAGCACAGTCTCTGGCTGGCCTCGCTGCTCGCAGAGTTTCCAAAAGAGCGCCTGGACGGGCTGGTCAGGGAGCTCGATGATCTCAAGACCGCCGTGAAGTCCCGCATCGGCAGCTAGGGCGCGTACTCATCGACGCGCAAACCATAACCTGATGACGCAAGCTGTACGAAGGCAAGGTAGTTGGCCGCAAGCCTATCGTAACGCGTCGCAACCCGACGACATTGCTTGATCCGATTGAAGAAGCGCTCGACCCGGTTGCGGGCACGGTCGAGATAAGCGGGTAAATCCCATGGTTTTCTGGATAGCGAGTGTGGTTGGATTGGCGATCGCTTATCTCTTCGGTTCCACGCCCACGGGCTATCTGGCGGGGAAACTGCTCAAAGGCATTGATATCCGAGAGCAAGGCTCCAAATCCACTGGGGCAACGAACGTATTGCGAACCCTGGGGAAATGGCCTTTCTTTGTGGTGCTCCTGGTAGATATTCTGAAAGGCGCTGGGGCGATCATCTTTGCCCTCTGGTTTTATCCTTGGCTCTATACATTGCCGTCCGTCACGCCACCGACAGCGCTCGATCTGCAAACCTGGGCGCCTTGGGCTGTTTGCTTGGCCGGACTTGCCGTGTTGTTGGGGCATAGCCGTTCGATTTGGTTGAATTTTGCGGGCGGCAAATCCGTTGCGGCGGGGCTGGGCGTGTTGCTGGCGATGTCTTGGCCAGTCGGTTTAGCGCCTTGACGGTGTTTGGCGTTGCACTGGCTCTTTTTCGGATTGTTTCCCTTAGTTCGATGCTAGCAGCGTTACCGCGATCGCGCTCATCTGCGGCTTGGAGCAACCGTTGCCCTATCGGTTACTGGTGATTGCAGGCAGCATTTACGTGATTGTGCGCCATCGCGCCAACATTCAACGGCTACTCGCTGGGACAGAGCCACGCCTGGGGCAAAGTAGCCAGAATCTGAAAGCAGAATTGAAAACGGAATCGCAAATTTAGTGCGTGCACTCTGGGACTGTCGGATTGCCAACATGGGCTGCTTGTAGCCCATCGCGACATACTGCGTCGCCGCAAGATCTCGGTCGCCTTCGGCGCGAAAAGCGCGCACTCGCGAAGGCCCCGGCGTCATTGCGACGAAGCAATCCAGCCCTGAGCCCGCGGCAAATGCCGCGCTGGATTGCTTCGTTGCACGCCTCGCAATGACGGTTGGGCTACGGCCCCGATGCACGCGGGCTGTTTGACAATTGAAAAAATAGTCGTCCCGGTCACGGGCAACGTGCATTCATCATGCACTAGCGGCGCAGTCGATATCCTGCCGCATCGCGGTCCCACGTGTCGGCAGTCTTCCCGGCCTCGCGCAACGCAACCTTCTTGATCTTGCCATTCTCTGTGAGCGGCATGTCCGCGACGAACCGGACAAACCGGGGAACGGCGAAATAAGCCACCTGCCCTTCGCAAT
>CAVVJD010000018.1:0-15464 GCA_963748455.1 uncultured Alphaproteobacteria bacterium
TTGACGACCTCCAGCGAACCTGCCGGTATCATTTGAACCGCGGGCTCGAAGCGGCATTTGAGGTTGTTAAGCTCAGGCGGCTTGCCGGGCTCCGGCCAGGCCTTTCCCTTTGCCACGTCGACCAAGTACAGAACCGCGCTTCACACGGCCTGATCGCCGCCGACTCCGATCATGGGTGCTCGCGGGGTGCGCCGCACACTTCGACATCCTTGGTGGGGATGATCTTTGTTGCGGCACGTCCCCGCGGTAGACGACCGTACCCTCGATCGTTCCGCCTCCGGTGACCGGACTTTCTTCGTAGGCTTGCGTAGGCGCGGACATCGTCTCAGCGAAAACAATCGCCGCCAGCCCGCTCATCCATTTGCGTCTTCATCGGCGCCACCTCCTTCCCCCGGATGAGGGGCAACTTTTAAAAATAGAGCCAAACCAGTACCATGTCTAGCCATTCAGCAAAAAAATATGATAAAGGTTCGGCAGTTTAGGTGAGTTTGTTAATCACAAACACGCGGGGGTTTTGGCGCGTCATTCTCGAGTACCGGAGGTACTTGATGAGCCGACGGCATGAACTCCTCGCTCCGGGCCTACGGTCTCCCATATCCCGCTTCTGCATCATATTCGCAGCGGCCCTGTCGATCTGCCAACCGCTCGCACGGGCTGACACGCCCGTGACGGTCGGCGGCTCATTCACACTTACGGCGCCGTACGGAACGACGGTCACCGATGAGACTTATCGTGGCAAATGGCTGCTGGTTTTCTTCGGCTATACTTCTTGTCCCGACATCTGTCCGACGACGCTGGCCTCAATCGCCGCGGCGATCGAGGAACTCGGCCCCGACGCCGCAAAACTGCAACCGCTCTTCATCACCGTCGATCCCCAACGCGACACGCCTGAGGTGATGGGAAGCTTTACCGCGGCGTTCGATCCGCGCATCGTGGGACTGACCGGCAGCCCGCAACAGATCGCTGCGGTTTCGGTGGCATATGGCGCCTATGGTGTGGCGCGCCAGGGCGAGGCGGGCGGTGACGACTACCTAATGGATCACGGCACCCCCATCTACATCATGAACCCACAGGGGCAATTCGTGGCGGGGCTAGACTTTGACACACCAAGCAGCGGCATTGCGGCTACGTTGGGTGAACTGGTGCGATGACACGAGCCCTGGGATGACGGAGATCACGATTACGCAGTTGATCGATCCATACAAGGTTGTCATCCGGAAGGAGAGCGGCCATGCAAAGACATACAAAGGAAGCTTCGGAGCTTAAGGCATTGATCCTCGCGGATCTTCATAAGGAGCCGGGATGCGAGCACGTCACCGATTTTGTAATTCAGCGGCTCGAAACGAAAGAGAACGGGGCAAACTGGACAGTCAAATATCTGGATCCTAATCAAGACAAGGTCTGCGAGACGATTTTGATAAACATCGCGCGAATGTTGCAGCTCAACTTCGACCTTCCTGAACGCGGGTCGTGAGAACGATGCGAGCGGGATCGGCGCGCATCGCGCTTCGACATAATTCGTATGCAAGCAGGGGAATTGGGCGATGGCAGAACCCACAGCGTTGTACACCGGCAAACCTGGCGGCGTAAGAAACGTCATTGAGCTGCGGCGATTTGGACCTCCGATGACCGGAGATGCGGCTGATATGGCCGATGGGCAGGGGAGTATCTCGGAGCCAGGAACTACGAGTTATGACGGTTTCTTTGCGGATGCGATCGCGCGTCTGCAGGAGGAACGGCGCTACCGTGTGTTCGCGGACCTTGAGCGCATCGCCGGACGCTTTCCCAATGCCGTGTGGCATTCCCCGCATGGACCGAAGGACGTCGTGATCTGGTGCTCCAACGACTATCTCGGGATGGGACAACACCCAGAGGTGGTCGCCGCCCTGGTGGAGGCTGCTATCCGGTTGGGAACGGGGGCCGGCGGGACGCGCAATATCGCCGGCACCAGCCATCCGCTCGTAGAGCTTGAGTGCGAGCTTGCCGATCTCCACGGCAAGGAGGCGGCACTGGTCTTCACGTCCGGCTATGTCTCGAACCAGACTGGCATCTCGACCATCGCCAAGCTGATCCCCGGTTGTCTGATCCTGTCCGATGCGCTCAACCACAATTCGATGATCGAGGGCATCCGCCAGTCCGGTGCGGAGAAGAGCATCTTCCGCCACAACGACGTCGATCATCTCGAGGAATTGTTGAAGGCGGCGGGTCCGGATCGGCCAAAACTCATCGTCTTCGAAAGTCTCTATTCGATGGGCGGCGAGGTCGCGCCAATCAATCGCATTTGCGATATCGCCGATCGTTACGGCGCAATGACCTATCTCGACGAGGTCCATGCTGTGGGCATGTACGGCCCTCGCGGCGCCGGCATCGCCGAGCGCGACGGCGCCATGAACCGGATCGATGTGATCGAAGGCACGCTCGCTAAGGCCTTCGGCTGCCTCGGCGGCTATATCACCGGAAGTGCTGTGCTGATCGATGCGGTTCGTTCCTATGCGCCGGGTTTCATCTTCACCACCGCGTTGCCGCCGGCGATCTGCGCCGCGGCCACAGCGGCGATCCGGCATCTGAAAACTTCGCAGTGGGAGCGCAAGCGCCAGCAGGACCGCGTCCGGCGGGTCAAGGCGGCGCTGGGTGCGGCTGCGCTGCCGGTCATCCTGAGCGACACCCATATCGTTCCGGTGGCAGTCGGCGATCCGGCGCATTGCAAAGCGGCGAGCGACCTGCTGCTGAGCGAGCACGACATCTATATCCAGCCGATCAATTATCCGACCGTGGCGAAGGGAACTGAGCGGCTGCGCATCACGCCGACACCCTGTCATGAGGACATCATGATTGATCGGCTCGCGGCAGCTCTGTCCGATGTCTGGAATCGACTCGGGCTGCCACGGGACAATCTCGCCTGAGCGGCCGAATGAAGCTTCGCCGTTGCCCGGACGTCCCCGAAGATTAGGTCTTAAGGATCAAGGAAATGGCTGCCAAGGAGATCATGTTCTCGTTCGAGGCTCGCGACAGAATGCTGCGCGGCATTGACACCCTGGCGAATGCGGTGAGCGTCACGCTTGGCCCGCGGGGGCGCAACGTCGCGATCGGCAGGGAGCATGGCGCGCCGCGGGTCACAAGGACGGCGTGACCGTCGCCAGGGAAATCGAACTCGACAACAAGTTCGAGAACATGGGCGCCCAGATGGTGCGCGAGATAGCAACAAAAACCTCCTATCAGGCCGGCGACGGCACGACCACCGCCGTCGTGCTCGCGCATGCGATCGCCCGGGAGGGCGCCAAGGCGGTGGCCGCCGGGATGAATCCCATGGACCTGAAGCGCGGCATCGATCTCGCGGTCGAAGCCGTCGTCGCGGAACTCAAAAACAACGCCACGAAGGTCACCTCGAACGTCGAGATCGCGCAAGTCGGCACCATCTCGGCCAATGGCAACAAGGAGATCGGCCGCTGCCTCGCCGCCGCCATGAAGAGGGTCGGCGATGACGGCGTGATCACTGTCGAGGACGGGACGTCGCTCGAAACCGAACTCGAATTCGTCGAGGGCATGCAGTTCGATCGCGGCTATATCTCGCCCCATTTCATCACCAATCGCGCAAAGATGCGGGCCGAGATGCAGGATGCGTATGTCCTCATCAGCGAGAAGAAACTGTCCAGCCTGAACGAAATACTGCCGCTGCTGGAGAAGGTGGTGCAGGCCGGCAAGCCGCTGCTCGTCATCGCCGAGGATGTCGAGGGTGAGGTGATTGCGGCGCTGGTGGTCAACAAGTTGCGCGGCGCTCTCAAGGTTGCAGCCGTGAAGGCGCCAGCCTACGGAAACCGCCGCAAGGCGATGCTGCAGGATCTCGCGCTGATGACCGGCGGAACGGTGGTCTCGGAGGATTTGGGCATCAGGCTCGAGCATGCTTCCTCGATATGCTCGGGCGCACCAAGAAGGTGATGATCGACAAGGCAAACACCACGATCGTCGGCGGCGCCGGCAAGCGGGCAAGCATCGAGGCCCGCATCGCCGAGATCAAGCTCGAGCTTGCGGAAACCACCTCCGATTATGACCGCGAGAAGCTCCAGGAGCGGCTGGCCAGGCTCGCCGGTGGCGTCGCCGTGATCCGGGTCGGCGGTGCCACCGAAGTCGAGGTCAGGGAGAAGAAGGATCGCATCGATGACGCGATGAACGCGACAAGAGCCGCGGTTGCAGAGGGCATTCTGCCGGGCGGCGGGGTCGCCTTGCTGCGCGCCGACAGGGCGCTCAAGAAGCTCAAGGGCGGCAACGAAGACCAGCAGGTTGGCATCGCGATCGTCAGGAAGGCGATCACCTGGCCCGCTCGGCAGATCGCGATCAATGCCGGCCTGGAAGGCTCGGTAGTCATAGCCAGGATCCTCGAAAACGACGACAGCGCCTATGGCTACGATGCCCAATCGGGCGTGTACGGGGATCTGGTGTCAAAGGGCATCATCGACCCGGCCAAGGTGGTGCGAACGGCGCTCCAGGGCGCAGCCTCGGTGGCAGGCCTCCTCATCATGACGGAGGCCATGGTGGCCGAAGTGCCTGGCCCGCCGCCGCCGGAGCTTCCCGGTCACGAGCATCATCATCACGATATGGATTTGGATTTCTGACCGCTTCGCGGTCGTAATCCGGGCTCGCGACCATCAACAATGATCTCGTCCGCTATCGAGGTGAGACAAGTCGTCGAGGATCACGGTATCCAAGGTCGGCTCATGGCGCGAAGTTGCCGACCGAGATGGGTCAAAAGTGGCATAATTTGCCATCTGGAGCTGGAGCGAAGTCAACAGAAATGCGGCCATTGAGAGGGCGTCGCCGAATTCAAACGAAAACACGCCGTGACCGACCCCGAGTTGCAAGCTGCAACCGCGATCTGGGAGCCGCAATTCAGGACACTGGACGAGCGGATGCTTTGGCCAAGTTGCGTGCGCCTCGTCAACGCCTCTCACGTACTCCCCACAATGCCCGGGCGCGGAAATAACCCGCGCCAGTAAAACCTCAGCCTGTGCCACCTGGGAAGCCTGGCACCCAGATTTCAGAAATGGGGCTGATCCTCGCCTAGACCACCGTGGTCACAGAAGGAAGAGAGGTAATTGAGTTGAGGGGCGGATTGCGGTTGCGACCTGCAAACAGTGCGGTTGGCGTCACTCGCCCTGGAAGTTTCTGGTGATGTATTGGGATCGCCGTCTCCGACATTGTAAGTGTCGGGGTTCGATTCGGAAGAGCGCTACCGCCTTTCCCCACACTCATTGAACTGCCACTTCCGGCTTCGCTGCTGCAGCAGAGTGAAGATTCCCCTTCCTAGAAGGCCTAATCCATTCGGGGTTCCAAGAATTTTTTCAAAGAGATCGAGCAGCGCCTGTTGCCGATCTGGCGACAGCTACCTCATGCCGAGGAAATACGCATCTTCCGTCCGGTCCGTCGTGACGAACATGCCCGAAGCATCTTCCTTGTCCTGGAAATCGACTATCCCTCTCTCGAGGCGATCGATGAAGCCATGGCTCACCGGTTCGCGAGGAAGCAAGGGCTGCGCATGAAACGCTCCTGCACATGTATAACGGGCGTCACTATCACCTTATTTCACGGAAGCTGTAGCGTAGCTTCCGTCGATCAAGTCGACCGATCTAGACCATAGCTTCAGCTTGCGGAGAAAACGCCTGATATGCGAAGCCCGCGGTCGGTGACGAGTTCTTTGGCACCTGCCCTCGCACTCGCGTGTGAAGAGCCGATCGAAATGGGGCGCAGCCTGTGATTTCGGAGCGGCGGCGCTCCCGGCTCAAATTTTTCCAAATTCGAGCTGCACGAACTGGAGATTGCGCGGGCGCGCCAAAACCATTACGCGTTCGCGTCCTGCCAAGCGCGGTCATGCCCGCCTGGTTTTTTTTACGCGCCCGGCGCGGGCAGATTTTTCAGCTTGATGATGAACTCGCGCATCCCCCCGAAGCGGGTCGAACAGCGCATTGGTCTTTTCCCGGACCATCACTTCGCTGAGCAGCTTCAACCCCACCGCTACCGCCGCTGCGGGATCGGTCCAAGACCGGAACTGCCCCGGATCCGTTCGACGATGGCGATGACGTCGTCATGGTTCACATGCAGGAAGCTGAGTTCCGCGGGCTCGCGCGGCGGTAGTCCGTCCCGGTCGCGCAGGAGATTGAGAGACACTTCATAGGTATATCCGACTGACGCCATTTATCACGTTCCTCTGGCTGGTTTCTGCTTCACGGGGCGGCGATATGCTTTGTCCGCATCGAGCCCCTTCAACACCGCATCGACATGCGGCGTGATCGCCTCTCGTTCGCTCAATCGCCCGGTTAAAAGGGTGCCAACTCATGGCCACCAAGCCCGCGATGGCTGAGCAACCGCGGGCTTAGTTGTTTGGATTGTACGGGCGTCGGAATCGGCTCTTCGGCGTCTTGCCTTCGAAAGACAACAGCTTGCCGATCGGCTGGTAGTTCCGCCGTCGAAGCGCATCAGTTGCAGCGCTCGATGGGATAGATGTCGTCGGCACCGTGCGTGGTGAGCGCGATGCCGGGCAGCAGCAGGCCGAGTTCCACCTTGTCAGTTGCGCGCGGCGTCCAGCATGGCCTGCCGCGTCGGCTGCCTGCATCGGCTCCAGCACGCGCACCAGCGCCTCGCCCGTGAGGTAGCCGACCTGGCCCTGCGAATCGGTCTTGTCGAAGCGCGGGTTGCGCCGCGTCGATCGGCGAGATAGGGCTTGCACGCCGGCGTCTTCCGCGAAGGCGGGCGCATCGACCGGCTTGACGAACTGGCTGGTGATCAAGCCCTTGGCATTGTCCAGGCCGGCCGGCTTGAGCGCGGCGACCGACGAAGCGATGTAGGACAGCATCGTCGCGGTTCCAGCCGCTCTCGGCCGCGAACTTGACCGCCTGCGCGCCCTGGCGCGGCGGCGCGATGATCACCAGCGTGTCGGCGCCCGAGGCCTTCAGGTTGCTCATCTGGGTGTCGATGGTGGGGTCGACCGGCGTGACCGGCTGTTCGGCGACGAGCTGCACGCTCGAGCCCTTCGAGCGCGCTCGCGAGGCCCGCCTTGAACGTCTGGCCGGTCTCGGTGTTGAGGAAGAGCAGCGCCGACCTTGGCGTCGGGCTTGCTCGCCTTCAGGTACTCGGCGAACACGGCGGCCTCGGTGGTGAAGGACGGCACCAGGCCGATCATCCAGTTCGGCCCTTCGGCCAGCTCCTGCACGCCCGAATACATGAAGAGGTTCGGCACGCTGCGCTTTGTCGACGTAGCGGCCGATGGCCTGATTGTTCGGCGTGCCGGAGATGCCGACCAGGGCGAACACCTGGTCGCTGTTCGACCATCTTGCGCACGTTGGTCAGCGTGCGCTGCGGGTCGAGTGGCGTCATCCTGGATCACCAGTTCGATGTTGCGGGTCTTGCCGTCGCCCATCTTGACGCCGCCGGCCGCGTTGACCGCGGCGACTGTCCTTGATGCCCTCGACACGCGCGCCGACGGCGGCGACGGGGCCGGTCAGCGGCGCCGAGATGCCGATCTTGATCGTCTTGTCGGTGATGCCGGGGCGGATCCTCGGCCCAGGCCGCGCCGATCCCGACAAGCCGGCGGCAGCGCGGCTGACGCGCAGCAGGTCGCGGCTATGAGAAGTTGGCATGTTCATGGATGTGTCTCCTGCTTGCGCCGGGGTTGCACCGGGCGACGGTTGCGTTTGCTTGGTTGAAGAACTTGCTGGTGAGAATCGCCGGACGGGCCGCGCAGCGCCAGCCCCACCAGCCCGTCGCGGGCGACCAGCATCATCGCGATCAGGCAGAGGCCGTAGATCAGAGCCCGCCCAGCGCCGGGCTGATTTCGGCCGTCCATTCGGGGACGAACACGACGAACAGCGCGCCGAGGAAGGCGCCGCTGACGCTGCGAAACCGCCGACGATGGCGCCGATCAGGATCTCGATCGAGCGGGTGGCCAGAAAGGACTGCGGACTCACATAGCCGTTGAGAATGGCGTAGCAGCCCGCCGCCGAGACCGGCGAAGGCCGAACTGATGGCGAACGCGGAGAGCCGGGCCTGCATCAGGTCGATGCCGAGCGAGGCGGCGATCAGCGGGTTGTCGCGCAGCGCCCGCAACGCGCGGCCGCTGTCGCCGCGGACCAGCCTGGCGCATGACGCCGCGCAAAGGCCGGCGCCGGCCGCGCACAGGGCGTAGAGCCAGGTCTCCACGCTGCCGGAACCAGGCCGGCGGCTCCGGCGGGTCGATGCTGATGCCGGTGACGCCGCCGGTCAGCCAGTCGAACTTCAGGATGCAGCTGCGGCACGACCGCGGCGACGCCGAAGGTGACGATGGCCAGCTGCAGCCCGCCCAGGCGCAGCGCCGGCAGGCCGATGACCACGCCGGCCAGAGCGGTCACGCAGCGCCGCGGCGGGCAGGGTGAGCAGCGGATCGATGCCGTAGTCGGGACCAGGATGGCCGTCGTGTAGGCGCCGCAGGCGAACAACGCGCCCTGTGCCAGGCAGACCTGGCCGGCATAGCCCAGCAGCAGGTTCAGTCCGAGGATGGCCATCGCGAAGGTCAGGGCCAGGCTACCTGGAACAGCAGGAACGACGGCAGCAGCAGCGGGCAGCGCCGGCGAGCAAGCGCGACGGCGAGAACGCCGAGGATGCGGGACCCGTTCGCCGGAGGACGCATGCGTCCTCATACCCGCACCACCATCTGTGGCCGAACAGGCCGCCGGGCGAACCAGCAGCACCACCAGCGTCACCGCGATCGGGATCACCAGCCGCAGCTCCGCGCCGATGAAGGGCAGAAAGGTCGCGCCGACGCTCTCGACGACGCCGATCAGCAGGCCGCCGACCACGGCGCCGATCGGGCTGTCCCAGCCGCCCAGCGTGGCGGCCGCCAGCGCGTAGATCAGGACCGGCGACATCATGATCGGGCTGAGGAACAGGCGCGGCGCGACCAGCACGGCCGCGACGAAGCCGACCACGGTGGCCAGGCCCCAGCCGAGCATCAGCATCGTCTCCACGCGGATGCCGACGAGCAGGCTGTTCTCGCGTCGGCAGCCGCAGGCGCGCAGCGCCAGGCCCAGGCGCGTGAAGCGGAACAGCGCCGCAAGGCCAGCCGCGAGGCCGCACAGGACGGCGAGCACGCCCAGCGCTGTTGGCGGTGAGGCGGACGCCGCCACCGTCCAGCCGCCGTCCGGAAACACGTCGGGAAACGCCCGCTGGTCGGCTCCCCAGAGCCACAGGCAGCAGCGCCTGAAGAGCAAGGAACAGGCCCAGCGTCACCACCACGACCGTCTCCGACCGGCGCGCGTGAGACCGGCCGGACGACCAGCCCGGAACACGGCCGCGCCGAGCACGAACGACAGGATCGCAGCGATCGAGCAGCGCCAGGGCCACCGGCACGCCCCATTCGACAGCTGCCAGGCGACGATAGGCGCAGAACGTCGCCATCTCGCCCTGGCCGAAATTGACGATGTGCGTGGCGCGGTAGATCAGCACCAGCGCCAGCGCCAGGGCCGCATAGATCGCCCCCGCGGCGAGGCCGTCGATGATCTGTTGGACGAGCAGGGTCATCGTCAGACTCCCAGATAGGAACGTGGATGGAGGCGCGGCCAGCAGTTCCGCGGCCTTGCCCCGCAGCGTGATCTCGCCGGCCTCCATCACATAGGCGGTGTGGGCGATGCGCAGCGTGAGGTCGGCGTTCTGCTCGACGATCAGCAGCGTGGTGCCGTGCTCGCGCGTTGATGCGCCGAAGATGGAGAACATCTCGTGCGATGATGCCGGCGCCAGCCCCAGCGAGGGTTCGTCGCACATCAGCAGGCGCGGCCGGGACATCAGAGCGCGCGCGATCGCCAGCATCTGCTGCTCGCCGCCGCTGAGGGTGCCGGCCTGCTGCCGCCGTCGCTCGCGCAGACGCGGGAACACCTCGTACCAGCGCTCCATGATCGGCGGCGATCTGCGCGCGCGAGCGACAGTGTGGCACCGAGCGCGAGGTTTTCCTCGACGCTGAAGTCGCCGAATGTGCCGCGACCTTGCGGGACATGGGCGAGGCCAAGCTCGACACGCCGCGCGGACGGGTCCGAGCAGATCGACGCCGGCGAACTCGATGCGCCCGCGCGCCGGAATCAGGCCGGACAGCGCGCGCAGCGTGGTGGTCTTGCCGGCGCCGTTGGACGCCGAGCAGCGCGACGATGTGCCCGCGTCGACTGGCGAAGTCTGATGCCGCGCAGACACCTGCAGCGAGCCGTAGCCGGCATGGAGATCGTTGAACCGCCAGCAGGGTCATGTCGCCCTCCCCAGATAGGCGCGACAACGTCCGGGTTGGCGCGGATCTCGGCGGGCGTGCCTTGGGCGAGGTTGCTGCCGAGATGCATCACCACCAGCCGGCTGCACAGGTTCATCACCAGCCCCATATGGTGCTCGACCAAGAGGACGGTGAGCCCATAGGCTCGCGCAGCGCGCTGACGAGGTCGCCGAACTCGGCCACCTCGCCATGCGTCAGCCCGCCGGCGGGCTCATCGAGCAGCAGCAGGCGCGGCTTGCGCGGCCAGCGCGCGGGCGATCTCCACGCGCTTCAGGGTGGGATAGGGCAGGGCGCCGGCTTGGTCGTGCGGCGATGGCCTCCAGCTCCAGGTCGCGCAGGATCGCGCGGCAGCGCTCGGGCAGTCGCGCTCCTGGCGATGCGAGCGCCGGGCCGGAACAAGGCTGGAGCACAGAGCCGCCGTGCAGATGGTGGGCGCCGAGCAGGACGTTCTCCAGCACCGTCATGCCGGGGTAGATGCCGACGTTCTGGAAGGTGCGCGCGATGCCGGCCGCGATGATCTGGCGGGCAGGCAGCGCGTCGATGCGCGCGGCCCCGAAGCCGGATCGCGCCGCTCGCGATGTCGTACAGGCGCGTGATGCAGTTGAACAGCGTGGTCTTGCCGGCGCCGTTCGGGCCGATCAGGCCGCAGATCTCGCCAGCGCTTACGGCCAGGCTGACGTCAGCGAGCGCTTTCACGCCGCCAAAGCGTACGGATACGCCCTGCACGTCCAGCAATGGCTTTCGCCCGGCATCGACAGACTGATACATGAAACTCCCGCCTCCCACGGGCTGTGTCACCGACTGCTGGAGCCCCCGTCCAGCAGCCTGCTCGGCTTACGGCGCGATCAGGTAGTTGCTGAACCCGCCGTGTCGGCTCCCGATTCCCGAGATCGCCTTGTTGATGTCGTCGAGTGACGCGACTCGTGTTCCAGGATGGAGAGGTCGATGCCCGGCCCGGATCATGTCGACCATTTCGTAGCCTTCGGCAGTGGTGAACCAGACGGACCCGATCAGGTGCATCTGCTCATCCATAAGCCACTTCAGATCGATTGGTATCGCGCCGGTGGTGCCGCCGATGTTGACGATTGTGCCGCCGCGACGGACGGCGTGCATGGCGTCATCGAAGACAGCCAGCGAAGCTACGGCACCCAGCGTGTCGAGCATGATGTCGGCGCCCTGGCCATTGGTGCGCGATTTGACCCAGTCGGTGATCGCGCCGTCATCGGTCGAGAAGACTTCGATGCGCCCGGGCGCCAGGGCCTTGACGCGGTTCAGGAGTTCCTTGTTCCGTCCGGTGCCGAAGATGGCGCACACCCATGGCCAGCGCAATCAAGGTAGCGCCGAGGCCGAGTGTTCCCGACACCCCGTTTATGACCATGCTCTTCCCGACCAGCGGGCCCGCCTTCTTGATCGCCGAAAAAGCGGTGCCCAGATATCCGAGCCTTGCTGCCTCGGGGAAGGTGATGTTGTCCGGCAGCTTCGACGATGGCGTATTGGGGCGCGGCCATATATTCGCAGAAGCCGCCATTAGGATACATGTCGAAAAGCTTCTGCAATTCCGACTGAAATCCGAAATAGCCGTTGAAGGTGAAGTGGTTGCACTGCGTCCGCTTGCCGGACAGGCAGGCAGGGCAGGCGCCGCACGAGCGGACCGGGCTGATATAGACGCGATCGCCGGGCTCGATGCCGATGACCTGTTCGCCGACCTCGGGCACGATGCCGGCAGGATCCAGTCCGAACGTGGCCGGGAGTTTTGGCAGCGGCAAATGCGGGCACCATTTCGGCCAGTTGGCCAGGACGTTGCCGAGATTTGGAACCATCCCGCAGGACTTCACCTGAACGACGACGTCAGTCGCCTTGGCCACTGGACGCTCGACCGTATCGATCCGCATCGGCTGACCGACTTCGTGCATGCGAGCGGCACGCATTAGCAACGTCATATTCTTCTCCTCCCGGTGGCGCAGGTCCTCGAACACACGCCTTGACATACGATATGGTTTTCAAATACCAATAAGTATCTAAAAACGCAATAGGCCATTCGGTCATTTCAAAAAAATGAACCAGACACTGCCGCAGGTCGCCCCTCGAGCAGATCGGCTGAGTCACGGAGGAGATCATGACATCGCAATCAGTACATGCAGCCGTCGAGAGTCGACGACGCCGGTGACGCTGGCCGGCGGGGCCTTGGGGTTCAACTGGCTGCCGGTCTTCGTCGCCCAGCAGCAGGGCATCTTCGCCCGGCATGGGCTCGACGTCGCGCCCCAGCGGATGGGCAGTGTCGACAAGGCCACGGCGGCGGTACGTGCCGGCGAAGCAAATCTGGCGATCACCCCGCCGGAAGGCGCGATCGCCGACAAAGTCGCCGGCGGGCGGCTGCGCATCATCGCCGGCAATGCCAACCGGCTGCCGATGTCGCTGGTCGCCAGGCCTGAAATCAAGCGCATCGAAGACCTGAAGGGCCGTGTGCTCGGCACGTCCTCCCTGACGGAGGGCACCGCCATTTATACACGCGAGATGCTCGCGCAGCACGGCCTGACGTACCCCGGGGACTATGAGTTCGCGGTCGTCGGGGTTCATCCGGAGCGCTGGCAGGCGCTGCAGGAAGGCCGGATCGACGCCGCGGTTCAACCGGTGCCCCTGAATTTCGTCGCCATCGACGCCGGCTATTCAAATCTCGGCGAGGTCACCGACGCCATTCCCGAGATCGTCTTCACCGCGGTGATTGGCGACGCCGATTGGCTCGGGCAGAACGACGGTGCGATCAGGGCGCTGTTCAAGGGGCTGATCGAGGCGACTGCAATCATCTACGACCAGTCGAAGGATGCGGTGCTCGTGCCGATCCTGATGGAGATCACCCGCTCCGACGCCTCCTATTCGCTGAGGGCGCTCAACTACATGCGCCGGCAGCAGATGTTTCCGCCGGCTCTGGAAATTCCTGACGCCGCCTTCAGCAAGACGATTGAACTGATGGTCAAGGCCGATCTCCTCGACGCCACCGCCGAAGACGATGCGCGCTCGACCCTCGACATGAGCTTTCTCCAGAACACTGGCCGGCTGTGAGGATCATGCTGCGATGGATCTGACCTCATTCGAGCCCTTGGTGGCATTGCGAATCCTTCTGCGGCGTGTGGTTCCTGCCGCACTGCATCGGCAAGATACGAAACGTTGGTCCGGCATCGGGGACATTCGCAAAGGCCGGACTTTACCCGCCGCGCGCCTTGGTCGTTGCGACCATTCTGACGGAGATTGTCGCGGGCGCCGGTCTGGTAACGGGCATCTGGCAAGAGGCAGCGGCGGCTCTAGCCGTTCTGGTGCTTGCCGGCGCGAGTTACGCTGTCGTCAAGATCAACGGTTTCAACTGGCGCTGGCAGAAGCAAGGACCGGAATTCATGGTGTTCTGGGCCTGTGCATGCGCGCTGTCTGTGGCTGGATAGCGAAAGCGGAAAGTCGTAGCTACTTTGATGCGGACTTCTTTATGACGACACTTTGCTAACCTTCAAACCATACTGACAGTGTGGAGCAGGAGCTTGGAATGGCGGTTGCGGCGAAAACCAAGATTGTGCGGAAGCGATTGACCCGCGAAGAAAGTCGGGCGCTGACGCGCGAGAAGATACTGGCGTCAGCCTACGACGTCATGGCGCGAGAGGGCTATGAGGGCGCCTCGATCGATCGGATCGCGGAAGAGGCCGGCTTCAGCAAGGGTGCGTTCTATTCAAACTTCAGCAGCAAGGAGGAGGTCTTCCTGGAACTGCTGGAAACGCACTCGGTTCAGGACGTCGATGAAATCGCCAAAATCCTTGAAAAGCTCGAAGATCCGCGCGAGATGATCGATGCGATCAGCAAGTGGTCGGTCATGCGCGCCTCGGACTCCAGCTGGGGCATGCTGGCGCTGGACCTTTTCCGGCGCGCAAAGCACGACGCCACATTTGGTGATCGCCACGCTCATCTGTTCCGCAAGCAGTGGACCGGCCTTGGAGAAATCCTGTTGAAGCTGTTTCCGAAGGGCGCTGCGCCAGCCGATCCTGAGACGCTCGGTGGAATTGTCTTCGAGCTTACTTATGGAGCGGCGTCGAGCTTTACCGATGGGCCATCCGTCGGCGACCTCGTCAGGCTTGCTCTCATGTCCATGTATGACGCCTACGGAAAGGCCGCCGACGGCAAACGGGCCTGAGCCCGAATCTGTTGCAGGGCTCACCCGCCGAGCAGGCCGCCGGTACTCGGCAACACCTCGGTGCTGCCGGGCCCCGGGTTGCAAAGGACCTAGCGGCCCCGGCCTTCCACTTCGATGTAGAGGTCGACGTCATCGCCGATCATGCCCTGTGCGGCTTTCATGCCGAAATCGCTGCGCTTGACAGTGGTGCGTGCGCTGAACCCAACGACATGGCTCTTGTCCCAGGGGTTCTGCCCTTCCTTGTTGAAGGTGACATTCAGTGTCGTGGGTTTGGTGATGCCGGCGATTGTCAGGTCGCCAGCGATGGTGCCGGTCTTGTCGTCGACCTTCTTGAAGTCCTTGCCGACGAAGGTGATGTCCGGAAACTCGGTGGCGTTGAACCAGTCCGCGCCCTGGATATCATCGTCGCGCTGCTTGCTGTTCGTCGACAGGCTCGCGACCTTCACGGTCACGTTGAGGGTGCTTGATTCCGGCTTTGCGGCGTCGAACTCGAAGCTGCCGGAAAAGTCGTTGGCGGTGCCAATGACTTTCGAGAAACCGAGATGGTCGATAAAAAAAGCGATATGCGAATGAACGATGTCGACATCGAATGTGGTGGCTTTTGCCGCGCCCGCGCATAGGGCTACTGACATGACTGTTGATGCTAGTAAGGCATGTATGACTTTAGGCATTGTCCTTCTCCTCCATTGTTAAACCGGAAAACTCGCGCCATAGCGGATGATCGCCACGGCGACCGCGGATGCCGCGGGAACAAGGCAAAGGACCGTGAAGATCGCCAGGCGCGCGGCTTGCCCTTTTGCCGGGAATACGCGCGCAAACCGACTGCTCGCCAGCGGCGCAAGGAAGACGGCGCCAAACAGGCAAAGGATTGCCAGATCGGTCTTGCGCGTGATCAGCGTGACGGCAAGCACCACCGCCAGGATGCTGCCCGCGCCGCCGAGCATTGCCGTCGTGGCGAAGGCATATTGTGCATTGGCAACGTTCCAGACAAGGCTGGCGAATATCGCCACGGCGAAGATG
>CAVVJD010000019.1:0-26543 GCA_963748455.1 uncultured Alphaproteobacteria bacterium
ATACGCAAGCCGCAAATCAGCTTCGGCGGTGTCGCCGTCGACCTGCCCGCCGGTGCCTTCCTGCAGGCCGCACCGGAGGCCGAGGCCGCGATCGTGGACATCGTCGTGCGCTCTGTCGGCAAGGCCAAGCGGGTGATCGACCTCTACGCTGGCTGCGGCACGCTGACATTCCCGCTGGCGCGCGGCGCCCAGGTGCACGCGATCGAGGGCCAGGCCGAGCTCGTGGCCGCCCTCGACACGGCCGCGCGCCGCGGCGGCGTGGGTCCGCGCGTGCGCGCCGAGCGCCGCGACCTCACGCGACGGCCGCTCCTGGCCAATGAGCTCGCCGAAGCCAACGCCATCGTCTTCGACCCGCCGCGCGAAGGGGCGCGCGAGCAGGCAACCCACCTCGCCCAAAGCCGCGTCAAGACCATCGTCGGCGTTTCATGCAACCCCGCGACCTTCGCGCGCGACGCCCGCGTCCTGGTCGATGCCGGCTACACGCTGGAACACGTGACGCCCGTCGACCAGTTCCTATGGACGCCGCATTTGGAATTGGTCGGCGTGTTCCGCCGCTAAAAAGAAAACCGCCGGTGCTGAGCACCGGCGGCAATATCTCGACGCCTCATCCTTCGACAAGCTCAGGATGAGGCTTCTTTTTGTGTCATCAACACCCCAGTCATCCTCATCCTGAGCTTGTCGAAGGATGAGGAGTCGGGAACGGACCTCAGGTCTTGGCGATCCCCACCGCCTTCATGACCGCGCCGAGATCGTCATTGCTCTTGCCCATGAATGTATCGAAGCCCTTGGCGTCGCCCCATTGCAGGCCAAAGCCGCGGCTATTCATGAACTCCACATAATCCTTGCCCTCGTAGATCTTCTTGAGGGTCGCCTCGTAGGACGAAGCGATGTTCGCCGGCAGGCCCTTGGGGCCGGCGATGCCGCGCCAAGCCGCGATCGTCCAATCGGAGCCGGTGGCTTCCTTGAGCGTCGGCACGTTGGGGAAGATCGCGTTGCGCTTCTCGCCCATCACCGCCAGGCTCTTGGCCTTGCCGGCTTCGATGATCGCGCGCGCTTCGGGCAGCGAGCAGGTGACGATGTCGATGCCGCCCGCGGCGAGATCTTGCATCGCCGGTGCCGCGCCGTTCGACGGAACCCACGGCACCGCGCCCGGATCGATGCCGGCAGCGCGCAGCATGCCCGCGAGCCCCAGATGCCAGATGCCGCCCTGCCCGGTGCCGGACGCCTTCATCTTGCCGGGGTTGGCCTTGATGGCCGCCAGCAAGTCCTTGACGTTCGTGTACTGCGAGGTGCCGCTGACCTGCACACCGCCCGGATCGGCATTCATCATGCCCAGCGGCGTGTAAGATTTGTAGGTCAGGTCCGTCAGCCCCTGCCAATGCATCATGCCGATTTCGACGGTGATGATGCCGATGGTGAAACCGTCGGGAGCGCCCGCGGCGATCGCCGAATGGCCGACCACGCCACTGCCGCCGGTGCGGTTGACGACGTTGACCGGCTGGCCGAATTCCTTCTCCATCACCGCCGCGATGATGCGCGCGCACGCATCCGTGCCGCCGCCCGCCGCCCACGGGCAGATCAGCGTCACTGGGCGATTGGGTTTCCAGCCGGCTTGCGCGGCGGCCGGGCGTGCGCCGAGCGCTGCGGTCGCGGATGCGGCCGCCGCCGTGGCAAGCAATGTGCGTCTCTTGAGCATGCGTTGTTCCTCCCGTCGTTAAATCGATCTAAACGCCGGCGAAACCTTGCGAACCCGCCGGAATCGATCCTCTTCTTGGTGTTGATTATGTCCTGCCGCCCTGCTTTCGGGCAAGCGCGGCGACCCGCGTATCGTGAGGACGGTCACCCGCGCGATACCCAACACTTGTCGAAGCTGCCGTCCCGGCGTATCAGAAGCCGGTGACGGTTGCGCTTGCGATTCCTCCCGGCGCTGCATCGGTCAGCACCACGCTCGATCTCGACACCGGTCCGGTGCCGCTGGACGTGCGTCGCTCGCGGCGTGCGCGCCGCCTCTATCTGCGCGTCGACCCTGCCGAAGCGCGTGTCGAGCTTGTCCTGCCGCGCGGCGTTGGCGTGGCCGAAGGGCTGAGATTCGCGCGTGAGCGCGCTGGCTGGGTTGCCACCCGTCTGGCCGCCATTCCCGAACTGCGCCGCTTCGCCGATGGGGCGCTCATCCCGTTTCTCGGCACCGAACTGGTGGTGCGCCACCGCCCCGGTGAGCGTCGCCCGACCCGCCGCGACGGCAATGATTTGGTCGTGGCGTGCCAGGCGGAACATCTGCCGCGTCGCGTGCGCGATTGGTTAAAGGCCCAGGCCCGCACTGAACTGACGCAGCGTTCGCAAGCGCTGGCGGCGCGGATCGGCCGGACGATCGTCTCGGTGCGCCTAGGCGATCCCCGCAGCCGCTGGGGCAGCTGTTCGGCCAAGGCCAAGCTCGCCTATTCCTGGCGGCTGGTGTTGGCGCCCCCCGCGGTGCTCAATTATGTCGTGGCACACGAAGTCGCGCACCTGTGTGAACTAAATCACAGTCGGCGCTTCTGGCGGCTGGTAGCCAGTCTGATCGACGATGTCGATGGTCCAAGGCAGTGGCTGGCGCAGAACGGCGCGGCCCTGTTGCGGATCGGATAGGGCGCGCGTTTCAGGTCTGTTTACGTCTGATCCCCCAAAATCCTGTCCAGCTTCGTGTCACCCCGTGAGTTTCTTCGCGCCGGATAGGGTTTCGTGGATCCTTCAGCACTCTCTAAGTCGCCACTCTCTGCTGCGTCGGTTTCCAAGCGCCTGATTGCGCTGCTCACGGCGCTCGTCATGGTCGGCCAGATGTCGACCTCGCTCTACGTCCCATCCCTGCCCTCTCTGGCCGACACGCTCGACGCTGACACCGCCGAGGTCAAGCTGACGATGACCGTCTTCTTGATCGCCTTCGCGCTCTCGCAGCTCGTCTATGGCTCCGTTTCCGACCGTTTCGGCCGCCGGCCGGTGCTTCTGGCGGGCATGATGATCTATGTCATCAGCAGCGTCGGCTGCGCCTTGGCGCCGACGCTCGAGGCCTTGATTGTCGGACAATTCTTTCAAGGTGTCGGGGCCTGCGCCGGCACCGCCATCGCCCGCGCCGTGGTGCGTGATCGCTTCGAGCGCCGCGAAGCCACGCGCGCACTGGCCTTTATCGCCATGGCGATGGCCGTGAGCCCCGCACTTGGACCCATCATCGGCGGCAACCTGCAGGTCTATTTCGGCTGGTGGGCGAATTTCGTGGCGCTCGCGGCCTTCGGCGTCATCGTGCTCATCGCCGCCGCGATCGGTCTTGCAGAAACCTTGCGCACGCCCGATCCGCGCGCCACCGAGCCGCGCCGGATGATCGCCAACTACGCCACCCTGCTGTCAGAGCGGCGCCTATTGGGGCTACATGCTGGTGATCGGCAGCTGCTTCGCCGGCCTGTTCGCCTATATGACCAGCCTGCCCTTCGTCTTCATCGAGCTGCTGGGCTTCACGCCGGATCTATTCGGCTTCGTCTTCATCTTCACCGTCATCGGCTATCTGCTGGGCTCGCTCACCATCTCATACATTTGCCCTGCGGATCGAGAGCGATTATCTGGTTCTGTTGGGCGGCGCTTTGATGTTCGCCGGCGGCCTGACCATGGTCGGCTTCGTCATCTGCGGCTGGGTCAACGCCGTCACCATCGTGGCACCGATGGCGGTCTTCATGTTCGGCTTCGGCATCACCTTGCCCAACGCCACGGCCGGTGCCATCTCGCCGTTTCCGCACATGGCCGGTGTCGCCTCGGCACTGCTCGGATTCTTCCAGATGGCGATGGCGGCCCTGGCGAGCATCGCCGTCGCGGTCCTCTATGACGAGACGGCGCTGCCCATGGCGCTGGTCATCTGCGCCACCGCGATCCTCGCGGTGTGCGCGCGCGTCATCCTGATCCCGCGCCGCTCACGGTAGCGGGCGCGTATCCACCGGATTGCCCTGACGGCCGGGCTGTGTCGCATAGGGATGCGCCGGCGCCGGCGCGCCGGCCGGAGCACTCGCCGGTGCGGCACTGCCCAACGAGCAGCCAGGATTCGAGCTTGTCCCAGAACGAGGGCTGTCCCGGCAGCGGGTGCACCTCCACGCCCTGATGCGCCTCGGTCATGATGATCTTCCACAGCCGCGCCGGAAGCGTACCGCCGGTGATGTGGTTCATCGGGTCGCCATCGTCGTTGCCGAACCACACGCCCGCGACGTAATCCGCGGTGAAGCCCAGGAACCAAGCGTCGCGGTAATCCTGGCTCGTCCCGGTCTTGCCCGCGGCGGGCCGGTCGAGTGCCGCGGCACGTCCCGTGCCCTTGGCGATCACCGCGGCATCATCATATCGGTCATCGTCACCAGCGCCGGGCGCGACACCACGCGGCCCGGCCCGCTGCCGGCGCGGCGATAGAGTGCCTTGCCGTTGCTGTCGCGGATCTCGGCAACCGCATAGGGCAGTACGCCGGCACCGCCATTGGCGAAGGGCGCGAACGCTGCTGTCATTTCGACGAGATTGACTTCGCTGGCACCCAGCGCCGTCGACAGATCGCGGCGCAATTCCGAGGTGATGCCGAGCCGGCGCGCCGTCGCCACCACCTTGTCGATGCCGACTTGCTGTGCGAGGCGCACCGTCGCGGTGTTGACCCAGCGCGACCAGAGCATCGCGGGCACTGAGCTGGCCGAAGCGGTTGTTGTCGAAATTGCGCGGCGTCCAGGTGCCGATCGTCACCGGCGCGTCGGACAGCATGTCGTCCGGCTTCATCCCGTTTTCCACCGCCGCCAGGAACACGAACGGTTTGAACGAGGAGCCCGGCTGGCGCTGCGCCGGTGACCGCGCGGTTGAACTGGCTTTCGCCGTAATCGCGTCCACCGACCATCGCGCGCACCGCGCCATCGGGCGCCATCACCACGACGTGCGGCCTGGCTCGCGTTGGCCTTGGCGTCCTTCGCCAGCATCGCCGCGGTTTCGGTTTCCGCCACGCGCTGCAGGCGTGGATCGAGCGTGGTGACGATCGTCATGTCGCGATCGATATAGCCGATGAAACCGGGCGGCTCTGGTCGACCAGCCAGTCGGTGAAGTAGCGCGCACCGCGCGCACCGCCGCCGCCGCCGGCGACCTGCAGCTTGTCGCGCGCCGCCAGCGTCGCATCGGTCGGCGTCATGAAGCCGGCCTCGACCCATGTTCGACAGAACTTCCGCCGCGCGCGCCTTCGGGAGGTGGAGATCGCCCGTCGGCGCATAGCGCGACGGCGCCTTCAACAACCCGGCGATGATCGCGGCTTCAAGCGGTGTGATCTGCTTGACCGATTTTCCGAAATAGCGCCGCGACGCCGCTTCCACGCCATAGGTGCCGGCGCCGAGATAGACCCGGTTGAGATAGATGGTCGAGGATCTGGTTCTTGGAGAATTTGCGCTCGAGCCACAGCGCCAGCATCACTTCCTGGATTTTTCGCGGAAGAGTGCGCTCGTTGTGTCAGGAAGACGTTCTTGGCGAGCTGCTGCGTGATGGTGCTGCCGCCCTGCACGACGCGGCCGTGCGTGAGGTTGACATAGATCGCGCGCGCGATGCCCATCGGGTCGAGCCCGAAATGGCTGTAGAAGCGCCGATCCTCCGTCGCAAGCACCGCCTGCGGCAGATGCGGCGGCATGTCCTTGAGGTCGACAGCACCTCAAAGAGATCGCCGTAGGTCGCGATCACCTGCCCGTCGCTCGCGACGAAGGTCATGCTGGGGCGGCGGTTGAAGGTGTTGATGCCGCTGATGTCGGGTAGCGTGTAGGCGAACCACGCCGCGGCGATGCCGAAGATCACCAGGCCCCACACGCCCAGCACCAACGCCCATTTCAGGAGGAAGCCACCCCAACCGCCTTTGCGGCGCGGTGCGCGCTTGGGTGCGTCAGACTTCACCGGCCGCTCACCGCGCGACGGCGGGTCGAGCCGGGGCCCGGAAAAGACGCTGCCGAAGCCGGGCTCCCGGCGCGGACGTTCCTGTCGTTTGGCACTGCAATTCGCCACGGCGCGGTGTGTAGCACCAGATTAAGGCAGCGCCTAGGCAGCGCCACAATTGGTTAACGCGGTGTTTTGTCACAACGAATGGGACGCAAAACCCCATTCACGTCTTGATGCGCGCACATCCCGACTTTCCTCGACGGCCGCCACACCCGGCACGTTGCGCAAGTCGGCGAGTTTCCTGTCCTCGATGCGCCGGTCGGGCCCCAAGGCTTGGCATTTTCTCGCTCAGCGTCAATCCGGCGGCCTTGCAGGCCTTCACCACCGCCGCGAATTTACCGCGATGCGCCTCGTCGACCGTGATCATCACGTTTTTCGTCGCCATCGCCCGCCTCTCGCGAGAGAGCGGCGGGCGCCGCGTGAGCGCCGCCCGCCGCGATGTTCGACTAGGGAGCCTGCACCAGGCCGGCCCCGATGTCACGGGCCGGCAGGCTCTCCACCGCGCGCGCTCAATCAGGACGTTCCACAGCGCGTGACCGCGCAGCGAAGCACTCATCTCTGCATAAAGCGCGCGATACCGGCGACATGCGGCGTCGCCATGCTGGTGCCGGAGATGGAGTTATAGCGCGCCGGCTGCGGCCAGGATGAGCGCACCTGCACGCCGGGCCCGGCGATTCGACCTGCCCACCATTGGGGTTGATGCCGCCGCAGGAGAAGAAGGCGATCGCAAGACGCTGATCGATCGCCCCCACGGCCATGATCGACGGGCAATTGGCCGGGTGACCGACGGGGCTGATCTGCCCCGGCCGATGGCTCTCATTGCCGGCGGCCGCGACGATCAGCGTTCCCAGCAGCAAGGCGCGCTGTGCCACGGTTTCGTAGACTTGCGAGAATCCTGTCCGATTTGCGTCGGCGCCCCCAGCGACATCGACACCACCGCGCATTTGTTGGCGACCGCCCATTCGATGCCGCGCAAGATACTCATATCGGTGCCGCTACCCTGATTGCTCAGCACCTTGCCCACGAAGATGTCGGCGTTGAACGCGACGCCATAGCGCGGCAGCACCCCGGCCGTTGCGGCCCGCAGGCCGTGCCAATGCAATGCGTGCCGTGACCCATCCCGTCCTGCACCGCCTGACCAGAGACAAACGTGCGCCGGCGGATGCGCCGCCCGGCGAAGTCCGGATGATTGAGATCGAGCCCGGTGTCCAGCACCGCCACCTTGATGCCACGGCCGCTGAAGCGCGATGCCGGCACGCGCGTCGCCCGCAGCCCCCAGGTGAAATCGGTCTCCAACCGGGCCGCCTCGGCATCCAGTGTCGGCGCGCCCTCGGCCGCACCGGTTGAGTCCAACATCTTGTCGATCAGATGGTCGACGGCATCGCGATAGCCGCGCAGATAGTCGATCATATGCGCACCCGGCTGCAGATCCAGGAGCGCCGGCGGCGGCATTGGGACCGGGCCGGGGATCGGCGCCGGCGTCAGCGGCGGCGCCGGCATATCGGCATTGAGCGAAGGCATGCCGACCGGAATAGCCGATTGCACCGGCACGACTTCGGGCACGGCGGTGCGCGCCTGCAGCGCATAGACGACGCGCTCCTCCTCGATCGCCAGGATCGGACCATCCTCGCCGACCTTCGCGCTGAGCGAATTGATCTGGTCGTGATCGCCCGCGACCACCGCCACCGCCAGATTGTCGAGAACCAAACCATGGTTCTTGCCGGTCAGCGTGACCGTTGCGTCGTCCTTGTCGAGTTCGTTGCTATGGATGAGCTTGACGCCGACGGCGTTGTAAATCGCCTTGACGCCTTCATCGACGGCGTCGCGTCGCATCAAAATAAGATGCCGGCCTGTTGTGCCGCTTGGTGTCGACATGCCGAGTGAACTGCCATTGCCCCCATCGGCGGTCTTGCCGGAATTCCGGGCCCTGCGCGATTTCCCGTTGGTCATGTCACTATTCCTCCCATTCAAAAATGAATGACGAAGCGAAGCACCTCCACTGTAAGTCGTGTTCCCGCGGGCTAATTCTATTCCTCTCGCCGAGGCCGAACCAGCGTCTCGCGCACGCCGCCGGCCAACCCTCGGATTCAATGTCTCAAAATGTTTGCGGGCGCCGGTCCCGAGCCGCCGCCCCGCGAGATAATTATTTGGAAATATCCGGCTTGGATCACGCGACGCGCGCGCGATCCTCAGCGTCGAGGCGCGACCACAGCGCGTTCCGCGTTTAACCTACGCCCGGTTCAGATGTGCGACCAGGGTGGCAAGGCTGTCGACCGTCAAATCCGGAGCGGCGCCCTCCGTCCCCGGCCCCGTGAGACCCAGACGGCCCTGTGGCCGATGGACCCAGACGCAGCGCAGGCCGAGCTGATTGGCCGGCACGATATCGGCGCGCAGACTCTGCGCCACGTGTAACACACGCGCGCGCTCGATTCCCAATGCCGCGAGATCGGCGAGCGCGGTGTGAAAATGCGCCAGAGCTGGCTTGTAGGCGCGCACGCGCTCGGCTGTGACCTCGATGTCGAATTTGACGTCCATCTTGCGGCACGACGCCGCGAGCGACGCATTGTCGATATTGCTGAGCGCGCAGAGCTTGCCATGGGCCTGCAACTGCTTGAGGGCCGCCGGCGTATCCGCGAAGGGCGGCCAGGTGGCGGGCGACGCCGCGAATTCCGCGCGCAACGCCTTGTCGACCGTCACGCCATAATGCTGGCACAGCCGCTCGAACGCGCCGCGCAGAATATCGGGATAGAGATCGGCCGGCCGCTCCCGCTGGAGCGGCCCGCGGATGAAATCGTACACGTCGATCAACGCAGCACTCCCGGCATCGACGCCCGATTGCTTCGCCCAGCGCGTGAGGAACGCGGCGATCGTCGGCTCCCAGTCGATCAGCGTGCCATAGACATCGAACGTGAACGCGTCGAAATCCGCAAACCGCAGCGGCCGATGATGCGTCGTCATGCGCAATCCCCTTCACCGGCCATCCGGCTTTCGATGGCCCGGCGCTGAGCTATTCCGCCGCCTGCGCGCGGTCCTCGGCTTCGAGGCGTGACCACAACGCGCGGATCATGTCTTTCATCATCAGCAATTCCTGCCAGCGATCGGAGAGATCGGCGCCGTCGGCGCCGCTGATCGCGTAAGGCTGCGGCCCCAGCTCGCACAGGAAGGTGAGCGTCGCATCCTTGGGTGCACGCCGGCGCCACGACCGGAACCCGTATTCCCACCAGCCCATGAACAGGTCGACCCACATCTTGTGATGGGGGAAGCTGATCGGCACCTGCACCTGCTCGCGGCTGGCCACGCGGCCGTGGAAGCCCCAGCAATTGTCGAGGATGCGATGCATCAGCCGGTGATTCTCCTCGCTCACCGGTGTGGCGAATTCGCGCCCCACCAGATAGTGGGAGATATCCCCGGTCAGCCGCAGGTCGGGGAAGCAGTCGAGCAGATGCAGCGTAAAGAACAAATCCGTCGTCATGCGGTCGCGATGGGTTTCGATGTGCATCGCAACGCCGGCCTCTTTCGCCAAACGCCGCCAGCCCTCGATATAGGGAATGCACTCTTCGACACGATAGGGCCGCACATCGGGCTGCAGATTGATGTGATCGGCGCCGAGCTTCGCGACGTGCTCAAGGATCGGCTTGAAGTCTTCAACACTTTGAGGATAACACTGCGCCTGCCATGTCATCTTGTTGGCGCGCAGGAAATCCGTGACCTCCTTGGCGTAGGCGAAATCGAAGAACCGCACGCCGCAGCCATCGAACCCGGCATCGCGGATCATCGTCAGCTTTTCCGGGATAGTCCATTCCATGCCATCGGGGGCGCGCCGTTCCATCGCCCACAGCGACTGGTAGACAAGCAGATTCTGCATCGTTTCCCCCTTCAGTCTTCCTTGGATATGAAGGCGCCGTGATGGAAGTACAGATGACTTTCCATGAATGTCGAGATGAAATAGTAGCCGTGGTCATAGCCAGGTTGGCGGCGTACTCTCAGCGATTGCCCCGAGGCCCGGCACGCCTCTTCGAACACTTCAGGGAAGAGCTGCTCCGCCAGAAACCTGTCGGACGTCCCCTGGTCGATGAGGATCCCGTTGCCAAACGGTCGCTGCCGCACCAACTCGCTCGCGTCGTAAGCGTGCCACGCCTCGCGATCCGGCCCCAGGTAGTTCGTAAACGCCTTCCGACCCCATTGGCAGCGCATCGGCGCCGCGATCGGCGCGAAGGCCGACACCGCCACATATTGCTGGGGATTACGAGCGCGCAGACCAGCGCCCCGTGCCCGCCCATCGAATGGCCGAAGATGCTCTGGCGATCCATTCGCGCCGGGAAATTCGCCGCGATCACGCCCGGCAACTCCTTGGTCACGTAGCTGTACATGCGATAATGCTTCGACCACGGGGTCTGCGTCGCATCGACATAGAACCCGGCGCCGACGCCGAAATCCCAGTTGTCACTCTCCCCCGGGACATTGGCGCCGCGCGGACTGGTATCGGGTGCCACAAGGATAATTCCCAGCTCAGCCGCCAGGCGCTGTGCGCCGGCTTTGATGGCGAACGTCTCCTCCGTGCAGGTAAGGCCGGCGAGATAGTAGAGAACCGGAAAAGGTCGATTCTTCGCGTGCGGCGGCACGAACACGGAGAAGCGCATGTCCAGCCCGATCTCCGACAACTCATGGCTGTAGAAGCCCTGCTTGCCCTCGAAGCAGCGATGCTCGCTGACCGTCTTGAGCGCGCTCAATAGACGACCACCGAGCGGATCGACTTGCCCGCATGCATCAGATCGAAACCCTTGTTGATGTCCTCGAGCTTGAGGGTGTGGGTGATCAGATCGTCGATATTGATCTTGCCGTCCATGTACCAATCGACGATGCGCGGCACATCGGTGCGGCCCTTGGCACCGCCGAAGGCCGTGCCCTTCCACACCCGGCCGGTGACGAGCTGGAACGGGCGCGTCGAAATTTCCTGGCCCGAGCCGGCCACGCCGATGATGACGCTGACACCCCAACCCTTGTGGCAGCATTCCAGCGCCTGACGCATCAGCGTCGTGTTGCCCACGCATTCGAAGCTGAAATCGGCACCGCCCTTCGTCAGGTCCACGAGATAGGGTACGAGGTCACCCTTGATCTCCTTCGGATTGACAAAATGCGTCATGCCGAATTTCTCGGCCAGCGCCTTGCGGCCCGGATTGATGTCGACGCCGACGATCATGTTGGCGCCGACCAGCTTAGCGCCTTGGATGACGTTGAGCCCGATCCCGCCCAGCCCGAAGATGACGACATTGGCGCCGGGATGGACCTTCGCGGTATTGATGACGGCGCCGATCCCGGTCGTAACACCGCAGCCGATATAGCAAACCTTGTCGAACGGCGCGTCGCTGCGGATCTTGGCGAGTGCAATCTCCGGCACCACCGTGAAATTGGCGAAGGTCGACGTGCCCATGTAGTGGTGGATCGGCTTGCCGTTGAGCGAGAACCGGCTGGTCCCGTCCGGCATCAGCCCCTTGCCCTGCGTCGTGCGGATCGCCTGGCAAAGATTGGTCTTGCCGCTGGTGCAGTATTCGCATTGCCGGCATTCGGGCGTGTAGAGCGGGATGACGTGGTCGCCCTTCTTCAGCGACGTCACGCCCGGCCCGATATCGACGACGATGCCGGCCCCTTCATGCCCCAAAATCGCCGGGAACAGCCCTTCCGGGTCGTCGCCCGAGCGCGTGAATTCGTCGGTGTGGCAGATCCCGGTCGCCTTGATCTCGACCAGCACTTCGCCCGCGCGCGGGCCCTCGAGCTGCACGGTTTCGATGATGAGCGGCGCTCCCGCCTTGTGTGCGACGGCGGCACGGACATCCATGGTGCGTATCCCCTTTCAATAGAAACGGCCGCGGACGCTAGCAAGCCGTGGCCTGCAACGCCATAGCGCGTTGGTTTCACTCATGTCCGGGGGGAGACGCCACGAGCAAGCGCCATGAAGGCGATCTTATACGGGTCCGCGGCCGCCCGCCAAACCGATATTTTCGGCACGGGCACCCGTCCTGATGACTCAACCCATGGTCTTGAGAACGTCGCGCGTCACCTGGTAGCGCAGTGCACGCCCATCACGCCAGGCCTCGAACTCTTCGATGGCGCAATCGGCCAGCCGCGTCACTTCGTTGCCGATCGTCCCGCCGATATGCGGCGAGATCACGACATTGGGCAGCGTCCAGAGCGCATTCTCGGGTGCAGGCGGCTCCGGCCACGTGACATCGAGCAACGCTGTCAGATCAGGCCGGGCTTTCATCACGGCGATCAGATCCGCCTCGACCACCTGCGCGCCCCGCCCAGTGTTGATAAACGTCGCCCCCTCGCGCATAGAACCGAACAGCGCCGCGTTGAGCGTGCCGCGTGTCCACTCCAGGTCGGGGATGTGATTGCTGACGATGAACGCACGGCTGAAGATCTCTGCCAGTGTCACGCTCTCCACACCCAGCTCTGCCGCGCGCGCGGCCGTGAGGAACGGATCATGCGCGATGATCTTGAGCGGCAGCGTGCGCAGCATCGCGGCAAGGCGCGTGCCGATATGCCCGAGCCCGATCAGGCCGATCGTCTCGTCCTGCACCCCCGGCCGCCAGAAAGTCTTGGCCGCGTGCGTTTTGATATCTCGATATTGCCGCACCGTGCGGAAATAGCCGCGCAGGCTGAGCAGGATCTGCGCAAAGCACATCTCCGCGGGCGGAATCGCGTTGATCGCCCACGCACTCACCAGCACGACATCGCGATCGACCAGCGGCTGCGCGAACGCCTTGACGTTGCCCGCCGCATAGAACACGGCCTTGAGCTTCGGCAGCCTTGCAAAATGCGCCTCCGTGAAGCGCGGCATCCCCCAGGTCGCGAAAATGACCTCGACCTCGCCGAGTTTCACCGCGTGCTCGTCGAAATTCCTGGCGTTGACGACCTGCGGATAAAGATCCGTCAGCGCCGCCACGCGCTGGTACCGCCCTTGCCCAAATACCTCGCCGTCCGTCAGCGGGTAGTCATAGAACAACGCGGCTTTTTTCTTGGTCATGCCGCAAGTTTTGCCAATTCAAAAGAACTTGTCACCCGCGGGCTTGACCCGCGGGCCCATAAACCTTTCTCCGTTAGCGCTGCAAATGGGTCCGCGGGTCAAGCCCGCGGATGACAAAGTTTTTAAGCCCCGCGCTTAAACGTCCAGGTTCGCAACCTTCAGCGCGTTGTCCTGGATGAAGTCGCGGCGCGGTTCGACGATGTCGCCCATCAGGGTGGAGAAGACGCCATCGGCTTCTTCGCTGTGGCTGACCTTGACCTGCAGCAAATGGCGCGCGTCGGGGTCGAGCGTTGTTTCCCAGAGCTGCTCCGGGTTCATCTCGCCCAGGCCTTTGTAGCGCTGGATCGCCACACCCTTCTTGCCGAGCTCCAGAACCGCATCGATCAGCCGCGTCGGACCGGTGATCTCGCTCACCGTCTCCTTCACCTGCAGCTTGGCGAAGCGGCCGTAGAAATGCTGCAGCTCCCCGGCCATTTCGACCAGCCTGCGCGCCTCGACCGAGTTGATCACCACCTGGTCGATGACGGCGCGATCGGTCTCGCCGCGCAGCTTGCGCTCGACGACCAGCGCATCGCGCGTCGCCGTGCCGATCCAGCCACGCTCGGTTTCCGGCAGCAGCGCGTTGAGGCGCTTGGCCAGCACGTCGGCCACGGCCTGGGCACTCGCCGCGTCGGCCAGCACATTGGGATCGAGGGCGCCGAGGATGGCGCCCTGCTCGACAGCGTCGCGGCTGCCCACGCGCCTTGCCAGCGGCGTGATCAGCGCCTTGGCCTGACGCGCATGCTCGACCGCGCCGCGCAGATCGACACCGGCGAGCTGGCTGCCGTCGCTGCCCACCACCAGCACCATCCCGTCGAGACCGCCCGAAATCAGATGGTCTTCGAGGGCATGATCGTTCTTGAGATAGACCTCCGAGCTGCCGCGCTTGGCGCGATAGAGCGGCGGCTGCGCGATATAAAGGAAGCCCGCGTCGATCATCGGCCGCATCTGGCGATAGAAGAACGTCAGCAGCAGCGTGCGGATATGCGAGCCGTCGACATCGGCGTCGGTCATGATGATGATCTTGTGATAGCGCGCCTTGGCGATATCGAAATCCTCATGGCCCACGCCGGTGCCGATCGCGGTCACCAGCGTGCCGATTTCCGCCGAGCCCAACATCTTGTCAAAGCGCGCGCGCTCGACGTTCAGGATCTTGCCGCGCAGCGGCAGGATCGCCTGAAAGGCGCGGTTGCGGCCCTGCTTGGCCGAGCCGCCGGCCGAATCGCCCTCGACGATGAAGAGTTCTGATTTGGAAGGATCGCGCTCCTGGCAATCGGCAAGTTTGCCGGGCAGCGAGGCCATGTCGAGCGCCCCTTTGCGCCGCGTGAGTTCGCGCGCCTTGCGCGCCGCCTCGCGTGCCGCCGCCGCCTCGACCACCTTGTTGACGATGCGCCGCAATTCGGCCGGATGCTCCTCGAACCATTGCTGCAGCTTGTCGCCGCACACGGCTTCCACCACCGTGCGCACTTCGGAGGAGACCAGCTTGTCCTTCGTCTGTGACGAGAATTTCGGGTCAGGCACCTTGACCGAGAGCACGCAAGTGAGCCCCTCGCGCGCGTCCTCGCCGCTCAGCGCCACCTTCTCCTTCTTCGCGACCTTCTCGGACGCGTAGTTGTTGACCGTGCGCGTCAAGGCCGCCCGAAAACCGGCAAGATGCGTGCCGCCATCCTTTTGCGGGATGTTGTTGGTGAAGCACAGCATCGTCTCGTGATAGGCGTCGGTCCATTCCATCGCCACTTCGACGGTGATGCCGTCGCGCTGGCCCGTCACCGCGATCGGCGGATGTAAAGGCGTCTTAGAACGATCGAGATATTTGACGAACGCCTCGATGCCACCCTCGTAGCGCAGCTCGGTCGCTTTCTTCTCGACGCCGCGCGCATCGGTCAGCACCAGCTTGACGCCGGAATTGAGGAAGGCGAGCTCGCGCAAGCGGTGCTCGAGCGTGTCGAAATCGAAATCGGTCATGGAGAACGTGGTGCGTGCGGGCAGGAAGCGCACCTCCGTGCCGGTGCGCTTGCCGGCGTCGCCGACGATCGCCAGCTTCGCCTCCGGCTCGCCGTTGTGGAAACGCAAGAAATGCTCTTTGCCCGCGCGCCACACGCGCAGCTCGAGCGTTTCCGACAGCGCGTTCACCACCGACACGCCGACGCCGTGCAGACCGCCCGACACTTTGTAAGAATTCTGGTCGAATTTTCCGCCGGCATGGAGCTGGGTCATGATGACCTCGGCCGCCGACACGCCCTCTTCCTTGTGAATCTCGACCGGGATGCCGCGCCCGTTGTCGGCGACCGTCACAGAGCCGTCGGGATTGAGCGTCACGTCGATCTGCGAGCAATAGCCGGCCAGCGCCTCGTCGATCGAATTGTCGACGACCTCGTAGACCATGTGATGCAGGCCCGAGCCGTCCTCGGTGTCGCCGATATACATGCCCGGGCGCTTGCGCACGGCATCGAGGCCGCGCAGCACCTTGATCGAATTCGGCGCCGTCGGATTCGGCACCGAGGCCGGGGTCGAGACGGTCGGCGGGTTGGTTCATCGCGCAATCACCGTTAAATCGGAAACATTGAAAAACTGGGCCCGCCCATCGAGCCCGGAAAACAGCACGTCATCCGTGCCGGTCAGCCACGCTTGCGCCCCCAGCGCGGCAATTTCATCGAACAGCGCCGCGCGCCGCGCGGCATCGAGATGCGCCACCACCTCGTCGAACAGCAGGAGCGGCGCCTGGCCGCGCTCGGCGGCAAACTCGCGCGCGACCGCAAGCAGGATCGACAGCAGCAGCGCCTTCTGCTCGCCCGTCGAGCAATCCCCGGCCCGCATGTCCTTGGCCGCGAAGCGCACGGCCAGATCGGAGCGATGCGGGCCCGCCGACGTCGTGCCGCTGGCGGCATCGTCGCGGCGCGTGCGAGCCAACGCCTCGCGCAGCGCATCTTCGGCGGCGAGCGCGGGCTTCTCCGCAAGCCAGGTATCGACATCGCCCGACAGCGCCAGGCGCGCACTCGGGAACGGGCCGATCCCCTTGGCCGCCGCGTGGTCGAGGCGGCGCACCGTCTGTGCGCGCGCGACCGCGACCGCAATGCCGTGGCGCGCCATGCCGTCTTCCAGCGCATCGAACCAGACGCCGTCGCCCTTGCCCTCGGCCAGCAACCGCGCGCGCTCGCGCACGCAATGCTCATAGGCGGCGACGCGGCCGGCATGATCGGCATCGAAGCCTGTCACCAGCCGGTCGAGGAAGCGCCGCCGCGCCGACGGTCCGTCCATGAACAGCCGGTCCATCTCCGGCGTCAGCCACACCACACTCAGCAGCGCGGCGAGATCCTTCTGGCTGCGGCCATTGGCGCCATCAATGCGGATGGCGCGCCGCTCGCTGCCGCTGTCGCGCTCATGGCCCGTGCCGATGGCGACGCTGTGCCGGCCTGTCGCGACATGCGCGTTGACCGCCCACGGCCCCGCCCCTTTTCGGTCGAGCTCGCCCAGACTGGCGCGGCGCAACCCCCGCCCCGGCGCCAGCAGCGACAAGGCTTCGAGGATGTTGGTCTTGCCGGCCCCGTTGGCCCCGGTCAGCACCACCGGCTGCGCCGAGAGATTGAGCCGCAGGCTTGTGTAGCAACGGAAATCGCTGAGGCTCAGCCGCGTGACCGCAGCGCCGCGCGCCGCAATCGCGGCGTCGGCTGCATCCGGCACGTCCGGCGCATAGGGCGCCAGATTGGTGGCCAAGGGCAGACCCATCCTCACTCCCAAACGTTCAAACGCGCATCGGCATCAGCACGTAAAGCGCGCTCTGATCGGCGGTATCCTGCACCACCGTTGGCGAAGCTGCGTCCGCCATCGTGAACTTGGCGCCGTCGCCTTCGATCTGCTGCGTGATATCCAGCAGATAGCGTGAATTGAACCCGATCTCGATCGGGCTCGCGGCGTAGCGCACCTCGATCTCCTCCTGCGCCGAGCCCGCGTCGGGGCTGGTGGCGGAGAGCATGAGCTGCCCCTTGCTGATCTGCAGCTTCACCGCGCGCGATTTCTCGGTCGAGATCGTCGCCACGCGGTCGACCGCCTCGGCAAAACTCTTGCAATCGACTTCCATGACCTTGTCGTTGCCGGTCGGGATGACGCGCTCATAATCCGGGAACGTGCCGTCGATCAGCTTCGAGGTCAGCACCGCGCTGTCGAAGGCGAAGCGCACGCGCGTATCGGAGAGCGAAATCGCGATCGGGCTCTGGGTCTCATCGATGAGCTTGCGGAGCTCCATCACCGTCTTGCGCGGCAGGATGACGCCGGGGATGTTCTCCGCCCCGGCCGGCAGCGGCATTTCCATGCGCGCCAGGCGGTGTCCGTCGGTTGCCACCGCCCGCAGCACCTTGACGCCGTTGCTCTGTGCGGCGTGCAGGTAGATGCCGTTGAGGTAGTAGCGTGTTTCCTCGGTTGAGATGGCAAAGCGCGTGCGGTCGATCAGCCCGCGCAGATCGGCCGATGCCAGCTCAAAGCTATGCGGCAGCTCGCCGCCGCTCATTTTCGGGAAATCCTCGGCCGGCAGCGCCGCGAGGGTGAAATTCGAGCGCCCGGCGCGCAGCGTCACCTGGCCCTTGTCGCCGCCGCCCTCGAAACCGACCTGGCTGCCCTCGGGCAGCTTGCGCACGATGTCGTAGAGCGTGTGGGCCTGAACGGTGGTGATCCCGCCCTTGCCCACCTCGGCGTCCACGCTTTCGACGATGGCGAGGTCCATGTCGGTGGCGGTCATCGCCAGCTTGCCCTTGTTGGCCTCGATCAGGACGTTGGCGAGGATCGGGATGGTGTTGCGTCGTTCCACCACGCTCTGGATATGGCCCAAGGCCTTCAACAGGGCGGCGCGTTCAATGGTCAATTTCATGGCGCGATTGGGCCGGCATCCTTGGGGGTGCAAACGGGCTATTTTGGAAGGGCCCGACGGCCTCCGGCCCAGCCGGATCGCCGCCCCCGCAAGGCCCGCCGGAGGATGCATCCGGACCGGCTTGTTGCCAGGGGCGTCAGTATAGCAAAAGCGCCTGGAGTCCGAAGGTTTTTTCGCGATTCAACGCGTCGAATCGACGGCCTGATTCAAGACTTTGCACGGCGCTTGCGCGCCCGTTGCACGATCGCCCCCGAAAGGGTGGTGGCGAGCGCCACTTCAACCGCCTTGCGCATCGTCGGGAACTCCATCGACGCCAGCTTGGCGAGCGCCGAGTCGCCGTTGTCGCGCGGGCTCGCCAGCACCGCCGCCACCTGCGCCCGCAGCAGCGGCAGGTGGATGAAGCCGCAGGGCACGCCGGCGGGCACCGCGGTCAGAAATCGATACATCGTCGCGTTGCACAGGTAGGTCCCGGCCGTGTTCGACATCCGCGCCGGGATACCGAGCGCCAGCAGCGCCGTCCGGATCTCTGGCAGGGGCAACCGCGACCACAGCCCCGGCGCTTCGCCGGGCAGGACCGGCGCCTCGCTGGCCTTGTGCCCGGCATTGTCGGCGATCTCGAAATCCGCGAGGTTGAGGGCGACCCGCTCCAGCCGGATGACCGGCTCGCCATCCGCCTGACCGAGTGCCACCACTGCGACCGGGTCGATCTCGTCCAGAATTTGGGCAATCGCGTCGCCGACCCGCGCCAGATCGACCGGCAGGATCCGGCCGGCGACCCGCACCCCGCCGATCGTCGCCCCATCCAGCCGGCGCGCGATCTCCCCCGAAGGGTTGAGATCGCGCCCGCCGAACGGCTCAAAGCCGGTGACCAGCGCCAGTTTCTTGCGCGCCGCCATGGCCGGGCGCCCGAGGCCTCAGGCCTCGAGCATCCGCCGCAGGAGCTCGATGTCCTCGGAGAAGCCGTGATCGGTCGCCCGCAGCTCCTCGATCTTGCGCACCGCATGCATGACCGTGGTGTGGTCGCGCCCGCCGAATTTGCGCCCGATCTCCGGCAGGGACCGCGAGGTCAACTGCTTGGCTAGGTACATGGCAACCTGCCGCGGCCGCGCCACCGCCCGCGCCCGCCGTGGCGAATGCATGTCGGCCAGCCGGATCGAATAATGCTCGGCCACCCGCTTCTGGATTTCCTCGATCGTCACCCGCCGGTCGTTGGCGCGCAGCAGGTCGTGCAGGACCTCCTGTGCCGTCTCCAGCGTGATCGGCCGTCCGACCAGGGTGGTATGGGCGTTGATGCGGTTGAGCGCGCCTTCCAGCTCCCGGATGTTCGACGTGATCTTATGGGCGAGGAATTCCAGCAGCTTGGCCGGCACCGCGCAGCCGAGCTGCTCGGCCTTGGACTGCAGGATGCTGAGCCGGAGCTCGTAGGTCGTGGGATGGATGTCCGCGACCAATCCCCAGCCCAGGCGCGAGCGCACCCGCTCCTCGATCCCTTCCAGGTCCGACGGGCTCTTGTCCGCCGACAGGACGATCTGCCGGTTCTGATCCACCAGCGCGTTGAACGTGTGGAAGAATTCCTCCTGCGTGGAATCCTTGCCGCTGATGAACTGGACGTCGTCAATCATCAGCACGTCGACGGAGCGGAACTGCTCCTTGAACGCCATCGTGTCCTTAAAGCGCAGCGCCCGGACGAATTGGTACATAAATTTTTCGGCGGATAGATAGATGACCCGCCGCTGCGGATGGCGCCGGCGGATGTGCCAGGCGATCGCGTTCATGAGATGGGTCTTGCCCAGCCCAACCCCGCCATAGAGGAAGAGCGGATTGAACGGCACTTTGGCCTCGTCGGCCACGCGCCGCGCCGCGGCGGTCGCGAATTCGTTCGACTTGCCGGTGATCCAGTTCTCGAACGTGAAGCGCTGGTCGAGGGGGGCCCCGAACTCGTCGCGCTCGTTCATGGAGATGATCGGCGCCGGCGGCGGCCCGGACGGCGGGCGGCCGCCATTGGTCATCGGCTTAGAGACATTGCGATGGCCCGGCAGCGGCGGCGTCTCGACCCGCTCGCGCACCGGCCCGTCGCCGCCCTGGATGGCGAAATCGACGGCGCGCACGGCCTTGTTCTCCGCCTGCCACAGCGTGCGCAGGCGGTCGCCGTAGTGATTGCGCACCCAGTCGCGGATGAACCGCGTGCTGACCGCGATGCGCACCTCGCCGTTCTCAACGCTCAGCAGCGTCAATGGCTTGAACCAGCTCTTGAAGGCCGCGTCGCCGTATTCGGCGCGCAGCTTGGCGCGAACCCGGGCCCACTGGGCTTCGACGGATGCTTCCATGTCCCGCCGCATCCTCCCTTACTCCTGCATCCACGGCAGGCCGCTGGCTTTCCAGCCGGCTGACGTACCGCGATGCTGCGCTGCATCCTGCGGGCCTTCGAAGCCGCCCGCGAGGTTGAAGCATGTTTTGAACCCGGCGGCCGTGAGCGCGATCGCGGCGGCGCGCGAGCGCCCGCCCGAGCGGCAGATGAGCACGACCGGGGCGTCTTGCGGCACGCCGGCGCGCTTCGTCTGCTCGACAAAGCCGGGATTGGCGGCCATGCCCGCGCCCGTATATTCCTGCCAGGGAATCAGGGCCGGGCGCTTGCCCAGTTTTGACAAATCGGGAATGCCGACGAACGACCACTCCGCGGAGGAGCGGCAGTCGATCAGAACGGCATTCTTTTCGCGCTCCAGAAGCTCCCAGGCTTCTTTGGGCGAAAGGTCCCCCGCGTAGGCAGCCGAAGATGCAGCCATCGCTCTTTCTCTCTAAGCGCTAAAGGGGATAGGACGCTGGCCGCTCGCCGATCGTTGCGATGGCTGAGGGAAATTCTGTTTCACAATCTTCTTTCGGCACGAGAGCCGAACCAAATCCTGCGTCATTCAACATCCCCCGCACCCGCCGAGTTAATCGGTCGGGAAAATTTTTCCGGACACTCGCGCCGGAGCACTTCAGGCGATCATTGCCGAAACGTGCCCCGAAAACCACTCGCTGCCGAACAAGAATTTTTAGACTTGCCGTTCCCAGATATCGATCGAGTGAGATGTTTGCTCCGCCCCCTCGCCTTCGATCAACGCTGGCGACTCTAATCATCGACGCGGACCAGTGCAACATGATCGAAAGGCGAACGTCACATTTCATGTAGGTCGTGTCCGCGCGGAGACACTCGCGCGCGCAAAAAAATTTCCGAAACTTTTTTACGCGATGATGCAACGCTGTTTGAAATCACATTTGCTGATTGCATCCCTTGAAATGCAAAACGCGACCGGCGGGGTGACGCCGGTCGCGCACGAACGACAGCTTGTGTGTCGCGAGTTTTTTACAGCGCTTTGATGCGCGCGGTCAGACGCGACAATTTGCGCGAGACTGTGTTCTTGTGCACCACGCCGTGGCTGATGCCGCGCATCAGAACCGGCTGCATGGCTTTGAAGGCCGCCTGCGCCGCAGCCTTGTCACCGCTGGCGATTGCGGTTTCGACCTTCTTCACGAAGGTCCTGAGACGCGAGACGCGCGCCTGATTGACCGTGGCGCGGCGCACTGCGCGCCGTGCGGTCTTCTTTGCCGATTTGGTCTTCGCCATGATTTTCCTATCTCATTCCGGGGGTCGTTCGTGAAGGCGCGGGTTTATAGCCCCCGCGCCGGGGGCCGTCAACTCGGCGCAAATGCCGGGAAAGGCGCATAAAAGCTGCCTTGTTCAGCGGTGTTTGAACTGCGGCTGGCGCTTCTCGACGAAGGCGGACATGCCTTCTTTCTGATCGGCGGTGGCGAATGTCGAGTGAAACAGCCGCCGCTCGAAACGCACACCTTCGCTCAGTGTCGATTCGTAAGCGCGGTTGACGGCTTCCTTGCACAGCATGGTGATCGGCCGCGACATGTCGGCGATGCGCGTGGCGGCCTTGATCGCTTCCTCGAGCAAGTCCGCGACCGGCACGATCCGGCTGACGAGCCCGGCGCGCTCGGCCTCGGCCGCGTCCATGTTGCGCCCTGTCAGACACATATCCATCGCTTTTGACTTGCCGACGAAACGCGTGAGCCGCTGGGTGCCGCCGGCACCGGGCATGGTGCCGAGCGTGATTTCCGGCTGCCCGAATTTTGCGTTGTCGGCGGCGATGATGAAGTCGCACATCATGGCAACTTCGCAGCCGCCGCCCAGCGCATAACCGGCCACCGCGGCGATAATCGGCTTGCGGCAGGTCGTCACCCGCTCCCAACCATTGGTGATGAAGTCGGCGAGATAGACGTCCATATAGGACTTATCTTTCATCTCCTTGATATCGGCGCCGGCCGCGAAGGCTTTCTCGCTGCCGGTCAGCACGATGGCGCCGATGTCGTCGTTCATTTCGAACGCGTCGAGCGCTTGTCCCAGCTCGGCGATGAGCCCCGACGACAGCGCATTTAGCGCCTTGGGCCGGTTGAGCGTGATCAGGCCGACACGCCCCCGCGTTTCGACCAGGATGTTCTGGAAAGCCATGGGTATCTCCCCTTGCGATGTCTTAGAGCCTGACGGGCCCGTCATTGTCGTGGCGCATCGGAGTTGCGATGCGCCGGTTCGTCATACGAACAGACGCGTGCGCTGTCCGGTTTGCGCAAAGTTCATCCCTCTGGAGTGTCCTGCCGTTCCGGGGAAGTTGCGCGAGCGGGCGCGCGGGCCGGACGACGACGGGTCCATGACCGGGCTCATACATCAGCGTTGACGCTGTGCACAATAGAAAGTGGAACGCCCGCCCTGCACAAAGCGCTTGACTCCGCGTCCGCAATCGCAGCCGGGGCACGGCGTTCCTTCGCGGTCATACACCGCCCATTGATGCTGGAACCAGCCGAGCTCGCCCGACGCCTGCACATAGTCGCGCGCCGACGACCCGCCCGCGTCGATCGCCTTGCGCAACACATCCTTTATGGCGTGTACCAGCCGCGCCGCGCGCTCGCCCTGGACTGTGCCAGCCTTGCGCTTGGGCGAGATGCCGGCGATATGCAGCGCCTCGCACGCATAGATATTGCCGATGCCGGCGACGACATGCTGATCGAGCAACGCCACTTTGATGGGAGAGCCACGCCCGGCCAGCGCCTGCGCCAACACCGACGGCGTGAACTCCTCCGCCAAGGGCTCGGGCCCGAGTTCGGCGAAGCGCTTGTCCTGTCCCATCGCCTTGCGCGTAAGCAAGTCCATCATGCCGAAGCGCCGCGGATCGGAGAAGCGCACGAGCCTGCCGTCATCGATGGTGAACTCGACATGGTCATGCGGGCCCGCTTCGCTGTTCGGGCGATCGAGCAGCACAAGCCGCCCCGACATACCCAGATGCACGATCAGGATCTGCTCGTCGTCCAGATGCGCAAGAATGTACTTGGCGCGCCGCTCCAACGCCGTCACGCGCCGCCCTTCGACGCGCGCCGCGAAATTGCGCGGCAGCGCCGTGCGCAGATCCGGGCGACGTTGCACCAGCCGCGCAATGCGCCGCCCGACCAGATGGGGCCTGAGCCCCCGCACCACCGTCTCGACTTCAGGAAGTTCGGGCATGGGCGCGTAACCTAGCGGAATCGGGATCGCCGCGCTATGTTCCGGCCCATGAGTTCAGGCCCTGAAATCGGCCCCGGCACGGTGCCCTTTGGCTTCCGCCGCGTCGCGGCGGCGGAGAAGTCGCGGCTGGTGCGCGACGTGTTCGACAGCGTGGCACCGCGCTACGACCTGATGAACGATCTGATGTCGGCGGGCGTGCACCGGCTGTGGAAGGCGGCCCTGGTGACCCAGGTGGCGCCGCGCCCGGGCGAACGTTTTCTCGACGTTGCCGGCGGGACCGGCGATGTCGCATTCCGGCTCCTTGATGGTGCCGGCGGACCTGCGACCGGCGCGCATGTCGCGATCTGCGACATTAACGCTGCCATGCTGTCCGTTGGGCGCGACCGCGCGCTGGATCGCGGCAAGCTGCAGGGCCTCGCCTGGGCCGCGGGCGATGCCGAGCGCCTGCCGGTGGCATCGTCCAGTGTCGACGTCTATACGATCGCCTTCGGCCTGCGCAACGTCACACACCTCGACAGGGCGCTGGCGGAGGCGCGGCGCGTGCTCAAGCCCGGCGGCCGCTTCTTCTGCCTGGAGTTCAGCCGCGTCGTGGTGCCGCTGCTCGGCCAGATCTACGACACCTACTCCTTCTCTGTGCTGCCGGTGATCGGCGAGTTCGTTGCCGGCGACCGGCCTGCCTATCAATACCTCGTCGAGAGCATAAGGCGCTTCCCGCCGCAGGAAGAATTGTTGCGCATGATGGCGGCGGCGGGCCTGGAGCGCGGCCGGGTGCGCAACCTCTCAGGCGGGATCGCCGCGATCCATTCCGCATGGCGGATCTGAGCTTGCCCGTGCATCGTTCCGCCTGATGCTCCGCGCCCTCCGCAATCTTGTCCGGCTGCTGCGCATTGCGCTGACCTTGGCGCGCCATGATGCGCTGATCGGGCTGGAGAAACTCGGCCTGCCGGTGCTGGTGACGCGCCTGTCGCATGCGCTGCGCCGCCGCAACCTGCCGCCGCGGCCGGGCCAACGCCTGGCGGCCGCCTTGACCGAGCTGGGGCCGAGCTTCGTCAAGCTGGGCCAGGCGCTCTCCACCCGCGCCGATCTGGTCGGCGAGGATGTCGCGGCGGATTTATCGGAACTGCAGGACCGCCTGGCGCCCTTTCCCGCCGCGGCCGCGCGCGCCACCATCGCTGCGCAGTTCGGCGAAAAGCTCGACCATATCTATGGCAGCTTCGACGACACGCCGGTCGCCGCCGCCTCCATCGCCCAGGTTCACTTCGCCACCACGCCCGACGGCACCGAGGTCGCGGTCAAAGTGCTGCGCCCGGGGATCGAGGCGCAGTTCGAGCGCGACATCGACCTGTTCATGTGGCTGGCCGAGATGGCCGAGCGCGTGCTGGCGCGGGTGCGCCGGCTGAAGCCGGTCGGCATCGTGCAGACCTTCGCCAATTCCGTGCGGCTGGAGATGGACCTGCGCATGGAGGCCTCAGCGGCGTCGGAGCTGGCCGGGAATTTCGCCGGCGATCCGGAATTCCGCGTGCCCAAGGTCGATTGGGCCCGCACCACGCGGCGCGTGCTCACACTCGAGCGCATCATCGGCATTCCCGTCGACGAGCGCGACAGCCTGATCGCCGCCGGCCACGACCCCGACGAGATCGTCGGCCGCGCCGCGCGCAGCTTCTTCCGCCAGGTGTTCCGCGACGGCTTCTTCCACGCCGACATGCATCCCGGCAATTTGTTCGTGGCAGCCGATGGTGCTGTGATCGCGGTCGATTTCGGCATCATGGGCCGCATCGACCAGCGCACGCGCTATTTCCTCGCCGATATGCTGCTCGGCTTCCTCAACGGCGACTATCGCAAGGTGGCCGAGGTGCATTTCCGCGCCGGCTACGTGCCGCCGGACCAGTCGATCGACGCCTTCACCCAGGCCGCGCGCGCCATTGCCGAGCCGATCATGGGCCTGCCGCTGCATGAGATTTCGCTCGCCCGGCTCCTCGCGCAGCTCTTCGAAGTGACCGAGCAGTTTCAGATGGAGACGCAACCGCAGCTCCTGCTCTTGCAGAAAAGCATGCTGGTCTGCGAAGGCGTGGGCCGTCTGCTCAACCCCGAGGTCAATATGTGGGCGCTCGCCCGCCCGCTGATCGAGGAGTGGATGTGGCAGAACCGCGGCGTCGAGGCGCGCGCGCGCACGGCCGTCGAGGCGGCGATGGCGCGCATCGAGGAGCTGCCGAACTTCATCGCCAATCTCGAGAGATCGGCGGCGATGCTGGCCGAAGGCGGCATGCGCCTGCACCCCGAAACGCTGGCAGCCCTGGGTGGCGGCAACCGCCGCGTCGGCGTCTTCTGGCCGGTGCTGACCGCGATCCTCGTCGCGGCGCTTGTGCTGGCAATAATTTTCTAAGCTATTCCGCCGGTGCCGCTGCCGGCACCTCCGCGCGCGGGCGTGGGAAGAACAGCGACGCCGCGAAGATCGCCAGCGCCAGCACCGCCAGCACCATGAACACGGCGCGAAACCCGCCGGTTCGCGCGTGCAGGATCGCGATCAGCGGCACGGCCGTGGCGCTCGCACTGAACGACAGCACGTAGCGCAGCGCATAGGCGCGCGAGCGCCAGCGGTCGTCGATATACTTGGCGACCATCGCGTCGTTGATCGGGATCTGCCCGAACACGAAGAACATCATCGCCGTCGCGGTCGCCAGCATCGCCCAATCGGTGGTCGAGCCGGCGAGGAACAGCATCGGTGCTTGCATCAGCGCGATCGGAATGAACACCGCGCGCAGGCTGCCACGATCGATCATCTGGCCGACGCAAAGCTGCGCGATCGCGGCCAGCACATATACGCCGCACACGAACGCCCCCACGCCGAATGCCGTGCTGGTGAGCGCGGCCAGCCGCTCGTCGAAGATTTTCGGCATCGCGACGGTCGTGGCGTTAAAGATCACGCCGCCGCAAATCGTCGCGATGACCAACACCGTGAACACCCGTGCCCGATCGACATGCGCGACCGGCTTTCCGGTCTTCTTGCCGCCGGACGCATCCGCCAGCGCTTTGGGCACCGCAACGGCAAACCAGAGGCCGAGCGCCACGGAAAACGCACCCGGCACGATGAACGCCGCGCGCCAGCTCACCAGATCGGCGAG
>CAVVJD010000020.1:0-134373 GCA_963748455.1 uncultured Alphaproteobacteria bacterium
GCCACCCGGTCGAATTCCTGCAGCGTCGTCAGAATGGCCGGCATGTCCTTGAGATGGATCATGTTCGGCCCGTCGGAGGGCGCATGGTCCGGGTCCTGGTGGGTTTCCATGAAGACCCCCGCCACGCCCACCGCCACCGCCGCGCGCGCGATCACCGGCGCGAAGCGCCGGTCGCCGCCCGAGGACGTGCCCTGCCCGCCCGGCTGCTGTACCGAATGCGTGGCATCGATGATCACCGGGTAGCCGGTCTGCGCCATGATCGGCAGGCCGCGCATGTCCGTCACCAGCGTGTTGTAGCCGAACGAGGCGCCACGCTCGGTCAGCAGGATCTTGTCGTTGCCCGCCGCCGCGATCTTCGCGGCGACGTTCTTCATGTCCCAGGGCGCCAGGAACTGCCCCTTCTTCACATTGACGGCCCGCCCCGTCTTTGCCGCGGCGATCAGCAGATCGGTCTGCCGGCACAGGAAGGCCGGGATCTGCAGCACGTCGACCGCCTCGCCCACCTTGGCGCACTGGTGGGCATCGTGGACATCGGTCAGCACCGGGCAGCCATAGGTCTCGCGGATCTCCGCCATGATCGGCAGGCTCTTGTCGAGGCCGAGCCCGCGCTGCGCGTTCGCCGAGGTGCGGTTCGCCTTGTCGAAGCTCGTCTTGTAGATGAGCCCCATGCCCAGCTTGCCGGTCATCTCGACCAGCGCCTGGCTCATCTCCAGCGCATGCTGCCGGCTCTCGAGCTGGCACGGGCCCGCGATCAGCACGATCGGCTTGTCGTTGCCGATGGCGATATTGGCGATATGGACGGTACGCTGTTTTTCACTCATGGCGCATTTATATCAATTTGAACTGGGGTCATAGCCCGTCGCGTCGCGCTTAACATTCGCATAACCGCGGCAGTTGAAAATCATCTCGATCTTACGTGGGGGCACCAATGCGAAATCTGATTTTCTGGAAGGGCATGGAGGACGTCAACTTTAAGCAGACGAACGAAGGCAATGTCTTTTTTCCCTATGGGATATTCGGCGCCGGTTACATCGTTGACACGGCGCTAAAAGCTCAAATCACATTGGCACTTCGCAGCTACTATTCCGTCGGCACGATCTTCGTCATCGTCGGTGCCTTCAGCGGCAGCTTTGGCGGGTGGCGCGCCTTGGTCGTCCTACTTCCGGCGCTCGTGGGATTTTCGATTTTCCACCATTTCCGCTTTCGAAAGATTCTTCGCGACGCCCCAAAGAGCCGGCACCGAATGGGGTTCGGCGAGTCACAGCGCGCGGCAGCACAACGCATAAGCAACGGCCGCCTGGTTGCCGTTCTCACGATCAACCTGCTCTTTGTCGTCGCGTGCTTCTTCCTGTTCTTGCTGGTGCTGACGAAGTACGACCAGACAATTCTTCTGATCTCGCTCGGAGGGTTCCTGTTTTTTGGGCTCTGCCTGGCTCTGACCGGCCGCCTGGCACGGATCAAATGGGGCGAACCAAAGGTCTGAGCCCGCCGCCCCATCCTTCGAGACGCAGCCCTGCGGGCTGCTCCTCAGGATGAGGCTCTACTAAACGATCCTCATCCTGAGGAGCGCGCGAAGCGCGCGTCTCGAAGGATGAGCCAACGCGATCTCACACCAACCGGCTCTGATCCACCGCCGCCTTGATGAACGACGTGAAGAGCGGATGCGGGTCGAAGGGCTTCGAGCGCAGCTCGGGGTGGAACTGCACGCCGACGAACCAGGGATGGTCGGCGAACTCGACGATTTCCGGCAGCTGCCCGTCGGGCGACATGCCGGAGAAGACCATGCCCGCCTTTTCCAGCTTGGCCTTGTAGTTGATGTTCACTTCATAGCGGTGGCGGTGGCGCTCGCGGATCGTGGTCGAGCCGTAGATATCCGCGACATGGCTGCCGGGCTTGAGCATGGCGTCGTAGCCGCCCAGCCGCATCGTGCCGCCGAGATTGTCGCCGATCGTGCGCCGCTCCAGCGCGTTGCCGCGCACCCACTCGGTGAGCAGGCCGACCACCGGATCCGGCGTCGGCCCGAACTCCGTCGTGCTCGCCTCATCGATGCCGCAGAGATTGCGCGCCGCCTCGATCACCGCCATCTGCATGCCAAAACAGATGCCGAAATACGGCACCTTCTTTTCGCGCGCATAGCGCACCGCGCGGATCTTACCTTCCGAGCCGCGCTCGCCGAAGCCGCCGGGCACCAGGATCGCGTGCGCGCCGTCGAGCTGCTCCAACGCCGGGCTGCCATTCTCGAACGCCTCCGACTCGACCCAGTTCAGCCGCGCCTTCACGTTGTTGGCGATGCCGCCATGCGTCAGCGCCTCGGCCAGCGATTTATAGGCATCGAGCAGGTTCGTGTACTTGCCGACGACCGCGACCTGCACCTCGCCCTCGGGCTGCTTCACGCGCCGGACGATCTCGGTCCAGCGCGACAGGTCGGGCTCGCGCGCCTCGAGGCCGAAGTGACGCAGCACCTCGTTGTCGAAGCCTTCCTTGTGATACTGGATCGGCACTTCATAAATGGAGGACGCGTCGAGAGCCGGAATCCACAGCCTCTTCGCGCACATTGCAGAATAGCGCGATCTTCTTGCGCGCTCCCGCCGGAATCTCGCGATCGCAGCGACACAGCAGCACATCGGGTTGGATGCCCATGCTCTGCACTTCCTTGACGGAGTGCTGTGTGGGCTTGGTCTTGAGCTCGCCCGCCGACGGGATGTAGGGCACCAACGTCAGGTGCGTGAACAGCGTGCGCGACTTGCCGAGCTCATGGCCCATCTGGCGGATGGCTTCGAGGAACGGCAGCGACTCGATGTCACCGACCGTGCCGCCGATTTCGCACAGCAGGAAATCCGTATCCTCGCAATCGGCGCGGATGAAATCCTTGATCGCGTCGGTGACATGCGGGATGACCTGCACCGTGCCGCCGAGATAGTCGCCGCGCCGCTCCTTGGCGATCACCGACGAATAGATGCGCCCCGTCGTGATGTTGTCGGATTGGCGCGAGGCCACGCCCGTGAAGCGCTCGTAATGGCCGAGGTCGAGATCCGTCTCGGCCCCGTCATCGGTGACGTAGACCTCGCCATGCTGATAGGGACTGATCGTCCCCGGATCGACATTGAGATAGGGATCAAGCTTGCGCAGCCGGACCTTGAATTCGCGCGCCTGCAGCAGCGCGCCGAGCGCTGCGGAAGCGAGACCCTTGCCCAAGGAGGAGACCACGCCGCCGGTGATGAAGATGAACCGCGTCATGGACCCTCAACCTATAACAATCACCGACTCCGCCCAAGCAAAAGACGGACGGCTAACAAAAGTTTTCCTGTTGACCCGAGTCGGCCTCCGACTCGGTCATTTTTGCGGAACGCTGGCCTAGCGCGGAACGCTCGGGGCACCGCTGGGCGCGGGCGTCGCCGGGGCTGCCGGCGTGCCGGGTGCGGGCGTTGTCGCGGGTCCGGTGACCGGTGCCAGCGTGTCGATGATCGAACGCGGCTCGCCGGTCGGGATCGAGAATTTCGCGAGCACGACGCTCGTCACCAGGAAAAGAACGGCCAGGATCACGGTCATGCGCGTCAGCAGATTGCCGGTCCCGCGCGCGGTCATGAAGCTGCCCATGCCGCCGCTCGAGCCGATACCGAGCCCCCCGCCCTCGCTGCGCTGGAGCAGCACGACGCCGATCAGCGCCACCGCGATCATCAGGTGGAGAACGGTCAGGACATGGATGACGACTGCGCTCATTGGCCCGGCTTGCTGAGGTTAAGCGTTAACGCCCGGTCCCGCTCACGGGACGCGGTGTTGTAGTCGCTTTGCCCCGCGAAATCCAGCCCGGATTCACCCCGGGAAATCAGGGGCTCGCGGGGGGTGGAGCGGCCGCGGCAATGGCCAGGAATTCGTCGGCTTTCAAGCTCGCCCCGCCGACCAGGGCGCCATCGACATTGGCGACCGCAAGCAGCTCGCGCGCATTGGCGCCCTTGACCGAGCCGCCGTAGAGAATCCGGACATCTTTCGGCTCCGGCACCCGGTCGGCGAGCTGCTTGCGGATGACCGCATGCACCTCCCCCACCTGGGCCGGCGTGGCCGTGCGTCCGGTGCCGATCGCCCAGACCGGCTCATAAGCGATGACCAGGTTGCCGGCATGGCTGTTCTTGGGCACCGAGCCGTGCACCTGCTTGCTGATGACATCGAGCGTGCGGCCGGCGTCGCGCTCGGCCAGGGTCTCGCCCACGCACACGATCGCGGTCAGGCCAGCGCCATGTGCCGCCTCGGCCTTCGCGCGCACCACCCCATCGGTCTCATGATGATCGGCGCGCCGCTCCGAATGGCCCAGGATCACATAGCGACAGCCGAGATCCGTCAGCATCACGGCGGCGATATCGCCGGGATGCGCCCCTGGCGGCTGGGCGCTGCAATCCTGCCCTCCGATCGCGATGGGATTGCCCTTGAGGGCGGCGGCGACGATCACCATGACTGTCGCCGGGGGACAGACCAGGACCTCCGGCGCATCGGCCGGCAGGCGGCGCATCCCGGCCGCAATCGCGTCGGCGAGCGCCTTTCCCTCGACCGCGAGGCCGTTCATCTTCCAGTTTCCGGCGATCAGCGGGCGTGGTCGGGGCATAGCGTGCCACTCAAAAGTGGGGGAGGCCCGCAAACTAGCAGGCGAAACCACGCTGTCAAAGCCCGGTCCGCCGGCTGGACCGGTCTGCCCAATCAAGTTGCTTGCCCGGGCCCCGCCCCCTATGATCGCGCCCGTTTTCAGCCCCGCCAAAGGAGCGGTTTTTGTAGGTGCTTCAGACCTTTCGTTCAAAGGGCGCCGGTCTCGTCGCCAAAGTGCTATTCGCCATGCTGATCCTCAGCTTCGCGCTGTGGGGTATCGGCGATTACGCCTTCATCGCCGCAGCGAGCCGGTTCCGCTGCGTGTCGCCGGCGAAAAGATCAGCGCCACCCAGCTCGGCAATGAGTATCGCCGCGAGATCGACCGCCTGCGCCGCGCCTTCGGCCAGTTCGATCCCGAGACCGCGCGCCAGTTCGGCCTGATGGACCGTGTCATCGACCGCGTCATCCTCCAGGCCCTGGTGGACAACGCAGCACAGCGCCTGGGCGTCGTCATCGGCGACGACACGGTGCGCGCGAAGATCGTCAGCAATCCGGGGTTCGCCGGTCCGACCGGCGCGTTCGACCGCTTCATGTTTCAGCGCGCCCTCTCCGAGAACGGCATGACGGAGCGCCAGTATGTCGAGCTGCTGCGCCGCGACCTGACGCGCGATGCCGTCGTCGGCTCGATCGAGGGCGGCGCGCGTCCACCGGCGGCCATGGTCGAACAACTCTATCGCTATCGCGCCGAACGGCGCATCGGCGAGACGGTGTTCGTGTCGGCGTCGTCGATCGGCGATGTCGGCGAGCCCAAGGACGAGGACCTCAAAACGCTCTACGAAGAGAATACGGAGCGCTTTTCCGAGCCCGAATATCGCGGCCTGACCCTGATCCGCATCGGCGCCGACGATCTGGTTGCGACGATCGAGCCAACCGAGCAGCAGATCCGCGAAGAGTTTGACGCGCACGCGGCGGAGTTCCGCGTGCCCGAGAAGCGCGAGCTCTCGCAAATCCTGTTCAACGACGAAGCCGCCGCCAATGCCGCCGAAGAGCGCCTCGCCAAGGGCGAGGCCTTCGATGAGGTCGCGAAAGCGGCCGGCCAGACGCCGGAACAGACGTCGCTCGGAATTGTGCAGCAGCGCGAGCTTTTCCCCGAGCTCGCCGATCCCACCTTCGCGCTGGCCGACGGCGCCGTCTCGAAGCCAATCAAATCGCCGCTCGGCTGGCACATCATGCGCGTCTCCAAGATCGAACCCGCCAAGGAGGCGAATTTCGAGGAGCAGCGTGCGCGCCTCAAGACCGAGGTCGCGCGCCGCATCGCCTATAGCAGCGCCTACGACGCCGCGGTGAAGGTCGAGGACGCGGTGGCCGACGGCGCTTCGCTCGACGACGCGGCCGCCAAGGTCGGCCTCAAGCCGATCAAGGTGGAGGGCGTCGATGCCCGCGGCACGGCCCCCAATGGCACGCCGGTGGCGGCCGTCGCCGGTGCCCCTGAAGCGATGCGCGCTGCTTTCGAAACCCTGCCCGGACAGGCCAGCCCGCTGATTGAAACGAAATCCGGCGCCTGGTTCGTCGTCCGCGTCGACGGCGTCACGCCGCCGCGCGTCAAGCCGCTCGCCGATGTGCGCGACCAGGTGGCAGCCCTCTGGCGCACGCAAAAGCAGATGGACGCCGCCCAGGCCCGCGCTGCGACGGTCCTCGAACGCATCAAATCAGGACAGGCGAGCGCCGCCGCGATCGCCGAGTTCAACAGCCTGAAGGTCGACACGACCCAGCCGATGCTGCGCACCGGCGAGGTCGATCGTCAGAATTTTGCCCCGCCGGAAGTTGCCGGCAGGCTCTTCGGTCTCAAGGTCGGCGAGGCCGCCACGGCGCCCTCGAAGGACGGCTACTTCGTCCTCAAGCTCACCGAGATCAAGCCGGCCGACCCGGCAACCAACGCCGACGGCGTCAAGCAGCTCGCCGACCAGCTGCGCCAGCAGATGGCGCAGGATTTGGTGCACGAACTGGGCCTGTCGCTGCGCGCGCGCTACGGCGTTCAGATCGACCAGGCCGAGGTCGAGAAGCTTCTCTAGCAATTCACGAGTCAGCGCCGCTGCATAGCCGCGGCGCGGCTTGCACCGATATCACGATAGAGCGCGCTATCCTCATGGTTCGACAAGCTCACCATGAGGACCTTTCTAGAACGGCCTCATCCTGAGCTTGTCGAAGGATGAAGCCGCACGCGCGGCCTCTCAAACCTCGGGATACGATGCCCGGCGCACGCACCCGGGTGCGAGTTGCGATGACGTCATGAGCAATCTGAACTTGAAAGCGTTCAGCGGCCTGCTGTTCCTATTTCTCGTCATGGCGACGCTGCTGTTTATTGCGGCGGGAACACTCGACTATTGGCAGGCTTGGGTTTTCCTGGCCGTCTATTTCCTCGCGTCCCTCGCCATCACCCTCGACCTCATGAAAAGGGACCCGAAGCTGCTGGAGCGGCGGATGCGCGGCGGGCCGACAGCCGAGAAAGAGCCAGTGCAGAAGATCATCATGATCATCGCGTCGCTGGGATTTATCGGGCTTCTCGTCGTCCCGGCGCTCGATCATCGCTACGGCTGGTCGCTCATGCATCCCTATGTGGCGCTCACCGGCGACTCGCTAGTCGCACTCGGCTGGCTGGCGATTTTTTATGTGTTCAGGGAAAACACATTCACTGCCGCCATCATCGAAGTGGCGCCGGATCACAAGGTCATTTCAACGGGCCCCTATGCGCTCGTCCGGCATCCGATGTATGCCGGCGCTCTTGTCATGTTTGTCGGCGTGCCGATCGCGCTCGGCTCGTGGTGGGGATCGCTTGTCGTCGCCGCGATGCTGCCCGCACTTCTATGGCGGTTGCTCGACGAAGAAGAATTCTTGGCAAAGAACCTGCCGGGCTATGCGGCGTACCAGCAAACCGTGCGCTATCGCCTGATCCCGCGAGTCTGGTAGCGCGCTAGGCCTTGCCGCCGAAGCCGAACCCGGCATCCTCGACGGCGCGATGGACGGCATCGGCGCCCGCCCCTTCGACCGTCACCTGGCCCGCGGCCAGATCGACCTTCACGATCGCAGCCGGTGCGGCCGCCTTGATGGCATTCGTGACCGCGCTCGCGCAGCCGCCGCAGGTCATGCCGCTCACTCGATAGGTTTCGCTCACGTGATGTGCATCCCGGGGAATTGGCTGACAGGCGGCGAAGATGCGCCTGCCAGCGGCGGCAAGGTCAAGGCCGCCGCGTCAACGTCTCGACCTCGGCCTGGATCGCCATCCGCGCCTCGCGCCGCGCCACGATGGTGGTGATCGGCACCAGCGCGAAGCCGCGCTGCTCGATTGTTTCCAGCCATGTCTCGAGCGCGTCGAGCGTGCCTTCATGCGGGTGGCCGATCGCCACGGCCGCACCGGTCCGCCGCGCGATCAGTTCGGTTTCCGCCAGCCGCGCCTGCACCGCCGGCGCGTTCGCGTCGTTGTCGAGGAACACATCGCGCTCGGCGAACGGCACGCGATGGACCCGTGCCACCACCGTGCCAACGCTGTCAGGAGCCGTCCGCGAATTAAGGAACATCATTCCCCGCCGCTTCAACTCCGTCATCACCGGGCGCAGCGCCCCTGTATCGCGCGTGAAGCGGCTACCCATGTGATTGTTGAGGCCGACCGCGTAGGGCACGCGATCGAGCGATTCCGACACGCGGATCGTGATCTCGCCCGCCAGCATGCCGATCGTGAGCGCATTGGGGCCCGGATTCTCATGGCCCTGCGGCTCCATCGGCTGATGCATCAGCAACTCGTGGCCGGCTTGGTGCGCTGCCGTCGCCTGTGCCGCCACGTTGCGCGCATAAGGCAGGTAGGAGAGCGTGAGCGGCCCCTTGAAGCCGACCGCGCGCATCGAGCGATTCTGGTCGAGCCCCATGTCGTCGATAACGATGGCGATCACCGGCGTGCCGGGCGCGACATCGACGCTGACGGCGTGGCGCCGCCAAGCGGCCAATGCATCGCCCCCCGGGCTCCGTTCGAAGCGCTCCGGTGCCGGCGCGCGCAAGGCGACCGGAACGACAGGGCTCGGCGGCGGCGGCACTTTTGGCGGTGCAACGGCTGGAACCGGTGCAGTGACGGGGGCTGGCTTTGTCGCCACGACGGCGGCGAGCACGACCGGCAGTGCCACCGGCTGTGGGATGGCGACGGTCGCGACCGGACCGTATTTCGGCGAATGCGTGCGCACGATGCGCGGCGCGGCGCTGTCGCTCTCGGTCCAGTGTCCGACGGCGGCACCCAGCGAGGCACCGCCAAGCAGCGCACATAGCGCCAGCACGGTCAGCCGCGCAAAAGCGTGGAGGTGAACCCGCATCCGCCGGCGAAAGCGTCGCAAACTGCGTTGAAAGGGAGTTCTCGGCCCGGACATCGTGGCCAGTTATACCCAACTCCCGATCGAGAGTCCCGTGGCGACCGTCACATTAGTTCCAACCCGTTGATTTAGAGCCATTTTTGGCGCGAACTGACGGCGGCTCATGGCACCCCGCCAGATCGTCGAGGATCGGACAATCCGGCCGTCCGTCGCCGTGGCAGCGCTCGGCCAGCGTCGCCAGCGTGCGCCGCATCGCCTGCAGTTCTTCCACCTTGCGGTCGATCTCGGCGACATGGGCGAGCGCCATCGCCTTGACGTCGTGGCTGGCGCGCTTCTTGTCGTGCCACAGGCTGATCAGCGCGCCCACTTCCTTGACCGTGAAGCCGAGACTGCGCGCGCGCTGGATGAAGCGCAGCGTCTGCACGTCTTCGGTCGAGTAGTCGCGATAATTGTTGGCGCGCCGGTCGGCCCGCCCGATCAGCCCGATGCTCTCGTAATAGCGAATCGTCTTAGCCGACACGCCTGAGCGCGTCGCCGCATCGCCGATATTCATTCTGCCGCTCCCTGCTCTGCCAGTTTCGGACGCCAGCGCTTGAGGCGCAGCGAGTTCGCGACCACGCTCGCCGACGAAAATGCCATGGCGCTTCCCGCGATCAGCGGATTGAGAAGGCCGACCGCCGCCAGGCCGATGCCGACCAGATTGTAGATGAAGGCCCAGAACAGATTTGGCGGATGCGCGCGAGGGTCGCGTGCGAGATGTCGATCGCCGCCGGCACCAGACGCAGATCGGGCCGCATCAGCGTGACACCGGCGGCCGCCATCGCCGCATCGGTGCCCGTGCCCATCGCAATGCCGATATCCGCGGCCGCGAGGGCCGGCGCATCGTTGACGCCATCGCCGACCATCGCCACGACCTTGCCGTCCTTGCGCAAGGCGGCGACATGGCGCGACTTCTCCTCCGGAAGAACCTCGGCGATGACGCGCGTAAGACCGAGCTTGTGCGCCACCGCTTCGGCGGCGCGGCGGTTGTCGCCCGTCAGCATGATGGTTTCGATCCCTGTGCGGTTGAGCGTTGCGATGGCGGCCTTGGCGCTGTCACGCGGCGTATCGCCGGCCGCGATCAGGCCAAGTGCCGTCTTCGCGCGCACCACGGCGACCGCGGTGTGACCTTGCGCCTCCAGTTCGTCCCAGCGCGCCTGCAGCGCACTCATGTCAATCCCCTGCTCCGCCATCAGCCGACGATTGCCGACCAGGATCTCCGCGCCACCGGCCTGCGCGACAATCCCGCGCCCGGGCAAGGCCCGGAAGGAATCAAGCGCTGGCAGTTTGCCGAGCGGCTTGGCCGCATCGAGAATGGCCCGCGCCAGCGGATGCTCGCTGCCTTGCTGCGCGACCGCCGCAATCCGCAATACGCTGTCCTGATCGCGGCTGTCCGCGGCAATCACGGCCTGCACGACCGGATGGCCCTGCGTAAGCGTGCCCGTTTTGTCGAAGACGACGATTTTGATCTGATGCGCGCGCTCCAGCGCCTCGGCATCGCGGATCAAGATGCCCGCGCGCGCCGCAACACCCGTCCCCGCCATGATCGCGGTCGGCGTCGCCAGGCCCAGCGCACATGGGCACGCGATCACCAGCACCGACGACCGCCGCGACAAATCCGCTTCGCGTCGCCCGCGACCAGCCACCAGGCCAGGAATGTCGCCAGCGCCACGACGATGACCGCGGGCACGAAAAACGGCGCTTACCTGGTCGACCAGGCGCTGCACCGGCGCCTTGGCGGCCTGCGCCGATTCAACCAGGCGGATGATGCGCGCGAGCGTGGCCTCGGCGCCGATCTCGGTCGCGCGCACGCGCAGCAACCCGTCGCCGTTGACGGAACCGCCGATGACACGATCGCCCTTCTGCTTGGCCACGGGCGCGGCTTTCGCCCGTCAGCAGCGATTCATCGACCTCGCTCGCCCCGTCTCGACGACGCCATCGACGGCGATGCGCTCGCCCGGCCGCACGATGACGAGGTCGTCATGCGTCACGGATTCGACCGGCACATCGACCTCGACCCCATCGCGCAACACCCGCGCCGCTCGGGGCGCAGCTTCATCAGCGCGCGGATGGCGGTGGCGGCGGCGCGCTTGGCGCGCGCCTCCAGCCAGCGGCCGAGCACGACCAGCGCGATAACGACCGCCGCGCCCTCGAAATAAAGCACCGGCATGCCGAACGGATCGCGCAACGCCTGCACCGCGCTGAAGGCGTAGGCGGCACTGGTTCCCAGCGCCACCAGCAGATCCATGTTGCCAGTCCCCGCGCGCAACGCGCGCCAGCCCGCGGCATAGAACCGCGCGCCGATCCAGAACTGCACCGGCGTCGCCAAGGCGAGTTGCACCAGCGGCGGCACGCGCCAATGCCAGCCGAGCAGATGCGCCCCCATGTCCACCAGCATGGGCAATGTCAGCACGGTCGCGATGACGAAGCGCCGCAATTCCGCGCGCGAGCGCGCATCCGCATCGGCGTCGGCCTGCTCGGATCGGGCCGCGAGATCGGACCAGACCCGCGCGCCATAGCCCGCGCGCGTCACCGCCGCGATCAGCGCCGCGCTGTCGACGCCGGCGGACTCGCTGACGTGCGCGCGACCGTTGGCAAGGTTGACGCTGGCCTCAATGACACCTGGAACGGATTTCAGCGCCTTTTCGACGCGCGACACGCAAGCCGCACACGTCATGCCTTCGATTTGCAGATCGATCTGGGCGGGCGGGACGCTGTAGCCGGCGCGCGTGATCGCCTGCGCCAGACGCGCCACATCGGTGCGCGCGGGATCGTAAGTGACATGCGCCGTCTCGCTTGCGAGGTTGACCTCCGCGGACCGCACGCCCGGTTCGCGCGCCAACGCGCGCTCGATGCGCGACACGCATGAAGCACAGGTCATGCCGGCGACCGGAAGCGTCGCCTCCGCTTGGGCAGGCGACGTTGCAGGCGCCGGTCGAGCGGCGGATTTAATCAGATCGTCCATATCGGCTTATATGGACCTTCCAGTTCTAGGAAGGTCAAGCCCTGGCCCCGAAAATTCGGAAATTGACAGCCCGCTCAAACACTTCCAAATTCCCGCCCCATGCGCCGAATTGTCATTTCCCTCCTGGCCGTCCTCGCCCTCTCAGCGTGCCGGACGGGCGAATTGCCGGCCGGCGGCATTGCCGCCTTGGACGGCGAGTGGGAAGGCGCGGCTTCGGCGTCGCTGGGCCTGTCGAGCTGCCCCAAGATCACGCCATTTGCGATGACCCTGCGTAACGGCGACATCGAGGGGATTGTTCGCAACCCGGCCAATCCGAGCGTCATCTCCGCTCGGTTCTATGCCTTCATCGACACGGACGGCACGGTTACGACGTCGGCGCGCACGATGGCCGAGGACCTCGCCATCACCGGCCGCTTCGAAACCGATTCGCGGTTCATCGGCGAAACGAAGGGCCGCGATTGCACGTCGCGCCTGCGCCTCGACAAGCGCCGCGGTTACTGAACGCGAGTTCATTGGCGCTGCGGCGCCAAGCCTGTAACATTGCGGGTAATCATCAGGAGGCACCGCCATGGGCCCCGATGGACGCGCCGCACGGCGGCGGCTCGCGCAATTCCTGCCGCTGCTGTTGATTGTTCTGGGACTGGGATCGGTCGCGGCACAGCCGGCGGCGCCTGTCATGGTCGCCGAAATCAAGGGCGCGATCGGCGTCGGCGCAACCGGCTTCATCCAGCGCGCGATCGACCGTGCACGCACGCAGAACGCAACACTGCTCGTTCTTCAGCTCGACACACCCGGCGGCCTGGTCAGCTCGACGCGCGACATCATCAGCGCCATGCTGGCGAGCCCCGTACCGATCGCGGTCTACGTCGCCCCCAGCGGTGCGCGCGCCGCCAGCGCCGGCACCTACATCGCCTATGCAAGCCACATTTCGGCGATGGCGCCCGGCACGCATCTGGGGGCCGCGACGCCCGTGAGCATGGGCGGCATGCCCGGCACGCCCGAGCGCGAGCCCGCCAAGAAGCGCGACGGCGACAAATCGGCCCCCGCCGACGACAGCACGGCGATGGAGCGCAAAGTCCTCAACGATGCCGTCGCCTATATCCGCAGCCTCGCCCAGCTGCGCGGCCGCAATGCCGATTGGGCCGAACGTGCGGTGCGCGGCGGCGAGACGCTGACCGCCGACGAGGCGCTGCGCGACAAGGTCATCGATGTCGTTGCCACCGATCTCAACGACCTGCTCGCGAAAATCGACGGCCGCAAAGTGAGCGCCGCCGCCGGCGAGCGCGTGCTCGCGACCAAGGGCGTCGAAATCGTCACCCTCACGCCCGATTGGCGCGATCGCATCCTGACCGTCATCACCGAGCCAAGCATCGCCTATCTGCTGCTGATCATCGGCTTCTACGGCATCATCTTCGAGTTCTGGAGCCCGGGCTTCGTCGCCCCGGGCGTCATCGGCGCCATCAGCCTGCTGCTCGGCCTCGCCGCCCTCTCCGTGCTGCCGGTCAATTACGCCGGCCTCGCGCTGATCCTGCTGGGGCTCGGGCTTCATGACCGCCGAGCACTTCACGCCGGGCATCGGCGTGCTCGGCATCGGCGGCCTGGTCTCCTTCGTCGCCGGCTCGATCTTCCTGTTCGAGCCTACCGAGGGCGGCTACGAGTTCAGCGTGCCCTGCCGTTCATCGCCGTCACCTCGCTGACCGCCGCCGCGCTTGTTCCTCTTCGTGCTCGGCAGCGCGCTGCGGGCGCGCAAGGCCGCCATCGTCAGCGGCGTCGAGGATATGATCGGCGCCAGCGCGCAAGTCATCGACTGGGCGCAGCAGAACGGCCGCGTGCGCTTCCGCGGGGAATTGTGGAACGCGCGCGCCAACGCCACCTTCGGTGCCGGCGATGCCGTACGCGTCGCCGCCGTCGACGGACTGCACACTCGTGGTCGAACCGGAAACCCCGCGGAGATAAGCATGTTCGAGATCAGCCGCTCGTTCGTCTTCGTCGTCCCCGATCGCGATCATTCTTCTGTTCGCGTACTACGCTCTGCGGATTTTCCGCGAGTACGAGCGCGGCGTCGTCTTCACGCTCGGCCGTTTCTGGCAGGTGAAGGGCCCCGGCCTCGTCATCATCGTGCCGATCGTGCAGCAGGCGGTGCGCGTCGATCTGCGCACGCGCGTCCTCGACGTGCCGAGCCAGGACGTGATCTCGCGCGACAACGTCTCCGTCAAGGTCAACGCCGTCATCTATTACCGCGTCATCGACGCGCAAAAGGCGATCATCCAGGTCGAGAATTACGACATGGCGACCAGCCAGCTCGCGCAGACGACGTTGCGCTCGGTGCTGGGCCAGCACGAGCTCGACCGCATGCTGGCCGAGCGCGACCGGCTCAACGACGACATCCAGCGCATCCTCGACGAGCAGACCGAGGCCTGGGGCATCAAGGTCTCGAACGTCGAGCTCAAGCAGATCGACTTGAACGAGAACATGATCCGCGCCATCGCCAAGCAGGCCGAGGCCGAGCGCCTGCGCCGCGCCAAGATCATCGACGCCGAGGGCGAGTTGCAGGCCGCCGAGAAGCTGGTCCAGGCCGGCGAGATCCTGCCCGGAAGCCGCAGGCCATGCAGCTCCGCTACCTGGGCGCCCTTCTCAACATCGCCGGCGAGCGCTCGTCCACCATCGTCTTCCCGCTGCCGATGGAGCTGCTCGAGGCCTTCCGCGGCGCCCGCCGGGACGAGGGCTGAGCCACGGCGACATGTCGCATGAGGCACCCCTTCGCGCCTCCGCCCACCCCTGCTATGCTGCGCGCCTTCGTCTTGGCAATGTGTGAGTGCCCGTTATGGCCACGGTGATGGACAAGGATTTCGTATATCTCGGGCCCGCGCAAGGTCGCGGTGTGGCCGGAGGGTCGCACGATGACTCCGCTCGGCGATCCGGCGATCCGCGTCACCAATTTCGACGACACCGCCCTCTATCATCCCACGCTCACCGCGCGGCTGTTGGAGCTGGAGAAGACGCCCGAAATCGCCGTGCGCTATTCCATGGCCGGCGGCGGCAACAAGATTCACGAACTCGAGAAGCGCGGACTGCCGGAGGTCGACCTAATCGTCGCGCGGGCGCGTTCGATGTTCCGGCGCCTGTTCAACGTCAAGGACCCCGTCATCGACAGCGCCTGGGCGAACATCTATCGCCGCGGCGACTACATCATGCCGCACAGCCATGTGCGCTGCACCGCCGCCATCCTCTATTGCCTCGAGCGCGGCGAGATCAACGAGAAGGAGCGCGAAAGCGGCATGTTCTCCTTCATCGATCCGCGCCTCGCCGCCTGCTGCCCGGAGCGCAAGGGCTTCTTCACCCACCCGCTGGTTCCCAACCTGCAGCCCGGCACGATGATGATCTTCCCCGGCCAGATCACGCATTTCGTCAGCCCTTACTTGGGCGAGGCCCCGCGCATCACCATCTCGATGAACATCAATCCCGAGGCCCTGCCCGGCACCGCCTTCGATGTCATGAAGCAGAAGTTCAGCGACAGCGAAGCGATGACGATGAAGACGGATTGAGGTCCTCTCCCCCCGCGCTGGCGGAGGGAGAGGCTGAGAACGCGGCAGCTAACGCTTTCTGCGCCGACGCAATCCGCTAAGACCCGCCAAAGCCGCGCCCAGGATCGCGAGCGAGGCGGGCTCGGGCACGGCGCGTCGCGATGTTAAAGATCAGCTTTGATTGGTCAGGGCATCCCAGGGCCGGCGCAGGACGCTGCAATATTCAATGTCAGGCCGTCGGCGTCGAAATCGAAGAGAGCGCCATCGGCAAATCCGGCCGTGCTGGACGGGTCGATGGTCACATCGGTGAATTCCGGCCCGGTCAACAACGTGAGAATAGGAAACCGTTTCCGGTTGATGAAGAACAATTGGCCGACTTCTGTACGGAGGGTCAACGTAATCTGCGTATCGCTGAACGTCAGACTAGACGCCGTTGCCAAGGTCCACGGCACCAAGGTCCTCAGCAATCGTAAAGGTCTCGTCTGCAAGGATGGTCGGAGGGTTTCTGATAGTGTGCTTTGCGTTCATGGAAGAGCCGATCAGCCCCGCCTGCGCGGACCCGAAGGATAGGAAGAGTGCGGCCCCGGCAACGAGTGCTACCTTCGCACATGTAGTGAATCCGAAATTCATGACAAATCCTTTAGTGAAGTCGTTGCGCCACAACCCCAGGGCGATTTCACAAAGCAATTCGCGCGCCACAGAGTGCAAAGGCAAGAACGGCCACACGTTTCATCATTTTCGCCTTCGCTGACGTGGCGAATTTGTCAAAACGCACAGACGTCTGATAATCGGACAAATCGACAGTCGAACAGTTTCACCAGTGAAACTATTCCGATGTCCATGCGCTCGCGCTCCTCGACAAGTACGGCAAAAAGTAGGAGGCGCGATTTTTCATAACGCTCGAGCGCGCCGTCCCACGACGCGCCGATGGATATCAAGAACACGTGATCGCGGCGTGGCCGATCACGCGCGCGTGATTTCTGTTTTTGCCATGCGCATCACCGTCTCGATGAACATCAATCCCGAGGCCCTGCCCGGTACAGCGTTCGACGTCATGAAGCCGAAGTTCAGCGACAGCGACGCGATGCCGATGAAGAAGGACTAAAAAAACCCTCTCCGCCCACAAAGTGGGGGAGAGGGTGCGAGCGTCAGCGAGCGGGTGAGGTGGGTCTCTCCGCTAGAGCTCTGTCTGACAGCGCGAGTGTGGCGCGACCACCTCACCCTTCCCATCGCTACGCGTGGGCCCCTTCCCTCTCCCCCGCTTCGCGGCGGAGAGGGAGAAGATCAGATCTCCACTGGCGCGCAACCGAATCGCAACAGATTTTTCTGGCACCGGCAGGCCCGTCCGTCTCAGACCCCGCACTTTGGCGGCTGCTTGAGCTTCGGCAGGTGGATCGTCACGACAAGGCCGTTGGGATGGGCGGCAGACAGAGTTATATCGCCGCCATGGCCGAGGATCACGTCGCGGGCAATGGTGAGGCCGAGGCCCGTGCCCCCGGTTTCACGGTTGCGCGAGCTTTCGAGCCGCTGGAACGGCGCAAAGGCCCGCTCGATATCCGCCGCCGGGATTCCCGGACCGGCATCTTAAATCGTGACCGTGATGGCGTCCGCCTCGTTGCGAAGCGAGACACACACGCGTTCCCCGTACTTGCAGCCATTGTCGATGAGGTTCGCGAAAGCGCGGCGCATGGCCACGGGCCGGCAGGACAAGGGCGCATGGTCCGGCCCCTCATAGGCGGCTTGGCCGCCCGCGTCGGTGGTCGTGTCGCAGAGACTGATCAGAAGTGTCGCGATATCGACCGGGCTATGCGGCTCGCGGCGAATCTCATCGCTCGCGAAGGTCAGCGACGAGCTGACCATGACGTCCATGTCCGCGATGTCCTGGAGAACCTGGCGCCGCTGATCTCCGTCCGAAATGTATTCGGCGAAGAGCCGCAAGCGCGTGAGCGGCGTGCGCAGATCATGCGATATCGCGGCCAGCATATGCATGCGCTCGTCGACGAAACGCTTAAGGCGCAGCTGCATCTCGTTGAAGCTCTTGGCGATCACGTCATATTCGGGCATGCCCAGCCTGGCGATCGGCGTCGTTTCGCGCTCGCGCCCCAGGCGTTCGGCCGCCCCGGCAAGCTGCGTCAGCGGCTTGATGAGGCTGCGCGCCATCCAGATCGACAAGCCGCCGATGGCCAGCGCCCCGCAGATGAGAAATGCCACGCCGCGCCAATGGTTCGGCCCTTTCGCGTCGCCGCCGTTCTGGCTCACCACCAGCCACGAACCGTCGTTCAGCGCGACGCCGATGCGAAGGTCGGTGGTCATGATGGTTTGCGCCGAATCGCTGAAGATATTGCTCACCCGAAGCGGGATTTCGGTCACGAGCAAGACAACGATCGGAATTTGCCGCCCCCTGATTCCCCCCTCGCCGCGGAACTCCGCCGTGGTCACGAAGACGCGTCCCGCATCCCCGCCCAGTCCCTCGGCGATCTGCTGCCGCATCGCGCCGAGCAGGTCCGGAATGTTGTTCTGTCGCGGCGGCGGCGCTTGCGATGCAATCTCGAAATTGAGCCACTTGGCCGATGCCAGCGCCGACAGCGTTTCCAGCCGCCGCTCGGCGGGCACGGCGGATGCCGCGCGCTCGGCTTCCAACGTCGCGCGAACGAGCCAGGCCCGCTCGAGAAACACCACGCCCGGCGGCGGCGAAAGATTCCGCCACACCTGAAGGACCAGCAGCGTCGTGACGACGGTCAGGACCATCACCGCGGCGATACGCGGTGCGAGCCCCAGCCGAGACCAGAAGCGCGAGATCATCGCGGTTCTCCCTCGCCCGCGCCCTCGACGTCGGCGGCGAAGTAATATCCACCGTTCCGCACCGTCTTGATGAAGCGCGGCTCCTGCGGGTCCGTCTCGATCTTGCGGCGCAATCGGCTGATCTGAACGTCGATACTGCGGTCGTAGGACTGGTTCGTGCGGCCGCGCGCGAAATCGAGAAGCTGATCGCGGTTCAAGACGCGTTGCGGACGTTCGACGAAGGCCAGCAACAGGTCGAATTCGCCGCTCGTGAGGTCCGTGAGGACCTCATCGGGTGACGTGAGCGTGCGATGGCTCGTATTGAGAGTCCATCCCGCAAAACGGTAGACGGACCGTGACGCCGGGGCGGACGTCGGCGATGCGCTCACCCGCCGCAGGATGGCGCGAATACGCGCAAACAGCTCGCGCGGATTGAAGGGCTTCGCGACATAGTCATCCGCCCCGAGCTCGAGGCCGACGACGCGATCCGTCTCGCCGTTGCGCGCCGTGAGAAGGATCACCGGAATAGTGCTTTCCGCGCGCAGGCGCCGGCACACCGTGAAGCCATCGTCGCCGGGCATCATGACGTCGAGCACCACGACATCGAAGCGTCCCTCTTCGAACATCGTAAACATCTCCGCCCCGTCGCGCGCCTCCGTCACCCGCATTCCGTGATCGCTGAGAAACCGCGCCAGCATGGAGCGGATGCGCCGATCATCGTCGACGAGCAGGACATGGGGCCGCGGCGGAATAGACATGGCGTGTGACGAAGTTTGCCCAAAATAACGCGAATTGGCCGCCGGAATCGTCCCAGCAACAATCTGCAACACAATGAAATCCGGCGGACATCACCGCCCGGAACGCGGCCCATACAGTACGGCGCATCAAACACATAACCCGGTGTGCCGCAATGCGACTTTGTGCCGTCTCTCTAGCCGTAGCTTCCCTTCTGCCGACCTATGCCTTCGCTCAATCGCCCTCCGGCGACATCAAGTACGACAGCACCTTGCCGCCGGTCCTGACATCCACGCCCGCGCAGGCTGAATTGGCGCAAGCCCGCACCGGCACGAATGGCGTCCCGCTGCCGCCGCAGGACCGCGCGGCGACCGAGGCTTGGCAGATCAGTTTAGGGGTTGGCGGGCTCGTGGCACCCGAATATCCCGGTGCAGATACTTATAAAGCATCGCCGGTGCCGGCCATCGACATCACCTATCGCAACACGATCTTCCTCAATAGCCGCAACGGGCTGGGCGCTTACGCGATCAACAACGATCGCTACACGCTCGGCGGCTCGCTGTTCTTCAGGGGCGGGCGCGATCAGGACGATTCCGACCGCCTGCGCGGCATGGGCGACATCGATGCCGCCGCCCAAGGCCGGATTTTTGGCCGCGTGGCAATCGGACCGGTCGATCTCGGCGCCACCTTGACCAAGGATTTCGGCGGCAGCGACGGCATCACCGCCGACGCGACCGTCTCCTCGAACTTCCAGATCGGCGAGCGGCTGAAGCTGACGCCAGGCGGCTTCGTCACCTACGGCGACGACGATTTCATGCAGACCTGGTTCGGCGTCTCAAGCGATCAATCGGCCCGCTCCGGGCTCGCCCGATATGACGCCGACGCCGGCATCAAATCCGTCGGCGCGTTCGTGCGGGGCTCATACAAATTGACCGATCATTGGAGTCTCGCCTCGAGCATCCGCCTCGAATATCTGACCGGCGATGCAGCGGACAGCCCGATCGTCGAGCGGCGCGTTCAGCCATCTTTTGCGCTGACCGTAAACTATCGGTTCTGAGATCCGAAGGGCTGAACCACTAACCCTCTCCGCCCACGAAGTGGGGGGAGAGGGTGGCGAGCGCGAGCGAGCCGGGTGAGGTGGGTCTCTCCGCGCCGCGTTGTTCAACATTTCGGTGGCGGCGTCACCACCTCACCCTTCCCGCCTTCGCTAAAGCTACGGCGGGCAAGCCCGCCGAAGCTTCAGCGTAGGCGGGCCCCTTCCCTCTCCCCCGCTTCGCGGCGGAGAGGGAGAAATCAAATTTCCTCCGGCGCGCATCCGAATCGCAGCAGATTGCCGTGCGGATCGTGGATGTAGAATTCCTTCATGTTCCATGGCCGCACCGCGAACGGCGAGAGCTTGGGCACGCCGCGCGATTTGAACTCGTCATAGAGCGCGGGAACCTGCCCGCCGCGGATGTAGCACGACGTGTTCTCCGGATAGTCGCGATTGTCCGTCCGCCAGAAATGGATCTCCATCTCGTTGCGCCGCACGATCAAGTAGTCGTCGTCCTGATACGTGGCGCTGAACCCGAGTTTGTCGACATAGAACGCGCAGGACGCCCGGATATCGAGCGAGGCAAGCACCGGAATGCAGCGCGCCGGATCATCGACCATCGTTCTCCCCTGAAAGACGGGCTCCCTCTTGAGCCCACAGATTTGAGAATGATTATTAATTGCTGTAAGTTCAACCGAAATGTGCCTTCCCGGCGAACCTGCTATAACGCCCGGAGAGCTTGCGGGACCGGCTGATTCAGATCGTCAATAACCGCCCGCAACGCACCGGAATTTGGGGGAGAAGCGGCATCACATGACCGGCGACATGACGCAGCTCAAGGCACTGCTCGGCGTGCTCGCCGACGGCCGCACCCTCACCGTCGATCAGGCCCGCGACGGCTTCGAGATCATGATGAGCGGCAACGCCACGCCAGCGCAGATGGGCGCCTTCCTGATGGCGCTGCGCGTGCGCGGCGAGACCATCGAGGAGATCACGGGTGCGGCCACCACGATGCGTTCGCGCGCCGCGCACATCAAAGCGCCCGACAATGCCATCGACACGGTCGGTACCGGCGGCGACGCGATCGGCACCTATAACATCTCGACCGCCTCGTCTCTGGTCGTTGCGGGCTGCGGCGTGCCGGTCGCCAAGCACGGCAACCGCGCCTTCTCGTCCAAATCCGGCGCCGCCGACGTGCTGACGGCGCTCGGCGTCAATCTCGATTGCGAGTTCGCCCTGATCGAGCGCGCGATCGTCGAGGCCGGCGTGGGCTTCATGATGGCGCCGCGTCACCACAGCGCCACGCGCCATGTCGCGGGCCCGCGCGTCGAGCTCGGCACGCGCACGATCTTCAATCTGCTGGGCCCCCTCTCCAACCCCGCCGGCGTCAAGCGCCAGCTCGTCGGCGTGTTTGCCAAGAAATGGATCGAGCCGATGGCGCGCACCCTTGGCGATCTCGGCTCCGAGCACGCCTGGGTCGTACACGGCTCCGACGGCTTGGACGAATTGACGACAACGGGCCCGACGCATGTCGCAGAGCTCAAGGGCGGCCAGGTCCGCACCTTCGACGTGACGCCGGAGGATGCCGGCCTCAAGCGCGCCAAGCTCGACGATCTCAAGGGCAGCACGCCGCAGGCCAACGCCGAAGCCATCCAGGAATTGCTGCGCGGCAAGCGTGACCCGTTCCGCGATATCGTGCTGCTCAATGCCGGGGCCGCGTTGATCGTTGCCGGCAAGGCGACGTCGCTCAAGGACGGTGCGGGCAAAGCAGCCGCCGCCATCGACGAGGGCCGCGCCAAGGCCGCGCTGGAAAAGCTCATCGCCATCACCAACACCCCGCCGCCGCAAGAGGCGCATCCGTGAGCGACGTCCTCGAGCGCATCTGCGCCGACACGCGCATCGAAACGGCGCGCCGTAAAGCGGCGATGCCGCTAGCGACGCTCGAAGCGAAGATCAAGACGGCGTCACCGCCGCGCGGTTTCCGCCGCCGCCTGGAGAACGTCGCCGCCACCGGCACACCGGCACTGATCGCCGAGATCAAAAAGGCCTCGCCGTCGCGCGGCCTGATCCGTCCGGATTTCGACCCGGCATCGCTCGCGCGCGCCTACAAGGCCGGCGGTGCCGCGTGCCTCTCCGTCTTGACCGATGGTCCTTACTTTCAAGGCTCCGCGGAACACCTGATGGCGGCGCGCGCCGCGGTCGACCTGCCGGTGATCCGCAAGGATTTCATGCTCGATACCTGGCAGGTGTTCGAGGCGCGCGCGATCGGCGCCGATTGCATCCTGGTGATCATGGCGGCTCTCGACGACGCGACCGCGCGTGAGCTGACCACGACTGCGCGATCGCTGGGCATGGATGTGCTGGTCGAAGTCCATGACCGCGCCGAGCTCGCGCGCGCGCTCTTCCTCGACGCCAATCTCTTCGGCATCAACAACCGCAATCTCAAGACCCTCGCGATCGACCTCAAGACTTTCGAGGAGCTGGCGCCGCTGGTGCCGAAGGACCGCCTGCTGGTCGCCGAGAGCGGCCTCAAGACCCCCGCCGATCTGGCCCGCCTCGCTCGCGCCGGCGCCAGGGCCTTCCTGGTCGGCAAATCCCTCATGTCGCAGAGCGATGTCGCCGCCGCGACACGGGCGCTGCTCGCACCCGCCCACGTCGCAGCCTGAGCCATGGCCGACCTCACGCATTTCGACAAGGACGGCAACGCCGTGATGGTCGATGTCTCGACCAAGGACGTGACCGAGCGCCTGGCCACCGCCACCGGCAGCGTGCGCATGCAGCCCGAGACGCTCGCGCGCATCCTCGAGGGCGGCGTCAAGAAGGGCGACGTGCTGGGGGTCGCGCGCCTCGCCGGCATCATGGCAGCCAAGCGCACCCATGATCTGATCCCGCTCTGCCATCCGCTGGCCCTGTCTTCCGTCAGCGTCGACCTGATGGCCAATCGCGCGGACAACGCAATCGACATCATCGCCACGGTCAAATGCACCGCGCGCACGGGCGTGGAGATGGAGGCGCTCACCGCCGTCTCGGTCGCAGCCTTGACCGTCTACGACATGTGCAAGGCGATCGACCGCGCCATGACGCTCAGCGACATCCGCCTCGTCCACAAAAGCGGCGGCAAATCCGGCACCTTCGACGCGCGATGATTTCTGTCGACGAAGCCCGCAAGCGCATCGTGAACTCGCTCTCGCCGGTCCCGGCCGAGAGCATCAGCGTCGATGCTGGCCTTGGCCGCGTGCTGGCGTCCGACGTCGTCGCGCGCGTGACCCAGCCGCCCGCCGCCGTTTCGGCCATGGACGGCTACGCCGTGCGCGGCCTCCGATGTCGCGACAGCACCGGTCAACCTCACCCAGATCGGTTCTGTCCCCGCCGGCGGCGCCTTCGCCGGCAATGTCGGCCCCGGCCAGTGCGTGCGCATCTTCACCGGCGCGCCGCTGCCCGCCGGCACCGACACGATCATCATCCAGGAAGACACGCATGCGCAGGGCGAGCGCATCACCGTCCACGAAGCCGCCCCGACCGGCCGCTACGTGCGCGCCGCCGGGCTCGACTTCAAATCGGGCGAGACCGGCATTCCCGAAGGCCGCGTGCTGGGCGTGCGCGATATCGGCCTCGCAGCCGCGATGAACCATCCCTGGCTCAGCGTGCGCCGCCGCCCGCGCGTGGCGATCCTCGCGACGGGCGACGAGATTGTGATGCCCGGCGACCCGATCGGCCGCAGCCAGATCGTGTCGTCCAACGCCATCGCGCTCTCGGCCTTCGTTTCCGCCTGGGGCGGCATACCGGTCAATCTGGGTATAGCGCCCGACTCAGCCGATGCGCTGCAGAAAATGGCGGCCGGCGCCGCCGGCACCGATCTCCTCGTGACCACCGGCGGCGCATCGGTGGGCGACCACGATCTCGTGCGCTCGGCACTCGGCGCCACCGGCCTGCAGATCGCGTTCTGGCAGATCGCGATGCGCCCGGGCAAGCCGCTGATGTTCGGCAAGATCGGCGACACGCCGATGCTGGGCCTGCCCGGCAATCCCGTCTCCTCGCTGGTCTGCGCCGTGATCTTCCTGCGCCCCGCCCTCGACCGGCTGCTCGGCCTTGACGATAAGGGGCTGCTGTTTCAGCCGGCCGTGCTCGGCGCCAATCTGCCGGCCAATGACCGCCGCGAGGATTTCCTACGCGCGGAATTGACGACCGGCAGCGATGGCCGTCCGGTCGCGACACCGTTTGCCAAGCAGGACAGCTCGATGCTCTCGTTGCTGGCGCGCGCCGGCTGCCTGGTACGCCGCCTGCCCAACGCACCGGCCGCGAAGGAAGGCGACAGCGTCGAGATCCTGCCGTTCGAGGCAGGGCGGCTGCGCGTCTAGCGCATGGAAACGTGAACTAGCGGATATTGCACTGCAACCCAACCCAGGCGATGCTGACAAGCGGGGTAGTTGGGGGTAGACGATGAAAAGACCCGTGGTCGGCGTGATCGCGAATGCGCATCTCGTCGAAAATCGGTTTCCAGCGCAGATTGTCGGCGAACGAAATCTCCGCGCGGTGGCGGAAGTGGCCGATGCGATGCCGGTGATGTTTGCCTGTACGCAAGGCGTCACCGATATCAACGGACTGTTAGGGATCGTCGATGGCGTGCTCCTCACCGGCGGCCGGGCGAATGTCCATCCCACCCGCTTCCGCTCCGAGCCGCACCCCAAGCACGAACCCTACGATGAATGCCGCGACGACCTAGCGCTGGCCTTGATCGAAATCTGCGTCGCGCGCGCCATCCCGATCTTCGGCGTGTGTCGCGGCCTCCAGGAAATGAACGTCGCCTTCGGCGGCTCCCTGCATCCCGAGATCCGCGAATTGCCCGGCCGCATGAACCACCGCATGCCGCGGCTGGCGAACGGCGAGATCCATCCCGACCCCACCGTCGTCTTCGCCGACCGACACGACGTGAAGCTCGTTCCCGACGGCGCCTTCGCGCGCATCCTCGGCTGCGAGACGATCCGCGTGAACTCTCTGCACGGTCAGGGCATCGACCAACTTGGGGATCGCGTGGTCGTCGAGGGCGTCGCCGAGGATGGCACGATCGAGGCGATCCGCATCGCCGATGCGCCGGGCTTCGCGCTGGGCGTGCAGTGGCACGCGGAATACGATCCGCAACGCAATCCCGTGAACCGCGCGTTATTCCAGGCTTTCGGCGCGGCGCTCACGGCGCGCGTGCGCGCCGCGGCGATGACCTAGACAGCGTTCCAAGCGGAATGAAGCTCACCATCCGTCCGCTCACACCCGATCTCTGGCCCGCCCTCGAAGATCTCTTCGGCAAAACCGGTGCGTGCAACGGCTGCTGGTGCATGTACTGGCGCATCGGCGTCGCCTATCGCCAAAACCCGCGCGTGAAAAACAAGGCGGCGTTCCGCAAGGTCGTAGAGCGCGGCCCGCCCCCGGGCCTGCTTGCCTTCGACGGCTACGTGGCCGTCGGCTGGTGCCAGCTCACGCCGCGCGAGGCACTCCCCGTGCTCGACCGCACTTGGCGACTCAAGCGCGTGGACGAAGTGCCGGTCTGGTCGCTCTCCTGCCTCTACGTGCGCAAGGGCTATCGCCGCAAAGGCGTCACCTCGACCCTGATTGCGGCGGCACTGAAGGCCGCCAAGCGGGCGAGGGCGCCGGCCCTCGAAGCCTATCCGTTCGATGCCGACAAATCGCCGAGTGCGACAGGTATCGGGCTACGCATCGACCTTCGCGCGCGCCGGGTTCAAGGTTGTGGCGCGCCGCGTACCGGCGCGTCCGATCATGCGCCACGATCTGATGGCCACGAACGTCATGCGCTAACCCTGCATCGAATACCCGCCATCGACCGGGATCGCCGTGCCGGTGATGAAATCCGACGCCGGTGCAGCCAGAAACACCGCGATGCCGGCGAGGTCCTGCGGCACGCCCCAGCGCCCAGCTGGCGTGCGCGCCTTCACCCGTTCTTCGAGCCCCGCGATGTCGCGCCGGCCGCGCACCGTCAGCGGCGTGTCGATCCAGCCCGGCAGCACGGCGTTGACCTGGATGTTGTCGCCCGCCCACGCCGCGGCGAAGGAGCGGCTCATCTGCACGATGCCACCCTTGCTCGCCCCATAGGGTGCGGCGAACGGCACGCCGAAGATCGAGGTCATCGAGCCGATATTGATGATCTTGCCCCCGCCCGCCTTCTTCATCTCAGGGTAGACGGCGCGCGAGCAGATGAAGGCGCTGGTGAGGTTGACATCGATGATCTGGCGCCACTCCGCCAGCGTGTATTCCTCCGGCCGCTTGCGGATGTTGATGCCGGCGTTGTTGACCAGGATATCGACCCGGCCCAGGCGCTCGACCGCCGCCGCCACCATGCCCGCGCAGGCGTTCTCGTCGCTGACATCGACCGAAACCGCCTCGGCTTTGGCCCCCGCCTTGGTCAGCGCCGCCACCGCCTGCTCGTTTTTCTGGGCATTGCGGCCCGCCACCAGGATCGCCGCCCCCGCCTGCGCCAATCCCTGAGCCATGCCGAGGCCGATGCCGCCGTTGCCGCCGGTCACGATCGCCACCCGCCCCCTCAGATCGAACGGCGCGCCACCCGTCTTGCCTGTCATGTTGGACTCTCCCCCAGGAAAAAGCTCGCCACCTTAGCCGAGCGCGCGACGTGCGCGGGAACGGTTTCGGGCATCAGTCACCGCCGCGAAACCCCTTGACGTTGAGGGGGGAACCAAACTAGAACAAGTTACGATGTTTCGGGTTTGTTCCAGATCTAGTCGGGCGGGAGCAGCGGGGACCAGATGTTGACGAAGAAACAGTACGAATTGCTGCTCTACATCCACAAACACCTCAATGAAAACGGCGTCTCGCCGTCCTTCGATGAGATGAAGGATGCGCTCGGCCTGCGCTCGAAATCGGGCATTCACAGGCTGATTTCCGGCCTCGAGGAGCGTGGCTTCATCAACCGCCTCGCCCACCGCGCCCGGGCCCTCGAAGTCGTGCGCCTGCCCGAAAACCAGGCCGCCAACGGCACCTCCAAACCGACCGCCGCCCCGCCGCCCGGCGGCTTCCAGCCCAACGTCATCCGCGGCGATTTCCGCAACAACCTGGCCGGGGTCACCAGCCCCTCGCCGGTGGAAACCGTCCCCCTGCCGCTCTATGGCCGCATCGCCGCCGGCTTGCCGATCGAGGCGGTGCGCGACCAGTCGACCACCATCGACGTGCCGCCCTCGCTCCTCGGCCGCGGCGAGCATTTCGCCCTGGAAGTGGCCGGCGATTCGATGATCGAGGCCGGCATTTTCGACGGCGACACCGTCATCGTGCAGCGCATGGAAAACGCCGATAACGGCCAGATCGTGGTGGCCTTGATCGACGAGAGCGAGGTCACCTTGAAGCGCCTGCGCCGGCGCGGCGCCTCGATCGCGCTCGAGCCCGCCAACAAGGCCTACGAAACCCGCATCTTCGGCCCCGACCGCGTGCGCATCCAGGGCAAGCTGGTCGGCCTGATCCGCCGGTTCTAGGACGGCGGATCGAAAGCGGCCGGGTAGCGAACGCTTCCCGCTTTTCCGTCGAGCGCGCCTTTCGTTAAAACCAACGCCATGAACGCGTCGCCCGCGTAAGGCGATGACAGTGCGCGCGCGAGCGACGCTGAAAATCCGAAACGCGCGTAATAGGCCGGATGGCCGAGCACGATGACGGCATCCCAGCCATCGTCGTGCAGTCGTGTGAGCCCCGCTTCGACCAAACGTGCGCCGATGCCGGTGCGCTGACGATCGGGCCGCACCGCCAGCGGCGCCAGCGAGACGGCGCGCACGGTTCGAGCGTCGACCTCTACCGCCAGCGCGCTGAACAAGATGTGGCCGACGACCACGTTGTCGTCCAACGCGACCAGCGACACCGCGACGAGACCGTCGCGATGCAGTCGCGCAACCAACGCCGCCTCGAACGCACCGCCGAACGCCGCGCGATGTAGGTCCGCGATGCCGGACTCATGTGCAGGCGTTTCATCGACGATCTCAATCACGCGCAATGTTCCGTGCTTCGTCCTCACCCTTCGACAACCTCAGGGTGAGGACTTCTTGGAATGGACCTACAGAAAAACCTCATCCTGAGCTTGTCGAAGGATGAGGCTCGGAGCGGTCTGACGGCGGCGTCCTGCGGGCCCGTGGCTCCGGCGGTTTCGGGACCCACGGCCGCGCCCCGCGCGATTCGCGCACGCTCTCGATGCGCACGCCATCGCGCTCGAGCCAGACTGCGTGCCCGCCGTCGCGCCACAGCGAAAATTTATCGACGACCGCCTGCGCGCTGGCACATTTGCGCCGCACCGGCACGATCGCGACGACGACGCTGGCGGCGCCGCAATCCTCACTCAGCGCCGCGGCATCGCGCACAAGAGCGACCACCTGTCCGCGCGCGCGATAGAGGCAGCCGGCGGGATCGCACACCAGCCGGCCATCGATGCTCGCACCCGCGCTGGGCCACAGCGCCATCTCCTCCTGCCCGGCGCGCCGCAGCCAACTGTCGCGCGTCAGCGGCGCCGCGCGATCGGAAGAAAGCTGCAGCAACCCGTCGGCCCCGCGCACAGCCACCAGCTTTGCGTCGCCCGAGACCAGCACATCGGGCCCGCGCGCGAAGGCGATCGACAGTAGCCCGATGAGGAGAACCAGCACGCCCGCGAGCCGCCAGCGCGTCTGCCACAGGCACAGCCACAAGCCGCCGACCGTCACGGCGATCAAGCCCCAGACCGGCATCGCCGGCAGCAGCGCCACGGCACCGCCCCAGCCCGCGACCGTTTGGGCAACGACGATGATCACTTCCACGCCCCAGCCCATCGGCACCAGCGCCCAATATTCCAGGCCCAGTGGCCAGAGCAACGCCGCCGCGACGGCGAGCGGCATCACCCAGATACCGGTGAGCGGCACGGCGATCAGATTGGCGATCAGCCCGAACGCCGCGAAGCGATTGAAGTGGTAGAGCGCATAGGGCGCCGACGCGAAGCCCGCCACCAGCGTCGTCATGCCCACACCGGCGAGGCCGACCAGGGCGCGCCGCGCCACACCGCCGCCGGCGCGCCACGACGCGAAGCGCTCGCGCACCACCTCCCACGCCGCGATCAGCGCCAGCACCGCCGCGAACGACATCTGGAAGCTCGGTCCCAGCAGGCTTTCCGGCAGCAGCGCAAGAACCGCGAACGCCGCCCACGCCACCAGCCGCATTGTGATCGCCGTGCGGTCGATCAGCACGGCGAACAGCACGATGCTGGTCATCAGCCACGAGCGCTGCGTCGGCACACCCGGAGTCGCGAACAGCGTGTAGAAGGTGATCGCGAGGAACGCCGCGACGGCGGCCCATTTCTTGATCGCATACGCGAGCGCCACGCGCGGGATCAGCGCCAGGATCTGCCGCACGGCGACGAACACGATCGAGGCGACCAATCCGATATGCAGGCCCGAAATCGACAGCAGATGCGCCAAGCCCGAATCGCGCATCGCCGCCATCACGTCCGGCGGGATGGCGCCCATTTCACCGGTGAGCAGTGCAGCTGCGATCGCACCCGCCGGGCCCGGGATCGCCGCCATCGTCCGCTCGACCACGCTCTGCCGCAGCGCATTGATCTTCAACTTCCAGCCGGACGATGACGCCACACCGTCGATCACGCGCGGCGGTGCCACGGCGTAGCCCACCGCACCCAGCCGGTCGAACCAAGCCTGGCGCTGGAAATCATAGGCGCCCGGCGCCGCCGGTCCTGGCGGCGGCATCAAGATCGCGCGCAGCGTCACCCGTTCGCCCGGCCGCAACGCCGCCTCCGCCGCGCGGCCGCGCAGATTGACGCGAACTTTTACGGGCGTGCGTTCAGGTGCGACACCCGCAAGATCGAGCGTGTCGAGGATCACGCGCCGCCCTTCGGGCCGGATCTCGACCGCGACCACGCGCCCGTCGAGGCGCGCCGGCCCCCAGCGCTGGTCGAGCACCGGTGCCGCCACCATCGCGGCGCGCCACTGCGCGGCGGCAAGCCCCGACCCGATCGCCACCAGCGCGATCGCCGGCACCAACAAGGCCGCCTGAGTCCGGCCGAGGATCGCCGCCAGCAGCGCGCCGAAGGCAAGCGCCAGCCCCACCCACAGCGGCGGCTCCTCAGGCAGCGCGAAATAGAGGCCAATGCCGGCGCCGAACGCCACCGGGAGCCACAACAGCCAGCGATCGCGCTCGGCGGCGAAGACGTCGCCGAGCCAAGACGCAGCGCTTGTACGCGCGCCCCCGAACTGCCCGAAAATGGCCGCCCCGCCGATCATTGCGGCCGACATTAGCCCGGCCTTGCCAGAGCGCGCCAATGGACCAATTGAGCCGTGTGTCCGGTGGCCTATTCGCCGGACCCCTGCTAAAACCTCGCCCGAATTTCAAATCACCCGGATCGACGCAATCTCATGTCCATCGTCTGCCGCTTTGCCCCCTCGCCCACCGGCTTCCTGCACATTGGCGGTGCGCGCACCGCGCTGTTCAACTGGCTGTTCGCCCGCCATCACGGCGGCAAATTCCTGCTGCGCATCGAGGACACCGACCGCGCGCGCTCGACGCCCGAAGCGGTCGAGGCGATCCTCGACGGCATGCGCTGGCTCGAGCTCGATTGGGATGGCGAGGTCGTCTACCAGTTCGCGCGCGCCCCGCGCCATGCCGAGGTCGCGCGCCAGCTGCTGGCCGAGGGCAAAGCCTATTTTTGCTTCTGCACGCCGGCCGAGCTCGAGGAGATGCGCGCCGCCGCCAAGGCCGCCGGCAAGCCGATGCGCTATGACGGCCGCTGGCGCGATCGCGACCCCAAGGAAGGTCCGAGCGACGTCAAGCCGGTGATCCGCCTCAAGGCCCCGCTGACCGGCCAGACGGTTATCCGCGATGTGGTGCAGGGCGACGTCGTCGTCGGCAACGAGCAGCTCGACGACATGGTGCTGCTGCGCGGCGACGGGACACCCACCTACATGCACTCGGTCGTGGTCGACGATCACGACATGGGCGTGACGCACGTCATCCGCGGCGATGACCATCTCAACAACGCCGCGCGCCAGATGCAGTTGATCCAGGCGATGGGCTGGCAGGTGCCGGTCTATGCGCATATCCCGCTGATCCACGGCGCCGATGGCGCCAAGCTGTCCAAGCGCCATGGAGCGCAAGCCGTCGGCGATTATCGGGACATGGGCTACCTGCCCGAGGCCGTGCGCAACTACCTGCTGCGCTTGGGTTGAAGTCATGGCGACGAGGAAACCATCTCGACCGAGCAGGCGATCAAGTGGTTCGATCTCGATGCCGTCGGCCGCTCCGCCGCGCGCTTCGACTTCGCCAAGCTCAACAACCTCAACGGCCACTACATCCGCGAGGCGGCACCCGAGCGCCTGGTCGATTTCATCGTCCCGCGCCTCGAAAAAACACTCGGCACGCCGGTCGATCCGGAGGGCCGTCGGCGCTTGGTCGAAGGCATGGCCGGCCTCAAAGCGCGCGCCAAGACCCTGGTGGAGCTGGCCGACAGCGCGACCTTCTACGTCAAGAAGCGCCCGCTGGTACTGGACGACAAAGCCCAGAAACTGCTCGCCGGCCCCGGCAGCGAGCGGCTCGCCGCCCTGATTCCCGCCCTCGAGGCCGTCAGCGACTGGACTGCGCCCGCCCTGGAGGCGGCGGTCCGCGCGGCCGCCGAGTCGGCGGCGATCAAGCTGGGCGATCTGGCGCAGCCATTGCGCGCTGCACTGACCGGCGGCGCCACCTCCCCGCCGATCTTCGAGGTGATGGCGGTTTTGGGACGCGCGGAATCGCTGGGTCGTCTTGCCAACTCAAGGCGTTAACCATAAGTACAAGGGCCGTTTGCCTTGCGGCCCGCCGATCTCTATTCTGTGTTGCAGGTGCGTTGCTGAACCGGGAGCGAATGAATGTCTTCCGGAGTTAAGGAATATCTTCGATGGCCACTGCCAAGACGAAAGCCGCTCCACCCGCAAAGACCGCCCCCGCTGCCAAACCCGTCGCCAAGCCCGGCGCGGGGTCCAACGAATACGTGACTCTGACCGACCACAGCAACGGCAAGTCCTACGATCTGCCGCTGATTCCGGGTTCGACCGGCCCCAAGGTCATTGACGTCCGCAAGCTCTACAGCGACACCGGCCACTTCACCTACGACCCCGGCTTCACCTCGACGGGCTCGTGTGAATCCAAGATCACCTATATCGATGGCGACGAAGGCATCCTCATGCATCGCGGTTACGCGATCGAGGACCTGGCCGAGCACGCCGATTTCATGGAGGTTTGCTACCTCCTGCTCAAGGGCGAATTGCCCGACCCGGCGCAGAAGGCGAAATTCGTCAACGACATCACGCGGCACACGATGCTGCATGAGCAGATCAACCGCTTCTTCACGGGCTTCCGGCGCGATGCGCACCCGATGGCGGTGATGTGCGGCGTGGTCGGGGCACTCTCGGCCTTCTATCACGACAGCCTGGACATCAACGACCCGCACCAGCGCATGGTCGCGTCCTATCGCATGATCGCGAAGATGCCGACGATCGCCGCGATGGCGTACAAATACTCGATCGGCCAGCCCTTCATGTATCCCAACAACGCGTTGGGCTTCGCCGAAAACTTCCTCCACATGACGTTCGCCGTGCCGTGCGAGCCCTACAAGGTGAAGCCCTCGGTCGCGCGCGCCATGGACCGCATCTTCATCCTGCACGCCGATCACGAGCAGAACGCCTCGACCTCAACCGTGCGCCTCGCCGGCTCGTCGGGCGCCAATCCGTTCGCGTGCATCGCGGCGGGCATTGCTTCGCTGTGGGGCCCCGCGCATGGCGGCGCCAACGAAGCCGTGCTCAAGATGCTGAACGAGATTGGCTCCAAGGAGCGCATCCCGGAGTTCATCAAGCGCGCCAAGGACAAGAACAGCGGCGTCCGCCTGATGGGCTTCGGCCACCGTGTCTACAAGAACTACGACCCGCGCGCTGCCGTGCTGCGCAAATCCTGCCACGAGGTTCTGGGCGAGCTGGGCGTCAAGCACGACCCGCTGCTCGAACTCGCGATGGAGCTGGAGAAGGTCGCCCTCAACGACGAGTACTTCGTCTCCAAGAAGCTCTTCCCGAACGTCGATTTCTATTCGGGCATCATCTTGAAGGCGATGGGCTTCCCGACCTCGATGTTCACTGTTCTGTTCGCCGTCGCACGTACGGTTGGGTGGATTGCGCAGTGGAACGAGATGATCGAGGATCCCTCGCAGAAGATCGGCCGGCCGCGCCAGCTCTACACCGGCCACACCAAGCGGGCGTACGTACAGCTCGCCAAGCGCAAGTAAGGGGAACCATGGCCCGCCGCCACTATCGCCACGACGACACACGGCCGCTTCCGGCCTCCGGGGTGCGCCAGCTCTGGGTGGGCTTCATGCCCCCCGCCGCCAACGACAACCAGGCGCCCGCATTATTGCGGATGCTGCGCTGGTCGCTGGCGGGGTTGGTGCTGCTGATGTCCGGCTGGATGCTGTTCGGCGGCACGCCGCTCTAGCGCCGGTCGTCGAACGCGAGCCGGACGGCCAGGCCGGCAAACACCGTCCCGAGCAGCAGCCGCGGCGCGCGATGCCAGCGGCCGCGACCGGCAAAGACCTTGCCGAGACGACTGGCCGTCATGATGACGGCCCCATTGACCACGATCCCGATCAGATTGAGGACGGTCGCCAGCAGCATGATCTGCACGGCGACGGAGCCCGCACTGGGCTGCACGAATTGCGGAAACAGTGCCAGCACGAACAAGGCCATCTTGGGATTGAGCAGGTTGGTCAGCAGGCCCTGCCGGAACACCGATCCGATCGAGTATCGCTGTGATCCGGCCGCCGGAGCACTCACCGCTCCGCTCGAACGAAACGTCTGCCAAGCGAGATAGAGCAAATACGCCGCGCCCACGTAGCGCACGACGTCGTACGCAAGCGGAACGACCAGAAATAACTGCGAAAGCCCCAGCGCGGCCGCAAGAGCATGGCAGTAGGTGCCGACCTGGATGCCGGCGAGCGTCGCAAAGCCCGAGGCCCGGCCCTAACTCATACTGCGCGAGGCAATCAGCAGCATGTCCGGGCCCGGCGTGGCGGTCAGCGCCAGGCAAGCCACAGCGAAAAGAACAAGGGTAGAGAAATCCGGCATACGAAAACGCTCCGGAGCCCGTCTCAGGCGCGCTGAATCAGCTCGATCTTGTAGCCGTCCGGATCCTCGACGAACGCGATCACCGTCGTGCCGTGCTTCATCGGCCCCGGCGGGCGCGTGATTTTGACGCCCGACGCCGCCAGCTTCTCGCACGTGCCGTAGATGTCGGGCACGCCCAGCGCGATATGGCCGTAGGCATCGCCCAGCTTGTAGTTCTCCGTACGGCCCCAATTATAGGTGAGCTCGATCACCGCATTCGAACTCTTCGGGGCCGTAACCGACGAAGGCCAGCGTGAACTTGCCGTCCGGGAAATCCTTCTTGCGCAGGAGCTGCATGGCCAGCGGCCCGGTGTAGAACGCCAGCGACTTGTCCAGGTCGTTCACGCGCAGCATCGTGTGCAGCATGCGGAACTGGCCGGTCGCGGCACCGCCTGCGGTCTTGGTCATGGTCTCGGTGGTCATGGCTTGCTCCCTGGATAGGCAGGTCCTGCGGGCCACAACATGCCGCATCGCGCCGCCCGGCGCCAGCCCGCGCTCAGCCCGTGTGCTTCTGCCCCCACTCCCGCAGCGCCTTGAGCGCAAAGCGCAATTCGTGCCCCTTGTCGGTCAGCACATACTCCGCGCGCGGCGGGTGCTCTTCGTAGAAGCGCCGGACGACGATGCCGTTCTCTTCGAGCACTTTCAGCCGCGCCGACAACGTGTTTGGGCTGATGCCGACCAGCGATTGCTCGAAATCCTGGAATTTGCGCGGGCCGTGCAGCACGAGGTCGCGCAAGATCAAGATGGTCCAACGCTCGCCGATGATCGCCAGCGTGCGCGCGACCGGGCAGCGGTCGAGCGCTGAAAGACGAGTACGTTTAGAAAGGGCTTCTGCGCTTCGCTGCGGCATGATGGATACGGCTCACGATCAGTTCCAGCCCATGTTAGTAACTTCATAAAATGAAGTCATTGACAAAAATACCATTGCGACTATAATTTTTATAGTTACAGCGGAGTATCGTGCATGACCCGCCCCGCAACGGCCCTGGCGGCCGCACCGCCCCTTGCAGCACTGCGTCCGGTGACGGCGGCGAACCCGCTGGGGTTCCTGCTCGACGGTGCCATTGCCGGGCCGCTGCTGCGCCTCGCCCTCCCCACCATTCTCGTGCTTGTGGTGCAGACCTTCGTCAGCGTGGCGGAGACGTATTTCGTCGGCTATCTCGGCACGACGGCGCTGGCCGGAGTCTCTCTCGTTTTCCCAGTTCTGATGCTGATGACCATGATGTCCAATGGCGGCATTGGCGGCGGCGTTTCTTCGGCCACCGCGCGCGCCCTGGGTGCGGGCCGCCGGCGCGACGCGGACGCGCTGGTGCTGCACGCTGTCGTCCTTGCCGTTCTGTTCGGTCTCGCCTTCACGCTCGGCGTTCTGGGTGCCGGCGAATTTCTCTACCGCGCTCTCGGTGGTACGGGCGAAGAGCTGGTCGCGGCGTGGCAATATTCCAGCTTTGTGTTCGGCGGCGCGATCCTCATCTGGATCGCCAATCTGCTCTCCGCATCGCTACGCGGCGCCGGCAATGTCCGGGTCCCAGCACTTATCACGCTGGGCGGCGCCGTGATCGTCGTTCCGCTCTCGCCCGCACTGATCTTCGGCCTTGGCCCCATGCCGCGCTTGGGTATTGCCGGCGCGGGCGTCGCCATCTTGATCTACTACACACTCGCGACTCTGGCCCTCGTCCTCTATATGCGCAGCGCTCACAGCCCAGTACGGCTGACAGCCGCACCGCTGCGCGCGCAATTGTTCAAGGACATTCTCGGCGTCGGCGGCCTCTCCGCCATCGGCACGGTACAGGCCAATCTGACCGTTGCCGTCGTGACGTCGCTGGTCGGCGCGTACGGCGCCGCAGCGATCGCCGGCTACGGCATCGCCTCGCGGCTCGATTACCTGCTGATCCCGCTCCTGTTCGGCCTCGGCACCGCGACCGTCACCATGGTCGGCGCCAATATCGGTGCCGGACGCTTCGAGCGCGCGCGCCGCGTTGCCTGGACCGCGGGCCTGATTGCCGCCGCGGCCACCGAGACGATCGGTGTGCTCGCCGCCCTTTTTCCCAATGCCTGGCTCGGCCTCTTCAGCGACGACCCACAGGTCCTGGCGGTAGGGGCACTCTATCTGCGCAGCGTCGCGCCGTTCTACGGCTTGGTCGGCCTGGGCATGGCGCTCTATTTTGCAAGCCAGGGCGCCAAACGCGTGCTCATTCCCGTCCTCGCCGGCACCGCGCGCCTGTTGATCGCCGCCGGCATCGGCTGGCTCGCCATGCATCAGCTCGGCGCGGGCTTATCGACGCTCTTCACGATCGTCGCCGCGTCCTCGATCGCCTTCGGGGCGGTGATCGCGCTTACGCTGGTGCTGCGGCCCTGGCGCGCCGCTGATCCTATTCGGGCGTAAGCCGATAGATTGGACCTGTCCAGCGCGCACCATCACCCTGTAATGCCTGCGCCGTGTAGCCAGGCACGTTCGCCAAAGCACGGCGCCAAAATTCCTGAGCCGGCCCGTTATAGTGCGCGATGTTGATTTCCCAGATCCCAGGGTAGCGCCGCAGGATTTCGTGCGCGGCGCGCCGGCCGATGCCGCCGCGTCGGTATTTACGCATCACGAAGAATTCCGCCACCGAGTGATCGACCCCTGCACCCGACGGCGACCATTGATTGACCATCGCAAAGCCGGCGAGATTGCGCTCGACGCGGAACAGCAAGGCCATACGCCCCGCTTCGCGCCAGTACGTATCGAAACTTTCCATCTCGAACGCACCACTGTCATCGACATCGCCGAACGGCGAACCGACGGACGCAAATTCGGAGAAATCGTGCAGATAGAACTGGACCAGCCGCGCGATGATCGGCTTTTCCGCCGGCCCAGCCAAAGTAATCTCAAAGTGTCGTGCCAAGTCCATGCGCAAGGTATAGGCCAGACAAAAATACCTGTCATGCGCGGGCTTGACCCGCGCACCCATAAGTCGCGCTGACGCGGAAACGGTTTATGGGCCCCCGGGTCAAGCCCGTGGGTGACAAAAATTAATAGAGCGGGACAAAATTCAGCTGGCTCGCATCACCTCAAGCACCGCCTGCGCCGCGCGCGTACTGGGCGGTGTGCCGGGAATGCTGAGCGCCGCGCGGGCTTCGGCAAGGCCCTGGATCTGCGCCGCGCGTGCCGGTGTTGCGTCCAGCAGCGGCGCCAGGGCAGCGGCGATCACTTCGGGCGTGCATTTCTCCTGCAGCAGCTCGGGCGCCACTTCACGGCCGAGGATGAGGTTGGGCAGCGCCGCATAGGGCACCTTGACCAATCGCCGCACCAGGAACGCCGTCAGCGCACTCGCACGATACGTGACCACCATCGGCACGCCCGCGACCGCGAGCTCGAGCGTCGCGGTGCCGGAGATCGTTAGTGCTGCGTCCGCCGCCGCGAGGCCGGCGCGCTTGTCCTGCGGCTCGCTGAGCAAGGTCGCCGGGACGTTCCAGCCTTGCACGGCGTCGCGGACCATCGCGGCCGTACCGGCCACCACCGGCAGCAGCAGATGCAGCGCAGGCCGATCGCGCCGCACCAAGGCGATGGCCTGCGCGTAGACCGGCAGCATACGCTCGGTCAATCCGCGCCGGCTGCCGGGCAGCACCGCCAGCACCGGCGCATCCGGCGCAATGTCATAGCGCTGCCGGAACGCCGCGCGGCTCTCGGCCGGCGGGCCGGCTTGTGTCGCCGGATGACCGACATAGGTGCAGGCGATACCGGCCTTTTCGAAGAACGCCTTCTCGAACGGCAACAGCACCATCAGATGATCGATCGCGCGCGCAAAGCGCCGCACCCGCCACGGCCGCCACGCCCAGTATTGCGGTCCGACATAGTGCACGACCGGAATGCCGGCTTTCTTCGCGGCCTCGGCAATACGAATGCAGAAGGCCGGCGCGTCGATCGTCACCACCACCGCCGGCCGCTGTGCGCGGATCGCGGCCTTGGTGCGGCGCAGCCGATCGAAAATCACCGGCACGCGCGGCACGATCTCCGTAATACCCATCACCGCGATGTCTTCGATGGGAAACAGGCTGGCAAGACCATCCGCCGCCATGCGCTCGCCGCCCACGCCGGCAATGCGGAGGCGGCCGCCGCTCGCCTGCTTCAGTGCACGGATCAGGTTGGCGCCGAGCACATCGCCGGAAGGTTCGCCCGCAACCAGAAAGACCAGCGGATCGGCGCCGCTCATGGGGTCGGGTCGATTCCGACCACGAAGAGTCCCGCCGCATCCGCCGCGGCGACGAGCGCATCCCTGTCGACGATTAGCGTTCCGCCCGCCTCTGCAGCGATTCCGCGCAGGCCCGCTTGGGCCGCGCGCGCGATGGTTTCAACGCCGATGGTCGGCAGATCCACCCGCCGCTCCTGCCCCGGCTTGGCGAGCTTGACCAAGACGCCGCCGGTACCGTCGCGCCGCAGGGCAGCACAGCGCGCCAGCAATTGATCCGTCCCCTCGATCGCCTCCACGCCCAGCACCACGCCGTTCTGCACGACCACCGCCTGGCCGACATCGAGGGCACCCAGCGCGCGCGCGACAGCAACGCCGCGCGCGATATCCGCCTGCGCCATTTCGTCGGGCTGATGGCGGCCGCACGGCCCACGCGGCATGGCAAGACCGCCGAGAACGTCGTTGACGCCGAGCACGCGAAATCCCTCGTGCTCGAGCTCGCGCACGATGCCCGCAAGCAGCCCGTCATCGCCGAAGAACGCGCGCGGTCCGATCTTCGCCAGCATCTTCAGGGCCGACATGTCGAGATTGAAATGATTGAGCGTGGGCCGCTTCACCGGCCCGGCGAAGACCAGTTCTTCGACGCCTTCCTTGCGCAGGGCCGCGAGGGAATCGCCGACCGCGCCCAGCTTGACCCAGGCATGCGGCACATCGCGCACCGTGGCCTGGTCCGTCTGACCGGAAAAGGCGATTACGAAGAAATCCCGCCCTGTCGCGCGGCATGCTGCGATGATCCTGGCCGGCAGCGTGCCGCCGCCCGCCACGATCCCGAGCTTAGGCGGCATGATCCGCTTTTGGCTGGCAGATGGCGCGGCTGGAATCGGCGCGGATGAATTCCACCAGATCCATCACCGGCTGGTTCTCGCCGTAGAGCTGCGCCACGTCTTCGATGCGCTCGGCCATCGTGCCTTCTTCGGCGAACAGCAAGCGATAGGCGGTGCGCAGATCGTGGATATCCTTGCGCGAGAAGCCGCGCCGCTTCAATCCCACCGTATTGAGGCCCGACAGACGCGCGCGATCGCCCTTGACCAATCCATAGGGGATCACGTCGTGCTCCACGCCCGACATGCCGCCGATCATGGCGTGCGGGCCGATGCGCACGAACTGGTGCACTGCGCACAACCCGCCCAGGATCGCGTGGTCGCCGACCTCAACATGGCCGCCCAGCGTGGCGTTGTTGGCCATGATCACGCCGTTGCCGAGCTTGCAGTCATGCGCCACATGCGCGCCGACCATAAACAGCCCGTTATTGCCCACACGCGTCACCATGCCGCCCCCGGCCGTGCCGGGGTTCATGGTCACCTGTTCGCGGATGACGTTCTTGGCGCCGATGATCAGCGCCGACGGCTCGCCCTTGTATTTGAGATCCTGCGGCGGATGGCCGAGCGAGGCGAACGGATAGATCTTGGTGCCGGCGCCGATACGCGTGCGCCCGGCGAGGACCACATGGGCCACAAGCTCGACCTGCTCGGCGATCTCGACCTCGGCACCGACGACGCAATAAGGGCCGATCCGCACGTCGTCGGCAAGCTTGGCGCCCGGCTCGACGATGGCGGTGGCGTGGATCGAACTCATCAATTGTCCATGATCATGGCGGCATAGGTCGCCTCGGCGCACAGCGTGCCGTTGACCTTGGCTTCGGCATTGAAGCGCCAGACATTGCCGCGGCTGCGTTCCTTCACGACCTGGATGTACAACGTGTCGCCGGGCACGACCGGGCGGCGGAAGCGAGCACTGTCCACCGACATGAAATAGACGAGCTTGCCCTCAGCGCTGGGGCCCAACGTGTGCACGACAAGCACCGCCGCGGTCTGCGCCATCGCCTCGATGATCAGCACGCCCGGCATCACCGCCTTTGTCGGGAAATGACCGATGAAGTGCGGTTCGTTGACCGTCACGTTCTTGATGCCGACGGCGGAGGAATCCGCGATCACGTCGACCACCCTGTCGATCATCAGAAACGGGTAGCGATGCGGGATCAGTCGCTTGATCCGCTCGATATCGATCGTCAGGCCGGACGTGGTTGCGCCCTTCGTATCCATCCCTACTCGTCCTTCCGCTTCGCCAGCCGCTTGATCGTGGCAATCTCCCGTCGCCATTCGGAGACGGGCACCGCCGGCGACCCTCCGACCGAGACGCCGTCCGGCACGTCCTTGTGCACGCCGCTCTGCGCGGCAACCCGGACGCCGGATCCTATCCGCAGATGGCCCGCGAACCCACTTTGCCCGCCCACCACCACAAAGTCGCCCAGACGGGTCGAGCCGGAAATCCCGACCAGGGAAACGATCACGCAACCCCGGCCCAATTGAACGTTGTGCCCGATCTGGACGAGGTTATCAATCATACAGCCCGGACCGATCACCGTGTCCCCGACCGCCCCCCGGTCGATACAGCTATTGGCGCCGATCTCCACGTCGTCGCCGACCACCACCCGGCCGAGTTGCGGCACCTTCACATGGCCCTTCGGGTCGATCGCGAAACCGAACCCGTCCTGCCCGATGCGCACCCCAGGGTAGATCAGGACCCGGGCGCCGACCAGACAGTGGCTCAGCGAGGCATTGGCCCCAACCACCGTGTCATCGCCGATCACCACCCCCGGGCCGATCACGGCATTGGGACCGATCCGGCAACGCGCTCCAATCTCCGCGCGCGGGCCGATGACGGCCCCGGCCGCCACCGCGCTGCCGGCACCAACCCGGGCGGTGGGATCGACACTGGCGTGCGGGTCGGTGCCCGCCACGACATCCGGATCGGGGTGGAAGGCCCGCGCGACACCGGCATAGCCGTGATAGGGACGCTCGGTCAGCAGCAGCGCCATGCCGGCCGGGGCGCGATCCGCGAATTCCTCGCGCACCAAGCACGCGCCGGCCCGGCTGCTGGTGAAGGCGTCGATATAGCGGCGATTGTCGAGGAAGCTGACGTCGTCAGGCCCGGCCGTCTCAAGCGTGGCGACATCGCGAAGCGCCTTCCCCGGTTCGCCGCGCCCGATGCGTGCCTGCGCGATCTCAGCAAGACGGGCTAGCGTAAACGGCCCCGCCTGGGGAAAGAACCGCGCGTCGGCCATGGCACCGCTTAATTCTTCGGGATCGTGACCGGGACGGAGGTCAGCTTTCGGTTGAGCCGCTGCAGGACCTCCTGCGTGATGTCGAGCTGGGTCTGCACGATCACCACCTGGCTCTTCGGCAGCACGACTTGGTAGTTCTTGTCGCGCGCGATCTCGCTGATCACCTCGATCATGTTGCCCTCGACGCGCTGCATCGATTCCGTGAAGGCCTGATCCAGGGACCGGCGGCGGCCCTGCACGGCCTGCTGGGCATCGCCCACGCGCTTTTCCAGATCGCGGCGGCGTTGGGCGAAGGCCTCCGGCGCCAGGATGGCGCGCTGGCTGGCGAGCTGCTGGTCGGCCGCGCGCAACTCATTCTCCTGCTTGGCAATCTCGGCCTGGTAGGACGCGCGCTGCTTGTCGATCTGCTCGCGGATGGACTGGCTGGCCCTCGCTTCGCGCAAGACCAGCAGCACATCGCAGATCACGACCGAGGTCCCGCTGGGCGGCAGTTCCGTGGGTCCGGCGGGTGCGGCTTGCGGGGCAGCGGGACGCGGGGCGGGGGCCGGCCGCTGCTGCGGCTGTGGTTGCGGCTGCTGCGCCAGTGCGCCATGCGCGCCCAACAAGAAAACTGTCGCCGCAAAGGCGAGAATACGACGTGTCATCAGCAAATTATCCCAGGCTAGAAGCGTGAGCCGAAACTAAACCGGAAGAGTTCCGACTTGTCGAAATCTTCCTTCATCACGGGGTGAGCCAGGCTCAGCCGGACGGGCCCAAACGGTGAGCGCCATACTAATCCAACGCCCAAACTAACGCGAATACTGTTGATATCGGCGACTTCCGGCCCGGTGGAGTTGACATTCCACAGCGTGCCGAAATCGGAGAAGACCTTGGCGCGCACGCCCAACTCCTTGGGCAGGCCCGACGGGAAGGTCAGCTCGGCCGAACCGATCGCGAAATCGTTGCCGCCCAGCGCATCACCCGTCGAGATATCGCGCGGTCCGATACCGGCGGACCGGAAGCCGCGCAGCGTCTCGCCGCCGATGAAGAACCGATGCTGGATGCGCACGTCATCGTCGTCGAGCCCCGCGATATGGCCGACTTCGCCGGTCATACCCGCCACCCATTCGTCACCCAGCGGATAGTAGTAGCCGGCACCGAAGCGCACCCGCCAGAACGACACGTCGCCGCCGGCACCGGCATAGTCGGTGGTGAGCTTCAGGAAATAGCCCTCCGAGGGGTCGAAGCGGTCGTCGCGCTGGTCGTAGAGAAGCTCCTGACCAATGATCGAGCTGACGGTCGTGCCTTCCTGTTCGCGAATAAATCGCGATGCATTGACGTCGACATCGCTAATTTCATCGCTGCGCAACGTGTAACGCAGCGTCTGACGCAACGGTTCCGTGATCTGGTAGCTGCCGCGTACCGTGAAGCCCAGGCTGTCCTGATCGTAGCTGCTCTCACGCTGGAAATCGCGCTGGATCTTGAAGGCGTCGAAGCCGGCCGCGATGTTCTTGTCGAGGAAATAGGGCTCGGTGAAGCTCAAATCGAGCTGCTGGCGGCGTTGCGAGCCGGTCAGGTTGAGGCGCAGATCCTGGCCGCGGCCCAGCAGATTGCGCTCGCGAATACCGACATCGGCGAGAGCGCCGTCGGCGGTCGAGAAGCCGACGCCGAACGACAACTCGCCGGTCGAGCGCTCCTGCACCTCGACATTGATGATCGTGCGGTCGGGCGTGTCGCCCGGCACGTTGGTGATGTCGACCTTCTCGAAGAAGCCGAGATTGCGGATCCGTTGCCGCGTGCGGCGCAGCTTCGCGGTGTTGAAGGCGTCGCCCTCGGCCAGACGGAACTCGCGCCTGATCACCTTGTCGAGCGTGCGCACGTTGCCCACGATGTTGATGCGCTCGACATAGACGCGCGCGCCCTCCTGGATCTCATAGTTGACCGAGACCGTGCGCGCCTCGCGATTGCGGTTGATGCGCGGACGCACTTCGACGAAGGCGTAGCCCAGCGTGCCGATCGCGTCGGTAATGGCGTTGATGGATGACTCGACCTTGTCGGCGTTGTACCAGTCGCCCTTCTGCGTCGTGATCTTGCTGCGCATGTCATCGGCGTTGATGGCCTTGATCTGCGACACGAGGTCGATATCGCCGAAACGGTAGCGCTCGCCTTCCTCGATCGTGAACGTGATGTAGAACGCCTCGCGGTCCGGCGTCAGCTCGGCCACCGCCGACACCACGCGGAAATCGGCGTAGCCCTGCGCCAGGTAGAATTTGCGCAGCAATTCGCGGTCGAACGACAGACGATCAGGGTCATAAGTGTCGTCGCTGCTGAGAATGCGCCACCAGCGACTCTCGCGCGTCTGCACCACTTCGCGCAAGCGCCCGTCGCTGAAGCGCTGGTTGCCCACGAAGTTGATGCGCCGCACCGTCGTCACATCGCCCTCGTTGATCTCGAACACCAGGTCGACGCGGTTCTGCGGCAACTGCACGATCTTGGGCTCGACGCTCGCGGCAAACCGCCCGCTGCGCCGGTAGAGATCGAGGATGCGTTTGACGTCGTTCTGCACCTTCGATCGCGTGTAAACCACGCGCGGGCGCAGCTGCACTTCCTGGGTCAGCACCTCGTCGGTGAGCTTGCGGTTGCCCTCGAAGGCGATGCGGTTGATGATCGGATTTTCGACCACCCGCACGACCAGTGTCCCACCTTCCTGGCGGATCGTCACATCGGCGAACAAGCCGGTCGCGAACAGCGCCTTGAGCGAGCGATCCAGACGGTCAGGATCGGCGGCGTCGCCAGCCTTGATCAGCAAGTAGGAGCGCACCGTATCCGGGTCGATGCGCTGCGTGCCTTCGACGCGCACTTCCTGGACCGTCGGTCCACGCGACTGGGCAACTGCGGCGGCGCATAGCACCATCGACAGCAGCAGAGCGACACCGAGCCGCTGTGCGCCCCTCACCAAAAACCGCAACTTAGCCCCCCTGACGCGTGCACGACTTTAGATGACCTACGACACCAATCCGACCAGGTACTGAACCACCCGCAGATGCACAAGGTCGTTCCAGGTCGCGAACACCATCAGGCTGAATACCAAAACGAGGCCGATGCGGAAACCATATTCCTGTGCCCGGGCACCCAAAGGCCGGCCGCGCAGGGCTTCGGCGCCGTAGAACAAAAGATGGCCGCCGTCCAGCATCGGCACCGGGAACAGATTGATGAGACCGAGATTGACCGAGAGAACAGCCATGAAAACCAGCAACGACGCGATGCCGCCCTGTGCTACTTCACCCGACATCTGCGCGATGCGAATCGGCCCGCCGAGCTCTTCGGAATTGCGCTGGCCGGTGATGATCTGCCCGACCGCTTTCAGCGTGCCGGTTGTCTGATGATAGGTCTCGCCCAGGGCCCGCCAGATGGCGGTGCCGGGACCATGCCGCACGAACTCGACACCGCCGCCGCGAATCCCGAGTCGCGCCAAGCGCATCTTGTTGCCGAGCCGGTCCTGCTCCTCGACGATCGTCGGCTGCGCATTCAAGCGCAGGTCCTTCCCGTCCCGCTGCACCACCAGGGTGAGCGGGCTGTCGAGGTTCAACTGAATGATGCGCTGGATCTCCTCGAAGCGCTCGATCGGCTGGTCGTTGATGGCGACGATGCGATCGCCGGCCTTGAGGCCGGCCCGCTCCGCCGCACTGTTGGCCAGTACATCGCCAATCGCCGGCGGCGTGAAGGGTTGGCCGACGATCACGAACAGCCCGGCGAACACGACCAGCGCAAAGAGGAAGTTCGCGATCGGCCCGGCGGCGACGACGGCCGCGCGCTGCCCGAGCGTTTTGTGATGGAAGGAGACGGCTTTCTCCTCCTGCGTCATTTCAGCGAGCTCGGCACCGGGCGTGCTGGCCGCATCGGCGTCGCCGAACATCTTGACGTAGCCCCCCAGCGGCACCGCGCTGAACTTCCAGCGTGTGCCGGCGCGATCCGTCCAGCCGAACAATTCCGGCCCGAAGCCGATGGAGAACACTTCCACGCGCACACCGCAGCGCCGCGCCACCCAGTAGTGGCCCAGCTCGTGGACGAAAACGAGCACCGTCAAAACGATCAGGAACGGCACCACGTAGGTCCACAGACCGCTCAAAAACTCCATAACACCATCCTGGGGCTGGCCGGCCGCCCGGCCTTGTCACGCACGCGCCGTCATGGCGCGCACGACTGTCTCTGCCTTCCGCCGCGCCTCGCCATCGAGCGCGTGCACATCCGCAAGTGACGCCGGCGCCGTGGCCGGCACCAACGCCATGGTCTGTTCGACCGCGCGGGCAATCTCCAGGAACCCGATGCCCCCCGACAGGAACGCCTGGACCGCGACCTCGTTGGCCGCGTTAAGGATAGTAGGTGCTCCGCCCCCTCTCTGCAAGGCTTCCCGCGTCAACCGTAGAGCGGGAAACCGTTCCGAATCCGGTGCTTCGAAGGTCAACTTACCGATCTGGACGAGGTCGAGTCGCGCCGCCGGCGTGGTCATGCGCCGCGGCCAGGCCAAAGCCACCGAGATGGGTGTACGCATGTCCGGCGAGCCGAGATGCGCCAGCACCGAGCCGTCAGCATACGCGACCATGGAATGGATGATCGACTGCGGGTGAACCACGATGTCGATCTGGTCCTCGCGCACCGGGAACAGGTGGAAGGCCTCGATCAGCTCCAGCCCTTTGTTCATCAGCGTTGCCGAATCGACGGAGATCTTGGCACCCATCGACCAATTGGGATGCGCCACCGCCTGCGCCGGCGTCGCCGCCGCCATCGTCGCCATGTCGGCGTTGCGAAACGGCCCGCCGGAGGCCGTCAGGATGATCTTGTCGACCCGCTCAGCCTGCGCGAAATCGAACACCTGGAAGATTGCGCTGTGCTCGGAATCGACCGGCAGCAGCGTCGCGCCGCGGCTTTTCACCTCGTTGATGAACAGCTCGCCCGCGCACACCAGGCATTCCTTGTTGGCCAACGCCACAATGGCGCCGCGCTGCACCGCCGCGAGCGTGGGCGCGAGCCCCGCCGCGCCGACGATCGCGGCCATGACCAGGTCGGACGGGCGGCTCGCCGCCTCTTCCACCGCCGCAGGCCCTGCCGCCGCGGCGATGCCGGTTCCCGCCAGCGCCTCCTTGAGCGCGTTGTAGCGCGCCGGATCGGCAATCACCGCCGCGCGCGCCTTCAAATCACGCGCCTGCTGCGCCAGCTTGTCGACATTCGAATGCGCTGTGATCGCCTCGACCACGAAGCGCTCGGGCTCGCGCGCGATCAGGTCGATCGTGCTGCAGCCGACCGACCCGGTCGATCCGAGAATGCTGACCCGCCGCGGCGCGTCCTGCGTCAGGGGTGTCACTGCCATGCCAGCACGCCTCCTCCGCTCAGCCATTGCCCCAGGGCCAGCACCGACGCCGCCGCCAGAAGTCCATCGACCCGATCCATCAGGCCGCCGTGACCGGGGATGAGATGGCTTAAATCCTTGGCGTCGAAGCGCCGTTTGACCGCCGATTCAAGGAAGTCGCCCGCCTGGGCGACCACCGCCAGAATAGCCCCTGCCAGCGCCAGGCGCATCGGCTCCGGCGCGCCGGCGTAGATTTCCGCGAATACGACGCCGACCAGGGCGGCACTCGCCATGCCCCCGAACAGGCCGGCCCAAGTCTTCTTCGGACTGATACGCGGTGCCAGTTTCGGGCCACCGATCAGTCGTCCGGCGAAATAGGCGCCGATATCGGTCGCCCATACCGCCAGTAGCAGCCACAACAGGGCCATGAACCCCGCCTGGCTATCGCCGCGCACCCAGACCAGCGCCACCGCCGGCAGCCCCGCATAGAGGGCCCCGGCCGCCAGCCACAGCGCCGCCCGGCCCCGCCCGGTCGCCCAGGCCGCCGCGTAGGCGACCGGCGCGCTGACCAGCGCCACGATCACGCCAGCCGATGGACCCGAAACCAGCGCCAGCGACGCGGCCAGAGCCGCACCGCCCGCCACGGCCAGGCCGGCGAGTTCGAAATGCCCGTCATCGCACAGCCGCGACCATTCCCAACCCAGGATCGCCGCGGCGAGGATGACGAGGATGGCAAACCCGCGCGGACCCGCGGCCAGTGCCGCGAAGACGATGGCCGCCATCACCAAAGCCGAGATGACGCGCAGACGAAGACCGCTGGTCGGGCGCTCAGCCACCCGTGGTGCCGTAGCGCCGTTCGCGGCGCTGGAACTCGGCAATCGCATCTTCGAGCTCGCGTTTGGTGAAATCGGGCCACAACGTGTCGAGGAAGACCAGCTCCGCATACGCGGATTGCCACAGCAGGAAATTGCTCAGCCGCTGTTCGCCGCTGGTGCGGATGACCAGATCGGGATCGGGAATGCCGTCCGTCCAGAGATTGGCGGTGACCATCGTCTCGTCGATCTGGTCGGGATCGAGCCTGCCGTCCTTGGCCGCTTTCGCCAGCTGGCGCGCCGAATGCGCGATATCGGCACGCCCGCCATAGCTCAGCGCCACCACCAGGGTCAGCTTGGCGTTGAGCCGCGTCATTTCCTCGCCGTTTTCAATCAGGCGGATGATGTCGGGTGCGAGACGCGCGCGATCGCCGATCACGCGCAGTCGTACGCCGTTGCGGTGCAACTCGGCGATTTCACCGCGCAGATAGTGGCGCAGCAGCCCCATCAGGTCGCTGACTTCCTGCTCCGGCCGCTTCCAGTTTTCCGAGGAGAAGCCGAACAGCGTCAGGTAGCGCACGCCCAGCTCGGCCGCCGCCTTCACCGCGCGCCGCACCGCCTCCGCCCCGCCGCGATGGCCGGCGATGCGCGGCAGGCCGCGCGCTTTCGCCCAGCGGCCATTGCCGTCCATGACCACCGCGACATGCACCGGCGGCGGCGAAGCGGCGCCAGGCGCCGCGATGGGGTCGCTGCGCTCAGACATGCATTATGTCTTTTTCCTTGGCGGCCATGCCTTCGTCGATCTTCTTGATGAACTCGTCGGTGAGCGTCTGGATCCCCGTGCCCTGCTTGCGGTGCTCGTCCTCGGTGATCTTGTGGCTCTTTTCCATCGCCTTGAGCGCTTCCATGCCGTCGCGGCGCACATTGCGCACGGCGATGCGCGCCTGCTCGGCGTATTTATGCGCGACCTTGATCAGCTCTTTGCGGCGATCCTCGGTCAGCGCCGGCAGCGGCACGCGGATGAGCTGGCCATCGACCTGCGGATTGAGGCCGAGATTGGCGTCGCGGATCGCCTTCTCAACCGCCTTGACCAGACCCTTGTCCCAGACCTGCACGGTCAGCAGTCGCGCCTCGGGCGCGTTCACCGTGCCCACCTGGGTCATCGGCATGTTGCTGCCATAAGCCTCGACATGAAGGGGTTCCAGCAGGCTGACGGAGGCGCGACCGGTGCGCAGGCCCCCCAGCTCCTTTTTGAAGGCTTCCATGGCGCCGGTCATGCGCCGGCGCAATTCGTTGATATCTGCCCCAGACATGCGAATCATCCCTTATCGGTTATGAGGGTGAACTTGCCCGTCCCGGCCAGGACCTTGGCAAAACCGCCCGCCGTCTCGATCGAAAAGACCAGGATGGGAATGTTGTTCTCGCGGGCAAGCGAAATCGCCGAGGCATCCATGACCTTGAGGTCGCTCGACAGCACGGTCATGTAGTCGAGTTTCTCGTAGCGCTTGGCCTTGCTGTCCTTCTTGGGATCGGCGCTGTAGACGCCGTCGACCTTTGTGCCCTTGAGCAACGCGTCGCAGCCCATTTCGGAAGCGCGCAGCGCCGCGGCGGTATCGGTTGTAAAGAACGGATTGCCGGTGCCGGCAGCGAAAATGACGACGCGGCCCTTCTCCAGATGGCGCAGGGCCCGGCGGCGGATATAAGGCTCGCACACCGCCGACATCGGGATGGCGGACAGTACGCGCGTGGTGACGCCGATGCCTTCAAGGGCACTCTGCAGGGCGAGCGCGTTGATGACGGTCGCGAGCATGCCCATGTAGTCGGCGCTGGCGCGCTCGATACCCTTGGCGGCACCGGAGATGCCGCGGAAGATGTTGCCGCCACCGATGACCAGGGCCACCTGTACGCCGGCCTGCTGCACGGCTTTGACGTCGTTGGCGATGCGCGACACCGTCACGTCATCGACGCCATACTGCCCCGGCCCCATCAGGACTTCGCCGGAGATCTTCAGCAGCACGCGCTGATATTGCGAAGTCTTGACGGTGGGGCCGGCCATGAGTGCCGCAGACTTGCGGGGTCCCGTATTTGCGCCGTGCGTAAGCGCAGCGGTGGCCAAGCTTTTGCGCTTAACCTTCAACTCCGCCATCGTCATCCCCCGTTGCGGATCCCGCCCCGGCCGGCGTGTCCGCCTCGGGCCCGAAATCGTCACATCATACACGATCGGACGCCTAGCGTCCGATCTGGGCCTGCGCTGCCACTTCGGCCGCGAAGTCGCTTTCCCTGCGCTCGATGCCCTCGCCCAAAGCGAAACGACGAAACCCGGAGATGGTTACCGGTGCGCCGATCTCCTTGGCCGCCTTTTCCACCACCGCCGACACGCGGCTCTCGCCGTCGACGACGTAGAGCTGCTCGAGCAGAACCGTTTCCTCGTAGTACTTGCGCAGGCGGCCCTCGACCATCTTCTCGATGACATTGGCCGGGCGGCCCGACGCCATGGCCTGCTCGGTGAGGATATCGCGCTCGCGCTTGAGGGCGGCCGGATCGACCTCGGTGATGCTCAGCGACTGCGGATTGGCGGCGGCGACATGCATGGCAATCTGCTTGCCCAGCGCCTGCAGCTTGGCCGCATCGCCCGTCGACTCGATCGCCACCAGTACGCCGATCTTGCCCAGCCCCGGTGCCACGGCGCTGTGGACATAGCTCGCCACCACGCCGTTCTTCACCTGCAGCGCCACGCCGCGGCGCAGGCCCATGTTCTCGCCGATTGTCGCGACCAGGTTGGTCAGCTTGTCGGCGATCGTGGCCCCGCCCGCCTTGGCGGTCTTGATCTTCTCGACATCGCCGCCCTGCTCCAACGCCGCCGACGCGGCATCGCGCACGACCGCCTGGAAGGAATCGTTGCGTGCAACGAAATCCGTCTCAGCGTTGACTTCGACCATGGCGCCTTTGGGGCCCGATGCGGCAACGCCGATCAGCCCTTCGGCCGCAACTCGGCCGGCCTTCTTCGCGGCCTGCGACAGACCCTTCTTACGGAGCCAATCCACGCCCGCTTCGATGTCGCCGTTGGTCTCGGTCAGAGCCTTCTTGCAGTCCATCATGCCGGCGCCGGTCTTCTCGCGAAGCTCCTTGACCAGCGCAGCCGTAATTTCGGCCATGCCTCAACTCCTCATAATGTCAGGGTCCGCCGCCGCGCATCGCCCGCGGCCAGGGCCCGATCGATCCAGCGCCACGTCGGCGCAAACCAGCGAGGGCCCTTATTCGGCCGGCGCCTTTTCCTTCCGCCTGCGCGGCGCAGACTTCTTGCTAACCACCGGCTTGCGTGCGGCCTTGTCACCGGCTGGGCTTGCGTCCGCCGCCGGGGCTGCGTCGGCCGATTTCTCGTCCTTCGCCTCGCCATTGGCCGCAACCGCTTCGTCGGCGGGCTGGTCGGACTCGCCGACATCCACGCCCGACGCCACCATTTCCGCCTGGATGCCGTCGATCACGGCGCCCGCCAGCAGGTCGCAATAGGTCTGGATCGCGCGAAGCGCGTCGTCATTGCCCGGGATCGGGAACTTGATGCCCTTGGGATCGCTGTTGCTGTCGACCACCGCGGCGACCGGGATGTTGAGGCGCTGCGCCTCTTCCACCGCAATCGATTCCTTGTTGGTGTCGATCACGAACAGCATGTCGGGCAGGCCGCCCATTTCCTTGATGCCGCCCAGTGCGCGCTCGAGCTTGTCGCGCTCGCGCGTCAGGTTCAGCGTTTCCTTCTTGGTGAGGCCGGTCTCGCCCTGCTTCAGCTGCTCGTCGAGCTCGCGCAGACGGCGGATCGAATTGGAGATCGTCTTCCAGTTGGTCAGCATGCCGCCGAGCCAGCGATGGTTGACGTAGTACTGGCCGCAACGCTTGGCGGCGTCCGCCACCGGCTCCTGCGCCTGGCGCTTGGTGCCGACGAACAGCACGCGGCCGCCGGCCTTCACCACATCGCGCACGGCTTCGAGCGCGTGGTAGAGCATCGGCACGGTCTGCTGCAGGTCGATGATGTGGATGTTGTTGCGAACCCCGAACAGATACGGGGCCATCTTGGGATTCCAGCGCCGGGTCTGATGTCCGAAATGAACACCGGCCTCGAGCAACTGACGCATGGTAAAGCTGGGCATCGCCATGGGCGAAAGATCCTTTTCCGGTTGAGCCGCCGCGGGGCATTGCGCCCGAACGCCCTGATTTCAGAGGTCCGGACACCGGATCGACCGACAGCCTATGACGCTGCCCGCCGTAACCCCGCGTGAGAGGTTAAAGGCCATGATTGGCCGGGCGGGGTAATAGCCCGCAGGCCCCGGAAAAGCAAGGCTCAATGCGCTTTTTCCACCGCCTCAGAACCGTCAAAATACGTCAGGGAATATGTTCTTATTTCCCAGCCCGGCTGCCCGGGATGGTGTATTCGCCAGCCATTTCATGTAAGACCTATTCACATGAGCTGGCACGGCAAAGATAGCGGCGAACGCAAGGGCTACCACCATGGCAACCTCCGGGAGGCCCTGATCGCGGCCGCCCTCAAGCTGATCTCCGAAAAGGGCGCTTTCGGCTTCACCTTTGCCGATGCGGCGCGCTGGGCCGGGGTCAGCTCGGCCGCCCCCTATCGCCATTACCGCGACCGCGACGCCTTGCTGATCGACGTCGCCAAGCGCGGCTACGAGCTGTTTTCCGAGCGCCTGGAGCGTGCCTGGAACGGCGGCAGCCCCGATCCCTTTCGCGCCTTCGAGAACCTCGGCCGGGCCTACCTCGCCTTCGCCCATGACGAAGCCGCTTATTACACCGCGATGTTCGAGGCCGGGGTGTCGGCCGATGCCGACCCGGGCTTGCGCGAGGCTGCCGACCGCGCGTTCGGCATCCTGCGCCGGGCCGCCGAGCAGCTTTCGACCGGCCTGCCCGCCAACCAGCGCCCACCGGCCCTGATGATGGCGCTGCACATCTGGGCGCTGGCCCACGGCACCGCCTCGCTCTTCGCGCGCGGCGACAAGGGGCGGCGCGCCCTGCCCATGGCCCCCGCCGAGTTGCTGGAAGCCGGCGTTCTGATCTACCTGCGCGGCCTTGGGCTGGCCGGCGGACCGGGCTCCGGCCAGTAATCCACAGATTTTTTGAATCTCCCGCTTAACTCCCGAATGCCGACCCAATATGTGAATGTAAGATACATTTACATGAGGGCGCCATGACAGGTCTCGCCGCAAAACTGGATGACCTCGGCAAGCCGGCCTGGATCGGCTTGATGGTCGTAAGCTTCTTTGTGTTCTGGCCGCTGGGACTTTTCATCCTGGCTTACTTGATAGGGAGTGGACGCATGGGTTGCTGGTCACACAATGGCCGCTGGCAGGACAAGATGGATCGCATGCAGGCGAAGATGGACCGGCTGCGCGAGCGCGCCGGCCAGTGGCGCGGCTGGGAGCCGCCCTCCAGCGGCAACCGCGCCTTCGACGAATACCGCGTCGAGGCAATGCGCCGGCTTGAAGAGGAACAGCGCGAGTTCCGCGACTTCCTCGAGCGCCTGCGCCACGCCAAGGACAAGGCGGAGTTCGACCAGTTCATGGCCGACCGCCGGATGCGCCGCGACAGCCCACCCCCTAGCGGCGCGACGCCCGAACCTCAGCCGGGCTGACACCACCAAACACAGCCGAGACTTGTGGGCGGCCCGCGGGTGAGAAATCACCCGCGGGCCGTTCGCGTTTTGAAGGGGCGCTTGCGCTGTGCTATCAGCCGCGCCCATGAACGACGCCTCCCCTACTCTCGATTTCATTGGCGATGACGAACTGGGCTACGTGCGCAGCCGCACCCGCTTCAGCGACGGCGGTCTCGCCCTCGATGACTCCTATCGCCTCACCCACCTGCCGCTGATTGCACCAGATCATCCGCGCATCATCGCGTCGAAGCCCGGCGCTATCCATACGATGGGCCGCCACGAGCGCAATTTTTCGCTCGTGCTGCCCGTCTATGCCGATCAACTGCATCAATCGCCGGCCTATCGCGCGCTCGAAGCGGACCTGCGCGCGGCCCCGTGCGGCCACAAGATTGCGTGGGATCTGCTGCCACGCCGACAGGCGCGACTGCACGCCACCATCTGCAACACGCTGTCGTTTCACGAGCCACCAAAGCTGTCCGACGACGTGCGCCGCACGCTCGCCGGCATCGGCCCGATCACCGTCGAGCTGCGCGGGCTTTTCTCCGGCAACGTCAATATCGGCCAACTTTATTTTCCGGTCTATCCCGAACGACGCCGTGGCGCTAATCCAATGCACGTGATCCAGCGCGCGCTCGGTTGGAAGCTGACCGATCTCTATCTCGTCGGTATCTACAATTTTCACGACGACCTCGACGCGCGCGAGGCCACGTCGCTCAAGACCATTCTCGAAAAATGGCAGGACCGCCCGCTCCTGCGCTATCGCGCCGATCATCTTTGGATGCTCGGCACCAGCGACACGCTGGTGCTCGATGGCGCCGTCGCGGAGAACGTCTCGCTCGTTTGAATGAGACGCGGCCTCATAAAGGCGACCGACCGTCTCACTAAGGCGTAACTGCGATTTTGAGCGGACATCTGCGCTCTGTAAGCAAAAAAAGCACTCACGCGCTCCGGTAGAAAGCGTCTATTTATTTTACAACCAGCTGCGCCTCGTTGCCGAGGAGCGATGCGAAATACTATCGCCACGCGGCTTTGCCAATTCGGCACGGGAATTGCTGACATGGCGCGCTCTGGTTTTGGTTGCGCGATTTGCGACGGATCAGAATTCATCGCGACCTCGCTGTGCGGCTAACCGCCGCTTGGTCGTTCTCGTTCTTTTTGGGGAGAAACTCGAATGTCGTTTCAATACCACTCTCGCCGTTTCGTCGCGACGGCGATCGTGTCGATCATGGCGGTCGGCTCGCTGCTCGCAGCACCTTCGGCCGAAGCAGGGATTGTCTACCAGCAAACGCCCGCCGCGAATTGGGGAGCTCAGGGCAGCTATGGCCCGGCCCACGCCTTCGACGATTTCAAGCTGACGACGGCAGCGAAGGTCACCGGCGTCAATTGGTGGGGCTATACCTAGGATACTGCGAGCAGCGTCGTCATCGGTTTCTATTTGAACAACGGATCGACGTTCTATCCGGCGAGCACGCCATTCTACGAGACAACGGTCACTGTAACGAACGTCGGAGGGCACTTTGAAGTCGATCTCCCGGCACCCGTCGACCTGCCGGCAGATACGGATTTGTGGGTCTCGATCTACGCACAAACCGGCCAACTCAACTGGTTGATGGCGAACGCTGCCACCCAACCGGGGAGCCTCGGGGCAAATCTCTCGGTCCAGCGCTGGGCAGATGGCGACAGGCTCGGCGGATTCGATAACGCGTTCGTTCTCGAAGGCGATCCGAACGGCGTGCCCGAGCCGTCGACGGCGCTGATGCTCGTCGGCGGATTGCTCGGGCTGGCGGGACTTGTCCGTCGTCGTCGCGTCCGGACCAGGTAAGATATCGTTGAACCGGTCGGCCGCGTTGCGGAGCGGATCGAGCGTCCAGCCCTCGATCAACAACGCGCCGGCCGGTGCCACTTGAATGTCGGTGCGGCCCTTTGGCTCGGCCGCACAGTCTGAAAGCCCGATTATTCCGGCAGGCCCGCCTTACGCAGCGCGCTGAGATAGCGCTCCATGGCGGCGTCATCCTTCCAGGGGACGCCCGCGCGGGTCCTTGCGATGGTTGTTCCCGGCGCAACGCTTAAAAGTCCGTCCCGCGCGGCGTGCGCCTTTTCGATCTCGCCGAGCTGCCCGTAACTCGCCGCCAGGAGCCGATGGGCGGTCGGGAAGTTTTGATAAAGATGAATGGCCTTGTGCGCCCATTCGACGGCCTCGTCGTAGCGTTCGGCGGCAAATTCCGCCAGGCCCCAAAACCCGAATGTCCAGTAATTGGCCGGATCGCGCGGATTCAGCCGCAGCGCTTCGCTCAAGTGTGCTCGCGCGTTGTCACTCTCGCCGGACAGCGCATAGAACCCGCCGCCCCACATATGCGCGAATGCAAGGTTGGGAGTCATTTCAAGCGCCGTAATCAGTCGTCGGCGCGATTCGTCGTAACGACGCATGAACAGCGCAACCACGCCCAGGATTGTGTGCGCTTCGGCATCGCGATCGTCCAGTTCCACGGCCCTGCGCACCATGTCATGGGCTTGGGCGAGCGACTGTGCCGGCGACGCGCTTCGCGCATAAAGCACGTCCCAGATGTCGCACATCGCGTGGACGACTCGCGCCCGGGCCATGCCGGGGTCGAGCTCGATGGCTTGCATGGCGAATTTCTTGGCCTCGGCATTGTCCGCTTCGGTCAGACGCCAGGCATGCCAGTTGGCGCGCATCACGCAGTCCCACGCATCCATTCTGGCGGGTTCCTTGCGCCTTGCGCGCTGCATCTCCGCACCGATCAGCTCCGGTGCCACCACGCCGACGATGTTGGCCGTGATCTCGTCCTGCACGGCGAAGATGTTGTCGACCTCGCGATCGTAGCGCTCCGCCCAGACATGGTTGCCGGTTGTCGCATCGATGAGCTGGGCGGTGCTGCGCACGCGCGTGCCGGCCTTGCGCACACTGCCTTCGAGCACGTAGCGCACCCCAAGCTCGCCCGCCACCTGCTTTACGCTCACGCTCCTGCCCTTGTAGGTGAACGATGAGTTCCGGGCGGTGACGAAGAAGGCATGGTTGCGCGACAATCCGGTGATGATGTCCTCGGCCATACCATCGGCGAAATACTCCTGGTCGCGCTCAGCACTCATATCCTGGAACGGCAGGACCGCGATCGAGGGCTTGGCGGGCACCGTGCCACCGCCGTTCGCGGCAATTGTTCTGGCATTGACCGCCCCACCCAACCGCACCCGGTAGACGCGAACCGGCTTCTGGATGTTTTTGACAAGCCGCTCCCCCAGGTCGTCGAACCCCAGGTCGAGCTTGCCCACGACCTGCTCGAACACGCTGGCGGAAATGAAGACCTCGCCGGGCTCGGCCAGACCTTCCAGGCGCGCGGCGATGTTGACGCCCTCGCCCAGAATGTCGTCGCCGTCGATCACGATATCGCCGAGATTGATGCCGGCGCGATATTGGATGCGCCGCTCGCGCGGCACGTCGGCTTCGGCCTTCGCGATCGCGCGCTGTATCCGCACAGCGCTGTCGAGCGCGTCGACGACGCTGGCGAACTCCACCAGCATTCCGTCACCCGTCGTCTTGACGACGCGGCCGCCATGCTCGTGCAGAACCGGTTCGATCAGTGTGCGGCGATGGTCCCGTTGGCGGGCAATGGTGCCGACCTCATCGGCCTCCATATGCCGCGAATAGCCGACCATGTCGACCGCCAGGATGGCCGCGAGCCTGCGTACCACGCGATCGATGGCCAAAGCTATTCCTCCACCTGCGACGCGCCGGTGGAAAATCTACGACCCCGCACGCCCCAAGTCCACGCGAAATGTCCGACAATCCCCGCGGGCAATACACGGGCCAATGCACGCGGTAAATCGATCCGGGTAGGCCGGCCACCGCCCCATCACGATCAACCCACGAGCCGCACGCAAATAGTCACGTCCCGGGCAGATCGACTCCCGGAAAGATCTTGATCACCGCGGAATCATCTTCCCCGCCATGCCCTGCGGCTGCCGCCATCAGGAACATCTGATGCGCGGCGGCCGAGAGCGGCAGCGGCAAGGTGGATTTCTTTCCCGCCTCCAGCACGATGCCGAGGTCCTTGACGAAGATATTGACGGCCGAGCGCGGCGTGTAGTCGCCGTCGAGGATGTGCGGCACCCGGTTCTGGAACATCCACGACGAGCCGGCGCTGTTCGAGATCACCTCAAAGAGAACTTTGGGATCGGCGCCCGCCTTGATGCCCAGCGCCATCGCCTCGGCCGCGGCCGCGATATGCACCCCTGCCAGCAATTGATTTACCAACTTCACCTTGGAACCGGCGCCGGGTGCATCGCCCAGCCGGTAGATCTTCTGCGCGATGGCGCCGAGAATGGGCTCGCAGCGAGCGAACGCATCCGGCGCGCCCGAGGCCATCATCGTCATCTCGCCGGCGGCGGCCTTGGTCGCGCCGCCCGAAACCGGCCCATCGATCATCAGAATGCCGCGTTCCGCCAAGCGCGCGCCCAGCCGCTCGGCATAATCCGGCGCCACCGTGACGCTCATGATCACGCAGCTGCCCTTGCGCATGGCTGGTACCGCGCCTTTCTCACCAAATAAGACCGCTTCGGTCTGTTCGGCGTTCACGACCAGCACGATGACGACCTCGCAGGCTGCGCCAAGTTCGGCGGGGTTAGCACTGGCGATCGCGCCCTGGTCGACAAAGGACCGCACTACAGCCGGCCGCACGTCGCACACCCGCGCCGCAAAACCGGCCCGCAACAACGATGTCGCGACACCACCGCCCATCGAACCCAGGCCGATCACACCGACATTCGGCTTTGTCATGCTTCCTCCTTAGTCGTGATGCGCGTGTCGACAGAAGCAAGGCACGCCGGCCTTTTCTCAAGCGACGCGATGCAAATTTTCGCCGGCTGAAATAGAAAGGCGCGAAGCCGCGCGCTTAACCGTCGTCCTCGAAACATGCTACGCCGTCGGGAATACGCACCCAAGGCTGCTTGCGCTTGGTCCAGTAATGCGCGCTTGGCCGCAACGACGCGGTGTCATCCAGCGTGCCGGCCTTGACGCTGATCATGTCGCCCTTGCGGTGATAGAGGCGCGTGCCGCAGTCCGGGCAGAACGCGCAGCTCTTGCTCCGGCCGCTGTCGGCTCGCACTTCGAAGAATTTGAGCTGGCCCGCCAGGATCTCAAGATCGCTGAATTTCAGCACCAGGCTCATGCCGAAAGCGCTGCCCGATTGGCGCTGGCATTCAGTGCAATGGCAGGCGACGAGTTCCAAGGGATCGCCCGCGATGCGATAGCGCACGGCACCGCACTGACAACCGCCCGTCGCTCCTCTCGTCATGGCGCAAGCTCCTATCCCGTCGCACCATCCGTCTTCAGTCGCGTGTATTCGAGGCGATAGAACCCGAGCAGGGCCGCGTCCACGTCCATCTCGACGATGTCGTTGAGCCGGTCGATGGCGTTTCGCAGCGGATCGAGATTGCAGCCTTCGATCAGCAATGCGCCGACCGGCGCCGCCTGGATGTCGCTGCGGCCCTTGGATTCAGCGGTGCGCGCGGCACTCGCGTCGCTGTTGGTGGCACAGAGATGCACGCCCGTGACCTCCGGCATGTTCGCTAGCTCGGCGAGCTTGCCGGACGCCTCGGCGAGCGCCGCGAACGCCGCCTGCCCGTCCGTCGAGCCAGGAAAGCGCAGCGTCGCCAGCATCCCGCCCGGCCCCGGCCCCGCACTGGAGACCACGCGCGTCAACGCCCGCGACGTATCGCGGAAATGCGCGGTGGCGCGCTTCGTCCAGTCCGTGGGCGCGTTGAGACGGGCGAGATAGGCCTCGCTCGTGGTGACCTCGATATTGACGGTCTCGTAGAGCGTGAAGAATTCCGGCCGCGTCTCTTCCGTGAGGCATATGTAGCGCCGACCGCGCAGGAAACCGGGAATTGCCGCACGCTCGGGCATATGCTCGTGCAGATGCCAGGCATAGAATTCATCGCGCCCTTCGGGGGTAATGCCGTTCCAGATGCAGATCGCGCCCGAACCTGCGAGTGACATGGATAGACCTTTGACTTAGTAGGTGGCGCGGCCGCCGGAAAGATCGAATACGGCACCGGTCGAAAAACTGCAATCGTCCGATCCAAGAAAAGCCACCATCGCCGCGATCTCCTCAACCCCGACAAAGCGGCCCATCGGAATGCGCGACACGATCTCGGCACGCCGCGCCGGCGTGATCTCCTTGGCCATGTCCGTCTCCGCCGCCGCCGGGGTGATGCAATTGACCAGGATCCCCTCCAGCGCCAGCTCTTTGCCTAACGATTTTGTCAGCGCAATGATCCCTGCCTTCGACGCGGCATAGGCACCCGCTTGCGGCATGCCTTCCTTGGCCTGAATCGAAGACACGTTGACAATACGCCCGCGCACCGGCCCGGATTGTTTCAGCAGATACGGCACCACCGCGCGGCTGACCAGGAAAGTGCCGACAAGATTGACGTCGACCACGCGACGGAACTCGGCCGGCTTCTGTTCCCACAGCCGGCCCACCGGTCCGAGAATGCCCGCGTTATTGACCACCAGCGCGACGCGGCCCAGCGCGTCCCAGGTCCGTCGTGTCGCCGCGTCAACCTGGCATTCGTCCGTGACGTCGACGGCGATGCCGAGATGATCGCCGCCCAGGCTCTGCGCCGCCGCCGCGGCGCCATCGCGATCCCACAGCGCCACGCGCGCCCCCTCGTCCACGAGGCGGCGCGCGATGGCAAGGCCGATCCCGCGCGCGCCGCCCGTGATCAGGGCGGCGCGGCCGGCAAAGCGTGATGCCATAAGGCGGTTTACTTCGGCAGATACGCGTTGGTGTAGAACGAGTCCGCCTTCATGTCGGTCTTGAGCTCCTGATAGTCCTTCATCAGGTTGAGCGTCATCTCCCAATCGCCATGCTGCATTTGGCCGATCGGCGCCTTGGGTGCCGAGCGCGAGCGCACGAGCTGCAGCCCAGCGGCGAGTTGCTTCATCGCCATGTCCTTTTCCATGTCGGGCTTGACCTTGATGCCGGCGGCGATCGACGATGCGGGGTCCTTTTCCGCATCGGCAAAGGCTTTTTGCGTCGCGCGAATGAAGCCCTCGACCAGCTTGGCTTTGGCCTTGATCGTGTCCTCGTGGACGTGAATGGCGAGCCCCATCGTGTTGACGCCGTAATCGGCGTAATTGAGCACCGTTGTCTTGAGGCCCTTCTGTTCCAAAATGAAGGGCTGGTTCTCCGAGCCGCCGAGCATGCCGTCGGTGCGCTTCTCCAGCGTCGCGACCAGCTTCGTGGCGCCATCGACGCGCAGGAAGTTGATCTTCGACTCATCGAGCTTGTTGGCCTTGATCAGCGCCGGCATGATCGTGAGCCCCGCCTCGCCCGCCGTCGCCGCGATGGTCTTGCCTTCGAGGTCCTTGAGCGATTTCACATTCGCGTCCGCGCGCATGATCACCGCGAACGGCGTGGTATTCATGATGCCCATCACCGCCTTGATGGGAGCGCCCTTGGTCATGCCGTTGATGATGCTCGCCCCGTCGGACAGACCGAACGTGTCGCCCTTGGCGCCGATCACCTGCACCGCCGAGGCCGAGCCCTTGCCCTCCTCGACACTGAGATCGATCCCCTCGGCCTTGTAGTAGCCCTTCTCGACGCCGAGATGGAACGGCGTGTGGAAGCCGTAGATCAGCCAGTTCAGGCGCAGCGTTGCCTTCTCCTGCGCCAGGGCCGGCGCCGTCGCGGCAATCGTCAGCGCCGCGGCGAGTAACAGGGACTTCTTCATCGTTTCCTCCGTTTATGAATTCAAATCGGTTTGGCGCCGTCGAGATCGGTGCGTTGCGAGACATGCCAGGGAATAACCAGCCGCTCGACGACTTCCACCGCCGCGTAGAGCGCGAAGCCCAGCGCCGACAGCACGAAGATCGAACCGAACGCCATGGTCGTGTTGAGATTGCCGTTGGCCTCGAGCAGCATGTTGCCGAGCCCGCGATCGGACGCGACGAACTCCGCCACCACCGCCGCCGTCGCCGACAGCGCCGCCGCGACCTTGATGCCGGTGAACAGCGTCGGCAGCGCGTGCGGCAACTGCACCTTCGTGAAGATGCGCCAGCGTCCGGCCCCGGTCGTGCGCGCAAGATCGAGGATATCCGGATCGACCGAGCGGAATGCCGTGATCGCGGCCACGACCACCGGAAAGAACGACAGCAGGAAGACCAACAGCACCTTCGGGAACAGCCCAAAGCCGAACCAGATGATGAACAGCGGTGCCACCGCGATCTTCGGCACGATCTGGAAGAAGATCAGCAGCGGATAGACCGTCTGCTCCATGCGCCGCGAGAACGCGACCAGCAGCGCGAGCGCAATGCCAATCACCACTGCCGCGACGAAGCCCAGCAGCATCGGCCGCAGCGTATAGTCGGACGAGACGAGATAACGCGCCTGGCGCGTCCAGATCTCGGCGAAGATGGCCGATGGTGTCGGCAGGATATAGGGTTTGATGCCGAAGACGCGCACCAGCGCCTCCCAGCTCAGCAGGAACGCCGCGATCATCGTTGTTGTGCGCGCTGCACCGGCAAATCGCCGCGCGGTCTTCGCCGCCATCGTCCCCCTCCCCATTGACGCCGCGTCGCGATGCTGTAGAGTGCGGCATCCTGTTAATGGAACAATGTCCCATTATCATGCGCGTCGTCAAGTCACAGCTTTCCCATTCGCTCGGTGCCCTCGCCCTGCTCGCTGAAGCCGGCCGCGGTGCCCGCTTGACCGACATCGCCGAGAAGCTGGAAGCGCCCAAGAGCAGCGTGCAGCGCCTGCTGATGCAGCTCGCCGACGAAGGCTGGGTCGAGCAGGACCAGGATACCGGCTATTATCGTCTCACCTATCGCCTGGCCGTCCTCGGCCAGCGCAGTTTGCAGGCGAGCGGCATCGCCGATGCGACACAGGCGATCTTGCAGGCGCTCGCACGCCAGACGCGCGAGCTGGCACGCCTCACCATCGTCGATGGCGAGCGCTTGGTGTGGATCGGCTCGGCACAGGGTGCCCCGCCGGGCCTGATGTATCAACCCGCGATGGGCAACCGCATCGTCTCGTTTGCAACCGCCAACGGCAAGGCCTGGCTCGCCAATTTGGGCGAGGCGACGGCGCTGCGCATCGCCACCGCCGATGGTCTCGGCGGCAAAAGCGAACGTGCCGACATCGGCCCCAAGGCGATCCGCTCGCTCGCTGCCTTCAAGCGCGACCTCGCCGAAGTGCGCAAGCGCGGCTACGCGCTGGCCGACGAGGAGGCCGAGCCCGGCGTCGCCGCCCTCGCGGTCGCCGTGCGCTGCCCGACCACCGGCCGCACGCTGGGCACCACCAGCATCGCCGGCCCGGTCGTGCGCCTCTCTGCCGCGCGTCATGGCGAAATCCTCGCGCATCTGCGCGACGCCGCCGCCGAGTTCGCGCGCGTCTGGCCGGACAACCGGCCGGCACAATTGAAAACCGCCTCGGATTGAACCACCCATGACCGCCAGCACCGGCATCTCGATCCGCGACGTGACCAAGACCTACGGCACGGAAACCGGCGGCGTCCTCGCCCTCGACACGTTCAACCTCGACGTGGCCGCCGGCGAGTTCGTCGCGATCGTCGGCCCGTCGGGCTGCGGCAAGTCAACGTTGCTGCGCCTTGTCGCTGGCCTCGTGCCGGTCTCATCGGGGTCGATTTCCGTCTTCGGTCAGAAGATCAGCGGCCCGCTGCACGATGTCGGCATCGTCTTCCAGCAGCCGATCCTGCTCGACTGGCGCACCGTGCTCGGCAACGTGCTCTTCCAGATCGACATGCGCGGCCTGGATACGGCCAAGTTCGAGCCGCGCGCCCGCGACCTTCTGCAACAGGTCGGCCTTACCGATTTCGCCGACAAGCGCCCCTACGAGCTCTCCGGCGGCATGAAGCAGCGCACTGCCATCGCGCGGGCCCTGGTGCACGAGCCGCCGCTCTTGATGATGGACGAGCCCTTCGGCGCCCTCGACGCGTTGACGCGCGAACAAATGCGCCTCGACCTCGAGCGGCTGTGGATGGCGACGCGCAAGACGGTCATCTTCATCACCCACTCGATCGACGAAGCCGTTCTGCTCGCCGATCGCGTCGTCGTCATGTCACCGCGCCCCGGCCGGATCGAACGCATCATCGATGTCGCCATGCCGCGCCCGCGCGGCTTCGACGGCCGCAAGCATCCGCGCTTCCTCGAAATCAACGACGCCATCACCGAAATCTTCCTGGCGCGCGGCGTGTTGCAGCGGACCGCGTCGTGAGCGCGACGCTCGACCGGCTCGACACCGTGCTGGCGGAGATGCGCGCGGTGTTCGCCGCCGCGCCCAACGCCGTCGACACTCTCGCGACTGAAATCCAGAAGGCGCGCCGCGTGGCGCTCTACGGCGTCGGCCGCAACGGCCTCGTGCTGCAGGCCTTCGCGATGCGCCTCACGCATCTGGGCGTCGACGCGCATTTCGTCGGCCAGCTTTCGGCGCCGCCGGTGGCGCCCGGCGACCTCGTCATCGCCGCCATCGCGCTCGGCCGCCTCCCCACCGCCGACGCCGTCCTCACCGCCGCGCGCACGGCCGAGGCGCGCACGCTCGCGATCACCGCGCGGCCGAAGCTAGTGCAGGGCGCCGACGTCGCGATCGAGCTGCCGGCCCAAACCATGGCGGACCCACCCAACAGCGTCCTACCCCTCGGCAGCGCCTTCGAACTCGCCTTGTCGCTGCTGTGCGATCTCTGCGTGGTCGAGCTGATGCAGCGCCTCAATCGCACCAACGCCGATCTTTTGGCGCGTCACGCCAATCTGCTCTAACCAAACTATAAAAATACTGTCACCCGCGGGCTTGACCCGCGGGTCTGACATCGGCGCGGCCTCAGATGCGCGGGTCAAGCCCGCGCATGACAATAGAATTCAAACTAACAATCTGATTCTCGCGGACTTGATCCGCGGGTCCATAGAGCCACATTCCGGACACAGCAAGGGATGGCGCCGCAGCACCGAAGCGTCCTCACAATTATTGTCCGCTCTATCTGAGGAATGGACCCGCGGATCAAGTCCGCGGGAATCAGAGAGAAGTGGTGTGGCCTATTCAGCCATCACGATGCAAAACTGATTGCCTTCGGGATCGCACATCACGGTGTAGCGATCGGCATCCCGGAGCATCGAAGCTCCAAGCGCGCGCAGCCGGGCGATCTCCATTTGGCGATCGGCCACCGCGATATCGAGATGCACTCGGTTATTGTCATACTTGCGCCCGGAACCTGCTGGAAGCAGAGGGTCGGCCCCGGACCGTCGACCATGACAATCGGGTCGGTATCCGGTGAGAGGCCCTTCGCTGCAAGCCGCGCGATCTCTGCGTCGTCATAGGGTCGAACCTGGTACCCGTCAAGCACCTGCGCCCAAAAGCGCGCCAACGCGGGCGCATATTCGCAATCAAAGACGATCTCCCGGATCCTTCCCATCTGGCGCTTCCTCCAATTCGCGCCGATTTGTCGGCGCGGTCAAAGGTTAGATCGCCCTAAATCTCCAGCACTTCTGTGACCCCCGGAAGCGTCTGAAGCTGCGAGCGCGCGATGGCGGAAATGGCGTAGGTGTCGCGCAGGCTGATTTCCACCTCGCGCTCCTCGCCCAAATTGGCGACGATGCTCACACGGCCGCGACCCTTGCGCTCTTTGGCGATGGTGGCGGCAACGCCCGGCACGGCGCCGATATCGTTGATCGTGACGCGCAACCCCGCGGCCGCGTGCGCGACCGCGTCGTCGAGATACTGGACCGTCTGTGCGAGCAGCCGCACCGAATCCTCCTCCAACCGCGCATCGGCCGAGACCAGCAACGGCTTGCCCGCGCCCAGCATCTCGCGCGCGACCGCCAGCACTTCGGAGAACAGCGTGACCTCGAACGTGCCGCCGGCATCGGAGAGCTGCACGAAGGCGAAGCGATTGCCCTTGGCCGAGGTGCGCTCCTGCTTGCCGATCAGCGTGCCGGCGAGGCGCACGCGCGTGGCACCACCGGCCGCCAGCCGGGCACCAAGCTCGCTCGAGCGGATCACGCCCAGCCGCTTGAGGCCCTTGGCGTAGGCATCGAGCGGATGCGCCGAGAGGTAGAAGCCGATCGCGTCGAACTCGTTGCCCAGGCGCTCATGCAGCGGCCAGTCGGGCAGTTGCGGCACGGTGATGCGCAATCCCTGCCCCGCCCCGCCGCCGAACAGATTGGACTGGTTGCTGCCGCGCTCGTTCGCCGCCGCGTTGGCAATGCGCAACATTGTCTCGACTGTCGCGAACACGCGCGCCCGGTTAGCCTCGATGCCATCGAACGCGCCGGCCTTGGCGAGGCCCTCGAGCTGGCGCTTGTTGACCTGCTTGGCGTCGATGCGCTTGGCGAAATCCGACAGATCCTTGAACGGCCCGTTTTCCGCCCGCTCCGCCACCAGCGCCTGCATGGCGGCAGCACCCACGTTGCGGATGGCGGCGAGCGCGTAGCGCACCGCGCCCTTGCCGGACGAATCGATCTCCACCGTGAAGGTCGGGTATGATTTGTTGATGTCCGGCGGCAGCAGCTTGATCTGCAGCCGCTCCAGCTCCTGCCGGAACATATTGAGCTTGTCGGTATTGCCCATGTCGAAGGTCATCGACGCGGCCATGAACTCGACCGGGTAGTTGGCCTTCAGATAGGCGGTCTGGTACGCGACCAGCGCATACGCGGCGGCGTGCGACTTGTTGAAGCCGTAGCCCGCGAACTTGTTGACCTGATCGAAAATCTGCGACGGCCTTCGCCTCCGGCACGCCGCGCGCCACCGCGCCATCGACGAAGATCTTGCGCTGCGCCTCCATCTCCTCCTTGATCTTCTTGCCCATGGCGCGGCGCAGGAGATCGGCGCTGCCCAGGCTGTAGCCCGACAGCACCTGCGCGATCTGCATCACCTGTTCCTGGTAGATGATGACGCCGAACGTCTCCTTGAGGATGCCTTCGAGCGAGGGATAGAGGTAATCCGGCTGCTCCGTCCCGTGCTTGCAGGCGATGTATTTGGGGATGTTCTCCATCGGGCCGGGGCGATAGAGCGCCACCAGCGCGATGATGTCCTCGAACCGGTCGGGGCGCAGGCGGCGCATCGCGTCGCGCATGCCCGAACTTTCCAGCTGGAACACGCCCGCCGTATCGGCCTTGGCCAGCAGCTCGAAGCTCTTCTTGTCGTCGAACGGCAGCGCCAGCAGGTCGATCTCGATGCCGCGATCGCGGATCAGCTCGACCGCGCGCACCAGCACGGTGAGCGTCTTGAGGCCGAGGAAGTCGAACTTCACCAGCCCGGCCTGCTCGACATATTTCATGTTGAACTCGGTCACCGGCATGTCGGAGCGCGGATCGCGATAGAGCGGAACAAGCTCATCGAGGGGCCGGTCGCCGATCACCACGCCGGCGGCGTGCGTCGAGGCGTGGCGGTAGAGGCCTTCGAGCTTGAGGCCGATATTGATGAGCCGCCCGACCGCCTCGTCGGTCTTGCGCATCTCCTGCAAGACGGGATCGCCGTCGATCGCCTGCTGCAAGGTCACCGGGTTGGCCGGGTTGTAGGGCACGAGCTTGCAGATTCGGTCGACCTGGCCGTAAGGCATCGCCAGCACGCGGCCGACGTCGCGCAGCACAGCGCGCGCCTGCAGCTTTCCAAACGTGATGATCTGCGCCACGCGGTCGCGGCCGTATTCGCCTTGGACGTAGCGAATGACCTCGTCGCGCCGCTCCTGGCAGAAATCGATGTCGAAATCGGGCATCGACACGCGCTCCGGATTGAGGAAGCGCTCGAACAGCAGCCCGAAACGTAGCGGATCGAGATCGGTGATGGTCAAAGACCACGCGACGACCGAGCCAGCACCCGAACCGCGGCCGGGACCCACCGGAATGCCGTTCTTCTTCGACCACTGGATGAAATCCGCGACGATCAGGAAGTAGCCCGCGAACCCCATCTTGACGATGACGTCGAGCTCATACTCCAGCCGCTCGCGATAGGGCCGCGCCGCCGCTTCCTTCTCCTCGCCCGTCATGCCCTCGCGCCAGACCTGCGTCGCGATGCGGCCTTCCAGGCCCTTGGCGGCGAGTTCGCGCATCGCGTCGGGCACGCTCTTGCCTTGGCTCGCCGCCGGTGTCGGCAGGATCGGCTGCACCGGCTTCAAGTAGAACGCGCAGCGCTTCGCGATCACCATCGTGTTGTCGACAGCCTCCGGCAGGTCGGCGAACAGCGCGCGCATCTCCGCCGCCGATTTGAAGCGGTGCTCCGGCGTCACGCGCCGGCGGTCGGTCTCCGCCACGGTGCGGCCCTCGGCGATGCACAGCAGCGCGTCATGCGCTTCATACATACCGGCATCGGCGAAGAACACCTGGTTGGTCGCCACCAGCGGCAGATTGTGCTTGAAGGCGAAATCGATCAGATCGCCCTCGATGCGCGTTTCGGAATCCATGCCGTGGCGCATGATCTCGACATAGAGCCGGCCCGGAAACATCGCGGCGAGCTTCAGCAGCGCCTCTTCGGCCGCCGGCTTCTGCCCGTCGACCAGCAATCGTCCGACCAGTCCCGCCGGCCCCGCCGTCAACGCGATCAATCCCTCCGCGTGCGCCTCGATCAGCGACAACGGCACCTGCGGCGCCTCGCCCGGATCGGTTTCGAGGAACGCCTTGCTGACCAGCTTCATCAGATTGCCGTAGCCGGTCTGGTTCTGCACCAGGAGCGCAATCTGGTCGGGCTTGGGCGCCTTGCCGCCGCGCAAGCCGCCATCCGTGCGCCTTATCGCCAGCAGGCAGCCGAGGACCGGTTGCACGCCGGCCTTGGCCGCGGCGAGCGAGAATTCCATCGCGCCGAAGAGATTGCCGGTGTCGCAGATCGCGACGGCCGGCATCTTCTCCTTGGCGCTGAGGGCGACCAGCTTGTCGACCTTCAAGGCACCTTCGGACAGCGAATAGGCGGAGTGGACGCGGAGATGAACGAAATCGGCGTGAGGCATGGCGCCGAGTGTCGGAAGGACCGGCCGCGCCGTCAAGCCGGACGTGGACTGCCCTTTGGCACAGTCACGAGCTGACCCTCGCGAAGCACGACAATCCGGTCCATTCTGGCCGCCAGCTCGGGATTATGCGTCGCGACCAGCGCCGCCAATCCGGTGCCGCGCACCAGCTTGATCAGCTCGGCGAACACCAACTCGGCGGTGTGCGGATCGAGATTGCCGGTAGGTTCATCCGCGAGCAGGACCTTCGGCGCGTTGGCGACCGCGCGCACGATCGCGACACGTTGCTGCTCACCGCCGGAGAGCCGCGCCGGCCGGTGCGTCTCGCGCGCCGTCAGCCCGACCAGCGACAGCAATTGGCGGGCCCGCTCGCGCGCCTGTTTGCGCGTCATCCCGGCGATCATCTGCGGAATGACGACATTCTCCAGCGCCGAGAATTCCGGCAGCAGATGATGGAACTGGTAAACAAATCCCAAATATTTGCGCCGCATCTCGGTGCGCTCGACCTCGCTCATGCGGCTGCACGGCTTGCCGGCGAGGAAACCTCGCCATCGTCGGCATGCTCGAGCAGCCCGGCGATGTGCAGCAGCGTCGATTTGCCCGCCCCCGACGGCCCGACCAGCGCCACGCATTCGCCCGCCATCAGCGTCAGCGAAGCACCTTTCAGCACCTCGAGCGGCGAGGCCGCCTGCTTGAAGCGCCGCACGATCTTGTCGAGCGTAGCGCGCTCCTGGCCGCGCGGCTTCACTCATAGCGCAGCGCCTCGACCGGATCGAGCGCCGCCGCGCGCCAGGCCGGGTAGATCGTCGCCAGGAACGACAGCCCCAGCGCCATCGCGACGACCTGTCCGACCTCGACCGGATCCATTTTGGCCGGAAGCTGCGACAGGAAATAGACCGTCGGGTTGAACAAATCCGTGCCGGTCAGCTTCTGCAGCCACTGCCGGATATTCTCGATATTGCTGCAGAACGCGACCCCCAGCAGGAAGCCGAACACTGTCCCGATCACACCCACGCTCGCCCCGCAGAGGAAGAAGATGCGCAGCACACTGCCGCGGCTCGCCCCCATGGTGCGCAGGATCGCGATGTCCTTGGACTTGTCCTTCACCAGCATGATCAGGCTGGAGATGATGTTGAACGCCGCCACCAGGATGATCAGCGTCAAGATCAGGAACATGACGTTGCGTTCGACCTGCACGGCGTTGAAGAAGCTCGCGTTCGCCTGCTGCCAGTCGAACGGGCGGAAACCGGGCCCCAGCGCCTCGGCGATGACGCGGCGCATCTGTCCCGATCTGTCGGGGTCGCGCACCATCACCTCGATCCCCGACACGGCATTGGGCAGGCGGAAATAGAGCTGTGCCGCTTCCAGCGGCATGTAGATATACGAGCTGTCGTATTCGAACATGCCGACTTCGAACAGCGCCACGATCTTGTAGCCGCGCATGCGCGGCACCGTGCCGAAGGCCGTCACGCTGCCTTGCGGCGAGATCAGCGTCACCGTGTCGCCGATCGTCAGCCCGAATTTCTGCGCCATGCGCGTGCCGACGATGATGGCATCCTCGCCGACAAAATTGTTGAGATCGCCGCTCTTGATGTTGCGGGAGATCAGCGTGCGTGCACGCAGATCCTCCGGCCTGATGCCGCGCACCAAAGCGCCCGCCGCCACATTGTTGGCGCTCGCCATCACCTGCCCTTCGACCAGCGGCGTGGCGCTGATCACGTCGGGCACTCGCTTGATCGTTTCCACGGCCTTGTCGAAATCGCTCACGGCTTGGCCGGCGCCGTAAATCGTGAGGTGACCGTTGAGGCCGAGGATGCGCCCCAGGAGCTCGGCGCGGAACCCGTTCATCACCGCCATGACGATGATGAGCGTCGCCACGCCCAGCGCGATGCCCAGCAGCGAGAACCCGGCAATGACGGAGATGAACCCTTCCTGCCGGCGCGCGCGCAAATAGCGCCCCGCCATCATCCGCTCGAAGGGATTGAAGATCATGGGGTGCCTGTGACGAGCATGGCGCCAGCCTCATCCTTCGAGACGCACGCCCCGTGGGAGTACTCCTCAGGATCAGGTTTCAACATAGGTGCAATATGCGGCCTCATCCTGAGGAGCAGCGCGCCAGCGCCGCGTCTCGAAGGATGGGAGCAAGGCGCAATGTCGCTCAAAACACCCATCAACCCGCCGTCAGCTTCGCCAGCGCCGCGTCCGCCGACAGCTCTTCCTTCTGCCCGCCCTTGCGGCGCTTGATCTCGATCACGCCCTTGGCGATGCCGCGCGGGCCCACCGTCGCCTGCCAGGGCAGGCCGATCAGATCCATGGTCGCGAACTTGGCGCCCGGGCTCTCGGTCCGGTCGTCGTAAAGCACGCTCTTGCCGGCCTTCTGCAGCTTGGCATAAAGATCGAGCGCCGCCTTGTCGCACGCCGCATCGCCGGGGCGCAGATTGACAAGGCCGACATCGAACGGCGCCACGCTGTCCGGCCAGACGATGCCGGCATCGTCGTGGCTGGCCTCGATGATCGCGCCCACCAGCCGCGACACGCCGATGCCGTAGGAGCCCATCTCCAGCGCGATGTTCTCGCCATTGGGCCCGGCCACCACCGCATTGAGCGGCTTCGAGTACTTGGTGCCGAAATAGAAGATGTGGCCGACCTCGATGCCGCGCGCCGTCAGCAGGCGATCGCCTAGCTTCTCGCCCATCGCCTTGTCATGCTTCTCATCGGTCGCGGCATAGAAGGACGTGAAGCGGTTCACGACCTCCTGCATGCCGGGCACATCGTCATACGACACGCCGATATTGAGGAAATCCATATCGAGGAAATCGCGATCGACGAACACGGCGCTCTCGCCCGTGTCGGCGAGGATGATGAACTCATGGCTGAGATCGCCGCCGATCGGCCCGGTGTCGGCGCGCATCGGGATCGCCTTCAGCCCCATCCGCGCGAACGTCCGCAGATAAGCGACGAACATCTTGTTGTAGGAATGGCGCGCGCCGGCCGCGTCGAGATCGAAGGAGTAATTGTCCTTCATCAGGAACTCGCGCCCGCGCATCACGCCGAAGCGCGGCCGCACCTCGTCGCGGAATTTCCACTGGATGTGATAGAGGTTCTTGGGCAGGTCGCGATAGCTCTTGAGCGAGGCGCGCACGATCTCGGTGATCTGCTCCTCATTGGTCGGCCCGTAGAGCATCTCGCGCTCATGCCGGTCGGTGATGCGCAGCATCTCCTTGCCGTAATCGTCGTAGCGCCCGGATTCCTTCCACAGCTCGGCCGGCTGGATGGTCGGCATCAGCACTTCCTGCGCGCCGGAGCGGTCCTGCTCCTCGCGCACGATCTGCTCGACCTTCTGCAGTACCTTGAAGCCCAGCGGCAGCCACGAATAGATGCCGGCACTGGATTGGCGCACCATGCCCGCGCGCAGCATCAGGCGGTGGGAGACGATTTGCGCCTCGCTGGGGTTCTCCCTCAGCGTCGGCATGAAGAACTGCGACAGTCGCATGGACATCCTTAAAGCGTGACCTGGGCCCGGCGGTTCCGGGCCGGGCGCGACTTTAGGCAATGCCCGCCGCGCTGGCAATTTAACTTGTCGCAAGCTTGGGTTGGCGCGTTTCTGAAATTTTGGAAAGCCGCCTGCCACAAGCGGGCCATATCCCCTCTCCCCTCTGGGGAGAGGGTTAGGGTGAGGGGGTGGCACGGTCGAAGACGCACAAGGTGGGAGGTCTCTCCGCCCCCTCACCCGCTCGCTTCGCTCGCACCCTCTCCCCCGAGGGGAGAGGGTTGGGGAATCAACGCCGTCCCACGCCGCGCTGGCGGCAGAGCTCGCGCAGCGCCTCGATCTCCGGGCTCTGCAGCGGCTGGCCGTTGTAGAAGGCGCGGCCGTCGCGCTCGACCGTCACCTTGCCGAGCGGCAGATTGGGCTGGAACAGAGGCGAGGTGGACGGGATGCCGAAGCGGCGCAAATCGACGGCGACATCGAACGTGATCCGGTCGGGCACCGTGATCTGAGCGCCGCCGTTGAGGTCCGCCGGCGCCACCTTGCGACCCTGCGCGTCGACGCCGGGCTTGTAGGCGACATCCGGGGCCGGCACATGCGTGACCGTCAGGCGCTGACAATCAACGCCGTCCATGTAGATCTTCTGGGCAGCGGCAGGCACGGCGCAGAGGCCAGCCAGGAGAAAGGCCAGGATCGGGCGAAACATATCCACAGCCTGCCCCGGCGCCCTTAAGATTTCGATAACAATTGGCGCCAGCCCTGGCTTAGGCTTCGAGACCGGGGATCGGCCTAAGAACAATCCGGGGCGCCGTTCGGCGAGCCCATCGGCCGGCCAACATCAATCGGGGGATTCGATGCTTGAGCGTTATTTCCAGCTCCGCGCCTACGGCACGGATGTGCGCACGGAGATCATGGCCGGCGCGACGACATTCCTGACCATGGCCTACATCATCTTCGTCAACCCGCAGATTCTGTCGATCTCGGGCATGGATCTCGGCGCCGTCTTCGTCGCCACCTGCCTTGCCGCGGCGATCAGCTCGGCGATCATGGGCCTCTACGCCAACTACCCGATCGCGCTCGCCCCCGGCATGGGCCTCAACGCCTATTTCTCCTTCGGTCTCGTCAAGGGCATGGGCTATTCGTGGGAAGTGGCGCTGGGCGCCGTCTTCTTCTCCGGCCTGCTCGCCTTGATCCTCAGCGTATCGCCGGTGCGCGAATGGCTGTTCAATGCCATTCCGAAAACCCTCAAGCTGTCCATCTCCGCCGGCATCGGCTTGTTCCTCGGCATCATCGCCCTCAAGAACGCCGGCGTGATCGTCGAGAGCCCGGCGACCCTCGTGACGCTCGGCAACGTTAAATCCCCAGCGGTGCTGCTCGCCGCCGCCGGCTTCATCGCCATGGTGGCGCTCGATGCGCGCAAAGTGCCCGGGGCGATCATCATCGCCATTCTTGTCACGACGGCCGCTGGCGTGATCCTGGGCGTGTCGCCGGCTGGCGGCATCGTCTCGCTGCCACCCAGCCTGGCGCCCACCTTCCTGAAGCTCGACCTCGCCGGCGCGCTTGAAATCGGCCTGATCTCCATCATCTTCGCCCTGCTGTTTGTCGACCTGTTCGACACCGCCGGCACGCTGGTGGGTGTGGCCCACCGGGCCGGGCTGCTGACCCCGGACGGCAAGCTACCGCGCCTCAAGCGGGCTCTGCTGGCCGACAGCTCGGCCACCATGATCGGGGCGCTGCTCGGCACGTCGAACACCACCTCCTATATCGAAAGTGCGGCGGGCGTGAAGGTCGGCGGCCGCACAGGGTTAACGGCGGTCACGGTTGCGATTTTGTTCCTGCTGGCCCTGTTTCTGGCGCCGCTGGCCGGTACGGTGCCCGCCTACGCGACCGCCCCGGCGCTGCTGTTCGTGGCCTGCCTGATGGCCCGGGGGCTCACCGAAATGGACTGGGAGGACGTCACGGAGTACGCCCCCGGCGTGGTGACCGCCCTGGCCATGCCGCTCACCTTCTCGATCGCCTATGGTATTGCCTTCGGTTTCATCACTTACGCCGGTGCCAAAATTTTAAGCGGTCGCTGGTCCGAAATGAGTGTCGCGGTCCCGATTTTGGCGGCCTTGTTCATCATCAAATTCGCCTGGTTTTAGGCGGGAAACCGCCATTCCAGGGATCATATGTATACGAACTAAAAAGCCAGTGACACGTTGACGCACAATGCCTATACTCCGTGCACAAATTTTGAATAACAAAAGACACCGCTGCGGAACGGTCCAAGTTTGGGGAGAGCACGCATCGAAGCCCGGATCTGAGAAATCAGATCCGGGCTTCGGTATTTCCGGCCCCCCGCTTCTTTCGGGCGACGTTGTTAATATTTGAAATCGCCGGCGCGCTGCCACGCCGGCCGCAGTTTTGTGATGCGCTTGGCGACCGGACAATCCGCGCGATGCGCGCCCGGCAGGTAGCCGATGCTCATTAAGAATTCGCCGACGATCTCGCCGCCGGTGAACACGAATTCCTTTTTGAACAATTTCACCCACTCCGCTTTCGTAAGCGGGTGATGCGCCTCGATCCATTCTGCGAAACTGCCGTGCGTCTTGCGCAGCGCCCGGATGCGCTTGGCATTCTCGATGACCGCGCGGACTTTCAGCTTGTTGCGCACGATGCCCGCATCCTGCAACAGCCGCGCCTCATCGCGCGCCCCGAAACGCGCCACGCGATCGACATCGAATCCCTTGAATGCCTTGATGAAGGCCTCGCGCTTGCGCAGCATCAACAGCCACGACAATCCGGCCTGGTTGATCTCCAGCGCCAGGCGCTCGAGCAGCGCCGCATCGTCCTCCAGCGGAAATCCATACATCGTGTCGTGATACGGGCCATGCTCGGGATGGCCCGGCGCGAAATCGCAATAGCCGGACATGCGTAAACCTCAGTCGAAATTGATCAGACCGTATTCGACGGCCGCCAAGAACGCGCCCCAGACGATGGCGGCAATGATCGTGGTGACGATCGCCTTCAGCACCAAGCGCGGATTTTCCGGCGCACTCGTCGCGTGGCCTGCCGCAGGATGCTCGCTTGGCTTGGCGCCCCACGGCAGGACCGTGAACAGCACGATCCACCATACGACGATATAACCGGAGATCACGGTCGCGAGGCTCATCGCGTCAGACCTGTTCGATCTCGATCAGCGTGCCGCAGAAATCTTTGGGGTGCAGGAACAGGACCGGCTTGTTGTGAGCGCCGGTGCGCGGCGTGCCGTCGCCCAGTACGCGCGCGCCCGCTGCCTTCAGTCTGTCGCGCGCCGCCAGGATATCGTCGACCTCGTAGCACACGTGATGGATGCCGCCCGATGGATTGCCGGCAAGGAACTTGGCGATCGGCGAGCCTTCCCCCAGCGGATGCAGCAGTTCGATCTTGGTGTTGGGCAGCTCGACGAACACCGTCGTCACGCCATGCGCCGGCAACTCGAGAGGCGCCGACACCTTGGCGCCCAGCGTCTCGCGATAGAGGCGTGACGCGGCGTCGAGGTCAGGAACGACAATGGCAACGTGATTGAGGCGGCCGATCATGCCCCAGTATGTAGCATCGCGGCACCGCGTGTTCCAGACGCTCGCCCCGCGCCGAAATAGTGCGCCTGCAAGCGCTCGACATAGGCGACCAGATTGGCGTGACGCAGCACCGCGTCCTTGGCGGGTGAGGCCATCGGCGGCACCAGGATGGACGCCGTAAAGGCGAATACGGTCGCATCCACGCTGCTGGGTGCTGCCCCCATGAAATACGGCCGGTCGCCCAGCTGCGCGGCCACGGCGTCGATATCCGCCTGCGCCATGGCATAGATCTCCGCCTCCGCATGCCGCCCAACGCCCTGGCCGTGCAAGGCCCCGCGGACCTGACGGCGGACCAGGGTCGCCACCACGCTGCGGATCACCGGCGGCAAACCGCCGAAGGCCGTTGCGCGCGTCTGCGGCCAAAACCGCGCGTCGATCCAGCGGCTGTAGACACCGACCCAATAGGTGCGCTCCTCCAGCATCCGCGCGAAGGCATGTGCAACCGCCCGTGCCTTGTCGTCCAGCCCGGCGTCGAAATCAATCCGATACTTGCGCTCAAGGTGCCGGCGGATCGCCTCGGAATCGCCGATCAGCGCGCCATCGTCCTCGATTGCCGGCAGCTTGCCCTTGGGCCCGCGGCGCGGATTGCCGGTCACGACCGTCTCGTAGTCGAGCCCGGCCATCTTCAGCAGCATCTCGACCTTGATGCAGAACGGGCTGAGATTGGGCAGGCCGAACGCGGCGGGAAACTGGATGAGCTTGATCATGGCGCCTCATCATACGCTTGGCCGAGCCCTTTAGACGCGCACGACCATCACTTCGGTGGTCGGCTTTTTGCCGATCTTGTCCTTGGCCAGGCGGCGCAGCGCGCGACGCACGGCTTCCTTGATGTCGTCGTCATCGGCTTTCTTCGAAAGCTTCTCGACGGCCTCGGCGGCGACCTCCACCATTTCAGCGAATAGCTCGCTTTCGCTATCGGGGTCAATCAGACCCGGGGCGCTCACCTGCGGATCGGCGACCAGCCGGCCGCGCTTGTCGACCACGACGGTGGCGACCAGGGCACCGTTCCACAGGATGCGCGAGCGCCCGCGGATCACCGTGCCGTCGAGCGGCACCAGCCGCTCGCCGTCCAGCGCCAGGCGCCCCGCCTGTACGTGCTCCACGATCTCCGGCCGCTCGGCATCGAGCCGGATCAGCGTGCCGTTCTCGGGGACGAGCGCATGCATCACCTGGCACGACAGCGCGAGTTCCGCATGCGCCTGCATGTGGCGCTGCTCGCCATGCACCGGGATCGCGATGCGCGGGCGCACCATCTGGTACATGCGCGTCAGCTCGTCGCGATCGGGATGGCCGGAGACATGGATCGAGATGCGTCCTCGTCGGTGACGAGCCTCGACGCCCAGCCGTGTCAGCCCGTTCTGCAGCTCGGCGATCGCGCGCTCGTTGCCCGGGATCGATGCGCGACGAAAAGATCGCCACGTCGCCGCGCTCCAGCACGATGTGCGGATGCTCGTCGCGCGGCGATGCGGGCCAGCGCGGCGCGCGGCTCGCCCTGGCTGCCGGTGCAGACCAGCACGATCTTGTCGCGCGGCACGTAGCCGGCATCGTCCTCGGTCAGGAACGGCGGCGCATCGGCGAGATAGCCGTTCTCGCGCGCCGCATTCGTCCATGCGCCACAGCGAGCGGCCGACCAGCGCCGACATCGCGGCCGTGCTTCGTCGCCGCGATGCGCGACCGATTCGCAGCCGCGCCACGTTCGAGGCGAAGCAGGCGACCGCGACGCGCTCGTCGTAGCGGCCGATCAGGTCGGTCAGCGCCGTGCGCAGCATCGCCTTCCGAGCCGGAGTCGCCGGCGCGCAGCGCGTTGGTCGAATCGCAGATCAAGCGCCAGCACGCCCTCGTCGCCGAGCTGGCGCAGGCCCGCCTCGTCGGTGGCGGCGCCGAGCAGCGGCTCGGGATCGAGCTTCCAGTCGCCGGTGTGCAGGACCGTGCCGGCCGGCGTGCGGATCGCCAGCGCGTTCGGCTCCGGGATCGAGTGGGTCAGCGTGATCAGCTCGAGGTCGAACGGCGCCGATCGTGAAGCGGCCCGCTGGGCACGGATGTCCGTGATCGGCACCTGGTCGGCGAGGCCGCTCCTCGATCAGCTTGGCGCGCAGCAGCGAGGCGGTGAACGGCGTCGCCTAGACCGGGCAGCGCAGCTGCGGCCAGAGATACGGGACCGCGCCGATATGGTCCTCGTGCGCGTGGGTCAGCGACGATGCCGAGCAAGCGGTCGCGGCGTTCCACGATGAAGGCTGGGTCGGGCATGATCACGTCGACGCCGGGCTGTGCTCCTCCTCGCCGAAGGTGACGCCGCAGATCGACGATCAGCCATTGGCCGCCGATAGCCGTAGAGGTTGAGGTTCATGCCGATCTCGCCGGACCCGCCGAGCGGCAGGAAGTAGAGCGCGTCGCGGTCGTGCGATCTGCCGGCGCGGATGCGGAACGGGGCGGCGGCGTCGTTTCATGCGGCTTGCGTGTTCAGGCGATAGATCGGCGCAGCCCGGCCAGCGTCAGGTCGGGATCGACATGGTCGATGATCTCGGTGGCCTCCGGCGAACAGCGGCGCCAGGCCGCCGGTGGCGATCACGCGCATCGTCGCGCCGAACTCGGTCTTGATGCGCCGACACAGGCCCTCGATCAGCCCGATATAGCCCCAGTAACATGCCGGACTGCATGGCGGTCACGGTGTCCGTGCCGATCACCCGTGTCGGTGCGGCGGACTGCCGACGCGCGGCAGCTTGGCCGCCGCCATGTGCAGCGCCTCCAGCGACAGGTTGATCCCCGGCGCGATCACGCCGCCGCAGATAGTTGCCGTCGGCGTCGACGACAGTCGAAGGTCGTGGCGGTGCCGAAATCGACGACGATCGGCCGGCCCCTTGTAGCGCCGTGCGCCGCGGCGACGGCGTTGACGAGCCGGTCGGCGCCGACCTCCTCCGGCCGGTCGAGCAGCGACCTTGATGCCGAGATTGACGGCTTTGTCGCCGACCACCATCGGCTCGCATGCCGAAATAGCGCCGGCAGAGCTGCTCAGGTTGAAATCGGCCTCGCGGCACGACGCTGGCGATCGATCGCGCCGTCGATGTCGGTGCGCGACATCCCCTCGAGCGCCAGCAGATGGTCGAGCCAGACGACATATTCGTCGGCGGTGCGCCGTGCCGTCGGTCGCGGTGCGCCAGACTGCGCTTCAGTTCGTCGCCCTCGCACATCGCGAAGACGGTGTTGGTGTTGTTGGCGTTGATCGCGAGCAGCATCGGCCTCAGGCCTATCACAAGCGCGCACGGCGCCACGGCAGATGCCGTCTGCCGAAGAAAACGTCGCCGGCGGTGACGCGCCGGCGCCTGGCCTCGCGCCCAAATCGAGCAGCAGCGCGCCGTCCTCGTCGAGATCGGCGAAGACGCCGGTCAGCGTCTCGTTCGCTCCAGGCGCACCCGGATCGTCTCGCCCGACCCCGCTGCGCCCGCTCGAGCCAGGCCGCGCGCACCGGCGCGAAGCCCTCCTCCGCCAGCGCTGTCGTCCAGGCGAGCGAAATGCCGGCCGAACGCGCCCAGCAGCGCCTCCGGCGTCACGACATCGCCGAGCCTGTGCGTGCGCAGACGAGGTGGCGGGATAATCGACGTGTTGTCGGGATGGCTGGCGAGATTGACGCCGACGCCGACCGACGAGCCAGGCCAGCGCATCGGCGCGCGCACTGTCCGATTCCAGCAGGATGCCAGCGAGCTTGCGGCCGTCGACCAGCACGTCGTTCGGCCATTTGCAGCTGAACGCGCGACAGCGGCCGGCACGACGCTCGCCAGCGCCTCGCCGAGGCCCAGCGCCGCCACGAAAGCCGAGCTGCGCCGCCTGCGCCGGCGCGCCGTCGGGCCGCAGCACCAGCGAAAAATAGAGGTTGCCCGGCGGCGAGATCCAGGCCGCGGCCACGGCGGCCGCGCCCGGCGGTCTGCTCGCGCGCCCAGACGATCGTGCCGTCCGCGGCGCCCGCGCGCGCGCAGCGCTTCGCCTCGTCGTTGGTGCTGCCGATGCTGTCGAAGCGCGATCAGCCGGTAGGCCGGCGGCAGAGGCCGGCGCCGCGACGGTCATTCGCGCGAACAGCGAGGCCGCCGCAGCGTCGGCGCTCGCCGACGACCGGGTCGGGCGACAGGATAGACAGAACAGCGTCATGAACAGCGCGGATGACCGCAGGATGACCGCCAGCGCCGGCGCGATCGGCCGGTCGAACGCGCTCACCGGCTCGTCGAAATACATGACCTTGACGATGCGCAGGTAATAGAAGGCGCCGACCACGCTGGCGACGACGCCGATCACCGCCAGCGACTAGAGTCCGCCTCGATCGCGGCGAGGAAGACGTAGAGCTTGCCGAAGAAGCCGGCGAGCGGCGGGATGCCGGCCAGCGCAGAACATGAAGATGCCAAGCGCCAGCGCCACCCGGCTGGGTGCGCGCGAGGCCCGGCCAGATCGCAGATGTCCTCGACCATCTGCGCCCTGCTGCCGCATGCGACAGGATGACGGCGAAGGTGCCGAGGTTCATGAACAGATAGATCGCCATGTAGACCAGGACGCCGCGCACGCCGGTCGGCGCTGCCGGCGGCGAGGCCGACCAGCGCGTAGCCGACATGGCCGATCGAGCTGTAGGCCATCAGCCGCTTGATGTTGGTCTGGGCGATCGCGGCGAACGCGCCGAGCACCATCGAGCGCGACCGAGATGAACGACGACGACCTGCCGCCAATCGTCCACCAGCCGCCGAACGGCTCGATCAGGACGCGCACGAACAGCGCCATCGCGGCGATCTTCGGCGCGACCGAGAAGAACGCGGTGACCGGCGTCGGCGCGCCCTCGTAGACGTCGGGCGTCCACATGTGGAACGGCACCGCCGAGACCTTGAAGGCGAGGCCCGCCATCACGAACACGAGGCCGAAGATCAGCCCGATCGGACGGCGCGCCGCCGCCGCCGGCGAACGATCGCGCCAGCGCGTCGAAGCTGGTGGTGCCGGCGAAGCCGTAGATCAGCGAGGCGCCGTAGAGCAGCATGCCCGACGACAAGCGCGCCGAGCACGAAATATTTGAGCCCGGCCTCGGTCGAGCGCACCGAATCGCGGTCGAAGCGGCGACGACATAAAGCGACAGGCTCTGCAGTTCGAGGCCGAGATAGAGCGTGATCAGGTCGTTCGCCGAGACCATCATCATCATGCCGATCGTGGCGAACAGGATCAGCACCGGGAACTCGAAGCGCGCGATGCGCTCGCGCTCGTTGTAGTCGCAGCGCCATGATGATGCCGAGCGCCGACCCGAGCAGCACCAGCACCTTCATGAACACGGCGAAGGGATCGGTCAACGAACAAGCCGCCGAAGGCCGATGCCGGCCGCTCCGCGCCAACGCGTCAGCGACCAGGATCGCCGTGAACGCGAGCCGCCACCGCCAGCCACGAGACCAGCCGCGTCGATCCCTCGCCGCGGAACACGCCGAGCAGCAGCAGCGCCATCGCCGCGCAGGCGAGGACGATCTCCGGCAGCGCCGGCGTCAGGTTCAGGGCCGTCGGCGGCATCATCTTCTTCCGACCTGCTCCGTCAGCGACGACTCGCGAGTGGCGCCCGGCTCCGGCGCTGGCGAGCGCCTGCTGCGCCGTCTTCGTAGCGCTGCGCGACGAGGCTGTCGACCGAGAGCGCGATCGCATCGAGGAACGGCTTGGGATAGATGCCCATCCACAGCACCAGCAGCACCAGCGGCGCGAAGATCGCGATCTCGCGCGGGTCAGGTCGAGGATGCGACTTGGAGGTCGTCGCGCGTGAGCGTGCCGAAGATCACCCGGCGATAGAGGTAGAGCATGTAGGTCGCGCCGAGGAACATGCCCGTGGCGGCGAGCGAACGCCGACCCAGGTGTTGAGCCTGGAACGCGCCGAGCAGGACCAGGAACTCGCCGACGAAGCCGCTGGTGCCGGGCAGGCCGACCGAGGCCAGCATGAACACCATGAACACGGCGGCGTAGACCGGCATGCGATGCGGCGAGGCCGCCGTAGCGCGTCGATCTCGCGCGTGTGCATGCGGTCGTAGACGACGCCGACGCACAGGAAGAGCGCGCGCCGAGACGACGCCATGGCTCAGCATCTGGAACATCGCGCCCTGCGATGCCCTGCGTCGTCGCCGGTGAAGATGCCCAGCGTCACGAAGCCCATATGCGCGACCGAGGAATAGGCGATCAGCTTCTTCATGTCCTCCTGCGCCAGCGCCACCAGCGAGGTGTAGATGATGGCGATGATGCTGACAGCGCGAAGATCAGCGGCGTGAACTCCACCGAGGCCTCGGGCAGCATCGGCAGCGAGAACCGCAGGAAGCCGTAGCCGCCCATCTTCAGCAGCACGCCGGCGAGGATCACCGAGCCAGCGGTCGGCGCCTCGACATGCGCGTCCGGCAGCCAAGTGTGCACCGGCCACATCGGCACCTTGACCGCGAACGACGCGAAGAACGCCAGCACAGCCAGCCCTGCATTGAGCGCGGGAACGCGGTCGTCAGCAGCGACGGGATATCGGTGCTGCCGCCTGGTAATACATGGCGAGGATGCGAGCAGCATCAGCACCGAGCCCGACCAGCGTGTAGAGGAAGAACTTGAAGGCGGAGTAGACGCGCCGCGGCCCGCCCCACACCCCGATGATCAGGAACATCGGGATCAGCACGCCTTCGAAGAAGATGTAGAACAGCACCAAGTCGAGGGCGCAGAACATGCCGACCATCATCGTCTCCAGCACCATGAAGGCGATCATGTATTCCTTGACTCGCACCTCGATCGCTTCCCAGCTCGCGAGGATGCACAGCGGCGTCAGGAACGTCGACAGCAGCACGAACAGCACCGAGATGCCGTCCACGCCCATGTGATAGGTGACGCCGAACGTCGGCAGCCACTCCGCGCGCTCCTCGAACTGGAAGCCGGCATTGGCATTGTCGAAGCCGAACCACAGCGCGAGCGACAATCACGAAGGTCGCCAGCGAGGTCCACAGCGCCACCGCGCGCGCGTTGCGCGCGACGCTCTCCGCGTCGCCGCGCACGACGCAGGATGAACAGCGCGCCGACCAGCGGCAGGAAGGTGACGAGCGAGAGCCAGGGTGTGGCGTTCATGGCTCAGTTCACCCGCAGGAAGAGGTACCAGGAGCCCAGCGCCACCACGCCGATCAGCATCGCGAAGGCGTAGTGATAGACATAGCCGGTCTGAATAGCGCTGGCGCGGCGCGCCAGGGCCACCGTGCTGGCGGCGATCCCGTCGGGACCGTAGCCCGTCGATGATCGCGCCGTCGCCCTTCTTCCACAGCTTGATGCCCAGCGCCATCGCGGGCCGCACGAAGATGGCGTCGTAGAGCTCGTCGAAATACCACTTGTTCAACAAGAAGCGGTAGAGCTGCTCCAACTTCGCCGCGATCAAGCCCGGGATCTCCGGCCGCTGGATGTAGAGGCCGTAGGCGGCGCCGATACCGATCACGCCGACGATGGTCGGCAGCAATCCGACCCAGGCCGGAGCATGATGCGCCGCCTCGATCGAATTGTGCTGCGGCAGCACGAGGATCGACTCGCGCCAGAAATGCGCCATGTCGTGGCCGACGAAATACGGATAGCCCAGGAAGCCGGCCAGCACCGCCCCTGTCGCCAGAACATAGAGCGGGATCAGCATCACATTCGGGCGATTCATGGACATGCTCCATGACGTGATGGTCCGCGCGCGGTTTGCCGTGGAAGGTCATGAACAACAGGCGCCAGGAATAGAACGCCGTCATCAGCGCCGCAGCGATGCCCATCCAGAACGCGTAGAGCCCGACCGTGCTGTGCGCGCCGAACGCCGCCTCGAGGATCATGTCCTTGGAATAATAGCCGGCGAAGAACGGCACGCCGGCCAGCGCCAGGCTGCCGATCCACATCATCGCGTAGGTGATCGGGATCTTGTTCCAAAGCCCGCCCATCTTGCGCATGTCCTGCTCGCCCGACATCGCATGGATCACCGAGCCCGAGCCCAGGAACAGCAGCGCCTTGAAGAAGGCATGGGTCATCAGGTGGAAGATGGCGGCGGCATAGGCCGACACGCCGGCCGCGAAGAACATGTAGCCGAGCTGCGAGCACGTCGAATAGGCGATGACGCGCTTGATGTCGTTCTGGACAAGGCCGACCGAGGCCGCGAACAGCGCCGTCGAGGCGCCGATCACCGCGACCACCGCCAGCGCGTCGGGCGCGTATTCGAACATCGGCGACAGGCGCGCCACCATGAACACGCCCGCCGTCACCATCGTCGCGGCATGGATCAGCGCGGAGACCGGCGTCGGGCCTTCCATCGCGTCGGGCAGCCACGTATGCAGCGGCACCTGCGCCGACTTGCCCATGGCGCCCACGAACAGCAGCAGGCACAGCACGGTGAGCGCATTGAAATCCCAGCTCAGGAAGTGCATCGACTCCGCCGCGCGGTTCGGCACCGCCGCGAACACATCGTCGAACACCACCGAGCCGAACATCATGAACGTGCCGAAGATACCCAGCGCAAAGCCGAAATCGCCCACGCGGTTGACCAGGAAGGCCTTGATCGCCGCGGCATTGGCCGATGGCCGGTCGTACCAGAAGCCAATCAGCAGGTAGGAGCATAGCCCCACCCCTTCCCAGCCGAAGAACATCTGGATGAAATTATCGGCGCTCACAAGCATCAGCATGCAGAAGGTGAACAGGCTGAGATACGCCATGAAGCGCGGCACCGATGTGTCGCCATGCATATAACCGCACGCAATAGACATGGATGGCGGTCGAGCAGACGCTCACCACGAAGATCATGACGGCGGAGAGCGTGTCGAATTTGAACGCCCAGGACGACTGCAGGGAACCGCTGGTGACGAAGGGGAACAGCTCGACCGTACGGCCATGACCCAGCAGCGCCACCTGGTAGAAGATGACGATCGCCAGCAGGGCCGACACGCCCATGCAGATGCACGTCACGAGCTGGGACGCGAGATCGCGCCCGTGCCCCTTGGGCGCGAAGGCGAGGATCAGGCCCGCCAGAGCGGCGCCCAGGAGCGGCATCAGGATGACGGCGGAATACATCGGCTTGGATCAGCCCTTCATCAAGTTGATGTCGTCGACCGCGATCGTGCCGCGGTTGCGGAAATAGACGACCAGGATGGCAAGGCCGATCGCTGCCTCCGCGGCGGCCACGGTCAGCACCATCAGTGCGAAGACCTGGCCGGCGAGGTCGCCGATCTGGGTCGAGAACGCCACGAAGTTGATGTTGACCGCGAGCAGCATCAGCTCGACCGACATCAAGATGATGATGACGTTCTTGCGGTTGAGGAAGATGCCGAAAATGCCCAGCGTAAACATGATCGCGGCGACAGTGAGGTAGTGCGCGATGCCGATTTCCATCGTCAGACCCCCGTGCGCGGCGGCATTTTGACGAGCTCGACCGCTTGCTCGCGCCGCCGTCCGATCTGCTTCGCGACTTGCTGGCGGCGTACGCCCGGGCGCTCGCGCAAGGTCAGCACGATGGCGCCGATCATGGCGACCAGCAGAACAAGCCCGGCGGCCTGGAACACGTAGAAATAACGCGTGTAGAGCACTTGCCCCAGCGCGTGCGTGTTTGTGACTGTCGCCGGGTTGGGGATCGGCACGGTCACGGTGCCCGCCGCCTCCGGCGCGAACACCCAGGCACTGCCGATCAGCACGAGCTCCGCCAGGAACACGAGCCCGACCATCAGCCCGATCGGCACGTAGCGCAGGAAGCCCTCGCGCAGCGCCAGGAAGTCGATGTCGAGCATCATCACCACGAACAAGAACAGCACGGCGACGGCGCCGACATAGACGACGACCAGGATCATCGCCAGGAACTCGGCGCCCATCAGCACGAACAGCCCCGCCGCGTTGAAGAAGGCGAGAATCAGAAACAGCACCGAATGCACCGGGTTGCGCGCGGTGATGACCATGGCGGCCGAGGCCACCATCACGGCGGCGAACAGGTAGAAGACGAGCGCCTGGATCATGGACGGCGCCCCCGAGCTTCGATAGCGGTAAACCCCGCGTTCATCTCACAAACTCTCCCGTTGGCGCTCAGCGATACGGCGCATCGGACGCCAGATTGTGCGCGATCTCGGTTTCCCAGCGATCGCCGTTCGCGAGCAGCTTGTCCTTGTTGTACATGAGCTCCTCGCGCGTCTCGGCCGCGAATTCGAAATTCGGTCCCTCGACGATGGCATCGACCGGACAGGCTTCCTGGCAGAAGCCGCAATAGATGCATTTCGTCATGTCGATGTCGTAGCGCGTCGTGCGCCGGCTGCCGTCTTCGCGCGGCTCGGCCTCGATGGTGATGGCCTGCGCCGGGCAGATCGCCTCGCACAGCTTGCAGGCGATGCAGCGCTCTTCCCCGTTGGGATAGCGGCGCAGCGCATGCTCGCCGCGGAAGCGCGGGCTGATCGGTCCCTTCTCATAGGGATAGTTCAGCGTCACGGCCGGGCGGCCGAAGAAGTATTTGAGCGTCAGCCACATGCCGGTGCGCAGTTCGCTCAGCAGCAGGCTTTTTGCGGCGCGATCGATGAATGACATGGCTTGACCCCTTTCTCCCGTCAGCGCGGCAGCCAGCCGAACGCGACCAGCGCGCCGGCGGTCACCACGACCCACAACAGCGAGAGCGGCAGAAACACTTTCCAGCCCAGACGCATGAGCTGGTCGTAACGGTAGCGCGGCATGGTGCCGCGCACCCACAGGAAGACGAACAGGCAGAACGCGATCTTGAGGAAGAACCAGATCGGCCCCGGGATCCAGGTGAAGGGTGCGAACTCGAACAGCGGCAGCCAGCCACCCAGGAACAGGATGGTGGTCATGGCGCTCATCAGGATCATGTTCCCGTATTCGCCCAGGAAGAACAGCGCGAAGGTCATCGACGAGTATTCGACGAAATACCCGGCGACGATTTCCGACTCGCCTTCCGGCAGGTCGAACGGCGAGCGGTTGGTCTCGGCGAGCCCCGAGATGAAGAAGATCACGAACATCGGCAGCAGCACGAGAAAGTGCCACTTCCAGAACCCGCCCTTCTGGGCCAGCACGATGTCGCTGAGATTGAGCGAGCCCACGCACAGCAGCACCGTGATGATCACGAAGCCGATCGAGACTTCGTAGGAGACCATCTGTGCCGCCGAGCGCAAGGCGCCCAGGAACGCGTATTTCGAGTTCGACGCCCAGCCGGCCATGATGATGCCGTAGACGCCCAGCGAGGAGATCGCGAAGAGATAGAGCATGCCGACATTGATGTCGGCGAGGACGACGCCGGCATCAAAAGGTATCACCGCCCACGCGACCAGGCTCAGCACGAAGGTCAGCATGGGTGCGAGCACGAAGACGATGCGGTTGGCACCGCTGGGGATGATCGTCTCCTTGACCAGCAGCTTGAGCCCGTCAGCGATCGGCTGCAGCAGCCCGAACGGCCCCACGACATTGGGGCCTTTGCGCAGCTGCATCGCCGCCAGCACCTTGCGCTCGGCCAGCGTCAGGTAGGCCACCGCCAGCAACAGCGGCACGATGATCGCCAGGATCTGCGCGACCGTAATCGCCGTCGGCAGCCCGTAGGTGTTCAGGAACTCAACCATGCGTGCCTGTCTTCTCGGCGGCGCCCATATACGTCTCGGTGCATTTCGCCATAGTCTCCGAGGCGCGGCTGATCGGATCGGTCATGTAGAAATTCGCGATCGGGCTCTTGAACGGCGAGGCTTCGAGGGGACCCGGCGCGCTCACGCCGCCCTGCCATGCCGCCGGACTCACGCCGTCGAGTGCCCGAAACAGCGGATTGATGGCGGCAAGCCTTGCGCGCGCCTGCGCCAGCGTATCGACCTTCAGTTTGTGGCCGACCGCCTCCGACAGCGCGCGCACGATCTTCCAATCCTCGCGCGCCTCGCCCGGCGGGAACACGGCAAGCCGCGTCTGCTGCACGCGGCCTTCGGTGTTCACATAGGTCGCGTTCTTCTCGGTGTAGGCGGCCCCGGGCAGGATGACGTCGGCGCGGTGCGCCCCGGCATCGCCGTGATGACCCTGATAGATCACGAACGCCTTGCCCAGCTTCGAAGGATCGATCTCGTCGGCGCCAAGTAGATAGACGATCTCGATCTCACCCTTCTCGGCGCCGGACAGAATGCCGGCCGACATCGCGCCCGCCCGTCCCCGGCACGAAGCCGAGATCGAGCCCGCCCACGCGCGCGGCGGCGGTGTGCAGCACGTTGAATCCGTTCCACCCGTCCTTGACCAGGCCGCAAGCCTCCGCGATCTGGCGCGCCAGCGCATGCACGGCCGCACCATCGGCACGGGCAAGCGTCCCCTGCCCCAGGATCAGCATCGGCTTCTTCGCGTTCTTCAAGACCTCAGCGAACGGATGCTTGCCAGCGGCGATGTCGGCCAGCGTCTGCGGACCGGCCCCGAGATAATCGGCCTTGTACGTGAGATCGCTCTGCGGTCCGACGATGCCGACCTTGAAATGACCTGCGAGGTAGCGTTTGCGCAGTCGCGCGTTGATGATCGGCGCTTCCCAGCGCGGATTGGTGCCGATCAGCAGGACGGCATCGGCCTGCTCGATCCCGGCGATCGTGGTGTTGAAGAGGTAGCCGGCGCGCGACACGGCATCGAGCTTCGCGCCATCCTGCCGGCAGTCGATATGAGGCGAGCCCAGGGCCGCCATCAGATCCTTGAGCAGCGCCATCGATTCAGCGCATGCCTGATCGCCCGCGATCGCGGCGATCTTGGCACCGGCCACGCCCTTCACGCGCTCGGCGATGGCGGCGAACGCCTCGGGCCAGCTCGCTTCCTTGAGCTTGCCGTCGCGGCGCACCCACGGCCGGTCGAGCCGGCGGCGCTTGAGGCCGTCGCAGGCGAAGCGCGTCTTGTCTGAAATCCATTCCTCGTTGACGGCCTCATTGAGCCGGGGCAGCACGCGCAGCACTTCGGCCCCGCGCGCATCGACGCGGATCGAACTGCCGACCGCGTCCATCACGTCCACGCTCTCCGTCTTGCGCAGCTCCCACGGCCGCGCCACGAAGGCGTAGGGCTTGGAGGTGAGCGCGCCGACCGGGCAGAGATCGATGATGTTGCCGGAAAGCTCCGAGCTCAGCGCCTTCTCGACATAAGTACCGACTTCCATGTGCTCGCCGCGGAACGTCGCGCCCAGCTCCTCGACGCCTGCGACTTCCGTCGCGAACCTGATGCAGCGCGTGCAGTGGATGCAGCGCGTCATGATCGTCTTGACGAGCGGCCCCAGCTCCTTGTCACGCACCGCGCGCTTGTTCTCGGTATAGCGGCTGCCGCCATAGCCGTAGGCCATCGCCTGGTCCTGCAGGTCGCACTCGCCGCCCTGATCGCAGATCGGGCAGTCGAGCGGATGGTTGATGAGCAGGAACTCCATCACGCCCTTGCGCGCCTTCTCGACCATCGGCGTGTTGGTCTTGATGACCATGCCTTCGGCCACCGGCATCGCGCACGACGCGATCGGCTTGGGCGACTTCTCCATCTCGACCAGGCACATGCGGCAATTGCCGGCAACCGACAGGCGCTCGTGGTAGCAGAAGCGCGGCACTTCGACGCCGGCGATCTCGCAAGCCTGGATCACGGTCATGCCCGCAGGCACGTCGACGACCTGGCCGTTGATGGTGAGTTTCGGCATCCGCCCGTTCCTATACCTTGTTCGCGGCGCGATAGGCCGCCAGCGCCGCTTCGACCGGCACGCCATCGATCTCGAGGCCCTCGATCCGGCACTCCTTGATCGACAATCCGGCGAGATTCGCTTTCGTGATCGTGGCACCCGAGAGGTTCGCGTTGTTGACGCGCAGCCCAGACAAATTCACGTCGTCGCAGTCCCAGCCCGACATGTTGACGTTGTGGATCCGCGTGCCGGAGAAATTGACGTCGTCGAACCGGGAGCCGGACAAATCGGAATGCTCGACGTCCAGCCGGTGCTTGACCTTGCGCAGCTCCATGTCCATCACTCCGCCGCCACGCGGGCTTTCGCCGCGTTCTTGTAAGCCGCGATGCGCCGCTCCATCTCGGGCCGGAAATGCCGGATCAGACCCTGGACCGGCCACGCCGCCGCGTCGCCCAGCGCGCAGATCGTGTGACCTTCCACCTGCTTGGTCACGTCTTCCAGCACGTCGATCTCGTCGACCTCGGCCTGGCCCTTGACCATGCGCTCCATCACCCGCCACATCCAACCCGTGCCCTCGCGGCACGGCGTGCACTGGCCGCAGCTCTCGTGCATGTAGAATTTCGACAGCCGCGAAATCGCCTTCACGATGTCGGTCGACTTGTCCATGACGATGACCGCCGCCGTGCCCAGGCCCGACCTCACTTCGCGTAAGGAATCGAAATCCATCAGCACCGTGTCGCAGACCGATTTCGGGATCACCGGCACCGAGGCGCCGCCGGGAATGATGCCCAGCAGATTGTCCCAGCCACCGCGCACGCCGCCGGCGTGCTTCTCGATGATCTCTTTCAGAGGGATTCCCATCACCTCTTCGACATTGCACGGCTTGTTGACGTGACCTGAGATGCAGAAAACCTTCGTGCCGCTGTTCTTGGGCCGCCCCATGCCGGCGAACCACGCGGCGCCACGGCGCAGGATCGTCGGCACCACCGCGATCGTCTCGACATTGTTGACGGTCGTCGGGCAGCCATAGAGGCCGATACCCGCCGGAAACGGCGGCTTCAGGCGCGGCTGGCCTTTGCGGCCCTCGAGGCTCTCGAGCAGCGCCATCTCCTCGCCGCAGATATACGCACCCGCCCCGCGATGCAGATAGAGATCGAAATCGAAACCCGAGCCGCAGGCATTCTTGCCGATCAGGCCGGCTGCATAGGCCTCATCGATCGCGATCTGCAGGTTCTTCGCCTCGTTGACGAACTCGCCGCGGATATAGATGTAGCCGGCATGAGCGCCCATGCCGGCACCCGCCAGCAGGCAGCCCTCGACCAGCTTCTGCGGATCGTGGCGGATGATGTCGCGATCCTTGCACGTGCCGGGCTCGCTCTCGTCGGCGTTGACGACGAGATAACTCGGCCGTCCGTCGCCCGGCTTCTCGGGCGTGGGCTTGGGCATGAACGACCATTTCATACCGGTCGGAAAGCCTGCCCCGCCGCGCCCGCGCAGGCCCGAATCCTTCACCTGGTTCACGATCCAGTCGCGGCCCTTGAGAATCAGGTCCTTGGTCCCGTCCCAATCGCCGCGCGCGCGCGCACCCGGCAGGTGCCAATCGTGGATCCCGTACAAATTCGTGAAAATCCGGTCGGCGTCGCGCAACATCACTCGTCTCCGCTCGACTTGGCTTCCGCCCCGCCCTTGAGCGTGGTCGGCCCGCCCAACGGGGCGGAGGTCTGGCGGCCCGTCATCGAGCCGATCGGCGGCGGATCGCCGCGCCGCAGCGCATCGATCAGCCGCGCTGTGCTCTCGGCGTCGAGATCTTCGTAGAGGTCGTCGTTGACCTGGATCACCGGCGCGTTGACGCACGCCCCCACGCACTCGACCTCGCGCATCGTGAACAGCTTGTCGGGCGTGGTCTCGTCCATGCCGATGCCGAGCTTCTCATGACAGACGCGCACGACCTCGTCGCTGCCGCGCAGCCAGCACGGCGTGGTCGTACAGATCTGGAAGAAATAGCGCCCGACCGGCGACAGGTTGAACATCGTGTAGAAGGTCGCGACCTCGTAGACGCGGATCGGCGCCATGTCGAGCAGGCCCGCGACGTAATCCATGGCCGCGCGCGGCAGCCAGTTGCCGCACTGGCGCTGGGCGAGGTCGAGCAGCGGCAGCACCGCGCTGGCCTGACGGGTCGGCGGGTACTTGGCGATATGCGCTTCGGCGCGCTTCAAATTCTCGGCCGTGAACGCGAAAGCGGCGGGCTGGTCGAGTGCGGGAACGTTGGGGCCGGTCATCGGTCGACCTCGCCAAACACGATGTCGAGCGAGCCGATGATCGCCACGACGTCCGCCAGCATGTGGCCGCGCGACATGTAGTCGGTGGCCTGCAGGAAGGCAAAGCCCGGTGCGCGGATCTTGCAGCGATACGGCTTGTTGGTGCCATCGGAGACGAGATAGACGGCGAATTCGCCCTTCGGCGCCTCGACCGCGGTGTAGGTCTCGCCGGCCGGCACATGATAGCCCTCGGTATAAAGTTTGAAATGATGGATGAGCGCTTCCATCGAGCGCTTCATGTCGCCGCGCGACGGCGGCGCCACCTTGCGGTCGGCTGTCTTCACCGGTCCGCCCGGCATCTGCCGCACCGCCTGTTGGATGATCTTGACGCTCTGGCGCATCTCCTCGATGCGGCACAGATAACGGTCATAGCAATCGCCGTTCTTGCCGATGACGACGTCGAAATCCATCTTGTCGTAGACGTCGTAAGGTTGCGACTTGCGCAGATCCCATGGGATGCCCGAGCCGCGCAGCATCGGCCCGCTGAAACCCCAATCCGCCGCTTCCTGCGCCGAACCTTGCCGACATCGACCGTGCGCTGCTTGAAGATGCGGTTCTCGGTCAGCAGCGTTTCCATGTCGTCGATGACCTTCGGGAAGCGCTCGCAGAACGCCAGGATGTCGTCGGCGAGCCCCGCCGGCATGTCGAGCGCCACGCCGCCCGGACGGAAATAGGCGGCATGGAGACGGGCGCCCGAGACGCGCTCGTAGAACTCCATCAGCTTCTCGCGCTCCTCGAACGCCCACAGGAACGGCGTGATCGCGCCCACGTCCATCGCGAACGTGGTGATGTTGAGCAGGTGATTGAGGATGCGGCCGATCTCGGCATAGAGCACGCGGATATACTGGCCGCGCAGCGGCACTTCGAGGCCCATCAGCTTCTCGACCGCCAGCGCGAAGGCATGCTCCTGATTCATCGGCGCGACATAGTCGAGCCGGTCGAAATACGGCACCGCCTGCAGATAGGTCTTGTACTCGATCAGCTTCTCGGTGCCGCGATGCAGCAGGCCGATATGCGGGTCGGCGCGCTCGATCACCTCGCCGTCCATCTCCAGGACGAGGCGCAGCACGCCGTGCGCCGCAGGGTGCTGCGGCCCGAAATTCATCGTGAAATTCTTGATCTGGACTTCGGCCATGGGCGCTTTACGTCTTGGGAACCTGGGGTGGCGCCTTCTCGTCGCCGGGCAGCAGGCGCGTCATGCCCTCCCACGGCGACAGGAAGTCGAAGGTGCGAAAATCCTGGGTGAGCTTGACCGGCTCATAGACCACCCGCTTCTGCTCGTCGTCGTAGCGCACCTCGACAAAGCCGGTCAGCGGGAAATCCTTGCGCATCGGATGCCCCTCGAACCCGTAATCGGTGAGGATGCGCCGCAGATCCGGATGATCGGCGAAGTAGATGCCGTAAAGGTCCCACGCCTCGCGCTCGAACCAGCCGGCCGAGCTGAACACGCCGGTGACGGACGGCACCGGCGTCGCCTCGTCGGTCGCGACCTTCACACGCACGCGCTGGTTATGCTTGATCGACAGCAGATTGTAGACGACCTCCAGCCGCTGGTCGCGCTCGGGATAATCGACGCCGCAGACATCGACCAGGAACGTGAACAGGCAGTTGCTGTCGTCGCGCAGGAAGCTCAACAGCTTGACGATCGACGAGCCGCGCGTGGTGACGATCAGCTCGTCGAGCAGCAACTCGGCCGATTGCACATCCTGCGGCAAGGCCGCCGCGATATAGTCGCCGAGCTCTTTGAGGGCCTGGTTCATCCTCGTCCCGCGTTCATGTCCAGGGGGTCAGCGCACGATCGAAGTCGTGCGGCGTATCTTCTTCTGCAGCTGGAGCACGCCGTAGAGCAGCGCCTCCGCGGTGGGGGGACAGCCGGGCACGTAGACGTCGACCGGCACGATGCGATCGCAGCCGCGCACAACGGAATAGGAATAGTGGTAGTAGCCGCCACCATTGGCGCAACTGCCCATCGAGATCACCCAGCGCGGCTCCGCCATCTGGTCGTAGACCTTGCGCAAGGCCGGCGCCATCTTGTTGGTGAGCGTGCCGGCAACGATCATGACATCGGACTGGCGAGGGCTCGGCCGGAAGACGATGCCGAAGCGGTCGAGATCGTAGCGGCTCGCACCCGCATGCATCATCTCGACGGCACAGCAGGCGAGCCCGAACGTCATCGGCCACAGGCTGCCGGTACGCGCCCAGGCGACCAGCTTGTCGAGCTGCGCCACGACGAAGCCCTTGTCGGTCAGCTCGTCGGTGACGGTCTTGAGCAGCGCATCCTGCGAGGGCCCGCCGGGCACCGCGCGGTCGTCGCGCTGATTGGTGTAGACGGGACTCATTCCCATTCGAGCGCGCCCTTCTTCCATTCGTAGACAAAGCCGACAGTCAGCACGAACAAGAACAAGACCATCGACCAGAATCCGAACACCCCGATCTCGCCCAACGTGATCGCCCACGGAAACAGGAAGGCCACTTCCAGGTCGAAGATGATGAACAGGATGGCGACCAGGTAGAAGCGCACATCGAATTTGCGCCGCGCGTCGTCGAAGGCATCGAATCCGCATTCATAGGCGGAGAGCTTCTCCGAATCCGGCCGCTGGCGCCCGGCGATCAGCGAGGCAATGACGATCACCCCCGCCAAGCCGGTCGCGATGGCGAGAAAGATCAGGATCGGCAGGTATTCCCGCAGCAATGCGTCCATGTGCGTCACGTGGCCCCGGACTAGAACACCGCGCCCGCCTGGCAGTTGCGCTGCATCGTTGCGGGTCGCACGGGCGCGGGCCAACCCATCTGGGCCGGTCCGGCGGAGCTACTTATAGATATTGATTCCACCCAAGAAAAGCACCGTGTTGCAGGGGCGAAATCGCCCGGCAAACCGCACTTTAGCGACTGCGGCGTTGGGTCGCGGGCCAGCGCCCGCAACCCCGACTCGGGGGAATATCATCCGTGGAGACTGGCGCGAGCGACGGGACTTGAACCCGCGGCCTCCGGCGTGACAGGCCGGCGCTCTAACCAACTGAGCTACGCCCGCGTATAGTCTCTGGCGGAAGGCGGACCGTGTACCCTGCGACCGCCTCCAAGTCAAGGTAGACCCAGATGATTGAGGTTCTATTGCCTTGGGCTGACGCCGAAATTTACCAATAAAGCGGCCGCCCGCGTCAATTCAGGAAGCTGCCGCCCGCCGCCGCTCCGGATAGAGGCCCAGCATGCCCTCCGGCGTCGCCTGCCCCACCCCCCGCTCTGTGATCAGCCCCGTCACCAGCCGGGCGGGTGTCACATCAAAGGCATAATTAGCGCCTGGCGCCCCCGGCGGCGTGATTTCCACTGTGACAACCTCGCCCGCCGGATTGCGTCCAGCAATGTGCGTGAGTTCGCGCGCATCGCGCTCTTCAATCGGGATCTCGCGCACCCCGTCGCGCACGTTCCAGTCGATGGTCGGGCCCGGCAGTGCAACGTAGAACGGCACGCCGTTGTCATGCGCCGCCAGCGCCTTCAGATAGGTGCCGATCTTGTTGCAGACATCGCCGTTGGCCGTGACGCGGTCGGTGCCGACGATGCACATGTCGACCATGGCATGCTGCATCAAGTGCCCGCCGACATTGTCGGCAATCACGGCAAACGGAACGCCATGACGCCCCAGCTCCCATGCCGTCAGCGCCGCACCCTGGTTGCGCGGGCGCGTCTCATCCACCCAGACATGCAAGGGAATGCCGGCATCGTGCGCCATGTAGATCGGCGCCAGCGCCGTGCCCCAATCGACGGTCGCCAGCCACCCGGCATTGCAATGGGTCAGGATGTTGACGCGCTGTCCCGGCTTGCGCGCGGCAATCTCGCGAATGATCTTGAGCCCGTTCTCGCCGATGGCCCGGTTGATGGAAACATCTTCGTCACAGATCGCCGCGGCGCGCGCATAGGCGGCCTTCACCCGCTCGCCCGGGGCTGCGTCCAGGACAACCTTGCGCATGTCGTCGAGCGCCCAGCGCAGATTGATGGCCGTCGGCCGCGTCGCCTTGAGAAGTTCGTAGTTACGGGCGAGCGACGCATCCGAAGCATCGCCGCGCAGCGCCATGCACAGCCCATAGGCGGCGGCGGCGCCAATCAGCGGCGCGCCGCGTGTCTGCATCGTCTTGATCGCGCGCGCGACGTCGTCCACCGACGCAAGCCGGATGATCGCGAAGTCATGTGGCAGCAGCGTCTGGTCAAAGATATGAACCGACCAGCCGTCATCTGCCAGCCAGATGGAGCGATAGGATTTGCCGTCGACCTTCACGCCCTGATCCTTTCGATCATTGCCGCACCCGAACAGATGGGGTGCTTCCAGAATAACAGCAAGTCATCTCGCGTGCGAAGGCTGGCTCGCCATCCGTAGCTCGCGGGTGGAAACAGCCCGCCTTCGCCCTGCGGGCTTCGGCGGGCATCCTACGCACGCTTCGCGGGCGTAGGATGGTGGGCGATGAGGGTTTCGAACCCCCGACATCCTCGGTGTAAACGAGGCGCTCTACCGCTGAGCTAATCGCCCTTCCAGGCCCTCCCTCTACGCCCGAAGTGCCGCGAAATCCAGATACGAATATGCCGGCCGCTCGCAAGAACGGCCGGCATATTCGAGGACCAACCGCGATTGGTTAATTCAGGGATTCCTTCAACACCTTGCCGGCTTTGAACTTCGGCAGCTTCGACGGCTCGATATGGATGGTCTCGCCGGTACGCGGATTGCGGCCTTTGCTCGCCGCGCGCTTGGTCACATAGAATGTGCCGAACCCGACCAGACGCACATCGTCGCCCTTCTTCAAGGCCTTGCCGATGATGTCGAGCACCGCTTCGACCGCGTTGGACGCTTCGGTCTTCGACATATCCGCTTTGCTCGCCACGGCAGCGACGAGATCGTTCTTATTCACGTTCTGACCCCCTCAAATAATCTATGACGGATGCATGATCGTGCCGAAACGGCGCGCATCCAAACGGCGACCTATTTAATCTTGGGAGCCATCGCCGTCAATTGCACGACGACGGTTTTCCCCAGATTTCTCGTGGAGTCGCACCATGTCATAAAGTTGCGGCGCCGTGTCCATTTGAGGTCACGGCGCCGCATTCTGCGTATCAATTGTTTCGAACCGGGCGCGTGGCCCGATCGGCCTCGTCAATGCGTGACGACGCCGCCCACTTCGCCTTCGCGCTTCGCCGGCACCACATCCGGCGGCTCGATCCACTCGATCGCCGTCGGCTTCTTGGTGAGCGCCTTCTCGATCACCTCATCAACCGTGGAGACGGGATAGATCGTCATCCCCTTCTTCACATTGTCCGGGATCTCGGCGAGGTCCTTCTCGTTGTCCTTCGGGATCACGACCGTCTTGATGCCGGCATGCAACGCCGCCAGCAGCTTCTCCTTGAGGCCGCCGATCGGCAGCACGCGGCCGCGCAGCGTGATCTCGCCCGTCATCGCCAGGTCCTTGCGCACCGGAATACCGGTGAGCGCCGAGACGATCGACGTGATCATGCCAACGCCGGCCGACGGGCCGTCCTTGGGTGTCGCGCCCTCCGGCACGTGGATGTGGATGTCGCGCTTCTCGAACAACGTCGGCTTGATACCGAACGCCGCTGAGCGCGAGCGCACATAGCTCGCCGCCGCCTGCACGGATTCCTGCATGACGTCGCCGAGCTTGCCGGTGATCGTCATCTTGCCCTTGCCGGGCAGCACCGCGACTTCGATGCACAGCAGCTCGCCGCCGACTTCGGTCCACGCCAGACCGTTGGTGACGCCGACCAGGTCTTCGGCCTCCAGCCTCGCCCCAGCGGAAGCGCCGCACGCCGGCGAACTTCTCCAGGTTCTTGCGGGTGACCGCCACCTTCTGCAGGTTCTTGGTCAGGATCTCCTTGGTCGCCTTGCGGGTCAGGTTGGCGAACTCACGCTCGAGGTTGCGAACGCCCGCCTCGCGCGTGAAGTAGCGGATCAGGTCGCGCAGCGCCTCGTCGTTGATGGACCACTCGCCGTCCTTCAGCCCATGCGCCTTGGTCTGCTTGGGGATCAAGTGGCGCTTGGCGATCTCGAGCTTCTCATCCTCGGTGTAGCCGGGGATGCGGATGATCTCCATGCGGTCCAGCAGCGGCTGCGGCATGCGCAGCGTGTTTGCCGTGGTGACGAACATCACGTCGGAGAGATCGTAATCGACCTCCAGGTAATGGTCGTTGAAGGTGGTGTTCTGCTCAGGGTCCAGCACTTCGAGCAAGCGCCGAAGCCGGGTCGCCGCGCCAGTCCGAGCCCAGCTTGTCGATCTCGTCGAGCAGGAACAGCGGGTTCGACGACTTCGCCTTCTTCATGCCCTGGATGATCTTGCCCGGCATCGAGCCGATATAGGTGCGCCGATGGCCGCGGATCTCCGCCTCGTCGCGCACGCCGCCCAGCGACATGCGGACGAAGTTGCGGCCCGTCGCGCGCGGCGATCGACTTGCCGAGCGACGTCTTGCCGACGCCCGGAGGGCCTACGAGGCACAGGATCGGCCCCTTGAGCTTGGCCATGCGCTGCTGCACGGCCAGATATTCAAGAATGCGCTCCTTGACCTTCTCCAGGCCATAATGGTCGTCGTTCAGCATTTCCTCGGCGTGCTTGATATCGCTCTTGATCTTCGTCCGCTTCTTCCAGGGAATGGACAAGCATCCATTCGAGATAGTTGCGGACGACCGTCGCCTCGGCCGACATCGGGCTCATGGTCTTGAGCTTCTTCAGCTCGCCCATCGCCTTCTCGCGGGCTTCCTTCGACAGCTTGGTCTTGTTGATGCGCTCTTCGAACTCGGCGGATTCGTCTCGCCCGTCCTCTCTCTCGCCCAGCTCTTTCTGAATGGCTTTGAGCTGCTCGTTCAGGTAGTACTCGCGCTGGGTCTTCTCCATCTGCCGCTTGACGCGGTTGCGGATGCGCTTCTCCACCTGGAGGACGCCGATCTCGCCCTCCATGAAGCCGAAGATGCGCTCGAGCCGCTGGGTGATGGTCTCCGGCTCCAGCAGCTCCTGCTTCTCGGGGATCTTCAGGCAGATGCGAGCGACGGTGTCGGCAAGCTTGCTCGGGTCGTCGATCTGGTTGATCGAGACCAGCACTTCCGGCGGGATTTGCTGTTGAGCTTGATGTACTGCTCGAACTGGTTGATCACCGTGCGCGCCAGCGCTTCGACCTCTGCCGCTTCGCCGGTCTGCTCGGCGATCGCTCGGCATCGCCTGGAAGAAAGTCGGGTTCTCGGCGTACTTGATGATGCGCGCCGGCTGCCGCCTTCGACCAGCACCTTTACCGTGCCGTCGGGCAGCTTCAGCAGCTGCAGCACGGTGCCGATGGTGCCGACAGTGAAGATATCGCTCGGGCGACGGATCGTCTTGCGCCGCGTTTTTCTGCGCCACCAGAAGGATCTGCTTGTCGTCCTTCATCACGTCTTCGAGCGCGCGCACGGATTTCTCGCGTCCGACGAAGAGCGGCACGATCATATGCGGGAACACGACGATGTCACGCAGCGGGAGGACTGGATACAGAGTGCCACTGGCAGGACGTCAACCATGTTGCCTCTTCAACGTAAGACGGGCAGCGATCAGGACGATCCCCCGACTATCGAAACCGCCGACCCCAACAACAGTTAGATGGCGTCGCTGCGGGCGGGCTTCAAGCCCGCGAGCGGCGAAGCAGACGCCGGCTCGCACGCGCGAAGCGCACGAGCCGGGCGGGATCTCAGGCAGTGGAACCGCCGACGTGTCGCCCCGCCGGTCGGCGTAGATAAGCAGCGGCTTGGCCGGCCTTCCGCGACTTCGCGATTGATCACAACTTCTTCCACGCCATTCATCATGGGCAGGTCGAACATCGTGTCGAGCAGGATGCTTTCCATGATCGAGCGCAGGCCGCGCGCGCCGGTTTTGCGCGCGATCGCCCTTGCGCGCCACCCTCTCAGCGCATCGTCAGTAAATTCGAGCCGAACGCCCTCCATCTCGAACAGGCGCTGGTACTGCTTGATCAGCGCGTTCTTCGGCTTGGTCAGGATCTCGACCAGCGCGTCCTCGGACAGGTCGCTCAGGGTCGCGAGCACCGGCAAGCGGCCGATGAACTCGGGGATCAGGCCGAATTTCAGCAGGTCCTCGGGCTCGACCTCGCGCAGGATTTCGCCGGTCTGGCGCTCGTCGCGGCGCGCACGTCGGCGCCGAAGCCGATGGCCGTGCCGCGCATGCGCTGGGAGATGATCTTCTCGAGGCCGGCAAAGGCGCCGCCGCAGATGAAGAGGATGTTCGTCGTGTCGACTTGCAGGAATTCCTGCTGCGGATGCTTACGCCCGCCTTGCGGCGGCACGGAGGCGACGGTGCCTTCCATGATCTTCAGCAGCGCCTGCTGCACGCCTTCGCCGGAAACATCGCGGGTGATCGAAGGGTTGTCGGACTTGCGGCTGATCTTGTCGACCTCGTCGATGTAGACGATGCCGCGCTGCGCGCGCTCGACATTGTAGTCGGCGGCCTGCAGCAGCTGCAGGATGATGTTCTCGACATCTTCGCCGACGTAGCCGGCTTCGGTCAGCGTCGTCGCGTCCGCCATCGTGAACGGCACGTCGAGGATGCGCGCCAGCGTCTGCGCGAGCAGCGTCTTGCCGCAGCCGGTCGGGCCAATCAGCAGGATGTTGGATTTCGCGATTTCGACGTCCGCCGTCTTGGCTGCTGTGGTCATTCGCTTATAGTGGTTATGGACCGCGACCGAGAGCACGCTCTTGGCGTGGTCCTGGCCGATCACATAGTCATCAAGGACGATGCAGATATCGCGCGGCGTGGGGACGCCATCGCGGGACTTCACCAGGGTGGTCTTGTGCTCCTCCCGGATGATGTCCATGCACAATTCGACGCATTCATCGCAGATGAACACCGTCGGACCGGCAATGAGCTTGCGGACCTCATGCTGGCTTTTGCCGCAGAACGAGCAATACAGCGTATTCTTTGAATCGCCACTGCCGGACTTGTTCATAACGTCTCCGTCATCCCCCGCAGCGTGCCAATCATGTTAGCCCTTGGGATGCGGGCTCACAACGGCAAAAACGCTCGGGATTCCAACGTGTCACGGGCCGAATCGGCTCCCTCTCGAGGGTATCGTACGGACGCGGACCGGCTGTTGTCACGCGTTTGCTATAGAGTGAGTTGTCAGCGATCCCTCAATAAAAGGTAAATTACCCTTCTTTAACCCTATTCCAAGGGGTTGACCCCCAAAGGAACGGGTATGGGAGCTATGCGGCCTTCGCGTCTTCCGGCCGGGGCGGGCGGTTGTAGACGACCTCGTCGATCAGCCCAAACGCCCTTGCCTCGTCCGGCGACAGGAATTTGTCACGCTCGACCGACTTCTCGATCATGTCCAGCGTCTGCCCGGTATGGGTCACGTAGATTTCGTTCAAGCGCTTGCGCAGGCTGAGGATCTCCCGCGCCTGGATCTCGATGTCCGTGGCCTGGCCCTGCACCCCGCCGGACGGCTGGTGGATCATGATCCGCGAATTCGGAAGGGAGTACCGCTTGCCCTTAGCGCCGGCGGTCAGCAGCAGCGAGCCCATCGAGGCCGCCTGGCCGATGCACACCGTCGCGATGTCGGGGCGGATGTACTGCATCGTGTCGTAGATCGCGAGGCCCGAGGTCACGACGCCGCCGGGCGAATTGACGTAGAAGGAGATGTCCTTCTTCGGGTTCTCGGATTCGAGGAACAGCAGCTGGGCGCAGATCAGGCTGGCCACGGCGTCGTTGACCGGCCCGACCATGAAGATGATCCGCTCCTTGAGCAGGCGCGAGTAGATGTCGAAGGCGCGCTCGCCCCTCGCCGTCTGCTCGATCACCATCGGCACCAGCATGTTCATCTGCGTTTCGAGACCACTCATGTCCGTCTTCCTCTCGTGATAAGGCGGCGCTGCTGGCGGCCCTGCCGCCGGCGCGAATCGCCTTAGGATTTTGCCGCGGCCTTTGCTTCGTCTTCGTTAAGCTTGTTGAAATCCTCGACGTTCACGCCGCGCTCGTTGATCTTGGCCAACTCGACGATGAAGTCGATGACCTTGTCCTCGAACAGCGGTGCGCGCAGCTGGCCCAGCGCCTCGGGGTTCGAGCGGAAATACTCGATCACCTTCTTCTCCTGGCCAGGGAAGCGGCGCGCCTGGTCGAGCAGAGCGCGGTTGATCTCGTCCTGGGTCACCTGGATGTTGTTGACCCGGCCGACCTCGGAGAGCAGCAGACCCAGCCGCACACGCCGCTCGGCGATCGGGCGGAATTCGGTCTTAAGCTCGTCGTCGCTCTTGCCGGCAATCGTCGGATCGTCGACGCCGCGCTTGCGCTCTTCCTCGACATTTTTCCAGATCGCCTCGAACTCGAGATCGACCATGCCCTGCGGCACGGCGAAATCGTGCTTTTCAGCGAGCTTGTCGAGCAGCTGACGCTTCAGGCGCGCGCGCGTCGCCTGGCCGTAATCGCGCTCGATCTGGTCGCGCACGGCTTTCTTGAGCTGGTCCAGCCCTTCGAAGCCGATCGACTTGGCCAGATCCTCGCTGACCGGCACGTGCTTGGCCTCGTGGATTTCCTTCACGTCGACGCCAAACACCGCCTCCTTGCCGGAGAGATCCTTGCTGCCGTAATCGGCCGGGAACGTCACCTTGACGTCGCGATGCTCGCCGACCTTGGCGCCAACCAGCTGGTCCTCAAAGCCCGGGATGAACTGGCCGCTGCCGAGTTCCAGGCGATGATCCTTGGCGCTGCCGCCCGGGAACGCCGTGCCGTCGATCGTGCCGACGAAATCGATGACCGCGATATCGCCCTTCTTGGTCGGGCGATCTTCACTGATCTTTTCAGTCTTCTTGTTTTGCTCGGCGATGCGCTCCAGCGCCTTGTCGACATCGCCATCGCTGGTCTCGATCTTCAGCCGCTCGAGATCGAGCGTCGCGAAATCGACCGGCTTGATCTCCGGCAGCAATTCGACCGCTATCGTGTATTCGAGGTCCTTGTTCTCCCCGAATGCGGTGATGTCGACCTTGGGCGACATGGCGGGGCGCAAGCCCCGCTCGGTCATCGCCTGCTGCGATGAGTTGGAGACGGCGCGTTCCAGCACCTCGCCGACCACGGCCTGGCCGTAGCGCTGCTTGAGGATCGGCATCGGCACCTTGCCGGGCCGGAAGCCCGGCAGGCGCACGGTCTTGCCGATCTCCTGCAGGCGATCGGAAACCTTCGACTGGATGTCGCTGGCGGCGATAACGACCTTGAACTCGCGTTTCAGGCCATCGGATTGGAGCTGGGTGACTTGCATGGATCCGGTTTTATTGATTGAGGTCAGACGGGAAGTGACGGCGGAAGATGGTGCGGGCGGAGGGACTTGAACCCACACGCCTTGCGGCACAGGAACCTAAATCCTGCGTGTCTACCAATTCCACCACGCCCGCCCGTGGGCGCCGCGCGCTGGCAGTACGTAATCTGCCGCACCGGCGCCGTCAACCGCGCCCCGACTTGGGGCGCCAGCAGATTTCTATAGCACAGCAGCGCCGCGCCGGGGCAAGACGCGTTTTGCCGCGGAATTTCAGCCCAGCAGCGCGCCCGCCGCCGCGTCCAGAATGGCGTCGGCATCCAGCCCATAGGCCCTATAAAGATCGGGGATATCCCCCGACTGGCCGAAATGGTCGATGCCCAGGGACCGGATACGCTGCCCGCGCACGCCCCCCAGCCAGGAAAGCGACGCCGGGTGCCCGTCGATGACGCTCACCAGGACCGCGTCTTGCGCCAACGGCGCCAGCAGCCGGTCGATCTGCCCGCCCGCCGGCCCCGCCCTGCGCCATTCGGCATAGAGCCTGTCGGGCGAGGTCACGACCAGCAGGCCGGCCCCCGGCACATCCTCCAGCATCTGCCGGTGCGCCTCGACGGCGTCGGGCGTCACGGCGCCGCAGGTCACCACCGCCAGCTCCGCTCCCGGTGCCGGCGCTGCCAGCCAATACCCGCCGGCGATGATGTCGGCCTTGGTCGCGCCATCGAGGGCGCGCTGCGGCTGGGCGAGCGGCCGTGTGGACAAGCGCAGATAGACCGAACCGCCGTCCTCCGCCTGCATGTGCCCGAAGCCCCATTCCATGATCGCCGCCAGCTCGTCCACGTGAGCCGGCTCGAAATAAGTCAACTTGTCCTGCCCCATGCCGATCAACGGTGTCGAGATCGACTGATGCGCGCCGCCCTCCGGTGCGAGCGACAATCCCGACGGTGTCGCCACCAGCATGAAGCGCGCATCCTGGTAGCAGGCATAATTGAGCGCATCGAGGCCGCGCTGGATGAACGGGTCGTAGAGCGTTCCGATCGGCAGCAGGCGCGCGCCGAACAGCGGTCCGGAGAGGCCCAGCGCCGCCAGCATCAAGAACAGATTGTTCTCGGCGATGCCGAGCTCGATATGCTGGCCATGCCGGTCCATCGCCCAGCGCTGCGCCGAGACGACCTTCTCGTCGCGGAACACGTCTTTCTGGTCACGCCGGTCGAAAATGCCGCGGCGATTGACCCAGCCGCCGAGATTGGTCGAGACCGTAACATCGGGCGAGGTCGTGACGATGCGCTTGGCAAGCGCACTGTCGCCCGCCGCGAGATCGAACAGGATTTTGCCGAACCCTTCCTGCGTCGACATCTTGTCGCCGCGCGGCAGCGGGAAATCCCGAGGCACCGGCAGCGCCTGGGTGTGGAACTCGCGCGGGAACTGCTTGGCGAACGGCACACCCGCTAGCAGCCGCTTGAGCTGCTCGACCGGCGCGCTCAGGCCGGCGAAATGGTCCCACTCGCCGCCATCGGGAATGCGCATCGTGCGCTTGAACTCCGCCATCTGCTCGACGCTCATCAGGCCGGAGTGATTGTCCTTGTGCCCGGCAAACGGCAACCCCATGCCCTTGATCGTGTAGGCGATGAAGCACGTTGGCACGTCGTCTTCCGACGCCGCCGCGAAGGCTTCCAGCACGCTTTCCATGTCGTGCCCGGCGAGATTTGTCATCAGCCGATGCAGTGCGGCGTCGTCATGCGTGTTCAAGATCGCGCGGATGCCGGCGACGCTGCCGAGATCGCGCTCGAGATAGGCGCGAAACGCCGCCCCGCCCTTGAAGGTCAGCGCCGAATAGAGCGAGTTCGGGCAATCGTCGATCCATGTGCGCAGGCGCTCGCCGTCCGGCTGCCTGAATGCCGCCTCCAGCAGCTTGCCGTATTTGAGCGTGACGACGCGCCAGCCCATGCTTTCGAAAATACCGTCGATGCGCGCGAACAAGCGGTCCTGCACCACGCTGTCGAGGCTCTGGCGGTTATAGTCGATGACCCACCAGACATTGCGCACATCGTGCTTCCAGCCTTCGAACATCGCCTCGAAGACATTGCCCTCGTCGAGCTCGGCGTCGCCGACGATCGCCACCATCCGCCCCTGCTTCTGCTCGGCCGGCACCATCTGCTTGAGGCGCACGTAATCCTGCACCAGCGAGGCGAACAGCGTCACCGCAACGCCAAGGCCGACCGAGCCGGTCGAGAAATCGACATCGGCATCGTCCTTGGTGCGCGACGGATAAGACTGCGCCCCGCCCAGCGCGCGGAAATTCTCCAGCTTTTCGCGGCGCTGGTGGCCCAGCAGGTACTGGATCGCGTGGAAGACCGGGCTCGCATGCGGCTTGACCGCGACGCGGTCCTCGGGCCGCAGCACATGGAAGTAGAGCGCGGTCATCAAGGTCGCGACCGACGCGCTCGATGCCTGATGCCCGCCGACCTTCAGCCCGTCGCGCTTCTCGCGCAGATGATTGGCGTTATGGATCGTCCAGGCCGAGAGCCACAGCACCTTGCGCTCGAGCTCGCGCAACAACGCGAGGCGCGTGGGTGTGAGCGTCTGATCGGCGACAACGGGCATGGGCACGACAGTGGCGCTCATCTAGCTTCCCTCGTGTGGAAGATCTCGCCGCTGAACCGGCGATATCCGCAAGACTATACCATCGGCAGTGGAAAATTATTGCATTTCATGTCAGAATGACCGCTTATAAGAGCAAGGATTGACCAAATTTCACGGTGAAAAGAGTGACTTCTGCCCTGGACGAGATCGATCGGCGCATTTTGTTGCATTTGCAGCGTGACGCCCGCCTCACCAACGCCGAGCTGGCCGAAAAGGTCGGCATCTCCGCCTCACCGTGCTGGCGGCGCGTGCGCGCGATGGAGCAAAGCGGCGTCATCGCCCGCTATGCAACCCTGGTCGACCAGTCGGCGGTGGGTCTGCCCGTCAGCGTCGTCGTGAGCGTGACCCTGGAGCGCCAGTCCGAAAGCGCCTTGGAGATTTTCGAGAAGGCGGTGCTCGAACGGCCGGAAGTCCTCGAATGCTACCTGATGACCGGCGACGCGGATTATCTGCTGCGCGTCGTGGTCCCGGATCTCGCGGCCTATGAGCGCTTCGTCATGGCACATCTGACGCGGGTACCCGGCGTCTCCAGCATCAAGTCGAGCTTCGCGCTGCGCGCCGTCAAATACCGCACCGAGCTGCCGCTCGCCGAAACAGCACCGGTCCGCGCACCCAGGCGCGCCCGCGCCTAGCCGAGATCCGCCGCCGCAACGCTTCTGAGATCGCTGCGCAGGGCCGCCAGGCGCTTGGAGCCGAGCGCCGCTTCAAAGCGAAGCTGCGCATCGCGCCAGGCTTTCAACGCAAGTTTCAAGCGCGCTCCGCCTGCTTTGGTCAGGCGCAATTCCTTGCTGCGACGATCGGCCTTCCCCGTCGCCGTCGCGATCAACCCCTCGCGCAGCAGCGGCAGGATATTGCGTCCCAACGTGGTGCGATCCATCACCAGCGCCTCGGCCAACGCATTGATCGTCACCGGTCCGCGATGTTCGAGATTGGCGAGGATAGAAAACTGCGTCGTGCGCAATCCGGCCGAACCCAGAAATTGATCGTAAAATTGCGTCACGCGCCGCGCGGCTTGGCGAAAAGCCAGACAGTTGCAATTTGCAATCTTAAGAGAGTTGGCCACCGGCCCACCTTGATCTAAGGGTATATACGCCTATATAGGCGCAGATACGCTTAAATTCAAAGGCATTACCGGAGATTTTCCAATGACCTCGCGACGCTCCGTGGTTCTCGCCGCCCCAATTCGCACCGCCATCGGCACGTTCGGCGGCACGCTCAAGGAAATCCCCGCTACCGATCTCGGCGCGCACGCGATCCGCGCCAGCGTTGAGCGTGCGGGGCTGCGCGCCGAGGAGATCGGCACCGTCGTCATGGGCCATGTCGTGCAGGCCGGCGCCAAGATGAACCCCAGCCGCCAGGCGGCGATCGGCGGCGGCTTGCCGGTGAGTATTCCGGCCATGACCGTCAATCGCGTCTGCGGCTCCGGCGCGCAAGCGATCGTCTCGGCGGCGCAGGAGATCATGCTCGGCCATGTCGATACGGCCGTGGCCGGCGGCATGGAGAACATGGACCTCGCCCCCTATCTCGACCCGCGCGGCCGCTGGGGCCATCGCATGGGCGACGGCCAGTTCTATGACAGCGTGCTGCGCGACGGCCTCAACGACGCCTTCTCCGACAAGGCATCCGGCTGGCACACCGAAGATCTCGTCCGTGATTTTCAGGTGAGCCGTGCCGCGCAAGACGAATGGGCCGCGCGCACGCAAGCGCGCTTCGCCGCCGCGCAAAGTGCTGGCAAGTTCAAGAGCGAGATCGTTCCCATCACGATCCCCGGCCGCAAGGGCCCGACCGTGTTCGCGACCGACGAGCACAATCGCCCCGACACCACCGTCGAAACACTCGCCCGGCTGAAGCCGGCCTTTCGCGAGGGCGGCACGATCACCGCCGGCAACGCACCGGGAATCAACAGCGGTGCCGCCGCCATGGTTCTGGCGGGCGAAGATTGGGCCGGCAACCGCGGCCTTGTCCCCGCGGCACGCCTCGTCGCGTACGGCATTGCCGCAGTTGAGCCCGGCATGTTCGGCCTCGGGCCCATCCCCGCGGTCAAACAGGCGCTCGATCGTGCCGGCTGGAAGCTCGGCGATGTCGAGCGCGTCGAGATCAACGAAGCCTTTGCCGCCATCGCCATCGTCGTGGCGCGCGAGCTCGGCCTGCCGCCGGACATCGTCAACGTCGAGGGCGGCGCCATCGCGCACGGCCATCCAATCGGCGCCACCGGCGCGGTGCTCACCACCCGCTTGATTCATTCGATGCGCCGCGACGGCCTCAAGCGCGGCATCGTCACCTTGTGCATCGGCGGCGGCCAGGGCATCGCGCTGGCGCTCGAGACGATTGCCTAAAGCAGCCCGCTGACCGACGACGAGGCCTTGACGGTGTTGGAGCCGGTATAGGCCTCGTGATTGGCCTCGATCTCGCTCAGCGAATAGAGGTAGTTCACCATCATGCCGGCCGCCTGCTGCAGGCCCTTGGTTGAATTATCGGCGAGCCAGTTGAGCCGCTCGACGCGCGCACCATTGCTCAGATGGAAATGCGCGACGGAATCGAGCGCATGTCCATCCTCGCGCTTGGCGGTGAGCAGGTAGCGCGCGCACAGCCGCATCAGCGGCTTCTTGAGCGCCGCCGCCAGCTCCGGCTGCGCGGCCCAATCGTTGTCGGCCAGGATCTGCTTGAGCGTGCCCTTGCTGGCATGGCCCTTGGTCGCCGCACTCAGCGCCTTGCGCTCGCCGCCCGTCAGCATGCCCGGCGCTCCTTCCGCGAATTCCTTGTCGAGCCAGGCGCGGAAGCCCGGGATCGGCGACAACGTCGCGAAGGTCTTGAGCTTCGGGAACTCCGCCGAGAGCTGGTCAACCACGCGCTTGATCAGGAAGCCGCCGAAGCTGATGCCGGCGAGGCCGCGCTGCGCGTTGTTGATCGAATAGAAGATCGCCGCATCCGCCTGGCGCGGATCGCCCACGGGCGCCCCCTCGTCCAGCAGCTTCTGAATATTGTCGGCGAGCCCGCCGACCAGCGCCACCTCGACGAAGATCAGCGGCTCGTTGGGCATGCGTGGATGGAAGAAGGCAAAGCAGCGCCGGTCGGAATCCAGCCGGTTCTTGAGATCGTTCCAGCTGCGCACCGCGTGCACCGCCTCGTAGAGGCTGAGCTTCTCCAGGAGTGCTGCCGGCGAATCCCAGGTGATGCGCTTGAGCTCGAGGAAGCCGATATCGAACCAGCCCGCGAGCAAGCCCTTGAGGTCGCTCTCCACCGAGGCCAGCGCCTTGTCGCCGCGCCCGAGCTTCATCAGATCGGCGCGCAGATCGACCAGGAATTTGACGCCCTCCGGCAGCGCGTTGAACTGCGTGAGCAGCTTCAGCCGCGGCGGCTCCAGCGATTGGCGCAAAGCGCGCTCGGCGGCGCGCTGCGCGTCCACGCTCATCGCGTTGCGCAACCCCTCGCACGCCTCGGCCACCGCGTGTCGGTCGATGTCGAACTCGCTGGCCAGCAGCCCGAGGAAACGCTTGCGGCCCTCGGCACTGAGGCTGAGATAGAGGCGCCCCAGCTCCGCCGCGCGCGCACGCGCCGAAACTTCGCCGCCGCGCCCCTCGAGGCACTCCAGCATTTGCGCCCGCAGCCGCGCCAGATCGTCATCCGGCAGCTCCGGCCGCATCACGGCCCCGGAGGGAATCAGCCCGCGCGCGGATTCGGCAATGTCATGCCACGCCGCGCGCAGATTGCGCAGCGTGCGATCGAGAAATCGGGTGGTGGCGCGAGCTTCAGCCATGCGCGAATTGTGGCCCGTGCCCGGTGACAGACGCAAGCGTCACGCCCGTCCGCCCTCCGCTTTCAATTGTCGCAGCACGGCGGGGAGCTGATCGGGCAGATCTTCGGCGATCAGGCCCGGTCCGAATCTCGTCGCGGCCTCGCCATGCAGCCACGCCGCCATGCAGGCCGCCTCAAACGGCGCCACATGCTGCGCGATAAGTCCCACGGCGAGGCCCGCCAGGACGTCGCCAGCACCTGCCGTCGCAAGTTCCGGCGGCGCGTTGCTGTTGATGACGGCGCGGCCGTCGGGTGCTGCAATCACCGTATCGGGGCCCTTCAGCAGCACGACGGCGCCGCTCAGCTTCGCCGCTTCGCGGGTGCGCGCGAGCTTGTCGCCCGTGACGGAGAACAGCCGCGCGAACTCGCCCTCGTGCGGTGTCAGCAGGCACGGCGAGCGGATGGCGCGAAACAGCGAAGCCGGGTCGTCGGCAAACACCGAAATCGCGTCCGCATCCAGCACACAGGCTTTTTCGGCCGCCAGCGCCGCCAGCACGCGCATCTGCGTTGCCATCGTGACGCCGTTGCCGGGGCCGAGCAGCACGGCATTCTTGCGCTTGTCCGCAAGCAGCGCTGCGAATGCCGTCTGGTCGTCGACCGGCGCGATCATGGCGGTGGCAAGATCGCCCGCGTAGATCGGCACGGCGGCGGCCGGACACGCGACCGTCACCAGGCCCGCGCCAACGCGCAAGGCCGCGCGCGCCGCCAGCCTGCCGGCACCGGTGAGCTGGCCGCCGCCGGCAGATGACCGCATGACCGCGCGCGTATTTGTGCGCCTCCGGCTGCGGCCACGGGAATTGCGCCCGCCACAGCACCGGATCGTTCGCGGCCGTCGCGGGCTTGATCTCCGCGAGCACGCTCGCCGGTATGCCGATATCGGCGACCACGATGTCGCCGCACAGAAACCGTCCCGGTGCGAGGAGATGCCCGGGCTTGCGGCGAAAGAACGTCACGGTCAGGCGGCATCGCGGGGCGGCATCGCCCAGCACCTGGCCGCTGTCGCCGTGCACGCCGCTGGGAATGTCGACCGCGACGCAGTCGAGGCCGCGCCGGTTGATCTCCTGGACCACCGTCGAGCGCGACACCTTCGAGCGGCCGCGTCAGCCCGGCACCGAACAGGGCATCGACAGCCAGCGTCGCGCCGTCGACACTGGCAGGCGAAAGATCGGCTACCGGACCCGGCCAGCGCTTGGCATGCAGTGCCGCATCGCCCTTGAGCGCGTCGCGCGCGCCCAGCAGCGCCACGCGCACATCCCAGCCGCTCTCCACCAGCAGCCGGGCCACGACGAACCCGTCGCCACCATTGTTGCCCGGCCCGCACAGCACCGCGACCGTCTGGCGTGCGAATCGCCGCCGGATCTCGCGCGCAACGGCGGCGCCCGCCGCTTCCATCAACGCTTCGCCGGAAATGCCGCCGGCAATCGCCAGCGCATCCGCCCGCGCCATTTCGGCGCATGTCAGAAGGGCCGCCGCCCCGTCCTCGCGCATTGTTCGAAAATCCCTGCCAGTCCCGATGCCGGGCATAGTAGCGTCGGCCGTGCCGATCTCAAAAAAACCATATTGCCACGCTTGTCTCCGCACTTGCCCGGGCCCTCTCGCACATGTCGACAATGCGCCGCCTGTCCCGACGTCTTCTGCTGGCGATGACCACCGCGATCGTCGCCGGCACGCCTTTGCGCGCCGCCGACGAAGCCGGCCCGGTCGACGTCCAGCTCGTGCTGGCGATCGAATTCCTCGACCAGCGTCAACATGGACGAGTACTACCTGCAGCTCGAGGGCTACGCGGCCGCTTTCCGCCATGACGATCTGCTGAAGGCGATCCGCTCGGGCGAGCACAAGGCGATCGCTGTGTGCTTGTTCGAATGGTCAAGCGACAAGCAGCAGACCGTGAACTTCGCCTGGCGGCGCCTGGCCAACGCGGAGGATCTGCGCGCCTTCGCCGCGGAACTCGAACTGGCGCCGCGGCTGGTTGTCGGCGGCGAGACGGCGATCAGCGCGGCGATCGATTTCGGCGCTGATCTGTTCGACAGCAGCGACTTCACCAGTGCGCGGCGTGTCATCGACATTTCCGGCGACGGCGCCAACAATCGCGGCCGGCCGGTGACGCAAGCGCGCGATGATGCCTTGCTGCGCGGCATCGTCATCAACGGGCTCGCGATCCTCAACGAGGAGCCGGCTCTCGATCAGTATTATCGCGTCAATGTCGTCGGCGGCTCCGGCGCGTTCGTCATCGCCGCGCGCGACTATCACGATTTCGCCGACGCCATTTTGCGCAAACTTCTGCGTGAGATCACAACCATTGCGGCGCTGCAACACGCTCCGCAACCGCAATAAATTAACGCAAAGGCACACCAATTGCCGTGGAGACGTCGGAAAATGTCACTTTTTTGGCCTCACGATTGAACCTTCGTTTAACCCCGATCGTTGCTATAATGCGTTCGTCCTACCAAGGAGACCTGTCATGACCGCCCCGCGCCACAACGCTCGCATCCGCCTCGCGGCGGTCAGCGCACTCGGTTTGACGCTAGCCCTCGTGCCGTTCTCTGCACACTTCGCCACCGGCGATTCGATCATCGCCAGCGCTTACGCGAAAGGCGGGCGGAGGTGGCGGTGGTGGCGGCGGGGGCAACGGGAATGGCAATGGCAATGGAAACGGCAATGGCGCTGCCGCCAGCAGCGAAGGCCGCGGCAATGCCAATGGCCATGACAAGAACGGCACCGCCGCGAGCGAGGATTCCAGCAAGAACGGCCTGGGCCGATCCGGCGCACCGGGCCAGGCCGGCCGATCCGACAAGGACAAATCTGATGCCGCAACCAAGGGCGCGGTCAGCGCCGACCTTGGCAAGCTGAATGCGGCACACGCCTCGCCGACCGCCCTGTCGCGGGCCGCGCCGAATTCCACGCCGGGCATGCTGGGCGCTTATCGCGACGCCGTGTTGGCCGGGATGACGCCGGCGGAAGCCGAGAAGGCGCTGGGCGACATCTCGAACAAGAGCGTCAATCGCGACGTGGTCAATGCCGTGAACGATCTGCTCGGCGTCAGCTTCTCGTCGCCGCCGGCCAAGACCAACTGACGCGTCCTATCGTTCGCGCCGCAGTCGTTCGTCTTTCAGCCGAAGCAGCACGTCTGGGCTAAGACCGGACCCGGCCGTGATCCCTGCTCGCTGACGAAACGCGCCAACAGCGCGCTCGGTCTGGGCGCCCCATGCCCCATCGACCGGGCCGGGATCGAAATCCAGCCTCGTCAGAGAATATTGCGCGAACCGGATCGTCGGCGGATCGGCGAAAGGCCCAGGTGCCCGCGCCCGCCAGCGCTGCGCCCAGGCCGCGGCCGTGTCGCGCTCCGAACCCTTGATGCGAACGTTGACGGCGTCGCGCAGACGCGCGGCGTCAGCGTCGCCCTTGAGTGCCGCAAGTGCCAGCCACCGCGCCGCCTCCGGCAGGTCCTTGGGCAGACCCAGGCCGGTCGCATGGGCGACCCCCAGCATGTATTGCGCGCGCACCAAACCCTGGTCGGCCGCTTTTCCATACCAGCGCGCCGCCCACGCGTGATCGACAGGCGTACCGCGACCGTTCGTGTGCGCTTCTGCGAGCGCGAATTGCGCTTCGGGATGATTTTGCGCCGCGGCTTTCTCCAGCCAGGCGAGAGCGCGGGCGTCGTCGCGCGGCCCACCGAGCCCCGCGGCATTCATCACGCCCAGATGATACTCGGCGCCGGCCAGGCCCTGCGCCGCCGCTTTCTCGAACCATGCTCGCGCCGCCACTGGATCCTCCGCGGTGCCGGTGCCGCGCAGGGCCGCAAGACCGAGCATGAACTGCGCATCGCCGTGGCCTTTGTCGGCGGCTTGGCGAAACCATGCGACGGCGGCGCTGTCGTCGCGCTTTACGCCGCGGCCGCTGCGATAGGCCAAGCCCAGCATGAACGCGGCATCGGGAATCTCGCTTGCCGCCGCGCGAAACTCAGCGACGCCCTTGGCCGGGTCGCTGGGACCGTCCTCGCCGTTGTAGAAGCGCAAGCCCTGCCGGTAATGGCGCTGCGCCTCGGTTTGCGGCGCGTCAGAAAAAAGATCAGCAACCTTCGCATCGACCTGACGCGCGGCATCTTCCAATTTCGCGCATGCCGAAATCGCGGCCAGCGCAATTGCCACACGAATGAAGCGAAATCGCATCACCCGACCGCGCCAGACCTCACGCCGAGGCTTGAAAGCGCATCAATCAGTGCCGCGCCGGAATAGGGCTTGCCCACCAGCGCCACGCGCGCGTCGCCGGCAAACCGCGTCTTCATCTCGTCGTCGCTGCGCCCGCTCGCGACCAGGATGGCAAGGTTGCGATTGGCCGCGCGGATCTCCGCGGCGATCTGGTCGCCCGAACCATCCGGCAGGCCGAGATCGATGATCGCCGCCGCGAAATCGGATCCGCCGTTGAACTTGACCAGCGCCTCGCGCGCCGTGCCGGCCTGCTCCACGACAAAGCCGGACTCTTCGAGCAACTCGACGGCAACCATCCGCACGAGCAACTCGTCCTCGACGATCAGCACGCGCGGCGGTCCTGAATTTGGCGCGAGAGTGTTGCCCAAGATCACCCCTTGGATCCACGTTCCAGGGACGATCCTAGGGATGCCAGCGCCATCAAGCAACGCGTGAAGCGTCGCCCGCGCCGTTAACCATAATCACCCTTGCGTCACGTTCCGGGATTGGCCTTGCGTGCGCCGGCCCGCGTGGCGCCGCGCGGACGCGCTTTGTCGTCCTCCACATAACGGCCGATCACGCCGAGAATGCGCTCGATCGCCTCGTTCATCATCTTCTCGCCGTCGCGATAGGCGCCGCGGAGCTGCACGTATTGCTCGAGCAGCGTCGTGAGCTGCGCCATCGAGCGCTCATCCCCGCCGCCGTTGGCGAGATAGGATTCGATATCCTTTTCCGAAGCCCCCAGCAGCGTGTTGGCCAGCCGCAGCAACATGAATTCCTGCTGCGCGCGTGCCTTCCACTCGCCGCTGGTCGCGTGCGCGGCGCCGGAGCGCTTCTTCACGTCCTTGAATTTCAACCGGTCCATATAGGACAATCCGCCTAACGTGCGGCGCGTCGCACGCTCGGCCGCTTTCGGGCCCGGGGGGCTGATCCCCGCTCGGGCCCGACGCGACGAAGGAAAATCGGACTTCATCAGTGGATCGGCGTGCCTTTCGCCGGCGGACGATTATCCTGCAGCAAATCGATTGCCTTGATGATGCGCAGCCACACCGAGCGGGCCTGCACCTCCCCTGAATCGAACAGCGCATCGGCCATGCGCGCCGCCTGCACACTGGCATCCGCCCCATAGCGCGAGAGCATGACTTGCGCCGTGTGCCAGATGTCGCCTTCCGAGATCATTTTGATCCCTCGCCCTTCTCCCGTGATCTTTTCGCTCATGACTGTGACCCAGCCCCGCCTGCGCCGGCTTGGGCCACCCACCCTGCCGCCGTCTCCGCCTTCGACCGATACATCAACGCCTCGTTTGAAAATAACTGAACGCGAAATAGCGCAGGGTAAATCGCAAAGGCCATGCCATGAAGAAAAGACAAAGAATTGAAAGAGCTTAGTTGGTTAAGGCTTTAACCCTGATCAGCAAGTTGTAAAGGCGTTGGACAATTCGTTACCGCCGCAATGCCAACAGCATTTAATTTTTTCGACGGCCAATGCCCGCGGCAACGGGTTGGCGCGGTATCGGGACCGCTGCGCGGACCCTGCAAACGTCGCCGCCGCACGTCCGCCGCTGATTCCCGGCTGAATATCGCGAGCGGCGCGCCCGAACACCGGAATGTTGAATGATATGAGAGCACTGCGACGTCGGCCGGCCGTGCCGGCGGCGGCGGCGGCAGCGTAGTTTTGCGGTAATTTACACGCACCGCAGTTGACCCGTACCGCACCGGCCATATGTCGTGTGTGTCAGGCCATGCCCGGCCCAAGCGCCGGTCTCGAGGCCCGAATTCACACGCAGCGGGAGGCAATCATGTTCAAAAACCTGACTCGTCCGGCGATTTTAGCCGGCGCGGTGCTGTTGACGGCCTGCCAAGGGACGCAAACCCAGCGGGCCGAGAAGATGGCGCCGACCGCCGGAGCCAACAGCTTCGATCGCGCGCTCTATGGCGAATATATCGAGCTCAGCAAATGGGAATGGGCCCAGGGCGACTATCGCAGCGCGGATTACTTTGCCGTACGGGCCGAATTGTCCGCCCAGGGCAAATCTGTGGCCCCTGAAATGCCCGCCAACCGCAAGCTCCCGCCGAGCACGGTGCCGGAGATTTCCGGCGCCCGCACCAAGCTGACCGGACAACTCGCGGCCGGCGCCGCCCAGAAGGTCCCGGCGCCCGCAGCGAAGGCTCAGGCCATGTTGGATTGCTGGATGGAGCAGCAGGAAGAGGCTCACCAGGCGGAGCACATCGCCTATTGCCGTGACGGCTTCAACTCCGCCATGGTCGACGTCGACAATGCGATGCGGCCGCCGCCGGTCGCCGCCGTGCCGCCACCCCCCCCGCCGGCACAGCAAGGGCCCGCCAACTTCATCGTTTTTTTCCCGTTCAACAGCGACAAGCTGACGGATGAGGCGCGCGAGACTGTTATAAGCGCGGCCAACAAGGCCAAGGCCTACAGCAGGCCGAGTATCCAAGTCGTCGGCTACACCGATACGGCCGGAACCGAGCCCTACAATCAAAAACTGTCCGAGATGCGCAGCCAGGCCGTGGCCAAGGTGTTCGAAAGCCAGGGCATCCCTGCTTCGGTCATCCTGACGTCCGGCAAGGGCCAGCATGAACTGGCCGTCCCGACGCCTGACAATGTGCCAAATCCTGGGAACCGCCGCGCCACGATCATCATTAAGGAGTAACGGGAACGTTATGCGGCGGCGGCTTCGTGCCGCCGCCGCGATCTGATATTGCGGGGGTCGTCCTGGCCCGGTTCTGGTTGAAGGCTGGACGATGAAGAAGTTCGCGGTTGGTGTCAGCGCCGTCCTCGCCATCGCGCTCGTCGCGGTGATCGCGGCGCCTTTTGTCGTGCCCGTGGAGCTTTACAAGGATCGCCTCGCCGAGCAGATGTCGCGCGCCACCGGGCGCAAATTGCAGATCCACGGCGCGGTGCGTCTGTCGATCCTGCCACGGCTGGAGATCGAAGCCGACAACGTCACGCTGGCCAACCGGTCCGGTGCCGCCGAACCGGACATGCTGCGTCTGGCGCGCCTGCAATTGCAGTTGAAGCTGCGGCCGCTCCTTTCCGGCGACGTGGAAATCGACCGCTTCGTGTTGATCGAGCCCGATCTGCGCCTTGAGATCGACGAGCAGGGCCGGCCGAATTGGAACATTTTTGAAAGTGCCGCAACCGGCAGCGCGCGCATCCAGCCGGAGGCTGCCGGCTGGTTTCGTCCCGGCGAGATCCGTCTCGGCGACGTGCGCCTGCTCAACGGTCGCGTCTCTTTCGTCAACCGCGCCAGCGCGTGGCGCGAGGAGATCAGCGGCCTCAATCTCCGCGTGGCGGCCCCCAGCCTTGCCGAGCCGGCCGTGGCCGAGGGCGAGGCGCTCTGGCACGGCGCCACGGTGCAACTGGCCTTGCGCGCCGGCGATCCGCGCGCCTTGATCGAAGGCCGCGCGAGCCCGCTGGCTGCAACACTCGCCTCCGAAGGGTTGCGCACCGATTTCACCGGCCGCGCCGGCACGGCACCGCTGACGCTCGACGGCAGCCTGTCGATTGCCGTGCCGTCGATCACCCGGCTGAGCCACTGGCTCGGCACGCCGATCGATCTCGCAGGGCCGGCCGCGTTCGCCATGAGCGGCACCATCCTCGCGCGCGGCAACAAGGCGACGCTGACCGCCGAACGCGTGGCCCTCGATGACGCCAGCGGGCGCGGCGAACTCAGCGTCGACGCCAGCGGTGCCAAGCCGTCCGTGCGCGCCGTGCTCGAACTCGGGGCACTCGACCTCACGCCCTATGTCCCGCCGCGCGCCGAACCGGTCGAGCTGGCGCCGCCCGCCGAGCCGGCGACGTGGAGCACCGAACCGATCGACATCGCTTTTTTGCGCGCCGTCAACGCCGACCTGCAGTTGACGGTGTCGAACCTACGCGTGCGCGACGTGCGCATCGGCCGCACCCAGCTCAGCGCGCAGCTGCGCGACGGCCGCATGGTTGCCGAGATTGCTGAGACCACACTCTATCGCGGCCGCGGGCGCGGACGCGCCGTCCTCGATGCGTCGGGCGCCGTGCCGGCGGTCGAGGCCAATCTGAAATTCGCCGGGCTGCACGCCGCCTCGCTGCTGACCGACATTGCTGGCACCGACCGTTTCGCCGGCATCGGCGCCCTCGACCTCTCGCTGGCGGGTCGCGGCCGCTCGCCGCGTGAGCTTGTGACCAACCTCGGCGGCGAGGGCGAATTCCGCATCTACGACGGCGCCATCAAGGGCGTCGATCTGGTGGCACTGGCGCGCAAGTCCGGCCGCGCCTTCTCCGACGAGAAGATTTCCGACGCGCGTCAGACCGATTTCGCCGAGCTGACCGGCACGCTCTCGATCAAGAGCGGGATCGTGCGCAATTTCGATTTGATGCTCAAATCGCCGCTGCTGCGCGTGGAAGGGACCGGCGCCATCGACCTGCCGCAACGCCGCCTGAAATACCGCCTGCTGCCCAAATCGATCGTGTCGCTCGACGGCACGGCCGCCGACGGAACCCTCGTACCGGTCGTGGTCGAGGGGCCATGGGACGATCTCGCTTACCGTCCCGACCCGACCGCCCTGCCCCCGGTCGATGCCGACAAACTGCCCGCCCAGCGCGGCTCCGCCCCGTCGCCGCGTACCCTGCAGCAGCCTGGCCCCGCACCGGCCGCGGGCGGCCCACCGCGCCCGCTCGAGCTGCGCCGCGGCACCGTCCGCTAGCCGCACAAAATTAATTAAAGCGGATTAACCGCCGCGCGGCGTACGGCCTGAATCTATCAAGGAATTTTACAAAGCCTGGCGCCCGGCGGGCGGCCCGCTTTCGAAGTCATTGATCCGCCTACGGCGGTATCAGGATTGCACTGAGGCAGGATAGATCGGAAAGCACGGGCTCGGGGGCTCTAGATGGGGTCGGGGATTTAACAAATGTCGAGATTAACTGTCCTGGCGGCGGCGGCCGTCGGGTCGGTTGTTGTCCTTCAGACTATGTCTGCAGCAGGATCCACCTTGAGCGCCGCCGAAATCGGCGCTCGCTTGCAGCAAACCGTTTGGAAAATTCAATCGATCCCGGAGCCAGCCGCGCTCAGCGTCTTTGCGGTCGTGCTGATCGTGCTTGGCCTCGCGATGCGCTTTAAGCGCCGCGAGGGGGCTGTGCGCGTTATGCGCGACGCCGCGCAGAATGCGAGACGGCGTGTCACCGCAGCCTTCACATTCGCGCGTAAGCGATTGAAAAATGGGGCGAGCGAGGGGACTTGAACCCCCGACATCCAGATCCACAATCTGGCGCTCTAACCAACTGAGCTACGCCCGCCACCGGAACCGGGGTGTGTAGCGGCCCCGGCCCCACCCGTCAAGCCAAGCCGGGCCTTTCCCGCCGCACGGTGATGCGGCATAGTCCGCCGCCAAATCCAAGGCCGCCGGGGAGGGTCTGCCCATGCTCGATGTCGTTCAGCGCCTGCAGCTTGCCGACCGGATGGGCCAGCTCGGCACCGAGACCGCCTTCGAGGTCCTCGCCCGCGCCAAGGCGCTCGAGGCGCAGGGCAAGTCGATCATCAATCTCGGCATCGGCCAGCCGGATTTCCAGACGCCGCAGCACATTGTCGAGGCCGCTATCAAGGCGCTGCGCGACGGCCATCACGGCTACACGCCGGCCAACGGCATCCTGCCGCTGCGCGAGGCGGTGGCCGCCGACCTCGACAAGCGTTTCAAGGCGAAGGTGAGCCCGGACAACATCCTGATCGTGCCCGGCGGCAAGGTGACGATGTTCTTCGCCATTCTGATGTTCGGGCAGAAGGGTGCGGAGATCCTCTACCCCAACCCGGGCTTTCCGATTTACGAGTCGGTCATCAAGTTCTCCGGCGCGACGCCGGTGCCGATTCACTTGCGTGAATCCAACGGCTTCTCCTTCGATGCTGACGATGTGCTGGCGAAGATCACGCCGGCCACGCGCCTGATCATCGTCAATTCCCCCGCCAACCCCACCGGCGGCGTCGTGCCGCGCGCGCAGTTCGACAAGCTGGTGAAGGGCTTGGAGCGTCACCCTCATGTCGCGGTGATGAGCGACGAGATCTACGGCCAGATGCTCTATGACGGCCGCGAGCATGTTTCGCTTTTGAATTATAAGTCGCTGCGCGAGCGTTTGATTCTGCTCGATGGTTGGAGCAAGACCTACGCGATGACCGGCTGGCGCATGGGCTACAGCGTTTGGCCGAAGAGCCTGATCGAGGCCGCCACGCGTCTCGCCATCAACTGCCACTCTTGCGTCAATGCCTCCGCCCAGTTCGCCGGCATCGCCGCCTTGACCGGCCCGCAGGACGAGGCGCGCAAGATGGTTGCGGCCTTCGCCGAGCGCCGCAAGGTCATCGTCGCCGAACTCAATGCACTGCCCGGTGTGAGCTGCATCGAGCCCGGTGGCGCCTTCTATGCCTTCCCCAACATCACCAAGACCGGCCAGACCAGCAAGCAGCTCGAAACCCGCTTCCTGACCGAGGCCGGCGTCGCCACGCTGTCGGGCACGAGCTTCGGTGCCTATGGCGAAGGCTACCTGCGGTTTTCCTACGCCAATTCAACGGAAAACATCCGCGCGGCGACCAAGCGCATCGGCGCGTTGCTTGCCAAGTGACCCCACAATCGACCAATATTCGGACTGATTGATGAAAATATATGCAGAAATCAGCCGCTTTTCCGGGCAATCGGCCGCCGGTGCGCTGATTCCCGCCGCTTGGACCGAACCGGCCTTGGCATGGGCCGTGCTTAGGAAGATCTCGCCCGGCGCCTCAACGCCGGGGGCCGACGGCGGCACCGGACGCCGGCGGACATAATTCCAGCGACAAGCTTCACGCGCGGCGACCGGCCGGACCGGCCCGACGCCCGCGTGGGGACAACATCAACCGGAGGCGTGGCAGGATCGATGAAAAAGATCGAGGCGATCATCAAGCCGTTCAAACTGGATGAAGTGAAGGATGCCCTCCACGAGGTCGGGCTCAAAGGCATCACGGTGACCGAGGCGAAAGGCTTCGGGCGCCAGAAGGGCCACACCGAGCTCTATCGTGGCGCCGAGTACGTCGTCGATTTCCTGCCGAAGGTGAAGATCGAGGTTGTCCTCGAGGACAACTTGGTCGAGCGCGCCATCGAGGCGATCCAGAAGGCCGCGCATACCGGCCGGATCGGCGACGGCAAGATCTTCGTCTCCACGGTCGAGGAAGCCATCCGTATTCGCACCGGCGAGCGCGGCACCGAAGCCATCTGACGCGTCGCGGGCCCGCGGCGATTTCTTCATTTCAACCAATCACCAACCAGGGAAAGACAATGGCTGAGAAAACTGACGCCAAAAAAGTCCTTCAGATGATCAAGGAGAAGGACGTCAAGTACGTCGATCTGCGCTTCACCGACCCGCGCGGCAAGTGGCAGCATCTGGCTCACGCCGTCGAGACGATCGAGGAAGATACGTTCACCGACGGCATCATGTTCGACGGCTCCTCGATCGCCGGCTGGAAGGCGATCAATGAATCCGACATGGTGCTGATGCCCGACCCGACGACGGCCGTGATGGATCCGTTCGCGGCGCAGCCGTCGCTGGTCCTGGTCTGCGACGTCTACGAGCCCGGCACCGGCCAGCCCTACAATCGCGACCCGCGCTCGATCGCCAAGAAGGCGGAAGCCTTCCTGAAGAGTGCGGGCGTGGGCGACACCGCCTATTTCGGCCCCGAGATCGAATTCTTCGTGTTCGACGACGTGCGCTTCAAGGTGGGGATGAACCAGGTCAGCCACGTCATCGACAGCGATGAGGGCCCCTACGTCACCGACAAGAAATACCCGGAAGGCAATATGGGCCACCGGCCGCCGATCAAGGGCGGCTACTTCCCGGTGCCGCCGGTCGACGGCGCCTCGGATCTGCGCGCCGAGATGCTGACGGTCATGAAGGACATGGGCCTCAAGATCGAAAAGCACCACCACGAGGTGGCGCCCAGCCAGCATGAGCTCGGCAACGTGTACTCGACGCTGGTGAAGGCCGCCGATGGCTGCCAGATCTACAAATACGTCGTGCACAACGTCGCCCACCAGTACGGCAAGACGGCGACGTTCATGCCGAAACCGATCAAGGGCGACAACGGCTCGGGCATGCACGTCCACCAGTCGATCTGGAAGGGCAACAAGCCGCTCTTCGCCGGCAACCTGTATGCCGACCTCTCGGAGACGGCGCTGTTCTACATCGGCGGCATCATCAAGCACGCCAAGGCCATCAACGCCTTCACCAACCCGCTGACCAACAGCTACAAGCGGCTGATCCCCGGCTTCGAGGCGCCCGTGCTGCTCGCCTACTCGGCGCGCAACCGCTCGGCCTCGTGCCGCATCCCGTATGTCGCGAGCCCCAAGGGCAAGCGCGTCGAGGTCCGCTTCCCGGATCCCGGCTGCAACCCCTATCTCGGCTTCGCGGCGATGCTGATGGCCGGCCTCGACGGCATCAAGAACAAGATCCATCCCGGCGACGCGATGGACAAGAACCTCTACGACCTGCCGCCGGAAGAGCTCAAGAACGTGCCGCAGGTCTGCGGCTCCTTGCGCGAGGCGCTCGAGAACCTCGACAAGGATCGCGACTTCCTCAAGAAGGGCGACGTCTTCACCGACGACATGATCGACAGCTACATGGAGCTGAAGTGGGAAGAGGTGTACAATTTCGAGCACACCCCGCACCCGATCGAGTTCCAGATGTACTACTCGGTGTGATTTGATCGATCAGTTCTAATCGGATGCATCAACGACGAAGGGCCGCCTCACAATGGCGGCCCTTTTGTTTTGTCTCACATGTAAAATGCTCCCGGCTTCACCTCACGCACTGAAATCAAATGGACGAGATCATACTCACACGGCAATTCGAGCTGACTTCAGGCGGTGAAGTCGTTTTGAGCTTTTTCAAACCAGCCGCCTTCGACGCCGACTACAAATGCAGCTTCAAAATCACTTGGCCTGACCGAGAAAAGATTTTCTACGGAGCCGGCGTTGACGAAATTCAAGCCCTGCTTTTGGCGATGCAAAACGCTCACGTATATCTATTGGCATCACCGGAGTGGAAGTCCGGCAAATTGTCGTGGCTAGGCGATCGATCGATCGGCTTGGACCTGCCGCTCGCTGCGTCAGTAACGCTCAAGGACTTTGAATAAGTATCGCTCACGCGTATTGAGCTTCCGTTTTGGATCTACCCTGAATGCCGAAGCGACGACCTCTCACGGCAGTGAGGGGCCGTTTCGCTTTTAAGGCGGGGTTCTCCCTGATCCGTGTTACACGGAGGGTCCCAACGACAACCAGACCTCAGGGAGGCTCCCCATGGCCAAAGGCCAAATGCGCTCCAACCGCGAAGCCAAGAAACCCAAGAAATCCGCCACCGCCGCCAAGGGCAAGCCGGCCGTCTCCGGCTTCACCCAGCCGCCAACCAATGTCGGCAAAGGCGGGAAGAAGTAAAGCGCCGAGACTTCGGCGTCGGACACGAAAGGGCCGCCCGGGGGGGCGGCCTTTTTGTTTGCCCGGCGCGACAGTGTGCGCTCTCCAGCTCTCTATGGGCTTCCTGCGCCGCGTCGTGGTTCGAGGCCGGGCGGATATGTAAATGCGCCGGGGGGAGCTGCAAGAGAACCTGACCGCTCGGGGCTTCCGGGCTCCGACGCACAGGCACAAAGCAAAAACAGGCCGATCAGCGGCAGGATCCATTGGCCGGTCATGGTCGCCTCCGTCGGGCCCGAGACTAGCAAATTTCCCAGCTTGCGGCTTTCACGGTGCCGAGAGGCGCCACGTTGTCGCGCCCGCGGCCACGCATTCCGTCGCACGCGGGGTCGAGCGCTTACGGCAATTATCCCGGATAAAGATACGGATCCTTATGTGCTCCTGCTCCGCCAGAAGCGGGTCGCCGGTGCAGTGGGAGAGCAGCACGCGGCAGGCCGAGCGCGCCTCGTGGCCTGGCGCCTGGTCGATCACGGCGGCCATCGTGCCCTTCAACAGGAACCGGCGCGAATGCTCGGTCAGCTCGTGGCCGATGAAGACGATGTCCTTGGCGCGCCCGCTTGCCTCCAGCGCCGCGGCGATGCCGCGATTGCCGGCACCGATATTGTAGATGCCGACGAGGTCCTTGTGCTCGAGCAACAGCTTCGACGTGAGCGCCCGGTTGAGGTCGACATCGTCGCGCCCCTCGCGCACCGGCAGCACGGTGAGACCCGGATATTCCCCGCTCATCACCTGATGGAAGCCGAATTGCCGCTCGGCATGGTCGCGCAGGCCCAGCGAGCCGGCGATGACGCCGACCTTGCCCGTGCGCCCGCCGAGGAAGCGGCCCATCAGCGAGCCCGCCGTGCGCCCCGCCGCCGGGTTGTCGATACCGACATAATGCGTGCGCGACGAGCGCGGCGCGTCGGAGACCAGCGTCACGACCGGGATGCCGCGCCCGACCAGATCGTTGATCGCCGCATTCACCACCGGATGATCGAGCGCGATCGTCCCCACGCCGCTGAAGCCGCCGTCGATCCGCTCCAGGGCCGCCGCCAATGCCTCGGGGTCGAACACGTCGACGCGGCGCGTCTCGACCTCGACGCGCTGGTCCTTGAGCCATTCGCCCGCGCGCTCGATCTGCTCGCCGAGCTGTTGCATGAACGTGTTGTTGCCGGTCGGCAGCAGGAAGCCGAAGCGATAGCTCGTCCCGCGGCTCAGATGCACGGCGAAATGATCCGGCCGCCAGTCCAGCTGCGCGATCGCGGCCTTGACCTTGACGACCGTCTTCTCGCGCACGCCCGGCCGCTCGTTGACCACGCGATCGACCGTGGCCAGCGACACGCCGGCGATTTCCGCCACGTCCTTGAGCGTGATGCGCATGGCCCCCGCCCCGCCTCAGGCCGCCGGCCGCGCCGCCCAGGCAAGGCCACGCTGCATGATGGCCTTGGTCTGCGGGATGTCGAGCTCGTAGGCGCGGTGGCCGAGCGAGCAGTAGAACACGCGGCCCTTGCCGTAGACCTTCTTCCAGATCACCGGCATCACCACGTCCTTCGTCCACGGCGCATGCTCGCCCGAGAATTTCGTCGTCGCCAGCACCTCGATCGCCGGATCGACATGCATGTAGTACTGCTCCGAGCGGTAATCGAAATCCTTGATCCCCTTCATGATCGGATCGTTCGGCTTCGTCACCTTCACCTCGAAGTCGATGATGCCGCCCGGATGCGCCACCCATTGTCCGCCGCACATGAACTGGTATTCGACGGCATCGCGGAACGCATCGCCCATGCCGCCGTGATGGCCGGCGACCCCCACGCCGGCGCGCACCGCCGCCATGAAATTCTCGAGCTCCGGCTTCTCGATCTTCGCCATCGTGTAAATCGGCACGATCAGATCGAGTTTCGACAGCTTGGGATCGAGGAACGCCTTGGTCGTGGTTTCCACGCGCACGTCAAACCCGTCCGCGCGCAGCCATCCAGCGATCATCGACGCGCAGAGATCGGGGTCATGCCCCGCCCAGCCGCCCCATACGATCATCGCCGACTTTTTCGTCTTGCTCGCCATGTGCTCACCACTCAATCAAGTTTGCCGGTCGCAAGCCCCGGCTTCATCATCGCCGGCCGCTCCACCTGGCTTTCGATCACGACCCGCCGCCCCTCGTCCGCCGAGCGCTGGAACGCCTCCATGACCTCCAGCGCGTGGAAGGCCAGCGCCCCACTGGCCCGGTGCGGCCGCTTCTTTCGCAAGCTCTGTGCCATGTCGGCAACCCCGAGCGAGCGGTAATTGCCGTCGGCATAGCCATGCGTCAAGGGCATGGTCTGCCACTCGCCGCCGGTCTTGCAGATCTCGACGTCGCCGCCGAACTTGTTGGGGTCGGGCACCTGCATGGCGCCCTCGGAGCCATAGAGCTCGATCGGGTTATGCCGGTGCTTGGGCACGTCGAAGCTCATGGCAATCGAAACCAGCGCCCCGCTCTCGAACTCGAGGATGCCGGCCACATGCGTCGTCACTTCGACCGGGATCTTGGTGCCGTTGAGCGGCTGGCTGGTGATGAGGCGCTCGTTGCGCAGTTTGGAGGCCGAGCCCATCACGCTGGCGACCGGCCCCAGCAGCTGCACGAGGTTGGTGATGTAGTAAGGCCCCATGTCGAGCATCGGCCCGCCACCGCGCAGATAATAGAACCCCGGCGCCGGGTGCCAGCGCTCATGGCCCGGGCACATGAAGAAGGCCGTGCCGGCGATCGGCCGTCCGATGGCGCCGTCGTCGATCAGCTTGCGCGCCGTCTGGTGGCCGCCGCCCAGGAACGTGTCGGGCGCACAGCCCACGCGCAGCCCCTTTTCATTCGCCAGGTCCATGACTTTGCGCGCCTCGATCGTGTTCACGCCAAGCGGCTTCTCCGAATAGACGTGCTTGCCCGCGCGCAGCACCGCGAGGCTGATGTCCGTGTGCGCCAGCGGCACGGTCAGGTTGACGACGATCTCGATATCGTCGCGCGCCAGCATCTTGTCGACACGCACGGCTTGCGCGCCGAACTCCTTGGCGCGCGCCTGTGCGGCGTCGGTGCGCATGTCGGCAACCGCGATCACCTTCATGCCTGGAAAGTTCTGCGCTGCCTTCAGATAGGCAGGACTGATATTGCCGCAACCGATTACTCCCACGCCCACGACACTCATGTTCTCAAGTCCTTTGTTAGCCCTTGACGGCACCGGCGGTGAGGCCGGCGACGATGTGTTTCTGCGCCAAAACGAACATCAGGATCGTCGGCAGGATCGTCAGCGTGATGAAAGCCAGGATCAGGTGCCAATCCGACGAATATTCGCCCTGGTAGACCATTACGCCCAGCGGCCACGGATAGAGCGCATCCGTATTGAGCATGACCAGCGGCAAGAGGTAGTTGTTCCAGCTATGCACGAACACGATGGTGGCGACGGTCGCCAGGATCGGCCGCGACAGCGGCAGCGTGATCGACCAGAAGAAGCGTATGTAGGAGCAGCCGTCGACCAGCGCGGCCTCCATCAGTTCCTCGGGCAGGTCCTTGAAGAAGCGGCGCAGCAGCAGGATCGACATGGCGAGGCTGAACGCCACTTGCGGCAGGATCACGCCGAAATAGGAATCGAGCAGCCCGAGATCGCGCACCTTGATGAACAGCGGCAGGATCGCGGTCGCCGCGGGAAACAGCAGGCCGGCGGTGATGTAGTTGAGCAGCATGCGGCTGCCGAAAAACTTGATATGCGCGAAGGTGAACGCCGCCATCGCCGCCACGATCAGCGTCAGGCCTACGGAGAAGAAGGACATGATCGCCGAGTTGCGCAGGAGCTGCCAATACCGCCCGCTCACCAGGATGTCCCAGTAATTCTCCCACTCCCAGCTATTCGGCAGGCCGAAGGGATTGGTCCGCAGCTCGCCCAGCGTTTTGAAGCCGCCGAGCACGGTCGCCACCAGCGGCACCAGCACGAACGCCGCCAGTGCTGTCAGGAAGAAGTACTTCCCAATCACCGCGGGATCAGCAGGCGGACGCGCGACGGTATTAGTCATTGCGCATGAACCAGCGTTTGTAGGTGAAGGCGAAGGTGACGCAGATGACGAACAGGATGACGCCGATGGCGCTGCCATAGCCCACGCGCATGCGCATGACGCCATGGGTGTAGAGGAAGCTCACCATGGTCTGCGAAGTGTCGGCCGGCCCGCCGCGTGTCAGCGGCATGATCAGGTCGAAGAGCTGCAGAGAGCCGATCACCGCGAAGAACACGGAGAGCCGGATGGTCGGATAGAGCGTGGGAATGGTGATATAGCGCAGCACCTGCCAGCGCGTGGCGCCATCGATGCGCGCGGCCTCGATCAAATTGCGGTCCATCGCCTGCAGGGCGGCGATGTAGAGCATCATGTGGAAGCCGAAATACTTCCAGATGATGACCACCAGGATCGCCGGGAACGCCGTCGAGGCACTCGCCAGCAGATGCGGAGCCTCCGCCCCGAACGGCGCGTAGATGATCGGCAGCAGCCCGTAATTGCCGTCATAGACGAAGCTGAAGATCATGCCCGTGGCGATCTCCGCCAGCACATAGGGCAGGAAGAAGATCATGCGGAAGGCGACCGCACCCTTGATGCGCTCGGCAAGGGCGAGTGCCGCCGCCATCGCCAGCGGCAGCTGGATCATCAGCGAAATGACGATGATCAGGATGTTGTTGCGGATCGCGTAGAAGAACCCACGCGTCTCGAAGATCTGAATGTAATTGTCGAACCCCAGCCAGTTCTTCGGCCGGCCGAAGCCGTTCCAGCTATAGAAGCTGTACCAGGCCGCCTCGCCGATCGGCAGCACGACGAACAGCGTGAACAGCAGCAACGCCGGCGGCAGAAAGATCAGCACGGTGGTGAGCACACCGGTCTGACGCCGTTTCCGGGCCGGGATGCCGTCCAACGTCCTGTCGCTAGGCAAAGTGAGAGCGCGCACGTGTTTGTCCCGTGGCCGGTGGAAGGAAGCGCCCGCAGAGCCTCAGCTCGCGCGGGCGCTTGCGGTCAATTGCCTTGCTTGTAGGCGTCCTGGATCGCCTTCGCGACTTGCGGCGGCGTCATCGAACCGCCGGCAAGCTCCGCCGTCGTGTCGTTGACCACGCGGCCGACATTGGGGCCCAACATCTGGTCGTAGAAGATCTGGTGATACTTCGACGCCGCGATGTTCTGCGCGATGTTCTTGAGGAACGGATCGTCCATCGCCGCATCGGCCCCCTTCACCACCGGGATCAGGTAGCCGCCCTTGGCGAGTGTTTGCTGCGTCTCCATCGACACGAAGGACTTAAGGAACTCGACCGCTTCCTTCGGTGCACCCTTTGTCACCAGCCAGCCATTGATGCCGCCCAGCGTATCGGTGGTCTCGCCCTTGCCGCCCGGCACCATCGGGAAAGCGAACCAGCCGAGCTGCGGACCAACGATGCCCTTCTTGTCGGCCGCCAGTGCGGCTTGCTGGCGATAGGCCGTGCTGATGGCGAGCGTCATCGCTGCCTTGCCATCGGCCCAGAAGCCCAGCGCCTGCTGGTTCTTGAAGCCGAGGAAGCCGTTCTGGAACGGCTGCAGGTCGACAAGCTGCTTCATCAGCTCGCCCGATTTGAGGAATGTCTCGCCATTGAAGCCGCCGTTTTCGCCACGCATCGCCGCGTCGAAGCCCGACTTGCCACCGATGCGGACAGCGAGGTGCGTCCAGTAGAAATGCAGCGGCCATTTATCGCCGCCGCCGACCGCGATCGGCGTGATGCCGGCGGCCTTGAGCGTCTTGACCGCGCCCAGCAAATCGTCCCAGGTCTTGATCTTGGCGCCGTCGAGACCCGCCTTGGTGAACAGGTCGCGGTTGTACATGAAGCCGACTTGGCTGAGCACCATCGGCACGCCGTAGATCTTGCCGTTCTCGGTGAACGCGGCGACGGCGGAGGGCGACAGATTGTCGGTGAAGCCCTTCATCGGCGCGCTGATGTCCTCGATGACACCGGCCTCGATCTGCGTCTTCATCACGCCGCCGCCCCAGGAGTAGATCACATGCGGCCGGTCGCGCGATTGCAGGATCGTCGGCAGCTTCGCCTTGTAAGCCTCGTTCTCCAGGAACTGCATCTCGATCTTGGTGCCGGGATGCTTGGCCTCGTAGGCGCGCGCCGCCTCCTCCCAGATCTTCACCTGGGCCGGATTGGCTTCGATATGCAGCCATTTAACCGTGGTCTGCGCGACCGCCGGGCCGCAGAGCATCATCGCCGCCGCGGCGAGGCTCGCCGTGAATCGGATCATCGTCGTCTCCCCCTCAATTATCGCCGCACCAGCGCGGACGTTTTTGAGTTTGAGCGATCATACCTCGAATTTTGAGGTACGCAACTCAAAAACCTGCGAGGCGATAGAAAGCCCTGCCGCACCGGCACAAAACGTGTCAGAGACAGCGTTATGGAGAAACAGGTTGGAATCGGCGTCGGCGTCATCGTGCGCCACAAAAGCCGCGTGCTACTCGGCCGCCGCCTCGCCCCGCCCGGCGCGAACACGTGGCAGTTTCCCGGCGGCAAGCTGAAGTTCGGCGAGAGCGTGGAGGATTGCGCGGCACGCGAGACGCTGGAGGAAGCCGGCATCGTCATCCGCCCGGTCGCGCGCGGCCCCTTCACGTCCGATGTGTTTGCGCCAACAGGTCCGCACTACGTGACGCTGTTCGTCGTCGCCGATCTCATCTCCGGCGAACCGCGGACTCTCGAACCCACAAAATGCGAAGGCTGGTCCTGGCACGATTGGCACGCCCTGCCCCGTCCGCTGTTTTTACCGATTGAAAGTTTGCTGAAGCAAAATTTCTCACCATTTTAGTTCTGATTCCCGCGAGCTCGACCCGCGGGTGACAGTGATTGATGCGACGACGATTGGAATCCGCGCAACGCGTCCCCTCTCCCCTCTGGGGAGAGGGTTAGGGTGAGGGGGTGGCACCATCCTCGACTGCACGGGGCCCCCTCACCCGGCTCGCTGCGCTCGCCACCCTCTCCCCCGAGGGGAGAGGGTTAGGATCACTGCCCCTCCAAAATCAGATACTCCATCGACGACACCACCTGCCGCACGCTGCGGATGACGGCGCTGATCGCGCCGGTCTCTCCACCAATGCGATGCCCCGCGTAGACCTTGCCGTTCTCGACCCCCGGCATTGACTCCAACACTTCGATGGTCCCGGCCGCGACATGCGGCTCGACCACTTTGCGCGGCAGCACGCTGATCGCCACCCCGCTCGCGACCATGTGCGCGACCAGCGCCACGCTCGAGCAGATATCGATGCGGCCGGGCTCGATACCGGCGGTGGCAAACCAGTCGGTGATCTGCCGGTACATCGCTGAGGGCGGCGGATTGGTGATCACCGGCAAGTTGCGTAGGTCCGCCGGCCGCACGCGCTTGGGCAACTTCCACGACGGTGCCGCCGTCCAGTAAGTCGGCTGCACGCCCAGCGGAACGAGCCTCAGTTCCGGATGGCCGACAGGATTGACGAGCACGGCGACATCGAGAAGGTGGCCGGCCAGGTCGCGTTCCAGCCCGGAGCTTGTGGAAACGACCAGCTCGGGCCGCAGCGCCGGATAGTCGCGCCGCAGCCGATCCAGCAGCGCCGGCAGGCACACCATCGCGAAGCCTTCGGCAACGCCGACGCGCACATTGCCCGCGACCGCCGACAGCCCGCGCTGCTCGCGGATCTTGGACATCTCGTCGAGGATGGCCGCGGCGCGCGCCACCAGCGCATGGCCTTCATGGGTCGGCCGCAGGCCCCGTCCGGCGCGCTCGAACAGGCTGCCGCCATAGCCCGCCTCGAGGTCGCGCAACCGCAGCGACACGGTCGGCTGGGCGATGTTGAGATGGCGCGCCGCCTGGTGCACCGAGCCCAGCTGCGCCACCCAGTAGAACGCCTCGAGCTGGGCGATGGTGATCCGCATTGATCAGAAATCCAAATGTGAGACCGTTAAATAAACCAATTGGATTTGTGATGCAAAATCTCCCTACTCTCCGCCCGCACGCCCTGAGGGGGGCGGCGTCAAAACGCCAGGGCGGAAATGTCGGCTGCAGCGGGTTCGAAGGTCGTCCGGATCGATGGCTATGAAGTGTCGTGCACGCTTCCCAAGCCCGTCGGTAACTCGCGCCTGTTTTTCGACAAGCGCCCGTCGCTGCTGATCGCCCTCACGACCGCCGACGGCGTCGTTGGCTGGGGCGAGACCTGGGCGCAACCGGCGGCCGCCGCTGCGTTGATCCGCGCGACCTTCGCCAAGCACGTTCTCGGCGCCGACGTCATGACGCCGCGCCCGATCTGGGACGCGATGGCGCGCGATCTCGGCTACGACCGCCGCGGCATCTCGCACATGGCGATCAGCGCGCTCGACATCGCGCTGTGGGACGCCGCATCGCGCAGCGCGGAGCTGCCGCTCGCGACCTTCCTGGGCGGCGCGCTGCGCGACCGAATTCCGGCTTATGTCAGCGGCCCGTTCATGAAGCCTGGCGCCGATCCTTATGTCGATTTCGAACGCGAGGTCGAAGGGTTTCTCCAGGCCGGCTTCCGCGCCATCAAGATGCGCATGGGCACGCGACCGGCGACCGACGGGCGCTTGGCCCGGCGCGTGCGCGACATCATCGGCCCGGACATGAAGCTGATGGTCGATCTCAACGAGGGCTTCACCGTGCACGCGGCCCTCGACATCGCCAACGCGCTTGCACCAGCCGATCTGATCTGGCTCGAGGAGCCGATCCTCCACACCGATCTCGAGGGCTATCGCCGTCTCTCGACCGCGCTGCCGATGGCGCTGGCGGCCGGCGAAGCGCTGATCGGCCTGGGCTCCTTCCGCGATTTCCTTGCTGCCGGCGTACTCGATCTGGCGCAGCCCGATCTCGCTCTGTGCGGCGGCATCAGCGAGGGCTTGCGCATCGCCGCCCTCGCCGATGCCTTCGAAGTCCCGGTCGTGCCGCATGTCTGGGGCACGCTGGTGAATTTCCACGCCTCGCTGCACTTCACCGCGATCCTGCCGCACAAGCGCGGGCCGGGCGTGACCTATCCGATGTTCGAATACGACAACTCGCACAACCCGCTGCGCACGCTGCTCGGCGAATATCCGCTCGACAGCGCCGGCAATGTCGTTGTTCCCGACGGGCCGGGCCTCGGCTTCGACCTGACGCCCGATCGCCTCGCGCCGTTCCTGCTCAATCACTGGCACATCGACACAAAATAACTGGAGGAGACCAACGATGATAAGACGCACATTGCTGATGACGGGCGCCGCCGCCCTCGCCGCGCTCACGCTGCAGGACGCGGCCGCACAAACGCCCAAAGTGTTCAATCTCGGCTTTGTCGGGCGCGTGACCGCACCCGAGGGCATCGCCATGACGCATTTCGCCGAGGCGGTGAAGCAGCGCAGCGGCGGCCGCTACGAAATCCGCCTGCATCCCGGCGGCGCGCTCGGCGGCGATCGTGACGTGCTGGAAGGCACGCAGATCGGCACGGTCGACATCACCATCTCGTCCACCTCGGTCATCGCCAATTTCATTCCCGACCTGCAGATCTTCGATATTCCCTTCCTGTTCCGCGATTTCGATCACGCCCAAGCCGTGCTCGATGGACCGATCGGCCAGGAGATCCTAGCGAAGATGCCCGCGCGTGGCTTCGCCGGCATAGCCTTCGGCGGCATCGGCTTCCGTCAGCTGACCAACTCCAAGCGTCCGGTGACCGGACCCGACGACGTCAAGGGCATGAAGATCCGCACCCAGGAGAATCAGATCCATCTGCAGGTGTGGCGCGGCCTCGGCGCGCTGCCCACGCCGATGGCGCTACCCGAAGTGTTCACGGCGCTGCAGCAAGGCACGGTCGACGGACAGGAGAACCCGATCGGCGCCATCATCAACAACAAGTTCGGCCAGGTGCAGAAGCATCTGACCATCACCAATCATGCCTTCACGCCGCTCGGCATGGTGATGAACCTCAATGCCTTCAAGGCGCTCAGCGCGGACGATCAGAAGATGTTCGTCGAGGAGGGCCGCCGCGCCATGCAGATCTGCAAAGCCGAAGTGGCGAAGGTCGAACAGACGGGTGTCGAGGAACTGCGCAAGCTCGGCCTGCAGGTTGTCGAGAAGGTCGACACCGCGAAGTTCCAGGACGTCCTGAAGCCGACCTTCGCCGAGCTTGCCAAGCGCTTCGGCGAGCAGCAGATCGCCCGCATCCGGGACTTCAAGTGAGCACCGCGACTGGACCGGCGCGCCTGAGCGCGCCGGTCGCCCTGCTGATGGCCGTGGAGCGGCGCGTCACGCAAACCGCCGTGGCACTTGCCGTGGCTGCGTTCGCTGTCGCGGCTTTGGCGGGTTTCTATCAGGTCATCACCCGCTTCGTCCTGAACGAGCCCGCGACCTGGTCGGAAACGCTGGTGCGCACGCTGCTGATCTGGATGGTCTATCTCGGCCTCTCCAGCGCCATTCGCATCGGAGCCCTGGTGTCCGTCGATGTCGTCTATCGCGCCTGCCGCGGCCGCGCGCGCCGGGCACTCGAAGCGGCGATCGCACTCGCGACCCTGGCGCTGCTCGTCATCCTCTTCTGGTTCGGCTGCGAGATGGTCTATCGCGTGCGCTTCCAGAATCTCGCCAGCCTGGAAATTCCGGTGAGCTACGCCTACGCGGCGATCCCGACCGGCGCCTTGCTCTCCATCCTCGCGGTGCTGGCGCATTACTTCGATCCGCGCCGCCAAGAACTCGAAAACGCTGTTTAGAGCACGCCCATGACCCCCGTAATGCTTTTCACGATGTGCGTGCTGTTCATGCTCGCCATTCCCGTGGCCGTCGCCATCGGTCTTGCCGCGATCACGGGCATGACAATCTTCACGCCGCTGCCGATGGTGCTGGTGGCGCAGCAGGCCTTCGTGGCGCTCGACAAATTCCCACTCGCCGCCGTGCCGTTCTTCATCCTCGCCGGCAATCTCATGGGCGAAGGCGGCATCTCCGCGCGTCTTGTGGATTTCGCAAAAAGCATCGTCGGCGGCGTGCAGGGCGGGCTCGCCTGCACCTGCATCCTCACCTGCATGATCTTCGCCGCCGTTTCGGGCTCGAGTGTGGCCACCACCTTCGCAATCGGCGCGATCCTGATCCCATCGATGATCCGGCACGGCTATCCTGTCTCGTTCGCTGCCGCGTTGCAGGCGACGGCCGCCGAGCTCGGCGTGATCATCCCGCCCTCGATCCCGATGATCCTCTACGGCGTCGCCGCCGAGGTCTCGATCGGCGAGCTCTTCATCGCCGGCTTCGGCCCCGGCATCCTGATCGGCGTGGCGCTGATGGTCTTCGTCTGGCTGTGGTGCCGCTGGCGCGGCTACGGCACGCAAGACAACCAGGGCCGCCTCGCCTTCACCACCGCCACCCGGCGCGCCGGCCTCGCCTTGATGATGCCGGTCATCATCCTCGGCGGCATCTATGGCGGCATCTTCACGCCGACGGAAGCTTCGATTGTCGCGGTGTTTTACGCGCTCATCGTGAGCTGCTTCGTCTATCGCGAGCTCAGCTTCGCCCAGGTCTACGAGATCTTCCGCCGCTCGGTCATCTCGTCCGCCGTAATCATGATGATCATCGCCATGGCCGGACTGTTCAGCTTCCTGCTGACGCGCGCCGGCGTGCCCGCCCAGATCGGCGCCTGGATCATCGCCAATTTCCACGACGGCTGGTCGTTCCTGCTCGCCGTCAACGCCTTCCTGTTCGTCATCGGCATGTTCATCGAGACCTCGGCCTCGATCATCGTGCTGGCCCCGATTCTCGCCCCCGTCGCGGCCAGTTTCGGCATCGATCCCGTG
>CAVVJD010000021.1:0-501432 GCA_963748455.1 uncultured Alphaproteobacteria bacterium
ATCGTCGGCGCCTTGTCGATCCTCCGCATTTCCATTGACATCGGGGTTCGTGACCAAGTCGATGATCACCCATGCCGTGGGCCAGCACAACTATGACCATTGTGTGGTTCCTGCTCGCCGCCGGCTCGGCTGTTCCTCACGCCGGATCAAGTTCCCGTGGTTCGTGTTCTTCCAGAAAATTTCAGGGCTCCGGCCGCCCGACCCGCCATGGAACATGCGCGCCGCGATGTTGCTGTTTGCGGCCCTCTGTCTCCTGTTCGGCGCTGCGCCTGGCTCTATTCGTTTCTCCCTTATCGCTCCTCGTTTGCGCCCTATACGGGCAATGACATCGTCTCACAGCTTCAGCTTCTCCTCGGGCCTTGCAATTCCTGCTCCTTGGAGGGTTGCGGCGGACGCGAACGGTAACGCTGGACACCGACTGGTTCTATCGCCCGGGCAGGTGCTGGCTTGCCACGCGGCTTACGCAATCGCGATCAGTCTGGCGCGGCCTCGCCGAAATAAGTCGCGATCTGGGCGCAATGCTCGCAACTCGCATTGCGGAATTGCGCGGCGCGGAGTGGTGGCACGCCAGCCGGACAGCGGCACAATGGCCCTGGTGGCGGTGATCGCCCTGGCCCTCGTCCTCGTGCTTCATCTGCTGCGCTGACATCGAGCTCACGGAAAACCTGGCATAGACGCCCATCTCCCGGCTAAGACAGATGCAACAGGGGGTGGCCATGCCGCAGACGATCCGCGAGTTTCTGCGCCCTGAATCCGCCAGCGGCATCGTGCTGCTGGTCGCGCCGCCGCGGCCCTCATCCTCGAAGATTCGCCGCTGAGATGGCTCTACGACGCGCTGCTGAGCACGCCGCTCGAATTCCGGTTGGGGGAATTCGCGCTCGCCAAGCCGCTGCTGCTGTGGATCAACGATGGCCTGATGGCCGTGTTCTTCCTGCTGGTGGGCCTCGAGATCAAGCGCGAGATGCTGCAGGGCGAGCTGTCCGGCAAGGGCCAGGCGATTTTGCCGGCGATCGGTGCCGGTGGGCGGCATGGCCGTGCCAGCCGCAATTTACGTCGCCATCAACTGGGGCGATGCGGTCGCACTGCGCGGCTGGGCCATCCCTTCAGCGACGGATATCGCCTTTGCCGTCGGTGTGCTCGCCCTGCTGGGGCCGCGGATCCCGCTGGCGCTCAAGGCCTTCCTGACTGCCGTCGCGATCTTCGACGATGTCGGCGCCATTGCCATCATCGCCGTGTTCTACACAGACACGCTGTCGCTGGTGAGCCTGGGGCTCGCGGGTCTCGCCGCGGCGGCGCTGGCCTTTCTCAATTATCGCGGCGTGCTCAAGCTCGGCCCCTATATCCTGATCGGTGTCTTCCTGTGGGTGTGCGTGCTGAAATCGGGCGTGCACGCCACGCTGGCCGGTGTGGTGCTCGCACTCGCCATCCCATTGCGCACCCGCGAGCGCGCGGGCTACGCGCCGCTCACCCATCTCGAGCACATGCTCCACCCGTGGGTGGCGTTCGGCATCATGCCGATCTTCGGTTTCGCCAATGCCGGCGTGACGCTGATCGGGATGGATGTGACGACGCTGATGGGGCCGGTCCCGCTGGGGATCGCCGCCGGTTTGTTCGTGGGCAAGCAAGTGGGGATTTACGCCTTCACCTGGGTGACGATCCGCGCCGGCCTCGCGGCGATGCCGCAGGGTGTGAGCTGGGCGCAGATCTATGGCGCTTCGATGTTGGCCGAAATCGGCTTCACGATGAGCCTGTTTATCGGAATCCTCGCGTTCAGCGATCCGGCGCAGGCCGCGGGCGTGCGCATCGGCGTGCTGGCCGGCTCGCTGCTGTCCGCCGTGGGCGGCTACGTGTTCTTGCGCGCGACAAGTCCGGCGCCGCGACGCGCCGGACTCGCGGTGTAACGCCGCCCCCGTCAGGCCGCGCGGATCTTGCGCAGGAACTCGTCGACCTGGGCGCGCAGCTGCTCGCCCTGACGGCCGAGCGCTTCCGCCGCGGTCTTCACGCCCTCCGCCGCCTTGCCGGTGGCGTTGGCGCCGGCGGTCACGCCTTCGATATGGCCTGACACGTCCTTGGTGCGCTGGGCGGCCTGCTGGGTGTTGCGCGTGATCTCCTGCGTCGCGGCCCCCTGCTCTTCCACCGCCGAGGCGATGGAGGTGGCCACCGAGCTCACCTCGCCGATCGTGCCGCCGATGCGCTTGATCGCTTCGACCGCATCCTTGGTGACGTTCTGGATGGCGTTGATCTGCGCCGAGATGTCCTCGGTCGCCTTCGCGGTCTGATTGGCCAGCGACTTCACCTCGCTGGCGACGACCGCGAAGCCCTTGCCGGCCTCGCCCGCACGCGCCGCCTCGATCGTGGCGTTCAACGCCAACAGATTGGTCTGGCCGGCGATGTCGTTGATCATCTTGACGACCTCGCCGATGCGCGTCGCGGCTTCGGCCAGGCCCTGAACGGTGCCATCGGTCTGCTTGGTTTCATCGACGGCGCGGCTGGCAATCGTGGCCGCGTGGGAAACCTGGCGGCTGATCTCGGCGATCGAGGCGCTGAGCTCTTCCGACGCCGCGGCCACTGTCTGCACGTTGCTCGACGCTTCGTCCGATGCCGACGCCACCGACTTCACCTGGCTGTTCGTGCGCTCGGCCGTCGCCGACATGCCGTCCGAGGTGGTGCGCATGTCGCTGGAGGCCTGGCCCAACGCCGAGAGCGCGTCGCGCATCTGGCCTTCGAAGGACTTGATGTGCCCTTCGATCGCAAGCTGGCGCTGCTCCGCCTGGGCATGGCGCGCGCGCTGCTCGTCCTCGATGCGTGCCTTCTCGACGGCGTTCTGCTTGAACGTACCCAGCGCCCCGGCCAGCGCGCCGATCTCGTCCTGGCGGTCGGTGTACCGGACTTCGGCGTTGAGATCGCCGCCGGCCACGCGCACCATTGCCGTCTGGATGACCTGCAGCGGCCCCATGATCCGGCGAGTGACGACGAGAATGCTGCCGATCGCCAGCGCGATCGCGATGAGGAACACAACGCTCTCGAGAATCAAATCGCGCAGCGCGGACGAACGCTGTGCCGCGCCATGCTCGCGCGCCGCGTCGAGCGCACCTTCGGCGACCAAGAGCAGGCTCGAGAGGCGCCCGACCGTATAGGGCGACCACTGGTTGGGCGTCATGTCCGCCTTCTCGCCGGCAATCAGCACGTCGAGGAGCTGGTCGCGCTTGGCAATATAGGCGGGATCGAAATAGGTTTTCTTCGCTGCGACGATGGTATCCGTCAGCTTGGACGAGAGCTTCGCGCCAAAGGCCAGATCTTCGAGCGCGGCCCAGGCAATCTCGCTGCCGCCGATATGATGAGCGTATTTGATACGCGCGTCGGCCGGCAGGCGACCGGCCACGAGACCGATCGACACCAACAGCGACCCTTCGCCGCCGCTGTTGCGGACCATCCAGGCGAGCTGCTTCATTTCCATGAGCTGGTCGTTGACGGGATCGGTGTTCTTGACGGCCGCGAAGATGCGCGCCGAAATTTTATCGAGCATCTCCAGCAGCGCGGTCGTGTCGCGCATGTATTCGTTGGGCAACTGCTCGCGCCGCGAGGCCTTGGGCTTGTGGAATGCGTCCCAGGATTCTTTCTGCAGGTCGGTCAGTGCGGCAATGATCCGCTGCAGCTCGGGATAGAGCGTGGCCTTCTCGGCGAAGTCGATTCCCGCGCGAGAAGTTCGACCGCGGCACGGACGGCCGGCATCTCCGCCTCGCGGAGCGGCGTGATGTATTTCTCCATGTCCGGCTCGATCAGCGCATCGGCATTCAGAAGGCGCACGGTCGACGAGCGGTCGGTGCGCAGATTGTGCATGGCCTTGAAGGCGTGGGCCGAAGCATCAGCCACCGCGAGAATGCGGGTGGCGGTGCCCAGGCGCTGCCAGGACGACCAGGCGTCCACAGCCAGGACGAAGACAACGACCGTTGCCATCACGGAAATGATCGATTTGAGCAGAAAATTCGCAGTCAGTCGGTTAAACATCTCGTTCTCCAATTCGATCCGAAAAATCGTTTTCTCAAAACTCCAAGTCTATTCCTGGTCGATCATCGGCTTCAGGCAGCGCGGATCTTGGCCAGGAAGTCGTTGACTTCGGCGCGCAGCTTCTCGCCCTGGCGGCCCAGTTCCTCGGCGGCGGTCTTGACGCCCTGGGCGGCGCTGCCGGTCGCATTGGCCCCCGCCGTCACGCCTTCGATATGGCCTGACACGTCCTTGGTGCGCTGGGCGGCCTGCTGGGTGTTGCGCGTGATCTCCTGCGTCGCAGCCCCCTGCTCTTCCACCGCTGACGCGATGGAGGTGGCACCGAGCTCACTTCGCCGATCGTGCCGCCGATGCGCTTGATCGCTTCGACCGCATCCTTGGTGACGTTCTGGATGGCGTTGATCTGCGCCGAGATGTCCTCGGTCGCCTTCGCGGTCTGATTGGCCAGGCACTTCACTTCGGACGCGACCACGGCGAAGCCTTTGCCGGCTTCGCCGGCGCGCGCCGCCTCGATCGTGGCGTTCAACGCCAACAGATTGGTCTGGCCGGCGATGTCGTTGATCATCTTGACGACCTCGCCGATGCGCGTCGCGGCTTCGGCCAGGCCCTGAACGGTGCCGTCGGTCTGCTTGGTCTCATCGACGGCGCGGCCGGCGATGGTCGCGGCATGAGCTGACCTGGCGGCTGATCTCAGCGATCGAGGCGCTGAGCTCCTCCGACGCCGCGGCCACTGTCTGCACGTTGCTCGAGGCTTCCTCGGAGGCGGAGGCGACCGACTTCACCTGGCCGTTGGTGCGCTCGGCCGTCGCGGACATGCCGTCGGACGTCTTGCGCATCTGATTCGAAGCGCCATCGAGTGCTTCCAGCGCGGTGCGCATCTGGCCCTCGAACGATTTGATATGCGCCTCGACGGCAAGCTGGCGCTGCTCCGCCTGGGCGCGGCGCGTGCGCTGCTCTTCCTCGATGCGGGCTTTCTCCAGGCCGTTCTGCTTGAACGTGCCCAGCGCCCCGGCCAGCGCGCCGATCTCATCCTGGCGATCGGCAAACGGCACCGTCGTCGCCATATCGCCGCCGGCGACTTTGAGCATCGCGTCACGGATGGCGTGCAGCGGGCCGATCACCCGGCGCGACACCAGGAACATGCTGCCCGTCGCGACAACGACCGCCAGCGCCAGCAGCGCCAGCTAAATCGTCAGGTTGTTGCGCGCATTGGCGCGCAGCGCCATCGCATGCTCCTCGGCGGCGTCGAGGGCGCGCTCGGAAATCGCCAGCAACCCGTCCAGCCGCTCGATCGACATGGTCGACCACTGAACGGTGGTCATGGTGGGCTTCTCGCCGGCCAACAACGTCTTGAAGAGATTGGCGCGCAGCGTGGTGAAATCCGCGGCGAAGAACGTCTTCTTCGCGGTGGCGATGGCCTCGGTCAGCTTGGGCGGCAAATCGAGCCCGGCGTGGACCTGCTCGAGCGCATCCCACGAGGTTTCGATGCGGCTGAGGAGACCCGCAAATCTCTGCGCGAAATCCGCCGGCAGCGCCTGCCCGGCAATGCCATTCGAGATGAGGACCGAAATGTCGCCGGCGGAAAACCGCACCATCCAACCGATCTGCTTGAGGAGCAGCATCTGGTCGACAAAGGAGTCGTTGTTTTTGGCGGCGATCGTCAGGGCCAGGGAGATCTTGTCGAGCGTGTCGAGCAGCGCGGTCGTCGTCGTCTGGAATTCGGCCGCCAAGGTTTCGCGGCGGGCGCTTTTGGACTTCTGCAGCCCCTCCCAGGATTCCGACTGAAGCGCGAACAGCGTCGTCATCGTGCGCTGCATGTCCGGCAGCAGGGTGTCGCGGCCGGCAAAGGACAGAGGTTGCAGCGCCTCGTAGGCTGCGCGTAGCGCCGGCGGCCCGTTCTCGCGCGCCTTCTGCAAGGGCCCGCGGGCGTCGGCGGTCAGCGCATCGGGCAGACCATAGTTGCGGGTGGTCAGCGCGCGATCCAGCCGCAGATTGTGCATCGACTTGAAGGCGTAACCGGAGGCATGCGCGATCGCGGCCAGCCGGCTGGCCGTGGCATAGCGCTGCCAGGCGTCCCAGGCACCGACCGTGAGAACGACGATCACGGCGGTGGCCATGACCGAAATCACGACCTTCAAAAGAAGATTGCTGGATAGACGATCGAACATACGGAACCCCGGCGCGGCCAAAAAATTTTGCCCCGTACGGTGATACCGGCTGTTCGGTAAAACACGGGTTAACTATCTAAAATTTTGAGCGGATTTCGCCGAATAGACGCGCCGAAACAACGGCCTAATCGGATCGTCGTCCGGCCGTGGCGCATACTAAAAATTGCATAACCCGAAGAGAGGGTCTACTCCTCGTCGATCGGTATGCCCGGTAAATGCTTGGCGGTGCGAATGGCGAGCGCCGACTTGACGTGGTTGACGTTGGGCGCCGAGGTCAGCTTGGTCGTGAGAAACTTCTGATAGGCGTCCCAGTCCGGCGCCACGATCTTCAGGAGAAAATCCGTCTCCCCCGCCAGCATGTGGCACTCGCGGACCAGCGGCCAGGAATTGACCAGATCCTCGAACGCTTTCAGGTCATGCTCCGCCTGGCTGGACAAGCCGACATGCGCGAACACCGTGACGTTGTAGCCCAGAGCTGCCGGCGTGATATCCGCGTGATAGCCGCGGATGACGTTGCCTTCCTCCAGCGCGCGGACGCGCCGCAGGCATGGTGGCGCTGAAATCCCTGCGTTTTTCGCAAGCTCCACGTTGGTCATGCGACCGTTCGCCTGCAAGTCGCGCAAAATTCGCCGGTCGATCCGGTCGAGTTTTACCCCCCGCATATGGTCACCACCTCCTGGAAAGTTGAAATAATATTACACGATCTTGGGGCAAGCAACTGCATCGGTTGCCAAATTGGGGCCACTTGCCCCTCTCGTGCCTTGCCGCGGTACCGCGCGCCTAGGCATAGTGCCGGCGGCACCCATGACACCGCAGACCTGCTGGATCCTGAGCGAGGGCATCGCCGGCCACGACGCGCAAAGCCGCGGCCTGGCGCAGGCGCTTGGCGTCACGCCGACGGTCAAGGTGTTTCGCGTGCGCGCGCCATGGCGCTATCTCTCGCCGCGCCTGTGGCTCGACCCGCTTGGGGCCGCTGCGGCCGACGGGGGGCTCACGCCGCCCTGGCCCGATCTGGTGATTTCATGTGGCGGTCAGGGAGCGGCGCTGGGGGCCGCCATCAAGACCGTCAGCGGCACCCAGACGCACGCCATCCATATCCTGAAGCCACGGATCGACCCGCGGCGCCTCGATGTCGTCATCGTGCCGCGCCATGACGGTCTGTCCGGGCCCAACATCATCGTCACGCGCACGGCGCTCACGGCCGTGACCGCCGCGACGATCGCCAGCGGCGCTAAACGCTGGCGCGATGTGCTGGGGGCGCTGCCACGGCCGCTGATCGCGGTGCTGATCGGCGGCAGCAATGACCGCTTCCGCCTGACGCCGGAAGGATCGCAAAGACTGGGACAGGCGCTGAGCGACCTCGCGCGGCGCCACGGCGCGGGCCTTGCCATCACCACCTCGCGGCGCACCGGCAGCGCCAACGAGGCAGCCCTGCGCGCGGCTGTTGCCGGCGCCGGCGCCTATTTCTGGGACGGCAAGGGCGACAATCCCTTCTTCGGCCTGCTGGCCTTGGCGGACGCCATCGTGGTCACGGAAAATTCGGTGTCGATGACCTCCGAGGCGTGCGCGACCGGCAAACCGGTCTATATCGTCGGGCTCGAGGGCGAATCCCGGCGCATCCGCCGCTTCCATGAAATGTTGCAGCAGGACGGCATCACCCGACCCTTCTCCGGCACGCTCGAGCCGTGGAGCTATATCCCGCCCGACGACACCGCCCGGGCCGCGGCCGAGATCCGGGCCCGATTCGGTTGGGGCTGAGCCCCTCGCCCCAGGAAGGGCTTCGTCGAGCGAATCCCGGTAGATATGCATGTTTTGGACCCCAGGGCTTGCTTCGCCGCCGGGTGCAACTTACGTTAAGGGTTCAGCCTTTCGCCCGTCCCGGATTCCTCCCGACATGCCCCAGAATTTCCACAGCAAGGTCCTGATTTTGGGCTCCGGCCCGGCCGGCTACACGGCGGCGATCTATGCCGCGCGCGCCAATCTGCAGCCGATCATGGTGCGCGGGCTGCAACCCGGCGGGCAGCTCTCCATCACCACCGATGTCGAGAACTTTCCCGGCTTCGCCGCGACCATCCAGGGGCCGTGGCTGATGGAGCAGATGCAGGCGCAGGCCGCCCATGTCGGCACCAAGCTCATCGAGGACACGATCGTGCGCGTCGACCTGTCGCGCCGGCCGTTCACCGTGCTGGGGCGATGGCGGCGACACCTACACGGGCGACACGCTCATCATCTGTACCGGCGCCCAGGCGCGTTGGCTGGGCCTGCCGAGCGAGGAGAAATTCCGCGGCTTCGGTGTCTCGGCGTGTGCCACGTGCGACGGCTTCTTCTTCCGCGGCAAGCGCGTCGCGGTGATCGGCGGCGGCAATTCCGCGGTCGAGGAGGCGCTCTATCTCACCAACCACGCGAGCAAGGTCACGCTGATCCATCGCCGCGACAGTTTGCGCGCGGAAAAGATCGGGCAGGACCGGCTGTTCAAGAACCCGAAGATCGAGGTGGTGTGGAACAGCATCGTCACCGACATCGTCGGCGCGAGCAGCCCGCCCGGCGTCACCGGCGTGCAGATCGCCGATGTCGTCAGCGGCGAGACGCGACAGATCGACGTCGACGGCGTCTTCGTCGCCATCGGCCACACGCCGGCGACCGAGTTGTTCAAGGGCCAGGTGACGATGGACAGCGAAGGCTACATCGTCACCAAACCGGATTCCACGGCGACGAACATTCCCGGCGTCTTCGCGGCGGGCGACGTCAAGGACAAGATCTTCCGCCAGGCGGTCACCGCCGCCGGCATGGGCTGCATGGGCGCCCTCGAGGCCGAGAAGTTTCTGGCTCATCACGATACGTCGGCGCTGCAGGCCGCGCAGTGACGCGCGGTCACGCTTCACAATAACAGGGAGAACGCGCGCGGCCTCGACGCCGCGACGCGAAAAAAGCGAGCGATGGACTGGGACAAGCTGCGGATTTTTCACGCGGTCGCCGAAGCGGGCAGCTTCACACACGCGGGCGAGACGCTGAATTTGAGTCAATCGGCGGTCAGCCGGCAGATCAGCGCGCTCGAGGATTCGCTGAGCGTGCCGCTGTTCCATCGGCACGCGCGCGGGCTGATCCTCACCGAGCAGGGCGAGATGCTCTACCGCACGGTGCGCGACGTCTTCGCCAAGCTCGCGATGGCGGAAACGCAGCTCAGCGAGAGCAAGGACCGGCCGTCGGGATTGCTGCGCGTGCAGACGACGGTGGCGTTCGGCTCGATCTGGCTGACGCCGCGCATCCGCGACTTCCTCGACGTCTACAACGACATCCGCGTCAATCTGCTGGTCGAGGATACCGAGCTCGACCTCGGCATGCGCGAGGCGGATTGCGCCATCCGCATGCAGCCGCCGCGCCAGGCCGACCTGATCCAACGCCACTTGCTGACCATCCATGTCCACTGCTTCGCCTCGCCGGCGTATCTCAAGAAATTCGGGGTGCCGAAATCGGCGGCCGATCTCGATAACCACCGGCTGGTGGTCTATGGCGAGGACCCGCGCCCGCCCTTCCCGGGGGTGAACTGGCTGCTGGAGGCCGGCGTGCGGCCGGGGACGCGGCGCAACCCGGTCCTGATGGTCAACAATATCTATGCAATCTTGCGGGCGGTGGAGAACGGCGTGGGGATCGCGGCCTTCCCGGATTACATGGCTCAGGAGAGCACCAAGATCGTCCAGGTGCTACCGGAGCTTGAGGGGCCTACTTATGAGGCATATTTCGTGTATCCCGAGGAGATGCGCAACTCCAAGAGAATCGCCGTTTTCCGCGACTTTCTGATCCGGAAAGTATCGGAAGCGCAGTTTTAATGTGCATTTGCACAAAATGCATATCTCAATTGTTAATTAAGCGGTTCCATTCTGGGCGCGATGCCGTAAAAACGATCCTGTGCTGATGTTGCGTCGCAATGTTGGCAGCGCCGCCGGTTTCCGGCAGCGCCGTACCGATCCTCCGGGGTCGCGTATGCAGGGCCTTCGGGCCCTACGTCTCCCAGACGTGAAGCCTCCCTGTTCAACTCGCCGGGCCTTCATTGGTCCGGCGTTTTTTTTGCGCCAACCCGCCCCCAATTGGCTCAGCGGAGCGTCCGCTCATCGTCCAACGGCACGACGATCGCGCCTGCTCCCAGCCCGCCGGACATGAGGGGTATCAGTGACCGGGGAGACCAGCTGTAACAACTAGTTGGAGGGCTGCCACGCCGCGGCAAGAGCGCTGTCGAGCTGCTGGCGCGTGTCTGGCGGCATACTGGGGTCGCTGCCGCTGGGCGGAGCAAAGGCGGCCATCGCCGAGACGAGAGCCTGGACACGCGTTTCGGTCAGCTCCTTGCCGTCCGTGGTGCGGAATGCATCGACTTTCGCTGCGCTGTTCGAGTACCAGTTCTGGATCCGGATCGTATCGCCGCCGCCAATGACATTCAGCAGCAAGTCGTTGCCGGACTGCGTCAGCCACAGCTGGTCGAAGGCGATTGTGGCGCCGAACTCGACACGGTCATTCGCCGTGGCGCTATCGGTTTCGGCGTTGTCGACCCGATCGAAGCCGGAGCCGCGACCGAATTGATAGATGTCGCTGCCGAGACCGCCGTCAAGCAGGTCGTCGCCGCTCCCGCCATTGAGCGTGTCGGCGCCGTCATTGCCGAACAGGCTGTCATTGCCGGCATTGCCCAGCAGCGTATCGGCGCTCGCAAAACCCTGGATCGTGTTGTCCCACTCGCTGCCGATCAGGCTTTGCGCGCGGATCGCGGTGGCATCCCAGATCGTGCCGTCAGCGAAGCGCAGTTCCTCGACCCGGTACGTGTCGCTCTCGAATTGGCGTGACACGGTGATCCGGTCGCTCGTGCCATTGATCTGAATGGTCAGATCGTTGCTGTTGGTGCCAGAGCGCCAGAGCAAGACATCGGCCACGGCCACATCCCCGCCCAGAACGATGGCGTCGACATTGCCGACGGTGGCATCGGTGTCGTTGATCCGATCCTGGCCGGCGGCGCGGCCGAAGGCGTAGGTATCGTTGCCGGCGCGGCCTTCCTGATAGTCATTGCCGGTGCCGCCATCGAACGCATTGACGGCGTCGGACCCGTAGAGATTATCGTCGCCCGCGGTGCCGGCATGGCTCTTGGCGAGCAGCGTGTCGTAGGTCCACACCGTGCCGTCGGCAAAGCTCACCTGCTCGACCCGGCGCGCGGTGTTGAGCGCGCCTTCGACGATGGTCAGGCGATCCGATGTGCCGGTGATCTTGATGACAATGTCGTTGGCATTGGTGCCGGCGCGAGTGACGACGATGTCGGAGGGAAGGATGCCCGCGCCCATCTGGATCGTGTCGACATTGCCGACCGTGCTGTCGTCGTCCCAGATGCGGTCCTGGCCGGCGCCGAGACCGAAGACGTAGATGTCATTGCCTTTGCGGCCCTCGAGATAGTCGTTGCCGCCCAGGCCGGTGAGCGTCTCCGCGCCGTCGGTGCCATAGAGGGTATCATCGGCGGCGGTGCCGGTCGCGGCCTTGGCAACGATCGTCGCGTAGGTCCATACCGTGCCGTCGTTGAAGCGGATCTCCTCGACTTGGCGCGCGGCGTTGAAGAAGAAGTCGGTCACGCGCAACTGGTCGCTGGTGCCATCGATCCTCAAGATGAGATCGACACCATTCGTGCCGCCGCGCGAGACGAGGACTTCCGAGGGTGCGACGCCGGCGAGGAAAGAGATAGCGTCGATATTGGCCGTGTTCGAATCAAGATCGTAAGCGCGATCCTGGCCGTAGCCGCGGCCGAAGATATAGGTATCGGCGCCCGTGCCGCCCTCTAGATAGTCGTTGTCGGCACCGCCATCGAGCGTATTGGCGGCGGAAGTGCCGATAATACTGTCGTCGCCGACCGTCGTTGCGGCGGCCATGGAGGTCAGCGTGGCGCGGTTCCAGACCGTGCCGTTGTCGAACCGAACCTCCTCGATGCCCCAGGTGCTGTTGACGTAGAAGCTTTCGATCGTCAGGCGATCGCCGGTCGTGGGAATGCGCAGCACCAGATGATTGCCAGAGCGCGAGACGACGACATCCGCGGGCAGGATGCCCGCTCCCATCTCCACAACGTCGGTGTTGGCGCCGCTGTCCAAATCGCGGATCCAGTCCTGGCCGTAGCCAAGCCCGAACTTGTACGTGTCGCTGCCCGTGCTGCCGTCCAGCGTGTCGGCGCCAGCGCCGCCATCGAGCGTGTTGACGCCGCCATTGCCCGTCAGAGTCTCCCATGCCGAGGTGCCGGCGGTCGTTTGCAGATCGATCGCGGCGAGATTCCAGACGGTGCCGTTGGCGAAGCGCACCTCTTCGATGCGGAAACCGGTCGTGTTGTAGTAGTTCTGGATCGTCAATCGATCCGACGTGCCGACGATGTACAGCGTCAGATCGAATGTTCCGGTCCGGCGCAGCATGACATCTTGCGGCAGAATGTCCGCCCCGAGCTGAACGGCGTCGATGTTGGCGGCGCCGAACGCGCCTTGATCGTCGAGAAGCCGGTCCTGACCGTAGCCGCGGCCGAACACATAGACGTCGCTGGCCGTACCGCCTTCCATGATGTCGTTGCCGGCGCCGCCATCGATCGTGTTGACGTCGCCGGTGCCGGTCAGCGTCTCGTCATCGGCCGTGCCGGCATAGCTCATCTGCATGAGCGTCTGGTAATTCCAGACGGTGCCGTCGGCGAAGCGGACCTCCTCCAGCTTGGCGTAGATCGACGAGAAATGGCCGACGATCGTGACGCGATCCGAAGTGCCGTTGATCTTGAGGACGAGATCGGTTGTGCCAGCGGGGCGCGACACGGTGATGTCGCTGGGCAGGATATCCGCCGCCATCTCGATGACGTCGACCTGGTTCTCGTTGAACACGCCGCTGCTGTCGGTGATACGGTCCTGACCCGAGCCGCGTCCGAACAAATAGCGGTCGGCGCCCGCCGCCCCTTGCAGATTGTCGTTGCCGGCGCGGCCGTCGATGACATCGGCGCCCGAGGACCCGATGATGGTGTCGTCGCCGCCGGATAGCGACCAGCGATTTGGACACGACCGTGGCATAGTCCCACACCGTGCCGTTGGCAAAGCGGATCTCTTCGACGCGCTGATAGTGGTCGAAATATCCGAGGATGGTCAGTCGGTCGGTCGTGCCGATGAGCGACAAGACCAGATCGTTGGAGCCGGCGACGCGCGTGACGCTGACGCCGGTCGGCAGGATGCCCGCGCCGAGCTGGACCTTGTCGGGCGCGGTCGCGAAGATGCTGGTCTGCTGGTCGAGGATCGTGTCCTGGCCGTAGCCGAGGCCGAACACGTAGGTGTCGCCGTCATCCCCGCCCTCCAGGCGGTCATTGCCGGCGCCGCCGTCGAGCGTGTCGGCGCTGAAGAAGCCAACCAGCGTGTCGTTGCCCGATGTGCCCTGCAGCAGCTTCGCCTGCACGGTCGGCACGGTCCAGACCGTGCCGTCGGTGAAGCGGAACTCCTCGATCGCGTAATACCGATTGCCGAGATTGTCGGCGGCGAACTGCGCCGAGGATCTTCAGGGTGTCCGGCTGGCCGTCGATGGCGATGATCAGGTCATTGCCGCTGCGCGACAGGCGGACATTCGCCGTCGTCACGCCGGCGCCGAAGGTGACCTTGTCCGGCGCGGTCGCGAAAATGTCGCTCTGGACATCGAGGATCGTGTCCTGGCCGTAGCCGGCGTCGAAGACATAGGTGTCGCCGTCGTTGGAGCCCTCGAGACGGTCGTTGCCCGCACCGCCGTCGAGCGTGTCGGCGGTGGAATAGCCGACCAGCACGTCGTTGCCGGCCGTCCCTTGCAGAAGCTGGTTCTGGACGATCACCCACGACCAGTTCGTGCCGTCGGCGAACTGAAACTCCTCGACCTTGTCGAAGGAGAGGCCGAGATTGCCCGACGCGAACTGACCCTCGATGGTCAGCGTATCGCTGGTCCCGGTGACGGAGATGATGAGATCGTCGCCCGAGCGCGTGAAGCGGACATTGGCGGTCGTAATGCCGGCCCCGAAGACTACCTTGTCGTTGTCAGTGGCGAAGATGCTGGTCTGGACGTCGTGGATCAATGTCCTGGCCGTAGCCGGTGTTGAATTTATAGGTGTCGCCGCCGTCGCCGCCCTCCAGCCGGTCATTGCCCGCCCCGCCGTCGAGCGTGTCGGCGCTGAAGAAGCCGGTCAGCGTGTCGGCGCCGCTCGTCCCTTGGAGCAGGTTCTGCTGGATCTCCGTGCGGGTCCAGACCGCGCCGCCGTCGAAGTGGAAGGACTCGATCTCGGCCATGCGATTGCCGAGATTGTCGGCGGCGAACATGCCGACAATGCGCAGCGTGTCGCTCTCGCCGTCGATCGAGACGATCAGGTCGTTGCCGTCGCGCGCCAGGCGGATGTTGGCGGTGGTGATGCCGGGGCCGAAACTCACCTTGTCGGCATCGCTGTCGAGGATCGTGGAGCGGATGTCGTGGATCTGGTCGGCACCGTAGCCGACGTCGAAGATATAGGTGTCGCTCTCGTTGCCGCCGTTCAGGTAATCGTCGCCGGCACCGCCGTCGAGCGTGTCGTTGCGCGAGAAGCCGATGATCGTGTCATTGCCCGCGGTCGAAGCCTGGGCGATCAACTGATCCATCACCTCGTCCGCCGTCCAGACGGTGTTGGCCGCGTCCTGGAAGCGGAATTCCTCGATGCGGTCGAACCAGCGCACGCCGAACGGGCCGGTGTAGCTGGCCGCGAACTGGCCCTGCACGGTGAGCGTGCTGCCGTCCGAGAGCGTGATGACCAGGTCGTTCGAGGCGCCGTTGCGCGACAGCGTGACATTCGCCGGTTCGACGCCGGCGCCGAAGGTCACGACATCGAACTCGCCGCCGAGGAGGTTGGTCTCCTGCTCGTGGATCGTGTCGTTGCCATAGCCGAGGCCGAAGATATAGGTGTCGTTCTCGTTGCCGCCGGAGAGGAGTCGTTGCCGGCGCCGCCGTCGAGCGTGTCCTCATACGAGAAGCCGGTGATCGTGTCGTTGCCCGTGGTCTTGGCGTCGGCGACGAGCTGCTGCATCAGCCCGTCCCAGGTCATGTACGAGCCGTCCTCGAAGGCGAAGGCCTCGATGCGGTCGAGCCAGACTTTGTCGAGCGGGCCGGTATAGGTCGCGTCGAACTGGCCGAGGACGGTCAAGATATCGCCGCTGGCGAGGATCTCGACCTCGACGGTGTTGCTGATGCCGATGCGGCGGAACTCGACGTCTTCCAGCGTCAGGCCTTCGCCGAACTGCACGATGTCGAACCCGTCGACGAGAACATTCTCCATGTTCTCCTCGACCGTGTCGTGGCCGTAGCCGGTGCCGAAGCGGTAGAGATCGGTGTCGTTGCCGCCGGTGAGCGAGTCGGTGCCCGCCCCGCCATCGAGCACGTCGACATCGGGCGTGCCGACCAGCGTGTCGTCGGTGGCGAGCGGATGCGACACCGCCTGGGCGATGTCCATCTTGTCCCACACCACGCCGTCGGCGAAGACGATCTCGTGCACGCCGGTGTCGCGCGAGACGTCGCCGCCGAACAAAGTCGGGAGTCCGGCCTTCGAACTGGTCAAGCACGGTCACCGTGTCGCCGGTGGCGTTGACGGTGATGATGAGATTGAGCCCGACGCGCGTGGCCGTCACTTCGTCCGACTTGATATCGGCGAAGCGGATGATGTCGGGGTCCTTGGCGCCGAATTCCGGCTCCTGGTCGTCGATCGTGTCGTGGCCGAAATTCTGGCCGAAGACATAGGCGTCGAGGCCGATGCCGCCCTGCGCGATCTGGTCGCCGGCGCCCATGTAGAAGATGTCGGCATCGTTCGAGCCGGTGAGCGTGCCCGTGCCCGTGACAATCAGGTCGGTGGGAACGCCCAGCGCGCCCGCGGCCGTCGTGATGTCGGTCGCGAGGCCCGTCGAATTCATAGGCCGCGACCATGGCGGCGAAGACGTAGCTGTACGTGACTTCGAGATGATCGGCGCCGCGGTCGAAATCGCCCAGCAGATAGTCGAGCAGCGGCTTCCAGTCGGCGAGGTAATCGGCGGCGCCTCCCGCGGTGCGCGGGGGCGTCGGCGAAGATCGCCTCGTAGACCGGGATCAATTGCCGGTCGGTGGTGGCGTGGAACGTGTCGGCCGCGACGTCGTATGCGATGCCGTCGAAATAATCGGCGAGCGGGCCCTGGATGGCGAGGCGGATGGTGAGGCGGTTGAGCGCCGTGAACAGGTTGTCGACGATCGAGCTCATGGCATCGAGCCCGCCCACGGGCACGGACGTGACCGTGTCGATGGGGAGGTCCACGCCGGTGTAGCGCTCCATGAAGGCGATCTCGGCGCCGGTGAACAGCGTCCAATCGCCGGTCTGGTCGAGCACGTCCTGATAGACGGGCCGCGCGATGGGGTCGCCATTGGCGTCGCGGATCGGGTCGCCCGAGGCGAGCGCCCAGTACGAGCCTTGCGCATCCGTCGCCTGGTAGGCGAAATCCGTCACATGCGGCCGGCCCTTGTCGTCGAACTCGACCAGCACCGGCAGGTCGGCGTGCGTTGCCGGCGGGACTGTGACAAGGGTGCCGTTGGCGTCGGGCAGCTTCACGGCTTGCGCCCAGCCGGCGAGGATCGGCAGGGCGGCGGCGCGCAACGCGTCGAGATCGAGCGTGTTGAGGGTGGGCAGCGTGGTCTGGACGGTGGTGATGAGATTGGGGTCCAGCGTCATCGCCACGCGCAGATCGGTGAGCGTGCCGCGGCCCTTGAGCTCGGGCTGTGCGGCGGCGGCCGTGCTGACACTCTTGTCGCCGAGATAATCGGTGTGGAGCTGGTCGGCGCTGAGGCCGATATCGGCGAGCGTGCCCGTGCTGCCGTTGGCGCGCGTGAAGGTGCCGGTCGCGAGCACCGTGTTGCCGGCATTGGTGACACCGCTCTGCGCCGTGCCGGTGACATTGATCGAGACGATGGAGAGCTCGGCGAGCGTCTTCAGCTCGCCCGCATCGGTGACGCCATCGCCGTCGAGATCCTGCCACACGCGCAGATCGCCGAAGATCGCATCTAAGTTATTGATAATGCCATCTGAATTGCCATCATAGGTTGCAAGCTCGGCAAAGCCAGAGGCGCCCGGGCTGCCGAAAAGCTCCCTTACGGAATTGATTTTGCCGTTGGCGTTGGCGTCGAGGGCGAGCATGCCGTCATCGCCGCGCACCCAGCCGGTCCGCTCGGCAAACAAATCGCCATCGACGTCGAACAAGGGCGACACGCCGGTGCGCGCGGTGAGCTCAATGCCGTCGCCGTCGAGATCGAGCACCAGCGGATCGTTGACATGCTCGACGCCCAGAAGGATCTTGAGTTCCGCGCATGCGAATTCAAGCTGGCTCGTCACGCTGCCGCCGGGCAGATCGGGATCGAGCAGATTGTAGATGTCGATGTCAAACTCGCCGACATAGATGCCGGCGGTGTTGGAGGCAGCACCGGGGCCGCCGACATAGTTGGCGATGGTGGTGACGCGGCCCAGGAGATCGCGAACGAGCAAGATCGCCATCGACCGTCAGGCCGTAGCGAATGCCTCCGTTCCCAATCGCCCACGAACTCTCCGAAGAGGCGTTGCGCAACCCACCATCCAGCGGCAGCAGGTTCATCAGCCAGAAGCTGTCATTCGCCTCGGCGTCGGCGATCAGCACGTTGTCGAGAGGCTGAGCCGGTCGTTGCCTTCGCCGCCGTGAACGACGCAGCCCGAACCCGCATTCAGTAGCGTATCGTCGCCAGCGCCCAGATAGACTTCGGCGCTGATCTCTTCTTGGGCGCTAAGCGCGCTGAAGCCCGCCGCGGCAACAGGGACGATCCTGCCGTAAATCCCGACCGTGTCATTGCCCGCCCCTGTCTTGAGCTGCCAGAGATCGTTGGCGCTCATTCTGGGGAGATAATCATCGGCTGACGTCGTTTGGATGAACTCAATATCTTTAAATCGATAAATCTTGCCGCTGCCATCCTTGAACCAGCGTTCGCCCGCTGGAGCCGATGGATCAGTCTGAATTGGGCCAGATAATCCAGAAAGATCGGCTTTGTCATCGTTTCGCGCCGAGCCGACAAGTCGCTCGATCGAAATCAGTATATCGGTTCCCCCAAATCCATCCTTGACCGTTCCGGTGCCACCCGCGCTGAAATCTGCCTCAATTGCGGCAGGTGATGTCGAATAGTCGGCCGTATCAATCCCATCTTTTATTCCGATCGGCAAATCATTGGAGCCGCCATGGAGCTTGTCATTTCCTTGCCCGCCTATCAGCGTTCATCGCCTGAGCCGCCAAACCCGGAATCATTTCCCTCTCCAAGCTCAAGGTCGTCTCGACCTTGGCCGCCATATACGACATCGTCGCCAGCAGCGGAAATCAACCGATCGTTGCCTGTTTCGCCAAATATCAGGTCATTGGACGTTTGAGCCTGGGTGCGATCGATAAAGTTGTTCTCGTCGCCGTTCACATCGGAAATAAAATCAACAAATATGCTTTGTATCGCTTTCCCGTCGCCATAGTTATCAACGAGATAAACAAACGCTGGCTGAAACGCGTCATCCCGGATCTGAATTTGATAGGCCGCGCTCAACGAATAGTCGCGATTGGCGTTGAACGCCATCGTTGCGGGAGGGAACTGTTGCTCTTCTGTCTTAATCCGTTCCTCATGCTTCGTATACATCCGGAACACTTTCTTGGCCCCGGACTCTGACAACGGCCCCTCGTCATAGAGACCGAATATCTGACTCTCGAAATACCGCCGCTTGGCTATGCCGTCTGATCGAGAGGCACCGCTGTTCTGAACTCGTACCTAATCTGATACCAAGCCTCTGCGCGATCACCATCATCTATTGCCGCCCTAAGCTTCGGCCCAAGCAATGAATTTGGGGCGCCGGGCGGTACTCCATTATATGCAAGCGAAACGAGTACAGCTCGCTCCCGCGAGGCAGGCACACCGCTCAGCCATGAACTAACGATGTTTTCTTTCGAGATTATTACAACATTGAACACGGCCTCCATCTCCGCGCCAGGTTGCAATGAAAACGTTGTTCGACGAGCCCCCGCAGTGACGTAGTTCGGGTCATTGGCCCGCGTTTGCATAATGATATTAAGGCTGCTTCGAAGGAGGTTACTATCTGTGTTCGTGGTGTTTAGAATCTGCTCAATCTGATCCTTATACGACTGCTCTCTAGCTTGATCCTGCGGATCAAAAAGACTTGGATTCAGCCCAATTTGTTGAAACACCTCTAGCCGAATGGCGGAATTCTGAGAATTAATATTGAACCCAATACCTATCGTAGGCGCGCCGACGCTATCTCGATAAGGATCTGGCTTAACGCCCTCGACGTCTTTGATAAAGCTAAACAGGAGTGACTGATAGTTTTGTAGCGCCGTAAAAATGATCATGACTGCCGTTCCTTACTGCATGACATACCGAAACGAACAAACATCCGTCATAGCCAACCCTCCTACCTCTCGAACAATCTGTGGCTCAAAGAGCACATAGTCAGAGACCTTTCCGATATCGAACAAATACGATGAATAACTAGAAAGATAAAAACGCCCTTTGTATAAGAACAAATCGTAGATCCCATCGCCAATAAGCCCCACATAGGGGACGAACAACTTGAAACTCCCGCAACATCGCTCTCAAACCAATACCACCACCCCACAAGGGGTTGGCTTTGAGACGTCAGTGTTTCTTTGACGGCATGGATCTTGCGGCCATAACGGAAGGCCTGCTCGAATTTACCGTCATTATTGAAATCAACCGGCGCTGTCTCCATACGTATGAGACCACGGCCAATTTCCTCAAGGACAGATGCCTTGGCCTTTGGCCACACCTGCGCCTTCAATTCGTCACTCATTTCACGGTAGGTTGGCGTCCTCATTACGCGGCCAAGATAAATCTTCTCGACAATATCGAGCCAACTCTTGGGGTCGATTGGCCGCCAATTCGGCTTGCTAAAATTCCTCAGCTTCGGATCAATCGGCCATTCGAAACTGACCGGCCCAACTTGCGGAACAGCGAAGTTTTGAAGATTCTGCAAATATTCGCGGCATAGCGAGTATTTCTTCCCTTTCTCTAGAATATAGCCTTCTGCCAAAGAATCTATTGGGCAGAGGACGGCGAAAAAACTCACGGCGGCCGCGATCCAGATCGCGCACTTATCCTGCCGCCCGGATGAAGTGATCAAGTCTGCATCTAACACGTCGATGTCCTTCATCAACAATTGCCTCGACTACTTTAGCGGGAGCTTGGCAATTTTCTTTCTTACTCATAGAGAGAAAAAATGACATCTTTTCAGGAGCAGCCCTAATTTGACCAACTCCAGCATCGTCTAAATTTCCTCGGCCGCACTGATTCTATTTCTTCTTTTCCTCTCTCGATTGGCCGCCCCTTACCAGGGCAATCTTTTTCGTGCACTTCGCATCTGCGCCTCATCGTAGGCCACTCCCGTCTCGCCCTGGATCGCCGTCATCCACTTTGTTCGCGGCAACGCCAACAGCGCCAGCTCATAATCCTCCACCTCCACCGCCCCCGACTTCACCAGGCGGCGAATGATCTGCGGCATCGCCAAGCCGTCGGCGACGCGCAGGCCTTTCAGTTCCAGTTTGAGATGTTCTTTGCGGAACGCGCGGGTGGCATCGGCCGCCGGGGCCTCGGGCTCGGGCCCGTTTTCCGCTGGACGTTCACTCATCCTGCATCCCCCCGCCCTGCCGCGCGCCGCTACGACGTGCGCTGATCGCTTTATCCTCGACCGCACGAAGCGAATCGAAAACAGTGCCGCGATTCTCCCAGACGTTAAGTCGCGCAACAAGAGATGTTCTCGCGACAATTGTGTCGAATTGTTGAAAATATTGTCGGGTGTTCGGCACGCGCGTCGTCAGATCAAAATTGGCATCAAAATAGATCTGTCTGGCGCTTGTCGCGGCGCGCTCTGACCGGCCGTCCCGGTGGCGCGGGCGCCACGCGACGGCCGAGGGCGCGCGCGATCTGCTGCTTGAAGCGCTCGCTTCCCAACGCCCAGCCGCCGTTCGTGGCCGCACGCAAGGCATCGACAAATCCGGCGTTCAACGGCGGATCGAACAACGCACGATACGCGGCTTGGCGCAGCTCGGTCGACGCACCGAGGGCCTGATACAGGGCGTGCTCGCTGACCAGCCTGTCGAACGCGCCACGCGCCTGCGCGCGATAGCTCGACCATTCATAGTCCTGGGGATGCGCGACCATGCCGGCCCGCACCGGATTGAGCTCGATGTAGCGGCAGCACGCCAGAAAATAGGCCTCGCTGTCGATGAGCGCTGCGCGATAGCGGCCTTCCCACAGCGTGCCGGTCCTACGATAGGTCGCGTTGACATAGCGGACATAGCGCCGGCCAAGCGATTGCATGGTGCGCGGCAAGCTGCCAGCGCTGCGCGGGGTCACCAGCAGATGCACGTGATTTGTCATCAAGACATAGGCATGCACGGCGATGCCATGCTCCGCCGCCGCCGCGCCAAGCCACGCACGATAGGCTGCGTAATCGTCGTCAGAGAAGAAAATCGCGTCGCGGTTATTGCCGCGTTGGATCACATGCAGTGGCTGGTCAGGAAGAAAATAGCGGCCCGCGCGAGCCATCGAACTATCGTCAATAAACAGACGTCCCTAGCATGAACATGCGCGATGAAATCCTACTCTGACCCCAATTACTCACGCCTTGTGCTCCTTTGACCCATAGCCACACAGACTGATCAACTCCCGCGCGCGAAATCGTACCATTTTGAATGTCATCAACACTGATAAACTCCAAAATCTTCTGATAGAGGGGTGTGAAAATATTGGCACCGGAGGGATTGCTCGCGTAAGCCGCTTCAGCCGTATTCCATAGAGCATCCAGTTCCGCCATCTCTCCAGCAGCGAATGTGTAGGGGTCCGTCATTGGCCAACCTCAGAAGTCTATGGAACACAGCGCAGACGATTGCTGCGCTTGAAGAAGACACTATTCTTTGCGGAGCCTAGCTACGAAGCTTCGCATTCTTTGATCCATCTGCAGCCATTCCGCCTCTGGGATACGGCTTGGCTCGAACCAGTACGAAACGACCACCTTTTCGTCGATCCGATATGCGACGTTGCACTCCGACGGCAAGCTTTGGCTTGGCGTACAGTACGCGACGAGAGGCTCGCCAGACGGCGCTGAATACTTGTCCGTCGGCATGACATAAATCGCGAGCTTTTCATATTTGAGAAATCCTGTTGCCGTGACGGAGTGCGGTTCGTCGCCCTTCAACATCCGATCAATGATGGCTTTGTGTTCTCTATAGGTCGTCCAAGGACAAGGCTCCCCGTAACACGTGTATGTTCCGGTCAGTGTAAATCGCCGCGGCATAATTGGCCCGTCAAAGTCAGGCATCCGAAGCGCGTAATTGCTGTACACATAGAGACTGCCGCCCCGGACACGTGCGATCGAACAATCTTTGGTAAAATCCCCCTGATCCTTGCGTTGATAGACGCTGACGATGCGCCGATTGATTTGAAAAACGGCGCCGCTTTGCAGTTCTATTTCGATGTCGCCAGAGCACTTTGTCTGCTGTTTTCTTGTCTGCGCGGTTTGTTCGAACACTGGCAATTCACCGCTCAGCACGTGACCAACCGGGAACGCTAGACAAAGAGCCGCGATGACCGCGGCACGCCCATTTCGCAGCATGGCGGAAACCAACTGTCGAGACAGCTCTGTCGAAATGCCGGCTCTAGGTGCGTTCTTCATGGACAAAAGTCTCCAGCCTTTCGCAGAGGCCACCAATATTTCCCATCTCTGTCAGATTGTTTTCGCTTATCGCATCCATTCAACTGTAGCCCGCGGGCTTTGGATGACTTGGTGCAGTCCCGCCGATCGCCCGCTTCGCGCTTTGTAGTTGCGCCTCGTCATAATTGACCCCAGTTTCCTCTCGGATCGCCCTTAACAACTTGGTCCGCAGCAGCGCCAACGACGCCAGCTCATAATCCTCCAGCGCCCCTGACTTCACCAATCGGCGAATGATCTGCAGCATCGCCAGGCCGTCGGCGACGCGCAGGCATTTCAGTTCCAGTTTGAGATGTTCTTTGCGGAAGGCGCGGGCGGCATCGGCCGCCGGGGCCTCGGGTTCGGGGCCGCTTTCTGCTGGACGATCGTTCATCGCGCACCCCGCCCGTCTGCCGGCTCAATCAAGACTGCGCGGCTTTGTCGCCGCTCGCCCGCGCCCCAAACCTGTCCCCCGACCGGCGCATCTGGCGAATCGAGACCGACGCATCAAGATTCCTCGATAGCATCACTTGTACAACCGACGCTATTTATTTTTGATGGCCGATTTATGGCGGCAATCGCCTTTTTTCTTCGCGCTTCGGTGGCAGTATCGTCGCCTCGATCGGGGGATACATTTCGTGAGCACCGAGACGCCGGGAGTGAGTGCCGATGCGGCCGTCCCGCCGTCACCGCCGCCTGACTCGCCCTCTCAAGCGGCACAAGACGCGCCGTCCGCGCGTGACGCGGCGCCGCTCGATAGCGGCCTCGCCAGCCTCGCCATCATTCTTCGTGTCCTGGGTCAGCCGGTCGATCCCAGCCAGCTCCAGCATCGCTTCGGCAAGAGCGGTGCGTCCTTGTCCGCCATCGATCTGCTGCGCGCCGCCAAGGCGTTGGGTGTGAAGGCGCGGGAAATCAATTCACGGTGGGACCGGCTCGATCGCGTCACGCTGCCAGCGCTTGCACAGCATAAAGACGGGCATTTCTTCGTGCTCGCCAAGGCCGCCGCCGACAAGGTTCTGATCCAGGATCCGCGCAGCGAGCGCCCGTCCGTGCTCACCCGCGCGGAGTTCGAGGCGGCGTGGAGCGGCGCGCTGATCCTGTTCACCACGCGCGCGCAGATGTCCGGCGGTGCGCGGCGCTTCGACTTCACCTGGTTCATTCCGGCCATCGTCAAATACCGCAAGCTGTTCAGCGAGGTGCTGGTCGGCTCCTTCTTTCTGCAGCTCTTCGGGCTGATCACGCCGCTGTTCTTCCAGGTCATCATCGACAAGGTTCTGGTCCATCGCGGCCTGTCGACGCTCGACGTGCTGGTACTCGGCCTGGTCGTGGTGACGGTGTTCGAGGCGCTTTTGGGCGGGCTGCGCGCCTATACCTTTTCGCATACGACGACGCGGATGGATGTCGAGCTCGGCGCGCGGCTCTTCGACCATACGCTTGTCGCTGCCGATGGCCTATTTCCAGGCGCGGCGCGTGGGCGACACGGTCGCGCGCGTGCGCGAGCTGGAGACGGTGCGCAGTTTCCTGACCGGCTCGGCGGTCACGCTGGTCATCGACCTCGTTCTTTACGGTCGTCTTCCTCGCGGTCATGTACTGGTACAGCCCGGTGCTGACCTGGATCGTGCTCGCGACCATCCCGCTCTATGCCGGCCTGTCGCTGCTGATCACGCCGATGCTGCGCGAGCGCGCTGAACGAGAAGTTCGATCGCGGCGCGGAGAACCAGGCCTTCCTGGTCGAGGCGGTGACCGGTGTCGAGACGCTCAAGGCGATGGCGGTCGAGCCGCGCATGCAGCAGCGCTGGGAGGAGCAGCTCGCCGGCTATGTGCGCGCGGCTTTTCGTGCTGTCGAACCTGGATAACTGGGCCGGCCAGGCGGTCGGGCCTCATCAACAAGCTGTCGATCGCCGCCACGCTGTGGTTCGGCGCGCGGCTGGTCATTGATGGGCAGCTGAGCGTGGGCGAGCTCGTCGCGTTCAACATGCTGGCGGGCCGGGTCGAGTTCGCCCGTGCTGCGCCTCGCCCAGCTCTGGCAGGATTTCCAGCAGATGCGCATCTCCGTCGAGCGCCTGGGCGACATCCTCGATGCAACGCCCGAGCCGGCGGCCGGACCCGGCCGCGCCTCGCTGCCGGCGATCAAGGGCCGCGTGACGCTTCGAGCATGTCGGCTTCCGCTATCGCGCCGACGGCCCGCGCGTGCTCGATGATGTCTCGATCGATGTCCCGGCGGGCCAGGTCATCGGCCTGGTCGGCCCGTCGGGTTCGGGCAAGAGCACCATCGCCAAACTCATCCAGCGGCTCTACGTGCCCGAGGGCGGGCGCGTGATGGTCGATGGCGTTGATCTCGCCATGGTCGATCCCGCCTGGCTGCGCCGGCAGATGGGCGTGGTGCTTGCAGGAGAACGTCCTGTTCAACCGCTCGGTGCGCGACAACATCGCGCTGGCCGATCCCGGCCTGCCGATGGAGCGCGTGGTCGCCGCCGCACAGCTCGCCGGCGCGCATGAGTTCATCCTCGAGCTGCCATATGGCTACGACACGGTGATCGGGGAGCGCGGCGCCACGCTCTCGGGCGGGCAGCGCCAGCGCGTCGCCATCGCGCGCGCGCTCATCGGCAATCCGCGCATCCTGATCTTCGACGAGGCGACCAGCGCGCTCGACTACGAGTCCGAGCGCATCATCCAGGACAACATGCGTGCCATTTGCAAGGGCCGCACGGTGATCGTCATCGCGCATCGGCTCGCCGACGGTCCGCCAGGCCGACCGCATCGTCACCATCGAGCGCGGGCGCGTTGGTCGAGGACGGCACGCATGACGAGCTGGTGCGCCGCGGCGGCCGTTATGCCGGCCTCTATCGCCACCAGATCGGCCTCGCCGACGCGACTGTCGGAGAGGCCTCGATGAAGCGCGCCTTTGCCGTGGCGGCCGCGGCGCTCGCCGATGAGCGCAAGCGGCCGCGCGCCGCAAACAGCGCGACCGCGACGAGCTGGAATTCCTGCCCGCCGCGCGTGGAGATCGTCGAGACGCCGCCTCGCCCACCGCGCGGGCCATCTTCTGGCTGCTGATCGTGTTGTTCGCGATCGCGCTTGACATGGTCGTGGTTCGGCCGGGTCGATGTGGTGGCGGTGGCTGAGGGCCGCCTCGTGCCCGAGCGGGCGGGTCAAGGTGATCCAGCCGCTGGAGATCGGCACGGTGCGCGCCATTCACGCTCATGATGGCAAGGCGGTGACGCAAGGCGACGTGCTGGTCGAGCTCGACCCGACCGCGCAGCTCAGCCGAGCGCGAGCGCCTGCTGCAGGACCTGCAGACCGAAGAAGGCGAGCATCGCCGCGCACGCGGCCCTGGCTCGTCGCACGAACCCGGCTGAGGCCGAGCGCAATTTTTCGCCGCCCGCGAACGCGGATGCGGCCTGATCGCCACGCAGCGCCGGCTGCTGATCAGCGAGATGCGACGAGCTGCCTCGCGCCTCGCGGCGCTCAAGGACGAACTCGCGCGCCGCAAGGCCGAGCGCGCGGGTATCGAAACCGAAATCAAGCGTCTCGACGCAGACCATCCCGTTGCTGGTGCAGCGGCGCGACGCGCGCAGCGAGCTCGCCGACAAGGGGTACGGATCGAAGCTGACCTATTGGGAAGCGCAGCAGCTAGTCGTCGGGCACGAGCAAGAGCGCGTCATGCAGCGCCACAAGCTGCCGAAACAAGCCGCCACGCTCGCGGCCCTCGACAATCAACGCCAGCGACGGAAGCCGAGTTCCGCCGCACCAAGCTCGCCGAGCTCAACGACGCCGAGCGCCAGGCCGCGATCCCTGACGCAGGAACTTGTGAAAGCCGAGCAGCGCCAGGGCTTGCAGACGCTGAGCTCGCCCATCGACGGTGTCGTGCAGCAGCTTGCCGTGCATACGGTCGGCGGTGTGGTCACACCCGCGCAGACGCTGATGGTCGTCGTGCCCGACGACGACACGATCGAAGTCGAGGCGATGGTGCCCAACAAGCGATATCGGCTTCATTCAGCCCGGGACAGGAGGCCGAAGTGAAGCTCGAGACGTTTCCCTTCACGCGCTACGGCACGATCCCGGGCAACGTCGTCTCCGTCAGCTCCGATGCAATCGTTGATGAAAAGCGCGGCCCAATCTATGCCGCGCGCATCCGCCTCGCGCGCGCCACCATAGACATCGACGGCCGCACCATCCGGCTCGGCTCCGGCATGAACGCGACCGTGGAAATCAAAACCGACAAGCGCCGACTCATCGAATTCCTGCTCTCCCCCGTGCTGCGCTATCGTCAAGAGAGTTTGCGAGAGCGTTGATGCTAGTCGACCGGATTCCGTGATGGTTCGTATCACTGTGGTATAGGGCTAGAGGGACGGCTCTCTTGTCTGCGCTCACAGCCTCGCCCTCGGATTTTGCCGTCAATAGAGACTCGACGTGCTGCGCCCAAGCATCTAGGGCCCGCCTCTTTTCCGCCTTGAAATCGTAGACGTTGTAGACGCGGTCCGTGATCGTATCCCGCTGTGCATGTGCGAGGACGCGGCCGCGGATATCGCGATCTATGCCAAGTCGTGCCAAGCCGGTGCCGACGGTGCGGCGCAAATCGTGCAGCGTCCAATTCGTGACGCCACTCGCCCTATCCAATACCAGTTTGCCCCGGACAAAATCGGTATAGGCCCGCCGCCGGGGGCCGCCAACCAATGGTGTCCGGCCGAAATGCAATCCCCCCCTTCGTGAAGAGGGCGGCCGGCGCACGCTCACAGGAAAACGCGCTGTGAAGCCCGTCACAGGTTGGGGCGGGTAAAATCCATCAGGATCTCGGCGCAGGCGGCGGTCAGCTTCGACCGTTCGTTGGGTGCTTGCTCGAGAAGGATGAGGCTCTGCCCAAAAACGAAGGCGTAAAGGAGGACGGCATGCGCGCGCGCCTTCTTCGCTGAGAGGCCCATCTCCTTATAAATTTTCTCAGGCACTTTCAGGCGAGCAGCATCGACCTTCAACACCGCGGCCGCCGCCGCCGGGTCGGCGCGCGCCCATTGGCGAATCGCGAGCTCGATCTCCATGCCCTTGGGATTCACGCGGCCCGTGTAGATATTGATGATTGTCTCGATACGATCGCGCGGGTTCTCGCCGCCGCGCAGGCCATGTTCCTGCACGGCCGCGATTCGCTCGCGCGTCCATTTCTCCAGCATTGCATCGAGAAGATCCTGGCGATCTTTGAATTGCCGATAGAATCCGCCCTTGGTGATGCCAAGACTTTCGGCCAGCACTTCGACACGCACGCCTTCGATTCCACTGCGGCCGAGCACTTTGAGCCCCGCCTCGATCCACATGTCGCTTCCGTCCGGACGTTTCATCGGCCTCTCACAATTTCTTGATACGGCACCGTATTGACTTCGCCGCGGCGATGGATACGGTGCCGTATCAAATTTCGGTGCGACCGCATTATTGATGCGGGGTGGACAGTTTTTGGCCGTTGCGTTGTGTAACAGATATTTCTGCCCCCTTCGTCCTTTGGACGAAGAGGCGGCAAAAAGGGGGAAGATTTTCGATGATTCGCCAACAACAGATCAGCCTTTTGAAGCGTCTATTGAACTACGTTGAGACAAAGACGACAAGTATGGCCGATGCCCCGTGGCGTAATGACGCGTCGGTCTATACGGATCCGGCCCATTTGGCGCGCGAGCAACGATTCTGTTCCGGCAGCATCCGATCTTGATGGGCTTCGCGTCCAATTGGGCGAAGCCCGGCGCCTTCAGCACCGATGACTATGCCGGCGTGCCGATCCTGATGGCGCGCGGGCGCGACGGGACGCTGCGCGCAATGCTCAACGTCTGCCGGCATCGCGGCGCCAAGGTGGCGCAAGGGTGCGGCGAGGCCCATCTCTTCCGCTGCCCTTATCACGCCTGGAGCTATGATTTATCCGGCAAGACGATGGCGATTCCCGATGAGCGGTGCTTTCCCAATGTCCGCGATGAGCGCTCATCACTCGTCGCACTGCAGCTGTGCGAGAAATATGGCTTGGTGTGGGTAATTCCCACGCCCGCGGCGGATGGCGCCACCAGCTTCGATATCGATCCGTGGCTCGGCGGGCTCGGACCCGAATTGGCCTCGTATGGTTTCGGGTCCTGGGCCTTCTTCGATAACCGCGTGATCCCTGAGACGATGAACTGGAAGCTCGTCGCCGACACCTTTCACGAGGGCTATCACGTCGGCTTTCTGCATCGCGATTCGCTGCGAGAGCATCCTCTATGGCAACGTCACCGACTTCGAGGCGTTCGGGCGCAATCACCGCCTGACCTTTCCGCGCAAGAAGCTGGAGCGCCTCAAGGCCGAGCCGGAAGAATTCGTGGGACTTGATGTGGAACACGACGATCATCTACTGCCTGTTCCCCAACACGCTTCTGCTCGTTCAGGGCGATCACGTCGAGCTCGCGCGGGTTTTTCCGTGCGAGGGGCGCGTCGATCGTGCCGTGATGGAGCTGGCCCTCTACATCCCCAAGGCGCCGAGCACGGACGAAGAGCGCATCCATTGGGACAAGAATATGCAGCTCGTCCTCGACGTGGTGACGGGCGAGGATTTCCCGACCGGGCGCACCATCCAGCTCGGCCTTACATCGGGCGCCCAGACGCACACGGTCTTCGGCCGCAATGAGCCGGCGATGATTCACTATCACCGCTCACTGCGCGCCGCTCTCCGGCTCGACCCCGTCGGCGAAGTCCGTGGCGCCGTTCGGCTTGGCCTTGCGCGGCGCGGCCCCAAAGGCCGCGTGTCGGATCGCGCACGAACGATGACGGATCACATCGTGGGGACTATATCCGACGCAGCCATGGCCGCGCCGATCCTGGAGGCGCGTCACGTCACGCTGCGCTTCCGCGGCGTCAAGGCGCTCAGCGATGTCAGCTTCGCGGTCCGCGAGGGCGAGCTGTTCTCGATCATCGGGCCCAACGGCGCCGGCAAGACCTCGATCGTCAACTGCATCTCGGGGCGCTACCGACCGGACGACGGCGCCATTCTCTATCGCGGCGCAGGACATCACGCAGCTCAAGACCAATGCGCGGGCGTCGCTCGGGATCGGCCGCACGTTCCAGAACCTCGCGCTGTTCCACCACATGACGCGTGCTCGACAACATCATGGTCGGGCGCCATCACCTGCTGCGCAACAACTTCGTCACCGGCTCGCTCTACTGGCTCACCGGCGCGCGGCGCGAGGAACTCGACGCATCGCCGCAAGGTCGAGGACATCATCGACTTCCTCGACCTGCAGCCGGTGCGCAAAGCCGTCGCCGGCACGCTGCCCTACGGTCTGCGCAAGCGCGTCGAGCTGGCGCGCGCGATGGCGCTCGAGCCCAGAGCTGATCCTCCTCGACGAGCCGATGGCCGGCATGAACCTCGAGGAGAAGGAGGACATGGCGCGCTACATCGTCGACCTGAACGAGGAGTTCGGGATGACGGTGGTCATGATCGAGCACGACATGGGCGTCGTCATGGACATCTCGCATCGGGTTCTGGTGCTCGATTTCGGGCGCAAGATCGCCGAGGGCGAGCCGGACGCGGTGCTGGCGCGATGCGCAGGTGCAAGCGCGCCTATCTGGGCGAGGACGACGACGACGAGGCCGAGCCGTCGCGGAGCCGCGCTGCATGACGAATTATGCCGAGCGGGTCGCCAGCGCCGACACGTTCCCGAAGCTGCTGCGCCTCAACGCCGCGAGCATGCGAGCGACATCGCCGATCGCGAGAAGGATTTCGGCGTCTGGCGCGCCTATCACCTGGGCCGACTACCAGACGCGCGTGCATGACTTCGCGCTCGGGCTGCTCGAGCTTGGCCTTGCCGCGCGGCGAAGTCGTCGCCCTGATCGGCAACAACCGGCCGGATTGGGTTGCGGGCGAGATCGCCGCGCATGCCGTCGGCGCCGATGGCGCTCGGCCTCTATCGCGACGCGCTCGACGAGGAGGTCGCGTATCTGCTCGTCGCCGGCGGCGCGCGATCGTGGCGTTTGCCGAGGACGAGGAGCAGGTCGACAAGCTGCTCGAGCATCGCCGACCGCGTTCCCGCGCCTGCGGCACATCATCTATTCCGATCCGCGCGGCATGCGCAAATATGCCGATGCCGCGGCTGCTGTCCGCCGAACGAGCTGGCGCGGCGCGGACGCGAGCACGCTGCGTCGGAGCCCGAGCTCTACGACCGCCTCGTCGATGCAACGCAGGGCGACGCGGTCGCGATCCTGTGCACGACCTCCGGCACCACGTCGCATCCGAAGCTCGCGATGCTGTCGGCCGGGACGCCTGCTGCGCCATTGCGCTGCCTATCTGGCGTTCGATCCGAAGGGGCCGGACGACGAATACGTCTCGGTGCTGCCGCTGCCCTGGATCATGGAGCAGGTCTACGCGCTCGGCAAAGCGCTGCTCTGCCGGATGAAGGTCAATTTCGTCGAGGAGCCCGACACGATGATGCACGATTTCCGCGAGATCGCGCCCGACCTTCGTGCTGTTCGCGCCGCGCGTGTGGGAGGCGATCGCCGCCGATGTCCGCGCGCGGATGATGGACGCCTCGCCGCTCAAGCGCGCGCTGTTCGACTTCGGCATGAAGGCCGGCCTGGCGGCGCTCGCCGGCGGGCGCCGCTCGGCCATCGCCGAGACCCTGCTGTTGCGCGCGCTGCGCGACCGCCTCGGCTTCACGCGGCTGCGTTCCGCGGCGACCGGCGGCGCGGCGCTCGGGCCCGACACCTTCCGCTTCTTCCGGGCGCTCGGCGTGCCGCTGCGCCAGCTTTACGGCCAGACCGAGCTGGTCGGCGCCTACACGCTGCATCGCGGCGACGACGTCGACTTCGACACGGTCGGCGTCGGCTTCGACGCCGGTATCGAGATGCGCATCGAAGCGCCGGACGCCAACGGCGTCGGCGAGATCGTCACCCGCCATCCCAACATGTTCCTCGGCTACTACAAGAACCAGGAAGCGACCGCCGCGGACCTGCGCGACGGCTGGATGCATACCGGCGATGCCGGCTATTTCAACGCCGCCGGCCACCTCGTCGTCATCGACCGCATCCAGGACCTCGCCACCACGGCGCACGGCGCGCGCTTCTCGCCGCAATACATCGAGAACAAGCTGAAGTTCTCGCCCTACGTCGCCGAGGCGGTGATCCTCGGCGCCGGCCGCGACTATCTGGCGGCGATCATCTGCATCCGCTTCTCGATCGTCTCGCAATGGGCCGAGAAGCGGCGCATCGCCTTCACCACCTACACCGACCTCGCGTCGCGGCCGGAGGTCTACGACCTGATCCGCCGCGAGGTCGAGACGGTGAACGCGACGCTGCCGCCGGCACAGCGCATCCGCAAGTTCCTGCTGCTCTACAAGGAGCTCGACGCCGACGACGGCGAACTGACCCGCACGCGCAAGGTGCGCCGCGGCGTCATCAGCGAGCGATATGGCGACATCATCGCGGCGATTTATGCCGGTCGGCGCGGACATCCACGTCGACACGCTGATCCGCTTCCAGGACGGCACGCACGCAGCGCGTCCAGACCGCGCTGGCGGTCGTAACGCTCGATGCGCCCGAGCCTGCGTCGGCGCGTCTGGCCGCCGAGTGACGGGAGCCTCATCGATGAACACCCAACTGCTATCAGCTCTGGTCAACGGCCTCGATCGTCGGCACGCTCTACGGCGTCGTCGCGATGTCGCTTCGTGCTGATCTACAAGGCGACGCAGGTCGTGAACTTCGCGCAAGGCGAGTTCCTGCTGATCGGCGCCTGGTGCTGCTGGTGGCTGCTGACCAAATTCCAGCTGCCGTTCTGTCGTCGGCATGCCGGTCACGCTGGTCTTCATGGTGGTCTTCGGCGTGGCGCTCCAGGTGCTGCGTGCTGCGGCCGATGATCGGCGAGCCGATCATCTCGGTGATCATGGTGACGATCGGCCTGTCGATGTTCTTCCAGGCCGCGATGAAGTGGATCTTCGGCACCAATCTGCAGCCGTTCCCGCCGATCTTCGCGACGCAGACGGTGAGCATCCTCGGCCTGCAGGTGCAGACCGTCTACCTGATGAGCCTCGCGGTATCGCTCGTCCATGATGGGCGGCTATGGCGTGGTTCTTCAAGCTTCGCGACTACGGCCTCGCGATGCGGGCGACGGCGTTCGACCAGCAGGTCGCGCAGTCGCTCGGCATCTCGGTCAAATCCGTCTTCGCGATGGCTTGGGCGATCTCGGCGGTGGTCTCGGCGGTGGCGGGCGTCGTGGTCGGCGGTGGTCAACGGCGTCTCGGCGGGCTGTCGGCCTACGGCATCAAGGTGTTTCCCGGCGGTGATCCTCGGCGGCCTCGACAGCATCGCGGGCGCGGTGCTCGGCGGCATCATCATCGGCCTGCTCGAGAACGTCGCGCACTTCGTCGACAGCCAGTACCTGCACTGGGGCAATCTCTACGAGATCGCGCCGTTCTACGTGCTGATCGTCATCCTGATGATCCGGCCGTACGGCCTGTTCGGCACCAAAGACATCGAGCGGATCTACGGACGATCCAGTCATGGCCATGCAGAGCCTCCGCCCGGCGGGCGATTTCCGCACCAGTTACGCGGCCGGACACCGTCATCTTCCCGACCGTCGCCGGCGCGCCGCGCGGCGATCGCCGCGGTCGCGCTGCTCTGTGCCTGGCGCCGCTCTGGCTCGCAGCGCCTACTGGCTCAGCCTCCTGATCCAGATCGGCTACATGGCGATCGCGGCGCTCGGCCTGAACATCCTGGTCGGCTTCACCGGGCCAGATCTCGATCGGCCACGCGGCGTTCTTCGGCTTCGGCGCGTTCACGTCGGCCTATCTCAGCGCCAAGCTTCGCGTGCCGGTGTTCTTCGCGATCCCGCTGGCGGCGCTGATCACGGCGCTGGTCGGGCTCGTGCTTCGGCCTGCCGGCCGCGCGGCTCAAGGGCCTTTATCTCGCGATCGCGACACTGGCGGCGCAGTACATCCTGCTGGACTTCTTCTCCCGCGCCGAATGGTTCACCGGCGGCGTCGTGCCGGCGATCGCAGCCGCCGTTTCGCATCTTCGGCGTCACGCTGCAGCGGCGACCGGCAGTATTTCTATGTCGTGCTCGCCTAGCTGGTGCTCAGCTACCTGCTGGTCGACCAACCTGATGCGCACGCGCGACGGCCGCGCGCTGGTGGCGGTGCGCGACCACTATCTCTCGGCCGAGATCATGGGCATCAATCTCGCCGAGCTACCGCACCCTGTCGTTCGGCATCGCGGCGTTCTTCGCCGGCATCGGCGGCGCGCTCTACGCGCACTACCAGGGCGTGGTGTCGAGCGAGGGCTTCGCGATCGACTGCTCCGATCCTGTTCCTCGCCATGGTCATCATCGGCGGGCTCGGCTCGATCATGGGCACGCTGATGGGCACGGCCTTCATGGTGCTGCTGCCCGAGGCGATGGAATGGATCAGCGCGCTGCTGCGCGGCAGCGCGATCGATCACTGCGCTGGCGTTGCGCAACAACATCGCGTTCCTGCGCGAGATCGCGATCGGCCTCGTCATCGTGCTGTTCCTGATCTTCGAGCCGGACGGCCTCGCCCATCGCTGGCGGCGAATCAAGGCCTACTGGAAGCTTTACCCGTTCTCAAATTGAGGTCGCGACGGGTCGAGACAATCAGACCTCGCAACCCCACGCAACGAAGGATATCGACATGAAGCATCTCTTCTCCTGCGCGGCGCAGCGCTCGCCGTATTGCTCGCCGCGGCCGCGCCGCCGCATGCCCAAGTCGCCATCGGCCATCTTGCCGACTATTCGGGCGCCACCGTCGGATGTCGGCGCGCCGTTCGGCCAGGGCGACGCCGACGCGATGGCCTGGATCAACCAGAAGGGCGGCGTCAACGGCAGCAAGGTCAACGTCGATACCGTCGACTACGGCTACCAGGTGCCGCGCGCGGTCAGCCAGTACAAGAAATGGGCCGGCGACAAGGTCGCCGCCATCATGGGCTGGGGCACCGCCGACACCGAGGCGCTGACCGGCTTCGTGGCGCAGGACCAGATCCCGTTCATCTCGGCCTCCTACGCGGCGGCGCCTGACCGATCCGACCGGGCAAGGCAACAAGGCGAAGGCGGCGCCGTACAACTTCTTCTACGGCCCGACCTATTCCGACGCGCTGCGCGCGCATGCTCACCTGGGCGGCGCAGGACTGGAAGAAGCAAGGGCAAGTCCGGCCAGCCGAAATTCGTCCACATGGGGGCAAACCATCCCTATCCCAACGCGCCGAAGGAAGCCGGCGAAGCGATCGCCAAGGAGCTCGGCTTCGAGGTGCTGCCGGCGATGCAGTTCGCGCTGACGCCGGGCGACTACACGGCGCAATGCCTGACGCGTGAAGAAGTCGGGCGCCAACTACGCGTATCTCGGCAACACCGCGCGGCTCGAACATCTCGGTGCTCAAGGCCTGCAAGACCGTCGGCATCGACGTGCAGTTCCTCGGCAATGTCTGGGGCATGGACGAGAACGCCGCCAAGGCGGCCGGCGATGCGGCGGACGGCGTCGTGTTCCCGCTGCGCACGGCCGCGACCTGGGCGAGCGACGCGCCCGGCATGGCGACCGTGCGCGAGATCTCGAAGCTCTCCGATCCGGCCGGCACCGCCTATCGGCCGGTGCACTATCTGGCCGGCGTCTGCACCGCGCTCTACCTGAAGGAAGCGATGGACTGGGCCGCGCGCAACGGCGGCGTCACCGGGCCCGAACATCAAGAAGGGGTTCTACCAGAAGAAGGACTGGGTGCCGGCCGGCATGGACGGCGTCTGCGTGCCGTCGACCTGGACCGAGACCGATCACCGCTCCACGCTGACGGTGAACCTCTATCGCATGAAGGTCTCGGGTCGCGACCGATGCGCCGCTCAACGACCTGATCAGGAACCGCACGATCGCGCTCGAGAAGGTGACGTCGACCGAGCTGCCGCGCAAAGCCGAGTGGCAGGGATGGTAACGCCGCACCGCGTCGCCGTCCCGGCTCGCGCCGGGCGGACCCGGCGAGACGTCGCGCCGGCGGCGCCGCGCCGCCGAGCCGCTGCTGTCGGTGCGCAACATCGAGGTCGTCTATGACGAGGTGATCCTGGTGCTGCGCGGGCTCAGCCTCGAGCGTGCCGCAAGGTGCGGTCGTCGCGCTGCTCGGCGCCAACGGCGCCGGCAAGTCGACGACGCTCAAGGCGATCTCCGGCCTGCTCAAGACCGAGAACGGCGCGGTCACCCGCGGCGAGATCCTGTTCGACGGCCAGCGCATCCACGGCACCGATCCCGACGCGGATCGTGCGCCGCGGCATCTTCCAGGTCATGGAGGGCCGGCGGATCATCGCCGACATGACGGTCATCGGAGAACCTGCGGCTCGGCGCCTTCACGCGCCGCGATCGCGACGAGGTGGCGCGCGATCTCGACATGGTGCTCGACTATTTCCCGCGGCTGCGCGAGCGCACCGGGCTTGGCGGGCTATCTGTCGGGCGGCGAGCAGCAGATGCTGGCGATCGGCCGTGCCCTGATGGCGCGCCCGAAGATGATCCTGATGGACGAGCCGTCCATGGGCCTTGTCGCCGCTGCTGGTGAAGGAAGTGTTCGCGATCATCCGCGACATCAACCGCAAGCTCGGCGTCACGGTGCTGCTGGTCGAGCAGAACACCAGGGCGGCGCTCTCGGTCGCGAGCTACGGCTACATGATGGACCAGGGCAAGGTCGTGCTCGACGGCACCGCGGAGGAGCTGCGCGACAACGAGGACGTCAAGGAATTCTACCTCGGCGGCGCCGGCGACCAGCGCAAGAGCTTCAAGAATCTGAAGAGCTACCGGCGCCGCAAGCGCTGGCTCTGAGAGGCCCGATCGCTACGTGAGGCCGGCCGCGATTTCGGCGCTGCGCAGGCAGGCGACGGCGCGTGTTCCGTCGGTCGATTGCAAGGGCGGCACGGTCTCGCTGCAGGCGGCGACGGCATGAGCGCAGCGCGTGCGGAAGACGCAGCCTGAGGGCGGCGCGGCCGGGCTCGGCGGGTCGCCGGGCAGCACCGCGCGCCGGTCTTGGTCGCGCGCGATAGCGTCGGCGTCGCCGACAGCAGGGCGCGCGTATAGGGATGCGCCGGCGCGGCGAAGAGGTCTTCTGCCGGGCCCATCTCGACGATCCGCCCGAGATACATCACGATGACGCGGTCGCAGAGATGGCGCACGACAGGCAGGTCGTGGCTGATGAACAGCAGCGCGAGGCCGAGCTCGGCGCGCAGATCGGCCAGCAGCTTCACGACCTGCGCCTGGATCGAGACGTCGAGCGAGCTGACCGGCTCGTCGGCGACGAGGAAATCGGGGCCGGTCGCAAGCGCGCGCGCGATGCCGATGCGCTGGCGCTGGCCGCCGGAGAATTCGTGCGGGAAGCCGCGCCGCGTGCGCTGGATCGAGCCCGACCTGCCCCAGCAGCGCGGCAACTCGTCCTGCGCGCCTTCGCGGTCGGCGCAGACCGTGGATGGCGAGGCCGTCGGCGATCTGCGCGCCGACGCGCGCGGCGCGGATCGAGGCTGCCGATAGGGGTCCTGGAAGATCGATCTGCATGCGCCGGCGCAGCGCGCGCGACGCCGGCGCGGACCGCGCCGAGATCGCTGCCCGTCGAACCGCACGCGCCCGGCGGTCGGCTGGATCAGGCCGAGCAGCAGGCGCCCGAGCGTGCTCTTGCCGCGAGCCGGACTCGCCGACGACGCCGACCGCCTCGCCGCGCGCCGATCTCGCAGGTCGACGTCGCGCACCGCCTGCACCTGGCGGCGCGCGGCCGAACAGGCCCGGCGCAGGCGCGAAGCCGCACGACAGGCCCTCGGCGCGGATCAGGGCGCGCGCTCATGCGTACCTTGTCCCAGCGCAGATGCAGCGTGAGCGACGCGGTCCGGCGCCGATCGCGCGCAGCGGCGGGACGGCGCGGCATGGCAGGCGGCGATCGCGCAAGGCGCAGCGCGGAGCGAAGCGGCAGCCGGCGCGGAAGCGCATGCGGCGGCGGCACGACGCCGGGGATGCCGGCGGGCCGTGTCGCCTGCCCTTCCGGCACGCGGCGAGCAGCGCGCGCGTGTAGGGATGGCAGCGGCGCCGCGAAGACCTCGCCGACCGGGCCTTGCTCGACGACCTGGCCCGCATACATCACGGCGACGCGGTCGGCGATCTCCGCGACGACGCCGAGATTGTGCGTGATGAACATCAGCGCCATGCCGGCTCTCGCGCCGCAGGTCGGCGAGCAGGTCGAGGATCTGCGCCTGGATGGTGACGTCGAGCGCGGTGGTCGGCTCGTCGGCGATCAGCAGGCGCGGGCCGTTGGCGACCGCCATCGCGATCATCACGCGCTGGCGCATGCCGCCCGAGAGCTCGTGCGGAAAGGCGCGCGCGCGCCGCTCCGGATCGGCGATGCCGACGCGCCGGCAACAGCGCGACCGCCTCGGCCTGCGCCGCCGCCGCGGACGCCGCGAGTCGCGATGCGCCGCGGATCGCCTCGGCGACCTGCGTCGCCGACGCGGTGCACCGGATTGAGGCTGCTCATCGGGTCCTGGAAGACCATCGCGATCGCGTCGCCGCGCAGCTGGCGCAGCTCGGGCTCGGGCAGGCGCCAGCAGGTCGCGTCGCCCGGCGAACCAGACGGCGCCGGCGACGATTCGCGCGGCGGGCGGCAGCAGGCCCAGCAGGGCCAGCGCGGTCAGCGACTTGCCCGAGCCGCTCTCGCCGACGATGCGCGAGCGTCTCGCCCGGCGCACACGTAGCGAGACGTCCTCGACCGGCCGGATCGGGCCCGCGGCGTCGTCGATCTCGACGCGTGAGGCCGCGACGCCGAGCAAGGCCGGCGTCGCGTCGGCGGCGGCACAAGTCCGGGCAGCAGACGCGCGGCAGCCGCGCTGAGCCGTGCCGGCGCGACGATCGCCGTGCGCGGATCGACGCGCGTCGCGCAGACGCGTCGCAGAGCAGGTTCATCGCCAGGATGGTGCAGGTCAGCGCCAGGCACGGCCAGAGCAGCAGCAGCGGCGCCTGCTCCATCGTGGCGCGCGCGCCGCGGATCATCAGGCCCCAGGACGGCGACGGCGGCACGACGCCGAGGCCGAGGAAGGACAGGCCGCTCTCCAGCACCATCGCCGCGGCGACGGCCAGCGAGAACTGCACCAGCAGCGGCCGCGCGATGTTCGGCAGGATCGTGCGCGCCAGGATGCGGCCGGGCGAGGCGCCGAGCGCGCGCACCGCCTCGACATAGTCGAGGCTGCGCGCGGCCGAAGCACCTCGGCATAGGCGACGCGCGCGAAGCCGGGCAGATAGAGGATGGACAGCACCAGGATCAGCGTGGCCGCGCCGGGGCCGAGCAGCGTGACGACCAGCAGCGCGAGCAGCATCGGCGGGAAGCACAGCACGATCGTCCGCCGCTGCGCACGGCCAGCAGCTCGGCCACGCCGCGGAACCAGCCGCCGAGCAGGCCGAGCACCGTGCCGACCAGCGCCGGCGATCAGCTGCCGAGACGAAGGCGACGGACAGCGAGGCGCGCGCGCCCCACACGAGGCGGCGAGAGCACGTCGCGGCCGAATTCGTCGCGGCCGAGCAGATGCGTCGGCGAGGGCGGCGAGAGGCGCTGCGCGACGTCCTGGCGCACCGGGTCGGGCAGCCCCAGGAGCGGCGCCGCCAGCGCGAGCAGCGACGATCGCGCCGACCAGGATGCCGGGAGGCAGAAGCAGCCGGGCGGTACGACTTTCATCACGCGTGCCGCACCCGCGGGTCGAGCACGGCGTAGAGCAGGTCGACCACCAGGTTGATCAGCAGGAACAGGACCGAGATCGGTCAGCACGATGCCGACCACCATCGGGTAGTCGCGCGCCTCGACCGCGCGGAGCAGCGGCGGAGAGGCCCGGCCAGTTGAACACGTATTCGACCAGCACCGTGCCGCCGAGCAGCGTGCCCATCTGCAGGGCGAGCACCGTCACCACCGGGCTCAGCGCGTTGCGCACGACGTGGTGGAGCAGCACGCGGCGCGGCGACCAGGCCCTTGGCGCGGGCGGTGCGCACATGGTCGCGGCGACAGCATGTCCAGCACCGAGGCGCGCGTCATGCGGAAGACGATGGCGCGCCAGGCCCTTGCGCGATGGCGCCGGCCGGCAGCGCGAGCAGGATCAGATGCTGCCGCGGATCCTGCGCCGAAGGGGACGTAGCCGCCGGCCGGCATCCAGCGCAGCGTCTGCGGCGAAGAGCAGGATCAGCAGCGTGCCGACGACGAAGACCGGCACCGCCGAGCAGCAACGCCGGCAAGACCGACAGAGGCGATGCGGTCGAAGCCGCCGGCCGCGCAAGCGCCGCGAACGTGCCGGCCGGCAGGCCGAAGCAGGAACGCGACAGCGCTCCGGCGGCGATCACAGCTCCAGCGTGCGCGGCAGGCGCAGCGCGATCTCCTCGCGCCACCGGAGTAGTCGTCGACAGCGAGACGCCGAGATCGACCCGCAGCAAGCCGCCGAGGAAGTCGAGATACTGCGCGAGAATGGGCCGGTCGAGGCCGAGCTTCTCGCGCAGCTCGGCGACCGCGCCGGGTCGGGCGCGACGCCGCCTTGCGACAGCAGCAGCTCGGCCGGGTCGCCCGGCACCAGATGGATCGACCAGGAAGACGAGCGTCGCGACCACCCAGATCAAGCCGAGCGCCACCGCCGACGCGCCGCGCCAGCACAGGCGCGCATGCCGCCTACCCGATCGCCGTGCTCTCGAGCGTCACGCCGGAGTAGAGGGTCAAGCGCGCCGGGCAGGTTGCTTGAAGCCCGTCACGTCCTTGCTGCATGGCGTAGCCCTGGCTGCGCCAGGCGAGGCCGACGATCGGCACCTCCTCGATCGCCGCGCGCTGCATGTCCCGGTAGATCGCGCGGCGCTTGGCCTGGTCGAACTCGGCGCGGCCCGCGCCGCAGCAGCTCCTCGATCTTGCGGCGATGCGCACGCCGAAGCTGCGGCCGTAGGAGGCCGACAGCGCGCCGTCGATCAGGCGGTCAGCCCGTCGGGATCGTTGCTGTCGGTCGCGGTGCCGATCATCGCGATGTCGTACTGGCCGCTGTTGCCGAGGCTGACGCGGGTCGACCAGTCGGGCAGGTTCAGCTCCGCCTGGATGCCGATCGCCGGCGAGGTGCTGCTGCACGACCTCGGCGGTGTCCTTGTGCATGCCGTACTGCGCGGTCGAGAGAAGCGTGCAGGCTGAAGCCGTTGGGCAGGCCGGCCTCCGCCAGCAGTGCTTCGGCAGCGGCCGGGTCGTAGCTCCAGCCGTCGCGCGAGCTCGCGTCGAAGAACTCGCTGCCTCGGCGATCGGCAGGCCTTCCAGCGGCGAGCCGCGGCCGAAGAAGGCCGCCTGGACGATCTCCTCGCGCTTGACCGCGTGGGCGATGGCGCGGCGCACGCGCGCGTCGTTGAACGGGCGGCTTGGTGCCGTTGAACAGCAGGTACATGAACGGGCCGTCGACGGCGTCCAGCTTCAGCTGCGGGTCGGCCTCGATCGCCTCCATCGACTGCCAGGGCACGTATTCGATCATGTCGACGTCGCCGGCCTGCAGCGCGGCGACGCGCAGGTTCTCGTCGGCATAGGCGACGGCGCGCACGCCCTTCAGCTTGGGCAGGCCCGGCTTGTAGTAGTTGTCGAAGGCCGCGAGGTCGATCGAGATGCCGCGCTCCTGCGCCGCGATCGTGAAGGGGCCGGCGCCGATCGGGCTGCGTTGGCGGCGGATCTGCGCCAGATGATCGGCATGTGGTAGTTGGCGAACCAGTGCGGCAGCGTCGCGATCGGCTGCTTGGTCACGAGCGGACGGTGCGTGCGTCCGGCGTCTCGATGCGCGCGATGCCCTGCAACTGCGCGCGTGAAATAGGCGGTCGAGTTCTCGCCGGCGATCTGCTCGATCGTCCACTTCACGTCGGCGGCGGTGACCTTGCTCGCCGTTGTGGAACACCGCGTCGCGCAGCCTGAACACCCAGGCGTCGCGCCCTCGTGCGCCCAGCTTTCGCGCCAGCTCGCCGCGCAAGCGCGCCGTCGGTGTCGTAGGAGAGCAGGCCGCGATGGATCAGCAGCTTCACCGTGCCGGCCGCGGTGCCGGTGTTGGCCCAGGGCTGGAGGTTGGGCGGGAAGGACGACAGGCCGAAGCGCAGCATGCCGGGCGTGCGCGGCGCGCGCGCCGGGAGCATGCAGGAACGGAAGTGCCGCGGCGCCGGCGATCAAGCTGCGGCGGCGTGACGGTTGTCGATGCATGGGAAGTCTCCCTCGGTTCAGGTCTTGTAGTCCATAGACGTCGCGTGCTGTTTGGGCGTCGATGACGCCCTTCCGCCAGATCGCGCGCGCACCGCGTCGCGGTCGCGCTCGCGGGCGGGCCGTAGCCGCCGGCGCCCGGGCGTGATCACCTCGAACCACTGCGCCGGCGCGCAGGACGGCCGCGCCCTGCTCGAAGGGCGACGCCCGGCCCGTAGACGAACGCGCCATGGCCGCCGGGCCGCTCCGCCGAGCAGGCCCCAGGGCGCGCGATGCAGGCGCGAGCCGTCGACGCGCAGGCGGCAATCGGCGTCGGCGCGATAGACGCGGCGCAGTCCCATGCCGCCGCGATACTTGCCGGCGCCGCCGGAGCCGTCGACCAGCTCGTAGCGCAACAGGGTCAGCGGATATTCGATCTCCAGCGCCTCGACCGGCAGGTTGGAGGTGTTGGTGGTGTGCACATGCACGCCGTCGAGCCCGTCCTTGGTCGCGCGGGCGCCGAAGCCGCCGCCGATGGTCTCGAGATAGACCCAGAGTCGCGCCGTGCCCGGCTGCGGCCGACGAAGCTCGCGACGGAGCAGGCGCCGTTGTGCAGCCGCCGATCACGCGATCCGGCACCGCCTGGGCGAGCGCGCCGTGGATCAGGTCGACCACGCGCTGGCAGGTCGCGAACGCGGCCGTTGACCGCGGCCGGATGCACGCAGTTCAGGATGGTGCCTTCCGGCGCCGTGACCGTCAGCGGCCGCGCCAGGCCGGCATTGGGCAGGATGGTCGGGTCGACCACCGTCTTCACCGCGTAGTAGACGGTGGCGAGCAGCGCCGTATAGGTCATGTTGATGCCGGCGCGCACCTGCGGCGGGCCGTCGAAGTGCAGGCGCATGGCGTCGCCGGCGACGGTCGAGCTCGACGCGAGATCGGCGAGCTCGGCCTCGATCTCCGGACTGTCGAAGCACGTCTTCGAAGCGGTAGGTGCCGTCCGGGATGGCGGCGATGCCCGCGCGCATCTTGCGCTCGGCGTAGTCGAGCAGGCGTCGCCCGCGCGCCAGCACGGTCTCGGTGCCGTATTTCCCGCACAGCGCCTGGAAGCGCTGCACGCCGAGCCGGTTGGCGGCCATCTGCGCGCGCAGGTCGGACAGGCGCTCGCGCGGCACCTGGCAGTTGAGCAGGATGAGGTCGAGCACGTCCTTCTGCAGCTCGCCCGCGCGATAGAGCCGGATCGGCGGGATGCGCAGGCCTTCCTGGTAGATGTGCGCGTGGCCGCGATCGGCGAAGTCGGAGTGGTGGGCGAGGTTCACCGTCCAGGCGACGATGCGGCCGTCGACGAAGATCGGCTCGGCCAGCACGATGTCGGGCAGGTGCGTGCCGCCGCCCTCATAGGCGTCATTGCCGACGAACACGTCGCCCGGCCGCATCTCCGCGATCGGATGGCGCTTGAGGATGTGCGGGATGATGCCGATGAAGCTGCCGAGATGGATCGGGATGTGCTCGGCCTGGCAGAGCGTGTCGCCCTGCAGGTCGAACAGCGCGGTGGAGCAGTCGCGCCGCTCCTTGATGTTGGTCGAGTAGCGAGGCGCGGATCAGCGCCTCGCCCGTCTCCTCGACGATCGAGGACAGCGCCGAGCCGATCACCTCGACGGTGATCGGGTCGAGCGCTGCTGGCGGCGGCACGGTGGAGAGCGACGCTCATGCGACGCCTCCAGGATCAGGTTGAGATACGGCGTCGACGCGAGCCGTCATGCCGGGCAGCACCACGGTCGTGGCATCCATCTGCTCGACGATCGCCGGGCCGGCGAAGCGGTTGCCGGGCTGCAGCTGCTCGCGATCGTAGACCGGGCACGATACGAAGCCGCCGCGCCTCGGGCAGCCAGACGTCGCGGCGCTCGCGGATGGCGCGACGACGCGTCCGCGCCGGCCAGCGGATGCGGCTTGCAAGCTCGCCTTGCGGACCAAGCCCGATGGCCTCGATGCGGAAGGTGACGAGCTGGACGGGCTCTTCCTCGGCCACGAAGCCGTACATGCGGCGATGCGATCGTCGGCGAAGCCCTGCGCCAGCAGCGTCGAGCGTCGCCGCCGTGACCGGCCCGTCGGGCAGCGTCACGCGTCAGCTCGTAGTTCTGGCCGGCGTAGCGCATGTCCACGCTGCGCGTCGACCTGCCGCTGCTCCGGCGCAATTCCTTCATGCTCGAACCACGCTTGCGCCTGGTCGGCGATGGTCGACGAAGGCCGTCTTCCATCGTCCGGCAGCGATGCCGGATCGAGCGGCAGCAGCCGGGTGGCGGCGAAATCGGCGCGCAGATCGGTCAGCAGCAGGCCCATGGCGCAGAGAATGCCGGGGTTGCGCGGCACCAGCACGCGCTTGATGTCCAGCTCGCGCGCCAGCCGCGCGGCGTGCAGCGGGCCCGCGCCGCCGAAGGCGATCAGCGTGTAGTCGCGCGGATCGTGGCCGCGCTGCACGCGAGATCACGCGGATGGCGCTTGCGCCATGTTGGCGGTCACGACGGAGAGGATGCCCTGCGCCGTCTCCATGACGCCGAGGCCGAGCGTATCGGCCAGCCGCTCGATCGGCCTGGCGCGCCAGATCCTGGCGCACCTTCATGCGGCCGCCGAGGAGATACGTGGGGTTCAACGTCTGCAGCACGACGTTGGCGTCGGTCACCGTCGGCTCGGTGTTGCCGCGGTCGTAGCAGACCGGGCCGGGATCGGCGCCGGCGCTGCGCGGCCCCACCTTGAGAAGCCCGCCGGAGTCGACATAGGCGATCGAGCCGCCGCCGGCACCGACCGTGTGAATGTCGAGCATCGGCGCCTTGATGCGGATAGCCGTGCACGATGGCCTCCGACGGCCAGGCGCGCCTGCCCGCCTTTCAGCAGCGCAACGTCGGTCGACGTGCCGCCCATATCAAAGGTGATGAGATCGTCGAAGCCGGCGGCGCGGCCCACGGCCTGGGCGCCAACAACGCCGGTCGACGGACCGGACAGCACGGTGCGCACCGGCATCGCCGCTGCCGTTTCGAAGCCGATCACGCCGCCGTTCGATTGCGTGAGATGCGGCGGCACTTTCATGCCCGAGCCCTCGAGACGCGGTGCGAGGCGCCTGATGTAGTTGCGCATCACCGGACCGAGATAGGCGTTGACGACGACGGTCGACAACCGCTCGAACTCGCGGAACTCGGGCGCGATCTCGTGGCTGGCACTCACGAACACGTCGGGATATTCCTCGAGCAGGATCTCCTTGGCGCGCTTCTCATGCTCAGGCTTCACGAAGCTGTAGAGGAAACAGATCGCCACGGCACGCACTTGCGCCTCGCGCAATTTGCGTGCGGCGATGCGCACGGCGTTCTCGTCGAGTGTGGTCTCAACCTCGCCGGTGTGGCGCACGCGCTCCTTCACCTCGAGACGCAGATCGCGCGCGACCAGGGTCGGCGGCTTGTCGACGAAGAAATCGTAGAGGTCGGGACGCTTCTGGCGACCGATCTCGAGAAGATCGCGAAACCCTTCGGTCGTCATCAGGCCGGTGCGCAACGCCGCGATGCTGGATGAGCGCGTTGGTCGCGACCGTCGTGCCATGACCGAAATAGCTGACCAGGTTCGCCGGCTGCTCGCCCGCATCCGGCACGACACGGCGCATGCCCTCTTCAACACCCTGGGCGATGCCGCGCGAAGGATCGTCGGGCGTGGACGACACTTTCCAGACTTCGACGCGGCCTTCGTCTTCCTCGAACAGACAGATGTCGGTGAACGTGCCGCCGGAATCGACCCCAACGCGCCAACGTGCCATGCCGCTTGCCCCCTCATCCGTCGTTCAGCCGCCTGAACCAAGCCGTCAGCGACCTCACAAGAGCCAAGCAAATCGCAGACCAGCGCGCAAGGCCGGAACGGCATCTTTCGCATGCAGAATGAGAAAGCCTATTCGTCAGAAGCCGATAGAGGCTCAACTCCATATCGCTCATTGGCGACGCGTGGCCGCAGCGGTGCGCCTCACAAGGAAAGACGTGGCGATTTTTCATGCAGAAAGCGAAATTCCATTTTCTGGAACGAGAGAAAATGATGAGCAGACTTCCCCAATGCGCGCGGGGCGTGTTGAATGACGCGGCGATTTCGCCAGTCTCGTGATCGAGGAGTGATTTGCACCTATGAAAGACCTCGCCTTCTGGATGACAACGCCCCACGTCGCGCATGTCGAGATCGCGCACAGCGTCGGCTTTCGCGCGGTTGTGCTCGACATCGAGCATGGCACGTTCGATCTCGACGCGCTCGATCGCTTCATCCCGTTCTGCCGCGCGCTCGGCCTTGCCGTGTACGCCAAGGTCCTGGGGCCGCAGGTCGAAGCCATCCAGCAGGCGCTCGATTTCAGCGCCGACGGCGTCATCATCCCGCATATCCGCGATGTGGCACACGCGCGAAGTGTGTGCGCCGCCGCGAAGTATCCGCCGTTGGGTCTGCGCAGCTCGTCAGGCGGGCGCAATTCCGGCTATCGCGGGACCAACGATTCCTATTTCGCGGAGCAGAATGCCCGCGTCAAATGCTGGCCGATGATCGAAACGGCCGAGGCGCTCGCCGACGCGACGGCCATTGCCAAGCTGCCGACCGTCGACGGGTTGTTCGCCGGGCCGACCGATCTCTCCCTCACGCGCGGGCGGGCGCGCTACAGCTTCAGCGCCGAGGACCAGGCGGATCTTATGGGCATCGTCGCCGCCGCCAAAGGGGCGGGCAAACCCTGGGTGATGCCGGCCTGGACCGCGCCGGAGCGCGCGTTCTCGCGCCAGCACGCCGCGAGCCTGATCGTCGTCGGCCCGCAATACGGAATCATTCGCGCCGGCTTCGAAAGTCTTGTCCGCAGCCTGGACGCTGAACGATGAATCCGCGGCGACGTTCAGACGCCATCCAGTTCTGCATTACGCCCTTCCTCCTCCATCGTCGTCGCCGCGGTCATCGCGTCGATCCTTCATCTAGATCCACCGCTGTCCGACGTCATCCCCGATCTTCCTGAATTCCTTGTCCTATTCGTCCGGTTGACCGGCACAAGAATTAACGTATACGTTAGCGGATATGGGGATCCGCCTCGCCAGCCTGCCCGATATTGAGAGCGCCCCGAAGGCGGCGGAGCGCGCGGCCGAGGTCGCGTATCAATGGCTGCGCCAGCGCATCCTCGACAATGAGTTCGCGCCGGGCACGCAGATCCTGGAGCAGAGCCTGGCCGACCGGATCGGCATCTCGCGCACGCCGGTGCGCGAGGCGCTGATCCAGCTGCAGCAGGACGGGCTGGTCGAGATCGTGCCGCGCCATGGCGTGCGCATCCTGCCGCTGTCGCCCGACGATATGCGGGAGATCTACGAGATCCTCACCAATCTCGAGCCGATGGCGGCTGAAGACCTCGCGCGGCGTAAGCCGTCGCCAGCGGTGATGGCACCGCTGGTCGAGGCCTGCGATGCGATGGAAGCGGCGGTCGCAGCGGGCGATCGCGATGCATGGGCCAAGGCGGACGAGAAATTCCATCTGGCGCTGCTCGATCTCTGCGGCAACCGGCGCCTGGCCGGCATCGTCATGACGATGTGGGACCAGGCACACCGGGCCCGCATGTTCACACTCAAGCTGCGGCCGCTGCCGGTCGACTCCACGCGCGAGCATCGCGCGGCGCTGGAGGCCATTCTCGCCGGCGATGCCGAAGGTGCGCGCGAGATCTACCGCGCGCATCGCGCGCGCGGCGGGTGCGAACTCATTTCCCTCATCGAACGATACGGATTGAGCAGACTATGAGCGACAACGCGTTTCGAATTTGCGTCATGCCCGGCGACGGGATCGGCGTCGAAGTGATGGATGCGGCCCTCGCCGTGCTCGACGCGGTCGAGAAGCGCCACGGGCTCGGCTTCAACCGCGTGCCTGTAAAAGGCGGCGCCAAGCACTACCAGGCGACCGGCACGGCGCTGAGCGAGGACGGGTTCGCTGAGGCGGCGAAGGCCGATGCAGTACTGTTTGGCGCCATGGGCTGGCCCGACGTGCGCTACCCCGACGGCACCGAGATCGCGCCGCAGCTCGATTTGCGCTTCCGCATGGAATTGTTCGCGGGCGTGCGGCCGATCCGCGCCATTCCGGGCGTACCGGGGGCACTTGCCTCGCCGCGCGCGTCGGAGATCGATCTCGTCATCCTGCGCGAATCCACCGAGGGCATGTTCGCCTCGCGCGGCAAGGGCACGATCGAGAATGACAGCGTGGCGCGCGAGACCATGGAGATCACGCGCGGCGTGACCGAGCAGCTTTCGCACTTCGCGTTCGAACTCGCGGCGCAGCGCGCCAAGAAGCGCGGCCGCAAGGGCTGCGTCACGATCGTCGACAAGGCCAACGTGTTCCGCGCCTTCGCCTTCATGCGCAAGGTGTTTTACGAGGTCGCAAAGAAATATCCGCAGGTCGATGCGAAGCACCATTACATCGACGCCATGGCGCTCGACCTGGTGCGCCGGCCGTGGGATTTCGACGTGCTGCCGACGGAAAACCTGTTTGGCGACATCATCTCCGATCTCGGCGCCGGGCTGATCGGCGGCATGGGCTTCGCGCCCGTCCGCCGATATCGGCGACGAGCACGGGCTGTTCCAACCGAGCCATGGCTCGGCGCCGGATATCGCCGGTCAGGGCATCGCCAACCCGACGGCGATGATCCTGTCGCTGGCCATGATGCTGGAATGGCTGGGCGAGCGGAACAAGAGCGATGGCTGTGTCGCCGCGGCCGGCGAGATCGAAAGCGCGGTTGATGCCGCGTTCGGCACCGGCGCGGTGCGCACGCGCGATATCGGCGGCAAAGACGGCACGGGCGCGGTCACGCGCGCGGTGATCGACCGCCTCGGCAAAAACCACTGATCATGCCGCGGATGGCGCCCGCCGGCTGCGGCTATTTTGCGCGCGAGCCGGCGATGGCCTGAGAGGCTACGCCCAGAGCCGCTCTTTCTGCAGATTGGTGTATAGGTCGGCGACGAAATCGCCGTAACCGTTGAAGAGCTGCGTCGGCACGCGGCTGCCGCCCGTCCCAATCACCTCTTCGGTTGCCTGGCTCCAGCGCGGATGCGGGACCTTCGGATTGACGTTGGCCCAGAACCCGTATTCGGAGGCCTGCAAGCCCTCCCAGAACGTCTTCGGGCGCTGGTCGGTGAAGTTGAAGCGCACGATCGACTTGACCGATTTGAAGCCATATTTCCACGGCACAACGAGGCGCAGCGGAGCGCCCATCTGCTTGGGTACCGGCTTGCCGTAGATGCCGGTGACGAGCAGCGTCAACTCGTTGTTCGCCTCTTCCATCGTCAGGCCCTCGGTATAGGGCCAGGGATACCACGCCGCCTTCTGGCCGACGGCCCATGGCACCTTGCCGAAGGTCTCCATCACCACATACTTGGCGCTGGAGAGCGGCTTCGCATACTCGACGAAGGACTTCATCGAGAAGCCGGTCCACGGCACCGCCATCGACCAGGCCTCGACGCAGCGATGGCGGTAGAGGCGCTCCTCCAACGTCATCGCCTTCAAGAGATCGTCGATCGCCACTTTGCGCGGGCTTTCGACCATGCCCTCGATCGCCACTTCCCAGGGGCGCAGCGGCAATTTCTGCGCGGCGTCGACAATCGATTTCGACGTGCCGAATTCATAGAAATTGTTGTAGGTGGTCGACACCTTCTCGGCGGTGATCTCGCGGTCCAGGCGATAGCGCATGGAGCGCGTCGCGGGGTAAAGCGAGGCCGACGGATCGGGCGTTTCGGCCGCTGCAAGCTGCGCGTCCATGGGTGCTGCCGTGGCCGACATGCTGGGCTCGGAGCCGGCGGACCAGAGAGCCGCCCCGCCGCCCGCAATCGCGGCGCCGCCGATCAGGCCCGAAACCAGAACGCGCCGGCGGCTGTGGAACGCCGCCTCCGGCGTCGCCTGCGATTCCGGAATTTCCCAGCCCTTCTTGCGCTTGATATGCATCGTCCTCTATCTCCTCCGGCGAACCGCTCCCCGTGGGCTGATTCTCGGTCGTCCCGAGGCCCGGCGGCAAATCAACTCGGGGTGAGAGCGCGGGCCTCGCGCGGACGTGACCGGACGCTCAAATATCCTTGTCTTTCTTGCGTTTGCGCAAGGTCTCGGCGGCGGCGCGCACGGATTGGAGGTGCGGATTAACCTTCAACGCCGCATCGAATGCCTTGAGGGCCTCCTCCTCGCGATCCAGCGCGAGGTTAATTTGGCCCAACCCCGCCAATGCTCCGAAATGGCGCGGCTCCAGCGCCAGCGTCTTTTCGACGTCGGCGGCGGAGGCCTGCAGTTGCCCCATCATGAACAGGGCGGTGGCGCGGCTGTTCCAGCCTTCGGCGAAATCCGGCCGGCGGGTGACGACGGCGTCGAACAGCGCCACGGCGCCGGCCAAATCGCCCGCCTGCATCGCCTGGCGGCCGATGGTCATCAGCGAATCGGTGGCAGGATCGTTGGCTTCGCTCCAGATCGCCCAGATCGTCATTTCCACGACCTTGGCCTCGCCGGGATCGCTCAGCGCCAGCAGCCGCTCAAACAGCGGGTTGAGGCGCGGGTCCTTCTGGTTGGCGTCGGCCGCGGCCGGCAGCAGAAGCCCGAGACAGACAAACATCGCGGCAAGCCAGCGATCCATGGCCAAAATTATGGGCCGGCCGGCGCCGCTTGTGAAGGCTGGAAATCAGGCGCCCGATGCGGCGCGCTGGCGGCGCCAGCCGGCGACAATGATGAGCGCGATGCCGGCCAGGATCAGCATGCCGCCGATGACGAGATCGTGGGTGATGGGTTCGCCCAGCCACAACGCCGACCCGGTGAGTCCGATGACCGGTGCCGCCAGAAATCCCAAGGAGCTGGCGATCGCCGGCAGCGACCGCTGCACGATCAGCGAGCTCCAGGATCCGTAAGGCGACAGGCAGAGGCCGAGGAATGCCATCAGCGCCAGTGTGCGCGGCGAGGTTCCGATGAAGCCGTCGGGCTCGAAAATCGCCGCGAGGATGACGAGACCCAGCGTTGCCACGGCGAACTGCCACGGCAGGAGCTGGAGCGCGCTCGACTGCCAACGATGACCGCGCGCATGGATGATCGCGATACCCCAGGAGAGCGCCGCCGCAAGCAGGAAGGCGCCGCCGCGCAGCACCGCGGGTTCGTGCAGCGCGCCGCCGAACTGCCCGAGCAGCACAGCGACGCCGGCCAGACCCAGCGCGATGCCGATGAACTTGGCAAGATCGACGCGCTCGCGCAGCACAACGACGGAGAGCGGCACCACCCACAAGATCGTCGTGAACGCGAGAATAGCGGCGCGGCCGGCACCGACATGGACGAGGCCGAGTTGGGTCAGCGCAAAGAATGCCGTCAGCTGGAAGACGCCGATGGTGAGCACGATCGGCCAGTCGCCGCGCGGCGGCACGCGCAGCTCGCGGCGGGCCAGCAGCAATCCAAGCAGGACCGTCATCGCCAGGAGGGCGCGAAGAGCCGCCACCCACATCGGGGTCGCGTCGGCGAGCACGGCCTTGGAAACCGGCCAGGTGAGCCCGAATGCAACGACGCAGGTGGCGAACAGTATTACGACTTTAGGCGTTGAAATCGGCGGCGGCGTCACGGCGATGCGACCCTGCGAACAGCCCGGCGCGGGCGCGCCACTCTACACGAGCGTGGCGGCGCGTCGACCGGGAAATCCATCGGGCTGGACAGCACCGGCGCCGCTTGAGACAAAGGGATATCAAACACGCACACGAGGGGCCGTTCCATGTCGATGTCCGCCCATTTTGCCCGCGACTACAGCGAGGCCCGGGCCAAGTTCCGCGACGCCGCGGCACAGGCCGGCGCCAAGATCACGTCCTACCAGAATCCGCTGCGCGGCCCGAATGGCGAGAAGCTGTTCACGGACATGGCGTGGATCGGCCCCGCCGACGCGACACGCGGCTTGATGACGATCTCCGCGACGCACGGCGTGGAGGGCTTCTGCGGTTCCGGTTGCCAGGTGGCGACCTTTGCGGGCGGGATCGCCAAGGATCTGCCGGCGGGCACGGCACTGATCGCGGTACACGCCATCAACCCGCACGGCTTCGCGTGGCTGCGGCGCGTGAACGAAGACAATGTCGACATCAACCGCAATTTCGTCGACCACACGCTGCCCTATCCGCGCAACCCCGGCTACGAGGCGCTGGCTGATGCGATCATGCCGGTCGACTGGTCGGAGGCCGGGCGCGCCAAGGCGACGGCGAAGCTCGAGACCTACGCGGCCAAGAACGGGCCGATGGCGCTGCAGACCGCGATCTCAGGCGGGCAGTACAGTCATCCGGAGGGCGTGTTCTTCGGCGGCAACGCGCCGACCTGGTCGCTGCGCACCACACGCGCGATCCTCAACGCCACGACCAAGAAGATGCGCCACCTGGCGGTGATCGATTTCCACACCGGGCTTGGTCCTTACGGCCACGGCGAACTCATCTCGGTGATGCCGCCGAGCTGGCCGGCGTTCCAGCGGATGCAAAACTGGCTGGACAACGACATGACGTCGCCCGAGCTCGGCACCTCGACCTCCGCCGTGCTCAACGGCACCAACCAGGTCGGCATGCAGCAGATGGTGCCGCATCTGGACATGAGCGGTGTCGCGCTGGAATACGGCGTGGCGCCGCTGGACGAGACGCTCACGGCCGTGCGCGCCGATGCCTGGCTGCACACGCATGGCGACCTCACCTCGCCGCAGGCGCGCGAGATCAAGGCGGAAATCCGCCGCGTGTTCTACGGCGACAAGGACGACTGGAAAAAGATGATCGTCGAGCGCGCCGACTACGTGACGCACCGGCTGCTGAGCGGGTTGCGGACGGTGAATTGAAGCTCTCGCACGATCTCATCCTTCGAGACGCGGCGCTCACGCGCCGCTCCTCAGGATGAGGCCTCGATTTAAGAACTGACCTCATCCTGAAGAGCGCGCGAAGCGCGCGTCTCGAAGGATGACAGTGCGCACGCGCTTCATCCTTCGACAAGCTCAGGATGAGGTTTCACCAAAGCACCTCATGCTGAGCTTCCTCATCCCGAGCTTGTCGAGGGACGAAGCTTGGGGTGCTAGTGCAGCGCCGCCGGCTTCGGACCGCCTGTCGCCCAATCCAAGAGCTCGACCGTGTGCACCACCGGGATGCGCGGTGCCGGTCGCGATCTGGGTCATGCAGCCGATATTGCCGGCGGCGATGATCTGCGGCGCCACGCTCTCGATGTTCTTCACCTTGCGGTCGCGCAAAGTCGTGGCGAGCTTGGGCTGCAGCAAGTTGTAGGTGCCGGCGGAGCCGCAGCAGAGATGGCCTTCCGGCACGTCGAGCACCTGGAAGCCCGCGGTGGCGAGCAGCGCTTTGGGTTCGCGCGTCACCTTCTGGCCGTGCTGCAGCGAACAGGCGGCGTGATAGGCGACGCGCAACCCGCTTTGCACCGCGGGCGCGATGCCGAGCTCGCTCATCACCTCGCTGATGTCGCGCGTCATCGTGGCGATGCGCTGCGCCGGTGTGGCCCAGAGCGGATCGGTACGGAACATGTAGCCGTAATCCTTGATCGTCGTGCCGCAACCCGAGGCGTTGACGACGATGGCGTCGGGTCCGCGCCCGTCATAGAGCGCCAGCCAAGCCGCGATATTGGCCTTGGCCGCCGCATGCGCCTGGTCCTCGAGGCCCATGTGATGGGTGAGCGAGCCGCAGCAGCCGGCACCCTTCGCGACAACGACCTCGCAGCCATGGCGCGTCAGCAGGCGGATCGTGGCTTCATTTATTTGCGGTGAAAGAACCTGCTGCGCGCAGCCGGTGAGCAGCGCCACGCGCTTGCGCATCGGGCCTTGCGCGGGAAAAATCTGCGGCTTATCCATCGCCGAGGGTGTCGGAAGCGAGGCGGGGGCGAGATCCAGCATCACGCGCAGCGATCGCGGCAGCCACTTGGCGATGGGCTTGGCGAGGGCGGCACCAGTAAGTGCCACGCGGAACAGCACCGGGCGCGGCAGCAACAGCGCCAGAAGACCGCGCATCAGCCGGTCGGGCAGCGGACGAGTGAATGTCTCCTCGATATGCACGCGGGCCTGATCGACCAGGTGCATGTAATGCACGCCCGACGGACAGGTCGTCATGCAGGACAGGCACGACAGACAGCGGTCAATATGCTTGACCGTGCGCGCATCGGCGGGCCGGTCCTTCTCCAGCATGTCCTTGATCAGGTAGATGCGCCCACGCGGGCTATCGAGCTCGTCGCCCAGCGTCACATAAGTCGGACACGTCGCCGTGCAGAAGCCGCAATGCACGCACGCGCGCAAAATCTTATCGGCTTCCGCGATATCGGCATCGGCGAGTTGGGCGAGGGTAAAGGAGGTTTGCATCAGCTTGAAAGATTGCTCCTGCGTCTACCCCCCGCCAACCCTCCCCACAAGGGGGGAGGAACCGGAGGTGACGCAGAGACAGTGTGACTCCTCCCCCTCGATGGGGGAGGGTTGTCGTGGGCGGGACGAGAGTCGACGTTTGCGCATCACACGCCTGCGTACATGCGGCCGGGGTTGAGGATGCGTCTGGGATCGAAGCTGCTTTTGACGCGTGCACTCAGTGCTGCGAGCGGGCCGGGTTGGGGTTCGAAGATGGGGATTGCGGCGCGCAAGAGTCGGAGGCGCGCATCAGCGTGGCGTGGCCCTTGCCGGCGATGGCGGCGCGCAAGGCCGCAGCGCCGCCGTCGTCGGACGCGGATGCCGCGATCCAGAGCAGGCCGCCGCCCCAATCGTAGAAATATTGCGCGCCGGCGGGCAGAGACGCCGCGATGCGCGGGCCGTCGCTCGGCGCCACCGACACACGCCAGATTGCCGCCGCGCGATCGGGCAGGAAGGTCGCGACATCGCGAATCTCGCGCCACAGCGTGGCGGAGCGCATCGTGTGCAGCTCCTCCAGATGCTTGCCGGCGAGGAGCGCGCGCAGACGCCTGACAGCGCGCGGCGACCGAGGTCGCTGTGCCCTCGACGCGGATCGCGGTCACAGCGCCACCAGCCTTGCGCACGAAATCGATCGTGGAGCGGCCGGCAGAAGTGCCGGCAGATGTGCCGCGCCCGAGACGTCGTAGCGGGCTGTTGAGCGCCGTCGCCATCGCCGCCACCGCCTCGCGGTCTTCCAGGCCGAAGACCAGCACGGTGCGGCTCTTGGCGGCGGCGGGCAGCACCTTGATCGAGACTTCGTCCATCACCGCGAGCGTGCCGAAGGAGCCGGCCATCAGCTTGCAGAGATCGTAGCCGGTGACGTTCTTCACCACGCGCCCGCCGGCCTTGAAGATCTCGCCGCGGCCGCTTACGCCGCTGAAGCCCAGCAGATGATCGCGCGCCGCACCCGATTTGATGCGGCGCGGGCCGGCGAGATTGCAGGCGATGGCGCCCGCAAGCGTGCCGCTTGCGTGCCGTAGAGCGCGGAGAGATCGGGCGGCTCGAAGGCCAGCATCTGGTTCTTGGCCACGACCGCCGCTTCGATCTCCGCCATCGGCGTCGCGGCGGCGGCGGTCATGACGAGCTCCGCCGGCTCATAATCGCGAATGCCGCTGAAGGCGGAAACATCGAGCGTGCGCGCGGTTTGCAGCGGCCGGCCGAAACCGCGCTTGGTGCCACGCGCGATAATTTCGAGCCGCACTTCCTCGGCGACCGCCCAGGCAACGGCATCGCGAAGTTGCGTTGGATTTTCGGGACGGAGAGTGTCGCTCATGCGACCACGCTCGGCCGCATCGTCGCCAGATTCTCAATCCGGAACAAACAAAAAAATCCATTCCCGCGGGCTTGACCCGCGGGTCCATGCCTGACGCGATCGCGTTACCGCCGTGAATGGACCCGCGGATCAAGTCCGCGGGTGACAGATTTTTATGTTGCGGGCGGTTGCTCCATGAGGGGAGACGAGCGCAAGACAACAATCTCACTCATCAGAAGCGCGGCAGTTCCGGGAAGCGGACCTGGCCGCGATGGACGTGCACGCGGCCGAGCTCGGCGCAGGGATGCAGCGTCGGGAAGACCTTGCCCGGATTGAGCAGCGCCGCCGGGATCGAAGGCGCATTTGAGGCGCTGCTGCTGCGCCAGATCGGTCTCGTCAAACATCGTCCGGCATCAGGTCACGCTTCTCGATGCCGACGCCGTGCTCGCCGGTCAGCACGCCGCCGACTTCGACGCAGAGCCGCAGGATATCGGCGCCAAATGCCTCCGCCCGCTCAGTCGCCCGCCATATTGGCATCGTAGAGAATCAGCGGATGCAGATTGCCGTCGCCGGCATGGAAGACATTGGCGACCCGCAGGCCATGCTTTTCCGAAAGCTCGGCCATGCGCGTCAGAACCTCGCGGAAGGCGCTTGCGCGGGATGGTGCCGTCCATGCAGAAATAATCCGGCGAGATGCGCCCGACCGCCGGGAAGGCCGCCTTGCGCCCGGCCCAGAAGCGCGCGCTCCTCCTCATTCGCGCTGAAGCGGCGATGACTGGCACCCGTCTCTCGCGCGATCGCTTCAACCCGTCGATCAGGTGGTCGACCTCCTCGCTGCGGGCCATCAAGCTCGACAATCAGCAGCGCTTCGACATCAAGCGGATAGTCTGCATGCACGAATTCCTCGGCCGCGTGAATGGCGGGCTTGTCCATCATTTCCATGCCGCCCGGAATGATGCCGGCGGCAATGATATCGCGCCACACAATTGCCGCGCGACTTCGACTCGTCGGAAAGCCCAGCAGCATGGCGCGCGCCGTTGCGGGCTTTTGCAGGAGCCGCACTGTCACTTCGGTGATCACCCCGAGCAGGCCTTCCGAACCGGTGATGACGCCGAGCAAATCGTAGCCGTCGGCTGTCCAGATGCTTGCCGCCGAAGCCGCATGATCTCGCCGTCGATCAGCACCATCTCGACGCCAAGCACGTTGTTGGTGGTGAGGCCGTATTTCAGGCAATGCACGCCGCCGGAATTCTCGGCCACATTGCCGCCGATCGTGCAGGCGATCTGGTGGAGGGATCGGGCGCGTAGTAAAAGCCGCGCGTGCTGCACCGCCTGGGTGATGCCGAGATTGGTGACGCCCGGCTGCACCACGGCGCAGCGGTTGTCGATAATCGATGTCGAGGATGCGGTTGAACTTGCCGATGCCGAGCAGCACGCCGTCCGCCAGCGGCAGGGCTCCGCCGGACAGCGAGGTGCCGGCACCGCGCGGCACGACCTTGATCGTTGTTTTCGCGGCAATAGCGCAGCACTCGCGCGACCTGCGTCGACGGTCGAGGGCAGGCACGACGACCATCGGCAGTTGGCGATAGGCGGTCAGCCCGTCGCTTTCATAGGCGCGCAGCTCCTCGATCGCGTCGATGACGCCCTCGCCCGGCACGATCGCGCGCAGGGCCGTGACGATCTCCGCGCGGCGGGCAAGCACGTCCTGGTCCGGTGCTGGCATTTTCATGGCAGTGCCAGACTTCGCGTTTCCCTGCTCTATGACTTACACGCGTCGGCGGCGCTTGCCAGACCCCAAAACGCCTAACCGCGCGACCTGGCGGGTCGCGCGGTTCCGATGCATCCAGACCTCAAGGCCGCCCCCGGGCGGCCGGCGCTTCAGCCCTGGCGGGCCTTATAGCGCGGGTTGGTCTTGTTGATGATGTAGACGCGGCCCTTGCGCCGGACGATGCGGCAATTCTTGTGGCGCTTCTTGGCCGAGCGCAGCGAATTCACGACTTTCATGGCACGAAACCTCTGATTATCCGTCCAGACCGGCGTTCCGACGGGCGGTCCGGCCAAAAGAGCGCCGGACCATAGCCACCACCCCCACCCCTGTCAACAAAATCGGGGCGAAACCGGCGGTTATAGGAACATATTCAACAGGATCAAGCGCGCTTGATGCCGAAGACGCGCACGATCTGCAGCTCGTTGGCGGCTAGGGCAGACAGGCGGCGCTGCCAGAGCTCGATTTCCGTCACCAGCGTCTTGGCCTCGACCGGGCCCAGGGCGCCGGGCTTGAGCAGGTCGGCCAGCTTCGCCCAGCCCGCCGTGACCAGGGCGCGGAAGCTTGCCGACATATCCTCGGCGACGCGCACCTCGACCTTGTTCTCGGCGAAGGCCTTGGTGAGGTCGGCGAGCGTGATGGGCTTGGGCGGATGATCTTCGCCCTTGGCCCAGGCTTCGAACGCCGGGCCCTTGGCGCCCTTTTCGGGCAGCACGAAGTCGGTGACCATCAACATGCCGCCGGGCTTGAGGGCCTTGCTGATCTCTTTCAAGAGGCGCTTCTTGTCCTCGGTCGGGCAGAGGATCTGGCGAACCAGGATCGCCTCGTATTTCTTGGGCGGCAGTTCGACGGTCGCCGGATCGAACCATTCGATCGGCGCTTTCTTGGTGAGGCCGGCCTTCTCCGACTGGCCCATGCCGGCCTTGGCCAGGGCCGGCGAGACATCCATGCCCTGCATATACGTGCCGAAGGCCTTGGTGATGGCGCGCGTGGCCCCGCCCAGGCCGCAGCCCATGTCCAGCATGGATTTTTCTTTGGTGAGGGCGAACGGCTTCACCATTTCCATCGTGTGATCGATGCTGCCGGGAAACGAGAACCCGTCGCCCCAGATCAGCTCGGCGATCTTGACGCGCGCGGCGGACCAGCGCTCCGGCATCGAAGAATTCTTGTTGATGCCCGGCGCCTCTTCCTTTTTCGCGACCGGTTTGGGCGCCGGTGCCGGTTCAGGCTCCGTCTTCGGGGCCGGGGCGTCGTAGCCTTCCCACCAGGCGTGCAGGCGCGCGCGGGTATCGGCCTTGGCTTCCCACCAAGCGCCCAAACGGCCGCGCAAGCCCGGCGAAGCTTCGCCTTCGGCGGCTGGCTGGCCGTCCTCCGGTGGAGCTGCGGCGGCGTCGGCCGCGGCGGGTCCTGGCTAAGTCGATCGCTGAAACAAGCCCACGATACGCGCGTTCCCTCAAACTGCCCGGCATTTCGCCCCCTGACGGAATGCGGAACATTGTCTGATTATCGGCGGTTAGGCTTAACAAAACCCTTACGATGGATATAGGGCGTAGACGCGGCAAAGGGCTGCACCGCAAGGCGTTTTAGGCCTGCGTGTCGTCAGGCCGACTGCGCGAGGAAGCGGCCGCGAATGGTCGCCAGTGCCACAACCGTGGCGTCGTCGATTTCACTGACCAGCGCCAGCGCGGCAGCGCGGTCGTTCGCGCCACAGGCCGCTTCCAGGCGCTTGGCCAGGGTGTACACGCGCCTAACACCGAAATTCCCCGAATTGCTCTTGAGGTCATGCGCCTCACGCGTCAGCCCGGCCAGATCCGCCGCTCGCGCCAAAGCGTGCATCCGGCCCAGCCGATCCGCGGCAGCGTTGACATAGGCTTCGATCAGGCTGCGGAACGTCGACTGGCCCACGGACACTTCCAGAGCCTTGAGCTGGTCGTCGTCAAAATCCGACGCGCCGTCCGTTGTGGGCCCAATTGCGCGGTTGCTTGCGGCAATCGCGCTCGCGGGTTTGGTCCAACGTTCGATAACGGCGAAGAGATCGGCGCGCCGGACCGGCTTGGTGACATAGTCGTCCATGCCGACGGCCAGATATTGCTCGCGTGCACCAGCCATGGCGTGCGCCGTCATGGCGATGATCGGCACCCTCGCCCCGGGGCCCGCCTGGGCGCGGATCCGGCGCGTCGCCTCCAGGCCGTCCATATCGGGCATCTGGATATCCATCAGGATCGCATCGAAATCCCCGGCGGCGGCTGCGGCGACGCCGACGGCGCCGTTATTGACGGCCTCGACGGCATAGCCTGCCCTGGTGAGCATCGCCACCGCGATCTCGCGATTGACGGCGTTGTCCTCGATCAGCAACAGACGCCCAACGCCTCTCGCAGCGGCCGTCGGCGCCGGCTGATCCGCCTTCGCGCTCGGGCCATCGACGATTTCGGCGAGATCGGACGGCTTAAGGAGCCTGATCAAACATGCCTGCAGCGCCGAGCGGCGGACCGGCTTGGCCAGCTGTGCATCGAACATGCGGTCGACGGCCGAACACGCCACCGGCGGGTGAAACGAGAACCAGCTTCGTGCCAGCGAACACCGGATCCGCGCGCAGGCGTTGCGCCAGCGCGCCGCCTGCCATGTCCGGCATCATCTGATCGATCACGACAAGATCGTAAGGCTCGCCTCGGTTGCGCGCAGCGGCGACCTCGATCAGTGCGCTGGGGCCATCGGTCACGGCGATCGCGGTCACGCCAGCATTTTCGAGCTGGCGACACATCACAACGCGAATTCATTTCGATATCGTCAACCACCAGGACCCGGCGGCCGGCGAGCACGGGCGAGATCTTCGGATGGGCAAAGGCCTTATGCGCATGGCCCAACCGCACGGTGAACCAGAACGTGCTGCCGATCTCGGGCTGGCTGTCGACGCCGATCGCGCCATCCATCAGCTCGACAAGCTCCTTGCAGATGGCGAGGCCGAGGCCGGTGCCGCCATAGCGCCGAGAGATCGAACTCGTCGGCCTGCATGAACTTGCCAAACAGCTTGTCGCGCGCTTCGGGCGTAAGACCGACGCCGGTATCATGCACCTCGAACGCGAAGCCCGAACCCGTCGTCAAAGCGGCCAGCCCGCGTCGCCCGCACGAGGACCGTGCCGTGTTCGGTGAACTTGATGGCGTTGTTGACCAGGTTCAGCAGAACTTGACGAATGCGGGTCGGGTCGCCGCGCGCGCCGCGCTCCAGCTCCGGGTCGATATCGAGAATGAGCTCGAGCTCCTTTTCGTGGGCCCTGGTCGCCATCAGCTCGCTGACGGTCTCAAACAGTTCCGTCAACTCGAAATCAATCAATTCGATCTCGAAACGCCCGGCCTCGAGCTTCGAGACGTCGAGGATGTCGTCGATAATCGCCAGCAGGGACTCGGCTGAATTGCGGACGGCCTCCGCATAATGGCGCTGTGCGGCATCGAGGCGACTATCGAGCAGCAACCCGTTCATGCCGATGATGCCGTTCATCGGTGTCCGGATCTCGTGGCTCATCTTGGCAAGGAATTGCGACTTGGCGCGGCTGGCCGCCTCGGCCGCCTCCTTGGCCGCATGCATCTCCGCCTCGGCCTTTTTGCGCTCCGTGATGTCGATCTCAAGCCCGTCCCACACCACCACGCCGCCCGTGCCGGCGCGCGGTTTGCCAATCGATTGGATCCATTTGATCTCGCCCGATTTCGTCACGCACCGCCCTTCCCACACGAAGCGCTCCATGCTGGCCCGCGACGCCGCGAGCACGGCGCGATGCCCGGCGCGCTCTTCGGGGTGCATGGTGTTGCGGAACTTGTCGGGATCGGCCATGAGCTCAGCGCCCTCGAAGCCGAACAATTCGCGCGCGCCGGCGCTGATCCAGGGATAGGTGCTTGTACCGTCGGCCTCCTCGCGTCGCTGAAAGACCAGGCCGGGGATATTGGAGACCAGATCGTCGTAGCGGGTTTCGATGACCCGCAGCGACAGCTCGCTTTGCTCGAGCTGCGCGATCTTGCGGATCAGGAGAACGGCGAAGCCTGCGATCCCCATGGCGATCGCGAGCGACAAGCCCGCATAGAGCCGGACGCTGGCCCACCATTCTTGCAAGACATCGTCGAGTGCCACGCCGACATAGGTCGACAACGGCAGCCCTGCGACATTGGCAATGCTGTAAATGCGCTCAATACCGTCCTGCGCCTCCAGCAACTCGCCCGGCGAAACCAGGCCAAGCGTGCGGTTGGTGTCGAAGGCCGCGAGATCGGCACGATTGCGGCCAATGAGCGTGTCGTTGCGCGGCGAGCGCGCGACGAGCACGCCGTCGTGCATCATCAGCCCCATCTCGGCCGAGCGTCCGAGATTCAACGTGTCGTAAAGTTCTTGGAAATAATCCGGATTGATCGCCGCCACCGCGACCCCGCCGAAATTTCCGTCCTTGCGATTCAGGCGCCGGCTGACACTCAAAAACCATTGCCCGGTCGTCAGACTGCGCGCCGGCGTGCCGATCCGGACTTTCGGATCGTAACTTTGACGGTGATAAATAAAATAATTGCGCGACGAGAGATTGGGCGACCGCCCGGCGTCGGATGTGCTGCCGACATCGTCGCCTTGAGCATCGACGACGACAATTGCACGAATGGCGACGTCCGATTGCAGCACGGCGCGCATCCGGTCGCGGATCGCCTCGCGATCCGGAAAGCCCGCATCGATGAACGGGTCGATTTCAACGACAGCGTTTTGAAGCGTGACGTCCGCACGTTTGATCGTCTGGGCACCGTGCTCGGCCAAGGTGTGCGCAATATTGTCGGTGTTGCGCTGCGCATCGGCGATCGCGTGCTGGCGATCGCGCCAAAGATCGAAGACGGCGAATGCGAACACTGCCAGGATGAAAGCCGTACCGACGACAATCACGGCCGCTTTCAGACGCGTATGCGGACCTGCCGGCCAAGCTCGCGGCGGGGGCGATTAACTCATCGGTACGTCCGTCACCTCAAAACAATCGGGCTTTCGAACGGTCCTCCGCCCGATCTTCCCGAATATCTTAACGAGGCGCCGTTAAGCATTCCTAAAGGCTGAAATAATGTGCAAATCCAGCAAGTAAGGCCGCGCCGGCGGCGACAGCGAGGAGCAGGTTTCGGCGGCCCACATAGAACACGAGGATCGCCGCGAGGGCGGCGCCAAGCCGCGGGGCCAATCCCACGTCCTGCAGCGGCCCGACCGGGAACACGATCATGCGTGCCACCAACCCCGCGATCAGCGCATAGGCGATGCAGCCGACCCAGTCGAACACCGGCGAGCGCTCGCGCATGCGACCCGAAAGGGCAACGCCCAGGGCGCGCCACATATAGGTGGCGACGGCGCCGATCGCGATCGCCGCATAGGGCCCCCAGTCAGCCATGCGGCGCCTTCCAGACGCGGTCGATCGCGTAGGCGAGCGTGCCGGCCAGAACGCCCGTCAGCAGCAGGCCCCAGGTCGGCGTGACGAGATGCAGCAGCGGGCCGGCGATGGCGCCAAAGACAATTGAGAGCCGGCGCCCGCGCGGTCGCAGATCGAGCATCAGCAGCAGCATGAAATAGAGTGGATTGACGAAGACCAGACCTAGCGACACAGGTGCCGGCACCGCGCCCGCGGCAAAGAACCCGATCGCGGTCCCGGCCAGCGAGGCGGCCCACAGCGTGCTGGCAAAGCCGAGGAAAAAGGGCAAGCGCTGCTCGCGCGGCATGTCGGGGCAGCGCAGCATCGCCACGGCCCAGCCGGTGACGGCGATGAGATGGGCTACGGCATAAAGTTTCCACGCCGGCCGGCCGGGGACGCGCAGCACCGGCATCAGCGACAAGGTCATCGGCATCAGCCGCAGATTGGTGAGCGACACGGCGATGAACTGCACCAGCAGCGAGGCGCCGATGCCGTAGAGCTCGACCAGCGCCACCTGGCCCGGCAGGGCCCAGGCGCTGAGCGTCGACAACAGGCCGATATCGAGGCCCAGCCCGTTCTGGCGGATCAGCGAGCCGAAGCCGACATAGCTCGCCGCGAGCACGATGCCGGCGGCGCCGCAGGCCTCGCGCGCACCACCGAACCAGGCGTGACGATTGGACTCAAAGGAAGACGCGACAGGGGGCTCGGCGGACAAAAAGCGGCTCCGCGCACGGGGTGCTGCGCCCGCCGCCCTCGCGCACGCGATGGCGGGACCGGACGGCGAGGCTTGCCGCTCCGGCCCCCCTCTTGTCAACCTTGAGTTTGCGTCAGCTTGCGAGCGGCAACGATGAACGCACCACCAGCTCGTCCTTCACCTCGCGCACGCCGGGCAACGTCTCGGCCATAACGCGCAGCGCCTGGCGCTGCTGCGCCGACGTCACGAAGCCATACAGGCTGACAATTCCGTTCTCGACCACGGTGTTGACGTAGAGCGACTGAATCCACGACTCGGCCCGCATGCGCTGGGTCAGCGCGTCGCGGATGGCATGGTCGTCAGCCGCCCCCATGGCGGGGCCCTTGGTGCCGGCGACCAGGGCACGCAGCAGATCGGCGCGGCTGATGATGCCGACCAAACGGCCGTTGTCGACGACGGGCACACGCTTGATGGCGCGCGATTCCAGAATGTCGGCGATATCGGCGAGGGTCGCGCCCGGCGATACCGACACGACATGGCGCGTCATGATGTCCTTGGCTTGTGTTGCATGGCTTTTCACGTATTCGCGCGCCAGCGTGTCAGGATCGGCAACCAGCTGGAGCCACCAGGAGCGATGGCGCTCGGTGCCGGATTCGCTGCGGCGCATGAGATCGCCTTCACTGACGATGCCGAGGACGTGCCCTTCCCCATCCACCACCGGGGCGGCGCTGATGCGCCGGCTCAGCAGTAAAGTGGCAATCTGTCCGATCTGGGTTGTCGGCGTGATCGTGCATACATCGCGGGTCATGATGTCGCGGGCTTGCATGGACTCTCTCCTCCGGGCTGTCAGGAGCCGCCATAGCCCCTGTCTTGTTTCGCCAAATCTAGGCAAGACACGCACGGGCTGCGTTTATCCACTTCAACTCCCGATATGTGTCTTCGTTCCGCGAAAAACAGGCCCCGCGCCGGTTGGCCGGCACGGGGCCGTTCGCGGGACATGACACGGCTGAGGGAGGTTGCCATGCCGCATCCCTCGATCTCGTCCGGCGCGCAACTTGCCTTGAATTTACAGCCGGAACAGCCACATGTTGTTGCGCGTGCGATTCGACTTGGAGCGATCATCGTCAATTGTGCCGCGGCACTCATTGACCTGGATCAACCTTGATGCTCGATTGGCCGCGCGGATGGAACGACGGATCGAAGGGAACGATGATGGCGGTGACGGTCAGCCCGACAACAAGACCAGCGCTTGCGAAGATCAAGATCGCCGCGGCACTGGCCACGGCGCTTTTGCTCTCGGCGTGCGGGGTCAACAACATCCCGACGCTCGATGAGGCAACCAAGGCCGCGTGGTCGCAAGTCCTCAACCAGTATCAGCGCCGCGCCGACCTCATCCCCAATCTGGTCGAGACCGTGCGCGGTTATGCGACACAGGAACGCGAGACGCTGACCGCGGTGGTCGAGGCGCGCGCCAAGGCGACCCAGACGGTGCTGCCGCCCGACATCCTGACCAATCCCGAAGCGTTCAAGACGTTCCAGGAAAACCAGCAAGGCCTGAGCCAGGCGCTGTCGCGACTCATGGTCGTCGTCGAGCGCTATCCCGACCTCAAGTCGAACCAGAACTTCATGGCGCTGCAATCGCAGCTTGAGGGCACGGAGAACCGCATCTCCGTGGCGCGGCGCGATTACATCGAGACGGTGCAGCGCTACAACACGGAGATCCGCACCTTCCCCGGCGTGATCTGGGCGACGTTCTTCTATCGCGATGCGAAGGTGAAGGAGAATTTCACGGCGCAGCCGGGCGCGGAACAGGCGCCGCGGGTCAATTTCGGCAAGCCCTCATGATTGCTCGCATCGGCCGCCTGGCGTGGCCGGTCGTGCTGCTGCTAGTGATCCTTGCGGCAGGCGCCGGCGCCGCCGAACCGAAATTCCCACCGCTGAGCGGGCGCGTGGTCGATCAGGCGAATGTCCTGTCGGCCTCGACCCGGGCGCGGCTGAGCGAAATCCTGGACGCGCATGAGAAGAAGACCACGAACCAAGTCGTGGTCGTGACGCTCGCGTCGCTGCAGGGCTACGACATCGCCGATTTCGGCATACGCCTGGGCCGCGCCTGGGCGCTGGGCCAAAAAGATCGCAACAACGGTGCCGTCCTGCTGGTCGCGCCGACAGAGCGAGCGGTGCGCATCGAGGTCGGTTACGGGCTCGAGGGCGACCTCACCGATGCGCGCAGCCACGCGATCATCCAGCAGGAGATCATCCCACGCTTCCGTGCCGGCGATTTCGAGGGCGGCATCGTGCAGGGCACGCTCGCCATTCTCGGCACGATCGAAGGGACCTACACCGCGAAGGCGACTGGCACGAAAAGCTCGCCGATCGCGCCTTATGCCGACGACATCGTCAAGTTCCTGATGTTCGCGATCATCTTCGCGATCTTCGTGTTCGGCCGGCGCTACGGCCGCACGGCGCGCGGGATCGGCGGGTTCCCGATCGTCATGGGCGGCAGCGGGTTCGGCCGGCCGATGGGCGGCGGCAGTTTCGGCGGCTCCAGCGGCCCACGTTTTGGCGGCGGCGGCGGCTCGTTCGGCGGCGGCGGCGCCTCGGGGCGCTGGTAGCGATGGCGTTCATCTCGGACAGCGACCGCACGCGCATTGTCGCCGCGTTGCGCGCGGCCGAAGCCAAGACCAGCGGCGAGCTGGTCGCGGTGGTGGCGCGCCATTCCGATACCTATTTGCTCATCCCCATCCTCGCTGCCGCCAGCATCGCTCTGCTGCTGCCCGGCCTGCTGTGGCTGGCCGGCGCGGTCGACGATTTTCTGTCGCTCTACGCGATCCAGCTCGGCACGTTCGCGCTGCTGTCGCTCGGACTGTCCCACTCCAGCCTAGCGATGCGCCTGGTGCCGGGCTGGGTGCAAAGCCATCGCGCGCAGCGCGCAGCTTACGAGGCATTTTTCCGGCACAATCTCTACGACACGCAGGACCGAACCGGCGTCCTGATTTTCGTGTCGGTTGCCGAGCATCACGTCGAGATCATCGCCGATGCCGGCATCCATGCTGCGGTGGCGCCGGGCACGTGGGATCGGATCGTCGCGGATTTCACCAATTCCGTGCGGGCGGGCCGCGTCGGCGACGGTTTTGTGACCGCCATCGATGCCGTCGGCAAGATTCTGGCCGAGCGCGCCCCGCGCGGCGCGCAAAACCGCAACGAGCTGCCGGACCGGCTGATCGAGATTTAGGCTTTTGCGCCACGTTTTCTCCGGACGCAATCCGCGGTAGAAGTCATCCATGAATACCGCGATCCGGGTCCATTCCGCTGCCGATGCCTGCGCCGCCCTGCGGGCGGCGGCTTCACTCAACCTGCCTGTTACGCTGATCAGCGCGCCGGCCGCGGCCGGCTATGCCGGTGCGAGCTACTTTGCAGCCCTGATCGCCATCGCGCGGGCAGAGACTCCCGATGTGGCCGTGACGGACGTGCTCGATTGCGGCGACGCCGCCGGCCATGTGCTGGGCGCGCTGCGCCAGGGGCTCAAAAGAGTGCGCTTCTGCGGCGATGACGATACGGCGGCCAAACTCGCTGCCATCGCGCGCGCGCAGGATGCGACCTTGATCACCGAGGACCTTCCCGCCCTCGATCTCGCGCGCGTCGACGATGCCGAAGCGGCGTGCCGGATCTGGCTCAAGCGGACCGCCGATGTCTGACAAATCCATTCCCGCCTGGCGGCCCGACCGTTTCAGCAAGCGCCGTGCGAATTTGGTGGCGCGCGCGTCCATCGCCGCCGCCTTGCGCGATATGTTCGAGCGCGACGATTTCCTGGAGGTCGAAACGCCGGCCCTGCAAATCTCGCCGGGGATGGAGCCGCATCTCGCCGCGTTTGCGACGGAGCTGCAATCGCCCGGTGCGCGCGCGTCGCAACGCCTCTATCTGCACACCTCGCCCGAATTCGCGATGAAGAAGCTGTTGGTCGCGGGGCTGCCGAAGATCTTCCAGCTCGCGCGCGTGTTCCGCAACGGCGAGCGCTCGGCGACGCACCATCCCGAATTCACCATGCTGGAATGGTACCGCGCCGATTGCGACTACTCGGTGCTGATGCATGATTGCTCGCGCATCTTGCGCGCGGCGGCCGATGCGACCGGCGCGCAGCTGGTGAGCTGGAAGGGCCGTGTGCGATCCGCGCGCGCGGCCGGTGCGCTTGAGCGTGGCCGAGGCGTTCAGCCGCCATTGCGGCATCGACATCCTGGCGACGGCGCCGGACCCGCATGCGCCCTCGCTCGAGCTGCTGACGGCGGCGGCGGAGCCTCTCGGCGTCAAACCGCGCAAGGGCGACCGTTGGGAGGATCTCTATTTCCGCATCTTCCTCGAGCATATCGAGCCCAAGCTCGGCATCACGCGCCCGACGATGCTGACCGACTATCCGGTCTCGATGGCGGCGCTGTCGCGGCCCAAGCCCGACGATCCGCGCGTGGCCGAGCGGGTGGAGCTCTATGTCGCCGGCCTGGAGCTGGCGAACGGATTTTCCGAACTGACCGATGCCGCCGAGCAGAAGCGCCGCTTCGAGGCCGACATGGCGCTCAAACAGCAGCTTTACGGCGAGCGCTACCCGATCGATGCCGATTTCCTCAACGCGCTGGCGCACGGCATGCCGCCCAGTGCCGGCATGGCGCTGGGCTTCGATCGGCTGGTGATGCTGGCGACGGGCGCTGATACAATCGAAGACGTGCTGTGGGTGCCGGTGACACCCCCCGATGGAGACAAGTGATGGACGGTTCCTTTATCCGGCGCACCGCGCGCAGCGGTGCCGAGCTGGTCGATGCCGGGGCAACGCTGCCTGAGCGCGTCGCCGAGATCGATCGCGTGGCGCAGCGCTACGCCGTCGCGGTGACGCCGGCGATGGCCGATCTCATCGATCCGAGCGATGCCAACGATCCGATCGCACGGCAGTTCGTGCCGAGCGATGCCGAACTGGTCACGACGCCGGACGAACGCGCCGACCCGATCGGCGATCACGCGCATTCGCCGGTGAAGGGCATCGTGCATCGCTACGCGGACCGCGTGCTGCTCAAGCCCAGCCATGCCTGCCCGGTCTATTGCCGCTTCTGCTTCCGGCGCGAGATGGTGGGGCCCGGCGGCGAGGCGCTGTCGCCGGCGGAGCTGGACGCCGCACTCGACTACGTGCGCGCGCGCCCGGACATCTGGGAAGTGATCCTGTCGGGCGGCGACCCGCTGATCCTGTCGCCGCGGCGCGTCGGCGAGATCGTGCGTGCGCTCGACGCGATCGAGCATGTCGGCGTCATCCGCGTGCACACGCGCGTGCCGGTGGTCGATCCGCTGCGCGTCAGCGACGAGCTTGTCGCGGCGCTGCGCGCGGAGAAAGCGGTCTACGTCGTGCTGCATGTCAATCACGCGCGCGAATTCACCGAGGCCGCGCGCAAGGCCTGCCGCAGGCTGAGCGATGCCGGGATTGTGCTGTTGAGCCAGAGCGTGTTGCTCAAAGGCGTCAACGACGACGCGGCGACGCTCGAAGACTTGTTCCGTACGTTGGTGCGCAACCGCATCAAGCCCTACTACCTGCACCAGGGCGATCTGGCGCCCGGCACGTCGCAATTCCGCACGACGATCGAAGAGGGCCAGGAGCTGATGCGCCATCTGCGCGGGCGCGTCTCGGGTCTGTGCCAGCCGACCTACATCCTCGACATCCCCGGCGGCCACGGCAAAGTGCCGGTGGGGCCGAGCTATCTGCGCGACGATGGAACCGTAGAAGACCCGAACGGCGAAATGCACGCGCTCTGACCTCATCCTTCGACAAGCTCAGGATGAGGTCCTGTTGAAAACCCTCATGCTGAGCTTGTCGAAGCATGAGGGTCGCACAGTTCATGCCGCACATCCGTCCCGCCGAGCCGCGCGATGCCGAAGCCCTTTCACGCCTTCACGCGACCGTCTGGCGTGAAACTTATGCCGATGTGCTGCCGCGGGATTTTTTGAGCGGGCTCGACCGCGCCGGTTGGATGTCCGCCGCATCCTGGCTCACGCGGGTCACACGGCAAGCGCCCTGGCGCGGCGTGTTCGTCGTCGAACAGGACGGGACGCTTGTTGGATTCAGCGGTTGCAGAGTCCTCGAAACCGGGCCGGACGGTTATCGCGGCGAAATCGCGCAAATCTATCTCTTGCAGCGCGCACAGCGGCAAGGCCTTGGCGTAGATTTGATGCGCAAGGCCGCCGAGTTGCTGGCGGCTGAGGGACTCACGCCGTTCCTTCTCTGGGTGCTGGTCGACAATGCGCCCGCGCACGGCTTCTACCGCCGCCTCGGCGGCACGCCGCTCGGCCGGCAGAAGCTGACGCTGGGCGGCGAAGGAAGTCGAAGAGATGGCCTATGGCTGGTCGGGGCCCGAGGCGTTGCTCAGCCCGTCACGACATCCGCCAGCAGCTTGACGTTCAGGACGACGATCGCGGCGGCGATGGTCCAGGCGACGATGACGAGTGCGCGGGAATTGACGAACGTCGCCCATCTTGGCGCGATCGCTCGGTGAAGCGCACCAGCGGGATCACCGCGAAGGGGAGCTGCAGGCTCAACACGACCTGGCTCAGGATCAAGAGCTTGGCCGTACCGCCCTCGCCATAGAGCAAGGTCACGATCACCACGGGCACGATCGCCGCCAGTCGTGTGACGAGGCGGCGCAGCCACGGCGCCAGCCGCAGATTGAGAAATCCGTCCATGACGATCTGCCCGGCGAGCGTGCCGGTGATCGCGGAATTCTGCCCGGACGCGAGCAACGCGATCGCGAAGACGATGCTGGCCAAGGGTGCGCCCAGCAGCGGCGACAGAAGCTGATAAGCATCGCCGATCTCGGCCACGTCGGTGCGGCCCTGCAGATGGAACACGGTCGCCGACACGATCAGGATCGCGGCGCTGATGGCGAGCGCGAAGGTCAGCGCCACAGTTGAGTCGATGGCGGCGAAGCGCACGGCCTGGCGCTTGCCGGTTTCGGTCAGTTCATAACGGCGCGTCTGCACGATCGAGGAGTGGAGATAGAGATTATGCGGCATGACCGTCGCACCCAGGATGCCGATTGCGACATAGAGCATCTCCGGGTTGAAGACGATCCCCGGCTGCGGCACGAAGCCCGCCAACACGTCGCTCAGCGCCGGCTTGGCGAGCGCGAGCACGAAGGCGAAGCACACGGCGATGGTGATCATCAGCGCCAGCACGAACGCCTCGAGATGGCGGAAATTGCGGGTCTGCAGCAGCAGGATCAGCAGCACGTCCAGCGACGTCAGGCACACGCCCCAGATCAGCGGCAGGCCGAAGAGCAGGTTGAGCGCGATGGCGGTGCCGATCAGCTCGGCCAGATCGCAGGCGATGATCGCCAGCTCGCACAGCGCCCACAGCACCAGGGCGACCGGCGGCGAGAAATGGTCGCGGCAGGCCTGCGCCAGATCGCGGCCGGTGGCGATGCCGAGCTTGGCGCTCAAGAACTGCAGCACCATCGCCATCAGGTTCGACAGCAGGATGACCGAGAGGAGCTGGTAGCCGAACGCCGAGCCGCCGGCGAGGCTGGTGGCCCAGTTGCCGGGGTCCATATAGCCCACGGCCACGAGATAGCCGGGGCCGGCGAAGGCGAACAGCTTGCGCCAGAAGCCGGCGGTGGCGAAGACCGGCACGCTGCGATGCGATTCAGGGAGGCTCGGGGTCGGCCCCTGCCGCCGCCAGCCGAACCCGGCATTGACGGCCGCTATGACGTACGACATGTGCCCTCCTAGGGGCCTTATCAATTATGATAATAAGAATTGTTCTCATTCTAATAAAATAGCAAGACCATCGATTCGATCACGGCGATTGACCCCATCAATCGATGCCGGCGGTCTGTAGGAATATGATCATGAGCTCGAGTCCGGGAGCCCGGGCATCCACGCGTTGCGAACGCCATCCCGCGCACCCAGATTGTTGTTATACGGGCGCGGCACACGTGCCCGCCGCCGCGATGGCCGCTCGCATGTGACTGCCGCCCCCTTCCGACCAGACAAGGGGGTGTCACATGGTCTTCGCCGCCAACCTCCGCACGCATCAGCAATGGGAAAACTGGCTCGGCATCCTGCTGGGCATTGTCATCGCGCTCGCGCCGTGGCCGTTCCTCATCGAGGAAATGCACGCCGCGAACATGCAGTACATCGCGCTCAACGCCATGATCGCCGGCCTGGTGATCGCCAGTCTCTCGGCGCTTGAGATCGAGGTGGTCGCACCCTGGGAGGAATGGGCGGCGATGGTGCTTGGCCTGTGGGTCGCCGCGTCACCATGGTTGTTTGGCTACGCCACCATCAACGACCTGATGCTGGCCCATCTGGTGTTCGGCCTGATCGTGGCCGGCCTTGCCGCCCTCGAACTTTGGCAGGACCGCCAACGTCCGACGACGGGCGAGTAGCGCCTGTGTTCAGGCCGCGTTGAGCCAGGCCTTGTAGTCGGCGGTGACGTCTTTGACCGAGGCGTCGTAGAGGCGCTTGCCGGCTTCGACCGAGGAGAGGCCGGGGTTGGAACCGATGCGGCCGTCGGGGAAGGTGCGGCGGTAATCGTCGGCGTCGGTGAAACTACCGGTCGGCGCCACCGGCGGATCCATGGTCATCGGGCGCGCGGCCTCAGGATACGCGTACCACGTTAGCGACACTTCGGACGGCGTGGCGTGGCTGCCTTCGGACGAACCGTAGAGTTCACGCGAGAGCGACTTGACCCCGTCGCTCTCCCACCAATTGCGCAGCTTGCACTTGACCGCGGGGCGGTTACCGGCGGGATGCATCGAGCTCTCGGCATAGATTTCCGAGAATGCGGCGGTAACGGTGGCGATGTTGCCGCCATGGCCGTTCAAGAAATAGAAGCGCTGGAAACCGTGACGCGCCAATGACACAACCGTGTCACGCACGACTGCGATAAGAGTTGTGGGTCGGAGCGTGATCGAGCCGGCGAAGCCCAGATGATGCTGCGCCATACCGACCGCGATGGTCGGGGCCACCATCGCGCCCGCCGCCTCGCCCACGCCCTTGGCGATGACTTCGGGACAGATGGCGTCGGTGCCGATCAGGCCGTTGGGGCCATGCTGCTCGGCCGAGCCGATCGGGATGATGATCCCGTTGCTCTTGCCGAGATAGCTCTCGACGTCTTTCCAAGTCTGCAACTGGAGCTGCATGGGCGTGGCACTCCTTGACGGTCTTAACGTTAAATACGGGGATTGCCTTTGTGCCGCGACTAGAGGGTCCGGCGCAAGGCACTCAAGCTCATGGCAGCGTTGCCAAAACCGCGCTAAACCGCTAAAAACCGCGCCGTCGGCTTTGTCTCAAATCGGATATTTGGAGAGCGCCACGTGAAGATTACGCAGAAGGTCAAAAAGATCCTCGAAAATTACGAGAGCGACAATCCCGGCACCAAGGCCAACCTCGCCCGCATCTTGATGCACGGCAAGCTGGGCGGCACTGGCAAGCTCGTCATCCTGCCGGTCGACCAGGGCTTCGAGCACGGCGGCGTGCGCAGCTTCGGCCCCAATCCGCCGGCCTACGATCCGCATTACCATTTCCAGCTCGCGATCGACGCGGGCCTGTCCGCCTACGCCTCCGTGCTCGGCATGATCGAGGCGGGTGCCGATACCTTCGCGGGCGCCATTCCGCTGATCCTCAAGGTCAACAGCGCCAACACGCTCGCGCGCAACAAGGATCAGGCCGTGCACGGCTCGGTCAAGGATGCGCTGCGGCTGGGCTGCTCGGCGATCGGCTTCACGATCTATCCGGGCTCCGACGACCAGTTCGAGATGATGGAAGAGATCCGCGAGCTGGCTGAAGAAGCCAAGGCCGCGGGCCTTGCCGTCGTCATCTGGTCGTACCCACGCGGTGGCGATCTCACCAAGGAAGGCGAGACGGCGGTGGATGTGTGCGCCTATGCGGCACACATGGCCGCGTTGCTCGGCGCCCACATCATCAAGGTGAAGCCGCCGACGTCGGTCATCTACCAGGATGCGGCGAAGAAGGTTTACGAGAAGGAGAAGATCGACATCTCGACGCCGGCCGCGCGCTTCGCCCATATCGTGCAGCAGTGCTTCAACGGCAAGCGCATCGTCGTCTTCTCGGGCGGCGAGGCCAAGGACGATGCCGGCATCTTCGCCGACGCGACCGCGATCCGCGACGGCGGCGGCAACGGCTCGATCATCGGCCGCAACACCTTCCAGCGCCCGCGCGACAAGGCGCTGGCCCTGCTCGAGCAGATCATCCAGATCTATCAGGGCAAGGCTTGATCGTTTGTGTCACCGTCATCCTTCGAGACGCCCGCTTCGCGGGCTCCTCAGGATGAGGTCGTACTGTTGAACTCAAATAGGTCCTCACCCTGAGGAGCGCGCCCGCCAGGGCGCGCGTCTCGAAGGGTGGGGGCTTGTGCGCCATGGCCGACAAAAAACCCCTCTGCCGTCTCTACTTGATCACGCCGCCCGCCTTGGAGCCGGCGGCGTTCGGTGATCCGCTGGCTGCAGCACTCGATGGCGGCGATGTGGCGTGCGTGCAGCTCCGGCTCAAGGATGTGGACGACGACGCGATCAAGCGCGCCTGCGACGCGTTGCGGCCCGTCGTGCAGAAGCGCGGCGTCGCCTTCATCCTCAACGACCGGCCCGATCTCGCCGCCGCCACGGGCTGCGATGGCGTGCATGTGGGCCAGGAAGACGCGAGCTACGCCGCGGCGCGCACGGCTTTGGGGGCAGGACGCATCGTCGGCGTCACCTGCCATGCCTCGCGCCATCTCGCGATCGATGCGGCGGAGGATGGCGCGGACTATGTGGCCTTCGGCGCCTTTTTCCCCTCCACCACCAAGGAAAAGCCGAAGGGCCAGGCGGATCTCGACCTGCTGCGCTGGTGGAGCGAGATGATGACCGTGCCGTGCGTGGCCATCGGCGGCATCACGGCTGAGAATTGCGGTGCTCTGGTCGAGGCCGGGGCCGATTTCCTGGCCGTCGCCGGCGGCGTCTGGTCCGACCCCGCCGGGCCGACAGCGGCGGTTAAGGCCCTCAATGCCGCGATTTCCCGTCATTCGCGGTGATTGTCACATCCCCGCCAAGCTGGTAGGTTCCGCCCGCTTTTTTCCAGAAAGATCCGGTCCGGCTCATGAAAATCAACGGCAGTGCAATTCGCGCAGGCAACGTCATCGAGGTCGACGGCCGCATCTGGCGCGTGCTCAAGCACAACATCGTGTCGCCCGGCAAAGGCGGGGCGTTCAACCAGATCGAAATCCGCGACATCAAGAGCGGCACCAAGTCGAACATGAAGTTCCGCTCCGACGAGCAGGCCGAGCAGCTGCGCGTCGAAGAGAAGGAAATGCAGTACCTGTTCGCGGACGGCGAACAGGTGACGCTGATGGACCCGGAGAGCTTCGAGCAGCTCACGGTCAATCGCGAGCTGATCGGCGAGCCCGCTGACTTCCTCACCGACGGCATGACGGTGACGGTCGATTTCATCGAAGGCAACGCCGTGGGCGTGCATTTGCCGCAGACTACGACCGCGACGGTGGTCGAGGCCGATGCGGTGGTGAAGGGCCAGACGGCGTCGTCTTCCTACAAGCCCGCCGTGCTCGACAATGGCGTGCGCGTGATGGTGCCGCCGTTCATCTCCTCGGGCACCAAGATCGTCGTCAACATCGAAGAGCGCACGTATCTCGAACGCGCGAAGGACTGAGCGCGCCTTATGGCCGCCCGACCCTCTGCCCTGTTCAACGTGATGGAGCGCGCCGTGCGCAAGGCGGCGCGCGGCCTGGTGCGCGATTTCGGCGAGGTCGAGAACCTGCAGGTTTCCGTCAAGGGACCCGCCGATTTCGTGTCGACCGCCGATCTGCAGGCCGAGCGCACGCTGAAGCAGGAATTGTCGAAAGCGCGGCCCGGCTACGGGTTCCTCGCCGAGGAAGGCGGAACCGAGGCCGGCAGCGACGGCCAGAACCGCTGGATCATCGATCCGCTCGACGGCACCACGAATTTCCTGCACGGCATCCCGCATTTCTGCATTTCCGTCGCCCTGGAACGCGATGGCGATTTGATCGCCGGCATGATCTACGAGCCGCTGCGCGACGAGATGTTCTTCGCCGAGAAGGGCTCGGGCGCCTTCGTCAACCACAAGCGCCTGCGCGTCTCCGGCCGCCGGGCGCTGGGCGATGCGGTGATCGCCACCGGCATCCCGTTTCGCGAGCGCGGCGACCACCCGCGCTATCTGACCCTGCTCGAATCGGTGATGGGCAACACGGCCGGCGTGCGGCGCTTCGGGGCGGCGGCACTCGACCTCGCCTATGTCGCGGCGGGGCGCTTCGACGGGTTCTTCGAATTCGGCCTCAGCGCCTGGGATGTGGCGGCGGGAATCCTGATCGTGCGCGAGGCCGGCGGCTTCGTGACCGAGATCGATGGCGGCAAGAACATGCTGACCAGCGGCAGCATCCTCGCCTCCAACGATCTGCTGCGGATGCCGCTGGGCAAATTGCTGCGCGACGCCGAAAAAACCGGCATTCCGGCCCCGGCCAAGGCCTGACCCGCGCCCTTTCGGCGCCCCTAAAACACCGCGGAAATGGCCTCTTGCGTTGAGGCTTCGTTAACCCCTTATGGTTAACTATGGCCGCTTGGATACGGCCAGTTTTGCTCCGTGGGAACTCGATCGCTGGCCGGGCAAACCCTCCTGGAATCCGCCTAACGCGGCGTAACTCCAGACGGATTCGCCGCTAAACCTGTTGTGACGTCGAAGCCCATAGGTTAATAATTCCGAGCGAATCATGGTGCGTTGGCAAGACCTCACCCGACATTTTATTACGCCTGCCGCTCTACGGCCGGGCGGCGCAGCGGTTGTGCTGTGCGCCATGGTGCTCGCCACGACCCCCGGTTTGGCGCAGCAGCAGCTGCGTCAACCCAAGCCGAACGTCGAAGTCGACTGGAGCGTGCTGGACGAGCTGGGGCCGCGCCCCGGCGTCGCCACGCCGCCGCGCTTGGCCCCCGCACCCCGCCAGCCGGTCATCGCGACGCCTGTCGTCCCGCCGGCACCTGCCCCGAAGCCCGCCGCGGTTGTGACGCCGAAGCCGACACCTGAGAAGAAGGCGGTCGAAAAGAAGACCAACACCGCCAAGAAGAACGGCACGAACACCCAGACCGCGAAGAAGACAGCGCCGGCACCCGAAAAGAAGGCCGCGCCCGTTGCGGCCGTGCCGCCGAAGCCCAGCGAACCTGCGGCCCCCAAGCCCAGCGTCGCCGCCGCGCCCAAGCCCAGCCGGGTCGCCAAGCCGACGGCGCCGAGCGCATCCAAGTCGGCCGCGCCGATCCCGGCCTCAGCCCCCAGCTTCACGCCGCCGGCGCCGCCGCCGGTGTTCTCCGATACGCCGCCGGCCCCGCGCCTGACGCCGCCGAGTGCCACGACATCGGCACCGCCGCCCCCGCCGCCGGTCAACCCGTCGGCGCCGCGTCAGCTCGGCACCGTCGCCCCGCAGGCGGCTCCGCCGCCGGCGCCCCCCGCTCCGACCCCGCCCCCGGCACCGCCCGCCGCGGCCCCATCACCGCCGCCCGCCCCGCAGGCTGTTGCGCCGACGCCGCCTCAAGCCGCACCCGCGCCGGTGGCGGCAGCACCGACTCCGCCACCCGCCCCGCCGGCGCCGGTGGTTGCCGCGCCGACTCCGCCGGCACCCGTGGCCGCGGCGCCGAGCCCGCCACCGCCCGCCGCTCCGCCTCCGCCGGCGCCGACCCCGGCTCCGGCCGCTGCAGCACCGCCGCCGGCTCCGCCGGCACAAGCGCGAGCCCCAGTCGCTGCAGCGCCTCCACCCGCGCCGCCGAGCCCGGCGGCCACCACCCAAATGGCTGCCGTGCCGCCCTCCGCCGGCAGGGCCGCCGCCGACGGGCAGTTCGGCCGAGTTCGAGTTCGGCTCGACGGCCGTCGATCTTCCCGATTCGGCCAAGCGCGTGCTCGACCAAGCCGCGGCCACGCTCAAGGGCGACGAAGGCGCGCGCCTGCAACTGATCGCCTATGCCAGCGGCGGCGACGATGCCGGGAGCCAGGCGCGACGCCTGAGTCTCAGTCGGGCGCTTGCCGTGCGTTCCTATCTGATCGATCAGGGCGTGCGCAGCACGCGCATGGATGTTCGTGCACTCGGCAACCGCGTGCCCGAGGGGCCGTCGGATCGAGTTCGATCTCGTCCTCGTCCGGCGGTAGTAGCCGGCACTGCTCGCGCGCGGCGCCACATTCGCGCCGAAATGCGTTGATAAAGCGGGGGAGTCTCCCGCATTGTGCGGAGAGTCCCACCCGTTCGCCGAGGGGAAAGCCTCCGCGCCCGCCATGAACCGGCCCAATCGCTACCTCATCCGTATGGCCATCTTCCTCGCCGTCGTCATCGCGGTGTCGGGGGTCTTGTACGATGGTCTCGCGCACGCCTTCCGCGCCAATCCGCCGCTCAACGGCCTGATCATCGGCGTGCTGCTGTTGGGCATCGTCTACAATTTCCGCCAGGTTCTGCTGCTCAATCCGGAAGTCTCATGGATCGAGAATTTCCGGCGCAACGCGCCGGGGCTTTCGGTGCGCAGCGGCCCGCGCCTGCTCGCACCCATGGCGACGATGCTGGGCGAGAAGAAGGGACGCATCAGCCTGTCGGCGAGCGCCACGCGGGCGCTTCTCGATTCGATCGCCTCGCGCCTCGACGAGCAGCGCGATATCGGCCGCTATCTCGTCGGGCTGCTGATCTTCCTGGGCCTGCTCGGCACGTTCTGGGGCCTGCTCGAAACCGTCAACGGCGTCACCGGCGTTATCGCCAGCCTATCGGCGACAGGCGACAGCAGCGCCCTCTTCAACAATCTGCAGGAAGGCCTGAAAGCGCCGCTCTCCGGCATGGGCACGGCGTTCGGCACGTCTCTGTTCGGCCTCGCCGGCTCGCTGGTGCTGGGCTTCCTCGATCTGCAGGCGGGCCAGGCGCAGAACCGTTTCTTCAACGAGCTTGAGGAATGGCTCTCCGGCCTCACCAAATTGTCGTCGGGCAGCGCGATTGCCGAAGGCGACCAGTCGGTGCCCGCCTATATCCAGGCGCTGCTGGAGCAGACGGCCGACAACCTCGAGGGGCTGCAGCGCACGATGGCGCGCGCGGAAGAAGGCCGCACCACCAACAACGCCAATCTCTCGACGCTGGCCGACCGCCTCACGCAGTTCACCGACCAGATGCGCGCCGAGCAGCAGCTCATGGTGCGCCTGGCGGAAAGCCAGATGGAGCTGAAGCCGCTCCTGAGCAAGCTGGGCGACGCCATGAACAAGGGCGGGTTCGGCATCGACGAGACCACGCGCGCGCATATCCGCAATCTCGACGTCCACATGGCGCGGATGATCGAGGAGTTGGCCACGGGCCGCAACCAGATGGTCCAGGATCTGCGCAGCGAATTCCGCCTGCTGGCGCGCACCATCGCGGCGCTGGCCGAAGAAGAGCGCTAAGCCCGCGTTATGGCCGCCTTCGCCGCACGCCGCAGCCGCTTGCGCCCGGTCGATATCTGGCCGGGCTTCGTCGACGCGCTTGCGACGCTGCTTATGGTCATCGTCTTCGTCTTGATGATGTTCACCCTGTTCCAGTTCCACCTGCGCGACCTGATCTCCGGCCGCGACCTGGCGTTGGCGCGGCTGTCGCAGCAACTCGGCGACCTCGCCGAGACGTTGGCGATGGAGCGGCGCGCCAGCGCCGATCTGCGCCAAACCGTAACGCAGCTCTCGACGGAGCTGCAGGCCTCGACCACAACGCGCGACCGGCTGACGCAGGAACTCGCGGCCGCCAATTCGCGCGCCGAGGCGGCGACGGCGCAGGCCAACAAGGTCAGCGCGCAGCTCGAAGATGCGTTCAAGACCGTTTCCGCCGACAAGGAAAAAATCGAGGTGCAGCTGCGCGATCTCGACGCGCTCCGACGCAATGTCGAGACGTTGATGATCCTGCGCCGCGAACTCGAGGCGAAGATCAACGAACAGGGCGGCGAGATCACGAAGGGCCAGACGGCGCTCAGCGAGGAGCGCAAGCTCAGCGAAGACGCCAAGGCGCGCGCCGACGTGATGACGCGCCAGATGGAGCAGCTGCGTCAGCAATTGGCGCTACTCAACAGCGCCCTGGAGGCGAGCGAGAAGAAGTCGGCGGAGCAGCAAGTGCAGGTCGCCGATCTCGGACGGCGACTCAACCTGGCACTCGCCAGCAAGGTCGAGGAACTGGCGCGCTACCGCTCCGAATTCTTCGGCAAGCTGCGCGAGGTCTTGGGCGAGCGCGCCGATATCCGCGTGGTCGGCGACCGTTTCGTCTTCCAGGCGGAAGTGCTGTTCGGGAGCGGCCAGGCCGAACTCGAACCGCAGGGTCGCGAGCAGCTCGACAAGCTCGCAACCGCGCTGCGCGAAATTTCGGCCCGCATTCCGCCGGACATCAATTGGGTGCTGCAGATCGATGGCCATACCGATCGCAGACCGATCGCGACGGTATGGTTCCCGTCCAACTGGGAGCTGTCCTCGGCGCGCGCGATCTCTGTGGTCAAGTTCCTGATGTCGCGCGGTATCCCCAGCGAACGCCTCTCGGCCGCGGGCTTCGCCGAGTTCCAACCGATTGACCCGCGCGACGACGAAGTCGGCTGGCGCCGTAACCGCCGCATCGAGCTCAAGTTCACCAGCCGCTGAGACTGTATCGCCTGTTCTGTTTCACCGGTGACCTGCTTCACGGCATCGGTTCCAGAAGCGCCTTACCATCCGAGCGTGGCCCCCTGTGAAGCGGGAGGCCTGGATTTTTTTCTCTCGTTGGTTGCATCTTCATTTCCGGACGTTCCAGGGCGGGGGCCAACATGCACACGCGTAAATTCGACGATGTGCTGAACCGCGAGTGGGCACATCTCAAGGAAATCCGCGGCTATTCCGACGACGCCAAGGCCAAAGACCTCATCGGTCTGTCGATCTCCGGCGGCGGTATCCGCTCCGCCGCCTTCGGCCTTGGTGTCATGCAGGCCCTGGTCGTGCGCAAGGCGATGCCGAAATTCGACTACCTGTCGACGGTATCGGGTGGCGGATATATCGGCTCGGCGCTGACCTGGCTCCTGCACATCGGCGACAAATACGGCCTGGACCCCGATCATTTTCCGCTGCGCGGTCCGCGCTGGGGCACGCGGCAGGATGCCGAAATCCGCGACAGCGAAGCGCCGCCCGCGCTCGACTTCCTACGTCAGCGCGGCAACTACCTGACACCCGGCGCTTATCTGAACGTCGCCTCGATGATCGCGGTCGTGCTGCGCGGCATGCTGTCGACATTCTTGGTCTATTTCGTCGTGCTGGCTGCGATGTTTTTCGCCGCCAGCCATCTGAAGGTGCTGCCGACCGACGATCCGACGGTCGCGAACTGGCCGGCCCGCATCGCCATTGCCACGGCGCTCTTGTTTCTTCTCGTGGCCTTTGTCTACGCGCTACTGACCGCCGCGCCAGCCAAATCGGCATTCATGTACCGGATGCGCACGCGCGCGCAATATGTGCAGGGCGTTCTTCTGATAACGACCATTGCCCTGATCGTCATTGGCTCGCTCCCCGGGGTCTACGCCATGCTCGGGAGCGTCGCCGACGCGGCCGCCAGCGCCAGCCTTGCGACGCTGCTGGGTGCCATCGGCGCCGTCAGCAAGTTCATCATGGACTCGCAGACCGGTGCCACCAAAAAAGGGCCGCTGGGCAAAGTCTTCATCTTGCTGACGACGATTTTGCTGGCGTATGGCACGCTGCTGCTCTCGTACTCGGTCGCGCATGCAATCGATCACTGGCCAATCGTCGTGGTCGCTATCGTTGCGATCGTCGCGGCCCTGATCGGCTTTTATACGAATTTCAACTACACATCGCCGCATCGCATGTATCGCGACCGGCTGATGGAAACCTTCCTGCCGGACCGCGGCGCCATCAACATCACGGCATGGCAACCGGCCAACGGCGCCGATTCCGCGCCGCTGCATGAGATGTGCGGCGCATCGACGGATCAGCCCCGCTACAAGGGGCCCTACCACATCATCAACGCGAACGTCGTGCTGGTGAATTCCGAGAACCTCAAATACCGCGACCGCGGCAGCGATAATTTCATCCTGTCGCCGCTGTTCTGCGGCGGCGACGCGACCGGCTGGATCGAAACCGTGACGTATGTCGCGAAGCCCCGGCTGATGAGGCAAGGACGCCCCATGACATTGGCCTCCGCCATGTCCATTTCCGGCGCCGCGGCAAATCCGCATACAGGGCGTGCGGGCGGGCTGGCGCGCAACGCCATCGTCTCGTTTCTGATGAGCATGCTCAACCTGCGGCTCGGATATATGGAGATGAATCCGGATGCGGCGTTGCGCAGCGCCCTCCTGCCCCAGCGCCCCAATCTGTTCCTCCCGGGCTTGGCCGAGCTGTGCAGCATGGGCTTCACCGAGTCCTCGCATTTCATCGAGCTGACCGATGGCGGGCATTTCGAGAACACGGGCATGTACGAATTGATCCGGCGCAAAATGAAAGTGATCGTGAGCACGGATTCCGGCGCCGACGAAAACTACGCGTTCGCGGATCTGTCGAACGCGATCGAGCGGGTGCGGGTCGATTTCGGCGCCAATATCAAGTTTCGCGGCGAATTCGATCTGTACGATGTGGTCCCTGGCGCGGATGGGGACAACCCATCCCTTCACAAGGATATCCGCTTCGCCAAGCGCGGCTTCGCCATGGCCGACATCCAGTATGCGGATGGAACAAGCGGGACGCTCATCGTCATCAAACCGACGCTGCTGCCGGGTCTGCCGGCCGATCTCTATGGCTACAAAATTGCCGACACGACATTTCCGCAGCAGACCACCGCCGACCAGTTCTTCGACGAGGCGCAATTCGAATCCTATCGCGAACTGGGATACCAGCTTGCCAAGAGAATGCTGGGTGACAGCGTCGTGCTGGGAAAGCTGGGCATGGCCGCTCCGGGTGGAACCACCGGGGCAAGCTAGTGTTGATAGTTCGTCCACGCTACGGAGGGCCGATCATGGCACAGCACGACAGCGGCAAACCCGGATTCCGCCGGCCGGCGCAGCAGCGGCGCCCGCGCGTGGCAACGACGAAACGCAAGACGCCGCCGGACAAACGCCAGGCGGAGTCCGATAAGCTCGACGAGGCCCTGATCGAGACGTTTCCGGCGAGCGATCCGGCGGTTTCCACGCCGCGTAAGTCCTGACGCTGCCATCGAATTCGGGCGAGACGCGAGCGTTTTGCCATTATTGGTTGTTTAACCCTCCGCGAAACATACTTTCGATCGAACGTTGATGCATTGCGGTGGGCCCGACCCGCCGAAGTGGGGTCATGTGCAAATCGAGACGTGGCGCGCGGCCGGCTCCCCGGCCTGGTGGGCGCGAGGGTTTGCCGCCGGCATTGTCGCGGCTGCACTTCTGCTCCCTTTATCGGCGGCAAACGCGCTAACCGTCAGCGTCGCCGGCCAGGATGTCGTCCTGACGGCGCCGACGCGCTCATGCGTGTTCGATCGCGCCCACCCCAGCGATCGCAACATCATCGCCGAGCTGGAACGACGCAATGCCGGCAAGAACGATGTGCTGATCGTGTTCGGCGATTGCAAATCCATGGCGCGGGCAAGGCGCGGCGACGGCGTGCCCTTCGTCGATGGCCAGATTCTCAGCCCTTACGACAAGGGGGCGCCGCGGGTCCACGACACGCGCACGCGCGCCGAGGTGGTGCAGGAGGTCGCGGCGGTGATGCCGAAGCTGGCCTGGCAAGACATCGCGCGTGACGCGGCCGAAAATTGGAAGTCGCGCGGCCAGACAATGCCGGCGGACGGCCTGAAGCCGCTGGGCGTGCTGGACAGCGACCAAGACGCCCTCTATTTCGGCATCATCATGGCTTCACAGGGCCCCGACGGGCGGATCATGACGGTCGCGGGCGTCGTCGGCGTGACGCTGGTGAACAAAGTCATGCTGTCGATCAATCTCTATCGTGTCTATGCCGGCCCGAGCACGATCGAAACGCTCTTAAAAGAGCAACGTCAGAACATCCGCGCCCTGATCAAGGCCAATGAAACGCCGCACGTCGCGGAGCCCATGGCCGTGCGGGCTTCAGGCATCGACTGGCAGGAAATTGGAATCAGCTCGGCGATCGGCAGCGCCATCGTCGTTGGGTTATTCGGCCTGTACACGCTGTTCCAGCGCCTGCGCGACGCCATCGATAGCTAGGTCAATTCGCGCCGGCACTCTCGGCATCGAAGGTGAAGAGCTCGCGCGGCGTGGTCACGCCGCGCAGCGCGTAGCGGCCGAGCGACACCAGCCGGTCGCGATGCGGGCCCGCGGCCTTGGCGAAATCGGCGGAGAGCACGACGTCGCGCTCGAGATTGCCGCACATCGCCTCGATGCGCGAAACCTCGTTCACCGCCGGGCCGACGACGGTGAAATCGAGCCGCTCGAGCGTGCCGATATTGCCGTAGAGCACCTCGCCGATATGCAGGCCGATATGGAAGCGCGTCACCGGCTTGCCCGCCTCGGAGCGGCGCTTATTGACGGCCAAGAGCTTGTGATAGGCCATGTCGGCGGCATTCAGGGCGCGCCCGCACGCGTCAACCGCATCGGCGCTGTCGAAGATCGCGAGAATGCCGTCGCCCATAAATTTGAGCACGTGCCCGCCATTGTTGTGGATCGCCTTCACCTGGACGTCGGCGTAGTCGTTGAGCAGCGGGATGATCTCCTCACTCTGCTCACGGTCGGCGATACGGGTGAAGCCCTTGAGGTCGCTGAACCACAGCACCGCGCGCATGCGCTCGGCGACACCGCGGTCGATATTCCCCTTGAGCACACGCTGGCCTGCGTCCTTGCCAAGATAGGTCGAGACGAGAGTCTCGGCGATGCGGGTGAGATTCGTGGATTTGATAGCGACGGCGAGGGCCGGCGCAATACGCTCAATGGCGTCGATGTTTTCGTCGGCGAAGCCATCGCCGTTGGCGGTCCAGGACGAATAGACCTGGCTCGCGGTGCCGATCGTGGCGGCCTCGCCGAATTTCACGGTCAGTGCAAAATAGTCGCCGCCGCCCTCGGCAAAGAACTTATCGACGATGGGAAATTCGCCCTGACGGTAATCCACGCCGCGCTTGCGGCGCAGGCGCGGCTGATTTTCCGTCTTCATGCGGTAGAACGGGCTAAGACGCCATTCCTCGTCCTCTTCGCTCGCCTCGGCGCGGCCGTATTCCTCGGCCAGTGTCGCGCCGGACGATCTCTGCCAAATAAAAATGCGCCCCTGATGGACCGGGTGCAGGGTGTCCATCCCCATCGCCACGCGGTGCAGCGGCAGGCCAAGATCCATGGCACGGGTGCAAAACCCGTCGATCAGGTCGATCTCGCTCATCCCCGCCAGCGACGACGCGATGATCCATTCATTGAGCTGCAGCAATTCGTTGGCGTTCAAGACCGTTCTCCCACCGGTTGTGCCAAGATGCAGACTGAAAATATTTGGTGCGCCGCACACAAAATGTCAGGGGGGTCCCCCATTATTTTGCGGCTTCGCTCTCCAGATTGAATTGCAGGGCCGCCAGACGCGCATAAAGCCCGCCCGCGGCGATCAACTGCGCGTGCGTCCCCGTGGCCACCAGCCTGCCGTGGTCCAGCACGCAGATGCGATCGGCGCGCTGCACCGTGGCCAGGCGATGGGCGATCACCAGGACGGTGCGGTCGGCCCGAAGTCGCTCCAGGGCGGCCTGCACCAGGCGCTCGCTTTCGGCATCGAGGGCGGAGGTGGCCTCGTCGAGGAGCAGCACCGCAGGGTCGCGCAGGATGGCGCGGGCGATGGCGACGCGCTGGCGTTGCCCGCCGGAGAGGCGCACGCCGCGCTCGCCCAGGAACGTCTGCATGCCCTGCGGCAGCCGGTCGATGAATTCCGTGGCGGCCGCAGCGGCGGCGGCCTCGCGGACCTCGTCGTCGCTCGCGTCGGGCCGGCCGTAACGGATGTTCTCCATCACATTGGCGGCGAAGATCACCGGCTCCTGCGGCACGAAGCCGAGACGCGAGCGCACCGAAGCGGGGTCGGTGCGCGCGATATCGACGCCATCGAACAGGATGCGGCCGGATTGCGGGTCATAGAAGCGCAGCAAAAGCTGGAAGAGCGTCGTCTTGCCCGCCCCCGACGGACCGACAATGGCAACCGTCTCGCCCGGCGCCACTGACAGGCTGAGCTCCGCCAGCGATGCGCGGTCGGCGCGGGCGGGATAATGGAAGGTCACGTTCTCAAACGCCACGGCGCCGCGCGGTGGTACGGGCAAGGGAACGGGTTCGGCCGGAACGACGATGTCCGACTTGGCGTTGAGGAGCTCGAACAGCCGCTCCGAGGCGCCGGCGGCGCGCTGCAGATCGGCGGCGAACTCGCTGATCGCGCCGACCGAGCCGGCGACGATGACCGCGTAAAAGACGAAGGCGGAGAGATCGCCCGCCGAGATCTTTCCGGCAATGGCGTCGTGCCCGCCGATCCACAAGACGACGCCGATCGCGATGAACACCAGCAAGATCACCGCCGCTGCCATCAGCGAGCGGGCGCGCACGCGGTCCATGGCGATGGTGAAGGCGCTCTCGACTTCTTTTGCGATGTGCGCCGCTTCGATGGCCTCGCGATTGAACGCGTGCACGGTACGGACCGCGTTGAGGGTCTCGTCGACGCTCGCGCCGATATCGCCGATCCGGTCCTGGCTAGCGCGCGAGAGCGAGCGCACGCGGCGACCGAACACGATGATCGGCGCCACCACCATCGGCACGACGACCAGCACCAGCAGCGTGAGCTTGGGCGAGGTCACCGCCATCATCGCGGCACCGCCGATGACCAGCAGCGTGTTGCGCAGCGCCATCGATGCCGACGAACCGATCACGGTCTGCAGCAAGGTCGTGTCGGTGGTCAGGCGCGAGATGACCTCGCCCGTGCGCGTGGTCTCGAAGAACGCCGGCGACAGGCGCACCACATTGGCGAACACGGCATTGCGGATATCCGCGGCCACGCGCTCGCCCAGCCACGAGACGTAATACGCGCGCATATAGGTGGCACACGCCATGACAATGACGATCGCGAAGAGCCCGGCCAGCGCTTCGTCAAGCCGCCCAACCTCGCCGCGCGCGAAGCCCTCGTCGATCAGCCAGCGCAGGCCCCAGCCGAAGCCTAGGACGGTCCCCGCCGCCACGGTCAACGCGAACCCGGCGACGACCACCTGGCGGCGATAGGGCCACAGGAAGACGAACAGCCGGCGCAGGATGGTAAGGTCGCGCCGTCCCGGTGCTGCGAGTGCGTCGGCCATGGCCCGTCAGTCGAGGCTTATCGGCGTGCCGGCGACGCCGGACAGCTCGTCGGCCAGCAGGCGCTTGAGCTCCGCGGGGCCGCGCGTCGAGCGCCAAGTCTGGGCTTGCGCGTCATAGGCGAAATGCGCGGCGCCCGAGATCGGCGACGACAGCCAAATCTGCTTATTGGGGGCGTGCTTGTTGATCACGTAGGAGCGCCCGTCACCGAGTTCGATGGTCAAGATGCCCTCGCGCAGCTCGACATCCGCGTCCTCGAGGGCCGCGTCGAGGGCCTCGAACAGGGACCGCAGGGTGCGCTCGGCCAAGGCGGCGAAAGAGCTGTCATCCATGGCGCTGGGCATGCTCCGGGGGCTGGAATCCGGCCGTTGAAAGGGCGGAGGGGCCCCGTCTAACACGGCCCCACCCCGCCAACAAGGCGGCGGAGGGGTCGGTTAATCCCCTGTTAAGCCTCGGCGAAGGGGTGCTTGATCCGCCGGGGCGGGTCGGCTATAACCCGCGCCTTCGATCGACTGGAGAGACCGCGATGAAAGAGGGCATTCACCCCGACTACCACGAGATTACCGTGGTGTTGACCGACGGCAGCTCGTTCAAGACGCGCTCCACCCTGGGCAAGCCGGGCGAGAGCCTGCGCCTGGATATCGACCCCAAGACCCATCCGGCGTGGACGGGCCAGCACCGCATCGTCGATTCCGGCGGCCAAGTCGCCAAATTTAACAAGCGCTTCCAGAGTTTCGGCCTCAAGAGCGGGAACACGGACGACAAGAAGGCGGACGACAAGAAGTAAGCGTCCCGTCGTTGGCCGATCAAAAAGGCGCCCTCCGGGGCGCCTTTTTTTGTTTGCCGGTTAGTCCGGCATGCCGGCGGCGTAGAACTGGCGACGCTCGTTCAGGATATCGCCGACGGCCTTGATGAAGCCGTCCATCTCCGCCTCCCCCACCGGCAAGGCCAGCGCGATCATGCCCCGCCGGGCGAGGTAGTAGCCGCGCGCGATCAGGTCGAAGAAAAGCAGCTCGCGCAGCTTGGCGGCGGTCGCCGCATCGGCCTGCGGGTGGATCGCCATCATCGAGCCGATGCCGGTTGCCTTGAGACGCGCCTGGACCTGCGCGAAGGCATCGTTCAGGCGCGCGCGCAGACGCTCGCCGCGCTCGTTCAGCGCCACGCACGCTTCCGGCGTGAAGATCCGTGTCAGGCCGGCGACGCCCGCGGTCATGGTCAGGATGTTGTTGTTGAACGTGCCGGCATGGGCCAAGGCGTCGGAGCGGCGCGGGTCGAACAGGGACATGATGTCGGCGCGCCCGCCAAAGGCGCCGAACGTCATGCCGCCGCCCAGGTATTTCCCCAGCGTCGTCATGTCCGGAATGATGTCGAGCATCTGCTGGCGGCCGCCGGGCGACAGCCGCGATGTCATCACTTCGTCGAAAATCAGCACGGCATTGCGGCGCGTCGCCTCGTCGCGCAGCATCTGCAGGAACGCCGCATCGGCGGGAATGCAGCCGCCTCCGCCTTGCATCGGTTCGATCAGGATCGCGGCCAAATCATCGCCGGCCGACGCCAAAGCCGCCTGGGTGGCTTCCATGTCGTTGTAGGGCGCGATAATGAATTCATGCGGCACGTTGACCGGCGCCGAACCCTTCGCAAAAGAAAGAACGCCACCGTGATAGCCGCCCGCGAAGACGAGGATCTTGCGCCGCGCGGTAAAGACCTTTGCGACGGCGAGCGCCATCAGATTGGCTTCGGTACCGGAATTGGTGAAGCGCACCAGTTCGATCGACGGAAAGCGCGCGCAAATCAGCTCGGCCAGCTGCGCCTCCATGCGGGTGTGGCCCGACAGGCTGAGCCCGCCCTTGAGCGCGTCCTCGACCGCCGCGCGGATGATCGGATTGGAATGGCCGTAGAGTCCGGCCGTGTACTCGCCGAGCAGATCGACGTATTCGTGACCATCGGCGTCGGTCAGGCGGCACCCTTCGCCGCGCACCATGCAGAGCGGAAACGGCTCGTAGAATAGAACGCTACGCGTGTTGCCGCCGGGCATCGAGCCCGTCGCGGCCATGAAGATCTTGAAACTTTCCGGGTTGGCGGCGCGATAGGACGCAATGGCCTGCGCCAGAGCATTGTCCAAGGATTAAGTCGTCGCGATGCTCTGCACGGTGGCCATGAACACGCTCCTCGACAGGATGTTCTTACCACTATCGCCGGCTAGGCGCGGATGCTCAAGTGCATGCGCAAAGCCGGCGCGCGCGATGCGCTCAATGCAGCGAGCGGCGGACCAATTCGTCGAGGCGCGCGACGCGGATATAGAGGCGGCGGCTGCGGCTCAGCAGCTCGCGCAGGCCCTGCGGCAGCTTTTCCACCGTCACGTCGGTTTCCTCGAAACAGACCGCGTCGCCGGACAGGCGGAATTTGTCGCTCGCCATGTCGGCGCGGCTGATCTCGCCGGCATAAACGGCTTTTTGCGCCAGGAGCCAGGCCATGATTTCCGACAGGCGCGCGGTCAAGCGCATGGTTTCGCAATTGACGCGGAGCTGGTCGGTCGCATCGAAGCCCTGCGCTTCGGCGGGTCGCGCGTAGCTGATGTAATCGCGCGCTGCGACCAATAGAGCAACCGTCTCGTCAAATGTCTTACTAAAAAACTGCGTTTCCGCCGACGCGCCGTCCAAAACACCGATCCCCTGAAGAATACCGCCCTGGTATTGCACCATGGATTTCAAGCCCACGCCAGCGCGCATATGTTAATATCGCAAATTATATAACCTTCTGATCCGAAATCATTTTTTCTCGTAAAATAGGCCCTTGAAGCCATTTCGGCGCTTCCTATATCGAAGTGGTGAACGGACGCTCCTGATGGAGGTCCCGACGCACTAGCAGAGGAACACGGCCCAGTGTGGGCGGGTTCCGCTTTAACCCATGTTGCTCAATGGAGGGCATGCAGATGAATACATTCGACTTCTCCCCCCTTTTCCGTTCGACCGTTGGATTCGACCGCTTGAGCCGGCTCGTGGATGCCGCGACGCGCGGCGATGAGGGCGTGACGTATCCGCCCTACAACATCGAGAAGACCGGCGAGGACTCTACCGCATCACCATGGCCGTCGCCGGCTTCAGCCCCGACGAGCTGACCATCACCGCGCAGGAAAACACGCTGGTGGTGGCCGGCAAGATCAAGAATGGCGAGGACAATGCTCGCTATCTTCATCGCGGCATCGCGGGTCGCGCGTTCGAGCGCCGCTTCCAGGTCGCCGACTATATCAAGGTGACCGGGGCCGATCTCGTCAACGGCCTCCTGCACATCGAGCTGGTGCGCGAGGTGCCTGAGGCGATGAAGCCGCGGACCATCAAGATCGAGACCAAAGCCGGCGAGAAGCCGGCCCTTGAGACCAAGGCGGCCTAACACCGCTTGGTTCGTCCGACCTCTCCCCAACTCGCCGCCGGCACCCCGCAAGGTGCCGGCGGTTTTGTTTTGCGCGATCAGGCGCCGTTGACACCCGGCTTGCCCGCTTCCACCGCAAAGCTCGCCTTGGTCAGCAGCGGCGCGTCGCGCCTGGTCACGTAATCGACGGCGCGGAAATGCACCGCCATATGGTCCTTCGTGGCTTCATGGACCGTATAGCCACGCCGGTTGTTGAAGTATTTGATGTGCGGGTTGCGATCGACCTGCTTCTGCCGGACCTCGTTGATATCGAAGCCGTCGCCGGTGGTGGCGATCGACGTGGCCACGAATTCCGTACCCAAGGTCTTGCTGGCCGGATCCATCGCATCCGCGTTCAGATTGCCGGCCCAGGCGTTGTGCACGTCGCCGGTGAGCACGACCAACCCCTTCACCCCGGCCGCATCGACATGGCGCAGCAGGCGCTCGCGCGCCGCCGGGTAAGCGTCCCATTTGTCCATGGAAATCTGCGCCGCGCCCTCGGGCGCCAGGTCGCGATACATCACCGTGACCTGCTGGGCGAGAACGTTCCAGGTGACGCCGCCGCGAGCAAGCCCGTCGAATAGCCATTTCTCCTGTGCCGCGCCCAGGATCTGCGCGTTTGGATTGCTGACCGCCGGACAGGCGGCCTTCACGCCATCGCCGCAAGGCTGGTCGTCGCGAAACTGTCGCGTGTCGAGCACGTCGATCTGCGCGAGCGTGCCGTAGCGCAGCCGGCGATAGGCGGTGATGTTGGGGCCCAACGGCAAGGCTGCCTTGCGCACCGGCATGTTCTCGTACCAGGCGTTGAGCCCCATCTGCTTGCGCAGCGCGAAATACTCCGGCGGCACGGCGTTGGGGAAAATGTCCGACCCGTCTTCCTCGCTGATGGCGCCGGCCCAGTTGTTGTCGATCTCGTGATCGTCGTAGCTCGACAGGAACGGGTGCGCCGCATGCGCCGCCTGCAGCTCACGCTCGAGCTTGTAGAGGGCGTAGCGGTTGCGATAGTCGACGATGGTGTAGATCTCGTCGCCATTCGCCTCGCGCAGGCGCGGCACGCCGTCGTTGCGGCCGCGATATTCGTAGATGTAGTCGCCGTAGTGGAAGACGAAATCGAGCTCCTCGCGGGCGAGATGCTGGAAGGCGGTGAAATATCCGTCCTCGTAGCGCTGACAGCCGGCATTGGCGAAGCGCACCATGGCCGGCGTCGCATCCGCCGCCGGTGCCGTCTTCGTGCGCCCGGTCTGGCTCACCTCCGCGCCGACGCGGAAGCGGTACCAGTAGGGGCGGCCGGGGGCCAGGCCATCGACCTCGACATGCACGCTGTGGCCAAGCTCGGGCCGCGCCAGGGTCTCGCCCTTGCGTACGACCGCCTGGAAGCGCTGGTCCGACGCCACCTCCCACGCCACCGGCACGGCGCGGTTGGGCATGCCGCCGCCATTGAGCGGATCGGGCGCCACGCGCGTCCAGATCACCACGCCATCGGGCAGCGGATCGCCCGAGGCGACGCCGAGCGTGAAGGGATAGGCCGAAAAAACCGGGTTGGCCCAGACGCTGCGAGAGATTGCGGGCGAAAGCGCGGTCAGCAGCGCCGAGGCCGAGGCGTTGCGCAACAAACCGCGACGCGACAAGACCCGGACCTGATCGATGATGTGCGGCATGGACAGTCTCCCCAAGGGTAAGCCCGAACCAGTATGTGGCGAGTCCGCGACAGGACGATGACGACGCTACGCCGCGGAGGCCGAGCCGGCCAAGCGCCAGCGACCGGCCGACAGATCAGGATCCCGCCAAACGATATACGACCTATGGTCTCTGTTCTTTTGAGATTTTCTAGCGACTCCAACCGCTTTGCTATGGGGGATGTGGCTGACGGGCTGCTCCGACGATCAGTTCGCGGTCGTGCGCGGGCGCACCACATTGTCGAGGCGCAGCATGCTACCGATCCAGGACCGCACGATTGTTGCCACGGCGATGGCGCGCTGCTTCGCCGCCGTCGCCGCGCAAAAGGACGCAGAGCTGCCGCCGCAGAGCGTGCGCTGGGCCGCTTATGTCGAGCGCACGCGACAATCTCTCGCGCGACTATCGACGCCGCTTGAAGCGCTGCATTTCGCGCAGTCGCAGATCGGCTTCGGCTCCAGCAACACCACGGAGAAATTCGCGCCCCTGCTCGGTCTCGTCGAGGGGCTTCTCTACAATGAATTCCCGCAGTATCGGAAGCACATCGACCAGTTTGCCGACATCGCCCATAACTTTCCGGGCACCGTGCTGATGCACAAGGGCCGGCCGGTGGGCAATATCTTGTTCCTGCACGCGCGCTACGTGCTGAATTGCCTCACCCACCTGCCGCCGCCGGACACGGTGCTCGAGATTGGCGGCGGCTATGGCGCGCCGGCGCGGCTGTGGGCGCTCAATCCGATCCATCGCCCGCGTCGCCAGATCCTGGTCGATATTCCGGAATCGCTGTTTTTCGCAGATGTGTTTCTGTCATCGGAGTTCTCACCCGACGAGGTCGGCTACGTGACGTCGCCCGACCCCGCCGATATGGCGGCGCTCGACAAGTTCCGCTTCGTGCTCTGCCCGCTGCACTGCATCGAGGCGCTCAAGGCCTATCATGTCGATCTGGTGATCAACACCGGCTCGATGCAGGAGATGAGCGAGGACTGGGTCGATTTCTATACGGGCTGGCTCGACCAGCAGCCCTGCCGGTTCTTCTATTCGCTGAACTACTTCGCGCAGCCGGTCTCCTTCCTGGCGGAAAGCGCAAATCTGTGGAGCCCGCGCCTCAGCGCGCGCTGGAAGGCGCGGCTGCTCACCTGGAACCCCGATCTGGTGCGGACCTACACCACGCGCAATTTCCTGGAGATGATCGCGGAGCGCGTCGACGATGCGCCCATGACCCCAGACGACGCCGCCGCGGCATGGATGCGCGTGGCCGAACGCGTCATGACCGGCCAAACACTGGTCGAGATGATGGATATCGTGCGCCGCTGCCCCCACGAGGAGCTGATGTTCCACACGATGCGGCGCGGCGCGACGGGGATTATCTATCACCCCAAGGAAGTGCTCTACCTCGCCAACCAGCTCGCGGAGTCCGCCTCGCGCGATTTCTACGCCGCGCACCGCGAGGATATCGATGCCGTGCGTACGCACTTCGCCGGCGAACGCGCGAAGGGCAAGGAAAACGTCTATTGATGCGGCGGGATCTGGCGTTGCAGATTGTCTTCGATTTGGAAAGATCGTTGAAATCGGAACGCCTCTCATCGCGAGTCACATGAACCCGCTCATTCCCGAACTCTATTGTTCAGATTTTCAGCGCAGCCTGAAATTCTACACCGAAATTCTCGGCTTCACGCTCGCCTATGCGCGGCCGGAGGAACGCTTTGCATTCTTCGAGCGCGAGGGCGCGCAGCTTATGATCGAGCAGAGCACCGATCCGGCGCGCACGTGGCTAACGGCGGAGCTGTCGCCCCCTTACGGACGCGGCATCAATTTCCAGATCGCGGTCCGCGACGTCGATGCGCTCTATGCCACAGTCCAGGCGGCCGGGTGTCGCATCTTCTTGCCGATGGAAGAGAAATGGTATCGGCGCGACGCGACGCTGCTGGGCAATCGGCAGTTCCTAGTGCTCGATCCCGATGGATATCTGCTGCGCTTCTTCCAGGATCTGGGCGTCAAGCCGGTGCCCACAGCACGCTGATCATCCCCTGGCGGGATGTCCGAAGAAATCGACCATGGTTGAGACCTGGCCGTTCATCATGTCGCGGCCGAAGACAGTGAGGCAGCCGCATTTTTCCGCGAGCTGGATGAGCGGCGTGCGCTCTGGCTTGACGATTGCGTCGAAGACGATGAGCGATTTCGGCAGGCTCGAGACCTCGAAAGGCAGGCGCGCGTCGGTGAGCATGCCGACGGGCGAGGCGTTCATCAGGATGTCGATGCCGTCGAGGCGGACGGCGCCGATCTCCACCGCGATCGACTTGTCGACGCTGCGGATGCGCGTGGCCAGCGCTTCGGCCTTGGCGGTATCGAGATCGAACAGGCGGATGGCGCGCGGACCTTCATAGGCGATCGCCACGGCGATCGCCGAGCCAGCGCCACCGGCGCCGATCAGCATCACCGACTTGCCCTTGAAGCTCTGGCCGCGGCGGCGGAAGGCCTCGACGCAGCCGAGCCCGTCAAAAATATCGCCGCGCCACACGCCGTCGGCGCCACGGCCAAGGCAGTTGATAACGCCCGCGACTTTCGCATGATTGCCGAGCTCATCGGCGAAGGCGCAGGCCCGGCCCTTGTAAGGGATCGTGAAGACGAGACCGCCGAGATTGGGGATCTTCTTCAAATTCGCCACGACCTGATCGAAATCGGCGGGGCGCACATGGACCGGGAGCATGATGGCGTTGACACCGCGCGCGGCGAAGATCGTGGTGAACATTTCCGGCGAGCGCACCTGCTCGATCGGATCGCCGATGATGCCGTAAATCTGCGTCTTGCCGTTGACGTACGTGACTTCTTCGATCTGCGACATCAGGCTGTTTCCTCAACGTTTTGGATTTGTCTGGTTCTTACCACCACCTCACCCTTCCCGTCGCTACGCGACGGGCCCCTTCCCTCTCCCCCGCTTCGCGGCGGCGAGGGAAATGAGTGCGCTTTAAGTCCCTCTCCGCCCCATTGGGGCGGAGAGGGATTTAGGGTGAGGTGGGGCAATCACGATGTCTACGCTTTGATTTTTTCCAGCGCCGCGCGGATTGCGGGTGGGATCGGCACCGGGCGCTGCGAGGTGCGACCGACGAAGACATGCACGAAATGGCCCGATGCCGCCGCCGCGTTTTCGCCGCGCGCGAACAGGCCGACTTCGTAGCGCACGCTCGAATTGCCGAGATGGCCGATGCGCAGGCCTGCGTCGATCTCCTGCGGAAATGCCAGCGAGCGGTTGAACTTGCACTGGCTTTCGACCGCGATGCCGATCACCGGCGCGGTGTGGATGTCGAGCCCGCCTTTGTCGATCAGATAGCGGTTAATCACCGTGTCGAAATAGCTGTAGTAGACGACGTTGTTGACGTGGCCGTAGACGTCGTTGTCCATCCAGCGCGTCGGGATGGCGAGGAAATGCTTGTAGCGGTCGCGGGTTTCCGGCGGCGCGGCGCGGTCGTTCATGCGTCAAGTCCTAAACAATCTCAGCCAGCGCATTGAGCGTGGCGTCGGGCTGCTCGACCATCATCATGTGGCCGGCGCCGGGAAGGACCAGCGTGCGCGCGTCGTCGATCTTCTGGGCGAGCACCGCAGCACCGGCCGCCGGCGTCATGCGATCGGCGTCGCCGGACAGCAGCAATACCGAGCAGCGCAGCTTCGCGGCGGCATTCAGCGCACCCTGATAAGCATTGCAGGCCGCGAGATCGGCGGCCAGCACGCCGGGCGCGGCGCGCTCAAGCAGGCGCACGCCGCTGCCGAGCATCCAGGTCCCCGGCGCGCGTGCGCCACCCAGATGCGCCGGGCGACCAAAACCCCAGGCGGCGACGAGATCGATCGCATTGTGATCGTTGGCGGACGCGGCATTGAGCAGATCGGGATGAACCGGCATGCGCTCGGCGATGCCGAGCAATCCCAACGCCCAGACGCGCTGCGGCGCGCGGGCGGCGGCTTCGAGCGCGATCAACGCCACCCATTGAATGGCCGACGAGGGCGGCCCGTTCGAAGCCCGCGGCCGTCAGCGCGCGCAAGATCCAGTCGGCTAGGGTCTCGACCGAATTGAGTGCCGGTCCGGCCGAGCGGCCGTGACCCGGCAGATCGAGCGCCAGCACGGCGCGGCCGTGATGGGCGAAATAGCGCGTCTGCAGCGTCCACACGGTGTGATCCATGCCCGAGCCGTGGATGAACACCAAGGCAGGACGCTCCGGCCTGGGCGTCTGCCCGCCCGTCGCGGCAAAGACCTTGCGGCCGTCGACCGTGAGCTCCAACGGCCTAGCCCTTCTGTGCGGCGCGCAGCGCCTGGCCGAGATCGTCGATCAGATCGCTGGGATCCTCGAGGCCGATCGACAGGCGGATCATCTCCTCGCCGACGCCCGCGGCCTTGAGGGCCGCCGCGTCCATTTGCTGATGCGTCGTGCTGGCGGGATGGATCACCAGCGACTTGGCGTCGCCGACATTGGCCAGATGCGAGAAGACGCGCAACGCCTCGATGAAGCGCCGCCCGGCCGGCCGTCCGCCCTTGATGCCGAAGCTGATCATCGAGCCGGCGCCCTTGGGCATCAGCCGCTCGGCGAGCGCATGATCGGGATGGCTCGGCAGCTCGGGATAGTTGACCCAGTCGACGCCGTCGGCCGCGGTCAGGAAGGCGACGATCTTGCGCGCGTTGTCGACGTGGCGTGCGATGCGCACCGGCAGTGTCTCAAGCCCTGCAGGATGTAGAACGCGTTGGTCGGGCTCATGCAGGCGCCGAAATCGCGCAGGCCCTCGGCGCGCGCGCGCATGATGAAGGCTTGCGGCCCGAACTCCTCGGTGAAATCCAAACCGTGATAGCCGGCATAGGGCTCGGTCAGGGTCGGGAATTTGGTCGACGCTTCCCAATCGAATTTGCCGCTGTCGATAAGGACGCCGCCGATCGCCACGCCATGGCCGCCCAACCATTTGGTCGCGGAATGCATGATCAGGTCGCCGCCATGCTCGAAGGGCCGCAGCAGGTAGGGCGTGGTGAAGGTCGCGTCGATCATCAGCGGCAGGCCGGCTTCGTGCGCCACCGCGGCGACGGCTTCGAGATCCATCACTTCGAGGCCGGGATTGCCGATCGTCTCACCGAACAACAGCCGCGTTTCCGGCTTGATTGCCGCCTTGAAGGCGGCCGGGTCGCGCGGGTTGACGAACGTCGTCGTGATGCCGAAGCGCGGCAGGGTGTGGGTGAACAGGTTGTGCGAGCCGCCATAGATCGAGGCGAGGAGACGATGTGCCCGCCCTGCCCCATCAGCGTCGCGATCGCCAGGTGCAATGAGGCCTGACCGCTGGCGGTGGCGATGGCGCCCACCCCGCCTTCGAGGGCGGCCATGCGCTCCTCAAGGACCGCGACGGTGGGGTTGGAGATGCGGCTGTAGATGTGGCCAGCACGCTCCAGGTTGAACAGGGCGGCGGCGTGGTCGACATCCGGGAAGACATAGGACGTTGTCTGATAGATGGGCACGGCACGCGCACCCGTAACCGGATCGGGGCGCTGGCCCGGCATGCAGGCTCAGCGTGTCGAATTTGAGGAATTTGGGATCGGCCATGACACGCCGCCTTGCGAAGCGGAAGCGGCCGGCACCTTAGCAGATTGCCGGTGCCGGCAAAAAGTAAGGGCCGCTCGATGGCGGCCCTTTTTATTTTTGACGCAAACCCTGTTCAACTCGGTACCTATTTCAACATCGTTACAGAACCGCCCCCGGCGGAGTTTAGACAGGCCAACTCGGGGACAAAAAAAGGGCCGCTCCTGAGAAGCGGCCCTTCGAGTTGACAGGGAGGCGTCAATGACACCGGATCGATGGATCCGGAGACGAACGGTCGACAAAGTCGGCCAAATCGTCAGGGATCACGGTAAACGGAAAGATTAAAAATTTAGTTAAAATGCCCCAGGCCCGGGCAAACTGCCTAAATGACAGGCCTAACAACGCGTTAGCCGTGAATCAGGCCCTCGGCCAGCAGCAGGATGTCGGCCTCGAGCTGATCCATGACCGTGTTGTAGAGGTCGCGGATCGAGACGATTCCGACCAGCTTGCGGCCCTGGACCACCGGCAGATGGCGGTAGCCGTGCATCTTCATCAGGTCGAGCGCGTCACGGACGGTCGCGGTCGGCTTCAGGGTGTCGGGATTGGGGGTCATCACCTGACCCAGCTTGGTCGCGTCAGGGTCGAGGCCGGCGGCGACCACCCGCGTGGCGACGTCGCGCTCAGTGAAGATGCCGACCAGCTGGAGGTCCTCCACCACCATGATCGCGCCGACGCCGCGCTCCGCCATCAGAAGGGTGGCCCGGCGCACGCTCGCCGCGCCGGTGAGCGTGACCAGCTTCTGGGCGCGGATGACGTCGGGAACGATGGTGCGCTGGACCGGGAGCATCTGGATCTCAGAAAAACAGGCCGTGCAGGTCGACGGAGGAATCCGTGCCGACCGTGCGGAAATGATTGGCGAGCCAGCGATCGGCGGCGCGCCGGCCGATGTCGTGCAGTTCCTGGAGAAATTCCCAGTCGCAGTTGAACTTGCTCGACGAGCCGAATTTCTGCATGTCCTCGGCCGCCTCGATCATGTGGAAATGGATCGGGCGGTAGCTGCGTGCGGCCGGTCAGGCGGTGCGTTTCAATGAGCGATGTCACCAGCGAGATCGCGCGCATCTCGCGCATCATGGTCGAGTTGAAGCTGATGTCGTTCATGCGATCGATGATGTCGCGCGCCGTCGTCGGCACATCCTCGGTGCGGATCTGGTTGATCTCGATCAGCACGACGTCGCTGGAGCGACAATCGTAGATCAGCGGGAACATGGCGGGATTGCCCATGTAGCCGCCATCCCAGTAATGCTCGCCGTCGATCTCCACCGCCTTGAACATGTGCGGCAGGCAGGCCGAGGCCATCAGCACGTCCGCGCTCAGCTCATGCGGGCGGAAGACGCGGATCTTGCCGGAGCGCACGTTGGTCGTGCTGATGAACAGCTTGATCTCGTTGGCGGCACGCAAAATGTCGAAATCGATCATCTCCGCCAGCACGTCGCGCAGCGGGTTGATGTCGTGCGGATTGAGCTGATAGGGCGACAGCAGCCGCGTCATCAGGTCGAACGTCTGGAACACCGGCGAATAATCGAGATTGCCTGGCGCCAACATGCGGTCGAGCGGGCTCGGCTGGAAGATCGAGAAGCGGGCGTTGTGGGCGATGCGCTCCCAGAAATCGCGCAGCATGGCGCGGGCACCGTCGCGCCCGTCGAGGTGCATGCCGTAGACCAGCATGGCGCCGTTCATGGCGCCGGCCGAGGTGCCGCTGACCCCCTCGATCACGACGCGCTGGTCTTCCAGCAACCGGTCCAGCGCGCCCCAGGTGAACGCGCCATGCGACCCGCCGCCCTGAAGAGCGAGGTTGATCGACTTGGTCTGCGGCTCGGGTGCTTGGCGGTCGGGGGTCCCGGATTCGGGCATTGACCGGTCCTGCGGGTTGACGGATTCAGACGTATTGCCCCCGGATTGTGCAGCCCCGGCCTTGAGGTTTGGTTAACGCCCTGCCCGAAAGGAGGATTTGGCGTCCCCTATCGCCAAAGCTCTGATTCCCTCGGGCTTGATCCGAGGGCCCATGCATGAAGGGACCCCACCACTGCCGTGAATTGGCCCGCGGGAATCAGATTTGGAGTGTTTTGGACAGCGTACGCCGGCCGGGCCACAATGCCGGCCATGGAACAGACCCTGGCGCTGATCGCGCTCGCGGCCTTCATCGGGCCGATCTTGCATGTGCTGCTGTCGCCCAAGGCCGGGCCGTTCCTGCCGCCGCCGGGCTCGCGCTGCCCGATCGGGCCGCGGTTCGGCTGGCTGGTCCTGGTCCTGCTGCTGGGGCCGATCGGTTGGGTGCTGTTCCTCACCCGGACCTGGCGGCGCAAGGCAGGATCGGCCTGACGCCTCAGCGCGGCGCGGGCGCGGTCGGGACCGGCGGGACCACCTGGTCGATCGCGCGGATCGTATCGGCCGCACTGGGCGGGCTGCCCGCGGTTCTCAGGGCCTCTTTGATCTGCTTAAAGAGGTCCTTGTCGCCGTCGTCATCGACCCGGAGCCGGTATCCGGGCGCGTGCGTCGCGTAAGATTTGCTGGGGCTCTGCTGAAAATTGAACGCCCATTTGGCGGCTTCGGCTTCGGTATCGAACACAAAATAACTGATTTCAGTTTTGCCGCCGGTGATCTCCTCGACCACTTCGATTACGTATCCATAGCCTGGCGCGAAGCGGATGCCGTCCTCGATACGCGTGCAGGACATCGCGCCTGTCCCTAAGACAATCACGCAAACGACGACAATCCGGCGAAGCACGCTGACAACGTCGCGCATTTTCCAACTCGCTTTCAAAATCTGTACCCGAGGCCCGCACCCAAGCGGAACCCATCGCCGCGCGCATTCGAGAAGTCGTGCCCGCCGCGCAAGCTGGCGTCGAGCTTGTCGGTCAGGCGATAGGTGGCGCTGGCACTCGCGTTACCCCATGAGTTGTCAAGGGCCAGGGCGTCCGCCTGGACGCGCTGTGCGGGAATATCCGTCCAGCCCAGGCCGCCGCCGAGTTGCAGGCGATCCGTCACCCACCAGGTTGCGCCGAGGCTGAGGAGACGCGCGTTGACGCGGCCGTTGTCGCTGTCGATCGGCGCGCCGGTATAGTCGGTGTGGGTGCGCAGGAAGACATAGGCGCCGCTCAGGCTGAGCTGCACGGGGCCGACCGGGGCGGTCAGCAGAAGGAAGGGCGCCACGCGCGTCGTGCGATCATCGCGCTCGATCTGAGTCAGAAATCCGCCGCCGCGATTGAGGAACGAGTCCTCGCCGCTGCCGAAGCGATACTGGAACGAGGCGCCCAGCGCCAGGAACGGCAGCACAAAGGCGCCGCCCTTGGCGCCGACCAGTCCTTCTTCCGCATCGCCATCCAGATTGTCGAATTCAAGCGTGCGTTTGCTGTCGCGCCGCGCGAAGCCCGTCTCGAGGCGGCCGAAGCCGATCATGCCGATCCCGGCTTCGAGCCCGGCCTTGACCTCGTGCGTGCGGCTGTAGCCGACGCGCAGATCGGCCGTGTCGAGGAGCGGCCCCGCGGACTCGCCGTAGTCGAGCGTCGCGCGCCAGCTGTGCAGCACGGGCCTTTCGACCGGCACGATCCGATAGGTGCCTTCGTCATCCAGTTTGGGTGCGGTCTGGGCGACGGCAGGAAGCGCAATCCCGAGAAGAAAGAGGAGCGCGGTCGTTCGGCGTGATGTTTCGTTCATTGACCGCGAATCGCAACCCGATATTCGACAAGCCTATCGGAAGACTCTCGCGGCAAAATCCACAGCGATGGCAGCGCATTCGATGCCGGCAACGGAGGCAGCCCCCGTTGCCGGCACGTCCCCTGATCGGCATCCCCACCCCCAACCGGCAACACGTTCCGCCGATCATGCGACGTTCGAGGAATGCGTCACCGGACCGGCCGCGTCCATCCGAAATGCGGACTCTATGCGGATGATTTTTGTCAAAACATGCATGAATTGGGTAAGCAGGGACGACCCTTATTGTCCTCCGCGAGTTCTGCAGCACACGCCGTCCCATGAACGAGTTTCGTCCCCGTCCGACTGGCGCGCGCTTCTCGAGCGCCGGCTTTCGGCGGCGGCAATTGCCGCGCATCGCGATTTTCCAACCGTGTGCTTCGAGTACACCGACCGGCTTCTGGCGCTGCGCCGGGGCGAGCGGTTGATGAAATCAGATTCTGGCCCAGCGCGAGCGCGAGATGCTGGGCTTCATGCTGCTGTGCCAGCATTTCGAGGCGCTGGATGGCGGCAAGCCGCCGACGCTGGCGCGGCTGGCCGCGTCCGGGCTGGGCAGCAAGCGGCGCATCGCCGCCTTCGTGGCGGTGTTGCGGCTGGCCGGTCTGGTGCGCAGCCGCCACGCGCCGGGCGACCGGCGCGTGCGCATCCTCGAGCCGACCGAGCGCCTGATCGCGATGCATACGGATTGGAGCCGCGCGGCCTTGCGCCAACTCGACCGGCTGCTCGACCGGCCGGTGCTGGAAGCCGCCTTCGACGCCGACCAGCGCTTCTATCGCCTGGCGTGCCGGACCGGCGCCCAGGAAATTTTCGAAGGCGGCGCCTTCGCGCCCGGGCGCTTCGCCGTCGTCGATTTCCTGACCCCGCACCGCGCCGGCCACCTGATCGCCGCCAGCCTGGCACAAGCGATGTTCGCCGGCCGCGGCGCGCCAGTGCTGCAATTCCCGCTGCCGTACGGAAAACTCGCGCGGCGCCTCGGCGTCTCCCGTAGCCACGTGCTGAACGTTTTCGCCGAGGCGCAGGCCAAGGGGTTTCTCGAGGTCGCCGACGCCGGCCGCCTCGTGATGCTGACCGCCGCAACCGCGCGCGGGCTGGTCGAGTATTTCGCGCACGAACTGGCCTTCGCCGCCCGCCACGCGGTGCGCGCCTTGGACGAGAAGCCGCCCATTACGACTTCTTGAATAGGCCTTCGATGCCGGCGCGGTGCGCTTGCTTGGCCGCGATGGCTTCGCGCGCGCGCACGATCTCCGCTTCCAAAGTAGCAATGTACTCGGTGAGCTCGCCGACCGACATCGTGGTCAGGTCTTTGGGCTTGGGCTTCTGTTTGCGCGGTTCGAGATCGTCGAGGTCCATGAGTTGCTTTCCCGATTTTTCTCAGAACTTGAATTCAAGCGCTGTTGGGGCCCGCGGTCCAGTTCAGACATTGGTTGCGGCAGGACGAATTTGTCTGCGCGTGGAATCGATTTGCACGGCGGCTTGAGAGACCGAGTCATCGCGTCCTGGAAACGCGGCGCACGGCGGGGCCGGTGCAACGGCGCGGACGGCGGAAATGCGTATGGCGTGAATCACTTGAGGCAGCTTGCTGAGACATCGAGTCAGCCAACACCTCGGTCGACTGGCACCCGAAAGAGAGTGGTTGTCAGCCGATCGACACGGCCTTAGACCTGCACCCTCCCTTTCCCAGCCGAGCGCCTTATGCCGACCAAGCTGCCGACCGAAATGACGGTCATCGAGATCTCAACCCCCGGCGGGCCGGACGTGTTGGTGCCGGCGCGCCGACCGATGCCCCTGCCGGGCCCGGGCGACGTCCTGATCCAGGTGGCGGCGGCGGGCATCAACCGGCCCGACGTGTTGCAGCGCTACGGCAAGTATCCGCCCCCGCCCGGCGCTCCGGACACGCCAGGCCTGGAGGTTGCCGGGATGGTCGTCGCCGTTGGCCAGGGCGTCACCTGGCCCAAAATCGGCGAGACGGTCTGCGCGCTGGTGGCCGGCGGCGGCTATGCCGACCATGCCATCGCCCCGGCCCCGCAATGCCTGCCCGTGCCCAAGGGCCTGTCGATGGTCGAGGCGGCGGCCCTGCCCGAGACCTTCTTCACGGTCTGGACCAACGTCTTCGAGCGCGGCAAGCTGCAGGCGGGGGAGACGGCCCTGATCCATGGCGGGTCGAGCGGCATCGGCACCACCGCCATCCAGCTCGCCAAGGCGTTCGGCGCCACGGTCTATGCCACCGCCGGCACGGCCGAGAAATGCGCGGCGTGCGAAAAACTGGGGGCCGCCAAGGCCATCAATTACCGCAACGAGGATTTCGTTGCGGTAAACCCAGCAGGCGACCGGTGGCGAGGGTCTGCACCTGATCCTGGATATGGTCGGCGGCGAGTATGTCCAACGCAATATGACGGCACTGCGCACCGACGGGCGGCTGGTCCAGATCGCCTTCCTCAAGGGATCCAAGACCGAGGTCGACCTCACCCCGCTGATGCGTAAGCGGCTGACCTTCACCGGCTCGACGCTGCGGCCGCGCTCGATCGCCGAAAAAGGCGCCATTGCCGCGGCGTTGCGGGCCAAAGTCTGGCCGCTGATCGAAGCCGGCACCGTCAAGCCGGTCATCCACGCGACCTTCCCCCTGGCCCGCGCGGCCGACGGCCACAGGCTCATGGAAGCCGACACCCATATCGGGAAAATCGTTTTGACCGTCAGTGGATAAGAGGCTTTGACCGTGCCCCGGGGCCCCTATATGTACAGGCATAACTAGCCCACATTTTTAGGCTCGAACTCGCTGCTGATGAGACGCAGGGAATCGGCCTGTCTGGAGGTTCGATGTCCCTGCCGCTGATGCCCAAGGCCACTGCCGTGTGGCTGGTCGAAAACACGTCGCTCACCTTCGACCAGATCGCGGCGTTCTGCGGGATGCATGCCCTGGAAGTGCAAGGCATCGCCGATGGCGAGGTCGCGGTCGGCATTGTCGGCATCGACCCGGTCGCCAACAGCCAGGTCACGGCGGAGGACATCAAGCGCTGCGAGGGCGAGCCCAGCGCGCGGCTAAAGCTGCTTGAATCGACGATGCCCGCGCCGCCGCTGCGCGGCAAAGGTGCGCGCTACACGCCCGTCTCCAAGCGCCAGGACCGGCCCGACGCGATCGCCTGGCTGATCCGGCACCATTCCGAGCTGACCGATGCCCAGGTCGGCCGCTTGGTGGGGACCACCAAGGCGACGATCCAGAAGGTGCGCGACCGTACGCATTGGGACATCAACAACATCAAGCCGCGCAACCCGGTGTCGCTGGGCCTGTGCTCGCAAGAGCAGCTCGATGAAGCGATCAACAAGGCGGCGCGCATCCGCGAGCGGCGCAAGAAGGACGCCGAGCGCGCGCAGCGCAAGACCGCCAAGGCGAAGGCCGACGCGGCTGCCGCCAAGGCTGCTCCGAAGCCCGCCGCCGAAGAAGCGCCCGCCGAGCCCGAGGCCGAGGCTGAGGCTGAGGCTGACGACGACGCGCATCACGACGAAGACGAGACCAACGGCACGCCGCTGCCCAGCACCTAAGGTGCTGCGATCACCCGGATCAGCGCGAAACCGTCATAACCCTTGCTGCCGACGGTCTGGATCGCCGTGGCGCTGACGCGCGGGTCGGCGGCAACGATCTCGTTGAACCGGCGCACGCCCTGCACGTTGGGATCGTGCTGGCGGCGATCGACCACCGCGCCGTTGCGCACGACATTGTCGGCGATGATCAGGGTGCCGCGCCGCGCGAGCTTGAGCGCCCAGGCGAAATAATCCGGATTGCTGGGCTTGTCGGCGTCGATGAAGATCAGGTCGAACGGGCCGCGCCCTTCCGCGGCAAGCTGGCGGCAGCGTGTCGAGGGCCGGCCCGAGCCGCAGCTCGACGACATTCGGCCAGGCCGGCGCGGGCGATGTTGGCGCGCGCGACTTCGGCGTGTTTCGGGTCGGCCTCCAGCGTGATCAGACGCGCCCGCCGGCGGCAGCGCGCGCGCCAGCCAGATCGTGCTGTAGCCGCCCAGCGTGCCGATCTCGAGGATCGTGCGGGCACCCTGGAGCTGCGCCAGCAGCATGCAGCAGCTTGCCCTGGTTGGGCGCGACGTTGATCGGCGGCAAGCCGGCCGCGTCGCTCGCGGCCAGCGCTGCATCGAGTGCTGCGTCGGAGGGCGCCAGCAACCCGGTGAAGTAATCGTCGACTTTGGTCCACAGGCCTTGCGTCATCGTCCCTCGCTTCGCAACGAGGGCGATACATACGGCAGTCAGCGCGCGACGGCGAGGGACTTGATGGCGATCGCGAAGCTGGAGACGCCGTGGCTGCGCAGCGGCACGAAGGGCTTGCCGGTGCGCCGGCACAGCTCCTTCAAGCGCAGGCAAGCGGCGTGGCTGACGCAATCGATCGGACAGAACACCGCATCGGCCTGCGACACCATGCCGTCGAGCTTGTCCTGGCTCATCTCCAGCCCGCCATCGTGATAGATCAGCCGGCCCTGCATTTTCTCGGCGCAGGCGCGCAGATGCTGGGTGAGCGTGCCGCGGCCGCCAACGTAGAGCATGCAGCGGCCATCGAGAACTCGCCGCCGGTTCCTCGACCATCGTGGCGGGCATTAAGTCCGGACGCGCGCCCGGCGACGCGGCCGCAGCTGCACGCAACTCGTCCAGCCTTTCTTCGGCGGCGCGGGCGCGCGCACGCTCGACCTTGAGGCGGCGCTCCATCGCCTCGAGACGGCCCAGCAAACGATCATCGGCACGCGCTGGTGCTGCGGCCGGCACGGCGCGCTGAGCGGCGACCTGCGCTGCCGCCTGCTCCGCCTTGACGCGCGCAAGCTCGGCCACCAGCGCGTCGATGCGCTTGTCGCGCGTGTTGACGGCGTCGTCGGAATGGCGGCGCACGCGCTGCAGCTGCAATTCAAGCTCGCTCTTGGCGCGCTCGAGATCGCGGATGCGGCGCAGCGAGGTGCGGTTGAGCGCCCCCATAAGGTGCGAGAGCATGTGCACTTCGCCATGCGCATGCGCGCGCAAAGCCGGCGTGGCGGCGGGATGCGTCATCAGCGCCCAATAGGCGCCGCTGACGCTGCGTGCCGCGACGGCACGCTGCCACAGCTCGGCCAGAGCGCCCTCGTCGCGCACGCGCGCGGCGGCCGAAATCTCCGAAGCGTAAAGCTTGTCGAGATGCTTGCTCATCAACTTGGAGACGGGGCCGCGCTCCTTGGCCTGGCGCACGAAATAGCCGTGTACCTCGTATTCCAGCGCGTCGGCCGCGATCTGCAGCCCGGCTTTGTGCGCGAGCTTACGCAGATCCTCCGGATCGATGCAGGTGCCGAGGATCGAGCAGTGGAAGCCGTTATCGACCTCCCACAATTTGCGGCGGCGGCTGGCATCGAGCGAAGTGTCGAGCGCCTCGCCGTCTAAGGCCGGTAAACCGCCATCAAAGCCTGCGTCGTTCATCGCGGGATCTCCAAAGCTGGACCGGTGGGCGTCACGTGGCGCGGCGGCGTCATCTCGATGCCGGCGCGCGCCGACAGCACGCGCGGTGTCGCGCAGGTGCCGGCCTCCATGCATTTCTTGGTCGCCCAGGCGAAGCCGATCAGGGCGACGATGGCGAGCGCGCCAATGGCGCCGTCGGCGCGCTCGGGGCGCAGGCGGTCGCTGGCGGCGCGGCGCAGGGCCAGCAGGGTCACGATCGCGGCGATCAGGCCGATTACCAGAAGCGCGGGTGCGGCGGTCATGGCGGCGCCCCGTTATTGGCCGGTTGTCGGGTTTGGCCGAGCAAATTTGCAATTGCGAGTGATTCGCATAACCAGAGGCTAGCGGGCCCCGATGTCCCCGTCAATGCAATTGCGAGGCATTCGCATCAAGTCCGCGCGATGCGACTGGTGGCTGTGCAAGCCCGTTATTCAGACTGCAGGATGGCCTTCAGGTAGTTCTGGGGGTGCTGGAAGAACGCCTGCATGAGCCGAAAATGCTCGGTGTCCTCGAAGCGGACCTCGCGCATGGCGCCGCGCGTGAAATCCACTAGCGTCGCGCCGGGATAGGCCATGAGCATCGGCGCGTGGGTCACGATCACGGCCTGCACGTTCCCCGCCCGCTCCCAATCTCGCATGACCCGGACGAACTCGACCTGGCGCGACGGCGAAAGGGCCGCTTCTGGCTCATCGAGCAGGTACAAGGCATTACGCCGGTCGGCCATGCGATAGCGAAAGAGCGCGAGAAAGGATTCGCCGTGGCTCTGCTGATGCAAATGACGTCCACCAGACCGGTCCACATCGCCGACCGTATCGATGTAGTTGGCGATGTTGAAAAAACTCTCGGCGCGAAAAAAGAAGCCATTGTTGACCTTGGGCAGCCATGCACATCGCAAGGCCTGCGATAGCCCGTCGGTAGCGCCGCGCTCCGCGTAGGTCTGATGGTCAGCGCTGCCGCCCTGCGGATGGAAGCCGGCGGCAAGCGCGATAGCCTCCAGCAGCGTCGATTTTCCCGAGCCGTTCTCCCCGACAAAGATTGTGATCGGCCGCGCGAACGATATGGCGAATTCGTCGGTGAGGAATGGCAGAACGTTGAACGGAAAACGGTCTCGGACAATCTTCTCCTGCTGCAAGGACACGCGCCTCAGAAACGGCGACCGCAGAGCGCTTGTTTTCTTCCCAGCCACGGGCTGCCGCTCAGCTCACCGGCACCGTGTAGTTCAACGCCAGTCGTCCACCGTCGGGATAGAGCGTCTGCCCGGTCATATACGAGCTGTCATCGCTCGCGAGGAATACGGCGACGGTGCCGATCTCCTCGACCTCGCCCAGGCGGCCGAGCGGCGTGCGGCTCATGATCTTGCGGCGCGCTTCCTCGCTGCCCATCACGGCGTTGCGCGCGAGCTCGGTGCCGATTGTGCCGGGGCCGATGGCATTGACGCGAATGCCCTTGTCGGCGAGGCCCATTGCCATGACCTTGGTGAGCTGGTTGACGCCGCCTTTGGAGACGACGTACGGGACCTGGTTGGGGATCGCTAGGATCGCGTTGCACGACGACATGTTGATGATGGCGTAGCCGCCGCGCGAGGCGAGCTTGCCCTGCTTCACCATCTGGCGCGCCGCCGCCTGGCCCGTCAGGAACGCACCCTTGAGGTTGACGCGCAGCACGCGGTCGAAGTCCTTCTCGTTCAGATCGAGAAATTCGGCGCCATGGATGATGCCGGCGTTGGCGACGGCGATGTCGAGGCGCCCGAATTCTTTGACCGTCGCGGCAACCAGCGCGTTCACCTGGGCCGCATCGCCGACATCGCAAGCGAGGAAGCGCGCATTGGCACCAAGCTTCTTCGCCGCCGCTTCGCCTTTCGCCTGATCGACGTCGGAAATCATCACCTTCGCCCCTTCCTTGAGGAAGGCCTCGGCGCAGGCCAGTCCGATGCCGCCGGCAGCGCCGGTCACGAGGGCGATCTTGTCTTTGAGGCGCATCGCTTATCCTTCAACGGGAGGAGGTACTACGAGCATCGTTTTGCCGTAACTTTGGCGGAAAGGCAAAGTCCCCACAATTGTCGCTGCCCGAGGTGACCCGCCATGATCGACAGCTTCAACCCGCCGGATATGTGGGCGCCGTTCGGCGCCTTTTCGATGGGCGTCCTCCAGGGCGCGGGGCAGGTCGTCTATCTCAAGGGGCAGGTGTCCCTCAATGTTGCGGGCGAGGTTGTCGGCGCTGGCGACATGAAGGTGCAGACGCGCCAGGTGCTCGACAACATCAAGACCATGCTGCGCGGCATCGGCGGCGAGATGGGTGACATCGTCTCCCTCACCCACTACGTCACGGATATCGCCCGGTTCATGGAGACGGGCCCGATCCGGCGCGAATTCTTCGCGGCCCCGTTCCCCGTCACGACGACCGTGCAGGTTGGCGCGCTCTATCGGCCGGAGCTGGTGATCGAGATCACGGCCATCGCCGAAATTCCCCGTGATCGTTTCCGGCGGCCTGTGTCGCGCTAGAATCAGAGTTGGAGAGATCAGGGCCACCCCCTCACCCTATCCCTCTCCCCGTTGGGGAGAGGGGATTTCGCCGCGCCTCGATCTGCTCCCTCTCCCCACTGGGGAGAGGGCTGGGGTGAGGGGGTGGTGCGATGGTTGATTATCCGGCCGCAACTTTGAGGCCCGCCTTCGCAAACCCGGCGGGTTTCAGCGCCTCGGCGATCTCGTCGAGGATGGCGGGATCGTCGATGGTGGCGGGCTGCTTGAAATCCTGCGAGTCCGCGATCTTCTGCATGGTGCCGCGCAGGATTTTGCCGGAGCGGGTCTTGGGCAGGCGCTTCACCACCACGGCGCTCTTGAAGAAGGCGACCGGGCCGATGCGCTCGCGCACGAGCTGCACGACCTCCTTGCAGATGTCGGCCTGCGGCCGCGTCGACGCCGGCCTTGAGCACCAGGAAGCCGAGCGGCACCTGGCCCTTGAGCTCGTCGCTGACGCCGATAACGGCGCATTCGGCGACGTCGTTGTGCGCGGCGAGCACCTCTTCCATCTGGCCCGTCGACAGGCGATGACCGGCGACGTTGATGACATCGTCGACGCGCGTCATGACGAACACGTAGCCGTCTTCGTCGACATAGCCGGCATCGCCGGTCTTGTAGTAGCCGGGAAATTCGTCGAGATAGGTTTTGCGGAAGCGCTCGTCGGCGTTCCACAGCGTCGGGAAACTGCCGGGCGGCAGCGGCAGTTTGCAGCACAAGGCGCCGATTTCGCCGCGCTTCATCTTCATGACCATCCGCACCAAGCGTGCGCACGTCCCAACCGGGCACGGCCTTGGTCGGCGAGCCGGGCTTCACCGGCAACATTTCTCGATGCCGAGCGAATTGGCGACAATCGGCCAGCCGGTTTCGGTCTGCCACCAATGATCGATGACCGGGACCTTGAGATGATCCTCGGCCCATTTGAGCGTGGGCGGATCGCAGCGCTCGCCGGCGAGGAAGAGCGCCTGAAGTTCGAAAGATCGTGCTTGGCGATCAACTTGCCGTCGGGATCATCGCGCTTGATGGCACGGAACGCCGTCGGCGCGGTGAACAGCGTCTTCACCTTGTGTTGCTGGATGACGCGCCAGAAGGCGCCGGCATCGGGCGTGCCGACGGGTTTGCCCTCGTAGATCACGCTGGTCGCACCCTGCAGCAGCGGCGCGTAGACGATGTAGGAATGGCCGACCACCCAGCCGACGTCGGAGGCCGCCCAGAACACCTCGCCGGGCTCGATGTCGTAGATCGCCTTCATCGTCCAATGCAGCGCCACGGCGTGGCCGCCATTGTCGCGCACGACGCCCTTGGGCTGGCCGGTGGTGCCCGAGGTGTAGAGGATGTAGAGCGGATCGGTCGCGGCGACGGCACGCAACCCGCGCGGCTCGCGGCGGCCATCGCGTCGTCCCAGTCGAGGTCGCTGCCCGGCGACCAGCTCGCGGCCGTTGCCTGCGGCCGCTGCAGGATCACGCATTCGTCCGGCTTGTGGCTGCGCGAGCTGGATGGCGGCGTCGAGCAGCGGCTTGTAGGCGACAACCTGCTGCACCTCGATGCCGCACGAGGCGGAGACGACGACTTTCGGCTTGCAGTCGTCGATGCGCACGGCGAGCTCGTTGGCGGCGAAGCCGCCGAACACCACGGAGTGGACGGCGCCGAGCCGCGCGCAGCGCCAGCATCGCGACCAGCGCCTCCGGCACCATCGGCATGTAGATGATGACGCGATCGCCCTTGCCGACGCCGAGACTGCGCGCAGCGCGCCGGCGAAGCGCGCGACCTGGTCGCGTCAGCTCGCGATAGCTGAAGCTCTGGACGGTGCCGGTGACCGGGCTGTCGTAGATGAGCGCCGGCTGCGATCGCCGCGGCCGGCCGCGACATGGCGGTCGAGCGCGTTGTAGCAGGTGTTGAGCTGGCCGCCGGGGAACCAGCGGTAGAAAGGCGGGCGGGAGGCGATCGAGCACACGATCCCATCTCTTGATCCAGTCGATGCCGCCGGCGATCTCGCCCCAGAACCCGCTCGGGGTCCTTTAGCGAACGCGCGTGAAGTTCGGCGTACGACGCGGCCATGTTTGCTCCCGCTGTGAATTCTTTTTGCTTGATTGAGGGCCAAGTCTGCCCCCAATTCCCCTGTCTTGCCAAGGCGGTTCATGTCAGATTCCGCGCCGCTTCAAGCCGTATGAATTCGCAGGATCCGGACCCGAAATATGAAGAAGAAGACGACCGCCAAGGCCAAGACCGCACGCAGGAAGACGCCGGTCAAAGCCCGCGCGCAATCGCTCAAAACGCCGCGGGCGGCGGTCCGGTCCGCGCGTAGCCCCTACGATACCGACCTCGAGCGCAACCCTGCCAATTACGAGCCGCTGTCGCCGGTCACGTTCCTCGCGCGCGCGGCCGCGGTGTTCCCGCAGCACACCGCGATCGTGCATGGCAAGATCAAGCGGAACTGGGCGCAGACGCATCCGCGCTGCCGGCGGCTCGCCTCGGCGCTGGCGCGAGCATGGCGTCGAGCGCGGCGACACGGTGGCGCTGATGGCGCCCAACATCCCCGCCGCCTACGAGGCCGCATTCGGCGTGCCGATGGCGGGCGCCGTGCTCAACGCGCTCAATATCCGGCTCGATGCCGCGGCGATCGCCTTCATGCTCGACCATGGCGGCGCGAAGGTGCTGCTGACGGACACCGAATTCGCGCCGGTGATCGAGCGCGGCGCTGGAGCAGATGCAAGCGCACAGCCGCTGGTCGATCGACATCGCCGATCCGCACGAGATGCGCCGGCGGGCGAGCGGCTCGGCCCAGACGAATACGAGGAGTTCCTCGCCGAGGGCGACCCGGACTTCACGCCGGTGCTGCCCGCATGACGAGTGGGACGCGATCGCGCTCAACTACACCTCGGGCACCACCGGCAACCCGAAGGGCGTCGTCTACCACCACCGCGGCGCCTATCTGAACGCGCTCGGCAACATGCTGGTCTGGACGATGCCGCAGCACCCGATCTATCTGTGGACGCTGCCGATGTTCCACTGCAACGGCTGGTGCTTTCCGTGGACCGATCGCGGCGATGGCCGGCACCAATGTCTGCCTGCGCCGGGTCGAGGCCAACGCGATCTTCGCGGCGATCGCGCGACGACGGCGTCACGCATCTGTGCGGCGCGCCGATCGTGCTCAACATGCTGATCAACGCGCCCGAGAGCGATGCGCGGCGGTATCCGCCGCACGGTCGAGGTGATGACCGCCGCGTCGCGCCGCCGCCGGCCGCGGTGATCGAGAAGATGGAGCGCATGGGCTTCCACATCACCCATGTCTACGGTCTGACCGAGGTCTACGGCCCGGCGGTGGTGTGCGCCTGGCACGACGAGTGGAGCAAGCTTGCCGTCGAAGAGCAGGCCGTGCTCAAGGCGCGCCAGGGCGTGCGCTACCCGGTGCTCGAAGGGCTGATGGTCGCCGACCCGAAGACTCTGCAGCCGGTGCCGGCCGACGGCGCGACGATCGGCGAGGTCTTCATGCGCGGCAACATCGTCATGAAGGGCTATCTCAAGAACCCGAAGGCGACGCGAGGAGGCCTTCAAGGGCGGCTGGTTCCACACCGGCGATCTCGGCGTCATGCATCCAGACGGCTATATCGAGCTCAAGGACCGCTCGAAGGACATCATCATCTCCGGCGGCGAGAACATCTCGACCATCGAGGTCGAGAGCGTGCTCTACCGCCATCCTGCCGTGCTCGAGGCCGCGGTCGTCGCGCGGCCGGACGCGAAATGGGGCGAGACCCCGTGCGCCTTCGTCACGCTCAAGGACGGCGCGAGCGCCACCGCCGACGAGCATCATCGCCTTCTGCCGCGACCAAGCTCGCGCATTTCAAGGCGCCGCGCACCGTCGTCTTCGGCGCCACTGCCCAAGACCTCGACCGGCAAGATCCAGAAATTCGTGCTGCGCGAGAAGGCGAAGGCGCTTTAATTCTGTCGCTCTCTCTATTGTCATCCGCGGGCTTGACCCGCGGACCCGTAAACCGTTTCCACGTTGCCCGGTGTAAATGGGCCCGCGGGTCAAACCCGCGGGTGACAGAATTTAAATAGAGCCGTGCAGGTAAACGTCACCGTCACGACGCAGCTGCGTCGTGGGAAAAACCGGGTGGACCTACCGGCGGACACCGGCAGGAAAAGCGAAGCCCAGAAACGACACGGGCCGCACAGGGCGGCCCGGTCAGGGTTCAGCGCGACATGCGCGTGATTTCTTCTTTGATGCGCAACTTTTCGCGCTTGAGTTCGGTGACGTGAATGGCGTCGGGGAGCGGGCGGTGAACTTCTTCGTCAATCTCGTGTTCAAGGCGGGAATGTTTGGCTTTTAGCGACTCGATACGATCATCCATCGTCATGCCATGTCCTCCTTGGTAGAGAAAACCCAACAAAGACGACAAAAATGCTACGCCCCTCTTGGGCGTTTGCCAAGCGGTTCCTCCCAAGGGAGGCGCCCGGGCCGGGTTGTGCTTCGGCCCCGCCGGACTGATTCTTTTCCAAGTAAATTCAAAACCCTAAGCGATCAGCGCTTGGGGCGCCGGGACGGACTTGTGGATAAGCCGCGACGTGGCTTTTTTGTAGGTTTGGCCTGTTGCGACTCGGCGAGAATGCTCTCCAATCGCGCTAGGCCATGGCGCCTTGCGGCGGCAACAGACACCCTTGCGGCGCCGCAGTAGCGGGCGAGATTGCCGCGCGCCAGCGCCGCCGAGCCGGCGCTTTGCCGCCCGGACGGACGCAAGCGCAACCCGATCAACACGGCCTGCTCGAAATGCTCGGCCGCCAGCTCATGTCGCAGCAAGGCCCGGCGCAACCGTGACGCCGCGGCCGCCAACGCCCGGTCGGCAAGGCCGGCCTGGCGCTTGAGGGCGCGCCGTGCTTCGCGCAGCGGGGCGATGATGCCGGCCTGGATCGGGGCGGCCCGCCGCATCGCGCGCCGTAGATCGGCTTGCGTCAGGGCGCGGCCGCCACGCGCCTGGAACAGGCAGAACAGCAGCAGGTTGACGTCAAGGCCGCACAAATCCTGCAGCGCAAGACACGAAGCTGCGACGCCGGGACGGCGATAGACCGCGAGCGAAAATCGCCAGAAGGCGGCGCTGTGCGGCGCGCCCGCCACGGCTCAATCGCCCAGGCAGATGCCGAGGCCGCGCGCGGTGCGCACCAGCGGGCCGTCGCGGTCGACCGTGCGCACGCGCTTGATGGCATCGGTGATCGGCAACGTCGATCACGTTGCGGTCGGACCAGGCGACCATGCGGTCGAACTTGCCTTGCGCGATCAGGTCGACCGCGTGCACGCCGAATGCCGAGGCCAGCAGGCGGTCGCGCGGGCCCGGCGGCGCGCCGCGCTGGACGTGGCCGAGCACGGTCACGCGCGTCTCCGCCCCCGTCGCCTCGGCGATCACGTCGCCGATATACTGGCCGATGCCGCCATAGCGATGCTGGCCGCCGACATGCGTGACCGTCGCCGCCTCGCCATCCGCCGTGTGGACCGCCTCGGCCACGACGATGAGCGCGAAATTGCGGCCATTGGCTTTGACGCGCTCGATCTTCGCTTTGATGGAGTCGAGGCGCCACTTGATCTCCGGGATCAGCACCACATCGGCGCCGCCGGCGATGCCGGTGGCGATCGCGATATGGCCGGCGTCGCGGCCCATCACCTCCAGGATCATGACGCGGCTATGGCTGGCCGCGGTCGGCTGCAGTCGGTCGAGCGCCTCGGTCGCCACCGCGACGGAGGTCGATAGCCGATCGAACTCCTCGGTCAGGTCGAGGTCGTTGTCGATGGTCTTGGGGATGCCGACCAGCTTCATGCCGCCCTGCTGGCAGATCTGGCGCAGGATGCGGAAGCTGCCGTCGCCGCCGATGCCGATCAGGGCGTCGAGACCGAGCGGCGATAGCCCTCGGCCACCTCGCCCGAGCGGTCGACCAGGCTGCCGTCGGGCATCGGGTAGGCGAAGGGATCGCCCTTATTGGTCGTGCCCAGGATCGTGCCGCCCAGACGCAGAATGGAGAAATCCGTGGCGCCGACGTCGAGCTTCTCGACATCGGGCGGCCGGGACATCAGGCCCATTGTGCCCTGGCGGATGCCGATAACCTCCCAGCCATAGGCCTCGGTGGCGCGCAGCATGACGGCGCGGATCACCGCATTCAGGCCAGCGCAGTCGCCGCCGCTGGTCAGCAGCCCGATCCTCTTTACCATGTCGTGCGGTTCCAATTTTCCAAGGATTTGAGGCAGTTTTGCCTAATCCCGGCAAAGCGGCAACGGGGATTTGCTGATCCCGGACGCGACCAATTCTGATATGGTGGCGACCCTCCCGAGCAACTCCATGACGGACCGATGGAAGATCACGAGATCCAAGCGCTGCAGCACAAGCTGGCCGACCTCAAGTCCGAGCACCGCGACCTCGATGACGTCATCGCACGCCTGATCGAGGCGCAGCCCTACGACCAGCTGCAAGTGCAGCGGCTCAAGAAGCGCAAACTCATGCTCAAGGACCAAATCACCCAGATCGAGAGCAAATTGCTGCCCGATATCATCGCCTAGGATCGTTAGGGCCGGCCGAAATCCAACGGGACGTAGGCGGCAATCGCGGCGCCAAGCGGGCGCGAAACCTCCGGCTCCAGGAGAAGCAACGGCATTAGAGCCAGCATCCAGACCGCCATTAATGCAATGATCAAGCGGGAGAAATTATCGGTCATCTTCTTGACCTCCCGAGAGGGCAATTGCTTGTGAGGATGAATGGCGTAAAGGCGGGCAACCCATCCCGTGACGGTGCCCGAACTTGGCAAGACTAGGACGAAACGAGGGGGACGTACTATGAAGCAGATCACACCCAGCGCATCGCCATCCGCCACCCCGGCCCGGCCCGGGGTCGACAAGCGTAAGCTGTTCGCCGGCCACTTCCTTTTGCGCCATTTGACGCCGGCCGAAGCCGACAAGCTGGCGCCTTATGCGCGCCTTGAAACCCACCGCGCCAACACGGTCATCTTCGAAAAAGGCCATCCCGGCCACGGGATGATGGGGGTGGTGCGCGGCCGGGTGAAAATCCGCGCCCCCTCGCCCGGCGGCAAGGAAGTCGTCCTCAATGTCATCGAGCCCGGCGACGTGTTCGGAGAGATCGCCCTGCTGGACGGGAAAGAGCGCTCGGCCGACGCGGTCGCGATGCAGGAGACCGAGCTGCTGGTCCTGGAGCGGCGCGATTTCCTGCCGTTTCTGGAGGCCCATCCCGAAATCAGCGTGCGGCTGCTGACCATGCTGTGCGAGCGGTTGCGGCGCACCAGCGAGAAGATGGAGGACGTGCTGTTCTTGAGCCTGCCGGCACGGCTGGCCAAGACGTTGCTGCAGATGGCGGCGACCAGCGGCAAACAGATGGCAGCGGGGACGCGCATCGGCCTGCGGCTATCGCAGCAGGAGCTAGGCAATATGGTCGCCACTACCCGGGAGAGCATCAACAAGCAATTGCGACAATGGCAGAAGAAAGAGATTATCAGCATCGAAAAGGGCTTCATCACCATCCGCAATCGGCCAGCTCTAGAGTTGCTGGTCGAAAGCGCCGACGAAGAGGAATAGGCGCCGCCCCCGACCGGGCGGCGGCCGGGGGAAGGTTCTGACATGCCGGTCCGCCGCAAGCTGGTGCTCTCGCCTGCCAATGGCACGCGGTTCAAAATTTATGTGCAGTCGCCGGTTCTAAAGGCGTTCAGCCAGCCGGAGAGCGTGCGCGTCTCGCTGCCGCCCGCGAAGGTCCGGCCCGGGCCTTGCGACGACGACATCCTCGTACGGCGGCCGATCCTGAAGCCGCCCTATACGTGCGCCCACCCGCAGGCTTTCGTCGCCGGCGACGGTCGCGAATGGCGTGGCGCCGTGGCGATTCCTGTCGCACCCGGGCCGGATGGGCATTTCGATCATCTGCCGGTCGACACGCCGGAATTCGCGGCCGCGGCGGTCTATGCCATCGCGCGGCGGGTGAGCGACATCTGGAGCTGGTATTTCGGGCAGAAGGTGGAATGGTTCTTCCGGCGCGCGCGCAACGTGCCGCTTGAAGACCAGTGCCTGGAACTCGTGCCGTGGCTGGGCACGGACACCGCGCATTCCGGCTTCGGCTACGTCGAGTACGGCACCAGCGATACACAAGGCCAGTTCAACCATCTCGGCCCGTATTGGCAGAATTTCGACGTCATCGCGCATGAGCTGGGCCATCAGTTCGTCTATGCGACCATGGGCTTTCCCGCCGGCACCAAGGCGAACGCGCCCTATGCGACGATCGGGACTGCGGAATTCCGCGCCTTCCATGAATCCGCCGGCGATCTGATCGCGCTGATATCGAGCCTGCATTTCGATTCCGTACGCGCGCATCTGCTGAAATCAACCGCGGGCGATCTCGGCTCGTTCAACGAGGTGAGCCGCATCGGCGAATTGGGCAAAGGCTTCCAGTTCCGCTCGGCGTTCAACTACAGCAAGGTCAAGCTGGCCGCCGATGACAGCATCGCCAGCCTGCAATTCTCCGACCCCGCGCGCATCCCGCAAGACGGGCTGCCGGGCAAGCGCAAGACGATGAAAGCGCCGCCCGCCAACGCCACGATCGAGAAGAGCCGGGAATTTTACTACCGCGCCTCGCAAGTCCTCACCGGCGCGGTGTTCGATATCCTGGTCGAAACCTTCCAGGCGATCCTGGTTGCCAAAGGCTTGATCCCGGCGCAACTGGCCGATGACTCGGAAGCGACATGGGACAGCGACCCGAAGGAGGGCACGCCCGAGCGTCGCGCGCTGGCGCGGCGGGTCGCCGCCATACACGCCAGGTTCAAGCGCGCCTTCAATGGACAGGATGTGCCGTTCGATCGCGCGCTCTGCGCGGCGCGCGACTATGTCGGCCGGCTGCTGGCCGCGCACTGGCTGGCCCAGTCGCCCGACAAACTGAATTTTCGCAAAGTCGCGCGCGGACTCAAAGCGGCGTGCGCCAAGGTCGATCGCGACGGTCTGCCCGCGGGCTTCGACCCCGCGGCGACCGTCGCGCGCTGCTTCTCCTGGCGCGGGATCGCGATTTAGCCGCCCTGGAAGACCTGAGTGCCTGCGGCGGTCTGATAGAACGCCTGGGTGAGACCCGCGCCGTTGGAACGGTCGACGAAGGATGACAGTTCGGCCACGGCCTGCCGGAAATCCTTGTCGGCGTCGTCGCTGCCCATCGCTTCGATGGCGGCCATCGTCTCGAAGGCCCAGAACGTGCGGTAGCGCCCACCGGTTTTGTCGCTCGACATATAAACGAGATAGGTGCCCTTGTAGGAGACGCCCTTGGGCGGCTTCTTGGTCAGGCGCTGCTCGATGTCGTTCAGGTTTTTCTGGAAGGTCGCGATCTGTGCCGACGCAACGTCGTAGCCCCATTCGGCCACGAAGAAGCCGATGTGATCGCCGGACTTGATGCGCTTTTGCACCTGTTCGACGATTTTCGCGGCGCCCTTGCCGACCCGAAAATTCATGTCGGTGCGCACTTCCGGCATGATCAGATCGACGCTGGGGGCTTCGAGCGCGTTGCGGCGACGAACCATCGCCTTGATGTCATCCAAAATCGGTTGCTTGGTCATGATCCCTCTCCCTGCAAAGAATTTTCCAACGGAACAGTCGTGATGATTCCGGCGCGTTCGAGATGCGTGAGGCCGGCTTCGAGTTGCTCGCGCGCCTCGCCTTGCGCCAGGCGATCCTCCACCGCCTCGAGATAGCGCCGCTCGATGCCGGCGAGGCTGTCGCCGTCGCACAGCTCGAAGATCAGCCAGGCGTTGAGGTTGAGCAGATACAGGTTCGGCGAAGCCGGCGTGTAAATGACGCAATTCTCCCACTCGCGCACGCGGCGCGCGCGCACCGACGCGACGTGGGCATAGCGATCAGCGGGGGAGCGCACGCAAATCAACCCCATTGTTGCGGTGTGAGCAAAACGGATCGGCCGCGTCCCAGTCGCCGGTGAAGGCGTGCGCGGTGGCGCGGCAGCCGCCGCGCGTCCCTTCGCGCGAGGCGCAATCCGGGCAATGCGCGGATTCCTGTTTGGGGCCGGCACGCAGCCGCTTGTAGAGCGGATGGTTCCAGGTCTCGAAGAACGAGGTCTCGCGGATATTGCCGTAATTGACGGCCTCGCGCAGATACGGGCAGCCGACGGACTCGCCGGTGGCCAGAACGGCCGCGTTCTCCCAGCAGCAATTGCCGTTCTTGGGATGCCAGGATTGCATGACATAGACGCTCGGCGGCGGCTTGATCGCCGCCAACGCCGCCGTCATTTCATCCAGTGAGCAGGCGAGCTCCGTCCAGTTCTTGCGCGCACGGCCAAGCGGATAGAGGCGCAGGATGCCGACGCGCGCGACGCCGAGACGCTCCGCAAGCTCGATATAGGCCTGCAGCTCGCCCATGTTGCGGCGGTTGAGGATGATCAGCATCAGCGTGGGCAGGCCCGCCGCGACGAGATTGCGGATGCCGGCAACGCTGCGCGCGAAGCTGCCCTCCACACCCGTCAGCGCCTCATGCGTCGCCGGCGTGGCGCCGCACATATCGACGCAGACCGTGCCCACGCCGATGCGCTTGAGCTCGGCCGCAACCGCGGGTGTCACCAACGTGCCGTTGGTGCGCAGCCAGGTCATCATGTCGGGCGTGCATGCGGCGAGCACCTGCATCATGTCGGGCCGCAGCAGCGGCTCGCCGCCTTCGAAGAACACGGAGATGATGCCATTGTCCGACAGCTCGTCGACCAGTGCGAGCAGCTCGTCCGTCGACAGCTCCGGGTTTGGTAAAGGCCGGCCGCAATCGCCGTAGCAATACGCGCATTCGAGATTGCACGCATTTGTCACGGATACGGTCAGTTTTATGGGCGATTCGAGAACCGGCTGCACCGACGAACACCCCCCGATTTATGGCGGACCCTACCGCCATTCCGAAATCAAGTCTACCGGCGGCGGATCGGATCGCTTGTGACCTATTCCACACCGGGACTATGCTGCGGTCCCCTTTGCGCCACCCCGCGAGCGCCCTCACGCATGCAATGCCCAAGCTGCGGCTTCGATAACCCGGAACAAGCGCGCTTTTGCGGCGGGTGCGGCACGGGCTTGCCGCGCGCCTGCGCTGCTTGCGGCACGCGCAACCCGCCCGCGTTCAAGTTTTGCGGCCATTGCGGCAATACGCTCCTGGCGAGCGAGACCCTGGCCCCGCGCATCGAAACGGAACCGGAGCGCCGACAGGTCACTGTCTTGTTCTGCGACCTGGTCGGATCGACCGAGTTGTCGCAGCGCATGGATCCGGAGCAATTGCGCGATCTGATCGGCGCCTACCGGCGCATCTGCGCCGACGTCATCGCCCGCTACGAAGGCTATATCGCGCGCTATGTCGGCGACGCCATCCTCGCCTATTTCGGATTTCCCGTGGCGCACGAGGACGACGCGCGCCGCTCGGTCGCCTCCGCCCTCGCCATCATCGAGGGCCTGACCCATGCCAACCGCAACGGCGGCTCGCACGCGGCGATCGAGTTTGCGGTGCGCATCGGCATCCACACCGGCGTGGTGGTGGCCGGCGACATGGGGGCCGGCGCCACGCACGAGCCGATGGCGATCGTCGGTGAGACGCCGAACGTCGCTGCAAGGCTGCATTCGCTGGCCGAGCCCAACCAGATCCTGATCGGGCCGGTCACGCATCGGTTGGTCGACCGGTTCTTCGTCTGCCGTCCGCTGGGTGAACGGCATATCAAAGGTATCAGCCGGCCGGTCAGCATCTATCGCGTCGCGGGCGAGGCGGGCAGCGCGCATCTCGAGGCCGAAGACAATGTGGCGCTCACCAAGTTCGTCAACCGCCACCAAGAGCTGGCGACAATGCGCGAGCGCTGGGAGCGCACGCAGGCGAGCGAGGGCCAAGTCATCCTGCTGAGCGGCGAGGCCGGAATCGGCAAGTCGCGCCTGCTGCATCGGCTGCGCGACGCCATCGCCGAGAACCGTCATGCCTGGCTCAACGCCGCGTGTACGCCGTTCGGGCAAACCAGCGCCCTCGATCCGGTCATCCAGATGCTGCGCCGGCAGCTCCATCTCGGCACCGCCGATACACCCGCGATCGAGTTCGACAAGCTCGACAAGGCGATGGCGCCGGTGAGCGCCGCCATCCCTGAAACCATGCCGGCGCTGGCGCAACTCCTATCGATCCCGCTGCCGGCGGGCGTAAATGCCCCGGAGTTGTCGCCACAAGCGCTCAAGCAGAAGACGCTCGACGCGGTGCTGACTTGGCTGCTGGTACAGGCGGATTCCCAGCCGCTGGTCCTGGTCGTCGAGGATCTGCACTGGGTCGACGCCTCGACGCTCGAGCTGATTGAGATGGTGATCGCCCAGGCCGCGTCGGCGCGGCTGCTGGTGATCCTCACCTTCCGGCCGGATTTCGTGCCGCCCTGGTCGGCGCAGCACCATGTGACGCCGCTGCTGGTCGGACGGCTGCCGCGCATCGACGTTACCGGCATGATCGACAGCGTCACCGCCGGCAAGACGCTGCCGCGCGACATCCTGGAGCAGATCACCAGCAAGACCGATGGCATTCCGCTCTTCGTCGAGGAGCTGACCAAGACAGTGCTGGAATTGGGATTGCTCACATCCCACTTCGATCACTATGAGCTCTCCGGCGATGTCGCGCCGATGGCGATCCCCGCGACCTTGCGCGATTCGTTGATGGCGCGGCTGGATGGGTTGAGCGGCGCCAAGCTGGTGGCGCAAGTCGGCGCCACGATCGGCCGCAGCTTCTCCTACGATCTGATCCGCGCCGTCGCCGATATCGATGATGCGGTGCTGCATCAACACCTGGCCCAGCTCGTGCGCAGCGAGATCCTGATGCAGCGCGGGCTCGCACCACGCGCGACCTATACGTTCCGCCATTCGCTGATCCAGGACGCCGCCTATGACTCGCTGCTGATCAGCCGGCGCCAGCAATATCATGTCCGAATCGCGCGCGCCCTGCCGCGCCTGGAGGCCGAGGTTGCCGATACGCGGCCGGAGCTGGTCGCGCATCATCTCACGGCCGCGATGCTGTCCGATGAAGCCATCGATCACTGGCTGAAGGCGGGCTTGCGTGCGATGGGCCGCTCGGCCGTCATCGAGGCGATCACGCATTTCACCCGGGCGCTCGACATCCTCGACACACTGCCCGACGGTCCGTCGCGCATGGAGCGCGAAATCGGATTGCGCATCGAGCTCGGCTCGGCGCTGATGGCGGCCAAGGGCTATGCCTCGCCGGAAGTCGAGAAGGCCTTCGCGCGCGCGCGCGATTTGTGCGCGGCCCTGGGCGATACGCCGCAGCTCTTCCCCGCCCTGCGCGGGCTCGGCTCCTACTATATCGTGCGTGGACCGCTCGATCTCGCGCGCCAGCTCAGCGAACAATTGCTGCGTGTGGCCGAGCGCATCTCCGACCCCGACCAGCTCCTCGAAGCCCATCGCCGCCTCGGGCTCTGCCTGTTTCTGCAAGGCGAGATGGCCGCCGCGCGCCAGCATCTCGATCATGCGATCACGCGGGCGAGCCAGCGCCAGGGGCGCGGCATCGGGTTGTTCGGCACCGATCCCGATGTGCTGAGCCTTGCCAATCATGCCTGGCTGCTGTGGTTCCTAGGCTATCCCGACGCGGCGCTGGACGAGGGACGCAAATCCGTCGAGCTCGCCGAACATATCGGCCGGCCCTATAGCCGCGTCTACGCGCTGGGCCTGCTCGCCTCCATCCACCAACTGCGCGGCGAGGCGGAAGAGGCCGGGCATTACGCCAACATGGTCGTGCAGCTGAGCACCGAGCAGGAATTCGCCTATTGGCTGGCCTGGGGGCGGATCGTCGGGGGCTGGGCGATCGCGGCGCAGGGACTGACCATGGCCGGGATCGAGCAGATGCGCGACGGGCTCGACGCTTATCTCGCCACCGGTGCCGATCAGATGCGGCCTTATGCCCTGACACTCTTGGCCGCGGCGTGCGGCCAGGACGGACAGACCGGCGATGCGCTCGCGTTCCTCGATCAGGTGGAGGCCGGACTGCCGGGACGGGCGCGCTACTACGATGCCGAGATGCACCGGCTGCGCGGCGAGCTTGTTCTGGCGCGCGCCGGCGATGCGCCGCGCGCGCGCGCCTTCTTCGCGCAGGCACTGCAGATCGCGCGCCAGCAGAGTGCCCGATCGCTGGAACTGCGCGCCGCCCTGTCGCTGGCGAAGCTGGAGGCTGATAGCGGCAATGCAAGCGAGGCGCTGCGCTTGCTGCAGCCCGTGATCGCCCAATTCTCAGAAGGCTTCGCGACAACCGATTTGCGCGAGACGCAAGCCTTCCTCAATACGCTTTAACAAGGAACGCCCCATGGACGTCTTCGTCACCGGCGCCAGCGGCTATATCGGCGGTTCAGTCGCGGCCAAGCTGATGCGCGCGGGTCATCGCGTGCGCGGCTTGGTGCGATCAGCCGAGAAAGCCGCCGTGCTGAAGAATTTGGGCATCGAGCCGATCGACGGTACGCTCGATCACGCCGATGTTCTGACGCGCGAAGCCAAGCGTGCCGACGCCGTGGTCAATGCCGCCAACAGCGACCATCGCGGCGCGGTCGAGGCGCTGATCGCCGGACTCGCCGGCTCCAACAAGCCGCTGGTGCACACCAGCGGCTCGAGCGTCGTCTCCGACACCGCCAATGGCGAACCGTCCGACAAAATCTATGACGAGAATTCGCAATGGACGCCCGTGCCGGACAAAGCAGCGCGCGTGGCGATCGATCGCGATATCGTGGCCGCATCGGCGCGCGGCGTGCGCAGCATCGTGCTGTGCAACACGCTGATCTACGGTCACGGGCTGGGGGCGCATCGCGACAGCGTGCAGGTGCCGAGGCTGGTCGAACTGGCGCGCAAAGGGGTCGCGCGGCATATCGGGCGCGGCCTCAATATCTGGTCGAACGTACATATCGAGGATATGGCGGATCTCTATCTTCTGGCGCTCGACAAGGCGCCTTCCGGCACGTTCCTGTTCGTCGAGAACGGCGAGGCCAGTTTCCGCGACAAAGCGGCGGCGATCGCGCGGACGCTCAAAGTGAAAGGCCCCGAGCCGTGGCCGATCGACGAGGCGATCGCGGCCTGGGGCAAAGGGACTGCGGTCTATGCAATGGGCTCGAACAGCCGCGTGCGCGCGGCGAAGGCGCGCAAGACGCTCGGCTGGGCGCCCAAGCATGGCTCGGTGCTGGAGTGGATTGCGAAGGAAGTGAAGTGAGGCCACGGTCTCAGCGACTGCGACGGTGCGCGTTGCATTGCAACCGCGCGGAGCCAGTTGACGTGGCGCCTTGCTGTCACCCCCACCCTAACCCTCCCCCATCAAGGGGGAGGGGATTTCTTTTTGCGGAGAGGAACGCTCTCACCGCGTCGTGATGCGCCCCTTCCCCCCTTGTGGGGGAAGGTTGGGATGGGGGGTGACGCGGGCGCGTCCTCTCCAAGCTGTGTTCTGGTAAAAGAAGAAATGGCCTCATGCTGAGAAGCGCCGCGCGGCGACACGTCTCGGAGCAGGCGGTCTGGCAATGAACCGAAACTAAGACCGAACGGTCGCCTTGCTGCGCTTGTGGGCGTACATCGCCTTGTCGGCGGCCTCGAGCGCGTGGGAGACGTCCTCCCCGCCCTTGAAGCTGTAGACGCCGTAGGCGACCGAGACGCGCAGCGTCTGGTCCTTCCACGGCGTCGCCTGCTCGCTGATCATCTGGGCGAGTGAGTTCCGCCTTGCCTTTGGCGGTGTCGGCGTCGGTATAGGTGAGGATGACGCCGAATTCATCGCCGCCCAGACGCGCGACGTAATCGGAATCGCGCACGTTCTTGGTGAGCGTGTTGGCGACCTGGCCGAGCACCGCGTCGCCGGCGGCATGACCGTAGGTGTCGTTGATGCCCTTGAGGCCGTTGACGTCGAAATAGACGATGCTCGACGGCGTCGAATAGCGCTCGGCGAAAGACAGCATGCGCGAGAGCTCGCGCACGAAGGCGCGGCGATTGGCGATCGGCGCCAGCGGATCCTGGTCGGCAAGCTGCTCGAGATCGGCGATGCGGGCCTGGGTCTGCTGTAGCTCGCGGCGCAGCTTCTCGACCTCGGCCATCAGCATCATGATGGCTTGCTGGACCTTCGGCGTGAATTCGTTGGGGGGGATGCCCATCACATCGACGACGTCGCCGGCGCGCTGGGCGGTCGAAGCGCTGCCCTGACTGGTGGACGTCTTGGAACCGACGCGTTGGACCGAGCCGACGTCGCGGGCGGGCTTGTTCTCGCCGATCTTCATGCTGCGACATCCATCAGGCGGCCTCATTGCAGGGTGTGGGCCACAGCCGCAGCCACACCGGAATCCGCGTCCGCCGGGGACTCACCCGGGGGACTCATCCTAACTGCCCCGGACGGTAGCGTAAATTTCCTTTAGGAAAGGTTTACAAACCCTTGGCGCGGGCCCGCCCCTCTCTATAATGCCGGCTCATTTTCACCTGATAGGACAGGGACATGGCAGGAGCGCGCAAGGCTGGTGCCGCAGTCGGGATCATCATGGGCAGCCAGTCGGATTGGGAGACCATGCGGCACACGGCGGAGACGCTGACGGCGCTGGGCGTTGCCAGCGAGGTGCGAATCGTCTCCGCCCATCGCACGCCCCAGCGCCTCTATGACTACGCCGGCACCGCGCGCGGGCGCGGGCTCAAGGTGATCGTGGCCGGGGCCGGCGGTGCCGCTCACCTGCCGGGGATGGCGGCCGCCCTCACCTCGCTCCCCGTGCTGGGCGTGCCGGTCGAATCGCGCACCCTCAAGGGGCTCGACAGCCTGCTCTCCATCGCGCAGATGCCGGGCGGGATTCCGGTCGGCACGCTCGCCATCGGCAAGGCCGGTGCGATCAATGCCGGCCTGCTCGCGGCGGCGATCCTGGCGATCGAGGATCGCGCGGTGGCGCGCAAGCTGGAAGCGTGGCGCAAGCGCCAGACCAATGCCGTCGGCAAGGTGCCGGTCGATGAGGGCCCCACCAAGCGCAAGCGAGCCAAGCGATGAGCGTGATCGCTCCCGGCGCCACGATCGGCATCCTGGGCGGCGGCCAGCTTGGCCGCATGACGGCGATGGCGGCGGCCGAGCTCGGTTATCGCTGCCATATTTTCTGTCCTGAGAAGGATTTGCCGGCGGCGCAGGTGTCGGCGAAAACCACGGTGGCGGATTACACCGACGTGGCGGCGATGACGAAATTCGCGCGCGAAGTCGACGTCGTCACCTATGAGTTCGAGAATATCCCGCATGAACCGGTCGTGGCGATCGCGGATGTGACGGCGGTACGGCCCAGCCCCGACGTGCTGCGCATTGCACAGGATCGCCTCAAGGAAAAAGACTTCCTGAATTCTGTCGGCGTGGCGACGGCGCGCTATCAGGAGGTCAATGACGAAGCCGGGCTGGCGCGTGCGGTGCGCGACATCGGCCGGCCGGCGGTCTTGAAGACAACGCGCTTGGGCTATGACGGCAAGGGCCAAGTGGCGGTGCGTGCCGAGACGGACCTGGCGCAGGCCTGGGCGGCCATGAAGGGCCAACAGGGCATCCTCGAAGGGTTCATCGATTTCACGACCGAGATCTCCGTCATCGTCGCGCGCAGCGCCGACGGCGGCAGCGCCAACTACGTGACCGTCGAGAACCTGCACAAGAACCACATCCTCGACCAGACCATCGCGCCGGCGCGCGTGGGCGCCGACCAGGCGATGAAGGCGGAAGCGATCGCGCGCCATGTGGCGCAGCAGCTCGAGCTGATCGGCGTGCTCGCCGTCGAAATGTTCGTGACGCGCGACGGCCAGGTGCTGGTCAACGAGCTCGCACCGCGGCCGCATAATTCCGGCCACTGGACGATCGATGCCTGCGCCACTAGCCAGTTCGAGCAGCTCGTGCGCGCCATCTGCGGCCTGCCGCTGGGCAGCCCGGAGCGCCATTCCGATGCGGTGATGAAGAACCTGATCGGCGACGAGGTGAAGCAGTGGCCCGAGCTGGTCAAGGAACCGCATGCCAAGCTGCATCTCTACGGCAAGGCCGAGGCGCGGACCGGCCGCAAGATGGGCCATGTCACGCGGCTGCAGCCGCGGCACGACTGACGCGCTAGGCCGCCGCGCCGGCTATGCGGCCAAGGCCCCGCGCGCGTTCGGCGGGCGTGCGATCGTCCATCGGCCATTGCAGCATGAACGCCAGCAGCCCGATTGCGATCAGGCCGCCCCAGGCGATGTCGTAGCTGCCCGTCCAGTCGAACGTCACACCGCCCAGCAGCACGCCGCAGAACGAACCAACTTGGTGGCTTAAGAAGACGAAGCCGTAGAGCGTGCCGAAATGCTTGAGGCCGAAGACGCGGCCGACAAGACCGCTCACCAGCGGCGCCACACTCAGCCACAGGAAGCCCATCGCGGCCGCGAAGACGAACAGCGAGGCTGGGCTGATCGGCAGCGCCAGGAACGCGACGATGAACACGGTGCGCAGCAGATAGACCAGCGCCAGCAGGCGCTTCTGGCTGTAGCGCGCGCCGAGTAGGCCGACCAGATACGTCCCGATGGCATTGAAGAAACCGATCAGGCCGATCGCCGTAGCGCTCAGGCTTGCCGGCAGGCCGCAGATCGCGAGATACGACGGTAGATGGGTCGTGATGAACATGAGCTGAAAGCCGCAAGCAAAGAACGCCGCAGTCATCGCGAGATATCCCGGATGGGTCGCGGCTTCGCGCAGAACTTCGGCGAGCGTGCGATCGTCCGCCGGTGCCGCGGCGGTGGCTGCGCTCTCCTGCGCGCGGCCGCCGATGGCCAGCGCGAAGAGGATCATGCTGGCGGCGATGGCGGCGAAGACCACGAGCGCCTGACGCCAGCCGAAACCGTCGATCAGCCATTGCCCCAAGGGTGCGAGAAACAGCGTGCCGAGCGAGCCCAAACCCGCAACCGCGCCGATGGCTTGGCTGCGCTTCTCCGACGGTACGGACCGCGCAACCGCCCCCATGATGACGCCGAGGTTTGTGCCGGCAACACCCAGCCCAACGAGCAGGCCCGTGCCGACGTCAAGTTCCAATGTGCTGCCGGCCGCCGACATGATGAGCACCCCGCCCGCGTAGAGCAGGGCCGATGCGATCAGCACCAGACGCGTGCCGAAACGGTCGGCGAGCATGCCGATGAGCGGCTGGCTCGCGCCCCAGACGATGCTCTGGAGCGCAATCGCGAAGCTGAACGCCGAGGTAGAGATGCCCAGGCCGGTGATCGGCTGCAGGAACAAGCCGAAGCTTTGGCGCAGGCCCGTGCTGATCGATAGAATTACGCCGCCGACAATTAGCAGGACGGCACCGCGTGAGAGAGTCCGTGAGTAGGCCATGATGCGCCGGAGGCTTGATTACACAGGTCTGTGTAATTTAAGCTCTCCCCCGGTTCAGGCGTCAAGCAGAAAGTACACAGATCGGTGTAATTGTGGGCAGGGCAGCGGACAAGACCGCTATGCAGGAGCGGATCCTCGAGACCGCCGACCGGTTGTTCTATGGCAAGGGCATCCGCGCCATCGGCGTCGACACGATTGCCGCCGAGATCGGCATCAGCAAGCGCACGCTCTACAATTACTACAAATCGAAGGACGCGCTGGTCGTTGCCTATCTGTCGCGACGGCTACGCACGGCGCCCTACACGGACGCCCCGCCCGCCGAGCAGATCCTCGGCGATTTCGAGCGGCTGGAGCGGCATTTCGCGACAGATGCGTTTCGCGGCTGTCCGTTCGTCAATGCGGTCGCGGAGATCGGCGAGCCGCGCCATGCCGCGCGCAAGGTCGCAATTGCATTCAAGGAACAGCGGCGGTTGTGGTTTCGCGAGTTGCTGGTCCGCCAGGGTGTTGCGGATCCCGATGGTCTTGCATTTCAACTGGCACTGCTGGTCGACGGCGCGGTCGCGGGCGCGCTGGTGCGCGGCGACCCGATGATGGCGCGCCATGCGCGCAATGCCGCCCGGACGTTGCTAGAGGGTGCTGGCGTCGACGTTCCATCCGCCCTGCCCGCGCGACGCAAATAAGCGCGGCATGAACAGCTTCATCGAGCAATGGGGCTATGTCGCCGTGTTCCTCGGCAGCCTGTTCGAGGGCGAGAGTTTCGTGCTGGCCGCCGGCTTTGCCGCACATCGCCATTTGCTGGAGCTGCCGGCGGTGATGATCCTGGCCGCGATCGGATCGGCGATCGGCGACCAGATCTGGTTCCAGCTCGGCCGCATCTATGGCATGCGCGTGGTCGCGCGGTTTCCGAAACTGGCGCCCGGCGTGGCGCACGCCAACGATCTGCTCCGGCGCTACGACAGCGGCTTCATCTTCGCCTGTCGCTTTGTCTACGGAACACGACTGGCGGGGCCGATTGCTATCGGCATGAGCGGCATCGCGCCGCTGCGCTTCACGCTGCTGAATATCGCCGCGGCTTCAATTTGGGCCGTGATCGTTGCCGGGCTGGGCTACGGCTTCGGAGAAACGATCTTCCAGATCTTCGGCCACATTCAGCATCTCGAGCACTACGTGGTGCCAGCCATCATCGCCGCCGGCCTGATCATCGCGTTTGTACTGCACCGGCGCCGCTGGCAGCAGCACTGATCAAAACGGCCGGCGCGGGGCGGCGCGGCGCAGTGCCGCGAACGGATTGGGAAAGGACGCGAAGCGCTTGCCGATATCGCCCAGCGCCTTGGGGACGCGCATCACATCGGCGATGCGGCGGTCGAGGAAGGCCCAGGTGTCGGCATGGCCGGCGGATTTGTCTTCCAGCCAATAGAGAACCGTCGTGCTGTAGACGCCCGCGAGCAGGCCGCGCTTGGTGTAGAAATTGAAATCGGTCGCGTTGTCGCCGGCGGCGTACCAGATCGAATCGACCGTGCGCCACAACAGCGACGCACCGGTGCCGGCGTTGAACGGCAATGCGAGATAGCCTAGGCCGCGGCGCACCGCCTCGCGATAGGCGCTATTCATTTCCAGCCGCAGCCGGATCGCCAGGGCGATGCGCTCGCGCACTTTCATGGCGGCGAGGTCGCGGCGCTCGAGCTCGGCGAGCACGCGGCGATCGTCGCGGCGCGACCAGAACTCGATCGCGTCGCGCGGGCCGCCCGGGAACACGCGCAGCGCCATCACCGGCGCATGGCCGGCTTCCTTCGCCGCCTGCTCGAGCAGCGCATGCGTCCAGCCGTCGAAGGCCACGTGCGGCAGGGCCGCGTCGAGAATGGCACCCCGGACCGCGTCGCGGTCGAAGGTGCCGGGGTCAGTCGCGCGGGGCGTCATCGGGTTTCACCATGCCCTTCTGCATATCCTCGACGAAGCCGAGCAGGGAGAGGTCGGTCATGCGTTGGGGATAAAGGATACCATCGAGGTGGTCGCATTCGTGCTGCACGACTCGGGCATGGAATCCCGAGGCCTCGCGGTCGATCGCCTGGCCGTCCGGCGTCACGCCACGGTAGCGGATCTGGGTCAGGCGGGGGACGGCGCCCATCAGGCCGGGGACCGACAGGCAGCCCTCCCAGCCCATATCCTTCTCCTCGGTCAACGGCTCGATGACAGGGTTAATGAGGACCGTCAGGCCGGCCGGCTGGTCGGCCTCCGTGCCCGTGGCGCGCTTGGCCGGAACGTGAAAAATCACAAGCCTTAGAGGCACATAGACCTGGGGAGCGGCCAGACCGGCGCCGTTGGCGTCCTCCATGGTCTCGATCATGTCGGCGACCAGCTTCTTGACCTCGGGCGCGGTCGGGTCGGGGATGGGGTCGGCGCGGCGGCGGAGCACCGGGTGCCCCATTCGCGCTATTTTGAGGATAGCCATGGCGCCAATATGGGGGGATGACCCGCCCGGGTAAAGCGCTTCACAAGCGCTAAGTGCCTGTGATAAAAGACTGCCCATTCGGAGTCGGCGAGGCGGTCCCTGGGACTGTCTCGTGCGGCTTGTTTCGGCTTCAATCTGACCTCACCCCAAGGAAAGGAGAGCGGTCCTTCCGTGCAAGTCATCGTTCGCGACAATAACGTCGACCAGGCCCTGCGCGCGCTCAAGAAGAAGATGCAGCGCGAGGGTATCTTCCGCGAAATGAAGCTCCGTCGGCATTTCGAAAAGCCGTCGGAAAAGAAGGCCCGTGAAAAGGCCGAGGCTGTGCGCCGCTTCCGCAAGCTGCAGCGCAAGCGCATGGAGCGCGAGGGCTACTAGGCCTCGCTTTCCTTTGCGCCGATCAGGTTCGGCGCCGCTGCGAACAGCAGCAGACGAAACACCGCGAACATCCGTTCGCGGTTTTTGTTTTTCCGGATCCGCTGCCCACATAACGCTGCGCATGAGCGATTCCCCCGCCATCATCCGAAGTGTTGCAGCCCTGCGCGCCACCGTCGCCGCGTGGCGCAAGGCGGGCGAGACCGTCGGCCTCGTGCCGACGATGGGCGCCTTGCACGAGGGGCACCTGGCCCTGGTGAAGCGGGCACGCGCGGAGTGCCAGCGCGCGGTGGTGACGATCTTCGTCAACCCCAAGCAGTTCGGCCCGCGCGAGGATTTCGCGCGCTATCCGCGCGATCTCGATGCGGATCTGAAGTTCGTTACGTCCGTTGGCGCGGATGCGGTGTTCGCGCCAGATGTGGCCGAGATGTATCCGGATGGCTTCGCGACGACGGTGACGGTTGCGGGCCTGACCGACGGGCTGTGCGGACCGCACCGGCCCGGACATTTTGCCGGCGTCGCCACGGTCGTCACCAAGCTGCTGCTGCAGGCCCTGCCCGACCGCGCCTATTTCGGCGAGAAGGACTACCAGCAGCTCCAGGTCATCAAGCGCTTCGCGCGCGACCTCGACATTCCGGTGCGCATCGTCGGCGTGGAAACGGTGCGCGAGGCCGACGGGCTCGCGCTGTCGTCGCGCAACGCGTATCTGTCGCCGGAGGAACGGCGGATCGCGCCGATGCTTCATCGCGTGCTAACGGAGATGGCCGGAAGCTTCGGCACGGCGTCGAGGCCGCGCCGATTGTCGCCGATGGCTTAAAGCAGCTGCGCGCCGCCGGCTTCGATCCGATCGACTATCTGTCGGTGGTCGATGCGAGCTCCCTCGCGCCGCTGGATCGGGTCACGCATCCCGCACGCATCGCCGCCGCGGCTCATCTCGGCCGCACGCGACTGATCGACGATAACATGGCCGTGAGTGGGCTAAACGCTGCCGCGAAGGCCCAACATCGTTGACTGCAGTGGTTGATTCTTATGTTACTGCAGTACTGGTGATAACACTGTGCGGACTGGCACACGCTTGCCACGATCGACCCGACGATGTCACGGTAACTTGAGGCGATCATGCTCTACGCTGGACGACACGGAGTGCTTGACGCCCGACGATCGAAGTCGGGCAGGACGATGCCAGAGCGTGATGATGGCGTACGGCCGCGTCAGAGAACGCCTCCGAGACTGCGACGCGATGACCAAGCACGTATGGATCGACGATCAGGCGGTCGCGATCCAGGAGCGGCTGATCGTCGTTGTTCGTCGAGGACGCTTGCCGGCGGCATCGCGACGAAAGCTCTGGTCGCGCTGCTCTTCGACGGGCCACTACGATTGGCGCTGAGCCGATCTCGCGATCGGCGTTCGCTTCGGCCGCCACTGCTGCGACGTCATCCCGACTGTCAGTCTGCGTGACGCGCAACGCATCGCCTAGTCGTCCATCCGTTTCGTGGACGGCAAAAGCGAAACGCCGCAGTCGTCGATCGAGTTGGTTCCGATCTCAACGGCCGCGCACTGACGGCATGACGAGGCGATCTCAGTTGGTTGCAACGAGCTAGCAGCCGACGCTGGCGAGGAAGCGCTGAGCGGCGCTACAGCGCCTTGCGAGATCTCTTCGACCATCTTCTTGGCGTCGCCGAACAGCATCATCGTGTTGTCGCGATAGAACAGCTCGTTGTCGACGCCGGCATAGCCGCTGACGCCATCGAGCGCTTGACGAACAGCACGGTCTTGGCGCGTCTCGACGTCGAGGATCGGCATGCCGTAGATCGGCGATGTTGGGATCGGTCTTCGCGGCCGGGTTGGTGACGTCGTTGGCGCCGATGACGAAGGCGACGTCGGTCTGGGCGAAGTCGCGGTTGATCTCCTCGAGCTCGAAGACCTCGTCATAGGGCACGTTCGCCTCGGCCAGCAGCACGTTCATGTGGCCGGGCATGCGGCCCGGCGACCGGGTGGATGGCGTAGCTGACCTTGACGCCTTCCTTCTTCAGGATGTCGGCCATCTCGCGCAGCGCGTGCTGCGCCTGCGCCACCGCCATGCCGTAGCCCGGCACGATGATCACCGAGCTGGCGTTCTTCATGATGAAGGCGGCGTCCTCGGCGCTGCCCGACTTGACCGGCGCTGTCGCCTGGCACCGGCGGCGGCGGCGCCGCCCTCGCGTGCCGAAGCCGCCGAGGATGACGTTGAAGATCGAGCGGTTCATCCCCTTGCACATGATGTAGCTGAGGATCGCGCCCGACGAGCCGACGAGCGCCCCGGTCACGATCAGCAGGCTGTTCTGCGAGCGTGAAGCCGATGCCGCAGGCCGCCCAGCCCGAATAGGAGTTCAGCATCGAGATCACGACCGGCATGTCGGCCCCGCCGATCGGCACGATCAGGAGAAAGCCGAGCGCGAGCGACAGCAGCACGAGCAGCCAGAACGCGCGCCGTGTCGCCGGAATAGCGCGAACCAGCCGAGCGATCGAGCACGATGCGCGATGCCGATGCGCGGCGTTGAGCGGGTGCTGCAGCGGGAAGACCAGCGGCGCTCCGGTGACGAGGCCCTGCAGCTTGGCGAAGGCGACGATCGAGCCGGTGAAGGTGATGGCGCCGATCGCCGTGCCGAGCGCCATCTCGATCAGGCTGCCGATCCGTGATGGCGCCGCGGCATGCCGATGCCGTAGGCTTCGCGGCGCATACGAAGGCCGCCGCGGCGACGAACACCGCGGCGAGGCCGACGAGGCAGTGGAACGCCGCGACCAGCTGCGGCAGCGCCGTCATCTGGATGCGCAGCGCGATGAACGTGCCGATGGCGCCGCCGATCAGCGATGCCGAGCGAAGATCAGCGCAGAAGCTGTCCACGTGCGGCTGCGGCCAGCGTCGTGACGATGGCGATCGCCATGCCGGCGATGCCGTAGACGTTGCCGGCGCGCGACGTCTCCGGCGAGGACAGCCCGCGCAGCGCCATGATGAAGCAGATGGAGGCGACGAGATACAGCAGGGCCGAAAGATTGGCGCTCATGACGTGACGATCCGCGCTCGCTATTTCTGCTTCTTCTTGAACATCGGACAGCATGCGCTGGGTCACGATGAAGCCGCCGAAGATGTTGACCGAGGCGAGCGTCACGGCGAGGAAGCCCATGGACTTGGAGAAGCCGACATCGGCCGGCGCCGGCCGCGATAAGCGCGCCGACGATGATGACGCTGGAGATCGCGTTGGTGACGCCATCAGCGGCGAATGCAGCGCCGGCGTCACGCGCCAGACGACGTAGTAGCCGACGAAGCAGGCCAGCACGAACACCGTGAGGCCGCATGGTCGAGCGCGTCGCCGCCGCTGGCCTGCTGGATCTGGCTGCACAGCGTCGTCTGCTCGCGAGGGCGCGCGGCCTTGGCGGCGAGGGCGGCGGCATCGGTCGCCAGCTCTGGCGGCGTTGCTCGACCAGGTTGCGTCGGATCCGATGATGCTCAGGCTCCTTGCACAGGCGCGGGCGCGAAGGCCGGATGAACGATCCGCGCCGTCATGCGTCAGCAGCGTCGCCCTTGATGATCTCGTCGGCCGGGTCGACCTTGAGGCGGTTTTCCTTCTTGTCGACGATCAGGCCGAGGAAGGCGAACAGGTTGCGGGCGTAGAGTGCGCTCGCATCGACCGCGATGCGGCTCGGCACGTTGGCGTGGCCGACGAGCTTGACGCCGTGCTTGACGACGACCTTGCCGAGCTCGGCTCAGCGCGGCATTGCCGCCCGCCTCGACCGCGAGATCGACGATCACGGAGCCCGGCTTCATGGTCGCGACCATGTCCTCGGTCACCAGCACCGGGTGCGGCGCGGCCGGGGATCAGGGCCGTGCAGATGACGATGTCCTGCTTCTTGATCGTCTCGGCGATCAGCGCCGCCTGCTGGCGCTGGTAATCGTCCGACATCTCCTTGGCGTAGCCGCCGGCGGTCTCGCGCCTGCTGGAACGCCTCGTTCACGACGGCGACGAAGCGTGCCGCCGAGGCTCTCGACCTGCTCCTTGGCCGCCGGGCGCACGTCGGTCGCGGACACGACCGCGCCCAGCCGGCGCGCGGTGGCGATCGCCTGCAGGCCCGCGACGCCCGGCGCCCATGACGAGCACGCGCGCCGGCGCGATCGTGCCGGCGGCGGTCATCATCATCGGGAAGGCGCGGCCGAACTCGGCGGCGGCATCGAGCACGGCCTTGTAGCCGGCGAGGTTGGCCTGGGAGGACAGCACGTCCATGCGTCTGCGCGCGGGTGATGCGCGGCACCAGCTCCATGGCGAAGGCGGCGATCCCCTGCCGCGGCATAGGCTGTCGAGCTGGCCGCGGTTGCGATAGGGGTCGAGCATGGCCAATGAGCACGCGCGCCGCGCTTCATCGCGCGACCTCATCGGGCCCGCCTTCGGCACCGTTCAGCGGCCGCTGCACCTTGAGCACGACGTCGGCGTCGGCCAGGGCCGAAGCCTCGTCCGGCGCGATCGTGGCGCCCGCATCGGCAAAGGCCTGGTCGGGGATCGACGTGCCCGCCCCCGCCCCGCTCTCGACAACGATATCCAGCCCCAGCGCCTTCAGGCGCTTGACCGTATCCGGAGTGCCGGCGACCCGGGCCTCGCCCGCGCGCCGTTCCGTGGGAATCGCAAGCTTCATGGGGAGCTACAGATTTCCTTGCGTTGCAGCAACTTAGCCGGGCACACAATGCCAATCCAACGCTGCTTTGCCAAGGGTGAAAACACCCGGCTCGGGGCCGGCGGCGCGATCATGCCGCCCGGCCGGGCGAAAGGCATTCTTAACCGTACTCTAGCTATAAAGTCGTGGGGCCCACCGGAAGATGCCCACGATGTTGAACCTGACCCGGAAATTCGCTGTGATCGGCGGCGTCGTCATCTTCGTGGCGATGGTGATGCTGGCCTATGCCAATCACATGGCGGCGACATCGCATCTCACGGCGCTGGCCGAGCAGAACAACGTCGCGCTGGCCAAGGCGACTTCGAACAATCTCTGGCAGCGCTTCTCGCCGTTCATTCAGGCGAACCGCGCCGGCCTGCCCCTCGCCCGCGGCGATCCCTATATCGCAGCACTTCATGCCGAGGTCGTGGCGCAGATGCGCGGCCTCAACATCGTCAAGGTCAAGATCTACAACTCGGACGGCATCACGGTGTTCTCGACCGAGACCAAGCAGATCGGCGAGGACAAGAGCCGCAACGCAGGCTTCGCGCGGCGCGCGGCGGCACCGTCATCAGCGAGCTCACCCACCGCAATTCGTTCAGCGCCTTCGAGGGCGTGATCGAGGACCGCAATCTTCTGGCCACCTATGTGCCGCTGTTCACCGCGGGGCCGGGATCGGTGGTTGAAGGCGTGTTCGAGATCTACGCCGACGTCACCGAGTTCCTGGCGCGCGTGCGCCGCGCGCAGGTTTTCGAGACGGCGATCCTGGTGGTGACCTTCGTCACCATCTACGTGGCGATGCTCCTGGTGGTAATGCGGCTGGAACGCGCCGGCCACAAGCAGCAGGCCGCCAATATCAAGCTGGCCGCCAGCGTCGCGCGCGCGGAATCGGCGAGCCAGATGAAGTCGGAATTCCTCGCCAATATCAGCCACGAGCTGCGCACACCGCTCAACGCGATCATCGGGTTTTCCGACATCCTGGCGCAGCAGTATTTCGGCAAGCTCACGGACAAGCAGGGCGAATATGTCGAGGACATCGCCGCGTCCGGCCGCCATCTGCTGGCCCTGATCAACGATATTCTCGACATGACCAAGGTCGAGACGGGCAAGCTCGAGCTGCGCGACGACAAGATCGACGCGAGCGCGGTCATCGAATCCTGCATGCCGCTGGTGCGCCAGTGGGCGAGCGAGGCCGGGATCACGCTGCTGGCGGAGCTGCCGTCGGACCTGCCGCCGTTGCGCGCGGACGAGCTGCGCGTGCGCCAGATCCTGCTCAACCTCCTGTCCAACGCCATCAAGTTCACCGCGGCCGGCGGCCATGTGACGGTCGGCGCCTCGCGTCACGAGAGCGGCGGGCTCGCCTTCTCGGTGATCGACACCGGCATCGGCATGAGTGCCGACGAGGTCGAGCTCGCCATGATGCCGTTCCGGCAGGTCGACAATTCGCTGGCGCGCAAATACGAGGGCACGGGCCTGGGATTGCCGCTGGTGAAGGCGCTGGTCGAGCTGCATGGCGGGCGGTTGCAGCTGCGCTCCACGCCCAAGATCGGCACGAGCGTCACGGCGATTTTCCCGGCGCAGCGCGTCATCCTGCCGGACAATTCCGCCAACGACACGATCGCGGCGAGCGCGCCGCGCGCCTCGGCGGGTTAGCTCGCGGGCGCCAGCCCGACGGATTTCAGCGCTGCCGCTTGGCGCTTGGCGAGCTTGCGGGTGTCGAAATCCGCGATCATCTCGTGGAACAGGCGATGCCAGTTGACCTCCGCCTTCAAATGCAGGAACACCGAACCGAGGCCGATGGCGGCGCGGTCCATCAGCACGAATTCGCGCGGCGGCGTGACTCCGCCCAGCTTGCGGATGTCGCTGTGCACCGTCTCGGCGACCTCGCGGCCATAGACGCCGGAATTCGTCTCCTGGATGCGGCGCGTGCGGTCTTCCATCAACGGCGCGTAGACGAACTCCGCCCAGCGGTTGAGCACCGCGATCATGTCCTTGGAGAGATCCTTGAAGCCCCAGGTCTCGTAGGCATGCACGGCGAGGGCGGGGTCGCTGGTGCGCAGCGCGTTATAGAGGTCGATCACACCGCCGACGAATTTGGGCTGGAAGACGCGAATGCAGCCGAAATCGAGCAGGTTGACGCCGCCTTCGGCGCGCACCGAATAATTGCCCAGATGCGGGTCGCCGTGGATCACGCCGTAGAAATAGAAGGGCACGTACCAGGCGCGGAACATGTTGGTCGCGACGCGGTTGCGTATCTCGACCTTGTCCTTGGCGACATCCAGCATCTTGCGGCCGTCGAGCCAGGTCATGGTCAGAAGGCGCGCGGTCGATTGCGCGGGCACGACTTCCGGCAGGTGCACGCCGTCCTCGTCGCTGAGCATCCGGGCATAGAGGCGCATGTGCTGCGCTTCGCGCGCGTAGTCGAGCTCCTCGCGCAGGCGCGCGGAGATTTCGGCGTGGATCTCCTTGGTTGAAATCGCGCGGTCGTAGCGCTCGTAGATCGCGAAGATGACGCGAAGCTGGCGCAGATCGGCTTCCACGGTCGACGTCATGTCGGGGTATTGCAGCTTACAGGCCAGCAGGCGCCCGTCATGGCCGGTGGCGCGATGCACCTGGCCGAGCGAGGCGGCGGCGGCGGCCTCGTGCTCGAAGCTCTCGAACTTCGTTTCCCAACCCTGTCCCAGCTCGCTCGCCATGCGCCGGCGCACGAAGGGCCAACCCATCGATGGCGCGTTGGATTGGAGCTGGATCAGCTCCTGCACGTATTCGTCGGGCAGTGCTTCGGGAATGGTCGAGAGCATCTGCGCCACCTTCATGAGCGGCCCCTTGAGGCCGCCCAGGGCGGTGCGCAGCTCCGACGCATGGCGCTCGCGGTCGATCTTGACGCCGAATACGCGCTCGGCGCCGAAGCGTGCCGCCAGCCCGCCGACCGCAGCACCCACGCGGGCGTAGCGCCGGACCCGGCCGCCGAGCGAGTTGCCCTCGGAATCCGCCATCAGCCGAGTTTTTCCAGCTCGTCGATGAAGCCGGCGATGACGCTCAAACCGCCTTGCCAGAATTTCGGGTCGGCGGCGTCGAGGCCAAAGGGGGCCAGCAGCTCGCGATGGCGCTTGGTGCCGCCAGCGCGCAGCATGTCGAGATAGCGCTCGGCGAAGCCCGCGGGTGCGCGCTGATAGGCGGCGTAGAGCGAGTTCACCAGGCAATCGCCGAACGCATACGCGTAGACGTAGAACGGCGAGTGGATGAAATGCGGGATGTAGGCCCAGTAGACCGCATACTCCGCATCGAAGCGCAGGGCTGGCCCGAGGCTCTCGGTCTGCACATCCATCCAGATCTGGCCGATGCGATCGGGCGTGATCTCGGCCTTGCGGCGCTCGTCATGCACGCGCCGCTCGAACTCCACGAAGGCGATCTGGCGCACGACGGTGTTGAGCATGTCCTCGACCTTGCCAGCGAGCATCGCCTTGCGCTTGCGCGGGTCTTTCTCGGTGTCGAGCAGACGACGGAAAGTCAGCATCTCGCCGAAGACCGACGCGGTCTCGGCGAGTGTGAGCGGCGTGTCCGCCATCAACGGCCCTTGCACGCCGGCGAGAACCTGATGCACGCCGTGGCCCAACTCGTGCGCCAGGGTCATTACGTCGCGCGTCTTGCCCTGGTAGTTGAGCAGCAGATACGGGTGCGCTGACGGCACGGTCGGATGCGCGAACGCGCCGGGCGCCTTGCCGGGCCGCACGGGCGCATCGATCCACGGGCGGTCGAAGAAGGTGCGGCCGACCTCGGCCAATTTGGGCGAGAACGCGGCGTAGGCCTCCAGCACCGTGTCGCGCGCCCGGTCCCACGCGATCACCTTGTCGTCGGCGTCGGGGAGCGGCGCATTGCGATCCCAATAGTCGAGCTTGTCGACGCCCAGCCAGCGCGCCTTCATCGCATAATAGCGGTGCGAGAGGCGCGGGTAGGAATCGCGCACGGCGCCGATGAGGGCGTCGACCACTTCATCCTCGACGCGGTTGGCGAGATTGCGCCCGGAGATGGGACGCGGATAGTGGCGCCACTTGTCGTCGATCTCCTTGTCTTTCGCCAGCGTGTTGGTGATCAGCGCGAAGACGCGGTTGTTGTCGGTGAAAATCTTGCCGATCGACTTGGCGGCGGATTTGCGCACCGCGCCATCGCGGTCGGACAGGAGATGCAGCGCCTCGGCACTGGTGAGATCTTTGCCGTTCACGGGGAAGCGCAGGCCCGCGATGGTTTCGTCAAAGAGCCGCGTCCAGGCGGCGCGGCCGGCCACGTATTTCTCGTGCAGCAGCCGCTCCATCTCGTCGGAAAGCTGGTGCGGGCGGAAGGCGCGCAGGTCGCGCAGCCAGGGCCCGTACTTCGCCAGCGCCAGCGACGCGAGCTTCGCCTTCAAATCGGCGTCATCGAGGCGGTTGAGCTCGAGGGTGAAGAACAGGATCTGGGTGGAGATCGCGTTCACCCGCTCGTTGACGGTCTGGTAGAATTTGGCGGTCTCGGGGTCACTCTGGTTGCCGGCATAGGTGAGCTCGGCGAAGCTCGACATGCGGCCCAGCCGCTCTTCGATTTTCTCATAGGTCGCGATCGCAGCACCCAGGGCGGCACCGTCGAGGGCCGCGAGCTTGCCGAAATAGCGCTCGCGGAAGGCCTTGGCGTCGCGCTCCAGGGCCGCCTGGTCGGCGGCGAGCGACGGGTCGTCGCGGCCGCGATAGAGGTCCGAGAGGTCCCATTCGGGGAGCTGGCCCAGCTCGTCGGCGGCTGGCTTGCGGGCGGCGGCGGCCTGGGTCGCGAGGGTACGGGCGCTGGTCGGCATGTAGGGGTTACTCCTTGGCGTGACCATGCATATAAGTCTGGTAAGCTCCGCCGCCAAGCGCCCGCGAGAGGGGCGACGGAGGGGAATGCACGGGATGGATTATCGCAGTTGTCCGAGCCTGCCGCACATGCTGTTCGCGGTGGCGGCGGGTCAAAAGGATCGGCCCAGCCTATGGGCCAAGCACGACAAGGCCTGGAAGGCGCTGAGCTGGGCGGAGGTCGCGAACCAGGTGAACCTGCTGGCAAGGGGCCTGCAGGCGCTGGGGATTGCGCCCGGCGACCGGGTCGCCATCGTCGCCGAGAACCGGCCGGAATGGCTCATCGCCGACCATGCGATCATGGCGGCGGGGGCGATCAGCGTGCCGGCCTACACGACCAACACGGTGGTCGACCATCGTTTCATCCTGACCAACACCGGGGCCAAGGCCGCCATCGTCTCGACCGCGGCGCTGGGCCAGAAGGTGCTGGCGGCGGCCTCCGGGACGACGCATTGCAAGACCATCATCGCCATCGACAAGATGCCGCCCGAGCAGAACATCGGGGTGAGCATCCTTTCCTGGGACGAGGCGCTGGCGCGCGGGCGGGCCGCCCCCGACAATGTCGCTTCCATGGTCGCCGGTCTCAAGCGCAGCGATCCGGCGTGCATCATCCACACGTCCGGGACCGGCGGCGTGCCGAAGGGGGTGATCCTTTCCCATGGCGCCATCCTGTGCAATTCGATGGGGGCGCGCGACCTGTTGCTGGAGCTAGGGCTGGAGGACGAGGTGTTCCTCTCCTTTCTGCCGCTATCGCATTCCTATGAGCACACGGTGATCAGCGGCTTTGCGCTGTCGATCGGCGCGCAGATCTATTTCGCGGAGAGCGTCGAGGCGCTGCCGCGCAATCTGATCGAAGTCCGCCCGACCATCATGACGGCGGTGCCGCGGCTTTACGAGTCGATGCACCAGCGCATCACCGCCAATGTGGAGCGCGAAGGCGGGCTGAAGGCCAAGCTGTTCGCGAAGGCCGTGGCGCTTGGCATGCAGCGCTACGAGAACCCGCAAGGGATCGGGCGATGGGCGCGCTTCGTCGATGCGATCGTCGACAAGCTTGTGCGCGACAAGGTGCGCGCGCGCTTCGGCGGCCGGCTGAAGGCGCTGGTCTCCGGTGGGGCGCCGTTGCAGTTCGAGATCGGGCTGTTCTTCACGGCACTCGGCATGATGCTGCTGCAGGGCTACGGTCAGACCGAGACGGCCCCCGTGGTGGCGTGCAACCCGCCGCGCCGGGTGAAGCTCGATACGGTCGGGCCGCCGCTGACCGATGTCGAGGTCAAAATCGCCGAGGACGGCGAGATCCTGGTGCGCGGCGAGCTGAACATGAGCGGCTACTGGAACGAACCCGAGGCGACCGCGGCGACGATCCGCGACGGCTGGCTGCACACCGGCGATGTCGGGTTGATCGATCCCGACGGCTACATCAAGATCACCGACCGCAAAAAGGATTTCATCAAGAACACCGGCGGCGACATGGTGGCGCCGGCGCGCATCGAGGGCCTATTGGTGCTGCAGCCCGAGATCGCGCAGGCGATGGTGCATGGCGACCGGCGGCCGTATCTGGTCGGCATCATCGTGCCCGACCCGGAATTCGCGAAGAGCTTTGCCGCGGCAAACGGCAAGCAAGCGGACATTCAGTCGCTCGCCAACGAGAAGGCTTTCGTGGCGGCGATCGAGAAGGTCGTGGCGCGCGTGAACGCCCAGCTCACCGGGGCCGAGCGCGTGCGCAAGTTCATCCTGGCGCCGGAAGCGTTCTCGCTGGCCAACGAGCAAATGACGCCCACCTTGAAAATCCGCCGCCACAAGATCCGCGACGCCTATGGCGCGCGGCTCGAGGCGCTGTACGGCTGAGCGTCAGCGCGCTCAGGCGGCTTCGGTGACCGCCTGGGCAAGACGGCTCGGCGCGAAGGGCTTCCACAGAATCGTCGCGTCGGCCGGCAGCTCGGCGGCGGCGGTGCCGATCCGTCCGGGATGGCCGGTCATGTAGATGACACTTAGGCCGGGGTTCTGCGCCGTCAGGCGCGCGGCGAGGCGCACGCCGTCGAGCTCCGGCATGGCGATATCGGTCACCAGGAGGTCGATCTTCTGCGCATCATGAAGGCGCAGCGCCTCGGCGCCATTGGATGCGGCAACCACCGTATGACCCGCCGCGGTGAGGGCGATGCGCAACAATTCGCGCAGCTCCGGCTCGTCCTCCACCAACAGAATGCGGCGTGGACCCGCGGTCGTCCTGGTTTCGGGCCACAGCGAATCGTTGGCCGGCAGCTCGGCCAGCGCCGCGCAGGGCAGATAGATGCGGAAGGTTGTGCCCTCGCCCGGCTGCGAATCCACCGCGATGCCGCCGCCGGCTCGAGTCACGGCCGCATAGGCCATCGCCAGACCCAGCCCGATGCCGATGCCCGGCGGCTTGGTGGTGAAGAACGGCTCGAAAATTCGCTGGCGCGTGTCCTCATCCATGCCGGTGCCGCTGTCGGCGATCGTCAGGCGCACATGCGAGACGAGCGGCGCGTTCGCCTGTAGTTCTCCAACGCCGGGGGGCAGCTCGTCGAGCGCAAGGCGCAGCGTGCCGCCAGCGGGCATGGCGTCGCGGGCGTTCATCGCAATCTGCATGATCGCATTGCGCAGATCGTCGGCGTCGCCGTTCACCATCAGCTGCTCCGCCGTGGCGATTTCGAGTTCGATGCGCGAGTGCAGCAGCGCCGCGATGCGCGGCTTCAACCCATTCACCAGATCCGTCAGATCGACAGGGTGCAGCGCCGGCGGCCGCACGCGGCTGAAACTGGTCAAGGCGCGCGTCACGTCCGCGGCGCGATCGACATTGGCGACGATGCGTGTGAGGTGCGCTGCGTTGGGATCGTCGGGCACCAGCCGCGTACCGACCAGTTCGGCATAACCGCGGATCGTGGCGAGCACATTGTTGATGTCGTGGGCGAGCCCGCTCGACAAGGTCGCCAGCGCGGTCATCTTCTCGGCGCGGTGTTTCTGCTCTTCGCGCACGCGCAGCTTCGTCACATCGACAACCATCTGAACGGTTCCTCCATCGGGCGTGCGGCTTTCCCGCACGACGAGCGCACGCCCGCCGCGCAGCAATTCAATGGCCTCGTCGGGCGCAAGACGCTGCGCCAGGCGCAAGACGATCGCGGCATCCGCGCTGTCGCCTGCCGTCGGCGCGAACCCGCGCTCGACGCTCGCGCGCACCAGCGTCTTGAACGCCACGCCCGGCACGAGCAGATCGGCGATCGGCGCGCAGAGCTCGCGATAGAGCCGACTGCAAGCGACGAACTTGTCATCGGCATCGAACAGCGCGACGCCGTCAGCAACGGCGTCGAGTGCGATGGCCAGCCTTTTGGCGTGCGGCGAATTGGGATCGAGGGGCATCATTCGTGTACATATTAGTCGCCCCGAGCCTTGCGAAAAGCGCTGGGATCGCAACACTGCGATGCGTATTTCTCGTAATTAAAACAATAATTTACCATACATTTTGTTCAAATTTTACGGATCGCGTTCCGTTCACATCCGCAAGGCTGGACTTCGTACATTCGCGCGCCTAGAGTGACCCTCGTTCGCAACCGAACTTACGGGAATTTCGCCAAGGCCATGTCCGTCGGATCGCAGATCATCTGGTCCGCCTGCCGCCTCTGGTGGTGACGTCCGTCACCAACAATCCCGTTTCTTTTCGACATCGCCGCTGAACGTCTGTCTGTCCGGAGCCCTACTCCGGAACGCTTCGTTCAATTTTATCTCTCCGGCCTGCCAGGGTTGCGATCATGCTTTACCGATTCACCACGCCCACCGGTCTTGTTATCGAGCGCCGTCGCAAGGCGCTGCCCTACCCCACCGCTCTCGAGGGCTTCGCCGAGCGCCTGGATGGCGAGCGCGGCGCCATGTTCTCCTCGGGCGTCGATTATCCGGGACGGTATTCGCGCTGGGAGTTCGGCTTCCTCAACCCGCCGCTGGAGATTGTCGGGCGCGAACGCCGCCTGACCTTCCGTGCGCTCAATGAGCGCGGCGAGCGGCTGCTCGACATCTTCGCGCCGGTGCTCGCCGATCTCGATTCAGCGCGATTGGTCACGACAAGTGCGCGCGAAGTGGCGCTCGACATCGTACCGAGCGATGCGATCTTCAGCGAAGAGGAGCGCAGCCTACAGCCCTCGCTGGTGTCGCCGCTGCGCCGGCTGATCGGCGAGTTCAAGGGCATGGAGGATGCGTTCCTCGGCCTCTATGGCGCCTTCGCCTACGATCTGCTGTTCCAGTTCGAGCCGATCGCGCTACGCCACACACGCGCCGACGAACAGCGTGACCTGCAGCTCTATCTGCCCGACCGCATTGTCGTCGCCGACCGCCGCAAGGAGCAGGCGTTCCGCTACGACTACGAATTCGCGGCCAAGGATCTCACCACCGCGGGCGCGGGGCGTCGCACATTCGCGCCGCCGAAAAAGACAAAGGCGACGAAATCCTCGGTGCCCAGCACCGTGACCTCCGACCACACGCCGGACACTTACGCAGCGTTGGTCGATCGCGCGCGCGAGCGCATGCGCGTGGGCGACATTTTCGAGGTCGTGCTGAGCCAGACCTATGTGGCGCCCTATCCGCGCCCGCCGTCCGATCTTTTCGCGCGGCTGAAGCGCGCCAATCCCAGCCCGTTCGAATTCCTGATCCAGCTCGGCGACGAGCAGCTCGTCGGCACCTCGCCGGAGATGTTCGTGCGCGTCGAGGGCGACCGAGTTGAATCCTGCCCGATCTCCGGTACCGCGCGGCGCGGCGCCAACCCGATGGAGGACGCAGAACGGCTCAAGGCGCTGATCAACTCCGAGAAGGACGAGGTCGAGCTGACGATGTGCACCGATGTCGACCGCAACGACAAGGCGCGCATCTGCACGCCCGGCAGCGTCAAACTGCTCGGCCGCCGGCTGATCGAGACCTATGAAGGTCTGTTCCACACGGTCGACCATGTCGAGGGCCGCTTGCGGCCCGGCCTGACCGGGATCGATGCGTTTCTTTCCCATATGTGGGCGGTGACGCTGACGGGGGCGCCGAAGAAGAAAGCCGTCGAGATCGTCGAGGAGATGGAGCTGACGCCGCGCCGCTGGTACGGCGGTGCCGTGGGCGCGCTGCTGTTCTCGGGCGACGTCAACACCGGCATCACCATCCGCACGGTCAATCTGCGCGACGGCAAGGCGCAGTACCGCGTCGGCGCGACGCTGGTGTGGGATTCGATCGGGCTGGAGGAAGACGCCGAATGCCGCACCAAGGCTTCGGCGCTGCTGCGGGCCCTCGCCGAAACCAACGGCGCCAAGCCGGCGGCCACGGAAGCGAGCGAACAGCCCGGTGCGGGACGGCGCGTGGTGCTGATCGACAACGAGGATTCCTTCGTCCACACCCTCGCCGATTATTTCCGCCAGACCGGCGCCGATGTCGTCACTTATCGCCACGGCATGGCGGCGGCGAAGCTGATTGCGTCGCGCCCCGACCTGGTCGTGCATTCGCCGGGACCGGGACGACCCGAGGAGTTCGGCGTGCCGACGCTGGTGCGCAGCCTGGCGGCCGCCGGCATCCCGCAATTCGGCGTGTGCCTGGGCCTGCAAGGCACGGTCGAGGCGTTCGGCGGCACGCTCGACGTTCTGCCCAACCCGCGCCACGGCAAGCCCTGGGACGTGCTGCATGACGGCTCCGGCTTGTTCGCGGGTGTCGCGTCGCCGGCACGCGTGGGCGCCTATCACTCGCTGACGGCGCGACTCGAAGGGTTCCCCGAACGCGAGCTGGAGATCACGGCGCGCACAGAAAGCGGGTTGGTGATGGCGGTACGCCATCGCACGCTGCCGGTGGCGGCGGTGCAGTTCCACCCGGAATCGATCCTGTCCTTCGGCGCCAATGTCGGCCACGACTTGATCGCGAATGTCATGCGCGAGCTGGCGGGCAAGCACGCGGCGCTGGCGACGAGTGCCGCTGACTAAACATGCGCCATCCGGACAGGGTTGGCGCCGCGCCCGTGGTGATCTAGCTTACCCGCCGAGTTTTCACTTGAGCGGCGGGAGACGGCGACATGCGCGGAATTTGGATGTGGGGGGCAGCGGCGGTCCTGGCGATCGCTGGCGGCGGCGGCGCTTCGGCGCAGGATAAGGTCACGTTCGGTACCGATTGGAAGGCGCAGGCCGAACATGGCGGCTTCTACCAGGCGATCGCGGCGGGCATCTATAAGAAGTACGGGCTCGATGTGACGCTGCGGCAGGGCGGGCCGCAGGTGAACCACGCGCAGCTTCTCGCGGCCGGGCGGCTCGACTTCAACATGACGCCGGATTCGTTCGGCTCTTACAATTTCGTGCGCGAGAATGTGCCGATGGTGGCGGTGGCGGCCCTCTTCCAGAAGGACCCCAAGGTCATCATCTCGCACGCCGGCGTGGGCAACGACAATCTGGCGTCGCTCAAGGGCAAGCCGATCATGATCGGCAGCGACACGCGCGCGGGCGTGTGGCTCTTCCTCAAGGCGAAGTTCGGCTACACCGACGATCAGATCCGTCCCTATAACTTCAACGTGGCGCCGTTCCTCGCCGACAAGAACGCGAGCCAGCAGGGCTATCTGACCAGCGAGCCGCTGACGATCATCAAGGCCGGCGGGCGGCCCGTACCGCACCTGATCGCCGATTCCGGCTATTCGAGCTACGCGGCGATCGTGCAGACCTCGCAAAAGCTGGTCAGCGAGAAGCCGGATCTCGTGCAGCGCTTCGTCAACGCCTCGATCGAGGGCTGGTACAGCTATGTCTACGGCGACGCAGCGCCGGGCAACGCCCTCATCAAGAAAGACAACCCGGAAATGACCGACGAGCTGATCGATTACGGCCGCGGCAAGCTGCGCGAATACGGCGTGATCAACTCCGGCGACTCCCTCACGCTTGGCATCGGCGCGATGACCGAGGCGCGCTGGAAGGATTTCTTCACCGTGATGTCGGCGCAGGGCGTCTATCCCGCGACCATGGATTGGAAGAAAGGATACACGCTGCAGTTCGTGAACAAGAAGGTCGGGATGGAATTGAAGAAGTAAGAGATGCAAGCTGACCTTCACGCGTTTCCCCCCTCTTTTCACCGGGAAGAGGGGGGTATTGGAGGGTAAGCGGGTAGCGCTGGTCTTTCGCCCCTGGCAGGTGGCACCTTCATTGTCGCTCGGACAAGCGTTACCCTACCAGCTGGCTTCGACCGATGGCCGCTGCTGCAAGACAGAGAAACCCATATGTTCGTAAAGGAAGTTAAAGCCGACTTTGACGGGCACCAAATAGCGGTGAGAAATTCGTGGGGCCCGGCGCTCTCTTTCAAGTCTCTCAACACAGAGTTGAGATTGTATATCGATGGAAAGGTCGTGGATTCAAACACAGAGTTATTCTCGATTACCAGAAAATCTGCATACCTCCGCGGCAATATCGAGATTAGCGGACAATTCCACATCGTCGAAGTTTATGTGCGCGCACTGATACGAACCAAGATCAAGATCTGCGTTGACGGGAAGAAGATCGCTGGTGACCTGCTATAACAAGGCTTTAGTCTTGCATCAGCCCCAACGATTTTCAGGACTTGATCGAGCATGCCAACGCCCCTGCTGACCGTCGCGCGCGTCGGCAAGACCTTTCCCAATGGCGTCGCAGCGCTCGCGGGCATCGACCTCGCGGTCAATGCCGGGGAGTTCGTTGCGCTGCTCGGGCCGTCGGGTTGCGGCAAGAGCACGCTGCTGCGCGTCATTGCCGGGCTTACCGCGCCCAGTACCGGCGCGGTGCAGTGGCGCGATACGCATGCGCCGGGATCGGGGCGCATCGGCTTCGTGTTCCAGGATCCGACGCTGATGCCGTGGGCCAACGTCGCCGACAATGTCTACCTGCCGCTGCGGCTGACCGGAGTATCGCGCGCGGCCGCTTCACCACGCATCGCCGAAGTTCTGGCGCAGGTCGGCCTGGATGAATTCGCGCGCGCATTCCCACGCGAGCTGTCGGGCGGCATGCGCATGCGCGTGTCGCTGGCGCGCGCCCTCGTCACCGCGCCGGACATCCTGCTGCTTGACGAGCCGTTTGCCGCGCTCGACGAGCAGACGCGCTTCAAGCTCAACGACGATCTGCTGGCGCTGTGCCGGGCGCGCAACCTCACCGTCCTGTTCGTGACGCACAGCGTGTTCGAATCCGTCTTCCTCGCCTCGCGGGTGGTGGTGATGACGCCGCGGCCGGGGCAGCTCTTCGCCGACCTGCCGGTGCGCCTGGCGACACCGCGCGACGCGGCGCTGCGCACGGCGCCGGAATTCGGGGCGATGTGCGCGCAAGTGTCAGCGGCACTGGTGAACGCGATGCGGAGTGCGGCGTGATGTCGGGCTTCGTGCTTGCGTCACCCCCCAACCTAGCCCTCCCCCACAAGGGGGGAGGGAATCGGAAGCGCGCATGATCGAACGACGCTCTCCGCTCGGCCGTGTTCCGCGGCTGCTGGCGCCGCTGGCGTTCGGGGTCCTGGCGCTGGTGGCGTGGGATCTGATCGTACGGGTGAACGCGATCCCGCCCTATATCCTGCCCGGGCCGCTGCTGGTGCTGTCGACGTTGTGGATTGACGGGCCGAGCCTGCTGGGCTCGCTGTGGATCACGCTCAAGATCGCGTTTGCGGCGCTCGCGCTCGCGGCGGGGATCGGGCTTGCCATCGCGCTGCTGTTGGCGCAATCGCGCTGGATCGAGGCGAGCCTGCTGCCCTATGCCATTGCGCTGCAGGTGACGCCCATTGTCGCGATTGCACCCCTGATCATCATCTGGGTGGGCGACGCGTACCCAGCGCTGCTGATCTGCGCGTGGATCGTCGCGTTTTTCCCGATCGTCTCCAACACCACGCTTGGGCTCAACAGCGCCGATCGCGGGTTGGTCGACCTGTTCGAGCTCTACGGCGCCACACGCACGCAAGCCTTGCTGTTCCTACGGTTGCCGACGGCGCTGCCGTATTTCCTGGCGGGCTTGCGCATCAGCGGCGGGCTGTCGCTGATCGGTGCCGTGGTCGCGGAGTTCGTTGCCGGCACGGGCGGCACGGAGACGGGCCTCGCCTATCGCATTCTTGAATCCGGCTACCGGCTGCAAATTCCGCGCATGTTCGCCGCCTTGGTGCTGCTGGTGCTAGCGGGTGTCGCGATCTACCTGGTGCTCGATCGCCTCTCGCACCTGCTGCTGCGCCACTGGCACGAAAGCGCGCTGGCGCAAGAGCGCTAAAAAAGCGGCGGCAACCGGCGGAGGGAAGCCGGCTGCCGCCTGTTCGGCTACGTCGGGGGGTTATTCCGCAGCCGCGTTCGCGAGTGCCACGCCCACACGCTGCGCGACGCCGCGCCCATAGGCCGGGTCGGCTTTGGCGAAGTGCGCGAGCTGGCGCTGGATGATCGCCTCCGGCACGCCCGCCATCGCGCCGGCGATGTTGTCCATGAGCAGCGCCTGCTGTGCCGGCACTCATCAGGCGGAAGAGATTGCCCGCCTGGGTGTAGTCATCGTTGCCGTCGCGGTGGTTGTAGCGGTCTGCAGCACCATTGATGGCCAGCGGCGGCTCCTTGACGCGTGGATCCTCGACCGGCCCGTTGAAGCTGTTGGGCTCGTAATTGACCGACCCGCCGCCGTTGCCATCGAAGCGCATCGCGCCGTCGCGATGATAGTTGTGCACGGGACAGCGCGGGCGGTTGACCGGCAGGCTCTCGTGGTTGGTGCCGACGCGATGGCGATGCGCGTCGGCATAGCTGAAGATGCGGAACTGCAGCATTTTGTCAGGACTATAAGAAATGCCCGGCACAACGTTCGCCGGCGAGAAGGCCGACTGCTCGACCTCGGCGTGGTAGTTCTCGGGATTGCGGTTGAGCTCCAGCACACCGACTTCGATCAGCGGATAGTCCTTGTGCGGCCACACTTTGGTGAGGTCGAAGGGGTTGTAGGGAGTCTTGTCGGCCTCAGCCTCCGGCATGACCTGCACGCTCACGCGCCAGCGCGGGAACTCCTTTCGCTCGATTGCCTCGAACAGGTCGCGCTGATGGCTTTCGCGATCGCCGACCGATCAGTGCGGCTGATTCGGCGGCGGTGATGTTCTCGATACCCTGCATCGAGTCTTGAAGTGGAACTTGACCCAGAAGCGCTCGGTTGGCCGCGTTGATGAAGCTGTAGGTGTGCGAGCCGAAGCCGTGCATGTGGCGGTAGCTCTTCGGCAGGCCGCGATCGGAGAACAGGATCGTCACCTGGTGCAGGCTTTCGGGCGAGAGCGACCAGAAATCCCACATCGCGGTCGGGTTGCGCAGATTGGTCTTGGGGTCGCGCTTCTGGGTGTGGATGAAGTCGGGGAACTTGTAGGGGTCGCGCACGAAGAAGACCGGCGTGTTGTTGCCGACCAGGTCCCAGTTGCCCTCCTCCGTGTAGAACTTCACCGCGAAGCCGCGCACGTCGCGCTCGGCATCGGCCGCGCCGCGCTCGCCGGCCACGGTCGAGAAGCGCAGGAACGTCTCGGTCGCCTTGCCGATGGCCGAGAACAGCTTGGCTTTGGTGTATTTCGTGATGTCCTTGGTGACCGTGAACGTGCCGTAGGCGGCCGAGCCCTTGGCGTGGACCACGCGCTCCGGAATGCGCTCGCGGTTGAAATGAGCGTGCTTCTCGAAGAGCTGCCAGTCCTGCACCAGCAGCGGCCCGCGTGCACCAGCGGTCAGGCTGTTCTGGTTGTCGGCGACCGGAATGCCGGCCGATGTGGTGAGTGTCGGCTTGTTGGCCATGGAAGTCCCTCCTCCGTGGATCCGAATTGCTTGCGGGATCGATGGTGACGCATCCACGTTCTTTGATAAATTCGATTGTTTTGATGGTGACGATTGATGCAGCCTATCGTACGGCCTTGACCTCGCGCGGCAGCGCCTGGCGAATGAGTTGCGCAAGCACCTGGAATTCCGCGGCTTTGGGATCGCTGCGGCGCCAGACCAGGCCGATACGGCGCGACACGTCTCCGGCCACGGGCCGCTGCACCATCGTCTTGTGACGCGCGGGGCCGAGCGCAAGCGCCGGCAGCAACGTGCAGCCCATCCCCGCCGCCACCATCTGGCGCAGCGTCTCCAGGCTTGTGGCACGGAAATCGGCGCCGCTCTGGGCGTCGGCCTGCGCGCCGCCACAGACGGCAAGCGCCTGATCGCGCAGGCAATGCCCTTCGGCCAGGACCAGCAGGTGCTGGCCGTCGAGATCGATCGTCCGTTACCCGCGCGCGGCGAGCCAGCGGATGATCCTTGGGGCAGGCGAGCCAAAACGGCTCGTCGAAGAGCGGAACCGTCTCCCACCCCTCGCCCGCCGCCGGCACCGCCAATAGTGCTGCATCGAGGCGATGATGCTGCAGTTGATCCAGCAAGCGCGCGGTCAGATCCTCCTGCACCACCAGCCGCAGCTCGGGATAGGCTTTGCGCGTGGCGGGTACGAGCCAGGGCAGCAGGTACGGCCCGAGCGTCGGGATAATGCCGAGCTGCAGCGGGCCGACCAACGGCCCCTTGCGGCGGCGTGTCGTGGCAATGATGGCATCAGCCTCGGCCAGTGCGCGCCGCGCGCGGGCGACCACTTCCTCCCCCGTCGCCGTCAGATGAACAACCTTGTTGGTGCGCTCAAACAGAGCCGCGCCAAGATAGCCCTCCAGCTTCTTGAGCTGGGTGCTGAGCGTGGGCTGGCTGACATTGCACGCGGCGGCGGCGCGGCCGAAATGCAGGTGATCGGCGACGGCGACGAGGTAGCGCAGATCGCGGAGGTTCATGGGCTCGCGGGAACGATAGAGGGCGGCAATTGAAGGGGACGCATCGATCAATATGTCCCGCCCTGGCCAAAGGGCAAGGTGTCATATTTCTTTCATCCGGACGCTCTCTTCGGTATTTTCGCGGCCTCGAGCATTGCTGCATGGCCGATCCCAACACGCCGACGCCGTCCCCAAGCCCCGCACCGTCTGCCGATGTCGTGCGCGTCGCCGCGGTCATGTCGCTGGCCTTGCTGGGCAACTCGCTGCTCTATGTCGTCTTGCCCGTGCATGCGGCGGCCTTCGGCATCGGTTTCGCCTGGGTGGGCGTTCTGCTTTCCGCCAACCGGATGGTGCGAATCGTCGGCTACGGCGCGGTTGCCGCCCTTGGCCGTCGCATCGGCGCGCGGCGCCTGACGATCGCCGCGGCGGTCACGGCAACCGTGTCGACCGCCGCCTATGGGCTGTGCACCGGCGAAGTACAGCTGCTGATCGCACGCGTCGCGTGGGGGCTCGCTTTCGCCGCGCTCAACTTGACGACGCTCAGCTACGCCGTGCGCGACAGTGCCCGAGCCGGACAGCGGGTCGGCCTCAGCCACTCGGTGAGCGTGTTGGGACCGGTGCTGTCCCTCAGCGTCGGCGCCTGGCTCGTCGCGTATGTCGGGCCGCAGCATATCTTCGTCATTCTGGCCCTGGCCACGCTGCCGAGCATCGCGCTGGCCTGGATGCTGCCGGAGCTGCACGAAAGCGTCGCCAGCAAGCCGCGCCGGATGCTGAGTTGGCCCTCGTGGCTGGATCTCTGGGCTCTCGCGCTGGGCTTCGCCATCGATGGTATTTTCGTAACCACATTGTCGGTGCTGCTGAGCGGCGTCGTCTCGCTGGATTCGGCGGTGCTGGCCGGGGGCCTGCTGCTGGCAGCGCGGCGCGCGATCGAGATCATCGCCGCGCCAGCCGGCGGCACGCTCGGCGACCGCTTTGGTGCGGGCCGCGTCCTGCTTCTGTTGGGCGTGGTGCTGGCGGCCGGGCTGGTCGCGAGTGCCGCGGGATATGTCCTGATCGGTGCCGCTGCAATTGTGTTGACGCGCGGCGCGCTCAGCACGCTGGCGATCGTTCTGGTCGCGCGACTCAATCCCGACAGCCATATGTCGGCGCTGTCCGTTTACGCGACATGGCGCGATCTGGGCGCCGCCATCGGGCCGCTCGTGGCGGGGCTGTCCGTGAGCTTCATCGGCGTACCGATCCTCTACAGCGCGCTGGGCGGGTTGCTGTTGCTGATGCTCCTGTTGCGGGCCCGGACGCTGATCGGCCTTTCCGTTCCGCCGCCGACTTGAGCTCTTCGGGCCCTTGGCCGGCCCCGTAGCCAACTTGTAACCAGACAGTTATTTACCCTCTTGCGGGCACGGCTCCGGTGTGGCGATAATTCGGCCAACGAAGAACAAACAAAATCAAATTACCAAGGGAGAACGCCCGATGACCCGTACCGTGTCACGTCGTTCCACGCTTCAGCTCGCTGCGGCCGCCGCCGCCGCACCGCTGCTGTCCAAAGCCGCGATCGCACAGGCGCGCGCACGCTTGCGCATGACCTGGTGGGGCGGGACCGATCGCGCCAAGCGCACGCAGGCTGCGCTGGACGCTTACCAGAAGCAGAATGCGAGCGCAGATCGACGTCGAGACGATCGGCTGGGGCGATTACTGGACGCGGCTGGCGACCCAAGTCGCCGGCGGCAACGCGCCCGACGTGATCCAGATGGATTACCGTTACATTTACGAATATGCGCGGCGCAAGGCGCTGCGGCCGCTCGATGAGTTCATGCCGGACCCGCTCAACATCGCCGATTTCGGGCAAAACAATATCGACACCGGCAAGGTCGACGGCAACGTTTTCGGCGTGAGCATGGGCGTCAATTCGACCGCCATGTTTTACGACAAGACGACCCTGGAGCGGCTCAAGATCGCGCCACCCAGCCACACCACCACCTGGGCGCAATTCGCCGAGATGGCGATTGCGGTTGCCAAGGCCGGCAACAAGCGCGGATTTTTCGGTTCGCAGGATGCCGGATTCGTCGAGCCCACATTCGAAGTCTGGGTACGCCAGCGCGGCAAGATGCTCTATACCGAGGCGGGCAAGCTCGGCTTCGACGCGCGACGATATCGCCGAGTGGTTCGACTATTGGGACAAGCTGCGCAAGGCGGGCGGGGCTGTCGCGGGCGATCTACAGGCGCTCTATCGCAACTCGCCCGAGACCGACATGATCACCACCGGCCGCGCGGTGTTCACCTTCGCGCATGCCAACCAGATCGTGGCGTGGCAGGCGGTCAACCAGAACAAGCTCGGCCTGACCACGGCGCCGCAGGGCGGCAAGCCGGGGCAGTACTACAAGCCGTCCATGCTGCTGTCGATGTCGGCGACGACGACGCAGCCGCGCGAAGTCGCGCGCCTCATCAACTTCATCTCGACGAGTCCCGATGCCGCGGCCGCACTGGGCGTGGAGCGCGGCGTGCCGCCCTCCAAGCGCCTGCGCGAGCTCCTGCTGCCGGAGGTCGACGAGCTGGGCAAGGCGCAGATCGAATATATCTCGCTCATTGCCGACAAGGTCTCCCCATTGCCGCCCCCGCCGCCACGCGGCGCCGGCGAGATCGAGCAGAATCTGCGCCGGGTCTACGAGACGATTTCCGTGGGCGGCGCCAAAGTCCCGCAAGCCGCCGACCAGTTCATGGGCGACGCCAAGCGAACGCTCGAGCGCGCGTAGTCGAGGTCGCACAAGCGCGCGCCCTCGCCCATGACGGCCATCGCCATCGAACGGCCACGGGCGGACCGCAAGGTCCGCCCGTACCGCCTTGGCACCGACGACCGCGCCGCTTATCTGTTCCTCGCCCCGTGGCTGATCGGGTTCTTTCTTCTGACGCTGGGGCCGACACTCGCCTCGCTCTATCTCTCCTTCACCAAGTTCGACCTGCTGCAGGCGCCGCAATGGACGGGCCTCGACGAATTACGTGCACATGTTCACGGAGGATCAGCGCTTCCGCAACGCGCTCTCCGTCACGTTCTGGTACGTCGCGTTGTCGGTGCCGCTGGAACTCGCGTTCGCGCTCGCCGTCGCGATGGTGCTGGACAAGGGCTTGCGCGGCCTCACGCTCTATCGCGCCCTCTTCTACATTCCCTCGCTGCTCGGCGGCTCGGTCGCCATCGCGGTGCTGTGGCGCCAGATCTTCGGCTATGACGGGCTGATCAACGAGGGGCTCGCCCTGTTCGGTATCGACGGGCCGAGCTGGATATCCAATCCGCAATACTCGCTCTACACGCTGGTCATTTTGCGCGTCTGGCAGTTCGGCTCGCCGATGGTGATCTTCCTCGCCGGCCTGCGCCAGGTGCCGCAGGAACTCTACGAGGCGGCGGCAATCGACGGTGCCGGGCCGATCGCCAAATTCTTCCGCATCACGCTGCCGCTGCTGGCCCCGGTGATCTTCTTCAACCTGGTGCTGCAGACGATCAACGCCTTCAAGGCCTTCACGCCGGCCTTCATCGTCAGCGGCGGCCAGGGCGGGCCGATCGATTCGACGCTGTTCTACACGCTCTATCTCTACCAGGAGGCGTTCGCTTATTTCCGCATGGGCTATGCGGCGGCGCTGGCCTGGGTGCTGCTGACGATCATCGCCGTCTTCACGGGTGTCGCGTTCCTCACCTCCAAGTACTGGGTCTACTATGGCGACGAAGAGCGCTGATTGGGCCTGATCGCGGCCCCGCGATCCGCCGCGCGGCGCGGGCCCTGGCGCCGGGTTGCGGCCCATGCGGCGCTGATCGTCTGCTCGATCGGGATGCTCTATCCGGTGCTGTGGATGATCTCGAGCTCCTTCAAGCCCGAGCAGCTGATCTTCGCCGACTATTCGCTGTGGCCCACAGAGTTCAGCCTGCGCGCCTATCTTGCAGGCTGGCATGGGCTGCAAGTGAGCTTCACCCGCTTCTTCCTCAACTCCGCGGTGGTGGCGGGGCTGGCCGTCCTCGGCAATTTGCTGGCGTGCTCGCTCGCGGCCTTCGCCTTCGCGCGGCTCAAATTCCGCTTCAAGCGGCTGTGGTTCACGCTGATGCTGGGCACGCTGATGCTGCCCTATCACGTGACGCTGATTCCGCAATACGTGCTGTTCCTCAATCTCGGCTGGGTCGACACGTTCCTGCCGCTGGTGGTGCCGAAATTCCTCGCGGTCGACGCGTTCTTCATCTTCCTGATGGTGCAGTTCTTCCGCTCGATCCCGCGCGAGCTCGACGAGGCGGCGGTGATGGACGGGTGCGGGCCGTTCAAGATCTACTGGAAGATCATCCTGCCGCTGTCGAAGCCGGTGCTGGCGACCGCCGCGATCTTCTCCTTCATCTGGACGTGGGACGATTTCTTCGGGCCGCTCGTTTATCTGAACGACATGGCGAACTACACCGTGCCGCTCGCCTTGCGCTCCTTCGTCGATTCCACCGGCCGGTCCGAATGGGGGCCGCTCTTCGCCATGTCGACGCTCTCGCTCGTGCCGGTCTTCCTCGTCTTCCTGTTCTTCCAGCGCCTGATCATCCACGGCATCGCGATGTCGGGCCTGAAAGGCTGATCTCCACCACGCCGATAGGATCAACACAATGCCGACCCAATCCACGATCCGCTTCGCGGTGATCGGGCTCAACCACGATCACATCTACGGCATGACCCGCGCCGCTCAAAGACGCCGGCGCCAACTTGTCTCCGTGCATGCCCCGGAGGACGATCTGGTCGCGCGCTATCTGGAGAAGAACCCGGAGGCCAAGCGCGTCGCCGACAAGCGCGCGATCCTGGAGGACAAATCGATCCAGGCGGTGCTGTGCGCCGCGATCAACAATGAGCGGGCCGGCATCGGCGTGGAGGTGATGCGCCACGGCAAGGACTACATGACCGACAAGCCCGGCGTGACCTCCGCCGAACAGCTTGCCGAGGTGCGGCGGGTGCAGAAAGAAACCGGGCGTCGCTATGTCATCTGCTTCAGCGAACGGTTGGAACAGCGTGCGACCGTGAAGGCCGGCGAACTGGTCAAGGCCGGCGCCATCGGCCGGGTCCTTCAGACCGTCGGCCTGGGCCCGCATCAGCTGCGCGCGCCGACGCGGCCGCCCTGGTTCTTCAAGAAGGCGCAATATGGTGGCGTGCTGTGCGATATCGCCTCGCACCAATTCGACCAGTTCCTGTTCTTCACCGGCTCAAAAAAAGCCGAGATCGTCGCGTCGCAGATCGCCAACCGCGCGCACCCGGATTTCCCCGAGCTGGAGGATTTCGGCGACGTGATGGTGCGCGGCGACGGCGGCAGCGGCTATATCCGCGTCGACTGGTTCACGCCCGATGGGCTGGGCGTATGGGGCGACGGGCGGCTCACCATCCTTGGCACGGATGGCTATATCGAGCTGCGCAAATACGTCGATATCGCCGGACGGCCAGGTGCCAATCACCTATTCCTGGTCGACAAGAAAGGTATCCAGCACATCGATTGCAACGGCACGAAGCTGCCCTTCGGTGGCCAGTTCATCGCCGATGTCGTAAACCGTACCGAGACGGCGCTGCCTCAGACGCAATGCTTCCTGGCCTGCGAGCTGGCGGTGACGGCGCAAGCCAAAGCCACGCGGCTGAGCTGAGGGAGGCGGTCATGCGTAACTATGGCGTGGCGGTCGTCGGCGGCGGCGTCGGGCGGATGCATATCGAGGCCTGGCAGACGCTGCCCGGCAAATTCGACGATGCGCAGCGTGTGCGACCTGAAGGCGGACGTGGCGCGCAAGGTGCGCCGATCAATTTGGCGTTGCCGATATCGACACCGATTTCGGCGCGCTTCTGCAGCGCCACGGACATCGACATCGTCGATATCTGCACGCCGTCGGCCACGCACGGCCCGCTGGTCGAGCAGGCGCTCGCCGCGGGCAAGCATGTGGTGTGCGAGAAGCCGCTGGCCGGGTCGCTCGAAGAGGCCGACCGCGTCATCAAGGCGGCGACGCAGGCCAAGGGGCGGTTGATGCCGATCTTCCAGTATCGCTACGGCAACGGCCTGCGCAAACTGCGCCACCTGATCGACCGCGGTCTCACCGGCAAGCTCTACTTCTCAACCATCGAGACGCTGTGGAAGCGCCGGCCCGCCTATTACGACAACCCATGGCGCGGCAAGTGGAAGACGGAGCTCGGCGGCACGCTCACCACGCACGCCATTCACGCCCATGATCTCCTGTGTTGGGTGGCGGGGCCGGTGCGCTCCGTCTTCGCGCGCACGACCACGCGCGTCAACCCGATCGAGGTCGAGGATTGCGCCGCGGTCTCGCTGGAGATGGCGGACGGCTCGCTGGCCACGCTCTCCGTCACCATCGGCGCCACGACGGAGATCTCGAAGCTGCGCTTCTGCTTCGAGAATTTGACGGCGGAGAGCGGCGGCTCGCAATACTCACCCGGCTCCGAGCCATGGACCTTCACGCCCGAGACGCCGGAGATCGGCGCCAAGATCGAGGCGGCGCTGGCCGATTTCCAGCCCAAGCCGGAACGCTTCGCCGGACAGTTCCTCGATTTCCATGCAGCTCTGGAGAGCGGCGGCAAGCTGCCGATCACCACCGACGACGCGCGCGCCTCGATCGAGCTGCTGACGGCGCTCTACCATTCGGCCGCAACGGGCGCGGCGGTCGCGCTGCCGATCGGGCCCGGGCACGCCAAATACGCGGGCTGGCGGCCCTAGCGATCGGCCGCGGAGTCGCGCGCACCGGCGGGCAACTCTCTGTCGGGTACTGTGGAATTCGAGCAATTTTGATAGGCGCCAAGCGGCGGCGCGCGCGACTTCTTGCGTTCGGCGCGGCTTTGCCGACGACGCATTGTACGAACCCCTTCGATGCATTAGCTTATTGATAAATAACGTGCTCTTAGAGGGAACGACGTAATGGCGCCTGTCGCGGCTCGGCTGTTGGACGTTTCGCTCGACGACAAATACGCCCTCGAATCCGGGCGGGTGTTCCTCACGGGCACGCAGGCCCTGGTGCGCCTTCCCCTTATGCAGCGACGGCGCGACGAGGCGGCCGGGCTCAATACGGCGGGGTTCATCTCCGGCTACCGCGGCTCGCCGCTGGGCGGCTACGATCTGGCGCTGTGGCGTGCGGGCAAGTTCCTCAAGCGCCATCACATCCATTTCCAGCCCGGGCTGAACGAGGACCTCGCCGCCACCTCCGTCTGGGGCAGCCAGCAGGCGAGCCTGTTCCCGGGCGCCAAATACGATGGCGTGTTCTCGATCTGGTACGGCAAGGGGCCGGGCGTCTTCCGCTCCATGGACCCGATCACGCACGGCAACATGGCCGGCACGTCGCGTCATGGCGGCGTGCTGCTGATGTTGGGCGACGACCACGCCAGCAAATCCTCGACCCTGCCGCACCAATCCGAGCACCACATGATCGCGGCGATGGTGCCGGTGCTCAATCCGTCGGGCGTGCAGGAGGTCCTGGATTACGGCCTCTACGGCTGGGCGATGAGCCGCTATTCGGGTTGCTGGGTGTCGATGAAGTGCATCGCCGACACGATGGACGCCTCGGCCTCCGTCTATGTCGATCCCAACCGGGTGTCGCTGGTGACCCCCAACGATTTCGAGATGCCGGCCGGCGGCGTGCATATCCGTTGGCCCGACGATTGGAACCAGCAGGAAGTGCGGCTGCACAAATTCAAGGCGTACGCAGCGCTGGCGTTTGCGCGCGCCAATCGCCTCGACCAGGTGATCCTCGACAGCCCGCACCCGCGCTTCGGCATCATCACGACGGGCAAGGCCTATCTGGATGTGCGTGAAGCGCTCGATTATCTTGGCATCGACGACAAAATGGCGCGCGAGATCGGCATCCGCCTTTACAAGGTCGGAATGTCGTGGCCGCTGGAGCGCGAGGGGGCGCGGCAATTCGCCGAGGGCCTGCAGGAAGTGCTGGTCGTCGAGGAAAAGCGCGCGGTCATCGAGAACCAACTCAAGGAGCAGCTCTACAATTGGCGCGCCGATGTGCGGCCGCGGGTGATCGGCAAGTTCAACGAGAACCGCGAGTGGATCCTGCCGTCCTCGGGCGAGTTCGCACCGGCCCAGCTCGCGCGCGTCATCGCGCAGCGGCTCAAGCCCTACTTCACCACGCCGCATATCGAAGAGCGGCTGAAGTTCCTGGAGGCGAAGGAAAAGCAGCTCACCGCACCGCATACGACGGTGAAGCGCACGCCGTATTTCTGTTCGGGCTGTCCGCACAACACATCCACGCGCGTGCCGGAAGGCAGCCGCGCTGCCGCCGGCATCGGCTGCCACTACATGGCGGTATGGATGGATCGCGACACCTCCACCTTCACGCATATGGGTGCCGAGGGGGCGCAATGGATCGGCCAGGCGCCGTTCACCGAGACCAAGCACCTTTTCCAGAATCTCGGCGACGGCACCTACACGCATTCGGGCTCGCTCGCCATCCGCGCGGCGATGGCCGCGGGCGTCAACATCACCTACAAGATCCTCTACAACGATGCGGTCGCCATGACCGGCGGCCAGCCGGCCGAAGGCGGGCTGACCGTGGCGCAGATCGCGCAGCAGGTGGCGGCCGAAGGCGTGAAGCGCATCGCGCTGGTGAGCGACCAGCCGGATAAATATCCCGCCACTGCGGGCTTCCCCGCCAGCGTGACCTTCGATCATCGCGACGAGCTCGACCGCGTGCAGAAGGAGCTGCGCGAAATCTCCGGCGTCTCGGTCCTGATCTACGACCAGACCTGTGCCGCCGAGAAGCGGCGCCGGCGCAAGCGCGGCACGTTCCCCGACGAACCCAAGCGCGTGTTCATCAACGAGGCGGTGTGCGAGGGCTGCGGCGATTGCAGCGTGCAGTCGAACTGCTTGTCCGTGACGCCGGTCGAGACCGAGTTCGGGCGCAAGCGCGCGATCGACCAGTCCTCCTGCAACAAGGATTACTCCTGCCTCAAGGGCTTCTGCCCCTCCTTCGTCACGGTCTATGGCGGGCGGCCGCGCCGGCCCGTGCCGGTCGCGGGCAAGGCGGGCGATCCCGGGGCCAATCTGCCGGTGCCGAAGCTTCCGGCACTGGAGCAGCCGTTCAACATCCTGGTCACCGGCATCGGCGGTACGGGCGTCGTCACCATCGGCGCGCTGGTCGGCATGGCCGCACACCTCGAGGGCAAAGGCTGTTCGGTGCTCGACATGACCGGGCTGTCGCAAAAAGGCGGTGCGGTGATGTCGCATATCCGCCTCGGCAAGAGCCCGGAGCAGCTGCACTCCGTGCGCGTCTCCGACGGCGAGGCGGATCTGCTGCTGGGCTGCGACATGGTCGTGGCGGCGGGCGACGAGGCGGTCGGCAAGCTCGCCTTCGGGCACAGCCACGCGGTGATCAATACGTTCGAGACGATTACCGGTGCCTTCACGCGCAATCCGGATTTCCATCTGCCGGCCACCGAGATGAAGCGGCTGCTGGAAATGGCCGTGGGCCCGAAAGCGCTCGACTTCGTCGATGCCAGCACGCTGGCGACGGCTCTGCTGGGCGATTCCATTGCCACCAACCCGTTCATGCTGGGCTTTGCCTATCAGAAGGGCCTGATCCCGGTTTCGGCCGAGGCGATCGAGAAGGCGATCGCGCTCAACGCCGTGGCGGTAGAGATGAACACGCGCGCGTTTCGCTGGGGGCGGCTCGCCGCCCACGACCGCGAGGCGGTGCAGCGCGCGGCCGCACCGGCCGCGGTGCCGGTGGGGCGCAAGCTCTCGCAGACGCTCGACGAGATCATCGCGCGGCGCATGGAGTTCCTCACCCAGTACCAGGACGGTGCGTATGCGCGCCGCTACGAGGCGCAGGTGCGCCGCGCGGCGGAGGCCGAGGCAAAGCAGGCCAAGGGCATGAGCGGCCTCGCCGAGGCGGTGGCGCGCTATTACTTCAAGCTGCTCGCCTACAAGGACGAGTACGAGGTGGCGCGGCTCTACGCAGATCCCTCGTTCCTCAAGGCGTTGAACGCGCAGTTCGAGGGCGATATCAAGCTCGAGTTCAATCTGGCGCCACCCGTCATCGCCGCGCGCGACGAGGCGACGGGGCATCTCAAGAAGCGCACCTTCGGGCCGTGGATGCTGAGCGCGTTCCGGATCCTGGCGAAATTCAAGGGCCTGCGCGGCACGCGCTGGGACATCTTCGGGCGCACCGCGGAACGCCAGATGGAGCGCCAGCTCATCCGCGACTACGAGGCGCTGCTTGATGAGCTGGTGAGACACCTCTCGCCCGCCAATCAGGGCTTCGCCGTGCAGCTCGCCAGCATCCCCGAACACATCCGCGGCTACGGCCACATCAAGGACGCCAACATCGAGAAGGCGAAGGCGACCGAAGCCAACCTGCTCAAATGCTTCCGCAACCCGGCACCGGTCGCGAGCGCGGCGGAGTAGTCCACCGGCCGATTCCTCCACAGATGAAGCTGATCAAGAACACAGAACGGGGCTGGGATCTCGAGCCGTATTTTTCCTATCTGCGAGAGCATCGGGCGCGATTTCCGGCGCAGGCGTTGGCTTTTGCCGAGGCCACTTGGCACTACAAATTTGATGACAGCCGATGCCCGCATGATAGCTGGGTCGACTCACTCTCCATCATTGAGCCCGCAACGGGTGATCGTCAGGAAATCCGGCGGCTCGAAATCATCATCAAGCTACTTGGCGCTTACCACGACGGGCATATCGTGCTGCATTATCACGGCGTCAGCACCTACTCGCTGCTCTATGATCGTCGTCAAACGCAGCAAGGTGCTGCCGTCGCTCATGATGATTGGCTGATCGACGAGATTTTGCTTGGTGATGATGGTTGCGTGACGCACGAGATTGAGTTCGCATCTGGTGCCGTTTGGAACATCAGATGTTCAGATATCGTCTATCGATGGCTGCCGAAAGAATAGGCCGAGCGATGGACGACAAAGCGCGCGTAGCCGCTCGACGTCGTGGCGCTGCGCATAAAATTCATTGTCATGCGCGGGCTTGACCCGCGCACCCATACGCCATGCCAACGGAGAGAGGTTTATGGGCCCGCGGGTCAAGCCCGCGGGTGACAGTTTTGGGTTGCACAATGTGGGTTGCAGGTGGGCTGTGGGATAATGCCCATATACCGCGATATCAGGCATAAACAAGCCGATACGTCGCCGGTCTGCAATCTTCTATCCCACCGTTTTTAATGCCATTTAGTCGACTTATTAGGGCTGTATCCCACTAATATCCCACGATTATCGTGGGCGCGGAATTGCTTGATTTCGGGATCATGGAGGCGTCGAATAGAGGCCAAGAGCGCCGCCATCGGGACGGCGCCGATGCCAGGAGCGACGCTCTTTGGACGCCCAGACTCTGCTGCAGGAAATCTCCGAATATTGCCGCAAGACCGGCATGGCTGAATCCACGTTCGGCCGGCTGGCGGTGAATGACGGCAAGTTCGTCAATCGGCTGCGCTATGGCGGGCGCATCACCACCGATACGCTCGGGCGCGTGCGCGACTATATGAGCACGCATGCCGATCGCGGGCGCTTGCGGCCGGTGGCGTCGGACCGCGTGTCGCGCGCCAATGCGCTGCCGCCGCGCGCCATCGTCTCGCCGGCGGCGGCCAACGGCGTCGATGTCGCGGCGGCCGGGCAGAGCACCGACCGCAATTTCCGCTTCTTCGATAACCGGCAGAAGTATCTCCTCTTCGTCAACACCTGCAGCGAGAAATGGGTCATCGCGCAGCGCGTGAGCCTGGAGCTCGCCAACATCCATCCGCGCCCGCCCTCCGTGCGGCTGTTCGATGCCGGCATGGGCGACGGCACGGTGCTGACGCGCGTGATGCGCGCGATGCATCAGCGCTTTCCGGCGATGCCGTTCTACATCGCCGGCAAGGAGATCAGCCTCGAGGATGTGCGCCTGACGCTGGAAAAGATGCCGGACCGGTTCTTCGAGCATCCGGCGAGCGTGCTGGTCGTCACCAATCTCAATTATTCAGAAGCACCGTGGCTGGTGCCGAATTCGGTCACGTCGGCCTCCAGCATGGTGTGGCGCGAGGTGGCGCTGACCGGCACAACGGCGCGCGATTTCGAGGAGCAGATCACGGCGCTGCAGCCCTTCCTGGCCGAAAACTGGCGTGCACACGTGAGCGCCAAGAGCGGCAACCCTGTCTATGAGCGCCCGGTGGTGCTGATCCTCTATCGCGACGACCACCGCTTCCTGCTCGACCCCGTGATCCCGCGACCGGGCGCCACGCGCGCGGATTACGACCTGGTCATCGCGTCGCAGCCTTATCGCGCGCGGGCACCCTTGGACTTCAAGGCCAAACGCGTGGTGGCGCCGCTGGCGCGCGCACTCGGGCCCGGCGGGCGGCTGCTGGCGATTCATTCGCACGGCCACGATCCGGGCCTCGAGATCATCCGGCGCATCTGGCCCGAGGAGAACCCCTTCCTGCACGACCGCCATCAGATCCTGAAGGCGGTCAAGGCGGATCTGGGCTCGGCCGCGCGCGACCTCAATTTCAACGCCTATGCCGATGCGCGCTCGCTGTTCCGCTACGACATGCACACGCTGCCCAACGAGATCAGCGCGTCCATCGGCACCTCGACGCTGTTCGCGGCGTGGAATGCCGCGATCTATGTGGCGCAGATCGAAGATGCGCGGCTGGAACAGGTGATCAGCGACCGGCGCTACCTGGAAGCGACGCGCGAGGTGCTGATGAAGGAAGGCGCCTTGTGGTTCTGGGACGAATCCTACGTGATCTCGCGCAAGCGCGACTGAGGGCGACATGGATGCTTCCATCACCACAATGCGAAATGCCGCCGCGCGCGATTTTCTCAAGGATTTCTCGATCGAGATCACGCCGGGCGACACACGCGCCCTGAATGCCGCCGCGGACACGCTCGATCCCCGCACGTCGGTTTATTTGACCGCGATCAGCGGCGCCACGTATCACGACACGGTGGCGGCGGCGGTGCGGCTGCGCCAGCAAGGCTTCGAGCCAGTGCCGCATGTGGCGGCGCGCTATCTCGCCGGCTTCACACAGCTGACCGACTATCTGGCGCGGCTCAATGGCGACGCTGGGGTAACGCGCGCGCTGGTGATCGCCGGCGACAGCAACAAATCGGCGGGGCCGTTCAACTCAAGCCTGCAGCTTATCGAGACCGGGCTGTTCGCCAAGCATCATTTCAAGCGGCTGGGCTTCGCAGCCTATCCCGAGGGGCATCCGAAGATCCCGCTCACCACACTCGATGCGGCCCTGCGTGCCAAAATCTTGCGCGCGCGCAGTGACGGGCTCGACGCTTATGCGATTACGCAGTTCTGCTTCGATGCGGCGCCGATCCTCGCCCTGTGCCGGCGGCTGCGCGCGGAGGGTGTCGACGTGCCGATCCGCGTGGGCCTGGCGGGGCCGGCCAGCCTGACGACGCTGATGAAGTTCGCGCTGCGCTGCGGCGTGGGCAATTCGGTGCGCGCGCTGGCACTGCACGGCCCGTCGATCGCGCGGCTGCTGAGCGAGGCGGACCCGGGCGCCATCATCGATCGCATTGCCGAGGAGCGCGCCGCCGAGCCTTCCCTCGGCATAGAGGGCCTGCATTTTTTCGTGTTCGGCGGTCTCAAGCGGACCGCCGCGTGGGCGCGCGCGCGTCAACGCGCCGTCTAATCACGCCGTTCCGCTGAGAAATCCACTCATTGGGAAACCGCGGCGCAGCGGCCGGGATGCCCCCCCTAAATCGCCATCTGCGGTACCTGGGCGGGGATGTCGAGATCGGCCTCGGACTGCCGGCGGACCTCTTCCGCCGTTACACCCGGCGCGGTCTCCAGGAGAGTGGCGCGACCGCCGGGGAATGCGATCACCGCCAGTTCCGTCACCACCAGGTCGACGGCCCGCACCGACGTGAGCGGAAGGCTGCACTGCCGGACGATCTTGGTCTTGCCGCGCGCCGTGTGCTGCATAGCGATCACGACCCGCTTGGCACCGGAGACGAGGTCCATGGCCCCGCCCATGCCCGGCACCATCTTGCCCGGGATCATCCAGTTGGCGAGGTGGCCTTGCGCATCGACCTGCAACCCGCCCAGCACGGTCATATCGACATGCCCGCCGCGAATGAGGCCGAAGGACATCGCGCTGTCGAAGGTGCAGGCGCCGGGCAACGCCGTCACCGGATTTCCGCCAGCATCGGTGAGGCGAGCCTGGGCCATCCCCTCCTCCGGGATCGGGCCGGTACCGATCAGGCCGTTCTCCGACTGGAAGAAGACGTGCACGTTGCTGGGCACGTAATTCGCGACCAGCGTGGGAATGCCGATGCCGAGATTCACCAGCATGCCCGGCTTGAGCTCGCGGGCGATGCGCCGGGCAATGATCTCTTGCGCGTCCATGGGCATCACATGTCGTGGGCGATCACGTAATCGACGATCGGCGCCGGCGTCACGACATGATCGGGAGAGATCACGCCGACGGGCACGATATGCTCCGCCTCGACGATGACCGTCTCGGCCGCCATGGCGATGATGGGATTGAAGTTGCGCGCCGTCAGCGCATAGGTGAGGTTGCCGACATAATCCGACAGGAAGGCCTGGACCAACGCGAAATCGGCCTTGAGTGCCAGCTCGAGCAGGTACGACTTGCCGTCGACTTCGATCTTGCGCTTGCCCTCTTCGACGACCGTGCCCACACCAGTCGCCGTCAGAACGCCGCCGAGGCCATGACCGCCGGCGCGGATGCGCTCGATCAACGTGCCCTGGGGCACCAGCTCGACGCTCATGCTGCCGGCCATCATCTGCTGCTGCGTTTCGGGATTGAGACCGATATGGCTGACGATGGCGTGCTTGACGAGCTTGGCGCTCACGAGCTTGCCAATGCCGATCCCGGGCCGCGCCGTGTCGTTGGCGATGACGGTGAGATCTTTCTTGTCCTGGCGCACGATCTCCTCGACGATCCGCGCCGGCGTGCCGACACCCATGAAGCCGCCGATCAACAGGCGCGCGCCATCGGGAATCTTCGCCACGGCGGCCTGGAGAGAGATCGGCTGCATCCTTGCGCCATCCTTCTGTCGGCAGATCCTCGTCAATCGATGATGTGGTAGCCGCCGTCGATATAGAGCGTTTCGCCCGTGATCAGCTTGGCGGCGTCGGTAGCAAGAAACCCGACAGCGATGCCGACATCGTCGATCGAGACGAGACTGCGCGCGGGTGCTTTCTCCTGCGCCTTCGCAATCAGCTGGTCGAAATCGGTGATGCCCGACGCGGCGCGGGTCTTGAGCGGCCCTGGCGATATCGCGTGCACGCGAATGCCCTTGGGGCCAAGTTCCGCGGCCATATAGCGCGTCGCCGATTCGAGGGCCGCCTTTACCGGCCCCATCATGTTGTAGTTCTCGACCACCATCTGCGCGCCGTAATAGCTCATGGTGAAGAGTGCCCCGCCGTTGCTCATCAACGGCTCCGCCAGCTTGGCCATGCGGATGAACGACCAGCATGACACTTCCATTGCAATCCCGAAGCCCTGCTTCGAGCAATCGACGACGCGGCCCTGCAGATCCTCCTTGGGCGCGAAGGCGAGCGAATGCAACAAAAGGTCGAGCTTGCCCCAATCCTTCTGCAGCCGCGCGAAGACCGCCTCCAGCTGGCCCTCGACACGAAGATCCAGCGGCATGAGGATCTTGGCATCGACGGACTCTGCCAGCGGGGCGACGTAAGGCTTCGCCTTTTCATTGAGATAGGTGACGGCCAAATCGGCGCCGAGCTGGCGGAACGCCTTGGCGCATCCCCAAGCGATCGACTGGTCGTTGGCGATGCCCGTGACAAGGGCTTTCTTGCCCTTCAGCAGCGGCAAAGATGCCAGATCCAGCATGGATGTCGCCCCCCAATGCCGAGCGGGATCGCGCAACGACAGTGCCGCCGCGGCCGGCGATCATGGCCGCGGCGCAAGCTGGATTTTTTATGCATGAAACCGCGCCGTCAGCGCGCGGTGATTGTCGCTGCCGCGCCGCGGACGCGACTGCAAAGCCGCAAGGCCCGGCTAGGCGCCGCCGCGGCCGGACAACGCTACATTCCCAGCGCCTGGCGGTAGAGGTCGAGCAGCGCGTCCTGCTCCTGGCGGTCGGCCTGCTCCATTTTGCGCAGGCGGATCACCTGACGCATGATTTTGGTGTCGAAGCCGTTGCCTTTGGCCTCGGCATAGACCTCGCGGATGTCGCCCAGCATCTCGGTCTTCTCCGCCTCCAGCCGCTCGATGCGCTCGACGAAAGACTTCAGCTTCGCCGCCGCGACATTATCGGTGCTGCCAGTGCTGCTGGTGCCATCCGCCATAGACGCCTCCCGACTCCAAGACACAAAACGCAAGGGCGCGTTCTATAGCGAGGCGACTCGGGGCAAAGCCAGCGAAAACCGGGCGGGTCTGTGGATTGGGTGGATAAGCCTCAATCGAACTCGGCGCAGCACCGTCGTCAAGGTGGTTCGACCGTCGACGCTGGTCCAGGTGGCGTCGAGCTTGCCGTCCGCGCGCAGCCGGTATTCGAGCGGCGTGCGGCCCTTTTCGGCAAAGCGCAGCGTGCCCGTTTCCGCGTCGAACTCGCCCTTGCGGCGCGTCGTGGTGCCGCGATCGCCCTCGCGGCGGAACTGCGCCGTCGTCGCGTAGAGAGCCAGGGCACGATCGCGGCCAATCTCGTCGACCACCAGCATCACCTGGCGGCCCACGTCGTACCAGCCGTACCAGCGCCCCAGCATCTTGGCCAAGGCCGCCGGCGCATCCTTGGGCGGCGGCACAATTTTTATTGCGGGCGGCAGCACGAAGCCGGCGCCGGGCGTGGAGGGAATATATGAGTCACACGAGAAATTCCGAACGACGCTCGGCGCCTCGACGAAGGCGACGACGCAGGCGCCATAAATATGCGCGAAAGCATGTGTCTGGCCGGCACCGTGGCCGGCAAAGCCCGGCGGCCGGTCGATGATCGCATGCGGGACACCGCGATCGGACAGAATGCGGTCGAGCCTGGGCCCGCGCCCGCCCGGATCGAAGGGATCGCGCTCGAACAGGAAGACGAGCGTGCGCGACGGATTCATATCGGCGGCGAGGTCGTAGAGATTGTCGGCGTTGAGGCGCCAGGCGGACGACACGCCAACCTCGCCATGCGCCGCCGGGGCCGTCGCGATGACGGCGTCGAACAGGTTCTTGGTGCGCCCGGCGGCGATGAAGGAGATCCAGCCGCCGAAGCTCTGGCCGGCGGTGACGATCTTGCGATAGCCCTGCGCCTTCAGCTTGCGCGCCTCTTCGACCAGCGCCACGCTGGAATCCTCCGGCCGGTCGGAGGCCCAGCGGCGCTGCAGGCGGAACACGTCCCAACCGGCGCGCTGCAAGGCATCGACGAAGAAGGGCGTTTCGCCCGCGGCTTCGGCAAGACGCGCGAGGCCATGATTCCAGATGATCGCGCCCTTGGCTTGCTCGGCGCCGAGCGCGGGCCGGTCATCGTAGCCGGCGACAAGCTCGGTCTGTGCGTGCGCCGGCAGTGCCACAAACAATGCGACAAGTGCCGTGCCGATAAGACGCAGAAGCACGCGCGTGGCTCGTCCTTCGAGACGCGGCGCTTCGCGCCGCTCCTCAGGACGAGGCCTGTTTATTCCGGAACTAAACCTCATCCTGAGGAGCCCGCGCAGCGGGCGTCTCGAAGGATGAGGGGGAGTGCGCTTTGGAACCGCATTACCAAAGCGCTCAATGCTTATGCGGGCCGCCCTGGGCCGCGAGGGTCTTGAGCTGCTCGGGCGAAGCTTCCTTCTGGTATTTCTTTTTCCACTCGTCATACGGCATGCCGTAGACGAGCTTGCGCGCCTCGGGATCGCTCAACGGCAGCCCGCGCTGCTGCGCCTCGGCGAGGTACCATTTCGACAAGCAGTTGCGGCAGAACCCGGCGAGGTTCATCAGGTCGAGATTCTGCACATCCGTACGCTCGCGCAGATGCTGCACCAGCTTGCGGAACGTCGCCGCCTCCAGCTCGGTCCGGGTCTTGTCGTCCATGTTGCCTCCTCGGCCGCGGGCAAAGTGTCATTCGGGATTACTTAATATAAGGTGCACGAGGCGTCGGGAAAAGGCGGGCTACAGGCCCGCCACCGTCTCCGCGATCAACCAATCCACGACGGCGAACAGCGCCTCCTGCTTCGTGGCGCCGCCTGCAACCGCTTCGGCATAGACGGCGGTCTGGCGATGCGCCGACGTGCCGCGCACCAGGATCTCGCGGGCGCGCGCGATTTCGGCCGTGCAGGAAAAGCGCTGTGCTTCGGGCGCCACCAGGATCAGCAATTCCTCGAGCAGATGGGCGAAGGGCACCACCTCGCCCTTGCCAAAATCGACCAGACCCTGGTCGAAGCCGTAGCGCTGCGCGCGCCAGCGGTTCTCGTTCACCAGCATGTTGGGATACATGCGCCAGCGCTGGTTGTTGCGGCGCAGGCGATGGAGCATGCCGAGGATCGACTGGAAGAATCCTGCGATGGTAATCGAATCATCGAGGCGCGTGGGAATGTCGGTGACGCGCATCTCCAGCGTCGGGAAGCGCGCCGAGGGTCGCACGTCCCACCAGAGTTTACTTCCATCTTCAATAAGTCCCGCGGCAATGAGACGGTTCAATTGACGGCGATACTCGCCGAAGCTTTCGAAATGATCGGGCAAGCCGGTGCGCGGAAGCTCATTAAATACGGCCATGCGGTAGCTCTTGAGGCCGGTGTCCTCGCTGCGCCAGAACGGCGACGAGGTCGACAGCGCCAGCAGATGCGGCAGGAAATAGCCGACCTGATTCATCAGGTCGATGCGCAGCTCATCGTCCTCGATGCCGACATGCACGTGCAGACCGCAGATGATGAGCCGGCGCGCGACCCCCTGCAGGTCGCGGTCGAGCATCTGGTAGCGCTCGCGATCGGTCGGCTTCTGGCCGCCCCATTCGGCAAACGGATGCGTCGCCGCGGCGACGGGGGCGAGGCCGTGCGCGTTGGCGATCTCCGCCACCGTGCGGCGCAGGCGCACGAGATCGGCGCGCGCCTCGGCGACGTTGTGGCAGACGCGCGTCTGCACCTCGATCTGCGAGCGCAGGAATTCGGGGCTGACCTGCCCTTCGAGCCGGCGCTCGCACTCGGCCAGCAATGTCTTGGGCAAATCGAGCACGAGGTTGCGCGTCTTGCGGTCGACGAGGAGGTATTCCTCCTCCAGCCCGATCGTGAAGGTGGGTTCAGCCATTCGGGGCAACCTTGTGAGAGCGTGCTGGCGTCACCCCCCACCCTAGCCCTCCCCCACAAGGGGGGAGGGAATTAAGCCGCGCTTGGGATCTGACTCCCTCCCCCCTTGTGGGGGAGGGTTGGGGTGGGGGTGATGCGGGGCGCGCTCGCGACATTTCGACACTCACCTCAATGCAGAGTCATTTAGCAGTGGCGCCAGCGCCCGCGCGACGACACCGGCCCAGCGCTCGGCGCCTTTGTGGGTGTCGATGAGATCCTGGCGGATTTCGAGCAGCGCGTGCGGCACGCTGGCGGCTTCGCAATGATGCGGCATGGTGTAGCCGTGGCCGTCGCGCGCGGAGTAAGGCTGATTGTCGCCGACCAGGACGCCGTCGGCCTTGGCAAGCTGCGCCATCAGCGGCTGCGCCAGGCGCCCGTCGGTGTTCCATAGCACGCCGATATGCCAGGGCCGCTCGAAGCCGTCGAAGACCGGCGTGCAGCTATGCACCGAGACGACGACCGGCGCGATGCCAGTCTTGCGGATGGAGTCCAGCGCGTCGGCGATGGCGGCGTGATAGGGCTTGAACAGCGTGTCGACGCGCAAGCGCCGCTGGCCGGCATCGAGGCCGCGATTGCCGGGTACGGGCGTGCCGTCGCTGGTCTCGGGGATCGCGGCGGGCTTGCGCGGATCGCGGTTGAGATCGATCACCAGGCGCGAATAGCCGGACAGGACGAGCTTCGCGTCAAAGGCGCCGGCCAGCCGCCGGGCCACGTCGGCGGCGCCGATATCCCAGGCGATGTGGCGGTCGAACTCGGCCGCCGGCACGCCGAGATCGCCCAGGGCGCGCGGCACGGCGCGGCTGGCGTGGTCGCACACGAACAGCAGCCGGGCGCGGCCAGCGGCGTTGTAAACCTCGACCGCCGGTTTCTCGTCGGGGGCAAGCAGGGACATGACGGAGCGGCACTATACAGGAAGCAAGGCGATAGCCTACACCGCGCACGAGCCCCTTTAAACATTCGCTTGGTCTGGCTTGCGGTTGATGCCGGCGAACACCGTGTCGATCAGCGAGTTGATATAGGGGTCGCCAATCGCGGCGTCGTCATACGGCGCCAGTAACCGGTGGTAGAACGGGCCATACAGCGCGTCGAGGACAACATCCACATCGAGGCCCCCGCGCAACTCGCCTCTCTCAATGCCTCGCTGAACGATTTCACGCGCGACTTTGCGCCGGGGCTCCACCCAGCGCTTGCGGACCGCTGCGCGCAGATTTTCATCAATTTGCGCGCGACCAAGCAGCAGCCGCAGAATCTTGCCTTGCCGACCTCGGTAGGAGCGAGCCAGAAGCCGCATCGACGCGGCGAAGCTTTCCCGCGCGGAGTTCCGCTCCTGGAGCGGAGCGGTTCGCGTTACCTCGGCCAGGAACGCGTCCATCACGATTGCCCAGGCATTCGGCCAGCGGCGATAGATTGTGGTTTTCGCGACACCCGCGCGTGCGGCAATTCCCTCGACCGTCAGACCCTCGAAGCCCATCTCCTCCCCTAAGTCCAGCGCCGTGCGCAAGATAAGAGCCGTCGCCTGGGCGTCACGCGGCCGGCCCGCAGGCAGGCTGCCAGTCTTTTTCTCTTTGATTTTGTTCATTAATTTCTTCTCATAAGCACGCGTTTCGCACCAGGCTTGAACCGTGACTTGACAGAATACGCTACGGTGCGTATCTGTATATCGATACGATACGTATCGTATCTTAAATAACGCCTACGGCAAGAACCATGTCACGGCGATTCATCGAAGAAAGGATCAAGTGTCATGACGACGAACGTTACGAATGAAGTGAAGGACAAGGTTGCGATCGTGACCGGCGCGGCGAGCGGCATTGGCCGAGCGGTCGCCGAGCTGTTGCACGCCCGCGGCGCGAAGATCGTAGCGGAAGATATCAATCCGGAGGTGGAGAAGCTCGCCCGCCCCGGAATCGCAACGCTGGTTGGAGATATCTCGCAAGACGGCAGCGCAGAGAAGGCAGTGGCCCTCGCCCGCGTGCGCTTCGGACGGCTCGATATCCTGGTCAACAACGCCGCCATCATCATCAACAAGCTCGTCGTCGACATGACTCGCCAAGATTGGGAACGCATCATGTCCGTCAACGCTACCGGTGCCTTCCTTCACTCGCGCGAAGCGATGAAGGCGATGATCCCAAACAAAGCCGGCGCGATCGTCAACATCGCCTCCTACGCATCCTATTTCGCCTTCCCGCAGATCGCAGCCTATACCGCCTCGAAAGGCGCCCTGGCCCAGCTCACGCGCACGCTGGCCTTGGAGGCGATCGAACACGGCATTCGCGTTAACGCGATCGGCACCGGCGATGTCGTGACCAATATCCTCAACGATGTCGTCGCGGACGGACGGGCCTTCTTGGTCGAACACGGCCAGAACGCGCCGATCGGCCGCGCCGCGCAGCCCGAAGAGATCGCCGAGATCGTCGCCTTCCTGGCTTCGGACCGAGCGAGCTTCATCGTTGGATCGGTGGTCATGGCCGATGGCGGCATGACCGTGAAGATCGGCTGACCGATCCTTCACAAAGGAAACCGGACAATGAAGACATTGACCCATCCGGCCGGCACCGGCGCGTCGTCATATCGCGTGAAGGGTGTTGGGACTCATTTGCGCACACTTGCTGTCGTTGCGGCTCTCCTGGTGAGCGTTGATGGGCAGCCCGCCAGCGCGAACGAATCGATTTCAATCAATACAAGGAGAGGCGACGTCATGGCGCAGCACCCTTATGTGGGAATGTGGGTCACGGCCGACGGCCATATTCGCCACGAACTCCTGGCGACCGGCCGATATGACGAACAGCGCGGCAACCGGAAGAGCGCCTATCAGGGTCGTTACAAAGTCACGGGCCATCACATCGACTATGTCGATGATACCGGGTTCACCGCCGACGGCGACTTCATTGATGGCGTGTTGCATCACGCCGGAATGGTGCTCTACCGGGAAAAACAGGCCGCTCGCATGCAAGGCCATCCGTCATCGACGCCTGCCACAAGGGATTGACCAAAAAATCGTGGGCTGGTCGCGCCCACTGACCTTGTGACCGTCGTTCCTAGCGATCCAGTGCCTGGCACACGGCGGATTTGGCTTGGCCCGGTGCGCAAGCGCGTGGCAAAGACGGGGCGAAAGGTTCCGAGTTGTCATGCCCGAGTCGCCCCGCGAAGTCCTCCGTGCCTTGTTTCGCGCGGCCATCGATGCCGCCGATCCCAAGCTGTGTGTGCCGCCGCACCTGCCCACCCCGCCCGCCGGGCGCACCATCGTCGTGGGTGGCGGCAAGGCGGCGGCTTCGATGGCGCGCGCGGTCGAGGAGAAGTATCTGGGACCGGTCAGCGGCGCGGTGGTGACGCGCTATGGCCACGCCGTCCCCTGCCAGCACATCGACATCATCGAGGCCGCCCACCCGGTGCCCGATGCGGCCGGTGCCGGCGGCGCACAAAAGCTGCTGGATGCGGTCGCGGGCCTGAGCAAGGACGACCTCGTGCTCTGTCTCATGTCCGGCGGGGCATCGGCGCTGCTGACCTTGCCGGGGCCCGGGATCACGCTCGAGGAGATGCGCGCGCTGACCACGGCGCTGCTGAAATCCGGCGCCGCGATCGGCGACATGAACACCGTGCGCAAGCATCTCTCGCGTATCAACGGTGGCCGGCTGGCGGCGGCGGCGCACCCGGCGCGCGTGCTGACACTCGCCATCTCCGACGTGCCCGGCGACGATCCCGCGACCATCGGCTCGGGTCCGACTGTGCCGGATCCGACGACGCTGGCCGATGCGCGCAACGTGCTGCAGCGCTTCGCCATCCAGCCCGCACCTTCCATTGCCGCGCATTTGGCCCGCGCCGAGTCCGAATCCGTGAAACCGGGCGATCCGCGTCTGGCGCGCGCGCAGTTCCGGCTGGTGGCCAGCCCGCAGGCGTCGCTCGATGCCGCCGCGGCCCTCGCACGCAAGCACGGCTTCGCCCCGCTGATCCTGGGCGATGCGATCGAGGGCGAGGCGCGCGAGGTGGCCAAGGCGCATGCGCAGCTCGCCCTCGACATCGCCCGCGGCAAGGGGCCTGTGAAGGCGCCGGCGGTGGTGCTATCGGGCGGCGAGACCACGGTTACCGTGCGCGGCAAGGGCCGCGGCGGGCGCAATGTCGAATTCCTGCTCGCCCTCACCCTGGCGCTCGAGGGCAAGGCGGGCATCTTCGCGCTGGCCGGCGACACGGACGGGATCGACGGGACCGAGGACAATGCCGGCGCCATCGCCACCCCGGACAGCCTGGCGCGCGCGCGCCAGCGCGGCCTCGACGCCGCCGCCAGCCTCGCCAACAACGATGGCTACGGTTTCTTCACCAACTTGGGCGACCTTGTGGTGACCGGACCGACCCTGACCAACGTCAACGATTTTCGCGCCATTATTGTCCTGCCGGCCTGAAACCGGCCACCCCGTGCACAAACAATTCAAGGCCGCTACACTCCACCCCATGCACCGCCAGCGTTCCACCAAGATTCTCGCCACGCTCGGGCCTGCCAGCTCCACCGCGGAGCGCATCGAAACCCTGTTTCGCGCCGGGGCCGACGTGTTCCGGCTGAATTTCAGCCACGGCAGCCATGAAGACCATCGCGCGCGGCTGGAAACGATCCGGGCACTGGAGAAGACGGTCAGGCGGCCGATCGGCATCCTGGCCGATCTGCAGGGGCCGAAGCTGCGGCTGGGCACGTTCGCCAACGGGCCGATCAAGGTGGCGGCCGGCGACAAATTCCGCCTCGACCTCGACAAGACACAAGGCGACCAGCGCCGCGCGCCGATGCTGCATCCGGAAATCTTTGCGGCATTGACCGAAGGCGCCGATCTCCTGATCGATGACGGCCGCGTGCGCCTCAACGTCAACAAGCACGGACCCGATTTCGCCGAGATGCACGGTCGTGACCGGCGGACCGCTCTCCGACCGCAAGGGCGTCAACGTGCCGGGCGTGATGCTGCCGCTTTCGCCGCTCACCGACAAGGACCGCCGCGACCTGGCATTCGCGCTCAGCATGGGCGTCGACTGGATCGCGCTGTCGTTCGTGCAGCGGCCCGACGACATCGCGGAGGCGCGCCGCTTGGTCGCTGGACGTGCGGCGGTGCTGGCGAAGCTCGAGAAGCCGCAGGCGATCGAGCATCTCGACCAGATCGTCGAGCTGGCCGACGCGATCATGGTGGCGCGCGGCGATCTGGGCGTCGAGCTGCCGCCGGAGGACGTGCCGGGCCTGCAGAAGAAAATCGTGCGCCTGTGCCGCGCGGCTGGGCAAGCCGGTGGTGGTCGCGACGCAGATGCTGGAATCGATGGTGCATGCCCCCGCCCCCACCCGCGCCGAGGCGTCGGACGTCGCGACCGCCGTCTATGACGGCGCCGATGCGGTGATGCTGTCGGCGGAAACCGCGTCGGGCGAATACCCGCTCGAAGCCGTTACCATCATGAACCGCATCGTCGCGCGCGTGGAGCAGGACCCGCTCTACCGGCCGCTGATGGATGCCGACCATGCCGAGCCGGAAGCCACCGCCGCCGACGCCATCACCGCGGCGGCGGCGCAGGTGGCGCACACGGTCGCGCGCGGCGGCGATCGTCACGTTCACGACGTCGGGCTCCACGACGCTGCGCGCGGCGCGCGAGCGGCCGGATGCGCGGATCCTGTGTCTCACGCCGCAGATCGGACACGGCGCGCAAGCTCGGCCTGTGCTGGGGCGTGCATGCCGTTGTCACACAGGACTGCAACAGCTTCGCCGAAATGGTCGAAATCGCCTGCGCCATCGCGCTCAAGGAAGAGCTCGCCGAGCGCGGCGACCGGCTGGTGGTGACGGCCGGCGTGCCGTTCGGCACGCCCGGCGCCACCAACATCCTGCGCATCGCGTGGGTTGAGAACTAGTCGCAGCTTTCACGAAATCGTGGCCGGCGCGCCGGCATCCGTGAGAACCACTTCCCCGTAGTCCAGACTAGAGTTGTGGCAATGCGCGGCCCGTGGCGGGCCGTGCCGCACATCCGGGCGCAGACCCGGCGGGGAGGCAGTCATGAAATTCGCCTTACAACGGCGCGATAAGGTCGCGCTGAGTTTCGCGCTGGTGGCGGGTATCGCACTCGGCTTCGCGGCCGACGCGGCGCGCGCCGGCAACGAGATCAAGGTCGGCATGGCCGGTACGGCGTATGCGCCCAAGATGGTGCAGGCGCGCGTCGGTGATGTCATCAACTTCACCAACGACGATTTCGAAAATCATTGGGTCTACGTGCCGACGCACGGGCACCTGGTCTCGCGCGGCAACCAGAAGCCGGGCGAGGACTTCAAGCTGGTGCTCGGCAAGGAAGGCAATTTCGAGGTGCTGTGCGCGCTTCACACCAGCATGGCGATGACCGTCGCCGTGCGTAAATAAGGGAGGGCGCCATGACCACCATGTCTCGAAATCATCGCCGGTGCCTTCGCCGTCGGCGTGCTTGCCGGCGCCGTTGCCGTCACGCTGCCGGCCTTCGCCGGACCCGACCGGATCAAGTTCCCGGACGGGTATGCGAGCCGGTTCGTGTCGCTGGGCGGCATCGACCGCTACAATTCAAAATCGGTGCGGACGGTCTATATCAACCCCGAGGCCTTCACCGCGTTCAAGGCCGGCCAGCCGCTGCCCGACGGCACGATGCTGGTGCTGGAGCAGCGGCCGGCGAAGCTGGGGCCCGACGGCCAGCCGGCGCTCAACAGCGAAGGGCATTTCACCCCGGAAGGGCCCATCGCCATGGTCGCGATCCAGCAGAAGAAAAAAGGCTGGGGTGCCGATATCCCCGAGAACATCCGCAACGGCGACTGGGAATATGCGGTCTACGATATCGACGGCAAGCTGCGCACCAGCGCCAATGTCCAGCCGTGCTTCACCTGTCACAAGCCGCGCGAGAAGGACGATTTCACCTTCATGGCGCATCGCGTGATGAACGATTTGAAGAAGAAGTAAGTAACGCCCGATTCAAAAAATACTGTCATGCGCGGGCTTGACCCGCGCACCCATAAACGGTCTCAACGGAGAGACGGTCATGGGCCCGCGGGTCAAGCCCGCGGGTGACAGGATATTTTGTTTGAGCGGGTGAGTGTCGCCGCCTACTCCAACATCGCGCGGAGCATCCAGGCGGCCTTGGCGTGCTCTTTCATGCGCGCGATCATGATGTCGCCGCTTTCGGCGTCGCCCGCACCTTCAGCCAAGTCCTTCGCCTCGCGGGCACGGCGCACGATGGTCTCGTTGTCGGCCGCGAGGTGACGGATCATCTCGTTGGCCGAGGGCGAGCCAGTCGCCTCCTTGATCTCGCTGAGCTTCGAAAACGCGCTGTAGCTGCCGGGGGCCGGATGGCCCAGGGCGCGGATGCGCTCGGCGATTTCGTCGACCGCGGGGATCAGCGCCTCGTACTGCGTGCCGAACAGCTCATGCAGCTGCGGGAAGCTCGGGCCTGTCACATTCCAATGGTAATTCTGGGTCTTGAGATAGAGCGTGTAGCTGTCCGCCAACACGCCGGACAGGCTCTCAGCGACCGTCTTGCGGGCATTGTCCTTCAGGCCGATGTCCATCTTCATGACCGTTTCTCCTCTATAAACTACTGTAATTTCAGATAGTTATAAGTTACTCTGGATGAGTTCCAGAGTATTATATTGTGCGTTGCAGCGGGGAATCAAGCCCGATCAGGCCGCGAAGTCGAATGCCACCTTGCCCAGCTTGCCAAATTCCGCGACGACCTTGTCGTTCGCCCCGGCGCGATGGAGGCCGGTGCAGGTGCCGGTGGTCACGATCTGCCCGGCCGCCAGCCCGCCGCGGCGGCGCAGGTGGTTGGCGAGCCAGACCAGCGAGGCCAGCGGGTCGCCCAGGACGTCGCTGCCCTTCCCCTCCCCCACGACCTTGCCGTTGGCCGTCATGCGCACCTTGAGCGCCTTGAGGTTGATCTGCTTCCAGCGCGTCATCGGCTTGCCGAGAACCAGGCCTGCGTTCATGCCCTGGTCGGCGATGATCGCCTTGAGGCCGACGGCGAGGAAATTCTCGTAGCGCGAATCGACGACTTCGATGGCGGGGATCACCGCATCGATCGCCTTGGCGATGTCGGCCTTGGTGTAGGGCCGCTTGCGCGGCGGCAGGGCGGTCTTGAAGCGGAAGGCCAGCTCGCCCTCCAGCCCGCGCACGCGATAGGCGGTGCCGGGCAGGGTCACGCCGGAATAATGGATGCGACCGGCGAAAACGCGGCCGCAAAAAGGCCCACGCGCCTTGAGGAGCTTGCGCGCCGGAGCCCCCGTGGCGCCGACCTTCCAGCCGGCGACATCGAAGCCGAGTTCCTCGGCCAGCTTGTCCTGCAGACGATAGGCGTCGCTCATCGTACCGGGACGGCCGTTCTCCGGCAGTTCGCGCAAGGCCTCGCCGATCTGCCAGGCGTGGGCGAGATAGGCGACCGAGGCCTTGAGACCGTCGGGCGTCATGGCGCGAACCGCACGCGGACTTCGCCCAGCGCGCCGAAATCGGCGACAGCTTCAGCACCCGCCGCGATCGGCAGCGCCCCGGTGCAGGAGCCGGTGGTGATGATCTGGCCGGCGCGCAGCCCCTCGCCCTCTTTGGGCTGGGCGTTGGCGAGCATCACGACCGCCGCGAGCGGATCGCCGAGGATCGCGGAACCGATCCCGCGCGCGATTTCCTTGCCGTCGACGCGCAGCACGACGTTGTGCTTGGGCACGTCGACCTTGCGCCAATCCTTGTGCGCTTCCCCATAGACGAAGGCGCCGTTGCCGATGCTGTCGGCGAGCAGCACCGCCGGCGGCAGGCCCGCAGGCAGGCGGGTGTCGGCGATCTCGATGGCCGGATGGAGGGCGCCGATGGCGGCTTCGACTTCGGCACGGGTGTAGGGCTTGTCGCGCGCGGGCAGGTCCTTGGCCAAGGCGAACGCGAATTCGCATTCGATCAGCGGCTTGATGAAGCGCTTGTGCTCGAACTTGGCCGGGCTCGCCTGGACGTATTTCGCAAAGATGCGCCCACCGATGGGCGCCTCGACCTTCATGTTCTGCTTCTGCTTGTCGTCGACGCCGCTGACCTTCCAGGCGCCGACCTTGCCGGCGCGGCGCGCAAGCTCGGCTTGGACCCGATAGCCCTCGGCCAGGTCGCGCGGCAGGGCGGCGTTGGAGACGTCCGACAATAATTTGGCGCCACCGCGCGCCTTTTCCAGCAGATCGGCCGCTGCGGCGACCCGGTCGTTCGACATACAGGTTTCCCCCAGATTTTCGCCGCGGGCGTTGGCCAAACGGCGACAAAGATTCACGTTACCGGTTGTTAGCCGATTTCGGCCGCGGAGTCATGCGGGAGGGAAAACGGATCAGGAAGCGGCGCGCTGCTCCCCGGCCGTGCGGTTGATGACCTTCTCGGCGGGCTTGCCGGTGAGTTCGGCCAGGTGGTCGAAGGTCCAAGCGAAGCTGCCCACGCCCATGGTCGCCGAGCGCAGCTCGATGATCAGGTCGTGCATTTCCGCCTGCGGCAGGTGGGCCGCCACCGTATCCCACCCGGTCCAGCCCGCTCGGGCGTCGAAGCCCAGGATGTGGCCGCGACGTGTCGAGATCAGACGCTGGACCTTGGAGGTGAACTCGTTGGGCACGGAGATCTCGACCTTGCAGATCGGCTCCAGCAGCACGGGTTCGCATTTGGGCAGGGCTTCGCGCATCGCCAGGCCGCCGGCGGTCTTAAAGGCCTGGTCGGACGAATCCACCTGGTGATACTGGCCGTCGGTCAGCGCCACGTGCAGATCGACCACGGGGAAGCCGAGCGACCCGCGCTTCAGAGAGTCGATGACGCCCTCTTCCACCGCCGGGATGAAGTTGCGCGGGATGGCGCCGCCGACGATGCGGTCCTCAAACGCGAAGCCGGTGCCACGCGGCACCGGCTTGATCTCCACCTTCACGTCGGCGAACTGGCCGTGACCGCCGGACTGACGCTTATGGCGCGCGTGCTGCGTCACGGCGCGCCTTATCGTTTCCTTGTACGGCACTTGCGGCGTGCGGCCGATTACGGGCACGTTGTACTGCGCTTTCAGGCGATCGAGCGCCACCGCGACATGGATCTCGCCCTGGCCCCAAAGCAGCATCTCGCCGGTGTCGGGGTTGTGCTCGATGGAGAGCGAGGGGTCTTCGTCCGTCAGACGATGCAAGGCGCCGGAGAGCTTCACGTCGTCGGCACGCTTTTCGGGCTCGAGTGCGAGCGCAAAGAGCGGCGTCGACGCGTGCGGCCAATCCGACAGACCGCCGGGAATTTTCGCCGATGGCGTGAGCGTGGCGCCGGTGGGAATGCCCTCGAGACGCCCCAGCGATACCACTTCGCCCGCTTCGGCGCGGGCGAGCTTGGATTGCTGGATGCCGAGCGGCCGGCCGATACCGGACAGGCGCGCATTGGCCTTGCCGTCGCCCAGCGTTGTGCCGTCGGTCAGCGGCCCGCGCCAGATACGCGCATAAGAAAGCTTACCGGTGTGCGCGGCGTATTGCGTCTTGAAGATCTGCAGCAGCGGCTCGCCGTCGGCGGGCAGGCCCAGCCGTGCCATCGTCGCCGGCGCATCGGGCACTTCATGGCGCAGCGCTTTCAGGAGACGACGCACACCGTGATCGCGATCGGCGGAGCCGATCAGCACCGGCACGATGCGATCGCCGGCGAGGTTGCGGGTGAGATGGGCGTAGATGTCCTCCTTCGAGGGCGCCACATCTTCGAGGAGCTGTTCGAGCAGCTTGTCGTCGAAATCGGCGAGCTTCTCGAGCATGGTCTGGCGGGCTTCCTGCTCGCGCGGGATCGTGCCCTCGGGGATCGGAATCAGATCGGAAGCGTGGCCGGGCTTGTAATGATAAGCGCGCTCGCTGACCAGATCGACATAACCGCCGATGGCATCGCCTTCGCGGATCGGCACCTGGCGCAGCACCAAGGGCCGCGTCGAGATCGCCTGCAAGGACGCGAGCACATCGCGCACGCGTTGCGAGGATTGATCGATCTTGTTGATGAAGATCAGATGCGGGATCTGCCGGTCGTCGAGAAACTTGAGCAGCGGGGCGAGCATCAGCACGCGCTCGGCCACCGGCTCGCACACCACGATGGCGGCGTCGGCGACCATGAGCGCCGTCTGCGCTTCGAGCGCGAACTCAACGGAGCCCGGGCAGTCGATGAATGTCCAAGGCTCGTTCATGAAGGATGTTGTCGCGACCGAGAGCTCGACGCTCATCTGGCGCGCGCGCGCGGGCGCCGAGGCATCGCCGATCGTGTTGCGTTCGCGCGCCGTCCCTTTGCGCGGGATGGCGCCGGTCACCGACAACAAGCTTTCGAACAGTGTGGTCTTACCGCTGAGATAGGGTCCGACGAGTGCCGCGCAACGTGGACCCGACTGCGCTTTTAAAGGCATAGGTGTCCCTCCCGACGTGGCGTTTTCTTCTTCTTGTAGCCCTAGTCTTCCCCGCCCCGCGCCCGCTGGCAAGCTAAATCGAGAGCGGACGTTAATCCGACCCGGCAATCGCCACCCGGCCGTGTCCGGCCATCTCGATACGCCGCGGGAAAAGCTGTGCTGCGCTGCGGCGGTGCGAAATGACGATGGCGGTCTTGCCCGGGAAATCCGCGATCAGGCGCTGCGTCATCGCCAGCTCGGACTCTTCATCGAGGGAGTTGAGCGCTTCGTCCAGGATCAGGCAGGGCGCGTCGGAGAGGAGAGCGCGCGCAAACGCGATGCGCTGCTGCTCGCCGCCGGAGAACGGTTCGCCCTTGTCGCCGATATGCGTGCGGATGCCTTCGGGCTCGACCGCGAGACGCCCGGCGAGGCGCGCGCGCTCGAGCGTGACGGCCAGGCGCTGGGGGTCGAGATGGCGATGCAGCGCGATATTCTCCTCAACGCGGCCGGGCACGAAGGCGGGCGAGGCGCGCACGAAGCAGAACAGGCGCTTGCGCTCCGCCAGCGACAGCCTGCCGACATTGCGCCCGCCGATGGTGATGCGGCCGGCACTGGGCGTGACGATGCCGAGCAGCAGGAAGATGATCGAGGTCTTGCCCGTACCGCTCTCGCCGTAGAGCGCCACCTTCTCGCCTTCGCGCACCGTGAAGGTGACGTTGTTGAGAATGGTTTCGCCCCGCGCGCCCAGCATGGTGACGCTTTCAAACACGATGTCACCCAGAGGCGGTGCTGCCTGCGGGCCGATTGGTGCGAGAACGCCGACGGCGCGCGGTGCCGGCGCTTCGGGCTCGAACGTCGAGGCGCCGATGCGCGCGAGGGCCGCGCGCGCGTCGTGGATCATCGGCCACGCCTCGCCGATCTGCGACAGGTTCGGGAAGATCAGCATGGTGTAATAGGCGAAGACCAGGAACTTGCCGATCGGCGGCGGCCCGTCGCCGGCGGTGACGAAGAGAAAGACAAGGCACATCGCCGCCGAGGAGCCGATCACGAATTCGACGATGCCGTGATAGGTCGAGTGGCGGTGCCACAGCAGCAGCCCCTTGCGATAGAGGCGGCGCGCCAGGCCCAGGACGTGGGTGATGTAGACGGCGCCGAGGCCGGTGAAGCGGATGTCGAGATTTTTTTGGTAGAGCGAGGAGAGCAGGCCGAGATAGCGCGCCTCCATCTCCATCTTCTGGAGATAATGGCGTTTGCGCCATGAGGCGTAGAGCGCGATGGCGCCGGCGAGGATCGCGATCTCGACCACCAGGATCCAGAACAGCCAGACCTCGACGAAGAAGATGACGAACAGCATCAGGCAGAGCTGCAGCACGGAGACGGCGGTCATCACCAGCGCTTCGCGCAGCAGGCGCTGCACGGAATCGAGATCGCCCGACGCCGCGGCCAGGATGGCGCCGCCGCCCAGGCTGTTGAGCTGGCGATAGGGTCCGCGCAGCAGCATGGTGGCGATGTCGCCGCGGATCGAGCGGGTGATGCGCTCGGTCATGCGCGCCGAGCCGAATTCCTGGCCCAGCCGCAGCGCCAGGATCGCCAGCTCCAGGCTGACGACGATGCCGATATAGAGCCACAGCCGCGCCTGGCCGGAACCCAGAGCGGCTTCGAGCTGACCGAAGAACGTGCTGGGCGCGGGCGGCTCGATCAACGCGCGGATCGGCAGCGGGCGCAGCACCACGGCGGCGCTGTGCAGCGCCCCCAGCGCGAATACCCAGGCCAGAGCCCGGCGCCAGAGCGGGTCATGGGCGCTGATCAGCCGGTCTATATCGCGCCAGAACATGCTGCGATGCGTCACCCACGGCAGAATCGTGCCCCCCGGGGCACCGCTTCACTATTACAGGAACAGGACAATCTGTCTGCCCCCCGGAGGTGGGCGCTGCAGCATGGACGGGAATTAACGTTTCACCGGGAAGAGCGGACGAGGCCGGCGCGTTGTCGGGGCGGAAGCAGTCGGCCTCGCCCGGAGTCGGTAGGGCCCGCGTCACGGAGGAACAACACCATGATCCGCTATCTGTTCGCCCTCATGATCCTCGCGGCCCCGTTGATGCTCAGCGGCTGCATCGGCTATTCCGAGCGCGTCGTGGTGCGCGAGCGGCCCGGCTATTACCCGCCGCCCTATCGCGGCTATTGGGCGCCCGGGCCGGGCTATTACGGGCGTGGCGGGCGCGGCTGGTAGCGTCGCGGCGACGGCACCCTCGATCGAGAGATTGCGCCAGGCTGAGAACCTGGCCCAATCTCTCGCCCATGATTGACGCCCTTGCTGCCTTGCGGCGCCTGCCGCGCATAAAACTCGCCCATCTGCCGACGCCGTTTGAAGCGATGAAGCGGCTCGGCGACTATCTCGGTCTCGAATTGCTCTGGGTCAAACGCGACGATTGCACCGGCTTGGGCCTGGGCGGCAACAAGGTCCGCAAGCTCGAATTCGATCTGGCGGCGGCGCGCGCGGACGGCGCCGACTGCGTGGTGTGCGGCGGCGTCGTGCAATCGAACGTGGCGCGGCAAGTGGCCGCCGCGTGCGCCAAGCTCGGCATTGAATGCCATCTCGGCATCATGCGCGGCCGCCTCACGGCGACCGAGCCCGGCTATGAGGACACGGGCAACATTCTTTTGAATCGCCTGTACGGCGCCATCATCCACGACATTCCATGGAACGAGGACCGCAATCTGCGGCTCCGTGCCATCGCGGACGATTTGCGCGCAAGTGGGCGCCGCGTCTATCTCGTGCCCTACGGCGCGTCGGATGCACTGGGGGCGATGGGCTACGCTTTGGCCGCGGAGGAGATCGTTCGCGATTGCCCCGATGCGGCGTGGATCGTCCATGGCAGCGGCAGTGCCGGCACGCAGGCCGGGCTGCTCGCCGGCCTGCTTGCGCTTGGGCACGGTGCCCGCGTCATCGGGATCGATGTCGACGCGCAGCCGGCACGCGTCGAAGCCGATGTCTGCCGTGTCGGACGCGAGGCCGCAGCGCTGCTCGGCGTCGGCGAGGGTTGGGACGATTCACGCGTGGAGGTCGCCGCGGGCTGGAGCGGGCCGTCCTATGGCGTTGCGGATTCCACGACCGAGGAGGCCATACGATTGGCCGCGCGATACGAAGGCCTCGCTCTCGATCCCGTCTATGCCGGCAAAGGCATGGCCGGGTTGATCGGCCTGGCGCGGCTGGGTCGATTTAAGGGAAGCGGGCCCGTGGTCTGGATCCACACCGGCGGTGCGCCTGGGATCTTCGCCTATCCGGAAACCATGGCGCGGCTGTCGCGATAGTTAGAACAGCATGGCGGCCGCCACCGACGCGATCAGCAGAACGGCAAACGCCACGTTGATGATCCGGTTGGTGCGAGGCTCGCGAAAAAATCGCGTGAGCGCCGCACCGCCGAAGAGCCAGGCGATGTTGACCACGATGATGATTGCCGTCAGCACGACGATCTTCACCGCGACGTCCAGATCGTGGTGCGCGGGGAGCAGCACGAATCCGGAGAACAGGGCGGCCATCGCGGCGTAGCCCTTCGGGTTGATCAAGGATTGAAAGACACCGCCAAAGAATTTCGGCTCACCATGCTGCGACGTGTTCTCCGTCAGCGGCGGCGCGGTTGCGATGCGGATGGCGAGATAGAGGAAATAGAGGGTGGCGGCCGCCACCACGATGGGTGCGGCACCAGGGACCGCCAGCACCAGGCCCGTGAGCCCGCTGGCCGTGATGGCCATCACGCCCGCCATGCCGATCACCAGGCCGATCATGTAGCCAACGCTGCGGCGCGCGCCGAACGCGGCACCGGCGGCGGCCAAACTCAACGTGTTGGGTCCGGGACTGCCGGCAAGCGCCAATCCGGCCAAGACAAACGCCAGAAGCCCTTCCATGGTGCGGCCCTTCCTGTCGGAACACGACGGCGTTTCTGCTATAAACGCCCATGGCCTTCAATATCGCCGCCAATGCCGGGCAGCGTCTTGAACGATCGTGCGGCGGGGCGCGCGGCGGGTGGATCCGCACGGTGCCGTCGCGCGCCGGCGTGGAGCGCAGCGAAGCGTTCTTCGCCAGGCACGGCTTCGATCCGCACCGGCACGACACCTACTCCATCGGCGTGACCATCGAGGGTGTGCAAACCTTCCGCTATCGCGGCACCGCGCAATGCAGCGTGGCGGGTCAGGCATTCGTGCTGCACCCGGATGAGACCCATGACGGCCGCGCCGGAAGCCGCGACGGGTTTCGCTACAGAACCATTTATGTCGACCCGGGACTCATTTCCGCGGCCCTGGACACGGCGCGCGCAACGCTCCCCTTCGTACGCCGTCCCGTATCGAACGATTGCCGCATCGCCGCCGCGATCGCGCCGGCTTTCGACGACCTCGATCGGCCGCTGGACGAATTGCAGCAGGATCAGATTATCCTCGCTCTTGCAGAAGCGCTCGCCGCGGCCGATCCGTCAATCGCGCGGCGAACTTTGCGCGCGCATCACAGACGCGCCGTGCGCATGGCGCGCGAATTTCTCGATGCGCATGTCCGAACCGGGGTTACGTCAACGGAGCTTGAAGCGGTCACAGGGCTCACCCGCTACGCGGTGGCGCGGCATTTCCGCGCGTGCCTGGGGACGAGCCCGTACCGCTATCTCGTGCTGCGGCGCCTTGATCGGGCGCGCGCGCTGATCCGCGGCGGCGCGACGCTGGTCGATGCGGCGCTGCAGAGCGGCTTTGCGGATCAAAGCCACATGACTCGCCAATTCAAGAAGGCCTACGGGCTGTCGCCGGGGCAGTGGGCGGCGCTCACGCTTTCGTTTTGACGCACGGCGTTGGCGATATGGTATTGCACCGCTCGACAGTTTTTTTGCGAGGAGCGTGGCCCATGTCGACCGATCGCCCGCCATTGCCGCCGTTCACACGCGAAACGGCCATTCAGAAAGTCCGCGCTGCCGAGGATGGCTGGAACAGCTGCAATCCCGAGCGCGTCTCGCTCGCCTATACTGAAGACAGCAAATGGCGCAACCGCTGCGAGTTCTTCGCAGGCCGACCGGCGATCGTGCAGTTCTTGACGCGCAAATGGAGCCGCGAACTGGACTATCGGCTGATCAAGGAGCTGTGGGCATTCACGGACAACCGCATCGCGGTGCGCTTCGCCTATGAATTCCACGACAATTCCGGCAATTGGTTTCGTGCTTATGGCAATGAGAACTGGGAGTTCGACGCGCATGGCCTGATGCGCGCGCGCCATGCCAGCATCAACGACCTGCCGATCAAGCCGGAAGCGCGGAAATTCCATTGGGATCGCGTAAGGCCGCGACCGGGCGATTTTCCGGGGCTCAGCGATATCGGCCTCTAAGTCGCTCGGCAACGGACGGCCCGCCAATACGGGGGGAAATGGTCAATGCCGCCACGTTCGCCCATCACCAGCCTGAGCAGCCACGAGGTGACCAACCAGCCGCCGCCGCTCCCGGCCCATAACCTCTTCGACAGCGACCCGATTCTACGCGCGGCCCTGGCGCGAGAGGGTGCGGGTTGGGCGGAGGAAAAGGTGCGGGAATTCGGCGCGGTTCTTGGCACTGAGCGCGTCGCCGAATTGGCCGACGCCGCCAACCGCTTTCCGCCGGAGCTGCGCAGCTTCGACCGCTACGGAAATCGCCTCGACGAGGTCGTCTACCACCCCGCCTATCACGAGCTGATGAGTTTGGCCAAAACCCACGCGGTGCATTCTATCGCCTGGACGGACGCGCGTGCGGGCGGCCATGTGGCCCACATGGCGCTCGAATACCTCCTGGTTCAGGCCGAGCCGGGCGTGTGCTGCCCGATCACCATGACCTATGCGGCCATCCCCACCTTGCGAAAGCAACCGGACATCGCGGCGCAATGGCTGCCGCTTGTCACCGCGGCCGCTTACGATCCGCGGTTCATCCCGGCCACGGAAAAGACCGGCCTCACCATCGGCATGGCGATGACGGAAAAGCAGGGCGGCTCCGACGTCCGCGCCAACACCACCCGGGCTTCGCCGCTGAGCGCCGAAGGCGAGTTCGAGCTGACGGGCCACAAATGGTTCTGCTCGGCGCCGATGTCGGATGGTTTCCTCACGCTCGCCAATACAAGGAACGGCTTGTCGTGCTTCCTTGTCCCGCGCTGGCGCCCCGACGCAACGCGCAACCCGTTCTTCATCCAGCGGCTCAAGGACAAGCTGGGTGACCGCTCGAACGCATCGTCGGAGATCGAGTATCACCGAAGCTGGGCAAGGTTGATCGGCGAGGACGGTCAGGGGATCCGCACCATCATCGACATGGTGCACCACACCCGCCTCGACACCGCGCTGGCGGCCGCGGGCATGATGCGCCAGGCTGTCGTCCAGGCGGTCCATCACACGTCCCATCGCATGGCCTTTCAGCGCCTGCTCGTGCAGCAGCCGCTGATGCGCAACGTGCTGGCCGATCTGGTGCTGGAATGGGCGTCGGCCACGATGCTGGCGGCGCGCGTGGCGCGCAGCTATGACGAGGCGCCCACGAACCCGCAAGCCGCGATGTTTTCGCGCCTTGCGGTGGCGATCGCCAAGTATTGGATCAACAAACGCCTGCCCAATCTGGTCTACGAGGCGATGGAGTGCCACGGCGGTGCCGGCTATGTCGAGGAGTCGATCATGCCGCGCCTCTATCGCGAAGCACCGCTCAACAGCATCTGGGAGGGTTCGGGCAATGTCATCTGCCTCGATGTGCTACGCACGATGGATCGCGAGCCCCGCGCGGTCGAAATCTTGCTGGCGGAGATCGAGGCGGCGTGCGGCGGCGACCGGCGGTTGGACGCGGCACGGACCCGCCTGAAAGCGAACCTTCACGACAAGAAGGACCGCGAGATGCGCGCCCGCCGTCTGGTCGAATCGATGGCGGTGGCGCTGCAGGCGGCGTTACTTATCCGCCATGCGCCACACGCCCTCGCCGATGCGTATTGCGCATCGCGGCTCGACGAGGATTGGGGCTGGACCTACGGGACGCTGCCGGCGGGAACCGCCTTCGATGACATCATCGCGCTGGCGCGTATCGGCGGATAGATCGGCGTCGACGCCTCAGGCGGCGGTGCGGCCGGCGGCGTGGAGCTTGAGGGCGGTGGCGATGAAGCTGTGCACGGGCGTGTGCACGCCCGCCTCCTGACCCAGTCGTGCGACGGCGCCGGAGAGGTATTCGACCTCCAGCGGATTGCCGCGCTCCAGGTCGTGCAGCATCGAGGCCTTCATCTCCGCCGGCAAGCCGTCGGCAAAGGCCATCGCCTTCGCTTCATGGTCGACGGGCAGTGCGACGCCGCGGGCCCGCGCGACGGCGCAGGCTTCGTTCAACGCCTCGATGAATAGGCGGCGCGTATCGGGGTCCTTGAAGATCGGGCCCTTGGGCGAGCGCAGCAGCGTCGTCATGCCGCTGAAGGTCGACAGGAAGACGAATTTGTCCCAGATCACGCGCTTGATGTCGTCGGACGCAACGGCGTTGATCTTCGCTTTCTTGGCGATGTCGACGAATTTCGTGATGCGATCGCTGAGGCCGCCGCCGATCTCACCGATGGTCAGGCGTTCCATCGCACCGACATGCTTGATCACACCGGGTGCGCCGATCGAGGTGGCGATGTGCACGACGCCGCCAAGAACCTGCTTGGCCGGAAACGCCTTGGTCAACGCTTCAATGGCGCCCACTCCGTTCTGGAACGAGACAACATTGGCGCCCTTCTCGACCAGCGGGCGCACCGCGTCGATGGCGCTCTGCGTGGCGCCGAGCTTGACCGCGATCATCACCCAATCAGCGCTGCCGAACTCCGCGGCGTTGGGCGAGACCTTGACCGGCTTGATCGTCACATCGCCCGCGCCGCTCTCGACGCGCAGCCCGTCGCGATGCATCGCCTCGAGATGCGCGCCGCGCGCGACGAAACAGACATCTTCACCCGCAGCAGCCAGGCGCGCGCCGAAATAGCCGCCGACACCGCCCGACCCCATGACCACGATTTTCATCACAACTCCTTGGACATCAACAGACGGTCGTGATCGACAAAACCGACGCGGCGATAGAGATCGCGCGCGTCCGTCTTGTGGCGCGCGACCTCAAGATGAACGGTGCGAACGCCGCGCCGGCGCAACCGCATCTCGGCGTGGGCGAGGGCCACCCGGCCCACGCCGCGCCGGCGGAACGCTGGGCGCACATAGAGCTCATCGACGAAGGCATCGTAGCCGCCATATTCGATGCTGAAACCGAGGCAGACCACGACATAGCCCGCAAAACTGTCCCCAATGCGGATCAGCCAGCCGCTGCCGACCGGATCGCCCGCCGCCAGCATCGCAAGGGCGCGGCCATGGCGATTGGCGTCAAACGCTTCGCCGTCCTCGGCGAGGTATTCACGTGCGAGGTTCTCAAGGTGCGGCAGTAAGGCCGGCGTCGCCTCGACGAACGCAATATTTTCTGGAAGAGCGTTCACGGCAAATCAGCGCGAGCCGTGCCGCCGCCGCGATCCCGTCACCATGATCGTCATGATTGCCTTTTGCGCCCTTCTTGACGAGTGCGGCGCCCGACCTATCTGGGCGCCGAACCGGCATGATCGTTGCCGACCATGCGCAACGCAAGCTCCTTGAGGGTGGCGTCGCGATCTTGTGAATTCTCAAGGCGCGAGGCGATCAGATTGGCGAGGAACAGGCGGTGGCTGTCCACTAATCGGCCATGGAAGGTCGTCAGCGCGCTGGCGACATCGCCGTGCAGCTTCATATAGATCGCGCCGACGAAATTCGGCAGCAGGGCGCAGATCGTGCCGACAACGGCCGTCGGCCAGACGGCCGGGTCCGACACGCCCTTGACGACCAGGAACCACAGCGTCGTGCAGACGATCACGAACCCAGCGGCAATGCAGGACACACCGACCCAGAAAATGCGGCCGGCCTGGCTGGAGTTGATATCGTAATAGCGCCGCAGCTCGATCTCGTTCACGCGGATCAAATTCTCGGCGCGGCGCTCGTCGTCGTTGCCGGCGAATTGCAGCATGTCGATCGCGACTTCCGTCTGGGTGACATCGTCGCGCACGATTTTCATGCGCGTGCGTGCCCACATGGTGCCGTAGGCAAAGGCAAAGGCATAGACGCCGATGCCCAGCACCAGGTCCTTGTCGAGCTCCAGCTTGGGAAACTGGACGGTGGCGACCAGCACGGTCGGCACGGCCAGGACCGCCAGGACGGCCAGCGTCGATGCGGTGTAGTAGATGAATCGCAACCGCGAAAGCCGGCGATAGAGAGGGAAGAGCTTCTCCCGGAGCCGCAATTCCTTGACCTTGATCAGGGCCTCGCCCGACGCTTCCGTGCGCCACTGCATGGCCTCGAACTTGGTCAGCGCCAGATCGAAATACTCTTTCTCCAGCTCATGACTTACCCGTTCGCGCTTCTTCCAGTACCAGAACGCGCCAAATGACAGGACCAGGAACAGGCCCAAGGCGGTGGCGCTTTCATCCGCCTCCACGGCGGTTTGCGCCTCGCCCATCTCCACCATCACAGCGATCACGGCGAGGGCCGAGAGCAGGCCGATGGCGAACAAGACGTAGATCGCGTGCTTCTGGGACTGGATCGTCTTGTCGAGCGCCGCTTTGCGCGCGTCGAGATAGCGTTCGACCAGAGTATTCAAGCTGCTGGCGTCGTATTGCGGCGGTTCCGGCGGGTGCGGCCAGAATGCGCCGTGCGAGCCGGCGGTCAGAACCGTCGACAACCAGCTGCGCGCGTGCGCGAACATCGCAATGGCCACGAGGACGCTCCTTCCTGCGGAATGGAACGCAATCGGCAAGACAATGCTGGATGGTAACACAAGGGACTTTGTAGGGTCCCTTGCCGGCAGAGCGGCGTGCTTCCCCTCCGCGCGCGAGCGCGCGAAGGGGCGTCGACGTTACGTCAGTGCCGCGCAGGCGCGCTGGATGCGCGTGCAGGCGTCTTTCAGCAGCTCGTCGGAGGTCGCGTAAGAGATGCGGAAATACGGGGCGAGGCCGAAGGCCGAGCCCTGCACCACCGCAACACCTTCCGACTCAAGCAGGTAGGTGACGAAATCCTCGTCGGTCTTGATCACCTTGCCCTGCGGCGTCTTGCGGCCGATCGTGCCGGCGCAGGACGGGTAGACGTAGAAGGCACCTTCCGGCACGAGGCAGCGCAGGCCCTTGGCCTGGTTCAGCATAGCGACAACCATGTCGCGGCGCTTCTTGAACGCCTCGTTGTGCTTCGGGATGAAATCCTGCGGGCCGTTCAGCGCCTCGACCGCGGCGGCCTGGCTGATCGACGACGGGTTGGACGTCGACTGCGACTGGATCGCCGCCATCGCCTTGATGAGCTCGACCGGGCCCGCCGCATAGCCGATGCGCCAGCCGGTCATGCAATACGCCTTCGACACGCCGTTGACGGTCAGCGTGCGCGGATAGAGTTTCGGCTCGACCTGCGCCGGTGTGGCGAACTGGAAGCCGTCATAGGTCAGGTGCTCGTACATGTCGTCGGTCATGACGTAGACATGCGGGTGCTTCAGCAGCACCTCGGCCAGCGCCTTGAGCTCGGCCGCGCGTGTAGGCCGCGCCCGGTCGGGTTCGACGGCGAGTTCAGGATGATCCACTTGGTCTTGGGCGTGATCGCCTTCTCGAGGTCCTCGGGCAGCAGCTTGAAGCCGCTATTCTCCGAGCACGCCACGATCACGGGCTTGCCTTCGGCGAGCTGCACCATGTCGGGATACGACACCCAATACGGCGCGGGGATGATCACCTCGTCGCCGGCGCTCAGCGTCGCCATCAGCGCGTTGTAGAGCACCTGCTTGCCGCCGGTGCCCACCGTGATCTGGTTGGGCTTGTAGTCGAGGCCGTTCTCGCGCTTGAACTTGGCGCAGATCGCCTGCTTCAGCGCGGCGGTGCCGTCGACGACGGTGTAGCGCGTGTCGCCCTTGTTGATCGCGGCAATCGCCGCTGCCTTGATGTTGGCGGGCGTCTCGAAATCCGGCTCGCCGGCCCCCAGGCCGATGACGTCACGGCCGGCCGCTTTCAGCTCGATCGTCTTGGCGGTGACGGCGATGGTGGGCGACGGCTTGACGCGGCTCAAACGCTCGGCGAGGAACGACATGGACGTTAACCTTCAGGCCTGCAATTGGGGGTGGGGCACAAACGGCGGCAACCCTACCCCCCCGCCTTTTTCGGCGCAACCCTTGACCTTCCAGCCCCAGGAAATCCCATATCCAGGGGCAGGATCCATTGATTTTCCGGGAGATTTGCATGCTGTCCAAAATTCGCCCACGGGCCCTTGGCATCGTTGTGGCGGCGGGACTCGCGCTGGCCGCCGGCGGGCTCGCGGCCCAGCAGTCGATGCCGCACGGGGCCGGCCATGCGAGCCCAACCGCCACGACACCGGCAACCACGGCCTACCAGGCGGCCAACGCCAAGATGCACAAGGACATGACGATCACCTACACGGGCGACGCCAACAAGGATTTCGTCGCCGGCATGATCCCGCACCACCAGGGCGCCATCGACATGGCGAAGGTCGTTTTGCAGTACGGAAATGACCCGGAGCTGCGCAAACTGGCCGATGAGATTATCGCCGCGCAGAGCACGGAAATCGCGTTTCTACGCGCGTGGCAGGCGCGTAATCCCTGAATATAGCAATGGATTGACTATTCGCGGGCCGGCTACGACGATGCGAGCGGGGTTGGCGGGCACCTCGTCGTAACCGCATGTCGGCATTGGCCGGATCGACGGACAAGCAATTCAAACCACACCTCAAGCCCGCCCCTGCTGACAGCGTCGAACGGTCTGGGGATGGCTATGGGGATTCCTGGTCAACGCACCGGTTGGCGTCGTGTGCTGGCGCGCGCGGCGCTCTTGATTCTGCTGGCGACACCGGCGGCCGCGCAAGGCACGGCGCCCGCTGAAACGCCGCCCAAAGTCAACGAGCTGATCCAGCTTCTGCGCGACCCCGCGGTGCAGGCATGGCTGCAGCAAGCGCAGAAGGCACCGGCGCCCGTTGCAGACGCCGCGCCTGAGTCCACCACTGGATTTCTGGCGCAACGCCAGACGGAGATCCGCCAGCACATCCAGACCATGATCGCGACCGTACCATTGCTGCCGGCGGCGTTTGCGCGCGCGGGCGAAATCCTGGCGGCGGATGCGTATCGTGGCGGCCTGGCGCGCTTCCTGGTTCTGCTCGCCTCCTTCATCGGTCTTGGCTGCGCGGCCGAATGGGGATTCCGGCGCGCCACGCAAAGTCTGCACGATTGGGTCGCGCGGCAGCCGAGCGGCACATTCCAGCGGCGACTGCGCGCGCTGATGATTCGCTTCATGCGCGGCATCGGTGCCGTCCTGTGCCTTGGCATCGGCAGCATCGGCGTCTTCCTGGCATTCGAATGGCCGCCGCTCCTCCAGAAAGTGGTGCTCGCCTTCCTTGTCGCGACCGTTGTACTGCGTTTGACGCTGGCGCTTCTCCGCTTCCTGCTGGCGCCCGATCTATCGGCGCTACGCGTCATTCCCATGACCGACGATTCCGCGCGGTTCTGGCTCAAGCGCTGGGGCTGGTTCATCGGCTGGCTGGTGTTCAGCGTGGCCCTTCTGGACCTGTTGTCGTTGGCGCTCGGCTTCACGCGTGAGGAACGGCAGGTCTTTGCGTATATGCTCGGCCTCGGCCTGGTCGCGATCATGTGCGAAGCCGCCTGGCGCCGGCCGATGAAGGTGACCGAGGCGAGCGATGGCGCGCTCACCAGCCGCGGCCGGCACTATGCCGTGGCAACACTCGTCTCAGTCTATGCGGTGCTGCTCTGGGCGCTGTGGGCGACCAGCGCGATCCGGGCGTTCTGGCTGCTGCTGTTCATCGTGGCGCTGCCGCTGACGCTACGGATCGCGCGCCGGTCGCTTGCGAATGTGCTGCGGCCGGGAACGTCCGCAGAGGGCGCGCCGGAGCTGGCGCCGGTTTTCGCGGTGGGCATTGCGAGGGCCGTCAATGCCGCGCTCATCATCGGGGCCGTGTTCCTGCTGGCATATCTCACGCGCGTCGACCTGATGGCGCTGACGGCGCAGGACACGATGGCGACGCGGCTGGCACGCGGTCTGCTGAATGCGGTGGTGATCATCCTGATCGCCGACCTCGCCTGGCATGTGATGAAGGCGCTGATCGACCGCCGGATGAGCGAATCGCAGGAAACGGGTCTGCCCGCGACGGACGAGGCACGGCGGCGTCAGCGAATTCGCACTCTGCTGCCGATCGTGCGCAACATGCTGTTCATCGTCATGATCGTGATTACCGTGCTGATGGTGCTGGCGGCGATGGGCGTGGAGATCGGACCGCTGGTCGCGGGTGCTGGCGTCGTCGGCGTGGCGGTCGGCTTCGGCGCGCAGACGCTGGTGCGCGATGTCATCAGCGGCATGTTCTATCTGCTCGACGATGCGTTCCGGATCGGCGAGTACATCCAAAGCGGCAATTACAAGGGCACGGTCGAATCGTTCAGTCTGCGCTCGGTCAAGCTGCGACACCATCGCGGGCCGCTCTACACCGTGCCGTTCGGGCAGCTCGGCGCGGTCCAAAACATGAGTCGCGACTGGGTCATCGACAAGATGATGGTGAGCGTCACCTACGATTCCGATCTTGCCGTTGCAAAAAAACTCATCAAGAAGATCGGCACGGACCTGGCGGCCGATCCCGAATTCGCGCCCGACATCATCGCGCCCCTGAAGATGCAGGGGATCGACCAGTTCGGCGATTTCGCGATCGAGATCCGCATGAAAATGACGACCAAGCCCGGCCAGCAATTCACCATCCGCCGGCGGGCCCTCGCCATGATCAAGCAGGCCTTCGATGCCAACGGCATCAAGTTCGCGGTGCCGACCGTGCAGGTGTCAGGCGGCAACGCTGAGGCGGCGGTGGCGGCGCAGCAGGCCATGGCGGCGATGAAGCGCGAGGACGCCGCGCAGTAGACGCAAGCGCGTCAGTTCGTCTTCTTGTCGACCCCCTGGACCGCCTCGCGCGCCCCTTCGGTGGCTTCGACGGCGAGCTTGTAGGAAACGTAGTACTTGTAAATGTTGCGCACGTAGGTCACGGGCTCCTGCCCCACCTTCTTGGCCAGCACGCGCTCGACATTGTTGAACCAGACATTGGGGTCGTAGCCCTCCTTCTCCGCCTGCTTGCGCAGGCGCGCCACGCGGCCGGGGCCGGCATTGTAGGCGGCGAAGGCGAAGAGCGTACGGTTGGCCTCCGTCATCTCGGCGTGCGGGAAATAGGTGGTCATGAGCTGGTCCATGTATTTGGCGCCGGCGTGGATGTTGGGCTCGATCTTGTAGATGTCACCCACTTTCAGCTCTTTGCCGGTAGCGGGCATCACCTGCATGACGCCAATCGCGCCGACATGGCTGCGCGCATCCTGCCTCAGCGCTGATTCCTGGAAGCCCTGCGCCGTCAGCATCAGATAGTCGAAGCCGTATTTCTCGCCGTATTTGCGGAAGAGATCGACCAGTGCCTGGAAGCGCTTGACCTCGGCCTCGTTGCTGGCAGCGCCCGCCTTGCGGATCTTGGCGGCGAAGGTCTTGAGTTGACCACGCCCAGCCCTGCCTTCTTGGCGATCTTGGTGTTGAACTCGTTGATCTGGGCGGCCAGGCGCGGGCTGTCCTTACGGAATGCCCAGCCGATCTCGCTTTTTTCACGCACTTCGATGTCTTCATGCAACACGATCTTGGTCAGGATCGGCTTCCACAGCTTGGCGACCCATTCATCGACGACGACGGGGCCGAGAAGCCCGGCATTGACCATGTCGAGCTTGTCCTCGTCCTCCAGCGGGTCCGGAAGCTTGGTGATCTTCATCGGCGGCTTGCCGGCGGCGCGGAATTTCTCGTTGAGCGCCGTCAGGCTCTCGAAATAGCTGGTCACGGGCCGCGCGAAGACCTCCTTGCCAGCGAGATCATCGATGGTCTTGAGGTCCGGGCCCTTCGGACCGGTGACGATGATTTCCGAGAACGGGGCCGAGACGGGGTCGGAGAAATCCACCTTCTCGCGCCGCGCCGGCGTGATGGTGATGTTGCCGGCGGCGATATCGGCGCGACCCTCGAGCAGAGCGGGGATCAGCTCGTCGCGCGTGGTCGGCACCATCAGCACCGTGATCGGGCGGTTGGCCAGCGTCTTGCGGTACTTCTTGTTGATGTAGCGCTCGAACTCGCGCACCGCCTCGGCAGTTATGCCGCGCTCGCGCCCGGCATCGTGATAGTAGAGGCTGCGGCTGTAAGGCACGGCGATGCGCACACGACGGCGCTCGATCATGCCATCGAAATCGCCCGTCCAGGCCATGCCGGTCAGGGAGAAGCTGCGGGATTTCGGGTCGGCGTCCCTGGTCTGCGCCGAAGCGACATCGCTTGCGAGCAGGCATGCGAAGACGGTCGCGGCCGCGCCGGCGGCGCGGACCATGCGAGTGCAAGCGTCCACCCTCATTTTCAACTCCATCGATCAGCGGCTACGCCGCTTCTTTATTCGCCCAATCCCGGCTGCGCGACCGGCATGGCCGCCGCAGCCGCCTTTTCTTTCTTCGCCGTGCCCTTCAGCTTCTCGCGCAGAGTCTGGAACAGCACGTAGAGGCCCGGGATGACGAAAATGCCCAGGAAACTCGCCGCCAGCATGCCGCCGAACACCGCGGTGCCGACCGCGCGCTGTGTCGCAGCACCGGCACCCGTGGCGATAACCAGCGGGACGAGGCCCAGGATGAACGCAAAGGACGTCATCATGACGGCGCGGAAGCGCAAACCCGCAGCTTCGATTGCCGCGTCGGTGATCGGTTTGCCCTCGCGACGCTGCTCCATCGCGAACTCGATGATGAGAATCGCGTTCTTGGCGGCGAGCGCGATCAGCACGACGATGCCGATCTGGGCGAAGATGTTGTTGTCGAGGCCTGAGAGCTTGAGCGCCAGCATGGCGCCGAACAGGCCGACGGTGATGGAAATCAGCACCGCCAGCGGGATCGACCAGCTTTCATAGAGGCCGACCAGGAATAGGTAGGCGAAGACCACCGCGAGGGCGAGGATGAACGCGGTCTGTCCGCCAGCGGCTTTCTCCTGCAGCGCCGTGCCGGTCCATTCATAGCTGTAGCCCGCCGGCAGGGTCGCGATGGCGATCTCCTCCATCGCGGCAATGGCCTCGCCCGAGGAGAAGCCCGGCGCGGGGCCGCCATTGATGGTGACGGAGCGCAGATTGTTGTACCGGATGATCAGCGACGGCGATGTGACCAGCTCTATATCGGCGACCGCCAGCAGCGGCACCAACTGGCCATCGGCACCGCGCACACGCACGCGGAAGATATCTTGAACACTCTGGCGGTCCGGCGCCTCGGCCTGCACCTTGACCTGCCAGGTTCGGCCGAACCGGTTGAAGTCGTTGGTATAGGTGCCGCCCATCGTCGTTTGCAGCGCGTTGAAGATATTGCTGATCGGAACACCCAGCGTCTCGGCGCGCTCGCGATCGAGCCGCAGATAGATCTGCGGCGTCGATGCGCCAAAGGTGGTGAAAACGCCAGACAGCCGCTTGTCCTGTACGGCCGCAATGACGAGCCCGCGCGTGACAGCCGCCAAATCTTCCGGCGTTGCGCCTGCCAGGCTCTGCACCTGGATCTCAAAGCCGGCGCCGGTGCCCAGGCCAAAGATGGGCGGCAAATTGAAGACAAACACATTCGCCGCGGCGATCTGCGAGAATTCGCGGCGCAGCTCAGCGAGTGCCGCGAAGACGGAGAGCGACTTGTCCTTGCGCTCTGCAAACGGCTTCAGGGCGACGATGAGGAGGGCTTTGTTGGGGAGGTTCAGGCCGTCGAGAATACTGTAGCCGTCGACGCTGAACACGTTCTGCACCCAGGGGCTGCCGATGATTCTCTTCTCGACCTGCTGCAGCACCTCCGTGGTGCGAACGGTCGAGGCGGCGTCGGGAAGTTGCACTTCGCCCATGAAGGCGCCCTGGTCCTCATCGGGCAGGAAGCCCGTGGGCACGATCTTGCCGAGCCAGCCCGCGCCGAAGGTAAACATCCCCACCAGCAGCAAGGTGATGAGCGTGCGGCGCGCCAGCGGCTTGACCAGGTGCTGGTAGCCGTCGCGGCTTTTGTCGATGCCGCGCTGCATATATTTGATGACGCCCCTGGGCGGCTTCTTGTGCTTGAGCAAAATCGAGCACAGGGCGGGCGACAGGCTGAGCGCGTTGATGGCGGAAATGACCATCGAAACCGACACCGCCACGGCAAACTGCTTGTAGAGCTGGCCGGTAATGCCGGGAATGAACGCTGTCGGCACGAAAACGGACAAGAGAACCAGGGTGATGGCGATGATCGGCGCCGTCACCAGACCCATCGCCTTTTCTGTCGCCTGCGCGGGCGTGAGGTCGGGCTCGTGCTCGAGCTGGTGCTCGACGGCCTCCACCACCACAATCGCATCGTCGACGACGATGCCGATCGCCAGCACCAGGGCCAGCAGCGAGATGGTGTTGGCGGAAAAACCGAGCGCCAGCATCACGGCGAACGTGCCCACCAGCGCCACCGGTACGGCGATGATGGGGATCAGCGTCGCGCGGAAGTTGCCGAGGAAGATAAAAACGACGATGGCGACCAACACGAAGGCTTCGAACAGCGTATGAATGACGCTCTCGATCGTCGACTTGACGAAGACCGTGGTGTCGTACACCACTTCATACGCCACGCCTTCGGGCACACGTAACTCCATCTCCTTCAACGCCTTGCGCACGCCATCCGCCACGGCGATAGCGTTGGCGCCAGGTGCTTGATAGATGCCGGCGCCCGCAGCGGGCTTGCCATTCAAGCGCGAATTCGAGTCGCTGGTCTTGGCGCCGAGCTCGACACGCGCGATGTCCTTGATGCGCACGATGGCGCCGTCCGCCGTTGCGCGGACAATGATATTCGAGAATTCCTCGACGGTGGTGAGGCGGCCCTGGGTGTTGATGTTGAGCTGGAAATCCACCTCCGACATCAGCGGCGCCGCGCCGACGCGGCCGACCGGCGCTTGGATGTTCTGCGCTTGCACGGCGTCGACAACGTCCTGCGCGGTGATGTCGAGACTTGCCATGCGGTCGAGCGAGAGCCAGACACGCATCGAGTAATCGAGCGGGCCGAACAGGTTCGCCTCGCCGACGCCCTGCACGCGCTTGAGCGTGTCGAGAATGTTGATCGTGACGAAATTGGACAGGAAGAGGCTGTCGCGCGACCCGTCGGGCGAATAGAACGTGATGACCTGCAGCAGAGCCGACGATTTCTTCTTGACCGTGACGCCATTGCGCTGCACCTCGGTCGGAAGCTGCGCCATCGCCTGGTTGACGCGATTGGTCGTATTGACGGTGTTGAGATCAGGATCTGAGCCGACGAGAAAACTGACGATGAGCGAATAGCTGCCGTCGCTGCCCGAGGTCGACTTCATATAGATCATGCGCTCGACGCCGTTGACCTGGGCTTCGATGACCTGACCTACCGCTTCCTCGACGACCTGGGCCGAGGCGCCCGGGTAGGTCGCCGTCACCTGCACTTGTGGCGGCACGATGTCTGGAAACTGCGCGACCGGAATGACGGCAAGGGAGATCAATCCCGCGATCGTGATGACGATCGAAATAACCATCGCCAACCGCGGGCGGTGGATGAAGACGGAGGAAATCATATGCGGTCAGCCGCTCGGCGGCGGCGCCGCGAGGGTCGGCGTAACTGTCATACCGGGGCGGATGCGCTGCTGCCCCTGGACAACTACCCGTTCGCCCTCCTTGAGACCGTCTTCCACCGCGACCACGCCCTCTTGGCCAATGCCGAGACGAACACGGCGTATCGCCACGACGTTCTGATCGGAAACGACGAAGACATAGGGGCCCGTCTGGTCGATGGCGACCGCCGGCTTGGGGATCACCACGGCCTTTGCGCCGGCCTCCTGCTCGGTGACCACGCGCACGGTCTGCCCCTCGGTGAGCGTGCTGTTGGGATTGGGGAAGCGGGCCCGGACAATCTGGCCGTCGGTCTTGGGATCGACTTGTACGTCGAGAAAGTTGATCTCGCCCGGATGCTCGAACAGGCTGCTGTCGGCAAGCTTGAGGCGGACGCCGATCTTGCCCACGCCGCCGGCGCGGCGTTTCGCGTCGAGCAGTTCGCGTTGGGTGACGGGAAACAACACATCGACCGGATCGTCGAGAACGATGGTTGCCAGCACCCCTGCGTCGGGACCGACCAGATTGCCGGGAGAGACCATCGCGCGGCCGATCCGGCCGGGGATCGGCGATTTGATGTCGGTGTAGGAGAGGTTGATTACCGCTTCGCGCAGGGCGGCCTGAGCCTCGAGGATGTCGGCCTTCGCGCGTGCCTGCTCGGCAACACGCTGATCGACCGTGGATTGCGGGATGTTGCCGTTCTTGATCAATTCGCGCGCGCGCGACAGCTGCTGGTCGGCGTTCAACAAGGTCGCTTGTGCCGACGCGACCTGCGCTTTGCGCTGGTCGACCGAGGCCTCGAAGGGCTCGGGCTCGATGGTGAACAGCGTCTGGCCGTCCTTGATCTTGGCGCCGTCGACAAAAAGCCGGGGCCCGAGAAAGCCCTGGACGCGGGCGCGAAGGGTCACCTTCTCCGGTGCCTGGACGCGGCCGATGAATTCGATCTGGCGACCAAGGGCGCGCAATTCAGCGGGCTGGACAAGGACAGCCGGTGCTACCGGCTGCTGGGCCAGGCTCGCCGGCGATGAGGCGGCGAGCGCCAGCACAATCACAATCGGCGCCGACAGGAAGCCGCGCATAACGTCCCCTCGATGCTGGTTCAATTGGTTTTTTTATCCTGCCCACGGACAAATGGCGCGAAGACGCGGCCCGCTTCTTCGCTCCTGGCAGCCGATTGCCGCCTTCTCCCGGCTTGGCGCAGCACGAATTGGACACAGTGTTTCCACCGCCGCGCCGCACAGACGCGCGCAAGCCGCCGCAATTGCACTGTGCGATCAGGGGTCCTGGGGGTAACGATGAGCCGGCGCGCGGGCGAGCGAGGGAGCAAGGCACCCGCGCCGGTATGGCCGGGACCGCTGCCATGGTCGCAGATGCGGCCCGGCGATGAATTCGCGCTGAGCGGCATCGGAGATGCGGCGCGACGATTTCGCGTCGTGGCCCTCAGCCTGACCGACGCCGCGATGGCGCCACCCAATACCGAGAGCAACGAGACGGTCTTGACGCTGGTTGTCGGCGTCCTCGGCGAGCCGTTGTCGGCCCGACCGGCGCTGCGCCTGGTCGTGACGGCCATCGCGGTGACGCGGCGGTAACGGCGTCCGGCTCAATTTTGCCGTAATAATACCCCGCCCCCGACACCGGCGCGCAAAGAGCGGAACAAAATCACTTGCTCCTATGGCGCGATCTTCATCGCCAGCCCTGGGGGCCCCCGACCATGTCATACCGTCCGTCTCGCATATCCACAGCGCCATCGCCGGCGCGTTTTCTCTTCGTTGTTTTCTGCGCCCTGATCCTCGCCGCGATCGCGGCGGTGACAGCGGCGCGCGCCGCCGCTCCCGAAGACACCAAGCCGCAGGACAGCGGCACGGGACGGCTGTTCTTCCGTGGCGACACCAATGACAGCTTCGTTCCCGCGCCCTTGGTCGCGACGGACGTCAAGATCGCGGTCAGCGGCATGGTGGCGCGCGCCACCGTCACCCAGCATTTCCGCAACGAGGGCGACCGCTGGCTCGAAGGCGTCTACGTGTTCCCCCTGCCCGAGGGTTCGGCCGTCGACCGCATGCGCCTGAAGATCGGCGAGAAGCTAGTCGAGGGCCGCATCGAGGAGAAGCAGCAGGCGCAGCGCACCTACGAGCAGGCGCGCGCGCAAGGGCAGCGCGCCGGGCTGGTCGAGCAGGAGCGGCCCAACGTCTTCACGACGTCGCTCGCCAATATCGGGCCGAAAGAGACGATCACGGTCGAGATCGAGTACCAGGAGAGCCTGCGCTACGACCAAGGCAAATTCGGCCTGCGCTTCCCGCTGGTGGTCGGCCCGCGCTACATCCCCGGCCATCCGCTGATCGCTTCGACCCGCGGCTGGTCGCCGGTCACGACCGCGGTCGCCGATGCCGACCGCATCACGCCGCCGGTGCGCAAGCCGAGCGAGGGGCTCGGCAACCCGGTGACGATGAGCGTTTCGATCGATGCCGGGATGAAACTCGCCGGCGTCACCAGCGCTTCGCACAAGATCGTCACGACACCGGGCGAACGCGATCGCGTCACCGTGACGCTGGCCGACAAAGAAGTGCCGGCCGACCGCGATTTCGAGCTGAGCTGGGCGCCGGAGGTGGGCGCCAATCCGCGCGCGGGACTCTTTGTGGAAGAGCGCAACGGGCAGCGCCACCTGCTGCTGATGGTGATGCCGCCCGATGCCGCCGCACCGGAGGGCCCGCGCCTGCCGCGCGAGGCGATCTTCATCATCGACACGTCGGGCTCGATGGAAGGGGCCTCGATCGCGCAGGCCAAGGCGGCGCTGCGTCTGGCGCTGGACCGGCTGACGCCTGCGGACCGCTTCAACATCATCCAGTTCAACTCGACCGCCTCGGCCTTGTTCGCGAAGGCCCAGCCCGCCGACGCCGAAACGCTGCGCATGGCGCGCGGCTATGTCGACTATCTGAAGGCGAATGGCGGCACGGAGATGGCGCCGGCCCTTGACCTCGCTCTCGACAGCGCCAGCGATCCGGCGCGCATGCGCCAGCTCATGTTCATCACCGACGGGCTGGTTGGCAATGAAGCGGCTCTTCTGCCGATCATCCAAAAGCGCCTGGGCGACAGCCGCATGTTCACCGTTGCCATCGGCTCGGCACCCAACCAGTGGTTCATGACACGCGCGGCGCGCGCCGGGCGCGGCACGTTCACCAACATCGCGCGCATCGAAGAGGTGCAGCAGCGCATGTCGGCGCTGTTCGAGAAGCTCGAGAAGCCGGTCCTGACCGACCTCGCGGTGCAGTGGCCTGCAGGCGCGCAAGCCGAGTTCTATCCCGATCCCCTGCCCGATCTCTATGCGGGCGAGCCGGTGGTGTTCACGGCGCGGCTTCCGGCTGGTGCCTTGCCAGCGGGCGCCACCGCGACGATCAGCGGCAAGCGGGCCGGTCAGGCGTGGCGCGAGACCTTGGCACTCGACAGCGGCGCGGACAGCGCCGGTGTGGGGGCGCTCTGGGCGCGCAGCAAGCTCGAGCGCTTGAGCGAGACGCAGAAGGAAGGCGAAAGCGCAGATACGGTGCGGGCCGCCAGCCTGGAGGTGGCGCTGGGCTACGGCCTGGTCAGCCGCTACACCAGCCTGGTCGCGGTCGACGTGACGCCGGCGCGGCCGGCCAACACCGACCTGCATTCGACGCAGGTTCCGACCAATCTGCCCGACGGCATGGTCCATGACGCGATCTTCGGCGAGCGCTCGAAGATGCTGCCCGGCAGCGCGCCTGGTCAGCAGCCGACGGGCCTGCCGCCGGTGCGCCATGCGATGGCGGCTCCGACCGCCACGGTCGGCGGCGCGCCGGCGGCGCAACAGGTGGCGTTGCCGCAAGGTGCGACCGCCGCCGAGCTGCATGCGCTGATCGGCATGGCGCTGCTGATGATGGCGGGCGTGCTGGCGCTGATCATGCGCAACCGGAGGGTCTGACAATGCGGCGCGCCGCCCGCATCGCCGTGGTGGTGCTGCTGGCCCTGGGGGGCTGGCAGCTTGGGCAGGGGCTGTGGATCCCGGTCAAGGCCGAGATCGCGCAGCTCCTGCTCGCGCGCGCCTGGGCGCGCACGCAAGCCGGTGAGGCACAAGTGAAGCCGTGGCCATGGGCGGATACCTGGCCGGTTGCCAAGCTGACCGGCGATCGATGGCCGCGCGATCTCTACGTGCTGGCGGATGGTACGGGCCGCTCGCTGGCCTTCGGGCCCGGCCATGTCGTCGGCACGGCGATGCCGGGAGAGCCGGGCTTGAGCATCATCGGCGGGCATCGCGACACGCATTTTTCCGCGCTGCGCGACGCAAAGCGCGGCGACACGGTCGAGCTTGAGACGATCGACGGGCGCACGCATCGCTTCCGCATCGAGGATACCGCCATCGTCGATGCCAACAACGCGCGCATGGTGCTGGAGGGCGAGACGCCGCGCCTGGCGCTGGTCACCTGCTACCCGTTCGACGCGATCGTGCCCGGCGGACCGTTGCGCTACGTGGTGAGCGCGGTGGAGATGCCAGCGACAGCGGCAGCGTCGCCAGCAGCGCTTCCTTGAGGCGCAGCGCCGCCGGCGAGAGCGGCCGGCCGGCATCGTGCAGCGACAGATCGAGTGTGGGCAGCTTCGGCAACCCCTCGGCACGGCCGAGAATGCGGAGTTGCGGGGGCACGTAAGCGGGCGTGCGGATGGTGATGCCGAGCCCCGCCTCCACCGCCGCCCACAGGCCCGGCAGGCTCGGGCTGGTGAAGGTGATGCGCCATTTGCGCGCGATGGCATCGAGGGCGGCAAGGCCCGGCTGACGGCACACGCAAGGTGCTTCGAACAACGCCAGCGGGACCGGCTCGCCGGTGCGCCACGGCAGCTCGCCGCGCGGGCCGATCCACACCATCGGCAAGGTGGCCAGGACCTGCGCGTCGGGGCGATCGGAGGCGCCGAAGGCGAGTGCGAGATCGAGCTGGCCGCGGTCAAGACGGTTGAGCAGCTGGAAGTTGCGATCGACGCTGGCCTCGATCTGCACGGCGTCGTGAGCGCGCTTGAAGCGTCCCAGCGTCTCGGGCAGCCAGGTTTCCGAGAAGTCGGCCGGCATGCCGAAGCGCACCGCGCCCTGCACTTCGCTGCCGCGCAAGGCCGCCACCGCCTGGTCGTTCAGATCGACGAGCTGGCGTGCGTAGCGCAGCACCATTTCGCCCGGGCCGGTGATGGCAAGGCCGCGCCCGTCCTTGCGGAACAGCTTCTGGCCGATCTGCTCCTCGAGCTTGCGCATGCGCAGACTTATTGCGGACTGGGAACGACCGAGCTGCGACGCGGCGCGGTTGAAGCCGCCGAGGTCCTGGGCGGTGAGCAGCGTGCGCAGCACGTCGATGTCGAGATCGATGCGGTCCATTGTTCAGTTTTCCTCATGTATTGAGTTTATACTATCAATTTTTCAAAACAATGGAAAGGGCGCAGTCTGCGGGCATCGAATTTCATCCACAAGGAGCTTCGCCATGCCGTTCATCCGCATCACCATCGCCGGGCCCAGCCTGGAGCCGGCACAGGTCCGCGCGCTGCAGCGAGACACCACCGCGCAGATGGCGTCAATCCTGGGCAAGAACGCCGCCCTCACGAACGTGCTCGTCGAGCAGGCGGCGCCAGCCGCTTGGTCCATCGGCGGCGAGATCGCAGAGGTCGGCGCCTATGTCGACGCCAAGATCACCGAAGGCACCAACACCGATGAGGAAAAGGCGCGCTACATCGCGGCGGCGATAGCGATGCTGCGCGACGCACTGGGGCCCTCGGTCCCGAAGGCCAGCTATGTCGTCGTCCACGATCTGGCCGGCGAAAGCTGGGGCTATGACGGCGTCACGCAGGCGGCGCGGCGCGCCGCGCGCGCGGCGGCCTGACCTGCAACAACGGAGAACACCAATGCCTCTCGTCCGCATTTCCCTCAAGCGCGGCAAGCCCGCCGCCTATCGCCAGGCCATCGCCGACGGCGTGCACCGGGCGATGACCGAGACGTTCAGCGTGCCCGTCGACGATCGCTTCCAGATCATCAGCGAGCATGACGACGCGACGCTGATCTACGACCGCCACTACCTGAACATCGAGCGCAGCGACGGCCAGGTGATCGTGCAAATCACCTGCAACAACACGCGCGGGGTCGAGCAGAAAAAGGCGCTGTATGCCCGGATAGCGGACATCCTGGCCGAAGCACCGGGCTTGCGCCGCGAGGACCTGTTCATCAGCCTGGTCGAGGTGGCCAAGGAAAACTGGTCATTTGGCAATGGAATCGGGCAGTACATCTGATCGCCCTTGACGCCACGGTGGGCATCGTCCACATCCAGTGCGACACGACGCGGCGCCCGCGGGGCTCTGGGACAGGCCCCGGGCGCCGCGGCGCACGCCAGAGGGTGATTACAGAGACGATGCCCATAAAAATCCCGGATGATTTGCCGGCCCGCTCCACGCTCGATGCGGAAGGCGTGATGGTGATGCGCGAGACGGATGCGGTGCGCCAGGACATCCGGCCCGTGCGCATCGGCCTGCTCAATCTGATGCCCAACAAGATCAAGACGGAGACGCAGTTCGCGCGTCTGCTCGGCTCCACGCCGTTGCAGGTGGAGCTGACGCTGGTCAAAATGACCAATCATGTCGCTCGCAACACGCCGAGCGATCACATCATCTCCTTCTATCGCGACTGGGCGGATATCCAGACCGAGAAGTTCGACGGCTTCATCGTCACGGGCGCGCCGGTGGAGCAGATGCCGTTCGAGCAGGTGACGTATTGGGACGAATTGCGCCGCATCTTCGATTGGACGCTGACCAACGTCCACAGCAGCTTCAACGTCTGCTGGGGCGCCCAGGCCGCGGTTCATCATTTTTATGGCATGCCGAAATATCCGCTGCCGGCGAAGGCCTTTGGCGTCTACCGCCACCGCAACCTGGCGCCGACCTCGCCCTATCTGCGGGGCTTCTCCGACGATTTCGCGATCCCGGTGTCACGCTGGACCGAGATGCGGCGCGAAGATGTCCCAGACGGGAGCGGCTTGCGCGTTCTCATGGAGTCCGACGAGGCGGGCCTGTGCATGCTGGAGGATCCGGCGCACCGGTCGCTCCACATGTTCAATCACATCGAATACGATTCCAATTCGCTCAGCGACGAATATTTCCGCGACGTCGCGGCCAAGAAACCGATCGCGATTCCGCAGAACTACTTCCCGAAGAACGATCCAAGCGGACAGCCCGAGAATCGCTGGCGCAGCCACGCCCACCTGCTGTTCGGCAATTGGATCAACCAGCTCTACCAGACCGCGCCGTTCGAGCTGACGAAGGTCGGCACGCGCTGAAGCCGTGTGAATCCTCCCCGTCGAGCGACGGGGAGGAAGTCGAGCGACTCACGCCGCCTGGGCCTGCGAGATCGGCGCCAGCGTTTCATCCGCGGCGAGCGTTACCGCCACGGCGTTGACGACGGCGGCGATCTTGACCACCGCCTGCACCTGGTCGCGCGTGGCGCCCTTCTGGATCACCACCTTCTCGTGGCTGTCCATGCACATGCCGCAGCCGTTGATGGCCGAGACGGCGAGCGACCAGAGCTCGAAATCCACGTGCGCGACGCCGGGGTTGGCGAGCGCGTTCATGCGCAGGCCCGCGCGCATCGTCGCGTATTCCTTCTCGGAGACGAGATGCGTGAAGCGGTAATAGATGTTGTTCATCGCCATGATGGCGGCAGCGGACTGCGCCGCGCGAAACGCCTCGGGCGACAAGTGCTGGCCGGCCTCGGCCGCCACGGCCGCGATCACGCGCGGATTGCGCGCGGCGATCGCCGACACCAGCGCCGTGCCCCAGATCTGCTGGGCGGTGAGGTTCGGGGCCGCGACCACCGAAGACAGGTTCAGCTTCAAATCCTTGGCGTAGTCAGGCAATGCGGTCTTCAGATCTTCGATCATTTTCAATTCCATTCTCTAAGAGCCGTTCGGGCCGAAGAAATCACCGCAGAGAACGCCGAGGTCTCGCGGAGAACGCAGAGAGAATTTCTCTGCGCTCCTTTGCGCCCTCCGCGGTGAATTTCGGCAGTTACGCCGCCTTGAGCGTGTCCTCGCCCTGCTTCCAGTTGCAGGGGCACAGCTCATCGGTCTGCAGTGCGTCGAGCACGCGCAGGACTTCCTGCGGGTTGCGGCCGACCGAGAGGTCGTTCACGGACGCAAAGCGGATGATGCCCTGGGGGTCGACGATGAACGTCGCGCGCAGGCACACGCCCTCGTCGGCATGCAGGATGCCGAGCGACTGCGACAGCTCGCGCTTGATGTCGGAGACCCACGGATAGGCGACCTTCTTGAGGTCGTCGCGGCTCTCGCGCCAGGCGAAGTGCACGAACTCGGAATCGGTGCTGCCGCCGACGAGCTGGGCGTCGCGGTCCTTGAATTCCTTGTCGAGGCCGGCGAAGCCGACGATCTCGGTCGGGCAGACGAAGGTGAAATCCTTCGGCCAGAACACGAAAACCTTCCATTTGCCCGGGAAGCTCTTGTCGGTCATGTCGCTAAAGGCAGTCTTGAGATCGCCCTGGCCAACGGCCTTGAGATTGAAGGCGGGGAACTTGGCACCAACGGTCAGCATGTCGTCAACTCCTTGATTTCGCTTCCATTTACTCGGCCGGCGTACCGGCTCAAGCTGTGACTGAGAATTAGAACGATTCTAACTACAAAGTCAAATGGGTTGATGCTGCGGTGCGTTCAAGCCCGCGCGGCGGATTTTTCAGGGTTAACGACCAGCAGCTTCGCAGATGCAGCTTGCAGCGTGATGAAAGAACGCCGGCAGGCTGCCGCGCGGCGCCGAGCCCGTGTTTACCGCCGAGTAAGGCACGCTGTGTTGCACTACTTATACTTGTGACGATTCCCCCGCGTTTTACTAAAACTGATGCCATTCCATGCTTGAATTCGCCGCTGACAACCTTTTTTGGTTTTATATCGGAGCCTGCGGACTTGTCGGCACCGTCATTGGCCACATCATCGGCCGTGTCGGGCGCGCATTTGCCTTACGCGATCGCACGAAGGCCGCACTCATCTTGGTTTCCGTGCTGAGCATGGGAGTTGGTGCATTTATCAGTCTCGAAAAGTTCATTGAGCCATATTTTCGCGAAGAGTGCTGTCGTGCGCGCGCGGCCGCGTGGGTGACGAAATCGCCGGCCTACGCAACACTCGCCGAACACCATCCCGATGCGAAAGAGGCGTTGGTGAAGGCCATGACCAAGATAGGCATGGGCGGTTCCGACGCGATCGTCGGCCATGCCGAGTTCAGCGCCGTGCTGAATCATTACCTGCGGCTCTACCTACCCGTGACATCCGACAGCGCGGCGCGCGAGTTCGCCATGGCGGCCACGGCGCTTGTCGACGAAGCGCTCAAGACCGAACCCGAGCTCTGCGTGAATTTCATGAACGGCCGCAGCCAGAACCTGGGGCAAAAGCTGCCGGCGCACATCATGTCGCGCTACGGCAACGCGGTTGGCCGCGTCATTACCGACGGGATCAAGAATCGCAGGTTGCGCCCGACCCAGCCACAATCCGATGGCAACGCCAGCAAGTCGCTGAACGCATGAAGCGTGACGGCAATCCGCTGGCGATCGATCGCAAGCGTCTGCTGTCAGATCCCAACCGCGCGTGCTTCGCCCTGCTTGCCGTGATGAACGCCGTCGGCAACACGGTCCCGGGAACTGAGCTCGGCGCGTTCCTGCGCGGCACAATCCCAGAGTTTCTCAAGGAGGACGCAGCCTAAGACCGCGGCGGCCGCCCTGCCGATGCAGGGCGGCCGCGGGGCTCCGGGCGCTTATCCGGCCTTGGCGAGTTTGCCGGCTTCGGCCAGCGCGTGGACGATCTCGCGGCAGAAGGCCGGCAGATCGTCGGGCTTGCGCGCAGTGATGATCGGGCCGTCGACAACGACCTCCTCATCCACCCATTTGGCGCCAGCGTTGATCATGTCGTCCTTGATCGAGAAGAACGACGTCACCTTCTTGCCCTTGATGATGCCGGCGCTCGCCAGCATCCAGCCGGCATGGCAAATCGCGGCCACGATTTTGCCCTTCTGTGCGGCCTCGCGCACCAGGCGTACCATCGCCTCGTGGCGGCGCATCATGTCGGGCGCGTAACCGCCCGGCACAATCACGGCATCGAAATCGGCGGCACTCACGGCATCGGCCTGCACGTCGACATTCACCGGATAGCCGTGCTTCGACGTGTAGGATTTCGCCCCGCCGGCGCCGACGATTTTGACGTCAGCGCCCTCCTCCTTGAGGCGGTAATAGGGGACCCAGAGTTCCATTTCCTGATAAACATTCTCGGCCAGGATCGCGACACGCTTTCCTTTGAGTGTCATGGGACAAACTCCCGAGTTTTAGACTGCGCCTTGCGTTCGGCAGGATGCCGGGCGCGCGGGTCAGCAAAGACCCGCCGGCACCGGCGCGCAAGTGACAATTCGGCGATGCGCCGCACTCAGACGCCGTTGGTGAGACGGATCATCCACATGCCGAAGAAAAGCCCGGCAATCGACAGCGCGACCGAAACGCCGACGTAAAGTGCCGCCTGTGCGACAGCGCCGCGCTCCCACAGCAAGGCCGCATCGAGCGAGAAGGCTGAAAACGTCGTGAAGCCGCCTAGGATGCCGGTGGTGAGGAACAGACGCCAGGCCTGGCTCGCCTCGCCCTTCAGTGCGAGATACTCGGCGATCAGCCCCATCGCCAGCGAGCCGACGATGTTGATGATCATCGTTCCGTAGGGAAAATCGAGGCCGAACAGCCGCGCCGAAGGCAAGATTGACGCCGTGGCGCAACGCGCCGCCGAAGCCGGCGCCCAGAAAGACAATCAGATAGGCTTGCATTCACCGCCCCTGCCGGAGTTGCAATTCCGTCATTGTCGGGCAAACCGCGCCACAACCCAACCCCCCGTTATCGCAAACAGAATGGCGGGGTCTGGTCGCCAGGGCGGGAGATGCGCATATAATGGCGCATGCCATCCTCCCGCCTCTCCTATCCGCCGCCCGACTCCCTCGTGAACCCGGCGCCGCCGCTGGCCTATGAGCCCGATGCGGTCGCCGCGCGTCCGCTCAAGATCCAGTCCGATTACACGCCGGCCGGCGACCAGCCGCAGGCGATCGAGGAGCTGATCAAGGGCCTGCAGCGCGGCGAGCGCGACCAGGTGCTGCTGGGCGTCACCGGCTCGGGAAAGACGTTCACGATGGCGCATGTCATCCAGCATCTGCAGCGGCCGGCGCTGATCCTCGCCCCCAACAAGACGCTGGCGGCGCAGCTCTACGGCGAGATGAAGAGCTTCTTCCCGGAGAACGCGGTCGAGTATTTCGTCTCGTATTACGACTATTACCAGCCCGAGGCCTATGTGCCGCGGACGGACACGTATATCGAGAAGGAATCGTCGATCAACGAGCAGATCGACCGCATGCGGCATTCGGCGACACGGGCACTTCTTGAACGGCCCGATGTCGTCATCGTCGCGTCGGTGTCATGCATCTACGGCATCGGCTCGGTCGAGAGCTACTCGACCATGACGATCGAGCTCAAGGCCGGCCAGTCCATTAATCGAAATGATCTTTTGCGCGAACTGGTGAAGCTGCAGTACAAGCGCAACGACGCCAATTTCGTGCGCGGCATGTTCCGCGTGCGCGGCGACAATATCGAAATCTTCCCCGCGCACTGCGAGGACCGCGCCTGGCGCGTCGGGCTGTTCGGCGATGAGATCGAGGCGATCTGGGAGTTCGATCCGCTCACGGGCGAGAAGAAAGCCGCGCTCGAGCACGTCAAGCTCTACGCCAACAGCCACTATGTGATGCCGCAGCCGACGCTCGACCAGGCGATGGCGCAGATCAAGATCGATCTCAAGTCGCGGCTGGCGGAGATGGCCAAGACCGGCAAGCTTCTGGAAGCGCAGCGGCTGGAACAGCGTACGACGTTCGACCTGGAAATGATGGCGGCGACGGGCTCGTGCGCCGGCATCGAAAATTATTCACGCTATTTCACCGGCCGCAAGCCCGGCGAGGCGCCGCCGACGCTGTTCGAGTACCTGCCCAAGAACGCGCTGCTGATCGTCGACGAGAGCCACGTGACGGTGCCGCAGGTCGGCGGCATGTATCGCGGCGACTTCATGCGCAAGACGACGCTGTCGGAATACGGATTCCGGCTGCCGTCCTGCGTCGACAACCGGCCGCTCAAATTCGAGGAATGGGAGCGCATGCGGCCCGACACGGTGTTCGTGTCCGCAACCCCCGGCCCGTGGGAGATGGAACGCACCGGCGGCGTGTTCGTCGAGCAGGTGATCCGCCCGACCGGGTTGATCGATCCGCCGACGATCATCCGGCCGACGGAGAAGCAGGTCGACGATCTCCTGGCCGAGGTGCGCGACTGCGCCGCCAAGGGGCAGCGCGTTTTGGTCACGACGTTGACAAAACGCATGGCCGAGGATCTGACCGAGTACATGCACGAGGCCGGCATCCGCGTGCGCTACATTCATTCGGACGTGGAAACTTTGGAGCGCATCGAGATCATTCGCGATCTGCGGCTGGGCGCGTTCGACGTGCTGGTCGGCATCAACCTGCTGCGCGAGGGCCTCGACATTCCCGAATGCGCACTGGTCGCGATCCTCGACGCGGACAAGGAAGGCTTCCTGCGCTCGCGAACATCTTTAATTCAAACAATTGGCCGCGCCGCGCGCAATATCGACGGGCGCGTCATCCTCTATGCCGACGTGATGACGGATTCGATGAAGGCCGCCATCTCCGAAACAAGTCGCCGGCGCGAGAAGCAGGTGATCTACAACACCGAGCACGGCATCACGCCGGAATTGATCCGCAAGCAGATCGGCGACATCCTGGGCAGCGTCTACGAGCGCGACCACGTGCTGGTCGATACCGGCGACGAGGGCACGAAACATCTCGTCGGCCATAATCTGCGCGCGCATATCAAGGACCTCGAAGAGCGGATGAAGACCGCGGCATCCGACCTCGAATTCGAGGAAGCGGCGCGGCTGCGCGACGAGATCAGGCGGCTGGAAACCATGGAGCTCGAAATGCCGACGGGCCTGGCCGAGGGCCAAGCCGGCTACAAATCCGGCCCGTCGATGCCGAGACCGCGCTCGAAGGCGGGTGCCGCGCACTCCCCGCGCGGGCGCGCACGGCGACCGCAGCGAAGGTAGCGCAGATGGCTCACCTCGAGATCAATCGACGGACATTGTCGTTGACCTTGGCGGGGTTCGCTTGGATCGGCCTCCTATTGATCGCTTGGTTGCTCGCTGACCGGCTCGGCTGGTTCGGCGCCGCGTTTTTTGGCGTGTTGATCGTCATGGTGACGCAACGAGCCGACCTCAGTGAGAGAAATGCCCGCGGCATGGTCGATCTCAAACACCATGTCGATTTGACGACGCTGCAGGAACAGTCGACCGAGCAGCCCCACGCACTCAATTTTATGAGCGTGACCGCAGCCACGCGTGCGATCGGCATTGCTATTGCCGCCGTCAGCGCCGTGATGTTCGCCCAGCAGTATTTTTAGAGCCTGCGCGCAGCGCGGCGCGTTGTGAACACATCATTGGAGAGTGCGGGGCCACCCCCTCACCCTAACCCTCTCCCCAGAGGGGAGAGGGGATTTCACCGCGCCTCGGTCTGCTCCCTCTCCCCCCGGGGGAGAGGGGTGGGGTGAGGGGGTGGCGCGACGCCAGAAATTTTCCTGAAACATTTCGTCTCAAAAAAATTCACAACCACCCCGCCGCCCTGATTGCCGCCACATTCGCGCGACTGACCGGCACCTTGAGTCCGTTCTTCAGCACCAACACCATCCGGCGCCCCTCGCGCTCGACACCGCGCACCGCGCTGCGTGCGACCCAATACGAGCGATGGACCTGGCGGCCGTCGAGGCCGGCGACTTCGGCCAGCGCGTCGCTGAGGCGGTGCAGGATCAGGTCGTTGCCCGCACTGGTGTGGATGCGCAGGTAGTGATCCTCCATCTGCAGCGCCAGGAGCTCGCCCTGGGCCTCGGGCTTGAGGCGCTTGAGCAGTGTCTCCCCCTTCGGCCCGCCCGGCACCGGCTGGGATGCGGCGGCGAGGGCGGCCTCTTGCGCCTGCAGGCGGGCGCGCAGAAGCACGATCGGCACGGTGATCGCGGTGGTCAGCAGCAGCACCTCGGGAAAGAAGAACAGAGGGTTGAGCAGCGCCGGCTGGCGCAAGGCGTATTCCAGGACCGTCACCTCGATGGTGGCCGGGATGCTGGCCAGGACAGCGGACGCCGCCGCGATCGCCGTGATCGGCCAGCGGCCGCGCGCCAGCCACCGCACGAAGGCGAGGGCGAAGAGTATCTGGACGCCATTGAGCATGCTGATCGACAGCCAATAAAACAGGCGGGCGTCCAGCCGGAGATCGGAATAGGTGCCGAACGGCCCCACCAGGGCCAGGATCAGCCCCAATAAAACCGTCATCGGCATGGACCATCGCCAGCCCCGCAGGATCCCCATCGCATCCATCGGCGTATTTGATAGCGTACCGGTGGCGCTTCGCGAACTGTCCTTGCGCGGCTTGGCGAAGGAATCGGCCGCATTGGCGAAACCGGGCTTGGCCGCGCCGGCTTGGGCCGGCACCATCCCGCCCACATTCCACGACGGAGTCTTGTTCATGAAGTTCGAATTTCTGGCGATCGCGTCCCTGGCCCTCGGCCTGACGGTATCCGGTCCGGCCCGGGCTGCGGAGCTCGACCTCATCGTCGCCGGGATCCGGGATGCGGAAAGTCCCGGCAAGGTGTTCATCGGCGTCTTCAACTCGCCGGACGGGTTCCTCAAGGACGAGCGGCGCTACGCCCGCGCGGCGATCCCCGTGGTCGCGGGCACGGCACGGCTGGTCTTCACCCTGCCGCCCGGCCGCTACGCCGTCGTCGCGTTCCACGATGCCAACGACAACGGCCAGCTCGACACCAACATCCTCGGTGTCCCGACCGAAGGCTACGCGTTCTCGCGCGACGCCCGCGGGTTCATGGCCGCGCCGAGTTTCGAACTCGGCCGCCCTCGAACTCACGGAGAGCGGCACGCGCGCCACCATCACCTTGGGGTACTGACATGGCACTGACCCTCACCCGCCGCCAGGCGCTGCTCGCGTCCGCCGCCTCCCTGTTCGCCCCCCGCGCCGGGCGCGCCGATGAATGGCGCGATGCGTTCCGCGCCAAGCTGAAGGAGGCGCCTTGGCTGATCGGCTATGCCAGCGCGCCGGCGACGCTCGACTGCGCCAGCCTGACCATCGAGGGCAAATGGCCGGCGGCGCTGGCGGGTCGGTTCTATCGCAACGGACCGGCACGGCACGAGGTCGGTTCGCTGCGCTACCATCACTGGTTCGACGGCGACGGCATGATCCAGGAATTCCGCGTCGCCGGCGGCCGCATCAGCCATCGCGGCCGCATGGTGCAGACGGACAAATATAAGCGCGAGGTCGCGGCGGGCCGGGCACTCGAGCGGACGTTCGGCACGTCGCTGCCGGAGATGCAGCCGGTCACCAGCACCGGCGCGCTCAACACCGCCAACATCAACGTGATCCACCATGCCGGCCGCCTGCTGGCGCTGTGGGAGGCGGCGGATGCGTATGCGCTGGACGTCGAGACGCTGGAGACGATGGGTCCGCATGTGTGGCGCGACGATCTCAAGGGCGTGCCGTTCGGTGCCCATCCGCGCGCCGAGCCCGATGGCACGTTGTGGAATTTCGGTTATGTGCCGCAGGCCGAGCTGATCGTGGTCTACCGCATCGGCGCCGACGGCGCGCTCAAGGCAGCGAAGGTACTCAAAGTGCCGGATGTCGGCATGGTGCATGACTTCATGGTGACGTCGCGCCACCTGGTGTTCGTGCTGCCGCCGATTTATTACGAGCTTGCGAAGGTGAAGCAGGGCCTCGCCTTCGTCGACTGTTATGAATGGCGCGCTGATCAGCCGATCCGCGTGCTGGTCGTGGACAAGAACAGCCTGGAGATCGTGCGGCGCCACGAGCTGCCGGGCGGGTTCGTGTTCCATCATGGCAATGCCTATGAGGAAGCGGACGGCACGATCCGTTTCGACAGCGTGCGCCACCCGGATGCCACCGTGATGACCGATACACTGCGTGCGGTGATGCGCGGCGAGAGTCATCGCGCACCGCAATCAGCGACGATGGTGGTGAAACTGCGTAGCGATGGCAGCGCCAGCAGCGAGCTGATCCCCGACAGCGTCGAATTCCCGCGCGTCGATCCGCGGCGCATCGGGCAGCGCTATCGCCAGACCTGGAGTGTGCTGATCGAGAGCGTTATCGGCGGCCCGAGCGGCGGCGTCATCCGCCGCGATCTCGACGGTGGGGCGGCCGACGTCTACCGCTACGGCCCCGATGCGCTGGTGGAGGAACATGTGTACGTGCCGCGCCCGGGTGGCGCCGAAGGCGAAGGCTGGCTGGTCGGTACGCATCTGGATGTGCGCGCCGGGGTGACGCGGTTGGCGGCGTTCGAGGCGATGAGGTTGAGCGCTGGGCCGTTGCTGTCGCCAGTTTGCCGTATGCGCTGCCGCTGGGGCTGCACGGGAATTTTGTGGGGGCATAAGCTGGAGCGTTCTATTGTTGTCTTACGCACGCTCCCCCTCACCCGCTCGCTTCGCTCGCACCCTCTCCCCCGAGGGGAGAGGGTTATGCTGCGCGCTCGCTGTGGTCCCCTCTCCCCTCTGGGGAGAGGGTTAGGGTGAGGGGGTGGCGCGGTGTCTACGGCTTCGCTGCCAACTTCACAGTGTCAGCCAAGCGCACGAGCTGGATGAACTCGGCGCGGTAGCCGTCGGTGTCGCTGCCGCGTGCGGACTGCGCCAGCTTCTCGATCTCGGCAAAGCCGTACGCCTTCATGTACGGATCGTTGCGCAGAAGTTGCGCGAAGCCCGCCACGGCGGCAGCGAAACGCGCATCCTCCGGCGCCGCCGCGACGGTCGGGCGAACATTGGCGTCGACGATCGGCCGCTCGATCAGCTTGCTGACCTGTTCGCCCGGCAGTTTGTAGCGGATGCGCAGGAATGCGTATTCATCTGACTTGGCCGGTGTCGCCGGCGTGGCGTTGCCGTAACGCAGTGGATCGACGCTGCGCTTGCCGCCCGCCGGTGTGACCTCATAGATCGCGGTCACGGCATGACCCGCGCCGATCTCGCCCGCGTCGACCTTGTCGTTGTTGAAATCCTCGCGCTTCAGCATGCGGGTCTCGTAGCCGAGCAGCCGATACTCGGCGATACGCGCGGGGTTGAATTCGATCTGGATCTTGACGTCGTCGGCGATGGGGAAGAGCGTCGAGGCGAGCTCGTCCTTCAGCACCTTGCGCGCCTCGAGCACGGAATCGATATAGGCGGCGTTGCCGTTGCCGGCCTGCGCCAGCTTCTGCATCAGATTGTCGTTGAGATTGTCGAGGCCGACGCCGAGCAGCGTCAGGTAGATGCCGGTCTTGCGCTTCTCCGCAATGAATTCCTCGAGGCGCTTGGGATCGCTGATGCCGACATTGAAATCGCCGTCGGTCGCCAGGACGATGCGGTTGACGGCCTTGGGATCGAAATTCAGTTGTGCGAGCGCATAAGCCTGCTGGATGCCGGCAGCACCCGCCGTGCCGCCGCCGGCGCCCAGTCGATCGATGGCGGCGATGATCTTGCCCTTCTCCGCCGCGCGCGTGGGCTCGAGCGCCACGGCGGTACCGTTGGCGTAGGTGACGATGGCGACGCGGTCGTCCTCGCGCAGCTCGTTTACGAACATCCGGAACGAATCTTTGAGGAGCGGCAGCCGGTCGGCGGGGCCCATCGAGCCGGAGACGTCGACCAGCAACACGAGATTGGCGGGCGGGCGCTCGGCGCGCACGACGTCGTAGCCCTTGATGGCGATGTGCAGGAGCTGCGTGTCCGCGTTCCAGGGCGTGGGCATCAGCGTGGTGCTGATGGCAAACGGCTGGGCGCGGTTCTCGGGGCGCGGATAGGCGTAGGGGAAGTAGTTGACCATCTCCTCCAGCCGCACGGCGCCTTGCGGCGGCAGACGGCCTTCACGCAGGAACCGGCGGACATAGGCGTAGGTCGCGGTGTCGACATCGATGCTGAAGGTCGAGACGGAATTGTCGGCGGTAACGATCGTGGCGTTGCGATCGGCGCCGGCGAAGCGCGAGGTGTCGACCTGCTGCGGCGGCTGGTAATACGCGGGCGGCGGCGACGCCACGCGATCCCTCATCGCGCCGGGCTTGGCGCGACCTTCATGAAGGCGTTCGGGCAATGGGCGGCGATGCGCGTTGCGGGGCACTTGCAGCGCCCTGCCCCGCGGTGGCGGTAGTGGTCGTCGATGTCGTGGTGGTCGTCGTCGTGGTGCTGCTGGCGGAATTGTCCGGCTGCGATTCGCAGGCGACGAGAGACAACAGGGCCAGCGTGGCGGCGAGCGTGAGGAGCGGGCGGCGCGCGGATGGCGCCGCCAAATCAAGTGCGGTCATGAGAAACCCCCGTATGGAATTGCGGACGTCGCCACACTTGCCGCCGCTTCCGGCGGAATTGCGGCGGCGGCGGGGAATCTTGTGGCGCATTGCGGCGACGGCGCGGCGGAGGCGGTTGAGATCGGCCTGCTTGATCGCATCCTTCGAGACGGATCGCGCTGGCGCGCGATCCTCCTCAGGATGAGGTTCGCCCTTCCAAAACACACCTCATACTGAGGAGCGCCCGTCCTTCGAACTCACGAACCTCATCCTGAGGAGGCCTTCGCGTCAGCGAGGGCCGTCTCGAAGGATGAGGTTCGTGGCTCAGGATGAGGGGGCGCGTCTCGAAGCATGAGATGCAAGGTGCTCCGGTTGATTTGCCGGGCGGCTGCCCGCACACTGCGGCGTCCTCCGCCCCGCCTCATCCCAACACCCGAGCCTTCTCAACAATGCCCCCTGTCGTCCCGGCGCTGGCGGCCACGCTGTCCATCCAGGTCTTTGCGTCGCTGTCGGTGCTGGTCGGACCGGTGCTCGCCCCGCTCGCGGCCGCTGAGCTCGGCGTCGAACCGTTTCTGGTGGGCTTCTACATCTCGGCGGTCTACGCGGTGGGCGCCATCAGCAGCCTGTTCAGCGGCGCGCTGATTGCCCGCTTCGGCGCGCCTGCGTCTGAGCCAGCTCTGCTTGATGCTCAGCGGTCTGGCGCTGGTGATCGCGGCCAGCGGTCATATCGCCGCGATCCTGCCCGCCGCCGTCTTCATGGGACTGGGCTACGGCCCGCCGACGCCGGCCTCCTCGCACATCCTGGCGCGCGTGGCGCCCAAGCATCGCCTGAACCTGGTGTTCTCGCTCAAGCAGACCGGCGTGCCGCTGGGCAACGCGCTGGCCGGCGCCATCCTGCCGAGCCTCGCCCTGGCAGTCGGCTGGCAGCGCGCGGCGCTGGCCGCAGGTGCCTGCAATTTCCTGCTGGCGCTGGCCGTGCAGCCGCTGCGCGCGCAGATCGATGCGACGGCCGGGCACGCGTCACCCGCGCGCGGACCGGTGCTGGAGCCGTTGCGCTTCGTCTTTCGCGTACGGAATTACGGCGGCTCGCCCTTGTGTCGTTAGCGTTCTCGGGCATGCAGGTGTCGCTGGGCACGTTCCTGGTGACCTATCTCGCCGAAGCGATCGGCCTGGCGGTGGTGACCGCCGGCGCCGTCTTATCCGCCGCGCAAGCCGCGGGCGTGGGCGGGCGCGTGTTCTGGGGCATTGTCGCCGACCGCTACGGCGCGCCGCTGGCGGTGCTGGGGGCGCTGGGTATCGCCATGAGTGCATGTGCGCTCGCCACCGGCGCCTTCACGCCGGACTGGCCATTGGCCGCGATCTTCGCCGTCTCGATCCTGTTCGGCGGCACGGCCGTCGCGTGGAACGGCGTGTTCCTGGCGCAGGTCGCGCGCCTGTCGCCGCCGGGGCGGGCGGGAGAAGTGACCGGCGGCACCTCGTTCCTCACCTATGGCGGGGTGATGATCGCACCGGCCGTGTTCAGCGCCATCCTGGCCGCGACCGGCAGCTATGAGATGGGCTTCGCCGCGGTGGCGATGATGACGCTCGCGGGCGGCATCTCCTTCCTGCGCGCGGCCGCGCGGGCGACTTGATGCGCGCGCCCACCTGCCTCATTCTGCGCGCGCCATGAGCCTGCCCAAGACTGCCCTCGTCACCGGTGCCGCCAAGCGGATCGGCCGCGCCATCGCCCTCGATCTGGCGCGGCAGGGATTTGCCGTGGGCGTGCATTATCACCAGTCCAAAGCCGATGCCGAGGCAGTGGTCGCCGAGATTCAGAAGATGGGTGGAAAGGCCGCCGCGATTCGCGCCGATCTGTCCCAGGAGAAGGAATTCTCCGCGCTGGTCGGGCAGACGCAGGCGGCGCTGGGGATTCTGGGCGTGCTGGTCAACAACGCCTCGGCGTTCGAGCGCGACGAAGCGCTGACGGCCTCGCGCGCGACCTGGGACATGCATATCGAAACCAATCTGCGCGCGCCGTTCGTGCTGACGCAGGATTTGGCGCGCCGCCTGCCGGATGGCAGCGAGGGCCAGGTCATCAACCTGATCGACGAGCGGGTGTGGAATTTGACGCCGCATTTCACCTCCTACACCGTCAGCAAGGCGGCGCTGTGGACGCTGACGCAGACGCTGGCGCTGGCGCTGGCGCCGCGCATCCGCGTCAATGCGATCGGGCCCGGGCCGGTGCTGCCGAGCCCGCGCCAGAAGCCGGCCCAGTTCGAGCGCCAGGTGGCGAGCCTGCCGCTCAAGCGCGGGCCGTCGCTGGAGGAAATCTGCACGACGGTGCGTTTCATTCTGGGGGCTGCGTCGATGACCGGACAGATGATCGCGCTGGACGGCGGCCAGCATCTCAATTGGGCGCCCTTGCTGCACCGCACACCGCCGGAGGAGTAAACTAGGCTAATGAGCAACTCCCGGATCGTCCCCTTCCCGCGCTTGGCCGACGAAGCAGCCGGCGTGCGCCATGTATTCGTGCGCGATCTGGTGGTGCCGGCGCGTATTGGCGTGTGGAACAACGAAAAAGGCGGCAGCCAGCGCGTGCGCATCAATCTCGACCTGGCCGTTGCCGAAGGCGAGAAGCCGTCCCATGACCGGCTGGACGAGGTGGTCTGCTACAACACCATCACGACCAAGGTGCGCGCCCTTGCCGCCGAGGCTCACACCAACCTGATCGAGACGCTGGCCGAGCGGGTCGCCGAAGTGTGCCTGGAGGATCGCCGGGTGGTCAGCGCGCGGGTGCGGGTGGAGAAGCTCGACGTCTACGAAGACGCCGCCAGTGTCGGGGTTGAAATCGAGCGCCGACAGCACAACTAAGCGCGGCTAGCCGCCATTTTGGCGGCGGTTGGTCCGGACCCGGCCTATTTGAGATGCCAGGGAGCGCGACTTGTACACATGGCTCTTGACTCGCCCGGACTCTCTACGAAAACCGCGGTTCTTGACACTAAGGTTAAGCGTTTATTACCAAGATGACAAAATAAGCTTAGCCCTTACAATGGCTTACCGTAATTGCACAATGTTTAGGCAATGACGCTTGAACCCTAGGAAAACCGCGCTCGCGGCGTCGTGAGCCGGTAGTTTTGAACAACCTTATCCACAGGTTCGGTGGATAGCGGCGAGGATGCCGCAGAATCAATGCGGTGACGGTAAAAACCATCACCATCAGCGGAGCACGGACGACGGCTATGGCCGGCGAGGACGACAGCGAGATCGACATCACCGCGGAGCTCGAAATCCCCGCCGGGAGCGCCATCGGCGACGGCGTGGCGGTGCTGCGCGCCGCGCTGGCGACGCTGCCCAACGGCGCCGGCGTCTATCGCATGCTCGATGCCAAGGGCGACGCGCTCTATGTCGGCAAGGCGCGCGCGCTCAAGCGCCGCGTCACGAGCTACCTGCAGATCGGCCGCATGCCCAACCGCCTGCAGCGGATGGTCGCCGAGACGCGCAGCCTGGAAGTGATCACGACCCACACCGAGGTCGAGGCGCTGTTGCTGGAAAGCAACCTGATCAAGCGCCTGAAGCCGCGCTACAACGTGCTGCTGCGCGACGATAAATCGTTCCCGTACATCGTCATCGCCGGCGACCACAAATTCCCGCAGATCGCCAAGCATCGCGGGGCGCGCAACCGGCCGGGCCAGTATTACGGGCCGTTCGCGTCGGCGGGCGCGGTCAACCAGACGCTGACCGCGCTGCAGCGCGCCTTTCTACTGCGCTCCTGCGCCGACACAGTGTTCTCGGTGCGCACGCGGCCGTGCCTGCTCTATCAGATCAAGCGCTGCAGTGCCCCGTGCGTGGGCCGCATCGACGAGGCGGGCTACAAGCACCTGGTCGATGAGGCGGGCGAGTTCCTGGCCGGGCGCTCGCGTGAGGTGCAGGACGAGCTCGCGACGCGCATGCAGGCCTCGAGTGAAGCGCAGGATTACGAGACCGCGGCCCTCTATCGCGACCGCATCCGCGCGCTGACGCAAGTGCAGGCGCGCCAGGACATCAATGTCGACCTGGTTGGCGATGCCGATGTGATCGCCGCGCACCAGGCAGGCGGCGTCACGTGCGTGCAGGTGTTTTTCTTCCGCGGCGGGCGCAATTACGGCAATCGCCCGTATTTCCCGCGTCACGACAAGCAGCTCGGTGCGGCTGAGGTATTGGGTGCCTTCATCGGCCAGTTCTACGACGACAAGCCGGTCCCGCCGCTGGTGCTGGTGAGCGAGGAATTCCCGGAGCGTGCGCTGCTGGAAGAAGCCCTATCGCTGAAGGCCGAGCGGCGCGTGCACATCGCCATTCCCGAGCGCGGCGAGAAGCGTAAGCCGGTCGAGCACGCGCTTGCCAACGCGCGCGAGGCGCTGGCACGTCGCCTAAGCGAGAGCAGCTCGCAACTGAAACTCCTGGATGGGGTCAGCGAAGCGTTCGGGCTGGATGGACCGCCGGAGCGGATCGAGGTCTACGACAACTCCCACGTCTCCGGCACGCATGCGGTCGGCGCGATGATTGTCGCGGGTCCGGAGGGGTTCACGAAGAACGCCTATCGCAAATTCAACATCCGCGGTGCCGCGAGCGCCGACAACCCCGACGGCTTCGCGCCGGGCGACGATTTCGCGATGATGCGCGAGGTGTTCGAACGGCGCTTCGGACGGGCCCTCAAGGAAGATCCGGCGCGCGCGTCGGATACTTGGCCCGATCTGGTGATGATCGACGGCGGCGAGGGCCAGCTTAATGTCGCGATCCAGGTGCTGGGCGATCTGGGCGTGGGCGACATCCCGCTGGTGGCGATCGCCAAAGGGCCCGACCGCGACGCGGGGCGCGAGCGCTTCTTCATGCCGGGGCGGCCGCCGATCCAGCTCGAGCCGCGCGATCCCGTGCTTTATTTCCTGCAGCGGCTGCGCGACGAGGCGCACCGCTTCGCCATCGGCGCCCATCGCGCCAAAAGGTCGCGGGCGATCGCCCAGTCGCCGCTCGACGAGGTCGCCGGGATCGGGGCCGCGCGCAAGCGGGCGCTGCTGCTGCATTTCGGCTCGGCGCGGGCGGTTTCGCGCGCCGGATTGACCGATCTGGAGGGGGTGGCGGGCATCAGCAAGGCGGTTGCGCGCAAGGTTTACGATCATTTTCACAATGACGGATAAATGACGGAAATGCCGGTGCCGACAGGGATTCCGGCTTTGCGGCGGCGGGGGCCAACGGGTAGACTGAGGCCCTTCCCTTCCTGCTCCTCCCCGACGGACGCCGTATGCTGACTTCCCTGCCGATGGCTCTGACCTTGTCGCGAATTTTCGCGATTCCGGTGCTGGTGGCGCTGTTTTATGTCGAAGGGGACATGATTCGCTACGTCGCCTGCGTGCTCTATACGGCGGCCGCGATCACGGACTACCTCGACGGCTATTTCGCGCGGGCATGGAAGCAGCAGTCCAAGCTTGGCCGCATCTTCGACCCGATCGCCGACAAGCTGCTGGTTTCGGCGACCATCCTGCTGCTGGTCGCGGCCGACCGGATCGCCGGGCTGGTGGTGCTGCCCGCCCTAGTCATCCTGTGCCGCGAAGTCCTGGTCTCGGGCTTGCGTGAATTCCTGGCGGAGGTGCGCGCCCTGCTGCCGGTCAGCCGGCTGGCGAAGTGGAAGACCGGCATTCAGATGACGGCGCTCGGCTTCCTGATTGTCGGCGACGCCAAGATGACCGCGTTCCTGCCGGTGCAGATGATCGGCGAAATTGGGCTGTGGTTCGCCGCGGCGCTGACGCTGATCACGGGCTACGACTACCTGGCGACGGGGCTCGAGCACCTCGACAAGGACGTGCATGCGCCACCGCCCACGCCGGCGCGCGCGGCGCCGCCCCATGAGCCGGCCAAGCAGCCCGGCGCGCAATCGGCAGCCTGAGCGACGGGGCCCAAGCCGCGCCCACGGATCCCATGAAGATTTTCGGCCTGGCGGGATGGAGCGGCAGCGGCAAGACGACGCTGCTGGTGCGGCTGATCCCCGAATTCACGCGGGCGGGCCTGCGCGTTTCGACGCTCAAGCATGCCCATCATAATTTCGATGTCGACCAACCGGGCAAGGACAGCTACGAGCATCGCGCCGCCGGCGCCACCGAGGTGATGGTGAGCTCGGCCAACCGCTTCGCGCTGATGCATGAATTGCGTGGTGCTCCGGAACCCAGCGTTGAAGAGCTGATCGCACACATGACGCCGGTCGATCTGCTGATCATCGAAGGCTTCAAGGCGCACGCGCATGACAAGCTGGAAGTGCATCGGCCGGCCGTCGGCAAGCCGCTGCTGTGCACCGGCGACAAGCGCATTGTCGCCATCGCCAGCGATACCAGATTGGATGGCGTGACCCTGAAGCAGCTCGATCTCAACGATGTCGCCGCCATCGCCGACTTCATTGTCACGCATTGCGGCCTTGCGCGCGCGACGCAGCGCGCCGCAGGAGCGTAGAGATGGCGCAGCTCTCCGACGATTGCTTCGCCTTCGGCGGCGAGCTGATGCGCGCCGATGAAGCGCTCACGATCCTGGCACAGCGCATCGCGACGGTGGCGAGCGTGCAATCGGTGGCGTTGAAGGCGGCGCGCGGGCGCATCCTGGCCAAGGATATCGTCGCCGCGCGCAACGTGCCGCCGCATGACAATGCCGCGGTCGACGGTTACGCGGTGAATTTTGACGATCTTTCCACGGATGGCGACACGCGATTGCGCATCAACGGCCGTATCGCGGCGGGACAGGATCTCGGCCGCACCGTGCCGCGCGGCGAGGCGGTGCGCGTGTTCACGGGTGCGCCGATGCCGGCGGGCGTCGATACCTGTTTCATGCAGGAGGATTGCCGCGCCGAGGGCGAATTCGTCGTGCTGCCGCCCGGCATCAAGCGCGGCGCCAACCGGCGCAAGACGGGGGAAGACATCAAGGCCGGTGCCACGATCCTGAGCGCCGGCAAGCGGCTGAGGCCGCAGGATGTCGGCCTCGCCGCTTCGATCGGCGCCACGACGCTCGATGTCTACCGGCCGCTCAAGGTCGCGATCTTTTCGACTGGCGACGAGTTGCGCGAACCGGGGGAAGCGACGCCGCCCGGCGCCGTCTACGATGCCAACCGCTACGTTCTCGATGGGCTACTGCAGCAGCTCGGTTGCGCGGTGGTGGATCTCGGCATCCTGCGCGACCAGCGCGACAGCATTACCGCCGCGCTGGCGCGCGCGGCCAGCGATTGCGATGCCATCGTCACCTCGGGCGGCATGTCGACCGGGGAAGAGGATCACATCCGCGCCGCGGTGGAATCTTTCGGGCGCGATCCATTTCTGGCGTCTCGCGATCCGCCCCGGCCGGCCGGTGGCGCTGGGGCAGGTCAAGGGCGTGCCCTTCGTCGGCCTGCCGGGAAACCCGGTCGCCATGATGGTGACGTTCCTGCGCTTCGCGCGGCCAGTGCTGCTGCGCCTCAACGGCGCCACGGAGCTGGCGCCGCATTTGTTCCGCGTGCGCGCGAGCTTCGAGATCAAAAAGAAGCTCGGACGGCGCGAATGGGTGCGGGCACGCCTGTCGATCGCCGACGATGGCGTGAAGATCGCGGTGCGCTTCCCGCGCGATGGGGCGGGCATTCTCACCTCGCTGGTCGAAGCCGACGGTCTGGTCGAGCTGCCGGAGGAATTGACGTCGCTGCCTGCCGGCGCGATGGTCGACTTCCTGCCGTTCAGCGAGGTGTCGTTGTGAAGGTGCTGTATTTCGCCTGGTTGCGCACGCGCGTCGGGACGGCGTCGGAAGAAGTGACGCCGCCAGCGAGCGTGCGTGACGTCGCGGGGCTGGTCGCGTGGCTGGCGACGCGCTCGCCGGGCCATGCCGAGGCGCTCAAGGAGCTCTCGGTCGTGCGCGTGGCGGTCAACCAGGAATATGTGAAGTACGATCATCCCGTCGCCGCCAGCGACGAGATCGCGATCTTTCCACCGGTGACGGGGGGATGATGGCTACCCCGTCCACAATGCTGTCACCCGCGGGCTTGACCCGCGGGTCTGACGCTGGCGCACTGTCAGATGCGCGGGTCAAGCCCGCGCATGACATGTATTTGGATTTGAGGGCGTTGTGATCCGCGTCCAGGAACAGGATTTCGACGTCGGTGCCGAGATCGAGGCGCTCACCGCCGGCAAGCACGACATCGGCGGCGTGGTCAGCTTCGTGGGCCTGGTGCGCGACATGGCAGGCGGTGCCAAGGTCGGCGCGATGACGCTCGAGCATTATCCCGGCATGACCGAAAAGCAGCTCGCCGAGATCGAGGCGGAAGCGCAGTCGCGCTGGCCCCTCGCCGCCTCGCTGATCGTGCATCGTTACGGGCGGCTGGAGCCGGGGGCGCGGATCGTGCTCGTGGTGACGGCCTCGCCGCACCGCGAGGCGGCCTTCGCGGCGTGCCATTTCCTGATCGACTGGCTCAAGACCAAGGCGCCGTTCTGGAAGCTGGAAGACACGGCACAGGGTGCGCAGTGGGTCGCGGCCGACGCGCGTGACGACGACGCCGCGGCGCGGTGGCTGAAAAAGTGAGGCAACTGAGGGGCCCGATCCGCACGATCGTCTTTTGGGTCTTGATGCTGCCGCTCGGCTTCGCCGCCTGCACGCAAGTTCCGCCTGAAGGTGTGAGCGAGGAAGAGGTCCGCAAGTTCCAGCCGATTTCGGTCTTGCTGACCCGCACAACCTACTGGGATACGTGCCGCCTGTACGAGGCCGGCGACCGGCAACGCCAGTTCATTCTGGCGGAGGCGTCACGCTGCCCGCAATCCGATGTCGATCGCCGGATCATTACGAGCATCAAGCAGACCATCGAGCGGATCGAATCCGGACGCGACCAATACCGGCACCTCACCTGCGGCGAGCTGGTTGAGCAGCGCAAGGCGCCGGCACGCTTCGATTGCTCGGCCTGCCAGGAGTTATCGCGCCGCTGGGAAACGCAGCGCGAAAAAGCCCGCAACGATCTGCGCGCGCTGCAGGAGAAGATCGACGCCGGACAAGGCTGCGTAGCGGTGCCGTGACGGCTTGCGAGCAGCCGGAGCGCGGGCTCAGGGCGAAGACGAAAGAAATTACCGCGGAGGACGCGGAGAAACGCAGAGACGACTTCTCATTGCGCCACTCCGCGCCCTCTGCGGTGCATAAATCATAACAACCGATCTCACCCTGAGCTTGTCGAAGGGTGAGACGCAAGCCCTGCACCCTCATCCTTCGCCCTTCGACTCGCTGACCTCATCCTGAGGAGGATCACGCGAAGCGTGATCCGTCTCGAAGGATGAGGTCAGCGGCTCAGGGTGAGGAAGCTCAGGATGAGGGTGACTGAGAGAGTGTGCGTATTCGCTACGAGTTACGCCGCCACGATCTTTGGCGTGCCGGCCTGCGTCAGCCGCGTGGCGAGGGTCTTGTTGTAGACACTCGACGGCTTGAGCGCCTGGCGTTCTGCGACGAGTGCCGCCGCCTGCTCCTTGCGGCCCGCGCGCAACGCCGCCTCGACCAGAGTGAGCGAGAGCACGTCACGCTGGGCGTGCGAGCCGCCGAAGCGCTGGGCCTTGGCCCGCACCGGATGCAGCAGATCGGCGGCCTCGCCGTAACGGCCTTGCGCGAAGGCGTAGAGGCCCTCGGCAACCGGCAGGCCGACATCGCGCGTGAGGGCGATGTTGTCGCCCACCAGCTTGCCGCGCATGGCGGTGAGCGTGCGTTCGACATCCTTCATCCGGCCCGCGCCGGCGAAGGCCATCACGGCGTGCACGTCGTTGAAGGCGTAGTGCGCCTGCTCGGCATAGCCCTGCCAGTTCTCCGCCAGGGCGGCGAAGCGCGGGCCGACATCGACACCGCCGAGATGCAGGCGCCAGAGCAGCGCCGAGGCGTCCAGCATCTGTATCACGACGCTGGAGGGCGCTGGGTAGACTGCCTCGTCATAGACCTTCAGTGCGCGATCGAACGCGCGCAGATCGAAATGGAACACCGCGAGATGCCACCAATTGTGAAAGGCGAAACCATTGTCCGGCGCCCATTCCTGCTGGCGCTCGGTGAGCCAGGCGATGCCGCGGGCGTGGGCACCCTGCATCTCATAGACATGCGTGACCGCGTGCACGGCCCAGACATCATAAGGATTGAGCGAATTGGCGAGGCGGCCGAAATCCTCGGCGCGCGCGTAGTCGCCCGTCTCCTCCAGGCCAAACGATGCCATGCCGCTGATATAGCCGAAGCCACTCTCGCTCTGCGTCCAGGCGCGCCGCGCTTGCAGCGGGCGGTCGCGCAGCTCGAATTGCTGGCCGAGGAAGAAATCGCCGACATGGGCGCAGACCAGTGCCACGAGATCGCGCGGATGATCCTGCGCGATGCGGCCCCAGCGCGCGTTTGCCTCGGCGAAATTGCCGGCGAACCACGAAGCCGCCGCCGCGAGATGGGCGCGCTCGCGGTCCGTCGCCTTCGCCTGGAGTGCACGCGCCGCGTCGAGCGAGCGCGCGATCTCCGGGTGCATGAGCTTGTCGGTCGCCAGGCAAAGCAGGTTGGCGCGCAGCGCCCACGCCATCACGAAGCCGGGATCCTCGGCGAGCGCCTGATCGAGCGTGGCGATCGGGTCGCCGCGATAGGAAAGCGCCTGGTCGACGGCGCGGTCGAATAACTCCACCGCCTGCCGGCTGGCGGCGGTCACAGGCAATCCGTTGCTGTCCTTGAGCATGGCCAATATCCTCGAAAATGGTCGAAACAATGCCGGACTCCATCTGGGTCCGGAGGGCCGCATCAATACGGAAGACGATACAATTCCACAACCGGACTCATGGTGCGGTTTCATCGATCGCGGCTTTTTGTTTCAATTGTAGCGCGACAATCCGTACGTCGTGCTTTGCGGAAAGCGGCTACTGAACTGCGAACCGTACTCGTGGTACAGTTTTTCCCATGGCCGAGGTCCTCTTAAAGAAGGGTGCGCAAACCCGCGAGCGCCTGCTCGATTTGGCGGAGTCCGCCGTCCTGCAAAAAGGGTTCGCCGGCACGTCGATCGAAGAGCTGATCGTCGCGGCCGAAATCAGCAAGAGCGGATTCCTCTATCATTTCGCGGACAAGAACGAGCTCGCCAAGGCGCTGTTGGAGCGCTACTTGGCGCGCGACGACGAGATCCTGGACGAGATTTTCGCCAAGGCCGACGCGCTCAACGATGACCCCCTGCACGGCTTCCTGGCCGGCCTGAAGCTGCTCGCCGACATGATGGGCGACCTGCCGAGCGGGCACCCCGGCTGCCTGGTCGCCGCCTATTGCTACCAGGACCAGCTCTTCAGCCGCGAGGTGCGCGAGCGCAGTGCGGCGGGCGTGCGCGCCTGGCGCCAGCGCTTCCGCGCCCAGCTCGACCGCATCGCGGGACGCTACAAGCCGCAGATCGAGGTCGATCTCGACGACTTCGCCGACATGGTGTCAGCGATGGTCGATGGCGGCATCATCCTGTCAAAAGTGCTGGGCGACCCCAAGGCGCTGTCGCGCCAGGTCATGCTCTATCGCGCCTTCGTGCGCGCGGTGTTTGCGCCGGAATAGCGAAAGCTTTTTGCGGCATAAAAAAACGCCTCATCCTGAGCTTGTCGAAGGATGAGGCGTTTGTGCGTCGTCCTCATGCTTCGACAGGCTCAGCATGAGGACGATTGTTAGAGCGCGCGAAAACGAAGCCTACTGCCGCACCAGCTTGGCGTAATCGTCGCGCAAATTGCGGGTGACCGGGCCGACGGTGAAATTGTGCTTGTCGATCGAGCCGACGGCGGTCACTTCGGCGGCGGTGCCGGTCAGGAACACTTCCTGCGCCTTGCCCAGCTCGTCGGGCTGGATCGCGCGTTCGTGGACCTTGTACTGGCGCTGGCGGGCGAGGTCCATGACGGTGCGGCGGGTGATGCCGTCGAGGAAGCAATCGGGCTTGGGCGTGTGGATCTCGCCGTCGATCACCAGGAAGACGTTGGCGCCGGTCGCCTCGGCGATCTGGCCGCGCCAGTCGAGCATCAGCGCGTCGTGATAGCCGGCATCCTCGGCCTGCGTGCTTGGAGCTGGTGCAGATCATGTAGAGGCCCGGTCGCCTTGCTGGCGGTCGGCGCGGTGTTGGGCGCGGGCCGCGGCCATTTCGCCCAGCACAGCTTGATGCCCTTGCTCGCGCAGCTCGGGCGAGAAATAGGCCGGCCATTCCCAGGTCGCGACGGCGACGTTGATCTTGGTCGCCTGGGCGGACACGCCCATCATCTCCGACCCGCGCCAGGCGATCGGGCGGACGTAGCAATCCTTGAGGTTGTTGGCGGCCAGGGTCTCGGCCTTGGCCTTGTCGAGCTGCTCGGCGGTATAAGGCACCTTCATGCCCAGAATCTCGCCGGATTTGATCAGCCGCTCGCTATGCTCACGCGACTTGAAGATCTTGCCGTTGTAGCCACGTTCGCCCTCGAACACGGCGCTGGCGTAATGCAGCGCGTGGCTGAGGACGTGGATCTTGGCGTCGCGCCAGGGCACGAGCTTGCCATTGAGCCAGATTGAGCCGTCGCGGTCGTCGAAAGGGATCAGCGCCATGATTGCAAAACCTCTTGTTTCCTGCCCGGCCACGCAATTTTATGTGTGAAAAGGCTTGCGTAATGAAACACACTTGCGCCAATATGTCAATGTCACTGACGTAAATCTGCCATGCAGAAAGACGGATCGCGACCGCCCCCATGCGCTGACCTCAAACCCGGCATGCACCAGCTTTTCCTGCGCGAGGAAGACCTCCGTCAGGGCATAGAACTGCTGTTCTACGCCTATCGCGACTTTACCGCCGAGCCCGACCAGATATTGGCCAAGATTGGCTTCGGGCGCGCCCATCACCGCGTCATCTATTTCGTCGGCCGCTACCCGTCGATCACGGTGGGCGACCTGCTGGGCATCCTGCGCATCACCAAGCAGAGCCTGTCGCGTGTCCTGGGCCAGCTCGTCCGGGAGGGGTATGTCGCCCACACGCAAGGGCCGGTCGACCGGCGCCAACGGCGCCTGACGCTGTCGGAAAAAGGCCAGGCCCTCGAGCGCGAATTGTCGGAGAACCAGCGCCAGCGGGTGGCGGCCGCCTATCGCGCGGCGGGCGCCCAGGCGGTGGAAGGGTTCCGGCGCGTCATGCTGGGGCTGGTCAACGACGCCGATCGCGGCAAGATCATCGGCACGCCGCCCGCACCAGGCCGTAAATCCTGACCTCGTCAGTGGTGTTTCGCGGGCGGTCGCGACACTATATGTTCCGCGGACTATGAGCGAAGGAGCCCATATCCTTGTCGTCGACGATGATTCGCGGCTGCGCGACCTGTTGCGTCAGTTCCTGTCGCGCCATGGATATCACGTGACGACGGCAGGCCACGCGGAAGCGGCGTCGGAGAAGCTGGGGGCGCTCACCTTCGACATCATCGTGCTGGACGTGATGATGCCGGGCGAGAACGGCATCGACTTCGCGCGCCGGCTGCGCCAGGGCAGCAGCGTCCCGATCCTGCTGCTGACCGCGATGGGCGAGACGCAAGACCGCATCGCCGGGCTTGCCGCCGGCGCCGACGACTATCTGGTGAAGCCGTTCGAGCCCAACGAGCTGCTGCTGCGCATCCGCGCCATCCTGCGCCGCGCGCCGCCGGCCACGACCGTGCCGGCGGAAGTGCGCTTCGGCAATTTCCGCTTCGACATCGGCCGCGAGATGCTGTTCCAGGACGAAATGCCGGTGCGCCTCACCGCGGCCGAAGTGTCGCTGCTGGCGGTGCTGGCGGCGCGGCCGGGCACGGTGATCGCGCGCGAGGAATTGCTGCGTCAGTCGCGCATTTCCGGCAGCGAGCGCACCATCGACGTGCAGGTGACGCGCCTGCGCCGCAAGATCGAGACCGATCCGAAGCTACCGCGCTATCTGCAGACGGTGCGCGGGGCCGGCTACCTGTTGCGGACGGATTGAGATGGCGGTGCAATTCCTCAAGCGCCTCGCCCCGCGCACGCTGTTCGGCCGTGCCCTGCTGATCATCGTGGCGCCGCTGGTGCTGGCGCAGTTGGTCGCCGCCTGGGTGTTCTACGACCGGGTCTGGGATTCGGTGACGCGGCGCATGGCGGCGGGTGTCGCCGGCGAGATCGCGACGCTGGTGCAGACCATGTCGCGCTTCAACGATGAGGACAGCCGCACCTGGCTCTTTGACACGACAGCAGATCTCACCGGCGTGCGCGCGACGCTGGAGGAAGGGGCGATCCTCGCCAACACGCCGACCGAGGAAGGCTCGGGCATTCTCGAGCGGCTGCTGGCGATCGAGCTCAACCAGAAAGTCCGCCGGCCTTTCGTGCTCGACGCGTGGTCGCTACCGCGCGATGTGCGCATCGACATCCAGCTGCCGGAGGGCGTGCTGCATGTCGTCGCGGGCCGCTATCGCCTGTTCACGTCCACGGTCTACATCTTCCTGATGTGGATGACCGGCTCGTCGCTGATCTTCTTCGCAATTGCGTCCGTGTTCATGCGCAACCAGGTGCGGCCGATCCGCCGCCTGGCCGCAGTGGCCGAAGAATTCGGCAAAGGCCGCGAGGTGGCGGATTTCCGGCCGTCGGGTGCCGCCGAAGTGCGCCAGGCCGCGGCGGCGTTCATCGTCATGCGCGAGCGCATTCGCCGGTTCCTGGTGCAGCGCACGGAGATGCTCGCGGGCGTCAGCCACGATCTGCGCACACCGCTCACGCGCATGAAGCTGGAGCTCGCCATGCTCGGCGACGCGCCATCCGTCGCCGGCCTCAAGCAGGATGTCGCCGACATGGAGCGGATGGTCGATTCCTATCTCGCCTTCGTGCGCGGCGAGGGCGAGGAACAGCCCGAGCCCGCCGATCTCGCCTCGCTGCTGGACGAGATCGCCACGAGCGCGCGCCGGCAAGGTCACGCGGTTTCGCTGACAACGACCGGCGACCTCGCCGTGCCGTTGCGGCCGCAGGCGATGAAGCGCTGCATCGACAATCTCGTCGCCAACGCCACGCGTCATGCCGCGCAAGTGGAGATCAAGGCGCAGCGGCTCAATCGCGCGATCGAAGTCACGATCGACGATGATGGGCCGGGCATTCCGCCGGAAAGCCGCGAGGATGTGTTCAAGCCCTTCGTGCGGCTGGACAAGTCGCGCAACGCCGCGACCGGCGGCGTGGGCCTGGGACTCACCATCGCGCGCGACACGGTGCGCGCGCATGGCGGCGACATCGCGCTGGCGGGGTCACCGCTCGGCGGGTTGCAGGCGAAGATCAGGCTGCCGGTTTGACGCGCGGCGATTTTCTGAAAAATCGCACTGCTGCATTACCCCCCACCCTAACCCTCCCCCTCAAGGGGGGAGGGAATCAGAAAGTGCGAATGATTGAGGGCGTGCCGACCTGGCACGATCGCAGACACAAACACGATGAAGTCCCCTCCCCCCTTGAGGGGGAGGGTTAGGGTGGGGGGTGATGCAGCAGAGTTGCTCTCTCAAGCAACTCCTCTAGAACAACCGCCCGCCATTGGGCACCGCCAGCGATGGCTGGATCAGCACGACCTCGCCCTTCTCGTCGGGGAAGCCGAGCGTCAGCACTTCGGACAAGAAGGGGCCGATCTGGCGGGGCGGGAAATTCACCACCGCCGCCACCTGCTTGCCGACCAGGTCGGCGGCCTTGTAATGCGCGGTGATCTGCGCCGAGCTGCGCTTGACGCCGATCGCGGAACCGAAATCGATCTTCAGCTTGTAGGCCGGCTTGCGCGCCTCGGGAAAAGGATCGGCCGCGACGATGGTGCCGACGCGGATGTCAACGCGCAGGAAATCATCGAAGGTGATGTTGGGTGAAGGAGCGGTCGTCTGCGCCATGGTCTTTGCGTTCCGAAACGATGCGTGGTGCCGGCAAAAAAAGAGCCGCCCGTCGCGGGCGGCCCTGGTTCGACTGAGGCGAAGCTCAGTTTTGTTTCTTGGCCATCAGGCCCTTGATCTCGTCAAGGCTGTCGGCGACGCGCTTGTTGATGACGTCGAAGGCCTCGCTCTGCGACTTGCTCACCATCTCGGCCAACTCGCGCATGTTGGCGATGGCGCGCTGGAAGGCCTCCTTGGCGAGCTCAGTCTGGCGCGCCGCCTTCTCCTCCGGGCTGCTGACCGTCATCATGTCCTTCATGGCGCGGCCGGTCTCTTCCATCATCTGGCGCATGATTTCTGCCTGGCGCTTGGCCACCGCCTGAACGCCTTCCGCGGCCAGGCGGTTGGCGTTGGTGAGCGCCTCGATGTTGCGGCGCTGGCTCGCCATCACGCCCTCCATGTCGACGCCGTTCATCTTGAAATCCGGCATCATCTTGGCCGCCTCCATGAACTTGGCGGGGTCCATCATCTTGGTGATGTCGAAATCGGCAAACGGGTTGGAGGTTTTGGCCATAGGTCGCGTTCCTCGTCGGGCGGTTGCGGGCGTGACAGGAGGGGAGCGTTTCTTTGCCACGGCGCAGTATCGCTCCCGCAGTGCAGCAGCGTCAATCGGCGGCGGCCGCCGGACGCTCGCCACCGGGCAGGCTGCGCGCCAGCGTCTCGGCGCGGCGCAGGGCGCGGTCGAGGACGGCCATCGTCTTGCCGTGGTCGGCGCTGTCATCCTGCAGCCAGGTGCGCAGGGTGGCGAGATAGATGGCGGCGATCGATTTCACCCGCAGCATGCCGAGAAAGCCCGATGTGCGCACGCCGCCCGCCTCGGCCAGCCAGCGCATCGAGTTGAGGAAACGCGGCGCCAGGCAGAGCGCGCTGAGCACCTCGCCGGGGCCGCCGGCGAACATCGATTTCACCGCCTCCTTGTACGGCGCCAGTGCGTCGAAGCGGCGCATGATCAGATCGAAAAGACGGTCGCGCACAGTGCCGCCGGTCTCCTGCCGACCCGCCAGCGACTGCTCGTCGATGCGGGCGAGGAAGGCCGCCACGATCGCGGTCTTGGACGAAAACAGGGCGTAGAGCTCGGACAGAGACAGCTTCGACGCGGCGGCAATGTCGGCCAGGGATACCTTGTGCCAGGCGTGCTTCGCCGCGAGGTCCAACGCCGCATCGACGATCCGTGCCGAGGGATCGCCGGATGACGCCGGACGGGACGCCGGTCGTCGGGCGCGCTTGCGAGAGGCCATGGTTTCCTCCACCTCGTCTGTCAAATTTGGGTATGGGGCGCCGCGAAGTCAATTCGCTGCGCTGGTGCCGGCGCGCTCAACCCTGGCGGATTTCGGCCGCCTCGCCCGCCGTCAGACGCAGCAGGTCATCGAAACTCAACGGGAAAACCGCATTGGGCGTTCCGGCCGCGGCCCAGATGCGCGGACGCAGGCGCAGATCGAGGTCAAGGAAGGTACGGATCTTCCGGCTATGCCCGAGCGGCGGCACCCCGCCAATGGCAAAGCCGGTCGCCTCCCGCACGAAATCGGCATCGGCGCGTTTCAGCCCCTCGCCCAGCAACGCGGCCACCTTACCCTCGTCGATGCGGTTGGGGCCGCTGGCGACGACCAGGACCGGCTGGTTCGATGCAGCGCCGCGAAAGACGATCGACTTGGCGATGTCAGCCACCTCGCAGCCGAGCGCTGCGGCGGCCTCGGCGGCGCTGCGCGTGGTCTGGGCGAATTCGACGACCTGGTGGGTGAAGCCGGCTGCCGCCAGCGCGTCCTGCACCCTTTGCGCCGAGGCGTTGAGCGCCATGGCCTTAGCCGGCGAGTTCGCGAGACCGTTTGGCGGCTGCCGCGACCGCCTTGGTCATCAACGGCTGCAACCCATCGGGGGCCATCAGCACCGCGAGGGCGGCGGCCGTCGTGCCGTTGGGCGACGTCACGTTCTGACGCAGTGTCGCCGGGGGCTCCGGCGATTGGTGCAGCAACTCGCCCGCCCCCTCGATGGTGGCCCGCGCGAGCTTCATCGCCAGCTCGTCCGGCAGGCCCGCCTCGCGCCCGGCCTGCGCCAGGCATTCGACCAGCAGGAAGACGTAGGCCGGTCCACTGCCGGAAACGGCCGTCACCGAATCGATCAGGCGCTCGTCTTCGACCCAGCCAACGGAACCGACGGCGCGTAGCAGACGCTCGCACGCCGCGCGCTGATCGGCGCTCACGCGCGGGCCAGCACAGCCGACGCTCGCACCACGCCCGACCTGCGCCGGCGTGTTGGGCATGGCGCGCACGATCAGCGCTTCGGGCCCGAGATGGTCAGTGAAATTGGCAATGGTCGTCCCGGCCGCGATCGACAGAAAGACGGTGCCGGGCCCGGCAAAGCGCCGTAGAACCGGCAAGGCCTTGGTCATCATCTGCGGCTTGACTGCGACGACCACGATCTCCGGCTTGAACGCGGGATCGATGGCGGCCGCCTCGGCGACGATCGTGACGCCCGGCTTGCCGGCAAAGGCGGATACCGCGCCGGCATTCGGCTCGACGATGATGAAAGGCCCTTTTTCGCCGCCGGCGAGCCAGCCGGACAGCATCGCGCCGCCCATCTTGCCGCAGCCGACAAGCAGCAATCCCTGACGTTCTGCACTCATGCGAAGAGTTGGATCAGGCCTCGCCGACCGGGTCAAGGCAGGCTGCGGTCACCGCTTCGGCCGGGTCCTTGCCGCCCCAGATGACGTAGTGGAAAGCCGGGTAGAAACGGTCGCATTCGCTCAGCGCCGCATCGACCAGATCCTCGACCTGCTCGACCGAGGCATGACGCACGCCGCGCAGCGGCACGGTGTGCCGGAACATCGGCAAGTCGTCCTCCGAGCTCAGGTCGAAATGGCCGAGCCAGAGGCGCTCGTTGGCGAGGGCCAGGAACTCGGTCACGACGTTGCGGCGGTGCTTGGGTACGCGGACATCGAGGGCGCAGGAAAACTGCAGCGCGCTCATGTCCTCGCTCCAGGCGAAGTAGAGGCGGTACTCGCCCCATCGCCCGGCGATCTGGGCGATCAGCTCCTCGTCGCTGGTGCGATCGAAGGGCCATTCGTTGGCGCTGGCGATTTCCTCAACCAGATCAAGCGGATTGTGGTTAGTGGCGTGGCTGGATGCCGACAATTCTGGCATTGATACGCCCTCCGAACGGAGATGGAGGCGGGCCGCTATGGCATCGGGCAATCAGCTCTTGGCCCGACGGTTTGTGTCGGCCACGACCCCGATACACAACAGGAGGTAGGTTGCCACACGCGGATTCCGCGACGCAAGGAAATAACAACGGAATCCAAATATCTTGTGGAAAACTCCTCAAGTGGAGTCCGACAAGCGGCCTGCAAGCGCCAGCAGTACCCGCCGACTATTGCGCTTTGGGAGGCTCCGCACGCGCCGCCAACGCTGCTTCGAGGGCCGCAATCCGGGCCGAAAGCGCCTCGTTTTCGCTGCGTGCCTTGGCGGCCATCGCGCGCACCACCTCGAATTCCTCGCGGGCCACCAAGTTCTGGGATTTCAGCCACGACTCGGCCCAGCTGCGCAGATGGGTCTCGAATTCCGCCCGCAGGCCGGCCAGCGCCCCCAGGGCGCCATTGGCCGCGCGGGCCAGGTCGTCGAACAGCCGATTGTCGGTCTGCATGATGGTCCTCGATATGTCTGGGCGATGACTGAATTATGGGAATTGGCGCGCGGCGTTGCAACAAGGGGGTGGCACCGCCTATAAGGGCCGCGGATCAATTGCCAGGCCCAACATGCCCACGATCGTCGTTACCGGCGGTGCCGGATTCATCGGGTCGAATCTGGTCGCGGCGCTGGAGCGGCGTGGCGGCTATGACGTCGCCGTGTGCGACGCGCTGGGAAGCGGCGACAAATGGCGCAACATCGCCAAGCGCGAGCTGCTCGATGTGATCGCCCCGGACCGGCTGTTCGATTTCTTGCAGGCGCACGGCAAGGACGTCGAGATCGTCTATCACCTGGGTGCGATCTCCTCGACCACCGAGACTGATGCCGATCTGATCGTGCAGAACAATTTCCGCCTGTCGGCGGCGCTGTGGTCGTGGTGTGCGCGCAACGACAAGCGGATGATCTACGCCTCGTCGGCGGCGACATACGGTGACGGCAGCGCCGGGTTCGACGATGATTCTGCGCCGGCGTCGCTGGCGAAGCTTCGGCCGCTCAACCCGTATGGCTGGAGCAAGCATCTGTTCGACCGGCGCGTCGCGAAGGCGCTCAGTGGCGACGCGCCGCGGCCGGCCCAGCATGTCGGCCTCAAATTCTTCAACGTCTACGGGCCCAACGAGTATCACAAGGACGGCCAGCGCTCGGTCGTGCACCAGATCTTTCCGGCGGCCTCCGCCGGCAAGCCGTTCGCGCTGTTCCGCTCGCACAATCCCGACTACGCCGACGGGGCACAGATGCGCGATTTCATCTGGGTCGGCGATTGCGTCGCGGTGATGCTGTGGCTCGCGGAGCATCCGCAGGTCAATGGCCTATTCAATCTCGGCACCGGCACGGCGCGCAGCTTCATCGACCTCGCGCGCGCAACCTACGCCGCCGCCGGACGCAACGCGCAGATCGAGTTCGTCGACATGCCCGAGGCGATCCGCGACAAGTACCAGTACTTCACGCAAGCGCGCATGGAGCGGCTGCGTCAGGCCGGATACGCCGCGCCCTTCACGACGCTGGAGGATGGCGTGCGCCAGTACGTGCAGGATTTCCTCGCCACTGCCGATCCTTATCGCTGAGCGCCATTCCATCCATGTTCGCCATCGCCTTCCCCGCCATCGATCCCATCGCCGTCGAAATCGGCCCGTTCGCGATCCGCTGGTACGCGCTCGCCTATATCGTCGGCATCATCCTCGGCTGGCGCTATCTGATCGTGCTGGCGGGACGATCGGGCTCCGCGGTCAGCCGCGAGGCGATCGACGATTTCGTCGCCTGGGCGACGATGGGCGTCATCATCGGCGGGCGGCTGGGCTATGTGCTGTTCTACAAGCCCGGTTATTACATCGTTCAGCCGCTGGAAATTTTCTATGTCTGGCGCGGCGGCATGTCGTTCCACGGCGGCATGATCGGCGTGCTGGTCGCGATCTATCTGTTCGCGCGGCGGCGCAAGATCCCGGTGCTGACCCTGGGCGATCTCGTTGCCGCGGTGACGCCGATCGGACTGTTCTTCGGGCGTATCGCCAATTTCATCAACGGCGAGCTGTTCGGCCGTCAGACCGACGTGCCGTGGGCGATGATCTTCCCGACCGATCCCGATCAGAACCCGCGCCACCCCAGCCAGCTCTATCAGGCGTTTCTCGAAGGCGTCGTGCTGTTCGCGGTCCTGCAGATCTTCGCGCGCAACCGCGAGCATTGGCGCCATCCGGGGCGCATCGGCGGCATCTTCCTGGCGGGCTATTCCATCGCGCGCATCATCGGCGAATTCTTCCGCGAGCCCGATGCGCATCTGGGCTACATCCTCGGGCCGATCACGATGGGCCAGCTTCTGTCGCTGCCGATGCTCGCGGCCGGGCTCTATCTGATCATGCGCACCGTCCAAACGAGTCCGGGTGCCGCGCGCAAATGACCGCGCTGGACGCGGCGTTGCGGCGGCGCATTGCCGAGCAGGGGCCGATCACGCTCGCTGATTACATGGCGGCCTGCCTCACGGATCCGGTGCATGGCTATTACCGCCGCGGCGATCCGCTCGGCGCCGGCGGCGATTTCACCACCGCGCCGGAAATCAGCCAGATGTTCGGCGAACTGCTGGGACTGTGGGCGGCGCAGACATGGGAGGATATGGGGGCGCCAAACCCGGTGCGGCTGATCGAGCTTGGGCCGGGGCGCGGCACGCTGATGGCGGATGCGCTGCGCGCGATCCAGCAGACCGTGCCGGAATTTGCCGCAGCGATCGACATCCATCTGGTCGAGATCAATCCGGCCTTGCGCGCGCGCCAGCGTGAAACTTTGACCAAACTTGCGGTGACGTGGCATGAGCACATCGATGCGGTGCCGCCCGGGCCGGCAATCATCCTCGCCAACGAATTCTTCGATGCGCTGCCGATCCGGCAATTCGTGCGTGAGGCCGATGGGTGGCACGAGCGCATGGTCGGAACTCGCGGGCGATCGATTGGCCTATGTCAGCGGTCCGCCGGTCGCGGAACCGCCGATCGAGCCGGCCCACGCGGATGCCCCGGTCGGCGCCATCGCCGAGATCGGTGCTGTGGCGCAGTCCGTCGTCGCGACGCTCGTCGCGCGGCTGCGCGCCTCAGGCGGTGCATTGCTGCTCATCGATTATGGTCCGGCGCGCAGCGCGCCGGGGGATTCGTTGCAGGCGCTGCAACGGCATCAGAAGGTCGACCCGCTGGCCGCCCCCGGCGACAGCGACCTGACCGCGCATGTCGATTTCGCCGCCCTCGCCCGGGTCGCGCGCGCGCAGGGGCGGCGAGCGTTCGGACCGGTGGCGCAGGGCGTCTTCCTCAACCGGCTGGGGATCGTCGCGCGCGCCGCCATGCTGGCGCGCCGCGCCACGGCCGGCCCAGGCGCGCGATATCGAGGCCGCGTGTCGGCGCTTGATCGGCGATTCGGAAATGGGCACCCTGTTCAAGGTCCTCGCCATCGCCGGGCCGGACGCGCCGGTGCCGCCGGGCTTCGACCCCTGACACATCAAGGTTTGTCACCAATGCTGACTTTAGGCCCGCTCAACGATGCCGACGGCGTGCGCCATGGCTTTTTCACCCGCGAAGGCGGGGTGAGCGAAGGGCTCTATACTTCGCTCAATTGCGGCATGGGCTCGGGCGACGACACCGACAAGGTCACCACCAATCGCGCGCGCGCCATGGCGCAAATCGACCGCAAGCCGCAGGCGCTGGTGACGCTCTACCAGGTGCACAGTGCCACGGTCGTCGAGGTCGAGCAGCCCTGGCCGCGCGAGGCGGCGCCCAAGGCCGACGCGATGGTGACCAGGCGGCGCGACCTGGCGCTGGGCATCCTCACCGCCGATTGCGCGCCGGTGCTGTTCGCCGACGCCCAAGCCGGCGTGATCGGTGCGGCGCATGCCGGTTGGAAGGGTGCCCTCACCGGCGTGCTCGAGGCCACGGTCAAGGCGATGGTGAAGCTGGGTGCGACCCCCAAGCAGATCGTCACCGGTATCGGCCCGTGCATCGCGCAGCGTTCCTACGAGGTCGGGCCGGAATTCCCCGCCCCGTTCCTGGCGGCGGACGCGGCGAACGAGGCGTTCTTCGCACCGGCGGCGCGGCCTGGTCATTTCATGTTCGATCTGCGCGGCTTCGTGGCGAAGCAATTGCGCGCGCTGGGGATCGCCGCCAGCTATCCGCTGCCCAACGACACCTGCCGCGAGGAAGACCGGTTCTTCAGCTATCGCCGCGCCTGCCTGCGCGGCGAGCGCGACTACGGCCGCGGCCTGTCGACCATCGCGCTCGAATAGCGGCTGCGATGCCCTATCTCTTCCTGTTTCTGGTCATGCTGGTCCTGGGCCTGATGGTGAGTTGCGTTCTGATGTAAGGCGTCAGCCGAACTGCTTCAGGGCCAGCCACTCGGACTTGAAGACCGTCCAGAAATCTTCAGCCAGGCCGTTGAGGACGTAGTCGTACGGCAGATAGCCGTAGCCCTGTTCGCCCCAGTTGAGCCCCCAAGAGTTCCGGATGATCAGCGAGGGCACGGTCTTGCCGCCGACTTTGTGGGCGTCGTCATACCCAACGATCATCACGGCATGGCCGCCGTCCTGCTTGTCGCCCGGTTGCGGATACGGGATATCGGCCGCGTTGCTGATCGAGCTATAGACGGAAAACCCGAACACGACGCCGTAACCGGCCGCGAGCGCGCTCTTGACGTTTTCCAGCGTGTTGTTCGCGTCTTTTCCGGATGGATCGAGGCGCGCATACTTGATCGCTTTGTAATTCACGGCAAAGGCGTATTGAAACGCATCGGGCTCATCCTCGTAATGTGTCACGTCGTAGGGAAAGTACTGCTCCGGCGGCATGCCGAACGCTGCGACTGTCTTGATCGTGCTGCGCAGAAAAGCACCGGTGTCGCCGGTCCAACCCAGGAGCTTGCGCGTCACCTTGTAGACAAAAAGGCGCGAGCCATCGACGTACTCGTTGTTGGCGCGGCGCATCATGTATTCCATGAGGCCCACCACGGCATTCGCGGTGCAGGAGCCTAAATTTCCTTGGTCTTCGATGTTGGAGCAATAGGCCCGGTTATCGACCCGGGCCGGCAACTTCGCCTTGTTGCCTTTCGCCAGCAATGACTTGTTATCGCGAAGCTGCTTGATCAACGTGGCATCGTCGAGCGTCAAATCGCGCATGTCCGGGTGATCGGGGATCCAACCGAGGCCGACGACGCGGCGGCCGCCGACGACGGGCGCGATCGGATCCCCGGTCCGCTTCGGCACGATTGGTGCGGTGGACGGACCGGCATCGACGTTGATCTGATCCATGGTCATAGTCCTTTCCTTGAAAACGACCGCGCGCGGACGCAGGAAAAGCCGATGGTACCGTCCCTTCGCGAGTCGCGATTGCGGCGCCAGTCAGATGGAATGCAATGCCCAGGCGTGCGACAGACGCACCGGTGGAGAGAGTAGAGAAGGCCCGGTGCCAACGATCAGGCTCGTTCTCTAAATCAGGGAATATTTCCTGACAGTATTCAATTTCCGATGGCATGACAAGACGATGGCGTGCACATCATGGTCGATACGATTTGGCTGTCGTGTCATAACGTGCGCTGCATCGGATTGAAGATGTTCCGGCGAGCGGCAATTCGATATTGTTTTCCGATGTTCCCTTGGGGGCGGCCGTCACGCCCCGGCATGACGAACGCATTCGATGAGCCTCAGTACCAGATGAATATGTTGTCCAAGAAACTCTTCACACTTCTCGTTGGACTCCTCGTGCTCACCGGCTGTGGCAACCTGCCCCGGCCGTTCGCGCCCGACAGCAAGAAGGAAGGCAACCCGCTGCTGATGCTGTCCGACCGCGGCGGCGTGGTGGTGCGGCCGGTCGAGGGCCTGGCGCCCGACGATGCCGCCGCGCTCGCGGCCAAGACGATCGATGCCTTGCAAAAGCAGAACGTGCCGGCGATGACCGGCCGCGGCAACGCCACCAGCTACGTGCTGGACGGCGTGCTGCGCCCGGCCCCGGACGGCAGTGCCAGCGTGGTGTTCCAGCTCGTCGATCCGCGCGGCGTCATCCTCACCAATTACATCGCCACGCTGCCGCCGCGCGCCGGCGCGGCGGGGCTCACGCGCGTCGCACAAGAAACCGCCACGGCGATGGCCGAACACCTGCAGCCCAACCCCGCCAATGGCGCGCCGACGACCGTCGTCTTGCGGCGCGTCGTCATCGGCGAGGTCACCGGTGCGCCCGGCGGCGAAAACGGCAGCCGCGCGCTGACCCGGGCGCTCGGCTATGCGCTGCAGCGCGTGAAGGTGCCGCTCGCGGACAAGCCGGATGGCGAAACGCTGGCGGTGAGCGGCAGCGTCAAGGTGACCCCCAAGCCCGGCCAGGTGCGCAATATCGCGTTTCGCTGGGTCGTGCTCAACGCCGAGGGTACCGAACTTGGCAAGGTCGACATGGCCAATGACGTGCCGATGGAGTATCTCGACCGCGGCTGGGCCGAGCTCGCCAATGCGGTCGCCGAAGCGGCGGCCGACGGCATCGCCGACATCGTCGAGCGCACGCCCGCCAAGCGCTGAGATCAGCGCGGGGGTGCGCCCTTCCCCCGCAGTCCGATCGCACTATTGAGTCGGCGCAGGATGCGCGCGAGCGCCCTAAATACTTCGCGATAAGCGGCGAGACGCAGCGTGTTGGCGCGGCGCACCGCAGCGGCGCGGACGCGTTCCTGATGCGCGGGCGTCAGGATGCGATAATTGGCGATGTCCCAGTCCAATTCGGAATTCATGCCTATGAATGTCTCGCAACCCCAGGATGAGGCCGCCGAGCCCCGGGCGAGAAATTGTCCCGCGGCGTCAACGGGAGAGAGCTTTACCGGCGTCTACTGATCTCATAAAATGAATAATTCTGATATTTTCATTCTTCAAATGAGAACGATGGACCTGAGCGATCTGCAGATCTTCCGCGCCGTCGTCGAATGCGGCGGCATCACGCGCGCGGCCGAGAAGCTGCATCGCGTGCAGTCCAACGTGACGACGCGGATCCGACAGCTCGAAGACGATCTCGGCACGAAGCTGTTCATTCGAACGGGCAAAAAACTGCATCTCTCGCCATCGGGGCAGGTGCTGCTCGATTATGCCGGCAAGCTGCTCGATCTCGCCGGCGAGGCACGCGAGGCGCTGCAGGATGCAAGCCCGCGCGGCCTGCTGCGCCTGGGGGCGATGGAAAGCACGGCCGCGGTGCGGCTGCCCGCCCCGCTCAGCGCCTATCACAAGCGCTATCCCGAGGTGACGCTGGAGCTGCGCACCGGCAATACCGGCGGGCTCGCAGGCCTGGTGCTGGCGGGTGAACTCGACGCGGCCCTCGTACCAGAGCCGGTCGCCGATGCGCCGTTTGAGAAGATCGCGCTTTACGACGAGGAGTTGGTGATGATCGCGCGCGCCGGCCACAAGCCGATCCGCACCGCCAGCGACCTGGAGCCGGCCACCATGCTCACGTTCGAGACCGGCTGCCCGCACCGGTTGCGGCTGGAGGACTGGTTCAAGCGCCAGGGCGCGATGCCGGCGCGAATCATCGAAATGACCTCCTATCACACCATCCTGGGCTGCGCGGTGGTGGGCATGGGCGTTTCGGTCATCCCCAAGATGGTCCTGAGCACGTTCCCGGAGCGCAAGCGCCTCAGCGTGCACAAGCTGCCCAAGGGCCTCGATCGCGCGCACACGGTGCTGCTGTGGCGCAAAGGGGCCGGATCGTCGAAAATCCGCGCCCTGGCGGAGGTTCTGACGACCCGGAGGCGCGGCGCGCCCTAGGCCCGGAGCCCGAAAAAGCCGCCAGATACACGTGTTTACAGCCCTATGACACCCTGATAAATTCCGCGCGCCCGCGCCGGCCAGGACCTGTCCGGAGCGGGTTTCGTTTTAATTTATTGTTATTTATCAGTTATTTAGGCGGATCTAGGGGAACGGGTAGCCGACCATGAAAGTCCTTGCCGGGAACAGCAACCGGCCGCTGGCCGAGGCGATTTGCGCCTATCTCGAACATGCCGCTGATCAAGGCCAGCGTCCGGCGCTTCGCCGACATGGAAGTGTTCGTCGAGATCCACGGAGAACGTCCGCGGCGAGGACGTGTTCGTCATCCAGTCGACCTCCTACCCGGCCAACGACAATCTGATGGAGCTGCTGGTCAGCATCGACGCGCTGAAGCGCGCCTCGGCCCGGCGCATCACGGCGGTGATCCCCTATTACGGCTATGCCCGCCAGGACCGTAAGTCCGGCCCGCGCACGCCGATCTCGGCCAAGCTGGTCGCCAACCTGATCACCGACGCCGGCGCCGACCGCGTGCTGACCCTCGATCTGCACGCCGGCCAGATCCAGGGCTTCTTCGACATCCCGACCGACAACCTCTTCTCCGCGCCGGTGTTCGTCAAGGACATCCAGGAGCGCTTCGCCGGCCGCGATCCGATGATCGTCTCGCCCGACGTCGGCGGCGTGGTGCGCGCGCGCGCCATCGCCAAGCGCATCGACGCCGACCTTGCCATCATCGACAAGCGGCGCGAGCGCGCCGGCGTGTCGGAGGTCATGAACATCATCGGCGACGTCGAAGGCCGCACCTGCATCCTGGTCGACGACATCGTCGATTCCGGCGGCACGCTCTGCAACGCCGCCGACGCGCTGATGCGAAGCGGGCGCCGAAGGCGGTGTATGCCTACTGCGACGCACGGCGTGCTCTCCGGCGGCGCGGTCGCGCGCGTCGACCGCGTCGCCGATCAAGGAAGTCGTCATCACCGACTCGATCCTGGCGACCGAGGCGGTGCGCGTGGCGCAGAATATCCGCCAGCGTCACCATCGCGCCGCTGATGGCCGAGGCCATGCAGCGGATCAGCGAGGAGCGCTCGGTGTCGAGCCTGTTCGACTGACGTTTCGTGGAGGGCGCGCGGCACCCCTGGAGGCCGGCGCCAAGTTCGAAGGAAGAGAGAGGAGAAAGACCATGGTTCAGCAACCAAGATCGCGGCGCAGCCGCGTGAGCGGGCCGGAAAGGGGGCCGCCCGCGCCGTCCGCCGCGAGCGGCCGCGTGCCGGGGTCATCTACGGTGACAAGCAGGAGCCGGAGCTGATCGCCTCGACCCGAGCGAGCTGATGCGCGAGCTGCAGCAAGCCCGGGCTTCTTCACCCCTTCGACGATCGACGTCGATGGCGCGACGCAGCGCGCGCTGCCGCGCGACGTGCAGTTCCATCCGGTCACCGACGGCCGGTGCATGTCGACTTCATGCGCGTCGGCTGCAGACGCGCGGGTGCAGCGTCGCACGTGCCGGTCAAGTTCATCAACGGGACAAGTCGCCGGGCCTCAAGCGCGGCGGCGTGCTCAACGTCGTGCGCCACGAGATCGAAATGTGGGCGCGGTCGAGCAACATTCCGCAGGCGATCACCGTCGACCTGGACGGCCTCGACATCGGCGATTCATCCACATCGGCCATGTGAAGCTGCCGGAAGGCGTCACGCCGGCGATCACCGGCCGCGATTTCACGATCGCCGCGTGCGGCGCCGTCGGTGCTGATCGGCCGAGGAAGAAGCCGCCGAGCCGCAGCGAAGGCTGCAGCGGCAGCGGTCCCGGGAGCGGAGGTGCGCCCCCGCCGCCGAGGGTGCAGCCCCGGCCCAGGTGCGGCCCCGGCCGCAGCGGGTGCCAAGCCCGCGGCGGGCGGCGCCAGGCCGCGGCACCGGCCGCAGGTGCAGCGAAGGCGCTGCCGCCAAGAAGTAACGCGTTCGGTCGGGGCCCGGGATGAAGCTCCTTGTCGGGCTCGGCAATCCGGGCCCCGAATACGCGCGGAACCGCCACAATATCGGCTTCATGGTGGTGGACGCCGTCGCGCTGCGCTACGGCTTCGAAGCCGTGGCGTCGGCGTTTCGACGGCGAGATCGCGCGAAGGCGAGATGGCGGGCCAGCGCGTGCTCGCCCTCAAGCCGATGACCTATATGAACCAGTCGGGCCAGGCCGTGGGCGCCGCGGCGCATTTCTACAAGATCCGCCGAGGCCGGCGACGTTCGTGATCTATGACGAGATCGACCTGCCGTCCGGCAAAGTGCGGGTCAAGCAGGGCGGCGGCAATAGCCGGCCATAACGGGCTGCGCTCAATCGATGCCCATTTCGGCCCGGATTACTGGCGCGTCCGGCTCGGCGTCGGCCGGCCGGACGGCGCGGTGAGCGATGCAACCCCGAGGCGGTCGCGCGCCATGTGCTGAAGGATTTCGCCAAGGCCGACCAGGAATGGCTCGACAAGATGCTGGAGGCGGTGGCGGCGAATCTGCCCGTGCTACTCGCCGGCGACGAGAACGGATTCATGAACAAGGTGACGCTGGCCACGCGCCCGCCGCCGCCGCCCAAACCGCCGCGCGTCGCCAAGACACCGACTGACATTTAAGGACCAGAGACTATGGGCTTTCGCTGCGGCATTGTCGGCCTGCCGAATGTCGGCAAATCGACCCTTTTCAACGCGCTCACCGCGACCGCCGCGGCGGCGGCCGCGAACTATCCGTTCTGCACGATCGAGCCCAATATCGGCCGCGTGCCCGTGCCCGATGCAAGACTGGACAAGTTGGCGGCGCTCGCAAAATCCGCCAAGATCGTGCCAACGCAGCTTGAGTTCGTCGATATCGCCGGCCTGGTGCGCGGGGCCTCGAAGGGCGAAGGGCTGGGCAACCAGTTCCTTGCCAATATCCGCGAGGTCGATGCGATCGCGCATGTGCTGCGCTGCTTCGAAGGCGGCGACATCACCCATGTCGAAGGCTCGGTCGATCCCTTGCGCGATGCCGACACGGTCGAGACGGAGTTGATGCTCGCCGACCTCGACAGCCTGGAGAAGCGCGTCAATGCCGCGCAGAAGAAGGCGAAGGGCGGCGACAAGGAAGCCAAGGCGCAACTTGAGGTGATGGAGCCGATCCTGGCGCTGCTGCGCGAGGGCAAGCCGGGCCGCGAGTTCAAACCGACGCTGGAGCAGGCGCCGTTGGTGAAGGCGCTGCAGATCATGACGACCAAGCCGGTCCTCTATGTCTGCAATGTCGAGGAGGCGTCGGCCGCCAGCGGCAATGCACTCTCCCAGAAAGTGGCCGAAATGGCCAAGCGCGAGGGTGCCATGTCCGTCGTCATCTCGGCGGCGATCGAGGCGGAGGTTTCCGTCCTGCCCAGCGAAGAGGACCGCAAGGAATTCCTGGATTCCCTCGGCCTGACCGAGACCGGCCTTGCCCGCGTGATCCGCGCCGGGCACGAGCTGCTCGGCCTCATCACCTACATCACGGTCGGCCCGAAGGAGACGCGCGCGTGGACGGTGCGCAAGGGTGCCAAAGGGCCCGAAGCGGCCGGCGTCATCCACACCGATTTCGAGCGCGGCTTCATCTGCGCCGAAGTGATCGCCTATGACGATTTCATCGCCTGCAACGGCGAGCAGGGCGCCAAGGACGCCGGCAAGATGCGCCAGGAAGGCCGCGACTATGTGGTCAAGGACGGCGACGTGATCTTGTTCCGGTTCAACGTCTAATAGTTCCCCTTCTCAAAAAAATACTGTCATGCGCGGGCCTGACCCGCGCACCCACAAACGGTCTCGACGGAGAAACGGATTATGGGCCCGCGGGTCAAGCCCGCGGGTGACAGATATTTAATGACTGCGGCAGCTTGTCGGTCACCGCTCCGCGATGCTAAAGCCCTCCCCTCACCCCGCGCACATCCTGGAGGGACGACACATGGGCCAGTTCATCGATCTGACGGCGTCCGATGGGCATAAACTCAAGGCGTACCGCGCCGATCCAGCCGGCACGACCAAGGGTGCCCTGGTCGTCATCCAGGAGATTTTCGGGGTCAACAACCACATGCGCGGCGTGGCCGACGGCTATGCCAAGGACGGCTACGCCGTGATCGCGCCCGCATTGTTCGATCGTGTGACGCCGGGCATCGAGCTCGGCTACCAGCCGGACGACATCGCGAAGGGCCGTGATATCCGGACCAAGATCACTTACGACCAGGTGCTGGCCGATGTCGGCGCGGCGATGGCGGCGCTGAAGGGTAAGGGCAAGATCGGCATCATCGGCTATTGCTGGGGCGGGTCGGTGGCGTGGGTGGCGGCGACCAAGCTCGACGGCTTCGCGGCGGCGATCGGCTATTACGGCGGCGACGTGGCGAAATTCGCCAGCGACACGCCGCGCTGCCCGGTGCAGCTGCATTTCGGCGACAAAGACACGGGCATCCCGATGAGCGATGTCGAGAAGACCCAGGCCGCGCAGAAAGACAACATCGCCAAGGGCAAGGTCGAGGTGCATGTCTACGCCGCCGGCCACGGCTTCAATTGCGACGAGCGCGGCAGCTACGACAAGGCGAGTGCCGCCAAGGCGCGCGAGCGCGCCCTGGCATTCTTCAAGAAAAATATCGGCTGATCTTGCGTCAGCAGCTCTTGTAGCTCAGCCAGCCGACCAGGTGGCCCGCGCCGTCGTGCGTGGCTTCGTGCCGGAAGCACCCGCCGCGCGGCCGCTCGTGGCCGGCCGGCGTGAAGATCGGCGCGTCCTCGTCCGCCTGAACTTGATTGCTCGCGACACGCACCAGGCGCTCGACGCGCTGACCGCTGCCGGTGGCGACACAATCCCAGCGCACGCCGTCGGGCCCGCGCAGGCGCACATCGACAAGATGCGTGCCGACTTCCCAGGCCACGGTCACAACGCTCGCCGTCTCCGGCTCATGCCGGACGCAAGTCTGAATGGCCGGCAAGAATTCGGACAGGTTCTGCGACCAGCCGCTCGGCGCCGCAGACGTTGGCGTTGCTGCCAGTGCCAGCAGTACGGTGGCGACGCCGGCGGCATAGCGAGGATTTGCCAATACGGTCATCACACTCTCCATCGTTGAATGGTGATGGAGGGCATTTGGAGCGAATCCGACACCGGCGCCAAGACGGGTGCAGGTTAACTCTGTTTAAACTCGATGATCGCGCCGCAGGCGAGTTCGGGGCCGATGCGCAAGGCGCCGGCCGGGTCGTCGGCGTAGTCGATGCCGGCGGAGTCGAGATAGCGCGCCGTCGCCTTGAGATCGGCGACGGTGATGGTCATCGCCGCGATGAAGGGTGCCGGTGCCTCGGGGTGATCGACCTCGGGATGCAGCGTAGGCAGATCGTCGGCGCGGCAGAACAGCAACAGAGAACGACCGGCGCGCACGGCGAGCGTGTCGTCGGTGAAGGTGCACGCACCGACGCCGAACAGGCGCTCATAGGCGTCGGCCAGCGTCGGGCGGATCGTCCACCACCACGGTCAGCGTGGTGAGGCCGTTGGCGCCGTTGGCGTGGCGCAGCCATTCGGGCCGGCGGATGAGCTGGGGCGACAGATGCTGGGTGATGAAGGCCGATACGCCCGGCGTCGCGGCCGGCGGCAGCATCACCAGGCTGAAGCGCGGCATCACCGCGCCTTCGGGCAATTCCAGCAGGCGCGAGAGATCCTTGGGACCGTCGGCGGCGATCCCCTGTCCGCGCAGCAAGGCGGCAGCGACAAACGCGTCCTGGGTCGCGAAGGAAAAGCCCATCAGCCCCTCGCGCATCGACAAGAAGCGGTCGAGATTGTTGGTGAACTGCGCGGGGTCGACGATGCCGAGCAACTCGACATAGTCGTTGGGAAACATGATGCAGTAATTGGCCGTACCCCAGCCGATATGCCGGCCGCGTGGCGTCAGCGTAAACCCCAGGCGGCGATAGGCAGTCGCGGCCTCTTCCAATTCGCGCACGCCGACGATGGCGTGGTCGAATCCCGTAATCGGACGACCAACCTGCCCCGGCGCCTTCACGCTGTTCTGCGCCATCGCCTCGCCTACCCCCTTGCCCCCCGCGCCCGGCCCTGCGCTAGCGCAACGCCGCGGCGATATTGCCGCCATCGACCGTCATCACAGCACCGGTCGTCTTGCTGGCCAGCGCCAGCGATACGAACGCCTGCGCCACGTCCGCCGCCTTGACCTCGCGATTGAGGAGATTGCCGGACATGTAATCCTTCTCCGTGAGGCCGCGCGCCTTGGAGCGGCTGGAGACCATTGCATCCGTCAGCAGGCCGGTGCGCACGCGATCGGCATTGATCGCATTGGCGCGAATACCGTCCTTGCCGTAATCGACCGCGTATTGACGCACCAGGAACATAGTCGCCGCCTTGGGCAAGCCATAGGGCCCGAAATCGGGGCCGGGATTGACTGCCTGCTTGGAGACGTTGAACAGCAGCGCGCCGCCGGTGCCTTGTGCACGCATGATCCGCACGGCGTTTTGCGCCACGGTCTGGTGGGCGAAGAAATTGAGCTCGAAGCTATCGCGCAGCGTCTTGTCGTCGACCTCGCCGATCCGGCCCTGCCACGCGGCCCCGGCGTTCGAGACCAGAATATCGACGCCGCCGAAGCGTGACGCGATCTTGTCGAAGGCGGCGCGCACGCTGGCGGGGCTGGTCACGTCGCATTGCACGGCAAGGCCGCCGAACTTCTTGGCGACGGCCTGTGCCGCCGCTTCGTCGCGGTCGAGCACGGCGATCTCGCAGCCTTGGGCCGCGAACGCGGCCGCGCACGCAGCGCCGATGCCCGAGCCGCCGCCGGTGATGGCGGCGATCTGACGGGCGAGCGGCTTTTCGACGCCCTTGCCCAGCTTCGCCTGCTCGAGAGACCAGTATTCGACATCGAAAATGTCGGCTTCGGAAATGCTGTCGAAGCGGCCGATCGCCTCGGCATCAGTGATCGTCGCCACGGCGTTGTCGTAAATGTCAGCGGCGATCGCCGCGTCCTTGGCAGTCGCGCCCAGCGAGAACACGCCCACGCCGGGGACCAGCATCACGCGCGGCACGGCGTCGAGGATCTTCTTGATGCCGCCCAGGCGCGTGTTGTTGCGCTCGAAATACGCCTTGTACTCGATCGTATAGTCGGCGAGCGCCTGCTTGACCGCGCCGGCGAAGGCGTCGAGCTTGCCGGCCTCGGGCGCCGGCAGGATCATCGGCTTGGCCTTGGTGCGGATCACATGATCGGGCGTGATCGTGCCGGCCTGGCTATAGCGCGCGACTTCGGCGCCGTTGATGAAATTGAGATGCGCCGGGCCGGTGCGGAACTCGACGATCCAGCGCTTGTAGACGCCGTCATCGGCATCGACCGGGATCGCGGCGAGGCCGCGCAGAACCGGCGCCAGCTCGGCCGGCGTGGCGAGCTTTGCCGGCAACGCGCCGGGGGCGAAGACATTGCGGCGGCCGCGCGAGAGACGCTCTTCGGCGCGGGTCACCGCGTCGATCATCAACGTGTAGGCCTCTTCGGCATCGTCGGCCCAGGTGAAGATGCCGTGCTTGAGCAGGATCATGCCCTTGGCCTTGGGTTGCTTGGCCGCCTGCTCGCTCGCGAGCTTCGCCAGCGCGAAGCCCGGCATCACATAGGGGACCAGCACCATCTCGCCGTCGAACACCTCGCGGCACAACTCCTCGCCATTGGGCTGGTCGGAGAGCGAGAGAATTGCGTTGGCGTGCGTGTGGTCGATGAATTTCTGCGGCAGGAAGGCGTGGAACAGCGTCTCGACCGACGGGTTGGGAGCGGCGGCATCCAGCAGATTGAGGCGCTGGAAATTGACCATGTCCTCGTCGCTCAGCTTGTCGAGCTTCTTGAGCTTGAGCAGCGGCTGCAGGCGCACGGCCGGCAGGCCCGGCGGCTCGATCACGCCCATGTCCCAGCCCGAGCCCTTGATGTGCAGAACCTCGACCTCTTCGCCCAGCGTGTCGCGCGCCGTCGTCTTCAGCGACGTGTTGCCGCCACCATGCAGGACGAGTTCCGGCACGCCGCCGAGCAGGCGCGTGGTGTAGACGCGCAGCGCCAATTCCATCGACACGCCCTGCTTGGCATAGCGTGCCACGGCGGCATCGGCATCGGATTTGGACCAGAGGTTTTTCATGTCGTCTTTCTCTCTACACCCTCATCCTTCGACAAGCTCAGGATGAGGTCTTCGACAGGCTCAGGATGAGGATGACTGAAGCATCGCTCCATCAATAGCCTCATCCTGAGCTTGTCGAAGGATGAGGCCCCGCACTCACGCTCTATTCAATACCCGTCCCGCCACGGCATCTAGCCGGCGCACGACGGCGCGGTCGCGGGCCTCGGACGGCGTGATGATCGCCGCGTCGAGCGCCGTATGGCAACCGGCGCTGCAGGACTGCGTGCGGCCGTGCAGCTTCGGAGCAACCGATTTCACCAGGCCGCGTGCCTTCGACGCGTTGCCGAGCAGCACCTTCACGACCGCGTCGACCGTGACGTGGTCGTGGTCCGGATGCCAGCAATCGTAGTCCGTGACCATGGCGACCGTCGCGTAACAAATCTCCGCCTCACGCGCGAGCTTGGCCTCGGGCATGTTGGTCATGCCGATCACGTCGCAGCCCCAGGAGCGATACAGCTTCGATTCCGCCTTGGTCGAGAATTGCGGGCCTTCCATCACCATGTAGGTGCCGCCGCGGTGGATATCGAGATCGAGCTCGCGGCCGGCGGCGAACAGATGATCGCCGAGGCGCTTGCACACGGGCTCCGCCATCGAGACATGGGCGACGCAGCCGGTATCGAAGAAACTCTTGGCCCGCGCGAAGGTGCGGTCGATGAACTGGTCGATCACCACGAAACTGCCGGGCGGGCGATCCTCGCGCAGGCTGCCGACGGCGCTCAGCGATAAAATCTCCGTCACGCCGACGCGCTTGAGCGCGTCAATATTGGCGCGGAAATTGAGGTTGGAGGGCGGCACGCGATGGCCGCGGCCGTGGCGCGGCAGGAAGACGAGTTGCTGCCCGGCGAGCTCGCCGAACATCAGATCGTCGGACGGTTCGCCCCACGGTGTCAGCACGCGCTGCCAGCGCACATTGGTCAGGCCGTCGATGTCGTAAACACCGCTGCCGCCGATGATTCCCACGACCGGCGGCGTGCCGGGTCCCGAAACTGTCATAATCCCGCCCTTCTTCCGGGGCGCAGAACTGGCCCCCGCCTCAGCGGGCGCTACTTTTACTGCTTCCCCCGGGAATCGCAATCGCAAGAAATCTCAAACGAAGAAGGGGCGGATGTTGCCATCCGCCCCTTCGGGATCGTCGGTCTTGCCCGCGCGATCAGTGCAGCGCGCTCCAGACCTTGCGCTTGGTGGCGTAGAGCAGGCCGGTGAAGATGATCAGGAACAAGATCACCTTCACGCCCAGGCGCTTGCGCGCCTCGAGCTCGGGCTCCGCCGTCCAGGCGAGGAAGGTCGAGACGTCATGCGACATCTGCTCGACCGTCGCCTTGGTGCCGTCGGCGAAGGTCACCTGGTCCGGGTTGATCGGCTTGGGCATGCCGATCTGATGGCCGGGGAAGTACTTGTTGTAGCTCATCCCCTCCATCAGCGTGACGCCCGCCGGCGGCTGGTCGGAATAGCCGGTCAGCAGCGCGTAGACGTAGTCCGCACCGCCCTTGCGCGCCTTCGACATCAGCGAGAGGTCGGGCGGCAACGCGCCGTTGTTCGCCGCGCGCGCGGCGTTGTCGTTGGGGAAGGGCGCCTTGAACTTGTCCGAGGGCTTCGCTGGGCGCTGGAACATTTCGCCCTGGTCGTTGGGGCCGTCGGTCACTTCGTACTCGGCCGCGATCGCCTTGATCTCGTCCTCGTTGAAGCCCAACGCGCTCAGATCGCGGAAGCGGATCAGGCTCATCGAGTGACAGGAGGCGCAGACTTCCTTGTAGACCTGGTAGCCGCGCTGCAGCGCCGCGCGATCGAAGGTGCCGAAGGGGCCCGAGAAGGACCAGCGCTGCGCGGGCAGAGCCACCTCTTCCGCGGCGAGCGCCGGACCGGCCAGGACGAGAGAGGCGAAGCCCGCCAGAAGGAGCTTCCGCATCAGGCCTTCTCCATCGACTTGGCGGGTGACGCAGCACCGGCGCGCCCGCCGCCCAGGACGGGTTCCGAGATACTGGTCGGCAGCGGCAGCGGCCGCTCGAACCAGCCGAGCAGCGGCAGCACGACGAGGAAATGCGCGAAGTAGTAGAAGGTCGACGACCTGGCCGATATAGAGCGGCATGCCTTCCGGCGGGTGGTAGCCGGAATAGCCCAGCCCGAAACAGGCCGACCAGGAACACCCAGAACACCTTCTTGTAGACCGGGCGGAAGCGCGCCGAGCGCACGCGGCTGGTGTCGAGCCAGGGCAGCAGGAACAGCAGCGCGATGGCGCCGAACATGGCGATCACGCCGCCCAGCTTGGCTTCGATGATCTTCACGCTGGTGAACGGAATGCCGATGTCGAAGGTGATGGCGCGCAAGATTGCGTAGAACGGCAGGAAGTACCATTCGGGCACGATATGCGGCGGCGTCACCAGCGGGTTGGCGGGGATGTAGTTGTCCGGCTCGCCAAAGAAGTTGGGCGCGAAGAACACGAACACCGAATAGAAGACAAGGAACACGCCGATGCCGAACAGATCCTTGACCGTGTAGTACGGGTGGAACGGGACCTTGTCCTGCGGGCCCTTGGTGTCGATACCGAGCGGATTGTTCGAGCCGTGGATGTGCAGCGCCCAGATATGCGCCACGACCACGCCCACGATCACGAAGGGCAGCAGGTAGTGCAGAGAGAAGAAGCGGTTGAGGGTCGGGTTGTCGACCGCGAAGCCGCCCCACAGCCAGGTCACGATGCTCTTGCCGACCAGCGGCAGCGCCGAAAACAGGTTGGTGATGACGGTCGCACCCCAGAAGCTCATCTGGCCCCAGGGCAGCACGTAGCCCATGAACGCGGTCGCCATCATCAGCAGCAGAATGATGATGCCCAGCCACCACAAGATCTCGCGCGGCGACTTGTACGATCCGTAGTAGAGGCCGCGGAAGATGTGGATGTACACGACGATGAAGAACATCGACGCGCCGTTCATGTGGATGTAGCGCAGCAGCCAACCGTAATTCACGTCGCGCATGATGCGCTCGACGGAATCGAAGGCGAACATGGTGTGCGGCGTGTACTGCATCGCGAGCATGATGCCGGTGACGATCATCACCACCAGCATGAATCCGGCGAGCGCGCCGAAATTCCACCAGTAACTGAGGTTCTTGGGAGCGGGATATTGCGAGCCAAGACTGTGATCGACGAAGGAGAAGATCGGCAAGCGGTGCTCGATCCACTTGACCGTCGCGTTCTCGTAGAAGCGCGACGGCGTTGCGCTGTGATTGGCCATGGACGGGCTCTCAACCGATGCGAATGGAGGTGTCGGTCAGGAAGGAATAGGTCGGCACTTCGAGATTGCGCGGCGCGGGTCCTTTGCGGATGCGCCCCGACGTATCGTAGTGGGAGCCGTGGCAGGGACAGAACCAGCCACCGAATTCGCCCTTCGAGTCCGTCGGCTTCTGACCGAGCGGAACGCAGCCGAGATGGGTGCAGATACCCACCATCACCAGCCACTCTTCCTTATCCTTCTTGACGCGCGCGCTGTCGGGCTCCGGGTCGCGCAAGTCGCTGACCGGCACCTTCTTGGCCTCATCGATCTGCGCCGCCGTGCGGCGGTCGATGAAGACCGGCTTGCCCTGCCACGTGACCGTGATGCGCTGGCCGACCTGGATCGGCGCCAGGCTCACTTCCGTCGTCGACAGCGCGAGCACGTCGGCCGCGGGATTCATAGAGCTGATGAACGGCCAGATCGCCGCCGCGACGCCAATGGCGCCAAAGCCGCCGGTCGCCAGATACAGAAAATCACGGCGCGTGCCGCCGGCGTCGTGCCCCGCTCCATGCGGCGCGCCGGTCGTTGACTGCGCAGATGTGGCCATATCGTCCCTCGGTTGCTTCTGTCTCTCGTACGGAAAAAGCCGGGCGCGGGCCTCTCAGGAAGGCCTCCGTTTTGATTGCGCCGACCGCTCCCCGTATCGAGTCCCGGACCTACTCCCCGCCGACCTCTGAGTTGCATCGTGCGAGGCCGCACGCCATGCGACAACCTGCCGCAGGCACAGCAGAATTCGCCGCGCACCGCGTCCGCAGATGACCGCGTGCTGGGGCACGGATATAATCCAAAGCTGCGGCCTATGCAAAGACTTCCACCCCGCCGCGCCACCCCCTTACCCCGCCATGCGCCTCGCCCTGTTCGAGCCCGATATTCCCCAAAACACTGGGGCAATGCTGCGCCTGGCCGCCTGTCTGGGGCTTGGCGTCGATCTCATCGAGCCTTGCGGGTTCATTTGGTCCGATCGCAAGCTGCGACGCGCCGGAATGGACTACCTCGAGGGCGTCGATTTGACGCGGCACAGCTCGTGGGCTGCGTACCGGGCGAAGCCGCTTGCGGCGGGCGGGCGGCTGGTCGTGCTGACCACCGCGGGCGACACCCCCTACACGGAGTTCGCGTTTCGTGCCGCCGATACGATCCTGGTCGGGCGGGAGAGTGCGGGCGTGCCGCAGGCTGTGCATGACGCCGCCGATGCGCGGCTGGTGGTGCCGATGATGGCGGGCGCGCGCTCGCTCAACGTCGCGCTGACAGCCGCGATCGTGGCCGGCGAGGCGCTGCGGCAGACCGGGATGCTGCCGCACGCTGCCATGGCCCAGGCCTCGTGACCCTCTCCTCCGCCGAGTTGCAATCCGAGCGCAAGAGCCAGGCCAAAGCCTGGTTCGAGGCGCTGCGCGAGCGCATCTGCGCCGAGTTCGAGCGAATCGAGGACGAGCTGACGGGCACCAACGCCGATCTGCCGCCGGGCCGCTTCGCGCGCACGCCCTGGCAGCGGCCGGAGAGCGATGGCGGCGGCGGCGTCATGGCGGTGATGAAGGGCCGTGTGTTCGAGAAGGTGGGCGTCAACGTCTCGACCGTGCATGGCGAGTTCAGCCCGGAATTCCGCGCGCAGATTCCCGGCGCGGCCGAGGATCCGCGCTTCTGGGCGAGCGGCATTTCCCTGGTCGCCCATCTGCGCTCGCCGCTCGTGCCGGCCGTGCACATGAACACGCGGCACATCGTTACGACCAAGGGCTGGTTCGGCGGCGGCGCCGATCTCACGCCGATGGTGCAAGACGCGCAAGACACCGCCGATTTCCACGCCGGCCTCAAGCGCGCCTGCGACGCGCACGACCCCGGCTATCACCAGCGCTTCAAGGAATGGTGCGACGAGTATTTCTTCTTGAAGCATCGCAACGAGCCGCGCGGCGTGGGCGGCATTTTCTACGACAATCTCGACAGCGGCGACTGGGCCAAGGATTTCGCCTTCACGCGCGCGGTCGGCGAGGCGTTCCTCGCCACCTACGCGCCAATCGTGCGCCGGCACATGAACAAGAGCTGGACGGCGGAACAGCGCCGCCACCAGCTTGTGCGGCGCGGACGCTATGTCGAGTTCAATCTGCTCTATGACCGCGGCACGAAATTCGGGCTGATGACCGGCGGCAATGTCGAGGCGATCTTGATGTCGCTGCCGCCGGAAGCCGCATGGCCGTAACGGACCGCGCGCGGCGAACACCCATCCTGATCGTCGGCGCGGGCCCGGTCGGACTTGCAACGGCGTTGGAGCTGACACGGCGTGGCTTTGCGGTGCGCGTTGTCGAGAAGGAGTCCGCGCCCTCCCCGTTCTCGCGCGCCATCGGTATCAATGCGCGCACGCTCGATCTGCTCGAGCCCAGCGGTGTCACGGCCTTGCTGCTGCGCGATGGCCTTCGCATCACGCATGCCAATCTGCGCGTGGATGCCGAGCTGGTCGGCCGCGTCGATTTCGCGCGCGTGAAGCATCGCTACAATTTCCTGCTGTCATTGCCGCAGCGCGAGACGGAGCGGCATCTCGGCGATGTGCTGCTGGCCCATGGCGTCACGGTCGAACGTGGTTGCGAACTGACGAGCTTCGACCAGAAGAAAGAGTTCGTGCGCTACCATCTGATGCGGCGCGACGGCGAGGAGACGGGCGAGGCCACGTTCCTCATCGGCGCCGATGGCGCGCATAGCCGGGTGCGGCGCCTGCTCGATTTTCCGTTTCCCGGGGCTGCGCTCGACGACGTCTGGAACATCGTCGATGCGCGGCTCGACTGGCCCTATGACGGCGATGAAGGCAACATGTTCATGTTCGCCGGCGCGGTGCTGCTGGTGCTGCCGCTGGGCGGCGGCGTCTATCGCGTGGCTGCGAGCCGCGGCGAGGCGCTGCCGCTGCTGCCGGAGGGCGCCCAGGTGCGCGAGATCCTGTGGAGCTCACGCTTCAAGATCAGCCACCGCCAGGTACCGTCTTACCAGCACGGCCGCGCGTTCCTGGCGGGCGATGCCGCGCACATCCATTCGCCCTTGGGTGCGCGCGGCATGAACCTCGGCATCGAAGACGCGATGATTTTGGCCCGGCTGCTCGACGAAGGTCGCGGCGATGCCTACACGGGCGAGCGCCACCATGTCGGCGCCGCGGTGATCCGCGCCACGACCTGGCTCACACATCTTGTGACGCTGAAGAGTCCCTTGACCCAGCGGCTGCGCGATATCCTGGTGCCGCTCGCCTTCGCATTGCCGCCGGTGGCACGTCGGCTGGAGCGGCGGATGCTGGGGTTGTGATTGCACGCAGCACTCGGCTAGAGTTGGGCGTAATTCGCGTTCGGGGGCAAATATGAAAATCTGGGGTCTGATCGCCATCGCGATCGTCGGGATGTGGAGCGAGTCGGCCGCGGCACAGGGGCGCGCCAATGTGCGCGACGTGCCGATCCAGGCCTTCTTCGGCACGTACAACGGCACGGGGTTCGCCGAGGGGCCGGACAAGGATTATTTCGGCGTCACGCTCCGCGATCTTGATATCAACATCGCCGCCGCGCCGGACGGATTCGTCGCCACCTGGACGACGGTGGTGCGCGGCGGCGGCGATCCGGCGAACCCACGCACGCGCAAGCGCAGCACGACGGTCGCCTTCAAGGCCGGCGCCAAACCCGGCCAGTACATGGGGACCGAAAGCGGCGATCCGTTCGCGGGCAAGCCCGCCGTGTGGGCGCGCATCGCCGGCCAGACGCTCTATGTCTACGAGCTCAACATCCTCGACGACGGGCGCTACGACATCCAGACCTACGCGCGCACGCTCTCGGGCGGCGGCATGGAGCTGGTCTACACGCGCCTGCTCGACGGCGAGGCGCAGCGCAGCGTCAAGGGGAAGCTGGCGAAGATCGGGAAGTAGTGCGGCCCAGCAGGAACGCGCCGACGGCGAGGAGCTGGATGATGGCCGCGACGATGAAGAACAGCGGTGCCGCGCCGGGCTCTGTCGACGGCGCGTAGTCGCGGATCAGGCCGAAGAAGGCCGGGGCGAAGGCGTAGCTCGCCTGGCCGATCGCCACGATGAGGGCGACGACGCGCGCGACGTCTTCCTTCACGAACTCGGTCTGGGCGATGGTCGGCGGCAGCGATGTCGCATTGCCGATGCCGGCTCCGAACAGGATCACGCCGAGGATCAGCAGCGCCACGTTCTGGCCCGCTGCGGCAATAAGAATCAGCGAGCCGGCGATCTGCACGCCGTAACTCGTGCAGGCGACCAGGCGGCGATCCGCGCCCGCCGGCATCAGCCAGCCGGCCAGGGTGCGGCCGGCGATCGCCGATGCCGTCGCCCCGCCCATCGCCAAGCCGGCAAGCTGCGCGCCCAAGGCCGGCACCAGCAGCGAGAAGAGATGCGCGATCAGACCGATCTGCGCGAACAGACCCAGCGCCGTACCGGCCGCGAGGGTCAGGAAGGTGAAACTGCGCCACAGCGACCGGCCCGGCAGCGGCCGCGCGGCCGGCGAGGTGACGGATGCAGCGGACGCGCCGACTGCGTCGCCATCGGGTGCGAGGCCCATCAGCTGCGGCGTGCGGGAGAAGATTTTTGCGGCCAAAATCCACATCGTCAGCACCATGGCGGCGCCGATCGCGGCGGCTGCGAGGGGAAAGCCGGCGACGCCGATCGCTGCGACCCAGAGTGGGGAAAAGATGACTCCGCCGATGCTGGCGCCGTTATAGGCCATGGCGAGGGCAGCGGGCCGGGCGCGCACGAACCAGGGCGCCACGATCGCGTTGACCGCCGCGGCCCCCATCGCGACCCAGCCCGCTCCGCTCAATATTGTTGCCGCGAAGAGCTGCCAGGGCGATGTGGCCATCGCCCAGCCGAAGACGCCAAGGGCCAATGCAACCGCGCCCGCCTTCGTCACGGCGGGCAAGCCGAAGCGGCGATAGAGCGCCGGGAGATTGGCGATGACGATGGCGCCGATGAGAAAATGCACGGTGACGGCGGCAGAAACGAGAGCGAGCGGCCAGCCGCGCGCTTCCTGCACCGCATGCAGGTAGACCGGCGGGCCATAGAAGCCCACGCCCCAGCCGAAGATCGCCAGCACGAACGCGGCCGCGACCACGCGCCAGCCGTAAAACCGCACGCTTCCAGTTCTGGCGCTCACGATAAACCCTGCCAGAACGGCCGCGCGCATTCGCGCCGGCGATCCGCCTCGCTCACGCCGATATCCTTCAGCATGTAGCCATCGAGCTCGGCGAGATGGCGGCGGCTGCGGGCGCAGACATACCAATCGCCAAAACGGGTAAGCAGAACCCGCAAGAGGGCAGTGCCGCTCCGTGCGGATTTGATTTGAGGGGCTGGGAAGGTTTCAATATGCATGCCCGTACTCTCGCGCCCCGGTGGCGTGGATGTTACGGGCGCGGCCGAAGCATTGGGCCGGTCGGCGCGATAGGGTTTCCGGGACGACCAGAGAGGACAAAGCCCATGGCCACCAACGCCAATTTTGCCGAAATCGCCGCCCTCGCCGGCGACCCGGCGCGCGCCGGCATGCTGCATGCGCTGCTGGACGGCCGCGCCCTCACCGCGACCGAGCTGTCGCATGTCGCCGGCATCACGCCGCAGACGGCGAGCGGGCATCTGGCGCGGCTGACCAAGGCCGGGCTGATCGCGGTCCATAAGCAGGGCCGGCATCGCTATCACCGCCTGGCGTCGGCGGCGGTCGCGCAGATGATGGAAAGCATCATGCAGGTCGCGGCCCTCGCCAATCCAACGCGCGCGCGGATGTTCGTGGGTCCGCGCGACGCGGCGCTACGGGCGGGGCGCACCTGCTACGACCATCTCGCCGGACGGCTGGGCGTGGCGCTGGCCGATGCCATGGTCGCGGCCGGGCATGTCGAACTCACCGACGATGCCGGCGTAATGACCGACAGCGGGATGGCGTCGTTGAAGCGCGTCGGCCTCGATGTCGCGCGCATTACGGCCGCCGGAAGCAAGCGCGTGCTGTGCCGGCCGTGCATCGATTGGAGCGAGCGGCGCCCGCATCTGGCCGGCGCACTGGGGGCGGCACTTTGCCAGCACTGCCTGACCAAGGGCTGGATCCGGCGCATCGACGGCTCGCGCGCGGTCGCTGTCACGCGCAAGGGCGAACAAGGGTTGCGCGAAGCGTTCGGCGTGACGCTCAGCTAGGCGCGATCGAACCACGCGCGCCAGCCGGCCCAGCCCGAGATGAGCGTGGCGAGCAGCGCGTAGCCATCGGCAGTGGGATGCACGCCATCGCCCGCCGCCAGTGAAGCGGCCCACACGGGCTCGCGCGACAGGGCCGCATAGAGATCGAAGAACGGCACGCCAAGTTCGGCCGCGATCTTGGCATAGGCCTTTGCCGTGGCGATGACCGAAGCGTTGCGCAGGTTGCGCCGCACGCCAGTTGTCGACAGTGTCGGCGAGAACGATTCGTCGACGGGTGCGGGCCCCAGCCAAAGCACGGGCTTGTAGGAAGATGCCGCGGTGATGATGGCGCGCGCATTGGCGAGCGAATTTTCAAAGGAGACGCGCGGACCGGTCGGCTCAACGGCCGTGTCGTTGACGCCGAACTTGAACACCACCGCGCCGGAAACTTCCGGCGGCAGGCGCGCTTCGCATTCGGCGCGCCAGCGCTGCGCGATCATCGCCGAGGTGTCGCCGCGAATGCCAAGATTGTACCAGCTCACATCATGGCCGCGCGCGATCTCCGCTGCCGCGAGACGCCCGGGCCAACCGAGGCAGGCGTTGTCGCCGGTGCCGGCTGTGATGCTGTCGCCGACGAAACAGATGCGAAGAACGGCCATATCGGAGGCCCCTATTCCCCTTGTCGCGCGCGAATCGAGGACCTGTTCAGCGCGACTGCACGACCTGGACCAATTCAATCATCCGCTCGACCTGCGCCCGGTATTTTGGATAGTAATGCAGGGTCGCGGCTTGATAAATGATCAAGAGCAGCTTCTTGTCGCGGATCGCGCCGGCCACCAGCGCCGTGCGCGCGACTTCGTCGCGCGGCGTGATGTCCATCTCGAAGCGGAAACCGTCGAGCGCGCCGAACTTTGCCGGATGCAACCCGCGCGTCGCCGTCGCCGCATTCGTTGTCCGCGAAAGTGTCGACTCCACGAGCTCCATCACTTCCTGCGGCTCCATGCTGCTCTTGAACAACGGCAGCGTGATTTTACCCTGTTGCTCCGGCGGCAGCGGGAACAAGGGCTCGCCATCGCCGACGCCCAGGACGAAGCGGACGGAATTGAGCAGCATGCCATCCACGGTCCAGGTTTCGATCCGGTTGGGCCGGTCGGTCGGCGGCGTGTACCGGTTCCAGGCAATCTGCGGATCGACGCTGATTGTTCCAGCCACCGTGGTGCGTTGCGGCGGCACCAGCGCGTAGTGGTTACACGCGCCCAGCGCAAGGGCAAAGCCAAGGGCAAGATATTTCTTCATCGTTCATGAACCTGAAAGCTGAATGTAGGATTTAATGATGCGGCGGTCGGATGCATTAGGCACGCGCCGCAGATATTCGCGATAGGCCGCAACGGCGTCCTGGCGCTCGCCGGAGCGCCACAGAAGCAATCCCATCGAGCGATAGACTTCCGGCGGCGACCCTCCGGCGGCGATTGCCTGCCGATACGATTGCATCGCGATGGCGCCGTCGCCGTCCTGGTCGCGCAGCCGATGCATTTCGCCCTTGTAGAACTGGGTTTCGCCCGGTGCCACGCCTTCGGCGATCAGCATGTCCAAGACCGCCTCCGAACGGCCGTGGTCGCGCAGCTTGATATGATCGGCGAACAGCATCGCGCGGATCGCGGCGATGTTCTGATTCAAGCGATCGGCATTAGTGGTGGCCGCGGCCGGATCGGTCGACAGGCGCTGGGTCGCAAGCGTGCGCAGAGTTTGCGCGCGTTCGGTCGAAATCCGGGTGTGTTGCGAAAAAGTATCCCCTGTCCTGCTTGTCCGTCGCCGCCGCTTCCTCCGCAATCAATTGCTCCCACACATGCGCGGCTTCAAGCGGCGCATAGCCGGCCCGCGCCATCCGCTCCAAGCCGAAGGCATCGGCCTCACGCTCCTGATCGCGCGAAAACGAAAATATGCTGGAGATCATCGCCATGTTGATCATCATGCCCGGCAGGCCCAGTCCCAGCGCAAAAAACACGCCGAGATCGCTTTTGGTGCGCGCGTCGCGCATCCGCTCGACCATATGGCGGCGCGCATAATGGCCCAACTCGTGGCCGATCACCGCCGCCAGCTGCGCCTCGTTGCGGGTCCGAAACAGCAGGCCAGACCAGATCTGCATCATGCCGTTGGGTGCCATCATCGCATTGAAATACGGATTGCGGACGATATAGACGCGTATGTCCTGGCAATATTCGCCGCCGATCCGGCAGGCAAGATCGCGCACGTAGTCATTCAATCCGCGATCACGGATCAGCAGATTGGAACGACGCACTTCCTGCTCTGCCTTGTCCGCTTGCAACCACAGCCCCGCTTCATCCGTGCCGGGCTGCGGCCTGTAGCTTGGGCGTAAATCGAGCGCGGGTGTGGGCGCCGAAACCGTATCCGATGCCGGAGGCGTAGCGGTCGTGGCGCAGCCGCTAAGCGCCAGCCCCAATCCGCATGAGCAAAGACCGCCGGCGAAATGCCGGCGCGACATGGCGCGTGGCCAGCCGAGCGCTCGCGCACCTGCACTCATTTCGGGAAGGTTCTCAGCAGGGCCTTCGTGGTTTGCGCCGCCGCGTCGGCGGTGCGCAAGTCGCCCCGGGCCCGCGCCATGAACCCGAACCAGACGATGTCACCGCTTTGCAGATCGACGAGCGAGGCAAAGCCGACTTGCGCGCCACCGGGAATGCCGACGCCGAGCAAGGCCCCGATGGCAATCACCGCCGCACGGCCGGCCGAGGTGTAGCTGTCGCGCATATAGATGAAGAGCGCATAGTCCGCCTGGAATTCATCGCGCAGAACCTTGACGGAATCGCCGAGAGACCAGTCGAGCTGGCCACGCTTCGTCGGCAGGCGCAGCGGCTTGATATGACGGTGCAGGATGATGGACTGGCCGACGGCCGCGTGCAGCTTCTCGATCTGAAAATGCTCCGACCGAATATCGCCGAGCCGTTGCGCTTCGCCGGCATAGGTCACAAGCCCGACTGCGCGCGTGCGCATTTCGCTGTCCAGGGCGGACGTCATAAATTTCAACGCCTGCTCGGTCCATTCGGCGTTGGCCTCAACCAGGCCGCCGGCCGAGAGCTCGCTCAGCTCGACATCGATGGGCATCAGGAGGACGCGCGGACCAGCGCCGTCCCTTTTCAATGTACGAATCTGCGTGGTCGGTGCTGGCGTGCGTGGCGCCGGCGTCGCGGCGGGCGATGAGGTGACGGGGGCAACAACGGGCGGGGGTGGCGGCGTCTCCGTCGTCTCAGTGGCCTCACTCGTCTCGGTGGGCTCCAACATTCCGCCGTCAGTCGCGCAGGCCGATACCATGGACGAAAGCAATATGGCCGCCAAGCCGGCAAGACGCATGCGCCAGCGCTGCGACGCAAAAGCGTCGCCAAATTTTCCCGTGTGTCATGACCCCCCGAAACCACGCCTCAGACGAATAAATCAACGACCCTGTTGTATCAAACCGGGATGATCGCGCGCAAGCAAGGGCCGAGTTTCTCCGGCCCAGGCTCAACGCATGGATGCGGCGAGGGCCCTCAGCTTAGCGAGGCAAGCGGCGCGGTCGGCGCGATAGTCGCCCTCCTCCCACCACTGCTCGACCGCCTTCATCAGCGTGCCGACGCGCGGGCCCGCCTTCACGCCCAAGGCCAGCACGTCGGCGCCGCGCACCGGCACTGCGATTGGCGTCCACGCATCGGCGTCCTGGGCTAGGGCACGCCACGCGGCGGCGTCCGGCGGGCTCAGATCGCCGCCGGCTTCGCGGCCGGCCCAGGCCAGCAAAGCGAGGTCGCGGAAGCGCGCCGCGCCGAGGCGATATAGCGCGCGGCGGCGCGCGGGCGCATCGAGGCCCGGATGAACGGCGAGCGACGGCGCCGCCAGGTCCGTCAAGCGATCGCGCTCGTCGTTGGAGAGGCGCAAGCGCTGGCTGAGCGCCTGCGCTTGCGCCGCGTCGCGCGGCAGCAAGGCCGCCAGCCGGCGTATGGCGTCGGCGGGCCCGAACGCCGCCTCGATGAACACCAGGGCGCGCAGCCGCGCAATGTTGGTGAGCTCTGGCAGAATGTGGGCGAGTATTTTCTCCGACGCCATCAACGCAACCACCGCGGCGGGATCGGGGGCGAGCATCAAACGCAGCGTCTCGGCGGCGACGCGCTCGCCCGACAGGTCGGGCAGCAAATGGGCCAGCGCGCGGCAGGCGGCGAGCGACGCGGCGTCGGGCTGGCCGCGCCCGAAATAGGCATAAAAGCGGAAGAAGCGCAGCAGGCGCAGCACGTCCTCGCGGATGCGCGTCTCCGGCTCGCCGACAAAGCGCACGCGCCCCGCGGTGAGATCGGCGCGCCCACCGAAGGGATCGTGCAGCGTGCCGTCGGGTTCCGCCGACATGGCGTTGATGGTGAAGTCGCGCCGCGCGGCGTCGGCCACCCAATCGTCCGTGAAGGCGACACGCGCGTGGCGGCCGAAGGTTTCGACGTCGTGGCGCAGCGTGGTGATCTCGAAATGCCGCGCGCCGATCACCGCCGTCACGGTGCCGTGCTCGATGCCGGTGGGGATGGCGCGAATTGCGTGCGCTTTCAGGCGCTGCAGAACGGTTTCAGGGCGATCGGGCGTGGCGAGGTCGATGTCCTTGACCGGCCGGCCGACAATCGCATCGCGCACGCAGCCGCCGACGAAGCGCACCTGGCCGCCATCGCGGCTGAGGGCCGCGACCAGCGCCTGCGTTTCGGGCGCGATCATCCAGGGCTGCGGATCGAGGCGGTCCATGGCCATCTAAAGATCAGGGTCCCGGCGGGCGCGGCTCGACATGGCCGGGCACCACCTGTCCATCGATCAGACGCGGCGGCACATAGACGCCTTCGGTGCCCGAGCCGCCGGCGTAGTGCAGGGCCACCAAGACCGCGACCGCCAGGAGGACGCCCATCAGCGCCAGCCACAGGAACGGCGCATCCTGCCAGCGCGGCGGCTCGCCGCGGCCCAGCCGCTCGATACGCCGCCGCTCGGCGCGCAGCCATAAGAAATAGAGCGCGGTCGGCAGGAGCAGCGGCAGCAGGAACTCAAGAAGGATGCGCCCCATCAGCGACCCAGAATCTCGTAAGATTCCAGGAGCATTCCAGCCGTCGCCCCCCAGATGAAATGGTCGCCATAGGGCATCGCCCAGAAATGACGCTCCTGCCCGCTCTCGATCCGGCTCTGACGCTGGTGATTGGCCGGATCGAGGATGAAGCCCAGCGGCACCTCGAACGCCTCGGCGACCTCGAAAGGATCAAGCACGAGGGCGAAGGGCGGACGCAGCAGCCCGACCACCGGCGTGACTTCGAATCCGGTCCGAACATGATAGGTGTCGAGGCGGCCGAGAATCTCGATCAGGTCGGGCGTCAGGCCGACCTCTTCTCGAGTCTCGCGCAAGGCGGCCGCGACGGCGTCGGCGTCGCCGGGATCGACACGGCCGCCGGGAAAGCTGATCTGCCCGGCATGGGAGGAGAGATGCGACGTGCGGCGCGTGAGCAGGACGCTGAGACCCTCCGGCCGGTCCACGAGCGGCACAAGCACGCTCGCCGGCAGCAGCGGCGCCTTGGGCTTCAGGTCGGGATTGAGATCATGGTCGCCGCGCACGACGCCCGTGTTGCGGCGGATGCCGGGATTGGCGGAAGCGGCGGCGATGCGGCGGCGGACTTCATCCATCGGCGGCACGGCGGCAAGCCGCGATCTCAGTCACGGCAGCTGCCCCAGGGCGAAGAAACGGCCGGCGCTCCACACACCGAATTGGCTGCCCTCCTCCACGCCCAAATCGACGAGTTGATAGAAAACGGCGCGGGAAATGAGGGCCTCGAGATTGTCGCGGACCAGGACATAGGGAGATGGCTCGCCGCTTGCACTGTTTTCGACGACGCGAATTGGGTGATCGGCATCCACCGATACCTCGTCATCGAGATTGGTGCGAAACGTCAGACGCTGGTCGCGTCCGGAGCCCGAAATGCTTAATTCCACGGCAACAAACGGTGCGTCATCGACCACAATCATGCCACGTTCGACCGGCGTAATCAGCCAATACTGCCCGGCCTCGTCGCGACGTAACACTTTCGCGAACAGCTTGACCAGCGGTTTGCGGCCGATCGGTGAGCCGTGGTAAAACCAAGTGCCATCGCGCGCGATGCGGATACCAAAATCGCCGCAGATGGAAGCGTCGGGTTTGGCGGCGCCGGACGCAAGCGTTCCGGTCTCGCCGGGGGTTTCCGGGCGCCGCAGCAGTTGAGCGGGATCGGAGAAGGCCCCGCTCATCGCCGGTACGAACAGGCTTCTGCCAAGAGAGGTCGCACGTGAACGCCCCCGAGTCTAAATTCGCATCCCTGCCGGGCCGTCCCGCCACCGCGTCTGCTGCGGCCATCGTCGCCGAGATCGAGGCACTGGGCGAACGTCTGCGCCAGGTGCGCGAACGCATCGGCCGAGTGATCTTCGGCCAGACGCAAGTGGTTGATCACTCTCTTATCACGCTGCTCGGCGGGGGTCACGCGCTGCTGATCGGCGTGCCGGGCCTTGCCAAAACGCGACTGGTGGAGACGCTGGGCACGGTGCTGGGCCTCGACGAAAAACGCATCCAATGCACGCCCGACCTGATGCCGGCCGACATCCTGGGCTCCGAAGTGTTGGAGGAGAGCGACACCGGCAAGCGCGCGTTCCGCTTCATTCCTGGCCCGGTGTTCAGCCAGCTTCTGATGGCCGACGAAATCAACCGCGCCAGCCCGCGCACGCAATCGGCCCTGTTGCAGGCGATGCAGGAGCACCGCGTATCGGTGGCCGGCATCTACCATCAGCTGCCCGGACCGTTCCATGTGCTGGCGACACAAAATCCGCTGGAGCAGGAAGGAACGTATCCCTTGCCGGAAGCCCAGCTCGATCGCTTTCTGTTGCAGATCGATGTCTCCTACCCTGACATCGAATCGGAGCGACGGATGCTGATCGCCACGACCGGTGCTTCCGAGGACAAAGCGACCCAGGCGATGAGCGCCGCCGAGCTTTTGGAAGCGCAACACCTGATCCGCCGCGTGCCGATCGGCGACAGCGTCGTCGACGCGATCTTGAAGCTGGTGCGGTCCGGACGGCCGGAGACCAGCGAGATCGCCGAGGTGTCAAAGCATGTGGTGTGGGGTCCGGGCCCGCGCGCCAGCCAGGCACTGATGTTGGCCACGCGCGCGCGCGCCGTGATGGACGGGCGGCTGTCGCCTTCGATCGACGACGTGCTGGCGTTGGCTCACCCGGTCTTGCGCCACCGCATGGCGCTCAATTTCGCCGCACGGGCCGACGGCATCACCGTCGACAAGGTGATCGACCGGCTCTGCGCGCCGCTCGCCTGACGCGACGCATAACAGCGATGGCCGATCCGCTGCTGGCCCTGCATCGCGCTGAGGAACTGGCTGATACATTGCCGGCGCTGCTGGTCGCCGCCGAACGCGTGGCGGCGACGGTGGTGCAAGGCGTGCACGGGCGAAGGCGCGTGGGCCAGGGCGAGGCGTTCTGGCAGTTCCGCCAATACGCGCCCGGCGACACGATCAGCCGCATCGATTGGCGCCAGACAGCCAAGAGCGACCGCGTCTTCGTGCGCGAGACGGAATGGGAAGCGGCGCAGAGCGTTTGGCTATGGCGCGACACCTCGGCCTCGATGCGCTACCGCTCGCGCGCCGATGTGCCGGAAAAGTCGGAGCGCGCCGATTTATTGACCCTGGCGCTGGCAGCGATGCTGATGCATGCGGGCGAACACGTGGCCCTGATGGGCGAGAACCTGCCGCCGGCGGCGGGGCGCAGCGCGATCAACCGTCTGGCGCAGACGATTTCGCGCGACGTTGCCGTCGAAGCCGGCGTGCCGCCGGAGACGCCGCTGCCGCGCTATGCGCGTGTCGTGCTGTTCGGCGATTTCCTGTCGCCCTTGTCCGAGATCGACGCCGCAGTGCGCGCCATTGCCGCGCGCGGCGTGCAAGGCCACCTAGTTCAGGTGCTCGACCCCGCGGAGGAAACCTTGCCCTTCAGCGGCCGCACGCGCTTTGAGGGCCTGGAAGCGGACGGCGACGCGCTGATCCCGCGCGTCGAAAGCGTGCGCGCCGATTACCACGACGTGCTCGCCGCCCATGTGCAGGGCTTGCACGACATCGCGCGCGCGGTGGGTTGGACGCTGCTGTCGCATCGCACCGACCGGTCGCCGCATTCGGCGCTGCTGTCGCTCTACATGGTTCTTTCGGCACCGCGGGGGTTGCAGCGATGACCGGATTGCTCGCCGCCCTCGCCTTCCTACAGCCATGGTGGCTGGTGGCGCTCGCCGGCCTGCCGATCCTCTATTGGCTGCTGCGTGTGACGCCGCCGGCACCGCGGCGCACGCGGTTTCCGGCGATCCGCCTGCTGCTCGCCCTGCAGCCCAAGGAAGAAACGCCGGCGCAGACGCCGCTGTGGCTGCTGCTGCTGCGCCTGGCCATTGCACTCCTCATCATCCTGGCGCTCGCACATCCGCTGCTCAATCCCGGCGCGCGGCTGGCGGGGCCCGGACCGATGCTGCTGGTCGTCGACGATGGCTGGGGTTCGGCGCGGCAATGGCCGGCGCGCCAGGCTGCTATTGCCGATCTGATCGATCGCGCCGAGCGCGAGGAACGGCCGGTGATGCTGCTGTCCACCGCGCCGTCGCTGACCGGCGAAGCGCCACGCGCCAGCCGGCTGATGCGCGCGACCGAGGCGCGCACGCTGGCGACCGCCATCGAGCCCAAGCCGTGGCCGACCGATCGCGGGGCCTCGCTGGCGGCGCTCGAGAATACCGGACTCAGCGGCCAGGCCTCGGTCGTCTATCTCAGCGACGGGCTCAATGACGACAAGGTCACGGCCCTCGTCGAACGCCTGCAGCGCATCGGCCCGGTCGAGTTTTTCGCCGATGCCAATACCGATTTGGCGCGCCTGCTGCTGCCGCCCACCGCCGATGCCAGCGGGCTGACCGTGACGGCCGCGCGCGCCGACGGTGCGGGCGCGGTCGCGGGCTTCGTGCGCGCCAGCGGCGAGGACGGCCGCCTGTTGGCCCGCGAAGAGCTCAAATGGGCCGAAGGCCAGAAGACCGCGAGTGCGCGCATCGCGCTGCCGACGGAGTTGCGCAACCGCGTGGCGCGGCTGGAAATCGACGGCGAGGCATCCAGCGGCAGCGCCGTGCTGATCGACGAGCGCTGGCGGCGACGGCCGGTCGGCCTCGTGTCCGGCAGCACGATCGAGAAATCGCAGCCGCTGCTGGCGGAGACCTATTATCTCGAGCGCGCATTGTCGCCGTTCAGCCAGGTGCGCAACGGCGATGTCGGCGAGCTGCTGGCGCGCGAGCTAGCCGTCATCATCCTGGCCGATGTCGGCCGCCTGCCCGACGGCGATCGCACGCCGCTTGACCAGTGGATGCGCAGAGGCGGCGTGGTGGTGCGCTTCGCGGGCCCGCGCATGGCCGAAAGCGCCGACGAGTTGGTGCCCGTACCGTTGCGTGCCGGCGGTGGGCGCGCGTTCGGCGGGGCGATGACCTGGGGCGAGCCGGTCGGGCTTGCCGCCTTCGATGCCAACGGCGCGTTCGCCAACCTGACCGTGCCCGACGATGTGCGCGTGACGCGCCAGGTGCTGGCCGAGCCGAGCCTCGATCTCTCGTCGCGGACTTGGGCGCGCCTGTCGGATGGCACGCCGCTTGTGACCGCCGATAAGCGCGGCGATGGCTGGCTGGTGCTGATCCACACCACCGCCAATCCCGACTGGTCGACGCTGGCGCTGTCGGGCTTGTTCGTGGAAATGCTGCAGCGGCTGGTGGCTTTGTCACAAGGCGTCGCGGCCGAGGCGGCCGAGGGCGTGCTGCCGCCGGTCAGCTCGCTCGACGGGTTCGGGCGGCTGCAGGCGCCGCTGCCCGCCGCCATCGCCGTGGCCGCGGCCGAGCTGACGCGCACGCCGGTGAGCCCGCGCCACCCGCCGGGCTTCTACGGCACCGATGCGGCGCGCCGTGCCATCAATCTCTCGGCGCAGGTGGCCGCCCCAGCACCGATCGCCGCACTCCCCGACGGCGTGGCGCGGCGGCAATATGCGGGCGGCCGCGCGGTCGACTTCAAGCCGTTCCTGCTGACCGCCGCTCTGACGCTGCTGCTGGTGGACCTGGTTGTTTCGCTGTTGCTGCGCGGACTCTGGCCGCGCTGGCGCGCGCGCGCCACGACGGCGATGCTGTTCCTGCTGATCGCCGCATTGCCGGCGCACGCGCAATTGCAGCGGCCAGGGAGCCCGCAAGCGCGACCGGCGCCGACGACGCAGCAGGGAATCGACACGGAGGCGGCGCTGACGGCGACGCTGTCGACGCGCTTTGCCTTCGTGCGCACCGGCAACCAGGAGGTCGACGAGATCGCGCGCGCCGGCCTCGCCGGGCTGGGCTTCGTGCTGTCGCGACGCACCGCCGTCGACCCGGGGGCACCCATCGACCTCGACATCGAGCGCGACGAGATGGCGTTCTATCCGATCGTCTATTGGCCGATCGTGCCCGAAGCGCCGCGCCCCTCGGCGGCGGCGCTGTCGCGCGTCGATCATTATCTGCGGCGCGGCGGCCTGATCATTTTCGACACACGCGATTCCGACACGGCGCCGCCGGGCGCCATGAGCCCGGCCGGCGTGCGGTTGCGCGACATCTTGCGTCAGCTCAATCTCGCGCCGCTGACACCGGTGCCGGCGACGCATGTGCTGACCAAGGCGTTCTACCTGATCAGCGAGTTCCCCGGGCGCTGGAACGGCGGCCAGGTGTGGGTCGAGCAATCCGACGATCGCGTCAATGACGGGGTATCGTCGGTGATCATCGGCGGGCACGACTGGGCGGCATCGTGGGCGCTCGACAGCGCCGGGCGGCCGCTCTATGCCGCCGTGCCCGGCGGCGAGACGCAGCGCGAATACGCGGTGCGCTTCGGCGTCAACGCGGTCATGTACGCGCTGACCGGCAATTACAAAGCCGACCAGGTGCATATTGACGCGATCATGGAGCGCATGCGGCGATGAACGCGGGCGATCTCACCCTCACCTTTGCGCCGTCGCTGCCCTGGCCAGCGATCGCGGTGCTGGCCGCCATCGCGCTCGTGCTGGTGGCACTTACCTGGTGGACGCGCGCGCGGGGCGCCACATGGCGCACGATCGCCGCCCTCGGGCTGTTGCTGGCATTGGTCAATCCGACGGCGGTACTGGAAGACCGGCGGCCGCTCACCGATGTGGCGGTCGTGGTCGTCGATGACTCGCAGAGCCAGGGCCTGGGCGACCGGCGCCAGCGTACCGACGAGGCGTTGGCGCATGTTCAAGCCCGGCTGGGCCAACAGAAGGATCTGGAGGTGCGCGTGGTGCGTGCCGGCGGGTCCAGCGCCGATGGCACCAAGCTGTTTGCCGCGGTCGAGCGGGCACTGGCCGACATTCCGCGCTCGCGGCTGGCGGGCATCACGCTGATCACCGACGGCCAGGTGCATGACGCGCCCAAGGCCCCGGCCAAGGGCGAGGCCGCGCGCGACGCGCTGCCCGGACCGATCCACACGCTGCTGACCGGCCAGCGCAACGAGGGCGATCGGCGGCTTATTGTTGAGAATGCCCCTGCGTACGGCATCGTCGGCAAGCCGATGTCGATGACCTTGCGCATCGATGACGGCCAGGGCGGCGGCGGTACGGCGCGCGTCGATATCAGGCGTGACGGCGGCGAACCGCAGACCTACCGCCTGCCGGTCGGCACGCCGCAGAACATCGATTTCACGCTGGAGCATGGCGGCCAGTCGCTGTTCGAGATCATCGTCGAGCCGGGCTCGCGCGAGCTCACGCTCGATAACAACCGCGCCGTGGTCGCGGTCAACGGTGTACGCGACCGCTTGCGCGTGTTGCTGGTGACGGGCGAGCCGCATGCCGGCGAGCGCACCTGGCGCAACCTGCTGAAATCCGATCCCGCGGTCGATCTCATCCACTTCACCATTCTGCGTCCGCCCGAGGCGCAGGATTTCACGCCGGTGACCGAGCTCTCGCTGATTGCCTTCCCGATCCGCGAATTGTTCGAAGTGAGGCTCAACGAATTCGACCTGATCATCTTCGACCGCTATCGCCGCCGCGATGTGCTGGCCCAGGTCTATCTCGACAACATCGTGCGCTATGTGCGCGCGGGCGGCGCCTTGATGGTCGCGGTGGGTCCGAACTTCTCCGGCCCCGGCACGCTGTTCAGCTCGCCGCTCGGCCAGATCCTGCCGGGCTCGCCGACCGGCCAGACGTTCGAGCAACCGTTCAAGCCGGGCCTGACCGATGCCGGACGGCGCCACCCGGTGACGGCCGAGCTGCCGGGGGCCGGAACCGGCCAGCCGGGCAGCGAGCCGAGCTGGGGTCGCTGGTTCCGGCAGATCGACACCGATCCGCGGCGCGGCCAGATCCTGATGAGCGGCGTCGACCAGCGCCCGCTGCTGCTGCTCGACCGCGTGGGCGACGGGCGCGTGGCGCAGATCATGTCGGAGCATATCTGGCTGTGGGCGCGCGGCTACGACGGCGGCGGCCCGCAGGCCGAGCTGCTGCGGCGCATCGCGCATTGGCTGATGAAAGAGCCGGAGCTGGAGGAGAATGATCTGCGCGCGAGCGTGCGCGGCAACCGCATCGAGGTGATGCGCCGTACGCTGGAGCGCGACAACGCGACGGTCGAGATCACCTCGCCCTCCAACAAGAAACAGACGATCACGCTGACCGACACGCATGGCGGCGAGGCGGTCGGCAGCCTGCAGGTGGAAGAGCCCGGCCTCTATCACATCACCGACGGCACGCGCATCGCGCTGGCGGTGATCGGGCCGCTCAATCCGCTCGAGCTCTCGGATGTGCGCACGACCGACGAGCATCTGAAATACGCCGCCGCCTCGACGGGCGGGCAGATCCTGTGGCTGTCGGACGGGCTGCCGGAGCTGCGCCGCGTGCGCCCCGGTCGCGATGCCGGCGGACGCGAGCCCAATGGGCGCGGCTGGCTGGGCTTCCGCGCCAACGGCGACTATGTCGTGACCGGCGTCAGCCAGGTCTCGCTGCTGCCCGGCTTCGCGCTGTTCTTCCTGGCGCTGGGCGCGCTGCTCGTGGCATGGCGGCGCGAGGGGCGCTAACCAACGACCAGCTTAATCTGCAGACGACGCAGCCAGCTGCCCGATGGTCCAGTTGCCCGATGCGCGCGCGCGTGCCCGCTGTAGGTCACGAAAGAGTGCCACCGAAACCGCGCATGACGCCGCGACCAGGGCCCATGACAGTCCCGGCCAGGCCAGAACCATCGGCGCGCCGAGCCGCAGGACCGCGAACCAAACGACGACCAGCACCGCCCCGCCGATCACCACCCGCCAGCGCGCCGCGGCGCGCCACGGTAGCCCGGCGGCGAAGGCGGCCTGCAAAGCAATCGCCATCGGCAGCGCCACAAACAAATCCGTCAGCCAATGGGCGTCGCGCAAGCCGATTGTCGCCACCAGCGTCAAGACAACGAACACACGAAAGCCGCGGCGGATGTAGGACGGCAGGTCGGCCGCGTTGAACCAGACGAGATACGCCCACGCGGCGGGCAGCGACGGCATACCGTTGCGCGGCGCAACGAGATCGATGTGCACCGGTGCGATGGTCAAATCTGCGACCGGCGGCAGTGCCGTGGGGAATGAATTGCCGAACAATTGCAAAACGCCGGCGATCGGAAAAACGAAATAGAGAGAAAATCCGACGATCGTTGCTGCCACGAAGATAACCAGGAAACTTTCCTGCGATGCGTAACGATGGCGCACGGCGTGGAGCAACGCCACCGCCAATGGCAGGGAATCGTAGACGCTTTGCAGTATCTGGCCGCCCCCGGGAACCGATTGCGACGCGCCGACGACAACAGCCGAAGGTTGGAAGCCGTAGCTCGCCTCAAACGCATAGAGATGAAGATCGTAAGTCGGATTGATCGACGAGGATAGCCACAGGAAGAACGGAGTCACGCTGACGGCAAACGGAACAATCAGCGCTTCCTGCAGCCGGATTAGGCGAATCTGACGAACCGGTCCCTGGCTAGCCACGATGAACTTAATCTGACAAATCACGCTGACCGTCGCCAGGACCACGCCGGCATCCAGGACCGGGGAACGCCGTTCGATTCCAGAAGATTGGTTGCGATGACGACCGCCGAGAGGACGAATACACCGACGAACTCCATCATGCGTCGCTCGCGCGGATCGGTGCAGAGCAAGAGATGCATGCCAAACACGCTGCACAAGGCGAAGGGCACGAAGCCGTAGAGGAAGAATTCAACCAGCCCCGCCGTTTCGCGACCAGCAGACAGAAGATCGCCGTTGCGGCCGCCACCGGAAGCAGCGCATAGAACAGCAATCGCGTCAAAACGACGTGTGTGGCTCCCATCGCCATGTGCCGACCCCCAAAACAACGGACGCCAGAACGCGCCGATCGTCCTATGGTCGTACACTCGCATAGGTTGCCTAAACCCTAACTCTTTCTTGCTCTAAAGTAGCACTCGCCCTAAAGTAGCAATCTCTCTAAAGTAGCAATCGCAACAAAACACTCACACGGGCTTGCGCATGAAGACGCGCGCGAATCCCTTCTCCGTCACGCGGTGGGTTTCGCTGAAGCCCAGCCGCGTGTAGAGCGCGATGTTCTCGGTCATCAGGACGTGGGTGTAGAGGCGCAGCTCGGCGAAGCCCAGGCGGCGCGCCTCGGCTTCGGCATGCGCGACCAGGCGCTTTCCGTAGCCGCGGCCGTGCGATGCCGGAACGACTGCAATGTTATCGAGCAGAAGATGATCGTCCTGCGGCAACAGCACCAAGATCGCGACGATGGCACCGCCCTCATCCAGGACCTGGACGTGGCCATCGCGCACCAGCGCATCGTAATCGTCCAACATCGGGCCGGGCTTGCGGCCGATGCGCGCGATATAGGGGGTGTAGGCATCGCGCACGATGGCCGCGATCGTCGCGGCGTCGTCGGGGCGGGCGAAACGGATGGAGGCGGTCATGCGCGGCAAAATCAGCCGCGGCCGGTCCCATTGTCAACCGTGGCCAAAGCTCAGGCGCGGGCGGCTTCGGCCAATGCCGGCGCCCCGGCGCGCGCCAGCACGCGGTCGGGCGGCAGGGTGATGGTCGCGCGGGTTCCGCGACCCGGCGCGCTGTCGACGATGAGCGTCCCGCCATGCTTGCGCGCCAGCGCGTCAACCAGCGGCAGACCTAGCCCCGTGCCCTCGTGCTTGCGGGCGAGCGAGGAGTCGATCTGGCCGAACGGCTCCAGCGCCACCTTCAACTGCTCATTCGTCATGCCGATACCGGTATCCGTCACCGTGATGGCAACGCCGCCATCGTCCTGCCGGGCGGCCAGGACCGTGACGCCGCCGGGGGCGGGCGTGAACTTGACGGCGTTGGAGAGCAGGTTGAGCACGATCTGCTTCAGGCGGACCTCGTCGGCACGCACCGGCGGCAGATCGGACGGAATTTGCGTCACCACCTCGATCCCGGCCTCGCTCGCGCGCTGGCTCACCATGCGCATGCACGACGCGATCATATCGGCGATCTCGACCTCGTCATCGCGCAGGTCGAGCTTGTCCGCTTCGATCTTCGACATGTCGAGAATATCGTTGATCAGATCGAGCAAATGGCGGCCGGAACGGCCGATATCGCCGGCGTAGTCGCGATACTGAACGGTAGCGTCGGGCCCCATCGCCTCTTCGGCGATGATGTCGCCAAAGCCGATGATGGCGTTGAGCGGCGTGCGCAGCTCGTAACTCATGTTCGCGAGGAACTCGCTCTTCGCGCGGTTGGCGGATTCGGCGGCGATCTTAGCCTCGACCAGCTCGACCTCAACCTGCTTGCGCTCCGTGATGTCGCTGATGAGGACGCTGACGCCGCCGTCGGGCAGACGGTCCTCGCGTACATGCTCCCAGCGGCCATTGGCCAGGCGGCGCTCGAATGCGCAGGCGGAGCGGCGATGCTGCTCCATGCGCTTCTGGACATGCGCTTCCAGGCCTTCGGCGGAGAAATCGTAGCGATTGCGTGCCAGGCTCTCGCGCAGGATCTCCTCGAAACGAATGCCGGGCTTCAGAATATCGGCGACGCCCAGATGCATGCGGCGGTAATTGGGATTGCACAGGACCAGGCGGTCCTGCGCATCGAACAGCGCAAACCCGTCGGAGAGCCCGTCCACCGCGCCGGCCAGACGCGTGCGCGCGACGCGCGCATTCGCCTCGGCGGCGTTGATGGCCGCGATCTGGCGGAACTGCGTCACGAAGATGGAAACGCCAGCGGCGGCGCCGACCAGGAAAATGATCACGGCAAAGGCCAACAATTCAAGCCGGCTCTGCCACAGGAAGGCATCGACGGGAATATCGACCGCGAAGGCGCCGAGGACATCGTTGAGATGAAGGCGCGGCTGGTCGGGCTGGATCTGATTGTGACAATCGACGCAGCTCTGCAAGCTCGCGACCGAGGGATAGAGGGTCCGCAACACGGTCTGGCCGTTGAGCTCCAGAAAGCGCGTCTCGGGCTCGCGCGCGCCCGTTTGGACGAAGCGGCGGATGCTGTCCGCCATATCCTCGTCGCTGGGCGGCGTGACGATCACCCGGCCGGGCACACCGGCCATCACCAGCCGCAGCGCGTCGTCGCTTTCGCGTGCCTTGTTGAAGCGGTCGATGGCATGGGCGCGGAACGTCGCCGGCACAGGTGCCCCGTCGACGGAAAATCGTGCGCGCGCCTCGCCATAGGCGGCCACGAACGCGTCGGCCAGTTCGACGGCGGTGCGCTTCTCCTCGCCCTTGCTGTCGACGAACCAGCGCTGGTTCGAGGCATGCATGGCGTAGCCGACGATCGCCGACATGACCGCCAGCAGCAGCAAATAGGCGGCGAAACCCCGCCCGGATTTGGAGCGCGCGAACTCGACCAGGAAAGCGGCAAGGCGTGCCATTCCCTGAAAGTATTTAAAAACTGTCAACCATTTGCTAACGCCCGAAATGAGGGGGGATGGGCGCCCGGCTGCCCCCTTTGATCATCTTTTTGTGAAAGCCGGCCCGCCTACGCACGCACACTCGCCTGTGAGTTGAGAGACTGCCGGTCCGTGATTAAGGTCAAGCTGGGGTCGATCAATGAAACAATACGGATCGGGAGGACATCGATGGGAAAATTGAACCTGGCTGCCAGCCTCGTGGCGGCGGCGGTCGGCTTTGGCGGGCCTGTGCAGGCGCAGCTCGCCGTATCGGCCAATGACGGCAAGGCCGTCCTGGTGAACGGCGTCAACGAGGTGGCCAAGACGCCGCTTGCCGACACGATCGCGGTAATCGACCTGTCGCAATCGCCGCCCAAGATCGTCGCCGAAATCGAAGTGCCGGCAAGCGTGGTGGGGCCGCCCGTCTCCGTGGCGATCACACCCGACGAGGGCCTGGCGCTGGTGACATCGGCGATGAAGATCGATCCCAATGACGCCACCAAGTCGATCCCCGACAACAAGATGTCGGTGATCGACCTCAAGGCCTCGCCGCCCAAGATCATCGCGACGCTCGAGACCGGCTTGTCGCCGGCCGGCGTTTCGATCAACCGGCAGGGCAATCTCGCCTTGGTGGCCAACCGCGCCGCGGGCACCGTGTCGGTGTTCAAGATCAGCGGCAAGGACGTGAGCAAGCTCGACACTGTCGCGATCGCCGACGCGAAATCCGGTCCCAGCCATGTCGCGATCACGCCGGACGGCAAGACGGCGCTGGTGACGCGCGACGGCGACTTCAAGATTTCCGTACTGGCGATCGACGGCGACAAGGTCGAGCTACACCAAGCGCGACATCCACGCGGGCTTGCGGCCCTACGGCATCGACATCGCGGCCAAGGGCGATGTGGCGGTGGTGGCGAATATCGGCCTGGGTGCGGGCGATCTCGACACGATCAGCGTCATCGATCTCAAGGCGAAGGTGCCGCACGTGGTCGACACGATCACGGTCGGCCAGACGCCCGAAGGCATCGTCCTGTCGCCCGACGGCAGCATGGTCGGCGTGGTCGTGGTCAACGGCAGCAACAAGTCCCCCACCTCGCCGTTCTATAACGCCAACGGCAAGCTGGTGCTGTTCAAGGTCGACGGCACCAAACTCAGCAAGATCGCCGAGGCGCCGATCGGTCAGTGGTCGCAAGGTGTGGCGTTCAGCGCCGACGGCAAGACCATCCTGGTCCAGAACATGGTGGAGAAGGATATTCACGCCTTCCGCCTGGACGGCGACAAGCTGCAGGAAATCACGCGGCTCAAACTCAAGGGCGGCGGGGCCGCGATCCGCACCGCGCAAAAGCCGATGTAAGCCCCTGCCCGGCCGCTTCGCCTAGAGCGCGAAGCGGCCGAGGCCGGCAGCGTAGCGCTGCAAGGATTCCAGGCCGAATTTGGTGGGCGCCATGGCCGGAGAGCGGTCATGGACCGGGCCCAGGCCGAGGCGCTGCGCGGTCAGGCGCTTGCCGTAGCACAGGAACGTGTCGAGCGACTGCATCAGGAAGACGATCAGCGGCAGGACCGAGCGATAGAGGCGCTCCGCTTCGGCATCATCGGCGGCGTTTCCGCTCTGCATGAGCTTGTAGATCTTGAGCTGGACGTCGAAGCATTCGGGCGCCGGGATCAGGCCGACACAGCCGGCGCGCAGATTGTCGGGCAGCTCGAGCCCGCCGCGGCCGTTGAAAATGCGAAAGACGCCGGCGCTCTCCTCGACCAGGCGGCTGACATCCGCCGCCGATGATTCGGCCTTGAGCAGCGATACGTTGGGATGCTGGCGATTGAGTTCGCGCAAGCCGGCGTTGGAAAGTCCGACGCCGGTATATTGCGGCGCGTTCTGGATGGCGACCGGCAGGCTCACCTTGTCGGCAACCGTGCCGAAGAAGCGCAGATAGTCGCTCTCGGGCAGGCCACGCTCAGGCGGCGGTTGCAGGATGACCCAGGACGCACCGAGATTTTCAGCCGCGCGCGCGAATTCCACCTGGCCCTCGACACTCGGCGCGCCGATCGTCACAGCCAGCGGCAGCCGACCGGCCAACAACTCAGCCACAATTTCCAGCATCTCATGGCGCTCGGCCGTCGAGAGCTTGCCGATCTCCGTCGCCAGGCCCATCACCGCGATGCCCGGCGCGCCGCCGGCGACACACGCGTCGATCTGCGTGCGCATCGCCGCGCGATCGATGCGGCCGTGCTGGTCGAAAAAGGCATAGAGGATCGGCCAGATGCCGGCGATGTCGCCAGCGGCGAGCTTCAATGTCATGATCGTGCGGTCCCCCCTCTGCGGCACGGATCTCCCTTGCCGGAGTTATACACTGCGCACCATCGTCGGCAGCAAGGGGTGCCCATGACCCAACGCGATTGGCGGATCTGGCTGGGGCTGCTGATCTCGCTCGCCGCGACGAGCACGGTTTCCATCGTCGGCTCGGCAATCACCGCGCCGGAGATTCCTGACTGGTATGCCGGCCTCGCCAAGCCGTCCTTCACGCCGCCGAACTGGGTGTTCGGGCCGGTGTGGTCGACGCTTTACCTGATGATGGCGGTGGCGGCGTGGCTGGTGTGGCGCGCCGGCGGTTGGAGATACGCCCATGTCGCGCTCGCGATCTATGGCGGGCAACTCGCGCTCAATCTGCTGTGGTCAATTCTGTTTTTCGGGCTGCATCGCATCGACCTTGCGGCACTCGAGATCATCCTTCTCGATATCGCGATCGTCTCGACCATCGCCCTCTTCCGCCGCCACAGCCACGCCGCCGCCTGGCTGCTGGTGCCCTATCTCCTCTGGGTCGGATATGCGACAGCGCTCACGCTAACGATCTGGCAGCTTAACCGCTGAGACCGTCGCGTGCGCGCCAAGTTCTGAGTGAGGATCGGCGGGCCGCGCTCCCCTGGCGGCCCGCGGCCCGCCGCCCTCCGCCAGCCTTTAGGGCCGCCAGAAGGGCTTGTTCGTCTCGTGCCAGATATCGACCCTGGACAGACCGATATCGCGCAACATGCGTTCATCGAGACCGACCAGCTGCGTGCGCTCCTTGACGCGGGCGCGCCATTCGCCGTACGCCCGTTTGAGGCGGGCGAGCGGCGTTTTGGCGTGCTCTTGCGCGAGATACGCGATCACGGCCGGAAAGCCGGTTTGCAACTCGAACATGACGAATAAACTCCCTCGAAATAACGGCTGTTCGCGGCCGAAACCGGCCGGACTAGACTTACTTTTCGACCTTGAGATCGCCGTCCAGGTAGATCGGGCGCGCGATGTTGAAGTAGTTGGGCGAGGTGCGCATGACGGTCTCGTGGATCTCACGGAACTGCAGCGGCGTGCCGTTGCCCTTGATGCGCACGACGTAGCTCAGCTTTTCGTAGCCCGGCTTGACCTTGTCATCGATGCCGAGGAAGCCGCGCAGATCGAGGCTACCGCTGGTCTCGATCTCCAACTTCTGCAGCGTGATGCCTTGCATCGCCGCGCCGGCGACGTAGCCGACCATCATGCAGGCGTTGAGCGCCGACATCAGCAGCTCTTGCGGGTTGGGCGCGGTGTTGGTGCCGAGCAGTTCCAGCGGCTCGTCGGCGACGATCTTGAACTGACGGTGCACGGTTTCGCCGCCGATCGTGTAGGACTCGACCGTGGACTCGCTGCGGGTCTGCCCTTTCCACACCGACTTCACGCGGAATTCAACGATGGCCTTGGACGGGTAGGCCTTCACCTGTTCGACCACGCCGCCCAGCGCCTCGAGATCGATGCCGTTGACGTTGGTCTGCTGCTTCAATGCTGCGGTCGTCATATGTCGTACTCCCTGGTTGAATTGCCGTTTTGGAAAAATGCTCAGCAGAATGTCGGCGCAATCTGCAGCACGTGAGCGCGTGCCTCGGGCTTGAGCGAGCCCAAAGTCGTCAGAAAATCGGGGTGGGTCATGCCGCAACCGATGAAGGTCCAGCGCAGCGCCTGCAGCTGCACGCGCACAAATTCGAGACGTTGGTCGTGATCGAGCAGAACGCCGGAGGCATCGAAGAAACTGTCGAGGTCGTGGCCGACTTGGCGCGCCAGCAACCCATCAATCAGGCTGATGATGCGCAGATAGCCGTCGAGCATCTGCGCCAGTTCGTCCGGCGAGCTGGCGGCGGCGATCGATTCCACGATCAGCGTGTCGATGCGGGCGTGCTGCGCCTCCTCGATCCAATGATATTTGAGCAGGTTGCGGAAACGCGGATCGAGCGTGTCGCCCTCGTGGACGCTGTCGAGGTAGTGGCGCTGCGTCATCCATTCGATGTGAAGGATGGCGAGCGATACCGCCAGCGGATGATGCGAGAGCACCGCGCGCGCCACTTCGCGCGCCGGACCGACGACGTTGCACGGCGTGCCGAAGCCCTTGTCGAACGCCGCGCCGAAGCGGCGGAAGAGATCGATGTGCTTGAACTCATCGAGCGCGAATTGCAGCAAGGCACGCGTGCGCATGCCGCCGTCATGCAGGATCGGGCGCGCCTGATCGAGGACGAAGGGCAGGATGAATTCCTCGGCGAGTCCCAGCAGATGCAGATAGAAGCGCGCGCGGATGTGATTGAGCGTGCGCTTCTGCGGTGCGGTGAGGAACGCGAACCCCGCCGTGCGCGCCAGCGAATCGGGCAGGAAGGGCCGCCAGAAATCGAGCTGCAATTCGCCGCCGACAACGTCGTCGACACGCCAGGAGACGCGTTCGGCCGCGGCGAGGGTCGCTTCAAAAGTATATCCGTGGCTCATTTCGAGGCAGCTTTCGCGACAGCAGGAGAGGGCACGGCGCCCCAGTGTTGTGAGGCGGCAATCTCGCTGCGGCGCGTGGGAAAAAGCGTTGGAAGAAACAAGGTAATTGCGAACTATGCGAATGCCCCTGATGACCGGCGGCACGGGTGCGTTTAGGATGGCGCTACTTGCAACGCGGTCTTCAGGACAGGGATGACGTCGCAAAACACCTTGAGTTTGCGGGTCTTAGGCGATTTTGAGGTATGGCAGGGCAACACCAACCTTGCACTTCCACAGTCGAAAAAAACTCGCGCCTTGCTCGCCTATCTGGCGCTGACCCAGCGCGCGCATCGGCGCGAACGGCTGTGCGCGCTGCTGTGGGACGTGACGGACGACCCGCGCGGCGCCTTGCGCTGGAGCCTGTCCAAGCTGCGCCCGCTGCTTGACGCGGGCGATCACGCGCGCGTGATCGCCGATCGGGAGAGCGTGGCGATCGATCTGGAGGGGGCCGACCTCGACCTTGCCAGCATCCGCGCGCGCATGACGGCGGATGGCGAGGCGTTGACGACGGAGGAATTGCTGGCGCTCGCGGCGCGCTTCCGCGGGCCGTTCCTCGAAGGGCTCGATCTGCCGGATTTCACCGACTACCAGGCGTGGTGCGTGTCGATGCGCGAGGAGGCGCGGCGGCTGCACGCCAGCGTGCTGCGCGCGGTGCTGGCGCGGCTGAGCGGCGATCCCGCCGCCGCCGTCACGCATGCGCGCGCCTTAGTCCAGGCCGATCCGTTCGACGAGCACGCGCATATCGGACTGGTGCGTGTCCTGATGGCGGCCGGCCAGCGCAGCGAGGCGGAGCAGCGCGTGCAGGGGGCCGAGCGCCAACTGCAGGAGGCACACGGCAAGCCCCCGCTGCTGCTGCGCGCGGCGTGGCGCGAGCTGCAGGAGCCGCGTAACGCCGCGACGCCAGCGCCGCCACCCACCGCCGAGCGCCCGGTTGCCGATGAGGAGGCCGAGGAACTCGGCTCGGCCAAGCTCACCGGGCGCACCGCCGAACGCGCCAGCCTGCTGCAAGCCCTCGAGGAAGCAACGACCCGCAACAGCGGGCGCGTGGTGCTGGTGGGCGGCGATCCCGGCATGGGCAAGAGCCGGCTGCTGCGCAAGCTGGTCGAGGCCGCGACGGCGCAAGGCGGCACGGTGCTGCGCGCCAGCGCCTTCGAGGCGGACACCAGCCGGCCCTATGAGAATCTGGATCGAGGCGCTGCGCGGCCTGCCGCGCGCCAGCATGGGCGAGAGCATCGGCCGCGATCTCGCACCACTGATCCCGGAGCTTGGCCCAGCCCCGCAAGAGCCCTACAGCCGCGAGCGGCTGTTCGGCGCGGTCGCCGAGCTGGTCGCCGCGCGCGCACACAGCGCCCCGCCGGTGGTCCTGGTCTTCGACGATGCGCATTGGTGCGACAGCGCCTCGGCCGATCTGCTGCACTACGTGCTGCGGCTCAACCGGCACCGGCCGGTGCTCACGGTGATTGCCTATCGCGCGGGCGAGATCGACGACAACGCGACGATGGCGAAACTCCTGCGCGGCCTGCGCGAGGAGGGTCGCGCCAGCGAGATCGAGCTCAAGGCGCTATCGCGCGAGGATGTGCGCCAGCTGGTCGCGTCCGTCGCGCCCACGGTCGATGCCGAGCGCATCTATGCCGAAAGCGGCGGCAACCCGCTCTTTGCGCTGGAACTCGCGCGCGCGGCCCCGCATCTGGGCGACGACGTGCCGCGCTCGCTCACCACGCTGGTGCGCGCCCAGATCGACCGGCTACCGGGTCCAGCCCTCGAGATCCTGCGCTGGGCGGCGGTGCTGGGCCGCACCTTCGAGCCCACGCTGCTGGGCAAGCTGACCGATGTCTCGCCGTCCGACCTGGTCGCCTCGCTGGAGACGATGGAGCGGCGCGGGTTCATCCGCGCCGTGCCCTCGCCCGCCGGCGGTGCCGCGTACGGGTTCACGCACAGCCTGGTGCAACGCGCGATTTACAACGGTCTGTCCGAGCCGCGCCAGCGCATCCTGCACAACAAGATCGCCCAGGCGCTCCTCGACAAGGATGGACCCAATGAACTAACCGCGGGCATGATCGCCTATCACGCGGCCCTGGGCGGCGACCCCGCGCTGGCGGCGCGCGCGTGCGTGGCAGCCGGGCGACGCTGCCTGCGGCTGTTCGCCAATGCCGCCGCCACGGCGCTGGTGCGACGCGGGCGCTATTACGCCGATCTGGTGGCGGAGCCCGACCGCACCAAGCTGCATCTCGAGCTCACGCAGATCCTGTTGGGCGCCGGCAAGCCCGATCGCGACGCGGCGGCGATGCGGGCGATCGAGGAGCTGACCGAGCGCGCACTCGATTACGGTGCCGTCGATCACGCGCGTCTTGGGTTTCACATGCTGAGCGTGATGAGCTGGGAGACCGGTGAGTGGAGCGACGCGCAGCGCCTCAGCCTGCAGGCCGAGCTGGTCAGCCGTTCGGCCGAACCGGGCGAGCGCGTGGTGGCCATGGCGGAGGCCGCGCGCTGCCTGGCGATGTTGGAGCGCGACCTGGGCCAGGCGGATACGCTGCTGCGCGAGGCCACGGCACTATCGCGGCGCACCGCGACCGATATCTCCGCCTTGCACGACGCCACCGGCCTTCTGCATCTGCACAAGGGCGATTTTGACGCGGCCGCGGACGAGTTCCGCCAGGCGCGGATGCTGGCGCGCTCGCGCGGCGACCGGCTGAGCGAGTTCTTCGCGCTCGCGCACACGGCGGTCGTCGAGATCGAGCGCGAGCGCTATGCCGCGGCACTCGTGCTCTGCGGTGAGCTGGTCGCGATCGGGCAGAAGGTGCGCGACGGCAGCAACTCGCCCTTCTCCGCGACGCTGGAAGCGCTGGCGCGCTACGGTGCCGGCGATGAAGCCGCCATCGGCGCGCTGGACAATGCCATCGATGACCTCCGGGTGGTCGATGCCAAGCACCGCATGATCTATGCGCTGACCCGTGCCGCGCGGATCGACTTCGCGCGCGGTGATCTCGAACGCACACGGGTTCGTGCGCAAGCCGCCCTGGACCTCGCCCGGCCGCTCGACCGGCCCAGCGACGTGGCGCTGGCATTGGGGCTGCTGGCCTGCACCGCGCACCGCGCGGGCGATGCCACGGCACTCGCCGCGTGCCGGCGCGAGCTCGACGGCTTGCCGGTGCAGACACTTTCGGCCCGCGCGCGCGCCGGTATTTCGGCCGCGCAGGCGGCGGGATAGGATCGCCCGATGGAAGACGTGATCGTCGCGCGCGGGTTCAAGACGCCGATCGTGGAAGCAGACATCAACGATGCGCTGGCAAAGCATGGCTGGTGCTTCGATGTGCACCGCGCGCTCTATCGCTGGAGCTATTTTTCGCAGGCCGGGACGCGGCTGATCTGCCGCTTCAATGCCCCCGACGCGGAATCGGTGCGCCAGGCGCTGCGCCCTGCGCCGCCGCGGCCCGACTATGCGCACACCGTTTCCGTACACGTGCCGCCGGGCGCTGACGATGCGCCGCCCGAGACCGGGGCGGACTCACTGATTGTCGTTGAGCGCAATTTCGACAGCGAAGTCGATTTCAGCGCTGTGGCGGCGATCAAGGACAAGGGGCAATGGTGTCTGGACCAGTACCGGGTACGGCATCTGCGCAGCTATTTCGCGCGCGACCGCAAGCGGATGGTCTGTCTCTACCGCGCACCGGACGCCGAGGCGGTGCGCCAGGTGCAGGACCGTATCGGGCTGCCCTTCGAACAGGCATGGCCGGCGGTCGTGTTCATGGCGCCGGCGAAAGCCTGAGCCCCGCAAATGAAAACGGCGGCCGTTGCCGGCCGCCGTTTCGCAACTCAAACCAGACGCCTGATTAGGCGAGCTGGAGGTTCGTCGCCGCGGTCTTGCCGCGCTCGTTGGTCAGCTCGTAGCTGACCTTCTGGCCCTCATTGAGGGTGCGCAGACCGGCGCGCTCGACGGCGCTGATATGGACGAACACGTCCTTCTGCCCGTCGCCGGGCTGAATGAAACCGAAGCCCTTCTGGGCGTTGAACCACTTGACTGTACCGACTGCCATAACTGGCCTCCTAGAACACAAACACAAGACGCAACGCACGACCATCGCGCGTTACGGAGCAATCTCTTAACTTCCGGGTGACGTCTTGAGTTGGCGCCCGAGGGCGAACCGGCAAGTAGCGTGCCGAAGCAGGGACTGACGGACGCATGTATGCCTATAGACCGGGCATAAGTCAAGGGGCCGCCGCCCCCGGTTCAACCGCCCCGGGCGCCGTAAAGGACGGCCTGAGGGGCCTAAAGCCGACGCTCGCGACGCAAGCGGCTCGTCGCCATCGCCATGGCGCCGGCGCAGTCGGCCATCGCCAATTCACCCAATTCCGGCGTGAGGTCGATGATGACCGCAATGAGGCGTGCCACGGCTGGATCGGATTCCATCAGCCGGACATTGATGCGCAGATCGTCTTCCGACATGCGTTCGGCCAGGCGGCGCGCGTAGGTCCCGATGAAGCGGACCATCGTCTTGGCATACTCCTCGCGCAGCAGGGCTTCGAGGCGCGACACCGTGTCGTCGGACATGGTCGGCACGGCAGCCCGTACGGCGGTGATCATCGGCTTCATGCCGACTTCGAACGACGCCCGATACTGTTCAGGCATGCCGGTCAGTTCGAGATAGCGGCGCGCCAGCGTGATGCTCTGGTCCGATAGCGTCTTTGGCGCGGTCGGCGGCGTCTGCGCGATTGCAGGTGCCGCGATCAGGATCGCGAATGCCAGTGCAAGCAGGATGCGGCGCATGGATCTTCTCTCCCCATGATTCCGGGCCATAGGGGGAGATTTTGGGCGCGGGACAACTAACGATTGATGAAAGCCCGCGCATGCGCGATACGGCTTCCCGAAGTCGGTCGCGTGTATTTGAGTAAATTCATGAGTGACTGGGGCGCCTGGATTCGAACCAGGGGTCCCGGAATCAAAATCCGTTACCTTGCCGCTTGGCCACGCCCCAACGCCGCCGTCCGGGCGAGACGCGTTCTTCGGCACGGTGCCCGAAGCGATCCTTGCCAAGACAAAAGAACTCGATGCTGATCATTTCCGGCTGAGTTGCGCGGCTTAGGACTGGAAGCGTAGTGCACCACGTCAATGGCTTGGGGTGGCGTCGATGCGCGGAATTATTTCTTGAGCCGCCGGGGAATACAGAGTCCGCGCCCATGCATAGAACGCATTTCTGCAAGAGTGCGTGACTCGGCGCGCGCGCGGGCGCAGACTTTCGTGCCAGCAAATGTGGGGGGAGCGTCGAGCACTCTTGCATTGGAGCTGAAGATGGAACACAGGACATTCGACGTCTTAGAGCGGGTGGCCGAGGTTCACGTCAGCCACACGTCCCTGCCCGTCTTGTCGCGCGACGAGCGCCTGACACGCTGGGCGGAGCTTCTGGAAAGTCAGCCCGACCGACTGCTACGGACTTTGCCGGGCACCGAGTACCGGTCCTGGGAGACGCGCGATGCGATCCGCAGTCCGAACTCGCCGATCTCTCTCGCCCTGCAAGACCCGATCTTGAACGCCGACGGATTGAAGGGCGATAGCTACGGCGATGCCAAAGGCTATTTCGCGCTGTCGGATCACCAGCTGCACGACATCGTCTGCTACTGCCATTTCGGCCAGACGGTGAGTGCCGGCGAAGCCGCCCGCCATGTGCGCGCGGCGATCGACGGGCCGACCGGCGCGGGGATGCTCGCGCGGTTGCGTCAGGCGGTCGCGCTCTAGGCTGCTCGGAGCCCGCAAGGCAGGTTTTGCCGTTGGAACGAAGATGCGGCCGCCGCTAGGGCGGCGGTCGCGTTTCGCGGCATGTCTGCGATTGCCGCCGGAAAAGATTGGCTGGGGCGCCTGGATTCGAACCAGGGGTCACGGAATCAAAATCCGTTGCCTTACCGCTTGGCCACGCCCCAACGCTGCAGCTCCGTCGGACAGGCGTTCATATAGGCGAGAGGTTAAGATCGGTCAAACGCCGCGTTCCGACGCGTCGGCGCCCTTCGCCTCATCCTTCGACAAGCTCAGGATGAGGCTCCCGAAAGCTCAGGATGAGGCTCCTTTGTTGGCCTGCCTGTCCCAAACAAGGTCCTCATCCTGAGCTTGTCGAAGGATGGGATGGCAAGAACGATCCGGGCCGACGAGCCCCTGGCTTCATCCTTCGAGACGGCCGCTTCGCGGCCTCCTCAGGATGAGGTCATTTGTGTTTCAACCACCCTGACCTCGTCCTGAGGAGCGGCGCGCCAGCGCCGCGTCTCGAAGGACGTGACCGTGCGTGCTTCAGGCCGCTTCCGCCGCGTTCGCCACGAACCAGGCGTAGGCGGCGGCGAGGCCATCCTTGAGCGGGGTCTTGGCGCGCCAGCCCAGCGCCGTCAGGCGGCGCACGTCCATGAGCTTGCGTGGCGTGCCGTCGGGGCGCGCGGTGTTGTAGGCGAACTCGCCGCGATAGCCCACGACTTCGGCGATGGTTTCGGCGAGCTCGCGGATCGTCACGTCGCTGCCGAGTCCGACATTCACGTGCGACATGTCGGAGTAGCGCTGCATCAAGAAGATGAGCGCGTCGGCAAGATCGTCGACGTAGAGGAACTCGCGCCGCGGCGTACCGGTGCCCCAGATCTCGACCGATTTGGCATGCGATTTTGCGGCGCGGTGCAGCTTCACCAGCAACGCGCCCACGACGTGGCTCTGCTCGAGATCGTAATTGTCGCCGGGGCCGTAGAGATTGGTCGGCATCGCCGAGATGAAATCGGCGCCGTATTGCTTGCGGTAGGCCTGGCACATCTTGAGGCCGGCGATCTTGGCGATCGCGTACCATTCATTGGTGGGCTCGAGCGGCCCGGTCAGCAGCGAGTTCTTCCGGCATCGGCTGCGGCGCCAGACGCGGATAGATGCACGACGAGCCCAGGAACATCAGCTTCTTGACGCCAGTGCGCCAGGCGCCGTGGATGACGTTGGTCTGGATCGCCAGATTTTCCTGCAGGAATTCCGCCGGCCGCGTGTCGTTCGCAACGATCCCGCCAACGCGCGCGGCGGCGAGGAACACGGCGTCGGGCTTGTTCGCCGCGAGCCACTCCTCCGTCTCCTTTTGGCGCGTGAGGTCGACCGTCTTGCGGTCAGCCGTCAGGATCTCGCACTTCTCCGATGCCAGCCGGCGCACGATCGCCGAACCGACCATGCCACGATGGCCGGCGACCCAGACGCGCTTGCCGGCGAGGTCGAATTTGCGGGCGTCAGTTGGTGCGGCCATAGAGCTCATGCTCCCGCTTCACCTGGGCGAGGTCGGACTCCACCATCTCCTTCACCAGCTGATCGAAGCCGGTCTTGTGCTTCCAGCCGAGCTTGGCCTGCGCCTTGGCGGGATCGCCGAGCAGGAACTCGACTTCGGTCGGACGGAAATAGCGCTCGTCGATTTCGACCAGCACGTCGCCGGTCTTCTCATCGAGGCCCTTCTCCTGAAGACCCTTGCCCTTCCAGACAATCTTGCGGCCGATGCGCGCGAAGGCAAGCTGCGTGAATTCGCGCACCGTGTGGGTCTCGCCGGTCGCCAGCACATAATCGTCGGGCTCGGGCTGCTGCAGGATGCGCCACATGCCTTCGACATAGTCGCGCGCATGGCCCCAGTCGCGCGAGGCGTCGAGATTGCCGAGATAGAGCTTCTTCTGCAGGCCGAGCTCGATCGAGGCAACGGCGCGCGTGATCTTGCGCGTGACGAAGGTTTCGCCGCGCGTCGGGCCTTCGTGATTGAAAAGGATGCCGTTGGAGGCGTGCATGCCATAGGCCTCGCGGTAATTCACCGTGATCCAATAGCCATAGAGCTTGGCCACTGCATACGGGCTGCGCGGGCGGAACGGCGTGGTCTCGCGCTGCGGCCGCTCCTGCACCAGGCCATACAGCTCCGAGGTCGAGGCCTGGTAGAAGCGGACACTTTCGTTCAGGCGCAAAATGCGGATCGCTTCCAGGAGGCGCAGCGTGCCTAGCCCGTCGCCGTTGGCGGTGTATTCGGGCGTCTCGAAGCTCACCTGCACGTGGCTCTGCGCCGCGAGATTGTAGATCTCGGTCGGCTGCGTCTCCTGCACGATGCGGATCAGGTTGGTCGCATCGGTCATGTCGCCGTAATGCATGAAGAAGCGCACGCCCGTCTCATGCGGATCGGCATAGAGATGGTCGACGCGCGCCGTGTTGAAGGACGACGAGCGGCGCTTGAGGCCGTGGACGATATAGCCCTTGTCGAGCAGGAGTTCGGCAAGATAGGCGCCATCCTGACCGGTCACGCCGGTGATGAGGGCAACAGGCTGCGGCATGCGAATTCCACCAGAATCGTTATATGGGGAGAGGACTTACCACCGCCACAGGCGGCGCACAACCGGCCCCGGAAGGGGCTGGTGCCCAGACTAAACGGCCAGGCGGGTGGGTGTAATCCACCACTCTGGCCGAAGTTTGGCCAGGGCGGCGGCGGCACGCGTGGCCGTGCCGGCGTCGTCGTAAACGCCAAAACAGGTCGCCCCGCTCCCCGACAGGCGCGCGAGACGGCAACCAGGACTGGCGGACAGGGCCTCGATGACGATTGGGATCGCCGGACACAGGCGCGATGCCGGTTCGGCCAGATCGTTGGTCCGGGTGCGCAGCATGTCGGCCAGGTCGGCGGCGTCGCGTGGCGCCTGGGCGAAGCGCGCTGGCGCGGAGAACGCGCCGTGGCGCGCCTTGAACACGTCGACCGTCGCCAGCTTGGTGCCGGGATTGACGAGAACGAGCCCCGCCGGCGGCAGGCGGGGTGAGGCGGCGATCTCGTCGCCAATGCCGCCCATGTAGGATGGCTGACCGGCGCAGCAGACCGGCACATCGGCGCCGAGCTTCAAGGCCAAGGCGCGCAACGCGTCGGATGGCAGGCGCGCGCCCCACAAATCCTGCAACGCCAGCAACGCTGCCGCCGCGTCGGCCGAGCCACCGCCAATACCGGACGCAACCGGCAAATTCTTGGTGAGGCGCATGGAAGCTTGCGGCTTGCGGCCGAGTGCGGTGGCGAGGGCCCGCGCCGCGCGCAGGACCAGGTTGTCGCCCTCGCCCGCCAGCGCTGCCGCGAACGGGCCGTCAATCGCGAACGAGAGATCGTCGGCGTGCGTCACCGTCAGCGCGTCGCCGCATTCGGCGAACGCCACGAGCGAATTAAGCAGGTGATAGCCGTCGGCACGCTTGCCGACGACGTGCAGGTAGAGATTGATCTTCGCCGGGGCCGCGCGAAGGATCGCCGAAACGGTTCCGGCTGACGCGGCGACGCTCAATTCCCGCGGGCCGTGGCCGGTGGCGGCGGCAAGCCGTCGCGCAGCTTGCGCTCGAGCTGCGATTTCAGCTCCGGCTCAGGCCCCGGCTTGGTCTGCAGCGAACGGCGCCACTGGAAGCGCGCCTCGTCGCGGCGGCCAACACTCCACAGCGCATCGCCGAGATGATCGAGCAATGTCGGGTCGTCGGGCACGAGCTCAACCGCGCGCTCCAGCACCGGCACGGACTGCGCGACCTTGCCGGTGCGGTAGAGCACCCAGCCGAGGCTGTCGACGATGTGCGCCGCGTTGGGGCGCAGCTCGACGGCGCGCTCGAGCATCTTCTGCGCGCGCTCGTAGTTCACACCCTGCTCGACCCAGGAATAGGCGAGGTAGTTCATCACGTCGGGCTGCTCGGGCTGCAGCTCGAGCGCCTTCAAGAAATCCTGCTCGGCGCGCGGCCATTGCTTGGAGCGCTCGAGCGAAATGGCGCGCGAATAGAACAACGTCCAATGGCGCTGCTCGATCGGCGAGACGCGCGCGATGGCCTGGTCGTAGACCTGCACCGCCTCGGTATGGCGCTCCTTGGTGCGCAGGATGGTGCCGAGGACCAGCAGCGCGTCGATGCGGTCGGTGCGCTCCGCCCCCATCGCGCGCAGTTCGCGAATGGAACTCTCGACATCGCCGGTTTCGTAGAGGTTCTGCGCCACGCGCAGTCGCGCCGACCACGAGAACGGCGAACTGCGCGGAATGCGGTTGAACAGCGCGTTGGCTTCGGCCTGGCGGCCCTGGCCGTCAAGAACTTCGCCGACCAGCAGAAGGCCCAGCGGCAGATCGGGCGTGAGCGCCAGCGCCAGACGGCCATAGACGAGGGCAAGTTGGCCGCCGGCTTCCTGGCGGAAGGCGCTGGCGATGTTGAACAGCGCTTCCGCCATGCCGGCGGTCGGCGTCGCGACCAAGGGCGGCGGCGCCGTGCCATTGGCCACGCGCGCGGCCGACGCCGCGAGCAGCATCGATTTGGGAAAGCGGGTCTGGTAGCGCGCATAAAGGGCGCGCGCGTCCTCGGTGCGGCCCTGGCGCTCATAGAAGCGACCGACGGCCTCGACCTGGCGGACCGAGGCGCCCTCCTCGGTTTCAATGGAGCGGCGGTAATGGCCTTCGGCGATGTCGGCGCGGCCGCCCAGATCGGCGATAAGCCCGGCGTGATATTCGAAGAGCGGGCGGAAGCCGCTCACCTCGGCGAGCGGGCGCAGCGCGTTGAGCGCCGCGGCGGGCCGCTCCTGTGCGGCTTCGAGCCAGGCATTGAGCAGCGGCAGGATAACGCGGTTGACACCGGACAGCGGGAGTTCCGCCAGTCGCGCCTGCGCGCGCGAAAAATTGCCGTCGCGGGCATCGGCGACCGCGAGCGTGAGATTGGCCTGCGGGCTGGCCGGGCTCAGGCGCACGATGCGGTTGGCGATTCCCACGGCTTCGTCGAACTTACCGTCCTCGATCAGCAGCAGATGCGCGCGGTTGAGGAGATCGAAATTCTCCGGCTCGCGCTCAAGCGCCGAGACGATGTAGCGCGAGGCGCTGGCGTAGTCGCGATCGCGCTCGGCCTGACGCGCAGCCAAGTAGCTGCCCAGCGCCGAATTGCCGATGGCCAGATCAGATTCCGATGATGACGGCGTCGCCTCGTTGCCGGCGCAGCCCGCCGACCACAACGCCAGCATGACCGCCATCGCCGATCGCACGACGCGCAAGCGGCCGCCCAACATTCGCAATGTCACGTGACGTCGAGTTCCTTATTGCCTTTGCGCCCGGCATCCCCAGCCAGGCGGCTCGTGGGTCGGACCCCTGCCAAGACCATAGCCAATCAGCGGCGGCGGCGCTACGGCATTGCCGGGCGTCCCCCGAGGCAAATCTTCTCACATATTCGGATAGTTGGGGCCGCCACCGCCCTCGGGCACCACCCAGTTGATGTTCTGGGTGGGGTCTTTGATGTCGCAGGTTTTGCAGTGGACGCAATTCTGGGCGTTGATCTGCAGGCGCGGGTTGGTCCCGTCGGCATCGCGCACGATCTCGTAGACCCCGGCCGGGCAGTAGCGCTGCTCGGGCGCGTCATAGATCGCGAGATTGTGGGCAACCGCTACACCCGGGTCCTTGAGCTGGAGGTGGACCGGCTGGTCCTCCTCGTGATTGGTCGCCGAGAGGAAGACCGAGGAGAGCCGGTCGAAGCTGATCTTGCCGTCAGGCTTGGGGTAGTCGATCGGGGTGAAGAGCTGGCGCGGCTTGAGCTGGGCGTGATCGGGGCGGTGATGCAGCGTCCAGGGTGCCCGCCCACGCAGCACATAGGCGTCGAGGGCCGAATAGGCCATCGCCCCGAACAGGCCCCAATGGAAGGACGGCTTGATGTTGCGCGCGACGTAGAGCTCGTCCCATAGCCAGGACGCCTTGAGCTTGTCGGGATAGTCCGTGACCTCCGCCGGGGCGGTATCGCTCGTCAGAGCCGCGAACACGGATTCGGCGGCGACCATGCCGGATTTCATCGCCGTGTGCGTGCCCTTGATCTTGGGCATGTTGAGGAAGCCTGCGGTGTCGCCGATCAGCAGCCCGCCCGGGAACGTCAATTTGGGAATTGATTGAAAGCCGCCGGCGGAGATGGCGCGCGCACCATAGGAGATGCGTCGCCCGTTCTCGAAGAACTTGCGGATCTCCGGGTGGGTCTTGAAGCGCTGAAATTCCTCGAACGGGTTGAGATACGGGTTTTCGTAGTCGAGGCCGACGACGTAGCCGACCGACACCTGGTTATCCTCCAGGTGATAGAGGAACGAGCCGCCATAGGTCTTGCGGTCCATCGGCCAGCCGACGGTGTGCACGACCAGGCCTTGCTTGTGGACGGAAGGGTCGATCTCCCACAGCTCCTTGATGCCGATGCCGTAGGTCTGAGGCTCGACGTCCTCGCGCAGCTTGAAGCGGGCGAACAGCGTTTTGGTCAACGAGCCGCGGCAGCCCTCGGCGAAGATGGTCTGCTTGGCGCGCAGCTCGACGCCCGGCTGATAGCGGTCGGTTTTTTCGCCGTTCTTGCCAATCCCCATGTCGCCGGTGGCGACACCGACGACCTGGCCGGACGGGTCGTAGAGCACTTCGGCGGCGGCGAAGCCGGGATAGATCTCGACGCCCGCCTCCTCCGCCTGCTTGCCCAGCCAGCGACAGAGATTGCCAAGGCTGATGATGTAATTCCCATGATTGTGCAAGGACGGCGGCGTCGGCAGGCGCCAGGCCTTGGTCTTGGTCAGATAGAGGAATCGATCCTCACCGGCCGGCGTGCGCAAGGGCGCGCCCTTCTCCTTCCAGTCGGGGATCAGCTCGTTGAGGGCGCGCGGCTCGATCACCGCGCCGGAGAGGATGTGGGCGCCGACTTCCGAACCCTTCTCGACCACGCAGACCGAGAGCTCCTTGCCGGACTCGGCGGCGAGTTGGCGCAGGCGGATTGCCGCCGCCAGGCCGGACGGGCCGGCGCCGACGATGACAACGTCGTATTCCATGATGTCGCGCGCCATGCCGGGTCTGCTCTCCTCTGAAAACCGGATCGCGCCTGTATACTCGACGGGCCCGGCCCCATGCTACGGTCGCCCGCTATGACACGCGCTGAAAATATCGCCGCTTTAAGCTGGCTTGCCGAGATGGGCGCCGATGAAGCGATCGGCGGCGAGCCGATCGACCGGTTTGCACCGCCCAAACCGCCACCCGCCCCGATCGAGGCGCCGGCAGCGGTAAAGCCTGCCCCCGCCAAGCCGCCATCCGTGGCCGCAGCACTGGCGCAACGACCGGCGGCGCAAAGCGCGCGGCGGCTGGCGGAAGCCTGCAAGACGCTCGACGAGTTGCGGGCGGCCATCAAAGGCTTCGACGATTGCGCCCTCAAGGCGACCGCCACCAACACCGTCTTCGCCGACGGCAACCCGAAGTCGCGCATCATGTTCGTGGGCGAAGCGCCCGGCGCCGACGAGGACCGGCAGGGCAAGCCGTTCGTCGGAGTCAGCGGTCAGCTCCTCGACCGGATGCTGACCTGGATCGGACTCAACCGGACCAATTTCTACATCACCAACATCTTGCCCTGGCGCCCGCCGGGCAATCGCGCGCCGACGGCAAACGAAATTGCGCTGTGCCTGCCGTTTGTGGAACGTCATATCGAGCTGATCGATCCGGCGGTGCTCGTCCTGCTTGGCGGCACTTCGGCCAAAACGCTGCTGGCGACCAACGAGGGCATCATCCGCACGCGCGGGAAATGGGTCGAGTACCAGAGCCCGGGCCTGCCAAGACCAATTCCAGCATTGGCGACGTTTCACCCGGCGTATTTATTACGCTCGCCAGCACAAAAGCGCGACTCATGGAAAGATTTATTGATGATCAAAAGTAAAATGAAATCGATCGCATGAACTCGCGAAGCAAATAACATGACAGTTTTATCCACAAATATTTAAGCCGAATTTAAGATTTCTGCTTGCCCGGCCCATGAGTTTTCCTTATTAGACTCCGGGTAATGGCTGACCAGCGGGGGAATACTGACCGTCGTTTTGCGGCCCCAAGGGTAGCAAGGCAATGGTCAGCGCGGATCGGGGCAACAGCCGCCCTGATCGTCGCGCTCAGCACCGGCACCGTCCGGGCGGAGGAGACGGCTGCCCTTCCGCCGGGCGGCTGGACCACCGAGTACCGCGTCACCCTCCCCAGCCTCCTCGCCGCCAGCGATGCCGAACTCTACCGCCGCATCTTCGCGCTACAGGAGCGTGCCGACTGGGCCGCGGCCGACCTGGCCATCGCCAAATTGCGCGACCGGCGCCTGCTCGGGCATGTGCAGGCGCAGCGCTACCTCCACCCACGATACAAGTCCCAGCCAACCGAGCTCGCGGCCTGGCTCGCCACCTATCATGACCACCCGGATGCGCCGGCGCTGTTCCGGCTGGCCGACCGGCGCAATGGCAAGACTGCGTCCGGCCTCATCCTCAAGAAGCCCAGCGGCGACACCCTGAACGGAATTGGCTTCGCCGACGACCTCGGCCCGCCGATCGACCCAGGCCTGCCGCCTGGGTTGCGGGCGACCAGCGACGACCCGGCCGGCGCCGCACAGGTGCGCAACCAGATCCGCGGCGAGCTGCGCAGCGGCGATCTGACCGGCGCCGAGGCCGTCCTACGCAACCGCGAGGCGACGCGCGCGTTGAGTGCCGCCGAGTACGACTATCTCAAGGCGCAGATCGCCGCCGGTTGGTTCGCCCATGGCGACGACCGCCGGGCGCATGAGCTGGCCAGCGAAGCGGCGCGCCGCTCCGGCCAGGCTGTGCCGCGCGCCAACTGGATCGCCGGCCTGGCCCTGTTCCGCATGGAGCGCTTTGCCGAGGCGGCGCGGTATTTCGAGGCACTGGCACGCACACCCAATGGCGAGCCGTGGGACCTGTCGTCGGGCGCCTTCTGGGCGGCGCGGGCCCATCTGCGCGCCAAGCGGCCGGACATCGTCAATTACTGGCTGGGGCAAGCGGCAGAGCATCCGCGCACCTTCTACGGTCTGCTGGCGACGCGCACGCTGGGCCAGGAGCTGCCGTTCAACTGGGATTCGCCGACGCTGACCAGCGCCGATCTCGTGGCCATGCAGGAAAACCCGGCTGGCGTGCGCGCCTTGGCGCTGCTGCAGGTCAACGAGCCGTTGCGCGCCGAGGGCGAGCTGCGGCGCCTCTACGCCCAGACCGGCGCCAAGCTGGCGCGGCCGCTGCTGGCGATCGCGCTGCGCTCGCAGATGCCGGGCCTGTCGATGCGGCTGGGCCGCGAGATGGCCGATTTCGACGGGCGGCGGCATGAGAGCGCGCTCTATCCGGTGCCACCGTGGGAGCCCAATGAGGGCTACCAGGTCGATCGCGCGCTGGTGTTCGCCTTCATGCGCCAGGAATCGATGTTCAATCCGCGTGCATTGAGTGCCGCAGGGGCGCGCGGGCTGATGCAGCTGATGCCGCAGACGGCGCAGCTGATGGCCGGGAAGACCAAGGTGCGCGGCGACGAGTTGCTCGATCCCAAGCTCAATGTCTCGCTCGGACAGCGATACCTCGCGCACCTGCTCGAACATGAATCGGTGCAGGGCGATCTGATCCGGCTGGCCGCCGCCTATAACGGGGGCCCGGGCAATCTGCAGCGCTGGCAGCGCAAGCAGGATCTGCGCGGGGCGCCGCCGGACGCGCTCTTGTTCATCGAGAGCCTGCCGGCGCCCGAGACGCGGCATTTCATCACCCGCATCCTCTATAGCTACTGGATGTATGCCGCGCGCCTGGGGCAACCCACCCCCTCGCTGGACGACGTTGCCGCGGGCAAATGGCCGTCCTACTCTGCGCTCGACTCACAAGGTCGAGCCCCCTATGCCCAAAATCGATGACAGCCGGCCGTTCCTGCCGGTCAACATTGCAGTCCTGACCGTTTCCGACACGCGCACGTTGGACGACGACAAGTCCGGGCGCACGCTGGCGGAGATGATCGAGCGCGACGGCCACAAGGTCGCGGCGCGCAAGATCGTGCGCGATGACCAGTCCGCGATCGTCGCCCAATTGAAAGCCTGGATCGCCGACACGACCATCGACGTCGTGATCTCGACCGGCGGCACCGGTGTGACCGGGCGCGATGTGACACCCGAGGCGTTCCAGTCGGTGTTCGAGAAAGAAATCTCGGGCTTCGGCGAGATGTTCCGGATGATCAGCTTCCAGAAAGTCGGCACGTCCGCGCTGCAGAGCCGGGCCACCGGCGGCGTTGCCGGCGGCACCTATCTGTTCGCGCTGCCCGGCTCACCCGGTGCGTGCCGCGACGGCTGGGACGAGATCCTAAAATGGCAGCTCGACAACCGCTTCCGCCCCTGCAACCTCGTCGAACTGATGCCGCGATTGCAGGAACATCTGACGGCGAAACCGAAGGCGACGGTTTAGAGGGCGGAGCCACCCCCTCACCCTAACCCTCTCCCCAGAGGGGAGAGGGAACAGACCGTTCGCGTTTTTCACGACTTTCAAAAAGATTGTCATGCGCGGGCTTGACCCGCGCATCTGATGCCGCGCGAGCGTCAGACCCGCGGATCAAGTCCGCGGGTGACAGGACTAAAAAGGTTGTGAAGCAATCGCGCTGTAATTCCCTCTCCCCTCTGGGGAGAGGGTTGGGGTGAGGGGGTGGCGCGGTGCTTGATGTGCGGCGCTACTTCCCCGACACATTCACCGCCAGCGTGTAGCCGTCGGAGCGCGGGGTGTAGGTGAGGCCGGTGCGCACGGCCCAGGTGTTGACGAGATAGAAGAGGGGGATGATGCCGAGATCGCCGATGCCGATTTCGGTGGCGCGCTGCAGCAACTTTTCGCGCCCGGCGTCGTCGACGGTGGCCAGCGCCTTGTCGATCGTGGCGTCGAACTCCGCGTTCGAATAGCGGCCGCGATTGCCACTGCCGTCGCCTTTCTGCGGGTTGAAGGTCGACAGCAGCGGGCGCAGCACGCCCGAGGCCTCGCCGGTTTCCGCCGCGGCCCCGCCCATGATCAGGCTGTATTCCAGCGCCGACGCCTTGGCGAAGAACACGCCGGCGGGCTGTGTCACGACCTGCGTGGCGATGCCGGCGCGCGTCAGCATCTGTGCGATCGCCTGCGCGACGCGCTCGTCATTGGGATAGCGATCGTTGGAGGCGTGCAGCGTCAGCTTGAAGCCGCGCGGAAGGCCGGCCTCCGCCAGCAGCTTCTTGGGTGCGTCGCGATCGGCCGGCGCCAGGTTCAGTGTGGGCGTATAGCCGAAATAACCGGGCGGCACGAGCTGTGCGGCCGGCACGCCCTGGCCGTCCATGATGCGCTCGACCAGCGCCTTGCGATCGATGGCGCGCGAGAGCGCCTGGCGCACGCGCAAATCGCGCAGCACGTTGGGACCGGGCTTGCCGTCGGCATCCATGACGAAGGGCGATTGCTCGCGCGCGGTGTCGAGATGCAGATACATGACGCGGTTGCTGGTCGCCGTCGCGAGCTTGACGCGGTCGCTCTTCTGCAGCTTGGGGATATCCTGCGTCGGCACGTTCTCAATAAGGTCGAGATCGTTGGAAAGCAGCGCAGCGACGCGCGCGGCGTCGGTGTTGATCATCTTGAACGTGACGCGGTCCCAGGACGGCGCGCCGCCCCAATACGCCTCATTGCGCGCCACGACGATGCGGTCGCCCGGCAGGAACTCGACGAATTTGAACGGGCCGGTGCCGATGGCCGCCTTGCCGCTGTTGAAATCCTCAAGGCTCGCCGTTTCAAAGCGCGCGGGATGGATCGACACGCGGCTGAGATTGCTGGGCAGCAGCGGAAACGGGCCGTTGGTCTCGAAGCGGATCGTGTGCGCGTCGACCACGTTCACGGCCTTGATCGGGCGCACGAAGGGTAGGAACGAGCTCGGGCTGTTCTTGATGGTCGGGATGCGGCGGATCGAGGCGGCCACATCCTCCGCGGTCAAGGGCGTGCCGTCGTGGAATTTCACGTTGCGGCGCAAGGTAAATTCCCAGACCGTGTCGTTGACCGCGCGCCAGGAGATCGCGAGGGCCGGCACAAGCTGCTGCTTGTCGTCCTGATTGACCAGGGCATCGAAGAGGTTGCGCGCGATGGCGCTGTTCGAACCGACGACGTAGAAGAGCGGGTCCATCGCCGTGACGGTCGAGCCGAGGCCGACGCGCAGCTCGGCGGCGTGCGAAATTCCACCTGTTAGAATGACGGATGCAAAAGACAGCGCCGCGCTCACCGCGCGCAGGCGCTTCGTCAGGCCAACCATGTTTCCCCCTCGGCGGCTTTTCTCGACTGCCGCAAAATCCGCCCATCGCGCCGCCGAGTCAAGGCGGAGAAAATCGATGACACAGTTGCGAAAAACGCGGCTGACGCTTCATAGTCGCCCTCCTTTCCCAACGAGAACCGTTGCATGAGCCCCCTGCCGATCCTGATCGACACCGACCCGGGCGTGGATGACGCCGTTGCGATCCTGCTGGCCCTCGCCTCGCCCGAGCTCGAAGTGCGCGCGATCCTGCCGGTGGCGGGCAACGTGCCGATCGAGACCACGCAGAAGAACGCGCGCAAGATCTGCGAGCTGGCCGGGCGGCGTGACATCAAGATCCATGCCGGCTGCACGCGGCCACTGCTGCGCGACCAGATCCTGGGCAAGTACAGCGGCCAGGGCGGGCTGGGCGCGGAGACGCTGCCGGAACCGACGATGGCGCTCGCCGACGACCATGCTGTCGATGTTTTAATTCGCGACCTCGGTGCCGCGGCGCGCGGCGAGATGCCGAAGATCACACTCGCCACGCTGGGGCCGCTGACGAACGTCGCGCTGGCGCTGGCGCATTCGCCGTCGATCGCTGTGGGCGCGGAGCGGCTGGTGATGATGGGTGGGGCCTTCGGCGGCGGCGGCAACCGCACCGCGGCAGCGGAGTTCAATGTGCTGGCCGATCCGCACGCGGCACAAATCGTGATGGACAGCGGCATTCCCATCGTCATGGCGCCGCTCGATGTCACGCACCAGGCACTGGCGACGCCGCAGCGGTTGCAGGCGATCCAGGCGACCGGCGGGCGCATCGCCCAGACGGTGTTCCGGCTGCTGACCTTCTACGACCGCAACGATCCCCAGCGCTTCGGCGGGCCCGGCGGGCCGGTGCATGACGCGATGGTCATCGCCTATCTGTTGTGGCCCGAGCTGTTCACGACGCGGCGCGCCTATGTGCAGGTCGAGCACATGAGTGCGCTCACCTACGGCCAGACGCTCGCGGATTGGTGGAGCACGGGCGGCAAAGCGGCGAATGTCGAGGTGCTGTGGACGCTCGACGCCGAGCGCTTCTTCGCGCGGCTGACGGAGCGGATCGCGCGCCTGGAGTAGGCGCCATCAGATCGCCGCTGGATGCGCTCTACGCCGTCAGGATTTGGCCAATTTTCGCGCGACCAACGGGTGAGGCTGGGATGCCGCAGTACCGCCGCTGCCGTAGGGGCGCGTAATAATCTCGAGCAGATGGCCGTTGGGGTCGTCGAAATAGACTCCGCGTCCATCATCCCAAGTGTTGATTTGATCACGTTGACGACGTCCGGGGTCGGACCAGTACGGCAAGCGGCGCTCACGAATTCGGGCGAAGATCTTATCGAATTCAGCCTCGCTCACGAGAAACGCATAGTGCTGCGATACGACCTCGCCGTCCGCCTCCATATAGTCCAGGGACGTATCGCCGATCTGTACCGCTGCGAAGGGGCCGAGCAAGACCGGCGCCGAAAGCCCCAAAATTTCCGTGAGGAACAGCGCCGCAGCATCTTTGCCCCGCGCGGAAACGATCGTGTGGTTGAGCCGGATCGTCATGGCCTTGGATCTTTCGATTGGAATGGCGGCCGCTGACCACGGCCTGCCGGCCGCGAGGCATCGCCCCGCGGAGACTTTGGAGAAGCCCAATCGCGCGGGTATGCCCGTGTAGATAAACACGGTCTGCGGCGGGGTGTTCCTCAAGCGGATCGCGAAGTTGGGTTAGCGCAAATTGTCGAGAGCGGAGCCACCCCCTCACCCTAACCCTCTCCCCGTTGGGGAGAGGGGGTAGACCGAGGCGCGGTGAAGTCCCCTCTCCCCCCGGGGGAGAGGGTTAGGGTGAGGGGGTGGCGCGACGCTCAAATCGCGAGATCGCCAGACTGGATGCGCTTCACGCCGGCGGTCTTCATCGCGTCCCACGCTTTGGCGAGCGAGCCTTGCGCGTCGATGCCGCGCGCGGCGTCTTCGATCACGTAGGTCTCGAAGCCCTCGCTCTGCGCGTCCATCGCCGTCCAGGCCACGCAGAAATCCGTGGCGAGGCCGGTCACGAACACGCGCGTGAGGCCGCGGCCCTTCAAATAGGCGGCAAGACCCGTCGTGGTCTTGCGGTCCGCCTCGCGGAAGGCGGAGTAGGAATTGACCTCCTTGCGGAAGCCCTTGCGGATGACGAGCTGCGCGTGCGGGATGTCGATGTCCTTGCTGATCGCGGCGCCGTCCGTGCCCTGCACGCAGTGATCGGGCCACAGGACTTGATCGCCGTAGCTGAGCTTGATCATCTCGAACGGGTGCTTGCCCGGATGGGTCGACGCAAAGGAGATATGGCCGGGCGTGTGCCAATCTTGCGTCAGCACCACGTTGATGAAGCCCTTGGCGAGGCGGTTGATGACCGGGATCACCTCCTCGCCCTTGCCGACCGCCAAGCTGCCGCCGGGCAGGAAGCAGTTCTGCACATCGACGACGATGAGCACGCTCTTGTCGTCGATGGCGACCTTGGATTGGGCGAGTGCGCCGTAGCGGCTCAGCGCCGCGAGGGCCAGAAAAGACGATGCTCCCAGGAGAAAATGACGCCGGTCGATCATCGCACACCCCCGTCAGATATCCGGAACGGACGACCAGCTTAGGACTTCGCCTTGGCGCGTGTAAACGGCGCGCGGCTTACGCTTTGGATTTGAGCCAGCGCGCGTAGCCGTCGCCATCGTCGATGTCGTCGAGTGTTGCCGCAAGCGCCACGGGACGCAGATGCAGGTTCTTCCACGTGTCGGAGAGCGCGGTCGCAGTCGACCAGCGCACGTCGCGGAAGAGGTACGGCAGGCGTGGGCCGCGGCGCAGGCCGATCAGCCAGTAGCCGCCGTCGCGCGCGGGGCCGACGATGGCGTCGACGCCAGCGAGCTTGCAAAAGGCTTGCGCGATCTCGGCGCGGGTGATGCCGGGGATGTCGGCGCCGACGATGATCACGGGGCCGGGTGGCAGCGCGCAGACCATGCGGCCCATGCGGTGGCCGAGGTTGCCGCCTCCCTGCTTGATGCGCGGCAGGCGAGCCGGCCACATCCGTGCTGCATGCACGGCGCGATCGGGCGACACGGCGAGGCTGGCGCGCCAGCGCGGATCGCGAGCGACGCGATGGACGAGAGCGGCGAGCGTGCGGCGATAGAAACCGAGCGCCTCGCTGGCGCCGATGGCGGCGGCGAGACGTGTCTTGACGCGCCCGAGCTCGGGCATCTTGGCGAAGATAATGAGATGATTGCGGCGTTTCATTTGTACAGTTTTGCAATTCTTGCCGGCGAGACGCCGGCGAAATAGAGCGACAGGCAAACGAGGTTGCGCGCGGGCCGCAACCACCAGCCGTCGCTTCGGTAGCGCGCGGCGGAGGTCACGGCGTCGTGGGCCAAGCCCACCAGGCGAGCGCGCCCGAGGCGGCGGATCAGGTCGACATCCTCCATCAGGGGCAGCTCCCGAAACCCGCCCACCGAAATCATAGGTCGTGCTGCGAAGCAACAGGCCCTGATCGCCATACGGCAAGGCCAATGTCGCGCAACGCCAGGCGACCAGGCGTTCGATGCGCCGGGCGGATGGGGCTGGATCATCGAGCGTGAAACGGAACCATGCGGCACGCGAAATGTTGTCACTTTTGGCGCAAAACGCCCGCACGAGCATCGCCCAACCGGGCGCCAGGCGCGTGTCGGCGTGCAAGAACAGCAGCCAGTCGCCGCGCGCGGCAGCCGCCCCCGCGGCGAGCTGGCGGCCGCGCCCGGGGGTAAGGGCGATCACCCGGGCGCCCGCGGCCTGGGCCAGGGAAACGGTGGCATCGCGCGAGCCGCCATCGGCGACGATTATTTCGGGATCGAGGCCGGACCAGGCGGCCTCGGCAAGGCTCGCGAGGGTCGCAGGCAGGGTGGATTGCGCATTGAGGGTGGGAATGACAATCGACAGCACGAGGGCGGATATAGCATGAAGACCCTTCCTTCGGCGGGGCTTCGCGCGCCGTCAACCTGCGCTATGAGTGACCCCATGACCGTTCTGGATCCGGAGCTGCTGGCGAGCGCGCTGCGTCGCCTCGAGGGGCTCGACGACGTAAACGCAAGCGAGCTGCAACTCCTGCCACGCAAGGGGCTGGTGCACGACCATTGGCGCATCGGCGTGCGCGGGCTGATCGTCCGCGCCCCGCGCGATGCGGTTGCGACGCCGGCCGAGGCGGCCATGCTGATCGACCGGCAGGCGGCGGCGTTCGAGCGCGCGGAGCCTGGCGGGCACACGCCGGCCTTGCATGCGGTGATCGAGCCTTCGCCCGAGTTGCCGACGGGGGCGTTGATCGTCGAGGAAATCGCCGGCGCGCCGCCGCGCCTGCCGACCGACATGGCGCTGATCGCCGGGGCGCTGGCCGCCATCCACACCTTGCCGCTGCCCGATGCGGAGGAGCGTGCCCCTGTTCCCAATCCCGATAATCCGCTCGCCGACACGCTGGCGACGATCGAGCTCAACGCCGCGTCGCTCGACCGCGCGGACTTGGCGGCGGCGGTGCGACAGCGCTTCGAGGAAGAACTTGCCTGGGCGCGCGACTTTGTCGCTCAGCAGACCGAGCTGATCGCCAGCCTGCCGCAGGCCCTCACCGTCTCCGACGCGCATCCGGGGAATTTCATCATCAAGAAGACCGGGTTCGCGGTGCTGGTCGACCTCGAGCGCATGAAATACGGCACGCCCGGCATCGATATCGCGCATGCGACGATCTGGCCGGCGACGATGTGGGATCCCGATTGCGGCGCCGCGCTGTCGCGCGACGATGTGCAGCGCTTCTATCGCGCCTATTTCCTGGCGGTGGGCAAGAAACATGAGGACGCGCTGCGCCCGTGGCTGCTACCGCTGCGCCGGCTGACCTGGCTGCGCACCAGCATGGCCTTCGCGCGCTTCCGCGCCGAGGACACGGCGCGGCTGCTCGAGCCGCGCGCGGCGGCGCATGCGCGCCAGGTGATCAATGAGACGCTATCCCTGACGACGATCGAGCGCATGTCGCGCGACTGGTCGGGCGCGGACCGTTGAAGTTCTGAGGGATTTCGCGAGTGTCCGCGCCCTTCGACAAGCTCAGGGTGAGGACCGTGTAAAAGGGTGCGGGCATTGGGAAAGGCCTCATCCTGAGCTTGTCGAAGGATGAGCCTGTCGAAGGATGAGGCCGGCGGGGTATATACTTCCCCCGTCATGAACCTCCTCCTCGAATTCCTGGAATTCATCGAAACCAGCCCGCAGAGCGATCCGCGCGAGCTGATGGGCCGCGTGCTGCTCAAGTGCCGGCGGCTCACCGGCGCGCAATCGGGCTTCATCGCCACGCTGCAGCGGCGCGGCGATGCCCTGCTCTATCGCGGCACGGTCATCCAAAGCGACCGGCCCGGATGGCGGCCACCGTCGAGCGACCTGGTCGTGCGCGTGGGCCATGAATTCGATTTCCGGCTATGTGGCGCTGACCGGCAAACCGGTGCGCATCGCCGATGCGCGCAACATTCCTTCATCGCGGCCGTACCGGCTTAGCGTCGAGGGCGATCGCAAGCTCGGTTTCGGCGCGGTTTCGATGTTGTGCCTGCCGCTCAAGAACCACGCCGGGGAGGTGATCGGCGTGGTGCAGCTCGTCAACCGCTTCGAGAAGGACAAGGGACCGCTGCCGTTCACGGCCGAACACGGCGCGCTGATCACACCGATCAATCATTTCATCGGCGGCGCCATCGAGCGCGCCGATTTGATCCAGCGCCTGTCGGAGCGCAATCGCGGCCTCGAGTTGCGCAATCGTGCGCTTGCGCTGCAGCGCAAGCAGATCGCCGCCCTCAAGGACCAGACGGAGGAGGCGTTCCAGCTCTCGATCCGCCTGCTGGCGCGCGCCGCCGAGCTTTATGACGAGGACACAGGCAATCACATTGTGCGCGTGAACGAGTACAGCTTCTTGCTGGCGAAGGCGATGGGGATGCCCGAGGCATTCTGCGACGAGATCCATTACTCGGCACAGCTGCACGACATCGGCAAGATCAGCATCGACCACGCGATCCTCAAGAAGCGCGGCGTGCTGAGCGGCGCCGAGCGCGCGGAGATGAATCGCCACCCCGAGTACGGCTATAAGATCCTGGTGCACTCCGACCGGCTGAAGATGGCGGCGGAGATCGCGCGCTGTCATCACGAGAAATGGGACGGCACGGGCTATCCACGCGGCCTCAAGGGGCGCCAAATTCCGGTCGCGGCGCGCATCGTCCAGCTCGCCGACATCTACGACGCGCTGCGCTCCACCCGCCCCTACAAGCCCGGCTACAGCCATGAGCAGGCACGCCAGGTGATCCTGGAAGGCGACGAGCGGATTAACCCTATCGCGCAGTTCGCCCCCGACTTGCTTAATCTGTTCGCCGCCTGCCACGGCGAGATGGAGCGGATCTGGAAGCGTCTGGTGGATTGAGGCTTTTGGCGGCAACCAGTTAACTTTATGATATTTTTACTAAAAATCGTCCGACACTTGATCGTTCTTGAAATGTTCTCATTGCCGTTCCTATACTTGCGGCCATGGTCGATACCCTCCCCGACAAGGCGCGCAAGGGCCGCGGCGCCATCGCCAACCCGGCCAGCCGGTTCGATGCCGAATCGCGTGTGACGATCGACGATGGCTGGGCACCGACGGTGCCGCCTTCGCCCGACGACGAGCTGCCGCCGCTCCGGACGACCGTCACGGTCGATTCCAGCCGCACGGTGATCGCGCGCAACGATTTGCCCGATGTCCCCTTCTCGCAGTCGATCAATCCGTATCGGGGTTGCGAGCATGGCTGCATCTATTGCTATGCGCGGCCGAGCCACGGCTATCTCGGCCTGTCCACCGGCCTCGATTTCGAGACCAAGCTGTTCGCCAAGCCCGATGCGGCGAAGCTGCTCGATGGCGAACTGCGCCGGCCCGGCTACAAGGTCAGCGCCATCGCGCTGGGGACGAACACCGACCCCTATCAGCCGATCGAGCGCGAGATGAAGATCACGCGCGGCATTCTCGAAACGCTCCAGGCGTTCCAGCACCCGTTCACCATCGTCACCAAATCGGCGCTGGTGACGCGCGATCTCGACATCATCGGGCCGATGGCGGCAAATCGGCTGTGCAAGGTCTTCGTATCGGTCACCACGCTCGACCGCGATCTCGCGCGGCGCATGGAACCGCGCGCCTCGACGCCGTCGCGCCGGCTCGACGCGATCCGCCAGCTGGCCGAGGCGGGCGTGCCGACCGGCGTCATGTCGGCGCCGATGATCCCGGGTCTGACCGATTCCGAGATGGAATCGATCCTCGAGGAAGCGCGCAAGGCCGGGGCACGCAGTGCCGGCTACACGGTCTTGCGCCTGCCGTTCGAGATCAAGGACCTGTTCACCGAATGGCTGACGGAGCACGAACCTTATAAGGCGAAGCACGTTCTGTCCCTGGTGCGGCAGATGCGCGACGGCAAGCTCAACGATCCGGAATTCGGCAGCCGCATGCGCGGCACCGGCCCGTATGCGGAGCTGATCGGCAAGCGCTTCCGCCTCGCCTGCGCGCGGCTCGGGCTCAACAAGAACGACTGGTCGCTCGATCTCACGCGCTTCCGGCCGCCACCGCAGGCGGGAGACCAGTTAAGTCTGCTCTAACCACGGAGCTTCGCGATGCTCGACCATTTCGGGATCAATGTCAGCGATCTGGCGCGCAGCAAGGCGTTCTACCAGGCGGCGCTGGCACCACTGCGCTACCGCATCAACAAGGATCTCGGACAGGCGATCGGATTTCGCGTCGCCGACGGGTTCGGGAAATCGCCGGACCCGGCCGGCGATTTCTGGATCGCGCAAGCGACGCCGCTCACGACACCGATCCATTTCGCGTTCAGCGCCGAAAGCCGCGCGGTGGTCACGGCGTTTTACGAAGCCGCGCTCAAGGCCGGCGGCAAGAGCAATGGCGAGCCCGGGGTGCGGCCGCATTATCACCCGGATTATTACGCGGCGTTCGTGATCGATCCCGACGGCCACAATATCGAAGCCGTTTGTCATGCGGCCAAGGGCGGGTGACCTCATCGCCTCGCAACAAAAATATTGTCACCCGCGGACTTGATCCGCGGGTCTGAGCCAGCGCGGCGTCAGATACGCGGGTCAAGCCCGCGTATGACAGGAAATTTGAAAGTGCGTGCTGCGCTTCCCTCTCCCCTCAGGAGAGAGGGAAGCAGCGCGCTGGCAAGCTTTCGCGATACGTCTTTGCCTTTCTAGAGCCGCTTGCGCTGAGCCGCAGCGGCCAATCCGTCGATCCACGCCTGGTGGGCATTGAGCATGGGGTTGGACCCCGAGCGATGCTATGATCGGTGCCGCATGGTCGCGAATTGCGCGACTCCGATAGAGCGGGCCCGCGCGTCTCCTATCATCGCGGTCCCATCGCCCAACCCGATGACGAGGAGAACAGTCATGGCCGGGACGTCGTGCTTGCGCTGGATGCTGGTCACCCTCTCGATGCTCACGGCGGTGTCAGGTGGAAGTGCTTCGGCGGCGGCCGACACCATCGCCAAAATTCGCGCGGACCAGACGATCCGCATCGGCTATCGCGAGGACGCCCCGCCCTTTTCCTATCGGGCGCCCGGCGCCGCCGAGCCGGCCGGCTTTGTGGTCAATCTGTGCCGGGTGGTGGCCAAACGGCTGGCCGAGCAGCTCCGCGTGCCCGCGCTGAAGGTCTCCTACGTCGCGGTCACCGCGGCGAACCGCTTCGATGCCGTCGAACGGCGCGAGGTCGACCTCCTCTGCGAGCCGACAAGCGTCACCCTCGCACGGCGCGAGCGCGTCGATTTTTCGATCGCCACGTTCATCGATGGGGCGAGCCTGCTGACCCGGGATACGAGCCTGCGCACGTTGAAGAGCATGGCCGACCGGAAGATCGGCGTGCTGTCTGGCACCACCACCGAGCAGCGCCTGCGCGGCAGCCTTCGCGAGCTTGGGGTAGCGGCCGAGATCGTTCCGGCGGCGACCCATGAGGAGGGGTTGGCGATGATCGACAGCGGCAAAGTGACCGCCTACTTCGCCGACCAGACGATCCTGGTGGCCCTGCTCAGCCAGAGCAAGGAGCCCGAGAAATTGGCGATCGCCGAGGAGTATCTGAGCATGGAAGTCTATGCGCTGGCGCTCGCGCGCGGCGACACCGAGTTCCGCCTTGCGGTCGACACCGCCCTCAGCCGCATCTATCGCGGCGGCGAGATCGGCGCGGTCTTCGACCAAACCTTCGGCGGCAAAGCCAGGCCGACGGAGATCCTGAAGACGCTCTACCTGCTGTCCATATTGCCGGACTAGAACTTGTTCTCGTTTGCTTTTGGCCGCTATCTTCGGATCATGACTTGCTCCGTTCTTCTAGACCTCGACGGCACCTTAATCAATTCGCACCCCGGCATTTTGGCAAGCTGCCTTGCGGCACTGCGTGCCCTTGGACATGAACCGGATGAAACCCTCGATATAAGACGTACCATCGGGCCCCCGCTCGAAGATGTGATGCAAATCTTGCTACAGTCATACGGAGACGACAAAGTCGGTGAAGCAGTCGCTGCCTATCGTCAACATTACGGTGAAAGTGAGCTCCTCGGAAGCGTGCCTTATCCGGGAATTGGCAACTCCCTTGAAGAGATGAAGCGGACCGGATTGCAAATCTATCTCGCGACATCAAAAAGGGCGATTTTCGCAAGCCGCATTCTGGACCATCTGAAGTTTGCCACATACTTCGATGGCATCTATGGCTCAGTGCCGAGCGGCGAGCTGGATCACAAGCCTGAACTGCTCGCCCATATTGTGTCTAAGCATAGTCTTTCGCCGCCTCACAGTCTGATGGTCGGGGATCGCCGATATGATATTTCCGGCGCCCGTGCGGTCGGAATGCGCGGTCTTGGCGTGCTCTGGGGTTATGGTACCCGAGACGAACTTGAAACTGCTGGCGCAGACCAGCTGGTGGATTCCCCTGCCGATCTCGCCCGCACGGTCCTCTCGATGGTCAATGGGAAGCAATCACCAGGCTAGGGCGGCTAATTCAAGCAAGCAGCCTAATATCCGCTCCTGGCATTTGGCGTCGTTTCGCTGCGATGCGGAATTTGGTCCGCTATCGGCGCATATCGGACATCGAGTAGCAATCAACTCGATTTATGGGTACGCGCCCTAGAGCAGCCCGCGGAGCCTCGACGCCGTGCTGTCGGGCGACTTGCAACGTTCGCCGTCCGTCAGCATCGACAGTCTGCAATAGGATCCGGCAACTCGTCAGCCACAGGTGTGGGAAGACGGGTGGGACTCCATCGCCTTGATTGAGCGTGGGGCTGGTGGCGGGCCCCACGGAAGATCAATATTTTCGTGGACTTAGTGATGCCCCTCGCCGGGGTTGTCATCAAAATGTAATGTCGCTCTGGTACCCGGCTGGGTGGGGCCGGGTTCAGTATGTCTTGCGGCTGGTCCCGCAATCCGGGGTACAGAGGGGAATTTGTCGGCAATCAGTGTCAGCGGCGTCAGCAAATTGTGGGGTCCGACCGCCGCGGTCGACACGGTGAGCTTCACCGCCGAGGCCGGCAAGCTGCTGGTCCTGCTGGGACCGTCGGGCTGCGGCAAATCCACGACGCTGCGACTTATTGCCGGCCTGGAAGACGTCAGCGGCGGCACGATCACCATCGCCGGGCGCGACGTCACCCACCTGCCCTCGGCCAAGCGCGGCGTGTCGATGGTGTTCCAGTCCTACGCGCTATTTCCGCATCTGAGCGTCGCCGAGAACATCGTGTTCGGCCTCAAGGTGCGCAACGTGCCGGCGGCCGAGCGCGCGACACGGCTGCGCGCGGCGGCGGAGCTGTTGGGCCTCGCCACGCTGCTCGACCGGCGGCCCTCGCAGCTTTCCGGCGGGCAGCAACAGCGCGTGGCGCTGGGCCGCGCCATCGTGGCACAGACGCCGGTGTGCCTGATGGACGAGCCGCTCTCCAATCTCGACGCGCAGCTGCGCCACGAAATGCGCCGCGAAATCCGCGCCCTGCAACAAAAGCTCAACATCACCATGGTCTATGTGACGCACGACCAGACCGAGGCGATGACCATGGCCGACCAGGTGATCCTGATGCGCAACGGGCGCATCGAGCAGGACGCGCCGCCGGCGGAGCTTTACGCGCGGCCGGCCACGGCCTTCTGTGCCCGCTTCATCGGCACGCCGCCGATGAACATCCTCGCCCTCGCCGACGGCCCGTCGGGCGCCATCGTGCGCGGCGGCGACGGGAAAGCAGTGCTGCAGGGGCGCGGCGAGGGGTTGCTGCTGGGCATCCGGCCGGAAGACATCGAAATCAGCAATGCCGGCGGTGTGAGCGCACGCGTCGAGGCGGTCGAATATCTCGGCGCGGATTCGATCATCGCGGCCGCGATCGGCGACCAGAAACTGTCGGTGCGCGTGGCGGGCCGCGCGTTGCTCGGCACCGGCGCGCGCATCCAGCTCGTGTGGCCGGCCGAGAAACAGCATTTGTTCGACGCCGCCACGTCGCGGCGCATCGACGACGCGGTCCGGCCGCCCGCCCTGGCATCGGCCGCGCGCAGCTAGATCGTCCAACCACAACCGTGTTCATCAACAGGGAGAGAAAAATGAGTTTTGAATTCAGGAAACCGCTCGCCGCCGCCGCGATCGCGGCCGGGCTGGCGCTGGCGCCGTTTGCGGCCAAGGCCGCGACGGAGATCACGTTTTATTACCCGGTGGCGGTCGGCGGGCCGATCACCAAGATCATCGACGGCTATGCCGCCGATTTCGAGAAAGAGAATCCCGATATCAAGATCAAGCCGGTCTATACCGGCACCTACCAGGACACGATCGCCAAGACGCTGACAGCGGTCAAAGGCGGCGAGCCGCCGCACCTGGCCGTGGTGCTGTCGACCGACATGTACACGCTGATCGACGAAGACGCGATCGTCGCGTACGAGGACATCGCCAACACGCCGGCCGACCAGGCGTGGATCAAGGGCTTCTTCCCCGGCTTCATGGAGAACAGCCAGACCGGCGGCAAGACCTGGGGCATTCCCTTCCAGCGCTCGACCATCGTGCTCTACTGGAACAAGGAGCTGTTCAAGGCGGCCGGGCTCGATCCCAACAAGGCGCCGAACAATTGGGCGGAGATGGTGCAGTACGGCCAGAAGCTGACCAAGCGCGACGCCAACGGCAACACCACGCAATGGGGCGTCTCGATTCCGTCTTCGGGCTTTCCCTACTGGCTGTTCCAGGGCCTGACCACGCCCAACAACGCCATTCTGATGAACAAGGCCGGCACCGAGGTCTATTACGACAAGCCGGAGGTGGTGGAAGCTTTGCAGTACTGGGTGGATCTGTCGAAGAAGTACAAGATCCAGCCGGAAGGCATCATCGAATGGGGCACCACGCCGAAGGATTTCTTCGAGCGCAAAGTGGCGATGATGTGGACGACCACCGGCAACCTCACCAACGTCAAGACCAACGCGCCGTTCGATTTCGGCGTGGCGATGCTGCCGGCCAACACACGCCGCGGCTCGCCCACCGGCGGCGGCAATTTCTACATCTTCAAGAAAGCGAACGCGGAGCAGCGCGCCGCTGCCGTCAAGTTCGCCAAGTGGATGACCACGCCCGAGCGCGCCGCCGATTGGGGCATCAAGACCGGCTACGTCGCGGTGCGTCCCGACGCGTGGGACACCAAGATGATGAAGGACTATGTCGCGAGCTTCCCGGCTGCCGCCGTGGCGCGCGACCAGCTCAACTTCGCGGTCGCGGAAATCTCGACGCACGACAACCAGCGCGTCACCAAGGCCCTCAATGACGGGCTGCAGGCGGCGCTGACCGGCACCAAGACGCCGGCGCAGGCGATGAAGGACGCACAACGCGAGGCGGATCGGATCTTGCGCGCGTATAAGAAGTGACACCGCACGCGCCGTCACCTCATCCTTCGAGACGCGGTCCGCAACGGACCGCTCCTCAGGATGAGGTGACTATTTGGACCTCATGCTGAGGAGCCGCGCGTGAGCGCGGCGTCTCGAAGCATGAGGTCATCGCGTTCTCCCAGCATGAACCGCACTCAAGCCAACATCCATGGCTGGTTGCTGCTGTTGCCCGCAGCACTGCTGCTGGCGCTGTTCACGCATTACCCGACTGTCGCCACGATCTGGCACAGTTTCTTCTCGACGCCCAAAGGCAGCCGCGCCGCTGTCTTCGTGGGCCTCGAGAATTACGAGGTGATGATCGAGGACCCCATCTTCTGGAAGGTGATGGGCAACAATCTTGTCTTCGCGCTCGGCACGATCCCGGCCAGCATCGCGCTTGCCTTGCTGATGGCAGTGTGGGTCAACGAGAAGCTGGCCGGGCGCGGCTTCCTGCGCATGGCCTACTTCACGCCGACCGTGCTGCCGATGGTGGCGGTCGCGAATATCTGGCTCTTCTTCTACACGCCCGATTACGGCTTGGTCGATCAGATCACCGGCTTGTTCGGCATCCGCAGCCAAAATTGGCTGGGCGACAAGGACACGGTGATGGGCTGCTTCATCGTCATGACGGTGTGGAAGGAAGCCGGATTCTTTATGATCTTCTACCTGGCCGCGCTCCAGCAGATGAGCCCGAGCCTAGCCGAAGCGGCGGCGCTGGAGGGTTCCAGCCGCTGGTATTTCTTCCGCCGCGTCACCTTCCCGTTGCTGATGCCGACGACGCTGTTCGTCCTGATCAACGCGGTGATCAATTCCTTCCGGCTGGTCGACCATATCGTCGCCATCACCAAGGGCGGGCCGGACAATGCGAGCGCGCTGCTGCTCTATTACATCTACGAGGTCGCGTTCCGCTTCTGGGATTCCGCCTATGGCGCGGCGCTGACGGTCGTGCTGCTGGTGATCCTGGCGAGCGTGGCTCTCGCGCAGTTCGTCTATCTCGACAAGCGGGTCCATTATCAATGAGCGCGGCCCTCGAACCGCGCGGCGTCTCGCGTGCCCTCGAAACCGGTGGGGCGTGGGTGCTGGGCCTGCTGTGGATCCTGCCGCTCGCCTATACATTCTGGACGGCGTTCCATCCGACGGCCTATTCGGCGCGCTTCGATCTGCTCGCCCCCCTCACGCTGGATAACTTCGCGCGCGCCTGGGATGCCGCCCCCTTCGCGCGCTATTTCCTCAACACGTTCCTGCTGTGCTCGATGATCCTGGCGGCGCAGCTGATGCTGGTGACGCTTGCCGCCTACGCCTTCGCGCGATTCGAGTTCGTCGGGCGCGATATCATGTTCGCGCTGGTGCTGGTGCAGCTCATGGTCATGCCCGACGTGCTGATCGTCGAGAATTACCGCACGATGAGCAAGCTCGGACTTCTTGATACTCTATTGGGGATCGGCCTGCCCTACATGGCCTCGGCCTTCGGCATCTTCCTGCTGCGCCAGACTTTCAAGACCGTGCCGCGCGAATTGGATGAAGCCGCGCGGGTCGAGGGGGCGAGCTTCCTGCAGATCCTGTGGAAGATCTACGTGCCGCTGGCGAGGCCCACCTATCTTGCCTACGCGCTGGTGTCGGTGAGCTATCACTGGAACAATTTTCTCTGGCCGCTGATCGTGACCAATTCCGTCACGACGCGGCCGGTGACGGTAGGGCTGCAGGTCTTCGCCTCGGTCGATCAGGGAATCGACTGGTCGATCATCACCGCCGCGACGCTGATGACCTCGGGCCCACTGCTGGTCGCGTTCCTGCTGTTCCAGCGCCAGTTCGTGCAGAGCTTCATGCGCGCCGGCATCAAGTAGCGCGCCCTCGCGTCTCATCCTTCGAGACGCTCGCTCCCCAGGATGAAGTCAGTCCTAAAATGCGGTCCTCATCCTGAGGAGGATCACGCGCAGCGTGATCCGTCTCGAAGGATGAGCCAGTGCGCGGCAGCTTGAGCTTGGGTCGAACTTGCGAAATTGGTCTACCGTCGCCCCCACAATGCCGAATTTCATGCATGAGCGCCTGGCGGGTGGGCGGGTGGCCGGGGTGGACGAAGCCGGGCGCGGACCGTTGGCCGGGCCGGTCGTCGCCGCCGCCGTCATGTTCACGGAGTTCAAGCTGCCGCGGGCCCTGAGCGGCAAGCTCGACGATTCCAAGCAATTGTCGCCGGAAGATCGCAACATCGCCTTCGCGGCGCTGCGCGCGCATGCGCAGCTCGGTCATCTGATCATCGGCGTTGGCGCCGCCAGCGTCGGCGAGATCGACAGGATCAATATCCTGCAGGCGACCTTCCTCGCCATGCGCCGCGCCGTCACCCGTCTGCCGGCCCAACCCGACCTGATCCTGGTCGATGGTGACCGGCCGCCGCCGGAAATCGGCTGCGGTGTCAGGACCCTGATCGGGGGCGACGGGCTCAGCCTGTCGATCGCCGCCGCCTCGATCATTGCCAAGGTGGTGCGCGACCGGGCGATGTGGCGGCTCGCCAATCGTTACCCGGGGTTCGGCTGGGACTCGAACGTAGGATACGGGACCCCACCCCACCTTCAAGGTCTAGCGGAGAAGGGTCCGACGCGACACCATCGCTTGAGTTTCGCACCTTGCGCGCAGGCCCGACTCCCCCTCTGATGGTTAACGCTAAATCATTGAGTCCACAAAGATATTGACGGCGACTCGGGGCTGACTCAGGATGCCGGTCCCATGCCAAAAACAACTCTTAACGACCTTCCGCTCGACCGCATCCTGGTCGGTGATTCCACTGCACTAATGGCTGATCTGCCGGCCGGCTCGGTCGACATGATTTTTGCCGACCCCCCCTACAATCTGCAGCTCAAGGGGGACCTGCACCGGCCCAACCAGAGCGTGGTCGACGCGGTCGACGACGCCTGGGACCAGATCGGCGACTTCGCCGACTATGACAAATTCACCCGGGCCTGGCTCAAGGAAGCGCGGCGCATCCTGAAGTCGGACGGCACGATCTGGGTGATCGGCAGCTATCACAATATTTTCCGCGTGGGCTCGGCCCTGCAGGACCTCGGCTTCTGGACCCTCAACGACGTGGTGTGGCGCAAGACCAACCCGATGCCAAATTTCCGCGGCCGGCGCTTCACCAACGCGCACGAGACCATGATCTGGTCGGCGCGCGCCGAGGAGAGCCGCTACACCTTCAACTACGCCTCGATGAAGGCGCTCAACGACGATCTGCAGATGCGCAGCGACTGGCTGATCCCGATCTGCGGCGGGCCCGAGCGCCTGAAGATCGACGGCAAGAAGGCGCACCCGACGCAGAAGCCCGAAGCCCTGCTCCACCGCGTCATCATGGCCTCGACCAAGCCCGGCGAAGTGGTGCTCGACCCGTTTTTTGGCAGCGGCACGACCGGTGCCGTCGCGCGGCGCCTGGGAAGGCGTTACATCGGTCTGGAACGCGACAAGGACTACGCCGCGATCGCCAAGGCGCGCATCGCCGATGTACGGCCGATCGCCGATACCAGCCTGCTGATGACGCCGTCCAAGCGCGAGGAGCCGCGAATTCCGTTCGGCACGATCGTCGAGCGCGGGCTGCTGCACGCGGGCGACGTTCTGACCGACCCGTCGGGCCGATTGACCGCACGCGTGCGCGCTGACGGCACATTGATCTCGTCGCGAGCATCGCGGCTCGATCCATCAGGTCGGCGCGGCTGTGCAGAACCTCCCAGCCTGCAACGGCTGGACCTTCTGGTGCATCCAGCGCGAAGGCAAGCGCGTGCCCATCGACCTCTTGCGCCAGCAGGTGCGCGCGACGCTGAGCTAGAAGCTGTCCTTGCCGTGATTGCCGTCCACCGAAATCAACCCTTCAAAAGCGTCGCCGACCGTCGCTGAAGATCCCAAATTTCGCGATGCGGTCATTATAGTCGTCTAGCACGTCAGGTTTTCTGCCAGCCAGCGCTCTCGTTCTGTCGGTTCGCCGATTGAAGGCAAGTTCGCACTCGCAGTCGGGTTAGCTGGGGTTCGGGACTTGCCAGTATCAGGCGGCCATGACCTCTGGACCATAAATACTCCCGCGTAAGTTTGCTCGCATTATACGCGACTTTCTGTGTCGCTGTCAGAAGTCCAGGCCGTCCTGGTTCTCGCGATCTTTCGCCTACTCTATGGATCCGCTCACAAGTCGTGGGGTGTCCGCCGCCAATGATCGATTTATCGGGGAGGCGGACATGGCCAAGATGCGTCTCGTGGTTCGGTGCGACGGGATGTGGAACGATCCCGCGTCGAGCAATCGCGTCGGATTGACGTTTGCGATCTAGCGGATCGCGATCTCGGTTTCGAGGATCGCCTTTTCGAAATCGTTGATGAGCAGGTCGAGGCGCAGCGTCCAGCGCCCGGCGAGGGCGAGTTCGGGGCCGGAATATTGATAGCGGCCGGCCTCTGTTCGCACGAGCTTGCGACGCAACGGTGCGATGCCGGCGGTGGGGTTGGCGAGCTCGACCTCGACCTCCAGCGGCGAGACCGGCTGACCCGCTCGATCGGCCAGATAGAGCGAAACGGTGTTGCGGCCGGCGCGCGCGGGCTCGACTTCGATCACCGCCATGCGGCCGCGCTGCATCAGCGCCACGGCAACGCCCTCGCGCACGGCGACGTCATGCTGATGCGCATCGGCGAGCCCGAGCGAGCGCGGCGGGATGGTCTGCGACAGGATGGATGTCATGACCAGAATCAAAAAGCCGAGGACCAATTCCGCGCGGATGGTGATGCGCAGCCACGCGAACGCTTCGGGCCGACCGGCCGCGAGACGCGGCGTCAGGATCCGGCGGTTGATGAGCGCGATGGTCAGAAGCATCGCGACCAGCGCCAATTTCAGCGAGAGCGTGATGCCGTAATTCGTCGTCAGCAAGGCCTCCAGGTGGCGCACCTGCAGAATGGCCAGAACGAGACCGGCGAGCAGCAGCACCGGCACGATCACCAGGGCTCGCCACGAGAAGCGGCGGAAGATCGCGGCCGCGCCATCGCGGTCGTCGAGGATGGCCAGCAGCGGCACGAACGAGCCGAACCAGAATGCTGCGCCGACCGCGTGGAGCAGCAGGACCGGCACGGCGACGTAGCGCGGCATGGCGGTGGCCGCATGGCCCGAGAGGGTGAAGCTGGCGATGATCGTCGCGACGCCGACGATCGCGAGCCAACGCAACGATCGTGAAATCGCGAGTGCCGTCAGGACAAGCCCGATGATCGCAACGAGGACGGCCGTGCCGCGCGTGCTCTCCGCGCCCAGGCGCCACACCGCGCCGTTGAACAGCGCGTTCGATCCGGCGCCGGCGATCAGCGCGCCCTGCAGGCCGACGGAGAGAATTGCCGCAATCGATGCACCCAGCGCCGCCGGCGTCACGATCGGCTGCAAGCGCCGCCAGGCACCGCGATCGCCACGATGGAACAGCAGGAGGAAGATGGCGCCGCCGGCCACCACCATCGCGCCCGCCAGGAAGAGTGCGCGCGCCACGGAGGCGACGGCCGGCCAATGCACGGCCGGTTTCGCCGGCATCGACGGCTCGATCCAGGTTTCCGGCGCGGACCCGACGGCGAAGAGAAACGAGCCGCTGACCGGATGAGCATCGGCGGAGATGACGCGGTACGAGACGACATAGGTGCCGGCGCCAAGCGTTTGCGGCAGGCCAATGCGCAGCTCGTCGTTGGTCGACGTCACGTCGTCGCCGGCGATGCGCCGTGCGTCCTGGTCCAGCACTTGCGCCGCGACGGCGCGCACCGGTTCGTTGAAGCGCAGCACGATCTGTGCGGGCGCATCGGCAAGCACGGCGCGGTCCGCCGGGATCGTCTCGACCAGCACGGCATGCGCCTGGACCGGCGTCGCCATCGCGACGCCGGTCAGCCACACGAGGAAGGCGAGAACACGCACGGGCGCGCTCTCAGGGGCGCGGCAGCAGCTTTATGCCGGGCGCGGGTTCTTTGTAATCGTCGGCATTCTTGCCCGCCGCCGGAATCTCGATCCAGCGGTGAATGCCCTTCTCGCATTCCTGCACCACAGGCACATAGAGTGTGACGTTGGGCGTCTTGGGCAGCGCCATGCGGAAAACGAACTCGTCGTAATGTTCGTCGAGCAGTTTTCCGCCGCCCCACACCACTTCAGTGATGCCTTCGGTGATCTTGTTGCCGTGACCGTCATCGTAGGGCTGGGCGAGCTTGCCCCTGACTGTTGTCAGCTCCCAGCCCGGCTTGGGCTGCGGCTTCACCGCCGTCGCACCATCGGGCACGCGCACGCGGATGCGCGTGGTCGGCGAACCGTCGCAACCATGAGGGACACGCACCACCGCCTTGTAGGTGCTGCCGGCAATGGCTTGCGAGGTTTCGAGGGTGACGTGGGCGGCGGCGGGGCCGGCCGCGATCGCGGCCAGCAAGGACGATACAGACAGAGTCAGAACACGCATGGAAAATCTCCGAGATGTGCAACTACATGACAGGGCGCGCGCAGTGCCGCCTCGTCAGAAGCAACGCGCGCGACGCGCGAACGAAACGATGTCAGGCGGTCGCCGGAGGGGCGCGGGCGCGAAGGCTGGAACACTAACTCGGCGCGACGAACGCCGCGGCGCGCGGCAACGCAGATGCTACGCCCGCGAAAACAGGCGCCGCGAGCGTGACCGCATCGGGCAGCACGGCCGTGCCCGCCATGTGTGTAAGGCAGATCGGGCAGTAATAGATGCGCGATGTCTGCGGGACGTTGCCGTCGTCGCTCGCGCCGTGGAGCTCGGCGAGCTGCACGACTTTGACGCCGAAGGCCGAGCAGATGACCAGCGTGTCGTCGAGCGGCGCGGCGGCGGCGCGCGGCTGGTGGAGGAGCGGCAGACCGGCATGGACCAGCACGCCGACCAGCGCCAGCAGTGCCGCCACGCGCCGCGTCAGCGCCGACAGGCCCCGGCGCATCCGCCCGCGTGTGAACGACAATCCGGCCACTCAACGCCCTCCCCCCAAACGGCCGCGCATCATAGCGACGTCAGGGCCCGCGCGAAAGCCGGCGCGGTCGCGTTCGGCCGATCCTATCGGCTTCCGGCGCCGCGTCGTGGTTCCATGCCGGGCGGATATCCAAATGCGCCGGGGGGAGCTGCATACGTACCACCGGATTGCCCGCCACCCGCAGGCTCCGCCGCACAGGCGCAAAGCAGCAGCAGGCAGATTAACGGCAAACTCCATTGGCTGGCCATCGTCGCCTCCTTTGCCCCGAGACTAGCAATCATATGGGCGTGCTTCGCCCAACACAGCGAATGCGCTGTTTACGGTCAAACTGACCCACGACGCGGTTGCGCTCAGCGCTTGCGCGAAGCGCGTGCGGCTTTCGGCCGCAGCTCGGCTTCTTCTTCCGAAGGATCTTCGAGTGCGGCTCCGCGCATGGCGTGCGCGAGGACCTTCTTCATCAGAGTCGGCAGCGCCATGTCGCCGAGCTGATCGATGGGACACCACAAGCCGCCGGTCCCTTTCAAATCTTTCGCCGCGGCGCGTGACGCGCGGCCGACCCAGACGCGGAATTCCATATCGAAATGCGTGAAACCGTGCCGCACAATTCCGTTCAGCTCGCGCCACTCCAGGGTCAAAGGCGCGGCGCGCCGCGCTTGCGCCGGCGTCACATCCTCCGCTTTCCACGCCAGCGAGGGTACTTCCATCATGCCGCCGAGCAGGCCGCTCTCCGGGCGCTTGCGCAGCCAGATGGCGCCGTCGTCGCGCATCATCACGAAGGCGACCGACCGGCGCTGCGGCTTCTCGCCCTTCTCCGCGCGCACGGGATAGCGCTCCGGATTGCCGTCGCGCCGCGCGATGCAGGCATCGGCCCAGGGGCAGAGCATGCAGCGCGGCTTGCGCGGCGTGCAGATCGTGGCGCCGAGATCCATCACGGCTTGCGCATAATCGCCGGCGCGCTCTTCCGGCGTGAGCGAGGCCGCGGCGTCGCGCATCTCGGGCTTCGCCTGCGGCAGCGGCGTGTCGATGGCAAAAATTCGCGCCATCACGCGCTCGACATTGCCGTCGACCACCACCGCCTTGCGACCGAACGCAATCGCCGCGATCGCCGCGGCGGTATAAGCGCCGATGCCGGGCAGCGTGCGCAGCTCTTCTTCCGTTTCAGGGAAAACGCCGCCGTGGTTGTTCGCCACTTCCTTGGCGCATTTGTGGAGGTTGCGGGCGCGCGCGTAATAGCCCAGCCCGGCCCAGGCGGTCAGCAGATCGTCGAGCGGCGATGCCGCCAGCGCCTGCACGTCGGGCCAGCGCTCGATGAAATTGCGGAAATACGGCCCCACCGCGCCGGTCGTGGTCTGCTGCAGCATGATTTCCGACAGCCAGATGCGGTACGGGTCGGGCGCCTCGCCCGGCCGGGCGCGCCAGGGCAGCACGCGGGCATGGCGGTCGTACCAGGCGAGCAGCCTGGCGCTGAGGTCGTCGCGGTTGCTGGCTGGGATGGGGCGGTTGGTCGCCACGCTGGGTACGATCCTTGAAGTCGCCCACACTCTAGCGGAAACTCCGGCCATGAGTTCGCGCGCCATTGCCGCCAGCGTCGCCAAACTGACCAAGCCCGTGCTCGACAAGCGCGGCCGCGCCTTTGCGGCCCTGGTCGGGGAATGGGCGGAGATCGTCGGCCCGGCGCTGGCCCCGTTTACGCTCCCGGAAAAACTGTCCTCCGGCCCGGCCAGCGACGTCGAACCCGGGGCGGTCCTGACCATGCGGGTGGCCGGCGGGGCGGCGCTCGAGATCCAGCACATGGCGCCGCAGATTCTGGAGCGGATCAACACCTTCCTGGGCTATACGGCCGTCAGCCGGCTCCGGCTCATCCAGGCACCGATGCCGCTGGGGGCACCACCCCCACCCCCTGCGCCGCGCCCCCTGACCGGGGCGGAAAGCGGGCCCTCAAGGCGGCGACGGCGGCGATCGAAGACGACGGGTTGCGCCAGTCGCTGGAGGGGTTGGGCCAGGCCCTGCTGGCCCGGAGGGTCCGATTCGGCGATAATTGCCTGCGGTTACTGGTAGTTACGCCCGGTTATCCCCAGATTGGGGATTGATCTTGAGGACTCCGCGACCGACCCGGTAGGATGCACAACATATTGTAGGCAAACTGACCATGAACCGTAACATCTCGATTGCAGCGGCGGCGGTGATTGCTGTGGCCGGCCTTGGCTACGCCCTCTGGCAGCAGGGGGCGCCTCAGGCTGCCCCGGCCCCGAGCCTGGCCCAGGCCACCCCGCCGGCTGCCACAACGGCCACCCCCGGCACGCTCACCCCGCGCCTGGAAGGCACGGACATGGTGATGGGCGCGGAAAATGCCCCCATCACGCTCATCGAGTATGCCTCGATGACCTGCCCGCATTGCGCCAGTTTCCACCTCACCACGCTGCCCCAGTTGAAGACCAACTACATCGACAAGGGGCTGGTGAAGCTGGTGTTCCGGGAATTCCCGCTCGATGCGATGGCGCTGCGCGCCTCGATGATCGCGCGCTGCGCCGGGCCGGACCGCTATTTCAGCTTCATCGAGGTCATGTTCCGTCAGCAGGATGTGTGGGCCGCGCGCGGCGCCACCGGCGACCAGATCATCGCCAACCTCAAGCGCCTGGCCAAGCTGGGCGGCATGAGCGAGGAGCAGGCGGATACCTGCCTCAAGAACCAGGACGTCCAGAACACGATTCTCGCCGTCGCGTTGGGCGGCGAGCGCGATTTCAGCGTGCGCTCAACGCCGACGCTGATCATCAACGGCAAAGCGCATGCCGGCGGCCTGAGCTATGAGGAGCTCGAGCGCGCCCTCAAGCCCTTCATCAAGAGCTAGCCCAAGTCCCCAAGCAGGAAGCAGGAATGTATTTCACCAAGCTGCGCGTCTCCGGGTTCAAATCCTTCGTCGAGCCGACGGAATTCGTCATCGAGCCCGGCCTCACTGGCATCGTCGGCCCCAATGGCTGCGGCAAATCGAACCTCGTCGAGGCGCTGCGCTGGGTGATGGGCGAAAACCGCGTCAAGCAGATGCGCGGCGGCGACATGGACGACGTGATCTTCGCCGGCACGACCAGCCGGCCGTCGCGCAATGTGGCCGAGGTGAGCCTGCTGCATCGACAACAATCAGCGCAAGGCGCCCGCCGGCGTTCAACGAGCTGCGCCGAGATCGATATCAGCCGGCGCATCGAGCGCGGCCAGGGCTCGATCTATCGCATCGGCGGGCAGCGATGTGCGCGCGCGCGACGTGCAGATGTTGTTCGCCGACGCGGCGTCGGGCTCGCATTCGACCAGCCCTGGTGAGCCAGGGCCGCATCGGCGCGATCATCAACGCCAAGCCGACCGAACGGCGCGCTCTGCTGGAAGAGGCGGCCGGCATCACGGGCCTGCACTCGCGCCGGCACGAGGCCGAGCTGAAGCTGCGCGCCGCCGAAGCCAATCTGGCGCGGCTCGACGACGTCTCACGACCCTCGACGCGCAGCTCAGGCGCTGAAGAAGCAGGCGCGCCAGGCGGCGCGCTACCGCAACCTCAGCGACCTGATCCGCCGCGCCGAGGCGATCATGCTGACCTTGCGCTGGCGCGAGGCCAGTGCCGCGTCGCACGGCCGCCAGCGAGCGGCTGGCGGAAGCGACCGACATCGTCGACGAGATCACCGGCCGCGCCGCCGCCGCATCGACCGTTCTGGCCGACGCGCAATCGGCGCTGCCGGATCTGCGCAAGGCCGAAGCCGAGGCCGCCGCCGAAGTGGCGCGCCTGACGGTCGCGCAAGAGCAGCTGGAGAGCGAAGAGCATCGCATTGCCACGGCGCTGGCCGAGCTGGAGGCGCGGCTGGTGCAGATCGGCAGCGATCGCGAGCGCGAGCGCACGCTGGTCGGCGATGCCGAGACCGCGTTGGCGCGCCTGACCGGCGAGCGCGGCGAACTTTCCGCGGCCGAGCAGGATGCGGTCGCAAAACTGGCCGAGACTCGACGCCACGCTGACGGCATCGCGCGCCGATGTCGAGCAGCGCGACGAGGCGTTGGCCGCGGCGACGGATGCCGTCGCTGCCGCCGAGGCCGAGCGCGCCGCGCTGACGCGCGAAATCCGCGAGCTCAGCGAACGCATCGCCAAGCTGGCGCAGCGCCAGGCGCAGATCACCAGCGAGCGCGACCAGCTCGCCGCCGAACAGCATCGATGCCGCGCGCCAGGACGACGCGGCGGCGCGCGTCAGCGCCGCCGAGATCGCGCTGGCCGCCGCGCGCGCCGAAGCCGAGGCCGCCGAAGAGGCGCGCCGCACGGCACAGGCCGAGCAATCCGCCGCGCGCCAGGCGCTGCAGGCCGCGGAATCCGAATGCTCGCGCATCACCGCGGAAGTCTCCGCGATTGAAGCCGTCCTCAAGAGCGGTGTCGCCAGCGACTACCCGCCGGTGATCGACGGCGTGTCCGTCACATCGGGATATGAAGCAGCGCTGGGTGCGGCACTGGGCGAGGATCTCTCCGCCGCCCTCGACGATGCAGCGCCGATGCATTGGCGCACGCTCGAGGCGTCGGAGGCCGCGCCGTCGCTCCCGAGCGGCGTGCATCCGCTGTCCGACTACGTGAAGGCGCCGCCGGCCCTGGCCCGGCGCCTCGCGCAGATCGGCGTGGTCGATGACGAGATTGCCGGCGCCGTGCTCTCCGCCCAGCTCGCGCAAGGTCAGCGCCTGGTCAGCCGCCAGGGCGGGCTGTGGCGCTGGGACGGATTTACCGGCAAGGCCGGTGCTCCGACCGCGGCCGCGACTCGGCTCAGCCAGCGCAACCGCCTGACCGAGCTCGCACAGCTTCGCGAAGCCGCGAGCGCCACGGCCACGAGCGCGCGCGAGCGCGCGGCGGCCGCCGCCGAGGCGACGCAAGCCGCACAAGGCCGCGACCAGACAGCGCGCGCCGACGCCAATCGCGTGTTCGGCGAACTCACCACCGTACGCGACGAGCAGGCGCGCCTGGCGCGCGCCGCCGCCGCGCATGCCGAGCGCATGGCGGGCTTGAATGCGCAGGCGGAGCGTCTGGCCACCGAGCTCAACGAGAACGAGGCGCGCCGCGCCACGGCGCAGACGCGTCTCGACACCATCGCCGATCCGACCCAGGCGCGCGAGCAGCTGGTGCGCGACCGCGCGGCCTTGTCGGCGGAGCGCCAGAAGCTGGCCGAGCTGCAGAGCACGCAAGAGCGCCTGCAGCGCGAGCGCGAGATGCGCAGCCGTCGCCAGGTCGCGATCGGCAATGAAGAGAATGCCTGGAGCCAGCGCGCCGATAGCGCCAAGCGCCAGATCGACACGCTGACCGAGCGCGAAGTGCAGGCCGAGGCCGAGCATGAGCGCCTCGCATCGCGGCCGGCAGAGATCGCCGCCGAGCGCGAGACGCTGTTCACGCGCATGGAAGAAGCCGAAGCCAAGCGCCGGCACGACGCCGACCGACTGGCCGAAGCCGAAGACGCGGTCGATGCCGCCGCCAAGAACCTCAAGGCGATCGAGGCCGATCTGGTCGCGTCGCGCGAGGCGCGCGTACGCGCCGAGGGCAGCGTCGAGCAATGCGAGCGCGATCAGACCGAGCTGGCGCAGCGCATCCGCGAGCGCCTCGATTGCGCGCCGGAAGACGCGCTCACGGCTGGCGGCGTCGAACCGGGCGACGAGCTGCCCGATCTCACGCAGATCAACACGCGGCTGGAGCGGCTGATCAAGGAACGCGACACGATGGGTCCGGTCAATCTGCGCGCCGACGAAGAGTCGCGCGAGATCGAGCAGCAGATCGCGTCGCTGCAGGCCGAGAAGGACGATCTGGTGCGCGCCATCGCGCGGCTGCGCCAGGGCATCGGCAGCCTCAATCGCGAAGGGCGCGAGCGTCTGCTGGCGGCGTTCGAGAGCGTCAACAAGCACTTCCAGGAGCTGTTCGTGCGGCTGTTCGGCGGCGGCGCGCGCGCATCTCGCGCTCGACCGAGGCCGACGATCCGCTCGATGCCGGCCTCGAAGTCATGGCGAGCCCGCCGGGCAAGAAGCTGCAGTCGCTGACGCTGCTCTCGGGCGGCGAGCAGGCGCTGACGGCGCTGGCGTTGCTCTTCGCCGTGTTCATCGCCAACCCGGCGCCGATCTGCGTGCTGGACGAAGTGGACGCGCCTCTCGACGACGCGAACGTCGATCGCTTCTGCACGATGTTGGAAGAGATCGCGCGCCAGACGGGAACGCGCTTCATCGTCGTCACCCATCACCGCATGACGATGGCGCGCATGGACCGCCTCTACGGTGTCACCATGGCCGAGCGCGGCATCTCCCAGCTCGTCTCCGTCGATCTCGACGGCGCCGAGCGGATGCGTGCGACGGCGTAAGCGCTCTTAGCGATCTCATCCTTCGAGACGCGCACCCTTGCGGGTGCGATCCTCAGGATGAGGTCAATTCTCGAAATCGAAGGAGCCTCATCCTGAGGAGCCCGCGAAGCGGGCGTCTCGAAGGATGAGGCGGCGCGCGCTACCGGCGGTGCCAGTAGCGGTCGGGGATCGCCCGGATGGCGTCGGTCAATAGCGGGTTGGGGATGTCGAAGCGGCGGCGCTTTTCGATGCGAAGATCGGCCAGCAGTGTCCTGGTGACGGGATGGCTGTTGAAAAGGGCCATGAAAGAACCGTCGTCGTAGGCTTTCTTCAGCCCCGTCTCCAACACCTCGGCCAGCGCCACGTTGTCTTTGTTGACGAAGAAAAAACTCGAAAACGGATATACCAGCATCACATCGGATTCCACGACGATGTCCGGGTGTTCGAGTTTGCGTTGGATCACTTCGCCCGGTGCTTCGTGAACGCCGCGCAGGAAACAGTCGATGCGCTGGCGCTCGACCAATCCGAACAGGCTGTCATAGGGTGCCGTGGCCACATTGAAACCGGCGGCTTCAAGAATCGTCACATCGGACCACCCCGGCCCCTGGCCGATGACCAGGGATTTCAAATCCTCGATGCTGGCGATCGCCGAGAAAGCGGCCTGGCGGTCCTGGTGGATGATGCAAATCCGATAGCCATCGAGCCCGCGCAGCACGGGGATCGGGATGGGCCGGAAGCGTTGTTCATACTCCGCGGAGGTGCCGGCCCAGATGAAGTCGATACGGCCAAGCTCCAGCTCGCGCGCCGCGCGCGTTTGCGTCATCACCTGCTCGGTCGCTTGCAGCACAGGGACTCGCCCAGCCCGTCGCAGGGCCAAGTCCACCAGCTTGATCGCATAATCCCACCGCAAATGGTTGGACGGCCGGGGATAGACCAGCATCTCGGCCTGGGCGTTGGCCGGGGAAGGATGGTTCAAAACCAGGCAGCCAAGGGCGAAGATCAGGCGCAGGATCGATCGGATGACGGCCTCCCTATCGCACCCCTAGGCTACAGCACGCACGCTTGTCTGTCGCAGGTCCGTTGCAAGCGGCCGCCGCAGGCCGGGCAATCTTTCGCAAGCACGATCAAAGCCCTTCGTGGGATATCCGCCGGGCGAACGGAGTTGCCATGAACAAGCCCCTGACCGCCCGCGACTATCATCGGCGCATCGAATTGGTCATCGCGCATATCGGCGCGCATCTCGATGATCCGCTCGATCTCGATGCGCTGGCGGCGGTCGCGTGCTTCTCGTCCTATCATTTCCACCGGATCTACCGGAGCTTGATGGGCGAGACCGCGGCCGAGACGATGCGCCGACTGCGCCTGCATCGCGCGTCGGGCGAAATCGTCCAGAGCAAGACTCCGGTCGCGCGCATCGCCCGGCGCGCGGGGTATGGCAGCGTCGCCGCCTTCACCCGCGCGTTCGCCGCCGCCTATGGCGTGCCGCCGGCACAGTACCGCCGGCAGGGGCGATTGATGGCGCCGCCCACCGAACCCGATGCCCCGGAGAACGCCATGTATCCCGTCATCATCAAGACCCTGGAACCCGTCCACCTGCTCACCCTGCCCCATCGCGGCCCGTATATCGAAATCGGCACTGTGTTCGAGCGGCTGTTCGCCTTGGCTGGCGGGCGCGGGCTGTACGGGCCCGAGACCCGCAGTCTCGGCATCTATTACGATGACCCCGGCGCGGTGCCAGCCGCTCAGCTGCGCTCGGCCGCCGGTGTGACCGTCCCCGCCGGGACCAAGGCCGAAGGCCCCGCGGCGCTCATCGACCTCGCGGGCGGCCGCCACGCGGTGCTGACGCATCAGGGACCCTATGCCGAGCTCGAGAACGCCTATCGCTGGCTCTACAAGGACTGGCTGCCCAAAAGCGGCGAGGAGCCGGCGGACCGGCCGATCTTCGAGGAATATCTCAACAACCCGCGCACGCTGCCGCCCAAGGAATGGCTGACGGCGGTGTGCCTGCCCTTGGCCGGCTGACCGAACCGGTGGCCCTCGTACCCATTCCTGCAGCCCCGCGACCATAGGTGGCGCCATGCGCGTTCGCGATCTTTATCCGCTCATCACCACGCCGGCCCTGTTCGACGCACGCGACTTCTACGTCCGGCATTTCGGATTCAAGGTGTTGTTCCAGGCAAGCTGGTTCGTTTATCTCTCGGGCGAGGCGGAGGGGACGGCGCGTGGCGCCACCATCGCCTTCATGCATCCCGACCACCCGTCACGCCCACCCGGTCCCGAGCCCTTCGACGGGCGCGGCATGATCGTCACTATCGAGGTTGCGGATGCGCGCGCCGCTTTCAACACCGTGTCACGCGCGGGGGCGCCAATCATTCATCCCCTGACGGACGAGGATTGGGGCCAACGGCGCTTCATGACGAACGACCCGGCGGGGGTCCTCGTCGATGTCGTCGAACAAACCGAGGCCAAGGCAGGGTTCTGGGAGCGGTTTGCCCTGCCAGGATCGGAGTCTCGCGCCGCGAGTAATTAACGCCGATCGACGGGTACGAAACCGGCCTTGCGACGTTTTGTCCGCGCCTTGCAATGTGGCTGCAGACCAGTGGATTTCTGCACTGCGACAAAGGGGCGAATCCCTTGATATACAAACACCTCCGGCGGTGTTGACTTGGGGTAGGCCCCCCCTTAGAGTGCGCCGCGCTTGAGGCGGCCCGGGGGTTCAGGGTGGCGCGGGGACGAGGATTTGGCCTATGGCCGACAAGGACTCGCCGCACTCTCTCGACGATCTGGACGCCCGGCTCAAAAAGGCCCGCAAGGCGCTTGAGCCGGATGAGGCGCCGGTTGTCACCAGCCAGCGCAATCTTGGGCTCGCCTACCGTGTCGCCATCGAAATGGCGGCCGGCCTGGCGGTGGGGGCCGGTATCGGGTGGGCGCTGGACAATTGGTTCGGCACGCGGCCGGTGCTGATGGTGGTGATGACCTTCCTGGGTTTCGCCGCCGGAATGATGAACGCTTATCGCACCAGCCGGCGGATCGCCGCCGACGCTGACGCGATGGACCGCACCGGGGACGGACGCGGGAGCTGACCGAGGAGTAGCCGTGGCCGCGGAAGAATCTCACAGCCCGTTGGCGCAGTTCGAGATCCATCGCCTGATCCCGATCAAGATCGGGAATATCGACGCCTCGTTCACCAACTCCTCGCTCTGGATGGTCATCGCCGTCCTGTGCGCGACGCTGCTGATGACCTCGAGCATGAGCCGGCGCGCGATGGTGCCCGGCCGCCTGCAGTCTATCGCCGAGCTCAGTTACGAATTCATCGCCAACATGCTGCAAGAGCACGTGGGCAGCGCCGGGCGCCAGTACTTCCCGTTCATCTTCACGCTGTTCCTGTTCATCCTGTTCGCCAACGTGCTCGGGATGATCCCCTACAGCTTCACGCCCACCAGCCACATCATCGTGACGTTCGCGATGGCGGCGGTGGTGTTCATCGGCGTGACGGCGATCGGCTTCGCGCGCCACGGCCTGCATTTCCTGTCGCTGTTCGTGCCCAAGGACGTGCCGTGGCCGCTGCTGCTGCTGCTGGTCCCGATCGAAATCCTCTCCTACTTCATCCGCCCGGTCAGCCTGTCGCTGCGCTTGTTCGCCAACATGATGGCCGGCCACACGATGCTCAAAGTGTTCGGCGGCTTCGTGATTGCGCTGGGCATCCTCGGCGGCTGGGCGCCGCTCGCCTTCGTGGTGGCGCTGACCGGCCTCGAAATCGGCATCGCTTTCCTGCAGGCTTACGTCTTCACCGTTCTCACCTGCCTCTATCTCAACGACGCGGTTCACCTGCATCATTGAGACAGAGGGTTTTCGTTCTTTCGACAAACTCCCAAACGAGAAGGATATTCAGTATGGACCTCGCATCGGCAAAGATGATCGGCGCCGGCCTCGCCACAATCGCGCTCGCGGGCGTGGGTGTCGGCATCGGCAACATCTTCGGCAATTTCGTCTCGGCGGCAATCCGCAACCCGGCCGCGGCCCCGAAGGTGTTCGGCAACGTGCTGCTGGGCTTCGCGCTGACCGAAGCCGTGGCGCTGTTCGCGCTGCTCATCGCCTTCTTGATCCTGTTCGGTTGATCGGCCTGGAGCCGTAAGGCTCTTCCAAGAGGGCAGACATGCCGCAACTCGTACCGGGCGATTTCACGCCGCAGCTCGTCTGGCTGCTGATCACCTTCGTCATCCTCTATCTGATGATGGCGAAGGTGGCGTTGCCGCGGATCTCCGAAGTTCTGGAGACCCGCGCGGAGCGCGTCCGCGACGATCTCGACAAGGCATCGGCGCTGAAGGCCGAGGCCGACGCGGCGCAGGCCGCCTATGAAAAGGCGCTGAGCGAGGCCCGCAACCGGGCCGCGACCACGCTGCGCGAGACGACCGCGCGAGCCGCTGACGCGGCGGCCAAGCGCCAGGGCGAACTCGGCGCCAATCTCGCCGCGCAGACCAAAGCCGCGGAGGCGCGCATCGCCCAGGCCAAGGGCCAGGCGGTGGGCAATCTCAAGACGGTGGCGGCGGAGACGGCGCGCGAGGCGGCGAAGCGCCTGGTGGGTATCGAGATCAGCCAGGGCGATGCCGAGCGCGCGGCCGAGGCCGCCATGCAGGAGCGCCGCTGATGCTGCACGATCCAGCCTTTTGGGTGGCCGTCGGCTTTGTGCTGTTCATGGTCTTGGTCGGACCGAAGCTGCTGCGCGTGATCACGTCGGCGCTGGACGAGCGCTCGGCCAAGATCGCCGCCGAGCTCGACCGGGCGGTGAAGCTGCGCGAAGAGGCGCAGAACCTGCTGGCGCAGTTCCAACGCAAGCATCGCGACGCAATGAAGGAAGCCGACGAGATCATCGCGCATGCGCGCGACGAGGCCGACCGCCTCGCCAAGCAGGCGCAGATCGATCTCGAAGCGCTGCTGAAGCGCCGCGAGCAGCTGGCGATCCAGCACATCGCGCAGGCCGAAGCGCAGGCGGTGCAGGAAGTGCGCACGCTCGCCGTCGAGGTGGCGATCGCCGCCACGGGCAAGCTGCTGGCGGAAAAGCTCAATTCCGGCCGCGCGGACGCGCTGATCGACAGCGCCATCAAGGAACTGCCGAGCCGGTTGAACTAGGCAAGCGCGGGTTTTGAAAACACGAAGGGGCGCCGAGCGGGGCCCCTTTTTGTTTGTGCGTTGCCGCAATCCTAAACCTTGTCACCCGCAGGCTTGACCCGCGGGCCCATAGACCGTTTCTCCGTCGAAACCGTTCGTGGGTGCACGGGTCAAGCCCGCGCATGACAATGTTTTGGATTTAGGGACTGAAGTTTCCCTCTCCGCCGCGAAGCGGGGGAGAGGGAGGGGGCCATCGCCGCAGGCGATGGGAGGGTGAGGTGGTGCTTCAGCACGCGCATTCTTGGACAGCGATCCGCGGCGCCACCCACCTCACCCTTCCCGTTGCTTCGCAACGGGCCCCTTCCCTCTCCCCCCGCTTACGCGGGCGGAGAGGGAAAGAGATCGCTGTGCTAGTTACCCGCGCATCAAACTCAGATCGTGCAGCACCGCGACCTCAAGCGCGCGCTCTTCCAGGCGCGATTTGAGCACGTCGCCGATCGAGACGATGCCGATGACCTTGCCCGCCTCCATCACCGGCACGTGGCGCACGCGGCGCAACGTGATCAGCGTCATCGAGATCGCCGACCATATCCTCCGGCTTACAAGTGATGACTTCGCGGGTCATCGCGTCGGCGACGCGGCTGCCGAGCCCCGCGGGTCCGCGATGGGCGATGGTGTTGATGATGTCGCGCTCGGTGAGCAGGCCGGCGAGCTTGCCGTCGGCATGGCGCACGACCAGGGCACCGATGCCCTTCACCGTCATGAGCTGCGATGCCGCCTCGAGCGAATCCGTGGGCGCGATGTCGACTACACCCCGCCCTTTGTGACCTAAAATTTCTGCAATCTTCATCGACGCCTCCGGCGCATGGTTTCCAGCGACCGGGAGGGGGCGAAAACGCGCCGAGGCATCTTCCACCCGCGACCCGCGATGAATCCGACATGGGAGCGCCGGCGCGGGCCCGCAAGGGCCCGCGCACATGACATCGCGGACAGGTAGCGCTATTCGGCCGCTTCCTTGGCCTCGACCGGCGGCTTCCAGCGCAGGACCGGCTGGCGGGCGGCGCGCGTTTCGTCCAGGCGCCGGCGCGGCGTGTAGTGCGGTGCAGCGAGGAACAGGGCGCTGTCGCCCGCCTTGGCGCGCTTGGCGAGTGCCCGCAGGCATTCCACGAACAGGTCGATGGAATCGCGCGTCTCGGACTCGGTGGGCTCGATCAGGATGGCACCGTGGACGACCAGCGGGAAATACATGGTCATCGGGTGGTAGCCCTCGTCGATCATCGCCTTGGCGAAGTCGAGCGTGCTGACGCCCGTGTCCTTGAGGAAGCGGTCGTCGAACAGGGCCTCGTGCATGCACGGGCCCTCGAAGGACGGCGTCATCACGTCCTTCAAGCGCGCCTGAATGTAGTTGGCGTTGAGTACCGCATCGCCGGACGCGTCGCGAATACCATCGGCGCCGTGGCTCAGCATGTAGGTGAGGGCGCGCACGAACATGCCCATCTGGCCGTGGAAGGCTTTCAGCCGGCCGAACGGCTGCGCCTCGCCTTCCTTGGTCTCGACGAGGCGGAAGCCGTTGGCGTCGTGCACGACATACGGCAGCGGCGCAAAGGGCGCCAGGGCTTGCGAGAGCACGACAGGGCCGGAGCCCGGGCCGCCGCCGCCATGCGGCGTCGAAAATGTCTTGTGCAGGTTGATGTGCATCGCGTCGATGCCGAGATCGGCGGGACGCACGCGGCCGGCGATGGCGTTGAAATTGGCGCCGTCGCAATAGAAGAACGCGCCCGCGGCATGCACGGCCTCGGCGATCTCGACGATCTCGCCCTCGAACAGCCCGCAGGTGTTGGGGTTGGTGAGCATGATCGCCGCGACATCGCGGCCGAGCTTGGCACGCAGCGCCGACAGGTTGACGCGGCCGCGCGTGTTGGCCGGGATCGCCTCGACCTCGAAGCCGCAGGCGGCGGCCGTCGCGGGATTGGTGCCGTGCGCGGATTCCGGCACGAGCACGCGCTTGCGTTTTTCTCCACGAGCCTCCAAGGCCGCGCGGATCGCGACCATGCCGCAGAACTCGCCATGCGCGCCAGCCGCTGGCGACATCGCCACCGCCGGCATGCCGGTCAGGGTCTTGAGCCAATGGGCGAGCGTGTCCATGAGCTCGAGCGCGCCCTGGATCGTCTTGGTCGGCTGCAACGGATGCAGATCGGCGAAGCCCGGCAGGCGCGCCATCTTTTCGTTCAAGCGCGGATTATGCTTCATCGTGCATGAGCCCAGCGGATAGAGCCCGGCATCGATGGCGTAGTTCTTCTGCGAGAGCCGCGTGTAATGGCGGATCGCCTGCGGCTCCGACAAGCCCGGCAGGCCGATGGCGCCCTTGCGGCGCATGGTGCCGAGATGGGCGTTGAACTTCGGGACCGGCGGCAGGTCGACGCCGGTGCGGCCCTCGACGCCCTGCTCGAAGATCAACGGTTCTTCGAGCTGCAGGCCGCGATTGCCGGTGTAGGTCTCGGGGACCGCGGAATTGGAAACTGCGTGCGGACGCGAGGTCCGGCCCTGGGACTTATCCATCACAGCACCTCCGCGAGTGAACGAGCGTAGAGATCCATGTCCGCGTCGGTGTTCATTTCCGTGGCCGTCACCAGCAGCAGATCCGCGAGCTCCTCGCGATCGGGCCACAGGCGCGATGCCGGCACGCCGGCGAGCACGCCCTTGTCGACGAGCTTGTCGACGATGGGTGCGGCCGGGACCGGCAGGCGCAATGTGAATTCGTTGAAGAACGTGTCGTTGACGATGCGCACGCCGCGCACATTGCCGAGCTTCTCGGCGAGCTTCACGGCCTTGGCATGGTTGAGCTCGGCCAGATGCGTGAGGCCCGCCTCGCCCAGCAGCGACAGATGAATCGTGAAGGCCAGCGCGCACAGGCCTGAATTGGTGCAGATGTTGGAGGTCGCCTTCTCGCGGCGGATATGCTGCTCGCGCGTCGAGAGCGTGAGCACCCAGCCGCGCCGGCCGTCGACATCGACGGTCTCACCCGCGAGGCGGCCCGGCATCTGGCGCACGTATTTCTCGCGCGTGGCAAACAGGCCGACATAGGGTCCGCCGAAATTGAGGCCGTTACCGATCGACTGGCCCTCGGCCACGACGATATCGGCACCCATGGCGCCGGGCGGCTTGATGAGGCCGAGCGACACCACTTCCGTCACCACTACGATCAGGAGCGCGCCGGCGGCCTGGCAGGCGGCGGCGAGTTCGCTCACATCGAGGAGATGACCGAAAGCCGACGGGTTCTGCACGACGACGCAGGACGTCTCGGCATCGATGTTGGCGATGAGGCTCTCCGTACCTGCCGCATCGGGCGGTGCGGACACGGCGGCGAAGCCGGTGTAGCGCGCATGCGTCTCGACCGTGTCGCGATAATGCGGATGCAGGCCGCCCGACAGCAGCGCCTTGCGCTTGCGCGTGACGCGGTTGGCCATCATCACCGCCTCGGCGCAGGCCGACGCGCCGTCATACATCGAGGCGTTGGCGACATCCATGCCGGTGATCAGTGCCACTTGCGTCTGGAATTCGAAGAGATATTGCAGCGTGCCTTGCGCCACTTCGGGCTGATAGGGCGTGTAGGAGGTGAGGAATTCGCCACGCTGGATCAAATGATCGACGGCGGACGGCACGTGATGGCGATAGGCGCCGGCCCCCAGGAACGCCGCCATGCTGCCGGCGGCGCGGTTGCGCGCGGCCATCGCCGCTACTTCGCGCTCGACCTCCAGCTCGCCCTTGGTCAGCGGCAGATCGACGGGAGCGGTCAGCCGCGCCTTCTCGGGCACGTCCTTGAACAGGGCATCGATCGAGGAGACGCCGATCGCCGACAGCATGGCGCGGCGATCGCTCTCGGTGTGCGGCAGATAACGCATCGTGATCCTCAGTGCAGTCCGTCGATGAATTTCTTGTAGGCGCCCTCGTCCATCAGCTCGCCCAGATCCTTGACATTTTCGGGCTTGAGCCTGGTGAACCAGCCATCGCCGGCCGGCGAGGAGTTGACCAGCGCCGGTGTCGCGGTCAGCGCGTCGTTGACGGCGACGATCTCGCCAGCGATGGGTGCGTAGACCTCGCTCGCGGCCTTCACCGATTCGACCACCGCCATCTCGCCGCCCTTGGCGACCTTCTTGCCGACCGACGGCAACTCGACATAGACGACGTCGCCCAGCTGCTGCTGCGCGTAGTCGGTGATGCCGATGGTGGCGACGCCGCCGTCGAGGCGGATCCACTCATGTTCCTTGGTGTAGCGCGTTTCCGACATTCAGCCTCTCCTGTTCCTGTTCGGTGCTGGCGTATCATCCTTCGACAAGCCCAGGATGAGGCCTGAGAACAACCCGTCAACCGCGGTGATAGCGATGCGGCACGAGCGGCATCGCGACGATTTTGGCCGGGCGCGGGACGTCGCGCACGACGAGATTGATGGCGGTGCCGGGTGCTGCAGATGACAACGCGACGTAGCCCATCGCAACGGGCCCGCCTTGCGTGGGGCCGAAGCCACCGCTGGTGATCTCGCCAATCTTCTTGCCCGACGCGTCGGTGACTGGGGTGTGATCGCGCGCCGGGGCGCGGCCTTCGGGCAGGATGCCGACGCGCTTGCGTGTCACGCCGTCCTTCAACTGTTTCTGGATGATCGCGGCGCCCGGGAAGCCGCCCTGCTCGCGCCGACGCTTGGAGATCGTCCAGTTGAGATCGGCCTCGATCGGCGTGGTCGTGGTGTCGATGTCGTGGCCGTAGAGGCAGAGCCCGGCTTCGAGACGCAAGGAATCGCGTGCACCAAGGCCGATCGGCTTCACTTCGGGCTGATCGAGCAGGAGCTTCGCGAATTTCTCCGCGTCCTTGTTGGGCACGGAAATTTCGAATCCGTCTTCGCCGGTGTAGCCCGAACGCGTGAGCCAGCAATCGATGCCGGCGATCGGCATCTTGGCGAAGCTCATGAACTTCATCGATGCCGTCGCGGGCGCCAGGCGCGCCATCACGGCAGCGGCTTGCGGCCCTTGGATCGCCATCAATGCGCGATCGGCGAGCTCGGTCACCTTGATCTTCTTGGGCTCGAGGTGCTTGCGCATATGCGCGATGTCCTCGACCTTGCACGCGGCGTTGACGACCATGAAGAGATGGTCGCCGGCATTGGTCACCATCAGATCGTCGAGGATGCCGCCCTTGTCGTTGGTGAAGAGCGTGTAGCGGGTGCGGTTGAGGGCGAGCGCATGGACGTCGCCGGGGACGAGCGTCTCCAGTGCCGCGACCACATCGGGGCCTTCGAGGCGCACCTGGCCCATATGCGAGACATCGAAGAGACCGGCGGAGCTGCGCGTATGCAGATGCTCGGCGAGGATGCCGGCGGGGTATTGCACCGGCATGTCGTAGCCGGCGAAGGGCACCATCTTGCCGCCCAGGGCCCGATGCAACGCATCGAGCGGCGTGTGGCGAAGCGGGGCGGAAGCGGCGTCTGCCATCGGTCCTCCGGATCAGGGGTCGCGATTCCAAACGCAGTCCGATGACTGCGCCGGTCGCCCCCTCTGTCCTGGGACCTGAAAGATTCGCCGGCGGGACTCCGGCTTACATCTTCGGTGAGGTGCTGCCGTCAGCACCTGCTTTCCAGAGTGTGATTCCCTTGCGGTCCTTTTGCCTGAGAGTTTCCGGGGCGGTTGCTCCTTCGGCGCCGGACATGACTTCCGGTCTCTCCCGCAAGGGAGGCCCGTTGCCGGGCGCGGCAAACCATAGTCAGGGGCGACGGGAAGTCAATCGCCGATCCGCACAGTGCAAATTTCCCTGCGAAATCAGCCGCCGGGGCGCTTGCGATTCCAGTCGAGCTCGTCTTGCGTGAGCTGGAATCCGACCCGGACGCCGTAGCTGGGCCCTTGCGCCAGATCCTTGAGCGGAATGCGCGGCTCCAGCTCGTCCACGATCGCCAGGCGCTCGCGGTTGGGCGGGAAGTCGAAATTCACCCGGAACGGCTCCTTGGTGACGATGTTACCGGCGGGATCGAGGATCGCGACGAAGTATTCGAAATCCGCCTTGCGCGTGCGGTCGGCAGGCCCGCGCTGACCTGCGACGGCGACCTGCAGGGTCAGCACCACAGCGTTCTTCTCGTATTTGCAACTGACGCCGATTTCGAGAATTTCGCCCTGGTTGACGACATCGGTCAGATCGCGGCCGGCGCCCTGGAACCGGGTGACCTTGCTGGCATCGGAGAGAATCGCGCTGTTGGGGCAAGCCGGCTCGCGCTTGCTGCCGCAGGCAGAGAGAACGGCTGGAACAGAAAGGAGCGCCACCAGCGCCGCACGGCGAAACCACGTCAAATCGGCTACTCCCACGTCCGTTGCTCAAACCAAGCGCGCATGCGACCCATCGCAGAGCGGCTTGGTTGCCGTCGTCTTACAACCACAGAACCAGGCCGTGCCCGTCTCCGTCGCCGTCCACATCAAGGGCTGCAAGCCGGTCCCCTGGTGCGTCCCGTCGCAGAAGGGCTGCCGGCGGCTGCGCCCGCAACTGCACCAGAGATACTTCCGCCCGGCGACCACGTCGACCGCATAGGGAGATTTCTGGGCAGGAATGGAGTTGGCCATGGCTTCTCGGCTGGGCTCGGGTCGGGCAAACGCGGCGGACTTCCGTCCCAAGTCGGCCCGGGCTAAGTTGCTCTTTCGCCCCAACTCGCGGACGCCCGGACTCTAGAGAAAACCCAATGAATTCACAAGATTGGCCGCATGGGGCCGGCCCGTTCCCGAGTCCGCCAGAAGCCGGGCTTGCGGCGCCAGGATTCCGCTGATGGCCGTCTACACGGAGGTCGGCGATGACGATCTGGAGAAATTCGTCGCGCAGTATGACATCGGCCGGCTGGTCGCCTGCAAGGGCATTGCCGAGGGGGTGGAGAATTCCAACTACCTGCTGCAGACCGACCGCGGCACCTACATCCTGACGCTCTACGAGAAGCGGGTGGCCAAGGGCGATCTGCCGTTCTTCCTGGGGCTGATGGAGCACCTGGCGCGCCAGGGCCTGCCCTGCCCCACGCCGATCCACGGACGCGACGGCAAGGCGCTGCGCGAGCTGGCCAAGCGGCCGGCGGCGATCATCAGCTTCCTGCAGGGGATGTGGCCGCGGCGTGTGACGCCCGAGCATTGCGGGCCGGTGGGCGAAGCCCTGGCACAGCTGCACGTCGCCGGGTCATCGTTCCAGATGCGCCGCGCCAACGCGCTGTCGCTCGCCGGCTGGCGCAAATTGTTCGAGGACAGCCGGGCGCGCGCCGACGAGGTCAAGAAGGGCTTGGCCGACGACATCGCCAAGGAGCTCGACTACGTCACGTCGCATTGGCCCAAGGATCTGCCGGCCGGCGTCATTCATGCCGATCTCTTTCCCGACAACGTCTTCTTTCTCGACGACAAATTCTCGGGGATGATCGACTTCTATTTCGCATGCAACGATTTCTTCGCCTACGATCTCGCCGTCTGTCTCAATGCCTGGTGCTTCGAGGTGGATAATTCGTTCAATGCGACAAAGGCGCGGCGCCTGGTGGCGGGTTATCGCAAGATCAGGCCGATCGAAGCGCACGAGATCGCGGCTTTGCCTTTGCTCGCGCGCGGCAGCGCGCTACGCTTCCTGCTGACGCGAACTCTATGACTGGCTGCACCACCCCAAGGGGGCCTTGGTCAAGCCCAAGGACCCGCTCGAGTACGTCAAGAAGTTGCGGTTCCACCGCACGGTCAAGGATGCCGCGGCCTACGGGCTGTGAGATATCCACTCAATCGGCAACGGAGGCGAACATGATGCGCAGACTGGCGATGGTGACGCTGCTTTCCCTGGCCCTGCCACTGCCGGCGCAGGCGCAGATGGGCGACATGCATCATGGCGACAGCCCCTATACGCGCCTCAATCTGGTCGAGTTGGCGCAGCGTTCAATGAAGCAGGACGAGCTGCACGTGACATTGCGCGTCGAATCAACCGGGCAGGATGCGATCCGTCTGCAGGCCGATATCAACCGGCGCATGACCGAGGCGCTGCAGCGCGTGCGCGGCGTCACCGGCGTTCGCAGCGAGACCGGCGGCTATTTCGTCTACGAGGAGCGTCCGCAGAACCAGCCGACACGCTGGCGCGCACAGCAGACGCTGTCGCTGATCAGCAAGGACAGCGCCACCGTCCTGAATTTGTCGGGTACCTTGCAGCAGCAGGGTTTGCTGCTGTCAGGCATGGGCTACCGCCTGACACCGCAAGCCGCGCGCGCGGCGGAGGACGAGCTGACGACCGAGGCGCTGGGCCGCCTGCGCGAGCGCGCCAACCGCATCGCGGACCTGATGGAGATGACGATCGTGCGCATCGGCCAGGTCTCGGTTGGCAATGTACTGGGCGACCAGCCGCGGCCGGAAGGCATGGCAATGATGCGCCAAGCGGTGCCGATGGCGGCGCCGCCGATCGCCGAAGCCGGCGAGACGATGGTGCAGGTGCGCATCGAGGCTTATGTGCTGCTGTCGCCCAAGCGCTGATGGCCCAAGACGACGAGACGGTCGACCTCTTCACCGATGGGGCGTGCAGCGGCAATCCCGGCCCCGGAGGCTGGGGCGCCATCCTGCGCTTTCGCGGCACGGAGAAGGAACTTTCCGGCGGCGAGATGCAGACCACCAACAATCGCATGGAGCTGATGGCCGCGATCGCCGGGCTCGAGGCGCTCAAGCGCGCGGTCAAGGTGCGCGTGCACACCGATTCCATGTATCTCAAGGATGGGATCACGAAGTGGATTCACGGCTGGAAGAAAAAAGGCTGGAAGACCGCCGATAAGAAGCCCGTGAAAAACGTCGATCTCTGGCAACGCCTGGAAAAAGCCATCGCCGAGCACGACGTCTCCTGGCACTGGGTGCGCGGCCATTCGGGCCATGCCGAGAACGAACGCGCCGACGAGTTGGCGCGCACCGCCATCGCGACCATGCTGGCCGATCGAGAGAGCGCCCCGCAGGATTGACGTGGGCGGCGAGGCTCTTGACAAATTTCAATACATCGATAAACTTAAATATATCGATGTAATGGATGAACCATGGATGACATAGCTTCCGCCTTCAAGGCGCTGGGCGATGCGGCCCGGCTGAAGATTCTGGAGTTCCTGATGCGGCCGACCGCCGAATGCTGCTCGCAGGAAGACCGGGTCTGCGCCTGCGATATCGAGACCCTGGTCGGGCTGTCGCAGCCGGCGGTGAGCCATCACATGAAAATTCTGTCGCAGGCCGGCCTCGTCACCGGCGAGAAGGATGGGCGCTGGGTCTTCTACCGCATCAACCGCCACCGCTTCCGCGAGCTGTCGCAGCATCTGGCCCGCTTCGCGAAATCCGAGCCCACGGCCAAAAATTCCGCGCCGCGTGCGGCCGCCTGACAACCCTGCTATCGTCTGGAGCCCTGATATGTCGCTCAACACTCTTCCTGTTGCCATCATCGGCGCCGGCCCGGTGGGCCTCGCCACAGCCGCTCATCTTCTGCAGCGTGGTCTGCGGCCGATCATCTTCGAGTCCGGCCCGGATGTCGGCCACGCGGTGCGCCAGTGGCAGCACGTGCGCGTGTTTTCACCGTGGCGCTACAACATCGACCGCGCGGCGCGGGCCCTGCTCGAAACCAATGGCTGGCAGGCGCCCGATCAAGCGCATCATCCGACCGGTGCTGAAATCCTGCGCGACTACCTGGCGCCGCTGGCGGCCATCCCGGCAATCCGCGCGGCGCTGACACTGAATGCGCGCGTGATCGCGGTGGGAAAGCGCGGCTTCGACAAGGTGCGCACCGCCGGCCGCGAGGACGTACCGTTTGTCGTGACGGTTCTGCGCGACGGCATCCAGACCCAGGTCGAGGCGCGCGCGGTGATCGACGCCTCGGGCACGTATCTCACGCCCAATCCCGCTGGCGCGGGCGGCCTGTCTGCCATCGGCGAGGACGAGGCCCGGGATAAAATCATCTACGGCATTCCCGACGTTCTGGGCGACGCGCGGCCGCGCTACGCCGGCAAGCGCGTCCTGGTCGTGGGAACCGGACATTCGGCGATGAACGCGCTGCTCGATCTCTGCGCGCTGCAGCGCGCGGTGCCGGCCACGGAAATTCATTGGGCCTTGCGGCGTGCCGCTCCCGACGGCGTTTACGGCGGCGGCGAGGCCGATCAGCTCCAGGCGCGCGGCGAGCTGGGACAGCGCACACGCGCGGTCGTCGAGCGCGGCTGCGTACAGATCGAGCCGTCGTTCCGCATCATGAGCATCGACAGGCGCGGCGATGGATTGCATGTGCGCGGCCTCTCCGGCGCCACGACAAGCGAGGTCGTCGTTGATGAAATCATTGTCGCGACCGGCACCCGGCCCGATCTGTCATTCCTGCGCGAGCTGCGCGTGGCGCTCGATCCGGCGCTGGAATGCGTCAGCGCCCTGGCACCGCTGATCGACCCCAACATCCATAGCTGCGGCACCGTGCGCCCGCACGGCTTCGAGGAGTTGAAACAGCCGGAGAAAGATTTCTTCATCCTGGGCATGAAGAGCTACGGGCGTGCGCCGACCTTCCTGCTCGCGACCGGTTACGAGCAGGCGCGCTCGGTGGTGGCCGCCATCGCGGGCGATCTCGCGGCCGCGCGCCTTGTGCAGCTCGAGCTGCCGGAGACTGGCGTCTGCACGTCGGCCCTACCCGAGAGTGCGGGCGATTGCGCGGTGCCCGCGCTGGCGGGAACCGCCGCCGCATGCTGCGGCCCGAGCGCGCCCAAGCCCCGGATCCGTGTGAGCGCGCGCTCGTGTAGTTGAGGGTTCATTGACGGCACCGCCTTCCCCATCGAATTCACCCGATCAATCTGGACCTCAGGCGGAACCGCAATCGTGGACGTTGCTCTGGGCGCTGGCCGGCGCTCAGCTCGTGTCCTGGGGCGTGCTCTACTACGCCTTCACGCTATTCGTCGTGCCGATGGAAGCGGAACTGGGCTGGAGCCGCACGACGCTGAACGGCGCGCTCTCGGCCGGGCTGCTCGCCGCCGGCCTTGCCGCTTATCCGGTCGGCGCCTGGATCGACCAGCATGGCGGGCGGGCAATCATGACGTGCGGCTCGATCCTGGGCGTCGTGCTGTTGGTGGCGTGGTCACAGATCGACAGCCTGCCGGTCTTTGTCGCGATCTGGATCGGGCTGGGTGTCGCCCAGGCGGCGACCCTCTACGAACCGGTCTTTGTCGTGATCACGCGGCTGTTCAAGGACAGCTTCCGGACCAAGATCACCGCGGTGACGCTGGTCGGCGGCTTTGCCAGCACGGTGTTCCTGCCGCTCACCCAGGTGCTGATCGACGCGTTGGGGTGGCGCCATGCGCTGCTGGCACTCGCCGCCATCGTCGCGCTAACGTCCGTGCCCGTGCATGCGCTGCTGCTCAAGGATGCGCCGCTTCGCGATCGCGCCGCCGCGACACAGTCGCTGGCCGGACGCGAAGCCGTGCGCAAGGCGATGGGAACGCCGGTGTTCTGGTGCCTGATGGTGTGCTTCGTTGCCTATTACTCGGTCTTCACCGCGGTCACTTTCCATATTGTGCCGCTGATGACCGATCGCGGCTTCACCTCCGAGATCATTGTGCTCGCCCTCACCGCGATCGGCCCCGCGCAAGTGGGCGGGCGCGTCATCCTGCTGATGCTGCGCCGGCAGATGGACACCGGCACGATCGGCCGCGTCGTCACCATCATGTTCCCGCTCTCGGTGCTGATCTTGATCGTGTGGCCGCACTCGGTGATCGGCCTGTTTGCCTTCACGGTCCTCTATGGAATCGCCAACGGCGTCATGACCATCGTGCGCGGCACCGCCGTGCCCGACCTGATGTGGCGTGAGGGCTACGGCGCCATCAACGGCGCGCTCACCATGCCGTCGACCATCGCCAGGGCGCTGTCGCCCTTCGTCGCGGCGCTGATCTGGCAGGCCTCGGGCGGCTATGACGCCGTGCTGTGGACTGTGGTCGCCGGCGGCACAATCGCGGTCGTCAGCTTCTGGCTGGCAGTGAAGTTTAGTATCAAGCCGAGCGTGTGACCTCCTTATGGGGCTGCTGATGCCGAAGCTGCTTGAGATTGGCGAGACAATGTGTATCAGTGTCTCCAGACCGCCACGAATTCACGACCATTTCACTCTCTTTCGGCAATACGTCACCGACCTTCATGTGCCGGAAACCGGTGATCGCCCGCGCGTGGATTCCTTCAACCTGCTCTATTCCATGCTGCGGGAGATCCATTGCCTGCCGGAGCGGCGGCAAATCAGTGCCGAGATTGGCGAAGGGTACAATTTCGTTGGCCACCGCGATGACGAGCGTTGTTGGGTCACCATCGGGTTCGGCGCCAAAATTGGGACACGCGAGTTCACGATCACCGAATATCTTGGGGTGCTGACCACTATCGTCGATGAATTGTCGACATCCATCCGCAATGCCGGAATTGACATCGAAGATCTCATGAAGAAGTTCCCCCCGATCTGAGATGCAATCCACGTCTCGACCCTGAGCTAGAGAAGCTCTTGGGACGCTTGCCGAGGGCATAGATCTGTCCTAGCGGAAACAAAAGAGGCGGGCGCACCGGCCCGCCCTTCTGCATTCTGCCTGAGGTGATCTAACCAACTTATCTAACGCAATTCATAGGTGACCTCTGACCCGTCGCCTCCGTAAAGCCGAACATGGATAAGGGTACCGGTGGGATCGAACGCAACCCATCTCTTGAAATCGGGCTTCGCATCAATCAAGTACTCCTCGGCCGCAACTGTCGAGCCGCGGTGTTTCACGTCGATCCGCGCCAGCTTCGTCACAACCGTCGGCATCAATCCGCCATGAATGGAGTTGAGCAACTGATTGCGCGTCAGCGCCGTCGGGTTCCATAGGCTGATCGGGATCTGGTCACCGCGAACGACAACCGGTTTACCGTTGTGAACGCCATGCAGCGCCGCGCCGTTTGACGCAAGCGTCAACACATGGGGCGTGCCGTCTTCATCGGTTTCGGACTTGAGTGCAATGAGCCGATCGCCCTCCCAGACCTCTTGTGATCGGTGCACGAACCGGTAGACGGTGACACCCAGAATCCGGACGCGCGTGTCCACGGAAATATCGACGGTCAGACGATTGCCGTCGCGCCTAAAATTGATGCGGTGATAGCCGATCTCGCTGCCCTGTCGCATAACCGCAAAATCAAAAGTGCCATTCGCGGGTATGCCCTCCAACGCCACCGCATCGGAGATGGCGGAGAAAAAGAAAGCGACGCAAACCAATATGGTTCTGGTCAGGGCCAGCATGCGGCTGTCCAGCGGGCGCCAAAATTAAGAAGGGCGGGCCCGTAAGGCCCACCCTTCTTGCAAACTCCTGCTGTGCAGATCAGATCTTCTTTAACATCGTCTCGGCGTTCGAGATTGCGCACAGATTTTCTACGCCTCATCGGCGCCATGCGGGCCGCTCCAGCGGGGCTTGCCGATACTGCCCTCGAACATGACGTTGAGCGCGATGCTCATCCGCTCGCCCTGCCCTTGATGCACCGGCACGGAATGGCGCAGCCAGCTCGGAAACGCGACCAGCCGGCCCGCCTCCACCGCGACCGTGACCGTGCTCGCCACTTTCGCATTCAGCGCTACGACCGGCGGGGCGATTACATGGGCCTGCGGACGCGGGTCGTGGAATTCGATCACATCGCCGCCTTTGGGCGCTCGCGGGTAGTAGACGAAGCTGAGAAAATTGTTGGGATGCGAATGCTCGATATGCGTCGCGCCGGGCAAATTGACATTGGCCCATGCGCCGGTGATCTCGAGCGCGCCCTTCCTGAGCTCGAGGAACGACACGATCTCGGCCGCGGCGTGCAGCACGATATCGTTCAGCATCGCAAACTCCGGCCGCGTCTGCAGATCCGTCGGCGTCTGCCATTGCTGCCTGCGGTTCGGCGCCGGGCGCGGCGTGAGCAGCCGCTCGACAAGCTGTACCGCCGTCCGCTCGACCTCGCTGCGCATGTCCAGGGCAAGATCGTGCACCCACACGAAGGTGGGGAAGAACGTCAGCGCCGTCGTCCTCTGGAACATTGCGGGATGGGTCTCCGCGAGCTCATGCCGAAGATCGCGGTCTTTAGCATGGTGGCGCGATATTGTGAACCGCGCGACCGGCGCTCGGTTGATGTGACCCCAGGCCGCTGCCTTCTCGCGCGCGGTCCCGTTCAGCAGGCGCCAAACAAAAAGGGCGGGCCCGGTGGCCCGCCCCTGTTCGTCCGAACGCTTGCGCGGATCAGACCTGCTTCAGCATCGTTTCGGCGTTCGAGACTTCGAAGGCGCCGGGCTTTTCGACGTTGAGCTGCTTGACGACGCCGTTGTCGATCAGCGCCGAGAAGCGGCGCATGCGCAGGCCCATGCCGTTGGCGGCAAGGTCGAGCTCGAGGCCGAGCGCCTTGGTCAAATCGGCGCTGCCGTCGGCCACCATCGACACCTTGTCGCCGACTTTCTGGTCCTTGCCCCAGGCGTCCATCACGAACGCGTCATTGACCGAGACGCAGACGATCAAGTCCACTCCCTTGCCCTTGAGCGCGTCGGCGTTCTGCACATAGCCCGGCACGTGCTTGGCCGAACAGGTCGGCGTGAACGCGCCCGGCAGGCCGAACAGCGCCACCTTCTTGCCCTTGAACAGATCGTCGGTGGTCACATCCTTCACGCCGTCCTTGGTCATCTGCTTGAGCTTGACCGACGGGACCTTGTCGCCAACCTTGATGGTCATTGTCTTGCGTCCTTTCCCTGATATGGGCTTTGTGAAATCGGGGCCGCCGGAGGACCCGGGGCCGGGCGAAGCTATAGCGCGTCTCGCGGGGAATTTCACCCCTCTCCGAAATAGGGTTATGGGGCGGCCGTGCGCTTGCGGGCGGCCTGGTCGATGGCCGCCAAAACCGCGTCGGTGCTGAGCAATTCAGGCAGCGGCAGGCCGCCGGGCGCGCCGGGGCCGTACACCGCGTTGAAGGGAATGCCGTAGCGCCCGAAGCTCGCCAAGTAATCCGCGATGCGCGCATCGGGCCGCGTCCAATCGGCGCGCATGGCGACGATCTCGGGCGAGGCCAGGCGCTGCGCGACTTCACCGCGCTTGAGCACCAGCGATTTGTTGACCTGGCAGGTGACGCACCAATCCGCCGTCACGTCGACGAACACAACGCGGCCCTCGCGCACCGCGGCGTCGATCGCGGCGCGGTCGAAAGTCTGCCAGGCGTGGCTGTCGCTCGCGTTGGCGAAGGAGCTTGCCGGCGGCAGGAAGCGGTGCGGCAGCAACGCGGCGAGGGCGAGAAACGGTGCGAGCGAGACAAGGCGTACCCAGGCGCGGCTTTCGTCGAGCCGGCGCTCCAGCCACAACACGCCCAGCAGCACGATCGCGATGGCGATGTAGACGAGGGCCCCGTCGGTGCCGAGCTGGGCGGCCAGCACCGAGCCAAGCCAGAGGACCGTTGCCATCAAGGCGAAGCCGAGGGCCGCGCGCAAATAGCCCATCCAGCGCCCGGGCCGCGGCAACCAGGCGGCCAGTCTTGGAAACGCGGCGATGGCCAGATACGGCAGCGCCAAGCCGATGCCGAGGACGGTAAAGATCGCGAAGATCTCGGCGGGTCCGCGCGCCAGCGCAAAGCCGATGGCGGTGCCGACGAAGGGTGCGGAGCATGGCGTCGCCAGCAAGGTTGCGAACGCGCCGGTGACAAACGCGCCGGCCAGGCTGTCGCCGCGTGCTGCTCCGGGCAGTGCGCGCGCCAGCGCATCGTTGATCGCGGCGGGCAGACGGATTTCGAGCAAGCCCCAGAGATTGGCGGCGAACAGCGTCAGCACCAGGCCCATCAGTGCCAGAAACACCGGCTGCTGGAACTGGATGCCCCAGCCAATCGCGTGGCCGGCGGATTTGAGTGCCACCAAGGCACCGGCCAGCGCCAGGAACGCCACAACAATTCCCGCGGCCGTGGCGAGGAAGCTGGCGCGCAGTTTCGCTGGCGGTGCCCCGCCATGACCGACGAGATTGAGCAGCTTCAGGGACAGGACCGGCAGCACGCAAGGCATCAGGTTGAGGATGAGGCCGCCGAGCAGTGCTAGGGCGAGGATCGCCGGGATGCTTGTCACGCTCTGCTTCATGGCGAGGTTGGGCGTGACCGCAATGCGGCGCTCCGCGGCGCGGTCGCCATCGACCAGGGTCAGCGTGACCTCGGCGCTGCTCAGCGCGACAGCATTGGCGCCATCGCGGCGCGCGGGAATGCGCAAGACCGCCTGCGTGCCGCCTTCGGAAAAGGACGGCGTCGGGCGCGCGAAGCTCCAGCCGGTGGCGCCTTCGACAAAGACGTCGGGCGATTGAAAACGCGTGAGCGCCTGGGCGAAGACCACCAGCTCCGGCGCCGCACCGTCGTGGAACTCGGCGCGGAAGATGTTCAGGCCATGTGTGCTGCCGTCGCCGGGCACGCGCGCGGCGAAGCGATCGATCAGATGCGCGAAATTGCTGGCGGCAGCGGGGCCGGCGGGCAGATCGAGGGCGAGGCGCGCGGTGTAGGGGATGCAGATTTTCTCGCAGACAAGATAATCCACCGTGGCGCGCAGCGCCGTGGCTTCGCCGCGCCGTGCCGGCTTGAGATCGACGGGGAACACGACCTCGCCGCCATAGCCGAACGTGTCGAGGCCGAATAATTCGAAGCGCTCGGCCGCCGGCCAGCGCAGATCAGCGCTCCCAAGATTGCGCGAGCCGGCCCAGTCGACGCGCACGGGAAAGCCGGCGTCGCCGGGCGAGCGCCAATATGTCTTCCAGCCGGGCTTGAGGCGGAATTGCACGCCCAGCCGCACCGAGTTCGGCCTGCCCGACGGCGTTAACCGCCGCCACCAGACGCACTTCGCTGTGATCGGTGCGCGCCCAGTCCGACGCCGCCGGCTCGGCAGCACCCGCCGACGCGCCCATGACGAAGGCACACGCGCCCGCCAGCGCCAGAGCGGCCGGCCGAAATTTGAAGTGCCCGATCATAGAGTTATTCTACATCTCCGCGTCCGGCGACGCTGCGTTCCCGGATGCTGCAAATATAGTCATCGGCCGCCCGCTGCGCCGGCACATTTGCGTGAGAATCAAGGCTATTAGGCCAGGATTCGGAAAAGGGTAATCTTGTTTTAAGCACAGTCGTGGCATAGTTATTACTTATGAGCGGAAGATTCGCCCAGGATGCTTCGCTGATCGGCCAGCTGCTCGTGGCGATGCCGCAGATGCGGGATTCGCGCTTCGAGCGATCGGTGATTTACATGTGCGCCCATAGCGCCGAGGGCGCGATGGGGCTCGTGCTCAACAAGCTGTTCGACCAGATCAGCTTTCCTGATTTGCTCGACCAGCTCAACATCAAGACCGGTCCGCGCACCAAGCAGATCCTCGTCCATTTTGGCGGCCCCGTAGAATCGGGCCGCGGCTTCGTGCTGCATTCGGACGATTATGTGCGCGACGGCACGCTCACCATCACCGACGGCTTCGCGCTGACCGCTACCATCGACATCCTGCGCGCGATCGCCGACGGCGAAGGCCCGCGCAGTTCCCTGCTCGCGCTGGGCTACGCCGGCTGGGGCCCCGGCCAGCTCGAGACCGAGATCCAGCAGAATGGCTGGCTCACCGTGCCGGCCGACCCGCTGCTGGTGTTCGACGGCGATCTCGAAGCCAAGTGGACACGCGCGCTGGCCAAGCTCGGCGTGCAGCCTTCGGCGCTGTCCGGCGAAGCCGGGCACGCCTAGACCAAGCGCGCTTTCAGCGTCTCGAATTTTTCGAGTTTCTTGAGCGGGCCGGTGGCCGCGAGCGTCGGCGCGCCAGCGAAAACGCGCGTGGCCACACGCGCGATGTCGGCGGCGGTGACGCCGTCGATGCCTTTGGTGATCTCCTCGACCGGGATCGGGCGGCCGTAGATCAGCAGGTGGGAGCCGAGGGCGTCCATGCGCGCATTCGTGCTCTCGAGCGACATCAAGAGCCCGGCCTTCATCTGGGCGCGCGCACGGCGCACCTCGTCCTCGGGGGCCGGCTTCTTCGACCGAATGGAGCTGGTCGGCGAGCAACGGCATGAGCTCGGCCACTTCCTTTTCACCGGTCCCGGTGTAGATGCCGAACACGCCGCCATCGAGATACGAGGCCGAGAAGGACGAGATCGTGTAGCAGAGGCCCCTGTTCTCGCGGATCTCCTGGAATAGGCGCGAGGACATGCCGCCGCCCAGCAACGTCGAGAGCACGGCGGCCGCGTAGTAATCCTCGTCGTCATAGGAGACGCCGGGGAAGCCCACGACCAGATGCACCTGTTCGAGGTCCTTGTCGTCGCGGAAGTCGCCGCCGGCGTAGCGCGCGGGCTCCTTGTTGTCCTCGGCGGCGCGCGGCAGCTCACGGAAGGCCTTTGCCGCCATCTCGACCAGGCGGTCATGATCGACGCGGCCCGAAGCGGCCAGCACCATCGTCGCCGCGCCATAATGGCGCTGACGGAATTCGATCAGCCGCGCGCGCGGCAGAGTCTCGATGATCGGGGCGCGGCCGAGCACGGGGCGGCCGAGCGCCTGGCCGGGATAGGCCGTTTCCTGGAAGCGATCGAAGATGATGTCGTCGGGCGTGTCCTCGGCCTGGCCAAGCTCCTGCAGGATGACGCCGCGCTCGCGCTCGAGCTCGGCGGGATCGAAGATCGAGCGCTGCAGGATGTCGGCGATGATGTCGAGGGCGAGCGGCAGGTCTTCTTTCAACGCTTTGATGTAATAGGCGGTCTGCTCGCGGCTGGTGTGCGCGTTCATCTGCGCGCCGACGTTCTCCGTCTCCTCAGCGATGCGCCGCGCCGAGCGCGTCGTCGTGCCCTTGAAGGCCATGTGCTCCAGCAGATGGGCGACGCCGTTGTTGTCCTCATGCTCCTGGCGCGTGCCGACGCCGAAATAGACGCCGAGCGACACCGTCTCGACCTGATCCATGCGATCGGTGGCGACGCGCAGACCGTTGGGCAGCGTGGTGACGCGCACGCTCATGCCGCGACCTTGACGTTGCCGGCGACGAATTCCTGCACGGCGCGCAGATCGTTGGGCAGCGTCGTCACGCGCTCCGGCCGATCGAAGAGGTCGGCGAGGCGTTCGGGCAGCTTCGGGCGCACGCCCGTGGCGCGCTCGACCGCGTCGGGGAATTTTGCCGGATGCGCCGTGGCGAGCGAGATCAGCGGGATCGCCGGATCGCGGCGCCGCGCCTGGCCAATTTCGAGGCCGATGGCCGTGTGCGGATCGATAAGCTCACCCAACTCACGGTAGACGCGGCCGATAATCGCAAGCGTCTGCTCGTCGTCGATGCGGCCCGCCGCGAACAGCTTGGTGAGGCGCTTCCAGCGGCCAGGGGAGAATTTGAGTTTGCCGCGGCGGCGGAACGTCTCGATCATCTTGGCCGTGGCGGCACCGTCGCGGCCGGCGAGATCGAAGATCATGCGCTCGAAATTGCTGGAGATCTGGATGTCCATGCTGGGCGAGAGCGAGGGCTCCACCGGCGCCATGCTCATCTCGCCCGTGGCGATCAAGCGCGCGAGGATGTCGTTGCGGTTGGAACCGATGGTGAAGCCGGCGACGGGCAGGCCCATCTGCATGGCGCCGTAGCCTGCAAACATATTGCCGAAATTGGCGGAGGGCACGGCGAATTCCATCTTGCGCTGCGGGGCGCCCAGCGCCACGGCGGCGGCGACGTAGTAGACGATCTGCCCGGCGACGCGCGCGAAATTGATCGAGTTCACGGCGGAGAGTGTGTGCGCGTCGCGGAAGGCTGTGTCGTTGAACATCGCCTTCACGAGGTCCTGGCAATCGTCGAACGTGCCCTCGATGGCGATGTTGTGGACGTTGGGCGACGGCACGGTTGTCATCTGCCGGCGCTGCACCTCCGTCACGCGACCCTTGGGATACAGGATGAAGATGTCGATGGATGCGCGGTCGCGGCAAGCCTCGATGGCGGCAGAGCCGGTGTCGCCGGAGGTCGCACCAACGATCGTCACCCGAGCGCCGCGGTGGCGCAGCACATGATCGAACATGCGGCCGACGAGCTGCAGCGCATAATCCTTGAAGGCGAGCGTGGGGCCGTGGAAGAGCTCGAGCAGCCAGTCATTGACGCCGATCTGCTTCAACGGCGCCACGGCCGGATGGCCGAAGCCCTTATAGGCATCGGCGATCATGCGCGCGAGATCGGCATCGGCGATGGTGCCGCCGACGAACGGCGTCAGCACATGCGTCGCGATCTCCGCATAGGATTTGCCGGCCAGCGTCTTCAGTTCGGCCGCCGAGAGATGCGGCCATTCCTCGGGCACGTAAAGCCCGCCATCACGGGCGAGGCCGGCCAGCAACACGTCGTCGAACGCCAATGCGGGCGCGGTGCCGCGGGTGGAGATGTATTGCAATGCTGCAGGGTCCTGAAACCGTGGGGTGGAACGGGCGGCGAGACTAGCCCCCCGGTCCCGGCGGAGCAAGGCGGGTTGATGACTATGATTCAGATCATATATGAGCGCGTCAGTAGCGAATCTTGTCCGGTTTGTCGTGCCAGGCTCGAAACACGGACAGCGCCTCGCCTTCCAGCAGGCGCGCGGACGGCAAGGCGCGCTGCGCCGGTGCGGCGGCGACCTCGTCGTAGAATGCCGCGTCGTCGAAACCGATCGCGGCGGCTTCGGCGCGGCTGTTGGCGTAGTAAAGCTGGCGAAGCGGCCCCACAGGATGGCGCCCAGGCACATCGGGCAGGGCTCGCAGCTTGAGTAGATCTCGCAGCCTGCGAGCGCGAAGGTGCCGAGATGGCGCGCGGCTTCGCGGATGGCCACGATCTCCGCATGCGCGGTCGGGTCGTTGGCGGACGGGACCTGATTCCAGCCCTCGCCGACAATGCGGCCATCCTTGACCACGACGGCACCGAACGGGCCGCCGTCGCCGTCATGCATGTGGATGCGGCTCAGCTCGATGGCGCGGCGCATGAAATCTTCGCGTGTCACGGTCTCTCCCTCGCTCCTCGTCGCCGGCGGTTTCGACCACCCAGGCGCCCGGATTGAGGGTATCATTGCAAATCGCGTTCCCGCCAACGAGCCCGCCCTCATGAAGCGCCTTGTCGGCCTGCGCCCTGCCCTGCTCCTCGCCGCTGTCCTGGCCGCGTTCCCGGCTTTGGCGCAGGTGGTGACGCCGCCGGGCGGGCGCATCGGCCTGGAGCCGCCGCCGGGATTCACCGCGGCGACGAATTTCGCGGGCTTCGAGAACCGCGCCACCGGCAGCACGATCGTGATCACCGAACTGCCGGCGGAGGCCTTTCCCGATGTGCGCGAGAGTTTCGTGGGCACCAATGCCGCCGGTGCGCTCGCGGCGCGCGGCGTGCGGCTGATCGGCGTCGAGCAGCCGCAAGGCACGATCAAGGATGCAGTGCTGGTGCGCGCCGAGCAGACGACGGGTCCGGCGCCGCTCGACCGGCTCATCCTAGTTTTTCCCGGCCCGGGCTTCACCGGGCTGATCACCGCCAACCGGCCGCGTTCCGCCGCGAGCAGCGTGCCGGACACGGTCCTGCGCAAGGCACTGCTCAGCGTGCGCGCGTCGCCCACGCCGATCGGCGATCCGGTCGCGGCCCTGCCCTTCACCTTCAGCGAGGGCCCGCGCCTCAAAGTGGCGCAGACGCAGACCGGCAACAGTGTCGTCCTCGACGACAAATCCATCGCCAAGGAAAAACCGCGGCCACTGTTCGTGATCACGCGCGGACAGGACGACAAGCCCGCGACGACCGCCGTCGAGCGCGACGCTTTCGCGCTGCGGCTCCTGTCGAGCCTGCAGAATTTCCGCAACGTCGCGATCGTGCGGCAGGGGCCGGTCAACATGGCCGGTCTCGAGGGCGTCGAGATCGAGGCGAACGCACTCAACATCGCGACGAATGACTCGGGCGTCGTGATGCAGATCGTCCTCTATGAAGCCAACGGGTATTACCGCCTGCTCGGCTTCGTGCCCGACACGATGCGCGAGAAGTATTGGCCGGAGTTTCGCGCCATCGCCGCGAGCTTCAAGCCGAAGCGGTAACATCGTCCCGCGCGACGGACGTTCTTTCTGCCGCATTTGCCGCAAATATTAATGGCGCGCCCGCGGATCTCACGCCCGCGCGACCAATGGACTATGAGCGAAATGGCGGGACGTTGTTTCTTCGGGTGCGGCATCGCTTAACGCGCGAACACGCGGCCCGGCATTTCGCGCACATTATCGAACGCGCGGTACATGAGTGCGAGTTTGTCGCGTATTTTCGGGCATTTCTTTGCGGTCTATTTATAGAGCGTTAAGCGTCGGCACGCGATCATCGCCCCCTCAACAAGACCATCCGAGAGGGCTTGATCCATGGCGGCACCGCAATTTCCGAAAAGTGCAGCTCCCACCACGTGGTCGAGCAGCGGCGTTGTCGGCGCCACGATGATCGGCACGGCTGGGCACAATCAGCTCGCCATGAATGCGCGCAACATGACCGCGATCGGCGACGCGGGCGACGACACGTATATCGTCTATGATTCCTCGGACAAGGTCGTCGAACTGGCGGGCGGCGGTATCGATACGGTCATCACCTGGGGCAATACCGTTACGCTCTCGGCGAATGTCGAGAATTTGACCCTGATGGGCAGCGCCAATGCGCGCGCCACCGGCAATGCCGGCAATAATCTCATCATCGCCAACGACGGCAACGACAAGATCATCACCGGCGGCGGTAACGATCTGCTCGTCTCCGGCAAGGGTGCCAATAATTTCGTGCTGACCGAAGCGCCGGGCACGACGACCTGGATCACCAATTTCAAGTCGTCGGGCAGCGTGCTCGACACGGTCGATCTCTACGGCTACGGGTTTCGCGGCTTCGCCGAAGTGAAATCGGCGATGAGCCAGGTCGGCGGCGATGTGCGCGTCGATCTGGGCGCCGGCCAGTCGCTGATGATCGCGGGCAAGACCGTTGCCGACATCACCGCCAAGAGCGTCAATGTCGAAGCGGGCCTGACCGGTCTGCACCTCGTCTTCCATGACGAATTCGACAAGCTCAGCCTCAACACCGGGACCGCGGCCACCGCCAACAACACCTGGAAAACCACCTTCATCGGCGGCGAGCGCAATGCCGGCGGCGTGGGCGAGCTGCAACGTTATTCCGACCCCGACTACAAAGGCAGCAGCACGCAGAGCCTCGGCATCAATCCGTTCTCCGTCGATGACGGCGTGCTCACCATCGCGGCGCGACCGGCGGACGCGGCGGATCTGCCCTATCTCTACGGCTACAAATACACGTCCGGTCTGCTGACGTCGGAAAAATCCTTCGTACAGACCTACGGGTATTACGAGATCCGCGCGGACATGCCGGCCGAGAAGGGCATGCATCCGGCGTTTTGGCTCCTGCCGACGGACCGCACCTGGCCGCCCGAGCTCGATGTCGTCGAATCCAGCGGCGACGCGCCGTATTTCTTCTCCAATGCCGTGCATACGACCGATCGCGGCGCCTACAACCCCTTCGTCAAGGAGAACTCCGTCAGCCCAAACATCACGGAAGGCTTCCACACCTACGCGATGGACTGGACGGCGCAGACGATCAGCTTCTATTTCGACAACAAGCTGACCTACCAGGTCGCGACACCGTCGGACATGCACAAACCGATGTACATGCTGGTCAACCTCGCGGTCGGCGGGCCGCTGGCCGGCGCACCGGACGCGACGACCGACTGGTCGCAGGCCGATTTCCAGGTCGACTATGTGCGCGTCTACAGCCACGACCCGAAGGCCGCCCCCGCACCAGCCGCCGTCTTCAGCAATGCGATGAACCCGCTTGACCTGAGCGACAGCTTCGCAGCCGCGACGAGCGGTCCCGGCACGTCGAAGATTTACAGCGCCAGCCAGATGCAAATTGCGGGTGTCAATTCAACGGCGACGGTGACCTATGACGCGGACAATGCGCTCACCGTAACCAACAATGATGTTTGGAATACCATCAAGAATGTGACGGTGAACTCGATCTCGAACGGCACCGTCACCGTCAAGAATTTCGTAGACGCGGAAATCCATCTGGGCGACGGCCGCAATATCGTCACGGTCAACGGCGCCAAGCGCGGCACGATCGATACCGGCGATGCCGACGACAAGATCACCGTGAACGCCTACAGCAACACGTCCACCGAGAACACGATGCTGATCGGCTCGGGCAACGGCGACGACGATCTCGTCTTCACCGGCGCCTGGAACACCAAGGCGGCGATCAACGCCGGCGGTGGCACCGATCAGATCACGATTTCGGGCGGCGCCGGCGGCAGCATTAATGCCGGCGCGGGCGACGACCATATCGTCGACCTGTCAACCGGCGTGGTGACGCTGACCGGCGGAACCGGCAGCGACCTGTTCCAGCTCGGCGCAGGCGCGCGCGCGACGGTCACCGATTTCGATGCCGCGCACGACCGCGTCGTCCTTTCCGGCGTCGCTGCCGCCGACATGCATGTGTCGGTTGTCAACAGCAACACAGTCATCGATGTGGCGGGGCCCGGGCTGATCACGCTCCAACATGTGACCAATCCCGGGGCGGTCGACATCGTGCTGGCCTAGACGCGGGCGCGGCCGGTCAGACGAGATCGAGCTTCGCGATTTCCGCGCCTTCGAGCGAGGCGTTGAGCAGGAAGCCCGACTGACCGAAAACGTAGGTCTGCAGCGACTGATCGCTGTTGCGCGCGGTCGCGCCCTCGCCTTTCTGCGGCGTCGAGATCGATGCGTTGGCGCCGAAGGTGAAGCGGGACGTCAGCTGGAATTGCCGCAGCGTCACCGGATCGAAGAACAGCATGACGACGGAGCGGCGCTCGGCGCCGATCTGCAGACCGACCGATCCGCCGCTGATGCTGTAATAGCCGAGGGTGCCGGTATTGCCGACCAGCGCGCCGCGGCCGTACTGGCCGCCGACGCCAAGGCCGGCGCGGTTGACGAACGGGAACACCAGCCGAGCGATCGACCGGTCGAGATTTCGGCTTGGCCTCCGGGATCTCGACCAGGAGTTGCTGCAAAGTCGGGCCGACGCTGGCATCGATTTCGGAGCGGGCGGCCGCCTTTTCCCCCGCACTGGACGGGCCCTGGCACGCGGCCAGGGTGAGCGATCCCGTTCCCCACAGGGCGATCTGCAAGAAGCTCCGGCGCAGCATGAGCCACTCCTCAAAACAGGTTGATCGACCGGAATGTGGGGATAGCCGATCGCTGTGTCGAGATGAGGGCACGACAAATCGGGCCGCCCTTCACCCGGTGCGACGGCGGACGGATCAACCGATAGAAGCTGTCAGGCCAAATCAAGCTTTTCGATCTTCGAGCCTTGCACCGAAGCGTTGAACATCAGGCCCGTCGCGCCGAAAATATAGATTACGACCGGCTTGGGCGCCGTGGTCGCCGTCGCCGCCTGTCCTTGATCGGGTGCCGCGTAGGAGGCATCCGCGCCCACGCTCCAGCCGGAGGAGTCCAGGAACTTCTTCAGCGCATCCTGGGTCATGAACATGATGACGATAGAGCGCTTCTCGGCGCCGAGTTGCAGGCCGATCGAGCCGCTGCTGAAGGAATAGTAGCCATCCGTGCGCATGCCACGGCGCAGCGCGCCGCGCCCGTATTCGCCGCCGACCCCGACGCCGACCTTGGTGACCGACGGGAAGACCAGGAGGCCCTCGGACTTGCCGGCCGCCTCGCGCGAGCCGCGCACATCGGCATACATCTTATCGAGCGTGGGGCCGATGCCGGCGTCGATCTCGCGCTTTATGTCCGCCTTTTCCGTTGGCGTATCGCTCTGGCAGCCCGCGAGCAATAGGCCGCCGCCTGTTCCACCGAGCCCAATCAGGAAAGTCCGACGCTGCATGGCACTTCTCCTTCTTGCGGTTGATCGACTTATGCTCCGAGATAGCGGCGCTGCAAATGCCGCTTGTAGATGGCGGGGTCGAGCGGCTTGCCGGTCGCTTCGGTCAATAATTCGCGGGTTGTCCGGAACGACCCCTGCCCGTGCACGTGTGCGCGCAGCCAGGCGAAGAGCGGTTTGAAATCGCCCTGGGCGATGGACGGTAAAATGGTCGGATCGGCGCTTGTCGCCGCATCGAAGAGCTGGGCCGCGGTCATGGCGCCCAGCGTATAGGTCGGGAAATAGCCCCAGGCACCGCCCGGCCAGTGGATGTCCTGCAGGCAACCGTCCTTGTCATCCTGCGGCGCGATACCGATGAGCGCCTTCATGCCGTCGCGCCAGGCGCCAGGCAGATCGGCGAGATCGAGATCGCCGGCAATCAATGCCTTCTCCAGCCGATAGCGCAAGATCACGTGGGCGGGATATGTCGCCTCGTCGGCGTCGACGCGGATCAGGCTGCACTCCACGTGCGTGTAGATGCGGTGGAGATTGTCGGGCGACCATTCCGGCCCGCTGCGGCCGAACGCCGCGGCGGCGCGGGGGCCAAGATAGTCGATGAACTCGCGGCTGCGGCAGGCCTGCATTTCGACCAGCAACGACTGACTTTCATGCACGCTCATGCCGCGCGCCTGCCCCACCGGCTGGTGACGCCAGGGCTTGGGCAGGCCGCGTTCGTAAAGCGCATGGCCGGTCTCATGCAGCACCCCCATCAGGCCGGAGAGGAAGTCGCTTTCATCCCAGCGCGTGGTGAGGCGCACATCGTCGGGCACGCCGCCGCAGAAGGGGTGATGGCTGGTGTCAAGGCGCCCATGATCGAAGTCGAAGCCGAGCGCCGTCATCAGCTCGAGCGCCAGGCCTTTTTGCTTTTGCGCCGGAAACGGCCCAATGAGGGGCAGAATTGCCTTGTCGCGTTTCTGCTTTTCCAAAACGCGATCGATGAAGCCCGGCAAGAAGCCGGCGAGATCGTCGAAGACCTTGTCGATCTCCGCCGATGAACCGCCGGGTTCGTACTCATCAAGGAGTGCGTCGTAAGGCGATACGTTGAGGCGCGCGGCTTTGACCCGCGCAACCTCGCGCGTCAGGTCGAGCACGCGGCGCATCATTGGCAGCAGGCCCTTGAAGTCGTTGGCGGGGCGCGCGTCGCGCCAGCGCATTTCACAATCCGACACGGCCTTCGAGAGGATGGCCACGAGTTCGCCGGGAACGGCGGTCGCGTGCACCCATTCGCGGCGCATCTCGCGCAGATTGGCGCGCTGCCAGGGATCGAACCCGCCTTGCGCCTCCGCCGCCGCCAGCAGATCCGCCATGGCGGGGTCGGTCAGCATCTCGTGCGCGATCACCTTCAGGGTCGCGAGCTGGTCGCCGCGCACGTCGGCACCGCCGGCGGGCATCATGGCCGCCATGTCCCATTGCAGGACGCCCAGGGCGTCGCGCACGAGATTGAGGCGGCGATAGCGCTGTTCGAGGCTGGCGTAGGCGCCGTGCGTTGCAGGTTTGGCGGCAGCAAATGTGGTCATGGGTATACGCAATTTGGAGGAGGAAGTTGGCGGATCCCGACTATAGGCCGGCCCGGCGTTCGGGGCGAGCGTGCCAAGCCGCCCGCACGGCCAGGCCGCTTCTCTCGAATTCGTGATGGCGCGCTCGCGCGTGTTGAGGCCATTGCCCGCATCCGCCGTTTTGCGCGTGGCGTATCGCCTTACAGTCGGGGGTCGTGCCGATCAGCGCGGCCGGGGGTGTTGTCCCATGATCAAAACGGAGTTCTGCCTATGCCGCGCCTTGTCCCATTCATTTCCTCCACCGCGTCGTTCTCGACGCTGGGCCTTGTCGCCCCAGCCTCGGCCGAGCTTCTCACCGTCGTACCGCCCGGCTTTGAAAATATGGGCGGCGGGTTCCAGGGCCCGGCCCCGCTGCGCTTTCCCGGCACGGGCGGGGCGCGCACGCAGCAAGTCTATGAATTGCAGCTATTCACGGACTTCTCGGGACCGCGCACGATCACGGCCATCGATCTGCGCACGTTTCCCGGCATCGCCCCGAGCGCCTTCTTCGGCAATTCGGTCAGCGTCTCCAACGTGACCATCCGCCTGTCGACCACGCAGCGCGGCGACGAAGGGAACACGCTGAGCGCCAATTTCGCCGACAATATCGGCAATGACGACACAATCGTTTATTCCGGCGCGCTCACCTTGACCACGGCGGCGAATGGCAATCTGCCGGTGAGCCCGTTCGACTACACGATCGTGTTCCAGAACCCGTTCCTCTACGATCCGCTGGCGGGAAACCTGCTGCTCGACGTCAATATCCCGACGACCGCCGCTGTGACGACGGCCGGCTTCGGCTTCCTGACCTTCGATACCGTCAACGCGCTCAGTGACGGCATCTACAGCGTCTTCAATGGCAGCAACGGCAATGCCACCAGCGGCACCGCCGGCACATCGGGCGCGATCTTGCGCGTCCATAGCGACGCGGCGGCGACGGCAGTGCCCGAGCCTGGCACGCTGGCGTTGTTTGCTTCGGGCTTGCTTGCGGTCGCGGCGACGCGGCGCAAGAAGCCTCAGTTGAACGCGCGCTAACAAGAAAATAAACACTGTCATGCGCGGGCTTGACCCGCGCATCTGACGCAGCCCTGGTGTCAGACCCGCGGGTCAAGCCCGCGGGTGACAGAATTTGGGACGAGGCTAGATCTTCTGGCGCCTGAGCCAGAGCACAAAAATTACCGCCAGCGCCACGGCGAGCGAATACCAGGTGATGGCGTATTGCATGTGCGGCAGCGGCAGCTGTTCTTGCGTCTGGTCGCCGATCGGGAAGCCGCCGGGATTGGGTGCCGCACCCGCTTCGATATAAACCGGCAACAGAGTTGGCAGTTTCGTCGCCGTGGCCATGCCCGGCAGATCGAACCAGAACCAGCGATTGCCAACCGTATCGTTATCCGGCGTCATCAGGCCCTTGCGTTGCTCGGTGCGCAAGATGCCCTCGACCGTTACCGGGCCGGCGATCTGGCCTTGCGGGCGCGTGGACGGCTCCTTGCGCTGATTGGGGACCCAGCCGCGATTGATCATCACGGGGGCAGCATCTGGCGCAGCAGCGGCGTCAGGATGTAGTAGCCGTCATTGCCGCGCTTGGAACGCGCGTACATGTAGATTTCGCGGTCGTGCGCGAAATTGCCGCTCGCATGCACGCGGCGGAAGCGGAAGCCGCCGGGATCGGCGAGGGCGCGATCGATCTCGACAGCGGGTAGGGCGAGCTGGCTCGCGCGCAGATCGTTTTCCGCCGTGCGCTCGAAATGGCGCGACACCTGCCAGGTGCCGAGGCCGAGCAGCATGATCACGCCCGGCACGGCGATCAACGTTGGCACCAGACGGGAGCGAAAGGGCGACCGGGAAGCGGTATCGCTAGCCATCGCGTTCGCTGCTGCGGTGCCGGAACTGGATCGCCATCATGGTTGCTTTCATCGGTCGCATCAGGCCGATCGTGCCGACCAGCGTCACCACCGGCCAGATCTGAATGTGGACCCAAAAGGGCGGCTCGAACGCGGTTTCGACCCAGATCGCGCCGATGACGTCGATCGCGCCGAGAATGAGGATCAGGAAGGCGGCCGGCCCGTCGCCGCTGTCATGCGCGCGCAGATCGAGACCGCAGACCTCGCAGCGCTCGCGGACCGTCAGCAGGCCAGCGAACAGCTTGCCCCTGCCGCATTGCGGGCACCGGCAGCGGAGCCCGGTTGCGACAGGAGAGAGCTCGTCGGCCGCCATCGCGGCCCATCATGTTAGTGTGCGCCGGGGACGTGCGTCCCCTCGCCCCACCAGTAGATGCAGACGAACAGGAACAGCCAGACCACATCGACGAAGTGCCAGTACCAAGCCGCCGCCTCGAAGCCGAAATGGCTGGTCCGGCGTGAAGTGGCCGGCGATCGCGCGGCCACAGGCACACGACCAGGAAGATCGTGCCGACGATGACGTGGAAGCCGTGGAAGCCGGTCGCCATGAAGAAGGTCGACGGGATAGATGCCGTCCTTGAAGGCGAACGGCGCATGGCTGTATTCGTAGGCCTGGAAGCAGGTGAAGAGCAGGCCGAGCGCACGGTCAGCGACAGGCCGTGGATCAGGTCCTTGCGGTCGTCTTCGAGCAGCGCGTGGTGCGCCCAGGTCACCGTCAGCCCGACAGCAGCAGGATCAGGGTGTTCAGGAACGGGCAGGTCGAACGGCTCGAACGGTCTGCATGCCCTTGGGCGGCCAGACATGACCCAGCACGTCGTTCGGGAACAGCGCGAAGTGGAAAAGGCCCAGAAGAAGGCGACGAAGAACATCACCTCGGAGGCGATGAACAGGGCCATGCCGTAGCGCAGGCCGAGCTGGACGACCGGCGTATGCAGGCCCGGCGTCTGCGCCTCGCGGATCACGTCGCGCCACCAGACGGCCATGGTGGCGAGCACGGCGAGGACGCCGATAATGACGTTCCAGGGCCGGAATCCGTGAAGAACTTCTCGAGCCCTTGCCGAACAGATCCGGGTGCATGTACGGTGACGCCGCCCGGCGCCAGCAGCAGCGCCGAGACGAGCCGACGATCGGCCACGGGCTCGGGATCGACCAGATGGTAGGGGTGCTTGGCGCGCCGTGTGCCGTGCGCGTGCGCCATGTGCTCTGGCTGCCTCGAGCGATCGCCTTGTCCGGGCGGCTGCCGGGTCGTGGCTGTTACGTCAGTTCGTTGGCCGGTCGCCGACGCCAGTCGCGGGCACGCGAGCGCGTGATCGGACCGCTTGCCTCCGGTCGTCGGGCTTGCGGAAGAAGGTGTAGGACAGGGTGATGGTGCGAAGTCGCGGAGCTTGGGTCGTTCGGCATCTCCGGATCGACGAAGAACGACACCGGCATGTCGACGGCTCTCGCCCGGCCTCCAGGCGCTGCTCGTCGAAGCAGAAGCAGGCGATCTTGTGGAAATAGGCGCCGGCCTTGATCCGGCGTCACGTTGTAGGTCGCCGTGCCGGTAATCGCGCGACGCTGACGGTTGCGTCGCGCGGTAGAAGGCCACGATGCTCCTCGCCGAGGCGCACGCTGCACTCGACGGCACGAGCGGGCTGGAAGCGCCAGGGCAGGTCGGTGCCGGCGGTGTTGGCATCGAAGCGGACGGTGACCACGCGCTCGCCGATCTGCGCCGGGCGCCGCGGCCGCGCGCTGCGTCGTGCCGCCAAAGCCGGTCACCTGGCAGAACAGGCGGTAGAGCGGCACCGACGGCGAAGGCCAGCCCGACCATGCCGCCGACGACCAGCCCAGCGATGCGCGACGGCGACGCGGCGGTTGCGGCGGCGGATTGGCCGGCGCGGCGCATGCATCAGCGCTCGCCCATGCGCACGATGGTGATGACGTAGAACAGCACGACAGAGGCCAGCGAGCACCAGGCCAGCACGGCGCGGTTCTTGCGCGCGCTGGCGGCGCTTGCGCTCGTCCATGGCGTCATCGGCCGCCGCTCATCGCCACAGCCTCGCGACGACGCGGTCGAGACCAGCAGCACGCGAACACAGGAACAGATAGAGCAGCGAGAAGCCGAACAGGCGCTTGGCCGCCGCGCTCGCCGTCGTATCGCGCCACACGCGCGACGCGGCGCCGGCGACATGACAGGCCGAGCACCGCGGCGCCGATAGCCGTAGACCGGGCCGGCGAAGCCGAGCAGCCAGGGCGCGAGGCGCAGCGGCACAAGCAGCAGCGTGTAGAGCAGGATCTGCCGCTTGGTCTCGCGCGCGCCGGACCACCACGGGCAGCATCGGCACGCCGGCGCGCTCGTAGTCGCCGGCAGCGGAACAGCGCCAGCGCCCAGAAATGCGGCGGCGTCCAGATGAAGATGATCGCGAACAGGGACAGCGACCCGAGCAGACATCGCCGGTCACGGCCGCCCAGCCGATCATCGGCGGGAAGGCGCCGGCGGCGCCGCCGATCACGATGTTCTGCGGCGTCCGGCGCTTCAGCCAGATCGTGTAGACGAAGACGTAGAAGGCGATCGACAGCGCCAGCAGCGCCGGCCGCGACCAGATTGATCGCCAGCGCCCATCACGACCACCGAGGCGATCGACGAGCACGACGCCGAAGCCGAGCGCCGCGCCCGGCATCGATGCGCCCGGCCGGAACGGCCGCGTGCGCGGTGCGGCGCATCACCGCGTCGATGTCGCGGTCGTACCACATGTTGATGGCGCCGGCGCGCCGGCGCCGACCGCGATGCAGAGCATGGCGATCGCCGCCAGCACCGGGTGCAGATGGCCCGGCGCCACCAGCAGCCCGACAAGGCCGGTGAACACCACGAGCGACATGACCCGCGGCTTGAGCAGCGCGACATAGTCGCCGACCGCCGAGCCACGCCGCTATGGCGCCGCGGCAACGCCGAGTGCGATAGTCGCTCGACATCGAGGACTCCGGCCGTCATGCTCGACGGACCCGCTTCATGGCGTGCGCCTCCGGCGACGATCACGCGGCAGCTCCTCGAAGGTGTGGAACGGCGGCGGCGACGGCAGCGTCCATTCCAGCGTGGTCGCGCCCTCGCCCCAGTAGTTGTCGCCGACGGCCTTGGCGCCGCGCGCGAAGGTGTGGAACACGATCGACGAAGAAGAACAGCATCGAGGCGGAGGCGATGATAGGCGCCGAGCGAGGAGACCATGTTCCAGCCGCAAAGGCGTCCGGATAGTCCGGGATGCGCCGCGGCATGCCGGCCAGCCCAGGAAGTGCTGCGGGAAGAAGGTCAGGTTGACGCCGACGAACGTCATCCAGAAATGGACCTTGCCCGAACTCCGGGTACTGCCGCCCGACATCTTGCCGATCCAGTAGTAGAAGCCGGCGAAGATGCCGAACACCGCGCCGAGGCGACAGCACGTAGTGGAAGTGCGCCACGACGTAGTAGGTGTTGTGCAAGCGCGATCGACGCCGGCATTGGCCAGCACGACGCCGGTGACGCCGCCGACCGTGAACAGGAAGATGAAGCCGATGGCCCACAGCATCGGCGTCTTCAACTCGATCGAGCCGCCCCACATGGTGGCGATCCAGGAGAAGATCTTGATGCCGGTCGGCACCGCGATGACCATCGTCGCGGCCATGAAGTAGGCGCGGGTGTCGACGTCGATGCCGACCGTGAACATGTGGTGCGCCCACACCACGAAGCCGACCACGCCGATCGCGACCATGGCGTAGGCCATGCCGAGATAGCCGAAGACCGGCTTGCTGCTGAAGGTCGAGATCGACGTGGCTGACGATGCCGAAGGCCGGCAGGATCATGATGTAGACCTCGGGGTGGCCGAAGAACCAGAACAGGTGCTGGAACAGCACCGGGTCGCCGCCGCCGGCCGGATCGAAGAAGGCCGTGCCGAAGTTGCGGTCGGTGATCAGCATGGTGATGGCGCCGGCCAGCACCGGCACCGCCAGCAGCAGCAGGAAGGCGGTGACCAGCATCGACCACACGAACAGCGGCATCTTGTGCAGCGTCATGCCCGGGGCGCGCATGTTGAAGATGGTGGTGATGAAGTTGATCGCGCCCAGGATCGAGGAGGCGCCGGCGAGGTGCAGCGACGAAGAGCGCCATGTCCATCGACGGCCCCGGATGGCCGCCGGACTGGCGTCGGACAGCGGCGGGTAGATCGTCCAGCCCGCGCCCGCGCCCCTGGCCCGACGAAGGCCGAGCCGACAGCAGCAGGAAGGCCGGCACCAGCAGCCAGAAGCTGATGTTGTTCATGCGCGGGAACGCCATGTCCGGCGCGCCGATCATGAGCGGCACGAACCAGTTGCCGAAGCCGCCGATCAGTCGCCGGCATGACCACGAAGAACACCATGATCAGGCCGTGCGCGGTGATGAAGGCGTTCCAGATCTGGCCGTCGGTGAAGAACTGCAGGCCGGGGTTCTGCAGCTCCATCCGCATGAGCACCGACGGCGCGACCGCCGATCGACCGCGGCGAAGACCGCGAAGATCAGGTAGAGCGTGCCGATGTCCTTGTGGTTGGTGGAGAAGAGCCAGCGCGCCACGAAGCCGGGCCGGTGGTCGTGGTCGTCGATGATGGCGTGCGCCGCGTGCGTGCGATGCGTTAGCTCATCGGACGCTCTGCGCTTCGAGTTGCTCGGCGCGGTCAGCGCGGCTTCGGAGCCGGAACACCGCGGCGACGTGCGACCGGGCGTCTCGCCGCCGGTCGCGGCGAATTTCTTCTTCGCTTCGACGAGCCAGTCCTCGAATCCGGCTTCGAGCACGCGCCTCGACCGCGATCGGCATGAACCCGTGGTTGGTGCCGCAGATCTGGTTGCACTGGCCGTAGAAGATGCCCGGCGCGGTCGACGCTGCAACCAGGTCTCGTTCGAGTGCGGCCGGGATGGTGTATATCTGCACGCCGAGCGACGGCACGAAGAAGCAGTGGATCACGTCGTGGCCGGTCGATCAGCACGCGGACGTTGGCGCCGACCGGCACACCAGCGGTCGTCGACCTCGAGCAGCGCATCTGGCCCGGCTTCAGATCCGCTGTCCTGGATCATGTAGCTGTCGAAGGTGAAGTTCGCCCTGGTCGGGATAGGCGTAGTGCCAGTACCACTGGTGGCCGGTGACCTTGATCGTCATGTCGGCGTCGTGCGTCCGGTCCATGTAGTACATCAGCTTGAAGGACGGGATCGCGATGACCACCAGGATCAGCACCGGGACACGGTCCACGGCGACCTCGAGCAGCGGTGTTGTGCGCGAGTGCGCGACGGCGTCGGGTTCCGCGAGGCGCGGAAGCGCCCATCGCGTAGACCAGCAGCACCATGACGAAGATCGTGATCAGCGTGATGATCACGAGGAGCCAGTTGTGCAGGTGCTCGAGCTGCGACTTCAGCGGCGAGCCGGGCGGCTGAAAGCCGAGCTGCCAGGGCTCCGGCGCGCTGGCGAGCGCCGCGTTGATTCCAAACCCCAGACCCACGAGAGCCAGGGCCGCAATCACCGCCGTTCCGGCGGCACGTGTCATCCAACGCATGATTGATCCGTCTTCCTCGGTTTCCACGACGCTTCCGACCACCGACTGGCCCCACGCAGCGCCGGACGGCGCGCGAACGACCGCGACCCCCAGCGCCTCTCGTCCCATGGCCAAAACACCCCGTTGCCACGGGCCGGAGTCGCCTCCTGGCGGCGGGGGGAAATTACACCACCCCCCGGGCGGTTAACAACAAGTCCCAGCGGACGAATTGCCGCGCCTTGAAGCCGGTTCTGACGCGCTCAATCTCGTTCCAACCCAGGCAGGCGGCCGATTTGTGCGACGTTATGCCGCAAGACACCTTCCAGCCCGCGAAGGTGCGTCGGCGTGAATTCGCGATGATGAAAAAGCGGGTGGAGAGGTCAGCGCCACCCCCTCACCCCAACCCTCTCCCCAGAGGGGAGAGGGGGTAGACCGAGGCGCGGTGAAGTCCCCTCTCCCCAACGGGGAGAGGGATAGGGTGAGGGGGTGGCGCTGACCTCTCAAGACTCTTTGTGCGGTCCGGTTCAGGGCTCGCGCGCGGCACTTTCCGAGCTGATATGGCGGCGCACCCGGCGGACCAGGAACCAGACGCCGAGGACCACGACCGGAATGGCGAGGCCGACCGCCAGATCGTGGGGAATGTGCAGCCCGGCCGCCTCGCCCGCGCGCGCGGCATAGGCGACCAGCCCGACGACGTAATAGCTGATCGCGGCCACCGACAGCCCTTCGACCGTCGCTTGCAGGCGCAGCTGGATGCGCGCCCGGCGGTCCATCGAGGCCAGCAGGCTCTGGTTCTGCGCCTCCAGGGCGATGTCGACGCGGGTGCGCAACAGCGTGCCGGCGCGGGCCAGGCGCTCGGCCAATGCGCGCAACCGCTCGGCGATGGCGGTGCAGCTGCGCATCGCCGGCGCCAGGCGGCGGTCCATGAACTCGCCGATGGTGGGGATGCCGGGCTCGACGCGTTCTTCGCGTAATTCAGCAATGCGACGATCCACCAGGGCGTGATAGGCGCGCGCAGCACCGAAACGGTAGTCGGACGCGGCGGTCAAGCGCTCGATATCGGCGGCGAGCCCCATCAGGCGTTCGAGCAGGCCGCGCTCGGCGCCCGGCTCAACCGCGCCATCGCTGAAATCGCCCATGGACGCGGTGATGGACGCCAGCTCGCGATCGACCTGGGCGAGGCGCGGGCCGGCGTCGCGCGCGACCGGCAGGGCGAGCAGCGCCATCAAGCGGTAGGTCTCGATCTCCAGCAGGCGCTGGGTGACGCGGCCGACATGGTAGGGGTCCACGAAGCCGCGATCCTGGATCAGGATGCGGCTGTAGCCGTCCGCATGCAGGCGAAAATCCGTCCAGGCGATGCCGCAGCCGTCGGCAAGTGACGCTGCCAGCCAGATATTCGCGCGCGAAGCCTGGCGGCAGGTCGCGCGCGGCGCGCGCGGCGCGCGTCTGCGGCTCGATTGCAAGATGGGTGGCGACCAGCCGCTCACCCGGGAGGGCGCCAGCCAGTCGGCCGGCAGGGAGGCGATGGCGGGCGGGTCGAACGGATCGTCGAAGGGCCCGCGTACGAAGAAGGTCCAGGTGCAGAATTCGCCGTGACGCTCCCATTTGACGCGGAAGGCACCGAAATCGAGGAAGGCGTGGGTGGATTCGGGCGCCGGCGCCGCGATGTTGTAGCGCTGGCAGAGACGCTCGAAGTGAGCGCGGTCGGCCGCCGCCCCGCCCTCCCCCGACAGGGTCGCGATATGGCTCACGCGTTCCGGTGCCGCGAGCGGTGCAAAGGGCCGCGCGTGTACTTCGCGCGCCAGCACCTCGCGCAAGGGATGATCGGTCATTGGGTGCTTTCCCCCGGTTTTCGCTCACCAATTCTAGCAGGCTGCAAAACCGGGCAGCAGAGACTATCTTAAGGCAGACGCTTTCAAACCAAGGACGCCCCTCATGTCCGACCTCGCCCGCACCGACGAGCTGTTCTACACCCGCGCCGGCCTCGACCGCGCCAAACTGGAGCGCCAGGTCGACGACGCCCTGAACGGCGCCGACGACGGCGAAATGTTCCTGGAGTATCGCCAGTCGGAGAGCCTGTCCTACGACGACGGGCGGCTGAAGAGCGCCGCGTTCGACACGTCGCAAGGGTTCGGCTTGCGCGCGGTCAGCCGGCGAGGCCGCGGGCTATGCGCACGCCATCGGAGCTGTCGCGAGACGCGATCGGCCGCGCGAGCGCCACGGTCAAGGCGGTGCACGCGGGCTAAGGCGGCACGTTCGCCGGTGCCCCGTCGGGCACCAACCGGCAGCTCTATACCGACGAGAACCCGCTCGGGCTGATGCCGTTCGAAGACAAGGTCAAGCTGCTGGCCGAGATCGACGCCTATGCGCGCGCCAAGGATCCGCGCGTGCGGCAGGTGATGGCCTCGATCTCCGGCGAATGGCAGGCGGTGCAGATCGTGCGCGCCGGCGGCCAGCGCCTCGCCGACATCCGGCCGCTGGTGCGCCTCAACGTCTCGGTCGTGGTCGGCGACGGCGACAAGCAGGAGAGCGGCACCTATGGCTGCGGGCGGACGCTTCGCCTACGGCCATGTCGTCGACACCGGAGCGCTGGCGCACGGCGGTGGACGAGGCGCTGCGCCAGGCGCTGGTCAATCTCGACGCGGTAGCCCGCGCCGGCCGGCGAAATGCCGGTGGTGCTCGGGCCGGGCTGGCCGGGCATCCTGCTGCACGAAGCGATCGGCCACGGCCTCGAGGGCGATTTCAATCGCAAGAAGACCTCGGCGTTCGCCGGACTCATGGGCCAGCAGATCGCCGCGCAAGGGCGTGACCGTGATCGACGACGGCACGATCGCCGACCGGCGCGGCTCGCTCACGGTCGACGACGAGGGCACGCCCTCCGCAGCGCACGGTGCTGATCGAGGACGGCATGCTGGTCGGCTACATGCAGGACCGCATGAACGCGCGGCTGATGGGCATGACGCCGACCGGCAACGGACGGCGCGAGAGCTTCGCCCATCACCCGATGCCGCGCATGACGAACACTATCATGCTCGCCGGCGACACGCGACCGGAAGAGATCATCCGCTCGGTGAAGAAGGGGCTCTACGCGGTCAATTTCGGCGGCGGGCAGGTCGACATCACCTCGGGCAAGTTCGTGTTCTCCGCCACCGAGGCGTATCTGATCGAGGACGGCAAGGTCGGCCCGGCCGGTGAAGGGCGCGACGCTGATCGGCAACGGCCCGGACGTCGCTGACGCGCGTCAAGATGATCGGCAACGACATGGAGCTCGACGCCGGCGTCGGCACCTGCGGCAAGGACGGCCAGGGCGTGCCGGTCGGCGTCGGCCAGCCGAGCATGCTGATCGACAGGCTGACGGTCGGTGGGACGGCGGCGTAACGCCGCCGATTTGACCTGAGATAACTCAAAGAAAGATTGTCATGCGCGGGCTTGACCCGCGCATCTGACGCGCGCCCTTCGTCAGACCCGCGGGTCAAGCCCGCGGGTGACAGTTTTTATGAAGTCGCAATCCTCTGGCAATTCGAAGCCTTGTCGCGCGGGCTATCCCTTGACCGCGCCGATCAGGAGGCCGCGGGTGATGAAGCGCTGCAGGACGATGGCGAGCAGCGTCACCGGCACGATCATGACGATGATCAGCACCGACATGTACCACCATTGCGGACCGCGCGTGGCGTTCTGGGCGGCGACCAGGAGCGGCAGGGTCTGGGCATTGGCGCTCGAGAGGAAGAGTGCGAGGAGATATTCGTTCCACGCCAGGATCAGCACGAGGATGAAGGTCGCGGCGAGGCCGGGCGCGGAGAGCGGCACGACCACCGACCAGAAAATCCGGTAGCGGCTGGCGCCGTCCATCATCGCCACCTCCTCCAGCTCGATCGGGATGCTGAAGAAGAAGTCGCGCATCAGCCAGACCACGATGGGCACGTTGATGGCGACGTAGGTGGTGATCAGCGCCGCGCGCGTGTCGAGAAGCCCGATGTCTGGAACAGAACGTAGATCGGGAACGACCACCGTCACCGGCGGCAGGATGCGCTGCGACACCATCCAGAAGGCGATGTCGTCGTTGCCCAGGGCCCGCGTGAAGCGGCGGCCCAGAGCTCAGCAGCAACAGGACGAACACCGCGATGGAAGCGGCCAATGCGGCCGGCCAGGGCATGCCGATGGCGACCACGGCGACGATGCCCAAGATCACGCATACGACGAACAGCAGGATGGAGCCGACCCGCGGCCGGTAGGCGATGCGCACCAGCGCATAGGCCGCCATGCTGCCGATGACGATGGCGATGACCGAACTCACGAGCGCCACGACGATCGTGTTGATGTAGGGCCGCAACGTGTCGTTCAGCATCGTCCCGAACAGATAGTGCCAGGCATGCAGCGACGGCTGGAAGTCGACCCAGGGCAGGTAATAGGGTCCGTCATTGACGTCGATGGGCTGCTTCACCGAGGTGATGGCGAGCCAATAGAGCGGAAACAGCACGACGAACGCCCAGACGCCCAGGATCAGATAGGACAGGATTTTGGCGCGCGCCGACAGGTTCGTTGGGTGCACGCAGCCTGCGTCTGGTTGATCGCGATCGTCATGGCGCCGCCTTTGCGCGCGTCAGGTTGACGAAGGCGACGCAGACGAAGGTGGCGATGAACAGCAGCATGTAGGCAATCGCCGCCGAGCCGCCGAGGTCAAGCGTGCGCCACGCCATGTACGCATGCAGCGTGAGCGATTCCGAGGCGATGCCCGGCCCGCCATTCGTCAACACGTTGGGCAGGTCGACGATCTTGAAGGCTTCGATCACGCGGATGAGGACGAGCGTGATGCTGACCGGCACGATCGCGGGCAGCGTGATGTAGCGGAAAATCTGCCAGCGGCTGGCGCCATCGACCATGGCGGCTTCGGTGCGCTCCTGCGGCTCGCCTTCGAGGGCGGCCAGCAGCACGATGAACATGAACGGAATCCACTGCCAGGAATCGCCGATCAGCACCGCGATGCGCGCGCCCCAGGCCGTGACCGCCCAGGCGAAATCGCCGAGGCCGAACCACTGCCAGAGCGGCGCGAACGGTCCCTTGGTGGTGTCGGTCATCATGCGGAACGTGTAGGCGATGCCGACCGGCGTGATCATCATCGGCAGGAAGAAGATGACGCGGAAGAACTGTCGGCCGCGCAGTTTCTGCGCGCACAGGAAGGCGAGGCCCAGGCCGATCGCGTATTGGACGCTGACGCCGATCGCAACATAGAGGAGCGTCACGCCGAGCGAGCCGAGCTGGCCGCCGCTGGCGGTGGAGCCGAACAGGAGGGCCAGAGCCATGACAGCGACGGCGATGGCGACGCGCCCGGCCAGGCCGATGAACGATGCATTGCGTCGCGCGGCGCGGAGCACCATCCACGCCATCGCGGCCCCTACGATCGCGACGAAGATCCAGGCGATGGGCGATAACGGTACGAGCTTGCCGAGAAAATGAAATTGCTGCGAACCGAACAGCAGCTTCTCGTAATTGGCCGTGCCGATGAAATCGATGATGAAGCCGCCGCGGCCGAGCCGGAAGCGCGACAAGGAGAGATAGAGCGACACGATCAACGGAAAGATCGATATCGCCAGCAGGATGAGAACGGACGGCAGGATGAAAATCGCGGGCGCCAACTCCTCCGCTTTGCTTGCCATCAAGCTGCGCAGGTGAGACGGCGCGCGAGCGATTGCGTGACGAGGGGCGGCCGGCGCTATCGTGGGCCGCCCCGCCATGCCGCTCCCCTTACTTTTTCACACCCAGCGTGTTGCGATAGGCCTTCAGCTGCGCGTCGCGGCCGAGTTCCTTGGTGATCTCCTCCCAGCCCGTCTCGATCTCCTTGATCGCCTCGTCGGGCTTGGTCTCGCCGGCGAGTGCACGGTGGATGGCTGTGTCGAGCACGACCTGCTCGTAGCGCTGGTTCTGCGGCACGCGCAGGTCGAGCACCATGTTGGGGCTGTTGAGACTGTCCTTGATGGCGCCGAGATAATCCTTCGCCGCCTGCTCGCTCATTCCGGCCTTCTTCCACAGATCGAGCGATTCGAATTGCGAGATGCGATAGGGGTTGAAGCCGGTCTTGCCGATCGTCACGTCCTCGTTCGCCTGCGGGGGCTGGCTCATGTAGGAGAGGAAGGCATAGGCGGCTTCCTTCACCTTGGCGCTCTTGTTCGCGTTGATGGCCCCCGACCAGCCGCCGAACGCGGCGAAGGGCGCGTGGTTGACGCCGTTGACGGCGTGGGGGCAGGTCTTGGCGTCGCAATCGACCAGCTTGCCGCTGGCGCGGTCGAGAACCTTGCGCGAGCCCGGGATGATGACGGCGCCGACCTTGTCCATCACCTTGGAGGTGCTGGTGTCGATCGCGAGCGTACCGATATCGCCCCAATCGACCGTCAGCGCGCAGCGGCCACTGGTGAACAGACCGCGCGTGTCGCCGACATCGAGGTTGATCTCGTCAGGCGGCGCATACTTGGTCGTCTCCATATAGACGCCGAGCGCCGCCTTGAACGCCTCGTTGTTGACCAGCGGCTTCATGTTCTCGGTATCGAAGAACATGCCCTGGTTGGTGCCCTGGCCCTGGATAAAGCTGCCGGCGACCGACAGGATCATCCAGTAGGACTGGGCGTTGCGCTTCTTGGCAATGCAGGAGCCGTAATCCGGCCTGCCGTCGCCGTTGAGATCCTTGCCATGGAAGGCCTTGGCGATGGCGATATAATCGTCCCACGTCTTGGGCGCCTGCATGCCGGCCTGCTTCAGCAGATCGCTGCGGTAGTAGGCCATCTGGAAATCGCCATCGAGCGGGATGGTGTAGATCTTGTTGACGTAGCTGGCGCTGAAATCGCGGAAGAACGGCGCGATGTCGTCCCACTTCAAGGCGGTGTCGGCCTTGACCTGCTGCGTCAGCTCCTCAAGGAAGCCGGGTTCGATGAAGTCGGCCATCCATTGTGGCGCGAACACCATCGCGTCGTAGCTGTTGGTGCGCGTCGCGAAGTCGGTCAGCAGCTTGTTGTAGAGATCCGAGAAGGGAACCGTGATGACGTTGATCGTCGCCCCGGTCAACTTCTTGAAATCAGGGGCCCGTCGCTGCAGCGGCTCGGCGATTTGCGGGCCCGTGAAGGTGACGACGTTGACAGTCACCCCGTCGAACTTGCCTTGTGCGGCCGCCGGGCCGGCCAACCCGAAGGCGGCATAGAGCGCCGAGACCGTCAGCGCCACGCCGAGCGTTTGCCAAGGCTTCATGATTTCCTCCCAGGTTGTTCGGCGCCGGTTCGGTCCGGAGCGCCGCAATGAAAGCCGCTTCGCGGTCGTCAACATTGCTTGGCTGATTTGTCAGCCCGGTTCGACAGGAATACTAGTCCGCTACCGACCCGAGTCAATCGGGGGTCGTGGCGGCGTGGACAGGCGCGCCGCGGCACCGCCGCGCCGGTTTTCAATGTTACAGATTTCCTGTTCCCATCCAGTTGTCGCCCCACCCCGGGGTGGCGCATGATGCCGGCCCACGGATCGAGTTCGCGGGGGCGGAGCGTTTTTCCATGAGCATCACGACGTATTTGGAGGCCATCCTGCTCGGGGTGGTCGAGGGCCTTACTGAGTTCATTCCCGTCTCCTCCACCGGTCACCTGATCCTGCTGGTCGACCTGTTGGGCTTCGAGGGGCCGCCGGGCAAGGTGTTCGAGATCGTGATCCAGCTCGGCGCCATTTTCGCGGTGTGCTGGGCGTATCGCGCGAAACTGTGGGGCGTGGCGGTCGGGCATGTTCACCGACCCCGAGGATTTCGCGTTCGCGCGCAATGTCATCCTCGCCGTGCTGCCGGCCCTGGTGATCGGCTTCTTCGCGCACGGCTTCATCAAGAGCGTTCTGTTCAGCCCATGGGTCGTGGTGTGCGCGCTGATCCTCGGCGGCCTCGCGATCATCGTGATCGAGCGCAATCTGCCGACGACGCGCTATCACATCGTCGAGAAATTCCCGATCCCGCTGGCGATCCAGATCGGCTTCTGTCAGGTGCTGGCGATGATCCCCGGCGTGTCGCGCTCGGGCGCCACGATCATGGGGGCGCTGCTGTTGCGCGTCGACCGGCGCACGGCGACGGAGTTCTCGTTCTTCCTCGCCATCCCGACCATGCTCGCGGCCACGACCTATGACATCTACAAGAACTGGTCGTCGTTCACCGCAGACAATTCGGTCGTCGTCGCGGTCGGCTTCATCACCGCGTTCATCGCAGCGCTCGCGGTGGTCAAGGCTCTGATCGCCTTCGTCAGCCGGCATGGCTTCGTGCCGTTCGCCTATTACCGCATCGCGCTGGGTATCATGATGGCGATCGTGCTGGCGCTGCGCTGAGGCCGGCCATGAGCGTCGAGGCCGTACCGTTGCGTTCGTTCCAGGTGCAGATGCCGGTGATGCTGGTGAGTGCCGGGCACGGCGCCACGCACTGGATCGCCGCGACGTTCTACGTGCTGCTGCCGTTCATCGCGCAGGAGCTCGACCTCTCCTACGCGCAGGCCGGGTTGCTCGCGACCTGCTTTCATCTCGGCTCGACGCTCGCCAATCTGCCGAGCGGCACGCTGGTCGACCTGACCGGGCGGCGCGTGCTGTTCCAGGCAGTGGCGCTGGTGATCGGCAGCGTGACGCTGATCGGCATCGCCGCGACCAACGCCTATGTGGCGCTGTGCGCGATCATCGCCGTGATGGGTGCCTCCAACATGCTGTGGCACCCGGCGGCGATCGCGTATCTCTCCGGGCATCTGCCGAAGAACCGCGGCTATGCGCTGTCGATCCATGCGCTGGGCGCCAATCTCGGCGATGCGGTGGCGCCGCTGGTCGCCGGCTGGATGTTGCTGGCGCTGAGCTGGCAGGCGACGGCGGCGGTGAACTCGCTGACCGGCTTGCCTGCGCGATCGTGATCATGGCGCTGCTGGCGCGCGGCGACGGGGCCGCGATCAAGGCGGCGTCGGCGCTGGGGATGCGCGACTACGTCAACGGCATGGTCAAGGTGCTGCGCAACCGCGCGGTCTGGATGCTGTGCCTGATGGCGGGGTTCCGCGCCATGATGCAGAGCGGCTTGCTGCTGTTCCTGCCGCTCTATCTCGCCAACGAGATGAAGGTCAGCCCGTTCGTCATGGGGTTCGCGCTGATGATGCTGCAGGTCGGCGGCATCATCGCAGCCCCCATCGCCGGAACGCTGTCGGACCGCATCGGACGGCGGCCGATCGTGCTGGCGGGCATGTCGGGCACGACGATCCTGGTCGCGGGGCTCAGCTTCGTGAACAGCATGACCATCTATGTCGCCTGTGTCTCCGTGCTCGGCTTCGTCATGTACGCGATGCGGCCGGTGATCCATTCCTGGCTGATGGACCGCTCGCCGCCCGAGCTCGCCGCCTCCGTCACCAGCGCTATGTTTGGCGTACAGTCGGCGCTGTCGATGCTCGCCCCGATCGTCGGTGGCTTCATCGCCGACGCATACGGGCTGCCGGCGGTGTTCTATTTCCTCGCGGCGTCCGTGCTGATCGCCAATTTGCTGGCGCTGGCCGTGCCGAAGAGCGAACGCGGCGACTAGCGGCGTTGCCGACGCCGTCCTAAGCAATCTTGACGATAACGTTGCCGATGGTGCCGCGCTCGACGGCTTCGTGCGCGGAGGCGGTCTCGGCCAAGGGGAAGGCCGGGCCGATGCGGTGCTGGAGCTGGCGCTGCTCGAGGGCGCGGGTGAGGCCGGCGATCGTGCGTCACGCTCCTCCGCGTCGAGCTGATAGACGAGGAAGAACTGCAGGCGCACGGAGTTGGCGAGGCAAAAGAAGGCGGGGATCGTCGCCTCCATCCCGGTGCCATAGACGATGACGCTGCCTTTGGGCCGCAGCACGACCGGAATCAGCCTGGCGTTGGCGGTCAAATCCATCTCCAGGATCGCGTCGACGCCGCGCTTGCCGGTGATCTCCGCCACGCGCGCGCCGACATCCTCGCGCTTGTAGTCGATGCAATGATCAGCGCCGGCCTCGCGCGCCACCCGCGCCTTCTCCTCCGACGAAACCGTGGTGATCACCATGGCGCCACGGGCTTTCGCCATCTGAATGGCGTATTGGCTGACCGCCCCGGCGCCGCCGGAGATGAACAGCGTCGTTCCCGCTTTGGCGTCCGCGAGCTCGACCGCCTGGAACGCCGTCATCGCCGGGATGCCGAGGCAAGCCCCTTCCTCGAAGCTCACATGGGCGGGCAAAGGCACCGCTTGCGCCACCGGCAGTACGATGAACTCCGCGGCCGTGCCGAAGGGGCGCTGAAACTGGCCGTTCCAGATCCATACCCGCTCGCCCACGCGCGACGCAGGCACGCCCGCGCCAACCGATTCAATCTCGCCCGCGCCGTCGCTGTGCGGAATCACGCGCGGGAAGACAAGCTTGCGCAAGCCCCGGCTCTTCACGTCCGACGGATTGACGCCGGAGGCGCGCAGCGCGCACACGCACCTCGCCCGGGCCGGGCGTCGGCGTCTCGATGTCGACCACGCGCAGCACATCGCGCGCGGGACCCATGGCTTCGTAGAATGCAGCATGCATATTCCGTTCTCCCGGAAGCGAATTCGGCGCGCCGCAGCGTAGCGGGAGTTGAACGCGAAACCCAGGCTCGCGCGGCGCCCAGCCTGAAGAACGCGCGCGCCTCTCCCCCGTGACATTACGCGTCTTGCGAAACTTGCGAATAAGTCGCATTTGCTTTACCCAAACGGCGGGGTGGCATGCGCGGGGGGTCTGACCGGGCGGCACCTCAATGTTCCACGAGGTTTGAGGAGCGCCCGATGCCTTTTGCCACCCGCCGCACTGCCATCGCCCTGGCCTTGGCCGCTGCACTTGCAGCGCCCGCACATGCCCAAAGCACCGACGACAAGCGCGCGGTGCTGACGACCTATTCCGACATCGCGCTCGCCATGTACCAGGACGCGCTGACGACGTCGCGCAAGCTGCAAGGGGCGATCGTGCAGCTCGTCGCCAAGCCGTCGGAGGCCTCGCTCAAGGGTGCCCGCGAGGCGTGGCTGGCGGCGCGCGTGCCCTATCAGCAGACCGAGGCCTACCGTTTCGGCAATCCGATCGTCGATGAATGGGAAGGCCGTGTGAATTCCTGGCCGCTCGACGAAGGGCTGATCGATTACGTCGACACCGGCAAATACGGCAGCGAGTCCGATGAGAACCCGTGGTACACGGCCAATATCATCGCCAACAAGACGCTCAAGATCGGCGGCAAGAGCGTCGATGCGCGCGTCATCACCTGGCGCACGCTGCGCAGCCTGCAAGAGGCCGGCAGCGTCGAGGCCAATGTCGCGACCGGCTATCACGCCATCGAATTCCTGCTGTGGGGCCAGGATCTCAACGGCACGGGCCCCGGCTCGGGCGATCGCAAATGGACGGACTACGCCAAGGGTGCGGCGTGCACGAACGGCAATTGCGAGCGGCGCGGCCAGTACCTGAGCGTGGCCACGCAGCTGCTGGTCGACGATCTTGCTTGGATGGTCGGGCAATGGGCCGCCAACGGTGAAGCGCGCCAAACGCTTCTCAAAGCGCCCGACAAAGGGATCGCGGCGATCGTGACGGGCATCGGCAGCCTGTCCTATGGCGAACTCGCGGGCGAGCGCATGAAGCTGGGGCTGATGCTGCACGACCCGGAGGAGGAGCATGATTGCTTCTCCGACAACACGCATAATTCGCACTACTACAATGTCGTCGGCATGCGCGCGATCTATAGCGGCGTCTACAAGCGCATCGACGGACGCGAGGTGAAGGGTGCCAGCCTGTCGGCGTTGGTCGCGAAGACGGCGCCCGATCTCGACAAGGACATGATTGCGAAGCTCGACGCCACCTTCGCCGCGATGGCAAAGCTGAAGCAGCGCGCGGAAACAACCGAGCGTTACGACCAGATGCTGGCGGATGGCAATGCCGCGGGCAACGCCACGGTGCAGGACGCGATCGACCGGCTGACCGAACAGACCAAGTCGCTGGAGCGCATCGTCGGCGCGCTCAAGCTCGACCAGATCAAGTTCGAAGGCTCGGACAGCCTCGACGCGCCGGACAAAGTGAAGAAGAAGTGAAACGGCCGGCCGCCGCGATCGCCGCGCTCTCGCTCGCGAGCACGATGGCCCTCGCGGCGGCCGCTCTCACCCCTGAGCCGGGCGAAGAGCGGCCCGGGGGCGACGCCACCAGCACGAAGCCGCGCAATCGCAGCGCGTTTTCCAACCCGTCGGGCAACATGATTTTCGAGCGCCAGCTCGATTTCAAAGTCGGCGACGGGATTTTCCGCAAGCTCTGGACGTCATCGCCAAGCTCGACCAGCAGTTCCGATGGGCTGGGTCCGCTCTATAACGCGCGCTCCTGCCAATCCTGCCATCTCAAGGACGGCCGTGGGCGGCCGCCAGAACAGGGCGAGCCCGCCGTCTCGATGCTGATGAAGCTGTCGCTGCCGGACGGGTCGCCGGAGCCCGTCTATGGCGGCCAGCTCCAGACCTTCTCGATCCAGGGCCACGAGCCCGAAGGATCGGTGCGAATCACGTACACGGAAATTCCGGTGAAGCTCGCCGGCGGGGCGACAGTGTCGCTGCGCAAACCGAGCTACACGATCACGGAGCCCGGCTACGGTGCGCTCCATCGCGATACGCAAATGTCACCGCGGGTGGCGCCGCCGATGATCGGGATGGGTCTGCTTGAACTGATCCCGGAGGCCGATATCGTGGCGCGCGCCGACCCCGACGATCGCGATGGCGACGGCGTGCGCGGCCGGACGCGGACGGTGTGGAGCAAGGCGGAAGGCCGCGAGATGCTCGGCCGCTTTGGCTGGAAATCCGGTGCCGCGACGGTTGCCGACCAGACGGCGGACGCCTTCGCCAACGATATCGGCCTGTCGACCAAGCTCGTCAAAACGTCATCGGGCGACTGTACGGTCGCGCAGCAAGCCTGTCGCGCCGCGCCAAACGGCGATGACGAGAAGGAAGGCGTGGAAGTGCCGGCGGTGATGTTCGACTTGACCGTCTTCTATGCGCGAAACCTGGGCGTGCCGGCGCGCGTCAAAGCCGGCGACGCGCGCGTGCTGCGCGGCAAGCAGGCTTTCGCAGAAATCGGCTGCGCGGCCTGCCACACGCCGCGCCAGGTCACCGGCACCCATCCCGACCAGCCCGAGCAATCGAACCAGACCATCTGGCCATACAGCGACCTCCTGCTGCATGATATGGGCGAGGGGCTGGCCGATTACCGCCCCGAAGGCAGTGCCGGCGGGCGCGACTGGCGCACGCCGCCGCTGTGGGGGCTGGGGCTGACGGCGATCGTGAGCGATCACACCTTCTTGCTGCATGACGGGCGCGCGCGCAACGTGCCGGAGGCGATCCTCTGGCATGGCGGCGAGGCGCAAGCGTCGCGCGACCGCTTCGCGCGCCTGTCGGCGGCGGATCGCGCGGCGCTGCTGGCGTTCCTCGATTCGCTGTGAGGCGGTCGCGATGACGCGGTTTCTGACAATCCTATTGATCTTGATCCCGTTCATGGCGGGTGCCGCGGAACCGGATTATCGCGCGCTCAACAGTGCGGCCATCAGCAACCATGTTCTGCCGCGCTACAAGGCGCTGGCCGACACGACAGCGCAGTTCGAAAAGGAAACGCGCGCTTTCTGTGCGACCGACCGGCGCAATCTGGTCGCGGTGCGGCAGGCGTGGCTCACGCTGATGCTGGCGTGGGAAGGCATCCAGCATGTGCGCTTCGGGCCCATCGATCTGTTCAACCGCCAGCAGCGCTTCGCGTTCTGGCCCGATCCGCGCAATGTCGCCGGGCGGCAGATGGCGGAGGTTCTGAATGCGCGCAATCCGGCGGTGCTGACGCAAGAGCGTCTCGTCACCGGCAGTGTTGCCGTACAGGGCTTGAGTGCCGCCGAGCGGATCTTGTGGGGCGACGATGCGACGAAGATCAGCGGCGGCAGCGAGGATGCGCAGTTCCGCTGCACCTATCTGATGGCGATCGCCGCCAATCTCAACACCATCGCCAGCGAGACGCGCGCCGACTGGGCCGGGCCGCCGCGCAATTTCGCGCAGCTGTTCATCGCATCCTCGGGCAGCGGCGTCTTGTATGTGAGCCCGCAGGACGCGACCGTCGATATCTTCAAGAGCCTTTACGCCGCCATCGAGCTGGTCAGCGATCACAAGCTCACCCGGCCGCTGGGGCAGGATTGGCGCACGTCCAAGCCGCGGCTGGCGGAATTCTGGCGCAGTGCCAGTTCCGGCATCGCCATCGTCGCCAATCTCGATGCCGCGCGCGATCTCTACCGGATCCTCAGCCCGTTCGTGACCGACCGCCGCCTCGATGCCGATCTGAAACGGCGCCTGGACGGCGTCACCAGCCTGGCGCGTGCGCTGGGCGGCCCACTGGAGAACGTTGTCGGCGACAAGACCCGCCGCCCGACCGCCGAGCGGCTGCGCGCCGATCTTGCCGCGATCAAGGGCATGTTCGCGGAGAAGCTGACCGCGGCTTTGGGCATTCCGCTGGGCTTCAATGCACTCGATGGCGATTGACCGGCGTGGCTTCCTGCTGGGTGCCGCGGCGCTGCCGCTGGCGCGGCGCGAGTTCTATCTCGCGGCCTGCGGGATGGAGAACGGGCAGTACGGGCTGAGCGCAATCACGGCATCCGGCGATCTGGTGTGGAGCCATGCCGCGCCGTCGCGCGGTCACGGCCTCTGCCTGTCGCCCGATCGCCGCCTTGTCGCGTTGTTCGCGCGAAGGCCCGGCGATTTCGTGCTGCTGGTTGCACCGCAGACCGGCGCCCTGGAAGCGCGCGTTTCGCCCTGGCAGGGCCTGCGCTTCAACGGACACGGCGTGTTCTCGGCCGATGGCGCGCGATTCTTTGCCACGTGCACGCGCGAGGACGATGACAGCGGTTGGATTGGCGTCCACGCGCGCGCGCGTCAATGGCGCGCTGTCGCTTCCTGGCCGACGCACGGCAGCGATCCGCACGAGATGCTGCGCCTGGGCGACACGCTGATCGTCGCCAATGGCGGCCTGCCCGGCGGCAAGACGCCGCTGGATGCCGGCGCGGTCGACACTTCGCTCGTGGCGCTCGATGCGCGCGACGGGCGCCTGATCGAACACGTGCGGCCACCCGCCGATTTGCGCGCGATCAGCCTGCGTCACATGACGGCGATCGGCCGCACGGTGTATGTGGCCGGCCAGGATCAGGAGGCCGGCGCCGAGAGCCCGAGCCTGCTGGCGGCATGGGACGGCGGCGCGCTGCGCTATCTCGCGACGCCCGACCTCGACGGGTATTGCGGCAGCGTCGTCTCCAACCAGGGCGAGCTTTGCCTCACCAGCCCGAAGGCCGGCCGCGCCTATATTCTGTCGCCGGGTGCCACCCCTCCAAAAGAGATCCCCCTGGTCGATGTGTGCGGTGCAGCACCCGATCCGGGAGGCGGATTTGTGTTAACGGGCGGGCGCGGCGATGTCCGGCGCAGCAGCGAAAACGCCGCCCACAGGGTTAATGGCAGGCGCTGGGACAACCACGCCCTGTTTTGGCCTGTATAAGGCGGATTTTGGTAGCGGTGCACCGCAATCGCCTTGTTAACGGGTTGTGGTACACTACATATCTGATAACAGTCATGAGGCCGGGGAAAATGAAACGCTCGCGTTCGATCAAACTGGTGCTGATCGGTTCGACCAGCCTGCTGGCGCTTGCCGCCTGCGACCAGTCCGACGTTCTGACGCAGAACGATTTCTTCGCGGACGAGAAGCAGTGCGAGGCGAAGTTCAATGCCGACGCCTGCCGTCAGGCGCTGATCGACGCGCGCCAGCAGCATGTGAAGACGGCGCCTGCCTTCGCCAACCGTGAGGAATGCGAAGCGCAGTTCGGCGCCGACAATTGCATGAAGTCGACGGAAATCGCCGTGCCGCCGACGGGCGCCACCGCGACTTCGACCGATCCGAATACGACCACGCCGTCGACACAGGCGAGCGCTGGCGGCGGCTGGTTCATGCCCGTGATGATGGGCTACATGATGGGGCGGATGATGGGCGGCGGCTTCGGCGCCCAGCCGCTCTATCGCGACGTCGACAACCGCGCCTATACCGGCAACAAGCCGATCGGCCGGTTCGACAACGCGTCGATGCCGCCGCCGCGCGCGGCGACCAGCAGCATCGCGCGGGGCGGCTTCGGCCGCTCGGCGACCGGCACCGTCTCGAGCTAACTTTACCTCTCTCTTCTGACCGGACAGACATGGAACGGATGACGATCGCGCCGCGCGGCGACTGGAAAGCGCGCGCGGAGAAGCTGGGATTCCGTTTTCACACGATCGACGGCGAGCCGTACTGGACGGAAGACGCGTGCTACGTCTTCACCGCCGCCGAGATCGACGAGATCGAGGCCGCGACCGAAGAGCTCGAGAAGATGTGCCTGCAGGTGGTCGACCGGCTGGTCAAGGAAGGCCGCTACGACCTGATCGGCCTCGACGACACCGCGGCTTCCCTCGTCGAATCCAGCTGGAAGCGCTTCGACAAAAATCTCTACGGGCGTTTCGATCTCGTGGTGCGGCCGGGCGAGAAGCCGAAGATGCTCGAATACAACGCCGACACGCCGACGGCGCTGTTCGAGGCCAGCGTTGTGCAGTGGGAGTGGCTGCAGGCTCTCTACCCCACCGCCGACCAGTTCAATTCCATCCATGAAAAGCTGATCGATAGCTGGCAGAATTTCGGGCTGGCCTCGCCGCTCGTCCATTTCACGTGCGTGCGCGATCACGATGAAGATCGCGGCACGGTTGACTATATGCGCGACACGGCACTTCAGGCCGGCCTCACGCCGGAGTTCCTGTTCATCGACGAGATCGGCTGGGGCGGCAACGGATTTTACGATGTGCAGGACCGGCCGATCGAGACTCTGTTCAAGCTCTATCCGTGGGAATGGCTGATGCGCGAGGATTTCGCGAAGAACATCGCCAAGAGCAAGACGCAGATCATCGAGCCCGCCTGGAAGATGGTGCTGAGCAACAAGGCGATGCTGCCGCTGCTGTGGGACATGTTCAAAGGCCACCCCAACCTGCTGGCAACCGCGTTCACGCCAGAGGAGATCGAGGGGCCGCTGGTGGAAAAGCCCGCGCTTGGCCGCGAAGGCGGCAATGTTCGCCTCTATGAGCGCGGCTACGCTGCCGGCGCCACCGCCGGCAGCGAGGGCGCCTACGGGCAAGAGCGCAAGATCTATCAGGCTTACGCGAAGCTGCCGGAGTTCGAGGGCAATTTTCCGGTGGTGGGATCATGGGTGGTCGCGTCCAACCCCGCCGGCATCGGCCTGCGCGAGGATGACGGGCCGATCACGCGCAACACCAGCCGTTTTGTGCCGCACCTGTTCCGCTGAGAGGCCCACATGTTCGCCAACGCCGCCAATTACCTGAACACGCTGCCGCTGTTCCTGCTCTATTTCGCGGTCAGCCTCGCGATCGGCGCGATCTATCTCACGATCTACAGTTTCGTGACGCCGTATGCGGAGTGGACGCTGATCCGCCAGGGCAACAACGCCGCGGCGATCGGGTTGTCGGGCGCCATCATCGGTTTCGTCATTCCGCTGGCCAACACGATCTCGCAGAGCCTGTCGATCCTCGACATGATCGTCTGGGGTGTCGTCGCCATGATCGTGCAGCTGCTCGTCTACCTCGTCGCGCGGGTCTGCAAGCCGCATCTCAATGCCGAGATCGAGGCCGGGCGGACCGCGCCGGCGGTGCTGCTGGCGGCCTTGTCGGTCGCCGTGGGCGCGCTTAATGCCGCCTGCATGACTTATTAACCTGCGTTAATCCCGGATTAACGAACAGGGTCTAGTCTCCCCTTTTGCACGGCATCAACGTGAAAACCTTGAACTTATTCCTATCGCTTGACGGCAGGGATTCATCGGGCCTACACAATGCTTGGCGTGCTGACTTATCCACAGCCCCATAATCTAGTTCCCTAGGACTCCTTTGAGGACCCACATGAAGAAGATCACCCTGGCGGTCATGGCCGCCCTGTTCTCGTTCGGCGTCATCGCGTCGACGGCCTCCGCCGCCCCGGCCCAGGTCAAGCCGCGCGCCACCACCGCCGTGACCGACGTCGCGACGGACGCCAAGAAGACCCCGAAAAAGAAGACCGCCAAGAAGAAGGCCCCTGCCAAGAAGCAGGCGGCCAAGAAGCCCGCGCACAAGGGCGCCACAGCCTAAGCCATCATCCCACGCGGCGCGCGCCCAAGCCGGCGCGCGACGACCGGGTCGGTCTGAACGGGGACGCAAATGCTTTGCGTCCCCGTTCGTCGTTTTGGGGGATGCTGGTCTAGTTCCCTCTCCCCTCTGGGGAGAGGGTTAGGGTGAGGGGGTGGCGCAGGTGTCGCCAACTGGCGTGGGCCCGCGGGTCAAGCCCGCGGGTGACAGAAAAATAAATGCGGAAGGCGCGCGCCAGTCTCATCCTTCGACAAGCTCAGGATGAGGTTCTAAGGCAGGACCACATCCCAAGAAAAAATCCTCATGCTGAGCTTGTCGAAGCATGAGGACGCAGGCGCACTTCAGAACGCGTACTCCGTGAAGAGCGGGTCAATCTTGCCACCCCATGCGCCGTGGAATTTCTCGAGTTTTTCCTGGGCGGGACAGCGGCCGCTTTCGACGAATTCGGCGAGCGCATTGATGAAGTGGCTTTCGTCGGACTCGCCGGCGCGGTCCAGGCGCCGGCGGCGCTTCAAGCCGGCCTGGGCGATGGCCACCATCTGGCGCGCCACGTCGCGCACCTCGCCTTTGCGGAACGGTGCCTGCAAGGCCAGCTTCGGCACATCGGCGCGCAAGGCCATCATTTCCGCGAAGGTCCAGTCCTTGACCAGATCCCAGGCCGCGTCGAGGGCGACGGAATCGTAGAGCAGCCCGACCCAGAGCGCCGGCAGCGCGCAGAGCCGCCGCCAGCGGCCGCCGTCGGCGCCGCGCATTTCCAGATAGCGCTTGAGCCGCACTTCCGGGAAACGCGGTGGTCAGGTGATCGGCGAAGTCGCGTGATCGCCGGCATCTTCGCCCGGCACGCCGGCAGCTCGCCCTCCAGGAAATCGCGGAACGATTTGCCCGAGACATCGATGTACTTGCCGTCGCGGTAGACGAAATACATCGGCACATCGAGCAGGTAGTCGACATAGCGCTCGAAGCCGAAGCCGTGCTCGAACACGAAGGGCAGCATGCCGGTGCGGTCGGGATCGGTGTCGGTCCAGATATGGCTGCGATAGCACAGGAAGCCGTTGGGCCTGCCCTCGGTGAACGGCGAGTTGGCGAAGAGCGCGGTCGCGATCGGCTGCAGCGCCAGGCGACGCGGAACTTGCTTCACCATGTCGGCTTCGGAGCCGTAGTCGAGATTCACCTGCACGGTGCAGGTGCGGAGCATCATGTCGAGGCCGAGCTCGCCGACCTTGGGCATGTAGTCGCGCATGATCTTGTAGCGGCCCTTGGGCATCCACGGCGATGTCGTCGCGCCGCCATTTCGGATCGAAGCCCATGCCGAGCATGCCGATGCCGAGCTCGTCGCCGACCTCTTGCACCTGGTCGAGATGCGTCGTTCACCTCGTCGCAGGTGTCGATGGATGGTCTCCAGCGGTGCGCCCGAGAGCTCGAACTGGCCGCCGGGCTCCAGCGTGATCGCGGCGCCGTCGTCGCGCAGGAGCGCGATGGGCTTGCCGTCCTCCTCGACCGGCTTCCAGCCGAAGCGCTGCAGGCCTTCCAGCAGGGCGCGGATGCCGGCCGGCGCCGTCATAGGGGAGCGGCCGTAGATCGGCGTGGTTGAAGGCGAATTTCTCGTGCTCGGTGCCGATGCGCCACTGCGCACGGCGGCTTGTTGCCGCCGGCCAAGTACTCGACGAGCTGGCGGCGGTCGGTGATGGGTTCGCCGCGCGTGGTCGGGTGGTGCCGACATCGTGTGACTTCCAGTTATACGAACGAACGCGCCGCGTTCAGGCCAGCGGCACGTAGCGCGGCGGCGGTGACGCTCAGCCGGTCATGCCGCAACGGACTGGAAGAGGGCGAGCGCCGCGAGCGCCGCTGTATCGGCCCGCAGGACCCGCGGGCCCAAGCCGACGGGCGTAACAAACGGTAGTTTCTTGAGGGCGTCAAGCTCGGCCCGGGCGAAGCCGCCCTCGGGCCCGATGAGGACGGCCGTGCGGGCCTTGCGTGCCGCGTTTGCGAGAGCACATCGCCGATGGGCGCGCCGCCGCCCGGTTTCATCGCACAGCACGATGCGCCGCTCTTGCGGCCAACGCGCCAGCACCTCAGCCAACGGCGCCGGCGCAAAGATCTCCGGCACGCTCAGCCGCTCGCGATTGCTCGGCCGCCTCGACGCAGGTGGCGTGCAGGCGATCGTCGTTGACCCGCGTCACGGCGGTATGCTGCGTGAAGACCGGCCAGATGCCGCGAGACGCCGAGCTCGGTCGCTTTCTCCGCCACGAAGTCGAGCCGGGCGCGCTTGATGGGCGCGAACACTAGCCAAAGATCGGGCTCATTCACCGGCGTCCGACGTTGCTCGCCCACCGCCAACGTGCACCAGCCTTTGCCGAAGCCGTCGATGCGCGCGGCATATTCGCCATCCCGAGCATTAAACACCGCGATCACGTCGCCGCGCTCCAGGCGCAAGACATGGCGCAGATAGTGGGCGCGGTCCGCATCGAGGCCGATGCTGGCAACGTTCAGCGCCTCCGGCACGTAGAGCCGGGTCCGGACCCGCGTTGCCTCCGCCATTCCGCTTTGTCCTTGCTCGTGCGCAAACTGGGCTAAGATTAGATCATGGCCTTCCCCCAAAATTCCAGCCTTGCGCGGTGCCAGCGATATCCCGCGTCGGTGCCGTGGGTCGACCGACTGCTGCCGCCGGGTGCGCGGCCCTATGCGCGGCTGGTGCGGCTGGACCGGCCGATCGGCACGTGGCTGCTGCTGTTTCCGTGCTGGTGGGGGATCGCGCTCGCCGCCAAGACCTGGCCCGACCCTTATCTGATTGTGGTCTTTGCCATCGGCGCGATCGTGCTGCGCGGTGCGGGCTGCACCTACAACGACATCGTCGACCGGAATTTCGACGCGCAGGTCGCGCGCACCGCCGACCGGCCGATCCCGTCGGGTGCTGGTGAGCGTGCGCCAGGCGCTGGTGTTCCTGGTGCTGCAGCTGCTGATCGGGCTCGCGATCCTGCTCACCTTCAACGCGACCGCGATCTGGCTGGGCGTGCTGTCGCTGATTCTCGTCTTCACCTACCCGTTGATGAAGCGCGTGACGTGGTGGCCGCAATTCTTCCTGGGCCTCGCCTTCAATTGGGGCGCGTTGATGGGTTATGCCGCGGCGGAAGGATCGCCCGAGCTACCCTCGCTGCTGCTCTATCTCGCCGGGATTTTCTGGACGCTGGGCTACGACACGATCTATGCGCACCAGGACAAGGAGGACGACGCGCTGATCGGCGTCAAATCCTCGGCGCGATTCCTGGGCGAGGCGACGCGGCCGGCCCTCTACGGATTTTACGGTGCGACGGTGCTGGCGCTGAGCGCGGTCGGAGTCGCGGCCAACCTAGGTTGGCCGTATTTTGTTTTTCTGTCCGCAGGTGCCGTGCAGCTGGTGTGGCAGGCGGCGCGCGTCGACATCGACTCGCCGGTCGATTGTCTTGCCAAGTTCAAATCCAACCGGCTGTTCGGCTGGCTGGTGCTGGCCGGCATCGTCGCGGGCAAGCTTGTGACAACCGGATGACACGCATCCCCGATCGCGCCGCGTTCATCCGCGCGCGCACCGCGATTGCGACGGCGCCGCTGGTGCCGGAAATCCGTCTGCATCTGGCGACCGAGGTCACGCCGCTGTGGCAGGCGACGGAGGCCGAGCTCGATGCCAGCGGCCTGCCGCCGCCCTATTGGGCGTTCGCGTGGCCGGGCGGACAGGCGCTGTCGCGCTACGTCCTCGACAATCCGCATCTGGTGCGCGGCAAGCGCGTGCTCGATTTCGCGGCCGGCAGCGGCATTGCCGCACTGGCGGCGCGCCGCGCCGGGGCCGCGCACGTGACGGCCAGCGACCTCGACGCTTTCGCGCTGGCGGCGATCCGGCTCAACGCGGCGCTCGACCATATCAGCGATGATGATTTGAATTTCGTGCTGACCGACGACGACGTCAGCGGCGCGGCGCAAGGCGCCTGGGATGTCATTTTGGCCGGCGATGTGTGCTACGAGCGGCCGATGGCGGAAAAAATCCTGCCCTGGTTCGAGCAGCAGGTACGCGGCGGCACGTTGGTGCTGATGGCCGATCCCGGCCGTGCCTATCTGCCCAAGCAGGGGCTGACGGAACTCGCGCGCTATACCGTCGCGACCAGCCGTGACCTCGAAGACCGCGACGCCCGCGAAACGCGGGTGCTGCAGCTTTCAGGGGCTCAGGCGACCTTGGTGCTGGACAGTTCGAGCGAAATCACACGGTAACGGACCAGCGCGTTGTCGATGGTCGACATCGTGCGCGACTGCCATTCCTTGCGCGCCGCGTCGTAGGAGCTGAAGGGCCCATAGCGCTCGAGATCGCGGCCCTTGGTCAGGTCCTTGAACGTTGCGTCGGCGTATTCTCCGCCGGTCACCCAATATTCGGCCATCGTCTCTGCCCTCAAAATAAGCGGCCGGCGCCAAGGCGGAGCCGGTCCTTGCAAATCATAGCGAACCATATAGACACAGAAACCGGTTGAAAAAAGGTTACCGGCCCTAGGGCATCCAACTATAGTATTGCCAACATGACACTTTCTGCTGAGCTGTACCGCGAGATCTACGCCAAATTCCAGGCCCCGGTGTCGCGCTTCGATTGCGGCTCCAAATGCGCGCCGCATAACGGCGGCTCGCCGGTGTGCTGCTCCACCGAGCACGCGGTGCCGATCATCGATCGCTGGGAATGGGAGCTGCTGAGTTCGCGCAGCGAACTGTGGCACAAATATTACCCGACCGATTCGGCTGGTAAAGAAATCGTCAAGGGCCTGCACGAGGATTGCCTGGCGGTCGAGTGCAAGGGCGCCCGGCAGTTGCGAGCGCGACAACCGCTCGATGGCTTGCCGCGGCTTCCCGTTCTTTCCGTACATCACCCGCGACGACAAGCTGATGGGCCTCGCCTATTTCTGGCCGTTCGAGGACCGCTGCTGGGTGATCAGCAATCTGCAGATCGTCGACAAGGAATTCGTCGACCAGTGCATCGCCGCCTACGAAACCCTGTTCGCCGCCGACCGCGAGGAATACGACGCCAATCGCGACGAGTCCGCCTCGATGCGTCGTGTGTTCACGCGCTGGAACCGCATCATTCCGCTGATCGGGCGCGACGGAAAATTCTACGCCGTCGAGCCGCGCACGCATGAGATCCGCCCCGCGCGCCTGGAAGAATTCGGCCGGTTCGGTCCCTACAAGGATGAACCACCGGCCGCCGTCGCCACTCCCCCCATCCAGGACCAAGCCGCGGAATAGACGAAGTTTCGTATGGAGCCTTTTTCACCCGCCATTCTTGAGGCGCTGGCACGGCGCGCCGGATCCGAAATCCTGGCGCTGCGCGGCCTCGATCTCAACATCAAGCGCAAAGAGGGCTACGACGTCGTCACCGCGGCGGATCTGGCCGCCGAACGCGTCGTGCTCGACGAGCTCGGTCGCCTGACGCCGGGCGTGCCAGTGCTCTCGGAAGAAGGCAAGGACGGCGTGCCGCCGAAATCAGGGCCGTTCTGGGTGCTCGACCCGCTGGACGGCACGGTGAATTTCGCGGCCGGCCTGCCGATTTTCGCGGTTTCGCTCGCGCTCAAGAAAGGCAGCGGCACGGAAGTCGGCATCGTGCACCTGCCGGCGATGGGCCGCATGTTCCGCTTCCAGCACGACAACCCGCGCGAGGCCACAGTCGACGGGCGGTCGATGCGCGCCTCGACGACCAAGCGCCTCGCCGACGCGGTGGTATCGCTGACCGTGACTTCGCACTACACGCCCGAGATGTTCGACGGCGTGATGAAAGTGTTCGACCGTCTGGCGCGGCGCGCGCCGCGGCGTGCGCGTGATCGTTTGCGGGGCCTACGAGCTGGCCGCCGTCGCGTCGGGCCGGCTCGACGGCCATGTCTGCCTCAACGCCGATATCTTTTCGGTCGCGGCCGCCCTGCCGATGGTGGAACTGGCCGGCGGCAAGGCGACGCGGCTGGACGGCCAGCCGTCGCGCGACAACGATCTCGAGATCATCGCCACCAACGGTCATATCCACGACGAATTGCTCGACGCCGTGCGTGGCTGACGGCGCTCGGGCCTCATCCATCGACAAGTTCAGGATGAGGCCCTCGCCAGTGACACCTTACGTAATGTGCGCGCCGCGCGTTTCGACGTAGACCGCATAGAGCGATTGGCTGCCGGTCATGAACAGCCGGTTTCTCTTTGAACCTCCGAAACACACATTCGAGCAGATTTCCGGCAGCCGGATCTGGCCGATGCGGTCGCCGTTGGGCGCGAAGACGTGCACGCCGTCATAGCCGTCGCCGACCCAGCCCGCACTTGCCCACACATTGCCGTCCTCATCGACACGGATGCCGTCGGCAAAGCCGGACTTGCCGCCCAGCTCCATGCTGATGAACGCCTTGCCGCTCGACAGCTTGGTGCCGTTGATGTCGAAGCTCCAGACGATGTTCTTGGCGTCGGGATAGTGCGAAGCGCCGGTGTCGGCCACGAGCAGCTGTTTGTAGTCCTTCGTGAATGCCAGGCCATTGGGCTTGAAGGGCTGGTCGGTCACCTTCTCGACCTTCCCCGATTGCGCATCGATGCGATAGATGGCCTCTTTCTGGAACGGTTGCACGGAGGTGGCGCTGGGCCCGACGCGGTTGCCTTCATAGTTCATCAGGCTGCCGTAGCCAGGATCGGTGAACCAGATCGCGCCGTCGTTGGGATGGACAACAGCATCGTTGGGCGCGTTGAAGGGCTTGCCATCGAACGCATCGGCCAGCACGGTCATCGTGCCGTTATGCTCATAGCGCACGACGCGGCGATTGCCGTGCTCGCACGCGATTTGCCGGCCCTGGAAGTCGAAGGTGTTGCCGTTGCTGTTGCCGGCGGGCGAGCGGAAGCGGCGCGAGACGTGGCCGTCCTCCTCGATGAGGCGGAGCTGCTCGTCATTGGGAATGTCGCTCCACAACAGGTAGCGCCCAACGCCGCTCCAGGCCGGGCCCTCAGCCCAAAGCGTGCCGGTGTAGAGACGCTGGATCGGCGTGTTGCCGAGCTTCGCCTTGAAGCGCTTGTCGAGCTGGACGATGTCGGGATCGGGATAACGGGTCGGCCCGGCGGCGGGGTCGAAATTACGGGCGAAGGCGGTCTGGGTCATGCCCGTCGCGGCGGCGAGGCCGGCCGCTGCCTTCAAAACGCCCCGCCTGGTAAGGGCGAGACGTTCAGCGCGACCCGCCGATGGCGCTGTCGCGAGATCTTCGAAGCGATGCTCTTGAACGCGTGCCATGTGTTTCCTCCCGAGTTGAATTCTTGATGCGATTCCCATCAGGACAGGCTCGTGTCACGGCGATCTATTTGTTGGAAATTATTCCGTCTCGCTCTCCGCTTGGTTGTGGTTCGCAATTCGTAGCATGCGTCCAGTCCGGCGTACAATCAACCGGGCCGGGAGCGCTCAACGCGCGAACAGGAATGTCCCGAGCAAGACCCAGCGGCGGGCCGCGGCTTCCTGATTGCGCTTGGCCACCAGCGGCGTGGTGTAGTGCCAGAACGGCAGACGGTAGATCGTGATGCCGCCGGCGCTGTTGACATCGACGACATCGGTCAGATGGCCGTCGCGCGCGTAGACCAGATATTGCTGCGCCACGTCGTCCGAACAGAAGGTCAGATGGACATCGAGATAGCCGTCCTTCGCCGCCGCATCCTCAGGGTGATGGTCGGTGTGCGGGCCGGCGTAATCGCCGGGGCGATAGCAGAGCACCTGCACGCCCGGCGGCGACGCTAATTTGCGGCCGGCGATTACTTCGGCGAAGTGCCGGAAACTCGCGGAGCGCAGCATGGCAACGAGGCCGATTCGCGACGCGACCTGCCACGATTTGCTGCCGGCGCGTTCGAGATAGGCGGTCTGCATGCGCGCGACTTTGGGCAGGCGCTCCTGGTAATTGCGCGTCTGGTTGGTGATCGATTCCGGCGGAATCGCCTTGGCGAGCTCGACCATGTGTGCGGCCATGGTGCGCGCGAGCAGGGCGGGAACGGCGCGGGCTTTCACGGGGTTGATCGCACCCGACAGCGCCACGAATTGGCGGTTTGGATCGGCGAGCGCGTGCGTTAGGGCCGGTACGCCGCGCGCGAGGATGCGACGGCCCTTTGGGGTCAGGAGATCGGCAAATTCGGCGGGGAATTTCTGCATGGCAGCCCATCGTAGCGGGAGGGACTTGCGCGTGGCGAGGGCGGCGTCGATCGACTAGGATCGCGCGCCGATTGCCTCCCGCCCGTGAGCCCGCCTTGCCGTTCGACGAACGCCCCCGCCCCGTGCCGCCGGTCCACCGCCACGAGCGCCTGGCGTTCGCGTTGATGGCGATCACGCCGGCGCTGTTCTCAAGCAACATGATGGTGGCGCGGCTGGCCGACCATCTGTTCGCGCCGGTGGCGCTGGCCTTCTGGCGCTGGACGATCACGCTCCTGCTGCTCCTGCCCTTCACCTTCGCGACGCTGTGGTCGCAGCGCGACGACATTGCGCGCGAATGGCGCGACCTGCTGGTGCTGGGCGCCCTGGGCATGGGCGTGTGCGGCGCTTTCGTCTATATCGGCGCCGAAACGACGTCGGTCACCAATATCGGGCTGATCTACGGCGCCTCACCGGTGCTGATCATCGTGCTGGCGCGCTTCATCTATGGCGAAGCGATGTCGGCGCGCCAGGCGCTGGGCGTCGTCTTCGCACTGGCCGGCGTCATCGCGATCGTGACGCGCGTCGACCTCGCCGTGCTGCGCAATCTCAAATTCACCGCGGGCGATCTGTGGAGCGTGGCGGCTTCAGCCGGCTGGGCGATCTATTCGGTCATGGTGCAGCACCGGCCCACACGCCTGCCGCCGTTCAGCCGCTTCGCCGCCAGCATCGCCGGCGGCGTGCTGATCATGGCACCGTTCGCGCTGATAGAAGGCTTCACGCGCGGCACCCCCACCGTGAACCTGGAGGCGGCGGGGTGGATCTTGTTCCTGGCGCTGATCCCGTCCATCGCCTCGTTCCAGTCCTACGCGTTTATCCAGCGACAGCTTGGGGCAAACCGCGCGGCGCTGCTGATGTACCTGGTGCCGATCTTCAACGCGGTGATGGCGGCGATCATCCTCGGCGAAAAGCTCGAGACCCACCATTTCATCGGCGCGGCGCTGGTGCTGCCGGGCATGTGGCTGGCCACGCACCGGCCGGCATCGTCAAAAGCCTAGCAGCGCCTTGAGCGAGGTGAAGAACGGGCCGAGCTGATTCTCGATCCAGGTCTTCACGCTCGTGAGATCAAGCAGGTACTTGATGACGAACCCGATGATCGTCGCGAAAAATATGGCGACCGGCCACGCGTAGGTTCGGAGGAATGCGAAGACCCGCGCGCCCCAGCCGACCCAGACCTCGACGTCGCGCTTGAGGACTTCGAAATCGTACACTTCCTGGTGTTGGCCGCTGCGCATGCGAATGGCTACGCGCACGCCGAGCTTTTGGCTGCCGGCCTGTCTGGGCACGACCGAAAAGACCCAGCGCGTCGGCAGCGCATCGAAGGTCGGCTGATCGATTTCGCTTTCCGAAGTGATCTCGAAGGCGGTGCCGACGATCTGCACGCGCATCAAGGTGCCGATCTTGACCGGCTCGAACGTCGCAACGGCATCGTTCTCCAGCCGCACGCGCAGCTTCGCGACATCTTGCGTCCCCAATACGACTTCGACGGCGTAAGGCCGGCCGAGCTGCATGCGCTGGGCGGGTTCCACCCCATCTTGCCGTCCTTCCAGGATTTCAGCTCCGACTCCAGCCAACTCGGGGCCGGCACGCTGGGTGCGGGCGGGGTAAACGGACCCGGCCCGTACAGCGTATGGAAACGGGTCTCGCGGGATAGCTCGAACCGCCCACCGGCGTAACGGCCGTCGTCGATCAGAACAAGATGCTCGCGCGTTTCGAGGTGACGGCGCTGCGTTAGCGTCTGTTGCAGCCAGTACAGGCCGACAGCAGCCGGCGCCACGACGATGGAGAGGGCCGACGCGAACGGCGTGTCGATCAGCCCGGCCAGCAGATAGGCCAGCGCCGCGATCGCGACGATCGCCAGCAAAGCCACGGCAATGGCACGGCGTTCATTGGGCGGCAGCATGGCGTCTCCCCCCGTCGTCCGACGCTACCCGATTCGTCAAATCGATGCCACAGGACGCCCCGGGTCGGCCGCTCGCGCGGCCCAATCTCTCCTGTTATGGTCGCGCCATGCCTTATGCCTCGCTGCGCGACTTCATCGTCCGGCTGGAGCGCGCGGGCCGCCTGGTGCGGGTGCGCGAGCCGGTTTCGCCCTTTCTCGAGATGACCGAGATCCAAACGCGGCTGCTGGCCGAGAAGGGTCCGGCGGTGCTGTTCGAGAACGTCGTGCATCCGGACGGCGGCGCGCCGAGATGCCCGTGCTGGTCAATCTGTTCGGCACGGTCGAGCGCGTGGCCTGGGGCATGGACCGCGAGCCCGGGCAGTTGCGCGAGATCGGCGAGACCCTCGCCTTCCTGCGCCAGCCCGAGCCGCCCGGCGGCTGGCGCGAGGCGCTGGAGCTGCTGCCGCTCGCCAAGAGCGTCATGTCCATGAAGCCCAAGACGCTGGGTAGTGCGCCGTGCCAGGAAATCGTGCTGCAGGGCGCGGACATCGATCTTGCACGTCTGCCGATCCAGACCTGCTGGCCGGGCGAGCCCGCACCGCTGATCACTTGGCCGTTGATCGTGACGAAGGGGCCGAGCCAGAAGCGCGAAGACGATTTCAATCTCGGCATCTATCGCCTGCAGGTGACGGGGCGCAACACCACGCTGATGCGCTGGCTCAAGCATCGCGGCGGGGCGCAGCATCATGCGCGCTGGGCCAAGGAGAAGCGCGAGCCGCTGCCGGTGGCCGCGGTGATCGGTGCTGATCCCGGCACGATCCTCGCCGCTGTGACGCCGGTACCCGACACGCTCTCCGAATACCAGTTCGCGGGATTGTTGCGCGGCAAGCGCGTCGAGCTGGTCGATTGCAAGACCGTGCCGCTGAAGGTGCCGGCCGAAGCCGAGATCGTGCTCGAAGGCCATGTCAGCCTCGACGAATACGGCGACGAGGGCCCGTATGGCGATCACACCGGCTATTACAATTCGGTCGAGAAATTCCCGGTGTTCACGATCAGCGCCATCACGATGCGGCGCGATCCGATCTATCTCTCGACCTTCACCGGCCGGCCGCCCGACGAGCCCTCGGTGCTAGGCGAGGCGTTGAACGAAGTGTTCATTCCGCTGCTGCGCCAGCAATTCCCGGAGATCGTCGATTTCTGGCTGCCGCCGGAAGGCTGCTCGTATCGCATCGCCGTGGTGTCGATGAAGAAGGCGTACCCAGGCCACGCCAAGCGCGTGATGATGGGCGTGTGGTCGTACTTGCGCCAGTTCATGTACACGAAATGGGTGATCGTGGTGGACGACGACATCGACGCGCGCGACTGGAAGGAGGTGATGTGGGCGCTCTCGACCCGCATGGACCCGGCGCGCGACATCACGCTGGTCGAGGGCACGCCGATCGACTATCTCGACTTCGCCTCGCCGGAATCCGGCCTCGGCTCCAAGATCGGCCTCGACGCCACCAACAAATGGCCGCCGGAAACGAAGCGCGAATGGGGCACCAAGATCCGCATGAACGATGAGATCGTGCAGACGGTCACCGAGAAATGGTCGCAGCTGGGGCTGCCGGGCAGCGGCAAGCCGATCTGGAAATAAGAGGCGTGCACTCACTAACCCTCTCCGCCCACGAAGTGGGGGGAGAGGGTCCGAGCGCAGCGAGGGGGTGAGGTGGGTGCCTCCGCTGCGAGCTGTTTAACTTCGTATATGCGGCGCGACCACCTCACCCTTCCCGCCTTCGCTACGCTACGGCGGGCCCCTTCCCTCTCCCCCGCTTCGCGGCGGAGAGGGAGAAAAGCGCGCCGCTTCGCGCCTGTTAAATCTCTATAATCTGTATCAATGGAACCCTGGATCACCCAACACGAGCCTGCCCTACGCCTTGGCGCGTTCTTCGGGCTGCTGATAGTCCTCGCGATCGCAGAGACGCTGGCACCGCGCCGGCCATTGCGCGGCGCGCGCGGGTTTCGCTGGCTCCATAATCTGCTGCTGGTCGCCGTGGACACCGCCGTGCTGCGCTTCGGTTTTCCGGTGCTGGCGGTTGCGTTCGCGGGCGTGGCGCGGTCGATGAGCTGGGGTGTGTTCAATCAGGTCGACGTGCCGTATTGGGTTGCGGTCGTCGTGTCGTTTCTGGCCCTCGATTTCGTCATCTACATCCAGCACCGGATGTTCCATGCCGTGCCGCTGCTGTGGCGGCTGCACCGCGTGCACCATGCCGATATCGATATCGATGCCTCAACGGGCGTGCGCTTCCATCCGGTGGAGATCGCGCTCTCCATGTTGATCAAATTCGCGGCGATCGCAGCGCTCGGCGCGCCGGCGCTGGCGGTGGTGCTTGTTCGAGATCGTGCTCAACGCCACGTCCATGTTCAGCCATGCCAATTGGCGCCTGCCGCTCGGCCTCGACCGCGTGCTGCGGCTGTTCGTGGTGACGCCGGACATGCATCGCGTGCATCATTCGGTGCTGCGTCCTGAGACCGACAGCAATTTCGGCTTCAATTTCCCGTGGTGGGACCGGCTGTGCGGCAGCTATCGCAGCCAGCCGCAAGCCGGCCATGACGCCATGACCATCGGCCTGCCGCCCTATCAGGCCGTCACCCGCCAGGACCTATGGTGGATGTTGGTCCTGCCGCTGCGCGGCTCCGCGCGGGGATAGTAACGGCGGGGCCGGCCCCCTATATTCCCGGGACCCTCCATCATTTCCCGAGTGCCATGCCAGCCCCATCCGATCGTTTGACTCTGCTGACCGACCTCCTCGCCAAGGCCAAGCGCGCCGGTGCCGACGCGGCCGATGCCGTGCTGGTCGAGGGCGCCTCGCTCTCGCACGCACGCCGGCTGGGCAAGCTCGAAAAGCTCGAGCGCGCCGAAGGCAAGGATCTCGGCCTGCGGGTGTTCGTGGGCAAGCGCCAGGCGATCGTCTCGTCCTCGGACCGCTCGGCGGCGGCGCTCGACGAGCTGGTCGCGCGCGCGGTGGCGATGGCCAAGGTGGCGCCGGAAGATCCGTTCTGCGGCCTTGCCGACAAGGGCGAGCTTGCCAATTCCGTGCCTGAGCTCGATCTCAACGATCCGAGCGAGCCCGCGCCCGAACGGCTGGTGGAGCTGGCCCGCGCCGCCGAGGAAACGGCGCTGGCGGTCAAGGGCATCACCAATTCCGAAGGGGCCGAGGCCGGCTGGGGCCGCACCGAAGTGGCGCTCGCCGCCACCAACGGGTTTGCCGCGTCCTATGCGCGCTCCTCGCATAGCGTGAGCGTCGCGGTCATTGCCGGCGAAGGGACGGCGATGGAGCGCGATTACGATTATTCCTCGACGGTGCATGGCGGCGATCTCGAATCGCCCGAGGAAATCGGCAAACGCGCCGCGGCGCGCGCCCTCAAGCGCCTCAACCCGCGCAAAATCGAGACCACGAAAGTGCCGGTCGTCTACGACACGCGCGTCTCGGGCGGAATCCTGCGCCACCTTGCCGGCGCCATCAACGGCACGGCGATCGCGCGCGGCACCAGCTTCCTCAAGTCGAAGCTGAACGAGGCGGTGTTCGCATCGGGCATCACCATCATCGATGACCCTTTCCGTAAACGTGGCCTCAACTCCAAGCCGGTCGATGGCGAGGGGCTCGCACCCCAGCGCCGCGCGATCATCGACAAGGGCGTGCTGACGACCTGGATCCTCGATCTGCGCTCGGCGCGCCAGCTCAAGCTCAAGAGCACGGGCCACGCCTCGCGCGGGACCACCTCGCCGCCGGGGCCGTCGGTCACCAATCTCTATATGGAGAAGGGCAAGATTTCGCGCGCAGACCTGCTGCGCGGCATCGGCAAAGGGTTGTTCGTCACCGAATTCATCGGCATGGGCGTCAACAACGTCACCGGCGATTACAGCCGCGGGGCCGCGGGATTCTGGATCGAGAACGGCGAGCTCACCTTTCCGGTGAGCGAGATCACGGTCGCGGGCAATCTCATCGAGATGTTCAAGAACGTGACGGCGGCGGACGATCTCGAGTTCCGCTATGGCGTCGATGCACCGACGCTGCGTGTGGACGGGATGACGATCGCGGGGTTGTGACGATCGCGCAGGCCACATCCTTCGACAAGCTCAGGATGAGGCTTTTCTAAATATGAGGTTTTTCTACAGAAATCCTCACCCTGAGCTTGTCGAAGGGTGAGGACGTCGCGCGGTCTCAAATCAAAGATTGTCATGCGCGGGCTTGACCCGCGCACCCATGAGCGATTTCGAAGTTGAGACGGTGTATGGGCCCGCGGGTCAAGCCCGCGGGTGACAGAATTTTTTGATGGTGCGATTGCGTTACGCCGGCATCACTACCAGCAGGCACTTCTCCACGACCTCCATCTCCACCGGCAGGTGGGCGATGATGTCGCCGTCGCTCTGCACCGGTTCGCCATTGGGTCCGACGATGCGCACGCGTCGGCCGGGGACGACGATCACGTCTGACAGGCGATGCAGCCGGTTGAGTGCCAGGCCCACGGCATAGCGCAGCACGTTCCAGCGGCCGGGGCGGGTGAACAGGCAGACCTGGAATTGCGGATCGTCGAGGCGCGCCGCGGGCGAACAGATATAGCGCCCCGCATAGAAATGGCCTTTGGCGACAATCGCCGATGCGGCGCGATAACGCCGCCCGTCAATCTCGATGTCGTAGAGTGTCGGCTTCTGATGCGTGAGCTGAATCAGCCCGGCCAACACGTACGCGAATTTGCCGGTGCGCCGCTTGATCGCGAGATCGACATGCGTGACCGCCAGCGCATCGAAGCCCACACCCGCCATCATCGCAAATCTGCGGCCATTGGCGCGGCCGAGGAAAACCGATCGCGGCGTCGCGTGCAGAATGGCCTGCGCGACATCCGCGGGCCGTGTCGACAAGCCGATTTCCGCCGCCAGAACGTTGGCCGTGCCCAGCGGGATGATCGCCAGCGGCAGATCGGGATCGCTCAGGCCGTTGATCACCTCGTTGATCGTGCCATCGCCGCCCGCGGCGACGAGGCGATCGCACGTCATGCGCGACGCTTCGCGCGCAAACGCTTCGGCATCGCCGCGCGCGGTTGTCTCGCGTAGCGTCACGGCACAACCCGCATGTGTGAGCGCCGAGAGCACAGCCGCGAGGCGGCGGCGCCGGCGTCGACCGGATGTCGGGTTGAAAATCACCGTCACACGCGGCGCGGCGATAACGGCCGGCGCTGTATGCGCCCGCTGGCGCTGATCCATAGATGACATTCTGATGATACTTGGATGAATCTTGAATGATATTAGCGCAGACCCCTGTGGATACTTTGTGGATAACACGGCTTGTCTTATAAACACCAGCGCGTTCACACGCGAACTCGGGGGCAAAAATTTTCGGCATGCGTCTACCCGACGGCCTGGACCGGGACCCACGACCGGGCGAAACCGCCGAGCATCGCTACCGTGCGATCTGGCTCTCCGACATCCATCTCGGCACGCGCGGCTGCAAGGCCGAGTTCCTGCTGGATTTTCTCAAGCACACCGAGTCCGATTATCTCTACCTGGTCGGCGATATCGTCGACGGCTGGCGGATGCGCAAATCCTGGTACTGGCCGCAGAGCCATAACGACGTGGTGCAGAAGCTTCTGCGCAAGGCGCGCAAGGGAACGCGCGTCACCTACGTGCCGGGCAACCACGACGAGGCGCTGCGCGAGTACCTCGACATGCATTTCGGCGGCGTGCACGTGGTCGGCGAGACCATGCACTCCACCGCCGACGGCAAGCGGCTGCTGATCATTCACGGCGACGATTTCGACGGCGTGGTGCGCTACGCCAAATGGCTCGCCTTCCTGGGCGATCGCGCCTATGGCGCGGCCCTCATCCTCAATCACTGGTTCAACAAGGCGCGGCTCAAACTGGGCTATCCGTACTGGTCGCTGTCGGCCTTTCTCAAGAACAAGGTCAAGAACGCGGTCAGCTATGTGAGCGAGTTCGAGCACGCGGTGGCGGCGGAAGCCAAGCGGCGCGGTGCGGACGGCGTGGTGTGCGGACACATCCACAAGGCCGAGATCCGCGATATCGACGGCATTCTCTACTGCAACGACGGCGACTGGGTCGAAAGCTGCACGGCCCTGGTCGAGGATTTCGACGGCCAATTGTCGATCGTGCACTGGGCCGAGGTGCGGCATTTCGACATGATGGAGGCCCACGCATGAACGCGGCACGATCTCAATCGGCTCTCGATCTGCGCCAACCCGTTTCAGCCACCTCGCCGATGCGCATCGCCATCGTGACCGATGCCTGGTCGCCGCAGGTGAACGGCGTGGTGCGCACCCTCACCGAAACACGGCGAGAACTACAGGTGCTGGGCCATGACGTGATGATGATCACGCCCGAGCGCTTCCGCACGCTGCCCTGCCCCACCTATCCGGAGATCCGGCTCTCCCTCACCACCGGCCGTGCCGTGGGAAAGCTGATCGACGATTACGCGCCCGATGCGCTGCACATCGCGACCGAAGGCCCGCTCGGCTGGGCGGCGCGCGGCCATGCGCTCAAGCGCGGCATGCCCTTCACCACCGCCTATCACACGCGCTTTCCCGAATACGTGCATGCGCGCATGCGCGTGCCGGAAGCCTGGAGCTACGCGGTGCTGCGACGCTTCCATGGCAAGGCGGCGCGGGTGATGGTGCCGACACCGACCGTGCAGCGCGACCTGGAGGCGCATGGCTTCACGAACGTCGTGCAATGGTCGCGCGGCGTCGATCTTTCGATCTTCCGGCCGGGCAAGCGCGACGGCCTGAGCGATGCGCGACCGATCTTTCTCTATGTCGGGCGCGTCGCCATCGAGAAGAATGTCGAAGCGTTCCTGAAGCTCGATCTGCCGGGGACGAAATGGGTGGTCGGCGAAGGACCACAGCTCGCCGATCTCAAAGCGCGCTACCCGCACGCGCGCTATGCCGGCGTGCAGAGCCAGACAGAGCTGGCGCGCTTCTATGCCGCCGCCGACGTGTTCGTCTTTCCGTCGCGCACCGACACGTTCGGGCTGGTGTTGCTGGAATCTCTGGCCTGCGGCACGCCGGTCGCGGCCTACCCCGTCACCGGGCCGGTCGACGTGATCGGCGCCTCTGGTTCGGGCGCGCTCGACGAGGACTTACAGCGCGCCTGCATGGCGGCGCTGAGCATCCCGCGCGAGCGCGCACTCGCCCATGCCGCGCAATTCTCCTGGGCGCAGTGTGCGCGCCAGTTCGCCGCCCATCTGCGCCCGGTGCAGGCCTAGGCACAGGCGTGGATTTCGATCGTCACATGCGAAAGATGCGGCAGATCGCCTAAGCGGCGCTTATAGGCATCGGGCGATTGCGGCCGGTCGGCGACGATGGCGACGATCGCCGCATGATGGCCGGGGCCGACGCGCCAGACATGCAGATCGGCGATGCGATCGCCGCCGGTCTCCAGCCGCCGGCGGATTTCGTCGGTCAGGCTGCGGTCCGGCGCCGCATCCAAAAGCACCGCGCCGGCATCGCGCATCAGGCCCCAGGACCAGCGCATGATCACCGCCGCGCCGACGATGCCGATCGCCGCGTCGAGCCAGACCCACCCATAGATCCGGCCGGCCACCAGGCCGAAAATCGCCAGCACCGAAGTGAGCGCGTCGGTGAGGACATGGAGATAGGCGCCGCGCAGATTGTGATCGTGGTGATGGTGGTGGTGCGCATCGTCGGTCGTGATCATGATGCTCGTGATGCGGGACCCGGCGCAGCAGCCAGGCGCATAGCAGATTGACGGCGAGCCCGGCGACGGCCACGGCGATCGCCTCGTCGAAGGCGATCGCGACCGGGTCGACGAGACGCTGCAGCGATTCGAAGCCGATCAGGGCGGCGATCAGCGCCAGCGCCACGGCGCTGGCGAAGCCGGCGAGATCGCCGAGCTTGCCGGTGCCGAAGGCAAAGCGCGGATCGTCGGCATGGCGGCGCGCGTAGCGATAGGCGAAGGCAGCGATGGCGAGGGCGCCGGCATGGGTCGACATGTGCCAGCCATCGGCCAGCAGCGCCATCGAGCCGAAGGCGAGGCCGGCGGCGATTTCCACCACCATGGTCGCGGCCGTTAGAACGACCACAAGCCAGGTGCGGCGCTCATTGTGGGCGTGATCGCCACCAAGAAAGACATGGTCGTGGCGCCAGGAATCGAGGGACTGGGAATGCATGGTGGCGCGCTCCCGCCGGTTTAGAGGAATTTGGTGATCTCGCGGAATTCGGCGAGGCGGGCCTGGGCCTCGGGCGGCAGCGGCTGCGTCATGGTGCCGAGATGGTGCGCCAGATGATCGAGGATCAGCATCTGCTTGGTCTTCTCGATCGCCTTCACCACCGCCTGCATCTGCTGGGCGATGGCCAGGCCCTCGCGCCCCTCCTCCACCATGCGCACGACGGTGGCGAGATGCCCCTCGGCGCGACGCAGGCGCTTGAGGATGTCCGGGTTGTTCGCGTGACTCATGGTCTTATCCTATCCCCCTGGAGAGGATATAGACAAGCCCATGGCGCCGCGCGTGTTCTATTGGCGTTCCAGTCCGGCCCCGGCCCATGCTATGGTCCGGCCGGACGCCCCTGCGATGAATGCCAAGCCCTTGATTCTCAGCCCCGATATGGCAACCACCCCGGCTGTTTCCTCGGCCGCGCTGGCGCGCCGGCTGCTCAGCCAACATGTGCGCCCCTACGCGCTCAGGGTGGCGGGCGGCATGGCCCTGATGGGGATCGCGGCGGCGGCGACGGCAGCGCTGGCCTGGCTGATGAAGCCGGTCATCGACGATGTGTTCGTCAACCGCAATCATTCGATGCTGCTGATCGTGACGGCCTCGGTCATCATCGCCTCCCTGGTCAAGGGCATCGCGATGTACGGCCAGACGGTGACGCTCAACCGTGTGGGCCAGCGCATCATCGCCGACCTGCAGACGCGGATGTTCGCGCAGCTCATGCGCGCCGATCTGCAGTTCTTCCACGACAACCCGACCGGCCAGCTGATCTCGCGGCTGACCAACGACGTCAATTTGATGCGCGGCACGGTCACGCAGGTCTTCACCTCGATCGGGCTCGACGTGATGTCGGTCGCGTTCCTGGTCGTGGTGATGTTCTGGCGCGACTGGACCTTGGGGCTGATCGCCTTCGTCGCTTTTCCGCTGGCGATCTTCCCGATCGTGCGGATCGGGCGGCGGATGCGCAAAGTCTCCGCCAACACGCAAGTGGAGATGGGCAATCTCGCGGCGTTGCTGGAGGAGACGTTCCAGGGGGCGCGCCACGTCAAGGCCTACGGCATGGAGGATTACGAGACCGGCCGGGCGCGCGCGATCGTCTGGCGCATCACGGGGCTGGTCAACAAGGCCGTGCGGGTGCGCGCCCTCTCCAATCCGATCATGGAGCTGCTGGGCGCCATCGCGATCGCCGGGGTGATCCTCTATGGCGGTAATGCCGTGATCACCGGCACGACGACGGCGGGCGATTTCTTCTCGTTCATGACGGCGCTGCTGCTCGCCTACCGGCCGGTCAAGAGCCTCGCCAATTTGAACGCGACGCTGCAGGAAGGTCTGGCCGCGGCGGCGCGAGTGTTCTCGATCATCGACCTCGCACCCGATATCCGCGAGCGCGACAATGCGCGCGCCCTCGCCCCCACCGGCGGCGAAATCCGCTTCGAGGCGGTCGGCTTCGCCTACAAGGAAAACGAGCCGGTGCTGCGCTCCCTGTCGCTCGCGTGCCCGAAGGGGCGCATCGCCGCCCTGGTCGGCCCGTCGGGCGGCGGCAAGTCGACGATCATCAATCTCATTCCGCGCTTCTACGATGTCGAGACGGGGCGCGTGACGATCGACGGCGTCGATGTGCGCGATGCGACGCTCACCAGCCTGCGCGCCCAGATCGCCATCGTCAGCCAGGATATCAGCCTGTTCCACGACACGGTGCGCGCCAACATCGCCTATGGGCGGCCGGGGGCGAGCGAGGCCGAGATCGCCGAGGCGGCGCGGCTGGCCGGCGCCGATGAGTTCGTCGCCGCGCTGCCGCAAGGCTACGACACGATGGTGGGCGAGCGCGGCACCAAGCTGTCGGGCGGCCAGCGCCAGCGCATCGCGATTGCGCGCGCCCTTCTCAAGAACGCGCCGATCCTGCTGCTCGATGAAGCCACGTCGGCGCTCGACAACGAGACCGAGCGGCAGGTGCAGACGGCGCTCAAGACGCTGATGCAGGGGCGCACGACGCTGGTCGTGGCGCATCGCCTGTCGACCATCGCCGACGCCGACGTCATCTACGTCGTGGAAGGTGGACGTGTCGTTGAGCAAGGCCGCCATGCGGAGCTGCTGGCGCGCGGCGGTGCCTATGCACGGCTCTACGCCGCGCAGGCGCAGAGCGGTGCCACGCGCGGCGACGATACGCCGGCGCGGGTCCGCGCCTAAATCTCGCAACCCCGCGCAAGAGTGCCCGCGTGAAGCAGATCCTGCGCGCCAAGTCGGTACAGAGCGCCCTCAGTTGGATCCTGGCGCAGTACATCCGCTTCGTACACCTGACCAGCCGCTGGCCGGTCAAGGGCGGCGAGCACCCGGGTGCCTTGCTGGCGCGCAAGCAGCCCTTCATCGTCTGCTTCTGGCATGGCCGCATCCTGATGATGCCGCAGGCGTGGGACCATATCCTGCCCATGCATGTGCTGATCTCCGAGCATCGCGACGGGCGGCTCATCTCGCGCACCATGGACTGGTTCAATATTCATACCGTGGTCGGCTCGAGCTCGCGCGGCGCCACCACGGCGTTGCGCGAGATGGTGCGGCTGCTGCGCGCGAAAACTTGTATCTCCATCACGCCCGATGGGCCGCGGGGCCCACGCATGCGCGCGGCGCAAGGCGTGGTCGCGGCGGCGCGGCTGGCCGGCGTGCCGATCCTGCCGCTCACCTTCTCAACGACGCGCGGACGCAATGCGCGCAGCTGGGACCGATTTCTGGTCGCCTTCCCGTTCGGGCGCGGCGTGTTCATCTGGGGTGCGCCCATCACCGTGCCCGGCGATGCCGATGAAGACACGCTCGAGCGCTGCCGCCGCGCGGTCGAAACCGCGTTGAACGACATGACGGACGAAGCCGACCGGATGTGCGGGCGCGAGGCTGTGACGCCGATGCCCGAGGCCGCGCTGCCGGAAGGGAGCAAATAGGCATGGGCCTCGCCCTCTATCGCGGTGCCGCCGCGATCGCAGCCCCGGCGCTGCGGCTGTGGCTTGGCCACCGCAGGCGCCACGGCAAGGAGGACGCAGCGCGCCTGGGCGAGCGCTACGGCATCGCCAGCATGGCGCGGCCGGTCGGGCCGTTGCTGTGGTTCCACGCCGCGAGCAACGGCAAATCGCGCTCGGCGCTGGGCCTGGTCAAGGCGCTGCTCGCCGTGCGGCCGGACCTGCATATTCTGTTCACGACGTTCACGCTAACCGCCGGACGGATGCTGCAAGAGGCGCTGCCGCCGCGCGCCATGCATCAATTCGTGCCCTTAGACGTGCCGGCCTGGGTCGACCGTTTCCTCGATCATTGGCGCCCCGATGGGGCGATCTGGATCGAGGGCGATGTCTGGCCGAATCTTGCCGCGCGCGCGGCGGCGCGCGGGGTTCCGCTGGCCTTCGTCAATGCGCGCCTGTCGCAGCGTTCGTTCGCGCGCTGGCAGAAATTCGAAGGCGTGATGCGCCCGCCGCTCGACCAGTTCGGCATCTGCCTGGCGCAAAGCCCTGCCGATGCAGAGCGTCTGACGACGCTGGGTGCACGCAACGTGAAATTCGTCGGCCATCTCAAATTCGACGGCGCGCAATTGCCGGTCGATCCTGCAGCGCTCACCGGCCTCGCCACGGCGATGGAGGGGCGCACGGTCTGGCTTGCCGCCAGCACGCGACCGGGCGAAGAGGAAGTCGTGCTCGAGGCACACAAGATTCTGGCGAAGCGCCATGCCGGGCTGCTGACGATCCTCGTGCCGCGTCATGCGCGCCGCGGCGACGAGGTGGAGGCGATCTTGCGCGCGCGCGGCCTGAGCGTGGCGCGGCGCTCGCGCGGGGACCGGCCCGGCAAGGAGACCGAAATTTATCTCGCCGACACGATGGGGGAGTTGGGGCTGTTTTACCGCCTGACCGGGATCGCCTTCATCGGCGCCTCGCTGATCGACAAGGGCGGGCAGAACCCGCTGGAAGCGGCCCAGCTCGGCTGCGCCATGGCGTTCGGGCCGGATATGAGCAATTGCCGCGACATCGCCGACGCGATGCTGAGTGCGGGTGCCGCGGTCGAAATCCGCGATGGCGCCAGCATGGCCGATGCGATCTCCGCGTATCTGAGCGATCCTGCCTTACGCCAGCGCGCGATGCAGGCCGGCGTCAATGTCGCAGCACAGGGCCGTGGCGCCACGGAGCGCGTGCTGGCAGAACTGGCGCCGCTGCTGGCGGCGCTGCCTCAAGATCACTCCCATGCGCGCGCCTGAATTCTGGCAGCAGCCGCCGGGGCTGGCGTCATCATTGCTCGCGCCATTTGCGGCGCTCTACGACGCGGCCGGGCGCCTGCGCGCCCAGCGCACGATCCCTTGGCGCGCGCCCGTGCCGGTCGTGTGCGTGGGCAATCTCGTTGCCGGCGGTGCGGGCAAGACGCCGACGGCGCTGGCGATCGGCGCGCAGTTACAGGCGAGCGGACTCAATGTCGCGTTCCTGTCGCGCGGCTATGGGCGGCGCGGCCATGGTACGATCCTGGTCGACCCCGCGCGTCACGGCGCCGCCGAGGTTGGCGACGAACCGCTGCTGCTGGCGGGCGTGGCGCCAACCATCGTCGCCGGCGATCGCAAGGACGCGGCGCGGCTGGCGATCGCGGAAGGGGCCGATGTGCTGGTCCTCGATGACGGGCTCCAGAACCCGGCCCTGCACAAGGATGCGCGGCTGGTGGTGGTCGATGGCGCCAGCGGCTTTGGCAACGGCAAAGTGATTCCGGCCGGACCGCTGCGCGAAGACCTGACGCGCGGCCTGGCGCGGGCCAGCGCCTTCGTGCTGATCGGCGCGGATCGTACCGGCGTGGTGCCGCTGCTTGGCGGCGCCGCCGTGCTGCGCGCCCGGATGGTGCCCGACGAGAATGCGCGCCGGACTGCGCGGCGAACGGGTGGTGGCCTTCGCGGGCATCGGCCGGCCGGCGAAGTTCTTCGACACGTTGAGCGAGATCGGTGCCGAATTGCTCGCGCGCACATCGTTCGCCGATCATCACGCCTACAGCGATGGCGATATCGCGGCGCTGCGCGAGAGTGCGGCAAGGCATGGCGCGCGGCTGGTCACGACGCAGAAGGACTGGGTGCGCCTGCCCGAGGCGGCGCGGCGCAATATCACGGCCGTGACGGTCACGCTCGTCTTCGATCCGCCCGAGGCGGCGATGGCGCTGCTGCAGCCCTTGCTCGCCCCCAAGCGGCTGGAGCGCGCGCGTGGCTGAGCGGGCACTCTGGCAGCGCTGGGTCACGCGCACATCTCGCGCGGCCGCTCGAGACGGTCTTCGTGCGCGCCTGCTTCCGGCTGCTGCAGATGCTGTCGATCGATGCCAGCTCGGCGGTCGGCGGCGCTGTCGCGCGCACGATCGGGCCGTGGATCGGCGTCAGCCGGCGCGCGCGCAAGAATGTCTGCGCGATGTTTTCCCGAGAAATCGGATGCGAAGATCGAGGCGATCATCCGCGACATGTGGGACAATCCTCGGCCGCGTGGCCGCGGAGTATCCGCATCTCGCGCGCATGCTGGCAACTTCATCCGGATGGCCGGATCGAAGTCCGCGGCATGGAGCATGTCGAGCGCGCCAAGGCGCGCGGCACGTCGATCATCTTCTTCTCCGGGCATCTTGCGAACTGGGAAGTTTGTGCCATTACGGCGATGAAGTTCGGGGCCCCGCTCAATCTCGTCTACCGGCCGGCCAACAACGAAGCCGTCGAGACGCTGTTCCAGGACGGGCGTGGCGCCATCGCCGAGGGGTTGCTGCCCAAGGGCCCAGACGGGGCGCGCGCGATGCTGCAATGCCTGCGCGACCATCGCCATCTCGGCATGCTGCTCGACCAGAAGATGAGCGATGGCATCGAGGTGCCGTTCTTCGGGCGGCCGGCGATGACGGCGGGTGCCTTGGGTCCGCTCGCGCAGAAATACGAATGCACGGTGATCCCCTCGCAGATCGAGCGGCTGGCGGGCGCGCGCTTCCGCCTCACCTTCCATCCGCCACTGGACATCCCCGACAGCGGCGACCGCAAGGCCGACGCCCTCGCGGTGATGACGCGCGTCAACGCGTATTTCGAAGACTGGATCCGCCAGCGTCCGGGCCAGTGGTTGTGGCTGCATCGCCGGTGGTAGCAGCGAGTTTCGTGCAGAGAGGTAGCGCACTCCCTTTTTCTCTGTCATGCGCGGGCTTGACCCGCGCATCTGACACCGCGCGACTGTCAGACCCGCGGGTCAAGCCCGCGGGTGACAATTAGGGAAAAACAGCAAAGCGCGGAGAGCGTTCGTCAAAACTCGATCTGGATCGTCGGCCAGAAGCGCTGCCACTGCTTGGTTTCGATGCGGGTGCGATAAGCGTCGCTGCGCTCGCGGCCACGTGGCGTCGGGCGCACGCGTACGGCCATCAGATCCTCCAAACCGAACGGGGCGATGACGCTTAGCTTGTCCTGGGCATCCAGCGCCACGGCGATGGCCGTCGGCGTTTCCAGCCAAAAGCGCAGCGCGTCCGCCGTCGATTTATAGGGCGCATCACCGTTGTGCAGATGCATGCGCGCCTGGTTGGTGACTGACCAGGCGACGTCCGGCATGACGGCAGAGAGCTTCGCTTCGAAATCCTGCTCGCGCTCCGGCGACAGATCGGCCGGGTCGAAATACAGCACGTCGACGTCGCTGGGCTTGGTGCGCACGGTCTTGTTCGTGATCGCGTCCTAGACGGGGTTGCGCACGAAGCCGGCGCCGATCGCCCAGTCCGGCAGGCCGAGCGCGCGGACGGCGCGCAGCACCTGCATCGACCAGGCGTCTTTGCGCGAAGAAGGACGGATGATGTCCCATCTAAGTCATGATTTGGTCATTGGTCTCGCCGTGCGCTCGGCATGTAATATACACATTCCCTCTCCGCCGCGAAGCGGGGAGAGGGAGGGGCCGCTTCGCTAGCCTCGGCGGGCTTGCCCGCTGTAGCTAGCGAAGGCGGGAGGGTGAGGTGGTGGTTCCGGCAAACGGAGCTCGCAGCGGAAGCACCCACCTCACCCTAAATCCCTCATCCGCCCTAAAGGGCGGAGAGGGACTTTCGAGCGCGCAAACGCGGCGTCATTCGAAAGATGATGACTGCTTCAAACGCCCGCCTGTCGCGCTCTTGCCGTTCGCCGGCATCGGCGGCACCAGCAAGGCGGGATCGAGGCGGATGTCGAAGAGGTTCATGCCCCAGTGGAGATGCGGGCCGGTGGCGCGGCCGGTGGCGCCGACCTTGCCGATCATCTGGCCCTGCTTGACGCGCGCACCCAAAGGCACGGTGATCTCGCTCAGATGATAGTAGACGGAGTTGAGGCCGAAGCCGTGATCGACGATCAGGGTCTTGCCGCTCAGCAACATTCCCTCATGCGCCAGCGTCACTTCGCCATCGGCGGTGGCGCGGACCGGCGTGCCGGGAGGTACAGCGATGTCGACGCCGAAATGCGGTGCGCGCGCTTCGCCGTTCAAGACACGCTGGCTGCCGAAGACGCCGCTGATCGGTCCAATGACAGGCCAAATGAATCCGGCGCCGAACAACGGCTCCGGGCTGTCGATCTTGCGCGCTTCGCGCGCCAGCTCACCCTCGGCGCGGATGCGCTTCAGCTCTTCCTCGTTGGGCGTCACGGTCTGCTGCGGCAGGCCGTCGACGCGCTGGATCAGCCAGTCGCGCTTCTTGACCGTGAGCGTGCGGGTTTCGCTGCGCCCGTCGGCATACGTGATCGCAAGCGATGCCGTCTGCGTGTCGCGGCCGAAGCCGAGCAGGAATGTGCCGTCGGCGCCGACGCGCAGCTCGCGATTGTCGAAGGCCAGTTTCGTGCCCGGCGGCACGTGGCCTTTGACCAGGCCGCCCTGCACGAAGGCACCCGAAAAGCTCAATTCATCGGCCGCAGCATCGCAAGACAGCGCGATCAGCAGCGCCAGCGTCGCGAGTGCGCGCGCGATCACAGCAAGCTCCCCTGTCCGGCCGGCTTGGGCGCCCCGCCTTTGCGCGCGGATTTGGGCTTCTCGGTCGGCGTCCCTTCGACGCGCACGCCGACCTCGCCGTCGCGGAAGCGCACGCCGAGTGCCTGGCCCGGCGACGTGTCCGCCGCCGCCGTCACCGGATGGCCATCGGCATCGTGCACAAGCGCAAAGCCGCGATCGAGCACGCGCTCGTAGGAAAAGCTCTCGAGCAACTGCGACACGCCGACCAGATGCTTGCGGCGATCCTCGACGGCGCGGTTGGCGCAGCGTTCGGCGCGATGCGCCAGATCCTGAACGCGGGTGCTGTTCTGTTCGGCAATACGCTTTGCCGCATCGCTCCACGCGCTCAGACGCGCCGCGCGATCGCCGAACACCTGCTTGGCATGCAGAAGTTGTTGCTGTGGATGCGGCAGACGCGCGAAGGCCTGCGCGACGCGCGAGGCGCAGCCGCTCAACAGATTGCCGAACGAGAGGCGCAGACGCTCGGCGCGGTCGTCCAGCCGCTGGGCGCGATCCTCGATCAGGCGGCCAGGATCGCCGAGGCCGCGGCCGAGGCTGTCGACGCGCGTGCGCAGTTCTTCGATGCGGCGGCCCAGCGCGGCCACGAGGCGATGCTCGTCACGCAGCAGGCCGGTCAGCAGCTCGGCGCGCACCGGCACCGCCATCTCGGCCGCCGCAGTGGGAGTCGGCGCGCGACGATCGGACGCGAAATCGATCAGCGTTGTGTCGGTCTCGTGGCCGACGGCGGAAATCAGCGGGATGAGGCTCGCCGCGGCGGCGCGCACGACGATTTCCTCATTGAACGGCATCAGATCTTCGAGGCTGCCGCCGCCACGCGCCACGATCAGCAGATCCGGGCGCACCACCCGGTCGCCGGGTTGCAGCGCGTTGAACCCGGCAATGGCGGCGGCAATTTGATCGGCCGCGCCTTCGCCCTGGACAGCCACCGGCCACAGCAGCACGTGGCGCGGAAAGCGGTCGGCGAGGCGGTGCAGGATGTCGCGGATCACCGCGCCGGTGGGCGAGGTGATGACGCCGATCACATCGGGCAGGAAGGGCAGCTTCTTTTTCCGGCTTTCGTCAAAGAGCCCTTCGGCGGCGAGGCGCTTGCGCCGCTCCTCGATCATCTTGAGCAGCGCGCCCTCGCCCGCCAGCTCCATGCGCTCGATGATGAGCTGGTAGGTGGATTTGCCCGGATAGGTGGTCAGGCGGCCGGTGCAGATGACCTCCATGCCGTCCTCGGGCCTGAGGCCCAGGCGCGAGAGCGTGCCCTTCCAGATAACGGCGTCGAGCACCGCCGCCTCGTCCTTGAGGCGCAGGTAGCAATGGCCCGAACCGGGGGTGGTGGGGCGCGAAATCTCGCCGCGCACGCGCACCCAGCCGAAGGCGCCCTCGACGGTCTTTTTGACCGCGGAAGACAGCTCCGTGACCGTGAATTCCGGCAGATTCGGGCGCGCCGAGGACGCTTCTGGTATGGGAAAATCGCTCATGGCGGATGTCAGGGGATATGATACAAGCCCCCCTCCGCGCAAGGATAAGGTTCAGGACGCCGACGTATGCGAATTCTGGTCGTGGGCTCGGGCGGGCGCGAACATGCGCTGTGCTGGGCCATCGCCGCCTCCCCCATCTGCGACAAGCTCTTTTGCGCGCCCGGCAATGCCGGGATCGCCGCCGACGCCGAATGCGTGGCCATCGCCGCCGAGGATAGCGCCGGCATCGTCCGATTCGCGCGCGACCAGAAGATCGATTTCGCGGTGGTGGGGCCGGAAGGGCCGCTGGTGGCCGGGTTGGTCGACGCGCTGGAAGGGGCCGGCATCCGGGCGTTCGGGCCGAGCGGCAAGGCGGCGGCGCTTGAAGGCTCCAAGGGCTTCATGAAGGATTTCTGCGCCAAGTATGGCGTGCCGACCGCCGCCTATGAGCGCTTCCGCGACCGCGACGCCGCGCGAAAATTCGTGCAGCAGCGCGGCGCCCCCATCGTCATCAAGACCGACGGGCTGGCGGCGGGCAAAGGTGTCACCGTCGCCATGACGCTCGACGAGGCGCTCGCTGCCGTCGATGACGCGATGGTCGACCAGCGCTTCGGTGCGGCCGGCGCCGAGCTGGTGATCGAGGAATTTCTCGACGGCGAGGAAGCGAGTTTCTTTGCGCTGTGCGACGGCAAGACCGCCATCGCGCTGGCAACCGCGCAGGACCACAAGCGCGTGGGCGACGGCGATACCGGGCCCAATACCGGCGGCATGGGCGCCTATTCGCCCGCACCGATTGTCACGGCGGCCATGGCCGAGACCATCATGGCGACGATCGTGCGCCCGACCATGGCCGGCATGATCCAGGAAGGGCGGCCTTACAAGGGCGTGCTCTATGTCGGCGTGATGATCGGGCGCGACGGGCCCAAGCTGGTCGAGTTCAACGTGCGCTTCGGCGATCCCGAAACCCAGGTGCTGATGCCGCGGCTCGCTTCCGATCTGTTGCCGGCGCTGATGGCGGCGCGCGACGGCGAGCTCAAGAATTTCAGCCTGCGCTGGCGCGACGACACCGCCTTATGCGTGGTGATGGCGGCCAAGGGCTATCCGGGCGAGTATCGCAAGGGCAGCGAAATTCGCGGCCTCACCGAAGCTGGTACGGTGCAAGGCGTGACGGTGTTCCATGCCGCCACGAAAAGTGATGGCACGCGCGTGCTGGCCAATGGCGGGCGTGTGTTGTGCGTGACGGCACTGGGGTCCGGCGTCGCCGAGGCACAGAAGCGCGCGTACGAAGCCGTCGATGCGATCGAGTGGGATGACGGTTTCTGCCGGCGCGATATCGGCTGGCGCGCGCTAACAAAGACTTGAGGCAGTGATGGCCGGCCTTCACAAGAGCGATCTGATCTATCCGGTGGAGACGCCGCCGGCCCCCGGCACGACGCTGGAAATCGCGCCCGGCGTGCACTGGGTGCGCATGCCGCTGCCCTTCCCGCCCGATCACATCAATCTGTGGCTGCTGCAGGACGGCGATGAATGGGTCATCGTCGATTGCGGCCTGGCGCGCGACGAGGCCAAGGCGCATTGGGAAGCGATCTTCGCGTCTGTGCTCGGCGGCCGGAAGGTGACGCGGCTGCTGGTCACGCATTTCCATCCCGACCATCTGGGGCTCGGCGCGTGGCTGACCGAGCGCTGGCAGATGCCGCTGTGGATGACGGCGGCGGAATTCGCGATGGCGCGCGTGGTGCATGCCCAGGGCAACGAGGCCGATGTCGCGGCGCGCTTCGCCTTCTATCGCGGCAATGGCGCCAGCGAGGATCTGCTGACGCAGGTGGGCAATTCCAACTTCTATCGCCGCGGCGTGCCCGAAGTGCCGCCCGCCTTCCGGCGCATGCGCGGCGGGCAAGACATCGACATCGGCGGACAGCGCTGGAATGTCGTGATCGGCCGCGGCCATGCGCCCGAGCATGCATGTTTGTGGGCGAAGCAACTCAACGTCTTAATCGGCGGCGACATCCTGCTGCCGCGCATCTCGCCCAATGTCAGCGTGTGGCCGCTCGAGCCTTTCGCCAATCCACTCGCGGATTATCTCGGTTCGCTCGACAATTTCGCCGACGTGCCGGCGGACACGCTGATCTTGCCGGCGCACGGCCTGCCCTATCGCAACGTGCCAGCGCGCATCGCGTATCTGAAGGCGCATCACGAGGAGCGGCTCGACAAGCTGGCCGAGGTGGCCGCCGAGCGCCCGCTCTGCGCCATCGACACGTTCCCGTTCCTGTTCCGACGCGAGATCAGCGCCAACAATGTCGGGCTGGCCACCGGCGAGGCGCTGGCGCATCTCCATCTGCTCGAGGCGCAAGGCCGCGTGCGGCGCGAGAAGGATGGCGCCGGCGTGTGGCGCTTCCGCGCCGCGTGAGATCGCTCAGGCGCCAGGCAACTTCGCCGCGTCACTAACGCCGGGCGCGGAAGAAATCCTGCAGCAGGCGGGCGGCCCTGGTCTCCTCGATCCCGCTATAGACTTCTGGCCGGTGATGGCACGTCGTATGAGAAAATATTCTTGGGCCGTGTTCCACGCCGCCCCCCTTGGGGTCGCTGGCGCCGAAATAGAGCCGGCGGATGCGGGCGAAGGAGATCGCCGTCGCGCACATCGGACAGGGTTCCAGCGTCACATACAGGTCGCAGCCGGCCAGGCGCGCCGTGCCCAGGCCGCGCGCGCCTTCGCGCAGCACCAGCATCTCGGCGTGCGCGGTCGGGTCGTGGTCGGCTTCCGTGCGGTTATGGGCGACGGCGAGGATGGCGCCGGTGGCGCCGTCGACCAGCACCGCGCCGACCGGGACCTCGCCCGCAGCGCCGGCCGTGGCAGCCGCTTCCAGGGCACGCTGCATGGGGCTCAGGGGGGCGGTGTCGGGCATGGCGCGGCGCAGAATAGCGGGTCGGCCCGGGCGCTTCCATTTATTAACCCGGCGATGCTAAGTATCTGGCATGACACGACCCCTGATCGGCATCACCCTCGATTCAGAGCCCGCTGGCGGCTGGTCCAAGCTGCCGTGGTACGCGCTGCGCCAGAATTACTGCGAAGCGGTGGCGCGGGCCGGCGGCTTGCCATTGCCGCTGCCGCATGAGCCCGAGCTGGCCGAGGCGTATCTCGACAAGCTGTCCGGCATCGTCATCACCGGCGGTGCATTCGATGTCGATCCGGCCCTGTTCGGCGCCAATTCGCGCCATGAGACCGTCAGAACCAAGGATCGGCGCACCGCCTTCGAATTCGCGCTGGTCAAGGGCGCCTATGCCCGCGACCTGCCGATGCTCGGCATCTGCGGCGGCCAGCAGCTTCTCAACGTCGTGCTGGGCGGCACGCTGATCCAGCATATTCCCGACGAGATCTCCGGCGCGCTGGCGCATGAGCAGCCCAACCCGCGCACCGAGCCCGGCCACAACGTCAAGGTCGTCGCCGGGACCCTGCTCCACCGCGTGACCCAGATGCTGGAGCTGCCGGTCAACAGCGCGCATCACCAGGCGGTCAAGGCCGTGGGGCCCGGCATCGTCATCAACGCGACCGCGCCCGACGGCGTGGTCGAGGGGATCGAGGACCCGCGCAAGCGCTTCTGCCTGGGCGTCGAGTGGCACCCCGAATACGCAATCAGCCCCGGCGACACGCGCATCTTCGACGCCTTCATCCGCGCTGCCGCCTGAGGGTTTCCCCCTTCGACAAGGGCAAGGTAAGTCTCTAAGACATCCTCGTGCCAAAGCATGAGGACACACGCGCGTTGACCGACACTGCAAAACCCGACCGCATCGCCAAGGTGATCGCCCGCGCCGGCCTGTGCTCGCGCCGCGAGGCGGAGCGCTGGATCGAGGAAGGCCGCGTCGCCGTCGACGGCAAGACGCTGACCTCGCCCGCCTTCACCGTCACCGCCGCCAATGTCGTCACGGTCGACGGCGAGACGCTGAAAGCGCCCGAACGCCCGCGCCTGTTCCGCTATCACAAGCCGCGCGGGCTGTTGACCACGGCGCACGACCCCGAGGGGCGGCCGACCATCTATGATGGCATGCCCAAGCAATTGCCGCGGGTGATGCCGGTGGGACGGCTCGATTTCAATTCCGAAGGGCTGCTGCTGCTGACCAATGACGGCGCCATCAAGCGCCATCTGGAATTGCCGGCGACGGGCTGGACGCGGCGCTATCGCGTGCGCGTGTTCGGGTTGCCCAATCCCGAAGCGCTCGAAAGCCTTGCCCAGGGTGTGACCATCGATGGCGTGACGTACGGATCGATCGTGGCGCGTGTCGAGCGCGAACGCGCGAGCGTGAGCCGCAATTCGTGGGTCACGGTCGATCTGCGCGAGGGCAAGAACCGCGAAGTGCGCCGGGTGATGGAATATCTCGGGCTGACCGTGAACCGGCTGATCCGCACGTCCTACGGGCCGTTCCTGCTCGACGATCTGCCCGCCGGCGCCATCGAGGAAGTACTGCCCAAGATGATGCGCGATCATCTGGGGGCGCTGGCCGGGCCGGTGCCGCCGCGCCCGCACCAGCGCAAGACGCCGCGCTGATGCGCATCGTCGGCGGTAAGCATCGCGGTCGCAAGCTGGAGTCGCCCGAAGACGAGCGCGTGCGGCCGACCAGCGATCGCGCGCGCGAATCCCTGTTCAATATCCTGGCGCACGGCAAGTTTGCGGCGGGCGGCGTGTCGCCGCTGATCGGTGCACGCGTGGTCGACGCGTTCTGCGGCACGGGTGCGCTGGGCTTCGAAGCGCTGTCGCGCGGGGCCACGCATGCGACGTTCATCGACAACGATGGTGCTGCGCTGAAGCTGGTGAGCGCGAACGCCAAGGCACTGGGCGAAACCGCCAACATGAAAACCTACCAGGCCGACGCGACCAAGCCCGGGCGCGCGACACAGGCATGCACAATCGCCTTCCTCGACCCGCCCTATCGCGAGGGCCTGGCGATGCCCGCACTGGCGGCCCTCGCCGCGAATGGCTGGCTGGCCGACGATGCCATCTGCATCGTCGAGACCGAAGCACGCGACGATGTGACGCCGCCGGCGGGGTTCATCAGCGAGGACGAGCGGCGGTATGGGAAGGCGAAACTGACATTCCTTCGCTATTGCGCGAGGGCATAGACACCACCTCACCCTTCCCATCGCTTCGCGATGGGCCCCTTCCCTCTCCCCCGCTTCGCGGCGGAGAGGGAGACCGGCGAGCCTCGATTGCCTTCTCCACCCCATTGGGGCGGAGAAGGAGGGGACCCATCGCGCAGCGATGGGGAGGATGAGTTGGGGGCCAGCGCGACTTCTACTGCAGCAGAAACCCGCGGCCGATCGTGTCTTCGGGTTCGAGGCGGAAGCGCGCTTCGCCCGTGTAGTGCGCCTTGCCGCCGACGCGCACGATGAAGGCGGGATAGCCGCCGTAGCGCAGCGCGTCGCGCGCTTCGCCGGTGAAGATGGCGCCGGTCACGCTCTGGAAGCGATGGATGTGCGAGCCTGTCGTGCGGCCGGTCGCGGCATAGAGCGCCATGCGGGCGGTGACGCCCGAACCGGTCGGGCTGCGATCGACCTCGCGATCGGCGAAGACGCAGATATTGGCCGACGGACGGTCCACGCCGTCGCCGCCGTCGGTCAGGATCGTGCCGTAGAGAAATCCGAGATCGGGCTCCACCGGGTGGATGATATTCAACGCCGCCCTGACGGCTTGCGTCACGGCATCGGCGGCGTCGGTCAGCGCCGAGACGCGGTCGCGCGTGACACTCAGACCCAATTGGCCGGCATCGGCGATGGCATAGAAGGCACCACCGTAGGCGACGTCGCAGATGAGATGCGATTTGTCCGGCAGAGCGACCGTGACATTGCGCGCCAGCACGAAGGCCGGAACGGAATCGAAGACGACGGCGCCGCCCTCGTCGACGAAGGCTTCGATAAGGCCGCATGGGCATTCGATGCCGATGCGCGTGAGAGCGCCCGTGCGCTGGACCAGGCCGCGGTCGACCGCGAAGCGCGCCAGCGCGATGACGGCGTGGCCGCACATGGTCGAGTAGCCCTCGTTGTGCAGGAACAGCACCGCGAGGTCGGCACCCGGGAGGGTCGGCTTCACCAGCCAGGCGCCGTACATGTCGCGATGGCCGCGCGGCTCGAACATCAGGAAGCGGCGCACATGGTCCAGATGGTCGCGGGCATGGCGGCGCTTGGCGAGGATCGTGTCGCCTGGCACCTCGGGCAGGCCGGAGACGGGAATGCGCACCGGCTCGCCGCCGGTGTGCATGTCGACGACCGCGATCTCGCCGCCGCCTTCAAGTGCCTTGGTCATACAGCCCAAACCTTCTGTCGTGCACTTCGCCCCCTTGTCCTGTGCTAGCCCGGGAGGGGCCAGTATGCGAAACTTGCGCTCATGAAACCATCGTTACCCATCACGGAGTTGATCGAGCTCGCCTTCGTGACGCCGATTTTCAAGCGGCAATGGCCCGACGCCGAGCCGGTCAACGCCGGGCTGCGGCGTGTCATTCTCGCGCGCGAGGCGGCCGATGGCGGCGTGCAGCGCAGCAATGTCGGCGGCTGGCACTCGAAAGAAGACCTGCTCGAGTGGCCCGGCCCCGAAGTGGACGCGCTCAAGCGCTGGATCGGCCAGGCGGTGCGCGAAATGACCGGCTTCGTCCTGCCGCCGGCCGAGCGTCCATTCAACGTGTCGATGGATGGCGGCGCCTGGGCCAATGTCTGCCGCGACGGTGCGTACCACAAGATTCACAACCATCCCGACTGCACCTGGTCGGGCGTCTACTACGTGGCGGCGGGCGAGAAGACGCCGGGCACCGCGCCGGAGAATGGCACGATCGAGTTCCTCGACCCGCGCATGGGCGCAACGGCGCTTGGCGTGCCCGGGAGCGAGGCAATGCCCAAGCTGCGCGTCGAGCCGATGCCGGGCTTGATGCTGCTCTTCCCCTGCTGGCTCTATCACTACGTCAACCCGTTCCACGGCAGCGGCGAGCGCATCTCGATCGCCTTCAATATCCGCGTGGCGTTCTCATCGGGGCCACCGCAATCGCGCTGACAGCGGTGACGCGGGCTAGGTGCGGCCGACCAGGACGCGATGGGCCGCGAGCGCAATCACCGCGCAGACGGCCATGATCACGGTCATCGGCAGCAGGGCCGAATCCGCGTGCACCGCGGCAACAGCGCTCCCCGAAAACGCACCGCCGACGAACGACGCGGTGCCGAGCAAGGCCGAGGCGCTACCGGCATGGACCGGCTCGCCGGATAAGGCCGCTGCCGAAGCGTTGGGCACGACCGCGCCGAGACTCGCAATCGCCACGAACAGCGGGGGCAGCAGCGCCCAGAGCGGGCCACCGGCAAGGGCGGCGATCAGCAGCAGCAGCGACGCCGCGGCATAGACGAGAATTCCCGTCGCCAAGGTCGGGGCCAGGCCGAAACGCGGCAGCAGTACGCGGTTGACCTGCGACGTCGCGATGAAGCCCAGCGCGTTGGCGCCGAACAGAATGGCGAATTGCTGCGGGCTCAGGTGATAACTGTCGATGAAGAGATGCGACGAGGCGGTGATGTAGGCGAACATGCCCGAGAGGCTGAAGCCCGACATCGCCATGAATCCCACGAAACGCCGCGTCGAGAGCAGGCGGCTGTAGACGCGCAACACGGAGGCGAAGCCGCCGGTGGGGCGCCGCTCAGGCGGGCGCGTTTCAGGCAGGACGAAGATCACCGCCAGCAGGCAGGCGAGGCCGAACCCCGTCAGGATCCAGAAGATCGCGCGCCAGGAGACGTAGAGCAGCAGATAGCCGCCGAGGCTGGGGGCGAGGATGGGTGCAACGCCCATGATCATGATGAGGGTCGAAAGCAGCCGCGCCGTCTCCACACCTTCGGTGATGTCGCGCGCGACCGCCCGCGCGATGACGGTGCCGGCACAGCCGCCGAGTGCTTGCAGGAAGCGAAGGGCAATCAGCGTGTTGACATCGGGCGTGAGCGCGCAGCCGATCGAGGCCAGGACGTAGACGATAATGCCCAGGAAGAGCGGACCGCGGCGGCCGAAGCGGTCGGAGAGCGGCCCATAAAACGCCTGACCGATCGCCATGCCGGCGAAGAAGACCGAGAGCGTGAGCTCGAGCGACGACGAGGGCGCGTTTAGATCGCGTGCCATCCCCGGCAGGCTTGGCAGGTACATGTCGACCGTCAGCGGCGCGAACGCCGAAAGCGCGCCCAACGTCAGAATCAGGCCGAGAGACGGCTTCGACATGCGAACCATTCGGAGGGAGAAGGTTTGCCCACGATCACGCGAAAGCCCGGCCAGGCGGCCGGACAAGGCTGGCGGGACCATAGCCGAGATTTCGGCCGGCCAGCCTTGCGAGGGTTGGGGATCAGGGTTGCGCGCCGCCCGCGCTCAGATGGACGGCTTGTAGCACCAGAAGCGGTACATGCCGGCAAAAACGTCGGGGGCACCGGCCTCGAATGCCTCCCATTGGGCCAGATCGAGGGGTGCGAGGGCGCCGGCGTGGCGCATGCGGAACGTCGACATGATGTGCGCCGGCAGCTCGAAGCCGCGGAATTGCAGGCCAAGCTCGCCGATGGCCAGCGCCAGCGTCGCGGGCGAGAAGCGATGCTCGACCTCGTGAAAGACCAGATCGCGGCAGCCGCTGGCGGTGAAGAAATCGACGAAGCGCGGCAGCAGGTGACGCCAATCCTTGGGCGCGTCGGGCGCATCGATCACCAGGCGACGCAGGGCGCGGATGCCGTCGATGTCGGCGGCGAGGCCGAGACGCGCGATCTCGGCGCGCGCGGCAACGATGGAGGCCCGCGCGCGTTCGCTGTAAAGGCCGATCTTCATCATGCCGCCGGGCTGCAGCCGGTCGACCAGAGTGCGCCAGGCCGCGACCGGATCGGCGATATGATGCAACACGCCCACCGCCTCGATCACATCAAAGCGGCGATCGAGTGCGGCGATGTCGCGCAAATCCGCCTGCAGAAATTCGATGTTGGCAATGCCGTAGCGCCGCGCCATGCGCGCCGCATAGGCGAGGCTGGCGACGCTGAGGTCGAGGGCGAGGATGCGCGCGTTGGCGCCGTAGCCGAGCGCCGCGGCGATCGCCTGACGGCCGGTGCCGCAACCGGCGATCAACACATCAAGACGTCCGGCGAAATCGCGCGACGCCGATTGCGGCAGATGGCGGCGCAGCATAGAGAGGCGTTCGCCGGGTGCTGGACGTTCGAGGCTGAGCCAACGCGGATAGGGATTTTCCTCGTAGTGCACGGCGATGCGCTGCGACGCCGGATCGGCGGGATGCGACAGGCGCGCCATGGCGCTGCGCGCGCGAATCTCCTCGACGTCGGGCTGCGCGGCCGCCAACAGCGCGCGGGCCGGCTCGCGCCAGCTTCGCGACGCCAGCGACGACGGCGGCGCGCGATACATCAAGACCACCAATAGCATCGCGTCGTCGCTCGCCCCTGTCTCAAGACGCGCGACGAGATCGGCAAGATCGGCGGCTTCGGCAGCATCGATCGGCAAGGCATATTCGTTGTTGATGGCATGCTGCGCCAACGCCGCAGCGAGCGGGCGCCACCATTGCGGCGGGTCGGACAGGCGCGCCGCTACTTGCGCACGCAGCGCCAGCAGGAAGCGCTCGAACTCCACATCGTGGCAGATGCCGCGGCGCAAGACGCCCAAGAGCAACGCATCGGCCAGAAAAATCTCGATATCTGGCGTGTCGAAAAGGGCCGCGACGGCTTCAGCCCAGCCCTCGGTCGCGGCGCGCTGGCGGGCCGCCTGAAACGCCGGCGTTGCCATCAGACAATTCAGCGCGCTGCGCACCAGCGGCTGATGGTCGAGACCGTCTTGCGCGAAACAGGCGCACAGGGCGCCGGCCACCGGCGGCGAGGCGTCGAGCGTGTATTGCTGCAGCAGGCGCGTGAGCAGATGCGCGGGCTCCGACGCGGCGGGATCGGTGGCCAGGGCCGCCACGATCTCCCCGATCGCCTCGGCGGGACGGTTGGCGCGCAGGAGGTCGCGGCCGCGCGCCAGATGCGCGGGGGCGTTCTTGGGCGCCGGGATCATCTCCGGCCGAACAGCCGCTCGATATCGGCGAGCTTCAGCTCGACATAGGTCGGGCGGCCGTGATTGCACTGGCCGGAATGCGGGGTCGCTTCCATCTGGCGCAGCAGCGCGTTCATCTCCTCGCCGCTCAGCCGCCGTCCGGCGCGCACCGAGCCGTGGCAGGCCATGGTGCCGCAGACCTCGCCGAGTTTTTCTTTCAGCGATAGCGCCTGGCCGAATTCGGCAAGCTCGTCGGCGAGATCGCGGACCAGGCCCTTGGCGTCGACCTCGCCCAGCAAGGCCGGGACTTCGCGCACCAGCACGGCGCCCGGTCCGAACGCCTCCACGACGAGCCCGAGCTCGGCGAATTCGGCGAGACGCGGTGCAAGACGCGCGACGGATGCTTCGTCGAGCTCGACCACTTCGGGGATCAGCAGCGCCTGGCGCTTGATGCCGCCGGCATCGAGATCGCGTTTCATCTTTTCGTAGACGAGCCGCTCGTGCGCCGCATGCTGGTCGACGATGACGACGCCGTCCGCGGTCTGCGCGACGATATAGGTCTCGTGGATCTGTGCACGCGCGACGCCGAGCGGATAGTCCTTGGCCGGCTGCACCTCCGCCGGTACGACAGACGCCGAAGGCTGCGTCATCGGATTGAGCGGCGCTTGCGCGAAATAGGCGGCGGCGGCTTCGGCAAGGCCGCTCGATGCCGGCCGCGGCGTGAAGGCGAAGGACGGCGCGTTGGCGGGGCGCATCGCACCCAGCGCGCCGGCGGCCACGGTGGTCGCGGCGCGATGGCCGGCTTCGGCCAAGGCATGGCGCAGCGAGCCGACGATCAGCCCGCGCACCAGCCCGGCATCGCGGAAGCGCACTTCGGCCTTGGCGGGATGGACGTTGACGTCGACCTGTTCGGCCGGGACTTCGAGGAAGAGAGCCACGACCGGATGGCGATCGCGCGCCAGGAAATCGGCATAGGCGCCGCGCACCGCACCACCGAGCAGGCGGTCGCGCACGGGCCGGCCGTTCACGAACAGATATTGATGTTGGGCGGTGGCACGATGGAATGTCGGCAGGCCGATATAGCCGGTCAGCCGCAGGCCCTCGCGCTCCGCATCCACTTGCAGCGCGTTCGCAAAGAAGTCGCGGCCGATCACCGCGGACAGCCGCTCGAGGCGCGCGGCAAACAGATCGCCGGCGACCGCCGGCAGCTTGACGAGCGCGCGATTTTCGTCGCTCACATGAAAAGCGATGTCGGGATGCGCCATCGCCAGGCGCTCGACCGTGTCGACGATCGCGCCAAGTTCCGAGCGATCGCCCTTGAGGAATTTGAGGCGCGCCGGTGTCGCATAAAACAGATCGCGCACTTCGACACGCGTCCCTTGCGGATGCGCGGCGGGGACCGGCTTGCCGACGCGGCCGCCCTCGACTTCCAATTTCCACGCCTCCGCGCCATCGCGGGTGCGGCTGGTGATGTGCAAGCGCGCGACCGCGCCGATCGACGGCAGTGCTTCACCGCGGAAGCCGAGCGAGCGGATATGCAGCAGATCGTCGTCGGGCAGTTTCGAGGTGGCGTGGCGCTCGATCGGCGAGCGACAGCTCGTCGGGGTTCATGCCGCTGCCATCGTCGACCACGGCGATCAGGCTGCGCCCGGCCATCGCCAGGGTCACCTCGATGCGCGTGGCGCCGGCGTCGATCGCATTCTCCACCAGCTCCTTGACCGCCGCCGCCGGCCGCTCAATCACTTCACCGGCGGCGATGCGATTGACGACAGTTTCTGGCAGACGACGAATACTCATGGCAGTTCGCCCTGTCCCCTCGCCGCCGGTGAAGTCGTTGTCTCATTGGCCGCTGCGCGGCCGGGGCCCGCGGCGATGCGATTGACGACCGTCTCGGGCAGGCGCCGGATGCTCATGCCGACATCTCTTTCAGATACTGGCGGGCCAGCACCTTGCCCTCCTCCACCGCCGGCTGGTCGAACGGATCGACCTGCCACAGCTCGGCGGCGATGATCGTCTCCAGCATGAAATGCATCAACAGCGCGCCGAGGCAATATTCGTCGAGCGTGCCGAGCTTGATGACGCGCACCGGCCTGCCGTTGCGCACCAGCGTGTCGGCGGTGGCGCGCTGCGACACGTCGAGCAGATCGCCCAAGGTGCGGCCGGCCAGCCAGTCCAGCGCCTTGTCGCCGAGATCTTCGCGCGTGTAGCGGGGCCCGCGATCGCGCGTGTCGCCCATGACGATGGTGAACATCTTGTCGGCGGGGCCGGCGAGATAGAGCTGGAGCTGGCTGTGCTGATCGACCGTGCCCAGGGCGCGGATCGGCGTCGTGCCCTTGCCCTGCTTGCCGAGGCTTTCGGCCCAGAGCTGCACGAACCAGGCGGCGAACGGCGCCAGGCGGTCGACATAGGGCATCAGCACGGTCTGGCTGATGCCGCGATGGCGCTGCAGGCCGAAGTTGATGGCCGCGCCCACCGCCGGCTGCGATTGCGCGGGATTGTCGGCCAAAGCCTCGTCCAGACGCGCGCGCGGCGCCCTCGCGGATTTGCACCGCGTCGAGGCCGGCGATCATCGCCGGCAGGATGCCGGTGGGCGAGAGCACCGAGAAGCGCCCGCCGACCTTGGGATCGTGGTCGATCAGCGGCAGGCTGTGACGCTGCGCCAGCCGGCGCAGCGGATTGTCGGTGGGCTCGGTGATGACCGTGACGCGCGCGGGCAGATTGTCGCCTGCCGCCTTGAGGCGCGGCAGCAGCGCCAGCGCCTGCGACAGGGTCTCGGCCGTGCCGCCGGATTTGGAGACGATCACCGCGGCAGTGCGCGCAGGGTCGAGGCCGCCGATGGCGCGCTCGAATCCGTCGGGGTCGACATTCTCGAGAAACCACAGGCGCGGCTTGCCCCTGGGATCGGCCGCCGGACCAAAGCCGCCATCGGCCAGCGCCGCCAAGGTGCGGCCGCCGAGGCTGGAGCCGCCAGTGCCGAGGAATACGACGTTGTCACATTTCAAGCAGCGGTCGACGGCTTGCTGAAAGACCGGGAGATCGTCGCGCTTGGCGGGCAACTGCAACAGCGGCAGGGAGCCATCCTGACGCTGCTGGCGCAGGCGCTCGAGCGCCGGCCTTGTGGCGGCCAAGGCCGCCTTGTAATCCGCGGGCGGGAGCGCCTGGCGGCCGTGGAAACAAGCTTCGACGTCGTGCGTGAAGGGGGCTTTGCGAGTCGTGTCGTGCATCGTGCGAATGATCCGGTGCTCTGAAAATTTCACCCGCCGCCCGGTTTCGGAGTCGGCGATTCCGCTGAGGATACACCTTCCGGCTCCCCCACCACGACCGTCAATAATCTGTCCGCATGCAGCAGGCGGCGCGCGACGCGCTTGGCGTCGGCGAGGGTGACGCCGTTGATCAGCCCGGCGCGGCGGTCGAGATAGTCGATGCCGAGGTTGTCGTATTGCATCGAGGCGAGCAAGGCGGCGATGCGGCCGGTCGAATCGAGGCCCAGCGCGAACGAGCCGTTGATGTAGGTCTTGGCGTCGATGAGCTCCTGCTCGCTCGGCCCTTCATCGCTCATGCGCTGCCATTCGGCGCGGATGATCTCGAGCGCCTTGCCGACGCGCGCATTCTCGCTGGCGGTGCCGCCCATCAGCAAGCCGCCGCGATCGACCGGCGACAGGTAGGAATAGACCGAATAGGCGAGGCCGCGTTTCTCACGGACCTCATGGGTAAGGCGCGAATTGAATCCGCCGCCGCCGAGCACGTAATTGACCAGTGAGGCGGCATGGTAATCGGGATCGCTGCGCTTGAGGCCGGCTTCACCGAACATCACCACGCTTTGCGGCACGGCGCGGCGCACGACGATGGTGCGCCCCTGCCCCGCCATCGTCACATCGGCGAGTTTCTGCACTTGCGCCTTGGCCGGCAACGCAGCGAATGCGCGATCCAGCAGCGGGCCGAGTTCCGCGGGCGTGATATCGCCGACGGCACCGATCACCAGGTTGTCGCGCGCCAGGCGCGCGCGCAGCAGGGCGCGCATATCGTCGATCCGGAGCTTGGCGACGCTGTCGGCCGTGCCGCGCGAGGGGCGGCCGTAGGGATCTTCGGGGAAGGCCGTCGCCATCCAGGTTTGCCGCGCGATGACATCGGGGCTCTCGGATTCGCGCGACAGCGCCGCCTGGGTGCGGGCGCGCACGCGTTCGACCGAGGCCTCGTCGAAGCGCGGCTGGGTCAGCGCCAGGCGCAGCAGGTCGATCGCCATGTCGCGCTGCTCGTTGAGCGCCTTGAACGAGCCGCGGACGGTGTCGAGCCCGGCGTCGAAGCTGATCGAGATCGATCGGTCTTCCAGCTCCTGCTGGAATTTCTGCGAATCGAGGTCGCCCGCCCCTTCGACCATCATGGATGTGGTGAAATTTGACAGCCCCTCCTTGCCGGCCGGGTCGTTCGAGGCGCCAGCGCCGCGGAAAATGAATTCGAGGGCGAGCACGGGCACCAGGCGGTCGCGCACCAGCCACGCCTCGATGCCGCCGGGGCTGACAACGCGCTCGATGGTGACGGCGGCGGCGGGGGCGAGGCCGGCGACGCTCAGCCCCAGAATAAGGATCGATCGCACGAGCATCCGACAGATCATCGCGGTCACTCCTCAACGGAAATTTGCGGGCGGCCTAGCTGCTGGGCTTGGGCAGCAGCAGGCCGGTGACCGAGCGGTCGGGCTGCAGCAGGTAGCGCGCGGCGCGGTCGACATCGTCCTTGGTGACCGCATCGATGCGCTCGGGCCAGGATTCGACGTCCTCGATCGTCTGGCCGGTGGTGAGCGCCGTGCCGATGACCCGCGCGCCCGATTGCAGCGAATCGCGGGCCAGCACCGCGGCGGCGCGCATACGCGCCTTGGTGCGGTCGACGCTCCTCGGCGCTCACGCCGTCCGCCACCAGCTTGGCGATAACCGCGTCCAAAGCCGCTTCGACATCGCCCATGGCGATGCCGTTGCGCGGCGTCACGGAGAAGCCGAACGACGTCTGGTCGAACGTGTCGGGATCGTAGTAGGACCCGGCGCCGGCGGCGACGTTCTTTTCCAGAACCAGGCTGCGATAGAGGCGGCTGGTGGCACCGCCGCCCAGCAGATCGGCCAGCACTTGCAACGCGTAGGCATGCTCCTTGCCGGCCGAGGTGTAGCTGGGGGCGAGATACATGCGCGACAGCGCCGGCTGCTGGACGCGCGGATCCTTCAGCTCGAGACGGCGCGCGGCCTGCGGCGGCGGCTCTTGCGGGCGCACGCGCTCGGGGATCGCGCGCGACGGAATGGGCCCGTAATATTTCTCGGCGAGGGGCTTGAGCTCGGCAGCCGTGATGTCGCCGGCGACGATCAGGATGGCGTTGTTGGGCGTGTAATAGGTCTTGTACCAGTCGATGGCGTCCTGGCGGGTCAGGCCGCGCATCTCGTGCAGCCAGCCGATGACCGGCGCGCTGATAGGGATGATTGAGATAGAGGGCGGCTTGCATCTGCTCGCGCAGGCGCGAGGCCGGCCGTTGTCGACGACCGAGCGGCGCTCTTCGATGATCACCTCGCGTTCCGGGTCGACGACCTCGTCGGTCAGGACCAGGTTCGACATGCGATCGGCTTCCATGCGCATTACCAGCTCCAGCCGGTCGCGCGCGACGTTCTGGAAATAGCCGGTGTAGTCGTAGCTGGTGAAGGCGTTGTCGCGACCGCCGTTGCGGGCGACGATCTTCGAGTATTCGCCGGGCGGCATATCGGGCGTGCCCTTGAACATCAGATGCTCGAGGAAATGGGCGATGCCCGATTTGCCCGGCTTCTCGTCGGCGGCGCCGATCCGGTACCACACCATGTGGGTGACCACGGGCGCGCGCTTGTTGGAGATGACGACGACCTGAAGGCCGTTGGGCAGGTTAAAGGTCTCCGGGTCGAACACCCGCGCCATGGCCGGCTGCCAGAGGACCGGTACCAGCAGACCCAGACTGAGACAGAAAACCCGAAGCGTGCGCGCCGCACTCATGGCTTACCTCGATCGCGGTTGGCGGCGCCCGGATCGGACTCCACCTTTCTCCCCCCGAGCGATGCCACCCATTCGGGTAGCCCCTTCTTCTTGCGGCTTAGAACAGCCCTTCGAGCGGGGCCCGCTTGCGGCGCTTGATGCTGGGCGTGTCGCCCTCGCCGGCGGGACGGCCGAGTGCCGCGTTCTCGCGCAGGCGCTGCGCCTCGCGCTGCGGATCGACGACCGTGCCCGGTTCGTCCGGCTTGCGCCAGAAGATCAGCTTGTCGAGCAAAGTCTGGTCGGCCTCGGCGAGCTGGGTTGATTCGCGATCGATGACCTCGCGGATGGCCGGATCGGTCCGGCCGACCCCGGCATGAGCCAACAGCGCCGTTTCGCCGGGGCTCTGGGCCACGGCGGCGTCCACCGGCGTGCGGGGCGCGGGCGTCACGCCGCTGCCGGCCAGCAGCGCGTTGCGGGCGACTTCGGGGGTTGTGGCTTCCTGCGGGCGCGCCGCGCCGGGCTGGGGCGGGCGCAAGGCATAGTCCGGTGGCAGGGACAGGGGGGCGCGGCTGACGATCCTGAACTCGTCGGGCGGGGATTTTTCCTTACCCAGGAGCCGGCGGGCGTCGTCGCAGGCGCTCAACGATGCTGCGGCCAGGACGGCCAGAAGGGCGGTCCGCCAGGGGCGGAGGGTGGCCAGTCGCGGGGGAAGCCGAATCATGGACCCCTATTTAATCGACTGGCGCCCGGCAAACAAGCCGTCGATAAGCAGCAGGACCACGCCCACCGCGATTGCCGCATCGGCCAGATTGAAGGCCGGGGCGAAGAAATCGTCGGTGTGGAATTGCAGGAAGTCGAACACGGCGCCGAAAATGAGGCGGTCGATGACGTTGCCCAGCGCCCCGGCGATGATCAGCGCCAGCCCGGTCTGGGCGGGCCTGGTCTGGGTGCTGGCCAGCCACAGGACCAGAAGGGCGACGATGCCGAGCGACACGATCGTGAAGATCGCGGTGCGATACCAGGACGGCTGGCCGGAGTTGAACAGGCCGAAGCTGATGCCGTAATTCCACACGGCGACGATATTGACGAAGGGCAGAGCCTCGATGGCGTCGGGCCCTTCGTCGCCGAACAGGCTGCGAAACGCGGCCTTGCTCGCCTGATCGAGCGCGACAACGACCGCAATCAGAATGGCCGCGAAGCGCAACCGTCCCCCTACCCCGACGACGCCGGCTTGCGGGCGAAGAGCGAGTCGATCAGCAGCAAGACGACGCCGACCGTGATCGCGGAATCGGCCACGTTGAAGGCCGGCCAGTGCCAGCCAAAGGCGTGAACATCCAGGAAGTCGAAGACCGCGCCATAGGCCAGGCGGTCGATGACGTTGCCGACCGCACCGCCGATGACGAGGCCGAGCGACGCTGCGATCCAAGACTGGTCGACGCGGCGCAGCCACACCACGAGGGCGCAGACGATGGAAAGGGAAAGGGCAACGAAGATCAGCGCCTGCGCGCTCGAACCATTGTTGAACAAGCCGAAGCTGACGCCGTAGTTCCACACCGTGACCAGGTTGAAGAACGGCAGGATCTCGATCATGCGCTTGCCCTGCACGACGAGCAGGTCATGGAAATAATATTTGGTCACCTGATCGAGAAGGGCTGCAGCGAGCGCCACGCCGAGGCCGAGTTTCAGCATCGGCGCATCCTCATCACCCCGGCCTATGATCGACGGCGTCGGCGCAGCGCGCGTCGAGGGTCGGATGATGGTGATGGATGCCGACATCGGGCAGCACTTTCCAGCAGCGCTGGCATTTCTCGCCGGGTGCTGCCTTCACCACCACGCCCACGCCCGCGACATCGGGCAGCGTGAAGGCGCCCGGCGGCGGCGCGTCCGCCACCAGCTTGGCGGCGGAGGTGATGGCGATTTCGGCGAGATCGAGGCCATGGAATGCCGCGACATACTCCGCCGGCGCATAGACCTCCGGCAACGCCTGCAGCGACGAGCCCAGGCGCCGCTCGGCACGCTCGATCTCGATGGCGCCGGTGACGACGCGGCGCAGCTCGCGGATCTTCGCCCATTTCGCGGCCAACGCGCTGTCCTGCCATTCGGCGGGCGGCTTCGGAAATTGGCGCAGATGCACACTAGCACCGTCGGTGGAACGGCCAGATTCCTCAAGGCGCATCAGCCACGCTTCTTCGGCCGTGAAGGTCAGCACCGGGGCGAGCCAGGCGGTGAGGCACGAGAAGACTTCGTCGAGCACGGTGCGGCAGGCGCGGCGCGTCGGACTGTCCGGCCGGTCGCAATAGAGCGAATCCTTGCGGATGTCGAAATAGAAGGACGAGAGATCGACCGCGCAGAAATTATGCAGCGCCGTGTAGAACGATGTGAAATCGTAGGTGGCGATCGAGGCCTTGAGCTGCTCGCCCAGTTCGTAGAGGCGATGGAGAACCCAGCGCTCGAGCTCGGGCATCTTGTCGCGCGCGACACGCTCTGTGTCGGTGTAGCCGGCGAGATTGCCCAGCAGATAGCGCAGCGTGTTGCGCAGGCGGCGGTAGAACTCGCCCTGTTGCTTCAAGATCTCCGGCCCGATGCGCAGATCGGCGGAATAGTCGGAACCGACCACCCACAGGCGCAGGATATCGGCGCCGAGCTTGTCGACGACGGTCTGCGGGGCGGTGATGTTGCCCAGCGACTTCGACATCTTGCGGCCCTGCTCGTCGAGCACGAAGCCGTGCGTCAGCACGGCCTCATAGGGTGCCCTGCCCCGCGTGCCGCAGGATTCCAGCAGCGAGGAATGGAACCAGCCGCGATGCTGGTCGGAGCCCTCGAGATACATCGAGGCCGGCCATTGCAGATCCTTACGCTTTTCCAGCACGAAGGCGTGGGTCGAGCCGGAATCGAACCAGACGTCGACGATGTCCTTCACCTGGTCGAAGTCTTCCAACTTGTATTTGTTGCCGAGGAAACGCTGCGGGTCGCCTTCGTACCAGGCGTCGGCGCCCTCCGCCTCGAAGGCTTGCGCCACGCGCTCGATCACTTCCGCGTCGCGCAGCGGCTGGCCCATCTGCGGGCCCTTCTTGTGCACGAACACGGCGATCGGCACGCCCCAGACGCGCTGGCGCGAGATGACCCAATCCGGGCGCTGCTCGATCATGCCGCGGATGCGGTTCTCGCCGCTGGGCGGATACCATTTGGTGTCGCTGATCGCCTTGAGCGCGGTTTCGCGCAACTTCGTCGTGGTCATCGAGATGAACCATTGCGGCGTGTTGCGGAAGATCAGCGGCGCCTTGGAGCGCCAGGAATGCGGATAGGAGTGGACGAGCGTGCCCTTGGCGAGGAGTGCTCCCGCATGCGCCAGCGCCGAGATCACGGCGCCATTGGCGTCGCCCGGCTTGCCGTCGGGCTTCAAGACCAGCTTGCCGGCAAAGAGCGGCACGTGCGGAAAGTAGCTGCCGTCGGCATCGACCGTGTCGGGCACGGCGATGCCGTTGGCGGTGCCGAGCTCGAAGTCATCGGCGCCATGGCCGGGGGCGATGTGGACAAAGCCAGTGCCAGCCTCGGTCGTCACGAAATCGCCCGTGTGCACAGGCACATCGAAATCGTAGCCCTGTCCGCGCAGCGGATGCGCCGCGAGCGTGCCGACAAGGTCCTTGCCGGTCAGCGTCGGGCCGACATCGATTTCACCCAGCTTGCCGGCGGCCATCACCGCATCGACCAGCGCCTTGGCGACGACGATTTTCTCGCCCGCCTTGGCCATCGAGCCTTCGGCCGGCGCCTTCACGGTGAGGACCACATACTCGATGTCGGCACCCCCCGCGATGGCGCGGTTGCCGGGGATGGTCCAGGGCGTGGTCGTCCAGATGACGATTGAGGCGCCAGCGAGCTCCGGCCGCGACGGCTTCACGATGGGGAAGCACGCGTGGATCGTCGAGGATTTGTGATCCTGGTACTCGATCTCCGCCTCGGCCAGCGCCGTCTTCTCGACGATCGACCACATGACGGGCTTCGAGCCCTTGTAGAGCGCGCCGTTGAGCGCGAACTTGCCGATCTCGCGCACGATCTGCGCCTCGGCGTCGTAAGACATCGTCAGATAGGGATTGTCCCAGTCGCCCTCGACGCCCAGGCGCTTGAACTCCTGGCGCTGGATGTCGATCCATTTCTCGGCGAACTCGCGGCACTCGCGGCGGAACTGGCCGATGTCGACGTCGTCCTTGTCCTTGCCCTTGGCGCGGTATTCCTCCTCGATCTTCCATTCGATCGGCAGGCCGTGGCAGTCCCAACCGGGCACGTAATTCGAGTCACGGCCCTGCATCTGCCAGACCCGCGTCACGACATCCTTGAGGATCTTGTTGAGCGCGTGGCCGATATGGAGATGCCCGTTGGCGTAAGGCGGGCCGTCGTGGAGGATGAATTTCTCGCGGCCCTTGGCATCCTCGCGCAGGCGCTTGTAGAGATCCATCTTCTGCCAGCGCTCGAGCAACGCCGGCTCGCGCTTGGGCAGATCGCCGCGCATCGGAAACGCGGTCGCGGGTAGGAACACCGTGTCCTTGTAGTCGCGGGTCTTGGCGTCGTCGGCCATGGCGCTCAAGCTCGCACGGCGCGGCCGGCCGACGCCAGCTTGGTCGCGGTCAAGACGCGGTCGACATAGACGAGGTTGCGCAGGAACACGGCGATATGCTCGGCCACTTGCGGCTCGAGGCCGGCGCACTGGATGTCGATGGAAAGGCCATCCTCGGCGACCGCGCCATGGAAGCGGTCGGGGGTCAGGCCGCGCTTGGAAAACAGCTCAAGCACGCGGGGCATGACCGATGCCTCGGGGCTGGCGAACACGGAAAAACAATAGACGGGTTGGGCTTGGTCAGCGGCAGACATACGCGGTCTCCTTTTCACGCGCGGGCAAAATGGCAATCACCTCCCGGTCCTGAATAAGGACCGGGTCGATAATTCGCCCAATGCCGACGATGAAAAGGGTCCGCGATGTCATAGCGGGCGGATCATAGGGAGGGGGGTCCAGACCCGTCAAGCCACGAATTTTGCTTGAGAACTGAAGGCGGGTACCCCCTCTCCCGCCGCGAAGCGGGGGAGAGGGAGGGGCCCGTCGCGTAGCAACGGGAGGGTGAGGTGGCGGCTCAACGCAAGCGATGTCGGACAGCTCCCGGCGGAGAGACCCACCTCACCCTAAATCCCTCTCCGCCCTGAAGGGCGGAGAGGGACTTTCGATCGGCCGCACCCTTTCCCCGCGATGCGGGCGCGGAGGGTCGATGGGCGCTCGCGACAATTGGCGCATCGCCGTTCTGCTAGATTGGCGACAATATCGCGCGCGACGAACCGCCCCCGCGGTTCATGCTGAGGAGTTTCCATGCGCATCGATGCCATTCCGGTCGGCCTCAACCCGCCGCACGACGTTAACGTCGTCATCGAGGTGCCGATCGGCGGCGAGCCGATCAAGTACGAGATGGACAAGAAGGCGGGCACGCTGGTCGTCGACCGCTTCCTCTATACGCCGATGCGCTACCCCGGGAACTACGGCTTCATTCCCAACACGCTGTCGGGCGACGGCGATCCGTGCGACGTGCTGATCGCCAACACCCGCGCCATCATCGCAGGCGCCGTGATGAGCGTGCGCCCGATCGGCGTGCTGGTGATGGAAGACAATGCCGGCCAGGACGAGAAGATCATCGCCGTGCCATCACGCCATATCACCAAGCGCTACGACCGGATCGAGCGCCACACCGACCTGCCCGAGATCACCATCCAGCAGATCGAGCATTTCTTCACGCACTACAAGGATCTCGAGCCCGGCAAATGGGTGAAGATCCAGCGCTGGGCCGACCAGGAAGAGGCGCACCGGATGATTTTGGCGGGCATCGAGCGGGCGAAGGCGAAAGGGTGAATTAGAGCGTCGGGCGACCGCTAGCGCTGGTCGACGCAGGCCAGCAGCGAGCCAAGCTGTCCGACGCGCTGGGCGATCACGTCGGCGCGGCTGGCGATATATGCCGTCGGCCGGTCGGGAGACCACTCGCGCGGGTTCGGCAGGACCGCCGCCAGTAGCGCGGCCTCGCGCAATGTCAGCGCAGTTGCCACCTTCCCAAATCGGGCGTGCGAAGCCGCGCCTATGCCATAGATGCCGTCGCCCCATTCGGCGATGTTGAGATACACTTCCATGATACGCCGCTTGGTCCACAGCAACTCTACGAAGACGGTGATGTACGCCTCTATGCCCTTGCGCACAAAGTCGCGGCCCGGCCACAGGAACAGGTTCTTGGCGACCTGCATTGAGATTGTGCTGGCGCCACGCACACGCCTTCCGGTCGCATAGTCGTCGGCCGCGTCGCCGATGGCACGCCAGTCGAAGCCGGAATGCTCGCAGAACAAATTGTCCTCGGACGCGATCACCGCGCGCGGCACGGAAGGAGCTATGCGCTCGAGCGGCGTCCATGTCTTGCGGATGGCGGCACCGTCGAACCAGCGCAGCGCCATCAGCGGCGTCAACGGCGGCGGAACGATCGCGTAGAATGCCACCAGCAGCACCGGCACCGACAGCGCGATCACGGCAAGCAGAGCGAGCAGGCGGATTAGTCGCTTCACCGATGGAACGCACGCCGCCAGGGGTTGAGCGAGCCGAGCGGAGCCACTGCGGTGTGTCGGCGCTTTGAGGTTTTCGCGAACATGCCGATAGCGTAACCCGCGCAGCGAAAGATGCGCCACCGGGATGATATGATCTCTGGGCGGCCCAGTCGTTCGTCTAAAGCGTCGGCCTTACGCGCGCGGGGCGCGCGGGCGCTGCCAGCGCCACTTTGGCCGCCGCGGCGTCGGCGTGCATCTGCGCGGTCAATGCGGTCAGGTCGGCGAATTTCTGCTCGGGGCGTAGATATTCGACCAGGGCGACGCGCAGGACGCGGCCGTAGATTTCGCCCGAGAAATCGAAGAGGAAGGTTTCGAGCAGCGGCTCGGGTGCCCCGAACATCGGGCGGATGCCGAGATTGGCGACACCGTCGCGCCAGACCCAATCGTTGCCCGTCGCGATGGCGGCGCGCACAGCGTAGATGCCGAAGGCGGGCCGCACATACTCGCCGAGCTTCAGATTGGCGGTGGGGAAGCCCAGCGTGCGGCCGCGCTTGTCGCCATGCACGATGCGGCCCTCGATCTCGAACGGTCGGCCGAGCAGGCGTGCTGCGGCGCGCGGATCGCCCGCCTTCAAACTGTCGCGCACGCCGGTCGAGGAATAAACCAAGGCCTCGGGCGTGCTCTCGCTCTCGGCATCGGCGGCACCCACCGGCGACATGATCGAGACCGGCACGCCGGCGGCGGCGAGGCGGTCGCGCAGCAATTCGGGATTGCCGGTGCGGCCCTTGCCGAACACAAAATCGTAGCCGACGACGACGCGCGAGACGCCCAGGCCCTTCACCAGGATCTCGTCGATGAAATTCTCCGCCGTGCGCGCGGCAAGCTGCGCGTTGAATCGCAGCAGATAGAGGAGATCGACGTCGAGATCGTTCAGGAGCCGCGCCTTGGTGCGCAGGCGGGTGAGCAGGAAGGGCGGGCCGTCGGGCTTGAAGAAGCGGCGCGGATGCGGCTCGAAGGTCAGGACACCGGCGGGCTGGCGGTCGTGGCGGGCGTGGCGCACCGCCTCGCCGATCACGGCCTGATGGCCGCGATGAATGCCGTCGAAATTGCCGATCGCCACCACCGCCCCGCGCGCGGCGGGCGGCAGATCAAGAACCGATCGCAATACGCGCAGCGGCGCGTCTGCCCCCAAGGTCACACCTGTCGTTCGTGTTGTGGCGCGCGGCGGAGACTATCGCCCGTCATCGACCGGGGAAAGGGTTAGCCGGCGCGCGCCGCGTTGACGGCGAGCGGCCGGGCGGGCTGCTCCTTGGCCGGAAGGGCTGCGCGCAAGGGGACGAGCACCACCGCCTCGCCTTCCAGCACCACTTTGCCGGCGACCGAGACGATCGTGGACAAGGTGGCGCGGCGCTTTTCCGGGACCAGCTCGGTCACGGTCGCGCGGGCGTTGACGGTGTCGCCGATGCGCACCGGCGCCTTGAAGCGCAGGGTCTGGGTCACGTAAATTGCGCCGGGACCAGGCAGGCGCGTGCCGATCACCGTCGAGATGAAACTTGCGGTCAGCATGCCGTGGGCGATGCGGCCGGAAAACATCGTCTCACTGGCGAATTCCTCGTTGATATGCACCGGATTGGTGTCACCGGAGATGCCGGCAAACAGCACGATATCGGCCTCGGTGACGGTCCGCGCGTAGAGGGCCGTCTGGCCGAGTTTGAGGTCTTCGAAATAGAGACCATGCAGTTCATCGTTCTGGCTCATGACGGGACGTCACTCCGGCGCGCGAACATGTTGCAGCGCAAAAAAGGATCGCGGCACTATAGTTAGCTTCAAAGTCCGCAGCAACAAGCTACCCCGAAGGGCGTAAAGTTAACCTTAATATCCAGGCAAAGACGAAACAAGGCAACGGGTTAGAGCGTTTTACAGGAGTTCTCCACCAGCTTGCGGAGCGTGGTCATGGCACCTTCCAACGACTATACTGACCCGAAATCAGGCCCCGGTGAGCGCCGGGGCGCTCCCATAACCCCGCGCCCTATTCCGCATGACCCCCCGCCTGCGGCGCCGCCGCGTCGCCCCTTTCACCCCGGCCCGCACACCATGAGCGAAACCGCATCCGGAACTTTGGCTGGCGTCAGCCTGCTGGCCCCACTGGCGCCTGCCGAGCGTCAGGCGGTCGAGCGGCGCTGCCGGTGGCGCCGGTTCGCCGCGGGCGAGCAGATCATCGACCGCGAGACCGAGTCGACCGATGTCTATTTCGTGGTCCAAGGAAGCGTGCGCGTGGTGAACTACGCGCTGAGCGGGCGCGAGGTCAGCTTCGACGATATCGAGGCGGGCGGCTATTTCGGCGAGCTCGCGGCCATCGACAGCGCGCCACGCTCGGCCAATATCGTCGCCATCAACGACACGGTCACGGCGGCCCTCCCCGCCGCGGCCTTCCTGGAAGCGGTAACGAGCCACCCGAAAGTGGCCTATGTGCTGCTGAAGCGCCTGGCTGCGGTGATCCGCCAATCCACCGGCCGGATCATGGATCTGAGCACGCTGGGTGCGCATAACCGCATCCATGCAGAGCTGCTGCGCGAGGCCACGGAGGCCGGCGTAAGCGCCAATGCCGCGCACGATCAGCCCGATCCCGTTGCATCACGACATCGCCGCGCGCGCCAGCACGACGCGCGAGACCGTGGCGCGGGTGCTGAACGACCTGGCCCGCCAGCGCATCGTGCGCCGCGATGCCAACGCGCTGGTGCTGGTCGACGTCGCGCGGCTCTCGAAAATGGTGCACGAGTTCCGCGGGCGATTAGGAAATTCCGTTTGTTTTCAATTGTTTATGGTTGTGACAGCCGTCACTGCCAAGGATTCGGCCGGGCCCTATTCTGGGCACGCTCGTAAATGCGCCGTCGTTCGCGACAGCAAGTTTCTGGGGCACCGGCGGTCCCCACCGCCGTCCGACATACTCTCCAAGCAAACCTCCAGGGCCGGCCCCCTTCCCCCCGAAGACCGGCCCTTTTTTTGCCTGAAATCTACTTCTGCAGCGCGCGTACGATGCCGACCCAGTCGGCGGGCGGGCGGTTCGACTCGCGGAACGCGGCGATGCGCTCGGCATAGAGCGCATAGAGCCCGTCCAGACGGCCGCGCGCGGCGGCGCGGCATTGCACGAGGAGGGCGGTGGCGCGGTCCCAGTCGCGCCGGCGATAGGCTTCGAGCATCGCGCGATGGCCCTGCTCCAGCGCCTTGAACCACTCCTCGCCAGCGGCCGACTGATCGCCCATCAATGCGAAGATGCGCACCGGCCGCTCCTTGCCCTTGACCTGGATGAGGTCGAGCTCGATCAGCGCGAAGCCTCCGAGGCGTGCGGCGCGTGTTCTCGCCGAGCACGATCGGCACGCCGTAGGTCTTGCGACTGGCCTTCGAGCCGCGAGGCGAGGTTCACGTCATCGCCGATCACGGTGTAGTCGAAGCGCTGCGTCCGAGCCCATGTTGCCGACGCAGCAAGCGCCGGTGTTGAGGCCGATGCCGATCGCGATCGGCGTGAATTGCCGCCCGTCCGCGCGCGCCTCGGCCTGCCAGCTCGGCGTTGAGACGCGTCGAGCTCCTCGAGCATCGCCAGCGCCGCCTTGGCGGCGTTATCGGCATGATCGGGATCGTCGAGCGGCGCGTTCCAGAACGCCATGATCGCGTCGCCCATGTATTTGTCGATCGTGCCGCGCTGCGCGATGGATCGATCGCCGTCATCGGCGTCAGGAAGCGGTTGATGAAGCGGCGTGAGCCTGCCGGCGTCGAGCTCTCCGAGATCGAGGTGAAGCCGCGGATGTCGGAGAACATGCATCGTCATCTCGCGCGTCTCGCCGCCGAGCTGCAGCCGCTCGGGATCGCGCGCGAGCTGCTCGACCACCGTCGGGGGCGAGGTAATGCCGAATTGATGCGCGGATGCGGCGCGCGTTCCGATTCCGTGCGCAGAAAGACCAGCAGCCGACTGCGTCAGATACATCAGCAGCACGACCGTGGCCGGATAGACGGGATCGAGCAACCAGCCGCGCCAGACGAACATCGTCCAGGACAGGCCACCGGCGATGGCGAGACCGAGCACGCCGATAAACGCGCACCAGGCGGGCCCGCGGCGTGGCAGGAGAATAGAGCAACGCCCCGCCCAACACGATCATGAAGATGCAGCTCTGCGCCCGTCATCCAGTCCGGCCGTGTCAGAAACTGGTTGAGGATGATCTGCTCGGCAATGCGGGCGTGAATCTCGACGCCCGCGCCGGTGAGGTTGAGCGGTGTCGCACGCAAATCGCGCAAGCCCGCGGCGGACGTGCCGATGAACACGATCATGCCGGTGAGCGTCGACGGCGCCCTTTTCCGACTCCAGCACTTTCCAGGCCGGGATGACACGTTCCGGCACATGGCCGGTATCGATGCAGCCAAAGCCGCCCTTCGTTATCGGTTGGCACGATCGCACGGCCGATGCGCACATAGTTGATCCCGGTCTTCTCGCCGAAGCCGGTCTGCTGATTGGCGCCGGACGCCTTGATGATGTAGGCTCGTCGCGCCCTGGGCGATGCGTAGCGATTCCGCGACCAGCGATGGATAGATCAACGAACGCTCCTCGCTCTGTCCGCGCAGACCAAACATCAGCGGAATGCGGCGCACGATGCCGTCGCGCTCCGGCACGACATTGAAACTGCCCTGCCCGCCGGCAGCGTTCTCGACCATCGGAAGGTTTGTCACCGCGCCAGCGAAGGTCGGCACGAACAGCCGCGGATCGTCACCCGCCTCGGCCAGCCCCCATTTGACCGCCGGCCGCGCCGGTGCCCGGCGTTCCGGTCAGCACCATGCCCAGCACGGTGGGCACGTTCTTGACCGCCTTGGCCAACTCCGCATCGTGGTCGCGCAGGCCCTGCATGCGCAGGATCTGCGGCATGTTGTTGACCTGCGCCCAGAGCGGGAAAACCTGCGCTGGGAGAGGTGCGGTCGGCCTCCGCGAACACGATGTCGAGGGCCACCGCCGCGGCACCGCTCTCGCCCAGGCGATTGATCAGGGCCGCCATCTGGGTGCGCGGCCAGGGCCACTGGCCGAGCTTATCCAGGGTCGCATCGTCGATGTCGACGATGCGCACGCCTGCGTCTTCGTAGGGCGTGGGCGACAGGCGCTGGTATTCGTCAAACACTAGCAACCGCAGGCGCTCCAACGGAATCGGATCGTCGATGCGCCAGGCCACCGCCGCCACGAGCAGAAGCGACGGCACGAGCCAGGTCAGGTGGCGTTTCATCGCGGCAAAAGGCCGGCCGGAGTCGTCATGATCCGGCCAACTCACCAGAAACGCCGCGCCGGTGCAACAAAACTGCCGCGCCGGTCGCCGTCAGCGATTAAGGAACGGATTGGGCCGGCCGCGCTGGCGCGGGGGGAAGTTGGCCGCCAGATAGTCGAGAATCAGCACCCGGTCGTCGGCGTCGAAGGCCGGCATGTTGTGGCGCGACGACATGTAGTCGATGGTTTCGTCCCAGCGTTCGCGCGACATACCCTGCTGACGCACCAGGGCGAAGCCATGACAGGCGGTGCAGCCGTAGAACGTCTCCTCGCGCCCCTTGCCCTGGGGTAGATCGTCGGGGCTTTCGTCCTCGGCCCAGGCGGAAGCCGCCATGGCGAGCGGCACGGCCAACACCACCGCGAACCAGCGCGCAGCGATGGAGCGCCGTCTTGTCACGCCTTCACGAGCACCGCGACGCGGTGGAGCGGGTTGGCGCCATAGCCTTGCGGATTCCAACCGCCCGCGACATGCGGCTGCATCCGGCCATCGGCATCGGTGGCGCGCGACCAGATCTCGAAATAGCCGGCACTGGGCAGCGTGAGCGACGCGGTCCAGCGTTGCCAGGCATATTTGTTGGCCGGCGCGCTCAGCTGCACGGGCTGCCAGCTCTCGCCGAAATCGATCGAGACGTGCACGGCCCGAACTGTTTTCTCGCCCGCCCAGGCAGCGCCGCGCACCGCAAGCTGGCGCGTGCCGCCGGACAGCTCGGTGCCGTTCGCGGGACTGCTGACGATCGAGCGCACCGGCATCGATTCGAGGATTTTCGTGTCCTTCTCGTCCCCCTTGCCGCCGGGGACCATCGGCGTCTTCATCGTGCGATACGAAAACCCGCCCATGCCGGCGCCGTCGTGCTCCTTGTCGCGGAGCCAGATGCGGGTCAGCCATTTCTGCGACACCGAGCCGGGCCAGCCGGGAATAACCAGACGGAGCGGCCCGCCATGGATATGCGGGATCGGCTCGCCGTTCATGCGCAGCGCCACGAGCGTGTGTTCCTCCATCGCCTTGGCGATGGGCACGCCGCGCGAAATCGTCACCTGGCTGGGATTGCCCGACAGGTGCGTGTCCGCGCCGTAGTGACCGGTATAGACCGCGATGGATTTGAGGCCCGCGGCCTGCAGCACGTCGCGCAGCCGCACGCCGGTCCATTCGGCGCAACCGGCCGCACCGTTGCCCCACTGATTGCCGCGCGTTTCGGGCGAGAAGAACGAGCGGCCATTGCCGCCGCATTCCATCTGCAGCTTGAAACTCGCTTGCTGGAAACGCTGCTCCAGCTCGCCTGCCGTCAGCTCGAGCTTGTTGTTGACCTCGCCGTCGACGACGAATTTCCACGCCTTGGGATCGGCCGGCGCATCGGGCGGCAGGCCGTTGTTGCGCACGAAATACTTGGCGTTGGGGGTCACATCGTCATCGAGCATGTGCTCGGGCGTCTCGGCATTGAGCGGGCGATCCTGGAGAACAACCAGGCCCGCCTTGCCATCCATCTTCAACAGCACCGGCGCTGCGGCTGGCGTTTGCGCCTGTGCGACCGGGATCAGGCCGGCGGGCATGAAACGGGCGAAGGGAATGGCGGCGCCGACGGTGGCGCCGATAGCCGCGAGGCCAGCGCCTTGCAAGAAACCGCGCCGGCTGGCACCGGTGCGACGAGCGAAGACCAGCGCGTCGGCGCGCTCCGGATCGTCGCGATAAAGTTCAGTAAGTCCGCGTTCGCGTTTCAGCACCATGGCGTACACCTCCCCACAATGGACGTCGCGATCGGCCGGATATTCCGGCGTCGCGCTGTTTTTCTTATATTAGCTTTACATAATTTACGGCTTTTGCAAACGCGGCCCATAAGGGTTGTGCAGCGAATTGATGACGTCGTGCAGCACCTGGCGCAGCTGCGCCTCGTCGCAGCCCATCAGCACCGCGTCCTCGAGCGCTTCCTGGGCGATGGCCTGGATTTCGCGCAGATTGTCGTTCAGCACTTTGATTTTCTCGGCGCAGGAGACGGGCGTGCCGTCGGGATGAGTCCAGACCCCGGGAATGTTCGTTCTGGCGGGCTTGTCTTGCATCGGCGCCTCTCTCCCGAAATTGCGACGGCGGCGTTCCACGCCCTCAATTCGGCATCTAGGCAGCGGGGCCGCGCCGTGCAATCGGCGAAAAGCACAAACGACAACCGCCGGCCGCAGCAAAGCCGCGGCCGGCGGTGACGCTCGAGTGATGGACGCAGGATTACTGCGTCACGCGCCAGCTACCATCCGGCTGGCGGCAGGCAGTGCCGTAGCCGCGCTCGACCTGGCCGCCGACCTGGATGGTCTGCTGGAATTCGCGGCAATATTCGCCGGTTGCCGTGTTCTGGCCCTCGCGCGTGGGCGTGACCCAGCCGCGATTGCCGGTTTCGGGATTGTCCCAGGCAATGGTCTGTCCGACCGGAGCGGCCTGGGCGCGAGACTGCGCCTGGCTGGCGTAGACCGCGTCGGCGCGGTCGAGCGAGCGGCCGGCCTCATGGCCGATCAAGGCGCCACCAAGCACGCCGGCCGCCACCGCCGCCAGCTTGCCATTGCCCTTGCCGAACTGCGCGCCGAGCAAACCGCCGCCGGCCGCGCCCAGAAGCGTGCCGCCCGTCGTCTTGTTGAAGCCGCCGCCATATTCGTTGCCCGCACAACCCGCCAGCATCGCCAGCGCCGCGACAGCCGCCACGATACGCATTGTCCTTCTCCGTTGAGTTCGTCGATGCGGGGGGCGTTCCCCCGATCGCGCCGATAACGGGTAGCCCGTCTGCCCTATTCCGGCCGCCGCCCTGGCGAAGGGATGGGTGCCAATTCCTTTCGCTATGTTGATTAAAAATTGTGACTACCAATTCTTAACGACAATCAACGCATACTCGGCGTGCGCGCATGTCTTTTGAGCCGAGGATCCGCCGAAAAGGCCCAATCCCTTGAACGGTCAGAGTAAACCAATTCGAGACGGTGGCCTGAACCAGGTCCCCGGGGTGCCGGCAGCGGAGGCCGGCGCGCCAACGGGTGCTGCTGTGACCGTGATCGGCGACGGCGCGAGCCCGCGCGACCAGCTTTATCGCGACGTCGTCGAGGACCAGAGCGAGTTCATCTGCCGCTATCGGCCCGACGGCACGCTGACTTTCGTCAATGCCGCCTATTGTCGGCAGTTCGGCCGCGACGCGCACGCAGTTGCTCGGCCGCTCCATCCTGCCGCTGCTGCCCGAACCCGATCGCGTGCGCATGGAAAACCGGATCACGTCGCTGACGCGCGAGGAGCCGGTCGTCACCACCAAGCGGCGCGAGATCCAGAGCGACGGCTCCACCCACTGGTATCGCTGGACCGATCGCGGGATTTTCGATGCGGCCGGCCGCCTGGTCGAAGTTCAGTCCGTCGGCCAGGACGTGAGCGAGGCCGAGCGCCAGACGCAGATGCTCGAGGGTCAGAGCGAGATCCTGGAGATGATCGCGCAGGACGTGAAGATCGATGCGACGCTCGAGCGCCTCGCCCTGGCCGTCGAGCGCATCGCGGCACCCACCATGTGCTCGATCCTGCTGCTGAGCGCCGACGGCAGCCGCCTGCACAACGCCGCGGCGCCAAGCCTGCCGGAAGCGTATTCGAGTGCGATTGAGGGCGTGGCGATCGGCCCGAATGTCGGCTCCTGCGGCACCGCCGCTTTTCGCCGCCAGCCGGTCGTGGTCAGCGACATCGAAACAGATCCGCTCTGGGCGGATTACCGGGAGCTGGCCGGCGCCTATGGATTGCGCGCCTGCTGGTCCTATCCCGTCATCGGGCAGAGCGGCGAGGTGCTCGGCACATTCGCGCTCTACAGCCGCACGCCACGCGAGCCGGAAGCGGAAGACTGGCGCCTGATCGAGAGCATGGCGCGCTTGGCGCGCATTGCCATCGAGCAGGACCGGCGCAGACGCGCACTGGGCGAAGCGACCCTGCGGCTGAGCAGCGTCGCGGCAAACGTTCCCGGCGTCGTCTATCAGCGCCGCGTCAGCGCCGATGGCAGCGTCGCTTACACTTATATCAGCGATGGTGCCCGCGACCTGTTCGGCATCGCGCCGGAGGAGATCGTCGCCGACCCGCATGTGCTGATGGAATGCTTCGGCGCGGAGTTCCGCGCGCAGTTCATGGCGAAATCCGCCGAGGCCTCGCGCCTGATGACGCTGTGGGACATCGAAGTGCCCATCGTCACGCGCGGCGGCCAGCGCAAATGGACGCATTCGCTAGCGCGGCCGCGGCGCATGTCGGACGGGTCCGTGCTGTGGGACGGCGTGATCCTCGATGTCACGCGCAGCAAGCAGGCCGAGCTCGGCGCGGCCACGGCGCAGACACGCCTACGCGACGCGGTCGAGAGCATTTCCGAGGGTTTCATCCTGTTCGACCGCGACGATCGCGTGGTCATCTTCAACAGCCGCTACAGCGAGATCTACCCTGGCCTGGCGGAGATCGCGAAACCCGGGTTGACGTTCGAGGAAATTCTCGAGACGTCGCGAAAGAACGGAACGCTGCGCGATGAGGCTGCCATCGCCGATCCCGAAGGCTGGGTGAAGGCGCGCCTCGCCGCCCACCGCAACCCCGGCAAGACGCTGCAGCGGCGCTTGCAAACGGGACGATGGGTCCTGGTCAACGAGCGGCGCACCGCCGATGGCGGCATCGTTTCCGTCCACACCGACATCACCGAGCTCAAGGAGCGCGAAGAGGAAGTGCGGCGGCAGTCGACGCTGCTGCAGACGACGCTCGACAACATGGACCAGGGCCTGTCGGCCTTCGACAAGGATCTGAACCTGATCGCGGCCAACAGCCGGTTCCTGGATATTCGTCAACTTCCCGCGCGAATGGGGAAAAATCGGCACGCCGTTCGCCACGTTCATGCGCGTCAATGCCGAGCGCGGCGAGTATGGGCCGGGCGATATCGAACAAGAGCGTTGCCGAGCGCGTCGAGTCGCGCGAAGGGTTCGAGCCGCATTTGTTCGAGCGCACGCGCCCCGACGGCAGCATCATCGAAGTCCGCGGCCGGCCGATCGCCGGCGGCGGGTTCGTGACGACTTATACGGACATCACAGCGCGCAAGCAGTCGGAAGAAGCGCTGCGCGAGACCTCCGCCACGCTGCAGGAAAAGAACCGGCAGTTCGACGTGGCGCTCGCGCATATGAGCCAGGGCCTCACGCTCTATGACGACGAACTGCGCCTGGTCGCCTTCAACCCGCGCTATCTCGAGCTCTACGGCCTGTCGGCCGATCGCGTGCGGCCGGGCATGGGCTTGCGCGAGGTAATGCAGCTCAGCGTCGAGATCGGCAATTACACGGCCGAAGAGGCGGAGCAGATCGTCGAAAGCCGGTTGCGCGTGGCCGCGAGCCGGCAGCGCACGGTGTTCCACCAGAAACTGGTCAGCGGCCGGATCGTCGAGATCATCCATCTACCGCTGCCGCAGGGCGGTGCCGTCGCAACGTTCACCGACGTGACGGAGCGCGAGGAGACGCAGCGCGCCCTGATGGCCAGCGAGGACCGCCTGCGCGAGCGCGTGCTGGAGCTCGAGGAAACCCGCCGGCGCCTGGAGCACCAGGGCGGCGAGCTGGCGACGCTGGCGGAAAGCCTGCGCAAGGCGCGCGACGAGGCCGAGGCGGCCAGCCGCACGAAATCCGAGTTCCTCGCGAATATGAGCCACGAGCTGCGCACGCCGCTCAACGCCATCATCGGTTTCTCCGAGATCATGATGGGCGAGCTATTCGGCAAGATGGGCGACGACCGCTATCGCGACTACGCCAAGGACGTCCATAACAGCGGCCGCCACTTGCTGGAGCTGATCAACGATATTCTCGATCTGTCGAAGATCGAGGCCGGCAAGCTCGATCTGCACGAGGACGATGTCAATGTCGGCCTTGTGCTGACGAATTGCGAGCGGCTGGTGCGCGAGCGCGCGCAGGAGGCGAGCGTTGCCTTGGCGGTCGAAGTGGCCGGCACGCTGCCGCGCCTAGCCGCCGACGAGACGAAGCTCAAGCAGATTCTGCTGAACCTGCTGTCCAATGCCATCAAGTTCACGCCGGCCGGCGGCCGGGTCACGCTGGCGGCGGCACTCAACGGTGCCGGCGAGCTAGCGCTGCGCGTGAGCGACACCGGCATCGGCATGAAGGAAGAGGATATCCCGATCGCGCTGCAGCCGTTCCGGCAGATCGACAACCAGCTCTCACGCAAATACGCGGGCACGGGGCTCGGCCTGCCGCTGACGCGTGCCCTGGTAGAGATGCATGACGGAAGGCTGGAGATCACCAGCGCGCCGGGCAAGGGCACGACGGTGATCGTGGTGCTGCCGGCGAGCCGGCTGCGCACGCCGCCGCTGGCGACCGCGCGGGCGTGAGGATCGTCGGTAGCGTCCTCGCATCGGGCCCTCTTGCGGTCCGCTATTCCGGCTTTCCCGGCTGTAGGTCGATGCGCATCTGCTGCGCGCGAAGCGTTCCCTGGACACCATAGGAACCGTCCCACGCGAGCTGAACGCCACCCGGGACTGCGATCACTTCCAGATCGCCGATAATTCCGACCAGATTGAAATCGTTCAGCGACACATACGTAACGCCATCCAAGGTGATGGTCACGACGACATGCTTGTCGAGCACATAGTAGCCGCGCTCATCGACCTCATCGGTCATCCGAAATGCGTGGATCCGCAGGGTGCTCTTGCCCTGACTCGCGAGATTGATTTCGAGGAGCTCGGCGTCGTGAAAATGCGGCACGCGGCCAAACCACTCGATCAGGGCCGACCCTCCGGGCACGGTATGCAACACCGCATTGTCCACGTGTCTCTCTCCGCGCTCCGTTAACTCCCCACCAGCACCGGCGCCACCAGCGAGCGCAGGGCCGCGAGGATGCTGGGCGCTACGATGCGGCTGGTGCGCGGATTGTCGGAGGGGCGGTTGCGGCTGATCAGCGTCAACGCGATGTCGTCGGCCTCGACCTCGACATGATGGATGGCGCCGCGGATGTCCTTGTCGGCCCAGACCTCGATCTGCGTGCGCTCGAAGCCGATGCCGCCGAGGCTGAGCGTCACGGCCACATTGAAGTGACGCGGGAACGCGAGGGCGGCGTCGCGCGCGGAGCCGGCGAAGACCATCACCGGCTGGGCGGGCGGCGTCGAGAAATCGAAGCCGCGATCGCGGATGTACTTCTCGTGCGCAAGCGAGTCCGGACGGATGCGCGAGGTCAGCTTGACCGAGCGGATCGTGCCTTCCTTGGCGCTGCGGATAATGTCGAGGCCGGGCAAGGCGCCGCTCGCCACGCGCACGCGCCCGCCATGCTTCTGCGCGAGATCGACCAACTCGGGACAATTCGGCAAACCGCCGACGCTGACGGCGATCAGCATCTTACCGGCGCTGACGACCGTGCGGGCGATCTCGGGGAACGCGTCTGCGGTCGCGCACTCGACAATGACATCGGCGTGGTTCGGGAGGTCCGCCAGCGGGACGACTTTGGGTGCGGGCGTGAACGCGGCGGCATTGCCCTTCGCCTTGGCAAGGTCGCGCGCCGCGACAGCGGTCAATCTGATCTCGGGGATGGCGCCGGCGACCAGGCGGCGCGCCAGCTCCTGCCCCACCGTGCCGAAGCCGGCGAGACCGACTTTGAGCGGATTGGCGGCGCTGGGGAGACTCATGTGCCGACCTTCGCACGCAACAGGGAGGCGTATTCGTCGATCGTGGGCGCGCCGGCGAGGGCGAAGATGGCGGCGCGTAGTTTTTTCACCCGTTCCGGCGACGCCACGCTGCCGGCCAGCGCCGTGAACTTGGCGTCGAGCTCGGCGGATGCGAGCGGCACCTCGGGATAGCCGCGCGCGACGTCGTTGCGGCGCTCGAAGCGGCGGCCATCCTTCGTCTCGACCTCGATAATCGTCGCATAGAAGTCCGGGAAGAGCTTCTCTAGCTCGTCGTCGGCGACGACCTCGACCTTACGCGCCAGCGACGCCACGTTGGCATCGCCGATGCGGCGGTCGATAAAGATGTCGGCCACCGCTAGCCCGCGATTCACCACCGCCACCGGCAGGATGTATTGCGCGCAATGGCTCTTGAGCGGGTTGGCGTCGACGCAATGCACGCCCGAGGTCGGGAAGCGCAGGACAAGCTTCGCGATCGCATCGTGCGACAGGTTCTCGTCGCGCACCAGGCCGAGCAGCGCGTCGAGGCCGGGATGCAGGAACGAGACGCAGGAATACGGCTTGATCGCCAGTTCCATGATGCCGTCATGCTTGCGGCCGAGATCGGCGAGCAGGCGCTGCGGGCGCGGCTCGCGGCTGAAGGCGTTGAAGACGGTGTGGCCGTGGTCGAACACGCCATGCGGGCCGCCGAAGCCGCGCGCCGCCAGCAAGGCCGCCGTCACGCCGTTGCGCGCGGCCATGCCCATCTGGAAGGGCCGCGCATTCTCGGTCGGGTCGCTTTCCCACGCCATCATGCCGGAGGCCTGACACGCGGCGAGGCCCAATGCACGGCCCACCGCCTCGTGCTTGAGGCCGAGCAGATACGACGCGGCGGCGGTGGCGCCGAACGCGCCGCACACCGCCGAAGGATGGAAGCCGAGGTGATATTGCTGCGCGGGCCCCAGCGCCATCGAGACGCGGTATTCGATCTCGCAGCCGAGCGCCACGGCGGCGAGGAACTGCGCGCCGGTGGCGCCCACCCGCTCGCTCAACGCCAGCGCGGTCGGCACCATTACCGCGATGGGATGAAGGATGCCTTCCGGGTGATGCGGCTCGACATCGCAGGCATAGCCCATCGTGCCGTTGGCAAGGGCCGCGTTGATGCACGACGTGCGCTGGCCTGTGCCGACCAAGCTCGCCTCCTCGCGCCCGCCCTGGTCGAGCGCGAATTCGGCGATCAGCCGGCCGGTCGAGTAATCCGGGTTGGCGGCGGCAATGAGCGCGCCGGTGCCATCATAGACGACCGTACGGGTCATCTCGACGAGCGCCGTCGGCATGCGCTCAGGCGCCCAGTGGGCGATATAGTCCGCGAGCGCGTCGGTCAGAGGGGCGTGGGTGGAGGCGGACATGATCGTTTCCGTTTTGAAGGCACCGCGAGCCTCATCCTTCGACAAGCTCAGGATGAGGTGCTGAAGATGTGACAAGAACGGTCTGTCCCCTCCCCCCTTGTGGGGGAGGGTTTGGGTGGGGGGTCCGCGAGGAGCCGTCGAATGACATCGAGGACTCCGTCGGTATTGCCAAGCACATCGTGGTTCCAGAAGCGCACGACGCGAAATCCTTGCGCTTCCATGAGCGCCGTGCGGCGCGCGTCTTTCGCGGCATTGTCATTGTGTTGTCCGCCATCGACTTCGATGACGAGCTTAACTTCGAGGCAAACGAAGTCGGCGATGTACGGGCCGATTGGAACCTGGCGACGGAAGCGATGGCCGACAATTTGTTTGAGACGCAGACGAGACCAGAGGCGCCGCTCGGCGTCTGTGAGATTTCCACGCAATAGGCGCGCGCGCTCGTTGGCCATCGGAGTGTAGTGTAGCTTACACGATCAACATTGCGCTGGCGGACCCCCCACCCCAACCCTCCCCCACAAGGGGGGAGGGGGTGCAGCGTGCTGGTCGAAACAGCCTGCAAGAAGCCCATGCTCAAAGCGTCAGCCCGCCGTCCACGTGAATGACCTGGCCGGTGACGTACGCGGCGTCGGGGGAGCAGAGGAAGTCGATCACGGCGGCGACCTCGGCGGGCTGGCCGACGCGGCCTGTCGGGATGCGCTCGACGACGCGCTTCCAGCGCTCGGGGTCGAGGGAGGTTGGCGTGCCGGCTTCTTTCTGGATGTAGCCGGGGACGACGGCGTTGACGGTGATGGCGCGCGCGGCCACTTCGACCGCCAGCGATTTCACCAACGCTTCCATGCCCGCCTTGGCGGCGGCGGAGGCCGCGAAGTAATCGCCGCCCAGACGGAAGACGTGGGCCAGGAACGACGAGGTGCCGATGATGCGCCCGCCCATGCGCATGAGCGGCAGAGCGGCCTTGCTCATGCGGTAAAATCCCTTGGTGATGGCGGCAAGCGAGTCTTCCAGCGTCTGCTCATCGAGCGCCTCAACTCCTTTGCGCACGGCGTAGCCGGCGACGTTGAGCACGCAGTCGATGCGGCCGTAGTGTTTGTTCGCCTCATCGACAATCCGCGCGACGGTGTCGGCCGTGCCGATGTCGCCCATGACGATGCGTGCCTCGGAGCCGGCGTCGCGCACCGTGGTCGCCACGTTCTCCAGGCGATCGCGGCTCTCGCGCGTGTTCAGAATGAAAACACGGTTCGGGCGCGCCATGCGTTCGGCAACAGCGCGGCCGATGCCGGACGCCGCACCCGTGACAATGATGACGCGATCGTCAGGTGCCGCCATTCTCAAGCCACCCACTCGCTGACCGGCGCCTTGGCGTCTTGCAGCGGCTGCGTGATGACATCGACCAGCGTCGGCCCGCCATGCTCGACGGCGGCGGCGAGCGTCTTGCGCAGCTCGGCGGGGTCGGTGACGGTCCAGGATTTGACGCCGAACGCGGCGGCGACTTTCGCGTGGTCGGTGCGGTTGAAATCGACGGAGTAGTAGCGGGCGCCAAAGCCGGTCTTCTGGCCGGCCTTGATCCAGCCATAGACCGAATTCGAAATGACGATCATGGTCATCGGCACTTTCAGGCGCACGATGGTTTCCATCTCGCCCGCGGTGAAGCCGAAGCTGCCATCGCCCATCACGGCGACGATCTTGGCGTTGGGCCGGCCGAACGCCGCACCGACCGCGGCCGACATCGAGTAGCCCAACGCGCCGTGCGCGCGGTTGGAGATGAAGTGGCGGCCGGGCTTGCGGAATTCGTAGAAGGCCGAGAAATACGGGCACGGCGTGCCGGGGTCGCAGACGACAACGGCGTCGTCGGGCAGGACCGCCTGCAGCTCCGCCACCACGCGCTCGGGCTTGATCGGCGAGTCGTTCGAGGTTGCGAGCGCGCTGAACGCATCGAATTTCTTTTTCTTGGCGCGCGCCACGGCGGCTTCGTCGAGATCGTGGCCGTTCTTCTTCGCACCGGCTTTCGCGAGCGCGGCGCGGATGCCAGCCAGGGCCAGCTTGGCATCGCCGACCAGCGCCACTTTCGGCTTATAGGTGGCGCCGATGACGCCGGGATCGGCATCGATATGCACGACCGGCGTCTGGCCCGGCAGCGGGTGGCGCCAACGTTCCGTCGTCACCGAACCGGCGCGGCAGCCGATGAAGATGACGAGATCGGCCATGTCGACGATCTCGCGCGTCGGCACGGTGCCGCCATTGCTGCCGACGACGCCGACGGCAAGCGGATGGTTCTCGGCAATGCTGCCCTGGCCGCTGATCGTGGTGGCGACGGGGGCTCCGATCATCTCCGCGAGCGCCAGCAATTCCGCCTCGGCGCGCGCGATCACGACACCGCCGCCGCAGATAAAGAGCGGGTTGCGTGCGCTCTTGATCGCCGCGGCTGCAGCGGTGACAGCCTCAGGATCGGGACCGCTGCGGCGCGCCGGATATTCGCCGAGCAATTCATCGGCCCAGATCTCGCTCTCGTCGACCGGATCCTTCTGCACGTCGAAGGGCAGTCCGAGATGCACCGCACCCGGCTTGCCGCTGGTCATGTGCGTGAAGGCGGCGCGCAGCGTCTTGGGGATATCGACCGAACGATCGATCACCGTGTTCCACTTGGTGAGCGGGCGGAACAGCGCCTTCTGGTCGAGCTCGGTGAGCGTGTAGCGGCCGCGCGAGGAAACGGAGATGTCCGTCGTCACGGCGAGGATCGGGATCGAGGATTCATTGGCCTCGACGACGCCCGGCAGAATATAGGTGGCGCCGCCGCCGCTGGGGCCTTCGCACACGCCGACCTTGCCGGTGACGCGGGCATAGGCATCGGCCATGTAGGCGGCCGAGCGCTCGTCGCGCGTGAGGATATGCGTCATGCCGTGATCGAGGCGATAGAGCGCGTCGTAGAGCGGCAGGCTGTGTCGCCGCACAGACCAAAGATGTATTTGACGCCATGCAGCTGCAGCATGCGCACGAAGGCTTCGGCCCCGGAAAACTAATTCATCGCTGTGTTACCGTCTCCAAATTCAGGATTTGCGCCACCCTATCAGACCTCGAGCGGACCGGCCTAGGGGACGGCGTCCTCGGGCAATTTGCCGATGGCGCCGAGCGGCACGGGGCGCACGGGGACGCGTGTCGTCGGCAGGCCGATCTCCGCCAGGGTCTGGCCCGATCGCGCGGCGGCGAGATGCTGGATCGCCGGGGTGCAGGTGCGGCCCTGGCACAATCCCATGCCGGCGCGGGTGTTCATCTTGAGCGGGGCGAGCTTGGTGTAGCCGGCCGCCAGGGCCGCGTCGAGCTTGGCGCGCGTCACATCCTCGCAGCGGCAGATCATGGTGTCGGGCGTCGCCACGTCGAAAATTCCGGGTCGCGGGTTGGACCACGCCGCCATGGCATCGCGGAAGCGCTTGAGCCCGGCGAGCTCTTTGCGTGCCTGGGCGGCTTGCGCCGTCAGCGTGCCGGCTTTGCCGAAGCGCTGCGCAATCTCGGCGGCGACGATCGTGCCTTCCTGGATTGCGGCGTCGACGCCGTTGATGCCGCCGCCGTCGCCGGCAACGAAGAGATTGGCGATGGTGGTTTCGAGCGACGCGGTGCGCTTGGCGTGCCAACCGCCGCGGCTTTCCTCGTAGACGTGCTCGCAGCCGGCAAGGCCGGTGAGCTCGACATTCGGGCGCACGCCGAAGCCCAACCCGAGGATGCCCGCCCGTATCGTGCGCCGGGGGCCGCCGCGCGGGCGCCATTGGTCATCGACGGACGCGATCTCCACCGATTCGATCGCGTCGGTACCGTTGACCGCGACGACCATGCTCCGGCGCAGGAGCGGGATGCCGCGGCGCATCAACGCAAAATCGTACATCAGGCCCTTGGCGAGCAGGTTCGGCGCGGTCGCCATGCCGGCAACCTGCCCCGGCGTCGGCCAGGCGGCGGCATCGACCACCGCGGCCAGATCGACGCCGAGCGAGGCCATCTGCACCGCGACCAGATGCAGCAGCGGCCCCGCCCCGGCCAGCACCAGCTTCCCAGACGGCACAACGCGCGACGATTTCACCAGCGCCTGCAACCCGCCCAGACCGTAGACGCCGGGCAACGTCCAACCAGGAACGGGTGCGACGACCTCCACCGCACCGGTCGCGAGCAGCAGCGCCTTGGGTTTGAGGGCAATGACATCGCCGGCGCCGGTGTTGACCCAGAGCTGCAGGTCGCGATCGATGGCGACGATCTCGTGGCCCGGGCGATAGTCGATCGCGGTTCCGGCCTGCGCCAGGCGCGCGCGGAATTCGTCGCCGCGCGCATCGCGAAACGCCAAGGTGGCGGGCGCATCGGCGGGGCCGGTGCGCCAGACCTGGCCGCCGGCCTGGCGGTTGTCGTCGAGCAGGTGACGGCGAGGCCGGTTTGCGCCAGCGCGGTCGCGGCGGCGAGGCCGGCCGGCCCGGCGCCGACGATGACGATGTCGTGCGCGGGCGTCTTCATCGTACGAGCGCTGCATTCAGTTCGACGCGCATGCCGGCGCGCACGGCCACGCGACAGGTGCGGGTGTGCGGCTCGCCGTCCACGGTGGCCGCGCATTGGAAGCACGTGCCCATCAGGCAATAAGGCCCGCGCGGTGTCGCCGGCGATGATCGAGCGGCCAAAGGCGAGCGTGCCGGACGCGAGCAAGGCCGCCGCCAGCATCTCGCCTTGCGGCAGACGCAGCGTTGTGCCGTCGACGATCACGTCGACCAGCGGCGCCACCGGCGCGGCACGGCGAAATCTCTCCATGGCCCCCTCAAGCCCCCACGATTGACCTTACGATAGAACGTGGAGGATGCTGTCGGCCAGCCTCGTTGGCACGGAATTTCTGCATGACGACTATTCGTAGCGATCTCGCCATCATCGGCGCCGGCATCATCGGCGCCTCATGCGCCTATCAGGCCGTGAAACGTGGCCTCAAAGTGGCGCTGATCGATGCGCGCATGCCGACGCAAGGCACGTCGGGCTCATGCGACGGCTACGTCTCGATCTCCTCCAAGAAGCCGGGCGTGGTCATGGCGATGGCGGCGGAGAGCAAGCGGCTCTATCCCGACGTGGTCAAGGATCTGCACGACGATGTCGAGTACCGCACGTGCGGCGGCATGCTGCTGATCGAAGATCCGGCGACGATTCCCCTTCTGGAGGAGCGCGCCGCCGGCGTGCAATCCTACGGCTTCGACATGCCCTATCGCGACCGCGCGGGCATGCTCAAGCTCGAACCCAATCTGAGCCCGGCGCTGCATGGCTGCTTCCATTGCCCGGCGGAGGCGATCGTCAGCCCCTATCTGATGACGCTGGGCATGGTCGCGCGCGCGGCCGAGCGCGGCGCCACCACGCATTGGGGTACCAGCCCGACGCGCATCGAGACCGCCAACGGGCGTATCACCGCGATCGAGACCAATGCGGGGCGCATCGTTGCCGAACAATATGTGTTTGCCGCCGGCGTGTGGAGCGAGGAGCTCGGCAAGATGGCGGGCCTCAGCATTCCGGTCATTCCGCGTCGCGGCGAGCTGGTGGTGACGACGCGGGCACCCGGCATCGCATCGCATTACTTGATGTCGGCGACATATCTGGTCGCCAAGGCCAATCCCGAGGCGGCGGAGGCGAGCAACGATCCGCTCGCCAAGATCGGGCACGGGTTCTGCCTGGAGATGAACGCGCTGGGCCAATGCATCATCGGTTCGACACGCAGCTTCGTCGGCTACGACCGGCGCACAACGGCGGAGGGCGTGCGCGCCATCGTGGTCGAGGCGATCAAGCGCCTGCCGGCGCTGGCCAAGGTGCCGATGCTGCGCAGCTTCGCAGGCCTGCGGCCCTACGTGCCGGACAAGAAGCCGATCATCGGGCGCTCGTCGACGCTCAACAACGTGCTGGTGGCGACGGGGCATGAGGGCGACGGGATTTGTTTGTCGGTCATCACCGGCGATCTGATCGGCGATCTCGCCACGGGCAAGACGCCGCGCGTCGATATCGCGGAGCTGACGCCGGACCGGTTTCCCGCGCTGGCGGATGCGAAGGTCGCCTAGATCGCGCCCGCCCACCTCACCCTCCCCATCGCTACGCGATGGGTCCCCCTCCCTCTCCGCCCAATGGGCGGAGAGGGCCGTGAACGCAGTCTGGCTCCTTCTCCGCCCTTCAGGGCGGAGAAGGAAGGGGCCCGTCGCGAAGCGACGGGAAGGATGAGGTGGGACCGCGCGGAATGATAAAATACGAGATATTTGAATCGCTTGACCCGTTCGGGTGCCTGTGTTTTAGATCGTTCTAAATCAAGGGCGTGATTACGCCTGAACGAATGCTTTCGAGGGAACGCGACGACGATGGCAGCGCGTATTCTTGGCGTCGAGGCGGCGGTGGACCTCATTCCCGATGGGGCGTTCGTCGCCGTGAGCTGCTCGTCCGGGCTCAACGTTCCCGATTCAACCTTGAAAGCCATCGGCACGCGTTTCAGCGCCACGCAGCACCCGCGCGCCATCACGCTCTTCTGCCCGATCTCCGCCGGGGATATGTGGGGCATCAAGGGCATGGATCATCTGGCGCAATATCCGGGGCTGATGAAGCGCATCGTCGCGGGCTCCTACCCCAGCGGGACTTCGTCGATGGCCCCGCCGGCGATCTGGGGGCTGATCAGCGCCAACACGATCGAGGCTTACAACATTCCCGAGCGGCGTGATGTTCGACATGCTGCGCGACGCCGCGGCGCGCCGGCCGGGCGTGCTGACGCGCATCGGGCTCGACACCTTCGTCGATCCGCGCCGCGACGGCTGCCGCATGAACAAGGCGGCGCGCGAGGACGTCGTGAAGCTGGTCGAGTTCGGCGGCGAGGAGTGGCTGCATTTCCAGCCGGTGACGCCGAACGTCGCCATCATCCGCGGCACGACGGCGGACGAAGACGGCAATATCTCGATGGAGCAGGAGGGCGCGCCGCTGGGCGCGCTCGATATCGCGCTGGCGGCGCGCAATTGCGGCGGCCTGGTGATGGCGCAGGTGAAGCGCCTGACCGCGCGCGGCTCGATCCCGACACAGCGCGTGGTGGTCCCCTCAACGCTGGTCGATATCGTCGTCGTCGATCCCGAGCAGATGCAGACGACGCAGACGAAATACGATCCCGCGATCAGCGGCGAGGTGCGCACGCCGATGACGGATTTCGGGCCGACCGACTGGGGCCCGGACAAGGTGATCGCGCGGCGCGCGGCGATGGAGCTGCGCAACGGCGATGTTTCGAATATCGGCTTCGGTATTTCGGCGCTGGTGCCGCGCATCCTGATCGAGGAAGGGCTGGACGGCGCGGTTACCTGGGCGATCGAGCAGGGTCCGGTCGGCGGCGTGCCGCTGGGCGGCTTTGCCTTTGGCTGTGCGGCCAACGCGCAAGCCTTCGTGCCTTCGCCGCAGCAATTCACCTATTTCCAGGGGGCGGGGTTCGATTGCTGCCTGCTCTCCTTCCTGCAGGTCGACGACAGCGGCAGCGTCAATGTCTCGAAACTCTCGGCGACGCCGCATGTGACGGCGGGTTGCGGCGGCTTCGTCGACATCACCTCGCATGCGCGCAAGATCGTGTTCAGCGGTTATTTCACCGCCGCCGGTCTCAAGCTCGAAGTGCGCGACGGCAAGCTGAAGATCTTGCAGGAAGGCCGCGTCGCGAAGTTCGTGCCGGAGGTCGAGCAGGTGTCGTTCAGCGGACGGCGCGGCCAGGCGCAGAAGCAGGATGTCACCTACGTGACCGAGCGCTGCGTCATCAAGCTCCGGCCCGAAGGGCTGACGGTCACCGAGATCGCGCCGGGCGTGGATCTGGAGCGCGACATCCTGGCGCAGAGCCGCGCCAAACTCCGTGTCGCCAACAATGTCGTCCCCATGGAGGCGCGCTTGTTCCAACCCGATCCGGTCGGACTCACCCTGCCCGTCCGTCCGACAAGGGCGCTGGCCTCGTGAGCGGCGATAAATTCCGCGTCGGTTTGACGCGCGATTTCCTCAAGCCCGACGGCACGCCGGCTTTCGATCAGGCGGCGTTTGCCGTGCTCAAATCCGATCCGCGCATCGCTTGCGAATACATCAAGGACGCGACCAACGAGGTCACCGCAGACCAGGCGGCGCAATATGATGCGATCGTCGTGCTTACGCCACGCGTCACGGCGGCGACGGTGGCGCGCGCCGACAAGCGCCTCAGCCTGATCGCGCGCTTCGGCGTGGGCTATGACAGCGTCGACGTGCCGGCACTGACCAAGGCGGGGGTGGCGCTCACGATCACGCCCGACGGCGTGCGCCGGCCGGTGGCGACGATCATCCTCACCTTCGTGCTGGCCCTCGCGCACAATCTCATCATCAAGGACCGGCTGACCAAGCAAGGGCGCTGGGGCGAGCGCACCAATTACATGGGCACGGGCCTGACCGGCAAAGTGTTCGGCTCGATCGGCGTGGGCAATATCGGCCGCGAGGTGTTCAAGCTGCTCGCACCCTTGGAGATGCAGCACATCGCCTGCGACCCCGTCGCCGACAAGGCGGAGATGGCCAAGGCCGGCATCACGCTGGTCGACATGGATACGCTGCTGCGCAGCGCCGATTTCGTCTCTGTCTCCTGCCCTCTGAGCGAAAAGACCCGCGGGCTGGTGGGAGCGCGCGAACTCAGGCTGATGAAAAAGACGGCATACCTCATCAACACGGCGCGCGGGCCTATCGTTGACGAAAAAGCGCTGATCCAGGCGCTTGCCAACAAACAGATCGCCGGGGCGGCGCTCGATGTGTTCGAGATCGAGCCCACACCGGCCGACAACCCGATCCTTAAATTCGAGAACGTCATCACCACGCCGCACGCGCTGTGCTTCACGGATGAATGCTTCCGCCTGATTGCCGAGAGCGCCTTCCGCTCGACGCTGGCGGTGGCGCGTGGCGAGGCACCCGCCACCATCGTCGATCGTGCCGTGCTGCAGCATCCGGGGTTCAAGGCGCGGTTGAAAGGCGCTTAAACGTAGACATTTTCGGCCGGATTGAGCGATAGTGGAGCCAATCAGAACGATCTAAAACAACACGATCAATAAATCCTAACGGGAGGAACGACACCATGAAGACAACACGTCGGACATTCACGGCGCTGGCGGGCGGCACGATTGCCGCGGCCGCCATTGGCGGCAAGGCCAGCGCCCAGGCCATCACGCTGCACGGCGCCTCGCAGTTCAACGACGACCATGCCTTCACCAAGGCGATGGCGAGATTTGAGGAGCTGGTCAAGAAATACTACGCCAAGCCGATCAATTTCGTGCTGCACAAGAACAGCGAGCTGGGCCTCGAGAAGCAGTATTTCGAGTACATGGCCCAGGGGCGCGCGGTCGATTACGGCATCGTGTCGCCGGCGCACATGTCGACCTTCTCCAAGGCCGCGCCCTTCATCGATGCGCCGTTTCTTTTTCGCGACCTCGACCACTGGAACAAGGTGCTCGACGCCGACCTCCTGAAGCCGATCGCCGACGAGATCGCGACCAAGGCCGACGTGATGCTGATCGGCTACGCCGGCGGCGGCACGCGCAACATCTTCGCGAACAAGGTTGTGCGCAACATGGCGGAGATGAAGGATCTCAAGGTCCGCGTCCAGGGCGCGCCGATCTGGAGCCGCACCTTCCAGGCGGCCGGCATGGCGCCGACCGTGATCGCCTATAACGAAGTCTACAACGCCATCCAGAACGGCGTGATCGCGGCGGGCGAGAATGAAGCGGCGGGCGTGGAGCAGATGAAGTTCTACGAAGTCGGCCCGAATTTGATCATCACCGAGCATGCGATCACGATCCGGCCGCTGTGCTTCTCCGGCAAGACGTTCAAGAAGCTGCCGGCGGACCTGCAGGCGGCGATCGTCAAGGCCGGCAAGGAAGCCGGCGCCTACGGCCGCCAGATCGAAGCCGGCGAGGACGCCGCCAAGCTCGACGCGCTCGAGAAGGCTGGCCGCCTGAAGCGCATCCCCTTCGCCGACCGGGCGGAGATGAAGAAGCGGGTCGACCCCGTCATCATCGCGTATGCCAAGGAAGTCGAGGCCGACAAGATCCTGGAGCGCATCAACGCGACCAAGTGATCTGAGACAAGGGGAATAGAAGCGCGGCCGGGGGCCTTCCTCCGGCCGCCGCATTTTCAGCGCAGCGAGGGACTATGACCATTGAGCCGCAAGGTGCCCGCGGCGTGTGGCGCCGACTGACCGCCGCGTATTATCACTTCTTGTGCGTGGTGCTCGCCCTTTCGATGGCGATCCTGGTCATCCCCGTAACGTTGCAGATCTTCTCGCGCTTTACGCACTTCATTCCGCATTACATCTGGACGGAGGAGATGGCGCGCTTCCTGTTCGTCTGGACGATCATGATCGGCGCGATGGTCGGCGTGCGCGAAGGCGCCCATTTCGACGTCGACGTGTTTCCGCCGCTGGGCCCGCGCGCCGAGGCCGGCGTCAAGGTCCTCGTGAGCATTGCCATTCTGGCCATGGCCTTGGTGTTCGTGAATGCCGGAATCGAGTTCACGGAATTCGCCTGGTATCGCATCTCCGAGCTCGCCGAACTGCCGCTGTGGCTGATCCACATCGCCTGGCCGATCGCCGGGGGAACGTGGCTGATCTTCCAGGGCGAGCGGATGTACGACAATGCGCGCGTTCTGATCGGGGCCGACACACCATGACCGGTAGCGTTCTGAGCCAGGGCGAGGCGGCCCTTATCCTGTTTGGCGTCTTCTTCGCGTTGATGGCGCTACGCGTGCCGATCGCCTTCGCGCTTGGCCTCGCCTGCCTGCCGATCCTGATGATCGAGCCGCGGCTGTCGTCGATGGCGCTGGTGCAGGAGACGTTCAACGCCTTCAACTCCTTCATCCTGCTGGCGGTGCCGTTCTTCCTGCTGACCGCCAACCTGATGAACTCGGGCGGCATCACCGACCGGCTCGTGCGGCTATCGCGCGACATGGTCGGGCACTTCCCCGGTGGGCTCGCCCAGGTCAATGTCGTGCTGAGCCTGTTCTTCGCCGGCATCTCCGGCTCGTCGACGGCCGATGCCGCCAGCCAGGGCAAGCTGTTTATCCCGCAGCAGGTGAAGGAGGGTTACGACCTCAGCTTCTCCGTCGCGGTCACCGCCGTCTCGGCCGTGATGGCGGTGATCGTGCCGCCGAGCATCCTGATGATCGTGTGGGGCGGCATCATCTCGACCTCCATCGGCGCGCTATTCATCGCCGGCATCCTGCCCGGCGTGCTGCTGTGCCTGGTGCAGATGGCGACGGTCCACGCCTATGCAACGATCCGCAAATACCCAAAATATCCGCGCGCCTCCTGGCCCGAACTGGGCAAGGCATCGCTCATTTCGATTCCCGCGCTGATGACTCCCGTGATCATCATCGGCGGCAAGGTATTCGGCTGGTTCACTGCCACCGAATCCGCCTGCATCGCCGTTCTGTATTCGCTGGTACTGTCGCTTCTGGTCTTCCGCGAGATGGGGGCCAAAGACATGTACCTCGCCTTCCTCGACACCGGCCGGCTTGCCGGTGTGGCATTGTTCTGCGTCGGCACGGCGTCGGCGTTCGGCTGGCTGCTGGCGTTCTATCAGATTCCGAAGGCGCTCCTCTCGGAGGCCGTGACGTGGGAGATGGGGCAAATCGGGGTCGGCTTCTTCATCGCCGGCGTGTTTCTTGTGGTCGGTTGCTTCCTTGACGCCATCCCGGCGATCATCATCGTCGGCACGATCCTGGAGCCGCTGGCGAAGTCGGTCGCGATGCACCCCGTGCATTTCGCGCTGATCGGCATCGTGTCGCTGGCGTTCGGACTGATCACGCCGCCGTATGGATTGTGCCTGATGATCTCGTGCGCGATCGCCAATGTCCGCATGACCAAGGTGCTGAAGGATGTTGCCATTATGCTCATCCCTATGCTGCTCGTCCTGGCTGCGATCATCGTCTTCCCGGAACTGTTTCTGGCCCTGCCGCGCTGGCTGACGCCGATGGAAATGAAACTCTGAGCAATATTGGGACAACACACCATGACTTCCTTCGCCGATCTCAAGGGCAAACGCGTTCTCATCATCGGGGCCAGCACCGGCATCGGCGCGGCGGTCGCGCGCGGCTTTGCGCAATGCGGGGCGCGTGTCGGCATCCACTACAACGCCAGCAAGGCGCCGGCCGAGGCGTTGGCGAAGGAGATCGGCGCGCCGGCGAAGCTGTTCAGCGGCGATGTCACCAAGAGTGCCGCGGTCGAGAAGACGATCAACGACGCCGCGTCCGCGTTCGGCGGGCTCGACATTGTCATCAACAATGCCGGCAGCCTGGTCAAGCGCACGCCCTATGCCGAGACCGACGACGCGTTCTACGATGCGATCATGGATCTGAACGTGCGCGCTGTGGTGACCGGCTGCCGCGTGGCGGCGGCGCTGATGCGCAAGCAGGGCACGGGCGGCAATATCATCAACACCGGCTCGATCGCCGCGCGCAACGGCGGCGGGCCGGGCAGCCAGCTCTATGCCAGCGCCAAATCCTTCGTGCAGAATTTGACGCGCGGCCTCGCCAAGGAATTTGCCGGCGACAAGATCCGCGTGAACGCGGTGGCGCCGGGCGTGATCATGACGCCCTTCCACGAGCGCCATTCCAAGCCCGAAATCCTCGAGACCATGCGCAAGACGATCCCAATGTTGCGGCTGGGCACGCCGGAAGATTGCGTGGGCGCCTATCTCTACCTCGCCTCCGACGCGCTCAGCGGCTATGTCACCGGCCAGGTGATCGAGGTCAATGGCGGGCAGTTGATGCCGTAAGGCGGGTGCGCAGCATGTCGCAACAATCGGCACGGCCGGGAGCGCTGGTTACCGGCGGGCGGCGCGGCATCGGCCGCGGCATCGCCTGGGCGCTGGCTTCTTCCGGTTTCAATGTCGCAATCCTCGACCTGGACGAGGATGATGCCGCGAGCGAGACGCTGGACGGAATCGCGCAGCGCGGCGGCCACGGCGTGTTCGTGCGCGCCGATATCGGCGCGCTTGCCGGCCATGAGGCCGCCATCGAGACCGCCTGGTCGGCGCTGGGCGGGATCGAATGTCTTGCCAACAACGCCGGCATCTCCGTGCGCAAGCGCGGCGACATGCTGGAGGTGGGCGTCCGAGGATTTCGACCATGTCATGGGCATCAATTTGCGCGGGCCATTCTTCCTGACCCAGGCGGTGGCGAAGCGCATGCTGGCGGTCACGGCGCCGCGGGGGGCGCGCACCATCATCAACATCTCGTCGTTCAACGCGCTCGCCGTGGCGATCGACCGCAGCGAATACTGCCTGGCGAAGACCGGGGTTTCGATGATGACGCGGCTGTTCGCGGCGCGGCTGGCCCCGCACAACATCACGGTCAACGAGATCCGCCCCGGCATCATCCGCACCGACATGACGGCGGTGGCGCAGGAAAAATACGACCGCTTGATCGAGAGCGGCGGCGTGCCGATTCCGCGCTGGGGTGAGCCTGCAGATATCGGCAAGGCGGCGGCCGCTATCGCCACCGGCGCCTTCGCCTTCACCACCGGCGATGCCTTCCATATCGATGGCGGGCTGCACATCCTGCGGCTCTGAGGGCCCATGCTGATCCGCGGCGAGAACTGGTACGAGGATGCAACGGTCGGCGACCGCTACACGACCGGCGCCATCACCATTACCGAATCGCACATCGTGGCCTTCGCCGGCCTGAGCGGCGATTTCTTCGACCTGCACATGGACGACCAGTTCGCGCGTGAATTGGGATTCCCCGGCCGCGTGGCGCACGGGCTCTTGGGCCTCGCCATGGTCGACGGGCTCAAGAATCGCGCACCCTATCGCTTCCGCGCCGTGGCGTCGCTCAACTGGCGCTGGACCTTCAGCGGCCCGATCCTGATCGGCGACCGCATCCAGGGGGAGATCACCGTAATCTCCAAGCGCGAAACGAAGCGCCCAGACCGCGGCATCGTCACACTCGGCTTCCGCGTGACGAAGCAGGACGGCAGCCTCGTTCAGCAGGGCGAGAACGACATGATGGTGCTGCGCCGTCCCTCCCCCTAAATCGCAGGGCTTGGGGCGCATAAATATCCACAGCCCCTATATTTTGTGGCGTTATCCCCAAAATCGCGGTATCGACGAATCTCCTGTCGGCCACCGACCCCGGAGTCATGCGCCCGCGCACCGCGACGCCTCGCCCGAATGTTGCCTCGGCCCGATTCGCGACCTCCTGGGTCGCGGCTGGCTTGCTGGCGACCGCGTTGCTGATGCCGCGCCTTTCGGACGCGCCGTCGCTCGATCCGTCCTTCGTGCGGGCAGCCTATACCCCCGATCTCAGCGGGCCGAGCGGTGAGCGCCTGGGGCTACGCCGGCCGGTGCAGCCAGCGGGGTTGATCACGGAACTGCCGCTGGCCGGGATGCCGGCGCTGATCCTCAACCCCGCACTGCCGGAGCAGATGGCGCAGGGCCGCGCCCAGGCGACGATGCTGACGCGCGAGATGATCGACAGCGCCGAATGGCGCACCAACACCGGGCTGGAAACCTCCGGCATGGCCGCGCGCATCGAGGCGCTGGAAACGACGATCGCCAGCCTCAAGGACTATCTGATCGTGGTTGCGGAACTGCAGGCGCGCAGCGATCCCGAACGCGGCGGGCGCTTCGTCGACGGCAAGGTTGCGAGCGATATCCTCGAGCCTCCACCGCCGCCAGCGGCGGACCGGCGGCCGCTGGTGCACCTCGCCTCCTATCGCAATTACGAGGACGCCGATAGCGGCTGGCGGCGGCTGGCAACCACTTACGGCGACGCGTTGGCGGTCGCCGACCCGCAATTCACGGAAATCGACACGGATTCAGGCCGCTATGTACGCCTGATGGCGGCGCTGCCGCCGAATCGCAGCGCCGACAAGACCTGCCAGGCAATCCAGGAGCGCGGTTTTTACTGTCGGGTCCTGGCCCGCTAGGCGCTTCCCGCCGGCCGCGGGACAGGGTAAACTTCCCTAATTGTTCTAAGCGTTAAGGAGACGCCCGATGGCGACGATCCGTATTGCTCTGGCGGTCCTGTGTCTTGGCGCCGGAATGGGCGTCGCAGCCGCGCAATCGCCTGAGACGTGGCGCGGGCAAAATGACGTGCGCGACAATAACGGCCAGATGGTCGGGCGCATCGATCGCAGCGTCGGCGGCAGCTATTACATCCTGCGCGACGAGCGCGGCCGGCAGATCGGAACGGTCGATCGCTACGATTCGGGGCGCGGCTTCACCGTGCGCGATATGCGCGGCAATCCGACCGGCGTGATGCAGGCCAATCCTCAGGGCCAGCCGCTCTACCAGACGCGATAGACGCAAGTTCGCCCCCGCGGGCGATCCCGGTTTGACCGGGCCCGAGTGGCGTTCCCGTGCGTGGGGCGCGATCCAATCAGCGCGTCAGGCGTGACGCCACGGCGTAGTAAGAATCGGCCCAGCCTTGGGCCAGATACGTCGTGGTCTTGCGCATGGTCACGTCAACCTGAAATGCGTAATTGAAAAACCACCCCGCCAGGAAGACGGCGGAATAGATGAGCGAACGCATTGCCTTCTGCAATCCTTGCTATTCACCTGCCCCTTTTGGGCAGTAAGCCTATGATGCGCCCGCCCCTGCTTAAGTCAAATATTCTTAGTTATTTCAAATACTTGTAAATAAATCGCGGTTTTCGCCGAAAGTTGGCGCTGCTTCTTAGGTATCGTCCCGCGCGGCCGCCAAGGCCATCAGATTCAGGGCGTAGGCTGCGCCGTAGATGGCGACAAGGCCCCACCACGCAGCTTCACGCCCCCATCCCGTCGCATTGGCTTTGATGACCACGTCGCTCAGCATGGTGATCACCGCCATCGCGGCACCCCAGGCCACGACGACCAGAAACGGCACGAGCAGGAATCGCATGGACCACGACCAGGGCTGAAAGGCCGCCCAGATCACGGCATTCACCAACGAGATGACGATGAGCGCGACCACGATCATCAGTTCCAACATCGCCAGCATGTCGCCGCCATTGGGACCGGTGCCGAGCTTGATGATCCTTGTCCAATAGAGAACGCCCGCGAGTGGCAGGAGCGTCACCAGCAGCACCACGTGCCAGGGAATCCACCAGCCCGTCCCGAAGACGAACTTCACCGCCGCCATCATCCGCCCTCGCGCACCGCCGTCATCGCGCCAAGATTGGCGAAGTATAGTACGGCGAAGGTTGCGACCAATCCCCACCAGGTGAAATTGCGTGTCTGCGCCGTCGCGTCCACGCCGGTCGTGGTGTCGGTGAGTGCGAAGATCAACCAACCGGCGAGAACCCAGGCCACGATCAGACCGAGCGGAAACAGCAGGTAACGCTTGGCCCAGGACCAGGGCTGCAGGCCGGCCCACATCAACCCGTTCACGAGCGACACGCCGATCAGGATCATCAGGACGAGCAGCAGGAAGATAAAAATGGCCTCCCCACCCTGCGGCCCCTTGCCGGGCTGCATGGTGCGCATCCAGTCCATGATGAACCAGAGCGGGATGAGCGACACGAGAAGGACGGCGTGCCAAGCGATCCACCAGCCGGACCCGAATACGAATTTGACGGCGGCCATCATCGTGTTGCCGTCTCCGGCAGATCGAGGGCGAAGTTCCCGGGCTCGCGGGTGTCGACGATCACGGTCATCGGGTCGCCCGGCTTCAGGTGGTCGACATCGCTGGCGCGGAAGCCCCGCTTCTCAAAGCGCCGCGTGCCACCGGTGGCGGGATCGACGGCATCGACAGTGACACTGTGCAACATCCGCTTGTCGCCGCCCTTGGTGAAATATTGGCGCTCGACGCTGACAATCCGGCCCTGATGGCGCACGCCATGGGCGACGAGATCGGCGCGGGCGCGGACATGGCCGGTGTAGAGCACGATCAACACGAGCGCGACGGCACCGAAAATCGCGCCGAGGCCGCCGAACAGGCCCGGAAGCAGCCACAGGCTGACCGGCGAATCGATCCGCGCCGAGGCGGGAGCCGCCGGGTCGTAGCGCACCATCACGCTCTCCCCCACCGTATAGGCGGGCGGCGTGCTGGCGAAGCGATGGGCGAATTCGATCCTGGCACCCGCAGCGGTCGTGAAGCGGATGATGGGGCGGGTCATGCGCGCACCGCTGCGCCGGTCGGCCAGCCCCTCGTCATCGAGACGGAGGACGGTCCCGGCCGCAACCTCGCTGCGATTGAGGAAGACGAGGGTCCAGACGGCAAACCCCGCGCCCACCACGAGCAGCAGGCCGGCGAGCATCGCGAACAACAGGCTGAGCGTCTTCAACATCGCGTCTTGGTATCGCGGGGCGCTCATGCCCGCAATCGGCGGACGGTTTCGCTTATTTCATCCAGCCCGGCCGCCATCAAAGAATGGTTTCGTTTATTTCATTCAGCCGGCTCGACCGGGATGGCGCGGGCTTGTAGCTTAGCGGCCGCTTTCATCAGAGCCGGCAGCCGAACCGGCCGTTCATGCCAAGGAGAAGCGCCCCGCCATGGCCTTGCGTCTTGATGCTTCCGAATGCCTGCCCATCGACGGACTTGCCGGCACGCTGGTCGGCCGCGCCTGGGTGCCCGGCAATCCGGCCGGCCCCGCCGTCGTCGTCGCCACGAGCGACGGGGTGTTCGATATCAGCCGCACCGCCGCCACGACGACAGCTCTGTTCGGCGGTGCCGATCCGGTCGGTATCGTGCGCAAGGCCTCGCGTGACCACCGCTTGGGCAGTGTCGAAGAGCTGATCAAGAACAGCGCTTACGATGCGCGCGATTCCAGCAAGCCATATCTGCTCGCCCCACTCGACCTCCAGGCGGTCAAGGCCGCCGGCGTCACGTTCGCGCGCAGCATGCTGGAGCGCGTGGTGGAGGAGCAGGCCAAGGGCGACCCGTCGCGCGCGGCGGGGATCCGCGCGGCGCTGACGCAGGAAATCGGCAGCGATCTCGGCTCGATCAAACCCGGCTCGGCGCAGGCGATGAAGCTCAAGGAATCGCTGATCAAGCGCGGGATGTGGTCGCAGTATCTCGAGGTCGGCATCGGTCCGGATGCCGAGATCTTCACCAAGTGCCAGCCGCTGGCCTCGGTCGGGCTGGGCGCCGAGATCGGCCTCAACCCCGGCTCCACCTGGAATAACCCGGAGCCGGAGATCGTCGTCGTCGCCAATGGCAGCGGCATGATCGTCGGGGCGACGCTGGGCAACGATGTGAATTTGCGCGACTACGAAGGGCGCAGCGCGCTGTTGCTCTCCAAGGCCAAAGACAATAACGGCTCCTGCGCCATCGGGCCGTTCGTGCGGCTGTTCGATTCGACGTTTGGAATCAACGATGTGCGTAAAGCCGAAATCGAGCTGACGGTGACGGGCACGGACCAGTTCCGGCTCAACGGCCGCTCCTCGATGAGCCAGATCAGCCGCGATCCGACCGACCTGGTCGGCCAGGCCATCAACGCCTGCCATCAATATCCCGACGGGTTCGGCCTGTTCATGGGGACGATGTTCGCGCCGACCGAGGATCGCGACACCAAGGGCGGCGGCTTCACCCACAAGATCGGCGACGTCGTGACGATCCGCTCGGAAAAACTTGGCGCGCTGATCAACCGCGTCAACACCAGCGACAAGATCGCGCCCTGGACGTTCGGCGCGCAGGCGCTGATGACCAATCTCAGCGCGCGCAAGCTGATCTGAGCCAGCTTCGCGGTTGTGCTAGAGTGGCCGTTGCGAATCCGTATGTCAGATCAGGAGATTGAGCCATGTCCCCCCGTCTTGCCGCTTTTTTTGGCGCGGCTGCGTTGCTCGCCGCCGGCGCCGCTCCCAGCGAAGCCGCCCCGGCCAAAGAGCCGCCGTCCTGCGCCGCCATCTCCTTCCGCCCCGTCGCCTCGGGCATGACCGATGGCGAACAGGATGCCGGGCTGTACAAATCCCGATTCGGACGGCTGGAGCTCAAGGCCATCGTCAAGAATGGCGAGGGCCAGGATTATTTCATGGTGGTCAACGGCAAGAAGCCGCAGCCGCTTGCGGGCGGCATTCCGAAAAATGCCGAAGAGTGCCTGAAATCCAAGAACGTCGCGGTCCCTGCGAAATCGAGCGGGCCGACTTGCATCGGCAGCCGCTTCCGCGTCGTGATCGACAGCGCCAGCGGCGACAAGAACCTGATGCTGTTCGGCTTACAGGGCAAGGAATGGCGCTTCTGCAACGCCGCCAAAGTCTGACGGCGCGCAGTACCGGGCGCCTGCAGCGGGCGCGTGGTGGGCTAGGCCACCACGCGATAGAGGTCGGGCATTTCCCAGGCCGAGGGCACGAAGCGATAGCCGCGGCCGATCTCATTGCGGATCGGATATCCGAGGCGCCGCAGTTTGTGCACCATCACGCGCAACGCCGCCGCCGTTCCATCCGGCCCGCCACTGGACTCGTCTCCCCACACTGCTTCAGTCAGCTCCTCGTGGCTCACGAGGCCGCCTTCGGCAGCGCGCAGACGGTTCAAGAGACGGGCCAGTTTGACCTGCTCGCGCTTGTTGGCGACGGTCGGTACGGCGCGGCCGCAGGTCGGGCAGCAACGGGCGCGGTTGCGTCCGGACCAAGATCTCTGCGGCAAATATCCAGGGTCAAAAACTTCGATCTGATTGTTGATGTATCGATCCATCATTCCCCCGCTCTAGAGCCTTGTACCGTGATCGCGTCGCGATTGCGAATCCTCCCCAACAACGCCACAAATCCTTTGCGTTTGAACAGCAAAGTTCGCGCCATTTATCTGCTTGTACGGTGGGTGCGTCTTGACTCTGAACTTGCAACTTGCGCTGATCGAACGATGACCGCTCGACTTTGTTCCACCGCAATGCCCGTATTTTCATCAGAATAAGGCGAGAATATGACGGCAATACGAAAAAATTCGCAGGTGCTGAAAATATCGATGAAATCGATATTACTTGCATGCACGATGATCGCCCTCGTGCCGTCGGCAAATGCGCAAGCGCCCAATTCTCCGCGTACCGGCGGCGTCGGATTGCCGCCCCCGTCGCCGCCGATCGGTCCGTTGCGCCGCTTGCCGGACGGGCGCATCGTTCCGACGGAACCACCGGCGGTTGCGCCCGATAGCACGGTTGCGCCACCGCAATCCGCGCCCGTCGTGCCGGCCTCGCCGGCTGCCGCAGCCCCCCGCCCGCCGCTGCCGGCAGCCACTTCGGCGGTTGGGCGACGCAGTGCCGGCATCGTCGTCAGCGCCACAGGCCATGTTCTAACAACGGCTTACGTTGTGGATAACTGTGCGCGGCTGCGCGTGACGGGTCCGTCCGGCACGACACAGGACGCACAATTCATCGCGCGGGAATCGGAGCGCGATCTCGGCCTCGCGCGCGTACAGACGCCGCAATCGACCGTCGCAGCGCTGCGCGACAACCCGTCCGCCCTTAACATTTCCGTGAAGTTGATCGGCTATCCGCTTTTGGGCGGAGCGCGAACACCGCTCAGCGTCGCCGCGACGCTCGCGGGCCGCGAGGATACCAACACGCGCAGCATCCTGCGGCTTTCGGCGGCGGCACAGCAGGCCAATAGTTTCGGGCCGATCGGCTTCCTGATGCGCGGCAGCCCGGTCGCCGATGCAAGCGGCGGCGTGGTCGGTGTGATTTCCGCGGCCAACCCGCCGCAGGATTATTTCGACAGCGAGGGCAAGCTGACCCGCCGCGACAATTTCGCCACGGATGCGCGGACGTGTCTGGATTTCCTTCGCCGCAACGGTGTCATCCCGCCGGCGCAACCGACCACGGCCGATCCCGCCGGCTACACGGTCGTCGTGGAGTGCGCGGGTTGACCCTCAGCGCGTCGCGATAAACGCCCCGCCGTGCCACGTGCCGCATAGGTGCTGGAGGCTGCCAGGAATGCTCAGGATGGTGTCGGGCCGGATCACGCGCGCGGTGCGACCGCTCAGCCGGTCGAAACTGTCGAAGACGAGAAGCGGGCGCGGCAACGCGTCGAAGCCCGGCGGCGCGATCCAGTTCACCTGCGTCCTGAACGCCGTTCCCGTGACAAACCGGGAGCGCCCCGCGAGCGGATCATCGTCGCCGACCAGCACCAATCCGCTGCCGGAACGGTCCAGAAACGACGCCGCCGTCTGCCCTGCGAGGCAGTCATGCCCGTGCGAGATCAGCGTGGGCGTGCGCAGGGTGAGCATCAGCAGAGGGCCGCAGAGCGCCAGCAGCACGATGGCGAGCGCTGCCTCCGGCAGCAGGCTCATCGGTCGCGAGGCTGACTGGAATTGGCCGCGGCGCAGCCAACGGGCAATGGCGCAACCGCCCAGCGCGATCAGCGCCGCCGTGGTTGCGATGGTGGCCGCGTAAACGCGCGCGCCGCCATCGGCGAGGATCGGCACGGATAGCAGCACGCCGACAGTGACAGCGAGCAGAAAGGACGGGCCGATCTCGCGGCGGCGGCGGATGGCGTCAACAAGGCCGGCCAAGAGCAACGCGATCGCCACCGCGCGCACCAGCGCGATTGCGGAAAAAATTCACCCAGCCGGTGTTGAAAATATAGTCGTTGTAAGCGCGCAGCAGGCCCAGCGGCAGCCTCCACGGCTCCGCCAGGAACGCGGCCAGCGCCAGACGATAGATCTCCGCGAATTGCGCAGCCTCGCCGGGCAGCGACCTGATCGCGGGATGGTCGGCGTAGACCTGCAGCCAGCCTTTGCCGCCGACCGCGAGGCCGTACAGCGTCGGCGCGAGATTGCCGAACGCAACACCTTCGGGCGCACCGTAGAGCGCCGTCAGAATTCGTGCCGGCACGAAGCCCGCCGCGACAGCGGCCACGCTCCAGCCGGCGCTCGTGGTCACGGCGCGCGCGCCGTGCGGGCGCTCGCGCCAGGCCAGCCAGACGACCAGAACCGGCAGCACGAAAAAGGCGCCCGCACGCGCGTTGAGGCCGAGCGACAGCAGGGCCAGCCCCGCCGCGATGGGCCAGCGCCGCCCCTCGTGCAGGCCGGTCCACAGCAAGGCGAAGGCGAGACAGCCCAATGGCAGCCCCAGCATCTCGCTGAGGAAGGATCCGATATGGAGCGACTGAAACACCACCAACGTTCCCAGGACCAAGATCGCCGCGCCCAGCCCATGCGTGCGCCAGACGGCGCGCGCGGCGATGAACGACGCCATCGCGGCCAGCGCAATGAACGCCATCTGGGCCACCATCAGACTGGCCCCGCTTAACGCGAAGATTGTTGTGAGGGAAACGGCCATCAGCGGCCGGCGCGTGTTCCAGGAATCGAGCTGGCCGTGCCACAGCAGATTGAGGGCGCCGGCCTCATAGTTGGACGCGTCGGATGCTTGCCAGATTCCGAACACGACATTCTCGCCGCCGCGCCCGCCGGCCCACAATCCCGCCAACGCTAGGCCGAGCGCGATCAGCGCCGTGGCAAGCAGCAGCAATTGCGCGGTCCATGATGGTGCGATGGGGCGGTCGGCGCGCCAGAAGGCGAATGCCGCCGCGATGAAGGTGAGGCTGGCCACGATGGTCGGATAGGGGCGCGCCGGGCCGATAGGTGGCGCACCAATCAACAGCAGCCATGCAGCCCACAGCGCGATCATGACCGCGGTCACAAGCGCCGCGCGCACGGCAACGCTCATGCGCGCTCCATCACCGCGATCATACGAAAGCCGGCCAGTGCGCCGAGCGGCCCCTCGAGCGCGCGATCGACGCTCAGCATCGCGCTCAACGCCGCGCGCGGCACCAGGCTCCAGCGCCGGAAGCCGCCGGACAGCGGATAGACCAGCCAGGCGAAGCGATGCACGTCGATCAGCCGCAGGGTCGGGCACGCTTGCGTCAGCCGCTGCTGCCCGCGCAAGAACAGCAGTGTCGGAATTGCCTGATTGGCATCGTAGGGATCGCGGGCGGGATCGCGCGGGCCGTCGGCGAACGCGTCGTCGCCCATGCGCAGCGGCTCGGGATGCAGGAATTTGTAGAACGGCCAGGAGCCGAGCGTGACGGCCGGCTCCACCATCACCACGCGCCCGCCTGGGCTCAGCACGCGCGCGGCCTCGTTGAGGAAACGCAGCGGACGTTCGAGATGGTGCAGCACGTCGAACATCACGACGTTGCGGAACGAACCGTTCGCAAACGGCAGATCATGCGCGTCGGCCACGGCGTCGAGCCAGGGCGCGAGTTGGATCTCGGTCGAGACGATGTCTGGGCGGAAGGATTTGAGATTGCCCGTACCGCCGCCGATCTCCAGCGTGCGCCCATCGACGCACGCGGCGAGGATGCGCACGTAGCAATCCTGATAGACCGCGCGCAAGACCGGCTTGCCCTGCCAGACGGCGCGATGCTCCGCCAGCATGGAGGATTCCGGCGTCGCTTCGCTCATATCGCTTTCAGCTTGAAGAAAGCAAAGACGACCATGCGCAGCAGCAGCCAACCGTGGCGGAAGCGCGAGATCTGCGTTTCGCCATAGCGCCGGCTGGCGTAGCGGATCGGCACCTCGACCGTCTTGAGATTGAGCTTGGCGGCGCCGAAGATCAGCGCGAAATCGCCGAACGGATCGAAATCGCCGAAATAGGCACGGCCGGCCTTGATGCGCGCGTAGTCGCCGCGCCGCAGCACCTTGGTGCCGCACAGCGTGTCGGTGTAGCGCTGGTTCAGGAGCCAGGTGAACAACATCGAGAAGATGTGGTTGGCGACCAGGTTGAGGAGGCGCATCGCCTGATCCTCCATCGGATAGACCAGGCGCGAACCGTTGATGAACTCGCCCTTGCCCGCCGCCAGCGCCTGCCAGAATTTCGGCAATTGCTCGGGCGGCATGGTGAGATCGCCGTCGAGGATCATCAGCACATCGCCGCGCGCCTGGTCGAAGGCCTTGAACACGGCGTCGGCCTTGCCGACGCCATCCTGACGCGTCAGCTTGATATCGAGATGCGGATAGGCGGCGATCACGCGCTCCACCTCCGCATACGTATCATCACGGCTGTGGCCCTCGACGAACAGGATCTCGATATCGTCGCAGAAGCGCGGGATACGCTGCACGGCCGGTTCGACATTGCCGCGCTCGTTGCGCACGGGCACGACCACGGTGGCGGAGCGCAGCGGTTCTTCGGCATGGCGCAGCGAGCGGCCGACCAGGTAGTTGCGCAGGCAGGCGCGGCGGATCAGCGGCAGGCTGCCGAGCGTGTTGTTGATCAACGTGCCGAGGCCGAACAGCCCGGCCGGCACGAGCTGGCGCCAGTCGCGCTTCACGGTCTCGAAATCTGTCAGGTGCATCAGGCCGGCGATGTCGTCGGTCGACAGGAAGTTCTGCGCGACTTGCGGCATCTTGAGCCCGAGCAGCTCGCCGACGCGCAAGGCCGGTTCCCACACATGCGCGTAGTAGGCGACGATCAGACGCGTGTCGCGATTGCACAGCGCGTGCAAGGACGCGAGCGTGGCTTCGCAATCCTCCAAGGCGCCGATCGTGTCGGACAGGATGATGTAGTCGAACGGTCCGCCGAGGGTTTCCAGAAACGCCGGGTCCTCGATGTCGCCGACGCGAAAATCGAGACGCGGATGAAGCTGCGCGCGCCTGCGCGATCATCGCCGGGCTGAAATCGACGCCGACGCCTACGGACGGCTCGAGCGACGCCAGCAGGTCGCCGGTGCCGCAGCCAAGATCGAGGACGCGGGCACCCGCCGGCACCAGGAATCGCATGTAGCGGCGGTCCTGCTCGTAGAAATACGAATTGCGGGCGATCCAGCGCGTGCGCTCCGGCGCCAGCTTGTCGGCCAGCGCACGGATCGCCTGCTTGCGCGGCGTCAGCGTCCCGGCCTCGGGGTTGGTGGAATCGGGATCAACGGCCGAGCCCGAGGGCCGCGGAGTCCGCTGCCTTGCGCGACGGGCGCTCCAGCACCCAGAGAATGCCGCCCGGCACGCCGACGACCAGCAGGACGATGCCCATCATCAGTGAGACGGAAACGGCCGCGTCCGGTGCCACACCGACGAAGCCCAGCGCGGTCACCATCGCCATCTCACGCAGGCCCCAGCCCGCGATCGACAGCGGCGCCATCGAAACCAGCAGCACGGGTGGTACCAGAATGGCGAGGAGCCAGGGCGCGACCGGCAATTGAAAACCGCGCGCCAGCGCCGAGATGGCGGTGATGGTCAGCGCGTGGATAACCAGCGAGGCCAACAGCACGCGCAACGCCACCGCGGGCCGCGTCATGAGGGCCGCCACGGGCGCGATGAGCTGCTGCAACGGGCGCAGCAGAGCGATGCGATCGAACATGGTCCAGCGCAGCCGGACCAGGGTCATCGCGACAACGAGTGCGACAAGCCCGCCCAGGGTCGCGGCATTCAAGGCCGAGCGCGCCAGCGGATCGGCGATGGCATCCGCCTGAAAGGGGATCGCCGCCGCGACGATGAGCAGCACGGCGCTCACGCCAGCGATCCGATCGGTCACGATGACCGAAATCGCCTCGCCCAGCTTGCGGCCGCCGGCGCGGACCATCAGCCAGGTGCGCACGGCATCGCCGCCGATGGTGGTCGGCAGGGTCTGATTGAAGAACTGCGCCATCGCGCACCAGCGCAGCATTGTGCGGTAATCCGGGGCTGGCGCGCTCGCCACGGCGATCTGGCGCCAGCGCCAGGCGGCGAACGGGATCTGGCAGGCGAAAGCCACGAACGCCGCCAACAGCCAGGCCAGATCGAGACGCAAGAGGCTCGCCGCCAACGCGGCGAAATCGACCGCCCGCAGCGCAACGATCATGAAAACGACCGACAGGGCCAATCTTGCTAGAAAGCCGAACACGGAATCGCGGCCCAATCTCCGCCATCAAGGTGCGGCGGTTATAGCCCCGGCCTTCCCTACCCGCACGCACTTATTTCGGACGGCATAAGGGCATGGCAAGTGGACAGCGTACGCGTTCCGCGCCACTCTCGCCGGAAATCGCCCAAGGATTGACGCGCGTCATGGCCCCTGCTCCGCTGGTGATCACCGCACAGGCCTTAACGGCGGCCGCGTTCGCACCGTTCGGCGACGTTATCGAGGCCGCCGCGGGCGCGGCGATGGATGCCAATGGCGGCACGGCCGAGCGCTATGCCAACATCGCCGCCCTCGACCTCGCCCGCTCCGGCGGCCGGCCGGGGATGAGCATTTTCCGCGCGCGCCAGCCGACCATTCTGCCGTTCCGCCTGCGGCAGATGGAGCGCCACCCCAACGGCAGCCAGGCCTTCATCCCGATCGGCGGGGCAACTTATCTGATCGTGGTGGCGCCGCCCGGTATTGCACCGGCAGCGGAGGATTTGCGTGCGTTCATGGCCGGCGGGACGCAAGGCATCAATCTGCGTCCCGGCACCTGGCACCACCCTCTGCTGGCGTTACGCGCCGGGGACGATTTCGTGGTGATCGAGCGGGTCGGGCCGGGCGACAATCTCGACTTCGCCGAAATCGGGGGCGACGTTGTCCTGATGGCCTGAAATGCGTCTAAAATTAGTTTGATTTCCAACTATATTGACACCAACGACCGGCGCGCGCACACTCTGGTCAATGGCGGCACGCCACACGGAACTGTGGCGGAGCCCCGAACCAAAACAACGGAGCGCAAAGGGTGGCGAAACGCGCAGAGGCCCTGGCGGCCAGGCTGGATGACGAGGCAACCCCGCTGAGCTATGGCGAGTTGGGCGATTCGCTCGCCTTCCATTTGCGCCTGGCCCAGGAAGCCTCGTTCAACGCGTTTGCGCGCCGGGTCGGGCAGACCGATCTCAGGCCGGGGCGCTATGCGATCCTGACGCTGATCGGCAAGAACCCGGGCATCAGCCAGACGGTGCTGAGCCAGGCGAGCGGGCGCGACAAATCGAGCCTGACGCCGGCCCTCGACGATCTCGAGACGCGCCAGCTGATCCGGCGCGAGCGCGTGGCGACCGACCGGCGCAGCTACGCGCTCTACTTGACCGCTTCGGGCGAAACGGCGCTCGCGGCGATGAACCAGCAGGCGCGGATTCACAACGCCACGCTCGATCGCATCGTCGGGGCCGCGCAGCGCGATGAATTCATGAAAACCCTGCAACGGATCGCCACGTCGCTCGGCACCGAATGAGCAGGCCCATGGGAGAGACCGCATGGCCGAGAGGTCGTTCAAGAAGGAAGTCGAGGCGCTGAAGCTGGGTGCCGGCGATACCTTCCGCGGCGAAGGCATCCTCGCGATCACCAAGGCGCTGCTGCAATCGGGCGTGTCGTATGTCGGCGGCTATCAGGGCGCGCCGGTGTCGCATCTCATCGATGTGCTTGTGGACGCCGAGGAGATCATGGCCGATCTCGGCGTGCATCTGGAGACGTGCACCAACGAGGCGTCCGCCGCGGCGATGCTGGGCGCCTCGATCAACTATCCGATCCGCGGGGCGGTGACGTGGAAGGCGATCGTCGGCACCAATGTCGCGTCCGACGCGCTCTCGAACCTCGCGTCGCCCGGCGTGATCGGCGGCGCCATGATCATCGTCGGCGAGGATTACGGCGAGGGGGCAAGCGTCATCCAGGAACGCAGCCACGCCTACGCCATGAAATCGTCGATCTGGCTGCTCGACCCGCGCCCGCATCTGCCGACCATGGTGCGGATGGTGGAGAAAGGCTTCGAGCTCTCGGAAGCGAGCCACGCGCCGGTGATGCTGGAGCTGCGCATCCGCGCCTGCCATGTCACGGGCGAGTTCGCGGCCGCCGACAACAAGCGCGCGACGCATTCGACGATCAACAAATTCGCGGAACCGGCGCGCTTCAACTACGCGCGCCTCGCGCATCCGCCGGTCACGTTCCTGCAGGAGCGCGACAAGATCCAGCAGCGCCTGCCGGCCGCGCAGCGCTTCATCCGCGACAACAAGCTCAACGAGATGTTCGCGGGCGACCTCAACAGTGTCGGGCTCATCGTTCAGGGCGGCATTTATAACAGCTTGATGCGCGCACTCGAGCGTCTCGGCCTGGCCGATGCGTTCGGCGCCAGCCGCATTCCGATCTACTGCCTGAACGTCACCTACCCGCTCGTGCCCGACGAGCTCACCTCGTTCTGCTCGGCCAAGAGCGCGGTGCTGGTCGTCGAGGAAGGGTTCCCCGACTATATCGAGCAGGCGATCAACGTGACGCTGCGCAAGGCTGATGTGCAGACGCGCGTGCACGGCAAAGGAATGCTGCCGGAGGCCGGCGAATACACCGCCGATGTGCTGATTGCCGGGATCGCGGCGTTCATCAGTCAGACGCAACCCGCCGGCTTCGATGCAGAACCGGTCACGCAAGCCGCGCTGAAAATCGCCGCGCACAAGAAAGATCGAGCGCCGTGTTCGGCGCCGATCTGCCGCCGCGCCAGCCGACCTTCTGCACTGGCTGCCCGGAGCGGCCGGTGTTCAGCGCCATGAAGCTGGTGCAGCGCGTGGTCGGGCCTACGCATGTCAGCGCCGATATCGGCTGCCACGCGTTTGCGACCTTCGCGCCGTTCAGCATGGGCAATTCGATCCTGGGCTATGGCATGAGCCTCGCCAGTGCCGCCGCGGTCGGGCCCAATCTGCAGCGCCGGCCGATCAGCGTGATGGGCGATGGCGGGTTCTGGCACAACGGCGCCATCACCGGTGTCGCGAGCAACCTGTTCAACCAGGGCGACGGCGTTCTGATCATCATGCAGAACGGCTACACCTCGGCGACGGGGTTGCAATACATGCCGTCGAGCCTCGCCAGCCGGCAGGGCGGTGCGCCGGGCATGGATATCGAGAAGACGCTGCGCAGTTTGGGCGTGCAATGGCTCAAGCGCGTGCGCACGTACAACGTCTCGACGGTCGTCGCGACGCTGAAAGAGGCAATGACGACGGTCGAGAAAGGCCTCAAGGTCATCATTGCCGATGGCGAGTGTCAGCTGGCGCGCCAGCGCCGTGTGCGCGCGGAAGACTCCAAGAAACTGGCGGCAGGCGAGCGCGTGGTGCGGGTGCGCTACGGCGTCGACGACGAAGTCTGCACCGGCGATCATTCCTGCATCCGTCTGTCGGGCTGTCCGTCGCTGACGGTCAAGCCCAACCCCGATCCGCTGCGCGATGATCCGGTGGTGGCGGTGCAGAATTCCTGCGTGGGCTGCGGACTATGCGGCGAGGTGGCTCATGCCGCCGTGCTGTGCCCATCCTTCTGGCGCGCGGAAATCATCCAGAACCCGCGCTGGAGCGATCGTATGGCCGCCAAGCTGCGGCGCTGGGCGATCGGCGCCTTGCAGGGTCGCGCGGCATGACGGACCCGCGCCCGCTCAAGCTTTTAATTGCCGCGCTGGGTGGCGAAGGCGGTGGCGTGCTCACCGACTGGATCGTCACGGCGGCCGGCGACGAAGGCCTGCCGGTGCAGAGCACGTCGATCCCCGGGGTGGCACAGCGCACCGGGGCCACGACCTATTACATCGAGATCTTTCCCGTGCCCGTGGCGCAACTCGGCGGGCGCGCACCCGTTCTGGCGCTCACACCATCGGCGGGCGATGTCGATGTCATGGTCGCGAGCGAGATGCTGGAGGCCGGCCGGGCCATCGGCAGCGGCATGCTGGCGCGCGACAAGACTGTTTTGGTTGCGTCGCTGCACCGCGTCTATGCGATGGCGGAAAAGACCGCGATGGCGGATGGACGCTTCGACAGCGGACGGATTTTCCGCGCCATCGAGCAGGGCACGCGCCAGGCGTTCCTGTTCGACATGGAGGCGTGCGCGCGCGAGGCCAAGAGCGCACTCAACGCGGTCATGCTGGGCGCACTGGCGGGTACCGGCGCCCTGCCGATCGCGGTCGAGCGCTTCGAGGCCGCAATCCGCAACGAAGGCAAGGCGGTCGACAGCAATCTGCGCGGCTTTCGCGCCGGCCTCGCGCATGTGCGTGGCGAGAAGGCCGGTGCCCGCGCCCCGGATGGCAAACGCCCGCAACCGGCCGTGGCCGATGCCGAGGCGCTGCTGCAACGCGCGCGCGTCGAATTGCCGGAGCTTGCTCTTACGCTGGCCAGCGAAGGCGTGCGGCGCCTGGCGCGCTACCAGGACCGGGACTATGCGAAACTCTATCTCGACCGGCTGACGCGCGTGAACGCGGTCGAGCGCTCGCTGGGCGGCAGCGGCGAGATCGTGCGCGATACGGCGCGCCAATTGGCGGTGCGCATGTCCTACGAGGACGTGATCCGCGTGGCTCAGCTCAAATCCGATCCGGCGCGCTTCAAGCGCATCGAAGCCGAGGTCGGTGCAGCACAGCAGCCGGTGATCGTCGTGGACTATTTCAAGCCAGGCTTCGAGGAGCTGTGCTCGATCCTGCCGCCGGCACTCGCGCGGCGCATTCTCAGCCTGGCGCGCCGGCGCGGCTGGATGGAGCGCGGCTATCTCGGCATGGAAGTGCGCTCGACCGGCGTGTGGGGCTATGCGCGGCTGCGGTTGCTGGCCGGGCTGAAGCGGTGGCGCAAGAAGAGCTACCGCTTCATCGAGGAGCAGAGTGCCATCGAGGCGTGGCTGGAGCGCATCGTCGCCGCGACACGCGTGTCGCCGCGGCTCGCCCGCGAGATCGTCGAGTGTGCCCGCCTGGTGAAGGGCTATGGCGACACACACCGGCGCGGCAGCGCCAACCACGCGACGATCATGGCGGAGCTGGTCGACCCGGCGCTGCAAGGCCAGATCCCCGTGGCCTTCGCCGCCGATGCGGTGGCCAGTGCAAGAGTGGCGGCCCTCGCCGATCCCGAGGGCGATAGCCTCGCGCGCACGCTGGCCGATATCAATGCGCGCCGGCCGCAGGCGCGCGTCGCCTGATGGATTTCTCGTTCACGGCGGAACAGCAGCAGATCCGCGACGCCATCTTGAAGCTGTGCGCGGATTTCGACGATGCTTATTGGCTGGCGCGCGACCGCGACGGGCTATTCCCTGAGGCGTTCCATCGCGCGGTGGCCGATAGCGGCTGGCTCGGCATCGCCATGCCGGAGGAGTTCGGCGGTTCGGGTCTCGGCATCACCGAGGCCGCGATCATGATGCAGGCGATCGCGAAATCGGGCGCGGCGATGAGCGGCGCTTCTTCCGTGCACATGAACATCTTCGGGCTGCATCCGGTCGTGGTGTTCGGCAGCAAGGCGCAGCAGGCCCGCATGCTGCCGCCGCTGATCAAGGGCGAGCATAAGGCGTGCTTCGCGGTGACGGAGCCCGATGCCGGGCTCAACACCACGGAGATCAAGACGCGGGCGGAGCGGCACGGCGACAAATATGTGCTGTCGGGCACCAAGATCTGGATCTCGACGGCGCAGGTCGCGCACAAGGCGCTGATCCTCGCGCGCACGACGCCCCTTGATCAAATCAAGAAGAAAACCGAAGGGCTGACGCTCTTCTACACCGATCTCGACCGCAACCGCGCCGAGATCCGTGCCATCGACAAGATGGGCCGCCACGCCGTCGATTCCAATATGATTTTCTTCGATGGCATGGAGGTGCCGCAGGACGATCGCATCGGCGCCGAGGGCGACGGGTTCAAATGCATCCTGCACGGGCTCAACCCCGAGCGCATCCTGATCGCCGCCGAGGCCACCGGCATCGGACGTGCGGCACTGCGCAAGGCGACGCAGCTATGCCAACGAACGCGTCGTGTTCGGCCGCAAGATCGGCCAGAACCAGAGCATCCAGCATCCACTGGCCAAGAGCTGGATGGAGCTGGAGGCGGCGAATTTTATGATGTTGCGCGCCGCCAACCTCTACGATCGCGGCGCTGAATGCGGTGCGGAGGCGAACGCGGCCAAGTATCTCGCCGCCGAAGCCGCGTTCGCAGCCTGCGAGGCCGCAGTACTAACACATGGCGGCATGGGGTATTCCCGCGAATACCATGTCGAGCGCTATTTGCGCGAAAGCTTCATTCCACGGCTGGCGCCGGTGAGTCCGCAGATGATCTTGAATCACATTGCGGAAAAGATTCTGGGCCTACCAAAGTCGTACTGATTGGAATTTCGACCGACCCAAAATGTGTACGTGTTGTTACTGAATTGACGGGCCGTTCGCCGCCGCAGCATTGTCAAGTATTATCGGGCTTGCAATCGCAATGGTTGTCGGTCCTGGCCGATTGTCCCGGCAGTCTCTTAGCTTTGCGCGTGAATGCTGACTTTCGTCGCACAGAACGCCCGGCACCACAGTTTCCATAAGCCTTCGTCTTCGGGCCGGAACGACGCTAGGGCGTGGCGCTGATGACCAAAATGCTCGTCCGCGCTGTCATCGTTTCCGTCGTCGCGGGGGTCGTTCTTGCTGCTTTGCTCCTGAGCCTTGCGCCCACGGTCGTGCCGGTGATCGATTTAATTCCCCAGCCCACGCGCAGCATCGCGCCCATCAAGGCGCCGATGATCTTGGAGCATATTGTCGAAAAAGTTCTCGGATTGCCCGTTCGTATGTAGAGGGCAATCCCTGCTAAAGCTTCGCGCCATGCGCGCAACTACGAATTGACGAAATCTTAGGCACTCCCGCATTATTGTCGGACGATTCGTAGGGCTGCGATTTCGCGGCGCCTTGGTCACAGCATTGTGATCGCGATGGTTTTCAGAGTCCGTCGTTCGTTGCTCCGTCCTCTGATGTTGCGCTTGAATGTTTTTTTCCGACACTAGCTTCTCCCATAAGTCGAATTTCAAAAGAGTGCGGCCCACCGCATGGAAGTTCACGTCATGAGCACACCGCGGCTTGTCATAGGCGCGGTTGCGCCGGTCGGCAGCGTTGCGCTCTCGCGCGGCGCGCTGGCGGTCATGGTGCTGCTCGCTTGCATCATCTTCGCGATCGACGCCGGCTTGGCGCTGCGGATGCGGGCCAGCGGCGCGCTCTTCCTGGGCGACATCTTTTTCGATGCCGATCCCTACCGTCAGATCGGACAGTTGGCTTATGCGATGCCGGTGCCGGGCGCCCTGGTCCCCGCACTGCCGAACGACGTGCACCCGCTTGTCCCCTATATGGCGGTCGTCTTCCTGCAGGCCGGGGCGCGCATCTGGTCGTTCACATCGGGTGACGGTGCGCGCATCGTCCCCTATCTGCGCGAGACACTGACGCTGCTGATCTCGCCGCTGTGCCTGTCGCTCTCCGTCTTCCTCTTCGGCCGCATGCTGGTGCGGCTGGGCTTTGCCAAAGTCGTGGCGCTGGGCGGCGCTGCGATTCTCGGCTTCTCCTATTCCAGCCTGATCTTCGGCAGCATGCCGGAGCATTTCGCCATGTCGATGTTGGCGATCGTGGCGCTGATGGCCTGGGCGGCGTCGTGGCTGCTGGTTCCAGGGCCGGTGTCGCGCCAGGGTTATGTGGTTTGGGCGCTGCTGGCTGCCTATGCCATCGGCACCACCGTCACCAATGGATTTGCCGCCTTCGCGCTGCTGGCGGCGGTGGAACTGCGTCATGGCGGAGCGCCGCGCGCGATCCTGCGCGCCGCCGGCTTCGCGGCGATGGTCGGGCTCGGCGTGATGGTGACCGGCTTCCTTCTGGTCAACACGCAACTCTCGCTGGGCGGGTACGAGGTAGCGCCGAACGGCGTCACCTTCCTGGGCAATTTCAGCACCTATGATGCCGCCGACGTGGTCGACCGTCTGTCGCGGCTGCTGAGCGACGCGCTGCAGGCGATCTGCGCCGTGGATTTGAATCGCGTCGGACCGCTCCATGAATGGGCGACAACGGGTCATCCCGATGTGATCGTGCCGGCGCGGCCCGATGAGCTGGGCGTGTTCGCGGTGGTGATTCTGGGCCTGGTTCTCGGGGCGATTGCCTTGGGCATATCGACCGGTTTGCGCGCCGCGCCGCCTTTGCGCGCGCTGACCTGGGCCGGGCTCGCGATCCTCGCCCAGAATGTCGTCATGCACAGCGTGTTCGGCACCGTGATGATGCTCTACACGCAGCATTTCCTCGCGATCCTGGTGTTCTTCGTGGTGCTGGCGGCGAACGCGCTGATTGTCGCGCGCGGCCAGCGCGGCCTCGCGGCCGTCGGCGCCGTCGTGGTGCTGCTGGCGATCAACAACGCGACATGGACCTACCGCACGCTGGTCATGGCCGACCAGATCGTCGCCGACTACAAATCCAAACGCGGCTGAGCGCTAGACTTTGCTGCGTTTCGTCACGCGCCCGACCGGCAGATAACCGAGCCGCGCCGAAATCGTCGCCGCAACATCCGTCGCCACCATCCGCGTCTCCTCGAGCGTCGCCGGATTGTCGCGCGCGCGCACATAGGGAACGGTGAACGCGGCGATGGCGATGCCCGAAGCATCGAACACGGGAAAGCAGATATCCATGACGCCCGTGACGGTATCGCTGGGGCCGATCACGTAGCCGTCCTTGCGGATTTTCGCGATCACGCGCTCCAGGCCGGTGCGGGCCTTGTCGTTGAGGCCGGTGCCGAGCTCGCGCATCAGCCGCTTGCGGCGCTCGGGGTCCTGGAAGGCGGTGATGACGCGCGCGGAGACGCGATCGGGCCGGAACGGGAAATGCGCGCCCAGCCGCACCGAGAAGCCCATCGAGCGGAACCCGTCGATTTGTGCCACCACCAGCAACCGGCCGTCGTGGTGCACGCTCATATGGATGGATTGCGCGGTCTCATCGGCCAGGCGGCGCATCTCGGGCAGCGCCGTCACCATCAGCCGGCGCATCGGCGGGTGGCGGTGGCCGAGCTCGAACAATTTCAGGGTCAGACGGTAGCGGCCGTCGCGCGCCGAGCGGCGGATGTAGCCGCGTTTCTCCAGCACTTCCAACATGCGAAAAATCTGGCCGACGCTGCGCTTCAACCGCTGCGCGATCTCGTTCTGCACCAGGCCGGCATCCTCCACCGACAGCAGCTCGATGATATCCAATCCTTTTTCGAGGGCGGGGGCGGAATAATTGACGTTGCGCGGCACGGTCCGATTGACTCCTTGACTTCGCTTCCGGGCTATTTTCAAATATGCAACTGACTTTCATATAAGAACAAGGGGGAACGCGTTGACCCACGCACTTGACGCCCGTGCGATCGAAGCCTACCGGCAGCGGGGGTACCATTTTCCCGTGCGCGCGTTTTCGGCCGCGGAGATGGAAGGATTTTACGGCAAGCTGCGCGCCACCGAGGCGCTGGCCGGCGGCCCCCTCAAGGGGCGGATGAACCAGAAGCCGCATCTGCTGTTCCCATGGCTCAACGCGCTGATCCGCAGCCCGAAGATCCTCGATGCGGTCGAGGACGTGCTCGGGCCCAACCTGCTCTGTTGGAGCGCCCAGTTCTTCATGAAGCAGCCGGGTGACGGGACCTATGTCTCGTGGCACCAGGACGCGACCTATTGGGGCCTGTCGAAGCCCGACGTGATGACCGCCTGGGTCGCCTTCACGCCCAGCGTGCCGGAATCGGGCTGCATGCGCGTCGTGCCGGGCACGCATCTCACGCAGCTCCAGCATGTCGACAAGTTCGAGGACAACAATCTGCTGTCGCGCGGCCAGGAGATCGCGGTCGAGGTCGACGAGAAGCAGGTCGTCGACGTCGTTCTCCAGCCCGGGGAAATGTCGCTGCACCACGTCCTGATCGTGCACGGCTCGGAGCCCAACAACGCCAAGCTGCCGCGCGTCGGCTTCGCCATCCGCTACGTGCCGACCTATGTGCGGCAGGTCTCGGGCGAGAAGGACAGCGCCACGCTGGTGCGCGGCGTCGACACCTACAACAATTTCGAACTTGAGACCCCGCCCGAATCCGATCTGCATCCCGATGCGGTGGCGCGGCACAAGGAGATCATGGACCGGCAGCTTGGCATTCTTTATGCCGGTGCCGCCCAACCGGGAAAACGCAACGCGTCTTGAGCAATCGCGATCCAAAGATCGCACTACGTTCTTTGAGGGAGGAAGCTAAAATGAAGATGAAGGCATTGAGCCTGGCTGCCAGCCTTGTGCTGTTGGCGGCGGGGACGGCATCGGCACAAGACGTCAAGATCCGCTTCGCGCATTCGCTGTCGACAACCGAGCCCGCGCATATCGCCGCTGAAAACTTTGCCAAGCGCGTGGCTGAGCGGACCAAGGGCAAGGTCCAGCTGCAGGTGTTTCCGAGCGAGCAGCTCGGCTCCGGCAAAGAAGTCAATGAAATGATCCGCCAGGGGGCCAACGTGATGAACATCACGGACCCCGGCTACCTCTCCGATTTCGTGCCGGATATCGGCGTGCTCAACGGGCCCTACGTCGTCAAGGATCCGAAGGAATTCGACAAACTTCTGGCCTCCGACTGGTACAAATCCGTCGATCAGAAGATGCAGCAGGCGGGTTTCCGCCTGATCATGATCGGCGGCTTCTTCGGCCGGCGCCATGTGATCGCGGACAAGCCGGTCCGCACGCCCGCCGATATGGCGGGCATGACCGTGCGCGTGCCGCCCAACACGATGTGGATCGAGACGTTCAAGGCGATGGGCGCTCGGCCCACGACCGTGCAGTGGTCGGAAGTGTACAACGCGCTGCAGCAGAACGTGGTGTCGGGTGCGGAAGCGCCGCTTGGCTCGCTGTGGGGCTCGAAGCTGCAGGAGACGCGCAAGTTCATTTCGCTCACCGGGCATTTCACCGCGATCGTCGCGTGGCCGATCAACGCCAAGTACTTCAATAGCCTGCCCAAGGACGTACAGACCGTTCTGCTCGAGGAAGGTGCCAAAGCCAAGGACGACATGACGAAGCTCACGCTCGACCTCGACAAGGACTACACCGCCAAGTTCAAGTCGGCCGGCGTTACCATTGTCGAAGATGTCGACCTCAATGCGTTCCAGAAGGCGACCGCGCCGGTGTACAGCGCGTTTCCGAAATGGACGCCGGGGCTGCATGACACGATCATGAAGATCCTCGCCAACTGACGCGGAAGGCCGGGCGGCGATCCACGCCACCCGGCCGTTTCTCTCTCCCATGTCCAATTCCGATTCCGTGCGCATCGCCGGCCGCACTCCGGTGCGCTTCGCTGTCGAGTATTTCGAGGAGCTCATTGCCGGGGCGGCTCTGATCGTCGTCGTTGCCTCGGTGTGCTGGGGCGTGCTGACGCGCTACGTCACGGCGCAACCGGCGACCTGGGCGGGCGAGCTGGCCGTGATCGGCTTCGCCTGGATCGTGTTCTTCGGTGCGGCGGCCTGCTTCAAATACAAGCTGCACCCCAGCATCGACATGATGATGGTGCTGTTCTCCGCGCGCATGCGTCAGGCCGTGCGCTTTCTCGTGCATGTCCTGGTCCTGTCGTTCTGCGCCTATATGGTGTGGTTCGGCGTGCGCTTCTCCATCGATGCCTGGGATAACCCCTCGCCCGTCCTGCGCTGGCCGCTGACCGTGCTCTACGGGCCGGTCACTGCCGGCTTTGCCTTGATGATCGTGCGCTACATCCAGCAACTCTGGACCGGCCCGCGGCAGACGAGCGTCCATGTTTCTTGATTACGTCCCCGCGATCCTGATGTTCGTCCTGTTCGCGCTGGACGTGCCGATCGCCTTCGCGATCGCGATCAGCGCGCTGTCGTTCTTCTTCATCGACGGCGACATCCCGCTCAACATCTTCGTGCAGAAGATGGTCAGCGCCACCGATTCCTACCCGCTGCTGGCCGTGCCGTTCTTCGTGATGACGGGCGCCATCATGAACGCGGCCGGCATCACGCGGCGCCTGCTCGCCTTCGCCGATGCGCTGGTCGGCCACATGACCGGGGCGCTGGCGCAGATGTGCACGGTGCTGGCCACGCTGCTGGGCGGCCTCACCGCATCCTCCAGCGCCGACGCGGCCATGCTGTCGAAGACGCTGGGCGTCGAGATGACGAAGCACAATTACAGCGCCGCGTTTGCCGCCGCGATCACCTCGTCGGCCGCGATCATCACGGCACTGATCCCGCCGGGGATCGGCCTCATCATCTACGGCTATCTGGCGGATGTGTCGGTCGGCCGGCTGTTCATCGGCGGGATCATTCCCGGCCTGCTGATCTCGGCGGCGCTGATGATCGTCACGCTATTCATCGCGCGCAAGCGCGGCTACCTGCCGCTGCGCACCAAATTCGCGGGCTGGGGCGAGGTGAGCCGCACCGGCCGCGATGCGGTGTGGGCGATATCGGTCCCGGTCTTCATCATCCTGGGCTTGCGCTACGGTATCTTCACGCCGACGGAAGCCGGGGCCATCACCGTCATCTATACGACCCTGGTCGGGCTGTTCGCCTATCGCGATCTGAAACTCGCGCATTTCCCCCGGATCATCCAGGAGACGGTGCTCGACACCAGCGCCGTCATGCTGCTGATCTGCGCCGCCTCGGCCTTCGGCTTCTACCTGGCGTGGGAGCGGCTGCCGCCGCAGATGGCGGCCTGGCTGGTGACGCTCACCGACAATCCGTTGCTGCTGCTCCTGCTGATCAACGTCCTGCTGATCGTCCTGGGCACGGCGGTCGAGGGCACGGCCGCCCTCATCATCCTCACCCCGATTTTCGTGCCGGTGGTGACGAAATTCGGTATCGATCCGGTGCATTTTGGCATCATCCTGGTGACCAATCTGACCATCGCCGGCGTGACGCCACCGGTGGGGCAGATGATGTTCATCTCCTGTTCGGTGCTGCGGGTGCGCATGGAGACCTACACGGTCGAAATCATGCCGTTCCTGCTGGCGATGTTCGTGGTGCTGGGGATGATCACCTTCGTGCCGTGGTTCTCGCTGGCCTTACCCAACTGGACGTTCGGCTGGGTGAGCGCCATGAAATTCCGCGCGGCGGTTCTCAACAAAATCGGCGAGAAGCTGGCGATCGAGACGATCGAGGCGGCGCGCGCTCAAGCCCGGCGACGTGCTGGTGAAGATCCGCGCCAGCGGGCTGTGCCACACCGATCTCGAGGTCATCCAGGGCTCCCTCGCCTACCCGCTGCCGATCGTGCTGGGGCATGAGGGAGCGGGCGTGGTCGAGGCGGTCGGGCCGGCCGTCACGCTGGTGAAGCCGGGCGATCATGTCGTGTGCTCGTGGAACCCCAATTGCGGGCATTGCTTCTACTGCGAGCGCGACCAGCCGATCCTGTGCGAGGTGTTCACGCGCGACGCAGCCCAAGGGCAGCTGATGGACGGCACGTCGCGCCTGTCGCGCGCGCCGGCGGCAAGGTCCATCACTTCTCGGTCGTGTCGTCGCATGCGGAATACTGCGTGGTGCCCGAAGCCGGCGCCATTGCCGTGCCGAAGGAGATTCCGTTCGATCGCGCCTGCCTGATCGGCTGCGGCGTGATGACCGGCTGTCGGTGCGGCGACGCGCATGGCGCCGGTCGCCTATGGCGCCAGCGCGGTCGTGATCGGTTGCGGCGCGGTGGGGTTGAACGCGATCCAGGGGGCGCGGATGGTCGGCGCGGGCAAGGATCATCGCCATCGATCTCAGCGATGCCAAGCTCGAGACCGGCCGGCGTGTTCGGCGCCACGGACGCGATCGATGCCGGACGGCGGATGCGGTCGCGGCGGTCAAGCGCCTGACGGGCGGGCGCGGCGCCGATTACGTGTTCGAGGCGGCGGCGGCATGCGAGCCTTCGCGCTGTCGGCGGAGGTCGCGCGGCCGGGCGGGCAGCTCGTTTTCCTGGGCAAGGTCAATGTCGACAAGCACGGTCGCGTTTCGCTGGGGTTCGCTGATGGGCGAGAAGCGCATCGTGCGGTCCTGCTATGGCGGCGCGCGGCCGCGACGCGACTTCCCGCTGCTGGCGCAGCAGCTATCTCGATGGCAAGCTGAAGCTCGACGAGCTGATCACGGCGCGCCTCACGCTCGAGCGAGATCAACGACGGCTTCGCGGCGATGACGCGCGGCGAAGGGATCCGCAGCGTCGTCACCTTCGCCTGATGGCGCAGCGCCATCCGCCGCTCCTGCCCTGGCAGATCGACCGGCCGCACCAGGTCGCGCGGCTGGGCCGGTTCGGACTCGAGAGCGGCGAAGCGATCGAGGATTTCGAGGTCTGTCTACGTCACGCATGGCACGCTGTCGCCGAGCGCGCGACAACGCGGTGCTGGTCTGCGCGGCGATCGGCCAGACGCATCATCGCCTCGACTTCCTGATCGGTCCTGGCAAGGCGCTCGATCCGGAGCGCTTTTTCATTGTCGCCATCGATGCGATCGGCAACGGCCTGACGAGTTCGCCGAGCACCAGCACGGCGCAGCCGCTCGACAGGTTTCCGCGCTTCACGATCCGCGACATGGTGGCCTCGCAGCATGCGGTGCTGACGCAAGTGCTGGGCCTCAGCGGATTGGCGGCGGTGGCGGGCGCCTCGATGGGCGGGATGCAGGCCCTGCAGTGGGGCGTGAGTTATCCGCGAGTTCATGCGCGCGATCGTGGCCATGACGCCGATGGCGCGCACCGGCACCCTGGTCGGTCGCCGTCAATGAAACCTGTCGCGCGGCGCTGATGGCGGACCCGGCGTGGAACGGGCGGCATTCACGCGAACGCCAGAGCGCGGGCTCGCGGCGTGGTCGGGCGTGCTACGGCTGCTCGCCAATAGCAGTCCGGCGGCGCTGGCCGGCCTGGCGAAAGATGCCGCCGCGACGCGCGCCCGCTTCGCGACGCTGGCCACGGACACGCTCGCCATGGGCATCGACCCGCTAGACTGGATCTATCAGAGCCACGCCTATGACGCGCATGACGTGGCCGACGGCGGCGATTTGCGCATGGCGCTGGCCCGCATCACGGCCCGGACACTGGTGATCGCTTCACCGCTCGATCTCTACAATCCGGCCGCCGACGCGGCCGAGGCCGCATCGATGATCGCCGGCGCGAAGTATGTCGAGCTGAACTCCGTGCAGGGCCATCAAGCCGCGACGGCCGGCTCGCCCGCCGATGTCGCCGCCATCGATGCGGCGATGCGCGCGTTCCTGCGCTAGGCGCGGATCCACGTCTCCGAGAAGGCGAGCATGGCCGTCGTAATGGTCTGGCCGGCCATCTCGCGCGGGATCGGCTTGCCCGGTAGCTTGCGGCCGTTGACGCTCACGCTGGCATCGCTGCAGCCGACAAACAGACTGGGCATGTGATGCTTGCCTGTGGCGGATTTGTCGGGCGGAACGGCAAAGCAGAACGGCTTGCCGAGGCCGGACCACGTGAGCTGCGCGGTGATGTCGCCGGACTTGACGGTCTCGCTGTAGGTGCTGGCGGGATCGCCCGACGCCGCGACGCTGTCGAGGCGCCGATAGGTCATGTTGGCAAGACCCGCCAGCCCCTTCCAGGCGCCGAAATGCGCAACGAAATCAGCGGCGAGGTAACGCGCCAGCTTCTCATTGTCATAAAAGCAGTAATTGCCGCGCTCGGCGGGCGGATTTGCGTCTTGCGGCGATTGCAGCAGCATCAGCGCGTGGCCACGGCCATGCGGCGACAGCACGACACGAAAGAAGCTGGCCAGCGCGACGAAGGGCCCGTCCGGCTTCTCCTTAAGCGAGATGCCGGGATTCTCGCCCGACCATTCGACATTTCCCTTGAAATTTATTGTGTCCGCCAAGGCGCCCTCCTCCATTGAATTTGCGCTCATCCTAGCGGACGCACACACGGCAAGCCAACCGGGGGAGCGGCCGGTGGCTGGATCGGGGCCTGCGCGACGCGGGGCGGCGTCAGGAACTTCAGAGCCGGGCGTTCGGGCCTTGCCGGATCCAGAGCCCGCTGGTCAGCGGCGTTCATGGCGACACCTCGTGCACGGCGATACCGTGGCTCAGGCGAGCGCCACCCAGTCGTGGTCTGCTTTGCGGTAGCTGCGCTTCACCGCGGTCCAGGCAACGCGGTGACAGATTTCCTCGCGGCGCGGCTCGTCCCGGTACGTCGTCCAGGCATTATTGAAAGCATGGCGGTAAATCAGCTGCGCCGGGGCCGACAGATGCGCGCGGATCGGCGCCGGCAACTCCGCCGTCGAGCGGTACGGCATGGCTGGAGCGTCAGCTGGCTACGCGGGTGCGCACGGGTCCTTCCTTGACCGGCGCCGCCGCCTGGCCGCTTGGCGCGTAGCTCGAAGTGATCTCCACCAAGCGGCCGATTTCGTTGAAATAATCATTGACCGTGGCGGCGGCCCATTCCTGCTGCAGCTTTGCGGCGTCGGCCAGGCTATGGCAGGACGCCAGCGATTTTTGCGCCGTCACGTCGGCTTCGACGCGGGCGCTGACGAAGCGCGACATTTCCTGCTGCCACGCCGCGCAGGCCTTCAGGCACGAGGTGCCCGCCTCGCCCCACGCCGCCAGCAGCGGATTGGACAACACCAAACCCTGGAACGGGTCGAGTGTCCGCGACATGTCGTTCCCTTGAGCAAATTCCGGCATCGCAACCTCCCGAAAATTCAAGTGCGTTGGCACGTTCCCCTTAACTACGACAGTGGGGCGCGGTTCACATTGATGCAAGTCAACCCACGGGCAATATCGACTGGCGACCGGTTGATTTGAATCAAGATCGCGCAGTACCGCACAGGATATCGTTTTGCGAGGCGCAATCCTGTCGGGAGGATGTCTATGCGGTATTTCCATGCAGTCTGCCTACTGCTTGCGGTCGCGACGCCGGCCAACGCCCAACCCTATCCCGGCGACGTCGAAGCCGGACGCGTGCTGGCGTTGCGCACCTGTTCCAGCTGCCATGTGGTCGCGGCGCGCCAGGCGCCGCCGGCCACGGATGCGGTTCCAACTTTTGCCGCAATCGCGCGCGATCCGGCCGTGACGGAAACCAGTCTGCGCGTCTTTCTGCGCACACCGCATGCGCGCATGCCCGACTTCATCTTGTCGCGCAGCGAGACCGACGACGTGATCAGCTATATCCTGAAGTTGCGCACGCCGCGCTAATCGAGCAGCCTGACGCGTCAGCGGGACTTGCCGAAGACCTGCGACAGAAGCACCAGCAGCGACGAAATAACGATCATCACCGTCGAGATCGCGGCGATGGTCGGGTCGATCTGGTCGCGTAGCGCGTTGAACATGGAGCGGGTGAGCGTCGAGTTGTCGCCGCCCGAAACGAACATGGCGATCACCACCTCGTCGAACGAAGTGAGGAACGACAGCACGCGCTGGTCACCAGCGCGAAGCGGATCTGCGGCAGGGTGACCAGCAGGAACGCCTTCGGGCGCGAGGCGCCCAGGCTGCGTGCGACCATCTCCTGGTTCATGTCGTAGCTCTTGAGCGCGGACGTCACCACCATCATGACCAGCGGGATGGCCAGCATACTGTGCGCCAGGACGATGCCAGTCATCGTGTTCACAAGCTTGAGTCGGACATAGGCGTAGAACACGCCGATGCCGACCAGGATCACCGGCACGATGATGGGCGTGAGCAGCACGGCCATCACCAACGCGGATTGGCGCAAGCGTGAAACGAACAACCCGTAGGCGGCCATCGTGCCCAGAGGAGTCGCGACCAGGACGGTCAAAGCACCCGCCTTGAGCGAGGTCCAGGTCGCTTGCATCCAGGCGGCGAGCTGACGTAGTTCGCGTACCAGCGCAGCGACCATTCGCGCGGCGGGAACTCCAGGTATTGCGAGGCCGAGAACGACATCGGGATGACGATGATCGTCGGCAGCACCAGAAAGGCCATGATGGCGGCGGCCAAAAGATAGAGCCAGAGCCGCGCGCCGATGCGTGATCTGCGTGTCCGAAGCCTGATCGGTCGAGCCAGCTCATGGCCGTGCCCGCCGAACAGGCGATCGAGTCGCACCAGGCGCGAGGCCGCGAAGAGCACGATCAGCGTCAACACCAGCAGCACCACGCCCAGCGCGCTGGCGGCGCCCCAGTTGAAGAAGATCTCGATATCGTTGGCGATGCGGTTGGCGACCATGATCACGCGGCCGCCGCCCAGCACCGCCGGCGTCACGTAGAAGCCGAGGCAGAAGATGAACACGATCAGCGTGCCGGCGAAGAGGCCGGGCAGCGACAGCGGGAAGAAGACCGTCCAGAAGGCGCGGGTCGGGCTGGCGCCGAGATTGGCGGCCGCCTTGAGTAATCGCGGTCGATGGCGCGCATCGAGCCGTAGAGCGGCAGGACCAGGAAGGGCAGCATGACATGGACCATGCCGATCACCGTGCCGGTGAGGTTGTGCACCAGCGGCAGCGGCGCCTCCCACAGGCCGAGCTCAGGCCCCAAGTGTTGATCAGGCCCTGACGCTGCAGCAGCACCAGCCAAGCATAGGTGCGCACCAGGATCGAGGTCCAGAACGGCATCAGCACGCCGATCATGCAGATATTCGCCCAGCGGGTCGGCAATTGCGAGAGCACATAAGCCAGTGGATAGCCGAGCACGATGCAGATGGCGGTCGCGAGCGCGCTGATCTCGAACGTGGCGCGGAAAATGCGCGCGTAGGAGGGCTGCTCTGCCAGGCGCGCGTAGTGCACCAGGCTCAAGGCTGCCGTCGTCGGCGAAAAATGACAGCGCAGAACAGCCAGCCGACGGGCAGGACCATCGTCACGACGACGAGGGCGAGTGCCGGCAGAGACGAGTCCGAATAGACGCGAAGCGTTCGCCGCGCGCGTCGCGGCGCAGACCGTCGGCGTTGGGCGCGGCAAGCCGTCGTGCTCGCGATACATGCGGGGGCGCCGTACTCGTCGGCGGAAGCAGGATCGTGTCGTCGGCGCTGAGGCCCAGCCGCACCGGCTCGCCCGGCTTGGGGATGGCGGCCATGGCGACGCCGTCGATGCACCGCGCACGCCGATCGTGTGACCACCGCGAGCCGCACCTGCATCAGAAAGCTCTCGCCCTGGATAGACGACATCCTGAACGTCGCCGCGAGAATGTTCATATTGCTCCGACGCCGCACCATTGAGGATTTGCACGCGCTCAGGCCTGCAACATCAATTGGCAGTGCCGGTTAACGTTGGTACCTGGCGGCAGGTTCAGCTTCTGGCCGGCAATAGGACACCCCGCCGCCTTCACTTGTCACCGGCAGGAAATTCGATTCGCCGATGAACTCGGCGATGAAGCGATTGGCTGGGCGCTCGTACAGGCGCCGCGGCGTGTCGAGCTGCATGATCTTGCCGTGATTGATCACGGCGACACGGTCGGACATGGTCAGCGCCTCGCGCTGGTCATGCGTCACATAGACCGTGGTCATGCCGAGCTTTTCGTGCAGGCGGCGCAGCTCGATCTGCATGTGCTCGCGCAGCTGCTTGTCGAGGGCCGAGAGCGGCTCGTCCATCAGCAAAATGCGCGGCTCGAAGACGATGGCGCGCGCGAGCGCCACGCGCTGGCGCTGGCCGCCGGAGAGCTGGTCGATGCGCCGCGCGCCGTAGCCCGCGAGCTGCACGGTCGCCAGCGCCTGCTCCACGCGGCGCGCCGTTTCCGCCTTGGGAACGGAGCGCAGCCGCAGCGGAAAGGCGACATTGGCCGCGACGTTCATGTGCGGGAACAGCGCGTAATTCTGGAACACCATGCCGATATCGCGCTTGTGCGGCGCCAGCCGGATCACTTCGGCGTCGCCGAATTTGAGGCTGCCGTGATTGGGCCGCGTGAAGCCCGCCAGCACCATCAGCAGCGTGGTCTTGCCGGAGCCGACGGCCCCAGCAGGGTCAGGAACTCGCCGCTATGAATATCGAGATCGATATGGTCCAACGCGTGGACCGACCCGTAGGCCTTGGTCACCTGCCGCACGGTGATGGGCAGCGACGCTCCGCGAACCATGTGCCGGCCGCCTTGAGGTGAGTGCCATAAACAGCGAAGGCGATACGATTTGTATCGCCTTCGCCACGATCCTAGACCGGTAACGGATCACTCGGTCAGCATGTTCTGGTAGGCCGCCGACGCCTGTTCCTTCGAACTTGATATACCAATCGAGATTGACGGTCAGCTGCTTGGCCGCGTTGTCGGGATGCGAAGGCAGCTGCTTGGCGTAGCCGGCCTCGATGGTGCCGAGGTCGTAGGCCTTCTTGTTGGTCGGGCCGTAGGTGATGTACTTGGTGAATTCCGCCTGGTATTGCGGCTTGCTGATCTCGGCGAGGAATTTCATCGCCAGATCCTTGTTGGGGGCGCCCTTGGCGATGGCGTAGCAATCGTAATCGAGCAGCGCCTGATTGAAGGTGTAGGCGACGTTGGCGCCGTCCTTCTTCACCACGTCGAAGCGGCCGTTCCAGCCGGTGATCATGTCGACTTCGCCGTCCTTCATGAGCTGCGCGTGCTGGGCGCCCGAGGCCCACCACACCGCGACATGGGGCTTCAGCTCCTTGATCTTCTTGATCGCGCGGTCGATGCCGCCGGGGCGGACAGGACCTTGTAGACCTCGCTCGCGGGCACGCCATCGGCCATCAGCGCCGGCTCGAGCGCACCTGCGACTGACTTACGATAAGAGCGCTTGCCGGGAAATTTCTTCACGTCCCAGAAATCGGCCCAGCTCTGCGGCCCGTTGTTGCCGTAGGTCTTGGTGTTCCAGGCGAGCACGGTCGAGAACACGTCGCCGCCGACGCAATAATCCTGATAGGGCCGGGCAGGAAGTTCGAGACGTCGATGACCTTGTAGTCGAGCTTCTCGAGAATGCCCTCCGCGCCCGCGCGCGCCGCACTGCCCGAGCCGCTGGCGACGATGTCCCAGCTCACGGCGCCCGCCTTCACTTTGAGGCGAAGGTCGGCGATGCCCGTATAGGTCTCTTCCTTGACAGTAATGCCCATCGCCTTGGCGCCGGGCTGGAAGAGCGCCTTGCTCTGGCCTTCCTGATACGAGCCGCCGAAGGAGACGACCGTCAATTGCTGCGCCGGCCGGCCCGGCCGCCATCGCACCGCCGGACCAAGGCAGCCGCCAATGCCGAACTCACCGACCCATTGTGCGCATCATCTGCCTCCTGTGAAAGGTTGTTTGCGCAATAGCGGGATTGCCCATGGTCGATTGTGGGGAATTTGGTCGTCGATAAGGGCCATTTTCAAACGTCGGCCATACCACTTTGCGCCCGTCAGGGCGACGTGGCTGATCTGGTAGGTGGCCTTTCCAGCCAGGCCGGTCGATCTCGATGCCCCAGCCGGGCTCGCTGGGGATGGTCACCTTGCCGTCCGTGACAGCGTAGGGCCGTTGCGGAACAGCCGTCCTGCCAGGGGTAGTAATCCGGCCCCTCGATCGAGAATTCGAGGTATTTGCCGGCGTTGGGGATCGCGCCCAGCAGATGCATGGTGAACAATGTCACCATCGAGAGGTTGGCGCTATGCGGGGTGCAGGGAAGGCCGGCGCGCGCCCATCTCGCGACCTGCATCGTGCGGGCATTCCCCCAATGTAGCAGATATCCGGCTGGACGATGTCGACGGCGCGCAAATCGATCATGCGCTGCCAGATCGGGAAACAGCAGTCCTGCTCCCCGCCGGTGACGTCGATGTCGAGCGCGTCGGCGACCTCTTTGGTCTGCTCGATCTCCCAATAGGGGCAAGGCTCCTCGTAGTGGCTGATGCCGATGTTCTGCAGCATCCGGCCGACCGCGATGGCGCGCGCGGGGAAAAGCCGCTGTTTGCGTCGACCAGCAGCGCGACATCGTCGCCCAGGGCCTTGCGCACGGTCGGCACGATCTCCTCGGTGCGGCCAGGCCATTCGTCGACGTCGCGTCCGCATTCCGCGCCGACGCGAAATTTGAACGCGTCATAGCCGTCGCGGTCGCGCAGCCGCGACAGGCGAGCGGCTTCGTCCTTCGGCGTGATGTCGCGCTTCATCGAGGAGGCATAGACGCGCAACCGCGCGGCGTGCCGCCGATCAACTCGCAGACGCTTTTTCCCTCCAGCTTGCCGCGCAGATCCCACAAGGCGGTATCGAGCCCGCACATCGCCCGGCACAGGTATGAGCCTGGAAACTTGTGCTCGCGCAGGGGAATGAGATCGATGAGCGCGGCACATCGAGCGCGTCCTGCCCGAGGGTCCACGGCGCGATCTGCCGGTGCACCACCTGCGCGTGATGTCGGCATTGTAGGGCGAGACCTGGCCCCAGCCTTGCGATCCATCGTCCGCCGTCACCCGCACGAAGCCGACGAACCGGTAGCAAACGTCTCGATGCTCTTGATTTTCATGCCGCGGTGCGTCACGCCAAAGTGGCCGGCAGGATGATCGTCACAAAATGGATCGTTCTTAAGGGCCGGTTTCGCAATTGTGTGATACCATTTTGGTCGGGCGGGACGAGGGGGCGCGGGCATGGTGAAGCGTGCGGGTGGCGCATTGCTGCTGTCGATGGCGATCGACCACAATTCTGCGCGTCCGGTCAGCACGCAGCTCTATGCGGCATTGCGCGACCTGATGCTCTCCGGCGCGATCGCTGCCGGAGTGAGGCTTCCGGCCAGCCGGACGCTGGCTCATGACTTGGGCGTTTCGCGCACCACCGTGATCGAGGCGTTCGACCGGCTGATCGCCGAAGGGCTCGTCGCGGCGCGCGTCGGCTCCGGCACGTTTGTGAGCGACGTGCTCAATTCCGAGCGGCCGCAGCAGCCGGCGAAGATCGAGA
>CAVVJD010000022.1:0-893391 GCA_963748455.1 uncultured Alphaproteobacteria bacterium
TTTCACGCTCTTGCTGCGGCGGATCGGGGCAGCGATCACGTATCACATCGGGGCGGTGGGCTAGCGATCGGCGACCACATGTTCGAGGTTGACGATCATCATTCCTCCGGTAGCCCAGCTTTGCGCAGGCCATCGAGGTAATCGGATAAAAGATCCGCGCTGAACGAGCGCAAGCGCCGTTGCAGGGTTGTCAGCGTCACGTCGGGGTCCAGGGCGATCATGCGCCGAGCAGCGGCTCGTGCCTCATCAAGGCGATCGAGCCGGGCGAGGCTCGCGACGAGCCAGCGATGTGCCGGCAGGAATTTTGGTCCGATCATGATGGCCTTGTCGGCCCACTCCGCAGCTATGGCATAGCGTTTTGCTTGGAAATGGGCCATGGCGAGGCCGCCATAGAAGGTCGCAAGCAGCGGATCGAACGGACTAAGCCGGATCGCCCGCTCCAGATGCTCGATTGCCGTCTCAGGATCCTGCAACCAACCTCGGATGTGACCGCTGGCATTCCATGCCGGCGCAGAGTTCGGGTTGAGCGACAATGATCGCTCGACGAGAAGGAGCCCCGCTCGATTGTCGCCACCGACATAAGCCAGCGTGAAACCCGAAATGCGGAGCACCTCTGGGTCACCGCTGTCGGCGTCGAGAGCTGCACACGCCAATCGAATGGCCTCATCCGCCTCCTTTCCCGCGTCAACCGCCCATCCCTGCGCCCTTCGATAGACGATCATCGGGCGGCCGTGGCCGCCGCCAATGCGTATGTCGAATCAAAGTTGATCGCTCGCCCGCAACAACCTCAACGCCTCATTGCTGCCCGCCACCGTCAGAGCATGGAAGTACAGCAAGGCACGAAGGTACAGATCATAGGCATCAAGGCTGCCTGTCGGCTTGCGCTGCGCGCGCTCGATCTCGGCAACACGCAATTTAGGCTCTATGGCGCCGACGACGCTTGCGGTGACGCGATCCTGCAATTCGAAAATTCCGGAAAGTGCGCCATCAAAGCGATCGGCCCAAATATGGCTGCCGGATGCGGCGTCGACGAGTTGACCGGTGATGCGCACGCTGCTGCCGGCCCTTCGCACGCTTCCCTCAAGGACGTAGCGCACGCCGAGATCGCGGGCCACCTGCTTTACATCGACGGCCTTGTCTTTGAAAATGAAGGAGGAGTTTCGCGCGATCACAAACAACCATTTCACATGTGAAAGCGCGGTGATGAGTTCTTCGACAATACCGTCCGCAAAATATTCCTCGTCGAAATCGCCGCTCATGTTCTGGAACGGGAGCACAGCAATCGACGGCTTGTCCGGCAGCGGCAGCGCCGCGCCCAAAGACCGGGCAGATGTCGCCCTGCCTGACGCGAGGCGCACCCTGTAAGCCCGTATCGGCCGGGCGATGTTCTTGACGATCTGCTCGCCCATATCCTCGAAGGCGTACGACAGTTTATCCCGGACCTGATTGCGAACCGTTCGTGAGACACAAATACCGCCCGGCTCCGCAAGCGCTTCCAGCCGTGCCGCGAGATTGACCCCATCTCCAAAAATGTCGCCGTCTTCGACAATCACATCGCCAAGGTTGATGCCGACCCGGAACTCGATTCGCTTCTCTGGTGAAATTTCCGCGTTGCGATCGGCCATGCTCTGCTGCACCTCGACGGCACAGCTTACTGCCTCCACTACACTCGGAAACTCGATCAGGACGCCATCCCCGGTCGTCTTCACGATCCGCCCATGATGCTCGACGATTTTGGGATCTATCAGTTCGCGGCGGTGCATCTTGAGGACCGCCAGCGTTCCCTGCTCATCGACGCCCATGAGACGTGAATAGCCGGCGACGTCAGCCGCAAGGATCGCTGCCAATCGGCGCTCAACAGGCTTGTTGCTTTCGCTCCCCGTCGGCATGGATGCGGCCTTTCGGAAGCAAGCGCCGCGATCCTAACACAAATGACAGGACGCGACCTATCCGGAGCGCAAACGCACCGTTCGGAGAGGGAGCGCTAATGTAAAGGGCAACACTTGGTGCCACTGCAACGTGGGGATGCGAGAACGAGAGCCGCTCGCGGGGCGCAAGCGGACGCGACGTAACGTTACCCTTTGCCCGCTGACACGCCCTAAGCCGTCCGCTTTTCCTGGATCGCCTGCCACACCGCATGCGGTGTCGCCGGCATGTTGATGTGCTTGATGCCGTAGACGGAGAGCGCGTCGACGACGGCGTTCATGACGGATGGCAATGCGCCCGCACAGCCGGCCTCGCCGCAACCCTTGACGCCGAGCGGGTTGGTGGTCGCCGGCACGGGATGGCTCTCGAATTCGATGAACGGCGCGTTGTCGGCGCGCGGCATGGCGTAGTCCATGTACGAGCCGGTCACGGCTGGCCGTCCTCGCTGTAGACGGTGCGCTCCATCAGCGCCTGGCCGATGCCCTGGACGACGCCGCCATGCACTTGCCCCTCGACCATCATCGGGTTGAGGAGCGTGCCGAAATCGTTGACGGTCGAGTATTTGACGACCTCGACGACGCCGGTTTCGGGGTCGATCTCGACTTCGGCGACATGACAGCCGTTTGGGAACGTCGAAGCGACGCCGTCGATTGCCTCTTTCACGTCCAGCTTTGACGGAACATCCGGCGGCAGCTTGAGGCCGCCGCGCAGCTTCTCCGCCAGCTCCATGATGCCGACGCCGCGATCCGTGCCGGCGATGGTGAAGCGCCCGGCGGCGAACTCGATGTCGGCCACCGCCGCCTCAAGCACGACGGAGGCGATCTTCTTGCCGTTCTCAATGACCTTGTCGCCCGCGGAAATCGCCGCCCAGGAGCTGTTCATGGCCGAGCGCGAACCGCCGGTGCCGCCGCCGGCCAGCAGCTCATCGCTATCGCCCTGCAGCAGGCGGATCTTGTCGAAGGGAATGCCGAGCTTGTCGTGGATCACTTGCGCGAAGGGTGTGGCGTGGCCCTGGCCGTAATCGAGCGTACCGGTGATGAAGGTGACGGTGCCGTCCGCTTCAAACCGCAGGCCGCTCATCTCCTTGTTCGCGGGCGCGGTCACTTCAAGGAAGCTCGCGAGGCCGCGGCCGCGCAGCTTGCCGCGTTTGCGGCTCTCGGCCTGGCGCGCCGGAAATCCGTCCCAATCCGAGGTCACCAGCGCCTTGTCGAGCACGGTGCGAAAATCGCCGCTGTCATAGACCATCGCGGAGGGCGCCGAATACGGAATCTGCGCGGGCGCGATGTGATTGCGCCGGCGCAGTTCGATGCGGTCGATGCCCATCTCGGCGGCGGCGGTGTCGACCAACCGCTCCATGTAGTAATTGCCCTCCGGCCTTCCGGCGCCGCGATAGGCGCTGACCGGCGTGGTGTTGGTGAACACGCATTTTGCCGAGATTTCGACGGCGGGCGTGCGATAGACGCCGACCGCGTTCTTGATGGTGTTGAGGGTGGGCATCATCGGCGCCACGGTGCTGAGATAGGCCCCCATATTGCCGTAGCCATTGAAGCGGATGGCGAGGAAATGGCCTTCCGCGTCCAGCGCCAATTCCGCCGTCACCCGATGATCGCGGCCGTGCGAGTCGGAAAGGAACTAGTCGGCGCGCTCGTCGGTCCATTTGACCGGGCGGCCGAATTCGCGCGCGGCATGCAGGATGCAGACATATTCGGGATAGACGGACGCCTTCATGCCGAACGAACCGCCGACATGGCCGGTCAGCACGCGCACTTTCTCCGGCTTCACCTGGAGAATGTCGTTGGCAAGCTGGTTGCGCATGCCGAACACGCCCTGGCTGCCGGAGTGAAGCGTCCAATGGTCGTTGGCCTTGTCGTAAACACCGATGGCAGCACGCGGCTCCATCGCGCTGACGACGAGGCGGTTGTTGACGATGTCGAGCTTGGTGACGTGCGCGGCCTTGGCGAAGGCCGCGCTCACCTTTTCCGCATCGCCGAAATGGTAATCGAGCGCCACGTTGCCGGGGACGTCGTCGTAAAGCTGCGGCGCGCCCGGTGCCGCACCGGAGATGGCGTCCGTCACAGAGGGCAGAGGATCGATATCGACCATCACCGCCTCACCCGCGTCCTTGGCCTGCGCGAAGGTCTCGGCGACGACAAACGCAACCGGATCGCCGACGAAGCGCACGCGGTCCGTCGCCAGGGCGTGGCGCGGCGGCTTTTTCATCGGCGAGCCGTCGCGGTTGGGAAACGGGATGATGCATTGAGCGTGCCGTAGCCGGCGGCATTGAGATCGGCGCCGGTATAGGCTCCGAGCACGCCGGGCATGGTCTTGGCTTCGCTGACGTCGATCGAGCGGATCACGCCATGGGCGTAGCGGCTGCGCACAATATAGGCATAGGCCTGGCCGGGCAGGTTGATGTCGTCGGTGTAGCGGCCCTCGCCGCGCAGCAGCCTGGGGTCCTCGCTGCGCGGGACCGGCTGGCCGACGCCAAATTTCTGCACGGCCCACGCCGACATGTCGCGATTGCTCATAGCTTCACGCCCATCTGGTGACACGGAAACCCTCGCCGATTTGCGGGAACCTCGCGGCACCCTCGCATTGCCCGTGCCCCCTTGTCGACCCCGCACGTGTGCAATGCAGCGCCGCCCGCAGCGCAAACCATCACCCGAGCTCGAATGTCGTGATTCCAAAGATGTTTTCGAGCGGGAGGGTGGGTGCAGGCCCGCGATACATGCGCGCGGTTTCGAACACCGGGCGCATTCCATAGCGCTCGGCGAGTGCTACGGCCGCCGCGTTGGGCTCGGGGGGATCGAGATAGAGTTGTCCGGGCGTTTGTGCCGCCAGGGCACGGAACAGCGCATCGGCGATGGCGGGCGTATCGGCAAACAGCGGCCCGATCTTGTGGCCCTGCCGGCAGGGCCGGATGACGCCATAGCCGCGCACCACGCCGTCGACGATATAGGCGAGCGGCAGGCGGCGATCCGGGCGCAGCCAGGCGCGCAGGAACGCCTCGCGCGGCGCCGGAAAGCAGCGCCGGTCATAGTCGAGCACGGCCGGCACGATCGCCGGCGCCACCGGGTGAACATGCGGGTCCGTCGGCGAGGCCAGCGACACTTCCCCGCCATAGCGGATGTTGCGATGGGCGAGAGCGAAGCCGGATTTGCGGTAATTCGCCTGCTGCGCCACGACCCCGTCGAGGCCGACGACGCGATCGCCCAGGCGCGCCATGCCAGCCTGCCAGGTCGCCCAGCCATAGCCGCGGCCGCGCGCGGCCGGCGTGCAGATGTAGAAGCCGAGGAAGCCGAATTGCGCGCCGTAGCGGACCACCGAAATGGCGCTAACCGGCTCGTCGTCGACGAAGCCCATCAGGAAGCCTTCGGGATCGGCGGCGCGGAATGGCCCTGAATCCGCCTGGCCGGGATTCCAGCCTTCGGCGGCAGCCCAGAAAATGGCGCGCTGCAGATCGTCTGGCGTCATCACGCGGATATCGAGCGAGCCCCGCATTGCCTGTCCCGGCATCATTGGTCCGGCGCCACTAGAAAAGAGAGATCGCCGCCGGACAAGCCCCTCGATGGGAGGACCGGGCACCCTCGCCTTCCGATGCAACCCTGCTTAGAATGCCGGCCTCTTTTTGGGACAAGGAAAACACCCCCGTGAAACATCGCAAACTGGGCCGGTCCGGCCTGTCCGTCTCGCTCGTCGGCCTGGGCTGCAACAATTTCGGCGGGCGCATCGATCTCGAAGCTTCACGCAAAGTTGTCCATCGCGCGCTCGATCTCGGCATCACGCTGCTCGATACCGCCGACATCTACGGCAATCGCGGCGGCTCCGAGGAATGCCTGGGCAAGATCCTGGGCGACCGGCGCAAGGACATCGTGCTCGCCAGCAAATTCGGCATGCCGATGAGCGATGATGGCAAGAAGCAGGGCGGCTCGCGGCGCTACATCATGAACGCGGTCGAAGACAGCCTGCGCCGCCTCAAGACCGACTGGCTCGATCTCTACCAGATCCATCAGCCCGATCCGAGCACGCCGATCGAAGAGACGATGCGCGCCCTCGAAGACCTGATCCGCCAGGGCAAGGTGCGCTATATCGGCTGCTCCAATTTCGCGTCGTGGCAGGCGGCCGAGGCGCAGTGGACGGCGAAGACCGAGGGGCTCAATCCCTTCATCTCGTGCCAGGATGAATACAGCCTGGTGATCCGCGACCTCGACAAGACGTTGATGCCGATGATGCCGCAATACGGGCTGGGGCTGCTGCCGTATTTCCCGCTCGCCTGCGGGCTGCTCACGGGCAAGTACAAGCGCGGCGCGCCAATGCCGGAGGGGGCGCGCCTGACGACCACACAGCGCCACGCCGACCGCTACATGACCGATTTCAACATGGCGATGGTGGAGAAGCTCGAGGCGTTCGCGGTCAAGCACGGGCACAGCCTGCTGGAGCTGGCATTCTCGTGGCTCGCCAACCGCGCGCCGGTGTCGAGCGTCATCGCCGGCGCCACCAAGCCCGAACAGGTCGACCAGAACGCCAAGGCCGTCGATTGGGAGTTGACGCCAGACGACATGGCGGAGATCGACAAGATCACGGCGCGGGCTTAAACGCGACGCGCTCTAAAGTCCCTCTCCGCCCGCGTCAGCGGGGGGAGAGGGATTTAGGGTGAGGTGGGTGGCGCCGCGAAAATTCTGTTGAAAGCTTTAGCGCGGAACCACCACCTCACCCTTCCCGTCGCTTCGCGACGGGCCCCTTCCCTCTCCCCCGCTTCGCGGCGGAGAGGGAAAAGATTTTAGCGCGCCGCGGCGGCGACGAGCGTCTCGCGCGGCGGGGCGGCGACGCCGAGCACTTGGCCGCGCAGATATTGCGGCGGGCAGAAATGCTTGGCGCCCAGCACGTCGGCCGCATCCCACAGCCACAGCGGGTCGCGCAGCATGGCGCGACCGATCATGACGCCGTCGGCTTCGCCGCGCGCCACGATGGCATCGGCCTGCTGGCCGTCGAGGATCAGGCCCACCGCAAAGGCTGGCAGGCCGGCTTCCTTACGAATGCGCGCGGCGTATTCGACCTGGTAGCCCGGCTTGAGTTCGATCTTCTGGCGCATCGAGATGCCGCCGCCGGAGACATCGACGAAATCGTAGCCGAGGCCCTTGAGCTCGCGCGCGAAGACGATGGCGTCTTCGACCGTGGCCCCCTCGGATCCCAGATAATCCGTCCCGGTGATGCGCGCGCCCAGCGCCTTGTCGCGCGGCCAGACGGCGCGCACCGCCTGTGCCACTTCCAGCGGGAAGCGCAGACGCTTCTCCAGGCTGCCGCCATAGGCATCGGTGCGGCGGTTGGACACCGGGGAGTAGAATTCATGCAGCAGATAGCCGTGCGCCGCGTGCAGCTCGACCGCGTCGTAGCCGGCGCGCGCGGCCCGCGCCGCCGAGTTCGGCGAATTCGCGCGCGATGGCTGGCAGTTCACCCGCATCCAGGGCGTGCGGCACCGGCCAGCCGTCATCATGGGGGATCGGGCTGGGCGCGACCGTCGTCCAGGCGCCCTGGGTCAGCGGCTTGCCGCCGCGCCAGGGTACCTCCGCCGAGGCCTTGCGGCCGGCATGGGCGACCTGCAGCCCGACTTTGACCTCCGGATCGACACCGCGCAGAAAATTGATGATGCGGGCGTGGCCGGCCTCGTGCGCATCGGTCCACAGGCCAAGGCAGCCCGGCGTGATGCGCGCCTTGGCTGAAACATGGGTCGCCTCGAGATTGACCAGGCCCAGCCCCGCCGCCGCGTAGCGGCCCAGATGCACGAAATGCCAATCGTTTGGGGCGCCATCGACGGCGCTGTACTGGCACATGGGGGACAAGGCGACGCGGTTGCGCAGCGTCACCCCGCCCAAACGCAGCGGCGTGAACAAGGCTGTCATTGCTGTAGGCCTTTCGGGGGAGCGATTGGAGATGTCACACGCGGACGATAGAGGTCTGGCGTAGCGGCCGGACGGGTGGCGCGTCAAGCCAAGGGCGGCTGCCTTGTTCCCACTGCATGACGGCCCCTTGCTTCCCCAAGCGGCACCGTGATGAAATGGACGCCAATACAGGATCCCCACCCCAACCGCCCCGTCTGCCGTCGGCAGCCCGGAGCGGTCGTTCGGGCCTCCTCTCCCGCCGCCGGCGATTGGCTCGACTTGTGCATCGCCGCCAGCGGAATGACAGACCCGACGGGATCGGGACACGGTCGAACGTTCCTCGGCCAGCTGGCGGCGTGATTGATGCGACTTCTTCGTCACAACATGGCCAGTTTCAAACCGGGCGCGGCACGGCAACGCGCTGTCCCGGAATGGCGTGGCGCGCGCGATCGTGAAAACCAACAGTCGATGATTGTCCAACAGGGAGATTTGTAACCATGACCAAGAAACGCAATGAACGGGGCATCAGCGCAGAGGTCGGGCGGGCGGCACAGGCCTTCTCGCGCCGCCTGATGCTGAAGGCCGGCGTCGCCACCGGTGCCGTGGCGGCGATGGGGCCCTTCATCGTGCGCGATGCGCTGTCGTCCTCGGGCGAGCTCAATATCCTGAACTGGGATGACGAGCTGCCCGATCCGGTGATCCCGGAATTCACCAAGAAGACCGGCATCAAGGTCAACACGACGCCGTTCTCGCAGAACGAAGAGCAGATCAACAAGCTGCAGGCCACCGCCGGTGCTGGCTTCGATCTGTGCCAGCCGACGCGCGACCGGGCACCGCAGTTCCAGGAACTGGGCGTGCTGGCGCCGTTCGACACCAACAAGCTGAAGCTCGAGCAACATCCTGCCGTCGATGCTGGAAGGCTCGACCAGTGTATGGACGTGGGAAGGCAAGCTCTACCACGTGCCGCATTGCTGGGGCAGCGAGGCGATCTCGTGGCGCACGGACCTCACCAAGCTCGACTACAAGACGCTGAGCTTCGGCACGCTGTGGAACGACGAGTACAAGGGCAAAATGCAGGGCCGCCCGCACTCGCTGCTGCTCTCCATCGGCCTGTGGTGGGATGCCACCGGCAAGCTGAAGAGCAACCGCATGCTCGACACCTACAAAGACGAAGCGTCGATGAAGAAGGTCTACGACCCGATTCTCAAATTCGCGGTCGAGAAGAAGGCGTGGGTCAAGCAGTTCTGGGACAGCGCCGACAACACCAAGTCCGGCCTGATGGACAACGGCGTGGTCATCGGCCAGACCTGGGACGGGCCGCCGCTCTCGCCTCAAGAAGCAGGGCAAGCCGGTCTCGTACATGGCGCCGCAGGAAGGTGCCATCGCCTGGATCGACGGCTGGGCCATCACCAAGTCGGCCAAGAACGTCGCGCAGGCCTATGAGTGGATCAACTACTGCCAGTCGACCGAGACGTCCGCCAAGGTCGCCGACGGGTCGGGCTACAACCCGGTCGCCAAGGGCTCCGACAAGCTGCTTGTCGGACGTGGCGAAGAAGAACTTCGCCGAAGCCTATCCGGACGATGCGGTCGAGAAGCTGTGGAACCGCCCGCCCGAGCCGTCTTGGTTCGCCGAACTGCGCACGCAGTACGCGGAGAAGTTCAAGGCCGCTTGAGCGAGGCACGTTACGCCCGTGAGACTGAGGCACCCCGGCGCCGCTTGCGCCGGGGTGCCGACGGGCGCCATGGCATGAGCTATTCAGGCCGGTATCGATCATGACCGCTGACGTCGAACTCGATCACGTCACCGTGCGATTTGGCAGCTTCGTCGCCGTCAAGGACGCGACCTTGAAGATCGCCGGCGGCGAGTTTTTCAGTTTTCTTGGGCCGTCGGGCTGCGGCAAGACCACCATCCTGCGTACGCTGTCGGGCTTCATCGACCCCTCCCAGGGCGCCGTGCGCATCGGCGGGCGCGACATGCGCGGCATCGGCCCCAACCGCCGCCCGACCGCGCTGATCTTCCAGAATCTTGCCCTCTTCCCGATGATGACGGTGGCCGAGAACGTCGGCTATGGCCTGCGCGTGCGCGGCATCATGAAGAAGGACCGCCGCACCAAGGTCGATGAGCTGCTGCGCCTGGTGGCGCTCAGCGACCAGGGCGAGAAGCGCGTCAGCGAACTCTCCGGCGGCCAGAAGCAGCGCGTGGCGATCGCGCGCGCCCTGGCCGTCGAGCCCGAGGTGCTGCTGCTCGATGAGCCGCTGTCGGCGCTCGACCTCAAGCTGCGCCAGCACATGCGCAATGAACTGCGCGCGATCCAGCGCCGTGTGGGCATCACCTTCATCTACATCACCCACGACCAGGGCGAAGCGCTCACCATGTCGGACCGCATCGCGGTCATGAACGCGGGCGTGATCGAGCAGGTCGGCGACGGCCGCGCCGTCTACGAGAACCCGGCGAGTGCGTTCGTCGCTTCGTTCGTCGGCGAGAACAACGCCTTCACCGGCCGCGTCACGCATGCCGTCAACGGCACGGCGAGCCTCGACACGCCGTTCGGCGTGATGCGCGGGCGCAACCCGCAGGGGCTGAAGACCGGTGACGAGGCCGTGCTGTTCGTGCGGCCGGAGGCGCTGCGTGTCGGCGCCAACGATGCCGAGATTGCTTTCGAGAGCCAGGCGCTCAATCTCGCTTACGAAGGCAACATGACTCACCTCACCTTTCGCGGGACCGAGTCGACCGATCACGGTGACCGTCGGGCATCGCGGCCCGACACTGCCCGGACCGGGCGCCACCACGCAACTTGGCTACGACGCGCATGACGGGCTGGTGCTGCCCGTCACGGGGGCGCCGAAGTGACGGCGACCGCGTTGGGCCGCTATGCGGTGCTGCTGCTGCCGTTGGCCATCATCGCGGGCTTCTGGCTGCTGGCCGCGCGCGAGCGGCGCAAGCTCGGCGCGCCAGGCGCCGCTACCCTTCCTGCGTCGCAACGGCCTGACCGTCGGCCTCTATCTGATTCTCGCGGTCGGACTGTGGGCGATCATCATGATCGTGCTGCCGCAGCTCTACATGGTCGAGTATTCGTTCCATCCCAAGCTGCCGCTCACCCAGCAAGGCGGGCCCAAGGATGTCTATACGCTGGAGAACTACCAGTACTTCCTCTACGGCAGCACGACACGGACGGATTCGTTCAACTACCTCCACCTCAAGGCGTTCTTCCTGACGATCCTGGTCAGCATCATCGTCACGGTGGTCAATTTCGTGCTGTGCTATCCGCTGGCTTTCTACATGGCGCAGACAACGACGGCGGCGCGCGTGCGGCTGATGATGCTGCTGCTGATCGTGCCGTACTGGATCAACGAGATCCTGCGTGCCTTCGCCTTCCGCGTGATCTTCGGCGGCTCGGGCGTGCTCAACACGACGCTGAAGGCGCTGGGCGTCATCGACGCGCCGATCGACTTCCTGGCGCAGGACATCGCGCTCTACACGGGCCTGTCCTACGCCTATCTGCTGATGATGGTATTCCCGCTCTACAACGCCATCGAGGCGCTGGATCGCAACCAGATCGAGGCCGCGCGCGACCTGGGCGCGCCGTGGTGGCACATCCATCTGTTCGTCGTGATGCCTTTTGCCAAGCCCGGCATTGCGTCCGGCTGCACGCTGGTGTTCATGCTCTCGGCCGGAGCGCTGGCCGCCCCGCTGGTGTTGAGCGGGCCGCGCAGCCTGTGGTTCACGCCGATCGTCTACGATCGCTTCTACCAGGCCTTCAACTGGCCGCAGGGTGCCGCCTATGCCTTCATCCTGCTGCTGGTCTGTATCGTCTTCGTGCTGGCGATGCTGCGGCTGTTCAAGTTGAATTTGGGGGAGATCACGCGATGAGCTCGCGCTTCTTCCTCAAACTCATGGTCGGCTTCTACATGCTGATTTTCTTCGGCTATCTGTTCGGGCCGCTGATCATCATGACGATCACGGCGTTCAACACCTCCGAATACCCGCAGATCTATCCCTTTAACGGCTTCACGCTGCAATGGTTCGAGAAGCTGTTTGCCGACCGCGACATCATGCTCGGCCTCAAGAATGCCGTCATCATCGGCGCGTTGGTGGTGGCCGTGTCGGTGCCGGTGGGCCTCGCCGGCGCCATCCTGATGACGCAGGTCTATGACCGCGCGCGCTCGTTCTACTACCTGGTCGTGGTCTCGCCCGTGCTGACGCCGGGCGTCATCATCGGCATCTCGACTGTCATCTTCTGGCGCGACATGACGAACCTGACCGGGGCCCGCTTCATGTTCGACGGGTTCGTGATGACGGTGCTGGGCCAATCCTGCTTCATTTCCGCCTATTGCATGCTGATCTTCCTGTCGCGACTGCAGCGCTTCGATAAATCGCAGGAGGAAGCCGCCCTCGATCTCGGCGCCAGCTACACCCAGGTGTTCTTCCATATCCTGCTGCCGTTCCTGCGCCCGGCCATCCTGTCGGCGGCCGTGCTGGCGCTGCTGTCGTCGTTCGAGAACTACAACACGACGACCTTCGCCATCCTCTCCGACAAGACGTTCACGACCGTGCTGGCGGGCCGCGTGCGGCAGGGCACGACGCCGACGATCAGCGCGGTCGCCGTCATCATCATCGGCGTGACACTGGCCGGCGCCATCATCTACGAGCTGCTCAAGCGCTACGAAGACCGGCAGACCGCGCAGCGGATGCTCCGCGCCGCGGCCGAAGAGCGTCAGGCCTTGACGGCGTCGCCGGCGACTGCCTGAATTCCCCTCCCCGCCCGATCAGAAGAAGAAGGACATCATGAGCGCCCTCGTCAACTCCGCGCATGCGCGCGACATCGCCTATCTCGTCCACCAGCAGACCGATCTCAAGACCTATCGCGAAAAGGGCGGCACGCTGATCCAGCGCGGCGAGGGCGTCTATGTCTACGATGACGCCGGCAACAAATATCTCGAGGCGATGGCGGGTCTGTGGTGCGCGTCGCTGGGCTTCAGCGAGAAACGCCTCGCCGATGCCGCCTACAAGCAGATGCTGGAGCTGCCCTACTACCACACGTTCTTTCACCGCGGGCACCTGCCCGGCGTCGATCTGGCCGAGAAGCTGATCTCCATCGCGCCCAAGCCGATGTCGAAGGTTCTGTTCCAGTGCTCGGGCTCGGAAGCCAACGACGCGGCGATCAAGCTGGTGTGGTACTACCACAACGCCATCGGCAAGCCGGCCAAGAAGAAGATCATCGGCCGCCAGCGCGGCTATCACGGCAACACGGTCGCGGCGGTCAGCGTCTCGGGCCAGCCGCATATGGTCGCCGAGTTCGACCTGCCGCTGCCGATGTTCCGCCACACGGACAATCCGAATTATTACCGCTTCCATGAGGCGGGCGAGAGCGAGGAGCAGTTCTCCGCGCGCATGGCCGCGAATTTGGAGAAGCTGATCGTCGCCGAGGGGCCGGAAACGATCGCCGCTTTCTTTGCCGAGCCGGTGCAGGGCGGCGGCGGCGCGCTGACGCCACCGGCCGGGTATTTCGAGAAGATCCAGCCGATCCTCAAGAAATACGAGATCCTGTTCATCGCCGACGAGGTGATCTGCGGCTTCGGGCGCACCGGCAACATGTGGGGCACGCAGACCTATAAGCTTGAGCCCGACATGATCTCCTGCGCCAAGGCGCTATCGGCGGCGTATCAACCGATCTCGGCGCTGATGATCTCCGAGAAGATCCACGACGCCATGATCGCGCAGAGCGGCAAGATCGGCAGTTTTGGCCACGGCTTCACCTATGGCGGCCATCCGGTCTCGTGCGCGGTGGCGCTCGAAACGCTGAAAATCTACGAGGAGCGCGACATTCTGGGCCATGTGCGCAAGATGTCGCCGCTGATGCAGAACGGGCTCAAAGCGCTCGAAGACCATCCGCTGGTCGGCAACGCGCGCGGCGTCGGGTTGATCGCCGGCGTCGAGGTGATGAAAGACAAGAAGACGCGCACGCCGTTCGCGCCCGAGCGCAAGGCGGGCACGCTGGTGCAGGACAAGTGCCAGGAATTCGGCCTGATCGTGCGCGCCATCGGCGACCGCATCGCCTTCACCCCGCCGCTGATCATCAACGAGACCGAGATCGCCGAGATGCTTGGCACGTTCCGCAAGGGTCTGGATGCGGCATGGGCGGAATTGCGGGCGCAGTAAGAGCGCACTTCCCCATCCTTCGAGACGCGCGCCCTTTGGGCGCGCTCCTCAGGATGAGGTTGTCTCTAAAATCAAAAAATTGACCTCATCCTGAGGAGGCCGCGCAGCGGCCGTCTCGAAGGATGAGGTCTCGACAAACTACCCGCGGCCGACGAACGGCATCTTGGTCGCCATCACCGTGATGAACTGGATGTTGGCGTCGAGCGGCATGTTGGCGATCAACGCCACCGAGTTCCGCGACATGACGCACGTCCATGCGCGGTTCGACCAGCATCGTGCCGTTGGCCTGCGGCACGCCCTTGGTCATGCGCTCGGTCATCTCTGTCGCGGCGTTGCCGACGTCGACCTGGCTGCAGGCGATGTCGTATTTGCGGCCGTCGAGCGAGATCGACTTGGTGAGGCCGGTGATCGCGTGCTTGGTCGCGGTATAGGGCGCCGAGTTGGGCCGCGGTGCGTGGGCCGAGATCGAGCCGTTGTTGATGATGCGCCCGCCCTGCGGTTTCTGGTCCTTCATGATGCGGAAGGCGGCCTGGGCGCAGAGGAACGAGCCCGTCAGGTTGGTGTCGACCACCTGCTTCCACTGCTCGACCGTCAGATCCTCGAACGGCACGCCCGTGCCCATGCCGGCATTGTTGAACAGCACGTCGACCCGGCCGAATTCCTTCTTGGCCGCGGTGAACAGCGCGTTGACGGAGGCGGCGTCGGTCACATCGGTCGGCACGGCGAGCGTGCGGACCTTGGTCGCCTTGCCCTGTTCCGCCGTCGCTTCGAGCGCATCCTTGCGCCGGCCGGCGAGCACGACCGAGAACCCGCTCTTCATAAGGGCCAGGGCCGAAGCGCGGCCGATGCCGCTGCCCGCACCGGTGACAACCGCGATCTTGTCCGACGAAGCCATGCTCGATTTCCTCCGTAACGAGGCCGGGCGCGCCCGGCCTGCAATGCCGCGAATATTAGGTGTCCCCCCGACCGCGGCGTGGGCGGGTCTCGGCGCGCATAGAAGCGTGTTTCTTGCAGCAAATCAACGTGCGCGCCATTGTGTCGCCCTCGCCATCGGCCCTGTTCCTGCTTGGTACCCAGATCATGACAACACTCAACCCGTCCGCGGCCCTGGTTCTGTTTTCCGGCGGGCAGGATTCCGCCACCTGCCTCGCCTGGGCGCTGGCGCGCTTCGAGCGCGTCGAGACCATCGGATTCATCTATGGCCAGCGCCATGCGATTGAGATGGACGTTCGTGCCCCACTGCGCGACGCTCTGGCGCGGCTGGACAAAGGCTGGGCGGGGCGGCTGGGCGCCGACAAGGTCGTGGCGCTCGATGTGCTGGGCAAGGTCAGCCGTAGTGCGCTGACCGCCGACATGCCGCTTGGGGGCACGACCAACAACCTGCCCGCCACCTTCGTGCCGGGCCGCAACCTCGTCTTCCTCACCTTCGCCGCCATCGTCGCTTATCAACGCGGGCTCAAGCATATCGTCACCGGCGTGTGCGAGACCGACTACAGCGGCTATCCCGATTGCCGCGACGACACGATCAAGGCACTGCAGGCGGCCCTCAATCTCGGCATGGAGACGCGCTTCGTGCTGCACACGCCGCTGATGTGGCGCGACAAGGAAGCGACCTGGCGGTTGGCGGAGGAGCTGGGCGGGCGTCCCCTGGTCGACGGCATCCGCGAATTGTCCCATAGCTGCTACAACGGCGACCGCAGCCGGCGCCACGATTGGGGCTATGGCTGCGGCGACTGCGACGCCTGCCGGTTGCGCGCCAAGGGGTGGGAGCGTTACGCCGCCAACCCCTAGTCGCGCGGCGGTTATAGCCGATTGCTGACCTCGACGAGATTGCCGTCCGGATCCTTGAAATAGACCGACATGATGGGTCCGGTCGCCCCGGCACGCTCGCCCGGGCCAGCGACAATTTCCACGCCCTCACGCGCCAGATGCATCGTCACCGCGGCCATGGGCGCATCGGTCAACAGGCAGAAATTCCCGCTTCCCGGGACCGTATGGCGCGCGATGTCCGGCGAGGTTCCGGCATCCTGCAAGCTGATCTTGTTGGATCCGAAATGCAGCGACCATTTGCCCGGTCGTTCTTCCCGCGCGTCCATTCCCAGGACGCGCTCGTAGAATCGACATGTGCGCTGGACATCGGCGACGACCAGAACGATGTGATCGAGCGCGCGAACCTGCATACGCGAAGTCTAGATCAGAGCGTTCTCACGGTCACGCGGCGACGCTGGCGTTGCGGCGTACCGTGGCAATGAGCGTATCGATCTCCGCTGCACTGGTGTCCCAGCGGCAGACGAAGCGCGCGAGGCGCGGCCCGCGGCGATAATAGTGGATGCCGTCATGCGCCAGCGCATCGAGGCCGGCCGCACTCATCTCGACGAACAGCTCGTTGGCCTGGACCGGGGCCAGCAGGCGCACGCCCGGGATGGCGCCGATGCCGGCGGCGATCTTGGCGGCCGCATCGTTGGACTGACGCGCGAGGCGCAGCCAGAGATCGTCCTCGACATAGGCCGCGACCTGCGCCGAGGCGAAGCGCATCTTCGACCACACCTGACCGGCGCGGCGCAGATGATAGGAGATGGCGGTCGCCGTATCCTTGGAGAATACGATGATCGCGTCGGCCATCAAGCCGCCGTTCTTGGTGACGCCGAAGGAGAGGATGTCGACGCCGGAGCGCCAGGTGATCTCCGCCGGTGTGCAGCCCAATCTCGCGACCGCGTTGGCAAAACGCGCGCCATCCATGTGCAGGTTGAGGCCTCGGGCGCGCGCGACGCGGCCGATCGCCGCCACCTCGTCGACGCTGTAGACCGCGCCCATGTCCGTCGCCTGGACGATGTTGATGGCGGCGGGCTGGCTCTTGTGGGTCTGGCCGATGCCGGCATTGGCAATGGCCGCATCCACCGCCTCGGGATCGATCTTGCCGTCCGTGCCCGCGACCGGAACCATCTTGGCACCGCCGCTGAAGAACGACGTGGCGTTGCATTCCGCGTTGTCGATATGCGCCTCACGCGCACAATAGACAACTCCGAACGGGTTGGCGATCGCGGCCAGGGCCAGCGCATTGGCGGCGGTGCCGGTCGCGACGGGGTAGACGCGCACGGGGATCTCGAAGAGATCGGAGAAGCGCTTCTGCAGCGCCGCCGTGGTCTCGTCGCCGCCATAGCCCAGCGCCGTGCCGGTGTTGGCGGCGGCGAGCGCCTCGATCAGCTCGGGCGCGGCACGGCCGGTGTTGTCGCTGCGGAAATCGATCATCGTCTTGGTGGTCATGGAATTACGCCTGCAACGGTGTGCCGAGATGGAAGAGACAATCGCCACGCTGCGTCAAGGCATGGCATGCGCTTGCAGATGACCGTGCCGTGGTGCAGGAACAGCGCCTCGCTGGGCTCGCGCCACGGCGTGTCGGGGAAGTGGATCAGCCCCGCCTTCTGCCCCTTCTTGACCTCGTCGCCAAGCTCGACCAGCGGCTCGAAGAAGCCTGAATCGGGCGCATAAACATAATAGTCGGGGCCGCGCACTTCCATCAGCTTGGTCGGCGGGGCGGGCTCGACGGGGCCGGCGGAGTCCGCCAGCGCGCCGACGAGCTTCAACAGGCGGCGCACGCCGTTCTCCGCCGCGCGCAAAGCCACGGGCGTGAGCGTGCCGCCGCCGGCCATTTCCGTGCCCATGCTCATGATGCCCTGACGCGCCGCCGCGGCGGTCGAGGTGCGGTCCTCGCCTTGCGGTGCGTCGACGACGTAGGAGACGGGTGCCCCGTAGGTGCGCAGCAACTCGACGTGACGGGCGGCGATCTTGGGGTCCGGATCGCGGCGTGCCAATCCGCTGGGGACATACATCAGCGACGAGCCGCCGGAGTGAAAGTCGAACACGTAGTCGCTCATCGCCAGCAGCACGGTTTCGATGTAATGCGCGATCTGCTGGGTGATGGTGCCGTTGGGATCGCCGGGGAAAGAGCGGTTCAGATTGCCGTCGTCGATGGGCGAGGTGCGCGTGCCGTTCATCGCCGCCGGGAAATTCGCCGAGGTGAGGAAAATGATACGGCCCCGCACATCCTTGGGATCGAGGGCACGCAGCAGCTTGCCGAGCGCGATCTGCCCCTCGTATTCGTCGCCATGGTTGCCCGCCATCAAGACGACGCGCGGCCCCTCGCCGTTGCGGATGCAGGCGATGGGAATGGGGATCCAGCCATAGGCCGAGCGATGCACGGAATGCGGCACGCGCAGGAAGCCGGTCTGCTTGCCGTCGCGCTCAAAATCGACCTCGGAGGTGATGCGGCTCTTGGCCATGGACGTCTCTCTGTCAGGTTAGGGAAACAGGACGGCACCGCGAAACGCAAAGCAGCGTTGCGGAATCGGGATAGCAGTGTGGCTGCGGGGACACGAGAAGCGCTGCGGCCGGAAGGCGGGCAACGGCGCGGGCGGCGGACAAGGCGGCGTCTCGACGATGATCTGAAATCCCCTGCGGGAAAGGTTGCGTGGCGCGGCCACGCTTGTCAACCTGTGCCCGGCCAACAGGGGGAGAGCCCGTCCGATGGATCGCAAGACGATGATTTTCACCGATGTCGACTACAACCGCGACGGCAAGCAGGTGGATTGGCTGCACCTGCCGCATTCGGTGACGCGCTCGGCCTACGGCACCATCGCCATGCCGATTGCCGTGGTGAAAAACGGGCCGGGCCCGACCGTGCTGCTGATGTCGGGCAATCATGGCGACGAATACGAGGGGCAGATCGCACTCGCCAAGCTGATCCGCGCGCTCGAGCCCGAGCAGATCAAGGGCCGCGTCATCATCCTGCCGGCGGCGAATTTTCCGGCGGCGATGGCGGGCGAGCGCGTCTCGCCCATCGACGGCGGCAATCTCAATCGCGCCTTTCCCGGCAACGCCGACGGCACGCCGACCTTCGCCATCTCGCACTACATCGATTCCGTGCTGTTCCCGATGGCGGATTATTTCCACGACCTGCATTCGGGCGGCTCGTCGCTGGAATACCTGCCGTTTTGTTCAATGCGATTGAGCAATGACAAGGCGCTGGACGACAAGGCGCTCGCGGCCTTGAACGCGTTCAACGCGCCGCTCGGTCTCGTCTGGGCGTACTCGCCCGATCAGCGCCTGTCGGCGGTGGCGTCGCTCAAGCGCGGGATCGTGTCGCTGGGCGGCGAGTTCGGCGGCAGCGGGCGCGTGTCGATCGGCGGCGTCGCAACGGTGGAGCGCGGCGTGCGGCGGTTGCTCGCGCATGCGGGCGTCTTGTCGGAACCGATGCCGGACGATGGCGGCCAGCCAACGCGCCTGGTCGAGCTGAAAGGCCGCGATTACTACGTCTACGCGCCCGAGCCCGGGCTGTTCGAGCCGTTCGCCGAACTTGGCGCCGACGTGAAGAAAGGCGACCCGTGCGGCCAGGTCCATTTCATCGACAACCCCGCCCGCGCCCCGGTGCCGTGCTTCTTCCGCACGTCAGGGATGGTGATCTGCAAGCGCCATCCCGGCCGCGTCGAGCGCGGCGATTGCGTCGCGCATCTGGCGACGGATGTGCGGGTACCACAACGGCAACCGGCAGAGGCTCCACTTATCAAGAGCCGAATCCTGTCCAGACAAACCCGGCCAGCTCAATGAGCAATGTGCCCATCCTGCTATCGTATCGATCAAATTCATAAGAGGGGTCTATGCTTTCCACTTTGGTCACCATCTGCATCCTTCACGTCGCAGCTATGTTGAAGTCAGGCCCCAACGTTCTGCTGGTGTCGCAACTGGCAGCGAGTGATCGGGCTCGGAGTGCTGTTTTCGCAGCCTTGGGCGTTACCTTTGGCGCCGCCCTTGGGCGACTTGCGCGGTACTCGGAGTCCATGTCGTTTTCGTGGCATTTCCGGGACTACGCCTCGCACTTCAGGTCGCCGGAGGCGTGTATCTGCTGTATGTGGCCATTCGTCTATGGCGATCCAGCGGCGCTGCGTTGGTCGGTCGAGCGTCGTCAGTGTCCTCGTGGGCCGCGTTTCGTCGGGGATTTCTGACCAACATTACCAATCCAAAAGTGGCTCTATTTTTTGGCAGCGTGTTTGCCACTTCGTTCCCGGCGGCGCCCAGCCCAATCCTGCAGGCGTCGGCGGTGGCCTTGGTGGTGCTCAACGCGCTGTGCTGGCACACGCTGCTCGCCTACCTGTTCTCTCGCGAGCGTGTTCGCGCCGCCTACTCGCGCACGCGAGGCGTCGCCAATCGCATCGCATCGGTCACCATGGGGGCCTTGGGACTGAGCTTGCTGGTGGCGTCACTGCGCGAGGCGCTCTTTCTGATCTATCGTGCGAAACCCGGATCAACCCCATGATGGATATTGGGGTCAGAGTTGGTTTCTTATTCTCATATTTGCGACCGCCCATGTTTCCTTGCATCCCACGCACCTACCACATCGGCTTGCTCATCGTTTCGCTGTAGGCGGGGAACATGAGGTTGAAGCTCACGCTGATCCTCTCCTCGGCGCTGCGGTTTTCGGCGACGGAGTGGTCGAGCCAGGCGGGGAATAGGAGCAACGTACCGTCCTTCACCTTCACCACGACCTGGTCGGTGTTGTCGGCGGTCAGCGCCGTCACCGGCGGGCGGATGATGCGGGTTTGGGGGCGCGGGTCGTGGAAGTTTACGGTGTCGGCGCCGGCTTGCGTCTTCACGTAGTAAATGCCGCTGAGAAAATTGTTCGGGTGGCTGTGCATCAGATGGGCCCGGCCCGGGGCCAGAACGTTGAGCCAGCAGCCCGTGATCGCGATGCCCCGGTAGCCGATCTTCAGGAAATCCAGGAGCTCTACCGTCACCGCGTCGACGCTCTCCACGAGCTCGGCGAAGCATTCACGCTCATGAAGGTTTTGTTGGGATTGCCAGCCCTCGCCAGCCTTGAGCGGTGGCAGGGAGCGGCGCAATTGTGCCAACGTGTCGAGGACGCTCGCATTGACACGCGTGCGCGCATCCTCCCCCAACTCCGCCCGCCAGATAAGCGTCGGGAACAGACGAAAAGGATGCGAGTCCGCGAAATGGCACGGCGGTCGCTCCTTGCCTGAGGTCCCGCGTCCCCGCAAGCGTCACGCGGCAATGAGCGCTCCAAGCATCGCCACGTCGTGGCAGGAGGCGGCGGCCAGCACGAAGCCATTCCAGATGGCACCGACAACAGGCCGAATTTTAGCGTGCTTTGCGGCCGGGAGATACCAGCCCGCGCCGGTCCAAATTCCGTACTAGCGGCCTGCTTCCGACCGAAGCAAGATCGGCCTACTTTGATCGTCGCAGCGTTGGCCATCTCGCTAATTCTCATTCTCATGAGATCGGCCGACATTATTTCACGCAAAAAATACTGGGAGGGTGTCATGAGATATTTTGCCTCCACTGCGCTCGGCGTCCTCGTCGCCTTCGCGACATTTACCGCGCACGCGGATACCGTCAGCGACTGGAACCAGACCGCCATCGAGACCATGAAGGTGGCGCGCGTTGCGGGTAATCCGTGGTCGCGCAACCTGGCGATGATGCATGTCGCAATGTCCGACGCCGTCAACGCGACGCAGAACAAATACGGGCGTGTCGTCGACAAGGGACCGGCAGTGACCGGCGCATCGGCCGACGCGGCCGCCGCCTCGGCGGCACGGCAGATCCTGCTGAACCTCTATCCCGCTCAAAAGACGATGATCGAGGCGGCGTATACGGCCTCGCTCAATGCCATTCCTGACAACGCCGCACGCAAGACCGGCGAAGCCCTGGGTGAGCGGGTCGCCGCCGCCGTGCAAGACGATCGCGCCGGCGACGGGACGAATGTGCCGGAAAGCTACCGTCCGATCACGGCGCCGGGCGTGTGGGTACCGACCACACTGCCCATCTTCCCGCAATACGCTCTGGCGAAGCCCTGGGTCATGAAGACGGCAGACCAGTTCCGGCCCGGCCCGCCGCCGCAATTGTCGAGTGCGCTCTATGCCCGCGACTACAACGAGACGAAGAGCCTGGGCGGCGCCAAGAGCATGGTGCGAACGGCCGAGCAGACGGAAGCGGTGAAGTTCTGGACGCAGGCCAATCTCGGCCCCGCCTGGCAGGAGGCCGCGCGACAAATGGCGGCGGCGAAGGGGCTCAACCTCGCGGACAATGCGCGCTTGTTTGCGCTCCTCAACATGGGAGTGGCCAACACCTTCATCAACGATTGGGACGCGAAGTTCACTTACAATTTCTGGCGGCCGGTCACCGCGATCCGCAACGGCGACCAGGACAGCAACGACGCCACCGAGCGCGAGGCGGGTTGGACTCCGCTCAACGACACGCCGATGCACCCTGAGTATCCGTCGCAGGCGGCCATCATCTGCGGCGTGGTGGTCGGCGTTTTCAACTCCGTGTTCGGGCCCAATGCGAACATCGCGTTCACGGCGAGCGATCTCATGGATGCGAAGCTGAAACGGCAATTCACCAGCGTCAAGCAGATGTCCGACGAGCACCAGAACGTGCGCGTGTGGGGCGGCATCCATTTCCGCAATTCGCTGGATGTCGGCTACGACATGGGCACGAAGATCGCGGCGCATCTGGTCGAGAATTCGCTCACGCCAGCGCGTTGACGACAAGACTGCGCCGTCCCCCGGGGCTGATCCGCTCGGTCAGCGCCGGGGGGCCGCCACCGCGCGATGGCAGTGCTGCGAAGAGCTAGGTGCGCCGTTTGTAGGCCCCGAACGCCGCCAGGCCCGCCAACGCCGCACCGAACAGGGCAAGGGCGGCCGGCTCCGAGACGCTCTGCGCTTCCAGCGTCAGGCGGAGAACGAAGGTCTCGGTCACCGTCTCGTTCTGGTCGAGGTCTCTGAAGCCGAACTCTCCTTGCGAGCTGTCGGGCGAGTTCACACCGCAGGCAGCGGCAGGGGGTGTCGTTGGGAAGGTGAAACCCCCTGGTCCTGGGGCTCGCGTATCGCATTGATGGCTGTCGCCAATTCTGCCTCCGCTCTGCGATGACGAAAATCGCGCGAATTCAAGCAACGAATTGTCGACGCGCGCGCCGATCCCCGGCCCACCCGGATTGAACGCGCTGAAATCCGTGCCGATTATCGAGAGAATCGAGGTCGACCCCCGTCAAATTCGTGAAGGCGAAGGTGATCTCGAACACCATGGTGCCGAGCGCATGGCCGTCGGGGTTGGCGATCGCGGCGCCAGCGATCGATGCGCTAGCGCGGCCGCCGCTCGCGGCGAAGGAGGGTGTTGCGAAATTGACCGCGGCATTGCCGGTTTCGGTCTTGGTCACGGTGGCGATCTGACTGTCCACCGCAATGTCGATGCCCGTGATCGGAGAGAACGGTCCGCCGATGAACACACCATCGGCCACGCCGAAGAGCGCCCGCAGCGAGAACCCGTTGAATTGCACCGCGGCGATGGCGGTGGCGCCGGCGTCGTGCGCCGCGAGCATCAGTGCAAGCGCCAGTGCTGCGCCTTGGATCGGACGATAGAGAGGCTTCATTGGATCCTCCCATCCCGCGCCAACGCGCGGATTTTTTCAAGTCCCAGCACGACATGGTTGCGCCCGTCTATGTCGAAGGTCAAGAACCCCGTGCGCCGACTGTCAGTGGCCCGGAGCGGTTTTTGCGTGCTGCACCGTGAACAAGAATTTTCCGAAAGAACGGGGTTATCCACAGAGCGGGCAAGGACCACGGTCCGCACACTAAGTCGTGACGTCAGGATCCGTCGCTGATCAGCCTGTGGAGGAATGGCGACAAGCCGGTGCTGGGCTTGGGTGTGTGCTTGAAGCAGCCGGCGTTCGCCTTGCGCGGCTTCAGGGACCCGAGCGTTTCCGCCTGCTTCACCGCTGCCGCCACGCCATCGACCAGGGGTACGGGCACGCGCTCGGCGACCTTGGCGGCGAGGCCGGCCAAGGGCGCGCCGGCGAGGATGATCGTGTCGGCGCCGGCGGCGATGGCCTTATGGCAGAGCTCGATAAGGAGCGCCTCTTTCTCCTCCTGCACGTCGCCAATGTCGCGGAAATGGCCGTCGAGCATGTGGATGCCGGAGAGGCGGCGCTCGAGGCCGTGCAGCTCGACGCATTCACGAAACCACGGCTCGAGTGCCTGGGCGAACGAGACCAGCGCGAAGCGGCGGCCCAGCATGCAAGCGGTGAGCATCGCCGCCTCCGCCATGCCGATGACCGGGATCGGCAGCAGTTCGCGGGCACCGTGCAGGCCGGGGTCGCCGAAGCAGGCAATCACCGCGGCGTCGCAGCCGGCGTGGTGCTCGGCCAGCATCTCCAGCGCCACGGCGGCGCCGATGATCGCCTCGCCGCGCGTGGCGATAAAGGGCACGCCGCGCGGCGCGGTCAAGGCAGCAACCGTGGTGCCGGGGCTGGCGGCGGCGCGCGCCACCGCCTCGATGCGCGCGGTGACGCTCGCGGACGTGTTGGGGTTGACCAGCAGGATCTTCATGGCGGGGACGTCCTTTCCGCCGCCACGTTGCAAGTTCCGTTCCCGGCCCCTACTCCGCCGGGCTGGACGCGGGCGGTGCCGCCTTGGGCGTGCGCGCCGCCGGCGGCTTGCGCAGGACAAGTAGGCGCAGCGCCACGTAGAAGACCGGCGTGAAGAACAAGCCGATGAACGTCACGCCCAGCATGCCGGCGAACACGGCGACGCCGAGCGATTGGCGCATCTCCGCCCCCGGGCCCGTCGCGATCGCCAGCGGCAACACGCCCAGGATGAAGGCGAAGGCCGTCATCAGGATGGGGCGCAGGCGCAGGCGACAGGCTTCGATCACCGCCTCGATGGGCGATTTGTGCTCCTGCCCCTCGATGCGGCGCGCGAACTCGACAATCAGGATGGCGTTCTTGGCGGCGAGGCCGACCAGCACGATCAGGCCGATCTCCACCAGGATGTCCTTCTGCATGTGCATGGCCGAAATGCCGACCGAACGCCGCCAGCACGCACATCGGCACGATCAGCATGATGGAGAGCGGCATCACCCAGCTCTCGTATTGCGCGGCGAGGGCCAGGAAGACGAAGACGATGGCGAGGACGAAGACATAGACGGCGGTGTTGCCAGTCAGCTTCTCCTGCAGCGACAGCTCGGTCCATTCATAGCCCATGCCCGGCGGCAGATTGCCTGCTGAGCGCTTCCATGGTCGACAGCGCCTCACCGGACGACGTGCCGGCCGCGGGGGCACCCTGGATGGGCACGGACACATACATGTTGTAGCGCTGCACCAGGACCGGACCCGACCGGTCGACGACGTTGACCAGCGTACCCAGCGGCACGAGAGCGCCGACAGAGCTTCGCACCTTGAGGCGCATGATGTCCTCGGCCTCCAGCCGGAAGCGCTGGTCGGCCTGGGCGCGGACTTGATAGACCCGACCAAACGCATTGAAGTCGTTCACATAGGCCGAGCCGAGATTGACCTGGAGCGCGTCGAAGATCGCCGAGATCGGCACATTCAGCATCTGCGCCTTGGTGCGGTCGATCTCGAGGAAGAGTTGCGGCGAGGACGTGCTGAAGGTGGTGTAGACGCCTTGCACGCCGTGCGTGCTCGACGCCTGACCGATGATCTGCTGGGCGGCCGTCAGCACCTGCACCATGTTGTCGTCGGTGCGGTTCTGGATCTGCAGCTTGAAGCCGCCGGACGTGCCGATGCCGGGCACGGAGGGCGGCAGGATGGCGATGATGAACGCCTCGTCGATCCCCTGCAGACGGCGGATGAGCTGGCCGACAATGGCATCCGCGCTCAACCCATCCTTGAGACGCTCTTCGAAGGGTTTGAAGGGGGCAAAGACGACGCCAGAGTTCGGGGCATTGGTGAAGGTGGCACCGGAGAAGCCCGCAAAGGCAACGGCATTGCTCACGCCGGGCGTGTCCTTGATGAGCTCCGACGCCTTGTGGATGACAGCGTCGGTGCGCGAGAGCGACGCACCGTCGGGGAGCTGGACGACAACGATGGCATAGCCGCGGTCAAGCTGCGGGATGAAGCCGGAGGGTACGCGCATGAAGGTGAAGACCGTGAGTGCCGCGAGACCCACATAGACGAGGAGCATGAGTGCCTTGCGGCGCGCGACCCATCCGACGCTGTGGCCATAGCCGTTGCTCATCTGGTCGAAGCCGCCGTTGAACCGGTCGGCCAGCCAGCCGGTCACACGACCCACACCACGGCGCTCATGCGCGTGCACATGCTTTTGCAACAGCACGGCGGCGAGCGCGGGCGACAGGGTGAGCGAGTTGATCGCCGACAGGATGGTGGCGGTGGCGATGGTCAGCGCGAACTGGCGGAAGAACTGCCCGGAAATGCCAGGAATGAAGGCGGTCGGGATGAACACGGCCGAAAGCACGACGGCGATGGCGATGACGGCCGTCCCCACTTCGTCGATCGTCTCGTGCGCCGCGTCGCGCGGCGATAGCCCTTGCGCGATGTTGCGCTCGACGTTCTCCACCACCACGATCGCGTCGTCGACGACGATGCCGATGGCCAGCACCAGCCCGAACAACGTCAGCACGTTGAGGGAGAAGCCCAGCGCCGCCATCACCGCAAAAGTGCCGATCAGCGACACCGGAATGGCGAGGATCGGGATGAGCGAAGCCCGCCATTTTTGCAGGAAGACAATGACGACCAGGGCGACCAGCAGGATCGCCTCGAAGAGGGTCTTGTAGACCTCGTTGACCGACTGAGCGATGAATTGGGTGGGATTGTAGACGATCTGGTAGTCGACCCCGGGCGGGAAGTCGCGCTTCAGATCGTTCATCTTTGCGATGATCGACTCGGCGGCGTCGAGCGCGTTGGTGCCGGGGCGCTGGAACATCGCCAATGCCACCGCCGGCTTGCCGTTGAGATAGGAGTTGGTCACGTATTCGCGCGCACCGAACTCGACGCGCGCCACGTCCGCGACGCGGATCAGGCGCCCGTCCGCCGTCGCGCGCACGATGACATTGCGGAACTGGCGGATGTCGTCGAAGCGGCCTTGCGTGGTGACGACAACCTGCAGCGGATTGTTGGTCGGCGCCGGCTCCTGCCCCAGCGCGCCGCCGGAGACCTGGACGTTCTGCTCCTGCAACGCCCGCACGACATCGGCGCTGTTGAGGCTATAGGCCGCCATCTTCTCCGGGTCGAGCCAGACGCGCGCTGAATATTCGCGCTCTCCGAAAATGCGAATGTCGCCCACGCCGTCGAGACGCAGCAGCGCGTCGCGCACGCGCAGCCGCGCATAGTTGGAGATATAGAGCTGGTCGTAGCGCTCGTCGGGCGAAAGCATGTGCACGACCATCATCAGGTCGGGCGAGCTCTTGAGCGTTGTGACGCCCAGGCGCCGCACCTCTTCCGGCAGGCGCGGTGTGGCGATCGCGACGCGGTTCTGGACAAGAACCTGCGCTGTGTCGAGATTGGTGCCCGACTTGAATGTCACGGTCAGCGCCATGGTGCCATCGGACGTGGAGTAGGAGGACATGTAGAGCATGTTCTCCACACCGTTCACTTCCTGCTCCAGCGGTGTCGCCACCGTCGCGGCGACCGTCACGGCGTCTGCGCCCGGATATGTCGCGCGTACGACGATGGTCGGCGGCGCAATCTCCGGGTACTCGGAGATCGGCAGCGTCGTGTAGGCGACCAGGCCGATGATGACGATGACGATCGACAGCACGGTCGCGAAGATCGGCCGGTCGACGAAGAAATGGGAAAAGCGCACGGGATCCCTCTTCCAGGCGGAGGCGGACGGGAGCGGCTAGCGAGTCGGCGGCAAGGTGGTTGGCTTGGGCGTGACCTTGCCGGCGAAGCGGGCGCGCAGCACGCCCGTGACGATGATCGTCTCGTCGCCCGTCAGCCCCTCGCGCACGATGCGATAGCCGTCGTGACGCGCGCCGGGGCGAATCTGCTTCTGGCTCACCGTGCCATCATCCGCCACCACGTAGACGAAGCGGCGATCGAGGTCGGCGCCGATCGCCTCGTCGGGGATCAACACCGCGCGATAACTGGGCGTGCCGGGAATGCTGATCATGCCGAACATGCCCGGCGTCAGGAGGAGGTCGGCGTTCTCGAACACAGCGCGGACGCGCAATGTGCCGGTCGCCTGGTCGAGCCGGTTGTCGGTGAAATTGACGCGGCCCCTGCGCGAGGGCAGCTTTTCGTCCGACAGCGCCACCTGCACCTCATAGCCCTCGGCGCGGCTGGCCAACCGGCCGACGCGGTCCAGATTGCGCGCATACGCCAGCGCCGAGCGTTCGTCGATGTCGAAATAGAAGTACACCGGATCGACGGTCACGAGCGTCGTCAGAAGCGTGCCATTGGCCGCGACGAGGTTGCCGGGTGTCACCAACGTGCGGGCGATGCGGCCGGCGATGGGCGCCCTGATTTCCGTGAAGCCCAGATCCAGGCGCGCCTGATCGAGGGCCGCGCGCGCGCCGGCGATCTCAGCCTGCGCCGACTGGAATTGCTGGCGACGCTCGTCAACGGCGCGCTCGGCGCCGGCGCCGGTGCGGCTCAGGCGTTCGGCGCGTTCGTATTCGATGCGGCCATATTCGAGGCGCGTCTGCGCCGCGGCGACATTCGCTTCGGCCTGCTGCAACGAGGCTTGGAACGGGCGCTTGTCGATCACATAGAGCAGATCGCCGGCCTTGACCAAGGCGCCATCGGTGAAGTTGACGGATTGCAGGTAGCCGCCCACGCGCGCGCGCAGCTCCACCGTCTCGGGCGCATCGAAGCGGCCGGTGTACTCGTCCATTTCGATGATTTCCCTGACCACCGGCTTGGCCACGGTCACCGGCGGCGGGCCGGGCGGTGGCGGCGGTGCCGCCGCGTTATCGCAAGCCGCTAGGACCAGCAAGGCGCTGACGGCCGTCAAGGTTACGACGCGGGAGAGAACGGGGAGCTGCAAGACCGACCACGGACGGGAGGACATTGACATCTCCGGCATGGATTGTCGGATTCAGTTCTCTAGCATGGCGCACCGCACGAGTCATGCCTTGCTCTGCGCCTGCCGGCCGGTCACCCGCATTATATTTGGGGGTATTCCGCTCAAGTTTACGTCACACCTTGGCGCGGGCCTCATGCGCCACGCGCGCCAGGCAGAAAATCTCGAACAGGACCTGGGCGCCGAGATGCGCCGTATTGGTGTTGGCGTCGTATTGCGGCGCCACCTCGACCACATCGCCACCGACGATGTTGAGTCCGACCAGGCCGCGCAGCAGCTCCAGCCCCTCGCGCGGCGTCAGGCCGCCGATCTCCGGCGTGCCGGTGCCGGGCGCGAACGCGGGATCGATACCGTCGACATCGAAGGAGATATAGACATCGGCATCGCCGACGACCTTGCGGGCCTGTTCGATCACCGCCGGAATGCCGCGCTTCTGCACATCCTCGATATGCACGACGCTCATCCCGGAATCGTAGGAGAATTCCCACAGATATTCGGCACCGCCGCGGATACCGATCTGGATGGTGCGCTCGGGATCGAGCACGCCGTCGAGCACCGCCATGCGGAACGGCGCGCCGTGATGGAATTTCGAGCCCTCATAGGGGCCCGACGTGTCGCAATGCGCATCGATATGCACCAAGGCAAGCGGGCGCTTGCGCCCCAGCGCCTTCATGATGGGGTACGTGATCGAATGGTCGCCGCCGACCGACATGGGAATGACGCCCGCCGCCGCGATCTTCGTATAGAACGCCTCAATATCCTCGTGACATTGCTCCAGGCTGAAGCGGCTGCGGAACGGCACGTCGCCGATATCGGCGGCCTTGGCGCCGATCATCGGCGCGATCTTGAGCACATGGTCGATCGGCCCGATACGCTCCACCGCGCGCACGGCACGGGGGCCGAGACGCGCGCCGGCGCGGTTGGTCACGCCCAGATCCATGGGCACGCCGATCAGCGCGAAATCGAGACCGCCGAAATCAGGCGTATTGGCCGCGTCGGGACGATAGGGCGCCCCGATAAAGGTCGCGACATCGGCGAACGGCCATTTGCGCTTGTCGCCGCCGGTGAAATTGGCGTCAGCGACCTTGCGGAAGACGGGCTCGTAGATCTCCCCGCCCTTGTTAGAGCCGTATTTCTGGCGCAGAGCCTGCAATTTCGCGTCGTCGTACATATCGCCTCCTCTGCGCCGCCGACGCGGCCCCTGCGGGTCGCGCCGGCGACGGCAACTTCATTACTGACCCTGGTTGATCGCGATCTCCGGCATCGCGTTGGCTTCGAGACCATACTTCTTCAGGATCGCGTCGTACTGGCCCTTTTTCTTCAGGCTGACGATGGCGTCACGCACGGCGTCGCGCAGCTGCGTCTCGGCCTTGGGAAACGGAATGCCGGTCAGCGCCTCGGTGAAGGCCTTGCCAAGGAGCACATATGTGTTCGGCTCGATCTGCTGCAAGTAGGGCAGCGTCTCGTTTCCCTGCACGGCGGCGTCGAGGCGGCCGGTCTTGAGCTGGGCGCGCGCGTCGACCGAACCTTCGGTGCCGACCACTTTGATCTCCGGCTTGCCGGCGGGCTTGCAATTGGCTTCGCTCCACTCGCCCATCTGCTTGGGCCAGTTGGTGCTGCGGCTGGCGCCCACGGTCTTGCCGCAAAGGTCGAGCGGCGTCTTGATCGTCGGCACTGCCGGCGGTGGTCGTATAGAACTGCGCGCCCGACTTCATGTAGTCGACGAAATCGACCGTCTCGCGGCGGGTCGGGATGTCGCTCATGCCGGCCATCACCATGTCGACGCGGCCCGTGGTCAACGAGGGCAGCATCTGCGCGAAGACGATCTCCTGCCATTCGACCGCAACGCCCAGCTCCTTGCCGATCGCCTCGCCGAGTTCGATGTCGAAGCCCATGAGCTTGTTGGTCGCCGGATCCTTGAAGGCGATGGGCGGATAATTGGGCTGGGTGGCGATGACGATCTTACCGGCCTTCTTGATGCGCTCCGGCACTTCGCCGGCGAACGAGGCCGTCGCGACGCCGGTCGCGAGTGCGGCCAGCACCAATGTCTTCAACATACTCATACCTTGTCTCCCCTCTGGTTATGCCGCGATGATCATTTCAAGACGGCGGCAATGAAATCCTTGGTGCGCTGCTGCTGCGGCGCCACCAGTACGCTGTCGGCACGGCCGGTTTCGACGATGCGGCCATGATCCATGAAGACGACGCGGTCGGCGACCTCGCGCGCGAAGCCCAGCTCGTGCGTGACGACGACCATGGTCATGCCGGAGCTGGCAAGGTCGCGCATCACCGCCAGCACCTCCCCCACCAGCTCGGGATCGAGGGCCGACGTCGGCTCGTCAAAGAGCATCAGCTTGGGCTTGAGAGCGAGGGCGCGGGCAATGGCCACGCGCTGCTGCTGGCCGCCGGACAACTCGATCGGATAGGCGTCGCGCTTGTCAGCCAAACCGACGCGCGCCAGCAGCGCCTCGGCTTCCTTCGTGGCATCGGCGCGCGGGCGCTTTTGCACCGTGACCGGCCCTTCGATGATGTTCTGCAGCGCGGTCATGTGATGAAAGAGGTTGAAGCGCTGGAACACCATGCCGATCTCGCGGCGTTGGCGCGCGACCTCCGCGTCGCTCAGCGCGTGCAGCTGATCGCCGATACGGCGGTATCCGACCAGCTCGCCATCCACCCAGATGGCACCCTTGTCGATATGCTCGAGCTGGTTGATGCAGCGCAGGAAGGTGCTCTTGCCGGAGCCTGACGGGCCGATGATGCAGACGACCTCGCCGCGCGCGACGTCGAAGGTCACGCCGTCGACCGCGCGGATCGCGCCGAAATGCTTGTGGACGTCGATCGCGGACACCATCGGCACGCTCATGCTGGCGCCTCCGCTGTCGCGACCGGTTTCTGTTGCCTCGTCTCGCGCCCGCGCGAAAAGCGCCGCTCCAGCACCATCTGCCCGAGCGTCAGCACTGTCACCACGATCAGGTACCAGCCGCTCGCCACCATCAGCAGCTCGATCACGCGCGCATTGGCGTAGTAGATGTGCTGCGCGTTGCGCAGGATCTCGGCGTATTGGATCACGCTCGCCATCGACGTGAGCTTGACCATCGAGATCACTTCGTTGCCGACGGGCGGGATGATCACACGCATCGCCTGCGGCAGGATGATGCGCCAGAGCGTCACCAGCCTGGTCATGCCGATCGCGCGCGCCGCCTCGGTCTGGCCGATATCGACAGACAGGATGCCGCCGCGCACCACTTCGGCGGTATAGGCGCCCTGGTTCATGCCGAGGCCGAGCAGGGTCGCGACGAAGGGCGTCATGATGTCGACCGTGCGCATCTCGAACAGGCCGGGAATGCCCATCTTGGGGAAGACCAGCGCGAGGTTGAACCAGATCAGGAGCTGCAGCAGCAGCGGCGTGCCGCGGAAGAACCAGATGTAGAACGCCGGCAACGCCTTTCAGCACCGGGTTGGGCGCCATGTACATGACGGCGATGACGACGCCGAGCACGATGCCGAACACCATGGCGCAGATGGTCATGATGATGGTGTTGACGAGACCGTCGAGGATCGCTTTCGCCGTGAAGAACTGCCCGACGACGCGCCATTCGATCTGGCCGTCGGCGAAGGCCTTGATGATGCTGCCGAGAATGAACAGTACGATCAGCGTCGAGATCCAGCGGCCGTAATGGCGCTTGCGCGCATGCGGCAGGCGAGCGATCTCGACTTGCGACAATGTTGTCGTGGCCATGCTCCCTCCTCAGGGCAGAGGCGACGCGGCGGCCCAGCCGCGCTGCTCGTCCAACACCGCGCGTAGCCGCGCGATCTGCTCGCGCACGCGCGCCGGTGCCGTGCCGCCATAGCCGGCGCGCGCCGCCACCGCCGCCTCCGGCGTCAGACATTGCAGCACCTCGCGGGTCAGGCGCTTGTCGACGCTGGCAAGGTCATCAGGCGTCACCTCCCACAACTCCAGCCCGCGCTTTTCGCAAAGCTGGACCAGAGCGCCGGTGATCTCGTGCGCCTCGTTGAACGGCACGCCGCGTCGCGACAGCCAGTCGGCGACTTCCGTGGCCAACGTGAAGCCTTGCGTCGCGTGCTCACGCATGCGGTCGACCTGGACGCGCATGGAGGCGACCAGGCCAGTCATGGCCGGCAGCACCAAAGACAGCGTGTCGATCGTGTCGAGCGAGGCGTTCTTGTCTTCGATCAGGTCGCGATTATAAGCGAGCGGCAGGCCCTTGAGCGTCGCCATCAGCCCGCTCAGATTGCCGATGATGCGGCCGGCCTTGCCGCGGGTGAGCTCGGCGATGTCCGGGTTCTTCTTCTGCGGCATGATCGAGCTGCCGGTCGAATAGGCATCGTCGATCGCGATCCAGCCGAATTGCCGCGAGACCCAAAGACAGATTTCCTCCGCCAGGCGCGAGAGATCGACGCCGGTCATCGCCGTCACGAACAGGAACTCGGCGACATGGTCGCGGCTTGCGACGGCATCGATCGAGTTTTCGCACGGCGCCGCATAGCCCATCTCGCGGGCCGACAGCTCCGGCGACAGCGCGATGGCCGAGCCGGCGAGGGCCGCGGCGCCCAGCGGCGAGCGCGCCGAACGACGATCCCAGTCGCGCAAGCGATCGATGTCGCGCGCGATCGCCTGGGCATGGGCGAGAAGCTGGTGGCCGAAGACGATGGGCTGGGCGGGCTGCAGATGGGTGAAGCCGGGCGCCAGCGTTTCAGCGTGGCGCTCGGCCTGCGTCACCAGCGCGTCCTGGAGAGCGAGCAGCAGCGACGTGAGGTGGCGCGCGGCGCCGCGCAAGAAGAGGCGCAGATCGTTGGCGGCCTGGTCGTTGCGCGAGCGGCCGGCGCGCAGCTTGCCGCCGAGCTTGCCAAGGCGCTCACGCAGCACGCGCTCGAGGAAGGTGTGGAGGTCCTCATCCGCCGGGATCGGCGTCGCGCGGCCGGCGGCGACATCTGCTTCGAGTGCGTCGATGGCGCGGATGATCTCCTGGCATTCGACTTGAGTCAGGATGCCGGCGCGTTCGAGCTCGCGGGCATGGGCGCGCGACCCGGCCAGATCCTCGCGATAGAGACGAAAATAGCGCGGATCCGAGCGCGACAAATTCATCAGGGCTTCGCTCGGCCCAGACGCGAACCGGCCGCCCCACAACAATTCCGCCATGCCTGCCCTGCCCCCGTCGGTTTCGCCCGCTTGCGGCGGGCTCTTTTTGTAAGCACGCAAGATGCCAGTTGGCGGCGCGCCTGTCGCGCCCCTTGCGGCGAACCGTCGGGGACGCGAATTGGCCATAAGTTGGGCTGTTGTTGACCCTGCTGCAATCCAGATTTAATAATGTTCTTCATTAGATCACCTAATGATTATAGACCGCTCTCCCGATCCTCCCGCGCCCTGCCGCCGCTGCATGCGGTGCGCTGCTTTGCGATCGCGGCCCGGACCGGGAGTTTCACGGCCGCCGCGCGCGAACTCCTGGTCACGCAGGGCGCCATCAGCCAGCAGATCCAGGGGCTTGAGCGCTTCCTGGGCACGCCGCTCTTCGTGCGCAGCCCGCGCGGGCTGACCCTCACGCCGGGTGGACAGCAGCTGGCCGCGGTCGCGGACGAATGCTTCGGCCGCCTGCAGCAGGTCACCAACCGGCTGCGCAGCCATGGCAATGACATGGCGCTGATGCTCCCGACCTGCGTGATGCGCTGGGCGATGCCGCGGATCATGGATTTGCAGGCGCACCACCCGGAGCTGCGGCTGCAGATCAACACCACGATCCGCCATTCGGTCGATTTCGATCAGGACCCCTATGACGCGGCGATCGTCTATGCGGCACAGCCGCCGGATGGCGCGACGCTGCTGTTCCAAGAAGCGCTGACGCCGATGTGTGCGCCGAAACTGTCGCAGACGGAATTGCGCGGCGCGACCTTGCTGCATGCCACGCCCGACCATCGCGACTGGCGGCAATGGCTCGACGCAGCGGCGCTTGGCGATATCGATGCGCGCTCGGGCCAGAATTTCGAGACGCTGGACATGTCGATGAATGCGGCCGCGGAGGGCTACGGCATTGCCATGGGCGATGTGACGATCGCCGCGGCGGATATTGCGTCGGGCCGCCTGGCGCGGCCGTTTGCGCGCAGCATCGAGACCGGTGCTGCTTATTATTTCGTCAGTGCGCCAAGCCGTCGGCACGACCGGCCCGTCGAGCTGATCCACGCGGCGCTGTCGGGCGGCAGGCCGTAATTGTTAATTGTCATATTCATATAGCATTAGATGATCGGTGCATGTTAGGACTTCAAACCGTAGGTTCATCGGCGAAGTCTTACCGCTCCATGGCGCTTGCCAAGCCCCGCACAGCCGCACGGTCCAGCCGCAATGCTGTTCGCACGCGTACCGTGCCGCTGGCCCGCGTCGCGCAGGTAAATCCGGTCGACCCCGCCCACCCCATCCCGCTCTATCATCAGATCTACGTGCTGCTGCGCGGGCAGATCCTGGCCGGGCTCTATGGCACGGAGGCGCGCGTGCCGACCGAGGCGGAGCTGAGCGAGCGCTTCAAGGTGTCGCGCATCACGGCCAAGCGTGCGCTCGACGAGCTTGCCGCCGAAGGGCTGGTGGTGCGCCAGCGCGGCCGCGGCACGCATGTCGCGGGGCCGCTTCCCGCGCCGCCAGTCAGCGCCAACATCACCGGATTGCTCGAGAACCTTCTGATGATGGGGCTCAAGACCGATGTCGAAATTTTGGAATTCGACTATGTCGCGGCACCACTCGACGTGGCACAGGCGCTGACGATCGACACGGGCGTCGAAGTGCAGCGCGCGGTGCGCGTGCGCTCGCATGACGGCGTGCCGCTCACCTACACGATCAGCCATGTGCCCGGCGATATCGGGCGCGCCTATACGCGCAAGGATCTCGCGACCAAGCCGCTGCTCGCCCTGCTGGAACGCGCCGGCTGCCTGATCGGCAGTGCCGAACAGACGATCACCGCGACGCTCGCCGACACGGTGGTCGCGCCGAAACTCGGCGTGCAGATCGGCTCGCCGCTGCTGACCATGATCCGCACCGTCTACGACCAGAATGCGCGCCCGGTCGAGCACATCCAGATCCATTACCGGCCCGACCGCTACAATTACCGCATGAAGCTCACACGCGTGCAGGGCAAGGCGACCAAGCTGTGGTCGCCGAGCCACTGACCAGGAACAAAGCCGCTCACGAATTGCCAACCAGGGAGAACAAAAATATGACCACGCCACGCAAACCAAGTGCCGTATCCCGCCGCACCATGCTGGCCGCGGCCGGCGCCACCGCCGCCGCCGGCACGTTCGGATTTCCGACGATCCTGCGCGCGCAGGCCGCCCCGATCAAAGTCGGCGTGCTGCACCCGGTGACCGGCCCCCTCGCCTATTCCGGCAACCAGAGCCGTGCGGGTGCCGTCATGGCGATCGAGGAGATCAATGCCGCCGGCGGTATCAAGGCGCTGGGCGGGGCGAAGCTCGAGGCCCTTCTGGCCGACGCGCAGTCGAAGCCCGATGTCGGCGCGGCCGAAGTCGAGAAAATCAACGAAGCCGGGGCGGCCGCGATGATCGGCGCCTATGCCAGCGGTATCACCATCGCAACGACGGCCGCCGCGGCGCGCCACGGGTTGCCGCATGTGGTCGATGTCGGCACGGCCGACCAGGTGGTGTCGCGCGGGCTCACCAACACGTTCCGCTTCTCGCCCGGTGTTGCCAACATCGTCCAGGCGGGCATCGATACGCTGGTCAAGATCAACGATGGCGCTGGCAAGCCGGTCAAGACCGTGATGATCGTGCACGAGGAATTCGGCGTTCGGCAGCAACACGGCGACGGCGCTCAACGCCGAGTTGCCCAAGCGCGGCTTCGAGGTGATGGAGACGATCAAGCACGCCAACCCGACGCGCGATTTCTCCAACATCGTGCTGCGCATCCAGGCGCGCAAGCCCGATCTGATCATTCCAGCGAATTACTACGACGAATACGTGCTGTTTACCCGCTCGCTGCAGCAGCAGCGCGTCCAGGCCAAGGGCATCTACTCGATCCTGGGCGGCGGTGCGTCGAGCTACAAATTCGTCAAGGAGTTCCCGCAGGCCGCCAATTATGTGATGGACGTCAACCACTGGTTCGACCCGCGCAAAGCGGCGGCACTGGCGCTCAAGGAAAAGACGGAGAAGGCCGGGCTGTTCTTCACCTACGAAGTCTTCCTCAACTACAACGCGGTGATGCTGCTGGCGGATGCGCTGGAGCGCGCGGGCTCGGCCAAGCGCGACGCGATCATCGCGGCGCTGGCGAGCAGCACCTTCAGCAAGCACATCCTGCCCTACGGACCGACCAAGTTCGTCAACGGCCAGAACACCGGCGCCCAGCCGGCGGCCACACAGGTGCTCGATAAGGACATCAAGGTCATCTACCCACTCGAATTCGCATCGGGGAACGTGGTGTTCCCGATGCCTGAGCGGCGGACTTAAGGCCCGGGTGGCCCGCCCGCGCCTTCCCGCAGACTCGCGGGAGGGCGCGGGCTTTTACAGACGACGCGATGCTTGAATTCGTCATCCTGATTCCAGCCCTGATCAACGGGCTCACGCTCGGTGCGGTCTATGCACTGGTGGCGCTGGGGCTGACGCTGATCTACGGCGTGCTGCACATCATCAATTTCGCGCATGGCAGCTTGCTGATGGTGGCGCTGTACGGCGTCTTCTTCCTGCATGCCGTCGTGGGCATCGACCCGTATCTCGCCATCTTCATCATGGTGCCGGCGCTGTTCGTGCTGGGCTACGCGCTGCAACGCGGCGTGATCGGCAAGGCGAGCCACGGCAAAGACCAGAACGTTCTGCTGGTCACGCTCGGCCTGTCGATCGTGCTGGAGAATCTGGCGATCTATTGGTTCAGCGCCGACACACGCACCATCGACACGCCTTACACGTTCGAGATGGTCGATCTGGGCGTGGCGCTGGTGGCGCTGCCGCGGCTGATCGCCTTTGTGGCCTCGCTGCTGGTCGCGGCCGTGTTGTGGTTCGTCATCGCGCGCACCGATCTCGGGCGCGCCATCCGCGCCGTCGCCAAGGAGCGCCAGGGCGCCAGGCTGGTCGGCATCAATGTCGACCACATCTTCGCGATGAGCTTCGGCATCGGCACGGCGTGCCTGGGCGCCGCCGCCTGTCTGCTGCTGCCGTCTTTCTATGTCTCGCCGCATGTCGGCCATGTGTTCGTGCTGGTGGCGTTCACGGTTGTCGTGCTGGGCGGCATGGGTAGCTTTACCGGGGCCCTGATCGGTGGGCTGCTGATCGGCGTCACGGAATCGTTGGGCGGGCTGTTCCTGGGCGAATCGCTGGGGCAGCTCGGCATCTTCCTGATCTTCATCGCCGTGCTGCTGTTCCGGCCGACGGGCTTGTTCGGGAGCAAGCTGTCGTGACGTCGGCCCCTCGCCTACGGCCTGGCCGGTGCAGCGTTGCTGATCGCATTGGCGGCCCCGCTGCTGATCCGCTCCGATTTCTGGCTCGGCTTCCTCATCACAATTCTGCTGTACGCCTATATGGGCATGGCGTGGAACGTGCTCGGCGGCTATGGCGGGCAGTTCTCGTTCGGGCATGCGGTGTTTTTCGGCACCGGCGCCTACGCCTCGTCCGTGCTGCAGATCAGCTTCGGGATCAATCCGTGGATCGGCCTCGTCTTCGCGGCCATCGGCGGCGGTGCTGTCGCGGCGCTGATCGGCACCCTGAGCTTCCGCTACGGCTTGCGCGGATCGTATTTCGCGCTGATCACGCTGGCGTTTGCCGAAGTGTTTCGCATTCTCGCCAACACCGCCGAGTTCACCGGCGGCGGCGTCGGGCTCTATATCCCGCTGCGCATCGGCGCTGGCAATCTGCAATTCGCGAGCAAGGCCGGGTTCTACTATCTGGCGCTGGCGCTCACCCTGGCCTCGCTCGCGATTGCTTGGAAGCTGGAGCGCGCGCGCTTCGGCGCTTGGCTGATGGCGGTGCGCGAGAACGAGGATGCGGCGCGTGCCCTGGGCGTCGACCCGTTCGCGGTCAAGCTGCGCGCGATCATCATCTCCGGCGCCATGACCGGAATCGGCGGCACGTTCTATGCGCAATACTATCTCTACATCGATCCCGGCATCGCCTACGGCCCGGGTATCTCTGTCGAGATCCTGCTGGTGCCGATCATCGGCGGGCTCGGCACGCTGTTCGGGCCGCTGCTGGGTGCCGCGGTGCTGCAGATCGCCGGCGAAGCGGCGCGGCGGCTGATGGGCGATGCGCCCGGCCTCAATCTCATCTTCTACGGCGTGCTGTTGGTCATCATGGTGCGCTTCCTGCCCGATGGACTGATCGGGCTGGTGCGGCGTCTCTTGCGCGCACGGAGGACCGCCCATGCTTGAGGTGCGCGGCCTCACCAAGCGCTTCGGTGGATTGCTGGCGGTGAGCGATGCGTCGCTCGATGTGCCCGAGGGACGCATCGTGGCGCTGATCGGCCCCAATGGGGCCGGCAAGACGACGCTGTTCGCGATGGCGGCCGGATTCATCGTGCCCGATGCGGGGTCCGTGCGCTTCGCCGGGGCCGATATAACCGGCCAGCCCGCTCATGCGATCTGCCGCGCCGGGCTGGTGCGCACGTTCCAGATCGTCCAACCGTTCGGTGCCTTGAGCGTGCGTGAAAATATCGCCGTGGGCGCGCATGCGCGCCTGCAAGAGCGCGGGGCGGCGCTGACGCGCGCCGCGGAAATCGCAGCACTGGTCGGCATGGACAGAATGCTGGACCGGCCGGCGGCGTCGCTGACCGTGGCGGGCCGCAAGCGGCTGGAACTGGCGCGTGCGCTGGCGACGGCTCCGAAGCTGCTGCTGCTCGATGAGGTCATGGCCGGCCTCAATCCGACCGAGATCGACGAGATCGTGCCGGTGATCCAGCGCATCCGCGCCTCCGGCGTCACCGTGCTGCTGATCGAGCATGTGATGCGCGCGGTGCTCAACCTCTCGGATCATGTCTATGTGCTGAACCAAGGCCGTGTCATTGCCCAAGGCGCGCCGCGCGAGGTCGCGTGCCGGCAGGACGTGATCGAGGCTTATCTTGGTCAGCATGCGGCGGCGCGCCTGAACGCCGCGGCGATCGGCGGTGCGGCATGAGTGCCTTGCTGGAGATCGCGGGCCTCCACGCCGGTTACGGCGACGTGCCGGTGCTGCACGGGGTCGAATTGCGCGTCGACGCGGGCGAGATCGTTGCCGTGCTTGGCTCCAATGGCGCGGGCAAATCGACGCTCAACAACAACATCTCCGGCCTCTACCGGCCGTTCGCGGGCACGGTGCATTTCGCGGGCGAGGACATCACGGCAGCAGCACCCGAGGCCATCGTCGCCGCCGGATCTGATCCATGTGCCCGAAGGGCGACGCGTGTTCCCGAACCTGACGGTGCGCGAAAACCTGGAGCTGGGTGCTTATGCCCGCGCCCGGACCAAGCGCGCGCGCAGCCTCGAGCGTGTCACGGCGATTTTCCCGCGCCTCAAGGAGCGCTTCGGCCAGGAGGCCGGCACGCTGTCGGGCGGCGAGCAGCAGATGCTGGCGATCGGCGCGCGGGCTGATGGCGGAGCCGCGCCTGCTGATCCTCGACGAGCCGTCGCTGGGCCTGTCGCCGCTGCTGGTCGAGGAAATGTTCGCGCTGATCGAGCGGCTGCATGGCGAGGGGCTCGCCATTCTGCTGGTCGAACAGAACGTGGTGCAGTCGCTCGCCGTCGCGGGCCGCGCCTATGTGATGGAAAACGGGCGGATCGTGCTGGCCGGCGATGCCGCCAATTTGCGCGAAGATCCGGCCCTCAAAAAAGCCTATCTGGGGATGTAGCGCCATGGGACAGACCCTTGCCGAAAAAATCCTCGCGCGCGCCTCGGGCCGCGCCAGCGTGCGACCGGGCGAGATCGTGACCTGCCGCGTCGATCTCGCGATGATGCACGACTTCGAGCGGGCCGCGGCGCGTGGGCCCGATCCTGCAGCGGTTGGGCGCCAAGCCGTGGGACCCGACCAAGATCGTCATCAACACCGACCATTTCGTGCCGGTGTTCGATGCCGAAACGGCGGCGATCCTCGACCAGACCCGCAAATGGGTGAAGGCGGAGGGGATCGAGAATTTCTACGACATGCAGGGGATCTGCCACATCATCCTGCCGGAGCGCGGGCATCTGAGGCCCGGCATGTTCGCGGTCGGCGGGGACTCGCATTCGCCGACCGCCGGTGCGTTCGGCTGCTTCATGTTCGGCATCGGCGCGACCGAGATGGCCGGCGTTCTGGTGACCGGCGAGATCTGGGTGAAGGTGCCGGAGACGCATCTGCGTGCGCTGGCGCGGGCGGCTCGGCGAGGGGATCGTCGCCAAGGACATCATGCTGAAGCTCTGCCGCGATATCGGCCTCAGCACGGTGCGCTATGGCGTGGTCGAATACACCGGCGAGGCGATTACGGCGCTGCCGATGAACGAGCGCATGGTGCTCACCAACATGTCGGCGGAGCTCGGCGCGCAGACCGGGCTGATCGCGCCCGACATGGTGACCGAAGCGACCTTGCAACAGGCCGGCGTCGACACACGCGATGCGCATCGCTGGCGCGGCGACCTCGACGCAGCGTATCTGCGCGAATGGGAGTTCGACGCGCCGTCGCTCTCGCCGCAAGTGGCGGCGCCGCACAGCCCAGACAATTCTGGGCCGGTCGGTGACTATCACGGATGTCGAGATCGACCAGGCCTATATCGGCGCCTGCACCGGCGCCAAGCTCAGCGATCTGCGGATGGCGGCGGAGGTGCTGAAAGGCCGCAAGGTGTCGCCTGGCACGCGGCTTCTGGTGGCGCCGGCCTCGACGCGCACGACCGCGCAAGCGGCGGCCGACGGCACGCTCGCCATCCTTACCGATGCGGGCGCCATCCTGATGGCGACCGGGTGCGGCGCGTGCGCGGGCTATGGGGCGGGCGTGCTGGCGGAGAAAGAGGTCTGCATCTCCTCCACCGCGCGCAATTTCAAGGGGCGCATGGGGCACGCGACTTCGAAGGTCTATCTCGGCTCGCCCTACACGGTCGCCGCGGCGGCTGTCGCCGGCCACATCGTCGACCCGCGCGAGATGCTGTCATGAGCGCCACGGTCACGCAGAAGGGTGGGCGCGCCTGGGTCTATGGCGACAATGTCGACACCGACATGCTCGCCCCCGGCATGTATATGAAAAAGTCGATCGAGGAGATCGCGACACATTGCCTGGAAGCGCTCGACCCGAACTTTGCGAAAAACGTGCGGCCGGGCGATGTGCTGGTCGGCGGCGAGAATTTCGGCATGGGCTCGTCGCGCGAGCAGGCGGCGCAGGCGCTGGTGCAGCTCGGCGTGGCGGCGGTGATCGCCAAATCCTTCTCCGGCCTCTACCTGCGCAACGCGCTCAATCTTGGCTTGATGGCGCTCGAATGTTCGCAATGCGGCCGCATCGGCAAGGGCGAGTTGCTCGTGGTCGATCCGGAAAAAGGCCGCATCAACAACCTCACCACCGGCGAACGCTATGCGTGCGAGCCGATCCCGCCGCATCTGGTCGCGATGATCCGCGATGGCGGGCTGGTGCCGCATCTGGAGAAGAAGCTGAAGGGCGGCAAGATCATGACCGGCCTGCGCGACCTTTTGACGGCGCCGGGCATTGTGGTGGCGCCGGGCATCTATGACGGGCTGTCGGCGCTGCTGGTCGAGCAGGCCGGGTTCAAGGCCGCCTATCTCTCCGGTGCCAGCCTCTGCTACACGCGCTATGGCCGGCCGGATATCGGGCTCGTCTCGCATGAATGAAGTCGCCGATACGCTGGGGGCCATCCGCGAGCGCGCGATGCTGCCGATCATCGTCGATATCGACACCGGCTTCGGCAACGCGCTCAACGTGCAGCGCACGGTGCGCGAATTCGAGCGGCGCGGCGCCTCCGCGCTCCAGATGGAAGACCAAGTGACACCCAAGCGCTGCGGTCATCTGCGCGACAAGGCGCTGATCCCGGCGGGCGAGATGGCGCAAAAGATCAAGGCGGCGCTGGATGCACGGCATTCGGACGACATGCTGATCATCGCACGCACCGACGCGATCGCGGTGGAAGGCTTCGATGCCGCCCTCGATCGCGCGGAGAACTATATCGAGGCCGGCGCCGATCTTCTGTTCGTCGAAGCGCTGCAGAACGGAACGCAGATGACAGCGGTCACCAAGCGCTTCGGGCCGCGCGTGCCGGTGATGGCCAACATGGTCGAGGGCGGCAAGACGCCGCATCCTGCCGGCGGAGAGGCTTGGCGGGCTTGGCTTCAAGCTGGCGATCTTCCCTGGCGGCACGGTTCGGGCCCTCGCCTTCACGCTGCAGGATTATTACGCGCGGCTGCATGCGACCGGCACCACCGACTCCTTCCGCTCGCGTATGCTCGACTTCGCCGGGCTCAACACGCTGCTCGGCACCGACAGTTTTCTCTCACAGGGCCGGCGCTACGACCCGGGAACATCATGATCGACTCCGTCACACTCGCCGTCCTCAAGGGCCGGCTGGAACAGATCGCCGACGAGATGGACGCGACGCTGTTCCGCTCCGCCTTCAACCCGATCATCGCCGAGGCGCACGACGCCTCGCACGGACTCTACGATGCCCGCACCGGCGACACGCTGGTGCAAGGAAAATCCGGCCTGCCGATTTTCGTCGGCGTCATGGCCTTCGCGGTCAAGGCGACGATCGACAAGGCGGCGCGCGATGGCGACCTCGGCGACGGCGACATCTATCTCTTCAACGATCCCTATGATGGCGGCACGCATCTGTCGGATTTCAAGCTGGTGCGGCCGTATTTCCGCGACGGCCAAGTGTTCTGCTGGCTGGCGTCGGTCGGGCATTGGCACGATGTCGGCGGCAACGTGCCGGGCAACTACAATCCGGTGGCGACCGAAAGCTATCAGGAAGGCATGCTGCATCCCGCCGGTGAAGCTCGTCGCGCGCGGCAAACTCAACAGCGATATCGTCGATATTCTCAAAGCCAATTCGCGCCAGCCGCTGCAGCCTCTACGGCGATCTCAACGGCCAGCTCAACGCGCTCGACCTTGGCGCCAGGCGGCTGGGCGAGCTGCTGGATGAGTACGGTACGGCGCGACCGTGGCGACGGCGCTGGCCGAGCTCAAGGCGCGCGCGAGCCAGCTCATGCGCGCCAATATCGCCGAGCTGCCCGACGGGCACGTATTCGGCCGAGGACTTCCTCGACAATGACGGCATCGTCGATGCGCCGCTCAAGATCGCCCTCGACCTGACGATCAAGGGCGACGACGATGGTGCTGGATTTCTCGCGCAGCGCCCCGCCTTGCGCCGGGCCGGTCAACATCGCGCGCTCGACCGCGATCGCGAGCTGCTACGTGGCGCTCAAGCACATCTTCCGCGACGTGCCGGCCAACGCCGGCTGCCTGGAGCCGGTGAGCTTCGTTATTCCCGAAAGTCATCGATCCTGTCGGCGAGGGCGCCCAAGCCGGTCGGCGGCTACACCGAGACGATCTTGCGCGTGATCGACGTGGTGTTCCAGGCGCTGGCGCAGGCGGCACCCGAGCGCGTCAATGGCTGCGCCTATGGCACGATCAACGCGCTCTCCCTCGCCGGCTACCGCAAGGATGGGCGGCGCTGGGTCATGTTTTCGTTCTTCGGCGGCGGGCTGGGCGGCAACCCGGAAACCGACGGCCTCAATCACGGCAACGCGCCGATCTCCACCGCCACGATCCCGCCGGTCGAGATCCTCGAAGCGGCCTACCCGGTGATCTTCACGCGCTGGGCGCTGCGCGAGGATAGCGGCGGGCCGGGCGCCATCGCGGCGGCGCTGGGGGCGGTCTATGAGCTGGAGCTGCTGGAAGAACAGGCCGAAGTGTTCCTGTTCGGCGAGCGCGGGAAGATTTGCGCCGCCCGGCGTCGCGCGGCGGCGACAAGGCGGCGATGACGCGATTCACCTTCCCGAGGAACGGCGCGCCGAGCACGCCGCCGATGGTTTCAAAAATGGACGGCATTCCGATCCGATCGCGGCGAGCGGCTGCTGCTGCGAAACGCCCGGTGGCGGCGGCTAGGGCGCAGCCGCGCCCAGTCGCGACGTGCAGCGCGACGTGCGTCTGGCTATGTGAGCTGAGGCTGCGCGGCGCGACTATGGCGTCGACCCCGGCTGGCGGCATCGACGAGCGCGACATCCGCACTCGTCGCAAGGCCGCCGAATGACCATCAGACCCGGCATCGTCGTCGGCGTGGATGTCGGCGGCACGTTCACCGATTTGTTCTTCTTCAACGAGGCCACGGGGGCGTGCCGCACGCCAAAGTGCCATCGACGCGCGGTGACCAGTCCTTGGGATTCCTCGACGGGATCGCCGCGGGTGGATCGATGGCGCAATCGGCGGCCGATCGTGCACGGCACGACGGTCGGCACCAACGCGCTGCTGGAGCGCAAGGGCGCCAAGACCGGGATCATCACCACCGCCGGGTTCCGCGACGTGCTGGAGATGCGGCGGCGCGACCGGCGGCAGACCTGGGGCCTTTGGGGCGATTTCGTGCCGGTGGTGCCGCGCGATCTGCGCATCGAAGTGCGCGAGCGCACGCTCGCCGATGGCACGGTGCGCGAGGCGATCGACCCCGCCGAGATCAAGCAGGCCGCGCACACGCTGATCGCGCGCGGCGCGCAAGCGGTCGCGGTGTTCTTCATCAACGCCTATGCCAATCCGGCCAATGAGCGCGCGGCGCTCGCCGCGCTGCGCGCGGCGTGGCCGAACGCATACGTCGAGTGCATCGTCCGGCATTCTGCCGGAAATCCGCGAGTTCGAGCGCGCCTCGACCACGGCGCTCAATGCCTATCTGCAGCCCGTCGTCGCGTCCTATATCGCGTCGCTCGACCGGCGGCTGGCCGATGCGCGATGCCCGGCGCAGCTGCTGATCGTGCAGTCGAATGGCGGTGTCATGTCGGCCGACACCGCGGCGCAGATTCCGATCCGCACCGCGCTGTCGGGGCCGGCGGCAGGCGTGATCGCGGCCGCGGCATATCGCGGCAACGGCGGCCTACGCCAATGTCATCACCGGCGACATGGGCGGTACGAGCTTCGACGTGCGCTGATCGCCGGCGGCGAATCCGTCCTGGCGGCGCAGACCACGATCGATTTCGGCATGGTCGTGCGCACGCCGATGATCGAGATCACGACCATCGGCGCCGGCGGCGGCTCGATCGCCTGGGTCGATCGCGGCGGGCTTCTGCAGATCGGGCCGGAATCGGCGGGCTCCGATCCCGGCCCCGCCTGCTACGGCAAGGGCCAGACGCGGCCGACGGTGACGGACGCCAACATCCTGCTGGGGCGCATCAATGCCGAGCGGCCGATCGGCGGCAAGCTCAAGCGGCTCGATGTCATTGCGGCCGAGAATGCGATTGCCGAACATGTCGGCCGACCGCTCGGCCTCGATGCCATGGCGGCGGCCGAGGCGATCATCCGGGTCGCGAATTCGCGCATGGCCGGCGCGATCCGTCTCGTCTCCATCGAGCGCGGCCATGATCCCAAGCGCTTCGCGCTGATGCCGTTCGGCGGTGCCGGCGCCTTGCATGCCGGCGCCTTGATCAAGGAAGTCGGCCTCGATGCGGCGCTGGTGCCGCGCTTCCCCGGTGTTACCTCGGCGCTGGGCTGCGTCATCGCCGATATGCGCCACGATTTCGTGCGCACGATCAACCGCGCGCTGGTGCCAGTCGAGCAGGGCGACTCGATATCGCGGCGTTGGGCGACGACATCGCGGAGATGGCGGCGGCAGGACGCAAGGATCTCGGTCGCGGCGAGGTCCGGCTCGAGGGGATCGATTCGCTGATCGAACTCGACATGTCCTATGTCGGCCAGACGCACACGGTTGCGGTGCCGCTGACATTGCCCGACGGTGCAAGGCTGGACATGCGGGGCGATCCGGCGCGCGTTCGATGCAGCCTATCAGCGCGCGTTCGGACGGCTGCTGGAAAACGTGCCGGTGCGCGTGCTCGACGCTGCGCGTCGCGGTGATCGGGCGGCGGCCGAAGCTCGACCTCTCGGTGCTGCGGCCGGGGCGCGGGCCGATCGGGGCGGCGGCGCGCGGTACGCGGCAAGTCTGGTTCGACGGCAAGATGCACGACGCGCAGATTTTCGATCGGTTGTCGCTGCCGGAGGGCGCGGAGATTCCCGGGCCGGCGATCCTGGAGCAGCCGGACGCCACGACCTGGATCGATCCCGATCTGGTCGGCGCGCGTCGATGTCTACGGCAATGTCGTCATCAGCCGGAAGGCCAAAGCATGAGCGAGACGCGTTCACGCCCGCGACCACGGCGCTGATGCTGGTCGATCTGCAGAACGACTTCCTGCACCCCAAGGGCGCCTATGGCCGTGCCAACCAGGGTGCCGCTTCCATCGCGGCGCTGCCGCAACGCCTGGCGCCGGTCGCGGCGGCATTGCGCAAGGCCGGCGGCTGGGTGGTGTCGACGCATTTCACGCTCGTGCCCGGCAAGAACGGCGAGCCGCTTATTTCTCCACATTTGAAGAAACTCCGGCCGTTCCTGACCAAGGGTGATTTTGCGCCCGGGAGCTTTGGGCATGATCTGGTGGACGCGCTCAAGCCTGCCGATTTCGCCGTCGACAAGGTCGCCTATTCCGCCTTCTACATGAGCCGGCTCGAATTCGTGCTGCGCAAGGCCGGCATCGAGACGCTGGTGTTTTCCGGCATCGTCACCAATGGCGGCGTCGCTTCGACGCTGCGCGACGCGCATGTGCGTGACTTCGCGACCATCCTGCTCTCCGATGGATGCGCCGCGTTCAGCGAGGCGGTGCACGACACCACGGTCGCGTCGCTGGCGGCGATCAGCCCGGTCATGCGCTGCGCCGAGTTCCTGGCCGCGCTGGCGCGATGATCCGCAAGGCGGCCGGCATTGAGTTTCTTGCCGAAGCGCCGATCCTCATTGTCGGCGGCGGTGCGGCGGGATTGACGGCCGCGCTCGCCGCGCGCGACGGCGGTGCCGAGGCGATCGTGCTGGAGCGCGACGCCGTGCCGATGGGTTCGACGGCGCTGTCGTCCGGTTTCATCCCGGCCGCCGGCACGCGCTTCCAGAAGGCGCGCGGCATCGCGGACTCGCCGGCGCTGATGGCGGCCGATGTTCTCGCGAAAAACAAGAATGAAGCCGATCCGGCGCATGTACAGGCGATCTGCGCCGCATCCGGTCCGGCGATCGACTGGCTGGCCGAGGCGCACGGCATTCCATTCTCTCTGCTCGAAGGTTTCCTCTATCCAGGGCATTCGGTGCTGCGCATGCACGCGACGCCGAAACGCAGCGGCGCGGAGCTGATGGATCTGCTGCGCGTCGCCGCGCAAACCGCCGGTGTCGAGATCGTCACATCGGCAACGGTCACCGCGCTTTATGCCGACGGCGACAGCGCCGTGCGCGGCGTCGAGATCACGCGGCCGGACGGCAGCAGTGAGTTGGTCGGCTGCCGGACCCTTATTCTAGCCTGCAACGGCTTCGGCGGCGCGCCGGCGATGGTCGCGCAATACATTCCCGAAATGGCGCAGGCGCTGTTCTTCGGTCATGCCGGCAATCAGGGCGACGGCATTCGCTGGGGCCAGGCACTGGGCGGCGCCACGCGCCATCTTGGCGCCTATCAGGGCCACGGCTCGGTCGCCACGCCGCACAACATCCTGATCACCTGGGCGGTGATGATGGAGGGCGGCATCCAGGTCAACGCCAAGGGCGAACGATTTTCGAACGAGCATCAGGGCTATTCGGAGCAGGCCGTCGCCGTGCTGGCGCAGCCGGGCGGCGTCGCTTGGAACATCTTCGATGGTGCCCGCCACGAGATGGCGCTGGAGTTCCCCGATTATCGCGAGGCGGTGACGCAAGGTGCCGTCCGTTCGAGCGCCCAGCGTCGCTGGACTGGCGGAAATTCTGGGGCTTCCGGCCGCGGCCCTCGAACAGACCATCGCCGTGACGCAACAGTTTGCTGCGGGTAGCGCGCACGACGCGTTCGGCCGCGATTTCCGCGGCAGGCCGGCCCTGAGCGCGCCATTTTATGGCGCCAAGGTGACAGGCGCCCTGTTTCACACACAAGGCGGGCTGGTGGTCGATGCACACGCTCGCGTACGCAGCGAAGACGGCACGACGCTGCCCAACCTCTACGCCGCGGGTGGCACAGCCTGCGGCGTGTCGGGTGCCCATGTGTGGGGTTATCTCTCCGGCAACGGCTTGCTCGCCGCGACGACTCTGGGCCGGCTGGCTGGCGCGGATGCCGCGCGCCGCGTGAGCGCGGCGCCGTAAAAATAGGCAGCGTGTTGGCCACACGCACGCGCGCGTGATAGAAGCGGTGGTCTTCCTTGGGCCCCAAGACCTCTGGCTGGTGGCGTGTCCAACTATCTTACTTTCGGCGCGGTCCTTCTCAGCGCCGCCTTGCTGAATGCAGCCAACGGGCTGATCCAGACCTTTTTGCCGATCCGCATGACGAACGAGGGGTTCTCGGCGACGGCGAGCGGCATCATGGTCACGGGCCACGCCATCGGCTTCATGATCGGCTGCCTCAGCACCCTGCGCACGGTGCGGCGCATCGGCCATATCCGCGTGTTCGTGGCGGCGGCGGCTCTGATGGCGGTGACCAGCCTCGCCTTTGCGATCGGCATCGACACGGTCTACTGGATGCTGCTGCGCGTTGCGACCGGTTACGCATCCGCGGCGATGTTCACGGCGCTGGAGAGCTGGCTCAATGCCGGCACCACGCGCGACATCCGCGGCTCCGTCATCAGCGTCTATGTGGTCACTGGCAAGGTGGCACTGATCATGGGCCAGTTGATCCTGACCCTGCCCTTCGACCCGATCGCCATCTTCATGCTCGGCAGCGCCTGTTATTCGCTCTGCCTCATTCCGATGGCAACGACGCGCCAGCCGAGCCCGGATGTGAGCCAGGTGCGGCCGATCAGCCTGCGCGAGATCTACGCCATCGCGCCCGCCGGTTTCGCCGGCTGCGTGGTCGCGGGCATGGTCAACAACGCCGTCGTCAACCTGACGCCGGTCTATGTGACGCAGCTCGAGCTGCCGCGCAATCTCGCGGCCACGGTCGTGTCGGCGATGCAGTTCGGCACCCTGCTGTTGCAATGGCCGCTGGGACGGTTGTCCGACAAAATCGACCGCCGGCACATCATCCTGGTGATCAGCATCGCCTCCATCGTCGTCTCCGCGGCGTTCCTGTTCACACCCGCGCTGCCGACCTGGGGACTGTACGCGCTGGCGGCGCTGTGGGGTGGATTTGCGCTATCGCTTTACGCGGTCAGCATTGCCCATGCCAATGATTTGGCGCATCGCGATCAGTTGCTTTCGCTCTCCTCGGGCCTGCTGATGGCCTGGGCGATTGGCGCCGCGATCGGGCCGACCATGGCGTCGACGGTGATGCGCTTCGCCGGCCCGGGCGGGTTGTTCGGATATTCGGTCGGCGTCTATGTGCTGCTGACCGTCTTTATCGTCTGGCGCCTCTATGTGCGCCGCGGCGCGCCCGCCGATCGCGGCAGTTTCGTCGACGTGCCTGCAACGACAACGATCGCCGCCAAGATCGCCATTTCCAAGAACGCAAAAGGCGTCTGAGCGCCGATCCCTCTTGCCGCAAACCGCGCAAAAGTGTTGGATTAGAACGATCAAAAAATCAGGGTAACCCGGAAGCCGGGTCCGCCCGACTTTAGGGAGGGAAGCATGAACACCAAGGTCGCATTGCGTCTGCTTGCGGGCCTGGCCGGCCTTGCCATCGCCAGCGCCGCCAACGCGCAGACGACATACAAGATCAATATTTCGGTCCCGCAGAACTCCCATTATGGCGTCGCGGTCGACCAGATGGCGAAAGAGGTCGAGCAGCGCACCGCCGGGCGCTACAAACTGCAGCCGTTCTATAGCGAGCGCGCTGGGCAACGAGCGCGAGGCGACCGAAGCCGTGCAACTCGGCACGCTCGACCTCGTCATGACTTCGACGGGGCCGATCCCGAATTTCGTGCCCGAGACCTCCATCCTCGACATTCCGTTCCTGTTTCGCGATTACGCGCATGCCCGCGCGGTGCTGGACGGGCCGATCGGCCAGGATTTGCTGACCAAGTTCGACAGCAAGGGCTTCAAGGCGCTGGGCTGGGCCGAGAACGGCTTCCGCCATATGACCAACAGCAAGCATGCGGTTAACAGCCCGGCCGATCTCAAGGGCCTCAAGATGCGCACCATGGAAAACCCCGTGCACATCCAGGCCTATAAAGGCTTCGGCATCATCCCGACGCCGATGGCGATCAGCGAGGTGTTCACGGCGCTGCAGCAGGGCACGGTCGACGGGCAGGAAAACCCGATCACCGTCATCCAGAGCTGGAAGTTCGACCAGGTGCAGAAATACCTGACACTGACCGGCCATGTGTATTCGCCGGCGGTGTTTCTCATGAACAAGGGCCTGTGGGACAAGCTGCCGGCGGCCGACAAAACGGCCTTCCTCGATGCAACCAAGGAAGCCATCAAGGTCAACCGCGCGCGCATCGACGAGGACGAGCGCACGGGGGTCACCTATCTGCGCTCCAAGGGCATGCAGGTCATCACCGATGTCGATCGCACCAAGTACCAGGATGCGCTGAAGCCGGTCTTCGCCGAATTCTCCAAGAAATTCGGCGAGGCCAATATCGACCGAATCCGCAACTACAAGTGACCGGACGGTCAATCCGGATGCCGCGAGACGGCATCCGGATGCTGCCAGCAACATCTCCATGAAATCCGTACTCTTCGCGATCGAGCGGCGCACGACGGCGCTGGCGATGTGGGGCGCATGCGCCATGCTGTGCGCGGCCGCGATCATCGCCCTCTATCAGGTCGTCACGCGCTTCGTGTTCGAGGCACCGGCCGAATGGTCGGAAGTCTCCGTGCGCATCACCCTGATCTGGATGGTGTTCCTCGCGGTGCCGATGGCCTTCCGCCAGGGCTCGATGGTGTGCGTCGACCTGCTCTACCGCAAATCCAACCGGCATGTGCGGCGCGCGCTGGACTTCCTGATTTTGGTTTCTGGCCTGATCCTGATGGGCGTCATCCTGTGGTACGGCGCCGATTATTCCTGGCGCACGCGCTTCCAGACTATCTCCGGCCTCGAGGCGCTCACGGTGGAATGGGCCTATCTGGCGATGCCCGTGGGCAGCGCGTTCTCGCTGCTGGCCATTTTGGGACAGTGGTTCGACCCGAAACGCAACGATCTGGAGACGGCGCAGTAACAGGCGCTGAAAGGGCCGAATCCATGTCCGCCGTCATGCTGATCACGATGTGCCTATGTTTCGCGCTGTCGATCTCTGTCGCGGTGTCGATCGGGCTCGCCTCGCTGCTCGGTACGTACATGTCCAACGTCAACATGCTGTTGACGGTCAAGGAGATGTATTCCTCCATCAACCGCTTTCCGCTGGCCGCCATCCCGTTCTTCATCCTGGCCGGCAATTTAATGGAGACGGGCGGGATTTCGCGCCGGCTGGTCGATTTCGCGAAATCGATCGTCGGCGGCGTGCAGGGCGGCCTCGCGGCCACCTGCGTGCTGACCTGCATGATCTTCGCGGCCGTGTCGGGCTCCAGTGTCGCCACCACCTTTGCCATCGGCGCCATCCTGATCCCGGCGCTGATCAAGCATGGATACCCGCGCAATTACGCGGCGGCGCTGCAAGCGACGTCCGCCGAGCTGGGCGTGATCATCCCGCCGTCGATCCCGATGATCATCTACGGCGTGTCCGCGGAGGTTTCGATCGGCGAGCTGTTCATCGCCGGATTCGGGCCGGGCCTGCTGATCGGCTTCACCCTGATGGCCTTCGTCGTCGTCTATGCGCGCATCAAGGGCTACGGCAAGAAGGACCATGAGGGCCGCCTGCCCTTCCTGACCGCGACGCGCAACGCGTCGTTTGCACTGCTGATGCCGGTGATCATCCTGGGCGGGATCTATGGCGGCATCTTCACGCCGACCGAGGCGTCGGTCGTGGCGGTGTTCTACGCCCTGGGCGTGGGCATGTTCATGCACCGGGAATTGCGGATCGCCGATCTCGGGCCGATCCTGCAGAAATCGGCGCTGTCCGCCTCCGTCATCCTCTTCATCATCGCCAATGCCGGGCTGTTCAGCTACCTGATCACGCGCGCGGGCGTGCCCGATCAGATCGGCGTGTTCTTGCGCGAGACCTTGAAATCGCCGGAGTTCTTCCTGCTCGGCATCAACGCGGCGCTGTTCATCATCGGCATGTTCATCGAGACCTCGGCCTCGATCATCGTGCTGGCGCCGATCCTGGCGCCGGTGGCGGCGAGCTTCGGTATCGACCCGGTGCATTTCGGCCTTGTGATGGTCGTCAACCTCGCGCTGGGTATGATCACGCCGCCCTTCGGCGTTAATCTCTTTGCCGCCTGCACGGTGGCGAGAATCTCGCTCGACCAGATCGTCACCAAGCTGCTGGCGTTCGTGGTCGTGATTCTGTGCTGCCTGATGGTCATCACCTACGTGCCATCCATCTCGCTTGGCTTGCGCGACCTCGTCTATCCCGATGCGGCCAAGAACTCGCCCGCGTATGTCCCGCGCTGAGACGCCGCGCGATCTCCAGGTCTTCCACGCGGCGGGCAATCTGATCGGCGAGAGCCCGGTATGGAGCGTGCGCGAGCAAGCACTCTACTGGGTCGATGTCGAGGGCCGCGCCGTGTTCCGCCGTGCCTGGCAGGGCGGCGATGTGCGATCCTGGCCGATGCCCGAGCCGACCGGCTGCATCGGCTTACGCGCGCAGGGCGGATTGGTGGCGGCGACGCGCACCGGTTTTGTGCGGCTGGATACCGCGACGGGCACCGTCATGCCCATTGTCGATCCCGAAGCGGACAGGCCGGAGAACCGCTTCAACGACGGCAAGGTCGACCGGCGCGGGCGCTTCTGGGCCGGCACCAAGAACATCGCCAACACGCCCGAGCCCAGCGGTGCCATCTATCGCCTGGAGCCTGACGGCGCCGCACCGTGCGCCGCGCGCGATTTCAGCTGCGTCAACGGCATCGCATGGAGCCCGGACGGGCGCACGATGTATGCCTGCGACACGTGGCGGCGCCGCCTCTACGCCTTCGACCATGACGAAGCGACCGGGACCATCAGCAATCGGCGCCTGTTTGCGAGTGTTGCGGATGGGGACGGATTTCCCGACGGGCTGACGGTCGATGCCGAAGGCTGTCTCTGGAATGCGCATTACAACGGTTGGCGGATCACCCGTTACGCGCCGAACGGTCGGATCGACCGGGTTGTCCGATTACCGATACAGCATGTGACGAGCGTGATGTTCGGCGGGCCGGAGCTGCGTCACCTATTCGTGACGTCCGCCCTGATGCGACTGGACCCCGCCGCCCTTGCCGCGCAGCCTTTCGCCGGACATGTTTTTATGTTTCAGCCGGGGGCTTTAGGTTTGCCCGAGCCTTTATTCCAAGGATAGGTCAGAATATTGCGGAGGACCGAAGCCGCCCAAAAGATTGGCATCAAACCGTTGCGAATCCCAGAGACCCGTGCGAGCTTCCCCGCCATTCAAACCCCCTAAGGGAGTCATTCATGAAGCGTCGTTCTTTCGTCCTTGCGGCCGCGGCCACGGTCGTCCTGGCCGGTGCTGCCGTCGTCCACGCTCAAGCGCCGGGCTTCTTTCGCATCGGCACGGGCGGCACGGCCGGCACGTACTATCCCGTCGGCGGCATGATCGCCAACTCGATCTCCAACCCTCCGGCGCTGATTGCCACGGCCGTCGCCTCCAACGGCTCGGTCGCCAACATCAACTCGATCGTCTCGGGTGCGCTGGAATCGGGCTTCAGCCAGTCTGACGTTGCGTACTGGGCCTACACGGGCACGGGCGTGTTCGAAGGCAAGCCCAAAGTCGACGATCTGCGCGCGATCGCCAATCTCTATCCGGAGAGCATCCACCTGGTCGCGCGCAAGGGTGCCGGCATCAAGACGCCGGCCGACCTCAAGGGCAAGCGCGTCTCGCTCGACGAGCCGGGCTCGGGCACGCTGGTCGACGCGCGCATCATCCTCGCGGCCTACGGCGTCAGCGAGAAGGACGTGAAGGCCGAGTATCTCAAGCCCAACCAGGCCGGCGACAAGATGCGCGACGGCGGGCTCGATGCGTTCTTCTTCGTCGGCGGCTTCCCGGCCGGCGCCATCTCGGAGCTCGCCTCCTCGGGCGGCGGCATCGAGATCGTGTCGATCGACGGGCCGCAGGCCGACAAGATCCGCGCGGAATACAAGTTCTTCGCGGTCGATAACATCCCGGCCGAGACCTACAAGAACGTGGCCGCGGCCAAGACCCTGTCCGTGGGCGCCCAGTGGGTGACGTCGGCGAAGATCAGCAATGATCTCGTCTACAACGTGACCAAGGGCATGTGGAACGACAAGACGCGCGCGGCGCTCGATGCGGGGCACGCCAAGGGCAAGTCGATCCGCAAGGAGACGGCGCTGGCCGGCGTGGGCATTCCACTGCATCCGGGTGCCGAGAAGTTCTATAAGGAAGCCGGCCTGCTGAAATAAGCCCAATTCCTGTACATTGCGCGGCGGACTGGCTGAAAAGTTGGTCCGCCGCTTTTGTTTTTGACGCCCAGGACGGAGAGCGCGCCCGTGACGATGAAGCTCGACGAAGAAGCGGCCCGCAAGCTCGAGGAAGATTTCGATCCCGAGATCCGGTTCCGGCCCGTGGCGCCGCCGGCGAGCTGGATCGTGGCGGGCTTGCTGTTCGGATTGTCGTGCTTCCACTACTACACCGCCGGCTTCGGCCTGCTGCGCGAGGTCACGCATCGCGGCATCCATATGTCACTGGTGCTCGGCCTCGTCTTCCTGGTGTTCCCGTTCCTGCGCCGCAATTCGAAGACGCTGCACCCGTCGTCCTGGCACGCCCCGGGCGGCGTGCCGCTGATCGATTGGGCCTTCGCGTTGGCGATCGCGACGGCATCGCTCTACGTGCCGTGGACCTTCGAGGACCTCGCATTTCGCGTCGGCAACCCGCTGCCCATCGACGTGGCGATGGGCACGATCCTGATCGTGCTGCTGCTGGAAGCAACCCGCCGGTCGATGGGCTGGCCGCTGCCGATCCTCGCCGTCGTGTTCATGCTCTATGCCTATTTCGGGCAGCATTTTCCCGGCATCTTCATCCACCCTGGCGCCACGTGGAGCGTGATCGTCAACCATCTCTATCTGACCAGCCAGGGTATTTACGGCATCGCGCTGGGCGTGGTTGCCACCTACGTGTTCCACTTCGTGCTGTTCGGCGTGCTGGCGACGCGCATCGGGCTCGGGCAGATGTTCATCGACCTCGCGTCATGCGTCGCGGGCAAATATGCCGGCGGGCCGGCGAAGGTTTCGATCTTCGCCTCGGCGCTGTTCGGCACGATCTCCGGCTCCTCGATCGCCAACACGGTGACGGTCGGCTCGCTGACCATCCCGGCGATGATCCGGCTGGGCTATCCACGCCACTTCGCGGCCGCGGTTGAATCCACCGCGTCCACCGGCGGGCAGATCACGCCGCCGGTGATGGGTGCCGCCGCCTTCCTGATGGTCGAGTTCCTGTCGATCCCCTACCAGCAGATCATCCTGGCGGCGATCGTGCCGGCCTTCATGCATTTCTTCGGCGTGTTCATGCAGGTGCATTTCGAGGCGAAGCGCTCGGGCTTGCGCGGCTTGCGCCCGGATGAGCTGCCGAACCCCGTCGAGGTCATCAAGCGCGGCTGGCCGACGGCAATTCCGCTCGATTACCTTGATCGGCATTTTGTTCGCCGGTTACACGCCCTATCTCGCGGCGTTCTGGGGCATCACCATGTGCGTCGTCGTCGGGCTGCTGAACCCGCGCCATCGCATCAGCGTCATGGATATCCTCGACGCCTTCGTAACGGGGGCAAAATATGCGCTGGCGGTGGGTGCCGCGGCCGCGACCGTCGGCATCATCGTCGGCGTGGTGACGCTGACGGGCGTTGGCTTCAAAATCTCCTACGTCGTCACGTCGAGCGCTGCGGAGATCGCCTCTTATATCGTGCCATGGGTTCCGTTCGACATGGCGGATATCAAGGGAACGACGCTATTCATGACCCTGGTGTTCACCGGCATTGTTTGCATCCTGATGGGGTGCGGCATCCCCACCACGGCGAATTACCTGATCATGGTGACCGTCGCGGCGCCGGCGCTGGGGTTGCTGGGCGTGGCGCCGATCGTCGCGCATTTCTTCGTGTTCTATTACGGCGTGCTCGCCGACATCACGCCGCCCGTGGCGCTCGCCGCTTACGCAGCCGCGAGCATGGCGGCGGCCGATCCATTCCGCACCGGCAACACGGCGTTCCGGCTGGGACTCGGCAAGGTGATGGTGCCGTTCGTCTTCGTGTTCGCGCCCTCCATGCTGATCGTGGCGCCCGGCTTCACATGGGAGGAGTTCTTCCTGGCGACGGCGGGCTGCATCGTCGGAATCGTGTTTCTCTCTTCGGCGTTCTCGGGCTATCTGCTGGTGCCGACCAAGCATTACGAGCGCTGGCTGTCCGGCATCGGCGCCATCCTGCTGATCGCGCCGAGCGTGGCGCCGACCCTCGTTGGGCTGGGGATCGTGTCACCGGTGGTCATCCGCCATGTGCTGGCGTGGCGGGCGCAACGGCCGGTGCCGGTGGCAGCTGCCTAGTTTCGTTGCAGCGGGCGGTTCGCTTCGCGTTTGCTGTCGGTGTGATCGGCCTATAATGTGCGCCTGACTTTGGCGCCGCGCAGGACCGCGCGGCTCCTTTAAAGGGGCCCACATGGCAACACCGCAGACGACCTCCCGCCGCGATATTCTCGCCGGCGCCGCCGCCCTTGGTGCGACACTGGCCACCGGGCCGGCCCTCGCGCAAGCCTTGCCCGACGGTTTCAGCGACCGCTTCGCCGATGTGAACGGCGTGCGCCTGCATTACCGCATTGGCGGGGCGGGCAGCCCGGTCGTTCTGCTGCATGGCTATGCGCAGACCAGTCATATGTGGACGCCGCTAATGCCGAAATTGGCACAGCGCCATACGGTCATCGTGCCTGATCTGCGTGGTGCCGGCGGTTCTTCCAAGCCGGAAGGCGGCTACGAAAAGAAAAATATGGCCGTGGACATCCGCGCGCTGACCAACTCGCTGGGGTTTCCACGCGTGAGCATCGTCGGCCACGATATCGGGTTGATGGTCGCCTATGCCTATGCCGCGCAATTCCCGCAAGGAGTCGAGCGCATCATCCTGATGGATGCATTCCTGCCGGGAATCGGCAATTGGCAGAATGTGTGGCTGCTACGCGACCTCTGGCATTTCCATTTCTACGGCGAGGTGCCGTTGGCCCTCGTCGCCGGACGCGAGCGCATCTACTTCGAGCATTTCTGGAACGATTTCGCGGCCGACAAAACCCGCTCGGTCTCCGAGGCGGATCGCCAGATCTATGCCGCGGCTTATGCGCAGCCCGGCGGCATGCGCGCGGGCTTCGAGTATTTCCGTAGTTTCGAGCGCGACGCACAGGATTTCGCGCAGATGGGCGCCACCAAGCTGACCATGCCGATGCTGGTGCTGACCGGCGAGAAGGCCAGCGGCACGTTCTTGATCGACCAGGGCCGGCTGGTGGCGAACGACGTGCGCGGCCAGGTCGTGATGGGATCGGGCCATTGGCTGATCGACGAAGCCCCCGCCGTGACGATGGCGGCGATCGTCGACTTCCTGGGCTGATCAGCGCCCGAACGCGATCCCCGGTAGCCAGGTCGTCAGGGGCGGCCATAGCGTGATCGCCGCCAGCACCGCCAAGAGCGGGATCAGGAACGGCATGGTCGCGCGCGTCACGCGCTCGAACGAGATCTCGGCCACCTTTGCGGTCACGAACAGCACCATGCCGACCGGCGGCGTGACGGTGCCGATCATCAGGTTGAGTACGAAGATAACGCCGAACTGAATCGGGTCGATACCGACCTTCATCGCGACGGGCACGAGGATCGGGATCAAAATCAACATCGCCGCGATCGCTTCCATGAAGCAGCCGACGATCAGCAGCAGCACGTTGACAAGCAGCAGGATCACGAGCGGACTGGACGTCCAGCTGACGATCTGCGCACCGATCGCCTGCGGAAACTGGCTGATCGACATGGCCCAGCCGAACAGCACCGCGCCCATGACGATGGCGAGCAGGACGCCGGTGGTCTCGACCGTGTTCAAGATGATCTGCGGCAATTCGCGGATGTCGAAGTCACGATAGATGAACAGTCCGAGGATCAGCGCGTAGAACGCGGCGACGGCGGCGGCCTCGGTCGGCGTGAAGATGCCGGACATCATGCCGCCGATCAGCAGGAACGGCGCCATCAAGGCCCAGAAGGCGCCGCGGAAGGCGCGCCAGACATCGCGCAGCGACGGGTAGGGTTCGCGCGGCATGTTGCGCTTGTGCGCCATGCGCGTGACCAGCACCATCATGGCCACCGCCATCAGCAGGCCGGGAATGATGGCGCCGATGAACAGGCCGCCGATCGAGGCTTCCGCCACCACGCCGTAGATGATCATCGGCAGGCTGGGCGGAATGATCGGGCCGATCGTGGCGGAGGCGGCGGTCACGGCGGCGGCGGTGTCGGCATCGTAGCCGGCATCGCGCATCGCCTTGATCTCGACCGTGCCGAGACCGGCGGCATCGGCCACCGCCGAGCCACTCATGCCGGCGAAGATCACGCTCGCCAGGATGTTGGCGTGGCATAGCCCGCCGCGCCACCAGCCGACGCACACTTTCGCAAAGCGGAAGATGCGGTCGGTGATGCCGGCGCTGTTCATCAGATTGCCCATCAGGATGAAGAAGGGCGCCGCCAGCAGCGGAAAGGAATTGGCAGCCTGCGCGACTTTCTGCGGAATCACGACACCCGGAAAGCCGCCCCAGTAGATGAAGGCCGTCGCGGCGAGACCCATCGAGGCGAAAATCGGCACACCCATGAGCAGGATGACGAGCCAGCCGACCAGGATGATGCCCATCACCTCGATCATGGCGCGCTCATCTGGCGTGCCAGGCGATGGATCTCCGCGAGGCAATAGAGCACCACAATCGCCGCACCGAGCGGCACGACGGTGTAGACGATGGCGTAGGGGATATCGAGCGTCACCAGGGACATGTCGGTATTGCGCGCGGTGAGCGTTACACCGTGCCAGGCAAGGATGGCGCAGAAGAGAATGATGAGCGCCTGAACCAGCATCGCCAACAACAGGCGCGGCACGCGCGGCAGCATGTCGGGGATGAATGTAACGGCGATGTGCGAGCGGCGGCGCGATCCCAGCCCCCAGGTCAGCATCGCCACCCAGACGAAGGCGAGGCGCGCGAGCTCCTCCGACCACACCAACGGATCGTTGAAGACGTAGCGGAAGACGACCTGGGCGAGGACAAGGGCAAAGATCAGCACGAAGAGTGCCACGAGCAGCCAATCAGCCATCCGCTCCAGCGTGCGCACGACCGTTGTCATGAAGACAGCTCCCCCGAGGGCCAGCCGGCGCCAGCCCGAAATCCCTGCACCGCCGATTGCTGCCGGGAGACTACTTGACCGCCTGGATGCGCTCCCAGGTGCCCTGACCCCACTGCCTCTCGAACTTCGCCGGCACCACGGCCAGAGTCGCTTTGCGGAAGGCTTCGACATCCGGCCGATTCACGGTCATGCCGGCGGCCTTGAACGTATCCACCAATGCCGCCTCGGCCTTGATGATCTCCTGGTTCTGCCAGGCGATGCCTTCATCCATCGCGTCCTTGACGATCTTCTGGTCGGCGCCGAGGCTCTTCCAGAAGCTCTCGTTGATGACGACCAAGCGCGGCGTGAGGATGTGGCCGGTGAGCACCAGGTATTTCTGCACTTCCTGGAACTTGCCGGACTGGATGGTCGGCAGCGGGTTTTCCTGGCCGTCGACCGCGTTCTGGCTCAGCGCCAGATAGAGCTCGCCGAAGTTCATCGGCGTGGGGCGGGCGCCCCAGGATTCCGCCATGGCGCGGAACACATCGTTCTCCGGCACGCGCAACTTGAAGCCGGCCATGTCGGCGACAGTCTTCACATCCTTGCGCGAGGTGGTGAGGTGGCGCGTGCCGTAATAGGTGGCACCCAGGATGCGCATGCCGCGTTTCTCGATGAGCTGCTTGTTGAGCTCCTCGCCGAAGGGGCCGCTGAGCGTCTTCACCATGTGGTCGGCATCGCGCCAGATATAAGGCGCCTCGACGATCGAGATCGACGGCACCCACTGACCGAAATTGGCGGCGCCCTCGGTGACGATGGTCTGGATGTTGTTGGCGACCGCTTCGATCATGTCGCGCGAGCCGCCGAGCTGACCGCCGGGGAAGCTCTGGATCACCACGCGCCCTTGCGTCTTTTCCTTCACCGCCGCGCCGACGCGATCGATCATCACGACCGACGGGTGCGTGCCGCCGACGACATCGCCCCAGCGGATCACTTTGGTCTGCGCCGACGCGGACCCAAGGCCGGCGACGACCGCCGCGGACGTGGCAACAGCCGCCAGCAGCAGCCGGCGCGAAAGCGGAGACGAGATCATGCGGGTCCTCCCGGACATTTCATTCTTGTGCGCGGCCGGCGCCCCTCGCACCGGACCATCGAAGCGGCCGGCATGTTATCGCTGACATGTCAGCTTGTAAAGAAAGGGCGCGCCTTCCGATCGTGGCGGGATGTGAACCTCCACTCCCAATCCAAGGCGGTCTTCGCAGGCTGATGGAGTTTTATTTTCTGGAAAGCGCAGCGGGTTGACCTTCGCAGGTGGGCAGATCTGGGTCTACGAACCCCCAGCTCGGTGCGGACGCTGTCCAGATAATGCTCGTTGGGCCACCTATCTGGGGATCGTCCAACGCGCCAACTCGAACCACCATGAGATCGGGCCGGCTCAACGCCTCGCTGAATAGGGGCGTCCCGCAATTGGGGCAAAAGCGGCGGCGCATGATGCTCCCACTATCTGCCGTGCTGATGTACTCGCGGAGCTCGCCGGCGACTTTGAGGCTCTCGGTCTTGAAAATCGCGTTGATCGACGCGTTGCCCGACGAAAGGTATTGGCAATCCCGACACCAACAAGCGCGCGTAGCGACCGGCAGCTGGTCGAATTGGAACCGGACTGCTCCGCAGAAGCATCGGCCGGTAACGAGCTTTGCCATCCTGGACACCCTTCCCTGAGTTGTTCAGGAGGAGTCAAAACTATACGGGCTGTGATGACAATCCCGTCGCGCAAGATCCATCGCTCGTACCGGGACAGAAACGTTGGTCCCCCACTCTTTGCGGACGGTCAAGCTGAGACACGACCGGCCTACCGGCACCATTGACATTGCGCGCCAGAGCCGGCGTGGTGTGACGAATGGCTCTTGAACTCTCTTCCGCCGATCAGGAATTGCTCGATGGCGGCTCTGGCGCGGCCGCGCAGTTCGCCATGCGACTGCTGATGCGTTTTGCCGAGGCGGTGGGTGCCGAGCGCTTCATCGATGCGGCGGCGGCGCATATCGATGGTTGCCTTTATCACGGCCAGGTCAGCCTCGATTTTGTCGAGCATCTGGTGCGGCTCGGCGGGCGCGTGAAGATCCCGACGACGCTCAATGTCGGCTCGGTCGATCTGATCCATCCCGAGTTGTTCCGCGGCGACGATGCGTTGCGGCGCGCCGGTACGCGGCTGATGCGGGCGCACGAGGAGCTGGGCTGCGTGCCAAGCTTCACCTGTGCCCCCTACCAGACGATCCATCGCCCGAAATTTGGCGCGCAGATCGCCTGGGCGGAATCGAACGCGATCGTGTTTGCCAATTCGGTGATCGGGGCGCGCACCGAACGCTATGGCGATTTCATCGATCTGTGCTGCGCCATGACGGGCCGTGTGCCTGAATACGGGTTGCATATCGCGGCAAACCGGCGCGCGCGCGTGCTGGTCGAGATCGCCGAACTGCCGCCGGAGTGGGACGATGCCGGGCCGGCTTGCGTGGCCATCGGGCATGTCATCGGCAAACGCTGCGGCGAGCGCATTCCCGCCATCGTCGGGTTGCCGCGATCGGCCAGCGAGGACGATCTCAAGGCCCTGGGCGCGGTTGCAGCCTCCTCGGGCGCGGTCGCGATGTTTCATGCGGTCGGGCTCACGCCCGAGGCGCAGAGCGTCAGCGCGGCGTTTCAAGGCGACGAGCCGGAGGAGCGCATCATGCTCACAGCGCAGGATCTGCGCGACACGGTGCGCGGCCTATCGACCGTGCCGGATGGCACAAAACTCTCCGCGGTCAGTCTCGGCACGCCGCATTTCTCGCTGCATGAATTCGCGCGGTTGATGCCGCTGCTGGATGGCGCCGCACCCGTCATCGATGTCTATGTCAATACCAGCCGCGATGTCCTGCAGGAGCTGGAGCGTCGCGAATGGATGGCGCGGTTGAAGGAGAGCGGCATCGTCCTGGTGATCGACACCTGCACCTATGTCACGGCGATCCTGCGCGACCTGTCGGGCGCGGTGATGACGAATTCCGGCAAATGGGCGTATTACGCGCCCGGCAATCTCGGCGTCGAGGTCGCGTTCGGGTCGCTCGCGGATTGTGTCGCGTCAGCGCGCGCTGGACGCGTGGTGCGCGCATGATCGACGCCGTCACGCTGGCGCCGGGCCGCGCGGCCGGTACCGCCCTTGTGCTGCAGGAGCCGCTGAGCTTCTGGGGCGGGCTCGACGCGACCTCCGGCAAAATCATCGATCGCTGGCATCCGCAACACGGCGCGGTCCTGTCGCAACGCATCCTGATCATGAGGGCCGGGCGCGGCTCGAGCTCCGGCAGTTCGGTGCTGGCGGAGGCGATCCGGCTGGGTACCGGCCCTGCCGGTATCGTGCTGCTGACCCGCGATGCGATCGTCACCGTGGGGGCGATGGTCGCGGCGGAGCTCTATGGCAAGTCCTGCCCGGTCGTGCTCGCAGCGGCGTCGGACTGGGCGCGGATCGAAGCGGCGACCGGCCTCGCGCTCGCCGCCCAAGCCGACGGTGCCAAGATTACCGTCACATGACAGGATTGCGCGGCAGCGGTGAGAAAATAGAATTTGCGGGTGCATTCCCCATCCGTAAGATCGCCCGCAACGGCCGCACCGCTTGTATAAATTCGGCCCCGGGCAGGAAACCATCGCACCCTTCGATCTAAACCGCAGTCACGACCGCCTCGACGCGCTGGCGATCGGCCTGATGGTCGTGCTGTGCACCCTGTGGGGCTTCAACCAGGTGTGGGTGAAGGTCGCCAACGCCGGCATCTCCCCCATTCTGCAATGCGGCATCCGCTCGCTGGGGGCGGCGGTGCTGGTGTGGCTGTGGGCGCTCTGGCGAGGCCTACCGATGGTCCGGCGCGACGGTACGCTGATCTGGGGCGTTCTGGCCGGCCTGATGTTCGGCGCCGAGTTTGCGTTGATCTATGTGGGCATGAACTTCACCACCGTCTCGCGCAGCATGATCTTCCTCTACACAGCACCGTTCGTGGTGGCGGTCGGTTCCCACCTGTTCGTGCCCAATGAAAAGCTGCGCACGCCGCAGGTCGTGGGGCTGCTGGCGGCGTTCGGTGGCGTGATCGTGGCGGTGGCGGAAGGCTTGTCGCTGCCCGATTTTCGCGCCTTCCTCGGCGACATGATGATGCTGGTGGCGGGCTTCTTCTGGGGGGCCACCACGGTCCTCATCAAGGCGAGCTCGCTGGTGCGGATCAGCCCGAGCCGTACGCTATTTTACCAGCTCGTCGTCTCCGGCTTGTTCCTGCCGCCGGTCTCCTATCTTGCGGGCGAGCGGGGGATCATCGCGCTGACGCCGGTCGTGGTGAGCTCGGTCGCATTCCAGATCGTGGCGGTGGCGTTTGCCTCCTACCTCACCTGGTTCTGGCTGATCCGCCACTATCCCGCGGGGCGGCTGGCGGCATTCACCTTCCTGACGCCGCTGATCGGCATGGCGGCGGGGGCGATCAGTTTCGGCGAGCACATCACGCCGCTGCTGACCGTGTCGGTGGCTCTGGTCGCTTTCGGCATCTACCTGGTCAACCGGCCGCCGCCGGCGCGCTTGGCCTGACACGCGCGGCCGTATAGCCTAGGGCGATGCACAGCTATATTCCCTACGGCGCCTATTGGAGCACGCCCTATGCCCGCTGGCAGGGGGCGCTCGCACACCTGCATAGTTTCGGTTTTGCGGCCCATGTGGCCAAGGCCGAGCTGTCGAAGCGCGGCATCGATGTCGCCGCGTTCGACTACGGCGTGCTCGGCAACACCGTGCCGCAGACCAACAGCTTCTACGGGTTGCCGTGGGTCACGGCGATGATGGGGGCACCGCATGTCGGCGGGCCGACCATCAACCAGGCCTGCGCCACGTCCGCGCGCATCCTGTCGATCGCCGACCAGGAGATCCGCGACGGGCACGCGACCTGCGCGCTGGTGCTGGCCGCCGACCGCACGTCCAACGGACCACATCTCTATTTTCCCGACCCCGACGCGCCGGGCGGCCAGGGCGTGCACGAGAACTGGGTCACCGACAATTTCAAATACGACCCCTACGCCCATGTCTCGATGGTGCAGACGGCGGAGAATGTCGCGGCCAAGTACCAGATCGGCACGGCGCGCCAGCACGAGGTCGTGCTGCGCCGCTACGAGCAATACGAAGACGCGCGCGCCGATGACAGCGCCTTCCATCGCCGCTTCATGTCGCTGCCCTTCCATGTGCCGGATGCGAAATACCGCAAGACGCGCGTCGAATTGGCGGGCGACGAGGGCATTTTCCCGACAACCGCCGAGGGCCTGGCCAAGCTGAAGCCGCAGGTCGAGGGCGGCACGGTGACGTTCGGCGGGCAGACGCATCCGGCCGACGGCAACACGGCTATCGTGGTGACGACGCAGGAAAAAGCGCGCGAGCTTTCGCACAGACCGGAGATCGAGGTGCGCATCGTCGGCTTCGGCCAGGCGCGCACCGAGCCCGCGCATATGCCGTTCGCGCCCGTGCCCGCGTCAAAACGCGCGCTCGAACACGCGGAGCTGTCGATCAGCGATATCGCGGTGGTGAAGTCGCACAACCCGTTCATCGTCAACGATCTCGTGTTCGCGCACGAGACCGGGTTCGATGTGATGAAGATGAACAATTTTGGCTGTTCGCTGGTATGGGGCCATCCGCAAGGGCCGACGGGCTTGCGCGCCATCGTCGAGATGATCGAAGAGCTGGAAATGCGCGGCGGCGGCTACGGGCTGTTCAACGGCTGTGCCGCAGGCGACAGCGCGATGGCGGTGATTGTCGAAGTCACCGGGGCGAAGCGCGACTAAAGGGACGGCGGCGGGAGCAGGTTGAGAAGCTTCAGCATCTCGACTTGGCGTTTCAGCTTGTCGTCCTGCAGGGCCGCCTTGTCCTGGCCCGCATAATCGAAGAAGCCTTTGCCGCTGCGCAGGCCGATATGGCCGTCGCGCATGTGGCGCGCGACGATGTCCGGTGCCTTGTAGCGATCGTCGCCCAGCGTCTCGGCGAGGTAGCGGCTGGCGTGATAGAGGACATCGCCCCCACCCCAGTCGACGAATTCGAGCAGGCCGATCGTGGCGTAGCGCACACCCAGCCCGTAGCGCATCGCCGTGTCCACGTCCTCGGCCGACGCTACCCCTTCCTCCACGAGGCGCGCGGCTTCGTTCATCATCACGGTCTGAATGCGCGGCACGATGAAACCGGGCGAGGGCGCGCACAGCACCGGCTTCTTGCCGATGGCGGCCAGCATCTCGCGCATTTGCCCCACGATCTCCGGCGCGGTCGTCTTGGCGGGTGAGATCTCGACCAGCGGCATCAGCAGCGGCGGGTTGAGGAAATGGACATTGAGGAAACGCTGCGGCCGCGCCACGAAGGCTGCAAGTTCGTCGGCGAGAATGGTCGACGTGGTCGAGGTGACGATTGCGTCGTCGCGCAGATGCGGGGCAGCGAAGGCGAAGGCCGCGCGCTTGGCGTCCAGCGTCTCGGGCACGCCCTCGAACAACAAATCGGCGGCGCGCAATACGGCTGGCGCGTCCTCGCGTGCCACAAAGACGATTCGCGACAGGATGGTCGCACTGGCCGACGGCGCGAGCAGGCCGATGCGCTCGAGCCCGGCGAGTGTCGCCGCCATGTCGCGCTGCGCGTCCTCGCGCAGCGTGGCCAGGGCATCGCCGCCGCGCGGCTTGATGTCGATCAGAGTGCAGCGGTGGCCGGCATAAGCGAAGAGCAGCGCGATGCCGCGGCCCATGCGCCCCGCCCCCAAAGCCGCGATCTGCGCCTTGGCGCTCATCTTCTCAACGACGAGCGCGGCGGGTGGTTACTTGCGGACCCACTGACCCGATTCCTGCTGGAACCAGGTACCGGCAGGGGCTGACTTGAAGATCTCCGCCGCGTAGATGCGGCCGATCTGGTCGACGGAGACTTTCTCGGCCGTGGCGCGATCGGTATAGACCTTGCGGCGCTCCGCGTTAACTTGATTGACCAACGGCGTGAGCGTGCCGGCCTGGGCGGTGTCGCGCACGACCGCGAAGCCGTCATAGCGCTCGCCCACCGTGCCCGCGGCGCGCGGAGCGTCGAGCACGCGGCTCTGCGCCAGCGCCAGCGAGGCGACCAGCAGCAGCGGCAGGGCCAAGACTAGCCGGCGGCTCAGACTAGAAAATCGGCTTGGAGCTGACATCTTCCTTGGCCTTCTCCTCCACGCGCAACCGCACATCGGCGTCGAGCTTGATGTTGAGGTTGATCGTGATCGGTTCCTTGGGGGCCTCCACGCGCACTGTGGGCTCGCAGGCCGCCATTAACGGCAGCGCCACACTCAACACCGACAAGATGGGGATCACGCGCGGCAATTGCCACCCGATTCAGAGGTTCGGCTATGTTTATACGGGACTTTGCCCGGCGCGGTCCAGCGTCAGCGGTTCACCGCGCCACGCATCAGGCCTTCAGCGGCGGCGTAGCCGCTCAGCAGAATGGTCGCCAACTTGTCGAAGTTCGTCTCCAGCTTGATGTTGAAGACGAAGGGGTGGTTCTCCAGCACGGCCGGGTTGGAGCCCTTCAAATTGACCAGCAGGCTGCCGTCGCCGGCGGGCCCGCGATCGAGGGTCAGCGTCATCTCCGTATAGCGGAAATCCGACAGCGCCTGGCGCACCAGCTTGACTTGGTCGCCACCGGCATCGGGCAGCGCCGTGCCGGTGTAGCGCACGGTGCCGGGGCCCTTGGCGCCGAGCTTTCCCGACAGGATCGCGACGCCCGAGTCATCGACGCGCACGGGAACACGGCCCTCGATGATGCCCGAACCGCTGAGCCCGTCGACATCGATGACGCCAAGCAGGGTCGCGAGGTCGAGCCCGCGTATGCCCAGCTCACCCGCCACGGGCTGGCCCTGCCCCAGCGTGATGTTGACGAGTTCCAGCGATCCGCCGGCCAGCGAGAATGATCCCTTGTCGATGCGCAGCCGGTTGTCGCCCGGGAGCGTGAAGCGCAGATCGACCGCGCCGTCGGGCAGGCCGGCCACCTGCAGCTTTGCCGTGACATGCTGTGAGCCCGCGGTGCGCGGCGGCAGCACCGAGGTCAGGGCGAGCGTGCCGTTGAGATCGCTTAACCGGGTGACGGCAGACTCAAATGCAACATCCTTCACGACGATGTCGGCCTTCGAGGTCATGGCCGCGCCCCAGCCCAGCTGGCCGCGCGCATTGATCGTGCCGCTGACGCGCTGCAGCTGAGCGCCGACGATGGGAAAGAGATCAGCGGGCTGACGGCCGTCGGCTTCGAAGATGAGCGGTGCCGCGCTGATTTCGAGCGTGCCGCGTTTGGCCGCGATGGCGTGCTGCCCGGTCAGCTTAATGTCGAGCGCCTTGTCCGTGCTGGCGACGCTGCCGGACATTTTGACACTGTCATTGTCGCGTGCGCCATCGAGCGCGAGGCGCAAGGGTGCGATGCGCTTGGCGGCGGCGCGATCGTTCAACTCGGCCGCAAGCTTGAGGGCCAGCGCGGGGCCGGTGGCACTGGCGGTCGCATCGATGGCCGATAGTTCGGCGTCGTAATCCGGCAGCGCGATGCTTGCGCCGACAAACGCGACGTCCATGCCGTCGGCACGCGGGCGGAGCTGCGCTTGCGGCAGGGACGCGACGATGTGGATCGGGCCCGGTCCCGCCCCGGTGACGCGCGCGTCGATCCGCCCCGAACCCTGGATGTCGCTCGCACTGCCCGACAGCGTGGCATCGGCAGCAGCGACGATCTTGATCTCGCCGGCCGTGACATCGATCTCCGCGCCGGCGATTTCCAGACGATCGATCGGCAGCACGATGGGCCCGCCCGCCCCTTCGCCCTGCGGCAGGCCTTGGATCGCGAACGCGCCGTCGTCCACGCGGGCGCGAGCCCGCAAGCCCTCGAGGCGCAGGAAGGTGAGGCGCCGGCCGATCAAGCTTGGCAAGCTCCAGCCCGCTTCAATGGCCGAAACCGCCGGCCCGTCAGGGCCGCCGAGCTGCACGGGCCCGAGCTTGATCGCGGTTAGGCCGAATTGGCGGATCTCGATGCGGTCCGGCGGCACACCCGCATTTTCCAGCGCCACGGTCAGGAAGTGCGTGGCGATCTCGCGGCCGTAGAGCGCCAGCGCGCCGAGCCCGGCGGCGATCACGACAGCCAGCGCCAGCAAGGCGCGGCGCCAGGCCCGCCGGCGACGCTGGCGCAAAGGTGGTCGGCCGAGGATTTTCATCGCCCCCAGACTAGCGGATTGCCGGCCAAAGGGCACCGCCCCCTTGTTTGCGACGGCGGGTGCGCGCGTCCTATAGTCTTCGCCGATTCAAAACCGCCCTTGGGGGAAATGCGTATGATCTACGAGCTTCGCGTCTATCACTGCTTGCCACGCCGGCTGCCGGCCCTGCTCAAGCGCTTCGAGACCATGACTTTGGACTTATGGAAGAAGCACGGCATCCGTCAGGCCGGGTTCTGGACCGTGGAGATCGGCGAATCGAACCACGACCTTTATTATTTGTTGGCTTGGGAATCGCTGGACGAGCGTCAGGACAAGTGGACCAAGTTCCAGGCCGATCCGGACTGGATCGCCAAACGCGCCGAGAGCGAGAAAGACGGCGCGATCGTGGCGTCGATCAGCAACACGATCTTGAATCCGACCAGCTTCTCGTCGGTTAAATAAGCGCGGCTTCGCCCGGCTCAGCGCGTGAGCGTATCGAGCAGCGATGGGTCGCGGAGCGACGTATCCTGGCCGACGACCGGGTTTTCGATCGCGGCCTTGAGCGACTGGGCGCCCTTCCATTCCTGGGCGGGGCGAATCTTGTCGTCGGTGCCGACATGATCGAGGCCCCAGTAGATCTCCAAACGATGACCGTCGGGGTCGCGGAACTCCACCGCGATCTGCACGCCGGCACGCCGCCGGCCTTCGAAATCGATCTTCGCGTTGTGCGCGCGTAGGTGATTGCGGGCCCGGATCACCTCGTCGAGCGTATCGACCTCGAACGCCATGTGATGGAGCTCGCGGTTGGGCGAGGCCGTGTCCAGCGTGCCAACCAGCGCGATGCCGTGATGATCGGGATTGAAGCGCATGAACACCATGCCGCCGGGCATCATGTTGGGCGGGTAGACGTCCGAAACCTTGAAGCCGAGCACCTCGGTATAGAATTTCACCGAGCGCTCGAGGTCGGTCACGTTCAAAACGACATGGCCGATCTTGGTGATGTTGAACGGCATGTCCGTGGGCCGGCCGTAGCTCTTGAGCTTGGCTTCATCCACCGTCGCGGTCATCCTTCATCTCCCAATTTATCGACATAGACGAGGCCGGCCTTGGCCAGGGCCTCGCGCATCTTGTACATGTCGAGGCCGAGCTCGCCGGCGGCGAGGCGCTTGCGCTTTTCTTCCTCGTTCGCCACGCGAGCGGCGGCCTTCTTCTCGACATTCGCGGCATCGCGGCGCGGCACCACCACCACGCCGTCGTCGTCGGCGACCATCACGTCGCCGGGGTGGACCAGCGTGCCGGCGCAGATGACCGGGATGTTGACCGACCCGAGTGTCGATTTGACCGTGCCCTTGGCCGAGACAGCGCGCGACCAGACGGGAAATTTCATCTCCGTCAGCGTGCGCACATCGCGCACGCCAGCATCGATGACCAGGCCTTGCACGCCGCGCGCCTTGCAGCGACGTTGCCAACAAGTCGCCGAACATGCCGTCGTTGTTGTCGGCGCTGAGACCCACGACCAGGACATCGCCCTTCTGGCACTGCTCGACCGCGACATGGATCATCCAATTGTCGCCGGGATGGGCGAGCACCGTGACCGCGCTACCGGCAATGGCGGCGCCCGGCCAGATCGGACGCATATAGGGTTTCAGCAGGCCGGTGCGATCCATCGCCTCGTGCACCGTCGACACGCCCAGCGCCGCGAGTTTTTTGATCAAGGCCGGATCGGCGCGTTCGATCTTGCGGACAACGACCGGCTTCATCGCAATTCCTCCGTGACCATCGGGAACAGGCGCTGATAGGCCTCGCCATAGGTCATCGCCCGGCCGGAATTGCGGCCGCCCTGCATGCCCCGGTTCAGCGCCACGCGGGTGTAATATTCCCACAGATGCTTCTGGGCGGCGAGAATCTCGAAGGTCTTGCGTTTCACCTCCCAGACATCGTCGATGTTGAGGATGACGTCCGGCTTGAAGCCGCATTGCTCGGGCTGGTGCGGTTCGAACAGGAACACCGGCGGGGCGGTGTAGGCGCGCGCGGGATCGGGCTTGTGGCCGGCGGCCTGCGCCACGATGCGCGCCTCCTGCGCGAGGTGGGCCGCGAGCGGATGATCGAAATTATACGGGTCGTGCAGCGCGTGGGTGAGCACGAAGGACGGCTTCACCTCGCGATAGATATCGACCAGGCGGTCGAGCATCTCCGGCGTGGCGCGCAGCGGATAGTCGCCCGCGTCGAAGAATTCGATCTCGGCGCCGAGCATTGCCGCGGCTTGCTCGGATTCGGCGTGGCGCTGCTTTTTCACATCGTCCAAGGAGACGCCCGGCTTCTTCCAGGCGAATTGGCTTTCGCCGCGCTCGCCATAGGCGAGGCAGACGATCTTGACGCGATAGCCCTTGCGCACGTGGAGCGCGATGGCGCCGGCGGCGCGCCAGACGAAATCGCCGGGATGGGCGGTGACGACGAGACCGGTCTTTTCGGGTTGAGACACGCGAACTCCCTCTTACTCGGCGGCTTGCCGGACGCTGCGCGCAGCCGATGCCGGCACATACAGCGTGCCGTCGAACAGACGCCGCGCCGTGCGCAGCAGGCCGGCGCGCTCGACCACCGGCTTGTCTTCGGTCCCGCCGACTTCCAAGCGCACACTGAACTCGCCGGTCGGATGCTCGACGGAAAGCGTCATGACGCGGCCTTCCGGCAGGCGTGCCACGCGCGAGGCGGGGGAGCCCGGCAGCACGCAGGCAGTGGCGACGGTCACGGCGGCAAACACGCCGATGGCGGAATGGCATTCATGCGGGATGAAGCTGCGCGTCGCGACATGTCCGCCGGCAGCGGGCGCGCGACACCAGGATCATCTTCGGCACGACCTTGGGGCCGACGTCGCCGAGGTTCATCAGCGGCCCGGCGGCGAGGCGGATCTCCTCCAGCCGTGCTTTCAGTTCCTTGTCCTTGTCGAGCACGTCGCGCGGCTCGTGGCCGGTGCGGCCGACCGCGCTCGCGTCGCAGCACGACGCACGGGCATGCCGTTGTCGATCAGCGTCACGTCGACGCCGGCGATGCGATCCACGGCGCGGCCGGTCGGCAGCAGCGCGCCGCAGACGGAGCCGGCGGCATCGAGGAAATCGATCGCGATAGGTGCGGCCGTGCCGGGCACGCCGTCGATGCGCGCCTCGCCGTCGTAGTTCGACCAGGCCGCCGGGGGTTTCGATCAGCGAGCTCGGCGACGGTGCCGGTGTTGACGGTGCGCACGCGCACGCGCGTGTCGCGGATCGCCCGGCTTGATCAGTCCGCGCTCGATGGCGAAGGGCCCGACTCCGGCGAGGATGTTGCCGCAATTGGGCGTGGTGTCGACCATCGGCTTGTCGACCGAGACCTGGCAGAACAGGAAATCGATATCGATGCCGGGCTCGCTGGAGCGCGAGACGATCGCGACCTTGCTGGTGAGCGGGTGGGCGCCGCCGACGCCATCGACCTGGCGCGGATCGGGCGAGCCCATCGCCGCCAGCAGGATGCGGTCGCGCTCGGCGCTTGTCGCGGGGCAGATCGTCGGCGAGGAAATAGGCTCCCTTCGAGGTGCCGCCGCGCATCAGCATGCAGCGAATGGCGGTTTGCATGATGGTCCTCCCTACTCCGCCGCCGCCTTGCGCGCGGATGCGGCGCGCGCACCGCGCTCCTGGCTGTCGGCGATCGCGGCGGCGAGTTCCGGATTGAAACCGAGATCGGCCAGCATCATCGCGGCTTCGCGCATTTCGGCGGCGCGGCGAATGCCATGGCTGCCGACGCGCTCGGCCATGTAGTCGGCCATCTCCGCGAAATCGATCGACGGGAATGTCTCGCGCAGGCTGGCGAAAACCTCGTCGTCCACGCCCCATTTGCGCGCGGCCGCAGCGCAATCGACCATCAGGACTTCGAGCCCCTTGATGACGATCGAGCGGCAGAGCTTCATCGCCGAGGCGCGGCCGGGCTCGGCGGACACCGCGCGGACGTTCATGCCAAGCGCGTTGAGGCGCGGTGCAGCCGCATCGGCTTGCGGACCGCCGGCAAGAATCGGCACGCGGATGCCGGGAACCGCGACGGCGGCCATGACGGCACCTTCGATGTAATGGGCGCCGCAAGGCGCCACCTTCGCGGCCGCGTCGCGCTTGGTCGCCGGCGAGGCGGAGTTGACGTCGAAGAAGACCTGGCCGGGCTTGAGATAGGCGGCGGCACGCGCCGCCACGTCGCCAGCGGCGGCGGCGGTGACGGCCGAAAAGACGATATCGGCGTTGGCCGCGGCATCTTGCGCATCGCGGGCCACGCGCAAGCCGGACTCCTTGGCGGCGGCGACCATCGCCGGGCCGCGGACATTGTCATCGAAAAGAATATCGTAGACGGCGATTGTGACGCCGCCGCGCGCCAGGAATTGGCGGGTGAACAGCTTGCCGACCTCGCCGTAGCCGATGAAGGCGAGGCGGATGGAATTCGTCATGGGTGCGGCTCCCTCCCCTGTCCTTATAGAGTGCCGCCGTGAGATCAGTGAATCAAATGAATATATTCTCCAAATTCATGAATCTGGTGCATGGCTTTGCGCCTTGAGCGTCCGTCGGATGATGGCAAGAAGGGCGCTGCCGGACGCCGAAAGCGGTTGGCCGCGGCGCGAGAGGACGCCGATGGTCCGGGTGATCTGCGGATGACGCAGCGGCACCTCCGCGAGCCCGGGCGTGGCGCTGGGATCGATGGCAAGCCGCGGCACGACGGTGAGGCCGATCCCCGCCAACACCATGCTGACCGCCGTGGCGATGTGCTGGACCTCAAAGCGCCAGTCCAGGCTCTCGCGCCGTCGGCCCAGCGCGTCGTCGATCAGCCGGCGATTGCCGGTCTGGGGGCTGACGCGGATCAAGGGCGTGCCGGCGAGCAGCGACCAGGTGATGGATTTGAGCTTGGCGAATTGATGATCGGCGGGGCAGAGCAGCACGAAGGACTCGCGCAGCAGCGGCTTGATGTCGAGACCGCGCAGATTTGTGGAGACGATGGTGAGTTCCGAATTCCGCCGTGCCCGCCTGCACGAGCGTGGCGATCTCAAACGCCGAATTATCGTAGACGCGCACCGATACGCTGGGGTGACTGGCGCCGAATTCGCGCAAGATGCGCGGCAGGTAATGAGTGGCGATGGTCGGCAGGCAGCCGATGGCCAGTGTCTCCGGCCGCGCGGTGCCGTGGGCGCGCAGCTGCACGAGTGAGTCGGTGAGCTCCTCCATGACGCGCCGCGCCTTGGGCAGAAGCTCCTGCCCCGCGGCGGTCAGCGACACATGACGCGTGGTGCGGGTGAGCAGGGCGACACCCAGATCCTGCTCGAATTTGCGCATGCGATGGCTGAGCGCGGTCTGCGACAAATTGAGATGCGCCGCCGCGCGCTGGAAGCTGCCGCGCTCGGCAATGCTGAGGAAGGCCTGGAGGCCGAGGAAATCGATGCGCATGGGAGCGGGAGCTGCGGCGATAGAGGTTTTCATTCTCTATCACGATTGAGCGCCGCGCGCTCCCCCTCACCCCAGCCCTCTCCCCCGAGGGGAGAGGGGGAACTTTCCTTTTCCTGTCACCCGCGGGCTTGACCCGCGGGTCGGACGGTGGCGCTGGAGTCAGATGCGCGGGTCAAGTCCGCGCATGACAGAAGAGAATGAAGCGGAGAGGCGCCCTACTTCCGCGGGATTTGGATCAGTTCGGAGAGCTGCTCGCGGGTGAGCGGCTGGGAGATGTATTTGAGCGCGACCGCGTCGGGCAGGATCATGTCGAGACCGACGATGGTGTCGGGATCGAGCGCTTCCTTGGGGAAGAAATCGTCGCGCACCCGCTTGGCGATGCTCTCCGGGATCTTGACGAACTCCGCGTAGTGCTTGAGGGCCGCCGGGTTGGAATACATCGCATCGAGCGTCTCGCGATAAGCGCGCATGTAGCGTTCGATCACGGGCTTGCGGGCCTGCAAAGTCTGCGTGTTGGTGATCGACAGGCGCACGGTCTGGCCCTTGAAGGCCAGCGCGTCGTTGCCGGTGGCGATGATGCGGATCTGGCCCTTGTCGAGCTGCTCCAGCCCGAAGGGCGGCGCCGACCAGCCGACATCGATCTGGCCGGACATGACTTGCGTCAGCGTCGCCGCCGGCCCGCCCGTGGCGGTCGGTTTCGCCTTCAGGCTCTGCTCTTTCATGAAGGCGTTGACCACGCCATGCGTCGACGAGCCATTCGTCGAATAGGCGATGGTCTTGCCGTCCGCGTCCTTGAGCGTCTTGATCGGCGAGTCCGTCTTGACGTACCAGAAGAGGTCGTTGCCGCCGGTCGTCTCGGCGGCGATGATGCGCACGGGTGCACCCTTCGAATAGGCGCTGAGCACGCCCATGATGCCTGCCGCGATACCGATATCGGCGCTGCCGGCGATCACCGCTTGCTGCGTCTCGCCGCCGCCCTGGGTGTAGAGCATCTCCAGCTCGATATTGTGTTTCTTGAAGATGCCGAGCCCGGTGCCGATTTCCGACACCGACGTGTCCCAATTGCCGCGCTGGCCAATGGCAAGCTTGAGCTTGTCCTGGGCCACAACCGGCTGGATCAGACCGAAAGTCAGCGCCGCAAGCACGAGCGCGCCACTGAACGATTTGAGCGACAGCATTTATCTTCCTCCCCAACAAAATTCTTATGGCGGATTTGTTATCCGCTTCGACCCTGCCACGATCGGCGACGCTACGCCATAACGCTGTTGGGCATGGGTGTTTCCTGAGCCTTGTCCGCGCCGTAGGAGGCGATTTCCTCCGGCGAGGCACCGAGCGTTCGCCAGTCGCACGTTTTCTCGACGATGCCCTGATAGGATTGCAGCTTGGCGTGCGCGATGACGGGCGCTGCCGTGCCGAGAGCCGGCCCGCCGGCCACAAAGCGGCGCAACGCCGCGATCACAATGCGGCGCCACTGCACCACCGCGATGTCACTGGCGCCCAGCCGCTCGATGGAACGATCGGCAATCGGGCCCATCGATTCCCACATCGCCAGATCCTGATTGGGGATGCCCGAGATGCCGGTGAAGTCGCCCAGCTTCATTGCCTGGCGATCTTGCAGATAGTTGGTCGCGCGCGTGCGCAGCAGCGGGCGATACTCAGCATCGAGATCGATGCCCGGCTGGGCCACGCAGAATTTGCGCCACGCTTCCTGGTCGATGCCGCCGCCGGTTTCGCTCCAGGCAATGAAGTGGAAATTGCTGCTGGTGTCATCGCGCGGCACGATGACGCTGGTGACGTTGTACGAGGTGTTGGGTGGGATCAGCGCGATGAACGGCGCGACGTAGGACGTAATGCGGACGTAGTCATGCGTCGCGGCGTCGACGATCGGGCGGCGGATCGCCGCATAGCGCATGCCGTAATTGGTCGGCTGCACCTGCATGCGCGGCGATTTGTCGGTCGACGGGCGCAGCCAGTGCGTATCCGCGGCCTTGGCCGTGTCGATGCGCGCGGGGCGCATGTCGGTCGAATGCAAGCTCGAGCTGTGCGCCGAGTCGATCTGGCCCTCCATGATCTGCGCCCAGTTGCAGTTGACCCGCATCTTGACGATGCTGACCTTGGTCTCCGGCGTGGGCGCAAACGGCGGCGGCTGGAATTCCGGCATATCGGCGGCGGCACCCATGAAGGTCCAGACAAAACCGCCGGCCTCGCGCGTGGGGTAAGATTTGTGCTTCACCTTCTCGGCGAAGCGGCTGCCGGCGGGCTCGGAGGGCATTTCGAGGACATTGCCGTCCACGTCGATCTTCCAGCCGTGATAGAGACAGCGCAGCCCGCATTCCTCGTTGCGCCCGAAGAACAGCGAGACCTTGCGGTGTGGGCATTTCTCGTCGACCAAGCCTACGCGCCCGTCGCTGTCGCGAAACGCAACCAGATCCTCGCCCAGCAGGCGCACGCGCACGGGTGCCCCGTCGCGCTCGCCCACTTCCTCGGAGAGGCAGGCCGGAATCCAGTGGCGGCGCATGAGCTGGCCCATCGGCGCCTGGCCCTCAACGCGGCACAGCAGGTCGTTTTCCTCTTGCGTGAGCATCGGCGTCCCTCGTGAAAATTGCGGGCGAGCGGCTGAGCGAGAATGGTAAATTACTTAGTTCTCTAAGTATTTATTTTACCCACGGAAACCGGCGTTGTCGAGCGTTTCTGGCGCGCGGCCCTTCATCTTCAAGACATTGAAATGACGAAATTTTGCGGCGCAGCATGGGTTTCCCGATCCCCACAATCCGTGCGGCCGCCGTACAAATTCTCGGCTTGCGCCGGTTTCATTAGGACCCTAAGTATTTCGCGAGAGGATCGCCCGTGTCGACGCAGCGCTTGAGGAAGGGATGACGGAGAAGACCGCCCAGGATTGGCCGATGCAGCTCGTCATCGCGCGCAGCGAAATGGCGGCCACGGAGATCCGCCTGTTCGAGTTGCGGCGGGCGGATGGCGGCGCGCTGCCGGAATTTACGCCGGGTGCACATCTGCATCTGCAGGTCCCCAACGGCGCCTCGCGTCGCTACTCACTCTGCAACGACCCGGCGGAGCGCGAGCGCTACGTCATTGCCGTCAAGCGCGACGCTTCGGGGCGCGGCGGCTCGATCAGCTTGGTCGACAATGTCAGGGACGGCGACCTTCTGACGATCACCGCGCTGCGCAACGATTTCGCGCTCACGGGCAACCCGGCGAGCTACATCTTTATTGCCGGCGGGATCGGCATCACGCCGATCTTCTCTATGATCCGCCATCTGCAAACCAGCGGCGGCAAACCGTTCAAGCTCTACTACCTCACGCGATCCGCCGAGTTGACGGCCTTCCGCGCCGAGTTGAGTGCCTCCGAATATCGCGGCAAGGTGTTCGTGCATCACGACAACGGCGATCCGGCCCAGGCCTTCGATCTGTGGCCGGTGCTGGAGCAGCCGCGCGGCGCCCATGTCTATTGCTGCGGGCCGCGCCCCCTGATGGAGGCGGTGCGCGATATGACCGGCCACTGGTCCACCGCCGCCGTGCATTTCGAGGATTTCGGGGCGGGCGCTGCCGCGGCAACTGACGACTCGGCGTTCACGGTCCGGCTGGCGCGCAGCGGCGCCACCTATGCCGTTCCCGTCGGCACATCGATCCTCGAAATCCTGCGGCAGAACGGGCACAATGTCGCCAGCTCCTGCGAGGCCGGGAGCTGCGGCACCTGCCGCACGCTGCTGCTGGGCGGCGAGGCCGACCATCGCGATCTGGTGCTGGCCGAGCATGAGCGCGGCGGCGAAATCATGGTGTGCGTGTCGCGTGCGCGCGGCGGTGAACTCGTTCTCGACCTCTAAAGCTTGGCGGCACCCAAGATGGCTGAACGCAAACTGAAACTCGGCGTTGCCGGACTGGGCCGCGCCTTCATACTGATGCTGCCGAGCTTCGTCGCTGACAAGCGGATTGCGCTAACCGCCTGCGCCGACCCGCGGCCGGAAGCGCGAACGCAGTTCGCCGCGGAGTATAACGGCGCGACATACGAGACGGTCGACGCCTTGTGCGAGAGCCCGGACATCGACGCGGTCTATATCGCCTCGCCGCATCAATATCATCGCACGCATGTCCTCGCCGCCGCCGCGCGCGGTAAGCACGTTCTGCTGGAAAAACCGATGGCTTTGACGCTGGCGGACTGCGACGACATGATCGCCGCCTGCGTCCGGGCCGGCACGCATCTCATTGTCGGGCACAGCCACAGCTTCGACCTGCCGTATCTGCGCACGCGCGCGATCATCGCCTCGGGGGCCTACGGGCGGGTGCGCATGATCAACGCGCTCAACTTCACCGATTTCCTCTACCGCCCGCGCCGGCCCGAAGAGCTGGTGACGGCCCAGGGCGGCGGTGTCGTCTTCAGCCAGGGTGCGCATCAGATCGACATCGTGCGGCTGTTGGGCGGCGGCAAGGTGCGCAGCGTGCGCGCGGCGACCGGAGCCTGGGACAAGGGCCGGCCGACGGAGGGCGCCTACTCCGCGTTTCTCAACTTCGAGGACGGCACCTTCGCGTCGCTGACTTATAGCGGCTATGCGCATTTCGACAGCGACGAGTTTTGCGGCTGGATCGGTGAAGGCGGACAGAAGAAGGATCCGCGGCATTACGGCGCGGCGCGTCGGGCGCTGAAAAGCGTTGTGACGCCCCAAGACGAGACCGCGCTCAAGATGACGCGCACGTATGGAGCGGCTCAGGAATCAGGCAATGCCGCGCCGATACAGCACAATCATTTCGGGCTGGTCGTGGTCTCGTGCGAGCGCGCCGATCTGCGGCCGCTGCCCGATGGCGTGATGATCTTCGCCGACGACGCGCGTACGCTTGACCCTCTCCCGGCGCCGGCGGTGCCGCGTGCACCGGTGATCGACGAACTCTACGAGGCCGTCGTCAACGGGAAAACGCCGCTGCATTCCGGTGCGTGGGGCATGGCGACGCTGGAAGTGTGCCTCGCCATTCTCGAGAGTGCGCGCCAGGGCCGCGAGCTGACGCTTTTACACCAAGTCGCGGCTGGCGGCGTTTAGTCCTCAGCGATCTCGACGCCCTGGATGCGGGCGTCGAGATTGCGCTGGATGCCCTTGAGCAGGTCGAGCAGCAGGTCGGTCTCGCGTGGCGAAAACCCGGCGACGGCGTCGCCCACCACCTGCCTTGCCAGCGGCAGCAGCTCGGCCTTGCGCTGGCGGCCCTTGCGGGTGAGGAAGATGTTGATCTTACGGCGGTCGGTGCGGTTGCGCACGCGCCTGACCAGACCGATCTTCTCCATGCCGAGGATGGCCCCCATGGTGGTCGGTTCCATCAGGCCGATGCGGCGCGAGAGCTCGCGCTGGGTGAGGCCGTCCTGCGCCCACAAGGCGCGCAGGTGGTACCACATGCCAAGAGTTCACGCCGTAGGGCGCGATCTTGGTCTGCAGGTAGCGCTGCAACGCGCGATGCGTCATCCTCACCTGATAGCCGACGCTGTCGTCGAACGGCAGATCGACAGGGGTGTTGGCGCGCGCCGGGCGTTTGACGGTGTTCTTTGAACTCATGGCGCCAATTTACGCGGGATTGCCGGCGCTGTCGCCGGCCGAGCGGCCCTTATGAAAGCTTTGGGCAGACCAAGAGCGATTGTCTTGGACTTGGGCGCCGCCGCCGGCTTTATTAATCCGTACGCGGACGTCTCGATCGGCGACCGCCCCCTTTTGGCCGATACAAAACGGCCTTAGGGATATCGCGGACAGGCGCTCACTTTGCGAAGGCGCCGTCGCAGCGGGAGGAAGGGCACCAGCGATGACGACCTTCAAAACCAGCGCCATGGCCGCGAGCGCCCCGTCGTCGGGCAACCCGGTCGATCCGGCCTCGACGATCGAACGGCCCGTGCCCTCGCCGCACAACGCCGCGCAGTTCGGCAGCGATGTCGTCGCCGAGACGCTGCGCTCCCTCGACATCCCCTATATCGCGCTCAACCCCGGTGCGAGCTTTCGCGGTCTGCACGACAGCCTGGTCAACCATCTCGGCAATCAGCGGCCGACGATGCTGCTGTGCCTGCACGAGGAGCACGCCATCGCCATCGCACATGGCTATGCCAAGGTAACCGGCAAGGCGATTGCCGCGGCGGTGCATTCCAATGTCGGGCTGATGCACGGCACGATGGCGATCTTCAATGCCTGGTGCGACCGCATGCCGGTCGTGGTGATCGGCGCCACCGGGCCGGTGGATGCCACAAAGCGGCGACCGTGGATCGACTGGATCCATACCGCGCGCGACCAAGGTGCGCTCGTGCGCCCCTATGTGAAATGGGACGACCAGCCGGCCTCGCCCGGTGCCGCGCGCGAGGCGCTGCTCCGCGCCGCCTGGATCGCCCGCACCGCGCCGATGGGGCCGGTCTATATCAATCTCGATGCCGAGATGCAGGAGGCGAAGCTCGAAGCGCCGCTGCCGCCGGTCGATGCCGCGCGTCACATGCCCGCACCTTCGAGTGCCGCCCCCGTCGATCTGGTCGAGGAAGCCGTCGAGATCCTGCGCGGCGCGGAGCGGCCGGTGATTCTGGCAGGGCGCGTATCGCGCGACATCGAGGCCTGGAACGCGCGCGTCAAGCTGGCCGAGGCGCTGGGTGCGCGCGTCGTCACCGATTTGAAAGTCGGCGCCGCGTTCCCGACCGACCATTTCCTGCACGCAGGCGCGCCCGGCGTCTATGCGGTGCCGGAAGTCGCTGGACGCGATTCGCGAGGCGGACGCCATCCTCAGCCTCGACTGGGTCGATCTCGCCGGGATCCTCAAGGCGGCGTTCGGCGCAAATGCGCCGGCGGCGACGATCATCCAGGTGTCGCTGGATCACCAGGTCCATAACGGCTGGAGCATGGATCATCAGTCGCTCCCGCCGGTCGACCTGTTTCTCGCGGCCGAACCCGACAAGGTGGTGCCGGCGATGCTCGCGGCGTTGGGTCCGAGCGAGATCCGCGCCGAGCCGCCCGAGCGGGCCGAGTCTCCGGCGCCGGCGGCTGCCGCGCAGAACGGGCCGATCCCGGTCGACCAGATGGCGACGGCGCTGCGCCGCGCCGTGGGGTCGCGCGATGTTTCGCTGACGCATGTGCCGCTGTCATGGAACGGTGCCGTTTGGCCGTTCCGCCATCCGCTCAATTTCCTCGGTGGCGATGGCGGCGGCGGCATCGGTGCGGGACCGGGCATCACGGTGGGCGCGGCACTGGCGCTGCGCGGCAGCGGACGGCTGCCGATCGGGATCTGCGGCGACGGCGATTTCCTGATGGGCGTCACGTCGCTGTGGACGGCCGTGCATTACCGCATTCCGCTGCTGATCGTCGTCGCCAACAACCAATCCTTCTTCAACGACGAGGTCCATCAAGAGCGCGTGGCGCGCATGCGCGAGCGGCCGGTCGAGAACAAATGGATCGGACAGCGCATGAGCGACCCGGAGATCGATCTCGCCGGCCTCGCGCGCGCGCAAGGGGCGGCCGGATTCGGGCCGGTTCTGAGCGCCGACGACATGCCGTCCGTCTTCGAGCAGGCGATCCGGCATGTCGAACTGGGCGGCGTGGCGGTGGTCGATGTGCGCGTCGTCGCCGGCTACACGCCGGCGATGGCCGCGGGCCTGACGCGCAAGACTTGATGATCCGAGAACGAGGATGCGCCCGATATGGACAGTGTGTCGCCCCTCTCCAGCCTGCGTCGTGAAAGTCCGGCGATGAGTGCCGCGCCCGAACCGCTGCTGGTCATCGACGACGTCGTCAAGCGCTTCGAGACGCCGGACGGGGCGGTGACGGCGGTCGACCATGTCTCCTTCACCGTGGCGCCGGGCGAGTTCCTCTCGATCATCGGGCCGTCGGGCTGCGGCAAGTCGACGTCTTCAACATCGATCGGCGGCTTGCTCGGCGATTCGAGGGCCGCGTCACGGTCGCCGGCGAGACGCGTCGCGGGCCGCACAAGGCGGTCGGCATGGTGTTCCAGGAGGAATCGACCTTCCCCTGGCGCACGGTGATCGAGAACGTCGCATTTCCGCTGGAGATCCAGGGTGTCGGCAAAGCCGAGCGGCTGGAGCGCGCGACGCATTTCATCTCGCTGGTCGGGCTCGACGGGTTCGAGAAGCGCTACCCGGCGGAGCTTTCCGGCGGCATGCGCCAGCGCATCTCCATCGCGCGCACGCTGGCCTTCCAGCCGAAGATACTGCTGATGGACGAGCCCTTCGCCTCGCTCGACGAGCAGACGCGCATGTTGCTGGGCGACAAGGTGCTGCAGATCCAGCAGCAGCTCAAGCAGACGACGCTGCTGATCACGCACAACATCACCGAGGCGATCCAACTCTCCGACCGCGTTGTGGTGATGACGTATCGCCCGGGGCGGGTGAAGCGCATCGTCAAGATCGATCTGCCGCGGCCGCGCCCTCCGAGGTCGTTGGCAGCGAAGCGTTCGGGCGCTATGTCGCGCAAATCTGGGCCGATCTGCGCGAGGAGGCGAGCCGCGGCATGCGACGAGGCCGAGGCGACCGCCCGGCGGGCGCCGTGAGTACCGGCGAAACAGTCCGGGGAAAATTGCCGGCCGCGCGCTGGGCCTGGGCAGCTTGGTCGGCGTGCTGGCCGTGATTGAAGCGATGATCCGGCTGGGCGCGGTCAACCGCTTCATCGTGCCGCTGCCGTCGGAAATCCTGATGAGCTTCGGGCGCGTGGTCGCGGAAGAAGACGTGTTCGCGCGCTTCCTCGAAACCGCCGGCGAGGCACTGGCGGCAGGCCTTCTTGTCATCGTGATCGGCGTGACGCTGGGTGTGTTCCTCTACCGCCACCGCATGCTGCGTCTAGCGTGCGAGACCTGGGTGGCGGCGCTGGCGGCCGCACCGGTGGTTCTCGCCTATCCGCTCTTCCTGGTGATCTTCGGGCGCAGCGCCATGACGATCGTGATGATCGGGCTGGCGTCGGGCCTGGCACCCACCGTGCTCAAAACGATCGAAGGCCTGTCGGCGATCCGGCCCACGCTGCTCAATGTCGGGCGCAGCTTCAGCCTGACGCGCTCGCAGCAATTCTGGAAGATCCAGTTTCCCGCCGCGGTGCCGACGATTTTCGTGGGCCTGCGCATCGGGCTGATCTTCTGCCTGATCAATATCGTGGGCGTCGAGTTCCTGATCAATTTCGGCGGGCTTGGCCATCTCATCAACGATCTGGCCGAGCGCTACGATCTGCCGGGCACTTACGCCGTGATCACCTTCGTGGTCCTGGTCAGCGTGCTGTTCTTCATGGCGCTGGAGAAAGTCGAGACATGGCTACGACCCTCGCGTAAGCCGCTCGCCCACCGCGGCACTGTTCTTCACGCCGGTGGCGCTGACGCGGCTCGCCATCATCGCCGCCATCCTGCTGGTGTGGGAGATCACCGCCGCGTCGGGCTTGCTCTACCGCGACGTGGTGCCCTCATTCGTCAATATCGCTTTGGCGCTGAAGGACCTCATGCTGTCGGCCGAACTCTACGCCAATCTCGGCACGACGGGGCTCGAGGTGGGCAGCGCCGTCGCGATCGGCGGGCTGGCCGGGCTGGTCGTCGGCATCGTCTTGGGCGGCAGCAAGTTCCTGGCGCGCGCCTACGAGCCCTTCCTCTACTATTTGGGCCCGACGCCCAAGATCATCTTCTTCCCGATCATGATCATGTGGTTCGGGGTCGGCCCGGGATCGAAGGTGGCGATGGGCGCCCTTTCCTGCTTCTTCCCGGTGGCGTTGAGCACGATGGTCGGCATGCGGCAGATCGACAAAGTGTTGATCCGCGTGGGCCAAAGCTTCCGCGCCTCGACGCGCCAGATGGTGATGAAAATCTATCTGCCGGCGATGCGCATGCCGGTCATCAACGGGTTGCGGCTGGGCTTCGGCGTCGCCGTGATCGGCGTGCTGCTGGCCGAAACCAAGCTTTCCAATCGCGGTCTCGGCTTCATGATCATTCAATCTTACACCTCGTTCAACATGCCGCGGATGTACGCGATGCTGATCATCGTGTTCACGCTGGCAGCAGTGCTGAACTCTCTGGTCAGTCATTTCGCGGGCGCTGCACACGTCCGACGCTAGCGAAGGAACACTCGCCATGTCCGCAACCACGATTCAAGAGCTTCCGTCCCGCGCGCTGACGCTGCCCACGCATCGCGATCTCTATTACGGCGGTGGGTGGCATGCGCCCAAATCGGCGCGTTACGCCGAAACGATCAATCCGGCGACCGGCGAGAGCTTGGGGCGTGTTGCCGACCCTTCCGCCGAGGATGCCGAAGCGGCGATCGCGGCCGCGAAAAAGGCCTTCGTGGAATGGAAGCGCGTGCCGCCACTGGAGCGCGCCAAGATGCTGCGGCGCGGTGCTGAGATCTTGCGCCAGAACGCGCATGAGCTGGCGATGATCGATGCCGCCGATTGCGGCAACCCGGTGCGCGAGATGATCGGCGACGCGGCGATCGGTGCCGCGCAGATGGATTTCTTCGCAGGGCTCGTCACCGAGATGAAGGGTGCGTCGATCCCGATGGGGCCCGATGCCGTCAATTTCTCCGTGCGCGAGCCGTTCGGCGTCGTGGCGCGCATCATTCCGTTCAACCACCCGTTCATGTTCTGCGCCGGCAAGTCAGCTGCACCCCTGGCCGCTGGCAACACCGTCATCGTCAAGCCACCGGAGCAGGCGCCGCTATCGGCGCTGCGGCTGGCGGAGCTGCTTGAGGGCGTCCTGCCGCCGGGCGTCTTCAATGTGGTGCCCGGCGGCAAGGAGGTTGGCGCCGCCCTCGCCCGCCACCCCGATGTTGCGAAGGTTGCGGTGATCGGCAGTGTCGGCACGGGCCGCGCGGTGATGAAGGCCGCGTCCGACACGATCAAGCCGGTGCTGCTGGAACTCGGCGGCAAGAACGCGCTCATCGCCTACGGCGACGCCGACCCCGACGAGGTTGCCGGCGCCGTGATCGGCGGCATGAACTTCACCTGGTGCGGCCAGTCCTGCGGCTCGACCAGCCGCGCCTTCGTGCACGGGGCGATCTACGACGCGGTGGTCGACCGCATCAAGGCCAAGGCCGCCGCGTTCAAGCCGGGCCTGCCGACCGATCCGGCGACCACGATGGGCGCCATCATCAGCAAGGCCCAATACGAACGCGTGCTTTCCTACATCGACGCCGGCCTCAAGGATGGCGCGCGGCTGGTGTGCGGCGGCAAGCGGCCGGCGGCGCCCGAACTCGCCAAGGGCTTCTTCGTCGAGCCGACGGTGTTCGCGGATGTGACGATGGACATGCGCATCGCGCGCGAGGAAATTTTCGGGCCCGTGCTCTCGATCATCCGCTGGGCCGACGAGGCGACGATGCTGAACCAAGTCAACGCGGTCGAATACGGTCTCACCTGCTCGATCTGGACCAACGACCTGACCACGGCGCACCGCACCGCGATGGCGGTCGAGGCGGGGTTCGTTTGGATCAACGAGGTCGGACGCCATTTCCTGGGCGTGCCGTTTGGCGGCTTCAAGCAATCCGGCATCGGCCGCGAGGAATGCCTGGAGGAGCTGCTGAGCTTCACGCAGGAGAAGAACATCCACGTCAATCTCAAGCGCCGCGCTAAGGGCTGATTCCTTCCCCTCCCGACTGGCCTGGCGTCCTCACCCTTCGACAAGCTCAGGGTGAGGACTAATATGGAAAAGCCTCATCCTGAGCTTGTCGAAGGATGAGGCGGCCGGTATCACAGTCGGGCTTGACGGGGGAGAGACGTCATCAATCTGCGGCAGCTACGCTATTTCCTGAAGGTCGTCGAGGCGGGCAATATGACCCGTGCGGCCGACCAGCTGCATGTCGCCCAGCCGGCGCTCGGCCTGCAGATCAAGCAGCTCGAGCGCGAGCTGGACGTGGTGCTGCTGGTGCGCCATTCGCGCGGCGTGGTGCCGACCAATGCCGGCAAGCTGCTGTTCGAGCGCGCGCAGTCGATCCTGAAGCTGGTTGAAGACTCGCGTCGCGAGGTGACGGCGCTGGGCAGCGTGGCGCGCGAGACCGTGATCCTGGGCGTGACCCCCAGCATCATGCTGCAGGTCGGTTCCGACATCCTCCTCGATGCGCGCGACGAGATGCCGGAGGTATTTCTCAGCCTGGTCGAGGAGATGAGCCATGTGCTGGTCGACGCCCTCGAGCGCGGCGAGGTCGATATGGCGCTGGCCTACGATGTCGCCGAGCGGCCGGGCCTGATCCGCAAGCCGGTGCTGCAGGAAGAGCTGCTGCTGGTCAGCGCCAGGGGGACCGCGCCAAAAGGCAAGAGCATCGCGCTGACCAAGGCGCTGGAGCGCGACCTGGTCCAGGCCGGCGAGCGCGACATGATCCGGCGCCTGATCCACGAAGCCGCCGATACGTTGTCGCTGCCGGTCAAAATCGCGTTCGAGGCGCAGTCGATCGCCGCGATGAAGGACATCGCGGCGCGCGGGCTCGCGTCGAGCATCATTCCGTTCGGCACGGCAGCGGACGAACTCGAGCGCGGCACGCTGGTCGGCCAGCGCATCGAGCCGGCGATCAAGCGCACGCTCTATCTGGTGCGGCTCAGCCGCCACGCGCCGTTCAAGCACGAGGCGGCGCTGTCGCCGTTTTTGGCGCGAACGTTGGAACGATTGCTGAAGTCGCTTGGGCCGCTCGCACACAAGCTGGATGGGTTCGAGAGTGCGAGCGATTTGGCGCGGTAATAACCCTCTCCGCCCACGAAGTGGGGGGAGAGGGTGCGAGCGTGAGCGAGCGGGTGAGGTGGGTCTCTCCGCTGCGAACTGATCAAAAGCCTGTGTGCTGAAACACCACCTCACCCTTCCCGTCGCCTTCGGCGACGGGCCCCTCCCTCTCCCCCGCTTCGCGGCGGAGAGGGAAAGTGAAGCAGCACTCACACAGATTTCAAATCTTCGGCGCCTCATATGTCGACGGATGGAACAGCTCGTCGACGCTGACGCGGCGCGGCGACAGGCCCTGCGCATGATGATGGTGCAGGAAATTGTCGAGCACTTTGCGATTGGGCGCGACGCCATAGGACCAGTAATCGGGGCCCATGAGGCTGCGCGTCGCCTTGAGCTGTTCTTCGACAAAGGGCAGCGTCACCTTGGTCGCGGCGGTGTCGCCCAGGCGCGCGAGCGCCACGGATTTGGAGCGCTCGAACGCCTTCAGTAACGCCGCGGGCAGATACGGGTGACGCTCGGCGAGGTCGCGGCGCAGGCCGAGCAGATGCATGATCGGGAAGATGCCGGTGCGGCGGTAATACTCGGTTGCGACCTTCGTCGGGTCGGGGAACAGCCAGCCGACGTGCGGGTGGCCGCGGTCGTAGCAGGAGGGGGCGCGCGGCGCGATCAACCCGTCGATCTCGCCCGCTTCGAGTAGAGCCGCCAGCGATTTGCCTTCGGGCGCTTGTTCCAGCCGGATCTCCGGCGGCAATTTGATCTTGATCTTCTCCGGCCGGCCCGGCTCCTCGATGCCGCCGCGCACCCAGACGATATCCGACGGCTTCACGCCGTAATCGTCTTCCAGCACCGCGCGTGCCCAGACATTGGCGGTGAGCTGGTATTCGGGCAGGCCGATGCGCTTGCCGATGAGATCCTTGGGCGCCTTGATGCGATCGGTGCGCACGTAGATCGAGGTGTGCCGGAACGCGCGCGACAGGAAGGCCGGGATGCCGACATAGGCGTTGTCGCCTTGCGCCGTCTTGACCGTGAAGCTGGAGAGCGACAATTCGCAGATATCGAAATCGGCGTAGCGGAAGGCGCGGAAAAAGATTTCTTCGGGATCGAGTGTCATGAAGACCGGATCGACGCCGTCGATCTGCACCGCGCCGTCGATCAGCGGGCGATTGCGGTCATAGTCGCCGATGGCAACGGAGAGCCGGAGCTTGGACATGTCGTGGAGCCTTCAGAGCGGGCGCGGACAGGTTCACGAATAGGCCGCGTCCGGGGACCTGTCCAAGACAATGTGTGGGGGGCCTCCCCAATGCAAAGCTTAGGGCTGAGTCCGGGCCAACCCGACGTGACCCTGGTCGGCATCCAAGCCGGCCAGATCACGGCAGCCTCGCTGTTCGTCACACAATAGGCGTGGGCGGAGCCCGGCGGCGTGACGACCACGCCGCCGGGTACCTAGGCGCCGAAGCGGGATTCCGGCAGGCCGGGTACATCCGTTTCGAAGGCGAGAACGGCGCCCGCGAGCGGCTCGGCGTGCAGGCGCTCGGGTGACAGGAACTTACGCGCCGTCGTCACGAACAGCGTTTTCAGATCGGGACCGCCGAAGCACAGACAGGTCGGATTGGTGGTGGGGATGGCGACGACGCGATCGATCGCGCCAAGCGGCGTAAACCAAATCACCTTGCCGCCGGCAAAGATGGCGTTCCAGACGCAGCCTTCGGCATCGACACAGGCGCCATCGGGCCGCTCGCGCGCAGCGCTATGATCGGCGAAAACACGGCGGTTGGTCAGGACGCCGGCGGCGGCATCGAGATCGAACGCCCAGGTCACGAAGCGGCGCGTATCGGAAAAATAGAGCGTGCGCTGGTCGGGCGCGATCGCCACGGTGTTCGAGACGATGACATCGCCGAATTGCCGCGTCACGCTGCCGTCCGGATCGATGCGGTAAAACGCGCCGTTTGGGCGCGTCAGCTGATTGTCCATCGTGCCGACCCAGAACCGGCCGCGCGCATCGCAACGGCCATCGTTCAGGCGGTTGTCGAGCGTATCGGGCTCGACCTGGGCGAATTTTGTGAGTGCGCCGGTAACGGGATTGAATAGATGCAGCGTGCGATCCAGCGCGACCAGCAACAAGCCGTCCCCGCGCAAGGCGAGCGATCCGACAAACTGCGCCGAGAACTTGAAGGTGTCGTGCCTTCCGGTCGAAGGTGTGAAGCGCTGTACCTTGGTGCCGTCGATATCAAGCCACCACAGGGATTGCGAGGCCGCGCACCAGAGCGGTGTTTCACCCAAGACGTCATTGGCCGCGACAACGCAGCGGATTTCACTCATGTGTCGCCGCAATCTCCGCGACGTTTAAGCGCTGCAACCAAACACACGCGGCGGCAAACGCGGCGCGAGCCGCAGCCGAATAGTTCATGGCCCGCAGGTAACCGTGGATCAGCGCCGTGCCGGGATGGAGCTCCACAGGCACGCCGCTTGCCGCGAGGCGCTCGGCATAGGCCTTGCCGTCGTCGCGCAGCGGATCGTGCTCGGCAATGGCGATGAACGCCGGCGGCAGGCCGGCGTGATCGCGCGCGCGCAACGGCGCCACGAAGGGCGCATGCAGATCGGCGGCGTTGGGACAGTAGAGGGTCCAATTGCGCGCCATATCGGCCGTGCGGATGATCGGCCCCTGCGCGTTCTCGGTGAACGATGGGCGCGACAATTCGGTGTCGACCGGGGGATAGAAAAGAAGCTGGCCGCGTAACCGCAGCGGCGTGCCGCGGAAGATCAGCGTCATCACCGCCGCGAGATTTGCGCCGGCACTATCGCCGCCGACGCTGATACGGGCCGGATCGATCGCCAGCTCGGCCGCGCTGGCGAAGGCCCAGCGAACGACCGCTTCGCAATCGCGCATCGCGGCGGGAAATGGCTGCTCGGGTGCCAGCGCGTAGTCGACGCTGATGACGGTATAGCCGGCCTGCGCGGCGATGCCGGCGGTGATGGTGTCATGGGTTTCCGGGCTGCCTTGCATGAAGGCGCCGCCATGCATGTAGATCAGGCACGGCGCGGCGGCGCTGCCGGTCCGGCGGAAGATGCAGACGCGCACCTTGCGGCCGCCGTGATGGACCCAGCGGATTTCGGAGTCGACGCCCGCCGGCAGCGGTTGGCGTTGCGCGTCGGAGAGCTTTTCCAGCAGGTCGCGTCGGTCCTGCACGCTGGCGTGCGGCGGCAGGTGGGACCAGGCCTGGGTCCACATCGCGAGATAGGGCTGGAGTTCAGGGTCGATCATGCGTCACCTCGACAGAAGAGGTTACGGCCGTCCCGCGGGCTGACGGGGCCGGCCGTGCCCGCGTCTACTTGCGACGGACTTTCTCGATCGAGTCGAACAGGTCCTTGACCGCGGCGGGATCGGCACCGGCCGTGTATTTGTCGGTCACCGGCTTGACCGCAGCGCGGAACTTGGCGATCTCCTCGGGCGCGATCTCGTTGATGCGCAGCCTGTCCTTGAATTTGAGCGCCAGCACTTCGCGCTCCTTGAGGGCTGCGGCCGTCCACTGACCTTGCGCCTCGGCGGCCGCGTCCTGGATGATCTTGCGCTCATCGGCATTCAAGCGGTCCCAGGTCTTCTTGCTGAACACCGACGCCGCGACGAAGTAGATGTGGCGGGTGAGCGAGAGATATTTCTGCACCTCGTAGAGCTTCGCCGATTCGATGGCTGAATACGGATTCTCCTGCCCATCGACCGTGCCCTGCTCGAGCGCCGAATAGACTTCCGGGAACGGCATGGCGACGGCATTGGCGCCCAGCGTGTTCCAGAGATCGACATAGATGGGCGATTGCAGCACGCGGATCTTGAGGCCCTTGACCTCCTCCAGCTTGGTGACCGGGCGGCGGTTGTTGGAGAGATTGCGGAAATCGACGCCCCAGAAAGCCAGCGCGACGAGATCCTTCTCCGTCAGCATGTTGGAAATGCGTTTGCCGAACGGCCCGTTCATGACCGCGGCGGCTTCCTCGTCGTTCTGGAACAGGAACGGCAGGTCGAACAGCCCGAATTCCTTCACCAGGCCGACCAACAGGCCGGCACTCAGGCCCATCGCGTCAACCGTGCCGCCGCGCACGGCGGAGATATTCTGGATGTCGCCACCCAGGCTGCCATCGGGAAAGAGCTCGACATTCATTTTGCCGCCGCTCTTCTGCCGCACAATTTCGGCAAATTTCGTCGCGCCCACCCCCATGTAGCTCTCGCGGCTGGTCTGGAAAGTGAAGCGCAGCTTCTGGTCGCGCACTTGCGCCTGCGCCGCATCTGCGGCCAGGGTCGCGGCCACGAACAAGACGCCAGCCACCGCGTATCTAAGCCAAGTCATGTTTTCCTCCTCCTGCGTTTTGTGTTTGTCGGGTTCAGCTTGCAAAAAACCGCGCCGGTCCCATCACCAGCCACGGGAACAGAATCATCAGGGCGAGCACGACGAATTCGGCGAGCATGAACGGCCAGACGCCGCGGATGACTTCGGCCATGCTGATCCTGCCGACACCGGCGACGACGTTGAGGACCGTGCCCACCGGCGGCGTGACCAGGCCGATGGCGTTGTTGATCACGAAGAGCACGCCGAAATAGACGGGATCGATGCCGGCGGCCTTGATCACCGGCATCAGGATCGGCGTCAGGATGAGGATGGTCGGCCCGAGCTCCAGCGCCGTGCCGACGATCATCACCAGCACCTGGATTGCGACCATCAGCAGCATCTGGCTGCCCATGAACGGCCGCATCAGGTCGACGACCGAGTTGGCGATGCCTGAGACCGTGATCATCCACGACCCGACCAGGGCCGCGGCCACCAGGAACATGATGACGCTGGTGGTCATGGCGGCGCTGACGAAAACATCGAAGAGCTGGGACAGTTTCAGTTCGCGATAGATGAACATCGCGACAAACAGCGCGTAGACCGCGGCCACCACCGCTGCTTCCGTCGGCGTGAAGACGCCGAGCTTGAGGCCGACAAGGATGATGAGCGGCAGGCCAAGCGCCCACAGGCCTTCGAGGATCAGGCCGAGCGCCGCGCGCCAGGACACGCGCGGCAGCGGTGCGACGGGATCGTTGCGCATCGCCCACCACCAGGCGACGCACAGGCCGAGCGCCAGCAGGAGGCCCGGGACAATGCCGGCGAGGAACAGCTTGGTGATCGAGACGTTGGCGAGCACGCCGAACAGAACGAAGGGAATGCTGGGTGGAATGATCGGCGCGATGATGCTGGCCGCGGCGATCAAACCGCCCGATTGCGCGCGGTTATGGCCGGCCGCCACCATCATCGGAATGAGGAAAGCCGACAGGGCGGCGGCGTCGGCGACGGCGGAGCCCGACAGCGCTGCCAGGATCGTTGCCGCCAGGATCGCGACGTAGCCAAGCCCACCCTTCACATGGCCCAGCATCGCCACGGCGACGTTGACGATGCGCTTCGACAATCCGCCGGCGTTCATGACCTCGCCCGCCAGGATGAAGAAGGGGACGGCCAAAAGCGGGAACGAATCGGCGCCGTTGATCACGCTCTGGGCGACGATCTGCGGGTCCATCATGTCGAGATGGAACATCAGCGCCACGCCGCAGAGGATCAGGGCGTAGGCGATCGGCATGCCCAGCGCCATGGCGCCCAGCATCGAACCGATGAAGATGGCAAGGGTCACGGCTTGCCGTCCGTGACTTCTTCGCTGCCCTGGATGCCGATCAGCTCCTCCGCCGTGAGGCGGCCGGTCAGAACGCGCCACAGATCTGAGAGAAGGAGAAGAGCCGCCGAGCCCGCAAAAACGAGACCCACGCCGTAGAACAGGCCGCTCGACAAACCGGTCGCGGCGCCGGGCACGTCCCAGTTCAGAAGCGTCTGCATCCAGCTGCCGCGCAGCAGCAGCCAGGTCGCATAGAGCATCAGCAGGTTGCTGACGACGAAGCAGGCCTTCTGGCCGAGCCGCGGCAGCAGCCGCACTAGGATGTCGACGCCGAGGTGGCGGCGCTCGCGCATCGCGACGATGGCGCCCAAGAAGGTGAGCCAGACAAAGCTCCAGCGCGACAATTCATCATAGAAGCTGAGCCCGGAATTGAACACGTAGCGCAGCACGACATTGCCGAAGACCATCACGACCATGGCGATCAGCAGGACACCGATGATGATTTTCAGGCTGCGGAAATAGAAGTCGATGAGCCGGGTCATGTTGTCGTGCCGTTCAGTCCTGGCGCAATTGCCGGCGCATGTTGTCGGGATCGGGTGCCAGGCCGGTGAACAGGCGGAAGGCTTCGACGGCCTGGAACAGCGCCATGCCGGTCCCGGCCAAGGTGGCGCAGCCCAAGGCGCGCGCGCGGCGCAGCAGCTCGGTCTCGGCGGGGAAATAGACAATGTCGGCGACCCAGAGATCGGGCCGCAGCAGCTCGGCCGGCAGCGGCAGGCCGGGATATTTCGCCATGCCGACGGGCGTTGTGTTGACCACACCGTCGGCCGTCGCCACGATTTCTGGAATCATCCGGCTCGCCACGGCGCGGCCTGGCCCGAAATGCGCCTGCAGCCGTTCGGCCAGGGATTGCGCGCGAGCCTCATCGCTGTCGACGAGGCTTAGCGTGCCCGCCCCCATCTCCAGCAAAGCGTAGCCGACCGCGGCACCGGCGCCGCCGGCGCCGATCTGGACGATGCGATTGAGCGTCGCGGCCTTCATCTCGCGCCGGAAGCTTTCCGCGAATCCCGATGAGTCCGTGTTGTGCCCGACGCAGCCGCCGGGCGCGATCACCACGGTGTTGACGGCATTGATGGCGCGCGCGGCGGGCGACAGATCGTCGAGCAGCGGAATGATCGCCTGCTTGCACGGGTGCGTGATGTTGAGGCCAGCGAAGCCCATGCGCCGCGCGGCGCTCAGCAGTTCGGGCAACGCCGACACGTCGAGCTTGAGTTCGTCGAGGTCGATCAGATTGTAGAGGTAGCGCAAGCCGAGACGGTCGCCCTCGGCCTCGTGCATCGCCGGCGTGCGCGACGACTGGATGCCCGCGCCGATCAGGCCGATCAGGATCGACCGGCGCTTGCCGTCGGCTTGCGCGGCCGCGCTTCCGGAACGGCGAGACGCCTCGTGCGCGATTGTGCTCATGCGCTGATCGCTGTCCCCTCGCATCGGCCCCGCCCCAGAGGGCGCCAGGCGCGACGCGATCTACGTTTCCCACCGGTCCCGTCTTAACGGCGCCACTCGCTTGCGTTACAAGCGAGACGCCACGTTTGCGCGACAGTGTACGAACTAGTTAGTTCGGTCAATGTGAAATCGCGCTGCCCTGCGAATTTCGTCTGCCAGGATCTATAAGATTATGAAAATAAAGAAAGAATCGCGGCGCCGCAGCGACAAGGAGGTCGCCCAGCGCGGCCATGACGCCGAGGCGACCAAGCGCAACATCATCGATGTCGCGACCAAGGAATTCGCGCGAAACGGGCTGAGCGGCAGCCGCATCGACGAGATCGCGGCGCGCACGAAGACCAGCAAGCGGATGATCTATTACTATTTCGGCGACAAAGAGGGCCTCTATCTTGCGGTGCTTGAGGAGGCCTATCGCCGCATCCGCGCGATCGAAACGCATCTCGACCTCGATCATCTGTCGCCCGTCGACGCGTTGAGCCGGCTGATCGAATTCACCTTCGATTACGAGAACGAGAACGAGGATTTCATCCGGCTGGTGATGATCGAGAACATCCACCACGCCAAATACCTGGCGAAATCGAAGGTCATCGAGAAGCTGAACGTCACGACCATCGAGGCGATCAAGCGGCTTTATGCGCGCGGCGTGGCACAAGGCATGTTCCGCGCCGGGCTCGATCCGGTCGACCTGCACTGGTTCATCACGGCCATGTGCTTCTTCAACGTCTCCAACCGGGCGACCTTTTCGCGCATTTTCAAGCGCGACTTGACGACGCCGGAATCCCTGGCCGCAAGGCGCCAGGCAGCGGTCGAGATGGTGGTCGGGTACGTCGTCCGGCGCGGCTGAGGCCAAACGGTCGGAAATCACTGATTCAGGAGCGAAAACCGGGCGAAAATGTCGCCCGCGCCTCCGCTGACGAAACAACCATGCGCGTGTTGCAGTGCGGTCGAATATCCTTGGTTTGGCCGGCCTGACCCTCTATGGTCCCGGCTCCGCTGGAGGCACGTATCTGCGTCTCTCGAGTGAGACGCGATCCCTTCAAGGGCGGCACATCTGCCCTCCATTCGGAACGTTTCTTCCTCTTCGACCCTCCTCCGCCAACCGAGCAGCGCTTTTGGGCCGCTGCCATCGGTCGATCAACATTGCCCGAGGAAGGTCAATTCATGTCGTTTGCCGACTACGCGCTGCACCCCCAGATTCTGAAATCCCTGGAGAGCGATAGCTATTCCGTTCCCACGCCGGTCCAGGCCGCCGCGATTCCGCCGGCCCTGGAAGGCCGCGATATCCTCGCCACCGCCGCCACGGGCACGGGCAAGACCGCCGCGTTCCTGCTGCCGTCGCTGACGCGCATCGCGTCGAACCCGAAATCCCTGCCGGCCGGCGCGCCGCGCATTCTGGTGCTCGCCCCCACGCGCGAATTGGCGATGCAGGTGACCCAGGCGGTGCGCAAGCACGGCAAGTTCCTGCGCTTCAACAGCGTCGACATCGTCGGCGGCATGCCGTTTCGCGAGCAGCTGCGCATGCTGTCGCGGCCTCTTGATGTGGTCGTAGCCACACCCGGTCGCCTGATCGACCATCTGCAGCGCGGCCGCATCGATCTGGGCCATGTCGAGGTGCTGATCCTCGACGAGGCCGACCGCATGCTCGACATGGGCTTCGCCGAAGACGTCGACATGATCGCCAAGGCCTGTGCCAGCGAACGCCAGACCATGCTGTTCACCGCCACGCTCGACCGCCGCATGGCCGGCCTCGCCGAGCGCCTGCTGAAGAACCCCGTGCGCGTCACGGTCGAGCAGGCCGTGTCCGCAGCAGCGATCGAACAGCGCCTCTATCACACCAATCACCTGGGCCATAAGCACCGGCTGCTGAAGCATTTCGCCGCCTCGGCCGAAATGGGCAAGGCAATCGTGTTCGTCGCGACCAAGCGCGATGCCGATACGCTGGCCAAGGACCTCGTTACCGCCGGCCACAAGGCGGCCCCGCTGCATGGCGATATCGACCAGCGCCAGCGCAACCGCACCATGCAGCAGCTTCGCACCGGCGATGTACAGTTCCTGGTCGCGACGGACGTCGCCGCCCGCGGCATCGATGTGCGCGACATCTCGCATGTCATCAATTTCGACCTGCCGCGCGCCGCCGCCGACTACGTGCACCGTATCGGCCGCACCGGCCGTGCCGGTGCCACGGGCATCGCCGTTTCCTTTGCCGGTCCCGCGGATCGCGAGATCGTGCGCAGCATCGAGCGGCTGACGCGCGCCACCTTGGCGGTTCACACTGTTGCCGGCCTCGAGCCGAGCCCGGCCGCGTCGCGCCCCGCCGGCCGTCCCGGCGATCGCGCTGGCCGCCCCGGCGGCGGCTATCGCCCGGGCGGCAATTCCGCCGGCAAGCCGTGGGTCAAGCATCGCCGGCCGGACGGCGAGCGCCGCGACAATCGCGACGCGACGGGCAAGCGAAGCTGGACCGCCGCCGACGGCACGCGCTCGCGCTAACGCAAAAAAAGAGGCCGGGATCGCTCCCGGCCTCAACTCATTTCAGACCAAGCGGCGTCAGTTCGCGCTGGCCCGCTTGGGTGGCAGAGCCGGCCACGACTTGATCAGCGTGTCGTAGTCGATCGTCTCGCCCTTCGGCTTTTCGTTGGCAAGCTTGGGCTGCGGCGCCGTGCCGCCGCTCATCTTGCTGCGATCGAACCAGGCCTGCTTGCTCTCCTTCTTGTTGAGCTTGGGCCCGCACTCGCCCTGCACCCCGGAGCGTTCCAGGCGCTCCAAGACTGAGTCTTGTGCGGCTGCCAGCGCGTCCATCGCCTGCTGCGGCGTTTTGGCGCCCGACGCGGCATCGCCGATGTTCTGCCACCAGAGCTGCGCCAGCTTCGGATAGTCCGGCACGTTGTTGCCCGTGGGCGTCCACTGCACGCGCGCGGGCGAGCGGTAGAACTCCACCAATCCGCCGAGCTTCGGCGCACGATCGGTGAGGCTTTGGTGCCAGACGTCGCTCTCACGAATGAACGTGAGACCGACATGGCTCTTCTTCAGCGACACGGACTTGGAGACCGTGAACTGCGCGTAGAGCCACGCCGCCTTGCGCCGATCGACCGGCGTCGATTTGAGCAAGGTCCATGAGCCGGCGTCCTGATAGCCGAGCTTCATGCCGTCCTTCCAGTACGAGCCGTGCGGCGAGGGTGCCATGCGCCATTTCGGCGTGCCGTCGGCATTCACCACCGGCAGGCCGGGCTTCACCATGTCGGCGGTGAAGGCCGTGTACCAGAACATCTGCTGCGCGATGTTGCCTTGCGCCGGGACGGGGCCCGATTCAGAGAACGTCATGCCCGCCGCTTGCGGTGGTGCATATTTCTTCAGCCACTCGACGTATTTGACGATGGCATAGACCGAAGCCGGCCCATTGGTGTCGCCGCCGCGCTCGACCGACGAGCCGACCGGACGGCAGCCTTCCATGCGAATGCCCCATTCATCCACGGGAAGTCCGTTGGGGATGCCGCGATCGCCATTCCCCGCCATCGACAGCCAGGCGTCCGTGAAGCGCCAGCCCAGCGACGGATCCTTCTTGCCATAGTCCATGTGACCGTAGACGCGCACGCCGTCGATTTCCTTCACATCGTTGGTGAAGAATTCGGCGATGTCCTCGTAGGCCGACCAGTTGACCGGCACGCCGAGGTCGTAGCCGTATTTCTGCTTGAAGCGCGCCTTGAGATCGGGCCGCGAGAACCAGTCGTAGCGGAACCAGTAGAGATTGGCGAATTGCTGGTCCGGCAATTGATACATCTTGCCGTCCGGCGCGGTGGTGAACGATTTGCCGATGAAATCCTGGATGTCGAGTGTCGGCAGGGTCACGTCCTTGCCTTCGCCCACCACCCAGTCGGAAATCGGGATCGCCTGTTTGTAGCGGAAATGCGTGCCGATCAGATCCGAATCGTTGATCCAGGCGTCGTAGATGTTGCGGCCAGACTGCATCTGCGTCTGGATCTTCTCGACCACGTCGCCTTCCTGGATGAGATCGTGCGTAACCTTGATCCCGGTGATCTCGGTGAAGGCCTTGGCGAGGGTCCTCGCTTCATACTCGTGGGTGGTGATGGTTTCGGAGACGACGCTGATCTCCAGGTTCCTGAACGGCTCCGCCGCCTTGACGAACCATTCCATCTCCTTCATCTGCTCTTCTTTCGTGAGCGTCGAAGGCTGGAATTCGTTGTCGACCCATCGCCGCGCTTCGTCCATGCCAGCCATGGCAGATCCCGCACCGAGCATCAGTACCGCGGAAGCCGCCGTCATCATTAGACTTCGCTTCATGTGCAGTTCCTCCTCTCCGTCTTATTGTTAGGATCCTTTCTTACGGCCCGTCCCCTCCGCCGCTTGCCGTCTCCAACGCCTCTCACACCCAGCGGAACACGCAGATTCCGTAAAGGAGCGAGAGGCCGAGAGCCCATTCCTGGCCCGGTCCGACCAGACCGAGCCATGCGAGATTGATGAACGCGCTGCCGAGCAACGTGATGAACAGCCGATCGCCGCGCGTGGTCGCAATGCCAAGAACGCCGACGCGCTCCGTTTCCGGGCGCATGATCGCCAGCACGGTCAACAGTCCGAGAAGGCTGGCGATGACTGCAAAGAAGAGCGCAGTCTGCCACGTCCATGCCATCCAGGCCAGTTCCATCGGCGGCCCCTCCCTCAGACGCGGCCCAGGGCGAAGCCCTTGGCGATGTAGTTGCGCACGAACCAGATCACGAGTGCCCCCGGCACGATCGTCAGCACACCGGCCGCCGCCAACAACCCCCAATCCATGCCCGCCGCCGAGACGGTGCGGGTCATGGTGGCCGCGATCGGCTTGGCGTTGACGGTGGTGAGCGTGCGCGCCAGCAACAGCTCGACCCAGGAAAACATGAAGCAGAAGAACGCGGTGACGCCGATGCCGTTGGCGATCAGCGGCACGAAGATCTTCACGAAGAAGCGTGGAAACGAGTAGCCGTCGAGCTGCGCGGTCTCGTCGATCTCGCGCGGCACGCCGGACATGAAGCCTTCGAGGATCCACACCGCCAGCGGCACATTGAACAGGCAGTGTGCCAACGCCACGGCCCAGGGCGTGTCGAACAGTCCGATCGCCGAATAGAGATTGAAGAACGGCAGCGCGAAGACCGCCGGCGGCGCCATGCGGTTGGTCAGGAGCCAGAAGAACAGATGCTTGTCGCCGATGAAGCGGTAGCGCGAGAAGGCGTAGGCGGCCGGCAGCGCCAGCGAGATCGAAATGATTGTGTTGAGGACGACGTATTTCAGCGAGTTGATGTAGCCGGAATACCAGGATGAATCGGTGAAGATCTTGTAATAGTTCTGGAAGGTCAGCGTTTGCGGCCACAAGGTGAGCCCGGTGACGATCTCGACATTGGTCTTGAGGCTCATATTGACGAGCCAATAGATCGGCACCAGCAGGAACAGCAGATAGAGAGCCATGACGAGGGGCTTGGCGCGCATGATTCAGCCCCTGCGCCCGTCGGCCTTGGTCATCACCGTGTAGAAGACCCAGCACAGGGTGATGATGATGAGGTTGTAGACGATGGAGAGGGCCGCGGCCTTGCCGAGATCGAACTGGCCCAGCGCCAGCTTGACAAGGTCGATCGACAGGAAGGTGGTCGCGTTGCCCGGCCCGCCGCCGGTGACAACAAAGGGCTCGGTGTAAACCATGAAGCTGTCCATGAAGCGCAGCAGGACCGCGATCAGCAGGACGCGATGCATTTTCGGCAATTGGATGTAGCGGAATACCGACCAGCGCGACGCGCCGTCGATGCGCGCCGCCTGGAAATAGGCATCGGGAATGGAGCGCAGGCCCGCATAGCACAGCAGCGCCACCAGCGAGGTCCAGTGCCAAACATCCATGATGATGATGGTGAGCCAGGCCGAGAGCGAATTGGCGGTATAATTGTAGTCGATGCCGGCCATATTGACCGTCCAACCCAACAAGCCGATATCGCCGCGCGCGAAAACCTGCCAGATCGTGCCAACGACGTTCCAGGGGATGAGTAGTGGCAGCGCCATCGCCACCAGGCACGGCGCCACCGCCCAGCCCTGGCGCGGCATAGACAAGGCGACAACGATGCCAAGCGGCACTTCGATCGCCAGGATGATCGCGGAGAACAGAAGATTGCGCCACAACGCGTCGAAGAACCGGCCGCCGAGTTCGCTGTCGGGATCGAGAAGCTCCGCATACCAGCCGATGCCGTTCCAGAAGAACTCGTTGTTGCCGAACGTGTCCTGGGTCGAGTAATTCACCACCGTCATCAGCGGCAGCAGCGCGGAGAACGCCACGATGATGACGACGGGCGCCACCAGCAGCCAGGCGCGGTTGCTGGCGATCTTCGTCATAACGCCGCACCTTCGACGAGATGCCCGTCGGCGTAGATGTTCACATGCGCCGGGTCCATGACGATGGCAGCCTGGCTGCCCGAGATCGCGATGTCGCCCGAGGCTGTCACATTGAACGGCACATCGCCCAGGCGCACGCGCGCGATGCGCACGCGGCCCAAATCGTCGATGCGATCGACCTGAACGGGCAGACCTTGGCCCGCCGGCGCCAGCGTCACGAATTCCGGCCGCACGCCAAGCTCGATTTTCTTGTCCGATGGCAGCGATGGATACGCGCGCGACAGTGCCACATCGTGGCCGGCGATGACGGCGCGGGTGCCGGCGACGGTGCAGGGCGCGACATTCATGCCCGGCGAGCCAATGAAATAGCCGACGAACGTGTGCGCCGGCCGCTCGAACAGCTCGTCGGGGCGGCCGATCTGCACGATGTTGCCGTCATGCATCACCACCACCTTGTCGGCGAAGGTGAGCGCCTCGGTCTGGTCGTGCGTCACGTAGATCATCGTGAAGTCGAATTCGCGATGCAGCGCCTTGAGCTTCGAGCGCAGCTGCCATTTGAGATGCGGATCGATGACCGTGAGCGGCTCGTCGAACAGGATGGCCGCCACGTCGGAGCGCACAAGGCCGCGGCCGAGCGAGATCTTCTGCTTGGCGTCGACGGTGAGCCCGCTGGCGCGACGGTCAAGATCGCGCTCGAGGTCGAGCATGGAAGCCACCTGGCGCACGCGCTTGTCGATCGCGTCGCGCGCCACGCCGCGGTTTTTGAGCGGGAAGGCGAGGTTCTCGTAGACTGTGATCGTGTCGTAGACGACCGGGAACTGGAATACTTGGGCGATGTTGCGCTTCTCGGTCGGCAGCTCCGTCACGTCGCGCGCATCGAAATGCACGCGGCCGCGCGTCGGCGCCACCAGGCCGGAGATGATGTTGAGAAGCGTTGTCTTGCCACAGCCCGATGGCCCCAGCAGCGCATAGGCACCGCCATGGTCCCAAGTGAGGTTGAGCTCCTTGAGCGCATAATCGTCCGGGCGCGACGGTGCGGCCTTGTAGGCATGCGCGAGGTTCTTGAGGTCAATGCGGGCCATCCGCGCCTCTCAGGCCGCCGCCGCCAGGCCCGGGGCAGCCGCCAGCGTGCCGTCGGGACCAAAGACAAAGAGCCGCGCCGGGTCGACGTACACGTCCAGCGCCGTGCCGGGCTCAAGTTCATACACGCCGCGCGCGAGCGCCACCCAGCGCAAGGCGCCGATATCGACGTGCACGTAGCTTTCCGATCCGGTGATCTCGCTGACGGCGACGTTGCCCTGGAACGCGATCGCATCGCCGGCAGGCCGGGTCAGAAAGAGCTGATCGGGCCGCAGCCCGATCGTGTAGCCGCCGTCCCGCAGACCGGCGAGTGTACCTGTTGCTGGCGTGGTCCCCTTGGGCAGTCGCACCTCCCGTCCCGCCTTCTGCACCGGCATGGTGTTGAGGGGCGGATCGCTAAAGGCATTGGCCGTTACCAGGTCATTGGGTCGGCGATAGACATCGAGCGTGGGGCCGAATTGAGTGACGCGCCCCTCGACGAGCGTTGCGGTGTTGCCGCCGAGCAGCAATGCTTCGGCCGGCTCGGTGGTGGCATAAACCAGAACCGCGCCGGTCGCGCGAAAGATCTTCGGGAGCTCCTCGCGCAGCTCCTCGCGCAACTTGTAGTCGAGATTGGCGAGTGGCTCATCGAGCAGGACGAGATCGGCCCCCTTCACCAGCGCGCGCGCGATCGCGGTGCGCTGCTGCTGGCCGCCCGACAGCTCGAGCGGCATGCGATCGAGCAGGCGCTCCAGACGCAAGAGCGATGCCGCCTCGCGCACCCGGCGCTCGATCTCGGCGCGCGCAATGCCCGCCACGCGTAACGGCGAGGCGATGTTCTCGTAGACCGTCAGCGTCGGATAGTTGATGAATTGCTGGTACACCATGGCCACGTTGCGCTGGCGCACCGGAACGCCGGTGACATCGCGGCCATCGATCAGGATGCGGCCGCTGCTGGGCCGATCGAGCCCGGCCATGATGCGCATGAGGCTGGTCTTGCCGGCGAGTGTCGCGCCCAACAGGACGTTGATGGTGCCGCGCGCGAGATCGAGGGAAACATCGCTCAGATGCTGTTGCGCGCCAGCCATCTTGCTGACCCGCTCCAGCGTCAGGCTCATGCGGCCCTCCGATGCCGGCGCACACCGCGCGGCGCAAGGGTGGCATCGACGCGCCAATAGACGCACGTGCCGCGATCGCGCCGACCGGCGCGCGGGCACGAGCCTGCGCCGACGATCGCGAGATCGCTTGTCAGCAAGGCGTCCCTCCCAGGCGTACAGCCGCGGGCCTTGACGTTCGATATGGTGCAAACCCTGCGGCGCTCTACCCTCAGGCGAATCTACATATAAAGGAACGCCGACGGGGAGGCAACGCGATCAGAGCGACATGCCGCACAGCAACGCCACGACGTGCGGATCGTCGCCCCAGGTGCGGCTCTCATCGTCGTCGTCCAGAAGACCGAACAGAAAGAACGCGGCGATGGCGGCGGTGAACACCATGGCCGAGACGAGCAGGTCGGGCAGTTGCATCCAGAGCGACATGGTCTTCTCCTCGCGAAGCGCTATTCCTGAATGTCGGGATGCGGTCAGCCCACAACAAACGAGGAATTCTTACGCGAGGCTCAAATCGGCTTTATGTGATCCGGGCCACAAAACAAGAGCCACGATTGCCAAATATTTCTCATGCGTCGCATGATTTCTTGGCGTTCGACGCGGATGCTGCTGCCTGCTTCACTAGGACAAATGCAGTCATTAGCCGGAGACGTGCCATGAGCGCAGTTTCGCTGGTCCTGGATGATGTCGTGGAGGCCGGGCTCAATTATCTCGTGCCCAACGGCCAGAAGCCGTATTCCTACAACTACAGCCCGCCGCCCGAGGGCAAGCCGCAGCGGTCCGGCACATACGCGCCGCACATCGTCGCGGTCCGCAACGCACGGCCGCTCGCGCGGCACCTGTCGCTGGACAAGCAGGGCTTCGAGTTGCTGACGCACAAGACGCGCGTGGGCGATCTCTACGACGAGAGCGCGTTGCGCACGCTCTATTATCCGGAAATGGAGCGGCTGGTGGCCGATGCGACGGGCGCCAGCCGGGTGATCGTGTTCGATCACACGCTACGCAATGGCGCCGAGAACCGGGCGGCCGGCATCCGCGAGCCGGTGCAGCGCGTGCACAACGACTACACGGTCAAATCCGGCCCGCAGCGCGTGCGCGACCTGCTGCCGGCAGCGGACGCGGAACGCCTGTTGCAGCACCGCTTCGCGATCATCAATGTGTGGCGGCCGATCAAGGGGCCGGTGCGCCGCTCGCCCCTGGCGCTGTGCGACGCGCAGAGCATGACGCAGCAGGATTTCGTCGCCAACGACCTGATCTATCGCGACCGCACGGGCGAGACCTATGCCGTCGCGCACAGCCCACGCCACAAATGGTTCTATTTCCCAGGTCAGCAGACCGATGAGGTCGTGCTGATCAAGTGCTATGATTCCGACGAGACCCGCGCGCGCTTCACGGCGCACACGGCCTTCGACGATCCGACGACGCCGGTCGACGCGCCGCCGCGCGAGAGCATCGAAATCCGCACGCTCGCCTTCTTCGCACCGGACGTTTGAGCCGCTCTTTTCGCTTCACCACCACCTCACCCTAACCCTCTCCGCCCCATTGGGGCGGAGAGGGTTAGGGTGAGGTGGGGCTGGCGCCGTCTTCCCAGAAGACGCTCAGAACTTCTCGACCCAGGGACGGAGCTCAATCTCCCAGCTCCAGGTGCTGCGTGGCTGCTCGATCAGGTGCAGGTAGGTTTGCGCGATCCCGTCGGGATCGAGCAACGAGTCGGGCTTGTCGGATGCATCCTGGCGCGCGGCGCTGCGGATGCCGCCGTCGATGACGACGTGGGCCACATGAATGCCGGCGGGCGATAGCTCGCGCGCCATGCTTTGCGCGAGGCCGCGCAGCGCGAACTTGGCCATCGCGAACGGCGCCGACTGGGCGTAGCCCTTGACGCTGGCGGAGGCACCGGTGAACACAATTGTGCCTTGCCCGCGCGACAGCATGCGCTTCGCCGCCTCCTGCCCCACCAGGAAGCCGCCATAGGCGCCAACCGCGATCGTCTTGGCGACTTCGGCGGGATCGAGGTCGATGAAGGGGCCGCGGGTGCGGTAGCTCGCGTTGTAAATGACGACGTCAAGAGCGCCCACGCGCTTGGTCACACGTTCGAAGAGGTCGGTGACGGCGGTGCGATCCGACGCGTCGGCCGCAAAAGCCTCGGCGCCGGTTTCCGCTGTCAGCTTGGCGAGCTTGTCCGTCGAGCGCGCGGCCAGCGCCACGCGGTAGCCCGATTTCGACAGAAGCCGGGCCAGTGACGCGCTAAGTCCGGCGCCGGCGCCGACGATCAGCGCCGCGCGCTGTGATGCATGTGCCATGTTGCCCTCGAGAGAATGCTGCCGGCAGCGATGTTATCAGCTGCCCCATCCCCAGGCGACCTGCACCGGCAGTGCGTCGTGTGACACCCCTGGGCGCCCCGCCGATTTGGCGCGCGCGGCGCGCCAGAGTGCCGCCGCGGCCGCCCGGGCCTGACGGACATGGGAGAATAGCCGCCCATCCAACTTACGGAAATTCGGGTCGGACGCCCGGAAACGGAATCCGCCCTTCTCTGCCAGGACCAGGCCGGCGGTCTGATCCTCGATCTCAATCACAAAAGCGCCGCTCATCGTCAATGCCCCTCATGCTGGTGCTTCGGTCGGGCGCGCCGTCACAACGTGGCGGCGGGCAAAAAGTTCAACCGGGACAGCAACAGCACCGGGCGGGCGCAGGCAGGATAGTGGCGATCGACTTATTAGGACGGAACATCGGGGTTTCCTTCTTGCTGTCGAACCCACGACGTTAGCGTCGTGGCGCTTTAGCATTTGGTGATGCGGTGCAAGCTGCGCGTTCAAATCACCGCAGATCCGAACATCGGATCGTTGAATTCATTCTACGGTCATGTGACGGTAACGGTACAATTGAGAAGTTCTCTGAAATCACACAAGAATTTCTTGAAGGTGGCCGCCGCGATCGCGCGGATCGCGGCGGCGTTTTGCGATATCACCACGCCGGCAGAACGGCGCCCTTGAACTTGGTGAGGACAAATTCCTTCACTTCGGGCGTGTGGTAGCTTTCCAGCAGTGTCTTGACCCAGGGCTTGTCCTTGTCGACGCTGCGCACCGCGATGAGGTTCACATACGGTCCCTTCGGATCCTCGCGCAGGATCGAATCCTTCGCCGAATCCAGGCCGGCCTGGGTCGCGTAGTTGGTGTTGATGGCGGCGGCAGCCACGTCGTCGAGGGCGCGCGGCGTCTGCGCCGCCTCGATCTCGACGATCTTCAGCTTCTTGGGGTTGTCGGTGATGTCGGCCACTGTCGGCTTGTAGCCCACGCCCGGTTTCAGCTTGATGACGCCCTTGTCCTGCAGCAGCAGCAGCGAGCGGCCGCCATTGGTCGGGTCGTTCTGGATGGCGATGGTGGCGCCATCGGGCACGTCGCCCCAGCTCTTGTACTTCTTGGAATAGATGCCGAGCGGGAAGTTCACGGTCAGCCCCGCCGTCTCGATCTTGAAGCCGCGATCGGTCTTCTGGTTGTCGAGATAGGGCTGGTTCTGGAAGGAATTCGCCTGGATTTCGCCGGCATCGAGCGCCGTGTTCGGCACGACGTAGTCGGAGAACTCGATGATCTCGATCTCCAGCCCCTTCTTGGCGGCGATCGGCTTGACGATCTCGAGGATCTGGGCGTGCGGGCCCGGGCGTGACGCCGATCTTGATGTTCTCGGCCGACGCCGTAGCGGCGAAGGCGATCGATGCGGCGAGCGCCGCGGCAAGAATGCGCAAGGACATGGACAGACTCCGTTTCGAGGTTGAGGACAGATTCAGTGATGGCGGGTGCGCTTGTCGAGGCGGCGCGCCAGCGTGTCGCCGATGCTCTGCACGCCCTGGACAAGCACGATCAAGACCACGACGACCGCCGCCATGACGTCGGGCATGAAGCGCTGATAGCCGTAGCGGATGCCGAGATCGCCCAGCCCGCCGCCGCCGACCGCGCCGACCATCGCGGAATAGCCGATCAGGCTGACGATGGCGAGCGTGAGGGCCAGCGAGATCGCCGGCAGCGCTTCGGGCAGCAGCACCTTGCGCACGATCTGCAGCGGACTTGCACCCATCGCGCGCGCGGCTTCGACCAGGCCCTGGTCGACCTCGCGGATGGCGGCTTCAACCAGACGCGCGATGAAGGGTGTCGAGGCGACCGTCAGCGGCACGATCGCCGCGGTGGTGCCGATCGAGGTGCCGGCGATCAGCCGCGTGAACGGAATGATCGCGACGACCAGGATGATGAAGGGTGTCGAGCGCGTGGCGTTGACGATCACGCCGAGGACACGATTGGCCCAGGGGGCCGCAAACAGCTCGCCATGGCGGCTGGTCGCGAGGAAAACGCCCAGCGGCAGACCGAGGACCGTGCCGAGGCCGGCGGCGACGCCGACCATGTAGAGCGTGTCGAGGGTCGAATTGATGATCAGCTGGATGATTTCAGGCGACATAGCCCAGCACCTCCGCGCGAATGCCCGGGCGCGTCGAGGGCGCGCGTCACCGCGGCCATGGTCGCGGCATCGCCGGGAACGGCGACGACCAGCGAGCCGAGCGGACGGCCGCCGATATGGTCGACCTGGCCGTGCAAGATATTGAAATCGACGGCGAGCTGGCGCGTCAAGCTGGCTGATCACCGGCTCGTTGGCGGCGTCGCCCGTGAAGGAGATGCGGATGACGGCGCGGTCGCCGGCATTCGCTTGCGCGCGCAGCGACGCTCTTCAGAGCTGTCCGGCACGGCGCCCGTCACGGAACCGACGAACGAACGCGTCGTGGCGTGGCGCGGATGGGCGAAGATCTCGAAGGTCGGCCCCTGCTCGACGATGCGGCCGGCTTCGATCACCGCGACCTGGTCGGCGATGTTCTTGACCACCGCCATCTCGTGCGTGATCAGCAGCATGGTGAGCTTGAGCTCGGCATTGACGCGCTTGAGCAAGGCCAGGATCTGCGTCGTGGTCTCGGGATCGAGCGCGGAGGTCGCCTCGTCGGAGAGCAGGACCTTCGGCTGAGTCGCCAGTGCCCGCGCGATGCCGACGCGCTGCTTCTGGCCGCCGGAGAGTTCGGCCGGATAGCGGTCGCGCTTGTCGGAGAGGCCGACGAGATCCAGCAGCGGCTCGACCCGGGCTTCGATCTCGCGGCGCGGCAAGCCGGCGATCTCCAGCGGCAGCGCCACATTGTCGTAGGCCGTGCGCGAGGACAGCAGATTGAAATGCTGGAAGATCATGCCGATCGAACGGCGCGCCTGGCGCAATTCGCCCTCACCCAGCGCCGAGATCTCGACGCCGTCGACGGTAACGCGGCCGCTGCTGGGCCGCTCCAGCCCGTTGACCAGCCGGATCAGCGTCGATTTGCCCGCACCGCTGCGGCCGATGACGCCGACAATGGTGCCTTGCGGTACCGCCAGGGTGACGCCGTCCAGGGCCGCGACCGGCGGGGAATCGCCGCGGGCGGGGTAGAGCTTGCGCACCTCGTCGAAGGCGATGATCGGCGCCGGTACCGACAAAACATCCGGGCCGGGCGGCGACACGTGCGGGGCGATGGGCACAATACGGGCGGACAAGGCGGCAATCCTTCGGGGAACATCACGGGGGAAGCACGCGGCGGCCGGGGTACCGGCGGACGGCGTCTTCTCAGCGCGGCATTTACAGGCAAACAGCGCTCAGGCGCAACGCCGGGTCAAACGGCGGCGGTGCCCATCATCGAACATCGGGAAAAGACCGTTCTGACCATGACCTGTGCGGCTCACGCTGTGATGGGCAGAACATCGGCGAGGCGGGCGGCGAAATCAAGAGGCTTGGGCGGCAAGCGCTCCGATATTTTCTCACCCCGCCATCAAGATTTTCTCATGGCTGGGCGCGGTTCACACCATATGGCAGGCGGCGCGACGGCCGGGCGCAATGTCGCGCAAGAGCGGGCGCTCGACGCGGCAGCGCTCGGTGGCCAGCGGACAGCGCGGATGGAAGTGGCAGCCCGATGGCGGGTTGAGCGGCGAGGCCGGGTCGCCCTCGACGCGCGCCATCGTCACCTTGCTCGCGGGATCGGGGATGGGGGTCGCCGCCCGCAAGGCTTGCGTGTATGGGTGCAGCGGGGTGTCGAGGACCTGGTCCGCCTTCCCTTCCTCGACGATGCGGCCGAGATACATGACCGCGATGCGCTGGCAGAAATAGCGCACGACGCCGAGGTCGTGGCTGATGAAGACGAAGCTGAGATTGCGGTGGCGCCGTAGCTCATTGAGCAGGACGAGCACTTGCGCCTGCACCGAGACATCGAGCGCCGAGACGGGCTCGTCGAGAAACAGGAATTCGGGCTCGACCGACAAGCGCGCGGCGATGCCGATGCGCTGACGCTGGCCGCCGGAGAATTCATGCGGATATTTCTGCGCGGCCTCCGGCGGCAGACCGACCTCCGCCAGCAGCGACGCTACGCGGGGCGTGAGTTCGCGGCCGCTCGCGAGGCGGTGCACACGCATCGGCTCGGACAGCGTCTCGCCAATGCGCCGGCGCGGATTGAGCGAGGCGTAGGGATCCTGGAAGACGATCTGCAGGCGCCTTCGCATGCGGCGCAGATCCTCGCCGGTCAGCGCCATGATGTCGGTGCCGTCGAACATGACTTTGCCGGCGTCGGGTTCGAGCAGGCGCAGGATGGCGCGCGCCGAGGTCGACTTGCCGCAGCCGGATTCGCCGACCAGGCCGAGCGCCTCGCCCTTCTCGACATGGAAGGAAATACCGTCGAGGGCGCGGACCATCTGCGTCGGGCCGGACAGCTGGAAGCCGCCGCGCACCGGGAAGGATTTCGTGAGGCCTTCGACGTTCAGGATCATGATGCCGCCCCGTCGACGTTCAGCCAGCAGCGCACATGATGATCGGGCGCGCCGGCGAGCGGACCAGCGGCGGGCGCTCGGCGCAGCGCGGCATGACATGGGGACAGCGCGATTGATAGCGGCAGCCCTTGGGCATGGCGGTGAGCGTGGGCACCGTGCCGGGGATCGGATCGAGGCGCTCGGCCTTCTGGTCGGCGCGCGGCACCGAACGCAATAGTGCCACGCTGTACGGGTGGGCCGGCCGCGCGAAGAAGCCGTCGGTGGGCGCACTCTCCACCACGTCGCCGCCATACATCACCATCACGCGATCGGCGATCGAGGCGACGACGCCGAGATTGTGGGTGATGAACAGCACCGCCATGCCGACTTCTTCCTGCAGCGTGGCGATCAGAGTTGAGGACCTGGGCCTGGATGGTGACGTCGAGTGCCGTGGTCGGCTCATCGGCCAGCAGCACTGCGGGGCGACAAGCGACCGCCATGGCGATCATCACGCGCTGGCGCATGCCACCGGAAAATTGGTGCGGATAATCGTCGACACGCCGCTCGGCCGCCGGGAATCTGCACCAGGCGCATCAGGCGGATCACCTCGGCGCGCGCGGCGGCCGCATCCATGTTGCGATGGCGGCGCAGCGATTCCGCGATCTGCCAGCCGACCGGCAGAACCGGGTTCAGCGACGTCATCGGCTCCTGGAAGATGATGGAGATGCGGTCGCCGCGCAGCTTCTCCATCTGCTTTTCTTCGAGGCCGACAAGCTCGCGCCCGTCGATGGCGATGCTGCCGCCGGCAATGCGGCCGTTGGGCCGCGGCAGCAGGCCCATGATCGACATGGCGGTGAGGCTCTTGCCGCAACCGGATTCGCCGACCAGGGCCAGCGTGCGGCGCGGCTCGAGCGAGAAGCTGACATCGCGCACAGCCTCGTGCCAGGCGCCGCCGATGCGCAGCGACGTGGTGAGATTGCGGACCTCGAGGGTCGGGGCACTCATGAGTTCGCCATTTTCGGGTCGGACGCGTCGCGCAGCCCGTCGCCGATCATGTTGAGCGCCAGCATCACCACCAACACGGCGAGGCTGGGGCAGACGGCGAGCCAGGGCGCGTCGAGCAGGTTCTCGAAGCCCTCGCGGATGATGCCGCCCCAGGTCGCGATCGGCGGCGGCAGGCCCAGGCCGATGAAGCTGAGGCTCGCTTCCGTACGGATCGCGGTCGCGAGATAGAGCGAACCCATGACGACGATGTCGTCCATGACGTTGGGCAGGATGTGCACGGTCATGATACGCAGCTTGGAGAAGCCCAGCGCGCGGCCGGCCTCGATGAAGTCGCGCTCCTTCAAGCTCAGCGTCGGGCCGCGGGCGATGCGCGCGAACGGCGGAATGGCGGTCACGGCGATCGCCATGATCAGATTGGTGAGGTTCGAGCCCAGCAGGGCGACGATGATCAGACCGAGGATGAGCTGGGGAAAGCTGAGCAGGACATCGAGAGCCGCCATCACGAAGCGGTCGACGCGGCCGCCGAGATAGCCCGAAACGATCCCGATGGCGCCGCCGATCACCATCGCAATCAATGTCGAGACGGTGCCGACGAAGAGCGAGACACGCGCCCCCCACATGACGCGCGAGAGCACGTCGCGGCCGAAGAAATCGGTGCCGAACCAGTGCTCGGCGCTGGGACCGTCGAGGCTTTGAATCGGGTTCTGCGCGTCGGGATCGAAGGGGGCGAACCAGGGTGCAAACAGACCCATCAGAACGACGATCAGGAAGATCGAGCCGCCGACCATGACGGATTTGCTGCGCGCGGCGCGACCCAAAGCGCCGATGGAGGCGGTCGCGGCCATCAGCGCACCCGCACGCGCGGATCGACCGCGCCATAGGCGAGATCAGTGAAGAGATTGGCGATGACGACGATCATCGCGTAGACGACCATCAGCCCCTGCAGCATCGAATAATCACGGCTGTTGAGGGCGAGCACGATCAGCTTGCCGAGGCCGGGACGGTTGAAAACGATCTCCGTCAGCACCGAATTACCGATCAGGATGCCGAAATAGAGACCGATGACGGTGACCACGGGGATGAGGGCGTTGCGCAGCGCGTGGAACCACACGACGGCCGAGGCCGGCACGCCCTTGGCGCGCGCGGTGCGGATGTAGTCCTCGCCCAGTGCCGACAACATGCCCGAGCGGGCAACGCGTGCCACATAGGCGATCATGATGATGCCGAGATTGATGGCCGGCAGGACGAGCGCCACGAGATGTGCCCAGGGCCGCTCAAACGGCGCGTTTCCGATCACCGGGAAGATGCGCAGCTCGATCGCGAAAGCAAGCAGCAGGAGGATGCCGGAGATGAAGGCCGGGAAGCTGAGGCCAGCCAGCGAAATCCAGCGCGCGGTGGTGTCGATCCAGGTCCAGCGGTACTGCGCCGCCACGACGCCAAGCGGCAGGCCGATCACCACGCCGATGAGGATGGCGCAAAAGGTGAGCTCGATCGTGTAGGGCAGGACGTTCAGCACCTCGGTCAGGATGGGGCGGCTGGTGACCAGGGACTGTCCAAGGTCACCAACCGCGATCCGGCCGAGGAAACTGAGGTATTGGGCGAAGATGGGCTCGTCGAGGCCGAGACGCTGACGAAGTGCCACGATCGCCTCTTGCGAGGCTTGATCGCCGAGAATCACCAGCGCGGGGTCGCCGGGTACGATGCGTACCAGGACGAACACCAGGGTCAGCACCGCCCATAATGTCGGAACCGACAGCAGGAGGCGCAGGGCCACGTATCTCAGCATCGGTTTAACGCCCGATCTTCGCCCACCCCCTCAATCGACCGTGGTGGATTCGGTGATCGGCGGCCCGAGATTGAGCGAGGCCTTGAGATCGTAGCCGAACTTCACCTTCGTGCTGTGCGCCCAGACCTGCAGCGCCTCGAACATCGGCACCGCGCAGACATCGGCGACGATCTTCTCCTGCGCTGTCTTCCAGAGCTGGAGCTGTTTGGCGGCATCGGTCTCGATACGGGCCGCATCGATCTCGGCATCCGCCACCTTGCAATGGCCGAAATTGGTCGACGCGGTCGGCGCGCCGGGGATGCTGCGCGAGTGGAAGAACTGCGTCAGGTAGATGTCCGCGACCGGGAAGCGCGCGGCGGCGTACTGCACGACCTGGCTCAGATCCTTGCGGATTTGCGCGTGGAAGGTCGGGTGGTCGACGACGTCGAGCTGCAGGTCGATGCCGGCCTGCTTCAGCTGCGCCTGCACGATCTGCATCGTGTTGAGCATGCTGGGCAGGCTGGTCTGGATGGTGCGGATCTGGATGCCGTTGGGGAAGCCCGCTTCCTTCAGCAACGCCTTCGCCTTGGCGATGTCGTGCGGATAGAGCGGCGCTTTGACGGTGCCGAGATAGCCCGCCGGCACGACCGAGATGCCGGCTTCCGTGGCGCCCTCACCCTTGAACTTCACCATCTGCGCGCGGTCGATGGCATGGGCCACCGCCTGGCGCACCTTGAGGTTATCGAGCGGCGGCTTGGTCTGATCGAGCATCAGCAGGCCGAGTTCGGCCGGCCGGATCACGTCAACGACCACGCCCGGTGTCTTCCTCATGCGCTCGATCCATTTGTCGTCTTGGCGGCCATAGATGATCTGGATCTCGCCGGCGGTGAATGCGAGATCACGGCTGGCGTCGGAGGGGATGAATTTGTAGCTGATCTGCTCGATCTTCGGGACCCCGCGGAAATACGCCTTGTTGGCGACGAGCGTCAGGCCCTGGTTGGGCTGATACTCCTTGATCTCGAACGGGCCGGTGCCGACGGGCATCGTGCGATACTGATCGCCGAGCTGCGTCACGGCCTTCTTGCTGACGACGTTGCCGCCCTGATAATCGGCGACGCGGCCCAGGAAGCCCGGCACGATGTTCTTGAGCTTGATCTGCACCGTATAGGGATCGAGTGCCGCGACGCTGTCGACGGCCGCGTAGTCGGCGGCGAAGGACGATGAGTCCTTGTTGGCGGCGCGCTGCAGCGAGAAGACGACGTCATCGGCCGTCATCTCACCGAAGCCGCGATGGAACTGCACGCCGCGGCGCAGCTTGAAGGTCCACACCGTCTGGTCGGGCGAGGCACTCCAGGATTCGGCAAGGTCGGGCTCGAGCGTCGCCATGTCGGCGCTGCCGGGCTTGAAACGCACCAGGCCGTTGAAGACCCAGCCGACGACCGGCTTGTCTTGCGTCGAAACGGCGCGGTGCGGATCGAGCTGACCGATATCCTGCGACGCCATGCCGATGCTGAGTGTCTTCTGTGCGTGTGCTGCCGGCACCTGGCCGATCAGCGTGCCCAGACATGCGGCCAGGGCAAGTGTTGCAAATCGTCTCATAGGATCTTCTCCTCCTCTGTTCGGTTGTCTTGTTTTGATGTCGAGAACCGGGTGATCGCAAACGCATCGAGCGGCGTTGATGTTTCGCCGTCATCCACAAGCTCGGCGATGATCTCGCCGATCGCCGGCCCGAGCATGAAGCCGTGGCCGGAAAAGCCGAAAGCGTGAATCAGGCGCGGGATCGCGGCACTGGGCCCAACGACCGGAATGTTGTCCGGCATGCCGCCATCGATGCCGCTCCAGCTGCGGATCACCATGACGCCGCGCAGGGCCGGCACGATGTCGAGCAGTTTCTGCATGCTCAACGACGACGAGCCCGTCGCCGGGCGGGTGCGCGACACCTCGATGTCGCCCCAGCCGCGCCCGCCGCCGAAGACGATGTTGCCGCGCAGCGCCTGGCGGACATAGACATCGCCGCCGCACACACCGACAGAGCGCACGACGATCGGCTCGATCGGCTCGCTCACCAACATGTTGGGGCAGAGCGGCTCGACCGGAGCCGCCTCGCCGAACCACGACGCCACCTTACCGCCCCAGGCACCGGCGGTGTTGACCAGGAAGCGGCTGTGCACGACGAGATCGCCGGCGGCGCGGGTCTCAAATGTTTCGCCGTCGAAGGACGCGCCAGTGACCTCGGTCAGCTCGCGAATATCGACGCCGGCGGCGCGCGCGGTGCGCGCGTAGGCCGGCCCGACCAGGCGCGGATTGGCCTGACCGTCGGTCGCGCAGAGGGAGGCGCCGACCACCTTATCCCCCAGCCAGGGATATTCGCTGCGGATGCGGTTGCGGCCGATCATCTGCAGCTCGAGTCCGCACGCGGCGGCATCACGCGCATACGCTTCGAGCTCGGCCATATCCTCGTCGCTGCGGGCGAGCTTGATATGGCCGGTGGCGCGATATTCGCAGTCGTCCCCGACCAGCGTGGCCAGCCGCGACCAGATACCGCGCGCGCGCAGCGCAATCGGCAGCTCCGCCAGATGCCGCCCCTGCTGGCGCACGCCGCCGAAATTGACGCCGGTCGCGCCCGCACCACAGAAGCCCTTCTCGAGCAGCACCACGCGCAGGCCGCGCTGGCGCAGCGCCAGGGCCGCGGCACAACCGGCCCCGCCGCCGATCACCGTCACGTCCGTGTCGAGGCGTTCGACCATCGCTCAGGCCCCGAACGACACAGGAATGGGCTTGACCGGCGGCTGGGCGCGCAGGCGCCCGACCGCAGGCAGCTCCGCCGCCAGCAAAGTCGCGAGATATTCAGCGCCCGCTGAGCTGCAGACACGGCCCTGGCAGCGGCCCATGCCCAAGCGGCTGAAGGCTTTCATGCGGTTGAGCTCACGCGCGCCGCGCACGCCGACCGCCTGGCGCAGATCGCCGAGCGTGACGCCCTCGCAGCGACAGACGACCAGATCGTCGCGTGCGTCCGCATGCAGATGAACCGGAAACGGAAACGCCGTTTCGACGCCGCGGCGGAAGCGCGCGATGCGCGCGAGGCGCCGCTCCAGTTCGGTGGTGCGTGCGGCGTCCACCGGCAGGCCGAGATCGGCGAGCACACCCAGCGCCGCGCGCTCGCCCGACATTTCCGCAGCGTCGGCACCGGCGATGCCGGCGCCGTCGCCGGCAAGGAACACCTGCACATTGGAGCTGCGGCCGGCGCGATCGCGGATCGGCAGATGCTGGCGGTTCAGCGTGTCGTATTCGAAGCGACAGCCGGCGAGCTCGGCGAGCTGCGTTTCCGAGCGCAAGCCGAAGCCCATGCCGACGGCGTCGCACGCGATGCGCTGCTCGCGGCCGTTCTTGGTGTAGACGATCGCCTCGACCTGGCCCTGCCCTTCGATGCGGAAGCCGGAGACGCCGCTGATCATGGGAATGCGGCGCGCGCGCAGCGCGGCGAGATAATAGACGCCCTTTGCAAACGTGCCCACGCTCGCCAGCATCTTGGGCAGGGCCGCGAGCTTGGCCGAGAGCGGTGCTGTATCGAGCACCGCGGCGACGTTGGCGCCGGCCTTGGCGTATTGGTAGGCGACGAGGGGCAGCAGCGGACCTGTGCCGGCGAAGACCACGCGCTGGCCGATGGCGCAGCCTTGCGACTTCAGCGCGATCTGCGCCGCACCCATCCCGTAGACACCGGGCAGCGTCCAACCGGGGACCGGGATCATGCGCTCGACAGCGCCGGTCGCAACGATCATTCGATCAAAGGTCAGTTGCGTTGCGCCCGCGGGGCCCAGCAAATCGAGCGTGTTCTGGAAACAGTTCCAGACCAACGTGCGCGCGCGGTAATCCACGCGCTCACGCACCGGCTCCAGGGCTGTGTGAATCGCATCCGCCTTGCGCCATTCGAAGCCGTAGAGATCCTTCTTCGGGCGTTCGGCGCCAGGCAACGGCTGGCGATAGATCTGCCCGCCGGGGCGATCGCCCTCGTCGATCAAGGTCACGCGCACGCCGGCGCGCGCCAGCGTGCGTCGCGGCGCGAATGCCGGCCGGGCCGGCGCCGACAACGACGATGGCGGGCTCAGCCATGATTGGGGCTCCAGCGCGTCGTCACGACCATGCCGGCTTCGAGCGGCGTGGTGCAGGCGCGCAGCCGGGCGCCATCCTGGGCATAGACCCAGCATCCCTGGCACGACCCCATCAGGCAGAAGCCCGCGCGCGCGTGATCGCCACAATCGGACGGCCCGACATCGCGCCGGTTCGCCAGTACCGCGGTCAGCACTGTGTCGCCCGCGCGGGCCTCGGCCGGCGTGCCATCCAGCGTGAAGGCGATGGATGCCCCCGGCCGGTCGAACAGGCGGATGAATCGTGCGGTCATGCGGGGCGTCACACCATGTGCTCGTAGCGGCAATTGACCAGCAATTCGGCGACCGAGGCGGTGTTGGGCAGTTCCAGCAGCAGATGGACGATGCGCGCAAGATCCTCGGGATCGGTCTTCTCCTCCGGCTTCACGCCGGGGTATTTGCTCGACATCTCCGTGTCGACGAGGCCGGGACAGAGCGCGGTGGCGCGAATACCGCTCTCCCAGCCGGCGCGGCGCACGGCGTGGGTCAGGGCGACGACCGCGAATTTCGACATCTGGTAGCCGGCATTGAGGCCCATCACGCGCTTGCCAGAGAGCGAGGCGATGTTGACCACCCGGCCGCTGCCGCTTTTCTTGAGATGCGGCATGGCGGCGCGCAGCACGCGGAACGGCGCCTTGACGTTGATCTCGAAGACCTCGTCGAGCGCCTCGTCGGTGCCGTCCTCGAGGCCGATCTGCGGCGAGATCCCGGCGTTGTTGACCAGCGCGTCGATGGCGCCATGGCGGGCGACGGAAATCGGCCACCCAGCGATTGCCGGCGTCGCGATCGGCCGACTCGTAGCGGTGGACGCTGATGCGGTCGGACGCCGCCAGAGCGGACGGCACACTCTCCGGCTTGCGCACGCCCAGGCTGAGATGCCAGCCGGCTTCCAGCAGGCGCCGGCCAATGGCCTCGCCAATGCCGCGATTGGTCCCGGAAATCAATGCAACGCGACTCATTCGCCCCCTGCCCGACTTTCGTCCGTGTCAAAAAAACATCACGACAGCGGAAGGGGAGTCAAATAAACTTTTCACATGCTGATATTTGCCCTATCATAAATTCCAACATACGGAATTTATCGCCATGATTCCAGCGATCTCGACCCAGAAGAGCTTCCAGGTGCTGCGCATCCTGGCCGGCACGGGACCGACCGGCGCGACGCTGGGCGAGATCGCCGCGGCCGCCGGGTTGCCCAAGCCGACGACGCACCGGCTGCTGGCGGCGATGGTGCAGCAGGGGTTTGCGCTGCGCGGCTCGCTGGGACGGCGCTACCTGGTGGGGCCGGAGATCTACGCCCTGGCGCTCAAGTCGCAATCGACGGTCAGCCTGGTCGAGCGCTGGCGCGGATCGCTGCTGCGCATCGCCGAAGAGACCGGCGACAGCGCCTTCCTGATGGTGCGCAGCGGCAACGACGCGGTGTGCATGGGCATGCACGAGGTGCTGGTGCATGTGCGCACGCTGACCGGCGGCCCGGGCGGGCGCATCCCGCTGGGCGTGGGGCCCGGGAGTGTCGCGATCCTGTCGACCCTGAACGACGACGAGGTCAGTACCATCCTCACCGCCAATGAACGGCGCTTGCGCGTGCTCGAGGCCGGCCTGCCGGAGATTGCACCGCAGCTGATCGCCAAGGTGCGCGCGCAAGGCTACGCGCTGAGCGTGGGCGCGATCCTGCCCGAAGTCGCGGGTATTGCCGTGCCGATCCCGCGCGAGCTGGGTATTCCCGAATGCGCGCTCAGCATCGCCACGCTGGCGACGCGTGCGACACCGCAACACACGGCGACCGTCGTCAACGCCATTCAGGCGGAAGTTCAGCGCGTCCAGCCTGTCGCGTCGGCTTAGGCCGCGCGCGCGAAGCGATCGATGGCGAAGGGCGCGATGGGCGTCGAAGTGCTGCCGGTGGTGACAAGATCGGCGACGATGGCACCGATGGCGGGGCCGAGCTGGAAGCCGTGCTGGGAAAACCCGAAGGCGTGAATCAGGCCCGGGCGCGTGCGGCTCCAGCCGACCACCGGGATCTTGTCCGGCATTTCGCCCTCTACCCCGGCCCAGGCGCGCAGCAGCGCAACATGCTTGAGGCGCGGTACCAGCGCCACGGCACGCTCGCCCACGATGCGGCAAATCGCGGCCATGGGTCGTGCGCGGCCGTGCTTCATGTCGACATGCGATTCGCCGCCGCCGATGATGACGTTGCCGCGCGCGGATTGGCGGATGGCGACACCGCCGTCGCACACGCCCAGCGCATGCACCATGAAAAACGGCAGCGGTTCGGTCGCCAGGCAATTGGGCGCGCTGGCCTGCAGCGGCACGTCCTCCCCGAACTGGCGCGCGATCTCGACGCCCCAGGCACCGGCGGCATTGACCAGGTAACGCGCGGCGATCTCAGTCCCCGAAGCGGTGCGGATCGTGAACCGCGCGCCGTCGTGAGCGATCGCGACAATGCACGTGTTCTCATGGATCTCGGCGCCGTGCCCGCGCGCCGCATCGGCGAAGGCCGGCGCCACCAGGCGCGGATTGGCGTGGCCGTCGCTGACGCAAAGCGACCCGCCGGCGAGATCGGCGGCGAGCCATGGGCAGCGTGTGCGCAACGCATCGCGCCCGATCAGCTCGAGCGCAAGCCCGTAATCGCGCGCCTGCTCGAGCGTAAGCCTCGAGCTCCGCCATGTTGCCATCGCTGCGTGCCAGCTTGAGATGGCCCGATGGCGTGAATTCGCCCGCCGTGCCGATCAGCTCCGGCAGGCGCGCCCAAAGCTCGCGCGCTCGCGCGGCCACGGGAAGCTCCGCCAAGGCCCGTCCCTGCTGGCGCACGCCGCCGAAATTGACGCCGCTCGCCCCCGCCCCCACCAGGCCCTTTTCAAAAAGACAGACGCTGAGGCGCGCCCGGCTGAGAAAAAACGCCGAGGCCGACCCGACGATGCCGCCGCCGATGATGGCGACATCGTTCGGATGCTCGCTCACGACCAGAGTTTCTGGCTGGCGAGCCGCGCGCCCTCGCGCAGCGCCTGGAACTTCACCCAGATCACGGTGTGGTGGACCTCGGTCTTGTACATCGCCTGCGAGGAGAAACCGCAATCGGCGCCGGCCTGCACATTTTCCCGGCCCACGAGCGTCGCGAAGCGCATGATGCGCTCGGCGATCAGCTCGGGATGCTCGACGATGTTGCTGGCGTGGGTGATGACGCCCGGGATCAAGACCTTGCCGGGCGGCAGCTTGATCTGTCTCCCACAAATGATATTCGTGCTCGTGGCGCGCGTTCGCGGCCTCGAAGCTGTAGGCGCCGGCGTTCACCTTCAGCATATGATCGACGACATCCACGAGGGTCGCCTCGTGAACGCGCGGCCCCTCGTTGATGCCATAGCAGGTATGGAAGCGGATCTTCTCCTCGGGGGATGCCGCGCAGGCTGGCGTTGAGCGCCTCCACATACATGTCCGCCCGCGCGCGCTGGCCGCGACGATCGAGCGCCGGATCGGCGAAAATGTCGGTGAGGAACGGATCGTCGATCTGCAGCAGAAAGCCGGCATCGATGATCGCCTGGTATTCCTCGCGCAGTGCCGCACCGACAGCGTGGAAAAACTCTTCCTCCGTCTTGTAATACTCGTTCATGCCGACGCCGCTCGGGGCAACGGCCGGCATGAAGACGGCCATGATGCGTGGTGCCTGCCAGTGCGGCCTTGAGATTGGCGATGTCCTTGCGCAGCGAGTCCTGGCCGCGATACTTCACCGGCGCCGGTGCAGACCAACGGCACGATCGGCGCGATGGCGCCGCCCATCATCGCTTCCTTGAAATACTGCTCGTAGTACTCGGGGAACGCCGCTTCCTCGGCTGGAAAGATGGATCATCTTGAGCTGCGGGCGCGCCTCGAACCCCTCCAGGCGCTCGCGTACATACGTCGAAGAAGCCAGGCTTCGACTGCTCGCCATCGGTCACGATGTCGATGCCGGCCTCCGCCTGCTGGCGCACGCACGCGGCAACGGCACGGGCGACGCGCGCGTCGTAAGCGACCTTGTCATACGGCATACCGGCGACATGTGTCTTCATGACGTCCAGCAAATCGGCCGGACGCGGCAGGCTGCCGACATGGGTGGTGAGAATGCGATCTGTGCTGCTGCTGGATCGGCATCAAAGGCTCCACGTCTTGGTCACGGATTGGCTGGATCGCCTTGCCCGGACAGCCAGGCGGCGCCGCGCGCGTATAGCGCTGTTACCTCCCGGCCCTTGAGGCCTGGCATGTCGCGCTTCACCTTGTAGCCGATCTGCGTCTGGATATACGCGAGGTGACGATAGCCCTCGGGAAACTGCCGCAGCAGATCCGCGTCGAGCGTCAGACGCGCGGCGGGATCGACGGGATCGAGCCGATCCTTCTCGTAGATCGGCTGGCGCAGGACGAGACCCCATTGGCCGGCGCGCTTCTCGAGGAAATCATAAAAGCGGCCGGTGCAGACGACGTCGCACGGCACATCGTGCACCGTCGCTCGCTGCGAGATCGTCATCTTGGTTTGCGCGATCGCGCGATCGCCGTTGAGGTCGACCGAATGGCCGCCGAGGAAATGCAGGATGCTCACACCCTTGGCCCAGCCTTCCTGGCTCACGCGGATGAATTCCGCGGCCGGGCCCTGAAACCACGTGGCCATCATCCTTCCGTCGGGATGCCAGACGGTGCGGAACCGCTCCCAATCGCCGGCATCGCGCCACACCACCCAATTCTCGATGAGCTGACGGATCGCCAGGCGATCCAGCAAGAGCTGATCCATGCGCGCGTGTCCCCCTCCGCGGTCCGCCGAGAGCTTGTCGCGCTTGCGCGTTGGGGACAAGGCGTTGGCGATCCTGACCCTCCGCATCCGCGACGTGCGAGCGGAGAGGCCATGTTCATGCTAACATGTTATAGTTGAGCGCTTAATTTTGATAAATCGATTTATCGTTGTGTCGGCTTTCAAGGGGCGCTAGGCTTTGAAATCCGTTGCGAAGAAGTGCTGCGTCGACATGGGCAAAGGATACGCACATGGCTGTTGAAATCCGGCCGCTGCAGGGTCGTTTCGGCGCGAGCGTGTTCGGGGCACCGCCCACGCTCGAGATGGACGACGCGACGTTCCGGCAGATCGAAGGCGGCCTGGTACGACCATTCCATTCTCATCTTCCACGGGCTGAAGATGAGCCCGGCTCAACACATCGCCTTCACAAAGCGACTGGGCGCGCTGCACTTCATGGAGCCGCCCAACATCACGCTGCCAGATCACCCGGAAGTGTTCGTGGTCTCCAACGCGACGCAGGACGGCAAGCCGGTGGGTCTCAAGCGGGCGGGCGAAGGGTTTCATTCCGACGGCGAAGACAAGATCATCCCGAACGCCGGATCGTTCCTCTACGCCATCACCGTGCCGCCCGAACGCGGCGACACGCTGTTCGTCGACATGTATAGCGCCTATGAGGCTCTTCCCGCCGAGCTCAAGCGCAAGCTGGCGGGCAAGCGCGCGCGCTTCAGCCGCATCGACATGCATCACATCCACTACCCGCTGATGGCGCCGCTGACCGACGAGCAGAAGCGCAAGCGGCCCGATGTCTTTCATCCGATTTTCCGCAAGCACCCGAAGAGCGGCCGCACGGCGCTCTATCTCGGCCGCTGGGCCTGCGATATCGAGGGCATGGCGCCGGCGGAAGGGCGCGCGCTGATCAAAGAATTGCAGGCATTCGCGCAGCAGCCGCGATTCATCTTGCGGCAGCGCTGGAAAGTGGGCGACGCGGTTTTGTGGGACAATCGCTGCACGCAGCATTGCGCCACGGGCTTCGACGACGAGAAATACATGCGCACGATGTATCGCACCACGCTGGAAGGCGAGGCGCCGATCATGGCGGAGCCGGACCGGCAAAACGCCGCATGATTGCGGCGGGACTTTTCATCCGCCGCGCTTGCAAGCACAATAAATCCCGACACCACGCCGCACATCTGCTGCGGCTTTCTATGCCGTTTCGCGAGGGGGATCTTTGACATGTTCGTGCTGAATGAGCTGCCGCCGCAACTGCCGAAGGCGCTGACCGATCTGTTGGCCAAGGCGGAACCGGCGACGATCGGCCATTTCCTGGATTTCGGTTTCGCGGACCCGGAGCTGCGCGCACTCCTGCCCGACAAGCGCATCGCGGGCACCGTTGTCACCTGCCGTTTCGCCGGCATCGACGGCTCGATCATGCATTACGCGCTGGGACAGTTGCGGCCGGGCGACGTGCTGGTGGTCGACCGCGCCGGCGACCGGCGCCATGCCGCGTGCGGCGGCGGTGTCGCGTTCGCCGCGCGCGCGGCCGGGGCGCTGGGCATTATCATCGACGGCCCGGCGACCGATATCGGTGAGATCCGCGACTATGGGCTGCCGATTTGGGCGCGCGGCCTTTCCGCGGTCACCAGCAAGCGCACCTATTCGCATGGCGAGTTCTGCGTGCCGGTGAATATCGGCGGCGTGCCGGTGATGCCGGGGGATGCGGTGCTCGCCGATGAGAACGGCATCCTTTTCCTAAAGCCCGATATGGTCGAAGCGACGGCGAAGCGCGGGATCGAGATGCAGGCGGCCGAAGGTCCGCGCCTGCAGCGCGTCGCCAAGGGCGAGCGCCTGCCCGACATCAACGGCACCAATGCCAAGATCCGCGAGATCGTCGCGGCGCAGGCGGCGGCCAAGAAGTAAGGATCGCGTCATCATGCTGAGGACCCGCATCAATTCCATCGTCGATGGAATCACGCCAGCCCTTGTCGCCCTGCGCCGCCAGATCCATGAATATCCCGAGCTGGCGTTCGAAGAGGTTCGCACAGCAGCCCTGGTCGCCGATCGGTTGAAGGGAATCGGCATCGAGCCGACGGCGGGCGTCGGCAAGACGGGCGTTGTGGGGCTGGTCAAGGGCGGTAAGCCCGGCATGACGCTGGGCATTCGCGCCGATATGGATGCGCTGCCGGTGACCGAAGCCACCAACCTGCCGTTTGCGTCGAAAGTGCCGGGCAAGATGCATGCGTGCGGTCATGACGCGCACACGGTGATCGCGTTGGGCGTGGCCGAGGTGCTGCACCAGCTCAAGGGCGATGTGCCGGGCACGGTCAAGTTCATCTTCCAGCCCGCCGAGGAAACGCTGGCGGGCGCACAGGCGATGATCGCCGACGGCGTGCTCAGCAATCCGAAGATGGATGTGATCCTCGGCTATCACAACTGGCCGCTGCTCGATGCAGGCAAGGTCGGCTATCACCCGACGGTGATCATGGCGTCGTCGGATGCATTCGATATCACCATCACCGGCAAGGCCGGCCATGCCGCGCACCCGCACACCGCGGTCGATACGCTGGTCGCGACCGCGCATATCATCACTATGCTGCAGACGATCGTGTCGCGCGAAGTGGCGCCGATCGTGCCCGCAGTGGTGACGATCGGGCAGGTCGTCGGCGGTACGGCGCGCAACGTCATCGCCGGCAGCGTCACACTCAAGGGCACGGTGCGCGCGCTCGATTTCGCGGCGAGCGGCCAGATCGAGGCGGCGATGCGACGCATCCTCGACGGCGTGTGCCCGGGCCTGCGCGTCACCTACAAGCTGGACTGGCAGCGCCTGGCGCCCGTGCTGCGCAACAACCAGGATATCCTGCAGCCCACGCTGGCCGCGGCGCGCGAAATCCTGGGCGACGACCAGGTCGTGCCGATGCCGTCACCGTCGATGGGCAGCGAGGATTTCGCCTGGTTCGCCGAGCAGATCCCGGCGGCGCATCTGCGCATCGGCTCGCGCATCGACGGGCTGACCTGCCATGTGCACAACGCCAATTACGATTGCAACGACCTGGCCATCCCGACCGGTATACGCGCCATCGCCTATGCGGCGATCAAGCTGATGGAGAGCCACGCCGCCAAGGCGCTGATCAACGCGGCCGCTCGCCCTCGATGGCGGTGCGGTGCATCAGGCGGATTTCGGTCGCGGCGAACGCGTCGCGCCGGTGCATGACGCAGCGATTGTCCCACATCACCATGTCGCCCTTGCGCCATTCCTGCGCCCAGACGAGGTCCGGCGTGCCGACATGGCGCCAGAGCTGCGCCAGCAGCGCCTTGGCCTCCGCCAGAGGCATGCCGACGATCGATTGATTTTTCGGGCTGCCGCCCAGATACATCGCTTTGCGGCCGGTCTCGCCATGCGTTCGCACGATCGGGTGGTCGACGCCGGGCCAGGTCGACGGATCGTCAGAGGTCGGCCGCGTCATGCCCATACGCACATCGCCGCGGCCATCGATGACCGCCTGGTGATGGATCGAACGTCCCTCGATGGCCTTCTTGAGCTCCGCCGGAAGCGTCTCGTAAGCGCGATACATGTTGCAGAAATAGGTGTTGCCGCCGGTCGGCGGCAGTTTGAGCGCGCGCAGGATCGAGGCTGAGGGCGGCTTCTCCTTGAACCACGTGTCGGTGTGCCAGCTGACCTCGCCGTCGCCAAGGTCGCCGGCAGGCTTGCCGTCGGCTTCCTTGATGTTGCTGACGACCAGGATCTCGGGCTTGCCTTTGTGTTGACCTTCCTGCATCTGGCGCGGATGGATCACAAATGGGCCCAGCCTGGCGGAGAAGCGCAGCTGCGCGTCATCGTCGATATCGATGTCGCGGAAGCGCAGGACCTGACGATCGAGCCAGGCCTTGCGCATGGTGGCGATATCCTCGTCCGTAAAATCCGCGAACGGAAATCCGAACACATCGGCGCCGAGCGGCGCGTCAATGTAACGAACCTCAAAGCGTTGCGTTGCCATGTCGCGTCCTCCTTCAATGGCCCCCTCAGGCCGTCGATGGCTCCGGAATGATCCACGCGTCTTCCGGTTTGAACCAGGCCGCCAGCCTGTCGCCGACCGAGAACGGGCCGGACCCGTCATTGGTCGCCTCGACCACCGCCAGCGTGCCGTCCGCCAAGCGCAAGCGCAGCTCGCGACGTGCGCCCAGATAGATCACGTGCTCGACCGTCGCGGCCCAGGCGATGGCGTCGGCGGGCACGCCGCCTTCGCGCGCGAGGCGCATGCGCTCGGGCCGCACGGTCATCGTTGCCGCGGCACCCGCCGCGAGGCCCGCGGGCAGGCGCGCTGACGCCGGCCCCGCCGGTGTCGCCAGCCGGCCGAAGCCGCCGGGAACAAGCGCCTCGACCTTGGCCGGCAGCATGTTGATGGCGCCGATGAAGCCGGCCACGAAGCGCGTCGCGGGCCGCTCGTAGATATCCGTGGGCGTGCCGATCTGCTCGATGCGGCCATTGCGCATCACCGCGATGCGGTCGGACATGGTCAGCGCCTCGCCCTGGTCATGCGTCACGAAAACCGCGGCGATGCCGAGGCGGCGCTGCAGGCTGGAAATCTCGATCCGCATTTCTTCGCGGAGCTTCAGGTCGAGATTCGACAGGGGCTCGTCGAGCAGCAGCATGGCCGGCCGGATGACGAGGGCGCGCGCGAGCGCGACGCGCTGGCGCTGGCCGCCGGAAAGCTGCAACGGACGGCGCGCGCCGAGGCCGCCGAGCTGAACCATCGCCAGCGCCTCGTCGACACGCTTCTTGATTTGCGCTGACGGAACGCTGCGCATCTTCAACCCGAAGCCGACATTCTCAGTGACCGACATGTGCGGGAAGAGCGCATAGTCCTGGAAGACGAGGCCGAGATCGCGGCGAAAGGGCGGCTGCTCGCCGACGGATTTGCCAGCGAGACGGATCTCGCCGCCGTCCGGCGTGAGAAACCCGGCCACGAGATTGAGTGTCGTCGTTTTGCCGCAGCCGCTGGGGCCGAGCAATGTCACGAACTCGCCCTGCGCCACGGTGATATTGACGCCGTCGACGGCGGCGGTCGCACCGAAGCGCTTGGTGAGGCCTTTGAGCTCCAGTGCCAACTCAACCACGGCCCTGCTCCTGGAACAGGAAATTGCCAATGCCGACGAAGCGGCCGAGAACCGCGACCAGAACGAGCGGGATGATCAGCGAGATGATCGAAAGGGCGGCGAGCGTGGGCGCGAAGCCGAAATCGAGGAACGACAGGATGGTCACGGTGATCGGTCTCTCCCCTGGCTTGGCGATGAACAGCGACAGGTTGACGTCGGTGAAGCTGTGAATGAACGCAAACGCCATGCCCGCGAAGATACCGGGCATCAACAGCGGCAGCGTCACGTAACGCAGCACGGATAGAGGCGGCGCGCCGAGACTGCCGGCCGCCGCTTCGACATTGGTCGGGATGGTCTGCAGGCTGATCGCCACCGTGCGGATGCTGAACGGCAGGCAGATGACGACATGGCCGATCAGCAGCGCGCCGTAGCCAATCCAACTGCCGAGCCCGACGATGGTGAGGAACTGCAGGAGCGCGATGCCCGTCACCAACGTAGGCAGGATCAGCGGCCCCAGCGCCACGGCGCGGATCACGTTCTTGCCGGGAAATTCGTAGCGATGCAGCGCAAAGGCGAGCGGCACGCCGACCGCAGTCGCAACCAGCGCCGTCCAAGAGGCGAGCTCCAGGCTGAACAGGAGCGGCTGCGTCCATTGCGGTCCAAATGCATCGCCCCACCAACGCAGCGACAGCCCCTGCGGCGGAAAATAGGAGCGGTTGGTCGCGTTGAAGGAAACGGCAAATGTGATGAGGATGGGTGCCAGAATGAACACGTAGATCGCCATCACGACGATGGTGAGCGTGCGCCAGGGCCAGGAATGTTGCTTCATGACGACGCCACCGGCCGGTTGCTGAGGGCGGAGGTCAGGATCAGCAGGCCGATCGCGCTCACAAGCAAGATGGCGCCCATCGCCGAGCCGAGCGCCCAATCCAGTGTCACGGCCATGAAGGTGCGGATCATCGTCGCCATCACCTCTGTCGCCGGCCCGCCCAGGATGGCGGGTGTGGCATAGGCGCTGATTGAAATCGCAAAGGCGAGCAAGAAGCCGCCGATGATCCCGGGCAGGGTCAGCGGCAGGGTCACGTGCAGGAAGGTGCGGAAGCGGTTGGCACCGAGGCTCATCGCCGCGCGCTCGAGATTGGGATTGAGGCCGTTGAGCGAGGCGATGATGGTGAGCACACCATAGGGCAGCAGCGCATGCGCCAGGCCAACGATAATCGCCAGCGTCGAGGGGATGAGCTGCAGCGGCTGGTCGACGGCGCCGATCGTTTTCAAGAGCGAGTTGATGGCGCCCTCGCGATTCAGGACGACCCACCAACCGTAAGTGCGCACGATGACGCTGGCGAGCAGCGGTGCGAGCGACACCGCAATGAGCAGGTTGCGCCATTTACTGGTCGTGCGGACCAGGAAATACGCGAGCGGATAGGAGAGCACGATCACCAGCACCCCGACCGCCGTACCGACCACGAAGGAGCGCAGGATCGCCCGGTAGTAGAGCGGACGCGTCAGCAGGATATGAAAGTTCTCCAGCGTGAAGCCGCCGATGGGCACCATGCCGTCGGATTCCAGGAATCCGGCGGACATGAGGAACATCGTCGGCACGACGAAGAACGCCAGCAAGAAGAACGCGGGGACGGCGATGAGCAGCGACGGGACAAGAACGCGGGAACGCGACGTTACGACCATCGGCTAGGTGCCCATGACCTCCTGCCATTTCATGGTCCATTCGCGGCGCTTGGCGGCGATGATCTCGCTATCGGGGAAATCGACGGCATCCATCTGCTTCTGCGTGACGATCTGCGTCTCGGCGAACGCCTTGGGCCAGTCGGTGATATCCGGCCGCCCGGGGCTGGAGAAATAGCCGAGATGGAAGGCGCGCTGGACATCGCGATCGAGACGCCAGTTGAGGAATTCGTAGGCGAGCTTCTTGTTCTTGGCGCCAACGGGGACCCCGGCGCAATTGGCGAGACCGATCGTGCCTTCCTTCGGAATCACGATGCCGATCGGATAGCCGGCGGCTTCGTAATAGGCGGCGCGCGCACTCCAATAGGGCGCGATCCACACCTGTTCGTTCTCGAAATAGGGTGCCGCTTGCGCCGACGTCGTCACCACCGTGCCCACATATGGCTTTTGCGCCTTCAACACATCCCAGGCGGGATTGAGATTATCGACACCGCCGCCCTTCAGCTTCGCCGCCATGATCAGCGCGTAGACCGAGAGGAGATTAGCCGGATTGAAGTTGATGACGTAGCCCTTGACCTTGTCGCCGTACTTGGCGCCGGGCATCCAGTAATCCGCCCACGAATTCCGGTTTGTCGATCTTCTTCTTGTTCCAAATCAGCGCTGTGTACTGATAAGTGTGGACGATGCCGGTGTTTGGGATGACATCGAGGCTTTTCTTCCACACATGTTTGAGATTGGGAATCTCCTTCTCGGTCAGTGGCTCGAGCAGCTTTTCCTTCTGGCCCAGAATGATCTCCGGCGGCGTCAGCTCGGCCGCCACGTCGAATCCGGGTGCGCCGCGCGAGGCGCGAATCTTGGCATAATCCTCCGACGCCGAGCCGGCATCGTCATAGATCACCTTGACGCCGAACTTCTTCTCGAACGGCTCCACGGTCGTCTTCATGAAGACGTCCTGGAACTCGCCACCATACGCATTGACCACAAGGGTCTCGGCGGCGCGGGCGGAGATGACAAACGGTCCGCCAAACGTCCCGGCGACCGCGCCGGCAGCCGCCCCCTTGATGAGCGTGCGGCGGGACACCCGAGATGCTGTCGTTTTCATTGTCATCCCTTCCCTGTTCCTAGGTTGACGGGCCGCGCCCCAGGTTCACAGGCGGCAACGAATTTCGTCGGTGCGGCCTTGGCGAGAGCGGGAGCGTTCAATGCAAGTCATGCAAGCGGCATTCGGTGACTGCGCTGTATCAGCCGTGAGAGCGCCCGCGCCCGCACGGCATGCTCCGAATAAACGAGTCTGCTTCACCCAACGCCTGTTCCCCTCCGCAGGATGAAGCCGGCTGTTGCGCCAGCGTCGGGAACAAGTATTCCCTTGCCAATAAGACGAGTCAATAAATCGATTTATTTGGGCGGCGGTGCGCAAGATTTGCGCACGATCAGCTGGCACGGAATGATGATCTTGCGCGGCGGGTCTTGCGGATTTTTCAGGCGATTGAGCATCAGTGTTGCCGCCTCGCGCCCGTAGGCCGCGAGATCCCAGCGGATCACGGTCACCGGGGGTGCCGCGAGCTCGGCAAGCTCGGTTTCGCCGGAACTCAGGACCGAGACATCGCCGGGCACGGCGCGACCGAGGAGGTTCAGCGCACGCAACACGCCGGCCAGCATGAGATTGCCGCCGGCGATGATCGCGGTCGGCGGTTCAGCCAGCGACAGCAAACGTTGCGTTTCGGCAAAGGCAAACGCGGTCGACAAACTCTCACAGCGCAGCAACGCTTCGTCGACGGGAAGACCGGCCGCCACATGGGCCGCACGATAACCGGCGACGCGCTCGCGGCCGGAACGCCGGTCGGTGCGGCCGGTGATCAGCGCGATGCGGCGATGGCCCAGCGCAATCAGGTGATCCGCCGCCTGGCGCATGCCGCCGCTGTGATCCGTCGCAATGAGATCGTAGCCAAGATCCATCTCGCGCTCCATCAGCAGCAGCGGCATGCGTGCCTCAGCCACGGCCTGCCGCAAACGGTCATCCTTTTCATCGGAGAGGACGGCGAACAAGCCGTCGACGCGGCGGCGCGCGAAACCTTCGATGACCTGCACCTCGCGCTCGATGCTGTCATCGGTGCTGGCGATCAGCAGCGTGTAGCCCGCCGCCGCCAGAAGGGCTTCCGCCGATTTGAGGACCGCTGTGTAGAGCGGATTGCTGATGTCGGCGACCAGACACCCGATCAGCTTCGTCTCCGCCGTGCGCATGCTCTGCGCGATCGCGTTGGGGCGATAGCCCAGGCGCTTGATCGCCGCCATGACCTGGGCGCGCACATGGGGCTGCACGGTCGGGTTGTTGCTGGTCACGCGCGAGACGGTGCCGGCGGAGACGCCCGCCGCGCGCGCCACATCCTTGATGGTGCACGGGCGCGCGCCCGTGCGGCCCGGGGCAATAGCGGCGGCCCGTTGCAATTTGCGTCGGGCTGAGAAGGACTTCTCGGACAAAGATGGATCCTCGACCGCGTACGGTCTGGGTCACACAGGCGACGCAGACCAGCCCTAAACCGTTCCACATGCAACGCGCGAATGCAAGCCGCATCCCATGCGGCGGACATGCGGACCAAATCCCAGGACATCGGCTGGTTTTGCGCGCGCCCTTCGGCCGGCCACGAGGAAATCGATCTCGTGCTCCCCACGATCGAGCGGCGAATCGTGGCGTGCTAGGCGTTCGCTTCGCGCGCCTGGCGTGCCACGTCGCCCAGCGCGTCGTCGAGGGCGTCGACGAGCGTGGCGATCTCCGATTCGGAGATGATGTAGGGCGGGCTGATCTGGATGTGGTCGCCGTCGCGGCCATGATTGCTGAGCGGCGAGCCCGCACCGACCAGCACGTCGCGTTGGCGCAGCGCTTCCACCAACCGCGCTGTAAAGCTGAATTTCGCCGGGAAGGGCTGGCGCGTGGCGCGGTCCTTGACGAATTCCAGGCCGATCAACAGGCCGCGGCCCCTGATCTCGCCAATGACCGAATGCTTGCCGGCGAGGCCTTGCAATTTCATCCGCAGGACGCCGCCGATCTCGCCCGGCCGCGCGAAGAGGTTTTCCCGCTGCATGATCTGGTAGACCTGCAGGCCGGTAAAGCAGGATGACGGCGTGCCGCTGTAGGTCAGACCGTGTACGAAGCGGCCGGTGCCGTCCGCGAACACCGAGCGAATCTTTCTCGGACACCACCATGGCGGCGAGCGGCGCGTAGCCGCTGGCGATGGCCTTGCCGAGCGTGATGATGTCGGGCTCGACGTCCCAGGCAGAGATCGCAAAGGGGCGGCCGGTGCGGCCATAGCCGCACAGGACTTCGTCGGCGATGAACAGCACATCGTATTTGTCGCAGATCTCTCGCACGCGGCGATAATAATCGCGATGCGGTGTGAGGCCGGTGGCGCTAGTCCCAACGATGGGTTCGGCGAAGAAGGCGGCAACAGTGTCGGGGCCTTCCTGCAGGATGGCGCGCTCGAGATCGTCGGCGCATGCAGGGTGCAGCCCCCGCCACGGCAGAAATCGCAGCGATACTCATAGGGGGCGGCGACATGCGGCACCGGCAGCAGCATCGGCGCGTAGATGTGCCGCCACGATCGGGCGGCCGCTGAGCGACAGCGTCGCCAGCGTCACGCCGTGATAGCTCTGCCAGCGGGCGATGGCCTTGTACTTCTGCGTCCTGCCCGCGTTCGACGAAATATTGGCGGGCCAGCTTCCAGGCGGATTCGTTCGCCTCCGAGCCGCCGGAGACGAAATACACGCCCGCCATGTTCGCCGGCGCCATGCCCGAGGATCGCGTCGGCGAGCTGCTCCTGCCAGGGGTGCGTGAACGTCGCGTTGTAGACGAACGGTGACGCTGTCGCCCGCCGCCGCCAGCGCCGCGGCGATCTCCGTGCGGCCGTGGCCGATGCCGACCACGCCGGCACTGCCATTGCCGTCGAGATAGCGGCGCCCGGTGTCGTCCTCCAGATAGACGCCGTGCGCCACGCACGATCGTCGGCGGGTTGCTCGCCAGATCGCGATAGAAGACGGCGGAGCGGTTATGCGGGTTCACTGCTGCCTCCTGGACGAGATGATCCGGCGCCACGGTGCGCCAGGCGCGCTTGACGGCGGTTGAAAGGTCACGGCGCGCATCGGGGCTCGGCACTTCCTCGGCCGACAGCGAGCGGCGCTTGCGATACAGCGGATCGGGGATCGGCACCGCGCCCAGGAGCTTGCGCGTATAGGGATGCTGCGGGTTCTCGATGATCGCGGCGCGCGGGCCGATCTCGACGATCTCGCCCAGATACATGACGGCGATGCGATGGCTGATGCGCTCGACCACCGCCATGTCGTGCGAGATGAACAGATAGGCGAGTCCGAGCTCGGCCTGCAGATCCATCATCAGGTTGAGGACCTGCGCCTTGACCGAGACATCGAGCGCCGAGACGGCCTCGTCCGCCACGATCAGCTTGGGCGACAGCGCCAGCGCGCGCGCGATGCAGATGCGCTGGCGCTGGCCGCCGGAGAACTCATGCGGCAGACGCGCTTGCCATTTCCGGCAGCAGGCCCACTTTGCGCAGCAGTTCCGCGATGCGGCGCGGACACTTCGCGCCTTGTCGCAAATGCCATGCACGAGCATGCGGCTCGGCGATGGCGCGGCGCCGACGGTACAGCGCGGGTCGAGGCTGCCGTAGGGGTCCTGGAAGATCATCTGCATGCGCCGGCGCAGCGCCTTCAGGCCGCTGCGGTCGAGGCCGCGCACATCGGTGCCGTCGAAGCGGATGGTGCCGGATTGCGGCTCGACCAGCCGCAGGATCGAGCGGCCAGTCGTCGACTTGCCGCAGCCGGATTCGCCGACCAGCGCCAGCGTCTCGCCGGCGCGCAGGCTGAACGACACGTTCTCGACCGCATGCACGCGCGCGACGATGTTGCGCAAGATGCCGCCGCGCAGATCGAAGCGCGTCGTCAGACCCTGCACGTCGAGCAGGATGCTATCGGGTGCGGGCGGCGCGGACGACGGGGCCGGCACCGTTGCCCGTCGAGATGCCGGTGCGCGGATCGATCGTCAGCAGCTTTTCGGGGTGCGCCTTGCCGCGCATCGAGCCGAGCTCGGGCACCGCACCGATCAGCGAGCGCGTATAGGGGTGCTGCGGTGCTGCGAACAGGCTGGGTGTCGTGCCCTCCTCCACCTTCTTGCCGTGCCACATCACCAGGACGCGGTCCGCGATCTCCGCCACCACGCCCATGTCGTGAGTGATGAACAGCACCGACATGCCGTCCTCGTCCTGCAGCTGCCGGATGAGCTCCAGGATCTGCGCCTGGACGGTCACGTCGAGCGCGGTGGTCGGCTCGTCGGCGATCAGGATCTTGGGCCGGCAGGACAGCGCCATGGCGATCATGACGCGCTGGCGCATGCCGCCGGAGAAGCGGTGCGGGTATTCGTTCAAGCCGCTCGCGCGCCGCGGGGATGCGCACGCGCTCCAGGATGCGCAGCGTCTCCGCGCGCGCGGCCGCCTGTCGAGGCCGCGATGGTAATGCAGCGCCTCGCCGATCTGGTCGCCGATGGTCAGGACCGGGTTGAGGCTGGTCATCGGCTCCTGGAAGATCATCGCGATCTCGTTGCCGCGCACGGCGCGCATGCTCGGCTTCCGGCAGCGTCAGCAGGTCGCGGCCGGCGAGCACGGATCTCGCCGGCGATGCGGCCGTTGACGGCCGACACGAGCCGCATGATCGAGAGCGCCGTGACGCTCTTGCCCGAGCCGGACTCGCCGACGATGGCGAGCGTCTCGCGATCGGCCAGATCGAAGCTGAGGTTCTTGACAACGTCGCGCCACACGCGCTCCATGCGGAACGACGTGGTCAGATTGCGCACCGAGAGCAGAGGCGCGCCCATCGCGTCAGGCCTCGTTCTTGAGCTTGGGGTCGATCGGCGTCGCGCAAGCCGTCGCCCAGAAGATTGAGCGCGAAGACGACGATCAGGATCGCCAGGCTCGGCATGACGGCGAGCCACGGGCTGTCGAGGATGTTCTCGAAGCCTTCGCGGATCATGCCGCCCCAGGTCGGCGGCCGGCGGCTTGACGCCCAGGCCGATGAAGGCCAGCGACGCCTCGGTGCGGATGGCGTTGGCGAGCCAGAGCGAGGCCATCACCAGGATCTCCGGCAGGATGTTCGGCAGGACGTGCGCCAGCACGATGCGCAGCATCGGAGAAGCCGAGGGCGCGGCACGCCTCGATGAATTCGCGGTTCTTGATGGCGATGGTGGGCGCGCGCGCGATGCGGGCGAAGGGCGGAATGGACGTGACCGCGATGGCGATGATGATGTTGGTCGCCGACGCGCCCAGCATCGCGACGATGATGAGGCCGAGAATGAGATTGGGGAACGCGAGCAGCGCGTCCATGGCCTGCATCAGCGACGGCGTCGAGTCGCCCGCCATACCAGCCCGCGAGCACGCCGATGGCCGAGCCGATGACCATCGCGATCACCGTCGACACGATGCCGATCACCAGCGAGACGCGCGCGCCGTAGAGAATGCGCGTCCAGGTGTCGCGGCCGTAACTGTCGGTGCCGAGCCAATGCTCAAGCGACGGCGCCTGCAGGACAGAGCCGATGTCGTGCTCGATGGGATCGTAGGAGCTGAGCGCCGGCGCCAACGCTGCGGCAACAGATGACGACAACAAACAAGATCAGCCCGACCCAGGACGTCTTGTTCGCGTTGAAGACGCGGACGAGTGCCGCGACACGGCCGTGCACCGGTGCCATCACCAGGCCGCCTTCTTGTGGGATCGAGGCGCTCACTGGAGTTTCACCCGCGGGTCGGCGATGCCATAGGCGATGTCGGTCAGCACGTTCACGGCGACGACGATGAAGCGTGTAGATCACCATCATGCCCTGCAGCATGGTGTAGTCGCGCTGATTGAGCGCGCCGAGGATCAGCTTGCCGAGGCCGGGCCGGTTGAACACGATCTCGGTCATCACCGAATTGCCGATCAGGATGCCGAGGATAGAGGCCGACCACCGTGATGATCGGGATCAGGGCGTTGCGCAGCGCGTGGCGCCAGATCACCACATGTGCCGGCACGCCCTTGGCGCGCGCCGTGCGCACGTAATCCTCCGCCAGGACTTCGAGCATGGCGGAGCGCGTCACGCGCGTGATGTAGGCGGCCATGATCAGGCCGAGATTGATCGCCGGCAGCGCCATCGAGCCGCAGCCACGCCGCCGGGCTGCCCGTTTGCGCGCTGATGACCGGGAAGATCAGGCAGAACTGGATTGCGAAGGCCAGCAATAAAATCACCGCCGAGCACGAAGGGCGGGAATGACAGGCCGAACAGCGAGACGATGCGCGTGACGTAGTCCGGCGTGCGGTTGCGATGCATCGCCGACCAGACGCCGAGCGGCAATCCGATGATCGTGCCGACCAGCAAGCGGATGCCAGGGTCAGCTCGATCGTCCACGGCAGGACGTTCAAGATCTCTTCGATCACCGGGCGGCCGGTGACCATCGACACGCCCCAGTCGCCGCGCAGCGCATTGGACATGAAGTCGACGTATTGCGCGCAGATTGGCTGGTCGAGGCCCGAGGCTGAACGCGAATCGCCTCGACCGCCTGCTGGCTGGCGAGGTCGCCGAGAATGACTTGCGCCGGATCGCCCGGCACGATGCGCACCAGCACGAAAACAAGCGTCAGGACGGCAAGACCCGTGACGAGAGCGAGCGCCAGCCTGCGGACGAGAAAGGCCGTCATTCAGGAATTACGCCATTCAAAATGCGAGCTTGGGAAGTGCCGCGCCGGCATGGCGCAGCGCTCCCCTTCCCCAACGCCTGATCAGCGAACGAAACGGGTCTTCTCGGTGACCTGCGGGCACGAGATTGAGCGAGCCGACCATCTCGTAGCCGAGATCGAGCGAATCGCGCCAGGCCCACATCACGCGGCTTTCCACAGCGGCACGCGCGCAAACCTCCGCCATGATTTTTTCCTGCGCGGTGCTGCCACAAGCGCTTTCTGCTTTTCGACATCGGGTTCGGAGCGCGCCGCCTCGATCTCGCTGTCGGCCGCGGCGCAATGCGACGAAGTTAGTGATGCGCGGTCGGCGTGCCGACCGTCGATCGTCGAGTGGAAGAACTGCGTCAGGTAGACATCCGCCACCGGGAAGCGCGCCGCCTGGTACAGCGTGACCGGCGAGAGGTCCTTGCGGATTTGCGCGTGTAGGTCGGATGATCGACCGGCTCGATGCTCCAGCGTGATGCCGGCACGGCGGAGCTGGCCTTGCACAGCCTCGCCGATGCGCAGCAGCGCCGGGTGCGTCGACTGGACCGACTTCACGGTGACGCCGTTGGGATAGCCCGCCTCGGCCAGTAGCGCCTTGGCCCGCGCCAGATCATAAGGCAGCGTCCATCTTCGCCGATCCCAGATTGCCGTTGGGGATCACCGACGACCGGCTCGCGATTGCCATCGGCCGCCCAGGAACTGCGCCATGGCCTTGCGGTCGACGGCGTAGAGAAACGCCTGGCGCACGCGGATATCGTTGAGCGGCTTCGACCGTCACATTGAGATAGAGCTGTTGAGCTCCGCCGGCTCCATCGCCACGATCTTGACGCCTGGCATGGCACGGGTGCGCTTGGCCCAGGATCGGTCTGCGGCCGAAGATCATGTCGATCTCGCCGGACTGGAAGGCGAGATCGCGCGTGGCGTCGGACGGGATGTAGCGGTAGGTGATCGCGCTCCAGCTGCCGGCGCGCCGCGGAAATATTGCGGGTTGGCGACCAGCTTCACGAATTGCTGCGGCTGATAGTCCGTCGAACATGAACGGGCCGGTGCCGATCGGCTTCTTGGCGAAATTGGCGCCCAGCTCCTCGGCGGCCTTTTTGCACACCATCATGCCGCCGTGATAGTTGGCGACCAAGCCGAGCAGGCTGGGGATCGGCGTTCTTCAGCCGCATCTTGAGCGTGTACTTGTCGCTCGCCGTCGACGTAGTCGAGCGCCGCGAAATCGCCGGCGAAGGCGGATGTCGCCTTGTCCGCCGCGCGCTTCAGCGAATACGCGGCGTCTTCCGCCGTGAACTCGCCGTAGCCGCCGATGGCACTGCACGCCCTGGCGGATCTTGAAGGTCCATTCGTGCCATCGGCATTGGACGACCAGCTCTCGGCCAGATCCGGCTCGATGAAGTCGGGGCTCGCCTGGCCGGGCTTGATGCGCACGAGCGCGTTGAAGACCCAGTTGAGCATGCCCTTGTCGGCGCCGAGCGCCGTCTGGTGCGGGTCGAACTTGCCGGCATCGGCCACCGCCGCGCCGACCACGAGTTCCTTCTTCTGCGCCTGTGCCGCGACCGGCACGGTCAGCGCCACCAGTATGGCCGCGCCAGCGATGGTGAGTCCGCGATTCATCTCTTGCTTCTCCCCTGTCCGTTGAGCCGCGCAGAGCCCGTTCAGGCCCGCTGGGCTCTATCCTCTAATTTCCGTTAATCGAAAACTTATTTCCATTTAATGATATTTGTAGACGGTCGGTTTTCGGCATGTCAAGTTATCTTGGGTTAAACGGAACGACGTTATCGAAATGGCAAACATCAAATCACCCAAGCCCGAACGCGGGCCCAACCAGAACATCGGCCGCGCGGCGCTGGTGATGTCGGCCCTGGCGGAGGCTTCAGCGCAGGGGTTGCGGTTGATCGATGTCGCGCGCGCCACCGGGCTGGGCAACGCCACGGTGCATCGCGTGCTGGCCGGGCTGGTCGCGCACGGGCTGGCCGAGACCGATGCGGAGAGTGGACGCTTTTTTCTGGGGATGCGGCTGATGGCGTGGGCCGCGATGTCGTCGGAGCGCTTCGGCTTCGCGCGCTGGATCGAGCCCGCGCTCGCCCGCATTGCGCAGCGCACCGCCGACACTGTTTATCTGACCGCGCGCGTCGGCGACGAAGCGATCTGCATCAGCCGGCACGAGGGCGCCTTCCCGATCAAGGTCCTCACGCTCAACATCGGCGACCGGCGCCCGCTCGGCGTCGGTACGGGCAGTCTCGCGCTTCTGGCCGTTCTTCCTGACGATGAAATCGAGCGCATCCTCGCGACCCAGGCGAATATGCGCGCGAGCTTCGCCATCGACGAGCCGACCTTGCGCGAGCTGATCGCGCAGACGCGCCGCCTTGGCTATGCGTTCAACGACCTGCATGTGTTTCCGGGGCTCGGCACCATCGCCGACATGAGCGGCATCGCGATGCCGGTCTGCCACAAGGATGGACGGCCTTTTGCGGCGATCAGTGTCGTTGCGGTGTCGTCGCGCATGATGTCGCCGCGCCGCGAGAACATTGTCGCAGGGCTCCGGCAGGAAGTGGCGCATATCGAAGCCATGCTGCGCGGGGATAAGGCGCCCAGCGCCACGTCCCGGCGCGCCATCGCCACCGACCAGATCTGAGCCCGGGCCTTCGGCGCACCATGGCGGAGCATGTCATCTATGTGAACGGGGCGTTCGTCCCCGAGGCCGAGGCGCGCATCTCGGTGATGGATCACGCCGTTCTCTACGGCGACGGCGTGTTCGACACGGTCGTCGCGTGGAACGGCAAGATCTTCAAGCTCGACGCCCATATCGAGCGCTTCTTCCGCTCGATGCAGGCGATCGCGCTCGACTTCACCGGTGAGCCGCGACGAGTTGCGCGCGATCGTCATCGACTTCGGTCCGGCGCAATGCGCTGCCGAACGCCTACATCAAATGGATCATGACGCGCGGCCATAACGGCACGCCGTTGATGGACCCGGCCGGCTGCGTGCCGAATTTGATCGTCATCACGCGGCCTTATATCCATCGCTTCGCCGATGGCCGCGCCGAGCGCGGCATCCGGGTCAAGACCGCGGCGATCCGCCGGCCGCCGGGCCAGGTGCTGGATGCGCATGTGAAGAGCCTCAACTACCTGAACCTGATCCTGGCGAAGATCGAAGCGAAGGCGGCGGGCGTCGACGAGGCGCTGCTGCTCGACATCCAGGGCCGCGTCTGCGAAGCGCCCGGCTACAACGTGTTTATCGCGCGCGATGGCCGGCTGTTCACGCCCGATCACGACATCCTGGTCGGTATTACGCGCGAAACCGTGATGGAGCTGGCGGCGGAACGCGCGATCGGCGTCACCGCTTGCGATCTCGAGCTCTACGACGCGCACACGGCCGACGAGATCTTCTTCTGCAGCACCGCCGGCGGGCTGATTTCCGTCACCGAGATTGATGGGCGGCGCATTGGCGACGGTACGCCGGGCCCGTTGTTTCAGGTCCTCGCGCGCGCCTATCGCGACATGCTGGATTCGGGCCGGCACGGCACGCCGGCGTTCGTGGCGCACGCGCTCAACGCGCCAACTTCATAGAGCGCTGTCGCGCGCGCGACCGCAGACAACGAGCACGATCGCGGCCGTCAGCGGCATCGCGGCCGTCAGCAGGAATGCCAGGGTGTAATTGCCGCTCAATTGCACGATGGCGGCGAAGGCCGATGGACCAACGACGTAGCCGATGAAAACGAAGAAGCTTGAGCCCGACGTCGTGCTGCCGACCGTGCCCGGTGGCGAGCCACGCGCGATCTCCGCCAGATAGACGCCGTTCCAGCTCGCGGCGGCAAAGCCGGTGGCGCCGGCGACAATCAGCACTAGCGGCCAGGGCCAGTCGGCGCTGATTGCCGCCGTCGTCGCGGTCATGATGCTCGAGAGAACGCCGAGCAGAATCAGCGTGCGCACCGCAGAGCCCAGCCGGTCGGCGAGAAAGCCCACGCCGACGCGCGACACCACGCCCACGCCCTGCACGATTGCGAAGGCCGTGCCGGCGGCGGTCAGGCTGAAGCCGAGATCGACGGTCATATATGTGACGAAAAACGAGAAGATACTGCCTTGCACCATTGCAAAGGCGAAGCCGGCATAGGTCACGTAGATCAACGACGGTGCCAGGGCGAGTGCGCGAATTGGCTCCAGCACCGTGCGCGGCGAAAACATCGTGCTGAGGTGGATCGCCCGGCCTGGGTCGCGCGTCGCGTCGATGGTGGCGCGCCATGGCTGCACCAGCAGGACGGTCGAGGCCGCCAGGATCGCGGCGGCCGCCATGGCGACGCGCCAGCCATAGTCGATCGCAATGGCGGGGATGATCAGTGCGGCGATGGCGCCACCGAGCGGCACGCCCGATTGCTTGATGGAGAAGATCAAGGCGCGGTGCTGCGCCGGCGAATGACGCTGCAGGATGTCGCTGCCGGCCGGCGGCGACGGGCCGTAGCCGACGCCGATCAGGAAGGCCGCCACAAGAAAAGCCAGCCAGCTGCCGCTGAGCGTCACGATCAGCGCGGCCGAGCCCAGCAACGCGCCCAATTGCAACAGGCGCACGGGACCCAGCCTCGGCAGCAGCGGCCCGCCGCTGAGCAGGAACCAGACCGAGCCCAGCGATCCGATCGAAGCGAGATGACCGATCTCCTCCGGCGCCACGCCGGCGGCATCGGTAATCATCGGGCCCAGCACCGGCAGGGCGCGGGTGAGAAAGGCGCTGGTGGTCTGCATCAGCATCGTGACCACGAGCGCCCACAGCCAGAGCGGCCGCTGCAACATCTAAGTCAGATCACCCATTGGAACCCGTCGATCACGAATTCCTGGCCGGTGATGAAATTCGGCTCGTTGGTGGCGAGGAACACGACGAGCTGCGCCACGTCCTGCGGCGTGCCGAGGCGGCCGAGCGCGATGCCCTTGGCCAGCTCCGGCTCGCGCGCGCGGATCATGTCGTTGCTCAGCTCGGTCTTGATCACGCCCGGGCAGATCGCGTTGATGGCGATGCTCGGCCCCAGCTCCTTGGCGAGTGCGCGAGTCATGCCGAGGATGCCGGCCTTCGCGGCTGCGTACGAGAACCGGCTGACCGCGCTGGTAACACCGCCGGTGAAGGCGTTGAGCGAGGACATGCTGGCGATCCGCCCGCCGCCCTGGGCGCGCATGACCGGCGCCGTTGCATGAATGTAGTTGAAACAGCTCTTCAGGTTGATCGCGATGGTGCGGTCGAACTCGGCCTCGGCGATGTCGAAAATGCCTTTCGGCATCGCCTTGCCGGCATTGTTGAGCAGGAAGTCGATACGGCTCCAGTCTTTCGCGACGGCGCTCACGATCTCCTTCGCGCGCGCGTGATCGGCGACATCGGCTTCGAAGGTGAGCGCCCGGCGGCCCTTCGCCTCGATCTCCGCTTTCGTGCGCGCCATTTCGGGTGCGAGCAGATCGACGAGGGCGACGTCGAAGCCCTTGTCCGCCAGTGCCAGCGCGCAGCCGCGCCCAATTCCGCGCGCACCGCCGGTGACGATTGCCGTCTTTGCCATGGGAGAGTTCGCTTCGTGTTGGCGGCGCGGTGGAGGTCCGCCGCGCGAAGGTCGCTTGACAAGCTGATTGTGGAGCGGCGAAGCTTGTTCGGCAATAGGAACGTTGTTCACATATATGAACACTGAAGTCAAATCTGCCGTCCGGGTTCTCGAGCTCCTGGAATTCCTGTCGCGCCACCCTGGCCCGGTCGCGCTCAAGGATGTTGTCGGCGGTTTGGGCTTCCCGAAGAGCAGCGCCTACGCGCTCCTGCAGACCCTGCTGCTGCGCGGCTATGTCGAACGTGATGCCGCCGAGCGCTATGCGCTGACGGCGCGCTGGCGCGACAGCGGCGGCTGGATGGGTGGCGAGTCGCACCTGATGGCAATCGCGCAGCCGGTGATGAGCGCGTTACGCGAACAGCTCGGCGAAACGGTCTTCCTGGGCGTGCGCGCCGAGGGCGGCGACGTCAAGGTGCTGGCCAAGGACGTCAGCGAGAGCGAAGTGCGCTACGACGCCAATCTCGCCGGCCTGCGCCCGGCCTATTGCACCGCGATGGGACGTATCCTGCTCGCCTATTGGGACGAGGCGGCGCTGGACGCCTATCTGGCGCGCACGAAGTTCAAGGCCGTCACGGCGCACACGATCACCGAGCCCGCGCGGCTGCGCGTCGTGCTGCAGCAGATCCGCCGCGAAGGGCATGTGGTGGTGGAGCAGGAATTCGTGGTCGGCGGCTCGGCCGCGGCGGCGCCGGTGTTCGGGCGCGACGGCCAGCTTGTCGCCGTTCTTAACGTTGGCGCCGTTTCGCCACGCTTCTTCGCGGCCCACCGCAAGATCGTGTCGGGCGTCATGCGCGCGGCGGCAACCATCAGCCAGCGCCTGGGGTATCGGCGCGCGGCTTAGCACTCTAGAGGGGGATATTCGTGAGCTATCGCATCGGCGTTGATATCGGCGGGACGTTCGCGGATTTCTGCGTGCTCGACGAAGCCACGGGCAAGCTCGCGACACTCAAGGTCCTGTCGACGCCCGCCGAACCCGGCCGCGAGGTGATCACCGGGCTGGGCGAGATCGAGCGGCGCTTCCAGATCAAGCCTGGCGATGTCAGCTATTTCACGCACGGGACAACGGTCGGCATCAACTCCGTCATCCAGCGCAAGGGGGTGCGCCTCTGCCTGTTCACGACCGAGAATTTCGTCGACGTCTTGGAGCTGGCGCGGCTCAAGATGCCGGACCCCTATCACCTAATGTCGGGCCGGCCCGAGCCGCTGGTGACGCGCGATCGCGTGCTGCCGGTGCGGGAGCGCATGCTGGCCGACGGCACGGTCGAAGAGCCGCTCGACGATGCGAGCGTGCGCGCGGCCTTTGAGCGCGCCGTGGCAATGGGGGCCGAGGGCATCGTCGTGGCCCTCCTGCATTCCTATCGCAATCCAGCACATGAGCACGCGGTCAAGCGCATGATCGCGCAATGGGCGCCGGACCTGCCGGTGTTCTGCTCGAGCGATATCTGGCCGATCATCCGCGAATACGAGCGCACGACCACATCGGTGATCCACGGCTATGTGCAGCCGCGCGTGGCGCAGTACCTGACCTCGCTGCAGAACGCGCTGCGCGGCGCCGGTGTGGCGGCCGAGGCGATGGTGACGAAATCCAATGGCGGCGTGATGACCGCGGAGCTGGGCAAATCCGCCTGCCTGCAGATGCTGCTGTCGGGCACGGCGGCGGGTGTGATCGGTGCCGGCTTCGCCGCGCGCCAAGCCGGGCTCGACCGCGTCATGAGCCTCGATATCGGCGGCACGTCGGCCGATGTCGCCGTCATCATTGACGGCAAGCCCAGCTATGGTTCGGGTGAGATGGTCGGCGATTTCCCGATCTTCATCCCCACTGTCTCTGTCACATCGATCGGCGACGGCGGCGGCTCGATCGCCGCGGTCGACGCGTTCGGCGTGCTCAAGGTCGGGCCGGAGAGTGCAGGCTCGACACCCGGTCCCGCCTGCTACGGACGCGGCGGCACGCGGCCGACCATTACCGATGCGTTCGCGACCTGCGGCTTCCTGGGCCACAGCAATCTCGGCTATGACGCCGTCACGATCGACACCGGCAAGGCGCGCGCCGCCATCGGCACGCTGGCAGCGAAGCTCAACCGCACGCCCGAGGCGGCGGCGGAGGCGGTGATCCAGGTCGCCGTCTCCGGCATGTATCGCGAGGTGAGCAAGCTCGCCTCGCGGCAGGGCGTGGACCCGCGCGACTTCTCGCTACTCGCCTTCGGCGGTGCCGGGCCGATGCTCGGCTGCTTCCTGGCGCGCGAGCTCGGCATGCCGAGCGTGCTGATCCCGACCGCGCCGGGCGTGCTCTCGGCGCTGGGCGGGCTGATCGCAGACATCAAGAGCGACTTCATCACCACCGCCTATCTACCCGCCTGTCGCGCGCCGAGCTGGCGCGCCTGCGCCGCGAGATGGAAACGCTGGCGCAGCGCGCCTCCGTCTGGATCAGCGAGGAGCAGAAATTCGCCGGCACGCCGACCCTCCTTCCCTCGGCCGACATGCGCTACCAGGGCCAGTCGTTCGAGATCGAGGTGCCGCTGCAAATGGATTGGCTGGTCGCGGACGATTTCGACAAGATCGCCGGCGCGTTCCATGCCGAGCATGAGCGGCTCTATGGCCATGCCGACACGGAGATGCCGATCCAGATCATCAGCCTGCGCATGGTCGTGATCGGCGCCTCGCCGCAACCGCAATTCCCGGCGCTGCCCAAGCGCGCCGACGCGCCCGAGCCGGTGAAGCTCGTCGACGTCTATCTCGAATCCAAGCATTGCACCGTGCCGCTCTACCGGCGCGCCGATCTTGGGCCGGGCCATCGCTTCGTCAGCCCGTGCGTGATCGCGCAGGAAGACACCACGACGTGCGTGCCGGCGGGCTTCGTCGGCACGGTCGACGCGCACGGCAACATCCTTCTCACCCGCGAATCGTAAGGCGACGCAATCATGCCGATCGATCCCGTCACGCTGCAGATCTTCGCCAACCACGCCCAGGCGGCCGCCGAGAGCATGGCGTTCACGCTGTTCCGCACCGCGCATTCGACCTTCGTCAAGGAGACGGAGGATTTCACCACCGGCCTGACGACGCCCGAAGGCATGACCTTCGCGAGCCCGCGCGACCTCGGCGCGACGTGGTTCATCGGCCTCGACTACGCCAACGCGATCAAGCTGGTGAAGGAATACCGGCCCGGCGATATCTGCATCACCAACGATCCCTATAGCGGCTATGTGTGCACGCACACGCCCGATCTGCACATGTGGAAGCCGATCTTCTGGGAGGGCGAGCTGGTCGCCTTCGCGGTCAGCCACATCCACAACACGGATGTCGGCGGCGCTGTGCCGGCGTCGCTGTCGCGCACGCTGACCGAGGTGCACCAGGAAGGCATCCGCATCCCGCCTGCCAAGATCTACAACGAAGGCAAGCTCGATCAGGAGCTGCTCGACGTCATGCTGCTCAATGTGCGCATGCCCGAGCAGAACTGGGGCGACCTCCAGGCGCAGATCGCCGGCATGAACACCGGCGAGCGCAAGGTCCACGACATGATCCGCGTTCGGGGTCGATGTCTTCCGCCAGGGCGTCAAGGACCTGCTCGATCTGGGCGAGAAGCAGGCGCGCAACCTGATCAGCCAGATTCCCGACGGCGACTATGCGTTCGCCGACTATCTGGATGAAGATGCGCCCGGCGGCGTGCCGGTGCGCCTCGCGCTCAAGCTCATGATCCGCGGCGAGGAGGCGATCCTCGATTTCACCGGGTCCGATCCGCAGCTTCTCTCCTCGCTCAACGTGCCCACCGGCGGGGCGGACGCGGCACATTCTGCTGATGGTCGGCTACACCTACTGCCTCTACAGCCTCGACCCGACGATCCTGCTCAATGGCGGCATCACACGTCCGGCACGCTGCATCGTGCCGGAAGGGACGATCCTCAATCCGAAGTTTCCGGCGGCCGTCGGCATGCGCTCGATGACGTGCGGGCGCCTGCAGGGCGTGATCATCGGCGCCTTCCAGGCGGCGATGCCGCAGCGCCTGCCGGCCGGCCCCGCCGGCAGCGGCGCCATCATGAACGTCAAGACGATCGACAATCACACTGGGCGCCAGATCATGGCCTCGATCGACCCGATCACCGGCGGGGCCGGCGGCTCGGCGCTGGGCGACGGCACCGATGGCTCCGGCGCTAACAGCAGCTTCCTCAAGAACACGCCGGTCGAGATCAACGAGATCGAAGTTCCGATCAAAATTCTCAAATACGGGCTGGTGCCGGATTCCGGTGGGGCCGGCAAATATCGCGGCGGGCTGGCGACCTTCCTGGAATTCAAGGTGTTCGCGCCCAACACGGTCGTGACGGCGCGCAACCGCGATCGCATTCGCTTTACCGCCTGGGGCGCCGCGAACGGACGGTCCGGCCAGGCCTCCGGCTTCTGGCGCAATGCCGGCACGGCCAAGGAGATCGATCTCGGCAACACCGACGTCGTGGCGCTCGATCCGGGCGATGTCGTCTGGGTGTCGGCGCCGGGCGGCGGCGGCTGGGGCGACCCGTGGACGCGCGATGCACAAGAAGTCGCGCGCGACGTGGCGCAGGGCAAGGTCAGCATTGCCGCGGCGGCGCGCGATTACGGCGTGGTCATCAGCAACGGCCCGGTCGATGCCGCCGCCACCGAGGCGCGCCGGGCGACCGTGCCGGCGCGGCCGCGGGCCGCCGGGCATTTCACGTACAATGACGAGCGCCTGGCCTACGAGCGCATCTGGACCGATGCGAACTACGCCGCATTGACCGAAGTGCTGGCGAGCCTGCCGGTGCATTGGCGCCACTTCATGAAGAAGAAGATCTTCGCTCTCATCGCGGAGCTTCCTGACGCCGAACGCCGCGGCGACGGCAGCGAAGTGCGCGACGCCTTCGCGCAGGCCGCGTCCGAGTTCCCGCAATTGCGCGCCCTTATGGCAGCCGAATAGATGGACATTCGCTTCGACAATCAGACCGTCGTCGTGACCGGCGCTGCGCGCGGGATCGGCGGCGGCATTGTCGAAGCGTTTGCAGCGCACGGCGCCCGGGTCTGGGCGTGCGACGTGCTGCCCGCCGAGCTGACCGCGCTCAGCCAGAAAGGGAACGTCGAGACCAGGGTCGTCGATGTCACCGATTCCGCCGCTGTCGATGGCTTCGTGCATGAGGCCGAGGGTGCGGACGGCGCCATCGATGTGCTGGTGCATGTCGCGGGCGGCGTGCGCGGCCAGGCCCAGCAGCCGGTCGAGAGCGTCACCGATCGAGGCGTGGCGCGAGATCTACGATGTCAACGTCATGGGCGCCTTCCACGCGGCGCGCGCCGCGGTGCCGGCGATGAAGCGCAAGGGCGCGGGTCGCATCGTCGTGATCTCCAGCCGTGCCGGGCTCGGCGTCAGCCTGACCGGCATCCAGTCTTACGCGTCGGCGAAGGCCGCACAGCTCGGCCTGGTGCGCCAATTGGCGCATGAGCTGGGTCCGTTCGGGATCACGGTCAACAGCGTGGCGCCGGGCTTCCTGCGCACCAGCCCTGATTATGAGCGCCAGTGGCAGTCTTACGGTGCTGACGGGCAGAAGGCGATGGTCGGGCGTATCGCGATGCGGCGCCTGGGCGAGCCCGCCGATATCGCCAATGCCGTGCTGTTCCTGGCCTCGCCCTTCGCCGCGTGGATCACAGGACAAGTCCTGCCGGTCACCGGCGGGCCGATTGCATGAAAATTAAAATGCACGAACAGGAATGGGCTTTGAAAGAAGGAGGCTGTCGATGAAACGAGCAATTCTGGCGCTGGTCGCAGCGCTGGCCGTGGCCGCACCGTCGCTCGCCATGGCGCAGGGCAAGTTCGTCTACGCAAACAACAGCAACTACGACACGCTCGACCCGCACACCGTCTTCGATGTCGCGCGCGTCGCCACGCGTCTCAATTTCTACGACGGCCTCTATCGCTGGGTGGACAACCCGCCCAAGCTCATCCCGTGGCTGGCAGAGAGCCACACGGTTTCCGAGGACGGCCTCACCTGGACCTTCAAGCTGCGCCAGGGCGTCAAGTTCCACGACGGCACGGAGATGACGGCGCAGGACGTCGTCTACAGCATGGAGCGCATGCTGGCGCTGAAGCGCGGCGCTGCCACGTTGTTCCTGCCGGTCATCGCGCCGGGCACGACCAAGGCAGCCGACAAATATTCGGTTCAGTTCACGCTCAAGGAAGCCTCCGCGATCTTCGGCGCCACGGTGTCGGAGATCTACGTGCTCAACTCCGCGCTCGTGAAGAAGAACGAGAAGGACGGCGATTGGGGCGAGGCGTGGCTGGGCAAGAACATCGCTGGCACGGGTTCCTACAAGCTCAAGCGCTACGACCCGGCCGTGGGTTTCGTGGGCGAGCGCTTCAAGGAGCATTTCGCCGGCTGGGGCAAGAAGGCGTTCGACGAGATCGAGTTCCGCACGGTTCTGGAGACGAACACGCGCGTGCTCGGCCTGATGAAGGGCGATTATCACGGCACCGACGGCTACATGGCGCCCGACCAGGTGCAGCGCCTGCGCCAGTCGCCCAATGTGCAGATCCTCGAGGCGGAATCGATGCGCGTCTTCACGCTGGCCATGCATAACGGCCGGCCGCCGTTCAACGACATCCATTTCCGCAAGGCGCTGAGCTACGCCTTCGACTATGACGGCTTCATCAACGACGTGATGAAAGGCTCGGTCGTTCGCAACCCCACCATCGTCCCCAACAACATGTGGGGAGCGCCCAAGGACGTGAAGGGATACACGTTCGACCTGGAGAAGGCGAAGGCTGAGCTGGCGCTGGTCAAGGAGCCGCTGCGCCCGATCACCATCGGCACGCTGGCCGGGTTCAGCGAGACCGAGCAGGCCGCCTCGCTGCTGCAGAACACGCTGCGCAAGATCGGCATCGAGGTGAAGATCGAGACGGCGCCGTGGCCGACGGTCAACAGCCGCATGCAGAACCGCGACCAGATGTACGACATGGTGCCGTACTGGAAGAGCACCTACTACGCCGACCCCAACAACTGGGTGGGCGAGCTGTTCGGGTCGCGCTACACGGGGACGCGCAACATCTCCTATTACAAGAACCCCGAGGTCGATAAGCGCATCGAGCGCGCACTTGTCTCCACGGACCAGGCGGAGCGCCAGAAGCTTACCGAGGAAGCGGCCAAGATCGTGCTGGAGGATGCCGCCGGCATCTTCGTCTACAACACGAAATGGTACGGACCCTATTCCACGAAGGTGGAGGGGATCCGGTTCAGCCCGATCGGCAACGGGCAAGACATGCGCTGGGCCTATTTCAAATAGGTCCGGGCCCGGAGGCCCCGTGCCGGCCGAGGGGGACGGCACGGGGTCGAGGGGGTTAGTACAACATGCGTCGTCTTGAAATCATCATCTCGCGTCTGCTGTGGTTCGTGCCGACGCTCGTCGGCCTGGTGGTGATCGTCTTTGCCATCTCCCACGTCATTCCGACCGACCCGGTGCGCGTGCTGGCCGGCGAGAATGCCACGATCGAGCAGATCGAGGCGCTGCGCGTGAAATTCGGCTATGACAAGCCGCTGCATATCCAGCTTCTCAACTACTTCCTCGATCTGCTGCGCGGCAATATGGGCAAAAGCCTCTACAGCCAGCGCCCGATCGTCGAGGATCTCTTCTCGCGCCTGCCGGCGACGCTTGAGCTGACCTTGGCCGCGGTGCTGGTCGCCGTGGCGGTCGGCATTCCGCTGGGCGTGCTTTCGGCGCTCAAGCGCAACACCACGCTCGACCATGTGCTCCGCATCGTCACCGTGTCGGGCCTCGCCATCGCCAGCTTCTGGCTGGCGATGGAGCTGCAATATCTATTCTCGATGAAGCTGGCCGTGGCGCCGCTCAACGGGCGGGTGGATGGGTTCGGGCCGGACCATATCACCGGCCTGATGATCATCGACTCGCTGCTGGCATGGGACATGGAGTCGCTTGGCAGCGTGCTTTCGCACATGGCCCTGCCGACCCTCACGCTCGCCCTGCCCGCCGCCGCGACGATCGTGCGCTTCACGCGCGCCGGCGTGCTGGAGGTGATCAACAGCAATTTCGTCCTCTATGAGCGCGCGATGGGCCTGCCGCAGCGGCTGATCGTGTGGAAATACGTGCTGCGCAACGCGCTCATCTCCACGGTCACGCAGATCGGCCTGGTGTTCGGTGTGCTGCTCTCGGGCGCCGTGGTGGTGGAAGCCGTGTTCGACTGGCCGGGGCTGGGCACCTATGCCGTGCTGTCGATCCTGCAATCGGATCACAAAGCGATCATGGGATTCACGATCTGGACCGGCGGCATGTTCGTCGCCGTCAACCTGATCGTCGACATCCTGCACACGCTGATCGACCCGCGCGGTGTGCGATGAGCACGATGGCGCGCTGGTATGCCGTCATCCGCAAGGTGCGGCAGGATCGCGCCGCCCTGCTCGGCCTGTCTTTGATCGTGCTGCTCATTCTTGCCGCGATTCTCGCACCGGTGTTGTCGACGTTTCCCGAAGACGTCTACGAATTCCACACCGCCAATCGCCTGCAGCCGCCCGACGGCGTCAACTGGCTGGGCACCGACCGGATGGGCAGCGATATCTTCAGCCGCCTGCTGTTCGGGGCGCGCATCACCCTGATGATCGCGCTGATCGCGGTCGGCACGGCGGTGGCGATCGGCGTGCCGGTGGGGCTGATCGCCGGCTATTACAGCGCCTGGCCCAGCCAGATGCTGATGCGCGTCTCCGACATCTTTCTGGCCGTGCCGCAGATCGTGCTGGCCATCGCCATCGCGCAGACGCTCGGGCCCTCCATCGAGAACGTGATCCTGGCGCTGAGCCTGACCTACTGGCCATTCTGGGCCCGGCTGGTCTATGCGGAGACGCGCTCATTGAAGAATGAAGTCTTCATCGAATCCGCGATCGCGCTGGGTGCTTCCTCATGGCGGGTGATGGTCTTGCACATCCTGCCCAACATCGCCTCGGCGATCATCGTGCGCACCTCGATCGGCATGGGCGCCACGATCCTGACCGCGGCGGTGCTGGGGTTCCTGGGCCTCGGCGCGCCGCCGCCCACGCCCGAGTGGGGCCGCATGATCGCGGAGTCGCGCGAGTTCCTGCCGGAGGCGTGGTGGTATGCCACCGCACCCGGAATCGCCATCTTCCTGGTCGTCATGGGGTTCAATCTGCTGGGCGATGGATTGCGCGACATCCTCGACCCGCGCATCCGGCGGGCGCGATGACGGCGCTGCTGTCGGTCGAGAACCTGTCGCTGGGGTTTGCCATCGAGTCCGGCGTGGCGCCGGTGCTGGATGGCGTCAATCTCGCGATACAGCCGGGGCAGGTGCTCGGCCTGGTCGGCGAGAGCGGGTGCGGCAAGACCACGCTGGCGCGCGCCATTCTCGGCGTGCTGCCGCCGCACGCAACGCGCATCGCCGGTGGGCGCATTCTGTTCCGCGACCGCGACCTGCTGCAGGCCTCGCCCGACATGATCGCGCGCGAAATCCGCGGGCGCGCCATCACCTTCATCCCGCAGGATCCGTTCAGCAGCTTCAACCCCGTGTTCACGATCGGCGCGCAGATCATGGACATCATGAAATGGAAATCGCCGCGCCAGAGCGCGCAGGAATGGGGCGGCGGGCTGCACCCACTGCTGCGCCATTATCCGCGCGCGCGCCAGCGCGACGACCGCGCCGCCGTGCTCGATCTGCTCGATGCCGTGCAGCTGCCGCAGCCGGCGCGCATTCTGGACAAATATCCGCACGAGCTGTCCGGCGGCCAACGCCAGCGCCTGATGATCGCCATGGCGCTGCTGCCCGAGCCCGATCTCGTGATCGCCGACGAGCCCACAACGGCGCTCGACGTCACCATCCAGGCGCAGATCCTGGGGCTCATCCGCCGGCTGGCCACCGAGCGCGGCGTTGCGGTTCTGCTGACAACGCACGATCTCGGCTCCGCCTACGAGATCTGCGACGCGGTCAACGTGATGTATGCCGGGCAGGAGATGGAATCGGCGACGGTCGACCGCTTCTTCGCGTCGCCCGCACATCCCTACACCGTCAAGCTCTTGGCCAGCCTGCCGCGCGCGGAAGGAACCGCCATCGGCATTGCCGGAGAGGTGCCGAGCCTGGTGTCGCCGCCGGGCGGCTGCCGCTTTCATCCACGCTGCGACAATGCGACTGACATCTGTCGAACCACGCGACCGGCCGCATCGACGATCGCCGGCGGCCATTGGGTGCGCTGCCATCACCCGTGCGTGGCCGCGTCATGAGTGTCCCGATCCTCGCCGTTCACAATCTTAAGCGCCATTTTCCGGTCTATGGGCCGTTCAACCGGCGTGTGGGCGCGATCAAGGCGCTCGACGACGTGTCGTTCGACCTGATGCCGGGCGAGATCTTCGGGCTGGTCGGCGAGTCCGGCTGCGGCAAGTCGACGCTCGGCAAGACAATCATGGGCATCCACAAGCCCGATGGCGGCGAGATCTGGTTCGAGGGCAAGCAGATAACGGCCCTGCCCCCGGCGGCGCGGCGCGCGGTGCGCCAGCACCTGCAATATGCCTATCAGGATCCGGGTGCCTCGCTCGATCCGCGCTGGAAGATCAGCCGTTCGCTGCACGAACCGCTGGTCATCCACACGTCGCTGTCGGCGTCGGCGCGCGAGGCGCATGTGCGCGACATCCTCAAGGCGGTCGGATTGCCGGCCACGCATCTGGATCTCTATCCGCACGAAATCTCCGGCGGGCAGCAGCGCCGCGTCGGCCTCGCGCGCATCCTCACGCTTCACCCCAAGGTCGTGATCCTCGACGAGCCGACCTCGGGCCTCGACGTTTCGGTGCAGGCGACGGTGCTGGCGCTGTTCCGCAAGCTGCGCGAAGAGTTCAAGCTCACCTACATTTTCGTGAGCCACGACCTGGCGGTGGTGCGCATGATGTGCACGCGCGTCGCCGTCATGTATCTGGGTCGCATCGTCGAGCTCGGTCCGACGGCCGAGATTTTCGACCATCCGCGCCACCCCTACACGCGCTCGCTGCTGGCGGCGATCCCCAAGATCGGCGGCGCACGCGTCACGCAGAATTTCTGGCTGACCGGCGAGCCGCCCAACCCCGGCAATTTGCCCAGCGGCTGCCGCTTCCGCACGCGCTGCCCCAAGGCCACGGATCTCTGCGCGCATGAGGAGCCCGTGCTGCAGGGCAAGGGCCAGCAAGTCGCCTGTCATTTTCCGGATTGACGGCGCCATCGGCACGGTGCCAGATCGCGTCCGCGCCATCCGCGCTTCGACAGGAGACCCCGTTGCCGCCTCATGCCAAATCTGTTTCGACGCTGATCTCGCAAGGCCCGCCGCTTATCCCCGTGCTGCACGTGGAGAATGCCGATCACGCCGAGCCGTTGCTCCACGCACTTCTGGAAGGCGGTATCCGCACGATCGAGGTCACGCTGCGCAGCGCCAGCGCCCTTAAGGTCATCAAGACGATGCGCCGTGTCTCGAGCGAGGCGATCGTTGGCGCCGGCACGGTCACAACACCGGCGCAATTCAAGCAGGTCATCGACGCGGGCGCGCTTTTTGCCGTGAGCCCCGCGCTGACGCCGGCCTTGGCCGAGGCGGGGCACGCCGCCGGACTGCCTTACCTTCCCGGTGTCGCGACGCCGTCGGAGGCCTTGCGGGCCCGCGAACTTGGCTTCAACGAGCTCAAATTCTTTCCGGCCGATTTGATGGGCGGCGTCAACTGGCTCAAGCACGTTCTTCCGCTCTATCCCGATCTGCGCTTCTGCCCGACCGGGGGCATCTCCGACAAGAACGTGCGCGACTATCTGAGCCTGCCCAATTGCATGGCCGCGGGCGGGGCGTGGCTGGCGCCCAAGGATTTGGTCGAGGCCGGGCGCTGGGCCGATATCAAGGCGCGCGCGGCCGTCTCCGTCAGCGTGGTCAAGGGCTCTTGAGCGATGGCGAAAGCCGCGACACCGGATGCTGCGCAGCTGATCGAGCACTACCACGCGCACATTTATTATGATCCGGCGTCGACCCGAGAGCGCGCCGGCCATTTGCGTGAGCGTGTGGCGGTGGAATTTCCCGATGCGATCCTCGGACGCTGGCATGACAAGCCGGTGGGGCCGCACCCGCGGGCGATGTATCAGATCGCCTTTCCGCACAGCATGCTGGCGTCGTTCGTGCCGTGGCTGATGCTGAACCGCGACGGCCTGACGATCCTGTTGCACCCCGAAACCGGCGACGCCTATGCCGACCATGCCGACCACGCGGTCTGGTACGGCGCTGTCCTGCCATTGAACCTCGAGATTTTGCGGTCTTCGTAAAACGAGCGCGCCGTCAGCCCGCGTCGCTCTTCGCCAGGCGGGACGCGCGCAACGTTTCCTGCGCGATCACGGCGCATGCGATCAGGCCGCCGACGAGATTGACGACGATGGCGCCCGCAAACGCCGATGCCGGGAGGATGAGGGCCAGGCCGGCCAACGCGCACAGGGCGCGTAAGGGAGTTTTGAGCGGGCCGCGCAGCGTGCCGACGATCGCCGCGGTTACCATGAAAATACCGAACGTGGCGGTCAGGGTGATGGCAACGATGTCGATGATGCTCCCTTGCATCAGAAGCTGGGGCGAGAAGGCGAACAGGAACGGGATGAAATAGGCGCACCAGCCAATGCGCATGGCGGTCCAGCCGGTTTTCCATTGATCGGCCTGCGCGATGTTGGCGGCGGCGAAGGCCGCCAGCGCCACCGGCGGCGTCACCATCGACAACACGCCGTGGAACAACACGTACATATGAGCCTGGATCGGTTGCAGCCCCGCTTGGACGAGTGCCGGTGCCGCGAGCGTCGCCAGGATGACGTAGACGCCGACGGTGGGCAGGCCGAGGCCAAGGATCAGCGCCACGAAGGCCGTCAATACCAACAGCACGATCATGCTGCCGCCGCTGAGGTTCAGCAGTTGCAGCGTCAGCGAGAACGCGACACCGGTGAGGTTCAAGACGCCGATCAGCAGTCCGGAGACGGCGGTGATGACGATGACCTCGAGCGTGGCGCCGCCCGATGAGACGACGGCGCCCACCGCTTCGCGCAGGCTGAGGCGCCGGCCGCGATAGCCGATGGTCAGCGCATAGACGAAGAGCATTGCCGTCGCGATGACGGCGCAATACTGCGCGTCGAGATGCCAAACGAGCAGGCCGAGGATCAGGACCAGGAACGGCAACGGGAAGAACCAGCCGGCCTTGAGCACGCCCCACAATTCGGGAATCTGATCGCGCGGCGTTCCGCTGATGCCGCGTTGCGCGGCTTCGAGATCGACCTGGAAGAAGAGTGCTGCGTAGTAGAGAAACGCCGGGATGATCGCGGCAACCATGACGTCGCTGTAGGGAACCTGCAGATACTCCGCCATCAGGAAGGCCGCTGCCCCCATCACCGGCGGCATCAGCTGCCCGCCGGTCGAGCCGACCGCCTCGATCGAAGCGGCGATATGCGGCGGGAAACCGGCGCGCTTCATCAGCGGGATGGTGATGGTGCCCACGCTGGCGACATTGGCGACCGCACTGCCGGAGACCATGCCGAAAAAGGCCGAACCGACGACGGCGATCTTGGCCGAGCCGCCGCGATAGCGGCCCATCAGCGCCATGGACAGGTCGGCGAAATATTCCGAACCGCCGCAGCGATTCAGCACCTGGCCCATGATGATGAACGGGAAGACAACGATGACGGCGATCTGCAGCGCGTCGCCCAGCAAGGCATTCGTGTCGATGCCGATATAGATCATCAGACGGCTGAGATCGACGGGTCGGCTGGCATAGCGTTCCGGCAGCATATAGCCGAGCATCGCGTAGGCGCAGAGTGCCAGCACGATGAGAACCATGGCGAGGCCGCTGGTGCGCCGCGTGGCTTCAAGGACCAGCACGACGATGGTCGTCGCGATGATGATGCCGTCAATCGGCCGCGCCACCAGCCGGTTGACGAGGTCGGGATAGTCTATGGCGATGTAGAAACAGGCGGCCGCGCCGGCGATGGCTGCGAGGAGGTCATACCAGGGCACCGACCCGCGGTGCGACGGTGTAGCGGGATAGGTGAGAAAGGTGAGCCCCAAAGCGAGGCCCAGCACCGCGCACAGGAACTGCTCCGTGTATAAGGCGATGTTGAAGGCACCTTGCACATCGAGCACCCAGCAGACGACGAGCGCCACCAGCAGGGCCTGCAACGCCGTGTTGACGGGCGTCGTCCAGGCGGGCGGCGCTATACCGGCCTCAGTAATTGCAGATGACATTGAGCAGCGCCTGGCGTTTTTCCTGGGTCACGATCTTGACGGCACGGGCGAGCGCCGCCGGCAGATCCGCCGGCGAATCCACGCGTGCGCCATAACCGCCGCTGGCTTCGACCAGGCGCTCGAAATCCGGGCTTGGGCGCAGATCGGCGAGGATGCGCCCGCCATCGCGCGACGCGGCGCCGCTTGCGTACATCGATAAGGTCGAATTGCGCACGGCGCCGTAGAGCTGGTTGTTGAAGACGATCGTCAGGATCGGCAGATCATGCGCCGCCGCGACCCAGTGGCATGCCGTCGGATTGGCGAACACATAAGCGCCGTCGCCCAAGGTCGCGACGACCAGGCGGTCGGGGGCTGCCAGCTTCGCGCCGAGGGCGGCCCCCATGCCCCAACCGAGCCCGCCGGCCGGGCTCAGGCCGAAATAGCTGCCGGGCCGCGTGAAGCCGCATTGTTCGAGGCGCAACGGATACTCGTTGACGACGATCGCGTCGTCGCCGATGGCGGCACGAATTGCGCGGCTGAGAAACTCCGGAGAAATGGCGGCAGACTCCGCGCCCTTCGCCCCCGCCGCATCCCAGCCGGTGTGCAGCGCCTGCGCGCGTGCGGTCAGACGTTGATAGCGCGCGGCGGTTTTCGGATCGCGGTCCTGTCCGCGCGCGGCAAGCGCAACGCGTAATGCGTCGGCGGCTGTCGCGGCACTCGATGCAATCGCAAGATCGCTGGGGAAGCTGCGCATCGGATAGCGCAAATAGCCCGGATCCTCGCCGATATGCGCGACACGGCAGCCGGGCGGCGGTCCCTCGATCGACGGGATCCACGGCACATCGCATTCGAGAACGATGACGAGATCGGCCTCGCTCAATAGCGGGCGCGGCTGATAGCCCTGGAACATCGGGCTGGTGGACGACAGGCAGACATAACGCGGATTGAACGCGATCACGGGCAAGACGCATTGCTCGGCCAGCCGTTCCAGTGCCGCGGCCCCTTCCGGTGTGCGGCCAGCATCGGCGGTGATGATCAACGGGCGCTCGGCCGCCATGATCCAGTCCGCCAATTGTTCGATTGCCGCCGGGCTGGGATGGGCGGGCGCCGGGCGCGGACGCAATGCCGGCGCATCGCCGCGACGCTGGTGCAGCCAGGATTTCGCGCGGCAGCGTGAGATAGACGGGCCCGCGCGGCGAGGTCATCGCCACCTCGAGTGCGCGCGCCACGACATCGCCGGCCTGGTCCGGCACGCGTAGTTCATAGTCCCATTTCACCGCCTCGCGGACCATGCCGGCCTGGTCGAACATCTCCTGCGCCCAATGGATGAAGCGGTTGCGCGCACCGTGCATCCCAGCCTCGGTGATCGGCGAGCGTCCGGCCGTCAGCAGCAGGGGGACTTGATCGCGACTGGCGTTCAGCAGTGTGTTGAGCGTGTTGCCGGTGCCGACATTGACATGCACCATCACGACTTGCGGCCGGCCCGACACCATGTAGACGCCGTGCGCCATCGCCACGGCGGCATTCTCGTGCGGCACCAGGATCGGCCGGGGAACCGGCGTGCCCTCCGCGCCGGCGCGCGCGAAGGCCTCGACGATCGGCGGGAAGTCGGTGCCGGCATCGGCGAAGAAATAGTCGACGCCCTGCGCCTTGAGCGTGCGCAGATACAAATCCGCCGCGGAATGCGGCGTGTTGGACTGTGGGCGCTCCGCTCTCGCATGGCTCATGGATGCAGGCCCTTCGTCTGTCACTCGTTACTTGGTCTTGGCGATGCGCTTCTCGGCAAAATAGGCAACCGCGCCCTCGTGATAGGGCACCGGGATCTCGCGATAGATGCGTTCGACCACGAGTTCCTTGAACAGCGGCATGGTCGCGGCCATGGCGTCCTTCTGCTCGCTCAGCACCTTGACCGCGCTGAAGACCTTGTCCTTGGCCAGTTTCTCATAGGCGAACATGACGTAGTCGTAGTGCATGGTTTTGAGGGGGCCGCCGACGCCCGGCAGGTTGGGGGCCGGCTGGACCGTATCGAGATAGGCGGTCGGCACGACGGATTTCATCGCGGCGCGCGACGCCTCGTCATCGGTCATTTCGAGGAAACGGATGCCGCCAACGGCCGCATCGGCTTCAGAGACCTTTGCCTGGCCCAGCGCGAAGAACGCGACATCGACCTTGCCGGAGATGAACTCGTCGACCCCGCGGATCAGATTGGGCACGAGCACGGTTTTCATGTCGCTGGCCTTCAGACCGGCATTGGCGAGCATGCCGTCGGTGACGGTCTTGATGATGACCTGACTTGTGTAGCCGTAGGCGATGGAACGGCCCTTGATGTCCTTGATCGACTTGATCGGCGAATCCTTGCGCACGAAGAACCCGACCTTGATCGGGAAGAGAACGCCCAGGGTGCGCAGCTGCTTCTGCGGCCGCTTGTCGAACGAGCCCGTACCTTCATAGGCCTCGGTGAGCTCGAGGGTGTTGACGAAGCCGATATCGAGCTCACCGCTGTTGACTAGCGGCACCATCACGCCCGTCCCGCTGCTGGGTTGCACACGCGCCTGCAGCTTCGCGGCGTCGTCCAGCGCTTTGGCAAAGGTGGCGCCAAGCGTGTAGGTGAGCGTGCCCTGCGGGCTGGTGCCGATGCCCAAGGGCTGTGCCAGCGCCGGACCCGCGAACAGCATGGTGGCGAGCGCCACCAAAATCCTGGTTCTCATCGTCGCATCCCTCCCTCGATTGATCAAAGCGCGCGCCATCTGTTTCTTGTTGTTGGCGCGACGCGTCAGTGCTGTTTCAATTTTTCCTTGTCGTAACCGGCGACCCGCTTGTATCCGTCCGACATGGCGCGCAGCTCGCCCGGGGTAATGACATCGTCGATGTTCCGGAAGGGCTTGTCGCCCGTGCGCAAAAAGACCTCGCGCAAAATCGCGTCCGGCGGCGTCTTGCGGTTGGTGCGCACGATATTGCCGGTCGTCTCCAGGCGCAGCGTCTCATAAGCCTTAAGGGCCTGTACAGGGTCGCTATCGGCCGCCAGGCAATCGGCCAGGGCGCGCGCATCGAGGATCGCCTGCCCGCGCGCCGTTCGACCCGCGCGGGTACCATCGGATGGGCAGCATCGCCGAGCAGGGTGATGCGCCCGAAACTCCACCGCGGCAACGGGTCCTGATCGACCATCGGGAATTCCAGCACGAGATCCGAGGCGCGCAGAAAGGCCGGCACATCCAGCCAATCGAACTGCCAGTCGGCGAAGGCCTGCATGAAATCCTCGAGCTTGCCCGGCCGGTTCCAGTCGCGGCGGCGATAACGTCGGCGTCTCGATCTCGGCGACCCAGTTGACGAGCTGGTGGCCCTCGGCGTCGACATTGTCGCGGATCGGGTAGATCACCATCTTGCCGGTGGCGAGCCAGCCCACGCGGGTCATGCTGGCGCCCGACAGGATCGGCTTCCAGCGCGTCAGGCCGCGCCACATGTTGACGCCGGAGTAGAGCGGATCGCCCTCGTCCGGATAAAGCTGCTTGCGGATCACGGAATGGATGCCGTCGCAGGCGACCACGATGGTGCCGCGTTGCGCAGGTGCTCGCGGAAATGGGCGGTCACGGCGCGCCATCCTGGTCGACGCGCGTGCAGTGCCAGCCGAGATGAAGACGGTCCGCCCCGATGCGCTGGCGAAACGCTTCGAGCAGAATCAGATGCAGATCGCCGCGATGGATTGAGAATTGCGGCCAGTCATAACCGGCGTGGCGGCCGAGCGCTTCGTTATAGATGAGCTGGCCGAAGCGGTTGAAGAAATTGGCGTCCCTGGTCGTGACGGCGCACCGCGCCAACGCGGCTTCGAGTCCGAGTAAAGCCAGCTCGCGGGTGGCGTGCGGCAGCAGATTGACGCCGACGCCGATCGGCTTGATGTCCGGCGCGCTTTCATAGACGCGACAGGCGATGCCGGCCTTGTGCAGCGTCAGGGCCAGGGTCAGCCCGCCAATACCGCCACCGATGATGATGACGTCCACGTGGTCTCTCTCCCGAATTCTTGTTCCGCCGCGGCTAAGCGGGCGATTGCCAGACAAGTTAATCGCGGGCGGGTGGTCGCTGACAAGCAGAAAAGCAGACGTCTGACGAATTGGGTGGGCAGGCCCCGATCAGACCCGGTCGGATGCCTTGTTCTTTCGGGCCGGCTTGCGCGGCTGCTCCGGCCCAGGGCGGCGCATCAGCAGCGGCACGCGCGCCGATTCGTTGAAGGCCTGCGTGAACTTATCGAGGAGCCGCAGGAATGTTGCGCGTTCCGACGGGGCGAGAACCGACAACAGGCGCTCACGCGCCCTGGACGCCGGGGCTTTCAGGCGCTTCAGCATCGCGGCGCCGGCGGTTGTCAGCTCCAAGGCGCGGCGGCGGCGATCGCCCGCGCCGACGCTGCGGCCGACCAGTCCGTCGGTCTCCAGCTTTTTGACGACCATCGCCGTGGTCGAGCGGTCCAAGCCCAGCAATTTGGCGACCGTAATCTGATCGATTCCGGGCTGGTGGCGCAGCAGGAACAGGATGCCGTATTGGCTGGTGGTGATCCTGAGATCGCTGGTCTGCTCCAGGAACACGGAGACGGCGATCTGATGCGCGCGCCGCAGCATGAAGCCCGGCCGGCCGTAAAGCTGCGTCAAGGGATCGTCAGACATCGGCGTATTGGTAGCACCGGAAGCGGCGGCGCGTCGACCCTAGGCGATGGCGCTGGCGCGGCGCACGCCGGCAATCATCGACGAGCCCAGCAGGAATTTGCGCGCCAGGTCCGGCGACTTCGCGGTGCGGCGCATCTCGTCGAGGTGCTGGCGGCGGATCTCGGGGTCGCGCTCCTCCAGCAGGCGCTTGTTGCGGATCGACATCGCCTGTACCTGCTCGACCGTCACCGTGCGACGCTGGCGGACATAGTGGTCGAGCACGGTGTCATCGGCCTCGCGGCGCCAGACGCGGCCAAGCTTTTCAGTCAAGTTGACGGCATCATGGATGCCGCTGTTGAGGCCGAAGGCACCCAACGGATTGTTGACATGCGCGGCATCACCCGCCAGCAGCACGCGGTTGCGGCGGAAATCCGCCGCGACGCGCTGATGGACGCGGTAGAAGCTCTTGTACTTGACGGGATAGCGCTCGGGCCGCGGCAGAAACCGCTGCAACCGGTCTTCGATTGCGTCTTCCGCCAGCAGCGACTTATCGGGCTCGTCGGGGTTGGTTGGGAAGGCCAGGCGCCACAAGCCCGGCGGGCCATCGCCCGGCATCTTGAACAGCGCCACCCATTCGTCGGGGTCGGCGACATACGCGTTGCTGGCGAACCCGTGCGCGGCAAGGTCATAGGTGGTGCTCACCACCAGGAAGCGTTCCGGCCAGGTGAAGCCTTCGAACGCCATGTCGATGCTCTTACGCACGGCGCTGCGGCCGCCGTCGGCGCCGATGAGATAGCGGCAGGTCAAGGTTTCGCGCGCGCCGCCGGCGTTCTCGACCGTGGCGTCGACGTGCGTGTCATCTTGCTGAAGATCGACAAACCGGCAACCGAAGCGAATCTCGGCCCGGCTTTCACGACGCAGAAGATCGAGAATGATCGGGGTCAGCCGATGCTGTTCGAGATGGAGGCGATAGGGATAGGGCGTTTCGTCCTTGAGCAGTCCCAGATCGAACTCGATCACCGTGCCTTCGCGGCGATCGCGGACCTGCCAGCGCGGCACGACGATGCCGGTCTCGTGCATGCGCTGCGTGATGCCGTACGGGGCCATCATCTCCAGGGTCGGCGGGTGAAACGAGCCGGCGCGTAGATCATGAGTTAGGCCGGGCTCCGCCTCGATGACGAGAACGGGAATGCCCTGGCGCACGAGGGCGAGGGCCGCCATCAATCCGACGGGCCCGCCGCCTACGACAATGATGCGATCGTTCGTTGTCACGCTGTGCCCGCCCTCAACGACGCAAAATCAGACCGCCCGGATGCCGCGCAATTGCAGCTCGTCCGCGCGATGGCAGGCGACGATGTGATCGGGCCCGGCCGGACGCGCTATGGGCGTCTCGACCTTACAGACATCCTGCGCGTAGCGGCAGCGCGGATGAAAGGGACAGCCCTTGGGCGGGTTGACGGGGCTCGGCACGTCGCCCGGCAGCAGGATGCGCTCGACCTTGAAATCGGGATCGGCGACCGGCACGGCCGACATCAGCGCTTCGGTATACGGGTGCTTGGGATTGCCGAAGAGCTCTTGCGTGGCGGCGAGCTCGACGATTCGGCCCAGATACATCACCGCGACGCGATTGGAAATGTGCTTCACCACCGACAAATCGTGGGCGATGAACAGATAGGTGAGACCGAACTGTTCCTGCAGATCCTGCAGCAGGTTGATCACCTGCGCCTGGATCGAGACATCGAGGGCCGAGACCGGCTCATCGGCGACAACGAGCTGGGGCCGAAGTGCGAGGGCGCGCGCAATACCGATGCGCTGGCGCTGGCCGCCGGAAAATTCATGCGGATAGCGCGCGAAATGATCAGACGAGAGACCCACCGCCGCGAGCAACTCGCGGGCGCGCGCCTCGCGCTCGGCGCGCGTCATGATGCCCTGGATCTGCAACGGCTCGGCGACGATCTCCCCCACCGTCTTACGTGGGTTGAGCGCGGAATAGGGATCCTGGAAGATGATCTGCATGTCGCGCCGCAGCACCTTCATCTGCGCGGGCGTTGCGGTGGCGATGTCCGTCATGGCCCGGCCGGTCTCGTCTTTGCGACTGCGGCCGCGGAACAGGATCTCGCCGGCGGTCGGTTCGATCAGCCGCAGGATGGCGCGGCCGGTGGTGGTCTTGCCGCAGCCGCTCTCGCCCACGAGGCCGAGGGTCTCGCCGGTTTGGATGGTGAGGCTGACGCCGTCCACCGCCTTGACCTGGGCGACCGTGCGTTGAAGCACGCCCTGGCGCACCGGAAAATATTTTTTCAGGTCGCGGATCTCGAGCAGGGTTTCCGCGGACTTCATCGAATATCCTGATGCAGAAAACACGCCGCGGCGTGACCCGGCCCTACCGCGGCAAGCTCCGGGCTGCGGGCGCGACAGACGGGCATCGCATGCGGACAGCGCGGCGCGAAGCCGCAGCCTTGGCGCTTCGCGATGGACGAGGGCACGACGCCCTCGATGGCTGTGAGCCGCTTTGCACCCCAATTTGCGAGCGACGGAATCGAGGTCATCAGACCTTGCGTATAGGGGTGCTTGGGATTGTGAAAGATCTCGCGCACCGGGGCGGTTTCCACGATCTTGCCCAGGTACATCACGACCACGTCGTCGGCCATGCCGGCGATGACGCCAAGATCGTGCGTGATGAACATGATCGCGGTGTTGAAGTCGCGGCGCAGCGCGTTCATCAGATCCATGACCTGCGCCTGGATGGTGACGTCGAGCGCCGTCGTCGGCTCATCGGCGATCAGCAGGCGCGGGTTGCAGGAGAGCGCCATGGCGATCATGGCGCGCTGGCGCATGCCGCCCGAAAGCTGATGGGGAAATTCATCGAAGCGCTGGCGTGGCATCGGGATGCCGACGGCGGCCAGAAGGCCGATCGCGCGCTCCTGCGCCTGCTTGGCGCTCATATTGTCATGGAGCTGGATCGCCTCGACGATCTGATCGCCGATGGTGAAGACCGGGTTGAGCGAGGTCATCGGCTCCTGGAAGATCATCGCAATCTCGCGGCCGCGAATGGCGCGGATCGCGGCCCCGCGCGGGTCGAGCCGACAGATGTCGACGACCTTGTCGCGCTGGTGCAGAAGGATTTCGCCCTGCGCGATGCGGCCCGGGGTCTCGATCAGGCCCATCATGGCGCGGGCCGTGACCGACTTGCCGCAGCCGCTTTCGCCGACCACGCCCAACGTGCGCTCCGGTGCGATGGTGAAATCCACACCGTCGACGGCGCGCGACACGCCGTCCTCGGTGTGGAACTGCACCTGGAGGCCTTTGACCTCGATCAGCGGCGTCGGGTTGCTCATGTCACTTGCGCTTCTTGAGCTTGGGGTTGAGCGTTTCCTGTACGGCGTCGCCAACCAGGTTGGCGGAGAGCACGAAGATCACCAGCGCCGCCGCCGGGCCGACGATCAGATAGGGCGAGGTGATGAGATGGTCCTTGGCCTCGTTCAGCATCTGGCCCCATTCGGGCGTGGGCGGCTGCACGCCAAGCCCAAGATAGCTCAATGCCGAGGCGTTCAGCACGAACACCGGCAGGGTCAGCGTCGCCTGCACGATGATCGGGGTCGAGATGTTCGGCCAGACGTGATGGGCGAGAATATGCGGCCAGCCCGCACCGGCGGCCTTCGCCGCCTCGACATAGAGTTCCTCGCGGATCGACAGTGTCACGCCGCGGGTGATGCGGATGAATTGCGGGGTCTGCGCCAGGCCGAGCGCCACGATCACGCCGGTCTCGGTGGGGCCGGACACGACCACCACGACGATCGCCAGCATGATGATCGGGAAGATCAGCAACATGTCGGTGACGCGCATGGCGACGGATTCGATCCAGCCGCCGTGATAGCCCACGAACATGCCGATCGGCACGCCGACCAGGACCGCGAACAGGCACGCCGCACTCGTGACCTTGACCGTCACCTGGGTCGCGAGGATGACGCGCGAGAGGACGTCGCGGCCGAACTGATCGGTGCCAAACCAGTGCTTCCACGAGGGCGGGCTGAATACCTCGCGCAGATCGACCGCCATCGGATCGGCGGGCGTGATCCATTGCGCGGTCAAGGCGACGACATAGAGAAAGAGAAGCAGCAGGCCGAAGGCCAGCCCCACTCTGTCGCGCGCATATCGGCGCAGGAAATCCATGGTCAGGACCGGCACTCAGTCATAGCGGATCCGCGGGTCGATCCAGGCATAGACGACGTCGACGACGAGATTGACCAGGATGAAGATCATAGCGAAGAAGAACAGCGCGCCCTGGGTCACCGGCAGGTCGCGTGTCAGGATCGAGTTCACCATCAGGCGGCCGAGGCCGGGCCAGTTGAAGATGGTCTCGGTCACCACCGAGCCGCCCAGCGTGTGACCGAGGCCCAGCCCGAACAAGGTGACGATCGGCAAGAGCGCATTGCGCAGGGCGTGCTTGAACACCACCAGGAATTCCGGCGCGCCCTTGGCGCGCGCGGTGGTGATGTAGTCCTTGCCCAGTGCGTCGACCATGCAGGAGCGAACCATGCGCGTGAGCATCGCCGCCTGCAGCGAGCCCAGCGTGATCACGGGCAGGATGAAATGGCGCCAGCTCGACATGCCGCTGATTGGCAGCCAGCCGAGATAGATCGAGAAGAAATAGATGCCCAACAAGCCGGTGACGAAGACCGGTGTGCAGATGCCGAGCAGCGAGGCGACCGTCACGACCTTGTCCAGCGGCTTGTTCCAGTACATGGCCGAGATGCAGCCCAGCACCAGGCTCAGGACCATGGCGAACAGCATCGACAGCACAGCGAGCTGGGCGGTGTTGGCAATGCGCGGCAGGACCGAGTTGATCACCGGATCGCGCGTGTAGTTGGACACGCCAAGATCGCCCTGCGCCATCTTGGTGATGTAGCGCCAGTACTGAACATGCAGCGGCTGATCGAAACCGTAGGCCTGGCGGATGCTTTCGACCACCGCGCGCGGCGCGTTGTCGCCGGCGATCATGACCGCCGGATCACCGGGGATGAGATGGAACAGCGCGAACAGCGCCGTGACGATCAGCACCGCCGCCGGCACCATGAACAGGAGACGTCCGACGATCAACCGCAACATGATGCCCCGCGCCGGCCGGTCCCGCCCTGCCTATGCCCGGGCCAAACCGATGTCATTGCCCTTTGAGACAATCAGCGCCGGATGCCCTGCTTCTTCATCTCCTCTTTATCCAGCCAAGCAAAGGGGGCCGGGTAATTGTCGACCGACAGGATGCGATCGCCGTGGAGATAGGAGCGGCTGCCGAGGTTCAACGCGAGCGTGGGCAGGAAGATGATCGGCGCGTCGCGCAGGAGCTCGGCCATCCACAGCCGGACATATTCCTTGCGCTTGGCCTCGTCGGTTTCGCTGTGGGCCAGCATCGACAAGCGGTCGACCTCTTCGCTCGAATAGAACATGCGGTTGGCGCCGACGGGCTTCCACGCCTGCGTCAGCGTGAACAGCATCATCGGCTCGTCCGGGTCGGCGGTCGGGATGCCCCAGGACAGCAGCGCCATCTCGTATTTCACCTCGGCTGGGCCCAGCTTGATGGCATCGCCGAAGGCCGCACTTTCAAGCACGACGATCCTGACCTCGACGCCGATGTCCTTAAGGAAGTTCTGGATCAGCTGCGCCACCTGGAAATCGCCCTTGGTACCGCCGCGGCGGGTGAACAGGTTGAGCGAAAGCTTGGTGCCCTTCACGTCCTCGACGAAGCCGTCCTTGTTGCGATCCTCGTAGCCGGCGTTCTTCAGCAGCTCCTTCGCGCGCGCGACATTATACGGGAAGATCGTGTCTTCGCCGGGCTTGCGCATATCCGTGAAGCCGTAAACGCCCTCGGAGACGGTCGGCGCCTTAGACAGGATCGCGCCGCGGTCAGCGAACACGCTTTTGACGATGCCGGTCTTGTCCATCGCGTAGTTGAAGGCCTTGCGCACGTTCACATGGGCCAGCGGCGGCACCAGGTGATTGAGCACCACGTAGTATTGCCGCGTGCTGGGCACCACACGGATGCGCAAATTCTTGTTGGCCTCGAGGCGCGGAATGTCGAAATCACCGAGATTGACCGTGCGGTCGATCTCGCCCTTTTCCAGCAGGGCGGCGCGCACCGCGGGATCGGGCGCGTTGATGATCTTGATCGAATCGAGATAGGGCTTGCCCTTCTGCCAATAGTCCGGGTTCTTCACGAAGCGGATGTATTCGCCCTTGGTGAATTCCTTCTGGATGAACGGGCCGGTGCCGACGATGTGCGTGGCCATCCATTGCTCGCCGTTCTTCTTATAAGCCTCTGGGCTGAAGATGCAGAGCGGCCGGTAGGCGAGATTGGGCAGCAGGGCCGCAAACGGCGATTTGAACTGGAACGAGACCGAGTACTCGCTTTCGGCCTTCGCGGCCTCGAAGCCCTCCAGGATGTTCGCGTATATGAACGTCTTGGCCTTGGCCTCGTTGAAGACGAAGGCGACGGCAGCGGCGTTGAACGGCGTGCCGTCGTGGAACTTGACGCCCTCTTGCAGCTGGAACGTGAAGACTTTTTTGTCAGGCGAAACAGTCCAGCTTTTCGCGAGATGCGGGACGACGGCGTTGTCCTCGTTCATCTCGACGAGATTCTCGCAGGCGTAGAGCCAGACATCCTGGGCGCCGCTGTCGAGGTTGCGCCCGGGGAAGAGCGAGAACTGCTCGCCCGCCTGGGCATAAATCAGCTCCCCGCCGTATTGCGGCTTGGAATCCTGGGCCAAAGCCACGCCGCCGACCAGGAGACCGGCGGACAGGGCTGACAGACTTCCCGACACGATGCGACGCAGATCCATGACCCAATCTCCCCCTCAGAACCAGCCGGCCCGGACGATCGCGCCGGAGCCCTTGCCGCTTCAATCATTCTCCTCCAATTGACGCGCGCATGACAAGCAACCGCGCCATCAATACATGCGGAGCTTGTCCAACACATTGCGCATCGCATCGCGGCGCCCGTCGAGGTAGTGCGCGAGGTTGTGGCAGAAGATATCGACGATGCGCTCGTCCTCGCCGCCGACGGTGCTGGCCGAATGCGGACTGATGAGTACGTTGGGCATATCCCAAAGGGGGCTGGCGGCCGGCAGCGGCTCAACGGCGCAGACATCGAGGCCGGCGAACGCGACCTTGCCGGAGCGCAGTGCTGCGATCAGTGCAGGCTCTTCAACCGTCTGACCGCGGCCAATATTGATGAAAGCAACGCCGGTTTTCATGGCCGCGAAGGCCTTGGCGTCGATCATCTTCTCCGTCTCCGGCGTGTGCGGCGCGATCAGCACGACGGCGTCCGCCTCGGCCAGCATCGCGTGCAGCCGGTCGGGCGCAAATACCGCGTCCACGCCCATGGCGGCCGCACGCTCCGCCGAGGCGTGGCGCACCCCCGCGCTCACGCGCATGCCAAAGGCGCGGCCGATCGCCGCGACGCGCGACCCCACCTGCCCGGCGCCGATCACCGCCAGTGTCTTGCCGTCGAGCTCGTCGCCGCAATACCGCTCCCATCTGTGCAGGCGCTGTTCCTCGCGCAAGCGCGCGAGGCCTTTGACGTGATGCAGCAAAGCAGTGAAGACGAACTCCGCCAGCGGCCCGGCATGCACGCCGCGCGCGGTCGTGACCAGGATTTCGCTGTGCTGGAGCCCGTAATTCTTGATCATCTGGCCGACGCCGGAACTGGTCGTCTGCACCCATTTCACTTTCGGCGCCAAGGAGATGGCGGCCTTTCCGTCGGGCGGCAAATCGAACAGCACGTCCGCTTGCGCAAGGTGTTTGCGCCAGCGCGCTTCCTGCTCCGAGTTCCGTGCAAAGCCGTCGATGCCCTTGTGATCGGCGACGTAGCGCTGCGGTGGCCAGAGATCGGGCTCCGCGATCACCTCGACGCGATCGGGCGCCACCGCGCGGATGCGCGCGACATGCTTCGCCTCCAACGGCGTGGTGATGAAAATCTTCAAGCGTGCATCCGTCATTGTGTCGAGAACCCCGAAGTGACCCCCGCGGCCACCGTTGTTGCGTCGCTGTTACGGTGAGCGAAACGGGCAAGTTTTATATGACCCATCGCGCGACCCCATGCTAGGATACTTTATACAATAATCGTCAGCCTGCTTGCGCGCCAGCGACGCCAATGAACGACATCGATACGTCCCCGAGCCGGTACGGCGCCAGTCTCCGTGACCTCTGGCAACTCGAACCGGATTTCCTGACCGTCAATCACGGCTCGTTCGGCGCAACGCCGCGCAGCGTTCTGGCGGCGCAGGACGATTGGCGGCGCCAATTGGAGGCGCAGCCGAGCCGGTTCATGCGCCGGACCCTGCCGCAGGCTCTGCGGCGCGCGGCGGGCCGCCTCGCCGTATTCCTCGGCGCCGACGGCGAGGATCTCGCGTTCGTCGACAATGCGACGGTGGGCTGCAATGCCGTTCTTCGCTCGCTGCGGTTCCAGCCGGGCGATCAGATTGTCGTGTTCGACCACGGCTATGCGGCCGTGCGCAATGCGGCGCGGCACGAGGCCGGGCGGGCGGGTGCGAGCGTCGTCGAAGCCAAGCTTCCCTTCCCGCGCCCGGACAATGACAGCATCGTCGCGGCGCTTGAGGCGGCACTCACACCGCGGACGCGGCTTGTCATCGTCGATCACATCACCTCGCCCAGCGCTCTTGTTCTGCCGGTTGAACGCATCGCGGCGCGCTGCCATGCCGCCGGAATCCCAGTTCTGGTCGACGGCGCTCATGGGCCGGGCCATTTAAGCTTCAATCTTCCCGCACTCGGCGCCGATTGGTATGCCGGGAATTGCCACAAATGGCTGAGCGCGCCCAAGGGGTGCGCGTTCCTCTGGGCCGATCGCGCGCGGCAGGTCGATCTTCACCCGGTCACCATCTCGCACGGCTACGGCCAGGGGTTTCTGGCGGAATTCGACTGGACCGGAACGCGCGACCCCAGCGCCTATCTTGCCATCGACGCGGCCATCGACTTCCATGAGACGCTTGGCGGTGCCGCGCTGCGGAACCGCAACGTCGCGCTGGCACGCGAAGGCGCGCAGATCGTCGCAAGCGCACTTGGCACGGACATCGGCGCGCTGGCCTCGATGTCGGCCGCCATGGGTTTGATCCGGCTGCCGGTGACGGGGCCGTCGACCCTGGAGCGCGCGAAGGCGTTGCGCGCTAAATTGATGGACGAGCATCACACGGATGCACCCTTTCACCCGCTGGCAGGATCGATCTGGGTGCGCCTGTCCGCCGCCGCCTACAACGAACTCAAGGATTATGAACGGCTCGCCGCGATCCTGCAGCGCTTTGTGCGGGAGATCAGCTAGTCTCAACGACAACAAAATCCGCTTTCCTGAAAGCGAAGGAGGAAATCATGCGCATCGCCCTGCCCGCTCTCGCCACATTGCTTGCTGTCGCCACCGCCAGCCCGGCCGGTGCCGATGATCTTTATGGGACGCTCAAGAAGATCAAGGAGACCGGCTCCATCGGCATTGGCCACAATTCGAACTCGCCGCCCTTCTCCTTCGTTGGCAAGGACGGGACGCCGCAGGGCTACACGGTCGATCTGTGCCTGAAAATCGCCGAGGGCGTGAAGCAGGAACTGAAGATGGACAAGCTGGAGATCAAATACACCCAGCTCATCGCCACGACGCGCATTCCGCTGCTGCTCAACGGCACGATCGACATGGTGTGCGGCACGACCACCAATAATTTGACGCGCCAGCGCCAGGTGGATTTCCTGTCGACGATCTTCATCACCGGCAACCGCATTCTCACGCGCAAGGATTCCGGCATCAAGGAGCTTGAGGATCTGAAGGGCAAGCGCGTCACGGTCAACCAGGGGACGAGCAACGAGAAGATCATCAAGGCGCTCGATGCCCAGTATAAGCTCGGCATCCGCTTCCTCGACACGAAGGACCAGCCACAGGGCTGGATCGCGCTGGAAACCGGTCGCTCCGATGCGCATGTGACGGACGAGGTCGTGGCGCTGGGCCTGATCGCCAAATCGAAGGAGCCCGAAAAATACGCGGCCGTCGGTCGCCTGCTCTCCTACGATCCCTATTCGATCGTCGTGCGGCGCGACGATTCGGCGTTCCGGCTGGCCGGCAACCGCGTTCTCGCCGATCTGTTCCGGTCCGGTCAGATCAACGCGGTCTATGACAAATGGATGTCGACGATCAACATGCCGATGAGCGACCAGATGAAGATCGTCTTCGACAGCCAGGCCTATCCCGAGTGAGGCGATAGGCGCCGGCCCGCGCCGATGGAGCGTTACGCCTGGAACTGGGCGGTGCTGGTCACCGAGCCCTATGTGTACTGGATCCTGTCCGGCCTGATGTGGACCTGCCTGGTCGCGCTGGCCGGATGGGCGGTGGCGCTGGTTCTGGGTTCGCTCCTGGGTATCGCCCGCACGATGCAAAACCGCATCGTGCGGGCGATCGCGGCCGTCTATGTCGAATATTTTCGCAACGTGCCGCTGCTGGTGCAGATCTTCCTCTGGTATTTCGTCCTGCCCGAGCTGCTGCCGAACGCGGCCGGGATGTGGCTGAAGCGCGACCTGCCGCATGCGGAATTCTGGACGGCGGTCGCCAGCCTCGGCACGTACACGGCCTGCCGCGTCGGGGAAACATTGCGGGCGGGGATCGACTCAATTTCGAAAGGCCAGACGCTCGCCGGGCTTGCCAGCGGCCTGTCCCGCCCGCAGGTCTATCGCTACATCCTGCTGCCTGTTGCCTACCGCATCACCGTGCCGGCCCTGACCAGCGAGTTCATCAACATCTTCAAGAACTCGGCGCTGGCCCTGACGATCGGCGTGCTGGAGCTCACCAGCCGCACCCGCCAGATCGCGGAGTACACCTATCAGGCGATCGAGCTATTCACCGCCGCGACGCTGATCTATGCGCTCATTAGCCTGATCGTCATCTACGCCATGCGTATCGTGGAGAAGCGCGCGCGACTGCCCGGCATGATCGCCTCGCAGCCGACCGACGCCTGAGCCCATCGATGCAGATCGACCTTCCCTTCATCATCGATCATCTGCCGCTGCTCTGGGCGGGCATGAAGGTGACGCTGCTGCTGACGCTGCTGGGCATCGCCTTCGGCATCGTTCTGGGCGCGTTGCTGGCGGTGGCGCGGCTCTCGGGCATCCGCGTCCTGGCGCTGGCCGCCACGGCGTACGTGGATTTCCTGCGCCTGTTGCCGCTGCTGCTGATCATCTTCTGGGTCTATTTCTTGCTGCCGCTCTGGCTCGGGCGGCCGATCAGCGGCTTCACCTCGGCCCTGGTCAGCTTCGTTCTTTATGAGGCCGCCTATTTCTGCGAGATCATCCGCGCCGGTATCCAGGGGATCCGCCGCGGCCAGATCAATGCCGGCCTGGCGAGCGGCCTCAGCTTCGGGCAGACGATGCGCTTCGTCGTCCTGCCGCAGGCGCTGCGCAACATGCTGCCGGTGCTGATGATGCAATGCGTCAATCTGTTCAAGAGCACGTCTCTGGTCTATGTCGTCGGCGTCAACGACTTCCTGATGATGGCCGATGTCATCGGCACGAAGGATAATCGCTTGATTGAAATGTATGGCTTTGTCGCCCTGGTCTACTTCGCGATCTGCTTCATTGCGTCGCTGTTTGTCGACCGGCTGCAACGGCGTTACGCGCTATGATCGAGATCGAGAACGTCAGCAAATGGTTCCGCGACTTCCAGGTGCTCGCGGACTGCACGGCGCGGGTCGCCAAGGGCGAAGTCGTGGTGGTGTGCGGCCCGTCGGGTTCCGGCAAGAGCACGCTGATCAAATGCGTGAACGGGCTTGAGCCGATCCAGAAGGGCCGGATCAGCGTCAACGGCATCTCCGTCGGCGACAAGGCAACCGACCTGAATGCGCTGCGCGCGCGCATCGGCATGGTGTTCCAGAATTTCGAACTCTATCCGCATATGACCGTGACCGAGAACATCATCCTCGCGCCCTTGAAGGTCCTGAAGCGCAGCCGGGACGAGGCCATCGCCCGGGCCCGTACCTTGCTGGAGCGCGTCGGCATGCGCGATTTCGCGGAGCGATACCCCGCCAATCTGTCCGGCGGGCAGCAGCAGCGCGTGGCCATCGCGCGCGCCCTGGCGATGGATCCGGTCGCCATGCTGTTCGACGAGCCGACATCGGCGTTGGACCCCGAGATGATCACCGAAGTCCTCGATGCAATGATCGACCTGGCCCGGGACGGCATGACGATGATGGTGGTGACGCATGAGATGGGATTTGCCCGCAAGGTCGCGAACCGGGTGATCTTCATGGATTCCGGCCGCATCGTCGAGGATGCACCCACCGCCGCCTTTTTCGACCGGCCGCAGAGCCCGCGGGCGCAGAATTTCCTGTCGAAGATCCTGCAGCACTGATTGCGATTTCGGCCCCGCGCGAGCGTTTTGCGCCGGCAACGGAATATGGGATATGTATTGCTCTGAATTTCCAGCGATTGGCCAACACAAATGACTTCCGCTCCCGCCCGCATCGGCGACACGATCGACGAGATCGACACGCCCGCGCTCATCGTCGATCTCGATGCGTTCGATCGCAACGTCAAGAAGATGGCGGATTTCGCGGCCAAGAATGGCGTGCGCCTGCGCCCGCACGCGAAAACGCACAAATCGGCGGCAATTGCCCTCAAACAGATCGCGCTTGGCGCGGTCGGGCAATGCTGCCAGAAGGTCGGCGAAGCCGAGGCGCTGGTGCGCGGCGGCGTCAAGGACGTTCTGCTCAGCAACGAGTTGGTCACGAAGAGCAAGGTGCAGCGCCTGGCAGCCCTGGCGCGCGATGCGACGGTCGGCCTCTGCTTCGATGCGCCCGAGCAGGTGGCGCTGGCCTCGCGCGTCGCTACGGAGTTCGGTGTAAGCATCGATGGGCTTGTCGAGATCGATGTCGGCATGCAGCGCTGCGGCGTCGAGCCCGGGGCCGCCGCTGTCGATCTCGCCAAGCTGATCGCAAGCTCGCCGGGCTTACGCTTTCGTGGGCTTCAGGCCTATCACGGGTCGGCGCAGCATCTGCCCACCCATGGCGATCGCGAGCAGGCGATCGGCAGCGCTGCCGAATTCCGTGCGCAAGACCGTCGCGGCGCTCCAGCAAGCCGGGATTGCCTGCGAGGTGATCACCGGGGCGGGCACGGGCACGCATTCGATCGAGGGCACGAGCGGGCTGTGGACCGAGCTGCAATGCGGCTCCTACGTCTTCATGGATACGGATTATGCGCGCATCGGCGGGCGCGAGGGTGGGCGCTTCACCGATTTCGAGCATAGCCTGTTCGTGCTGGCGACAGTGATGAGCGTGCCCAATGACGAGCGCGCGATTGTCGATGCCGGCCTCAAATCCATGAGCGCCGAAAAAGGGCCGCCGTGGGTGCACGGACGCAGCGATCTTGAATGCGTCGGTCTCTCGGACGAGCACGGCAAGCTGAAGCTGAAGCCGGGCGCCAAGGTGCCGAAGCTGGGCGAGAAGCTCATGCTGATCCCCGGCCATTGCGACCCGACCGTCAATCTGCACGACTGGTATGTCGGCGTGCGAAACGGCCGGGTCGAGGCGCTGTGGCCGATCTCGGCCCGCGGCGCATCGACCTAGGCGTTCGGCGAGAGCGTCAGGTCTTCGTTAGAGGCTGCACGCGCTTTACCGCGTCTGCCATGGCCTGCTGCGGATCCTTCATGCCGAGCATGGCCGCTTGGGATTCTTCCACGAAAATATCGTGGGCGCGCGATTGCTCGTCGAACGCCGGCAGGTGGATGCGCGAGGCGGCCACCGCCTTCGCCTCATCGGCGGCGAAGGGCGAAATGTCGCGGAATTTGGGATCGCTGTAGGTCGAGATCCGCACCGGGCCGTTGCCGTTCAGCGCCATCGCGGTGGTGCTGGCCTTCGACGAGAGCGAGCGGATGAACTGCCAGGAGAGCCTGCTTGTTCTTGGCATTGCGCGGGATCACCAGCGACCAGAACTCGACCGTGGGCGCAAAGGCGACCTTGCCGACGAGGTCGGCGGCCATCGGCGGCATGAACGGCTTGATCTTGCCCGGGTACTTCGATTTCTGCGGGTCGTTGTAGGATGCGAGACGCGCGAAGGGCTGGATGCTCATGGCCGCGCGCCCCTGCTGCATCCAGGTCGCGATCTCCTCGTTGTTGAGCGTCGCCGTGTTGCGCGGCAGCGCCCCCGCCTTGTAGAGGTCGGCGAGCAGCGCGAGCGCCTTCACCATGCCGGGCTCGGCGGCGACGATCTTGCCGTCCGGCGTCATGTAATCGCCGCCGAGGCAGCGCGAGATGGTCAGGAAGTTGGACGCGAAGACCGGCGTGAAGGCGAGGCCGTAGACTTGCGTGCCGTCATCGCGCTTGAACGTGAGTTTGCGCGCGGCGTCGACCATCTCCTCGAAGGTTTTTGGCAGGGCCACGCCGCGCTCCGCGAACAGTGCCTCGTTATAGACGATGACGTTCGTCGCATGACGCACCGGAATGCCGTGCAGCGCGCCATCGACCTTCAGCGGTGCCACGAGTCCGGGTGCGAAATCGGCGAAATCCTCGATCGGCGCGTCCTTTTGGAAAGCGTCAAGCGGCTCGAAAAGCCGGAGATTCTTCGGCACGGCGCGGCCATTGAGCAGATAGGCGACGTCGAGGGAGGTTGAGGAGAGCGTGACCTCGCGCAGCAGGCGCTCATGGATGGCGTTGACGTCGCCCAGCGTCACCCAGGAGACGTTCGCGCCGGATTGCTTGCGCCACGCCTCCGTGGCGTCGCCGCCCGGACCCGCCGTCGCGGCGGCCTGGTGCACGCGATGGCCGAAGACGGTGAGCTCGGCGGCTTGCTGCGCGAACGCGCGGCCCGCCATCAAACTCGCGCCAGCGCGCGGCCGAAAGCGTCAGGGCCTGACGACGGGATGACAGCAATGCCTTCATGATTGTTCCTCCCTCGATATCTCGTTTGATTGTTGTCAGCCCGGCAGCAGCGGCTTCACGCGCTTGACCACCGAGGCCATGGCAATTTCGGGCGTCTTCATGCCGAGCACGGCGGCTTCGGCCTCTTCCTTGAAGATGTCGCCGGCGCGCGCCGCCTCGTCGAAGGCGGGCAGCGGCACGCGCGCGACCTTCAGAACCGCGCGCTCGGCATCGGCATAAGGCACGGTCGCCTGGAAGTTGGCGTCGTCGTAGGTCGACGCGCGCACCGGGCCGTTGCCGTTGAGGGCCATGGCCAGCGTCGCCTCCTTCGTCATCATCGCCTTGATGAAGCTCCAGGACAGGTCCTTGCGCTTGGCGTTCTTCGGGATCGCCATGCCCCAGAACTCGACCTTTGCCGGCGCCACCGCATAGCGCCCCTTCAACGAGGCGGAGATCGGCACCGCGCCGGTGCGGATCTTGCCGGGGAAGCGGCTCTTCTGCGGATCGTTGAAGATACGGTTGCGGCCCATGCTCTGGAGCGCCATCGCGGCGCGGCCCTGCTGCATCCAGGTCGCCACCTCCTCGGTCGTCAGCGCCGCGAAGTTGCGCGGGAAGGCGCCTGCCTGGAAAAGATCGCGCAGCAGCTTGATGGCGTTCAGCATGCCGGGCTGATCGGCGACCACTTTGTAGTCCTGCGTGATGAAATCGCCGTCCCAGGCCCGGGCGATGTCGATCACATTCGGATATGTAACGCCCGGCATGCACAGGCCGACGCACGCCGTGCCGTCGGCGCGGCGATAGGTGCAGGCCTTGGCGATCTCGACCAATTCCTCGATCGTGGCGGGCGGCTTCGTGAAACCGCGCTCGGCGAGGATTTCCTCGTTCCAATGCAGACCCGACGAGGCGTGGCGGACGGGCATGGCCAACGTCTTGCCCGCGATCCTCATGCCCGCCACGAGGCCCGGGAAGATATCGGCGGCGTCCTCGACCGGGTCGCGCGCCAGATAGGTCGTCGAGCGGCTCGAACAGCTCCGCGGTGCGCGGCACGGCCTGCGTGTTGAGAATGAAGCCGACATCGACCGAGGTCTCGCTGAGAGCCGCCTCGCGGAACAGGCGCTCCTGCAGCGGGCCGGTGTCGAACGTGGTCCATTCGACCGCGATGCCGCTCTGCCGCGTCCATGCCTCGGTGACGTCGCCGCCCTGCGCGCCGATGGAAACCGTCTTATGAACGCGGTGCGCGAAGACCTGAAGCGGCGCCGTCTGCGCGGACGCAAGACGCGGCTTCAGGAGCGAGGCGGTCGCGCCCGCGAGAATCAGCCGTCGGCTGACCGGGACCATTTCGCGTTCCTCCGTTTTTTGTTTTCCTTGATCGCGGGCTGGCGCCCGAAGATCTCCGCGATGGCGGCGTCGGCCGCCTCGAAATGCTCGCGCATGGCCCGCTCGGCCGCCTCGGCGTCGCCGGCCTCGATGGCTTCCGCGACGCGCACGTGGCGCTTGATAGGTCTCGCGCCAGTCGGCGCGTTGGCGCGCGGCGCGATCGTTGAACCGGTCCATCATCTCGCGCACGACCGGCTCGAGGCCCTGCATCTGCAGGGCGACCAGCGCGTTGTGGGCCATCGCCGCGATGTGGCGCGTGGAAGGCGAGGTCGGCCTCGATCCAGCGCGGCACGTCGCCAAGCGCGGCCTCCATCGCCGCCAGGATTTCGCGCAGGCATCGCAATGTCGGCGTCGGTGCGGCGCTGCGCCGCGAGGCGCGCGATCGGCGGCTCGAGCATGCGGCGCAGCTCCACCGCGTCGTGCAGCCCCTGTTCCGTGCGGCCGACGGCAAAGCGGAAGAAGCGCGCCAGCGGGCCGCGTCGATGGCGCGGACCCGGCCGACCTTGCCCTGCTGCACCTGAACGACGCCCATCGCGGCAAGCTCGCGCAGCGCCTCGCGCGCGATCGGCTTCGAGATGCCGAAGGTCGCGGCGATCTGGCTCTCGGACGGCAAGGCGTCGCCCGGCTTCAGGCGCCCGTCGAGGATGGCCTGGGTCAGGCGCTCGATCACGGCATCGCCCAGCCGGCTCGGCGCGATTCCGTCGTCGCGCGAACGATCGCGGCCCAGCTGGCCGGGCTGCGGGCAAGGGCGCTGGGCGGCTTCTCTTTCTATCGTCATGGCCCAGAGCCTATACCAGCATATCAAGATTGCAACCTACAAACTTATCAGATAGGTCTCGCCATGACGCAATTCCAGCGCCCAGCGGTCCCGCGCCGCGCCGCCGATCTGCCGGACCGTCCGAGCCTCGGCCGAATCGCGCGCGTCACGGCGCATCCGCTGCGCGCCGTGCTGCCGGCGCCGCAGCGCACCTCGCAGGGCGACTGGACGGCGATCGAGATCGTGGTGGTCGAGATCGAGACCGCCGACGGCATCGTCGGGTGTCGGCGAATGCCTGGCCCGGCGCGGCGCGGCGGCTTACGCGCGCTTCATCGACGAGGTGCTGGCGCCGCTGCTCGTCGGCAGAGGACCCGCTCGACCGGCGGCGCGCTGTGGCAGCAAGATGCGCGCGGTCCTCACGGGCCGCACCGGCGGCATGCTGATCGAGGCGATCGCCGGCGTCGACATCGCGCTGTGGGACATTGCCGGCAAGGCCGCCGGCCATGCCGGTCGCGCAAGCTGCTCGGCGGCATGGGGCGCACGCGAGATCGACGCCTACGCCTCCTCGATCAACTGGCTCGACGACGCCACGGTCGAGGCCGAGGTCGCGCGCGGCGCTCGCGGCCGGGTTCCGGCAGATCAAGGTCAAGATCGGCACACCGGTGCCAGGCCGCGATCGAGCGGGTCCGCCTCGTGCGCGACGGCTCGCCGGCGACGCGATCGGGCTCAGCGTCGACGCCAACTGGGCCTACGACGTCGACGATGCGATCGCGCGTCGGCCGCGTCGCTCGCCGATCTCGGCTATGGCTGGTTCGAGGAGCCGATCCGCCCCGAGGACCGGCGCGGCTATCGGCTGCCTGCGCGAGAAGCTGCCGATCCGGCTGGCGGCGGGCGAGAGCGACTTTCGCGTCATCGACGCGGCCGAGATGATCGAGGACCGCTCGCTCGGGCCTGATCCAGCCCGATGTGGCGCGCGCGGGCGGCATCAGCGAAACATGGCGCATCGCCGAACTCGCGCACAGCTTCAACGTCGCCTATGCGCCGCATGTCGGCTGGTCGGGCGCGGTCTGCGTCGCCGCGAGCCTGCAGCTGGCCGCCGCGGCGGAGAACTGCCTCACCTTCGAGTGCATGGTCTACGACAACCCGCTGCGCCAGGCGCTGCTGAAGGCGCCGGTCGGGGATCCTGCGACGATGACGAACGGCCGACTGCCGGTTCCGAACGGCCCCGGCCTCGGCGTCGAGATCGACCCGGCCGCGCTCGCCGCCTACCGGATCAAGGGCTGACGATGGCAGCCCTTGCGACGGCGGAACGACACAGCCGCCAGGCGCTGCCCTTCGTTCCGCCGGCCCTTGCGCTGATGGGCGCCGTGATCCTCGTGCCGGCGATCTATGTCTTCTGGCTCTCGTTCCAGGACTCGACCTTCGGCCGCGCCGCGACCTTCGTCGGCTTCGCCAACTACGCCAAGATCCTGGGCGATCCCTATTTCTGGCGCGCGCTTGGCAACACGGTCGCGGTCGTGCTCGTCGTCGTGCATGTCGAACTGCTGCTCGGCCTGGCCATGGCGCTGCTCTTCGCCGGCGGGCTGCCGCTGCGCAAATTCCTGATCGCCGCCGTGCTCGCGCCCTACGCGGTGAGCGAGGTCGGCGCAGTCGTGATGTGGCGCACCCTGTTCGATCCCGACACCGGCCTGATGACGCGCGTCCTCGCCGCGATCGGGCTGCCGCCGCTCGAATGGGCCGTGACGCCGAGCCACGGGCTGGCGCTCGTGGCGCTGCTCAGCATCTGGCTGCACCTGCCGTTCACCTTCATCATCCTCTATGCGGCGCGGCTGGCGATCCCGAGCGAACTCTACGAGGCGGCGCGCATCGACGGCGCGAGTGCGTGGCAGATTTTCCGCCGCGTGACGTTGCCGCTGCTCGTGCCGGCGATCCTGGTGGCGATGCTGTTCCGCTACATCTTCGCCTTCCGCCTGTTCTCGGAGGTCTGGCTGCTGACCGCGGCGGGCCGGCGCGCTCGACCGAGGTGGTCGCGGTCTATCTCTATCTCGAGGCGTTCCGCTACAACAATTTCGGCGCCGCGGCCGCGACCGGCTGGCTCATGGTGCTGACCTCGCTTGCTGCTCGCCTGCTTCTATCTGCGCCGGCTCTATCGCGAGATGTTCGCCCGTGCCGACTGATCTGGCCCTCGCGCGCCGACCGCCTCGCCATGGCCTGGCGGTTCGCCGCTGCGCGCGTCGGCAGGCCGTCGCGGTGATCTTCGTGCTGCTCTGGTCGCATCGGGCCGATCGCGCTGATCGTCATCGCCGCCTTCACGCCCGAGCGAGACATCTTCGCCGGTCGGCGGTCCGCGCCGCATGGCGCCCGACGCTCGAGCAATTTCGTCGGCGCTGTGGACGCGCTGGGGCGACTTCTTCGTCGGCGCTGCGCAACAGCCTCATCGTCACGGTCGGCGCGACCTGCTTCGCGGTGCTCGTCTCGACGCTCGCCGGCTTCGGCTACTCGCGCTGGCGCAGCCGGTTCCTGTCGGCAGCGGCCTTCGCCCTGATCGCGCTGCGCCTGCTGCCGCCGATCGTCACCACCCTGCCGCTGTTCCCGATCGTCAATGCGCTCGGGCTCAACGACACGCACGCGGTGCTGATCATTCTCTACGCCGCCTTCTTCGTCTCGCTCGGCACGATGGTGATGCGCACCTTCATCGACCAGATCCCGCGCGAGCTCGACGAGGCCGCGATGGTGGACGGCGCCACGCAGCTGGCAGGTCCTGCGCCAGCGTGATCCTGCCGCTCTCGGCCCAAGGCATGGTGGCGGTCGCGATCTTCGTCATCGTCTATGCCTGGAACGAGTTCCTGTTCGCCTTCATCTTCACGACGAAGCACGCGAAGACGGCGCCGCTGGTGATGTCGGAGATGATCGGCTCGCTCGACGGCGTCGAATGGGGCGTGCTGTTCGCCGCGACCATCGTGCAACTCCTGCCCGTGCTGGTCTTCGTCGTGCTGTGCCAGCGCCATCTCATCGAGGGCCTGACCGCCGGCGCCACCAAAGGATAAAACCCATGGGTCTTGAACAAGCCGAGCTCGCTGCGCGCCCTGCGCCTCGCCGATCCCGGCGCTGTCGCGCTTCGACCCGCTGCCGCGGATCATCGCCTTCGACGATTTCGACCGCGGCTTCTGCGGCTGGACGCAGCTCGTCGGCAATTACGAGCACACGCTCGACTCGATGCTGCCCGGCTATGCGCAGCACACCCAGCCGATGCTGTCGACGCTCTCGACCTGGGATTTCGGCAGCCACGGCTCGTTCGACGGCGAGCTACGCGCTGAAGCTGGCCCCGAAGCCGCGCGCCGGCGCGCAGAACGTCACGATCAAGCGGCTCACCTTCCGCAAGCGCGGGCCGATCCGGCTCGAGTTCTATTTCACCTTCAAGCCCGAGGCGAACGAGCTGCGGCTGTCCGAGACCGACGTGCGCTCGGTCGGCTTCCTCTACGACCTGCAGACCGGCGATAGCGACGCGGCGACGCCTGGCGCGTGATGCCGCATCTGCGCTTCCTCAACGCCGAGGACGGCAAGCACCTGCAGAAATGGCAGTTCAAGCCGCGCACCACCGAATTCAAGCCGATCGGCACCGAGAACAAGACGGTGACGCACTACCACCTGGCGCCGGAGGGACTGGGAGGACCTGCCCGGCGGCTGGCAGAAGCTTTGCTACAACGAGATTCCCACCAAGGTGAACTGGCACTACGTCCGCTTCGACTTCGATCTCGCATCGATGCAGGCGACGCGCTTCCAGTGCAACGACCGCGTCTTCGATATCTCGGGCTTCGAATCGATCCGCATCCCGGCGATGCGCAATCTCTGGTGCATGCTGAACCTCGGCTTCTTCGTCGAGGCCGACAGCGACAAGCGCGCCTTCCTCTATCTCGACTCCGTCTGCCTCTCGGGAGATTTCTGATGCTGCGCGAAAGCCAGACCGCCGTCGTCGCGCGCAACGAGCGCTGGGCGGGACCGGTCGCCACCGAGCCCTATGAGGCCGGCTGGGCCCGAGAGGCGGTGCTGTTCGTGCGCGCGCTGGAGGACGCGCAGGGTGCCCCGGGCAACGTGCGCGTGGAGATCTCGCCCGACGGCATGCGCTGGGTGCCGGAGGGCTCGACATTCGCGCTGCCGACCAAGACCGACGAGGTGACGTTCGCCCGCGTGCGCGCATTTCGGCAACTGGCTGCGGCTGGCCGCCGACCTGCCCGACGGCGCGGCCGTGACGGTGCTCGTCACCTACCATCTCAAGGCCTGATCCATGGCCGACGCGCTGAACCGGCTCTTCGACCTGTCCGGACGGGTCGCTCTGGTCACCGGTTCGAGCCGCGGCATCGGCCGTGCGATCGCGTCGGGGCTGGCCCGATGCGGCGCCCACGTTGCGATCCATTGCGCGACACGAATCGACGACGCGCGCGCCGTGGCCGACGAGCATTGCTTCGGAGCGGCGGCCGCGCCACCGCGCTCGCGGCGGATTTGTCGAATGTGGAGAGCTGCGGCGCCTTGCTTGCGGAAACGACGGCGCGGCTGGGACCGATCGATATTCTTGTGCTCAACGCCTCGTTCGAGATCCGCCGCGACTGGCTCGACATCACGGACGACGATATCGACGCGCAGATTGCGGTCAATTTGAAATCCTCGCTGCGGCTGCTGCAAGGGACCATCCCCGGCATGGCGTCGCGCGGCTGGGGACGGGTCGTGTCGATCGGCAGCATCCAAGAGGCGAAGCCCAATCCGCGCCTCGTGGTCTATGCCGCGCTCAAGAGCGCCCAGACCAATATGATCGTCAATCTCGCGCGCCAATACGCCGCCCAGGGCGTCACCTTCAACAACCTCGCCCCCGGCGCGATCGCGACCGAGCGCAACGCGGCCGTGCTCGACGATGCGGCCTATCGCGCACGCGTCGAGGAACAAATCCCGGCGCACCGGGTCGGCGTGCCCGAGGATTGCGTGGGCGCCTGTCTTCTTCTGTGCTCGGAGGCCGGCGCGTACATCACCGGCACCAGCATCTTCGTCGATGGCGGCTGGCACGCGGCCTGAGCCGGATCATCGCGGCTGGTAGAGATGACAGGCCGTCTCGCGCACGCCGTCATTGGCAAGACGCGGCTGTAGACGGGGGCGGTCTTGCGCGCAATGCGGCAGCACCTGGCGGCAGCGGCCGTGAAAGGCGCAGCCGCTGGGCGGATTGGCCGGATCCGGCAGTTCCCCTTCGAGGATGATGCGCTCCTGCTTGCGCCCGCCCGGAAGCGGCACGGCGGACAGTAGGGCGCGTGTGTAGGGATGCGCCGGGCTCGCGAAGATCTCGGCGGCGGTGCCGATCTCGACGATCTTGCCGAGATACATCACCGCGATGCGGTCGCTGACATGGCGGATCACCGACAGGTCGTGACTGATGAAAATCATCGACAGGTTCAGACGCGCGCGCAGATCGGCGAGCAGATTGATGATCTGCGATTGGATCGACACGTCCAACGCGGAGACTGGCTCGTCCGCCACCAGCAGCTTCGGGAGAGAGTGCCAAGGCGCGCGCGATGGCGATGCGCTGGCGCTGTCCGCCGGAGAATTCATGCGGGAAGCGCTGCCCGGCCTCGGCGCCAAGCCCGACCATCTCCAGCAGCTCAGCCACCCGTGCCCGCGCCGAGTCATGGCCGTGGATCGCCAGCGGCTCGCCGACAATGGTCGAGACTTTGTGGCGCGGATTGAGGGAACCGAACGGATCCTGGAAGACGATCTGCATGTCGCGCCGGCGCCGGCTCATCTCGCGGTGCGACAGGGGAAGGATGTCTTCGCCCTCGAAGACGATGGCGCCGCTGGTGGGTTCAACCAGCCGCAGCAAGGCGCGCGCCAGCGTGGATTTGCCGCAGCCGGACTCGCCGACGATGCCCAGCACCTCGCCGCGCTTGAGCGCAAAGCTCACGCCATCCAAAGCGCGCACAACAGCGCCATGCTGGCCGGCATAGTGCTTCGCAAGCTCGCGGACCTCGAGCAGCGCGCTCATGAGGCCGGGTTCCAGCACGCCACGCGATGATGCCCGGCGTTGAGCGGCGGCACTTCGCTCGCGACACTGCGCCAGGGCGTACCGACAGCGTGGCGTGAAGGCGCAGCCGGCTCCGCGTGCGCCAGGCGGCGGCACGGTGCCCGCAATCGAGGGCAGACGCACGCCCGGCGGATTGGTCGCCGGCATCGTTTCCAGCAGGGCTTGCGTATAGCGATGGCGCGGTGCCGCGAAGATTTCCGCGACCGCCGTTTCCTCAACGATACGGCCGGCATACATCACCGCCACGCGATCGCAGACCTCCGACGACCACGCCGAGATCGTGCGTGATGAGAAGGCAGGCCGTCCCCAATTCGCGGCGCAAGCGGTCGATCAGGGCGAGAATCTGCGCCTGCACGGTCACGTCCAGCGCGGTCGTCGGCTCGTCGGCGATCAGCAGTTTGGGATCGCAGGCGAGCGCCATGGCGATCATCACGCGCTGGCGCTGCCCGCCGGAGAGCTGATGCGGATAACGATCAAGCTGCTTGGCGGCGGCGGGGATGCCGACGAGGTCGAGAAGCTCCGCCGCGCGCCGGCGTGCTGCGCCGCGCGACAGGCCCGATGGATCAAAAGCACTTCGGCGATCTGGCTGCCGATGGTGAAGACCGGGTTGAGCGAGGTCATCGGCTCCTGGAAAATCATGCCGATGCGGTCGCCGCGCACGCCGCGCAGTGCGTCGCCCTTGAGCGTCAGAAGATCCGTGTTTTCGAAGACGATGCGGCCGGCGGCGATCTTGACGGGCGGATCGGGCACGAGCTGCATGACGGCCAGTGCGGTGATCGTCTTGCCGCAGCCGGACTCACCGACCAGACCCAGCATCTCGCCGCGCCCGATTGCGAAGGACACATCATCGACCAGCTTGAGGCCGTTGACGGTGACGGTCAGGTTTTCAACGCGGAGGACGGGCTCGCTCAAGCCGCGCGCCAAAGCTCGCCACCCGTCATCGCGACGGGAACGCCGGTCGTGGACGGCAGGCTGAGCGGCAGGCCGCGTACGGAGCGCACGGCGAGATAGCCGAAGCACTGCGCTTCGAGGAAATCGCCGTTCCAGCCGACCGCCTCGACCGCGTCGACGGGCGCGCCGACACGCTCGGCCAGCAAGCGCATGAACATGCGCGTTGAGGCGGCCGCCGCCGCACGCAAGCCAACGCTTGGGTGCCGCGGGAACATGGCGCAGCGAATCGGCGACCGAAGCGACGGTGAAGGCGGCGAGCGTGGCGGCGCCGTCCGCGTTCGAGAGGCGATCGACCATCTGGCGCGTGCCGGCGGAAATCCTGCCGGTCGAGCGATTTCGGCGGCTGGCGATCGAAGAAGGGATTGTTCATCAGGCTTGCCGAGCATCGCCTTGTCGACCGTGCCGGCGGACGCGAGCTTGCCGTCCTCGTCATAAGGGCCTTGCCGATGCGTCGGCGCACGAAATCGTCGAGCAGGGCGGAGGCCGGGCCGGTGTCGAAGGCAATCACCGTCTCGCCGTCGATATAGGTGACGTTCGCGACGCCGCCGAGATTGAGCACCATCACCGGATGCGCGAGCTTGCTGCGCCAGAGCCTTGTGGTAGAGCGGCGCCAGCGGCGCGCCTTCGCCGCCCGCGGCGACATCGGCATGGCGGAAGCGGTTGACGACATTGATGCCCAGCGCCTTGGCGACGCGCGCGCCGATGCCGAGCTGGCGCGTGAAGCGGCGCTCCGGGCGATGGAAGACGGTCTGGCCGTGCAGGCCGACGAGGGAGACGCGCTCGCGCGCGATGTCGTGGCCGCGAGAACGCCGTGACGGCGGCGGCATGGGCATCGCTCACCGCCGTGTCGATCTCCTCGAGCGGGGCGCGTTCGGCCCGACTCCGGCGTCGGCGATCAGCTTCAGCAGCTCGCGGCGCAGAGCGTCGGGTAAGGGTAGATGCGCCCCGGCCCGGGCTTCGACCGACATCGGCGCCGTCGGTCGTCGATGATCGAAACATCGATCCCGTCCATCGAGGTGCCGCTGATGACGCCGATCGCGGTCGATCAAAGGCTCGTTCGTCGCCTCTCATGCTCGCCGACCTGCCCAGGCGCGGCTTGCAATGTGGCATCGGTACCGGACTACGATTGTATCAATACCACTAAGCGCCCGGCCGCAGGCCGAAGGCTCGCAAGGAGAGGCAAAAAACATGGGACGCCACACGCTTCGCTCGATCGATCGCTGCCGGGGCGCTTGCGGCCTGCTCGCCTCCGCCACCGCCGCCGCAGACCCTGGAACCGGGCATCGACCAGTCGCCGGCCGGGCTCGACCCGCACATCGTCACGGCCTTCTCGTCCTTCATGATCGTCAACGGCACGATCTACGAAGGCCTGACAGCCGTCGACAAGGATCTGCGCATCGCGCCCGAGCCTCGCCGAATCATGGACGGTCTCGCCCGACGGCAAGACCTATATGTTCAAGCTGCGGCGCGGCGTCACATTCCACGACGGCGCGCCGATGGAAGCCGCCGACGTCGTCGTCGTCGCTTCAGCGCGTGCTGGCGAAGGAGATCGCCTCGCCGCTCGCGAGCCGCCTCGCCGCGATCGAGAGCGCGACGCGCGATCGATGCGCGGCACCGTCGAGGTCAAGTTGAAGGAGCCGTCGGCGCCGCTGCTCGACGTCGCTCGCGACGCTGGCCATCGTGCCGCGCGCGCTTCGAGACCGACAAGGACAGCGCTGCAGAGCCAGCCCGTCGGCACCGGCCCGTTCAAATTCCAGGAATGGCAGCCGAACGGCTTTATCGCGCTGACAAGCCATGACGGCTACTGGAAGACAGGGATTGCCGAAGCTCGCGGGCGTCAAGTTCAACATCGTTCCGGAATCGGCGACGCGCCAGGTCGGCGTGGCCAGCGGCCAGTATGCGATGCTGCCGAACATCGACGCGGCGACGGCCCTGCAGCTCAAGGGCAGGCCGAATGTGCAGCTGCACGGAGACGCTGGAGCTCGCCTATTCGCGATCGGCATGAACGTCTCGAAGCCGCCCTTCAACGATCCGCGCGTGCGCGAGGCCTTAAACTACGCGCTCAACCGGCCGGAGATCGTGCAGGCCGCGCAGTTCGGCGCCGGCGTGCCGGGCGGTCCGCTGTCGCCAGCGCTCAAGGACTGGGCGGTCGACGTGAAGGAATATCCCCTGCTACAGCCACAGCCCCGCCGAAGGCGCATGGAGCTGCTCAAGGCCGCGGGCCATCGACCAGCCGATCGCCGTCACTATGACGGTGCTGCCGCGTCAGGACATCAAGGACGTCGCCCAGGTCGTCCAGGAGCAGCTCAACAAGGCCGGCTTCAAGGTCGAGCTCAAGAACCAGGAGCTCGGGCAGTTCATCCAGGATTGGCGCAACAGCAATTTCGATCTCTTCGCGTCGACCAATGCCGGCAGCCCCGATCCGGACGATTATTTCTATCGCACCTTCCGCACCGGCGGCTCGACCAACGTGTTCAAGTACTCGAACCCGGAGATCGACACAGCTGCTCGACAACGCGCGCGCCGACGCGTCGACACGGGTGCGCGCAAGGCGGCCTACGCCAAGGTGCAGAAGCATCCTCGCCTGCGAAGGGCCGGTCGCCCATGTGGCCTACGGTCAGCTGTTCGCGGCGCTGCGCGGCAACGTGCAGGGCTACAACATCATCGCCAACCGCTCGCTTTCGGCGCTCGTCAACGTCTCCGTCGCGCGGTAGAGCGGCGCGGCGGCATCGGTCCCTCTCGAAGGAGGTCTGCGCCGTCTTGGTGTTCGCCCGTCTCGTCACGGCCCGGCTGATCGATCTCGTTTTCGTTCTGTTCAGCGTCTCGATCATCGTGTTCTTCATGATCCGGCTGATCCCGGGCGATGCGGTCGCGATCATGCTCGGCGCCAACACCGAAGTGACGCCAGAGCGCGATGGCGGAGCTGCGCGCGCGCATCGGGCTCGACCGGCCGATGGTCGAGCAGTACCTGGCCTGGGCCGGCGCCGCGCTGCATGGCGATTTCGGCAAGTCGCTGTGGACCGGGCGGCCGGTGCTCGACGAGATCGCCGCGCCATGTCTGGCCGACCTCGAACTGACCTTGCTGTCGCTGGCTGGTCGGCGCCGGCCTCGCCGTGCCGGCGGGCTGCCTGATGGCGCAGCTGCGCGGGCGTGTGCGCCGACAGTCGCCATGCGCGTCGGCGACGATCGTCGGCCTGACCGTGCCGTCGTTCTGGTTCGGCATCGTCATGATCTGTGACGCTTGCCGCAGTGGCGCCGGCGATCCAGTCGCTGGGGTACGTGCCGTTCTTCCGATCGCGCTCGGATAATCTGCCCGCGCTGCTGCTGCCGGCGCATCGCGCTCGCCCTGCCGATCCTCGCCAATCTGTCGCGGCTCTGCGTTCGGCGATGCTCGATGCGCTGGCGCAAGACTATGTCCGCACCGCGCGCGCCAAGGGAGCGAGCGAGCGCCGCGTCGTTTATGTCCATGCGCTGCGCAACGCGCTGATCCCTTTCGTGACGAGCGTCGGCATCATGACCGGCTATCTGCTCGGCGGCGCCATCGTCGTCGAGCAGGTCTTCGCCATCCCCGGGCTCGGGCGGCTGATCCTCGGCGCCATCGCCGAGCGCAATTATCCGCTGCTGCAGGCCACGATCCTGCTGGTGACCTGCGGCTTCGTGGTCATCAATTTCGTTGTCGACATGCTCTATTTGGCGATCGATCCGCGCGTGCGGGCCTAGGCCATGCGCAGCCTGATGCGAAATCCGTCTGCTCGCGATCGCCGCCGGCTTCGTGGCGCTGCAGGTTCTGCTGGCGGCCTTCGCACCGTTTGTGTCGCCCTACGATCCGCTGGCGCACGATGTCGTGGCGCGGTTGCGCGGGCCCGACCGGCGCCCATTGGCTGGGCACCGATCAGTTCGGGCGCGACGTGCTGTCGCGCATCATCTTCGGTTGCCGCGAGTCGCTGGCGGTGGCGGCGGCGGCGGTGGGGGTGTCGCTGGTCGTCGGCAGCACGCTTGGCCTGCTCGCGGCCTATTATCGCGGCTGGCTCGAGCGCATCGTCATGCGGCTGATGGACGTGCTGTTCGCGTTTCCGGTCCTGCTGCTGGCAATCGGCATCGTCGCGGTCCTGGGGCCACGCACCTCGACCGCCGCCGACCGCCATCGCCATCGTTTACACGCCGATCTTCACCCGGCTGTTGCGCGGGCCGGCGCTTGTCATCTGCGAGAGCGACTATGTGATCGGGGCACGCGCCGTGGGCGCCTCCGATCTGCGCATCATCTTCATGCACATCCTGCCCAACCTCATGAGCGTCCTGCTTGTCCAGGCGAGCCTGCTGCTTTCAGCGGCGATCCTGGTCGAGGCGTCGCTGTCGTTCCTGGGCCTGGGCACGCAGCCGCCCTCGCCGTCACTCGGCCTGATGTTGTCCGAAGGGCGCAACTTCCTCATGCTCTCACCGTGGAGCGCCATCTTCGCCGGACTTGCCATTCTGTTTCTCGCCTTCGGGCTCAATCTTCTGGGCGATGTCCTGCGCGACACGCTCGATCCGCGGCTACGGGGCGAGCGATGACGCTGCGCGCGGCGCAGAGGGCGGATATTCCCGTGCTTGCCGCTATTGCCGCCGACTCCTATCGAACGAGTTTTGCGTCAATTCTGGAGCCAGCCGCGCTCGAGCAGCGCGACGAGGCGTTTTTCGAGCGACATCTGAGTGCCGCCCTCGACCGGCTCTGCGTCGCCGTTGTCGGCACGCGCATCGCCGGATTTTCGCTGGTCACAAACGACCATCTCGACATGCTGTTTATTGCCGCCAATGCGCGCGGACTGGGAGTCGGCAGCTCTTTGCTCGAAGCCGCCGGCGTGCGCACGCTCGAATGCTTTCGCGACAACGATGAAGCGCGCGCCTTCTACGAGCAGCGCGGCTGGCGGCTATTGAAGGAATACGAACGCGAATTCATCGGCCGCAGCCGCGCGTTCGTCCTGTACGGCAAGCCCTGACGTGGGCTCAGCGGCCGGAATTGTCGCCGTTGCGGCTGGCCATTTCGCGCACTTCGGTGACGAAATCGTAGCGGTCGCCGCGATAGGCCGAACGGGTGTATTCGACCGGCGCACCGCTCGCAAGGAACGTGCGGCGCTCGATGCGCAAGATCGCGGTGCCGGTGGGAATGGACAGAAGTTGCGCCTCGCTCTTGGTCGCGAGCGAAGCCTGCAGGCGCTGCAAGCCACGTACCGGCCGGTTGCCCACACGCGCCAGCGTCGCATAGAGCGACTCGTCGAGCTGGTCGAGCGGCGGCAGCAGCCCCGCCGGCACCACCGCGCGCTCGATGGCCAGCGGCTCGTCGTCGGCCGTGCGCACGCGCGACAGGCGCGCCACCAGCGAGTTGGGCGCCACAGCGAGCGTCATCGCCTCTTCCGGGGTCGGCGGCGCCAGGATCTTCTCGATCCAGATCGAGCCGGGTCGGCCGCCGCGATTGGCCATGTCAGCCGAAAACCCCGCCAGGACCGATGCCGGTTGCTCGATGCGCGGGGCGACATAGGTGCCCGAGCCGCGGCGGCGCGAGATCATGCCCTCGCGCAGCAGCGTATCAATCGCCTTGCGCACCGTGACGCGCGAGATGCGCGTCATGTTGCTCAGCTCGCGCTCGGACGGCAATGCCTCACCCACCCGCACGGACCCTTCATTGATCAACCCACGCAAACCCTCGGCGAGCTGCAGGTAGAGCGGGGTTGGACTCGACGAATCCAGCGCGATGGCGTGGACATCCAGCATCACTTGGCGCCCGCCTGGGTCTTCGCGATTTCAGCCATGGCACTGCGCAGGCTGCCGTTGTGCCGCGCGAGAATGACCTCCGCCACGTCGCGATCGACGCCGAAGAGAATGATGGAGGCAAGCTTGATATCGCCGCCGGCGCGGGCGAGGGCACGCACGGCATCGGCCTCGCTGCAGCCGGTGATCAAGGTCACCATGGTCTCGGCGCGATGGCGCAGCTTGGCGTTGGTCGTGTGCATGTTAATCATCATGCCGCGATAGACACGCCCGAGCTGGATCATGATGGAGGTGGACAGAAGATTCAGGACAACCTTCTGTGCTGTACCGGCCTTCATGCGCGTCGAGCCGGCAATTGCCTCGCCGCCCGTCTCGATGAGGACGGGATGCTTGACGACACCGAGCAACGGCGAGCCGGTATTGTTGGCGATCCCGATCGTCACCGCGCCGCGTTGCGTCGCGCGCTTGAGCGCGGCGACGGTGAAGGGTGTCGTGCCGCTGGCGGCTAGGCCTATGGCCACGTCATTGGCGCAGACGGAAGCCTCGTTGATTTGATCGATCCCGGCTTTTTCATCGTCCTCGGCGCCCTCGGCACTGCGCGTGAGCGCCCGCGAACCGCCGGCAATGAGGAAGACGACCCTGTCGGTCGGCCAGTCGAAGGTCGGCGACAGCTCGGCGCCGTCTTGCACTGCCACGCGTCCGGATGTGCCGGCGCCGACGTAAACGAGCCGGCCGGTTTTCTGCAGCTTCGCGGCGGCGTCATCGGCCGCACGCGCGATCATCGGCAGGACGGGACGCACGGCAGCGACGGCCGCCAACTGCGCCTCATACATCGCCTCTACCGCCTCGACCGTCGGCCAGGCATCTAAATCGGCGTAGCGTGGGCTGATGTTCTCCGTTGCCATTGGCGCGTCCCGGCGGTAATACCAGTTATAATACCAATGTAAAGCCATTGATGACGAAGGCAATACCAATCGTGACGTCCCCCGGCGACCCCTCGTCTCAACGGAAAGGCCGGGGGTGAATGCGCCACGATCCGTCCGCCACGCCCATCCTCGTGGCCCTTGGCGGAATTGCGTTGCTGACCGGCATGGACGCGCTGGTCAAATCGCTGTCGAGCCAGTTCGGCACGGCTCAGATCGTGCTTCTGCGGTTTGTCTTCACCGCGCTCTGGATCGGCGCGCTCGTCGTGATCCAACGCCCTGGCTTGCCGCGGCGACACCGCTTGCCGGCCCATCTCGGCCGCGCAGCCCTGCAGGTGTTCACCACCTGCACCTTTTTTTACGCGATTGCCAAGCTGCCCTTGGCCGAAGTCTTCGCGCTGTCGTTCACGTCGCCGATTTTCATGGCGCTGTTCGGCGCGCTGTTTTTGAAGGAGAAGTTGAGCTGGCCGATCCTCGGCGCGATCGCGATCGGGTTCGCCGGCATGTTGGTGATCGTCCTCGGCAGTCAATCGCCGGAAGCGAGCGGCGATGCGGCCTCGCCGCTGGCCATCGCAGCGGCCCTCGCCTCGCCGGTGACCTATGCGCTGAGCATCGTGCTGCTGCGCTCTCAGACCGCGCATGAGCCGGTCACGATCATCGTGCTGGTGCAGTCGGTCCTGGTGAGTTTGCTGATCGCGCCGCTGGCGGCTATCGATTTCGTTATGCCGCAGGGCGAAGCCCTAGCGCAATTCGTACTGATCGGGCTGCTGGGCGCAACCGGTTATCTCGCCTTCACCTACGCGCTGTCGCGCACGACGGCGGCGCGTTTCAGCGTGGTCGAATATACCGGCCTGCTCTGGGCCGCCTTCTTCGGCTATGTGTTCTTCGCTGAAATTCCGCACCCGGCGATGTGGGTCGGGGCGGCGATGATCATCAGCGGCTGCCTGCTCGTCCTGCGCCAGCGCGCCAAGCCGGCGTCATAAGCCGGCGCTGTCGCGCGCGAGATAAAGCGCGCCGGTCACCGCGTCCGCATCCACAGGCTTGAGGCGGCGCCGGACATCGGGGGCAAGCCACGGCTCGATGGCGCTGGAGAGGCCGCCGACCAGCGCCACGCGCTCGACCTTCTGGCTGACAAGGGCGCGCACCAAGCCGTCGATCTGCTCGGCCGCACCCTGAACGATGCGCCGCCCGACCGGATCCCCCTGATCGGCATGGCGCATGACGAGCGGGGCGAACGTCGCGTATTCCGTCGCTGTCGCACGATCCATCCAGCCCGTCGCTTCGATGGGATCGTTGTTGAAACGCGCCATGACGTCGCGCAGCAAGGCGCTCATCTCCACGCGGCCGTCATTCGCGCGCAGCGCCAGACGGATCGCCTGCAAGCCGAGATCGGCGCCGCTGCCCTCGTCGGAAATCGGGAAGCCATAGCCGCCGACGCGAATATCGCGACCCTCGACGCGCGCCAGGCCGATACTGCCGGTGCCAACGATGACGATGCCGCCATCCTTGCCCGAATGCGCGCCGAGGCAGGCGACCAGCCCGTCGCTTCCGAAGACGATCGACGCGAATTTGTGCGGGCGCGCCTGCAGCGCCGCGAGCGCGCCTTTGCGCCCGATCCCGGCGAGGCCGATGCCGGCATGAACCCGGCCGAGATCGTCGGAGCCGATGCCGGCTTCGGCCAGCGCACCAAAGCAGGCGGTCTCGACGGCTTCCATCGATTGTTCGATGCCGAGCCTGCACGGTCGCCGGCCCGGCCATGCCCGCGCCTAGGATCCGACCCGTCGCATCTTCCAATCGCGCGCGGCAGCCCGTGCCGCCGCCGTCGACGCCGAGGAAGAGCGCGTCGCCGGTTGTTGTCGTCGTCTGCGTCATGCCGACACGCGCTCGATATCAGCGCCGCAGCGCACGAGCTTGCGGTCGAGGCCCTCGTAGCCGCGGTCGAGATGATAGATACGGTTGATGGTTGTCTCGCCCTGCGCGACCAGGCCCGCCAGGACAAGACACACGGAGGCGCGCAGATCGGTCGCCATCACCGGCGCGCCCTTGAGCGCCTTGACGCCGCGCACCAGCGCCGATGTGCCCTGCAGCGTGATGTTCGCGCCCAGCCGCGACAGCTCGGGCACATGCATGAAGCGGTTCTCGAACACCGTCTCGCGGATCATCGAGGCGCCGTCGGCGACCGCCATCAGCGCCATGAATTGCGCCTGAAGATCGGTCGGGAAGCCGGGATAGGGTTCGGTCACGATGTCGATGCCGCGCAACGGCCCGCCGTCGCGCGATACCATCAGTCCGCGATCGGTGGGCCACAGTCGCACGCCCGCCGCTTCGAGCGCCTCGCCGACCGTCGACAGATGCTCGAGCCGTGCGCCGGTGAGCTCGAGATGTCCGCCCGTGATTGCGGCCGCGACCGCATAGGTACCCGCCTCGATGCGGTCAGGAACGATGTCGTGGCGTGCCGGCGAGAAGGCCTGCGTGCCCTGGATGCGGATGCGGTGCGTGCCAGCACCCTCGATCTTGACGCCCATGGCGCTGAGACACGCAGCGAGGTCAGCGACCTCGGGCTCGCGCGCCGCGTTCATGATCTCGGTTTCGCCCTTGGCGAGCGTCGCCGCCATCAGCGCCGTCTCGGTGGCGCCGACCGAGGGCGTGCCGAACACGATCCGGCCGCCGACCAATCCGTTGGGCGCTTGCGCGACGATGTAGCCGCCGTCGAGCTCGATCGTGGCGCCGAGGGCTGCGAGCGCTTTCAGATGGAGATCGACCGGCCGCGCGCCGATGGCGCAGCCGCCGGGCTGCGAGACCCGCGCACTGCCGAAGCGGGCCAGCAGCGGACCCAACACCAGCAAGGTCGCGCGCATCCGGCGCACGATGTCGTATGGAGCTTCGACGTTCTTGGCGTCGGTCGCGCGTAGCGTCACGCTCGTGGATCCGCCGCGCTCGCTGGTGACGCCGTAATGCGCCATAAGTGCCAGCATGGTGCGCACATCGACGACGTCGGGCAGGTTCGTGAGCGTCAGTGGCTGCGTGCTGAGCAAGGACGCCGCGATCTGCGGCAGGGCTGCATTCTTGGCCCCGCCGATCTGGATCGTGCCTTGCAGCTGGTGGCCGCCGCGGATGAGCAAGCGTTCCATGTCGACGTGAACTCCGGGCGGATTTTGGCTCTAGAATCTGATCGGCGGACAGTAAACTGGTTCTATACTGGTCTTGTCAAATGACAGACCAATCCGATCAGGCGCTGGAGCCGAAGACGCGACGGCCCGGCACGGCTGCGAGCAATTCCCTTGTGTAGGGGTGTTCGGGGCTCCCGAACAACTCGGCGGTCGGTTTCATCTCCACGATCTCACCCGCATGCATGACCGCGACGCGATCGCAGATCTGCGCCGCCACGTGCAGATCATGGGTGATGAACAGCATGGCGAGCTTGAGGCGGACCTTGAGGTCCTCCAGCAGCTTGAGCACCTGGGCTTGCACCGAGACGTCGAGCGCCGAAACAGGTTCGTCCGCGACCAGGACAGCGGGATCGAGCGCCAGGGCGCGGGCAATGCCGATGCGCTGACGCTGGCCGCCGGAAAATTCATGCGGATAGCGCTCGGCCGCGCGCGGGTCGAGGCCAACCAGGCGCAACAGATCCTGCGCCTTCGCCATCGCCGCCTTCGCGGGCATGCCATGGGCGATCGGTCCGTCGGCGATGATCTGCCCAACCTTGCGTCGCGGATTGAGCGAAGCGAACGGGTCCTGAAAGACCATCTGGATATGGCGCCGCTCCGCGCGTAGCCGCGCCCCGCCCACGCCGGTGAGTTCGACCTCGCCCAGACGCACCGTGCCGGCATCGGGCTCGATCAGGCGGATCACCAGGCGCGCCACGGTCGACTTGCCCGAACCGGACTCGCCGACCAGGCCCAGCGTCTCGCCGCGCTTGATGGTGAAGTTGATTTCCTTTGCCGCCTGGACGGTGCGCCCGGACGAGAAAAATCCACGCTTGCCGACATACGTTTTCGCTAGGCCCGCGACTTCGCAGGCCGTGGGCGCGTCGCTGATCGCGGGACGCGCCGGCGGTGTGAGCGACGGCACCGCCGCCAGCAGGCTTCTGGTGTAAGCATGGCGCGGATGACGCAGGACATCGTCCACCGGTCCCTGCTCCACCACCTTGCCTTTCTCCAGCACTACGACGCGGTCGGCGATGTCGGCGACGACGCCGAAATCATGGGTGATGAACATGACGGTCATGGCGCGGCGGCGCTGCAGATCGTGGATAAGCTTCAGGATCTGCGCCTGCGTGGTCACATCGAGCGCGGTCGTCGGCTCGTCCGCGACCAGCACGGACGGCTCAAGCGCCAGCGCCATGGCGATCATGGCGCGCTGGCGCTGACCACCGGAGAGCTGATGGGGATAGGCGCGCACGATGCGCTCGGGATCGGGCAGCCCGACCTCGCGCGCCAACGCCAGGGTCCGCGCCTGACGCTCGGCGGGCGTCAACAGATCATGCGCCTCGAACGTCTCGGCGATCTGGTCGCCGATGCGCATCACCGGATTGAGCGCTGTCATCGGCTCCTGGAAGATCATCGCCAGCCGCCGGCCGCGCAGGTCACGCCAGGCTTCCGGCGCGATGGCCAGCAGGTCGCGATCCTCGAAGATGATCTGCCCGGCCACGGGCACGACCCGGTCGGGCAGCAGCCCCATCAGGGCCTGCGCGCATAGCGATTTGCCCGAACCGGATTCGCCGACAACACACAAAATCTGTCCCGCCAGCAGATCGAACGAGACATCGGAGACCGCGTGCGCGCGCTCCGCCCCCGCCGGCAAAGCCAACGTCAATCCGCGGATCGAAACGACCGGCGGGGCCATCGCTTGTGCCCCCTTAATATCCGAGCGCGATGCCGTCCTTGCGATGATCGGATCCGCCGATGAAGACGCCACGCGCGTGGTCGATCCAGATCGCCTGGTAACCGCCCAGCGGCTCTTCCGCCCAGGCCACGCGATGGCCGCGGCGCTCGAGATCGTCGCGCACATCCGCGGGGATCGTGCTCTCCAGCGTCAACGTGCCGTCAAAGGCGAAGCTACGCGGTTCGTCGGAGGCTTTCTGCACGTCGACGCCGCGGTCGACGATCTGCGACACGATATGTGCGTGACCGGTCGATTGGTACTGGCCGCCCATCACGCCGAAGGGCATCACCGCTTGCCCATCCTTGGCCAACATGCCCGGGATGATGGTGTGCAGCGGCCGCTTGGCCGAGGCAATCGCATTGGGATGGCCCTCGACGACACGGAAGCCGCGCCCGCGATTTTGCAACAGCACGCCAGCCTTGGGCGCATAGATGCCGCTGCCAAAGGCGGAAAACAGCGAGTTGATGAAGGACACCGCGTTGCCGTCGCCATCGACCACGGTCAGATAGACGGTGTCGCGATGATCGGGCCCGTCCCAGATGGCAGGCTCTTGCGCGCGATCGAGGCGGATGGGTGCACGCAGGCGCGCGATCGAGGCGTCGGACAGCAAGGCGGCGGTATCGAAGGGGTGGTGTGCCGGGTCGGCGACAAGCTTGTCGCGCTGGCGATAGGCGGCCTTGGTTGCTTCGGCGAGCAAGTGGATGCGGTCGGCCGGCGTCAGCGACGGCGCGCTGAGATCGAATCCTTCAAGGATGCGCAGAATGAGAAGCGCCGTGATGCCCTGACCGTTGGGCGGACATTCATAGAGCTTATAACCGCGATAATCGGCCGAGATCGGTTCGACATATTCGGCGCGATGGCTGGCGAGATCCTCGACCTCGTGCAGGCCGCCGAGCGATTTGAGGGTCGCCACGATCTCTTCCGCGACGGCACCTTCGTAAAAGGCGCTGCGCCCCTCGCGCGCCACGCGCCGCAGCAGGGCGCCAAGAGCGGGATGGCTGGTCTTGTCGCCCGCCAGCGGCGCCTTGCCGCCAGGCAGGTACTGGCGCGACGCCGGCTCGTGGCCGCTGACGCGGTTGCTGAATCGCATCCAATCATGCGCCACGCGCGGTGTAAGACGGAACCCTTCCTCGGCCGCGCGGATAGCCGGCGCGAAAACCTCCGCAAGACTCTTGCGGCCGTGATCGGCGCTGAGCCGGCACCAGGCATCGATGGCGCCCGGCACCGTCACGGCATGGGGCGAGTCATCGGGGATTGCGTTGAAGCCGCGCTCCAAATACCAGCCAAGCGCCGCCTTCTTCGGTGTGCGGCCCGAGCCGTTGAGGGCGATCGGCTTTTTACCCTTCGGCGCGTAGATGACGAAGCAATCGCCGCCGACGCCCGTCATGTGCGGGTCGATCACGCTGTGCATGGCGATGGCCGCGATCGCGCCATCGATGGCATTGCCGCCGGCGCGCAGGATGTCGATGGCCGCCAGGGCCGTTGCAGGATGCGAGGTCGCCGCCATGCCATGCTCGGCCATGGCCGGAGAGCGCCCGAGCTGCATGAAGTTACGATTGGTGTTCACAGGCTCTTCCTTTCCAAGTGCGTCACGGCATCTGCGGTGCCGACAATGTCCACGCCGGGCAGCGTCAAATCGCCCGGCAGCGCCATCAAGCCGAATAACGAATTATGCAGGTGATTGAGCGCCACGCCCAGCGCGCCGACCAGCGTGGCGCGGCTGCCCAGCGCGCTGATTTCGACCGGCACAGGTGAGGTCACACAGCGCGGCAACAGCCGGCGGATCTCGCCCACCAGCTCCGGCCGCACGCCGATGCTGCCGCCCATCACGATCATCTCCGGATCGACAATGGCGCTCACCGCGGCGATCGCCGGCACGAGGATGCGCGCCGTCTCCTCGATCGTCGCCACCGCCGCCCGGTCTTGGCTTGGCAGGAGCTCGAAGATGTCGCGCACCGTGGCGCCGGCGCGCCCGCCATAGCCCCGGTAGCGTTGGACGATCGCGGCACTGCCAACGGCGCTTTCCAGCGTTCCGGAATGAAAGCTACGCGGATCGAAAGGATCGCTGCCGAGCGGAAGATAGGCGATTTCGCCTGCCGCGCCGCGCCAACCGCGCATGAGCCGACCATCCGCCACGATCCCCATGCCGATGCCGGTGCCGAGTGCTATGAAGGCGAAGGTATGGGCGCCGCGGCTGCGGCCCTGCCAGTGCTCGCCCTTGGCGGCCAGATTGACGTCGTTCTCGACGAACATCTCCAGGCCCAGCCGCGCCTTCAGCCCCTCACCCACATTGATCGCGTCGAAGCCGGGGATGTTCGGCGCGAAGGTGATGGCGCCCGATTGCGCCTCGACGACGCCGGGGCTGCCCATCACGCCCAGGCGGATCGCCGCGGCATCGATGCGCGCGGTGGCCACGAGTTCGATCTGTCAGCGTGCCGATCTGTTCAATGACATGGCGGCCGCCGCGCCGGTCGGTCGGCTCATTGATTTCCGCCGCCACGGCGCCACTGAGATTGGCGAGCGCCATGTGCAGCTTCGTGCCGCCCAGATCGATCCCCAGCACGAAAGCCGTGTCGTTCTGGATCTCATAGGTGGTGGCGCTGCGGCCGACCGCCCCTTGCGTCTGGCCGCGCATGCGGATCCAACCGCCGCGCTCCAGTGCCCGCACGACCTCGGAGGTGGTCTGTTTGGACAGCCCCGTGATCCGCGCGATTTCCGCGCGCGAAATCGGCCCTTGATGGAGGATAGCCTCCACCACCGAACGCACGGAGATCTGGCGGGCAACCGAGGCCGAAGGGGAATCGAAGTTCACGGGGTCAAACACCCAGTTCGTCTGGGACATGGACTAATTGGTCAGCAGGCTCCCGTCAATGACTCTGTTGGACCCAAGTTTGGGCATGGATTTCACTGTCTGGGACGGAAAACCCAACATAAAATCCGGCGATTAGTCAGGGCCCTTTACAAATTATCGGGCTCGTGCATCCTAATCGACCGAAATTCAGGCAATAAGTCGGGGCAAACAGAGGGGGACTAACGATGACGCAAAGCCGCAATTGGATCCTGGCCGGCGCGCTGGCGCTCTCGGCCCTGATGGCCGCACAGGCCCAGGCCGCCACCTTGCGCGTCGGCGTGCAGGACGATCCCGACGCGCTCGACCCCGCGATCGGCGGCACCTATGCCGGCCGCTTCGTCTTTGCCGCCATGTGCGACAAGCTCGTCGACATCTCGCCCGACCTGAAGATCGTGCCGCAGCTCGCCGAAAGCTGGGAGTGGAGCGCCGACAACAAGGCGATCACCTTCACGCTGCGCAAGGGCGTGAAGTTCCATGACGGCACGGCGTTCGACGCCGAAGCCGTGAAGTTCAACATCGAGCGCATGAAGACGATGCCGGACTCCAAGCGCAAGGCGGAGCTGGCGCCGGTCGTCGAGCGTCGATGTCGTCGCCCCCGACAAGGTCGCGCTTCAACCTCTCGGAACCGTTCGCGCCGTTGCTCGCCAATCTGAGCGATCGCGCCGGCATGATGGTTTCGCCCAAGGCCGCGAAGGAAAAAGGCGGCGATTTCGCCGCGAGCCCGGTCTGCGCCGGCCCCTACCAATTCGTCGAGCGCAAGGCGCGCGACCTGATCCGCGTCAAGAAGTTCGCCGATTATTGGGACGCCGGCAAATTCGGCTATGACGAGATCGTCTATTACTACATCGAGGATTCGACCGTGCGGCTGTCGCGCCTGCGCGCGGGCGATCTCGATATCGCCGAGCGCATCGCACCGACCGATCTGAAGCGCTCGTGCGCGACGACGGCAATCTGGCCCTGCATTCCGCGCCCGGCCTCGCCGTGTCGCATCTGATGGTCAATGTCGGCAGCGGCGAGAAGGCCAAAACGCCGCTCGGCCAGCGACGCGCGCCTGCGCAAGGCGTTCGAACTGGCGATCGACCGCAACGTCATCAACCGCGTCGCCTTCAACGGCGAGTTCGTGGCCGACAACCAGATGATCCCGCCGTCCAGCCCCTTCTACAGCAAGGCGCACCCGATCCCGGCGCGCAACGTCGCCAAGGCCAAGGAGTTGATGGCCGCGGCGGGCGCGACCAAGGTGCCGGTCGAGATCACTTATCGAGAACGCGCTCACCGATGGCCGCGTCGCGCAGATCGTCCAATCGATGGCGTCGGAGGCGGGCTTCGACGTCAAGCTGCTGCCGCTTGAGACCGCGACCGCCATCGAGCGCTATCTCAACGGCAATTTCGAGATGTATATCGGCAATTGGAGCGGCCGGCGCCGACCCGGACCCGACGCTTTTCGTCTTCTTCGGCTGCTCTGGCTCGCAGAACGTCAACAAATACTGCAGCAAGGACATGGACAGCGTGCTCAACGCCGCGCGCGCCGAAGCGAACGAGGCGGCGCGCATCAAGCTCTATGAGAAGGCGACCGACATCTACCTGACCGACCTGCCGACCATTCCGATCTACCATCCGAACTGGTTCTTCGCCGCGCGCAAAACCGTGACCGGCGTGGTGGTCTATCCGGACGGGCTGCTGCGGCTGAGCGGCGTGAAGCCGGCTTCGTGACGATCGGCCCTGCCGTCGACAGCACGCGCCGGCAGGGGCGTGTGACATGATCGCGTTTCGTGGCGCAGCGGCTGGCGATCGCCATCCCGACCCTGCTGCTCGTCTCCTTCCTGGTCTTCGGCCTGCAGAAGCTGTTGCCGGGCGATCCGGCCCTCGCCCTCGCCGGCGAGGAGCGCAGCCCGGAAGTCATCGAGTATCCTGCGCCAGAAATACGGCTTCGACAAGCCCGTGCCGGTGCAATACGCCTATCTGGTTCGGCGCGCTTGTGCAGGGCGATTTCGGCACGTCCATCCGCACGCGCCTGCCGATCGGCGCCATGCTCGCCGACAAGCTGCCGGTGACCATCGAGCTCGCCTGCCTCTCCATGCTCTTTGCGCTGGTGATCGGCCTGCCGGCCGGCATCTTTGCGGCCCTGCGCCGCGGCACCGCCGTCGATTACGGCACAAGCGTGCTCGGGCCTCGCCGGGCTGTCGATCCCGAATTTCTGGCTCGGCATCATGCTGATCCTGCTGTTCTCGATCCATCTCGGCTGGCTGCCCGCCGGGGGCTACGTCAGCGCTTCGGAGAGTCTGCGGCTCAATCTGCGCTCGCCTGCTGATGCCCGCGCATCGTGCTCGGCACGGCGACGGCGGCGATCATCATGCGCCACACGCGCAGCGCCATGCTGACCGACGCTCAAGCAGGACTATCATCCGCACCGCGCGCGCCAAGGGCGTGAAAGAGCGCGTCATCGTTCTACGTCACGCGCTGCGCAACGCGCTCATCCCCGTCGTCACGCTCGGCACGCTGCAATTCGGCGAGCTGCTGGCGGGTGCCGTCCTGACCGAGCAGGTCTTCGGCATCCCCGGTTTCGGCAAGATGATCGTCGACGGCGTGTTCAGCCGCGACTATGCGGTGGTGCAGGCGGTGGTGCTGTGCACGGCCGCCTTCTTCCTGCTGATGAGCCTGATCGCCGACGTGGCCTATCTGCTGCTGAATCCGAGGTTGCGCGCATGAGTGCGACCGACAGCCGCGGCACCGGCCGATTGCCCGCGCGACCCAGGCTTGGCGGCTGCTGTGGCGCGAGCCGAACGCCGTCATCGGCGCGGTCATCGTTCTTGTGCTTCGCCCTTGTCGCGATCTTCGCGCCGCTGCTGGCGCCCTACGATCCCAACGCGTCGGACTGGATGGCGATCCGCGCAGCCGCCGTCGCTCGCCCATTGGTTCGGCACCGACGATCTTGGCCGCGACGTGCTCTCGCGCGTCATCTTCGGCGCCCGCGCCTCGCTGCCGCCGGCTGTCGTCTCGGTCGTCGTCGCGCTGCTGATCGGCGTGCCCTTTGGGCTCATCGCTGGCTATTTCGGCGGCATCGTCGACATGGTCATCGCCGCGTAGCGCCGATGCGCTGCTCGCTTGTCCGTTCCTGGTCCTGGCGATCGCGCTTCGCGGCCTTCCTCGGGGCCGAGCCTGGAGAATGCGATGATCGCCATCGGCATTTCCGCCACGCCGATCTTCATCCGCCTGGCGCGCGGTCAGACGCTGAGTGGTGAAGACCGAGGACTACATCGCCGCCGTGCGCTCGCTCGGCGTGTCCGATCTCCGCAGATCTCTGGTCGCCATGTCCTGCCCAACATCCTGCCGCCGATCATCGTGCAGGCGACGCTGACCATCGCCATCGCCGTGCTCGCCGAAGCAAGCCTCGCCTTTCTCGGGCTGGGCCAGCTGCCCCCGGCGCCGTCCTGGGGCAGCATGCTGGATGTCGGCTCGGCAGTTCCTGAGCGAGGCGCCGTGGATGGCGGTGTGGCCAGGGCTTGCCATCGTCACCATCGTCATCGGCTTCAACCTGCTGGGCGATGGGCTCAACGACGCGCTCAACCCCAGGACTTACGGACATTCTCCCCGTGTCTCAAACGCACGCTTCCCGTCTTGCGCATCGGCTTCATCGGCTCGGGCTTCATGGCGCGCTTTCATCTGCAGTCGCTCGCCGGCGTGCGCAATGCGATCGTCGCCGGCGTCTACAGTCCGCGCGCTGAGCGGCGCGAGCGGTTCGCCGCGGATGCCAATCGTCTCGATCTCGGCCCCTGCACTGCCTATCCCAGCATCGAAGCGATGGTGAACTCTGGCGCCGTCGACGCGGTGTGGATCGCCAGCCCGAACTACGCGCGGCTCGAGGCGATGGCGGAGATCCACCGGCTGGTGAAGGCCGGCCGCACGGGCTTGCGCGCCGTCGCCTGCGAGAAGCCGCTGGGGCGCACGCTTGTCGAAGCGCGCGAAATGCTGCGTCTCGTGGAGGATTGCGGCCTCAACCACGGTTATCTCGAAAACCAGCTGTTTTCGACTGCCGTCCAACGCGGCCGCGAAATCATCTGGCGGCGCGCGGTGCCGAACACCGGCCGCCCCTATCTTGCACGCGCCGCGGAAGAGCATAGCGGCCCGCATGAGCCCTGGTTCTGGCAGGGCCAAAAGCAAGGCGGCGGCGTGCTGTCCGACATGATGTGCCACAGCGTCGAGGTCGCGCGGTTCCTGCTCACAGCGCCAGGCGAGGCGCGCAACGCGCTGCGGCTTATTTCCGCCAATGCGACGGTCGCCAATCTCAAATGGACGCGGCCGGCCTATGTCGATCGCCTCAAATCCGCGATGGGTGCCGAAACCGACTACAGCCGCCGTCCGGCCGAGGATTTCGCGCGCGGGATCCTGACGCTGCAGGACCCGGACGGCCAGACCGTGATGATCGAAGCGACGACGTCTTGGGCCTATGTCGGGCCGGGCCTGCGCATCACGCTCGAGCTGCTGGGGCCCGAATATGCGATGGCGTTCAATTCGCTCGACACGGGGCTCAAGATCTTTCTGTCGCGCGACGTGACCGGAAGTGCGGGGGAAGATCTCGTCGAGAAGCAGAATGCGGAGCAGGGCTTGATGCCGGTCCTCGACGACGAGGCCGGCATCTACGGCTACACGCTCGAGAACCGGCATTTCGTCGATTGCTTCCGGCGCGGCGAAAAGCCCATCGAGACGTTCCACGACGGGGTCGCCGTGGTCGAGATGCTGATGGCGCTCTATCGCTCCGCCGAACTTGGCCGGACGGTGACTTTGCCTGACGCCGCGCTTGAGGACTATGTTCCGGTGGTCGCCCGTACCGCGTGACAACAGTTACGATTTTAGGCCGCGGCGTAACTCTCAATTTGTTCAGCTAGCTATGCGCGTCGCTCATGGATCTCCGGTTTGAGGTGTATCCCTTCATTTCGGAACCCCAAAATTGGCTGAAAAATACAACCCGAAAATCGAACGCCTTCTTGTCTGATGATGGCGTTGGCATTAATGTTAGAACCGTTCGGAACTGCGTTTGTGGACAATCGCGCAACCGTAGGGAGGAAATACGATGGCTTGGACTTCACCCAAGTTCGTTGAAATCTGCGTCGGTATGGAAATCAACAGCTACGCCTGCGCAGAACTATAGGCGAGGGATTCGGGCGCTCTTATCTCGTCGCCTGCACAGTCCGCATGGCGGCTTGTCGGCGGCGAGGCCGGAGCGCACCGCCTCGAAATCTGAATTCTGACTATTGGGGCAACGCCAGGTGTTGCGGCTCCTGATTTTGGGGTCAGCCGCCGGGGGTGGTTTTCCCCAATGGAATAGCAATGACAGCGCTTCGCAGCGCGCACGCGCCGGCGATGTGCAGGCGCGTGCGCGTACCCAATCCTCTATTGCCGTTAGCGCCGACGATCGGTGTTGGGTGATCATCAACGCGTCCCCGGACCTGCGCCAGCAGATCAACGATAATCCCCCGCTTCACCCGCGTGACGGCAAGCGCCACAGCCCGATCGTCAGCGTCGTGCTGACCAGCGGCGATGTCGATCACATCGCCGGCCTCCTGACGTTGCGGGAGAGCCAGAAACTCGCGGTCTACGGCACGTCACGGATCCTGGCGATTCTCAAGGCCAACAGCATCTTCAATGTGCTCAATCCGCACTACGTTGAGCGCAGGCCGTTGCCCCTCGACGAGCCCCTCAAAGTGGCCGATCATCAGGGGTCACCCACGGGCATTCTCATCGAAGCGTTCGCGGTGCCGGGCAAGGTTGCACTCCATCAGGAAGATGCCGCCGCCGGCCCGAATTTCGGCACGCAGCCGGACGACACGGTGGGGCTGAAGATCATGACGATGAACGGCAGCGGGCATTTCTTCTACATTCCGGCCTGCGCAGCGATGACGGCGCCGCTGGCCGCGCGGCTGCGCGGCGCGCCGCTCGTTCTCTTCGACGGCACGCTGTGGCGCGACGACGAAATGATCACGGCGGGTGTGGGCAGCAAGACCGGCAAGCGCATGGGGCATATGAGCGTCGCCGATGCCGACGGCGCGATGGCGGCCTTCAAAGCGCTCGACGTCAAACGCAAGATCTTCGTGCATGTCAACAACACCAATCCCATTCTGCTGGGCGATTCAGCCGAGCGGGCGGCCATCGAGGCGGCCGGCTGGGAAGCCGCGCATGACGGCATGGAGATCAAGCTGTGACCGAATTGCTGAGCCCCGCCGAGTTCGAGCAGCGGCTGCGCCAGATCGGCACGGAGCGCTATCACAACAAGCACCCGTTCCATCGCTTGCTGCATGAGGGCAAGCTGAACAAGGGCCAGGTCCAAGCCTGGGTGCTGAACCGCTACTACTACCAGTTCAGCATTCCGCTGAAGGATGCGGCCCTGATGTCGCGCGCCGAGGATCCGGCGTTCCGGCGCGAGTGGGTCCGCCGCATCCTCGACCACGACGGAACCGCCGAGGGCGAGGGTGGCATTGAGCGCTGGCTCATTCTCGCCGAAGGGGTCGGCCTCGATCGCGACTACGTGCAGTCGCTGAACGGAATTCTGCCGGCCACGCGCTTCGCCGTCGACGCCTATGTACGCTTCGTGCGCGAACATTCCCTGACCGAGGCCGTCGCCTCGTCCCTGACGGAGTTGTTTGCGCCCGATCTGCATAAGGCGCGCATCGCCGCCCTGCTCGAGAATTACGATTTCGCCAATGAGCGCACGCTCGTCTATTTCAAGACGCGCCTGACCCAGGCGCCGCGCGACGTCCAGTTCGGGCTCGCCTATGTCTTGGGCGAGGCACGGACCCGCGAGCAGCAGGAAGCATCCCTAGCGGCGTTGCGCTTCAAGACGGATGTGCTGTGGGCTCAGCTCGACGCGCTTCACCACGCCTACGTGGCACCGGGCTTCATTCCACCTGGTGCTTTCATTCCGGAGGACCGGCGATGACCGAGCGCGCCGTCTTGGCCGAAACGTCGCAGCCGCGCCTGGCATCGCATGCGCGCTTGCAATTCGACCAGCGCCGCAACCAATGGATCGTTCAGGCGCCGGAGCGCCTTTTCGTTCTGGATGCCATTGCGCTCGAGATCGTGCAACGCTGCAACGGTACGGCGACATTGAGCGCCATCGTCGACGATCTCACCGCGAAATTTACCGCCCCGCGCGATGTCGATTGCCCGCGATGTCGAAGCATTGCTGCAAGATCTCGCCGACAAGGGGGTTGTGACGGCATGAGCCCGGCCCCGCCCCTCGCCCTCCTCGCCGAGCTGACGCATCGCTGTCCGCTGCAATGTCCGTATTGCTCAAATCCGCTCGAGCTGGAGCGCGCGAGCAACGAGTTGACGACCGAGGAGTGGCGCCGGGTTATCAGCGAAGCGGCAGCCCTGGGCGTTCTGCAGATTCATTTCTCCGGCGGCGAGCCGACGGCGCGCCGTGATCTGGCCGCGCTTGTCGGCCATGCCCATGGTGCCGGGCTCTATACCAATCTCATCACATCCGGCGTTTTGCTGGACTCCGAGCGGCTCGATGCGCTCGCCGCCGCCGGCCTCGATCATATCCAGCTCAGCATCCAGGACAGCACGGAGGAAGGCGGCGACCGCATCGGCGGATTCTCGGGCGGCCATGTTCGCAAGCTCGAGATCGCCCGCCTTGTGCGCCAGGCCGGATTGCCGCTCACCCTCAACTTCGTCGTTCACCGCCAGAACCTGCATCATCTCGATGACCTGGTCGCCATGGCGCTCGATCTTGACGCACATCGCATCGAGATCGCCCATGTTCAGTATTACGGCTGGGCACTGAAGAACCGCGCGGCGCTGATGCCGACGCGCGCACAGCTTGAGCAGGCGACAAGAACGATCGATGCCGCGCGCGAACGGCTCAAAGGCCGCCTGGTGATCGATTACGTCGTGCCCGATTATTACGCGAAGCGGCCGAAGGCCTGCATGGGCGGATGGGGCCGCCGATTTCTCAATATCTCGCCGGCCGGCAAGGTTCTGCCCTGTCACGCCGCCGAAGCGATCACTGCGCTTTCGTTCAACTCCGTGCGAGACCGCGGCCTCGAAGATATCTGGATCAACTCGGAGGCGTTCAATCGCTTTCGCGGAACGGCCTGGATGCCAGATCCTTGCAAATCCTGCGCACGACGCGAAATCGATTGGGGCGGATGTCGCTGCCAGGCTTTCGCGTTGCTTGGCGACAGCGCCGCGACCGATCCTGCTTGCGGTCTCTCGCCGTTCCACGAACAGCTGGTCCGCATCGCGGAAAAGGATTCCGCCGCGGACGCTCCGAATTTTATTTATCGCCGCTTCGGCACGACGAAGAGCGACGTGCAGATAGACCGCATCGTTTGAGCCGATCGCGCGCGCTCACGGCGGGAATGCGCAAACTCATGTACAGATTCGAACTGACGAAATTCTCCTTTACCTCTACAACCTGGAACTTCATATTAACCTTCTCAACGGCGTCCGTAGGAACTTTTACCGGCAGGCGCCCCCGTGAGCCCGCGCCTGCATAAGAGTATGCGCCAAAGCCGCACGCGTCATTGCGGCTATAAAAAACGCCGTTGGCAACGGAGGAAACGACCATGCCAAATGTGCGGCAATTCTCGGCCTGTGCAGTCATCGTCTTGGCCTCTACCTGCGCAACGGGCATCGGGCCCGCCGGCGCTGTTGATCCGGCGCGGATCCAGGCAGCGGACCAGAACCCAAATGACTGGCTGACCTATCACGGCAGCTACAAATCCCATCGCTACAGCGCGCTCGAGCAGATCAACGCAGGCAACGTCAAGAACCTGCAGGTGAAATGGATGCACTTCCCCGGGCGTGCGACGCGCGGCGTGCAATCGACTCCGCTTGTGGCCGATGGCGTTCTTTACTATTCGGGCTCCTACAGCCGGGTCTATGCGCTCGATGGAGCGACCGGCAAGGTGCTCTGGACCTACTTCCCCGAGCTCGATGAGGAGCTCGTCGCGATGCAGACGCACTCGCCCTATAACCGCGGCATCGCACTTGGGCACAACAAGGTGTTTGTCGGCACGGTCGACGGCCGTCTGATCGCGCTCGACATGAAAACAGGCAAGCCGGCTTGGGACACCAAGCTCGTGGAATCGCAGAAGCTGACCGTCGGCTTCACGGGAGCGCCGCTCGTCGTCAAGGACAAGGTCATCATCGGCAGCCAGGGCGGCGAATGGACCTCGCGCGGGCCGATCTTCGGCGTCGATGCGAATACCGGGCAGAAGAAGTGGGAGTTCTTCACAGTCGCCGGCACTGAAGAGGCCATGAAAACCTGGGGCGGCGAGTCCTGGCGCACGGGCGGCGGTGGCGGCTGGATGCCGGGCACCTATGACGCCGAGACCAACGCCGTATGGTGGGGTACCGGAAACCCCGCACCACTCTATGACTGGGCCGGCAAAGATTGGCAGAAGAGCGGGCCGCGGCCGGGGACCAATCTCTACACCTCGTCGGTCATCGCCCTCGACCCCGACACCGGCAAGCTCAAATTCTATCACCAGGAACTGCCGCACGACGCTTGGGATTTCGACTCGGCCGTCGGTGAGTTCGTGATGATCGATCGCGACGGACGCAAGCTGATGGTGCATCCCAACAAGGGCGGCTTCATGTTCGTCTACAATCGCGCCGACGGAAAAGTGGCGAACGTGTGGAAGCTTTCGAAGCACGTCAACTTCGTCAAGGACATCGACCCCAAGAACGGCGAGCTGATCGATCGCCGCGATCTCAATCTTGGTCCCGCGGGCGCTCCGCTCTGCCCGGCCATCGCCGGCGGAATCAGTTGGAACGCCGGTGCCTACAGCCCCAAGACCGGCCTTTACTACAAGATCGGGCAGGAATGGTGCATGGAACTCGAAGTCGTGAAGACAACCCCGATCGTCGAGCCCATGGCGCAGCTCAACATCGGCGCCAACTTCAAGCTGGTCAATCCACCCAACGAGAAGGCGCATGGCCATCTCAGTGCGCGCGACCCGGTGTCGGGCGAGAAAAAATGGGAGATCCGCTACGACGAGCCACCTCTAGCCAGCGTGCTCGCCACCGGCGGCAATCTCCTGTTCGTGCCCGATGCACGTGGCATTCTGCATGCGTATGACGCCACGAGCGGGCAGGAGCTGTGGACGCACAACAACGGCCTTGGCCACAATGGCGGCATCATCAGCTACAGCGCCGGCGGCAAGCAGTACATCGCCGTCGTCGCCGGCTGGGGCAGCCTGGTGGGTGATGAGTACCCGGCCCTGTTCGGCGAGCCGTACAAGAGCATGCCGAAGGATACGGGTGCTTTGATCGTCTTCGCCGTACCCTAGTCTCGTTCAGGCTTGGCCGGGTGCCCGCGAACCGGCGGCACCCGGCCGCATCTGAATGATGATGCGACTATCAACTTTACTTTCTCTCGTCGCGATCGGCGCCCTCATGCCGATGGTGACCTCGGGGCCCCGCGTGCTCGCACAAGCGCCGCAAAATACGGCACCAGCCCAAGCGCCCGCGAATGCTCCCGAGGCGTCCGTCAACGACATCGACGGCGAGACGATGTTCGCGACCTCGTGCGGCTTTTGTCACCAGAAGGGCGGCCTTTCCGACGGGCGCGGGCCGAAGCTGGCGGGCATCACCAAAAGCGACGAATACATCATCGAGCGCATCAAGAAGGGCAAGCCCGGCACCATGCCCGCCTATGCTCGCGCCTTCAGCGACGGCCAGATCATCGCGATCCTGGCCTATATCCGCGGCCTCGAAGATTCGGGTGGGTGAGCACGGCAATCGCATCGTGGGAGGATCGACCGAGATGAGAGCAGGACTGTCTTTGTTGATCACCGTCGCCCTGCCGCTCGCGTTGAGCGCCACCAGCATGCAGGCGCGCCCCCTCGATGCCATCAGCCAGCGCGGCGCGATCGCTCTTTGCGCGCATCCCAACGCGCTGCCGTTCGCGAGCAAGAAGGGCGACCCACCCGGCTTTCAAATCGAGCTTGGCCAGGCGCTCGCCGCGCGGCTTGGCGTCTCTCTCGCGCAGCATTGGGTGGTCAACAGTTTCCAATACCGCCGTGCCGATTGCGATATCGTGCTCGACGCGATCGCCAACAAAGAGGCGCTGCGCGAAATAGGCTTGCGCATGTCGCGCCCCTACTATCGCAGCGGCGTCGCGATGGCGGTGCGCGGCGATTCCACATTGTCGTCGCTTGCCGGCTTGGCGCCGGGCCAGCGCGTGGGCGTCCAGGTCGGCTCGCTCGCGGCGATGGCGCTTGAGAAGCGGAATGTCGCTGTGAGGCCCTTTGCGTTCGAAGACGAAATGATGGCAGCCCTGGCGCGCGGCGAAATCGAGGCCGCGGCAGTCACGCCGGCGACCATCGGCTGGTACAACATGATGCATCCGCAGGCCGCGATGCGCCGTATCCCCGCGCTCGAAGACGATTCCGATCTCAGCTGGAACATTGTCGTCGGGATGATGCGCCCCGACGAGAAGCTGGCACAGCGCGTCGATGTCGCTCTCGAGGAACTGCTCGCCGACGGTACCATCACGCGTATTTACGCCCGCTACGGCATTGAATTGCAGCCGCCAAAATAAGGTGAGGTGCGGCTGCCACGTCACGCCACCTCGATAAAGAACGGACAAGGAGGAAACCATGCGCAGCTCAATAATCGCATCCCTCGCCATCGTGTCGGCTCTTGTCGTTGGTTCGGCTGCGCTCGGCCAGGATCGCAGCTATATCGCCAAAATGACGGAGGAACAGATCCGACAGAAACTTGCCGGCGAAGGCTTCTCGGAGGTGAAGGAAATCAAGAAAGTTCCCGTGACGACCTACCGATGGGAGGGCAAGGCCGTGCGCGCCGGCAAGGAAATGCAGGTCACGATCGACGAGCGCGGTCACGTGTCGGCGAAGTAGCGCGCCTGCACGACCCATCGTGGTGAGCCAAGGAGGGCTGCCGGGCTGCGGCCCCTCGACTTTGACTGTTTGATGTTTCTCAGGCCGCTCAAAGGTATGGATTCCTGATACCGCGGCGCAGCCAAGCCTTGGTCTCAATCCGTACATAACGAGCGCGACCATCAGTCGGTTGGGAAGATGACGTCATTTGGACCGTTCCCGCGCTGGGCGGTGGAACGGGACCTACTCCCATGTTAGGATGACGGTCCGTGCCTCCGCCGATGGCCGGTGGAACCGCACGGTTGGCGCACTGAGACAAACAGCGGATTGCGCAATCCGTCCGGGCCGCCACGCATGACTCGCGTGGTCGAAATCAGCGCGGAATACGGTGGTTGCGCAACAAGCGGGCGGGGGGAGATGGGGGACAGAGTTTTTGGGTTCCACTGGCGTCTGGCCGGGATCACTGCCATCGCGGGCGCTTTCTTTCTGAGTACGGCAGTGGATGGTTTGGGCCAGACTCCCGAACCGGCGCGCGGCGAAAGCGTGCTGAACCGCTTTGAAAATGCCGAACCGCCGCCGGGAATACAGGTCGGCGGGTTCCTGCTCAGTCCGACTGCGAAGGCCGAGCTGCGCTACGACGACAACATCTTCGTCGACGATAGCAACCGGGAAGGCGACTTCATCGCCACGGGCGGGGTGGGCGCCAGGCTGAAGTCAAATTTCGTGCGCCATGGCCTGGACTTCTACGGCAGCATCGAAGGCAGCCACTATCTGGACAACGACTCCGAGGATTTTTGGGAAGGGATTGTCGGCACGCGTGGGCGCCTGGACGTCCATCGTGAGCTGCAGCTGTCGACCGATTTATGGATGCAGCGCGCCACGGACCCGCGTGATTCACCGGACAATGTCAACGGCACCGAGCCCTCTGTCTATCAGGTCTATCACGCCTCCACGGCGATGCAGGCCGGCGTAGCCGGACCCTTGGTGAGCCGGCTTGAGCTCGGCTTCGAACGGATCACCAATGATCCGGTGCCGAGTTCGGTTGGCACGATCGACACCAGCGAGCGCGATCACAACGACTACTATGTCGACGGCGTCGTCGGATACCAGTATCTCGGTCCGCAGCAGGTCTATGTGCGCGTGCGCAGTTTCAGCCGTGTTTACGACAATGAATTCGACAATTCCGGCTTCGAGCGCGACTCGATCGGCGTGCGAGCGGAAGCCGGCATTACGCTCGACCTCGGCGGATTGGTGTTCGCCGACCTGTCCGCGGGCTTCCAGCGCCAAGCTTTCGAAGATTCGCGATTCGGCACGGTGCAGCGGCCGGTCTTCGGCGCGGCGCTGCTGTGGAACCCGACAAAACTGACCAGCGTCACGGCCGATGCGAAGTACGAGTTCGCCGAAAGCTTCAACACCCCTAGTCCCGGCTATTGGCGCGCGACTTACGCCGTCGGCGTCCAGCATGAATTGCGGCGCGACTTGGTGGCACTCAGCCGGGTGAGCTTGGTCGATCGCGATTACGAGCGTCTGGACCGCAGCGATCTGGTCTACGGCGTCGATGCCGGGCTGCGCTATCGCATCGACCGCGGATTGTTCCTCGAGGGCGAATACAGATACAGGCTGCAGGATACCAACGCACCCGATGCCGACTATTACCGCAATGTCGTTTGGGCGCGCCTGCGGAAGGTTTTCTGACGAGGCCGCTCAAGAACTTTTTTCGATCCGGGCGTCTCTCGCAGCTGTGAAATTCTCCGACTTTCTAGTTCGCGCCCGCCGGCAATGCGTGCGGGGCTGCTGCAACCGCGGCGAGAATTGCGCGAGCCAGGAATCCCACCTACTTTAGTACCGGGTAGTGCTGATAGGTCGGGTCCAGATGGGACATCTGTTGGTGATCGAGGACGACGCCGATGTCCGGGCGCTCATCCGTCGATACCTTGAAAAGGCTGGACACGACGTAACCGAAGCGGCCGATGGCGAGACCGGCCTTCAGTTCTTTCGGGCGCTGACCGTCGACATTGTGATGACCGACATCGTGATGCCCGGACAGGACGGTCTGGAGGTGATTCGCGCCGTCAAGGCGCTGCGCCCGTCCACCAACATCATCGCGATTTCGGGCCAGATGGCCCAAACCGGCACCTTGCTCAATGCCGCCAAAGCCCTCGGGGCGTGTTGCGTTCTTGGCAAGCCCTTTACGCGCCAGGACCTGCTCAGCACAGTCGCCAAATGTTTCAGCATGCTTCGGAGCGGTTCGTAGAAACCTCCGAGAGGGCGGCGCCGTTTCCTGCCGCGCTTTAACGAAACGCTCCGAACGCGACATCGCGTTTCTTGCGGGCGAATCAATGGCATCGCCGCGGACGTATTTTTCTATGCCTTACATCGGCTAGCAGCCCACCAACCCTTTGCACGCGCAGGTGTTATCATAAACGCGTGAGCAGCCTAAACGCTGCCACGAAAATGACACGCGGAGACAGCACGGAAATACCGTTCCGGCGCGTTACCTTGAGCGTGGTCACATGGACTGCAAATGAAATGTCAGTTCATCGTATGCATCATCCGGTAACGCTCGCCGATCTCGGCGTCGGCTACGCAATGCATTGGCGTTGCCGGCATGCGGTGAGGTTGTGCCGATGAGCGCCGCTTGGCCGCAGCCGGGCGTCGGAGCCGATCGCCTCATCGGGGCAGCCGCCCGATTCACCGCCCCCCCGGCGCCGAGAATCGGACCGCCGCCCGAGCGCGCGGTCCGCCCGTTCTGGTCTGTGATGATTCCCACGTACAACTCGACCAAGTACTTGGAGGAGACTTTGCGCAGTCTCCTGTGCCAGGACCCTGGTGCCGATGCGATGGAAATCGAAGTCATCGACAATTGCTCGACGCAGGACGACCCCGAGAGCCTGGTGCGCGAGCTTGGACGCGGGCGCATCAAATTTTACCGCCAGCCGACGAATGTCGGGGCCATTGAGAATTTTAACACATGTGTTCGCCGCGCCGGCGGCGAGTGGGTTCATATCCTGCATAGCGACGATGTCGTGCGGCCGGGATTCTTCGCCGCTGCACGCAAGGCGATCGCCAGCCATCCGGAGGTGGATGCCGTGGCCTTTCGCGTGATCTACACCGACGAAGATGGAATGTGGCTTGGTTTGTCGGATCCGGAAACACGGATTCCGGGCATCTTGGATGAGAATTTTGCCCGGCGCCAATTGCTCGACCAGCGCATTCAATTCGTGGGTATGGTCGTACGACGCGATGTCTACGAGGAGGTGGGCGGTTTCCGGCTGGAGCTCAAGCATTGCACCGACTGGGACATGTGGAACCGTCTCGCGGTCTGCAAGCAGATTTTCTACGAGCCCGAGCCCCTGGCATGCTATCGGCTGCATGATGCCGCCCACAGCAGCCTCGTTATGCAAACGGGCGAGAATGTCGTCGACGAGCGGCGATGCATTCGTATTTCGCGCAGCTATGTGCCGCCCGAACACGCCGGACAATTCTACCGCGACGCCATGAAGGCTGCGGCCGTTCGGGCCAGCCGCCGCATGCGCCATTGTTGGCGCAACGACGACCATCGAACGGCATTGCGTCAGTTGCGTGAAGCGTTGCGCTGCAGCCTTGCACCGTTGGTGCTGGCCCGGCTGCTCTGCCTTTTTGCGTTGGTGATTTTGGAACGCCGACATCCCGCGCCGTCCTTTCGGACCGCGCGTCTCACGACCGGGCTTGCGACGGAGAAAGCCGAAGGGTGGGCAGAGGCGCCAAAGAAGGAATCACCTCCGATGGCCCTTGTTAAAGCCGCGTGTGTTGCCGTCGTTGCTTCGGGTTCCATGGCCGAGGCCACAGCCCGGCCCGGCGAAAATGCTGCGCCGATCGCGAATGCCCCCGTGCTCGAGACGGCCAAGGACTTGCTCGAACAATGATCATCGTTGACGAGGCCCTCCATCGTCTTCACGACAGCGGCAGGCCGATCGCCGTCGCGTTGGTGGGCGCCGGCTTCATGGGGCGAGGGATTGCCCTTCAACTCCTCACCGTTGCGCGGGGGATGCGCCTGGCGGCCATTGTCGGACGCGATGTCGATAAGGCGCGCCGCGCATGCGAGGACGCCGGCGCAGCGTGCCGGGCCGTCGCAACGCCGCGCGAGCTCGCAGCCGCCACTCAAGCCGGAGTTGTCGCCATCACCGATGATTGGCGCCTGATCTGCGAGGCCGATGGCATCGACGCCATTATCGAGGCAACCGGCTCGCTCGACTATGCCGCCGCCGTCGTGTGCTGCGCGATCGACAATGGCAAACACACAATCCTGATGAATGCCGAGCTTGACGGGACGGTGGGGCCCCTGCTCAAGCGCAAGGCCGATGCCAAGGGCGTCATCTATACCAACGCCGATGGCGACCAGCCGGGCGTCATGATGAATCTCTATCGATTCGTACGCGGCATCGGCGTCGAGCCGGTTCTGTGCGGAAACATCAAGGGATTGCAGGACCCCTACCGCACGCCGCAGACGCAGGAAGCCTTCGCGAAGCGTTGGGGCCAGAAGCCTCATATGGTGACTTCATTTGCCGACGGCACGAAGATCTCCTTCGAGCAGGCTCTCATCGCCAATGCCACGGGGATGGGCGTTTGCCGTCGCGGCATGTCCGGGCCGACGGTCGAGCCCGGAACGCCGATCGAGAAGGCCGCTGAGCTCCTGCCTGCCCGACAATTCATCGGCACGAAGGGCATTGTCGATTATGTCGTCGGCGCGTCACCCGGGCCTGGCGTGTTCGTGCTGGGCACGATCTCTCATCCGCAGCAACGTCACTATCTGGCGCTCTATAAGCTGGGAGACGGGCCGCTCTACTGCTTCTACACACCCTATCACCTCTGTCACTTCGAAGTGCCCAATAGTGTGGCGCGCGCCGTGCTGTTCAAGGACGCAACCATCGCGCCTGCTGGTGCCCCATGTGTCGAGGTTGTGGCCACCGCGAAGCGCGATCTGCAGTCCGGCGAGGAGCTCGACGATCTTGGACATTATATGAGCTACGGGCAGTGCGAGAACGCCGATGTCGTGCGCCGCGAGCGCCTGCTGCCGATAGGGCTTGCACCGGGATGCAAACTCACGCGCAGCGTCGCCAAGGATCAGGTTCTGAGCTTCGATGACGTCGAAATTCCTCCGGGCCGGCTGATCGACCGGCTGCGGGCGGAACAGGACGCGCTCTTCTTCGGCGCCGGCGCGCACGCCGCGTCGTCGCGAAAAGAGAAAGTGGCGTAGCCGTGGCCCGCTTCCTGCCCGAAAATTTTGTGCGAAAGGACGAGCCATGAAGGTGGTCATCCTCGCGGGCGGCTTTGGGACGCGCATCAGCGAAGAAAGCACGCTCCGGCCAAAGCCGCTGGTCGAGATCGGCGGGCGCCCGATCCTCTGGCACATCATGAAGATCTATTCGATCCAGGGCTTGAACGACTTCGTGATCTGCGGCGGCTACAAATGCGACATGATCAAGTCGTATTTCCGCGAGTACATGTATGCGCGCTCCGACATCACGTTCGATCTGCGCAATGAGAAAATTCACGTCCACCAAAACGACATTGAGCCGTGGACGGTGACGCTGGTCGACACGGGCGAACAGACCATGACCGGCGGGCGCGTAAAGCGCGTCCGGCGCTACCTGGACGACGAAGCATTCTGCATGACCTATGGCGACGCGGTCGCGGATATCGATGTCAACGCGCTGATCGCGTTCCACAAGCGCTCTGGCGCGCTAGCAACGGTCACGGCGGTAACGCCACCGGGGCGTTTTGGCGTCCTGTCACTCGACCCGGGCTCCGATCGCGTCGATGCCTTCCGCGAAAAATCCAACCGCGACGTCGGCTATATCAACGGCGGCTTCTTTGTTCTCGAGCCCGACATCTTCACCTATATCGACGACGACGACACGGTGTGGGAACAGGGGCCGCTGGAGCAGCTCACCCGCGAGGGTCAGCTGGCGGCGTACCGACACACGGGCTACTGGCAGAATATGGATACGCTCCGCGACAAGAACGTTCTCGAAGGTCTATGGCAACGCGGCGAGGCCCCATGGAAGATGTGGTGACGGCGACCGACGCATCCGAGGCGCTGCAGCCATCAGCAGCGCCGGCTCAATCCCGCGTTCTGGTGACCGGGATTGACGGATATATCGGCAGCGTCCTGGCGGCTCGTCTCGCCGACGCGGGATATGAGGTTTCGGGGCTGGACACCGGCTTCTATCAGAGCGGCCTGCTCTATCACGACGGGCGCGATCGGCCGCGGACGCTGTGCCGCGATGTCCGCCGTGTCAGCGTCGATGACCTGCGCGGCTACGATGCCGTCGTCCATCTCGCGGAGCTGTCGAACGACCCGCTGTGCGAGTTCGATGAAAACTCCACCTACGACGTCAACCACCGCGGCTCCGTGCATCTGGCCGAAACGGCGAAGGAAGCGGGTGTGGCGCGGTTCGTCTACGCCTCCTCGTGCAGCGTCTATGGCGCCGCGGGAGATGAAGTGAAGACGGAGGAATCCGACGTCAACCCGCAAACAGTCTATGCAAAATGCAAGGTGCTGGTTGAGCAGGCGCTCGCGCGGCTTCGCGATGACAGCTTCGCGCCGGTGGCGCTGCGCAATGCCACGGCCTTTGGCGCCTCGCCGCGCATGCGCTTCGATATCGTTCTCAACAATCTGGCCGGGCTTGCGTGGACGACCAAATGCATCCGCATGACCAGCGATGGCATGCCCTGGCGTCCGCTGGTTCATGTTCAAGATATCAGCGACGCGATCATCACCGTGCTGCAAGCGCCGCGCGGCACAATTGCCGGCGAGATCTTCAATGTCGGCGATAGCGACCATAATTACCGTGTCCGCGACATCGTCGAAACCGTCGGGGCCGCGTTTCCAGGGTGCAGCGTTGCCGTGGGCAACAACAGCGGCGACAACCGCAGCTACCGTGTCTCTTTCGACAAGCTTCGGGAGCGCTTCCCCGCCTTCCGCTGCCGATGGGATGCGCGCCGAGGGGCCGAGGAGCTGCGGCGCGTCTTTGAAGACATCTCCATGACGGCCGAGACCTTCCGCGCGCCGGCGTTCACCCGGCTGCAGCAGCTGAAGCATCTGCGGGCAACAAACCAGATCGATGCGGATCTCTATTGGCGGGCGCATGCATTTTCGTGAAACAGCTCTCCTGGGCGCGTACATCATCGAGCTCGACAAACGCGTCGACGACCGGGGATTTTTCGCGCGCACCTGGTGCCAGAAGGAGTTCGCGGCGCACGGCCTGATGACATCGTTCGTTCAGTGCAATCTGTCGGCGAACCCGGAGGCCGGCACGCTGCGCGGTCTCCACTACCAGAAGTCTCCGCATCAGGAAGCCAAGCTTGTCCAATGCGTGCGCGGTGCCATCTACGACGTCATTGTCGATCTGCGAGCGGACTCGTCGACCTTCCGGCAATGGATCGCCGTCGAGCTGCGGCCCGACCTTCGGCGCATGCTCTATGTTCCCGAAGACTTCGCCCATGCCTACCAGACGCTCGAGCCCGATAGCGAAGTCAGCTACATGGTGTCCGCCTTCTATGAGCCGAGCGCCGGTGCTGGACTTCGCTACGACGATCCAGCGCTCAGCATCACATGGCCGCGGCCGGTCACGCGGATCTCGACGCAGGATAAGACCTGGCCCCTGCTCCCATCGCCATCGAGCGCCCGGCGGGCGCCGACGGCCGTTGCTTCGTCATGACATGGTTCGACATCTGGAGGAAAAATGATCGTTGATGCCCGGTCCCTGCCCGCGGGTGAAGAAATCAACACGCAGATCTGCATCATCGGTGCGGGTGCGGCTGGACTGACGCTGGCGTGCGAGCTTGCGGATACATCGCTGCAAGTCTGCCTCCTGGAGGCAGGCGGCTTTGAGCTCGAAGAAGAGACGCAGGATCTCTATGCCGGCGAAATTGTCGGCCACAACTATCATCTTCTCAATGAAGGACGGCGGCGCAGTTTCGGCGGCACCACCAATCAATGGGCCGGCTATTGCCGGCCGCTGGACGCGATCGACTTCGAGGCCCGCGACTATGTCCCCGACAGCGGCTGGCCGATCAGCCGCGCGCAACTCGACCCCTTTTATCGGCGCGCGCAAAAGATCTGCCAGGTCGGCAAATATGCGTTCGATGCCGGAAGCTGGCGCAGCGCGCCGCGCAAACCCTTCGCCCTCGATCCGTCGCGGCTGGTTTCGGAAGTGATCCAGGTGGGGCCGCCGACGCGCTTTGGCGAGGTCTATCGCGACAAGGTGGACACGGCGCCAAACATCAAGGTTCTCCTGCACGCCAATGTCACGGACATCAAGGCTGATGGGGCGAAGGTGACCGAGCTGCGCGTCGCGTCGCTCGACAAGAAGACGCTCGTCGTGAAGTCGCAGATCTTCATCCTGGCGACAGGCGGAATTGAGAATGCCCGCATCTTGCTGTCGTCAAACGGCTCGCACACGGCCGGACTCGGCAATAGCAACGGGAATGTCGGCCGCTATTTCATGGATCATCCCGTCATTTGGAATTCGAGCTCCATGGAGACCGATGAGCGGCATGCGGAGGCCGAATTCTACTCCGTCGAACAGCCTGTCGACGGCACCAAGGTCATCGGCTTCTTCAGCCCGACGCCGGAGGTGCAGCGCGAGGAAAAGCTGCTCAATTGCGGCATCCTGCTGGCGCCGGTCGATCTTGCCGCGCTGTCGCCCGGCGTTACATCGGCGAAGCATATCCTGAGATCCGCCAGAGAAGGACACTGGCCGGCTGATCTCGGAACACACGCCGGCAGAATGCTTGGCGACATCGGCGGCCTGGCTGAAGGCGCCTATCGCAAACTTTTCAAACCGCTGCCCACGCAGTTCAAGACACGCTTCTGGAGCGAGTGCCCGCCTGACGCGGAAAGCCGCGTTACGCTCGGAAACGAGACCGATGCGCTGGGTCTGCGGCGCGTCAAGCTGGATTGGCGCATACCGGCTGATCTCCGGCGGACCTTCGTGCGCGCGCATGAGCTGCTTGCCGAGGAACTCGCCTGCCGCGGCATCGGGCGCCTGACGATGGGCGTCGACGGCTCGGTCGACAAGGCGCTCGATACCATCGAGGACAGCTACCATCAGATGGGCACGACGCGCATGCACGAGAGCCCTCGCAAGGGTGTGGTCGACAAGGATTGCCGGGTTCACGACGTCAACAACCTGTTCGTGGCCGGCAGTTCGGTCTTCCCCACCTATGGGCACGTGAATCCGACACTGACAATCGTGGCGCTTGCCGTCCGGCTTGCGGATCACGTCAAGCAAGTGTTTGGGGAGCAACGGATGGCCGCCTGACCCAGCGGCTGCGGAATCAGAAGCCCACTGGCCTGGCGATTATGGCGGCGTGAACTCGCCGCCGTTCACATCGATGACGGCACCATTGATGAAGTCCGAGTCCGGCCGCAGGACGAATGCAGCAACGCGGGCGATGTCGGCGACGGTGCCAAGGCGACCGATGGGAATGCGCTCGAGTGCTGCGCGGTTGGCCGGCGCCTCCGCCGATCCCGCCATGTCGGTCAGGATGCGACCGGGGCAGATCGTGTTGGCGGTGACGCCAAAGCGCGAATATTCGCTGACGATGGAGCGCGCGAGGCCCACCAGGGCGCTCTTGGAGGCGACGTAGGCCGCACCCGCAATCCGCGGCAATGTCCGCCCGGCCAAGGAGCCGATCAAGGCAATGCGGCCAAATCGCTGCTGCATCATCGCCGGCAGGACCGACTGGCAGCACAGCAACGCCCCCGTCAGGTTCACGGCCAGGACGTCGTTCCATTCGGCCAGGTCGATGTCCGCCAGGGGTGCGCGGCCATCCGGCTTCTTGGGGGAATAGCCGGCGTTGCACACCAGGGCGGAAGGTGCTTGCCAATGCTGCGTCACCGCGGCGAAGAAACCGCGCACGTCATCTGCAGATCGCAAATCGACGGTCCTTGCAAAGACGCATGCGTCCGAAAATTCCGCCGAGAGCTCCTGGCGCACGGCCGCCACGCGCTGATCCTGCTGGCTGAAGAACGCGACGCGGTAGCCGCCCGCCAGCAGTTCGCGCACGATGGCGAGACCGATGCCGGAGGAGCCGCCGGTGACGACGGCCACCGGCCCGTCTCCTGTCATCGCCCGGTTCATCACGCCTCCGAGAGTTGGCCGGCTCCCACCTCACCACGATCGAGCGTGCCGTCATAGAGCGACAGCGGCGGGTGCGCATCGGGATCCGTCAGGATATCGAGAAGCCAGGGTTCTTCGGATGCCATGGCGCGCTGGAGCGCTGGCAAGACATCGCCCGCTTGGTCGATGCGAAGGGCGCGGCAGCCGCACGCGGCGGCGATTTGCGCATGATCGACCGGGCTGAAATGGCAGGCGCTCGTATATCTCCCGAACTTCACGGTCTCCGCGTCTTTCTGGTAGCCCAGCACGCCGTTGTTCAGCACGATGGTTGTCAGGGCGACGCGGCTGCGCACGATCGTCTCAAGCTCCGCCCAGCTATGGGCAAAACCGCCATCGCCGACCAGCGCCACGACCGGATCAGCCGGGGCCGCGAGCTTTGCACCGATGGCCAGCGGCAGGCCCCAGCCGAGCCCGGCAAGACCGCGCGGCGTCAGGAAGCGCATGCCCGGCGCCAAGGCCCGAAGCTGCCCGACATTCCACATCGAGGCATAGCTGGCATCCGCGACGATGGTCGTCCGCGGCGTCAGGCAAGTTTGTAAATCCACCATGATCCGTTCCGGGCGGATTGGGCCGGCGTTGCGCGCGACCAGGGACCGGCGCGCGTCATCAAATCGCTGCCACGCCTGAGCGATCCGGCCCGCGAGCGCGGCACGCTGCGCCGCGCGCTGACGCAGATCGCGGCGCGCCAGCGCCGTCGTCAGGGCCAGGATCGTTTCGCGGGCGTCGCCCACGAGCCGCAAGGCCTCGTAGTTCCGCCCAATCTCCATCGGATCGACATCGATGTGGATGATGCGCGCCGTCGGCGCCATCAGGCGCCAGGAATCCGTGCCGTTCTGGTTGGTGCGCGTGCCGACCATCAGGACCACATCCGCTTCGTCCATCAGGGCGCGCGTGTGGCGCCCCAGCGAATGGGGGCCCGTCAGAGAGCCGAGAACGCCGCAGGACAGAGCGTGACGCTCATCGACAGCGCCCTTCCCCATGTTGGTCGTGAAGACGGGCAGATGCGCCTGCTCCTGGAGTGCCGCGAGAGCGTCCGCGGCACCGGACGACAGGACGCCGCCGCCCGCGTAGACCACCGGCGCAACTGCATTGGCGATCATGTCGGCCGCCGCCGCCACGATATCCGGTGCGGGCACCGTCCGGTCGAGCGGCCAGGTCCCCAGATTCGCGCGGCGCTCCTGGCGCGGCGCGGGAGCGGGTTCGCGCAGCAGATCCGCCGGCAGAAGCAGGACAGCCGGGCCCGGGCGACCGCTGCCGGCCGCGACAAAGGCCGCATCGACATAATCGTCCACGCGCTCGGCCGTCATCAAACGGCGGACCCACTTGGCGCAAGGCTGGAAGAGCGCGATGTGGTCGAGCTCTTGAAAGGCGTTGCGGTCGGCCTGGGGCCGCTCCACTTCCTGGACCAGCGCCACGACCGGAACGCTCGCTTTCAAGGCTTCGGCCAGAGGCGCAACAAGCAGCGTCGCGGCCGGCCCGTTCTGTGCCGCGACGATTGCGACCTTGCTGGAGCGGCGGGCATAGCCATCGGCCATGGCGCCGCCCGCATTTTCCTGGCGATAGGCGAGCTGACGGATGCCGATCTCTTCGCAGGCCAGAATCACCGCCGATGGCAGGCTCTGCGCGAAGATGATCTCGACGCCATGACGCTTCAGCGCTGTCGCGATGCGTTGCGCGACGGTCGGGCTGCGTTCATTCATCGGGCGGTACTCGCGGCGAGTTGCGCCGCATGTGTTTCCAGAAAGCTCTCGAACACCTGCACGATCATGTCGATTTCCAATTCTGTCATGGGCGTGGAGAGCGAGGCTGCGGCCGCAACCGGCAGAATGATTCCATGCTCCCCGAAAAAGCTGCCCATCGCCTTCACCAAGGCGGCTTCGTCCGGGGGATCGTAGGCGTCGCGAAAGTCGCGTGGTGCCCGACGACGCGGATGAATGCGGAACAGCGAGGCAGCCCCCGTCACACAGAGCGGCGCCTGGCGCCGCTCAATGGCGTCCGCGATGCGGCGGCGCAAATCGTCGCCCAAGCGCTCCAGCCGATCGAAGGCCGCTTCATCCAAGGGCTGCATCGACGCGAGACCCGCCGTCATCGACAGCGGGTTAGCGGAGAATGTCCCACCCTGCGGCAGCAACGGACGGCCGGCGCTGGCGTCGAAGACCCGCAGGATATCGGCGCGGCCGCCAATGGCGCCAATCGGCAGCCCGCCGCCGATGATCTTGCCGAGGGCGAAGAGATCGGGCGCCAGTCCATAGCGCGCCGAGGCGCCGCGAAAGGATTGCCGGAAGTTCAAGACTTCGTCCGCGATCACGACGATGCCGAATTTGCGCGCCGTTTCCTGCACCGCGCTCACGAATTCGGCCTCCGGCGCGATGAGCCCGGCGCGGCTGGGCATCGGATCGATGACGATCGCGGCGAGACGATGCGCGTGCTTGGCGAGCAGGCGCCTTGCCCCGTCGGCGTCGTTGAAGCGGATCGGCACGACTTCGGCCAGCACTGAATCCGGCATGCCGCGATAATAGGGAACAGCGGCCGGCTCATCGGCCGGGCCCCAGCTGGCGGGGCCGACGGTCTGGCTCACCTCCACCCAGTCATAGGATCCGTGATAGGCACCTTCGATCTTCGCGATGGCGCTGCGGCCGGTGAAGGCGCGCGCCGCCTTGATCGCAAACATCACCGCTTCGCTGCCGGTGTTGACGAACCTCATACGCTCCAGGCCCGGAACCCGGGCGCAGATGAGCGCCGCCAGCTCGATCTCCCGCTCCGTGGGATTGGCGAAGCATGTGCCGTTGCGAAGCTGGCGCGCGACGGCCTCGGCGACCGGCGCGAAGGCATGGCCGTGGATGAGCGTCGTGAAATTGTTGTTGAGATCAAGCAGGCGGCGGCCGTCGATGTCGACGAGATAGGCGCCTTTCCCATGGCTTACGTAGCGCGGGACAGGATCGCGCTCGATCGTCGAGCGCGATGTGCCATCGGGGAAGACCTGGCGGGCGCGCGCGAAGGCCTGCTGCGACGCGGTCGTTTCACTCATGAGATATTGCCTGCACTTCCATCGATTTTGATGTATGATGCATCAAAATCGATGGAAGTGCAAGCGACCCTCCGGCCGCCGGCGAATTACCCTGCCGCCGCTGCCGGCGGCAGACAGCGCACGAGGCGCTGATAGCCGTCGCGGATGTCGTTTTCCATGGCGGCGCGGACCGCGGCCGCGTCCTTGCGACGAAGGCCGCGGATGGCCGCCGTGTGATTGGCCACGCCGCGCCGCGAGGTCTGAAATTCCGGATAGAGATCGTTGAACGAGGGGCCAATGCGCAGCCACATCGTTTCGATCGTCAGGACCAGGCGGGGCATCTGCGCCGCCCGGTAGATCGTGAAATGGAAATCCTTGTTGAAGTGGAGCACCTGGGCATATTGCGCCGCGTCGAGCGCCTTGTTGAGCTTGCCCTGGAGCTGCTCGAGCGCCGCAATCTCGCGCTCCGTCACATTCGGAGTGCCACGCTCCGCCGCCAGGCCCTCAAGGGCGAGGCGCATCGCCGTCACCTCTTCCAACGCCGCGGGGGTCAGCATAGGCACCACCACCGTCTTGGGGCCCGCATTCACCAACGCCCCCTCGCCGATCAGACGGTTGAGCGCATCGCGCGCCGGGGTGGTGCTGATGCCCAGCGCTTGGGCGACCGATCGCACGGTCAGTTTATGACCGGGCACGACGCCGCCGCGGATGATCGTGTCCTTGAGCGCTTCGTAGGCGAGCTCGCCCAGGCTTCCCTGGCGATCGATCGGCGCCAGCGGGACGGACAATTCTGGCAATTGCATCATGTGGTTCTGTGATCCCGTCGGGGCGGCAGGCGCGGGGAAAGTGACATCGCCCCAATAGTGCACGCCATCGGCCCCTTGACAATCGTAACATCAAAGATGTTACATCAAATATCAAAATACGCCATAACCAAAGAAGCAGAGGGGGCAAGACATGACCATCGGACGGCGGCGGTTTCTGACCACATCGGCCGGGATCGCGACACTCTCTGCGACAGGCAGCCTGCAATTCTCCCTGCCTGCGCTGGCCAACACGGATGCGCTCGCCGAGCGCGCGCTCAAAGCCGGCGAACGAGAGGTCGTCATCGCCGGCGGCACGGGCGCTTATGCCGACCTGGTCAAGAAGAGCTATTATGATCCCTTCACCGCCGCGACCGGCATCAAGGTCACCAATGCCGGCGGCTCCTATGGCGAGAAGCTGGCACGTCTCAAGGCGATGGCGGCCGTGAACCGCATGGAGCTGGACGTCGCGTCGCTCTCCGTCGACTCCCTCACGCCCGACGTCGCGGCGCTGTTCGAGGATCTGGGCGATTGCGCGTCCCTGCCGAACGTGGGTGCCAACGGCGTCGCCGGGTCTTGCGTGCGTCAGGGTGCGTTGTTCGACATCTCCGGCGGCGTTCTCGCCTATAGCCGCGAGGCCTATCCGGACGGCAAGCCGCAGCCGAAGAGCTGGGCCGATTTCTGGAACGTCAAGGATTTCCCGGGTCCGCGCGCGCTCCCCAACATGGGCACGCCGTGGTGGGTGATGATTGCGGCGCTGATGGCGGATGGCGTGGCGCAGAAGGATCTCTTCCCGCTCGACATGGACCGGGCATTCCGCAAGCTCGATCAGATCAAGCCGCATATCACAGTGTGGTGGCGCAGCGGCGACCAGAGCCAACAGATCTTCCGCTCCAAGGAAGTCGTGATGGCCATGCTGTTCTCCGGCCGCGCCACGCGGCTGCGGCTGCAGGAGAACCTGCCGATTAATTTCGTGTGGAACGGTTCCCCGCTCGACGCCGCGTTCTGGGGTGTGCCCAAAGGGGCGCCGCGACCCAACGCGGCGCGCGCGCTGATCAACTTCGTCTATTCCCGCGCCGATCTGAATGCAGAGTTCTCGATGGCATCGTTCCAAGCCATGCCGCACAAGGGTGCCGGGGAGCTCATTCCCGCCGACACGGTGCGCCTGCTCGCGACCCATCCCGACAACTGGCCGGGCGTGGTGCCCATCGACCGTAATTGGGTGGTGGCGAACCAGGAAATGGCGATCAAGCGCTGGACGGAGTGGCTGTCACGCTGATTTCGGCGCGACAGCGGCACTGTCGACCGGCGGCCGCTCCAGGACTAACCTTGTCTATCGAAATGGGACTTCTTTGTCGGCACATCGCCCCCACGACACTGCCGTGACCTTGGCGCACGCTCAACGATCATCGGACGAGCCCGCCGGCCTGCTCGCCGCGGCGGTCCGGGGCGCGCCCCTGACGATCGAGAGCGTCGCCAAGCACTACGGCGCCGTCGTTGCCGTGGAGTCCGTGTCGCTGGATGTCCGGGCCGGTGAATTCGTGTCCCTGCTCGGGCCGTCGGGCTCGGGCAAGACGACGCTGCTCATGATGATCGCCGGATTCGAATTCCCGAGCGGCGGCACCATTCGCATCAACGGGCGCGATGTGACGGCGGTGCCGCCCAACCGGCGCGACGTGGGCATGGTCTTTCAGCGATACGCGCTGTTCCCGCATCTGAACGTCGTCAAGAATGTGATGTACCCGCTGCGCATGCGCCGCATCGCGCGGGCCGAGGCCCGGCGGCGCGCCGAGGCGGCGTTGTCCATGGTCCGTCTCGACGGCTATGGCGAGCGCATGCCAAACCAGCTGTCCGGCGGGCAGCAGCAGCGCGTTGCCGTCGCGCGGGCCCTGGTGTTCGAGCCGCCGGTCCTGCTGATGGACGAACCGCTGGGCGCCCTCGACAAGAAGCTGCGCGAGCAGATGCAGATCGAGATCAAGCGCCTACAGCAATCCCTGGGCGTGACCGTCATCTACGTGACGCACGACCAGGAGGAAGCGCTGACCATGTCCGACCGCGTCGCCGTGATGAACGGCGGCCGGCTGATCCAGGTCGGCACGCCGCGCGACCTCTACGATACCCCCGCGACACCGTTTGTGGCCGACTTCATCGGCAAGATGAACTTCCTCGATGGGACGTGCCGCGACGTCGCGGACACAATCACGATCCAGCTCGCCGCCGGCGCAACGGTCAACGTGCCATCGGCGGGCCTGCGTGGCGCTGCGCGCCCCGTGCGCGGCAGTGCCGTGAGCGTGGCGGTGCGGCCGGAAGACGTCCGCGTCATGGCGCCCGGCCCGGCGCATGGCGCCTCCCTGCCCGGCGTGATCGACGCGGCGATCTTCTCAGGGTCGCAGCAGACCTGGCTCGTGCGCCTGCAAGGCGGCGCCATGCTGCATGCGCAGGCGTCCTCGCGCCGCGACGGCGTGACGCTGAGCGCCGGCGACTCGGTCGCGCTTACGTTCGAGCCGTCGGCTCTACATGTCTTTGCCGGCGCGGGCGGCACGATCTGATGCCCGCGGGGGGGCAGGCGCCGAGCGCCGGAACGTATGGTCGCGGTGTCTCGCTGATGCTGGTGGCGCCGCTGCTTCTCCTGCTGCTCGGCGCCTTTGCCTATCCGGTCGGCAAGCTGCTCTGGGGCAGCGCGTTCGCGCCGGAGTTCACCCTGGCCAACTACGCGCGGCTCTTGTCGGAGCCGCTCTATGTGCGCATCTTCGTCCGCACGTTCCAGATCGCCTTCATCGTGACGGGTCTGGCATTCCTGCTGGGCTATCCGGTGGCGTGGGCCATGTCGCGGGTGCGCGGCGGCGTCGCCTTCCTGATCACGGCCTGCGTGCTGATCCCGCTCTGGACCAGCGTCCTTGTGCGCTCCTACGCCTGGATCGTGCTGCTGCAACGCAATGGCGTCGTGAACAATGCACTGCGCGATCTGGGCCTGACGAGCGAGCCGCTGCGGCTGCTCTACACCGAGGGCGCTGTGATCGTTGCGATGACGCACGTGCTTCTGCCCTACATGATCCTGCCGATTTATGCCGCGTTGCGCGCCATATCGCCGGACTTCACGCGCGCCTCGCGCAACCTGGGCGCCGGTCCGTGGAGCGCCTTCCTGACGGTGACGTTGCCGCTCAGTCTGCCGGGGGTTTTCGCGGGCTGCATCATGGTGTTCATCCTGGCGCTGGGCTTCTATGTGACGCCCGCCCTCGTCGGCGGGCCGCGGACGATGATGATCGCGACGCTGATCGGCCAACAGACGACGGAGCTGCTGAACTGGCCCTTCGCCGGCGCGCTCGCTGCCGTGTTGCTGGCGGCAACGCTGGGTCTCGTGATCGCCTTTCGCCGGTTCCTGTCCGTCTCGAAGGGGATATGACATGGCGACGCTCGTGCCAGCGATGACAGATCGGCGCCGCAACCCTTCCAGGCTGGCGCCGGCCCTGGGCCGCATCGCCGGCATCGTGGTGCTGGCGCTTATTCTCTTTTTTCTGATCCTGCCGACGCTGATTGTCCTTCCCATGTCGGTTGGGACGGCGTCGTATATCCAGTTCCCGCCCAATGGGCTGACGCTACGCTGGTATCTCGACTATTTCCGCGATCCGGACTGGATGGCGGCCACATGGTTCAGCATCAAGATCGCGCTGGCGACGACCGTGGCCGCAACCGCGATCGGCACGCTCGCCGCCATCGCGTTCGTGCGCGGCCGGCTGCCGGGCAGCGAGCTGATCCAGGCGCTGAGCCTCAGCCCGCTGGTCATTCCCCACATCGTGATCGCCGTCGGGCTCTACCTGGTGTTTGCACCGCTCGGCCTCACCGGCAATTTCGCGGGCTTCCTCATCGCCCACACCATGCTGTCGGTGCCCTATGTAGTCATCACGGTCACCGCGGCGCTGCGCGGCTTCGACCCGCAGCTCGAGCTCGCCGCCCTCAATTGCGGCGCCACGCGCCCGCGCGCCTTCTTCACGGTCGTGCTGCCGAACATCGCGCCGGGCGTGGCGGCCGGCGGAGTCTTCGCCTTTCTCAACTCCTTCGACGAGGCGACGGTTGCCTTCTTCATCTCTGGGATCGAGGGCAAGACGATCACGCGCAAGCTCTTCGAAGACATCGACTTCAATCTCACGCCCGTCATCGCCGCCGTGTCGAGCGTGATGGTCATCGTGTCGCTCCTGCTGATGAGCGGCATCGAAGCGGCCCGCCGTCGCAATAAGAGTGAACGTTCATGAGATACAGTCGACTTGCCGTAGCTTCCCTCCTGGCTCTCGCGGTCATTTCACCCGCGTATTCCCAGGACGGGCAGGTCATCATTGCGACGACCGGCGGCACCTACGAGCAGCAAATGCGCGAGTTCATCTACGAGCCGTTCATGCACGAGACGGGCATCCGCGTCGTTCCGGTGTCCGGCTCCGGCGCCGACCAGGTGGCGCGCGTCCAGGCCATGGTCGCGACGGGCCGCGCCACCTGGGACATCTTCTTCTCCGGCGAGATTCAGGCGGCGTCCGAGAAGCACAAGGCGCTCACCGAAAATCTCTCGGATTTCTGCAAGCCATTCACCGCCAGAACGGACCTTCTGCCGGATGCGTGCAATGCCGCGGGCGTTCTCGCGGCGTATGGAACGACGCTCATCGTCTACAACACCGAGCGCTTCCCCAATGGCGGGCCCGCTGACTGGAAAGAATTCTGGGATGTCGGGCGGTTTTCGGGGCCGCGCGCCTTCCCCAATTTCAACGATCCATGGCGCGTCATGGCCGCGGCACTCATGGCCGATGGCGTGGCGCCGCGGGACGTGTTTCCCATCGATGTCGAGCGCGCGCTGCGCAAGCTCGATCAGATCCGGCCGCAGGTCGGCCTGTGGTGGCGCACGGGCGATCAAAGCACGCAAGGGTTTCGCAGCGGCGAGTACACGCTCGGCCTCATCTGGCAGACGCGGGCCGCTACTCTGCGCGGCGAGGGCCAGCCGATCGGGTGGACGCAGAACCAGGGCTTCCTGGTTGGCGACCGGATGTCGCTCATTCGCGGCGCGCCCAATCGCGACAACGCATTGCGCTTCCTGGCCTATTATCTTGACGCGATCGAGGGGCAGGCGCGGCGTTGCGAGGTCGCCACGTGCACGCCGCCCAGCCGGGCGGCGATCGCGCGCATGCCACCCGCCATACAGGCGATGCTGCCGACGTCCGACCAGGCGCTGCGCCAGCTCGTGCTGCCCGACGCCGCCTGGATCAATGCCAATCAGGAGCGGCTGCTCACACGCTGGAACGCCTGGATCACCAACTGACGCCGATATGCGCGAGCCCTGCGACCTTCTCATCCACAGCGCGACCGTTCTAACCGTCAATGCGCAGAACGAGATCGTGACGAATGGCGCGGTCGCCGTCGCCGCCGGCGCCATCGTCGCCGTGGGGTCGGGCGCCGAACTGCAGCGGCGGTTCGGCCCGGCGCAGGTCTTCGATGCGCGCGGTGCGATCGTGCATCCCGGATTTATCGACGCGCATATCCATATCTCCCAGTACACGTCGCGCAGCGTGCTCGCGCGCATGGCGCCGACCAGTATCACCATGGGCGATTGGAAGGCGCAGCTTCGTCCCGAGGACGAGCACGACAGCGCGCTCCTGGCAGCCGTCGACTATCTGCGCGCGGGCTATACGGGCTTTGTCGACCCGGGAACGATCTTCGAGCCCGATGCCGTCGCCGCCGTCGCCGACGAGATCGGCATCCGCATCTGGCTGACCGACCCCTATATCGCCGATCGCGCGCACGAGTTGGGCGCGCACAATCCCGATCTGGTCAGCCCCGCTTTCATGGCGCGCTGGCCGAAGACCACGGATGCGGCCCTGCGGCGGCTGGGCGGGCAATTGCACCGCAACGACGATCGCGGCGGGCTGGTTCGGGCCTTCATCGGCCTTTACGGCGAGGGAACGTCCTCACCCGAGCTGAGCGACGCCGCACTTAAGCTGGCGCGCCGGCACGGCGTGCAGTTCCAGGAGCATCGCGGGTACAACCCGAAATCCTATCGCGAGGAGGAGCGCCGGCTTGGCCGCTCCCTTGTCGCGCAGCTTCATGACGATGGTGTTCTGGCGCCGGGAACGACCTTCATCCATATGAATGTCGTGCATAAAGATGATGTCGGTCTCCTTGCGCAAAGCCGGACCGGCATCGTCTGGTGCCCTTATTCGCAGCTGCGCATGCTAGGCGTCGATGGTGCCGAGCCGCGCAGCGTCGAGCTTGCCCGCGCTGGTGCCGCGGTGGCGCTGGCAACGGACATTCCGCGGACCGTGAATTTCGATGCCTTGGGCACGTTGGCAACGGGCGCCGCCGCCGCCTGCGGCACGCCGGCGCACCCGACAGAGATCTTGCGCATGCGCACGATTGCGGCGGCCGCGACCATCGGCGCGGAACGCGAGCTCGGCAGCATCGAGCTGGGCAAGCGCGCGGACATCGTCGTGCGCGCGGCCGCCGCCTCGGAAGCCCTCGGCCTCGACCACGCGTGGGAAGCCGCCATCCTCGGCTGCGCAACCCCGCCAGCACTTGTGCTCGTCAACGGCCGCGTCGTCCTGCGCGACGGCGTTCCGACAGCGGCCGATCCGGCCGAAATCGCCGAGCGGGCGCGCCGGTCCGTGCGTGGCCTGATGCAGCGGATCGGGCTGTAGCATGTCCGCGATCCCCGGCGCGGCCAAGCGCATCCTGGTGGCGCGCCTCTTCCACGAATTGCACGGCTTCAATCCGATCCGAACCGCCGCTGAGCGGTTCGAGGTGCTGCGCGGAGGCGCGCTCGCGGACGCGCTTGCGACCTCGGGCAGCACGCTGGGCGGCCTCGCGCGCGAGCTCCAGAGTCTTGGGCACGACGTTGTCGCGACCCTTTCGGCGGTGGCGGCACCCAGCGGCCCTGTCGATCATGCGTTCTATGTTTCCATCCGCGATGAATTTCTGGCGCGCGTGCGCCAGGGGGATTTCGACGCCATCGCGCTCGAGCTGCATGGCGCCATGTGCACGACCGCCCTCAAGGATGTCGAAGGCGATCTACTCACGCGGCTGCGGGCGCTCGTAGGTCCGGACCGGTGCATCGCCATCGGACTCGATCTTCACGCCCATGTGACGCCGGCGATGCTGCGTGCCGTCGATCTCTGCATCGCCTGCAAGGAAAACCCGCATTCCGATGTGGTGCAGTGCGGCGAGCGAGTCGCCGAATGCCTCGACGCCGTGCTCAACGGCCGCCTTCATCCCGTCACCGTGATGGTGAAAGTGCCCATGCTCCTGCCCGGCGCGCAGGAGACCGGATCAGGACCGCTGTTCGATCTTCACGCAAGGGCACGGGCCTGGTGCAAGAAACAACCAGAATTCTGGGACATTTCGCTCTTCAATGTGTTCCGCAGCATCGATGATGTCGATATTGGTCAAGCGGTCACGATCCTGTCCGACGGCGACTCGTCCGCCGCCATAGAAGCCGCAGGCGAGCTTGCCCGCTTGTTCTGGGACTGGCGGGACCGGTTCCGCGACGACTTCCTCTCCATCGACGAGGCGCTGGAGACCGTGGCGCGACACCGCGATCGGCGCCCTTTCGTGCTGGCCGACATGGGCGATCGCGTTCTGGCCGGGGCGCCCGGCGACAGCACCGCTATCCTGCAGAAAACGTTGCAGCATCCGGCGCGGCTTCGCGGCGCCATTCCGGTCACCGATCCCGGTAGTGCCGCGGCCGCCATCGGCGCTGGCGTGGGCGCGCCCTTCAAGCGCGGCGTCGGCGGCCGGATGACGCCGGGCTTTGTCCCCTTCGACGTCAGCGGCGTTGTGAGTCATGTCAGCGCCGGCCATTTCACCATCGCCGGGCCCTATCAGCGCGGCGAAACCGCCTCACACGGGCAAGCGGCCGTCATTCTCGTCGACGGGCGCATCAGCCTGCTGCTCACCAGTGCGGCAAGCTTCACGCATGACCCGGCTGCATTCACGAGCCAGGGCATCGACCTCGCGACGCAAGATTTCGTCGTGGCGAAGTCGGGCTATCACTTCAAACTGAATTTCGACGGGCTGGCGACGCCGTTGAGCGTGGCGACGCCCGGGATCGGCTACTACACGCCGGGTCTGCTGCCGTGGGTTTCGGCTCGCTTCTGGCCGGAACATGCGATCGCGGAACCCAACTTCTCGCCGGCGGTTTTCGATCATCGACGGCAACCGTGAATTCCGGCGCCGCAGCAGAGAAGTTATCTCTGCCCAATATTTTGAGCTTTATAACCAATTCGGCAAACCCGTGCTGCACCAAGGGAACTGCGGGTTCGCTCAAAGGCTCGCTGGCGGAAGGGGGGGGATTCCAACCCCCGATGCCCTTGCGGGCATGCCGCATTTCGAGTGCGGTGCGATCAACCGCTCTGCCACCCTTCCAGCCTTGCGATACTTACGGAATTTGCCCTTTTATGGCAAGCCTGCTGACCTTTTTCGGTTCTTTTGCAACCCGTTTGTAACCCGACGGTTCACGGTTCCTTCCGTTGGGCGGCCCTTTTAGCTGTCGGCCAATGCGCTGGCAAGTAGGGATCCGGCCACGCTGACCGCCCTGTCCTCGGCTTGCTTCAAAACATGGCCGTAAACCTCCAGGGTCACGACCGAGCTGGCGTGCCCCAGGCGTTGCGCAACCGCATTGATAGGCACCCCGGCCTGCAGCAGCAGGGTGGCATGGGTGTGTCTCAGGTCATGAAAGCGAGGACCCGTAAGGACTGTATTTAGTCGGAAATGAAGCTACTTTTCCGGTCGCCATGACTGACGCATCGTCTACATCGAGGGTAAGTTGCGCACCAGCTCAAGATGAAAAGAATGGCGCGACAGGCATCTCGACGGAGGTTGTCGTTGACGTGGAAGGTACGTTCTGCGCGCTCGACAAGGTCGACGGCGCCAAGGGCAAGGCCACTTAATCCGCGGGGCAGTTGCTCAGAAACTTAGGGGGCTGCGGCCCCCCTCTTCTTTTTGAGTGGGCGAAGTAATTTTCCGGAGCCGATCACCCACTCTGGAGCAACTGATTGGGCTTTGTCTAAAGTCCTCACGTAGGATTGGCAGTTGCGCTGAGCATGAATGACGACAAATACTTCACACGTTGCCAGACATTGTCCGGCATCATGTCGAGAAGGCGCTAAAATTATCTAGCCCTTACCGCAACGGCGCTGAATTACCGGCAGGCGCTGACGGAGGGAGCCGTGGTCTGCGCGCCCGAGAAAATATCGAGCATGTGCTCAGCGGCATGCCCCCAGGTCAGGTGACGGCGAACATGGTCCGGCCCTGCTTCCCTCGCCTGATCGCAAAAAGCCCGATCATGCAAAACAGCCGTCATGAGTTCTACCGTGTGGGACACATCCGGCTCAAGATTGTTCCCAATCCCCCATCGGGACCGCGTCCGATGGCTGCGGATATATTGCGCGAATTTTGCCGTTGTGAACTCGTCGGTCGGTCCGCCGGTCGTGCATATTACGGGCAGTCCGCAAGACGCCGCCTCGAGGACTGGCATATTAAATCCTTCGGCGAGGTACGGAGACACATACGCGTCTGCCGCCCGGTAGAGCTGCGCCAAGTCTTTCTGACTTATCGCTGCGCCGTGATAAACAATTCGGCCGCAGATCGCCGGATCTCGGATGCCTAGACGGGCGAGCATCGTCCCGACAATGCCCGAGGACTGATAAAGACCATCAAGTCCCTTCAGCAACAGAATGGCGCTTGGCTCCCGCTGCGCCACCGCAGCAAAGGACTTAAGCAGGATGTCCAGGCCCTTGTTTTCGGTCATGGACCCGACATTCATGAAAACGAATCTGTCAGTCCATCCGAGCTGCCTTCGAACATTTGCGCGCTCGATCGAAGAGGCGGGTGAAAAGAGGGCGGTATTCGTCCCGTGTGCCACCACAGCGATCCTCTCCGGATCGGCGCCGCTGACGGCAAGCCCCTCCCGGCAATATTCTGATGGCGTGACGATGATCGCGTCACCGTTCTTGTGCGCCCGATCAAGCGAGGTGCCGAGGCTCATGCATTGATCCGGCATTCTGCCGAGCTCTGCTGTCATCTGCACGAATGTGCGGCCACGCGGCGAAGGAGTTAGGTCGTACGGAAATACACATCGGAAGACAGCATCGGCCGCGATGTTATCGGGCGCCGCAGGGATCGCCGCAATTCGGGCTTCCTCTTCGGATGACATCAATCCGCGGACCGGACTCCAGTTTGGCCGAAACGGCTTTATGTCCCGATAGAAGAGATCGACATTGCGGTCGAGAAGCGCCAGGCAGATCGACTGGCTAACCACCGCGTATGAGTGCGGCAGGAAGCGCCAGCCTTCGACAATCACCTTCAGTCTCGACATTGCAGGGATCCTAGGGTTCTAGTGGTCAAACGCCGCGCAATGTTTTCCGGATCATGGATGCACTTTTTTACGCGCCGCCTGCAAAGCAGTGAAAACAGGCTTGGCTGCTCGTGTTGCGAGCATATTCAGGCATGGTAAACGCGATGTTAACGAGACTTGGCAAACTCGTCTTTTCTCGCGCCACTCTCCGGCGTTCGACCGGTGCCGGCCGCTGGATCGCGGCACGGCACCGACCTTCGATATATCTAGAACAGGAAGTCGCTCGCTGAAAGGTTGGTCATGAGCACGTTCTGGATAGTGAGCACGTCGCCGTTGCCAAAGTCGACAACCGTGTGAGCGCCCACCTGGCTGGCGTGCGACTGGACATCGGCAAAGTTATCTGCCGCAGTGCCGATGCCCGTGAAATCGATGGTATCGTCTCCGATGGTGAAGTCGGTGAGCACATCGCTGCCGTATCCATCGCTGAACAAGAGCCGGTCGTCGCCGGCGCCTCCGGTCAGTGTGTCCGAATCTGTTCCGCCATCGAGTATGTCGTTTCCGTTTCCGCCATTGAGACTGTCGTTGCCGGCGGCGCCGTCCAGGCGGTTGGCGCCGTTGTCACCGGTCAGCGTGTCGCCAAAGGAAGAACCGATCAGGTTCTCGATGCTACTGAATTGGTCGAACTGGAACTGTCCCGAATCGCCGCCGCCCGACGCCGACCCGGTCAGCAGGTTGACCGTCACCGCCGCCGACGAGCCGACATAGGAAACCGTATCATTGCCGCTGCCTCCGACCAATTGGTCGTGGCTTTGCCCGACAATCAACAGATCGTCGCCGTCGCCGCCGACAAGCAAGTCGCTGGCTCCGGACGACCTCCGGAACCGGCCGGCCCGCGGCCAGCACGTGGCTCGCGGCGTTGTGGCGCAAATCGTGAGACCGCAAGCGCCAAGAGCGGTCCCTCGAACGGCGCTATGCCGCCCGGGGCGGACAAGCCGGCATGTCGCGCAGGAAGCGGTAGCGGCCGTGGCCCTTGATCGTCGCGAGGTCCATCTCCACCAGACCAGGCGGCCGCAACAACTCGACCGCCGGCTCCTCCCCCGCGAAGTCGATGGCCAGCATTCCCAGCCGGATATCGCCGCCGTTGGCATGGCTGGCCATGAACGCCGTCGATGGCGCCCACACATGGCGGATGCCATCGATGGTGCGGTCGCGGTACTGGTGCAAGTGGCCGCTCACCACGAGTTGGACTTGCGCGGCGCGTAGCTTTTCAAGCAGCACTCGCCGCGGCACCAGGTTCAGGCTGGCGATGGTCGGCTCCGCCTCGTCTTCGTGCTCGATGAACAATGGCTTGTGCAGGAACAGCGCCACGCGCCGCCCGGCCGCCCCGGTCAGCTCTGTGTCGAGCCAGCTCTCCTGCGTCGCTTCCGCCGCGAGGCCCGAACCGAAGAGCTGCGCGTTCACGCCGATCAGGCGCCACGCGCCGATGTCGAGTGCCCAACGATCCGTGCCGAACGCCGCGTTCCAGCGTGCCAGGCGGGGTTCGTCGACGAGTTGGTGCGCGTCCTGCCCCGGCGGCTCGTCGCCGACATCGTGATTGCCCGGCAACGCAAGCGCCCATGGCGCCAACCGCGACAGCGCCGTGGCGGCAAAGGCGATTTCGGCGTCGCTGTCCGGCCCATTGATGCACAGATCGCCCGTGACCACGACGGCGGCGGGCGTCATCGCGTTGGCAGCGTCGCATGCCGTCGCCCAATTATCCCAGAAGAACCCGTGGGTGGGCGACAGATGCGGGTCCGAAAGGACGAGAATTCGGGTCATGCGCCGCGCCCCTTTCAGACAAAGCCAAGGTTGTAGTTGCGGAAATCCATGTAATAGAGCGGGTAATGCGACCAGCGGATGTTGCGCCGCTTGGCGAAATACTCGCGCGCGGGATAGAGAATCAGCGCCGGCGCCTCGGCCTCGTATTCGTCGAGAAGGGCCAGCCATAAACGTTTGCGCTCGGCCGGGTCTGTCGCCGCGGCCAGGGCGTCGCTGATTTCATTGAACCGCACGGGCTGCCAGAATGCGCCTTTCTGCAGCATATAGTCGCGCGCGAGATGAACCATCAATCCACCGCCCAATGGATCTGGGAAGCGGAAGGCAATCGAGGTCGGCCGGACATCCGCGCCGGGCTGGTTCAACAGCGACGCATTCTCGCGAGTCTCGACCCTGCTGTTCACGCCGACGGCGCGCCACATCTCCTGAATGACTTGCACCGCCAAGTGCATTTGCAGGTAATAGCCAGGCACGATGCGGATGACGAGTTCTTCGCCGCGATAACCGCCCTCGCGCAGCAGCGTTCGGGCGCGGTCGGGATCGTACTCGAAACCCTTTCGACCGGCGTCGTAGAATTCACCAAAGGCCGGACTCTGCAGCGCCGCCATGCGGCGATAGTCCTTGCCCCAGAGCGAATGCCCGAGCTTGTCGTAGTCGACGGCATGGTTCAGCGCCCGGCGCACGCGCGCATCGCGCAACGCCGGCTGGCGCGTGTCGTAGAAAAGGATATGGGCAAAATCGAGCCCCACACTGACGCCCTCGAGTTTGGGATTGCGCGCCAGGGTCTCGGCCTGCTCCGGCAACAGGTTGGTCACCAGGTCGAAATCACCGGCCTGCAGGCCGGCAAGCCGCGTCGAAGCTTCGGGAACAACGCTGAAGATAATCTGGCGCGCCGGCGGGCGGCCCATCCAATAATCGTCGTGGGAGTCCAACACGACACGTTGGTCGCGCTCGAAGCTGGCGTAGCGGTAGGGTCCGCTGCCCACCGGCCGACGGCGCATGCCTTCAAGCCCGCCGGCCGCATAAAACTTGGCGGAATGGATCCAGCCGCCATACGCCGCCAGCCGATGCGGCATGACAACGTCGGGCGTGCGGGTGCGAAGCACGAGCTTGTGCCTTCCCTCCGCCTCCACGCCGGCAAGATGGCCGAAATTGACGCGACCCTCGTACGCCTGCACTTGCGGGCCCCACATACGCTCGGCCGCAAAGGTCGACAGCACGTCCTCGGCCGTCAACTCGCCGCCGTCGTGCATCCGGACCCCGGGGCGCAGCGTGACTTCCCACGTCAGCGCATCGCGCTGATGAACAGCCGTGGCGAGATGCGGCACCAGGCGCTGCCCGCCGTCTTGCGCTTCGGCCAGAAAGTCGCGGCGCAGCAGTGTATCGAAGACGTTGTAGGTCAGACGCAGCCCGACGTTGGAGATGGCCTCCAGCGGCTCGAGCGTCGTCGGCAGCGCCTGCACGCCGATGCGCAACACAGGCCGCGTGTCGGCTTGCGCGCGCGCCAGGCGTGGCAGGATGGCCGGCGCGGCGAATGCCCCGGCGAGGACGGCACGGCGAGTAGGCATGAGGGACCTCTGGCGGTTGGACGCCAGAGTTCTAGACGATCCGTGCGACGACCGGGTGACCAGTCGATGAAACTTCGACGATCATGACTGTGACATCGCGCTGGCGCGCGCGGCCCTGCGTTATGCAGCGACGCGCACGAAATGCCCCGGTGCCAGCTCCGTGAGCCGCGAGGCGGGGCGGATGTAGCCGGACGGCTTGACCAGGCTCGGCAAATCCATCGCTTCGACGGCTGCACGGGCGCGCCGGCGTAGTGGATCGGGCGTCGGCACCGCGGCCAGCAGCCGGCGTGTGTAGGGGTGCTGCGGCGCATGAAGCACGGTCGCGGTCGGCCCCATCTCCACGATCTCGCCCGCATACATGACCGCGACGCGGTGGCTCATGCGTTCGATCACGGCCATATCGTGCGAGATGAAGACGAAGGCGATCCCCATGTCGCGCTGCAGCTCGCGCATCAGTGCAATGACCTGGGCCTGCACCGAAACGTCGAGCGCCGAGACGGGCTCGTCGGCGACGATGACCTTGGGTTCCAGGCACAGGGCCCGGGCGATGACCAGGCGCTGGCGCTGCCCACCCGAGAATTGATGCGGATAGCGGTCGAGATACTCGTCGCTGAGGCCCACCCGGATAAGGAGCGTAGCCGCGCGAGCGCGCAACTCAGGGCGCCCGATATTCGGATGGTGGATCGTCAACGGCTCCGTGACCAGGTCAAGTGCCGTCATGCGCGGATTGAGGGACGCATACGGGTCCTGGAAGATCATCTGAATATCGCGCCTTGCCGCGCGCATGGTCTGGCGCGGCAGGCCGATGAGCTCACGGTCGAGCAGCTTGATCGATCCCGCATTCGGCTCCATCAGCCGCATCAAGGCGCGACCCGTCGTCGACTTGCCGCACCCGGACTTGCCGACCAGCCCGAGCGTCTCGCCACGCAGCAGCGTGAACGAGATGTCCTCCGCGGCGTGGACATGGCCGACCACCCGCCGGAACAGGCCCCGCACGACGGGGAAGCGCTTGGTCAGGCCGTCGACCGCGAGGACCGGCGTCGGATCCGGCAGCGGCGGGAGCGGGTCCGCCGTGCCCAGCCGCGGCACCGCCGCCAGCAGGGCTCGCGTGTAGGAATGGCGCGGCGTCGCAAAGAGCGCTTGCACGTCATTCTCCTCGACTTTCTCGCCATCGCGCATGACCACGACGCGATCGGCCATTTCCGCCACCACGCCCATGTCGTGGGTGATGAAGACGACCGCCATGCCCAATTCCTGCTGCATGGCGCGAATCAGATCGAGGATCTGCGCCTGGATGGTGACGTCGAGGGCGGTGGTCGGTTCGTCGGCGATCAGTAGTTGCGGCCGGCAGGCCAGCGCCATGGCAATCATCACGCGCTGGCGCATGCCACCGGAGAGTTCGTGCGGATATTGCTCGAGCCGGCGCCGCGGATCGGGGATGCGCACGCGCTCGAGCAGGCCGACCGCCGCGCGCAGAGCGTCGCGTCGCGACAGCTTCTCGTGCAGCACCAGGGTTTCCGCCACCTGATCGCCGATGGTGAAGACCGGGTTGAGGGAGCTCATCGGCTCCTGGAAGATCATCGAGATATTGCGGCCACGCATGGCGCGCAGGGAAACGTCATCGAGCGCCAGAATATCGAGCTCTTGGCCCTTGGGATGGCGGAACCGGATCGAGCCGTTCTCGATCGTGCCGCCTTCGCGTTCGATCAACCGCATCACGGACAAGGCCGTCACCGATTTGCCCGATCCGGACTCGCCGACAATGGCCAGCGTTTCGCCGGCGCCGACGGTGAACGAGACGGACCGCACGGCGCGCACTGTGCGCGCCGGTCCGCGAAAGCTGACCGACAGATTGTCGACGCTCAGCAGCGGCGATGGCGGCAAGCCGCTCATTCCGCCGCCGCGCGCTGCAGCCGCCGCAGGCGCAGCTCCGGATGATCCTCGAAGCGCGGCAGCGGCGCGATCCAGCGCCGCGTCGTGTCGGCCGTGTTGAACGAAGCCGACATCGCATCGGCGCCGAAGGCCTGCCAGGCGATGCGGTCGGAGAGCTCGATCAGACCCCAGGTCGCGGCCGGTGCTGGATGGGTGGTGAATGTCTCGGTCAGCGACTGCAGCGTGAAATGCGGGATGCCGTCGACGGTCGTGACGGTGTTCCAATGGACGTGACCCGAGACCCACACGACCGGCACGCGGGCCATCCGTAAGACGGCCCGCGCGCGGTCGGCCCCGGGATAAACGGCACTGTCGGGATTACGCTCGAAATAATAATTGCCGGTCTGGGCATGGCCGGAGATCGGCACATGGCTGACGATGATCAGCGGCTTGTCGGCAGCACGCAGCGCGCCCGACAGCCACAGCAGGTCGGCTTCGGTCAACACGAACCCGCCGGGGCGGCGAATCAGCGTGTCGGCCTGCCACAGCACGAGCTGCCAGGCGCCCAGATCGACGACCCGGTGCGCCATGTCCTGGCCGAAAATTTCCGCGTTGTCGGCGACCGACAGATGATCGCGGTCGTGATTGCCAACGATGTGAAACCGCGGCGCCGCGATCGCGGCGAACGCGTCGGCCACTTCACGCTCGTGGCGCAAATCGGTCTCGCGGTCCTCGTCGGAGATCCGGTCGCCCAGGTCGATCACCGCATCGGGCCGCGCCTCGGTCACGAATTTGGCGAACTCACCAAGCAAGGGCAGAGCGGCACTACCCTTTTTCGTGAAGTGATCGTCGCCATGATGAATGTCGGTCACGAAAGCAAGGCGGATCGGCTTGGTCATGAAATTCGAGACTCCGGAAACGGATCGGGGGCCGCCAGACCAAAAGTCCGGCGGCCCGTTGGCGATTATTCCGTGGCGATGCTGCCGGCGCGGAAATCGAGCACATACGGGATATGCCCGGGCTGCGGCTTCCACTGGATCTGCTTACGCAGCCCGTAGGACTCGTAGGGCTGGTAGAGCACGAGCACCGGCGGGTCGTTCTTGATGATGTCCATCAACTCCGCGAACGCCTTCTTGCGGTCGTCAAGGGCGGGAGAGAAACGGAACTTCTCCCAGGCGGCCTTGTAGGCATCGCTGGTCTTGAACCGGCCTTCGGATTCGGACGCCGCATTGGGCGCCCACATCGTGCCGAACGAGCCCGACGGATCGGGGAAGTACATCGGGTTGGACCAGTTGCGCACCATCATGGTCGGGTCGTTGCCGGTCCATTTGTCGTCGACGTTGATCTGCGTCGTCACACCGACCGCCTTCCACATCTCCTGGATCGCCTGCGTCGCCAGCAACCCGTTGGTGTAATAGGCCGCCGCGGTGTCGAAGCGGATGGGCGTGCCGTCATACCCGGCTTCCTTCAGCAGGGCCTTCGCCTTCGCCGGATCGTAGGCGAAGGTCTTGAGTTCCGGCATGTAGAGCCCGCCGTATTGCGGGTAGGTATGCGTGTTGGGCACCACCGCCTTGCCCTGCCACAGCGCCTCGTTGAGCGCCTGGCGGTCGATCGCCATCGACAGCGCCTGGCGGATCTTGGGGTCGGCCATTTTCGGATGCTTGGTGTTGAAAATCACGACGTGGAACAGCGGCGTGACCATGCCCTCAGCCTTGAGGCGCGTATCGCCTGAGATCTGCGCGAGCTGGTCCGGCGGCACGTTGGTGATGATCTCGACTTCGTTGTTCTTGAGCGCCGTGATGCGCGCCGACAGCTCAGGAATGCGCGTCAGTGTCACTTTTCCCAACGGCGCCTTCTCACCCCAGAAGCCGTCATAGCGCTCGTAGACCACGCGCTGGTTCGGCACGAACTCGGTGATCTTGTAGGGGCCGGTGCCGACCGGCTTGAGGCCGAACGCCTCATAGTCGGACGCTTCCGCCTTGGCGGGATCGCCGGTCAGACCCATCATGTATTTTTTCGGCACGATCATGAGCTGCTGAATGTTGAGCAGCGTCTCGAACAGCGGCTCGGGCTTGTAGGTGGTGATGCGGATCGTCTCCTCGTCGATCTTCTCCACCTTCTCGAAATTCGGAACGAAATCCTTCTTGCGGATCAGGTAGGGCGGAAAATCCGTGTGGATGATCCGCTCGATCGAGAAGATGACGTCGTCGGCCGTCATCGTGTCGCCGGTGTGGAATTTCACCCCCTGGCGCAGTTTGAGCTCCATCACGTTGGGCGCCGTCTGTCGCCACGATGTGGCGAGGCCGGGCTTCCACACGCTTTCAGCCTTCGTGTGGTCCTTCTCGATCAGCGTGTCGAACGTGTTGTAGTAGTGCTGCGAGCCGACATTGGAATGGTCGCGGCCGGGGTCGAGATAGGGCGCCATGTTCTGGACGCCGACGCGCAAATCCTGCGCGCCAGCACTCAGGCTAAGGGCCGCCGTCGCGGTTGCGGCCAGCAGAACCGTGCGGAGTTGTTTCATGGAAGGATCCTTTCTTTCACGGACGGGAAGAGTGTCTCAACGTTCTTGGAGCTTGACGTCCAGACGGTCGCGCAGGGCGTCGCCCAGCAGCATCACGACCAGGGCCACCAGCACGATCGCTAGAGCCGGCCACGCGACGATCCATGGCGCGCTCGCCAAGTAGTCGCGGCCCTGGCCGACCATGGAGCCCAGCGTGGCGGTGGGCGGCTGCACGCCCAGGCCGATGAATGACAGCGCGGATTCGAGCAGGATGAGATTTGAGAAGTTGAGCGTGAACATGACGACGAGCGGCGAAACGATATTGGGCAGGAGATGGCGCGTGGCGATGCGCCAGTCGCTGGCTCCAGCGGACCGCGCCGCTTCAACATAAGGAAGTTCGCGCAGGCTCATGACCTGGGCGCGCACCAACCGCGCGAAATGCGCCCAATAAGCCAGGCCCAGCACGATCACGAGTACGGCGATATCCGTGCCGGCCAGCGCGATGACAAACAAGGCGACGAGCGTGAACGGAACCGAGAGCTTGACGTCGACCAGCCCCATGATGACGCCATCGACGACGCCGCCCATCAGACCCGCGATGAACCCCAGCGTCGCGCCAACGAATAACCCGGCGAGCGCGCCAAAGAAGGCGATGGTCAGCGACAGGCGCAGCCCATAGAGGCAGCGGCTCAGCAGATCGCGGCCGAGTTGGTCGGTGCCCAGAAAATAATCGGCGTGCGCGCGCTCGAAGCCGGTGGGCGGTCGCAACCGCGCGAGCAAGCGTTGCGCATCAGGATCAAAGGGGGACAGAACCGGGGCCAGGGCGGCCAGCAGCACAAGCACGACGGCAACCGCGGCGCACCCCGCAACCACCGGGTCGAGCCGTGCTGCACGCTGCCGGAGCGACGACCACAGCCGGCCCGGTGTGAGTTCCGGCCCCGGCGGCACCGCGAGCGAGTGCGACATGCTCGTGTCGGTCATCCCGACCCTCCTTGAACGGCCAGACGGATGCGCGGATCGATGACGGCATAGGTCATGTCGATCATCAAATTGATGGCGACGACCGTCGCCGCCACCAGCAGCACGCCGAACTGCAGGACCGGGTAGTCGCGGCGCAATGTCGCGCCGACCAGCAGATCGCCCACGCCGTGCCAGGCGAAGACGGTCTCGATGACGACGGCACCGGACACCAGGGTCGTGATCTGGAGACCCAGAACCGTGATGATGGGGATCAGCGCATTGCGCAGCGCGTGCTTGAAAATGATCTTAGGCTCAGCGAGACCCTTGGCCCGCGCGGTGCGGATATAGTCCTGCGACAGCACATCGAGCATAGCGTTGCGCGTGTATCGCACCAGGGCGGCCACGAAGTAGGCCGACAGCGCCAGCGTCGGCATGATGTAATGCCAAAGCGACTGCGCGCCCGCGCTTGGCAGCCAGTTGAGCGAATAGGAAAAGATCAGGAGCAGCAGGATCGCCAGAACGAAATTCGGGATCGCGTAGCCGAGGAAAGCAAGAAGAAGCGTCGCGTTGCCCAGCGCGGAGCGCCGCTTGACCGCTACGTACACGCCGACCGGAACGCCGATGCCGATCGTGACAAGAAGCGTTGCGATCAGCAGCGACAGGCTGCGGCCGGCGCGCTCGGCAAAGATCGTTGCGACCGGCCGCCGCTCCAGCAGGCCAAGACCGTATTCACCTTGAAGGAGCGCGGACCAGAAGTGCGCATATTGCGCGAGCGCCGGCTGGTCGAGACCGAAATAGGCGATCATCTGCGTGCGCGATTCGGCGTCGAGCCCCTCGGGCATCAGGAAATCGATCGGGTTGCCGGTCAGGCGCGTCGCAAAAAACACGACAGTAACAATCACCCACAACGTGAGCGCGGCGCGCGTCAGACGGGAAACGAAGAACCCCGTCATCGCCCGGATGCTCCCGCCCCGGACCGCTTGGTGTGCCGCTCGCTCATGCGATCCCCTCTTCTGACGGCAGACAGGGTAGTGGCGGCGTATGACAGGCGTATGAAACTGTCTCAAAGAATCTATGTCAGGAATTGAAATAATTTCAGGCACCGGCTAAGAAAGCACCATGGACACCGGAATCATGCCGTTCGCAGCGCCAACGATCGATCGCGTCTACCTGATTGATCTCGACGGCACGTTGATCCGTGGCGGTCGCGCCTTGCCGGGTGCGGCGGAATTTCTGCGACACATAAGCGGGCGCTTTGCTGTCGTCTCCAACAATTCCAGCCACACGCCGGCGAGATTGTCCTCGCAGCTCGCGGCACTGGGCCTCGACGTGCCGCAAGACCGGCTGGTGCTGGCCGGCGCTGTCATGGTCGACTGGACCGCCGAGCGGTTTCCGGGCGCGCGCGTCTTCATTGCCGGCAGCGGCGCGCTGGCAAGTCTCGCGCGGAGCGCACGGCTGCGGGTCGTCGCAGAGGATCCGCAGGTCGTCTTGCTGGCGCGCGACATGCGCTTCACCTATGAGCGGCTGCGCCGCATCGCCAACATGGTGCGCGCCGGCGCGGCCCTGGTCGTTGCGAATCCAGACCGAACCCACCCCGATGACGGCGATTGCGTGGTGCCGGAGACGGGCGCCCTGCTGGCGGCTTTGCTGGCCTGCACCGGACCGGTCCCTTACCAGATCGTCGGAAAACCGGAGCCTGAGCTTTATCGCCGGGCTCTGTCGCGGCTCGGTGCAGGCGCCTCACAGGCTTTGGTGGTCGGCGACAATCCGGACACGGATGGCGCGGGCGCTACGCGGCTGGGAATGGCCTGCGCGATCATCGGCGACCATCACGACGCGCGATTCGCCGATCTGCGACAGCTGGCGGCATGGCTCGCCCGCAATTCGACAGCGCCGATGTCAAGGAGTGCCGCAGATATGGCGATCAGCTCATGACCCGGACATCGCACTCTGGCCGGCCTCCCTCTCGCAAGAAAAAACAAGGCCAGGCGGCAAATCGCGCCGTGCCGGGTGCCGCGCGCACCGAAAACGCTTTGGTTGGCATCCGCAACCGGCTGCAGGCACTCGGTGCCAATCTGTCACCGACCGCGCGACGGATCGCCGATTTCATGGTCGCGCACGCGCGCGACGTGGTGCACATGTCCGTCACGGAGATCGCCGAAAAGACCAAGGCCAGCGAAGGCAGCGTCGTCGGGCTGTGCCAGCTTGTCGGCGCCAAGGGCTTCCAGCACCTGAAGATCGCGCTGGCGCAGGATCTGGTGGAGCCGGTCCAGTTCATTCATGAGGATCTTGCCGAATCCGACGACATCGCGGCTGTCATCGCCAAGATTTTCTCGGGCAATCTTCAGGCCCTGCGCGACACCCAGCGCGTGCTCGATCCCGGTGCCATGATTCAGGCCGTGCAGCTGGTCCTGGCCGCCGAGCGGGTCGAGGTCTACGGCATCGGCAGTGCGGCACCCGTTGCCGAGGATGCCCATTACCGCCTGTTGCGCATCGGCATCAATTGCAAAGTGGTCATCGATTCGCACGTGCAGGCGATCAGCGCCTCGCTGGCCGGGCCGACCGTCACCGCGATCACGGTGTCGCATTCGGGCAGTACCCATGAAACGGTGATGGCGACGCGCCTGGCCAAGGAGAGCGGTGCCCGGACGATCTGCATCACCAACTATGGCAAGTCGCCGATCCAGGTCTACGCGGATGTTGTCTTGCACACCATGGCGCGCGAGACGCGCTTTCGCACCGAGGCGATGACCAGCCGCATCGCCCAGCTCAGCATCGTCGACACGCTGATCGCGGCCGTGGCACTGGCGCGCCGCGACAAGGCCGTGGACACGCTGCGCCGGACCTTTGAAGTCCTGTCGACCAAGCGATTCTGAGAATCGCCTTCGGCCTGCTTACAAAATGCGCCGGCGGACCCAGGCGCTGCATTGTTCGACCGCGAGCACGAGTACAAAGATCGCGATGATGATGGTGGCGGCCTCGCTGTAGCGGAACATGTCCATCGAGACCTGCAGCTCGATGCCGATGCCGCCCGCCCCGACCAGGCCGAGCACCACCGATGAGCGCGTCGCCTTCTCCAGGCTGAACATCGACGTGTTGATGAAGGATGGCAGGGACGCCGGGACCACCGCGGCGGCGATGACGGATGCGCGGCCGGCGCCGAGTGCGCGCAAGGCTTCCTGCGGCCCGCGATCGGCCTCCTCCATCGCCTCGGCGAAGAAGCGGCCGCAAAAGCCGATCTTGTCGATCATGATGGCGAGCGTGCCAGCGAAGGGCCCGAGCCCGACCGTGGCCACGAACAACAGGGCCCAGACCAGATCCGGCACGGTGCGGAACAGCGCGATCAGCGTGCGCGCCGCGTGATAAAGCGTCACATGCGGCGTGAGATGGCGCGTCGCGATGACAGCCAGCGGAAGGCTGATGATGACACCCGCGATCGTGCCGATCAGCGCCATCTGGAACGTCTCGAGCAACGCCCGGCCGACGGGGCCGATGCGCGCGAGGCTGGGCGGAAACATCTCGCCCAGGATGCGGCCCATATTGGGCAGGCCACTCAGCACATCGCTGACGGAAAAGCCGGTGCCGCGCAGCGCGGAAATGACCAACGCGACAACCAACACCCAGAGGCCGAACGCGGCCAGGTTGGGCCGCTCGAAGCGCGGCGGCGCCAAAGGCGGGCGCAGCGGCATCGCAGCGTCACTCATAGAATGCCCGCAGCGAGGTCAGATTGAGGCCGGTGCTGGGCGCATCGATGGCGACGCGCCCGGCGCGCAGGGCGACGATGCGGTCGGCATAGTCGAGCGCGTGACGCAGATCGTGCGAGGTGAACACCAGAGTCAGGCGCTCGCGCCGCACCAGACCGGCGAACAGGCCCATCACCTCCTCGCCGGCGGCGGGATCGAGGCTCGCTACGGGTTCGTCGGCGAACAGTATGGTTGCGCGTTGCATAAATGCGCGTGCGACGGCGACGCGCTGCGATTGGCCGCCGGAAAGTCGATCGGCGCGGCGCGTGGCAAGATCGGCGAGGCCGACGCGGTCTAGGCAGTCCATCGCTTCCGCGCGGAGTGCCCGTGGTGCTGTCGGGTGAAACAGGGCGCGCACGCCGCCATCGGCACGCGCCAGGGCGCCATGCAGAACGTTGCTGAGAGCGGAGAGGCGGGGTACGAGATTGTGGCGCTGAAACACGAAGCCGATGCGCGCGCGCAGCCGCCGCAGGTCGCGCGACGTTAGCCCGATCATGTCCTGGTCGAGCAGGCGGATAGTGCCGCCATCGGGTTCGATCAACCGCACGCAGCAGCGCAGCAGCGTCGACTTGCCCGCCCCGTTGGCGCCGAGCAGAGCGACCGATTCGCCACGCCCGACGGCAAAACTCACATCGTCGAGAACGCGCACATCAGCGCCAAAGCGCTTCGAGAGACCGCGCACCTCCAACTCGCGCACTGGGGAGACGGGCGCTTGCGCCGCAGGCGCCCGCGCAGCCAGCGCCGTCATGTCAGTTGCCGACGAACTCGGAGAACTGGGTCTGGCCGATGGTCGCGTACATCTTGCGCACGTAGTTGTAATCCTCGTCACGCACGGACGGGACCCACGCCATGCCCTTGAACTTCACGTTCTCGCCCTCCCCGGCCAGAATAGCCTTGCTCATCGCAGGGCCGTTCTCGGCGATGGCCTTGCGCAGCTTGTCGACCATGGCGGCGTCGACATGCGGACCGGCCAGGATGAGGTCGAGCGGCAAGTCGCGACCGCGCGCCAGCACTAGATACGCCGTCTCGGCATCGCGCTCGCGCAGTTTCTGCACGTCGTTGTAGTTCATGCCCATCGCCGCGATGTCGCCGCGTTTGAGCGCCTCAAGTCCGACATTCGTGGTGACATGGGTCGGCTGGATATCGCTGCGCGGGTTGAGGCCGAGATCGGCCAGAACCTGCATCGGCCCGAGATGACGCGATGTCGAGCCAATCGGCCCGAAGGCAACCTTCTTGCTCTTGAGCGCCATGATGTCGGTAATCCCGCTATCGGCCCGCACGACGATATTGGCGTAGTAGTCGACGCGCGACAGCGCGATCACCGGCACCGAGTTTGTGCGGGTCCGGAAGACGACATATTCGGCGGGGCCGGTGAAGACGAGGTCGACACGTTTGGCGTTCATCGCCTCGACGGCGGCGGTGCGGTTGGTGACCGGAAAGAAGGCGAGCTTGAAGCCGGTCTTCTCCTCCAGCAGCTTCTGGAACGGGCCCCATTCGCGCTGGAGATTTTCCAAGCCGACCACGTCGGTGACGGCAAAGCGGAGCTCCGTCTGTGCAGAAGCGGGCGTGGCCAGCGCGGCGAGCGCAACGGCCATCAATGTGAAGCAGCTGCGGCGACCAATCATCTTATCCCCCTTCAGTCCGTGGACCACGGGCAAAGATTTGCGCCAGCGCGTGATTCATTGTGATGACGCCGGTTTGAAGCTTTTATGACCGATGCATGGCGCGGCGCGGCCGTCACCAGAGCGTCACAGATCTCGGCTACACCCATCGGGACGCTTGGGGGAGTACGGGATTTGAACAACTCACTTGCCGTAACCGGCGGCCGCATGCTGATCGGCGGCGACTGGATCGACGATGCGCGGCTGGTCATCGACGGCAGCGCGATCGCGGCACTCAGCGATGCAGCTCCATCCCAGCAAAATTGGAATGCCGAAGGTTTGCTCGTGCTCCCCGGCATCGTCGATCTGCATGGCGATGCGTTCGAGCGGCAGATCATGCCGCGCCCGGGCGTGCATTTCGCGCTCGACGTGGCGCTGGCCGATACCGACCGCCAGCTCGTCGCGAACGGCATCACCACCGCATTCCATGCCGTGACGTGGTCGTGGGAGCCGGGGTTGCGCGGACGCGACATGGCGCTGGAATTCGCCGACGCGCTCAAGCGGCTGCGGCCGCGCCTGGCCGCCGATGCGCGGCTGCATTTGCGCTGGGAGACCTTCAATCTCGAGGCCGAGGCGCAGATCCTGGCGTGGCTGCAGGCAGGGCGCATCGACCTGCTCGCCTTCAATGACCACACGCCGGAAATCATCCGCAAGATCCGCACGCCCAAAAACGCGCTGCGTTATACCGAGCGCACCGGGCTGGATGCCGACGAGTTTTGCGTGCTGGCCAATACCGTGTGGACGCGCCAGGCCGACGTGCCGGCGGCGATCGCGCGGCTGGCCGCGGCGGCGCAATCGCACAACGTGCCGCTCGCCAGTCATGACGACGAAACGCCCGAGATGCGCAACCATTTCCACGGCTTGGGTTGCGCTATCGCGGAATTTCCGAAAACGATGGAGACCGCCGTGACGGCGCGGACCTTGGGCGACGCGGTCGTCATGGGTGCGCCCAATGTTGTGCGCGGCGGCAGCCATCTCAACTCCGTCGGCGCCGCGCAGCTGGTCGGCGCCGGATTGTGCAGCGTGCTGAGCTCCGATTATTACTACCCCGCCCTACTGCGCGCCGCGTTCCGCCTGGCGCAGGACAAGATCGTGCCGCTCGCCGACGCATGGGCGCTGGTCTCGACCAATCCGGCCGCCGCCGGTGGTTTGAGCGATCGCGGCCGCCTGACGCCCGGCCAGCGCGCCGATTTCATCCTGGTGGACGACCAGGCGCCGGACGGACCGCGGGTGGTCGCGACCTTCGTCGCGGGCAAGCCCGTCTATCTCGACCGTGACATGCGCCAGCGCGCCGCCTGATGGCGGGTCAGATGAAGTATTTGCGGATGCGCGCCGACAGCATGTCGATGGCCGACACCGTCACCAAGATCATCAGCAGCAGGCACGCCACGACGTCCCAATCATTGGCGCCGATGCGGTCGCCGAGATAGAGGCCGATGCCGCCCGCGCCGACGATGCCGAGGATGCTGGCCGAGCGCGTGTTGCTCTCGAACATGTAAAGCGCGTTGCTGAGGAAAATCGGCAGCACCTGCGGCAGGACCGCGAAGCGCAGGGTCGCGAGCCGCCCCGCCCCGGCGGCGCGCACACCATCCACCGGCCGGCGGTCGATGTTCTCGATCGCCTCGGCGTAGAGCTTGGCAAGAACGCCGGTGTCGCCCACGGCAATGGCCAGGATGCCGGCAAACGGTCCCATGCCGACCGCCGCGACAAAAACGAGTGCCCAGATCAGCTGATCGACCGCCCGGAGGCCATCGAAGCCACGCCGCAAACTAAACCGGAAAAGCCGCTGCGCCACGATGTTGTGCGCGCCGAGGAAACCGAGCGGGACGGCGAGAATCGCCGCAATAAAGGTCCCGAGGAACGCCATGGCCAGGGTTTCCAGCAAACCCTGCACGAAATCCGCAAACGCGCCCCCCGTGCTCGGCGGGATCATCAGCCCGAGCAGGAAACCGAGCTTCGCCAGCCCCTGCCACAGCCGGATCGGGTCGGCGTCTATCCGCCACAGCGCGAAAAAGACTAGGGCGACAAAAGCCGTCCACAGCGTGGCGCTGCCCAGGCGGGCTGGAAGCGGCCGGCCGAACGCATGCGGAATCCGGCGGCGGAGATTGTCGATCTCCTGGTCGGTGATGGTCGCCGCGGAATTCATGCCGCGACCCGGAGCGCGTCGCGGCCGATCAGCCGGTGCCGCACCTGCTCGCAGGCAAGGTCGATGACCGACACGGTGAGGACGATCAGCAACACGATGGCGCTGATATCGTGATACTCGAATTGCCGCACCGCCAGGTACAGCTCCTGGCCGATGCCGCCGGCGCCGACGATGCCCAGCACCGCCGATTCCCGCACATTGATCTCGAAGCGCAGCAGCGTGTAGCTCAGGAAATTCGGCAGCACTTGCGGCACGACGGCGAAGCGGATGATCTGCGGCCAGTTGCCGCCCGATGCGGCCACGCCATCGGCGGGCCCGGGATCGATGTTCTCGTTGGCCTCGGCAAACAGCTTGCCGAGCGCGCCCGCGGAATGCACCGCGATCGCCAGCATCCCGGCGAACGGACCCAGGCCAAACGCGTAGACGAAAATCAAGGCGTAGACGAGATTGGGAACGGTGCGCGCCACTTCAAGCACGCGGCGCGCGAGAAAATACGACCACGCCGCGCGCCGTAGATTCTGCGCGGCGGGAAAGCACAGCAGAAACCCGCCGGCGAATCCGAACAGCGTGCCCAGGAAGGCTACGAGGATCGTATCGCCGAGCAGGATCAACCAGGTGCCGAGGCCCCAGTACCAGGAGCGCAGCCCGCCGCCCAGATCGTTCCACGCCAGCGGCGGCAGCGTGCCGTCGATATAGCGAACGATGTCGGGCAAGCCATCCACAAGCGCCGTCGGGCTGACCTTGCCGACGACGATCGACGCTATGAGCACTGTCAGGAAGAGTGCCAGGCCGGTCGCCACGGCGCGGTTGCGCGGACCAAATTGCGCGCGGCGGCGATGCTCGAACAGGGCGACGGGATCGGCGCCGTCGCGCGGTCCCGGCGCCAGCATTTCAGGAGCCTTTGCGGGCCTTGGTATTCTCCTCGATCATGCGCACCGCATCGAGGTAATCCTCCGGCCGCGCCGGCACGGTTTTCAGCATCTTGCCGTCATGGACCCTGTTCCAGACCTCAGGCGCGGCCGTCGGCATCGCGAGCAAGGCGTCGGCATAGGCCTTGAGAAGGTCCTCTGGCAAGGCGCGCGCCACCCAGGGCGAGTTGGGAATCAACGGCGAGGTCCAGATGATGCGGACCTGACCGGGCGGGATCATCTTCTTTTCTTCCATGCGCGCCACGTTGCTGCGCAGGTCGTTGTTCCACCAGGTGGCGGCGGCGTCATAAGTGCCGTTGATGACCGCGAACACGCCCTGCTCGTGGTTGCCGGCAAAGCCGGTGCGGCCGAAATACTTCGTCGGCTCCATGCCGTCCTTGCTCAGGAAGTAGCTTGGCGCCATATAGCCGGACCCGGAATTGGGGTCGGCAAAGGCCAGCGACTTGCCCTTGAGATCGGCGAGGGAGCGGTAGGGCGAATCGGCTTTAACGACGATCGTCGAGTGGTAGCCGACGGCGCCGTCGAGATCCATGTCCTTCGCCACCGGGACGATGCCCTTGCCCATCACCTGCACGCCGCGGGCATAGGCGGCGGGCCCCATGCGCGCGAATTCGAGCTTCTTGGCGCGCAGGGCCTCGACCACCGCCGCGTAGTCCGTGCCACGATGCACCGTCACGGGCACGCCGAGCCGGTCGCGCAGATACGCCGCGAACACATCGAAGCGCGCCATCGAGTCCTTCTCGTTCTCGGAACTGGTGATGCCGAAGCGCAGCTCCTTGAATTCTTTCTTGTAATCGGCGGCGGCCGGAAAAGCGGCGAGACCCACCAGCGCCGCAGCCATCAGGGCGATCGGGCGAAGCATTCTCATTCTGGTTCTCCGGTTTGAGCTTCGGGCCGGTCCGTGCGTGCGGAAAAATCGCGACCGGGCATGCACGCAAACTTTGCGCCGGCGCGATGAACCATGTGTGACGCTCCGGAAATGCTTTTGTGTCGTGGCGCGGTCTCTCCGCCGCCCGTCATCCGACCGTAACCGGCGATGCGTAACATCGCCTGTCAGCGACAGACACGGTGCTTCAGGGGGGCGCTCATGCTGCAGATCGGGAGCTTGACCAAACGGTTTGCCGACGTCACGGCGGTCGACGCCGTATCCCTGGACATCGCCAAAGGAAAGATGGTCGGCATTATCGGCCGGTCGGGCGCTGGCAAGTCGACGCTGCTGCGCACCATCAACCGCCTGACGGAGCCCACCGACGGGTCCATCGTGTTCGACGGCGTCGATGTCACCAAGCTGCGTGGCCGCGCCCTGCTCGACTGGCGCGGGCGCTGCGCGATGATCTTTCAGCAATTCAACCTGGTCGGCCGGCTGGATGTCATCACCAACGTGCTGATCGGGCGAATCCGCCAACATCACCCGCTGCCATCCCTCTTCAAGATGTTCAGCGCCGCCGACCGGGCGTTGGCGATCCAGGCGCTGGACCGGCTCGATCTCGCGGCGCAGGCGCTGCAGCGCGCCGACACGCTCTCCGGCGGCCAGCAGCAGCGGGTTGCCATCGCTCGCGCCCTGGTGCAGGCGCCGGAGATCATCCTGGCCGACGAGCCGATCGCGTCGCTCGACCCGCGCAGCGCCACCAAGGTCATGGACGCGCTGCAGGCGATCAATCGCGAGGACGGGCTGACCGTCATCTGCAACCTGCACACGCTTGATACCGCGCGCCATTATTGCGACCGCATCGTCGGCATGGCCAAGGGGCGGATCGTGTTCGACGGCACGCCGGCGGAGCTGACCCGCATGGCGGTGCGCCATATCTACGGTGCCGCGGGCGATGATGAGACGATTCGCGAGGCGGTTACGTCGACGGCGCTGGTCGACGAGCGGCCGCCAATTGCGGCTCTTGCCTGACGCCGATCAGATAAAGATCTTACGGATGCGGGCGGAGAGGATGTCGACGATCGAGACGGTGACGATCAACATCAACAGCACCGCCGCGGTCTGATCGAATTTGAAGCCGCGGATGACTTCCCACAGCACGACGCCCACACCGCCGGCGCCGACCATACCGACGACCGACGCTGAGCGAACATTCGCCTCGAAACGATAGAGCGTATAGGAGATCCACAGCGGCATCACCTGCGGGATGACGCCGAAGGCGATCTCCTCGAGCAGGCTGGCGCCGGTCGCGCGCACGCCCTCCACCGGCTGGGGATCGATCGCCTCCACCGCCTCGGAGAATAGTTTGGCGAGCGTGCCGGTGGTGTGCAGAAACAGCGCCATGACACCGGCGAAAGGCCCGAGCCCCACCGACACGACGAACAGCATGGCAAAGACCATCTCGTTGATCGATCGGAGCGAGTCCAGCACGCGCCGGACCGGCTGATGTATCCACCACGGCGCGATGTTGGCCGCAGCCAGGAGGCCAAGCGGGACCGCGAAGATGACGGCGAAAATCGTCCCCCAGATCGCGATGTGGAGGGTGACGATGATTTCGCTCAGGTAGTAGCGCCATTCATGAAAATCGGGCGGAAAGAAATCCGCCAGGAATGTCGCCATATTGCCGGCATCGCTGATCAGCGCCATCGGCCGGATCTCGGCGCCCTGCCAGGACCAGAACAGGATGGCCGCGATGATGGCCGTGACGATCAATTTGAGCAGCGACGATTTTAGCTCGGGCTTCGGTTCATGCGCCGAGAGCAGATCGGTGGGGGCCGTGGTCGCTTTCATGGCTGCGCTCTCGCAATGCGGATCGGTGACGAGGCGACTGGGGAGACAGACATGTCCGGCTCCCCCGCCATCGATCCAATCGTCCCGGTCAGGACCCGATCATCTTGCGCAGCTCGGCGAGCTTGGCGTCGATTTCCTTGACCTTCGCGGCCTTTTCGTCGGCCGACAGCTTGTCATCCTGCTCGATCTTCAGCTTGTCGCGGAACAGAGACACTTCGCGGATGGGGATGAGCTGCTTGTTGCTCGATTCAACGAACGGCGCCCATTGCAGCGCCTTGAGCACGCCCACCTCCTGCACCTGCTGCGCGTCGGATTTTCCCGGCTGCTTGGTGCCGTAGGTCACGAAGAAGGTCTTGAGGGTCTGCTTGGTCGAGGCCGGCAGATCGGCGCGCCAGACGATCGGGTCGGACGGGATCAGGGGCGAGCGCCAGATCTCCTTGAGCTGCGCGAATTTGTCGGGCGCGGTCTTGTGCAGCCGATCCATGTTCTCGGTATTGCCGGTGCCGATGTCGACCTGCTTGTTGGCGACCGCGAGCGCGTTGGTTTCGTGGCTGCCGGTGACCAAGCGGGTGAAATGCTTGCGCACATCGACATTGTTCTGGGCCCAGGCATAGTAGCTGGGGATCAGGAAGCCGGAGGTCGAGTTTGGGTCGCCATTGGCCAAGGTCAGCTTGCCCGACGCCTTGACGACGTCGTCGAGCGATTTCACCGGGCTGTCCTTGTGGGTGATGATCACCGAGTAGTAGCCCTTCTCGCCATTGGCCGCGACTGTCTGCACGAAGACCTCGCCGCCAGCACGGTCGACCGCCTGAATGGCGGAGGCATTGCCGAACCAGGCAAGCTGCACTTTGTTGAAGCGCATGCCTTCGATGATCCCGGCATAGTCCGGCGCAAAGAACGCGTTCACCTTCATGCCGGTCTGTTTTTCCATATCGGCGAGGAAGGGCAGCCAGATCGGTTTGAGGTTGGACTGCGCCTCGGTGGAGATGATGCCGAAATTGATTTCCTTGAGATCCTGGGCGCCGGCCGGCGCCGCAACGCCCATGGCAAGGGCGGCGGCGGTCGCGACGGCGAGGAAGTGGCGACGGGTTGTCATGGGCGAGCCTCTCTTCTTTTTGCGTTGACTGAATTTCGAATTAGCCGACGGCCGCGTTGGCAAGAGCGGGGCCATAAGACGGGCGCGGACGGGCTGTCGGCGCCTCGATCGTGGGTTCGGTGTCCCGGAAGTCGAGCTCCGAATCGCTGCCGTAGATCTCGCGCAGCCGTTCGAAATCGAGCGCGGATGCCGGGCCGTCATAGACCACCCGCCCCTTGTCGAGCGCCACCACGCGCTGGCAATAGCGCAGCGCGAAGCCGACCTGGTGGAGCGACACGACGACGGTGATGCCGTCCTCGCGATTGATGGTCGCGAGAATCTGCATGATGCGGCGCGCCAATTCGGGGTCGAGCGAGGCGATCGGCTCGTCCGCCAGGATCACTTTCGCCTTCTGTACGAGGGCGCGCGCAATCGCGGCGCGCTGCTGTTGACCGCCGGAGAGAGTCGAGGCGCGCTGGAAGGCCTGTTCGGCAATCCCGACGCGGGCGAGCGCGCGCAGCGCTTCGTTCTTTTCGGCCCTGGTGAAGTAGCGCAACAGGCTGCGCCAGAGGGGAATACGCGACAAGCCGCCAACGCAGACATTGGTCAGGACACTGAGGCGGTCGACGAGGTTGAATTGCTGGAACACCATGCCGATCCCGGCACGCACCTGTCGGATATCGCGGGCGATGCGGCCGCCGGCCTGGATTTCAGTGCCGCACACGCACACGGGTCCGGAGTCGCGGTTGCCCGCGACGAGTCCGGCGACATGACGCAGCAGAGTCGATTTGCCGGAGCCTGAGGCGCCGATGAGCGCGACGATCTCGCCGGGCATGATCGTGAGGCAGACCTCATCCAGGGCCCGGCTCTTGGCCGTGAAATTCTTCGAGAGGCGCTCGATGCGGAGTGCAGCGTGAGCAGCCATCGTCGTCACGTCATCGCCCTTTCCAGTGTGGTCGCCCAATCAACGCAAGCGGGCAAACGCTATCCGGGTGGCGTAACGAATTTGTGACAGATTTGGTGAAGCTTTGATGTCGCTCTTGTGACGCCTGGCTTTAGGTGTCGATCACAAGCTGGATTCGATCGGCGACGAAGTGGGCGATTCCGTACTCGATCGGACGGCCGAGCGGATCGATATTGACGCTCTCGGTGACCAGCAACGGCCGGGCGGCGGGCATGCGGAGTTGGCGTGCCTCGTCGGGCTCGGGCATGCGCGAAATCACCCGCGTGCTGCGCCGCCGGTAGTCCTCGATGCCGAGCTGAGCCAGGGCCTTGGTGATGGAGCGCGTGGCCTTGTAGATCTCCGCGATGCCGGGCACGCGGCGCGCCGGGAAAAAATGCTGCCCGAGACTGACGGGCCGGCTATCGACATAGCTAAGGCTCTCCAAAAAAATGAGCGGCGTGCCGATCTTGACCTCAAGGGCGCGTGCCGCGCGCTTCGAAGCCGGTGTCTCCGTGGAGCGCAACAGCTCGGCACCCGGTGCACGGCCCTGACGCAACAGATTTTCCGTGAAGCGCGTGCGCGGGCCGACGGCGTAGTCGATCGCGTGCTCGGCAAGAAACGCGCCGCGACCTTGCTCGACTTGCAACAGGCCGCGCTGCACAAGCCCGCCGACGGCGCGGCGCACCGTGTGCCGGTTGACGCCGAAGCGCTGGCTCAGCTCGTGCTCGGTCGGAAAACGTTCGCCGGCCTTGTGCACGCCGCCGGCGATCTCGCCGACCAGCGTGTCCTCGATCTGGCGCCACAATGTCTGTCCGCTACCGCGACTGACTTCCATGCTTCGGCATCCTGTCAAAAAACGATCATCAATCCGCGCTTTACTGACCGGCGAGTCGCAGCCTACGGTCCATCTTATCTAGATGTCTAGACAAATTAGCGAGGTTGTCGAGATGCCGGATACGAGCCCCTTCCCCGCCCCCGACGCGCCGCGACGGCGCTGGATGGGGGTGCTGGCCAAGGCGATGCCGGCGGAGCTGGAGCACGCCTGGGCGGCGCTGCCGCAGGCGCCCGCCTACAGTTTCCTGCGCAAGCCGGAAACCGGGCTTGCGATGGTGCGCGGGCGCATCGGCGGCAATGGCGGCCCGTTCAATCTCGGCGAGATGACGCTGACGCGCTGCGCCGTGCGCCTGGGCGAGGGCGGTGCCACCGGCATCGCGTATGTCGCCGGGCGCAATGCCCGTCACGCCGAACTCGCGGCGGCGTTCGATGCCTTGCTGCAGGGCGCGGCGCGGCCGTCGCTCGCCCCGATCATCGAGTCGTTGGAGGCGGCGCAGGCCGAACGACGGCGCCAAGCGCATGGCGCCAGTGCCGCGACCAAGGTCGAATTTTTCACGATGGTGCGGGAGTAGACGCGATGACCCTCAACGGTGCCGCGGCCTTGGTTCCCGGTTTCGACGACCCGGTTGCCGATGCGCAAGCGAGCTTTCGTGCGTTGCTGACGGTCATGTCGCGGCCCGGGCGGATCGTCGAGATCGCCGCCGCGCGGCAATTCCAGACCGTGGCCGGCCTGTCGGCGGCGGCGGCGGCAACGGCGCTGACGCTGTGCGACCTGGACACGCCGGTGTGGCTCGACCCGACCTGCGCGCCCGCCGCGGAATGGCTGCGCTTCCATTGCGGCTCACCGATCGTCGCCGACCCGCACGCCGCGCGCTTTGCCTTTGCCGCCAGCATCGCGGCCCTGCCGCCGCTGCAGCAATTCGATTTGGGCAGCGACGAGTATCCCGATCGCGCCACGACGCTGGTCCTTGAAGTGGGTGCCCTCAATCCCGGTGGCGCGTTGGGATTGTCCGGCCCCGGCATCGAGAGCGCCGAGCACCGGGGGATCGACGGTCCCGATGCGGCGTTCTGGGCTGCGCGCGCGGAGCTTGGCGTGCTGTTTCCGCGCGGCCTCGATCTGATCCTGACCTGCGGCACGCACGCCGCGGCATTGCCGCGCACAACGCGCGTGGAGGTTTGAGCCATGTATGTAGCCGTCAAAGGCGGTGAGCGGGCCATCGAAGCGGCGCACGAACTGCTGGCGCAAGCGCGGCGCGGCGATCCCGCCGTGCCGGAATTGTCGCTGGCGCAAATCGCCGAACAAATGTCGCTGGCGGTCGATCGTGTGATGGCGGAAGGCTCGATCTACGATCGCGAGCTTGCGGCGCTGGCCATCAAGCAGGCGCGCGGCGATCTGGTCGAAGCGATCTTCCTGCTGCGCGCCTACCGCACGACACTGCCGCGCCTGGCGACGAGCCTGCCAGTGGAGACGGACCGCATGGCGGTGCGACGGCGCATTTCGGCGACGTTCAAGGACCTGCCAGGCGGGCAGGTATTGGGCGCTACGTTCGATTATACGCATCGCCTGCTCGATTTCGCGCTGGCGGCATCGGGCGATGCGCCCGCAGCCGCGGCGCCCACGGTGAACGATGACCCGGCGCCGATGCCGCGCGCCCTCGATTTCCTCAATGCCGAGGGCCTGATCGAGCCCGCGCCGCGCGGCGGCGACGCGGCGGTGCCGGATATCACGCGCGACCCGCTCACCTTCCCGGCCGGGCGCGCGACACGGCTGCAAAATCTGGCGCGCGGCGATGAGGGCTTCTTGCTGGCGCTGGGCTATTCGACGCAGCGCGGCTATGGCCGCAACCATCCGTTTGCCGGCGAGATCCGCATCGGTGAGGTCGAGGTCGAGATCGTGCCCGAGGAGCTGGGCTTCGCGGTCACGATCGGCGAGATCGCCGCCACCGAGTGCGAGATGGTGACGCAGTTCAAGGGCTCGGCGACGCAGCCCGCACAGTTTACGCGGGGCTACGGGCTTGTCTTCGGCGAGGGCGAGCGCAAGGCGATGGCCATGGCGCTGGTCGACCGCAGCCTGCGCGCCGAAGAGCTCGGCGAAGAGGTCACCGCGCCGGCGCAGGATGAGGAGTTCGTGCTCTATCACTCCGACAATGTCGAGGCCTCGGGCTTCGTGCAGCATCTCAAGCTGCCGCATTACGTCGATTTCCAGGCGGAGCTGAACCTGATCCGACGCATCCGCGCCGACGTGACGGCGGCCATCGCGGAACGCGCCGACGCCGAGGAGGCGGTGAAATGACGACCGGTTACAATTTCGCCTATCTCGACGAGCAGACGAAGCGGATGATCCGCCGCGCGATCTTGAAGGCGGTCGCCATCCCCGGTTACCAAGTGCCGTTCGCCAGCCGCGAGATGCCGCTGCCGTATGGCTGGGGCACGGGCGGCATCCAGGTGACGGCCAGCATTCTCGGCCGCGACGACACGCTCAAGGTCATCGACCAGGGCGCGGACGATACGACCAACGCCGTGTCGATCCGGCGCTTCTTCGCGCGCACGGCCGGCGTGGCCACGACCGAGAAGACCAGCGAGGCGAGCGTCGTGCAGACCCGCCATCGCATCCCCGAAATTGCGCTGCGCGACGACCAGATCATCGTCTTCCAGGTGCCGATCCCCGAGCCGCTGCGCTGGCTGGAGCCGCGCGAGCGCGAGACGCGGCGCATGCACGCGCTGGCCGACTACGCGGCCATGTATGTGAAGCTGTACGAAGACATCGCCCATTACGGACACATCGCCACGGCCTACGATTATCCGGTGGTGGTCAACGGGCGCTACATGATGCGGCCCTCGCCGATCCCGAAATTCGACAATCCGAAGATGGATCGCTGCCCGGCCCTGATGCTGTTCGGCGCGGGGCGCGAGAAGCGCATCTACGCCGTGCCGCCCTATACGAGCGTCAAAAGCCTCGATTTCAAGGATCATCCGTTCCGTATCGAGAGCTGGGACAAAAGCTGCACGCTGTGCGGCTCGGGCGAAAGCTTCCTCGATGAGATCATCGTCGACGACCAAGGCAACCGTATGTTCGTGTGCTCCGACACCGATTACTGCACGCACCGCCGCGCCGAATCGCCGGCGGATGCACCCGCCAACGCCGAGGCGAAATGAACGACATCGCCATCCTACCGGGCGACGAGCGCGCGGCCGCCGCCATAGAAGCGCCGCTGCTGGCGGTGCGCAACCTGACCAAGCTCTACAAGGGTACGATCGCCTGCCGCGATGTCGCCTTCGAGCTCTGGCCCGGTGAAGTCATCGCCGTGGTGGGCGAGTCGGGTGCCGGCAAGACGACGCTGCTTAAATGCCTGTCCGGTCAGGTGGCGCCCGACGACGGCGAAGCGATCTATGCGCTGCGCGACGGCCGCCATGCCGACGTGTTCGCGCTCTCCGAGGCCGAGCGGCGGCGCCTGCTGCGCACGGATTGGGGCATCATCCACCAGAATCCGCGCGACGGGTTGCGCTTCGGCGTCAGCGCCGGCGCCAATGTCGGCGAGCGGCTGATGGAGATCGGCGCGCGCCACTACGGCGACATTCGCCAGGAGGCGGCCGACTGGCTGGCGCGGCTGGAAGTCGATCCCGCGCGCATGGACGATCTGCCCTCGACCTTCTCGGGCGGCATGCAGCAGCGCCTGCAGATCGCGCGCAATCTCGTGACGCGGCCGCGGCTGGTATTCATGGACGAGCCGACCGGCGGGCTCGATGTTTCGGTCCAGGCCCGGCTCCTCGACCTGCTGCGCACGCTGGTGCGCGATCTCAACCTCGCGGCGATCCTGGTGACGCATGATCTGGCCGTGGCGCGGCTGCTAGCCGACCGGTTGATGGTGATGCGCGGCGGCGATGTCGTGGAATGCGGCTTGACCGACCAGGTGCTCGACGATCCGCAGCATCCCTATACACAGCTTCTTGTTGCCTCCGTTTTGCCGGTGTAACACGCGATGACGCTCTCACTTCAAATCGACGGCTTGCGCAAGCGCTTCAAGCTGCACAATCAGGGCGGGACCGAGCTGCGCGTGCTCGACGGGGTTGACCTGCGGGTCGCACCGGGCGAATGCGTGGTGCTGGCCGGGCCGTCGGGAACGGGCAAATCCACGCTGCTGCGCTGCGCCTATGGCAATTATCTCGCCGATGGCGGCAACATCCTGGTGCGCAACCAGGACAAGATTGTCGATGTGGTGGGCGCGCATCACCGCACGATTCAGGAGCTGCGCCGGCGCACGATCGGCTATGTCAGCCAGTTCCTGCGCGTCGTGCCGCGCGTGCCGACCATCGACGTGGTGGCCGAGCCGCTGCTGCGGCTGGGCACGGATGGCGACCTCGCGCGCGCACGCGCCGCGCAATTGCTCGAACAACTGGCAGTTCCGCAGCGGCTGTGGACTCTGGCACCGCAAACCTTCTCCGGCGGCGAGCAGCAGCGCGTCAACATTGCGCGCGGCTTCGCGGTCGACTACCCGGTGCTGCTGCTCGACGAGCCGACCGCAGCCCTCGACGAGGACAATCGCCGCCGCGTCGCCGGCCTGATCGAGCGCGCCAAGGCGCGCGGCGCCGCCATTCTCGGCGTGTTCCACGACCTCGACCTGGCCGAGATCGTGGGCACGCGCATCTTCCGCATGACACCAGCCACGACAGCACCATGACAACGATCTACACCAACGCGCGTATCGTCACCGCGACCGATGTGGTCAGCGGAACATTCATCGTTGCGGACGGAAAAGTCGACGCGATCGAAATCGGCAACTCCGCTGCCGGCGGTGCCATCGACCTTGACGGCGATTTGATCGTGCCGGGCCTGGTCGAGCTGCACACCGACAATCTGGAGCGGCACACTTCGCCGCGTCCGAAGGTGCGCTGGCCCACCGCCGGCGCGGTGATGGCCCATGATGCGCAGATGGCGGCCGCCGGCATCACCACCGTCTTGGATGCGGTGCGGCTGGGCCGCACCATCGATGACGGCGAGGACGTGCACACTCTCGCCGGCACGATCGATGCAATCAGCCGCGCGCAGCGCTCTGGCCTGACACGGGCTGCGCATTACTTGCATCTGCGCTGCGAAGTGAGTTGCGCCGAGACCGCAGAGCAGTTCCACGTTCTGGCCGATGCGCCCTTGTTGCGACTGGTGTCGATCATGGATCACACGCCGGGCCAGCGGCAGTTCGTCGACCCGGAACGTCTGCGCGTCTACTACACCAAGAAATACGCCATGTCCGACGCGGCCTTCGATGCCTTCACGGCCGAACGCCAGGCGATGCATGACCGCTACGCCGCCAAACACCGGGCGGAGATCGTGGCGTTGTCGCGCACCAAGAAGCTGGCACTGGCGAGCCATGACGACGCGACACCGGCGCATGTCGATGAGGCGGTGGCCAATGGCATGACCATCGCCGAGTTCCCGACCACGATCGAGGCCGCCGCCCTCTCCCACCGCCACGGCTTGGCGGTCCTCGTCGGTGGACCGAACATCGTTCTCGGCGGCTCGCATTCCGGCAATATCGCGGCCGCCGACCTGGTGCGCGCCGGTGTCGCTGATATCGTGTCATCCGACTATGTGCCGACCAGCCTGATGCATGCGGCCTTCATGCTGGCGGACGACGGGATCGGCTTGCCGGCCGCGCTCGCCATGGTCTCGTGCAATCCGGCCCGCGCCATCGGTCTCAAGGATCGCGGCGAACTCGCGCCCGGCCAGCTCGCCGATTTCGCGCGCGTGCGTGTCGATGCCGGCGTGCCGCAAATTCGGGCCGTCTGGCGCGAGGGTCAGCGTGTTGTCTAAGGGGGACATCATGGAAAACGTGGACGAACTGCTCGGCCTGATCGACGCCAAGGGCACGGGCTGGTACGGCCAGGAGCGGGTGACCCAGGCCGCGCATGCCCTGCAATGCGCGAAGCTTGCCGAGCAGGAGCGCGTCGCGCCCTCGCTGATTGCCGCGGCACTGCTGCACGATCTTGGCCATCTCCTGGCCAGGGAGCGGCCGGCGCACGGCGCGATGCGCCAGCATGACGACCGCCATGAGCACATCGCCGCCGGCTATCTCACGCGGCGGTTCGGCAGATCGGTGACGGAGCCGGTGCGTCTGCATGTCGATGCCAAGCGCTGGCTGTGCGCCACCGACCCCGGCTATCACGCGACACTCTCGCCCGGCTCCGTGCGCAGCCTCGAGCTGCAAGGCGGGCCGTTCTCGATGGCCGAGGCGGTGGCATTCCTGGACCAGCCCTACGCCGCCGACGCGATCAAGCTGCGCCGCTGGGACGACCTCGCCAAGGATCCGTCGGTGCGGACCGCCGAGCTTGGCAGCTATGCCGGCCTGCTGCGCAGCCTGGCGCATTGAGGCGCGATGCGTGAGGTCAGCCGGCCGCCGCTAATTTACGTGATGGGGCCGTCGGGCGCAGGCAAGGACACGCTGCTGCGCCACGCGCGCCGGCAAGTCGACGGCAGCAACATTTTATTCGCGCATCGCTACATCACCCGCGAGCCCGTGGCCGGCGATGAGAACTTCATCACGCTAAGTGCTGCGGAGTTCGAGACGCGCGCGCGCCGCGGGCTGTTCGCTTTCCATTGGCGGGCGCATGGCGTGCGCTATGCCATCGGTGTCGAGATCGAGCGCTGGCGCGCCGCCGGGGCGATGGTTGTCGTCAGCGGCAGCCGGGACCATTTTCAGGCGGCACTGGCGGAGGATTCCGGTATCGTTCCCGTCCTGATCACGGCATCGCCCGCCATTCTGGCGGCGCGGCTGGCGTCGCGCGGTCGCGAGGGCGAAGCGGCCATCGCCGCGCGCATCGCGCGAGCCGCCGACAAGGCATTCGATCATCCGCGCCTGGTCGTGATCGACAATTCCGGCGCGATCGACGAGTTCGTGCGCGCCCTTCGTCGCCTTGCTCAGCCGCCTAGCGGAAACCGCGCCCGCACTGTGAACGGTGCGCCGGGGGCCGCCTCGGCGAAAACAGCGAGCGCGCCGACCCGAGATGTTTGGGACAGAAGCGGCGCGACCAGGGATTGGAGCGCCGGCTCGACGGCCGCGCGCTCCTCGGGCGAGAGTTTGCCCGTGAGCGTCATGTGGAAGCGCCATTCCTCGAACACATAAGGATAGCCCCAGCGGCGTAGCATGTCTTCCTGCCGCGCTGTCAGGCCGTTGGCCTTGCGTCGCGCCAGTTCCCCATTCATGGGCGGTGCGCGAAACACATCAAAGTCGCGCACGCAATTATCCGCCAGCGCCTGCAGCGGCGCGCTGGCCTGCGAGGGGATCAGCGCCAGGAAGCGGCCGATGGCGGCAAGCTGGATCGCAGGCAGATCGAAGGCAGGTTGCTCCGCGGCAAATCGCTCCACCGCCGCCAATAACTCCGCCTCGCTGTATCCGGTCGCAAGGGCAAAGGGCGGCTTGAGGGTTGCATGAAAGCCGTAGCGTCGCGGCTCGGCCGTCAGGCGGCGCAGGATCTCCGGCTCGACAGAGTCGAGGTGCGGTTGATCCAATTCGACGCCGCGCTCTGCATCGCGCCCCAGCCAAGCCGCGCCGAAGCGCGCCAGCCCCTCGTCCGGCGCCGGCGCAAAATAAATCGCGTACCGCAATGACCTGCCCCTTGTGACACAAGCGCCTAATCTGCCGGCGCAATATGACGGTTTTGCGATGGACGGAACCTACCCGCCCGCGTCCCTCGGAAGATAGCGGTGCAATGTCATCAAAGTGAAGTGGAGCGCACCTAAACTTTGCGCCCTGTTTGCCGCATCTGTCCGAGGGGGACTCTCATCATGCGCCATCACCTTTCCCGCCGCGCCGCTCTTGCCGGTGCCGGCACCGCGCTCGTTGCCGGCGCGCTGCGCTCGTCGCCCGCGCTCTCCGCCGATGCCAAGATCGACATCTCGAGCAATTGGGGCGCGGACAAGCCGTTCCAGAAGGTCGTCGACGCGTTCAACGAGAAGAAGACGGGCGTCACCGTCACCAACCGCTTCGATGGCAATTATGAAGAGGCGACGGCCAAGGCGCTGGCCAGCATCGCTGCGGGACGGCCGCCGGCGCTGATGACCACGGGCTGGAAATTCGCCTATTTCGCCAAGCGCACACTCGGGGCCCGCGATTTGCGCGAGATCGATGGGGCGCGGGCGGAGAAGATCATCGCGAATTTCGTGCCGTCGGTGCACAAGCTCGTCACGGTCGACGGCAAGCTGATCGGCCTGCCCTGGGCGATGTCGACGCCGATTACGTATATCAACGTGGATTTGTGGAAGGAAGCCGATCTCGATCCGGCGCTGCCGGCGAACCCGGACACGGAGTGGCTTTATTCCGCGGCGCGCGATCTCGACAAGCGGCTGGGCGGCAAGCATGCGACGTACCGCTCGGCGCTGGCGCTGTCGAACAACGAATGGACCAGCCAGTCCTTCATCCAGAACGCGGGCGGCGCGATCCTGGACGACGAGGGCAAGATCATGCTGGATGCGCCGGAATCGATCCGCGGCATGGAAGCGTTCTGCCGGCCGGCCTTTGAAGGCTTGTGGCTGCCGGTCAACGGGCGCGAGCAGGACGCGGCGTTCGAATCCGGCGCGCTCGCGGTTTGCACCACCAGTTCAACACGCGCGACACAATTTCCGTTCGGCAAGTTCAAGACCGTGACCGCCAAGTTCCCCGGCATACCTGGCCAGGCGCGGCGGATGAACAGCGGTGGCAATTTCCTGGCGGTCTATGCACGCAACACCGAGCAAGCGCAAGCCGCGCTGGCGTTCCTCGAATTCTGCGCCTCGGCCGAGGGCCAGAAGATCTGGTCGCCGGTGGGCTATCTCAATTGCTCGGTGCATGACGTGAAGCTGATCAACGAGTTCATGGCGCCGGCGGCCGCGCAGCTCAAGGACGGGTTGACAGCCGAGACGATCTGGCCGGGCAAGCGCGGCTTCGAGGGGCAGGATGTATGGCGCAAATGGGTGTCGCGCATGCTGCTCAAGGAAGTTCCGGTGAGCGAGGGCATGGCACGCGCCAAGGCGGAGTTGCTGCCCATCCTGGCGGGCTGACCGCCACGGCATAGGCGGGCGATGCAAATCGCAATCGAGCGAGTTCGGGCTTGGCGCCCGCGCCACGGACGATGCGTGGCGCGTGCGGCTGCGACGGCGCCTGGCGCCCGTCATTCCCTATCTCTTCGTGGCGCCGGCTTTTATTTCCGTGGTTCTGTTCCTCTACGGCCCGATCCTGGCGTCGGTGGCACTGTCCTTCTTGGAGTGGAACCTGCTGGCGCCGGTGCCCGGCTTCGTCGGAACGACGAATTACCAGGCGCTGCTCGCCAACACGGATTTCCATCTCGCCAGCTGGAACACGCTGCTCTACTGCCTGATCCTCATTCCCGCGCAGATCGTCCTGCCGCTTGGCATGGCGCTGCTGCTCTACAATGTGCGTGACTCGCGGCTCAGCAATGTCTATCGCGGCCTGCTGTTCCTGCCGACCATCGTCGCCTATTCGGTGGCGGGCGTGGCGTGGTCGTGGCTGCTCAACCCCGTCAACGGATTGTTCAACGAGGCGCTGATCGCCATCGGCCTGCCGCGCTCGCGCTGGCATACCGACCCGAATCTGGCGCTGCTCTGCGTCTCGTTCGTGACGTTCTGGAAAAGCTTCGGCCTCAACATGCTGCTGTGGCTCGCAGCACTGATCGGCATTCCGCGCGAGGTGCGCGAGGCCTCGCGCATCGACGGCGCCGGGGCGTGGCGGCGCTTCTGGACGATCGAGCTGCCACTGATCACGCCGACGGCCTTCTTCATCGCCATCACGACGCTCTTCCACGTGCTGGACGATATCGTTGGCGTCATCGACGTGCTGACCTCCGGCGGGCCGGCCAACCGCACCAGCAGCCTGCTCTATTTCCTGTGGCAGCGCGGCTTGCAGTTCTTCCAATTCGGCGAGGCGAGCGCCGTCGCGGTGATGATCATCGCCGCCGTTCTGCTCCTGACCTGGGCGCAGTTTCGCCTGTTCGAGCGACGGGTGTTCTACGGATGAGCGCTGCCCTTCCCCATCGCATGACGATCCATGCGGCACTGGCGGTGCTGTCGCTGGCAACCGTGTTTCCGCTGCTGTGGATCGCCAATGCCGCGTTCACGCCCAACGAGCTCGTGCTCAAACATCCGTTCCGCTTCTGGCCCGACGGACCCACATTCAGCAATTTCACGATCGCGGCGCAACGCCACCCGATCTGGGCGTGGCTGGCGAATTCGCTGTTCACGGCCGGGGCAATCACGCTGGGCAAGCTCGTCATCAGCGTGCCGGCCGCCTTTGCCTTCGCGCGCATGCGCTTTCCCGGCCGCGACGCGATGTTCTGGACGATCCTGGCGACGATGTCCTTCCCGCCGGTGGTCGCGATCCTGCCGACATACATCGCCGTCGTGAAATTGGGCGCGTTCGACACGTATTCGGCGATGATCGTGCCGTCCATCCCCTATATCGGCTTCTACGTCTTCTATTTCCGTCAGGCCTTCATGAGCCTGCCGGAATCGATGTTCGAGGCAGCGCGCATCGACGGTGCCGGCCCGTGGCGACAATTCGTCGACATCGCGCTGCCGAATGTCCGACCGGCTCTCGCCGCGCTCAGCGTCATCGCCTTCATGGGGGCATGGAACATCTATCTCTGGGCCCAGCTTGTCCTCGAGGATCGGGAGAAGAAGACGCTGATCACCGGTGTCGCCATGTTCGCCGATGTCGACGGCGCCGAACAGCTCTGGGGCCCGCTGATGGCGACCAATTTCCTCTCCCTGCTGCCGGTCCTGCTCGTGTTTCTGATGGCGCAGCGCTACCTGATGGATGCGTTCGTGCCGTCCGACGGCGAGCGCTAGGCCCGCCATGGCGCGCATCCTGGTTGTCGGTAGCGTCAATATCGACCGCATCTGGTGGCTCAACGCGCCTGTGCGCGAAGGTGCGCGGATCTCCTACGATCGCATCGAGAACCGCTATGGCGGCGGTGGATATTATACGGGCCGGACGCTGCTTTCGCTGGGCCACGACGTCAGGCTCCTGACGCGCCTCGCCGATGATGAACCAGGCCGGCAATGCCGGGAGATGCTGGAGCAATCGGGCTTCGACACCAGCCTCGTCACGATGATCAATGACGAAACCCGGCCCTTCGACATTCTTGTCGACCCTTCGGGCGAGCGCACCATCCTCTTTTCCGGTCAGTCGCGGCGCCCGCCGATTGCTGAAATTCCGGCGTCGGACGCGGACGTCGTCTATTTGAACGTCCTGCGGATGGACCCGGCCGTTAGCGAGTTATTGCTACAACGCCATACCGTCGTTTCCCAATATCCACTCGCTGTGGGCGAGCGTCGTCCCGCCCACGTCCTGCTCGCGTCGCGATCGGATGTGCACTTGGATGGACACGCCGCTCTCTTCGCGGCCGCGCAACTACGGGCCGGGCAGAGCTTGCGATCGCTGGTGCTCACGGACGGAGCCGCGCCCGTGCGAATTCTCGATGCTGCCGGAGAAACGCAATCCTGCGTACCGGCGAGCCCATCGGTTGCGGAGACGATCGGAGCGGGAGATGTCTTCGCCGGCGGATTTATCGACGCCTATGTCCGCGGCGTCACGGTTGAAGAAGCGGCACGGAGCGGCAGCGACATCGCGGTGCAATTCCTCTCGAACCGGACTGCCCTGTCCGATACGAGGCGCGGATCGCCTTCGCCCTGTCGCCTTGCACCCGACGTCGGGGCCACTTCACGGCAGGTCAAGGTGCGCCAGGGGACTTTCGATTAAACGAGACGGTTCCTTGTAACCCGATTTGTAACCCAATCGCTGCCGCGTCGACGGCGCCATCGTCGCCGAAGCAACACAGCGATTTCACCCGGCGTCGGCGCGCGACAGGACCATGCCACGTGTCAAACTGCAGATTGCGGCTTTCGGGTGCATCTGGCGGATATGCTAGTGCTCGCCGAAGCGATCCTCGGCGCCGCGCACATTCAGCCCGGCCTTTTCCAAGCCTTCCATCATGCGCGCGAACAGCACCGGATCGAAGGTCAGACGCCGGAACCATTTCTGCGGGTTCTCGACAAAGGCCGGGTTCAGCCGGCGCGCCTCGGCAACAGAGTCATTCGCCTTCGCCTGCATCCCGAGCTGTCCGTAGATCATCGCATAGATCATCGGGCGCATGATGAATCCCGCCATGTCGATCTTGTTCGCCTCGCGCAATGCCCCGCGATCGTCGCCCTGACGATAGGCATCGAGAGAGGTGATAAGAGCGTACCAGCCCGGCGGATCGGGCGTGTGCGCCCTGGCGGCGTAGAAGCGCTCCATGCCCTCGTCCCAGCGCCCGACTCCCGCGAAGGCAAGACGCGCAGCGATGCGCGCCGCGAGCGCGGGATCGGTCGGAAATTGCGCCGCCAAGGCTTCCGACACCGCGAAGGAACGCGTGAAATCACGCCCGTAATAGAGTGCGATCGAGAGCGCCTCGCGCGAGGGCACATCCATCCGATCGAGTTCAATGGCGCGCCGTGCGGCCGTCAGCGCGCGCTCCAGCGTGACGGCACTGCCCTGGTCATGGCCGTATCCGTAGCGATATTCGTTCAGATACACATAGGCAAGCGAGCTCCAACCCCGCGCGAAATCCGGATGGTCCGCGACGGCGCGTTCGAAGCAGAGGCGCAAGGCCTGATGATCGCTTTCCACCCAGGACCGCATGAAGCGATATTGGCGCAGCGTGCATTCATACGTCCCTAAGCCACGCGTATCGGTGCCGCTCAAGAACTTCGCCAGCATTGCATCGGTGATGACGCCGTTGGAACCGACCAGCTTGGTGACCAGCGAGCGCGCGATTTCGTCCTGCATCTCGACGGTATTTTCAGAATTGACGACCCTGTCGTAGGTCTGCGCCCAGAGACCAGCGCCGCTTCGCGCATCGATGAGTTGCGCGGAAATGCGCACCTTCTCGAGCGCGCGCCGCACACTGCCCCGGATCGCGAATTCGCCCGCCCCCTGGCGACTGCCGCGCATGTCGCTCTGCGGATCCAACGGGAACCCGACATTCACCGGATAGACGGTGAGATCGGCCAGCATCGAGAGATAGCGCGTCAGATCGTCGGTGAGGCCTTGCGCAAAGCGATCCTGCTCCGGCTCGGCGCTCAGGCTTTCGAACGGCATTAGAATGATCGTGGGGCCCTTTATCAGCGCCATCTTCTCTGCCGGCCGCGGCACGGCCGGACCGCCGGCCACCACGATCTGACCGGAGGGCCGCGAATGGTCGAAGAGATACCAGGCAGCACCCAACACCGCCATCGCCGTGGCGAAGGTCGCCGCACGCAAGACCGATGCGCGATTCCATGCGCGCACCTTGTCACGCAGCGCGCCGACACGCGCGCGCCAATGCGCGATGCGACGCTCAGCAGCGGCCGGCACTGTCACCGGCGGTGCGGCGGGAACGACCTCGCGCCAGGAGAAAACCGGATGGTAGCCGCCTTTGGGAATATCGATCAGAACGGGATCGGCGCGACCGACGGTCAGATAGTGGTGTTGCAGAGCGCGGCGCAAACGTCCGGCCTCGATGCGAACGATCGGATCGAGGCGCGAGTCGAACCGCCGATCGCGATCGCAGACGCCAACGGCGATGGTGTACGCCTTGATCTGATGGCCGCGGCCGGCCAACGTTTCCTCGACCGTAAAGCCCAGGAACCGCTTCAGCCGTTCGGAGCGTGCGAAACCTTCGCTTCGAATTATTCGCTGGATCTGCGCGCGAATATCTTCCGCGCTCGGCGGGCCGGTCAGGCCCGCGTCCGTGACATCGCCCGATGAGGCGATTCCTGGCGTCATCGCAAGATCCGAACCACTTGGTGACCCCGTTGCGCGTACACGCGCCACAACCAAATGACCGACTAGCGAAGCAATAGTGTGATCGTACTACTATAGTATGAAAAATCGTTGTCAGCTAGCGACCGGCAACCGTTTTGCGGGTAAATCTTTTGTGTAGGACAATCCGAGATTCGCGGCGGGGTTGTAGGACGCAGGTCTGGCAAAATCGTGTGCCGCCAGCCGCAACACGAACGCAACCGCGACGGACCCTAGCCAAGTCAGACTCGCATCCATTTTCAGCACGAGCGGTCCAAGCCTCGCGCCATTGCGTCGCGGCGCAGCTCCGGCCGCGCCATTCCGCCTCGCGCCTCGCGTCAAAGCGTGTCTTCGTCGCAGGCCTCTGGAATCCCGTGGGGTCGCAGGGACATGGGCCACTCTTTACAACCAAACCAGATTCGCTTCGCGGCATCGCCGACGCGGCGCGCCAACACACGGTGCGCTGGCAGGGCAGCGACATTGAGTGCCTTGGCACTGATCGTGGTCGCCCAACCAGCCGGCGCGCAGGAGATCATGGCCTATCCGACCAAGGGACAGAGCGCCGAGCAGCAGAAGCAGGACCGCTATGAGTGCCATGTCTGGGCGAGCGAGCAGAGCGGCTACGATCCGACCAGAGGCCCACCCCCGGCACAAGCGGCCGCCGCAGCCGCGCCACCGCCGCCGGCGCCCGCCCCACAACAGCCCGGCGTGGCGCGCACCGCCGCGCGCGGGGCTGCCGTCGGCGCCGTCGGCGGCGCCATCGCAGGCGACGCTGGCCAAGGGGCTGCGATCGGTGCTGCCTCCGGCGCACTCATCGGCGGCATGCGACGGCGCGATCAGCGACAACAGGCCGCCGCTGCTGCCGAGCAGCGCGCCGCGGCCCCTGCCCCCACCGCCCCAGCCGCGGGCGGTGCCGCGGATACCTATCGCCGCGCGATGTCGGCCTGCCTGCAGGGTCGCGGCTACACGGTGAGTTGAGCCTGGACGCAAATGTTTGCGACGGCGACGGACTTCAAATAGGAGCAGACATGATCGCGCTGCCTCGCCTTGCCGCCGCTGCCCTGCTCACCACCTTACCGCTCGGCGCGGCCGGAGCGGCAATCGATAGCGAAAAGCCGTTGATCTGCGCCGCCATCGAATTGATGTCCTGCGAGCCCGGCGATCGCTGCCGAAGCGAAACCGCCGACTCCCTGAATGCCCCGCAATTCCTGGCCATCGACGTTCCCGGCCGCAAGGTCAGCGGCGCGCGGTCGCAATCCGGCAATATGAGTGCCGCCATCCACAACGTGCGCGCCATCGGCGACGACATCCTGCTCGACGGCGTGGAGGCGCAACTGGCCTGGAATATCGCCATAGCCCGCGCAACCGGCGACATGACGATCACCGGCGTTCGCATGGTGGTCGATGACCCACTGGTCGTTGTCATTTTCGGTGCCTGCACGAACCGATGACCCGACGCTGACGGAGATCGGCCACGTCGTCAGGCGTTGGCGCGCCGAGCGGCGGCAAGCATTTGCAGTTCCCCACGGCGCGGGCCACAGGCCGGCCGAGGAGCCTATGTCATCGGCGCGTTCACCCCTTTACGGACTGCCGTGATCTTGCATCCGTGGCCGGTATGTCTCCCGATATGGCCCGATGTCGCCAACCACGGATACGCCTCGCGTTCAGGATGGGCCAAAGCGGCCTTATTGTAGGAGCACAGCACATGGCGCATGCCCCGGCCTGCCGTGCCGGGAGCTCTTGGGGACGGCCGAAACATCGGCTTGATCGCCTCGCCGCATAGCTTCGGTACCAGTACGCCGCTGATCCTTGCGGGCACAAGACGCAAGCCCGGGCCGCTTCCCCGTACGCTCACAAGGCCGCCGCGCGGACGCGCCGGCCTGCAAGGGGGTGGTCGATGGCGCGTGGATCCACAGTGGTGATCAAGCGGTTCCCCTCGCTGCGCGACGAGATCGAGGCGTGCTTCGAGACCAGCCCAGAGTTTCGCGCGCTTTGCCACGATCTGGCTGCGGCCGATGCCGCGCTCGACCATTGGCAGGGCCTGGATACCCGCGAGGCCGGGGCAAGGGTCAGCGAATACCGTCATGTGATTGCGGCATTGGAGGCGGAGGCCCTGCGCTTCGTGGCAACGCAGAATATTTCATCACCAAAAGCATCGTAGCGACCAGTCCCGGCGCGCCCCTGGGCGCGACACCTATCCGATTGGATCGACGGCGAAAATCGGCGCTCCACAGAAAGCCGCTGGCGGGTGGGCGCGCCCCGGATGGCGAATGTAGCCGTAATATACAAGGCGGTTTCTCCCCGGTCCGCCCTCCGGCGCCCATCCTCATGGAAAACGAGGGCCCCGCGCATTTTCGCGACGGGCAACATTTTCGGGGAGACGACTATGATTCACCTTGATTTCGGCGTGACCTGCGGCCCGGCGCGCGGGCCCGCCCTAGCGGCGGCACTGCGAGCCACCCAGGCACGCCCGCAGCCCATCGACCAACGCGACCTTGGGGTCGAAGACGGGCAGCTCGATCCTCACTTTCGAATCAGCTGGCAGGACCCCCGCGCCGTGCGCGACACCCTCGCCCGCTTCCTGGGCTCCTCGTCCCTGCACCTGTCGCCGCAGTTGAAGACACCGCTGCGCATCGGCGCCGCCGCGCTCAATACGGTGCGGCTGCTGACCCTGGAGCACGAGGGGGATTTGGTCTTCGAGGCACCGGGCCATCCTTCCAGTTACATCGTGATGATCCCGCTCAGCGGCGGCACGCGTCATCGCCTCGAGCAGCAGGTGCTGTACGCGCAACCCGGCAGCGCCCTCGTGCGCAACCCCGGCTCTCACATCCACGTCGCGGCGAACGGACCGTTCCGTATTTTGTTGATGCGCCTGGATGGCGCCGTACTGACCGCACGACTGGCGCGATTGCTGCACAGGCCGCTCAAGTGCACTTTGTCCTTTGCCCTTCACATCGACCTCACCAAGGAAGGACGCAGCCTTTGGAACACGCTCTCGTGGATCTGCCGCGAGATCGACAACAGCGACAATATTTTCCGCCGTTCCGCGATCGTCGCCGGCGAAGCGGAGACGCTGCTGATCAATACCCTGCTGACATTGCAGCAGAACACGTACTCGGAGGATCTGCGCGCGGTTTCAAGCGTTGCCGTGCCGCGTCACCTGAAAGCCGTCCTCTCGGCCATCGACGCGACGCCGCAATCAATATGGTCGCTGAGCGAGATGGCGCGCACCGGCGGGGTCAGCGTGCGCACGCTGTGCGACGCGTTTCGTAACTTCCGCGGCTGCACGCCGATGGAGTTCGTGCGCTCCGTGCGCCTGTCGCGCGCGCGCGACGATCTGCGGCGCCTGGGCCACGGCGTGCCCGTTGCGGACATCGCGCGACGCTGGGGGTTCGGCCACCCAGGCCGGTTCGCGGCGATCTATCGCAGCACCTATGGCCAGACACCGTCGCAAACGCTGCGCTTCGGGGTCGGGCAGGACGCCGACTGAACCGATGTCCAGATCATGCGACCTGCATCCATACAGGGCATCGATGTCGATGCCGGCCCCAAACCCAGTCCGGATTGCCAATCGCCCACGCCGTAGGGCTGCATGACAATACGGCCGGCAATCCGCCGCAGCGATCGCAAGCCCGACCGCCCCTGCGCAGCGCCGGTATGAATCGACCTTAACAAAGGAGAGGACCATGCGCGTACTGGCCACCATCGCGATTGCGGCCGCCGCCGCTGCGGTTTCGCCGCCCGCCAGCGCGGCCGACCCCTTGATCAAGTTCGTCGAGGGTTTCAACGCAGTGAAAGTCAATATCGTCCCCGGGACGCAGGAATGCGGAATCAACGACGCGGGCCACTATCAGACCGCCCTGACCAAGAAGCTCACCGACGCCGGCCTCAAGCCGGACCCGATGGCGCTTTCGACGGCCTATCTGTTTATCTGGGGCGAAGCTTTTGGCGCGCTCAAGCAGCAATGCGCCGTCTTCATGTCGCTGCGGATTGGCGCCGAGGTATCCGGGACGGCCGTGCGCATCGAAGCCAGGGTGATGGATGACAAGATCCTGATCGAAGAGGCCCAGCGCGTCGAAGGAACATTTCCGGCAGCCTTTTATCTGACCTCCAAACTGTTCGTGAAGCTCGAGCCCAGCACCGCCGACTTTGCGACCGATGTCGTCGGCCAGCTCGTTGACGACATGAAGAAGGCTCGCGGCAAGTAGCCGCCCGCGAGCCGCACGCCCACGCCCCCTCTCCGGCTGCCGGCGTGCGGCTCGAACCGGCGGCATCCAGGTGCCGACAGTTGAGGATCCGATGAACAAAATTGTTCTTGCGGCCGTGCTGACCGCGCTACTTGCCGCGTTGATACTGCCGACGCCGTTTGCTGGCGCCCAACTCATCATGCCCTTCGACGATGACTCCATAACGCTCAACGCCGAGGAGAAGGAGCAGATGCGCCAGGCGATGCGCACCGTTCTGGAGAGCGGGACAGCGGGCACCGAGAAGCGCTGGAACAATCCGACAACCAAGCGAGTCGGCGTCGCCAAGCTGCTGCGGACCTTCCAGAAGCAAGGGACCACATGCGGCCAGGTGCAGCACACGCTGACGTCGCCGGAAAAGGCCGACCGCAACACCTCGATGTCCGTGCCCTTCTGCAAGCAGAAGGACGGCACCTGGAAAATCGCGTTCTAGGACGCAGGGCGCCGGGCGGCCGGCCCTGCGCCCGTCGATCTTTGACAACGCTGGTGTCCTCGTCGGATTTTGACGGAGCAAAGAGGCGCGCACCGTGCGTTTCGAGCCCATGCGTGTCACGATTGGCCGACGGTCATCCGCCGCCGATATCGGACGGCGGCGCTTTACGTATGCTGCCCTGGCCGGATTGGGCATGGCCGTGGTGCCGCTCGTCCGGCGCGCCGCATCGCAGCTCGGACCCTTCAAGGATCTGCGCTTCCGCGTCTTGCGCGACGGCAGCGAGATCGGCGCACACAGCATTGCCTTCCAGAGTGCGGGCGACCGCCTGACGGTCCGCAGTGCGATCCGGCTGCAGGTCAAGGTCGCGTTCATCACCGCGTTTCGCTACGAGCATGATGGGGAGGAGATCTGGGAGAACGGCCGGATCGTATCGCTGCGCACGCGCACCGACGACGATGGCCCGAAATACGAAGTGACGGGTGCGCCCGACGGCACGGGGTTTCGCGTCGTCGGGCCGGGCGGGCCATATGTGTGCCGCGCCGGCATGCTGACATCGGGCGCCGTCTGGCATCCCGACTATGTGCGGCAGAGCGCCATCATCAATGTCGAGCAAGGCGGCGAAATGGGCCTGTCCTCGCGCAAGCTGGCGGAGGAACCGGTCGCGAGCGCGGGCGGCCAGGTCATGGCGCAGAAATATCGCATGGTCACGCCGCAATGCGGCGGCTTCGTCTGGTACGACTCCGCCATGCGATGGCTGCGCGCCGATGTCGAGATCAAGGGGGAGAAACTCAAATATGATCCGGTTTAAACATCGGACGGCGCTTGTCCTGGCGTTGATCTCCAGCCTCGCGCTGGCGGCGCCGGCGATCGCGCAAACGCGACAAGGTGTGCTGATCGGCACCGGTGCGGCCGGCGGCGTCTATCATCCGCTGGGCGAATCCATATGCCGGCTCTTCAACTTCACGACCGATCGGCACGGCTTGCGCTGCGCAGCGGCCGTGTCGGCCGGTTCGAATGGCAATATCGAGCAGCTGCGCGCCGGGACGATCGATGTCGCGATCGTGCAATCCGACGTCGTCTCCGACGCCATTGACGGCGCCGGACCCTTCCAACTCTCTGGCGCGTCGCCGGATTTGCGGGTGCTCTTTGTGGCGCATGATGAACCGTTCACCATCGTCGCAAGCCCGTCATCGGGTATCGCCAATTCCACCGGCCTTCTCGGCAAGCGCATCAATGCCGGCGAGGCGGGCTCCGGGTACCGGATGGCATTGGACCGTCTTGCGGCCGCCAGCGACCTGACCCGCGATTCCTTCAGCCAGATTCTCGAACTATCGCCGCGCGACCAGGTTGCGGCTCTGTGCGCAGGACAGCTCGATGCCATTGTCTACCTGGTGGGACACCCGAATGGTTTGATCCAGGAAGCGACCGGCAAATGCCGCGGGCGGATCGTGCCCGTTCGGTCCGAGCGAATCCGCACAATGCTGGAGCGCCATCGTGAATACCGGGAGATGAACGTGCCGGGCGGAATTTATGACGGGCATCCCGATCCGATTCCGACCTTCGGCGCGATTGCGATTGTGGTCACGAAGGCCCAGCTTCCCAACCGCACGGCTTATGAGCTGGTCCGTTCCGTCGTCGATGATTTCGAGGAGTTCACCCGGCTGCATCCCGCGTTCGTGGGTCTGAGTGTCCAGGGCGTCGCGCGCCGCGTGCCCTACGCGAAGTTTCATGACGGCGCCGAAAAATACTTTCGCGAGCGCGGGCTGATTCCGTAACGGCCGCCAACAAGAGAAGCCGGCGGCAGCTTTCGCTGCCGCCGGCCCCCGTGATAGCGCCGGCCACCCTGGGGTCCTGGGTTATGGCCGCGCCACCCGCCACACGTTGTTGAATCCCTCGCCCGTGGCGTCGCCGGGCTTGGTGTCCCGCTGCCAGCCATAAAGCGGCTTGTTGTCGTATGCCCATTGCTTGCCGCCGTCGTCGCGCGTGACCACCGTCCATTTGCCGACCGACTGTGCATCGGCCCGGGCCATCAGCGGCGGCCAGGCATTGGCGCAAGCACCGTTGCAGTTCGATTTGCCGGCCGCGTCGCGATCGAAGGTGTAGAGCGTCATGCCCTTGTCGGTCGTCAGCACCTTGCCGGCACTGGTGTCGGCGGTGCCGTGCGCGGGCTCGCCGATACCGCCGGCACAGGCCGCAAGGCCCAACAGGCCGATGGCGGCCACTACGGACGTCCAATTCATGTGGGATCCCCTCCCTGGTTTGTGACACCCCCAGAAACACCGGAGGGCTTGTCCCTATTCCCCGACGCTCAGCCCTTGCTGCCATCGCGGTCCTGACTCACAGTGGGCCATGGACCAAGCGACGCCTCTGCCGGAAATCCCGCTCATCGATGTCAGCAACGGCGGCGCGGTGGCGCTGGTCGGGCGCGCGCGGCCCAAGGTCGAGGCGCTGCTGGATATCAACCAGCGCCGCTATGGGCGCCTGATCCTCAAACTGGGCGACCGGCTGAGCCGGAACTGGCTGGTGCGCGCCGCCAACCCGTTCCGCGGCGAGATCGACGCCATCGCCGCCACGGTCGGGCGGCCCGGCGCAGTGATGCTCAATATGAGCTTTGAATGGACCTGCACCACGGGTGCGGCGGCCGACCCCGATGCGCCGGGCAACCGCATGCTGCGCACGCTGGACTGGCCGCTCGACGGGCTCGGCCGCAACGTCGTGGTGGCGATCGAGAGCAGTCCGGCCGGCCCCTACTACAACATCACCTGGCCGGGGGCGGTGGGCGTTTTGACAGCGATGGCGCCGGGACGGTTTTCCGCCGCCATCAATCAAGCGCCGATGCGCCGTTTCGGCCTGACCATCGTCGGCGACTGGATCGTCAATCGCGTGCGGGTGTGGGGCAACCGCGACCTGCCGCCGATGCACCTGCTGCGCCAGGTGTTCGACCGGGCCCGCACCTACGCCGAAGCCAAAGCGATGCTCGTCGAGACCAAGCTGGCGCTGCCGGCCTTCTTCACCTTGAGCGGTATCCACCCCGACGAGAGCTGCCTGATCGAGCGGCTGGAGGCCAGCGCCGTCGTCCACGACACCAAAAGCGGCGCGCCGCCGGTCAGTGTCGCCAATAAATGGATCGATGTGCCGGTAAATGGCCGACCTCGCGGCCAAGATAACGACGCCCGGATGGCCCAGCTCAAAACGGCCTTGAGCGCCCCCGGGACCGGCTTCGGCTGGCTCACCCCGCCCGTCCTTAACAAGACAACCCGGCTGGCGGTGGTCGCCAATGCCGCCGTCGGCACGCTGCGCGTCCTGGGGATCGAGCGCGATGGCCCTGCAACACAGGAATTCTCGTTGAAACACGGGGGTTTAGCTGTTTAACGCCGGGTATGATCGCGCTTGACACGCGATCACCCATGGCTATAGTGCCGCGTCCTCGCCGCGGGACCTCCTTTCGGGGTTCGCGGCGAACTCCTATTTGCGAACGGCCAAGTGGCCGACAGGCAGTGTCATGTACGCAGTCATCAAAACCGGCGGCAAACAGTACAAAGTCGCCCCCAACGATATTCTGACGGTCGAGAAGCTCGTCGCCGAGGCCGGCACGGTCGTGCAGTTCGACCAGGTGCTGATGGTCGGCGGCGAAGGCAAGAGCACCGTCGGTGCGCCGCTGGTCGCCGGAGCGGTCGTGACCGCCACCGTGCTGGACCAGACGCGCGGCGATAAGATCATCGTCTTCAAGAAGAAGCGCCGTAAGAATTACCGCCGCAAGAAGGGCCACCGCCAGTTCGAGACGGTGCTGCGCATTGCCGGCATCTATACCGACGGCGCCAAGCCCGATCTGACCGCGGCTTCTGCGAAGAAGCCGGCGGCGAAGAAAGCGGCCAAGAAGGCCGCGCCCAAGGCCAAGAAAGCGGAGTAAGAGCCATGGCACACAAAAAAGCAGGCGGCTCCTCGCGCAACGGCCGCGACACAGCGGGCCGGCGCCTGGGCGTCAAGCGCTCCGGCGGCCAGCTCGTCCTCGCCGGCAACATCCTGGTGCGCCAGCGCGGCACGACCTATCACCCCGGCACGAATGTCGGCATGGGCCGCGACCACACGCTGTTCGCGCTGACCCACGGCCGCGTCAAGTTCGCCCGCAAGGCGAATTCGCGTACGTTCGTGTCGATCGAGCCGATCCCGGCGGCAGAGGCTGCTGAATAGTCCGTTCCCGCCCGGGTTTAGATCGACCAGAATCCAAGGGGGAACGGCCCGGTCCGTTCCCCCTTTTCATTTGCCCCCGCTGCGACCATGAAATTCCTCGACCAGTGCAAGATCTTCGTGAAGTCCGGCGACGGCGGTGCCGGCTGCGTGGGATTCCGGCGTGAGAAATTCATCGAATACGGCGGGCCGGACGGCGGCGATGGCGGGCGCGGCGGCGACGTGGTCGTGGTCGCGATGGAAAACCTCAACACGCTGATCGATTACCGCTATCAGCAGCATTTCAAGGCGCAGACCGGCCATCACGGCTCGGGCCAGAACCGCACCGGCGGGGCCGGCGACACCATCGTCATGCGCGTGCCGATCGGCACGCAGATCTTCGAAGAAGACAACGAGACGCTGATTGTCGACATGGCCAAGCCCGGCCAGACCTTCGTGCTGTGCAAGGGCGGCGATGGCGGCTACGGCAACACGCATTTCAAATCGTCCACGAATCAAGCGCCGCGCCGCGCCGATCCGGGTTGGCCCGGCGAAGAGCGCTGGGTGTGGCTGCGGCTCAAGCTGATCGCCGATGTCGGCCTCGTCGGCTTGCCCAATGCCGGCAAGTCGACGTTCCTGGCCGCGACGTCACGCGCGCGGCCGAAGATCGCCGACTATCCCTTCACCACGCTCAAGCCGCAGCTCGGCGTCGTCATGGTCGACGAGTACGAATTCACGCTCGCCGATCTGCCAGGGCTGATCGAAGGTGCGTCGGACGGGCGCGGGCTGGGCCATCGCTTCCTGGGCCATGTCGAGCGCTGCGGCGCGATCCTGCACCTGATCGACGGCACGGAAGAGAACGTGCTGGCGGCCTACAAGACGATCCGCGCCGAGCTCGAGGCGTATGGCCATGGGCTTGCGGAAAAACCCGAGATCATCGGCCTCAACAAGATCGACGCGCTGACGCCGGAGGTGATCAAGAAGAAGAAAGCGTCGCTCGTCCGTGCGGCCAAGAAGCTGTCGCCGCGCGCGACGGTGATGGCGCTGTCGGGCGTTGCTGGCACGGGCGTCACTGATGTGCTGCGCGCGCTCGCCGAGCCGGTGCGTGCGGCGCGCGCGGTCGCCGCCGCCTCGCCAGCACCTCAGGATCACGACGAAGCGGTGTCATGAGTGGACGCAACGGCGCCGGCAGCAAGAAGCTGGCCGACGCCAAGCGCCTGGTGGTCAAGATCGGTTCGGCGCTGCTGGTCGACGACGACACCGGGGCCATCCGCCGCGCCTGGCTCGACGGCCTCGCCGACGATGTCGCGGCGCTGAAGGCGCAAGGGATCGAGGTGCTGCTGGTCTCCTCGGGCGCGATCGCCGCCGGGCGCCGCCATCTCGGCCTCACGGGCAAGACCATCGAGCTCGAGCAGAAGCAGGCGGCGGCCGCGACCGGACAAATCCGGCTGGCGCACGCTTACCAGGAAGCGCTGGCGCGCCACGACATCACGGTCGCGCAAATCCTGCTGACACCCGAAGACACCGAGCAGCGCCGCCGCCACCTCAACGCACGCGCGACCATCAATGCGCTGCTGAAGCTGGGCGCCGTACCGGTGATCAACGAGAACGACACGGTGGCGACGGAAGAGATCCGCTTCGGCGACAATGATCGGCTGGCCGCGCGCGTGGCACAGATGGTGAGTGCCGACACGCTGGTGCTGCTGTCCGACATCGACGGGCTCTACTCGGAAGATCCGCGCCGCAACAAGGACGCCAAGCGGTTCGATGAAATTCACGAGATCACCGCCGAGATCGAGGCGATGGCCGGCGCCGCCCCCACCGGCTACAGCTCCGGCGGCATGGTGACCAAGCTCGCAGCCGCCAAGATCGCGCTCGCCGCCGGCTGCCGCATGGCGATCGCGTTGGGCAAGCGCGCCCATCCGCTGGCGGCACTTGCGGATGGTGCCGCTTCCACCTGGTTCATGCCGTCCGCAGGGCCGAAGACCGCGCGCAAGCGCTGGATCGCCGGCCATCTCAGCACGTTGGGCACACTGATCGTCGATGCCGGGGCGGAAAAAGCGCTCGCCGCCGGAAAGAGCCTGCTGCCCGCCGGCGTCACGGATGTCGACGGCAGCTTCGAGCGCGGCGATGTCGTGATAGTGTGCGGCACCAGCGGCCGCGAAATCGCGCGCGGGCTGTGCGCCTACTCAGCCGCCGACATCGCACGCATCAAGGGCCATAAGAGCGGCGAAATCGCCGACATCCTCGGCTATCGCGGCCGCGACGAAGTGATCCACCGCGACGATCTGGTGGTGAGCTAGACGAAATGGCCCGAGGGAGACTTGAAATCTGGAGCGAAGGCGCTCACGCGTCGATGGCAGTTTCGATTGCAACGGGCTCGAGTTTCGCTGGCCCGTCTTTGACCCACTTTCGGTGTGGTCCTGTACAGGCGCAACGGATTTCTTGCTGCCTGAAAGCACGTGATTGGTTCGAAGAACATCGAGGCTCTGCATCATTGGGAAGAGCGAATTGCGACGCACTTGCACTCCGCTCGTGCCGGGCGACGGCGTCGAACAATTGCTGCATAAATGGGGATTCGATCACGTACTACTATGATCGCGATGAACTCAACGCGTTCGTCACGGCGAACTTAATCGAAGACCTCCCCCTTGAAGCCAGTCGGGCGTTTAATTGCCGGACGCGTCGATTGGGGAGTTCGGGAGTTTGGCCAACCGCATCTACGTATTATTATTTTTCTTGCGGCCTGGACGACGCGTCGCTTCATTCAGTTCGCGCTGCAAGTGTTCCACGCCGGATAGCCGTAACGAGCTAAGGACGCGCGGGTCGCGCCTTCAGCCAGGAGTTGATTGCCGGCAGGATCTTTTCGGCGAAGTTGGCGTTGGCGCGAATCTCTTCTTCAGCCCGTGCCGAAGCCATACGGCCCCCGGATGTTTCCTGCACGGGTTTGAATGAAGCGAGTTCGTTGGCGCGCACGTTGTCGCTGAAATTCGTCATCAAGGCGGGAACGAAATAATTGCGGAAGCCCGGACCCTGCTTGGCAGAGAGGGTTGCAAAATTCGCTTTGACGAATGCCCAGGCGAGATCGGGGTTCTCGCCGCGCCGACGCGACCCACGAGATGACGCTACCGACCAGCGTCGAGGGCAATTCATCGGTGAGCGTGATGGCGAGCGTGTCGCGCGCCAGTGCGGGATCGGTGGCGCTCGCCAGCGCGAAATAGTAACGCGAGCGCTCTTCCGTGCTGGTCGTGGCACGGGCGAGCGCGTGGATCGTGTCGTATGTCGCGCGATCGGCGGTGCGACCGGCCAGGTGCAGGACCGGATCGCGCAAGCCCGGCCGTAGCGTCGCCGGGTCCTTGACGAACGCCGCAAAGCGACGCCGCGCCTCAGCCAGGATTTGCTCGTCGCCGAAATCGCCGAGGCTGCGGATCACCCGTGCCCGCAAGAGTCCGCGGTCGCCCGGCTCGTTGGGCGGGCCGTCCCATCCGAGAACATCGAACACCGGGCGCAAACGCGCGCGCGCATAGGCCTGCCATAGCGGCCGGTCTGGGCGCTTGCGTTCCAGATAGTCGAGATAGCCGAGCGGCCGCATGGCCTGCTCCCAGACCGCGCGGCTGTCGCCGCTGGGTACGGCTTCGAGCAATTCGAAGTAGCGGGTGAAGGCGATGCGGGCGCCCTCGACCAGGGCCCAAGTATCGGCCAGCAGGTTGACGCGGTCGGCCGGCGCCAGTGCCGCGAAGGACCGCGCGAACGCGGCTTGCGTCGCTTCGTCATACTGGACGCGATAATAGCCAACATTGCCGAGGTTGAGCTTGACCGGTGTGTCGCAGCGACCGGCCTCGATCTCCGCCATGCGCTCTTGCAAGAGAACCGTACCCGAGGGCTCTGCCGCGCCGAGCGGCCCGATGGTGAGCGGGATCGCCCATTGCTCGCGATGCTCGCGCGGGTCGTTGATCGTGAAGCGTTCCTGACGCAGGGCAAGACGCTGCTGTCCGCCCGCGCACGACGCGGTGCTGACGATGAGCGGCACGCCGGCCTGCTCCGTATAGCGCGCCGCGATGTCGGCGACCGGTTTGCCCGATGCCGCCTGCAACGCGGCCCACAGATCGGCGGTGGTCGTGTTGCTGTAGGCGTGATCCTTCATGTAGCGGCGGATACCGTCGCGGAAGACGTCCTCGCCGAGATAGGCCTCGAGCTGGCGCATGAAGGCCTGGCCCTTGCTGTAGGTGATGCCATCGAAGATGGCCATTGCCTCGCTCTCGTCCTTGATCGGAACCTGGATCGGCCGCGTCGTGCGCCGCGCATCCTGGCCCATCGCCCATTGCTTGGCGCCGGCGTTGTTGAGCCAGACCTGCCAGTCCGGATTGAGCGCGTCGCCGGACTTGGCCTCCATCCAGCTCGCCAGGCCCTCATTGAGCCAGAGATCGTCCCACCACGCCATGGTGACGAGGTTGCCGAACCATTGATGCGCCATCTCGTGCGCGAGGATGGAGAAGATGCCGCGCCGCGCGCCGCCCGGGCTGGTGTTTGGATCGAACAGCAAGCGGCTTTCATAGAAGGTGATGCCGCCCCAATTCTCCATGGCGCCGCCGAAGCCACCGGGGACCGCAATCAGGTCGAGCTTCGGCAGCGCATAGGGAACACCGAAATAATCATTGAAGTAGCGCAGCAGGGCGGCGGCGCTGTCGAGCGCGTAGCGCCCCTGCCCGCTTTTGCCCAGCGTGGTCACCACGCCGACGCTCACGCCATCGACGTCGATGGCGTGGCGCTCCAGCTCGCCGGCGACCAGGACAAAGAGATACGTCGACATTTTGGGTGTCGTTGCGAACGTCACGCGCTTCAGGCCTAGCGCCAATTTCTCTTCGCGCGCCACCGGCATGTTCGACACCGCCAGAAACGCTTCCGGCACGATGACGGATGTCGTGAAGGCCGCCTTGAATGCCGGCTCGTCCCACCCTGGAAAAATGCGGCGCGCTTCGGCGGGCTCCAGATGCGTGGCGATCATGCGCTTGCGGCCGTTCGCGGTCGGATAGTCGACCCGAAACAAACCGCGCCCGTAGCTGTTGATGCGGGCGGCAAAGGCAATCCGCAGCTTGTGCGGGCCCACGGCGAGCGCTTGCGGGAAGGTCAACGTCGCGGTCTGCTCGGCCGCATCGAAGGTGACGCTGGCGATCTGACCCGGCTCGCCCTCCAACGCCGCCTGCTCGATCGTGATCTGGACCGCGTTCAGGACCAAGCGGTCGGTCGGCTCGCGGATTTCGAAGTCGATCAATTCCGTGCCGGTGAGCGTCAATTTCTCGAAGTCGGGCACCAGATCGATCGCGTAATGAAGCGGTACGGCCGTCTTGGGCAACTTGCCCTGGGCGCTGGCCACGCGGTCCGTTGTCTGGGCGCACGCGGCCGACATCCAGGCCAGCGCCACTAGCAGGGCCAGGGCCGCACGCCATCCGACCAAACCAGCGGCAACGCCAAGGCGAAGTTTCATGTCGGCGCAATCCTGAGGGGTTGTCTGCCCTATGGTGGCGCCTATGGCCAGCTTCGGCAACCCGCACGTCGCCCTCCTTAAGGTCATGAGAGCGCGCACGGCCCCTGTGAAATCATTGGGGTTTTCGACTATGGTACCGGGGACGACCGCGCGCTTTACGACGATCCGATGACAGGCCCGGCATGACCGCCCTCCGCCCCCTTTCGGCCGACGACCTCGCCACGTCGATGCACGCCATCGGCGAGGCGGCGCGTGCGGCCGCCGGTGTCATGGCGCAAGCACCGGCGCAAACGAAGATCACGGCCCTGAAGGAAGCCGCCGCGGCGATCCGCGCGGCGCGCGCGACGATCCTGGCCGCCAACCGGCTCGATCTCGAATCCTGCCGCAAGAGCGGCGTGAGCGCTGCGTTCAGCGATCGCGTGGCGCTCGACGAGGCGCGCGTCGAGGCGATCGCGCGCGGCCTGGAGGAGATTGCGGCCCAGCCCGATCCGGTCGGCGCGGTGACGGAAGAATGGACGCGGCCCAACGGCCTCAGAATCGCGCGCACGCGCATTCCGCTGGGCGTGGTCGGAATCATCTACGAGGCTCGGCCCAACGTGACGGCGGATGCCGGCGGGCTGTGCCTCAAATCCGGCAATGTCGCGATCCTGCGCGGCGGATCGGAGAGCTTCGAATCGTCACGCGCACTAGTCGATTGTTTGCACGCGGGGCTGCGGCGCGCGGGATTGCCGGAGGCCGCGATCCAGCTGGTGCCGACGCGCGATCGCGAAGCGGTCGGCCATATGCTGACGAGCGCCTTCATCGACGTGATCGTGCCGCGCGGTGGAAAATCGTTGATCGAGCGCGTGATGCGCGAAACACGTCTGCCGGTGATCGCGCATCTGGAAGGGCTGTGCCACACCTATGTGCATGAGAGCGCCGACGTGACGATGGCGCGCGATATCGTCATCAATGCCAAGCTTCGGCGCACCGGCGTGTGCGGGGCCACCGAGACATTGCTGGTCGATCGTGGCGTCGTGGCGACGCATCTGCTGCCGATCCTGCACGATCTGTTCAAGGGCGGCTGCGAGATCCGCGGCGACGCGATCGTGCAGCGCTGCGACCCGCGCGTGGTCGCGGCCAGCGAGGAGGATTGGCGCACGGAATATCTCGACGCGATCCTGGCGATCAAAGTTGTCGATGGGCTCGACGCCGCCATCGCGCATGTGAATCACTACGGCTCGCACCACACCGACGCGATCGTTGCGTCCGATGAAGATGCGGCGACGCGTTTCCTGCGCGAGGTCGACAGCGCCATCGTGCTGCATAACGCCTCGACACAGTTCGCCGACGGCGGCGAGTTCGGCTTCGGCGCCGAGATCGGCATCTCCACCGGCCGCCTCCCGCCGCGCGGGCCCGTGGGGGCCGAGCAGCTCACGACGTATAAGTATGTGATCCATGGGAAGGGGCAGGTCAGGCCTTAGTCCCTGTTATAAGAATGACGAGTACAACAAGAACGCTAGGCTCCCTCTCCCCCTTGGGGAGAGGGTTGGGGTGAGGGGGAGGGAGCGGTCTTTCCGTGAAGAAAGCGAACGTGCCACTCGCTCGCGCGCTCAGGCGTACGAGCACAGACGCGGAGACGCGTCTGTGGCGGCATCTTAGAAATCGCAATTTCTGTGGGCTTCGATTTGCCCGGCAAGAGCCGATTGGGCCCTTTATCGTCGACTTTGTCTGCCGTGCACGCTGGTTGATCATTGAACTCGACGGCGGTCAACACGTCGAGCTCGCCTTAGAAGATGCGCGGCGAACCTCTGAGCTTGAATCGCTTGGCTATCGCGTTCTGCGGTTCTGGAATAATGATGTGCTGACTTAAACTGACAGCGTGCTGGAAGCCATCCGCTTGGCTCTCAATCTTGAACCGTCAGCGCCACCCCCTCACCCTAACCCTCTCCCCAGAGGGGAGAGGGGAATGTAATGGGTTTGATGGATCGTGCTGATGTTGCCGTTGGCCTTCTTGGAAGCATCGGTGCCACCCCCTCACCCTGGCCCTCTCCCCAGAGGGGAGAGGGGATCATGATGGGTTTGATGGATTGCGCTGGTGTTGACGCGCGTTTTCCTGGAAACACCGCGCCACCCCCTCACCCTGGCCCTCTCCCCAGAGGGGAGAGGGGATCAGCGCTTTGACGACGAAGAGCGTTCTGCCGCGGCCGATCTCGGCGCGCGAGCTTGGGCATTTGCCGCGCAAGCGCGTGGGGCTTTTGGGCGGGTCGTTCAACCCGGCGCATGAGGGGCACCGGCATATCTCAGTGCTGGCCCTCAAGCTGCTCAAGCTCGACGAGATCTGGTGGCTGGTGTCGCCGCAGAACCCGCTCAAATCGGCGCGCGGCATGGCGCCGCTGGAAACGCGGTTGAAAAGCGCGCGGGCCGCCTGCCGCCACCCCCGCGTACGGGCGGTTGCGATCGAGACCGCGCTGGGGACGCGCTATACCGCGGACACGCTGACGGCGCTGACCCGCCGATTCCCGCGCACGCAGTTCGTCTGGCTGATGGGGGCGGACAATCTTAACCAGATAACCCGTTGGGATAGCTGGTCACTGATTTTTCACACCATGCCCGTTGCGGTCTTCGACCGGCCTGCCTATTCTTTAAGAGCATTGGCCGGAAAGGCGGCGCACCGGTTCGCGGGAGCCCGCCGGCGTCTGTCACAAACGGGCCGGCTCGCCTCGCGAAAACCCCCTGCCTGGGTGTTTTTCCACACCCCGTTGCACGCCGCGTCGGCGACCTCCATCCGCCGCGGCGAGGCTGCGAAATCCCGGTCGAAGCCGCGGTCCTCGCGAAGATGAGCGCCGTGCCCCCGTTGTAACAGCCGAGGGAGATTCAAATAGCGGCTCGCAAGACGAAGACAGCATCAGTCCAGAAGACTCTGTTGAAACTCGTCGAGTCATCGCTCGACGACGACAAGGCCGAAGAGATCGTTACGATCGATCTCAAAGATAAAACCGCCATCGCCGATTACATGGTCATCGCCACGGGCCGCTCGCAGCGGCAGATCGCGGCCATGGCCGATCATCTCGTCGAAAAACTCAAGGCCAAGGGAATCAGTCCCGTGCCCGTCGAGGGCCAGGACCAAGGCGATTGGGTATTGGTCGACGCCGGCGATATCGTGGTGCATCTGTTCCGACCCGACGTGCGCGCGCATTACAGCCTCGAGAAGATGTGGCGCGAGGTCTGGCCGGAGGAGGCCGAGTTCGGCAAATATCGTCGCCGTCGGCGGCTGACAGCCGCCGGAGACGACGATGCGGATTGTGATTGCCGCCGTCGGGCGCATGCGCGCCGGCGCGATGCACGATCTGTACGATGAGTATGTGCGCCGCCTCAAATGGGCGGTGACCCTGCGCGAGGTCGAAGTGCGCGGCAAGCTCGCGCCCGCCGCGATGCGCACGCGCGAAGGCGAACTCTTACAAGCTGAAATCCCGGAACGCGCGCGGCTGGTCGCCCTCGACGGCGGCGGCAAGGCGTTGTCCAGCGAAGAGCTCGCCGCGTCGTTGGGCGGGTGGCGCGATGGCGGCACGGAAACGCTGGCCTTTGCCATCGGCGGCGCGGAGGGGCTGGACCCCGCGATCCTGAAACGGGCGCAGATGACCCTGTCGCTGGGCAAGATGACCTGGCCGCATATGCTGGTGCGGGTGATGCTGGCCGAGCAGCTCTACCGCGCCCAGTCGATTTGCAGGGGCACCCCTATCACCGCGGCGGCTAGGCTTGGCCTCCTAGCCCAGCATTAACCCTTTCTTGACCATAACTTGCCACCCTTAAACCTATGGGAATGGCCGGGCCTCTCTTATATATGAATCGCCTATGACCCGATTCACCCCCCGCCTGCGTCCCGTCGTGCTGTGCGTTCTCGATGGCTGGGGCCATCGCGACCATCCCACCGAAGACAACGCCATCATCCACGCCAAGACGCCTCACCTCGACCGTCTGGCCAAGACTTACCCGGTCGCTTTTCTGCAGGCGTCCGAGCTGTTCGTCGGCCTGCCGAAGGGCCAGATGGGCAATTCCGAAGTCGGGCACATGAATCTCGGCGCCGGGCGCGTGGTGATGCAGGATCTGCCGCGCATCGACCAGGCGGTCGCCGACGGCTCGCTCGCGAGCAACCCCAATCTCACCGCCTTCATCACCAAGCTACGCGTCAGCGGCGGCGCCGCGCATGTGCTGGGCCTGCTGTCGCCCGGCGGCGTGCATTCGCATCAGGATCACATCGCGGCGCTGGCCAAGACCCTGTCGGCCGCGGGCATGCAAGGTCTGGGTGCATGCGTTCCTCGACGGGCGCGACACGCCGCCCAAGAGCGCCGAGGCCTATCTCGCCAAATTCGCCGGCCGACATCGCCGGGGCCGCCAACGCCGCGATCGCCACCGTCAGCGGCCGCTATCTATGCCATGGATCGCGACAAGCGCTGGGAGCGCGTCGAGCGCGCCTATCGCGCCCTGGTCGACGGCGACGGCGAGAGTGCCGCCGACGCGAGAGCCGCGGTCGAGCGCCGCCTATCAGCGCGGCGAAACCGACGAGTTCGTGGTGCCGACCGTGATCAGCGGCTACATGGGCATGAATGACGGCGACGGCGTGATGATGGGAAATTTCCGCGCCGATCGCGCGCGCGAGATTCTCGACGCGCTGGTCGAGCCCGAGCTTCGACGGTTTCGCGCGCAAGCGCGTCGCGCGTTTCGCGGCGGCGGCCGGCATGACCGAGTATTCGGACAAGCTCAACAATTTCCTGATCACGCTGTTTCCCGCGACATCGTTGCGCAACGTGATGGGCGAGCTGGTGGCGCAGGCCGGCCTCAAGCAGCTGCGCATCGCCGAGACCGAGAAATACGCGCACGTGACGTTCTTCTTCAACGGCGGCGTCGAGACGGAATTTCCCGGCGAGGACGTATCCTGGTGCCGTCTCCCAAGATCGCGACCTACGATTTGAAGCCGGAGATGTCGGCCTACGAGCGTGACCGACAAGCTGGTCGGCGGCGATCGAGTCCGGCCAGTTCGATTTCATCGTCGTCAATTACGCCAACACCGACATGGTCGGTCACACCGGCGATTTCGCGCGCGGCCAAGCGCGCGGTCGAGGCGGTCGACGCCTGCCTCGGTCGGCTGGCCGATGCGGTCGTGCGATGCCGGCGGCGCGCTGATCATCACCGCCGACCACGGCAATGCCGAGATGATGGCGATCCCGCGACCGGCAGCCGCACACCGCGCACACCACGAACCCGGTGCCGGTGATGCTGGTGGGCGGCGGCGCGCCCGGCCGCAACGCGCCCTGAAGCTGCGCGACGGCAAGCTCGCCGACGTGGCGCCGACGCTGCTGGAGCTGATCGGCCTCGCAGCAGCCGCGCGAGATGACCGGCCACACGCTGCTGGTGACGCCCGATAACGGCGACGGTGCTGGCCACGCGAGAACCCGTGCGACGGCCTGACGCGCTCATCCTCGTCCTCGCGGGCGCGATCGTCGCGGCCGCGCCAGCGTCCCACGCGGCCGACCCCGCCGCGCAGCAGCGCCTGCAAGAGATCGAACGGTCCCTCGACGCCACGCGCGAGGCGCAGAAGCGCCTGGCGGCCGAAGCCGAGGCTGCCGCGCGCGAGCTGACCGCGCTGCGCCCGAAGGCGATTGCCACGGCCGCCGCAGCACAGGACGCCGAGGAGCGGGTGACGCAAGCGCGAAGCCCGGCTTGCGGCCCTGCGAGCCGAGACGGAGACAAGATCCGCGGCGCTCGACAACGGCGGACCACGATCAGCGCGCTGCTGCGGCGCGCTGCAGCGCCTGGCCCGCCAGCCGCCCGAGGCGCTGATCGTGCTCGACGCCGCGCCGGTCGACACGATCCGCACCGCCAAGCTGATGGCTGCCGCCGTGCCGGCGCTGGACGGCCAGGCCGCGGCCCTGGCGCGCGACCTCGCGCGAACTGCAGCGCTGCGCGAGCGGTCGCGAGCGCGAGCGCGAGGCGATCGCGCTGGCCGCCAGAATCTCGCCGACGAGCGCGAAGCCTCGAGGAATTGATCGAACGCCGCGCCGCCCTGCAGACGGACGACGAGTCGCTGCTGCAGGCCGACCGATGCCGCGCCTGCATCGCCGTGTCGCAGGAGGCGCGCGACCTGCGCGACCTGATGCAAGCGCTGGCCGAGGAGCAGGCCACCGGCGCGAGCGGTGGAGCGTCCGCAGGCGCGCGGCGCGCTGCCGCGGCGCGCGGCGGCCGCGGCACAGCCGGCACCGCCGACCAACGACCGCCAGATCGCGCCCTGCCGCCGCCGGCCAGCACCAAGCGCTTCGCCGACGCCCAGGGCCATGTCACCCCGCCGGTGCGCGGCCAGGTCACGCTGCCATTCGGTCAGCCCGGCGAGGCGGGCAGCCGCATCGCGGCCTGACCTATCGAGCCGCCCCGATGCACAAATTGTCGCCCCATTCGACGGCAGGTTGCCTATGCGCGGGCTGTTCCGCGGCTACGGGCTTGTCTTGATCATCGAGCACGGCGAAGGATATCATTCGCTGCTGGCGGGTTGGGCCGGATCGATGCCGTCGCGGCCAGTGGTGGCTGGCCGGAGAACCGGTTGGCGCGGCGGGCACGCCGGCAGGTCGGGGAAGCCGCGCATTTATGTCGAATTTCGACGCAACGGCCGACCGATCGACCCGCTGCCATGGCTGGCGAGCACGCAACGACGAAGGTAAGCGGATGAAGCTCAAAGCGATCGCGGCTCTCGCCGCTGTCGTGCTGGCTGCTCTGCTGGCGCTGCCCGGGTCGCGCGGCAGCAACGGCGAACACGTCGGAGACCTACCGACAGCTCAACCTGTTCGGCGACGTGTTCGAGCGCGTGCGCTCCGACTATGTCGACGACGTCACCGACAGCAAGCTGGTCGAGGACGCGATCAACGGCATGCTCTCCTCGCTCGATCCGCATTCGAGCTACATGAACGCGAAGAACTTCCGCGACATGCAGGTGCAGACCCGCGGCGAGTTCGGCGGCCTCGGCATCGAGGTGACGATGGAGAACGGCCTGGTCAAGGTGGTCTCGCCGATCGACGACACGCCGGCGGCGCGCGCCGGGCATGAAGCCCGGCGACCTCATCACCCATCTCGACGGCGAGCCGGTGCTGGGCCTGACCTTGCCGGAAGCGGTCGAGAAGATGCGCGGCCCGGTCAACAGCGAGATCAAGCTGACGGTCCGCCGCGGCACGCAGCGAGCCGTTCGAAGTCGAAGCTGACGCGCGCGCGATCACCGATCCAGTCGGTGCGCTCGCGCCTGGAAGGCGAATATCGGCTATATCCGCATCACCTCGTTCAACGAGCAGACCGACGTCGGCCTGAGCAACGCGATCGAAGAAGCTGCAAGCAGCAGGCCGGCAACAAGCTGAAGGGCCTCGTGCTCGACCTGCGCAACAACCCGGGCGGGCTGCTCGACCAGGCGGTCGCGGTCTCCGACGCGTTCCTCGACAAGGGCGAGATCGTCTCGACCCGCGGCCGGCGCGACGGACGACGCGCAGCGCTACAACGCGCAAGCCGGGCGACATCGCCGACGGCCTGCCGATGGTGGTGCTGATCAACGGCGGCTCGGCCTCGGCCTGCGAGATCGTCGCCGGCGCGCTGCAGGACCACCGCCGCGCGATCGCTGGTGGGCACGCGCTCGTTCGGCAAGGGCTCGGTGCAGACGATCATCCCGCTGGCCGGCCAGGGCGCCATGCGGCTGACGACGGCGCGCTACTACACGCCGTCGGGCCGCTCGATCCAGGCGCAGGGCATCGACCCCGACATCATCGTCGAGCAGAGCCGCGTCGAGAAGATCGACCAGCCGAAGGGACGGCGCGAATCCGATCTGCGCGGCAATATCCGCAACCCGCAGGCAGCCCCGGCGCCGGGCCAGACGGCGCCGGCCCCGCAGGCCACGCCACCCGCGGAAGGCGAGGATACGTCCGTCGGTGCGGAAGGGGCGCAAGACTACCAGCTCGCCCGGGCCCTCGACCTGCTGCGCGGCCTCGCGTTCTTTGGTCGCGCGACCAACTAGGGCGTGGGGATGACATCCGCACCCGCGGCAACCAACTAGAGCGGTGGCGGCTGGAATGGCACGAAAAGCGTCCAAACGCGACGCCCAGCCGCGCCGCCGGCACGGGCTCGGTGCGTTGGGCTATGCTTGGCTGATCCTGATCACGGCGGTGGTCGGGTTGGCCGGCTGGGCGCAATTCTTCCGCGACGAGACCGAGCCCACGCAGTTCGTGGCGCAGATCGACCTGCCGCCGGTGGCTTCGCTGCCGGTGCCGATGCCACCGCCGGCGGTCGAAGCCCCGGTGCCGCCGCCGGTCGCCGAGGCGCCAGCGCCGGTGCCCGAACCCCCACCTCCCGCCGTGGCGGAAAAGCCGGTCGAGCCGCCACCACCACCCGCGCCGGAGCCCAAACCGGCCGAGGTGAAGCCGGCGGAACCGCCGCCGGTTGTCGAGACCCCCAAGCCCGAAGAGCCCAAGGCGCCCGCCATCGCCGCTGTGCCAGCACCACTGCCACCGCCCGCCCTGGTGCCGGAACGGCCGATCATGACACCAGGCCCGCCCGGTCCAGCACCGGCGCCGCAAGCGGCCCCCGAGCCCACGCCGCCCCCTGCCCCGCAGGCCGCCAAACCGGCCGTGCCGCCCAAGCCCGCACCGCCCAACCAGGCCGGCCAGCCGCAAGCGCCCGGTCAACAGGCCGCCGCTACGCGCCCGCCCGCCCCGGCACGCGATGCCGGCCAGCCACCCTGGATCCGCTACGCATTTCCGTTCGATGCGAACGATCGCCGGCCACGTATTGCTATCGTGATCAGCGAACTGGGCCTGTCCAGCGCGGCCACCGATGTCGCCATCCAGCAGATGCCGGGCCCGGTCACACTGGCATTCAGCCCGTATGCGGAAGAATCTGGCGCAGTGGATCAGCCTGGCGCGGGCCGCGGGGCACGAGGTGCTGATCAACCTGCCGATGGAACCGCTCAACTTCCCGGCCAATGATCCCGGCCCGCAGACGCTGCTGACCAGCCTGTCCGAGCAGCAGAATCTGGAGCGGCTGAGCTGGGTTCTGAACCGGGTCAATGGTTATGTGGGCGTAAGCAACCATATGGGCTCGCGCTTCACGGCGCAGCCCGAGGCGCTCAAGCCGGTGCTGCAGGCGATCAACACCCGCGGGCTGCTGTTCCTCGACAGCCGCTCGACGCCGCGCAGCGTGGCCACCAAGCTCGCCGGCGAGATCGGCCTGCCGCGCGCCTTCAACAACCGCTTCATCGACCAGGAAGCCGCGCGCGTGGCCATCGACGCGCGGCTGGGCGAAATCGAGAAGATCGCCCGTGAAAACGGCGCCGCCGTCGCCATGGGCTTCCCCTACCCGGTGACGTTCGAGCGCGTGCTCGGCTGGATCCCCTCGCTCGAGGCCAAGGGAATTGCGCTCGCCCCCATCAGCGCCGTGGCGAACCGGCAAGGGGACCGCTAAAACAGGCCATGCTTCGCGATGTCTCCACGCCGAACGGGGCGCGTGCACTCAGCGCCTACCGGCCCGGCGTCGGCCTGATGATGTTCAGCCGATCCGGCCTCGTCTTTGTCGCCCAACGTCTTGATTCCGTGGACGCGTGGCAAATGCCGCAGGGCGGCATCGACCCCGGTGAAAGCCCGCACACGGCCGCGCTGCGCGAACTGGAAGAAGAGATCGGCACCAATCACGTGACGATTCTTGCCGAGAGCAAAGACTGGTACGCCTATGACCTGCCCGCCAAGCTGCGCCGCAAACTCTGGGGCGGGCGGTTTCGCGGCCAGCGCCAGAAATGGTTCGCGCTGCGCTTCGAGGGGGCGGACCGCGATATCAATATCGCCACCAAGCATCCCGAGTTCAGCGCCTGGAAATGGGCCAAGGTGGCCGAGCTGCCCGACCTGATCGTGCCCTTCAAGCGCGACCTCTATGTCGCCCTGGTCGCCGAATTCGGGCACCTGGCGTCAACATCGTGATCGTGTAATGGGTCAAGTCACGCTCGCCGCGCTCGAGAAGCGGTTCGGCCCGAACCCGGCCGTGGACGGGGTCAGCCTCACCATCGCCGATGGCGAGTTCGTCGCCATTTTGGGGCCGTCGGGCTGCGGCAAGACCACGCTACTGCGGCTCGATTGCGGGGTTCGAACACGCCGGATGGCGGGCGCATCACGCTCGCCGGCCGCGAGGTCTCGGCGCCGGGCAAGCACGTGGCGCCGGAGGACCGGCGCGTCGGCATCGTCTTCCAATCCTACGCGCTGTGGCCGCATCTTGATGTGGCTGGAAACGTCGGCTACGCGCTCGACGTCGCCGGCATCAAGGGCCAGGCGCACGCGGCACGGGTCGGCAGCGCGCTCGCAACCGTTGGCCTGGCGGGATACGAAAAACGCCGACCGGCGGAACTCAGCGGCGGGCAGCGTCAGCGCGTGGCGCTCGCGCGCTGCCTCGCCATGGAAGCCGCCGTCGTGCTTCTCGACGAGCCGCTCGCCAATCTCGACGTGCATCTGCGCGCCGCGATGATCGACGAGTTCGCGGCGTTCCATCAGAAGACCGGCGCCACGATGGTCTACATCACGCATGACCAGGGCGAGGCGATGGCGCTCGCCGACCGCATCGCGGTGATGGATCACGGCAAGGTCGGCGCAGGTGGCGGCGCCGCGCGAGCTCTATCGCGAGCCGGCGACGACGATGGTCGGCGGCTTCATCGGCCGCGGCAGCATCGTGGCGGGCCGCGTCATCGCCTCTGCCGGCGTGAACGGTGCGGGCACGCGCGCCCAGGTCGAGATCTGCGGCCAGAACGTGCTGCTGCGCTGCGCGCAGGACGTGAAGCCAGGCGTAGCGCAGATCTGCCTGCGGCCGGAAGATCTCGGCCTCGCCTCGCCGGAAGCCTCAGGCGCCATCATCGCGCGCGTGACCCGCGCGATCTATCGCGGCGGCAAATGCGAAATCGACCTCACCGCCGAAGCCGATCCGGAGGTCGTCTTCCGCCTCGACGTGCGCGACGACCGCGCGCCGAAGGTCGGCGACAGGATCGGTGTGGCGGTCAGCGATGGGTGGGTGATTCCGCGGGGATGATTTCGAAGTCAATTGCATGCCAATTAAGTATCGTGTAGCCGCCAGGTACCGTGCGAGATAGTTTCGTACTCTCATTGTGGGCCCAGATGCTAGCGTTGCCGCGAAGACGTGTTCGTCATAGATCTTTCTTTCGACAAAGCGATCAAGTCCGTCACATGCGGAAATTGACTTGCCAGTTGGCCCGTATACTCGCCAGCGATGCGGACGATCTTCGTCTGATCCGGTTCTTGAAGAAACTATGCATATCCGTTAACTTGGCACGACCCCCACGCGGCAGCGCTCTGGAAGCAGAGCTACTTAGTTGCATGGGCAACGAATTAGCTGCTCCTCGAGATATGGTCGGCGAGAGAGTGGCCCTGAAACGCGCAGATCTCAAGACCTGAATGTCGTATTGGCACGTATTCAAAGAGCTTGATCGATGGTCAGATAGTGGCTTCGGTGACCACTGAAGACGTCCCGTAGAAGAAATAGGGCCAGAGTAGATTTATGGCCGTTGCATCGCCGAACGGGTAAGCGGAAAATTTTACCCTGATCACGATTCTCGACTGATTTTCGGACAACCCGACAAGAAACTTGGATCGGCGTCTATGTTGCAGCTCGATCATTTATCAATCATCGCTCCTTCCCTCGCGGATGGGGTGGCGCATGTGCGGGCCTGTCTCGATATCGACGTGCCGTATGGTCGCGTCCATCCGGACATGGGCACTCACAATCACCTGCTGCGCCTGGGAGACGACGTGTATCTCGAAATCATTGCGGTCGATCCCGAGCGTTCCGCCGCCGCCGCGCCCCCGCTGGTTCGGCCTCGATGACGTGAATGCCGTTCAGACCGCATGGGATCGCGGTCTTCGCCTGCGTGGGTGGGTGGCGAGGACGGCCGATATCGACACGGTCTTGCCGAAGCACGAGCAGATCCTGGGCCGCAAAACCCGATTGTCGGGGGGACAGAGTTTTTACTTCTTCTCGCTTCCGCCGGACGGCTCCCTGCCGCTTGGTGGCGTTGCGCCATCGGTCATCGACAGAGGCGGCCGTCCTCCCTCCATTGCTTCGATGGCGGATCTTGGCGCTCGCTTGCACGCCGTAACGATTGAGCACCCCAATCCTGACGACGTTACGGCGCTCTATGAAAAGCTCGGCATCGAGAATCCGCCCAGGGTGCGAAAGGGCGATCAATTTCGCTATCGGGCCGAGATACAAACGCCGAGCGGAATGAAAGAACTATGCTGAAGCGGGGAGAATTTTCTCTGACTCCGATTTTTCAATAGATGCTCGCGGAATTGATCTTTACGGCGATCTTGGCCTTCATATCGATCCGAACGTCGATTACGACGCTTCTGGTTGGTGAAGAGATTCTGGTTGGCGCTCGTCTTGAGCGTTGCCATTTCAGCTTCCGTCTGGGTTGTCCTTCAGATCATCGTACAAATTGCTGTTCCTCATCCCTTCCTCGATTGGGGTGAGTATTTCGTTGTGGTTGCACTGCTGGTCCCTTTCACATGCTTCTTGGCTTATGGAAGGTTAAGGATAGTATCCGACCGGCACGAAGCAGGGCCCTGAAAGCCCGGGTCGTGATCAAAGCTGCGAGCTGTGATTGCGCAGGCCTAGAATACGATCGCCGCGGCAGGCGCTACAGTGATCATGTGAGCGCCCGCGTCGAACTCGTCGAGCACGGCGTTGTGGTGCGCGATGATCTGCTCGAAGGTAAGCGCCCCGGAATCCGCGGTCATGTGGCCGTCGGCGGCGAGGGTTACGTCGTAGCCGAGGCTGACGGCGCGCCGGCAGGTGGTGTCGACGCAAAATTCAGTCATGCAGCCGGCGACAATGAGGCGGCCCGCGCCGGGATGAACACCGCGCGCCGCCAGTTGTTCAGCTAGGTCGGTTTCGAAGAAACTATCGCAGCTGCGTTTGCGCACCAGCGCCTCGCCCGCGCGCGGGGTCAGTTCCTTGCGGACCTGCCAGCCTTCGCTGCCGACCGCGAGGCGGTGGTTGGGGCCGCCATCGTGCTGCACGATGACGACCGGCTTCGACGCCGCTCGCGCGCGCGCGAGCAGTCCGGCGATGCGCGCCAACGCTGCTTCGAGTGCCGCATCAATGTGTTGTGTGCGCGCGCCACCCACGCCGCGCAGGATGGCATTCTGCATGTCGATGATCACGAGAGCTGAGTTGCGATCGGCCATCGGTTCGCTTCCCTTCGAACGATGCAATCCGTCGATTAAACGATAGCTAGCGCGCCCACGGCAAGACGCCCGCCGGCATGCGTGCCGAGAAGGCGGACGCTAGAGCCATCAGGGCGAGGATGGCGGCGATGGAGACCATGGAGATCGACGCGGCGAGCGGCGAGTCGCCGGCTTCCTGCAGACGAGAAGACCACGACGCCGAGGGTTTCCGAGCCGGCGGACCACAAGAGCGCCGAGACTGTCAGCTCATTGAGCGCGGTCAGGAAGACGAGGATCGCGCCGGCGGCGGCAACGGGCGACATCAGCGGGGCGATGATCGTGCGTAGACGCCGGAACAAGCGCGCACCTGCCGCCGCGGCCGCGTCATCCAGCGTGCGGTCGAGCTGCGCGAAGCCGCTCAGCACCGGGCGCAGGCCCAGCGCCATGAAGCGCGACAGATACGCGATCAGGATGATCCAGACCGTGCCGTAGACGCTCACACCGATCACCGGCAGCGGCTTCAGGAAGACGAGGATGCAGGCGATCGCCAGCACGATGCCGGGCAGCGCGTAGGGCAGCTCCACCAGCATGCTGAGGATGCGCACCAGCCGGCCGCGCCGCCAGGCGAGGAAATAGGCGAGCGGGATCGACACGGCGGCGAGGATGCCGGCAGCACCGATCGACAGCAGGAAGGAGTTCACGAAGGCGCGGCTGGTGTTGGCCTGGGTGAACAGGCCCTGCACATAATGCGAGAGCGTGGCGCTGGTCGCGGTCAGGGGCACGCCGACAGCCGGCACGAGCGAGGTCGCTGTCAGGGCCGCGAGCGGCATGATGACGACGAGGACGATGCCGAGCCAAGCGGCACTTTCGATCGTCAGGCGCGAGGGCCCGAGCTCCCACACCAGCGGCAGCGACGGGGCGCCGATGGTGCGGTAGTCGCGCCCGCCGGTGATGCGCGATTGCGCGACGACGCCGATCAGCGCCACGGCGCCGATCAGGATTGAGAGCACCGCCGCTTCCGACAGCACCGAGGGGCCGAAGCCGGCGAGACGCTGGTAGATGAGCGTGGTCAGCGTGTCGTAGCCGACGGGAATGCCGAGCAGGGCGGGCGTGCCGAAATTTCCGAACGAGGAGACGAAGGCGAGCAAGGCGCCGGCGGCGATCGAGGGCGTCATCAGCGGCAGCACGACGGTGCGCAGCACGCGCCAATTGCCGGCGCCGGCGGCGCGCGCGGCCTCCACCATCTCGCGCGGCAGCGTGCGCAGGCCCGCGCGCAATGCGAGGAACACCAGGGGCGCGTGTTCGAGGCCGAGCAGGAAGATGATGCCGCCGCGCCCGTACATCGGATGCGGCGTGCCCGGCGGCGGGGCGAGGCCGAACAACTTCAGGAGCGTGCTCGAGGGCCCGAGCAGATTGATCCAGGCCAGGGCCGTGATCTGCGAGGGGATCATCAGCGGCAGCATGCAGCAGAAGATCAGCGCCGAGCGGCCGCGGATGTTGGTGAGCGCCACCAGCAGCGCCAGCGCGCCGCCGAGGATGAGCGAGATCAGCGTCGAGGAGATGCTGGTGTCGAACGTATGCCACAGCGTGCGCCAGGTGGCGGGCGATGTCAGCATGCGCTCGAAGATCGCCGAATCGAAGCGGCCGGCGGGGGCCAGCCCCTCGGTCATCAGCCGCGCCAGCGGCCAGGCCGAGAGCAGGCCGATGAAGCCGCCGAGCGACAGAAGCCAGACGAGATCGCCGCGCGCGAGACGCGGGCGCGCGGCGCCGATCACCGGCCGAACATATCCGCGAAGCGCTTCTTGTCGGCCTCGTCGGAGGTCAGGATCGCGGCGATGTCGGCCGGCAGGATCTTGATCTTGGCGAGCTCGGGGAAGCCTTCGGGCGGGGTCACGTCGGCGCGTGCCGGAAACATGCCCTGCTTGGAGGCGAGAAGCTGGCCATCGCGCGACAGGATGAAATCGACGAAGGCGCGCGCCGCGGCGGGATTCTTGGCCGTGCTCAAGATGCCGACCGGCTCGGTGATCGCGGTGACGCCGTCCTTCGGGAAGACGAATTCCACCGGCGAGCCCTTGAGCTTGTTGCGGATGGCCATGAAATCCACCAGCACGCCGTAGAGCTTCTGGCCGCCGGCGACGGAGTCGAACACGGCCCCGTTGCCGCGCGCCGATTGCGTGCCGTTCTTGGCGAGATTTTCGTAGTACGGCCAGCCGAGGGACGGCACGCGGGTCAGCACGCCCATGTGGATGGCGGCGGCGCCCGAGTAGAGCGGGCTTGGCATGATCACCTGGCCCTTGGCCTCAGGCTTCGTAAGATCGGCCCAGCTCTCGGGCTTCATGGGTGCTGCTTTGTTGTAGATGATGCCGGTGGTGATCAGCTTGGTGGCGAAATAGGTCTTGTCGGGATCGTGCGCGCCATCGGGGAAGCCGTCGATCTTGGCTTCCTTGTAAGCCATCAAGCGATTTTCACGCTTGAGCGCCTCGAGGGTCATCGCGTCGGCGACCAGCAGCACGTCGGGCTGTGGCGCCCCGGCCGCGATTTCGGCGCGCAGCTTGTTGATGAGCTGCGTCGTGCCGTCGCGCGTCCACTCCACCTTGATGGCGGGGTTGGCGGCCTGGAAGGCATCGACCGTCTGCTGCGCATCGGGGGCGAGCTGCGAGGTGTAGAGCACGAGGCGGCCCGAGGGTGCCTGGGCGGACGCCGGGCCGACGCCGGCGATCACGGCGAGGCAGGCGGCGACGAAAATCGACAATCTGGTCATGGTTCCTTCCCCGGGGGGCGTTGTCGGACAAGCGGCGGAGCGTGGCCGACAACGCTTATGGTTTTATTGCGGCTGGATGACAGGATGATGACTGTATCAGGCCCTGGCGCGCGACAGCGACTCGGCGCGCCAGCGCATGAGGCCGGCGGCAAGGTGCGACAGGATCTGGTGCAGGCGTCCATTGGGCGTGAGGCCGACCGCCTTCAGCACCATCGCGATACCGCGCTGGATGTGCCAGGGCCGATAGACGCTATAGGCGCGGCGCGCATAGGCGCGCGAATTCTCGCGCCGGCGATAGGGGCCGGTGCCGCCATTGGCGGCGTAATAGGCGTAGGCCAGCTCGTCGTCCTCGGATTCGAGGATGCGGCCGAGGCCGGCGCGCAGGCGGCCCCAGAAGCCGAGATTCTCGGCCGCCTGGTAGCGCGTCATGTGGGTGTAGAAGAGCTTGTAATGGCGCAGCTCGTCGGCGGCGATCTTGCGGCAGATATCCTGCAGGACCGGCTCGCGCGCGGCCTCGCCCAGGGCGGCGTAATAGGAACTCGTGCCGGTTTCGACGATGCAGCGCGCGATCAGCTCGCCGGTGCGCGTGCCGCGCACGGAGGAGGTCGCGTCGAGCGGTAGCTTGTAACCATCCTTGAAGCGCTTGCAGGCGGCCCGGAAGTCCCAGCTCGGATCGGCCTGCTCGGCCCAGCGGCCCAACGCATCGCCGTGCTGGACTTCTTCGGCCGCCCAGTCGCGCGCGACGGTCTGGAATTCGGGATCGTCGTGGAAGACGTTACACAAATAGGTCGCGTAGTCGGCGCCATTGCGCTCGACCAGACTCGCCGCTTTGACGATGCGGAGCAGATCCGGATCAACCTTGGTGCGGTCGAACCGGTCCCATCCGATATCGGCCAGCGTCCAGTGTCCCATCCCCCACCCGTCCGCAGTCCTCAGTTCTGGAAACGTAACACTTATATGACCTGACCCGTTCCGGGGCGCAAGGCCGAAGGCCTTGCGCGTTGGTCGGGTATTACCCCCTGTACGTCCGCCTGGACGGCGGCCGGGGCTCAGGCCAGGGCAGCTAGCTTGGCTTCCGCTACCGCGAGCTGGCGCTCAAGCTCGGCCAGTTCGGTGTCGGCGCGCTCGACGCCGCCCTTGAGGCTGTCCTGCAGGCCCTTGAGGCTCGATTCGACCGTGGCGCGGTCGAGATCGGCCACCGGGATCGCCTCGGCCGCCAGCACCGTGCAGCGCTCCCCGGTTACCTCGGCGAAACCGCCCTCGACGAAGATGCGCTCTTTGACCGCGCCTTCGTCATGGACCTCGATGACGCCGGGCCGGACGGCCGAGATCATCGGCGCGTGGTCCTTGAGCACGCCGAAATCGCCTTCGGTGCCGGGCACGACCACCATCTCCGCCGCCTGCGAGAGCAGGAGACGTTCGGGGGAGACCAGCTCGAACTGCACTTTGTCGGTCATGCGCTTATCCGGTTCCACTTCCATCCACCCAGTCCTGTCATGCGCGGGCTTGACCCGCGCATCTTTCAGACCCGCGGGTCAAGCCCGCGGGTGACAAGCAGGAAGGTGCCTTATGCCGCCTCGGCCGCCATCTTGCGGGCCTTCTCGACGGCCTCTTCGATGGTGCCGACCATGTAGAACGCCGCTTCCGGCATGTCGTCGCACTCGCCGGCGATGATCTTCTTGAAGCCCTTGATCGTGTCCTCGAGCTTCAGCAGCACGCCCGGCGTGCCGGTGAAGACCTCGGCGACGTGGAAGGGCTGCGAGAGGAAGCGCTGGATCTTGCGCGCGCGCGCGACCGTCAGCTTGTCTTCTTCCGAGAGCTCGTCCATGCCCAAGATCGCGATGATGTCCTGCAGCGACTTATAGGATTGCAGCACGCGCTGCACTTCGCGGGCGACCTTGTAGTGCTCCTCGCCGATGACGCGGGGGTCCAACATACGCGAGGTCGAGTCGAGCGGGTCGACGGCCGGGAAGATGCCCAACTCAGCGATCTGGCGCGACAGCACCGTCGTCGCGTCCAAATGCGCGAACGAGGTCGCTGGCGCGGGGTCAGTCAGATCGTCGGCGGGCACGTAGATGGCCTGCACCGAGGTGATCGAGCCCTTCTTGGTCGAGGTGATGCGCTCCTGCAAGGTGCCCATGTCCGTCGACAGCGTGGGCTGATAACCCACCGCCGAGGGGATGCGGCCGAGCAGCGCCGACACTTCCGAGCCCGCCTGGGTGAAGCGGAAGATGTTGTCGACGAAGAACAGCACGTCCTGGCCTTCTTCATCGCGGAAATATTCGGCCACGGTGAGACCGCTCAAGCCGACGCGGGCGCGCGCACCCGGCGGCTCGTTCATCTGGCCGTACACCAGCGCCACCTTGGAGCCGGGGCCGTCGAGGTTGATGACCTTGGAGTCGATCATCTCGTGATAGAGATCGTTGCCTTCGCGGGTACGCTCGCCCACGCCGGCGAACACCGACACGCCGCCGTGCGCCTTGGCGACGTTGTTGATGAGCTCCATGATCGTCACGGTCTTGCCCACACCTGCACCGCCGAACAGGCCGATCTTGCCGCCCTTGGCGTAGGGGGCCAGCAGGTCGATGACCTTGATGCCGGTGATGAGGATCTCGGCCTCGGTCGACTGATCGACGAATTCCGGGGCCGCGCGGTGAATCGGCAGCGTCTTCTTGGCGTTGATGGGGCCGCGCTCATCCACCGGATCGCCGACCACGTTGATGATGCGGCCCAGGGTCTCCGGACCGACCGGCATGCGGATCGCATCGCCGGTGTCGATCGCTTCCTGGCCGCGGACCAGACCGTCGGTCGTGTCCATGGCGACGGCCCGCACGGTCTGCTCGCCCAGATGCTGCGCCACTTCCAGCACCAGGGCCTTGCCGTGGTTTTGGACTTGCAGCGCGTTCAAGATCTTCGGCAGGTCACCGTCGAAATGCACGTCGACGACGGCACCCAGAACCTGGGTAATGCGTCCGACATTGTTCTTGGCCATGCTCGGGTACTCCTCGCGCGAATTCGTCAGACGGCCTCAGCACCGGAGATGATCTCGATCAGCTCCTTGGTGATGTAGGCCTGGCGGGTACGGTTATAGTTGATAGTCAGCTTCTTGATCATGTCGCCGGCGTTGCGCGTGGCGCTGTCCATCGCGGTCATGCGCGCACCCTGTTCCGATGCGGCATTCTCGAGAAGTGCGCGGAACACCTGCACGGCCATGTTGGTCGGCAGCAGCTCGGCGAGAATGTCCTCCTCCGAGGGCTCGAATTCGTAGATCGCGCCCGAAGCGTCGGCGGCGGCCGGCTCGCCTTCCGGCGCCGGAAAGGGAATGAGCTGCTGGCGCGTGACGATCTGCGTCATCGCCGAGCGGAAGCGGTTGTAGACGATGGTGCAGACATCGAACTCGCCCGCCTCGAACATCTTGACGATGCGCGTCGCGATAGCCTGCGCCTCGCTGAACGCCAGGCGGCGCTTGCCGACCTCGTCGATCGTGTCGACGATCAGCTTGTTGTAGTCGCGGCGGAGTTGGTCGCGGCCCTTGCGGCCGACGCACAGGATCTTGACCGTCTTGCTCTCCGCCTGAAGCTGACGGATGAGCACGCGCGCACCACGCACGATCGAGGAGTTGAAGGCGCCGCACAGGCCGCGATCGGAGGTCGCGACGACAACGAGCTGGACCTGGTCCTTGCCGCTGCCGACCAGTAGCGGCGACACGCCCTCGCCACCGGCGAGCGAGGTCGCGAGCGAACCCAGCATGCGCGACATGCGCTCGGCATAGGGGCGCGCGGCTTCGGCCTGCTGCTGGGCGCGGCGCAGCTTGGCTGCCGCGACCATCTTCATGGCCGAGGTGATCTTCTGCGTCGACTTGACGCTGTTGATCCGGACGCGAAGTGTTTTGATGCTGGGCATTCGTCGAGGCCTTCCCGGACCGGATCGATCAGGCGAAGGTCTTGGCGTAGTTGTCGAGCACCGTCTTCAACTTCTCTTCCGTCGCCTTGGAGATCTCGCGCTCGTTGCGGATCGCATCCAGCACGTCCTTGTGCTTGCCGCGGAGCTCCGACAGCAAGCCCTGCTCGAAGCGGCCGATCTGGCCGACTTCGAGCTTGTCGAGATAGCCGCGCACGCCGGCGAAGATCGAAACCACCTGCTCCTCGATGGGCATCGGCACGTACTGGCCCTGCTTCAGAAGCTCGGTCAGGCGCGCACCGCGCGCCAGCAGCTTCTGGGTCGAGGGATCGAGGTCGGAGGCGAACTGCGCGAAGGCCGCCATTTCGCGGTACTGCGCGAGTTCGAGCTTGATGCGGCCGGCGACCTGCTTCATCGCCTTGATCTGGGCGGCCGAGCCGACGCGGCTGACCGACAGACCGACGTTGATGGCGGGGCGGATGCCCTTATAGAAGAGCTCCGTCTCCAGGAAGATCTGGCCGTCGGTGATCGAGATGACGTTGGTCGGGATGTAGGCCGAGACGTCGCCGGCCTGGGTCTCGATGACCGGCAGTGCCGTCAGCGAGCCGGCACCCTTGTCGTCCGACATTTTCGCCGCGCGCTCGAGCAGGCGCGAATGCAGATAGAACACGTCGCCGGGATAGGCTTCGCGGCCCGGCGGGCGGCGCAGCAGCAGCGACATCTGGCGGTAGGCGACGGCCTGCTTGGACAGATCGTCGTAGAAGATGACGGCGTGCATCTTGTTGTCGCGGAAGTATTCGCCCATCGCGCAGCCCGTGTAGGGCGCCAGGAACTGCAGCGGGGCAGGCTCCGAGGCCGTCGCGGCGACGATGATCGAGTAGCCGAGTGCGCCCATGTCCTCGAGCGTCTTGGCGATGCGCGCAACCGTCGAGCGCTTCTGGCCGATGCAGACATAGATGCAATAGAGCTTTTTGCTCTCGTCGGTGCCGGCGTTGATGCCCTTCTGATTGATGATCGTATCGAGGATGACGGCGGTCTTGCCGGTCTGGCGGTCGCCGATGATCAGCTCGCGCTGGCCGCGGCCGACGGGGACCAGCGAGTCGATCGCCTTGAGGCCGGTCTGCATCGGCTCATGGACCGATTTGCGGCCGATGATGCCCGGCGCCTTGACCTCGACGCGGGTGCGCGTCACGTCCTTGAGCGGGCCCTTGCCGTCGATCGGGTTGCCAAGCGCGTCGACGACGCGGCCGAGCAGGCCCTTGCCGATCGGCACTTCGACGATCGCGCCGGTGCGCTTGACCTGGTCGCCTTCCTTAATGTCGCGGTCGTCGCCGAAGATCACGACGCCGACATTGTCGGCCTCGAGGTTCAGCGCCATCCCCTTGATGCCACCGGGGAATTCCACCATCTCGCCGGCCTGGACATTGTCGAGGCCATAGACACGGGCAATACCGTCACCGACCGAGATCACCTGGCCCACTTCGGCCACGTCGGCGGCTGTATCGAACTTCGCGATCTGCTCTTTGAGGATCGCAGAAATTTCAGCGGCCCGGATTTCCATTACCCTAGCCCTTTCATGGCGAGTTGAAGTCTCTGCAGTTTGGTGGCGAGCGAGGCGTCGATCAGGCGCGAGCCGACCTTCACCTTGAGCCCGCCGAGAAGCTTGGGATCGACTTTGACATCGACCTGGACCTTGCGGCCGGCCGTGCCGCGCAAGGCATTGCCGATGGCCTCGACCTGCGCGGCGCTGAGCGCCTTGGCGGAGGTCACCTCGGCCGTCGTTTCGCCGCGGCGCTCGGCCAGCATGGTGCGGAAGGCGGTGACGATCGCCGGCAGCGAGAACAGGCGGCGGTTGCGCGCGACCATGCCGACGAAGCGGCGGGTCAGGTCACTCACCCCGGCCTGGGCGACGATCGCGGCCATGGCCTTGGCCTGCTCGGCGCGCGGGATCAGCGGCGAGCTGATCAGGCGCTGCAGATCGGCGCTGCCCGCGATGAGCTCCTTGAGCTTCGCGAGATCGCCCGCGACCTCGTCGAGCTGGCGCGCATCGTGCGCGAGCTCGTAGAGGGCGGTCGCGTAGCGCTCCGCTACGCCGGAAGTTGATTTAGAGTTGGAAGCCACGCCGGGTTGACGCCCCAAGAAATCCGGATTCCGCTGGTTTTTTTCGCGAAATCCAACATGAACAAGCCTGCCCTGCGGCCCGGAGCAATACCCCCGTCCGTAAGGCCGCGGATTGCTACCACACAGAAAAGTGCGATGCAACACGCCGCGACGCTCAGGGCGGTGCCGCTACGGCCGCCCCTTACAAACGAAAAGCGAACAGCGAGTCAAAGATTTAGCCAGGGGGTGCCGAAGCCGCAAACAGCGTGTGCATGAGAATGCCGCCGGCGACCGAAACGTTGAGGGATTCGACGGTACCGGTGCCCGCAATTGCGACCAGAACGTCGCAGGCGCGGGCCACGGTGGGGTCCAGCCCCGTCTCCTCATTGCCCAGCACCAGGGCCGGCGGGCGGCCGTGGGGGTCCTTCCCCAGCCGGCCCACGGCCTGGCCGCGCGGCGAGGCGGCGATCACCCGGAAGCGGGTCGAGAGGTTGCGGCAAAACACCGCAAGGGAGGCCGGGCGGTAGAGGGTGACGTGCTCCATGCCGCCCTCCGCCACGCGATAGGCGGCCTCCGACGGCAAGGCTTGCTCCTTACGCTCCGACAGCACGACATGCGCCACGCCCAGGAAGGCGGCGGTGCGCAGGATGGCGCCGAAATTATGCGGGTTGCTGACGCCGTCGAGGATCAGGACCGGCGCTTTCGCGTCGGCCCAGGCCTGAATGTCCGCCGCCACCGGCACCTTCACGACCGGCGGGTCGATGGTGGCGACGATGCCGCCGTGATGGAGCGTCGCGGCGATGCGCTGCAGCTCCGCCGCGTCGACCTGGCGGAAGGGCTTGCGGGCGCGCGCCAGGGTTTCCGTGATCCGCTGCGCGTCGCGCATCAGCTCGCGCACGAAGAACAGGCGCTGGATTCGGTCGGGGCGCGCATTGAACAGCGCCGTCACGGCGCGCAGGCCGCTGACCTTGAATTCTTCGTGGACCGGCGGGCGCTGTTTGGGTTTGGCGCGATCGCGTTCGCGCTGTCGCGGAGGGCGGCGGGGCATGGTCAGAGGAAACTATACGGATCGATGTCGATCTGCACGCGCACCGCGGCGGGGATGCGCAGGCTGCCGACCCAGTCGGCCAAGGTGGATTGCAGATTGTCGTCGCGGCGCGCCTTGATCAGGAAGCGGCGGCGGTGGCGGCCGCGCAGGATGGCGAGCGGTGCGGGTGCAGGACCCAGCACGCTCAACCCCTCGCGGCGCGGCGCGCAGCGCGCGAGATGGCGCGCGATCGTATCGACCTCGCGTTCGTCCGGGCCGGCGATGATGAGGGCCGCAAGCCGGCCGAAGGGCGGCAGCGACAGGCGCCGCCGCTCGTCGATCTCGGCGGCGAGGAAGCGATCGCGGGCACCCTGCACCAGTGCACGCAGCACCGGATGCTCGGGCATATACGTCTGCAACAGCACCTGGCCCGGGCGTTCGGCGCGGCCGGCGCGTCCCGCCACCTGGTGCAGGAGCTGATAGGTGCGCTCGGCGGCGCGCAGATCGCCGCCCGACAGGCCGAGATCGGCATCGACGACGCCGACCAGCGTCAGCCACGGGAAAGTGATGGCCCTTGGCGACGATCTGCGTGCCGACCAGCAGGTCGATCTCGCGCTTGGCCATGCGTTCGACGAACGCCGACGCCGAGTTCGGGGCCGGCGATGGTGTCGCTGGTCATGATCTCGATGCGCGCGTCGGGGAACAGCGCGTGCGCCTCCTCCGCCACACGCTCCACGCCAGGGCCGCAGGCGGCGAAGCTGCCCTCGGCCTCGCAAGCCGGGCATTTGTGCGGCAGGGGTGCGGAATAGCCGCAATGATGGCATTGCAGCCGTCCGGCCAGGCGATGTTCGACCAGCCAGGCCGTGCAGCTCGGGCATTGCAGGCGGTGGCCGCAGCCGCGGCACAGCGTCAACGGCGCGTAGCCGCGGCGATTCAGGAAGAGCATCGCCTGCTCGCCCGCCGCCAAGGTCTGCGTCACTGCATCGCGCAGCACCGGCGAGAGCCAGGCGCGGCGCGGCGGCGGATCGCGGCGCAGATCGATGGTGCGAATCGCCGGCAGCAGCGCGCCGCCATGCCGGTCGGGCAGATGCAGCACGCTGTAGCGCCCCTGCTCCACGTTCACGACGGTCTCCAGCGACGGAGTCGCGGAGACCAGCACGATCGGGATCTGGCCGGTGCGGGCCCGCACCACCGCCATGTCGCGCGCGTGATAGATGACGCCGTCTTCCTGCTTGAACGCGGCCTCGTGCTCCTCATCCACGACGATCAGCCCGAGATCGGCATAGGGCAGGAACAGCGCCGAGCGCGCGCCGACGACGACACGCGCGCGGCCTTCGGCGATGTCGCGCCAAGTGGTGCGGCGGCGATGCGACGGCAGCTCCGAATGCCAGGCGGACGGCGGTGCGCCGAAGCGCTGCGTGAAGCGGGCAAGCCACTGCGCGCTCATGGCGATTTCCGGCAGCAGCACCAGCACCTGCTTGCCGGCGCGCAACGATGCCGCCACGGCTTCGAAATAGACCTCCGTCTTGCCGGAGCCGGTGACGCCGTCGAGCAGAGTCACGGAGAAGCCCTTGCCGAGCGATTCGACCATCGCATCGGCGGCCTCGCGCTGATCGGCGGAGAGCTCGGGGCCGGGCACATTGCCGTCGGGGCCCGGCGCGGCGACGCGCGGCAATTCGACCGTGTCGAGCCAGCCGAGTGCCACCATCGCCTTGACGACAGACGAGCCGACGGCGGCGCGGCGCGCCAGCTCGCCCGATGACAAGGGCTGCGCCGCCTGATGCAGCACGCGCCGTCGCGCGGCGGTGAGGCGGCGCTCCCCCGGATCGTTGAGGTTGGGATCGGGGGCCGAGTCGGCGCGCACGAGCCCGAGCAGCGGGCGCGGCGGTTCGAGCGCTTCGGCGACACTCATCGCCATGCGCAGCACGGCTCCTTGCGGGGCGAGCGTGTAGGCCGACACCCAGTCGACGAATTTTCGCGTCGAGGACGGCAATGCCGGTGCATCGAGTTTTTCGACGACGTCCTTGAGGCGATCCTCGGGCACGACATCCGAATTCGCCTCGGCAGGAAGAGCATCCCACACCACGCCGATCGTGCTGCGCTTGCCCAGCGGCACCTGCACGAAATCGCCGGGCTGGAGATGCAGCGACAGCGCCGCGCGGTAATCGTAGGCGCCCGTCAACGGCAGCGGCAGTAGCACGCGCACGCGCTCCGCCGGTGCAGCAGCGTCGAACTCGTTCTCGGCCAGCGAACTGGTACGGGCAGCGGTCATGGGCTACACTTTAGCGGCGCGATGGGGTATGGGTCATCAAGCGTTGCAAGACCCGATTCGGATTGTTGGAGTTAGCGTCAGACCTATGAAATTCTTCATCGATACGGCCGATCTCAACGATATCCGCGACCTCGCCGCGACCGGTCTGGTCGATGGCGTGACCACAAACCCCTCGCTGATCGCCAAATCGGGCGGCAAATTCCTCGACGTGATCAAGGAGATCTGCGCGGTCGTGCGCGGTCCGGTGAGCGCCGAAGTCACGGCGACCGACCATGCGACGATGCTGCAGGAAGGGCGCAAGCTCGCCAAGATCGCCGACAATGTCACGGTCAAGGTGCCGCTCACACCCGACGGCCTCAAGACCTGCAAGGCGCTGGCGTCCGAAGGCACGCGGGTCAATGTGACGCTGTGCTTTTCACCCGCGCAGGCCATCCTCGCCGCCAAGGCGGGTGCTGCGTTCATCTCGCCCTTCGTCGGGCGGCTGGACGATATCGGCGCCGACGGCATGCAACTCATTCGCGACATCGTGCAGATCTACAAGCACTACCCCGCCTTCACGACCGAGGTGCTTGTCGCTTCGGCGCGCCATCCGATCCATGTCATCGAATCGGCGAAAGTCGGCGCGCATGTGGTGACGCTGCCGCCAGCGGTGATGCGGCAGATGTTCATCCATCCGCTGACCGACAAGGGCCTCGCCGCCTTCCTCGCCGACTGGAAGAAGACCGGTCAATCCATCCTCTAGGACGTTTCGCCCCATGAGCGATACCACCGGCGCCCCGAAGCTGGACTCCCCCGCTCCCACCAGCGCCGAGGTGGCGGAGTTCCTGCGCCGCCATCCGGATTTCCTGGTCGAGCATCCGGACCTGCTGCGGTTGCTGACGCCGGCGCTGCATGAGCGCAAGGACGGCGCCGTCGATCTGCAGCGCTACATGTTGGATCGCACGCGCGGCGATCTCGCCAAGCTGCAGGCGGCGCACAACGATCTGGTGATGACATCGCGCGGCAATCTGACCGGGCAGAGCCGCATCCACGCCGGCGTGCTGGCGATGCTGGAGGCGCGCACGCTCGAGCATTTGATCGAGATCATCATCACCGATCTCGCCATGCATCTGGATGTCGACTCGGTGGCGCTCGGGTTCGAAGCGCTCGACCGCGCCGCCAGCGACGCCGGGGCGCGCGGGCTCAAGCTCTTGCCCAAGGGCAAAGTCGACAAGCTGCTGGGCGGGCGCGATGTCGTGCTCAAATCCGACGAGCCGGGCGACGCGGCGATTTTCGGCGGGGCGGCGACATTGGTGCGCTCGCAAGCGCTGTTGCGCCTGCAGCTCAAGCGCGATGCGCCGCACGGCATCCTTGCCTTCGGCAGCCGCGTGCCCGACAAATTCCATTCCGGCCAAGGCACGGAGCTGCTCGGCTTCCTCGCGCGCACGGTGGAGCTGACGATGCGCGGATGGCTCGACCGCTAGGCGCGCCTGCGGCCCCCAAGGCCGCGGTGCTGGCGCGCGCGGAGATCGGCGATGCCATCGCCGCCTGGCGCTCCTGGCTGATCGACGAGCGACGCGCCTCCAAGCACACGGTCGACGCCTATCTGCGCGACATCACGGGGTTCTTCGCTTTTCTCGCCGGCCATCTCGGCGGCGCCGCCAGTTTGAGCGACCTGTCGTCGTTGCGCGCCGGCGATTTTCGCGCCTGGCTCGCCGCGCGCGGTGCCAGCGGGCACCAGGCGACATCGAATGCACGCGCGTTGTCGGTCTTGCGCAACTTCATGCGCTGGCTGGATCGTCGCGGCCTTGCACGCAACGCCGCCCTCGCCACGTTGCGCAGCCCGAAGCTGCCGCGCGCCGTGCCCAAGCCGCTGACGGTTGCGGACGCCGCCACGACCCTGGAGACGATCGGCGATTACACCGAGGAGCCGTGGGTGGCGGCGCGCGACACGGCCGTGCTTACGCTTCTCTATGGCTGCGGCTTGCGAATCGACGAGGCCTTGTCGCTCGACCGGCGCGTATTGCCGCTGGGCGAGACGCTGAGCGTGCTGGGCAAGGGCCGCAAGCAGCGCGTCGTGCCGCTGCTCGCACCCGTGCGCGACGCGGTCGCGGATTATGTGGCGCGCTGCCCTTATCAGCCGGGGCCGGATGGGCCGCTGTTCCTGGGCGTGCGCGGCAAACGGCTGAAGGCGCGCATCGTGCAAGGCCAGCTCGCCAAGCTGCGCGCCGTGCTGGGCCTGCCGGAGACGGCGACGCCGCATGCGCTGCGGCACAGCTTCGCCACTCATTTGCTGGGCGAAGGGGCGGATCTACGCGCCATCCAGGAGCTGCTGGGCCATGCCTCACTGTCGACGACGCAGCGCTACACGGCGGTGGATGCCGAGCGCATCCTCGAGGTCTACAACAAGGCGCATCCGCGCGCGCGCGGGTGATCCAAGCGGTCATCAATACGCCATAAACCGCCGGCATTTTTGACGGTCCGGTGGCCTTGTCGTTAGGATCGGGGCGGGCCGACCCGAGACCCTGTCCGATTGAGTGTATGACCGCGCATCCGCAAGATTCCCGCAAGATCTCCGATCTTCTGATCGAGCTGGGCCGCAACGGCGCGGGCGATCGCGTCAGGCTGGGCGATCTGCTCTCCGTGCTGGGCGATCGCGCCTTCGGCATCTCGATGCTGATCCTGGCCCTGCCCAATGCCGTCGGGCTCGGCACCATTCCGGGCCTGTCGACCGTGTTCGGCCTGCCGCAGATCGTTCTGGCATTGCAGATGACGATCGGGATGGAGCGGCCATGGCTGCCGCAATGGCTGCTCGATCGCTCGATCGCGCGCAAGGATTTCGACACCATGACCAGCAAGTCGATGCCCTATCTGCAGCGCATCGAAAAGGTGCTGCGGCCGCGCTGGCCAGTAATGTCGTCCTATGTCGCCGAGCGCGTCCTGGGGGCGGTGTTCGTGGTGCTGGCGTCGGTGGTGTCGCTGCCGATCCCCTTCGGCAACCAGCCGCCGGCCGTGGGGATCGCGCTGATCTCGCTGGGCCTGGTCGAGCGCGACGGTGTGTTCATCGTGTTCGGACTCATCGCCTCCGTGATCGCCGTCGCCATCGCGACAGCGGTCGTGCTGGCCGGCACCGCGGCGGTGTGGCTGCTGATCTCGCATCTGTTCGGGCTCTGACGCCGGATAGAACTTCTTGGGACGATCTGCGTTTTCACCCGGCGGACCATCGCCGGTCGCGAGGTCCTGCCCCCGCAGGAGGTTTTGCGATGACCGACCAGACCCCCAAGAAAACGCCTGCGATCGCGCGGATCTGGCGCGGCCGCACGACGCGCGAACGCGCCGATGAATACGAAGTCTACAACTATGAGGTCGGCATCAAGCCGCTTATCAAGAAAGCGCTCGGGGTCCAGACATTCCGCGAGGATCGCGGGACCGAAACCGAGTTCATGACGATCTCCTACTGGGAGAGCGTCGAGGCCATGGGAAAATTCACCGGCGGCGACCCGACGAAGATCCATCATCTCGACCGCGACGCGGAGTTTCTCGTCGAGTTGCCGAAAGCGGTGCAGGTCCTGCGCCTGCTCACCAGCCACGGCAACACCGGATCTTCAGACCGCTAGAGACGCTTTTCCATGAACAGGCTGAGCGGGTCGGGTGCGTAGCCACCGATAGGGACCGCGCTCGACGAAACCCGCAGCGCGATAAAGTGCTATGGCCGGCGGCTGATGGATGCCCGTTTCAAGGCGCAGGAATGGCGAGTTTCTCGCGCCGCGCCTGCGCTTCCAAGGTGTCGAGGATGCGGCGGCCGAGCTTGACGCCGCGCGATGTCGGCATGACGAACATGCGCTTCATTTCGCCGTAGTCGACGAACACGCGCAGCGCGCCACAACCCAGCGCGGCCCGCGCGGCGTGCCACGAAGAAGCGAATGTCGGGCTTCGAGCGTTTCGATGTCCAGCAGGTGATTGGAATCCGGCGGATAAAGGGATTCCGATAAGGCATCAAGGGCCGCCACCAGGCGCCGCATATCGTCCTGGCGCGGGGATTCAAGAGCGATGGTCACGTCCGGTGTCGGCGTCATGGCGCAGCTCGATGTCAGTTCAGCGCCGTCCACCACGCGGGGCTTTGTCCGCTGGAGATCCAGCCCTGGGCGGTAGTCTTTCGATACGGGATTTTCGCGCGATTTGAAATCGCCTTTCGAGGCCTCGAGGAAGCGGCGTAGCTCCGCCTCGCCCGCGTCGCTCTGCGCCATCGTCATCTTGCGACCATCCTTCATGAGCAGTCGATAAATCGATCGTGTCCGTCTCGCCGCGGAAATCGCCCTCGACGATGACCTCCTGGCATTCGTCCAGCATGCCGACCTGCTCGCCGTTGCGGGTAACGATGCGCGCCAGCACGTCGAAGCGCCAGACCTTGGCAAAGAACAAGGTACGCAGGCTGATTGCCAGGGGCGCGAGCACGATCACAAAGGCGGCGACCAGGCAGATCGCGAGGATCGTCGTTTTCCATTCCTCAGGAAGTCGATCCAGGGGCGGCAGCCACGAACCTCCACCGTTCAGCAGGTCCGGCAGCGTCTTATAAAGAACGAAGACGAAAAAGATCGTCGCCGCCAAAGAGTACACGCCCTGCAAGACCGAAGGCAGGGAGCGGTTCGTGATGGTGACGCCCGATGGCGTTTCGTCGATCGTGATCGCCTGCATGTCCGAACGCCCGATGTCAGCGTGCGGACCAGGCTACCAGGAAATCGTCGCCTAAATATGAATGGGGCGACCGGCGACGGCGAGGGCGGCTTCCTTGACGACTTCGCTCAAGGTCGGATGGCCGTGGCAGGTGCGCGCGATATCCTCGGCCGAGGCGCCGAACTCGATCGCGATAGCGATCTCGGCGATGAGATGGCTGACATCGGGACCGACCATATGCGCGCCCAGCACGCGATCGGTCGTTGCGTCGGCGAGGATCTTCACGAAGCCGTCGGTCGCGTTCATCGCGCGGGCACGGCCGTTGGCAGTGAAGGGGAACTTGCCGGCCTTGAAGGCGATGCCCGCGGCCTTGAGCTCTTCCTCGGTCTTGCCGATCGCGGCGACCTCGGGCCAGGTGTAGACGATGTTCGGGATGGCGTCGTAGTTGATGTGCGCCGACTGGCCGGCGAGCAGCTCGGCCACCGCCGTGCCCTCGTCCTCCGCCTTGTGCGCCAGCATCGGTCCGGCAACCGCGTCGCCGATGGCGTAGATGCCCTTCACATTGGTCTGCCAATGCTGGTCGATCTCAACGCGGCCCTTGGCATCGAGCTTGACGCCCGCCTTGTCGAGGCCGAGCCCGTCCGTATAGGGCTTGCGGCCGATGCACACGAGCACAACGTCGGCTTCCATCGTCTCGGCGGCACCGCCCTTGGCGGGTTCCATGGTGATGGCGATGCCCTTGGGGCCGGGCTTGGCGGCCGTGACCTTGGTCGAGAGCTTGAAGACGATGCCTTGCTTCGCAAGGATACGCTGCATCTGCTTCGAGACCTCGCCGTCCATCGGCGGGAGGATGCGATCGAGAAACTCGATCACCGTCACGGTCGAGCCGAGACGCTGCCACACCGAGCCGAGTTCCAGGCCGATGACGCCGCCACCGATCACGACCAAGCGCTTGGGCACTTCGGGCAGCTCCAGCGCACCAGTGGACGAGATGATCTTCTTCTCGTCGATCGCGATACCGGGCAGCGAAATCACGTCGGAGCCGGTGGCGATGACGATATTTTTGGTGGCAAGCTTCTGCTCGCCGCCGGCGTTGAGCTTCACATTCACCGAGCCGGCGCCCGCGATGGTCCCCGCACCCTTGATCCAGTCGATCTTGTTCTTCTTGAAGAGGAACGCGACACCGTCGACGTTCGACTTCACGGTCTTGTCCTTGTGCGCGAGCAGGCCGGCGAGGTCGAGCTCCGCCTTCGCGACCTTGATGCCGAACGCGGCGAGGCCGTGACTGGCCTCCTCGAATTTTTCGGAGGACGCCAGCATCGCCTTGGAGGGAATGCAGCCGACATTGAGGCAGGTGCCGCCCAGCGTCTCGCGCTTTTCGACGCACGCGACCTTCATGCCGAGCTGCGCCGCACGAATGGCGCAGACATAACCGCCCGGCCCGCTGCCGATGACGACGAGATCGTAGGACGCCTCAGCCATGGATGTGTTCCCTTATCTGTCGGTCCCTGGGCGCGGCCAAGGCCGGTTCCCAGTGACTCATCCTTCGACAGGCTCAGGATGAGGCCGTTCGTGGCAATCAAACTCAGAGGTCGAGGACGATGCGCGCTGGATCCTCGAGGCAATCCTTGACGCGCACCAGGAAGGTGACCGCCTCGCGGCCGTCGATGATGCGGTGGTCGTAGGAGAGGGCCAGGTACATCATCGGCCGCACTTCGACCTTGTCGCCGATCGCCATCGGGCGCGGCTGGATCTTGTGCATGCCGAGAATCGCCGATTGCGGCGGATTCAGAATCGGCGTCGACATCAGCGAGCCGTACACGCCGCCATTCGAGATCGTGAACGTGCCGCCCATCAGATCCTCGATGGCAAGCTTGCCGTCGCGGGCCTTCTTGCCGAGCTCGCCGATCGTCTTTTCGATCTGCGCCAAATTCATCGCATCGGCGTCGCGCACGACGGGGACGACCAAACCCTGCGGCGTGCCGACGGCGACGCCGATGTCGTAATGGTTCTTATAGATGATGTCGTCGCCGTCGATCTCGGCGTTGACGGCCGGCAGCTCCTTGAGGGCGACGAGGCAGGCCTTCACGAAGAAGGCCATGAAGCCGAGCTTGACGCCGTGCTTCTTCTCGAAGCCTTCCTTGTACTTGTCGCGCAGCCCCATGACCGCGCTCATGTCGACCTCGTTGAAGGTCGTGAGCATGGCGGCGGTGTTCTGGGCCTGCTTCAAGCGCTCGGCGATGCGCTTGCGCAGCCGCGTCATCTTCACGCGCTCTTCGCGCGCCCCCAGCTCGCGCGGCGTATGCGGTGCGGCGGGTGCGGGTGCTGCAGGTGCGGGCGCCTTGGCGAGGGCGGCCAGCACATCGCCCTTGGTCACGCGGCCATCCTTACCGGTGGCGGGAATGGCGGCGGTGTCGACCTTATTTTCGGCCAGCAGCTTGCGCGCGGCCGGGCCGGGATCCTTGGCCGGCGCCAAAGCAACGGGTGCAGGTGCAACGTAGGGCTTGGCGGCAGGCGCCGGTGCAGCCGCAGGCTTCGAAGGTGCTGCGGCCGGCTTGGCGCCCTTCGCGGGCCCCGCACCTTCCTGCAGCGAGCCCAGCAGAGCGCCGACCGAAACGGTCACGCCGCTATCCGCGGTGATCTGCTGCAGCGTGCCGGACGCGGGTGCATTGACCTCGACGGTCACCTTGTCGGTTTCGAGCTCGACCAGCGGCTCATCGGCCGCCACGGCATCGCCGACATTCTTGAACCATTTGGCGACGGTCGCTTCGGTGACCAATTCGCCCAATGCCGGGACCTTGATCTCGAGAGCCATTTCTTGCCTCTCCGTCCTTCTTCGAGGGCCTTTAAACGGTCAGCGCGTCGCTGACCAGCTTGGCCTGTTCCTGGTTATGACGCTTGTATTGTCCGGTTGCCGGCGAGGCCGCTTCGGGCCTTCCGACATAGTGCGGACGCTTGGCGGCGACGCCGAGCGGGCGCAGCACATCCTCGAGGCGGTGCTCGACGAAGGTCCATGCACCCGTGTTGCGCGGCTCTTCCTGGCACCATACGACATCTGCGTTCTTGTAGCGCGCGAGCTCCTTCGCCACGGTCTGCATCGGGAAGGGGTAGAGCTGCTCGACGCGCAGCAGGGCCACGTCCCTGGCGCCGCGCTTCTCGCGCTCTTCCAGCAGATCGTAATAGACTTTGCCCGAGCACAGCACGACGCGCTTCACCTTGTCGTCCGCCAGCAGCTTGCCCGTCTCCGAGAAGATGCGGTGGAACGTGGTGTTCGGCCCCATGTCGGCGAGTGTCGATACCGCCAGCTTGTGACGCAGCAGCGATTTCGGCGTCATGATGATCAGCGGCTTGCGGAAATTGCGGCGCACCTGACGGCGCAGCGCGTGGAAATAATTCGCCGGCGTGGTCAGGTTGACCACCTGCATGTTGTCCTCGGCGCAAAGCTGCAGATAGCGCTCGAGGCGCGCGGAAGAATGCTCCGGCCCCTGCCCCTCGTAGCCGTGCGGCAGCAGCATGACGAGACCCGACATGCGCAGCCATTTTGATTCACCAGAGCTGATGAACTGGTCGATGATGACCTGGGCACCGTTGGCGAAGTCGCCGAACTGCGCTTCCCAGATCGTCAGAGCATGCGGCTCGGCGAGCGAGAAGCCGTAATCGAAGCCGAGCACGCCGGCTTCCGATAGCGGCGAGTTGATCACTTCGAACGGCGCCTGGTCGTCGCGGATATTGTTGAGCGGGATGTAGCGCGCCTCGGTCTCCTGATCCACCAGCACCGAATGGCGATGCGAGAAGGTGCCGCGGCCGGAATCCTGGCCCGACAGGCGCACCGGCGTACCCTCGGCGAGCAGCGTGCCGAAGGCGAGCGCCTCGCCGGTCGACCAATCGAGCCCGGTGCCGGCTTCGAGCGTTTTGCGCTTGTTCTCAAGGATGCGCTTGAGCGTGCGATGGACGTTGAGGGTCGCGGGTATCCGCGTCAGCGCCGTGCCGACTTCTTTCAGCAACTCCGTCTTCACGGCGGTCTCGCCGCGGCGATCCTCGCCTGAGGCCGCTTCCATGCCGGCCCATGCCCCTTCCAGCCAGTCGGCCTTGTTGGGCTTGTAGGTCTTGGCGGATTCGAACTGACTTTCGAGATGGGCCATGAAATCGGCGACCACCTTCTCCGCACCTTCGGCGGTGAGGACACCTTCGTTCACGAGCTGCTCGGCATAGAGGGCTCGCGTCGTCGGATGGCTCGCGATCTTGCGGTACATCAGCGGCTGAGTGAATGCCGGCTCGTCGGACTCGTTATGCCCGTGGCGGCGATAGCAGAACATGTCGAGGATGACATCCTTCTTGAACCGCTGCCGGAATTCGGTGCAGATGCGCGCGACGTGGACCACCGCTTCGGGGTCGTCGCCGTTGACGTGGAAAATCGGCGCCTGGATGGTCTTGCCGACATCGGTCGGATAGGGCGACGAGCGCGAGTAGGCGGGGGACGTCGTGAAGCCGATCTGGTTGTTGACGATGACATGGAGCGTGCCGCCCGTGCGGTAGCCGCGCAGCTCGGACAGCAACAGCGTTTCGGCGACCAGGCCCTGGCCCGCGAATGCGGCGTCGCCGTGCATCAGCAGACCCATCACCTCGCCCATCTGCTCTTCGCGCTGCAGATGCTTGCGCTGCATCTGCTTCGCACGGACCTTGCCGAGCGTGACCGGGTTCACGGCCTCGAGATGCGAGGGGTTGGCTGTCAGCGAGAGATGGACGACGTTCGAATCGAACTCGCGGTCCGACGACGTGCCGAGATGGTATTTGACGTCGCCCGAACCCTGCACGTCTTCCGGGTTCGCGGTATTGCCCTGGAATTCGGAGAAGATCGCGACGAACGGCTTGCCCATGAAATTGGCCAGCACATTGAGGCGGCCGCGATGGGGCATGCCGACGACGAGCTCGCGCACGCCGAGCTGGCCGCCGCGCTTGATGATCTGCTCCAGCGCCGGGACCACCGACTCAGCACCTTCGACGCCGAAGCGCTTGGTGCCGGTGTATTTCTTGTCGAGGAAACGCTCGAACGTCTCGGCCGCGGTCAGGCGCTCGAGAATGGCGCGCTTGCCCTTGGGCGTGAACTCCGTCTGGTTGCGCACGCCCTCGACGCGTTCCTGGATCCAGGCCTTCTGATCGGGATCCTGGATGTGCATGAACTCGACGCCGATATGGCCGCAATAGGTGTCGCGCAGCAGCGACATGATCTCGCGCAAGGTCGCGGTCTCGCGGCCCAGCACGTTGTCGATGAAGATCGGCCGATCCATGTCGGCGTCGGTGAAGCCGTAGGTCTTGGGATCGAGCTCGGGATGTTCCTCGCGTTTCTCGAGGCCAAGCGGATCGAGCTTCGCCTCCAGATGGCCGCGCACGCGATAAGCGCGGATCAGCATGAGGGCGCGGATGGAATCGACCGTCGCGGCGCGCAGCTGGGCGACCGAAACGGAATCGGAAGCGGCGGCGGCGCCGTTGGTCGGCTTGGCCACACGCGCTTCGCCGCTGCCGATGATGCCGGCTTTGCGTGGCGCCCAGCTGGCCCCGCGCAGCTCAGCCAGGACGGATTCCGCGTCTTCGCTCAGGCCGCGGAAAAACTCCGCCCATTCGGGATCGACATCCGCGGGGTTGCGGAGGAATCGTTCATAGAGTTCGGCGATAAACGGGGCGTTCGCGCCGGACAAAAAGGACAGCAGATCGGCTTGCATGACGTTTCGGGGGGTTGGAAAAGTGGCCGGGACGGATACCGGCCTGATATAGCACCCTAATCCCAACAGGGTTTATGAAGTCTTATTTATGTAGGTATTCACGCTAACGTTTCAAAGCCTTGAGCATGGTGCTGCCGAGGCTGGCCGGTGAATCCGCGACGTTGATTCCGGCGGATTTCAGGGCCTCGATCTTGTCCCCGGCACCCCCCTTGCCACCGGAGATAATGGCCCCCGCATGACCCATCCGGCGGCCCGGCGGGGCCGATGTCCCGGCGATGAAGCCCACCATCGGCTTCTTGGTCTTGGACGATTTGATGAAATTTGCGGCATCTTCCTCGGCGGACCCGCCGATTTCGCCGATCATGATGATGCCCTCGGTCTCGGGATCCTTCAGGAACAGCTCCAAGACGTCGATGAAATTGGTGCCGTTGACCGGGTCGCCGCCGATGCCCACGCAGCTGGATTGGCCGAGCCCGGCCGCCGTGGTCTGCGCCACCGCCTCGTAGGTGAGCGTGCCGGAGCGCGAGACGATGCCGACCTTGCCGCGGCTGTGGATATGGCCGGGCATGATGCCGATCTTGCATTCGCCGGGCGTGATGACGCCGGGGCAATTGGGGCCGATCAGGCGGCTCTTGGAGTTGGCCATGGCGCGCTTGACGCGGACCATGTCGACGACCGGGATGCCCTCGGTGATGCACACGACGAGACGCATATCGGCATCGACCGCTTCGTAGATCGCGTCGGCCGCAAAGGGCGGCGGCACGTAGATGACGGAGGCGTCGGCGCCGGTGGCGGCGACGGCTTCCGCGACGGTGTCGAAGACCGGCAGGTCGAGATGCTTGGTGCCGCCTTTACCGGGCGTGACGCCGCCAACCATCTTGGTGCCGTAGGCGATCGCCTGCTCGGAGTGGAACGTGCCCTGGGCGCCGGTGAAGCCCTGGCAGATGACTTTGGTGTTCTTGTCGACGAGGACGGCCATGTTACGCGGCCTCCTTCACGGCCTTGACAATTTTTTCGGCGGCGTCGGCAAGATTGTCGGCCGAGGTGATCTTCAGGCCGGACTGCTTCAGGATTTTCTTGCCGAGCTCGACATTGGTGCCTTCGAGGCGCACGACCAGCGGCACATCGAGCGCCACTTCGCGCGCGGCGGCAACGACGCCTTCTGCGATCACGTCGCAGCGCATGATGCCGCCGAAGATATTGACCAGGATGCCTTCGACGTTGGGATCGGAGAGGATCAGCTTGAAGGCCGTTGTCACGCGCTCGCGCGTCGCACCGCCGCCGACATCGAGGAAGTTGGCGGGCTCGCCGCCGTAAAGCTTGATGATATCCATGGTCGCCATGGCAAGACCGGCGCCGTTGACCATGCAGCCGATATTGCCGTCGAGCTTCACGTAGTTGAGCTCGTGCTTGGCGGCCTCGCGCTCCATCGGGTCTTCTTCGTCGATGTCGCGCAGCTCCTCGACGTCGCGATGACGGAAGAGCGCGTTGTCGTCGAAATTCATCTTGGCATCGAGCGCGATCACATCGCCGGTGCCGGTGACGATCAGCGGGTTGATCTCGACGATCGAGGCGTCGAGCGCCACAAAGGCCTCATACATCGCGCTCAGGAACTTGACCGCGGCGTTGATCTGCTTGCCTTCGAGCTTGAGGCCGAAGGCGATCTTGCGCGCGAAGAAGGGCAGCAGGCCGGTCGCGGGATCAATCGCGACCTTGATGATCTTCTCGGGGTGCTTGGCGGCAACTTCTTCGATGTCCATGCCGCCTTCGGTCGAGGCCATCGCCGTGATGCGGCCGGTGGCGCGGTCGATCAGCATGCCGAGGTAGAGCTCGCGCTTGATATCGCAGCCTTCCTCGACATAGACGCGCTTGACCTCTTTGCCCTTGGGGCCGGTCTGCTTGGTGATCAGCACGTGGCCGAGCATCTCGGCGGTGTTCTTGCGGACCTCCTCGAGCGCCTTGACGACGCGCACGCCGCCCTTGCCGCTGGGATTGTCCTTGAAGCGACCCGCACCGCGACCGCCGGCATGGATCTGCGACTTCACGACCCAGACCGAACCGCCCAGGCCCTTGGCCACCTTCTCGGCCTCGTCGGGCGTGTAGGCAACGCCACCGCGCGGGACAGCGACGCCATATTTGGCGAGCAGGGTCTTCGCCTGATACTCGTGGATATTCATGGGCTTGGGATCGCTCCGGGGATCGGCTCGTGCAAGGTCAGCCCGCCGGAGACGACGCAGGACGCGGCGAACTCCGGGGGAAAGAACGCTGCGGGGCGCGTAATTTATCACCGCGTTTCCGCTGTGCAACAAAGGCATAGAGAACATTGCGGGAACAAATCGCTGCGCCCGCGTTATTTGAGCTTGCCTTCCTTCTTGAGCAGGCCCGAGGCGATGTCGCAGAGCTGCTTCACGGCGGCAACCGACTTGTCGAACATCACCTTTTCCTCGGCGCTCGAGCTTGATGTCGATGATCTTTTCCACGCCACCGGCGCCGATCACCGTCGGCACGCCGACATAGATGTCCTTGAGGCCGTACTGGCCGGTGAGCCAGGCGGCGCAGGGCAGAACCCGCTTCTTGTCGCGCAGATAGCTGGAGGCCATCTCGATGGCCGCGGCGGCGGGGGCGTAGAAGGCCGAGCCGGTCTTGAGCAGGTTGACGATCTCGGCGCCGCCATCGCGGGTGCGCTGAACGATCGCATCGAGCTTGGCCTGGGTGGTCCACCCCATGGCGACGAGGTCGGGCAGCGGGATGCCGGCGACGGTCGAGTAGCGGACCAGCGGTACCATCGTGTCGCCATGGCCGCCGAGCACGAACGCGGTCACGTCTTCTACCGAGACTTTGAATTCCTCGGCGAGGAAGTAGCGGAAGCGCGCGGAATCCAGCACGCCGGCCATGCCGACGACCTTGGCATGCGGCAGGCCGGAGAGTTCGCGCATCACCCACACCATGACATCGAGCGGGTTGGTGACGACGATGACGAAGGCCTTGGGGCAATGCGTCTTGATGTTCTCGGCGACCGTCGCGATGACCTTGGCGTTGATGCCGATCAGATCGTCGCGGCTCATGCCGGGCTTGCGCGGCACGCCGGCGGTGACGATCACGACATCCGCGCCCTTCAAGGCGCTGTAATCGTTCGAGCCCGAATAGGCCGCATCGAACCCCTCGACCGGCGAGGCCTCGGCGAGATCGAGCGCCTTGCCCTGCGGCACGCCTTCGACCACGTCGATGAGGACGACGTCGCCCAGCTCCTTCAAACCGGCGAGGAGAGCCAGGGTGCCGCCGATCTGGCCGGCGCCGACGAGGGCGATCTTGTTGCGTGCCATGAAAGTACCTCGGGTGAGTGCGGGTGATTGAGCCGGAGCGGCCCGATACAACAACGCCGCCGCGCCCGGACGGGCACGCGACACGGCATGTTGGGAGAAACCGCGGGTTTGGTACCCCGATTTGCCCCGAGGGGCAAGGGGCGGCGCTGTGACTCAGATCATCCCGGCGCCGGCCGCGCGCTATGCCTTCGGAACAGGCAGGCGCGGCCGGTGCGGCCCGGGTTTGCCGCTATTTCGGCGCGGCCTTGGAGTTGTAGCGGCGCGACCATTCGGCGAGGATGCGGTCGCGGTTGGTGGCCATGAAGGTGAAGTCCATCGGCACCATCGCGGCGGGTGCAGCGGCTGGGTAGCCGGCGGGCAGCGCGCTCAGCTCGCTATGCGCTACGACCGCGTAGTACTTGCTGTACATCTCGCTCGCCTTCTTGGTGACGGTCCAGTCGGCGAGGCGCTGTGCGGCGGCGAGGTTCTTGGTGCCCTTCATGATGGCGGTGGCTTCAAGGTCCCACGCCAGGCCTTCCTTGGGCACGACGAGCTCGAGCGGGGCGCCCTTCGCCTTTTCGCTGACGCCACGCATGTCGAGGCCGATGCCGACCATGCGCTCGCCGCGCGCGGCCTGCACGCACGGGGCCGAGCCCGAATGCAGGTAGTTGGCGATGTTCTCGTGCAGCTTGTCCATGTAGGCCCAGGCCGCGGGCTCCCCCATCGTCTTGATCCAGCTCACGACCTGCATGTAACCCGTGCCCGATGAGGCGGGATGCGGCATGACGATGCTGTTCTTGAATTTGGGATCGAGGAGGTCGTTCCAGGACGCGGGCGTGGGTGCGCCGGCCTTCTTCTGCTCGATCGTGTTGAGGCAGACCAGCGCCAGGAAGGCCTCGACCGCCGTGTAGTTGGCCGGGTTCGTCGCGGCGCGCAATTGCGGCTTGATGCCATCGGCACCCTTGGGCGTGTAGCGCTCCACCAGACCGGCCTGATCGAAAATGAGAATGCTGGTCGCGGCCAAGCCCCAGATGACATCGGCGCGGGGATTGTCCTTCTCCGCCAGCACGCGCGCGGTAATGACGCCCGTCGAATCGCGGTGCCAGACGAGCTCGACATCCGGATTGTCCGCCTCGAAGGCCTGTTTGTAGGGCTGGAGCTGGTCGTTCTCCAACGCCGTATAGACCGTCAGGCGTGTTTTCTGCGCCGCCGCCTCGTGGCCGGTGCCCAATGCCAGCGCGGTAACCGCAGCCGCTGCCGCCCAAAGTCTCAGCCCGTTCATCCCCCGCTCCTTCATCGCCGGAATTTCAATATGACAGCTATATTGTAGTTACAAATTTGATTTGGCAACTGCAACATTTGCGGTATGCTGCGATTAGCCAAGGCGTGCGAGGACCCCGGGGATGGATTTCATTTTCATGCTGACCCGCGACGACAAGACGATCGAGGATTGCCTCGAGGTCGTCGACGAGGCCGTGGCCGCGGGATTGCGTCATGTCGGTTTCAAGGATGTGGGTGTGGCACCGGCGACGCTGCGCAGCCTCAACCGGCGCATCAAAGAGTCCGGCGCCACCAGTTACATGGAGGTCGTCAGCACCTCGCCCGAAGCGGCCTTGCGCTCGGCTGCGGTCGCGGCGGAGATCGGGGTGGACCGGCTGCTGGGCGGCACGGATGTCGACGGGACCTTGCGCGCGATCGCCGGTAGCGGCATCGCGTATTTTCCGTTTCCCGGATTTCCCGAAGGGCACCCGACAAGATTGGGCGGCACGGCCGCCGACATCGCCGCGCATTGCGCCGAGTTCATGCGCAAGGGCTGCGCCGGCGTCGATCTGCTGGCCTATCGCGCGATCGCGGCGCAGCCGCTCGAGCTCGTGCACGCGGCGCGGCACAATCTGAGTGGCGGAAAACTAGTGGTGGCCGGCAGCATCAACTCCGCCGAGCGCATCCAGGCGCTGCGCGGCGCGGGTGCGGATGCGTTCACCATCGGCTCGGCGATATTCGACGGCTCCTTCTCGCCGCGCAAAGGCGGCATGCCAGGGCGGCTGCGCGACGTGCTCGCGGCCTGCCAGGCGATCGCGACGGCCGTGGCATGAGTGCGCACTCGCACGACGTGTTGGCGCGCCTGCTGGCGGGGCATTTCGCCGACCCTGACGGCCCCGGCATGCTGCGTGTCGCCACGCGCCTTGTCGCGATCGAAAACAGTTTCGCCGGGCAAGAGGCCGATCTGCTGTGCCGCGCCGGCCTCAATGCCACGCGCTGGGCGGTGGTGAGCGACACGAACACGCGGGCAGTTCTGGGGGCGCGCATCGAAGCGGCGCTCCAGATTCTGGCGCCGGTCGATGCTGTCGTTCTGACCGCGCCGCGCGCCGATGCGGAAACGGTCGCGCAGGTGCGCGACGCGACGCGTGGCGCCGATGTGCTGATCGCCGTGGGCTCCGGCACCATCAACGATCTGTGCAAATACGCGGCGTTCCTGGACGGCAAACCCTATGCGGTGTTCGGCACCGCGCCGTCGATGAACGGCTACACCTCGCCCAACGCGGCGATCACCGTCGACGGACACAAGAGATCGTTGCCGGCGGCCGCCCCTGTCGTGGTGCTGCTGGAGCTGGACACGTTGGTTCGCGCGCCCGTCCGGCTCATCCGCGCGGGCCTGGGCGATTCGCTCTGCCGCTGCACCGCGCAGGCCGACTGGATGCTGGCGCATTTGGTGCGCGGCGAACCCTATCGCGAGGCGCCGTTCGCGCTGCTGCATGACGACGAAACCCCGCTTTTCGCGGCGGCGGGGCCGCTGGTGCGCGGCGATCGCGAGGCCATGAGCCGCCTGGCACGCACGCTCGTGCTGTCCGGCTTCGGCATGGCGATCTGCGGCAGCAGCCAACCGGCGAGCCAGGGCGAGCATCTGATCAGCCACTACATCGACATGATGGGCGACCCCAGCCGGCCGCACGCGTTCCATGGCGAGCAGATCGCCGTCACGACCCTCACCCTCGCCCGCCTGCAGGAGGCGATGCTCGCCGCACCCGCCCCGCGCCTGCGCGCCTCAACGCCGTCACGCGCCGATCTCGTCGCCGTCTTCGGCGCCGAGCTGGGCGAAACGTGCTGGAGCGAGTTCGCGCGCAAGCGCCTGGACTATGCGCATGCGCAAGCCCTCAACACGCAGCTTGGCTGCGCCTGGCCGCAGATCCGGGCGTGGATCGCCGCGATTTTGCGCCCGGCGCGCGAGCTCGAAGACACGCTGCGCCGCGCCGGCGCCCCGACCACGCCCGCCGAGCTGGGCTGGCCGGAGGATTTCTACCGCCAGGCCGTGCTGCACGCGCGCGAGATCCGCAATCGCTGGACCTTCCTCGATCTCGCCGCCGACAGCGGGGCGCTGACCGATGCGGTCATGCTCGCGGCCGACTGACGGGGTGGATTGCAACGCGGGTCGTCGATAGGATCGGCATCCCCCGTATGACCGCGTGCCCGATCCCACGATGAGCCCCCGCACCCGCCGCGCCGGACCCGATGAGCGCCGCGAGCGCATCCTGCGCGATTTGAAGCTGAACGCGGCGATCCGCGTGTCGCAGCTCGCGCGTGCCCTCGGCGTCACGACGGAGACGATCCGGCGTGACCTCGACGAGCTGAGCGAAGGCGGCGCCATCAACCGCACTTATGGCGGGGCCGCCTTGCCGCTGCTGCAGCGCGAGCCCGCGGTGCACGAGCGCGAGCATCTCTATGTCGAGGAGCGCGCGCGCATCGGGGCCGAAGCCGCGCGCCTGGTGAAACCGGGCGACGTGCTGATGATCGACGCCGGCTCCACCACGTTGCATTTCGCGCGCCACCTCGCCTCGATCGGCGGCGAGGTGACGGTCATCACCAACAGCCTGCCCGTCGCCACCACGCTGGCGGTCAACGCCGCGATCCGCGTCATCATGTGCCCGGGCGATTTCAGCGCCCAGGAAGGCGGCGTGTTCGGCCCGCATACCGTCGACTTCATCCGCCGCTTCAATGCCGCGCGCACGATCATCGGGGCGAGCGGCATGGGCGCAACCGGCCCCACCGAGGCGCGCTCCGAGCCTGTGGGCGTCAAGCGCGCGATGCTGGGCATGGCGCCGCAGCGCGTGCTGCTGGTCGATGCGAGCAAGTTCGAGATGGGGGCGATGGAGCTGATCTGCCCGCTCGATCAGCTCACCGACATCGTGGTCGATCGCGCGCCGGCGCGACCGTTGTCGGACGCGGTTCGATCGGCCGGCGTTAAACTGCACATCGCCACTGCAGCCGGCAAGCGCCGGCGCGATTAGGGTTGTCGGGAGGCCGGCACCACGCGGTTGCCATGTCACGCATGACGGACCAGCCCAGCGTTTGTCCAGGCATGCGGGAAATCACCGTTGGCGCGTGGCGGGTGATGCCAACACTTAGCGCCTGCCGTTCACCTCCGTCTGGTCGCCGCTCTTCGCCAGCGCCTTCAGGCTCTGAATGAACTCCCGCACCCCGCTACGCAGCGGATCAAACAGAGCATTGTCCCTCTCCTTGAGCATGACCTCGCTCAAGAGCTTTAGACCGATGGCGGTGGCTGCCGCCGAATCGTGATCGAGCCCGGAGCTCTTTCGAACCCGTTCGACCACCACGATGATGTTGTCATGATTGATGTGAGTGAATGTCAGCGGTTCCGTGACAGGTGGACCGTCGCCGGCCCCATCGGTCAGGGGTGCCACTGTTATCTGATACGAATAGCCACGGGTTGCCATCCGGCTTCGCCTTTCGTTTGGGTTGCGAGCTTGGGGCGGCCGGCACGGCCTTTTTCTCCTGCATTTTCAGATACTGAATGGTATCTTAAAAAAGCGCAACATTTCGCTTCGCTAAACCCGACAAAAGGAGAAAAGAGTGGCACGCCTGACCCGAGAAGAAAATCGCGCGCTGACGCGGGCAAAACTGCTGGCGTCGGCCCGCGAGGTTGTTGCTCGCGAAGGCTACGAGAGCGCATCTATCGATCGCATCGCCGAAGAAGCTGGGTTCAGCAAAGGAGCGTTCTACTCAAATTTTTCCAGCAAGGAGGAGATCTTCCTCGAATTGCTGGAAACACATTCCATGCGGGACGTCACAGAGATCGCCGCGTTGTTGAAAGGGGTCAGCGAGCCCAAACAGATGATCGCGGCGATCAGCAGCTGGGCCTCCGCCCGGGCGAGCGATCCCAGCTGGGGCTTGCTCGCGCTCGAGCTCTTCAGACATGCCCGGCGTGATGCGACATTCGGCGATCGCCACGCCAATTTGTTTCGCAACCAGTGGGCCGGGCTCGGGCAGATCCTCCTGCGAATGTTCCCGGTATCGCGCGCGCCAGCGGACCCGGAGGTGCTTGGGGGACTTCGTCCTTGAACTTACCTATGGGGCGGCGTCGAGCTTCATGCGCGGTCCATCCGCAGGCGACCTGGTGGGACTGGCATTGACTTCGTTGTACCTCGCCTATGGCGAGCGAAAAATCCGCGCAGTGTCACGGCGCAAGCCGAGCGAAAAACCCCATCCGCCCGCGCTGATAGCTTCGCCCTGCTGCATAGGGTGCGGTGCGATGATCGATCATCAGGGCCTCCCGTGGATGCTGGCGGCTCTTGAACGCCACCGAAATTCGCAGAGCCAAGCGCAACATTGACATACCATATAGTATTCACATACTATATGGTATCACTGAGACGCGAGTCAACGGTGTCGTCGCGTCCGGCCGGATCGGGCGTTCGGCAAATGACGCTCATGCATGGAGGCAGGTCGCATGTCGAAACTGAATATTGTGCGGCGCGATGGTGCCAAGATTGCGCTGGAGGGACGCTCCGGTGTGTCGCTCATGGAGCACATCCGCGACTGCGGCGTCGACGAACTTCTGGCCTCCTGCGGCGGGTGTTGCTGCTGCGGAACTTGCCATGTCTATGTTTATCCGGAGAGTGCGGGCACGACGCCGCCAATGTCGGGCGAGGAGAGCGATCTCTTGGACAACTCCAAGCATCGTCGCCCAAACTCGCGTCTGTCGTGCCAAATACCATTCGGCAGTGAGTTGGATGGCTTGACGGTCGCCATAGCGCCAGAGGACTGACGCAAGACGTCTGCTTGATTGACCCTTGAGCGGAAATCGGTGCGGAGACGCCACCTAGGTCACGGTCGGAAAGCCGGCGAGGTCGATCTCCGGCGGCCGGCCGGTGACGATGTCGGCGACCAGGCGGCCGGCGCCGCAGGACATGGTCCAGCCGAGATGGCCGTGCCCGGCATTGACGACCAGATTTGAAATCGACGTGCGGCCCATATACGCAACGCCGCTCGGCGTGACGGGGCGCAGGCCCGCCCAGACCTTGGCGGTTTCGGGCGCATAGCAATGCGCGAGCCCCGGGAAAGTCTCCAGCGCCTTGGCGACGATCGCCTTGGCGCGGACCGGGCTGGGCGTTGCGTCGTAGCGCGCGATTTCCGCCGAGCCGGCGACGCGCAACCGGTCGCCGATGCGGATCAGGCCGAACAACCGGCCGTCGTCGATGATCGCCATGCGCGGTGCGGCATTCCAGCCCGCGGCCGGCACGGTGATCGACACGCCCTTCACCGGGTAGATCGGCAGGTCGATACCCAAGGGCCGCAGCAGCGGCGGCGTGAAGCTGCCAAGCGCCGCGACAACGGTATCGGCCTGGATCGGCCCGCGCGAGGTTTCGACGGCGGTGATCCGGCCACGCTCGGAGACCAGCCGATCGATGCGCGTGTCGTAGTGGAACGTCACGCCGCGCTCGGCCAGGTGCGCGGCGAGACCTTGCATGAATTTATGGCTGTCGCCGGTTTCGTCGCGCGCGAAATGCAGCCCACCGCACAGCGTGGCGGCGGTGTCGGCCACGGCCGGCTCAAGGCGCGCGCATTCGGCCGGCGATAATTCGTTGTAGAGAAGTCCGTACTTGGCCAGCTCTGCACTGTTGCGCCGCCCGACCGCCAGCGATTGCGGGTCGCGGTAGATTTTCAGTACGCCGTTGGTCGCGTGGTCGTACGAGATGCCGGTCTCGGCACGAATCTCCTGCAGCGAGCGCAGGCTGTAGAGTGCGAGGCGCAGATTTGCCTGCGCGTTGCGTCGGAATCGCTCGGTCGAGCAATTGGCGAGGAAAGCCAATCCCCATCGCCACATATGCGGGAGCGCGGCGGCGCGCAGCAGCATCGGCGCATCTTCCTGGCCCAGCCATTTCAGAATCTTGAGGGGCATGCCGGGCTGCGACCAGGGCTCGACCTCGCTCGCGTGAATGATGGCGCCGTTGCCGAAGCTGGTTTCCAACGCCGCGCCGCTCTGCCGGTCGATCACCGTCACATCGTGGCCAAGACGCTGCAGGTAGTAAGCCGTCGCCACGCCAATCGCACCGGCGCCGAGCACCGCGACTTTCATGACCGCCTCCTCCACACGATTCACTCGCCCGCGGCACCGCGCTCCACTGGTTTCGTTTCCGTCGGCGCCGGCTCCACGGCGCGGCGCGGCCAGCGCGCCGACAACAGGCCCTGCGGCCGGAAGATCATCAGCACCATCAGCAACGCGCCGAATGCCAGCAGGCGATAGAGCGAAAGGTCACGGAAGATCTCGGGCAACGCCACCACGATGGCGGCGCCGAGGATGACGCCAAAGACGTTTCCCATCCCGCCGAGAATTACCATCGCCAGGATGTAGACCGATTCGTGGAACAGGAAATTGTCGGGGAAGACCGAGCGCTGCCACGAGGCCAGCAACCCGCCGGCAAAACCGGCGAAGGTCGCGCCGATGGCGAAGGCCTGCAGCTTCGAGACGGTGGTGTTGATGCCCATGGCACCGGCCGCCAGCTCGTCCTCGCGGATCGCCTGCCATGCCCAACCGATGCGCGAGTTGCGCAGCCGGATCGAGATCAGCAACGCGGCCACCAGCGTCGCCAGGAACAGGTAGTAGTACTGCATGTTGCTCTGAATCACGTAACCGAACAGATGGGGCGGGTCGATGCGGATCAAGCCGCTGGGGCCGCCGGTGATGTTGATCGGCCGGTCGAGATTGACCAGGCAAATATAGGTGATCTCGCCGAAGCCCAAGGTCACAATGGCGAGGTAGTCGCCGCGCAACCGCAGGGTCGGCGCGCCAATCAGGATGCCGGCGATGGCCGTCACCACCGTCACGATCAGCATTGCCGGCACGAACGGCACATGCAGCCCGAAATGCGGCGAGCACAGGAAAGCATAGACATACGAGCCAATGCCGAAAAAGGCGACGTATCCGATATCGAGCAGGCCCGCGAAACCGACGACGACGTTCAAGCCCAGCGCCAGCAGTGCATAGAGGCAGATGCGCGCCAGCACGCCGGTCACATAGTCGTTGGGCGACAGCAGCGGCGCCAGGATGGCGCCGGCGAGCAGCAGCAGCGGCAGATGACGGACGAGCCGGTCGAGCATCACACTTTCTTCCAGTCCGCCAGAGTCTCGCCGAAGATGCCCTCGGGCCGGAACACCAACACGATGATCAGCACGGCGAAGGTCACCACATCCTTGAATGCGGGATTGATGAAGGTGACGGCAAGGCTCTCGATCACGCCCAGCAGCAGGCCACCGAGCATGGCGCCGCGGATGTTGCCGATGCCGCCGAGGACCGCGGCGGTGAAGGCCTTCAAGCCGGCGGAATAGCCCATCACGAAATCGATCTGCGTGTAGTAGAGGCCGATCAGCACGCCAGCGGCGCCGCCCAGCGCCGAGCCGAGGAAGAACGTCATGCCGACGACGCGACCGACATTGATGCCCATGACGGCGGCCATCTCGCGGTCCTCGGACACGGCGCGGATCGAGCGGCCGAGCGTGGTGCGCTGCACGAGCACGATCAACGCCCACATCAGCAACGCCGAGACGACGATGATGACGATCAGCAGTGCCGAGATGTTGATGCCGAAAATTTCGAAGCGCCAGGTGCGCGGGAACAGGTAGTTGGTCATGTAGACCTTCATCCGTGCCCCTTGCGTCAGCATCACCGCGTTCTGCAGGAAGATCGAAGCGCCGACGGCGCTGATCAGCGGCCCGAGCCGCGTGGCGCCGCGCGCGTAGAGCGGGCGATAGGCGAAGCGCTCCAACCCCATGCCCAATCCGCCGCACAACAGCATCGCCGGCAGCAGCATGATCGGCAGGACCCACAGCGGGTGCAGGCCGATCGACAGGTTGAGCAATGCGGTCAGCACGGCCCAGCCGATATAGGCACCGATCATGAACACCTCGCCATGCGCGAAGTTGATCATGAACAGCACGCCATAGATCATCGTGTAGCCGAGCGCGATCAGCCCGTAGACCGTGCCCAATGCCAGACCGAAGGCGAGTTGCTGCGGCAATATGGCGATGATGTCGCCCATTCGTTACTCCTCGCCCAAATAGGCCCGGCGCACCTCGTCGGCCTGCAACAGCGAAGCCGCGTTGTCGGCAATCACGATCCGTCCGTTCTGCAGGACATAGCCGCGATGCGCGATCGACAGCGCGACGTTGGCGTTCTGCTCGACCACCAGGATCGTCGTGCCCTGGCGGTTGATCTCCTGGATGATGTCGAACACCTGGTCGACGAAGGCTGGCGACAGGCCCATCGAGGGCTCATCCATCAGCAGCAGGCGCGGCCGCGCCATCAGCGCGCGGCCGATCGCCAGCATCTGCTGCTCGCCGCCCGACATGGTGCCGGCGTATTGCGCCTGGCGCTCGCGCAAACGCGGGAACAGCCCGAAGACGCGCTCCATGTCTTGGTCCAGCTCGGCCTGCGGTTCGTTGCGCCGGACATAGGAGCCCATGACCAGGTTCTCCCAGACCGTCATGCGGCCGAAGATCCGCCGCGCTTCCGGGACGAGCGAAATGCCGCGCCGCACGATGTCGCCGGTCTGGCGTCCGTCCAGGCGCTCGCCCTCGAACTCGACCGTGCCGGTGCGCGGCCGGACCAGGCCGAGAATCGTCTTCATCGTCGTCGACTTGCCTGAGGCGTTGCCGCCGAGCAGGCACACGATCTCGCCCTGGCGTACCTCGAGGCTGACGCCTTTCAACGCCATGATCGGTCCGTAATAGGTGACGACCTGGTCGAGTTTAAGCATTGGCGGCGCGACGCCCCAAATAAGCCTCGATGACGTGCGGGTGCTTGCGCACGGTGGCGAAATCGCCTTCGGCGATCTTGACGCCGTGGTCCAGCGCCACGACGCGATCGGAGATGCCGCGCACCACGTTCAGATCGTGTTCGATCAGCAACACCGTCACGCCGCGCTCGCGGATGCGCAGGATGTCGGCCATCAGCTCGCGCGTTTCGGTCGGGTTCATGCCGGCGGCGGGCTCATCGAGAAGCAGCAGGCGCGGCCGCGTGGCAAGGGCGCGCGCGATCTCCAGGCGGCGGCGGTTGGCGTAGGACAGCGACATCGCCAGATGGTCATGGCGCGGCGTCAGACGTTGGCCGAAAATCGCCAGCAGCGCCTTCGCCTCCTCGATCACGCGCGCCTTTTCGGCACGCGCCGAGGGCAGGCCCAGTACGATGCCGACCATGCCCGAACTGGATCGGCAATGATGCCCGACCAGGACGTTCTCCAGCACGGTCATCTGGTTGAACAGCCGCTGGTTCTGGAAGGTGCGCGCGACGCCCAGCGCCGTGACGGCGTGCGGCTTCAGTCCCAGCAATTCGTGGCGCCCGTCGTCGAATTTGACGCTGCCGGCACTGGCGGGAAACAGTCCGGTGATGACATTGAAGATCGTCGTCTTGCCCGACCCGTTGGGGCCGATCAGGCTGACGATCTCGCCTGGCGCCAGGGTGAAATCGAAGCCCTGGACGGCCTCCAGCCCGCCGAATCTTTTCTTCAGGCCGGAGGCCTCCAGGAGCGCCATCGTGCGTTGACTTACTTCGTGACGGTCTTGACCAGCTCGAAATCCTTGCCCTTGACCTGATAGACGGACAGCGACGGTGTGGCGACATCGCCCTTGGCGTCGAAGGTGATCTGCATGCCCAGGACGCCTTTGTAGTTCGACGCACGAACCGCGTCGCGCACGGCGGCACGATCGGGCTTGCCGGCGGTCTTGATGGCTTCGAGCAACAGGTTGGCGGCTTCGTAGGCCAGCGGCCCGTAGGAGCTGAGCGTGCCGTGCTTGGCCTCGAACGCCTTCACGAAGTCATTGGCGGCCGGGATCTTCTTCATGTCGGGCACGAAGAAGGTCACGTAGTTGCCTTCCGCACCGCCGGCTGACGCCTGGATGTAGTCGACCGGCTCGAACTGTCCGTCGGGGCCGATCATCTTGACGTTTGAAAGCCCGACATCGGGAAGCTGCTTGGCCATCAACGCGGCGTCCGGCGCCCACAGGCTGGCGTAGATCGCGCTCACATCCTTCGGCACGGTGCCCAGCACCGCGCGGAAATCCTTGTCGCCCGAGCGCAGCACGAAGCGCACCGCCGTGGCGCCCATTGCCTTGGCCTGCTTCTCGGCCTCGTCCGCCGCACCGCGCGGGCCGGTGGTGCCGTCGTCGAAGATCGCGATCTTCTTCGCTTTCAGATCATTGACGGCGAAGATGATGCCGGCCGGGCCCTGGAAATCGTCGCGCGCGCACAGGCGGTTGACGGTCTTCAATCCGCGATCAGTGACCTTGGGATTGCTGCAGCCCGGCGTGATCATCACCAGGTTGACGCGATCCAGGATCTCGGAAACGGGAATGCAGGTCGAGCTGGTGATGCCCCAGACCGTGCCCATCACCGCCGGATCGGCCGCGACCTTCTCGCCGGCCGAGACGCCGACTTGCGGATTACCCTGATCGTCGGCCTCCATCACCTCGATCTTCATGCCGAGGACGCCGCCCTTTTTGTTCCATTCATCCGCCGCCAGCTTGACGGCGTTGGCGACTTCCTGGCCCTGCTTGGCGAGCGCGCCTGTGAGCGGCGCGCCGACGGCGATCTTGATGACTTGCTGTGCGTTCGCGCCGGCCATGCCAATAAACCCGGCAAGCGCTGCAACGGCGACCATGCCAATGAAGCGACACCCACGCGATTTGATACGATGGTTCATGACGCTCTCCTCGCTCCCTGTTTGAATTGTCGACACGTATCTGCAAAGACCATGCCCGGAAACACAGCGTTGACGGCTGCGCGACACGCGATCAGCCGTCGCTGGCTTTAGATCGGAGACAACATCGGAAGATCGGGGCGGGATGCAACGCCAAGCGCGCGCGCTTATGCGCCTGCAGCGTCGGAAGATTTGTCGGACACTTGGCCATTGCTATGAAGACGACCCTGGCCAACGCCTCGGACCTCGCCACCATATGCACCCCCGGCGGCTACTATTCGCCGTTGCGTCAGACACGTCAAGCAACGGCCGAGGGCGGCCACGAGCTTATGGAATTTTTGCACGCGGCGGCTGTGGCCGCGCCGGGCACTTAACCGGCGGGCGCGGCCAAGCTACGCACGAAGGCGCTGCGCGCGCGGGCACCTGAGTTGATGAAGCTCATATCGGAGCCGCCCTGCACGAAGGCAGCGCCCATGCCGATGTATTTTTTCATGATCGTCTCGTCGAAGATGCCGGCCATGCCGGGGATCTTCTTGTGCTTGCGCGCGGCGGCGATCATCGTGGCGTAACTCTGCGCGATCTTTTCGTGGCCGAATTGGCCGTGAATGCCGAACTCGGCGCAGAGATCGTTGGAGCCGATCAGCAGCACATCGACGCCGGGCACGGCGGCGATGGCATCGGCGTTGGCGATGGCCTCAGGCGTTTCCAGCATGACGATTACCAGCGTCGCGGCGTTGGCGAGCTTGACCGCCTCGGGCGCGGAGACGGCCGCGAAGTTCAGTTGCGGCAGGCCGCCGGGCATCGAGCGCTTGCCGGCGGGCGGGAAGCGGCAGGCATCGGCGCAGCGCTTCGCCTGCTCGGGCGTGTCGACATGGGGAAAAATGACGCCGAGTGCGCCAGTGTCGAGGGCGCGCGCCGCCTGATAGGGCTCGTGGCTGGGAATGCGCACGATGGGCGCGATGCCGACCGCGAGTGCGGCCACGCAGATCTGCGCCACCGTGTCGCCATCAATGGAGCTGTGCTCGGTGTCGATGAAGAGCCAGTCATAGTCGCAGGTGCGCGCGACCATCGCGATATCGACGGAGCGGCTCTGCCGCAGCGAAAAGCCAAGCGCCACCCCGCCCGAAGCGATGCGCGTGCGCACGGTGTTCTCGATCGTTGCCATAGAAGCGTTTCCTCTCAGGTCAGATGCGGGCTGGCGAGGTAATCCTCGCTCTGCATTTCGAACAGGCGCGATGCGGTGCGCTCGAATTCCTTGGCGTGCTCGCCCGTCGCGTAAAGCTGCTCGGGGATCGCGGCGGCCGCACAGATCAGCTTGACGCGATGCTCGTAGAGCGCGTCGATGAGGGTGATGAAACGGCGCGCCTCGTTGCGCTGCTCGGGCTTCAGGATCGGCACGCCATCGAGGATCACGGTGTGGAAATGCGTGGCGATGGCGAGAAAATCGCCCGCCCAGAGCGGTTTTTCACACAGCTCCGCGAAGTCCGCCATTGCCACGCCGCGCGCGGCGTGCGCGATGGTGAGCGTGCGGCCCTGGACCAGCAGCTTGTCGGGCTCGGCCGCCGCCCCCTCCGTCAATTGCGCGAAGGCCTGCTCGAGTGCTTGCGTCGCCGCCGTGCCCAGCGGCGTGTGATAGACGCGCATGCCCTTGATGCGGGTGCGGCGGTAATCGACATCGCCGTCGAGCTCGAGCACGTCGAGACGCTCTTTCAGCATCTCGATCGCCGGCAGGAAGCGGTCGCGCTGCAGGCCGTTGGCATAGAGATCGTCGGGCGCGGTGTTGGACGTCGCCACTACGACCACGCCGCGCTCGAACAAGGCCGCGAAGAGCCGGCCCAGGATCATCGCATCGGCGATGTTGGTCACCTGGAACTCGTCGAAGCAGAGCAGTCGTCGCGTCGGCGGCGATCTGGAGCGCCAGCGACGGAATGGGGTCGTCGCCATTGTCCTCGCCCTGACGCAGCTCGTGCAGGCGCTGGTGCACTTCCAGCATGAAGGCGTGGAAATGGACGCGGCGCTTGCGCTCGACCGGTGCGGCCGCGAAAAACAGATCCATCAGCATCGACTTGCCGCGGCCGACCGCGCCGAAAATATAGAGGCCCTGCGGCGCTGGATCGGGCCGGCGCGTCAGGCCCAGGCGCTCACGCCAACCGCCTGCCCCCTCGGCGGGCCGGTAATCGGCGAGCGCGTGGGCGAGGCTTTCCAGCTTCTCGGCGGCGAGCTCCTGGCAAGGATCGGCCTTCAACCCACCGGCGGCCACGCGCCGGCGATAGCGGGCCAGGGGCCCCAGCGCGGTCTCGTCAGGCAGCGTTTCGGAATTCATCGGGAAAAGTGCCAAGGCGGCGATCACAGCAGAGCGGGCCGCGGCGACCTTATCGCGATGGCGGTCAATGTAAAGGAGAGACGCGCGGGCGGCTATTCGGCGGCGGCGGGGGCGCGCTCGAACTCGATGCGAAAAAGCGCCTCCATCTCGCGGCGCACCCGCACGGTTTGCGATGTCTCATCGATCGCGACATCGGCGTAGCGCACGGTGGCGCCGGCCTTGACCGGCTTCAGCATGCGTACATCGTGCGCAAGGCCGATCGGCAGGGCGCCGACGCGCAGCGAGTCCGCGGCCGGCATCAATTTGCCCCAGACCGTGTATCCGCCCTCGCCGTCCAGCATCTCGCCTTCCTGCAGGTCGCGCTTGGCGGTGGCGACGGCGTCGCCGCGGAAGCCGGTCGCGGCCCCCGTCGCCTCGCGACGCAAGCCGGCGGAGGCGACCGAGATGCCGAGTTCCAGCCCGATCAGGTGATAGGGCTTGTACATGGCGGTGTAGCGCCCCGATGGATCCGTCACCAGGCCGTATTCGGCAAAGCAGCGCTGGACATAATCGGACGGTGCCTCGAACACGACATAGACGCCCCAGCGCAGATCGCGGAACACCGGATTGCCGTCGCGCGCAAGCGAGGACACCACCTCGACCTGGCCCTTGTGGTGGAGCTGGCCGCCCTCCGCGGCGGGGCGCAGCACGCGCGGCAGATCGTCGACGCCGCAGGGCGGGAAGGACAGGCCGTCGGGTGCGGGCGTGAGGCCGGTGGCGTTGGCGACCGCCGCCATCTCGATCCCGGATTTGGTGCCGTCGAGGAAAGAATTGAACATCTGCGCGTTCATGCCGCCGACCCGCGCCTGCTCCGCCATCAGGCCGTAATGGCTCCACACCATGTCCGGCGTCGAGGCGTGATAGGCGGGCAGATACTTGGTGCCCTTGCCGGCGGCGACGACGTCGAAGCCGGCCGCGCGCGCCCAATCGACCATCTCGCAGATCAGCGCCGGCTGGTCGCCATAGGCGAGCGAATAAACGACGCCCGCGGCGGCCGCCTTGCGCGCCAGCATCGGGCCCGCCAGCACGTCGGCTTCGACATTGACCATGACGATATGTTTGCCGTGCTCGACCGCCGCCAACGCATGGCGGATGCCGGCCGGCGGCGAGCCGGTCGCATCGATGATGACGTCAAGGGCCGGGTGCGCGATGAGTGCGAGCGAATCCTCGCCGACATACGTCGTCCCTTTCTCGTGCGCGTCGGCGAGCGAGCGCGCGGCCACGCGCTCGCCCGGCCAGCCGGTGCGCGCGAGCGCATCGCGCGCGCGGGTGACGGAGAGATCGGCGATGCCCAGCAGGTGCAGGCCCGGCGTGCGCTGCGCTTGCGCCAGGAACATCGTGCCGAACTTGCCGGCGCCGATCAGGCCGACGCGCAAGGGACGGCCGACCGAGTCACGTTCGCGCAAGAGACGGTAGAGATTCATCGGCGTGCTACTCCGCCGCCGCGCCGCGCCGCTCGCGCGCGATGCGCAGCAGACAGTCGTCGGGCAGCATATCGATGGGCGTGAAATCCTGGTTGGCGATCCAGGTCGGCCGCTTGAAGCGGCGGATGGCGTTGTCGCAGCGATTGAGCGAGAGATAGACGATCCAGCGCGACCACGGCGTCAGGTTGGAGCCCGAGGCGTGCACGAGATTGCCGTGGAACAGCAGGATCGAGCCCGGGGGGCCCTTGGGCGCCACGATGCCGCCTTCCTCGACCAGACGCGTGATCGTCGCATTGTCGATCGTCCACAAAGGATAGCTCGTCGTCGTCACATCATGGCCGGCCTCGAGCCTGCCCTTGCGGTGGCTCTTGGGAATGAACATCAGCGGGCCGTTGAACTCGTTGGCTTCCGCCAGGAACAACGCAATGTTCATGGCGCGCGGCGTGGGCATGTCGTCGTCCTGGAACCACGTCGCGTAATCCTGGTGCCATTGCCACACCGCGCCGTCGAACGCCGCTTTGGCGTTGATCTTGAACTGATGCATATAGAGCTTGTCGGCGCCGAGGATCTGCATGCCGGGCTCGACCAGGCGCGGATGGCGCGCCAGAACCTCGTAGACCGGATTCCAGGTCTGCACGTAGAAGGCCGAGCGCGGCGCGTCGGTGCCCTTCTCGCGGATCACCTCCGGACGCTGCGTGGCGAGGATGCCCGGCACTTCGGCATTGAGGATCGCCATTTCCTGCGGCGTGAAATGGCTGGGCAGGAAGAGATAGCCGTCCTCGTCGAATTGACGCAGTTGCTCGCTCGACAGCTTCATCGCGCTTCTCCCGCTTGTATGCCTCAAAGGGCCCGGTAAGTATGGACCGGGCAGCGGCCGAAAAAAAGCCGGCGCGATGCAGCTATTTTGTGATCAATGCCGCTGGACGGCGGCGGCCCGCGCGGCCGGCTGGCCCATATGGACCAGATAATATTGCGCCGCGGTCATCACATGATCGCGCGCCAACGCGCCGGCGGATTTCAGCATCGCCGCTGATGATCGCGTCCATGATGCTCTCGTGGAACATCCAGGTCTCGCGCAACCCTTGCGACTGTTGGCCGAAGCGGCGCATCAGGCGCGCCATATGCGGCCAGATCGTCAACTGGAATTGCAGCACCAGCGGATTGCAGGCGTGATTGTAAATGAAATAGTGGAATTCGCGCTCCGCCATCGCCAGCAGCGTTTCCGAGCCGCTAGATACCGCGGCGTAGCCGTTGGCGATCAATTCGCGCCCGCGCCGGGCAATCGCTGGATCGACGCGCCGCGCCACTTCGGCCGTGGCCAGATCGTCGAGTGCGGCGCGCACATCGAACAAGCCGCGCACGAAATCGGCATCCACGGGTGCCACGCGCAATCCGCGCGAGCCGTCATCGCACAGGAATCCTTGCTGCTCCAGCCGCCCCAGGGCCCGGACCACCGCCATGCGCGAAACCTGCAGCTGCTCGGCAATGCGGTCGCGCGCCAGCGGCTCGCCCGGGCGCAGCGAGCCCTCGCAGATGGCCTCGAAAATTGCCTCGTAGACGGATTCGAGGCGCTGGCGGTCGGACCACGCCCTGTCCATTGAAGCCCGCTGCTCCTTCACGTGGTGCATGTTTCAATTGTTGCAAAAACTCTGATGTATTCCCGCGGCGTTGGCAAGACCGGCGGGCGCATCGCCACAACTTTTGTGAGACACGGCGGCTGGCGCGGCCCAGGATACACTCGTAAGTTTGGTTAATTTAGCCATCGGAAGGGCGTGAGCATGAACGAAGACATGTTCAACATGGAAATCCGCAAGTTCCTGAAGCTGGTCGGGGTCACCTCACAGCGCGAAATCGAAACGGCTGTTCGCGCCGCGGTCGCCAGCGGCCGGCTCAAGGGCACCGAGACGCTCAAGGCGCGAGTCGTTCTGACTATCGAGGCGGCGGGCCTCGCCAAGTCAATCGACGGAGAGATCGCGCTGACTTAGCGGGCGGGCAAAGGTGCGACACCGAAGGCGAGCGTGAGATCGCCGCCCAGCCAGTCGTTGCGCAGCGGCCGATAGCGGGCGAGCCAGCCAGGCAGCACCGGATCGCGCCGGCGGGCGTAATAGAGTTCTGCCCATGCCAGCTGCCAGCCGCCGAACGTCCCGATCCATTCCTGGTGGATGCCGGCGAGCGCCGCGAACTGCGAGGGATCGTCGAGACCCTCGATGACGAGGCGCGCCAGGCGGTCAATGCCGCCGGAATTTTCGGCATAGAGATCGATGCCGTTGGCGGCGGCAATCTCCGCCAGCATGATCAGCGGCATCAGCGAGAACACATGATAGTGCTGCGCGCGGCCCTTGCGGGCGAGCTCGAGCGGCAGCGAGCCGTCGGCGGCGATCTGCGCGATGAAGCGGCGGCTGCGGTCGATGCCCCAGTCGAACAGCGCGCGATCGTTGGCCGCAACACCGGACGCGGCGACGGCAAGTGCTGCCCAGGCGAGATGGTTGTTGCGCGTGTCGGTGCCGCCCTTGGGCCGATCGTAGTAGGCGAGCGTCGCGCGCGCGAGGTGCCTCAGCCAATCCTCCACGATCCCCTTGCGATCGGACGGCAGGTCCGGTGCCTCGCGGATCTTCAGATAGCTAAGCGCCAAAGCGGCCAGCATCCATTTGCGCTCATAGGTGCTTTGATTGGTGGTCATCTTCCCAAGCATGGCGTCCGCATCGGCCCAGGTCGCGAGCCAGTCGAGCGCGCAGCGCGCCGTTTGCGGCCGACGCGTGGCCAGATGCTCATCGCTGATCTTGACGACACCGCGCTGATAGTCGCGCAACGGCTTGATGGCCGCCTGGTTGCGTGCATAGCGCTCCGGATCGACGATCGAATAGCTGGAGTCGCTGTAGAAGGTGTTGGCGTCGATGTCGCGCACTGGAGCCGGAACCGGCGGACAGGCATGGATGCCTGTGGAAGCGGCCGCGATCGGCACACGACAGGGGCCGTGCAATGGCGGCGGCTCGGCGGCCGCAAGGGGACTGCCAACGAACATCAGACACACGGCCGCAAAGGCTGTTCGCCGCATCAGACCATTTTAGGCTGAGATCGCGGCGCCTGTCAGGCAGTGACCACGCCGTGCGCGTCGAGATCGGCACGCAGTTTGGCAAGAGCGCGCGCTTCGATCTGGCGCACGCGCTCGCGCGTCACGCCAAAGCGCGTCGCCAGTTCGGCGAGCGTCGGACGCTCCTCGCCCAAAAAACGACTGCTGATGATCATGCGCTCGCGCGGGGTGAGAACGGCCAATGCCGCGTCGAGCCAGCGATCGCGCACACCGATATCATGATTGGCGGTGACGATCGTTTCGGGCGACGGCCGCTCGTCGGGGATCGTGTCTTCCATCACCGTGCCGCCTTCGGGCCCCACCGGCTCGCTCAGCGACATATCGGGCGCCGCCATGCGCGCGTCCATCAATGCAACGTCGGCGGCGCTGACGCCCAATTCCAACGCGATGCGCCGGCAATCGGCATCGGCCAGCGGCCGGTCGGGAACGATCCCGAGGCTGAGCCGCGTGCGGCGCAAGCGGAAGAATAGGCGCTTGTGACTGCGCGTCGTGGCCATGCGCACCACCGAAGCGTTGCGCAGCACGTAAGCCTGGATCGACGCCATCACGCGCCAGGTGGCATAGGTCGAGAAGCGCGTTTCGCGTTCGGGGTCGTAGCGCGCAGCGGCTTCGAGCAGGCCGACATTGCCTTCCTGGAGAAGATCGCCGACCGGCAAGCCGTAGCCGCGGAAGCGCCAGGCGATGCGCACGACAAGCCGGCCGAATGCCTCGACCAGCTCATGCAGGGCCGCCTCGTCGTGATCGTCGCGCCAGCGGCGCGCTAAAGATTGTTCGTGATCGCGGTCGAGCAATGGCATCTGCATTGCTGCCGCGATATACCGTCGTTCGCCGCCGACCCCGCGTGATACCCGCGATCAAATCATGCTGGCCTCCGAAGTATCCGGATGCCTGCAGCAGAACCCCCCTAGGCCTACTGCCCACTCTTGCCCACAGGTGATTTATTCAGCGCTTATTCTACCTTACGGTATGTACGCTGCTTACTTATTGCAACAAAAATATCGAGTCGCTATCATATTAACCATGAAATATCAGGCTGCGACGGCGGCTGCCGTCGATGACCTGCTGCAACGGCTGCGCCGTGCGGCGCGCCAGCGCGAATTCGCGCATGGACTGTTGCCAGCACAATGGGAAGCGCTCCGATATCTGTCGCGCGCCAATGCCATGTCCCGCACACCAGGCGCGTTGGCGACATTTCTGGGTACCACCCGTGGTACGGTCTCGCAAACACTCGCCGCTCTTGAGGGCAAAGGCTGCATCGTTCGCGTGCGCAGCGAGCGCGATCGCCGCGTGGTTCGCCTGGAACTGACCGAGGGCGGGCGAGCCCTTCTTGCGCGCGATCCGCAGCGCTCGATCCGCAATGCCGTCGACGATCTGCCGCAAGAGATTTCCGGGATCATGGCGCGCGGGCTCAAGGCGGTGGTCGAGCGCCTCGATCGAAACACGCTGCAATCCTTCGGGGTCTGCCGCGCTTGCCGGCATTTCGAGGGGATCAGCCGGCCTGACGCGATGCGTCGCTGCCAATTGACCGGCGAGCCGATCGCGCCTGCGGAGGCAGATCAGATCTGCATCAGCTACGCAACGCCGGCGCGCGCGCAGCCGTAATACCGCTCAGGGCAGCAGGAACAAGACCGGCACGATCGAGAGATCGTGCAGAACGTCGATCAGCTCGAACAGCGGCAGGGCGATAAAAAACCACGCAGAATCGCGGACCGTGATGAACACGAATTTCGGGCGCACGAGAATCTCGTCGCGCTCATGCCAGAGGCGGAAATCCGGAATCCAGCGCGGCGCCTTGGCAAGATAGGCGATGTACTCGGCGCCGAGATTGTCGGCGAGGAACCGTTCCTCGCGGCGGACGACTTGCGCGTAATAGATCAGGAAAAACGCGGCGAGCAGGGCCGGAATCGTCAGCGTTCCCGTCGACAGGCCGACACCCAGCACGCCGAAGAAGCTGAAGACGTAAAGCGGGTTGCGCACGATCGAATAAGGCCCGTCCGTCACCACGGCCTGGTTCTTGCGACCGCCGATATAGACGGCGCACCAGGCGCGGCCGAGCACGCACAAGATCAGCGCGAAATAGCCGACCCATTCCAGGCCCTCGTGCAGGAGGCCGCCCTCAACCCATTGCGAGCGGGAGAGCAAGAGCACCGGAACCGCGGCGAGCGCGAACAGCCAAGTGTGGCGCGCGCGGGCCTTCATCAGGCTCCGGCGCGCCGGCGCGGCGCTAACAGTCATGCCCCTATCTCCTTGGTCCCGCCGGACGGATTGTCAACGCCGCAGGACCATCAGTTTTTTGATCTCGGCGATCGCTTTGGCCGGGTTCAGGCCCTTCGGGCAGGTCTTGGTGCAGTTCATGATCGTGTGGCAGCGGTAGAGGCGGAACGGATCCTCCAGCGCGTCTAGCCGCTCGCCGGTTGCTTCGTCGCGGCGAATCGGCGATCCAGCGATAGGCCTGCAGCAGCACCGCCGGCCCGAGATAGCGGTCGCCGTTCCACCAATAGCTGGGGCAGCTCGTCGTGCAGCAGAAGCACAGGATGCACTCCCACAGCCCGTCGAGCTTGGCGCGCTCCTCGGGCGATTGCGGCCGCTCGCGGTCGGGCGGCGGCGTCTCGGCTTGCAGCCAGGGCTCGACCGCGCGAAACTGCGCGTAGGCCTGGTCGAGATCGGGCACGAGGTCCTTGATCACCGGCATGTGCGGCAGCGGGTAGATCTTGACGTCGCCCTTGATGTCCTCGATCGCCTTGGTGCAGGCGAGCGTGTTGATGCCGTCGATGTTCATGGCGCAGGAGCCGCACACGCCCTCGCGGCAGGAGCGGCGGAAGGTCAGCGTCGCGTCGATCTCGTTCTTGATCTTGATCAGCGCGTCGAGAACCATCGGCGCGCAATCGGCGAGGTCGAGCGTATAGGTGTCGACGCGCGGGTTCTGCGCCGTCGTCCGGGTTCCAGCGATAGATGTGGAACGTCTTGGGCTCGCTTGGCGGCAGCGGGCGGCGGGATGCGTCTTGCCCGGGACGATTTCGAGTTCTGCGGCAGGGTGAATTCGGCCATCGATTCCGTTTGCAGCGCGAGGGGCTCAGTACACCCGCGCCTTGGGCGGGAAGGCCTGCACTTCGTTGGTCAGCGAGTTGAGTGCACCGGGCGGTAGTCGAGCGCGACCTTGCCGCTGTCGTCGAGCCACGCGAGCGTGTGCTTCATCCAGTTCTTGTCGTCGCGCTTGGGGAAGTCCTCGCGCGCGTGGGCGCCGCGGCTCTCCTGTGCGGTTGGCCGCGGAGTGATCGTGACCACCGCCTGGCGCGATCAGGTTCTCGAGTTCGAGGGCCTCGACCAGGTCGCGAGTTCCAGATCAGCGAGCGGTCGGAGACGCCGATATCGGCAGCTCTCGCCAGGTCTGGTCGATCTTGCGCGACGCCTTCGTCGAGCACCTCGGCGGTGCGGAACACGGCGCAGTTGTTCTGCATCATCTTCTGCATCTCCAGGCGCAGGGACGCGGTCGGCGTGCCGCCCTTGGCGTGGCGCAGCTGGTCGAAGCGGGCGAGCGATGCCTGACCGGCGTCGCCGGCAGCGGCTTGTGCGGCTAGCCGGGCTTCACCAGCTCGGCGCGCGCGGTGCGCCGCGGCGCGGCCGAAGACGACGAGGTCGAGCAGCGAGTTGGAGCCGAGCCGGTTGGCGCCATGCACCGAGACGCAGGCCGCCTCGCCGATCGCCATCAGGCCCGGGCACCACCGCATCGGGGTTGCCGTTCGTCGAGCGTCACGACCTCGCCGTGATAGTTCGTCGGCACGCCGCCCATGTTGTAATGCACGGTCGGCAGCACCGGGATCGGCTCCTTGGTCACGTCGACGCCGGCGAAGATCTTCGCGGTCTCGGAGATGCCGGGCAGGCGCTCGTGCAGCAGCTTCGGGTCGAGGTGCTCGAGATGCAGGTGGATGTGGTCCTTCTGCGGGCCGACAGCCGCGGCCCTCGCGGATCTCCATCGTCATCGAGCGCGCTGACCACGTCGCGCGAGGCCAGATCCTTGGCGTACGGCGCGTAGCGCTCCATGAAGCGCTCGCCCTCGCGAATTGGTGAGATAGCCGCCCTCGCCGCGCGCGCCTTCGGTGATCAGGCAGCCGGAGCCGTAGATGCCGGTCGGGATGGAACTGGATGAACTCCATGTCCTGCAGCGGCAGGCCGGCGCGCAGCGCCATGGCGTTGCCGTCGCCGGTGCAGGTGTGCGCCGAGGTGCAGGAGAAATAGGCGCGGCCGTAGCCGCCGGTCGCCAGCACCACCATGTGGGCGCGGAAGCGATGGATCGTGCCGTCGTCGAGATTCCAGGCCATCACGCCGCGGCAGGCGCCCTCGTCGTCCATGATCAGGTCGAGCGCGAAATACTCGACGAAGAACTCGGCGTTGTGCTTCAGCGAACTGCTGGTAGAGCGTGTGCAGGATGGCGTGGCCGGTGCGGTCGGCGGCGGCGCAGGCGCGCTGCGCCGGCGCCCTTGCCGTAATCCGTGGTCATGCCGCCGAACGGCCGCTGGTAGATCTTGCCGTCCTCGGTGCGGGAGAACGGCACGCCGAAATGCTCGAGCTCGATGACCGCCGGGATCGCCTCGCGGCACATGTACTCGATCGCGTCCTGGTCGCCGAGCCAGTCGGAGCCCTTGACCGTGTCGTACATGTGCCAGCGCCAGTCGTCGTCGCCCATGTTGCCGAGCGCGGCGGCGATGCCGCCCTGCGCCGCGACGGTGTGGCTGCGCGTCGGGAATACCTTGGTGATGCAGGCGGTCTTCAGGCCGGCGACCGCCATGCCCATGGTCGCGCGCAAGCCGGCGCCGCCGGCGCCGACGACGATCGACGTCATAAACATGATCGATGATCTTGTAGGCGGACGGGATGCTGGGGCCGTTGCCGGCGGGACCGTTGGCGTCTGGCATGGCGAACGCGATCCTTACACTAGGCGAGAGCGATCTTCAGCACGGCGAAGATGGCGGCGGCGGCCAGCACGATCGCGGCCGCCTTGACGAACAAGATCAGGACGATGCGCAGCCATTCGGGATGGACGTAGTCCTCGATCACGACCTGCAGGCCGAGCACCGCGTGGTAGAACGTCGCGGCGATCAGCAGGATCAGCAGCATCGCCGGCACGGGCGACGCGATCCAGGCCGTGGTGCGCGCGTGATCGGCGCCGGCGAGCGAGATCACGGCGACGACGAACCACAGCGTCAGCGGCACGAGGGCGAGCGCGGTGACACGCTGCGCCCACCAATGCGCGACGCCTTCCTTGGCCGAACCCAGCCCGCGCACGCGGCCAAGCGGGGAGCGCAGCGACGACGTATCGGCCATTACGCCCCTCCCCTGGTCAGCGCGATCACCCAGGCGATGAGCGTCAAGGCGGCGGTCGCGGCGAGCACGGCCCAGCCGCTGGCATAGGCGGTCTTCAGATCAAAGCCGAGACCGGCATCCCAGAACAGATGCCGGATGCCGTTGCCGAGATGATAGAACAGCGACGCCACCAGCCGAACAGCAGCAGCAGCCCGAACCACGAGCCCATGAAGCTTTGCAGCGATGCGTAGGCCTGCGGGCCGCTGGCGGCGGCGATCAGCCAGCACACCAGCAGCAACGTGCCGGCCGCAAGCGCGACGCCGGTGCCACGGTGCGTGATCGACAGGACCGAGGTGAGCTGCGGGCGGTAGATCTGGAGATGCGGCGAGAGCGGGCGCTCACGCCGGGGAGACGCCTTGGCCGGGCTGGAGGCGGTCATTCAACCTCGCGAGACAGACGCGCGGGCGGCGGACCGGAGGGAGCCGGCGACGCGCCGCGGCGGCGGAAAATAGCGGTGCTGGTTTGATTTAGACCGCGCCTGCGGGCGCGTCAACGTCAACGGCGCAGACCTGCCCCGCCCAAATATCAGGCCCGGTTGAGAGCCACTCGCATCTGCGGCTTGGCGTTAATCGTCTGAAAGACCACGCAATAGCGCTCGGTCAGCTTCAGCAGGGTCGCGAGCTGCTCCTCGCTGGCGTCGGTGTCGAGCGCGAAGCGCAGGCGGATCTCGCGGAAGCCGACCGGGGCGTCCTTGGCCACGCCCAGCGTGCCGCGGAAGTCGAGGTCGCCCTCGGCGCTCGACCGTGCCGCTGCGCAGCGCGATGCCCAGCGCGGTCGCCACCGCCGACGAGCGTGACGCCGGCGCAGGCGACGAGCGCCTCCAGCAGCATGTCGCCCGAGCAGGCCTGCAGGCCGTCGCCGCCGGTGGCCGGGTGCAGCCCGGCCTCGACCAGGGCGCGGCCGGTCTCGACCTTGCAGGCGAGGTCCTCCTGGCCGATCTCGCCCTCGGCGCGCAGCGTGATCACGGCGGCGTCGGGCGTCGTCGCGGTAGCGGGTCTTCAGCGGCGCCTGCAGCGCGCGCAGCTCGTCGGCGTTCATGCGACGGCTTCCTTGGTTCGAGGCGGCGCTCACGGCCGCGCACGGCCAGATCGAGCCGCGCCCGTGCGGCAGCTCGGCGAACACCGCTCCCGCAGCCTGGCAACGCCAGCGCCGTCGCGCGGGCGCGGCCGCGGCAAGCGAGCGCGTCGAAATCGAGCCGGATCCGGCCCGGCTGGCCCGCCCATCACCACCACGCGGTCGGCCGAGGCCAGCGCCTCGTCGATGTCGTGGGTGACCAGGATCATGGTCGGCCGGTCGCGCGCCCAGATGCGCAGCAGATGGTCCTGCAGGCCCGGCGGGTGAACGCGTCGAGCGCGCTGAACGGCTCGTCGAGCAGCAGCACGCGGGACGGGTCACCAGGGCGCGGGCGATCGCGGCGCGCTGCGCCATGCCGCCGGAGAGCTCGCGCGGCAGCGCGTCGGCGAAGCGGGCAGGCCGACCTCGGGCAGGACTCGGGCGACCTGCTGATCGGCGCTCGCCGCGCGGCACGATGCCGTCGAGGCCGAAGGCGACATTGTCGCGCGACGCTGAGCCAGGGCATCAGCCGCGGCTCCTGGAACACCATGCCGACCTTGGGGATGGGCCCGTCGACGCGCCGCCGTCGAGCTGGACCTGCGCCGCTCGTCGGCGCCTCGAGGCCGGCTGATCAGCGCGCAGCAGCGTGCTCTTGCCGCAGCCGCTGGCGCCGACCACGCGCCACGATCTCGCCGCGCGCGACCTCGAGGTCGATGCCGGCCAGCGCGGCGTGGCCGTTGGGGAAGCGCTTGGAGACGCGACGTCGACGCTCAGCATCGCTGGCTCCTCCGCTGCGGCTCGAAGCTGTCCTGCCAGCGACAGGCAGGGACGCGCGGCCGCGGCGAGCGCCATGTCGGTGGGCTTGCCGAGCACCGCGAACATCACGAGGGCGGCCATGATCTGCGCGGCGTGCCGGTCATCTGACCGTCGACCAGCAGGAAGCCGAGACCTTCGCAGGCCCCCATGATCTCCGCGGCGACGACGAACATCCAGCCGAGGCCGAGACCGCCGCGCACACCGGTGACATAAGCGGGCAGGGCTGCCGGCACCAGGATGCGGCGCACCAGCGCCCAGCCGGACAGGCGATAGATGCGGCCGACCTCGACCAGCTTGCGGTCGACCGATTGGATGCCGCTCATCAGATTGAGATAGACGGGGAAGAACACGCCGACCGCGATCAGCGCGACCTTCGACGCCTCGAAGATGCCGAGCCACAGGATGAACAGCGGCACCCAGGCGATCGACGGGATGTTGCGCAGCGACTGCAGCGTCGGATCGAGCAGACGGCGATAGATCGGCGAATAGCCGGTCACCGCGCCCAGATCAGTGTCGCGAGCACCAGCACCGATGCCGAAGCCGATCGCCACGCGCCCAGCGTGGCGACGATGTGGTCGAGCAGCACGCCCTCGTTCGCCAGCGCCGTCACCGTGGCGATGACGCGCGAGGGGGCGGGCAGCAGATTGGCGTGCGATCAAGTCCGGCGCGCGTCACACCTTCCCACGCCGCCAGCAGGATCGCCGGCAGGATCAGGCCGAGGGCGAGCGGCCAATACGAGCGCCGCGGTGCTGGACGCGGCTCAGCCGCCGGCGCCGCGACTGGCGCGCCGGCGGAGAGACCGATGCCGAAGCTGGGAGCGACTTCGTTCACCGGCTGGCGAGCTGGTTGGAGAAGTGCGAGTCGAGCAGCGCATCGACGGTGGCCACCACGTTGATCTCGGCCTTGATGACATTGCTCGCCTGCAGCGCCTTGCCCGCCGCGGTCGATGCGCTTGCGCTGCGCGTCGCCGATCTCGGAATTGCCGAATTCGGTGCGCTCGAGCTGGCGCGCGGCAACTTTCTCGTCGAGCTTCGCGGCCTTCGCCAGCGTTGCGCGCAGCTCGGCGGGATTCTCGAGCGCGCACTCGCGGCCCTGCTCGTAGACCTGCAGCAGCCGCTGCACGAGCTGCGGGTTGCTCGTGGCGAAATCCTCACGCACGTTCAGCACGCCGTAGGTGTTGAGCGCGGCGTCGCGGAAGAAGAGCCGCGAATTCGCCTCGAGCTCGCGTCTGCGCCATGATCGGGTCGAGACCGGCCCAGGCGTCGACGTCGCCCTTCTCCAGCGCGGTCCGGCCATCGGGGTGCTGCAGCAGCACGGCTTCGACGTCCGCTCGCCCAGGCCGTGCTCGCCAGTGCGCGCAGGAGGAAGATGTAGCGGGTCGGTGCCGCGGGTGACGGCGATGCGCTTGCCCTTGAGATCCTCGACCTTGGCGATCGCCGATATCGGGCGCGCGTGACCAGCGCCGTCCACTCCGGACTTGCGAATAGACATAGACCGACTTGATCGGGTTGCCGTTGACGCGCGCGAGCAGCGCTGCGGCACCGGCGGTCGAGCCGAAATCGAGGCTGCCGGCGTTGAGGAACTCGAGCGCCTTGTTGGAGCCCAGGCTCTGCACCCAGTCGACCTCGATGCCGTCCGGCTTGCGAACTCCTCCTCCAGCCAGCCCTGATCCTTCAGTACCAGGCTGACCGGGTTGTAATAGGCGTAATCGAGCCGGATCTTGGCCGGATCGGCGGCCTGCGCGCCGAACGCGCTGACAACCAGAACTGCAGCCGCGCCGGCGACATTCCGCCAGGCTTTACACAAGCTATTGAAACTCATAACACTCTCCCCGGGCCGAAGTGAATTCGAAGCGGGGACGGTATTTAACAGTCGTGCGTCAGTCAATTTACTTAAATTACTGTTTCAACCTGTATTTATTAAACTGGTGGCGACGCGTTAAGGCCGCCCTTGTCCCGCAGCGGGAAGCGGGTCCGATGACGGGCAAACCGGACTCACACGGGGACTATTGTCGCCTCAGGCGTCGTCGGGCGACCATCAGGGCGCCAACCCCCACAGCCAGCAAACCCCAGGTCGCGGGCTCGGGGACCGCCGTCAAGAACCCGCGAATCTCACCTGCCATGAACATCTGCGAGTGAACGTTCATGTACGCCTCTGCGTCTTCCAACCCTTCTGCAAGGGCCGCTTCAGCGCCGGCGACCGTGCCGCCGTTGGCTGTGATGAACGCCGCGTTGAAGCTTGAGGCCAAGGTCAAGTCAAACGTCTGGTCGTAGGTGCCAGCCGTGACGCCCGCCGGAAACCCCGGGAACGTTGGCGTGGTCGTGGCCACCATCACAGTTCCAGGCGCTGCAATGCAGCAGTGAATATGTGCGACCGTGGTCGGCGCGAGCAGGCCGGAGAATTCCACCTGAACCCGGAGCGTGTGCGCAGCCGGGTCGTAGGCAACCAATGCCGAGCCGGTGCCCGGCGATGCGTTCGGGGGATTCTCGGCGGGGCCCGACAAATCCGCCGCGAAGAAGATCGGCACGGCGTGCGCCGCGCTTGCCCAAAGACATGCCAGCGGAAGCAAGACCACGAGTCGCGCCCTCATGACATCCTCCCTTTATGCGGTTTGAAGCCGGTTGCCTCCTGCGGTTCAGAGACATTTGATCGCTCAATTTCGCGATCATCGCTTTGCATTATGTCCCGGCCGGATATGGGTCCACGCCGTGCCATTGGGAACAGGTACACGGATTTGTGTTCTGCCTAGGCCGCGTGGACAAATTCAGACAGTTGCTCGGTTTCGAGCCAGCTTCCCCGCCAAAGGCTGACCAGCCCTGCGCTCTTCCCGACAGGGCGTTCCGATCAGCGTTTCGACAGGAACTTGAATATGGCAGCGGTGAATGCTGCCGGATCACGATGGGGCCCATCATGGTTGACATTTTGAAGAACGACCTGCTGAGCCCCCGGCACACACTTGGTGATCGCCTCGCTGATCAGCGCGAAATATATCTGCGTCTTCTCCCCCCGCATGACCAGCGTCGGCTGGGTGAAATTCTTCAGCATGTCGCATGTGATGACCGGTGGCGGCGGAGCTGCGAATACCAGGGGGCCGGTCCGGGCGTTGTCGAGCACCCTCGTCTGGTCCGCTTGCGGCTCGCGGTCGAACCCGCCGGGCGGGAGTTGGAACACGGCCTCCCGAAGCAGCTTGGCTGACTGGATGGCGTCACCGTCCTTGGCCGCGGCGATCGCCGGACCAAAAATCTTCGTCCAATCTTCGCGCGCCGCTTTGCCCTCGGTGCTTTCTGCCGGCAGCACAGAGAGGCCGCTCGGCTCATACAGGATGAGGCTGCGGACGACCGCCGGATTCTTCACCGCGACGGTCATGGCCACCTGGCCGCCGTAGGACCAGCCGACGAGATGAACAGGTCCAGCATTGAGTGAGGTGATGAACTTGGCGAGATCGTCCGCGAGAGTCGCGATGCTGAGGTTCTTTCCCTCATCGGGCCACGGCCCAGTCCCGAAATATCTTTGGGTGTAGGCAATGAACCGATACTTCTTGGCGATCTCCTCTCTGACCGGCTCCTAAGTGCGAAGGTCGGAGGGCACTCCATGGACGAAGACAATCGGTTCGCCTGAGCCCTGCTCGATGTATTGCAGGCGAACCCCGTTGACCTCGACCTCCTTGGCCGAGGGGCTCGACATTGCAGTGGTCGGCACGAGAAGGCACAGCAGCAAAGGGGCGAGAGCCGCCAAGCGGATCATGGTCTCCTCCCTGGCTTTCGCTAATTGCCTCTACCGGACGTTGCTTTGCTTTTTCTTCGCCGGGGATGATTTGATCATAGCATAACGTTTCGACTGCTTACAGGGAGCAGAGCGCGCTTCTGTCTGATTATGAGCCGGTCAACCGCCGCAATAACCGGCTGATTTGTCGAGACGAACTGACTTCTCGCTAGGCCGCGACGGCAAATTTGATCCAGAGGCGAGCCGTCGCGAGATAGAGCATACCGAGGAAGCTGTCGGGCGCGTTGGTCGTAGCGGGTGGCGATGGCGCGGTTGATCTTGAGGTAGCCAAACACGCGTTCAATGCAGTTTCGTTCGCGGTAGAGCCGTTTGTCGTAGCGGATTTCAGCCTTGCGGTTAGACTTTGGCGGAATGGCGGGCTTGATATCGCGCCTCCTCAGTTCGTCACGGATCGCATCGGCATCGTAGGCTTTGTCGCCGATGAGGGCTTTAGACGTCTGCTCGGGCAGATCAATCAGCGTCTCGTAGGCTTTACAGTCCGCCGCCTCGCCGCCCGTAAGATGGAAGGCGAATGGCCGGCCTCTGGCATCAGCGAGACAATGAACCTTACTGGTGAACCCGCCCCGCGAACGACCAAGGGCGCGTGGTTGGATCCTCCCTTTCCGCCCGCTGCCGAGACGTGGGCACGAACCGTGGTGCTGTCGATACTGCAGTGCCCGCTCGCAGCCATCGTCTCGGCGAGAGCGGCCGCCACGCTCTTCCAGATGCCGGCGGCGCTCCAGCGGCGGAAGCGCCGGTAGATCGAGTTCCAATTCCCGTAATTTTCAGGAACATCGCGCCACGGCGCGCCCGTGCGCAGCCGCCACATAATGCCGTTGATGACATTGCGATTGCCCTCGGGCGGGCGACCGCGCCAACGCTTGCCGGCCACGCGCTCAACCGGCAACAAGACCTTCAGAACACGCCATTCCGTTTCCGTCAGATCACCGCGGCTCAAGGCTGCCTCCCCGAATCCGCAGCCTTGAAATAAACACCAGAGACAGGCGTCAATGAATTTGTCCATGCGGCCGAGGAGCACACGCGCGCGCTTAGTTCTGCATCGCACCATCATCTGTTGTGGATAAATTGGGGGATAATTTGTGGGCCGATTGTGCGAATCGTACAATTTAATCAACAGAAATCTTGGCTTTTCTTTCTTTTTACTGTTGCGAGTCGCCATCGTTTTTTGCAAATCTTTCCCTCGGCAAGGCGAGAACACTGAGCACACGTAGATCGGTCGAACACCTCCGCTCGCAAGGCTGATGGCCAGCACCAAGCCCGCAAGGGTCGGGTGGCGGAGCGACCGAGAAGGCGGGTTCAGGCGATGTCGAAAGTCCTTCGGGGCTGGCGATGTCGGGTTCGGTCAGCGTCCCTCCCTAGAGGCGGCGTTGGTCGGACGGAAGCAGACAGGCTTCACGCTCTTGTCCGGTCCGGACGGACGGCTGTCCTCGCAAGAGGTAGCGATCCGGTCGGCGGCAGAGGCGGCACCAGGGTGTCGACTCAGCCGGCAGGGTGGCGCGGCAGCAATGCTGAAGCTGGCTTGTTCGGGCAGGCGAGAGTGGCGAGGTGACTGGGCTTCATCGGGCTTGGGGGCTTTCGGGTCCCCACCGTCGCGGGGCAGCAGATGGGGGTTCGCCAGAACCACTGTCGGAGCCCGCGAAGGCAGGTTCGAAGTTTCGTAGTGCCGAGGGGCCGCAAGGTTCCTGAGGCGTCAGGCCGTGTCCCGCCCGGACACGTCAAGCGTCGGATTTCGGTCCAGCGCGCCTGACGCCTCATTTTTTTTGAGCGCCCCATTTCCCCGACATCGACACGCAAGCGCACGTCATCCACACGGGTGACGACGAACAGTGCGCCTGAAAACGACGATGCCGGCGGCGCCTTGCGGCGCCGCCGGCATCTGTAGCGTCTGGCCCTGTCCCGCCCGGACAGGATGGTCGGATCTCGGTCCAGCGACCGCGGAGAGTGCTCTAGGTTCGGTCCAGCACACCTGACGAGGTCATGCGTAACACAGCGGACTCCGCGTCGCCAACCAGATTTTGGGCATAGCGCGACAAAATATCGCTAGGCGTTGCGAAGCCGCGTTCAGCGCGGCAGCAGGACCGTGTAGTCCCAGAGCAGCACCACCGGCGATTCACCGCCGCTGTCGGTTGGCGCCGGCGGAAATCCGTCGCAAGGCTGGTCCTTGGTCGCGATCGTCACCAGGCGCAGCGCGCCGACATCGCTGCGGCCCTCCAGCGGCCACGAATCGCGGATTTGCGTCCACGCATAGATCGTGTCGCCGGCGTGGACCGGCGCCACGTGGCGGCCGGCATTGATGGCGGCGATCTTGAAGGCGTTGGCGAGGCCTTCGAACGACAGCGCGCGGGCGATGCTCATGACATGGCCGCCATAGACCAGGCGGCGGCCGAAGCGGCTGGACGCCGCCAGGCGCTTGTCGAAATGGATGCGCGCGGGGTTCTGATAGAGGCGCGTGGCGAGGGCGTGCTCGGCCTCCTCGATCGTCTGACCGGCGACATGGTCGATGCGCTCGCCGACCTGGTAATCGCCCCAGCGCCGCTCGCCGCCAGCAAAGCGCAGATCGTAGTCGCGCAGATCGAGGCCGTCGTGCAAGTACAAATCGTCCGGCGCCACGACATCGGCGAATTCGGGAATCACCGGGTCCGGTGCCGGTGCTGTGGCGTCGCGCTTGGGGATCATCACCCAGCGCACGAATTCGACGATCATCTCGCCGCGCTCGTTGATGGCTTGCGAGCGCACCCAGACAATGCCGGTGCCGCGCCCGGCATTCTCCTTGACGCCGATCACCGCCGACGCGGCGACGAGCGTATCGCCGGTATAGACGGGTGCGCCGAAGCGCAGCTCGGCATAGCCCAGATTGGCGACGGCGTTGAGGGAGATATCGGCGACCGTGCGGCCGAAGACGATGTGGAAGACGAGCAGATCATCGAGCGGCGCGTATTCGAAGCCGATCGAGCGCGCGAATTCGTCGGAGGCGTTGACGGCGAAGCGGCTGCCGGTCAGCGCCGTGTAGAGCGCCACGTCGCCGGCGCTCAGCGTGCGCGGGATCGCATGCCGGAATTCCTGCCCGACCGCGAAATCCTCGAAATACCGACCGCCGGAACGCACCTGGGCGGCGATCAGCGCGCCGCGCGCTGGGCGATGGCCTCGGCCAGGGCCACGGTGTGCTTGGCGCTTTCGGCGTGGAGGTTCTCTACCAGCGTGCCGTCCAGCACCGCGACACCCTGCCCCTTCGACAGCGCCTCGGCATAGGCGCTGATGATGCGCTTCGCCAATTTCACTTCATCGGCCGTCGGGCCGAACGCGGCGTTGGCACCGGCGATGGTCTTGGGGTGGATCAGCGTCTTGCCGTCGAAGCCGAGCTCGGCGCCTTGCTTGCACGCGCCGAGAAATCCCTTCTCGTCGTCGAGATCGAGATGCACGCCATCGAGGATGACGCGGCCAGCGGCGCGCGCGGCCAGCACGCACAGGCTGAGCGATACCAGCACGGGCTGGCGGTCGGGCGTATGGCGGGCGCGCAGATCCTTGGCGAGGTCGGAGGTGCCCATGACCAACACGGTCAGATGCGGGCTTGAATGCGAGATATCCTCGATGTCCAACACGCCGCGCGGCGTCTCGATCATCGCCCAGAGCTGGATGTTATCCGGGGCGCCCGCGGCGGCGAGGCGCAGATGCGCGTCGCGCACGTCCTTCACCGTCTCCACCTTCGGCAGCAGCACCGCATCGCAGCCGGATCGGGCGGCGGCCTTGAGATCCGTGGCGCCGAGCTTGGTGGTCGGCGTGTTGATGCGGATGACCGTTTCCGAGCGATAGCCGCCGGTTTTCAGCGCGGCGACGACCTGCTCGCGGGCGACATCCTTGCGGTCGGGCGCCACGCCGTCCTCGAGGTCGAAGATCAGCACATCGGCGTCGAGGCTGCGCCCTTTCTCCACCGCGCGGGCGTTGGAGCCCGGAACGTAGAGGGCGCTGCGGCGCGGACGGAGCATGGATTCCGACATTTGTACTCCCTCGATCGATCTCATTGGAGACGCCGGGACGCCGGCCGTCAAGCTTCCCTCGCCTCGTGCCGTGCCATCCTCTAGAAGAGAAGTCCGTTTTCCACAAGGGCCGCCGCCCGGGCACCACCCCCCACAATGAACGTTCTCTCGATCCAATCCGCCGTCAGCTACGGCCATGTCGGCAACAGCGCCGCTGTCTTCATTCTGCAACGGCTCGGGCACGAGGCGTGGCCGATCGACACGGTGCGGTTCTCGAACCATCCCGGCCATGGCGGGTTTCGCGGCCGCGTCGACTCCCGCCGCCGATCTGGCCGAGCTGATCGCGGGGCTCGACGAGCGCGGCTTCCTCGCCCGCGCCGATGCCGTGCTGAGCGGCTATCTGGGGGCCGCCGATCAAGGCCCGGTGGTCGCCGACGCGGTGGCGCGGGTGCGCGCGGCCAAGCCCGATGCGTTGTGGGTGCTCGACCCGGTGATCGGCGATCGCGGCCGCGTGTTCGTGCGGCCGGGCGTGCCGGAGTTCATCCGCGATGTCGCGGTCAAGCAGGCCGATATCCTGACGCCCAACGCGTTCGAGGTCGAATATCTGACCGGCATCGCGCCGACGACTCTGGCGGCCGCCCGCGCCGCCGCCAGCGCGCTGGTCGCGTCCGGCGCCCACACGCGCGCAGCGGCTGGTGGTCGCGACCGGCCTCAACCTGTCCGACGCGCCGGCGGGGACTTTGACCACGCTCGCCGTCAACGCGCAGCAAGCGTGGCGCGTCGTGACCCCGGCCATCGACCATCCCGGATTCGGCATGGGCGACAGCCTGGCGGCTGCATTCACCGGCTTCTACCTGAAGAGCCGCGACCCGGCGGCGGCGTTGTCGGCGGCCGTCTCAGCGGTTCACGCGATCCTCACGCGCACGGCTGCCTCCGGCGCCATCGAGTTGGCCTTGATCGAGGCGCAGGCGGAGCTGACGGCACCGACGCGTCGTTTTGCCGCTGAGGCGCTGTCCTGACGATGTGCATTTGTCAGCTCGACGCGAGCACGCTAAGACACCCCTCCCCACCCGCAAGCCTCAAAGGATTCCCGCACACCGCATGCTGAGCACGCTGTTCCTCAAAGGCATGATCATAGGCTTCCTGATCGCCGTCCCGGTCGGGCCGATCAACGTGCTGTGCGTGCGACGGACCATCGTCCATGGGCGGCTGGCCGGCATCGTGTCCGGCCTCGGGGCGGCCGGGGCCGACACGCTGTTCGGCGCGGTTGCCGTGCTGGGCCTCGCGGCGCTCGAAGGCGTGTTGTTCAGCGGACGGTTCTGGATTGCGCTCGTGGGCGCGATCATCCTGATCATCTTGGGATTTCGCACATTGTTCGCGGCACCACCGCAGCCATCGAGCGCGCCGGATCCCACCTCGCTGCTGGGCGATTTCACCTCGACCTTCGTGCTGACGCTCACCAACCCGATCACGATCCTGTCGTTCCTGGGCATTTTCGGCGCCTTCGGCATCAACTCCGACGACAAGATCGACGCGTATGACGGGATGCTGCTGCTGGGCGTGTTCCTGGGGTCGAATGTGTGGTGGCTGCTGCTGACCGGGATGATCGGCGTCTTTCATGGCCACTTCAATGAAACTGGCTTGCGCTGGGCCAATCGCGTTGCCGGCGTGCTGATCCTGGCGTTTGCGATCGCGGTGCTGTGGGAGGCGTGGCGGATCTACGCGTGAGTCGCCGCGTGCCAGGCGAGCGCCTTCGCCTCCTCGCGCGTGACCCAGGCGGCTTTCTCCATGTTGTAAGCCTGTGAATCGGCGGGATGGAGTGCCGCCACGCGGCGCTTCTCATCTGCGTAGACCAGTGCCGCATCCGGACGGGCGCGAAGATAATCGCGGAAGATCAGATGACGCGCGATCTGTGGCGCGCGGTCCTGATAGCAATGGAGATGCACGCGCCGAATTCCGTCGGCATCGGTCAGCGTGCAGTAGCGCCGTCCCGGCAGCTCGAACTCGCCATGCCAGAGATAGCCCAATCCCTCGAGTGCCGCGCGCTGGCCATCGAGTGTCGCGAGCGACACGACGATCGGCATCAGGTCGAGCACGGGCTTGGCCTCGAGGCCGGGCACGGCGGTCGATCCAAAATGCTCGACGCGCAGAAGGTTGTCGCCAAGTGCGGCCTCGAGACGCCTGGCTTCCGCTTCGGCCTGTGCCGGCCAGGTCGGATCATAGGCGCGCAGTGTCACCGCGTGCGGCGGCGGCAAGGTCGCGGCTGAGCGCATCATGCCGAGGGAGTTGGGATCGCTTTCGTCGATGACGCGGAAGCCGAAGCGTTCGTAGAGAAGTCGCGCGGGGTTGCGGCGCAGGGTCCGCAGCGTGACGGTCTTGCCGTGCCATTCACGCACCAGCTGCGTCAGCACCGCGGCGCCGATGCCCTGGCTGTGGCGGGTGGGATCGACGTAGATCTGCTCCAGAACGATCTTGTCTGGCGTTTCGGTGAGGCGGACCCAGCCGACGGTGGCGCCGTCGCGTTCGACCATGCGCGTGGCGGCGACGATGAAGCGACGCTCGAAGCGGGCATGGATATAGTCATCGGTCCAGTCCGGCAGATGGTCGACATAGGGTCTCGTCGTCGCGAGGTAAACGGGCCGCGCGAACTCTTTGTCGGCGTCGGTCGCCGGCCGGAAGGTGACGGTCATCTCCCTGCCCCCCCAAACAAAACGGGCGGCCCTTTGAGGGCCGCCCGCTCGATACGAACCCCGATCGACTGCGACGATCAGGCGGCTTTCTGCATGAAGCGCTGGGTCAGCACTTCGGCGATCTGCACTGCGTTGAGGGCCGCCCCTTTGCGCAGATTGTCGGCGACGCACCAGAACACCAGGCCGTTGTCGACCGTGGCATCGCTGCGCACGCGGCTGATGAAGACATTGTCCTCGCCCGCGGCTTCCGACGGCGTCACGTAGCCCTCGTCCCGGCGATGATCGACCAGGCTGATGCCCGGCGACCGGCGCCAGGCCGCGCGCGCCTCGGACTCGCTGATCGGCTTCTCGAATTCGACGAACACCGCCTCGGCATGGCCGATGAACACAGGCACACGCACGCAAGTCGCCACCACGGCGATCTTGGGGTCGAGAATCTTGCGCGTCTCGACGTTCATCTTCCACTCTTCTTTCGTGGACCCGTCGTCCATGAAGACGTCGATATGCGGGATCACGTTGAAGGCGATCGGCTTGGTGAATTTCTGGCGCTCGAGCTGCTGGTTCACATACACGTTGCGCGTCTGCTCGAACAGCTCGTCCATGCCCTCCTTGCCTGCACCCGAGACCGACTGATAGGTCGAGACGACGACGCGCTTGATGCGCGCGACATCGTGCAGCGGCTTGAGGGCCACCACCATCTGGATGGTCGAGCAGTTCGGGTTGGCGATGATGTTCTTCTTGGTGTAGCCGGCGATGGCGCCGGGGTTGACTTCGGGCACGACCAGCGGCACGTCGGGATCCATGCGGAAATAGGACGTGTTGTCGATCACTACGCAGCCGGCCTTGGCGGCGCGCGGCGAGTGCTGGGCCGACACCTTGGCGCCCGGCGAGGACAGCGCGATGTCGACGCCCTTGAAGTCGAATTTCGCCAGGTCCTGGACCTTGAGGTCTTCCGTCTCGCCGAAGGAAACCATCTGGCCGGCCGAGCGTTCGGAAGCCAGGGGAATCACATCATCGACGGGGAAATTGCGCTCAGCCAATGTCTTCAGCATCTCGCGGCCGACATTGCCGGTGGCGCCAATCACAGCAACCTTGTAGCCCATGACCGCATTCCTTTTGACCAGCAAAAAACCCGCGGGACTTGCCGCGGGAACCCCCTGACTTACGCCGCTAGGCAAGCGAATTCAAGGGCTTCAAACAGCAATTTCCCTGTCCAAATCCCTACCGTTAACGTATATAGTTTTTTCACCATCTGCCTGACCCCCCGACCGACATAATTCAGACTAAATATCCGAGGGTTAGCCCCACATGAAGTTTCCGTCTGCAGCCGAAACGTCACAAGCTGGCGAAGGCCTTTTGTTCCTGCGCCGCTGGCTCGCGCACCCGCTGAAAGTCGGCGCGGTGCTGCCGTCCTCACCCGCTCTCGCCCGGCTGGTGGCGCGCCAGATCAAGCTGGGACCCGACGAGGCCCTGGTCGAATTGGGCGCCGGAACGGGTTCCGTCACCAAGGCCTTGGTCGAGGCGGGCTTCCCCAAGGACCGGCTGTTCGTCATCGAAGTCGACACCGACATGTGCAATTTCCTGCGCCGCCAGTTTCCGCAGGTGCAGGTGATCCATGGCGACGCGACGCGGCTGGCCGATCTGATCCCGTCGCGCTGGCACAACAAGGTCGCGACCGTCGTATCCGGTATCCCGATGATCACCCTGCCGATGGATGTGCAGAAGCGCATGACCAAGGCGTGGTTCGAGGTGCTGAAGCCCGGCGGCAACATGCTGCAATACACCTATTCCCTGGTGTCGCCGCTGCCGGAAAGCAAGCTGGGCCTCAAGGGGCGCCGCAAGGGCATCGCCTTCCTCAACGTGCCGCCGGCCTGGGTGTGGAGCTACGAGAAGATCAACGTCGCCCCCAGCGCGGCCTGAACCTCCCGCACTTTTGCAGGATGGCGTGACGGGCGGGCCCCTTTTCAGGGGTCCGCCCTCGTCATTTTTGGGTCCGGGCGAACGCCAAGTGTTGACTCCCCCGGTCAGCGATTCCAGCATGACAACAACGACATGAAGCCGGCGGGCCCGGAAAGGGCCGGCGGCGGGCGGAATCAGCCGCCACATCGAAAACGGGGAGTTTGACATGCGTATGACAGGATTTCTGGCGGCGACGGCGCTTGGGCTCTGCCTGACCCTGCCGCTGGCGAGCGTCGCCACGGCGCAGACGCCGCGCGATACGGTGGTGATGGCCAAGGCCATCGACGACATCATCTCGATGGACCCGGCCGAAGTCCTTCGAATTCTCCGGCAGCGAGGTGCTCGGCAACGTCTACGACAAGCTGCTGACCTTCAACGTCAAGAACGTGTCGGAAATCCGCGGCCAGCTCGCCCAGACCTGGAGCGTGGCGGATGACGGCAAGACCTATACCTTCAAGCTGCGCCCCGACGCCAAGTTCCATTCCGGGGCGCCGGTGACGGCGCAGGATGCCGCCTACTCGCTGCAGCGCGCGGTCATCCTCAACAAATCACCGGGCTTCATCCTGACCCAGTTCGGTTTCACCAAGGACAACGCCAAGGACAAGATCAAAGCGACCGACGCGCAGACCCTGGTGATCGAGACCGACAAGCCCGTCGCGCCGACCTTCTTCTACTATTGCCTGACCGCGACGGTCGGCTCAGTCGTGGAAATGAAGGTCGTCGTCGCCAACGAGAAGGCCGGCGATTTCGGCAACGATTGGCTCAAGACCAATTCCGCCGCCTCGGGCCCCTACAAGCTGCGCGCCTGGCGCGCCAATGAAAGCTACACGCTCGACGCCAACGAGACCTACTGGGGCGGGGCGCCGAAGAACAAGCGCGTCGTCGTACGCCACATCAAGGAAGCGGCGAGCCAGCGCCTGCTGCTGGAAAAGGGCGATGTCGATTACGCGCGCAACCTGACCAAGGACCAGCTCGACGGGCTGGCCGGCAATGCCACCGTCAAGGTGGACCGGGAACTCAAGGGGTCGATCTTCTATCTGGGCCTCAACCAGAAGAACCCGATCCTGGCCAAGCCGGAAGTGCGCGAGGCGCTGAAGTGGCTCACCGACTACGACAGCATCCAGAAGAATATCGTCTCGGCGACGCACACCGTGCATCAGGCCTTCCTGCCGATCGGCTTCCTGGGTGCCACGGAGGAACGTCCCTATAAGTTCGACCTGGCCAAAGCCAAGGCGCTGCTGGCCAAGGCGGGCTACCCCAACGGCTTCAGCGTGACGATGGATATGCGCACAACCTATCCCGCGCAGGACGTCGCGCAGGCCGTGCAGGGCAACTGGGCGCAGGCCGGGATCAAGCTGGAGCTGATCCCCGGCGACGGGCGCCAGACGCTGACCAAGTACCGCGCCCGCACGCACGACATCTATATCGGCCAGTGGGGCCCGGATTATCAGGACCCACACACCAATGCCGAGACCTTCGCCATGAACGTCGACAATAAGGACGACGCGAAGTCGAAGACGCTGGCGTGGCGCAATGCCTGGGACATCCCGGAGATGACCAAGAAGACGGCCGACGCCGTGCTGGAGCGCGACGCCAAGAAGCGCGAGAAGACCTATCTCGAGCTGCAGGCCGAGCACACGAAGACCTCGCCCTTCGTCATCATGTTCCAGGAGACGGAAGTGGTGGCGCGGCGCGCGAGCGTCGACGGGTTCGTAATCGGGCCCAGCTTCGACAACAACTTCTACTCTGCGATCGCCAAGAACTAACCGGTAAAGACCGACCCGATGCGGGCCGGTACAATCGTCAAAAAGCGGTGGGCCCCGGATTTCTCCGGGTCCACCGCCAATTTTCTGTATGCCGCGGCGCGCCTGCTGGCGAGCGTCACGCTGACGTTCTTTGGCCTGTTGCTGGTGACCTTCCTGATCGGCCGGGTCGTGCCGATCGATCCGGTCCTGGCGGTGGTGGGCGACCGCGCGCCGGCCGACGTCTATGAGCGCGTGCGCATCGAGCTGGGGCTGCACCTGCCGCTGTGGGAGCAGTTCTACATCTACGTCTCGAAAGTCCTGCACGGCGATTTCGGGCGCTCCGTCCTCACCTCCAATCCTGTGCTCAGCGACATCGCGCGTTTTTTCCCAGCGACGCTGGAGCTTGCCACTGTTGCCACGTTCATCGGTGTGATCACCGGCGTGCCTGCGGGCGTGATCGCGGCGGTCAATCGCGACCGCTGGCCCGATCATCTCGTGCGCGTGTTCGGCCTGGTCGGCTATTCGATGCCGGTATTCTGGCTGGGGCTGGTGGCGCTGCTGCTGTTCTACGCGCGGCTCGACTGGGTCGCGGGGCCCGGGCGCCTTGATGTCGGCTATGACGATCTGGTCGATACCGTCACCGGCGTCATCCTGATCGACAGCCTGATCGCGCGCGAATGGGACGTGTTCGTCAACGCCTTCCGCCACATCATCCTGCCGGCCTCCGTGCTCGGCTATTTCTCGCTCGCCTATATCAGCCGCATGACGCGCAGCTTCATGCTGGAGCAGCTGCGCCAGGAATACGTGACGACGGCGCGGGTCAAGGGCCTGAGCGAAACGCGCGTGGTGTGGCGCCATGCGCTGGGCAATGTCTGGGTGCCCCTGGTGACGGTGATTGCACTTTCCTACGCCAATCTTCTGGAAGGATCGGTGCTGACGGAAACGGTGTTCGCCTGGCCGGGCCTGGGCCAGTACATCACCAACTCCCTGCTCAACGCCGACATGAACGCGGTGCTGGGCGGCACGATCATGGTGGGCGCGGTGTTCGTGGGCATCAACCTGCTGTCCGACCTGCTCTACCGTACACTCGATCCGAGGGCGCGTTGATGGCAACGGCGATCCAGCGCTGGCACGCCTGGCTGCGCGCGGAGCACGCTGATTCGCGCCTGCAGGCGCGGGCGGGCCGCGCCTATCAGACGGCGCGGATCTTTACCGCCAACAAGCTGGCGATGGTCGGGCTCGCCATCATCGTCACCTTGATCTTGATGGCAATCTTCGCGCCGCTGCTCGCCACGCATTCGCCGACCATCCCCAATCTCTCGGAGCGGCTGCGGCCGCCCTCCTCGGCCTATTGGTTCGGCACCGACGAGCTGGGCCGCGATATTTGGTCGCGCATCGTGCATGGCGCGCGCATCACACTCACCATCGTCGGGCTCGTCGTTATCCTGGTGGCGCCGGTCGGGCTGCTTGTGGGCACGGTCGCCGGTTATCTGGGCGGCTGGTTCGACGTGGTGCTGATGCGCGTGACCGACGTGTTCCTAGCCTTCCCGCGGCTGATCCTCGCTCTCGCCTTCGTGGCGGCCCTCGGGCCGGGCATCGAGAACGCGATCATCGCCATCGCCATCACCGCCTGGCCGCCCTATGCGCGCATCGCGCGCGCCGAGACGCTGACCATCCGCAAGAGCGATTTCATCAACGCGGCCCGCCTGCAAGGGGCGTCCAGCTTGCGCATCGTGCTGCGCTACGTGATGCCGCTGTGCCTCTCCTCGGTGATCGTACGCGTGACGCTCGACATGGCGGGCATCATCCTCACTGCCGCCGGACTGGGCTTCCTGGGCCTGGGCGCGCAGCCGCCGTCGCCGGAATGGGGCGCGATGATCTCCTCAGGGCGCAAATTCATCCTCGATCAGTGGTGGGTCGCCACCATCCCCGGTCTCGCGATCTTCATCGTCAGCTTCGGCTTCAATCTGCTGGGCGACGGCTTGCGCGACGCGCTCGACCCCAAGCAGCGATGAGCGGACCGCTTCTCACCATCGACGATCTGCGGGTGCGCTTCCCCGGCCCGCATGGCGACACCGAGGCGGTGCGCGGCGTGAGCTTCACCGTCGGCCGCGAGAAATTGGGCATCGTCGGCGAATCCGGCTCGGGCAAATCGATCACCGGCCGCTCGATCCTGGGTCTCGTGCCACCGCCGGGCAAGGTCACGGCGCGCACGCTGGAGTTCGATGGCGTCGACCTGCTCAACGCCTCGGAGCGCACGCTGCGCCAGATCCGCGGCCGGCGCATCTCCATGGTGATGCAGGACCCGAAATTCTCGCTCAATCCTGTCATGACCGTGGGCAAACAGATCGCCGAGGCGTATCTGGCGCACGAGGACGCGAGTCCGAGCGAGGCCAAGCGCCGCGCGCTGGAGATGCTGGCGGCGGTGCGCATCCGCGATCCGGAGCGCGTCTACGAGCTTTACCCGCACGAGGTCTCCGGCGGCATGGGCCAGCGCGTGATGATCGCGATGATGCTGGTGCCCGATCCCGATCTGATGATCGCCGACGAGCCAACCTCGGCGCTCGATGTCACGGTGCAGATGCAGGTGCTGGCGATCATCGACGACCTGGTCACCAAGCGCGGCATGGGGCTGATCTTCGTCAGCCACGATCTCAATCTCGTCGCCTCGTTCTGCGACCGGGTGCTGGTGATGTATGCCGGCCGCGTCGTGGAAAGCTGCCGCGCGTCGGAGCTGGCGTCGGCCAAGCACGCCTACACGCGCGGCCTGCTCGCAGCCCTGCCGAAGATTGACGGCGGGCACAGCGATCTGCCGGTGCTGAAGCGCGAGGCCGGCTGGATCACCGACCGCCTACCGGACGGCGGCGGATGATCCGCGTCAACAAGCTCAACGTCGTGTTCGGGCATGGGCCCAGTGCGACGCATGCCGTGCGCGAAGTCTCGTTCCAGGTCAGCGACGGCGAATCGTTCGGGCTGGTCGGCGAGTCGGGCTCGGGCAAGTCGACAGTGCTGCGCGCGCTGGCCGGGCTCAACCCGTATTGGACCGGTGCCATGAGCGTGGCCGGCACGGCGTTGAAGGCGCATCGGCCGCGCAGCTTCTACAAGCTCGCACAGATGGTGTTCCAGGACCCGTACGGCTCGCTGCATCCGCGCCAGACGGTCGACCGCATCCTGGCCGAGCCGGTGGCGATCCACGGCCTCGACGATGGCGAGCGGCGCATCCTGCGGGCCCTGGACGAAGTCGGGCTGGGCGCGCGTTTCCGCTACCGCTTCCCGCATCAGCTCTCCGGCGGGCAGCGCCAGCGCATCGCGATTGCGCGAGCACTGATTTTGGAACCGAAGATCCTGCTGCTCGACGAACCGACCTCCTCGCTCGACGTGTCGGTGCAGGCGGAGATCTTGAACCTGCTGAACCGGCTGCGGCGCGAGCGCGGGCTCACCTTCGTGCTGGTGAGCCACAATCTCGCGGTGATCTCGCATATGTGCGAGCGCCTCGCGGTGATGAATGCAGGCCGGATCGTCGAAACGATCGAGTCCGAGGCGCTTGGCCGCGGCACGCTGCAGCACGCCTACTCGCAGCAGCTCCTGCTGGCGAGCAAGGGCTACGACCGCGCGGCGGCGGACAAGTTCGTGACGTTTGATTGAAGAGAGTTTTCCCTCTCCGCCGCGCAGCGGGGGAGAGGGAGGGGCCACCTCCGCTAAAGCTTCGGCGGGCGAAGCCCACCGTAGCTTTAGCGGAGGTGGGAGGGTGAGGTGGTGCCTCCGCCCTCAAGCTTTCACCAGCCCATTGCGGCGCCACCCACCTCACCCTAAATCCCTCTCCGCCCTGAAGGGCGGAGAGGGACTTTCGATCGCGCCTGACTACGCCGCCAGCGTATCGAGCTCCTTCAGCAGCGCGTCGCCCATGCCGACGGTGGAGACCTTCGTCGAGCCCGGCTGCATGATGTCGGCGGTGCGGATACCCTTCTTGAGGACGCCCTTGGCCGCACTTTCGATCAGATCGGCGTCGTCGGCCAAATCGAAGGAGTAGCGCAGCAGCATCGCGAAGCTGAGCAGGCTCGCCAGCGGGTTGGCGAGGTCCTTGCCGGCGATGTCCGGCGCCGAGCCGTGGATGGGCTCGTAGAGCGCCTTGCGCCGGCCGGTCGCGTCGGGGGCGCCGAGCGAAGCCGAGGGCAGCATGCCGAGCGAGCCGGTCAGCATCGAGGCCAGATCCGAGAGCATGTCGCCGAACAGATTGTCGGTGACGATGACATCGAACTGCTTGGGGTTGCGCACGAGCTGCATGCCGCAATTGTCGGCGTACATGTGGGTGAGCTGCACGTCCTTGAACTCGGCCGCGTGCAGCTTGGTCACCGTCTCGCGCCACAGCACGCCAGTGTGCATGACATTGGCCTTCTCGACGGAGCAGACCTTGTTGGTGCGCTTGCGCGCCAGCTCGAAGGCGACGCGGGCGATACGCTCGATCTCCGGCGTCGTGTAGACCTGGGTGTCAATGCCGCGCTTGGTGCCGTCGGGCAGGGTCGAGATGCCGCGCGGCTCGCCGAAATAGATGCCGCCGGTGAGTTCGCGCAGGATCATGATGTCGAGGCCGGAGATGACCTCCTTCTTCAGCGTGGACGCATCGGCGAGCTCGGGGAACACTGTGGCCGGGCGCAGATTGGCGAACAGCCCCATCTCCTTGCGCAAGCCCAGGATGGCGCGTTCGGGCTTCTTGTCGAAGGCGACGTGATCCCATTTCGGGTCGCCGACGGCGCCGAACAGCACGGCATCGGTCGCCATCGCGTCGGCGAGCACGTTGTCGGTCAGCGGCGTGCCGAATTTCTCCAGGCTGGCGGCGCCGACAATGCCTTCCTTGATGTCGAAGGCGACGGCGCGGCGCTTGTCGAACCAGTCGATGACGCGACGGACCTGGCGCATGGCCTCGGGGCCGATCCCGTCGCCGGGCAGGAAGAGGAGCTTCTTGTTGGCGGGCATGTGGTGGCGTATCCCCTGATCAGAACCGGCCCTCATGTTGAGCTTGTCGAAGCATGAGGACGAAGAGCGCGCTGCCCTCATCCTTCGACAAGCTCAGGATGAGGGTTTCTTAAATGAGAAACGAATTAGGTCGTCGGCGCGAGCCAGGGCTGGTCGCGCTGACGCTTGGCCTCGTAGGCGTCGATCGACTTGTCCTTCTGCATGGTGAGGCCGATATCGTCGAGGCCGTTCAACAGGCAGTGCTTGCGGAAAGGATCGACGTCGAACTTGACCGTGCCGCCGTCGGGGCCGGTGATCTCCTGCTTTTCCAGGTCGATCTGCAGGATGGCGTTGGCGCCGCGGCTGGCGTCGTCCATCAGCTTGTCGAGGATCTCCTGCGACACCTTGATCGGCAGGATGCCGTTCTTGAAGCAGTTATTGTAGAAGATATCGGCGAAGCTGGTGGCGATCACGCAGCGAATACCGAAATCGAGCAGTGCCCAGGGGGCGTGCTCGCGGCTCGAGCCGCAGCCGAAATTCTCGCCGGCCACCAGGATCTGCGCCTTGCGATAGGCCGGCTTGTTGAGGACGAACTCGGGGCGCTCCTTGCCGTCGGGCGTGTAGCGCATCTCCTCGAACAGCGCCTTGCCGAGACCGGTGCGCTTGATCGTCTTCAGGTGCAGCTTGGGGATGATCTTGTCGGTGTCGATGTTGATCATCGGCATCGGGGCGGCAACCCCGCGCAGCGTCGTGAATTTGTCCATGGTGACGACGATCCTCCTCAAATCTGCCGGGGCGCAGGCGCCGCGGACCGAGCGTAAATGACGACGGTGCCAGCCAGCAAGTCGTGGATCGTCTGCTGGCGGACGGTGAACAGTGCCGGCAAGTAGCCGAGGCCGGACATCGCCACGGTGACGAGCTTGGTCATTTGCCGCCACAGGGCACGCAACGGCGATAGAGGCCGGCCGTTGAGATCGGCAACGACGACCCGAAACAGACGCTTGCCCGGTGTGGCCTGGTGGCGCGAGGCCTCGAACAGGCCGGAATAGAGCATCGCCAGAAGGGCAAAGACCGCGTAGGTCGCGCGCGTGCGCCAATAGGATAGCGAACTTTCGCCGATCATATTCTCGGCGCGGCCCGAATTTTCGGTGCCGTCCGCGAAGCGCGCGCGGCCTTCGATCACGGCGAAAATACGCACGCTGCCATCGGCGTAGAGGCGCGTCTCGCGGCTGAAGGCGGTGGTGCGCTCGATGCCGTCGTCGTGCTTGACCGTCTCCGGCGCGCCGACCGGTTCCACCCGCACGTCGACGATTTCCGGCTTCGACCAGAGCGGATCGAGCCATTGCTCATTCCACTGTGCGGCAAACGCATTCACGCCGGAGACCAGGACGACGAACAGCACCGCGAGAATCGCCAGATCGATCGCGAGGGCGACGATGCGGATGCCGAAATGCGCATAGCGCGGGGCGGACGGAGCGACCACAAGATGCGGGCCTGCCAGCTCAGTTCAGCTTGCGCACATCGGTCAGGTGGCCGGTGATCGCGGCGGCGGCCGCCATCTCCGGGCTCACCAGATGCGTGCGCCCGCCGCGGCCCTGGCGGCCTTCGAAGTTGCGGTTGGATGTCGAGGCGCAGCGCTCGCCCGGCTCGAGCCGGTCGGCGTTCATGGCGAGGCACATCGAACAGCCGGGCTCGCGCCATTCGAAGCCGGCGGCGAGGAAGATCTTGTCGAGGCCTTCCTGCTCCGCCTGTTCCTTCACCAGGCCGGAGCCGGGCACGACCATTGCCTTGACGGTACCGGCGACCTTGCGGCCCTTGGCGATGCCAGCGGCGGCGCGCAGATCCTCAATGCGCGCGTTGGTGCAGGAACCGATGAAGACGCGGTCGACCATGACCTCCTGCAGCGGCGTGCCGGGCTTGAGGCCCATATAGGTGAGCGAGCGCTCGACCGAGGCGCGCTGGCCTTCGTCGGCGATGTCGGCCGGGTTTGGCACCTTGCCGGTGATCGGCAGCACGTCCTGCGGCGACGTACCCCAGGTGACTTGCGGGATGATGTCGGCGGCGTTGATCGTCACGTCCTTGTCGTAGACCGCACCCTTGTCCGACGGCAGCGTCTTCCAGTACGCAACCGCCGCTTCCCATGCAGCACCCTTGGGCGCATGCGGGCGACCCTTCAGGTAGTTGAATGTGGTCTCGTCGGGGGCGACCAGGCCGGCGCGCGCACCCGCCTCGATCGACATATTGCAGACCGTCATGCGGCCTTCCATCGACAGCGCGCGGATGGCGGAGCCGGCATACTCGATGACATGGCCCGTACCGCCGGCGGTGCCGATCTTGCCGATGATGGCGAGGATGATGTCCTTGGCGGTCACACCCGGCGGCAGATTGCCATCGACCGTCACGCGCATGTTCTTGGCCGATTGCTGGATCAGCGTCTGGGTCGCGAGCACGTGCTCGACTTCCGAGGTGCCGATGCCGAAGGCCAGCGCCCCGAACGCGCCATGCGTCGCGGTGTGGCTGTCGCCGCAGACGATCGTCGTGCCGGGCAGCGTAAAGCCCTGTTCCGGCCCGATGATGTGGACAATGCCCTGGCGGATGTCCGACATGCCGTAATAGGGCACGCCGAAATCGCGCGTGTTGGCCTCCAGGGTTTCGACCTGAATGCGGCTTTCCTCGTCCTCGATGCCCAAGCTGCGATCGGTGGTGGGCACGTTGTGGTCGGCGACGGCGATGGTCGCCTCCGGACGGCGCACCTTGCGGCCGGAGGTGCGCAGGCCCTCGAAGGCCTGCGGGCTGGTCACCTCATGCACAAGATGCCGGTCGATATAAAGCAGGCACGTGCCGTCATCCTGGGTGTGAACGATATGATTGTCCCAGATCTTGTCGAACAGCGTCCGTGCCTTGCTCATCGTCCTGCTCCCGTCCCCCCACCATCAGATATTGGTACGCCTGTCCTTGGCGGCTAGGCCTTGGTGCCCGCGACCTTTGTCTTGGCGGTCTTGGTCTCAGCGGCCTTGGTCTCGACGGCCGGCGTGGCGGCGGCGTCCAGCAACTCCGCCTCGCTCATCTCGGACGCTGTTGCGGCGCCCGCGGACTTCTCGAGGATGCGCGCCTTCTTGCCGGTGCGGCCGCGCAGATAATAGAGCTTGGCGCGGCGCACGTCGCCGCGGCGGACGACCTCGATGCCGGCCAGGCGCGGCGAGTAGAGCGGAAACACGCGCTCGACGCCTTCGCCGAACGAGATCTTGCGCACGGTAAAGGAGGAGTTCATGCCCGAATTCGAGCGGGCGATACAGACGCCCTCGAAGGCCTGCACGCGCTCACGCGTGCCTTCGATGACCTTAACGGCCACGCGCAGCGTGTCGCCGGGGGCGAATTCGGGGATGGCCCGCTCCGCCGTGAGTTTGGAGATCTGTTCCTTCTCCAGGGTTTCGATGATGCTCATGTGAGGTACTCCTTCCACAAAACGTGTTTCGGTGTTGGTTCAGCGCGCAGCGGCCCGGGCCGTGTAGCGCGACCAAAGATCGGGGCGCCGCTCGCGTGTCAGTCGTTCGGCCTCGGCGAGACGCCAGGCGCGAATATTCTCGTGATGGCCGGACACCAGGATGTCCGGCACCGCGCGGCCCTGCCAGGATTGCGGGCGCGTGTAATGGGGGTATTCGAGGAGGCCCTGCTCGAAGCTCTCCTCCGTCAGCGATTCCTTGGCGCCAAGAACGCCGGGCAGCAGGCGCACACAGGCATCGATCAGCGCGATGGCGGCGGGCTCGCCGCCGGACAGGATGAAATCGCCGAGGCTGATCTCCTCGAGCTGACGCGCGGCGATGACGCGCTCGTCCACGCCCTCAAAGCGGCCGCACAGCACGATCACGCCGGGGCCGGCGGCCAGCGCGCGCACGCGCGCCTGGGCCAGCGGGCGCCCACGCGGGCTCATGTAGATCGCGGGCGCGTCGGGCTGCGCCTTGTGCGCGGCCTCAAGGGCCGCGTCGATCACGTCGGGGCGCATCACCATGCCGGCACCGCCGCCGAAGGGTGCGTCATCGACGCTGCGATGGCGGTCGGTGGCATAGTCGCGAATGTCGATCACGGACAGATCCCACGCACCTTCGGCGCGCGCCTTGCCGGCCAGCGACACGCCGAGCGGCCCGGGGAACATCTCCGGGAAGATCGTCAGCGTGGTCGCCTGCCAGGTCACGGCTTGGCCGTCCGGACCATGATCGGGCGACGCAGGTCGAACTGCAGCGCCGAGTTGGCGAAGAACAACACCGCGCGCGCGAAGCGTACGCGGCTTTCGTCGCGCGGCTCGTGGCGGTCCACGGCAATTTCGGATTTCATCTGGGTCACGTTGGTCTCTCTCTTTTCGTCAAACCGTCACTCGGGTTCGTCTTCTTTCGCTTCGGTCTCCGGCGGGGGCACCACGACCAGGCGTCCGCCCTCGATATCCACCACCGGCACCGCCGCCTTGCTGAACGGCACGAAGAATGTCGCGCCGTCCGCCTTCTCCACTTCCAGCAGGTCCCCGGCGCCGAAATTGTGCAGCGCCTTGACCTGCCCCATCGCCGCCCCGTCCGACCCTTCCGCGCGCAACCCCACCAGATCGGCGAGGTAGAATTCGTCGCGCTTGGCGCGCGGGAACTTGGCGCGCGGGGCGTAGAGACGCAGACCCTTCAAGGCCTCGGCGGCGTTGCGGTCGGTCACCCCGTCGATCCGGGCAATCACCAAACCGCGGACCTCGCCGCGAAGCTGGAGCTTGAACTCGCGCCCGCCTTCCTCATCGCAGAGCGGCCCGTAGGCCGCGATCTTGCGCGGGTCGGCGGTGAAGCTCTTGATCGTCACCTCCCCGCGCACCCCATGGGCGCCGGCGATGGCCCCGACCAGAACACGCCGCGAATTCGGCTCCGAAGGCTGCGCCATCGCTCCGCCTTAGGCCGTCGCCGCCTCCGCCCCACCCTCGGTCGCCTTCGCCGCGGCTTCCGCCGCCGCCTTCATGCGCTCCTGCGCCTTCGCCTTGGGAGCACTCTTCTGCGGCGTCTCGCGGATGACCGGCTTGGGCCCCAGCTTGATCTCGAACAGGAACTTGGCAATGCGGTCCGACGGCTTGGCGCCGACCGAGAGCCAATGCTTCAGTCGCTCCTGATTCAGGATCAGACGCTCCGGATGGTCCTTGGTCACCATCGGGTTGAACGTGCCGATCTTCTCGATGAAGCGGCCGTCACGCGGGCTGCGGCTGTCGGCAACCACGATCTTGTAGAAGGGGCGCTTCTTCGCGCCCGCGCGGGACATGCAAATCTTGATGGCCATGTCTTTGGTTGATCCTCTCTGTTGCTGGTGAATTGAAAAATTTCGAACGTGCTATCTGCGGAACAAGGAATTGAGCCCGCCGGAGCGCATCATGCCCTTCTGGCCGAGCTTGCTGACCTGCTTCACCATCCGGCTCATCTCCATGAACTGCTTCACGAGGCGGTTCACGTCCTCGACGGAGGTGCCCGACCCGGTGGCGATGCGGCGGCGGCGGCTGCCGTTGAGCAGCTTGACGTTGCGCCGCTCGGCCTTGGTCATCGAGGAAATGATCGCTTCCTGGCGCTTCACGACCTTGTCGTCGACCTTGGCGTTGGCGAGCTGCTGCTTGATCTTGCCGACACCGGGCAGCATGCCCATGACGCCGGACAACCCGCCCATCTTGCGCAGCTGCTTGAGCTGCGAAGCCATGTCGTTGAAATCGAACTCGCCCTTCTGGACCTTGCGGGCGAGCTTTTCGGCCTCGTCCTTCTCGACCGTCTCGACGGCTTTCTCGACGAGGGAGACAACGTCGCCCATGCCGAGGATGCGGCCGGCGATGCGGTCGGGATGAAACGTGTCGATCGCGTCGAGTTTTTCGCCGAGGCCGATCAGCTTGATCGGGCGGCCGGTGACGGCGCGCATCGAGAGCGCCGCACCACCGCGCGAATCACCGTCGACGCGGGTCAGCACGATGCCGGTGCAGCCGACTTTCTCGTTGAAGGCGCGCGCGATGTTGACGGCGTCCTGGCCGGTCATCGCGTCGGCGACAAGCAGAGTCTCGGCCGGCTGGACCGCGTCGCGCACGGCGGCGGCCTCGGCCATGAGTTCTTCATCGATTGCAAGACGGCCGGCGGTGTCGAGCAGGACGACGTCGTAGCCTTCGCGCTTGCCAACTTCGATCGCGCGCTTGGCGATATCGACCGGGCCCTGGCCGGCGACGATGGGCAGGGTTGCCACCTTCGTCTGCTCGCCGAGCACGGCGAGCTGTTCCTGGGCGGCCGGACGACGCGTGTCCAGCGACGCCATCAGAACTTTCTTCTTGTCGCGCTGGGTCAGGCGCAGCGCCAGCTTGGCCGTCGTCGTCGTCTTGCCGGAGCCCTGCAGGCCGACCATCAGGATCGGCACCGGCGGGACGGCGCGTAGATTGATCTCAGAGGCGGACGCGCCGAGCGTGTCGACCAGGTGATCGTGGACGATCTTCACGACCATCTGGGCGGGGTTGATGCCCTTCACCACGTCCTGGCCGATGGCCTTGAGGCGCACGCCGGCGACGAAATCCTTCACGACCGGCAGCGCGACGTCGGCTTCGAGCAAGGCCACGCGCACCTCGCGCAAGGCCGCGTCGACATCGGCCTCGGACAGCGCGCCGCGCCGCCTCAGCTTGTCGAAGACCTCGCCGAGTTTGGTGCTTAAGCTCTCGAACATTCGCCCTAGAACCCTATCCCTGCGCGCGCAAAGCCGAACGCCCCAGCGCGCGACACTCGCGGGCTGAGGGAGACCCCCCGTGAAATCAATCACTTAGAGGGGCCCAAGGGGCGTGAAATGTCCCTTGAACGGGGCGGAAACTAGCCCCTAAGGGCCGGCAGAGTCAAGGAATCCGGGCTTTTATGGGGATCAGGGCTGCGCGGCGGCGCTGGAACGCTGATCGGCGGTCACCGTCCAGATTCGGTTGCCGACATCGTCGGCCACCAGCAAGGCGCCGCGCCGATCCAGGGCCACGCCGACCGGGCGGCCGCGGGCGTTGCCGTCCTTGTCGAGAAATCCGGTCAGCACGTCCACGGGGTCGCCCGCCGGTTTGCCCTCTTGGAAGGGTACGAAGATGACCTTGTAGCCGCTATGCGGCCGGCGGTTCCACGAACCGTGCTGGCCGATAAAGACGCCATTGGCAAAGCGCGCCGGCAAGACGCCGGCACGGGAAAAGGCCAGCCCCAGCGGGGCCGTGTGAGACCCCAGCGCGTAATCGGGCACGATCGCCTTGGCAACCAGATCGAGGCGTTGCGGCGTCACGCGCATGTCCAGGTGCCGGCCGTAATAGCTATAGGGCCAACCATAGAAACCGCCGTCCTGGACCGATGTCATGTAGTCGGGCACGAGGTCGCTGCCGAGCTCATCGCGCTCATTGACGGCGGTCCACAATTGCCCTGTCGCCGGCTCCCAATCCAGGCCGTTGGGATTGCGCAGGCCGTAGGCGAAGAGCCTTTGCGTGCCGGCCTGGCGGTCGACCTTCCAGATGGCGGCACGTCCGGCTTCCGCTTCCATGCCGTTCTCGCCGACATTGCTGTTCGAGCCGACCGTCACATAGAGATACTTCCCCTCGCGATCGGCGATGACATTCTTGGTCCAATGATGATTGCGGGGGCCGCCCGGTAAATCGACGACCTTCGTGCCGGGCGCGGTGATGCTCGTTTCTCCCTCCTGATAGGGGAAGCGCATCAGAGCATCGGTGTTGGCGACGTAGAGATCGTTGCCGACAAGCGTCATGCCAAAGGGCGAGTTCAGGCCCGTCAGAAAGGCCGAGCGGCTATCGGCGACACCATCGCCGTCGACGTCGCGCAACAAGGTAATGCGGTTGGCGCTTGGAGCACCGGCGCCCGCATTCTTCATGACCTGCTTCATCACCGCGCCCCTGATCCCCGTGTCGACCTCCGACCTGGCCGGCGCGTTGGTTTCGGCGACCAGCACGTCGCCGTTGGGCAGGACATAGATCCAGCGCGGATGATCGAGACCGTCGGCAAAAGCAACCACGCGTAAACCCGCCCCCGGCGACGGCGCTTCGCCATCGGACCAGCCCTTGGCCGGCGCGATGTTGACCGTGGGAAATAATGATTTCTGCGGCGTCGGCAGAACAGGTGCCGGGCCGATGCCTGCCGCTTCCGGCAAGGTCGCTTCTTCCTTGCAGCCGGTGATGGCGACCGCGCCAAGCAGGGCCAGCGCGCCAACGGCCATCGCCATTGGCCGCCGACGGTCACCGGAACGGTGATGCGCGCGCCTCATTGTCAAGAAACGACAAAAAGGTCGGCGCTGTTCCACGCGGCGTCAGCCCGCGCGCATGCGCGGACTGACGCCGGGGATTGCGTTCCTGCGCTTAGGCGTAGGCGCCGATCAAGTCGTTGTTGTGCTCGCGGATCATGCCGGGGATCAGGAAGGCGTCCACCAGCATCCAGATGCCCGTGGCGATGCCGAGCATGAAGAAGGCCGGGCTGACTGTCAGGGCGAGAACATAGATCAGGACGAGCGAACCAAGCTAAATCGCGGCCGACTGGGTGCGGCCCGCGTAAAAGCGATGCCCGCCGAAGCCGCCGAAGAAGAACCAGAGAAGATAGGCGACGACCATCGACTTCTTATTGGCCTCGAAATGCATCTGGCGCAGCTCGGCGCCCGAAACCGTGCCGGTATCCGCGCGCTCGGCGCCCATCCGGGCGGTGAATTGATTACCCATGGGAGACCCCCGCAAATTGTGTAAAAATGAAACCAAACGTTGTAATTATGGTCGCCCGCCGCAACTTAAAATCGGGTTAAACGCTCCGCCGGCCCGGACCGGGCCGGCGCTGTGGACTCAAACGCCGCGACGGGCCATATAAAGCCCCGCCATGCCCGATACCTCTCCTCTCCCCGCCCGGCCGTTCCTGAAGATGCATGGGCTGGGCAACGATTTCGTCGTCATCGACGCGCGCGAGCGGCCGCTCAAGCTGAGCGAGACCCAGGCGCGGCTGATCGCCGACCGGCGGCTGGGCGTGGGCTGCGACCAGCTCCTGATCCTCGAGAAACCGAAGAATCCGAAGCTCGCCGATGTGTTCATGCGCATCCTCAACCCCGATGCCAGCGAGGCCGGGGCGTGCGGCAACGGTACGCGCTGCGTCGCCGACCTGCTGATGCGCGAGGGCGGGCGCGACCATCTGGTGATCGAGACCATCGCCGGACTCTTGGATGCAGAACGGGCCAGTGGCAATCGCGTGACGGTCGACATGGGACCGGCGAAGCTCGATTGGCGCGAGGTCCCGCTGAAGGACGCGTGCGACACGCTGCATATTCCGCTGACGCTGGGTCCGTTGAGCGATCCGGTCGGCACGAACATGGGCAATCCGCACGCGACGTTCTTCGTCGCGGATGCGGAGAAGATCGATCTCGCCAGCCTCGGGCCGGTGCTGGAGCGCCACGCAATGTTCCCGGAGCGCGCCAATATCGGCATCGTGCAGGTGATTTCGCCCGAGAAGCTGCGCTTCCGGGTGTGGGAGCGCGGTGCCGGCATCACCATGGCGTGCGGCTCGGGCGCGTGCGCGGCCCTGGTCGCCGCGTCTAGGCGCGGTCTCACCGGACGGAAGGCCAACGTTGTGCTTGACGGCGGCGAGCTGGAGATCGAATGGGCCAGGGACGGTCACGTGATGATGACCGGGCCGGTCGCGATCAGCTTTACGGGCACGCTGGCCGGGATATGAGCACAGCATCGGATGTGGATGTCGTCAGCTTCGGCTGCCGCCTGAACATCGCCGAAATCGGAAACGATGGCGATGCTGGCGCGCGACGCGAATCTCACCAATACAATCATCGTCAACACCTGTGCGGTGACGTCGGAGGCCGAGCGCCAGGCGCGCCAGGCGATCCGGCGGCTGCGGCGCGAGCGGCCGGATGCGTCGATCGTGGTAACCGGTTGTGCGGCACAGATCGATCCGGCGCGATTCGCCGCCATGCCGGAGGTCACGCGCGTCCTCGGCAATGCCGAGAAGCTGGATTCCGCGAGCTGGCGCGCGACGGATGCACCGCGCATCGCGGTCGCGGAGATTGCCCGGCTCAAGGAAACATCCGCGCATCTGGCGACCGGCTTCACGCAGCACACGCGCGCCTTCGTCGAAGTGCAGCAGGGCTGCGATCATCGCTGCACGTTTTGCATCATCCCGTTCGGGCGCGGCCCCAGCCGGTCGGTCGCGATGGGGGAGATCGCACGGCATGTCGCGGCCCTGGTCGATCAAGGGGCGCGCGAGGTGGTGCTGACGGGTGTCGACCTCACCGCCTATGGGCGCGACCTGCCCGGGCAGCCGAGTCTCGCGCAGATGGTGCGCCGCCTGCTGGCCGCGGTGCCGACACTCGAGCGGCTGCGCCTTTCCTCTCTCGACCCCGCCGAAATCGACGATGCGCTGATTGCCGTGATCGGGCGCGAGGCGCGGCTGATGCCGCATATCCATCTCAGCCTGCAATCGGGCGACGATCTGATCCTCAAGCGCATGAAGCGCCGGCACAGCCGTGCCCAGGCGCTGGATGTGATCGCGCGGCTGCGCGCGGCGCGGCCCGGCTTGGCGCTGGGTGCCGACCTGATCGCCGGCTTCCCGACCGAAAGCGATTTCGCATTTGCGAACACGATGTCCCTGATCGAGTGCGCGTCCCTCGCCTTCGTGCATGTCTTTCCCTATTCGCCGCGACCCGGCACGCCGGCCGCGCGCATGCCGCAGGTCAACGGACGCATCATCCAAGCGCGAGCCAAGGCGCTGCGCGCGGCAGCGCAGGCGGCACAGGCCAGGTTCCTGAATGCGCAAATCGGCGAAACCGCCGAGGTGCTGGTCGAACGCAGCGGCCGCAGCGGCCATGGAGCCGATTTTGCGCGAAGTCGAGCTCGATCAGGCTGCCGCACCGGGATCGCTGGTGCGCGCGACCATCGTTGCGGCGGGTGCCGACCGGTTGATGGGACGTCTTGCCGCATGAGCTGGTTCGCCAAGCTCAAAACAGGGCTGAGCCGATCGTCCAAAGGCCTTGCCGACAGCGTCGGGCGCATTTTCGGGCGCGGCAAGATCGATGCGGCGACTCTCGACGAGCTCGAAGAGGCACTGATCGCCGCCGATCTCGGCCCCGTCGTCGCGCATCAGCTTGCGGATAGCCTGCGTGCGCAGCGTTTCGAGGATGGCAAGGACGGCATGGCGGTGCGCGAAGCGCTGGCCGCGGAAATTGCGAAAATCCTCGCCCCTGTTGCAAAACCGTTCACGCCCGATCCCGCGCGCAAGCCGCATGTGGTGCTGGTGGTCGGCGTCAACGGCAGCGGCAAGACAACGACGATCGGCAAGCTGACGCGCCATCTGCGCGACCAGGGCAAAAAAGTCGTGCTAGCGGCCGGCGATACGTTCCGCGCCGCGGCGGTGAGCCAGCTCAAGATCTGGGGCGAGCGCACCGGGACCCGCGTCATCACCGGCGCGGAAGGTGCGGATCCGGCGGGACTCGCCTTCGATGCGCTGACCGAGGCGCGCGCGAGCGGCGCCGACGTTCTGCTGATCGATACCGCCGGACGGCTGCACAACAAGGCCGACCTGATGGCGGAGTTGCAGAAAATCGTGCGAGTCCTTCGCAAGATCGACGAGAGCGCGCCGCATGACGTGCTCTTGGTGCTCGATGCGACCACCGGACAGAATGCATTGGCTCAGGTCGAGACCTTCAAGTCGCTCATTGCGGTCAATGGACTCATCGTGACGAAGCTCGACGGCAGTGCTCGCGGCGGGATTCTGGTCGCGATCGCAAAAAAATTCGGATTGCCGGTCGTCGCGATCGGTGTCGGCGAGGGGATCGACGACCTCTCATCGTTCTCCGCGGATGAGTTCGCGCGCTCGCTTCTCGCGCTCGATTGACGCGTGACAGTCGCGTTACCGCGACACGCAAAAACCATCGATTCTATGCGGGTTTCTTAACACTCCGGATTTGTGTCCTCGCCACGAAATGTGGGTCAGAAAATGATTCACACCACGCGTTGTTGGTGGCCACAACACGTTGTGGATAAGTGAGCGAGACCCCCTGCATATTGAATTTGCTTGACAAGAGGTTGTTTATATTGATCTTCTAGTCGCGTTCGGACCAATTTTAGGGAGGGCGTCATCACCATTTGGGACGAATTTCCAGCGCTCACGCGCCCTCGTCCTGTGATGCTCTCGTCGGTCTGCAACCTTCGGAAATAGGAGTCACACATGGCAGCGAAGAAGAAAGCCAAGAAAAAGGGCAAGAAGAAGGTTTGATGCTCTTGCCGCTGGGAACTCGTTCCCAGCGCGAGCTAAACCCTCATGAATGCGCTGGACGGTCGGAAGATCGTCCAGCGCATTTTTGTTTGGGGTGATCTTTTCGCGACCGGCACCTAAAGTGAGCGGCCGGGATTGTTCAGTCCCGAAGTTCCGACCCCGCCGCCCGATCCCTTCTTCGATCCGGCGCCGATCTCACGAGGACAGTGTGTCAGCACCAGGGCTTGTCCGCTTCGCCGCCATCGGCGAATGCATGATCGAACTCCGCCATCTCGACGACACGCACATCGAACTCGCCTTCGGTGGCGATACGTTCAACACATCGGCCTATCTGTCGCGGCTGGGGCGTAAGAGCGGCGTCAAGGTCGATTACGCGACGGCGCTGGGCGACGACCCCTATAGCGAGGCGATGCGCGCGACGATCCGGCGCGAAGGCGTGGGACTCGACCTGATCGCAACGCTGCCGGGGCGGCTGCCGGGCCTCTATGCGATCCGCACCGATGCGCGCGGCGAGCGCAGCTTCTATTACTGGCGGCGCGAGGCCGCGGCGCGCTCGATGCTGGATGGCGAGGCCGGCGACCGGCTGGCCGCGGCGCTGCCGCATTACAACTGGATCTATCTCTCCGGCATCACGCTATCGATCCTGGAGGAAAAAGCGCGCCAGCGCCTGCTCGCAATCCTAGATGGGGCGCGCAGCTATGGGGCCAAGATCGCCTTCGACAGCAATTTCCGGCCGCGCGGCTGGCCGGACCGCGATGTCGCGCGGCGCGCCTTCGAGGCGATCCTGCGGCGGACCCATCTGGCGCTGCCGACCTTCGGCGACGAGCAGACACTGTTCGGCAACTCCGATCCCACCTCCACGGCCTTGCGGCTGCACACGCTGGGCGTCGACGAGGTGGTGGTGAAGAACGGCGAGGCGCCGGTGCTGGTCTCGACCACCGGCAACGCCAGCGCGGTCGCGGCGCGCGAAGTGCCCAAAGTGGTCGATACGACCGCCGCCGGCGATGCCTTCAACGCCGGCTACATCGCCGCGCGCATTGCCGGCCTTCCGTCGGTCGAGGCGGCGCAGCGCGGCCATCGCCTGTCCGCCGCCGTCATCGGCCATCGCGGCGCGATCATTCCCGAAGACGCGATGCCGCGCGACTGAGCGCGGGTCTGCCCCTTATGCGCGTCGATCCGATCGTCATTGGCCTGGTGCTGTTGGCCGCGATCATGCACGCGAGCTGGAACGCCGTGGTCAAATCCGACCGCGACCGCCTGGCCTCGATGGGCATCGTCATGCTGACGGGGGCGGCGATCTGCGTGTTCTTCGTGCCGTTCGTGAAGTTTCCGCATCCCGATGCGTGGCCGTGGCTGCTGTCCTCCATCATCATCCACAATTTCTATTTCTTCTTCCTGCTGTCGGCCTATGCGCACGGCGATCTCAGCCATGTCTATCCGATCGCCCGCGGGCTGGGGCCGGTTCTGGTCGCGATTTTCTCCAGCGCCATCGCCGGCGAGCAGTTGAGCGCGATCGAGGCCGGCGGCGTCACCTTGGTGTCGATGGGCATCCTGACCGTGGCACTGGCCAATGGCGTGCCGCGCGGGGCGGATTGGCGGCCGACCATCTATGCGCTCATCACCGGCGTCACCATCGCCGGCTACACCTTTTCGGATGGGCTCGGCGCGCGCCGCTCTGGCGACGCGCTCGGCTACATCGTCTGGCTGAACCTGTTCGAAGGGCCCTGGGTGATCGCGTTTGCGCTGTGGAAGCGCGGGGCGCTGCTCGGCCCCTATCTCGCCCAGCATTGGAAGCGCAATGTCGGCGGCGGCATTATCGCGACGCTGGGCTATGGCATCGCCATCTGGGCGCTGAGCCTGGGGGCGATGGCGCATGTGGCGGCGCTGCGCGAGACCTCGGTGATCTTCGCGGCGCTGATGGGCACGCTGCTGCTGCGCAAATCCTTCGGGCTGCGCCGCATCCTGGCGGCGGTGCTGGTCGTCAGTGGATTGCTGCTGATGAACCTGCCGATCGGGCGTTAGGCGTCCGTGCCCGAGGCCCATGCTTCGAGACGCGCGCCCTGCGGGCGCGCTCCTCAGCATGAGGTCATTCTTAATTCAGCAATATTGACCTCGTCCTGAGGAGGCCCGCGAAGCGGGCCGTCTCGAAGGACGCGGCAGAGGCACCTCAATCAGAGATAATCGCCGGTCTGTTCGGGGGTGTTGGTGCGCGCGGCGAATTCGCGCGCGTCGCCGACTTCGCGCCAATGGCCCAGCGCCCAATGGACGGAGGGAAAAGCGATCTCAGTCCAGGGGATCTCGTCCCACGCAAACAAGCCGACCTCCTGGCTTTCCGGACCCGCCTCGACGTCTTGCGAGGTCAGATCGGCGCGAAAAATAAGCTGCACCTGGCTGATGCGCGGAATGTTGTAGACCGCGAGAAGGGCGTCGATCGCGATACGGGCGCGCGCTTCCTCCCACGCCTCGCGCACCGCGCCGTCGGTCGCACTCTCATTGAGTTCGAGATAGCCGGCCGGCAACGTCCAGAATCCGACACGCGGCGGAATGGCGCGGCGGCACAGCAGCACCTTGTTGTCCCAGCGCGCCACGGAACCGACGACAATCTTTGGATTTTCATACTGGATGAACCCGCAATCGGGACACACCAGCCGGTGCCGGTTGTCACCGTCGGGAATGGTGCGGATTGTCGGGCCGGCCGACTTGCGCGACATGGCGGACATTGTGCGGCCATGCCAACGGATGGGCAAGACCACACGGATCCGCGCAACCAGGAGCGACAAACATGGACGACGATCTTGCCGGAATGACCCGCGAGGCGCTCATCACGGAGGTCATGCGGCTTCGAGATGGCATCCGGGCCCATCGCGACAGCAGCGGCCACGATCTGTGCTGGCATCACCCGCAGCTCTGGGGCTTGCTGCCGGAGCGCATCGACCCGGCGATTGCCGTTCCGCCCTGGCCGAAATTTCTGCGCGGCTGCGTGAAATATCGCGAGTCGTTAGAGCGCGAGCGGCCGGATGCGCCGATGATGGACGCGGAATACGGCAACTCGTCCCGCTCGGACTGAGGCCGGATCAGACGACGATGTTGACGACGCTGCCGCGCGGCAGGATGCGGCCGGGCTGCGATGTCGGGGCTTGGGCCGTCGGCGCGACGGCCGTTTGTTGCGGCGCTGCCTGCGCAATTTGAGTCGAGACCGCCGGATTCTTCACATTCTGGAACGCCGCCTTGGCCGCCGCGCGCGCGGCTTCGGCGCGCGAGGTCGCGGCTGGTGCAGACAACTCAGCCGTGCGGGAGAGAGCGTGCAGCAGCGATGTGCTGGGCGGGACTTGCATTGCGAGGCGCAGTATCGTTCGGCGTCCGTTAACCGGCGATTAACGTCCGCGCCAGGTCACGCGCCAGATCGTGTCGCCGGCATCGTCGGCGATCATCAGCGCGCCGTCCGCCGCTATGGTTAACCCGGCCGGGCGGCCCCAGACCTCGGCGCGGTTGTCGCCCGAAGCCCAGAAGCCACTGGCGAAAATCTCGTAGTGCCCGGCCGGCTTGCCGTCGCGAAAGGGAACGCGCACGACCATGTAGCCGGTTGGCTTGAAGGCATTCCAGGAGCCGTGCAGGGCGACGAACGCATCGCCGCGATACTCCGCCGGAAACGCGGTGCCGGTATAAAACGCAAGGCCGAGCGGTGCTGAATGGGATTCGAACAGGAGGTCCGGCACGACGGTCTTCGCCACCAGATCCGGCCGGCGCTCGGCATAGCCGGGCTGCGGGTTGGAGCCGATATAGGCGTAGGGCCAGCCGTAGAAGGCGCCGTCCTGCACGCGGGTGAGATAATCGGGGACGAGCCCGTCGCCCAGGCCGTCACGCTCGTTCACCACCGTCCATAATTCATTGCTACCGGGACGAATGGCGATGCCGACGGGGTTGCGCAGGCCGGTGGCAAAGAGGCGTTGACCGCTGCCGTCGGCGTTGAATTTGAGGATCGTGGCACGCGGCGGCTCTTCTTCGGCCACGTTTCCGGCACTGCCGACCGAGGCATAAAACGAGGCGCCGTCGGGGCTGAACACGATAATGCGGGTCGAGTGGCCCCAAGCGCCGCCGAACACCCCCTCCGCCGTCACCGGCTCCGGCTCCTGGCGGGCCTTGGTATCCCCCGGTTGATAGGCGACCCGCCAGACCCGGCGGGTGTCGGCGACATAGAGGTAGCCCGGCCGAAGCGCCATGCCATGGGGACGGTTGAAGCCTTCGGCGAAGACCGAAGCGGACTCCGCTTGGCCATTTTTGTCCGCGTCCCGTAATAGCCGGATCCGGCCGGAACTGCTCTCGGCCACGAAAATGTCGCCGTTGGGGGCGGCCTCCAGCCAGCGCGGGGTATCTAGACGTTCGGCATAGAGACTGGCGACAAAACCGGCCGGCACCCGCAAACCCGCGCCGGGCGGACGAGCCACCCTGCGGGGTCCGTTGCTGGCGCTGCGGGTCTGGTATGGCGGGGGCAGATCGGCCGGGCGAATGATAATCTTCGTACCCGGAGTCTGGTCGGTTTGCGCCAAAACGGCGGCTGGCCCAGCCAAAACGGCTAGAAACGCGAGGAAACCAACGCGAACCCGTGCGGACATGTCACACCCCCGGCTTGCCCTTCGTCGATCAACTTAACCATTGGCTAAGCAATGGCAATCAATAGTAGTTCAGGTTTCTCCGGGGGTTGAGGGGAATGCGGAAATTGGCCTCCGCCGACATAGACGCACTGTTAACTCTGGCGCACGACCCGACGCCGGCTGCCCGCCAGCAGCTTGTGGGCGCCGTCAGCGATTTCATGTTCCGCGACGATGGCGAGCTGTCGTCGCGCGAGCGCGAGATCGCGGTCGATATCCTGCGCGCCCTGATCCGGGAAACAGAGACGGCAATCCGCCGCGCCCTTGCCGAGCGCCTGTCGCGCGAGCCGACGGCACCGCATGAGCTGATCGTGGCGCTCGCCAATGACGAGATCGACGTCGCCCAGCCGGTATTGTCAGACAGTGTCGTCCTGACCGACCCCGATCTTCTGGAAGTCATCAAGCAGCGCACACTGCAGCACCAGCTCGCCATCGCGCTGCGCCGGGGCTTGAGCGAACGCGTGAGCGCCGCCCTGGTTGCCACGGGCAACGAGAGCGTCATGCAGTCCGTGCTCGACAATGCGACGGCGCGCTTCGATCGCAGCGTGCTCGAGGCCATGGTCGAGCGCTCGCGCACCATCGAGCGCATCCGCCGACCGCTGCTGTCGCGCGAGGAGCTGGATTCGCGATTGGCCAGCAAGATGTATTCCTGGGTGTCGGCGGCCCTGCGCCGCCACATCCTCTATCACTACGATGTCGATGCCGACATCGTCGACCGCGCGATGGGCGACACGATCACGGAAATCCGTCACGACCAGAGCCGGCATAACGCGCTGGCCGATGTCGCCGACAAGATCATGCAGATCTTCCAGGGTGCCGCCCTCGACGATCCGCGGCTGCTGCTGCGTGTGTTGCGCGCCGGCGAAGTGGCGCTGTTCGAGGGGTTGTTCGCCAAGTTCACGGGGCTCAGCCTGCGGCTGGCGCGCCGCGCGATCTACGAACCGGGCGGCAAGCCGCTGGCCATCGTTTGCCGGGCAGCGGGTGTCGATAAACCGAATTTCGCTTCGTTGTTCCTGCTGGCACGCCAGGCACGCCCCGGCGACAAATCGGTCGACCCGCAGGAGCTGCCGACGGTTCTTAACTTTTTCGATGGCCTCAGCCGGCTCTCGGCCAAGCAACTCGTCGCCAAATGGCGCGAGGAGCGCACGCCCGTCCACCGCTCGGATTTTGGGCGCTCGCTGCACTGAGCAACCGCACAAGGGGGCTGGAATAGCGCCGCCCGCCGGGTGTTATTATCTCTGAGAATGGGCCCCGTTCCGCCAGAGCACCCGATCGTCGGACAGATCCCGCATCTGCGCCGGTATGCACGCGCGCTGCTGGGGGAGCGCGCGGCCGCCGAAGATTTGGTGCAGGATTGTCTGGAACGGGCGTGGAGCCGCTTTCACCTATGGCGCGACGGGACGAATTTACGCACGTGGATGTTCACGATCATGCATAACCTGCACGCCAACGCGATGCGCAGCGCGGCACGCCGGCCGCGCCAGACGACCATCGACGACAACGGCCCCGCCCTGCCCGTGCGCCCGACGCAAGAAGACCGGCTGGAAGTCGTCGCGATCGAAGACGCGCTCGCGCGCCTGCCCGAGGAACAGCGGCAGGTCGTGCTGCTCGTGGGCCTTGAAGAGATGAGCTACCAGGAGGCGGCGACGGTCCTCGCCATTCCGATCGGCACGGTGATGAGCCGGCTGCATCGCGGCCGTGAGCGCCTGCGCGAAGGTCTGACCGGCGCCAGCGGCCCGTCGCTGCGGAGGGTCAAATGACCCAGACTCCCAAGCCGATCGGCGACGACGAGCTGCATGCCTATGCCGACGGGCAGCTCGACGCCGCGCGGCGCGAGGCGATCGATGCGTGGCTCGCCGAACACCCCGAGGACGCGGCGCGCGTCAATTTCTATACGCGCATCAATAGGGCGTTGCACGAGCGTTTCGACGCAGTGCTGACCGAGCCCGTACCCGCAGCGATGACCCATCCGCCGCAACGGCGGCGCTGGGCGACGCTGCGCCAGTTCGGCGTGGCGGCGGCGTGTTTGATCGTGGGGCTGGTCGGCGGCTGGTTCGCGCGCGAGGCGATGTGGCCCGCCGCGACGATCCGCGCCAGCGGAACCGGGCCCGCGATCGCGCGCGAGGCGGCGCTCGCGCATGCGCTCTACACCGTGGAGGTGCGTCATCCGGTCGAAGTCGGTGCGGGCGAAGATCATCTGCTGCGCTGGCTGTCGAACCGTATGGGACGGCCGGTCAAGGCGCCGCTGCTCAACGCCTCGGGATTCCGGTTGATGGGCGGACGATTGCTGCCCAATGAGGAAGGCGGCGTCGCCTGTCAGTTCATGTACGAGAACGTGAATGGCGTACGCGTCACGCTCTACTACGCCAAGCGCGCCGAGGGCGCACGGCGCGAAACCGCGTTCCGCTATGTCGAAGAGGGCGACGGGCTGAGCGTGTTCTATTGGCTCGACGAAAAGATGGGCTACGCGATTTCCGGCCGCATGCCGCGCGACAATCTGCTGATAATCGCGCGCGAGATCTACGAGCAGCTGGACAAATAATGCGCGATCGGGAGCGCCGGCGCTCCCGATTCTTGTCTTCGGATGGAATAGCGACGCACGTCCCTCACCACGGTCAGCTATCGAATACGAGCCGGGTTCCCGTATAGGAGCGCAGCAGCTTGGACGGCATCTCGGTCCTGGCGATTTCATAGAACGGCTCGCCGCTGCAATGCAGTGGAATGACGTAGTCGACATCGATGTCCTTAAGCGCCGCAATCGTCTGGCGCACGTAGTCTTCCGGATAGGGCGCGAGGTGGAAGCCGCCGATCACGGCGTGAACCTTGCGCACCCCGGAAGCCGCCTGAGCGCGCTTGATCGCGTTGACCACGCCGCGATGGCTGCACGAGGTCAGCACGATGAGCCCACGCCCTTTGAGGTTGAACGCGGTGGCGATCTCGTGCCGGAACTGATCGGGGATGACTGTTTTCGCCCGCTCTTCCTCCGTGAATTTGTCGGCGTAGCAGCCGATGCCCTGATCCACGCCGATCGTCATGGCGCTCGGTGATAACAGCTTCTCGAAGCTGTCGAGGCCAATCTGGCCGGATGCGAAGCCGTGATCAGCAACGAGCGATGGCCCCTCGGCATACGTCACGGTGAGGTTGGCCTCCTGCAGCGCTTTGCGATCGAGGGCGCCGAAACTGCCGCGCGCCGGCGGCGCGGTCCACTCGCGCGTGCAGAAACAGTCTTCCCCGCCAACATAAAGCGGAAGCATGGTTTTCAACTTGCTCTTGTTTTTTTGGAGGAAGCCGACAAGGCCGCCAAAATGGTCGTAGTGACCGTGGCTCAGCACGAGCGCGTCGAGGCCGGCCGGGTCGATGCCAAGCAAGTCGGTGTTGTTGACCAGAGCATCGGGGGTGTAGCCGAAATCCACCAGGACATTGCGCGCCTCGCTGCCGCGCCGCGTCTCGACATGCATGCGACAGGCCGAATTCACTGATCAGTGTGCGGCCGGGCGGCTTGCCGGCGCCAATGCCCCAACCGAAATGCTGGACCTCGACAGCGCCCACTTTTCGAACTCGGCGCGACTGCGAACTGATAGCTGTCGATCACCACGCGCACCGCCACGCGGTCGACTTCGGGGACTGCCCCGCTGATCGCCTGGGCTCTGACGGGCTTCGTGCCGCGGAGAAGCGTTGCTACCATCGCACCGAACACAGTGGCACCTCCACCACAGAGAACATCTCTGCGATGCATCAAGTCGCCTTCATGATCGATTGACATGACGCTGACCTCCATTGCGCCGCCTTGGCTGCCGCAAGGCGGCGCGCACGAGGACGATCACGGGAGCGGAGGCGATGGGGAATTGAGCACGCCAGCGTCTGGCAGGCCGCCCCATGGTAACAGCCCATTCTAGCGCGCGTTCGCAAGCTCCGTGCAAATCTCGTGGGCGGGCGGAATGCTGCGCTTCGCCTCGCAACGGCGCTACGACTTTGCAGACAGATTCAAAGTATCGGTCGATTAAGACGTTAGCCGGATTCTTAGATCAGTTTCACGTTCGACCGAGCGCCGCGACGCCCGGCAGCTCGCGGCCTTCGAGCCATTCGAGGAACGCGCCGCCCGCGGTCGAGACGTAGGTGAAATCATCCTCGACGCCCGCGTGCGCGAGGGCGGCAACAGTGTCGCCACCGCCGGCCACTGACAGCAGCTTGCCTTCTTTCGTCAGCCGCGCCGCCTCGCGCGCGACGGCGGTCGTGCCGATGTCGAATGGCGCATGCTCGAAGGCGCCGAGCGGGCCGTTCCACACCAGCGTCTTGCAGGCGCTGAGCGCCTTGACCGTTTCCGCGACCGATTGCGGACCGATATCGAGTACCATCATGTCCGATGGCACGCGGCCGATCGGCACGGTCTGCGCGGCGTTGCCGGCCGTCAGTGCGGGCGCCACGACCGCATCGATGGGCAGTACGATCTGCCGGCCGGCCTTGGCGGCCCCTTCGGCAATGCGCCGGGCGGTGTCGGCCATGTCGCGCTCGCACAGAGATTTTCCGATGTCGATGCCCTGGGCATAGAGAAACGTGTTGGCCATGCCGCCGCCGATCACCAGTAGATCGACCTTGGTCAGCAGATTGCCGATGAGGTCGAGCTTGGTGGAAATCTTCGAGCCGCCGACGATCGCGGCAAGCGGGCGCTGGGGCGCATCGAGCGCCTTGCCGAGGGCCTCGAGCTCCTCCTGCATCAATCGCCCGGCGGCGTTGGGCAGCAGGCGCGCGATGGCCTCGGTCGAGGCATGGGCGCGATGCGCGGTCGAGAACGCGTCGTTGATATAAAGATCGCCGATGGCGGCAAGCTGCTTGGCGAAGCCGATATCGTTGGCTTCCTCCTCGGGGTGGAAGCGCAGATTTTCGAGCAGCGCCACCTGGCCGTTCTTGAGCCCGGCCACCACCTTCTTCGCCTCCGGACCGACGCTGTCGCCAGCGAACGCCACCGGGGCGCCCAGCGCCTTGCCCAGCTCCGCCGCCAGCGGCTGCAGCGACATGGAGGGTACGGGCTTGCCGTTGGGGCGCCCGAAATGGGACAGCACGATCACTTTCGCGCCCGCCTTCGTCAGTTCCTTGAGCGTCGGCACCAGACGCTCGATCCGGGTGGCGTCGCTGACCTTGCCGTCCTGCATGGGGACGTTGAGATCGGCGCGCACCAGGACCCGCTGGCCCGACACGGCTAAGTCGTTAAGGGTCAGAAATCGCCGCATTTCTTGGTTCCCGAAGCAGATGTCGAAAGGTGCACGCACCGGACGGCGCGTGCCCGGTTTGGACCACAGAACGACGCTGCGCGCAACCATTGCCCGCCGCCAAAGCCCTTACCTCCCTCAAGGGATTTGTCGAGCGTTTAAGTCGATGCTAGGCTTTTGTCATGGCCTTAAGGGTGAATACATCCGTGGGCCGGACCCAACAAAAAAATCAAAAGAACAGAGGCTAGAACGGGGAGAAACACCAACATGATGTCGATGGACGACGGCGCTACCATCCGCGCCACGGTAAAATGGTTCAACACTGCCAAGGGGTTTGGGTTCGTCACCCCAGTCGATGGCTCACCGGAAGCGTTCCTGCACCTTTCGGCGTTGCGACAGGCCGGTTTCGATTCGGTGGGTGAAGGTGCCGGCCTGCTGGTCGAAATTGGGCAAAGTCCCAAGGGGCGGCAGGTCACTCGCGTCCTCGAAGTCGACATGAGCCAGGCTCGTGCACCCGCTCCGCGCCCGCGGGCGGTCAGCGGCCCCTCCGCCCCGCCCATGCCGGTGTCGCTGGAAAACACCGAGGTGGTCGACGGCGTGGTGAAATGGTTCAGCGCGCTCAAGGGCTACGGCTTCGTCTCGCCGCACACGGGTGGCAAGGATGTGTTCCTGCACATCACCATCCTGCGCAATGCGGGGCTCAGCGGGCTCACGCCGGGCCAGGCAGTACGGATGCACATTGTATCCGCGCGCAAGGGCCCCGAAGCGGTGGCGATCGAGCTGCTGGCCGGCGGGGCCGCACCGGCCGTCGCCTCGGGCGGGATGAACTAATCGCGCCAGCGGCCTCGCGGCGCTAGCGCAGCAGCGTCGGCGGCGGAAAGTCGCCGATGACGCCGGTGTGCGTTGTGAGGCCTTGGCCCGCGATCCAGCGATGGAGCTGGAAGCCCGGCGGCTCCAGCACATAGCGCGCGGGATAATCGGGCCGCAGGTCGAGCGCGAATTGATGCGCGGTCGACGGACACACCGAGACCACCGTGCCGCCCCAGCGCACCGACACCGAGCGATGCAGGTGGCCGGCGATGACGCGCTCCACCTGGCTGTGCCGCGCGACGACCGCCTCGAAACGATCGGCGTTGCGGAAGGGCTTGGCATCCATGTGCGCGATGCCGGTCATGATCGGCGGATGATGGACGACGATGAGCGTCGGCCGGTCCGGCGCTTCCGACAGGCGCTCATCGAGCCAGCTCAGACGCGCATCGCAAAGATAGCCGCCGACCTCCCCTGGCATCACGCTGTCGAGCGCCACGATCCGCAACGGGCAAGAATCGTCCACATAATGCAGAAATTCGTCCGGGCCTTGCAGGTAGCCGTGATCGGGGAAACTCGCGCGCAGACTGGCGCGCAGGTCATGGTTGCCCACGATCAACCGCACCGGCATCGGCAACGGCTTCAGAAGCTCGCGCAGGCGCGAATATTCGGCGGGGGAGCCGGCATCCACCAGATCGCCGCTGACGATGACCAGATCGGGGCGCGGATCGAGGGCGAGCAGCGTATCGACGGCGCGCTTGAGATATTGCGCGGGATCGACCACGCCGTAGATGAGCGCGCCTTGCAGGCGGATATGGCAGTCGGTGATCTGGGCGATGAGCATGGGCTGGCTATTCGGGAACCAAAGTGGTGACGCTGGTGCGGCCGCGTGGTGCCGGCCCGAAAGCGACGCAGCAAATACTCCAACACATCTGTCATCGTCTCGGCAAACTGCCAGGGCGGATTGACGATGATGAGGCCGCAGCCGTTGAGATGATCGGGATCGTTGTCGGGCCGGCGCAGTAGCTCGGCGGCGATGACGCGACGCATGCCGCTGTCGACCAGGGCCTGATGAAATTCCGCCACCGGGGCGCGGTGCTTGATCGGGTACCAGATGGCATAGACGCCGGTGGCGAAGCGGCGATGCGCGTTCTGCAGACCGCGCACGATGCGCGCGAATTCGTCCGTCACTTCGAAGGGCGGATCGACGAGGACGAGACCGCGGCGCTCCTTGGGCGGCAGTTGCGCCTTGAGCGCGGTGTAGCCGTCGCCCGCTTCTGCGATGACGCGGCGGTCGCGGCCGAGGCTGATCTCCAGTGCCTGCGCATCCTCGGGATGCAGCTCGACCGCGACCAGCCGGTCTTGCGGGCGCAGCAGCGCCTGGATCAGGGCCGGCGAACCGGGATACCAGCGCAGCCCCTCGCCCGCCGGGTTGAGTGCCCGCACCGCCTGGAGATAGGGGGCGAGTGCCGAGGGTGCGTCGGCATCGTCAAGGATGCGCGCGATGCCGTCGCGATATTCCAAGGTTTTCGCGGCTTCCTCGCCGGCCAGATCGTAGCGCCCGGCCCCGGCATGGGTGTCGAGCACGAACAAGGGCGTATCCTTCTGCTGCAGGTGAGCGATCAGGATGGCGAGGCCCGCGTGCTTGACGACATCGGCGAAGTTGCCGGCATGGTAGATGTGTCGATAATTCATGGCGGCCGAGCAATGCCGGCTGGCGCGCGCGGCGTCAAGCGGGGCTATACTGCGCCGTTAACAAATCCTCAGGGGAAACGATGCGACTGTGCCGCTACAACGACGATCGCCTGGGCGTGGTCAAGGGCGATAAGGTTCATGACGTCACCAAGGTGCTCGAACTCGCTGCCCGCCCAGCGCTGGCCGCTGCCGCTGGGCGACCTGCTTATCGCCAATCTGGCGCGGCTGCGGCCGGAGATGGAAAAGCTGGCGGCGCCTGCCCCCGGCCAGAGCCTCGCCGGGCTCTCGCTCAAGAGCCCCGTCGCCAACCCCAGCAAAATCATCGGCGCGCCGATCAACTACAACGACCATATCGCGGAATCGAAGGCGGACCAGGGCATCGCGCATGGCCGCGAGATCAAGACGATCGGCGACTGGGGCGTGTTTCTCAAGGCCAACACGGCGCTGGTCGGCCCGAGCGAGGGTGTGGCACTACGCTTCACCGACCGTCGCAACGACCATGAGGCGGAGCTTGCCGTCATCATCGGCAAGGAAGGCACGCAGATTCCCAAAGCACGCGCACGCGAATACATCGCGGGTTACGCCATCGGCCTCGACATGACGGTGCGCGGGCCGGAATTCCAGTGCTTCCGCAAATCAGTCGACAGCTACGCTGTGCTGGGTCCGTGGTTGGTGACGGCGGACGAGATCGCCGATCCGAACCTGGTCGATTTCGAGCTGAAGGTGAACGGCGAGACGCGGCAGAAATCCAACACGCGCTTCCTGGTCTTCGATGTCGAGCGGCTGATCGAATATGCGTCGAGCGTCTATACGCTGCTGCCCGGCGACATCATCATGACCGGGACGCCCGCCGGCGTGGGGCCCGTTAAGGCGGGGGACACGATGAACGTCGAGATGGCGGGGATCGGCCGGATGGAAGTCAAGGTGCGCGCTGCATGAGACAGTTTGCGGGTTCTCCAACGAGTATCATGCCGCCCGAGCAGTTCCGCTCGCCGCGCGTGGTGCTGCGCCGGCCGGTCGAAGCGGATGCCGAGCCGATGTTCGACCAGTACACGCGCGACCCGGAAGTGTCGCGCTATCTGTCGTGGCGGCCGCACCGGCATCTGTCGGACACGCGCCAATACATCTCTATCTGCCGCGAGCGTTGGCGCGGCCATCATGCGCGCACCTATGCGATCGACGTGCCCGGGCACAAGGCTGCCGGCGCCTTCGAGCTGCGCTACGGCGAGAGCGTGCATGGCGTGACGTTCGGCTATGTGCTCGCGAAGCCTCTCTGGGGCCGGGGCTATATGAGCGAGGCGCTGCGCTCCGTCGTCGAATGGGCGATGGGCCAGCCCGAGATCTGGCGCATCTGGGGATTCTGCGATGTCGAGAATCCCGGCTCGGCGCGCGTGATGGAAAAAGCAGGCCTCGATTTCGAAGGCGTGCTGCGCCGCTTCGCCATCCATCCCAATATCGATCCGGTGCGGCCGCGCGACTGCCGCTGCTACGCCCGCGCGCGCTAAGGGCCGCCTTTCGGTACGTGAGCGCAATCACACTGGAATTGCGCGACTCGCGATAAATTTTTGACCGTGACGGCCGCGACTTTGCGCGGACCCGGCTCATTTTTTCGGACGATGCCGGCCCAATTGCGGGCGGATTCAATCGCGCTTGGACCAGGCAGAACGGGCTCCCAGCATCCGGTTCGCCAATCGTGCGCGTGATCGACCGGATGCCAATTCCCCGACGCCGCGCGCACGGCCCGGGGCTTTTTCGATCCGGTCCTCGGGCTTGATCGGCCGCATGCGACGCCCTAAATTTCCCCTCGTCGAAAAAGGCGGACCGGTTTGGTTAGCCCGGTCGCTCCCGTCGCCGGGGGCTCTGGCTGGCGCAGTCTGCGCCAAGTCCCACGACCCAAATCGCGGCCGCAATTTCGTGGCCGCGCAACGATGGGACGTGGATCATGCAACAGCAAATGTCGGTCATCACCCTGGGCGTTAGCGACCTCGCGCGCTCGCGCCGTTTCTATGTCGACGGCTTCGGCTGGGCGCCGGTGCTCCAGAATGCCGAGATCGTGTTCTACCAGATGAACGGGTTCGTCCTCGGCACCTGGCTCACGGCGGCCCTCGAAGCGGATTCGCAACGCGCCGGCCTGGCGCGGCCGGGCGCTTTCGCACTGGCGCACAACGTCGCCACGCGCGACGACGTGCAGCCGGCCCTCGACCGCTTGGCGCGTCAGGCGGCCGGCTGTTGAAGCCCGCGAACGAGCCGGTGCATGGCGGCTATTCCGGCTACATCGCCGACCCGGACGATCATGCGTGGGAGATCGCGTGGAACCCGGCCTGGCCGATCAGCAAAGAGGGCTATGTGAGGTTCGGGGTCTGAGGATCTGCATCGGCGCCATTGCCAGGGGGCATCACTCCTGAGATACAGGATGTGTTCATGTCTCCTGGTGAGGCGCCGATGCGTTTTATTGCCCTGGCCGTAAGTCTAGTCCTGTCGATGCTCGCGGGCTGCGCGCCCAGCGCCGTGGAATGCGGCCCGGGCGCCAAGGCGATGAATGTGACGCAGATGTTCTTCGGCCGCGACATCTACGGCAAGGGCGAGGTGAGCGAGGCGCAATGGGCGGCGTTCGTGCGCGACACGATCATCCCGCGCTTCCCCGACGGGTTCACGGTGCTGGACGCGACGGGCCAATATCTCGACACCGCGCGCAACGCGGCGATCAGCGAGAAATCCAAAGTCGTCATCATCGCCGCAGGCGACGACGCGGAGTCCCGCGCCAAGCTGGGCGCGATCGCGGACACCTACAAGACGCGCTTCGAGCAGCAGGCCGTGGGCATGATCACACGCCCGGCTTGCGCGTCGTTCTAGCCCCACACCGGCGGTCTATAACCAGTATGCCCAGGCGCGGGCGAAGAGTTCGCGAAAACGCTGATCGAGACCGCGTTGGCGCCAGGCCTCCCGCGTGATTTCGGTGGCGTTGCGCAGATCGTCGTTGAACATTGCCTCCATCTCGCCGCCCGGCTCGGCGCCGAGCGCCACCACGTCAATCTCGGTGTTGAAGCTGGCGCTAAGGCTGTCGATATTGGAAGAGCCGATGGCGGACCACACGCCGTCAACTACCGCGGTCTTGGAATGCAGGACCGCGTCGTTGAGCTCGAAGATCTTGACGCCGGCTTCCAGCAAATCGTCATAGTGCGAGCGGCCAGCATCCATGGCGATGGCCCAGTCGGAGCGGCTGGGCAGCAGCAACCGAACATCGACACCGCGACGCGCGGCAGCTTCGAGTGCATCGACCTGCTCGCGCTGCGGCACGAAGTAGCCGGTGGTCAGCCACAACCGGCTTTCGGCGTGCTGCATGGCGGAGAGGAGAGTCACGTAGAACAGCGGTGCCGCGCGCGCGGGATCGCTGCCGATCACGCGAATTGCGGTGTCGCCGGCGGCCCGGAACCGCGGAAAGAATCCGGCCTCGGGAAGGGACTCGCCCTTCTGGCTTTGCCAGGTGGCGAGAAAGAGGCGCTGGAAATCCGCCACCGCCGGCCCTTCGATGCGAACGCTGGTGTCGCGCCAGCGATCCGACAATTCAGGCTTGCCGCCGCTGCTCAGAACATTGCTCGAATAGACCTTGCTTAAATTGATGCCGCCGGTGATGGCCACCTTGCCGTCCGCGATCAGCATCTTGCGGTGATCGCGATTGGCTGGCGAATAGGCGGCAGGCGCGCCACCGACCACGGGTTTGTTAAACGCCAGAAGACGGACACCGGCCTTGCGCAACCGATCGAACACCTCGTTCGGCGTCAGTGACGAGCCCAGGCTGTCATAGATCAGATTGACCGCCACGCCCCGGCGGCGCTTCTCGATCAGAAGGTCGACGATGGAGCGGCCGTTCAGCTCGACGTCCTCGAAAATGAAGTACTCAAGATTGAGATGATGGCGCGCCGTGCGGATGAGATCGAAGACGGCCGCGAAACTGGCCTCACCGTCGCGCAAAATCCTGGCCCGATTGCCGATTGTGATGGGCGTGTCGGTGATCGCCTCCTCGATAGCCAGATGGCGGCGCAGAACGTCGGCATTCGGGGCCTCGGCGAGCAGACGATCGAGGATGGCCTTGCTCTGCGCTTGCGACAGCGGCCCCTGCACGCCCTCCAGACGCGGTGGTGCTGCGCGCCCCGCCCCGAGCGGAATCCGCTCCTGGGGGGCAGCACTGCACGCGACGACAAGACCTAGAGTGCATAGTGCCAGCGCCAAACGGCACAGGCGGCGGAACGCGAGAGCGGCCAACGCGACCCTCCGGGCGTCAGAATGACCCCAGAAGATCAACGATCAGCGCCGCCGATTGTCCCGGACAATCGGCGTTACCGGAGGGCTTCGTCCTCAGAAATTCATCAGCAGGCCGACAACGGCGCCGGTCGCCTTGTTGGAATCCGGCGTTCCGGCGGAACCGTTTCCGTCGAACTCCGTCCGGAACAGCACGCCTTCGACGGAGACGCCCGCGCCGAGAAGATATTTTCCCCCGAGCGACAAGCCGGAGAACTTGTCGTCGCCGAACGATGGGCCGGCGGCCGGCGAGCTGTCGTTGCGCCCGTTGGCGTAGGTCAGGCTGACCGAGGCGGGGCCGAATGTGTACATGCCGCCGAGGTTCCAGGCGTTGCCTTCGACGCGGTTTGGCCCCGTGCCGGCCGTCGATGCGGCGCTATTGGTGCCCGATGATCCCGATCTTCCGCCGATAATGCGCGCATAGGATCCGCCGATCGTGAAGCCGGCAAAGCCCAGCCGCAGCCCCGCCTGGTAGGCGTCGGGATCGGGCGCGCCGGGCGGACCATCCCAGGTAAAATAGCCCAGCGATGCCGCAACATCGAATGCGCCAAAGGTGCGCACGAAATTCGCACCGACCGCGACACCGCTCGAATAGCCGATCGACGACTGAGCGGGCACGTTGCGATCCTGCGAGGATTCGGGGATATAGGATAGGCCGACCTGAAAGCCCACGATGCGCGGCGTGTAGTAGGTGATCTTTTCCGAATCGTTGTCGAAGAAGCGGTTCTGCGTGCCGATGATCGTCGAATCCAGGCTTGGCGACGCCGTCGCGTTGATGACGTTGTTGGTCAGGTTGCCGTCGTCCACGAGCCAACCGCGGCTGAACGCCTCCGGCGCTTCATAGTGCATCCGGTAGGCGGCGTTGTTGAGCGAGCCGACTTCGATGCGGCCGAAGCGGGTTTCGACGAACATATAGGATTCGTCGATCTGGTCGGAATCGGTGTTGCCCTCCAATTCGACGCGGAATCCCACGACCAATCCATTGGCCAATGTCGTGCGGCCATTGAAGTGGATTTCGGAATCGTACGAGACATCGAAACGCGCCGGGTTACCGGGCACGCCGGCGCTGGTCACATCGTCCTGGCTGATATACGACAGGAACTGACCGAAGAAGCCCCCGATGGACACCTGTACCGGCTCGGCGCGATTTTGCGCTTGCGCTGGCGTGGCATCCAAGCCGACGAACGTGAGTGCGGTCGACGCCAACAGGCACGTCGCGACATTCGAGCCTGCAGCGGATGCAAATTTGCGACGTGAGCGATGACGAATTCACGGGCGCCTCCCCTTTTTTCACCCTTTTACGACGCCGGCAGGAGGATGAACGTCTCCTTCACTTTGCGTAATACCATTATTGCGGGATTTTCCGGCATGATCTGGCCCGTTCTCGCCAGTGGCGGACGACGCGTCGCGGCCGGCCATCGCCATCGCGGGCTATCGCTGCGGCAGGCTGTCCCAAAGCCCGGTGAAACCGATCCAGAAGGTCTGGACGCCGATACACAACAGAATGAACGCGAAGATCCGCGAGAATGCTTCGGAGCCGGCAGCACCGAGCACCCGCTCGATCTTGTCGGAATGCCGGAAACAGAAATAGACGAGGGCGGCAATGGCGAGGACCGCGAGAAGTGCGCCAAGGACGAAGCCGCCGAGCAGGCTGGCTCCTTTTGGCCGCGCCGTGCCGAGCGCAATGCAGGCCGCAATCGTCCCCGGACCGGCCGTCAGCGGCATTGTCAATGGAAAGAATGCTCCATCGCCTTTCCCCCGGGCCGGCGTTGGCGCGGGCTCGCTGGCGTTGGCGCTGCTCAACATTTGCCAGCCGATCATCGAGACAACGATGCCGCCCGCAACGCGCAGCACGGGCAGCGAGATGCCGAAAAGGATCAGGACGTAGCTGCCGATCGAGAGCGAGACCAGAATGAGGATTCCCGAGTAGAGGGCAACCCGCGAAGCCAGGAAGGCCCGCTCCGCTTTCGAACTCGCGGTAGGTCATGGCGAGAAAGAGCAACGCCGTGCCGGGCGGGTTGATGATCGGAAACAACGTCGCAAGGACCAGCAGGAATGCCTGTGCGACAGGGCCCACAAATTCGGTCATGGCCGCCTCCGTGCATCTTGAAGCAAGAGGGATTGCAGCTCATCGAGCCAGCGATCGATGGCCAGAAGCTCATCGATGATCAGCCAGAATTGCACCGGCATGGCGGGCGTCGCCACCAACGACGCGGGCGCTTTTGTTGCGGCCGCGGGTTCGGCAGAAGCCGCGTCGTTGCGAAAGTCGCGTTGAGCCAGGCGCAGCCGGCCGGCGATGTAGCGATAGAAATCCCCGATCGAGGCGAGCTGATCGCCCGGCACGGTCGGCTCGGCTCGAAGTCAGGGCCAGGCTGGTCGACAGAAGCGCTACGGCGATCTTGACGACAATCTGCGCCTCGAGTTGCAAGCGAGCGCGTTCGCGGTAGAGCAGCGGATCGAGGCGAATGTTGGTGATGGATTTGGGCAGCGCCGACAGCGCCGCGAACACCTTTCGCTGACCTTCGAACGGATTCATCCGGGGGTCACAGGGGGCAAGTTGCTCCGCAAGCTTGGCGCTGGCCGCCAGAACGGCGCAAATCGTCGAACTGAAATTGAGCTTCCCGACCAAGGGCCAGAGCATGACGCTCACCGCCAGGGCCACGGCGACACCGGCCACCGTGTTGGTGAAGCGGTAAAAGCCATAGCTACCGACGGTTTCCGTATGCAGGACGACCGTCACGGCCATCACCGTGACGGCGACGCGGGTGACCGCGATGCCGCCCAGCATCATGCCAATCGGCGCCACGATCACGATCGTGACGCCGAGCGCCAGGGCCGGATGATGCAGCCATATCGACGCCAGGCTGACGAGAGCGCCCAAGAGCGTGCCGATGATGCGATCCCTGGAGACGCCCACACCTTCGCCCACGCTGGGCGCCGTGACCAGCCCCGCGCCCAACACGGCATAGATGGCATTGGTCGGATCGCGGCCATGCGTGACAAAATAGGCCAGTATCATCGACAGGCCGATTTGCAGGCAGAACAGCCATTGCTCGCGAGTCAGCGTCTTCATTGCGCAAGCCCCAGCGGCTTGCCATGGCCGCTATGCCATGAGCCAGACAATCACCGTGCCCCAGATCGTCAGAAAAATATGGCCAAAGGGCGCGGCGGCGGTATATCCGACCACCGCGATGGGACTGCCGGATTTCTGCTGCACGGCGGCAAGCCCCGCCGCCATGGTCTGCGCGCCGGCGAGTGCCCCCAGCAGCAGGATGGGATTTATCTTGAAGACATAGCGGCCAACGAAAAGCCCAACCAACAGCGGCACCACGGTGACGTCGATACCGCCGAGAAAAATACCGAGCCCCTCGCTCTGCAAAGGCGAGAAGAAGACCGGTCCGAGGCTGAAGCCGCCGATCTTGACGGAGCCGACCAGATAGCCGCAGGCCACCGCGAGATAGAGTGCCAGTTCTGGGTAGTGCGCCAGAAAGTCGCCTAACCAGTCGATAGGCATGGCATCCTCTTGCACGCGTTGCGATGCGTCACGGTTTCTGCTCTGCCCAGCGCATGATGAGCTGGAAGGAGATCGAAAGGATGATCGGGCCGATGAAGAGCCCGATGAGACCCATGGCGAGCATCCCGCCGATGATCCCCATGAAGAGGAGCCAGATGGGCACGGGAAAATCCTGGCCAAGGAGGAGCGGCTTGAGGGCGTTGTCGAGGATGCTGACGAAGACCGACCAAACGGCCAGAAGAATCGCCATGTTCAGATCGCCCTGCGCCCACAGCCACAGGGCGACGGGGATGCCGACCAGCACCATGCCGAGCTGCATGGAGAACAGCACAAAGCAGAAGAACGCCAACAGGACCGGTGCCGGCGCGCCGGCGACCGCCAGGCCGATCCAGGCGAGGATCGCCTGGATGACGGCGGTGCCGAGAATACCCTTGGAAATGCTGCGGGTCGTTTTCTCGATGGTGGTGACGATGTCGACGCTGTCGGCAGCGCCAAGCCGCTCGACCAGCAGCAGGAAGAACGCTTTGAGGCGCGCTGCATTGAGCAGGAAGATCGTCGACAGAACGATGGCGAGGGCGGCCTCGAACAAGACAAGAGTCGAGCTCAGGACCTGCGACAATAGCCACAAGATGGCGTCACGGACGCGCGGACGCAGCGTCTCAAGTGTCCCTGAAAGGTCCGAGACCGCGGCAATCCAAGCCCTGTTCAATCGTTCGCCGATGAGCGGGAGCTTTTCCACCCAAGGCGGCGGCGTCGGAAGGTCGACCGTACTGCCCTGCGACAGATACGCCGAGATCGCGTTCACGTGGTCGCTGATGGTGAGGACGATGATGGTCAGCGGCAGGAACAATGTAACCGCCAGCAACAATCCGATCAGGATTGCCGCGATCACGCGGCGGCCGCGCAGCGCCCGCACAATCTTCAGGAAAAGGGGATAAATCGAGATGGCGATGATCGCACCCCAGATCACCGCCGGCACGAAGGGCAGCACGATCCACAAACTCGCCGACAACAGCAGCAGGACGAGGAGAACCGCAATCGTCGTGCGGATCGGATGTCCGAGGGAAGGTTGGGTTGCCGACGTGACACGTCACTCCGAAAGGTGGGCTGAAATGCGCGGGGCGTGCAAATTCGCACGCCCCTGTCTTCCCTTCTCTCGCGGGCGCATGAGAGCGCGCCCTTCCTGCTGCCCGCCGTTACTGGGCGAGCAGCATCGCGAAGTAGCCGAAGACCGTCAGCAAAATGCCGGAGACGGCGTAGCCGACGGGAAAGCCGATCCACGGCACGGTGCTCTGGATCTCGACCGCCGCCTCGCGGCAGGGACCCGAGTGACTGCGGGCGCCGGCAACGCCGCCCATCAGCACGGCGGGGTTGATCTTGAAGATGTGATAGCCGATCGCCCAGACGATGAAGGGCGGGATGCTGCAGGCGATGAACCCCGCGACGAAGATCTTGAGGGCCAGCATGCCGGTGAGCTGAGCGAGCAACGACGAGCCGGCGTTCACGCCGACGATGCCCACGAAGACGATCAGGCCCATATCCTCGAGGACGTTGCGCGCGGCGTTGGGCGTGTTGCCGAAGAAGCGCAGGCGCGAGACGATCGACGAGACGATCACACCCGACACCAGCAAGCCGCCGGCATTGCCGAGGCCGACTTTGGCGCCGAAGGCGGGAAACTGGATCAAGCCGATCAGGAAGCCCAGGACCATGCCGGCGGACAGCGTCAGTAGGTCGGTGGCCGTACTTGGCCGCGCGATGCGGCCCAGCAGGTCGCCCGCCTTTGTAACCGCACCCTTGAGGCCAGCGACGGTCAGCACGTCCATGCGCTGCAGCTTGGTATCGAGGCCGATTGGGATGGGAGCGCCGCCGCGATCGATTCGGCCGAGCTGGATCTGACCGGCGATCTCGGAGCCGCGGAACTCCTTCAGCATCTTGCCGACGGCGTCCTTGTTCGTGACCAGGATCTCGGCCTGGTCGAGCGGGATGTTGAGGGCCGCCTCGTCGGCCACTTCCGGGCCGATCAGGCCCATGTGGTCGGTCAAGTCGCTGAGTCGGCCGCCCAGCGCGATGACGTCGCCCTTCTGCAGCACGATCTCGCCATCGGCACCGAGGGTACGTCCGTCGCGCACGATGTTGACGATCTTGTAGACAGGATAGGTCTTGATGAACTGGCCGACGGTCTGACCGGTGGTCTTGGCATTCTCCAGGCGGTAGGCGCGCAGACCGAAAGGACGATAGCCTGTGAGGCCCGTCTCGGTGCTCGCAACGCCATGCTCCTTCTCGTACGCCGCGGCGGAGGCGCGCGCATCGATGCCCCACCAGCGCGGCAGGTATTTGACGATCAGGATGATGCCGACCGTGCCCCAGATATAGGTAATGCCGTAGGAGAGCGCGATCATCGCCGTGGCATCGTCGACGGTGGTGCCGGGCGGCAGCTTGACGACGCCCGAGGTGATGGCCTGCTCGGCAGAGCCGATCGCCGCCGACATGGTCTGAGAGCCCGCGAGCATGCCGCCCGCCGCACCGACCGGAAGGTCGAAGAGCTTGGCGCTGGCCACCACGAGGCCAAGGCCCATAAGGGCGCACAGAACCGCGAGGAATGTGAACTTTAAGCCGTCGCCCTTGAGGCTGTTGATGAAGGACGGGCCGACGCGCAGACCCACGCCGTACATGAAGAGGTAGTAGAAGAGGCTCTTGGCAAAATTATCGAGCGTAAGCTTGACCCCGTAGGTGGATGCCAACGTCGCCACACTGCAGCCCACGACGATGGCCGCCGCAACCGAGCCAAGGCCGTAACCCTTGAAGCTGAATCGGCCCACCCAGATCGATAGACCGACAACGAAGAACAGCAAGATGAAAGGGTTCTGCTGCAGAAACTGGAAAAAGGCACCCATACCGCTCCCCCTTTTTTTGCGGCGGGACGGGGCTTGCGCGCCCCGTCCCGCTCCTATCGGGCTTTATCGTTGTCAGGCCGCGTGTTTCGATTGGTTCTTGTGCTTCGGCTTGGCGCCATGCGCCGCCGCCGCGGTCCTCTTCAGCAACTTGAGGCCGAGCGACGCCTGGTAGCCGTGGATCTCCTTCACATCGAGCTTGCGCATGAATTCGATCGTCTCGGCGGTGATCACCTGGCCCGGCACCATGATCGGGAAGCCCGGCGGATAGGGGATCACGAAATTGGCCGAGACCATTTCCGGCCCTTCATGCAGGCGCCGGTCGATGTCCTTGCTGTTGAGCTTGATGTGCTCGCAGCCGGCGGAGTCATAAGCTGCGTAATAGGCCTCGCGGATATGCCCCTCGAGCGTCTTGCCGTCCGCCTTGTCGCGGTACTTGTCGCTGAAGTGGCTGAAATTCGGCAGGTTGGGCACGTCCTTCGTCAGCGAGCGCACGCGCGCCTCGAAAACCGCCTGCTCCTCCGCACCTCCGTCCGCCAGGCGCTTGTCGATATCGCGGGAGATGTCCGCGAGCACTTTGATCAGATGGGCGGCATCGCTGCGCGTGTTGTTGATGTTGATCTGCACGAGGACACTGTTACGCGACGTCTTGTTGATCTGGATATCGTATTTGTTGGCGAGCAGGCCCTTGAACTGCGTGCCGTCCATCGCCGCCGTGCCGCAAACCAGCGTGATACGCGTGGGATCGAGGAAGAATTCATCCTCGTTGAGCGCCTTGATCGCGTCGATCCAGTTCGAGTGCGGCGGGCCGAAATCCCGGAAGCCCGTGGCGCGCAAGCTCGCCGGCACCATCTGCTCGGGCGTCAGGATATGGAAGTATTTGGAGATCAGCGGATGGCCGTTGATCTCGCGACGCAGCTCGACCGACAGCTGGATGGCGCCCAGCACCAGCTCGTAGCCCTCGAGCTCCATCTGCCGCCGCGCGACGTCGAGCGAGGCGATGATCTGCTGATTGGGAGAGGTCGAGGTGTGGGTGAAGAAGGCCTCGTGGAACTGCTCCTCGACCGTATGCCAATCCTGGTCCATCACCAGGATCATCGAACCCTGGCGCAGCGCCGACATCGATTTGTGCGTCGAATGTGTCTGATAAACGCGGATGCGCGTCTTGTCGGGATCGGGCAGCAGATGCATGTCGAGAAGCTTCTTGTTGCCAGGATCAAGGTCCCCTGCGCTCTTGCGGAATTCCTCGTATTGCTTGCGATAGACCGGGTCGCGCAACTGCGCGCTCAACGCCGTGGCCGCACCCATGGCGGTCCGCCGGCGCAGATAGGGCGAGAAACGCGCGAAGCCGAACCACGCCTCGTCCCACAGGAAGACCAGATCCGGCTTGATGGCCAGGCATTCCTCCATCACGCGCTTGGTGTTGTAGACGTGACCGTCGAAGGTGCAGTTGGTCATCAGAATCATGCGCGCCGCATCGAGCTTTCCTTCTGCCTTCAGCGTCAGCAGCGCCTGCTTGATCGTGCGCAGCGGCACGCCGCCGTACATCGAGTATTCCATCATCGGATAGGCCTCGACGTAGTAGGGCTGCGCGCCGGCGAGGACCATGCCGTAATGGTGCGATTTGTGGCAGTTGCGATCGACAATCACGATGTCGCCGGGCCGCAGCAGACCTTGCTCGACGATCTTGTTGGATGTCGAGGTGCCGTTGGTTGCGAAGAAGCAGCGGTCAGCGCCAAATGCGCGCGCCGCCTTTTCCTGCGCCACCTTGATGTTGCCGGTCGGTTCAAGAAGGCTGTCGAGGCCGCCGGTGGTGGCCGAGGATTCCGCGAGGAACAGGTTCTGGCCGTAGAACTCGCCCATGTCGCGGATCCAGTTGGACTTGAAAATCGCCTTGCCGCGCGCGATCGGCAGCGCGTGGAACGTGCCGATCGGCCGCTGCGCGTATTTCTTCAGATTGTCGAAGAACGGCGTGTCATAGCGATCGGCGATGCCGCTGAGGATGCTGAGGTGGATCTCGGTCTGCTCCTCGACCTGGTAGAAGATGCGGCGGATGCAAGCTGACTCGTCGGAGCCTGCGAGCTGTTCGACGTCGCGATCGGTCAGAAGATAGACGTCGAGCTCCGGCCGGATATTCTTGGCGATGCGCGCGAGCGTCACGCCGTAATCGACCGGCATCGCGTCGGACCGGCCCGCGAAGCCCTCAAGGTATTTGCGCAGCAGCGGGAACGAATGCTGCGATTCGAACGGAAACCCGTCATAGGCCACGATCGCCTCGATATTCGGGTTGATCACGACCGCCACGAGCGCGTCCTCGAACGACCCGACCATCACCGGTTCGTAGATGAATTCGTCCTGCGGCCGGCGCAAACGGCGGATCTTCTGGCGGGCCTCGGCCCAGCTTGCCGGCGATGTCGGCGCCACGAAGAGCACCTCGAAATACGGCTTGCGCGTCGAGCCGCTGGCGGTCTGTTGCACGCTCGCGGTGCCGCTGGCCGGCTCCAATTCCTCTGTCACCTCGGTGGCATCGGGCTCGTCGCGATAGGCGCGCGTCAACAAGGCGGTGCCGAGCCGCTGCACCAGGCGCATGAACCCGGTGGCGTCGCCGCCGGCAAGACGCTCGCGCAAGGCACGCATCAGCTTCGGCCCGGGATAGGCGAAGAAGAACTCCAGCTCTTCCATCTCGGACAATTGATCATTGGCCAGCGATCGCAAATCGGCGGTCACCTTGCGTTTCGGATCGCCATGTTCAGCTGTCGCCCAGCTCCGTGCGGTCCGGTGCAAGGTCCGCCAACGGTCGAAATCGCTCAGCCACCGCGGAGTAGAAGGTCTGCTGACCGGCCGCGCCGGCTGCTACGACTACGTCGTCCTTGATGGCCGCCATGATCCGCCTCCTCCGGTGTATTTGGAGGGGAGTCAATCATGGTGCCTCCGATACGGATATCAGGGATTGACCTGACAAACGCCGCGCCGGCACCTGAGAACCGCCGGATGGCTCGGGTAAGTGTTGGCGCCAAATACACAATGCCCCGCGCGGCGCGGACGCGCGCGGTGCGTCATAGTCACCGCCAGGACGCCCCATCGGGATCGCAGGAGAAGCAAGGTGATCATCGCGCTCCCTGCCGTGGAATCGCTGCTTGCCGCCATCGCGGTTTTGTTTCTCGGCATGGCGGTGAACAGGGCGGTGCCACTTCTGTCGAACTACAATATTCCCGATCCGATCACCGGCGGCGTGCTGTTCGCGGCGCTGGCGACCTTCCTCTTTCTGACAAGCCGGATCGAGATTTCGATCGATCTCTCGGTCAAGCCAGTCCTGCTCCTGATCTTTTTCGCGTCGGTCGGGTTGACGGCCGATCTGCGCCTGCTGGTGAAGGGCGGCGCTAAGCTCGCGATCTTCCTTCTCGCGGTCTGCGTGCCGTTCGTGGTGATCCAAAACCTTGCCGGCGTCGCCGCGGCGCTCGGGCTCGACCTGCATCCCATCCTCGGTCTGGTGGCCGGCACGATCACCCTTGTCGGCGGACACGGCACCGGTGCTGCCTATGCGGAACGCTTCGCGGAAGTGAACAACATCCAGGCGGTGATGGAGCTGACGATGACGTCGGCGACGCTCGGGCTAATTCTTGGCGGGGTTCTCGGGGGGCCTGTTGCACAAGCTTTGATCCGCCGCTACAGCGTGGTCGCCACAGCCAAGCACGACCGCGGCGGGACGCAAGAACAGACGCAGGCGACCGAGCTTTCATCCCTGATGGTCCTGGTATCGTTGAGCGGGCTGCTTTTGGCCGTCGTTGTCGGGCAATGGGCGGCCAGGCTGCTGGGCGAAGGCATTGTCACGTTGCCGAGCTTCGTCTGGTGTCTCTTCGCTGGCGTCGTGCTCCGCAATGGCGGCCCGTTGATCGGTCTTCATTTCGACGACCGCGCCACGACGATCATCGGCTCGATCTCGCTTTCTCTTTTCCTGGCGATGACCATGATGGCGATCAAACTATCGGATGTCGTCAACGTCGCCGGGCCGCTGCTCGTGATCTTGGCCATCCAGGTCGTCATTGCCATGGCATGGGCCTGGTTCGTCTCGTTCCGGTTGATGGGGCGCGACTATGAAAGTGCCGTCATGGCGGCCGGCTTCATAGGCTTCATGATGGGCTCGACGGCAACGGCGATCGCCAACATGCAGGCGTTGATCCGCCGCTATGGCGCGGCACCTCAGGCGATGCTCGTCATTCCGCTGGCCGGCGCCTTCTTCATCGATCTGGTGAATGCGATCGTCCTGTCGGGTTTCCTGTCGTTATCCTTGCTGGGAGGATGATTGTGCGGCGCCTTGCGTTGCTTGTCATAGCCGTTCTGGCGCTCGCCGCCTGCGATCGCGCGCCCTCGGGCGATCAGGTTGTGGGCGACATTTCTGAGCGCCTCAAGCAGGCATTTGGCGACGAGCTTGCGATCGCCGAGGTCAGCCGCCGCGGCGTGGCCAAGGATGTGGGCGCGCCGGCAAATGAGAGCCGCCGTATCGTTTATTTCGACGTGTCGCTCAACGTGCGCCGCGACCTTGACCTTGGCTCGTGGGACACGCCCGGTGCCGCGTCGCTGGTCAGCATGCTCGGTGCCGGGCCCAAAGGCATCTACGGCGTAAAGTCCGGCGGCAACAAGGCCGGCGACACAATTCGCGCGCATGGCAGCGCCATTTACCGGCATGACGACGGTCGCTGGCAGATCGTGACAGCGGCCAGCTTCTCGCCGCCACAGGCACCCGTCACCGACAATCAGGCGCGACCGCCAGCGACGGAACGGTTGATCGCGGCGCTGCAATCGACGATCCGCTCGCTTCCGGCGGGCACGGCACCGCGCGACGGCAGCATCATCGAGGATGAGCTCGCGCGCGCGGTCAACAATATCCAGGCGCGGTTGGCGCACGTGCGAGAAGGCTATGCCATCGCCGCCGGGGCAGAACAGGGCCAGTATCTGCGTCTGGTGCGCGCCCTCACCGCGCGCGGCATCGACCAGCACATACGCGTCACTCCCTTGGTCACCGCGGGCAGCGCCGAAAACCTGCGGCTTCTGCACGACGGCAGCGTGCTGATGGCGCTGACCCAGGGCGACATCGCCGCGATGGCCCGTGCCGGCGAAGGCCCGTTCTACGATCTTGGCCCGATGCCGATGCTGCGCGCGCTGGGCAGCCTCTATCTGGAACCGCTGCATATCATCGTGCGCGCGGACAGCCCCGTGCGCCGCGTTGCCGATCTCGCCGGCCGCAAGTTCAATGTCGGGCCGATCGGATCAGGCTCGCGCGTGACCGCATTTCGGGTTCTGGCCGCGCACGGCATCGTGCCGTCGCGCGGCGACGAGGTCATGGACCTCACCATGTCGCCGGCGCTTGCCGCGCTGCGCGACCGGCGGGTCGACGCGGTGATCGAAGTTATCGGCGTACCGGCCAACGAGATCCGCACGGCGTTCGCGACATTGGCCTTGCGCCTCGTCCCGCTTGACGCCGGCGCCATCCGCACCCTGGTGGGCGAAAACGGCGCCTATATCGCCGCGACGATACCGACCGAAGCCTATGCCGGCGTGACCAGCGCCATCCCCACCGTCGGCGTGGCGGCCATCCTGGCCACGACGACGGCGCTGACGGATGCCGAGGCCTTTACCGCAACGCGCTTCGTGTTCACGGCGACCGATCTCGTGGCGAGCGGCAGCTCGCAAGGGGCGCAAATCAGCCCACGCACCGCGCAGCGCGGCCTCACCATACCCATGCATGAGGGGGCCGCGCGCGCGCTGGCTGAGATCGCGCCCCGCTGACCGCATAAACGCGGCACCGGCTGAAATCTCGGGTGAGAGATCGCGCCGTCCTCAGGCCATACGCGCGGATTCCTCGGGACAGCCACCGATTGAAACGCACACGCCGCTGCGGCAGTCTCGGCCCCACGTGCACCCTTGTCGCTGCGTGAACATGCCGGTACCCTTGGTGCAGCTAAAACGTTCAGTGTCGTTCTTTTGCGTGTTCGTATGCTGATTCGCGTTTGGGACACATCAGCATTGGTGTGGCCACATCGTCGCACGGCGCGACAGGGCAGAACGCCATGGATAAGTCGGCCCGATTGCTACTGGCGGACGATCACGACATCGTTCGACGCGGCTTGCGCGCCCTCCTGGAGGAGCAACCGGGATGGCACGTCGTGGGGGAAGCGGCAAACGGCCGCGAGGCCGTCGAACTCGCGCTGGCTCTGCGGCCCGATGTGGTCGTGCTCGACATGTCGATGCCGGAACTGAACGGGCTGGAGACGACGCGACGCATCCGGCACGATCTGCCGAAGACCGAAGTCCTTGTTTTCACGATGCACGAGAGCGAGGAATTGATGCGCGAGATGCTCGCCGCCGGCGCGCGCGGGTATCTCCTTAAATCGGATGCGCCGGCGCATATCGTCGCCGCCATCGAGGCCTTGCTGCGGCACCGGCCGTTCTTCACGTGGAAAGTCTCGCAAGCCCTGCTCGACAAGTTCCTTACTGCCAAGGATCTTTCCACGGTCGAGCCGCTGACCACCCGCGAGCGCGAGATCGTTCAGCTTCTGGCCGAAGGCCGCAGCAACAAGGCCATCGCGTCCGCGCTGGGAATCAGCGTGAAGACGGTCGAGACCCATCGCGCCGCCGCGATGCGCAAGCTCGGGCTGGGATCGCTTGCCGACCTCGTGCGCTATGCGGTCCGCAACCGGCTGATCGAGGCGTAAGCGCCGCCGATCGGCTCTTATCCCGATATCGGCATCAGGCCATGCGCCCGGCTCATCCGGTTCCGGCAGGTCCCGGCCGGTGCATGTCGGAATGCGGCGCAAGCGCCTGGATCTAAAGGCAATCCAACGGCAAATCGCCGCGATTTCTCCCCGAGCTGTCGTAATATTTTTTTCTGATGCAACGCGGTCGGCGCTGGTAGCTGCCGACGCATTTCGTCCGGCGATCGCACGCCGGATAGAGGGACTTGCTCCATGGATACGAGCGTCGCCATGAAAGCGATGGACGAGTATCCGCCGCGTGTCGCCGATATCGGCGGCTGCGATGTGACTCGCAATCGCGCCTCGCTTCTCAGAAAAGCAGAGTCGAGCGGGCAAGCCGCCCGCGGCAACAGCGCGTTCGACCAAGCCGCGCAAGGCCGGCGCGATCTCACGGGCCTGCTGTTGCGCGCGCAAGACGACGAGCGGCGCCGGATCGCCCGCGATCTCCACGATTCGACGTGCCAGAATTTACTCGCCGCTTCGTGGGCCCTGCATCAGATCGCGCCACATCTTCGCAAGGGCGGGGCGACTTTCCTCGGCGAGGCACAGGCCGTTCTGGATCGCAGCATGCGCGAATTGCGCACCCTCTCCTATTTGCTGCATCCGCCGCTGCTCGACGAATGCGGCATGGCCCCGGCCGTGCGCGAATACTTGCATGGCTTCTCGCAGCGCAGCGGTATTGCGGTCGAGCTGATCATCGCGCCCGATATCGGCCGGCTGGCGCCGGACATCGAAAACGTCTTGTTCCGGATCGTGCAGGAGAGCCTGACGAACGTGCACCGGCATTCCGGCAGCGCCATCGCGCGCGTCAGGCTCTCGCGCGTCAACGGTTGTGTGGCGCTCAATGTCAGCGATCGCGGCCGCGGAATCGCACCGGCCAGACGCGATTGCAGCGACAGCCCCGCACGCATCGGCGTCGGCATTGCCAGCATGCGCGCGCGCGTGCGCGCCTTCGGCGGCCGGCTCATCATCCGCTCCGGCCCGTGGGGCACGGTCGTGCGCGCCATCGTACCGGCCAACGGCGATGCGAATTGGTGCACCCCGAACCGCGCGGCGGCGCAGCTCTGCCCAGATCGTTGACGGGCTTGGCGTCCCCGAGAGGACTCGAACCTCCGACCCACAGTTTAGGAAACTGTTGCTCTATCCAGCTGAGCTACGGGGACCCCGGCATTTCAACGGCTTAAGATAAATCGCCGCGCTGCAGGGCGCAATTCTTTCGCTTGTTCCCGCCGCCCTTACACTTTGGGACGGATCAGGGCGAGGCCGCTCGTGGGGTCCTTGACCTTGTGCAAATGGGCCGGCGATTCGGTGACGATTACCTCGAGAGTCGGGCGCACATGGCCCTTGGCGAGATGGCCGGCCAAGGCGCTGCCGTCGCGGCGGCCGAGGACGAGATGGATATGCACCGCCGGCTTGCCGTCGGGCCCCAGCGCCACGTCGCCGAGCAGAGAGGCAACCTCGACCTGCTCATCGACCGGGATGTGGCGGTACTCCTTGCGCTCCCATTCGAAATAGGCGAGCACGGCGCGGCTGAAGGCGCCGATGGCGGTGATCTGGGCGGCGGCGATACGCTCCTGCGCCGCAAAGGCTTGCAGGCAGGCCATGGCCTCGTCGCCGGTTTCAAGGATCACCGCAAAGGTTCGCTGCCCGTCGCTGTCATGCAGCACGCGCGATTGCATGGCGCACCTCCCTCGTCAACATGAACTCTGCGTTAGGCGGGCCGGTTCCCGGAACAAGCGGGCGCGGCACCACGTTGCACGAAAGGCGGCGTCAAATCAGCACGAGGAGCGAGCCTTGCGAATCGAAGACTATGCGCTGATCGGCGATTGCCGCACCGCCGCATTGGTCGCGAAAAACGGTTCCATCGACTGGCTGTGCGCGCCGCGATTCGATTCGGACGCCTGCTTCGCCGCCTTGCTGGGCGAGGCCAAGAACGGGCGCTGGCAAATCGTCCCGGTCGATCAGTCGAATATGCGTGTCACGCGGCGCTACCGGCCCGACACGATGATCCTGGAGACGCGATTCGAGACCCCAACCGGCGCCGCCACGGTGATCGACTTCATGCCGGGCGTCGGCGAACGGCCGCAGCTTGCGCGCATCGTCGTGGGCGAACGCGGCCGCATCGAATTCTGCACGGAGCTGGTGATCCGTTTCGATTACGGCCGGGTGGTGCCGTGGGTGAGCCGCAGCCCCGACGGCGATTTGATCGCGGTTGCCGGCCCGCACCTGCTGGTGCTGCGCACGCCGACCGCGCATCGCGGCGAGGATTTCAAGACGGTGTCCACGTTCACGGTCGGCGAAGGCGATCGCGTGCCGTTCATGTTGAGCTACGGCCCCTCGCACCTGCCGGTCCCGCCGCCGACCCAGCCCGAAGCGGCGTTGCAGGAAACCGAGGCGTATTGGACGCAATGGGCGACGCGCTGCAATTATCATGGCGTCCATCGCGAGGCGGTGGTGCGCTCGCTCTTGACGCTGAAGACCCTCACCTATGTGCCCACCGGCGGTATCGTTGCCGCGCCGACAACCTCGTTGCCCGAGAAGATCGGCGGGCCGCGCAATTGGGATTATCGCTTCTGCTGGCTGCGCGATGCGACCTTCACGCTGCTCGCCTTGCTGCAGGCGGGATATTCCGATGAAGCGGAATCGCTGGCGGCGCTGGCTGGTGCGCGCGGTCGCCGGGCATCCCTCGCAGCTTCAGCCGCTCTACGGTCTCGCCGGCGAGCATCGTCTGGACGAGTGGGAGGTGCCGTGGCTCGCCGGTTTTGGCCAGTCGCGGCCGGTGCGCGTCGGCAATGCGGCGGCGGCGCAAGGGCAACACGACGTGTTCGGCGAAGTGCTGGATGCGCTGCATCACGCGCGGCGCACGGGACTGACGCCCTGGCGCGACAGCTGGGTGTCGCAGCGCGTGCTGGTCGAGCATTTGGAAACAATTTACGAGAAGCCCGACCGCGGCATCTGGGAGGTGCGCGGCGAGCAGCAACATTTCACGCATTCGAAGGTGATGGCGTGGGTCGCCTTCGATCGCGCGGTCGCGGCCGTCGAGGAGTTCGGAATCATGGCGGCGCCGGTCGAGCGCTGGCGGGCCTTGCGGGCGCGGCTGCACGAGGAGATCTGCACGCGCGCGTTCGACCCGGCGCTGGGTTCGTTCGTGCAGGCCTACGGCTCAAAGCAGCTCGACGCGGCGACGCTGCTGATCCCGATCGTCGGATTCCTGCCGCCCGACGACCCGCGCGTGGTCGGCACCGTCGAGGCCATCCGCAAGCGGCTGTGCGTCGACGGATTTGTGCGGCGCTACGACACCGACGCCACGGACGACGGACTGCCGCCGGGCGAGGGCGTGTTCCTCGCCTGCAGCTTCTGGCTGATCGACAATCTGGTGCTGCAGCGACGGCGCGCCGAGGCGAATGCGCTGTTCACGCAGCTGCTGGCGATCCGCAACGATGTCGGCTTGCTGGCGGAAGAATACGACCCGCGTGCGCGCGCCCAGCTCGGCAATTTTCCGCAGGCGCTGTCGCACCTGGCGCTGGTCGACACGGCCTACAATCTGCGCGAACCGGAAGGGCCGGCGAAGGAACGCGCCAAGCACGCGCCATCCGTGTGAAGAGCGGATCAGTTCCCGAACAGCTTGCCCATCGGAATCGCGTAGGTCAGCATCAGTGATTCCTGGCCCGGATTCTTGTCACCAAGGCCGGCGTTGGAGACATGGTAGATCTCCAACCCCAGGCGCGAGCGGTCGTCGAAGCGGTAGGCGATTTCGAGCGCCGTGCGGAATTCCAGGTGGTGGCCGAGATCCTTGCCGCCGCCATCATTGTAGAAGCCCGGCGCGAAGCTTGGCCGCAGCACCCAGCGATTGCCGAAGAAGATGTCGAGGCTGATGCCGGCATAGGCATAGATCGAGCCTTCGCTGGTGGCGCTGAACCCCACCATCGGGTTGAAGACCCACAGCTTGAGGTCGGAGCGGTACTGGATCTCGCCCTGCGCCGACCGGTTCTCGCTGTCATGAAAATCGAAAGCGCCCGCACCCAGCGACAGGAACGCCGGCTCGTTGGTGCTCTGGGCAAAGGCTGGCATGGCAAACAGGCCTAGACAGACAGCAAGTCCCACCCCAAGCCGGCTAAACCAGCCGGCTACCCCCTGACAACGCCGCATAACCCGCCCCCTTCGTTCCGCCGCTGTACTATGCGGCGTCGGCTAGGCTGTTGATCCCCTGCCCTTGGGTCTTAGCAAACCCGGCGCGCGTCGGGCAAGCGATCATGCCTGAATTCAAGATCGCTGTGGCCCGCGCGCCACGCCGGTTACAGGCGCTTGTATTTCTCCATCGCGGCGACGAGGGCGGCGCGGATGCCGGGCTCCATGGCGGAATGACCGCCGTCGGGAATGACCATGTAATCCGCCTCCGGCCAGGCGCGCGCCAGATCATCGGCGGTGACGATCGGGCAGACCATGTCGTAGCGGCCCTGGACGATGGTCGCGGGAATGCGCCGCAGCTTGGCGGTATTGGCCAGTAGTGCGTTTTCAGGCAGGAAGATGTCGTGGCGGAAGAAATGGGCCTCGATGCGCGCCAACCCCACCGCCATCCGGTCCTCGCCAAAGGCGGCGACGGTCTCGGGGCTCGGCAGCAGGGTCGAGCAGGCCCCTTCATAGGTGCTCCAAGCCCGCGCCGCCGGCAGGTGAACAGCGGGGTTGGGATCGGTCAGGCGGCGGTAATAGGCATCGAGAAGGTCGCTGCGCTCGCGCTCCGGGATGAAACCGGCGAAGGCCCGCCAAGCCTCCGGGAAAATGTTGCGGATGCCGTAGAGGAACCAGTCGATCTCACTCTTGCGGCAGAGAAATATGCCGCGTAGGACGAGGGCGCGGCAGCGCTCGGGATGCGTTTCGGCATAGGCCAGCGCCAGGGTCGAGCCCCAGGAACCGCCGAACACCAGCCAGGACTCGACGCCGCGGTGGCGGCGCAGCTTTTCCATATCCTCGACCAGATGCGGCGTCGTGTTGTCGGTCAGCTCGCCATGCGGCGTTGAACGACCGGCGCCGCGCTGATCGAAAATCATGACGCGAAAGTAGGCAGGGTCGAAAAACCGGCGATGGGCGGCGGTGGCCCCGGCACCAGGGCCGCCATGCAGGAACAACACGGGAACCCCGCGGGGGTTGCCGCACTCCTCCCAATACATGTGATGACGTTGATCGAGGCGCAGCAGGCCGGAGGCGTAGGGCTCGATCGGGGGGTAGAGGTCGGCGCGGCGGGCCGTGTCGGGGGCAGGCATGGGGGAAGCATCGCCGCACGCCCCGCTCGCCGTCAAGCCGCGCGGCATGTGTTTCGGGCGGGCGACAGGCACGCTATAGCTGTGCGCCATGCGCCGATGGCTTGCCGGTTTGATCGTCTCTCTTGCCGCCGTTCCGGCGGTCGCCGACGGGCTGCCGCGTGGGCTTGTTGTCAGCGCGCAGGCCAAGGCCGTCAGCGCTATCGACAGCGACACCCTTGCCCTCGAAGACGGGCGCCAGCTCCGGCTGGTCGCGATCTTCGCCGTGAAGGCGCCTTCGGGGGCGCAAGATGCTTCGCGCGCGGCCCTCGCCGCGTCGGCACGCGCCCTGCTCGACCGGCTCGGCAGCGGGCGCGCGCTCGACCTCGCCTTCGACAATGCGCGCGGCGATCGCTATGGCCGCACGCTGGCGCATGCCGTCAACGACCAGGGCGCGTGGCTGCAAGGCGAGATGCTGCGCGCCGGGTTGGCGCAGGTCGCGACCACGCAAGACGCGCGCGCGGGTGCTACGGCCATGCTGGCGCTCGAGGCCGAGGCGCGGCAGGCCCGCCGCGGCATGTGGGCGCACGGTGCCTGGCGCGTGCGCGACAGCGCCACCTTGACGGCGCACGATGTCGACAGCTTCCAGATCGTTGAGGGCGCGGTGCGCAATATGGAAACGGTCAAGGGCCGCACCTATCTCAATTTCGGCGAGGATTGGCGCAGCGATTTCACGGTGGCGATCGCGCCGGCGGTCGCCAAGCTATGCCGTAGCGCCGGGCTTGACCCGGCGTCGCTGGCTGGCAAGAGTTTGCGCGTGCGCGGCTGGATCCGATTGCAGAACGGTCCGTTGATCGAGCTCACGCATCCCGAACAGATCGAGGTATTGCCATGAACGGTGCCGGGGGTTGGCGGAGATTGTGGGGAGCGGCCGTGCTGCTGGCGGCCCTGGCGCCGCTGCGCGGCGTGCGAGACCAACCCCGCCACGGGCGCCTCAAGCTTCACTGCGTTCATGTCGCCGCAGGAGGAGATCAAGGTCGGGCGCGACGAGCATCCGAAAATCCTCAAGGAGTTCGGCGGCGAATACCAGGACCCGAAGGTCAAGGCCTATGTCAACGAGGTCGGGCAGCGCCTCGCGCGCAATTCCGAGCTGGCGCAGCTGCAATTCACCTTCACCGTCGTCAACAGCGACATCGTCAACGCCTTTGCGCTGCCGGGCGGCTATGTCTACGTGACGCGCGGATTGCTGGCGCTGGCGTCGAGCGAGGCGGAGCTGGCGGGCGTGCTGGGCCACGAGATCGGCCACGTCACCGCGCGCCATACAGCGCAGCGCTATAGCGCCGCCGTGGCCGGGGGTCTCGCCGCGGGCGTTCTGGGTATCCTGATCGGTGGCGATATTGGCCAGAACTACGCTGTCGGCGCGCTGCTGGCCGGGCATTCACGCGACCAGGAGCTGGAGGCGGATACGCTGGGCGTGCGCTACCTGTCGCGCACGAGCTACGACCCCAACGCGATGTCGAGTTTCCTCGCAAAGCTGCAGGCCGACAGCGCGCTGTCGGCCGAGCTGGCCGGCCAGCCGGGCAAGGCCGATTCCTTCGACATCATGCAGAGCCATCCGCGCACAGCCGACCGCGTGCAGGAGGCGATCCAGGCGGCGCGCGCGCAAAATATCGCCGTCAGCAACCCGCGCATCGGACGCGATGAATTTCTGACCGCGATCGACGGACTCTATTGGGGCGGCGACCCGGAGAGCGGATTTATCCGCGACCGCGAATTCGTTCACCCCGCGCTGCGCTTCCGCTTCGAGGTGCCGGGCGGCTTCCGGCTGTTCAATAGCAGCACGCAGGTGCTGGCGCGCGGCCCCAACAGCACGTACATCGCGCTGAGCGCCGATCCGCGCAATTCCGGCACGATGCCGATGCGCGACTATCTGCAAAACGTCTGGGCACGCGGCGTGCAGGTCAACGCGTTGGAGCAGATCGACATCAACGGACTGGAAGCCGCGACGGCCGTGGTGCGCACCAACAGCAAATCCGGCGTGGTGGAACGGCGCATCATCGCCATCCGCAGCGGGCCGCAGCGCGTGTTCCGGCTGCAATTCCTGGGGCCGCCCGCCGAGATGGCGAACCGCGCCGAGGAGTTTCGCAAGGCGACCTATTCGTTCCGGCGCCTGAGCGATCAGGAGGCGGTCACGCTCAAGCCGCTGCGCATCCGTGTCGTCAGCGTGGGCGCCAACGACACGCAGGAGAGCCTGGCGCGGCGCATGGCGATCCAGGACGCAGCCCTGCGCCGCTTCCAGGTGATAAACGGGTTGCAGCCCAACCAGCGGCTGGTGCCGGGCACGCGGATCAAGATTGTCGGGGAGTGACGCAACTTCGACTCACCTCTCCCCTCTGGGGAGAGGTCGGCGCGCAGCGCCGGGTGAGGGGGTGGCGCTGGCCTCTCCATTTCTGCCGCGAGCCGCGCGCACGGAATGGACTTGGTGAGAGTGGTGCCACCCCTCACCCTAACCCTCTCCCCAGAGGGAGAGGGGACAGGCCGCGCCGATCTCGGCCGTCACGCGTCGACGCTGTCGAGAATCTCGCCGTCGGGCGACAGGCAAACGGCGCTCAAGGCGCCGCCGAAGCCGCAGCCGGAATCGATCGTGAGGGTGAAATTGTTGCGCACGAGGCCGCCATGGGCGCGGTCATGGCCGCGCACCACCAGCTTGAACCCCTCGTAGGGCGTTTCGAGCTTGGCGAAACCGGCCGAGCCCCACCACAGCGAATCGCTCTGCGCGGAGAGCGGCCGGCTCGGGTCGAGGCCGGCATGGACGAAGAGCAGGCGCCCATCATCGGTGAAGGCGGCGCGACGCAGCGCGCTGACCAAAGTCTGATGGCCGGGCCGCGTGGCCATGCCGCTGCGCAAGGCACTGGTCCAGCGCGTGATGGATATGGCGCCGTCGCGCGCCGCGACGATGCCCTTGCGTGGGTCGCCGCCATAGGCAGCGATGGTCGCGTCCACGCCCTGGGCCAGCATCCATTCGAGGACCTGGCGCGGATCGATGGCGAATTGCAGCTGCAGCAGTTTCTGCCACATCTCCTCCTGGCTGCCGCGCAGATAGACGACGTCGGAGGCGAACATGCGCGGCTGGGCGATCAGCTCGCGCCGGAAGCGCAGAAGTTCATCGATTGTCGCAATAATGTCGCGGCTGCGGCCGAGATAGTTGCCGAGATAGACCAGCCGATCGCGCTCCTCGAAGCGCTCGGCCAGCGCATCGTGCAGCGCCGTCAGCCGCCCCGCCTCGCCATGGATCGCCGCCACCGCCCAGATACGGGCGGCGTGGCGAATCTTGGCGAATTTGTCGGCGTCTGCCATGCGCGAAGGGCGGACCGGGAAAGCCCGCGATTCTGGCGGGCTGGATTCAAGAACACGGCCGCGGCCGGAAGCCGCCGCCCGCGGTTTCCGGCGCGCCCGCAGGATCGGGCGGCTAGGCCGCCTTGAGCATCGCTTCGAGACGCTGCACGGCGGTTTCCTCGGAAATCCGCTCGACAGCGGCGAACTCGCGCACCAGCCGCTCCAGCGCGGACTGGTACATCTGACGTTCGCTGAACGACTGGTCCGGCTGGCCGGCATTGCGATGCAGGTCGCGCACGACCTCCGCAATCGAGCGCGGGTCGCCGGAATTGATCTTCGCCTCGTATTCCTGGGCGCGACGGCTCCACATCGTGCGCTTGACGCGCGAGCGGCCCTTGAGCGTGGTCAGCGCTGTCTGCATTTCCTTGCGGCTCGACAGCCGGCGCAGACCCGAGGTCTTGGCCTTGGTCACCGGCACGCGCAGCGTCATCCGGTCCTTCTCGAACTGGATCACGAACAGCTTCAGCTTCTGGCCGACGATTTCCTGGATCTCGATGCTGGTGATCTTGCCGACCCCGTGGGTCGGATAGACGACGTGATCGCCGGTCGCGTAATCGACCTTGTCGGATTTCTCCGGCCTCTCGACTTTCTCAATCTTCTCGACTTTCTCGAATTTCTGGACGTTATCAATCTTCTCGGCCTTCTCAAACTTTTCGACTTTTTCCACCTTCACCACTTTCTCCACGTGCGCCGCTTCATGCGCAACCTTGCGCAAGACCGACGGCGCTTTCGTCGGCTTCACCAGAGTTTTTACCGGAGCCTTCGCCGGGGCCTTCGCTTTTGTCTTCGCCTTGGTCTTCGCAACGGTTTTCACAACGCGCCACCCAAAACAATGCGACAGTGAATCCATCCACCGGGGCGCGACATTCTCGCGTCCCTGGACGGGGCTATTTCACGCGGTCGGCTGTACGGGGCGAACGTGCGGGAACCCGCCGGGTGGCAAATTCCTAGGGTCCAACCCCGATACCATCAAAATATAACACAAAATTTCCGAATTTTGAACAGCAAGGGGGCGAGAACCTGCCCCCCGCTGCACGCATACAAGGAAATTTGTCTTATTTCTCGCCCGGCTTAGGACTGAAAAGCTTCTCAAACTTGTCCGGGACGCCCTTGAACGCGTCGGCGTCGGCCGGCGCGTCCTTCTTACGGGTGATGTTGGGCCACTGCTCGGCGTATTGCCGGTTGACCTCGGTCCATTTCTCCGCGCCTGGGTCGGTATCCGGAATGATGGCCTCGGCCGGGCATTCGGGCTCGCAGACGCCGCAATCGATGCATTCGTCCGGCTTGATGACCAGCATGTTCTCGCCCTCGTAGAAACAATCCACGGGGCAGACTTCCACGCAATCCATGTACTTGCAGCGAATGCAGGCTTCGGTGACGACGTAGGTCATCCGGCGTAACTCCGGGACAAGGCACGAACGAGAGCGGCGGGTGGGGTAACACGCAGCCGGGCACGGTGCAACCACAAGAAAATTGGGGATAAACCGGCGTCAGGACGGGCGCTTGGCGTGGCGCTTCCGGCGCCTGGAGACCGCGACGTTGAGGCTCTCGACCAGCACCGAGAAGGCCATGGCGAAATAGAGATAGCCCTTGGGGATCTCGAACTCGAAGCCTTCGGCCACCAGGGCCGTGCCGATCAGCAGGACGAAGGACAGCGCCAGCATCTTGACCGTCGGGTGGGCATGGATGAAGCGCACGATCGGCCCCGACGCGGCCAGCATCACCAGGACCGCGATCACCACCGCCGCAACCATCACCCAGAACTCGCGCGCCATGCCGACGGCGGTGATCACGGAGTCGAATGAAAACACGAGATCGAGGATGACGATCTGGACGATGGCGTTGGCAAAACTCGTCACCGGCCGGTGACCGGAATCGCCGCCGGCCTCCTCCACCGTCACATGAATTTCATGCACGGCCTTGTACATCAGGAACAGGCCACCGGCGAGCAGCAGCAGGTCGCGGCCGGAAAACGGGTGGCCGTAGATCGTGAAGATCGGATGGATCAGCCCGGCGATCCAGGAGATGGCGAACAGCAGCGCCAGGCGCATCAGCAACGCAAGGCTCAGGCCGATATAACGCGCCTTCTCGCGCTGATGCGGCGGCAGATTGTTGGAGATGATCGCGAGGACGACGATATTGTCGATGCCGAGCACGATCTCAAGCATCGTCAGCGTGATCAACGCGATCCAGATTTGCGGATCGAACAGCCAATCCATCATGATCTCCGGCGGCCGATGGGCCGCGCGATCACTTGACGAGCGTGACTGGAACTTCGGCGCGCTTGATGACGTCGGTCGCCACGGAACCGAGCAGCAACCCGCTCAACTTGCCCAGCCCGCGTGTGCCCATGATGATCTTGTCGACCTTGTGACGCTGGGCGATTTCCGCGATGCATTCGCCGGGCGGGCCGACGGTGATATGGTTCTTGTAGGGGATCTTGGCCTCATCGAGGAGTTTTTTGGCCGAGGTAAGGGCTTTTTCCGCTTCCTCGCGGTGGAAATCCTTGACCGTCTTGCTGCCGACAAACGTGCTTACGTCGCCGCCCAACGGCGGCTGCACATTGAGGACGTGAAGCTCGTCGATGGCGCCATCCTGCGCCATTTTGATGGCGTGGCGCACGGCGCGCAGCGCATTCTCCGAACCGTCGACCGGCACCAACGCTTTCATTTCTGCAGATCCTCGATCTCTCTATGCGCCGGCCGGCGCGCAAACAACTTGCCGATAACAACCACCGCCACGGCGCCGGCGATCGGTGCCACCCAATGCAAATAATGGGCGTTGGCGTCGACCCACTCTTCCCAGGCCGGATCGGTGACGATCACCTCGCCCGCAACCCAGCCGATCAAGGCGGCACCGGCGACGATGATGATCGGGAAGCGGCTGATCAGCTTCAGCATCAGCGTGGCACCATAGACCACCAGCGGAATGCTGATGAGGAGACCCAGGATCAGCAGCGTGAACTTGCCGTTCTCACCGCTGGCCCCGGTATAGGCGTCGGCCGCAGCGGCGACGGCGATCACGTTGTCGAGGCTCATCACCGCATCGGCAATCAGCACCGTCCACACCGCGGACATCAGGTTGGAGGCCGCGTTGACGTCCTTGTCGCCTTCGTCTTCGGGCTGCATCAGCTTGTAGCCGATCCACAGCAGCAAGATTCCGCCGACGAATTTCAGATATGGGATTTCGAGCAGGATCACGATGAAGATCGTGAAGATGACGCGCAGCACCACGGCCGCACCGGCGCCGAAGATGATGCCAAGCTTCTGCTGGCGCGGCGGCAGCGAGCGGCAGGCGAGCGCGATGACGACGGCGTTGTCGCCCGACAGGATGATGTTGACGCCGATGATCTTCAGCAGCGCGGACCAGAACACGGCTTCCATCAACATACTCACCGGCCTGGCCCCTCATTCGCTGGCATCATCAGCCTCCCCTGTCCCGTCGCCGCTGGCGGCGGAATTCTGCCCAATGGTCGCGGGCGTTGCCTGAGACCCCGCCGCGCGCGCCGGCGGGGGTGCGAGATCCTCGTACAATGTGCGCGCCTCCGGTGCCGGTCCGCGCCGCAGCCCGAGGGCCAAGATGCGGATGACCCGAATATGCGGTCCCAGCGGAAAGGTCAACACGTCTCCGGCCTTGACGGCGTGATGGGCCTTTTGGATGGGCCGCCCGCCCAAGCGTAGCTTGCCCTCGTTACAGGCATGTGCCGCGAGAGCCCGTGTCTTGAAAAATCGCGCGCACCACAACCACTTGTCCAGGCGCTGGGTGGCGCCGCTCACTGCGATTTCAGCTTGTGCAGGCTGGCGAAGGGCGAATGGGCGTCGGGCTCGGCCGCCTTGCGCGCCTTGCGCGCGGCCGGGCGCGGCACGAACACCATGCCCGGCATCGCCCGGTAGCCCAGCGCCGCCAGAACGCCGGCGAGATCGGCCGGGCCGGCGCCGACCGCCTTGCCAAGATCGTCGGTCGCCGCAAACGGGCCGCGTTTGGCCAGGCCGCGCAGGCGCGTGGCGAGGCCTTCCAGCCGGTCAGCGCGCACATAGAGCGGCCCTGCCTGCAGATAAGCGCAGGCCGCCATGAAATCCGCCGGCATCGCCGCGCCGTTCACGGGGAGCGAGCGACCCTGCGGCAGGTTGGCGCTGGCGATGGCCGGATCCTGGCCGCGCGCACAGGCCCAGAGCACGGCGCGTAGCGCCACCGATTCACGGCTGCGCAAGGCCGGTACATGCACCACCGCCTGGCCGATATGCACGCCGGCGGCGGTCAGGGCCTGGTGTTCGGGGCCGGTCAGGGCGGCGAGCTGCTCGGCCACCACCGGACGCGACGCGCTGCCGAGCTGACTCATCAACGCAAACGCAACGCCGCGCGCCGTTCCCGTCAGGGCCGCGTCGCGTAGTGTGAGCAGCGGAGCGAGCGTGCGCGCGATATAGGCGTCGAGCCAATCCTGCAGCCGCCGCCGAATCTCGTCGCGATGGCGCGGCTCGAGCAGGTCGGCGGGGAGGATCTCGACGCGCGGCGTGAGCGGGGTGTCGCCGGGTACCAGGCGCGCCACCGGAAATTCCTGCCAGCGCACGAGGCCGCGCGCATCGAGCGTGAACGCCTCGTCGGGGGCTGTCACAAACCGCCGCACCCGATCGCCGATGTCGCGGCGCAACGCCTTGTTGGCGGCGGCGAGCAACGTGCGGGCACCGTCGCGCGCACCGGCATCCTCGGCGAAATTGAAGCCTTCGAGCTTGCCGGCGAACTGGCCTTCAACGAGCACGTCGCCGCTTTGCGTCACGGCGGCGAGCAGCTCGTCGCCGTCCCTCAGGCGGCGGCCCAAGGCGGCGGCGCGGCGGTCGACGAAGCGCTGGGTCAGGCGCTCGTGCAGCGCGTCGGAGAGCTTGTCCTCGATCGCGCGCGTGCGCTCCTGCCAATGCGCGGAATCAGCAAGCCAGGCGCCGCGATGGGAGACATAGGTCCAGGTGCGGATATGCGCGATGCGCGACAGCAGCGCATCGATGTCGCCTTCGGTGCGGTCGAGGCGCGCCACCTGGTTGGCGACCCAATCCTCCGGCAGCTTGTGCGGCACCGCGCGTAAGAAGCGGAAGATGCGGCCGACCAGGCGCGCGTGCGAATCCGCGAGCGTCTTGCGGAAATCAGGGATCTGGCAGCATTCCCACAACAGGCGCGCGGCGGCACTGCCGCGCGCGAGCTCCATCGCGTCGGCATCGCGGGTGAGGGCGGCCAGCGTCATATGATCGTCCGCTTCGCGCATGCGGATGAGCTCGGGCACGGTCGAGCGGCGATCGAGGCTGCGCAGCAGCGCCTCGGGCGAGGCAAAATCCAGATCGCCGTTGCGCCAGTACACATGTTTCAGCGCCGGGAAGCGGTGATTCTCGATCGCGTCGATCGTGGCGGGATCGAGCGGGCCGATCTCCTGGATCGTGCCGAACGTGCCATCGGCCATGTGACGGCCGGCGCGCCCGGCGATCTGGCCGAGCTCGGCGGGTGTCAGATGGCGCGGGGCGCGGCCGTCGAACTTGCTGAGCTGGGCGAAGGCGACATGGTCGATATCCATGTTGAGGCCCATGCCGATCGCGTCGGTCGCGACCAGGTAGTCGACCTCGCCGGCCTGATACATCTGCACCTGCGCATTGCGAGTTCGGGGCGAGAGGGCGCCGAATACGACAGCAGCACCCCCGCGCTGGCGGCGCACCAGCTCGGCGATGCCATAGACCTCGGCGGCCGAGAAGGCGACGACCGCGGAGCGGCGCGGCAGGCGCGTGATCTTGCGCGGGCCGACATAGGAGAGCGTGGAGAAGCGCGGGCGGGCGACGAACTCCGCCTCCGGCACCAGCTTGCGGATGATCGGCTTGGCGGTCTCGGCACCCAGAAACATGGTTTCGGAAATGCCACGCGCATGCAGCAGCCGGCTGGTGAAGACATGGCCGCGCTCACGATCGGCGGCCATCTGGATCTCGTCGATGGCCAGGAACTCGACCTGGCGGTCGAGCGGCATCGCCTCCACCGTGCAGATGAACCAGCGCGGGAACGGCGGCACAATGCGTTCCTCGCCCGTGATCAAGGCGACGTTTGCCTTGCCCTTCAATCGGACGATCTTGTCGTAATTTTCGCGCGCCAGCAGGCGCAGCGGGAAGCCGATCATGCCGGAGCGGTGACCGAGCAGCCGCTCGATGGCCAAGTGCGTCTTGCCCGTATTGGTCGGGCCGAGCACCGCAACGATCCGGGAAGACGTCGAATCCGGTCGCATCGTCCTCTATAGATCGGCCGATTCCCTGGCCGATGCAAGACTTGCCTTGGGACATCCTGGCGCATTTCCGGCATTGTGGAAATCGCGGGTCCGCCAACATCTTAACCGCCGACGCGGCCCGGCGTCGGGCGTTGCGCGGCGCACGCAAAATCCCCCTTGCTGCCGGCGTGCCAATACCCCACATAGTCGGCCAAATCGAACGGCTTAGAGGCAAGAGCGTCCCATGACCGAGACCAAAACCGCCGCCCCCGAAACCCGTCATTTCCAGGCTGAAGTCAGCCGGCTTCTCGATATTGTCGCCCATTCGCTCTACAGCGACCGGCGGATCTTTCTGCGCGAGCTGATCTCCAACGCCGCCGATGCCTGCGACCGGCTGCGCTACGAGGCGATCGCCAAGCCGGCGCTGATCGCCGGCGACCCCGAGCTCAAGGTGAGCATCGCCATCGACAAGGCAAACCGCGTCATCACCATCGCCGACAACGGCATCGGCATGAGCCATGACGATCTGGTGGAGAATCTCGGCACGATCGCGCGCTCGGGCACGGCCAAGTTCATGCAGACGCTGTCGGGCGATGCCAAGAAGGACGTGTCGCTGATCGGGCAGTTCGGCGTCGGCTTCTACTCCGCCTACATGGTCGCCGATCGCGTCGATGTCGTGTCGCGCAAGGCCGGCGAGGATGCGGCGTGGCAATGGTCGTCGGACGGACGTGGCGCCTACACGGTGACGCCGGCGGAGCGCGCGGGCCGCGGCACGACGGTCCTCTTGCATATGCGCGAGGACGCGGCCGAGTTCCTGGAGCCGATGCGCTTGCGCGCGATCGTGGCGCAGTATTCCGATCACATCGCGCTGCCGATCGTGCTCAAGGGCGAGAAGGACGAGACGATCAACCGCGCGTCGGCGCTGTGGATGCGCTCGAAATCCGAGGTCACGGCCGAGCAGCACAAGGAATTTTACGGCCACGTCGCGCATGCGATGGACGAGCCGTGGCTGACCTTGCACTGGCGCGCCGAAGGAAAGATCGAGTATTCGAGCCTGCTCTACATCCCCACGACGCGGCCCTTCGATCTGTTCGAGCCGGAGCGCCGGCATGGCGTGCGCCTCTATGTGCGCCGCGTGTTCATCACCGATAAATGCGACGATCTGGTGCCGCGCTATCTGCGCTTCCTGCGCGGCGTTGTCGATTCCGAGGATCTGCCGCTCAATATCAGCCGCGAGATGCTGCAGAACAATCCGGTGCTGGGCCTGATCCGCACCGGCCTCACCAATCGCGTCCTCTCGGAGCTCGAAAAGAAGGCCAAGGATTCCGCCGAGGACTACGCGAAATTCTGGGAGGTGTTCGGCGCGGTCCTGAAGGAAGGCCTGTACGAGGACCGCGAGCGGCGCGACACGCTGCTGGGCCTGGCGCGGTTCCGCACCACGACGACCGAAGGCTGGTCGTCGCTGGCCGACATCGTCGCGCGCATGAAGCCCGGTCAGGACTCAATTTTCTACATCGCCGGCGACGATTCCGCTTCGCTCAACGCGAGCCCGCAGCTCGAAGGGTTCCGCAAGCGCGGTGTTGAAGTCCTGCTGCTCACGGATCCGGTCGACGAGTTCTGGGTGAATTCCGTCGGCGCTTTCCAGGACAAGAAATTCAAATCGGTCACGCGCGGCGGCGCCGATCTCTCGAAGATCGCGGCCGAGGAGAAGAAGGACGACGATACGCCCAAGCCAGAAACGCCGGGCGGCGACATCGGTGCGCTGGTGGCGCTGTTCAAGGTGGCGCTGCAGGACGACGTCAAGGACGTGCGCGTGTCCGAGCGGCTGACCGACAGCCCGGTGTGCCTGGTCGCCGACGAGAACGACCTCGACATGCATCTCGAGCGCATCTTGCGTCAGCACAAGCAGCTCGACCAATCGGCCAAGCGCATCCTGGAGATCAACCCCGACCACGCCCTGATCCGCGCACTCGCCAGCACGCTGCCCAAGAGCGACGGCGGGGCGCGCCTCAAGGACGTCGCCGAGCTGCTGCTCGACCAGGCCCGGATCGTCAATGGGGAGGGGGTGGACGATGCCGCCGCCTTCGCCCGCCGCCTTTCGGGCATACTCGTCCGCGCCGATCGGCCCCTAGAGGGCGCCGGCACGTTGATTTTACTTGCTATTTGACGGGCGAGGGTGGATGAGGGTCAGACAATAGTTTGGTCCTCTCCCCGGCCTCCATGACTTCCAAGAACGCGCCCCACGGCGAGTCGTTCAAAACCTGGCAACAGCGGGTGCGCGGCACCAATATTTCCGAAACGACGCTGCTTGCGACTGACTATTTGAATCACTTCAACGAAATCATCATGTCGCTGGGCATGGTGCCGGACATGCCGGAAATTCTCGACGATTGCCGCGCCTGGCGCCCCAAAGGCTATCAGGATCATTTCCGCGACAGCTCGGTCGCCGACCGCGAGCTGGCGGTCGCGGCCTACGATCATGTGCCCGCGCAGTTTCGCGACCCGTTCGAGCGCACGATCGCGCGCATGGACCGGCTGGTCAGCGAGGTCATCGAGACGCTGGACGACGCGGTCGCCGAAGGCAATGCGGCCCTGATCCAGGTGAAGGCGCAGGCCGGGGTGCAGGCGCTGCAGCGGCTGCTGGACATGGCATCGGCCATCATCCACGGCTCGGTCGGCGCGCTGACGCAGGAGCAGATCGACAAGGTGGTGCGGGGCTAAAGTATCGCGACAGAGCGGGGGGTATGGCGGCATGGCGCGGGTCATCGTTTTGGGTGCGGGCAGCGTCGGCGCCACCATCGCCGCGATGCTGACGGAGAGCGGCGACTACGAAGTCACCGCCGCCGACCGCAATGCCGAGTTCCTCAAGGCCATCAGCGATCCGCGCATCGCCAAAATGCAGATCGATGTCAGCAACGCGCAGGCGGTGGCGAAGGCGGTTGACGGCCACGCGATTGTCGCCAGCGCCCTGCCCTATTTCCTCAATCGCAGCGTCGCCCAGGCGGCGCGCGCGGCGGGTGCGCATTACTTCGACCTGACCGAAGACGTCGAGACGACGAACGAAGTCCGCATCCTCGCCGAGGGCGCTTCGACCGCGCTCGTGCCGCAATGCGGACTCGCGCCCGGCTTCATCGGCATCACCGCATTTGCGATGATCCAGCGCTTCGAGCGCGTGCGCGATGCGCGCATGCGCGTCGGGGCGCTGCCGCGCTTCCCCGACAACCGGCTCAAATACAATCTCACCTGGTCGACCGACGGGCTGATCAACGAATACTGCAACCCCTGCGAAGTCTTGCATGAAGGCAAGCGCACCGCCGTGATGGCGCTCGACGGGCTTGAGCATTTTTCCTTCGACGGCAACGATTACGAGGCGTTCCACACTTCCGGCGGGCTCGGCACGCTGTGCGAGACGCTCGAAGGCCAGATGGACACGCTCAGCTACAAGACCGTGCGTTACCCCGGCCATTGCGAGATCATGAAGCTGCTGCTGGAAGACCTGCGGCTGAGCAAGCGGCGCGAGCTGCTGCGCGACGTGATGGAATCGGCGATTCCCATCACGACGCAGGACGTGGTGCTGATCTTCGTGACGGTGTCCGGCTGGCGCCATGGACGGCTGACGCAAGACACATTCGCCAAGAAAATCTATGGCAGCGCCGAGCCGGGCGGGCGCAGCGCCATCCAGACCACCACCGCCGCCGGGCTGTGCACGATGATCGACCTGGTGATGACGGGAAAGCTGCCAACGCGCGGCTTCGTGCGGCAAGAGCAGGCGAAGCTCGAGGATTTCCTCGCGAACCGCTTCGGGCGGGTTTATGCGCAGGAGTAGTTGACACACGCGATCGTAAGTCCCTCTCCGCCCGCGAAGCGGGGGGAGAGGGATTTAGGGTGAGGTGGGTGCTGCGGCGAGAGAGCTGTCGGAGATCGCTTGCGCGGCGCCGCCACCTCACCCTCCCGCCTTCGCTTCGCTACGGCGGGCCCCTCCCTCTCCCCCGCTTCGCGGCGGAGAGGGGAATAGCCGCGCTGCCGCTCTCCTTGCGCCGCCCGCCCGGTTTGCGCGAAGGTGACGGGATGCGCGTGTGGGATATCAGCCCGCCGATCCGTGCCGGGATTCCGGTGTGGCCCGGCGACACCGAGTACAGCGAACAGCGGACCTGGGCGATGGGACCGGGCGTGCCGGTCAATGTCTCGAAATTCACCATGTCGACTCACACGGGCGCGCATGCCGACGCGCCCTTTCACTACGATGCCAGCGGGGCGCGCATGGGCGGGGTCGACGTGAAGCGCTATCTGGGACGCGCGCGCGTCGTCGATGCCATCGGCGCCACGCCGCTGGTCGAGCCGCACCATGTCGAGCGGCATCTCGAGACCGGCGTCGAGCGATTGATCGTGCGCACCTACGCCAAGGCGCCTCTCGATACCTGGGATGAGTCGTTCACTGCCGTGGCGCCGGCGACGATCGAGCTGCTGGCAAGGCGCGGCGTGTTTCTCATCGGCATCGACACGCCCTCGCTCGATCCGCAGAATTCCAAGACCATGGATGCGCATCACGCGGTGCGCCGGCATGGGCTGTCGATCCTGGAGGGGCTGGTGTTGGACGATATTGCGCCGGGCGATTACGAGCTGATCGCGCTGCCGCTGAAGCTCGCCGATCTCGACGCGGCACCCGTGCGCGCGGTCTTGCGGGAGTTGACGACGCCATGAGCTTCAGCCGCGACGACGCCATCGCCCTCGACCGCGCCGACCCGCTCACGCCCGCGCGCACGGAGTTCGAGCTGCCGGAGAACATCATCTATCTCGACGGGAATTCACTGGGTGCCCTTCCGAAACGCACGCCCGCGCGACTGGCCGAGGTGGCGCGCGCCGAATGGGGCCAGGATCTGATCAAGAGCTGGACCACGCATGACTGGATCGACCTGCCGGCGCGCGTGGGCGACAAGATCGCGCGGCTGATCGGGGCTGCTCCCGGCGAGGTCATCGTCGCCGATTTCGACCTCGATCAACCTGTTCAAGGTGCTGTCGGCGGCGGTGCATCTCAATCCCGGCCGGCGGGTCATCCTGTCCGAACGCGATAATTTCCCGACCGACCTCTACATGGCGCAGGGGCTGATCGCGCAGCTTGGCGGCAAGCACGAGCTCAAGCTTGTGAACGGCGACGAGATCGCGGGTGCGATCGGCAGCGACACCGCCGTGGTCATGCTGACGCATGTCAATTACCGCACCGGCGCCATGTTCGATATGAACGCGATCACGCGGGCCGCGCACAAGGCGGGTGCCTTGATGCTGTGGGACCTGGCGCATAGTGCCGGCGCCGTGCCGGTCGATCTCGCCGGCGCCAATGCGGATTTCGCGGTCGGCTGCGGCTACAAATTCCTCAATGGCGGGCCGGGTGCGCCGGCGTTTGTGTGGGTGCCCAAGCGCCATCAGGACAATTTCGTGCAGCCGCTCTCGGGCTGGCTGGGCCATGCAGCACCCTTCGCGTTCGAGCCCGGATACCGGCCGGCCCAGGGTATCGCGCGCTATATCTGCGGCACGCCGCCGGTGCTGTCGCTGGCGGCGCTCGAGATCGGCGTCGACGGACTTCTTGCCGCGGATATGGCGGCCCTGCGCCGCAAATCTGTGGCGCTGACCGAGCTGTTCATCCGCTTGGTCGAGACGCATTGCGCCGGGCACGGCCTGTCGCTTGCGTCGCCGCGCGATGCAGCGAGCCGTGGCAGCCAGGTCTGTTTCCGGCATGGCGACGGCTATCCGATCATGCAGGCGCTGATCGCGCGCGGCGTGATCGGCGATTTCCGCGCGCCGGACATCCTGCGCTTCGGCTTCGCGCCGCTTTATGTGCGCCATGTCGATGTCTGGGATGCGGTCGCCATCCTCAAGGATGTCCTGACCAGCGCGGTGTGGGACCGGCCGGAATTCCGCCGCCGCGCCGCCGTGACCTGAGAACAAACATCATGAGCCCTCCGCGCAAGAAGAACGACGCGTTAAAGCCCGGCAATGCGGCTGCAGGCGCCTATACCGATTTCGCCGGCGAGATGAGCTATGGCGATTATCTCGGGCTCGACCAGCTCCTGGCGGCGCAGCGCCCGCGCTCCGACAATCACAACGAGATGCTGTTCATCATCCAGCACCAGACCACCGAGCTGTGGATGAAGCTGGCGCTGCATGAGCTCAAGGCCGCGATTGCGTGCGTGCGCGAGGACAAGCTGCAGCCGGCTTTCAAGATGTTGGCGCGCATCAGCCGCATCATGGCGCAGCTGATCCAGGCGTGGGACGTGCTGTCGACGCTCACCCCCAGCGAGTATCTCGATTTCCGCAACAAGCTCGGCAAATCGTCGGGCTTCCAGTCGTACCAATATCGCACCATCGAATTCCTGCTGGGCAACAAGAACCGCGAGCTGCTGGCGCCGCATCGGCATAAACCGGAGATCGCCGGGCCGCTCACCGAAGCTCTGGAGAGCCCGAGCCTCTATGACGAGGCGATCCGCCTGCTCGGCCGGCGCGGCTTCAAGATCGACAAGGCGGCACTGGAGCGCGACTGGTCCATCCCCTACCAGCCCAACAAATCGGTCGAGGCGGCGTGGATGGCGATCTATCGCGACACGAGCAAGCATTGGGGGCTTTACGAACTCGCCGAGGAACTCGTCGATCTCGAGGATTTTTTCCGGCAATGGCGCTTCCGCCATGTGACGACGGTCGAGCGCGTGATCGGATTCAAGCGCGGCACCGGCGGCACGGCGGGGGTTGCGTATTTACGCAAATTGCTGGAGGTTCGCCTGTTTCCGGAGCTCTGGGACCTCCGCACGGAATTATAGGGACGAGAACGCCATCATGACGCTGACGCCCGAGAATCGCGAAAAGCTGCGCCACATCAGCGCCGCGACGATCACCACCGCCTTGTTCAAGCGCGGCTTGCGCAACCAGGCTGTGCAAGGGATCTATCCCGTGAATACCGGTGCCGCGCGCATGGTCGGCGAGGCCTACACGTTGCGCTACATTCCGGCGCGCGAGGATCTCGACCATATCAAGGTGTTCGAGGACCGCAGCCACCCGCAGCGCAAGGCGATCGAGGAATGTCCGCCGGGCCATGTGATGGTCGTCGATTCGCGCAAGGATCCGCGCGCGGCCTCGGCCGGCGGCATCCTCATCACGCGGCTGATGATGCGCAAGGCGGCCGGCATCGTCAGCGATGGCGGGTTCCGCGATACGCCCGACATCGCCAAGCTCGAGTTCCCGGTCTATTGCGCGCGCGGCTCGGCGCCGACCAACCTGATCCTGCACCACGCCACCGACATCAACGTGCCGATCGGCTGCGGCGACGCGCCGGTCTATCCCGGCGACATCGTGGTGGGCGATGGCGAGGCGGTGGTCATCATCCCCGCCGCGATCGCCAACGAGATCGCCGAGGAAACCCACGAGATGACGATCTTCGAGGACTGGGTCGAATTGCAGGTGCGCACCGGCCGTTCGATCTTCGGCCTCTACCCGCCCGACGAAAAAACGCGCGCGGAGTTCGCCGCCTACAAGGCGCAGAAATACCCCAAGAAATAGGGCTCAGGCGGAGTCTTCCGCCGGCGGCGGCTTGACCCCGTTTTCACTAATATGGTAGTACCTCTGCCAACAAAATGACGGGTTGAGGGAACGCCGCGGGTGAAGAAGGCCGCCATAAAGATCGACGAGAACCGCTTCGTGGCGGAGCGGCGGGTGACCATCGCGCAGCAGGCGCATCAGTTCCTGCGCCGCGAGATCATCGATGCCAAGCTGCTGCCGCGCGCGCCCCTTTCCGAGCAGGAACTGTCCGAACGCCTGGGAGTCAGCCGCACGCCGATCCGCGAGGCGCTGATCAAACTGGCCGACGAGGGCCTGGTCGACATCTATCCGCAATTCGGCTCGTTCGTGGCGCCGATCAAACTGTCCGAGGTGTTCGACAGCCAGTTCGTGCGTGAATCCTTGGAATGCGCCGCTATGGAGCGCGCGGTCGAGCGGCTCACCTCCGCGCAGGAAGCGACGCTGCGCGCCATCATCGACATGCAGCGGCGCGCGCAGCGCAGCGGCGACGCAACGGCCTTTTTCGAAGCCGACGAGCGCATGCACGCCTATCTGATGGAAATTGCCGGGCATGCCACCGTCTGGCATGTGGTCGAGAACGCCAAGGCGCAGATGGATCGCGTGCGCCATCTCAGCGTGCGCAATTCGATCAAAACGGCGGCGGTCGTCAACGAGCACAGCGCCATTATCGACTGCGTGCTGAAGCGCGACCGCGTTGGCGCCCTCGAGGCGCTGCGCGTGCATCTGCGCGGGGTGTTCCGCAGCGTCGAGAATTTGGCCAACGAGAACCCGAAATATTTCGCCGAAGAGGGCGAAGGGCCGCCGCGACGCGCGGCGCGTGTCAGGAAATAACCAGCAACCGAAACCTCTCATGAAAATCACCGACATCAAGACGTTCCTGATGCAGGCCGGGGCACCCTCCGACAAGGCCTGGGCCTCCGATGGCAAAGGCCATCAGACGGGTGCGCGAAACTGGCTGTTTGTGAAGGTGTACACAGACGAAGGCATCACCGGAGTCGGCGAGTGCAGCGGCTGGCCGCGCGTCATCGAAACCGCGGTCAAGGATCTGACCAGCGTGCTGATCGGCGAGGACCCGGCCCATATCGAGAAGCTGTGGCAGAAGATGCTGGTGGCGCAGATGGGCCACGGCATGACCGGCATCGTGGGTGCCGGCGCCATGACCGGCATCGACATGGCGCTGTGGGATATCAAGGGCAAGGCGCTCAACACGCCGGTGTGGAACCTGCTGGGCGGCAAGGTGCGCGACAAGATCCGCATCTATTCGCATGCCAGCACGCCCGACGTGGCGCTCGACCTCAAGCGGCGCGGCATCACCGCGGTCAAGACCGGCGGCGTCAAGGATCCGTTGCGCAAGGTCGAGGCAATCCGCGACGCCATCGGCGACGAGATGGATTTGATGGTCGATCTGCATGGACCGCCGTGGATGACGCCCAAGGACGCGATCGTGCTGGGCCGCGCCTTGGAGCCGTTCCATTTGCTGTTCATGGAAGACCCGGTGGCGCCGGAAAACCTCGATGGCCTCGCGCGCGTGCAAGATCAGGTCGCGATCCCGATCGCGGCGGGCGAGCGCTCCGCCACGATCTGGGGCTGGCGGCCGATGATCGAGCGCGAGATCGTCGACGTGATCCAGCCCGATACGGGCCGGGCCGGCGGCATCAGCCAAATGAAGAAGCTGGCCGGCATGGCGGAGGCGCATCACATCATGATGGCGCCGCATTCGGGCTCGCTGGGGCCGGTGGCGGAATACGCGGCGCTGCATCTGCTGGCGGCGATCCCCAATGCGCTGATGCTGGAGCGCATCGAGGACGATTGGCCGGGGCGGCGCGACATCATCTCCGCGCATCCCGAGCAGAAGAACGGGTTTCTCGATGTGCCGAACACGCCGGGCCTGGGCGTGGACATCAACGAAGAATTCATCGCCAAGCTGCCGAGCCAACGCAATGTCTCGATTGCCGGCGGCGGCTACGAGCCCGGCACCGAGCAGGAATACGTCTACGTGCAGACGCGCCTGCACCGCGCCGCCGCGTTCAAGCGCAAGAAAACCTGATCGACACCGCGCAACGCCGGCACAAAGGCTGGCACAACAACTGGGAGGAACACGACCATGACACGGACCACAGGACGCCGTAACGTGATGATCGGCATGGCGGGCACGCTTGCCGCCGCGCCGCTGATGCGGGCCTTCGCCGCCGATCCGCTCGCACCACTGCCGAAATCGCCGGTGGCGATCAACGTCATCGACATCGCGGGCAATCTCGCGCTGACGCAGGCGGCCCTTGAGAAGTACCGCAGAGACAAGCCCAACCTCGTCTCACGCATCACCTTCACCAAGGCGCCGGCCCCGGAGCTCGCCGGCAAGCTCAAGGCGCAGCAGCAGGCGGGCCGCACCGATATCGACCTGGTGCTGACCGGCATCGATGGCCTGGCGGCGGGCATCGAGCAGCAGCTTTACGTGCCCGTGCTCGAGTACGTTCAGGCGAAGATCCCGAACATGATGGCGAACTATCTGCCGGGTGCGCAGAAGATGCAGGGCATGGCGGCGGGCCAGGGCGTGGTCGTCGTCTACACGCCGTCGGGCCCGGTCATCGAGTTCAACCCCGCCAAGGTCAAGACCCCGCCGACCTCGCCGGCCGAGCTGCTGGCCTGGGCGAAGGCCAATCCCAACCGCTTCCTCTATGCCCGCCCGGCCAATTCCGGCCCGGCGCGCATCTTCATCATGGGCCTGCCCTACCAGCTGGGCGACAGCAATCCGCAAGATCCGATCAAGGGCTGGGACAAGACCTGGGCCTATCTCAAGGAGCTGAATCAGTACGTCGAGTACTATCCCGCCGGCACCGGCGCGGTGATGAAGGAGCTCGGCGAAGGCTCGCGCGACATGGTGCCCTCGATGTTCGGCTGGGACATCAATCCGCGCGCGCTGGGCGTGGTGCCGAAGGAGATGGAGGTCGCTCTCTTCCAGAACACCACTTTTGTGCTCGATGCACATTACATGGCCGTGCCCAAAGGTGTATCGCCGGAGAAGCTGGCGGTGCTGGTCGACCTCATGGTCTACATGCTGCAGCCTGAGCAGCAGGCGTATGCCTACGACCAGGGCTATTTCTATCCCGGCCCGGCGGTCAAGGACGTGCCGGTGACCATGGCGCCCAAGGAAAGCCAGGACACGCTCAAGGAGTTCGGCCGGCCGCAATATGATAAGTGGATCGCCGAACGTCCCAGCGCGCTGCCGCTCGGGGCCACGCAGCTTGTGGAAATGTTCCGGAAATGGGACACCGATATCGGCGGCGCCAAACTGAAGTAAGATCGAAGGACCGGAGACGGCTCATGCCAGACAATCGCCTGAACATCGCGGCGGATTTCCAGGACCTCAAACTGGATCGCATGAGCCGTCGTTTCGGTACGCAATACGCGCTGCGCGAGCTCACGCTCACCATCAAGCGCGGCGAATTCATCGCCTTGCTGGGCCCGTCGGGCTGCGGCAAGACCACCGCCCTCAACTGCCTCGCCGGCCTTCTGACGCTGACCGATGGCAGCATCTGGCTCGACCAGCGGCGCATCGATGTGCTGCGGCCCGAAGAGCGCGGCTTCGGCATGGTGTTCCAGAATTACGCGCTGTTCCCGCATATGAGCGTGCGCAAGAACATCGCCTTCGGCCTGATGATGCGCAAACTGCCCAAGGCCGAGATCAACGAGCGCGTCGAGCGCGCCATCAAGCTGGTGCAGCTCCAGGCGCATACCGAGAAGCTGCCGGGTCAGCTTTCCGGCGGCCAGCAGCAGCGCGTCGCCATCGCGCGCGCGATCGTCATCGAGCCGCCGCTGATCTTGATGGATGAGCCGCTCTCCAATCTCGACGCGAAGCTGCGCCTGGAAATGCGCGCGGAGATCCGCGCCATCCACCGCGCCCTGGGCCGCGCCACGGTCTACGTGACGCACGACCAGGAAGAAGCACTGTCGCTCGCAGACCGCGTCGTGGTGATGAAGGACGGCGTGGTGCGCCAGGTCGGCACGCCGGAGGAGCTCTATCACCGTCCCGCCAATCTCGACGTCGCCAATTTCATGGGGTTCCAGAACGCCATCGCCTGCGAGACGCGCAGCTCGGGCGGCGACGCGGTGACGATCCGCGCCGGCACAATGACGCTCAACGGCACGGCGCGCGAGCGCCTGGGGACACGTGGTATTGCCGTGTTCCGGCCGGAGGACATCATGCCGGTGACGGGCGGCGCCAATACCATTCCGGCTGAGGTCGTCAGCGTCGATTACGGCGGGCGCGAATTCCTGCTCAAGGCGAAGACCGCCGACGGCGTCATCCTGCATGCGCGCAGCGAGCATCGCGTCACGCTGGGCGAGCGCATCACGCTGGGCATCGAGCCCGCGCGCCTGCTGGTGTTCGCGGCGGACGCGCCCGAGCTGCGCGCGGCGGCGGAGTAACGCCATGGCGACAAGCGTTGCCGATCTCGGCGCTGCAAGCACGCCACGCCGCTTTGCCGTCGACAGCACCTGGCTGCTGGTGGCGCCGGCCGTGCTGTTCGTGCTGCTGCTGTTCATCTTCCCGTTCGTCTACGGGCTGGTGCTGTCCTTCACGCCGCCCAAGGGCGACTGGATCGCGAACTACGTCCGCTTCTTCAGCGAATCCTCGTTCCGCGACACGATCGCCAAGACGCTCTATCTCGCGGTGCCGAGCACGCTCATCAACGTGCTGCTGGCGGTGCCAATCGCGTACGCGATCCGGCAGCCCTCGTGGTTTCAGCGCGCGCTGACGACGATTCTGGTCGTGCCGATCACGCTGGGCACGGTGCTGATCGCCGACGGGCTGCTCACCTATCTGGGGCCGCAGGGCTGGGTCAACCGCACGCTGTTGCTGCTGGGCATGGTCGATTCGCCCATCCGCCTCGTCCATAATTACTGGGGCGTGCTGCTGGCGATCATCATCAGCGGGTTTCCGTTCACCTTCCTGCTGACCCTTTCCTACATCACCGGCATCGACCCGTCGCTGGCGCGCGCCGCCGCGACGCTGGGGGCCGGGCCGTTCGAGCAATTCCGGCGGATCTACCTGCCGCTGCTGATGCCGGGCGTGACGGTGGCGTTCTGCCTGACCTTCGTGCAGGCGTTCTCCGTCTTCCCCTCCGCCGTGCTGTTGGGCGCCCCCGCGGGGCCGACGCGCGTGATCTCGATCGCGGCCTATCAATCCGCGTTCGAGGATTACGATTATTCGATGGCGTCGGCGGTGGCGATGATCATGGGCATCACGCAGCTGCTGATCGTCGGTGGCATCCTGTCGCTGCGGCAGGTCTTCTATCGCGGGCCCGCCAGCGGGACGAAGGGCTGACGCCAATGGATTTGCAACGCGCAACGCGCCAGATGATAGCCGCCAAGCTGTGGAACACGGCCGTGTGGGCGGTGATGCTGTTCTTCCTGATCAATGTCGGCGCCATGGTCGCAACCGTCCTTGTCAATTCGCTTGCGACGCGCTGGCTCGGCACCTGGCTGCCGGCCGGCTGGACGTTCCGCTGGTACAAAGTGGCGTGGGACGAGTTCCAGCTCACCGAATTGCTGATCGTCACGATGCAGATCACGTTCAGCGTCGTCGGTCTCTCCATCCTGATCGGCGTGCCGGCGGCCTATGCGCTGGCGCGGCGGGAGTTCTGGGCGAAACGCTGGCTGATGCTGCTGTTCCTGCTGCCGATGCTTGTCCCACCGATCACCTACGGCATCCCGCTGGCGACCGTGCTCTACCAAGCGCACCTTGGCGGCACGATGGCGGGCGTGATCCTCGCGAACCTGGTGCCGACCGTGCCCTTTGTCATTCTCGTAATGATTCCGTTCATCGAGCAGGTCGACCAGAACCTCGAATCGGCGGCGCGGGTGTTCGGCGCCAATCTGCCGCGCGTCTTCATCCATGTGCTGGTGCCGCTGCTGGCGCCTGGCATTCTCGCCGCGGCGCTCATCGTGATGGTGCGCACGCTGGGGATGTTCGAACTGACCTTCCTCACCGCCGGGCCGGACAGCCAGACGCTGGTCGTCGCGCTCTATTACGCGGCGTTCGCGGCGGGCGTGCGCGCCGGCCAGTCGATCGATGCGATGGCCGTCACTTACATGGCAACGACGCTGATCTGGCTGCTGATCGCGCTGCGCTTCGTCAACCCGACCCAGCTCGTAACACGGGTGAAGACCTAGCCCGTCTGGAAGGCGCGGCATCCACAGGGTATAGTTCCCGCGTAGACGAATGATGGCCGGATGCCCGGCCGGAAGATCGCTCTGCCCCCTTGGGAGGTCCATTCGAATGACGATCCAGACACAACCCGGCGCGCGTTTGGGACGCCGGAAGTTCCTCGCCCTGGCCGGCGCCGCCGCGGCGTCCGGCACGCTTGCCGCCCCCGCCATCGCCCAGAACCGGCCGCCGCTCGAGCTGATGAAGCTGCCCTATGACGAGGCAGCGCTGGCCCCGGTGATCTCCGGCAACACGGTCAGCTTCCACTACGGCAAACACCATCGCGGCTATGTCGACACGGTCAACCGGCTGGTCCAGAACGACCCGCTGGGGCAGTTGCCGCTCGAGGAGCTGATCAAGACCACCTCGATCAACCCGAACCGAGCCGCCATCTTCAACGCGGCCGCGCAGATCTGGAATCACGATTTCTACTGGAAGTGTCTGAAGCCGGGCGGCGGCGGGGCCCCCACCGGCGCGATCAAGGCGAAGATCGACGAGGATCTCGGCGGCTTCGACAAATTCAAGACGGATTTCGCGGCGATCAGCAACGGCCAGTTCGGCAGCGGCTGGGGCTGGCTGGTGGTCGATAACGGCAAGCTCGCCCTCACCCGCACGCCCAACGCCGAGACGCCGATGGTGCGCGGCGCCACCTGTCTGCTCACCATCGACGTGTGGGAGCATGCCTATTATCTCGACTACCAGAACCGGCGCGCGGATTACACGGCGGCGCTGATCGACAAGCTGTTGAACTGGGACTTCGCCAACGAGCAATTGGCCACGGCCAAGAAAGGCTGAGGCGGCCGCTGGGCGGCCCGCCCACATCGACCAGCGTCGATCTGGAAGCTGCCGCCGCGGGGGGTCTAAACTCCGCTCCCCGACCGGCCGGATGGACAGATAACGTCCATCCGGCCGCTTCACACATGGAGTTAACACAACATGACGACGACGAAAGCGGCATCTTTCGAGCTGATGAAGCTGCCTTATGCGGATTCGGCGCTGGCGCCGGTCATCTCGGCCAACATCATTGGTTTCCATTACGGCAAGCATCACCGCGGCTATGTCGACACGGTCAACAAACTGGTTCAGGGCACGAAGCTGGATGACTTGCCGCTCGAGGATCTGATCAAGAAGACCGCGGGCGACGCCAAGCAGGCACCGCTCTTCAATGCCGCCGCGCAGATCTGGAATCACGATTTCTATTGGAAGAGCCTGAAGCCGAATGGCGGCGGTGCCCCCAGCGGTGCTGTCAAGGCGAAGATCAACTCAGATCTGGGCGGCTACGACAAGTTCAAAGCGGATTTCGCGGCGATCAGCAACGGCCAGTTCGGCAGCGGCTGGGGCTGGCTGGTGGTCGATAACGGCAAGCTCGCGTTGCAGAAGACCGGCAACGCCGACACGCCAATGGCGCGCGGCACCAACTGTCTGCTCACCGTCGATGTGTGGGAGCACGCCTACTATCTGGACTACCAGAACCGGCGCGCGGACTACACGGCGGCGGTGATCGACAAGCTGCTCAACTGGGATTTCGCCAACGAGCAATTGGCCAAGGCCAAATAAGGCTGCGGCGATGGCCGGCCGCCTGGTTCGACAAGGGACCGGGCGGCTCCTCATCGGTTTGCGTCAGGATTTGGACGGCTTGACGCCGGTACGCCCCCCCGGTGCGCCGAGACTGGCGTGGTCACCCTGAGCCGCTGATATACTCCCGCAACGCGTCGGCCTCGCGTTGAATCTCATCGAGACGATGCTTGACCACGTCGCCGATGCTGATGATGCCGCAAAGCTGTCCTTGCATGTCGACGACCGGAATGTGGCGGATGCGGCGCTGGGTCATCAGCCCCATGATCGCGCTCACGTGATCCTCGGGGAAACAGGTAAAGACCTCTTTGGTCATCATATCGCCAATACGCTCGTTCAGTGCCGCGACACCGCGATCGGCGATTGCGTTCATGATCCCGCGCTCCGAAACGATGCCATGAATTCGCACATCGTCGTCGGAGACGACCAGGGCTCCGACGGTTTCAGCGCGCATGCGCCGGAGGGCGTCAGCCACCGTGGCTTCGGACCGGATGGTGCGGACCTCCCGCCCTTTGACGGCCAGGATTAACTCGATGATCATCGGACAATTCCTCTGCTCCGATGTTTTGCGAGATGGCGCAATCATACCCGTCAATGGCAGGGACGGAAAGCGGACAGTCGCGGGCGGCGTCAGGGCAGCATCTCATGCGACAAGCGACTGCGGGGCTTGCCATGGCGGGTCACGAGCCAAATTCGGCGGGATCGCCGGTCGGGCCGGCCTTGCGCTTACGAGGGACGCGCCCTAGTTCGACGGCACGTTGAATGTGATGGCGGCGAGGACGGGGCCCATATCGGCGCTCTGCACCAACACCACGCCGCCATCGCTTTTGCCGGCGATCGTGGAAAGGTCGATCGGCACGTCGACGGGCGTGCCCGAGAACGTGCCAACCAGGCGCATCATGCGCACGACATTGTAATTGGGCAGGCGCTTGCCGCTATTCTCGCCCTTCGCGACATCGGTTTCGTGCTTGCGGTCGACTGCCACGAAAAAGATCTGTGCCGGCGCGGCCAGCGCCGGACCGCTCACGCGCGCGGTGCGCGTCAACCCTTCGCCCGTCAGCTCGATTACTGGCATTGGGCCAGCCGCGCGTTCTTTGCGCGCGCGCTCGATCAGGCGGTCGATGGCGCGGCGGTCGGAGCCGACCTCCTGGTATTTGCCGTCGACAATCATCTGCGGCGTGTAGACGTAGCGCTGGCCCAGCAGATACGAATAACCGCGCTGGCGTTTCGTGAAGCCGTGCTGCGCGAACGGGTCCTTCCAGCCGATATAATCCCAGTAATCGACATGGAAGCTGAGCGCGATGATTTCGGGCCGGCGCGCGAGCTCGCCCAGGAACGCATCGGCCGGCGGGCAGGAACTGCAGCCCTGGCTGGTGAACAGCTCGACCACGATCGCCGGCTTGCCCTCCCCCGCCATCAACGGGGAGGCGGGCAGGATGGCTGTTGCGAGCGCGAACAGAGCGGTAGCGATGCGAAACGGCGAAACCATGCGGCGATGATACGGAGCCGGCAGCGCGCCGCCAATCACCTTTGGGTGACGCCAGTCAAGTCGCCGTGACCGATTTCATGAATAATCCATCGGTCCGGGGCGTTATAATAAACCAATCCTTAAGCACAGGGAGGCATCCATGCCGACCCGGACCGCCGTTTTCGCTGCCGCCGTCATCGTCCTCACTAGCGTCCTGGCAATCCCCGCGCGCGCCCAGACTCCGCCGCCGCCGGCGGAAAATTCGCCCGAGGCGCTGGCGCGCGAGGCCATCGACAAGCTGATGCAGGCGCTGTCGATGGCGATCCAGAATCTTCCGCAGTATGAAATGCCGCAACTCAACGAACGCGGCGACATCATCATCCGTCGCATCAATCCGCCGCCGCCGAAGAAGCCGGGGCAGCGGCCATTGGCCGATGACGAGGACCGGACGTGATGCTTTTACGCTGCAAGGAATTTTGAGAGCGATGCCACTAACCCTCTCCGCCCACGAAGTGGGGGGAGAGGGTGCGAGCGTGAGCGAGCGGGTGAGGTGGGTCTCTCCGCAAAAAATCCGTCCGACAGCGTAAGAACGGAACCACCACCTCACCCTCCCACGCGCTTCGCGCGCGGGCCCCTCCCTCTCCCCCGCTTCGCGGCGGAGAGGGAAAGTTCTCTCGGCGGACTACGCCGCCTTCAGCAAGCCGCGCAGCACGTAGGGCAGGATGCCGCCGTGGCGGTAGTATTCCACCTCGTCGAGCGTGTCGATGCGGCAGAGAAGGTCCACCGTATCCTTCTTGCCGTCGCTGCGCGTGATGGTCAGCTTCACCTTCATGCGCGGCTTGATGCCGTCCTTGATGCCGGTCAGGTCGATGAGCTCGGAGCCGTCGAGCTTCAGCGTCTTGCGGTCGACGCCCTCGGGGAACTGCAGCGGCAGCACGCCCATGCCGACGAGGTTGGAGCGGTGGATGCGCTCGAAGCTCTCGACGATCACGGCCTTGATGCCCAGCAACAGCGTGCCCTTGGCCGCCCAGTCGCGCGACGAGCCGGTGCCGTATTCCTTGCCGCCGAAGGACACCAGCGGCACGCCTTCCGCCTTGTACTTCATCGCGGCGTCGTAGATCGACATCACCTCGCCGTCGGGCATGTGGCGGGTCATGCCGCCGGACGTGCCGGGCGCCAGCTCGTTCTTGAGGCGGATGTTGGCGAAGGTGCCGCGCATCATGATTTCATGGTTGCCGCGGCGTGCGCCGAAGGAGTTGAAATCCACCGGACGCACCTGATGTTCGATCAGGTAATTGCCGGCCGGGCCGTCCTTCTTGATCGAGCCGGCGGGCGAGATGTGATCGGTGGTGATCGAGTCGCCCAGCAGCGCGAGCGGCCGCGCCTTGAGGATGTCGCTGAAGCCGCCGGCCTCCTTGGGCATGTCCTCGAAATAGGGCGCGAGCTTCACGTAGGTCGAGCCGGGATCCCATTTGTAGGTCATGCCGGCCGTCGTCCCCATCTTCTGCCAGCGCGCGTCGCCCTTGAAGACGTTGGCGTAGCGCTTGCGGAACATGTCGGGCGTGAGCGTCTTGCGGATGGTCTCGGTAATCTCCGCGTTGGAGGGCCAGATATCCTTGAGATAGACGGGCTTGTCGCCCGCGCCCATGCCCAGCGGCTCGGTCGTGATGTCGCGCAGCATCGAGCCGGCCAGCGCATAGGCAACGACCAGCGGCGGCGAGGCGAGATAGTTCGCCTTCACCTGCGGATGCACACGGCCCTCGAAGTTGCGGTTGCCGGAGAGCACGGCGCAGACCGTCAGGTCGTTGTCCTCCACCGCCGCGGCGATGTGGTCGGGCAGCGGGCCCGAATTGCCGATGCAGGTGGTGCAGCCGAAGCCGGCGATGTTGAAGCCAAGCCCGTCGAGCTCGGTCTGCAGGCCCGAGGCCGCGAGATAGTCCGCGACGACCTGTGAGCCGGGGGCCAGCGATGTCTTCACCCATGGCTTCGTCTGCAGGCCCTTGGCGCGGGCGTTGCGTGCGACCAGGCCGGCGGCGATCAGCACCGCGGGGTTGGAGGTGTTGGTGCAGGACGTGATGGCGGCAATGACGACATCGCCGTGGCGCAGCTCATGATTGGCGCCTTCGACCTTGACCGGACCCTTCGCGGCCTCGGGCCCGAGCAGTTCGGGCAGCGCCTTCTCGAAGCCAGCCTTTGCTCCCGACAATGAAACACGGTCCTGCGGGCGCTTGGGGCCGGCGAGCGAGGGCTCGACTGTGCCGATATCAAGCTCCAGCGTGTCGGTGAAGACGGGATCGGGCGTGGACGGATCGCGCCACATGCCCTGCGCCTTGGCATAGGCCTCAACCAGCGCCACGCGCGCGGGATCGCGGCCGGTGAAGGCGAGGTAGCGCAGCGTCTCCTGGTCGATCGGGAAGAAGCCGCAGGTGGCGCCGTATTCGGGCGCCATGTTGGCGACCGTGGCGCGATCGGCGAGCGAGAGCGCGTCGAGACCGGGGCCGTAGAACTCCACGAATTTGTTGACCACGCCCTTCTTGCGCAGCATCTGCGTGACCGTCAGCACGAGATCGGTCGCGGTGGTGCCTTCCTTGGGCTTGCCCGTCATCTTGAAGCCGATCACTTCGGGGATCAGCATCGACACCGGCTGGCCCAGCATCGCAGCCTCGGCCTCAATGCCGCCCACGCCCCAGCCCAGCACGGCCAGGCCGTTGACCATGGTGGTGTGGCTATCGGTGCCGACCAGCGTGTCGGGATAGGCGAAGGTCTCGCCGTCGATGTCGGCGGTCCACACCGTCTGCGCCAGATTCTCGAGATTGACCTGATGACAGATGCCCGTGCCCGGCGGCACGACGCGGAAATTGGCGAAGGCCTGCGCACCCCAGCGCAGGAAGGCGTAGCGCTCGCCATTGCGCTCGTATTCCAGCTTCACGTTCTTCTCGAACGCGTCCTTGCTGCCGAAATGGTCGATCATCACCGAATGGTCGATGACGAGATCGACGGGCGAGAGCGGATTGATCTTCTTGGCATCGCCGCCCATGTTGACCATCGCGTCGCGCATCGCGGCGAGGTCGACGACGGCGGGCACGCCGGTGAAATCCTGCATCAGGACGCGCGCCGGACGATAGGCGATCTCGCGATCCGATTTGCGATCCTTGAGCCAGCCGGACATCGCCTTGACGTCATCGACGCTGACCGTGCGCCCGTCTTCCCAGCGCAGCAGGTTTTCCAGCAGAACTTTGAGCGACACCGGCAGGCGCTCGATGCCTGTGACACCGGCCTTCGCGGCGGCGTCGAGGCTGTAATATTCGTACGACTTGTCGCCGACTTTGAGGGTGCGACGGGTTTTCAGATTATCGCGGCCGATGGCAGACAAGGGGTGACTCCTGTCGTCTGGGGAGCGCGGAAGGGGGGGCCGGAAGAAGGTGGGCCGGCCGCCCTGACTTACACGGTCCTGGTTAAGATTTGAAGCGCGGTCTCGGCGCCGGTCGATGGCCTGGCGCTTCCAGCCTCGAGAGCGGCGCGGCCGCGGTCGGTCAGGACCACCAAATTACCGCTCTGCCGTTGCACCAGGCCTTCACTGGTCGCGTCCTCCCAGACCGGCAGGCGCGGACAGCTTGTCCGCCACGCCTCCATGGTCTCGGCGTAGGAGCGCGGGCGCTCCGCCACCCAGGCCAGGAACTGCAGAGTCAGCAAGCCAAGCACATCGGACATGGGATCGCTCTGGTGTCGGTGATCAGACTGGAATCTAGGCCTCTTCGATCCATCTTTCAAATATATGATTTCATTTGTTGCCATATGTTATAGATATGGTCATGGAGCTTCGCCACCTGCGGTATTTCATCGCCGTCGCCGAGGAAGGCCATATCACCCGCGCGGCCGAGCGGCTGGGCATCCAGCAGCCGCCGCTGAGCCAACAGATCCGGGCGCTCGAGCGCGAGATGGATGTGCAGCTCTTCCGCCGACGACCGCGCGGCGTCGAGCTGACGGAGGCGGGGCGCATTTTTCTGGATGAGGCACGGGCCGTGCTCGGGCAGATCGACCATGCACTCGCCACCACGCGGCGCGCCGCGCGCGGCGAGCAGGGCCGCGTGGCGGTCGGCTTCACCAGCTCCGCCTCCTTCCATCCCTTCGTGCCGCGCGCCATCCGCAGCTTTCGCGAGGCGCATAGGCTGGTGTCGCTGGCGCTCGAGGAAAGCGGCACAGCGGAATTGGTCGCGGCGCTGAAAGACGGCGCGATCGACGCCGCCTTCGTGCGCTCCGCGGTCGGCGATCCGACCGGCATCGATTTCACGCCGTTACTGGAAGAAGAGATGCTCGCGGCCTTGCCGACGGGCCACGCGTTGGCGCCAACGCCGGCCAAGGATGCGCCGCTGCCGTTGGCTGCTTTGGCCGGCGAGACGTTCATTCTCTATCGAAGGCCGGTCGGGCCCGGCCTGCACGACACGATCATCGCCGCCTGCCATCGCGCCGGCTTTAGTCCGGCGGTGGGCCAGGAGGCGCCGCGCATGCTCTCGACGCTGAGCCTGGTCGCGGCCGGGCTCGGCGTCACGATCGTGCCGGCATCGATGCAACGCTTGCACCTGGACGACGTGGTTTATCGCCGCCTGAAAGATGCGCAGCTCAGCGCGCCGCTCAGTCTCGCCTGCCGGAGCGGTGAAACATCCGCGGCGGTGCGCCGCTTCGCCGAACTCGTCCAGCGCATGGCAAAGAGCCGGCGCGGCTAGGGATGTATCCCGACAAGTTACCGCTGAAATGACATGACGGTTGCGGCAGCGCGAGCCGCATGAGAACCCGATGGCGATGACAAACTATCGACTGCACTACTTTCCGGAATCCGGGAACAGCTACAAGCTCGCGCTGATGCTGACGCTCTGCGGGCAGGAATTCGAAACAGTCTGGACCGATTTCAGCGGCGGCACCACGCGAACCGCGCAATGGCGCCAGACGGTCAACGCGATGGGCGAAATCCCGGTGCTGGAGGATGCCGGCGTTCGCCTCACGCAGACGGCGCCGATCCTGCTGCGACTCGCCGAGCGGCATCGACGATTTGGCGGCGCCGACGACCAGGAACGATTCGAAATCCTGCGCTGGCTGTTTTGGGACAATCACAAGCTCACCAGCTACATGGCGACGTTCCGCTTTCAGCGCGCCTTCACGCCCGCACCCGATGCGCAGGTGCTGGCCTTCCTGCGCAAGCGGCTTGAAGATTTCCTTGGGATCTTGGAGCAGCACCTGAACGATCGAAGCTTTGTCGTCAGCGATAAGCCCACGATCGCGGACCTCTCGATGGTCGGCTATCTGTTCTTTCCCAAGGAAGAAACCGGATTCGATCTGGCGGCGAGCCACCCAAAGATCCACGCGTGGCTCGATCGGGTCGCTGCGCTGCCCGGCTGGCGCGCGCCCTATGATTTGCTGCCCGGCAAACGCATGAAGAGCTACGTTGCTCCGATCGCAACCCACTGATTTTTCAGTGAATTATCCAGACCGACGAGTTGCCGCCAGCCAATTTTGCCGCCGGTGACAATTGTCACAGCGCCACGGCCGCGCCACGCGTAACGTGTGCCCATAACAATAAGGGGGTCGGTCATGGTCACCTCTTCCCACGTCAATCACATTCCTCCCCTCGCCGTGCGCGGTCAGCCGCCCTTCTGGGCCATGGCGCAAGGTTTCGATCAAACGCTCACGGTGATGATCGCAGGAATGGGGACATGGGCGGCCAGCATGCTCGCCTTGTCCATTCTGCTCTAGAGCCGCACTAGCGCTTCAAGCCCAGGCCTTGGCGTCCGCAACCACGATCGCGAAGCGATCGGCGAGCGCTGCCAACGTCGCGCGATGGACCGTGGCAGCGGATTGCACGCCACCGAGAGGATCGGGCAGGTCACGCGTCGCGGCGGCGTTGGCGACCAGCGTCACGCGATAACCGTGATCGACGGCCGAGCGCACGGTGGCGCTGACGCACATATGCGTCATGAAGCCGGTGACGACCATCTCCGTGCGGCCGCTCGCTTTCAAGAGCTCGGCGAGATTCGTCTTGGTGAAGGAATTGGGCATCGATTTCGGCAGCACGGTCTCGCCCGGGCGCGGCGTGAGCTCGGGCACGATGGCCGACATCGGACCGTCGGGGTTGAACAACCCGCCGCCCGGCCGGCCGTGATGGACGACATGGATGATCGGCGCGCCGGCCTTGCGCGCGAGTTCGAGCACCTTGGCGGTCTCGGCAATCGCGGCCTGCACGCCCGGCAGCGGCAGCGCGCCATCCACGTATTCGCGCTGCTGGTCGATCAGCACGAGGGCCGACTTGTCCCAGGCGCTGGGGTGGCGCGGTGCACCAGACATTTCAAGCAGGCTCTTGGGGGCGGACATAGGCTCTCCTGACGGCGGAAGCGGGCCCGAAAAATAGCAGGTGCCGAGCGGGGCTTCATCCGGTGATTCAGCCGGAATTCCGTGGTCCCCCAACAGACTAGCCGCTCCGTGACAGCAAATTTCGCGAGTGATAGTCATTCTCATTTACAAAGGCGCAGGTGGCCGATACTCTCCGCGTCTATGCAAGTAAGAATGATTCGCGCTCAGGCGCCGGTCGAAGGGGACGAAGCCGAACCGGCCGCCAAGGTCTGCGACCTGGCGCTGGGCGAAGCCCTGCTGCTGTGGTCGCTGCGGATGTGGGCCAAGGAGCCGGCGAGCTGGTGGCGGGTCGAGGCGGAGTTCCGCCGCGCCTGCGCGCCGACCGTGGCACGGGCAGCCCTCGCCGCCTGGGGCGAGACGATCACCCTGCTGGCCGGCCGCGCGCCGCGGGCCCTGTCGCTCAATCCGGTCGAGGCGCGCGGCGTGACGCGCGACGAGGACATGATTCTGGGCCTGGTCGCGGCCAGCCAGGCGAATGACCGCCAGCACGCGGAGACGCAAGCACACGCGCTGATAACGGCGCCGCTGGTGCCGCTGCTGCTCGAGCACACCGCCATCCTGGGTGCTGCCTTGGAGATCGGCGGCCGTCCATTGCCGCCGCGCTACGCGCTGCCGCGCGCGGGCGAGCGGATTCATTGATTCATCTGCGAAAATTTTTTCCCTCTCCGCCGCGCAGCGGGGGAGAGGGAGGGGCCCACGCGCGTCCGCGCGTGGGAGGGTGAGGTGGCGCCGCCGCACATGCGATGCTCAACAACGGTTTCGCGGAAAGACCCACCTCACCCTCCCGTCGCTTCGCGACGGGCCCCTCCCTCTCCCCCACTTCGTGGGCGGAGAGGTTTAGAAGCTAGCCCGCCGCGAACTGCCGGCGGATGAGGCGGAAGCCTTCGCCTTCGGGTTCGAGGGCGGGCATGGCGCCGAGCAGGCGGCGCGTCACCGGGTGGCGGGCGCGATCGAAGATCTCGTCGCGCGCGCCTTCTTCCACGATGCGGCCGTCGTCCATCACCAGCACGCGGTCGGCGACCTGTTCGACCGCGCCGAGATCGTGCGAGACGAACAGGCAGGCGAAGCCGTGTTTTTCCTGCAAGCCGCGGATCAACGTCAAAATCTGCTTCTGCACGGTCATGTCGAGCGCCGACACGGGCTCGTCCGCGACAACGAAGGCGGGGCGACGGACGATGGCGCGCGCGATGGCGACGCGCTGGCGCTGGCCGCCGGAAAGTTCATGGGGGAAACGCTCGAGATAGGTGTCGTTGAGGCCGACCTCATCCAGAGTCCGTGAGACGCGCCGTTCGCGCGCCTTCGCGTCCAGTTCCGGCATCAGGCGCAACGGTTCTGCGACAAGGGCCGCGACCGTCATGCGCGGGTCGAGAGAACCGTAGGGATCTTGGAACACCATCTGGCAGGCGAGGCGCCAGACGCGCATGTCTTCGGCGCTGCGCCCCAAGACCGGACGGCCTTGAAACAGCACTTCGCCGCCGCTTGGCTTGACAAGGCCGACAATGGCGCGACCGACCGTCGTCTTGCCCGAGCCACTGGCGCCGACCAGCGCCACGGTTTCGCCCGGCATGATCCGCAGCGACACGCCCTGCACCGCGCGCTTGGCGGCGGTCTTGCGAAACCAGCCGCCGCGGCCGGGAAAATCGATGACGAGATCGCGGATCTCAACCACCGGTGCGGGGGATGGCGGCACGGCGCGCGCGGGCGCGCGGCGCGGCAGCGCGTCCAGCAGGCGACGCGTGTAGGGATGGCGTGGTGCGAGAAGGATCTCCTCACTGCTGCCGGACTCGACAATGCGTCCACGCTCCATCACCACGACGCGCTGGGCGAATTCGGCGACCATGGCGAGATCGTGGCTGATCATGATCGCGGCCGCCCCCTGCTCGCGTGTCAGATCGATCATGAGCTGCGCCACCTCGCGCTGGATCACGGCATCGAGCGCGGTGGTCGGCTCGTCGGCAATCAGCAGGGCCGGCCGCAGAAGCATCGATGACGCGATCATGATGCGCTGGCGCATGCCGCCGGAAAATTCATGCGGATAGGCGCCCAGCCGGTTCGCGCCGTCGCTGAGGCCGATGCGCGCTAGCATGGCGAGGATGCGCTCCCGGCGTTGCGCCGGCGTCAGCTCGGTCTGATAGGCAAGGCCTTCGTCGAGCTGGCGGCCGATGGTGAGCGCCGGGTTGAGCGAAGTCATCGGCTCTTGAAACACCATGCCGATGCGGGCACCGCGCACACGGCGCAGATCGCCCGGCGGCAGGGTGACGAGGTCGCGCCCTTCGAAGAGGATGCGACCGCCCGTGTGGTGGATGGCCTGCGGCAGCAGGCCGATGACAGCGCGCGCCGCCATCGTCTTGCCGCTGCCGGATTCGCCGACGATGCCGACGATCTCGCCCGGGCGCACGTCGAAGGACACGTTCTTGACGATCGGGCCAATGCCGCTTGCGAGCGACAGATTGTCGATCTTCAACAGCGTGTCGGCGGGGGTATTCATTGGCGCATCCGCGGGTCGAGATGGTCGCGCAGCGCGTCGCCCAGCAGGTTCACGCCGAGCAACGCCAGCGAAATGCACAAGCCGGGGAAGATTGCGAGCCATTCCGCCTGGCCGATGAAGGGGCGCGCGGCGGAGAGCATGTTGCCCCAGGTCGCCTCCGGCGGCGGCACACCGAGGCCGAGGAAGGACAAGGCGCCTTCGGCCAAGAGCACCCAGCCGAGCATCGAGGTCGCGAGCACGGTCAGCGGCGCGATGCAATTGGGAAGCACGTGACGCCAGGCGGTGTAACTCTCCGAATTGCCCATCACGCGCGAGGCTTCGACGAATTCGCGCGCGCGCACGGACAGCACCGAACCGCGCACGATGCGCACCACCGAGGGCATGTAGGCAAGGCCAAGGGCGAGAACGATGCCAAATTTGTTGGGGCCCATCACCGCCAGAAGGCCGAGTGCCAAGAGGATGCCGGGGAAGGCCAGCAGCGCGTCGTTGACCATCATCAGCAAGCGGTCGACGAAGCCGCGCGCATAACCGGCAATGAGACCGACGATCGCCCCGGAGGCGACGGCCCCCGTCACGGCAAGGATGGCGATGGTCATGCTGTTGCGCGCACCCGCCATTAGCCGGCTCAGCACGTCGCGCCCGAACTCATCCGTGCCCAGCCAGTTGTAGGCGCTGGGCGGCTTCAAGCGCAGCATGATGTTGATCTTGAGCGGGTCGTAGGGCGTCCACACCAGGCCGAGGAGGGCGGCGACGGCGAAGAACCCAACCAGGCCGACGCCCAGCATGGCATTGGTGCGCAGACGAAAAAGTCGCTTCATTCGGCCACGACGCGGGGATCGAAGAGCGGATAGAGAAGATCGATGACCAGGTTCACCATCACGTAGACGAAGGTGATGAAGAGCATGCAGCCCTGGATCACCGGGTAGTCGCGCGCGAAAATGGCGCCGACCAATAGCCGGCCGAGGCCGGGCAACGAGAAGACCGTTTCCACCACCGCGATGCCGCCCAGAAGATTGCCAAGGATGAGGCCGATCAGAGTCCAGGTCGGCGCGAAGGCGTTGGGCAGGACGTGGCGGCCCAGTACGATGTGCTCGGGCAGGCCCTTCGCGCGCGCATGGGCCACGTAGTCGAGACGCAGCACCTCGAGCGTGGCGGCGCGGGCCATGCGGATCAGCACGCCGGATTCCACCAGGACCAGCGTGAGGATCGGCATGATCAAATAGAGCAATCCCCCCTTGAGGTCGGCGGAGATCGAGACGTAACCCACAACCGGCAGCCAGCCGAGATCGAGGCCGAGGAACAGCAACAGCAGCAGGCCCATCCAGAAGCTCGGCACCGACATCAACAATGTCGCGGTGGCGACCAGGCCGAGATCGAGAACGCTGTTCTGCCGCCACGCCGCCAGCATGCCGGCCGGCACGGCGATGAACACGGCGATCATGACGGCCGTCACCACGACGGCCGCCGTGACCGCGAAACGCTCGAACAGCAGAGCCAACACCGGCGCGTTGATCTGAATCGACGTGCCGAGATCGCCGGTGACGACGTTGGACAGCCAGATCGCGAATTGCATCGGCATGGGCTTGTCGAGCCCCATCGCCTTGTGCAAATCGGCGACGCTTGCCTCTGTCGCCATGTCGCCCAGCATGATGAGCGCGGGATCGCCCGGCACGGCGCGGACCAGCGCGAACACCGCCAACGACACCAGGAAGAGCGTCGGCAGTGCCGAGAGCAGGCGCTTCAGGGTAAACAGCAGCACGGCGAGACCGTCTGGCTAGCCGGCTACTGCACCGATACTTCCCACAGCCGCATCGTGCTGGCGTACCACGGCGCGAATCCCTTGATGCGCTTGGAGACCGCCGAGGTGTCGAGATGGTTGTAGAGGACGATGATCGGCACATCGTCGATCTGGCGGCGGTGCAGCTCGTCGAACAGCTTCTGGCGCTCGGCGTGGTCGGTCACGACCATCGATTTTTCCATGAGAGCCTGCGCCTCGGCGCTGTCCCACACTTTGCGCGGCTGCTTCGCCTTGTCGCCGGTGATCGCCTCGTAGCTGAGTGCGGGATCGAGGCGCGCCGAATAGGTGAAGGATTGCAGCTGGTAATTGCCTTTCTGGTAGCGCTCGAGCTGTGTGGCCCACTCGATCGTCTCGATCTCGACATTGATCCCGACCGCCTGCCACATCGCCTGCGCGATCACGGCGACCTCGAAGCTCGGCACGACGGCCCGCTTGTTGGCGAGAATCTTGATGGTCTGGCCCTTGTAGCCGGACTCGGCCAGCAGCGCCTTCACCTTGGCGGGATCGTGTTTGAAGCCCTGCTTCTCGACGGCCGTGTAATAGGATGACGCCGAGGGCACGACCGAATTGTTGGGCGTGCCGAGCCCGTCGCTGACAGCCTGGACGATCTGCGGCACGTCGAGGGCGGCAGCAAGCGCCTGGCGCAGCTTCTTATTGCCGACCACCGGATCTTGCGTCTGCAGGATGATGGTGTGGAGCTGCGCGGTGGGTGCCGCCACGACATTGACCTTGCCGGTCGCCTGCATCTCCTTGACCAGACTCAAATCGATATCGGCGATGTCGATCGCGCCGGACAGCAGGCCGGCCTTGGAGGTTGCGGGATCGGGCACGACTAGGAATTTCGCCGTTTCGATCAGCGGCCGTTTGCCGCCGACAAGGCCATCGCGTGGGCCCGGCAGGCTTGCATAGGCGTCGAAGCGCGTCAGCGTCATCGACTCGCCACGGCGCCATTCGGCGAACTTGAACGGGCCGGTGCCGACCGGCTTTATCCAGCTGCCGTCGGCCGCCACCGAATCCTTGTGAAGCACGGCCGTGGCGCCGCAATCGGCGCGCGCCAGCGTGGAGAGGAACAGGGCGCTGGGCTTGTCGATGACCATCACGAAGGTCTCGGCATCGGGTGCCTCGGCCTTCTCCACCTTGACGATGCCGCGGCCGTCGAATTCCGACGTGCAGCGCCACTGCGTTTTGGGATCCATGTAGCGGTTCCAGCTCCACAGCACGTCGGCGGAGGTCATCTCCGCGCCGTTGTGGAACTTGACGCCCTTGCGGAGCTTGAAGGTGTAGGTCTTGCCGTCCTCCGAGACGTCGATGGCGCGCGCGAGCATCGGCGCCGCCTCGCCTTTCTCGTTATAGCCAACCAGGCCTTCCACCATGTGCAGCGTTACGGCATCGGTGTTGCCGTCGCGGTTGACGCCCGGATTGGTGCTGCGCGGATCCTGGTTCATCGCGTAGGTGACGGTTTGCGCGGCTGCGGCGCCCGCATAACCCGCTACGATCGCGGCACTCAAGGCCGCGTTGAGCAATCGTGAAGCCATGGTCACTTATTTCCTTCTCAAATCCCTGTTCGACTGATTATTCGGCGGCCGCGAGCATCTTCGGCTCGTCGACCAGGCTGTAGCGCGTGAACACCTTGTTGAGGGCGGGCAGCGGCGCCACCTCCATCACCCCTTCCTTCGGCTCCATGATCACCATGGCGACCGTGGCTGAAAGATCGAAGCTGTCCGCCATCGGGCGCGGCGGGCGGCAGACCGAATACGGCTTGCCGAAATCGTCGAAGAGCGCCGTCTTCAGGTCCTCGCGGGTCAGCGAGCGGCCGGCCGCTTCCAATTTCTCGCGCACGCGCATGTCGCGGTAGTAGCTGTCCGGCGAGTTTGCGATGCCGGTCTCCTTCACCTTGGACAGCGCCGCGGCGGTCACAAAGTGATTGGCGTGCACGAGCAGCCCGTCGCTGGGGTACAGCGGGAAGCTTTCATCGGGCGCGCATTCCAGATCGATGGCCACGCCGTCGGCGTGGCTCAGCATCATATTGTTGGAGCAGGATTTCGGCGTGGTCGCGACGGATTTGATCGCCAATGCGAAATGCTCCTGCTCCAGCACGTTGCGCCGGATCAGCGCCAGCGGCACGCCGGTCTGGCGGTAGTCGCGATCGGAGCGCAGGTAGTTGGCGGTGATGGCGATGCCGGCGGCGTTGAAGCCGTTGCGCGCGAGGCCGCCCGCCTCGACGAAGGTGAGGAAATCCGGGCCGTCGTCGCGGCGCACGCGCAAGACGATGGCCGTCTCCGCGCATTCGGCGCGCCAATCCCAGTTCTGGCCGTGAATGAGCCGGCCGGTCTTGCTGCGCTGGGGCAGGATGACGGCGCCGGTGCAGCCGTCCTTGGGCGCGATCGCGGCGGCAGCGGACAATGCGGCCCCGGAGACGCGGCGCGCCTCGGCGATCACCTCGGTGCGCGCATTGATCATGACGACATGATCGAAGGGAATGCCCGAGCCATCGGCGATGCCGCGCATTTCTTCCACGTAATGCGCGCCGAACGCCTCGATCTGCTTGGCGAATTTGTGGATCAGCGCGGTGGCGCGATCGGGCGTGAATCCCAGCTTGTCGAGCTGGCCGGCATAGATCTCGGCGCTGCGTCGCACGCGGCCGGCGACGGCGGACCCATGCTGGCGGCCGCGCTCATAGGGCGTGCCGGTGACGGCGACGAAGGGAAACGGTTCGATCGGTTTGCCCGCAGACGACATGAACACCCCCTCCTTTTGGCCCCCAAAGCGCGTTACCCTAGACCCAAAATTGGCGCCAATCTAGACATGAATCGCCCGAGCGCCTTGCGCTTCAGCCGGCGCGACGCGGCAGCGGTGCCACGGCCTCGCTGTCGGCCGCTTCGGTCTGCCGGATATGGGCGGCGGTCAGCTTTTGCAGCCGCGCCAGCTGACGCCCCTTCAGCGCCTCGACGATCGCGAAATGTTCTTGGCTGGATTGCTCCATGCGCTCGTGCGTCTTCCACTCGTAGAGCGGTGCCGAGGGCCCGCGCGAGCGGATCTCCATGATCAGACCGGCGAGCTCGCGGTTGGTGCAATTGTCCAGCAGCCGCTTGTGAAAGGCGATGTTGGCGTCGTATTGCTCGAACACCGTGCCTTTGAGCAGAAGATCGTCGAATTGCTGCGCCAACGCCCGTAAATCGCGCAAATCCGCCGGGGTGACGCTGGCCATGATGAGCTCGGCCGCGCGCAACTCCAGCGCCACGCGGATGTCCTGCAGTTCCGCGTAGCGCCGCGGATCGCTGGTGTAGACATGATAGCCGCGGTTGGGCACGTGCTGGACGAGACGCTTGACGACGAGCTGGTCAAGGGCGCGGCGCAGATTGATGCGCGTGCATTTGTAGCGCGCCTCGAGATCGATCTGCTTGAGCCAGGTGCCGGGTCCGAGCACACCGGACTGGATGTCCAGCGCGATGCGGTTGCCCAGATCCTCGATCGGCTTCTTGCTGCGCTTCACCTGCGGCATCCTACGGCGCTTTCCGTTTCGGGGGACGACCCCGCCACTCTACAAGCAACCCTGCCCGAAGGGCCAGGGTCGGCGAAACTTCATACCAAATTGGCGCCAATTATGCTACCTCCGTGCCAGACCATCCGAGGCGAAGATCGTCACGGCCATCCGGAAACCAGGAGTTAACATGCTCGCCCAGAGCCAGGATTCGCCCGAAGCGCGGCGGCGCAAGATGTATTACCGCGGCTCCACGCCGATCTTTTCGTGCCGCGCCGATCCGCGCTTCAGCTTCTGCCTGCATGTGCCGCCCGATTTCGACAACGACCCGGCGAGCTACACGCTGGTCGTCGTCACGCACGGGTCCGGCCGGACGATGGAAACGTATCGCGACCGCTTTGCGCCCTTCGCCCAGTACAAGAAGTGCGTGATCCTGGCGCCGCTGTTCCCCGTCGGCCCGCTGGGCGACGGCAATGCGCATGGATTCAAGGTGCTGATAGAAGGTGCCATCCGCTACGACAACGTCTTGCTGTCAATGGTGGACGAAGCCGGCGCAATGCTGGGGACGAGCTTTGGCAAGTTCATGCTGTTCGGCTATTCGGGCGGCGGGCATTTCGTCCATCGCTTCTTCTATCTACATCCCGAGCGACTGCACGCCGTCTCGATCGGCGCGCCCGGTGCCGTGACGCTGCTGGACGAGAGCCGCGACTGGTGGGTGGGGACGCGCAACGTCAAGGCGCTGTTCGGGCGCGCGATCGATTACGAGGCGCTGCGCAAGGTCGCAGTTCATCTCGTCGTGGGTGCGGCCGATCTTGAGGAATGGGAGATCAACTACCCGCGCGACAGCGTGCAGTACATGGACGGGATCAACGATACCGGCCGCACGCGCATCGAGCGCAACACGGCGCTGCGCCAGAACCTGGAGAAACACGGCATCGCCTGCCGCCAGGATATCGTGCCCAATGTCGCGCATGACGGCACGAAGGTGCTGCCGCATGTGCAGGAGTTCTTCAGCGGCGTGCTGGCGAAACTCGAGGCCGGACCGGCGCGCCGCGCCGGCTGAGCGCATCGCAGTTTCTATCGCTGTCGGATGTCGCGCTAGCGGCACCCGTCACAAGGCTCTTGCGTCATGCTCTGTCACTATATATAATGTAGTTACTATCCCTTTTAGGAGTGCGGAGGAGCCGCGATGCACGCATCGGACAGCATCACCATGCCGCCACTCGATCACTGGCGCCCGTTCACGATGTTCGCGGCCGTGGCGGTGCTGACCGCCGGCTGGCTCGCCATCAACCTGCTGGTGCCATCGCTCCAGCCGAGCGGCATTCCTTTCATTGTCGTGCGCCTCGCCATCCATGCCGTGATCCTGGGCGGGCTTTGGCTGGGATTGGCACGGACCGCGTTCGAATATCGTCACCGTCTGGCGATCTGGCTGGCGCTGGTCGTCCCCTTCACAGCATGGCTGATCGCGATCTGGATCCTGGCGGCCGGCGGCGCCTTCATCCCGCGCCCCGGCGTGCCGAGCATACCGTTGGCCATCATCGTGCCGGTGATCGTCGGGCTAGCCGTGCTGCGGCGCTCGAAGCGTGTCGCGACCTTGCTCGATGTGACGCCGCCCGCATGGCTGGTGGCGCTGCAGGTCTATCGCGTGTTCGGCGCGATCTTCCTGGTCGGCTGGGCGCGCGGCTCCCTATCGAGCGTGTTCGCGCTCCCGGCCGGCATCGGCGACATGCTGGTCGGCTTGCTGGCCCTGCCGGTCGCCTATTATCTGTACACGGGTGCGCGCTACGGACGGCGCCTGGCGCTGGCGTGGAACATCCTCGGCCTTGTCGATTTGGCGATCGCCACCGCCATCGGCATCCTGAGCGCGCCCGGGCCGCTGCAGCTCTTGCCGCCCGACGTGCCAAACACGCAGCTCGGCACGTTTCCGTCCGTGATGATTCCGACATTCGTGGTGCCGGGCTCGATCCTGTTTCACGCCTTGTCGATCTGGCAGCTCCGGCGCATGGCGCGCCGCGAGGCAGCGTTCGCATGACTCTCGACATCTTGCGCAACACGCCGAACTGGGTCTGGCTGGTGCTGGCAGCGTTGCTGGTCTTCGGCATGGTCCAGACACGCCGGCGCCGCCTGCCGCGCGCGCTGGTCTTTCTATTGCCGGCGATCATGATCGCGCTGTCGCTCTACAGCCTGCGCGCGTCGTTTGGCTGGCAGGCGGACGCGCTGGGGAGTTGGGCGGTCGGCGTCCTGATGGCACTCATCCTCAACGGTGCTGTGTTCCAGAGTCCCACGGGAATCGATTACGACGGGGCCACGCAGAAATTCGACATTCCCGGCAGCTGGATTCCGCTGCTGCTGATGATGACGATTTTCTGCACGCGCTTCGCGATTGGTGTCACGACGGCGATCAGCCCGTCGACGGTCGCCGAGCCGAATTTCATCCGGGCCGTCTGCGCCTTGCTCGGGTTGTGCAGCGGGCTCTTCGCGGCGCGCGCGCTGCGAAATCAATCAAGCAGGCCGACGCTCTCTATAGCCGCACGTACTCGTAATTGACGTCGAGACCGTTGACGCCCTTGTCGGGCGGGGCGATCCAGGCGGCGATCTTGCCGGGCTCGCGCACGGGATGCATCAGGCTCTTCACGAAGGCGCGGTCGCTGTCGGACGGCAGCCACGCGCCTTTGCGTTGTGCCCACTGCTCCTGAGTCAGAAGGTTGCCCTCGAGATCGTAGCGATGCGTCGACCACACACCCTGCGTGCGGTTGAAGCGGTGATGCGGCAGGCTCAGGCGGAACTCGCGCCCCGTCTTCTCGATCGCGCGGTTCCAGCGGTTGATGCCGAGCGCGCAGTCGCGGATATAGGCGTGGCGCACCACTTCGTTGATGGCGTTGCGCATCGGCGCGTCTTCGTCGTGCGGTCGGCCACTTTCATCGGCCGTGTCCATGCGGAAGATCGCCTCGGTCGCGACATGATCGGGGAAGCCGTCCTCGTCGGCGCGGCCCTTGATGCCGTTGGCGAAGGTGGTGGCGGCGTTGCTCGAGATCTCGGCGCCGAAGAGATCGACCGAGGAGGAGAACCAGAAGTTCAAATAGCGCTGGAAGGTCGGCAGATCGATGGCGCCGGCGCGGCGCACGGCCTCCGGAGCGTCTGTTTTGAGCTCGTCCATCACCTCGAGCGTACGCTTGACGACGCGGCCCAGGCCCAGCATGCCGACCGACATGTGATAGGCCTCCTCCGTCAGCATGAAACGGCAGGTGCGCGAGAGCGGGTCGAAGCCGCTCTCGGCCAGGCATTTGAGCTGGAACTTGCCATCGCGGTCGGTGAAATAGGTGAACATGAACAGGCTGAGCCAGTCGTCGATCGGCTCGTTGAACGTGTTCAGGATGCGCGGGTTGTCGGCATAGCCGGAATGGCGCGTGAGGAGCTGCTCCGCCTCCTCGCGGCCGTCGCGGCCGAAATAGGCGTGCAGCAGATAGACCATCGCCCAGAGATGGCGGCCTTCCTCGACATTGATCTGGAAGAGGCTGCGCAGATCATAGAGCGACGGGCAGGTATGGCCGAGCAGGCGTTGTTGTTCGACGGAGGCGGGCTCCGTATCCCCTTGCGTAACAATAAGCCGGCGCAGCGTCGAGCGATGCTCGCCCGGCACTTGCTGCCACGCAGGCTGGCCGAGAAAATCGCCGAAGCCGATCTTGCGGTCCGGAATTGCGTCCGCAAGGAAAATGCCCCAGCGATAATCGGGCATCGTCACCGCGCCGTAGGTGGCCCAGCCTTTGGAGTCGACGCTGGTGGCGGTGCGTAGATAAACGTCGGCGGCCTGGAAATCGGTGGGACCGAGATCCTTCCACCAGTTGAGGAATTTCGGCTGCCAATGCTCGAGGGCGCGCTGCAGCGTGCGGTCGGTGCCGAGATCGACGTTGTTGGGAATGCGCTCGGCGTAGGAGATCGCCATGGTCAGATCCTTTCCCAGTCGAACTGGCCGCGGCTGCCCGAGCCGAAGCGCTTGAGGGCCCCCTTCTCGCCGACCGCATTGGGACGGTTGAATATCCAGTTCTGCCAGGCCGAGAGGCGGCCGAAGATCTTCGTGTCCGGCGTTTCCGCGCCGCCGAAACGCAAACTCGCCTCCATGCCGGTGAGCGCGTCGGGCGACAGCGCCGCGCGTTCTTCGACCGCGAGGCGGATTTCATCCTCCCAGTCGAGGTCATCGGGCGCGAAAGTCACGAGGCCGAGCTTGAGCGCCTCGGCGGCGCTTAATGCCTGCCCCTTTCGGCTGCTCACGGCCTGAATCGGCGCGGACTCACCGGCGAAACGCGTGTCGAGGCGCGTGCGGCCATTGGGCATCGACAGCGCATTGTTGAAGCTGAGCTCGTCGAGGACGATGGCGGGGGCCGCCCCGTTCGCCTCGGTGTCGTCGAGCATGTAGATGCGGTCGGCGGCCAGCGCGATTTCAAAGAACAACCCGGCGAAGCACGAGCCGCGATCGACGATGGCAAACAGCGAGCGCGACGACACATCCAGGCGGCGCAGCGTGCGGCGGAGCAAGCTGGTGGTTTCGCGCACCAGCCAGTGGCCAGCATTGCGCAGCAGCGCGCTGTCGGCGGCGAGCACGGTATCGGCATCACCGGCACTGCGGATCATCCACAACCCGATTTCGGGCTGGTTGGTGCGCAGCATCAAGATGGCGTCGTCGAGCTCGCGCGCAAAGCGCAGAGGCCACCAGTCGGAGCCGGCGGTCTCGATCGATTTGATGTCGGACTCGACCGGCGAGGTTGGCGCCTTCAGTGTGAGCGTCGCGACTCGCTGATCGGCATCGAACGCGACCGCGAGAGTCGAATAAGAATAGCCGGTGTCGCCCGCCGTGCGCTGCAGCGGCTTGAGCGCGATGCCTTTTGCGGTTGCCGGACGGTCGCTGGTTGCCGCGAGCGCTTCGGCGCGGCTGCGGGCGAGCTTGGTGAAATCCGCGGGCTTGGCGATGTGATCGACCAGGCGCCAGTCGCGCGCACGATCGGCGCGCACGCCCTCCGCCATGGTGCAGAACACGTCGGCGAGATCGCGGCGCATCTTGCGCTTGTCGGTCAGGCGCGTGAGGCCGCCCGTGCCGGGCAGAACGCCGAGCAGCGGCACTTCCGGCAGGCTCACGGTGGAGGAGCGGTCATCGACCATGACGATTTCGTCGCAGGCCAACGCCAGCTCATAGCCGCCGCCGGCGGTGGCACCGTTGAGGGCCGCCACGAATTTCAGGCCTGAATTGGCGCTCGCATCCTCAATGCCGTTGCGGGTCTCGTTCGTGAACTTACAGAAATTCACCTTCCAGCCATGGCTCGAGGTCGCGAGCATGTAGATGTTGGCGCCGGCGCAGAAGATGCGATCCTTGGCGCTGGTGACGATGACGCTGCGGATTTCTGGGTGCTCGAAACGTAGGCGCTGGAGCGCATCATGCAGCTCGATATCGACGCCGAGATCGTAGGAATTGAGCTTGAGCTTGTAGCCGTCCTTGATGCCGCCATCCTCGCGCACGTCGAGGGCAAGCGTGGCGACGGGGGCGTCGAAGCTCAGCTTCCAATGGCGATAGCGCGTGGGATCGGTATCGAAGGTGATCATCGCGCCTCCTCCCGGGACTGAATTGACCTTGGACATGCACTATAGTGCATGTCAGCGGGGCGTCAATCGGCTTTTGTGGCCGGCGCGCCGTTCAGGAACGGTTGAACGGCCCGCCAGAGCGCCTCAAAGCTCGCCTCCGGCGGCCGGCCGGAGGTGTCGAAGGCGGCGTCGGCTTTGCCGTAAAGGGCTTGGCGGCCATCGAGAATCCGCTTCAGATCGGCCATCGCCTCGGCATTGCCCTTCATCGGCCGCATGTCGCCCTGCGCCATGACGCGGGCCATGTGTTCGGCCGGGCTCGCCTGGACCCAGACGGTGTGGCAGGTGCGCAGCAACAGCGCGAAGGTCGCCGGCTCCGACACCAGGCTTCCACCGGTGGCGATCACCGCGTGGGCGTGCGTGCCGACGATGCGCTCCAGCGCGCGGCGCTCGTAGCGGCGATAGGCGGCCTGGCCGTAGAGCGAGAAAATCTGGCTGAGGCTGCTGCCGGACTCGGCCTCGATCTCGACCGCCATCTCGACAAACGGCACGCCCATGCGCTGCGCCAGCAGGCGGCCCAGCGTGCTTTTTCCGGCCCCGCGCAGGCCGATCAGGGCGATGCGGCCGGCGCGCTCGGCGGCGATGCCGGGGCCGTCGGCGTCCGACAGCAGGCGATAGGCGCGCGTGAGCTCGGCGCCGCCCAGACCGCTGAGCAATTGCTGAATCAGCGCGTATTCGACCGGACGTTCGGGGCCGTCGTAGATCAGTTCCGCCAGCGGCACGCCCATGGCGGCGGCGACCTGGCGCAGCAGCAGGATGGAAATGTTGCCGCGGCCGCTTTCGAGCTGGGCGAGATAGCGCTCCGACACGCCGGAATCATGCGCCAGCAGGCGGCGCGTCATGCCGCGCTGGGCGCGCAGGCGGCGCACCCGCTCGCCCAGTGCGCGCAGGTAATCCGTGCCTTCGACGGCGCCTTGCCGCAACTTGGCCTGGGCGCCAGCCTTGCGCGCGCTCATCCCACGACCCCTCCGCCAGGATGCTTCGAATCGATGCAGTATAGTGCCGAAGCAGGGCTGGCGCGAACGGTTTCTGGCAGGTCAGCCGGGCCGTTATGCCACCAACATGCACAATAATTCTTGACTGGCCCTCCCCCTGCGGCAGAATGGTCCCGACCCGCCCGGCAGAGGCGGGACCGCACGGGAGGAGCGCAGATCGGCCGACAACAGGCCGGCCACCGTCTCCCCGGATTTTGAGCTGATAGACCCCGAGCGGCGAGCGCCTCGGGACCGGGATGTTCCTCGATGACGGGATTTTGCAGCGCCGACCATTCCGTTTCGCCGCCGCGGCTGACCATCCCGCGCGACTACAACGCCGCCCATGATCTGGTCGAAGGCAATCTCGCGGCCGGGCGCGGCGCCAAGACCGCCATCATCGACGATGCCGGAAGCTATTCGTATGCGGAGCTGGCGGCCCAGGTAAATCGCTGCGGCAACGCGCTGATCGCACTGGGCGTGCGGCCGGAACAGCGCGTGCTGCTCTGTCTTCTCGACAGCGTCGCGTTCGCCGCCGCGTTCCTGGGCGCCATCAAGATCGGCGCCGTGCCGGTCGCCACCAACACGCTGCTGACGGCGAACGACTACGCCTTCATGTTGCGCGACAGCCGCGCGCGTGTCGCGATCGTGTCGGCACCGCTCTACGAGAAATTCAAGACGGCGCTCGCCGATCAGCCCTGGCTGGAGCGCGTGATCATCGCCAACGGTCCGGCGGTGGATGGCTTGACCACGCTGGCCGAACTCATGGCGAAGGCGGGCGACGCGCTCGCGCCGGCCGCCACCACCGCCGACGACCCGGCATTCTGGCTCTATTCGTCCGGTTCGACGGGGGCACCCAAGGGCACGGTGCATGTGCACTCGAGCTTGGTCCAAACGGCCGAGCTGTACGCGAAGCCAGTGCTGGGCATCCAGGAGAGCGACGTCGTGTTTTCCGCGGCGAAGTTGTTCTTCGCCTATGGGCTGGGCAACGCCCTCACCTTCCCGATGCGCGTGGGCGCCACCGCCGTGCTGATGGCGGAGCGGCCGACACCCGCCTCGGTCGCGCGCATCCTGAAGCAGCACAAGCCGACGATCTTCTACGGCGTGCCCACACTCTACGCGGCGCTGCTGGCGTCGGGCGAGTTGCCGGCGAAAGCCGAGCTGGCGCTGCGCCGCTGCGCGTCAGCGGGCGAGGCGCTGCCGGCCGATCTCGGCGAGCGCTGGGTCAAGGCCACCGGCGTCGATATTCTCGATGGCATCGGCTCGACCGAGATGCTGCACATCTTCCTGAGCAACGCGCCTGGCGCCCTGCGCTACGGCACCACAGGCAAGGCGGTTCCGGGCTACGATCTGCGCATCCTCGACGAGCAGGGGCAGGCGGTAAAGCCGGGCGAGATCGGCGAGCTGATGGTGAGCGGGCCGTCGAGTGCCGCGTGCTACTGGAACAACCGCGCCAAAAGCCGCGATACGTTCCGTGGCGAGTGGACGCGCACCGGCGACAAATACATCTGCAGCGTGGACGGCTACTACACCTATTGCGGCCGCACCGACGACATGCTGAAGGTCGGCGGCATCTATGTCTCCCCCTTCGAAGTCGAGGCGGCGCTAATCACGCATCCCGCGGTGCTGGAAGCCGCGGTGATCGGCCTGGAAGACGAGAACAAGCTGATCAAGGCCAAGGCCTATGTCGTGCTGAAGCAAGGCAACGCGGCCGGGCCTGAGCTCACCGAAACCCTCAAGGCGCATGTGCGCGCCAAGCTGGCCCCCTTCAAGGCGCCGCGCTGGATCGAGTTCATCGACGAGTTGCCGAAGACCGCCACGGGGAAAATACAACGCTTCCGCCTGCGCGAGCGCACGCGTGCGGGCACCACACAAGCGGCATAGCCCGCGACCAAGAACACAAGGGAGGATGAGAGATGAGTTTCACCTATACGCTGTCACGCCGAGCACTACTGGCCGGAGCCGGTGCCGCGACATTCGTTCCGACGCGCTTCGCGATCGGTCAGCAGGCCAAGGTCAAGATCGGGCTGATGCTGCCCTATAGCGGCACCTTCGCCGCCCTTGGCCAGAACATCACCGACGCCATGATGATGGCAATCAACGAAAAGGGCGGGAAGCTCGGCGGGCGCGACGTGGACTATGTGCGCCTCGACGACGAGAGCGAGCCGGCCAAGGGCGCGCAGAACACCAACAAGCTGGTGGTCGGGGAGAAGGTCGACATTCTGGTCGGCACGGTGCATTCCGGTGTGGCCATGGCAATGGTGCAGGTGGTGCGCGAGGAAGGCACGACGCTGCTGATCCCCAATGCCGGGGCCGGTGCCGCGACCGGCGGGCTGTGCGCGCCCAATATCTTCCGCACGTCGTTCTCCAACTGGCAGCCGTCGTTCCCGATGGGCAAGGTCATGTACGATCTCGGCCATCGCAATGCCGTGACAATGACATGGAAATACGCCGCGGGCGCCGAAGCCATCGGCGGCTTCACCGACGGCTTCACCAAGGCCGGCGGTAAGATCGTCAAGGACATCCAGGTGCCGTTCCCGGATGTCGAATTCCAGGCACATCTCACCGAAATCGCCAGCCTGAAGCCCGATGCGGTGTTCGTGTTCTTCGCGGGTGGCGGTGCGGTGAAATTCGTCAAGGACTACGAGGCGGCGGGTTTGCGCAAGACCGTGCCGCTCTACGGCTCGGGCTTCCTCACCGACGGCGTGCTCAAGGCGCAAGGGCCCGCGGCCGAGGGGCTGTTGACCACGCTCCACTATGTCGAAGACCTGCCCAACGCGGAGAACCAGAAGTTCAAGGCGGATTTCCAGAAGGCAACCACCCGCCCGGCGGATGTCTACGCGGTGCAGGGCTATGACACGGGGCAGTTGTTGGTGCAGGGCCTCGCCGCCGTGAAGGGCGATGCCAAGGCGAAGAAGGATCTCTACGCGGCAATGCGTGCGGCCAAGATCGTCAGCCCACGCGGGGAATGGACCTTCTCCAAGGCGCAGAACCCGGTGCAGGACATCTATCTGCGCAAGGTCGTCAATGGCGAGAACCGCTACCAGTCGGTGGCGCAGAAAGCGCTCGCCGACCCGGCGACGGGTTGCAAGATGGCGTGAGGTGACGCTGCTCTAAGTTTTTGGCAGCGCATTGCTGCATCACCCCCCACCCTAACCCTCCCCCTCAAGGGGGGAGGGAATTTCTTTCTTGCTGAGAGACGATCTCTCCACCCATACGCTGCGTCCCCTCCCCCCTTGAGGGGGAGGGTTAGGGTGGGGGGTGCCGCAAGAACCGATGTTTCAAGTATTTTCTGACCGCCGCATAATCGACGCGCCAATTTCCGCAGAGATTTTCCCGCCCGCATGGACCCGCTGTTCTTCCTGATCCAGATCCTCAACGGCGTGCAGTACGGGCTGCTGCTGTTCCTGATCGCGAGCGGGCTCACGCTGGTGTTCGGGATTTTGCACGTCATCAACCTGGCGCACGGGTCGTTCTATATGATCGGCGCCTATCTGGCGTTCTGGCTGACGATGCGCACGGGCAATCTCGGGCTCGCCATTGTGCTCGGCCTGCCGGTGGCGCTTGTCCTGGGGTTCCTGGTCGAGCGGCTGATGATCCGCCTGCTCTACGCGCGCGATCATCTGACGCAGGTGCTGCTGACCTACGGCCTGATCCTCATCTTCAACGAGGCGCAGCGCGCGCTGTTCGGCAACGACGTGCATGGCGTCGCCATCCCGGCGCTGCTCGATGGATCGATCCGCCTCACCGACACGCTCTCCTACCCCGTCTATCGCCTGGCGGTGTCGGCGGTATGCTTGGCCCTGGTCGCGGCAATGTATCTCATCATCCAGAAGACCAAGCTCGGCATGCATATCCGCGCGGGCGCCGTCGACCGCGAGACGGTGCAGCTCCTGGGCGTCGACATCCGCCTGCTGAGCACGCTGGTGTTCGCGGCGGGGGCTGGCCTCGCGGCACTCGCCGGCATGATCGCAGCACCACTGTCGTCGGTCTATCCGGGAATCGGCGAGCATATCCTGATCATCTGCTTCGTGATCGTGGTGATCGGCGGCATCGGCTCGATCAAGGGCGCGTTCATCGCGGCGCTTCTTGTGGGACTGGCGGATACGTTCGGCAAGGTGCTGGTGCCGGAATTCGCCAGCGTCGCGGTCTATGCCGTGATGGCCGTCATCCTGCTGTGGCGGCCGCAAGGGCTGTTCGGGCGCGCATGATGGACCGCACGCCGCGTGCGCTGCTGATCGTCGCGATTGCGGCGGTGGTGCTGCTCGCCCTCGTCCCGGCCTTCGCCGATCGTTATTACATCCAGCTCTTCACGCGCATCATTGCGCTGTCCATCTTGGCGATGAGCCTGGGGCTGCTGGTGAGCGGCGTCGGGCTGGTGAGCTTGGGACACGCCGCGTTCTTCGGCCTGGGCGCCTATGGTCTGGCCCTGGTTTCACCGGCGGATGCCGGTGTCGCGATCTGGTGGGCGCTGCCCGTCGTCGTTGTCGCGACGGCTCTTGCCGCGGCGGCGATCGGCGCGCTCGCGGTGCGTACGTCGGGCGTCTATTTCATCATGCTCACGCTCGCCTTCGGGCAGATGCTGTTCTACCTGTTCCACGACGCGAAATTCGCGGGCGGATCGGACGGGCGCTATCTGAATTTCCGGCCGAGCGTGGAGCTGTTCGGCCAGGAGCTGCTCTCGCTCAACGACCGACCGACGCTGTTCTATGTGGCGCTCGCCCTCATGATCCTGGTCTATGCGGCGATCGGCATTCTGCTGCGCGCCCCGTTCGGGCGCGTGATCGTCGGCATCCGCGTCAACGAACATCGCATGCGCGCACTGGGCTACAACACCATGCGCTACAAGCTGGTGGCGTTCGCCATCGCCGGCGCCATCGCGGCGATTGCCGGGTTCCTTTACGCAACACAGTTTCGCTCGGTGAATCCCGCGCTGTTCAGCTGGCACCAATCCGGGCAGGTGCTGGTGATGGTGATCCTGGGCGGCTTGCGCTCGCGGCTGGGGCCGATCATCGGCGCCTTCGCGCTGGTGCTGGTCGAAGAGGTGCTGCAGGCCTGGACCGAGCATTGGCTGCTGGCAGTCGGCGTGTTCATTATCGCGGTCGTCCTGCTGCTACCCGACGGGCTGGCCGGGTTGTTCGACCGGCGGCGCAAACCGGCGGAGGCCAATGATGGCTGAGTTCGCGCTGCAGACAAGCGGCCTCAGCAAGCGCTTCGGCGGATTGGTCGCGGTCGACCAGGTGAACCTCGACGTGCTGCCGGGGCAGGTCCATTGCATCATCGGCCCGAACGGTGCCGGCAAGACAACCTTGATCAATCTGCTCTCAGGCGATCTCACGCCCAGCGCCGGCACGATCCGCCTCAACGGGCGCGACATCGCCGGCCTGCCCTCGCACCGGATTTCGCGGCTCGGCATCGGGCGCTCGTACCAGCGCACCAACATCTTTGCCGAGTTCACGGTCGCGGAGAATTGCTGGCTGGCGGCGCAATCGCGCCTGCCGAGCTCGATGCGCTTCGTACGGCCGGCGACGCGCGAGATCGGCGTGGCGGCGCGGGCGGACAAGGCGATCGCGCTGGCGGGGCTGACGGCACGGGTGGCAACGCGCGCCTCTTCGCTCAGCCATGGCGAGCAGCGGCAGCTCGAATTGGCGCTGATGCTGGCGACCGAACCGCAAGTGCTGCTGCTCGACGAGCCGATGGCCGGCATGAGTGCGGACGAAACGCTGCGGATGGTGGCCCTGATCAAGCGCCTGAAAATCGGCCATACGCTGGTGCTGATCGAGCACGATATGGATGCGGTGTTTGCGGTCGCCGACATCATCACGGTGATGGTCAACGGTGCGATGCTGGCCAGCGGTGCACCGGAGACGATCCGGGCGAGCCGCGCGGTGCAGGACGCTTATCTGGGCGAGGGCGGTTCGCCATGAGTGCCGCGCTCATCGAGGCCGCCGGCCTGCATACCTATTACGGCGACAGTCACATCCTGCACGGCGTCGATTTCAGCGTGGCGCCAGGCGAAACGGTGGCGCTGCTCGGCCGCAACGGCATGGGCAAGACGACGACCTTGCGTTCGATTCTGGGCCTGACGCCCCCGCGGCGCGGCCAGGTGCGCGTGCGCGGCGTCGACATGACCGGGGCGCCGCCCTATCGCGTGGCGCGCGCGGGCGTGGCCTTGGTGCCGGAGGGGCGCGGCATTTTCCCAAGTTTGAGCGTGCGCGAGCATCTGGTGATGGCCGAAGCGGCCGGCGTGGACGGTCGACGGGAATGGACCCTGGCGCGCGTGCTGGAGCTCTTCCCGCGGCTGGCGGAGCGCATCGACAATCAAGGCGGGCGTCTGTCGGGCGGCGAGCAGCAGATGCTCACGATCGGCCGCGCGCTGATGACCAATCCTTCCCTGCTCATCCTCGATGAAGCGACCGAAGGATTGGCGCCGCTGATGCGCGCGGAAATCTGGCGCGTGATCCGGCTGGTGAAGGCGTCGGGCATGGCCTGCGTGATCGTCGACAAGAACATTACGACGCTGCTGGATTTGGCCGAGCGCAGCGTCATCCTGGTAAAAGGCCGCGTCGTGTTCAGCGGTACAAGTGCTGCACTGAAGACGCGTCCGGATTTGATGAGTACGCATTTAGGAATTTGAGGTTCTTGCGTTCCCACCCCACCCTTCCCGCCTTCGCTACGCTACGGCGGGCAAGCCCGCCGAAGCTTCGCGGCCTCCTCTCCGCCCCATGGGCGGAGAGGGAGAGGCAGCGCTCTCTAACCCTCTCCGCCCCATTGGGGCGGAGAGGGTAGAGAGCGTCAGCCGAGCGGGTGAGGTGGGGCTGGCACCATCTAGAAGGCAAGCATGACGACCAATTTTCTCGACATCGACGGCGTTCGGCTCGAATACACGCAGATTGTAGGCAACGGCGCAGACAACCCGACGCTCGTCTTCCTGCACGAGGGGCTGGGCAGCGTCGCGATGTGGCGCGATTTTCCGCAGGCCGTCGTCGCGGCAACAGGGTGCCCGGCGCTGGTCTATAGCCGGCGCGGCTATGGGCAGTCCGATCCGCTTGGCGGTCCGCGCGCGGTCGACTACATGCATCATGAGGCGCAGCGTGTGCTGCCGCAGGTGCTGGCGAAATTAGGAATTGCAAATCCGGTCCTGATCGGGCACAGCGACGGCGCCTCGATTTCGCTCATCTACGCCGGCAGCGGGGTCGGGCCGGTCGCGGGCGTGGTGGCGATGGCACCGCATGTGTTCGTGGAAGACATCACGGTCACATCGATCGCGCAGGCGCGCGAGGTGTTCAAGACAACCGACCTCGGCCAGCGCATGGCGCGCTATCACCGCGACGCCACGCACACGTTCTGGGGCTGGAACGATATCTGGCTGCTGCCCGCCTTCCGCGATTGGAACATCGAAGATTTCGTGCCGAAGATCGCGGCGCCGATCCTGGTGATCCAGGGCAACGAGGACGAGTACGGCACGCGCGCGCAATGCGATTCGATTGCCAACCGCGCCAAAGTTCCCTGCATGCTCGCGATGCTGGACAAATGCCGGCATTCGCCGCATCGCGATCAGCCGCAGGCGACGTGCGATGCCATCGCCGCGTTTGTCGCGTCGATCGCGAGAACCAAACGAGCTTCGTCCCGTTAGTAGCCATGATCCGGCTCGCTATGCCCGCCAGGGCGTGCGACATTCGTTCATGGGTACCCCCGACATCATGCGTATTCACGTTGGCTGCGAACTGACTTTCGATTTCCCGCAGACGACGCCGCTGATCGCGACCCTCAACGTCAATTTCTCGCGCGCATCCGATCTCGAGCGGCCGGATTATCTGATCACCAAGCCGGCGGTGGCGGTGCGCGGCTATCGCGACAGTTTCGGCAATTGGTGCAACAGGCTAGTGGCGCCGGCGGGCCGCTTCACACTGGGCACGGATACGGTGGTGCGCGACCCCGGCGTGCCCGAGCCGCCCGATCTCAACGCGCTGCAACACCAGGTGCAGGATCTGCCGGCGGAGACGGTGCTGTTCCTGCTCGGCAGCCGTTATTGCGAGACCGATCGCCTGACGGAGGAAGCGTGGCGCTTGTTCGGGCACACGCCGCTCGGTTGGCAGCGCGTACAAGCGATCTGCGATTTCGTGCACAATCACATCACATTTGGCTACGAACACGCCAATCCCACGCGCACCGCGGCGGATGCCTACGCGCAGAAAACCGGCGTGTGCCGCGATTTTGCGCATCTGGCGCTGACCTTCTGCCGCTGCCTCAACATCCCGGCGCGCTATTGCACCGGCTATATCAGCGATATCGGCCTGCCGCCACCCTATGCGCCGATGGACTTCGCGGCGTGGATCGAGGTCTATCTCGGCGGGCGCTGGCACGCCTTCGACCCGCGCAACAATGCGCCGCGGGTCGGGCGCATCCTGATCGCCTCGGGCCGCGACGCCGCCGACGTGCCGCTCACCCACATTTTCGGGCCGGGCACGCTGGCGAGCTTCAGGGTGTGGACGGACGAAGCGCCGCCGCTCTAGGGCCGCGGTCGCCCTATTCCACCAGGTCCCAATACGGGCGCGGACCGAAATGCTTGACCAGCATATCGATGAACAGGCGCACCTTCGCCGCGAGGTGGCGGTTGGGCGGATAGACGGCGTGGATCGAGAGATCGCCGGGCGAATAGTCGGGCAGCACCACTTGCAGGCGGCCGTCCTGCAGGTCCGGACCGACAATGAAGGTCGGCAGCAGCGCGATCCCCAGCCCGTCCGTGGCCGCGCAATGCAGCATGTCGCCGTTGTTGGAGGACATCGGGCCGGTCACGCGCACGCTGTGCTCACCGTCGGCCCCGCGCAGTTTCCAATCCTCGTGCGCGGAATTGCCATAGGCGAGGCAGCGATGCTGTGCCAGATCGGCGGGTGTCCGCGGCGTGCCCTGACGCTTGAGATATGCGGGAGCCGCGCAGAGAACGCGGCGCGCCGGCGCCACCTTGCGTGCGACCAGACTTGAATCTTCAAGCTGGGCGATGCGGATCGCAACGTCGAAGCCTTCGTCGATCATGTCGACGAAGCGGTCGTTGAGACTCAGTGCCAGGTGCACCTGCGGATAAGCCGTCATGTAAGCCGTGATGACCGGCTTCAGATGCAGTGCCCCAAAGGAAACCGGCGCGTTGACGCGCAGCGTGCCGCGCGGCTCGTCATGCAGGTCGCGCACGGCGCGATCGGCCTCGTCGAGTTCGGCCAGAATGCGCACGCATTTTTCGTAATAGGCGGCGCCGATCTCGTTGGTTTTCACACGCCGCGTCGTGCGCTCAAGCAGGCGCGCGCCGAGCGAATGCTCGAGGTCGATCACGGCCTTGCTCACCACCGCGCGCGAGAGGCCGAGCTTGTCGGCGGCGGCGGTGAAGCTTTGCGCCTCGACCACCCTTGTGAAGATCCGGAGGCTGTTGAGCTGATCCATATTGTCAATATATCATTGACAATCATTCTTCGAAATAGCCGATTATCTATTGATCCAGGTCAATTACGTTCTCCCCATCGAACACGGCCGCACCGGCCACCAACCACGGGGGATTTTCCAATGACCAGCCAAGCCGACCTCGCCAACCGCCGCACCCTGCTCACGCCGGCCAACAGCACGATGATCTTCATCGATCATCAGCCGCAGATGTCGTTCGGGGTGACCTCGATCGACCGGCAGAGCTTGCTCAACAACACGGTGGCGCTGGCCAAGTCGGCCAAGCATTTCAAGGTGCCGACGATCCTGACCACGGTCGAGACGGAGAGCTTCAGCGGCTATATGTGGCCGCAGCTGCTCGACGTGTTCCCCGGCCAGAAACCGATCGAGCGCACCAGCATGAACTCGTGGGACGACGCGAAATTCGTCGCCGCGGTGAAGGCGACCGGCCGCAAGAAGCTGGTGATCGCCGCCTTGTGGACGGAAGTGTGCCTGGTGTTCCCCGCACTCGACGCGCTGGCAGCGGGCTACGAAGTCTATTTCGTCACCGACGCGTCTGGCGGCACCTCGAAGGAGGCGCACGACATGGCGGTGCAGCGGCTGATCCAGGCCGGCGCGGTGCCGGTGACGTGGCAGCAGGTGCTGCTCGAATACCAGCGCGACTGGGCCAAGAAGGAAACCTATGACGGCACGATCGAGATCGCGAAGGAACACAGCGGTGCATATGGCATGGGCGTGGAATACGCGTACACGCTTGTCCACAAGCAGAAGCAGAGCCGGAAGGTCAACGCGTAAATTTCACTTGAGACAGATCGGGACCGGCGGTAGCGCCGGTCCCGACGGAGAACGACAATGATGACGATCCGACACAGAGACGAGCGCGGCATGGCGAAGATGGGCTGGCTTAACAGCGCCCACACCTTCTCCTTCGGTCACTACTACGACCCGGAGCATATGGGCTTCCGCGCGCTGCGGGTGATCAACGAGGACCGCGTGATCCCGGGTGCGGGCTTTCCCACGCACGGGCATCGCGACATGGAGATCATCTCCTATGTTCTCGAGGGCGCCTTGGAGCACAAGGATTCGACCGGCACGGCCGCGGTGATCACGCCCGGCGAGGTGCAGCGCATGAGTGCGGGTACGGGCGTGCGGCACAGCGAGTACAACGCGTCGAAGAAGGAAGCGGTGCATTTCCTGCAGATCTGGATCCTGCCGGAGAAGGAAGGCCTGCCGGCCGGCTATGAGCAGCGCGCGTTCACCGACGCGGAGAAGCGCGGCAAGCTGCGGCTGGTGGCCTCGCGCGACGGGCGCGAGGGCAGTGTGACCGTGCACCAGGATGTCGACCTCTACGCGTCGCTGCTGAGCGAGGGCGACAAGGTCGCGTTCGATCTCAAGCCCGGGCGCAATGCCTGGATCCAGGTCGCGCGCGGCCAGGTGAAGGTGAACGGCGCGTTGCTCAAGGAAGGCGATGGCGCGTCTCTGACGACCGAAACCAAGATCGCGCTTGAGGGCGAGACCAACTCCGAACTGCTGTTGTTCGATCTGGCTTGATCTCGACCGGCCAATCTCACCACGACGGCGGCGCCTTTACAGATGGTGCTTTCGTCGCGGTGGGAGGCAGCAGCTTTCGAGTTCAGCGTGATGTCCGATGGGGCGCATCAGGGCGGCCTACGATCTCGCGGATACCCTTGGCTGTAAAGGGCTGCGCGAGCTGGCGCAGGAAGCCCGACGCGACGCGCCCTTCGATGCCGATCGCCGCCGACGGCCGGCGCGGCGGGTTGTAGTAGGTGCCGAACAGGCGGTCCCACAGCACGATGTTTTCGCCGTAGTTGCGGTTGCCCTCCTCGATCACCTTGGAATGATGCCAGCGATGCAGGCGCGGCGTGCTGAAGACCAGATCGAACGGGCCCGTGCGCACATCGATGTTGCAATGGGTGAGCAAGCCGTTGAAGGCCGTAATGGCGCTGATCCACAGGAACACGGGCAAGGGCGCCCCTAGCAGATAAAGGGGGGTCTGGCTGAGAGCGATCTTGAAGAGCGTATCGACGATATGAAAGCGGCCGGTATTGACGACCCACAGCCGCGCCACGCTGTGGTGCAGGGCATGAAACCGCCAGACCGCCGGCACTTCATGGGCCGTTCGGTGCGCAATGTAGAGGCCGAGCTCAGCGATCAGCAGGCCCAGGATCACCTGCGCCGCCAGCGGCCAGTGAGCGGGCCAGAGCGATGGGTTCACGTCGATCGCCGGCTCCACCATCATGGCGGTGGCCATGGTGAAGGTCGGGATGATCGCCGCGGCGATCTGGACGAGACCTTTGTTCAGCAGGGTATGGGCGAGGTCGTTGACGGTTTCGCGATCATGTTCGAGCCAGCTCGGCTCATAGGGCATGACGCGCTCGAAGAGCGCGACGCCGACCGCCACCGACAGATAGACCGCATTGAACCAAAGGAGGGGGCGGGCGCTGCCCAGCGCCGCGTATGTCCCGATCAGGCCGCCGCCGTACAGCAGCGGCCACAACAGATACGCCGACACATGGCGCAAGCAGGCCTTGCCGGGGATTCTTGCAATCATCGCCGTCATCTCCCCGGTGGGGCAAATCGACAACAAACTCGAGGCAGGCATTCTAGCCTGTGCCGAGCTTCAGATTGCAACGCAGTTCGCCTGGAACGTGTGTCTTTTTGGTGATGCGCTAATGCCGCGGCCGATCGATCCTGAGATTTACGTTGACGTTCGCCGGATGGACGTTGGCGCTACGCAACAATCGGCTTGTGCCATTGCACTTGTCCATGGGCGCGGCCCATCGCTGTCGCGCAAGGCCGGGGGGGCCGCGCGACAGCGATCATTGCCACCACTCAACGGCGGCTGGTTCGCTCTACTGCGATCCGCTGACGATATTCGGCAACGTCGCCGTTTGGAGATCGGTGAGCCGGTCGCGTTCGCCGACATCGACGAGCACCGCCGCGGCGCCCTCGGTGCAGGTGACGTTGAGCGCCTGTCCGTCCTCGCTGTCGAGGCCGGCGACCTGGCCCGGTCGCAGCATCATACGCAGACGTACAGGCGACGCACGCATCTCCTCTTCCGCGACGTTGTGGTCGAGGATCGTGAGCATGACGATGCACGTGGCGGCTTCCTGCGTGAAGTAACCGCTGATCGATACCGAACCGAATTCGTAACGGATGCTCTGGATCGGCAGATACCGGGACTGATTGTCGACCGGCGACGCGGACCCGCTTGAAGCGGGCGTCACCGAAACCCAGAGGCTCGCCGCGATCGTTGCGGCGAAAGTCAAAATGGTAGGCTGTTTTGCGAACATGAAAAATTCTCCTATCGAGGCATGCGCTGCGTCGGCACGGCCGAGCTGGCGTCATGCGCGTTTGTCCGTTCCACCTCCTCTAACCCACGAGCTGCAAGAATGCGCACCATGTTGCGCGCATCCGGCACGATGGCACCGGAAGATTTCCGTTGGACCGCGTCGATCAAAGAGATGTGTTTCAAATATTTTGCCGGCGCACGCGGCTTCGCAGCACGCGAGGACGCCTGGCTGCCGAGAGTCGCGATGTGTTATGAGCGCAAAGCGCCGATGTCGCGGGCGCTTTTACACAAGCAGGGCGTTCGCGCCCTATCGTCGCGACCGGCTGTTCTTGATCTGCCAAGCGCGGCCCTTCTTCGTGATCGAGGCCAGGGCCGCGCGATAGCGGCAGATGCCGTGCGGTACTTGGGCACGCGGCGCGCCGTTGGCGTCGATGGGCCACATGATCTCGCCGATGGCGGGGCGGGCCGGCACGGCCCAGTAGTCGCCACTGTTGTAATTGCCGCCGGGCGTGAACTGGATTTCGATTCCGTCTTCCAGCGCGATCCATGAATTTACCGACTCAGCCACGGTCATGATTCCGGTGCGCTGGTCCCAGCGCCGCAGCACGGTGCCGCGGCCGCTCGGCAAATTTGGTGCGGGCCCTGTCAGAGTCACAGCGGCGCCCGACGGATCGATTGCGGCAATGCGCAACAGCGGATTCGTCGCGTTGCTGTCGTCGGCGAGCTCGACCCAATCGCCGTCGCGCAAGGGTGAGACATCATGCGCGGCCAGCGTCGCAACGATAGAATTGCCGCTGACGTCGAGCCGTGTCACGGCGAAGTCGGTGCCGCCATTGTCGCGCGACCATTTGAAGCTTGCCGTGCCGGCCGTGCCGGAATCGTGAACTTCAATCCGGTAGAAGCGATTATCCTGCCCGTGATAGCCATCTTGTGTGCGTACACGCAGGCGCGGACGGGCGCTGTCGAGCAGATCGAAAAGTGCATCGGCCGCACGGCTGTTGCCTTGCGTGCCGGCCAGGGCCTTGGCCGCGGCGGTGACAGATTTAAGCGCCGCGCGCGCGGCCACGTCACCGGACGCGGCGCGCGATTTGAGCGCAGCGGTGAGCGGTGCCACGAGAGACTTGAGCGTGTCGCGCGTGAGCAGGCGCACCTGCCACACGATCTGCGAGCGCACCGAAGTGTCGGTGCCGCCGAGGGCCGGCTCCAGCAGCGACGGGTCCTCGGCGGCAGACACCGCGCGCTCCCACGCTTCAAGATAGGCAACGCAAGGGGCCAGGGTATCGCCCGGTGGTCGGGGCGGAATGGGCTGGGTGCGCCAGGTGCAGGGCGCGTCATTCGCGCAAGGCAGGCCGCCCAAATAGAAGCGGCCGGGCGCGATCGCAAAATCGTCCGGCCCAGCGGCCGTGAGCGTGAATCCGTCGCCCACCCGCCAGCGCGGGCCGACCAGGTCGACGACGAAGCGGCGCAGGAAATCCTGCTGGATCGCCGCCTGTTCGTTGAAGTCGGCGTCGGTCAGAACGCGGCCTTGTTGCAACAGCACGGAGCTGAAATGCCGGCGCCGGTCGAAGGTGGCCCTCGAGAAATCGCCTTTCATGGGTCCTCGCCCCGGTTGTGTGCCGGGCCGAGTTTAGGCGCATCGTTGCGCGAGAGCCACGACGAGCCGAACTTCCAATCTTCTATGCGGAAAGCCGCGATGGCTGACGCAACACGGCGAGGGTGTGGCGCGCGATCATCTGCTCCTCGTCGGTCGGAATGACGTAGACGCTCACCCGACTCTGCGCGTCGGAGATGCGCGGGCCGTGGTGCGCATTCGCCGCATCGTCCAACGCAATGCCGAGCCAGGCGGCACGGCGGCAGACGTCGGCGCGCAGGACGGGCGCGTTCTCGCCCACGCCGGCGGTGAAGACCAAGCCATCGAGTCCGCCCAGCGACGCCGTGAGGGCGCCGAGCTCGCGCGCGATGCGATACGCGAAATAGTCGAGGGCGCGCTTTGCGCGCGGATCGTCACTGCCCAGGAGATCGCGGACATCGTTGCTGATGCCCGACAGACCCTTGAGCCCGCAATCGCGATAGAGCATCCGCTCGATGTCGGCCGGGCTCATCTTCTTCGCGTTCAGAAGATAGAGCACGATGCTGGGGTCGAGCTGCCCCGGCCGCGTGCCCATCGGCAGGCCATCGAGGGCGCTGAAGCCCATCGTGCTGTCCATGCTGCGCCCCGCCTGGAGCGCGCACATCGAAGCACCCGAGCCCAGATGGGCGACAACCACGCGGCCGCCGGCGATCTCCGGCGCCACGCGCGGCAGGCTTGCGGCGATGTATTCATAGGAGAGGCCATGAAAGCCGTAGCGCCGCACGCCCTCCGCATAGAGCGGCTCGGGGATGGCATAGCGATCCGCGAGATCAGGATGGCCGCGATGGAAGGCGGTATCGAAGCAGGCGACCTGCTTGAGCTGCGGGAAATTGGCGCGCAACGCCCGGATCGGCAGGAGATTGGCGGGCTGATGCAAGGGTGCAAGCGGCACGAAGCGCTCGAGCTCGATCAGCAGCGTGTCGTCGACCAGGACCGGGGAGTCGTAGCGGGCGCCACCGTGCACGACGCGGTGGCCCACCGCCACCGGCAACTCGCCGATATGCGCGCGCAACCAGCCCCCGACCTTGGCGATCGCGCCGGCGGCGTCGGCGACGCTGGCGGGCGGATAGCGCTCGTCGATCAGGCCGTTGCCCTCGGCATCGCGCGCGACCAGCCGCGGCTGCGTGCCAATGCCATCGACCTGTCCCTTGAGCCGGCGCGCGAGGTTGCCCTCGCCCGTGATCGCAAAGAGCTGGAACTTGACGCTCGATGAGCCGGCATTGACGACGAGAATCGTCTCGGCCACGGCGATCACGCCAACGGCGCTTCGGCGCGACGCCGATGCGCATAGATGGCGGCGACCGCGCAGGACGCCATGCGCGTGCGCACGCTGTCGGCGCGGCTGGTGAGGATGATGGGCACACGGGCCCCGAGCACCAAGCCGGCGGCATCGGCGTTGGCGAGGAATGAGAGATTCTTCGCCAGCATGTTGCCGGCTTCAAGATCGGGCACCACCAGAACGTTGGCGCGCCCGGCGACGGGCGATTTGATGCCCTTGATTGCGGCGGCCTCCGGGCTGATCGCGTTGTCGAGCGCTAGCGGCCCATCGATGGCAGCGCCGGTGATCTGGCCGCGATCGGCCATCTTGCACAGGGCCGCAGCGTCGAGGGTCGATGGAATCTTCGACGTCACCGTTTCGACCGCCGACAGGATGGCGACGCGCGTGTCGCCGATGCCGAGCGCACGGTGCAAGTCAATGACGTTCTGGACGATGTCGCGCTTGGCGTCGAGATCGGGGAAGATGTTGATCGCCGCATCGGTGATGAACAGCACCTCCGCATAGGTCGGCACATCCATGATGAAGACATGGCTGACGCGGCGGCCGGAGCGCAACCGGTGGTCTTCGCCACGACTTCGGCCATCAGTTCGTCGGTGTGGAGGCTGCCTTTCATCAACAGCTCCGCGCGCCCTTCGCGCACCAGCTCCACGGCGCGCGCCGCCGCGGCCTGGCTGTGCGGTGCATCGACGATCTCGCAGCCCGAGATATCGAGACGATGTTGGGCGGCGAGGGCGCGGATGCGGATCGCCGGGCCGACCAGAATGGGCGCGATGATGCCCGCTTGCGCCGCTTCCAGCGCGCCGCGCAGCGATGACTCGTCGCAAGGGTGCGCGACGGCCGTCGGGATCGCGGGCAATGCCTTTGTGGCGGCGATCAGGCGCTCGTATTTTTCGTGGCGTTGCGCCGGCACCGCATCCGATTGCAGTGCTGCCCCTACCATAACACGAACAGTCCGACGTCGCCGGGCTTGCCGCCGGGAAAATTGATGATCCGCGCGCACGCCTTGTAGCCCAGCGGCTGCATGTGCTGCTCAAAATGCGTATAGGCGCGCTTGGCGAAGCCGTCGAGCGTCGCTGCCCATTGCGGATCGTCGTTGTTGATCGCGCGGCCGCCATCGGTGCACCAATCCGACGGGAACTGCAGGACCATCAGCTCGTGCTTGCCCTGTTCGACCGCGTTGCGCAGCGCCAGGTTGATACGATCGCGCGCGTCGGGCCGAATGTCGCGGTTCATGAAATCATCGTAGAGCTTCTTGCGCTCCGCTTCGCGCGCCCGTAGGCGGGCGTTGTCCTTGTCGATCTCCTCGTTGAGCTTCTTCGAAGCAATCGAGTTCAGATCGTTGGGCGTGACCAGGCCTGTCGTTTCTTGCGGCGTCGTCATCTTGCGTCCTTCCTTGCCGCGCCATGGCGGCCTTTAAAGGTCCACATGTCTGCAGTCCACTCAGTGCGGATGCGTTCCGGTGCGTCGCCGCTCCTCGGTGGCGCCCGGCCCGATATCGTGGGTGAGCGCGAACAGCCGCGTGATTTCCGCGAAGCGCTCGGCGACTTCCGGCGCCATCGGGCCGCGCATCTCGATGCAGGTGCGAATGCGCTCGAGCGCCGTGCGCCGCAGATCGGCGTCCTCCGGCAGCATCTTGGGAATCGCTTCGACGGCCGCAACAGGCTCAAGCAGGAGCGTGAAGAATTGATCACGCACCAGCTGCTTGAAGGCGGGCAGCGGCAATTGCCGGTGCTCCTGATCGGATTGGCGCATCTTGCGAATGACGGCAAAGGAGCGCTCGTCGGCACTGCCACTCGCCATCGCGACATAGAGCAGACTGCGGACCATCGCCGCGCGCAGGCCGCCCTGATCGATGGCGGCGCGCAATGCCGCCATCTTCTCGGCAACCAGGGCCGCATGGATGGGATCGGCGGTGGGGCGCCGGCGCGGCGGGCCGTCATCCGCGCCGAGGCCGACCAAGGATTGCAGCAGCGGCGCGCCGTACGCAGCCAGGAACATCCGCTCCATCGCGGCATCGCGTGCATCGCGGAAGCCGTCGAGCCCCGCTTCGATCTGCGAAGCGGCGCGCTTCTCAAGCGCCAGAAGCGGATTGTCCGGAGAAACCGGGCGGCGGTCGGCCCGCACGCGCTCCGCTAGCTCCGCCAGCGGCCGCATGAACGGATTGGCGTCGGACCACATCTCAAATTGCATGCGTGCCGGATGCAGGCAATTTAGCGCCGCCGCGGAGTCCGCGGTGGCAAACGCCTGCACCCAGGGGCTGACGAAGTTGCGATAGAGGCCGAGCGTGATATCGGAGAGATGCGACACCGCCGCGAAGCGCCGCTCGTCCTCGAGGTCGTTGACACCGAACGCCCGGATGTCGTCGAGCGTGCGAGTCTCGAAGCGCAGAATATAATTCCCGGATTGCGGACCGGTCGATGCCTCGGTGGGAATGAGCACGGCTTCGTAGAGGCCGGGCGGCAGCAGGTCGATGAAATCCATGTTGCTGGCGAACTCGTCATGCTCCTTCTTCGCGACCTTGCCGGAGACGAAGATGCCGAGATGGCCGATGGATTCGTGTACGGCGTAGATGATCGTCTGGGCATGGCAGCGAATGTCGTCGACGCTGTCGTAGAGGTCGAGAATCCAGCCGAGTGCCTGCTGCGGCGGCGTAATGTCGTCGCCGTGGGAGCAAAAGACGACGATGGGCGAGCGGATGCGGCGCAGATCGATACGCGTGCCGTCCGACAGCACGATGTTGCCGCTCGTCAGATCGTTGCCGATGAAGAGCTTGTCGACGATGAACTGGATCTCCGCCGCGTTAAGGTTGACGGGCGTGCCCCACCAGCGCTCGAACTCAAGATAGCGCTGCGGCTCGGTGTCGATGCGCGAATAGAGATTGTATTGCTTCGTCCAGAGCGTGTTGGCGGGATTGAGATTCTCGAAATTGGTGACGAGCCAGGCGCCGTCGAACTTGCCGTTGCCGAGATCGCCGGTCATTGCCGCCAGCCAGCTGCCGCCGAGCATGCCGCCGGAGTAGCGCATCGGGTTCTTGCCGTGCACGCCCGCCCAATAGGAGAGCGGCGCCCCCGCCAGCATGATCGGGCCGCACAGATCGGGCCGTGCCGCCGCCAACATCGCCACCGCCCACCCTGCCTGGCAATTGCCGATGATCCGGGGCTTGGCGTCGGCATCGGGATGGCGCTGGATGACGTGCTCGATGAAGGCCACCTCGGCGAACAGCACATCCTCAATCGTCTGACCCGGCATGGGCTCCGGCGTGAAGCCAATGAAATAGCAGGCATGCCCTGCCTTGAGGGCGACGCCGATCTCGCTGTCGGCCTTGAAGCCGCCAATGCCCGGACCATGGCCCGCGCGCGGATCGATAATCACGAAGGGCGGCTTGCGCGGGTCCGTCGGCTCCGCCGCGGAGGGCAGGATGCGAATCAGGCCGTAATTGACCGGCCGCGGCAGCGTGCGCCCGTCAATCAGGACCTCAAAGGCGAATTTCAGAACATGCGGCGCGGTCTTGGCGGTTTGCTCGCGATACTGATTGCCGCGCTGGCGCAACACATCGAGGAAGAGGACACCGCGCTGCCATGCATCGACGACGATAATTTGTCATGATATCAGTCATGGGATCGTCCTCCTGTGCGGGATCGCTCCCCGCGACCGGCACCTACCCGACTGCATGGAGTCCGTCGCTGATGCGTCCAGCGCCAAACCGCTCCGCGACATCCGTTCCTGAGAGCCGGCATGATAAGCGTGGCATGTTGCAGTGCATAAGCGATCGAGGATCGCCGGCGCAAATCTCCGCCCGGCCCGGCCCGGTTCTGCAATCGCCGGATGGGCGGACGGGATTGTTGCGAGTCACGCCCAACGCCGGCGAGGTCCGCGGCGTCGCTTCGCGAAAACCCTGTCGGGACGATAATCTCAAAAAAGATCACGGATTCTGGTCACCGGAAAAATCCCCATCTGGGGACATCCAAATGGGATTATCCCTGGTCATGCGTCCGCCGAATTCTCTTTCCTATCGGCGGCCATAGTGCAATGCGCGATAAGTAGAGCTCGCCGTCAGAATGCTTCGGGAACCTTCTTGTAAGGATGCTTCATTTCCCTGTATCCGCCCCGCTTTTGCCGCTGAGGTAATTTCACCTTGGGCCGCTTCACGTGCTTGTAGGGAATCTTGCTCAGAAGATGCGTGATGATGTTCAACCTGGCGCGCATTTTGTCATCGGAGTGCGCGACGAACCATGGTGCCCACGCCGTATCGGTCGCCTCAAACATTTCATCGCGCGCCCGCGAATAGTCATACCAGCGGCTATAGGATTTGAGGTCCATCGAAGTCAGTTTCCAGATCTTTCGCCCGTCATCGATGCGCGCTTCAAGGCGCCGCGTTTGTTCCTCCGCGCTTACCTCCAGCCAATATTTCAATAGGATCACGCCGGAATCGACGATCGCCTTTTCGACACTGGGAACAGCCCTCAGGAACCAACGCACTTGGTCTTTTGTGCAGAAACCCATGACGCGCTCGACGCCGGCGCGGTTATACCAACTGCGATCGAAGATCACGATCTCGCCGGCGGCCGGCAGATGAGGCAAATAGCGCTGCAAATACATCTGTGATTTCTCACGCTCGGTGGGAGCGGGCAAGGCAATCACGCGAAATATGCGCGGGCTGACTCTCTCCGTAATGGCCTTGATCGTCCCACCCTTGCCGGCGCCATCGCGCCCTTCGAACACGATGCAGATTTTCGCGCCCGCATCCTTGACCCATTCCTGCAGCTTGACGAGCTCGATATGGAGGCGCTTGAGCTCTCGCCGGTATTCCTTTCCTTTCAGAACTTCTCGAGAGTCCCGAATCACCGCCTTTATCCTTCGGCGCCTTGCCCTTCTTCATGTGTCTTCTCCAGCCAACGTGGCAAATTGGTGCGGTCCAACACGACGCCGCAATCACCGATACCGGCGACGTTAAGCCAGGAAAAATTGCATTCTATTTTGAGGAAAGATCACAGCTGCTTAGGGCTGTGTTGAGAGTGATGTTTCGCCTTGCCACTCAGCATTCCGGCACAAACCGGCTCGACCCTGCCGGAACCGGACGACGTTTCCACATCACGAAAGTGCCCGCCTAAAAACCTGCCGCATCGAAATTCGACGCACTTCGAGATGCCGACCCGGTGGCCGGCGCCTCGGACGTTCGAAGCGTCGTGAACTGGAAAGCGACGCTTCGCCCCCACACCCCCGCGCTTGACCGTTTCGCCGCAATCGGGCTAGCTAACTGCCTGTCGGAACGACGATCTCAACGCAGGGTCACGGGTCCGGCCAAGGGGAAAAATCCCCGTCTGGGAGCTTCAGGGAGGCAAGAGATGGGCGCGCCATTTCGCGTCAGCGGCAGGACTCGCCGGCATGGCTGAGGGGATCTCCCCTGTCACGGCCACGACGGCGGACGCCGATACGTTTCCCAAATTGCTGCTGGCGAACGCGCTGAGCATCGGCGCGCGGCCGGCCATGCGCGAGAAGGATTACGGCATCTGGCAGACCTGGAGCTGGGCCCAGGTGCTCGAGCAGGTGCGCGAGATCGCCGGCGGGCTCGCCAGCGTCGGCCTCAAGCGCGGCGACAAGATCGCGGTGGTCGGCGATAACCGCCCGCAGCTCTACTGGGCCATGAGTGCCGCACAGATGCTGGGCGGCATCCCGGTACCGGTCTACCAGGACGCGGTGGCGGACGAGATGGGCTTCGTCATCGATCATGCCGAAGCCAATGTCGCGGTGGCCGAAGACCAGGAGCAGGTCGACAAGCTGCTGCTCATCCGCGCCAAGCACGCCAAGCCGGGGCTGATCATCTACAAGGACCCGCGCGGCATGCGCCAGTACGACGCGCCGGGCCTGATGGCGCTCGCCGAGCTGCAGGCGCGCGGGCGCGAATTCCTGACGGCGCATCCGGGGGCACTCGACGCCGAAATTGCGCGCGGCAAAGGCACCGACATCTCCGTCATGCTCTATACCTCGGGCACCACCGGGCAGCCCAAGGGCGTGATGCTGAGCTACGACAATTGCATCATCTCGGCGCGCAATGCGGTGGCCTTCGACAAGGTGACGCAAGACGACGAGGTGATGGCCTACCTGCCGATGGCCTGGGTGGGCGATCACATCTACTCCTACGCGGAATCGCATGTCGCCCGCTTCTGCCTGTCCTGCCCGGAGAGCGGCGCCACGGTGCTCAACGATCTGCGCGAGATCGGCCCGACATTCTTCTTCGCGCCCCCGCGCATCTTCGAGAATATCCTGACGACGGTGTCGATCCGCATGGACGATGCCGGCTGGCTCAAGCGCACGATGTACCGGTATTTCATGCGCGTGGCGCGGCGCGCCGGTTCGCGCATTCTCGACGGCAAGACGGTGCCGCTCAGCGACCGGCTGCTCTACGCGCTGGGCAGCGTCCTGGTCTACGGGCCGCTCAAGAACACGTTGGGCTTTACGCGTATGCGCGTAGGCTATACGGCGGGCGAGGCGATCGGGCCGGATATTTTCGACTTCTACCGCTCGCTCGGGCTCAATCTGAAGCAGCTCTATGGCATGACGGAGACGAGCGTCTTCATCTGCCTGCAGCCGGATGGACAAATCAAAGCCGATACGGTCGGGCCGCCGGCCCCGGCGGTCGAGCTCAAGATCGCCGAGAACGGCGAGGTGCTGGTGCGAAGCCCCGGTGTGTTCCAGACCTATTACAAGAACGAGCAGGCGACGCGCGAGACCAAGACCGCGGATGGCTGGGTGCGCACCGGCGATGCCGGATTGTTCGATGCGGACGGCCATTTGCGGATCATCGATCGCGCCAAGGATGTCGGCAAGCTCATCGACGGCACGCTGTTCGCGCCCAAATACATCGAGAACAAGCTCAAGTTCTTTTCCTACATCAAAGAAGCCGTGGCCTTCGGCGACGGGCGCGGCCATGTCGCGACCTTCATCAACATCGACCTGGCCGCGGTCGGCGCCTGGGCCGAGCGCAACAATTTGCCCTATGCCAGCTACCAGGAGCTGGCGGCAAAGCCCGAGGTCTACAAGCTGGCGCAGGACTGCGTCGAGCAGGTGAACCGCGACCTCGCCGCCGATCCCAAGCTCGCGGGCTCGCAGATCAAGCGCTTCCTGCTGCTGCACAAGGAACTCGACGCCGACGACGGCGAGCTCACGCGCACGCGCAAGGTGCGCCGCCGCTTCATCGCCGAGCGTTACACGGCGCTGATCGAAGCGCTCTATACGCTGGCCAAGCGCGCGCATATCGAGACGGTCGTGACCTTCGAGGACGGACGGACCGGCCTGATCAAGGCCGATCTCGAGATCCGCGACGCGGCCTGCGTGCCGGTTGCGCCGGCGCTGCGCAAGGCGAGCTGACGCACCCGATGACCAGCACCGCCCGCGCCATTGGCGACACGTTGCTCGAGGTTCGCGACATCAGCCTGTCGTTCGGCGGGGTGCGCGCGCTGAGCGACGTCTCGTTCGACATCCGCAAGGGCGAGATCCGCGCCATCATCGGGCCCAACGGTGCGGGCAAATCCTCGATGCTCAACTGCATCAATGGCTTCTATCACCCGCAGAAGGGCACCATCGCCTACAAAGGCGTCACGCGCCAGCAGATGCGCCCGCATGAAGCGGCGGCGCAAGGGATCGCGCGCACCTTCCAGAACATCGCGCTGTTCCGCGGCATGTCGACGCTCGACAACATCATGACCGGGCGGCTCCTCAAGATGAAACAGAACCTGCTGATGCAGGCGATCTATTGGGGACCGGCGCAGAAGGAAGAGTTGGAACATCGCGCGCGCGTCGAGGCGATCATCGACTTCCTGGAGATCCAGGCGATCCGCAAGACGCCCGTCGGTAAGCTGCCTTACGGCATGCAGAAGCGCGTCGAGCTGGGCCGCGCGCTGGCGGCCGAGCCCGATCTGTTGCTGCTCGACGAGCCGATGGCGGGCATGAACGTCGAAGAGAAAGAGGATATGTGCCGCTTCATCCTCGACGTGAACGACGAATTCGGCACGACCATCGCGCTGATCGAGCACGATATGGGCGTTGTCATGGACATTTCCGACCGTGTCGTGGTGCTGGAATACGGCCGCAAGATCGCCGACGGCACCCCCGATGTCGTGCGCAGCGACCAGAAGGTCATCGATGCGTATCTGGGCGTAAGTCATTGATGGGTAGAATGGCGCTTCTTGCACTTTTTCCCTCTCCGCCGCGAAGCGGGGGAGAGGGAGGGGCCCGCGCGCGAAGCGCGTGGGAGGGTGAGGTGGTGTCTCAGCGCGCTCACCATCAAACAGATTTCTTCGGAGGCAGCCACCTCACCCTTCCCGTCGCTACGCGACGGGCCCCTTCCCTCTCCCCCGCTTCGCGGCGGAGTGGGAGAAAGGCGAGCGCCTGATGGACATCCTCTTCTTCGCCAAGGTGCTGATCGGCGGGTTGCTGTCGGGCGTGATGTATTCGCTCGTGGCGCTGGGCTATGTGCTGATCTTCAAGGCGTCGGGCGTGTTCAATTTCGCGCAAGGGGCGATGGTGCTGTTCGCGGCGCTCACCTTCGTCAGCCTGGCCGAGCGCATGGGTTCGACGGCGCCGGGCGATCTCATCTTCTGGATCGCGATGCTGATCTCGCTGATCGCGATGGTGGCGGTGGCGCTGGGCACGGAGCGCTTCGTGCTGCGGCCGCTGGTGAATCAGCCCCTCATTGTCCTGTTCATGGCAACACTCGGCCTCAATTATTTCCTCGAGGGCGCGGCGCAGGGCATCTGGGGCAACGATGTACACCGGCTGGAGATCGGTATCTCCGAGCGGCCGGTCGATGTGCTGGCGCTGCTGGGCCTGTCCTCGGGCGCGCCTGACGCCGCGCCGACGCAAGGCGCGCCAAGCGCCCCGGTCGCGGCGGCGCCCAAGGAAGAGGGCGTGCCCGACGACGACGAATTCAAGATCGAGTCCGTCGATATCGGGCCGGCCGTGTCGCAGACCGGGCTGCTGGTCAGCCAGTTCGATCTGTTGGCCGCCTTGGTGGCCGGGCTGCTGGTGACATCGCTGGCGGCATTCTTCAACTACACGCGCATCGGGCGTGCATTGCGCGCGGTCGCCGACGATCATCAGGCAGCGCTCTCGGTCGGCATTCCGCTGCAGCATGTCTGGGCGATCGTATGGGCGGCCGCGGGGCTCGTGGCGCTGGTCGCCGGCCTGCTCTGGGGCTCGCGGCTGGGCGTGCAATTCTCGCTATCGCTGGTCGTGCTGAAGGCGCTGCCGGTGCTGATCGTCGGCGGCTTCACCTCGATCTCCGGCGCCATCGTCGGCGGGTTGCTGATCGGTGCGACCGAAAAACTGGCGGAGGTCTATATCGGCCCGTTCCTGGGCGGGGCCATCGAGAACTGGTTCCCCTACGCCGTCGCCACGCTGTTCCTGCTCTACCGGCCGCAAGGCCTGTTCGGCGAAAAAATCATCGAGCGGGTCTGAGAAATGCTGTATCGCGAGGCCGGCCAGTTCAAAAGCAGCTACGGCGCCGATCAGGCGATCTTCCCGATCGCGCAGGACCGCATCGGCATGATCGCGCTGCTGCTCGTCGCCTATGTGGCGCTGCCGCTGCTCGCCAATGAATACTGGCTGCGCTCGATCCTGGTGCCGTTCCTGGTCTATTCGCTGGCCGCACTCGGCCTCAACATCCTGACCGGCTATGCGGGTCAGGTGTCGCTGGGCTCGGCCGGGTTCATGGCGGTGGGCGCGTTCGCGGCCTACAACCTCGCGGTCCGCCTCGACCTGCCGTTCTTTATCTACTTGCCGCTCGCCGGGTTAATCACGGCGGCGGTCGGGCTGGTGTTCGGCCTGCCGAGCCTGCGCATCAAGGGCTTCTACCTGGTCGTCACCACCTTGGCGGCGCATTTCTTCATCGAATGGCTGTTCACCAAAGTGCCGTGGTTCACCAACTACACGCCCTCAGGCGTGATCTCCGCGCCGACGATGAAGCTGTTCGGCTACACGCTGGACTCGCCGGCGAGCCGCTATCTGGTGACGCTGGCGATCGTCACGATCCTGACGCTCGCCGCCAAGAACATGGTGCGCAGCGCGGTCGGCCGCGCGTGGATGGCGGTGCGCGACATGGACGTGGCGGCGGAGATCATCGGCATTCCGATCCTCAGGACCAAACTGCTCGCCTTCGCGGTCAGCTCGTTTTATCTGGGCATCGCCGGGGCCTTGTGGGCGTTCGTCTATCTGGGTGCCGTTGACGCGCAGGCGTTCGACCTGACGCGCGCGTTCCAGATCCTGTTCATGGTCATCATCGGCGGGCTGGGCAGCATTCTCGGCTCGTTCCTGGGCGCGGGTTTCATCGTGCTGCTGCCCATCGCCATCACCAATCTTGCCGCATTGTTCGGCGGCACCGTTCCCGCCAACACGCTTGCCAATCTCGAGCACATCATCTTCGGCGCGCTGATCATCATCTTCCTGATCGTCGAGCCGCACGGCCTGGCGCGGCTCTGGCAGATCGGCAAGGAAAAACTGCGCCTGTGGCCGTTCCCGCATTGAGCGGGTTTCTTTCGCGCACCCTAAAAAATCCTGTCACCCGCGGACTTGATCCGCGGGTCTGATACCGAGCGCAATCGTCATGAGATGCGCGGGTCAAGCCCGCGCATGACATCTAAATTTGAGGGGTTGACTGTCCGGTGATATTTCGATATTTCTGGAAATATGGAATCAAAGGATGCCGTCGCCGCGCTCAGCGCGCTGGCTCAGGATACGCGTCTTGCGCTGTTCCGCATGCTGGTCGAGGCCGGTCCGGGAGGGCTGGCGGCGGGCGAGATCGGCGAGCGGCTGAATGTGCCGGCCGCGACGCTGTCGTTTCATCTGGCGCAGCTTAGCCATGTGGGGCTGGTGAATTCGACTCGCCATGGACGATCGATCGTCTACGCCGCGGAATTCGCGGCGATGACCGAGCTCGTCGGCTTTCTCACCGACAATTGCTGCCAGGGCCGGCCCGAGCTCTGCGCACCGGTGTGTCAGCCGACCAAGCCGCCCGCACGGCCGCGTCGCCAATCCGCACGGGCCGCCTCCCCATGACTCAACGCCCGCCCTTCAACGTCCTGTTCCTGTGCACCGGCAATTCGGCGCGCAGCGTGATGGCCGAGGTCCTGCTCAATCATTGGGGAAAGGGCCGGTTTCGCGCTTACAGCGCCGGCAGCCATCCCAACGGCAAGGTCAACCCGTTCACGCTGACGCTGCTGCAGGGCTTGAACCTGCCCATCGAGGGCTTGCGGAGCAAAAGTTGGGATGAATTTGCAACGGCCGGCGCCCCGCAGATGAATTTCGTCTTCACCGTCTGCGACCAGGCGGCGGGCGAACTGTGTCCGATCTGGCCCGGTCAGCCGGTCACCGCGCATTGGGGATTCACCGACCCGGCAGCTTTCGTCGGGCCCGACGCGCAGAAGGCGCTCGTCTTCGCCGATGTGTTTCGCCAGATCGAGCGGCGCATCCGCATCTTCTGCGCGCTGCCGCTGGAGACGCTGTCGCGCCAGGCAATCAGCCGCGAGGTCACGGCGCTGGGCACCACCACGGCCAAGAGCGCGTGATGTCGGATCGCGCGCCGGCACAAAGCGGCGGACTCGGCGCATTCGAGCGTTATCTGACGCTCTGGGTGCTGCTGTGCATCGTCGCCGGTATCGCCTTGGGCGATGTGCTGCCGGGCATGTTCCATGCCATCGGCGGCCTGTCGATCGCGCATGTGAACCTGCCGGTCGCGATCCTGATCTGGCTGATGATCGTGCCGATGCTGCTGCGCGTCGATTTCGGCGCGCTGCACGAGGTGCGCGGGCATTGGCGCGGCATCGCCGTGACGCTGTTCATCAACTGGGCGGTCAAGCCGTTCTCGATGGCGTTGTTCGGCTGGCTCTTCATCGCCTGGCTGTTCCGGCCCTATCTGCCCGCAGCGCAGATCGATGCTACATTGCCGGGCTCATCCTCCTCGCGGCCGCGCCGTGCACGGCCATGGTGTTCGTGTGGAGCCATCTCTGCCGCGGCAATCCGCAATTCACGTTGACGCAGGTGGCGCTCAACGACCTGATCATGATCGTCGCCTTCGCGCCGATCGTGGCGCTGCTGCTCGGGCTTTCGGCGATCACGGTGCCGTGGTCCACATTGTTGCTTTCCGTCGCGATCTATATCGCGGCGCCGGTGGCGGTCGCGCAACTCTGGCGGCGCGCCGTCCTGCGGCGCGCGGGCGAGCGGCGGATTGCAGCGCACGCTCGCACGCCTGCAGCCGGTTTCGATCGCGGCCTTGCTCGCCACCATCGTGCTGCTGTTCGGGTTCCAGGGCGAGCAGATCCTGGCGCAGCCGCTGGTGATCGCGATCCTGGCGGTGCCGATCCTGATCCAGGTCTATTTCAATGCCGGGCTCGCCTATCTGCTCAACCGCGCCGCTGGCGAGGTCCATGGCGTCGCGGCCCCCTCGGCGCTGATCGGCGCCAGCAATTTCTTCGAGCTTGCCGTCGCCGCCGCGGTCAGCCTGTTCGGATTCGAATCGGGGGCGGCCCTCGCCACCGTCGTCGGCGTGCTGATCGAAGTGCCCGTCATGCTGTCGGTCGTCGTCATCGCCAACCGGACGCGCGCCTGGTACGAGACTCGCGCGGGCCTGGCGGTTGTCCGCTAATATATTGATATATTTAATCTAATTAGGACTACTGCGGCGCCGTCGCAATCCCCCTGTGGCCGCGCGCGCGATCTTGCTGTACCGTGCCGCCCATAAATCCGATCAAAAAATCATGCAGATCGGTTCTAGGGAGGTCAATCCGATGAAGTTTGCGAGACTCGCGAAGCTCGTCCTGGGTGCCGTTGCGATGGCGGTTCCGCTGGCTCTGTCCGAGCCGGCGCCGGCCAACGCCCAGGCCAATGAACAATTCGTCCCCGTGCTGATCTACCGCACCGGCCCCTACGCGGCCGGTGGCACCGGCATTTTTGGCGGGATGATGGACTACATGGCGCTGATGAATGCGCGCGATGGCGGCATCAACGGCGTCAAGCTCACCTGGGAGGAATGCGAAACCGCCTATCAGAACGATCGCGGCGTCGAATGCTACGAGCGTCTTAAGGGCAAAGGCCCGACCGGCGCTGCCGTCGTCCATCCGCTGTCGACTGGCATCACCTATTCGCTGATCGAGCGCGCCACGAACGACAAGATCCCGGTCATCTCGCTGGGCTACGGCCGCACGGATGCCTCCGACGGGCGCGTCTTCCCCTACGTCTTTCCGCTGATCACGAACTACTGGGCGCAGAACACCGCCAAGATCAAGTTCATCGGCAGCAAAGAAGGCGGGATGGAGAAGCTCAAGGGCAAGAAGCTCGCGAACATCTATCACGACTCCGCTTACGGCAAGGAGACCATCGCGGTTCTCGACAAGCAGGCGACGCAGTACGGGTTCGAGGTGAAGCATTATCCGGTCGCGCATCCGGGCCTCGACCAGAAAGCGACGTGGCTGCAGATCAGCCAGTTCAAGCCGGATTGGGTCATTCTGCGCGGCTGGGGCGTCATGAACCCGACGGCGCTGCGCGAAGCGGCGGCGGTGGGCTTCCCCGCCAACAAGATCGTCGGCGTGTGGTGGGCGGGCTCTGAAGAAGACGTGACGCCGGCGGGCGACGCGGCCAAGGGCTATATCGCCGCGACCTTCCATGGTGCCGGCAAGGACTACCCGGTGATCCAGGAAATCATCAAGCAGGTGCACGAGAAGGGCAAAGGCAACATCGAAGCCAACCGCGTCGGCACGATCTACTACAATCGCGGCGTGGTGCACGGCATCGTCACGGTTGAGGCGATCCGCAAGGCGCAGGAGAAATTCGGCAAGAAGCCGCTGACGGGCGAGCAGATCCGCTGGGGCATCGAGAATCTCTCCTTCGACGTCAAGAGGATCGAGGCGCTGGGCGCGCGCGGCCTGATGCCGGCCTTCAAGATCACCTGCGAGGACCACGAGGGCGGCGGCGCCGTGCGGTTCCTGCAGTGGGACGGCAAGGAGTGGAAGAACGCCTCGAACTGGATCGGCACCGACCAGAAGCTGGTGCGGCCGATGATCGAGCAATCCGCGGCGCAATACGCCAAGGAAAAGAACATGACGCCGCGCGACTGCGCCAAGCAGAGCTGAGCGGCGGCACATCGTCTTCCAACCGGGGCAGTTCCTTTGGGGACTGCCCCGGTGTTTTTTTCCGGCTATAGTGCTGGCCCCTATCGCGTCGAGACCATCGACATGACCCAGCTTCAAACCGCTCACGCGTCGAAAACGGCCCCGGCTGCAACCGCCGCGCTGCTGCTACGCGTCAACAATATCGAAGTCATCTACGATCACGTCATCCTTGTGTTGAAGGGTGTCAGCCTCGATGTGCCGGCGGGGGGAATCGTGGCGCTGCTGGGTGCCAATGGGGCGGGCAAGACGACGACGCTCAAGGCCATCTCCAACCTGCTGCGCGCCGAGCGCGGCGACGTGACCAAGGGCACGATCGAATACCAGGGCGAGCGTATCGAGCGGCTCGCACCCGCCGACTTGGTCAAGAAGGGCGTCATCCAGGTGATGGAAGGGCGCCATTGCTTCGGCCACCTGACGGTCGAGGACAATCTGATGACCGGCGCCTACACGCGCGCCGACGGGCGCGGCGCCATCGCCGCCGATCTCGAGCGCGTCTACCATTATTTCCCGCGCCTGAAAGAGCGGCGCAAATCGGTCGCCGGCTATACGTCGGGCGGCGAGCAGCAGATGACGGCAATCGGCCGCGCGTTGATGTCGCGCCCGAAGCTGGTGCTGCTTGACGAGCCCTCGATGGGGCTGGCGCCGCAGCTGGTCGAGGAGATTTTCGAGATCGTCGTCAAGCTCAACCAGGCGGAAAAAGTCAGCGTGCTGCTGGCCGAGCAGAACACCAACATGGCGCTGCGCTACGCGCATTACGGCTACATCCTGGAGAACGGCCGCGTGGTGCTCGACGGCTCGGCGGAGGAGCTGCGCCAGAACGAGGACGTGAAAGAATTTTATCTCGGCCTGTCTGCGGCGGGGCGCAAGAGCTACCGCGAGGTCAAGCATTACAAGCGCCGCAAGCGCTGGCTGGCGTGAGCCAGGAGCAACGTTACCTCGATGATCTGGAGACGCGCGAGCCGCTCGTGCGCGAGCGGATGCTGTTCGCGCATCTGCCCGAGCAAATCGCCAATGCGCAGCAGAACGCGGCGGGTTACGGCGAATCGCTGGTCGGTGTCTCGCCCTATCGCATCGTCGATCGCGCCGCGCTGGCAACGCTGCCGGTGTTGCGCAAATCCGAGCTGATCGAGCGCCACAAGCGCGACTTCCCCGAACGCCGGCCGTTCGGCGGCCTGACCTCCGTGCCCAGCGGGCAGCTTGCGCGCATTTTCGCCTCGCCCGGGCCGATCTACGACCCTGAGGCGATGCGGCCGGATTACTGGCGCATGGCGCGCGCGCTCTATGCGGCCGGGTTCCGGCGCGGCGACGTGATCCACAATTCCTTCTCCTATCACCTGACGCCGGCGGGCTCGATGCTGGAAACCGGCGCGCACGCGCTGGGCTGCGCCGTGGTGCCGGCGGGCGTGGGCAATACCGAACTGCAGGTGCGCACGATTGCCGACGTGCAGCCGGTCGGCTATGTCGGCACGCCGTCGTTCCTGAAAATCCTGGTCGACAAGGGCAAGGAGATGGGCGTCGATCTCGCTTGCCTGAAGCGGGCGCTGGTCTCGGGCGAAGCCTTACCGCCGGCGTTGCGCGCCGAGCTCAAAGGCAGCGGCATCGATGTGCGGCAATGCTATGCCACCGCCGATCTCGGTCTGATCGGCTATGAATCCGAGCCGGGCGGCGGGCTGATCCTCGATGAATGGATCATTGTCGAGATCGTGCGGCCTGGTACTGGCGATCCGGTGGCGCCAGGCGAGGTCGGCGAAGTCGTCGTCACCACGCTCAACCCGGACTATCCGCTGATCCGTTTTGCGACGGGCGATCTCTCGGCGGTGCTGCCGGGCATGAGTGCGTGCGGGCGCACGAATATCCGCCTCAAGGGCTGGATGGGGCGCGCCGACCAGACGACCAAGGTGCGCGGCATGTTCGTGCATCCCGCTCAGGTCGCCGAGGTGGTGAAGCGCCATGCGCAGATCGGCAAGGCGCGGCTGGTCGTCGATCGCGATCAGGCCAACGACATCATGACGCTGCGCTGCGAGTGCGATGGCGGCGGCGATGCGCTCGCGGCGGCCATCTCCGAGAGCATCCAGGCGGTCACCAAGATGCGCGGGCAGGTCGAGCTCGTGGCACCCGGCAGCCTGCCCAATGACGGCAAGGTGATCGACGATGTTCGAAAGTATGAGTGATGTGCGCGTCTACTGCGGCGCCACCCCCTCACCCTAACCCTCTCCCCAGAGGGGAGAGGGGATTCCAACGCGCCTCGGTCTGCCCCCTCTCCCCAACGGGGAGAGGGTCAGGGTGAGGGGGTGGCGCAGGTCTCTCCAAATTTCTTTGCATCGAAGTGAGACCTGCGCATGACGATCTTGAGTGTCGCGGGTTGTTGACCGCAATTCTGTCCGGATTTTAACGCGCCGTTCATAATCGACGCCTGCGGGCTTTGTCCTCGCGCGGTTTTTGTGGTCAAAATGGCCGTTGAGGCCTAAGCCTCTGAAGATTCCTTGATTTCGCCACGATCTGGCGCGAATGACGTCACATTCCGAAGCTCTATTGTCCATGAAGGGACGGTTGGTGTCGCGCCACCCGCACTCTTGTTGCCTCTCCCCTGCCTCGGCCCCCCGGACTCCAGCCTTGGCAGTACCTCGCGCGACGGCGGGCCGATGCGCCATAGCGCTCGGCCCGCGTTTTCTTTCCGCTCCCCCCATCGCATGACGAACTTCGCGGGACAGGGCCTGGCCTGCGTGCGCGGCGGGCGGCTGGTGTTCGAACATCTGTCCTTCTCCATCGGCGCCGGTGAAGCCCTGGTGCTGACCGGGCCCAACGGCAGCGGCAAGTCGAGCCTGTTGCGGCTGATGGCCGGCCTGATCGCGCCGGCCGCCGGCGCGTTGCACTGGAATGGTGCGCGCATCGCCGACGATCCCGAGGCGCAGCGCGCGCGCCTGCACTATCTCGGCCATCTCGAAGCGCTCAAGCCAGCGCTGAGTGTCGCGGAGAATCTCGCCTTCGCGGCCGCTTTGCGCGGCCATCACGTCGATGACCGCGCCATCGACGCGGCGCTGAGCGGATTCGATCTTGCGCCGCTGGCCGGCCTGCCGGCGCGGTTTCTCAGCCAGGGCCAGCGGCGGCGCGTGGCGCTGGCGCGCCTGCTGCTCTCGCCCGCGGCACTATGGCTGCTCGACGAGCCCACACTCGCGCTCGACCGCGACGCGCTGGCGTGTCTGAATTCCGCGCTCGCGGCGCATCTCGCCGCCGGCGGGCTTGCGGTGATCGCGACGCACGTGCCGATCGATGTTGGGCGCGTCGTGGCCCTCGACCTGGGGCGCCACGGCGGGAGTGCGGCCGCATGAGCGCCGTGCTCGCCGTGCTGCGCCGCGATTTGCGCCTGGCGCTGCGCACGCCCTCCGACAGCGCGACGGTCGTGCTGTTTTTCGTGCTGACGGTCGTGCTGTTCCCCTTCGGCGTCGGGCCGGAACCCAACATCCTGGCGCGCATCGCGCCCGGCATCCTGTGGGTGACGGCGCTGCTGGCCTGTCTGCTCTCCTTCGAGCGGCTGTTCCAGCTTGACGCCGAGGATGGCAGCCTCGATCTGCTAGTGCTCTCCCCCGCCCCCCTTGAGTTCATCGTGCTGGCCAAATGCCTGGCGCACTGGCTGACGACCGGCCTGCCGCTGATCGTCGCCGCGCCGTTGCTGGCCCTCCTCCTCAACCTGCCGGCCGAAGGGTACTGGGGCCTGCTGGCGGCGCTGGCGCTGGGCACGCCCAGCCTGAGTTTGATCGGCAGCATGGGCGCGGGGCTGACTTTGGGTGCGCGCCGGGGGGGCGTCCTTTTGCCGCTACTGGTGCTGCCGCTCTATATTCCGGTGCTGATCTTCGGCGCGGCGGCGGTCGATGCCGCCATTGCCGGGCTGCCGATGCGCCCCCATCTCCTTCTGCTGGGCGGGATTTTGGCGCTGAGCGCCACGCTGGCACCGTTCGCGAGTGCTGCGGCGATCCGCCAGGCCGCCGAATAAAGATGGCCTGCAAAGGGTTTATCCCTTCTGGACAGGGCCGGGCCAAGGCGATGGAATCGCCCCCGCGAACAGGCTAAACCAAACGCCACGCCATGCACCGCTTCGCCAACCCTGCCCGTTTCCAGCGCCTGGCCGCCGTGTTGCTGCCGTGGAGTGCGGCCGCGAGCGCGATCTTGTTCGCATCCGGCCTCTACTACGCGCTGGGCGCCTCGCCGCCCGACTACCAGATGCGCGACACGGTGCGGATCATGTACGTGCACGTGCCGGCGGCGTGGATGGCGATGTTCGTCTACACCAACCTCGCCATCGCCAGCGCCGTGGCGCTGGTGTGGAAGCACCCGCTGGCCGATCTCGCGGCCAAGGCGATGGCGCCGATCGGCGCCGGCTTCACCGCGATCTGCCTGATCACCGGCTCGCTATGGGGCCAGCCGACCTGGGGCACGTGGTGGGTGTGGGACGCGCGGCTGACCTCCGTGCTGATCCTCTTCTTCCTCTATCTGGGCCATATCGCGCTCAACAACGCGTTCGACGACGCGACACGCGGCCATCGCGCGGCGGCGATCCTGGCGCTGGTCGGCATCGTCAACGTGCCGATCATCAAATTCTCGGTCGATTGGTGGAACACGCTGCACCAGCCGGCCTCGCATCATGCGCTTCGACGCGCCCGCGATCCATCCCGCGATGCTGGTGCCGCTGCTGCTGATGGCGTTCGCCTATCTCGTTCTTCTTCATCACCGTGCTGATTTTGCGCCTGCGCGCCGAGATTCTGGCGCGAAGGCTGCTGACGCTTGCGCATCGTCGCATGCGGGCGGGCGCGTTGACCGAGGAAGTGGCGTGATGGGATCCGATTCTTCGACATGGGCGGGTATGCGGCGTTCATCTGGCCGGCCTATGGCGCCACGGCCGTCGATCCTGATCGGATTGCTGGTCGCGAGCTGGCGGGGTTTGCGCGCGCGCGAGGCCGAGCTGAAGCTGGCCGAATCCGCGACACGCGGCGCGGCGCGCGGCGCGCCACGCGGGCGGCGCATGACCCGCAAGCGCCGGCGCCTTTATATCCTGGGGCTGTTCCTGCTGGGGCTCGGCACCGCGACGGCGCTGACGCTCGCGGCGTTCCAGGACAATCTCGTCTTCTTCTACAGCCCGTCCGATCTCGACAAGAAGCAGATCACGGCCGAGCGGACCATTCGCGTCGGCGGGCTGGTCGAGCTGGGCTCTGTCGAGCGCGGCGGCGGACGGCCGGAGATCCGCTTTCGCGTGACGGATCTCGAGAAATCCATCCCGGTCGTCTATGTCGGGATGGTCCCCGACCTGTTCCGCGAGGGACAGGGCGTGATCGCCACCGGCAAGCTGAGCGCCGATGGCGTGTTCCGGGCGAGCGAGATCCTCGCCAAGCACGACGAGAATTACATGCCGCCCGAGGTCGCCGACGCGCTCAAGCGCGCCGGGCGCTGGCAGGAAAAAGTCGGGAGTCGGCAAATGATCCCCGAGATCGGTCATTTTGCGCTGGCGCTCGCCCTCATCGTGGCGCTGGTCCAGGCGAGCCTGCCGCTGATCGGGGCCTCGCGCAACGATGACTCGCTGATGGCGCTGGCGCGGCCCGCGGCCTTGCTGCAATTCGGCGCGGTGGCGCTGTCCTTCGCCTGCCTGATGCATTCCTACATCGTGTCCGATTTCTCGGTCGCCAATGTCGTCGCCAACTCGCATTCGGCCAAGCCGATGCTCTACAAGATCGCCGGCACGTGGGGCAATCACGAAGGCTCGATGGTGCTGTGGGTGCTGATGCTGGCCCTGTTCGGCGCGGCGGTGGCGGCGTTCGGCGAAAATTTACCCCCGGCGCTGCGCGCGCGCGTGCTGGCGGTTCAGGCGATGATCGGCGTGGCGTTCCTCGCCTTCATCCTGTTCACCTCCAACCCGTTCCTGCGCGTGTTCCCGGCGGCGGAGGACGGCAACGATCTGAACCCGCTGCTGCAGGATCCCGGCCTCGCCTTCCATCCGCCGTTCCTCTATCTCGGCTATGTCGGCTTCTCGACCGCGTTCTCCTTCGCCATCGCGGCGCTGATCGAAGGTCGGGTCGATGCGACCTGGGCGCGCTGGGTGCGGCCGTGGACGCTCGCCGCCTGGATCGCGCTCACCATCGGCATCGCGATGGGCAGCTGGTGGGCGTATTACGAGTTGGGTTGGGGCGGCTGGTGGTTCTGGGACCCGGTCGAGAACGCCTCGTTCATGCCATGGCTGGTGGGTGCCGCGCTGCTGCACTCGGCGATCGTCGCGGAGAAGCGCGACGCGCTCAAAAGCTGGACGATCCTGCTGGCGATCCTCGCCTTCGCGCTGTCGCTGATCGGCACGTTCCTGGTGCGCTCGGGCGTGCTGACCTCGGTGCACGCATTCGCGGTCGACCCCAAGCGCGGCGTGTTCATCCTCTTCATCCTGGTGCTGGCGATCGGCGGCTCGCTGATGCTCTATGCGCTGCGCGCCCCTGCGCTCAAATCCGGCGGGCTGTTCGCGCCGATCAGTCGCGAAGGGGCGCTGGTCCTCAACAATCTGCTGCTGGCCACCGCGACGGCGACGGTGTTCTTCGGCACGCTCTATCCGCTGGTGCTCGACGCGACCACAGGCCACAAGATTTCCGTCGGCGCGCCGTTCTTCAACGCGACCTTCGTGCCGCTGATGGTGCCGCTGCTGGCGGCGGTGGGTATTGGCCCCCTGCTGGCGTGGAAGCGCGGCGACATCGGCGGCGCGCTGCAGCGGCTGTGGCTGGCGGCGGTAGCGACAATCGTCGCCCTGCTCGTCACCCTGTTCATCGAACACGGCAAGCCGACGCTGGCGCTGCTCGGTATGGGGCTCGCGGCGTGGCTGTTCGTGGGCGCACTGGTGGAGTTCGCCGAGCGTATCCGCTTGTTCCGCACGCCGTTGGCCGATTCGCTGCGCCGATTGCGCAACCTGCCGCGCGCGGCGTGGGGCATGACCATCGCGCATGCCGGCGTCGCCGTGATGGTCGCGGGCATCACCGCCTCGTCCGCATGGCAGACGGAACGCGTCGAGTTTCTGCGCGTGGGCGAGGCGCTGAATGTGGCCGGCTACGACATCAAACTGACCGCGATCGAGCGCGCGAGCGGCGCCAATTACGCCGCACGGCGCGGCACGTTCGAGGTCACGCGCAACGGCCGCCCCGTCGTGACCATGCATCCGGAGAAGCGGGTCTATCCGGTCACCGGCATGCCGACGACGGAAGCGGCCATCCACACCACCGGCTTCGCCGATCTCTATGTCGTGCTGGGCGATCCCGATCTGCCCGTACCACCGGGCGGGCAGGTGAATTTCCTGGCGGACGTCCCGCCGGACATCCGTTGGACGGTGCGGATCTATCACAATCCGCTGGTGCCGTGGATCTGGATCGGCGCGGTGATCATGGCGCTGGGCGGCATGGTGTCGCTGACCGACCGGCGCCATCGCGTCGGTGCCCCGGCGCGCGCACGCCTCGCCACCGCGACGGCGGGAGAGTAACCGTCCCGATGCGCCGCCTGATCTATTTCGCGCCGCTTGTCGCCTTCGCGCTGGTGGCGCTCTGGTTCGCCATCGGGCTGACGCGCGACCCGTCGGTGATTCCGTCGGCACTGATCGATCATCCGATGCCGGATTTCGACCTGCCGGCGGTGAAGGAGGCCGGCGTTCCCGGCCTGAGCGACGACGCGATCCGCGGCAAGGTGGCGCTGGTGAATGTGTTCGCGTCTTGGTGCGCGCCGTGCAAGGTCGAGCACCCGATCCTGATGCGGCTGGCGCGCGAGAAGCGCGTCGCCATCTACGGCATCAATTACAAGGATTGGTGGGAAGATGCGCGCGGCTGGCTGGGGCAGCTCGGCAACCCCTACAGCGCCATCGGCTATGACGAATCCGGGCGCGTGGCGCTCGACTGGGGCGTCTATGGCGTGCCGGAGACGTTCCTCATCGACAAGCAGGGCCGCATCCGCTTCAAGCATGTCGGCCAGCTCACGCCGGACATTCTCAACAACACGCTGCTGCCGCTGATCGTGCAGCTCGAGAAATGATCGCGCGCGTCGTCATCTTTCTGGCACTTCTGTTCGCCGCGGCGCCGGCCTGGGCGGTGTTGCCGAACGAGAGGCTCGCCGATCCGGCACTGGAAGCGCGCGCGCGGGCCTTGTCGCAGGAATTGCGCTGCCAGGTCTGCCAGAACCAATCGATCGACGATTCGAACGCACCGCTGGCGGCCGATCTGCGCCGCGTGGTGCGCGAGCGCCTCACCGCCGGCGATTCCGACGCGGCGATTTTGCAGTTCATGGCGGCGCGCTATGGCGACTACGTGCTGCTGAAGCCGCCGGTGCGGGTGGAAACCTGGGCGCTGTGGTTCGGGCCGCTGGCCATCCTCGTGATCGCGTCGGCGGGGCTGTTCGTCTATTTCCGCCGGCGGCGCGACAGCACCGCGGCACCGAGCGCGCCGCTCGCACCCGATGAGCTGCGGCGCGTGGCACACCTGCTCGACGAGCGGACACGGCGATGATCTGGGCCATTCTGGTGGCATTGACGGCCATCGCGGCGGCGATCCTGGTCCTGCCGCTGCTGCGGCGTGGGTCCGCGGCGACAGCACGCGCCGCGTACGACGTCGAGATCTATCGCGACCAGCTCAAGGAGATCGACCGCGACCTGGCGCGCGGCGTGATGAACCCGCCCGAAGCCGAAGCGGCGCGGCGCGAGATCGCGCGCAAGCTGCTGGCCGCCGCCGATGCGCGCGACGCGAAGCCGGCAGTGCGCGCAGCGCGGCCGAATTATGCGCCGCTGGCGCTGGTGGGGCTCGCGCCCATCGCGGCGTTGGCGCTCTATCTGGGGTTGGGATCGCCCCTGCTGCCGGGCCAGCCGCTGGCCGAGCGGCGCGACATTGACGGGCCCGAGACATTCGACCCCAAGATCGTCGACATGGTGACGCGGTTGGCCGAACGGATGCAGCGCGAGCCCGACAATCTGCAAGGCTGGGTGCTGCTCGCGCGCTCCTACGGCACGATGAACCGCACCGACGAAGCCCTCGATGCCTGGCGGCGTGTCATGAAGCTCGCCCCGGGCAACGCCGAATTCGCCGGCCCCTATGGCGAGACGGCGGTGCAGGCCGCCAAGGGCACTGTGACGCCGGAGGCGCGCGCGGCCTTCGACATCGTGCTCAAGGCCGATCCCGACGATGCGCGCGCGCGCTTCTTCATCGGTTTACAACGCGCGCAAGAAGGTGCCCCGCGCGAAGCCCTGCAGATCTGGACGGATATCGCGGCCGCAGCGCCTGAAGACGCGCCGTGGCTGCCGGCGGTGCGCGAGCGCATCCGCCGCACCGCCGCCGAGGCGCGCATCGATCCGGCGACGATCACCCCGTCGCCCGGCATCGCCGCGCGCCCGGCACCGCCCGGCCCGAGTGCCGCCGATGTCGAAGCGGCGCGAAACATGAACCCGGCGCAGCAGGCGGAGATGATCCGCGGCATGGTCGACCGGCTCGCGGCGCGGCTGGAGCAGGAACCCAACGATGTCGAGGGCTGGCGGCGGCTGGGCCAGGCGTATCGCGTGGTGAACGAGCCGGACAAGTCGAAGGCCGCCTACGCCAAGGCGGTCGAGCTGGCGCCGACACGCGTCGACGTGCTGACCGATTACGCGACATCGCTGCTCGGCGGCACCAAGGAAGGCGACAAGCTGCCGGCCGATTTCGTGGCGGTGCTGCGCCGTATCCTGGCGGTGGCGCCCGACCACGCCGACGCGCTGTGGTTCGTCGGCCTGGCCGAGGCCGAGGCCGGCAACACGCAGGCCGCGCGCGAGATGTGGACGCGGCTGCTGGTGCAGATCCCGCCCACCGCCCCCGAGCGCAAAGACATCCAGAGCCGCATCGACGCCCTGGGCAAATAGCCCCTAGGCGCGAAGCTGCGCCAAATTGGCGATGGTGTGCAGGCAGGCGGACGCGGCTTCCTCGCCTTTCACGACGAAGTGCTCGCGAAAGAAGGCGCGATGATCCGCGTGGTCGTGGAAATGCTGCGGTGTCAGCACCATCGAGATGATGGGCACCTCCATCTCCATCTGCAGACGCATGAAGGCGTCGATCACGGCACTCGCGACGAATTCATGGCGGTAGATGCCGCCATCGACGACCAGGCCGCAGGCGACGATCGCCGCGTACCGGCCGGAGCGCGCCAGGAGCTTGGCCTGCAACGGGATCTCGAAGCTGCCGGGAACTTCGAAGAGATCGACACGGGCGGCATCGCCGCCCAGGCGTTGCAGGGCGGCCACGAAACTCTCGCGGCCGCGATCCACGATCTCCTTATGCCAGCACGCCTGGATGAAGGCGATGCGGTTGCCCGCGAGCGACGCGGCGGGCACGGACTGATTGCTGTTGGCTTGCAAGCGCTGATCCATTGGTTCTTCCTTCCAAAGGCAAGACCTGAATCAGGGCGCGCGGACATAGGCGTCGCGACGGCGCACGCATGAAGCGCGCGCCGTCATAGCGCAGACATCCCGCTCTCTTTCATCCGGACTGTAACCGTCGGCTTCGGAGTTGCACCGAATCTGCTGACCCCGCCGGATGGATCCGGCGGGCGCTCGCGGGCTCGTGCGATCGCTCGCACTTACCGCCGGTGGGGACTTCCACCCCGCCCTGAGAACGACGCCGGGATTTTAGCGATGTTCTCGACGCGGATGCAAATGCCCCTCTCCGCCGCGAAGCGGGGGAGAGGGAGGGGCCCAACGCGAAGCGTTGGGAGGGTGAGGTGGTGGTGACGCGATCACGCTGTCGACAATGAAACGGCTGAGAGACCCACCTCACCCTTCCCGTCGCTGCGCGACGGGCCCCTTCCCTCTCCCCCCGCTACGCGGGCGGAGAGGGTTCGTCTCCTTACCGGCTGCTTTGCCCGCTGCCGGCGGGGCCGCTGCTGCCGGCGCCGCCTTGCAGGTTGGGCTGGTCGAAATCGTCCGAGAGGCCGCGGCCATCGACGGTGTTGCCGAGCGCCGGCTGGCTGCCGATTTGCGGGCTCCCGCCACGCACGACGATCGCCTGCTGGCGCTCGTTGACCACCACGCCGTTGATCACGGCGACACCTTCGCGCACGCCCAGCGTCGTCGTGCCGTCATCGGCCACATGCACGAAAATATCCGTGCCGCGCAGCCCGATCGCCGCGGTGGGCGTGAGCAGCTTGATATTCTGCTTGTTCATGCGGCCGCTGATATAGCGGAACGTGCCGCGCACCAGCGTCACCGCCATCTCGCCGCTGTTGGCCCCTGGATTGTAGGCGAAGCTGTCGAGCGTGGCGCGGCTGGCCGGGCCGACGCGAAAATCCGTGCCATCGAGAAAGCGCAGATGCAAGGCGCCGTTCTCCACCGTCTCGACAACTTCATTGGCAACGACCCTGCTGCGCTCGTAAAGATCGCGGCGCGCGGCGGTGGGCGGCGTACCGAACGCCCAAATCAGCACGCGGCGCACATCGCCGATTTCCGACGACGATTGCGCGTGCGATGGACCGGCGGCAGGAACCAATACGCAAACGAACGCTAAAACAGCGCAGACACTGACACGCCGCATGTCGACCCCTCGACAATTGTCGGAACAGCTTGGTGTCAGCCGCGCCGCCCAGCCGGACGATGCGCCAACGCGCTTGCTGTAGGCAAGATCACGCCGAGAGTCGAGAGGAACCCTGTTTCAAACTTTTCCCGACGCTGTTTCAATTATTTTGTCGCGGCAAATCAACCGCTTTGCGCGCCGACCCAGACCTTGTTGGCGGTCGGGCCGGTGTCGCCCAGCGCCTCGGTGTATTGCACCATGTCGCCGCGCTTGAGCTTCTCGAAATCGCCGCCGAGAAGGCTGTTGCGGTGGAAATACATCTCCTTGCCGTCGTTGGTGGTGAGAAAACCGCGGCCGTTGCGGCGATCGATGCGGCGCACGATGCCGTGCAGCATCGCGGGGTGCGTTTTTACGGCACCGCGTTGCATGGCTTTAAACTCCTTGAGCTGCGCTTCCGCTGTGCGGAACGCTTCGTTCAACGAGGTATGAACGGTCGGCTTGGCATAGCGCTTATTCGCGCGATTGGGTTCGCGTGTGACGACCAGCGTGCGGCCCGGCACGCTCATCTCGATATGAACCTCGAAGATGCTGCCGGTGCGATGCTGGCGGTGCGGCTTCTCGAGCGAGACGCGCACGGTGATCAGACGCGGATAGAGCTTCTCGAGCTTGGCGACGCGCTTTTCGATCTCCGCCTCCACGGCGGGCGAGGCCATCAGATTGTGAAAGCTGATTTCGAGGGGGGTGTTCATGGACTTCTCCCAAACAAGAACGGGAATGGACGTCCGAGAAACCGAGCCCGCGCGCACCGGACGGCGCGTCACGGGTATTGCCTATCTCAGCACTGCTCTCGCGGCGAAGCAACTAGAGGACCGGCCTTGCTTTGCGATCCGGGGCGTCCAGAATGAAACAACCGAGGCGCCATGCCTTTGTTCCGAAATATCTTTCGTAGGATTATGCCGTAGGACATGCGCGCCAAAGGAAACGGCCCGGACAGGATGTCCGGGCCGTGTGATCTGCGCGTCGACGGCGGCTATTTTTGCGCGGAAATCAGGTCGATCAGCGCCTTGCCGTCGGGGATCTTGGCCGAATACTGGTCCCAGATCGGCGCCATCAGCTTCTTCCACGGCGCTTTGTCCTGGATGAAGACGATGGTCGAACCGGTTTCCTTGGCCTTGGCGAGGGCGGCGTCGTCGCTCTTGGCAAGCAGCTCGCTGACCAGCGGCTGGACCTCGGTGGCGCTCTTCTCGATCGCCGCCTGGTATTCCTTCGGCAGACGCTTCCACCACTGGTCGCCCACCACCCAGGTCGCCATGGCGTAGATGTGGTCGAGCTTGGTGAAGTGCTTGGCGACCTCGTTGAACTTGAAGGTCAGGTAGTTGGTCGTGGTGTTGTCGAAGAAATCGAACACGCGCGTCTGCAGCGCGTTGTAGATCTCTGGCGCAGGAATGGCGACCGGGTTTGCACCCATGGTGCGCCACAGATCGATATGCAACGGGCTTTGCAGCACGCGCATCTTCTTGCCACGCACGTCCTCCGGCTTCTCGATCGGGAAGGTGCTCATCAGTTCGCGGGCGCCGTTGACGGAAAAGCCGAGCAGATGGAAGCCCTGCGCCCGGAATTTCGGCGCCAGCTTCTGCGTCAGAACCGGGTTGGCCTTGAGCGCATGGGCGTCGTTGTCGAAAATGAACGGCAGATCGAGGACCTGCAGCTCCGGCACCCAGTTCACCAGGACCGAGCTGGTGATCGCGCCGAACTGGATCGAGCCGAGGCGAATACCTTCGGCGGTCTCAAGCTCGCCGCCCAGCTGGCTGTTGGGGAACACCTTGATCTCGACATCGCCGTTGGTGCGTTCAGCCACCAATTTGGCGAAGCGCTCCATCGCGACATGCTTGGGGTGCCCCTCCTGCACCTCGATCGACATGCGCGCGACGAATTTCGCCGCGACGGCGTCGACCGGCATGGCGATGGCGGCGAGCAGGCCTGCGCCCGCCACTATTGTTCCACTCAAGAATTTTCTAACGGTACTCATAGCGTTCTCCCGGGTTGTTTTATGTGTGCTACGAACTCTGCTCAGAGGGATGCGAGCACCCCACCATCGACATAGACGACCTGGCCGGTCATGAAGTCGGACGCGCGCGAAGCCAGGAAAATGCACGTGCCGATCAGCTCGTCTGGCTGCCCCCACCGCTTGGCCGGCGTGCGATTGCGGATCCAGCTGTCGAATTTCTCGTCGGCCATCAGCGGCTTGTTGAGGTCGGTCGCGAAATAGCCGGGGCCGATGCCGTTGGCCTGGATGTTGTATTGCGCCCATTCGACGGCCATCGCTTTGGTCAGCATCTTCAACGCGCCCTTGGCGGCCGCGTAGGGTGCCACGGTCGGGCGCGCAACCTCGCTGGTGAGCGAGCAGATGTTGACGATCTTGCCGGATTTGCGTTGGATCATGCCGTTGACCACAGCGCGCGTCGTGAAATGCGCGCCGCTGAGGTTGGTGTCCACAACCTCGCGCCACATGGCCTCCTCCATCTCATGCAGGGGGGCGCGCTTGTTGATGCCGGCGTTGTTGACGAGGATGTCGATGGGACCGACGGTTTCCTCGACCTTCTTCACGGCAGCCTGGATGTCTTTCGGCTTCGTCACGTCGAAGATGGCGCCCGCGGCGCTGAGACCTTCCGCCTTTAGCTTCTTGATCCCCTCGTCAACGCCGTCCTGACTGCGGCCATTGATGACGACCCTCGCGCCGGCAGCGGCGAGGCCCTTGGCCATCGAGAATCCGAGGCCGCGATTGGAGCCGGTGATCAACGCCACTTTGCCGGTCAGGTCGAACAGCTTGATGCTCATTTTTCCTTGCTCCCCGCCAGCGCGCGCAGGCGCGCGCGGCTGTTTTTGCCATTGCGTGATTTCAGAACCCGCTTGCTGTCCTCGATCCAGCGCTGCACGACACGGCGCATCGCCTCTTCCGCGGCGGCGGCGTCGCGCTTGCGGATCGCGTCCATGACCGCCTGGTGCAATTGCATCGAGGTTTCGCCTGCTTTCTTGGAAGGCGTCGACAGATGAATGGCGAAGGTGAGCGCGCCCTCGATCAGGCCGCGCAAGCCCACGAGCAGATCGTTGCCGCTGGCTTCAAGAATGCTCAAATGGAACGTCAGGTCGGATTCGATGTGCCGGTCCAGCGCGTGGGTGGAACTCATGGCGCGAAACGCCGCCTCTATCCGCGCGATCGCGGCAGCGGAGGCGCGCGCGGCGGCCATGCCGGCGGCGGCGGGCTCGATGAGCCGGCGCAGCTCGGCGACATCGGAGAGGAATTTCGGGTCCGGCCCGGATTCCAATCGCCAGCGCAGGATATCCGGGTCGATCTGCGTCCACTCGCTGGCCGGGCGCACGCGGGTCCCGGTGCGCGGGCGCACCTGCACCAGGCCCTTGCGCACGAGCGCCTTGATGGCCTCGCGCACGACCGTGCGGCTGACGCCGAATTCGTTGGCGAGACGCTCTTCCACAGGCAGCGTGTCGCCTGCGTTCACGTCCCCTCCCACGATCCGCAAACCGAGAACACGAACCAGATGCTCGTGCAGGCTCGGCCGCGGGTTTTTATTGGCCTGCGGCACCATTTGTCATATGATATTATGAAATCATAAGGCGGCGGCAATGGCGAATTGCCGGCCCCACCATGCCTTCGAGGAAATGCCATGGCCAGCGGCGACATCACGATGAATCTGCGCGAGCGCCCGGACGGCGCGCCGGAGCGCGCGGCGGCGCGCACGCTGCATATTCTCAACGTGGTCGTCGAGGTCGCGGCATTTCTGCTGCTGGTCGAGATCATCGTCGTCGTGTTCGCCGGCGTGATCGCGCGCTACGTCTTCAACTCCTCCTTCACCTGGACGGAGGAGCTCGCCTCCTGGACGTTCCTGTGGATGATCTTCGTGGGCGTGGCCGCCGCGCACCGCACCAGCATGCACATCTCGGTCGGGCTGTTCGACGATTACCTCTCCGAGCGCTGGCGGCTGATTCTCGGCTTCATCGTCGACCTCGTCGTCGCCTACACCAGCGTGATGCTGCTGTTCGGCGGCCAGGCTCTGATCGAGTCAATCGGCGGTGTCAGCACCGGCATGCAATGGCCCAACAAAGTCCGCTATCTGATGATCCCGATCTCGAGCGTCATCAGCCTCGCCTATATCGTCCTAACGGCATTGCAGACGAGCCGTTCGCTCTTCGTCTCACGCCTGATCGCCGTGGCGCTGGCCTTCCTGCTGTTCGCCGTGATGACGATGACGTCGGAGCGGCCGTTCCCCGACACCAGCCCCAGCCTGATCATGGCGAGCGCGTTCGCGGTGGCGCTGCTGATCGGCGTGCCGGTCGGCTACGCGATGCTGTTTGCGGTGTTCCTGTCGACCTGGGGCGCCGATCTGCTGCCGGTGCCGGCGGTCGTGCACAGCATGGTCGGCGGCTCGGGCTCGTTCGTGCTGCTGGCGATCCCGTTCTTCCTGACGGCCGGCTATCTGATGAACTCGGGCGGGCTTTCGACGCGCATCATCGATTTCGCCAGCGCGCTGGTGGGCCATTGGCGCGGCGGCCTCGCGCAGGCCAACGTGCTGCACAGCGTGCTGCTGGGCGGAATCTGCGGCTCTTCCGGTGCCGATGCCGCGAGCACCACCAAGATACTCGTGCCCGAGATGATCAAGCGCGGCTATTCGGGCCCGTTCTCCTGCGCGGTCACCGCGGTGGGCTCCATCCTGCCCGCGTGTTTTCCGCCGTCGATCGCGCTGTTGATCTACGCGTCGATCGCCGAGGTCTCCGTCGCCCAGCTCTTCACCGCCGGCATCATTCCCGGCCTGCTGCTGGCCAGCCTGATGATGGGCACGGTCTATTACGTGGCGCGCACGCGCAATTACGAACCGGCAACGCAGCGCGCGACAGTCCGAGAGATGGTCGTCACCGGCTTCCGTGCGTTGCCGGCATTCGGCCTGGCGTTTGCGATCCTGGGGCTGCTGCGCTTCGGCGTGGTGACGGCGACCGAGGTGGGCGTGGTCGCGGTGCTGTGGTCGCTGTTCCTGGGCAAATTCATCTACAAGAAGTTCACCTGGGCGCAGTTCTATCGCGACATGGTGGATTGCGCGATCGACAGCGCGCTGATCGGCTTCCTGATCGGCGTGTCAGCGCCGTTCGCCTGGGTGCTGATCGCCGAGCAGATCCCGCAATTGCTGGTCAGCCACGCGCGCGCCTATGTCGTCGAGCCGTGGCAGCTCCTGCTGCTGATCAACATTCTGATGCTGGTCGCGGGCACGTTCCTGGAAGTCGTGCCGATCATGCTGATCATGATCCCGCTGTTCACGCCACTGCTGACTTCGGTGGGCGTCGACCCGATCCATCTGGGCGTCATCGTCGTGATCAATGCGGTGCTGGGCTCGGTCACGCCGCCGGTCGGGATCCTGGTATTCATCTGCGCATCAATTTCGAAAGTGTCGGCGCAGGCGATCTTCCGCGAATGCAACCCGTTCCTGATCGCCTGCGGCCTGGGGCTGCTGGCAATCACCTATGTTCCGGCGCTGTCACTGACACTCTGGAAGATCATCGGGCACTAGGACGGCAACGGGCAGAGCCGCAGATCGCGGAACTGCACGTGCGAGCCATCGTGATGGGTCTGCAGGCCGATATGGCCATAGGCGCGGCGCATCGCGACCCCGCAATGGCTGACCTCGCTGCCGTTCAAGCGCACCGCGATCGTGCGGCCGCGCGCGATGATCTCGAACTCGTTCCATTCGCCGGGCGGGCGCGACGCGGCGGCCAGCGCCGGCGTCAGGCCGTAGATCGCGCCGGAGGCGTGAATGGCGCTGTCCTCGCGGCCGGTGACGGGGTTGTAGCCGCGATCGTCGATCTGGACCTCGAAGCCTTCGTCGATGGCCGGCGTGATGTCGCCGTTGAGGGCGGGAATGCGCAGAAAGACGCCGGAATTGTCGGTGCGGCAGTGCGTTCGCCAGGCGCAACGCAGGATGAAATCCGAGACGACCATCGGCTTGTACCAGAAGATCCCGGGGCCGCCGCCGCTTTCCAGCACGCCATCGACCCAGCGGAAGCCGCCGTCACCGGCCATGCACCAGCCGCCAAGCCCGGACGGCGTCAGCGACGCAAATTGCGCATCGATCCTGTTCGTCATCCGGCCCCTCCCTAAAAACCGCGCTCGGCGCGCGGGCGAATGGACCTAACACCGTAAGTTTGGACGAGTTCCCGGTCGTACGAGTGTGGCGCCCGTCACAGGCTGGAGCGCAGCTTCACCGCCGCCACACGCAGGTCCGCCACAAAGCGCTTGATCTCGGCCTCCCGCGCCTCGTCGTACGCGCGCAGCACGGCGGATGGATGCACGGTCGCCATCACGACGGGGGCAAGGTCCGACGCGGCATCGTGCGCCCCGAGAAACCGCGACAACTGTCGCCGGTTCCGGAGCGGGTCCTGATCAAAAGGAGTGGGAGGCCGGCGGGATTGGTGGAGCCGAGGGGAATCGAACCCCTGACCTCCTCATTGCGAACGAGGCGCTCTCCCAACTGAGCTACGGCCCCGCCGGTTCGGGGCGGGATAATGGTGGGGGGTCCCTAAGGTGTCAAGCCGAGACCGCGAGGCGGCCGGAATCCCTGCCACCCCAATTACTTGCCTCGAATCCCGCCGCTCGTGTAGGGTGCCCCCGCATTGGCCGGCGGCGCTTTCCCTGAAGGCGGTAGAGATGGACATCCTGCTCGAGCTCGTCCTGCGGATTCTGGAGATCTACAAGTGGGTGGTGATCCTCGCGGTGATCGTCACCTGGCTTGTCCAGTTCAACGTGGTCAACACCCATAACCGCTTCGTCTACGCGATCAGCGATTTCCTCTATCGCATCACCGAGCCGGCGTTGCGGCCGATCCGCCGGGTGATCCCGTTCGTGGGCGGCATCGATCTTTCGCCCATCGTCCTCTTGCTGGCGATCTGGGTGATTCAGGAATTCATTTATCGCTATCTGCTGCCCGCCGTTCTCTGATCTGGGCGATGGCGCCGGTTGATCTGCCGCTCCAGTGCGTCACGGATGGGGTGATCGTGACCGTGAAGCTGACACCTAAATCGCGGCGCGAAGGAATCGAGAGCGTGAGCGTCGAGCCCGGGCGCAGCGGGCCGGAATGCGTGCTGAAAGTGCGCGTCGCTTCCCCGCCCGAGGACGGCAAGGCCAATGCGGCACTGCTGGCGTTGCTGGCGCGCGAATGGCGCCTGCCGAAGACCGCGCTGACGCTGGCATCGGGCGCCACGCAGCGCCTCAAACGCGTCCACATCAAGGGCGATCCCCACTCGCTCGCCGCCGCACTGAAAGCCCATCTGACATGAGCGCCACCATCATCGACGGCAAGGCCTTCGCCGAGACGCTGCGCGGCACGATCGCGCGTAAGGTCGCGGCGCTCACGGCGCAGCACGGCATCGTCCCCGGCCTCGCGGTCGTGCTGGTCGGCGAGAACGCGGCGAGCCAGGTCTATGTGCGCAACAAGGCCAAGCAGACGGCCGAGAGCGGCATGCGCTCGTTCAAGCACGAGCTGCCGTCCGATACATCGGCCGAGGCACTGCTGACGGTTGTGCGTCAACTCAATGCAGACGACGCGGTCGACGGCATCCTGGTGCAGTTGCCGCTGCCGGCGCAGATCAATCCTGAAATCGTGCTCAACGCGATCGACCCGGCCAAGGATGTCGACGGGTTCCATGTGATCAACGCCGGCAAGCTGATGACCGGACAGGAGGCGCTTGTGCCCTGCACGCCCGTGGGCTGCGAAATGTTGCTGCGCGACCGGCTGGGCGTTCTCGCTGGGCTACACGCGGTCGTGCTCGGCCGCTCCAACATCGTCGGCAAGCCGGTGGCGCAGCTGCTGCTGCGCGCGGATTGCACCGTCACCATGGCGCATTCGAAGACGCGCGACCTGCCGGGGCTGTGCCGCAGCGCCGATATCCTGGTGGCGGCGGTGGGACGGGCGGAGATGGTGCGCGGCAACTGGATCAAGCCCGGCGCCACCGTGATCGATGTCGGCATCAACCGCGTGCCGGCCGAGGGCGGCAAGACCAAGCTGGTCGGCGATGTCGCGTTCGCCGAAGCCGTGAAGGTCGCGGGCGCCATCACGCCCGTGCCCGGCGGTGTGGGGCCGATGACCATCGCGTGCCTGTTGCAGAACACGTTGACCGCAAGCTGTCGGCGGCGCGGCCTGCCGGTTCCGCCATGAATGCCGCGCCCCGCCCGGTGCTGATCTTCGACGGGGTGTGCAATATCTGCAGTTTCGGCGTCGAGATCGTTCTTAAAAACGATCGCGATGGCGTGTTCGATTTCGCCTTTGCGCAAGGCGCCCATGGCGGTGCCCTCAAGCGCGCGCACGGAATGACCGAGGCGCTCGACACCGTCACCGTCGTCGATGGCGAGCGGGTGTATATCAAATCCGATGCGGCACTCTACGTGGCCGGCCGCCTGCCGTTTCCGTGGCCGCTGCTGCAATGTTTCGCGATCGTGCCGCGCGCGTGGCGCGACCGGCTTTATAATATCGTCGCGCGCAACCGCTACAAATGGTTCGGCCAGAAGAGTGCGTGCTACGTGCCGCCGCCGGACGCCCTGGCGCGGTTTCTCGATAAGCCTTGAATACGTCACGACGCTGCGACGACAATGACGTCGCCTGGGGGAGACCATGATGCTCGAGGGATTTGGCGCTTTGATCCTGGCCACGCTCGCCTTTATCGGCGGGCATTTCCTGCTGTCCTATCCAGCCGTGCGCGCGCGGCTGGTCGCGATCGTGGGGGAGAAAGCGTTCAGCGGCATCTACTCGGCCCTGATGGCCGTGACGCTGGTGTGGATGGCGAAGGCCTTTGCCGCCGCACCCTACGTCGAGCTCTGGCCGTCGCCGGCGTGGACGCATTTCATCCCGCTGGCGGTGATGCCGGTCGCGGTCTTCCTGCTGATCGGCGGAATCACGCAATACAATCCCACACTGGTCAACGCCAAGTTCAACCCCGAGCGCGACGACCCAGCGCCCGGCATCCTCAAGGTGACGCGCCATCCGGTAATGTGGGCGATCGGCCTGTGGGCGCTGTCGCATATCCCGCCCAATGGCGATCTGCGCTCGCTGATCTTCTTCGGCGGGCTGGCGTTCCTGGCGTTTTACGGCACGCAGCGTCTCGATGCCAAGCGGCGCGCGCGCGACCCCAACGGTTTCTCGCGCTTCGCGTCGTCAACCTCCAACGTGCCGTTCGCCGCGATCGCCGAGGGCCGGACCGCGTTCTCGCTGATCGACCTCGGCTGGTGGCGGATGGTGGTGATCGCAGGCGTCTACATCGCGCTGTTCGCGCTGCACCCGTGGATCGCGGGCGCGCCGATTTACTAGAGAAATTGCGTTGAACGATAAACGTCCCCTCTCCGCCGCGAAGCGGGGGAGAGGGAGGGGCCCGCGCGCTAAGCGCGTGGGAGGGTGAGGTGGTGGTTCAGCACGCGCGGTGCTCAACAGGATTTTAGCGGAGAGACCCACCTCACCCGCTCGCTTCGCTCGCACCCTCTCCCCCCACTTCGTGGGCGGAGAGGGTTTGTTTTACTTCGCGCCGCGCTTCGCGAGCCGCAGGCGCAGCGCGTTGAGCTTGATGAAGCCTTCGGCGTCGCGCTGGTTGTAGGCGCCCTGGTCGGCCTCGAAGGTGACGTGGGCGAGACTGTACAGCGACTTCGGGGATTTGCGGCCGACGACGCGGGCGTGGCCCTTGTAGCATTTGACGCGCACGGTACCGCTCGCGTTCTCCTGGCTCTTGTCGATGAGCGCCTGCAGCATCTCGCGCTCGGGCGCGAACCAGAAGCCGTTGTAGATCAGCTCCGCATAGCGCGCCATCAGATCGTCCTTAAGGTGTGCGGCGCCGCGGTCGAGCGTGATGCTCTCGATGCCGCGATGGGCCACCTGCCAGATCGTGCCGCCGGGCGTTTCATAGACGCCGCGCGACTTCATGCCGACGAAGCGGTTCTCGACGAGATCGAGACGGCCCACGCCGTTGCGATGGCCGATCTCGTTGAGGGCCGTCAGCAGCATCGCCGGCGAGAGTTTCTTGCCGTTGACGGCAACGGGGTCACCCTTCTCGAACTCGATCTCGACATATTCCGGCTTGTCGGGCGCCTGCTCGGGCGAAACGGTGCGCGAATAGACGAATTCCTCCGGCTCGTGCCAAGGATCCTCAAGCGCCTTACCTTCGGCCGAGATGTGCAGCAGGTTCGCGTCCGTCGAGAACGGTGCTTCGCCGCGCTTGTCCTTGGCGATCGGGATCTGGTTCTTCTCGGCGTAGTCGAGCAGCTTGGTGCGCGATTCGAGCTGCCATTCGCGCCAGGGCGCGATCACGCGGATGTCGGGCTTCAAGGCATAATAGGTGAGCTCGAAGCGCACCTGGTCGTTGCCCTTGCCGGTGGCGCCGTGCGCCACCGCATCGGCGCCGACTTCTTTCGCGATTTCGATCTGGCGCTTGGCGATGAGCGGGCGCGCGATCGACGTGCCGAGAAGATACGTCCCTTCATAAAGCGCGTTGGCGCGGAACATCGGGAACACGAAGTCGCGCACGAATTCCTCGCGCAGATCCTCGATGTAAATCTGTTTGACCCCCAACATCTGCGCCTTCTTGCGCGCGGGCTCGACTTCCTCGCCCTGGCCGATATCGGCGGTGAACGTCACCACCTCGCAGCCATAGGTTTCCTGGAGCCATTTGAGAATCACCGACGTATCGAGGCCACCCGAATAGGCCAGAACAACTTTTTTCACGGGCTTGCTGGGCTGAACCGCCATGACGCGCTTTCCTGCTGATCCGAAAGGTTAGAGTGCGGGGAGTATAGGGATTGCGCTTCTTGCCGCAAGCGAGGGCGCCATATTCGTGCGAAATGTCAGGGCGCAACAATTGTCGGAAATGTCAGTGGCGCGCATAGCGCGGATTTGGTAGCAGTGTCGCCCGCAATGCAAACCGAAATTCTCAAAAATTTTAGCGATCCTACCCTGGCTGTCACAGCCGGGCAGGCATTTCGCTTTCCGGCGCAGCGCGACCTCTACGCCTTGTGGTGCGAGCGGCGTGGCAACGCCAAGATACCGCCCTGGTCCAAGTTCGATCCGATCGAGCTGCGCCGCTGGCTGGGCAATCTTAACCTTCTTGATGTGGTCAACGGCGGCCGCGACTTCCGCTATCGCGTGCACGGCACCACCATCGCCGCCAAAGTCGGCGCGGACATGACCGGAAAATGCGTCTCCGAATGGCACGAGCCGTTCCGCTCGGAGGCGTACAGCACGTATCGTCAGGTGGTGAGTGCCGCGTCGCCGTATCTGGTGCGCGACTGCGAGTCGTTGGGGGATTACTACTTCCTCCATTTCCGCCTCGTGCTGCCGTTGTCGGACAATGGGCAGACGGTCGATCGCATCTTGACCCTGCTGACCCTCACCGACACGCGCACGCCATCGTTGCCGGCGGAGATGATCAAGCTGCCGTAATGCATCGCATTACATAAAAGTCATTCCACAGGCAGCGACGGGTTCGCTAGGCTGCGGTCATCCCCCAGTCCTCTCAGCGGAGCCGCCGATGATCGACCTCTACGTCTGGCCTACGCCCAACGGTTATAAAATCTCGATCATGCTGGAAGAGATCGCGATGGCGTACAACGTCATCGATATCGACATCGGGCGCGGCGACCAGTTCCAGCCCGACTTCCTGAAGATCAGCCCCAACAACAAGATGCCGGCCATCGTCGACAGCGACGGGCCGGACGGCAAGCCGATCGCCATCTTCGAATCCGGGGCGATCCTGCTCTACCTTGCCGAGAAAAGCGGCAAGCTCATGCCGAAGGACATGCGCGGGCGCTACAATGTGATGCAATGGCTGATGTTCCAGATGGCGAGCGTGGGCCCGATGCTGGGCCAGGCCAATCATTTCATCAGCTACGCGCCGGAGAAGATTCCCTACGCCATCAGCCGCTACACGAACGAGATGAAGCGCATCTATGGCGTCGTCAACCGGCGCTTGGCGGAATCCCCCTATCTCGCCGGTGACTACTCGATCGCAGACATCGCCACTTTCCCCTGGCTGCGCATTTATGAGCGCGCCGGGCTGAAGCTTGAGGATTTCCCCAACCTCAAGCGCTGGTACGACGCTATCGACGCGCGCCCGGCCGTCAAGAAGGGCTTGGAGCTGCAGAAGGAGCGGAAGCGCCCCGGCCCGATGGATCAGAAGGCGAAAGAGGTCCTGTTCGGGGCGACGCAATACGCCCAGCGCTAGAGCAGCCCACGTGACACGGGCGGGCGCTTCGCCGCATGATGCGGCCGGCGCCCGTCCCCGACCGGGGTAGGGCGCCGTCCTTCCATCACCCCGGCCGCCAAAACGGCCGGGCCCGCGCGTTTGAGGACCGGCCCCGTTGCAGCATGACGTGTCTCTGATCGCCACGGTCGTACTCGGCCTGGTTCTCGCCTTCGGTTTTGGGTTCGTCGCCATCAAGCTGCGGCTGCCGCCGCTGGTCGGCTATCTGCTGGCCGGGGTGGCGCTGGGCCCGTTCACGCCGGGCCTCAATGCCGACGTCGACATGGCGAGCCAGCTCGCTGAAATCGGCGTCATCCTGCTGATGTTCGGCGTGGGCCTGCATTTCTCGACGGCCGATCTGGTCGCCGTGCGCTGGATCGCCCTTCCCGGTGCCGTGGCGGAGATCTGCGTCGTCTCGACGATCGGCACCCTCATCGCGATGAGCTGGGGCTGGAGCCTGGGGGCGGGGCTGGTGCTGGGCCTCTCCCTCTCGGTCGCCAGCACGGTCGTGCTGCTGCGGGCCTTGGACGAGCGCAACGCCGTAGACAGCGTCAATGGCCGTGTCGCGGTCGGCTGGCTGATCGTCGAGGACCTGGTGATGGTGCTGGCCCTCGTCCTGCTGCCGGCGGTCGCCGAGATCTCTGGGCGGACGAGCCGCGCCGAGGCGCGGCGGCGGCAATCTGGCGCTGACGTGGCCATCACGCTGGGCAAGGTCGCCTTGTTTGTCGGATTGGTGCTGGCGCTGGGCCCGCGCGTCGTGCCGTGGCTGCTGGGCCAGGTTGCGCGGGTGGGCTCGCGCGAGCTCTTCACGCTCTCCGTGCTGGCGGTGGCGCTGGGCATCGCGTACGGCTCGGCGGCGCTGTTCGGCGTCTCGTTCGCGCTGGGTGCCTTCTTCGCCGGCGTCGTGCTCAGCGAATCGCGAATTCGGCCACAAGGCCGCCGCGGATTCCCTGCCGCTGCAGGATGCGTTCGCGGTGCTGTTCTTCGTCTCCGTCGGGATGCTGTTCGATCCCTCGATCCTCATACGCCAGCCGCTGGACGTCGCGTTCGTGCTGCTGCTGATCCTGCTCGGCAAGTCGCTCGCGGCGATGGTGATCGTGCTGCTGCTCGGCTTTCCGCTGGCGACGGCGCTGACGGTTTCCGCCAGCCTGACGCAGATCGGCGAATTCTCCTTCATCCTGGCCGGGATTGGGCCTGAGCCTCGGCCTGCTGCCGATCGAGGGGCGCGACCTCATCCTCGCCGGCGCGCTGCTGTCGATCACGCTTAATCCACTGATGTTCGCGATCGTCGACGCCGTCCTCACGCGCGTGCGTCCGCGCAGTGGACGAGACGAAGCGAAAAACCCGCGCTACCGCGCGCTGCAGGCCGAACTGCAGGCGACACGCGACCGGCTGGAGGCGCGCGCCGCGGAGCTGCGGCTCGAGGCGCAGGAATTCGTGACCAAGTTCCCGATGTTCGCAAGCCTGAGTCCCGAGGCCAGCGAGGAGTTGCACGCCCTGTTCCATGCGCGCCTCGCTTCGCCCGGTGAGCGTCTGATCCGGGCCGGCGACCGGGCCGATGCCGTGTTCTTCATTTCGAAAGGTGCCGTCGAGGTGTCGGTCGCCGGGCGCAAGATCCAGCTCGGCCCCGGCGACGTGTTCGGGGAAATGGCGCTGCTCACCGGCGGGCGCCGCACCGCCGACGTCACGGCCATCGATTATTGCGAGCTGCTGGCGCTGGAGCGCAGCGATTTCCGGCAGTTCCTGCGCAAATATCCGCAGCTCCGCCACCAGGTGGACGGGCTGGTCGCGAAGCGCAGCGAGATGAACCGCCAGCCCGCGCAGGTGGCCAAGGTCGAGACTTGAGCCCCGTCGCAGCAATGTGACGGCGGTAACGGGCGGTGTCGGTCCAAACCTGATAAGATTGCGGCTTCCGATCTAGCGACAGGAAGGAGCCCATTATGCGCCTCGTAGCCTTGGCCGTAGCCGCACTAATCCTCGCCGCCACCCCCGCCTTCGCCCAAACCGGTATCGGCCCTGGCGGCTCCGGCGTGATTCCGGGCGGCCCGGCGCCGCTGGGGGTGCCCGGCGCCCAGATCGGCCAGGCCGGCGCGCAGCAAGGCCGATTCCAGGCGGTGCGCGGACCGGGCGGGGCGGGCCAGGCGGTGTTCCTGGTGATCGACACGGTGGTCGGCAATGCCTGGGCATTGATGCCCGGCAAGGATGCCAGCCAGCCCTATAATTGGGTTGCGATCGGCGGCCCCAATCTCACGCCCGTGCGACCCCAACGGTGATTGGAAGCCGATCCCTAAAATTTTAGAAGTATTTGATTTATCGTACTTTTTAGCGCATTTGGTTCGTCTTTATGGCGCAACCTGAGGGCGAAAAATCAAGAGTGCCTTAATGTTTTCCAGCGAAACTTGGCAGACCAAGGAAAAGGGAAAGTCTGCTTGCAAGGATCGCGCGGGGGACATGAACATGGGCGATACCATCCTGGGACTGGCCGCGATCGCGACGTATATCGCGATCGGCTGCTATCTCGGCTACCACGTCGGGTTCCGCGGGCCCGTCAAGCCGATCACCGCCGCGCAGTGGCTGGCGCTGGCCTGCATCGGCGCGCTGTGGCCGCTCTTCGCCGGCGCCGCCGCCTTCCAGGCCGCGCGCCACCGTTGAGCTGAATCCTCTTCGAGGATCTTCGCCCGGCGCTGCCGGGCTTTTTGTTTTAGAGATTCGGGCGCCTCCACTACCTAGGCGTCACAGTTGATTTCGATCTCCCTCGCGATCCTATTTATTTTGAGCCCGGCGGTGGCGCTTTGATCGGGGTGAAGCCTCTCAAACTCCTCATTGCGATACGCATCAGCAGCTGCCTTACTCAACAACAACACTAGACGGTAGTCGACGAAGGACTTGCCGCTGTCTTCCGTCACAAGAGCCGTCGCAGCGGCGACATGCTGATCGGCTTCGAGCCGCTTGCTTTCCGGGACAATTCTGTCCAACCAAATAAATCGAACATGATTGTCACGAGATGTGGCAAGGGCGCGGTTGATGCCCCGAATCAACACAATCCAAGGATCAGTGAATGTTAACCGTCCCGGTCTCATGTCATTGCTGATGGTGCGCCTACTGCTGTCGTGCCGCGCCGTTGGCGCTCGCTCGCGGATTTGAGCTGGCCGCAGGCGGCGAAGATGTCGCGGCCGCGCGGGGTGCGCACGGGCGCGATGTAGCCGGCTTTCATCAAGATCGCGGCGAAGGCTTCGATCGTCGCATCGTCGGAACATTCATACGGCGCGCCGGGCCAGGGATTGAACGGGATCAGATTGATCTTGGCGGGAATGCCTCGGATCAGGCGCACCAATTCTCGCGCGTCGGCCGGCGAGTTGTTCAAGCCCTTCAGCATCACGTATTCGAACGTGATGCGCCGCGCATTGGAGAGACCGGGATAATCGCGACAGGCGGCGAGCAATTCGGCGATCTTGTATTTCTTGTTGAGCGGCACGATCACATCGCGCAAATCGTCGCGCACCGCATGCAAGCTGACCGCGAGGCCGACGCCGAGCTCGGCGCCGCAGCGCCTGATCATCGGTACGACGCCCGAGGTCGACAGCGTGATCTTACGGCGCGAAATCGCGATGCCGCCGGGATCCATGATGATGGTGAGCGCCTTGGCCACGTTCTCGTAATTGAACAGCGGCTCGCCCATGCCCATCATGACGATGTTGGTGATCTTGCGGCCGCCATCGGGGGCCGGCCATTCGCCGAACGCGTCGCGCGCGGCCATGATCTGCGCCACGATCTCCGACGGTTCGAGGTTGCGCACCAGCTTCTGCGTGCCGGTGTGACAGAATTTACAGCTCAGCGTGCAGCCGACCTGCGAGGAGACGCACAGCGCGCCGCGGTCTTCCTCGGGGATGTGCACGCTTTCGACTTCCTGGCCGTCGGCGAAGCGCAGCAGCCATTTCTGGGTGCCGTCGATCGATTTCTGATGGCGCGTGAGTTCGGCGCGGCCGACGACGAAGCGCTCGGCGAGCTTGGCGCGCAAGGGCTTGCCGATATCGGTCATGGCATCGAAATCGGTGACGCCGCGCACATAGAGCCACTGCCAGAGCTGCTTGGCGCGAAACGCCGGTTCGCCCAGCTCCGCCAGGCGCGCCGTCAGTTCCTCGCGTGTCAGGCCGATCAGATTGTCGCGGCCATCCGCGCGCGCGGGGCGCGGCAGTTCGGTCTTGGCCGGGGCCAGGGCTTCCATCGTCATGGGAACAATATAGTCCTTCGCGGGCGCCAGCGTCAGGGCGGGGTCACTTTATGCCGCAGGCCTTGCCGATTTCGGCATAGGCGCGCACGAAGCCGGTCAGCGGCACCGTGTCCACGGTCTCGCTGCCGCGCGCGGACACGGCGCGCACGATCATGGTCTGGCCGGCGCGCATCGCGTCCACCAACGCCTTGTCGGTGGCGGCATCGGCCGACCAGGCGGTCTCCGGGTCGACGCTGGGGCGGTTGAACATCTGGAAGCGCTTCTGGTCGATTTCGACCGCGACGATGGCGCCATCCTTGATGGCGTAGCCCGCATCGAAGCTGACCTCGTCGCGCTGCTTGGCGCCGGGCCGGTGCGTCACCGCCACGGCGACATCGCCGCGGCGCAGGCGGGCCGGCCGCGATTCGGAGCTGGCGGGCTTGGTGCGCATGTAGCAGACCTTGTTGGCCCCCTCGCCGACAAAGGCCGCAATCCAGCCGTTGAACGTGCCCAGCGCCTGGGGCGAGGGTGCGGCGGCCGGGGCTTGCGCCGGTACCGCCGGCGGTTTGGGCTTGGTCTGGGCCAGGACAGGTGCAACCGGCGATCCCAGAAGGACCGCCACGGCGAGGATGGAACGCAGGTTTCCCACGGCTTTTCCCGAATCGGCACTGTGACAGTGAGCCCGCGCCGGTGGCGATCCGGGGGCCTCGCGAGCGCGTATGACATGACCAATCGCGAGCGTCAACAGAGCGTGGCCGATGCCCAGGCGACCCACCCCGCCCGCAAAATGCGACGGCGCTGGCGTGGATCTTCACGCGCATCACTGCGCACGCAATGATCGCGCCGGGTCATGCGTTCGTCTGCGGTAGCGCGTCCGCTTCCCAAATATGTGCCCAGCGATCACGAGGATGCGCGGCATGCTCATGTGCGGCACGCGGGCGCTAACCGGTCCTTAACCATGTTTTTGCGCGGCGGCCAGGGGTACACGGTGTAACCCCCTTATGTGTCAACAAACTTTGCAGTTTCCAAAAATGGTTAAGAAATTAGCCATATAAATTGTTGATTGGTCAGCGTGCCCGGTACATGGCACGGGCCCTGCTTTAGTGTTTGGGCGACGTCGCGATTTGCGGATTGTCTGCGGAGACTTTCGGAAAGATTCGCATCTATTGCGCGGCGAGCGGCATACTTATCCCGGACCGAAAAATTTGGGCCGGACCAAACACTGGAGGCTGATTATGGCGAAGCACCTGAAAGTCGCGAGCACCAAGCCGATGTGCTGTCTCTCCCGTCTGCCGGAATGGTGGATCGGCGCAGCCAAGATGCGGCTGGAATTCGCGCGCGAGGCGCTGGCGGCCAGCCAGGACAAGGAAGCCGACGAGCACATGCGCATCGCCGCCGAGTACGAGCGCAAGGCCGCCGAGCTTGGACAACGTCCCAGCGTGCTGAACTTCGCCGAGCCGATGACGCTGCGCGTCGCCTAAGCCCAACACTCCTCCGTCGCCGGAGCGGCTCAACGCCGCTTCGGCGATGGCGGCGCTTTACTTGGGCTTGCGGCGCCGGAAGCGCGGCGCACCGAAGGTGAGCGGATCGAGCGGCACCACGGGTCCGCCCGGTACCACCGGACGCCCGGCGAAGCGGCCGGCGGAGATCATCCGGTCGTACATGACCAAGGCGCCGGCGAGCGCCAGATTGATTGAAAACCGCGTCGGAATTTTCACGACGTGGCTGCACATCGCGACCATCGCGGGCGACAACGATCCGCGCTCGGGTCCCAAGACATAAGCGGCGGCACGCGGATGGCGGAAGCTCGGCAGCTCGACCGCGTCATCCATGAGCTCGATGCCGACCAGCTCGCAGTCACGCGGCAGGCGCAGGCTGCCAAGATCGGGAAATTCGTAGAGCGGCAGATTGCCGGGCGTGTCGGAGGTGTCGACGCGCGCGGCCTCGGTGCGATCGAAGGCGGCGGCGATGGTGAACACGAAACTCGCGCCGAAGGCATGCGCCGTGCGGAACAGGCTGCCGAGATTCGACGATTTGCTCAGCCCTTCCGCCCCGATCCCGAAATAGCCGCGCAAGCACCCCTCCTCCACCCACAAGCAACGGGCCCGCATCCTTGCCTCCCGTGCCGCGGCGAGGCAAGGTGTTTTGCTCCCAAGCCGCCCGAAGACCCGCCATGAATTCGATACCGAAGCGCCCGCCCCTGTCCGCAGCACCGCCCATCCTGGTCGAGGTGCGCCGCGGCGGCATGGTCGAAAGCGTGCATCGCGGTGCGGTCGCGGTGATCGATGCGGATGGCGCGATCGTCGAAGCGCATGGCGATATCGAGCGAGCGGTCTATCCGCGCTCCGCCATCAAGCCGCTGCTGGCGATCCCGATCGTCGAGACGGGTGCGGCGGACAAGTGGCAATTCTCCGCGGCCGAGCTTGCCATCGCGTGCGCGAGCCATGGCGGCGAGCCGCAGCATGTGGCGACCGCCGGCGGTATGCTGCAGCGCGTCGGGTTGAGCGAGGCCGATCTCGAATGCGGCGCGCATGCGCCCACGCATGTGCCCTCGGCACATGCGCTGATCCGCGCCGGACAGACGCCGACGCCGCTGCACAACAATTGCTCGGGCAAACATGCGGGCATGCTGGCAACATCGCGCCATTTGGGCGAGGCCACGCGCGGCTATATCAACGAAGATCATCCGGCCCAGCGCCGCGCCATCGCGGCACTCGCGGAGATGTGCGGTGTGAATTTTGACGGTGCCGCGCGCGGCGTCGATGGCTGCGGCTTTCCGCAGATTGGCATTCCCGTGCGTGCCCTTGCCCACGCCATGGCGCGGTTTGGCGCACCGGCGACGTTGGCGCCGACACGCGCCGCGGCGTGCACGCGACTTGGGCAAGCCATGGTCGCAGCCCCTTTCATGCTCGCCGGCACCGCACGCTTCTGCACGCGGGTGACGGAGATCGCGCGCGGCAAGGCGCTGCTGAAGACCGGCGCCGAGGGCGTCTACATGGCGGCGATTCCGGCGAAGGGGCTGGGTATTGCGCTCAAGATCGACGACGGTGCCACGCGCGGCGCCGAGGTGGCGCTGGCCAATCTGCTGGTGCGGCTGGCCGATCTCGACGACGGGCAGCGCCAGGCGCTCGACGAGATCCTCACGCCGCCGATCAACAATGTCGCCGGCCGGCTCGTCGGCCAGATCGCGCCGGCGCCGACGTGGTAGGCACGCGGCCGGATGGGCGCGACGATGCGGTGCGCGCGCAATATGAAACCCTGCCCTACCCGCCGCGCGATCCGCGCGATGAAACCAAACGGCTGATCACCGGATCGCCGTCGCATCTCGACGAGGTCGTTCACTACGTTTTCAGCGGGCGCTTCGATCGCGCACAGACATTCCGCGCATTGATCGCGGGCGGCGGTACCGGCGATGCGGCGATCATGCTGGGCCAGCAGCTCAAGGATTCCGGCGCCATCGACGCCGAAATCGTCTATCTCGATCAATCAAACGCGTCGCGCGCCGTTGCCGAGGCGCGTGCGAAGACGCGCAGCCTGACCAACATCAAATTCGTCAGCGGCTCGCTGCTCGACCTCACCCAGCTTGGGCTCGGCCACTTCGACTACATCGATTGCTGCGGCGTGCTGCATCATCTGGATGACCCGCCTGCCGGGCTGGCGGCGCTCACGCAGGCGCTGAATCCCGCGGGCGGGATCGGCCTGATGCTGTACGGGAGTTTGGGGCGCACGGGCGTCTATCCGGTACAGCATCTCATCAAGTCGCTGACGTCAGAAAGCGAAGCGCCAGCGGAGCGCCTCGCCATTGCCAAGAAGCTGCTGGCGCAATTGCCGGCGACGAACTGGCTCAAGCGCAATCCGTTCGTGGCTGACCATATCACCGAGGGCGAATCCGGGCTCTACGACCTGCTACTGCATGCGCGCGACCGCGCCTATGACGTGAGGGAGCTTGCGACGCTGATCGACGGCGCCGGTTTGCGCATCGTCGAATTCGTGCCGGCGGCGCGCTACGCGCCGGAAACCTATCTGAGCGACGCGGCGTTGCTAAAGCGCGTCAAGGGGCAGGACAAAATCGCGCGCGCAGCGTTTGCGGAGAATCTCGCGGGCAACATCAAGAGCCACATCCTCTATGCCGTGCGGCGGGAGAACGCGGTGGCGCCGCCACGACCCGACGACCCGGCGCTCATCCCGGTGCTAGCCCAAGTCGACAGCGCGGCGCTGGCGCGCGGGCTCAAGCCGGGTGGGGTGCTGACGGCCGATCTCGACGGCACGGCGCTGCGCCTGGCATTGCCGCGCCTGGCCCCCGCCATCGCCGCCCAGATCGACGGGCGGCGCAGCCTGGGCGACATCCACGCCGCCCTGGCAGCCAACGGCGCGGCGGGCGACTGGGCCGATTTCCAGGCCCAGTTCGCCCAACTTTTCGCCGCCCTCAATAGCATCGGCAAGTTGATGCTCCGGCGCGCTTAGCGCCAGAAGGGCTTCTGGACTTCCTGGTAGGCCGTGCCGCGGTCGATGCCGATGTCACGCAGCATGCGGTCGTCCATCAGGCCCAGGGTGCGGCGGCTGCGGACCCGCTCGATCCAGCCCATCAGCTTCTCTGCAGCCGTGACCAGCACGGGCGCCTTCGCGGGGGCAAACCGATCAATGTCGACCTGCCGCAGGGGAAGGAGGTCGCGGATGGGGAAGTTTCCGTCCATGGCTACAATTCCTTCATAAATTTGGGCCAGGCCCAAGGTGGGGGAAGCAATTTCTGAGGCGTAAATTCGGCCTAAATTGCCTTGCGGACAAACGACCATTTCTCGTATCATGGATGAGAAATTCTAGGTCATACCGCCATGCCCCGCGCCCTGCCCCCGTTGAATTCCCTCCGTGCTTTCGAGGCCGCGGCCCGGCATCTCAGCTTCACCAATGCCGCGGAGGAACTGCATGTGACGCAGGCGGCGATCAGCCACCAGGTCAAGGGGCTCGAGGCCATCCTGGGGGTGAAGCTGTTCCGGCGCATGACGCGCAGCTTGCTGCTGACCGACGAGGGGCAGGCGCTGCTGCCGGGCTTGCGCGAAGGGTTCGACCATATCGCCCAGGCGGTCGGGCGGGTCGGCCAAACCGGCGGCGGCGGCGCCCTGACAGTCAGCCTGATGACGACGTTCGCGCTGGGCTGGCTGGTGCAGCGCCTGCCGCGCTTCCAGGCGGCGCATCCGGAGATCGATGTGCGTCTGACAACGAGCCAGCGGCTTATCGATTTCGGGCGCGAGGATGTCGACGTCGCTATCCGCTACGGCATTGGCCAATGGCCGGGCCTGCGCGCCGACAAGCTGTTCGACGATTATCTGACGCCGCTCTGCGCGCCGTCGATCGCCCCCAAGCTCAAGACGCCCGCGGATCTCAAAGGCCTGCCGCTGCTGACCACGACGGTGGGGCCCGATGAATGGAGCGCCTGGCTCACCGCCGCCGGGTTGACGGGCTTCGAACGGACCAGCGGTGCCGCCTTCGATTCAACGCTGATCGCGCTGCAGGCGGCCATCCAGGGTGTGGGGATCGCGATCGGCGATCCCTATTTCTTCGCCGACGACATCGCCACCGGGCGGCTGGTGCAGCCCTTCAAGCTGGTCGTGAATTACGGCAAGGCCTATTGGTTCGTCTCGCCCGAGGCGTCGGCGGACCGGCCGAAGGTGCAAGCGTTCCGGAATTGGTGCCTCAAAGAGGCAGAGCCGCTGCTCAACGGCCGCAAGGGGCGCGAAGCAGCCCTTAGTCCAGTGGCGGCGCCGTCTCGCGCAAATAATAAATCAGGTCGAGCGGCGGCGGCTTCGCGCCGGCCTGCGACAAAAGCCCGTGCGCCTGGCCGCGGTGGTGGGTCTGATGATTGAAGAAATGCGCCAGCACGAAGCGCATCGGCGTCTGCTGGCTCTCACCAGCCATGTTCTTGTAGCGCAGGGTCGAGTTTAGAGTCGGCTCGTCCATCGCATCGACGACATTGATGATCTGCGCATCCTCCGCGGCGCGCGCCACGCGCAGCCCCGCCAGCTCGGCATACAGAATCTGATTGAGGGCGCGGATGTTGCTGGTGGGATGGCCGGTGATGCGGCCCATCCACACGCGATCGCCAACCAGGATGTGGTTGAGTGTGGCGTGCAGCGAGCCGAAAAAGGCGGCGCGCGGTTTCAAATACTCGGCCTCCGGCAGTGCCGCGCTGGCTTCGTAAATCCGCTGATTGGCCCATTGGTTGTAGCGGGCGAACATCCGGAAATAGTCGAGTTTCATGCCGTGCCCTCCCTCACCCCGCTTGCGCCACAGAGTGCGACGCGCGCGCACATGGGTCAACCACCCGCGCCCGCAGAACGCACGCAAATTGTCTCCGGACAAGTCCTCGCTGGCTGGACTCACACGGGGCGACTAGGCTGACCGTCCCGCGTGGGAGGGGCAAGCGCCATGTTCAAATCGAATCTTTACGGCTGGATGATCGTGGCGTTGTGCTTCCTCGGGCTCAGCGTCGCCATGTCGGCGCGCTCGGCGCTGGGCCTCGTCATGCCGACATGGGAGAGCGAGCTGGGCTGGTCGCGCAGCTTCGTGTCCGCCGGCGGCGCCCTCACCCTGATCGTCGTCGCCTGCGTGGCGCCGGTCGCCGGCAACATGCTGGATCGCGTCGGTCCGCGCTGGCTGCTGACCCTCGGCCTGATCGCCGTCGGTATCGGCCTGGTGCTGACGAGCACCATGAGTGCGCAGTGGCAGTTCCTGCTGTTCTTCTGCGTGATTGCCGGGCTGGGCTTCGGCATGATCGCCAACCACATCGTCAGCACGACGATCGCGCTGCACTTCACGGAGAATCGCGGGCTGGCGACCGGAACCGCCACGGCTGGGTCGACCGCAGGGCAGTTGCTGCTGGTGCCGATCCTGGCGGTCGTGCTGTCGACATCGGGCTGGCGCTCGAGCTTCGTGGCGTTGGGCATTGCGGCGCTGGCGCTCGCCCCGGTCGTTTGGAGCCTGATCCGCCGCCGGCCGCCGGTACGCAGCACGACAGCCCTGGAGCCGCTCGGCACGCGCCTCGGCTTTCTGATGCGCAGCCCGGTATTCCACGCGCTGTTCTGGAGCTTCGTCATCTGCGGCTTCACCACCGCCGGCGTCATCGAGACCCACCTGATTCCCTACGCCGTAGCCTGCGGGTTTCCGCCGCTGCAGGGGGCGAGCGCCTATGGCGTGCTATCGGCGTTCAACATGCTGGGCATGATCGCCGCGGGCTATCTCTCCGACCGCATGCACCGGCCGTTGCTGCTGGGCAGCATCTATGTGTTTCGCGGCCTTTCGTTCCTGCTGTTGATGCAGATCACCGACAATTTGCCGCTGCTGTTCATGTTCGCGGTCGCCTTCGGCGTCTTCGACTATTCGACGGTACCGGTGACCGCGAGCCTCGTCGCCTCGCATCTCGGCCTGCGCATCATGGGACTGACGATGGGCGTCCTGGCGGCAGGCCACGCGATTGGCGGCGCGCTCGGCGCCTTCCTTGGCGGCTATCTCTACGATTTATTCGCGCGCTACGATTTCGTGTGGGTAGCCTCGATCGGCCTCGCCATCGCCGCCGGGCTGATGTGTTTCACCATCCGCGAGAATCGTCAGCCATCCGGCTTGCGACCGGCCATGGCCTGATCGCCGCCGATTACCCGACATACCAGCCCCTTGCCCTCGAAATGAAGGGGCAGGAGGCGCGGTCGGAGAAGTAGAATTCTTTTGCTGCAATAGCACGCGCAACCTCATCCTTCGACAAGCTCAGGATGAGGTTTTCATAGAAAGGCCTCATGGTGAGCTTGTCGAACCATGAGGCATGCAGGCTCTAAGACGCCAGCTCCGGCCGGTTCTTGTAGAGCTCCAGCGCCTCGGGGTTGGCGAGCGCCTCGCGGTTCTTGATGGCGCGACCGTGGACGACGTCGCGCACGGCGAGCTCGACGATCTTGCCGCTCTTTGTGCGCGGAATATCGCTGACCTGGATGATCTTGCCCGGCACGTGGCGCGGCGTGGTGTTGCGGCGGATCTGATCCTTGATGCGTTTTTCAAGTTCCGGGGCCAATTTCACGCCATCGCGCAGGCGCACGAACAGCACGACGCGCACGTCGTTGTCCCAGTCCTGGCCGATGACGATGCTCTCGAGCACTTCCTCGACCTGTTCAACCTGGCGGTAGATCTCGGCGGTGCCGATGCGCACGCCGCCGGGGTTGAGCACGGCGTCGGAACGGCCGTAGATGACGACGCCGTTATGCGCCGTGATCTCCGTCCAATCGCCATGCGTCCAGACGTTGGGGAAGCGCTCGAAATAGGCGGCGTGGTATTTGCGGTCGTCCGGGTCGTTCCAGAATCCCACTGGCATGCACGGGAAGGGCTTCACGCACACCAGCTCGCCCTTGGATCCACGCGCGGGCTTGCCGGTGTCGTCGAAGACCTCCACCGCCAGACCAAGACCGCGCGCCTGGATCTCGCCGCGCCACACCGGGCCGATCGGATTGCCGAGCACAAAGCACGACACGATGTCCGTGCCGCCGGAAATCGAGGCGAGATGCACGTCCTTTTTGATCTTGGTGTAGACGTAGTCGAAGCTCTCGGCGACCAGCGGCGAGCCTGTCGAGGTGATGGCGCGCACGTTCGTGAGCTTGTGCGTGCGCGCGGGCTCGATGCCGGCTTTGGCGCAGGCGTCGATGTATTTGGCCGAGGTGCCGAACAGCGTGAAGTCGGCTTCGTCGGCAAAATCGTAGAGGACGTTGCCCGACGGATAGAAGGGCGAGCCATCGTAGAGGCAGAGCGTCGCGCCGACCGCGAGGCCGGAGACCAGCCAGTTCCACATCATCCACGAACACGTGGTGAAATAGAACATGCGATCGCCCGGCTTCACGTCGCAATGGAGCAGCAGCTCCTTGAGATGCTGGATCAACGTGCCGCCGGCACCATGCACGATGCATTTGGGCACGCCGGTCGTGCCCGATGAGAACAGAATGACCAGGGGGTGATTGAACGGCAGCGACACGAAGTCGATCGGGCCCGGTTTGAACGGCGCGATGAAGTCGGGCAGCAGCGCCGCGTTGGGTAATCCGTCGAGCGACGGCTTCGCCGCGGCATAGGGCACGACCACGATCTTGCGCAAGGTCGGCAGGCGCGGCGCGATCTCGCGCAGCTTCGCCAAGCAGTCATGGGTCTTGCCGTTGTAGAAATATCCGTCGACGGCGAACAGCACCTTGGGCTCGATCTGGCCGAACCGGTCGATCACGCCCTGCACGCCGAAATCGGGCGAGCAGGAGGACCAGACCGCGCCGATGCTCGACGCCGCGAGCAACGCAATGATCAATTCGGGCATATTGGGCATGATCCCGGCGACGCGGTCGCCCACACCTACGCCCGCGGCCTTCAGCGCCTGGGCGACGCGCGATACCTGGGCATTCAACTCGGCCCAGCTCAGCGTGCGCTTGACCTTGTCCTCGCCCCAGAAGATCAGCGCCGGCGTGGCATCGTTGCGGCGCAGCAGGTTGCGCGCGAAGTTGAGCCGCGCCTCGGGAAAGAATTTCGCCCCGGGCATCTTGGCGGGCTCGGCCAGCACGGTCTTGCCTTGCGTCTCGGCGACCACGCCCGCGAACGACCAGAATTCGGCCCAGAACCGCTCGGGATTGTCGACCGACCAGCGCCAGAGTTCCTCGAAATCGGCCAGCTTCGTGCCGGCGGCGCGGTTCACCTGGGCGATGAAGCGGGTGACATTGGCCTGCGCCACGCGCTCAGGGGCCGGGCGCCAGAGCGGTGCGGCAGCATCTTGGCTGGAACTGGCGGACATCGATCCTCCCTCGGACCACTAGCCTCTTAGCCCAAAGACGCGGCCCGCGAAAGGCGCAACTCTGCCTCCAGATAGCGGTTCTGGTGCCCCCTCGCCCGCACGGCGTAGGGTGGGGTAGTTCCGTTCAGAGTTATATGACCTCCCTTCCCGCCATCACTGCGGCGTTCTCGCGCCTGCCCGCGCCCATTCGCGGGGGGATCTGGATGGTCATGGCCTGCGCCGGCTTCGCCGGCATGAACGTCACCATCCGGCTGCTGTCGCGCGACCTGCCGCCATTCGAGATCGTGTTCTTCCGCAATTTGATGAGCTTCGCCTTCATGCTGCCCTGGGTCGCGAAGGTCGGCTTCGTGGCGCTGCGCAGCGACAAGCACAAGCTCTATTTCGGCCGCTCGATGATCGGCTTCGTGTCGATGCTGATGTGGTTCTCCGCCCTCGCGATGATGCCTCTCGCCGAGGCAACCGCGCTATCGTTTACCTCGCCGTTGTTTGCGACCATCGCGGCCGTCGTGATCCTGCACGAGGTCGTGCGGCTGCGGCGCTGGACCGCCACCATCGTCGGCTTCCTGGGGGCCATGATCGTGCTGCGACCGGGATTCACGGCCCTTGAGCTGCCGGCTTTTCTCGTGCTGGCATCGTCTTGTGCCGGCGGCATCGGCGCCATCTGCGTCAAGCAGCTCACGCGCTCGGAATCGGCCAACGCGATCGTCACTTTCATGACGCTCTATATCCTGCCGGCGTCGTTCGTGGTGGCGCTGTTCGTGTGGGTGTGGCCGCCGCTGCACACGCTGCCCTGGATCGTCCTGCTGGGGCTGCTCGCCACCTTCGCACATCAATGCTCGACGCGCGCCTTCGCCGCCACCGACACCTCGGTGGTGATGGCCTTCGATTTCGCGCGCCTGCCCTTTGTGGCTTTGATCGCCTGGCTCAGCTTCGGCGAGACGCCGGATGTCTGGACCTGGGTCGGGGCGGCCGTGATCGTCAGCGCCACCGTCTATATCGCGCATCGCGAGGCGCAGATCGCGCGGGCGCAGCGGCTCGCGGCCGCGGCGTCCGAGTCCAACGTCGCCCCGGTTCGACGCCACGCCGCTGATTAAGACTCTTCCCCCGATTGTCATGCGCGGGCTTGGCCCGCGGATCACAGATTTTATAGGGGTCGCGGGTGCCAAGTGCCCGCCGGCACGGTATAAGGGCGCCATGGACGCCATCGCACCCACGCCGATCGACACCGCCGCCTTGCTGCCCGACCTCTGGTATTACGCGATGCCGGGCCGCAACCTGGCGCGCGGGCGCATGCTGGCCAAGACGCTCGCCAGCCAGCCCCTGCTGTTCGCGCGCACGCGCACGGGTGAGCCGTTTGCCCTTCTCGATATCTGCCCGCATCGCGGCATTCCGCTGCATCACGGCAGGTTCGACGGCACGGAGGTCGAGTGCTGCTATCACGGCTGGCGCTTCGACCAGACCGGGCGCTGCACCGCCATCCCGTCGCTGGTCGAGGGCCAGGATTTCGACATCGCGCGCATCAAGGTGCGGCGTTTTCCGTGCCGCGAGGTGCAGGGCAATATCTGGGTGTTCCTGGGCCGCGACGAGAGCATGGCGCCGCCGGTGCCGGAACTGCCGGAGATCGGCGAACGTCCGGCGCAGCTCATCGAGCGCGTCGACTTCCCCTGCCATGTCGATCATGCGGTGGTCGGGCTGATGGACCCGGCGCACGGGCCGTTCGTGCATACGTCCTGGTGGTGGCGTTCGCGTAAATCGATCCACGAGAAGACGAAGAATTTCGCCGCCTCCGAACTCGGCTTCCGCATGACGCGCCACGAGCCGTCCAGCAATTCGCTCGCCTATCGCATCCTGGGCGGGGGCATCAGCACGGAGATCAGCTTCCGCCTGCCGGGGATCCGCATCGAGCACATCAAGGCGGGGCGCTACACGTTGGTCGGGCTGACGGCGGTCACGCCCATTGATGAGACGCGCAGCGAGCTGCACCACGTCATCTACTGGACCGCACCGTGGCTGACGGTGCTCAAGCCGCTGCTGCGGCCGTTCGCGCGCGCCTTCCTCAACCAGGATCGCGAGATCGTGGTCAAACAGCAGGAAGGGCTCAAGCACAAACCGGCGCTGATGCTGATCAACGATTCCGACATGCCGGCCAAATGGTATTACCGCCTGAAGCGCGAATGGCTGAGCGCGCGCCAGGATAACCGCGCGTTCGAGAATCCCGTGCGCGATGCGGTGTTGAGATGGCGGAGTTAGATTTCGGAGAGATCGGGGCCACCCCCTCACCCCATCCCTCTCCCCGTTGGGGAGAGGGGGTAGAACCGAGGCGCGTCTGGAGTCCCCTCTCCCCTCTGGGGAGAGGGTTAGGGTGAGGGGGTGGCGCGACTTTCGGTGATTTAGCAAAGTCTGGTAGAACGCGTACTCACTCACACGCAGGGGAAACCATGCAAGTCAAAGGGCACGCGGCGCTTATCACCGGGGGCGGATCGGGGCTTGGCGCGGCGACAGCGCGCGCGCTTGCCGCGGCCGGCGCCAAGGTCGCCATTCTCGACGTCAACATGGACAATGCGCAGAAAGTCGCAAAGGAGACCGGCGGCATCGCGGTTAAATGCGATGTCGCTGACGCCGGCAGCGCCGAGGCCGCGGTCGCCGAAGCGCGCGGCAAGAACGGCGCGGCGCGCATCCTGATCAATTGTGCCGGCATCGGCCCGGCGGCGCGCATCGTCGGCAAGGACGGTCCGATGCCGCTTGGCGAATTTTCCAAGGTCATCAACATCAACCTGATCGGCTCGTTCAACATGATGCGGCTGGCGGCGGCGGACGCGCAGAAGCTGGAGCCGCTGGCCGACGGCGAACGCGGCGTCATCATCTCGACCGCGTCGGTGGCCGCGTTCGAGGGGCAGATCGGCCAGGCCGCCTATTCGGCTTCCAAGGGCGGCGTGGTGGCGCTGACGATGCCGGCGGCACGCGAGTTCGCGCGCTTCGGCATTCGCGTGCTGGCGATCGCACCGGGCCTGTTCGGCACGCCGATGCTGCTGGGCATGCCGCAAAACGTACAAGACAGCCTGGCAGCGAGCGTGCCATTCCCGACGCGCTTCGGCACGCCAGAGGAATACGCGAAGCTCGCCATGCACATCATAGACAACACGATGCTGAACGGCGAGGTCATCCGCCTCGACGGCGCCATCCGCATGCAGCCGAAATAGTGGTATCTAGATCAGCGCGTCAATCTGCCGCGCGAGGTTGATGTCGCGCTCGGTGACGCCGCCGGCGTCATGGGTCGATAGCGTGATCTCGACGCGGTTGCAGACATTGAACCATTCGGGATGGTGATCCATCTTTTCCGCGATCAAGGCCACACGGCTCATGAAGCCGAAGGCGGCGTTGAAGTCCTTGAAGCGGAACTCGCGCACGAGGGCGTCGCGGCCCTTGGCCTCGCGCCAAGCCGGAATTTCGCCCAGGAGCCGGAGCCGATCGTCGGCCGTGAGTTTCTGGACCACGCTGCCCTCCCTCGCGCTGTTGGCTGTCTCACGCTCTGCCACAAACTGGACCGTCTTTTCCCAGGGTTCAAGCCGCGCTAGGGTTGTGGCCATGACCCGCCCCGCCCTGCTTCCGCCCAGCCTTGCCGATCTGGAGGCGCTGGCCCAGGCCAGCCTGACGGCGATTCCCGACGAGCTGCGCCGCCATGTGCGCGACGTGGTCATCCGTATCGAGGAGTTTCCCGACGAGGAAACCGAACAGGAAATGGAGCTCGAGACTCCGTTCGACCTGCTCGGCCTCTATCGCGGCGTCGACATGACGCGCAAGAGCGTGATGGACGCGCCCAACGGGCCCGACATGATCTTCCTCTACCGCCGGCCACTGTTGGATTATTGGTGCGACACCGGCGAGAATCTCGGCGACATCGTACGCCATGTCCTGATCCACGAGATCGGCCACCATTTCGGTTTCTCCGACGACGACATGGAACAGATCGAAGCAAGGTTTGAGGAGTCGTCCCGGTGATCACACCCTCGCTGGCCCAGCCGCAGGCGCTGAGCCAAGAAGACCTGGCGCTGATCGAGACCGCGCGCCAGACCATCACGCGGCTCTACACGGAGAACCGCCATCACATCGGCTCGGCCGCGCGCAGCCGCAGCGGCAGGATCTACACGGCTGTCCATCTCGACACCTATGTCGGGCGCGCGTCGGTCTGCGCCGAGGCGATCGCGATCGGCAAGGCGTTCGCCGAGGGCGACCGCGAGATCGAGCTGATCGTGTCGGTGCGCCACCCGCGCCCGCGCGAGACCAATCGCGAGATCCAGATCGTCTCCCCGTGCGGCATCTGCCGCGAGCTGCTGACCGATTTCGCGCGCGCCTGCGATGTCATCATTCCGGTCGATGGCGGGGCGGCGCGCGTGCCCATCGGGTTCCTGCTGCCCAACAAATATTTCCGGCAGACCTGAGCGCCCGCCCGCACACGTTCACCGAATATTAAGCATAACGGCTTGTACTGGACCCTCCCGGGCCCAGAGGACCGTTCATGTCGACCGCAGCGACCCCCAATGCCGCGCCGGCCGCGCGCGATACGGCGGCAACGATCGCAGCGCTTCACCAAGCGCTCAGCCTGATGCCCGACAATGTCGATGCCATGGTGGCGCTCGGCGGGCTCTACTTGCGCGGCGGCCGGCTCGACGACGCGGCGCATTGGTGCAATCAGGCGCTGGAGCGCAAACCCGAGCATGGGCCGGCACTCAAAGTGCTGCGCGTCGTCGGCGACACCTATGTCGAAACCGGCATGAACGTGGCCATCCGCGGCGATTTGGCGACAACGATCGACATCTACACGCGCGCGGTCCGGGATTGCCGCCATGCGGATGCGCGGCACTACCTCGCGCTGTTTCGTCAGACCGCAACGTGGTTCGAGGAGGCGGCCGCGCTCAAGCGCGAGCCCGGCTCCACGCGGCTCAGCCTCGCAGTCTGGGGCGAACCCTATGTCCAGGCTGCGGCCACGTTGATCCGCTCGCTGTTGGCGCCGGGCAACCTTCCAGCCCTTGCGGCCGGCGGACCGGTGCATCTGGAAATCGCCACCGACGCGGACGGCCGCGCGTGGCTGGAGGCCTCACCCGCGGTCGCCGCACTGCGCCGTCACGCCAGCGTCGACTACTTCGACTTCGCCGACGACATCCTGAACTACGACCGCACGCGCCTGCCGGGTTTCCAGTACTGGATCATGGCCGCGTGCCACTACGCGACGGTGATGCGCGCGCGCCATGCAGGCGCGCATGTGTCGTTCATGACCGCCGATATGATCCTCGCCGACGGCAGCCTCGCCGCCGCGCGGCGTCATATCGACGCCGGAAAATCGGCCGTTCTGTTCGCTGGGCTGGAAGTCGAGCGGACGGGATTTATCGCGGCCATCGGCGATGATGGCGAGTCCGTCCTCGCGATCAAGCCGCGCACGCTGGTGGGCCACGCACTCGCCCATCTCCATCCCGACACCGCCACCTTGATTCTGGAGCCGGGCAAGACGATGTCGGCGGCGGTGCCGCATCCGGTGATGTTCCCGATCGAGGGCGGCCTGGTCCAGCACGGATTCCACATGGGGCCGCTGATGATGTCGGCCACGATCCTGACGCGGAATTTCACGCCGGACTTCCTGACCGCGGACACGCGCCTCACGCGCATCGCACTCAACGGCGACGATCCGGAAGTGAACATCAAGGTGGCCAACGATTCCGACGAGATCGCCGCGGTCAGCATGAACCGGCAATTGCCCAAATCGCTCGCCAGCAAGCCGTTCGACGCGGAAAGTCTTGGCGTCTGGGCTTCGCGCTGGTGCTTTTCGGCCGACGACGTGCCTTATTTCGAATGGTGCTTCCGCCAGCGCCGGGCGCTGCGCGGGCCGAACGCCGCGGTCGACGTGCCGCCCGCCGATGCCTACGAAACAGCGATCGTCGAAACCGTCGCCTCGAGCTTCCGGCGCAACGCCATCACGAAGGCCGCGGGGCGCTGATCGGGATCGATCACGCCCGCGCCCCGGACATCAGCCGCTCGACGAAACGCGGCACGATTTCGCCGGCGCGGCCATAGATGCGTTCAGCGAACAGGCTGTGGCCGCTCGACGGTTCGAGATTGAGCTCGACCGTATGGGCCCCGGCGGCGCTGGCCTCGGACACGAACCCGGCGGCCGGATAGACATTTCCCGATGTGCCGATCGATACGAACATGGCGCAGCCCGACAACGCGCCGTAGACCTCGTCGAGGCCGAGCGGCATCTCCCCGAACCAGACCACGTGCGGGCGCAGGCGGCCGCGCGCCGCGCAATGCGGGCAGGATGACTCATCGGTGAGATCGCTGTCACACCGCGCCACGTTGCCGCAGATGAGACAGCGCGATTTCAGGAGCTCGCCGTGGATGTGCTTAATGTTACGGCTGGCGGCGCGTTCATGCAGGTCGTCGATATTCTGGGTCACGATCAGGACCCCGCCCGGCCATGTCGTTTCGAGGCGGGCCAGCGCCAGATGGGCCGGGTTGGGGCGCACGGCGGGGTTCAGCAGCCCGCGCCGCCGGGCGTTATAGAACGCCTGTACACGCGCCGGATCGCGCGCGTAGGCTTCCGGCGTCGCCACATCTTCAATCTGCACGCGCGACCAGATACCATCGGGGTCGCGGAACGTCTCCAAACCCGACTCGTTTGATATGCCCGCGCCGGTTAGAATGACGAGGCGTGGCGCTGTGGATAAATCTGGTGTCGCGCGCTGCATGAGGGAACAACTCTTGGTGTTTTCAAGAATGCGTCAACGGGGCTTTGCAGAATCGCGCCAATCACGCCAAAATCATGGCTTGGGCGCTGCAGCAAAATCCGCTATGAGTTGGTTCACAGCGTCACAACTAGGGTCACGTTAACGTGTGCTTATGTTGAAGATACTGTTCGTCTGCACGGGCAACATCTGCCGTTCCCCGACCGCTGAGATCGTCTTCAAGACGTTGGCGGCGCGTGCCGGCGTGGCCAACGCGATATCCTCGGCATCGTGCGGTATCGAGGGCTATCACGTTGGCGAGCCTGCGGATCTCAGAGCGATCAATCATGCCCGCAAGCGCGGTTTCGATCTGACTGCCTGCCGCGGCCGCAAGCTCGCGGTCGAAGATTTCATGCGCTACGACCTGCTGCTGGCCTGCGATCGCGACCACCTGCGGGTGATGACGCGGATCGCGCCGTCACAGGCCCGCAACAAGATCAAATTGCTGATGGATTACGCGCCCGATCTGGCCGTCGAAGATATTCCTGATCCCTATTACGGCAGCCCAGCTGCCTTCGAACAAGCCCTCGACATGATCGAAGCCGCGTGCACCGGATTGCTCGATTCCCTGTTGACCGAGCATTTTCCGCAGGTTCGCGCCGAGCGGATGCGCTCCTTGCGCAAGGCCTGAGCCTGGGCCGGGCCGGCGCGGCCGATGCGGCTGCCTGGCGCCATTTCCGAGACAATCGTTCGCGAAACCGGCCGGGCGCCGCGGCGCGCCGCGCGGCTGGGCGGCGGGTCGATCGCCGATGTCTGGCGCGTGTCGTTCGCCAACGGCCCGGATCTGGTCGCCAAGACCGGCAACACCGTGGCGCTTGAAGGCTGGATGCTGGCCTGGCTCGCCCGCCACACCCAGGCCCCGGTTCCGGCCGTGCGGTACTGCGATGCAAGGCTGCTGCTGATCGACCATCTCGACGGGCAGCCCGAACGCCTGACGCCGGACTCGGAGGCGCATCTGGCGGCGATCGTGGCCGGTTTGCATGACATCGCCGGGCCATCTTTCGGCTTCGAGCGCGACACGCTGATCGGCGGCCTGCCGCAGGCGAACCCGGCCTGCGCCGATTGGCGGATTTTTTTCCGCGACCAGCGCTTGCTGGCGATGGCGCGCGATGCCCACGCCGCGCGCCGGCTGCCCGACGCCGTGCTGGCGCGCCTCGAGACCCTGGCCGGGCGCTTGGACCGCTTTATCGCGCCGCATGCGACACCGGCGCTGATTCACGGCGATCTATGGGGCGGCAATATCCTGAGCGACGGCAGGCGCATCGTCGGCCTCATCGACCCCGCGATCTACTATGCCGATCCGGAGATCGAACTGGCGTTCATGACGCTGTTCGGGTCGGTGGGGGCCGATTTCTTCGCCGCCTATGGCGAGCGGCGGCCCCTACAGCCGGGGTTCTTCGAGGAGCGGCGCGGTCTCTACAACCTCTATCCGCTGCTCGTGCATGTGCGGCAGTTCGGCGGCGGCTATGTCGCGCAGGTGGACGCGCAGCTCGCCCGGCTAGGCGTCTAGCTGCGCTGCTCGGGCGCCTGGTAGACCAGCGCCGGCGGCGCCTGGCGATTGGTCGGCTTGTCGGCGAGCTTGGGCTGCGGCAACGGGTAAAAGCGCGCATCCTCGTTGGAGCGGTCGTCGGATTCGAAGGGCATGCGCATGGCCACACCGGGCCCCTTCTGCTCGGCGTTTTTCTCCACCGCCTGCTGCAGCGCCTTGGCGAGCTTGTCGCTCCAGGGCAGTTTGTAATAGCGCGGCTCGTCGGCATCGGCGAGCTGCAGCCACAGATAGATGCCCTCGCCCTCTTTCATATACGAACCGAGAATGCGCGCCTGGCCGGTGCCGCCGCGCAAGATTTCGAGCTGCGTCGCCTTGGGCCGGCCGAGCATATCGGAATAGCCGAAGAACAAACCGCACAAGATCAGCGCGAAGCAGATGCTGACAACCCCGCGGCGAACGCCGCTGGAGGCCGGCATGGTGATGTACGCGAAGCCGCCGAGCAGGACCGCCAGCGACACGAACGCAATGAGAAAGGTCACCATGGATCAACCTGTCTTCTTTGCAGCCGCGCGCAGCGGCTTGTGGATGCGATTCATGCTGTCGGCGACGAACGCGCCCTTCTCGTCGAGCTTGAAGCGGAACACCGTCGTCTCCTGGCCTTCGAACGAGAGCTCGACATTCGATTGCAGCACCTGCTTGACGTCGCCGCGCGGGTCCTTGAGCGAGACCTTGACGGCCACCGGCAGCGGCAGCTTGCGATCGCGGCTGCGATAGAGCATGGCGTTGACCACGTACTCGCCGGCGTGATGGCCACGCGCGTACGAAACTTCGTAGTTCATCGAATTGGCTTCACCCGAGCGGCCAAGATCGTCGCGCAGCAGGCTGAAGATCGCGCTCGACTTGTTGGAGTAGCCGACCGGCACATCGCCCGGTGCCTGGACCCAGAGATCGACATCGGCGTCGATGTCGCGTGCCCAGGTCATCTCGACGATGACATGGCCCGGCGGGGTGGAGTTGGTGGTCTCTTCCTGGTCCTTCTTGGCGACGTGTGCGAGGGCTACGGCCGAGATGATGAGATAGCCGAACACCAGCAGAAACAGCATGTCGCGGAAGGAGACATTCATGCCCCTCCACATGACTCAGACCTCCTGGCGCGCGAGAAGATGGGCGTTGGTGCCGAGCCAGAGATAGAAGACGCAGGCAAGCAGATTGGTGTAGAGCGCGGTGCCCGAGCCGACATAGATCGCCGTGATGATGGTCTTGAAGCTCTCGAAATTCTGCGCCTTGTCGACGTTGAGGTCGGAGACGGTGAAGATCAGGCCGACCACCGTGCCGACCATGCCCAGATAGACGAGGCCGTTGCCGATCCAGCGCACGGTCTGCCAGTCCTTGAAGTAGACGGCGCCCAGGCCGATCAGGAACAGAACGCTCATCAGGTAGGAAATGCCCGAATGATCCGCCTGGTAGGGCTTGAACAGAACGCCCTGTGCCCAGGACGCGGCGATCAGCGCCACACCGATCAGATTGAGGATGGCGAAGCGCGCGACGAAGCGCGTGTCGGTGCTGCTGGAATTGAAGATGCGATGCAGAAGAGCCTGCTGCTCGCGCACGCCGAGCCCATCGGACGACGGTACAGGTTGGATCGGCGTAGAAATGGGAAGCGGCTTGGTGACGCTTGAGGCCATTTGTTGACACCCCTCGTCAAGTCGTGGCCCCCCAGCCACGGATTTACGGTGACACCCAGTTACTGGACCACCGGACGTATCATCCTCATGCCACGTTGGTTAACGTCGTCTTTAGGGTTCCTCAAGAAACCGTTAACTGTAAATGTCATCGGAGTGTGTCCGGCGGCCGGCCGTCGGGGTGCGGACACACTTCCAGCGGAGGCAAACCCACCCAAGAGTTGGTCATGCGCGGATCTACCGCCCGGTGCCACGGGGCACCGGGCGGCAAACGCCGTGGATTAGGCCGTTGCGATAGCGCGACGCTTGCGGCTGAGGGCAAGTCCGATCAGGCCCGCGCCGAACAGCGCCAGCGTGGCCGGTTCCGGCACGTTGGAGACCGAGACGTCAATGATCGACGCTCCGCCCTGACCGCCGATTGTGCCCAGCGCCGTCAGCATGCCGGTCGCGGTGTTGAGCAAGAAGAACTCCGAGAGCTGATCACCGTCGGCCGTGTCCGACGACACGAAGGCGGTGCCCGTCAGACCGGAGATGTCGAAACCGGCATCGCCTAGCAGGTTGATCGGATTGCCATTGGCATCGACGAGCTGCAGCGGGTTGAGCAGCGTGCCGGTGTTGGGGCTGGTCGGCGCGCCGTTGATGCTGCCTTGCGTGTAGAGCGTGTCGGAGACGTTATCGAGCACGAACAACGTCGTCGCCGGCGTGCCCGCGACATTGCGATCATAGGCTGCCGCAACGACGTTGAGCCCGCGGCTGGCTTCGGAGTTGGGATCGCCGCCGAGATTGAGATTGCCGTCGGTGCGCGTGGCACCGGCGACACCGGCGCGCGGTGCGCCGGGATTGGCGGCGAGGTTCTGGTTGGCGTCGCTGACCACCCGGAACAGATCGACCACCGGATTGAAATCGGCGCCGAACTGGAGGCCGTTGGCGGCAATGGCCGGGCCGGCAATGGTGCTGACACTGCCCGTACCGCCGCCCTGCTGCAGCTGCGCCACCGGGGTGGACGCGCCGGTCGCCGTGTTGATCGTCACCATGCGCAGCGTGCTGGCCTGGCCGGCCATGGCCGGACCGGTGACCACCAGGCCGTAGAGCTGCTGCGTAGCGGGGCGAAAATCGATGCCGCGCAGCTGCTCGTTGGCGCCCAGCCCCTGGATGTTGATCGCCGCGGTGGTCACGCCGGGCGCGCTGCTGTCGAACGACACCAGCGAATTGTTGGACAACAGGCCGAAGACCAACTCGGCCGAGGCCGGCGACGGGGCGAGACCCGCCGCGAGACCGACCGCCGCGGCGATGGCCGCGTGCTTGAGAACGGTGGGGGACCGCTTTGTGTAAGCAGACATAGTTTGCTCCTTGCTTGAGTGCCGCCCTGCGCCGATCCCCGGACCACGAAGGGCAGTCGCCTCGCTCAAAGCAAACAGCGCGCCAGTTTAGATTTTCCTTTGATAATCACTTACATGGTTAAAGTAATGAATCGGCAATGTTCTGATATTGTAAAGTATAATGACAGCATCACTATTGAATAGGCATAGGTAAAAGTCCGCGACTTGCGGGCCGCGCGCGGATCATCGTCGCGGCCTCGCGCCGGCGGCACGGGCATGGCGGTAGGAACGTCACGACCGGCGCGGCGGATGCAGCCCTGGCCCGCGGACGCGTAAAAATCGTGATCCGTGACGATGAAACGCGGCCGGCGGCCGCGTGGCGCGCCGGCGTGATTGTCAAATTCTCTGACCAAGACGCGCTTCGAATTCCCTCTCCGCCGCGAAGCGGGCGGAGAGGGTCACTCACACCCAGGCGCCGACGAGCGGGTATTCGGCCTCGGCGCTGTAGATCGGGCCGGAGCCCTGCAGATAGCTCGAGAACAGCGTGAAATGGTCGACCGGCACGGGTCCGGCCCGGAACAGCGCATGGGCTGCCAAAAAGGACGAGACGCGATGGGCGGGCGTGTCGCGCAGCCGGGCCAGGGTGACATGCGGGGTGTAGCGGCGCTCTTCCGGCTCCAGGCCGAATCGCACCAGCGCCGAATTCAATGCGATCGCGCAGCGCGGTCAGCTCGGGGTTCTTCTCGATTCCGGCCCAGAGCGTGTGGACCTGGCCCTTGCTTTCGAAGTGGCCGACCCCCGACAGGGCAATGTCGAAGGCCTTGGTGCGCACGGACAGCAGCGTGTCGTGGATGTCCTCGGCGTCGGTCTCCGTGACCTCACCGATGAAGCGCAGGGTCAGGTGGAGATTTTCGGGCGGAACCCAGCGCGCGCCGGGCACGCCAGCCCCCAGGGCCGAGAGGCGCATGCGTATGTCTGCGGGCAGACCTACGCCGACAAACAGGCAAATCATAATGCCCCCAATCCAAAATTGGGATTAGCCGATTATCTGGGTTCGGACAGAACTCCTTCGGGTCGCAGCGTCAGGGGCAGGGACTTGGGGCTTCGGCGTGCAACGCATCGATGGCGGCACGCAGCTCGGCATCGATCTTGAGGTCCAGGCTGGCGACATCGTGGTCGAGCTGCGCCACGCTGGTGGCGCCGATGATCAGCGACGTCATGAAAGGCTGCGATGCGGCAAAGGCCAGCGCCATCTGCCCGGGATCGACGGCGCGCTGGCGCGCCAGCGCCACGTAACCGGCGATGGCGATTTCCGCGCGCTGGCTGGTGTAGCGCTTGAAGCGGTCGTACAGCGAGAACCGCGCGCCGGCGGGCCGCGCCCCGTTCAGATACTTGCCCGTCAGCGCGCCCATCGCCAGCGGCGAGTAGGCGAGCAGCCCGCATTTGTCGCGGATGGCCATCTCGGCCAGCCCGATCTCGAAGGTGCGGTTGAGCAGGTTGTAGGGATTCTGGATCGACTGGATGCGCGGGCCAGCTTCCGCACCGGCGATCGCCAGATGGCGGGCAAGGCCCCATGGCGTTTCATTCGAGACGCCGACATGGCGCACTTTGCCGGCAGCCACGAATTTTTTCAGTGACGCGAGCGTGTCGGCGATCGGCGTGCCGTCGCGCGAGGCATCGTGCACGTAGCCGAGCTTGCCGAAGCAGTTGGTCGAGCGGTCGGGCGAATGAGTCTGGTAGAGGTCGATGTAATCCGTCTGCAATCGCTTGAGCGAGGCGTCGAGGGCCGCCTGCATCGTCTTGCCGTCGAGCGAGCCCTTGCCGTCGCGCACATGCGGCGCCGAGTTGGAGGCACCCGTGACCTTGGTGGCGATGATCACCTTGTCGCGCACCGAGGGCTTCTTCTTGAGCCAAGTGCCGATGATCGCCTCGGTGCGGCCGAACGTCTCGGGCTTGGGCGGCACGGGATAGACTTCGGCCGCGTCGATGAAGTTGATGCCAAGATCGATAGCACGATCGAGCTGCGCGTGCCCCTCGGCCTCCGTGTTCTGTTCGCCCCACGTCATGGTGCCGAGGCAAATGAGGCTGACATCGAGGTCGGTCGCCCCGAGACGACGATACTGCATGCGAATGTCCTGATTTTCTGGGAGAGGAGCGCCGTGAGAACCGGCTTGCTTTAGAGGAACAGCGCGAGGACCCCTGTGTAGCCGTAAAGCCGGTTGTTGGAAATCTCGCCGTTGCAGAACATGCCGACGAGCGGAAAGTCGCCGAGCTCGCGGCGCAGGATGGCGAGCTCTTCTGAATGCGGGCCGAACAGGCTGGGTCCGCGAGCGATGCAGGAGAAGTAGATGCCGCCGCGCGGCGGCATGGCGATGCGCCGCTTGAGCGAGCCCAGCATGCGCACGAGATCCTGCTCCGCGGCATCGCGATCGCGACGCACGAAGATAAGCGAATTGCCGGTGGCCACGCGCTCGCCCACCGCGAGCCAGCCGCGTTCGACGTCGATGCCGATCAGATTGCGCACGAGATAATCGCCGGTGTCGGAGGCCGCGACCGGCAGCGCCACGTGGATATAACCCGCCACGCGCTCGAGCCGGCGCGCCAGGATGTCGCCGATATCTTCCTTGAAGACATCGAGGGCCGGACGGTCGTCGATCTCCAGCACGACGTTGTCGCGCGCGGCGGAGATGCGCCGCAGCGGGCCGATCGGTGTGCAGCCCTGGCTCAACCCGGTGGCAACGCCGATGTCGGCGGAGAGCATCACGCCCGACAAGCCGCCACGCACCACTTGGCCGGCAACTTGGCTGGTAGGACCGCGCGAGGATGAAAGTCCGCCGACGAGAAAACCGGTGCTGCGCGCCGCGACATGGTTAATGATCGCGGGCAATTGCGCGTTGCCGGGATCACCATGGACCAATCCGACCGTCGGCCCGGCCTGTTCGGCCCACGTGGTCAACTCTGCGAGCGATTCCGTTGGCGCGCCGACGAGCGGCAACATGCGATACGACGTTGCCGGCAGCGATGCGACCATCACCGCAAGAGCCGCCACGCCGAAGTATTCGCGATCACCCGCCGCGATACCGATGCCGACGCTGCCGACCCAATCGCGGATGCCGGTGGTCTGACGCAGGAACGCGACAATGCGCGGCAATTCATCGGCCAACGGGTCAGTGATGTAAATAAAACCAAGAGTCGCATCGGCGAGCACCGGCCCGAGGCGACCGACGCAATCCATCGCCAATTTTCCCCACTCGGACGCTTCGTCCGCCGGCACCGCGGCGTGCGCAACAGCAAAGCCATATTTGGTATGCGCCAGCGTTGTCATGCGCCTTATCGTGTCATCATCGTCCGTGATTCAGGCATCGTATCCTAGCCATTTACGATCGTGTCATTCGCCCTCAATTTTTTGTCATATCAGCCATGGCGTTTCGCCTTGGCAACCCGGAAGGCGGACACTATATACGAAAAGCCGAAGAAGCCGCCGGTTCGAGTGTATTTTGATCTGACGGTTTAAGCGGGTTTGGATAACACGCGTTTCTAAAAATGAGGCGGCGTTATCACAAATTTTCTTCTCGGTCGGTAATCGCGGGCCCTACCGGATCGTGGGCTGGCAGTCCGGTGTCGACATGTTTCACGTCGGTGCCTCGCGGGTTGGATGGGTCGGGTGACTTCGCAACAATTCGATCGGACACTTCGTCAACCTCGCCCCCGTCCCGGGCGCGAGGCGTTATCCGTTGGGTTTGCGGCCGTTTCCGGCAGTTCCCTCCGGACGTTTAGATGCCGTCTATAGGGACGGCATTTGCTCTTGGAAAGGATGTTTGATGGCTAAGAGACTCTATGTCGGCAATCTGCCGTTCTCGTACACTTCGGCGAATTTCGAAGATCTCTTCGGCGTTCATGGCCAAGTGACCCAGGCTCAGGTGGTGATGGATCGCGTCACCAACCGGTCGCGCGGATTTCGGATTTGTCGAATTCGCGACGGCGGAGGCTGCCGACAAGGCAATCTCCGACCTCAATGGCAAGGCGATCGATGGGCGCCCGCTGACCGTTAACGAAGCGCGCGATCGCGCTCCGGGCGGCGGTGGTGGTCCCGGCGGCGGCGGCGGCTTTGGCCGCGGTCCGCGCGGCCCGGGTGGCCCCGGCGGCGGTGGCGGCGGCGGTTTCCGCGACCGCGATCGCGGCCCGCGCTACTAAGCCGGTCTCGCGAGAGAAGGTGCACGATATGACGGCGGTCCGGTGTGCACCGGGCCGCCGTTTTTCGTGGGTGAAAGGGCCCGCGCCGTCAGCCGGCGGCGAGCAGCTTCTCGACATGGGGCAGGATGCGCGCGACGATCACCGCCACGCCGTCGGCGTTGGGGTGAATGCCGTCGGCCTGGTTGAGAGCGGGCTGCGCTGCCACGCCATCCAGGAAAAATGGATACAAGGCCGTTTTGTATTTCGCAGCCAGGCGCGGAAAAATCGATTCATACTCGCCCGCATAGTCGCGCCCAAGATTCGGCGGCGCGCGCATGCCGGCCAGCAGAATGCGCGCCTTGCGCTGCGTCAGCTTGGCCAGAATGCGATCGAGATTGTCGGCCATCGCCTTGGGGTCGAGCCCGCGCAGGCCGTCATTGGCGCCGAGCTCGACGATCACCGCATCGGGATTGGCCGAGCCCAGAACCCAATCCAGACGCGCGAGGCCGCCGGCACTCGTGTCGCCGGAGACGCCGCCATCGATCACAGTCACGTCCAGACCGCGAGCGCGCAGCGCCTCCTGCAGGCGCGCCGGGAACGCCTGGTGCTTGGGCAGGCCGTAGCCGGCCGTCAGGCTGTCGCCCAGCACCAGCAGCGTTTGCGGTGCCGCGGCGCGCGCGGGCGAGATCATGGCGAGGCCCATTGCGGTTGCCACTGCATTGACAAACAATGCCCGTCGCCCATATGCCCGAGGTGGCGCGCGCTTTGCTTGAGCCAGGGCTCGAGGCGGGCAATCTCTCCCTTTTTTAATCTTTGACGGCATGACCCTTCCCTTGTCCGCGGCGCCCATCATCGAACTGGCCGATGTCCACCTGACCTTGGCGAGTGCCGCCGGGGCGGTCAACATCCTGCGCGGCGTCGACCTAGCGGTTCATCGCGGCGAAAGCGTGGCGGTGGTGGGGCCGTCGGGCTCGGGCAAATCGACGATGATGATGATCGTCGCCGGTCTCGAGAAGCCGAGCGGCGGCGCGGTGCGCGTCGCGGGCCACGATCTCGCGGCGATGGACGAGGACGCGCTGGCGCTGTTCCGGCGCGAATCCGTCGGCATCGTTTTCCAGTCCTTCCATCTCATCCCGGCGATGACGGCGATCGAGAACGTCGCGATTCCGCTGGAGTTCGCGGGCCGGCGCGACGCGTTCGATCGCGCGCGTGCAGCACTCGAATCGGTCGGCCTCGGACACCGCCTGAGTCATTACCCGGGGCAATTATCGGGCGGCGAGCAGCAGCGCGTGGCGCTGGCGCGCGCGGTGGCGACGGAGCCCGCCGTCATCCTGGCCGACGAGCCGACCGGCAATCTCGATGCCGCCTCGGGCGCCGCGATCATCGACCTTCTGTTCACACTGCGCGCGCGTTGCAATTCGACGCTGCTGCTGATCACGCATGATAGCGAGCTGGCGGCGCGCTGCGACCGGGTGGCGCGCATGCATGACGGGCGCTTGCATGCCGAGCCGCCCAAGCTGCGCGCGGCACAGTAGCCATGGTTGGGAATTTCCGTCTTGCCCTGCGGCTGGCGCGGCGCGAGCTGCGCGGCGGGCTCAAGGGTTTTCGCGTGTTCGTCGCGTGCCTCATGCTCGGCGTCGCGACGATCGCCGCCGTGGGCTCGCTTGCCACCGGCGTCACCACCGCACTGGTCGCCGATGCGCGCGTGCTGCTGGGCGGCGACGTCGAGCTGTCCTTCACACACCGTGAAGCCACGGCGGCGCAGCTGCGCCATCTGCGCGACAGCGGCCGGCTGTCCATGGTCGCGGAAATGCGCGCGATGGCGCGCACGCCAAGCCAGCGCACGCTGATCGAGCTCAAGGCCGTCGACGACGCATATCCGCTGCTGGGCACGATCGGTCTCGACGGTAACAACGAAAATTTCCGCGACGCGCTGATACAGCGCGATGGCGCCTGGGGCGCGATTGTCGAACGCGCGACGCTCAACCGCCTCGGTGTGAAAGTCGGCGACAAGATCAACGTGGGCGATGCGAGCTTCGCCATCCGCGCCGTCATCGGCAACGAGCCCGATCGCAGCGCCAACGTGTTCACGCTGGGACCGCGCGTGATGGTGGCCCTGCCAGCGTTGGCCGAGACCGGACTGGTCCAGCCGGGCAGCCTGGTGCGTTATCAGTACCGGCTGATGTTGAATCCAGGCACCGATGCGGCCGCGTGGATCGCCGATCTGAAGCAGCGTTTCGCCAACGCCGGTTGGCGCATCCGCGGCGTGAACGAGGCCGCACCGGGCGTGCAGCGCTGGATCGACCGCATCGCGCTCTATCTGACGCTGGTCGGGCTGACGGCGCTGCTGGTCGGCGGTGTGGGCGTCGCCAACGCCGTGCGCAGCTATCTCGAGGGCAAGCGCACCACCATCGCGACACTCAAATGTCTGGGCGCCTCCGGCGCATTGATCGTGCAGGTCTACCTGCTGCAGATCATGGCGCTGGCGGTTCTGGCGACGCTGCTGGGGCTGGTCATAGGTGCGTGCGCGCCGGCGCTGGCGGCGCCGTTGCTGGCGGGACGGCTCCCGGTCGCCGCGCAATTCGGCATCTATCCCGCGCCGCTGCTGCTGGCCGCGGCCTACGGGTTGCTGACAGCGCTGGCCTTCTCCCTGTGGCCGATCGCGCGCGCGCGCGAAATTTCACCGGCCGGGCTGTTTCGCGACTTGGTGGCGCCGATACGGCGCTGGCCGCGCCTGACCTACGTGGCGCTGACCGCCCTTTCTTTTGCGACCCTCGCAGGACTGGCGGTGGCCACCGCCATCGACCGGCCACTGGCCTGGGCGTTCGTCGGCGGCTCCGCGTTCACCTTCGCGCTGTTCCAGGCGGCGGCCTTGGGCATTCAGCGTCTCGCGCGCTGGTCGAGCCATGTGCGACGGCCGGAGCTGCGGCTGGGGCTTGCCAACATGCATCGGCCGGGCAGCCCGACCGCGTCGGTGGTCATGTCGCTCGGGCTGGGCCTGACCGTGCTGGTGCTGATCGCCGAGGTGCAGGGCAGCTTGTCGCGGCAGCTGCGCGAGCAATTGCCCGATGTCGCGCCGTCGTTCTTCTTCATCGATATCCAGCCGGACCAGATCGCCGATTTCAACGCGCTGCTGCGCGCCAACCCGAAGGTTGGCGAGATCCGCGAAGTGCCGGCCTTGCGTGGGCGCATCGTCAAGCTGGGCGGCGTGCCGGTCGACCAGGTGCCGATCACGCCCGACGCGCAATGGGCGGTCGGCAGCGATCGCGGCCTCACCTATTCGCCCGATCCGCCGCCGGGCTCGCGCGTCATCGCCGGGCAATGGTGGCCGCGCGATTACAAGGGCCCGCCGCTGGTCTCCTTCGATGCGCAGATCGCGCGCGGCATGGGGCTGGGTGTCGGCGACACGATCACTCTCAACGTGCTGGGGCGCGATATCGACGCGACCATCGCCAATCTGCGCGCCATCGACTGGACGACGCTGGGCATCAATTTCACCCTGGTCTTTGCGCCCGGCACGCTGGAATCCGCACCGCAAACCTTCATCGCCACCGCGCAGGTGGCGGCCGATGCCGAAGACGAAATTGAGCGCGCGGTCACCGACCGCTTCGCCAACGTCTCCACCATCCGCATCAAATCGGCGCTGGCGACGATCGACAAGATGCTCGGCGATATCGCCGCCGCCGCCCGGGTTACCGCCGCGGTAACGTTGCTGGCCGGCACGCTGGTGCTGGCCGGTGCCGTGTTCGCCTCGCAACGGCGACGGATTTATGACGCGGTCGTGTTGAAGGTGTTGGGGGCGCGGCGACGCGACGTCGTCGCTGCTTTCCTGGTCGAATTCGGTCTAGTGGGCGCCGCCGCAGCCTTGGTCGCCAGCGCGGTGGGCTCGCTGGCAGGCTATCTGCTGCTGAATTTCTACATGCGGATCGAGTTCGTCTTCCTGCCGGGCGTCATCCTGGCGACCGCGGCCGGCGCCACGCTGATCGTCATCGCCCTCGGCCTGACCGGCACCTGGCGGGCGCTGGGGCAGAAAGCAGCCCCCCTGCTGCGGCACCCGTGAATTCGGGAAATACCTACAAAAATTTAATGAAATCAATGGCTTTTTTTACCTGACCCTTCGGGTGAGGTATTGATTCTGTCATGCTCAAGACCATATTATCGACAGCGTTAAACCGATACCCTCAAGGGGAGCCAACGCAGATGGAGATGCAAGACCGTTTTGTAACCCGCACATCCGCACAGGAGGCGATCGACGTCGGCCTGCGCGCGCATATGCTGCGTGTTTACAATTACATGGCCTCAGGGCTCGCGCTGACGGGCATCGTGGCCTATTTCGTCGCCAACACGCCGTCGATCGCGCAGGTGGTCTTCGGCACGCCGCTCATGTGGGTGGCGATGCTGGCACCGCTCGCCTTCGTGCTGGTGCTGAGCTTCGGCATCGAGAAGATGTCGTTCGGAACCGCACAGGCGGTGTTCTGGGCATACGCGGCCGTCATGGGCTTGTCGCTTGCCTCGATCCTGATGGTGTTCACGGGCGCCAGTGTGGCGCGCGTGTTCTTCATCACCGCCGGCACATTCGCGGCGATGAGCCTCTACGGCTACACGACGAAGAGCGACCTGTCGCGCTTCGGATCGTTCCTGTTCATGGGGCTGATCGGCATCGTGCTGGCCAGCGTCGTGAACATCTTCGTCGCCAGCTCCGCGCTGCAGTTCGCCATCTCGGTGATCGGCGTGCTGGTGTTCGTGGGCCTCACCGCCTATGACACGCAGAAGATCAAGGAGATCTACCTCGCGAGCAACTCCAGCGAGATCGCCGGCAAGAAGGCGCTGATGGGCGCCCTGTCGCTCTACCTCGACTTCATCAACCTGTTCGTCATGTTGATGCAGCTGATCGGCGTGCGGCGCGACTAAGCACCGCCTGCAAAGACTGAGACAACGAACCCCGGAGGGTCCCGCCCTCCGGGGTTTTTGTTTGGCGGCCTCAGCGGATGGGCATCGCGCCCGCCAGCCGTTCGCGCAGCTCGGTAAGCCCTGCGAGCCAAGCGCCGAGATCCTTGTCGCCATTGCGTTGCCAGAGGGCGCGGGTCTCGGAATTGGCGGCAATCCGGTTCACGGCGCTGATGGCGAGCCGCACCAGGGCGGCATCGGCGGAGACGGCGTAGCGCTTGGCCCAGACCTGCGCCGTTTCCGGCAGCTCCGGCGCGCTGGCGCCGATCAACGCAGCGACCAGCTCCGCCGCCGCAATGGCCCGGCTGGCCGTCGTATCGTCGGGAACGGCTTTGGCATCGGCGAGCACCAGCATGAAGATTTCGCGCAGCGGTGCCACGCTCTCGGCGCAACTCGCCTGGCTGAGAAAATTCAGTGCAGCGTCGTTGTCGAGGGGACCGGTTTCCCAGGCATCCGCAAACGCGACACTCGCCGCCATCAGGGAACTGAATGCAAGGCTCAGGGCACGTCGCGGCATGCTCAGAACACCACCACCTGGCGCACGACCTGCCCGGCCGCGAGGCGGTCGAAGCCGAGGTTGATGTCGTCGAGTTTGATCTTGTCGCTCATCAGGCGGTCGACGGGGAGGCGGCCCTGGCGGTAGAGGGCGATGTAGCGCGGTACGTCGCGCAGCGGCACGCAGGAGCCGATATAGCTGCCCTTCACCGTGCGCTCTTCCGCGACCAGGTTCACATGCGGCACGGCGATGGTGTGGGTCGGCGGCGGCAGGCCGGCGGTCACGGTGGTGCCGCCGCGGCGCGTGATCTTGTAGGCGAGCTCCATCGCCTTGACCGAGCCCGCCATCTCGAGCGCGAAATCGACGCCGCCGGATGTGGCGGCGCGCACCTGTTCGGCGCAGTCGGCGTTGCCGGCGTTGACCGCGTCCGTCGCGCCGAGCTGGCGCGCGAGCTTGAGCTTGTCGTCGGCCAAATCGATGGCGACGATCTGGCGGGCACCCACCAGCACCGCCGCGAGCAACGCGTTGAGGCCGACGCCGCCGAGGCCGAGCACGGCGACAGTCTGGCCGGGCTGTACCTTCGCGGTGTTGATGACCGCGCCGACGCCAGTCAGCACGGCGCAACCGAACAAGGCGGCTTCGGCCAACGGTAACTCCGGATCGATCTTGATCAGCGAGCGGCGCGACATGGTCGCGTATTGCGCGAAGGCGGAGACGCCCATGTGGTGATACACGGGTGTTGCGCCGCGATGCAGGCGGCGCTGACCGGAGAGAAGTGCGCCGGCGGTGTTGGTCGCGGCCCCGGGTTCGCACAAGGCCGGGCGGCCTTCCGAGCACGGCAAGCAGTGGCCGCAGCTCGGCACGAAGACCATGACGACATGGTCGCCCGTCTTGAGATCGTCGACGCCCGCGCCGAGTTCCTCGACAATGCCGGCGGCCTCGTGGCCCAGCACCATCGGCGTCGGGCGCGGGCGATCGCCGTTAATGACGGAGAGGTCGGAGTGGCAGAGACCTGCGGCGGCGATCTTGACCAGAACTTCGCCGGGACCCGGCGGGTCGAGCTCGATCTCCTCCACCGAGAGCGGCTTTGAGGTCGCATAGGGCGGCTTGGCGCCCATGGCGTTGAGGATGGCGGCCTTGATCTTCATGCGGGCGGCGTCCCTCTCGCAGTTTGGGACGGAGCTTAGCCGCTCCGATGCCGCTTCTACCAGCCGATCGCCTTGGGCAGCCAGGTGGCGAGGGCGGGCACCATGAACACCAACCATAACGCCAAGACCTGCATCAGCACGAAAGGAATGATGCCGGTGTAGATGTCGCGCGTCTTCACCTCTGGCGGTGCCACGCCGCGCAGGAAAAACAGCGCCCAGCCGAAGGGCGGTGTCAGAAACGAGGTCTGCAGGTTCACGCAGATCATGGTCGCGAGCCAGACCAGGTTCACATTCTCAGCAATGAACACCGGCAGGAAGAGCGGCACCACGATGTAGGAGATCTCAATCCACTCGATGAAGAAGCCGAGGATGAAGATTAGCAACATCACGAACCAGATATCCGCTGTCACGCCGCCGGGCAGGAAGGCGAAGAAATCCTGGATGAGCTTCTCGCCCTGCAGGCCACGAAAGGCGAGCGCGAAGACCTGGGCGCAGATCAGGATGAACATCATCATCGCGGTGATCTTGGTGGTGGTCTGCACCGTTTCCTTCAGCACCTTCCAGGTAAAACGCCGGCCGAGCGCCGTGACGACCATGGCGCCGATCGCGCCCATCGACGCCGCCTCCGTCGGAGCGGCAATACCACCGATGATCGAGCCCAGCACGGCGCCGACCAAACCCAGCGGCGGCAGCACGACGCGCATGACCTTACCGCTCAGGCTTTGCCAGGAGACGAGCGCGCGCTCTTCCGCCGGCACCGCCGGCACCATGCGTGGCGCCACGACGCCGAGGCCGAGGATGTAGAGGCAATAGATCGCGGCCAGCATCAATCCCGGGAACACCGCCGCGGCGAACAGCGTGCCAACGGATTCGCCCATGATGTCGGCAAGAAGAATCAAGATGAGGCTGGGCGGGATAATCTGACCCAGCGTGCCCGACGCGCAGATCGTGCCGCAGGCGAGGCCCTTGTCATAGCCACGGCGCAACAAGGTCGGCAGCGTCAGCAGGCCCAGCGTCACGACGGTCGCGCCGACGATGCCGGTCGTCGCCCCCATCAGCACGCCAACCAGAATGATGCCGAGGCCGAGCCCGCCGCGCAGCTTGCCGGCGAGCAGGCCGACCACCTCCATCAGCTCCTCCGCCAGGCGCGATTTTTCCAGCATCACGCCCATGAAAACGAAGAGCGGAATAGCGATCAGCGTGTAGTTGGTGACGGCACCGAAGATGCGGTTGGGCAGCAGATTGAAGAGCAGCGTCCCAAAGCCGAGATAGCCGAACACGAAGCCCGACACAGCAAGCGTCAAGGCTACGGGAATGCCGGCCATCAGCAGCACGAAGAAGCTGACCAGCATCACGATCGCGAGAATCTCGTTGAGCGGCATCAACGCGCCTGACGCCAGGCCGCGAAGCTATAAATCGCTTCCGCCACGCTTTGAATTGCGAACAGCGCAAAGCCAATGGGGATCAGCGCCTTTAAGACATAACGATGGGGGATGCCGCCGGGATTGGCGGACGCCTCGTTGATCGCCCAGGACTGGCCAACATAGCGCCAGGACAGCCAGATGATCAGGCCGGAGACGACGATGGCGAGGAGTGCAACAATCAGGTCGACGGCATGCTTGGTGCGCGGGCGAAAGCCGCCGTAGAGCACGTCGACCTTCACGTGCTCGCCATGGCGCAGCGCGTAGGACATGCCGAACAGGCAGATCGGTGCCATCAGATGCCATTCGAGCTCTTGCGCCCAGACCGAGCCGGTCGAAAAGGCGTAGCGCAGGAGCACGTTGGCGGCCATGACGACGACCAGCACGAAGGTCGCCCAGGCAGCGATGCGACCGACGACATCGGTCAAGGTATCGATGCGCAACGCCCAGCGCCCGAGCGCGCCGGCGCCGGATATTTGACGGGACTCAGCCAAAGGGGAACTCAGGTCGAGATGCGGATCTTGCTGTGGTACACGGCCTCGCTGTAGCCGGACCACGCATCGAACTTGGCCTTGTAGGCCATGTAGAAGTCGTGGACCTTCTTGGTTAGCGCGTCCTTTTTCACGGCGTCGGCCAGGATCTCGTCCGTGACTTCGCGCAGCTTCTTGACGATCGGGTCGGGCAGCGGCTGGGCGATGACGCCATGGTTCTTGATCAAATCCTCCATCGCCGCCGCATTCGTCGCCTGGCACCAGGCTTCGCTGATGACGTTGCAGGCGGCGCAGGCGTTCTCGACGATCGCCTGGAGATCGGGCGGCAGCTTTGCCCAGGCGGCCTTGTTGACGATCAGCTCGCTCACCGTCGCCAATTCATGCCAGCCGGTGGTGTAGTAGTACTTCGCCGCGCGATGCAGGCCGAGGCGCTGGTCCTGATAGGGCCCGACGAATTCCGCGGCGTCGATCACGCCGCGCTCGAGGGCCGGGAAGATCTCACCGCCGGGAAGCAGGCGCACATCGACGCCAAGCGCCTGATAGACGCGGCCGGCGAGGCCCGGGATGCGCATCTTGAGGCCCTTGAAATCCTCCACCTTCTCCACCGGCTTCTTGAACCAGCCGGTCATCTGCACGCCGGTGTTGCCGCAGGGGAACGGCACGAGATTGAAGCGGTCATAGACCTCGCGATAGAGCGCCATGCCGCCGCCCTCGTAGAGCCAGCCATTGATGCCCTGGAAATTGAGGCCGAAGGGCACGGCGGTGAAGTACTGCGCGGCGAAGCTCTTGCCGGTCCAGAAATAGGCGTTGGCGTGGTTCATCTCGACGGTGCCGGCGGAGACGGCGTCGAAACCTTCCAGCGCGGGGATCAGCTCGCCCGCGCCGAAGACCTGGATCTTGATGCGCCCGCCCGACATCGCCTCGATGCGCTTGGCGAGGTCGGTGGCGCTGCCCGGGCCCACCACATAAAAGGGGGAGTTGGGCGCGTAGGCGCTGGTCATCTTCCAGCTGAAGGTCGTCTGCGCCTTGACGATCGCCGGGGCCGCCAAGGTGCCCGCCGCGCCGGCCACCGCCGCGGTCATGAAATTGCGCCGCTTCATCACGCTCTCCCTCCACTTGAGATCCGTCTCTCCCGCCCCAGACCCGGGAAGACAGCTCCAAGAGAAGGCAAGCTCTGTGCCAGCGGCGATGCGGCGAAGACGCGCTTAAAACGCGAAACGGCGCGACGTTCTGCCGTCAAACGCGGCAGAACGTCGGAAGAGTGGGCAGGAGTTGATCAGATGCAGCGGCCGCCGTCGATCTCGAAGGCAACACCGGTGATGAGCGAGGCCTCGTCCGAGGCCAAGTACAGGGCGGCGTTGGCGATATCCTCGGGCGTCGAGAGCCGGCCGATCGGGATCGAGGCGCGGAAGCGCGCGCGGTTCTCGGGTGTGTCGCCGCCCATGAAATCGGCGAGCATCGCCGTCTCGCCCGCCACCGGGCACAGCGCGTTCACGCGGATTTTATCGGGGGCGAGTTCCACGGCCATCGACTTGGTCATGGTGATGACCGCGCCCTTGCTGGCGTTGTACCAGGTGAGGCCGGGGCGCGGCCGCAGACCCGCGGTCGACGCCGTGTTGATGATGACGCCGCCGCCCTGGCGACGGAACACGGGCACCACCTCGTGCGCGGCGTAGTAGACCGACTTGACATTGACGGCGAAGATCTTGTCATAGACATCCTCCGGCACGTCGAGCATGGGCTGGTTGCGATGCGTGGCGCCGGCGTTGTTGACCATGATGTCGAGGCGGCCCCATTTGGCGATCGCCGAGCCGACCAGGGCGCGCACATCGGCGTGCTTGGTGACATCGGCCTTGGTGAAGATCGCCGCACCGCCCTGCTGGGTGATGACATCGGCGACGCGCTGGCCGCCTTCGGCGTTGATGTCATTGACGACCACCTTCGCGCCTTCTTGCGCAAAGCGCCGCGCAATGCCTTCGCCGAACCCCGAACCGCCGCCGGTGACGATCGCCACCTTGTCTTTCAATCGCATGATGCGCGTTTCTCCTTGCTTGATGAATCAGCCGTGACGCACGGCAACTGTTTTAAGAGTTGAAAAACTGTAGAGCGCCTCGAAGCCCTTCTCGCGCCCGAAGCCCGAGCGCTTGTAGCCGCCGAAGGGCAGCTCCACGCCGCCGCCCGCACCGTAATTGTTGATGAAGACCTGGCCCGACTTGATCGCTCTGGCAAGACGCAGCTGGCGTCCGCCGTCGCGCGTCCATACGCCGGTGACGAGGCCGAACTCAGTGCCGTTGGCGATGGCGAGCGCCTCGGCTTCGTCCTTGAATGGTGTGGCGGCGAGCACGGGGCCGAACACCTCCTGCTGGGCGAGCTCGTGCTTGGGCGGCACGTCCGCGACCAGTGTCGGCGCCACGTAGTAGCCGCCGGGCGGCGTGTTGGGCGCGATCTTACCTTGGGCGCGCGGCTTCAGCCCATCCTTCGCGGCGCGGCCGAGGAAGCCTTCGACGCGCGTCTTCTGGCCCTTGTTGATGAGCGGCCCGCAATCGAGATCCATGTCGGAGGAGCCGACGCGCAGGGCTTCGAAGCGCTGTGCCACACGGCCCAACACGTCGTCATAGACTTTCGCTTCCACCAGCAAGCGGCTGCCGGCAGAGCAGGTCTGGCCGGCATTCTGGATGATGGCGTTGGTGATGAAGGGCAAGGCCGCGTCGATATCGGCATCGGCAAAGACGAGCTGTGGCGATTTTCCGCCGAGCTCCATCGTCACCTGGCGATTGTTGCGTGCGGCCGCGGCTTGCACGAGTGCCCCGGTATCGGGCGAACCGGTGAAAGAGATGTGATCGATGCCGGGATGACCGGAGAGTGCGGCCCCCGCTTCTTCGCCCAGGCCCGTCACGATGTTGATCGCGCCAGGTGGAAACCCGACTTCAAGCGCCAGCTCGCCGACGCGCAGCACGGTGAGGCAGGCATCCTCCGCCGGTTTCACGACGGCGGCGTTGCCCATGGTGAGTGCCCCGCCGAGCGAGCGGCCGAGAATCTGTGCGGGATAATTCCAGGGAATGATGTGCCCGGTGACGCCGTGCGGCTCGTACATCGTCATGACGGTGTAGCCATCGAGATAGGGGATGGTCTCGCCATGAATCTTGTCGGCGCAGCCGCCGTAATATTCGAAGTAGCGCGCGAGCGCGGTGATGTCCGCCTTCGCCTGCTTCATCGGCTTGCCGGTGTCCATCGCCTCGAGCTTCGCCAGCTCGGCGTGATGATCCTGCACGGCGAGGCCAAGCTTGGTGAGCAACCGGCCGCGTTCGGTGGCTGTCATCTTGCCCCAGGCGCCGTCCATCGCCTTGTGCGCGGCCTTGACCGCCGCATCGATATCGCCAGCCTGGCCGCGGGCGATCTGGGTGAATTCCTCGCCATCGCTGGGGTTGAGCACCGGCAGCACCTGCCCGCCGGCGGCGTCACGCCAATTGCCATCGATCAACAAGCGGGGTGGCGGCAGCATCGCGGTCAAGGTCCGTTCCTCCCGCATCATCCTTCGACAAACTCAGGATGAGGCCTCTTATTGAGTCCCCTCATGGTGAGCCATGTCGAACCATGAGGGTCAGCACAATTTCATCGAAATAATAGCAGGTCCGCGCGCGAAGGCGGCTATGCGCGTTCGTCAGCGCGGCCTTGCAGCGGCGCGGTCGAGTAATGCGCGTAAACCTTCCAACAATTGCAGCGGCGTGGGCGGGCAGCCTTTTAGGCGCAAATCGACGGGGATGGCGGCCTCGACCGGGCCGAGGCAAGCATAGGAGCCCATGAACATGCCGCCGGTGCAGGCGCAATCGCCGGCCGCCACGACCCATTTGGGCTCCGGCGTGGCGCGCCAGGTGCGGATCAGCGCTTCGGCCATGTTGAGCGTAACCGGGCCGGTGACCAGCAGCACGTCGGCATGGCGCGGCGAGGCGACGAATTTGAGGCCGAAGCGCTCGAGGTCGTAATAGGGATTGTTGAGCGCGTGGATTTCCAACTCGCAGCCATTGCACGAGCCGGCATCGACATGGCGGATCGCGAGCGAACGGCCGAGCCGGCGGCGAGCGGAGCGATCGACGGCGGTTGCAAGTTCCGCGACCGCCGCATCCGCAGGTGCAGGCGCCTTTTCGGTGCGCGTCCCGAGAAAGAAGGAGCGGGCGATCGTCTTCCACATCAGAGGTCGTGCCCCGAATACGAGCAGTTGAACGACTTGTTGCAGAGTGGGAAGTCGGCGACGATGTTGCCCTCGACCGCCGCTTCGAGCAGCGGCCATTGCAGCCAGGACGGGTCGCGCAAATGGCAGCGCTCGACGCTGCCGTCGGGCGCAAGGCGGACCGAAGCAAAGATCTCGCCGCGGAAACCTTCCACGAGGGCTGCGCCCCTCGCCGCCGGCGTCGGGAAGCGTGATGGCCGCCGGTCCGCCCGGCATGCGCTGGACGAGCTGGGCGATCAAGTGCAGGCTCTGGCGGATCTCGCGGATGCGGATCCAGACGCGCGCATGCACGTCGCCCTCCGGCAGCACCGGCACCTCGAAATCAAGCACGTCGTAAGGATGATAGCCGGGGCTGATGCGGGCATCGAAACCGCGCCCGCTGGCGCGGCCGACGAAGCCGCCGGCGGCGAAACGCTGCACCAGATGCGCGCCGACAGCACCGGTGCCGATGGTGCGATCGAGCAGCGAGGGCTTGGTGTCGTAGACGCGCACGAGATCGTCGAGGCGGCGGGAAATCTCCGCCGTGAGCGCCCGCAGCTCGTCGCCGCCCGCTCCGGTCAGATCGACGCCGACACCGCCGGGGCGCACGCGGTCCATCATCAGGCGATGGCCGAACAGCTTGGCCGACAGGCGCAGCACATCCTCGCGCAGCACACTCGCTTCGGCCTGCAGAAACGCGTACGAAGCGTCGTTGCAGATCGCGCCGAAATCGCCGAGGTGATTGGCGATGCGCTCGAGCTCGGCCATCACGCCGCGCAGGAAATCGGCGCGCTGCGGAATGCGGAGATCGAGGGCGGACTCGACCGCACGCGAAAAGGCGATGGCATAGGCGACAGTGGAATCGCCGGAGATGCGGCCGGCGAGCTTCGCCGCTTCTTGCAACTTGCGGCCTTGCATCAGCTTTTCGACGCCCTTGTGGACGTAGCCGAGACGCTCTTCCAGGCGCACGACGGTTTCGCCATTGGCATGGAATCGGAAATGGCCGGGCTCGATGATGCCGGCATGGACCGGACCGACCGGGATCTGGTGCACCCCCTCGCCCACCACCGGCAGGAACGGATAGTCGGTCGCACGCGCGGCGGGCGCGTCGAGGGCGCGCGGTACGGGTGCCTTCGCCAACGGCTGGCTCTGCACCCAGCGGCCATGATCGAGCCAATGGCGCGAATCCTCCAACCCTTGCGGGATCAAGCCGCAGAGATCGTGAACCGCGCGCTCCATGCGGATGGCGGCGGGCCGCGACGCCGCGAGGCTGGCAAAGCCGCCATCAGGGCAGGCGCGTGAGAAGATCGCGAGCGTGCCGAGGCCGGGATCGCGCAATAGCACATGGACCGCGGCGGCTTCGCCCCACAGCGCCAGCAATTCCCAGTCTTCACCCGGGAGCCGGTCGGCGAGATGCTGCCAGGCGACGCCGTCGAGCTGCACGCGCGGCCAGGGGCGATGGTGCGCGACCAGCGTACCATGACGGAAGAGGTCTGTGAGCTCCGCCATCTCAGCCCCCCAGCAGCTTGGCGACAGACTGGAACCACATCACCAGCGGTGCGGGCAACCAGATACCGGCGATGAGGACGAGGGCAAGGTGCAGATACATCGGCACGAGCGACGCGGTGATCGGCGCCGATGCGCCTTTGGGCTCGCCGAACGCGACCTGCTGGAGGCGTAAGAGCAACGCGCCGAAGCCGAGGCCCAGGCCAATCACCAGCGGCACGGCCAGCCAGGGCTGGCGCGCCATCGCGGACGTGACGATCAGAAACTCACTCATGAACAGGCCCAGCGGCGGCAGGCCGGCGATGGCGACGACGCCCAGCACGAAGCCCCAACCGAGCCAGGGATGGCTGGTGGTGAGGCCGGAGAGATCAGCGAGCTTCTGCGAGCCCTTGACCTGGGCGATGTGGCCGACAGCGAAGAAGATCGCCGATTTGGTCAGGCTGTGCATCGCCATGTGCAACAGGCCAGCAAAATTCGCCAGCGGGCCGCCGATGCCGAAGGTGAAGGCGATCAGACCCATGTGCTCGATCGAGGAATAGGCGAAGAAGCGCTTGATGTCGCGGCGGCGGTAGAGCATCACGCCGGCCAGCAGCAGCGAAGTCGTGCCCATCGCCAGCAGCAGCGGTCCGGGCGCGATCGCATCGTCATTGCCCGCGAGGATCATCTTGAAGCGCAGCACGGCGTAGATCGCGACATTGAGCAGCAGGCCCGACAGCACCGCCGAAATCGGCGTCGGGCCCTCGGCATGCGCATCGGGCAGCCAGGCGTGCAGCGGCGCCAGGCCGACCTTGGTGCCGTAGCCCACCAACAGGAAGACGAAGGCGAGGTTCAAGATGTTGGCGTCGAATTCGGCGGCGCGCTCGTGCAGCACGGTCCAGGCCAGCGCTTCGACGCCCTCGCCGATGATCGGCTGGCGCGGCGAGATAGATCGAGGATCGTCCCGAACAGGGCGAGCGCAATGCCGACGGACGCCAGGATGAAATATTTCCACGCCGCCTCGATCGCCTCGCGGGTGCGATAGATGGAGACCATGACGACGGTGGTGAGCGTGGCGCCTTCGACCGCCACCCACATCAGCCCGATATTGTTGGCGACCAGGGCCAGCAGCATGGCGAAGGTCAGGAGCTGATAGATCGCGTGATAGAAGCGCAGATTGGCGGTGGTCAGCCGGCCGATCTCGACCTCGTGCGAGATGTAGCTCGCGGAAAACCAGCTGGTCGTGAACGCGACGAAACTGGTCAGCACGACCAGATAGACGTTGAAATCGTCGATCGACAGCAGAAGCGTGGGCTCGGGGCGCTCGACCAGCAGGTTGAGGGCGGCGAGGAAGGTGAGAAAACTCGCCAGCGCGTTGAGCCGCGAGGCCGCGACGTACCACGGCACGGCGGCGAGGATCGCGGCGGCGATCAGCGGAACGGCCAGGGTGATCGTGAGGAAATTCACGAGCGGTCCCCCTGATCGCCGCGGAAGCTTTCCAGGAACTGCAGGTCGAGCGTGTCGAAGCGCTCGCGGATGCGGAAGAAGAACATGCCGAAGACGATGAAGGCGACGAGGACGGAGAACGCGATGCTCATCTCGATCACCAGCGGCATGCCCTTGACGCCGACGGCGGCCAGCGTCAGGCCGTTCTCCAGCGACATGAAGCCGATCACCTGGGTGACGGCGTTGCGCCGCGTGATCATCATCAACAGGCCGATCAGCACGATCGAGAGGGCAAGCGCGAGATTCTCGCGAGTCAGCGCGCCTGAACTTGCGGTCACCGGCAGCACCAACAGGATCGCCAGCGCCACCAGGCCCACACCCGCCAGCATCGCCAGGTTCACGCCCAGCACCGTCTCGATGGTGCGGTGGATGCCCAGGCGCATGACGATGCGCTGCAGCGCCACCGGGATGATGATCGCTTTGAAGATCAACGCGATCAGCGCCGTCACATAGAGATGCGGGGCATCCTGCACGAAGCCCTGCCAGGCCGCCGCCGCCGCCACCGTCCCGGCCTGCAGCGCGAAGGCCTCCAGCACGCCCGACAACCGGCGCTGATAGAGCAGCGCAAAGCTCAGCAGCAGCACGCAGACGCTGAGCGTGTGGGAAATGTCGAAAGCGAGGCCGTTCAGCATCAGAAGCTCTGCGATACGTAAAGGAAGATCGTGCCCAAGAGGCCGAGCAGCAGGGCGCCGCCGAGAAACTCGCTGACGCGAAAGACGCGCATCTTGGCGATGGAAATCTCGAAGACCGCCAGCAGCACGCCGCCGGCGACGAGCTTGGCGATATAGGCACCGAGGCCGACAAGGATCGCCGCGAGCGGCGCGCCGGCGGGGGCGAGACCCCAGGGCACGAAAACGCCAGCGATCATCGATACGTAGAACAACAGGCGCATCATCGCACCCGCCTCGATCAGCGCCAGATGACGGCCGGAATATTCGAGCACCATCGCCTCGTGCACCATGGTGAGCTCGAGATGCGTGGCGGGATTGTCGACGGGAATGCGGCCGGTCTCGGCAATCGCCACCATGATCAACGAGATCAGCGCCATGGCGAAGGAAACGCGGATGCCAACGGGATTGGCGAGCACGAATTCCGCGATCGAGGGGATCGAGGTCGAGTGGATGAACAGCGCCACCGTGAAGATCACCATCAGCATCGCAGGCTCGGCCAGCGAGGCGATCATCATTTCGCGCGAGGAACCGATACCGCCGAAGCTGGTGCCGACATCCATGCCAGCGAGGGCGAGCAGGAATCGGGCACTGCCCAGCAGTGCCACCAGGGCGATGAGGTCGGCGGCCGGCGACATCGGCAGGCGCGTGGTGAAGGTCGGCACCAGCGACGCCGCCAGCCAGATCAGCGCGAAACCGAGATAGGGCGCGAGCGCGATAGAGCCACGACGCGTTGTGCGCCAGCACCAGTTCCTTGCGCAGGAGCTTGGCGAGGTCGCGATAGGGCTGAAGGATCGAAGCGCCGCGCCGGCTGAGCAGGCGCGACTTCATCTTGCGCACGAGCCCGGTCAGCGCCGGTGCCAATGCGAGCACCAGCACGAGCTGGATCACCTGCAACAAGATATCGACCAGCAGGCTTCTCATTTGGCGATCGCCACCGCGAGCAGCAGCACGATGAGGGCCGAGAACATGAACACGAGATAGCGGCGGATGGTGAGGAATTGCAGGATGTTCATGCGATCGGCGAGCGTGGCGACCAGGGTTTGCACCGGCGCGTAGAACACCTGCCAGGCCGGATCGATAAGGCGCAGGGTGAATTGCGCGGGCCGGAGCTGGCCGGGCTCGGGCATGTCGACATGCTCGCGCGCCCCGAAGACGAGGGTACCGAACACGCGGCGCAGCGGCTGCGCGAAGCTCGAGGCGGTGTATTGCGTCGCCGGATTGGGATCGGGAAAGCCGCAATCCCACGCCGCCGCACGGCGCGGCTGACGCACCGCGCGCCGGCGCACGCCGAGAATCACGGCGACCGTGACGATGGCAACGACCGTCAGCACAATCAGCCCACTATAGGAGGAGCGGCCGAGGCCGAGCGGCGCCAGATAGAGAAATTCGTCGGCGCTCACGCCGTCGGCGATGGTCGGGAACGGAACGCCCAGCAGCCGCTCGACCGCCGGGTTGAGCATGATCAGCACGATGGTCGGCAAAAGCCCGATCAACAGGCACAAGCCCGCGAGATAGGCCATCACGCCGACCATCGTTGCGTCGACTTCCTGCGCCGCCGCCGCCTCAGGCCCGCGGGGGCGACCGAGAAAGGTGATGCCGAAGGCGTCGACGAAGCACGCGGCGGCCAGCGCCGCCGACAGCGCCAGCAAAACGCCCGCCACCGGCACGCCGAATTTCAGGACCCATTGCGGCAGGCTGGGTGCATTGAGCACCGCCTGGAAGGTCAGCCATTCGGAGATGAAGCCGTTGAACGGCGGCAGCGCCGAAATCGCCAACGCGCCGATGAGCGCGAGAATCGCCGTGCGCGGCAGGCGATGGATGAGGCCGCCGAGCCGTTCCATGTCGGTGGTCGCCGTCGCCACCTGCACGGCGCCGGCGACGAAGAACAGCAGACTCTTCATCAGCGCGTGGTTGAGAATGTGGAAGAGCGAGGCCGCGAGGGCGAGCGCCGCCAACGGCAGCAGGCCGTTGGCGCGAAAGACGAGGGCGAGGCCGAGGCCGATTGCGACCACGCCGATATTCTCGACCGTCGAGTAGGCGAGTAAGACCTTGAGATCGCGCTGCATCAGCGCATAGAGGATGCCCATCACCGCCGAGAGCCCGCCCAGGCCCATCAGCAAGGCGCCCCAGCCCCAGCCGATCGGGCCGGCGAGATCGAAGAGGACCCGCACCAGCCCGTAGATCGCGACCTTGGTCATCACGGCGCTCATCAGCGCCGAGACATGGCTGGGGGCTGCGGGATGGGCAAGCGGCAGCCAGGCATGCATCGGCACGAGGCCAGCCTTCGATCCTGCGCCGACGATGACCAGCGCCAGGGCGACGCCGCCCATCCAGCCGTCCGGCCGGATGCCGCGGATCTCAGCGAAGCGATAGCCGCCCTCGAAGCCCGACATGATGCCGAAGGCGAGCAGCAGGCACGCCGTGCCGAGTACGGCCATCACCAGATAGAGGAAGGCCGCGCGGGCATTGCCGGGCTGGCGGTGATTGGCCAGCACGAGCAGCCAGGAGGTCAGCGACATCACCTCCCACGCCAGCAGGAAGACGAACGCGTCGTCGGCGAGCAGCACGAGATTCATCGCCGCGAGATAGGCGGGGAAGAACGGCAGGATGCGGTCGGGCTCGTCGCAATGCGGGCCGTAGCCGAGGCCGTAGACCGATGCCGCCGAGGCGCCGAGATTTATGACCAGCAGGAACCACGCCGACAACGCGTCGATGCGCAGATTCGCCGACAACCACGGCAGACCCAGGGGAAAGCTGGTGGCGGTGGAGATATGGTCGCCGATCAGCAGGAAATAGAGCGCGTGTGCGAGGATCGTGGCGCCGGCGGCGAGGCTCGCGAGATAAACGAAGGTCGCGCGCACGGCCAGCCGTGTCGCCCCGACAATTCCAGCCAAAAGATAAAGGGCGATCGCGGCGAGGACGGCAGTCAGCATTCAACGGCCCCGGCAGGCGCACGCTCCGGTGCGGGGCATGTCGCGCGTGCGGTGTTTTTGGTGGGGGGCGCCGGGCCCCGTGAGGTCGGGGCGCCCGTCCGATGGACGCGGATGATATCAGGCACGCGAAGCCATGCAAGGCAGCGCGCCAAAAGAAAACGGCCCGGACTATGCGTCCGGGCCGTTCCCTGGAAGACTAGCCGGCCGATCGAGAGATCGCCCGGCGCCCCTTCCCCCCGAAGGGCTTAGCGCCAGCCGGCGCGGTCGGTGAGCTTGACCGCCTCGGCGTTGTTGCGGCCCAGGGCGGCGAGGTTGAGCGCGTCGGTCTTGAAGTTTCCGAAGCTCATCACCGCCGAGGTGCGCGCGACATCGGTGCGGATCGGGAACTCGTTGTTGCCTTCCGCGAACACCGCCTGCGCGTCCTTGCCGACCATGTATTCGAGCAGCTTCACGGCATTGGCCTTGTTGGGCGCGTATTTCGCCACGCCGATGCCGGTGATGTTGATATGCGTGCCGCGATCGTTCTGGTTGGGGAAGAAGATCCCGACCTGTTCGATCAGCGCCTTGTCCTCCGGCTTGTCGGAGGCGAGCAGGCGCGCATAGTAGTAGCTGTTGACGATGGCGACGTCGCCCTCGCCCGCGGCCACCGCCTTGATCTGGTCTGTGTCGCCGCCCTTGGGCGCGCGGGCCAGGTTGGCGGCGAGGCCGCGCGCCCAGGCTTCCGTCTTCTCGACGCCGTGGGCCGCGATCAGCGAGGCCGTCAGCGACTGGTTGTAGACATGCGTCGAGGTGCGCACGAGGATGCGGCCCTTCCATTTCGGATCGGCGAGATCCTCGTAGGTCGAGAGGTCCGACGGCTTCACGCGCGCCTTGCTGTAGGCGAACACGCGCGCGCGCACGGAGATGCCGTACCACGTGCCCTCGGGATCGCGCAGATTGGCGGGAATGGTTTCGTCGAGAACCACCGACTTGACCGGCTGCAGCACGCCGGCTTCCTGGGCGCGCCAGATATTGCCCATGTCAACGGTGATCAGCACGTCGGCGGGGCTGTTGCGGTCTTCGCTTTTGAGGCGCTGCAGCAGAGGACCCGTCTCGGCCTCGATGACATTGACCTTGATGCCGGTCGTCTTGGTGAAGCCGGAGAACAGCTGCTTGTCGGCGTCGTAATGGCGCGAGGAATAGACGTTCACCTCGCCCTGGGCCAACGCAACCACCGGAAGCATCGCGGCGGCGCCCAGCAGGGTCGCGGCCAGCGCTGCGGCAAGATTCCTCAAACGCACGGGCGTTCTCCTTCAAACAGGTTTAGCTGTGAAAATGGTTCTTAGTTTCAGGGGACCATAATGGACGGGAAATTACACCGCAAGTCATTCGCAGTCGCGGTCCATACACATGCCTGTGACCACCGACCATCGCCTTAACGAAGCGGACGCAAGGCGCTGCCCCTGATGCGCTAAGCGACTATAATAAAATGAATATCCGTCATCTGCGGACTTGATCCGCGGGGTCTGACACCATCCCCCGCATCGGATTGCCGGATCACGCTGGGGCTGCGCCTGGGGGCCCGGCAGTGACGGGTCTAGGCTGGACCGCCCCTAAATCCGTTTGGAACGCCCCTCCCAATAAGCCGCGCGGATGACGCCGCGCTGCACCTTGCCCACCGCTGTCTTGGGCAGCGCTGCGACCAGCTTCAGCAGGCGCGGGCGCTTGTAGCGGGCGATCTGCGTGCCGACGAAGTCGATCAGCTCGGTTTCGGTCACGCGCGCCCCTTGCCGCAGGACGACATGCGCCGCCGGTACCTCGCCCCAGCGCTCGTCGGGCACGCCGAAAGCGGCACACTCCGCGACGTCTTGATGCTTGTAGAGCGCGTTCTCGATTTCGGTCGGATAGATGTTCTCGGCCCCCGAGACGATCATGTCCTTCGAGCGATCGACGAGCGTGATGAAGCCGGCGGCATCGCGCAGGCCGAGATCGCCGGTCCACAGCCAGCCGCCGCCGGTCTTGAACAGGGCTGCCGTCTGCTCCGGCTCGTCCCAGTAGCATGACAACAGGTGTTCGCCGCGCGTCACGATCTCGCCCACCACGCCGGGCGCCACTTCGCGGCCATCCATATCGACAATTTTGGTTTCGACGCCGTGCGCCGGCAGGCCGATGCTGCCGCGCACCTCGTGCGGATGCGAAGGCCGGCGCACCGCGATGGGCCCGCCGGTTTCCGACTGGCCGTAATTCTCCGTGAACCCGACATGCGGCAAGGCGGCGGCGAGGCGGTCGTACAGGGCCAGCGGCATCGGCGCGCCGGCGTAGTTGATATGGCGCAGCGTTGCGAGGCGTTCGGCGGAAAAACCGGGATCGTCGATGAGATGGGCGAGCTGCGAGGGCACGAGCAACACGGCGGTGGCGCGATGGCGCGCCACCAAATCCATGAATAGAAGCGGGTCCCAGCTTGGCTGCAGCACGCAGGTACAGCCTAGCGCAATCGACGTCTGCAGCCAGACATAGAGTCCGGCGGCATGAAACAGCGGTGTCGCGAGGATCACGACATCGCTGTCCTTCAAACCGAATTCGGCGATGCAGGTTTTCACCGTCGCATAGCGTGCCTTGTGCGTGGCGAGGACCGCCTTGGGAAAGCCGGTCGTGCCGCCGGTGAAGGTCATCGACAACGGGTCGGTCTCACTGAGTGCCACATGCGGCGGCGCGCCTGAGCCCAGCGCCATGAACCCATCGAAGGAAAGCGCGCCCGGTCCTGCGTCGGCGCCGATCGCGACGAGATGGCGCAACCCCGGCACGTCGCGACAGCCCTGCGTCACGCCCGGGGCGTACTCATGCCAGAAGAACAAAACTTCGACGCCGGTCTTGCGCAGCATGTAGGCGAGATCGGACGCGGTCGCGCGCGTCGAGAGATTGGCGAGGATCACGCCGGCGCGCGCCGCCCCGAAATAGACAATGGGATATTCGAGGATGTTGGGCGCCAGGATCGCCGCGCGCGCACCCTTGGCCAGACCCAGTGCGGCCATCGCGCCGGCGGCGCGGTCGGCCGCCGCGTCAAGATCGCGATAGCTGAGCTGGCGCGCGGCGCCGATCAGCGCTGTCTTGTCGGGCGCGTTCGCGGCGGCATTTCGCAGGATGTCGCCGATCAACATGAGCGACCCGGCCCCGGCAACTACTCCTCGCGCGGCGCGACGCGCGCGAGGAGATCCATCAGCGTCTTGCGCTCCGAGGCGGAGAGATCGACGGCGATGCGACGCTCGTGCTCTTCCAACCGCGGCGCCAGACGGCGCAGCAGGGCCACGCCCTCCTCCGCCAATTCCAGCGCATGGGCCCGGCGGTCGCTGACCTTGACCAGGCGGCGCACCAGGCCGCGGCCCTGCAGCTTGTCGATCAGCGGCACGACGGAGGAGCGATCGATGCCCAGCGCCGCCCCCAGCTCGGTCTGGCTGAGGCCGGTGTTGGCTTCGATCAGCAGAAGGGCGCCGAGCTGGCCGGGGGTGAGGCCGAGATCGTCGAGGGAGGCGGCGAAGTCCTGGAACACGCGCACCTGCGCGCTGCGCAGGACGTAGCCGAGCAGCTGGCCGAGATGGCCAAGCGGACCGTCATTGACGCCGTCGGCCGCCAAAGCCGCGGCGGCACTGGACTCGTCGGGATTCTTGCTCACGCTCCGCCCTCCCCCTCAATTTCCAACCTGACAAATTGTTTGATAGTCAAACTATTTGACTTATAAACAATCTACCCCATATTCTGACATGGTTCCAGTCGCACGAGGGGCGAAGATGGGATTTGCGGTCAAGGTCCGCCAATTCGACCAGCCGCTCGACGTCGAGATGGGACAGACCATCCTGGAGGCCGCCCTGGCCCGGGATCTGCCCTATCCCCATGGCTGCCGCTCCGGCAATTGCGGCGCCTGCAAGTCCGAGCTGCTGGCGGGCGAAGTCGAAATGACGCCGTTTTCCGAGTTCGCGCTCAGCGAGGCGGAAAAGGCGGGCGGACTGATTCTGGCCTGTCGCGCGGTACCCTGGTCCGACTGCGAGGTCAAATTCCTCGACCCCGAGGAAACCGTCGTCCATCCGCTGCGGCACATGATCTGTCGCGTGGCCGAGCTCGCCCAGGCGACGCACGATATCCGCATCGTGCGGCTGAGCCTGGAAAGCGGCGGACCCTACAGCTTCGCCGCCGGGCAATACGCCAGCGTGCAATTCGCCGATCTGCCGGCGCGCGATTATTCGATGGCAAACCGGCCCGATGAAGACATCCTCGAATTCCATATCCGGCTGCTGCCGGGCGGCGCTGTCACGCCGCATGTCGCAAACGAGCTCAAAATCGGCGATCGCGTCAAGGTGATCGGGCCCTACGGCTCCTCGCATCTGCGCGAGACGCACACCGGGCCGGTGCTGGCGCTGGCGGGTGGCTCGGGCCTGGCACCGATCAAGTCGATCGTCGAGACGGCGCTGGCGCAAGGCGCGCAGCAGAAGATCACGCTTTATTTCGGCGTGCGCGCCGAGCGCGATCTCTATCTCGAAGACTATTTTCGAGCACTGCACGCCAAGCATCCGAATCTCGACTTCATTCCGGTGCTGTCGCAGGCGGACGGACCGACGCGGGCGGCGCACGGGATTTCTCGCCGACGCGGTGCGCGGGGATTTCGAAACGTTCGATGGCGCCAAGGCGTATCTCGCCGGTCCGCCGATGATGGTCGAAACGGCGATGACGGCGTTAATGGAGATGGGATTGCGCCGGCAGGACTGCCATGCCGACGCGTTCTATACCGAAGCCGATAAGGCCGCGATCGCGGCCAAGATCGATTGACGAGGGAATGGGAATGACCGGGTTGCTGGACGGACGCGTGGCGTTGGTGACAGGCGGTGCGCAGGGTATCGGCTTTGCGATTGCGCTCGACCTCGCGCAATCATGGTGCGCGCGTGGTGATCGCGGACCCCGGCACCAGCATCGATGGCAGCGGTGCCGATCCGACGATCGTCGCCAAGGCGGCAGCGCAGATCGGCGCCAATGCCGTGCCATTCGCCGAGAGCATTGCCAGCCCGTCAGCGGCGGAAGCGGCCGTCGCGATGGCTGTGAAGCGTTTTGGCGGTCTCGACATCGTCGTCAACAATGCAGCGATTTTGCGCGATGCGCTGGTCTTCAAGCTCGACCCGGGCAATTGGGAAGCGGTCATCCGCACCAATCTGACGGCGGCCGCCTTTGTCACGAGTGCCGCGTGCAACGTGCTGCGCGAGAACGCCAAGAGCGGGCGCGGCGGCAATCCCTATGGCTGGGGCCGCATCGTCAATATCGTCTCGACCGCCGGGCTCTACGGCAATTACGGGCAGGCCGCTTATGGCGCCGCGAAATCCGGCCTCGTCGGGCTCACGCGCGTGACGGCGCTGGACATGAGCCGCTCCAACGTCACCGCCAATGCCGTGGCGCCGTTTGCCGCCACGCGCGTCACCGAATCGATCAAGCCCGCGAACGAGGGCCAGGCGACGTACAAGGCGCGCGCCATGAAGGTGCAGCCAGCACACGTCGCGCGCGTTGTCTCGTATCTGTGCACGCCGCAGGCCCAGAAGATCAGCGGCCAGTTGCTGGGCGTGCGCGGGCGCGAGGTGTTCCTGTTCTCCCAGCCGCGACCCGTTGCCAAGCTGGCAGGCACGCAAGACTGGACGCCCGAGACGCTCGGCGCCGCGGTCGAACGCGACTTCGCCGGCAAATGGACCGAGCTCGCCACCGATCTCGAATCTTTCAATTCCGAACCCCTCGTCTGACGTCAAGGAGCGTGCTGATGTCCGCAATGCCCAAGCTGCAGGTCAAGACTGCAGAAGAGCTCAAGGCCCAACCCGACGAGTACCGACAAGCGATCGAGAAGATCGTGATCAGCCACGCGATCAATGAGCTCTATGGCGCGCAGGTGTTCGACGAGCCGGCCGTGGCGCTGGCGCCCACACCGTACGCGAAGTGGCTGACCTGCCGCGTGGCGATGGAAGAGTACGGCCACCATGTCCGCTTCTTCGAGCTGGGGCGCGAAATCGGCGTCGAGGCCTCGCGCATGGTGCCGGGCAAGACGGCAAAGCGACCGCTCTCGATCTTCGAGCATCCGCTCAAGACCTGGGAGGATTTCGTGGCGCTGAAGCTGCTGGCGGACCTCGCCGAGATCCTGCAGGTCGAGGACCTGCTGCATTGCACGTTCCATCCGCTGCGCAACCTCGCGCGCATGACGATGCCGGAGGAGCGCTTCCATGCGCAGTTCGGCGTCGATTTCACCAAGGAGCTGATCGAGACGCAGGCCGGCAAAAAGCGGCTGCAGGCGTCGATCGATCATCTGTTCCCGGCCTTGCCGGCGTTCTTCGGGGCGCCCAAATCCAAGAACAACGAGATTTTCCGCAAGTGGGGGATCAAGCAGCGCACCAACGAGGACATGCGCGCCGATTATGTGGTGCGCGCCCAGGACGTGGTGGCGAAGCTGGGGTTGACCCTGCCGGCCCTTAAGGAAGCGGCGGCTTAGGTGTAGAATACGGCGCTGGCCTCATCCTTCGACAAGCTCAGGATGAGGCTCGGTGATGTAGGATGAGGTCTTTATAAAAGGTCCTCATGGTGAGCTTGTCGAACCATGAGGGACACGCGGGAGGATTTGGCAATGGAAGCCCAGCCCAAGCAGTCGGCCGAGCGGACGGCGTATTACGACAAGATCGGCACGCGCAATCTGGCGCCGCTGTGGGAAGTCCTGCGCGGGCTGATCGTCAAGGAGCCACGCTCACCAGCGCTCCCCGCGCATTGGCGCTATGACGAGATCCGTCCCTTGATCATGGAAGCGGGATCGCTGATCACCGCCAAGGAGGCGGAGCGGCGCGTGCTGGTGCTGGAGAACCCGGGGCTGCGCGGCCAGTCGCGCATCACCAACTCGCTCTATGCCGGACTGCAGCTCATCCTGCCCGGCGAAGTCGCGCCCGCGCACCGGCATACGCAATCGGCGCTGCGCTTCATCGTCGAGGGCTCCGGCGCCTACACCGCCGTCGACGGCGAAAAGACGCTGATGCAGCCGGGCGATTTCGTCATCACGCCGTCCTGGACCTGGCACGATCATGGCAATGACAGCAGCCAGCCGATGGTGTGGATGGACGGACTCGACATTCCCATCGTCGCTTTATTCGATGCCTCATTCGCCGAGGGCTATCCGGACGAGAAGCAGCCAGTCGGCAAACCGCTGGGCGATTCGCTGGCGCGCTTCGGTTCCGGCCTCATGCCCGTGGGCTATGAGCGCAAGGTGCCGACCTCGCCCGTCTTTAACTATCCCTATGCGCGCACGCGCGAGGCGCTGGAGCAGATGCGCCAGGCCAATGAATGGGATCCCTGTCACGGCCTGAAGCTGCGCTACGTCAACCCGGTCGATGGCGGTTACGCGATGCCGACCATGGGCACGTTCATGCAGCTTCTGCCCAAAGCGATGGCGACGGTGCCGTACCGCTCGACCGATGGCGTCGTGTTCTCGGTCGTCGAAGGCAAGGGGCGCACGACGATCACCGGCTATGACGGCAAGCGCATCGTGTTCAATTGGGGGCCGCGCGACACGTTCGTGGTGCCGAGCTGGATGTGGCACAGCCACGAGGCCGAGAGCGATGCCGTGCTGTTCAGCTTCTCCGACCGGCCCGTGCAGGAAAAGATCGGGCTGTGGCGCGAAATGCGCGGCAACGAGACGGCCGCGCGCCCAAGCCAGCCGCACGCATGAAAAAACGCGCGGCACCGCGCCTGGCGGCGAGTGCCGATAGCAAAGCCGATCTGGCGGCGCTGACGCCGTTCGCGGCGAGCTTGCGTCATGTCTCGTGGTTCGCGGCGGTCGGCCAGCCCTTGACCGACAGCGAGACGCGCGAGGCGAAGGACTATGCGGCCGCCATCGGCTTCGCGCAGGCGCGCATCGCAACAGCCGGTGACTGGCGCGCCGCCGAGCGCGCGACGCGCGATCCGAAATGGTCGACCGCCTGGTGGCAGGCCGAGGAAGACGCTCGCGCCGCACTGATGCGACAGCTCGAATCGCAGCTTGACCGACGCGCCTTGCTCGCCGCCCTCACCCATGTGACCAACGAAGCCTCCGACGTGGTGATGGGGGCCGCCTCTGTTGCGGCGTCGCGCGACGGGATCGCCGATCAGTCGCTCGCGCGCGTGGCGGCGGGTGCGGCGACGCAGGCGGCCTATCAGGCGTCGTTGGCGGCGGCCGCGCGCGCGGGCACGGCGCATCCGTTTGCGATCAAGTTCCGGCTGTTCGCGGCCGGGCGATGGCCGCTGGGGATTGTCGATAAAGCGCTTTACGTCTTCTGAGCGACGCGCCGCTCGAGAGCGTGCAGGATAATCGCCAGAACAACACCCGCCACGGCGCACGATGTCAGCACTAGCGGCGACCAGCGCCAGGTGCCGAGGCTTGCGGCCAGCGCCGCGATCGCCGGCGGGCCGATGGACTGGCCGAGATTCGAGCCCTGCATGATGAGGCCGTTGGTGGTGGCGACCAGACGCGGGCTGCGCGCCAGGACGGTTGAGCCGGAGAACAGGGCTGTCGGCATGATGCCGCCGACGAACGAGAGGATGACGGCGAGCGCGTAGCGCGGCCAGAATTCGAGCGAGGGCTCGTAGATGCCGAAGTCACAGAGGCCCATCACGATGCTCGCCAGCGCGATCGCGGCGGCGCGCGACATGCCGCGATGGAGCAGCACGCCGCCCAGCAGGTTGCCGGGCACGTTCATGAAGATCGCAAAGGCCGTTAGGCCCGCAGCGGCAATCGGCGAAAGGTGCCCCTGCTCCACCATCACCGTCGGCAGGAAGCCAAAGACCGCGATGTATTGCAGCGCGTAGACGCCGAAGGCCAGGGCGAGAACAATCGGACCCGGCGCGGTCGCCGTGTCCTTGATGTCGCGCAGAATTGCGGCGAGTGTCACTTTCGGTCGCGCCGACGCGGGGCGCGCCAACGGACTGGTGGCAATCATCAGCGTCACGGCGAACACCGCCGCGAGGACCGCGTTGATCACCCACAGCCCGCGCCAGCCGAACGGGGCCATCAGGAACGGCGTCAATCCCAGCATCAGCGCCATGCCGGCCGGCATGTAGGCGGCCCAGATGCCGAAGGCGAGGCGTTGATCCTCGACGCGGCTCGCGCGCACGATCAGCGAGGGCACGGCGACGACTGTCATCATGAAGCCGAAGCCCTCGAATAGGCGGCTCAGCAGCAGCATCGCGCCGTTCTGCGACATGGCGCCGAACAGGCCGGCCAGCGCCAGCGCCGCGAGGCCGGTCAGCATCAGGCGGCGATGGCCGGCGGTGTCGGCCAGTGCCCCCAGCGCCATGCCGGTAACCAGGCCGACGATGTTGAACATGCTGATGACCCAGCCGGCGGCGACGAGGCCAAGGCCGAGATCGCCGCGCAGCACCGTCAACGCCGCCGGCACCTTGCCGACATGGCAGCCGCCGATCACGCCGGCACCGACCAGCAGGAAGACGATGGGCCAGTTGGTGGCGGTGCGCGGTGCGGGAGATGGCATAGAGTGGGGGCTAGACGGGGCGATGCGAGGAGCAATACATCATTCCGCTGCCCCTTGGATACGAGGCCCCGGAGTCGCAAGCATGACCGCCAAAAGTTTTCGCCTGAGCCGCCGCCTGCATTGGGGCGAGACCGACCCCGCCGCCATCATCTATGGGCCGCGGGCCTTCGCCATCGCCATCGAATGCATCGAGGAGATGCTGATCGCCGCGACCGGGCTGTGCTTCCGCGACTTGAATCTCAAGCGCGATGTCGGCACGCCGTGGGTCAATATGAGCTGCGATTTCGAGAAACCGCTCTATGCCGGCGAGGCGTATGAGGTCGACGTCGCGCTGGAAAAGCTCGGCGGCTCGTCGTTCGTCTACCTGGTGACGGCGCTCAACAAAGCCGGCGAGCTTCTGTTCCGCGTCCGGCTGGTGGGCGTGGCGGTCGACCTCAAGACGATGAAATCGAAGCCGATCCCGGACGATATCCGCCGCGGCCTGGCGCCCTATGTGGCGGGCGCGGCCGCGGCGGCACCGTAAACGATCAGGCGACCTTGACGGTGTTGCGCAGCAGGCCGACGCCGGTGATCTCGATCTCCGCCACGTCGCCCGCCTTCATGTATTCGGGCGGGTTGCGCGCATGGCCGACGCCGCCGGGCGTGCCGGTGACGATGACGTCGCCGGGCTTCAGCGTGACGAAGGTCGAGCAATAGGCGATCAGCGAGGGCATGTCGAAGATCATCATGTCGATCGTCGACGTCCTGCTTGATCACGCCATTGATCTTCGTCGTCAGGCGCGACTTCGAGATGTCCTTGATCTCGTCGGGCGTGACCATGTAGGGGCCGAAGCCACCGGTGGCGACGAAGTTCTTGCCCGGCGTGAACTGCGAGGAGTGGCGCTGCCAGTCGCGCACGCTGCCATCGTGATAGCAGGCGTAGCCGGCGACGAAGCTCATCGCCTTTTCCTTCGGGATGCGACGGCCGGTCTTGCCGATGATGAGGGCGAGCTCGCCCTCCCAATCGAACATCGTCGATTCCTTCGGGCAGATCAGCGGCTGCAGATGACCGACCTGGCTGTCGGCAAAGCGGGTGAAGATGGTCGGGAACTTGATCTCCGGCCTTCCGGTCTCGGCGCGATGCTCGGCGTAGTTGACGCCGGCGCAGAAGATTTTCTTCGCGTCCGGAATCACCGGCAGAAAGTGGATCTTGGAGACCTTGTAGTCGGGCTTCTTGCCCTTGGCGTATTTCTTGAGCGCGGCCAGCGCGTTGTCCTTCAGAACGCCGCGCGCAGAGTTGGGTATTTTTTCCCGAACTTTTTGCCGAGATCGATCACGCCATCGCCATCGACGACGCCGTAGCTGTTCGTGCCCTTCGCCTTGAAGCTGACGAATTTCATGATTGGGTTTCCCCCCTTGCGCGCCGCGATCGCTCCAATGATCGGAGCAAAACGGCGCAGATTAAACGAGATGTTTGATTACAGTGTCCCCGAAGGGCGCGCAACCGCGCCGTCGCATCACGAGCGCATCCAGGCCTGGCCCCAGTAGTTGAGCGTGCGCTGCTCGTGCTTCCAGGCGCGCGGCGGCATCTCCTTCGGCATAAGCTCCAGCTCCGCCGAGAGCTCGACCTTGTGGCCATCCGGATCCTCGACCATGAAGAACAGGTTGTTGCCGGGGCCGTGGCGGCCGGGGCCCCACCAGAGCTTGATATCCAGCGTCGCCATGTGGTCGGCCCAGTCGCGGATGTCGTTCCAGCAATTGGTCTCGTAGCAATGATGGTCAGGCCGGACTTTGGGAGCACGAAAAGCCGCGAAGCTGTGATGCTCGGGATCGGAGCGCAGGAAGGTCGCGGTCACCGGCCCGCTCTCCGGCTCGCCATCGAACACATTGTCCGACGCGACGAAGCCGAGATCGCGCTGGTAGAACGCGATCAACCGCTCGAGCTGATCGGTTGCCACCACCACGTGCTGCAGCCGCCCGGGCAGACGCGCGGCCGGCAAGCTGCTGACGGGTGTAGCGGCAAACCGAGGACTCCGGCACGCCGAACGCCACCATCCGTCCGTCGGGATCGCGCACGCCGAAACCGTCGGCGAAGAGCGGCGTCGGGCAGGGCTGAATGGCGACGCCCTGCGCCGCGAGCCCGTCGCGCAGGCTCGTAACACGATCGGCGCTGTCGAGACGGAAGGCGTTCATCGGCTGCGCACCGCGCGGGCCTTGCGCGATCAGGATGCGGCGCTGGGGGCCGCGCAACAGCCATTGGCCGGGACGCAGCGCCTCCGGCTCCATGCCGATGGCATCGCGATAGAAGGCCACCAGCGCTTCAGGATTGTCGCTTTCGCGCGCGAGATGATCGAGCTGGGCCGGCCAGAGGCCGAGCTGGGTGGGACGGGCGGCGTCCATAACGGCGCTTGTCATTCTCGTCCCCTCCCTCCCCGTCGGTTCGTTAGGCGCACAGAGTGCACCCGCGCCGGCGATCCTGTCAAACACTCCGTATACGGATCAATGCAGGATAGGCCGATGCCAGGCGGGTGAAATGCACGGCCGTCGTCCCCTAGGCAAAATGTAATCGTTGTTGCTTTGACATTCGGGACCGGGCCCCTATCCTGCCATCGCAAGAGCCGCGCCACGAGCCAGCGGCCAACACATACGGGAGGGACCAGATGAATCGCTTCATCACGCCGGCCATCGTTGCCGCCGCCGTGCTGGCCTGGGCCGGCAGTGCCGCCGCGCAGACCATCAAGGTCGGACTCATCCTCACCTATTCGGGCTTCAACGCCTCGCTCGGCGAATATGTCGACAAGGGCGTGTCGCTGTACGTCAAGCTGCACGAGAAGGACCTGCCGCCGGGCGTGAAACTGGAGATCATCCGGCGCGACGATGGCGGCCCCAATCCCGACCAGGCCAAGCGCCTGGCGCAGGAGCTAATCACGCGCGACAAGGTCGATTTCCTGGCCGGCGTGATCTTCACGCCCAACGGCAACGCGATTGCGCCGCTGACCGGCGAAGCCAAGGTGCCGTTCGTGATCATGAATGCGGCGGGCACCAACACAACGATGATGACGCCCTACATCACCCGCACGTCGTTCACGCTATGGCAGTCGAGCTATCCGCTGGGGCAGTGGCTGTCCAAGCAGCCGAACATGAAGCGCGCCTTCACGGCCGTCAGCGATTACGCGCCCGGCCATGATGGTGAGCAGGGCTTCACGAAGGGCTTCACCGAAGGCGGCGGGCAGATGGTTGGGCCAGGTGCGCATGCCGTTGCAGAACCCCGACTTCACGCCGTTCATGCAGCGCGTCAAGGACGCCAAGCCCGACGTGCTCTACGTCTTCATCCCCGCCGGCCGCCAGGCGACCGCGGTCATGAAGGCGTGGGAGGATCTGGGGCTGAAAGCCGCCGGCATCAAGCTGGTCGGGCCGGGCGACATCACGACCGACGAGGAGCTGCCCAACATGGGCGAGATCCCGCTGGGCGTCATCACCGCGCATCATTATGCCGCGGCGCTGAACAACCCGACCAACAAGGCGTTCGTTGCGGCGTTCAAGAAGGAATACGGCGCCAATTCGACGCCGAATTTCATGAGCGTGGCGGGCTGGGACGGCATGGCCGCGATCTATCACGCAATCAAGGTGCAGAAGGGCAAACTCAACGCCGACGCGACCATGGCGGCGCTCAAAGGCTGGAAGCATGACAGCCCGCGCGGGCCGATCCAGCTCGACCCCGACACGCGCGACATCATCCAGAACGAATACATCCGCGAAGTGAAGAAGGTGGACGGCGCGCTGGCGAATGTCGATTTCGTCACCATCCCGATGGTGAAGGATCCCTGGAAGGCGCTGAACCCGCCGAAGTAGATCGCGTTAACTCGCCGCGCCCAGATCCTGCGTCACCCCTCACCCTCCCACGCGCTGACGCGCGTGGGCCCCTCCCTCTCCCGCAAGGGGAGAGGGAGGCAAGCGTCCTTCGACAGGCTCAGGATGAGGGCGAGCCGGGTGAGGGGGTCGCGTGCGATGACGGCGCTCTTGTTGGCGCGCCTGGCATGCCACAGGCGGACCTGCACGGCATTCATGAATAGCAAAGATATATTCATTTGATTCATCGATGCCCCGCCGGCACCTTGCTGCCGCAGGGGAGGAACACCACGTTCATGACGAAAACAATTCGCGCCGCCTTCATCGGCCATGGCGAACGCGGCAAGCCGTTCATGCGCCAGACCCTGGGCGTGGCGGCATCGACATCGTGCGACGCGATAATTGTTGGAGTTACGTATTGTTCGGCCCTCGAACGATTTGACATTGTCCGAACCGAACACCTACCATCTTGTACATAATCAAGCGTGAACCGGCGCAAATGCGCCAAGCCGGATCGACGCGCAGCGCATCGTTCCGGTCGTTTCGTTCGGGGAGGTCAATGTCATGAAGTTGCGCGGTTTAACGATGGCCGCGGTGGCGCTTGCCGTGCTGGCACCCGTCGCCGTGTCGGCCCAGACCGTCAAGGTCGGCCTGCTGCTCACGTATTCCGGCCCGTCGGCGTCGCTGGGCGATCTGATGGACAAGTCCATCAATCTCTACATCAAGGAACACGAAAAGGAGCTGCCGGCCGGCGTCAAGCTGGAGCTCATTCGCCGCGATGAGACGGGCCCCAACCCCGATGTCACCAAGCGCCTGGCGCAGGAGTTGATCACGCGCGATCGCGTGCAGTTCCTTGCGGGCCTGACGTACACGCCCAACGCGATGGCGGTGGCGCCGCTGGCAACCGAAGCCAAGGTGCCGACCATCATCATGAACGCCGGCACCTCGGTGATCGTGCGGCAATCCCCCTACCTGGCGCGCACGTCGTTCACGATGTGGCAGTCTGGCTATCCGCTGGGTCAGTGGGCGGCGAAGCAGCAGGGTGTGAAGACCGCTTTCACGGCAGTGGCCGATTACGGTCCGGGCTACGACATCGAAGCCTCGTTCGTGAAGGGCTTCACCGAAGGCGGCGGGACGATGGCCGGCACCGTGCGCATGCCGGTTCTCGCCCCCGACTACACGCCGTTCATGCAGGCGATCAAGGACAAGAGGCCCGACGTGCTGTGCATCTTCGTGCCGGCCGGCAAGCAGGCCACGTCGGTCATGAAGGCCTATAATGACCTCGGCATGGCGGCGGCCGGCATCAAGCTGATCGGCCCCGGCGACCTCACGCCCGATGAAGAACTCATCAACATGACCGAGGTGAAGCCGGGCTCGATCATGACCATGCATCACTACTCCGCGTCAGGCGACCGGCCGGCCAACAAGAAATTCGTCGAGGCGTGGCGGCGCGACTACGGCAACAACTCGACCCCGGGCTTCATGGCCGTGGGGGCGTGGGACGGCATGGCCGCGATCTTCCACGCCATCAAGGCGCAGAACGGCAAGATCGATCCCGACAAGACGATGGAGCTGCTCAAGGGCTGGTCCAATCCCAACAGCCCGCGCGGGCCGATCACGATCGATGCCGTGACGCGCGACATCGTGCAGAACGAGTATCTGCGCCGCCTCGACATGCTGAACGGCCGGCTGTCGAACGTCGAAGTCGAAATGATCCCCCAGGTCAAGGACCCGTGGGTGCAGTTCAATCCGCCGAAGTGACGCAAGATCTGGCGCACATTCCGGCCGCCCCGTCGGCCCGCTCGCAAGCGGGTGGCGGGGCGGTTTGATTCCCGGCCCCACATCTAAGAGCTGACCGGCACTGCCCCTCATGGATCAGGCCCTGTCCGCGCTGATCAGCATCGCGTTTCACGGCACAGCCTATGGGATGATCCTCTACATCATCTCGGTCGGGCTTTCCGTGACGATGGGGCTGATGGGCTTCGCCAATCTGGCGCATGGCGTGTTCGCCATGGCCGGCGGCTACGTCACCGTCACGCTGATGAATTCCTACGGCGTGCCGTTCCCGTTGGCGCTACTGGCCGCGTTCATCGTGGTCGCGGGCGTGAGCGTGGTGATGGAGCGGGCACTCTATGCGCGGCTCTACAGTGCGGGCGAGCTCAACCAGGTGCTGTTCACCATCGGGCTCATCTTCATGGCAATCGCCGCCGCCAAGTTCGTGTGGGGGCCGCTGCCGCAGCGCATCGACATTCCGAGCTATCTGCGCGGGCAAATCGATCTCGGGTTCCGCAGCTTTCCCATGTATCGCACGTTCCTGATCCTGGTCAGCCTCGCCATCAGCGTCGGCCTGTGGCTAGGGATCGAGCGCACCAATCTTGGCGCGCAGATCCGCGCCGCGGTCGACAACCGGCGCATGGCGCAATCGTTGGGCATCAACACCAGCCAGCTCTTCACGCTCACGTTTGCGCTGGGCAGCGGGCTTGCGGCGCTGGGCGGTGGGCTGGGCGCCGAGATCCTGGCGATCAACCCGAGCTATGCGATCGAATATCTCGTCTACTTCCTGATCGTGGTGTCCGTGGGCGGACTCGGCTCGATCCGCGGGCCGTTCGTGGCAGCGCTGCTGCTCGGCATCAGCGACACGGCGTGCAAATACCTGGCGCCCGAGCTCGGCACGTTCTTCATCTACGCCGCCACCTTCGCGGTGCTGCTGTGGCGGCCGGCCGGGCTGTTCGGGCGCGCGACGACATGAATCTCATGCGCGGGCCCGCCCTTTCCGCCGTCGACGTCATTGTGCGCAGCCACCGGCTGCGGCCGCTGGAGCTGCTGCCGTGGGTGGTCGCGATCGCGTGCTATTTCCTGTTCCCCGCCTATCTGGCGCTGGGCAGCCAGATCCTGGTGATGATCCTGTTCGCGCTGTCGGTCGATCTCATCCTGGGCTATGCCGGCATCGTCACGCTGGGTCATGCCGCGTTCTTCGGGCTGGGCGCCTACACCGCCGGCATTCTCGCCGCCAATGGCTGGGGCGAGCCGCTCTCCGGCCTCGTCGCGGCGGGCATCGTGGCCGCCGCCCTCGGCTCGGTCACCGGCGCCATCATCTTGCGCACGCATGGACTCACGCTGTTGATGCTGACACTCGCCCTCAATTTCATGCTGCTGGAAGTCGCCAACAAGGCGCATTTCATCACCGGCGGCGCCGACGGGCTGCAGGGCATGAAGGTGTGGAACATCTTCGGCCTGTTCCGCTTCGACATGTTCGGGCGCACCGCCTACATCTATTGCGCGGTCATCCTTTTCTTTGGCTGGATCTTCGCGCGTATCCTGGTGCATTCGCCGTTCGGGCGCTCGCTGACCGGTATCCGCGAGAACGTCACGCGCATGCACGCGGTGGGCTCGCCGGTGCGCAAGCGGCTGGTGACGATCTACACCATCTCCGCCGGCCTTGCCGGTGTGGCCGGCGCGTTGCAGGCACAGACGACGCAGTTCGTGGGCCTCGCCGCCTTGGAATTCCAGCGCTCGGGCGAAGTGCTGGTGGTGCTGATCCTGGGCGGGATCGGACGCATCTACGGCGCCTTCGTCGGGCCGGCGCTCTACATGGTGGCGCAGGACGAACTCGCCAAGATCGACACGACCTACTGGCTGTTCTGGATCGGCCTGCTGCTGGTGCTGGTCGTCATGTTCGCGCGCGGCGGCGTGCTGGGCCTGTGCGATCAGTTGATCGCGCGCGTGACGCGGAGGCGGCCATGAGCGGCCCGGCGCTGGAGACACGCGGCCTCTGCAAGAATTTCGGGGCGCTGGCGGTCGCAAGCAAGATCGATTTCAAGCTGGAGCCGGGCGCGCGACACGCGCTGATCGGGCCCAACGGGGCGGGCAAGACCACGTTCATCAACCTGATCACCGGGCGACTTGCGCCGACATCGGGCACGATTCTGTTCAATGGCGAGAACATCACAACCCTGTCGCCAGAAAAGCGGGTCAAGCGCGGGATCGGCCGCACCTTCCAGATCAACCAGCTCTTCAAGGGACTGCCGGTGATCGAGAACGTGATCATGGGGGTGAGCGAGCGCGAGGGGCGCGCGGGCGACATGTTCCGCGTGGCCGGCAGCCGGCGCGAGCTGATCGAGGAAGCCTATGCGCTGCTCGAGCGCCTCGGCCTCGCCGACGATGCGCTGCGGCCGGTGCGCGAGTTGCCCTACGGCCGCCAGCGGCTGGTCGAGCTTGCGATCGCGCTCGGCCTCAAACCCAGCGTGCTGTTGCTGGATGAACCCGCGGCCGGCGTGCCGTCGACCGAAAGCGCCATCATCCTCGACATCGTCGAGCAATTGTCGTCCGACATCGCCATGCTGATCATCGAGCACGACATGGACCTCGTCTTCCGGCTGGCCAAGCGCATCACCGTGCTGGTGCAGGGCGCGGTGCTGGTCGAGGGCACGCCCGCCGAGATCCAAGCCGACGCGCGGGTGCGCGAGGTCTATCTCGGCGAACGGGCGCATCACTGAGCCATGGCCGACTGCCTCAAATTCGATGGGGTGAGTGCCGGCTACGGCGAGACCGTCGTGCTCGACGGAATCTCCTTGCGACTTGAAGACGGCGGCAATGTCGCGATTCTGGGCCGAAACGGTGTCGGCAAGACGACGCTGCTCGCGACCGTGATGGGCCACACGACCTTGCACAAGGGTGCCATCGCCTTCGCTGGCAACGACATCACGCGCCAGACGATTTACGGCCGCGCGCGCGCCGGCATCGGTTATGTGCCGCAGGAGCGCGAGATCTTTCCCTCGCTGAGCGTGGACGAGAACCTGACCGTCGCGGCGCGGCCGGGCAAATGGACGCTGGAGCGCGTGTTCGACCTGTTCCCCAGCCTCGGCAACCGCCGGCGCAACATGGGCAACCAGCTTTCCGGCGGCGAGCAGCAGATGCTGGCCGTCGCGCGGGCACTGATGGGCAATCCGACGCTTCTGCTGCTGGACGAGCCCCTGGAAGGTCTGGCGCCCGTCATCGTCGACGCGCTGATGAAAGCCTTCGAGCGTCTGCGCCAGGCCGAGGGGCTGACGCTGATCCTGGTCGAGCAGCACGCGCGACTGGCGCTCGAATTCGCGCCGCGCGCCATCGTCCTCGACCGCGGCCGCGTGCGCTACGATGGGCCAAGTGCGCCGCTGCGCGAGGACCCGAAGAAGTTGAGCGATCTGATCGGCGTGGCGGGGTGACTCGAGCTTAGAAATCCCGCCGCCCGGAGTTGGACAAATGCATTCCATCCAACTGGAGTCCGATCGACTTTGCTCCACCACTGAGCACCACCGGCAATCCACTCAGCCCGCAGATCGGTGTGGCTGCGCGTAGCATCGTTATAGCCAAACTCAGTTCCACAGCATGGGCAGATCTCGAAGGAGCTGCAGCCATACGCGTCGTACGCTGGCTCATGTAAGCCGCTGGAGCCGCAGACCGGGCAAAGAAATCCATCTGACATGCAGTAATCTTGCGTCTCCTCAGGTGAACGTCAACTGATGGACGCAAGCAATACCTTGATTTCCAAAATCACGAGGATAGGTCTGCGCTCCCGCTCTCTGTACGTATTGGGCTTCCGAAGTCCAGAGACTTCATGCCATGCGGCCGGCGCGGGCGAGGCGTTGTCTGAATAATTCACGCCTAGTGCTTGCCTAAAAACCGCATCGCGTTAACGCCGAGGAATTTCTCCTTGGCGGTGCCGCTGAGGTATTTCGAGTTGCGCGACGATCCCAAGAAGCTGAGCGATCTGATCGGGGTTGCAGGATAGTGCCAAGCTACGCCGACGCTGGATGCGTTGGCGCTGGCGTCAGAAAACGGCGCAGGATCATCGCGATCATGCCGCCGGTCTCGATGAGCTCCACCTCCTGCGCCGTTTGCAGCGATGCGGTCGCGACACAGGACTGCAACTCGCCAGACGCCGCGCGGCGCAACGTCACACGAACGGGCGCGAGAGGCCGGAGGGCGTCGGGTTCCAGGACAATGTCGAGAATATCCTCGGCCGCAATGCCCATCTCGGCGGCGCGCCAATTCTCCGGCAGCTTGATGGGCAAAATGCCCATGCCGATCAGATTGCTGCGATGGATGCGCTCAAAGCTATTGGCCAGCACGGCTTTCACCCCAAGCACGCACGGCCCCTTGGCGGCCCAGTCGCGCGATGACCCGGTCCCGTAGCGTTCGCCCGCCAGGATGACCGTCGACAATCCCCATTTTGCGTAGAGTGCTCCGGCCTGCCAGACCGGCACCGACGTGTGATCGCCCGCGACAATTGTGTGGCCGGGCGGTGCGCCCGGGCACAACGCATTCACCAGATTGCGATTGGTGAAAAGGCCGCGGAGCATCACTTCCCAATTCCCGCGCCGCGCCGCATAGACGTTCAGGTCGCGCGGATTCTCCCCATGAGCGACGAGCCAGCGTCCGGCATCGCTGTCGGCGGCAATGGCGCCCGCCGGCGAGATATGGTCGGTGGTCACATCATCGCCGACAACGAGCAGCGGGTACGCGGCGAGGTGGCGCGTGGCGTTTCCCTGCTGGTTGAGCCGCACGAAGGAGGGCGGGCGCAGGTACGTCGAAGCCGCGTCCCATGGAAACAGCGCGCCCTTCGGAGCGTCGAGCTGGTCCCAGGATTGCGACATTTCCGCTTCCGCATAGGCCGTGCTGAAATCCGACGGTGCCCGCGCCGCGGCGACGAGCGCGTCGACCTCCCCTGGATGCGGCCAGAGATCGGCGAGGCGCACGGCGGCGCCGTCCGCGCTGGTTCCCAGCGTGTCCTTCGTCACATCCAGACGCGCATGTCCCGCAAGCGCAAAGGCAACCACCAGCGGCGGCGAGGCAAGCAGGGCTGTGTCGATCTGCGCATGCACACGCCCGGGGAAATTGCGATTCCCCGAGAGGATGGCAATCGGCCGCAGGCCGCGGCGCTCAATCGCCTCGCGCATGACAGGCGCAAGGGGCCCGGAGTTGCCGATGCATGTCGTACAGCCGAATCCTGCGATGGCAAATCCAAGCGCTTCAAGATCATCCAGCACGTTGGCGCGCTTGAGTTGGCGCGCCGCCGCCGGGGAGCCAGGCGCCAGCGACGTCTTGACCCAGGGAGGGGGAGTCAAGCCAAGCCGTCGCGCATTGCGTGCGACCACCCCGGCCGCCACAAGAAGGCCAAGATCGGTCGTGTTGGTGCAAGAGGTGATGGCCGCGATGGCGACGGCGTCGTCGGGAGCATCTTGGCGTGCGGCGGGGACAGCGCTGCAAAATTCGTCGCGTAGCACCATCGGCGCATCGGCTGGATCAAAGCGATCCTGCGGGCGCCGCGGCCCCGCGAGAGAAGGACGAAGCGCCGAGAGGTCGATATCGAGAGTACGGGTATAGCGCGGCGATGCGTTGGGCTCATACCAGAGCGACTGCGCTTTGGCATATTGCTCCACGAGATCGATTTGCGCGCGTGGCCGCCCGGTCGCATCGAGATAATCGAGCGTGCGCGCATCGATCGGGAAGTATCCGGTTGTTGCGCCGTATTCCGGCGCCATGTTGGCGATGACGGCGCGCTCGCCCGCCCCCAAAGCCGCCACGCCGGGACCGAAGAACTCGACGAACTCGCCAGCGATGCCGGCGCGCCGCAACCGCTCTGTCACAACCAAGGCCAGGTCCGTTGCCACAGTCCCGTGCGGCAACGACCCCGTCAGCCGGACGCCGACGACGTCGGGAATGCGCAGTGAAATCGGCACGCCGAACATCACCCCTTCGGCCTCGATGCCGCCCACACCCCAACCGAGAACGCCGATGCCGTTGACCATCGGGGTATGGCTGTCCGTGCCGACCAGCGTGTCCGGAACCGCCCATGCATCGCCGCCCAGCCGCGTCTGCTCCACGATCGTCGCCAGGCGCTCCAAATTGATCGTATGCATGATGCCGCTGCCCGGCGGAAAGATGCGAAACCCATCGATCGCACCGGCGGCCCATTTCATGAAACGGTAGCGCTCGCCATTGCGCTCCAGCTCGCGTGCCATGTTGCGCTGAAGTGCATCGGGTTGCGCCCAAACATCGATCGCGACGGAATGGTCGACGGAGGACGCGACCGGCACCGCGGGATTGAGTTGCGTGGGGTCGCCGCCCGCGGCAGCGATTGCATCGCGCATGGCCGCGATATCGACCAGGGCCGGCCCGCAGGTTGTGTCATGCATCAGGATGCGGCGCGGCGCGAACGGAATCTCCACCTCGCTGTGGCCCAATCGCGGCCAAGCCACGAGCGCCGCGCCGCACGCGTCCGCGCGATCGCGGTCTCGATGGCGCAGCACATTCTCCAACAGAATGCGATGGCACCATGGCATTTGCTGCAGTGCGCTCCCGGCATAGCGGCGCAAATCGACCATGCGGCAAGCGCCAAATGTGCCGGTAATCTCAGAATGAGGCACAAGGAACATCGGATTCTTTACGAGAACGCTTTGTGCTAGAGTAAGAGCCACAATTTGAGAGTTTGTCGTGCCGCGCCCTCCCGCCGAAACCCTTCACCGCAGTCTCGCAAGCGCGATTGTCCGGCATCTTCGCGCGATCGCAGCGGAACCAGGCGCGAGCCTGAGCGAGACGGAGCTTGCGCGCGCCCTGGGCACATCGCGTTCGCCGGTGCGCGGCGCATTGGCATTGCTGCGCCAACAAGGCGTCGCCGCTCCGGGCCGCATCGTTAGCCCACGCAAGCCCGGGCGGCCCACAAGGGGTCTCGTGTTGCGACGCCTGCCGGCGCGCGATCCCGCTATATCGTCGAGCAGCGACGGCGGCGCCGTAGACGGTCTGTACTGGCAAATCGCCGGCGATCGCTTGGGCGGAACGCTGAGCGACGTCGTCGCTGAAGCCGATCTGATGCGGCGCTACGATGCGCCGCGCGGGACCATACACCGCACCCTGCTGCAAATTTCGAGCGAAGGGTGGATTGAGCGCGCACCGGCGGGCGGCTGGCGATTTCTGCCGCTGATCGACGGCGCCGCGAGCTATGACGAATCCTATCGCTTCCGTCGTGCGATCGAGCCCGCCGCCCTCATGGACCCAGGCTTCAAACTGGATCCGCGCATTGCCGCAAGGCTGCGGCGCGAGCAAACGGACCTCATCAAGCGCGCTGTCAACGATGCGTGCGACCCCCGTGACGTGTTCGAGCTCAATTCCGGGTTTCATCTCGCCCTGCTTCAAGCGTCCAACAACCGCTTTTTCGTGGACGCGGCGCTGCGCGTCACCCGATTGCGCCGGCTCGTGGGTTATGTGATCGCGATGGATCGCTCGCGGCTGGTTGCGCAGTCGCGCGAGCACCTCGCCATTCTCGACCGGCTTGAGGCGGGCGACCGCGCCGGCGCGGCGCGGCTTCTCGTGCGCCACCTCGATACCGGGCGCGCCTCCAAAGCGAAGCTGCTGGAGATGGGGCGACTGACCGTCGATGCGGTGATCCCGCCCGTCAGCCCGCCAGACCAAGCCGCTTGAGGATCGTTTCGACAGACTTGGTTTCCTTCTCCAGGAAGGACACGAACTCCGTCCGGGGCATGTAGATGCGCTGCCATTCACGCAGGCTTGTCTCCTTTTCCCACTCAGGCGACTTGGCCAAGGATTCGACCAAGGCTTCGAGTTCGGTGCGGTGGTCATCGGGAATGCCTGGGGGCGCGAATACGGCGCGCCAGTTGTAGAGCACCACATCGATGCCCGCTTCGCGCATCGTTGGAACGTTCACACCGTCGAGACGCGCATCCGACGACAGTGCCAGGGCGCGCATCTTGCCAGCTTGAACGTGCGGTGCGAACTCGCTCCAATTGCTGATACCGGCTCTCACGTGGTTTCCGACGATCGCCGCGACGGCGGGGCCGCCGCCGCTATAGGCGACATAGTTAAGCTTGCTGGGCTCGATGCCCAGCTTGTCCCCCATCATGCCGAGCAGAATATGGTCCGTTCCACCGGCCGAGCCGCCGGCAACAGGCACAGCTTTGCGCATCCTTGCGCATCGCCTGCGCAAAATCGGCAAGCGTGCGGATTGGCGATTCTGCCGGCACGACAAGAACGTGGGTCTCGCCCGTCAATCGCGCAATCGGCGTCGTGTCTGCGGCACTCACGGGGCTGCGATTGGCAATTGCAGAACTGATGAGGGTCATGCCACTCACCATCAATGTATGGCGGCGGCCTCGAAGTGCCAGAAAGCGCGGCAGGCCGACCGTGCCGCCCGCGCCCGCCACGTTTTCAATCTGCACCGTGCCGACCGTATTGCGCTCGCGCAGGACCTTTTCAATCGCACGCGCCGTGCCGTCCCATCCCCCACCCGGGGCCGCGGGGACGAACAGCCGGATTGTGTCGATCCGTGCTGATGGCTGCGCAACGGCGCGGCCCACCGGCAGCATGGCTGTCCCCAATGCAGCGAGCATGACGTCACGGCGCGTGATCAACGACATTTTCGACCCTTCCGATATTTTGTCTTTTATCTTGATAAAAGAAAAAATAGGGTCGGTCAAGGACCAGCCGGCGTTCGCGCCGGAGGCCATATCGCGCGCCATCGCGCTCGAGCGCGGCCGCGTGCGCTATGATGGGCCGCGTGCGCCGTTGCGCGAGGATTCCAAGGTGGCCGGTTGACCCTGCGCACCCCGGCAAGTGGGACGGGAGTGTCCGATGTTCGACGATGTACTCTTCGCGGCGGTCTTTCTCGCTTCGCTCGGCAGCGGGCTGATCGCCGGCGTCTTCTTTGCGTTTTCGGCCTTCGTGATGAAGGCCCTTGCCCGCCTGCCGGCGACGCAGGGCATCGCCGCCATGCAGTCGATCAATATCGTGGTGATCAACCCGGTTTTTCTGTCGGTATTTCTCGGCACCGCCGTTCTTTGCGTTGCACTGGCGGCGGTGTCGTTGATCCTGTGGCACAGGCAAGGTTCCGCCTATCAGCTTGCCGGCGCCGTGCTGTATTTCGTCGGCACGTATCTGGTGACGATGCGCTTCAACGTGCCGCGCAACAATGCGCTGGCCGGGGCATCGCCGGAGAGTGCCGACAGCGCCGCGCTATGGACCCGCTACGTCGCCGAATGGACCATGTGGAATCACGTGCGAACGGCCGCGGCCCTGGCAGCGATGGCCATGTTCATCCTGGCACTGCGTTAGGATAAAGACGCCGAACGGTCTGATCGCGGCGGGTTAACGCCCGATTTGGCGCGGCGTGAGCTTCATGTCTATACTCCCATCCTAGATTGCAGCTTTTGGCCTGTCTCAGAGTGTCCGTGCCTCTCGTCCGTATCGCGATTTTCGTCGGCTTTGTGATTGCCCTGGCGTTGCTTGCAATGCCATCCCGCGCCGATCACTATTCCGGCCCGCCGGATTCCTGGACCGGCTACTGGGCCGTGCCGGCCTTTCCGGATATCGCCAATCGCGGGCCCGACAAGGCCAAGGGCGTCATCTTCTGGAGCCATGGCGTCGCCGGCACGCGTGTCCAGTATCACGTCCATCCGCCCGAGATCATCCGCCGGCTGGCGCGCGGCGGCTGGGACGTCATCAAGGTCCAGCGCAATCCGCTGTTCGAGAAGAGCTGGACCGCGAGCGGCCCCAAGCATGTGGAGGATCTGAGCCAGCGCATCGATCAGGCGCTCGCTCAGGGCTACAAGAAAGTGGTGGCGGCGGGCCAATCCTATGGCGGCGCCATCTCCATCGAGACCGCCGCGGTCAATGACAAGCTCCACGCCGTCCTTGCTTTCGCGCCGGGCCATGGCAGCGATGCGGAATCCGGCAGCGCGCGTCTTTATGAGAACCTGACGGGATATCTGGTCGACGCAGTCGCCAAGATGCGCACGCAGCGCGCACTCGTCTCGGTGGCCGGCGGCGATCATCTCCACCCCCGCGAGGTGCGCGGGCCGGCCGTGCAGCGCGTCCTCTCGCCCCTCCGCATCCCGTACGTCTTGCTTGACGAGCGCATGCCGATCAAGAGCCACTACGTCGTCAGCCTCAATCAGTTCGATGCGTGGTACGGCGCCTGCATCGCCGATTTCATCGACCCTGCCAAGGACCCGGCACCGGGTGAGGTCACGTGCCGGCTTCCGGATCCGCTGCCGAAATTCATTTACCCGAGCGATCTGATCGTGACGGTGCTGAAGCCTGAAGCCGCCATGGCGGCGCGCTCCTTTCTCGGGCCCTGGGCCGGCACGTTCGAGCACGCTGACCAAGAGGCCGGAATCGTCGTCGAGAAGGTCCAGGACGGCAAGATGACCTTTGTCTACGGCGTCGGCGCCGGGTCCGGGCAAAATCAAAGCATGATGTCCGCCCGTCGCGAAGCCGTCCTCGAAGACGGGAAGTATGTGTCGCGCATTCCCAATCGCGTGACCGTGACGCTGTCGCTCGACGATAATGCCGAGACGTTGCAGCTCCACGTCGTCTCGATCAACGGCCGGAACACGTTCACGGCCGAGCTCAAGCGCTCGCCGGCGCCCTAGAGCTTACCGAGGAACCGCATCGCGTTGACGCCGAGGATTTTCTCCTCCTTGGCGGTGTCGCCGAGATATTGGGAGGTCAGCGCCAGCGTGCCGTTGTCAGGGCATCGCGATGCTGGATCTATTTTTCAATCCTTGAGGCGAGCCGCGGCTTCCTGCAGAACCCTGATAGCGTCGGCCCTGCCGTCTTTCGTCAGCTTCTTTTGGTCGATGATCAGGAGCAAACCGTCCTGCTCTTGGCGAATGACACGGCCCGGCGTGCCGGCATCGTCGCGAAGCCCGACGACGCGGTGCGTGCGCACCGGCCGGGCGAAGCCTTTGACGGTGATGGTGCCGGTTTCCTCGGTGAGGATGGCGTCTTTGACGAGCGCGCAGGTTTCATGCGCCAACAGCATGCCGCCCAGATCGGCGTGCGATTGAAGCCGCGCCGCCAGGTTCACCTCGTTGCCGATGATCGTGTAGTCCACACGATCATTGCTGCCGAAATTTCCGACTGTGCAGTAGCCGGTGTTGATTCCGATGCGGAGTTGGAAGACGTGCTGTTGCCCGCGCTCGCGCCATTCCGCTTGCAGATCGCGCATGCGCTGTTGCATGGCGATTGCCATTTTGACGCAGGCGATCGCGTCTTCTCTGGCACCCCGGGTTTCGGGGTCGCCAAAGAACAACATGATCGCGTCGCCGATGAACTTGTCGATGGTGGCTCCGTATTCGAGGGCGATCGCCGACATCTCCCGCAGGTACTGGTTCAATAAGCTGGTCAGCTCTTCCAATTCCAGAAGGTCCGTTGTTTCGGTAAAGCCGGCGATATCGGAGAAGAAAATCGTCAGCTTCTTGCGCTGCGACGCGACCTCGACGCTCTTTTCACCGCTGAAGATCGATTTGTAGAGTTGCGGCGAAAGATATTTCGACAGCTTTGACGACAAGGATTCGAGCGTCTGGTTCTTTTCCGTGACCAGCCTATTGGCCTCTTCGGCGCGCTGCTTGGCCTCGAGAAGGCCCTGCTCGATCTGTTTGAGCTCGGTGATGTCCGTAATCACCGTCACCGTGCCACCCGAGGCGACCTTGCTGCGGCCAATCCGATAAACATGGTCATTGGGCGCGCGGTCCTCGAATGCCTTGCCCGAGGGATTGCGCAAACTCTCGACGCGGCGCGCAACCAGAGCGTCGACGTCGCCAGCACCGTAATAACCATGTTCCGCCAGATAGTGCAGAAAGTCGGGATATGGGCGACCGGGCTCGAGCAACTCTTTGGGCACCGGATACATCTCGATGAAGCGGTTGTTGCAGATAACGATATTCAGGGCCTCATCGGTGTAGGCAAGGGCGCCGGGCATGTTGTCGAGGGCGACATGAAGTTGGGCTTCCTTGTGCGCCAAATTTTCCTCGGCCCGCTTTAGCCTGGTGATGTCGGTGATCACGGTGACCGTGCCCCCCTGCACCGCACGGCGCCGGTTCACCTCATAGACGCGCCCGTCCGGTGTACGGTCCTCGAACGGGAAGCCCAACGGATTGCGCAGGCTTTCCACCCGACGGGCGACAAGTGCGTCGACGTCGCCAGCGCCGTAATAGCCATGCTCTGCCAGATAGCGCAGAAATCCGGGATACGGTTGCCCCGGCTGCAAAAGCTCTCGCGGCACCGGATACATCTCGATGAAGCGCTCGTTGCAGGTGACGATGTTGAACTCATCATCCGTATACGCGAGGGCGCCCGGCATGTTGTCGAGGGCGACATGGAGCTGGGCCTCCTTGCGCGCCACGTTCTCTTCAGCGCGTTTGCGTTCGGTGATATCCGCATACGCAAGCAGGAGGCCGTTATCGGCGAGTGGCGCATATTGAATGTTGAGGACGCGCCCCGTGGCCAGCGCATATTCCAGTTCGTGCGGTTTACGCGCGCGGACCCGCTCCAGGCGCACCAGGGCTTGCGTTTCCGCATCGCCAGGACCGTAGTCGCCCTGCGCCGCGTTAAATCGGTAGAATTCGACAATGTTGGTGCCGGGCCTGCACAGCGCGACCGGATACCCGCGCAATGCGGCAAAGGCCCGGTTGCTCGTCACCAGGTTCAGATCATGATCGAAGATGGCAAAGCCGTAGCTCAGGGCATCCAGGCCTGCACGAGTCAACGCGGACTCGCCCGACGATTGCATCATCGTCGGTACGCCTTCGGGCACTCTTTTGGCCATGAAGCCCCGCCCATTCTTTATGAATGAACGGCTGGCGCCTAGACCGGCGTCAGCCGGTCGTCTTTGTTGCCAATAGCCTAGCGCAGGGCGGCAGGGATCATCAAGACGGGCCGGTGCGGTTAGCTGCGCTTGCCCAGAAACCGCATCGCGTTGACGCCGAGGATTTTCTCCTTGGCGGTGTCGCTCAGATATTTCGAAGTCAGCACCAGCGTGCCGACTTCCTGTTCGCCCAGCGGGAACGGATAGTCGGAGCCGAGCACGACCTGGTCCTCGCCCATGGTCTTCACCAGGAAATCAAGCGTGCGGTCGTCGAAGACGGCTGAATCGACGTAGAAACGGTCGAGATAGTGCGAGGGCGGGTGCTGGCTCTTGCCGCGCACGGTGTCCTTGTGGTGCCAGGCGTTCTCGAGCCGGCCGAGCAGGAAGGCGAAGCTGCCGCCGCCATGGGCGAAGCAGATGCGCAAACTCTTCGGCAGGCGGTCGAAGGCGCCGCCGAGGATCATGGAGACGATGGCGAGCTGCGTTTCCGCCGGCATGCCGACGGTCCAGGCCATCATGTAGTTGGCGGTGCGCTCGCGCTCCATCATGTCCCACGGGTGCACGAGCACCGGGCAGCCGAGATCGGCGCAGTGATGCAGGAAGGTGATGAGCCCGTCATCGTCGAGATTTTTCGGGCCGACATGGTTGCCGATCTGCACGCCAATATGGCCGGATTTCATCGCGCGCTCGACCTCGCGGCACGAGGCCTCGACATCCTGCAACGGCACTTGCGCCAGCGCTGAAATGCGAGCCCCGCCCTTGGCGCAGATCTCCAACGCCTTGTCGTTCATGATCCGCGCGAGATCGAGCGCGTGCTCGGGCTTGCGCTGATAGGCGAACAGCACCGGTGTGGCGGAGATGATCTGGCGCACGATGCCGTCGCGGTCCATATCCTCCAGACGCTTATCCGCATCCCAGCAGCGCAAATCGATCTCGCGGAAGGGCTTGTCGCCCATCATCACGGTGGCGCTGTCGGGTCCTGTGCGCTTGAGCCACGGCCAGCCCTTGTCGCCGTAGCGGCTGTCGAGGTCCGGCCAGGTCTCGGGGAAGAAATGGTTGTGCAGGTCGATGGTGGTCATGTTGCGCTTTCTAAATCGTCCGCTCTCTCAGTCGTCCTCATCCTGAGCTTGTCGAAGGATGAGGCGCGCGGAGATGGCGGTTCTACGCAGGCCTCGTCCTTCGACAAGCTCAGGATGAGGCCTGCGAGGGAGACGGCGTGACAGCGGCGGGCTTTCCAGGATTCACATGCCCGCAGCCCTTGCATGTGCGCAATTCGGGCTGGCCGTAGTATTCCTCGAAGACCGGCGGCAGGTCGGTGACGAGGCTCTGGAGCTGCAGCTCGCGCCGGTGCAGGCGCTTGTGACAGCGTTCGCAAAACCACTCGAATGCATCGAGCTCGCCCGCGCGGCGCACGCGCTCGATCACCAGGCCCACGGAGTTGGCGGGGCGCTGGGGCGAGTGGCGCACATGGGGCGGCAGCAGGAAAATCTCGCCCTGGCGGATGGGGATGTCGCGGGGCTTTCCGCGCTCGATGATGCGCAACACCATATCGCCCTCGAGCTGGAAGAAGAACTCCTCGGCCGGGTCGTCGTGGTAATCGGTGCGCTGGTTGGGGCCGCCGACGACGGTCACCATGAACTCCGTGTTCTGCCAGATCTGCGCGTTGCCGACCGGCGGCTTGAGGAGATCGCGGTGTTCGTCGATCCATTGCTGCAGATTGAAGGCGGCGAGCATTCCTGACCCCTTTCGACCGGACAAGGGGGAGATGGTAGTATCCGCGCCATCCGAGGGGCAAGCCATCGAGGGACCATGGATTCCAAGACCGTGAGCGGCAAGGCCAAGCCGCGCGCCAACTACCCGCATGGGCGCCGCGCGGGCGATTTCATCTTCGTCTCCGGCACGTCATCGCGGCGCGCCGACGACACGATCGCCGGGGCCGAGACCACGCCCAACGGGCCCAAGCTCGACGTGCGGGTGCAGACGGCAGCCGTGCTCGACAATATCGCCGACATCCTAAAGGCGTTCGGGGCCGGGCTCGAGGATCTGTGCGAGACGCAGTGCTTTTTGGTCGACATGGCGGATTATGCCGGCTTCAACGAGACCTGGAACCGTTATTTCGGCCCTGGCACCAAGGCTCCCAACCCGCCTACGCGCACCACGGTCGCGGTCAAGCAATTGCCCAACCCGCTGCTGGCGATCGAGATTCGCGCCGTCGCCTACAAGCCCGCATGAAAAGCTGGGCGATGCGCGCACGCCGCGCGGCGGAGGCGGCGGTGACCGCCTGGGGCGGGCGGGCGCGCGGGTTCTTCATCCCCTATCGCTACGCCGACGGCGTGGCAGCGCCTGCGCATTACCCGGCCCTCATGGCGTTGTTCCGGCAGGCGGAGCCGGAGTTTCGCGCGCTGTTGAGTGCGGCCGCCGGTCAGCTTGCAGCGCTCCAGGGCCTGGGCCAGGAGAAACCGCCGGCCCCGCGCTGGACGCAAGACTGGTTCCCGCGGCTCGACGCGGCCATCGCCTACACGCTGGTGCGCACGCGCGCCCCCAAGCGCATCGTCGAAATCGGCTCGGGCCATTCGACACGCTTCATGATGCGCGCGGTCCAGGATGGCGGGCTCACCACGCGGTTCACCTCGATCGACCCGGCGCCGCGCGCGGCCCTCGACGGCCTTGCCATCGATTCGCTGCGGATGAATGTACAGGACGCGCCCGACACCGCGTTTGCGCTGCGCGCCGGCGATATCCTGTTCATCGATTCGAGCCACATCCTGATGCCGGGCAGCGACGTCGACGTGCTGCTCAACAGCGTGCTGCCGCGCCTGGAGTCCGGCGTGCTGGTGCATATCCACGATATTTTCCTGCCCGACGCTTACCCGAACGACTGGGCGTGGCGCGGCTACAACGAGCAGAACGCGGTGGCGGCGCTCCTGGAAAAATACCGGCTGCTGTGGTCGTCGCACCATGTCGCGCGCTACATGGCCGCGGAGATCGAGGCGGCTGGGCTTGCGTCCCTGCCGCTCGTGCCCGGCGCCCATGAGACAAGCTTGTGGCTCGTCAAATCCTGAGACTTATTTGTACGGGTCGGAGGCGTCGCGCATGCCGTCGCCCAGGAAGTTGAAAGCCAGCACGGTGACGACCACCGGCAGGGCGGGCAGCAGCAGCCAGGGATAGAGCGCCACGACGTTGATGTTCTGCGCCTCGGTCAGCAGCACGCCCCACGACGTGATCGGCGGGCGCAGGCCCAGGCCGAGGAAGGACAGCGCGGTCTCTCCGAGGATCATTGAAGGAATCGCCAGCGTGGTCGCGGCGATCAGATGGCTGGTGAAGCTCGGCAGCAGATGGCGCGCGATGATGCGCGCGGGCTTGGCGCCCATCAGCACCGCGGCGGTGCAGAAATCCTCCTCGCGCAAGGCAAAGAGTTTCGAGCGCACCGAGCGCGCGAGGCCGGTCCAGTCGATCAGGCCCAAGATCAGCGTGATGCCGAAATAGATGTAGAGCGGGCTCCACGACACCGGCAGCGCCGCTGAGAGCGCCATCCACAGCGGCAGCTTGGGGAAGGAGCGGATCACTTCGATCAGGCGCTGGATGATGTTGTCGGCCCAGCCGCCGTAATAGCCGGCAATGCCGCCCAAGGTCACGCCCAGGATGAAGCTGAACGCCACGCCGATCAGGCCGATGGTGAGAGAGATGCGCGTGCCGTAGATCAGCCGCGAGAGCACGTCGCGGCCCAGCCGGTCGGTGCCGAACAGGAACAACGTGCCGCCGCGCGCCGGGCAGACAACATGGAAGGACGACGGAATCATGCCCCACAGCTCATAGCCGTCGCTGCCGCAGAAGAAGCGGAGCTTCTGCACGTCGTTGGTATCGTCCGTGTACTCGCGTTTGAGCGTGTCCATATTGAGGCGATAGGACAGGCCGTAGACGAACGGCCCGACGAAGCTGCCGTCGTGGAACAGCCGCACGCGCTGCGGCGGCGCGTAGATGAACTCCGAATCGCGGGTGTGGAGGTTGTAGGGTGCCAGCGCCTCGCTCACCAGGATCGAGAGATACAACGCGATCAAGATGGCGCCCGAGATGACGGCCAGGCGGTGGCGCTTGAGCTTCCACCACATCATCCGCCATTGCGAGGCGAGGTAGTAGCGCTCCAGATCCGACGACATGCGCTCGCCGGCGGCGGGATCGAAGGGCTCGCGGCTGACGAAGTGCGGCAGGCGCTCGGCGGGATTGACGCTGGTCACTTCGCGGCCCCCCCGTGCAGACGGATGCGCGGGTCGAGTGCTGCCAGGGCGAGATCGGAGATGAACACGCCGATGACGATCAGCAGCGCCTCGATCATCAGGAAGGATCCGGCCAGGTACATATCCTGGCTCTGCAGGGCGCGCAGCAGCATCGAGCCGTTGGTGGGCAGCGACATGACGACGGACACGATGGCGGCACCGGAGATCAGCTCCTTGAGCACGTTGCCGATGTCGGCGATGAAGGGGTTGAGGGCCATGCGCAGCGGATATTTGATCAGCAGCTTACCGGGTGGCAGGCCCTTGGCGCGGCCGGTGATGACGTATTGCTTCTGCAGCTCGTCGAGCAGGTTGGCGCGCAGGAGGCGGATCATCTCGGCCGTGCCGGCGGTGCCGAGCACGATCACGGGAATCCACAGATGCTCGAGCACCGAGACGAACTTGCCCCAGGACATCGGCTTATCCATGTAATACGCGTCCATCAGCCCGCCGACCGAGATGCCGAAGAAGACGTTGGCGAGATAGAGAAGAATGAGCGCGAGCAGGAAGCTGGGCGTGGCGAGGCCGAGAAAGCCGAGGATGGTGAGGCCGTAATCGCCCCACGAATACTGGTGCGTGGCCGAGTAGACGCCGATCGGGAAGGCGACGATGTAGGTGAACAGGACGGTCGCGAAGGCGAGGATGAAGGTGAGAATCAAGCGGTCGCCGATCGACCTGCGACACCGGCACGTTGAACTCGAACGACCAGCCGAGATCGCCCTGCAGCAGGCCGAACAGCCAGATGAAATATTGCTGGATGGGCGTGCGGTCGAAGCCGTATTGCTGGCGCAGGAACTCGATCTTCTCCTGGCTCACCGCCTCGCCTTGCGAGCGCAGCTCCTCGATCATCGTGGTGAGATAATCACCGGGGGGGAGCTGAATGATCGTGAACACGATCGCGCTGATCGCCAGCAGCGTCGGAATCATGATCAAGATCCGCCGGACCAGATAGTTCAGCACGGCGCCCCCGACGGCACCTGCAGCTTCGACGGCCATATGCGCCGTCACCCTCACCCGCCGCCTGCCGCCTGCTGCACGTCGGCGAACCAGAACGCGTCCGGCCTGTAGATGCCGAAAAACGCGCCGGGATCCCAGTTGTAGATCGCCTCCTTGGGCACGTTGCGCAGGCGGTTGGAGACCACGACCGGCTGGCGTACGTCGGCGACGACGCCGATGGTGTAGATCTGCTGCGCGTGGATCCCCAGCATGCGCCCCCAGATCTCGGCGCGCTCGCCGATCGATGTCGTGGTGCGCCAGCGCTCGTTGAGCTCGCGCAGCTCCTTGGCAACCGGATCGTCGACCTCCTCGCCGCTGGCACCGCCGGTCTCGATGAACTGGCCCCATTTGGGCCATTGCAGCTGCTGCTGCGACGTCGGGGCCAGCTCCTCCGGGCTCATCTGCGCGGTGGGAATACCATTCTCCAGGCCGAACCACATCGTCATGATGGTCTGGCCGGAGAAGACGCGGTTGCGCAGAACCTCGCGCTGCGAGGGCTTGGAATAGAGCTTGATGCCGGCCTGCATCCAGGTGTCGTGGATCAGCTCCAGCACATCGGTCTGCTCGGTGTCCTCGCCGGCGGTCTCGACGATGATCTCGAGCGGGCGGCCATCGGGCAACAGGCGCACGCCGCGCGAATCGCGCTTGGTCAGGCCGAGCTCGTCGAGCAGGCGGTTGGCGGCGGCGACATCGTAGCGCGCGGCCGCACCGCGAAATTCGGGGCGATAGAGCGGGCTTTGCGGCAGGACGGTGTTGGCGCCCTCGATGGCCAGGCCGAAATAGACGACCTGGTTGATCTCGCGCCGATTGATCGCCAGCGACAGCGCGCGGCGGAAGCGCGCATCGCGATTGAGGCTGCGCCAGACGGGATCGTCGGCGTTGAGATTGGGATAGAGGGCGAGATGCGAGCCCTTGGCCGTGCTCCAGAGATGCACATCGAAATTGTTGCGCTTCGCCGCCTGGCGCAGGAACGTGTAGTTGTTGAAGGCGATGTTGCGCGCCTGCAGATCGGCCTCGCCGGCGCTGGTCTTGAGCGGGATGAGCTTGGCGCTCGGCGATCGTCGTCGCGACGCGGTCGATATAGGGAAGCTGGCGCCCGTGCGCATCGACGCGGTGGAAGTAGGGGTTGCGCTCGAACATGAAGCGGTCCGCGGGCGGGCGCGTGCGGATCATCCAGGGATCGAGCGTCGGGCAGCTCGGGATTGTCGTTGCGGTACATGTTGTCGACGGCGATTGTGATACTGGCGCCCAGTTGCGCATGCCGGCTTTTTTCGCCGCCTCGGCGAGTTCGGTCTTGTCGGCATATTTGGCGTGGAACTTCTGCAGATAATGCGCCGGCCGGTAGATGTAGAGCGGCGAGGCCCCGGCGAGGCGCGGCAGGAAATACGGGTTGGGCTTGGGCCAGGAATAGCGGACGGTCAGCGCGTCGAGGAATTTCGACCTTCGGCGGCTTGTCGCCGTCGACGAACAGATCCTTGGGCGGGCCGAAGGGCGAGAGGTCTTGTCGTTGGCGACATCCTCCCAGTAATAGCGGAAATCCTCGCTGGTGAAGGGGGCGCCGTCGGACCAGCGATGGCCCTTGCGCAGATGGAGGGTGAAGCACGCGGTCTTCGACATTGTCGAAGACTCGATGATGTCGGGAACGAGCTCGAGCTTGGACGTGTAGCGTGACCAGGCGCGCGTAGCCGAAGACGACCATCAGGCGCGACATCCTGCGAGCGGCCGTCAGCAAGTCGAAGTTCGCCGCCGTGGCGGCCCGGCGCTCAGGCCGGGCGACAGCTTCTCGATCTGACGAGCGGGTGCTCGTGGCAGGCGCTTGGCCGACCGGCGGCAGGCTTCCGGCGTCGACGTCCGCCGCGAGCATCGGGGTTTCGATCGTAATGCTGCGCGGCGGACGGCGACGACGAGACGCCGCCGACAGCAGCAACGCGGCAAGGCTGCGGATCATGCGGGCTCCTTCGCCATCAGGCGTTGCAGAACTTCCGGGGCGGCATCCGGGTCGGCGCGCACGTAGTGCCCCTCGCCCAGATCGATCAGGCGCGGATGCGTCGCGGCCGTCGATGGTGAAGGGCATCGGCCAGTCGGCGGGTCGCGAGGCGCGACCCTCCATCAGCGCCGTCAGGTCGAGGCGGCGATCGAGATCGGGCTCGGGCACGGCCGCGAGCAAGGCGCGCGTGTAGGGATGGATCGGGCGGCGGAACAGCAGCTCGCGCGGCGCCAGCTCGACGAGGCGGCCGGCGCACATGACCGCGATACGGTCGGCAATGTAGTCGACCACCGCCAGGTTGTGCGAGACGAAGAGATAGGTGAGGCCGAGCTTTTCCTTCAGGTCCTTCAGCAGGTTCAGGATCTGCGCCTGGATCGAGACGTCGAGCGCCGAGACCGGCTCGTCGCAGATCAGGAGGTCGGGCTTGAGGGCGAGGGCGCGCGCGATGCCGATGCGCTGGCGCTGGCCGCCCGAGAAGCTGTGCGGATAGCGGTTGAGGATAGCGCGCATCGAGGCCGACGAGGCGCATCAGCTCCCGCACCATGCTGCGGCGATAGGCTGTCGTCGCCGATATCGTGGATGACCAGCGGCTCGCTGATGATGTCGTAGACCGTCATGCGCGGATTGAGCGAGCCGAACGGGTCCTGGAAGATGAACTGGATGCGGCGGCGGAACGCGGTCAGCTCGCTGCCCTCCAGCTTGCTGGACGTCGACGGATGATGCCGCGGTCGTTGAAGTCGACGCTTGCCCTGGTCGGGCGTGAGCGCGCGCAGCAGGATCTTCGAGAGAGTTGTCTTGCCGCAGCCGCTCTCGCCGACCAGGCCCAGGCATTCGCCGCGGCGGACGCTCGAAGCTGACATCGTCCACCGCCAGGATCGAGCGCATTCGTTCCCGAACCGAACCAGCCGCTGGCTTGCGGATGTGGAAGCGTCTTGGTGACATTCTCGCACGCGAGAGCAGCGGGCCGGCGCTGTCGGCCGTTTGCCGGCCACGCCTCTTTCGCCGCCAGGAGATGGCCGGTCTCCGACCTTGATCTCGCGCAGCGGCACCAGGCGCTCGCCCGGCGCCATGTCGAAGCGCGGCACGGCATGCAGCAGCGCCGCAGATAGGGATGCTGCGGGTCGCGGAAGATGTCCTCGCGGACCCCGCCTCCATCACCTCGCCGTGATACATGACCACGACCTCGTCGGCCATGTTGGCGACGACGCCGAGATCGTGGGTGATGAGCAGGAGCGCCATGCCGAGTTCCTGCTGCAGATCCTGCATGAGCTTCAGGATCTGCGCCTGGATCGTCACGTCGAGCGCGGTGGTCGGCTCGTCGGCGATCAGCAAGGCCGGGCGGCACACCAGCGCCATCGCGATCATAGCGCGCTGGCGCAGGCCGCCCGAAAGCTCGAACGGATAGGTGCGGAGCGCCTTGCGCGGGTCGGGAAAGCCGACGCAGGCGCAGCATCTCCTCGGCCAGCGCCTCGCCTCCGCCTCGGTCACGTCGCGATGGAGGCGCAGCGCCTCGGTGACCTGGTCGCCGATCGTGTGCAGCGGCGAGAGCGACGTCATCGGCTCCTGGAAGATGATCGAGATGCGGCCGCCGCGGATGGCGCGCATCGCGCGGCCGTCGGGACCGAGCTTGGCGATGTCGATGACGTCGCCGGGCGTGAGCGGGTCGGCGAACAGGATCTCGCCCTGCGTGATCGCGGCCGATCTCGCGGCAGGATGCCCATGATCGCCTGGCTGACGACGGATTTTCCCGAGCCCGATTCGCCGACGATCGCGACGGTCGAGCCGGGCCGCACGCGGAAGGAGACGCCGTCGCACCGCGCGCACCGGGTCGTCGTGGACGCGAAAATCGATGGCGAGATCGCGGATGGTCAGCAGATCCGCCATGGCGCTGCCCCATCACCGCGCCCGGCGCCGTTCGCGTCGCCCCGGTGGGCCGGATCGATGCCGAGCGATCGAAATTCGTGGCGGTCACGGCGCGCAGATGTTCAGCCGTTCTGCACGGCGGCGGCCGCAGCGCGGCGCGCAATCGTCGAGAATCCGTCGAGGGCCGAATCGAGGCGGATCGTCGCGCCCTCGCCCCCAGCGTCAGCTGCATCCAGCCGCCGGTGCGGTCGCGACTTGTCGAATAATAGCGCAAGCCTGACATCGCGCACTTTGTGCCCAGGCCAAACGCGCGGGGCGCGGGTTGGCGACCGACAGGCCGTCTTGCGTCAGCTCGATGTCGCTGATCTGGCGCCAGAAAGTGCGGGCCGCGAAGACGGCGAAGATGGCCGTCAGCGGCAACAGGATGAACGGCCAACCCGAGCCCGTCGGCACGGCCAGGGCCGGCCCGGCGGAACACGATGCCGATTCCGCGCACGCGCGTAATCCCAAGCAAGGCGCCGGGCGGGTAACGATGGGCGTCATGGCGTGCCGTCCGCCACGGTATGCAGAATTCGACCTGCGGATGCTTGCGCAACCGGCCAAGCAGCGCGAGTCGATGAACGACCAGCAGCCTTCATCGTGTGCCGGATGATGCGTGAGCAGACCGGTGGGTTCGTCCGTATCGACGCGACGCTCACGGCGCGCGCGCAGATGCTTGATCAATAGGTCCAGCGCCGCGCTTTCGCCCAGGAAGGCGCGCGGCGTCCAGTCGATGATATCGACATGGGTGTTGACGATTGAGAGGGCCGGATTGGCGGCGCGGCGCGGAGCCATAGGTCGACAGGCCGAGATAGCCGGCTGTCGGCAGGGCGCTCGCCAGGGACGCAGCAATGCGGTTACAGGGCGGCACCAGGCTCTGGCCAAAGCGCTCCCGAACAGGCGATCGAGCGCCAATGCGCCGCGCGCCAATCTCGCCCTATCATAAACGATATCGGCCGGTCTGCGGCGAGTTCTGCCTTGGCCCGGCCGGGGGCGGCATGATTTGTATGGGCCCAGCCATGCTGAACCACCCGACGGATGTGTCGCCGGCCAGTCGTTCGGCCAGTGATGCTTTGCCTTGCCGGGAATGACCGCGAGCATGAGCGGCACGCCGTGCGCGCGGCCCAGCGCCAGCAGCCGGTCGAGGGCGGGCGTGGCTCGATCGCGTCGTCGTCGCGCCACCAGACGCTGGCCGTACGGCCGGCGTCGCGCCAAGCGCTCAATTCCGCGTCGAGATTCTGCCAGCTTGTCATAACGCTGCCCAAACGCTCCCCTTCAAACTCTAGCGGCCCGGATCGGCGACGAGGCTGTGACGACCATCACTGCGGGTCAGCGCCGCCTCCAGCAGCCGCACCGCCGTCGCCGCGCCGCCGCAGGCAACCAGACCGGACGCCAAGGCGGGGTCGGGAAGCCGCGCGATCAACCGCCGCCGCCAGACCCTCCGGCGACAGCGCCGCCTCATTAACGATTTCCGCCCAGCCTCGTTGCGCCAGAAGATCGGCCCGCAACGTCTGCTCGGCCTCGCCGCCGCCGGCAAAGGGTACGAGAACCGCCCGGCGCCGGCCGTCAACAGATCAACCACGGTATTGTAGCCGGCCTGCGACACCGAGACATGGCAACGCGCCAGCAGGCCGGGGAAATCGGCGCGTGCCGGCTCCACCACCACGCCCGACGCGCCGGCCTGCAAGAGCTGCTCGCGCGCCGCCGGTGGGACATCGGCCGCCAAGCAGGATGCGCCAGAGCCGCGTGCGGCTGTCCGACAGTGCTCGTGCCGCAAGCGCCGTTTCGAGAAGTCGCGCGCCGACCGCGCCGCCGCCGACGGAGACAATGACCTCGCCCTCGCCGTCCCCGGCGGCGGTGCGGGCGATCTTGTCCCTTCGATGTAGCCCGTATAGGCGACGCGGTCGGCGATCTCGTCCTCGGCCGCGAAACTGGCGGCGAGCGGGATGAACGATCGGTCGCCATGCACCAGCACCGGTCGTACGCGTTCGCGCACGCGCGCGACCATGCGCTCGATCTTCGCCGGGTCGGTCTTGGCGGCCAGGATGTCGCGGACCGACGAGACGATCAGCGGGCGCGGACGGCGCGCGGCGGCGGCCTCGAGCAGCGGCAGCAATTCGAATTCCAGGATGCGCCGGCCGAACGGAAAGAGTTCGGTGATCACGACATCCGGCCGACGCTGCGCGAACAGATCGAGCAGGATGGCGCGGCGGCCGGCGCGCCAGCCATCGTCGACGGGACAGCCGTTCACATCGATCAAGGTTTTGAAGCTGAGATCGGCGATGCGCGCCGGCGGCAATTGCGTGAAGCGGGAATTGCCGAATTCCAGATCCGGCCACGGCCGGCCCACCGGAGACGAGGTCGACATCGTGGCCGGCCTCGCTCAGGGCATGCGCCAGTGTGGCGGCGCGGCGCAGATGGCCCGTGCCGAGCAGATGCTGGACGTGGATGAGGATGCGGGCACTCATGATGCGGGCAACGCGATGTTGAGCCGCTCGACGCGCGGCGCGCCGCCGTCATCGAGCGCAAACAGATGCAAGGCGTAGAGATCGAGCTCGTCGGGCGGCGATCCGGTCATATCCCAACCGCGCGCTGACGCATAGATCGCGCGGATCACGCCGCGATGCGTGACCGCCAGGGTCGAAACACCCGATTGCGCAATTTCCGCCAGCAGCGGTGCCACACGCTGCTGAACGTCGCGCGGGCTTTCGCCGCGCGGCGGGCGAAAGTCGAGACCGCGCGCTTCGTTGGCGACCAGCGTGTCGCCATGCTCGGCGCGAAGATCGTCGAGGCGGCGTCCCTCGAACTCGCCCCAATCCATCTCGATCAGGCGCGGATCGGCCGCCGGCGCCAGACCCAGAAGCTGGGCGGTTTCGCGGCAGCGCTGCAGCGGCGATATCAAAGCCGACCAGCCGCGGAATTGCGGCGGCAGCGCCTTGCGCCGCAATGTCGCGCGCGCGGACGCGGAGAGCGGAATGTCGGCACGGCCCTGCAGCCGGCGCGCGGCGTTCCAGTCGGTGGGCGCGTGGCGCAGCAACGCGAGCGGCGTCACGGCGTCATCTCCGAAGCGGCGGCGTTGAGGATCCGCTCCAAGGCCTGGCTCGCCGGGCCGATATCATGCTCCGCGGCAATCTTCGCCAAAGCTGCGGCGCCGAGGCTCGCGCGCTGTGCCGGATCGCCCAGCACCGACGCCACTGCGCCCGCGAACGCCGCCACATCGCCGGGCGGTGTGAGCAGGCCGGTGCGGGTGTTGGCCACGATCTCCCCCACACCACTGCTGTCGCCCGCAACGACCGGCAGGCCGGCCGCTTGCGATTTCCATCAACGAAACACCGTAGGCCTCGTTGATCGCCGGCCATACGCTGATGTCGGCGGCAGCATAGATCGCCGGAAGATCGTACTCGCTGCGCTCACCCGCATAGACGACACGCGCCCCCAACGGCGCCAACGCGGCGGCGACTTGCGGGCGCGCGACGCCGTCGCCCACGACCAGCAACTGCCACGGACGGTCGAGTAGCGACGCCAGCGCTTCGCCCAGGATGCGATAGGACGCAAGCTTGTCGCCGTGGCGCATCATACCGACGGCGAGCAGCCAGGGCGTCTGCGGGTCGAGCGCCAATTGCCGCGCCATGTCGCGCCGATGCCGGTCGCGCGCCGACGCTGCCGTCGCATAGAGGCCGGCATCGAGGAACGGCTTGAGACGATGCCGGCGCGCGGGCTGCACATGCGCGACGAGTCCCTCCTCGTCAGCACCGTTGAGGCTGACGACGGCGTGTGCGCGCGTGAGGGCGGCCAGCGTCGCCTCATGGCCCAGGCTCCACGGCCCGCCAGCGCGCTTGTTGGCGACGGAGGCTTCGAAGATCAGGTAGGGGATCTGCAAGCCGGCGGCGATGCGCGGCCCGAGCCAATCGGGTGCCTTGTGATAGAGGTGATAGGTGAGCCAGGCCTGCGGCCGTGCCGAGGCGGGCCGCGCGCGCAGTTGCATCAACAACCGCGCGGCAAGGCGCCCGCCCAACTCGGCCAGGCGGATCTGCCGCTCGCTGTCGCCCTTGCCGTCATAACTGCGCAGCCGCGCCGCCAGCTCGGGCTCGTGGCCGGCACGATCGAGGGCCGCCATCAGCAATCGTGCCATGCGACGATCGCCCGATGGAACCGGATGGTCGGGGGGTTTCAGCGGCGCGTAGAGGGCGACGCGCATGCGAGGGGGGCGGGCGATGGCGTTGCAGCGGGCAGCGACACGGCGAATTTCTCCAGCAGCAGATCGATGCCGTGCTCCAGCGGGAAGTCGCGGCGCACGCGCGCGTCGCCGGCGGCTGCCAGGCGCGCGCGCAAGTCGGGATCGCGGACCAATCGCGCCAGCGCCGCAGCGAGCGCTTCCGGGCGCTCCGGATCGACAAGGAGTCCGGTGACGCCGTCGACAATGAGCTCGGGAATCGCCGAGACGTTGGTGGCGACGACCGGGCAGCGCTGGCTCAGCGCCTCCAGGAGCACGTTGGGCAGGCCGTCGCGATCGCCGTCGTCGGCGATGCGGCTGGCGAGCACGAAGAGATCGGCGCCGCGATAGGCGGCGAGTACGGCCTCATGCGCCTGGGCGCCGCGCCAGTCGATACGCGCGTCAAGACCCAGCCGCGCCGCCTGCGCTTTGAGTTTATCGAGCAGCGGCCCGCCACCGACATGCACCAGCCGCCAATGGAGATCGGCAGGCAGCAGTGCCAGCGCCGCCAGCAAATCGCGATAGCCTTTCTTGGCAACGGCGCGGCCGACCGACAGGATCGTCACCGGCTGCAATTGGTCGCTGCCGTCGCGCGCGGGCCGGTTGGGCACGAAGGGCGCGAAGCGCTGGTCGTCCAGGCCGTGATAGACGAGCTGCGCCTTGCCGGGCGCCAGAGCATCGAGGTGCGTCGCGCCGCTGCGGGTACATGTGACGGCCCAGGCGCAATGCGCCAGTTTCTCGCGCTTTTCCCACTCCGGTGTTGTCCAGATGTCCTTGGCGTGCGCCGAAACGCTCCAGCGCAGCCCGCGCAGCATCGCCGTATAGCGGGTCACCGAGGCCGGCGTGTGCAGGAAATGCGCGTAGAGATGGCCGATGTCGCTGGGCAGCTCGGCGGCCAGGACCAGGGCCTGGCCGAAGCGGCGCGCGCGGTTGGGCGTGCGATCGCGCCGCCAATCGGCGAGGAATTGCGCGCGCGCGGCGCGGTAGCCGGGCAAGCGGCGCGCGGCGCGCCAGCCGCGCCAGACGCGCAGTGGCTCCTGCCACAAATACTCCGGCAGATAGGTGACGGGGGCCGCCACGCTGGCGGCTAGCGGATGGCGCTTGCGATCGGTCGGATGGCGCAGGGAGAACAGATGCAAGCGCAGGCCGCGCGCGCTCGAGCGCCGCCAGTTCCTGCGCGATAAACGTCTCCGACAGGCGCGGCCATCCTTTGAGGACGACACCGAGGCCGGAGCGCAAAGACGATGTTGCGGATGCGTCGGGCATAGGTTCAGGGACGATCGCCGGCTGGGCCGGCGGCCTTTATGCCACGGTCTCAGCCGCTCGTCGCGATCGACAGGTGGCGCGGGACCGGCGCACGTTCGGCCAGCCAGCGGGAGGTCAGGCGGTTGACGTTGCGCAAGCCATCGAGCAAGCCGGGCACGATGACTTCCGAAGGACGCGGCTGGTCGGGCAGCCGGCGCAAGGCGCTCGCCATCAAGCGCACGTCGCGGCGGCCGCCATCGGGCAGCATGCGCACAAGGCCCAGATCCTGCGCCTGCTGCGCGCGGATGAACTGCTCCAGGCGGGGCGCGGTGCGCGGCACGATGATGGCGCGCTTGTCAAAGGACAAGATCTCGCAGAACGTGTTGTAGCCGCCCATGGCAACGACACCCGCCGCGCGCGACATCAACGCTTCCAGGTGCGCGTCGAAGGTGATGACCTCGACATTGCGCAGCCGCTGCGCCCGGGTGAGAAATTCGTTCTGTTGCTCGGGCTGCATGAACGGCCCGAGCACCAGAACGGCGCGACAGGGCAGGTTGGGATCGTATTCGTAGGCGCGCAGCACCCAGTCGATCAGCCCCTCGCCATCGCCGCCGCCGCCGGTCGTGACCAGGATGTAGGGATCGACGGGAAAATCCTTGAAGGAGATGCGTGGCGCCCCTTCGGGCAGGAAGCGCTTGAGGTAGCCCGTGTAGCTGATCTTGCGCTTGACCGGGCGCGGCAGGGCGATGCCGGCGAGCGGGTCGCAGATCTGCGGCAGGCCGTAGATCCAGATGTCGTCGTAGAGATCGCGCAGCGCCGGCAGGACGTTCTTGCGCTTCCATTCCGGCTCCAGCAATGCCGGATCGTCCATGACGTCGCGCAAGCCGAGCACCAGCGGCACGCCCTTGGATTTCAGCATCACCAGCGTGTCGGTCACCTCGCCGCGCAGGCCCAGCGGCTCCTTATCCACAAGGAACAGGTCGGGGCCGAACGCCTCGGCCGTGTGGCGGATAATCGACGCGCGGATGTTGAGCGTCTGCTGGATGTCGATGTGGAGGTTGAGCGAGGTGTATTCGCCGTTGCGCAGCTTGATGACGCCGGGCACGCGCACGAAATCGACGCGCGCCTTGAAATCGAAGCTGCCGATGATCGGCGAGCCCGACAGAATCAGAACGGAGAGATCCTTGTGAGTCTCGACGAGCGAATGCGCGATGGCGCGGCAACGTCGAAGATGCCCAAGGCCCAACGTGTCATGGCTGTAGATGAGAATGCGCGGCCCGCCCCGCGCACTAGACTTTTTCAGCTCGGTCAAGGGTTGGCTCCCCCGATCAGCACTCCCCTGCAGCCGGGACTATGGCATATCCCTTTCGCGGCCAAAAGCCTCGATTTATGAAGGACATGGGACAATCCATGCCGGCTTACTGATGGGAGTTGCGGCACGCTGGGATAACTCTATCGACTCGGCTGGGGTTTTCGTGGTAATTTCCAACCTGAAATATGATTTTGATCATATATCAAGCTGGCTAGGAGCCCGAATGCCCGTGCCCGCCGGGCGAGGCGGGGGCGTTACGCCGCACTTCGACCGAGACTGTCACCTTCCCGGCTTTTTCGAAAGTGAGCGTCAGCGGAAAACTCTCGCCGTCTTTCAACGGCGCCTTCAAATCCAGCATCATCACGTGCAAACCGCCGGGCTGCAGCACAGCCGGCTCGCCCGGTGCAATCTCGACCGCCACCACCGGGCGCATGCGCATCACGTCGCCGTCCTTGAGATGGGCGTGCAGTTCGATCGTCCCGGCGATGGGGCTGGATGCCGCGATCAGCCGGTCGGCGACCGGGCCTTCGTTGTGGATCGTCATATAGGCCGCCCCGTTGCGGGCCATGCCGGCGGAGGCGCGCGCCCACGCCCCTTCGATCTTCAGGGACCCGAGAACTTGCGCTGGCGCCGCGCCAGCCCACATCAGAACTAGCGCGGCGAGCAAAGCGAGCCGGCGCCCAACAACAATTCGCATCGAATTCTCCTCGTGTGTCGCCAACGTGGCGGGCCGACGCTATCGCGCAGGCGTCGGCCGGTCGCTGCGGCGGTGAGTCGCGCTCCGTCTCACGCCTGCCCCGGCGAATATGGTCATGCCCCAAGCGCACCGCCAGTCGCGTTGCTGCGCTGCGGAGCATAAGGTAACTTACGGGAACTGCTTATGAACCCCGCGAGGGGTGCCTCATTCTCTGCGATCCACGTGCCTGGCGCCGCCCATTGAGACGGCGAACAATGAACCCATGGACCAAAGTCTCTACCGATACATCCTGAAGCATTCGCCGCGCGAAACGGTATTCCTGTGCGTCCTCGCCGCGGCCGCCCTCATTCCGTATTACCTGTCGCTCGACATTCCCAAGAACATCTTCAACCAGGCCATCCTGGGCAAAGACATCACCTTCCCCGCGTCGATTCTCGGGATCAGCGACATTTTCGGCATCAGCTTTTCCCAGATCGGCTACCTGTTCGTCCTCTGCGGTTTCTACCTGGTGATGGTGCTGGTCAACGGCATCCTCAAGCAATACATCAACACCTACAAAGGCCGGTTGGGCGAGCGGCTGCTGCGGCGCCTGCGCTACGAGCTGATCAGCCGCATCCTGCGCTTCCCGCTGCCGCATTTCCGCAAAGTGTCGCAGGGCGAATTGATCCCGATGATCACATCGGAGGTCGAGCCGCTGGGCGGCTATATGGGCGACGCCTTTGCCCAGCCGCTGATCCAGGCCGGCACGCTGCTGACGATCGTCGCCTTCCTGTTCGTGCAGAACCCGATCATGGGTTTCGCCGCCATCGCGCTCTACCCGGTGCAGGCCTTGGTCATTCCCAAGCTGCAGCGGCGCGTCAATCTGCTGGGCAAGGAGCGCGTGCGCACGGTGCGCAAATTGTCGGAGCGCATCGGCGAGTCCGTGTCGGGCGTCCAGGAGATTCATGCGAACGGCGCCTCGAATTTCGAGCGCGCCGATTTTTCCGACCGTCTGGGCATCATCTACTACATCCGGTTCGAGATCTATCAGCGCAAATCCTTCGTCAAGTTCCTCAACAACCTGCTCAACCAGATGGCGCCGCTGCTGTTCTATTCGATCGGCGGCTATCTGGTGATCATGGGCGACCTGACGGCCGGCGCGCTCGCGGCGGCGCTGACCGCCAACAAGGACATGTCCTCGCCGTGGAAGGAATTGCTGGACTACTACCAGCAGACCCAGGACGCCAAGATCAAGTACGAGCAGGTCACCGAGCAATTCCGCCCGGCCGAAATGCTGGACGAGGGCCTGCTGGCGCCGCTGCACGAACCGCCGCCGCGGCTGGAAGGGCCGATCAAGGCAAGCGGCGTGTCGCTGTTCGACAATTCGAAGCTGTCGGTCATCGACAACGTCTCGTTCACGCTGCAGCCGGGGGAGAAGATCGCGATCGTGGGACCAGCCGGCGGCGGTCGCGAGGCGCTCGCCATGCTGCTGGCGCGCCTCTATCTGCCCAATGCCGGCAAGGTGACGGTGGGGAGCCACGATCTGACGACCTTGCCGGAATCCGTGGTGGGGGCGCGTATCGGTTACGCCGCGCTGGGCGCGCATATTTTTTCCTGCTCCGTGCGCGCCAATCTGGCCTACGGCCTGCGGCAGCGGCCGATCCGGCCGGTCGAGCGCGATGAGGCGGCCAAGAAGAAGCGCGAACGCTGGCTGACGGAAAGCGAGCGCGCCGGCAATCTCGCCCTCGATACCGAGGCCGAATGGACGGATTACGAGACGGCGGGCGTCGCGAGCGCGGACGAGTTGACCAAGCGGATGATCGATGTGCTGGCGAATGTCGATCTGAGCGAGGACGTGTTCCAGTTCGGTCTGCGCGGGACTGTCGACCCCAAGGCGCATCCGCAATCGGCGCAGGACATTCTGAAAGCGCGCGCGGCGCTGCAGCAGCGCTTGGCCGGCGACCCGGCGCTCGCGGCGCTGGTCGAGACCTTCGACCCCGACCGCTACAACACCAATGCGACGCTCGCGGAAAACCTGATGTTCGGCACCGCCGTCGGGCCGGCCTTCGACATCGATGGGCTGGCGGAAAACCGCTATGTGCTGAGCGTGCTCGACAAGACCGGGCTGACCGACGATCTGATCGCCGTGGGGCGGCGGGTGGCGGAAACGATGGTCGAATTGTTCGCCGACCTGCCGCCGGGTCACGAATTCTTCGAGCAGTTCAGCTTCATCTCCGCCGAGGACCTGCCGCAATTCCAGACGCTGCTGTCGCGCACGTCCGGGGCCGCCGCGATGTCGCCGGAGGACCGCGCCAAGTTCCTCGGCCTGCCGTTCAAGCTGATCGAGGCCCGCCACCGCTTGGGGCTGATCGATGAAAAACTGCGCGCGCGCATCCTGGAGGCGCGCAAGGTGTTCCGCGCCGAGCTGCCCGAGGAGGCGCGCGGCGCCATCGCCTTCTTCGATCCCGCGACCTATAACGCGGCGGCGTCGATCCAGGACAACATCCTGTTCGGCAAGGTTGCTTACGGGCAGGCGAAAGCCGGGGCACGCGTCGGCAAGCTGATTGTCGAAACACTCGACGAGCTGGGGTTGCGCGCGGCGGTGCTCGATATCGGCCTCGAATTCCAAGCGGGCGTCGGCGGCTCGCGCCTGACGCCGACGCAGCGCCAGAAACTGGCGATCGCGCGCGCCTTGCTGAAGCGGCCCGACATTCTGATCATCAACGAGGCCACGGCGCTGCTCGACAATGGCAGCCAGGCGCGCGTGATGGAGGCGATCTTCAAGGAAGCGAAGGGCCGCACGCTGATCTGGTCGCTGCACAACCCCGCGCTGGCCAAGCGCTTCGATCGCGTGCTGGTGTTCGCCGAAGGGCGGCTTGCGGAAACGGTCGCAGGCAGCGAGCTGGAGCGGCCGGGCACGTTGTTCGCGGAGCTGGTGGCGGCTGCCTGAGGGGGGCCGGGAGAAGGAGAACAGACCATGTCGCTCGAAGAAGAAGTCGGAATCCTGCGCAATATCCCGCTGTTCGCGAAGCTCGAGCCCGCGAAGCTCAAACTGCTCGCCTTCACCAGCGAGCGCATCACCTTCGATGCGGGCCAGGTCCTGTTCAACCAGGGCGACCCCGGCGACGCTGCTTATATCGTCATCGACGGCACGGCGGACGTGCTGATCAATACGCCGGGCGGCAAGGTGCTGGTCGCCACCGTCTCGCGCAATGCCATCATCGGCGAGATCGCCATCCTGTGCGACGTGCCGCGCACGGCGACGGTGGTCGCCAAGGCGAAGCTGGTGACGCTGCGCATCGACAAGGAAAATTTCTTCCGCCTGGTCACCGAGTTCCCGCAGATGGCGGTCGAGATCATGCGCGTGCTGGCCAGGCGTCTGGAAAACACCAACGAGCAGCTGCGCAAGGCGGTCAGCGCCGGCGCGCCAGCGTGAACATCGCGACCAGGCCGGCGGGCAGCCGGCTCGACAGCTTCATCCGCCGCCTGCAGGCGCAGCGCGCGTGCCTAGACTGGGCGACGGGCGAAATCGTGCGCCAGCCGGGGATCGTGCTGGAACTCGGCCTTGGCAACGGCCGCACCTATGACCATCTGCGCCATCGCTGCGATGCGCGGCGCGCCATCTTCGCCTTCGACCGGCATCTCGCCGCGCACCCCGCCTGCATTCCCGATGGCGAGCACCTGGTGCTGGGGGATTTCGAGACGACGCTGCCGGACTTCGCCACGGCGCATGCGCATCAAGCGGCGCTGATCCATGCCGATATCGGCTCGGGCGATGAGGTGGCAAACGCGATACTGGCGCGCTGGCTAGGGCCGGTCCTACCGCCGCTCGCCGCCGAGGGCGCGCTCATCTTATGCGACCAGGCGCTCGACGCGCCGGCGCTGACAAAACTCACGCTGCCGCCGGACGTGCCGCCGGGGCGCTATTTCGTCTATCGCGCGCGCCACCCATAGGCGCGACGCCGCCGGAAATTTGTCGCGAGCGTCAAATTCAATTCATGGTTGCTGGTTTGGTGCGGCTCTGGTGAAATCCGCCGGTCCCATCCTTGAACCTTGGCGGTCCCATGCTCCGTGCCCTCACCTTACGCTCATCGCTTGCAGTCATCGCCGCCCTTATCGCGATCCTCACGAGCGCAGGCCCCGCGCGCGCCGAGGTGAAGGAAGTGCGCTTCGCCCGCCAGCTCGGGCTCGGCTATCTGCAGCTTTATGTGATGCAGGAGCAGCGGCTCTTGGAGAAGCACAGTGCGGCGCTCGGCCTGGGCGAGATCAAAGGGACATATCTTCCGTTGGGCGGGCCGGCACCGATCAACGACGCGCTGCTGTCGGGGATCGCCGATTTCGGCGCCGCGGGCGTGCCGCCCTTCATCATCATCTGGGACAAGACGCGCCCAAACTATCGGGTGAAGGCGCTGAGTGCCTTGAATTCGCAGCCATCCTTTCTGAACACGATCAATCCGGCCATCAAGACGCTCAAGGATTTCACCGACAAGGACCGTATCGCGCTGCCGTCGGTGAAAGTGTCCTTCCAGGCGATCCTGCTGCAGATGGCCGCCGAGAAGACCTTCGGCATCGGGCAACATACCCGTCTCGATAACTTGACGGTCTCGCTGCCGCACCCGGATGGAACGGCGGCGTTGCTGAGCGGGCGCAGCGAGATCAACGCGCATTTCACCAGCGCGCCCTTTCAGTACCAGCAGCTGCGCGATGCGCGCGTGCACCGCGTCATCAATTCGTATGAGATCACGGACGGGCAAGCGAGCTTCAGCGCCCTCTACACGACCACGAATTTCTACCAGGCCAATCCCAAGACCATGCAAGCGGTGCTGGCCGCGATCGAGGAGGCGAACGGCTTCATCGCCAAGAACCGCGCCGAGACGGCGCGGATCTTCCTCAAGATCGAGAACAGCAAGCTGCCGCAGGATTTCGTCGAGGGGCTGCTGGGCGACCCCGACATCGTCTATGCCGTGCCGCCGCAGAACATCATAAAGTTCGCGGATTTCATGGCTCGAACGGGCAGTATCGGCATCCGCCCGGAAAAATGGCAGGATATGTTCTTCCCGGCGGTGCATGACCGGCCGGGGAGCTGAGACGGGGGAGGACAACGACAATGGCACTCGATATTCGCCCGCTGGGGCCCCTGTTCGGGGCGGAGATCCGGGGCGTGGATCTGCGGCAGGCACCGGACGCGCAAACCCGCGCCGAACTCCTGCAGGCCTGGGCGCGGCACCTCGTGCTGCTGTTCCGCGGCCAGTCGCTGGAGCCGCAGCACCTGCTGGCATTCGCGCGCAGCCTGGGCGAGCTCGACCTCGCACCGCCCTTCGATGTCGAGAACACGGCGCTGGACGGCTTCCCCGAGATCGCCGTCGTCTCCAACATCGTCGAGAAGGGCAAGCCGGCGGGCGGACTGGGTGCGGGCGAGCTCACCTGGCATAGCGACATGATCTATCGGCCCAATCCGCCGGTGGCTTGCGCGCTCTTTGCCGTTGAGGTGCCGCAAGCCGCCGGCAACACGCACTTCCTCAGCGTCGCCGCCGCGCGCGAGCAATTGCCGCCCGACGATCGCACAGGACATTGCGGACAAGAAGCTATGGCACGATCGGCGCTACACCAGCGCCGGCACGCCGCGCCGCCAGGACGAGGCGGAGAAGCCCGCCATTGCCCACCCCGTGGTCATCGATGATCCGGTGTCCGGCCGGCCCGTGCTGCTGCTGGGACGGCGGCCCAACAGCCGCGTCGTCGATGCGACACCGGAGACCAGCCAGCGCATTCTGGACGAGGTGTGGAACCACACCGAGAATCCGAAATTCACGATCCAGCATTCGTGGCAGCCCGGCGACGTGATCTTGTGGAACAACATCGCCGTCATGCACAAGCGCGACGCGTTCGACAACAGCCTGCGGCGGCGGCTCTATCGCGCGCAAGTCAGCAAGCTGCATCCGCAGGTCGCGGCTGTGGCGCAGGGGCGTGCAAGCAAGGCGAAGGCCGATTTCGCCGACGAGAGGCTCGAGCCGAATCGTCTGCACCTGCTATCCCTTGACGGCACCCGAGATGACGCCGCTTAGGAAATAGCGCTGCACGCACAAGAACAGGACGACGACCGGCACGGTGGCGAGCGTGCCCATGGCCATGATCTCGCCCCAGCGAACATCGAAGGACGTGATGAATTCGGCGATGCCGAGCGGGATCGTCTTCATGTCGCCGCTGGTGATGAGCACGCTGGCGAAGAGAAACTCGTTCCAGGACAGCACGAAGACGAACACGGCGACCGAAAAAATTCCAGGCAGTGCCAGCGGCAGAATGATGGTGAGGAAGGTGCGCAGGAACGAGGCGCCATCGACCCAGGCGGCCTCGTCGATCTCGCGCGGGATGGTCTCGAAGAAGGATTTGCAGCATCCAGAGCGCGAAGGGAAACGTCAGGATGCAGTGACACACGATGAGGCCGAGGAAGCGTGTCGACCAGCCCCAACGCGTTGATGATCATGTAGACGGAGATGAACAGGACAACGGCCGGGAAACAGATAGGCCAGCAGTGCCCCCAGCAGGAATGATGCGCTTGCCGGGAAATTCGAAGCGCGTGACGCTGTAGGCTGCGAGCGTGCCGAGGGCGAGGCAAATCAACGTGGTCGACGCGCCGACGATGACGCTGTTGCTTGAAGAAGGAGACGGCATCGGAGTTGCTGGCCAGATTGCGATACCAGATCAAGCGTCGACCTCGCTCGGCAGGATGCGCGGCGGGTTCATGAACAGCTCGGCGCTTGGCTTGATCGAGGAGATCGAACATCCAGAAGAGCGGGAATCCGACGAAGGTCGCGAGCGTAATCGCGATCGCATAGGTGACGAATTTTCGCGCGAAATCCGGCGCTCATCGCCGCGCTTCCCGGTTGAGCAGCACGAGATAGAGAATCGTGAAGACAATGAGCGCCGCGGCGAGGCTGACCGCCAGCGCGGCGCCGGTAGCCGAAGCGGAAGAAACCCATCGTCTCCTGATAGATCCAGATCGGCCAATGCTCGGTGGCGCCGCCCGGGCCGCCGCGGGTGATGAGCCAGACGATGTCGAAGAAGGTCACGGTCCAGATCAGCCGCAGGACGAACATGATCTTGGTGATGGCGGCCAGATGCGGCAGCGTCACGTAGCGGAATTCCTGCCACGTGTTCGCGCCATCGACGCGAGCGGCCTCGTATTGCTCCTTGGGAATGCCTTGCAGGGCCGCCCAATACGAAATCATCACGAAGGGAAAGCCCCGCCAGATATTGGCGAGCGATGACGCTGGCCATCGCGCCGTCCGGCAAGGCGAGCGGCGATTGGGAGGCGGCAAGAAGATCGGCTGATTGCAGGACCGCGCTGACGATGCCGTAGGAGCCGTCGAGCATCCAGCGCCAGAACAGCGCCAGGGCGATGACCGGCACGACATAGGGCAGAAGCAGGATCGTGCGGATTACGGCCATGCCGGGCAGGTTCTGGTTGATGCACAGCGCGGCAGCCAAGTCCTAAGCCGAATTGGCCGGCGAGCGAGAAGACCGTCCAGATCAGCGTGTTCCAGGCGACGCTGACGAATTTGGAGTCGCGCAGAATTTGCGCGAAATTCGCGAGGCCGATGAATTGTCTCATGATCAGTCGCGAAGTCGACGATAGAACAGGCTGAGGCGGAAGACGTCGAAGACCGGATAGGCGACGAAGACGCTGAGGAACAAAACAGACCGGCAGGATGAACGCAAGACCGGTCTGCGCCTGGCGATCGCCCAGCCAGGCACGCGGCTTCGCCTGACGAGATGTCGCGGCGGCATCGAGGGCGATGCCGCCGCGGTTGAGCCGAGAGGTGACGACATCAGCGGGCGAGCATTTCCGCCTGGAAGCGAAGCTGCTCGTCGATCTGATTGACAGCCGCCTCCACAGTGATCTTACCCAGGGCCGCGTTCTGGACGGCGTCGCCGATGAACGTCGTCGCCTCGATCTGCCCGGTGAGCGGATGCAAGCCCGCCTCCATGCCGTAGCGATACCAGGTCGGCATGACCTGGTTGAAGATGATGTCGAGCTGCGGCTTGAATTGCTGCACCATCGAGTTCGACTGGAACGTCTTGCTTTCATAGGCGCTTCGCGTGGCCGGGATGGCGAAGATCGGCCGCGAATTGGCGCGCTCGGCGACGCGCGTCGGTTCATAGAAGCATTGCAACAGCTTCTTGGACGCGGCGACCTTCTCCGCGACTCGATTTGCCGACGAGGAAGTAATAACCGCCGCCAAGCGATGCGGCGGGCTTCTTGTCGGCACTCGGTCCGGGGAACGGGAACACGGCGAAGTTTTTCAAGCATCTCGGGGTTCTGCTCGGCCGCCATCTGCACGACGGCGCCCCATTCGTTGGTCATCGCCACCTGGCCCTTGACGAAGGCCGTGCGGTATTCGGCCCAGGACCATTCGACGCTGGCGGGCGGCGAGGCGGCCTTGTAGAGGTCGATCATGAAGGTCAAGGCCTTCGTCGGCGAGTCGGCTTCTGGTCGCCGAAGACGTACTCGCCGGTCTTCGGATCGAAGATCGTGCCGCCGGCCGAGTAGAAAATCTGGAAATAGGTCTGCGGCGCGACGAGCGAACGGCCCATCGGCACGGCAAAGCCGAATTGCGCGGCATTCCCGCCCGCGGCCGGCTGCGTCAGCGTCTTGGCGGCGGTGCAGGAGCTCGTCCCAGGATTGCGGCACTTTGAGGCCCGCCTTGTCGAAGAGATCCTTGCGATACCAGACCTCTTGATGGAGCGCCCAATCGGGCAATGCCCCAGATCTGACCATCCTTGGCTGACAGCGTTCGAGATAGGACGCCGATGAAGTCGCCGCGACCTAGCCCATCGACGAGGTCGGTGACCGGGCACCAGCCCGTTCTTGGCCTGCATGAAGGCGACCGCGCCTTCGATCGTGTTCATGATGTTGGGCGCCTCGCCCTTGCGCAGCGCGGTGATCAGGCGCGTGTACATGGCGCTGAACGGCACGGTTTCGAATTTGACGGTGAGGCCGGGCTGTGCCGGCCGCGCATTCGGTGATCTGCTTCTGGATGACGTTCGCCTGCGCGGCGGTGGTCAGATTGGTCCAGAAGCTGATTTCAACGGCCTGGGCCGAGGCGACCGGCGCCAGGATCAATAGCGCCGCCGCTGCTTGGGTGCGCAGCCGCGCGAGCGCGCAAGATTGCCATGAAGCGTTCGCAGAACATGAGCTTTCCTCCGCCATCGTTTGTGGGCCAGAACCGCAGCTTTCGTCAGGCGACGATGCGTCGATGCCCTGGCAATATCCCGGAATAGTGGAATACTATCCCGGATCATGTCAACGGGGCGCACCGTCGAATGCCGTCCCGCTCTTTGGGAGAGACGCTTGAAAACCGTGACAGAGCCGGCCCGCCAGACGCCCCTTGTCGACCGCTATGACGTCATTGTCGCCGGCGGCGGCACGGCTGGAATCGTTGCGGCCGTTGCCGCGGCCCGCAACGGCGCGCGCGTGCTGCTCCTCGAACGCTCCGGATTTCTCGGCGGCAATATCGCTACGCAATTCCTCGAGCATAGCGCCGGCTGGTTCGATGCGCGCGGTAACGCAGCATCGTGGGTGGCATTGCCGGAAGAGCTGGTGAAGCGGCTTGTCGCTGCCGGCGCATCGCCCGGGCACGTGCGCGACGACACCGGCTACACGCGCTACCGCGTGCCGGTGAACCACGAGGAATTCAAGTCCGAGGTCACGGCCTGGATCGCCGAGGCGGGCGTGGATTTCCTGCTGTTCTCGCCGATCTGCGCGTACGTTGCGACAGTGCCGGCGCCATCGATGGCGTCATCGTCGAAAACAAATCCGGCCGGACGGCCTATGCGGCAAGAGCCATTGTCGACTGCACAGGGGACGCCGATGTGGCCGCGCAAACCGGCTGCGATTTTCTGTCGGAACCGGGTGGTGCCGACGCAGCCGGTCAGCCTGCTGTTCAAGCTCGGCGGCATCGACCATGCGCGCGCTTCTCGATTACGTCGAGGTTAACACCGACGATTTCAAGATGGGCGTCAATGTCGCGCAGCTCCGCAGTGAGCCCTTCGTGAATCTCTGGGGGTTCGGCAAGCTGCTGCGCCGCGCGCATGCGGATGGCGTGCTGCTCGCTGCGAGCGCAACGAACTGCACTACTGCGGGCGACGGTGGCGGCGCGCGAGGCGGTGATCAATCTCACGCGCCATGCCGGCCGATGGAACGCAAGAGCCGAGGATCTTGCCACGCGCCGAAACTCGCCTGCGCCGCCAGGTCGTGGAAGGCCTGCAATTCTTCCGTCGCTATGTGCCCGGTTGCGAGGCCGTGTTTCTCTCCGCCACCGCCAGCGGCATCGGTGTTCGCGAAACACGGCGGATTGCCGGTCGTTTACGAGCTTGCGGATGACGATGTCCGCGTCGGCCGCAACTTCGATGACGCAGTGGCGCTGGGCGGGTTTCCGATCGACAGCCACGATGCGCGCGGGCCGAGCATGGACGGCACCGAGCATGTGCGCCGCGCCTATGGCATTCCCTACCGCGTCCTGCTGCCGCGCAATGTCGACCGGCTGCTTGTCGCCGGCCGCTGCATCTCGGCCAGCCGCAAGGCCCTGGCCAGCGCGCGGATCACGGGCACGTGCATGGCGATGGGCCAGGCGGCGGGCACGGCCGCCGCGCTCGCAGCCCGCTCCAACCGTGCCCCGCGCGATCTCGACGTGCCGCAATTGCGCGCGACCTTGACGCAGCAGGGTGCAATTCTCTAAGGCCCATGGCTCAACCTAGCCGATCGTATCGGGATCACATATGTTAAAGCTCAAGAGCAAAACCAACGGGGATTTGATGGACGTCGCAACGCCACGCCCGGCCCGCAACAAGGCCGCGATCGTGAAACCGGCGGCCAAGCGGGACGTGAAAAAAGCCGCGAGCGTCGAGTCGCGCGGGTCCGACGACACGCTCAAGTCGCTTGGCAAGATCGTGCGGATTCTCGAATGCTTCTCGACGACCGACCGGACCTTGTCGGTCGCGGAGGTCTGCGAGCGCACCGAATATCCGCGCAGCACGACGCATCGCCTGCTCGCCTCCCTCAAGGAGGTCGGGCTGCTCGACCAGGACCGGCACCGCGACCGCTATCGGCTGGGGATGAAGCTCTTCGAGCTGGGCAACATCGTGCTTGCCAACATGGACCTGCACCGCGAAGCGCGGCCCTATGTCGAGCAGCTCGGCAAGCTGACCGGGCAGCTCGTGCATCTGGCGGTGTTCGATGGACGCCAAGCGATCGTCATCCACCGATCCGACCCGTCCGACAGCGCCACGCCGCTGACCTTCGTCGAGATCGGCCCCGGTGCATTGCACGGGTGTGGGCAAGGCGATCCTCGCCTTCCAGCCGGCCGCTGTGGTCGACAAGCTGATCGATGCGGGCCTACGCGGCTATACCGACGCGACGATCACGTCCGGTTCGGCGTTGCGCGCCGAGCTTTCGCGCATCAGCAAGCGCTGCTATTCGCGTCGACGAGGGCGAGCATCAGCCGGGCCTGCGCTGCATCGGCGCGCCGATCCGCGACCAGCACGGGCGCGTGTTCGCCGCGGTCAGCATCAGCGGATCGGCCTGGAAGATCCCGGCGGACCAGACCGAGGCGCTGTCGAAGATCGTCACGCACACGGCCAAGTCGATTTCCGACAAGCTTTGATATGTCCCGCATTGTGGGATTTAAGCCTGTTTGACGGGATAACAGCGATGCGCTACTGATTTTGGGAAGACGCGGCCCTCGCAAACCGCCGCGCCACCCATTTCGGAGACGCCTCATGCCCAGCCCCACCAGCCTCAATCTTCGCGCCACGCTTACTGGCATCCTGCCGCCGCTGGCGATGCCCTTCGACAAGAAGGGCGACGTGATCTATTCGGCGCTGGGTGAGCAGATCGATCATGCCGTGGCGAGCGGTGTGGGCGGGATTGTGGTCGGCGGCAGCACCGGCGAGGGGCACACGCTGGGCCGTGACGAGTTCGCGCAAGATCATGCACGAAAGCCACAAGGCGCTGGCGGGGCGGCGTCGCGTTCATCGCCGGGCTGATCGTCAACAGCACGCGCGAGGCGATCGAGCGTGTGAAGATGCTGAAGGGCCTCGAGATCACCGCGCTGCAGATCACGCCGGTCCATTATCTGTTCAAGCCGGACGCCGAACACACGATCGAGCATTTCCGCGCGATCTACGAAGAGACGCAGATTCCGATCCTGATCTACAACGTCATCCCCTGGAACTACCTCAGCGCCGAGCATGATGCTGCGCATCATGCGCGAAGTGCCGGGCGTGGTCGGCATGAAGCAGAGTTCGGGCGACCTCAAGTCGGTGTCGGATCTTCTTGCCGGTGCGGCCGAGACACAACGTGGTCTTGAGCGGCATCGACGCTCTGCTCTACCCGGCGTTTGCGCTGGGAGCCCATGGCGCGATCACCGCGCTGACAGCCGCCATCCCGAGCGTGTGCGTCAAATTATGGAATGCCGTACGCGCCGGAGATCATACGACCGCGCTCGACCTCCACAAGCGCATCAACGGGCTGTGGAACGTCATGAGCCATGACAATCTGCCGGCTTGCGTCAAGTACGTGCAGCATCGGCAGGGCCTGGGGTTCCATCTGCCCCGCGCCCCCATGCAGGAAGTGACGGACGCGCAGAAGGCGGCATCGACAAGGCGCTCAGCGCACTGCCTCTGACGTTGTCGCGCTCGGCCTCAAGAAAGACGCGGCCTGACGCGACTTTGCCGATCACGTCTTCAGGTCGAGGATGACGGGTACGTGATCGGACGGGCCGGTCCAGTCGCGCGCCTGTTTCAGGATGTAGGTCGCCTTGACGTGCGGCAGCAGGGCCGGCGTCACCCACACATGATCGAGGCGGCGGCCGCGATCTGATAGGCGCCAATCGCGATTGCGATAGCTCCACCAGGTGTAGAGGCGCTGCGGCTCGGGATAGAGGTGGCGCATCGTGTCGACCCAGCCATGCGCCATGCGGAAGCGCTGCAGCAACTCGACTTCGATCGGCGTGTGACTGACGACATCGAGAAGCTGCTTGTGCGACCACACGTCGTTCTCGAGCGGGGCCACGTTGAGGTCGCCCACCAGGATGCGCTTGGCGCCAGTCGTCTTCTGGCTTTTCCACCAATCGCCGAGCTCGGTCAGGAACTGGAGCTTGTGCGCGAATTTGGGATTGGCCTTGGGGTCGGGAATGTCACCGCCGGCGGGCACATAGAGATTGTGCAGCTCGATGCCTTCGATCTCGGCATGAGCATGACGCGAATCGTCCTTCTGGCACCAGGTCGGGCGGGTGTGCTTATCGAGCGGCCGGCGCGACAGGATCGCCACGCCGTTATAACCCTTCATGCCGTAGACGAGCTGATGGGGATAGCCCGCCTTCTTGAGATCGTCAGCCGGGAAGAACTGGTTCTCGGTCTTGATCTCCTGCAGGCAGATGACATCGGGCTTTGCGACATCGGCCAGCTTCTTCACGATCTCCAGCCGCAAGCGCACGGAATTGATGTTCCACGTTACGAGCCGCAGCCCGCCCTTGCCCGGCGGCTTGGGCAGTGTGTCGGCGGTATAAGGCTGCGGGTCCGCTAGCTTGGGGGCGGACGGCGTGGGCTTGGGTTTGCTTGGCGGCATGGGTGACCCGGCGGTGCTGGCGAAGAGTGCGGGTGGGTTGTGCCCGCCGCGGCCGGCACGGTCAAGCCGTGTCGCAATTTCGTTGGAAAAACAAAAGGCGCCCGGTCGGGGGGGATGACCGGGCGCCGGAAGCTCCTCGTTGGGGGAGCCCGGAGGCGTCAGGGGAGCCGCCTCCGAACGACAAGGATATAGGACCTCGTCGCTTCACTTAAGTTGATATGGGACCTGGGGGGTGCGAAGCAAGCCCCGCCGAACCCTCTGTGCGATCAGACCAACTTATTGATTTGCGGAGTCTTCATCGTCCCGCCGCCGTCACCGCTTTGAGTTAAAATGAATTTTCTGACTTCAAACCTTTGTGACCGCAGGCTGTCTTGTGCCCGGAGACGTCTGTGTGCGCTGCGAGCGAATCGCAGCACGCCGATACAGCGCCGCCTGGAAGGCGGCGAAGATTGCGTGCGAGAATAAGTCGCTGTCGACGCTCCACTCGGGATGCCATTGGACGCCCAGGGCGAACGCCGCGTCCACCACGCGAACCGCTTCGATCACGCCGTCGTCCGACATCGCCTCGACCGCCAGGCCGGGCGCCAGGCGATCGATCGCTTGCGCGTGCAGCGAATTCACGACCGCGCGCTGTGCGCCGGCGAGACCGGCCAACACGCCGCCCGGCGTCAGCGTCACCGGATGGCTGGGCGCATAACGCTGGGCGTTGGGCAGGTCGGACGGGGCGCGATGATTGGCGCGGCCGGGCAGCTCGTGCACATGCTGATGCAGCGTGCCGCCGAGCGCCACGTTGAGCTCCTGATGGCCGCGGCAGAGCGCGATCAGCGGCAGACCCGCATCGATCGCGCGGCGGATCAGCGGCAGGGTCGTGGCATCGCGCGCGCGATCGTGCATCGTGCCGGGCCGCGAGGCGATACCGTCATACCGTTGCGGCTCGACATTGGAGGCGCTGCCGGTCAGGACCAGGCCATCGAGCCGGTCGATCAGCGTCGCGAAATCCGTGTCGGCGCCCAGTGCGGGGATCAGCACCGGCACGCCGATGCGCGCGGCGGCGCGCACGTATTGTTCGGCGACACTGTGCCAGGTGTAACGGCCGTCCTCGCGCAGGCACGCGGCAATGCCGATCAGCGGCGGCGATGTCACCATCAGCGTCCGCCTAACGCGCCGGCGACGGCTGGCCGCCGATATTGGGATCGGAGAAGCGGAACAGCGCCGGATCGATGGCAACGCCCACGCGCGGCTCGACCAGCGTGACACGCGTTTGCAGCCCTTGCGCGTCGACAACTTCCCAGTTCGACAGCGCGAACGGCCGTTCGCTGAAGGTCAGCGTCAGCTTGCCGGCGTTGGCGTCCTTGGTCTGCACCACGCTCACGCGCAGCGCGCCGGGGCCGCGACTGACGCCGGTCACCGTCACGTCGCCCGCCAGCTCGATGCGCTCGCGCACCAGCAATCCGGCGGGCGTCGAATCGATCGGCAGGTAAGTGACGGACTTCAGCTCCTTGTCGTAATGCACCAGGAAGCTGCCAGCGGTCACCAGCAGGATCGGTACGGGCGGGTCGTAGTCGAGCCGCAGCTTGCCCGGCCGCGACAGGTAGAACGCCCCCTCGGCCGTGCCGCCATTGCCGGAGATTTGCAGGAAGCGCGATTGCAGCGTCTTGATGTCGTTGAGATAGGCCTCGACGCGCGTGACGTCGGCCTGATCGGCGGGATCGAGCTTGCGGGCGGGCGCCGTCGCGGCGGATGCCGAACGGTGCGCCAGTGCAACGGCCCCCAGGCCAGCCATTGTGATGAGCGCTCGCCGACGCGTTAACGCATTCATGTACTGACCTTTTTCCTCTTCCTGCCGCCGCAAGACTGCATGGGACGATGGCAGACATATAAGCGAGGGCAATGAAGGGAACAAGGCGCCCGGATGAGCCTGTGCGGTTTCGCACAGAATGCCACTGTTCGTGCAGGCACTATGGGACGCTGCGCTGGGGTTACTTGAGACACCTGAGACGACCGGGGGATTGGCATGCGTCGCGTGATCGAAGCCGTTCTTGCGCTCCTGTTGCTGATCGGGGCCTGGGCACCGCTTGCCGCCCAAACGCCGGGCAAGGTCTATCGCATCGGATATCTCACGGGTGGTGTTCCAGCGGCGCGACAATATCTGCTGGAGAGTTTTCACGCCGGGATGAAGGAACTGGGATACGAAGAAGGCCGCAACTACGTCATGGACATTCGTGGCGCGAGCGGCGATTTCGATCGCCTCCCTGCTCTCGCCGAAGAATTGCTGGCCCGCAGTCCCGATGTCTTGCTCGTCTCCACCACGCCCGGCGTGCGCGCCGCCAAGGCAGCGACAACCAAAATCCCGATCATCATGGTGGGGCAAGGCGATCCGCTTGGCCTGGGCATTGTCAACAATCTGGCAAGGCCGGGCGGAAACATTACCGGGAGCACGAACAGCACCGTCGAACTCACGGGAAAGCGCCTTGAGGTTCTGAAGGAGCTGTTGCCCTTCGTCGCGCGCGTCGCGGTCTTTGTGAATCCCAGTGACCCGAACGCCGAGCTGCAGCTCGCCGGTGCACGACGTGCGGCGGACGTGCTGGGACTCTCGTTGAACCCCATTGTCCCGCTGCGCGATGAGCACGACATGGAAAGCGCATTTCCCTCCGCGATCGCCGCCGGGGCACAGGCGGCTTTGCGCCTCGTCGATCCCATGTCGAGCCCGCTGCGCCAGCGCACCGCCGCCCTGGCTCTCGAATATCGCCTGCCCGTCATGTTCGCGTTTCGAGAGGACGCAGAGGCTGGCGGATTGATCTCCTACGGGACAAATTTCGCGAGCCAGTACAAGCAGGCCGCCGGCTTCGTGCATCGGATCCTGCAAGGTGCGGCACCCGGTGACCTGCCGGTCGAGCAGCCGACGACATTCGAGCTGATCGTCAACCTCAAGACCGCGGCGGCGCTTGGCGTCAATGTGCCGCAGTCTCTGCTCACGCGCGCCGACGAGCTGATCGACTGACGCGATCCGACACGATGGCCCCGGGAGAAATATCTCCGGGGACCATACGTGCGGAGCGAGCGTCAGGCGCTATGCGGCGGCAGGTTCAGCTTCAAGGCCGTGGCGCGGTCCATGTGGCCGGTGGTTTTGAGGCCGTGCTGCTTCTGGAAATCGCGTAGGGCGGCGACGGTCTTCGGGCCCCACACGCCATCGGGCGCCACGTCCTCGCCGTTGTTCTTGAGCGCGGTCTGGATCGCCTCGACGCGGGTGCGTGACATCGCCATGCCCTTGTGCGTCGTCATCGGCGCCGTTGGTGCTGGCGTGGCGGCTTGCGGTGCGGGCGTAGTCGACGGCGCGCTGGTCTGGGCCATCGCGCCGAAGGCGGTCACGGAGGCGAGCAGCGCTGTTGCGAACATCAAGGTGGCGTGTTTCATCGCACGTATCTCCTTCAAGGTTGGTGTCGGTCCGTTACAACAAGCGGCGCCGGTCTACACGGCGCCGAACTCGGCGCCGATATCGTGGGCGGCGAGAGTCGCTTTCGCGCGGGCCTGGGCCGCGTCATGCGACGCCAGAGCCGCGCGCGCGGCATCGATCTCGGCCATCGCGGGCGTTTTCGGCAGCGGCTGATTGCCGACGAGTGCCGCGCCCAGACCCAGGCCTTCGCGATTGAGAAGTGCTGTCTCGGCGCGCTCCAGACGATTGAGCGCCGAGGGCCAGTGATGGGATGTGAGCTGCGTGAGCGCGCCCTGCACGTCGCGCTGCGCATCGACGCTTGCCTGCCGGTCGAAATCGCCGAGCGGTGCCGCACTGGCGGGCAAGCTCGCCACGCCGACCAGGACGCTGGCCGCAAGGGCCAGCGTTAATGCCGATCTATGTTTGTGATGCTGTGTCATGAGAGCCCTCTCCTTTTCCGGATGCGATCTCCGGTTCGAGTTCGGGCTCTCAGACTAGGGGCTTCACTCTAGCGCCGGTGTGGGCGGCGCATGAATTCGCAGTCATGTCCAGGACAGGAACGTGGGACCGGCTATTCGTTGTACTCGCCCTTGGGGGCCAGCACTTCGCGCTTGCCGACGTGATTGGCTGTCGAGACCACGCCTTCGGTTTCCATGCGCTCGACGATGCGCGCCGCGCGGTTGTAGCCGATCTGCAGGTGACGCTGGATGAAGCTGGTCGAGCATTTGCGCTCGCGCGCCACCAGAGCCACCGCCTGATCGTAGAGCGCGTCCGACGCACCACCCTCGCCGCCGCCACCGGCCGCGCCGAGCGCGCCCATGCCTTCGGATTCTTCTTCGGTGACTTCCTCGATGTATTCGGGCTGCGCCTGATCCTTGAGGAAGCGCACGACTTCCTCGACCTCGCGGTCGGACACGAAGGGGCCGTGCACGCGCGTGATGCGGCCGCCACCCGCCATGTAGAGCATGTCGCCCTGGCCGAGGAGCTGTTCGGCGCCCTGCTCGCCCAGGATGGTGCGGCTGTCGATCTTCGACGTCACCTGGAAGGAGATGCGCGTCGGGAAGTTCGCCTTGATCGTGCCGGTGATGACGTCGACCGACGGGCGCTGCGTGGCCATGATCAGATGGATGCCGGCGGCGCGCGCCATCTGTGCAAGGCGCTGCACGGCCCATTCGATCTCCTTGCCCGCGACGAGCATGAGATCGGCCATTTCGTCGACGACAACGACAATGAAGGGCAGCGCCACGAGATCGAGCGGCTGATCCTCGAACACTGGCTTGCCGTCGTCGTCGAAGCCGGTCTGCACCTTGCGCAGCAGGACTTCGCCCTTCTTTTTCGCTTCAGCGAGTCTTGCGTTGTAACCGGCGATGTTGCGCACGCCGAGCTTGGACATGGAGCGGTAGCGGTTCTCCATCTCGCGCACGACCCAGCGCAGCGCGACGACCGCCTTCTTGGGGTCGGTGACGACGGGCGAGAGCAGATGCGGAATGCCGTCATAGGCCGACAGCTCGAGCATCTTGGGATCGACCATGATGAAGCGGCAATCCGACGGCGAGAGCCGGTAGAGCAGCGACAAGATCATCGTGTTGATCGCGACCGATTTGCCCGAGCCGGTGGTGCCGGCGATGAGCAGATGGGGCATGCGCGCAAGATCGACGATGATCGGCGTGCCGCCGATATCCTTGCCGAGCACGAGGGTGAGCGTGTTGGGCTGGCCTTCGCCCGCCAGCAGCTCGCGCAGATAAACCGTCTCGCGGCCGATATTCGGAAGTTCGATGCCGATGACGTTGCGGCCGGGAATGACGGCGACGCGCACGGACACGGCGCTCATCGAGCGCGCGATATCGTCGGCGAGGCTGATGACGCGGCTGGTCTTGGTGCCGGGCGCGGGCTCGAGTTCATAAAGAGTGACGACCGGGCCGGGACGCACCTTGACGATCTGGCCCTTGACGCCGAAATCGTCGAGCACTGATTCGAGCAAACGCGCGTTCTGCGCCAGCGCCGACTCATCGATCTTGGTGGTGCGATCGCCGGGCTTGGGGGCCGCCAGTAGATCGAGCGGCGGCAGGTGGTACTTGCCGCCGCTGCCGAGATCGAGGCTGCGTTGCTGCTTCTTGGGTGCAGGCGCCTTGCGCGCGGCGACTTCCGCCATGCGCGGCTGCATCTCCACCGCGGGCGGACGGCGCGGCATCGGCGGCTCGACGATATCGCCTGCGTCGGCGCCATCGATGCTGGGCTCGACGCGCACGCGGCGGCGCTCTTCCTTGGCATGCGCGCGACGCTGTGCCGGATCTTCCGCGCGCGGACGCCACGCCGTGAGAAGGCGAACGCGGCGCCATGACACGAGGCCGACCTGCACGAGCGAGCGGCCCATCGCCTGCCATTCACCAGACGTGACCGCGAGCGCGAAGAGCAAGGCGGCTGAGTCGATCACCGCCGCCAGACTCACCGTCAGCGCCGGCGCGATGCCGAGCAATTCGCCCAGGCGCAGCGTGTGAGTCAGAAAGAGGTGGCCCACCGCGCCGCCAAGGCCGGAATCGAGGGAGCGCGGCCAGCTCTCCGGTGCCGGCAGGAAAGCGAGGACCATCGCGGCGAGCACGACCGTGATGGGCAGCAGCGACACACGCACCCACCACAATGGCAATTGATGCGCCCGCAGGAAGCGCCACCCCCAAGCGGTGAGCCCGACGACGATCAGAATTGCACCGAGACCCAAGGTCTGCAGCAGGATGTCGGCAAGAATGGCGCCCCAGCGACCGCCAAGATTGCGGATGGCGGAATCGGTGGCGTGATTGATCGAGGGATCCGACGGGGTGTAACTCGCGAGCGCCACGGCCAGGAACAATCCGATGGCGATAAGGATCAGCCCGGCCACTTCAACAAGCCGCTTGCGTAGGAACGGTCCAAGCCCTTCGGGCAGAAGCGTCCAGCGCATCGGCAGGCGAGAGGTCGCGGCCATCCCGTCCCTCCTCTACAGCACCTTGGCGAGACGGCTCAGCGCCATCTCGGTCGTTTCGAGATCCTGCACCATGGCCACGCGCAGATACGGCTTGCCGAAATTCTCGCCCCGCGCGTCGGGCTTGGTGATGTAGGCGCCGGGCAGAGTCCTGATGCCGGCCTCCTGCCATAGTTTTTTCGCCGCGACTTCGCCGTCGCCGACGTTCAGCCACAGAAAAAATCCGCCGACCGGACGATAGAAATCGAAACGGCCTGCGAGCAGCTTCTCGGCGATGTCGGCTTTGGCGCGATAGAGGGCACGCGTTGCGACGGCGTGCTCGTCATCGTTCCACAACGCGATCGACGCTTCGGCGATCGGTAGCGGGATCGCGGCACAACTGTAGCTGCGAAAGCGATGGAGACGCGCAATGATCGCGGGCGAGCCGACGCCAAAACCCGAACGCAGGCCCGGCGCGCTCGAGCGTTTCGAGAGCGTGTGGAAGACGAGCAGATTGTCGAGGCCGCCGCCCAGCGCCGTCGCCGCGTCGAGTGCGCCCGCCGGCGGCGTGTCGCCGGTATAGACCTCCGCGTAGCATTCATCGGAGACCAGCAGGAAATCGTATTCGCGCGCGAGCGTCAGCGCCGCTTTCAGATAATCGAGCGACGCCGCCGTGCCTTGCGGATTGGCGGGCGAGCAGAGGTACATGATCTGCGTGCGCGCCAGCACATCCTTGTCGATGGCATCGAGATCGGGGAAGAAGCCCGTATCCTTGTCCGCGCGCAAGAACACCGGCTCAGCGCCGGCCATCACCGCGGCGCCGAAATAAACCTGATAGAACGGGTTGGGCATCAGGGCCACCGGCGCATGACCGTTGCTGCGGCCGCGGCTGACCGCCAGCAGAGCCGCCGCGAACAGGCCCTCGCGTGCACCCGAGACCGGTGCAATCTGCGTTTCGGGATCGATGGCGCCGGGCTTCACGTTGTAGCGCCGGCCGAGCCAGTTGGCGCAAGCGGCGCGGAACGCGGGCGTGCCGTTGACGGGCGGATAGCGATGCCAGCTGCCGGCTTCGCGGTCGATGATGGCGCGCGCGAAATCCGGTGGCTGATGCTGCGGCTCGCCCACCGACATCATCAGCGGCTTCTCATTGCTGCGCGGCGTCACGCCGGCCAGCAAATCGGCCAGGCGTTGGAACGGATAGTCGTTCAGTAGATCGAGTCTGTCGTTAAGCATGGCCCCGGCACGCAAAATCTCGCCGCGGCATTCCTTTTCCGGGGCGAGATCAGTTTCAGAACAATCATATTGTCCCGACTCTTAAAGTACAAGTGTAAGAACTCCTTGAAATATTTACGATTCCTGCATTTTGGGGGTGCGGAAAATGTTCCCTACAAAATAACCGAGTTGGGGTGCATAGCGGAACCGGAGAAGAACAGAGCACGAACAGGGGCGAATCGGGAATGCGTTTGTAGGGGTGTTGCGCCCGACCTACCAGATGATGGAAATAAAAAAAGGGCGGCCCGAAGGCCGCCCTTTGAGGTCCGCCGCGAGTCGACGGTGCTTACTGCACCGTTTCCCCGTGGAGGGAGAGATCGAGACCGTCGCGCTCCGCTTCGTCGGGAACGCGCAGGCCGATAACCGCATCGATGATCTTCAGCAGGATGAAGCTGACCACGCCGCTGTAGACCAGCGTCACCGCCACACCGTAGAGCTGCAGGATCACCTGGGCCATGCTGCCCGACGTGCCTTCGGGGCTCGCCTCGGTGGCGGAGAGTGCCCCCACCGCGAAGACGCCGGTCAAGATCGCGCCGACGATGCCGCCCACGCAATGCACGCCGAAGACGTCGAGCGAGTCGTCGTAGCCCAGCATCTTCTTGAGGCTGGTCGAGGCCCAGAAGCAGACCACGCCGGCGACCACGCCGATGATCAGCGCGCCGCCCGGCATCACGAAGCCGGAGGCCGGCGTGATGGCCACGAGACCGGCCACCGCGCCCGAGATGACGCCGAGGACCGACGGCTTGCCGCGAGTCACCCATTCAGCAACCATCCAGCCCAAGGCTGCGGCACCCGTCGCGATCTGCGTCACCGCCATCGCCATGCCCGCACGAGGGCCAGCACCCACCGCCGAGCCGGCGTTGAAGCCGAACCAACCGACCCACAGCAGCGAGGCACCGATGACGGCGAGCGTCAGGTTATAGGGCGCGAAATTGTCGGTGCCGTAGCCCTTGCGCTTGCCGAGCACGAGGCAGGCGACCAAGCCCGCGATGCCGGCATTGATGTGAACGACGGTGCCGCCGGCAAAATCAAGCACGCCGGCCACGAACAGGAAGCCGGACTCTTTCCACACCCAATGCGCGATCGGCGAGTAGACGACGATCGACCACAAGCCGATGAACCACAGCAGCGCCGAGAATTTCATGCGATCAGCGACCGCGCCGCAGATCAGGGCCGGCGTGATGATCGCGAAGGTCATCTGGAAGGTCATGAAGACCGATTCCGGAATGGTCGCGGCCAGCGAATTGGTGCTGTCGAGCGTCATGTCCTTCAGGAGGAACTGCGAGAGCCCGCCGAGCAGCTTGCCGCCTTCGGTGAAAGCCAGGCTGTAGCCGACAACCGTCCAGATCACAGTGATCAGGGCGGTGACCGCGAAGCTCTGCATCATCGTCGCGAGCACGTTCTTCTTGCGCACCATGCCGGCGTAGAACAGCGCCACGCCCGGGACCGTCATCAGCAGAACCAGTGCCGTCGACGTCAGCATCCACGCGGTGTCGCCCGTGTCGAGCTTCGGCTTCTCGTCCGCCGCAAAGGCCGCCGTCGCCAGCGACATCATCACTACGGCGACCGCCCCGGCGATCGTCATCCATCTGTTGTTTCGCATCATTGTTCTCCTCAGCTCCCCCAAATTGCAGCCGCCTGCGGTCCGGCGGGGTAGACGCAGGGCGTGCAGCCCAGCGCCGTCAGCGATGCCCCAAAACTCAAGAATCGTGCCATCGCCCGAAATTGCGGCATGGACCACAACCGCCGGAAATGATCGCGATTCTCGCGCCTTTGCATCCCTCGCCCCTGAAAATCGCCCAAGATTTGTGCGATTTATTCGAAATTGCCTATTTTGTGATCAAAGCGCCTCGGCATTGGTCTCGCCGGTGCGAATGCGAACGGCATAGCTCACGTCGAGGACGAAGATCTTGCCGTCGCCGATCTTGCCGGTGTTGGCGGCCTTCTGGATCACCTCCACCACGCGCTCGACGACATCGTCGTTCACCGCGACCTCGATCTTGATCTTCGGCAGAAAGCTGACCGTGTATTCAGCGCCGCGATAAATCTCGGTCTGGCCCTTCTGACGGCCGAATCCCTTCACTTCCGTGACCGTCAGGCCCTGGACGCCCTGCGCCGTGAGGGCTTCGCGCACCTCATCGAGTTTGAACGGCTTGATGATCGCCATAACCAGTTTCATGACCCCGGTTCCTTTCTGCGCCTGTTGACCCGGCCGGTGTTTCAAGAACCGTGCCGGGCTGCGACAAGAGTGCGGCTGGACCGCGCAACCCAGCCGCGCCATTCTGGCGGGCATGCAACACACGGCACGCGAAGCGGACATTCTGATCATCGGCGGCGGCCTGATCGGGCTGACGCTGGCGACGGCCTTCGGCCGCGCCGGCCTCAGCGCCATCGTCGTCGACCGCGAGAAGCCCGCGCACGCCGCCGCCGACGCCTTCGACGGACGCGGCTCCGCCATCGCCTGGGGATCGGCGCAGGTGCTGCGCGGCATCGGCGTTTGGAGCGGGCTCGAGGCGCAGGCCGAAGCGATCCGCGAAATTCGTGTGTCCGACGGCAACTCGCTCCTGTTCCTGCATTACGATCACCGCGAGCTGGGGCCGCAGCCGCTCGGCTACATCGTTGAGAATCGATTCATCCGTCGCGCGCTCTATGCGGGGCTCGCCACGCTCGACGCCGTGACGCTGGTGGCGCCGCAATCCGTGACGACACTCGAGCGCCTGGCGACGCATGTTGAAGCGCGGCTGCAGGATGGCAGCTTGGTGCGCGCGCGCCTTGCGATCGCCGCCGATGGCCGCACCTCGCCCAGCCGTGCCGCGGCGGGCATCGGCGTCACGCAATGGAATTACGATCAGACCGGCATCGTCTGCTCGATCGCGCATGAGCGGCCACATCATGGCGTCGCGCATGAGCGCTTCCTGCCCGCCGGGCCGTTCGCGGTGCTGCCCTTGCCGGATTCGGAGACGGGTGTGCACCGCTCTTCGCTGGTGTGGACGGAGCGCGCCGATCTCGCACCTTCGATGATGGCGCTGCCCGACGACCAATTCGCGGCGGAGATCGGCTTGCGCTTCGGCGACACGCTGGGACGCATCGGCGTGGCCGGGCCGCGCTGGTCCTATCCGCTCGGGCTTCTGCAAGCCGAGACCTATATCGCCCGGCGCCTGGCGCTGGCCGGCGACGCCGCGCATGCGATCCACCCGATCGCGGGCCAAGGCCTCAATCTGGGCCTGCGCGACATCGCGGCGCTGGCAGAATGCATCGTCGACGCGCATCGCCTCGGCCTCGATATCGGTGCCGCCAATGTGCTGGAGCGCTATCAGCGCTGGCGGCGCTTTGACAACATCGCTCTCATGGCCGTCACCGACGGGTTGAACCGGCTGTTCTCGACCGATCTGGCGCCGGTGCGGATGGTGCGCGATCTGGGGCTCGGCATCGTCAACGGCCTGCCGCCGCTCAAGCGCTTCTTCATGCGCCATGCGATGGGAATGGTCGGCGATCTGCCACGATTGACGCGCGGGGAGGCGCTTTAGACCATGGAAATATGGCCATTGCTGGCGTTCACGCTGGCCATCACGATTGCCGGCGCCACGCCGGGCCCGACGATCATCACGCTGGTGGCGCGCGTGCTGGCCGGCGGACGCGCCAACAATGTCGCCTTCGCGGTCGGGCTCGTCATCGGCGATATCGCGTGGTTGGCGGCCGCGGTGTTCGGCGTCGCGGCCGTAGCGACCTACGCACATGAGGTCATGACCGTGCTGCGCTATCTCGGTGCGGCCTATCTCGCGGTCATGGCCTACAAGATGTGGACGGCGCCGGTGGAGACCGGCCCGATTGTCGCGGCCCCACGCAACGCCGGCTGGCGTGGTGCGCTGGGCGGGCTGGGCGTGGCGCTGTCCAACCCGAAGACGATGATGTTCTACCTGGCGCTGGTGCCCAACCTGATCGACGTCACGACGCTGCCGCTGGTCGGCTTCGTCGAGCTCGCGGCGGTCATCACCGTGATCCTGGGCGCGATCCTCGCCGTCTATATCGCGGCGGCGGAGCGCGCGCGGCGCCTGTTCCGCTCGCCGCGCGCCATGCGTGGCGTCAATCGCGGTGCCAGCGCGATGATGGCCGGCTGCGCCGTCGTGGTGGCCACGCGCAACTAGCCGGGCGGTGCACCAATGGCCGAGGCGCTGGATTGCGTTGCTTTCATCATCCGGTCCGGCGGCCAGATCCTCGCCGAACGCCGCAAGATGACGAAGCGGCTTCTGCCCGGCGCGCTGGCTTTGCCCGGCGGCCATGTCGATCCCGGCGAGAGCATCGACGATGCGCTCGCGCGCGAGCTTCGCGAGGAGCTTGGCATTGTCGCGACGCGAAGCCGGCTGGTTTGCACGCTCGATCACCATGCCGAGGAATGGCGGCGCCTGCATTATTTCGCCATCGATGCGTGGACCGGCGCGATCGAAAACAATGAAGCGGAATCGCTGCATTGGATCGCGATCGACGATCCAATCGCCCTCGACATCGACGTCGATCGCGCGGCCATGACCGCCTATCGCCAAGCCGGCAGCTGCTGACGCGCCGCGGCGATGCGGGAACTTCCGCGGCGGCGCGGCATTGACGACTGATCCATGTCCGTTATCAGCGATGGGAGGACTTGCCATGCATGTGCGCCAAATGGTCAGCTCGCACCCCGACGTCCGCGGCAATGTCAACGACACGCTCACGATCTGCATCGAGCAGTGCTACGACTGCGCGCAGACCTGTATCGTTTGCGCCGACGCCTGCCTTGCCGAGGAGGAAGTCAGTACGCTGCGGCAATGCATCCGGCTTGATCTCGATTGCGCCGATATCTGCATCGCCACCGGCGCGCTATCGTCACGGCGGACAGGCGGCAACGAAGCGGTGCTGAAGCAGTTGCTCGCGGTCTGCGAATCGGCTTGCCGTGCATGCGCCGAAGAATGCGAACTCCATGCCGAGCAACACGAGCATTGCCGCCTTTGCGCGGAAGCCTGCACGAGCTGCGCCGAGGCCTGCGAGGCCGCGGCGGCGAGCATGCCATCAAGCCCGTCGCATTGATCGGTGCCGTCACACGGACGGCGGCAGCTTCAGCGGCGGAAAGCCGGCATAGAATTCGTCGTGGCGGCCGCCGTGATTCGCCATGCCCGGCTTGGTCAGCCAGCCGCGTGGGTTTGCATGGCTGTAGATGCACCGGCGCGGATGATCGCTCCAGCGGATGTTGAAGGCGGCGAGCTTGGGGAAGAACATCAGCTCGCTATACGGCAAATGGTCGTGGATCCACCACGCCAGCGGCCGCCAATCTTGCGTCGCTTCGTATTGCTGCAGAAACCACGGCACGACGATGCAGGCCGTGGCGCGCTTGCTGCCGTCGCTGTCACGCATGTCCCAGATATGGCCGTCATTCTGGTTGCGCGCGCAGTTGAGTCCATTCTCATTGCCGAACTTGTTCACGCGCGGGCTGCGATAGGCGGAGCGGATGGCAATGCGGCCGAACGTCTCGACCAGCGGCTCCAACAATTCGACGCAGAGATGCCGGCCGACCTCGATCGCAAGATCGGGATGTTCGGGAATGTTGGGAATGCGATAGAAATTCGCGATCTCGCTGTAGAGAAACTCGCGGAAGAAAAACGAGCGCGACAGGCGCACGCGGCCGAGCTCCTCCAAGCCGCGCATCGAGCCGGGCTTGCGCCGGGCCACGCCCATCAGCTTGTGGGCTTGCGCGGGGCGCGCGGATCGCGCGAGAGGCCCTGGCGTTCCAGGGCCGCGAGATAATCTTTCCACACCTGCTCCTGGTTCTCGCCCAGTGCGCGCAGGTATTGCCAGCTGAAGATGCCGGTGTCGTGCAGATCGTCGAACTTGATGCGGATCGCGTAATGGCCGACCGGCTCGATCGCCATGATGCCGACATGGCGCGTCCGGCGACGATATGCTTCTGGCTGGGGCCGTGGCCCATCACCTCGGCGGACGGGCTTTCGACGCGCAGAGAATTCGGCGGGAAAGCTGAAGGTCTTGCCGTCGTCGAAATCGATGTCCAGGCGCTTCTCGGCCTGCTTGAGACGGATTTCCGTCGGCCAGTGGCGCGTGGCGAAATCGCCGCCGCTCGTGGCCCCCGCTCACGGCGTGCGCGCGGCCCCCGGCGCATCGTGCAAGGCGGCGCGCTTCGTCGACCAGCATGATCGGGATGCCGTCGCGGATCGGGATAGGCGAGCCCCGCCTGCTCGCTGATCAGCTCGTGCCGCTCCGCGTCGTAGCGCAGCGGGCCTTTGTTACCGGGCAGACCAGGATTTCCAGAAGCTTCGGGTCGACGCCCGGACCGCGCTCGCTCATTTCGCCATTCGCTCCGCTCTACTTTGGCACCCCGCCAACGGGCGGGCGCTCAATGCCTTGGCGGCTGCCGAGCCGCCGCTGCCCAGAATAGCCATTTCCATCAGGGCTGACATCAACTTGCGCGCTCGGCCAGGGTCGGCGCCTCGAGCAGCGCCTGCTTCTCCTGCGGCTCGAACGGGCAGATCATCGCCAGCAGGTGATCAGGCGGTCGTCCGGGGCCTGGCGCCGATCGCCTCCCAATCGGCGGAGAGCTCGGCGCGCGCGAAATAGGCCTTGAGCAGGCCGGGCAAATGCGTGCGGTCGATCCCCGCCGTTGACTCGGCCTGCAGGTCGCGGTCGTGCCAGCGCGCGAAATCCGGCGACGACGCGGCGATATCCCGCATCGTCGGCGACTTCCTCGACGATGGTGAAGCGGCACAGCCCGGCGAGGGTGATCAGGAAGCGCCCGTCCTCGGTCTCGCTGAAGCTGCGTGATGCGGCCGGCGCAACCGGCGGGGAAGACGCTGGGGCGGCTTGCGCGGGCCGCGGTCGTCCTGCGGCTCCACCGGCTGGATCATGCCGATCAGGCGGTGGCGCCGGGCCAGCGCATCTTCGGTCATGGCGAGATAGCGCGGCTCGAAGATATTGAGCGGCAGCCGCCCGCGCGGCAGCAGCAGTACGCCGGTGAGCGGGAAGACCGGAATAGTCGTCAGGCAGCTCGTCCACCGTGCTACAGCTTGCCGGCGTAGAGCGTCATGGCGCGACCCGCCGCCGTCAGGCAAACATCAGCGACGACAGGCGGCGCCGGCCGTTGATGGTCAGCGGGTGCGTCCCGCCCATCGCCTCGAAGAACTTGACGAGCTGCTTGCGGCGCCGTCGTCGTTCCATTCGCGGTCGCGCTTGAACAGCTCGAGCAGCTGGTCGATCGCCTCCTCCTGCTGGCCGGCGCCAAACAGCGCCGTCGCCAGGTCGAGCCGCGCCTGATGATCGTCCGGGTTCTGCGCCAGCCTTTCGCGCAGCTTGCCGAGATCGCCCGAGGCCTTCTGGCCTGCTGGCGAGATCGAGCGCCGAGCGCGCCGCTGCACTCGGCGTGCTTCTGGGCGACTCCGGCGGCGGCCGTCGAGAAGCTCCTTGGCCTGTCGTAATCGCCGCGCCAGATAGCGAGCGCGCAGCCCGGCGGAGGCCGGCGCGTTGGCGGGCTCGTGCTGAGGATCTGGCCGAATAGATGGCGCTGGCGGTGCCGGCGTCGCCGGCATCGAGGGCGCCTCCTTCGCCTCCTCCAGCGCCTGCTCGACCGGCGAGGGGCCGCGTGTCGCCGCCCAGACGCTTGACGAAGGTCTTGATCTGGCTTTCGGGCACGGCGCCGACGAAGCCGTCGACCGGGCGGCCGTCCTTGAAAGCGTAGACCGCCGGGAATCGACTGGATGCGCATCTGCTGCGCGATCTCGGGGTTCTCGTCGATGTTGAGCTTGACCATGCGCACCGCGCCCTTGGCCTCGCGCACGACCTTCTCCAGCATCGGGCCCAGCTGCTTGCAGGGGCCGCACCAGGGCGCCCAGAAATCGACGATGACCGGCACTTGGGCGAGGCCTCGACGACGTCCGCCATGAAGGTGTCGATGTTGCTTTCCTTGATGAGATCGGCGCCCGCCCCGGCCGCGCCGTTGCGCGGGGCCGTGCCCAGAATCGGTTCCATGTCGCCCACAAGTCCCTGGTTTGGAATAAAGAGCGGATCCCCGGCCGGGGACCCTCGCCAGCCCCCCTTACATGGCGGTTTTGGGCGCTTCTGACAACCCCGGATACCGCCAAAAGCCCGGCCGGACCCACCCGGCCGGCGGCCCATCCATCGCTTGCAATTGGGCTCGAAGCCCGTATGATCCTGCCGCGCTTGCGGGCCGGGGGAGACCCCGGTTACGGATGTTTTGCGCCCGCGGGAGTAGCTCAGTGGTAGAGCATCACGTTGCCAACGTGAGGGTCGAGGGTTCGAATCCCTTCTCCCGCTCCATTTCCCAAATGGTTTGCGTCGCCGCGGTTTGAAGAGTGTCGCATCGGCACCGTCGCGCCTATGCCGTCGTTCACACGGCGGCATCGTGCTGGCGGAAGGCGACGACCATGTCATCGAGATCGCGGAACACGCTGACGCCCGGGAGCGAGCGGACGATCTTGCGGGCACCCTCGCCGCCAGCCCAAAGGGCAACGCGCGCCGGCAGCTCGTCGCGAAGCCAGGACAGCAGCCGGTGCCCATTCGGATCGGCGTAGGCGGCGCTGAACGACAGCGCGACGATATCGGCACGGGACTGCGCGACGAACCTGGCGATCTGCGCCGTTGGCGTCTCCAGGCCGATCGGGATGCACGATGCGCCCTCCAGCCGCAGCAGCGCTTCCGTCATCAGCAGGCCGAGGCCGTGACGTTCGGACGGCAGCGTGGTGAGGATGATTTTCGTCGGATGATCGGCGTCGAGCGGTGCCATTGCCTCGCGCAGCAAGCGTTCGACCTGGTCGGAGAATAGATGCTCCTGAACCGCGTCGATCCGGCCCGTTTCCCACCAATTGCCGACATAGCGCACCAGCGGCACCAGCGCATCGACGACGAACTGGCCCAGGCCCTGGCGCACCAAGCCCGCATGCAGACGGCGATGAAGCTCGCCGATCGAAGCGCCAGCGAGCGCCTGAAAATACGGTTCGGGGTCGAAGGCCCCGGCACCGCGTGCGGGGGCATGAGCGGGATCGGCGAGGATCCGCTCGAGCTCGGCCATGGATAACCGCGCGATCTGCGCCGGACGGTGTCCGCGCTCGACGAGGCTGCGCAGCAGAGCCAGCCTCGCCACCTGTTCCGCCGAATAGAGCCGCTCGCCGCTGGCCGCGCGTCTGGGTGCGGGAAAGCCGTAACGCCGTTCCCAGGCGCGCAGCGTGTGCGCGGACAGGCCGGTCTGGCGTGCCGCGGCGGCGATTCCGATCGATGCCAATCCGCTCCTCGTCCGCTTGGAGTTAGACAAACCTTAGACAAAATATAGACCGATTCTCTAAAATTTGAGAGAATTTGGTGAGGCGAGGCACACTAAAGTACAGAGACCCAAGAGACTTTGGGCCCTTTTTTCAACACGTTAACCGCCTTGGAAATCGATTCATTCAATGCGCGGGCGTGCGTATCGCGGCTTGCCTGTCGATTTCCGGTTGTAGCGCAAACACCCAATTTTAATGACGAATTTGCAACGCGGCGGCGATTACCGTGCAGCGTTCCGTATATCCGGAACGTCATGGACCCAAGCGGGGGCGGGAGCAAACATGTCGATGTTCAATTTCGGCAGCGATCGGGCTGCAATCCTTGCGGCGCTGCATAAATCTCAAGCCATTATCGAATTCAAGATGGACGGCACCATCATCACCGCGAACAAGAATTTCCTCGGTGCGATGGGCTACACGCTCGACGAGGTGGCGGGCCGCCATCACAGCATGTTCGTCGAACCCAGCTACAAGGACAGCGCCGAATACCGGCAGTTCTGGGATGCGCTCAACCGCGGCGAATTCCAGGCCAAGCAGTACAAGCGCATCGGCAAAGGCGGGCGGGAGGTATGGATCGAAGCCTCCTACAATCCCATCCTCGACGCGCGCGGCCGACCCTACAAGGTCGTGAAATTCGCCACCGACATCTCGCCGGCGAAGGCGATCTACACGGATCTGCACGGCAAGGTCGAAGCGATCGGCCGCTCGCAGGCCGTCATCGAATTCGAATTGGACGGCACGGTCATCACGGCCAATGAGAACTTCCTGAGCGTGCTCGGCTACAAGCTGGACGAAATCAAAGGCAAGCATCACAGCATGTTCGTCGAGCCTGCCTATAAGGCCAGCGCGGAATATCGCCAGTTCTGGGAAAAGCTCAATAAGGGCGAATTCCAGGCCGCCCAATACAAGCGCATCGGCAAGGGCGGCAAGGAAGTCTGGATCGAGGCATCCTACAACCCGGTTCTCGACCTCAACGGCAAGCTCTGCAAGGTCGTCAAGTTCGCGACGGATCTGTCCAAGCGCAAACAGCAGAACGCCGATCTCGCCAACGATTTCGAGAATGGCGTGAAGAGCCTGGTCAACTCCGTCGCCCTGTCAGCCGGCAATATGGAGTCGACGGCGCAGTCGCTTGCCGCCGCGGCCGAGCAAACCAACAAGCAGTCGGTCACTGTTTCGGGCGCCACCGAGGAGCTGACGGCGTCGGTCACCGAGATTTCGCGGCAGATCTCCGAAGCGAGCCGGGTCATCAGCTCGGCCGTGGACGAAGCGCAGAAATCGGAAACGATGGTCACCCATCTTCTCACGGCCGCGGGCAAAATCGGCGACGTCAGCAATCTGATCACCGATATCGCCAGCCAGACGAATCTGCTGGCGCTCAATGCCACGATCGAAGCCGCGCGCGCGGGCGAGGCGGGCAAGGGCTTTGCCGTGGTCGCCAACGAGGTCAAATCGCTGGCCAATCAGACGGCCAAGGCGACCGAGGAGATCGGCCTGCAGATCAAGGGCATCCAGGATTCGAGCCAGAGCACGGCGGGCGCCATCCGCGAGATTTCGAAAATCATCTCGCAGGTGAGCGAAATCAGCACGTCGATCTCGGGCGCCATCGAGGAGCAGTCGGCGGCGACGCGCGAAGTGTCTCAGAACATCAACGGCGTGACGCAGGCCGCCGGCGACACAGGGCGCAACTCAGCCTCCGTCCTCACCGAGGCGCAGTCGCTCTCGAAACAGGCGGCGGGCCTGGAAACGCGGGTCGACCAGTTCCTGGTCAGCGTTCGCGCGATGTGACCGGTCGGATGCGGGTGGCGAACGAAATCCCCTCGTTCGCTACCCCATTCCCCCGATGTCAGCGCCGGCGGCCGGCGCTGTCGACGTCATCCATCGTGCCGCGATGCAGCCACCAACCCGTCTCGTTGATGGAGTAGATCGGCTCGTAGTGCCGGATCGCGTCGACGGGGAAGATATTGCGCAGGTTGTTATCGAGGGACCAGAGGCGTCCGTCGATCAGGACCATCAGCACGGCATGCGGCTCGTTCATCTTCAGATCGTTTAGCACCAAGATGCGCATCTGCTCGGGCGGAAAGCCGAGCCGCTTCAGCGTGTCGTATTTCGCGAAAGCGTAATCCTCGCAATCGCCGCCGCGCACGAAGAATTCATCGGGCGTGGCCCAGTAATCCGAAACGCCGTAGTTGCTCCGGTCGTCGATCCAGCGCACGCGATTGACATAGGCGTGCACGGCGGCGACCTGCTCCAGCGGCGAGAGGCCGCGCAGGCCCTTGAGAAACTCGGTGCGCTGGCGCCGCGAAATCGCACACCGGATCGTTCGCCGCTTTGGGGCAGGACGCGGCGTCGCGCACTTCGTCGGCCTGTGCGCGCTGCAGCGCCGCCTGCCATTTCCCGAAGGCGACAAGATTGCGGCTTTCGACATCGCGCCCGCCGAGGGCGCGGTTGAATTCGACGGTCCAGGGAGAATCTGCTGTGGCGCCGCCGATACTGGCGAGCGTGCTGAACACTGCGAGGATTGCCGCCACAACAAAGCGCAAAGCGCGGGCTCCACAACGTGAAGTCGCACGCTAAACGGTGAGTCCTTAAGCGAAGGTTATGACGTTTGGTTAATCGCCTGACGCATTCCGGTTAACATCCCACGCAAAAGAATATGATGCGTTGGTGGAATGCAGGTGTGCTTGCGCACGGCAACTTCTTTTTGAGGACATGAATCCCGAACGCGAGTCGATATTCCCACAAGCGCTTGCACGCTCCCGTTGGCGCAGATTTCAGGGTTGCGGCTTCCAGGATGCCGCGCGGCGCTCGCCTTCGGCGATCTGGTCGGCGCTCATGGACGCCGCCATTTTCTCGCGTGAATCCGCCGCCCCCTTGTAGCCGCGCGTTTCCGCAACCCGCAACAGCATGAAGGCCATCACGGGGTCGCGTTCCACGCCGCGGCCGTCGCGATACAGCAGGCCGAGATTGTTGAGCGCCACCGCATAGCCGCGCTCGGCGGAGAGGCGATACCACTCCGCCGCCTCCTTGTCGTTGCGCGCCATGCCGCGCCCAGTCGCGGCGGCATAGCCGAGACGGAACTGCGCGTCGGGGTGCTTGGCCTCCGCCGCGCGACGCCACCACGCCACCGCCTTCGCCTCGTCCTTGTCGACATACTGATTGTAGAAATACGCGTTGCCGAGTTGCGCCTGGACGAAGACGTTACCTTTCTCGCCGGCCTCGGTCAGGTAGCCGACCGCGGCATCGAGGTATTTGCGGCCGTACGGCGCCGGGTCGCCGAGGTTGAGCTTTTCCGCGAGGATTTGGCGGGCGACAAGCAAGGCCGGCAGATGATACATGGCGATCGTCACGCGCTGATCGTAGAGAACGCGCAGCGACATCTCGTCGATGTCGGTCAAGGTTTCAGCCTGGTGGACGTAGCTCAGCACGGTATTGATGCCGTGCGGGTGGCCGGGAAAACCCACCGCGTGCATCAATTCATGGACGATGCAGCGGCGCAGGGCCGAGCCCACGCGCAAATTGACGACCAGCTTCGCATGCACGATTTCGCCCGACGGGCCGAACCTTGTGGTGGCGTAGCAACCGGCCGTGCGGCCGCTGACGATGTAGCCCGAGCTCTCGTCGAACTCGACCAGGAAATTCTCGTCGGCGGTGCTGCGTTCGACCGTCAGGCCAGCGATGCCGGCGATGCGGTTCACGCGCTCCATCACCAGATCGTCGTAGTTCGACGACATCGGGCCGGTCATGCGCACGCGCAAGGGAACGCGCCATTTGCGCACGGACACCGGCGTGCGGTTGTCGTGCCACAGCGCCATCTCGTCGAAGCCGCGCAGATAGAGGTCGAGCTGGTCGTTGGCAAAGGCGGGCCCCGGTCCCGCGATCAGCAGCGCGAGGACGGCCAAGCAGAGAAGTCGCAACAGACGGGGCATGGTTCGCGCAAAACGTGTATGCAAGCGATCCTAGCGAAACCCCGGCGTTTCGCCAATCCCGCCCATTAGGGTGTCGCGAGGAACACCTGGCCCTTGTCGATCTCGCCCGTTACTTCGCGGCGGGCGCCGAATTCGACGGCATAGGTCGTATAGCCGAAGCCGGCGAAGAACTTGACCGCGTCCATCAGGTTGAGGTTCTGGCGATGCCAGTAAGACGGCTCATAGAGGAAGAAGACCTTGGGGCGGTGGCGCTCCAGCGTGGCGCGGGCGCCCTGCAGGATGTTCCATTCCTCGCCCTGCGCCAGCAGCTTGATGACGTCGACGCGGGTGACCGGGTTCTGCGTCAGGAAATCGTCGAGCGAGAGCACGTCGACCTCGACGCGCGGCGTGTCCTTGCCGACATTGTCGGCGTGCAGGCTGGCATTGGCGTAGTTACCGATGCTGGCGTCGTGCAGGAAGAAGTTGCGCCGCTCGCTCTTGGCCGACAGCGCCGCCTGGTGCGTGGATGCGAAATCCAGGCCGTTGAGGCGCAGATTGCGCACGAGGCGCGCGTAAGGGTGCGGGTCGGGCTCGAAAGAGAACAGCTTGCCGGTCGGGCCGACGCGGTTGGCCATGACAACCGAATGCATGCCGATATTGGCGCCGATGTCGATCGCGACATGGCCGGGCTGCAGCATGCGGTTGAGGAGCTTGCTGATCTCCGGCCGGAAGGCGCCGTAGAACCAGATATACCATTCGCAGAACGACGCGGTGTCGATGTTGAGCACCAGCCCGTCGTCGTAATCCACCAGCGTGCGCACAGGATTGGCGTTGCCCGGCGGGTGGACCATGCGCACCAGCCGGTCGATCCCCTTGGGATGGAACCGCCGTGTTGCCCAAGCGAAGGCATGGAGCCAGGCGGGCGGTGGAACGGGCATGGGCTCTGGCATCCGGATGGCTGTTCCCCCGGCTGCGGCCGGATCTGCAATGACTGACACATCTCACCTATCGGAGCGGTGGCGGATGTGTCAACAACGAGCAACCGTCCCGCCCTATTCCGAGGCTCACGAACCGCAAAAATAGGTGCATTCGCCGTAAAAAACCCCTGCGAATGGGGGGCGAACGCCGAAATGAGGCCGTTAGTCCTCGCGGAAGCTGCGGCTCAAACTGCGGGTCAGTGGCGTTATTAAATAATCGAGCGCGGTGCGCTGGCCGGTTTCAATAATCACTTCCGCCGGCATGCCGGGTGTCAAAGCTGCAACGCCGCCTGGGATCAACTTGAGCGTGTCGCGATCGAGTTCGACCCGCGCGGTGTAATACGGCATATCGGTGCGCTTGTCGGTCAATCGATCGGCCGATACTTGGATGACCTTACCGAGCAATAGCGGCATGCGCCGCTGGTTGAAGGCATCGAGCCGGATTTCCGCCGGCATGCCGGCGCGCACGACATCGACATCCTCCGGCTTCATGCGCGCTTCGACCAAAAGTCGGTCGTCGGCCGGCACGATGTCGAGGATCGGCTGGCCGGCGCTGATGACGCCACCGATGGTGAAATAGGCCATGCGCACCACCGTACCGGCGAGCGGCGCGCGCAGCGTCATTCTTTCCAACGTAGTCCTCAGCCGCGCGTAAGCGCTCACGCAGATCGAAAATGCGGATCTGCACTTCGCGCAAATCATCCGAGACCTCTTTGAGGCGTGTCATGGAAAGTTGGCTGATCTGCAGCCGCGACTCGCCGATCCCCTGCCGGGCCCGGGCCATCGCCGCGACAACACGGCCCCGCTCGCCCTCGATCTGGCGCGAGGTGCGCTGCAAGGCCAGCAGGCGCGGCTTACGCTCCTGCCCCGTAGCGAGCAGGGCTTCGACAACGTCGATCTCCTCCTTGAGCAGGGCCAGCTGCGCGTCGGCAGCCACGCGCTGGGCCTCAAGGCCGGCGATCTCCTCGTTTGATTGTGCGATGCGCTGGTTCTGAATGGCGATGTCGCCGGCCAGCGTATCCCGGCGGACCTCAAACAAGGCGCGCTGACCGGTGATGGTCTTGGCGATCTCCGGATCGTCGCCGCCGCCGAGCAGATCAACCGGAAAGTCAATGCGGACGACGCCGTCACGCTCCGCCAGCAGGCGTGCTTCCAGCGCCCGCGCGGCGCGGTACTGGCCCGCAATCTGATCGGCACCGGCGCGCACGCGCGTGTCGTCGAGGTGCAGCAGGATCTGATTGGCCTGCACCGCAGTCCCGTCGGAGACGAGGATCTCGCGGATGATGCCGCCATCGAGGTGCTGCAGGGTCTTGACGTGGCTGTCGACAACCAGCGTGCCGGGCGCAATCGCCGCACTGTTGAGCGGTGCGAAGGCGGCCCACGCACCGAACCCACCAAACGACACAGCGATAACCGCAATGCCGATCATGATGCGTCGCCGACTGGCCGCGGCAATGAGGGCCGGCGCCAATGGCGCCAGCGCGGCCGGTGCCGCGGCGTTCATGCGCCCTCCTTCGCGGTGGGCAGCACCGCAACGTTGGGGGCGCTTTCGCGCGCTTCACGCGTGGTCGCGGCCATGACCTGGTCGCGCGGCCCGAAGCAGCGACGCGGCCCTCGCGCAGCACCAGCATCTTGTCGGCCGCGCGGAAGCGCGCCGGTGGGAAACGAGAATCACCAGCGCGCGCCGCTTTGGCCGCCATCAACGCCCGCATCAGCGCCTCTTCACCCTCGGCGTCGAGATTGGCGTTGGGCTCGTCCAGCACGACGAAGGCCGGGATTGCCGAGCAAGGCGCGGGCCAGGCCAACGCGCTGGCGCTGGCCGGCGGAAAGCACCGCCCCGCCCTCGCCCACATCGGTGTCGTAGCCCTTGGGCATGCGCAGGATCAGCTCGTGGACGCCGGCGGCACGGGCGGCCGCGATGACGGCCTGAAGGTCCGCCTCCTCGAGCCGCGCGATGTTATCGCGGATGGTGCCAGGAAACAGCTCGATGTTCTGCGCCAGATAACCCACATGGCGGCCGAGGCGCGCTGTCCCAGTGGGCAGATCGGCGCCGTCGAAGCGCACCACCCCGGACGCGACGGGCCAGATGCCAACCAGCAGGCGCGCCAGCGTCGACTTGCCGGCACCGGTCGGGCCGATAATGCCCAGCACTTCGCCCGGCAGCAGCTCAAAGGAAATGTTTTTGAGGATCGCGCGCTCGCCGCCAGGCGCCGCGACCGTCACGCGCTCAACGGCGAGATGCCCTTGCGGCTCCGGAAGGGTGAAGCTGCGCTCGGTACTGCGGCAGGGCCGCGAGCAGGCGCTGAGTGCGGCGATAGGCGTCGCGCGCCGCGGCCATCGCACTCCACGAGCTGATCGCGGTCTCAATCGGGGCCAGCCCGCGCGCCATAATGATCGAGGACGCGATCATCATGCCGCCGGTGATCTGCTGATCGATGGCCAGCCAGGCGCCCACACCCATGGTGAAAACCTGGACCAACAATCGAACGGCCTTGGACAGAGCGCCGAACACCGCGAGACGATCGCTAGCGACCTCCTGCAGGCGCAGCATCATGCCGTTGCCGCGCTCCCAGCGCGCCAGCAGGGCCGGCAGCATCCCCATAGCTTGGACGGTATCGGCGTTGGCGATATTCGCGTGGGCGCGATTGAGCAAGCCGATGCTGGCGGCGTTGGCATGATTGAGCGGCGCGCGTGTTGCCAGCAGATTGGCAAGTGCTGTTGCCGCCAGCAGGATCGTGCCGGCCACCGCGATCCAGCCGAGCAGCGAATGGATCAAAAACGTCAGCGCGACGTAGAACACCAGCATTGGCGCGTCGAACAGGGCAATCAGGCCCTGCCCGCCAATGAACGCCCGCAACTGGCCGAGATCGCGCAGCCCTTGCGTACCGCGATCGGCACCGCGCAAGGCACTCTCCACACCGGCGGCGAGCACGTGATGGGCGAGGCGCATTTCGAGCCAGGCGCCGATGCGTGCCAGCACCTGGGTGCGCAGGACATCGAGCAATGCCAGCACCGCAATCGCGCCCACCGTAGCGACGGTAAGCAGGACGAGCGTGTCGTGGCTGCGGCTGGTGAGGACGCGATCGAATATCTGGAAGGAGTAGAGCGGAACCGTGAGCAGCAAAAGATTGAGACACAAGCCGAACAGCAGAACGGCCATGAAGGCGCGCCGGCATTCGCCCAGTGCGGCCGCGATCGCGTTGGTGAGGTTGCCCCCGGTCTTCATTGTTCCCTGCGGCTGACGCCGCCCCGCGCTGACAATAGAATTAACCAATAAACCAAGACAAAGTCATATCAATCAAAATGCCATCGAATAATAACGCTGCATTCGTTAAATGTCAACTCGGACCTTATCTTCCTTCACCAAGGCCAGATCGCCTCACGGGCGTTATTGGTAGAAGAAATAATCATCGACGGAGGGCAGGCCGCCGGCGCTGAGGCTGGTGCCGACCAGGGTCAGCATATGCGTCCAGTTGGCCCCACTGGCGGGGCCGTTGGCATCCACGTAAATCGCCGTGTTGCCGCCGCTTTCCTGCACCAGCAGGTAGCCGTCGCCGCGCGGGTTGGCGCCCGCGTAGCCAAGGCTGTCGAACAGCACCACCAGATTGATCTGATCGTTGTTGCCCGCCGTGGCGCGGAAGCCGTAGATCGAAGTCACCGCCATCCGACAATCGCCAGGTAAATATACTGATCCTGTCCCGTCACGCCGTTATAGGCACTGCCGGCGATGATCTCGGCCCCCGGCCCGCCGACGATGAGATCGTTGCCATGGTCGCCGTCGATGATGTCGTTGCCCTCTTCGCCCAGAATGATGTCGTCGCCCGCACTGCCGTCGAGCATGTCATTGCCGAGCCCGCCCCAGATCGTGTCGTTGGCGCCGACCATGCTGGCGTCGCCGCGCTCGCCCATGATCATGTCGTCGCCGGCATCGCCGTAAATCGTATCGGCGTCGGCGTCGCCGAAGATGATGTCGCCGCCATCGCCGCCATGTATCTCGTCCGTGCCCGCGCGGCCGTCCATCAGATCCCAGTCACCCTCGCCATACATGACGTCGTCGCCGCCTTCGCCGACGAGCGCATCGGTGCCCAATCCACCATAGACGAGGTCGTTTCCGTCGCCGGCCAGGACGATGTCATCGCCGCCATCGCCGTAAATGCGATCGATCCCGGCAACGCCGGAAAACGGGTCGTTGCCTGTTTCCCCCTCCAGCCAATCCGCCCCATCTCCACCGTGGAGCTCGTCTTGGTTGGCACCACCCCTGAGAATATCGCTGCCGATATCGCCCCAAAGACCGTCATTGCCGGCACCACCGTCGATAATGTCACTGCCATCGCGACCATGAATCGTGTCATTCGACGCGGATCCGACCAGCGTGTCGGCGCGGTCCGTCATCATCTGCAGACCGGAGTCCCTGAGAATTGCGAGGTCGAGCTCGGAAATGACGGAGCGCCGTCCGGCGACGAACACGACGCCGTTCATGAGGCCGTGCGTCAAATCGGCGCTGAGTTCGCCCGACGTATTGCCGTAGTGATGATAGTTGCCGTCGTTGAGCGTCACCGGTCCGCCATAGACGGCCTGCGCATTCGGACCCACGAAATAGCGATGCCCGCCCGACAGCACGACGTGTTGATCATAGACGCTCATGATGTTGCCGGGCGGCGGCAGTACGCCGGTCGCCCAATCGCGCCAGCCATTGAATGCCAACGCGTGGCCCATCTCATGCAGCAGCATGCTGAAGCCGTCGAGGCGATTGGCCGGCACCGTTCCATTGCTCGCCGCCGGATTGGGATCGAGCCAGAGGTGGTTGAACACATAGTCCGGATCGACGTTGATCTCGATGTCGGCCGCGGCACCGTTGGGATCGATACCCGTCCGCAACTCGGAAGCCGCGCCCTCCTCCGTGATCGAGACGCCGCCAACCACATTTTTCACAACATAGGTCGGGCTATGGCCATTGGCGCCGTCGGTGCTCAGCTCGACGATATTGACCCGCACCGAGATCGTGCCCTGGCCGACCAGATAGCTGTTCCAGATATTGGCCGCTGCGATCGCATTGGCGGTAAGTGCCGTCGTAAAGCCCGCACCACGCCCGGTGGTGTCGGTCACCGTCACCTCGAACTGCGCCATGCCCCCCGCCTCCGATTGCCCCGGCCTGGCGCTCCCTCGCACCTAACACCGCCGCTGCCGGGACCTTTTCTTGGTCTTGCTCTGCCGTCGCTCAAAGAAGTCCGCCACATCGCCCGCGCAGCGGCGGCGTCGGGGCCGTCATAGCCGGCGCCCCCGAGCTCGCACGCCCGCTCACTGATAGAAGAAGTAATCATCGACGGAGGCGAGGCCGCCGGCGCTGAGGCCGGTGCCGACCAGCGTCACCAGATGCGTCCAGTTGGCGCCGCCAGTCGGGCCGTTGCCGTCGGCATAGACGTAGGTGTTGCCGCCGCTCTCCTGCACCAGCAGATGGCCGTCGCCGCGCGGATTGGTGCCGGTGTAGCCGAAGCTGTCGAACAGCACCACCAGATTGATCTGGTCGTTGTTGCCCGCCGTGGCGCGGAAGCCGTAGATCGAAGTCGCCGCCATCGGACAGGCCCAAGTAGATGTATTGGTCGCGGCCGGTGACGCCGTTATAGGCGCTGCCGGCGATGATCTCGGCCCCCGGCCCGCCGACGATGAGATCGTTGCCGTGGTCGCCGTCGATGATGTCGTTGCCCTCTTCGCCCAGAATGATGTCGTCGCCCGCACTGCCGTCGAGCATGTCGTTGCCGAGACCGCCCCAGATCGTGTCGTTGTCGCCGACCATGCTGGCGTCGCCGCGCTCGCCCATGATCATGTCGTCGCCGGCATCGCCGTAAATGACATCGTTGCCGGCGTCGCCGAAAATAATATCGCCGCCACTCCCACCATGCATGTCGTCGGTGCCGGCGCGACCGTCCATCAAATCCCAGTCACCATCGCCGTACATGACGTCGTTGCCGCCCTCGCCCACCAGCGCATCCGTGCCCGCGCCGCCATAGATGAGGTCGTTGCCGTCGCCAGCCAGAACGGTGTCATTCCCGCCTTCGCCGTAGATTAGGTCGTTGCCAGCCACGCCGAAGAAGGGGGTATTGCCGGTCTCTCCTTCCAGCCAGTCGTCTTGATCGCCGCCATAGAGCGTGTCCGAACCCGCATCGCCAGTGAGGGAATCCTGCCAGACATTCCCATAGAGCGTGTCGTTGCCTTCCTTGCCGTTTAAAAAGCAGTTGGTGGTGTAATTGTGGACAATCACATTGTCGCTTGCATTGCCATCAACATCTCCAAAATCCATCGTTACCAAATTTTCAATTTCCGTCGGCAGGGTAATAAATCCCCCCGAGAAATATATCGTATCGATGCCAGCGGAATCGACGATTACATCGTAAATCGAGTCAACGTGAATATGTATCGTTACCGGCACCGCCATTCATCGTGTCGTTGCCGGTGCCGCCATCGATGACGTCGACGCCGCTGCCGCCGGTGATTGTGTCGTTGCCGGCATAGCCCATTAGATAGTTCGGCAGGCTCGTGGACCCAGTAACGGTGTCATTACCGGACATATTGAAAGGAACGTCGTCGGCCCAGGTGTTGTTCTGAAAAGTCGAGACCGACTTCAGAAATTCCGCTCAGCGTGAAGTTGAGCGCACCCGCAAAATAGACCTGGATCGAGTTGATCGTGCCGCCGGCCAGATCGCCGAAGCCGTCATACGAAAAACTGCCGTTGTAGACGACGGCGTAGTTGCTGCCCGCATAGAAGAACTCGGCATACAAGACGGAATTCGTCGCGGCCACGACGTTGACATAATCACTCTCCGATTGCGGCCAGAATGAGCTCAAATCCATCCAAATCTGCCCGGTCCCCGCTGTCACTGTCGCCATCGAAAGCCCCGCCGCATGTCCGAATAAATCGACGCGTTAAACTTGTGAATTACGCGCCTATGAGTTGCGGGCGAATTTGGCATAATTCGTCGCCGCTGCCTAGAGCGCGCGACGCCTTATCGATGACGTTTTGAAGGCATTTACAAAGGTTAACTTGGGCAGAAATCAACCGCGTGCAGCGCGCCCGCTCACTGATAGAAGAAGTAATCATCGACGGAGGGCAGGCCGCCAGCGCTGAGGGTGGTGCCGACCAGCGTCACCATGTGCGTCCAGTTGGCGCCGCCAGCCGGGCCATTACCATCAGCATAGACGTAGGTGTTGCCGCCGCTCTCCTGCACCAGCAGATGGCCGTCGCCGCGCGGATTGGTGCCGGTGTAGCCGAGGCTGTCGAACAGCACCACCAGATTGATCTGATCGTTGTTGCCCGCCGTGGCGCGGAAGCCGTAGATCGAATCGCCGCCATCGGACAGGCCCAAGTAGATGTATTGGTCGCGGCCGGTGACGCCGTTATAGGCGCTGCCGGCGATGATCTCGGCCCCCGGCCCGCCGACGATGAGATCGTTGCCGTGGTCGCCGTCGATGATGTCGTTGCCCTCTTCGCCCAGAATGATGTCGTCGCCCGCACTGCCGTCGAGCATGTCGTTGCCGAGACCGCCCCAGATCGTGTCGTTGTCGCCGACCATGCTGGCGTCGCCGCGCTCGCCCATGATCATGTCGTCGCCGGCATCGCCGTAAATGACATCGTTGCCGGCGTCGCCGAAAATAATATCGCCGCCACTCCCACCATGCATGTCGTCGGTGCCGGCGCGACCGTCCATCAAATCCCAGTCACCATCGCCGTACATGACGTCGTTGCCGCCCTCGCCCACCAGCGCATCCGTGCCGGAGCCGCCATAGATGAGGTCGTTGCCGTCGCCAGCCAGGACGATGTCATCGCCATCCTCGCCGTAGATCGTGTCATTGCCGACACTCCCCGCAAACGGATCGTTGCCCGTCTCGCCTTCAATCCAGTCGTTGCCGGCGCCGCCGTAGATCGTATCGTTCTGGCCGTCGCCGCGCAGCGTGTTCGCCGAACCATTGCCGACCAGCAAATTGCCCCCGGCATTGCCGTAGGCGGCGGTCGCCCCGCCTTGCAGCACCAGGTTCTCGATCGTAACCGGCAATGTCCAGGTCACCGTTGCATAGACCGTGTCGACGCCGCTTAAATCCGTGATCGTGTCCGAAGCGTTGTCGACAAAATATGTATCGTGGCCGTCGCCCCCGTTCATGCTGTCAGCGCCGCTACCGCCATCGAGCGTATCGCTACCCTCATCGCCAATGAGCGAATCGGCACCGGCGCCGCCACGCAGGATGTTACTGAACGTGGTGCCGCGAAGATCGTCGCCGAAGCTAGATCCGATAACTTCCGCAATGTTCGTCAGTGTGTCGTTGACGCCGCCGGCAAGCAGCCGCCCAAACCCGCCAATCTCAACGTAGACGGCTGCCGGCGCGGATGAATAATCGACCGTATTCGTCCCCGTCCCGCCGCTCGCGATATCGCCATCGGCGGTCAGAACGAACAGGTCATTGCCGTCGCCACCATAGAGCTGGTCGGCGCCGGACCCACCCGTGAGCGTGTCGTCGCCGGCACGTCCGTAAATGATGTCGTTGCCGTCCTGGCCATAGAGCAGATCGGTCAGGTTGATACCGATCAGCGTATCGCCGCTGGCGCTCCCGACGGTTCCCAGACGCAAACCCGCCCCGTCCCAATACGTGGCGATGCCATCGGAGTTCGCGGCGGCCCGTGAGCCGTAGAGATATTGGATAGCCTGGACGTCGTAATTCTGCGGCCCGTTCGGGTACACGGAGAAGGTATAGGACATCACGGTATTGTTCGTGTTGTCCAAATACGACGGCAATGTTGGCGAGCCGTCGAAGGGATGCTTCAGGCCGAGGGCGTGGCCGATCTCGTGCAGCAGCGCGAGGAAGCCGTAAGTTCCGGGGGAAAGCGGATCGGCGCCCAGATAATAGTTGTTGAGAAAGATGTCGCCGCCAGCATCGAGTACGGTATTGCCGTTGGTGTTAGGGTAAAAGGCATAACCGCCGACGTTGGAGGTCATCGTGTGCATGCCGAAGCGGATATCGCCGCCGACCGCGTCGGGCACTTCCACGAAGGTCACGCCCGAGACATTCGACCAAGCCGCCAGAGCCTGGCGCGCCGCATTCTGTTGTGTCGCGTTGAACCCCTGAAACGCACCGCCGCCAGAAGTGTAGTAGAGCGTCTCGTAGGCGGGCACCTGGGTCATGAAACTGTAGGTCACAACCATCGGCGTGCCGACCGGTGCCGGAACATTCCACATGTTCGTGCCGCCGAGGATTAGCGTCTGTGCCTCGTAGGACGGCAGGGCGGCTGATGAGGCCGACGTGGCGCTCTCGACCGTGATGACAAAATCGCTCGACGATGAAGAACCGGCGGATGAGTTGGAGCCGCCGGAATCGACCACGACCGGGTCGTGGTAACCCCCGCAAAACGGACACATCGCCGCAGTCATGCCCCCCGCCTCCGATTGCCCCGGCCTGGCGCTCCCTCGCGCCTAACACTGCCGCTGCCGGGCCCTTTTCTTGGTCTTGCTCTGCCGTCGCTCAAAGAAGTCTGCCACATCGCCCGCGCAGCGGCGGCGTCGGGGCCGTCATAACCTGCGCCCCCGAGCTCGCACGCCCGCTCACTGATAGAAGAAATAATCATCGACGGAGGGCAGGCCGCCGGCGCTGAGGCTGGTGCCGACCAGGGTCAGCATATGCGTCCAGTTGGCCCCACTGGCGGGGCCGTTGGCATCCACGTAAATCGCCGTGTTGCCGCCGCTTTCCTGCACCAGCAGGTAGCCGTCGCCGCGCGGGTTGGCGCCCGCGTAGCCAAGGCTGTCGAACAGCACCACCAGGTTGATCTGATCGTTGTTGCCCGCCGTGGCGCGGAAGCCGTAGATCGAGTCACCGCCATCCGACATCGCCAGGTAAATATACTGATCCTGTCCCGTCACGCCGTTATAGGCACTGCCGGCGATGATCTCGGCCCCCGGCCCGCCGACGATGAGATCGTTGCCATGGTCGCCGTCGATGATGTCGTTGCCCTCTTCGCCCAGAATGATGTCGTCGCCCGCACTGCCGTCGAGCATGTCATTGCCGAGCCCGCCCCAGATCGTGTCGTTGGCGCCGACCATGCTGGCGTCGCCGCGCTCGCCCATGATCATGTCGTCGCCGGCATCGCCGTAAATCGTATCGGCGTCGGCGTCGCCGAAGATGATGTCGCCGCCATCGCCGCCATGTATCTCGTCCGTGCCCGCGCGGCCGTCCATCAGATCCATGGCGCCATCGCCGTAGATGACGTCGTTGCCGCCCTCGCCCACCAGCGCATCCGTGCCCGCGCCGCCGTGGATGAGATCATTGCCATCGCCACCGAGGACGGTGTCATCGCCGTCATCGCCGTAGATCGTGTCGTTCCCCGCCACACCGGCAAACGGATCGTTCCCAGTCTCACCTTCGATCCAGTCGTTGCCGGACCCGCCGTAGATCGTGTCGGCCCCGGCGTCGCCGCGCAGCGTGTTCGCCGATGCGTTTCCGACGATCATGTTGGCGCTGGAATTGCCATAACCGATAACAGGCCCCGGCATCAGCACCAAATTCTCCATGGCAGCACTGAGCTGATATGAGATCGTCGAGAACACGCTGTCGGTGCCGCTCGCATCCGTGATCGTGTCCGACGCCGAATTGACGAAATAGGTGTCGTTGCCAGCACCGCCGAGCATGGCGTCGTCGCCCGAACCACCATCAAGCACGTCGCTGTTGTCGCCGCCCGTCAGCGTATCGTTGCCGCCATAGCCGAGGAGGTAGTTGGGATAGGGCGCGGATCCGATAATGGTGTCGTTGCCGGACAAGACGTAAGGGATGTCCTGGTCGAACCAATTTCCAAGGAAAATGTTTACGTCATAAGACAATCCCGAAATGACAAAGCTCTCGTGGGTATTCAAATAGAACGTGATTTGCTGAATTGTGCCGCCAATCAATCCCGAGTTGTCGTAAACGAAGTTCCCCTGATAATTCATATTGGCAGTGTTCCAGTCCTGCCAAACGCGAGCACCGCGGCCCCTTCGTAATACGTGTAACTTGCAGCATTCGCTGGCGTCGGCCAAAACCAGCTCAATTCCATCCACGTCGACGCCGCACTATTCCCCGTCACCGTTGCCATCTCGACTTCCCCGCCTTCATCCACCGAATTTCGTTCGCGTCCGGAGAGTGACCTCCTGCCTCTCCGCATTCGATCACGACCGCCCCCGCACCTTCGCTCTATCCTGCGCGATCTGTCGCCGATTCGGCCCGAAAGACGAATTGGCGACGTCACTTAAGTGCAATGTTTGCTACGCTTCTGCCGCATTCATCTTTCTTAATATTACGCCCGATAGTTGCAATTTCAGGGTGCCAGAAAATATTGTCGGGGGCGAGTCCCTGGCGGTCATTTTTTATCGCTAAATCCACGCCCGAAAGGAAACGGCCGTCGCCGGACCAGCCTGGTGACCTATAACTGCCAGGGCTGGCTGCCACCAGCCCTCAAAATTGTTAAGACTGGTCGCTATTCCGGGTTTGGGCTAGCCTCTGCGCCCGACCAAGGCCGCTCGGGCATTGGCCTTCTCGGCCTTCGAAAAGACCAGCGGGAGTAACCGCCCCATGTCCGCGCGCGAGGAACGCCGCAAGGCAGAGCTTATCGACCAGGTCGCCGCCCTGGCGCAGCGCCGTATTGGCGGCGCCAAGGGCGAGGCCGCGGCGCTGTTCCTGCTCTGCTACTACGCCAATGTGGCGATGGACGACCTCGCCGCGCGCTCGGCCGAGGATCTCTACGGCGCCGGCCTGGCGCTGTGGCAGTTCGGAAAGGTCCGGCAGCCCGGCACGGCGCTGGTGCGGGTCTACAACCCGCGGCTGGCCGAGCATGGCTGGACGTCGCGCCACACGGTCATCGAGATCGTCAACGACGACATGCCTTTCCTGGTCGACTCGGTCACGGCCGAGCTCAATCAGCGCGAGCTGTCCGTCCATCTCGTCATCCACCCGATCGTGCGCTTGACGCGCGACAGCGCCGGCCGGGCCGGCGGCATCGCCGATCTCGGCACGCCCGAATCCTTCATGCATATCGAGGTGGACGAGCAGGGCTCGCCCGCCGTCCTGGCCGATATCCAGCGCGGCGTCGAAGCGGTGCTGGCCGACGTGCGCGCGGCGGTCAGCGATTGGCCGCAGACTTTGAAGCGCGTCGACGGGGTAATCGCCGAGCTGGGCGAACGCCCGCCGCCGGTGCCGGCGCACGACATCGCCTCGGCGCGGGCTTTCCTTGAATGGATGAGGGCCGATCACTTCACCTTCCTGGGCTATCGCGAATACGCATATTCGGGTACCGGCAGCGATCTGCGCTCGAACGTCATCCAGGGCAGCGGTCTGGGCCTGTGCCGCGATGAATCGTTCGTCGTGTTCGAGGGCTTGCGCAACCTCGCCTCGCTGCCGCCCGACGTGCAGGAATTCGTGCGCCAGCCGATCCTGCTCAAGATCAACAAGGCCAATCGCCGCTCGAGCGTGCATCGGCCGGTTTTTCTCGATGCGATCAGCCTCAAGACGTTCGACGCCGCGGGCGGCGTCTCCGGCGAGCGGTTGTTCCTGGGTCTGTTCACCTCGATCGCCTATAGCCAGAGTCCGCTCACCATTCCGCTGCTCGCCGAGAAGGTGAAGCGCATCATGGCGCGCGCCGGATTCGCGCCCAACAGCCATGACGGCAAGGCGCTGCAGCACATCCTCGACACGTTTTCGCGCAACGAGCTGTTCCAGAGCGTCCGAGGACGAGCTGTTCGAGATGAGCCTGGGTATCTTGCGTCTTCAAGACCGCCAGCGCACCGCGCTGTTCATGCGCAAGGACAATTTCGAACGCTTCGTGTCGTGCTTCGTCTATGTGCCGCGCGACCGTTACACGACCGAGCTGCGCATCCGCTTCCAGAAAATCCTGGAGACCGCTTTCGCGGGTACGCAGACCGCGTTCTCCACGCATTTCGGCGACGACTCCCCGCTGGTGCGCATCCACTCCATCATCAAGACGAATCCGGGCAGATTCCCGAGTACAGCCTGCCGGACATCGGCACGCAGCTGGCCGAGGCCTCGCGCAGCTTCGCCGACCGGCTGCGCGATTCTCTTGTCAGCGCCGAGGGCGAGGAGCGCGGTTTGGCGCGGCTGCGGCGCTATGGCACCGCCTTCCCCACCGCCTATCGCGAGCATTTCGGTCCCGAGGTGGCGGTCGCCGACATTACAAAAATCGAGAGCGTGCTGGCGGGCGACACGGCGCTCGCGGTCAATCTCTATCGCGCCATTGACGCGCCGGGCGATGAGATCCGCTTGCGCGTCTTTCGCGCGAGCCGGCCCGTGCCGCTCTCCGACGTGCTGCCGATGCTGGAGAATATGGGCCTCAAGGTGATGGGCGAGGTGCCGTACGAGATCACGCCCGGCGGCATCGCTTATCCGGTCTGGATCCACGATTTCACCATGACGGCGCGCGACGTGCCCGAAATCGACATCGCCACGGTCAAGGCGGCGTTCGAGGATTGCTTCGCGCAGGTCTGGGCGGGTGCGGTCGAAAGCGACGGCTTCAACCGGCTGGTGTTGGGTGCGCAGATGGCGACGCGCGAGATCGCGGTGCTGCGCACCTACGCCAAATATCTGCGCCAAGTCGGCATTCCGTTCAGCCAGGCCTATATGGAAGACACGCTGGCGCGCTATCCCAGGATCGCGCGGCGCCTGGTCGATCTGTTCCTCGCGGGCCATGACCCGGAAGGCCAAAAAGACGCCGAGACCAAGACCGCGGGCTTGCGCGTCGAGATCGAGCACCTGCTGGAAGACGTGACCAGCCTCGACGACGACCGCATCATCCGGCGCTTCCTCAACCTGGTGCGCTCGACGCTGCGCACGAATTTCTTCCAGCGCGGCGCCGACGGGAAGCCGAAATCCTACATCTCCGTCAAGCTCAACAGCCAGACGGTCGAGGAGCTGCCGCTGCCGCGCCCGCATGTGGAAGTCTTCGTCTACAGCCCGCGCGTCGAGGCCGTGCACTTGCGCGGCGGCAAGGTCGCGCGCGGCGGGATCCGCTGGTCGGACCGGCGCGAGGATTTCCGCACCGAGATTCTGGGGCTGATGAAGGCGCAGATGGCCAAGAACGCGGTCATCGTGCCGGTCGGCGCCAAAGGCGGCTTCTTCGTCAAGCATCCGCCGCCGGCCGAAGCGGGCCGCGAGGCAATCCAGGCCGAGGCCATCGCCTGTTACACGACGCTGATGCGCGGGCTGCTCGACGTTACCGACAATCTCGGGCCGGACGGCGTGATCCCGCCCAAGGATGTCGTGCGACATGACGACGATGACCCGTATCTCGTGGTGGCGGCCGACAAGGGTACGGCGACGTTCTCCGACATCGCGAACTCCGTCTCGCTCGACTACAAATTCTGGCTGGGCGACGCGTTCGCCTCGGGCGGCTCGGCCGGCTACGACCACAAGGACATGGGCATCACCGCGCGCGGTGCCTGGGAGGCGGTCAAACGCCATTTCCGCGAGCTGGGCCGCGACATTCAGACCGCCGACTTCACGGTCGTCGGCGTGGGCGACATGTCGGGCGACGTGTTCGGCAACGGCATGCTGCAATCGCGGCACATCAAGCTGCTGGCGGCGTTCGACCACCGCCACATCTTCATCGATCCCGCACCCGATCCGCTCGCCTCCTTCGCTGAGCGCGAGCGGCTGTTTCATCTGCCGCGCTCGTCCTGGGCGGATTACGACGCCAAGCTGATCTCGACCGGCGGCGGCGTGTTCGAGCGCAAGGCGAAATCGATCAAGCTGACGGCGGAGATCAAGGCGCTGTTCGGCATCGAGGCTAGCGCCGTCACCCCGGCCGATCTGATCCGCACGCTGTTGCGCGCGCGCATCGACCTGCTGTGGCTGGGCGGGATCGGCACCTATGTGAAGGCTTCGAGTGAATCCAACGCCGATGCCGGCGACCGCACCAACGACGCGCTGCGCGTCGACGGGCGCGAACTGATGTGCAAGGTGATCGGCGAAGGCGCCAATCTGGGCGTCACGCAGCGCGGCCGCGTCGAATATTCGCGCGCGGGCCAGGAGGGCAAGGGCGGACGCATCAACACCGACGCCATCGACAATTCCGCCGGCGTCAGCACCTCCGACCACGAGGTCAATATCAAGATCCTGGTCGGCGACATCATGCAGCGCGGCGACATGACGCTGAAGCAGCGCGACACGCTGCTGGCCTCGATGACCGACGAGGTGGCGCAGCTCGTGTTGCGCGACAATTATCAGCAGCCCCAAGCCATGTCGGTGACCGAGGCGGAAGGCAGTGCGGCCCTGGAGCGCGGGGCGCGACTGATCCGCATGCTGGAGAAGACCGGGCGGCTCAACCGCGCTATCGAATTTCTGCCCGACGACGAGGAGATCACGCGGCGCGGTGCCACCGGCGGGGCGATGACACGGCCGGAGCTGGCGGTGCTGCTCGCCTACACGAAACTGTGGTTCTACGACCAGCTCATGCCCACGGCCCTGCCCGACGATACGGCACTGAGCGAGGAGTTGCTGCGCTATTTCCCCGCGCCGATCCGCCGCGATCACCGCGAGGCGGTGTTCCGCCACCGGCTGCGCCGCGAGATCATCGCGACCGAAATCAACAACGATCTGGTCAATCGTGCCGGGCCGTTCTTCATTAATGAGCTGATGGATCGCCTCGGGGCCAGCCCCGACGATATCGCGCGCGCGTATCTGGCATCGGTGGGGATTTTCGCGCTGCGGCCGCTCTGGGCTTCGATCGAGGCGCTCGACAACCAGGTGCATGCCAGCGTGCAATACCGCATGCTGCGCGACACCAGCCGGCTGCTGGACCGCAGCGCGCTGTGGCTGCTGCGCTTCATGCAGGAAAGCGGCGGTGCCAATCCGTTCGACATCGCGGCAACGATCGCGCGCTTCGCGCCCGGCGTGATGGCGCTGCGCCAGAGTCTGCACAGCGCCATCGACCGCCATCGCGCCGCCGATCTCGCCAAGCAGGCGCAGGCCTTCATCGCGGTCGGCGTGCCGGAGGAGTTGGCGCAAACGATCGCGGCCCTGAGCGAGCTGTCGGCCGGGCCCGATCTGGTGCGCATCTCCGAAGCTGCCGGCGCCACCCCCGCCCCCATCGATGCGGCCGCGCGCATTTACTTCGCGATCGGCGACCGGTTGGGGTTCAACTGGCTGCGCGAGGCGGCACAGCGCATCAAGCCGGAAACATCGTGGCAGCGCCTGGCCATCGCGGCCCATGTCGACGATCTCTACGCGCAGCAGGCGGAGCTGGCGGCGCGGGCGGTGACAACGGCGCAAGGTGTCGCCGGCATCGACGCGCTGGCGGCGACATGGATTGAATCGCATCGCGGGCAATTGGCTCGCTTCGACGCGATGCTCGCGGAGCTCAAGGCCGCGCCCAGCGTCGATCTCGCGGCGCTGACGGTGGCGGGGCGCGAGCTGCGCTCGCTGATCGCGCGTTAAGACGTTTTGACGCCATCCGCCCCCGACCGGAGTTTGACGCTCGATCGCCGCGCGGTGGCGGCGTGGTGCGTGTTCGACTGGGCGAACTCGACCTTCCCGGCGGTGATCACGACCTTCGTCTTCGCCACATACTTCACCCAGAACGTGGCGCGCGATGCGATCACGGGTACTGCGCAATGGGGCCATGCGCTGGCGGTGGCGGGATTCGCCATCGCGATCCTGAGCCCGCTTACCGGCGCCATTGCCGACCGCACCGGCGCGCAGAAAACCTGGCTGGCGCTGTTCAGCGCGCTGGCCTGTGCCGCCATGGCGCTGCTGTGGTTCGTGCGGCCGTCGCCGGATTCGGTGCCGCTGGCGCTGATCGGCATCGTGCTTGCGACGATCGGGTTTGAAGTCGCGTGCGTCTTCTACAACGCGCTGCTGCCCGCGGTGGCGCCGCCCGCTTATATCGGACGCGTGTCCGGTTGGGGCTGGGGCCTGGGCTATGTCGGCGGCATCGTGTGCCTGGCGATCGTGTTGTTCGGCTTCGTGCTGAATGCGACACCGCCCTTCGGCCTCGATCGCGCAAGTGCGGAACATGTGCGCATGGCCGGGCCGTTCTCGGCGCTGTGGTACGCGCTGTTCGCGTTGCCGCTGTTCTTCTTCGTGCCCGAGCCGAAGGTCGATGCCGTCGCGATCGGCCGCGCCGTGCGCGAGGGCGCGGCCGATCTCTGGCACACGATCAAGACGCTGCGTGAGCACCGCGGCATCGCCTGGTTCCTGCTCGCCAACATGATCTACACCGATGGGCTGACGACGCTGTTCGCCTTCGGCGGCATCTATGCCGCGGGCACGTTCGGGATGACGCTCGACGAGGTCATCATGTTCGGGATCGCGCTCAATCTCACCGCCGGGATCGGCGGCTTTGCGTTCGCCTGGATCGACGACCGGATCGGGGCACGGCCGACCGTGATGATCGGCCTCGCGGCGCTGATCGCGATCGGCGGCGCGATGCTGGTCATCGAGTTCGAAAACGACGTTCTGGATTCTGGGATTGCTGCTGGGTTCGTTTTTCGGGCCGGTTCAGGCGGCGAGCCGCTCGCTGGCGGCAAGATTGGCGCCGCCCGAGCAAAGGGGCCAGACGTTCGGGCTGTTCGCGCTGTCGGGCCGCGTCACCGCCTTCGTCGGGCCGGCGGTGCTGGGCTGGGCGACGCTCGCCGCCGGCAGCCAGCGCGCCGGCATGGCAACGATCCTGCTGTTCCTCGCGGCCGGGCTCGCCGTAATGTTCTTCAAGGTCCAGAACCCGCGGCTGCCGGAGACACGCGCATGACGATACGCTCCCCTGCCATCATGGAATTCAACGGCGTGTGGCCGACGGTCGGCGAGGGCGCGTTCATCGCGCCCAATGCCTGCGTAATCGGCGATGTGACGATCGGCGCCAAGGCCAATATCTGGTTCAATGTCGTGATCCGCGGCGACGACCACTACATCCGCATCGGCGCCGAGACGAACATCCAGGACGGCACGGTCATCCACGTCTCCAAGGACACGCACCCGACCGTTATCGGCGTCGGCGTGACCGTCGGCCATGGCGCGATCCTGCATGGCTGCACGATCCAGGACCGCTGCATGATCGGCATCGGATCGATCGTGCTGGACGGCGCGGTGGTGGAGGAAGGTGCTGTCGTCGCGGCGGGCGCCGTCGTGTCGCCGGGCAAGCGCGTCGCCAAGGGCGAGATGTGGGCCGGATGTCCCGCGAAGCTGCTGCGGCCGGTGAAGCCGGGCGAGCTTGAGTTCATCAACGCGAACGGGCCGCACTATATGGGGCTGGCGAGCCAGTATCTGCGGATGCGCGCGGCGGCGAAGTAGCGCGCACCTTCTCATCCTTCGACAAGCTCAGGATGAGGACGTTTTTTTGGACTTACCTTCGAGCCTCATCCTGAGCTTGTCGAAGGATGAGGCCCGCGCGGTCAATGCCGGAAGTGCCGCATCCCCGTCAACACCATCGCCAAACCCTTCTCATCCGCGGCGGCGATGACTTCGTCGTCGCGCATTGAGCCGCCGGGCTGGATGACGGCCGTTGCGCCGGCTTCGGCGGCGGCGAGCAAGCCGTCGGCGAAGGGGAAGAAGGCGTCGGAGGCGACGACCGAGCCGATGGCGCGGCTCTGGCTTTCACCCGCGGCCTTGGCCATCTCGGCGGCTTTCCAGGCGGCGATGCGCGAGGAATCGACGCGGCTCATCTGGCCCGCCCCAATGCCGACCGTGGCGCCGTTCTTGGCGTAGATGATGGCGTTCGATTTTACGTGCTTGGCGACGGTGAAGGCGAACAGCAGATCGGCGCGCTGGTCCGCACTGGGCGCCTTCTTGGTCACGACCCTTAAATCATTGTCGGTGATGCGGCCGTTGTCGCGGCTTTGGACGAGATAGCCGCCCGAGAGGGATTTCATGACGAGGCCACCGGTCGTCGGGTCGGGCATGCCGCCGGTCAACAGCAGGCGCAGGTTCTTTTTCTTTGCGAGAACGGCGCGCGCGTCCTCGTCGGCGTCGGGCGCGATGATGACTTCGACGAAGATCTTGGCGATCTCCGTGGCGGTCGGGCCGTCGAGCGTGCGGTTGAGCGCCACGATGCCGCCGAAGGCGCTGACCGTGTCGCAGGCATAGGCCTTGAGATAGGCGTCGTGCACCGACTTGCCGACCGCCACGCCGCACGGGTTGGCGTGCTTGATGATGGCGACGGCGGGCTGGGAGAATTCCGCCACGCACTCGAACGCCGCATCGGTGTCGTTGAAATTGTTGTAGCTGAGCTCCTTGCCCTGAAGCTGGCGCGCGGTGGCGACACCGGGGCGCGCGGGGCCGCCGGCGTAGAACGCCGCACTCTGGTGCGGGTTCTCGCCATAGCGCAGCGTCTGCTGGCGCTGACCCGCCACGACAAGGCGGCGCGGAAACGTGTCGCCGAGCTGGCCCGCGAACCATTGCGAGATCGCGGCATCATAGGCGCCGGTGCGCGCATAGGCCGCGGCGGCGAGGTGCTTGCGCAAGGCCAGCGATGTGGTACCCGCCTTGCCATCCAGCTCCGAAATCAGCTCGGCATAGTCAGCGGGGTCGGTCACCACCGCGACAAAGTCATGATTCTTCGCGGCGGCGCGGATCATCGCCGGACCGCCGATATCGATGTTCTCGATGGCGGTTTCGAAATCGGCGCCTTTCGCGACCGTTGCTTCAAACGGATAAAGATTCACGACGACAAGATCGATGGGCGCGATTCCATGCTTCTCCATCGCCGCGACGTGGTCCTTGCTGTCGCGACGCGCCAGCATGCCGCCATGAATCTTGGGATGCAGCGTCTTGACGCGGCCGTCCATGATCTCCGGGAAGCCGGTGTGGTCGCCGACCTCGATCACTGTGCAACCGGCTTCGGCCAGCGCCTTGGCGGTGCCGCCGGTCGACAGCACTTCGACTTTGTGGCGGGTCAGACATTTTGCGAGTTCGGGCAAGCCCGTCTTGTCGGAGACGGAGATGAGAGCGCGGCGCAGCTTGACGTCGGTCATGGGTCCTGTCGGCGGGAGGGTTGGGCTCAATCCATGGCGCGCACGCGCGCGGCAGGATCGTCGGGCCGCTGCGCGCCGAATTCCGGCACAAAGCGCTTGAGATGCGCGAGGATCGCGTCGATGCGGCGCGCGCGCGCGGTCTCGTCGAGCTCGTCCATCGCGCGCGCGAGGAAGGCGTAATCGGTGGTGCGCGGGTCCGCCAGCAGAATGCCGCTGGCGGCGGTGGGCTGCAGCGGCTCAGCGGCGTGGAACAGTTCCTCGTAGAGTTTCTCGCCGGGACGCAAGCCCGTGAAGACGACCTTCACGTCCTTGTCGGGGCGCAAGCCGGTCAGGCGGATCATCTGGCGCGCGAGATCCTGGATGCGCACCGGGTCGCCCATGTCGAGCACGAAGATCTTGCCGCTGCTGGTGGCATCGCCGCCGGCACCCAGGACCGAGGCCTGCAGCACCAGCTCCACCGCCTCGCGCACCGTCATGAAATAGCGCTTGATATCGGGATGCGTAACGGTGAGCGGGCCGCCAGCGGCGAGCTGGCGCTGGAAGAGCGGCACGACGGAGCCGGTCGAGCCCAGCACGTTGCCGAAGCGCACGGTCACATAGCGCGTGCCGCCGGGCCGGCCGCCTTCGACGATGTCGAGCGCCTGGCAATAGCTCTCGGCGAGGCGCTTGGTGGCGCCCATCACGCTGGTGGGGTTGACCGCCTTGTCCGTCGAGATCAGCACCATCACCGCGACGCCGACCGTACGGCAGGCTTCAGCGAGATTGCGCGTGCCGATGACGTTGGTGAGCACGGCCTCGACCGGATGCGTCTCCGCCATCGGCACGTGCTTGAGGGCGGCTGCGTGGAAGACCAGTTGCGGGCGCTCGTCCGCCAGCAGGGCGTCAAGTCCGGCGCGGTCGCGCACATCAGCGAGGATGGGGCGGCGCGGCAGCGAGGGGTGGCGCTCGCCCACTTCCATGTCGATCGAATAGAGGTTGAACTCCGAGGCATCGAGCAGGACCAGACGCGCGGGGGCAAGGTCCGACACCTGGCGCACCAGCTCGCTGCCGATCGTACCGCCGGCACCGGTTATCAGCACGCGGCGTCCTTCGACCAAGGCCTTCATGGCGACGCGGTCGAGCACGGCCTGCGGACGGCCGAGCAGATCCTCGATGGCGATCGGCTTGACCTCGATGCGCTCCGCCGCCTCGCGGAACTCGGTCAGGCGCGGCAGACGCGCGACGGCGATGCCGAGCTGGCCGGCCTGCTCGACCAGCACGCGGATGCGCTCGCCCGCGATCTCCGGCTTGGCAATGACCAGACGCTGCGGCCGGCGGTCGCGCCTCGTCAGTTTTTCGATGACGGATTCGAGATTGTCGAGCGAGCCCAGCACCTCGACCCCGCGAATGGCGCGGCCGAGTCGGCCGGGGCTGTCGTCGACAATGCCGACGACGCGGTAATCGGCGCCGCTGGTGCGCTCGGTCGCCTGGATAAACATCTCGGCGTTGTCGCCCGCCCCCACCAGCAGCACATCGATGCGCCGCCCGTTGCTGTCGCGTGCGAGGCTCAGGCGGCCGTCCTTCAGCATGCGATAGGCGGCGCGTGGGCCGGCGAGCAGGATCAGCAGCACGAACCAGTTGATCAGCGGCAGCGAGCGCGGCAGCGCCTCCAGCCGCGTCACGAAAAACATCACCGGCACAAAGATCAGAACGATGAGTGTGACCGCGCGCGCAACCAGGCCGAGATCGCTCAAGGAGGCATAGCGCCAGATGCCGCGATAAAGGCCCATGCGCAGCAAGACGATCGCGGCAATCGCCGTGAAGGTCACTGTGCCGAAGATCAGGAATTCGGCGGGGTAGGTCCGGAACGTATCGCCGACGCGCAGGTAGAACGCGAGCACGAACGACAGCGCCGCCATGACGACGTCATGGACGAAGGCGAATGTCGGGCGCTTGAGGCGGTCGAGCAGCAACGGGTGCGAATCCCCGGGGGGCGAAATCGCGCCTTGTTTAGCACAAACAAGCCGGCGGGGCGGGAGGGAATTCCGCGCCCGCAGCCTGGCTTCGGTCAGGCGGATTCGTGCTGGCGGATCAAGCGCCTGGCGCCGGCGAGCCGGGACAGGACGCCGCACACATGGGCAATCTGGCTGTCGGTGAGCGTGACCGCGGAGGGCAGGCTCAGGCCGTTATCCGAGAGCTGCTTGGTGACCGCGAAGTCGTGGTTGCCGGCATACGCCTTGTAGGGCGGCATCTCGTGCAAGGGATAGAAGAGCGGGCGGGTTTCAACGCCCGCCTTCGCCAGGCGCGCCATGACATCGTCGCGCGAGATGCCGAGCAGCTTGCTGTCGACGGTGATGCAGACCATCCAGTGGCTGTTGAGCAGGCCCTCGATCTTCGCGGGCAGGGCAATGCCCTCGACGCCGGTCAGGTGGCGGCGATAGGCCGCCGCGATCTCCATCTTGCGCGCGAAGAAGCGGTCGAGCTGCTCGAGCTGGGCGCAGCCGATCGCGGCCTGCATGTTGGTGAGGCGGTAATTGTAGCCGACCTCGTCATGCCAGTAGCGCTTGTTGGGGTTCATGCCGTGGTCGCGCAGGCGGCGCGCGTGGTCGGCGGCCTTGTCGTCCTGGAACAGCACCATCCCGCCCTCGCCGGTGGTCACCAACTTGTTCGAGAAGAAACTGAAAATGCCGGCGTGGCCGATGGCGCCGCAGGGCTTGCCCTTGTACTTGGCGCCGATCGCCTCGGCCGCGTCCTCGATCACTTTGAGATTATGGCGCTTGGCGAGCGCCATGATCGTGTCCATGTCGGCGGGCTGACCGTAGAGATGGACCGGGATGATCGCGCGCGTGCGTGGCGTGATCGCGGCAGCGATCGCGTCGCAATCGATGTTCCATGAGGTTTTGTCTACATCGACGATGACCGGCGTGGCGCCGGCGTAGATCACCGCGTTGATGGTCGCGGCAAACGTAAGATCGGGCACGATCACTTCGTGCCCCGGGCCGATGCCCAGTGCCAGCAAGGCGAGGTGCAGCGCCACCGTGCCGTTGGAGACGGCGATGGCGTTGGGCGAGCCGAGGCGCTGCGCGAAGTCGTTCTCGAAGCGCTTCACGAACGGCCCTTGTGAGGATATCCAGCTCGTGGTCACGCATTCGCTCACATAGGCGAGCTCGTTGCCGGCGAGCGAGGGCTCGGCGACCGGAATGCGGCGCGGGCGGCCGGGTGAGACGAAATCGACCGGGCGGCGCTGCGCATCGACCAGCGCCACGGCGGGCGCTTCGGCGAGCTTGGCGGCGAGCGTTGCGGCATCGCTGCCGCTGGGGGCCGACTCGGCGTCGCGGCGCATCGCCGAGGCGACCAGCCCTGCGGGCACGCCGTCGCGGCCCGCCTTGCGGGCGATGTCGTTGACGTCGACCATGCCGGTGAGCCGCCCCTCGCCATCGACCGTGAAGGCAAAGCCGAGACCGTTGTCGTCAAGCTGCTTGAGGGCGGCGGCGAGCGTGTCGCCTTCGCGGACCAGAAACTCGTTCATCGAGGGGCTTGTCTGTTGTCGCGGGGAATTGAGCCAAACGGGTGGTTCACGGGCCGACGCGCGGGCCCGGGCCCCCTGTAAACGCATGGCGAGCCCTTTCTAATCCGTGCCGCGGAGGGCGTCCAGTTTTGGGGGTGTGAGTGGGATGTGGATGCTCGGTCTCCGCCGTCTTAAGCATATGTATTTGCACTATATTTTAACGTGCACGGTGTGACCCTCTCCCCTCGGGGAGAGGGTGCGAGCGAAGCGAGCGGGTGAGGGGGGCGCCGAGCGATCAACGACAGTGCCACCCCCTCACCCTAACCCTCTCCCCAGAGGGGAGAGGGGAAGCATCGCGATGTTTCAACCATCGCTCCTAAACTTCAAAAGCGCTGTCATGCGCGGGCTTGACCCGCGCACCCACAAGCGGTCTCAACGGAGAGGCGGTCATGGGCCCGCGGGTCAAGCCCGCGGGTGACATGTTCTTGTTACGGGTGACTCGCTCCCTTTTATCGATGTGGCTGAAAATTGGCGCCCCGCAAACCGTTGCGGTCGCTGGGTGGACGTGGCATCGAAGGTGCTATCCATCGCGATCAACTGATTTCGTGTCTTCATGACCGCTTCGACTCTCTCTGGCGCCGTGCCCATCCGCGGACTCGTTGCGAGCGCGGCGGGGCGGCATGCGTTGGTGCTGGGCGGGATGGCGTCGATCGCGCCAAGCTTGGGCGTGTTTGCGCCGCATGGCGAGGCGGCGTTGCTGGTCGTGGCGGCGGTGTTGCTGGCGCTGTGCGGCGGCTGGCGTGCGGTCGGCGCCGCGGTGCCGCGCGATATCGCGGCGCTGATCGCAGCCCTGCTGGTCTGGGCCGCGATCAGTTCCGCGTGGTCGCCCAACCCCGGGCGCACGCTGGCGCGCGCCGGACAGATCGCCGGGTTGTGCACCATCGGGATGTTCGTCGTGTCGGCGGCGCTGAGCCTCAGCCATGACCATGCGCGGCGTGTGCGCGCGGCGGCAGTTGTAGGACTCATGCTGGCGATGGCCTTGCTGGCGGAGGAACGCCTGACGCGCTCCTTCCTCGCGGCGCTGGCGAAACCGGACGTGGCGCCGGCCGGCGGCGCGGTGTGGTGGTGGATCTTCAAGCCGGGCATCTCGATCCTGTCGATCCTGGTGTGGGTGGCGATGGTCGATGCCGTGCGCCGCGGCAAGATGATTCTCGGCGCGCTGGCGATCGTCGCGGTGGCGGCGCTGGCGATTCTGATCAGCGGCGGCACGGCGCTGTTTGCGCTGGTCGCCGGCGCCCTTGCCTACGCGCTGTCGCGCTATCTTCCGACGCGCGGTCCTGTCGCTATCATCGCGGCGCTGATCTTTGGCGTCGCGGGCATCGCGCCGTGGCTGTCGCATTGGCTGCTCGATCAACCGGCCATCGCCGACGCGATCACCGCTACAGCGCGTTCGCTGACGCACCGGCTGATGATCTGGGATTTCGTGACGGACCGAATCCGGGAACATCCGCTGCTGGGCTGGGGTCTCGACGCGTCGCGCGCGATTCCCGGCGGCAAGGACATCATCGAGGGCATGGGCGAGCGCTTGCCGCTACACCCGCATAACGCGCTGCTGCAGCTTCATCTGGAGCTTGGCGTGACGGGCCTGTTGCTGGGTGCGGCTCTCGCGGTGCGGATCTGCTCGCGGGTGGGCGATAGCTACGACAACACCGGCCGCGCCGGTGCTCGTGCAATGACCTTCGCGGCGATCTGTTTCGCGGTCGCGAGCTTCAGCGTGTGGCAGAGCTGGTGGATGTCGTTCCAGTTCATCGCCGCGGCGATCGGTGCTGCGTCGCTCAGACCCAGCCGCGCTCCAGCTTGAGGCGCACGCCGTCGGCGAAGCTGCGTGGTGTGACACTGAGCCGCTGCACCATATCGTCGATGGCAAAAGCCTTGTCCTCGCTCGCGCGCGTGAGCTCGGCGGCGTTGAACGGCACGCGCAGACCACAAGCTTGCGCGAGTGAAGCCGCGCGCGACAGCGGACCGACCGGCACCGGCAGCACGACGATGCGGCGGCCGAGCGCATGCGCGCAGGTTTCGACCATCGCGCGATAGGTGATCGGCGTGGGGCCGGCAACGGTGATCGACGGGCCGTCCGCCGCCGGCGTTTCGACCGCCGCGACAAACGCAGCGACCATGTCGTCAACGAACACGGGCTGCACGGTGTGGCTTCCGCCGTCGGGCAGCGGCACCGGCACAGGCACAATCGCCGGCCAGCGCCGCAGGAAGCGCAGGATGCGCCCGACATTGCGCTCCTCGGGCGCGCCGTAAATCATCGAGGGATGCAGCATCACGCCGGCGCGGCCGGAGGCGAGAAACTGCGACTCGCCGTGGCGCACGGCCTCGGCCGCCGGATCGGCAAGGCGCGTGTGCTTGCGCAAGCTGCCGGTGAGGACGAGGCGGCACGATGGCGGGGCCGCGGCAAGCACGGCGGCCGTGAAGCGCGCATGCGCGAGGCTGGCCACGACATCGACGCCCATGAGCGCGTCCGACAGCGTCGCCGGTTGATCGAGATCGACAACGAGCTTGGCGGCGCGCGTGTCGAGCTGTGCCAGGCGGGAAAGATCACGGCCGAGGGCGCGCACCGTGTGGCCGCGCTCGCACAGGCGCTGCGTGACGTAGCGGCCGGTCTTGGACGTGGCGCCGAGGAGGGCGACGATCATCGCGCCAGACCGAGACGCTCGACCTGGCGGCGCACGATCAGCGCCTCGTCGAAGTTCGCGCGCGCGCGCACGAGCGCGGCGGCGGCCAAGCGCCGGCGCAGGGCCGTGTCGCCCGCCAGGCGCGACAACGCGTCGGCCAGGGCGCGCGAATTGTTCACGGGCACAAGATAGCCGGTTTCGCCATCGACCACCTGTTCGCGCGAGCCGCGAATGGATGTGGCGACCACCGGCAATCCCGAGAGCATCGCCTCCGCGATCGAGCGCGGCAGGCCCTCGCGATGCGAGGGCAGCGTAAAAATATCGGCGGCGCGCAGCAGGTCAGGCACGTCGCTGCGATAGCCCAGGAAACGGACGCGTTTGCTCAGTACGGGATCGCGCTCGGCTTCGGCAATGGCGGCATCGATCGAGGCCGCGTGGTCGCTGACAAGGCGATCGCCGATCACCCAAAGTGTTGCATCGACATCGCGCATCGCCGCGAACAGCTCGGGATACCCCTTCTCCGCGACCAGCCGGCCGATCATTGCGATGACGGGTGTGCGCTCATCCGCGCCGAGGTCCGCGCGCAGGGCGCGACGGGCGGCATCATCGCCCACGGGCGGATGAAATTTCGCGGGATCGGAGCCGTTGCCGATCGCCTCGATCACGCCGCCGCGGCAGAGATTCTTGCGCCGCGCTGTTTCGGCATCCTCTTCGGCCTGGGTGAACAGCACATCGGTGAAACGGCCGCCGAGATACTCGAGGCCGACGAAGATGGCGCGTTTCCACGCCGGCATGCGGTCGTGAAAATAGAAGCCGTGCGCGGTGTAGACGACGCGCCCGATGCCGACGCGCGCGGCGGCCAGGCGCGCCACCAGCGCCGCGATGGGCGTGTGGACATGCAGCAGGTCGAAGCGCTCACGCCGGAACAACGCCACCAGGGCGCGATACGTGCGGACATGATCGAGGAGGTTGTAACTGCGCACGATGCGCACGGGCTCAACCCGGAAGCCATCGGCACGCACCTTGGCGATCAGCTTGCCATCGGCGCAGACGCCAACCACCTCATGCCCGGCGTCGCGCATCGCGCGCATCAGCGGCAGCAGGAAATGGTAGAGCGTGAAATCGACGGCGCAGAGCTGGCAGATCTTCATGACGCCCGGTCGAGCTCCGCATAGAGGCCGGCGTACATACGCACGGCGCGCTCGACGGAAAACCGTTCGAGGATACGGCCGCGCGCGCGCCGGCGCCTGATCATGGCGGAGGACGGGTCTTCCTCGACCAGCGCGCGGATCGCGGTCGCCAGCGCCACGGGATCGTGCGGCGGCACGACCAGGCCGGTGTCGCCGACGATCAGCCGCGAATCGCCGACATCGGTCGCGACCGGCGCCAGGCCCGCGGCCATGCCTTCCGCCAGCGCATTGGGAAACCCCTCGCCGAAGCCGGAGCTCGAAACGATGAGATCGCAGGCGGCCAACAGGCGCGGCACGTCATCGCGCCGGCCGAGACGGATGATGTTCGGCAAATCCGGCAGGGTCTCCGTCCCCTCGCCTGCCAGGATCGCGCGAACGTCCGGCAGCATCCGCATGGTCTTGAGGAAGCCTTCGTGATCCTTGGCCGGATCGATGCGTGCCATCAAGGCCACGACCGGCGCGCCGAAATCGATCTTCAACTCTTCGCGCAACTCTGCCCGTGCGAGCGGATCGGGCTTGAAGCGCGCGATATCGATGCCGTTGTGGATCATCTCGGCGCGGCGCGGTTTGTAGCCCAGAGATTTGTGGAACTCGATCCCGGCTTGCGAATTGGCGGTCATCGCGGCGGGGAAGTGCGACAGGCGCGCGGCGGTGGCGACAATGAAGCGGAAGCCGCGACCGTAGCGGCTGGCATCGAGATTGGAGCAGCGGATGCCCCACACCAATTTCGTGCGGCCTGAGCGGCCGGAGAGTTTCAGCGCGGCGAGTGCCGCCAGGTCGGCGTGATACATCCAGCTTTGAATCACGTCAGGGCGCTGCGCGCGGATCACACGCGACAGACGCCAGACCTGAAACGGATCGGGCACGCCGCGGCGAAAGCCGAGCTCGGTCACGCCGATGCCGGCATCGCGCAGGCGCTGCGCGTTGACGCCGCCGGGAATCATCGCGACCACGTGATGGGTCGTGTCGATCCAGTGCGATGCCGTCACCAGCGTGACCAAGGCGGTTTCCGCGCCGCCGGTCAGCAGGTCGGTGATGACATGCAGGATTTTGCGGGCGGGCGCCTGGGGCGGCGTTGCTACGGCCGCCGCCGCGCTGCTTACGCCCACCGCTGACGCCAGGCCTGAAACATCAGGACGGTCCAGAGCGGATACTGCCAGTCGCGCGTGCCGTCGAGATGCTGTTTCCATGCCGCCGCGATCGGCTCGGGCCGCAGCAGGCCGTCGGCGGTGAGCTTGGCGGGGTTCAGCAGCTCATTCGCCCAGTCGCGCAATGGGCCGCGCAGCCAGGAATCGATCGGCACGCCGAAGCCCATTTTCGGACGATCCACCAGCGACTGCGGCACATAGCGGTCCAGCACCTGGCGCAGCAGCCACTTGCCCTTGCCATTGCGGATCTTCTGCGCCATCGGCACGGCCCAGGAGAATTCGATGACGCGATGGTCGAGCAGCGGCACGCGGCCTTCGAGCGCCACCGCCATCGTCGCGCGGTCGACCTTGGTCAGGATGTCGTCGGTGAGATAGGTGACGGCATCGAGGAACTGCATGCGCTGGATGTAGCCGGGAATCTCGCCCGCGATCGTCTCGTCCCACATCGGCCCGCGCGGCTCCTGCGCGTCGATGGCGAGTTCGTTGGGCCGGTCCCACTGGCTGACGATGCGGCGATAGACCGGACCGATATCGTCTTCCTCGAGGATCGACGCGAATTTGTGCGCCTTCTCGCCGGGCCGCGTCACCTGCCAGCGCGCCGGCAGCAGGCCCAGCATCGTGTCCCACGCCCCTTGCGGCACCGCGCGGATAGCCGAGGCGCCGATGCTGCGCAGCGGCCGCGGCATGCTCGCCACATGACGCCACATGGATTCGACGCCGAAATAGCGGCTGTAGCCGGCGAAGAACTCGTCGCCGCCGTCGCCCGAGAGTGCCACCGTGACGTGCTTGCGCGTCATTTCGGAGACGAGATACGTGGGGATCTGCGAGGCATCGGCGAAGGGCTCGTCATACCATTCGGGCAGGCGCGGGATCACGTCGAGCGCGTGACTCGGCTCGACATAAAATTCGGTGTGGTCGGTGCCGAGATGCTTGGCCACGGCCTTGGCGTGATCGGCCTCGTCGTAGCCGCTCTCGCGAAAGCCGATCGAAAACGTCTTTACCGGGCGGTTGCTCTGCGCCTGCATCAGCGCGACCACCGTCGAGGAGTCGATGCCGCCGGAGAGGAACGCGCCCAGCGGCACATCGGCGATCATGCGGCGCTTCACGGAATCGCGCAGCAGCGCATCGAGGCGGTCGATCGCTTCCGCATCCGGCATGCCGCCGCGCTCCGCCGCCGCGAGGCCGTCGAGCGCCACGCGGCGCATGCTCCAGAACTGCGTCAGCACGGGCTCCTTGCCCGGGGCGAGCGTCAGGATATGGCCCTGCGGCAGCTTCTTCACCTCGCGCCAGATGGTGTTGGGCGCCTGGATGTAGTTGTGACGCAGATAGCCGGCCATGGCGTCGCGGTTGAGCGTGGGCGCCCAGCCCGGCGTTTCGCGGAACACTTTCAGTTCCGAACCGAAAGCGAGGTGCGCGTCGTCGCAGCTATAGTAAAGCGGCTTGATGCCGACGCGATCGCGGATCAGGTAAAGCGTCCGCGTTTCGCGATCCCACAGCGCGATCGCGAACATGCCGATGAGGCGCTTGATGGTCGGCTCGAGGCCCCAGACGCCGATGCCTTCGAGCATCACTTCGGTGTCCGAATGACCGCGGAAGCGGATGCCCTTGGCCTCGAGCTCGGCGCGCATCTCCGTGAAATTGAAGATCTCGCCGTTGTAGGTCATGACGTAGCGGCCGCTGCCGGAGACCATCGGCTGCGCGCCGGCGGGCGACAGATCGATGATGGCCAGGCGGCGCTGCGTCAGCGCAGATGCCCGGTGCGGCGCGTCAGCCCACACGCCCTCGCCATCGGGGCCGCGATGGCGAATCGAATCCGCCATGGCCTGGCCGATCTGCTTCAGCCGCTGCTTCATTGGTCCCGGCCCGGCGATCGAAATACCCGGCAATCCCGCACATCAGCTGGCACCCCTGGGCCGTTCAGAGCGATGTTCTAGCCTTTTCCCCGGTGCCCCGTCGAGGCCATGACCGGGTCGGTCTAACCATTTGGTACAATAGGCGGAAATCCCTTCCCAATTATTGCCGCCCGACGGCGGCGCCAGCGCCAGCGGCGGCGCAAGATCGGGACGATGTCGAAGGGACGCAGGCGCACGAACAGCCCCGCCAGCGCTAGACGGCGCAAGACCGGGTGGCACTGCGCCACCCCGAAGAGCCCGGACACCAAGCTCTCCGGCAGGCCGGCCAGGGCGGCATAACCGGGCGGCGGGCCGCCCGGCCCGGGTCGGCGCAGGATGGCGGCCGCGGATTCGAAGCGCGCACGGCGCTTCAGGCGGTAGAGATAGGCGGGCGTGAACAACGCCGGCGCCACCGCCGGGCCGCGTCGGACGAGCTCGTCTAGAACCGACCCGACCCGTGCCGGATCGCCGGTCACCGCGGCGGCGAACCCGCCGCGATGCTGGCGCCAGGCGGCCAGGGCTTCGGGCACGAAACAGGCGCCGTGGCGCGCCGCCACGACGGGGCCGACAAAGGCATCGCAGAAGGACAGCAGGGCCGGGTCGAACCCGCCCGTCGCGCGCAAGGCGTCGGCGCGGTAAATCGTCGTGCTGCCGACGATCCAATTGCCCTCGTGCATCATCAGGCGGCGCGCCAGGGGTGCCTCGATATAGCCGTCCTGATCGCGGACCAGGGGTGTGGGCATGATGTCGAGCGGCGCCCCGTCCTCGCTGATCAGCCAGGACAGCGACGAGGCGAGCCCGGCCTGCGGGTGGGCCTGCAGCGCCGCCATGGTGCGCGCGAAGAACGCGGGCAGGACGATATCGTTGGCGGCCATGAAAAAGACATAGGTGCCGGTCGCGGCGGCGAGGCCGGCATTGGAGGCCTGCACGCCGCCGAGATTGCGCGGGTTGCGGATCAGGCGCAGCGTCGGCTGGGATTGGGCCAAGCGGTCGACAATGGCGGCGCTGCCATCGGTCGAGGCGTCGTCGACGACAATAATCTCGTCCGCCGGCCGGGTTTGCGCGAAGAGCGAGGCCAATGTCGCGTCGATGAAGCGCGATTCGTTGAAGCACGCCATGACCACCGACAGGGTCGGGGGCGACGAATTGCCCGCGGCGGCTTCATTGCAATGCAGAATCATCGGTGCTAGGCACTTGGCCGCATCCTGGGTGGTGCCGCAATTTCGCGGCCGCCCGGTCGGTCCGCGTTTGTAACAGCGTCACGGCGCCGGGAAAATGATCCCTCAGTACGGTACAGCCCTCCGCGACATCGTTGGCGGCCTCGGCGACTGGCGCATGTGGCACCGCCTGGGCTGGGGCGAGGTGCGGCGGCGCTATCGGCGGACTGCAGTCGGCCCGTTCTGGACCACGCTCAGCCTGGCCGTATTCATCTTCGCGCTGGGCCTGGTGTGGTCGGGATTGTGGGGCATGGACGTCCACGAATTCATGCCCTACCTGACCGCCGGTATGATCACCTGGTACATGATGTCGGCCATCATCACCGAGGGGTGCAACGCCTTCATCCAGGCCGAACCGCTGATCAAGCAGATGCGCGTGTCCTACACGCTCATCACCAGCGCCATGGTCTGGCGCAACGTGATCGTGTTCTTTCATAACGCGCTGGTCTTTGTCGGCGTGGCGATCTGGGGCGGGGTGCCGATCAACCTAAACACGCTGATGGCGATCCCCGCCCTTGCGATCCTCGCCCTCAACGGCATCTGGCTCGGGTTGCTCTTCAGCACGATCTGCACGCGGTTTCGCGATCTGCAACAGCTGATCGCCAGCCTGCTGCAGATCGCGATGTTCGCGACACCGATATTCTGGCGGCCCGAGCAGCTCCAAACCCGCATGGCTCCAGTCTTTGTCGAGCTTAACCCGCTGTTCCGCTTTATCGACATCGTACGCTCGCCGCTGCTGGGGCAACCGCCGTCGCTCACGAGCTGGGCCTATGTGCTGATCGTGACGGTAGCCGGATGGGCCTTCGCGATCTTCCTGTTTGCACGCTTTCGCCGTCGTATTGCGTACTGGATCTAAGAGGGCAGATACGTGGCATCGATCGTTCTCGAGGATGTCGTCGTCGACTTCCCAATTTATGGTGCGCAGAAGAGCCTGCGCAGCGAGTTGCTGGGCCGGGCCACCGGCGGCGTGATCCGACACGAAGGCGCGCATCAGCGCCGCGTCACAGTCCGCGCCCTGGACAAGATATCGCTCACCCTGGAGCACGGCGATCGCGTTGGCTTGGTCGGCCATAATGGCGCGGGCAAATCAACGCTGCTGCGCGTGCTCGCCGGTGTCTATGAGCCGACGTCGGGCCGCATTGCGATGGACGGGTCCGTGTCACCGCTGTTCAACAGCAGCCCCGGCCTCGACCCCGAGGATACGGGGTACGAGAATATCATGACCTGCGGGCTCTTCCTGGGCATGACGCGCGACGAGATTGCGCGCAAGACGCCGGATATCGAACAGTTCAGCGAACTGGGCGAATATTTGTCGCTCCCCTGCAAGACCTATTCGAGCGGCATGCTGATGCGTCTGGGATTCGCCATCGCGACAGCAATTGATCCGGAGATCCTCATCCTCGACGAAGGACTGGGCACTGGCGACGCAAGATTTGCCGAGCGCGCAGGCCAACGAATCGACGCGCTGATCGAGCGATCGAGCATCTTGGTGCTCGCCTCGCACTCCAATTCCCTGATCGAGTCCATGTGCAACAAGGCGGTGCTCATGGACGGTGGCTGCATCAAGGCCTTCGGGCCGGTCGGCGAGATCCTCGAGACCTACGCCGCCCTCAACCGCGGCATGCAGTAGAAGCTGACGCGCCCACGCGCGCCTTCCGCCCAACGTTGCTTGGCCAGCGCGACCAGATCGGGGAGAAGTCGATGGCATCGAGCTTGATGTCGAACTGGTCGACCATGGCGCGGGCCACGAACCCGCTACCGCAGCCGGCCTCGAGCCACCTTCAGCCCGTCGCGCAGATAGGAAAACAGCGCGTCCATTTCGAGCTTGCGCGGTGCGCATGTCTTGAATCGTCGACGTGCCGGCGCCGCCGTGCTTCTTCGCCTCGGATTCGTAGAGCGCGATGATTTGATCGACGGTTTATTTCATGGTCTTCACCGGCCGGCCCCTTTAGCGGGCGGCGCGGAAGACAGCAATACCGCTCGCGGCGGCTCAATCTTGTTGATTTGCCGGACGCGAGTAACTATTGACTAGCGTTATGCCAAAACACATCCCCGCGTTGACCGGACTACGTTTTTTTGCGGCCTTCACGGTCGTCTTGGCGCACGGATTGCTGGCGACAGCCCAATTCCACCAAGACCCTTGGATTTTTTCTCAGCTTAAGAACCTCTCGGCCCTGGGCATGAGCATCTTCTTCGTGCTCAGCGGTTTCGTGATTCATTATACTTACGGACAAAGCCTGCGCCAACCACACGGCTTCTACAATTTTTTTGTGGCGCGGTTTGCGCGGTTGTACCCGCTGTATTTCATTTTGATCGCCGCCGAGCTTCTCTACTCAATTTTCATTTTCCGCATCTCGCCCTTCGGGTACAAGTTCAGCACGCTGCCGTACTATCTTACGCTGACGCAAACTTGGTGGTATGGCATCTTCAACGATGCGTCGCTCGTCTATCAATTCGGCCAGATCGCCCAGATATCGTGGTCAATCAGCACGGAAGCGTGGTTCTACCTCGTCTATCCGGTCCTATTGTTGGGTTTGATCCGGCTCCGGCGTCCTCTGGACGGCCGCCACCTACCTCGCCCACTGCCTGATTGCGATTTCCATCATTAGCCTCATCATTGCGCGTCAGGATGACATCGGCGAGTTTGCGCTGCGTGCTTTCGGCGAGATGGCCGACGGTCGTTGGAGTGCGTCCGGACAGGACACATTATTTCGTTGGGTGATTTACTTTCTCCCCGTATTCACGCGTATTCGAATTCATTGCCGGGTGTCTGTCGGCACAGTTTTTTATGACGCTGTCGAACAGGCCCGTTGGGCTGACGGAACAGACTCATTGGCCGGTTAATTTGCGCGCTTGCGCTTTTCGGACTCCGATTTACCCAGTTATTCTTGGTGGCACCTGAGGTTTTCCCCTTCGCCATTCCCAAAAGCGTCATGTTTTTCCATATGAGTTTCGGCTACGCACCGGTTTGCGGCGTGCTGATCTTCTGCTGCGCGCGATACAAAAACATATTTACCGCCATATTTTCGTGGCGACCGGTAACGATCCTGGGGGATGCGAGCTATTCGATTTATCTCTTGCACATGGTGTTTTTCCAATCATTTCGCACCCAACCGGTCGAGGCAACAGCGGTCAATATCCTCTCACGCGTTTGGTTTGTTTTGCGGCGTGGCTGCCTTGCTATTTGCTGCAAGTCTTGTCTCCTACCGAGTGATCGAGGTGCCGGCGCGCCGCTGGATCCGCAAGAGATTTTCAATCGACGGCCAGCCGATGCAAATGCGGCGATGGCTGCAGCGAAGCATGGGGGTGATCGGCGCCTTTGCAGCCATTATCCTGGTCGTGCTCTGCGTTCGGGAGAGCCGATCGGCTTATGCACGCTGGGTCATCGTCTCAAAGGCCACGACCGAGGAGCCGGTCGAGGGAACGATCAATATCGTCGACGGGATCTACGGTGCAAGCTGTGTCAAAATCGAGAAGAGCAACGCGCGGGAGTCGCTGCGTCGAAATTGCAATGGCCGCGCCTCCTGCGACTATGTCGTCAACGTCGCCATCATTGGCGACCCGGCTCCGGGATGCAGCAAGGACTTCAAGGCTGAGTGGCGATGCTCCGCGCAAGGCGAGGTACGGACCCTGATCCTGCCCCCAGAGGCTGGGCTCAAAAGCGTGGCGAGGCTGTACGTGTCCGCCGCCGGCTGCGCGCTGATCTGCCAAGCCACCAAAGTCAGCGCCGCCGAATCCCAAGGCGACGCAGATGCGGACGCACATAGGGCCGGACCTTTCCCCATATCTTGTACAGAATTCTATCGCGCCGCCGGCTTGCCACCGTAGTACGCGACGTATCACATCGACGGATGCCAAGTGTTGCGGCCAGTCGAGCCAGCCCCGTCAAGTCGGATGCGGCGCAAAAATCCCCCGCTTGGATTGGCGGTCGCCGTGTCATATAAGGACGGCGCGTAAGGGGGCGCGCGGCGCCATTGCAACCGCAGGAGCTGCGCGCGCGTGCCTATTTCTCCCCGCCGATTTCGGTCGTGGAGCGGCTTTTTTGAGTTTATAGCTTCTCTCAAGCATGAGCAGGTAGACGAATGGCGGCGCCAGAGACAAAGCCGAGCATCAGAGTTCTGGTCCCGGTCTGGGGCCTACGCTACATCGACATGTTTCTCGACATCGGCCTGCCGTCGATGTTGGCGCCCCGGAATCTGCCGACGCTGGCCGCTGAATACGCGTGCGAATTCGTTTTCCTCACGAAGGCGGCGGACAAGAGCAGAATCAGCCGGCACGTCGGCTACCAAGCGCTGGCTCGGGTCTGCAAAACCAAGTTCACCGCCATCGACGACCTGCTGGTGCCGGGGATGGAAGGCTATTCGCTGACGCTGGCCTTCGCGCGCGGGATCCACGAGGTCGGCCCCAAAATGGTCGACACATACTTCATCTTCATGAATGCCGATTTTGTGGTGTCCGACGGCGCATACGAGACATTGCTGCGACACATCCGCGAGGGCCGCAGGGCCATCGTTGCGCCAAGCCTGCGTAGCGTTTCCGAAGTTACCGCCCCGATCCTTGAGCGCAAACGGGATGACAGCGACCATACCCTGAGCATTTCGGCACGGGAGATGGTGGGGCTGACGTTGAAGCACCTGCACCCGACAGCGGCCGCCAATATCGTTGACGGAAACATCGCCTTCAATTCAGCCACCAATCAATTTTTCTGGTGGGTCGACGACCACACGATGATCGCGCGCTTCTTCCTGCTGTTCATGTTCTGCATCAGGCCGGAACGGGAGTTGCAGGATATACCCGGGTTTTGCGACTACACCTTCGTGCCGGAAATGTGCCCGTCCGGCGACGTGGTGATTCTTGACGACTCCGACGAATGCTACTTGATGGAACTGCAGGGACGCGAGCAGGAGTTGCATTATTTGCGCTTCGGCCACCCCGCCGTCGGGGACATCGCACGCCACCTGTCGGAATGGACGACATACAATCATCGTCTCTATTCGCGCCGGACCATCGTTTTCCACAGCGGTGACCGTCCGAACTCGCTGGCAAGCACCGAGCAGATTGCAACCGCGTTTATGGAGAGTGTTTTCCAGCGGATGGACGCCGAACCCATTTCGGTCCGGGACCACCCGTATTGGACTGGCGCCTTGCGAGCCGCCGCGCAACGAGTGGATACGAGCCGAAGCGCCGCTGAGATTGCGCAAGAAAATACCGAAAGCGCCCTCGCGAAGATGGCGAAGTCAGCTGTCGCGGCGCGGCGCCTATTCCTCAGCTTGGCCGGCGAACCGCCTCTGGCAAACATGCTGCATTTCGACTGGCAGGACTATCGGGCGGCCGTGCCTTATCTCCGCGCGGCAATGGCGGACCCGGCCGCGCAAATTCTTTACATCAATGGCGGCCTTATCAATTTCGAGGCGCTGACCGACGCATCGGGCGAGCGCTGCCATCGGCTTGAATTGGAAGACATTCTCCAACGGAGAGGAACGGCCGCGAAAATTGCGCCAACCAGGCGTTACAATTTTTGCTTTCTTTATATCGGCACACGCCATCTTGCCGATGTCGGCGAAGCGCTGTCATGCCTCACGGCCCTGACGACCAACGATGCCCGGATTGTCATCCTGATTCGTGATGACTCGCCCGACGCCTCCGGCGCGCCGCTTTCGCGCATTCTGCTGCGGCAATTGGCCCAGATCCGCCCTTTCGGCCTTTCCGTGAAGACCATGATCAGCTCGGGCGGCAGTATAAAGAAGATCGTTCGCGAGGCGATCATCACGCATGCGACAAAGATTTACCGATACGGTGTCTTTCGCCGTCCGGACGCCGTTGCCATGCTTGCGGTACTGATACCGCTTGCAGCCATCATCAATCTTGTCGCGAAGCTACGAGGCCAGAGGGCGCTGAGCGGCCAATACTATTCCAGCCTGGTCCTGAACGTCGAAAAGACCCAAATCTAAACCCGATTGCGGTCTCGGCCAACGGCCAGCCTCAACCCATGGCGGTCGCCCCGTTCGTCGATGGCAGAAGCGAGCCAAGGAACGCCGAAGCCATTGGCGCAGCCGCAATTCTCTCAATACGGGCGCCAGCGCAGCGGACGATATTTGGGATATTGGCGGACGGGCGCGTACAATTGCGAGCGGTTCGTGTTAGGGACGCAATGGTGCCGGTCCTGACGGTTTGTCTTGATTCGAGAAAACGGATTATTTAGACATAACATTCTCTTCGGGGTCCGGTATAATTTCGCGCACTGGTTGCATATAGCACGACAATGTTGCTCCATGATCCCGTCCCAGCAGAAGAACTCCCGGCGAATCGTCGTTCTCGGCGCCGCTGGCTTTGTCGGCCGCTATCTCGTGGCGGAGCTTGTGCGGCGCGGTAGCCAGGTGCTGGGGCTCACGTCGCAAAGCCTCGATCTGTCGCAAGCCGGCGCAGCGACGCGCCTCACCGACCTGCTGCGGCCAAGCGACGCGGTCGTCATGCTGTCCTCCGCCCCAGTCAAAAAAGGACGGGACACGGCGGGCCTAGCCCGCAACCTGACGATCGGCGAGAGCGTGTGCCGGGCAGTGGCCAGCGTCGGCTGCGCCCACGTGATCTATCTCAGCTCCGATTCGATATACCCATACGGACAGGCCGCGATCACCGAAGCGGATTTGGCGGCGCCGACCTATCTCTACGCCACGATGCATGCAACGCGCGAGCTCATGTTCCGCGATGCGGTCAAGACGCGGCTCGCCATCTTGCGACCGACGCAGATCTACGGCACCGGCGACACGCACAACGCCTATGGCCCCAATCGCATGCTCCGTTCGGCCGTGGCGCAAGGCCAGATCGCCGTGTTCGGAGACGGCGAGGAAACGCGCGACCATTTGTTCATCGACGATCTGGTGCGGCTGCTGGTGCAGGTGCTGGACCGCCGCAGCGCCGGTATTCTGAACCTCGCCACCGGCCAGTCGATCTCGTTCATGGAGCTGGCAACGCGCATCGCCCGCCTGTTCGACCGGCCGGTCGAGTTCCTCAGCCAACCGCGCGAGCTGCTCACCGTCACCCACCGGACCTTCGACGTTTCCGCCTTGCGCAAGGCCTTCCCGGATTTCGTCCCGACGGCGCTGGATGACGGACTGGCGCAGATGCTGGCGGAACTCAACATGCAGGCCCGTGCCGCCGGGGCCGCGGCCTCCTAGGACCGTGCCATCAGGCCGTACGCGGCCGTACTGGATATCGCGGTGATTCGACCTATAATCGCGCCGCTTTTTCATTCCCCGGCCAGGTCACGCATGAGCGACAGCACCACCAAGAAAACCAAGGGCGAGCGGCAGTACCAGGACCCGATCCGCGAGATCCAAGAGCGCGGCCGCGAATCGCTGGGGCTGATGACGAGCTGGGCCTATCGCGACGACCCCAAGCGGTTGGCCTTCACCTTCTCGCGCTATAAGTTCGTCGCCAAGATGCTGGCGGGCCGCCAGCACGTTCTGGAAGTGGGCTGCGGCGACTGCTTCGCCACGCGCATCGTGGCGCAGGAGGTGGCGCAGGTCACGGCCGTCGACTTCGACCGGGATTTCATCGCCGACGCCAAGGCGCGCCTGGCGCCCAACTCGCGCATCACCGCGAAGTTCCACGACATGCTCGACGGACCGGTGGCGGGTTCGTTCGACGGTGTCTACAGCCTGGATGTGCTGGAGCACATCGACGCCGCGGTCGAGCAACGCTTCGTCGCCAACATGATCGCGCCGTTGCAGCCTGCACGGAGTCGCGATCATCGGCATGCCGTCCTTGCAGTCGCAGACCTATGCGTCGCCGCAGAGCAAGGAAGGCCATATCAATTGCAAGGACCAGCGCGACTTCAAAGCGCTGATGCTGCGATATTTCCACAACGTCTTCATGTTCTCGATGAATGACGAGGTCGTGCACACCGGCTACGCCGCCATGTCGCACTATAATCTGGCGGTGTGCTGCGAAAAGATCAGCCAGGCTTGATGCCTGCGCCCGCGATCTCGGTCGTCGTCACCAATTACAATCACGGGCGCTACCTGCCGCAAAGCCTGGACGCGATCCTGGCGCAGAGCGTTCTGCCGGACGAGCTGATCGTCATCGACGATGCGTCGACCGACGACAGCCTCGCGATCGTCGAATCCTACCAGGCCCGCCATAAGTTCATCCGGCTGGTCCGCCACGAGACCAACCAGGGCGTGCTCGCCGTCATCAGCCGGGCGCTGACTGAGGCGCGCTGCGACTATGTGCTGTCGACGGCGGCCGATGACTGGATTCTGCCCGGCCTGCTCGAAGCCGCCGGCGCCATGTTCAGCCGGTATCCCGATGCCGGGCTGTGCTCGGCGCTGTCGCTGGTCACCAACGAGACCGGGGCAACGCCGCGCATCTTTCCGACCCCGTCGCCGCTGAAGGAGGCCGGTTTCATCGCGCCGGCCCAGGCGCGCCAGCTGCTGCTGGACGACGATAGCTGGTTCATGGGCAACACAGTCGTCCTCAACCGCAAGGCCGCCTTGGCGATGGGCGGGTTCCGGCGCGAACTGCGCAGCCTGTGCGACAGCTTCCTCTATCGCCAGCTCGCCCTCAAACATGGGGCGTGCTTCGTGCCCGCACCGCTTAGCGTGTGGCGGCGGCTGCCGAGCGGCTATTCGTCCTCGACGCTGGTCAATTTCGCGCAGATGAGCGCCATGCTTGACGCGGCCGTACAGGCGATGCGCGTCGAGTTCCCCGACCTGTTCGAGCCGGACTATATCCGTCGCTTCATCGGCCGCTGGCGCTATTCGATCATGCTCGGCCTCGCGCCGTCGGCACCCGATTGCGCGGCGACGATGCTGCGCCTGCTGGCGTATCCGACCTGGTTCGACCGCCTGGCGCTGGGCCTGGCCGGGCGCATGGCGCCGCTCGGCCCGCTTCTGGCGCGGCCCTATATGTTCGTGCGCACCCGGCCCTTCGATCTCGGCCCCACCTTGCGGCGGCGATTGGGTTGGTATCTGCGCGGGAATTCGCCCACAATTTTGCCCCGCAACAACGCCCCTTCATGAGCACGCGCATGGCCCCGAAACCCAACTCCCCCGCCTCCACCCCCCCGCAGGGCGAAGCGCAGTACCGCGCGCGGGTCGACCTGATCAAGGCACGCGGCGGCGAGCGGCTGGGGCTGATGACGGCCTGGGCCTGGTACGACGACCCCAAGCGCCTGACCTTCACGCTCGCCCGCTATAAATTTGTCGCCAAGATGCTGGCGGGGGCCGGATCGGTGCTGGAAATCGGTTGCGCCGACGGATTCGCCTCGCGCATCGTGGCGCAGGATGTGAAATCGCTGACCGCGGTCGATTTCGATCCCGAATTCATCGACGACGCGCGCGCGCAACTCCGACCGTTGGCCGATCGAGTTCCGGTTGCATGATTTGACCGCCGGGCCGGTGCCGGGCGAATTCGATGCGGCGTACGCGCTCGACGTGCTCGAGCATATTCCGGTCGCCGACGAAGTCGCGTTCCTGCGCAATTTGATCGCGCCGGTGCGCGCGCATGGCGTCGTGATCCTGGGCATGCCGTCGCTGCAGTCGCAGAAATATGCGTCGCCGCAGAGTCGCGAGGGCCATGTCAATTGCAAGGACCAGAAGGCGTTCAAGGCGCTGATGGAGACTATGTTCCATACCGTACTGATGTTTTCCATGAACGACGAAGTGGTGCACACCGGCTACGCGCCGATGGCGCACTACCTTTTCGCCGTCTGCTGCGGCAAAAGGCCGCAATAGGCGGGGCGTGGCCGCGGAATTTTTGTCGCGCGCGGTTTTCTTGGACCGCGACGGGGTCATAAATCGCTCCGAAGTGCACGACGGCAAGGCTTACGCCCCGCGCACCCTCGCCGATTTTCGGCTGCTGCCCGGCGTGCCGGCCGCCGTGCGTGCGCTCAAGCAGGCCGGTTATCTGATCATCGTCGCCACAAATCAGCCTGATATCGGCAACGGCAAGGTCGACGCGGCGGTGGTCGACGCCATGCATGACCGGCTGCGGCAGCCTTCTGCCGGTCGATGCCATCGACCATGTGCCCGCACCGGCAGGACGAGAATTGCCCCTGCCGCAAGCCCAAAGCCGGGATGCTGACCGACGCCGCCACCCACTTTCGTATTGATCTTGCTGCAAGTTTCATGGTCGGCGACCGCTGGAGCGACATTGTTGCGGGGCGCACAGCCGGCTGTTATACGGTGTTCGTGAATCGCGGGTATCGGGAGACGCTGAAAGTCAAACCCGATGCCATCGTGACATCCCTACCGGCCGCGGCGCGGCTGATCCTCGCGCGCGCCCCGAAGGCGATCATCGGAGTCAATATTTTATGAACAAACTGAACGGGTTAAAGGTCAAGATCTTTGCCGACGGCGCGGATTTCGACGGCATCATGAAGATGTACGCCAATCCGATGATCAAGGGGTTCACGACCAACCCCACCTTGATGCGCAAGGCCGGGATCGCCGATTACGAGTCTTTCGCGCGCAAGTTGCTGGCCGCGGTCCCCGATCGCCCGGTGTCGCTCGAAGTTTTCGCCGACGATTTTCCCGAGATGATCCGCCAGGCCAAGGCCATCGCGTCGTGGGGATCCAACGTCAACGTCAAGATCCCGGTCATGAACACCAAGCGCGAGTTCGCGGGTCCGGTGATCCGCGAGCTGTCGGCGGCCGGCGTGACGGTCAACGTGACGGCAATCATGACGGCAAAGCAGGTGCGCGAGGTCGCCGACTGCCTCGCCGCCGCGACGCCGGCGATCGTCTCGGTGTTCGCCGGCCGCGTCGCCGATACCGGCGTCGACCCGGTGCCGCTGATGAGCGAGTGCGTGTCGATCCTCAAATCGAAGCCGAAGGCCGAGCTGATCTGGGCGAGCCCGCGCGAACTGCTCAACGTGTTCCAGGCCGACGCGATCGGCTGCCACATCATCACGGTGACCAACGACGTCCTCGCCAAGCTGGCGCTGGTCGGCAAGAATCTCGACGATTATTCGCTCGAGACCGTGGAGATGTTCCGCAAGGACGCCGTCGCGGCCGGCTACACCATCGCCGACCCCAGCCAGCCGCGCCGCAAGGTCGTGGCCTGAGTTTTTCGATATTTCCTCCGTTTTGCCAAACTGTGGTGACCTGACATGAAGAAGATTCTCGTGACCGGCGGCGCCGGCTATGTCGGCGGCGTGCTGATTCCGCGGCTGCTCGGCAAGGGCTACGCCGTGACCGTGTATGACATCATGTTCTTCGGCGGCGAGCATCTGCCCCAGAAGCATCCGAACCTGACGATCATCGAAGGCGATATCCGCGACACGCCGAAGCTGGCGCGCGCCTTCCAGGGCATCGACACGGTGCTGCACCTCGCCTGCATCTCCAACGATCCGAGCTTCGAGCTCGACGAAGGCTTGAGCGAGAGCATCAACTACGATTGCTTCGAGCCGATGGTGATGGCCGCCAAGCAGGCCGGCGTGACGCGCTTCGTCTATTGCTCGTCGAGCTCGGTCTACGGCGTGTCGGACCAGCCGACGGTGACGGAAGAGCATCCGCTGCTGCCGGTGTCGCTCTACAACAAGTTCAAGGGACTGTGCGAGCCGCTGCTGTTCAAGCACCAGGCGCCGAACTTCACCTGCGTGACGATCCGCCCGGCCACGGTGTGCGGCTATTCCCCGCGCACGCGTCTCGACCTGTCGGTCAACATCCTGACCAATCTCGCCGTCAACAAGGGCGAGATCACGGTGTTCGGCGGCGCGCAGCTGCGCCCGAACCTGCATATCGAAGATATGGCGGACGTGTACGAGCTGATGATCGAGGCGCCGGCGGAGAAAATCGCCGGCCAGATCTTCAACGCCGGCTACCAGAACCTGTCGATCAACAAGATCGCCGAGATCGTGCGCGATATCGTTGCGCAGGAATTCCCCGACCGGCCGCCGGTCGCGATCAAGACGACGGAGAGCAACGATCCGCGCTCCTATCACATCAATTCCGACAAGATCAAACGCGTGCTGGGCTACGCGCCCAAGCGCTCGATCGAGGATGCGGTGCGCGATCTGTGCAAGGCGTTCAAGGCCGGCAAGCTGCCCAACAGCCTGACCGATGACCGCTACTTCAACGTCCGCACCATGAAGGCCACCAAGGCCGCATGACCATGAAGCCGCGTGGCGGTGGTCACCGGTGGCGCCGGCTTCATCGGCAGTCACATGGTGGACGTCCTGCTCGCACGCGGCTTCCGCGTCCGGGTCCTGGACAATCTCAGCGGCGGACGGGAAGCCAACCTCGCGCATCACGCGGGCAACGCCGACTTGTCTCTCGAGGTCGGCGACATCCGCGAATTGGCGCCTGAACTCGAAGCTGTTCGAGGGCGCGCGCTTCGTCTTCCATTTCGCCGGCATCGGCGACATCGTGCCGTCGATCGAGCGGCCGATCGACTACATGGCGGTCAACGTCCAGGGCACCGTGCGCGTGCTCGAGGCGGCGCGCCACGCCAAGGTGCAGAAGCTGGTCTACGCCGCGTCGTCCTCCTGCTACGGCCTGGCCGACACGCCGACGCGCGAGGATCACCGCATCGAGCCGCAATACCCCTACGCGCTGTCGAAATACCAGGGCGAGCAGGCAGCGTTTCACTGGCACCTGGTCTACAAGCTGCCGGTCAACGCCATCCGCATCTTCAACGCCTATGGCGTGCGCGTGCGCACGACCGGCGCCTATGGCGCGGTGTTCGGCGTGTTCTTCAAGCAGAAGCTGGCCGGCAAGCCGTTCACGGTGGTGGGCGACGGCACGCAGAAGCGCGACTTCATCTACGCCAGCGACATCGCCGAGGCCTTCCTCGAGGCCGCCGAAACCAAGATGACCGGCGAGATCTGGAACGTCGGCGCGGGCAACCCGCAATCGGTCAACCGCTTGATCGAGCTGATCGGCGGCAAGGTCGTCTACGTGCCCAAGCGCCCCGGCGAGCCCGACGTCACCTGGGCCGATATCGGCAAGATCACGCGCGAGCTGGGCTGGGCGCCGAAGATCGCGTTCGAGGACGGTGTCGCGCGCATGATGGCGGAGATCGAGAACTGGCGCGATGCCCCGCTGTGGGAGCCGGAACTCGATCGCCAAGGCCACCAAGACCTGGTTCGAATATCTGGGTCCGGAGCAGCGGAAATGACCACCAGTCTGTCGGGCGAGTACCGCCGCAAGATCAAGACGGTCGAGGAGCTGTGCAAGACGGTCGGAACCCGCCCGCGCAAGAAGTCGGTGGTGATGTGCCATGGCGTGTTCGATCTGGTGCATCCGGGGCATATCCGCCATTTGCTCTACGCCAAGGGCAAGGGCGATATCCTGGTCGCGAGCCTGACCAGCGATGCGTACATCACCAAGGCGCAGTACCGACCCTTTGTTCCGCAGGAGCTTGCGCGCGCTGAACATCGCTGCGCTGGAGATGGTCGATTACGTCGTCATCGACCAGAACCCGACGCCGCTCGAGAATCTCGCGAAGATCCAGCCCGACTATTTCGCCAAGGGCTACGAATATCAGGATGGCGGGCAGCTGCATCCCAAGACGCAGGAAGAGGTCGACGTCTTGAAGGCCTATGGCGGCGAAGTTCTCTTCACGCCGGGCGACATCGTCTATTCCTCCTCCGCCATCATCGAGATCGGCCCCGCCCAAGATCGGCGCCGAGAAGCTGCTGATGTTGATGGAGGCCGAGGGCGTCACCTTCGACCGGCTGCGCGAGACGCTGGCCAAGAGTGCGGGCGTGGCGGTGCATGTGGTCGGCGACACGATCGTCGACAGCCTGACCTACACGACCATGATCGGCGGCATGACCAAGACGCCGACGCCGACCGTGCATTTCGAGCGGCGCGAGGATTTCATCGGCGGTGCCGCCGTGGTGGCCAAGCATCTGCGCAAGGCCGGCGCCAACGTCACGTTCTCGACCGTGCTGGGCGACGATGCGTTCAAGGATTTCGTGCATCGAGGGACTGAAGGAATCCGGCGTCGAGATCAAGGCGATCATCGACAAGACGCGGCCGACCACGCACAAGAACGCGGTGGTGTGCGGCGATTATCGCCTGATCAAGATCGACACGCTCGACAACCGCTCGATCTCCGACACGATCGCGGAGAAGATCGCAGCCCAGGTGCGCGACACGCCGGCTCAGGCGGTGGCGTTCTGCGATTTCCGCCACGGCATCTTCAACCGGCGCACCATCCCCAATCTGGTCGCGGCCATCCCGCCCAAGGCCTTCAAGGTGGCGGACAGCCAGGTTGCCAGCCGCTGGGGCAATATCCTGGAATTCCAGGGCTTCGATCTGATCACGCCCAACGAGCGCGAGGCGCGGTTTTCGTTGGCGGATCAGGATACGGGCGTGCGGCCGCTGGCAGCACGCCTGCAAGACGAAGCCAATTGCCGTACGGTCATCCTGAAGTTGGGCGATCGCGGCGTGCTGACCTGCCGGGCCGGCGTGCATGAAGATCTGCGCTCGTTCTTCGTCGTCGACAGCTTCGCGGGCCGCGTGGTCGACGCGGTGGGTGCCGGCGATGCGCTGCTGGCCTATGCCACGCTGGCGATGGTCGTCGACGGCTCGGAGGTGGTCGCCTCCATCCTGGGCTCGATGGCGGCAGCACTGGAATGCGAGGCCAACGGCAACCTGCCGATCGGCCCCGAGGACGTGATGCGCAAGATCGACGCCACCGAGAAGCAGATCCGCTTCGAAACACCCTGAGGAGGCCCGGGTTATGCGCGTCGTCGTCGTCGGGCTGGGGATTCAGGGCAAGAAGCGTCTCGCCATCGCCGGCGCCGATGCGGTCGCCGCCGTCGATACCGTCGCCCCCGATGCCAAGTTCCGCGCCCTCGCCGACGTGCCGCTCGTCGAGCTACGACGCGGCGCTGGTGTGCACGCCCGACGAAGCCAAGATCGAGATGCTGACGCATCTGCTCAGCAACGGCAAGCATGTGCTGGTGGAAAAGCCGCTGCTGGGCAACCGAGAACGCCGCGCTGGAAATACTCGCAGCGGCGGCCAAGCGCAGCGGTGCCGTGTGCTACACCGCCTATAACCATCGCTTCGAGCCGCATTTCGTGCGGATGAAAGAGACCATCGAGTCCGGGGCGCTGGGCCGCATCTATTGGGCGCGCCTGTTCTATGGCAACGGCACGGCGCGCGACGTGCGCAATTCGCCGTGGCGCGACAAGGGGGCGGGCGTTCTGCCCGATCTCGGCTCGCATCTGCTCGACACCGCGATGTTCTGGTTCGGCGATCTCCGGCGCCGTTCTCGATCGTGTCGGCCGACCGGTTCGAGAACAAGGCCTTCGACCATCTCGTGTTCGCCAGCCGCGGCACGCCCAATCTCGAGATGGAAATGACGCTGTTGAGCTGGCGCAACCATTTCACCGCCGATGTCTACGGCGAAAAGGGCACGGCGCATATCGAATCGCTGTGCAAATGGGGGCCGTCGACCTTCACGCGGCGCTCGCGCGTGCTGCCGAGCGGACGGCCGCCCGAAGAAGCCGTGACGCTGGTGCAGGCGGATCCGACCTGGGCGCTGGAATACGCGCATTTCAAGACGCTGTGCGCCAAGGGCGGCGGCGGCAACATCGACACCGACATCAAGCTCAACACCATGCTCAACGATCTGGCGCGCAAAGCGCTGGCCACATGACGCGCCCCCGCATCGGCTTTGCCGGCCTCACCCATCTCGGCCTCGTTTCCGCGGTTGGCGCCGCGTCGAAAGGCTTCGATATCGTCGGCTATGACGGCGACAAGGGCCGGGTCGCATCCATCGAACAGGGCAAGCTGCCGGTACTGGAGCCCGATCTCGATGATCTGTTCGCGAAGAATCGCGGGCACCTGACATTTTCGAGCGACGCCGCGGCGCTGGCCGCGTGCGACCTCGTCTATATCGCCACCGATGTGCCGACCGACGATCGCGGCGAGAGCGATCTGAGCGGCGATCGTGGCGCTGATCGACTCGGTCGCACAGAAGCTGGGACCGCAGGCACTGCTGGTCGTCTTGTGCCAGGTGCCGCCGGGCTTCACACGCGGCATCAAGCTTGCGCCGTCGCGGCTCTATTACCAGGTCGAGACGCTGGTGTTCGGGCGCGCGGTCGAGCGGGCGACCTTGCCCGAACGCTTCATCGTCGGCTGCGCCGATCCTGCGACACCGCTGCCAGCATCTTACAAGGCCTTCCTCGATGCCTTCGGCTGCCCGATCCTGAAGATGCGCTACGAGAGCGCGGAGCTGGCCAAGATCGCCATCAATTGCTGTCTGGTCGCCTCGGTCAGCGTCGCCAACACGCTGGCCGATCTGTCCGAGCGCATCGGCGCGGACTGGCATGAGATTGCACCGGCACTGAAGCTCGACAAGCGCATCGGCGCGTTCTCCTACCTCGCGCCGGGTCTGGGCATCGCCGGCGGCAATCTCGAGCGCGATCTCGCCACGGTGCTGCGCATGGCCGAAGCGACGGGCAGCGAAGCCGGCACCATCGCGGCGTTCGTGAAGAACAGCCGCGCGCGGCGCGACTGGGTCTTGCGCGTGCTGCATCGCGACGTGCTGTCGAAGACACCAGATCCCGTGATCGGCGTGCTGGGCCTGGCCTACAAGGAAAACACGCATTCGATCAAGAATTCGCCGTCGCTGGCGCTGATCGCCAATCTGACACCGTGGAAGCTCAAAGTGTTCGACCCGGTCGTGAAGCCCGAGGCCGCGAACCATCCGCGCGCGGAAGGGGCCGCCACGGCGCTTAAAGCCGCCGAGGGTGTCGACGTGCTCGCGATCATGACACCGTGGCCGGAATTCAAGACGCTGAAGCCCGCCGACATCGCCAAGGCGATGAAGGGCCGCGCCATCATCGACCCCTACCGTGTGCTCGACGGGCGCGAATGCGTCGCCGCGGGTCTCGACTATTTCACATTGGGCGTGCCGGCAGCGCGCGCCTCGGGAGCCAAGCGTGCTTGAGCATTTGAACGCCAATCCCGTCAAGCCCGCGCGCGTTGTCGTGATCGGTGCGGGTGGGTTCGTTGGCGGCAACATCGTCAAGCGACTGAAGCGCGACGGCATCGAGACGCTGGCGCTGACGCGCCGCGAGCTCGACCTGATGGCGGAAGACGCCACCGACAAGCTGCGCGCCTTGCTGAGGCCGAGCGACAGCGTCGTGATGGTCTCGGCCAAGGCGCCGGCGCGCAATGCCGCGATGTTGATGGAAAACCTGCGCATGGCGGAAGCGGTCTGCCGCACGCTCGAAGCGATCGCCGTTCATCACCTCGTCTATATCAGCTCCGACGCTGTCTACGCCGACGATGCGCACCCGGTGACGGAAGCCTCGGCGCTCGCGCCCTCGACGCTGCACGGCATGATGCATGCCGCGCGCGAGCTGATGCTGAAATCCTCGACCAAGGCACCCTTTGCAGCGCTTCGACCGACCTTGATCTACGGGCCCGGCGATCCGCATAGCGGCTACGGGCCCAACCGCTTTCGCCGGCAAGCGGCGAAGGGCGAGGCGATCTCGATCTTCGGCGAGGGCGAGGAGCGGCGCGACCATGTGTTCGTCGAGGATGTGGCGGCGCTCGCGGCGCTGATGCTGAGCCATCGCAGCCAAGGGCGCGCTCAACGCCGTCACCGGCGTCGCGACATCGTTCCACGACATTGCGCAGATGATCGCCAAGCAGTTCCCGAACGGGCGCGTCGTCAGCCAGCCGCGCCCGGGCCCGCGGCCGCATCTGCTGCACCGGCATTTTGATATCACGAACTGCCACAAGGCCTTCCCGCGCTTCCGCTTCACCGCACTGGCGGACGGCCTCGAACGCGCCAAAGAGGAGTGTGCTGATGCGCGAGATCGATCTCCTCGCCCGCCTGCCGCGCACCAAGCGCAACATCGCCAAGCGCACGGCCGCGCAGACGCCCGAGAACATCGCCATCGCGCGCCAATACGGCCAGGCCTATTTCGACGGGCCGCGCGAGTTGGGGTATGGCGGCTACCGCTATGACGGGCGCTGGGTTCCGGTGGCCGAGGACTTCGTCAAGCATTTCGGCCTCAAGGCCGGCGATCGCGTGCTCGATGTCGGCTGCGCCAAGGGCTTCCTGGTCAAGGATCTGATGAAGGCCTGCCCGGGGCTGGAGGCGTTCGGCATCGACGTGTCCGAATACGCGCTCAAGCATTGCGAACCGGAAGTCGTCGGGCGCCTGCATCTCGGCAGCGGCGACAAATTGCCGTTTCCGGACAAGAGCTTCAACGCCGTCATCTCGCTCAACACCATCCACAATTTCAGCCGCGCCGACGCGATCGTGGCGATGCGCGAGATCGAGCGGCTCGCCCCCGGCAAGGGCTTCGTGCAGGTCGACTCCTACCGCACGCCCGAGCAGCGCGAGGTGTTCTTGAGCTGGGTGCTGACCGCCAAGTTCCACGACTACCCTGATGGCTGGATCAAGCTGTTCCAGGAGGCCGGCTACACGGGCGATTACTACTGGACGATCATCGACTGAGCGCTTAAACAAGCGCCTAGAAATTCGCGAGAGGCGACGGGCACATCCATGAAATCATACGCAATTCTGGGCGCTGGCGGCTCGTTCGGCATCCACACCGCGCTCTACCTCTTGAGCACGCTGAGCCGAAAAAAGTCATCGGCGTGGGCCGCAACCTGCTGCGGCCCGAGCCGTTCTCGCTCAATGTCGACAAGCAGCCGGGCTTCACCTATCACGCCTATCACGTGACACACGAGCTCGACCTGATGCTCGAGATGCTCGATCGCGAGAAGCCGCAGGTGATCGTCAACTACGCGGCGCAAGGCGAAGGTGCGGTGTCGTGGAAGCATTCGTGGCGCTTCTTCGAGACGAATTCGATGGCGCTGGCGCGTCTGTGTGAAGAGCTGATGAAGCGGCCGTGGCTGGAGCGCTTCATCCAGATCGGCACGTCGGAGATGTACGGCTCGGTCGAGCACGCGGCGAAGGAAGACGAGCCGATCAAGCCGTCGAGCCCGTACGCGGCCTCGAAAGTGGCGTTCGACATGTACCTCGATGTCGGTCCACAAATTCCTCAAATTCCCGATGAACATCATCCGGCCGTCCAACGCCTATTGCCCGGGGCAGCTGCTGCACCGCGTGATCCCGAAAGCGGTCTGGTCGCCGGTCTGACCGGCCGCAAGCTGCCGCTGCATGGCGGCGGCCGCGCGGAGAAATCTTACATCCACGCCCGCGATCTCGCGCGCGCCATCAAGCTGGTCGCCGAGGGCGCGCCGCTGGGCACGATCTACAATGCCGGTCCGAAGGACCCGACCTCGATCCGCCGACGTCGTCGAGCTCACCGCCGAAGCGCTGGGCATGCCGTTCGAGAGCTGTGCGAAGTGACCGGCGACCGGCTGGGCCAGGATTCGCGCTATTGGCTGGACTCCAGCGCGCATCAAGCGCGATGTCGGCTGGGAGCCGCAGATCGGCTGGGAGGAAGGCCTGGCCGAGATGGTGGCGTGGGGCCGCAAATACCTGCCGCAGCTGCGCGACTGGCCGACCGACTACGTGCTGCGCGCCTAAAGGACGATTATGGCAACGGCGATGGCAGACCGGCGGAACAGCTTCGATGCCGCGGCGGCGCGGCGGCGCTGTCTTGCCTATCGCAAGCGCATCCTCGAAATCTCGCAGCAGGTGACGGCGCTGCATGTGGCGCCGGCCTTCTCGTGTCTCGAGATGGCCGACCTCGATCTATCACGGCTTGATGCGCCGCGACGCCAAGGCGGGCGCGGTGCCGTCCTTCGCCGACGTGTTCGTGATGTCGAAGGGCCACGGTTGCGTGTCGCAATACGTGATCCTGGAGGAGTTCGGCATCCTCACGCGCAAGGATCTCGACACGTATTGCACGCCCGACGGGCCGGCTCGGCGCCCATCCCGATTACGGCAACGCCCGGCATCGAAGCGTCGACGGGCTCGCTCGGACATGGCACTCGGGATTGCGGTGGGCATGGCGTATGCCGAGAAGGTCAAGGGCACGGACCGGCGCGTGCACGTTGTCTTATCGGATGGCGAAGTACAGGAAGGCTCGACCTGGGAGGCGATCATGATGGCCGCCAATCTCGGCCTCAACAATCTGATCGGCTTTCATCGACTACAACGACTTCTCCGGCCTCGAGCGCATGAGCGAGGGGCATAAGGCTTTCTATCCGCTGCGCGAGAAATTCGCAGTCGTTCGGCTGGGAAGTCGCCGAAGTCAACGGCCACGATGCCGGCGCGATGTTCGAAGCGGTGACGTCGCGAGCGGGTGCCAAACCGTTCATGATGGTCGGCAAGACGGTCAAGGGCCAGCGGCGTTTCCTACATGGAGCACGTGCCGATCTGGCATTATCGCTCGCCCAACAAGGACGAGTACCGCCAGGCGCTCGACGAGCTGAAAGAGATCGCGTCATGAGAAACATGTTTGCCAACACGTTCTACGAGGCGGGCAAGCAGGACGAGCGGCTGTGCGTGGTCGTGGCCGATATCTCGCCGGCGGGATCGATCGCGAAATTTCGCGAGGAATTCCCGAAACGCTTCGTGAATACCGGTGTCGCTGAGCAGATCATGATCGGCATGTGCGCGGGCATGGCGCTGCAGCGGGCTTGCGGCCGTTCGCCTACACGATCGCGACGTTCACGCTGTATCGTCCGTTCGAGATGGTGCGCGACGATCTCTGCTACCACAACCTGCCGGTCACCATCGTCGGCATCGGCGGCGGCGTCACCTATTCGACGCTGGGCGGCACGCATCACGCGCAGGAAGACATCGCCATCGCCTCGGCGATGCCGAACATGGCGGTGATCGCGCCGTGCGATCCGGCCGAGACGCGCGCGGCGACGCTGTGGTGCACCAAGCAGGAGCGCGGGCCCGTCTATCTGCGCCTGGGCAAGGCGGGCGAGCCCGACATGACCAGCAAGGCGCCCGACGCGTTCGAGTTCGGCAAGCTGCGCTATCTCAGCAAGGGCAGCGATGTCTGCATCCTGTCCTACGGGCCGATCATGAAAATGGCGAGCGAGGTCGCCGCCGAATTCGCGGCGCGCGGGCAGAGCGTGTCGCTGGTGTCCTGCCACACGCTGAAGCCGCTCGACGTCGAGGGCGTGGCCGAGGCCCTGGCGCGCCACAAGCACGTGATCGTGGTCGAAGAAACGGCGCCCTATGGTGGGCTCGGACCGCGGGTGAAGGAGATCGCCTGGGACCGTCGCGCCACCTGCCGCCTCGACAGCTTCTCGCTGCAGGACGCGTTCATCCACAATTACGGCAGCCATGGCGAGCTGCTGGCCGCGCACGGGCTGACGGCCGAGCGGATTTGGACGAAAGTCGCCGCCTGACGCCGATTTGGCTCTCGCGGTCGATATGGACTCTAAAATTTTTCCTAATTCAGTTCATTTTTAAACCATTTCTTAAGTTCACTTTAAGCGCGCATTAACTACGCCTAAGCGAGCCTTACCTCCCGTACTCCGCATGGCCTCTGTGGCCGCGGACGAGAGGCCTAAGATGTCGCTCAAGAGTGCCGCCAGCCCCGATTATGACCACCTGGCTCTGCCCGCCGCCCTGGCCGATGCGCGCGCCGACGGGCTGCCCGCGATCCTGGGCGGCGCCAAAGTGCGTGCCGACAAAATGCCGCCGCGCCACGCGATTGGGCCGGCCGAGAGCGAGATGATCGAGCAGGCGCTCGCCTATTATCGCGAGCGCGACATGGACCCCGGCTACCAGGGGCATTTTGAACAGCTCTACACCGACGCCTTCGTGCGCATGATGGGCGGCGGTTTTGCCGACGCCGTCGCCACGGGCACGTCTTCCCTTTACGTGGCGATCGCCGCCCTCGACCTGCCCAAGGGCAGCGAGGTGCTGGTCTCGCCGATCACCGATCCCGGCTCGATCAGCGCCATCATCCTCAACGGGCTGAAGCCGCGGCTGATGGACAGCCGGCCGGACAATTTCAATGTCGGTGTCGACCAGTTCGTCGACGCGTTGACGCCGGACGTCGCGGCGGTCATGTATGTGCATTCGATCGGCCAGCCCGGCGACATCGAGCGCATCAGCGCCATCGCGCGCGCCAAGCGCATCCGCGTGCTGGAAGATTGCAGCCAGTCGCACGGGGCGCGCATCGGAAGCCGGCCGGTCGGCACGTTCGGCGATATCGCGGCTTTCTCCACCATGTACCGCAAGGCGCATGTGACCGGTGCTTCGGGCGGCGTCATCTATACGCGCAATCGCGAGCTGTTCCATCGCGTGCAGGCCCATGCCGATCGTGGCAAGCCGCGCTGGGTCGAGAATTACGACGACCGCGATCCGAACACGTTCCTGTTTCCGGCGCTCAACCATCACACCGACGAGCTGTCCTGCGCCATCGGCCTCGCTTCGCTCGCGCGCCTCAACGACACGATCGCGCGGCGGCTCGATTTCGTGGCCGACTTCACCGAGCGGCTGCGCGAGGTTTCCTCAATCTGCCGCCCGTATGGATTCACGCCGGGCGATTCGCCGTTCATCTACCCGGTCGTCGTCGATACCAAGCGCGTCCGCTGCAGCAAGCGCGACTTCGCCGCGGCGATCGAGGCCGAGGGCATCGGCCTCAACCCGCACTATCAGTACCTGGTCTGCGACTGGCCGTGGTTGAAGCCGCATCTTGCCGAGATCGTCGAGACGCCCAACGCGCGTTCCATCCGCGATCGCTGCTTCGCGCTCTATCTCAACGAGAATTACGGGCCGCGCGAGGCCGAGGACGCGGTCGCCGCGATCGTCAAGCTGGAACGTTATTTCGGCCTCTGATGCCATGACGTACGACGAGATCGCGCTCGACTCGCTTGAGAATAACGGCGCTTCGCCCGCCACCTATCACAAGATCATCCGGCTCAACCCGGGCGCGCGCATCTACAAGGCGCGCCTCAAGGGCCCGGTCTATCTCAACCGCAACACGCAGCTCGGCCCCGATGTGGTGGTCGGCAAGTATTTCGGCATGAACGAAAGCGGGTTCCTGGCGCGCGCCGAGGTCGGTAGCTATTGCTCGTTCGGGGCGCGCACCTCCGTCAACCCCTTCAACCACCCGATCGACTGGCTGAGCTCGAACGAATTCCAATACCATCCGCGTTCCTTCGACTGGGTCGAGGAATACAACAATTTCACGCGCCTGGAGCGTACACCCGACATGTTCGAGCGCGTCACGATCGGCAGCGATGTGTGGACCGGCCACAACGTCAACATCCTGCCCGGCGTGTCGATCGGCCATGGCGCGGTGATCGGGGCCGGATCGGTCGTGACCAAGGACGTGCCGCCCTATGCCGTCGTCGCCGGCGTGCCGGCCACGGTCAAGAAGCTGCGCCACCCGGAAAAGACCATCGAGCGGCTGCTGCGCACAGCCTGGTGGGAGCTCGAGCTGTCCGAGCTCAGCGGGCTTCCGTTCAATGACGTCGAACGTTGCCTTGATGCCATCGAGCGCATCCGCGCCGACATGAAAGTGCCGGCCTGAATATGCGCGCACGCAAGAGAGCCTGGCGGTTGCGGAGATTTTGTCGGGTGCCGACATGGCGCGCGACGGCGTGTTGATGGTGCATAGCGCCTTTCGTGGGCTGAAGCGTGAAGGCTTCTGCGCCCAAGATTTCATCGACGCCTTGCTCGACGTGGCTCGGCTCGCGCACACTACTCATGCCGACCATGACTTGGCGCAGCGTCAAACCAGCCGGCCCAGAATTCAACGAGCTGACCACGAAGTCGCACACTGGAATCTTGACCGAGATTTTTCGCACGACGATGGCGCAGGCACGCAGCATCCATCCGACGCATTCTGTCGCTGGGTGCGGTGGCAATGTTTCGAAAATTCTGGACGGTCATCATCTGGATGATACGCCCTGCTCCACAAATAGCCCCTATGGACGGATGCGTCGGTTTGACGCCTGGGTGCTGCTGTTGGGCATCGGGCTCGAAAAGTGCACAGCGATCCATCACGCCGAAGAACTCGTCGACCCGGCAGCTTATCTGAAGCGTCCGGAAGATGCAGACCGCTACACGTGCGTGGATCGTCGGGGGAAGTCGTACGAAGTGCGTGTGCGCGGGCCAAAGGATCCCCAGCATCCCGATCACGAGTTTCCAGCTTTCGAGCCCAAATTGCATACGATGCAGCGCGGCATGATCGGCGACGTCACTTGGCGGCTCGTGAGACTCGCCGACCTCTATGATGTGGTCTGCCATGAGCTCAAGCTACAGCTTGGTGGTAAGCGCCATGCTAGTCCGCCAGCGCTCAGCACCGTCGGCTGATCGCAGTATTTGCGTCTGGTGCGGCGCTCTGGTCTTATGCGCCGCTCATGCCGACTTCACACGCCAAACCCAAGCTGATCGGATCGGACGCCGTCGCGGCGCTGATCTGCCTGGATGACGGGCGCTACGTCATGCAGCTGCGCGATAACATTCCACAGATCTGGTATCCGAACCATTGGGGCTGCTTCGGCGGTGGCGTCAATCCCGGCGAAAAGCCGGAGGACGCGCTGCGCCGCGAACTGCTCGAAGAGCTGGAGTTCGAGGTGCAGGAAGCCAACTACTTCATGCGCTTCGATTTCGATCTCGGCGCCGACGGTGGGCGGCTCTACCGCATCTATTACCGGGTGGCGATGACCAGCGCCGAGCTCGCCAGCCTGGTCCTGCATGAAGGGGCGGACGTGCAGGCCCTGCCGGCCGAACGGCTGCTGCACGAGCTCAGGATGACGCCCTATGACTCCTTCGCGCTGTTCCTCTATCACGACCGAGCCCGCCTCGCCCGCGAGTAACCAGGCGCGGATCGGATGCCTCCCGGTAAAGATTAATTAACCTAAAGGCTTCATTGTCGTCTCACGCCCCTTTCGGGGTGGTCCCGCTTTGGCGGTGCGATCCGTGTGACGAGATCTCAATGGCCGCCCATCATCCCACCGACGATCCGGTCGCCGGCATCCTGACTCGCCATGGCGCGCCATCCGTCGCCAGTCTGGCGGAGGATATCGCGGGGACCTATCTGCGGATCGCCGACATGCTGGGCGTGCGCCGAGTGGTGCTGCCGTGCTACAGCGAGCGGAAGGCGACGCGGTTCACGGCGAACTTGGCGCGCTCGCGATGGCCGCCGGCGACCATAATTCGCTGCGCGAGCATTTCCTGACCGCGACGCGGCTTGGCGCCACGGATGACGACCTGGCGGCCATGATGGCGATCGACGTCCAGCTCGCGGTTCCGCCCGGACCGGATGCGATCTATGCCGTCTACGATCTGAGCCAGGGCCCGATCACTTACGATTTCACGCATTTCCTGATGATCGCGGAGCGATTCCGCAAGTTGGCCGGGCGCACCGGCATCTACGTCATCTTCGTGCCCGGGCCGGGCGATGGCTTCCGCCATGCCTCCGAGCGCGACCGTTTCCTCAATCGCGACCGCAAGCTGTGGCGGCTCGCCAATCTGTTGGCACCATGCGCGCTGCTGCTGCCGCGCTGCGTCGGCACGACGATCTGCGCGACGCGTGAGGACGCCGCCGCACTGTTGCGCACACTGCCGCAGGATTGCATCTTTCCGGGCCTCTTTTCCCTCGACAAGCCGATCTGCCCCTACGGAATGCCGCTGGTGCAGAAGCAGGCCGCGAGCGGCGGCGGGGACATAAGGGCCTTCCGCGCACCGCCGCTGGCCGCCGAGTTGGTGCGCCGCTGGTTCACCGAAATCGCCGGCGCCAAGCCCGTCGTCTCGATCACGCTGCGCCAAAGCGACTTCCAGCCGGCGCGCAACAGCGATCCCGCCGCCTGGCGAAGCTTTGCCGAGTTCTGCGTCAATCAGGGCTTCCACCCCGTCTTCATCCCCGACACCGAGGCCATGCTCGCCGGCCAGAAAACCGGCTTCGAGGATTTCACCGTGCTCGAGCTGCCGGCGCTGAGCGTCGGCTATCGCATGGCCGTCTATCAGCAGAGCTTCGTCAACGCGATGGTCAATAACGGCCCTTACGGGCTGTGCGCCTATCACCCCGACGTGCGCTACCTCGTCTTCAAGATGCTCAATCCCACGGTGTCCACCTGCACGGAAGCCTTTCTGTCGGCGCAAGGCATCCACCCCAACCGCCAACTGCCCTTTGCCGGCCCGCACCAGACAATCGTCTGGGACACCGACGCGCCGGACGTCATTATCAACGCCTTCACCCAGATGGTCACCAACGTCCTCGCCGCGCCGGGCCCGTTGCAGGCGCGGGCGAGCGGCTGAGAACCTCCCTAAGAACGACATGCGCGACTGGTCAAAAGCCGAATGGGTCGATCCCGCCTATAACTGGACGCCGCTGCCCGTGCCGGAGATGCCGGAGCGGCTGCTGATGGATTTCGCGACGCGCTGCAACCTGCGCTGCCCGATGTGCCTGGTCTGGGGTGTCGAGACCGACGAATCGATCGAGGCCGTGAAGGGCGTCATGGCGCTCGAGAACGCGCGCAAGATCCTCACCGAATTCACCGCGGCCAAGCCGATGGTGGCGCCGAGCATCTACGGCGAGCCGCTGCTGATCCCGTATCTGCGCGACATCTTCGCCGACATGAAGCGCCTGGGCTTCGCCGTCGTCCTCAACACCAACGGGCTGACGCTGACCGATTCGCTCGCTGAGTTTTTCTGCGAGATCAAGCTCGAACTCAATCATGTTCAGCATCGATTCAACGACGCCCGAGACGCTCAAGAAGGTGCGCGGCGTCGACAAGCTCGACAAGATCGAGGACGCGGTGCGGCGCATGATGAAGATCCGCGGGTCGCGCGAGCACCCACGCATCGGCGTCTCCTTCACCAAGCAGGAGACCAACAAACACGAGGCGGATGCGTTCGTTGAGCGCTGGGTCGGAATCGTCGATGTCGTGCGCATGGGCATCGTGTTCGAAAATGGCACCTTCCCCGACATGGTCGAACCGCCCAAGCGCACGCCCTGCCCGGTCATGTACAAATCCCTGCCGGTGCACAACGACGGCTCGGCCCGGCTGTGCTGCCTCGACGGCATGCGCGCCACCGACATGGGCAATGTGCTGAAGGACGGCGTCAAGGAAGTGTGGCACGGCGAGGGCTTCGCCAAGGCGCGCTACCATCACGAGACCGGACAATGGGACAAAGTGCCGTTCTGCAAGGGCTGCAACGGCTGGGCGCAGTATACGTACGAGGAAGAGATCCGCGACGGGTTGCTGATCCGCCGCTCGCCCGAATACACCTACTACAACAAGATCGCGCGGCTGACGAACTGGCAGGGCAACCTGCTGGGCGGCCATGCCCCGCCGCCGAAGGAATTGGCGGATATTGAGGGGTAAGCGGGGCCCTGATCTCTGGACTTGATGCGCCCCCCGGGCTATGAAGCCCGCATGAAGAATGCGACCGCGACCGCCCCTGCATCCCAGGACCAAAGTCCTGCGGGCCATGCCGACAATTTCCTGATCCAGGCCGCCGATATCTGTCGGCAGATCGATCGCGCGACGATCGAGAAGATGGCCGAAGGCCTTGCCGCCGTACGCGAACGCGGCGGCCGGCTGTTTATCCTGGGCGTGGGCGGCAGTGCCGCCAATTGCGGCCACGCGGTCAACGATTTTCGCAAGTTGTGCGGGATCGAGGCGTATGCGCCCACCGACAACGTGTCGGAGCTGACGGCGCGCACCAACGACGAAGGCTGGGAAACCGTCTTCGCCGCCTGGCTGCGCACCAGCAAGGCCAATGACAAGGACGCGATCCTGGTGTTCTCCGTCGGCGGCGGCGATGCCGAACGCAACATCAGCGCCAATATCGTGCGCGGCCTCGACGAAGCCAAATCGCGCGGCCTCAAGATCTACGGCGTGGTCGGGCGCAATGGCGGCCACACCAAGAAGGTCGGCGACCATGTCGTCGTCATTCCGACGGTCGACAACGCGCATATCACGCCGCACACCGAAGCCTTCCAGGCGGTGGTGTGGCACTGCCTCGTCTCGCATCCCAAGCTGCAGATGCAGGAGACGAAGTGGGAATCGGCGGCCAAGCGCTGATTTCGCGCTAGTCGCGATCGACGCGGCGTAGCGCCCATTTGATCGACGTAGTGTCGCCGGCGAGCGGTGCGGTCAACACGATCTGCTCGCTGCGCCGCGCTTCGCCGCGCCGTCCGAGATAGATACTCTCCGCCAGCTCTATGACCGCGCCACTGGCGCGCAGCCGCCACGCAGCACCGGAGCGCGCGCGCAGCAGTGCCGCACCGCCGCTTTGAATCAGCGAGACCTGCATCTCCGGATGCAGATGGAAGCGGATCGCGATGCGGCCGCGGTGATCGCCGAAAAAGAATCCTCACCGCGAAAATCATCGCCCGACACGGTCAGATACAAGCGGCGGCGATGGGACAGGCCGAAGCGGCCGAGATAACCGTCATGCCCGGCGGTGAGCCAGACATCGCCGTCCGCCGCCTCGCGCGTGCATTCGGCGTGCAGCGGCCGCGCCGCAAGGCCGCCGGCGGCGTCGATCTCGACCGAGTTGGTGTCGTCGACGATCGCGGTCGAATGCGCGGCGCTGGCGCGCTGGGCAAGCCGCCAGCCGGCATCGGCGACCGGATGGGCGCCGCAATTGACGATGATGCGCTCGCGCGCCTGACTCATCTCGAAGCTGAGGGCACCGGCATGGGCACTGCCATCGAAGCCCGGCGGCGGCGGGGCGCCGGCATCCATGATGACGCTCGTGGCCCCCGCATCGATGCGCTGGAATCCCATCGCGGCATTCGGGCGGGGCGTGTGCGGCGGCAACCCGGCGCGTTGGATCACCGCATCGAGCCGCGCGGGCGACCCTTCGCCGGCCCCATTGAACAGGGCCAACCCGCCATCGCCATGGCGCAGCATCTGCAGAACCGGGGTCAAGCCGGCGATTGCATCCTCCAGGATCACGCCGGGTGCGCGGCCGGCGATCGTCAGCATGTCGCGGATATCGATCAGGATGGCCAGGAGGGACGCAAGCGCGGCGGGCGAGCGCTCGATATGCCCGCCATCCTGCAGCATCTGGAGGTCGAGTTCGGAATCGAGCGCGTGCAGCGCCTCGTGCAGGTGGCGCCCGTCGGCAGCGCCGCACAGGATGCCGTAGATCAAGGCGCGAATGGGCAGGAAGCGCTCGGCCCCTTGCGGCCCGCGGCCGAGAACGCGGACCAGATGGCCGAGCTGGCGCGCGAGCGAGGCCAGGATGCGCGGACCCAGCCCGTCGGCATCGCCGCGCGCCACGAAGCGCGCATGCGCGAGCCAAGCGGCGATGCGCCGCCCGAGCACGGCGGGCGACCAGGCGATGCGGTGCCAGCGGTCGGCATGGTCGAGCCAATCGGCGATCAGGTCGCGGGCGCGCCGGCGGGCGGCCTCGCCATCGGTCGCGGCCAGATCGTCGAGCCAGGCGAAACCGTGCAGCTCCGCCAGCGCGGCCTCGTCCAGGTCGGCGGCAAACCAGTCCGGCCGTTCGCCGTGCAGCGTATGGCCGGCGCACACGAATGTGCCTGAGAGGATGGCGCTGCCGCGCGCCAGATCGCCGGGCCAGGCGTCCGGCGGCAGGCGCTCGAGGCGCTCGGGTGCGCGCGCCGCGAGCGTGAAACGATAAAGCGGATTGGCGAAATAAAGCTCGGTGAGCGCGGCGCGCCAATCCGGCGCCCGGCGGGCCGGCCCCGTCCCCGACGCGGCGACCCGCGCCATGCGGGCTAGCCGCTTCTGAGGCGGCGGATGTTGTCGGTGTAGGCGGCGGGACCGCCGGTGAAACTGGCCGTCCCCGCCACCAGCACGTCCGCGCCCGCCGCAACGGCCTGCTTGGCCGTATCGACGTTGATGCCGCCATCCACTTCGAGGTCGATGGCCCGGCCGCTGGCGTCGATACGCTGGCGCAGGGCCTTGATCTTGGCGAGCTGGCTGGCAATGAAGCTTTGCCCGCCGAAGCCCGGATTGACCGACATCACCAGGATCAGGTCGACATCGCCGATGATCGGGTCGACCGCCTCCACCGGGGTGCCGGGGTTGAGCGAGACCCCGGCCTTGCGGCCGGTCGCCTTGATGAGCTGGAGCGTGCGATGCAGATGCGGGCCCGCCTCCGGATGGACCGTGATGATGTCCGCCCCGGCTTCCGCGAAATCGCGCACAAAGGGGTCGACGGGCGAGATCATCAGATGCACGTCGAAGGGCAGGCGCGAATGCGGGCGCAGCGCTTTCACGACGGCGGGGCCGATCGTCAGGTTCGGGACGAAATGCCCGTCCATCACGTCGATATGCAGATAATCGGCGCCCGACGCGGTCATCGCCCGGATCTCCTCGCCGAGCCGGGCAAAATCCGCCGAAAGAATCGAAGGCGCGATTCGGACCGGCTGTTGCATAGCATCGGTTCGTAACAGGTCGGGGACCCCCCATCAAGGGCGAGGGTACCCGAAGCGGGTCCGGCAGTTCTTGCCCGTGTGATTGCGGCAACACTTGCCCCCGGCCCGCCCCAAGCAAACCATCTTTTGGCCGTCCCTCCTGTATTTACAGGGGGTTAGGTCCAGGACGCGGGCTGGCATGGGGCTTGCGATGAAGAGGGGGCCAGGCCTGGGTCTGGCGGGCCTTCCGTGCCACAGGCAAGGGCGGCCGTTCCCGCGTAAGGATGTGTCATGGCCACTGTGAGCCCGTTGTCTTCCGCCGCCACCTCGACCTCGGCCGCCGATAATTCCGGCACCAAGCTGGCGGGCGATTTCGACCAGTTCTTGAAGCTGCTGACCACGCAGCTGCAGTACCAGGATCCGACCTCGCCGATGGACACGACGGAATTCACCAACCAACTCGTCCAGTTCGCCAACGTCGAACAGCAGATCGCGCAGAGCAAGTCGCTTGAGTCGCTGATCACGATCCAGAGAATCCTGGCAGACCGCCAACGCCATCAACTATATCGGCAAGGAAGTCGATATCTCCGGCAAGAACGTGCTGCTGGCCGACGGCCAGGGCGTCATCGGCTACACGCTGCCCGCAAACACCGAATCGACGAGCGTCGTCATCAAGGATTCGAGCGGCAAGGCGATCCGCACGGTCGCCGGCGAGAAGACGACCGGCACGCATGCCTATATCTGGGACGGCCGCACCGATGGCGGCGTCAAGATGGCCGACGGCACCTACACATTCGAAGTCACGGCAAAGGACGCGGCCGGCAAGGCGGTCACGGTATCGACGCAGTTCGCCGGCACGGTCACCGGCGTCACCAACAGCGGCGGCACGGTCGTGCTCAATGTCGGCGTGCTGAAAGTGCCGCTGTCCGATGTCACGGGCGTGCGCACACCCAAGGCGAGCGACACCGACACGGATACGATACGACGACGTAAGCGCCGGCGCGACAAGCGCCGCGCGCGTCAGCATTTCAAATACTGTCAGAACAGCGAAACTTGTCACAAGCGGACTTGATCCGCGGGCGTGACAGCGGCGCACTCTCGGATGCGCGGGTCAAGCCCGCGCATGACAGATCTACAATTATTTCAGGTTGATCGTGAATGCGCGGCACGCGGCCGCGGTCACTCGCTGCGGGTGAGCGCGAACAGGATGTGTTCGTAATCGGCGCCGCGATCGAGCAGCTCGGCATCGCTGACATGCCACGGTGAACGGTCGATGATGTCGCAGAACGCCGGACGATCGAGCGGCGTGCCACGCGGCGCGGCGCGGCTCGGTTTGGCGCCGGCACTCAGGCGATAAGTGACCAGGGCGGAGGGAGCCGCCTGGGCGGCGCGACGCAGCACCCATGCCAGGTCGCTGACATGTTCGAGAATTCCGAGCAGGCTCACCCAATCGAAATCACCGTCGGGGAAGCGCTTCTTGTCGAGGCGCGCTACAACCGTATCGAGCGTGCCGTCGTCGAAATCCGCGGTCAGGTAGTTGCAGGAGCGCATCAGGAACGGCCGCAGGCTGGCCGGACCGCTGCCCAGGTCGAGGATGCGGCTGCCGTCGGCGACGCGGCGGGCGGCGGCGGCGGCGTACTCGTCCCACTCGCTGGCGACATGGCCGGCGTCGCCCCAATTGCCGAGGAACGCCTCCGGCGAAGCAACGACGACACGCGGTGCGGGCGGGCGCGCAACTCGCGAACGCTGCAGCTGGACCGGTTTCATCGACACGGATTTCGTCCTCGGGTTCGAGCTTTCCAAACGCGGCCTACGCTACAAGCCCAAAGGAAAAGGTTCGGTTAATGCGCATTCGGCCGTGAGAATCTCGTGTCAACGACCGAAAACCTCGCAGAACCAAAGGGAAACGGGCAAAACTTCACTACCCTTCGAAAGATGCGCCGGTATAATCGCCGGACCGAATTCGGGGGTAGAACACCACCCATGTCCCGGAGAAGCCGGCGAGCGCGCGGCAATTCGGCTGTCTATCGGCCTTTGTTAACCATGCCGGCGCGCGGTAGCGCACTGGTGTGGCGCAAAGCCGCGCGCGCGACGCTCGCGACCCTGGTGGCCGCGTGCTTGTCGACGACGGCGCTCACCGCCAGCGCACAAATGCCGGGCGGCATGCAGAGCGAATTGCCGGCGCTGTTCAGCGCTGACGAGGTGACGTACGACGAAGAACTCGACATCGCCACCGCGACCGGCAATGTCGAGATCGCGCAGGGCGACCGCGTGCTGAAAGCCGACACGGTGTCGTTCAACCGGCGCACCAACACGGTGACGGCAACCGGCAATGTGAGTTTGCTGGAACCGAGCGGCGACGTGGTGTTCGCGGATTTCGTCGAGCTCAATGAGAACATGCGCGACGGTGTCGCGCAGAATATCCGGCTGCTGCTGGCCGACCAGTCGCGCCTCGCCGCCGTCAGCGGACGACGCGTCGACGGCAATGTGACGGTGGCGCGTAACGGCGTCTACAGCCCCTGCGAGCTGTGCCGCAAGGATCCGACGCGCGCACCCCTGTGGCAAATCAAGGCGGCGCGCATCACGCACGACCAGACCGAGCGTCAGGTCACGTATCGCGATGCGTGGATGGAGATGGCCGGTATCCCGGTCATTTACACGCCCTATATGTCGCATCCCGACGCGACGGTGAAGCGGCGCAGCGGCTTCCTGGCACCAAGCCTCACCAGCTCGAGCAACAACGGCCTCGGCACGATCATCTCCGTTCCCTACTACGCCGTGCTCGGACAGAGCACCGACATGACGATCGAGCCGATGTGGGTGAGCCAGAACAATCCGGTTCTGGGCGGCGAATACCGGCAGCGCTTCGCGGCCGGCGAAATGACGCTCAATGCGACCGCCACCAACGCCGAGCGGCGCGACGACAACAACCAACCGCTGCCAGGCGAGCAGTTCCGCGGCCATATCAAGGGCGACGGCAAGTTCGACATCAACGACGATTGGCGCTGGGGCTTCAATGTCGCGCGTGCCACCGACGACACGTATCTCCAGCGCTACAAGCTGCTGACCCGCTACCAGTTCCCCAGCTCGACGACGCTGACCTCGCGCGCCTACTCCGAAGGCTTCTTCGGTCGCAGCTACGCCGCAGCAAACGCCTATGCCTTCCAAGGTTTGCGGCCGCAGGACGATTTTGATCTGTCGCCGTACGTCTTCCCGATGGCCGACTATAACTATGTGGGCACCCCAAGCGATTATGGCGGGCGGTTCTCCTTCGATGCCAACACGTGGTCGATCTACCGCACCGAAGGAACGCGCGACCAACGCGTCTATTCGCGCGCGGGCTGGTCGCTGCCGTATACCGCCAGCACGGGCGAGATCTACACGCTGAGCGCCAACGTGCAGGGCTATCTCTACAACGTCAGCGATATCGGACCCGAAATCGAATCCAACCGTCCAACCGAAGATGGGTTCCAGGCCCGCGCCTTCCCGCAAGCGAGCCTCGAATGGCGCTACCCGTTCGTCAATCGCAGTGAAAATTTCCGCACCATCGTCGAGCCGGTCGTCTCGTTCATCGCGGCCCCCAATGTCGGAACGCAGAGCCGGTTTCCCAACGAAGACAGCCGCAGCGTCGATTTCGACGATACCAGCCTGTTCCGGCTCAACCGCTTCTCCGGCGTCGACCGGCTGGAAGGCGGACAACGCGTGGTCTACGGTTTCAACACCAGTGTCAGCCGGGTCACCGGTGGGCGCGCCTCGGCGTTCCTGGGCCAAAGCTATAGCCTCAACGACAATTCAGCCTTTCCGTCGGGCTCTGGCCTCGACGACCAGCGCTCCAACATCGTCGGCCGCCTGACCTTCTCGCCACACCCGTGGCTGTTCTCCGCCTACCGCTTTCAGCTCGACCACGACAATTTCGAAGCGCGCCGCAGCTTCGCCGATCTCGTCATCGGTCCGCCGTCGTTCAACATCGCGACGTCCTACATCTTCATCGATCAGTCGTCGCAATCGACGCTGACGACCGACCTCGAGCAACTGCAGAACTCCATCAATCTGCGGCTGACGGAGCGCTGGCTGCTGCAGGCACGCTCGGTGCGCGATGTCGGCGAGAACCCGGGCCAGCTGCTCACGGGCGCCACGCTTTTCTACGAGGATGAATGCTTCCTGCTGGGGCTCGACTGGACGCAGCGCCAGGTCGGCAACCGCGACAACCCGCCCGACACGGCGTTCATCATCCGGGTAATTTTCCGCAACCTGGGCGAGGTCAAGGCGAAGGGCTGAGCCCTTCCGCCGGCGCTACTGCGTGGCGCGACGGTTGTTGAAATAGAGCGCCAGCTGCTCGCGGATATCGGCGCTGATCTGCTGCATGAGACGATCGCGCGCGCTGGCCTGGTTCGACACCGTCGCGAAGTCGGAATCGGAAATCTCGAAGCTGGTCCCCGACGCAGTCGAGCCGCTGGTGATCGCAACGCCGCGGGAATCGCGCAGGCTGATACTGCGCCGAAACGCCGTAGGCGTAGCGCGTCACCGTGTCATCGCGCTGCAGGCCGACCTCCGTACGCGGCTCGAAGATGCGCACGCTCAGGATATAGGTCGCCTGGGCCGGCGTGCCGCGCGGATTGAGATCGTCGAGCAGGTAATTGCGCAGGATCTGGCCCGACCGATCGGCGATGAGCTCGATGCGCACCGCGGCCAGATCGTCGACCACCGAGCCGTTGTCCTTGCGGCCATAAAGCGGCTCGAAGCCACAAGCGGCGGTCCCGGCCAGAGCGGCCAGAACGGCAATCCAACGAATAGCGGCGCGCCCGGAAATCCTCATGTGCCTCGGCACCCCCACCGGCAGAATCGCCCCGGCAAAACCTGCCGCCGGCGCCCGGCGATCCGGGAAGCGGCCATCGTCTGCCGTCGATCGCCCTCTCTTAACACATTGGCGGCGCGTGTAAAATAGCGATCACGCCGGGACGGTCGTGTGGCCCGCTTCTTGCGACTTCAGTTTTCCATGACACCTCATCACACCGCCGCCATGACCACCAACCCCGCATCCGGCGCCCACAATCCCCCCCTTGAAAGCCCGATCGAAGCGTTGCTGGCCAGTGCTATTGCCCGGCGCAAGGTCAACGACCACGGCAGCGTCGCGACGCTTTGCGTGAAGATCCTGGAACTGGTGCCCGCCTATCCGCCGGCCCTGATCCTGCTGGGCGAAACCTGCATGCGCATCGGCCAGTTGGGCGCCGCGGTGGCGATGCTGAGCCATGCCGCGGCCTTGGTGCCGGACAGCATCGAGGCGCAGAACAATCTGGGTGCGGCACTGGGGCAGAGCGGTCGCCTTGCGGATGCGGAGAAAGCGTTCCGCGCGGCCGTACGCCTGGTCCCCAATTTCGGCCCCGGCTGGCTCAATCTGGGAGCGGCCTTGCGCGATCTGGGCCGCCGCGACGAGGCCCTGGCGTGCTTTCAGCGCGCCACGCAGCTGCTGCCCGGCAATGCCGAGGCGCATATGCAGCTCGGCATCCTGTTGCGCGATACCGGCCATCCCGAAATCGCCATCAGCCATCTCTACCGCGCGCTGTCCGTCCATCCCGATCACGCCGAGAGCCTGGCGACGCTGGGCGTCACGCTGGCGCAGATGGGCGAGCCGGCGCAGGGTGCGCATTATCTGGCACAGGCGCTCGCGCGCGATCCAAACCTGGCCGAGGCGCATTGCAATCTCGGCCTCATCCTGCTCGATTGCGGAAAGGCCGAAGAAGCGGCCGCCAGCATCGATCGCGCGTTGGCGATCAATGCCAAGGATGCGCGCTTCCACAACGCGCTGGGCGCGGTGCGCCAGCGCCAGGGCATGCTTGTCGAGGCGATCGCAAGCTTCCGCACCGCGCTGGCGCTGCAGCCCGATTTCGTGACGGCGCACAGCAACCTGATCTTCACGCTCGACCTCGACCCCGGCACCGATGCCGGTGCGGCCCTCGCCGAGCGGCGCAACTGGAACGAACGTCATGCGCGCCCGCTCCTGCCGGCGATCCGTCCGCACGCCAACGACACCAAGCTGTCGCGGCGTTTGCGCATCGGTTATGTCTCGGGCGATTTCAAGCAGCACTCCGCTTCGGACGTGCTAGCGCCGCTGGTCATGGGCCACACCGACAATTTCGAAGTGTTCTGCTATTCCGAGGTGCGCAACCCCGACCGCGTCACGCAGCGCTACAAGGAAAGCGCTACCAAGTGGTGCGAAGTCCTACCGCCTCTCCGACATGGCTTTCGCCGACACGATCCGCAACGACCAGATCGACATCCTGATCGACCTGGCGGGATTCACCGCCGGCAGCCGCCTGCTGGTCTTCGCGCGCAAACCGGCACCGATCCAGGTTGGGTTGACGCTGGGCTCAGGCATGGACGCGATGGACTACGTCCTTTCCGACAAGATTCACATTCCGGAATCCGACAGCGGTAACTACGTCGAGCAGGTCGTGCGCCTGCCGACCTATTTCGCATTCCTGCCGCCCGACGTGGCGGTGCCGATCTCGACGCTGCCAGCGCGCGCCAACGGCTACATCACCTTCGGCGCTTTCAACCGCTGGACCAAGGTGACCGAGAAGACGATCAACACCTGGGCGCAGATCCTGGTGCGGCTGCCGAGCGCACGCCTGCTGCTGAAGGACGGTGCGTTCGACGACGCGGCGACACGCGCGCGCGTTTCGTCCGCCTTTGCCGCGCGCGGTGTCGCGCCGGAGCGCCTGGAGTTTCGCGGCAAGACCAACAAGCCCGAGCACCTCGCCGCGATGCGCGAGGCCGATCTGCAGCTCGAACTCGTTCCCGCAGACCGGCGGCGTCACCTCGCTCGAGAGCCTGTGGATGGGCGTGCCGGTGCTGACCTTGCTGGGTGGGCGCGCGCAGGAGCGCGGCAGTGCGGCCATCCTCTCCACGCTGGGGCTGGACGGCTTCATCGCCGACAACGAAGAGCGCTATATCGCGAATGCGTTGCGCTGGGCCGCGGATCTGCCGTCCCTGGAAGGGATCCGCGCGACGCTACGCGACCGGCTCAGCACGTCGATCATCTGCGATCATCCGGCCTATGTCGCGGCGGCCGAAGCCGCTTATCGCGCGATGTGGCACCGCTGGTGCGCGGAACAGGCCGTGCCGCAGATCAAGTTGTTGCGGCGCGCGTAAGGCGCGCGGCGTAGAACCCATCCATCCCGCCCTGCGCGGCGAGATGGTGGGGAAGCGTGCGTAAATCGCCCGTCGGCGTCAGCAGCTCCGCAAGCCCGCCAATTTCACCGGCCGCGACCGGACGGCGCGACATCTGCGGATGGCGTGCGAGAAATGAGTCGATGCGCGCCGGCCCTTCTTCAGGCTGCAGCGAACAGGTGCAATAGACGAGCGTGCCGCCCGGCGCGAGCATCGACGCCGCGGCGTCGAGCAGGCGATCTTGCACCGGCGCCAGGCGCGCGACATCGTCGACGCTCTTGGTCCACGCAATCTCCGGATGGCGGCGCAGCGTGCCGGTGGCGCTGCAGGGCGCATCCAGCAACACGAAATCCGCGAGCCCCTTTGGACGCCAGGTTTCGGCCTCTGCCGTGACCGTCTCCGCCGCCAGGCCGAGGCGCGCGAGATTGGCGGCGAGGCGCTTCTGGCGCGCGGGCGAGCGATCGACCGCCACGACGCGCGCGCCCGCGGCCGCCAGCTGCATCGTCTTGCCGCCGGGTGCGGCGCAGAGGTCCACCGCCATGCGCCCGCCGACATCGCCCAGTAGGCGCGCGGGCAAGGCGGCCGCGGCATCCTGGACCCACCACGCGCCCTCGGCGTAGCCGGGCAGCTCCGCCACCGCACCGCCCGCCGGGCGGCGCAGGGTGCCGGTCGGCAGCGCTGTGGCGCCCAGCCGCTCCGCCCAGGACGGGGCGTCGCGCACGGCGGAGATATCCAGCGGCGGTTCATCCATCTGCACCGCGGCGATGGCGCGCACAGTTGTCTCGCCATAGGCCGCGCACCAGGAGGTCCACAGCCAGTCGGGCAGGTTGAGCCGGGCGGCATCCTGGCCAGCCAACAGAGCCTCCCCCTCGCGCGCCAGGCGGCGCAGGACCGCATTGGCCAGCCCGCGATAGGAGGCGAGCCGGCCTTCGGCCAGGGCCACAGTCTGGTCGACAGCGGCATGCGGCGGCGTCTTCAGGAACAGGAGCTGGGCCGCCCCCAGCCGCAGCAGGTTGCGAACCTCGCCGGCGCGCGGCGACAGGTCGCGGGCGAGGCAGGCCGCGAGGGCCGCATCGATCTGCCCCAGCCGGCGCAAGGTGGTGGCCGCCAACAGCCGGGCGAAGGCCCGGTCGCGCGGCTCCAGATGGCCAAATCCTCGTGCTGAATCAAGTGCTTCACCAAGACCGAGGCGGCGGTCGAGGACCGATTGGAGCAGGAACAGGGCCAAGTGGCGCGCCGAGGCGCCGGTCTTAGCCGGAATGGGGGTGGCGGCTTGGGTCATGGCTGGCGGGCGGAACATGGGGCAGGCGGCGCCGTTTCACAAGGAATAGCGGCAGACCCTCGCCCGTTGTGCCGGTGTGGTCCTAGTCCACGGGTGATAGTTCGATGTCCCGTTTAGAAGCTTTGATGGTCGCGATGGGGATGATCCTGCTGGGGCTGGCCGCGGCGAGCGCCGACCGGCCGGACCTGCAGCCGGTCGCGAGTGCCACCGCCATCACACAGCCGGCGGAACCGTCGGCGCTCAGCGTCCCCGACGCCGCGGTGCCGTTTACGCCCCCGACCTAGTCGCGCCGATTTAGCCCCACGGCCCGACCCGGCCTGTCGCCGCCCCCGCCATTTCGCGCAGGCGGCGAATGCGGTTCTCCATCGAGGGATGGGTGGAGAATAGGTTGTCCATGCCCTTGCCGTGCAGCGGGTTGACGATGAACAGATGCGCGGTTGCGGGGTTGCCCTCCGCCTGCTCGTTCGGGATCGCCGCCGCACCCTGATGCAGCTTGGCCAGCGCCGAGGCGAGCCACAGCGGATTGCCGGAGATCTCGGCACCGATGCGATCGGCTTCGTATTCGCGCGAGCGGCTGATGGCGAACTGCACGAGGGCCGCCGCCAGGGGCGCCACAATCATCACCAAGAGTGCCCCGACCATGCCCAGCGGATTGCCGCTGTTGCCGTTGGAGTCGCGGCTGTGGCCGAAGAAGAGCGCGAAATTGGCGAGCATGCCGATGGCACCGGCGATGGTCGCCGTGATCGTCATGGTCAGCGTGTCGCGGTTCTTCACGTGGGCCAGCTCATGCGCCATCACGCCGGCAACCTCGTCGCTGGTCAGGTTGCGCAAGAGGCCCGTGGTTGCCGCGACGGCCGCGTTCTGCGGATTGCGGCCGGTGGCGAAGGCGTTGGGCTGGTCGTTCTCGACGATGTAGACGCGCGGCATCGGCAGGCCGGCGCGCTGCGCCAGTTGTTCGACAATGCCGTAAAATCCGGGCGCCGAATTGCGGTCGACCTCGCGCGCGTTGTACATGCGCAAGACGATCTTGTCGGCATTCCAATAGGCGAACAGGTTCATGCCCGCGGCGAGCACGAAGGCCATGATCATGCCGCTCTCGCCGCCCAGCAGAAAGCCGACGGCCAGGAACAGGCCGGTCATCGCCGCCAGGAGGAGCGCGGTGCGCGCGTAGTTCATCGCTGCCAAGCCCCGAGTTGTTAAACCTTGCTGAAAGATGGGAATTTTTCACCCGACTGCAAGACCTTGCCGCGCGACGGGGTTTGCGCGATATCAAGCCCATGGCAAAGACACCAGACGCCAAACCGCCTTCCGTGTCCGGACCCGAGACTCCGGCCGAAAAGGTTAAGGACACGATGAAGCCGGCCAAGCCGGTCGAGACCGGCGGGCCCACCGGTCCCGAGCCGACGCGCTACGGCGATTGGGAACGCGGTGGGCGCTGCGTCGATTTCTAATCGGGCTCATCCGCCTTGACCGGCGGCGCCGCGGGCGCACCGCTCTTGAACCACAGCAACCCGCCGGGCAGGCCGATGGCCACCTGCACCAGCCCGAAGGCGACTGAGAGTGCAAGTGCCCCCGGCGCATCGACGCCGACATAGGCGAAGGCCGCGACCATCGCCGCCTCGCGCACGCCCCAGCCGGCGATCGAGATCGGCAGCATGGTCAGCAACACGACCAGCGGGAACATCACCATGCAATCGATGTAGGTGATGGTGAGGCCGAGGCCGACCGCCAGAAAATACGCCGACGCAATGACAAGCAGATGAACGAGGATGGCGAGGCCGACGATCAGCGGGCTCTGGCGCGAGCCGATCAGCACATGGCGCAGATCGAGGGCCAGATTCGCAAACGGCCGCGCGAAGCGGATGTCGCGCAGCCGCGCGGCAACGGGCTTGGCGAAGATGCAGAAGAGTGCCAGCACGAAGAGCGAGCCCAGCACGGTTGCAAACACGCCGGCGCGCACCAGCGGCTCGGGCACGCGCGCGACGAAGAGCGGCAGCGTCGCCGCCGAGATGAGCAGCAGAACCACCAGGCCGACGACGCGATCGGCCACGACGCCCGATACGGCCTTGGCCGTAGGCAGGCCTTCGCGCGCCGCCATCCACGCGCGCACGGCATCGCCGCCAATGGCCGACGGCAGAGTTCTGATCGAAGAACTGGCCGACAAAGGTGAGGCGGATAATCGAGCCGCGGCGTGGCGGGCCGCCGATCGCGGCGCCGATCAGCGCCCAGCGCCAGCCGGCGAGCAGAAGTTGTACGCCCATCGACACGACGGCCGCCAGCGTCGCGAGCTTGTCGATCGCGGCCAGACGGCCAAATGCTGGGCCGACATCGATGCGATGCACGAGCCAGGCGATGAGGAGAATGGTGATGGCCGCCTTACCGGCGACGGTCAACCAGCGGCGGGCCATGAGCGATGTCGCGCTTGCGCTTTGAAAACGAGGCCTTCACGTAACACTGCGGGACGCAGGGCGGCAAGCTTTGCGCCATCCCTCGCCCGAAAGGATCAACGCGGCGGCAATGCACGCGGCGGCGGTGGCGGCGGTGAGTTGGATGGCGGCGTGATGTCCTTCATCGGCGGGCGCTGCCATCGCGGCGGAGTCTCGGGGGTGAAGGGATCACCGCCTTCATAATGCATTTGTGTCATCACGACGTTTGCCGTCGCCAGGCGGCGCAGCAGCGCCCAGCCGGCCCAGATGATGCCGGCGCCGATCGCCCAGACAAATACGACGAGCCCGGTGCCCAGCCCGGCAATGATGCGCCCGACGCCGCCCACCAGGCGACCCATGTCGGGATCGCTCCAGAACAATTTCTCGATGACAGCCTGCAGCACATCGCCGCCGAAGCCCACCGCCGCCCAGGCCCCAAGCCCAAGCAGCGTCCAGATGACGAAGCCGGTGAGGGCGAAGGCGGAGACGAGGCGCGGTGCCGAATTCGTGTTTTCCATGCCGGTCAATTCCAAAGTTTTAACCGTCTCTGATATGGGCGATGCGCGCAAAAATGAAAGGGCGGCAACCAAGCCGGCTGCCGCCCCGCCGGTCCAGGTCGCGGCCGGGCTAGGCGCGGTTCATTCGGTTGGTCACCAGATCGTCGACTACCGCGGGATCGGCCAGGGTCGAGGTATCGCCCAGCGCTTGGTGTTCGTTCGCGGCGATCTTGCGCAGGATGCGGCGCATGATCTTGCCTGAACGCGTCTTGGGCAGGCCGGGCGCCCACTGGATGAGATCGGGCGTGGCAATCGGGCCAATCTGCTTGCGCACCCAGCCGACAAGCTCCTTGCGCAGATCGTCGCTCGGACTCTCGCCCGAGTTCAAGGTGACATAGGCATAGATACCCTGGCCCTTGATGTCGTGCGGGTAGCCGACGACCGCGGCTTCCGCGACCTTTGCATGCGCGACGAGCGCGCTCTCGATCTCGGCGGTGCCGAGGCGATGGCCGGCGACGTTGATCACGTCGTCGACGCGGCCGGTAATCCAGTAATAGCCGTCCTCGTCGCGCCGGCAGCCGTCGCCGGTGAAGTACTTGCCCTTGAATGCCAAGAAATAGGCTTCGACGAAACGCTTATGGTCGCCGTAGAGGCTGCGCATCATGCCGGGCCAGGCATCGGCGATGCACAGATTGCCCTCGCAAGCGCCTTCAAGTTGATGGCCCTCGTTGTCGACGATGACGGGCTGAACGCCGAAAAACGGCTTGGTCGCCGAGCCGGGCTTGGTCGGGATGGCGCCGGGCAGCGGCGTGATGAGGATGCCGCCGGTTTCCGTCTGCCACCACGTGTCGACGATCGGGCTGCGGCCGTCGCCGACGACGTTGTAGTACCAGAGCCAGGCCTCGGGATTGATCGGCTCGCCCACCGAGCCCAGCAGACGCAGCGAGGCGCGGGTCGTCTTCTTCACCGGCCCGTCGCCTTCGCGCATCAGTGCGCGGATGGCGGTGGGGGCGGTGTAGAAGATGTTGACCTTGTGCTTGTCGACGACCTGCCAGAAGCGCGAGAAATCCGGGTAGTTCGGCACGCCTTCGAACATCAGCGTGGTGGCGCCGTTGGCCAGCGGCCCGTAGACGATGTAGCTGTGGCCGGTGACCCAGCCGACATCGGCGGTGCACCAGTAGATATCGCCGTCGTGATAGTCGAAGACGTATTGATGCGTCATCGACGTGTAGACCATGTAGCCGCCGGTGGTGTGCAGCACGCCCTTGGGCTTGCCGGTCGAGCCGGAGGTATAGAGGATGAACAGCGGATCTTCCGCGTTCATTTCCGTGGGCGGACAATCGGCGCTCACGCTGCCGACCTCGTCGTGATACCAGACGTCGCGGCCGTCGACCCAGCCGACCTGGCCGCCGGTGCGCCGCACGACCAGCACCTTCTTGACGCTGGGGCAGCTCTTGAGCGCCTGGTCGGCATTGGCCTTGAGCGGCACTTTGCGGCCGCCGCGCAGGCCTTCGTCGGCGGTGATCACATACGATGAATCGCAATCCTGGATGCGGCCCACCAGCGAATCCGGCGAGAAGCCGCCGAACACCACGGAGTGAATCGCGCCGATGCGCGCGCAGGCCAGCATCGCGTAGGCGGCCTCCGGGATCATCGGCAGGTAAATCGTGACGCGGTCGCCTTTTTTGACGCCGTGCTTCTTCATCACGTTGGCCATGCGGCAGACGCTCTGATGCAGCTCGGCGTAGGTGATGTTCTTCTGCTCCGTCGGCGAATCGCCTTCCCAGATGATCGCGGTCTGATTGGCGCGCGTCTTGAGATGACGGTCGATGCAGTTGGCCGAGGCGTTGAGCGTGCCGTCGTGAAACCATTTGACGTGGACGTCGCCGGTGAACGACACGTCCTTCACCTTGGTGAACGGCTTGATCCAATCGATGCGCTTGGCGTGCTCGCGCCAGAACCCTTCGGGATCCTTGGTCGAGCGTTCGTACATCGCCTGATACTTGGCCGCATCGACCCAGGCCTTGCGCGCGAACTCTGGTGGAACGGGGAACACGTTGCCATGCGGCATGATCTGCATCTCCCAAATGCCGGTTTCTTGATAGCAGCCGGGCCGCGGCTGCACTTATGTCCGGGGATTATGTCCCGAAAGATGCTGGCAAAACAAGCGCGCCCCGGATTCGGCGTTCCTGCTTAAACCTATGCTTTGATGGGTTTTTTTGCGGCCGTGCGCTGATCGCAGCGGAGCATTTCGTCGCGGGCGGCGAACCATTCGTCGGCGTAGTCGCATTCGCGATACTCGGCAAAGTAGGGCCCGCCGATGGTGAAATGCACGTTGCCGGCATCGGCGCGATAAGGATCGACGCCGACCAGATGATTCCAGCGCGCCGGCAGTGCGCCGATCAGCTCGTCGTCGCCCAGCCATTTGAACTGGTGCAGCTCGAGCCCGCTGGCAGCGCTGACATAGGCGGGCGTGAGCGCCTTGCATTTGGCGTTGTTGAACAGCATCACGCTCGACCAGTTTTTCTTGCCGTACTTCGTCTGCTTCTGGTCGAGGAATTTCACGTCCTCGCGCGGCACGTGGTTGTGCTTGACGCACATCACCGCGTAGCGCTCGTCGCGCAGCTTCCACAATTCCGCGATGTCGGTGCGCAGCAGCATGTCGCAATCCATGAACAGCGACCAGCCCTGGTAGTCCGACAGGAACGGCGTCATGAAGCGCGAGAAGGAGAAATCGGTCGATTGCAGCGCGTCGCGCGGGCGATCGAAATGCGGCTTCAATTGCGCCAGCGAGATCGGCGCGATCGCCACCGGCTGCGACGCGTGCGCCTGGATGCTGTGCGACAGCACGTGAAATGCCACGGTCTCGCGCGCGTCGAAGCCGATGAAAATGCGGATCATGGACTTAACCCCGGCCGGCCGCCCGGCATCAGCGCCGGGGCGAATCGGGGTCAGGATAGCCCGGCCGCGCGCGCAAGCAAACGTTGCGCGCGCGGCCGGTCGACCTCAAAAGATCGCGCTGGTGCGGGTTTCGACCGCGCCATGCCGCACCGCAAAGAGTGCGGCCTGGGTGCGGTTTTCCACGTTGAGCTTCTTCATGATCTGCTTGATATGCGCCTTGACCGTCGTTTCCTGCATGCCGAGGTCCTTGGCGATCGACTTGTTGGACTTGCCGTTGCCGAGCAGGCCCAGCACCTCCCACTGGCGCGGCGTCAGCTCGTACTGGCGCATGGCTTCATTGGGCAGCGATTTGCGCGGCATGACCGAGAGGTCCGGCATGATACCCGGCCCCCAGCTGTCCGGCGCCGCCGCGACGCTGTCGCTGCCGGTGGGGATGAACGTGCCCCCCTGCAGCAGCAGCCGCGCGACGCCGATGGCCATCTCGCCGGGCGTTGTCGACGTGATCACGCCGCGGATGCCCATGCCCACCGCGCGATCGATCAGCTCGCGATCGTAGGATTCGACCAGCAGCAAAATGCGCAGATCGTCCTGGATCTGGCGGAATTGCGGGATGATCGCGATCGCCTCGTTTTGAAACTGCAAGGTCGACCAGATCAGCAAATCGTAACGGCCACCGCTTTGCAGCGCCGTCAGCACTTCACGCACCGAAATTGCCTGTGTAACCTGCAAATCAGGCGCGAGCGCCCGGAACAATGCCTTCAATGAATCCGCCACCAAGCGAACTGGATGGCCGACAACAATACGACGCGCCGGTGACCGTTCGTCACCGGGCGCGCCAGACAGGGGTGACCCTGTCCCTTCGCGCGGTTCTGACACCGAAACTACCCCCTCATTAAGTCTACTCGCGCCCCAGCCCCTGCTGAGGGCGCCCCCTTGAGCCGAACGACCTTCCCCAAGATTGTCCGACAACAGGCATTTTGAGGGATGAAAGAATGATTTGCAAACGAATGCGTAAGGCCAATTGCACTTCCGTGTTGCACTGCGGCACGAGTCATTCTATTGAACATTCCAGGTTGTTGTTTCTAAAAAGATTTTATCGTCTTTGGTGTAAGCGTTGACTGGCTTCAGACGGGACCCGAGGCAGGGCCCGAATATGCATCTACCGGTTGCAATTTCGAAGCGGGCACCGTGGGTCGCACATTGAATCGTCGTGCGATCGGGGGAGAGGAACTGGTCGGGCTTCCAATCCAGCGGCGTTCCGGCATGCGGACAGACATTGACGTAGCCGTGAATTTTGCCGCCGGCGCGAACGACGAAGATCTCAAGCGTGCCGTCGCCCGTGTCCACCGCGAAGCCGCGACTGCCCGGCTCGGCGATGTCGGCAAGCGCGCACAGCGCGAGCGCATCGCTCATTTTTCGAGTCCCGCCATCGCGCAGATGATGCGCCATTCTGCTGGCGCGACCGGCACCACCGACAGGCGCGAATGGCGCACCAGCAGCAGATCCTTGAGGCGCGGCTCCGCCTTCACTTGCGCGAGCGTGACGGGCTGCTTCACCGGGAAGAGCGGCTTCACGTCGACCATGACCCAATTGCCTTCGGTGGCGCTGCTGTCGGGATAGTGCTCGCGCACGATCTCCATCACGCCGACGATCTCTTTGCCGATATTCGAGTGATAGAAAAACGCGCGATCGCCCTTGCGCATCGCCTTCAGATTGTTTGCCGCCTGATGATTGCGCACGCCGTCCCAATGGCCCTTGCCGTCTTTCACCAGCTTCGACCAAGGATAGGCGTCGGGTTCCGATTTCATCAGCCAGTATTGCATCGCCGGATTCCTCTCAGACTTCGTCCTTGAACGGGCGCGTCAGCAGCTTGTCGATCGACGCGTCGATTCCAGCACCATGATGCAAGATCGCGTCGACCATCGCCACGATCGGCATCTCCACGCCTTGGCGCGATGCGAGGGACGCGATTGACGCGGAACTCGCCTCGCCTTCCGCCACCGAGCGCTTGCCGGCCAGCGCTTGTGCGGGAGTTCGCCCCTCGCCCAGCGCAATGCCCAGCGACATGTTGCGCGACTGCGCGTTGTTGCAGGTGAGGGCCAGATCGCCGAGGCCGGAGAGGCCCATCAACGTCTCGCGCTTGCCGCCCATCGCCATGCCCAGCCGCATCATCTCCGCCAGGCCGCGCGTCATCAGGGCCGCGCGCGCATTGTCGCCCAACTTGCGGCCGGCGACGATGCCGCAGGCAATGGCGATGACGTTCTTGACGGCGCCGCCGATCTGCGCGCCGACCGGATCGTCGCTGCGATAGGGGCGGAAATGCTTGGTGCCGAGTTGTGCCGCGAGGCGTTCGGCGATGGCGGAGTCGGCGGCGGCGAGTGTGACCGCCGTGGGCAGGCCGCGCGCGACCTCGCCCGCGAAGGTCGGACCCGACAGCACGGCTTGCGTGGCGCCGGGGCCGGTTTCGGCCACGATTTCGCTCATCAACTTGCCGGTGCCCAGCTCCACACCTTTGGCACAGATCACCAGCGGCGTCGCCGGAGGCAGGTGCGCTTGCAGCTGCTTGGTGACCGCGCGCAGATGTTGTGCCGGCACGGCCAGAAGAACGAGTTCGGCATCGGCCACGGATGTCGCGAGATCCGACGTCGCCGCGATGTCCGATGCGAGATCGATGCCCGGCAAAAAAATCGGATTGCGGTGGCTGGCATTGATGGAAGCGGCGATCTCCGGCTCATGCGCCCAGAGGATCGTCGCGCGCCCGGCGCGGCTGGCGACTTGCGCCAACGCCGTGCCCCAGGCGCCGGCGCCGATGATGGCAATGCGGCTCATGCGTCCCCTGCTTGCTTCTGACACCAGAACGTATAACCCGCGAAGGTATCGGGATGGCGGCGCTCGACCTCCTCCCAATGCGCGAGATCGGCAAAGCTATCGTCGCCAGGGAAGAGGGCACGATAGCGCGATTGCGCGGCTTCGGCCGGCAAATGCGTGCGGCTGAAACCCGACAAGAACTCGAATCCGACAAACCGCATGGTTTGCGCCTCGACCATGGCGCGGATCCGCGCGACGGTGAAACGGTGCTCCTGCACATGGAACATCAGGTCGCGGATGGCGCTGACGGTGAAGAAATCATCCCAGTCGGTCAGATCGCGCAGATCGGCATAGCCTGGATCGTCGAGCAGCTTGCGGCGGAATTCGCGGATCGACGGTGCGGACCCGTCGAGACCGAGCGACGCGATGCGGCGACGCGCTTCGACGATTTCGCGCCGCGCGACTTCACCGTAGAGGCCGAGGCGGATCAGGCCGCCCGGTGCCAGCACGCCCAGCAGGCTGCGCCAGCCGGCTTCGGGATCGTGCATGTGATGGATCACGCCGATCGATTCGATGACGTCGAACTCGCGGCGGAGCTTGGCGATCTCGAGAATGTCGCCGTGGAAGAATTCGGCATTGGCGACGTCGAGTTTCGTCGCCATGCGTTGGGCATGAGCGAGGCTGGCGCGGCTGAGATCGAAGGCCGTCACGCGACAATCGCGATAGAAGCTGGCGAGGCTCAGCGCGTGCTGGCCCGTCCCGCACCCCGCCGACAGGAGACGCAAGGTGCGCCCCGCACCTGCCGGCGCCTCGATGGTCTTGTAGGCGGATTGCAGGCTGGCGAGCAGGTCGATGCGCGGCCATTCGGGTAGCTTCAGCCAGCGCGGATAGGGGTTGGCCTCGTACTGTGCGCGCACGATGCGCGAGACGTCGTCATCGACGGGTGCGAACTCGGGAATGGTTTGTGCAATGGCCCGTTCTTCGAGGCGATCATGCAAACCGGTGTCGAGGACAGGCCGCAATGCCGCGCTCCAGCGCTCGCGCGGCACGCGCGCGAGCGCGTCGCGACAAGGGAGATCGGCCAGAGGCGCGTAAAGCGCGCAGATTGCCACGCTACGTTCGACAGACGGCGATGGCACAATTTCGCCCGCGAGTCCGGCAGCGACGACAGCGACGTGCGCTTCCTCGTCTCGCGCCGCAACGAACACGTGTTCGTTGTTCAGGCATTGCTGTGCCAGCGCCGCGACCAGACCGATCTCGATCGTGCCATCGTCATGCAGCGCGATATGCCGGCGCAGCGCGGTCAGCACGCGCTCCAGCATCGCATCCATGTTGACGGTCCGGCGCAGCAGGTCGAGCAGCAGCATATCCTGCGCGAACGAAGCGGCGAGGGCGCGGCCCTGCGGTGCGTGAAATCGATCGCGCCGGCAAGCCCATATTTGAGGCGCAGTTGGTGTGCGCCGCGCGCGCGAGCGCCTGGTGCTGGGTGCGCGGATCGGCGAGCGCCGCGCCGATCAAACCAGCGAGGCGAGGATGGAAGCGCTGGGTGCGCGCCATCTCCAGGATCGACACCAGGCCGCGACGCGCGTCTGCGAGCGTGGGGTCGAGCTGCAAAGCTTGCGCGTAAGCCGCTAGCGCTTCGTCGAAGCGCTGGCCGGCGTGGTGCGCACGCGCCGCGGCGAGCGCCTTGTTAGCGTCGCTTCCCCCCGCGCCGGACAATGTGGCGGTGTCGATCATGCGTCAATCGACTCGCGCGCCCTGGGCGATCCAGCGCCCGAGCATCTCGCGCTCCTCGTCCGTCATCTCGGTCTTGTTGGCGAGCGGCATGGTCTGGGTGATGATCGTGCGCGCGTTGATCTTCTGGACGCTGCGGCGGATCTGCACGGGCGTGTCGAGGCTCAGGCCGAGCGGCGCCACATTGAAATTCTCGTCGGTCGGATGCGCCGAATGGCAGGTGGCACAACGTTGCGCGATGATCGCGCGCACTTCGGCGAATTCAACTTTCTCGCCGGCCGCAGACGGCACGTTGGCGCCAACGCGCACATGGCCGGCGACGACGGCGAGCGCAATCATGCCGAGCACCGCCGCCGGCAGAAGCCAGGGATTGCTGCGCCCCTTGTTGCGCAGATTGAAGATGTGACGGACGAGGCCGCCGACCAGGCTGATGCCGGCCAGGATCAACCAGTTCAGCTCATGGCCGAAGGTGCTGGAGTAATGGCCGCTCAGCATGATGAACACGACCGGCAGGGTCATGTAGTTGTTGTGCAGCGAGCGGTGCTTGGCCCGGAGCGCGTCGGCGGGATCGGGGCGCGTGCCGGCCTTGGTCGCTGCCACCATCGCGCGCTGGGCCGGGATGATGATCATCCACACATTCGCGGCCATGATCGTGCCCAACAGCGCGCCCATCTGGATGTAAGCCGCGCGGCCGCTGAACGCCTTGCTGAACGCGTAAGCCGCCGCGACCGCGAGAACGAACGAGATCGCCGAAGCGAGCGCCGGCTTCTGCGACAGCTTCGAGCGCCACAGCAGATCGTAGATCACCCAACCGACAATCAGCGACACGACGCTGATCGCGATGGCGAGCCAGGGCGGCAGTGCGGCCACCGCCGGATCGATCAGATATTCGCTGGCACCGAGATAATAGATGATGGCGAGCAGCAGGAATGCCGCTGATCCAGGTGAAGCCGGCTTCCCATTTCACCCAGTGCAGCGTTGCCGGAATTTCGGCGGGCGTGAGCTGCATCTTGCTGATGTGATAGAAGCCGCCGCTGTGCACCATCCACAGCTCGCCCTCGACGCGCTCGCGCGGCACCGGCCGGTTTTTCAAGATGGCTGTCGAGCCAGTTGAAGAAGAAGGACGAGCCGATCCAGGCGATGCCGGTGATGACGTGCAGCCAGCGCACCGCGAGGTTCAGCCATTCCGTCATCGTCGCGTCCATCGCGCTCAGCCCCGCCCGGTTGTCGTGGCGGCCAATCTATCGCGGCTTCGTGTGCGATGCACCATGGCGCCCTTCGTCACGCTTTGACGCCGGCACCGCGCGCGGGTGCGGCGGTAGGGTCGAGCGGCCAACGCGGGCGCGGCGCGAAGTCGAACGAATCGGTTTGGCCGAGGCGCAGGCGCTCGATGCCGGCCCAGGCGATCATCGCCGCGTTGTCGGTGCACAGGCGCGGCGGCGGCGCCACCAGGGTCAGGCCATTCGCCGCGGCCAGCACCGCGAGACGCTCGCGCAAGGCGCGATTGGCCGCGACGCCGCCGGCCACGACCAGCGCCTTGGCCGCGTCGGCATAACGCTGCTTGAACAGCGCGATGGCATTGGCGGTGCGATCGGCCAGCGTGTCGCCGGCGGCGGCCTGAAACGCGGCGGCGATATCGGCGGTGTCGCGCGCGGTGCGCGCCGCGCCCAGCCCCTCGACGAGCTGGCGAATCGCGGTCTTGAGGCCGGCGAAGGAGAAATCGCAGCCCGGCCGGCCCTTCATCGGCCGCGGCAGGGCAAAGCGCGCGGGATCGCCCGACGCGGCCAGGCGCTCGATCGCCGGGCCGCCGGGATAGCCGCAGATCGAGGAGCTTGGCGGTCTTGTCGAACGCCTCGCCCACCGCATCGTCGATGGTGGTGCCGAGGCGGACATAGCGCCCCACGCCCTCGACGATCAGAAGCTGGCAATGCCCGCCCGAGACCAGCAGCAGCAGATAGGGGAAGGCCACATCGTCCGACAGGCGGGCCGAGAGCGCGTGGCCCTCCAGGTGATTGACCGCGATAAAGGGCAGGTTGCGGGCGAGCGCGATCGCCTTCGCGGTCATCACGCCGACGATCACGCCGCCGATCAGGCCGGGGCCGCCGGTGGCGGCGACGGCGTCGAGATCGGCGAAGCTCTTTCCGGCCTCCGCCAGGGCGCGGGCGATCAGCCCGTCGAGATGGTCGAGATGGGCGCGCGCCGCCACTTCCGGCACGATGCCGCCATAGGGCCGATGGATATCGACCTGCGACAGGACCAGATCGGACAGGCGCTCGCGCCCGTCCGTGACAAGGGCGGCGGCGGTCTCGTCGCAGCTGGTTTCGATCCCGAGGACGATCATGGCGAAGCCTGTAGCGGGTTTGGCGCCCGTGCGCTAGAGAGGGAATATGAGCGCCACCCCACGCCTTCGCATCGGCACCCGCGGATCGCCCCTGGCCCTGATCCAGGCCAATGAGGTCAAGAGCCGGCTGATCGCCGCGTGGCCGGAGCTGGGCGGCGAAAATGCGGTGGAAATCGTCCCCATTCGTACCACCGGCGACAAGATCACCGACCGCACGCTGGCGGATGTCGGCGGCAAGGGGCTGTTCATCAAGGAGATCGAGGAGGCGCTCGGCGCCGGGAGCGTCGATCTGGCCGTGCACTCGATGAAGGATGTCGAGACGCGCCTGGCGCCCGGCTTCGTCATACCCTGCCTGCTGAAGCGCGAAGACCCGCGCGACGCGCTGATCGCGCCGCGGGCGCGCAGTATCGCGGAGCTTCCGCAGGGTGCGGCCATCGGCACCGCGTCGCTGCGCCGGCAGGCGCAGATGCTGGCACTGCGACCGGATTTCAAAATCGTGACGCTGCGCGGCAATGTCGAGACGCGGCTGCGCAAGATCAACGAGGGCGTGGCTGACGCAACCTTGCTGGCGATCGCCGGGCTCAACCGGCTCAATCTGGCCGATCGCGCCGCCTGCATTCTCACGCCCGAAGAAATGCTGCCGGCTGTCGCGCAAGGGGCCATCGGCATCGAATGCCGCGACGACGATGCGCGCGTGCGCGCGTTCCTGGCGCCGCTGCACGATGCGGCAACCGGCTGGGCGGTCAGCGCCGAACGCGCCGCGCTGGAAGTGCTCGACGGCTCGTGCCGCACGCCGATCGGCGGGCTCGCGACCATCGACGGACGGACGCTGCATCTAGAGGTGCTGCTGGCGAGCGGCGATGGCAAACAGGTCTGGCGCGCGCGGCGCAGCGGCGCGATCGGCGACGCCGTGACGCTGGGCCACGATGCCGGCGCGGAGTTGCGCGCCAAAGCCGGGGCTGGCTTCTTTGCCGAAGCCGGGCAAGGATAGCGCCATGCGGATTCTCCTGACCCGGCCGCGCGAGGATGCCGAGGCGCTTGCCGCAACGTTGCGCGGGCGCGGCCATACGGTGACGATCGAACCGCTGTTCGTGGTCCATCCCGTCGATGACGGGCCGCTCGATCTTTCCGGCGTGCAAGCCGTGCTGCTGACCAGCGCCAACGGGGCGCGCGCGCTGGCGCAGCGCACGACGCGGCGCGATCTGGGCGTGCTGGCGGTGGGCGATGCGACCGCCGCCGCGGCGCGCGCCCTGGGCTTCGATGCGGTCGAGAGTGCCGGCGGCGATGTCGACGATCTGGCGCGGCTGGTGCGAGCGCGGCTGCGGCCCGAAGGCGGCGTGCTGCTGCATGCGGCCGGCAGCGTGGTCGCCGGCGATCTGTCCGGACAACTGACGCAAGCCGGCTTCATCGTGCGCCGCACCGTGCTCTATCGCGCCAAGCCGGTCGATGCGTTGTCGTCCGATGTCGCCGCTGCGTTGCGCGCGCGCGAATTCGACATGGTCGTGTTCTTCTCGCCCCGCAACGCCGCCGTTTTCGTCAAGCTCGCGAGCGAGAGCGGGCTGAGCGAATCCTGCGCGCACGCTGTGGCGCTGGGCCTCAGTCCGGCCGTGGTCGGCGCTGCGGAGGGACTTAGCTGGGGTGCGCGCCACGCCGCCGAGCAGCCCAACGAAACCGCCCTGATCGCGGCGATCGATCGCATCGCGCTAAGCTACGCGCCACCGGAAATGACAACGCCAACGATCATCCCGCCAGCACCAGAACCGGAGCGAGAGCCAGCTCCTGCCCCTGCATCCGGACCGTGGACGGCGCCGCCGCCAACGCATGGAGCCGCGCCGCCGCCGCATGAGCCACCTGGGCCCCTGCCGCCAGAAGCTTTGCCGCCGCCGGCCGCTGCGCGTCCGCGCTCCGCGGGCGGCGCCTATGCCGTGGCGGTGATTGCACTGCTTGTCGCTGGCGCGAAGTCTGGGATGGACTTTATGGCAGAACTACATCGTGAACCAGGCCAGCGGGCAGATGGCTGGGCGTATTACAGTGCCCGCAATCCCCGTCGATCTCGCGCCGCGCCTTGCGGCGATTGAACGCCATATCGCGGCGCTGCCGTCGCCACGCGCTGATAGCACGCCGGATCCGCGCGTCGCCGCGATCGGTGAGCGGCTTGCCGGGATCGAGCGGCGGCTTGGCGAAATAGCGGCCGTGCCCGGTGCTGTTTCGCCCGATCAGGTGGCGGCATTGCAGCGGCGCGTGCAGGCACTTAAATCGGCACCGGCGCCAAGCGTCGATACGAGTAAGATCGCCGAACTGACTGCCGAAACCACGCGACTGCGCGAAGATCTCGCCCGGTTGCAGGACGAGGTCGGCGCGTTGAGTCTGGTGGTGGGCGATCTGATGAAGTCCGACCGTGCTGCCGCCAAGCGCAACGATGCGCTACTGCTCGCGGTCGGGCAATTGCGCGAGGCCATGGCGCGCGGCGACAGCTTCGCGCCGGAGCTGGCGTCGCTGCAGGCGCTTACCGACAACGATCCGAGCTTCGGCCCGGCCATCAACACGCTGGCCGCGCACGCGGCGCGCGGCATCAAGACCCGGGCGCAATTGCGCGATGAGTTCGCGCGCGTGGCGCCGGCGATTATGCGCAATGCGGGCGGCGACACGACCACGAGCTGGTGGCAGGCGCCAATCGACCGGTTGTCGAATCTGGTATCGGTGCGCAAGATCGGCGATGTCGCCGGCGACACGCCCGACGCCATCGCCGCGCGCGCTGAATACCGGCTGAGCGAGGACGATCTCGCCGGCGCGGTAAGTGCCGTCGAGCGGCTGAGCGGTGCACCAGCCGAAGCGGCGCGACCATGGTTAGCCGACGCGCGCGCGCGACTGGATGCGGAGCGCGCCGTCGCCGCGCTGAGCGCACAGGCCCTGAAGGCCGGGGCGAACGCCCCGTGATCCGCATCATCGGGCTGCTGGTGCTGCTGGCCGCAGTGATGGTCGGCGTGGCGTGGTTCGCCGACCGCCCGGGCAGCGTCACCATCGTCTGGCAGGGCTGGCGGATCGACACGTCGGTGGGCGTGTTGCTGGCCGGCGTGCTGGCGGCAACGATCATCGCCACCGCTCTCTATCGCGCTTGGCGCACGATCACCGATGCGCCGCGCCTGCTCGGGCGCTGGCGGCGCGAGGGCAAGCGCCAGCGCGGCTATGTCGCCTTGACGCAAGGCCTGGTCGCGGTCGCGGCCGGCGACCCGCAGGAAGCGCGCCGCCAGGCGCGGCGCGCCGAAGCACTGCTGAGCGAGCCGCCGCTGACGCTGCTGCTGACCGCGCAAGCGGCCCAGCTGAACGGCGACGAGAACGCCGCCAAACGTTATTTCACGCAGATGCTGGGCCGGCCGGAGACGGAGTTCCTGGGGCTGCGCGGTCTGCTGATCCAGGCGATGCGCGTCAACGATCGCGTCGGTGCGCTCGCCCTGGCGCGGCGCGCGGCGACGCTGCAGCCCAAGGCGCCGTGGGTGCTGACGACGTTGTTCGAACTGGAAACGCGCAGCGGCGAATGGCGCCAGGCCGCCGCCACGCTCGAGCGCGCGCAGCGCGTCCAAGCACTGCCCGACGACACGTCGCGCCGGCACCACGCGGCTGTTGCGCTCGAGCGCGCACGCGCGGCATTGGCCGCGGGCCAGCCGGGCGAGGCGCTGCGCTTTGCCGAACAGGCGCTGCGCGCCGATGCCGGTCACCCAGCGGTGACGGCATTCCTGGCCGAGCGCTACAATGAGGCCGGCAAGGCGCGCGCCGCCGGCAAGCTGATCGAGGATGCCTGGGCGCGCCTGCCGCATCCCGATCTGGTCACCGCTTACCGTCGCGCGCGGCCGGTGGCCGAGCCGCTGCAATGGGTGAAGCAGGTCGAGCGGCTGGTGCGGCTCGCGCCGACGCACATCGAGAGCCTGATCGCGATGGCGGAGGCCGATCTCGACGCGCGGCTGTGGGGCGAGGCGCGGCGCAACCTGATGCTGGCCGGCGGCGACAACCCGAGTGCGCGCGTGTGCCGGCTGATGGCACGAATCGAGGATGAGGAAAAACATGACGCGGCTGCCGTGCGTGAATGGCTGGGCCGCGCCGCCGACGCGCCGCGCGACCCGGCCTGGACCTGCGAGGCGTGCGGCGCCATCCATCCGCGCTGGCAGGCGGTGTGCTCGCGCTGCCAGGCATTCGACCGGCTGAGTTGGCGCGCACCATTGCGCGTCGACGCGGCGCTTGCACCGGCGGCGGCGCCGGTCGCTGCGGTGATCGCGGCGGCGCCGACGGAGCCGACGGCGCCATCACCGCCGACGTCATGAGCCTCTCTAAATAAAGTCATTGTCATGCGCGGACTTGATCCGCGCATCTGACAGTGCGTTGATGTCAGACTCGCGGGTCAAGCCCGCGGGTGACAGAATTGGATTTGGGCGGTGGAGCAGCGATGCGGCGCGTGATCGCGCTTACCCGCGCCCGAAGAAATGCTTCCAGGCGAGATCGTTGGGCGTTTCGAGATCGCGGTAGAAGCTGACGACGCGGCGCGCCCAGGCGCGTTGCAAGTCGTACACCTTCTTGAAGAAGGGATCGTCGAGCAGCGGCTTGACGACCTTGTCCCAGGCCTCGAGCTGCATCTGCAGAATCGAGTCCGGCGTCTTGAACGTCTTGACGCCCTGGTCCGATTTCATCGCCTCGAGGTCTTTCGAATAGCGGTCCTGCTGTTTCCACGACATGTCGGCCGACGCCGCCTCGCTGGCGTAGCGCAAGACCGCCTGCAGCTCGGCCGGCAGGGCCGCATATCTGGTCTTGTTGAACATGATCTCGAAGGATTCGACACGCTGATGGTAGCTGCCGAGCATGTAGAACTTCGCGACATCGGGAAAGCCGAGCGTGCGATCGGAGGACGGGTTGTTGAATTCAGCACCGTCGATCAGGCCGCGATCGATCGAGGGGACGATGTCGCCGCCCGGCAGAATTTGCACGGCGACCCCCATCTCCTTGAAAACATCGGCTGACAGGCCGACGGTGCGGAATTTCAGGCCGCGCAGATCCTGCGGCCCGCGGATCTGCTTCTTGAACCAGCCGAACGGCTGGGTCGGCATCGGGCCGGTCAGGAAGCCGATGATGTTGAGCTTGAGGATGGTCTCGAGCAGCTCGCTGTAGAGCGCCTGTCCGCCGCCGTAATAAAACCAGCCGAGCAGGTGATTGGCCTCCCAACCCAACGGCAGCGTGGTGCCGAACAGAGACGCAACCTTGTTCTTGCCGTACCAATAGCCGGTGACACCGTGCGCGCCGTCGAGCACGCCGGTGTGGGTGGCGTCGATCACCTGAAAGGCGCCGACAATGGCGCCGGCCGGATACAGCGTGAGGCGAAAGCGGCTGCCCGCCATCTCGGTGACACGCCGGACATAGTCTTGCGCGAATTCATGGAAGATATCGCGGCTGGACCAGGTGGTTTGAAAGCGCCAGGTGACGGTCTGGGCGCGGCTGACATGCGGGGCGGTAACGGTTCCGGCCGCGACGGCCGCACCTGCGGCCATGGTCCGGAAAAAGCGGCGCCGGGCCGGCGCCTTTGCCTTTGCAGTGCGTTCGTTCATCCTGGTCTCCCGACCTCAACGCAACGGGCCCGCCGGCATTCTGCGATGGCGGGCCACATCGCGCGTCGGCGCGCGACGGACAATGCGGTGCATTGATCGATCTTGGTTGCTTCGACGTGAACGACCATCGCGGAGCCGTCTGCGAATACCAGGCGCGATCACTTCAAATCACAATTCCATGGCATTCGCCGGCAGGGCCTGACATCCCGACCGGCGCCGTATCAAGCGCCGGGCGAGTTGCCCATGTCCTTGGTGGAGCTGTACAAATCCCAGATCGCCAGCCCCATCACGCCGATGCAGATGGCAATCAACGGCACCGCCTTGAGCCAGAGGCAAAAAAAGACGAGGAAACCGCCGACGATGATGATGCCGACAAGGCCAGCCACCAGATTGCGCTTGTACATGGCGTTCACTCCTGCCGGCGCGCGGCCGGCGTCGCGATTTTAATTCAAGTTGTGGTTGGCAAGCCAGCGCGCCGTTCGCAGCAGGCGCGCATCGTCGCCGCGGCGGCCGACCAGCTGCACCCCCATCGGCAGGCCGGTTTCTGTCGTGAGCAACGGCAGGGTCACCGCCGGCATGCCCAGATAGGTCCAGAGCGTGCAGAAGACCGGGTTGCCCGTCGCGTCCAGCCCTTGAGGTGCTGGCCGGGTGCCGCCGGCGTCAGGATGGCATCGTAGCGGTCAAAAATGTCGCCGAGGGCGTCGTTGAGCGGCGCGATCGCCGCCACCGCCGCCTGGTAGTCAACCGCCGAAGCGCGCGCCCGCGCTCGATGAGTGCCCGCAGTTGCGCGCTGAGCTTGTCCGCGCCCTTGTCGTAGTCGCGGCGCAGATTATGCGCCATCTCAGCTTCCATGATGGTGCGATGGAGGCCGATGGCCGTCTCGAAGGAGGCGCCGATCTGCACCTCGTCGGCCGCGTCGCCCAGGGCCTCTACCAGCTCGCCGAACGCGTCCACCGTCACGGGCTCGGCGTGCGGCCAGGCTGGCGTGCGGACGAAGGCGAGCTTCGGCGGCAGCGGCGGGGCGCTCGCTGCCGTAGCGGCGCAGCGGCGGCCGGGCCACAGGGCGCGTGTCAGAATCCTCCTCATCGAAACCAATCAGCGTTTCGGCGATCAGGGCGGCATCCTCGACCGTGCGGGCGAAGACGCCGAATGTGTCGAGCGTGCGCGACAGCAGGAGAGCGCCGCCGCGGCCGATCAGCCCATGCGTCGGTTTGAAGCCGACGACGCCGCAGAACGCGGCGGGCCGGATGACCGAGCCATTGGTCTGCGTGCCGATGGCGAGCGGGACCATGCCCGCGGCAACCGCGGCGGCCGAACCGCTCGACGAGCCGCCTGGCGTGTGCGCGGGATTGTGCGGGTTGCGCGTCTTGCCGGGTTGGAAGTAGGCGTACTCGGTGGTGACGGTCTTGCCGAGGATCACCGCCCCGGCCTCGCGCAGGCGGACGATCGCGTTGGCATCGTAGCGCGGCGTGCGTCCGGCCCAGAGTGCCGAGCCGAACTCGGTCGGCATGTCGCCGGTGTCGAAGATATCCTTGATGCCGACCGGCACGCCATGCAGCGGCCCGTGCGGCCTGCCGTGGCGGTGCGCGTCGTCGGCCGCGTCGGCCTGCCGTAGGGCGTGCTCGCGATCGAGGAAAGTCCAAGCCTGCACGTCCGGTTCGCGCGCCTCGATGACGGCGAGGCACGCCTCCACCAGCTCGCGCGATGTCATCCGGCCGTCGCGGAATCGCCGCCGCCGCCTCGGCGCCGAGACCTGAGCCAGTGTTGCAACGTGCGTCATTCATCTCGGCGCGTAGAGATAGTCCGGCAGCCACAGCACGAGCCGGGGAAGACATAGACCAGGATCATGGTGAGGAAGACGAGGAACACGAAGGGCAGCGCGCCGGCGAAGATTGCGTCAGCTCGACATGCTTGGGCGCCACGCCCTTCAGGTAGAACGCCGCCATGGCCACCGGCGGCGTGTTGAAGGCGGTCTGGTGTTCAGCGCCACCAGAATGCCGAAGAAGATCGGGTCGACGTCGAAATCATCGAGCAGCGGCAGGAAGATCGGCACGAAGATGACGATGATCTCCGTCCATTCAAGCGGCCAGCCGAGCAGGAAGATGATGACCTGCGTCAGAATCAGGAAGCCGCGTCGAGGACAGGTCGAGCGAGAGGAAGAAGCGCTCGATCACGCCCTGCCCGCCGAGATAGGCGAAGACCGAGGAGAAGGTCCACGAGCCGATGAACAGGAAGCAGACCATCGCCGTGGCGCGAGCCGTCAGGTACACCGATTCCTGCAAGCAGCTTGAAATCGATCTGACCGTAGGCGGTGGCGAGCACGAGCCCGCCGAGCGCGCCGATGCCGGCGGCCTCCGACGGCGTCGCCAGGCCGAACAGGATGGCGCCGAGACGCAGATGATCAGCAGGGCGAGCGGAGGAACGAGGTGAGCGAGCGCCCAGATCACGTGCCCAGCGGGACCTCGGTCTCCTGCTTCGGCAGCTTCGGCGCCAGCGCCGGATTCATCATCGGCCCGGACGATGACGTAGAGGATGTAGAAGCCGGCGAGCAGGAAGCCGGGAATCAAGGCGGCGGCGTAAAGCCGGACCGCTGAGATGCCGGCGGTGGCGGCGTAGAGGATCAGCAGGATGCTCGGCGGGATCAGGATGCCGAGACAGCCGCCGGCGCACACGACGCCCGCGGCCAGCTTGGTGTCATAGCCGGCGCGCAGCATGGCGGGAAGCGCCAGCAGGCCCATCAGGGTGACCACCGCGCCGACGATGCCGGTCGCGGTCGCGAACATGGCGCAGGTGATCAGGGTGGCGACGGCGAGGGAGCCGGGCACATTCTTGGCCGCGAGCTGGATCGAACGGAACAGTCGGTCGAGAATATTCGCTCGTTCGACCACATAGCCCATGAACAGGAACAACGGCACGGCGGTCAGGACGTCGTTGGTGGTGACCTCGAAGGTCTTCTGCACCAGCAGCGTGAAGATGCGGTTGGATGATGTTCTGGCCGGGAACATAGAAGGCGAAAAAGCCGAAGCCCACGCCCATCGCGATGAGCGAGAAGGCGATCGGAAAGCCGAGCATGATGACGAACAGGAAGATCACCAGCATCAACATGCCGACTTGCGGGTCGTCGTAACATCCCTCAGACCTCCGAATTTCTCGCCGTGCGCGGCGGCGATGCTCTTCGCGTGCATGATGACGCGTCTCCGTCTCCTCGACGTCGTGCAGCCGTTGCGGCCAGACGCCGGTGCGGATGCACATGATGCAGCGGATGACCTCGACGATGCCTTGAAGAAACATCAGCACGCCCGTAATCGGGATCAGGGTCTTGAGCGGAAACACGGCGCGCCCGCCGGGCTGAAGATGCTGACCTCGTTGAACATCCACGGACATGCTGGCGAAGACGAAGCCCGAGTAGATAGCGCCAGGACGCCGGGAAGAAGAAGATGATGTAGAGAACAGGTCGAGGCGGGCCTGACTGCGCGGCTTCCACGTGCCGATACAGCATGTCGCCGCGAACATGGCCGTTGCGCGACAGGGTGTAGGCGCCGGCGAGCAGAAACAGCGCGCCGTAGGTCATGTAGGTGACGTCGTAGGCCCACGTGGTCGGCGCGCCCAGGACGTAGCGCACGAAGACCTCGTAGCTGACGCCGAAGGTGAGGACGAGGATCAGCCAGCCGGCGATCCTGCCCACCCAGGTGTTGATCAAATCGATAAAGAGCAGAACCCGATTCACTATCGCGTCATGTCTGCCCCAGCGCCGGCCAGGATCCGCGAATCAGAGCAGGGGCGGCGCTTGTCGCGCCGCCCCATTCAGGACCAGGCTCGATGCCGCAGCCGAAGACTCAGATGTTGAGCTTGCCGAAATGGTGCTCGTAAGCGGCCTATAATCGGCGTTGTTGTACATGTCGTAGTAGACGACGCGCTTCACCCACGCCTTTTGCGAGTCCATCACCTTCTTCATGAAGGCGTCCTTCTCGAGATCCTTGATCAGGCCGTCCCAGGCCTTGATCTGCGCCTCGAAGATGTCCTTCGAGCGTGCGGTGCACCTGGACCTTGTCCTTGTTGATCAGATCCTGCAGGTCGTTCGAGTAGTAGTCCATGCCCTTCCACTCGTTGTCGGACGAGACGGATTCGGCGGCGTATTGCAGGATGGCCTTGTGTTCAGCGGGCAGCGCGTTGAACTTGCCCTTGTTGAACATGATCTCGAAGTACTCGGTCGCCTGATGGTAGCTGCCCATCATGTAGTTCTTGGCCACGTCCTGGGCGCCGAAGCGGCGATCCGAGGTCGGGTTGTTGAACTCGAAGGCGTCGATCACGCCGCGCTCCATGGCCGGCACGATCTCGCCGCCGGGGAGCTGGGCCACCGAGGCGCCCATGGACTGGAACAGGTCGGCCGCGAGGCCGACGGTGCGGTACTTGAGGCCCTTGAGGTCGGCCGCCGTGCGCACCGGCTTCTTGAACCAGCCAAGCGGCTGGGTCGGCATCGGCATCGCGAAGAAGCTGACGATGTTGACCTTCATGACCTGCTCTTGAAGCTCCTTGAAGAGCTCCTTGCCACCGCCGTAGTGGATCCAGCCCAGACCCTCGTTGGCGTTGAAGCCGAACACCGGGCCGGTGCCGAACAGCGAGGCGGCCTTGTGCTTGCCGTACCAGTACACGGTGACGGTATGCGCCGCATCGAGAACGCCCGCATGCACCGCGTCGAACACGCTGAACGGGTGCACGACGGCGCCGCCGACCAGATATTCGATCTTCAGGCGATTGCCTGCCATGGTGTTGACGCGCTTGACATAATCCTCGGCCATCTCGTTGAAGACGTCCTTGGCGCCCCACGAGCCCTGCATCTTGAGGGTCACGGTCTGCGCGCGCGAGACGTTCGGGGCGACGATCGAGCTGGCGGCTGCCACGGCACCGCCGGCGGCCATGGTTTTCAGAAACGAGCGCCGGCCTTTGCGAGCGCTTTGCTGGCTAGTCTCGGTCATGATGTCTCCTCCCAAGAGAATTGCACGAACCCTCGCGGGGTTGTCCCCCGCGGATATCGCGATTGGTATTGTGAACTTGGCGCTCGAGCGCGGCCCACCCTGTAAACCACCGATCTTACGCCGGCCCCTCAACGAAGAATTTGCCCGAATGATCCATTACCCGCAAGCCTGCGCGCGACGCCTGCCGAACATCGTTCGCAACTGCGGCGCGCATCTTCGGATCTGGCTAATCATCGGGCACCGCAATGTGATTGGCGCGCGACGGGCCTTCGCTACTGCACAAAGACGGTGGGCAAACGCCCATCCGCAACATGTCAGCGGTAACCGAGGCTATGCGGCAGCCAAAGTGCCAGCCCGGGGAACGCAACCACCAGGATCAACGCCACGAACATCGCGACGATCATCCAGCCGACCCAGCGAATCGTCGCTTCGATCGGTACCTGGGCGATCTTGCAGGAGACCATCAGATTGACGGCCATCGGCGGCGTGAACTGGCCGATGGCGATCTTCATCGTGAGGATCACGCCGAACCAGACGAGATCCCAATTATAGGATTGGGCGATGGGGATCAGGATCGGCAGCAGGATCAGGAAGGTCGAGACGCCGTCGAGGAACATGCCGATGATCACCAGCATGACGATCAACAGCGCCAGCACGCCGTATTCGCCCACGCCCAGGCCGGTGATCGCCTTGGCGATCGGGTCGACAATGCCGAGCGTGCTGGAGGCCCAGGCGAAGACGGCGGCGAGCGCCACGACGATCAGGATCACGGCGGAGATCTCGGCCGCCTCCACCAGCATTTCATAGATGTCGCGCAGGCTGATGTTGCGATAGATGACGATGCCGACGAACAGGCCGTAAACCACCGCCATGACCGCCGCCTCGGTCGGCGTGAACCAGCCACTGCGCATGCCGCCCAGGATCAGCACGGGGGCCAGCAGGCCCCAGATGGCGCCCTTGAAGCTCTGCCACAGGCCGGGGCGTGGTTCGTCGTTGTGGGCCGTGCCGAAGCCATGCACGCGGCTCATCCAGACGATCGGCACGATCAGCGCCAGGCCAGCGAGGATGCCCGGGATCATGCCGGCCGCGAACAGGGCCGGCACGGAGGCCGAGGGGACGAGCACGCTGTAGATGATGAAGGCGATCGAGGGCGGGATCAGGATATCGGTGGCGGCGGCCGCGCCGATGACGCTGGCGGTGAAGGCGCGCGGATAGCCGGCCTTTGTCATGGCGCGCGACCATGACGCCGCCGACCGCGGCGGCGTTGGCGGGACCGGAGCCCGAGATGCCGCCCAGGAACATCGCCACGACCACGGCGATGACGGCGAGCGAGCCCGCACCCCGGCCGATGAGGGCGGTCGCGAACACGACCAGGCGCTGCGCCACGCCGGAGCGGTCGAAGATCGCGCCGCACAGCACGAACATCGGGATCGCCAGCAACGGATATTTGGCGATGGACGTGTAGATGTTGGTGGGCACGGCATAGATGCCGAGATCGGCGAGCCAGATCGCGATCGTGCCGGCGAGGCCCAGCGCCACGGCAATGGGCGTGCCCAGCACCAGCATCACGGCAAACGCCACGAAGAGAATGACCGCGATCATCGCCCGCGCGCCACGCGCCAGGCGCGGCCCAGTGCGCGGCCAATGATGGCAAGCGAGAGCAGCGGCAGCCAGATCGTGTAGATCCATTGCGGCACGCCCAGGCCGGGCGAGGTCACCTCAAAGCGATATTCATCCCAGACCTGCTTGGTGCCGAGCACCGCGACCACGGCGAACATGATCGCCACCAGGATCATCACGACGAACTCGGCGCGCTGGCGCGAGCGCGGCCGCAGCTTGTCGACCATGTACGTGATGCGGATGTGCTGGTTGGCGGCGACGGCGGAGGCGGTCGCAACCAAAGTCATCACCACCATCAGCGCGATCGAGTATTCCTCGGTGAAGGCAAAGGAATAGTTCGTGAGATAGCGCACGACGACATTGGCGAAGGTGATGATGCCGATCAGCGCGATCGCCGCCGCCGCAATCATATGCTCGATGCGCAAGGGAATGCGCGGCGGCGATTCGAGGATCGGTTCGAGAGGTTCGTTCATGAACTGGCGATCAGTCTTCTATCGCGCGCGCCCCACCTCATCCTTCCCATCGCTATCGCGATGGGCCCCTTCCTTCTCCGCCCCCAAGGGGCGGAGAAGGAGAAACGGCGCGCTCGAAAGTCCCTCTCCGCCCCTTGGGCGGAGAGGGATTTAGGGTGAAGTGGGCTGGAGCCAGCGTCAGACAATTGCGTCGTCGGACTCAGCGCTTGGCGACCGCCGCTTCCGCCTTCTTGACCAGATCGGCGCCGATGTTCTGCGCCCATTTGTCGTAGACGGGCTTGGTCGCCTTCTGAAACGCGGCGTGCTGCGCTGGCGTGAGCTTGGTGATCGTCACGCCGAGGCCCTCGATCTCCTTGAGCGTGGCGTCATCGGTCGCGGTGATGCCCTTGCGCGCGAGCGCGATGTTTTCCTTGGCGGCGGTGAGCGCAGCCTCACGCACCACGTCGCGGTCAGCGGTGTTCCAGGAATTCCACACGTCCTTGCTGACCACGAAGATCAGCGGGTCGGCGACGTAGCCCCACAGCGTCACGTATTTCTGGCCGACATTGTGCAGCTTGGCGACGGTGAAGATGGTCAGCGGATTTTCCTGCCCGTCGACCGCACCGGTGGAGAGTGCCGGCTGCGCATCGGCCCAGCTCATCTGCGTGGGATTGGCGCCCAGCGCCGTGAACGTGTCGTTGAACAGCGGCGAGCCGACGACACGGATCTTGAGTCCCTTCAGATCCTCGGGCGTCTTGATCGCGCGCTTGGAGTTGGTCACCTCGCGGAAGCCGTTTTCGCCCCAGGCGAGCGGCACGACATCCTTCGTACCGAGAAGCGCGAACAACTCCTTGCCGACCTCGCCTTGCGTCAACGCGTCGATGGCCTTGAAGTCCGGCATCAGGAAGGGCATCGAGAAGAGGTTGAGTTCCTTCACCTGCGGCGACCAGTTGATGGTCGAGCCGATGGCGAGATCGATCGTGCCCTGACGAATCGCCGTGAACTCCTTGGTCTGGTCGCCACCGACCAGCGAGGTGCCCGGATACATCTTGATGTTGATGCGGCCTTGCGTGCGCTCGCGCACCAGATCGCCCCAGCGCTCGCCGGCGATGCCCCAGGGGAACGGCTTGCCGACGACAGTCGAGAGCTTGTACTCGCTCTTATAAGCCTGCGCGTGCGCCGTGCCGGCAAGCGCCAGCAGGCCCGCGATCGCAGTCACCATTGTTCTGAACATGGACGGTCCTCCTTTTTTCGGCCTTGATCCCGATCATTCGGCGGCGCTGCGCGCGCGCCGGGTGTTGCGCGCCAAGGCGCGGACGCTGTCTGCGATCATGTCGGCGGTGACACGCGCCTGATCCTCGAGCGGCGGCGCATAAGCGATGGGGATGCGCGGGGCGCCGAGGCGGCGCACGGGCGCATGCAGCTTGTCATCAAGCTCTTCCGCGACAGTCGCCGCAATCTCCGCGCCGAAGCCGCCGGCCTGCACCGCTTCGTGCGCGACCAGCAGGCGGCCGGTCTTGGCGACGGACTCGAACACCATCGCGCGATCCCACGGCCAGAGCGTGCGCAGGTCGATCACTTCGACGCCAATGCCGTCACCGGCGACGCGCTCCGCGGCCTGGGTCGCCACATGCACGCATTTGGACCAGGTGACGATCGTCACGTCGTCGCCGGGGCGCGCGATGCGCGCACGGCCGAGCTCGGCGGTGTGGCCGGCGGGGACCTCACCTTCGAGCGTCCACAGATCCTTGTGCTCCATGTAGACAACCGGATCGTCATTGGCGATCGATGCCGCAAGCAGTGCGTAATTGTCTGCCGGTGTCGCCGGTGCAACGACAACAAGCCCCGGCATATGCGCCCACCACGCTTCGAGCGATTGCGAATGCTGGGCGGCGGAGGAGCGCCAGATGCCGATGGGCAGGCGCGCGGTCAAGGGTACACGGCCCTGGCCGCCGAACATGAAGCGCGCCTTGGCGGCCTGGTTGACCATCTCGTCGACCGCGCACAATGCGAAATCGGAAAAGCGCATCTCGACGATGGGGCGCTGGCCGACCAACGCCATGCCGACGGCGGCGCCCATGATCGTCGCTTCGGAGATCGGCGTGTCGATCACGCGCGCGGCGCCGAATTCCTGCTGCAATCCTTTGTACTGGCCGAAGACGCCGCCGCGGCCGAGATCCTCGCCCAGCGCCACGACGCTGCGATCACGCGCGAGTGCTTCGCGCACCGCGAGCTTGCCGGCGTCGAGATAGGTCATCACCGCCACTGGCCGGCCCCCACGTCTTGAACGTCGGCAAAGGCAAGCGCGCTCGCGGGCCAGGGAGCGGCCTTGGCGGTGGCGTAAGCGCCGCCGATTTCGGCCTTCGCGCTGACCTCGATGGCGGCGAGATCGCCACTACTCACACCGAGCGCCGCGAGCGCTTCGGCGGCGCGCTTGAGCGGATCGAGGGCGAGGCGCGCGGCGACTTCGTCCGCCTGGCGATAGGCCGCCTGATCGGCGGCAGTGTGACCTTTCAAGCGGTAGGTGAGCGCATGCAGGAAGCGCGGCCCGCCACCGCCGCGGATTGTCGTCAGCAACTCGCCCGCCAGGCGATCGACGGCGATGACATCGTTGCCGTCGAGCGATGTCGCCGCAATGCCAAGTGCTTCGGCGCGCGCCGCCGCTCCGTCGCCGGCCGACAGCTCGCGCGTGCGCGTGGTCGACGAATACTGGTTGTCCTCGCACACGAACAAGATCGGCAGCGCGTAGATCTTCGCCCAGTTGAGCGCTTCGAGAAACGGCCCGCGATTGATGGCGCCATCGCCGAAGAAGCAGACGACGACACGCCCGTCGCCCTGCAGCTTCATCGCATGTGCTGCACCCACGCCGATGGGAATGCCGGCGGCGACGACGCCGTTGGCGCCGAGCATGCCGACCGAGAAATCGGCGATGTGCATTGAGCCGCCCTTGCCCTGGCACGTCCCGCCGTCGCGCCCGAACAGCTCGCACATCATCGCGGTGCTGTTGGCACCCTTGGCGATGGTGTGGCCGTGGCCGCGATGGGTGGAGGTGATGAGATCGCGGCGTTCGAGATGAACGCAGACGCCGGCGGCGACGGCCTCCTGCCCGATCGACAGGTGGACTGCGCCCTTGACCAAGCCTTCGCGCGCGGCGGCCTCGGCCGCCTCCTCGAAGGCGCGGATGCGCATCATGGTGCGGTAGTGATCGAGAAGACGCGCCAAATGGGCGTCATTGCGGCCCGGAACGCCCATCGTCGTGCGGTTTCCCCTCTATTTAGCCGGCCTAGAATGGTGTGCGTGGCTGACAAAGGCAAGGCTGCTCTGCTAGACAAAGAACCGCACGAAACCGCGATTTTCCGCCCCGTGGAACAAGCATGAACCGCGCAACTACCAACGCGAGTGATGCCGCCATCATCGCCGCCGAAAGCGTGACCAAGCTCGAAGAGCGCCATCGCGGCGCAGTGCTGGTTGCCGGCTCGCATGGCGGTGTTTATGCAGCACACGTCGCGGCGCGCGGCTTCGTGCGCGCGGTCATCCTCAACGATGCCGGCGTGGGCCTCGACGGTGCGGGCATCGCCTCGCTGCCGTATCTCGAGGCGATCGGCATGGCGGCGGCCACGGTGAGCCACCGCTCGGCGCGCATCGGCTCGGGCGACGATATGATGGCACGCGGCATCATCTCGCATTGCAATCGCATCGCCGCGCGGGAAGGCGTGCAGGCAGGACAAGCTTGCGCGGACGCCGCGGCTTCCCTCACACACGCGCCGATGCCGCACGGCGACGCACCGGACTACGCGGAATCACGCTTCTGCGTGCGCGCGGCCGCACCGCAAGCCTGGGCGCTCGATTCCGCGTCGCTGGTGCGCGCCAACGACCAGGATCATATCCTGCTGATCGGCTCGCATGGCGGGTTGCTGGGCGGACGGGCAGAGGCGGCGCTCAAATACGACGCGCTGGCGGCGGTCTTCAACGACGCCGGCGTGGGCATCGACGATGCCGGGATCGCGCGCATCTTCGCGCTGGACGCGCGCAAGATCCCCGCCGTGACCGTCGATTGCCGCACCGCGCGCATCGGCGACGGCCGCTCGACCTACGAAACCGGCATCCTTTCCCATGTCAACGCCACCGCCGCATCGAAGGGCGCCAAGCTGGGGATGCGCGCGGCCGCGTTTGTCGAGCTGATCGGCACACGCGCCAAACTTTGACAGTTAAGCTCGGCGACACCGCGGTGTAGAGTAGCGTCGCGATGTCGATTCGTGATGCCGTGCTGTTCGCCAATGAAGCGTTCTATCGCGCCTTCGCCGACGGCGACGGCAAGGCGATGGATGCGCTGTGGGCGCGCGAAGCGCCGGTCGCCTGCGTGCATCCGGGCTGGCAGGCGCTGACCTCGCGACGCGAGATCATGGAGACGTGGCGGCGCATCTTCGCCAACGATTCGAAACCCGATGTCACGTGCCATGCCGCCGAGGCGTTCGTGCAAGGCGATACGGCCTTCGTCATTTGTTACGAGGAAATCGGTCAGAGCGTGCTGGTCGCGACGAACATCTTCCGGCGCGAAGGCGGGGTATGGCAGATGGTGCATCACCACGCCGGCCCGGCGCCCAGCATGCCGCCCGAAAAGTCCAGCGACGAGCCAAAGCCGAAACTGAATTAACAAGGCGGCACGCGGCGGCGCCCCAAAAATATTGTCATGCGCGGACTTGATCCGCGCATCTGACGCTGGCGCGGTTTCAGACCCGCGGGTCAAGCCCGCGGGTGACAGGATTTAGAAATTTTGGCGCGAGCTCAGCGCGCCAGCATCACCCTAATCGCACCGACGGCGATGGAGGCCCAGCCGATCAGGAAGGCGACGCCGCCGATCGGCACGATCGCACCCAAGCCGCGCCAATCGGCCAGCGCCATGACGATGAGCCCACCGGAAAACAGCACGATGCCGGCGACGAACGCCCAGGCCGCGATCTGCAACGACCAGAGCGGCATGCCGCGCTGGAGTTGAAACATGATCGCAACGGCGAGAATCGCCAGCGCGTGCCAGAAGGCGTAGCGCGTCGCGGTATCGATCCAGCCCAGGCGCTCGGGCGAGAGGTGGTTCTTCAACCCATGCGCGCCGAAGGCGCCGAAGGCAACGGCAAGGAACCCGGTGATGGCGGCAAGCGCGATCCAGAGACGCATGGCGCCACTGTCCCGCTGCCGGCGCCGCCTTGTCAAACCCGCGTGGGGCTTCTATCAGCATTCCATCACCGGGGAGGACGATATGGACTTAGGTTTGAAGGGCAAGGTTGCGTTGGTGACGGGGGCGAGCCGCGGCATCGGACGGGCGATCGCCATCGAGCTGGCGCGCGAGGGCTGCGACGTGGCGCTGGCGGCGCGCAGCGCCACGGGCCTGGGCGAAACCGCCGACGTGGTGCGCGAGGAGCTGGGCCGCAAGGCGTTGTGTCACGCCGCCGATTTGCGTGAAGACGGTGCGGCGGCGGATTTCGTCGCGGCGGCGCGACGCGAATTCGGGCGCATCGACCTTGTCGTCAACAACGCCGGCGCCACAAAGCGCGGCGATTTCGCGAGTTTGACGGACGCCGACTTCCACGATGGGTTCGCGCTCAAATTCCACGGCTATGTGCGCCTGGCGCGTGCCGCGTGGCCGGACCTGAAGACCGCCAAGGGCACGATGATCAACATCATCGGCGCTGGCGGGCGCACAGCCTCGGCCGATTTCACCATCGGCGGTGCCGTCAACGCGGCCCTCTACAATTTCACCAAGGCGATGGCGCAGCTCGGTTTGCGCGATGGCGTGCGGGTCGTCGGCATCAATCCCGGACCGATCGAGACCGACCGGCTGAAGGCGCGCATCGCCGTGATCGCCAAAGACGAGAATGTCGACGAGGCGGAGGCGCGGCGCCGCGAAATGGCCAAGAACGGCGTGATGCGCTTCGGCCTGCCCGAAGAGATCGGGCAGCTCGTCTGTTTCCTGGCGAGCCCGCTCGCGCGCAACATTCACGGGAGCCTAGTCGACAGCGACAGCGGCGCCACGCGCGCGATCTAGGCCGCGCGCGGCACCGCTTCGATCAGGCTGAGCGCGTCAGCGGCGGGCACGATGCGTGTGAGATCGAGGCCGGATGCGGCGAACAGGCGCTGAAGATTGGGCGCGCTGCGCGCGTGCGGCGTGTTGTTGCCTTGTGGCGCGCCGTCGGCCGTGACGAGTGCCTCGATCACTAGCAGCCGCGATGTGTCCTCCATCGCGGCGCGGCAGTTGCGCAGGATGTGGACGGCGTCGCGGTCGTTCCAGCGGCAGAGGACGCCCTTGAGCAGATAGAGATCGTAGCCGGCGGGAATGCCGGCGAAGAATGCGCCCGACGCGCTCAACGCAGCGCCGGAAATGGTCGAAGACCATCGGTCCGCACCAATGGCGGAGTCGAGATCGAACAGCAGGGCGCGCAGATGCGGGCGCGCCTGCAACAGGGCGGCGACCAGCGCCCCTTCCCCGCCGCCAATATCGGCGACCAAGTCCACGGTGGAAAAATCGTAGGCCGCGAGGATGGAGGCCGCCTCCGCCGCCGCGGCGCGGGACGACGGGGTGGTCGTGATGCGCGTGGACATGATGTGATTACGGGATGAGCGAGGGATTTGGATGTGCGCAATCCATTGCCGCGTCGAGTTCAGCGGCGGCAACGGTGGTGAGCAGCACGGCACTCTGGACCCGCGACGGGGAGACGATCCCGGCGGGCGTCGGATCGAGGGCCACGAGGCCCGATACCAGCCCGGCGCAACACAGCGAGATGAGGCTGACCGAGGACCTGTTCGGTATGGAACTCACGGATGTACTCCGAATAATTGCGTCACCGCCGCCCGTCCCCCCTTCCCCCAACTCGACCTGGCCCAGGCGGCGGCTGGGGGCGCAGCACATCCCAAAACCGCCTGGAACGGAGTGAGCCCGATCACACCTCGGGCCCGGATCACAGGGCCTTGACAGGATTGGACAGGCCGTGTCGCCCGCGTCTCAGGGCATGTCGAAATCGCGGTCCGCGGCCGGATTGGCGATCTTCGGGGCCGCGCGATCGCCGATCTCGGACGCGGCCACTGGGGCGACGAGCAGAACGGCGGCTTGCGGCGGGGCCGATGGCAGGAATGCCCGCGGCAGCGGATTAAACACGATCAATGTCGACATAAGAGTGGCGCCACCCAGCGCCACGAAACTGAGCGATGACGCAATAGAGCTGGTCTTCATAATGCACCCCGAATTGCAACGATGCCCGCCGCCCGTCGTCTCCCTCCGACTCGACCGCCCGGGATGCGGGGTTGGAGATGCAGCACAGCGCAAAACAACCCGGCTGGGCAGTGAGCGGCGTCACACCGATGGGCCGACGCCGGGGGATATGAGCCGCCTGGCCCGGCCTTGTTACAGACGCCATCTGGCCCTTGCGAGGGCCGGGCGGGGCCGCTACATTCCGCCCGCAACCGCCCCGTTCACGGCGTGTTCACATATCGCCTTTATACGGGCGTCGGCGCCGCAGTAGCTCAGGGGTAGAGCAGCGCATTCGTAATGCGCGGGTCGGGGGTTCAATTCCCTCCTGCGGCACCATTCCTTCAGGCTGTGTTTAGGCCATTCGACGCGTAAATTTGGGCAGCCGCCTCGGCACGAACGGAACGCATGAGATGGGCATCCCGGCCTGCATTTTGCCTATCATCAAAGTCGTTCTAGGCAAAATGGCGCCGCCGCCGGGCAAGTCACTGCGCGGGCTGGCGCTGGGCTATCCCGATCTGCTGGCGACCCGCAAGAACCTGGTCGATATTTTCGGGCCGGCGATCGAACCCCATCTGACCGGGCGCGATGACAGCGACGCCGTCAATCGCTGGCACGGGACGAGCGAACTTTTTCCGGAGATCTTCGAGACCGTTGCCTTCTTCGCGGCGCTGGGCGTCACGCTGGACTGCATCGATATCACGGCGGCGCGCGGCTTCGAGCGCATTGTCGATCTCAACCACGCGCTGCCCGACGACATGGTGGGTGCCTACGATCTGGTGTTCGATTTCGGGACGACGGAACATTGCTTCAATATCGGCCAGGCGATGGTCAGCTGCGCGTCCGCATTGGCTGCCGGCGGCTGCGTCGTGCATCAGGGCCCGCTCAATATCTTCAATCACGGATTCTATAATTTCAACCCGACCTTCTATGCCGATTTTTACAGCCAGAACGGATTCGAGCTGCTGTTCCTCGGCGGGATGACCGCCACGCTGACCGCGCCCAAAATGTTCGATGTGCCGCCCAATTCGCGCTTCAAGGAAGCGCCCACGGATAGTGGCGTGCTGGCCATCGCGCGGCGCACCAGCGTGCAGCCCATCGTCTGGCCGGTGCAGCAGAAATACCGCGAGAACCCGACGCTCAAGCGATAGAAGCGGGTGCCGCCGGCGCTATCTCTTCGAAATTGCCGGTGTTCGGGCAGAACTGCTTATAACCCGCGTCCACGCCGCCGCGGCGCAGCCAGCGGCTGCAGCGTGACTGGGCGGTGCAGGTCGTGCAGCGCCGCTCGATATCGCGCACCATGTCCGACGTCGCGCCCGCAAACGCGGTTTCGAGCCCGAGCCTGGCGGTCATGGCGTGGAGAAGGACCGGCGAGCGGGGCGCGTTGTCGATGAGGGTGCGCAGATCCTCGCGGCTGCAGCCGATATCGGCGAGGACGCGCGCGATATCGCGGTCATCCAGCCGCGCGAATTCCCTCGCGAGGCGCCGTCGCTCGGCCGCATCGCGCCTATAAGACCCGACGCTGGCGGCCAGGCCGCGCATGCGCCGCATCAGAGAGATCGTCCCGCACATCGCTGTCCTCCTTTGCGTTTGGTGAGCGGCCGTCATCGCCAAATTCGGCGGCGGCGCTGCAGCCTTACGGATCAGTATGGGATTTTCGGCACGGAACTGCCTTGCGCTGGATCAAACGCCGCAAGACCGGCTGCGCGCAAGGCGCCGCCGCCATCCGGATATGGTTTGCGGCATGACAGGCGTGCGCCCGCGTTCGCCGTCTATCTCTTTTGGCTAATGGGCTCTCCTACAAAGAGAATCGCCGGCGGCGTTAAGAAATTCTTACGGAAGTTAAGGTTAATTTCGGGGCCATGGGATGATTGCGACAGCGAGGTACCATCATGGGTGCGCTTCCACGACGTGACACAATTTCCCTCGACGCGATCGCGGGACCAGACGTCGCCGCAGCGACCCACGACCAGCCGCTGCAGCAGATCGTCGACGAGATCGAGCGTCATCAGCGCGCCCTCGAGGAAAATCCCGGCGATGTCGATACGATTCTGCGGGCCGCGTGGTTCTGCCAGGACATCGGCAAGATGCAGGAAGCCTCCGCGCTCTTCGTACAAGTCATGAATCTGGCGCCGGGCCGGCCCGAGGGTTTCGTCGGCATGAGCCGCGTACTGATCGGCCAGTCGATGTATCGCGAGGCGGCGGATTTGCTCAAGGACGCGATCGCGCGCAACCACGCCTCGGCGCCGCTGTGGCGGGAAATCGCCCGCGTGATGGCCGATGTCGACGAGGTCGACACGGCGCTGACCTTTTATGACGAGGCGCTGCGGCTGACGCCCGACCATGTCGAGCTGCGGCTGGAGCACGCCGCCTATTTGCAGGCCCATCGTCGATCCTCAAACGCATAAACGGATGACGACGTCCTTCGCAATGCCGATGCCGCGGAGTTGACGGCGCGGCACGGACCCCCTTGGATGGTCGGGACCGCATTTTCCGAATGATCCCGGGGGGGACCACGATATGACCAAGCCGATCCTGTTCGTGACGCGCCGGCTGCCGGCGAGCGTGGAGGCGCGCGCGCGTCGCGATTACGACGCCCGGCTCAATCCCGACGATGCGCCGCGGTCGGCCGAGGATATCGTGCGCCTGGCGCAGGGTGCCGCGGCGGTCCTGTGCTGCCCGGCGGAAAAGATGAGCGCTGCCACCATCGCCGCTTTGCCCGACAGCGTGAAGGTGATCGCGACCTTCAGCGTCGGCTTCGATCATGTCGACGTGGCGGCCGCCAAGGCGCGTGGCATCAAGGTGTGCAACACGCCCGATGTGCTATCGGTCGCCACCGCGGAAACGGTGATGCTGCTCATCCTCTGCGCGTCGCGGCGCGCAGGCGAAGGCGAGCGGCTGGTGCGCGCCGGGCGTTGGACCGGCTGGACGCCGACGCAGTTGATGGGCACGAACGTGTCGGGACGGCGGCTGGGGATTTTCGGCATGGGCCGCATCGGCCGCGAGGTCGCGCGCATGGCGCGCGCGTTCGACATGGAGATCCACTACCGCGACCAGGCGCGGTTGCCGGCGAACCTCGAACAGGGCGCCACATTCCACGACAACGATGCGAGCTTCCTGGCCGCCTGCCAGGTGCTGTCGCTGAACGCGCCCGGCGGCGAGGGAACGCGCAACTGGTTGAACGCGGCGCGCATCGCGGCACTGCCGAAGGGTGCGGTCGTCGTCAACGCGGCGCGCGGCACGCTCATTGACGATGCGGCTCTGATCGCGGCGCTGCGCAGCGGGCATATCGCGTTCGCCGGGCTCGACGTCTACAACAACGAGCCGAAGCTGGCGCCGGAGTACATGGGCCTCGAGAACGTCGTGCTGCTGCCGCATCTGGGCAGCGCCACCATCGAGACGCGCGAGGCGATGGGCATGCTGGCACTGGACGGCATCGACGCGGTGCTGGCGGGCAAGACGCCGAAGAATCTCGTGAGTTAACTCGCCCTTTTCGGACAGTTGCCAACGCATCTGCCGACCGCCATGATGGCTGGTATTGGTCATGTCTGGTGCACGGGGGACGGGTGCGGAAGATCGTGTTCTGGCGAACGGTGTGTGGCGCCTACAAGTTTGTATTCACCAACCCCAGCCTGCTGATTTGGTTGATTTGGCCCGCGTCGGTATTTCTGATCATCTTGACGCTCCTTCAGTTCTTCCGAGCGCCGCAGTCTGTTGCGGTGCCTTTTCTCACCTTGGCCTACCTCCTCCTCATCGCCGTCACGATCATGGCCGGCTTGGCTTTCAATCGTGCCATTCTCTTGAACGAGAGACACTGGCTCGCGGTTCGCTTTCATTGGCCGCACTGGCGATTTCTGGGCGCCAGCTTCGTGATCGTTCTTGTCATGTCGCTACCTTTTAATATTTTGACTCCGATCATTTTCGCCTTTTTCGCCGATAGCGTACGCATCGGACTCTCGCCCTACATTATTGTTGTGGTCGCGTGGGGCGTCGTTGTTCTCATAAAGCTTGTTCTGTGGAGCGCCGTCGGACGTTTGATGTTGGCGCTTCCGGCGATTGCGCTCGGCGAAGGCGCCGGCATTTTTGCGCGCGCATGGCAGCGCAGCAACGGCAACGTTTGGCGATTGTTCCTGGGCTGGGCGTTGACCTGGATACCCTTGCAGCTGCTACCAGATGTCGTCAGCCGCTTGTATTATCTGGCGAAATACCACGGAAGCGTCGTTGCGTACGACAATCCGATCCCATACAGCGCGCTTCTTTCGGCGGCAATCCACGGCGGTACCGATTTCTTGTCGGCGTGCCTCGCCATGGCGTTCTATGCCTATTCGTACGCTCAACTGGCGCAGCCGAATCTGGCCCAGACATTGACAGCGGCGCGCGCGGTGCGCTCCCGCACGACAAGCGCGATCCCCGGCGTCGCCTCCACCGACTAAGCAGCGGAAACCCAGCGAAACACGGCTATATCTGTTGATGAAACATTTGTTGCATTTTTCTAGTTTCGGTACTATCGTTTCATCTATGATCAAGGGCAGTTCCGCGCCGAGTGCCTCTGCCGTCGCGCTGCAGGCGCGGGCTGCGGGCATGGTGGAGACGCTGAGCCCGCAGTTGCGGCGCGCGGCGCGGTATATTTTGGCCAATCCCGACAAGGTCGCGGTGCAGACGGTGCGCGAGACGGCGGCGGCGGCGCGGGTGACGCCGGCGACTATCGTGCGGCTGGCCAAGAGCCTGGGGTTCGCGGGCTATCCCGAACTGAAACGCCTGTGTCTCGACGATCTCGTGGCCGGGGCGCGCGGCGACCGGCTGCCTTATGCCGCCAAGGCGGCCGAGCTGCAGAAGGATGATCGCCGGCCTCGGTCTATGAGCGCCTTTATGCGCGCCAGGCGGAGAATCTCGAGGCGACGCGCGCGGCCAATGGCGCTGCACTTCTGGCGCGTAGCGCCGCGGCGCTGGCGAAGTCGCGGCGGGTGTGGATCGCGGGGTTCCGCAGCCTCTACCCGCTCGCCTACTACCTGCACTATGTCTGGGGCTTCTTCCGGCAGGATTTGTTTCTGGCGGCAAGCCCGGGCGGCGTCATCGACAACGGCGTGTTCGAGATGGGGCCGCGCGACGCGCTGGTGGTGATGACCGTGAGCCCCTATTCAAGCCACGCCGTCGCCGCCGCCGAAGCCGCCCACCGGGCCGGCGCCACGATCGTGGCGTTGAGCGACAGCACGCTTTCGCCGCTCGCCAAATACACCGAGCATCTGCTGGTCGCGGCAACCGACACGCCGTCCTTCTTCCATTCGCTCACCGCCGCCAGCGCCACGATCGAGGCGCTGCTGGCGACACTCGCCCATCGCGGCGGCGCCGAGGCGCTCGCCGCCATCGCGCGCACGCAAGCGCGCCTTTCGGCGATGGGCGTTTACGTCGACCCACCCACGATGCCGCGCCCATGAGCCATGTGTTTCCGCGCGACACGCGCATCGCGCCACCCCTGGCGGTGGGCGGCGAAGGCATTCACATCGTCGACAACACCGGCAAGCGCTACATCGACGCGTCGGGCGGTGCCGCGGTGTCGTGCCTGGGCCACGGCCATCCGAAAATCGTCGAAGCGATCAAGGCGCAGGCCGGGCAGCTCGCGTATGCGCACACATCCTTCTTCTCGACACCGGCGAGCGAAGAACTCGCCGATCGGCTGGTGCGCGATGCGCCCAAGGGCATGACCCGCGTCTATTTCGTCTCCGGCGGCTCGGAAGCGATCGAGACCGCGCTCAAGATGGCGCGGCAATATTTCCTGGAGATCGGCCAGCCCAAGCGGCACATCTTCATTTCCCGGCGCCAGAGCTATCACGGCAACACGCTGGGGGCTCTGGCCGCGGGCGGCAATGCATGGCGGCGCAAGCCCTATCAGCCGCTGCTGATGGATGTGAAGCAGGTCGCGCCCTGCTTCGCCTATCGCTTCAAGGAAGCGAACGAGAGCGATGAGGCGTACGGGCTGCGCGTGGCCAACGAGCTCGAGACGGAAATTCTGAAGCATGGCGCCGAGAATGTCGCCGGCTTCCTCGCCGAGACCGTGGGTCGGCGCCACATCCGGCGCTGTCGCGGCCGTGCCCGGCTATTTCAAGCGCGTGCGCGAGATCTGCGACAAGCACGGCGTGCTGCTGATCCTCGACGAGGTCATGTGCGGCATGGGGCGCACTGGCACCTTGCATGCCTGCGAGCAGGAGGGCGTGGCGCCCGACCTGATGACGCTGGCCAAAGGGCTGGGTGCTGGCTACGTGCCGATCGGCGCGGTGATGGTGCAGGCGCGCATCTACGATTCCTTCGTCAAGGGCTCCGGCTTCTTTCAACATGGGCACACTTATGCCGGCCATCCGCTGGCATGCGCCGCAGCACTGGCCGTGCAGAAAGTCCTGACCGAAGACGGCGTGCTGGCGCGGGTGATGCCGGCGGGTGCGCAGCTCAGCGACGCGCTGCAGGAGCGCTTCGGCAATCACGCGCATGTCGGCGACATTCGCGGGCGCGGGCTGTTCCAGGCAGTCGAGCTGGTGCAGGACCGCGCCAGCAAGAAAGAGTTCGACCCGAGCTTGCGGCTGCATGCGCGTATCAAGAGGGAAGCGTTCGCGCGCGGCCTGCTCGTCTATCCGATGGGCGGCACGATCGACGGGCAGCGCGGCGATCATGTGCTGCTCGCCCCGCCCTTCATCATCGAGCGCGACCAGATCGACACCGCTATCGCCGTGCTGGGCGAGGCGGTGGATGCAGCGCTTGCCAGTGTCACCACGTAAAACCAACAAGACAGCGAACAGGAGAAGTCAGATGCGTTTCCATCATATTGCCGCCGGATTGGCGGCCCTTGCAGCCCTGGCGATGGCCGGCCCGGCCAAGGCCGGCGCCACGTTCGACGCCGTCAAGGCGCGCGGCGTCGTCGCCTGCGGCGTCAACACCGGCCTCGCCGGATTTTCGGCACCCGACAATACCGGCAAATGGATCGGACTCGATGCCGATCTCTGCCGCGCGATCGCGGTCGCCATGTTCGGCGATGCGAACAAGGCGAAGTTCGCGCCGTATACGGCACAGCAGCGCTTCACAGCACTTCAGGCGGGCGAGATCGATGTGCTGTTGCGCAACACCACACTCACCTTCACGCGCGATACTTCGCTCGGGCTCAACTTCACAGGCGTCAATTTCTACGACGGCCAGGCCTTCATGGTGCCCAAGAAGCTGGGCGTGGCCGGCACTCAAGGACATGAACGGCGCCACGATCTGCCTCGCGCAGGGCACGACGCATGAGCTGACGATCGCGGACTGGTTCCGCGCGCGTAACCTCACCTTCAAGCCGCTGGTGATCGAGAACCAGGAGAGCCTGTATCAGGCCTATTTCTCCGGCCGCTGCGACGCGCTGACGCAGAGACTCGATCGGCGCTCGCCGCCGCCAAATCGTCGCGCGCCCCCAATCCCGACGACTATGCCATCCTGCCGGACCGCATTTCGAAGGAGCCGCTGGGGCCGCTGGTGCGCCATGGCGACGACCAGTGGTTCGACGTCGTGCGCTGGACCCTAATGGCGATGATCGAGGCGGAAGAGCTGGGCGTGAGCCAGGCCAATGTCGATCAGATGCTGAGCTCCACCAGCCCGGAGATCCAGCGCCTGCTGGGCGTCACCGGCGGTTTCGGCAAGGCGCTCGGCGTCGATGACAAATGGGTCTACAACATCGTCAAGCAGGTCGGGAATTACAGCGACAGCTTCGAGCGCAACGTCGGCAAGGGCAGCCCGCTGAAGCTCGAGCGCGGTCCCAACGATCTGTGGACGCGCGGCGGGTTGATGTACGCGATCCCGTTCCGCTGAGAACCCTTCCTCCCCAACTCCGCCGCCCGCCGGGCGGCGGAGTTCTTTATTTGCCGGCGATCTGCTATATCCGGGCGCATGAAGACGCCGCGTATCGCGCTGATCCACGCCCTGCCCGAATCCGTCGGGCCCGCCAACGCGGCGATGGCGTCGCTGTGGCCCGATGCGCAGCGCTTCAATCTCGCCGACGATTCCCTCGCTCCCGACCTCGCCGAAGCCGGCGTCAGTCACGCCGGCGATCACGCAGCGCTTCCTCGACCTGGCGTGCTACGCGGCCGGCACGGGGGCACGCGGCATCATGTTCACCTGCTCCGCCTTTGGCATTTCCATCGATGCCTGCAAGGCGGCGCTGCCGGTGCCGATCCTCAAGCCCAACGAGGCGGCGCTCGACGAGGCGCTGCGCGCCGGGCGGCGCATCGCGTTGCTCGCCACCTTCCCGCCCACCATCGTGTCGATGCGCGCCGAACTCGAAGCGGCGGCGAAGACGCAAGTCGAAATCATCACCGCGACGATTCCCGCAGCGCTGGCGGCGCTCAAGGCCGGACGCGGCGACGAGCATGACTGGCTGATCGCCGATGCCGCCGCCGCGCTGCCGCCGGTCGATGCGCTGATCCTGGCGCAATTCTCGATGGCGCGCGCGGCACCGCGCATCGCGCCCGTGCCCGGCCGCGTCGTCATCGCCACGCCCGAAAGCGCCGTGCGCAAACTGCGCAACCTGGTCGAGCGCCCCTAGGCGTCCGCCCGTGCCGCCCTATCTGGCCTCGCGGCTGGCGCTGTTCCACGGGGCCATCTTTACCGCCTATGGCATCACGGTGCCCTATTGGGCGCTGTGGCTCGACAGCCGCGGCATGTCGAGCGCGGAGATCGGCGTGCTGCTGTCGCTGCCGGTGTGGACGCGGCTGGCAACCGGCCCTGCCGCGGCCTGGATCGCCGACCGCACCGGCGACACGCGCCGCGTGCTGAGCTGGTTGTGCGTCGGCGGTCTGGTGAGCTACGCGCTGTTTGGCACCGTCACGCAGTTCTGGCAGTTCCTGGTGCTCGCCATTGCCGCCGGCACATTCCTCACCGGTGTCGTGCCGCTCGCCGACGACCTGACCTTGCGCGCCGCGTATCGCCACAATCTCGATTACGGGCGTATCCGATTGTGGGGCTCGGTCACGTTCATCGTCGCGTCCGCGCTGGGCGGTGCCACGGTCGCGCGCTATCCCAAGGACATCATCCTGGGGATGGTGATCTTCGGGTTCGCGCTGAGCCTTCTCGCAAGCTTCGCGCTGCCAAGCATCCCGCGCCCGCAAGGCCAGAAGACGGGCGGGCGCATCGGCGCCTTGTTGCGCGACCGCGCCTTCCTCACCTTCCTGATCGCGGCGGCGTTGATCCAGGCGAGCCATGGCGTGCTCTACGGCTTCGCCACCTTGCATTGGGAGGCGGCGGGCCACAGCTCGGCGCTGATCGGCTGGCTGTGGGCGGAGGCCGCCATCATCGAGATCGGCGTCTTCGCCGGCGGCGCCTGGATCGTGCGGCGCGTGGGCGTCGTCAACCTGATCATCATCGCCGGTGCGGCCGGCGTGCTGCGCTGGATCGTGACGGGGGCCACAACCGCGCTGCCCGTGCTGGTGGCCGCGCAGGCGCTGCATTCGCTGACCTTCGGAGCCGCCCATCTGGGCGCCATGCATTTCATCGCCCGCACGGCTCCCCCCGGTATAACGGCGCGCGCGCAGATGGCCTATGCCGCGGTGGCGCTGGGGGTCGGCAATGGCATCACCCTCATGAGTGCGGGCGTTCTCTATGGCCAATTCGGCGGCGGCGCCTTCTATGTCATGGCGGCGGCCGGCCGGGCTCGGGGCGCTGGGCGCGGTCTACCTGTCCCGCATCTGGGTGGACCGCAGCACCGGCTAGACCCTGCGCAAAGCGCGGGGCTGCCCCGCGCGACTTGACTTATCCACCGTTAACAGTCATTTAACCCCTGCAGGACGATAAATGTCCGCAGAGTTCTCAGGGGATCGCGCCAAAGGCGCGTCCCGGTGCCCTTCGGGGCCCAACGCCTTTATCCCGAGATCTCCGACAAGAACCAAGGCCAGTCCCGATCGCGCGCGGGATTGCCACAAACGAAGAAAGATTCGGACCGGTCAATCGCCTCTGGCACCCGGTCCGGCGCACAACACACCCCTTCCTTTTCCGGCCAACAGCCAGTCTTTCGCGCGGGCGTTCCCGCGACACCCCTTTGGGTCGTCGCCGGCGCCTGACGCATGTGCGGGCACGCTCAAGCCGGTTGCAAACTTATGAAACGAGACATGACTTTTACTTCAACCGCGACTGCACCATCCGACCAGACCGCCGCGCCGTCTTCGGCCCCGCCGTCAATCACCTTCGAACAGCTCAACCTGATCGAGCCCCTCCAGCGCGCCGTACGCGCCGAGAAATACACGACGCCGACGCCGATCCAGGCGCAGGCGATCCCCTATCTTCTCGACGGCAAGGATCTGCTGGGTTGCGCCCAGACCGGCACCGGCAAGACCGCAGCCTTCGCGCTGCCGATCCTGCAGCGCCTGCACGCTGAAAAGCGTTCTGCCGGCCCGCGCGGTGCGCGCGTGCTGGTGCTGACGCCGACGCGCGAGCTGGCCCTCCAGATCGCCGAGAGCTTCGCAGACCTATGGGCGCCATCTCGGCATGAGCAATGCCGTGATCTTCGGCGGCGTCGGCCAGGAGCCGCAGGTGCGCGCCATGTCGCGCGGCGTGGATATCCTTATCGCCTGCCCCGGCCGCCTGCTCGACCTCATGAACCAGGGCTACGTCAAGCTCGACAAGGTCGAGACCTTCGTCCTGGACGAAGCCGACCGCATGCTCGACATGGGCTTCATCCACGACGTCAAGAAGATCATCGCCACCCTGCCCGCCCATCGCCAGACGCTGCTGTTCTCCGCGACCATGCCGGGCGAGATCTCGGGCCTCGCCGACCGCATCTTGCGCGATCCGGTCAAGGTGGCCGTGACGCCGGTTGCCGCCACCGCCGACAAGATCGACCAGTGGGTCTTGTTCGTCGAAAAGAACGACAAGCGCGCGCTGCTGGGCGAGGTTCTCAAGGACCCGAGCATCGGTCGCGCCATCATCTTCACCCGCACCAAGCACGGCGCCAACAAAGTGACGGAAGTGCTGGAACGCCAGCGGCGTTTCGGCCGAAGCGATCCACGGCAACAAGTCGCAGACCGCACGCCAGCGGGCACTCGAGAATTTCCGCGCCGGCCGCACGCGGGTCCTGGTGGCGACCGACATCGCCGCGCGCGGCATCGACGTCGACGGCATCACCCATGTCATCAACTACGAGCTGCCCAACGTGCCGGAGAGCTACGTCCACCGCATCGGCCGCACCGCGCGCGCGGGTGCGGCGGGCGTTGCCATCTCCTTCTGCGATTCGGAAGAGCGCGCATACTTGCGCGATATCGAGAAGCTGATCCGCAAGAGCGTGCCGGTGGTCCATGACCACCCGTTCCGCTCGACCGTGCCGGCCGGCACGATCACCGCCCCTGCCCCGCGCGGCCGCTCCGGCGGTCATGGCGGCGAGCGTCGCGGTGGCCAGCGCCACGGCGGTGGCGGTCATGGTCGCGGCGGCCGCAGTGGCGGCGGTCGCGGCCGCCGGCGCTAGCACAAAAAAAGACGGCGGCCCTTTACAGGGCCGCCGCCGTGGCGAATGTCCTCTTAGGTTCGCCTCAGGCTGTCTTGCGCCGCCGCATGAACGCGAGGCCGACCAAGCCCGCGCCGAACAGGGCGAGGCTCATGGGCTCCGGCACCGCCGCCGTAACGGTCACGACCATGTCGTTGGCGTCGTTGTCGTCGCAGAGTTGCAGGAAGCCGCAAAAGCCGCTCGGGCCGCCGTCGTCAAAGAACAAAGCGAAGGTACTGCCCTGCTGGTAGACGAACATGTCGAGCTGGTTGAAGGCGTCGTTTTCGCGGACGTTATCTGAGAACACGCGCCCGTTGTCGAAGCTCGCCGCCCCAAACGTCTCGAAATAGAACAGGAAGGGGTTGGAGACAGGCACGAAGCTCTTGACCGAGCCCTCGGTGTCAACGGTCGTGTTGAAAATTGAAGTTTCCCCGCCGTGGGCGGCGGTCGCCGTACCGAAGATGTGGTTGTACGAGGCCAAGCGGAGCTCAAACGTCGCGTTGCCGCCGCCGGCGAAGAATCCATTGCCGCCGCCTGACCCGAACACTTCCGGGCTGACCAATGTCCACGTGCCAATCGCGCCGAGGCCGGCGGCCGTAAACGTTGCTTGCGAAGGTGCTGCAATTGCCCCTGTCGACAACAGGGCGACGCCGGCGACACCCAGAGCTGTAGAATAAAGTTTCCTAAACATCCACCTCTCCCCCAGAAAAGGGCTGTCTGGAGCGAATTCTCCGACAGATTGTTTCAAGTAATAACAAATGATTAAAAAGCAAGCACCGTGCCACTTCCGATTACTCTACTTTCGTCAAGTGGTTAATTCGATTGTGGCAATATCGATTAATTCTAAATTGATAAATGCGTTGACGGTTTTCTCCCTCAAATGCATGGGATTCCTCTCCGTTCGGACGTACTCCATGACCGCGTGTGCGTGGTGTGACGGCTTCGGCGCCGGCCCATGCCTATGGCGCTGGCGCGTCGGACTTGGGCCAGCCCGTCGTTCTGAAGATTTCGGCTGAATCGCCTAAGCGACTGTTATTCCGGTTCTTTTACGACCTAGCTGTAAATATCGCCGACGGCGGCACCGGCCGCCGTGCCAATCACAGCCGCCGCGCCGACGGACAATCCGCCCACGACGATCCCGACCGCGGTGCCAACCGCGGCGCCCGCTACCGCGCCGGTCAACGTGCATTGTTCTGTACGGCTCAAATTCAAATTGCCGGCGACAGACAGCAGAACCATCCCCAAAATGATGCCGAGAGGCGGCCTGATACCGACACCTTATGGTTTAGAATCATGATCATACCGTCTACATTGCGGCTTCGGATCAGTTGTAAATAAGGTTGTCAGTTCAGCCGCCAACGGGCTGGACGGCGCCGGCGCCCCTCTCCCATTATGCCGGGCCATGACCGCCGAATTCTCTCTCGACCGGCTGGAAGACGCCGCGCGGCGCGTGCATGCGAGCGTGCCAGCCACCCCGCAATATTGCTGGCCGCTGCTGTCGGCCAGGCTCGGCGCCGAGGTGTGGGTCAAGCACGAGAACCACACGCCGGTCGGCGCCTTCAAGATCCGCGGCGGGCTCGTCCAAATGGCCGAGATCAAGGCGGACCATCCGGACATCGCCGGTGTCATCACCGCCACGCGCGGCAATCACGGGCAGAGCGTTGCCTTCGCGGCGCGGCGCCTTGGTGTGGCGGCGACGATCGTCGTGCCGCATGGCAACAGCGTCGAGAAGAACGCGGCGATGCGTGCATTGGGCGCCACGCTGATCGAGCACGGCAGCGATTTCCAGGCCGCGTTCGAATTCGCGCAAGGCCAGGCGCGCGAACGCAAGCTGCATTTCTTCCCGTCCTATTCCGCCGCCCTGGTGCGCGGCGTTGCCTCCTACGCGCTGGAATTCTTCCGCGGTGCCGGCGCGCTCACGCGCGTCTACGTGCCGGTCGGGATGGGCTCCGGCATTTGCGCGGTGATCGCGGCGCGCGATGCGCTGAACCTGAGCACGGAAATCGTCGGGGTGGTCAGCGCCAACGCCGCGTCCTATGCGCTGTCATTCGCGGCCGGTCGCGCCATCAGCACGAATACCGCCGACACGTTTGCCGATGGCGTTGCCTGTCGGGTGCCGAATGCGGAGGCGCTGGCGATCATCCTGAAGGGTGCCGCGCGCATCGTCAGCGTGGGCGAAGGCGAAATCCGCGCCGCGATGCGCCATTATTTTACCGACACGCACAACGTCGTCGAAGGGGCAGGGGCGGTGCCGCTGGCGGCAGCGCTGAAAGAGCGCGCGCGCAATAGCGGACAGCGCATCGGCCTGATCCTGTCGGGCGGCAATATCGACCGTGCCTTGTTCGCCGACATTCTCGCCACCACCGATCTCGAGGACGCCGCATGACCCAGGAATTGTTCCGCGACGATGCCTACCAGCAATCCTGCGAAGCGACCGTCACCCAGGCGGACGAGGTCGGCATCCGGCTCGATCAGACCGTGTTCTATCCGATGGGCGGCGGCCAGCCGGGGGATTTCGGCACGCTGACGCGCGCAGACGGCAGCGTGATCGCGATTACCGACACGCGCAAAGGAGCGGCGCAAGGCGAGATCCTGCATCTGCCCGCGGCGGGCGCCGCACTGCCGCAAGTCGGCGAAAAGGTCGTGGCGACGATCGATTGGGCGCGGCGCTACAAGCACATGCGCATGCACACCTGCCTGCATCTGCTGTGCGCGGTGGTGCCGGCGGGCGTGACCGGCGGACAGATCGGCGACGCGCGCTCGCGCCTCGATTTCGATATCGGCGAGCTGGTGCTGGACAAGGACAAGATCGCGGCGGAGCTCAATCGGCTGATCGGCGGGAATCACAACGTGGGGGCGCGCTGGATCAGCGACGAGGAGCTGGCGGCGACGCCGGAGCTGGTGCGCACCATGTCGGTGAAGCCGCCGACGGGGCAGGGGAAGGTGCGGCTTCTCGATGTCGCCGGGATCGATCTGCAGCCCTGCGGCGGCACGCATGTGCGCGCGACGGCCGAGATCGGCCCGGTCACGGTCGAGAAGATCGAGAACAAGGGCAAACGCAACCGCCGCGTGGTGGTGGCGCTGGCGGCGCCTTAGCACCGGAGCATCTATGTCCCTCTCCGCCGCGAAGCGGGGGAGAGGGAAGGGGCCCGTCGCGAAGCGACGGGAAGGGTGAGGTGGTCTCACCGCTCTCAAGATGTCGAGCATCTCGCGGCTGAGAGACCCACCTCACCCGCTCGCTCACGCTCGCACCCTCTCCCCCGCTTACGCGGGCGGAGAGGGTTAGTGGGCATTAAAGGGACGCGTCAGCGCTGATCGTCGCGCAGCTGGGCGATGGCGAGCGGCACGCTCGCGATTTCGCGGATCAGCTTGTTGCGGATCGCGAAAGCGAAATCGTCGAAATCGGCCGCGGCCATGACGAACGCGCCGGGGCCGCCAATGACGTTTTCCTCGTAATAGCGATCGAGCCCACCGACCTCGTTCAAGATGGCGAGGCCGTTGATGGTGATGCCTTCGGCCACCGCGTCATCGCGCGCGTAGTGCACGAGCCGGCCGGAATTGTTGGTGCCGTCGCCGGAAACATCGATGACGCGCCGCCGCCCCTCGAATTCGTTCTTGCCGAACATCGGGCGGATGAAATCGATGGCGCCACTGATCGAGGTGCCGCCGCGATTGAGAAAGCGTGGGACGCGCGCCATCGCGCCAGCAAAGGACTCGGCGGCGTCGGCGCTGTCGATATAGGTCCAACCGATCGCCTGATTCTGCAGATAGGGTCCCGACCATTGAACATAGGTCACCGCGATGGCGCCGACCTCGCCCGAGCGGATGGCGGCAATGATCGCGGGATGCGCGAAGGCGGCGGCATAGCCGCGAACCTGCAGGGCGAATTCATCGTCGTCGATGCTGCCCGAACAGTCGACCGCAAGCACAAGTTCGAGATCCACCGCCGTTTCGGCGCGCGCCGCGAACGGCGGGACCAAAGCCAGCCAGAGAAGACACAGGAACCGGATTGCTCGCCGCATCGCTGACCGCCTTTCGCGGCTGGCTGACAACTCCGCCCGGATCTCAAGTGTACAGACAGGATGAGGCCGGCGCCAAGCCCGGCTTAGCGATCAGCCGCCATAGCATTCCCGGCGCACGACCAGCCGCTCGGGCTCGCGCAACATCGTCGCCGCGCCGCGATCGCCACCGGGACTGTTCAGCCGATAGGCAAAGGAATCCGGAATTACCTTTGTGTCGCTGCCCGGCAGCAGCCATTCCAGGCGCACGGTGCGCTGGCGCCGGTCGGATGGGTCGGTCTCGATGCGCAGGATGCGGTAAAATGGGCCGGGCGGATCGACGAGCTCGGGCTGGTCGATCATCTCGGCATTGCCGAATTGCGTGGCCTCGAGCACCTGCAGGCGCAAGCTTGCCAGGCATTCCTCCGACGGCTCGGGCAGGCGCCAGCCGGCAAGCTCGAGCGCCATGAAATCCTCGACCAGCTGCGCATCCGTACCTTGTGCGCGCAACGCCGCGCCGAGCGACAGAGCGAGTATGCCGGCGAGCAAAAGCAGCGCTGCCGGACGGCCAAATCGCCATGACTTCATGTGTCGTCGGACTCCCCTGATGCGTCGTCGCTCGGCGCATCCTTGATACTCGATTCGGCGATGGTGCGCAGCGCCACAACAAAGGCAGCGCGCGACGCGGACGGCAACGGCGCAAGAATGCGCTGCTGCGTGCGCTCGACGCCGGGCAGCGCCTTGCGCACGGCCTGCACGCCCGCCGGCAGCACGACCAGCGTATTGGCGCGCTGATCGCGACCGCTGCGACGCCGACGGATGAAGCCGCGGCGGACCAGCCGCGTCACCATATCGCCGACCGTCGAGCGATCAACGCCGGTCGACGTCACAAGCTCGGTCTGGGTGAGGCCGGGGTTTTGCGCGATCGCCACCAGAATCGCGAACTGGCGCGGGGTCAGGCTGGGGCCGACTTCCTCGACGAAGATTTCGACCGCGCGCTGCTGGCAGCGGCGCAACAGATGGCCGGGCGCGTCGATCAGATTGTAGATCGCGACAAGCTCGTCCGTCGCCGGGCGGTCACGCCGTTTGCGTCGACTCATCGGCGTGGGATTCCTTTCACGTGCCACGGTCCCCAGGGCAAGCGGGGGCGAATATAAGCGCGCGCCGCGCCCGGGTGGCAAGCGCGGAGGGAGTATGACCTCAACCTGTGGATATACATGGGTTTTCGGGAAATTCGTCTGTACACGGAATATTTCGGCTGCATACGGAGCATCGTTGCGCTAAGCTTGCCGCAATCGGGTCGCCAGCGACCGCCAAACAACGGGAGAAAGCGCGATGGAATTCGGCTTGCAGTTCTTTCCCGATATCGGACCGTCGATCAAACCGGCCGACGGGTATTTCGCCGAGTGCCTGCATCTGTGCGATCTCGCCGACGCGCTGGGCTACACGCATATCCGCACGGTCGAGCATTATTTCGAGGCGTATGGCGGCTACAGCCCCAACCCCATCGTCTTCCTGACGGCGGCGGCGATGCGCACGCGCAAAGCACGCCTGATCACCGGCGCGGTGCTGCCGGTGTTCAACAATCCGCTCAAGCTCGCGGGCGAGATCGGCATGCTCGACGCCATCTCCGGTGGACGGCTGGAGGTCGGGTTCGCGCGCGCCTTCCTGCCGCATGAATTCTCGCGCTTCGGCATTTCTCCCGACGAAAGTCGTGCCCGCTTCGTCGAAGGCATGGAGCAGGTGCGCCTGCTGCTGGAGAACGAGCACGTCAATCACAGCGGCCAGTACCACCAGATCCGCGACGTGACGTCGCTGCCGCGACCGACGCAGACGCCGCGCCCGCCGTTCTGGGTGGCAGCCCTGGGCACGCCGCAATCCTTCATCGAGGCCGGCAAGGCCGGGCATTCGGTGATGGCGATCCCGCTGGCCGGCGGCAAGATGACCGAGTTGCTCGGCCTCTATCGCGACGCCTGGCGCAGCGCCGGCCATCCCGGCAAGGGTCGCGTCATGCTGGCCTTCCACATGTATTGCGCGCCGACGACCAAGGAAGCCGCCGATATCGCGCGCATGCCGCTTAACCGCTATCTGACGTCGCTCTGCGACGCAGCGTCGGCGTGGACCGAGGGCACGAGCTCCAAGGATTATCCCGGCTACGACAAGATCATCGCGGGCCTGCGCGCCGAGACGTTCGAGAGCCAAGTCGAGAAGGGGGCGGCCTGGGTCGGCTCGCCCGGCGATATCGCCGACCAGATCGCCGAGTACCAGCGCAAATCCGGCGGGTTCGAGATTGCCTCGCTGCAGGTCAATTTCAACACCATCACGCGCGAGGAGGCGGAACGCTCGATCCGCCTGCTGAGCAAAGACGTCATGCCGCGCTTTGCCTCGGCGGCGGTGGCCGCGTAACATCGGCGGATAGCATCCGCGTCTAGAGTTGCGAGCCGAATATGGAGTGCGTCGAGACCGCCGTTTTTCGCGAGGCCATGCGCCGCCTGGCGGCCGGCGTCACCATCGTTACCGCGGTGCACGACGGCGAGAAGGGCGGGCTGACGGCAACGGCCGTGTGCTCGCTCTCGGCCGATCCGCCGCAGATCCTGGTCTGCGTCAACCGCAGTGCTCGCGCGCACGACCTGATCCACAAGGGCGACCGGATGTGCGTCAATGTGCTGGCGCATGAGCAGCAGGCCCTCGCCGCGCGCTTTGCCGGTCAGAACGGCATCACCGGGCCGGAGCGGTTCCTGGCCGGGCGCTGGATCGCGGAGAAGACCGGCGCGCCGGTGCTGGCCGATGCGCTGGCCAGCTTCGAATGCGTGGTGGCGGAGCGGGTGAGTGCCTCGACCCACACGATCTTCATCGGCAAGGTGGTGGGCGTGCGGGTGCGCGCGGCCGGGCGGCCTTTGCTCTATGCCAGCGGCGCTTATGCCGGCGTGCGCGCCCTGGTCGACCGCGCCATGCGCAAGCGCGCACCGGTCAAGGTGCCCGAAGGCGAAGACCGTGAAGCGGCGCACGCGCCGGCGTTAGGCGCCGCTTCGCCCTTTATCACGCACTCTCCTCGTCCCGCATCAACGAGACGAGCTTCTTGCCGAAGGTTTCGTTGTGAAGCCACGCTTCTCTTGAAGCCCGCTCCGGGTCTCGCTCGAGCAGCGCCGACGCGAGAGGCTCGTGGTGTCCGATGATCACGGACCAATCTTCCGGTTCGTTGTATATGTTGGTGCTCGCGATATACAGCCGCACCTGCTGCTCCACCTGCCTGTATTGCTCACTGAGACGCGCATGGTCTGCCAGGTCGACGATCGTGCGGTGAAAGGCGAAATCCGCCTTGTTGATGTCATGAATGCGACCACGGCGGCAGGCCGCTGAAAGGTTCTGCATGGCCTCGCTCAGCTTCGCGCCCATGCTGTCCGTCATGCGTTCCGCCGCGATCTTGGATGCCAGACTTTCCAGGCTGCCGCGCAACGTCCAGAGCTCCCAGACATCCTGGGCCGACAGCGCGACGACGTGCCATCCGGTATAGGGGATCTGGACGACGATGCCCTCCGAAGCCAGCCGGTGCAGACTCATCCGCAGCGTCGCCCGAGCGATGCCGAGTTGTTCGGCGAGCGGGATCTCGGTCAGGCGCGCGCCGGGCTTCAGGGCGCCCGACAGGATGTGCTCGCGCAAGCTCAAGGTGGCCTGAGCTTCAGTTGATAGGCGGGCGATAGGACGAAGTGCGTGTTTTGCCATAGGTCCTGAACTCACCTCGTGTGGACGTCGGGCTCGAAGGATCGCCGACGTTCTACGGCGCGTCCGAGCGTAGCGCGGCCGACCGCAATAGAACGATGAAACTTTCGGCTTAGGCAGCCCAGCGAGTGGGCAGATCTTATGACAACGCCGAAATTTCAATCGGTTAGCTGTAGCCATTTGCCCAAGTATTGTCAATTGACGACAATCGTCAATATGGCTTTACTCCATCGCATCGAAACATCATCGAATGGAGGGGGCCAACATGCTTCGCATCAATCGCCGCCAAGCTTTGGCCGGCCTCGCCGCGACACTCGCGTCGAGCCGCGCCTTCGCCGCCACGCCGGCGAGCTTCACGACCAACATGTTCGGTGGGCGTTGGGAGAACACGTGGCGCGAGAAGGTCCTGCCGCAATTCTCGAAGATGATCGATCGCCCCGTGAACCTCGACATCGGGCTCGGCACGGGCTGGGTCGCGAATTTCCGCGCGGCCGGCAAGACCAACCCGCCATTCTCCGCCGTGATGCTGAACGAGCGTTACACGGCGATGCTGCGCGATGAGGGGTACTTCGAGGTCCTCACGCCGTCCCTGGTCCCCCATCTCGCCGACGTCGTTCCCACGGCCCGGCTCAAAGAACGACACGGCCGTGACCGGCATGCTCGCCCCGCTGGTCATCGCCTACCGCACCGATCTGGTGAAGACGCCGCCGCGCGGCTGGGCGGATTTCTGGCGGCCGGATCTGCGCGGGCAGATCGGGCTTTACACGATCACGAATTCGGCCGGCGTCATGCTGGCGCTGTGGGCGGCCGAGCATTTCGGCCGGGGCCCGACCGACATCGACACCGCCATCAAAAAATTCGTCGAGCTGAAGCCGTTCCCGCAGATCGGCTATTCGGCTCAGCTCACACCCCTTCTGAACCAGGGCCAGATCGCCATGGCGCCCATCGATATCGGCGAGATCGTGCCCTTGAAGCAGCGCGGACTGCCGCTCGACTTCGTCGTTCCCGAGGAAGGCATGATGGTCTTCGACCATTCCTTCAGCATCCTCGCCCACGGCGCCGACAAGGCGGCGGCCGCGAAATACCTCGACTACGTCCTGAGCCCGGAAATCCAGTTGTTCATGGCGAAGGAATGGTTGATCGCGCCGACGAACGCCAAGGTGAAGTTGCCAGCCGAGCTCGAGGCGCTCCCCCTCACGCCGGCCGCCATCGCGAAAGCAAAGCGCTTCGACTGGACGGCAGTGAACAAGCTCACGCCCGATCTCGCCGCCGCCTGGTCGAAGGCCATCTAGGGTCCGATGAGCAGCGTCGAGTTGCGGGCGCTGCGCAAGCGCTATGGCCAGTCGGTCGCTCTCGACGAGGTGAGCCTGAAGGCCGAGCAGGGCGAGCTTGTCAGCCTGCTCGGCCCGTCTGGTTGCGGCAAGACGACGGCGCTGCGGTGCATCGCGGGGTTCATTGATCCTGACGGGGGCGACATCCGCGCCGATGGCGTCAGCATCCTGTCGACGCCATCGAGCAAGCGCGATTTCGGCGTCGTCTTCCAGAACTACGCCTTGTTCCCCCATCTCAGCGTGATGGACAATGTCGGCTACGGCCTTCTCTTCCGCAAATGCGCGAAGGACGAGCAACGGCGCCGCGTCCGCGCGGTTCTCGATCAGGTCCAGCTCGGCGGGCTCGAGCATCGCTTGCCGCGTGAGCTCTCCGGCGGGCAGCAGCAGCGCGTGGCCCTCGCGCGTGCGCTCGTCATCCAGCCGAAGCTGCTTCTGCTCGACGAACCGCTCGCCAACCTCGACGCCCGCCTGCGCGACGATGTCCGCTGGCTCATCCGCGATGTGCAGCTTACCAGCCGGACGACCGCCTTCTACGTCACCCACGACCAGGCGGAGGCGATGGCGATCTCCGACAAGATCGCCGTCATGAAGAACGGCAAGGTCGCGCAGTTTGCGTCACCGCGCGAGATCTATCAGAGGCCGGTCGAGCGCTACGTCGCCTCCTTCACGGGCGAGGCCAATTTCCTGATGGCGGAGATTGAGCAAGAGCTCAGCGCCGGACTTTTTCGCGTGCGTGCCGGCGGCGCCACGCTGGACGTGAAGGGAGCCGGCCCCTTCGTCGCCGGCAAGCGGGCGGTCTTGCTGGCCAGGCCCGAAAGCCTTTCGATCGTGGCCGGCGGGGCCGGACAATTCGCAGGCCGGGTCACGAAATTGGTGTTCCTCGGCGCGGTCCAGCATTGCGAGATCGTGCTGCCGGACGGAGCGTGCGTCCGGCTCGGCGCGCCGCCGGACCGCTCGCTGCCGCTGGACGGGCCGGTCGCCATCCGGATCGATGTCGAGCGCGCTTGGCTGATGCCGGATGTGGCGCCATGAAGCCCCGTCTTCCGCGCCTGGCGCTCGGTCTCCCGGCAATCCTGCTGCTGCTCGTCTTCCTCATCTTGCCGTATGTCGAGATGATCTCGATGAGCTTCCGCGCGTCGCAGCCCGGGGCGATGTACGGGCTCGACCACACCGTCGATCATTATTGGAAGGTGATGACGAGCCCGCTCTATCTCGGCGCACTCGCGCGCAGCCTCACCACCGCGGCTTTCATCACGATTGCCTGCCTCGTGATCTCCTACCCGATCGCCTGGCACATGTCGCGCGCCCGCGGCCGCAAAGCCCTGTTGCTGTATGCCTGCGTTGCATCGCCGCTGATGATCGGCGTTCTGATCCGCAATTTCGGCTGGATGATCGTCATCAGCGTGGACGGGCCGCTCAACCGTGCACTCCTGACGCTGGGCATCATCGATCGCCCGCTGCGGCTCCTGTTCACGCAAGGCCTCGTCGCGATGGCGTTGGTTCATGTCTTCACGCCGTTCATGGTGCTGCCCATCAACAACGCACTGCGCAACATCGACCCCATGGTCCTCGAAGCGTCCGAATCGCTGGGCGCCAACCGGTTCGCCACCTTCTGGAAAGTGATTTTTCCCCTCAGCTTTCCCGGCGTGCAGCCCGGAATCATCCTGGTTTTCGTCCTCGCCACGGCCGCCTATGTCACGCCCGCCCTGCTCGGCGGACAGATGGTTTCGCTCATGCCGACACTGGTGGTGCAGGCGCTGGTCGGATCCTTCGATTGGCCGCTCGGTGCCGCACTGGCGGTCGTGATGGCGAGCGCGACGCTGATCGTGGTGGTCGTCTTCTCCCTGGCGACCCACCGCCTCATGGAGCGGGTGCGCGCATGACGGCCTCGCCCATCAGCGCGAGAGCAACGAGACTCGCCAGCGCGGGTCTGATCGTTCTGCTCTACGCCTTCCTGCTCGTGCCGCTCGTCGCCGTGGTTGCCGCCTCGCTCACGGCGGGCGACTTCATGCGGCTACCGCCCGAGGGTTTGTCGCTGCGTTGGTTCGCGCGCTTCTTTCAGCGTGGCGATCTCGTCGAGGCGCTGCTGCTGTCCCTGCATATTGCGATCGTGACGTCTCTGGTGACCAGCGTGATTGCCCTGATGGCGGCGCTGAGCAGTCAGGCCCTGCCCCGCAAGCTGAGCGTCTGGTTCCAGATCACCATGACCTTGCCGCTCCTCATCCCGGAGCTGCTTACCGCGATCGGCCTCCTGTTCTTCCTCTACAAGATCGGCCTCGGCAAGACGGTTCTGGGGTTGCAGATCGGCCACATCGTCCTTGCCTTCCCGTACTGCTACGTGTCGGTGGCGGCGGCCCTGCGCCAGATCGATCCAGCCCTCGACGATGCGTCCGGCAGCCTCGGTGCCTCGGGGTGGGAGACCTTCCGGCGCGTGACCCTTCCCCTCGCGATGCCCGGCTTGGTGATGGGCGCGGTGTTCGCGTTCATTACCTCCTTCGATCTCTACACCGTGTCACTCCTGCTGAAGCCGATCGGCGGCAACACGTTGCCGCTGGCTCTGTTCGACTTCCTCACCTACGAGTTCAGCCCCACCGCCGCCGCGGCCGCGACCATGTCGGTCCTGCTCGCCTTCGCGGGCGTGGCCGTGATTCAGAAATTCATCGGCCTTCAGCGGGCCTTTTAGACGCCGAAAGCAAACGCCATGGCATCCAAGATCCTCTACCAGTTGACGAGCCCGATGCATCGCACATTGGGACAGTCGGAGATCGACCGCCGGCGCGACATTCTGTCGGCGTTCGCATCGCCGGGCACGATTGTCGCGGTCGAGTCGCTCGATGACGGCCCGCCGGCCGTTGAATTTCTCTCCGACATCGCCCTCGTGGCCGCGGAATTGATCCGCCACGTCCCGCGCTGGCGCGTCGGGCGGCTACGAGGCGGTCGTGATCGGATGTTTCAGCGACCCCGGGTTGGCGGCGCTGCGCGACCTCATCGATATCCCAATCGTCGGCCCGGGTACGAGCTCCGTGCATTTCGCCGCCCAGTTCGGCGACCGCTTCGGCGTCTTGTCATCCGAGCCAACACCGAAAGGCCTGCACGCCCGCTTCCGGTCGCTCGGGGTGAGCGATCTGTTCGTGTCGGAGCGCACGGTCGGCTGCTCGGTTCTCGACCTGTCGCGCCGGCGCGACGAGGTGATGGGCGGCATCGTCGAGGCGGCGAAAGCCTGCGTGCGCGACGGCGCCGAAATCCTGGTCCTCGGCTGCTTGGGCATGGGCTTCCTGCCCGGGCTGACCGCCCTGCTCCAGCGCGAAGCCGGCGTTCCCGTGATCAACCCCGTGGTCGCGGCGCTGAAGACCGCCGAAGCGGCGATCGGCCTCGGGCTGCGGTCCGCCGCCGCACCCGCCGCAAGCGGCGCCGCCCGACTGTCGTTAATGAAATAAGAGGAAAACGCCCATGCAATCTCTCGCTCCCAGCCAGCCCCCGGTTCGTCCCGACGCGCCCGAAGAGATCCCGGTTCTCGATCTCGGCCCCTATCTCGCCGGCGCGCCCGGCGCGTTGCAGCGTCTCGGCGCCGAGCTGCGCCGCGCCTTCGAGCAGATCGGCTTCTACTTCATCGTCGGGCATGGCGTGCCGCGATCCCTGGTCGACGCGGCCTTCGCCGAAGCGGAGCGCTTCCACGCCCAACCGCTCGAGGACAAGCTCGCCATCAAGATGGACGAGAAGCTAGTCGGCTATATGCCGGTCCGCGGCTCCACCACGCGGCACTCGCAGATCAATCCCAACAACAAGCCGAACGTGAATGAAGCGTTCTTCGCGCGGCGCGATATCGGTGCCGATCATCCCGACATCGTCGCCGGCAAGACCTTTCGCGCCTTGAACAAATGGCCGGCCAACCTGCCCGGCTTCCGCGAGACCGTGGTCGCCTACCAGGCCGCGATGGAGACGCTGGCCAAGTCGCTGCTGCCGCTCTACGCCGTGGCACTCGACCTGGCCACCGACTATTTCGACACGCCCTTCGCCGACCCGATGTACACGCTGCGCATGTCGCACTATCCGCAGCAGAGCGAGGGAGTGGCGAACGAGTTCGGCCTGGCGCCGCACACCGACACCAGCTTCATGACCATGCTGGCGCAGAACAAGGTCCCGGGCCTGTCGATCCGCCTGCCGACCGGGCGCTGGGTCGACGCGCCTGCGATCGACGGCGCGTTCCTGATCAATGGCGGCGACCTGTTGCGCCGCTGGACCAACGACCGCTTCCTGGCAACACCGCATCGCGTGGTCAATCGCTCCGGCAAAGAGCGCTACGCCATCCCGTTCTTCTTCGATTGCGGCGCCGAGGTGGCGATGGAATGCCTGCCCACCTGCCGCGAGCCCGGCCAGGTGCCGCGCTACGAGCCGATCACCTATGCCGCCTACATGGCCTGGTACAGGAAGCTGAATTTCGGCGAGGCGAAGGATCGCTCCGGCGTGAATCTCGCCGCGTATTGAAGCGCCGCTAAGGCTCCAGACGTCATGCCTTCGACGGCGACGATCGTGCCGGGCCGCGCCTTTTCGGCGGCGGCGGCGATCGAGTCCATGGTCGCATCGTCGTGGCTGGGGTCATGGTGGAAGATCACCAGGCGCTTGACGCCGGCCTGGTTGGCGAGGCGCACGCCTTCCTGCCAAGTCGAATGGCCCCAGGTCACGTATTTCGGGAATTCCTCGTCCGTGTACGTCGAATCGTAGATCACGAGGTCGGCGCCCTTGATCAGGCCCAGCACCGACTGGTCGGGCTTGCCGGGCACATGCTCCGTATCCGTCACGTAACAGATCGACTTGCCGCCGAATTCGACGCGATAGCCGGTGGCGCCGTTGGGGTGATTGAGGAGTGCCGTCTTGAGCACGATGCCGGGGGCGGGCTGGAGAATGTCGCCGGCGCGGAAATCGTGGAACGACAGATCGGCGCCGAGCACGCTGATCGGGATCGGGAAGAGCGGCGCCATCATCATTTCCGAGAGCACGTAGCGCAGCGTGTGATCGGGCAGGAGATGGCCGGCCCACATGCGGAAGCGGTTGGTCTTCTGATAGGCCGAGCTGAAGAACGGGATGCCGCAGATGTGATCGAAATGGGTGTGCGTGAAATAGAGATCGGCATCGACGGCACCCAGCGCGTCGAGATGCTTGCCCAGCGGGCGCAAGCCGGTGCCGCCGTCGAATATCAGCACCTTGTCGCCGCAGCGGATCTCCAGGCACGAGGTGTTGCCGCCATAGCGTGCGGTGGCGAGGCCCGGGCAGGCGATCGAGCCCCGGACCCCCCAGAACCGTACGTTGAACTTGCCAGTCGCCAAAAGTCTCTCCGCCGGCACGCGCTAAGCGCGACCCGGCGTGGCGCCGGGGCAATGATGTGCAGGCGGCACCATGTTCAGCTTACCAACCGATAGCCGCCCGGCACGGTGACAAGAATCGTGGCGTTGGTGGGATCGCGCTCCATCTTCTGGCGCAGCCGATAAATATGAGTCTCGAGTGTATGGGTGTTGACGCCGGCGTTGTAGCCCCAGACCTCGCCCAGCAACGTCTCACGCGAGATCGGCCGTTCGCCGGCACGATACAAATAGCGCAGGATCGCGGCTTCTTTCTCGGTCAGCCGGATCTTCTTCTTGGTGTCGCTTTCCATCAACAGCTTGGCGGCGGGCTGAAACGAATAGGGCCCGATGGTGAAGACGGCGTCGGCCGAGGTTTCATGCTGACGCAGTTGTGCACGCAGCCGCGCCAGCAGCACGCCCAGCCGGAACGGCTTGGTCATGTAGTCGTTGGCGCCGGAATCGAGGCCGGCGATGGTGTCGCCCTCGTCCGATGCGGCGGTCAGCATGATGATGGGCGCGCCCATCCCCTGGACGCGCAACTGTTTGCAGACGTCGCGGCCGTCCATATCCGGCAGGCCGACATCGAGCAGCACGGCGTCGAAATGCTCGTCCTTGGCCGCGGCGAGTGCTCCCGCACCCGTTTCGGCCTGGACGGTCATGTATTCGACCGCGAGCTGCTCGGCCAAAGATTGCCGAAGCGCCGCGTCGTCATCGACCAGAAGTAGCTTTCGAAGTCCTGCCGATGCGGTTCAGCTTCTAGCACAGCCTCAAGCGGCGGCAAACGCCGAGCCCCTGCACATATTTTCACCCCCACATTCACGGCTGCCCAAAAAACAGTCCGATACCCTTTTCGGTTGTTTTGCGCCACGTGGGACAAGTACCCGCATGCGGAGCTTAACGATTTGATTTTTTATGATTTTTTTATGGATCGGGCCGAAATTTCAGCGCGCAACTTAATGGCATGTAATTTGAAATTAATACACCTGCCTTGTTGTGATTCCTCACCTTTTTCCGTGGGAGTTGAAATGCTGTCCTCGCCTGTCGCGTCCCGTTCCTGGGCTCGCTCGAGCCGTCCTGCTGGCCGGCCTCTCGGCGTCCGCCCCGACCATGGCGGCCGACGAAAAAGAGAAAATGATTCCCGGCGACTTCACGGGCTCCGTCGCGTTCCTCACCGACTACACATTCCGCGGCATCTCCCAGACCGACAGCAAGCCCGCGGTGCAGGGCGCTCTCGAATGGGCCTACACGTTCAAGAACGACATCAGCCTCTACACCGGCGTGTGGGCGTCCAACGTCGATTTCGATGATGGCGATCAGGCCCAGGTGGAAATCGATTTCACCGGCGGCGTGCGCGGCACGATCGACAAATTCTCCTGGCAGCTCGGCTTCACCTACTACTACTACCCGGGCGCCAAGGTGGCCGGCGACCAGTACGACTACTACGAATTCTCGGTGAAGGGCGGCTACGATCTTCGGCTTCGTCAATCTGACGGGCCTCGTTGCCTACTCGCCGGATTATTTCTTCGAGAACGGCACGGGCGTCTATGTCAGCGGCGACGCCGCGATCCGCTGCCGTTCCTCGAGAAGTTCGAGCCGGCGGTGACCTTGCATGTCGGCCACCAGTCGATCGACGACAACACCAAGTTCGGCACGCCCGACTACATCGACTGGGCCGTGGGCGTCACCGGCAAGATCGACAGCTTCGTGCTGGCGCTGCAGTACATCGACACGGACATCAAGAAGAGCGAGTGCTTCCCGGGTTCCGGCATCACCAAGACCTGCGAAGGCCGCGTCGTGTTCAGCGTGACGCGCCCGTTCGAAGCCGCACCAGTTCGTCGTTATCAGACGGGCGCTTGCGAAACATCGCAGCGCCCGTTTTTTGTTTTCGCTTCCGTCGTGGTCGCGATGTAAATCCTGTTCACGTTTCATTCGGCCTGACGCTGTGCTAGATCTTACGCGCGCGCCAAAGTTGTGGCGGTCGGGGGGAAAACCATCGTCTACGCGGCCCTGCATGTTGCGGCCTGGCTCAGCGCCACGTTCGTCGGCTGGACGCTCCGCGAACGGGTCTTCAACGCCGCGCAACGGCCGATCGAAGGGTCGCGGCTTGCTTATTATCTCCTGTCGATTTGGGTCGGCGCGATGGCCGGCGCTTACGGTCTCGGCACGCTCAATCTGGCGCTCGACGGGATCGCGGGCGTGGGCCGCAGCATCATCGGCGCGATCTTCGGCGGCGTGATCGCCGCCGAACTGTTCAAAGCCGCATTCGGAAATCAGAGGGTCTACCGGCGCGATGTTCGTCGTGCCGCTGGCGTTGGGCATCGCCGTCGGACGATTGGGCTGCTTCTTCGCTGGGCTTCCGGATTACACCTATGGCATCCCGACCGATGCTTCTGTGGGGCGTCGATTTCGGCGACGGCATGCACCGCCATCCTGTGCAGCTTTACGAATCGCTGGCGATGCTCGTCTTTCTCGTTGATTTCTCGGCGCGCGCTGCGCCATCGGCGCGATGCCGCGATCCGCTGGGGATTCTACGTCTTCGTCGCCTGGTATGCCGTGCAGCGTTTCGTCTGGGAGTTCCTGAAGCCCTATCCCGCCGTCGCGGGTCCGTTCAATGTCTTCCATCTTCGTCTGCCTGGCGCTGATCGGCCTACGCAGCTCATGATCGGTCGCAATCGTGAATGTCATCGGCATGCGCGCGCCTAAAGACTATAGCTTCTACGGCCAGACCACGTCGCTGTGCGAAACTTGCCTGAAGCTCGGTGCCGGCGAAGATCCTGATCGAAGGCGACAACGTCTTCTATCTGAAGCGCTGCCCCGAGCACGGCGCGCAGAAGACGCTGGTCTCCACCGACGCGGCCTATTTCAAGAGCTGCCAGGAATATCTCAAGCCCGGCGACATGCCGCTCAAGTTCCAGAGCCGCACGCATTACGGCTGCCCGTACGATTGCGGGCTCTGTCCCGACCACGAGCAGCATTCCTGCCTCGCGCTGATCGAGATCAACGAGGAGTGCAATCTCACCTGCCCGGTGTGCTTCGCCGAAGTCCTCGCCCGCGCGCTCGAAGAACCGCTAGCCTGGCCGAGATCGACGCGATGCTCGAGACCCTGGTCGAGAGCGAGGGCGTGCCCGATCTCGTCCAGATCAGCGGCGGCGAGCCCACGATCCATCCGCAGATCCTCGAGATCCTGAGGCTCGCGAAGTCGAAGCCGATCCGCCACATCATGCTGAACACGAACGGCGTGCGGATCGCGCGCGATAAGGATTTCGTGGCGCGGCTGGCCGAGCTGAGGCCCGGCTTCGAGGTCTATCTGCAGTTCGAATTCGCTGCAGCGCGACGCGCTGGAGAATCATCCGCGGCGCCGATCTGCGCCGCGTGCGCGAGCGAGGCGCTCGCCAATCTGGAGCGCGGAGGACATCTCCACGACGCTCGTCTGCGTCGTGAAGAAGGGCGTCAACGACGCGGAGATCGGCGGCATCGTCCGCCACGCGCTCGACTATTCCTGCGTGCGCGGCGTGACGTTCCAGCCGGTGCAGGACGCGGGCCGCAATCTCGATTTCGACAAGAACCGCGACCGCGTGCTGCTGACCGACATCCGCCGCGAGATCGGAACCTCGGGCATGTTCGATGCGGCCGACGTCATTCCGCTGCCGTGCAATCCCGATGCGATCGCCATCGGTTACGGATTGCGCGACGGAAAGAGCGTGATGCCGATCACACGGCTGATTCCGGAGGACGAGCTGCTCTCATCCGTGCCGAACACGATCGCGTTCGAGAGATACCCGGAGCTGAAGAACCGGCTGTTCGATCTGTTGTCGCTCGCATCGAGCGGCGAGCGCACCAAGAGCGTGCTCGGCGATTCCTGTGCTGCCTGCCGCAGGTCGAGGTGCCGTCCGATCTCGGCTACGACAAGATCTTCCGCGTCGTGATCGTGCAGTTCCTCGACCGCTTCAATTTCTGCATCGCCTCGGTCAAGCGCTCCTGCATCCACTTCGTCACGCCCGGCAGGAAGATCATCCCCTTCGACACCTACAACCTCTTCTACCGCGAGGGAAGGTCGCTGCCGACGCGGCGCGAGGTGAGCCATGTCTGACGGACGTCCGCCAGTGCCCGAAGATCTACCGCCGCGGCGCGCGCCCGGATGCATTGGCAAGGCCCTCATGATCTGTGGTGGCTTGCTTGTGCTCGTATCAGGCGCCTGCACGGCCTTCGGAATCTCGGTGGGAATCGCCGAGGCCGCCATGGTTTTCGGTGGGCCGCTTATCATCGTCGGAGGACTGATCATCTGGGGTGGCAGCCAACTCGATATGTAGCGGCGCGCGTCACCGAATCGCGAGCTAGGCTTCGGCCATCCCCATCACCGCCTTGCCGATCTTGTGCTTGGGGTCGATGAATTTATCGAGGATGTCGAAATGGTGCAGGCCAGGCGCGTCGACGATCGTCACGTCGGCGCCGGCTTTTTTCCACGCCGCCGCGAATTCCTTCTGCTGGCGCAGGAACTCGTCGGTCTCGTTGCCGCCCACGGTGAGCCAGATCTTTTTGGTGCGCGGCGTCTTATGCAGCGGCGACAGGCGTTGCGCCGTGGCCGCATCCATTTTCAGCGCCGCGTTGTGATAGCAGAGCCGCAGCGGCTCGAGGTCGTAGACGCCGCTGACCGGGAATGCGCCCTTGACCAGATCGGCGGGCAATCCGCAGAGCGAGGCCCAGTCGGTGGCCGCCATCATCGCGGTCAGATGTCCGCCCGCGGAATGGCCGGACACGAAGATGTGATTGGGATCGCAGCCGAGGCCGGCGCATTGCGCCATAGCCGAAGCCATGGCGGCACGCACCTGGCGCACGATTTCATCGAGTTCCGCCATCGGGGCCAGCGCATAGTTGAGGGCTGCGAAGGCGATGCCCGCCTTGGCGAAGGCCGGGCCCATCCAGTCGACGTCGCGCTTGTCGAGGAACTGCCAATAGCCGCCATGGATGAAGACCAGCAGCGGCACGCGACGCTCGACGGCATCGGGCTGCAGCAGCAGGTCGAGCGTCTCCGCCGGTGTCGGGCCGTAGGCGAGATCGCACCGCCAGCCGGGCTTGCGGCGCTCCGCCTCGCCGTCGCGGGCCCGGCGGCCATGAATTTCGGGTGATCGGGGAAGCGGTTGCGAAGGTTGTATTCGGCGTCGAGTCCGGCCTGGTCGTAGTTGCGATACAGCTTTGCCATCGTTGCGCGCCCGCACATCAAAAGATGGCGAGCAGATTGGCGGCGGCGTTGCCCGAGCGCAAGATGGCGGCCAATCGTTTGAGGAGGACCGAAGCGTTTATGTTCTACGAAACACGCGAGGGGCACGGCCTGCCGCACGACCCGTTCAAGGCGATCGTGGCGCCCGCGGCCGATCGGCTGGATCTCCACCGTCGACGCGACGGGCGGGCACAATCTCGCGCCTTACAGCTTCTTCAGCGCCTTCTGCGAGCATGCCGCCGGTCGTCGGCTTCTCCAGCGACGGCATGAAGGACAGCCGGCCAACGCCATCAGGCCACCGGCGAGTTCGTCTGCCAACCTGTCGACCGTGGCGCTGGCCGAGGCGATGAATGCGACGTCAGCCGGCGTGGCGCGCGGGGTCAACGAGTTCGAGGCGGCGGGGCTGACCATGGCACCGTGCCGGCTGGTCAAGCCCCGGCGCGTGGCCGAGAGCCCGGCAGCGCTGGAGTGCAAGGTCTTGCATGCGATGGAGCTGCACGATCTCGACGGCGGCGCCATCGACAGGCACCTGATTATCGGCCAAGTCGTCGGCGTCCATATCGACGAGCGCTATCTCAAGGACGGATATTTCGATACAGCGGCGGCGCAACCGCTGGCGCGCTGCGGCTATCGCGACTACGCCGCCGTGACGGAGATCTTCGCGATAGCGCGGCCGGACGATTGAGGGCGGCACAAGCGTCCCGGCCAGACCCGGCAGATCTTGCCGGGGCGTCCTCCGGCCCCTTTCTAACCCACTGTTTTTCCACACATTAACCTTGGCACCGGCTTTGCTTCTATGGAGGCATGCAGCGATTCCGCCGTCCAATCCGCCGCTTCTGCCTGGCGCGCACCCTGCCCCATGAATGGGACACCAGCGACCGCGTGCCGGAAATGGCGCCGGCGGAAATCAGCTTCGGCGAGCTGCTCTCGGCCCTGAATCCGTTGCAGCACATTCCCGTCGTCGGGTCGGTCTATCGCGAGATCACCGGCGAGACGCTGCATCCGGTGGCCCGCGTCATCGGCGGTGCGCTGATCGGCGGGCCGCTTGGCCTGGTCGCCTCCGCCTTCAATTCGATGATCGAGCAGGCGACCGGTCGCGATCTGGGCGCCCAAGCCCTGGCGCTGATCCTGCCCGATGCCAAGGCGCAGCCCGCGGAGACCGCCATCGCCGGCGCCGAACCCGCACCGGCCGAGCCTACGACGATCGTCGCTGCGACGCCGCCGCCGGCCGAGCCCGAAGCCACCGTCGCGGCGGCACCAACGCCCATGTGGCCGACACCCGTTGCCGATCTCGCTGCCATCGCTCCCGCGGCAGCGGCTGCCACGAAGATAGCAAGCGACACGGCGAAAACCGCAACGCCCTCCGGCGAGCCGCAAGGTCGCAGCCTCGCTTATTATCAAAATCACGCCGGCCAGCGCCTGCCCAATGTCGGCAACATGACGTCGCAGCGCACCGCCATGACCGCGACGCCGAACCCGACGCTGCAGCGCCAGCCGCTGGCAGCACCGGTCGCAGCGCCGGCACCGACCCAAGTCCGTGCCGCCGATCCCGTCGCCGACGCCGCCAACGAGCCGGCCGATGTGTGGTTCGCCCACGCGATGATGCAAGGGCTCGACCGCTATCGTGAGACGAAGCGCGCGCAGCGCAGCGAGCCGACCGTCGACGTCACGCGCTGATCGCTTATACTTGGCCGTCATGATTGTTGCCGTGACATGCCATGCACCGGGGCGCGGCTTTCTGCACTGGCATGGACATAAGGTCGCCTGCACGCTGGGGCGCAGCCTGGCGCGCGCCGACAAGCGCGAGGGCGATGGCGCCACGCCGATCGGCCGCTATGCGTTCCGTCGCATTTTGTTCCGCCCCGATCATGGTGCTGCGCCGCGCTCGGGCCTGCCGGTGAGCGCCATCGAGACCGATGACGGCTGGTGCGATGCGCCGAACGACCCGTCCTATAACCGGCCGGTAAAGCTGCCCTATCCCGCCAGTGCCGAGCGGCTGTGGCGTGACGATGCGCTCTACGACATCGTCGTCGTGCTGGGCCACAACGATGCGCCGGTGGTGGCGGGGGCCGGCAGCGCCATCTTCATGCATCTGGCGCGCGATGATGGCGGGCCGACCGAGGGTTGCGTCGGACTGGCACGCGCCGATCTGCTGGCACTTCTGGCAGCGCTGGCACCTGGCGACGAGATCGAAATCAGCCTGGCGTGAGCGGTGGGCGGGCGCCGAAGATCGCGGTGCCGATGCGCACGTGCGTGGCACCCAGGCGGATGGCTGTTTCGAAATCGCTGCTCATGCCCATGCTGAGCGACGCCAGTTTGTGACGCTGCGCCAGCTCGCGCAGCAGCGTGAAATGCGGGGCCGGATCGGCGTCGAGCGGCGGAATGCACATCAGGCCCGCGACCGGCAGGCCGATGCGATCCCGGATCTCGGCGATCATGGCATCGGCCGCCTCGGGCACGATGCCGGCCTTCTGCGCCTCGCGCCCAGTGTTGATCTGGATGAAAAAGCGCGGGCGCTTGCCCGTGCGCGCCATTTCCGCGACCAGCGCCGTGGCCAGTTTGGGACGGTCGACGGTCTCGATGACGTCGAACAGCGATACCGCCTCCTTGACCTTGTTGGTCTGCAGAGGGCCGATCAGATGCAGCTCGAGATCGGGATGTTCGGCGCGCAGCGGCGGATATTTGCCCATCGCTTCCTGCACGCGGTTCTCCCCGAACACGCGCTGGCCCGCGGCGAGGGCCGCGCCCACCGCGTCGGCGCCGTAGGTCTTGGCGACGGCCACCAGCGTCACGCCGGCCGGATCGCGCGACGGCGCCGCGGCGGCGGCAATGCGCGCGCGAATGCGCGCTAAGTTCTGCTCGATGCCGCTCATGTCGCGCCGCTGGCGGCAAGGTAGCCGTGTTCGCCCATGACCGCATGATGGCGCGCTTCGATCGCCGCGATCTGCTCCGCCGTCAGCACGCCGCGCCAGCCGCCGACCTTGCCGGCGCGAAAGAAGCGCTCCGCCTTGCGCGACCCTTCGATATACCCGTGACGGGCTTCCTGCGCGCGCAACTCATCGAACGAACTGAACCGCATCGCGCGCGCGAGCCGCGCGGCATCGACCGGAAGTTTCAGAAATTGTACGACAGCCGCAAACGTCGCGTCGGGCCGTTGGGTCATATCCTCGTAGCGCAGGATATGAAGGCGCAAACCCCGCGCACGGGTCCAGCCCGTCACGTGCTGACTCCACGACGACAGGAACTGGAATGTCACCTTGTCGCTGGGCAGGGTGGCAGCACTGTCGGCGTTCAAGGTGCGGATTGCCGCATCGATCGTCACGCCGTAATGATCGGCGAAGGAGATGACGACATCGCAGGGATGGCGGATGACGTACAGCGCGCCGGCGGTCACCTCGGGTGTGATCGTCGACACGCCGTCGAGACGGGCGATGGCGTTGTGCGTCTTGACAAGAACGATGCCCGGCCCCGCCGCGGCATAGCCAGCATGAACTTGCGGGCGCAGGCGATTGATGTCGCCATCCGTCGGGTTGGCCTTGCCGCTCAGCTCGCGATAGGGACGAACCTGATTGTCGACCAGCGAATATTGCGCGAAGGCGTTGATGTCCACCGGCGCTTCGGCGTTGGCAAGGTAATTGGCCAGGAACGCCCGCAACCATGTGTTGCCGGATTTGGGGTAAGACGCCAGCCAGACAATGCTCGACATAACGCGTTCCATCGACCGCCACGGAAAGGGGGTTGTATAGCCCAGGGGAACCGCGGGTCGCGAGGGCTAATTCCGGCACCGGCCGAACGCGACATCTTGCGCAGATGGGTGCAGGTGCGATAGTCGAATCCCTGCTTGAACCCGACCCCCACCCCCGCGCATCCGCACGGCCCCGTACGATGAACCGTGCCGACGATCTGGCCCTCGCGATGGCCCATCACCAGGCCGGCCGCCTGGATCAGGCGGAGGCGCATTATCGCCGCGCCCTGGCGAGCGACCGGTTCAACGCAGCGATCCTGCACAATCTGGGGCTTGTCCTCGCGGCGCGGCAGGATTTCGCGCAGGCTGCGACGCTGATCGGTCAGGCCATCGCGTTGCGCGGCAATGTCGCCGATTTCCACTCCAATCTCGGCAATGTGCTGACGGCGCTGGGGCGCGACACGGAGGCCGTGGCGTCCCTGGAGCGCGCCCTCAAACTCAATCCACGCTTCGCCGACGCCGCCTTCAACCTCGCGATCGTCCTGGCGAAGCTCGGCCGCACGGCGGAGGCAGAGAGCTGGTACCGGCGTGCGTACGGGTTCAATCCATCCTTCTGGCCGGCGCGGCTCAATCTCGCCAATCTGCTCGACGAACAGGATCGTTTCGCCGAGGCGCGGCCCTTGTACGAACAGGCGATCGCGCTGGCGCCCAACGTGGCCGGCGTGCATTACAGCTTCGGGCGCGCGCTCAACCGCCAGGGTGACAATGACGCCGCCGAGAAGTTTTATCGCCGCGCCCTGACGCTGGACGCCGACCATCCCGAGACGCACCTCAATCTCGGCCTGTGCCTGCTGGCGCGCGGGTTCTTCGCGGAAGGCTGGCGCGAATGGGATTGGCGCGACCGCGCGGAGGATTCGACGCCGCGGCGCTTTTCCGGCCGCGACTGGAACGGCGAATCCCTGCAAGGCCGCCGCCTTCTGGTTTCGGCCGAACAGGCGGTCGGCGACCAGATCTTGTATGCCAGTATGATTCCCGAACTGGTGTCGCGCGGCGGCACGATCATCGTCGAATGCGAGCGGCGTCTGATGCCGTTGTTCGAACGGTCCTTCGCGGGTATCGCGGTCTGTGCGCAGCAGGACCCGCCGGCCATTCCGAAGTTGTTCGACTACGAGATCCGGATCGCCAGTCTTGGTGCGCATCTACGTCCGAATTTTGCGAGTTTCGCGTGCGCGCCGTCGCCCTATCTGAAAGCGGATGCGGCACAGGTCGCGGCGATCCGCGCGCGCTATGCGCAGCTCGGCGCGGGCAAGCTGATCGGGCTTTCCTGGCGCAGCCAACGACCCAGGCTGGGTGGGGCAAAATCAACGCGCCTGCTGGATTGGGCGCCGATCCTGCGCGGCCGGCGCGCCGTCTTTATCGACCTGCAATATGGCGACACGGGTGCGGAGCGCGCAGCGGTCGAACGCGAGCTCGGCGTCAAAATTCATCACGACGATGCGATCGACCAGATGCAGGATATGGACGCCTTCGCGGCGCAGGTGGCGGCGCTCGACCATGTCATTTCCGTTTCCAACACCGCCGTCCATGTGGCGGGGGCGCTGGGGATTCCGGCCTGGGCGCTGCTACCGTACGGCAAGGGTATGCATTGGTACTGGTTCAACGCGCGCGCGGATTCTCCCTGGTACCCGTCGCTGCGGCTGTTCCGGCAAGCCGCGCGCGGCGAGTGGCGAGACGTCATCGCACAGGTGGCGGCGAGTTTCGACACCGCACAGGATTTGGGCGCGCCATGAGTGTTGCCGAGAAGATGCAGGCTGCGTTCGCCCATCATCGCGCCGGGCGCTTTGGCGAAGCGCGCGCCGCATACGACGAGGTGTTGCAGCTCGCACCCGATCATGCCGACGCTTGGCACTATTCCGGCCTCGCCGCGTTTCAGGGCGGCGATGTGGATGCTGCCCTCGAGCGGCTGCGGCGCGCCGTCGCCGCCGAACCCGCACGGCCACGCATTTACAGCGATCTGGGCGCCGCCCTGCGTCTTAAGGGCCAGATTGAAGACGCGCGCGAGGCGCTGGAGCGTGCCGTCAGCGCGGACCCCGGCCATACGCAGGCCTGGCACAATCTCGGCATGACACATCGCGCGCGCGGCGATCTGGCGCGCGCCGCCGAATGTCTGGAGCGCGCCGTCTCGCTCGATGCAACACTGGCGGTCTCGCACAACGCGCTGGGCACGATCCGGCGGATGAGCGGCGATCTGGCCGGCGCGTTGAGCGCGTTTCGCGCCGCGACGCAGGCCGACCCGCAATTCGCGGAAGCGCTGAGCAATCTCGGTCTGGCGCTGCATGAGAGCGGACGCTCCGGCGAGGCCGAGCAAATGATGAAGCGTGCGCTATCCGTGGCGCCGAACCTGGCGGGTGCGCATTTCAACCTCGCCACCATCTATCAGGGCGAGGGCGCGTTCGACGATACGCGCGACGCGTTGCGCCGCACGGTCGCACTCGACCCCAAGCACAGCGAGGCGCGCAGCGCGCTGCTGTTCACGCATCATTACGATCCGGCGATGTCGGGCGAGACGATCCTGGAGCAGGCGCGCGCCTGGAACCGGCTGATCGCCGATCCGCTGCGCACAAGGCGCGGCGTTCTCGCCAACAATCGCGATCCGGAGCGGCGCTTGCGCGTGGGCTATGTGTCGCCGGAATTCCGCACGCATTCCTGCGCGTTCTTTCTGCTGCCGCTGCTCGCGGCGCATGACCGCAACGCGATCGAAGTGTTCGCCTATGCCGACGTCAAAAAGCCCGATGCCATGACGGAAACGCTGCAGGGCTATGTCGATCATTGGTGCGCGTCGCGCGAATTCGATCACGATGAATTGGCGCAGCGCATCCGCGCCGACGGTATTGATATCCTGGTCGATCTGCAAGGTCATCTCTCCGACAACCGGCTGCCGGTGTTCGCAATGAAGCCGGCGCCCCTGCAGGTGAGCTGGCTGGGTTATCCCGGCACCACCGGCCTGCCGGCGATCGACTACCGCATCACCGATGCCAGCGCCGATCCGCCGGGCACGGCCGATGCGCAATTCAGCGAGAGTTTGGTGCGGCTGCCAGGGCCGTTTCTGTGCTGGGGACCGCCGATCGATTCGCCGGAGCCCAATTTGCGCGAGCGCGCGGCGGGCGATCCGATCGTCTTCGGTTCCTTCAACAACGTCGCCAAGCTGACGCCGGCTGTGGCGGCGCTGTGGGCGCGCATCCTCGATGCGGTGCCCGGCTCCGAACTCGTGCTCAAATCCTACTGGTTGGGGCGACGGCGCGTGGTCGAGCGCGTGCACGCGCTGTTCGAGGCGCACGGCATCGATCGCGCGCGCGTCAAATGCCGGTCGTGGATCGAGGCGATCGGCGGGCATCTCGACGCCTATGACGCCATCGATATCGCACTGGACCCGTTTCCCTACAACGGCACCACGACGACGCTGGAGGCGCTGTGGATGGGTGTGCCGGTGGTGGCGCTGGCCGGAACGCGGCATTCGGGGCGGGTCGGGGTCAGCATTCTGACCCATGTCGGTGCGCCGGAATTGCTGGCGGACACGACCGACGCATACGCCACCACGGCGATCGCGCTGGCGCGGGATCGGGCGCGGCGTGCCGCGTACCGGCACGATCTGCGTGCGGCGCTGCTGAGTTCGCCATTGCTCGACGGCGCGGGTTTCGCGCGCGCGATGGAGACGGCGTACCGGACGATGTGGCGCGATTGGTGCGCGCGCTGACGGCGTTGCGACGCCGGCATCCGCGCAAAGAAAAAGGGGCGGCTCTTGCGAGCCGCCCCCAAGTCGATCGAGACGATCGGCTCTTAGAACACCAGCAGCATGCCAGTGATGAAGCCCGTCGCCTTGTTGTCGTCCAAGTCAGTCGTCGGGTTGTTTCCGCGCTGCTTCGACGTGAACAACGCCGCTTCGATGCTGACACCCGGGCCGATCAGGTACTTACCGGCCAGCGACACCACGGTGAACTTGTCGTCACCCTGAGCCGTGGTCGAACCAGCGAACGAGTCGTCGTTCTTGGTGCTCATGTACGTCAAGCTGACCGAAGCCGGCCCGAACGTGTAGGACCCGCCAACGTTCCAGGCTTGACCTTCGTTGTTCGTGATGCCAGGACCTGTCGCTGCCGCAGCGTTCGTGCCGCTGGTGGCCTGGCGGGCGTCTTCCATCTTGCCGTAGCTGCCGCCGAGCTTGAAGCCCGCAAAGCCGACAACCAAGCCGGCATTGTACTGCTTCGGATCCGGCGCGGAGTTGCCATCCGGCACGCTCCAGGTCTGGTAGCCCAAGGACGCTGCGATATCGAACGCCCCGAAGGTGCGCACGAAGTTGCCGGCGGCGGACCAGCCCGACTGATAGCCAACCGACTGCTGGATGACCGCGTTGCTGTCCTGGCGAGCTTCTGGCGTATAGCTGAAGCCGACCTGGAAGCCTGCAATACGCGGCGTGTAGTAGTTGATCTTCTCGGAGTCGTTGTCCCACATGCGCGACACGGTGTTGCCGAACATCGAGTCCGACACCGGCGAACCGGTCGTCTGCACGAGCCAGTCGAACACCTGGCCTTCCTGCACGAACCCGCGGGTGAAAACGTCCGGGGCCGTGTAGTGCATCTTGTAGTTGACCGAGTTCAGCGAACCCACTTCGAGGCGACCGAAACGGCTCTCAACGAAAGCGTAGGTCTCATCGATCTGGTCGCCCGAGGTAGCACCCTCGAGCTCGACGCGGAAGCCGACCGTGATGCCGTTGTCCAGCGTCGTGCGGCCGTTGAAGTGGATTTCCTGGTCGTAGCGGGTGTCGAACTTCGCCGGGTCGCCCGTGGTGCTGGCACCACCGCGGCCGTCCTGGTCGACATAGCCGAGCCACTGGCCAAAGTAACCGCCGATGGATACCTGGACGGGCTGCACTTTCTGTGCAGATGCATCGCCGGACCAGGCGAGCATGCTGGCCGCAACCAGCGCCGTCGTCCCTAATAGTTGCTTCTTCATCCGTTACCTCTCCGTTGTTTTACGCCAGCCTCGCGGCCAGACCTGCCTAATGCGTTAGGCAAATTCGATTTTCCCGATTGAGATTCAACAATCAAGCGAAGCGCACGGGTTTTGTGTCGAAAACCGCGCAGTGTGGTATTGGCGCCACAGGCTCTTGTGGTGCCAACCTTGAAATAAAATTACAAAGTTAAGGGATGGCGCCCGGTTTTATGCGGGTTTGCGGGCGATGGCATTAACCATGGTCACCGGCAGGTAGCCCCTAGACAGGGCGAGACGCGGCTGGGGCAGATTCGCCAGAAAACTGCGGTTGGCCTCGGCGCTTAGCAGAATTTGGAAGAGTTGCGACTCGACCACCAGCGCATCGGGATCGCGGGCCGGCTGCCCATGATGAAGCACGCGATAGACGACATCGCTGCCCGCGCCGCAATAAAACTGGTCGATGATCTCCAGCCCGGCAAACAACGCCCGAATACCGGCGAAGGAAAAGCGCCAGTAATCCTCCGGAAACGGGTGGTAGGCCTGCACCCATGGAACCTGCACCAGCAGGGTTCCGCCCGGCGCCAGCAGGGATACGATGTTCGCGGCGGCGACCCAGGGCTGGGCAACATGCTCCAGCACATGAGGGCAAAGAATGGTCGCGAATTGCGGGCGCTGCACGGCCGCCTGCAGCGCCGCCAGATCGCCCGCGATATCAGCGACGGCATCCACGTTTTCGCCCGCGAGCAGGTCGAGCCCAACGAAGTCCTTGTTATGAAATAAATTTCTCCAGTTTCGGGCCTTTGTCTCCAGGACCGAGCTGCGCGACCCGATCTGGAGCACCGGACCGGACACGGAAGCGACAAAACGGTCGATCTCGGCCGCATACGCGCCCTGAACCACTTCGATGGAGGGTTGGGCGGCGGACCCCGAACTAGTCGATGGAGTGGGCGGCACGCGGACTTAAGTAGCAGGTTGCGGCAAATCTCTGTGGAAACTTCCCGTGATTGAGTATTATCCGGCACCCGTTTCCTGATCCGTGGACCGAAGAGATGAACTGCTCGCGCGCACGCAAAAGCTGGACCCTGCCGTTGATGGCGGCATCCGTCCTTGTCGTCCTTGCAGGTTGTTCGGGCGCCCAGACCGAATACAACTACCCAGATCGCAAGCCGGGACAGCAGAACGATCCGGCGGGCAGCAACAAGAAGTCGGAGGGCTTGTTCGGCTCTGACGGTTTCAACCTGTTCGGCCGCAATTCGAATCCCGACGACGGCACCGGGCAGGCCGGGCTGGGTGTGAACACGTATCTGTGGCGCGCCTCGCTCAACTCGATCTCGTTCATGCCGTTGTCCTCGGCCGATCCGTTCGGCGGCGTCATCATCACCGACTGGTACGCGCCGCCCGAGACGCCCAACGAGCGCTTCAAGCTCAACATCTACATCCTGGGCCGGCAGCTGCGCGCCGACGGCGTCAAAGCCGCGGTGTTCCGCCAGCGCCGCGAGCCCGGTGGGGCCTGGGCCGATGCCGCAGTCGAATTCGCGCACCGCCATCGAACTGGAAAACGCGATCCTGACCCGCGCGCGCCAGCTGCGCATCGACACCGCACGGCCGTGAGCGCGCTGACCGCTGGTTTCGCCGGCGCCGCGTGAGCGTCCACGGCGGCGACATCGACGCGCTGTTCACGCGCGCGGTGGCGCATCACCAGAAGGGTGAGCTGCCAGCGGCGCGTGCCCTCTATCAGCAGATCCTCGCCCACGAGCCCGCGCACGCCGACAGCCTCCATTATCTCGGCATGCTGCGCTTCCAAGGCGGCGATCTGAGCGTCGCCTTGCCTCTCATCGAGAAATCGATCGCGCTTCGGCCGCGCGAAGGATCGTTTCGCACCAATCTCGGCATCGTGCTTGCCGCGATGGGCCGCGTGAGCGAGGCGATCGCCGCCTATCGCCACGCCGCGGCGCTGGCGCCGGGCACGCCGGAGCCGCTTTACAATCTCGGCCGCGCCTACGAGCAGGTCGGCCAACTCGACTTGGCGGTGACCGCCTATCGCCAGGCCGTGGGATTGCAGCCGCGCTTCGCGAAAGCCTGGGGCAATCTTGGCGTGACGCTGCGCGCGCAAGGACGCTGGCAGGAGGCGGTCGCCGCCTGCCGCGAAGCGCTGCGCGTGCAGCCCGATCTGCTGGGTGGACGCGCCAACCTTGCCAACGCGCTCAGCGATTGCGGCGAGTTCGACGAGGCCATCCGGCTCTATCACGAAGCGCTGGCCGTGGCGCCCGAGCATGCCGAAACCTGGAGCGGCCTGGGCCTGGCCCTACGCGGCGCCGGCAAGCTCGGCGACGCGCTCGCGGCCTGCCAGCGCGCCGCGGCCTTGCGGCCGAACCAGCCGCTGGTGCACTGGAACCTTGCTCATGTGCTGCTGCTGCTCGGGCAGTTCGTTGAGGGCTGGGCCGAATATGAATGGCGCTGGCAGGTGCGGGAGTTCCCGTCAAAGCGGCGCAACTTCACGCCGCCGCAATGGCGCGGCGAGGCGCTCGCGGGCCGCACCATCCTTTTGCATGCGGAGCAGGGGTTCGGCGACACGATCCAGTTCGTGCGCTATGCGCCGCTGGTGGCGCAGCGCGGCGGGCGCGTTGTGCTCGAATGCCCGGAAAAGCTGACGCGGCTGCTGGAAAGTGTCGCTGGAATTGAACGCGTGATCGCCACGGGCAGCGCATTGCCGAAATTCGATCTGCACGTGCCGCTGCTGAGCCTGCCGCATGCGTTCGGCACGACACTCGCCACGATCCCGGCCGCGATACCGTATCTTCAGCCGCCGGCGGATGCCAAGGCGCGCTGGGCCGCGCGGCTGGCCGAGACCAAGACCAGGCGCATCGGCCTCGTCTGGGCCGGCAACCCCGACCAGAAATACGCCGCCCTCAAGAGCGTGCCGCTCGAAGCCTTGGCGCGGCTGACGGCGCGCGAGGATGCGCAGTTCTTCAGCCTGCAGGTCGGTGCCGCGGCCGCGGCGCTCGAGCGCCTGCCGGCGGGGCGCATCATCGATCTTGCACCGGAGCTCACGGATTTCGCCGAGACCGCGGCGGCGATTAGCCAGCTCGACCTGGTGATCTCAGCCGACACGGTGGTGGCGCATCTGACAGGGGCGCTGGGCAAGCCCGCCTGGGTGATGCTGCAGAACGTGCCCGATTGGCGCTGGCTGATGGGGCGCGACCACAGCCCGTATTACCCCGGCATGCGGCTGTTCCGGCAGAAGAGCGCCGGCGATTGGGCCGGCGTCGTCGCCCAAGTCGAGGCGGCGCTCGACGCCGCCGGCGCGGCCTAGATCCACCGTTTTCGTCATTGGCAGGGACGGGGTAATCCCGTAATCCTAGCCGCGCAATTTTGCGCATCCGAGGTCGGCCGAACGTGACAACCCGCTACAATTTCAAGGAAACCGAGTCGAAGTGGCAGCACGCGTGGGAGGCGAAGGGCGCCTTCACCGCGCGCGTCGATAAGGCGCGGCCCAAATACTACGTGCTGGAGATGTTCCCCTATCCGTCGGGGCGCATCCACATGGGGCATGTGCGCAACTACACGCTGGGCGACGTGGTGGCGCGCCATCGCCGCGCGCTGGGCTTCAACGTGCTGCACCCGATGGGCTGGGATGCGTTCGGCTTGCCGGCCGAGAACGCGGCGCGCGATTCCAAGATCCATCCGGCGAAATGGACCTACGACAACATCGCGACCATGCGCGCCGAGCTCAAGCGCATGGGGCTGTCGCTGGATTGGAGCCGCGAGATCGCGACCTGCCATCCCGGCTATTACCGCCATCAGCAGAAGCTGTTCCTGGATTTCTTCGCGGCCGGCCTCGTCCATCGCAAGGAAGCGTTCGTCAATTGGGATCCGGTCGACCACACGGTGCTCGCCAACGAGCAGGTGATCGATGGCAAGGGCTGGCGCTCGGGCGCACCGGTCGAGAAGAAGAAGCTGGCGCAGTGGTTCTTCAAGATCACCGACTACGCCGACGAGCTGCAGGATGCGCTCAAGACGCTCGACAAATGGCCCGAGAAAGTGCGGCTGATGCAGGAGAACTGGATAGGCCGTTCATCCGGCGCCGAGATCCAGTTCGAGATCAAGGGCAAGAACAAGCGCTTAGCCGTGTTCACGACGCGGCCCGATACGATTTTCGGCGCGTCGTTCTGCGCCGTCTCGCCTGATCATCCGCTGGCCGAGGAGCTGGCGAAGAGCGACGAGAAGCTCGCCGCCTTCATCGCCGAGTGCCGCCACGCCGGCACGTCGGAAGCCGCGATCGAGGCGCAGGAGAAGAAGGGCTACGACACGGGGCTCAAGGCGCTGCACCCGTTCATCCGGGCGCGCGAGCTGCCGATCTTCGTCGCCAATTTCGTGCTGATGGAATACGGCACCGGCGTCATTTTCGGCTGCCCGGCGCATGACCAGCGCGATCTCGATTTCGCGCGCAAATACGCGCTGCCGATCCGGCCGGTGGTGATTCCGCGCGACGCCAATCCGGCCGAATTCAAGGTCGGGCAGACGGCGTACAGCGACGACGGCGTGATCGCCAATTCGGCGTTCCTCGACGGCATGGATGTCGAAGCGGCCAAGGCCGAAGTCGGCAAGCGGCTGGAGCAGATGGGGCAGGGCAAGCCGACCATCGTCTATCGCCTGCGAGACTGGTTGGTTTCTCGACAGCGATATTGGGGCTGCCCGATCCCGATCATCCATTGCGAGGCTTGCGGCGCCGTACCCGTGCCCGACAGCGCACTGCCGGTGCAGCTGCCCGACGATGTCAGCTTCGACAAGCCGGGCAATCCGCTCGACCATCATCCGACGTGGAAGCACGTCAAATGCCCGACATGCGGTGCCGAGGCGCGCCGCGAGACCGACACGTGCGACACGTTCGTCGATTCCTCGTGGTATTTCGCGCGCTATTGCAGCCCGCGCGCCGAGGCGCCGGTGGAGCATGACGCGGTCGATTACTGGCTGGCGGTGGACCAGTATATCGGCGGCGTCGAGCACGCGATCCTGCATCTGCTCTATTCGCGCTTCTTCATGCGCGCGATGAAGAAGACCGGGCATGTGAAGGTCGACGAGCCGTTCGCGGCCTTGTTCACGCAAGGCATGGTCTGCCACGAATCCTACAAGAGCGATTCGGGCAAGTGGCTCTTCCCGGAAGAAGTGAAGAAGCTCGAGGACGGCACGCGTCCTCGAGATCGCGACCAATATTCCGGTGACGGTCGGCCGGCGCGAGGTGATGTCGAAATCGAAAAAGAACGTCGTGCCGCCGGCGACGATCATCGACACGTATGGCGCGGACACGGCGCGGCTGTTCATGCTGTCGGATTCGCCGCCCGAGCGCGATCTCGAATGGTCGGAAGCGGGCGTCGAAGGGGCGTGGCGCTATCTCAACCGCGTGTGGCGGCTGGTCGCGGAGAATGTTGCGAAACTGCCGAAATCCGGCGCGCCGTTCCCGGCGTCGATTTCTGCTGACGCAGTGGGTGCGCGCAGTCTCGTGCACAAGACGATCAAGGCGGTGTCGGAGAGCCTGGATCATTTCCGCTTCAACGTCGCGGTGGCGCAGATCCGCACGCTCACCAACGCGCTGGAAGAGCTCGACGCCAAGGATTCCGGCGAAGCCTGGGTGTTGCGCGAAGGCGTGGACGCGCTGGTGAAGCTGATGGGACCGCTGACGCCGCATCTGGCCGAAGAGCTGTGGGTCACGCTCGGCCACAAGACGATGCTGTGCGACGAAAAATGGCCGAAGGCGGATAACTCGCTGACGGTCGATGACAGCGTCACCATCGCGGTGCAAGTCAACGGCAAGCTGCGCGCCACAATCACGCTGCCGCGCAACGCCGCCGAAGAGACGGTGAAGCCCGCCGCCCTCGCCAACGCCAATGTGCAAACCGCGATGGCCGGCAAGCCGCCGCGCAAAGTGATCGTGGTGCCGAACCGCATTGTGAATATCGTGGTGTGAGCGCAGGTGTAGGGGCCGCGGTGAACTCACGCGCGGTGCGCTCCCCTCCCCCCTTGAGGGGGAGGGCTAGGGTGGGGGGTGCCACAGGCACGCTGTCAAACATTGGCGAACGAAAACGCCCGCCGCTTACGCAAAGACCTCACCGACGCCGAGCGTCGGCTGTGGTCACGTTGCGTCAGGATCAACTCGATGGCCATCGCTTCCGCCGCCAGGTCCCGATCGGCCCTTATATCGTCGACTTTGCCTGCCTTGCGTCGAAGGTCGTGATTGAGGTCGACGGCGGCCAGCACACCGAAGCGTTGGACTATGACGCCGCGCGTTCCGCATGGCTGGAAGCGCGCGGCTATCAGGTCTTGCGGTTCTGGAACAACGACGTGTTGTCGAATACGGACAGTGTGTTGATGGTGATCCGCGAAACGTTGTTGACCGTGCCTGGGGCTACCCCCCACCCTAGCCCTCCCCCTCAAGGGGGGAGGGAATCCTGATGCGCGTGTTGTTTGTTGCCTTCCTATTGCTTGCCGCGACGATCGCACCCGCGCGCGCGCAACCCGTCGACCTCCTCCTGGTTCTGATGGTCGACGCTTCCGGCAGCATCGACCCGGAAGAGTTCCGCTTCCAGCGCGAGGGCTATGCCGATGCGATCAGCGACGAGCGGCTGGTGCGCGCGATCACATCCGGGCGGCGCGGCGCCATTGCCGTGGCGTTCGTCGAGTGGGGCACGCCGGGGGGCGCGCGCACCGTGATCGACTGGCGGCGCATCGACAGCACTGCAGAGCGCCGAGCTCTTCGCCGGCGAGATCCTGGACGCGCCGCGCACGCCGCAGAGCTACAACGCCATCGGCGACGGCATCGTGCATTCGGCGGCCCTCATCAAGGCGAGCCCCTTCCCGGCGGAGCGCGCGATCATCGATGTCTCGGGCGACGGGCCGGATAATCGCAGCCACGTGCCCGCGATGCTGGCGCGCGACACGGCGGTGGCCAACGGCATCAGCATCAACGCGCTGGTGATCGTGAAGGAAGGATCGGGTACGGCGGGGCGCGCCGACATGCTGGTCGATCATTTCCGCAATGAAGTCATCGGCGGGCCGGGCGCGTTCGTCGTGGTGGCGCGCGACTATCCCGATTTCGCCGCCGCGATCTATTCGAAGCTGATCCGCGAGATCGCCGAGAACAACGGCGCGGCACCCAGCGCCGCCGAGGCCGTGCCATGAAAATCGACGCGCGCTCCTTGGCGGGATTCCTGCGCAAGCCCGACCCGGCGGTGCGCGCCATCCTGCTCTACGGCCCCGATGGCGGGTTGGTGAAGGAGCGCGGCGAGGGGTTGGCCAAGCAGATCGTCGCCGATCTGCACGACCCGTTCCGCGTGGCCGAGTTCAGCGGCGATGCGCTGAGCGACGACCCGGCGCGGCTTGCCGACGAAGCCGCGGCGCTGGCGATGACCGGCGGGCGGCGCGTGGTGCGCGTGCGCCCCGCCGGCAACGAGGCGGCGCCGGCGTTCGCGCAATTCCTCAAGCACCCGGTGGGCGACGCGCTGATCGTGGTCGAGGCGGGCGAGCTCGACGGGCGCAGCGCGTTACGCAAGCTGTTCGAAGCGCAAGCCAACGCCGCCGCCATCGCCTGCTATCGCGACGAGGGGCGCGACCTCCCCAACATCGTGCGCGAGACGCTGACCAAGGCGGGCGTCACCGCCAGCGCCGACGCCATCGCCTGGCTCGCGGCACGGCTGGGCGGCGATCGGCTCGTGACGCGGGGCGAATTAGAGAAGCTCGCTCTCTATGTCGGCCGCGGCAACGAGGTGACGCTCGAGGACGCGCAGGCGATGGTCGGCGACAGCGCCGAGATCGGCCTCGACGACGTCACCCTCGCCGTCGCCGGCGGCGATCTCGCGGCGTTCGAGCGCGCCTATGCGCGCCTCGAAGCCGAGGGCGTGGCCGCGATCGCCACGCTGCGCGCCGCGCAACGCCACTTCCTGCGTCTGCATCTGTGCGCCGGCCTGATGGCACAAGGCCGCGACGAGAAATCTGCGATGATGGCGCTGCGCCCGCCGGTCTTCTGGAAAGAAGAAGCCCGCTTCCGCGCCCAGCTCAAGCGCTGGACGCTGCCGAAACTGGGCGCGGCACTGGACCGGCTGCTGGAGGCGGAGTTGCGCTGCAAATCGACCGGCCAGCCGGCGGAGTTGATCGCGCAGCGGTGCTTGTTAGAGTTGGCCGCCGCGCGTTAGCGGCGCCTTTGCACCGAATGATTGTTCGGCAAACCAACACGCCGTCTTTCATACGCGATACAATAATATTTTCGCATCCGGCCGCATCTGGGTGAGGAAATCCATGTCGGCGATGTTGCGGCTCACGAGCGTGGCGCCGTGCTCGCGTGCGGTCATCAGGATGAGTGCGTCGTTGAGTAGGCGCTTGCGCTGGTCGCCGGTGAGCGCGTTGAGCCGGGCCAGGATGCCGGAGAGCAGGGCCGCCTCCGTCCAGGCCGACGCCGACGGGGCGGCGACAGAGGCGGACGGCATGCGCTTGATCGTCGCTTCGATCGGGCGGCGCGTGGCGGCCGAGCGCCGGTCGGCCGGATCGAGCATCGCCAGGCTGGTCGCCAGCTCGGCGCGCGCGGCCGCGCTGTGGTGCACGCGGGTGCGGACCAAGAGCTGCTGGATTGGTGCTGGAAGCTGGCCCTTCAAGGCATCAATATAGGCTGTCGCGTCGAGCATGATCGGGGCGCCGCGCGCCACTGAGTCCGGATCGAAGGGCAGGTGCAGGTCGGCGCGGCGGGCGAGCGGTGTGCGCCAGCGATCGGGATTGTTGCGCCGGAGCTGGGCCGCGAGTTCAGCGGACAAGCTCGAAATCCGCCGGCAGCTTCCCGGCCTGCAGCACCAGCCACTCGCCGAAATCGTCGGACTCGGCCATCAGGGCGAGGCCGGTCTCGATCACCGCCGACACTTCCTTGATGCCGCTGCGTTTCATCGCCGCCTTGAGCAGCTTCGCCGAGACGCGGGCACTCACCTTCTGGCTGGGGCTGCCGAGCAGCTTCTTGTCTCGGGCGCGGCGTCGCGCGGCGCCGATCTTGAGGACCAGAAGCCGGTCGGCCCCGGACGCGCGCGCCGTGCGGCGCGGCGGCTTGCTGGGGTTCCTGGGCTGGCGGGCGACGGTCTTCATAGGCGGATCCGGTATCCTGTGTCGGACATATTAGGGAATAATGTCGGACACGGCAACGGTGGTGGATCTACCCGCCTAAGCTACGAGGCCCCCGCCCCTTCACCATCCCTTAACCAAACCCGCGCCAAGCTCCAGCGTCCCTGATCCCGCCCGGAGCTGTCGGCCCGTTCATGCCTGCCCCTGTCCGCCCTGCCGGTGCGCCCGCACCCGAGGTGACCTCGGCCATTCGCCAGGCGAGTGCGCGCACGGGCGTCGATTTTTCCTACCTCATGGCGCAGGCCTCGCAGGAGAGCGGGTTCCGGCCGGAAGCGCGCGCCAGCACGAGTTCGGCCGCCGGGCTTTACCAGTTCACCGACCGCACCTGGCTGCAGATGGTGCGCGACCATGGCTCCAAATACGGGCTCGGCGATCTCTCGTCGCAGATCGGCCGCGGCGAGCGCTTCCGGGTCAGCGGCGAGGAGATCGCGCCAGCAGATCCTCGCGCTCCGCAACGATCCCGCCCTCTCGGCCGCGATGGCCGCCGAATACGCGCAGGCCAATGGAGCCAAGCTGCGCCAGGAGCTGGGCCGCGAGCCGCTCGCCGGCGATCTCTATCTGGCACACTTCCTGGGGCCGAGCGGGGCGGTCAAGTTCCTGACGGCGCTCGAGCAGGCGCCCGAGACCAGTGCGGCGAGCGTGCTGCCGGCCGCGGCGGACGCCAACCGCGCCGTCTTCTATGCGCGCGAGGATGGCCGCGCGCTGAGTGTGGCCGAGATCCATGGCCGCATCAGCGACAAGATCGCGGCCAAGGTCGCCGCCTTCGCGCCGGCGGCACCCGTTCCGGTTGAAGCGCCGAGCGTCACCGCGTCGCTCGACAAGCTGGCGGAGATCGCGTCGTCACCCGAGCCGACGATGCCGGTGTGGCGTGGGTTCGGTGCGGCCGCGCTGCCGGACAAGATGCCGGCGCCGGCATTGTCGGCGGCCCTCGATCAGATCCTGAGCGACGCACCTTCCACGGCGACGCCAATGCCGGGTGCCCAATCGACGCGCGCGGCGATCAAGGCGATGCTGAACGCGAAGCCGCTCTCGCCCACGACGCTCGCGGCCCTCGTGGCGCTGCATGATTCCACGATCAATTCGCTGTTCGCGCCCGAGCCCACGCGCGCCGCGAAACGCAGCGACGACACGACGCAGAACGGCAAGCGGCCGTCCTTCGCGCGCGATCTCTAATTTTACTTCTGTAAAATCGCCAGCACGTTGTCGAGCTGATCGAGCGATTCGTACTCGATCGTCAGGCTGCCCTTCTGGCCGCCCGGCTTGTGCTGCAGCGTCACGCGCAAGCCCAGCGATTCGGTGAGCTGGCGCTCGAGCGAGCGCGTGTCGGCATCCTTGCCGTTGGCGCGCTTGGGTTGCAGCTTTTTCTTTTTCGTCTTGCCGCGCGCCTCGGCGACCAGCTTCTCGGCCTGACGCACGGTGAGGCCGAGATTGATGATGCGCTGCGCCAGCGCCACAGGCTCTTCCGTTCCGATCAGAAGCCGCGCGTGGCCGGGCGTGAGCTTGCCCTCCTCGAGCCAGGCTTTCACCGCTTCGGGAAGCTCGAGCAGGCGGATGGTGTTGGCGACGTGGCTGCGGCTCTTGCCCAGCGCATCCGCCACTTTCTCCTGCGTGTGGCCGAAATCGTCGACCAGGCGCTGATAGGCGCCGGCTTCTTCGAGCGCGCTCAGATCCTGACGCTGGAGATTTTCAACGAGCGCTGCCTCTAGCGCCTCGCGGTCGCTGAGGTCTTTGACGAGCGCCGGAATCTCGTGGAGCTGTGCCGCCTGCGCCGCGCGCCAGCGGCGCTCGCCGGCGACCAGCTCGAAGCGTGCGGGATCGGCGGGGTCGCGGCGCAGCAGCACGGGCTGCAGCAGGCCTTGCGCGCGCACGGACGCGATCAGCTCGGCCATTTCAGCTTCATCAAAATGCCGGCGCGGCTGCGATCTTCCGGCGTGGATCTGGCCGACGGGCACCAGCTTGACGCCGCGTTGCGCCGCTGCGGCGGCCCCGGTCGCGGCTTCCGTACTCGTATCACCAAGAAGCGCGGAGAGTCCGCGGCCGAGCTGGCGTCTGGGCGCGTCGGCGGCACTCATGCCGCGGCTCCGGTCGCCGGGGCGCGGCCGCTTTCGCGGCGCAGGAGTTCGCTCGCAAGCAGGATGTAGGCCTGCGCGCCGGCGCAGCGCACGTCGTAGAGCAGCACGGGCTTGCCGTGGCTGGGTGCCTCGGAGATGCGCACGTTGCGCGGGATCACCGTGTCATAGACTTTTTCGCCGAAAAAGTTGCGCACGTCGGCGGCGACCTGGTCGGAGAGGTTGTTGCGGCGATCGACCATCGTGAGAACGACACCGTGGATCTGCAAGCGGGGGTTGAAGCGTTCGCGCACACGATCGACGGTGCGCATCAGATGCGAAAGTCCTTCGAGGGCGAAGAACTCGCATTGCAGCGGCACGAGCAGCGCGTCGGAGGCGGTGAGGGCGTTGAGCGTCAGAAATCCCAAAGCCGGCGGGCAGTCGATCAGCACGTAATCGGCGCCGAGATGGGTGGCGTTGAAGGCGTCGGCGAGGCGGAATTCGCGGCGGTCCAGATCGACGAGCTCGATCTCGGCGCCGAGCAGGTCGACGGTCGCGGGCACGATCGACAAATTCGGGACGAGGGTCGGCATCAGCGCTTCGGCGATGGTCGAGGCGCCGATCAGCACGTCGTAGGCGCCGATGCGGCGGTCCTCGTGGGCGATGCCCAGCCCGGTCGAGGCGTTGCCTTGCGGGTCGAGGTCGATCAGCACCACGCGCTTGCCGACGGCGGCGAGGGCGGTCGCGAGGTTGATGGCGGTCGTGGTCTTGCCCACACCGCCCTTTTGATTGGCGATCGAGAGGATCCGCGTCGGCGCTGGCAAACCTGAAACGGGCTGATCAAGCACGCGTAAATTCCCGCACACGAAGGATGACGCCGCCGGCGCCCGACCGGCTCTCGATGCGATCGGTGCGAATCTTCCACGCTCGCGACGCGGCGGTCAACTCATCCGCGACATGCTCGCCCTTGAGGAAGAGACATTCGCCGCCTGGTTTCAGGAAAGGTGCAGCCAGCTCAAGAAGTTCGCCGAGCGGCGCCAACGCGCGCGCGGTGACGATATCGGCTTTGATTTTTGCGCCGCGCGCGAGCGTTTCGGCGCGCACGGGATGGATGCGTAGCGACTCGGCCACATTTGCCGCGCGCGCGACCTCGATCAGGAAGGCGCATTTGCGGGTGTCGGACTCGACGAGATGCGTCACGACGGGCAGGTTTTCGCCGGCGGCCATGATCGCCAGCACCAAACCCGGGAAGCCGGCGCCGCTGCCGAGGTCGAGATGTGCGACAGGGTATGGGGTGTTTTTTTGCGGAACGGATTCCTGGGAATATTCGAAGTCGGATCAATAGGTTGTGGGGGAATTTCCGGCTTGTGGCGCGACACTCGTTCGAGCGTGATGTCGCGCAGCAACGGGAAAAGCTGCGCCGAATCAAGGAAGTGGCGATTCCACGTTTGGGCTAGGGTGGTGGGGCCAACGAGGTTTATCGTCCTCTGCCATTTCTCCAGAAGCTGTTGATAAGTCTGGAGTTTTTCCAATGTTTCACGTGAAACACCGGTTGTCGCGGCAAAATCCTCGGGCGACACGGGGTCAGGCGGCGGCGCGGCGGCGCACGTATTTGAGCAGCAGGGTCAGCGCCGCCGGCGTCACGCCGGAGATGCGCGCCGCCTGCCCCAACGTCGCCGGCCGCACCGCGGCGAGCTTGGTCCGGACCTCCATCGACAGCGCCGTCAGCCCGGCATAATCGAGCGCCGCCGGCAGTTCCAGGGCCTCGTCGCGGCGATAGGCCCGGATATCGGCGTCCTGGCGGGCCAGATAGCCGCGGTAGCGCGCGTCGATCTCGAGCTGCTCGGCGACATCGGCCCGCAGGCCCGCCAGCTCCGGCCACAGTGTTGCCAACCGGGCAATATCGGTCTCCGGCAGGGCCAACAGGTCGGAGGCCGAGCGCGCCACCCCGTCCTGGTTGACCGCGAAGCCGCGCGCAGCGAGCTGGTTCGGGCTCAGGCGCAGGGCCTGGACCAGGGTGCGCGCGATGGCCAAAGCGTCGGCTTTCGCCGTGTAGGCCCGGGTCCGCGCCGCCGCGACGCAGCCCAGCGCAATCCCCTTGGGGGTCAGGCGCTGGTCGGCGTTGTCGGCGCGCAGCACCAGGCGGTATTCGGCGCGGCTGGTGAACATGCGGTAGGGCTCGCTCGTGCCCAGGGTCACCAGATCGTCGATCAGCACGCCGATATAGGCATCCGCCCGATCGAGCACGAACGGCGCGCTGCCGGCGACAGCCAGGGCGGCGTTGAGCCCGGCCATCAGGCCCTGGGCGGCGGCTTCCTCATAGCCGGTGGTGCCGTTGATCTGCCCGGCGAAATAGAGGCCGGCGACGGCGCGGGTCTCCAGCGTGGGGGCGAGCGCGCGCGGATCGACGAAATCGTACTCGATGGCGTAGCCCGGCCGGATCATCGTGCGCGTGTTCCAGCCCGGGAATCGTGCGCCAGCAGCTGTGCCTGGATGTCCCGCGGCAGCGACGTGGAAATGCCGTTGGGATAGACGGTGGAATCGTCGAGCCCTTCCGGTTCCAGGAAGATCTGATGCCGGTCGCGGGCGCCGAAGCGCACCACCTTGTCCTCGATCGAGGGGCAGTAGCGCGGGCCGGTCGAGCCGATCTGGCCCGAGTACATCGGCGCCTGATGCAGGTTGGCGCGGATGAGGTCGTGACTCGCCTGGGTTGTACCGGTGATGGCGCAGGCGATCTGCGGGATGGTGATTTTCTCGGTGAGATAGGAGAAGGGCAGCGGCGGGTCGTCGCCCGGCTGGGCGTCGAGGCCGGCCCAGTCGATGGTGCGGCCGTCGAGCCGGGGCGGGGTGCCGGTCTTGAGCCGGCCGAGCGCGAAGCCGAAGCGGGCGAGGGTGGCGGAGAGGCCGAGCGAGGGCGCCTCGCCGACGCGGCCGGCCGGGATCTGTTCGCTGCCGATATGGATGAGGCCGCGCAGGAACGTGCCGGTGGTCAGCACGACCGCGGCGCAGGGCAGGCGCTCGCCGGTGCCGGTGATCACTGCCGCCACCCGACCGTCGGCGTCGATCTCGAGATCCTCGGCCGAGCCGGCGCGGATGGTCAGGTTCGGCTGGTCGGCGCAGGATCGCCTGCATGGCCTGGCGGTAGAGCTTGCGGTCGGCCTGGGCGCGGGGGCCGCGCACGGCCGGGCCCTTGGAGCGGTTGAGCATGCGGAACTGGATTCCGGCGCGGTCGATGGCGCGACCCATCACGCCGTCCAGCGCATCGATCTCGCGGACCAGGTGGCCCTTGGCCAGCCCGCCGATCGCCGGGTTGCACGACATCTCGCCGATCGGTCTCGATTTTCTGGGTGAGCAGCAGGGTGCGGGCGCCCAGCCGCGCGGCAGCGGACGCCGCCTCGCTGCCGGCGTGGCCGCCGCCGATCACAATTACGTCGTATTTGCTGCCCAGACTCATGGCCGGGACCATATTCCCCCGAGTCGGCCTCGTAAAGGCCAGAACAGGGCAAGTATAGGTCCGGCGGAAATGGGTCGTTTTGCTTCCGCGGGAAGCAAAACCGGCGATTTCCAGGGATCGAAGGTCAGCAGCCGGAAAGTCTGCCCAGGGACGGGAAGGCCATGCGTCGGCCGGTGGCCGGCTGGAATCTTGCAAGTGGAATCAATGAATTACGTTATATCAATGGTTTAAATCGGAATCTTCCGGAGATCTACAGGAATCATTCCGGCACTACCGGAATCTCTTCGGAATCTTGTAGGAATCCATCCGGAAGCCGGCGGAATCCGTGCCCTACTAGGTATAGATGACTTTCCTCCCTTCCAGGCTTGTCACGGGCAGATCACAAGCAAGCTCGACCTGCGGGCCCATAACTTCCTTCCGGCCAGGCACAGCAAAACCTGTCATGCGCGGGCTTGATCCCCGCATCTGACGCCGCGCGCTGCTTTAGACCCGCGGGTCAAGCCCGCGGGTGACAGAGTTGGAGAGGTGGCCGAACTGGAGCGATGCCAGCGGCGGGACCGCACTTCGCCTCTCCGCCGCGAAGCGGGGAGAGGGAGGGGCCCGCGCGCGTCAGCGCGTGGGAGGGTGAGGTGGTGTCGCCGCGCTCACCCCGTCGGACAGTTTTTCCGCAGACTTGATCCGCGTGCAGCGTTGGCGGCATCGCATTGCTGCATCACCCCCCACCCTAACCCTCCCCCTCAAGGGGGGAGGGGATTCCAGCGTGCTTATCTCTTCTACGGCTTCAGATTTGGGGAGAGGATTCCAGCGCGCTCACTTCGTCCACGGCTCCAATTCACGGCTCCAGACCTTCCTCGCCTCCAGGTCTGCGGCGCCGCTAAATCACGCGCGGTGAAATTCCCTCCCCCCTTGAGGGGGAGGGTTAGGGTGGGGGGTGATGCAGCCGTGCAAGCCCTTCAGGGTACGACCGTGTTTTCAATCTGCACACCTAGAGACCTCTCCGGCGCGGGCCTGATCCGCGCGTCGGACGGCGCGCCGGTGTCAGACCCACGTGTGATCGCATTGGACGGCGGCGGCGCCCGTGCTTCGGCGCGAGACCCGCGGATCGAGTCCGCGGGTGACAGGATTTTTTAAGGCTGCGTCGCCGCAGCGATTCCGCGCCCGGCTCGCGCCGCGCTCCGACAGCCGCGCCTACTTGCCGATGCAGAATTCGCGGAAGACCAGGTCGAGAATATCGTCGACGCCGACGCGGCCGGTGATGCGGCCCAGCGCGCGGGCGGCGAGGCGGAGATCTTCGGCCAGGAGCTCGGCCGGCTTGCCGTCTGGCTGCAGCGCGCGGCGCAGCGAAACGCGGCATTCTTCCAGGCACAGGCGATGACGTTCCCGCGTCACAACCGGCGCCATTCCGGAACCTGTGCCGAGCCGTTCCGCCACTTCCACTTCCAGGCGTTTCAGGAGCGAATCCAATCCATTACCGGTGCGAAGGGAAATTTCCAGCGGAACAATTTGCCGCTGCGTGCCAGGGGACTCCGGGGAATCTGCGGGGGGTGGATTTATGCGCGTTGCAGACTCTGTGCCCGGTCGAAAATCAGGTGAAATCTGGTTGGTGCGGGAGAGCGGAATTTGTGGGGCTGACAGCTCGCGCCGCCCCCTCACCCTCCCGCCTTCGCTGCGCTTCGGCGGGCAAGCCCGCCGTAGCTTTAGCGTAGGCGGGCCCCTCCCTCTCCCCCGTGGGGAGAGGGGCTTCCGAGCCCGCGTCGCTCGGCAATGTCGGACGCCGCGAGCATCTCGGAATCAGTGAGCTCTCTTTGCCCCTCTCCCCACGGGGGAGAGGGGAGGGGCCCGCGCGCGTCAGCGCTTGGGAGGGTGAGGGGGCGGCGCTCGGTGCTCGGACACGAGGTCGGACTTGTTCAACACGACCACGGTGTCGCGATCGATGAGCGCCAACACCGCCGGGTCCGGCACCGCGCTCGCGTCCAGCACCAGCAGCTTTAAGTCCGCCGCGGCGGCGCGGGCGCGGGCGCGCGCGATGCCCTCGCGCTCGATCGCGGCGTGCGGGTCGTCGCCGGCGGCAGCGGAGAGGTCGCGCAGGCCGGCCGTGTCGGCGACCACCACCGGGTAGCCGCCAAGGTCGAGCTGGAGCTCGATCACGTCGCGCGTCGTGCCGGCGGTCGCCGAGACGATTGCGGCTTCGCGCCGGGCGAGCCAGTTCAGCAGGCTCGACTTGCCGGCATTGGGCGGGCCGATGATGGCAAGCGACAGACCGGCGCGCAGGCGCTCGCCGCGGCGCTGGTCGGCGAGGGTCGCATCGATCTCGTCGGCGAGGGCTGTGAGGTCGGGGCCGAGGGCGGCGATCAAGCCACCGGGCAGATCCTCGTCGGGGAAGTCGATCTCGGCCTCGGCATGGGCGAGGGCGCGCAGCAGCCGGGCGCGCCAGCGCTCGGTCAGCCGGCCGAGCTCGCCCTCGAGCTGGCGCAGCGCCTGGCGGCGCTGGGCCTCGGTCTCGGCCGCGATGAGGTCGGCGAGGCCCTCGACCTCGGCCAGGTCGAGCTTGCCCTCGTGAAAGGCGCGGCGGGTGAACTCGCCGGGCTCGGCCAGGCGCAGGCCCGGGCGGGCGGCGAGGGCGGCGGTCAGCGCGGCGAGCACGGCGCGCGAGCCGTGGACGTGCAGCTCGGCGACGTCCTCGCCAGTGAAGGAGTGCGGGGCGGGGAACCAGAGCACCAGACCCTCATCGAGGGTGACGCCGGTGTCCGGGTCGGTCATCCGCGCGCGCGTTGCGTGGCGCGGTGCGGGCAGCGGCCGGCCCGTGACGGCGCGCAGGGTGGCGCCGGCGTCAGGCCCCGAGATGCGGATGACAGCCACACCCGCCCGCCCCGCGGCGGTCGCGGGCGCGAAGATGGTGTCGCGGGTGGTGTCAGCGGCGCTCATGGCCCATCCGCGTATCACGGGCGGTGGCGGGATGAAACTGAGACGCCGGTCTGCTGCATCACCCCCCACCCTAACCCTCCCCCTCAAGGGGGGAGGGAATCAGAAGGTGCGATGTCGGCTGCCCGTGCTTCAGAACGCGACAAACACCCGACACCCTCACGCTGGAATCCCCTCCCCCCTTGAGGGGGAGGGTTAGGGTGGGGGGTAATGAAGCAGTGCGATGTCGCCAGCGCGCTGGGTGCTTCAGACGAAAGCCAGTCGACATCGCGCGTGCGGAGCCACCACCTCACCCTTCCCGTCGCTACGCGACGGGCCCCTTCCCTCTCCCCCGCTTCGCGGCGGAGAGGGAACTGAATGCGCTTCTTTTTCCGCGTTACGCTGGCCGCCGACAGCAGAATTTCTGCGCCCAATCTGCGGCGCCGCTAGCCCATGATGCGCCCCGCACATGGCACGAATGCGCGGGCGCGATGCGGCTTGCGTGGGCGGGGCTTGTGGCCTAAGCCGGGCGCCGGAAGAAACGCCTTCTGCCGCAGTAACGAACAACACGAGGCAGAGACACGCAATGCACGACCGTCCCGGTCCCGAGGCGTCGCCGAACCCGGCACGACGCGCGCAAAGCCTTGTCGATTCGCGCTACGCGTGGGCGCGGCTGGCGGCGTGCGTGGCGCTGAGCACGCTCGGCGGCGTGGGCATGTGGTCGATCATCGTCGCCATGCCGGCGATCCAGGCGGAGTTCGGCGTGGCGCGCGCCGACGCATCGCTGCCCTACTCCCTCGCCATGCTCGGCTTCATGGTCGGCGGCGTGCTGATGGGGAAACTGGCCGATCGCTTCGGCGTGATCTTCCCGGTGGTTGGCGGCACGCTGATCCTGGCGGCGGGCTATGTCGCCACCGCCTACGCCGCCAACATCACCGTGTTCGCGATCGTCTTCGCGATCACCATCGGCATGCTCGGCAGTGCCGCGACGTTCTCGCCGCTGGTGGCCGATGCTTCTCTTTGGTTTGAAAAACGCCGCGGCCTCGCCATCGCGCTGGCCGCCAGCGGCAATTATCTCGCCGGCACGATCTGGCCGCCGATCCTCGAGCATTTCATCGCCACTGTCGGCTGGCGCATGACGCATCTGGGCATCGCCGCCACGCTGCTGGTCACGATGCTGCCGCTCGCGGTCATGCTGCGCCGGCCGCCGCCGCCGCAGAAACCGGTCGCGGATTCGCTGCTGGAGAACGGCGCGCACCGACCGCTCGGCCTGCCACCCAATGTGCTGCAAGGCCTGATCATGTTCATGGGTGTGTGCTGTTGCGTGGCGATGTCCATGCCGCAAGTCCACATCGTCGCGTATTGCGTGGATCTCGGCTACGGCCCGGCGCGCGGGGCGGAGATGCTGTCGCTGATGCTGGGCCTCGGCATCGTCAGCCGGCTGGCCTCGGGCTGGATCCTCGATCGCATCGGCGGGTTCGCGACCTTGCTGATCGGCTCGAGCCTGCAGGCGGCCGTCCTCGCCTTCTACCTGCCGTTCGACGGCCTTGCCTCGCTCTACATCATCTCCGCGATGTTCGGCCTGGGGCAGGGCGGCATCGTGCCGAGCTACGCCTTCATCATCCGCGAGCTGTTCCCGGCCAAGGGCGTGGGGTTGCGCGTCAGCCTGGCGATCTCGTCGACCATCTTCGGCATGGCGCTGGGCGGCTGGCTCTCCGGCGCCATCTTCGACGCGACCGGCTCGTACCAATTGGCGCTGCTCAACGGCATCGCCTGGAACGTCCTCAACATGGCGATCGCCGCGTGGCTGCTGCTGCGGCAGTGGCGGCGGGTGACGTACGCGGGCGCGTCCGCCTAGCTGCGCCCCTCTCCGCCCGCGTAGCGGGGGAGAGGGAGGGGCCCGCCGAAGCGCAGCGAAGGCGGGAGGGTGAGGTGGGTCTATCCGCCGAAATCTTCCGAAGAACGTTATCGCGGAGCCACCACCTCACCCTCCCATCGCTTCGCGATGGGCCCCGCCCTCTCCCCCGCTTCGCGGCGGAGAGGGAAGACATCGCGCTTACTTTACGGCCACTCTCGCCCGCACCTGCTCGCGATAGAAGGTGTAGAGCCCGCTCGCGACCACGATCAGCGCGCCCGTCACGGTGTAGGCATCCGGGAACTGGCCGAACACCAGGAAGCCCATGATGGTCGCGAACACCATCAGCGCATAGGTGAACGGCTGCAGGCGCGCGGGCGGCGCCATGCCGGTGGCGGCGATCAGGCAGAAATGCGCGAGGCTGCCCATGAGTGCTGCCACCATCAGCCAGGCCCAGGCCCCGGCGGTCGGCCATTCCCAATAGAGCGGGCCGACGAAGGTCGCGGCGATGCAGCCGACGATGGCGGAGTAGAGCAGCGTCGTCTCGGCGCTGTCGGTGCGCGACACCAGGCGCGTCATCACCTGGTAGATGGCGTAGGAGACGGACGCGATCAGCACCATGATGTTGGCAAAGCCGATCTCCTGGAAGCCCGGCCGCACGATGATGATGACGCCGGCGAAGCCGACCAGCACCGCTAGCCAGCGGCGGATGCCGACTCTCTCGCCCAGCACGGGAACGGAGAGCGCAGTCACAATCAGCGGCGTCACCGCGGCGATGGCATGCACATCGGCGAGCGGCAAATAGCGCAGCGTGAGGATGAAGAGCCCCATCTCGGCGATGAGGATGATCGAGCGCACGATCTGCAGCACCGGGCGCGGCGTGCGCAACGCCGCACGAATGCCCGCACCCCGATGCGCGACGAGCAGCGCGAAGCCCACGAAGAAGACGTAGCGGATCCACAGGATCTGCGTGATCGCATAGGTCTGCGACAGATGCTTGTTGATCGCATCCATGCCCGCGAAGAAGAACATCGCCAGCAGCATGACGAAGATGCCACGCCGGATGGAGGCGGGAGAGTCTGGGGTGAGGGGCGACAATGATTTGTCTTATGGAGCGAGCGTTGCCGTGGAGATCAATCAACTGACGCCCAGGGCACGCCGCTGACGATGGTGTTGGTAGCATGGACGCGATATGCGCCGCGAGTATTCCGCGACGCGAACTTTGTCAGCGGCATCGGTCGCCTAGCCGAGCTGAACGGGGCCGAGATCGGGGCTGTATTCCTCGAGCAACGCCCCATCGACGGGACTCCACCTCAGTTCAAGGTGGCGAAGCGCTCCGAACGTCTCAAAAAGCTGGCCAAGCCGATGCAAGGCTGCCGCTTCAACCTTCATAGAAAACGCGCAGCGGCCCTCGTCTGGCGCAGGCTGGTTGCAATTCATCACGATCTGCACGGCGCAATGCCCGACACTGTCAATCGTGTACACACGAATGAGAAAGAAGCGATGCCACCGGGCGGCCGGATCTTCCGAACCGAGTTCGTATCGATATTCGTCACCGATCTTGGTTGGAAACGTCTTCAGTCTGCCGCCAATATCTGCAAGATCGCTCACATGGCAATAGAAATTCATATCGCCTCGGAAGAAGCCGTTCGACGCAATAAATCGAAGTTCCGTGTGGTGCGGCTCCTCGTAGGGATATCTTTGCACGATGATTTCTGGCTGCATTATCTTCAAGACTGAATAGTGGACCCAGCTTGCTGTGCCGTTGGGCCCAGGCCTGTCTGCCGCAGACCGAGACTATGCCGCAGTGATAGGCCAGTTGTCATGCTGCCACGCCGTTTACACGCCCCCTTGGCGTTCGCGGCCGCCGCACTTATAACGGCGGGATCCAGGGGAGGGACGCATCCACATGTGGCAGCCATCACCGAATTATCCGGATCCGGCGATCCAGACGCTGCATCCGAGCTTCACCAAGTATCGCATCGTGCTCACGGCGGTGGAGCGGCTGGCGACGGGGTTGCGCTGGGGCGAGGGGCCGGTGTGGTTTGGCGATGGGCGCTATCTGCTGGTCAGCGATATTCCCAACCAGCGCATCTTGCGCTGGGACGAGGAGACGGGCGCCGTCTCGATCTTCCGCAAGCCGTCCAATTTCGCCAACGGTAACACGCGCGACCGGCAGGGGCGGCTGCTCACCTGCGAGCATGGCGGGCGGCGCGTCACGCGCACCGAGCATGACGGCACGATCACGGTGCTGATGGATTCCTTCGAGGGCAAGCGCCTCAACTCGCCCAACGACATCGTCGTCAAATCCGATCACTCGATCTGGTTTACCGATCCGCCGTTCGGACTCATGGGCGACTATGAAGGTCATCGCGCCGAGCAGGAGCTGCCGGCCAATGTCTACCGGCTCGATCCCAAGACCGGTAAGGCGACGGTCGTCGCGGGCGATATCGCCGGCCCGAACGGGATCGCGTTTTCGCCCGACGAGAAAATCCTCTACGTGGTCGAGAGCCGGGCGCAGCCCCGCAACATCCTCGCCTACGATGTGTCGGGCGACGGGACAAAGATCAGCAACAGGCGCGTGCTGATCAACGCCGGGCCGGGCACGCCGGACGGATTCCGCCTCGACGAGGACGGCAATCTCTGGTGCGGCTGGGGCATGGGCGACCCGGCGCTGGACGGCGTCATGGTGTTCAATCCGGCCGGCGAGCCGATCGGGCGCATTGCGCTGCCGGAGCGCTGCGCGAATGTGTGCTTCGGCGGGGTGAAGCGCAACCGGCTGTTCATGGCGACGTGCCAGTCGCTCTACGCGGTCTATGTGAACACGCGCGGCGCGCCGTATTTTTGAGGGCGTGGGGCCGCGACATGGCACACATACGCGACGCTGCGGAATGGGCGCGGGCGGCGGATCATTATCGCGGGCGCGACTCCCTGCAGAGCATGCAGCGGCTGGTCGAACAGATCGCCGCATCGCAATATACCAGCGGCATCTGGGGCTGGACGTCGATGTGGGATTTGTGCATCGCGCAGCTCCCCGTGCACGAACCCATGTCGGCACCTTACCTGCGCATCTCGCCGCTGGATGACGGACAGATCAGCTTCGCTTATCTCGACGCGGCGATCGACAGCGACCTGTGGAAGCGCATCGTTTCACAGGACCAGGCGTTTACGCGCCTTGAATTGTTTTTTCAGCAACTGCGCTGGTTCGCCGACTATAAGCCAACATAAATCTCTGTCATGCGCGGGCTTGACCCGCGCATCTGACGCAGCACCGGCATCAGACCCGTGGGTCAAGCCCGCGGGTGACAAATTTAGGTTGTGGGTGACAGAGAATATCTATCGGCTGGCGCCCGTCTACCGGCTGACTCCCGGCGCGCGCGGGTCTAGGATTGGCGTGGGCTGGTCTTCCACCCAAGGGGTCGGCTTGGCCGGTCGAACCAAAACGGAGGACGCTCATGACCAACGCTGTTTTGCAGCGCCGGACGGTTTTGATTGGTGCCACCGCTCTTGCCGCCACGACGGGACTGCGCCCGGCTTCGCTGCGCGCGCAGATGACCGTGCCGTTTTCCGCAGGAACCGAAAAGCCCAAGGTGGACGTGCCGGCCAATGCCTGCGACTGCCACATGCACATCTATGACAGCCGCTACCCGGCCGCGACCTACGCGACGCTGAAGCCGCCCGATGCCTCGGTCGAGGATTACAAGAAGCTGCAGGCGCGGCTCGGCACCACGCGCAACGTGGTCGTGACGCCGTCGACCTACGGCACCGACAACAGCGTCACGCTCGATGCCATCACCAAGCTGGGGGCCACGGCGCGCGGCGTGGCGGTGGTCGATAGCGAGCGTGGCGCCGAGCGAGCTCAAGCGGCTCAACGATCTCGGCATCCGCGGCATCCGCTTCAACCTGGTGCAGGCGGGTGCGACGACACCCGACATGGTCGAGCCGCTGGCGCGGCGCATCGCCGATCTCGGCTGGCATGTGCAGATCCATGCGCTGGGCCCGCAGATCGTCGAGATGAACGAGATGCTGGCGCGCCTGCCCACGCCGATCGTGTTCGATCATCTGGGGCGCATCCCGCAGCCCGAAGGCGTCAAGCACCCGTCCTTCGCTGTCGTGGCGGCGCTGGTCGACCAGGGCAAGGCGTGGATCAAGCTGTCGGGGGCGTATCAGGACACGAAATCGGGGCCGCCGAACTATGCCGACACCAGCGACGTGGCGCAGGCCTTCGCGCGCGGGGCGCCGGAGCGCATGCTGTGGGGCAGCGACTGGCCGCACCCGACCATGGCGCAGGACAAGCCCGACGACGCGCTGCTGCTCGAGCTGTTCGCGGCATGGGTGCCCAAAGAAGCGGAGCGCCTGCGCATCCTCGTCGACAACCCGCAGATCGTCTACGACTTCCCGAAGGCCTAGACACTTCGTTGTCGGCCGAAGCATCGGTGCCGGTTACGGACGGATGATGCTCATGAACGAACCCCTCCAGGAGGATGTCATGAGCATCACCGTCTTCATCCGCTACCAGATCGATCCGTTCAAGGCCGCGGCGTTCGAGGCCTATGCCAAGCGTTGGCAGGCGATCATCCCGGCGTGCGGCGGCAAGCTCGTCGGCTATTGGATGCCGCATGAGGGGACCAACAACATCGCCTACGGGCTGATCAGCTTCGACAGCCTGGCGAGCTACGAAGAATATCGCGCGCAAATCAAGGCCGACGACGCGGGCAAGGCGAATTTCGCGACGGCGGTGGAAGGGCGCTTTATCGTGGCGGAGGAGCGCACGTTTTTGCGGGAGGTCGCATGATCGCGGTGATTTTCGAAGTGAAGCCCAAGCCGGAGCGCAAGCAGGAGTATCTCGATATCGCCGCGTCGTTGCGCCCGCTCCTGGAAAAGATCGACGGGTTCATCTCGATCGAGCGATTCCAGAGCTTGACCGATCCGGCCAAGATCCTGTCGCTGTCGTTCTTCCGCGACGAGGCGGCCGTGCAGGCGTGGCGCAATCTCGAGGGCCATCGCCGCGCCCAGCAGAAGGGCCGACGCGAGATCTTCGCCGACTATCGCCTGCGCATCGCCGGCGTGATCCGCGACTACGGGATGAATGAGCGCGATGAGGCGCCGGCGGACAGCCGCGCGCTGCACGGCTGATCAATGAAGCGAAGGGTCAGCCCTTGCCGGGCTTGGGCGGGTCGTCGCCGGGCTTGAGCATCAGATGCGCGACGCGGCCGCCGCCCTTGACGTGCGTCTCGAGGATGACGTCGATGTCGGCCGTCGTCTTGGGGGCGTACCACACGCCCTCGGGGTAGATCACCATGGTCGGCCCGAGCTCGCAGCGGTCGAGGCAGCCGGCGGTGTTGATGCGCACGTCCTTGAGGCCGAGCTCCTTGGCGCGCGCCTTCATGTAGTCGCGCAGTTTCTCCGAGCCCTTCTTCTTGCAGCAGCCGCGCGGGTGGCCCTCGGGGCGCTCGTTGGTGCACACAAACACATGCGCGCGGTAATAAGGCGGCGGGTCGCTCTCGGTGAGCTTGTCGGCCAGTTTGGTGTTGTCGTCCATCGCGTCCGTGCTCGTCGGTTGTTTACTTGCTGCCGGGCGTCTTGTAGCCGGTGTTCATGCTGCTCGCCATCTGGTTCCAGAACATCTTCTGCATCTGCTCCCAGCCTTGCATCGAGGCGGGCATCCAGGTCTTCAAGATGGTGTCGGGGTCCATCGCCTGCATCGCCTGCTGCATGCGCTGCGCCATCTCCGCCATCATCGCCTCGTTCATCGGCTGCACGTCGGGCAGGCCTAGGAAGGTGCGGGCCTCCTCGGGCGTGCAATCGACGCTGACATTCACCTTCATGGCGCGGAACTCCCGGTCAAATAGCCCTACCGCGCGTGGCGTTGTTCGCCGTGACGGCGGCACTTATTGTGCCCTCCAACGTAGTCATTCCAGGGCGGCGCCGCAATCCGCCCGCTTGAGGCGATATGAGCGAAAACCTGCTGGGCCGCGAGACCAGCCCCTATCTGCTGCAGCACCGCGACAACCCGGTGCATTGGCGCGCCTGGGGCGAGGACGCGTTTGCCGAGGCGCGCGCGGCCAACAAGCCGATCCTGCTGTCGGTGGGCTATGCCGCCTGCCATTGGTGCCATGTGATGGCGCATGAGAGCTTCGAGGACGCGAAGACCGCATCGCTGATGAACGAGCTCTTCGTGAACATCAAGGTCGACCGCGAGGAGCGGCCGGATGTCGATGCGATCTACCAGACGGCGCTCGCCATGATGGGCGAGCAGGGCGGCTGGCCGCTGACGATGTTCTTGACGCCCAAGGGCGAGCCGTTCTGGGGCGGAACTTACTTCCCGCCCACGCCGCGCTACGGGCGCGCGGCGTTTCGCGACATTCTCTCAGGGCTAGCGGATGCGTGGGCGAGCAAGCAGGAGCAGGTGCAGAAGAACGTCGCCGCACTTGTGGGTGCGCTGCAGCAGCGCCACGCGCCGGCGGCGGGGCAGATCGAACGCGACCTGCTCGACCAGATCGCGCTGCGGCTGCTTGAAGAGGTCGATACGGTTCATGGCGGCATCGGCACCGCGCCGAAATTCCCGCAGCCGGCGATCTTCGAGCTGCTGTGGCGCGCGTACAAGCGCAGCCAGAACGCCGATCTCAAGCAGGCGGTGATCGTGACGCTCGACCGCATGAGCCAGGGCGGGATCTACGATCATCTCGGCGGCGGCTATGCGCGTTATTCGACCGATGCGCATTGGCTCGCGCCGCATTTCGAGAAGATGCTGTATGACAACGCGCAGCTCATCGACAATCTGACGCTGGTGTGGGCCGAGACGAAATCGCCGCTCTATGCGCAGCGCGTGGCCGAGACCGTGGACTGGCTGCAGCGCGAGATGATGGCGGAGGGTGGCGCGTTCGCTTCGACGCTGGACGCGGATTCGGAGGGCGAGGAAGGCAAGTTCTATGTCTGGCGCGCGGAGGAGATCGAGGCGCTGCTGGGCGCGGATGCCGCGCTGTTCAAGGAGGCCTACGACGTCAAGCCGGGCGGGAATTGGGAGGGCCACACCATCCTCAACCGCTCGCGCAAGATGCTGCTGGGCTCGGCGGCGCATGAGGCGAAGCTCGCGGCGTCGCGCGCGATTCTTTTCAAGGAACGGGAAAAGCGCATCCGGCCGGGCCGCGACGACAAGGTGCTGGGCGATTGGAACGGGCTGATGATCGCGGCCCTGGCGCGCGCCGGCTTCGCGTTCGAGCACCCGGACTGGATCGCGCTGGCGCGCTCCGCCTATGACGGCGTGCTGAAACTCCTGACGGCGGAGGATGGAAGGCTGCGCCATAGCTATCGTCAGGGGAGACGGCGCACACCCGGCGACACTCGACGATCATGCGCAGCTCGCGCGCGCGGGCGTGATGCTTTACGAAGTCACCGGCGATGCAAGCGTTCTCGAGCGCGCGGAAAAAATCGTGGCGCTGGCCGATGCGCATTACTGGGATGCCGAGGCGGGCGGCTATTTCTTCACCGCCGACGATGCGCGCGACCTGATCACGCGCACGCGCCACGCGCATGACAACGCCACGCCGTCGGGCAACGGCACGCTCGCGCAGGTGCTGGCCCGCCTGCACCTCCACACCGGCAAATCCGCGTATCGCGATCGCGCCGCGGCCGTCGTCGGCGCCTTCGCGGGCGAGGTCGCGCGCAATTTCTTCCCGCTGGCCACGCTGCTCAACGCCAGCGAGCTTCTCGAAAAGCCGCTGCAGGTGGTGCTCGTCGGCGAGGATACTTCCCTCGCGCGCGCGGTGAGTGCTGCGTCGCTGCCCAATCTCGTGCTGAGCCGCGTGACACAAGGGCGCGATCTGCCGCGCGACCACCCCGCGCACGGCAAGGGCCTGGTCGGCGGCAAAGCCGGCGGCCTATGTGTGCGAAGGCCCGGTGTGCTCGGCGCCGTTCACCGACGCCGCGCTGCTGACGGCCGATCTCGCGCAGCGCTAAAGGGGACACCATGAGCACCGCGATCGACGGCCTGATCGAGGAATTCTGGCGCGCGCGCCAGCAAGGCATCTATTTTCCGCCGGCGCAGTTCGGAAAACTCACGATCGACCAGTCCTACCGCGTCCAGCTTGGCCTGATCGAACGCCGCTGTAGCGCCGGCGAACGGCAGATCGGCTGGAAAGTCGGCCTGACCGCACCGGCGATCCAGCAGCAATTCGGCGTTCCTGAGCCGGTGTTCGGCTGCGTGCTGGACAGCCGGCCCTCGGGCCACGTCTTCGCCCCCGGCGAGCTGATCGCGCCGGGCTTCGAGAGCGAACTCTGCATGCGCCTGCGCGCCGATCTCTCTGGCACGGTGAGCCTGGACGATGCGCGCGCCGCCATCGACATCGTCTACCCCGCCTTGGAGATTATCGAGACGCGCGGCCCCTTCACCGCGCAGCTGGCCCTGGCACTCGCGGATAACGCCCAGCAAAAGGCGGTCATCCTGGGATCGCCGGCGCCGTTGCCCGCCGATCTGGCGGCGATCGAGGCGCGGGTTTTCATCAACGGCAACATTGTCGCAACCGGCACCGGAGACGCCGTCCTCGGCAATCCGCTGAACTCGATCGTCTGGCTGGCCGCGAAGCTGGGTGCCTATGGCCGGGCGTTGAAAGCCGGAGAGATCGTCATGACCGGGTCTTTCACGCGACAATTCCCCATCGCCCCGGGCGACGCGATCGAAACGGTGTTTTCCGGACTCGGCGCGGTGAGAACCGCGATGTCATACTGACCCCCGGCCGGCGCGGTCGCGCCGCATTGTTGGATGCGGACGGTGGAGGTGCCTCGCGGCATGACGATCGTACTCAAAAAGCGCCGCACGCTCGATCTCGCGGCGTCCCCCGGCCCCGGCCGGCCGTTGCATGTGAGTGCGGCCAGCGGGCTGGTGCGCGTCAAATCCTTCCTCTACGTGGTTGCCGACGACGAGCTGCATCTGGGCGTGTTCGGTGCGGCCGGCCGCGCCCCCGGCGCGCTGCTGCGCCTGTTCAAGGGCGCGCTGCCGGACTCGAAGAAGAAGCGCAAGAAGCGCAAGCCCGATCTCGAAGCGCTGGTGACGCTGCCCAAATCCGACGCGCACCAGCACGGCGCGCTGCTGGCCCTGGGCTCCGGCTCCGAGCGCAACCGCCGCATGGGGGCGCTCCTCCACCTCGATCCACAAGGGGCCATACGCGGCAAGCCGCAAGCGGTCGATCTCACGGCGCTGCTCGCACCTCTTGATGACGAGTTCGCGGCGTTGAACATCGAGGGCGCGGTGGTGCAGGGCGGCGACGCTCTGCCTGCTCCAGCGCGCCAACGCCAAGCACGCGGACAACGCCATCGTGCGCTTCGCGCTGGCGGATGTGCTCAAGGCGCTCAGAACCGGCCGCACGCGCGCGCTCGACATCGCGTCGATCGCGCACCTCGATCTCGGCCGCATCGACGGTGTGCCCCTCGGCTTCACCGACGCGGCGACGCTGCCGGGCGGCGGCATGATCTTCACCGCCGTCGCCGAGGACACCGACAACGCGTATGCCGATGGGTGTTGCGTGGGTGCTGCGGTCGGGTTCACGGACAAGCACGGACGCTTGCGCTGGCTGCGCCAACTCGACCGGCCGGCCAAGGTGGAAGGGATCGCGGCGCGCGTGGACGGCGATACCATCCGGCTGCTGCTGGTGACGGATGCGGACGATGCGGCGGTGCCGGCGACGTTGTTCTCCGCGACGGCCAACGCCAGCCGATAGCGTTACCCGCGTCGTTCGCAGAAAATCCACTCTGACCCAGGAGGAGCGCTTGGATAGTCCAACCGTCAGACTCCTATCCGCGGCGGACGAAGACGCGGCGATCGACACGATCGTCCTGGCGTTTGCCGCCGATCCGGCCACGCGCTGGACGTGGCCGCAATCGCGCCAATACCTCGCGGCGATGCCGCGTATGGCCCGTGCCTTCGGCGGCCGCGCCTTCGCGCAAGGCGGCGCTTATGGCACGCACGACGGTGCGGGCGTGGCGCTGTGGCTGCCGCCGGGCGTGCATTCCGACGAGGCGGCGCTGGAGGCGGTCATACAGAGCACGGCGGCACCTGCGATCCTCGACGACCTTTCCGCCACGTTCGAGCAGATGGCGAAATTCCATCCGCGCGAGCCGCATTGGTATCTACCGCTGATCGGCGTCGATCCGGCGCATCAGGGCAAGGGCCATGGCGCGGCGCTGATGTCGTATGCGCTCGCGTACTGCGATCGCGACCATGCGCCCGCCTATCTCGAATCCACCAACCCGCGCAATATCCCGCTCTACCGGCGCCACGGCTTCGAAGCACTCGGCACGATCCAGGTTGGTGCTGGGCCGACACTCGTGCCGATGCTGCGGCGGCCGCGGTGAGGGCGATAAGCGCGAGCGGTGGGCGGGTTCGAGGCCGCGCCGGCGGCGGGTCAGGGCAGCCGACGAGGCCGGCGCTGAACAGCGCGAGTGTCGTGGGCTCGGCATGACCTGCACCGCGTGATGACGCGCCGGGTCGGCTGCCGAGCAAGATAATGATATTGTGTCTTCCGAACTCCTGCAGTGTGCAGCCATTCTCCACGGCGAACCAGTTGACGAAGCCGCCAACGTTCTGAAGGATCGCGAGGTAAAGGTCGCCGCCGAACTGGTAGGTGACCAGGCTCATGTCCGTGATTTTGCCCAGGCTATCGGTGCTGAACACGCTCTGAAAATCCTGGTCCGGCGTGTGGACGAGCGAAGCGGCATTCCAGGGATTCCGTGCCGATCGTGAGCGCGAAATCCGAGAGTGCCACAAACGTCTTGCTGAGATTGGCCGCCAGCGGGCTCGCAACGGTAAAGGAGCCGGAGAAGGTGGCGGGCACCGTCGAGATTCCCCCGAACGGCGAACCGATATCGGTCGCGGTCAGCGTGAAATCATAAGTCACCGGTGCTGCGCGCAAGGGGGCGATCGCGCCCAACGCCGCGATCAGACCCAGCATGATCGCGGCCCCAGCGCCGCGCTTGAACAACCCCATTTGCATCCCCCTGCACCCGAAAATTGACCCGAGCGCGGTGTCATGCAACACGCACGCCAAGATTGCAAAGCTCCGGACCGCTTGCAGTTGGAGGGCCGGCGGCGCGCGCCGATTGCGGCCTTGTAAGATTCCTTGAGCGGAGTTCGCGCCGGGCCGCGTCGCGAAAGACTCCTCCTTTTGAGCCTGGCGCAGCGCCGGCTTCGGCACGGCGGGAGCGCCGGTCAGAACATCGGCTCCGGCTCGCGGCGCGGGGGCGTCCACATCACGCCGGCATAGCCCTTCAAGGGGAATATTGGGTCGGAGAAACTATGACAAATTCAGAAAGCGGGGGCTCGAAATTCAACTCTGACCCCAATTCTCCACGCTGTTTGGGTTGGCTGTGAAGCCGCCTGATCCTCCAAACAACCGGAACTTAAAAAATGATTTCATGGGAATATCTCCCAATATGCTGGGGGAGACGCCATGCCAAATTGGTTGACGATTGAACTGGGCGTCATCCAGGGCGCGCCAATTTCTTTTGCCATTTCGGTCATAACAGTCAGTGCTGCTTTCATATGGCTTATCGAGTGGCTAACGAGGCGCCATCGAAAGACAAAGGCTGATTCCAACGCCGCCCAGCTTGCGGCCAAGGATGAGCAAATTGGCGTCGAGAAGAAGCGCTCAGATTTCTATAAAGAGCAGGCCGAAATCGCGGCGGCTGCAGCGCGCGCTGTGAACACGGCGCGCAACAATCAAATACCGACCCGCGAATTTTGATAGTTCAGGCTACGCCTCAACAATTTCAGGGGGTATTTAAGGTGCTTGTTGAGCAGAGGTCGCTTGAAGTGCCGCTCAACATCAATTTTGAAGCGATGTCGCCAGCTGTCATTAGTGCCGCAACTCCGGAGCAAATCACAATCACGGCTAGCGCCAGTGTTCTAAATCACTTGGGTTATGTGGGCTCTATAACCCCATCATTGTCTGGTGGAACAGTGCTGACTTCGTCGGTCGCTGCCGTTGACGTGAAACAAAAACTCGATCAGACCGGTTTCTTTATCATCGAGACCGCGAAGAAGTAGAAATAGTTGGACGTTTGTACGGGAGGCGCTTGCCGTCTGCGCCTTGAAATTCCCGGAACACAATGGAATCCAAGTCTGACCCCAAATTTCCTGTGGCGAGTTGAACTACTCCGACCACAATTTCTCCGGACTACGTGGCTCCATCAATCCCTGATTGTGTCCTAACCAGACAGCGCGCTATGGTAGCGCGATCGATAAATCGGGGAGGGAAAAGCATGAAAAGGAAAACTGCGCTAGCCGCGTTTTTCTTTGCTCTTGCCATGTCTACACAGGCATTTGCGGGCGTCGTTGCCTTTAGCGGGGATGTGGCGCTAGTTCAACTTCCCCCTAGCTTCTCGGCTTTGACCAGCAATTACTATGCGTTTCTCTTCAAAGAACGGTCGGGATACGTCATTCCAGATTTTCCGGCGATAAATCCGCTCATTCCTCCAGGCCGAGAATTTTTATCGGTTTCGACACCGGGCAACTACGGCTTGGACCCTCGCATACCGAGACACTTGCCGCCTGGAACGGTAGTGGACACTTACGTTCTCTACTTCGATCCGATCGGAGAAAACATTTTCTCTTGGTCCGCTTCCGGAGCCTTCTCATTTGATCAGGAAATATTGGGAATCCAGTTAGACAACCAATATAGCCTGATCGGAGAAATTCTTGATTTGCCTGGCTTGGAGACCAGTCAGTTTAACTCGTGGCTAGAGCCCAGCGACTGCGTGTCTGAACCAGATATATGTGATTCCTTCACCCTGTCTGCCGATCTTCGCACGATTACGTTCGACTTCAGGGCCACGTCATCACAAGACCCAATGCGGATATTTGTCGCTGTGCCAGAGCCTGCGACTGTGATGCTGTTCGCAAGCAGCTTTGCGCTCTTTTTGGTGTTACTGCGTCGAAGAGCGGCTGTTGTGCGCAAAGCGGCCTATGGTCCCCGCTGAGATTGCCCGCGCCGCCGAGATCGGGGACAGCCATTCCGGGGACACAATACATATTTCAAGCGCACCACATGACGGCGCTCGATACTAGGGACAGGGCCCATAAACTGAACGAAAAACTCGGATGACGACTTCGAGCCGGACCTCAATCAGCCGGTCGGTGGCTTCCAGTGTTAACCGCCAATTGAGCGTCGAAGGCACGCTTGTAGGCGGGCCGCGCTTCGCCGCGGGCCACATAGGCGGAGAGGTTCGGATATTCGTCCAGCATACCCGACGCTTTCAACCTGAGCAGCACCGACACCATCATCAGGTCGCCCGCGCTGAACGCGCCATCGAGCCAGTCGGCATCGCCAAGGCGACGGGAAAGTTGGCCCAGCCGGTTACGGACGCGATCCTCGACGAGAGGCATGCGTTGCGCGGACCAGGACTTGTCGCCCTCAAGGAGCCTGGCGGTTCCGAGTTCAAGGATCGGCGGCTCCACCGTGCTGAGCGCGGCGAACATCCATGTGATCGCGCGCGCCCGGGCATTCGCATCGTCTGGCAACAGGCCCGCATGGCGCTCCGCGATATGGAACACGATCGCCCCCGTCTCGAACAAGCCGAGATCGCCTTCTTCGTAGGTCGGAATCTGCCCGAAAGGATGAAGCGCCAGATGTGCGGGTTCCTTCATCGCCCTGAACGAAACAAGACGAACCTCGTAAGGTTGGCCCACTTCCTCCAGCGCCCAGCGAACGCGCGTATCACGCGCCAGTCCCTTGCCGCCATCGGGTGACCGTTCAAAGGCGGTAATGGTGATGGTCATCGTGAGGCTCCTCCTTGGCCAAAATCATCGGCTGCGGGGCTGGCAAGCTGTCAAGGCAAACTCACCGAGATTGAAGACGACCCCGTTCGGGGCATTCAAGGGACACAATACATATTTCAAGCACGCCACATGACGGCGCTCGATACTAACAACAGCGGACCATTACGTAAATTGCGTCCCCAGAACTCCAACTTTTTACGACGGTGAATTCTAAGCGAGCTCGTGGCCAACATGCCCGGCCCTGGTGGCGCAGTGTTTCAACAGTGGTCCGACTATTACGTCGAGAAATTCAAGGCCGGGCGGCGTGCCGCCGGTTGTGCCGGCAATGTTCTCGACCGTACAGAGTGAAATCTTGACCCCGCGCGCGCCGGGTCCAAATATTGTGCTGTCCTGTCGGATGCTGGTGGCCGGCCATGGGGCACTTCTATTTCACAACGCTTCCGCTCGAATACGATGCCGTTGACGGCTCGTTGCTGGTGATGGGCGAGAGCGATTCCGGTCGGACGAGCGTGAAGATCGAGCGAGCCGTGTTCGAGCGCCTCGCCAAGGGTCCATGCCCAAACAAGGACTTCCTGCATTCTGGCCCTGGTGAAGAACCAGGCCACGCTTGAGCAAGCTGCGCTCCGGGCGTTGCAGCGTCATCGGAATGGCAAGTTACGTGTCACGTTGGAGGACGTCGCTAGTTAGGTGGCGTCCTAGCGCCATCTGAGGCGAGAAGGACCGCGGCGAATGCGTGCGCCGCGGTTTTTCATTTCGTTCCAGGACTAGTGCCTGAGAATCCCTTCGTCCGTTTCCGAGGCGACGCCGGCTTGGTCGTCTTGCGGGACCGCGGCTCAAGGTCAACAAGTCGAGCGGTCAGCGCTCGCGTCAGTGCAATCGCCAATTCACGCTCCTGACCTGTGAGGGCTGTGATCAACCGCTCTTCTTCGATGACAGCGGCCACGATCCCAGCATCGTCAGGCAAGTCGAGTGAATTGGCAACGCAGCGAAAGACAGAGGCGATCGCGTCTTGTGCCGCTTGGGTCATTTTTGGTCCCTGCTTGCTGGGTGCGGCCACTCCGTACTGTACGAAAACGTACTCAGGCCATTCAGTTCCGAAATCTCTTCGGTTTAATTCAGCTATGGGGCTAAGACGTATTGGGACACCACCACGATCAATCTTTGCACGCTCCACATGTGCGGCCGGTACTCGATCACCACACAAGCGGAAGCAATGCGCCGGATCTTCAAGGCGCGGGTATCGAAATTGGGGTCAGAGTTGGATTCTCCATAACCGTTCGCTTTATAGCTCGACGGATGCGGACTCCAATTCTGATCCTAAATTCCTTGACCCGGCCCCTGGGTCCGCCCCGATAAGAGCGTGGTCCCCGCGAACAACGAGGTGAGTTCGTGAGCCACGCCGCACAATTCCTGAACCCGTCCGAGGCCGCACGGCAGCTTGGCGTCTCCGCGAAGGCGTTGCGGCTTTATGAGCAGCGCGGGTTGGTCGTGCCGGTGCGCACCGAGGCCGGATGGCGCACCTATGGGCCCGCCGAGATGGCGCGCGCGGCGGAGATCGCGGCGCTGCGCGCACTCGGCCTCAGCCTTGCCCAGGTGGCGCGGGTGCTGCGCGGCGATCGCTGCGTGTCTGCACCTGCGCTCGCCGCGCACGAGGCGGCGCTGGAAGGCCAGGTCCATCGGCTCGCCGCGACCATCGCGAAGGTGCGCGGTCTTCGCGCCGATCTGGCCCACGGCCAGGCGCCGCGCGCGGGCGAGCTGGCGCGGCTGGCGCGGCCGTCCGGCACGGTCAGCGTCGCCTTCGATCTGCCGTGGCCGTGGGGCGGCGAGCGATTCGAACTGCGCGACATCCGGGCACTCACCTACATCATCGGCCCGCTGGGCAGCGGCAAGACGCGGCTCGCCCGCGCGATCGCCGAGACGCTGCCGGGTGCTGCGTTCGTGGGGCTAGAGCGATCGGCCGACGACGGTGCGGCGGCGCGCGCGGTGCTGGATCGCGATCCCGCGTTGAACGCGCGGGTCGAGCAGAGCTTGACCTGGCTGGTCGAGGAGGGCGCCACCGTGTCGGCGAGCTTGATCGCGTTGCTCGTCGCGTTGGCGCCGAGGGGCCGGCCGTGCTGGTGGTCGACATGGTGGAGCAGGGGCTCGATCACGCAACGCAGGAAGCGTTGATCGCGCATCTGCGCCATCGCGGGGAAGGGAGCCGGCCGCTCTTCCTGCTCACGCGCTCTTGCGCGATCCTGGATCTGGCCGCGATGGGCAGCGACGAGACGATCATCCTCTGCCCCGCCAATCACAGCCCGCCGAGCCTGTGGCGCCCTATCCGGGCGCGCCGGGGTATGAAGCGGTCGCGACGTGTCTGGCGTCGCCGGCGGTGCGGGCGCGGACGGAGGGTGTCGTGGCGTGGCGGCCCGCGGTGGCGTGATGCGTCGAGCGGCGTGAGTCGGGCGCGAGCTTTTTAGTCCGACGTCGCGCCACCCCCTCACCCTAACCCTCTCCCCAGAGGGGAGAGGGGATTTCACCGCGCCTCGGTTTGAACTCCAGTCTCCCCTCTGGGGATTTCACCTGCGTGTGATTGCTGAGGGCACGGTTCTGAGGGAGCGGTCGATGAAGCGGGTATCCGAGGCGCGTTTGCTCTGGTTGAAGCGTTTGTAGGCTGCCGTCTGGGGTGAACGAGGCCTGGATGGGATCGGGACGCTTGTGAAGTGGTATCGCTTCGAGAAGCTGCTGGGACGGCTGCATGGGGCAGAGACGGGCCGTCCGCATACCCGGCGCTGACGATGTTCAAGGCTTTGCTGCTGGCGCAGTGGTACGGGCTGTCGGATCTGGGCCTGGAGGAAGCGCTGAACGACCGGCTGTCGTTTCGCCGCTTTACCGCGTTGGGGCTGGATGGGGCGACGCCCGATCACACAACGCTGTGCCGCTTCCGCAACGATCTGGCGGCGGCGGGGCTGGCGGAGAAGCTGTTTGAGGAGATGAACCGGCAGCTGGAGCGGCTGGCTGGTTCTGAAGCGCGGCACCTTGATCGATGCCACGCTGGTGGAAGCGGCGGTGCGGCCGCCGCCGCGGGCTCAGGACGCAGAGGACGAGGAGGAGCCGAGCGATGCCGATGCCGGCTTTGCCAAGCGGGCCGGCAAGAGCGGCTCGACCTATGGCTTCAAGGCGCATGTCGCGGTGGACGAAGGTTCCCAACTCGTGCGCACGGCCTTGCTGACGCCGGCTAATCTCAACGAGACCGTCGTGGCTGACGGTCTCATCCAGGGCGATGACGGCGCGCTCTACGCTGATGGCGCCTACGACACCCACGCCAGGCGCGCCCTCCTCAAGGCCCGCGCCATCAAGGATCGCATCATGCACCGGCCCAACCAGCACCATCCCGACTTGCCGCCAGGACAGCAGCGCCGCAACCGCTTCATCTCGCGCATCCGCGCCGCGTCGAGACGATCTCGCCTCCTCAGCGCCATGACGGCATGTCCGGGTGCGCTATATCGGCCTCGTCAAGAACCAGAGCCATCTGCACTTGCTGTGCATCGCCCTCAACATGCGCCGCGCCGTCGTTCTGACAAGGTGATACCCGGAGTCCGTCAAGCCCCCGCCCCGACGCCCGTCGCCGGAAAAGCCAATCAAAACGGCGAAAGCGCGGGCAGTGGCCAAGCTCAACGAACGTTTTGCAACTCCCCAACGGGGAGAGGGTTGGGGTGAGGGGGTGGCCCCGATCTCTCCAATTCCGACTTTGACGTACGGCGACATTCTACTCATCTCCGACTGTCCGCCGTTGTCGCGCGCTATTGCAGGCCGGCGGAACGGGGTGCCGTTGATTTGCGTTTAGGATTGGTGTCCGGCTTGGCCCCAGCGAAATCGCGACGGGGGATGAGGTGGCTTATGCGAATGGCAGCTTCACTCGTGTCTCTCGTCGTGTTGGCCCCCGTCGTGTTGACCTCGTGCGGCGGCGGCGGGTCGCAAGGCCCGCTGGGGCCGCCCGGTCCGCCGGGTCCGCAAGGCCCGGTCGGACAGGCCGGGCCGCCCGGCCCGCCGGGACCCGATGCGGCCGTGCCCAACATCGTCAAGATGTGCTGGTACTATCACAACGACCCGACGCGCCGGGTGCATTGGGAAGTGCCGATCACCTTCACGCGCGACAATTGCCAGCAGATGCTGCAAGCCTACGATCGCCAGGGCTTTACGCCCAACGCGATCGTGTTCGGCTGTTATGCCAACGACCAATACACGATCTTCCGCCTCGGCGAATTGCCGCCCGCCGGCAATCCCTGTCGCTGGTAAAGGCTGAAGGACGAGGCGACGAGAGCGGCTTACGCTTCGCGGCCGTCGGAGCGGTACAACACCGAGCACGCGGCGATCATGTCGACGCTGCAGCCGTCGCGCGCCAACGGCACGATGCAGTTTTCGACCTGCTCATGCTCGCGCTTGTGCGCGAAGTTGACGATGCCCTTGCGATAGGTCGGCTGGCCGCTCTCCACCATGTAATGGTAGCGATCCAGGTGCGCCGGATTTTCCTTGAGCCGCGGGTGCACGTCGTCGAACCACTGGCCGGTCACCTCGCGCTGCAGCGTCTCGACCTCCTTGGTGCCGACCAGGCGGTAGCGAAAGCGAATCTGCCCGGCGTCGCGCACGACATCCAACAGCCAGACGCGCGCCATCACCGCGCCAAGGTCGACGGGATCGAAATGCTGGCGGCCGGGCAACAAATCTGCGGCCGGGCGGATCGAAAGCCAGTAGGAGAAGAACGTCGCCACAGATGGATTCCAAGCCGACGCGATCGGTGGACGCATCGCAGCGCTGCCACGTGAAAGTACGACCCTGGTCCTGTTTGAACGTGGCTAACATCAATTTCACCGTGCCCGTATTAATAACGGCATAGGCCTTAACGTATCGTTGTCGAAATCGGTTGCGCGCAGCGCAAAGCGCTGATGGATGGGGCCTAACGCGAACGGATGCGCGCCGCGGCCGGAGCCGCGCGATCGCTATCGAAACCTAACCGTCTTGCTGTGTATCCCACCAAAAATACTGTCATCCGCGGGCTTGACCCGCGGACTCACAAACAGTCTCGACGCAGAAACGGTCTCGCGGAGAGCGGTGAATGGGCCCGCGGGTCAAGCCCGCGGGTGACAATAAAATTTGATTCGGCGCGGCTCAGAACATCTCATCGGGCAGCGCGCGGCGCTTCTTGCGGCGCGGGCGTTCCCACATCACGCCGGGATAGCGTTTCAGCGGCGCCAGCTTTTCGCCCGTATAGATCCAGTCCGCCTGCTGCGCGAGCCTTGGCGGATCTCAGGGCGGCGGCCGGCGCTGAGGCTCCGCGCGCCGGCTCTCACTCAACCTCTCCTCTATTCGGATAGTGTCTCGATAAACCAGCGCGTGTGGGCCTGAAGCGGTAGCTCGCTCCGCGCCCACAAAGCGGCCTCTAACCCACACAAATATCGCGCCGATTCGAATCGGGTTGAAGGACTCAATCCAAGCGATTCTTAGCGCGCCGTTAAACACTACTAACGGACAATTTGGCTTACGTCGAAAGATCAGATGCCGAGGGATCGACCATGCCGATTGTGCCGTACCAAAGACTGCTTGGATATGTACGTGCATTCATCGCCGACCGGCGTGGCACCATCCTCATCATCACCGCAATGGCAATGCCGGCCCTGGTCGGGGTCACGGGGCTCGGTGTCGAAGTCGGCATCTGGTATGTGGACAAGCGCGACCTGCAGACCGCCGCGGATGCGTCGGCCCTCTCCGGCGCCTTCGAGCGCGTGCGCGGCAACCCGGACGGTCTTCAAGATGCAGCCAAGATGGAGGCCACACGCAACGGCTTCGCGCAAGGTAGCCCAAACACGCTCGCCATCAACAACCCGCCGACCAGCGGTCCGCGCGCCGGGCAGGCGAATGCCGTCGAGGCAATCTTGACGCGCCCGCATGAACTGCTCTTCGCCAGCCTCTTCCTGTCGGGCGATGTCTTGATCGCCGCGCGCGCCGTGGCGGCCGTGGAAGTCACCGGCGAGGCCTGCGTGCTGGCGCTCGATCCCACGGCCAACGCCGCCGTCAATAACCAGGGCAGCTCCACGATCGACATGACCGGCTGCGTCATGGCGTCGAATTCCAACAGCACGAGCTCCATTCAGGTGACCGGCAGCACGAGCGTGCTTGCCTATTCGCTGTGGTCGGTCGGCCAGAACGATATCGGCGGCTCCGCCGCGATGTCGCTCACAAAGCCGGCCACGACCAATGCCTGGGCGCTCGACGACCCCTATGCCGATCTGACGATCCAGTCCTTCTCCGGCTGCAATTATACGAACCTCAAATTCACCAGCGGCGCCGTTGCGACCATCAATCCGGGCGTCTATTGCGGCGGCATCGACATGTCCGCGAAGGCGACGGTCACGTTCACGCCCGGCACCTACATCCTCGACAAGGGCGACCTGAAGATCGGCGGCCAGACGACCGTGACCTGCTCCTGCCCCAACCCCGAAGACGGTGTCACGATCATCCTGACGAGTTCGGGCTCCACAACTCTGATCGGTGTTGTCGATATCGCGGCCGGTGCCACCGTGCAGCTGCGCGCACCTTCATCGTCGTCCAACCCCTATCAGGGTGTCTTGATCTATCAGGATCGCCGCGCACCCCTGGGCGCCACCAACGCCAACAAGCTCAACGGCGGCTCGACGATGAACCTGGCCGGCGGGCTCTATTTCCCCAAGCAGGGCGTGCAGTTCTCCGGCAATAACGGCACGACTTCGTGCAGCCAGATCGTGGCGCGCACCGTGACCTTCATCGGCAATTCCTACATCAGCAATGCGGGCTGTCAGGCCGCCGGCGTGCAGCCGGTGACCGTCAAGGCCGCGCGCCTCGTGGAGTAGACAGCCATGCGCACGCTTCTCCGCCGCCTCGCCGGCGATCGCTCCGGTAACATGGTGATCGAGCTGGCCTTCGCGGCGCCGGTCATGGTCGTGATCGCGATCGGCGTCATCGACTACGGCCACGCCATCTTCACCAAAATGTCGCTGCACGGCGCGGCGCGCGTCGGCGCCGAGTACGTGTCGCGCACCAACGACATGACGAACGTGACGCAGGTCGTCGCCACAGCGGCCAAGCTCGACGCGGGCCAGCTCACGGTGACGCCGATATTGTTCTGCGAATGCGACAACGGCGCGTCGGCCGCGTGCGATTCGTCCTGCTCCCCCACCGTCACGCCCAAGCAGTTCATCTCGATCGACGTGCAGCAGCCTTATACCGCCATCCTCAATTATCCCGGGATCGCGAACCCGACGATGCTGAGCGGGCGCGCCGTCTTGCGGGTGAAGTGATGCGCGCCCTCCTGCGCCGCTGTCTCGGCGACCGGCATGGCGGCACCGCGGTCGAATTCGCGATGGTCCTGCCGATCTTGGTGACATTGCTGCTGGGCGTGTTCGAATTCGGCCGCCTGTTCTGGAGCTGGAGCACGATCCAGTACGCCACCGAGGAAGCCGGCCGCTACGCCATGCTCAACCCCACCGCCAGCGAGAGCACGATCGCCGATTTTCTGAAAGGGCGGCTGACCGGAATCAGCGCCAGCACCGTCGACGTTCAGCTGGTGCCCGAAACCGACGGCAGCTTCAATTACACGCTCATCGTCGCCAAGGTGCATTTCGCGTTCCTGAGCCTGATTCCCTTCACGCCCGTCGATATCGAAGGCCGCTCGCGCGTGCCGCGCGTCTCCTAGGCCGATCCCAGGTCGCGCCGCGCACGCGGCTCAGAACATCTCATCGGGCAGCGCGCGGCGCTTTTTGCGGCGCGGGCGTTCCCACATCACGCCGGGATAGCCTTTCAGCGGCGCCAGCGTTTCGCCGGTGTAGATCCAGTCCGCCTGCTGCGCGAGGCCGACGTGATAGCGCGGCTCGCGGCCGGTGCGCGTCGCGAAGAGTGCCCGCGGGATGTTCACCATGCGCGGCGCATGCCCGCGCTCGTAGAGGAGCGGCGTGCCGCAGTGCTTGCAGAAGCTGCGCGCGGTGCCCGATGCCGCATCTTCAAACCTGCGTGATGCTCTCTTCGCCCTCCAGGATGCGGAAGCGGCTGCGCCAGGATCCGACATAGGTCGCATAGGCGCAGCCTTGCGCGTGGCGGCTGGCGCGCGAATGGTCGTGCCACGCCCACACGGCCGGCACGTCGATCTCCAGCCGCACGGCGCCGCAGACGCAGCGGCCTTGCGCCTGTTCGACCGGTTCCTTGCGCGCCTTCGGCTCCTTGCGCGCCTTTGCGGCACTTGCGGATTTGGGCATCTCAACGCTCCCCCCAACAACGACGAAACCCTTGCTCTGGTAAAATATTCCTTGGGCCGCTTCACAGCGACTTGACGCCGGCACCGCACGCCCGGCTTGGCAACAGGCGCATGTGAACACATTTCCGGATTATACGCTGGCGCGGCGCTGATCCCCGCGCCGTCCCTTGTGCGAAGGATGATGGAGGTTCGTCCATGAGTCGCGTTGGACGGATCGCCGCTCTGCCGCTCCTGGCGCTCGTTCTGGGCGGTTGCGGGTCGTATGGCTATCCCGCTTATGCCTACCCGCCTTACGGTTACTCCTATCCGTATTACGACCGGTATCCATACGGCCCGTATTACAGCCCGTATTACGGCTCAGCCTTTTTCAGCTATGGACGCTACGGTCATTTCCACAATGGCTTTCACGGCCATCGCGGCTCCGGCCATTTTCATCGGGGCGGCGGATTTCACGGCCATCGCTAGGCGTCATTCCTCCGGCTCGGTCGTGAACATCAGCGGATAGCCGTGGCGCCGTCCGGCCTCGGTGGCGCGCGTCGCTTTCGTCTCGGCGACGTCGCGGGTGTAGACAGCGACCACGCAGACCCCGCGCTTGTGCGCGGTGATCATGACGCGGTGCGCCTGCTCCTCGCTCATGCCGAACTCGCCCTTCAGCACGACCACGACGAACTCGCGCGGCGTGTAGTCGTCGTTGAGCAGGATGACCTTGTGCAGGCGCGGCCGCTGCGTCTTGGGGATGGTCTTGGTGTTCGGCGGGGCGACGGTCTCGCTCATCGCGGCTCCCTCCGGCAGTTGGGTAATCGCGGGGAGACTACGCCCGCCGGCCTCAACCCGACAAGGCCATGCGCAGGCCCAGCAGGATCAGCACCGCGCCCATCACGCCGTCCATGCTGGTCTTCATGCGCTCATAGGCGCGCGCGACCGGCGGGGCGGCGCAGAACAGCGTGACGCTGCTCCACCACAAAGCGGAGACGGAGAGCGCCGTGCCGGCCGCGGCGGCGAAGAGCCAGCGCGGCGCGTCGGCCGGGATCATCACGCCGAACAGGCTGGCGTAATAGGCGACGACTTTGGGGTTGGTGATGTTGGTGATGAAGCCGGCGCGGATCGCCGCCCCATCCGTGATGTGCGCATCGGCCTGGCGTGGTGCGGCAGCGCCCGGCTTAGCGCGCCAATAGACGACCAGCATCTTGGCGCCGAGATAAATCAGGTAGGCAGCGCCCGCAAGCTGCAGCGCACGATAGGCGGCGGGAAAGCGCGTGAAGATCGTGCCGAGACCGAGTGCGGCGCACGAAGCCCAGGTGAGCGTCGCCAGCAGCACGCCCAGCGTCACCATGAACCCGGCGCGGCGATTGCCCTGCGTTGCATACGTCACGATCACGGCCAGCGTGGGCCCAGGGCTCGCGAGCACGAGCCAATGCACCGCGGCGATGCTCAGGAGGATGGTTAGGTTATTCATGAGGCGTTCCCGGTTGCTTGGCTTTTTTTTGTGGCGCACTTTCATAAAAAATTTGTCACCCGCGGGCTTGACCCGCGGGCCCATTCACCGCTCTCCGCAAAACCGTTTCTGCGTCGAGACTGTTTGTGGGTCCGCGGGTCAAGCCCGCGCATGACAATTTTATTTGAGGATTCGCAGTTGATCATTTGACGCGATCGTTGTTTCGCGCGGCGGCCTTCCTTGGCCGCTTGTTGCGCTTCGGGGCGGCGCGTTGAATTTCGGCGGCGCCGTCGATGGCGAGGGCGCGACTGCGGGCGAGGAAATCGGCGATGACCGCCAGCTCGCGCGCGGAGTATTGCGACCACAGCGCAACCATCTTGCGCTGCATGGGCGCGTAGACCGCCTTGATCGGCGCGATCGCCGCGGCGCGGATGCGCACTTGGACGCGCCGCCGGTCGCGCGCATCGGGCACGCGCTCGACATAGCCGGCGCGCACCAGCCGGTCGATCAGCGCGGTCGTGGCGCCGGTCGTGAGCCCGGTCGCCGCCGCAAGCTCGCCGGCGCAGGCCGAGCCGCGCAGATAGATGAGGTCGAGTCCCTCGAGGTCGGTGGTGTGCAGGCCAAAACGCGCGGCCACGATCTGGCTGGTGATCACGCTCTGCGCGCCGACCTGCCGGATCTCGCGGCCGACGCGCGCGACCAGGGCGCGAAGCGAAGGCGATTCGGGCTTCCTGGCCATGGCGCTCAGCCCACCCGCGCGGCGGCGACCAGGGCTGCCAGCATCGCGGCACAGGTCACGACATCGAGCGGCAGGCGCCAGCGGCTGCGCCGGGTCCAGGCGCGCGCCGCTTCTTCGGTGATCGCGGCCGGGTCGGCGCGCTCGAAGGCCAGCGCCTTGGGGATGAAGTCGAACGCCGACCAGATGCCGCATGAGGGCGTGCGAGCCGAGTGCCAGCAGCAGCCAGGCGCGGATCTCCGGGTACGGCCAGGCGACGATCAGCGATGCGATCAGCGCGAGCTCGAACGCGACATGCGCCGAAATCCAGAACCGGCGCCGCGAAATGCCGCCGTGCCGGGGCTGGACGATGTGCGGGAAGGCGCGGCCAGGCCGGATCGACCACGCTGACTTCATAGATTCCGCCGCCCAGGGAGATGAGCGCGAGTGCGGTGGCGAGGGTGATGACGGGCAGCACGAGCATCAAAGGTCTCCGGTAAGGCGCGATACCTTTACGATAAAGTCTCTCGATCATAAAGCCATCTTTTCGACTACTGCCTTGGGGGCGAGTGCGGAGAGGCGTGGGCCCGGTTGCGGGCGGCCTATTTCGCCAAGGCGCCACCGGAACCGAAGCAGGGCGGCGGTTGTTTCCTTAAGATACCGACCGAGCCGCCCCATCGCTCGTCGCAATGTGGGCGTTTTTGCGTTTTGCGATGCCCAAAGGAGCCAACCATGGCCAAAGCGAAACTGTCCCCGCTCGAGCCAGCACCCGCCCTCCATCACGTTCATTTTCCCAATGAAAGCGCCGAATACCGCGCCGCGCGCAACGCGCTGCTGCAGGAGGAGATGGCGCTGCGCCGGCACGTCGAGCGCGTCGCCGCGCTGCGCCGCCGGCTGCCGCCGGGCGGCGCCATCCCGATGGATTATACGTTCGACGGCCCGGAGGGTCGCGTGCGGCTCTCGCAGCTCTTTGCGCCGGGTAAGGACACGCTCGCCCTCTACAGCTTCATGTTCGGGCCGGAGCGCGCCTCGCCCTGTCCGGGCTGCACGCTTTTTCTCGACGCCTTCGACGGTGCGGCTGAGCACATCCAGCAGCGCATCAATCTTTACGTAGTCGCGAAATCGCCGGTGGCGCGCCTGCAGGAATTCGCCAAGGTGCGCGGCTGGCGCAAGCTGCGCTTCCTGTCGACCGACGACAACACCTACGATCGCGACTATTTCGGCGACTCCACCGCGCTGAGCGAGGATGTACGCGCGCAGCAGGACTTCAAGCCGGGCGAGGAGTGGGATATGCCGATCCTCAACGTCTTCCGGCGCGACGGGCCGAATATCCGTCATTTCTGGGGCTCGGAGCTGCTCTACGTGCCGGCGGAACCGGGGCAGGAATATCGCCACAACGATCTGCTCACCCCGCTGTGGAACACGCTCGACCTTACGCCCGAGGGGCGCGGCGACTTCTCGCCGCGGCTGCGGTATGGCCAATGAGCGGCGAAGCGCAGATCCGCGCGCTCAACGAGGATATGGTCGCCGCCATCCGCGCCAAAGATGTCGATGCGGTGATGCGCCATTACATTCCCGACGTGGTGGTGTTCGACCTGCTCGAGCCGCTGCAATACCGCGGCGCCGATGCGATCCGGGCGCGACTGGCGGCGTGGCTGTCGTCGTTCCCGGGCGCATTCGAGTTCGAGATGCGCGAGATCAAGATCACTGCTGGCGAGGATGTCGCGTTCTGCCACTCCCTCAACCGCGTGCGCGGTACCAGCAAGGACGGCGCCAAGATCGACATGTGGTGGCGCGCCACCAACGGTTTTCGCAAGTTCGACGGGCGCTGGCGCATCACGCATGGCCATAGCTCGGAGCCGTTCGATATGAAAACCGGCAAGGCGCTGGTCGATCTCAAGCCGTAGCGCCGGCGGCCACCTTCCTGTACCGCGCACGCAATAACAGAAACAAAGCCGCGCCGGCGGCGACACGGTGCGGACAAGGGCAAGCCGCAGAGTCGCGTCACCTACTTAAGGAGAGGTGACATGACAGAGATGAGCGTCAAGACGCCGGCGAAGATTTTGCAGCTCGGCACCGCCTTCTGGGGATCGAAGACGCTGCTGAGCGCGATCGAGCTCGGGGTGTTCACGCTGCTCGCCGTGCGGGGCCCGCAGACGCTGACGCAATTGCGCGAATTGCTGGAGCTGCACCCGCGCAGCGCGGAGGATTTTCTCGATGCGCTGGTGGCGCTGGGCATGCTGCAGCGCCATGACGGGCGCTATTGCAACACCAGCGAGAGCGAGCTCTATCTCGATCGCACCAAGCCCTCCTATGTCGGCGGCGTCCTCGAGATGCTGAACGCGCGGCTCTATGGCTACTGGGGCAATCTCACCGAGGCGCTGCAGACCGGGGCACCGCAGAACGAGATGCGCGCGGGCGGGGCCGATCTGTTCGCCGCGATCTATACCGACCCGGCGCGGCTGGAGCAGTTCCTCGGCGCCATGACCGGGATCAGCCTGCCGACGGCGCGCGCGATCGCGACGGCGTTCCCGTGGGCCGAGCACAAGAGCTTTGCCGATCTCGGCTGCGCGCAGGGCGGGCTGGGCGTGGAGATCGCATTGGCGCAAAAGCATCTGCGCGGCATCGGCTTCGATCTCCCGCCGGTCGGGCCGGTTTTCGAGCGCTACGTGGCGCAGAAGGGTCTTGCGTCGCGGCTGCGCTTCCAGGAAGGCGATTTTTTCAAAGATCCGCTGCCGCAGGTCGACGTGCTGGTGATGGGCCACATCCTGCACGATTGGGGCCTTGCCGATAAGAAGCGCCTGCTGAAGAAAGCCTACGACGCGCTGCCGCAGGGCGGGGCGCTATCGTCTATGACGCGATGATCGACGATGCGCGGCGCGAAAACGCGTTCGGGCTGCTGATGAGCCTCAACATGCTCATCGAAACGAAGGAAGGTTTCGACTACACCGGCGCCGATTGCGCCGGCTGGATGCGCGATGCGGGCTTCCGCAACGTGCGCGTTGAGGCGGTGCAGGGGCCGTATTCGATGGCGGTGGGAAGGAAGTAGGTTTTGTTGAACGTTGCGCCACCCCCTCACCCCAACCCTCTCCCCAGAGGGGAGAGGGGGCAGATCGAGGCGCGGTGAAGTCCCCTCTCCCCTCGGGGGAGAGGGATAGGGTGAGGGGGTGGCCCCGCTCTCTCCTATTGTCTCAGCGCCGCTGCGCCTTCTTGAGGGCCGCAAGAAACCCCGCGCTGGCCGGCGGCAGGCTGCGGCCGGCCTTGTGCACGACGAAGATCGGGCGCAGGAAGCCGCGGCCCTCGACGGGGCGCGAGCGCAGCCGCCCCGCTTCCCGCGCTTCGATCGCGGTCGAGGGCAGCAGGGCTACGCCCAGCTTGGCGCGAACCATGCCGAGCGCGCTCGACATGTAGGTCGTTTCGATCGCCGTCGTCTTGGCCATGCGTGCCTGTGAAAATGCGCGCTCGACGACCTGGCGGATGGTTGTGCCCTCATCCATCAGGATCAGCGGTTCGCGCGCCAGCGCCTCGAGCGTGATCCGCCGCTCGCGGTCGAGACGGTGTGGTGCGAGGTAGACGGCGTGGATGCGGTCCTGCATCAGCGGTGCCGCCTCCAGCTCGGGATCGTCCTGGGTGAGCGCGGTGATGCCGAAATCGACGATGTCGGCCTTCACCAGCGCCGCGATCTTCTCGCCCACGCCATCTTTCAGCACGAATTGCACATGCGGGTGACGGGCGCGGAATTGCGCGATCGCCGGCGGCAGCAGCGTGGCCGCCAGCGAGGGCAGGCAGGCGAGGCGCACGGTGCCGTGGCGCGTCGTGGCGAGTTCGCGCACGCCGCTGACCACGCCATCGAGCTCGCCGAGCAATCGTTCAAAAATGGGAATCAGCTCGCGGCCCACGCGGGTCACCTGCACCGAGCGCGTCGAGCGATCGAAGAGCCGCACGTTCAGCGCCGTCTCCAATTGCCGGATCTGCACGGTCAGCGTCGGCTGCGAGACATGAAAGAGCCGTGCGGCACGGGTGAAGCTGCCGGCCTTGGCGATGGCGACGAAGCTGCGCATCTGCCTGATATTCGGGTCCATAAACGAATTTTTATCAGTTGGATAGAATCTTTTCAATTTACAGAATAATCCCCATGGGCCCCACTGGGCAGGCAAAAATGCCGGCGCCCTTCGGCAGCCGCGCCCTGTTGGAGGAAACGATGACCCATATCCTGCGCGCGGCGGCCATCGCCGCTTTCTTGTCCGCCGCCATAATCCCGGGGGCCCGGGCGGAGATCAGCGAGATCGCCGTGGCCCAGCAATATGGCGTGAGCTTCCTGCCGCTCATGGTCATGGAGAAACAAGGCCTGACGGAGAAGCACGCCAAGAGTGCCGGGCTGACCGGGCTCACGGTGAACTGGGTCAAGGTCGCCGGCCCGAGCGTCATGAATGACGGGTTGATCTCCAACACCATTCATTTTGCCGCGCAGGGTGCGCCGTCGATGATCACGCTGTGGGACAAGACCGGCGGCCAGATCAAGGGCGTGGCGTCGATGACCACGTATCCGCTCTATCTCATCACCCGCAATCCCAACGTGAAGACGATCAAAGATTTCAGCGCCGCGGACAAGATCGCGGTGCCGTCGGTCAAGATCTCGACCCAGGCGATCATGCTGCAGATGGCGGCGGCCGCTTCGTTCGGCGAGAAGGAGTACGCCCGGCTCGATCAATACACCGTCTCGCTCGCGCATCCCGATGCCGTCATCGCCTTCACCAACAACACGGCCGGGGTCAACGCGCATTTCTCCTCCTCGCCGTTCTACGAGCAGGAGATGAAGGTGCCGGGCGCGCGCCTCGTCACCACGAATTACGAGATCCTGGGCGGGCCGGCCACGGCGGTGCTGGTGACGGCCAGCGCCAAGTTCCGCGACGCCAATCCGAAGACCTACAAGGCGTTCATGGACGGCTTGCGCGAGGCGATCGAGACGATCAACAAGGACAAGCGCGCGGCGGCCCAGCTTTATCTCGAGGTCGCGCGCGATACCAAGAATTCGGTCGACGACATCTTGAAGATCATCAGCGACAAGGACTACGCCTATACGCTGACGCCGCAGAAAGTGCTGAAGACGGCGCAGTTCATGGCCAAGATCGGCTCGATCAAGCGCTCGCCCGCCACGCTGGAGGAGATGTTCTTCCCCGAGATCGCCGGGCTCAAGGGCGATTGAGCGGATGACATCCGAGTTCGTGCGCATCGGCACCGGTGCTGGGTTCTCCGCCGACCGGCTCGATCCGGCGGTCGACCTCGCGCGGCGCGGCGCGCTCGACTATCTGGTGTTCGAATGCCTGGGCGAACGCACGGTGGCCTTTGCCCATCGCGACCGCCTGGCCAATCCCGCGCTCGGCTACAACAAGCAGCTTGAAGCGCGGATGACGGCACTCCTCGGCCTGTGCCGCGACTCCGGCACCACGATCATCACCAACATGGGCGCCGCCAACCCGCAAGCCGCCGCGCGGCGCACGGTCGAGATCGCGCGCCAGCTTGGCCTCAAAGGGCTCAAGGTCGCGTGCATCGAGGGCGATGACGTATCCGCGCGCGTGCCGCGCGACACGCCGTTCATGGACGAGCCGGGCCGGCTTGCCGATGTCTCGATGAATGTGGTCGGCATGAACGCCTATCTAGGGGCGGATGCCATTCTGCCGGCGCTCGACGAGGGTGCGGACGTCATCATCGGCGGGCGGCTCGCGGACCCGTCGATGTTCCTCGCCCCGCTGATGCATCGCTTCGGCTGGCGCGCGGACGATTCGGCAAGGCTCGGCGCCGGCACGCTGGTCGGTCATCTGATGGAATGCGGGATGCAGATCACCGGTGGCTATTTCGCCGACCCCGGCCTCAAGGACGTGCCCGATCTCGCGCAGTGCGGCTATCCGATCGCGGAGGTCGGCGCGGATGGCGGCGCAATCATCACCAAGCTCGACGGCACGGGCGGCGTGGTCAGCCCGGCGACGGTCAAGGAACAGCTTCTCTACGAGGTGCACGATCCGGCGCGCTACCTCACGCCCGATGTGACCGCCGATTTCAGCCGCGTGCAGGTCGAGCGCGTCGGGCCGGATCGCGTGCGTGTGTCCGGCGCCGGCGGCACGACGCGGCCGGCGCAGCTCAAGGTCACGGTCGGCTTCGATGGCGGGTTTCATGGCGAGGCGGGGGTGAGCTATGCCGGCCCGGGTGCCGCGGCGCGCGGCATGCTGGCGGCGCGCATCGTCACGGAGCGGCTGCGCCAGGTGCACGATTTCGCGGGCGCGCTGCGCGCCGACGTGATCGGCGTCAGCTCATTGTTTGCAACGGCTGGCGTGCCGCGCTCCGAACCGCGCGACGTGCGTCTGCATGTGTCCTTGCGCTCTGCGTCGCGCGACGATGCCGAGACGATGCTGTGGGAGGTTGAGTCGCTGCTGTGCTGTGGGCCCGCCGGCGGCGGCGGCTTTCGCGGCACGATCGTGCCGAGCGTCATGACCAAATCCGTGCTGATCGATCGCACGCTGGTGCAGCCGCGCCTGCAGGTCTTCACGGCATGAGCGACGCGACGCGCAATTCGCCGCGCCTGGTGCGCGACATCGCGCACGCCCGCGCCGGCGACAAGGGGAATATCTCCAACATCAATGTCTGGGCCTATAACCCCGGTGATTTCGCGGCGCTGAAGCGCACGCTCACACCCGAGCGCCTGAAGCGGGCCTATCCGGACCTGATCCGCGGCAATGTCGAGCGCTACGTGCTCGAGCATCTGCACGGGATCAACCTCGTGCTGCACGACGCGCTGGAGGGCGGCGTCAACCTCTCCCTCAATCTCGACTCGCACGGCAAATCGTGGAGCTATCTGGTCCTGGCGCTCGAGGTTGATGAGGGCGGCACTGGAGTTTGAGATCCGCGCCCGCGTCGCAAATATCATCCACTGCGCCACCCCCTCACCCCACCCCTCTCCCCAGAGGGGAGAGGGAGCAGACCGAGGCGCGGTGAAATCCCCTCTCCCTTCTGGGGAGAGGGTTAGGGTGAGGGGGTGGCACCGAACTCGAGATGCGCGGGGCCGCGAATTCGAGTCACACTCGCGGGCTTTGCGTACTCGATCTCATGGAGTGGTCCCATGATCTTCGGCCTGACTCTGCTCGTCTTCATCCATACCCTCATCAGCCTTGTCGCGATCGCCGCTGGCATCGTGGTCGTGCACGGACTGCTCACCGCGAAAGCCTGCGCGCGGCTGACGGCGTGGTTCCTCGCCCTCACCGTGGCAACCTGTCTCAGCGGCTTCATCCTGCCGGCGGCGGGATTCCTGCCCTCGCATGCGGTGGGGATTCTCACGCTGGCGGTCGTCGCGGTCGCGGCGTTCGCGCGCTATAGCCGGCATCTGGCCGGCGCCTGGCGGTGGATCTTCGCGAGCGCCACGGTCGTGTCGCTCTATCTCAACGTCTTCGTGCTGATCGTGCAGGCCTTCCTCAAAGTGCCGGGCTTGCATGCGCTCGCACCGACCGGCGGCGAGCCCGCGTTCAAGATCGCGCATGTCATTGCGCTCGCGATCTTCGCCGCCCTGACGATCGGGGCGGCGATCCGCTTCCGGCCCGCCGCAATCCGCGCCGCCTGAGGGTCGAAACCCGGGTCTTGACAGATGGCTTGAACGGCGCTATTTAACCGATCAGTTATTTAACCTTGTGGTGAACAACATGGCCGTGGACCGCCTCAGCGCCACCTTTGCCGCCCTTGCCGACCCGACGCGCCGGGCCATCCTGGCGCGGCTGTCGCTGGGGGAAACCTCGGTGACGGAGCTGGCCGAGCCGTTCGAGATGAGCCTGCCGGCCGTCTCCAAGCATCTCAAAGTGCTGGAACGCGCCGGGCTGATCGCGCGCGGGCGCGAGGCGCAGTGGCGGCCGTGCCGCATCGAGGCGGGACCGCTGCAGGACGTCGATGCGTGGCTCGAGCGCTACCGCCGGTTCTGGGAGGCGAGCCTGGACCGGCTGGACGAATACCTGCGCACCGTCAAAATCAAAGAGACCAAGCGTGTCCGCAAGAAATAAAACCGTCACAAAGGGCGACCCGCGAGAAATCGTTATCACGCGTTTGTTCGACGCGACGCGTGAAACGGTGTTCGCAGCCTGGAGCACGGCGGACCATCTCAAGCACTGGTTCGCGCCGGCGGGTTACACCGTGACGTTCTGCACCGTGGAGTTCCGGGTCGGCGGCGCGTGGCGGCTGCGCTTTCAGCACCCGGACGGGCGGGACGTCTGGGCCCGCGGCACATTCCGCGAGATCGTGGCGCCGGAACAGATCGTCTTCACCGACATTGTTGTGAACGAAGCCGATGCGCCGCGCCTCGAGGTTCTGACAACCGCGACCTTCGCGCAGGAGCGCGGCAAGACGCGGCTCACCGTGCAGGTCCATGTCGTCGAACTCTTCGACCCCAGTGCGGCGCCCATCGTCGCGCGCCTGGACTCAGGTTGGCGCGAAACGGTCGAGAAACTGGCGCAGCACATCGCCGACCCGCAAGACGAATCCTGATCAAGCCACCAGACACGAGCGAAACGAGAAAGGACTTTTCCCATGACCGCCACCGCCGCCAAAGTCGCCGCGCCAACCGATCGCGATCTGGTGCTGACGCGCATCATCGATGCGCCGCGCGAGAAGCTCTACAAGGCGTGGACCGATCCCGCGCTGCTCAAGCAGTGGTTTGCACCGCGCCCGTACACCACGCCGGTGGCCGAGCTCGACGTGCGGCCGGGCGGCGCCGCCTACATCGTCATGCGCTCGCCCGACGGGCAGGATCTGCCCAATCGCGGCGTCTATCTCGAAGTGGTCGAGAACGAGCGGCTGGTGTCCACCGACGCCTATACCGATGCGTGGAAGCCGTCGGAGAAGCCCTTCATGACGTTGATCCTGACCTTCGAGGATCTCGGCGGCAAGACCCGCTACACCGCGCGCGTGCGGCATTGGAGCGTGGAAGATCGCGAGGCGCACGAGCAGATGGGCTTCCACGAAGGCTGGGGCCAGTGCGCCGACCAGCTCGCCGCCCTCGTCGCAAAAATCTGATCTCAGCACGAATACAGGAGAACGACCCATGGCCGCCAGCAGTGCACGACCGGACTCCGCCACGCCGTCGGAGGTCTTCAGCATCAGCCGGACTTTCAAAGCGCCGCGCTCACTGGTGTGGGACGCATTCACCAAGCCGGAGCATCTGAAGCATTGGTGGGGGCCGAAAGGATTTCTCCCCGCCGTCGCCAAGATGGATCTGCGCGTCGGCGGCATGTTCCTTTACGAGCTGCGCTCACCCAATGGGCAGTCGATATGGGGACGCTGGATCTTCCGCGAGATCGTGGCACCGGAGCGCATCGTCTGCGTCTCCTCCTTCTCGGACGAGAAGGGCGGCGTGACGCGCCACGTCATGGCGCCGGAATGGCCGCTGGAGACTCACAGCACCACGAGCTTCGCGGACAAGGACGGCGGCACGATTGTCACCGTGCGCTGGGAGCCGATCAACGCCACCGCGCGCGAACGCGAGATCTTCGCAGCCGGCCGTGAGAGCATGAACGGCGGCTGGGGTGGGACGCTCGATAAGCTCGAAAACTATCTGGAACGTGCCTGAATCAAAGCAAAGGGGATTGTATCATGTTAAAAAAAATCGCTCTTGTGGTCGTGGCCCTGATTGTCGTCGCGGTCGCGGGCGTCATGATCTATGCCGCGACCAAGCCCGATAGTTTCCGCGTCGCACGCGCGACGAGCATCAAGGCGCCGCCCGAGAAGATCGTGCCGCGCCTGGTCGATCTGCGCCGCCACGGCGAATGGTCGCCGTGGGAGCACAAGGACCCGCAGATGAAGCGCACCTATTCGGGTGCCCCCAGCGGCAAGGGCGCAGTCTATGAATGGGCCGGCAACAACGATATCGGCTCGGGCCGCATGGAAATCCTGGAGGTGGCGCCGACACGGGTCGTCTACAAGCTCGACTTCCTAACGCCGTTCGAGTCGCATAACACCGCCGAGCTGGTGCTGGTGCCGCAAGGCGAGAACACGGCGGTGACGTGGGTGATCTACGGGCCGGCACCCTATCTCGCGCGGATCATGCACACATTCTTCAATGTCGACCGCATGATCGGCAACGAGTTCGAGACCGGGCTCGCCAACCTCAAGAAGCTCAGCGAGGGTTGAGCGCCGTGACGACGACCTATCGCGGCTCGTGCCATTGCGGCGCGGTGCGCTTCGAATGCGATCTCGATCTGCAGGCGGGGACGAGCCGCTGCAATTGCTCGATGTGCGGCAAGGGGCGGTTCTGGAAAGCCATCGCGAAGAAGGATGCGTTCCGGCTGCTGCAGGGTGAGGACATGCTGTCGGATTATCAGTTCGGCAGCGGCACCATTCATCACCTGTTCTGCCGGCGCTGCGGCATCAAGCCGTTCGGGCGCGGGCATTTGGAGGCGCTGGGCGGCACGTTCTACGCGGTCAACATGGCCTGCCTCGACGACGTGCCGGCGGCGGCGTTGGCGGCGGCACCGGTCGCCTATGAAGACGGGCGCCATGACCATTGGGAGCGGGCCCCCGCGGTGACGGGCTATCTCTGAGCGTCGGGGGGTTTATCGGGCGGCGGCGCATGCCTATATCGACTCCACGGCCGAGACTTTCGAGGAGCTTCGCTCGCATGAAAGCCACAGTGAACGAGCATGTGATCGCCGAGAGCGACGACATCGTCGAGACCGGCGGGTATGCGTATTTCCCGGAAAAAACCGTGCGGCGCGACTGGCTGGTGAAGGCGGACAAGACCGAGTCCGACCGCGCCTGCCCGCATGGCGTGCAGTTCTACGACGTCGTGATCGACGGCGCGCGTCACCCCCGCGCGGCGTGGATCTACGAAGCGCCGCGCCCGGCGATGGTGAAGGTCGCGGGGCGGTTTGGGTTTTGGGAGGATGTGAAGGTGGGGTGAGTTGGCGGGTTGGCGAGGGTGGCCTGCTGCATTACCCCCCACCCTAACCCTCCCCCTCAAGGGGGGAGGGAATCTTAGCGCGTTTGTGTCGTCGATCTCGAAAGCTTGGCGGCGCTGTTGAATTCAAGAACGGTGAAATCCCCTCCCCCCTTGAGGGGGAGGGTTAGGGTGGGGGGTGATGCAGCAGAGCGCTTTCTCAGCGCTTCTCCCCCGCGAACCCCTGCTGCAACGACGCCACGCGATCGAGTGCTTCTTTCGGCAGCGGGCCTTTCTCGACCGCGGCCAGCGCCTCCTCGAATTGCTCGGGTGTCGCCATGCCGACCAGGATGGTGCCCATCTCCTTATGCGCGATGGCGAAGCGGATTGCGGCTTCAGCGAGGCTCGCGGCAAAACCGTCGCGCACCAGCGGTGCGAGGCGCCGCGCGCGCGAAAGGTCGCTGTCGTAGCTGTTGGCCGAGCCGATCGGGGCCGGCGCGGGGCTCGCGATCTTGTGGCGCTCCGCCGTGCCGGAAAGCGCTCCGCCCGCCAGGACGCGGATGCCGACCACGCCGGTGCCGGTGATGCCGGTGCGCTCGAAGAGCTGGCCGTAATCCTGCGCTGGATAGTGCGAAGGCAAGGCGCGGCCGGCCGATGGGTTCAGCATGTTGTAGACGATCTGCGCCGATTGGAATTTGCAAGAGTTCGATCGCCTGGCGCAGCGACGCGCTGTCGCCCACCGCCGTCAGGCCGATGAAGCGCAGCATGCCTTGCTGGCGCAGCATCTCGAACGCCGGCACGACATCCTCCAGCACTTGGCGCACGCCCAGTGATTCGCCGACGCTGTTCGGCGTGACCTCGTTGTGCAGGTGCAAGATATCGACGCGCTCGCGCTTGAGCCGGCGCAGGCTGCCCTCAAGGGATTCGCGCACCGCCGCCGCGATGCGGCCGAAGTCGCGCGACGGCAGCCGCACCTTGGTGCCGATAACAGCGTCGGCGGGTTTGAGTGCCCCAAGGATGCGACCGAGATTCTCTTCCGATTTGCCGTCGCCGTATTGCACGGCCGTGTCGAAATAATTGACGCCGGCATCGAGCGCGCGCGCGATCGCGCGTTCCTGCTCCGCCACCGCGCCGCGCACCATCAGCCCGCCGACCGCGCCGCACCCAAACCCGAGCATCGAGAGCTTGAGGCCGGTGTGGCCGAATGCACGCTGTTCCATGGAACTCGCCCTTTTTGTCGCAGCCGCCCATCAGACGCCAATTCGCGGCGGCGGGGCAAGAGTCCGTTGCGTACGCTTGGCAACGCAAGGTCGCGCCGGGCAAGGCGATGTTTGTGGAGATTCTGATGCGCGGCACTGCTGCATGACCCCCCACCCTAACCCTCCCCCTCAAGGGGGGAGGGGATTCCAATGCGCTCATCTCTTCCATCTCTCCAGGTTTGCATCGCTGTTGAAGCAAGCACGGTGAAGTCCCCTCCTCCCTTGAGGGGGAGGGTTAGGGTGGGGGGTGATGCAGCCATGGTGACTCAGACACTGCGGCGTGACTCCGTTGCGACGCGCGCGGCGCCACCCAATATGAAGAGGCTGCCGGTGGCGAAACCGCCGGCGCCAAGACCATGCTTCTTCTGAGGACATTTCTCTCATGGATGCAGCCCTTGCCTGGCTGAAGGATGACGCGTCGCTGCGCGACGCATCCGCCGCGGACGCCTGATCGCGCGCCCGATGCCGATCACGTGGCGCTCGACGCCTATTCGCGCGCGGTGATCGATGCGGTCGAGCGCGTCGGTCCGGCGGTCGTGCATATCGCCGTCTACGGCAAGCCCGAACGCGATGGTGCCTTGCGGCCGCCGCGCGGCTCGGGCTCGGGCGTGATCATCGCGCCCGACGGGTTCGTGCTGACCAATTCGCATGTCGTGCACGGCGCGCACGCGATCGAAGTCATGACCAAGGACGGGCGCGTGCTGCCGGCACGGCTGATCGGCGACGATCCCGATACCGATCTCGCTCTGGTGCGCGTCGACCCGGATGTGTCGTTGCCGCACGCAAAGCTGGGCGAGTCCAAGCGCCTGCGCGTCGGTCAGCTCGCCATCGCCATCGGCAATCCGCTCGGGTTTGAAGCGAGCGTGACTGCCGGCGTGATCAGCGCCGTCGGCCGGTCCTTGCGCGCGCAGTCCGGACGGCTGATCGACGACGTGATCCAGACCGACGCCGCGCTCAATCCCGGCAATTCCGGCGGGCCGCTTGTCACAGCCAGCGGCGACGTGATCGGCATCAACACGGCGATGATCAACGGCGCGCAAGGGATCTGCTTTGCGGTCGCAAGCAACACCGCGCAGTTCGTGGTCGGACAATTGATTCGGCACGGCCGCGTGCGGCGCAGCTTCATCGGCCTGTCGGGGCAGAATGTCGACCTGCCGCGGCGCCTCGCGCGCTACCACAATGTCGAGCAGGCGCGCGCCATCCTGGTCGCGGGCGTGGAGGAGAGCGGGGCGGCCTGGCGCGCGGGCCTGCGTGCGGGCGACCTGGTAATTGCGTTCGATGGCAAGGTCATGACCGGCATCGACGATCTGCACCGCGAGCTCACCGCCGAGCGCGTCGGCCAGGCGGTGACGGTGACGGTGCTGCGGCGTACCGAGAAGCTGGCGCTCACCCTCACCCCGGCGGAGCGGCCGGCCCGGCGCTGACTCACCACCCCAGTTGGAGCGGCCGCCGGAGCTGAGGCAGAATGCCGCCGGGGGGCGTCGCATGACTGTCCAGGGCGGCCGCAATCTCGGCCATATCGGGTTGCTTCAGGGTTTGGCGGCCGGCGAATTGGACGCCGCGGCGCGAAGGTGCCAATGGCGCGATTTTGCCGCCGGCCAGCAGGTCTTCGACCAGGATAGCGACAACCGCGACATCTATTTCGTCGCCGCCGGACGCGTGCGCGTGACGTTCTATGCCCATGACGGGCACGAGATCGCGTTTCGTGATCTGGGCGAAGGGGCGTGCTTCGGCGAGCTCTCGGCCATCGACGGGCTGTCGCGCTCGGCCAGCGTGGTGGCGCTCACACCCTGCACGCTGGCGATCCTCAGCCGCAAATTGCTGTGGTCGCTGGTGCGCGCCCACCCCGATGTCGCGGAAAACCTGCTGCGCCACCTCGCTGGGCTGGTGCGCAGCCTGAGCGAGCGCGTCGTCGACTACAGCACGCTGGGTGTGCAAAACCGCATCCAGGCGGAGCTGCTGCGCATGGCGCGCGAGGCGGGGACCAGCAACGGGGGTGCCCTGATCACGCCGCTGCCGCGCCACGCCGATATCGCCAGCCGGGTCAGCACCAACCGCGAGGCGGTGGCGCGCGAGCTGTCGCGCCTTGCCAAGCTCGGCATCGTCGAGCGCCATGCCGATGGGTTGGCGGTGCGCGATATCGATCAGCTTATTGATATGGTTGACAAAGTGCGGTCTGCCTAGACGGCGCAGGAGTGCGTTTTCGCACAGACGGGCGCATGCCCAACCCTCTACCCTTGACCCATGTTCGCCCGCAATGGGCAGGAACAATAGCGCCGACACGCGGCGGGGTGCTGAGGGCAATGGCCGCGAGCGCTGATGAGGTGATCCCATGAGATACCTTCGGCTCTATGTGGCCATCGCCGCGTGCCTTTGCCTCGGAACGCTCGCTGCCCACGCCCAATCCAGCAGCGCGCCACGCATCGGCTGGATCTCGCTGGCGGGACAGGATGACGCAGAGACCTCGCCATTCTTCGAGGCTTTTCGCCAAGGGCTGCGCGATCTCGGTTATGTCGAAGGCCGCAATCTGATTGTCGAGGCGCGATGGGCGCGCGGGGACGAGGCGCGCGGCCGCGAATTCGTGCGTGAATTCGTTCAGCTTGGGGTGAGCGTCATTGTCAGCCAGGGTGCTGCGATCCGCTCGGTCAGGGCCGTCGCTGGCTCGACCCCCGTGGTGTTCGGGCTCAGCGCCGATCCCGTGAGAGCCGGAGTGGCGGAAAGCTACGCCCGGCCCGGCCGCAACTACACCGGCGTCACGTTCATGATGAGCGACGTGAACGTCAAGCGGATCGAGCTGCTGAAGCAGGCCCTTCCCAACCTCTCGCGCATCGCTCTGCTGAGCAATCCCGAGCATCCGGGCGAGCAGATGGAGTTCGAGGCGTCGCGCAACACGGCCGCCGCGCTGGGCATCACAATTCAATATCTGCCGGTGCGCACGGCGCGGGAATTTTTGCCCGCGATCGCGACCGCCGCCAGCGGCGGCGCCGAAGCGATCGTCCTCCTGCCCGACGCCCTGGTGATGCAGCATCGCGCGATGTTGATCGAAGCGATGATGGAGCAGGGAATTCCTTCGGTCTCCGGCTGGTCCGCGTTCGCGCGCTCGGGCGGTGTCTTCACCTACGGTCCAAATTTGCGGGATAGCTATCGGACGCTCGCCCGCTTTGTTGACAAGATTCTCAAAGGCGCCAAACCGGCCGAGCTCCCCATCGAGCAGCCCGCTACATTCGAGCTAGTCATCAACCTCAAGGCTGCGAACGCGCTTGGACTGACCCTTCCACCCGCCTTGCTCGCCCGCGCCGACGAGGTGATCGAATGAGGCGGCGCGACTTCACGCTCGGCGCGCTCAGCGCGGCGCTCGCGCCGGCTTTTGCGCACGCGCAGACCAGCGCCATCCCGACCGTCGGCGTCCTGCGCGTGAGCGCCGACGACCCGGTGTTCGAACTCCAGTTCCGCCAGGAGATGAAAACCCTGGGCTGGGTCGACGGCCGCAACATTCACTTCGATTTCCGCTGGGCCGATGGCGGCGTTGACCGCATGCCGCAACTCGCCGAAGAGCTGATTGCGGGCCGTCCCAAATTGCTGCTGGCATTCGGGCCGGTCGCCATTCGCACGCTGCAGACCGCCACGCGCGACATCCCGATCGTCGGCATGTCCGACGACATGGTCGCCAGCCGGCTGGCCGGCACCATGTCGCGGCCCGGCGGCAATACGACCGGCGTCAGCATCTTTGCGACGGAGCTCGACGCGAAACGGCTTGAACTGCTGTGCGAACTGGTCGGCAAGGCGCGCCGCGTCGGCGTGCTGGTCGATCCGCGGCTGGCCGACGGGCGCGGCGCGGAGCTGGAAGCCGCCGCCACCAGCCTCGGCGTCGAGCTGATCAGGGTCGCGGCCGACAATGTCGACGCCGTCAAGCCGGCGCTGGACGACCTGGTCGCGGCGCGTGTCGACGCCGTGAACATCCTGGCCTCGCCAATCTTCAACGCCGCGCGCGCGATGACGATCGCGCGTCTGCACGCGGCGCGGCTGCCCGCGATCCATCAATGGCCGGAAACGGCGCGCGAGGGCGGGCTGCTCGCATATGGCCCCACGCTGCAGGGCATCTACCGGCAGATGATCGTCTTCACCGACAAGATCCTGCGCGGCGCGCAGCCGGCCAGCCTGCCGATCGAGCATCCGACGAAGCTCGACCTGGTCATCAACCTGCGCGAAGCGCGCGAGATCGGCGTTGACGTGCCCGCCACGCTGCTCGCGCGCGCCGACGAGGTGATCGAATGATGCGACGCGACTTCATCGCGATGGCCGGCGCGGCGCTGAGCCTGCAGAACCTGCCCGCGCGCGCGCAAACGGGCGACATGCCGGTGATCGGCTTCCTGCACTCGGCGTCGCCGGAGCCGTTCGCGCATCTGGCGGCCGCGTTCCGCCAGGGCTTGGAAAAGATGGGCTATGTCGAGGGGCGCAACGTCGCGATCGAATATCGCTGGGCCGGCGGTCAGTATGAAAATCTGACCGCGATGGCGCAGGAGTTGGCGGCGCGTAACGTCGCGGTCCTCGTCACGGCCGGTGGCGAAATGCCGGCATTCGCTGCCAAGAACGTTACGTCCACCATTCCGATCCTCACCGTCATGGGGCGCGACCTCGTCGCTGCGGGCCTTGTCGACAGCCTGAGCCGGCCCAGCGGGAACCTGACCGGCGTCATGCAGTTCACGACCGAGATGATGCCGATCCGGCTCGGTCTTCTGCACGACCTGGTGCCGGACACGAATACCATCTCGCTGCTCGTCAATGCGCAAAATCCGAATTCCCAACCACAAATGAGGGAAGCCGAAGCCGCGGCGCGGAAGATCGGCCTCGATCTCAACGTCCTGCTGGTCAGGGTTGAGAACGATCTGACGGCGGTTTTCGCGGCGCTGGATAACGCGGCGCCGCGGGCGCTTCTGGTCGGCGCTGAGCCGGTGCTGTTCAACCGGCGCGTCGATCTCGTGGCGGGCATCGCCCGGCGCGCGATCCCGGCGGTCTACGATTTCCGCGAATTCGCCGAAGCCGGCGGATTGCTGAGCTACGGGTCGAGCCTAGCGGGACTCCTACCAGCAGATCGGCATCTATGCAGGCCGACTCTTGCGCGGCGCCAAGCCGGCCGATCTGCCGGTGGTGCGCTCCGCGAAATTCGAATTCGTGGTCAATCTCCGCACCGCCCGCGTGCTGGGCCTGACGATGCCGCAATCTATTCTGCTGCGCGCTGACGAGGTGATCGAATGAAGCGGCGCGATTTCATGGGCGGCGCTCTCGCCGTGGCGCTTGCGCCCGCCGACGCGCAGGCTCAGGCGCAAGGCCGGCCGTTGCGCATCGGCTGGATGTCGCCCCTGCACGGACAGCTTCTGCCGAGCTTCCACGACGGCATGCGCGAGCTGGGCTACATCGAAGGCCGCAATTATGTGATCGAGGAGCGCTACGGCACGGACCCGCGCGGACTGAATGCGGCCGTCAACGACTTGGTGGGCAATGCCCGTCGACCTGTTCTTCGTCATCAGCGTGCCGATCATGCGCGCGGTGGCCGTGGCGACGCAGACCATCCCGGTGGTCGTAATCGGCAACCCGATCGTCGCCGGGGTGGCGGAGAGCGTGGCGCGCCCCGGCCGCAACGTCACGGGTCTGTCGCTGGGCGCCGATGACTTCGCGACCAAATGGCTGGAGCTGCTGCGCGAACTCGTTCCCACGCTCGCACGCCTGATCGTGCTCTATGAAGACGGCACCGCACGGCAGGCGGCCGATATCGAGGCCGCCGCGACACCGCTGGGACTGCGCGTGGCCAGCAACGCGGTCGCCGGGGCGAGGGAAATCGAAGCGGCGATCCGGCAAGCGAATTGTCCGGGCGATGCTCTGGTGGTGCCGGCCTCTGCTTTCTTCGCGTCGCAGCGCGCGCATCTGGTGGCCCTTGCGCACGAGATGCGGCTGCCCGCCATCTACGAGCATCGGCTCTATGTCGAGCAGGGCGGGCTGGTGTCCTACGGCCCCAATATCCGCGATGCATTTCGCCGAGCGGCCTATTTCGTCGATCGCATCGTCAAGGGCGCCAAGCCCGCCGAAATGCCGATCGAGTTGCCGACCAAATACGAGCTGGTGCTCAATCTGAAAACGGCCAAGGAATTGGGGCTCACCGTGTCGCAAGCCATGCTCACGCGCGCGGACGAGGTGATCGAATGACGATGCAGCGACGTGCTTTTTTCACTCTGGTCGGCGCGACCGCTCTGGTGCGTCCTTCGCTTGCGGCGGCGCAGGAGCGCCCGCGCGTCATCGGCATCCTCGATTGGATGCCCGGGAACACGGCCGCGCGGTTGGGGCCGCTGCGGCAATCCTTGCGCCAGCTCGGGCTGGTCGAAGGCCAGAACATCGCGTTCGACTATCGCTCCGCCGATGAGCGCACCGATCGCGCCGAGGCGCTGGCACAGCAGCTCGCGACCGAAAAGGTCGACATGATCATCGCCATCGCCACACCCGCGGCGCATGCGGCCGCCAAGGCGACGACCGCGATCCCAATCATCATGTCATCCGCCGATCCGCTGGGGACTGGCTTGGTCACGAGCCTCGCACGCCCGGGCGGCAACATCACCGGTCTCTCGACCATGCTGCCCGATCTTGCCTCCAAGCGGCTGGAGCTGCTGCGCGAGCTCATTCCGGGTCTCAGGCGCGTCGGCTTCATCGGCTCGACGCGCGATCCGGCGGCTTCTTTGTTCATGCGCGAGACGCGCCAGGCGGCGCAGGGCATCGGGATCGAGGTGGTGGAGCTCATGATCACGGACGCCGCCGAGCTCGACAGCGCCATGGCAACGCTGGTGCGCCAGGGCTGCCAGGCGGTTATCCTGCAGCCGATTTTCCTCGCGCATCGGCAACGTGTTGCCGAGTTGCAGCTACTGCATCGCGTGCCGGTCATCTCGGACCTGCCGCCCTTCGCCGCCGCGGGCATGCTGCTCTCCTACGGCCCCGACATGCGCGACACGTTCGAGCGCATGGCGCGCTATGTCGATCAACTCCTGAAAGGCGCCAAGCCCGGCGATCTGCCGATCGAGCAGCCGAGCACATTCCGCCTCGCGATCAACCTCAAGACAGCAAGGGCGCTGGGCGTCGAAATCCCGCCGACAATCATCGCGCGCGCCGACGAGGTGATCGAATGAGGCGGCGGCACTTCCTTGCGGGGCTGAGTGCGACCGTTGCCTTCTGGCGCAGCGCCACCGCGGCGCTCGCGAAGCCGGCCGTGATCGGGCGTCTGCATCCCGGCTCCGCCAGCGATCCCGAGCTGATCAGGACGATGCAGGCCTTCAAGGACGGCATGCGCGCACTCGGACACCGCGACGGAGAGACCTATCGGATGGAGGTGCGCTACGCCGAGGGCAACGTCGCCCGCCTTCCGTCGCTGGCGGCCGAGCTGGTGCAGATGAAGGTCGACGTGATCGTGACGGCGGGGGTCATCGCCACGCAGGAGGCCAAGGCGGCCACGTCAGACATCCCGATCGTCATGGCCATGTCAGGCCCCGACCCGGTGGGGCTGGGGCTGGTGGCGAGCATCACGCGCCCGGGCGCAAACGTGACCGGCTTCACCGGCCTGACCGACGAGCTGCCGGTCAAGCAGCTGGAGCTGCTGCGTGAAATCGTTCCCGGCCTGACCGACGTCCTCGTGCTCTACAATCCGAACGGCTCAACCAAGCCAGCGCACACCCTCACGATTGCCGCCGCGTCGCTCGGTCTGCGGCTTCACCCCGTCGCCGTGACCGCCCTTCAGGACATCGACAACGCGTTTGCCGGCACAGCCACGCCCGGCCGCTTCGGCGTCATCGTCCTGGCGGACCCGATCATCATGGATCGCTCGCGCGGCTCCATTGCCGAACGCGCCGTGCGCCATCGCCTGCCATTGGCCGCCAGCTTTCGCTTCGGCGCCGAGGCCGGGGCGTTGCTGTCTTATGCCGAGAACCTCGCCGACATGCACCGGCGCTCGGCCAGTTTCGTCGACAAGATCCTGCGCGGCGCCAAGCCCGCCGACCTGCCGATCGAGCAGCCGACCAAGTTCGAGCTGCTGGTAAACTTGAAAACGGCCCGGGTTCTGGGCATCGAACTGCCGACATCGATCATGGCCCGCGCCGACGAGGTGATCGAATGAGGCGGCGCGACATCCTCCTCGGGCTCGCAAGTCTCGCGACGATGCGCGCCGCCGCGGCGCAGCCGGCCGGCGCGCTGCGCGTGGGCTGGCTGACCGTTGCGCCGAACCCCTATCTGGCGTGGTTCCGGCGCGGCATGGAGGAGCTTGGATACAGGGAGGGCCGGAATTTCACCCTGGTGACGCGCGATGCCGGCAATCAACCGGATCGGCTCAGCGTGCTCACGGACGAGCTCGTGCGTGACGGCGCGAGGGTCATCGTTGCCGTGGGCGGTGTCGCCGCGCGACGCGTGCTCGTCGCGACACAGATTCCTCTGGTGGCCATTGCCGGCGATCCGGTGGCCTTTGGCATCTCGGAGAGCTACGCCCGTCCGGACCGCCATGTGACCGGCGTCGCGACGAGCGGTCCCGACTTTGCTGCAAAATGGGTCGAGTATCTCAGCGAAGCCGTGCCTGGACCGGCGCGGGTGGGTGTCCTGTACGAATCCCACAATGGCCAGATGTCCGAAGGTCACGGCCGCCAGCTCGAGACGATGCGGCCGCCCGCCGATGTCCTGCGCAAAATGCTCGTCCCGCTTCAGGTGGATGAAGTCGCCGCGATCGAGCCGATCTTCGCGGCGATGCAAAAGGACGGCATCGCCAGCGCGATCGTGCTTTCGTCCGCTTTCTTCCATGCGCACAAAGACGAGATCATCAGCGCAGCCAACGCCGCTCGCGTGCCAACGATGTATGAGCACCGGGACTTTACCGAAGCCGGCGGTCTGATCTCCTACGGTCCCGATTTCCGGCAGCTCTATCGCCGCCTGGCCTATTTCGTCGATCGCATCGCCAAGGGCGCACGACCGCAAGATTTGCCGATCGAGCGGCCTGATCGCTACGAGCTCGTCGTCAATATGAAAGCGGCGCGGGCGACCGGCATTCAGTTCGCGCCCTCCTTCATCGCCCGCGCCGACGAGGTGATCGAATGAACCGCCGTCGCCTGCTGGCGGCTCTCCGCACCGGGCTGCATGACAATTGCTTCTCGGAGGGCCAGAATGTGGCCATCGAATACCGCTGGGCGGAGGGGCCGCATGAGCGCCTGCCGGAGCTGGTGGCCGATTTGCGCGCACGGCAGGTTGGTATGATCGTCGCGACGGGCGGAGCACCGGCGTCGCGCGCCGATGAGGTCCTCGAATGAAGCGGCGCAAGGCCCTAGCGATGCTATGCAGTGCCACGGTGTGGCCGCTTGTCGCGCGCGCGCAAAATGCCCTGCCGGTCATCGGGTTCCTCAATGCCGGGTCGGAGCAGCCATTCGCGCATCTGGCCGAGGCGTTCCGCGTGGGCTTGCGCGAGGAGGGATTCGTCGACGGGCGCAACGTGCGCATCGACTATCGCTGGGCCGATGGATTCTACGATCGTCTGCCGGCGCTGGCGGCAGAGCTGGTGCAACGCAAGGTGACGCTGCTGGTGACCAGCGGCGGCGAACCGGCCAGCCTCGCCGCCAAGGCCCAGACTTCGACCATCCCAGTCGTCTTCGCCGTTGGCGGTGACCCGGTGCGGACGGGCCTGGTCAAGAGCCTGAGCCGGCCGGGCGGCAATATGACCGGCCTCAGTCAGTTCACTACGCTGCTTGAGTCGAAGCGCGTCAGTCTGCTGCTGGAGCTGGTCCCGTCTGCCACGCGCGTCGGCCTGCTGTTCAATCCGGACTTCCCCGCCGCGCAATCCCAGCTTGCTGAGGTCGAGCGCGCCGTCGCTCAGGCGGGCCTTGCCTTCGTGCACCAATCCGCCCGCTCGGAAGCCGAGTTCGAGCCGGCCTTCGCAGTCCTCGAACGGCAACGCATCCATGCGCTCATCGTCAGCTCCGATCCGTTTTTCAATACAAGACGCCACATCCTGGTGGAGCTGGCAGCACGGCACAAATTTCCAACCATCTACGAATTCCGCGAATTCGCGCTGGCGGGCGGGCTGATGAGCTACGGCGCCAATCTGGCCGAAGGGTATCGCAAGGTCGGCGCCTATGCCGGCCGCGTTCTCAAGGGCGCCAATCCCGCCGATCTGCCGGTGCTGCAGCCCACCACCTTCGAATTGATGATCAATCTCCGGACCGCGGCGGCGCTGGGTTTCGAGGTGCCGCGTGCCCTGCTCGTGCGCGCCGATGAGGTCCTCGAATGATGGCCGATGGCCGCATCGCGGGCTTGGTACAGGACGCTCCGGCGCCAGCCGAAGTGCCGAAGGCGACGAGGCAGCCGCGCGGCCGGCTGTTCCGCAAATATATCGCGCTGTTCGTGGCCTTGGTCGGCGGCACGTTGCTGGCCAACGGCGCGCTGGAGATCTGGTTTTCGTACCAGGAGCACAAGACGGCGCTCGCGCGCATCCAGCACGAGAAGGCGCTGGGTGCGGTCACGCGCATCGAGCAGTTCATCGACGAGATCACGCGCCAGATCGGCTGGACGGCGCGCGCGCAATGGGCGCCCTCGGTGCTGGACCAGCGTCGCCTCGAATACCTGCAGCTGCTGCGCCAGGCGCCCGCCGTCACCGAAGTGGCGCATCTCGATGCGCGCGGGCGCGAGGATCTGCGTGTGTCGCGCCTGGCCATGGACGTCATCGGCAGCGGCCTCGACATGTCGGGCGAGGCGAAAGTTCACCGAGGCCAAGGCCCGCAAGATCTGGTTCAGCCCGGTCTATTTCCGCAAGGAAAGCGAGCCCTATATCACCATCGCGCTGGCCGGGACGGGGCGCGACACGGGCGTCACCGTCGCCGAGGTCAATCTCAAATTCATCTGGGACGTGATCAGCCGCATCAAGGTCGGCAAGGCGGGCTATGCCTATGTCGTCGACAGCCGCGGCCTGCTGATCGCGCACCCGGATATCGGCCTGGTGCTGCGCAAGACCGATCTTTCCGCCCTGCCGCAGGTCGCCGCGTCGCTCGCCGGCGATTCCGGTGCCCGCGACGCAGGCGAGATCGCCATGGTCGGTCAGGATTCCACCGGCCAGGAGGTGCTGACCGCAAACGCGGCCATCGCCGGGGTGGATTGGCGGCTGTTCGTCGATCTGCCGCTGAGCGAGGCCTTCGCCTCCGTCTATCAATCGCTCGCGCGCACGGCGGGCCTCATTCTCGTGGGCCTGCTGCTGGCCGTGGGGGCGGGTGTCGTGCTGGCGCGCCGCATGGTCGTGCCGATCAAGGCGATGCAGGAAGGGGCCGCGCGCATCGGTGCCGGCGATCTCGACCATCGCCTCAAGGTGCGCACCGGCGACGAGCTGGAGGCGCTGGCGGACCAGTTCAACAGCATGACGGCGCAGCTTGCGGATTCCTATGCCGGCCTCGAGCGCACGGTCGACGAGCGCACGAGCGAGCTGCGCGAAACCCTCGAACAGCAGACGGCGACCGCTGAAGTCCTGAAGGTGATCAGCCGCTCGCGCTCCGATTTGCAGCCCGTGCTCGACACACTGGTCGAGACAGCCAAGCATGTCTGCGCAGCCGATCGCGCCATGCTGTTCCGCGCCGATGGCGACGTCTACCGCATGGCGGCTTCGTCGACCGGATGGCATTCCGAGACCCTCAAAAAGTTTTCAGAGACGACTCTAATTACACCAGGGCGCGACAGCGGCGCTGGTCGCACGATCATGGAGCGCCAGCCTGTGCATATCCTTGATGTCTGGGCCGATCCCGAATACAAGCTCGGGGATTTCGCGCGGAGCGAAGGCTTTCGCACGCTGTTGGGCGTACCGCTGTTGCGCGAAGGCATTCCCATTGGTGTCATCACCGTCAACCGGCGCCAGATTAAGGCCTTCACCGCTCGCGAGATCGAGCTGCTCACGACCTTTGCCGATCAGGCGGTCATCGCCATCGAAAACACGCGCCTACTCGACGCGCTGCAGGCGCGCACCGATGAGCTCGGCCGCTCCGTCGAGGAACTGACGGCGACCTCCGACGTGCTGCGTATCATCGCCAGTTCCGCCGAAAACCTACAGCCGGTTCTCGATACGCTGATCGATACAGCCGCACGACTCTGCCGCGCCGATCAGGGCTTCCTGTTCCGTCTGACCGATGGGACCTATCGTCTGCAGGCCTCGTATCAATGCCGGCCCGAGTATCGAGAATTCATCCAGAAGAATCCGGTCCGCCCCGACGATCCCGGCACGATTGTCGGCCGCACGGCGCTGGAACGCCGGCCGGTGCATTACCCCGATATCGCGAACGATCCGCGCTACACCTGGAAGGAATCGCTGCGGCTGGGGCGCTTCCGCTCTGTCCTGAGCGTTCCCTTGCTGCGCGACGGTGTCCCGATCGGCGTCATCGTCGTCTGGCGCGAGTACGTCGAAGCCTTCACCGACAAGCAGATTGAGTTGCTCTCCACCTTTGCCGACCAGGCGGTGATCGCCATCGAGAACACGCGCCTGCTGGACGCGCTGCAGGCGCGCACCGACGAGCTCGGCCGCTCCGTCGAGGAGCTGACGGCGACGTCCGACGTGCTGCGTATCATCGCCAGCTCCGCCAAAAACCTGCAGCCGGTTCTCGATACGCTGGCTCAGACGGCGACGCGCCTCTGCCGCGGCGAGCGTGGTTTTCTGTTCAGGCATTCCCCGGACGGTTACCGCCTAAGCGCGGCGTTCGGGTTCATGGACGACGAAGTCGCTTACATGCGGTCGCAAGTGATTCCGCCGGGCCAAGGAACGTTGGTGGGCCGCACAGCTTTGACGCGTCAGCCGGTGCGCTTCACCGACGCGTCCAACGATCCGACCTACCAATGGTCGGAGGCGCAGCGGCGCCTGGGCTATCGCTCGACCATGGGCGTGCCGTTGCTGCGCAATGGCGAGCCGATCGGCGTGTTCGCCGTCGTTCGAAACCACGTCGAACCATTCACCGACAAGCAGGTCGAGCTCCTCACAACTTTCGCCGACCAAGCCGTCATCGCCATCGAGAACACGCGGCTTCTCGACGAGCTGCAGGACCGCACTGACGCGCTGGGACGGTCGGTCGAGGAGCTCAAGGCGCTGAGCGAAGTCGGCCGCGCCGTAAGTTCGACGCTCGATCTCAAGACGGTGCTGGAGACGGTCGTGGCGCGAGGGGCCGAACTCGCCGATGCCGAAGGCTGCGTCATCTACCGCTATCGCAATGCCGCCCGGCAGTTCCGGCTGTGGCACGCGGCCGGACTCGATCCGGAGCTGGTCGAGACGATCCGGGCGACCGATATCCGGCGCGACGAAACGGCCATGGGGCTTGCGGTGACGCAGCGCGATGCGATGCAGATCGCCGATCTCGACACCTTGCCGGCGGGGCCGCTGCGCGACATCAGCCTGTCGGCGGGCTATCGCTCGGTGCTGATCGTGCCGCTGATCGGCGGCGAGCGCGTTTTTGGGGCCTTGGTGCTGATGCGCCGGCATTTAGGCACGTTCTCTGACAACACGGTGAATCTCTTGCGTACCTTTGCGAGCCAGTCGATCCTGGCCATCCAGAACGCGCGCCTCTTCCGCGAGATCGAGGAGAAGGGCCGCCAGCTCGCGATCGCGAGCCAGCACAAATCCCAATTTCTTGCCAATATGAGCCACGAGCTGCGCACGCCGCTCAACGCCATTCTCGGGTATGCGGAGCTGCTGCTCGACGGGCTCTATGGCGATCTCACGCCCAAATCGCAGGCGGTGCTGGAGCGCGTGCAGAACAACGGCAAGCATCTGCTGGCGTTGATCAACGACGTGCTCGATCTCGCCAAGATCGAGGCCGGGCAGTTCACGCTGGTCGCCACCGACTACTCGATCGATCTCATGGTGCAGAGCGTGATCAGCGCCACGGAATCGCTTGCGCGCGCCAAGGGCCTGGCGCTCAGCGCCGAGGTGACGCCCGGCCTGCCGACCGGCCATGGCGACGAGCGCCGCCTGACGCAGGTGCTGCTGAACCTGGTCGGCAACGCGATCAAGTTCACCGACCAGGGCTCGGTGCGGCTCGTGGCCCGCGCCGCGGACGAACATTTCACGCTGCTGGTCCGCGATACGGGGCCCGGCATCGCCGCCGCCGACCAAGACCGTATCTTTCAGGAGTTCCAGCAAGTGGACAATTCGAGCACGCGCAAGAAGGGCGGAACCGGTCTGGGCCTCGCGATTTCCCGTCGCATTGTGGAAATGCATGGCGGGACGATCGGCGTCGAGTCCGTTCCCGGCCAGGGGGCCACGTTCCGCATCGACCTGCCGATCCGTGGGCAGGACGGCAAGGAGGCGGCATGAGCAAGCGCATCCTCGTCGTCGAGGACACCGACGACAACCGCCAGATCATGCGCGACGTGCTGAGCCACGCCGGCTACGAGCTGATCGAGGCGCAGACGGGCGAGGAGGGCATCGCCATGGCGGCGGCGCATCACCCTGACCTGATCCTCATGGATATCCAGTTGCCGGTGCTCGACGGCTACGAAGCGACGCGGCGCATCAAGGCCGACCCGTCGCTCACGCACATCCCGATCATCGCCGTCACGTCCTACGCGCTGGCGGGCGACGAAGCCAAGACGCGCGCGGCCGGCTGCAGCGGCTATGTCGCCAAGCCGTTCAGCCCGCGCCACTTGCTGAAGACCGTGCAGGCGTTTCTGCCGTAACGCATTTGACAGGAGGGGGGAATGCGGACGCCGCCCTGGGTGCTCGTCGTCGATGACAACCCGGCCAATATCGACATCATCGAGACACGGCTGGCCAGCCAAGGCTATCGCATCTTGATCGCGCGCGATGGCGAAGAGGCGCTCGCACAGGTGCGCGAACACAAACCGGACCTGATCCTGCTCGATGTCATGATGCCCAAGAAGGACGGGTTCGAGGTGTGCCGCGAACTCAAAGCCGACCGCACGCTGCCCTTCATTCCGATCATCCTGGTCACGGCCAAGGACGACACGCGCGATGTGATCGCGGGCCTGGATGCCGGCGGCGATGAATACCTGACCAAGCCCGTCGATACCGCGGCGTTGCTGGCGCGGGTGCGCTCGATCCTGCGCACCAAGACGCTGCACGACGAGGTGCAGGCGCAAGCGGTCCAGCTTGAAGCGCAAGCGCGCGAACTGGCCGACTGGAACAAGACCCTGGAGAGCCGCGTGGCGCAGCAGGTGGCGGAGATCGATCGCATGGGGCGGCTCAAGCGCTTCCTGCCGCCGCAGGTCGCGGAGATTATTGTTTCACGCAACGACGAGCGCCTGCTGGAAAGCCATCGGCGCGACGTGACGGTCGTGTTCTGCGACCTGCGCGGCTTCACGGCGTTTGCGGAAATGGCGGAGCCGGAGGAGGTCATGGGCGTGCTGCGCGAGTACCATGCCTGCCTGGGCCCGCTCATCCAGCACCATGAAGGCACGCTGGAACGCTTCGCGGGCGACGGGCTGCTGGTGCTGTTCAACGACCCGATCCAGCACGAAGACCATACGGAGCGCGCGGTGCAGATGGCGCTGTCGATGCAGGACGGCGTCGGGATGCTGGTCAACAAATGGCACGGGCTGGGTCACGATCTGGGGTTCGGCATCGGCATTGCGCGCGGCGTTCGCCACGCTCGGCCAGATCGGGTTCGAGCGGCGCATGGACTACGCGGCGATCGGCACGGTGACCAACCTCGCGGCCCGGCTTTGCGCCGAGGCCAAGGCCGGACAGATCCTGGTGAGCCAGCGCGTGGCGGCCATCGCGGAGGCCATCGCGACGACGTCGCCGATCGGCGAGCTGTCGCTCAAAGGGTTCGCCCGCAAGACGTCCGTGTTCGCGATCACCAACGCGCGCGTGGGCGCACCCGACAGCGGTGACGCGCCCCGGCCCGCCCCCTTGCATAACCCCCCCTGAACAAGGCAATTTTGGCGGGTGAAAACCAAAAAATCACCCGGAGGGCGGGGGAAATGACCTTCATCACCATCACCGCCAAGGATGGCGGGCAGTTCAAGGCCTACAAAGCGACGCCGGCCAGCGGCAAGGGTCCGGGTATCGTCCTGATCCAGGAGATTTTCGGCGTCAACAAGGTGATGCGCGACCTCGCCGACGGGTTGGCGGCGCAGGGCTATATCGTGCTCTGCCCGGATCTGTTCTGGCGCCAGGAGCCGGGCGTGGACATCACCGACCAGAGCGAGGCGGAGTGGGCGAAAGCCTTCTCCCTCTACAAGGGGTTCAACGAGGCGGTCGGCATCGACGATCTCAAGAACACGCTCGATACGATGCGCGAACAGCCGGGGTTCAGCGGCCGTGCGGGCTGCGTGGGCTACTGCCTGGGCGGCAAGCTCGCCTACCTGATGGCGACGCGCTCGACCATGGATTGCTCGGTGGGCTATTACGGTGTGGGCATCGAGAATGCGCTGCATGAGGCGCGCGCCATCACCAAGCCGTTGCTGCTGCATATCGCCGAGAAGGATGAGTTCTGCCCGCCCGAGGCGCAAAAGAAAATCAAGGAGGCGCTGGGCAGCAATCCGTTTGTCACCATGCACAGCTATCCTGGCGTGAACCACGCCTTCGCGCGCGGCGGCGGCAAGCACTACAACAAGGCCGCCGCCGATTTCGCCAACCAGCGCACGGCCGAGTTCTTCAAGAAATACCTGCTGGGGTAGTTCGGGCTTCATCGACCTCGCGGTCCTCGTCCCGAGCCTGTCGAAGGACGGGGACCTCATCCTTCGACAAGCTCAGGATGAGGTCTTTGACACCGATCCCCCTTCCAACTTTCCAGACAATTTACCAACGGAGACGACGCCCATGACGAAAGCCATCCGCATTCACAAGACCGGCGGCCCCGAAGTGCTGCAATGGGAAGACGTCGACGTGCCGGCGCCGAAAGAAGGCGAGGCGCGCATCAAGCACACGGCGGTCGGCCTCAACTTCATCGACACCTATCACCGCAGCGGCCTCTATCCGGTGCCGCTGCCGACCGCGATCGGCGGCGAGGCGGCGGGCGTGGTCGAGGCGGTGGGCCCGGGGGTGACCGATCTCAAGCCGGGCGACCGCGTCGCGTACGGCAACGCGCCGATCGGCTCCTATGCGGAATCGCGGATCATCCCGGCCGCGCGGTTGGTGAAGCTGCCGGCGGGTGTGAGCGACCAGCAGGCCGCCTCGATGATGCTCAAGGGCATGACGGCGCAGTACCTGGTGCGCCGCACCTATGCGGTGAAGAAGGGCGACACGATCCTGGTGCATGCGGCCGCCGGCGGGGCGGGGCTGATCATCTCGCAATGGGCCAAGTATCTCGGCGCCACGGTGATCGGCACGGTCGGCACTGCGGAGAAGGCGAAGCTCGCCGCGGCGCACGGCGTCGATCACACCATTCTCTATCGCGAGACCGATTTCGTCGCGAAGGTCAAAGAGATCACCAAGGGTGCGGGCGTGCCGGTGGTCTATGACGGTGTCGGCAAGGACACGTTCCTGCCCTCGCTCGATTGCCTTAGCCCACGCGGCCTGATGGCGAGCTTCGGCAATGCGTCGGGCGCCGTGCCGCCGTTCAACATCGGTATCCTGTCGGCGAAGGGCTCGCTCTATGTGACGCGGCCGACGCTGGCGACCCATGTCGCCTCGCGCGCCGATCTGCTGGCCACGGCCAATGATCTGTTCGACGTGGTGAGCAAGGGCGCGGTCAAGATCCGCGTCGACCAGACCTACGCGCTCAAGGATGCCAAGCAGGCGCATATCGATCTGGAAGGGCGCAAGACCACCGGCTCGACCGTGCTGCTGCCGTGATCCGCGAGGGCGATCGTGTTGCGCTCGAAACCGATGTCGCCGCGCACGGCTTGAAGCGCGGCGATGTCGGGGTGGTGGTGTTCGTCTACGATCGCGGCGGCTACCAGGTGGAGTTCAAGACCGCCAAGGGCGCCGTGATTGCGACGCTGACGCCCAAGGATGTGCGGGCGGTCGGACCAACGCGGGCATCTTAAAATATTGTCTCGCGCGGGCTTGACCCGCGCACTGACAAAGGCTGCACCGATATCAGACCCGCGGGTCAAGCCCGCGGGTGACAATCTTTCTGGGAATGAGGACGTTATGCCCACCAAACTTTCTCTCCCCGCGTTCGATCCCGCCGCCATCAAACCGCGCATCGGCACGAGCTACCCCGCGCCGTACGCGGCACCGTGCGCGGGACGCGAGAAGCGCGCACTGGGCGATGCGGTGGGGCTGACGCAGTTCGGCGTCAACCTGGTGCGCGTTCCGCCGGGCGTGTGGTCGTCGCAGCGCCACTGGCACTCGGCCGAGGACGAGTTCGTCTACGTCGTCGAGGGCGAGCTGGTCCTCGTCACCGAGGCGGGCGAACAGGTCCTGCGCCCCGGCATGATCGCCGGCTTCCCGGCCGGCAAGGCGGATGGTCACCACCTGATCAACCGCACGGCGCGCGACGCGGTCTATCTCGAGGTCGGCACGCGCGCCACGACGGACGATGTCGACTATCCCGATTGCGACATGCAGATCCGCAACGACCGGCTCGAGCGCAAGAACGGCACGCCGTACTAGGCGCGCCCCTCACCTATCCGAAAGATCAATGCGCGCGGGCTTGACCCGCAGCGGCGCGACAGGGTCAACTTCGCGTCCGCCATCGCGATAACGACGCGCGGGTTGAGACCGGGGGGATTCGAATTGGGCGCGATCATCCATATCAACGGCTGGCCCGGCGTGGGCAAGCTCACCATCGCGCGGCTGTTGGCCGCGCAAATCGGCGCGAAGCTGATGGCCAACCACACGATGCTCAATCCGGCCGAGGCGCTGTTCAGCCGCGCCGATCCGCTCTATCGCTCGCTGCGGCGGACGGTTCGCCAGGCGGTGCTCGATCATATCGTGCGCATGCCGCCCGATGTGTCGATCGTGTTCACCGACGCGCTGAGCGACGACGAATTCGACCGCGCGGTCTTCGACGATTACGTGGCGCTGGCGGAACAGCGCGGCAACGCGATGCTGTCGATCGTGCTCGATTGCGAGGCGGAGGAGAATGCGCGCCGCCTCGCCGCGTCCGGCCGCGCCGAGCTGCACAAGCTGGTTCGCCCGCACGTGCTGGCGGAGATGCGGCAGAGCTACAATCTGCTGCGCGCCGCCCATGTCGACCGCATCGACCTCGACGTCACGCGCCTAAGTGCGGAAGAGGCCGCAGCGTCGCTGGCGCGGGCGTTGGAGGGCGCGCGGGCGGCGAGCTGATTGAGAACGCACTGTCCCTCTCCGCCGCGAAGTGGGGGAGAGGGAAGGGGCCCATCGCCGCGGCGATGGGAAGGGTGAGGTGGTCGCGCCGCGCTCGCGTTGTTGAACAGATTTTGGCGGAGAGACCCACCTCACCCGCTCGGCTCACGCTCGCACCCTCTCCCCCCACTTCGTGGGCGGAGAGGGTTAGTTAAACCCGCCTTGGCACCGCCAAGATGGCGATGAAGCTCATCACCACCTGGTCGTTCTGGTTCACCATTTCGATGCGCGCGCGCATTGTGCCGCGGTCGGGTTTGCTCGCTGAGGGGATGATCTCCAGCACCTCGCCGCGTATATGCACGCGATCGCCGGCGCGCAGCGGGTTGGGCCAGCGCAGCTCATCGACGCCGCGGCCAATGACGCCGCCGGCGGGTTTGAGATCGCCCTCGACGATCAGGCGCATGGCCAGCGCCGTCATGTGCCAGCCGCTCGCGACGTGGCCGCCGAACAGCGATGTTTTTCGCCGCCTCGGGATCGAGATGGAAGGGCTGGGGATCGAACTGGCGCGCAAAGGCGACGATGTCGTCGGCGCTGACCGTCACCTCGGCGCCGCGGTTGCGCTCGCCGACGCGATAGTCGTCGAGATAGCGCCCGCCCGCGACCGAAGATGAGTCGGGCATGAGCGCTCCGTCGTTCACATCTGCGATTGCAGATAATTCTGCACGCCGACCTTCTGCACCAGCTCGAGCTGGGTCTCGAGATAGTCGATGTGCTCCTCGGTCTCGTCGAGGATCTCGCGCAGCAGATGGCGCGAGACGAAATCGGTGCTCTCCTCGCAATAGGCGATCGCGTCGAGCAGGTCGCCGCGCGCCTTCTGCTCGGCCTTGAGATCGCAGCCGAGGCCCTCGGGCAAGGTCTCGCCGATCGCCAGCTTGCCGAGATCCTGCAGGTTGGGCAGGCCTTCGAGCACGAGGATGCGCTCGATGATCTTGTCGGCGTGCTTCATCTCGCCGATCGATTCCTCGTATTCGTGCTTGGCCATTTTCTCGAAGCCCCAGTTCTTCCACATGCGCGAATGCAGGAAATACTGGTTGATCGCGGTCAGCTCGTTCGTCAGCACCTTGTTGAGATGCTGGATGACTTTCTTATCGCCCTTCATGGCAAATGCCTCCCGCAGCCGGTCCCGTGTCCCAAACCATGGGTTACAGACCGCCTCGAAGGGAGGCAAGGAGAAACCGCCCGGCACAAGCCGGGCCCGCACTACTTAGTCGTCGCCGCCGAGCTTGCCGGCACAGGCGGCCGAGGCGCCCTGGCCGCGCACCAGGCCGCGGACATCTTGGACACACCGGCCGCATTGCGGCTTCACCCCCAGGCAGCGATAGACCTGGGCGGCCGAACGGCAGCCGGTCGCCAGTGCCTCATGCACTTCGCGCTCCGTCAGGCCGTTGCAGTTGCACAGGTACATGTCGTTGACCTGGTTGGCGTTTCCGGGCTTTCGGCATCGCGTCCCGAGGGTTAATCCCGGGTTAACGCGACTTACTCGCACTTGCAATGCTGCGATTTTTAGCAGAGAGTGGGGGCAGGGTCAATGCTAGTGCAAGTCACTCGCACGGATGTTACCCCACCCGGCCGAGGGTATGGAGCAAGCCCATGTTTGCCTGGACCGCCCTGAAAACCGACACCCTCGCCGCCCTGCTGCGCGCGCTGCTGGCCAAGCGCGAGACGCCGCCGGCAAAGACCGGGCGCGCGGCGGTAATTCACCTTCAATTTTCTCGGGCTTCCTAGCCCCACCTCACCCTTCCCGTCGCTCGCGCGACGGGCCCCTTCCCTCTCCGCCCCAATGGGGCGGAGAGGGCGATATAGCGCACGCATTTTCCCTCTCCGCCGCGAAGCGGGGGAGAGGGCGGGGCCCGCGGCCGAAGGCCGTGGGAGGGTGAGGTGGTGGTCGATGGAGGCGCGGTGGTTAGGGCGCCGGCACGTCCTCAAGGCGCGTGAACACCGGTCTTCCCAGCGCGCGGATCGCTTCGACCTCGCGGTCGGCGCCGGGGGAGCGCGCGAGGTGCAGGACGGCGTCGCAGCGCGCGGCCAGCGCCAGCGAGATCTCCATCATCAATTTGTCGGTGTAGGGCAAGCCGGCGGCGTCGAGCACCGGTAGGGCGGCGTTGACGCCGATCATCGGGATGTGGCCGCGCTCCGCCAACGACGCCGCGGCGCGGTTCATCGCCTGGAGATTGGCGGCGCGGCCCTCGGGCGTTGGCGCGGAGTAGGGGCCGGCCACCATGATCATCAACGCCGGCATGGTGGCGTCACGCCGCGAGCTTGGTGACGATGGTGATCGGCGACGAGAGCGTGCGATGCACGGGGCATTTGTCGGCGATCTCCAGCATGCGTTGGCGCTGCTCCGGCGAGAGCGCGCCGCGCAGCTCGATCTCGCGATCGATGCGGTCGATCTGCATCGGCTTGTCCTCACAGCCGGCGCAATCCTGGTCGTAGACACGGCTATGACGCAGGCGCACCTGCACGCCTTCCAGCGGCAGCTTCTTGTGGCGCGCGTACATGCGCAAGGTCATCGAGGTGCACGCCCCCAGCGCCATCAGCAGCAGCTCGTAGGGGTTGGGGCCGCGATCGTCGCCCGCGGGCTTAGGCTCGTCGGCCACCAGCATGTGGCGGCCGTCGAGCAGCACATTGGTGTAGGCGCCATCGCCGCGCTCGATCACGAGAACGGTGCCCGAGGCGATGGTGTGCTGCAGCGTCGAAAAAGCGCCGGCGTCGAGCGGCTTGGCGGTCATGCGGGGCTCCCTCTTAGGTTTTCGGGAGCCTGACATGTGTTTGTTGGAAATGCAGCACTGCTGCATCACCCCCCACCCTATCCCTCCCCCTCAAGGGGGGAGGGGATTAGAACGCGATGGTTGCTTCCAACCTCCCCCCTTGAGGGGGAGGTCGCGAGCGAAGCGAGCGGGTGGGGGGTGTGCAGCAGGAGGACAAAAGAAACGAGGCGCACTGCGTTTGCAATGCGCCTCGTTGTGACGTTCGTGATGTAGAAGCGACGACGCTTACGTGTTCATCGCCTGGAAGAACTCGGCGTTGGTCTTCGAATGCTTCAGCTTGTCGATGAGGAACTCCATTGCGTCCGTCACGCCCATCGGCATCAGGATGCGGCGGAGCACGTACATCTTGGCGAGGACACCCTTGTCGACCAGCAGCTCTTCCTTGCGCGTACCCGATTTGGTGATGTCGATCGACGGGAAGGTGCGCTTGTCGGAGAGCTTGCGGTCGAGAATGATTTCGGAGTTACCCGTGCCCTTGAACTCTTCGAAAATCACCTCGTCCATGCGGCTGCCGGTGTCGATGAGGCCGGTGGCGATGATGGTGAGGCTGCCGCCTTCCTCGATGTTGCGCGCCGCGCCGAAGAAGCGCTTGGGGCGCTGCAACGCGTTGGCGTCGACACCGCCGGTCAGCACCTTGCCGGAGCTGGGCACGACCGTGTTGTAGGCGCGGGCAAGACGCGTGATCGAGTCCAGCAAGATGACGACATCGCGCTTGTGCTCGACAAGGCGCTTGGCCTTTTCGATGACCATTTCGGCGACCTGGACGTGGCGCGTCGCCGGCTCATCGAAGGTCGAGGAGATGACCTCGCCCTTCACCGAGCGGATCATGTCGGTGACTTCTTCCGGGCGCTCGTCGATCAGCAGCACGATGAGGTAGACCTCCTCGTGATTGCCGGCGATCGCGTGCGCAATGTTCTGCAGCATCACGGTCTTGCCGGTGCGCGGCGGCGCGATGATCAGCGCGCGCTGGCCTTTGCCGAGCGGGGCGATCAGATCGATGATGCGACAGGTGATGTCGCGCTTTTGCGTGGTGGGATGATTGGATTTCTTGGGCAACTCCATGCGCCGGCCCGAGAGGCGGCCAGAGGTCACGGCGCCGATCTCGGCGGCCGCGGCGGCGCGTTTGCTTTCCTTGGGATCCTTGGGTTCTTTCGCCTCGGCCGGATCGGGCTTGATGATCTCGTCGGGCAGCTCAAGGCGCAGGCGCTGCTCTGGATAAAGCGGCGTCAGGTTGTCGAAATTGATGCGATGGCGGGCGACTTCGGGCTCATCGAAATTGATCGTGCGCACATTGGTCAGCGCGAAATAACGCTCGCCGTCCTTGGGCGCGCGGATCTGGCCTTCCACCGTGTCGCCGGTGCGCAGGCCAAAGCGGCGGATATGATTGGGCGACATGTAGATGTCGTCGGGCCCGGGCAGGTAATTCGCCTCGGGGCTGCGCAAGAAACCGAAGCCATCCGGCAGGATTTCGAGAACGCCGTCGCCGTAGATGGCGACATCGTTGTCGGCGAGCTGCTTCAGGACCGCGAACATCATGTCCTGCTTGCGCAGGGCGGATGCGTTCTCGATCTGCAGCTCTTCGGCGTAGGCCAGAAGATCGGCCGGGGATTTGCGCTTGAGTTCCTGGAGATTCATTGAGGGTACAAGGATCGTTTTTGATAAGGGGGATGGCCGGCGGGCGGGCCTGGCCAGAGACGGGAGGGGACCGGAAAAGCGGTGCCTGGTTCCGCGAGGTCGAGGGGGATTTTATCGGCGCCAACCCCGAGAAAGGGTCGTCAGCTCAGCGATTTTCTCGGAGATTGGCGGGCCGCCGTTGAAACCGGCGGTGCCGTTCGGTCGCCGTTACGGGCGAACTGCAGCAAGAATTACCCAAACCCCTCCTCCAAGTCAAACGAATCCGGCCAACGCGGCGCGCGGCTGCGTTACGGCACCTTCGGATATGAACCTCGGGCGTATGCCCGGACTTTAGTCCCTGGTTTTCGCCGGAATTTAAGCCTTCTTTTACCGTCACGACCTAACTTTCGGAGGCCGCTTTCGGCTTTCGGAGGATGACCCATATAAATCGCCGCGAATTTACGCTCGCCCTTCTCGCCTCGGCCGCGACATTACGCGCCGGCCATGCACTCGCCGATGCCGGTGTGAGCGCCGACAAGATTGTGTTCGGCCAGGCCGCACCGTTCGAAGGCCCCGCTTCGGCGCTGGGCCTTGGCATGCGCGAAGGCCTCGCGGCCGCGTTTGCCGAAGTGAACGCCAAGGGCGGCGTCAAAGGCCGCAAGCTCGAGCTCAAGGCGCGCGACGACGGCTACGAGCCCACCAAATCCATCGAAGCCACCAAGGCGCTGCTGACGCAGGACAATGTGTTCGCGCTGGTGGGCCCGGTCGGCACGCCGACGTCCGCCGCCACGCAGCCGATCGCCGCCGAAACGGGCGTGCCGTTCATCGGCGCGTTCACGGGCGCTGAATTCCTGCGCAACCCGCACAAGCCCAACGTCGTCAATGTCCGCGCCTCCTATTTCCAGGAGACCGAGGAGATGGTCGAGCGGCTGACCAAGGACCTCAAGGTCGAGCGCATCGCGATCTTCTTCCAGGACGACGCGTTCGGCCGCGCCGGTCTCGCCGGCGTCAACAAGGCGATGGAAAAGCGCAAGATGACCCTCGTCGCCGAGGGCACGTTCGAGCGCAACACCACGGCCGTCAAATCGGCGCTGCTCGAGATCAAGAAGGGCAACCCGCAGGCCGTGATCATGGTCGGCCCCTATAAGCCCTGCGCCGAATTCATCAAGCTCGCGCGCCAGGTGAAGCTCGAAGCGACCTTCGTCAACATCTCCTTCGTCGGCTCGGATGCGCTGGCGAAAGAGCTGGGCGAGGCCGGTGCCGGCGTGGTCATCACGCAGGTCGTGCCGTTCCCGCGCGACACCGGCGTGAAGCTGGTCGCGGATTATCACGCGGCGCTGAAGGCGTTCGATGCGAAAGCCCAGCCGGGCTTCGTCAGCCTCGAAGGCTACATGGTCGGCCGCCTCGTCATTGCGGCGCTTGACAAGGTCTCCGGCGAGCCGACACGCGCGGCGCTGCTCGATGTCATCGCCAAGAACAGCTTCGATCTGGGCGGCGTCAAGCTCGCCTACGGTGCCACCGACAACCAGGGCATGGACGAGGTGTTCCTCACCGTCATCCAGAAGGACGGCAGCTTCAAGGCCGTCAAGACGCTGAGCGCCAACGCCAGCTAACAAACAAGATCGGTGCCCGCCCTCGCGATGGCGGGCACCGGTCGCTGCAAATGTGACGGCAGACGGAACGAAACGGATCGATCGTGAAAGCGCGTCTCTCGACCAAGCCAACGGCCAGCGCGGGCGGGCGTCAGCTCGGCATCCGGCACAAGCTCTATCTCGCCTTCGCCGCGGCGACCGCGATGACGGTGGTCGCGAGCCTGGTCGCCTGGTTCAACTTCACGCAGATCGGCGAGAGCCTCGACGACATCACGGCACGACGCGTGCCGGGCATGGCGGCGTCGCTGGAACTCGCGCAGCTCAGCGCGCAGATCGCCGCCGCGGCGCCGGTGCTGGCGGCGGCCAGCAACGACAGCGAGCGCCAGCAGGTCCAGGCCGCGCTGAAGGCCGAGGAAGCGGCGATGCAGGTGCTGCTGGGCCGCATCGAAACCATGGGCGAGAAATCGGCCGCGGCAACGCTGCGCCAGAACGCCAGCGACCTCACCGCGCGGCTCGACGAGCTCAATCGTGGCGTCCAGGAACGCCTGACCATCGCCGGCCAGCGCGCCGAGCGGCTGGCGGGCTTGCGCGCGGCGCATGATTCGTTCCTGCAGACCGTGGCGCCGATGCTCGACGACACCAGCTTCGCGATGTCGATCGCGATGTCGTCGGTGGCGGAAAAGGGCACGGCCCAGCAGATCGCGCGCGAGCTGGCCAAGCTTGGCGACAACGAATTGGCGTCGCTTGAGGCGATCTTGCGTCTGGTGAGCGAGGTCAATCAGCTCGCCGGCATCCTTGCCGAGAGCGCCATGCTGCCGCGGCGCGAGATGCTCGCACCCGTCAGTGACCGGCTCACCGCCAGTGCGGCGCGGTTGCGCAAGAACCTCGACACGGTCGACAAGATCGAGAAGAACCCCAAGCTGCGCGCCGCCACCGATGCCATTCTGGCGTTCGGCAGCGGCGACGCCAGCCTCATCGAATTGCGCAAGCGCGAGCTGGAGCGCGACAGCGCCGCCGCCGCGTCGCTCAAGGCCGCGCGCGACATCGCCGCGCGCTTCGGCGCCGAAGTTTCCAAGATCGTTGCATCGGCGCAGGACGGCAACACTGTCGCCGCCAAGAGCGCTGCCTCCGCCATCAGCGGCGGCAAGACCTTGCTGCTAATTGTGACCATCGTGGCGCTCGCGGGTGCTGCGGCGCTCGCCTATTTCTATGTCGGTCGCAATATCGCCATGCGCCTGGATGCGCTGGTGCGCGCCATGCGCGCCATCGCCGGCGGCACGCTCGATGCGAAGATCCCCGCCAGCGGGCGTGACGAGATCGGCGAGATGGCGCAGGCGCTGGTCGTGTTCCGCGACAATGCGAGCGCCATCAGGCAAGCCGATTCGCGCGCCGAAGCGGAGCGCCGCAAGAGCGCCGACGAGCGCCGCGCCGACATGCAGCGCCTCGCCGGCGAGCTGGAAGCCAGCGTCAAGCAGGTGGTCGACCGGCTGTCGAAGGCCGCGAGCCAGCTGCACACGACGGCGACGTCGATGAGCGAAACGGCGACCACCGCCAGCGAGCGCTCAAACAGCGCGTCCGCCTCGGCGCAGCAGGCCTCGGGCAACGTGCAGACGGTGGCGGCGGCCTCGGAAGAATTGTCGTCGTCGATCAACGAGATCAGCCGGCAGGTGGCGCAGTCCGCCAAGATGGCGGGCCAGGGTGTGGAATCCGCGCGCAACACCAACAGCTCGGTCGAGGGCCTGGCGGAAGCCGCGCAGAAGATCGGCGACGTGGTGAAGCTCATCAACGATATCGCCGGGCAGACCAATTTGCTCGCACTCAACGCCACGATCGAAGCGGCGCGCGCGGGCGAGGCGGGCAAGGGCTTCGCTGTCGTCGCCTCGGAAGTCAAATCGCTCGCAACCCAGACCGCCAAGGCGACCGAAGACATCGCCGCACAGGTGGCGGCGATTCAGGGTGCGACCAAGTCGTCGGTCGACGCGATCAAGGGGATCGGCGGCATCGTGCACGAGATCAACGACATCGCCGCCGCCATCGCCGCCGCGGTGGAACAGCAGGGTGCAGCGACGCAGGAAATCGCGCGCAACATCCAGCAGGCCGCGGCCGGCACCAATGCCGTCTCCGGCGATATCGGCGAGGTGGCGCAGGCCGCCACGCGCACCGGCGCCCAGGCCAACGACATCCTGGTCGCCGCCGGCCAGATGTCGCAGCAGGCCGAATTACTCGACGGCGAAGTGCAGCGGTTGCTCGCAGAGAATCAGGGCGGCATAGATTTTCGTTGCACGAGCGCTTGCCGAACCCGGCAACTTCATCGCACGCAGACCCCTCACCCGCTCACCGTCGCTACGCTCCGGTTCGCACCCTCTCCCGCAAGGGGAGAGGGTTATGCTGCACGTGTTTCAACAATCAGTCTCGACACAAGCGCAACGTAACCCTCTCCCCTTGCGGGAGAGGGTGGCGAGCGAAGCGAGCCGGGTGAGGGGTGCGCGTGCGATGATATCGACATTGCGTACTGTCAAAACGGCTTCACGATCACCAGGATCACGATACCGATCAGCAGCAGCGTCGGGATCTCGTTGGCGATGCGGTAGACGCGCGCGGGCCTGGTGTTGCGGTCGGCGGCGAAATCCTTGAACCAGCGCGCGTAGACGCCGTGCAGCGCCGACATGGCGAGCACAAGGATGAATTTCGCGATCAGCCATCCTTGCGTCCAGTCCTGCACCCAGGCCAGGGTCAGGCCGAGGATCCAGGTTGCCGTCATTGCCGGATCGATGATCGCGCGCAACAGGCGACGCTCCATGACCTTGAACGTCTCCGACAGGGCCGAGCCCGGCGCCGCCGCGGCGTGATAGACGAACAGGCGCGGCAGATAGAGCATGCCCGCCATCCAGGCGATCACGGCGATGACATGCAGCGCCTTGATCCACGGATACCAGGCGAGAATGAAATTGGTCACGACAGGGCCTCGCGCTGCAGACAGCGCGTCCAAGTGGCGGGACAGACGGCACCGCCGGCGCAGATTTGCGGCCGCGCGGCCTGCACCAAACGCACGAGGCCGGCGATAAACGTGGGATGGGTGCCGACGGTCGCCACACGCTCGTAGCGCGGCACGCCGCTCTCCGCGGCGAGGCGACGATAGGCGATGTCGAGCTCGACCAGCGTCTCGGAATGCTCGGAGACAAACGCAATCGGCACCACGACCAGCGGCTTGCGCTCCTGGCCTGCGCGCCGGATCTCGTCGTCGGTGTAGGGCGCGATCCATTCGAGCGGGCCGACGCGGCTCTGATAGGTGACGCGCCAGTCGAGCCCCGGGCGATCCAGCCGCGCCACGATCGCGGAGGCAGTTTGCTCGACCTGCCATTGATAGGGATCGCCGCCGGCGACGATCTTCTTGGGCAGGCCATGCGCGGAGAACAGCACGCGCGGCGCGCCGTCGCCCGATGCCGTGTCGAGGGCAGGGCGCAGCAGATTGACGATGGCGTCGATGAAACCGTTCTCCTGCGGATAGCAACAGATCGTCGAGGTCGGCGACATTCAGGCCGATCTGGCGCGCGGCCCGTGCCCATGCGTTGACCGACGAGCCGGTGGTGGTGGTCGAGAATTGCGGATAGAGCGGCAGCAAGATCACGCGATCAGGCGCGAATTGCTTGACGGCAGCCGCTGTGTCTTGCGTCAGCGGATGCCAGTAGCGCATGGCGATGAAGATGCGCGTGCCGGGATCGCCGAGCGCAGCTTGCAAAGCGTCGGCCTGGGCTTGCGTGTTCGCGAGCAACGGCGAACCACCGCCAAGCTCGTGCGTACATCTCGGCGGCAACCGGCGCGCGGCGCTTCGACACCAGCTTGGCCAGACCATAGCGCAGCGGCTGCGGCACGCCGATGATGGCGGGATCGTTGAACAGGTTGAACAGAAACGGCCGAACCGCCGCAGGCGAGTCCGGGCCGCCGAGATTGAACAGGACGATCGCAGTCTTGGTCACGGGCGAAGTTATAGGGGGAGCGGGAGGGTGGTGGCTAGGGTTTGCGTCCTTGTGACGCGCGGGTTGCCGACGTTGCAAATTTCCCTCTCCGCCGCGAAGCGGGGGAGAGGGAAGGGGCCCGTCGCGTTAGCGACGGGAAGGGTGAGGTGGTGTTTACCGGAGTTGTGCTGTCAAAAATTTTTTGGCGGCGCTACCCACCTCACCCTCCCAACGCTTTGCGTTGGGCCCCTCCCTCTCCCCCCGCTTCGCGGGCGGAGAGGGTAAATCATCACGACCGCCAGTGGCGGATGATCTCGCAGAGCTGTGCGACGTGCTCGGGCGGGGTTTCGGGGACGATGCCGTGGCCCAAATTGAAGACGAAGGGACCGCGGCCGAACGCTTCGAGGATGCGGCGCGCGGCCGTTTGCATCGGCGAACCGCCGAGCACCAGTAGCAGCGGATCGAGATTGCCTTGCAGCGACCAATGCGGTTGCAGGGTCGCGGCGGCCCAGCCGAGTGGCACGGTCTGGTCGAGGCCGACACTGGTCACGCCGGTCTCCGCGGCATAGGCCTCGATCATGACGCCGGCCCCTTTGGGAAACCCGATCACCGGCACGCCGGGATGGCTGCGACGCAGGCGCGCCACGATCTCGCGTGTTGGCGCAATGCACCAGCGCTGGAATTCGGGCTCGGGCAGCACGCCCGCCCAGCTGTCGAACAACTGGATCGCCTCGGCGCCGGCGCGGATCTGTCCTTCGAGATAGGCGGAGGTGGCATCGACCAGCATGTCGATCAGCCGTTGGAACAGGGCGGGATCGGTGTAGGCGAGGCGCCGGACGGTGGCGAAGTCGCGGCTGGAGCCGCCCTCCACCATATAGGTCGCGACCGTCCACGGGGCGCCCGCGAAGCCGATCAGCGCCGTATCGAAGGGCAAGGCAGCGGCGACGCGGTGTACGGTCTCGAACACCGGCTTCAGGGTCTGGAGGATCTGTCCCGGATCGTCGCTCAGCATGTCGATCGCGGCGGCACTGCGCACCGGCTCCAGCACCGGCCCCTCGCCCTCGCGAAATTCCAGCCGCTGGCCCATGGCGTAGGGGACGAGCAGGATATCGGCGAACAGGATGGCCGCATCCATGGCAAACCGGCGGATCGGCTGCAGCGTCACCTCGGCTGCATGCTCGGGATTGAGGCAGAGCTGCAGGAAGCTGCCGGCGCGCGCGCGCAGCTCGCGATATTCCGGCAGATAGCGGCCGGCCTGGCGCATGAACCAGAAGGTCGGTTGCGCCTGAGTCTCGCCCAACAGGGCGCGGATCAACGATTTTGGCTGGGCCAGGGGGGGTCGTATCGACAAGGGATGCGCCGTGTTTTGTCAGGGTCGGTCCGACGGGGCGCCATCCTACTCTTCTTCTATATTAGATTCAGTAAGGTTGGAGTGGATAGTGGATGCCTGTTTATCCTGGGGATTGCGCGTCATGCACAGAACGGGTCACAGCCCGTCCGAGGCCCCTCGCGGCGCGGAGAATATGTGGATATAACAGGCCCGACATTCGGCGCGGCGGCGGTTCGCCGCGGCGCAAAACGGGCATAACGATCACGGGGAAAGCCGGGATAACCCGGCCGGCACCAGGTTCATGAGCGCAATTGGCGGCGCGGGGATAACTCGTTTAACAGGTGCGCAGCTCGACGCGGGCGCGGGGGTCAGCGGGGGTGTAATCCGACCCCCTGTGGATAAGGACGCGTTTATCCCCGATGCCGGGTTGTTCCAGGCACACTTATCCGCAACGGACCCAGCATGAAGACGTTCCACCTGCATCTCGTCTCCGACGCCACGGGCGAGACCATCAACTCCGTCGCGCGCGCCTGCCTCGTGCAGTTCGAGGATGTGGTGCCGGTCGAACACATCTGGTCGATGATCCGCTCGCCGCGTCAGCTCGAGAAGGTGCTGGGCGGCATCAAGGCCAATCCCGGCGTCGTGCTGTTCACCCTGGTCGACGAGAAATTGCGCGCGGCGCTGGAAGATGGCTGCCGAAAGTTGTCGGTGGTGTGCATCTCCGTGCTCGATCCGGTGCTGGCGGCGTTGGGCGGGTTCTTGCACGCCGAGGCCGGGCATCTGCCGGGGCGCCAGCACGCGCTCGATGCCGAGTATTTCGCGCGCATCGAAGCCATGGATTTCGTCATGGCGCATGACGACGGGCAGTTGCTCGGCGGCCTCGTCAAGGCGGACGTGGTGCTGGTGGGCGTGTCGCGCTCGTCGAAGACGCCGACCTGCCTCTATCTCGGCAATCGCGGCATCAAGGCCGCCAACGTGCCGCTCGTCCCCGGCCGGCCGATCCCGCCCGAACTCGAGGCGCTGGACAACATCCTGATCGTGGGTTTGACCAACGATCCCTCGTCGCTGGTCAAGGTGCGGCGCAGCCGCTTGCGGATGCTCAACGAGCATCGCGAGACGGATTATATCGACCCCGATGCGGTCAAGGCCGAAGTCGCGGCCGCGCGTCGCCTGTTCAACGAGCGCGGCTGGCCAGTGATCGACGTGTCGCGCCGCTCGATCGAGGAGACCGCGGCGGCCATCATGCAGATGGTGAGCGAGCGCCAGGAAAGCGGCGCCAGCGTCACGTGAGCACGATTGACGTGGCGGTTTCGATGACCAACAGCAAGACACTTGTTCCCATCGTGCTGGCTTCCGCGAGCGCCATCCGCCGGACGTTGCTTGAAAACGCCGGCGTGACTCTGGTCGTCGACCCGGGACGGGTGGACGAGGAGGAGATCAAGAGCGCGCTCAAGGGCGGTGGTGCGAGCGCCGAAATCACCGCGGAATCCCTGGCTGAAGCGAAGGCACAGCGCGTCAGCGGCCGCTACTGGGACAGCTTGGTCGTGGGCGCGGATTCGATGCTGGAATGCAACGGCGTGTGGTTCGACAAGCCGCGCGATCGTGCCCATGCGGCGGCGCATCTCGCCGCACTCTCCGGCAAGACGCATCGCCTGATCAGCTCGGTGATTGTGGTGCGCAACAACACGCGGCTGTGGCATCACACCGGGGTCGCCAAGCTCACCATGCGCACGCTCTCGCCCTCGTTCATCGAGAGCTATCTCGACGCGGTCGGCGATGCGGCGCTGGCCTCTGTCGGGGCCTATCAGCTCGAGGGGCTGGGCGCGCAGCTCTTCGCGCGCATCGAGGGCGACTACTTCACCATCCTCGGACTGCCGCTGCTGCCGCTGCTGGATTTCCTGCGCAATCATGGCGTGGTGCCGGAATGACGCCATGGAGCTGACAGGCAAGACCAAGCTTGCCGGCGTGATGGGCTGGCCGGTCGGGCATTCGCGCTCGCCGCGGCTGCACGGGCATTGGCTCGAGCAGTACGGCATCGACGGTGCCTATGTGCCGCTGGCGGTGGAGCCCGAAAATCTTGGCGCGGCGCTGGCCGGGCTGGCGGCGCTGGGCTTTGCCGGCTGCAACATCACGGTGCCGCACAAGGAAGCGGCGATGGTGCTGGTCGACCGCGTCGACGGTGCCGCGCGCCGGATCGGTGCCATCAACACCGTGGTGGTGGCGGGCGACGGCTCGCTCGACGGCCGCAACACCGATGCCTACGGCTTCCTCGAGAATCTGCGCCAGCAGGCGCCGGCGTGGCGGGCGGAGTCCGGGCCGGCGGTAGTGCTGGGGGCGGGCGGTGCCGCGCGCGCGGTGCTGGTGGCGCTCTTGGACGCGGGCGTGCGCGAGATCCGCGTGGTCAACCGCACGGCCTCACGCGCGGAAAAACTGGCGGCCGATCTTGGCGGGACGATCAATGTGCGCGGCTGGGATGAGCGCGACGCCGCGCTCGATGGGGCGGCCTTGCTGGTCAACACCACGACGCTGGGTATGGACGGTCAACCGGCATTGGCGCTCGATCTCGCGCGTTTGCCGAAGCAAGCCGCGGTCAACGATATCGTCTACGCGCCGCTGGAAACGCCGTTGCTGCGCGCGGCGCGCGCTCGCGGCAGTATCGCCGTCGATGGGCTCGGCATGCTGCTGCACCAGGCGCGGCCGGGCTTCCGGGCGTGGTTCGGGACCGATCCGGATGTGACACAAGAGTTGCGCGATTTCGTCGCGCAGGGGCTTTAGAGACAGATGGTCATGACACGCATCGCGGCTTCGATTCTGATTGTGTTGGCGCTGCTCACATCGGCGGCCCGTGCGCAAAGCAATGACGATATCAACCAGCGCGTGGCACTGGCCGAGCGCATCGTCGAACGCACGTGGCCCGATACGCGCCGCGCCATCGATGTGATGGGCGACCAGATCGCCGCGACGCTGCCGGTTGAGCAACGCGATTTATTCCGGGGGCTTCTCAGCAATCATTTCGACTACGAAAGCTACAAGCAGCTCAATGTCGAAATGACAGCGCGGCATTTCACGGTGCCGGAGCTGACGGCGCTCGACAATTTCTACGCTTCGCCCGAGGGCCAGTCGGTGATGCGCAAGATGCCGCAGATGATGAGCGTGGTGATGCCCTTTGCACAGAAGATGATCATCGAGGCGATCCGCCGCACGCCGCCCGAGCAGCGGCCGCCGAAATTCCGCGAATTGTAAGACGCGTGAGACCGCCCGCATGGTGATCATCGGCCTTACCGGATCGATCGGCATGGGTAAGTCGACGGCGGCTAACCTGTTTCGCCGGCTGGGCGTGCCCGTCCACGATGCGGATGCCGAAATCCATCGCCTGTTGCGCAGTGATCGTAGCGCTATCGCGGCCGTCGGGCGCGCGTTTCCCGGCGCGGTCGTGCGCGGCCAGGTCGACCGGCGCAAGCTCGGCGCCAAGGTGTTCGGGCGCAAGGCGGCGCTGCAGAAACTCGAAGGCATCCTGCATCCACTGGCGCGCCGCGGCGCCGACGATTTCCTGGCGCGCCATGCGCGCGCGCGGACACGGGTGGTGGTGCTCGATATCCCGTTGCTGTTCGAAACCGGCGGCGGACAGCGGGTCGATCATGTCGTGGTGATGACGGCGCCCGCCTTCCTGCAGCGCCAGCGCGTGCTGCGGCGGCCCGGGATGAGCGTCAGGCGCTTCGAGGATGTGCTGGCGCTGCAGGTCGCTGACGCGTACAAGCGCAAGCACACCGACACGGTGATCGCGACGGGACTCGCAAGCGGTCGACCTTGCGCGCGCTGCGGCGGGTGATTCACAATCAGCGTCGATCACGCGGGCTTGCGTGGCGGCCGGGCTACTCTCAACGCGTCGGACAACAGCATGCGTGAAATCGTCCTCGATACCGAAACCACCGGGCTCGACCCGCTCACCGGCCACCGGCTGATCGAAATCGGCTGCTGGGAGCTGATGAACCATCTGCCGACCGGCGAGAAATTCCATCGCTACATCAACCCCGAGCGCGACGTCCCCGCCGAGGCGGTTGCGGTGCACGGGCTCACGCCAGGAGCGGCTGGCGAAAGAGCCGGTGTTCGCGGAGATGGTCGGCGAAGCTGCTGGCCTTCATCGGCACCGACACGAAGCTGATCATTCACAACGCCGAGTTCGACCTCAAATTCGTCAACGCCGAGCTGGGGCGGCTGGGCTTCCCGCCGATCGAGGCGCGCCGCGCCATCGATACGGTGATGCTGGCGCGGCGTAAATTTCCGGGCGCCCCGGCCTCGCTCGACGCGCTGTGCGGGCGCTTCAACATCGACCGTTCGCACCGCGTGCTGCACGGCGCGTTGCTGGACGCCGAGCGCTGTGCGAGGTCTATCTCGAGCTGATCGGCGGGCGGCAGGCGACGATGGAGCTGCTGGCGAGCGGCTCGGTCGCGGCCGCCGCGGCCATCGCCGCGCGGCGCGAGCCACGCCCGGCGCGCCCGCACGCGCCCACGGCCGAAGAGCTAGAGGCGCACGCGAAAATGGTCGGCGGGATCAAGAACGCGGTGTGGGTCGCGGAGTAGACCCGTGTCCGCGTCGCAAGCATCGGCGCAGCCCCACCTCACCCTTCCCGTCGCTACGCGACGGGCCCCTTCCCCTCTCCGCCCCAGTGGGGCGGAGAGGGTGGCGAGCAAAGCGAGCCGGGTGAGGTGGGGCTGCGCCGGCCTCAACAACTATGAAAGTTGATGCGTCGCCTCAGGCCTGCGCCTGACCAGCCCCACCCGCCCCCGTGGCGCGTTGCGCGGCCTGGCGGCGGAAGAGCTCGACGAAATCGATCGGACCGATCATCAGCGGCGAGAAGCCGCCGTCGCGCGTGGCGTCGGCGATGATGGCGCGCGCGAAGGGGAAGAGCAGGCGCGGGCATTCGATCAGCAGCAGCGGGCGCAACTGCTCCTGCGGCAGGGCGGGCACGCTGAACAGGCCGGCATAGGAGAGCTCGACCACGAAGATCGCGTCATTGCCGCTGCTTGGCGTCAGCGGCGAGATTGAGCACGACCTCGAACACATTCTCGGCAACAGGCTGGGCGCGCACGTCGACGTTCACCTGCACCTGCGGCGGCTGCGGCGGCTGCAGATAGACCTGCGGGGCGCGCGGGTTCTCGAAGGAGAAATCCTTGATGTACTGCGCGTTCACCGTCAGCGAGAACGGAGCGGCCCCCGCGGCGGGCTGGGACGGAGCCGGGCTTGGTGCCGGCGCGCCGTTGGTCGGATCAATCATCGGGTCGAAATCTCCAGAAAAATGCAGGCGGGACGCTTACCACGAAGCCGAAGGGGGCCGCAATGCGGGGGTGTCTGTGCTCAATTTCGCTGTTTGAAAGTGTGCGCTGTGTTCCCTCTCCCCTCTGGGGAGAGGGTTAGGGTGAGGGGGTGGCACAGTCTTAGATCGCACGGGCCCGCCACCCGGCTCGGCTTCGCCTCGCCACCCTCTCCCCCGAGGGGAGAGGGTCAATCACAACAACTCATCCACCGGCACGACCTCGCCGTTGGGGACCGTGCGGCCGGTCATGGCGCGGATGAAGCCCCAATAGTTGTTGGTTGTGCGATGGGCGCTGCGCCCATTTCCGCCTTCTGGTCGACCGTCTGTTCCGTACTGACTCTGTTGCTGTCCATTTCGTAACTGGAACTCAACCGATTGAACCACCCCTGGCTGTATGCCATTGCGGCCGCGATCAGCACGACGCACGACGGCAAGCGTGATATACGTTCTGGTCATGTTCATAGGTTTTTGCTCGACAACTGACATTGGTCACCTCTCTATTGTCTTGAGAATTCAAAAATCGCACACAAAGCGCCGACGCGGCGCCGGCGGATCATTCACAGTGGCGTAGTTCCTTCGGGCCTACGCCCGACAAAGCAGCACTCCAAAGTTGGTTCTTCAATTCATGTAGGGAACCTGATACTTGGGACGTGCGGGGAGGGTCGGCTTGGGATCGGGCGGTCTGACTCTCGGCACGGATCCGTTCCCACACCTCGGCGCGATGGATCGGAACTTCGTCGCCGGCCTCGAAGCCCAGCTTGACGGTGCCACCGCGAACCTCGAGCACCGTGACTTTGAGCATCTGCTCATAGCCGTGGGTGCCGCTGACCACCACTGCTTCTTGGCTCTTCCTCGCTAGAATCAACATGCTTGACCTCCAGTCTATTTACGAGGCGACGGTTCCTTGCAAAACGTGATAAGGCAATTGCACGGGCCAATGCGAAGTCGAGTCCGATTGGTAGCTGCAACGTTGTTGAAAGCACGTATGCGTGGCAGTTGCTTGCCGTGACTCGCAATACGTATTCGGATTCCAAGATCAGCAGCGTTTGCAGGATTGAAGGATCTACTGGTTTGATGAGGAACAGGTCGATGCCTGCCTCCTCGCATTGCAGCCGGTGTCCTGCGTCGGTGCGGCCCGTAACGGCGATCATGAAGCAGTCATTCAAACGAGCTTGTTGCCGCACTTGCACGGCCAGCTCCAGGCCACTCATGTTGGGCATAAAGATGTCGAGCAGCAGCACATCGGGCTGGAATGCGGCGGCCAGCGCCAGACCGGTCGTTCCGTCGTAGGCCCGCCTGACATCGTGTCCCCAAGCGCCGACCAGCATGGCCAAGGTGTCGGCCGCGGCACGATAGTCGTCCACGATCAGCACGCGCAGCAATTCACTGGCCGTGCCGATCGGCGTTTCCGCGGTCGGGTCCCCGCGAGCCTGGACGGCCCGACGCATCTGGAGTCGGTTGTACGTCGTCCGAATCTCCGACTTCACTTGGTAGACGATCTTTCATCAATACTGCGGACATAGTCAGAACCTCCATGGTTATGCCGGTCCCTTCGCGTCACTCGCAGCACATAACTCGGCCGGAACGATCTCGGAGAGCAGGAACACCTGCACGACGTTGCCGGTCGTGAAAGCGTGCACGACGGTTCCGGTTGCCGGCTCGACTTCGGCGGCCGCCTCGCGCACCTCTCGGCCGGTGATTCTCTTGATTTCTTTCCGCAGCGAGTCAGCCGAGGTGAGAAACAACTGCCGGTGAAACTCCTGCACTTGGGCGGCGCCGGCCGGACTCAACGCCAGCGCCTTTTCGGCCGGCGTCAACGCGTCGTGAAGCGTGATCACCAGCGTGTCTTCGCTCAAAACCACGGTGACCGAAGCGGGCGCGTGGCCTGTCCGCTCCGTTTGGTAAGCGATCGCCACTTGGGCAACCTGCTGTGCCATCGCTGATTCGGAATCATTCATTGGGTTCGTCCTTGGTGCGACTGCGACCGCAGATGCCGTTCGGTATGGGCCAGCGCTACTTGTCGTCGGTACTCTAGCGCGACGTTGGCGTCGTTGGCGCCGATGTTGATGGTTTTTCCGCCAATTCAGTGAGTGCCTTATCCGTGGCCCCTTCTTCATCGAGCGTCTTTTGGAGCAAGTCGGCTGCATCGTTGTGGCCAAGCAGTCGCGCGTAGGTGCGGACGCACCCATACCCGGCCATCTCGTAATGTTCCACCCGCTGCGCTGCGCCAATCAGCGCGGCGTCCATCACCGCAGCGTCCGCGTCCTCGGCCATCAATTCCTTGCCCTCTGCGAGCAGTCCTTCCATCGCCTTGCACTTCTTTCCCTTGGGGGTGCCGCCGAGCTTCTTGAAGATTTTTTCCAGGCGGGTCACGTGATTCCGCGTCTGTCGAGAAACCGTCGAGCGCGTACGCGTGACCGCGCGGACCGCGGCGGTCGCGATGCCGCGTCCCCAGTACGCGACGCCCAGCCAGTAGCCGATCTCGGCGGAGACGCGCTCGATGTCGCCGTGCAGCTCGAGGCCGATGCAGCCGACGGCCACGCCGTCGACGTCGATGGCGAATGCCGTCCGCGGCACGGCCGCACACGCCATCGCGAGGAAACGCTCGGCGTCCTCGAGCGCGTAAGGATGCGGCACGCGATCGCGCAGGTTGATCCACACGCGCCGGTCGTTGACGTGTCGCGCGATCGACTCGGCGTCCGTCGGGCGCGAGGTCGCGCACGCGGCAGATGTCGAGATCGGCGTAGACGCCTGGAATCACGCTCATCCATTCCTTATGCCATCGCCCCGACCCGCGCGGCAATTGTTGCCGTCGTTACCTACTCGCACGCGGGCTGCTAGCATGGACTCAACGCCGGAGCTCGCGCCGCGGTTGTCCGGACGAGATCGCGGCTGAAGCCGCTCCCACAGAGCCGACCGATGCCCGCGAACCTCACGCCCGAATACAAGGCCGCCGACGCCGCCTTCCGCAAGGCGCGCGATCCGCACGAGCGCCTCGAGTGCCTGCGCGAGATGCTGCGCGTGATCCCCAAGCACAAGGGGACGGATCATCTCCAGGGCGACATCAAGCGCCGGATCAAGGAGCTGGCGGACGAGCTCGACCGGCCGAAGAAGGGCGGCGCGCGCGGCGGGCCCGGCGCTCGTCATCCGGCCGGAGGGCGCGGCGCAGCTCATGCTCGTCGGGCCGCCGAACTCGGGGAAGTCGTCGCTGCACGCGCGGCTCACGAGCTCGGGCGCGCGCGCCGCGCCCTATCCCTTCACGACGCAGCATCCCGAGCCCGGGATGATGCCGTACGAGGACATTCACTTTCAGCTCGTCGATCTGCCGCCGATCGCGCCCGAGCACGCGGTGCCGTGGATCGCGAGCACGTTGCAGACGGCGGACGGCGTGCTGCTCGTCGACGATCTCGCCGAGGCGGACTGCGTCGATCGCGTCGAGTCGCTGCAGGCGATCCTGAGCGAGCGGCACGTGACGCTGACGGAGAGCTGGGACGCCGACGCATCCGACGCCGCGGACGACGAAGAGACGAAGCGCTGATGCTGCGCCTGCCGACGATGCTGATCGCGAACAAGTCGGATCGGCTGGACGATCCGGAAGCCGAGCTGCGCGCGTTCGAAGAGCTGACCGGGCTGCGCTGGCCCGCGCTCGCCGTGTCGGCGACATCAGGTCACGGGCTCGGCGACATCGGCGCGTGGCTCTTCGAGCATCTGCGGATCGTGCGCGTGTACACAAAGGTGCCGGGCAAGCCCGCCGATCGCAGCCGTCCCTTCACGCATACGCCGCGGCCAGACCGTCGCGGACGTCGCGCGGCATGGTGCACGGCGACCTCGCGCGCACGCTCAAGCACGCGCGCCTGTGGGGAACGTCAGGGCTACGACGGCCAGCACGTCGGCCCGGAGCACGTGCTCGCCGACGGCGACGTCGTCGAGCTGCACTGACGCAAACAGTGCGACACCGGTATGCAGTTTTTTCAAGTGAGCTCGCGAGCTACCGAAAACAGCAATTCCCGGTGTCTGGTGTACTTGGCACCTCGAGTTTCACTGAAACAGCGGCGCGCGCCTTCTCGAGCGTCTCGAAGATGCCCCACAGCAGCGGCACGCCGACCAGCGTCCACGCGATGGCGACCATCACCCAGCTCGCGGCGCTCGGGCGCTCGCTGTTCGCGGATTCGTTCATGTGCGCGACGCTCGCGATCGCGTCTCGTGCGCGCGGGCGCGCACGTCGTTCAGCTCCTGGTCGCTCATGTAGTACTTCGCCTCCACGGGCCGCATCGCAGGTTGCACACGAGGCCGACGACGAGCAGGCCGGCGAGCACGTACAGCGTCATGTTGTACGCCTGCGCGACCGGCACGCCGCGTCGATCTGGATACTCGCGGATGTAGTTGACGAGCACCGGGCCGAGGATGCCGGCGGTCGACCATGCCGTCAGCAGGCGCCCGTGGATCGCGCCGACGAACTGCGTGCCGAACATGTCGGCCAGATAGGCCGGGATGGTGGCGAACCCGCCGCCGTACATGGTCAGGATCACGCAGAAGAGCGCCACGAACAGCGCGACGTTGCCGATCTTGCCCGGCGAGCGGCGCGCGACGCGTAGAGCGGACAGCCCGAGCGCGAAGAAGATGGGTAGGTGCGTCTTGCGCCCGAGGTAGTCCGACATCGACGCCCAGAAGATGCGGCCGCGCGATGTTGAAGAGGCTCAGCAGGCCGGTGAAACGCCGCCGCGATCGTCGCGACCTGCGCGCCTTCTGCTCCTTCGGTCAGGTCGGCGAGCGCAGCGTCGAGCGCCGATCAGGCCGCCGCCGAACACCTCCTGCAGCATCGGCGAGGCCATGCCGATGACGCCGATGCCCGGCGCTCACGTTCAGGCACAGCACCCCCCACAGCAGCCAGAACTGCGGCGTGCGTGCGCGCTTGACAGGTGCACGTGCCGCGTGCGTGATCATCGCCGTGCCGCTCGTCTGCGGTCGGCTCCCAGCCCGGCGGCGTCCAGCCCGTGCGGCGGCAGGCGGTAGCCGAAGGCGCCGCACATCATCGACGACGAAGTAGATGCACGCCGAGCGTGACGAAGGTCTCCCAGACGCCGACCGACGTCGGCGGTCGCGAAATGCTTCATCAGCAGGTCCGCCAGCGGCGCGCCGATCATGGCGCCGCCGCCGAAGCCCATGATCGCCATGCCGGTCGCCATGCCGCGGCGGTCGGGGAACCACTTGATCAGCGTCGACACGGGCGAGATGTAGCCGAGCCCGAGCCCGATGCCGCCGATGACGCCGGAGCCCAGCCACAGCAGCCGGATCTGGTGGAGGTAGACGCCGAGGGCCGAGATCAAGAAACCGCCGCCCCAGCAGCAGGCGGCGACGACGCCCGCCTTGCGCGGCCCGGCGCGCTCGAGCCAGCGGCCGAAGACCGCGGCCGAGGAGCCGAGGAAGACGAAGAACAGCGTGTACATCCAGCCGAGCATGCTGATCGTCCAGTCGCAGTCCGGCGCGCCGAGTCGAAGACGCTGCTCAGCGAAGCAGCCGACGATCGCCGGCGGGCAGGGAAGCGGGTTCGTGATGCCGAGCGCCTTGCTCGAGCGGCAGCCAGAACACGCTGAAGCCGTAGGCCATGCCGATGGAGAGGTGGATCGCCGAGCGCCGCCGGCGGCACGAGCCAGCGGTTGAAGCCGGGCGGCGCGATGATTCTTTCTTTGGCCAGCAAGCTCGTCATGACGCCTCGGCTCTTCAGGACCGGCGCGCGAATGTTAAGTCAGCCGGACGAGGAGCCGCAAACGCGCGTCCCTGCACGTCTCAGGGTCGTTACTTGAAAGTCTCGTGTACCGGTGCCGGCACCGAACTCGAAACTACTCGGCGACGAGGTGGTAGATGCCGCCGCCGCCGAAGTTCAGCACGTACAGCTCGCCGTCGTTCGACTGTGCGAAGGAGGCGATCGAGAGGTCGGTGTCGAGCAGCTCGCGCGACTCGAAGCCGCCCGCGCCGTCGTCGAAGAGTCCCCACACCCGGCCCGAGCCGAAGTCCGCGTAGAAGTACACGCCGACGAGGTCGGCGAACATCTGACCGCGGTACACGTAGCCGCCGGTCACCGCGATCCCGAGGCTGTGGTCGTATTCGGCGACGGGATCGATGAGGCCGGTCGGATCGCAGTTCGACGAGATGTTGTCGTTGCAGTGCGCGCCCTCGCGGATACGCCAGCCGTAGTTGCCGCCGAGCGTCGACGACGATCGATCTCTTCCCACGCGTTCTGCCCGACGTCGCCGACCCAGAGGTCGCCCGTGCCGGCGTCGAAGCTCCAGCGCCAGGGATTGCGGAACCCGAACGCGTAGATCTCCGGGCCGGCGCCTGTCCGAATCCCTGCGTGCAGACCGGATTGGCGGCGAAGGGATTGTCGACAGGAATGGCGTAGGGCGTCCCGCCGTCAACGTCGAGGCGCAGCATGTTGCCGAGCAGATCGCGACGTGTTCTGCGCGTGGTCGTCCGGATCGTTGCCCGAGCCGCCGTCGCCGAAGCCGATGTAGAGCAAGCCGTCGGGGCCGAAGGCGATGTTGCCGCCGTTGTGGTTGGAGAAGGGCTGAGCCATCTCGACGATGACCTGCTCGCTCGCCGGCATCGAAGGTCGCGCCGCCGTCGCTGCTCGGGAAGCTCGACACGAACGAGATAGTCCGGCCGCGTGAAGGAGAGATACGACGATGCCGTTCGCCTGGAAATCCGGATGGAAGGCCATGCCCAGCAGACCCGCTTCGCTGGGCCCGCTGTCAACGACGCCGGAGAGATCGATCGCGACGCTCGTCGTGCTGACGTTCGCGTCGTTGTCGAAGACGTGCACGCGGCCGGTGCGCTCGACGACATACCAGCGGGTGTCGTCGCCCGGGCGCCTGCATCATGGCGAGCGGATGGTCGAAGGCGCGGCAGGCTCGCGAACACGCGCTCGACGGCGATCGTGACCTCTGCGGGCGGAGGGGCGGTGGCGGGGGTGGCGGCGACCTGAGAGTCGTCGGACGACCCGCCGCCGCAGGCCGAGAGCAGCGTCGCGATGAGGAACGGTGATGCAGCGGGCGATCGTGTTTCTCGTCATGGCTCGCTCCGGTCTCGCGTCGCGGCCGGCACGCGCGCGTCATTCGTTTGTCCGGCCGCCGGTACAATGCGTTCAACGCGCGAAGTGCGGCCCGGCTCACGCGAGCCGGGCGTCGTGCGTGATCTGACCCTGCGTCCGGGGCCGTGCCCTGGCCACTGCCTCCGACCCTGCACGCCGAAGTGTTCGCGCGCGTACGCTGCCCGCTCCGCCGCGCTGCGCGCCGCGCCGTCGAGTCCCTCGACTTCGCGCAGCCGTCCGTGCAGCCCGCAGTGATTCGCGATCTGGATGCTCAACCCCGGCCGCGCATTCAGCTCGAGGATGAGCGGGCCACGGTCGCGGTCGAGCACGATATCCACGCCCATATAGCCGAGCTTCGTGAGCTCGTAGGTGCCGGCCGCGAGCTCGAGGATCGAATCCCATCCCGGCACCTTGATTCCGCTGATCGGGTTCAGCGTGTCCGGATGCTCGTCGACGATCTCCGTGCCGGCGACGCCGCGCAGCGTCTCGCCGCGCGCGATATCGATGCCGACGCCGATCGCGCCCTGATGCAGGTTCGCCTTGCCGTCCGAGGCGCGCGTCGGCAGCCGCACCATCGCCATGACCGGATAGCCGAGGAAGACGATGATGCGCAGAATCCGGCACGCCGTGGTACGCGACCTGCTCGAACACGGCGTCGAAGCGCACGCGGTACTCGATCATCGCGCGATCCGGCTGCCCGCCCAGGCTGTACTGGCCGCTGAGAACGTTCGACGTGTGATGCGCCATCTCCTCGTGGCCCACCACGCGTCCGTCGGGGCGGCGGAAGGTCTCTCCGCGGCGTGACAGCACGAGGACCCCGTTGCCGCCGCTGCCGCACGCGGGCTTGATGACGAATCCCTCGCGTCCGTCGATGATCTGCGGCAGGTTGCGGATGTCGCGCTGCGTCTCGATCACACCGTAGAGATCGGGCACCGCGATCCCGGCCGCGATCGCGATGCTCTTCGTGCGCAGCTTGTCGTCCGCGAAGGGATAGTACTTGCGCTGGTTGTAGCGCATGACGTAGTCGGCGTTGCGGCGATTGATGCCGAGCACGCCGAGCCGATGCAGTTTGGGCGCCCGCCAGAACACCTCAGCTCCTCGGCAGGAAGGCCTTGAAGCGCATGAGCTCCGTGAGGCGGTAGCCCTTGTAGCGCCCGAGCAGGAGTGCCGCGGCGAGCACGACGAGCAGCAGCTCCGGGAATGCGAACACGAGGTGCTGTATCTCGTTCACGCTCATCACGAGATAGGCGGCAGACGCAACGGCGAGGCTGCCGAGGCCTTCCGCAATCGCCTCGGCAGGGCCGCGCTCCTCCCACACGATGGACATGCGCTCGATGACCATCGTCAGGATCACCATGGGAAAGAGCGAGACGGACAGACCGGTCTCGATGTCGAGCTCGTTGCTGAGCACGCCGATCGCGACGAGCAGCAGTACGACGACCGTGAGCACGGCGGCGAGCCGCGGCACGAGCAGGAGCCCCAGGCGCTCGAAGTAGAAGCGCACCGTGAGCCCGAGGACGACCACGAAGGTGAAGAGCAGCAGCCCGTTCAGGAGCTCCGTCTCGCGGAAGGCGAGCGCGATCAGCACGGGCGTGAAGGTCCCGAAGGTGGGCATCCCGATGACGTTGCGCAGGAACGCCATCACGAGGCCTCCGATCGGCACGAGCAGCAGCACGCCGTAGGACGCCTGCGCCTGGAGCGGCAGCTCGAAGAGCGCGAAGCGGTAGGCCTTCGACGCGTGCAGCTCCGCGCGCCGCTCGGCGACCTCGATGCTGTCGACGACGTTGCGCCGCACCGATAGCTCGACCTTCTCGCCGCGCCCGCCGGTCACGTTGAGCAGCGGATCGTCCCCGTACCACCAGACGAGGAAGTCCTTCGGATCGTGCTGCTCACCCGTCGTCGGATCGAAGAGCAGCCAGGTCGATTCGTTGTGCACCTCGAGCCAGGGCTCGATCTTCGCGCCCTTCTGCGCGTCGGCGAGCTGCATGCCGTGCACGACGCGCGTGGGGATCAGAGCGCCCGCGAGCAGCGTCTGCGCCGTGTGCACGCGGTCGAGCGGCTTCTCCATGAAGTCGCCGAAGAGCCTGACCTCTTCGCCGGCGGGGCTCGCGTTCAGCTCGCGCAGCATCTCCTTCGTGAAGCTCGCGATGTCGGCGGAGCGCTCGCGCGCCTTCTGCACGAGCTGATCGAGCGCGCCGGCGTAGGGCTCCTCGAGCTTCGGCTTCGGCGGGAAGGGCGGCGGCGGCCTCGGTCGCCGGCAAGCCCTCCTCGCGATAGACGACGAAGCGGTAGTACAGCGACGTCGCCCCGCGCGCGGCGGATCGCCCACTGCGCCTCGCGACGGCCGTTCACCGCGGCCGTGTTCAGGCCGAAGCCGCGCGACACGAAGTTCTCGGTGAGGATCCCGAAATGCGGCCCGACTGCCGGCAGCGTGCAGCGTCGCCTTCGCGGGCAGGCCGCGCCCGCGGAAGGACACGTGCGACTCGATGGTCCACACCTCGGTCTGCGCGTCGGGCGTGAGCGGCAGGCCCAGACGCGACACCTTGTAATAGAAGAGTGAAAGCCCCGCCGCGATCGCCACACCGGCGAGCATCAGCACATGGGTGCGTTCTCGCATGAAGGCGTTGCTCCCCCGGCTAGGATCTGTTGTGTCGGACGGCGGTGCCGCGGCCCACGAGTCGGCGGCTTCCCAGCAGCTCGGCTCGCGCGTGCGGCGCAGGTTCGGATCGATCACGGCGACGTCGCGCAGCGCGTTGCGCCCCAGCAGCAGCGGATACTCGAAGTGCGCGCGATCGACGAGGTTCACCTCGATCGAGCGCGAGCGGTCGCCGATGCAGATGCGCATGCGGACGACGACGCGCCGCGCGGGCTCGTTGCCGTGTCCCTTGATGCGCACGGCGCGCACGAAGGGCTTCTCCAGCTCGACCGACTGGCCGGTCGCGGGCTCCGTGACGACGAAGCGCACGTAGTCCTCGCCGTCGCGCCGCGAGCGGCGGATGTTGCGCGCATCGAGCGAGGTCGTGTCGGCGCCGGTGTCGAGCTTCGCGGGCAGCTTGAGCGCGTGCCGCGGATCGATGAGCACGTCCTCGATCCAGCCGTAGACCTGCTTCTTCGGACCGCGCGTCATCGCGGGCGGGCCGCAGCGGCGCGGGCGACGTCGTTTCGCCGCCGCTCGTCGGCGCCGGCGCGCATCGGCCGGGCCGGCTCGCGGGCTCCGGGGCGTCGGACGCATCGTCGGCGGCGTCGACATCCTCCGGCTCTTCGTCCGCGTCCGTGTCGATCGTCATCCGGCTCGGCGGCTTCGGGCGCGCGCGGCCGCTCATCGACACGCTCGGCTTCCGGCGCCGCAGGTCGGCGTCGGATGGGGCGCGGTCGTGCATCGCTCGACGGCCGGGGCGCCGTCGCGTCCGCAGGGCTGCGCTCGGCGCTGCGCCCCGGCAGCGAGCAGGCATGCACGCGAGCAGAGTCGCGAACGGCCGCGCAGACGAGTCGAACTCATATGAATAGCCGCGGAAGCGTCGTCTCAACCCTGACATCCTGCCGTCGAGCTCCGCCCCGTCGCACGAACCAGATCACAAGTTGGCCGCCGCCGTCTAGAAGGGCGCCCATGGTGCCATTGGCAGGGGCCGGATTGAAAGGGCCGGCATCGGAGATAATGCCGCGTGTGGGAGCGGCTCCAGCCGCGATCCTTCTTCGCCGCGCACCGGGGATTCGAGCATGAGCAGCACGTCGCGATCGAGCTACATCTACGCATGTGTTGTCGCGCGCGGTCGAGCACGTCGTCGAACGGCGCGTGCTGCTGAACGGCGAGCATCGCACGGTCGTGTTCCGCCGCGGCGGCGGCTGACGCGCCCGGAGAAGCTGCGACGCGATCGGTGTGAGAGCGGCTGTAGGAGCGGCTGTAGGAGCGGCTTCAGCCGCGATCGGCGCTTTCGCGGAGTAAGAAGGATCGCGGCTAGGAACCCCTACACCGCCTCCGTCGCCGGGAAATCCGAGGCGACCGCTTAGCGGCGCTCAGTCCGCGACGCACTCCAGATCCGCCTTCATGCGCGCGAGCAGCGCGACCGCGCCCATCGCGTACTCGCCCAGCCAGCGCTCGTGGATTTCCTTGATGGGCAGCGGATTGAGGTAGTTCCAGCGGAAGCGTCCCGTGCGCTTCACGATGATCAGGTCCGCGTCCTCGAGCACGCCCAGATGCTGCATGACGGTGCAGCGGTCGAGACGCTTGAAGTGCCGGCACAGCTCGCCGGTCGTCCTGGGGGCGTCCTTCAGCAGATCGAGCATCTCGCGCCTGCGCGGGTCCGCGAGCGCCTTGAACACGGCGTCGAGCCGGTCAATTGACATGTTATAATACTTACAACATATCATCGAGACGTACCAGAGGAGTAATGGCAATGGAACCGACGTTTCAGGTGCACGCGAAGATCAGGAAGCCCGTCGCCGACGTATTCGCCGCCGTCGCGGATCCGAAGAAGCTCAGCCGCTACTTCACGACGGGCGGCGCGAGCGGTCCGCTCGTCGAGGGCGCGACGGTCACGTGGGACTTCCACGACTTTCCCGGCGCGTTCCCCGTGCACGTGAGGCGCGTCGTGAAGAACGAGAAGATCGTGCTCGAGTGGCAGGCGGCCGAGCGTGACTACGACACGCGCGTCGAGATGGAGTTCGAGGCGCTCGACGAGGGGTCGACGCTCGTCGAGGATCACGGAGAGCGGCTGGAAGGACGCGGAGCAGGATCTCCGCAGCTCGTACATGAACTGCATGGGCTGGACGCAGATGCTCTGCTGCCTGAAATGCTACGTCGAGCTGGGCGTGAACCTGCGCGAGTTCTTCTACTGAGCTGGCGGGCCTGTAGGAGGGCCTTCAGGCCCGATTCAACCTCTTCCCTTGTCGGGCCTGGAAGCCTCTCCCACAGTGCGTCGCATGATCGGCCGCTTCGGCGAGCGCCGCGCGACTTCCTCGAATCCGGCGTCGCGAAAGGCCGACGCGAATCCCGTCCACGCGAAGGCCGCGG
>CAVVJD010000023.1:0-14127 GCA_963748455.1 uncultured Alphaproteobacteria bacterium
AACTGATGTGACGGTCGCCACGGGACTCTCGATCGGGAGTTGGGTATAACTGGCCACGATGTCCGGGCCGAGAACTCTTTCAACGCAGTTTGCGACGCTTTCGCCGGCGGATGCGGGTTCACCTCCACGCTTTTGCGCGGCTGACCGTGCTGGCGCTATGTGCGCTGCTTGGCGGTGCCTCGCTGGGTGCCGCCGTCGGACACTGGACCGAGAGCGACAGCGCCGCGCCCACATCGTGCGCACGCATTCGCCGAAATACGGTCCGGTCGCGACCGTCGCCATCCCACAGCCGGTGGCACTGCCGGTCGTGCTCGCCGCCATCGTGGCGACAAAGCCAGCCCCCGTCCCTGCACCGGTTCCAGCCGTTGCACCGCCAAAAGTACCGCCGCCGCCGAGCCCTGTCGTTCCGGTCGCCTTGCGCGCGCCGGCACCGGAGCGCTTCGAACGGAGCCCGGGGGGCGATGCATTGGCCGCTTGGCGGCGCCACGCCGTCAGCGTCGATGTCGCGCCCGGCACGCCGGTGATCGCCATCGTTATCGACGACATGGGGCTCGACCAGAATTCGCTCGATGCGCGCGGTCGGCTTCAAGGGGCCGCTCACGCTCTCCTACCTGCCTTATGCGCGCAACGTGGCGGCACAGGCGACGGCAGCGCACCAAGCCGGCCACGAGTTGCTGATGCATCAGCCGATGGAGCCGCAGGGCCAAGAGATCCGGGCCCCAATGCGCTCACGATCGGCATGCTGGCGGGCGAGATCACGATCCGCGTATCGGAATCGTCGATCGCGTGCCCTACGCGGTGGGCCTCAACAATCACATGGGTAGCCGCTTCACGCGCGATACAGGGGCGCTGCGCCCGGTGATGACGGAGTTGAAGCGGCGGGGAATGATGTTCCTGATTCGCGGACGGCTCCTGACAGCGTTGGCACGGTGGTGGCACGGGTCCATCGCGTGCCGTTCGCCGAGCGCGATGTGTTCCTCGACAACGACGCGAACGCGCCGGCGGTGCAGGCGCGGCTGGCGGAAACCGAACTGATCGCGCGGCGGACCGGTGCGGCCGTGGCGATCGGCCACCCGCATGAAGGCACGCTCGACGCGCTCGAGACATGGCTGGAAACAATCGAGCAGCGCGGCTTCGCGCTGGTGCCGATCACCACCATCGTGGCGCGGCGCGAGGCGCGGATGGCGATCAGGCCGAGGTCGAGACGTTGACGCGGCGGCCTTGACCTTGCCGCCGCTGGCAGGCGCATCTTCGCCGCCTGTCAGCCAATTCCCCGGGATGCACATCACGTGAGCGAAACCTATCGAGTGAGCGGCATGACCTGCGGCGGCTGCGCGAGCGCGGTCACGAATGCCATCAAGGCGGCCGCACCGGCTGCGATCGTGAAGGTCGATCTGGCCGCGGGCCAGGTGACGGTCGAAGGGCGGGCGCCGATGCCGTCCATCGCGCCGTCGAGGATGCCGGGTTCGGCTTCGGCGGCAAGGCCTAGCGCGCTACCAGACTCGCGGATCAGGCGATAGCGCACGGTTTGCTGGTACGCCGCATAGCCCGGCAGGTTCTTTGCCAAGAATTCTTCTTCGTCGAGCAACCGCCATAGAAGTGCGGGCAGCATCGCGGCGACGACAAGCGATCCCCACCACGAGCCGAGCGCGATCGGCACGCCGACAAACATGACAAGAGCGCCGGCATACATCGGATGCCGGACAAGCACATAGGGGCCCGTTGAAATGACCTTGTGATCCGGCGCCACTTCGATGATGGCGGCAGTGAATGTGTTTTCCCTGAACACATAAAAAATCTCCAGCCAGCCGAGTGCGACTAGCGAGTCGCCGGTGAGCGCCACATAGGGATGCATGAGCGACCAGCCGTAGCGATGATCGAGCGCCGGGACGACGAGAAGCCCGATAAATCCCAGCAACGCGATGATGATATGATCTTCTGCACTGGCTCTTTCTCGGCTGTCGGCCCGCCGCGCATCCGCCGCTCCAGCAGCTTCGGGTCCCTTTTCATGAGGTCGAGGGTGATGGCGAGGGACGCGAGGAAATAGACGGCCAGGAAAACCCAAGCCTGCCAATAGTCGAGTGTTCCCGCCGCAATAAACAGCAGCGTCGCCATGACGAGAAATAGGAACAGCAGGCCGCTGAACGCTTTCAAGTTCAGATTGCTCATGACGTCATCGCAACTCACACCCGGGTGCGTGCGCCGGGCATCGTATCCCGAGGTTTGAGAGGCCGCGCGTGCGGCTTCATCCTTCGACAACTCAGGATGAGGCCGTTCTAGAAAGGTCCTCATGGTGAGCTTGTCGAACCATGAGGATAGCGCGCTCTATCGTGATATCGGTGCAAGCCGCGCCGCGGCTATGCAGCGGCGCTAAATCGTGAATTGCTAGAGAAGCTTCTCGACCTCGGCCTGGTCGATCTGAACGCCGTAGCGCGCGCGCAGCGACAGGCCCAGTTCGTGCACCAAATCCTGCGCCATCTGCTGGCGCAGCTGGTCGGCGAGCTGCTTGACGCCGTCGGCGTTGGTGGCCGGGTCGGCCGGCTGATCTCGGTGAGCTTGAGGACGAAGTAGCCGTCCTTCGAGGGCGCCGTGGCGGCCTCGCCGACCTTGAGACCGAAGAGCCTGCCGGCAACTTCCGGCGGGGCAAAATTCTGACGATCGACCTCGCCGGTGCGCAGCATCGGCTGGGTCGTGTCGACCTTCAGGCTGTTGAACTCGGCGATCGCGGCGGCGCTCGCCTGTCCTGATTTGATGCGTTCGAGGACCGTCGCAGCGCGGGCCTGGGCGGCGTCCATCTGCTTTTGCGTGCGCCAGAGGGCTGCCACCTGGTCGCGCACATCGGCGAGCGGCTTGACGCGCGGCGGCGTGACGCCGTCGACGCGGACGACGAACCAGGCGCCGGATTTCGTTTCAATCAGCGGGCTGGCCTGTCCGGGCAGGGTTTCGAAAGCAGCGCGCATCGCTTCAGGGGCACCGGCGACGGCCGCCACCGGCGTGCCATTGGGGGCCGTGCCGCGGGCATCGACGCCCTCCACCTTGATCGGCTTGAGGCCGACCTTGGCGGCCGCGTCGTCGAGCGAAGCGCCGTCGGCCACCGCGTCCTCGACCTTCACCGCGGCGTCGTAGGCGCTGCTATAGGCGATGCGGCGCGCGACCTCGGTCTTGAGGCGCGCACGCTGCTCCTCGAAATTCGCCTCCTTGGCGGGTTCGATCTTGGAGACGCGCATGATGTGCCAGCCGAGCGGCGATTTGATCGGCTTCGAGACGGCGCCGTCGGCCAGCGCGAAGGTGGGATCGGCGAGCTCGGGGAAAAGCTCGCGCTGCTGCACGATTTCGAGCGACGTCTGTTCCGGCGTCTGGCCGGCCGCTTTCGCGACCTCATCGAAGGCCTCGCCCTTGGCGAGGCGCTCTTCGGCGGCATTGGCGGCGGCTTCGTCGTTGAACAGGATTTGCGAGAGCTCGCGCTTCTCGGGCACGCGGAACTCCGCCGCGTGCGCGTCGAACTCTTCGCGGATCTGCTGCTCGGTTGGCTCGATCGTCGCAACCAGATCGTCGGCGCCGATGCGGATCAGGGTCAGGCCGCGATATTCGGGCTCGGAAAAGCGCTCCGTATTCTCTTCGTAGAGCGTTTTGAGGTCCTCGTCCTTGGGCTCGCCGACATCGCCGATCGACGACGCCGACACGAACACCGTCTCGCCGATGCGCCGTTCGGCGCGATAGCGATAGAGTTGTTCGACCATGGCCGCCGGTGGACGCGCGCCGCCCTCGATCGAGCCGACGACGGCATCGCGCGTCAGGTCGCGGCGCAGCAGCTCGACATACTGGCGCTCCGTCATGCCGTTCTCGGAGAGGGCGCGCTGAAACATGAAGCGGTCGAACGCGCCGGTCGGACCGGCGAACCCCGGATTGCTGACGATCTTCGCGCGCACCGTGTCGTCGCCGATGACGACGCCCAGGCGCTGCGCCGCGTTGTCCACCAGGGCCTGGAGGATGACGCGGTCGATGACACGGTCCATCAGGCCGAACTGGCGCGCGGTCTCGGGATCGAACTGGCCGAAGGCGCGGCGCAGGCGGTCGATCTCGCGGCGATACTCATTGCTGAGCTGGGTGGCGCTGATCTTTTCGCCGGCGACACGCAGCGGAACCGGCTCGCTGCGGCGTATGAAGGCGTAATCGCCGATACCCCACAGCGCGAAGCTGAGGATCAGCATGGCGAATAGCACTTTGGCGACGAGACCGGCGCCCTTTGAACGAAAGGTCTGAAGCACCTACAAAAACCGCTCCTTTGGCGGGGCTGAAAACGGGCGCGATCATAGGGGGCGGGGCCCGGGCAAGCAACTTGATTGGGCAGACCGGTCCAGCCGGCGGACCGGGCTTTGACAGCGTGGTTTCGCCTGCTAGTTTGCGGGCCTCCCCCACTTTTGAGTGGCACGCTATGCCCCGACCACGCCCGCTGATCGCCGGAAACTGGAAGATGAACGGCCTCGCGGTCGAGGGAAAGGCGCTCGCCGACGCGATTGCGGCCGGGATGCGCCGCCTGCCGGCCGATGCGCCGGAGGTCCTGGTCTGTCCCCCCGGCGACAGTCATGGTGATCGTCGCCGCCGCCCTCAAGGGCAGTCCCATCGCGATCGGAGGGCAGGATTGCAGCGCCCAGCCGCCAGGGGCGCATACCGGCGATATCGCCGCGGTGATGCTGACCGATCTCGGCTGTCGCTATGTGATCCTGGGCCATTCGGAGCGGCGCGCCGATCATCATGAGACCGATGGGGTGGTGCGCGCGAAGGCCGAGGCGGCACATGGCGCTGGCCTGACCGCGATCGTGTGCGTGGGCGAGACCCTGGCCGAGCGCGACGCCGGCCGCACGCTCGATGTCATCAGCAAGCAGGTGCACGGCTCGGTGCCCAAGAACAGCCATGCCGGCGAACCTGGTCATCGCTTATGAGCCGGTCTGGGCGATCGGCACCGGACGCACGGCCACGCCGGCCCAGGTGGGGGAGGTGCATGCGGTCATCCGCAAGCAGCTCGCCGACCGGGTGCCGGAGCCGAAAGATGTCCGGATTCTCTATGGCGGCTCGGTCAAGGGCGCCAATGCGCGCGAGCTGCTGGCGGTCGCCAATGTCGATGGCGCCCTGGTCGGCGGGGCGAGCCTGAAAGCCGATGAGTTCCTGGCCATTGCCGCGGCCGCTCCACCCCCCGCGAGCCCCTGATTTCCCGGGTGAATCCGGGCTGGATTTCGCGGGGCGAAGCGACTACAACACCGCGTCCCGTGAGCGGGACCGGGCGTTAACGCTTAACCACATCAAGCCGGGCCAATGAGCGCAGTCGTTATCCATGTCCTGACCGTTCTCCACCTGATGATCGCGGTGGCGCTGATCGGCGTCGTGCTGCTCCAGCGCAGCGAGGGCGGGGGGCTCGGTATCGGCTCGAGCGGCGGCATGGGCAGCTTCATGACCGCGCGCGGGACCGGCAATCTGCTGACGCGCATGACCGTGATCCTGGCCGTTCTTTTCCTGGTGACGAGCGTCGTGCTCGCGAAATTCTCGATCCCGACCGGCGAGCCGCGTTCGATCATCGACACGCTGGCACCGGTCACCGGACCCGCGACAACGCCCGCACCCGGCACGCCGGCAGCCCCGGCGACGCCCGCGCCCAGCGGTGCCCCGAGCGTTCCGCGCTAGGCCAGCGTTCCGCAAAAATGACCGAGTCTGGAGGCCGACTCGGGTCAACAGGAAAACTTTTGTTAGCCGTCCGTCTTTTGCTTGGGCGGAGTCGGTGATTGTTATAGGTTGAGGGTCCATGACGCGGTTCATCTTCATCACCGGCGGCGTGGTCTCCTCCTTGGGCAAGGGTCTCGCTTCCGCAGCGCTCGGCGCGCTGCTGCAGGCGCGCGGATTCAAGGTCCGGCTGCGCAAGCTCGATCCCTATCTCAACGTCGATCCGGGGACGATGAGTTCCTATCAGCATGGCGAGGTCTACGTCACCGATGACGGGGCCGAGACGGATCTCGACCTCGGCCATTACGAGCGCTTCACGGGCGTGGCCTCGCGCCAATCCGACAACATCACGACGGGGCGCATCTATTCGTCGGTGATCGCCAAGGAGCGGCGCGGCGACTATCTCGGCGGCACGGTGCAGGTCATCCCGCACGTCACCGACGCGATCAAGGAATTCATCCGCGCCGATTGCGACGGACGACGGATTTCCTGCTGTGCGAAATCGGCGGCACGGTCGGCGACATCGAGTCGCCTGCCGTTCCTCGAAGCCATCCGCCAGATGGGCCACGAGCTCGGCAAGTCGCGCACGCTGTTCACGCATCTGACGCTGGTGCCCTACATCCCGTCGGCGGGCGAGCTCAAGACCAAGCCCACACAGCACTCCGTCAAGGAAGTGCAGAGCATGGGCATCCAGCCCGATGTGCTGCTGTGTCGCTGCGATCGCGAAATTCCCGCAGGCGCGCGCAAGAAGATCGCGCTGTTCTGCAATGTGCGCGAAGAGGCTGTGATCCCGGCCCTCGACGCTTCGTCGATCTACGAAGTGCCGATCCAGTATCACAAGGAAGGCTTCGACAACGAGGTGCTGCGTCACTTCGGCCTCGAGGCGCGCGAGCCCGACCTGTCGCGCTGGACCGAGATCGTGCGGCGCGTGAAGCAGCCCGAGGGCGAGGTGCAGGTCGCGGTCGTCGGCAAGTACACGAACCTGCTCGACGCCTATAAATCGCTGGCCGAGGCGCTGACACATGGCGGCATCGCCAACAACGTGAAGGTGCGGCTGAACTGGGTCGAGTCGGAAGCGTTCGAGAATGGCAGCCCGGCGTTGGAGCAACTCGACGGCGCGCACGCGATCCTGGTGCCCGGCGGCTTCGGCGAGCGCGGCTCGGAAGGCAAGATCCGCGCCGTGCGCTACGCGCGCGAAAAAAAGGTGCCGTATTTCGGCATCTGTTTTGGCATGCAGATGGCGGTGATCGAGGCGGCGCGCAATCTCTGCGGCATCGATGAGGCGAGCACGACGGAGTTCGGGCCGACGCCGGATCCGGTGGTCGGCCTGCTCACCGAGTGGGTGCGCGGCAACGCGCTGGAGCGGCGCACGATCGGCGACAATCTCGGCGGCACGATGCGGCTGGGCGGCTACGACGCCATGCTCAAGCCTGGCAGCCATGTCGCGGATATCTACGGCTCGACGACGATCCGCGAGCGCCACCGCCACCGCTACGAAGTGAACATCAACTACAAGGCCAAGCTGGAAAAGGCGGGCATGGTCTTCTCCGGCATGTCGCCCGACGGGCAGCTGCCGGAAATCGTCGAGTTCGCCGACCATCCCTGGTTCGTCGGCGTGCAGTTCCACCCCGAGCTGCGCTCGAAGCCCTTCGACCCGCATCCGCTCTTCACGTCGTTCATCAAGGCGGCGGTGGATCAGAGCCGGTTGGTGTGAGAGCGCGTTCGCTTCGTCCTTCGAGCGCGCGCTTCGACGAAGCTCCTCAGCATGAGGATCTTTTAATAGAGCCTCATCCTGAGGAGCATCCCGAGGGCTGCGTCTCGAGGAGCGATCAGGCGCGAACCGTGACCACAGCCCGCACCGTCCATATCGCCAATATCGCCATCGGCAACGACAAGCCGATCGTCCTGATCGCGGGCCCGTGCCAGCTCGAGAGCCGGCAGCATGCGCTGGAGATGAGCCAGGCGCTGGTCGAGATGACCGGCAAGCTCGGCATGGGGCTCATCTACAAGACGAGCTTCGACAAGGCGAACCGCACGTCGGCGAACGCGCAGCGCGGGCTGGGTCTCGACAAGAGCCTGCCGATCATGGCGGAGATCCGCGAGACCTATGGGCTGCCCGGTGCTGACCGATGTCCACGATGCCCAGCAGTGCGCCAAGGTGGGCGAGGCGGTGGACGTGCTGCAGATCCCCGCCTTCCTGTGCCGGCAGACCGATCTGCTGATCGCCGCGGCGAAGACGGGGCGGGCCGTCAATGTGAAGAAGGGGCAGTTCCTGGCGCCCTGGGACATGAAGAACGTCGCGGCGAAGATCGCGGCGGCGGGCAACGACAAGATCCTGCTGACCGAGCGCGGCGCCTCGTTCGGTTACAACACGTTGGTGACCGACATGCGCGGCCTGCCGATCATGGCGCAGACCGGCTACCCGGTGATCATCGATGCCACGCATTCGGTGCAGCAGCCGGGCGGGCAGGGCACGTCCTCGGGCGGCGACCGGCGCTTCGCGCCGGTGATCGCGCGCGCGGCGGTGGCGGTGGGCGTGGCGGGGGTGTTCATGGAAACCCACCAGGACCCGGACCATGCGCCTTCCGACGGGCCGAATATGATCCATCTCAAGGACATGCCGGCCATTCTGACGACGCTGCAGGAATTCGACCGGGTGGCGAAGGCGGCGCCTGTCGCGGTCTAGTTTTGTAGGTATTTACCGCTATCGATCTATTGCAATTGATAATCGCTCTCATTATCTTGGGGGTTGTGCCGGTTTGCGTTTTTTCCGGCCCCCGAGGCTCCCATGCGCATTCGCTATGTCATCGGCGCGGTGATCTACGGCCTGGCTCTGGCGGTCGTGCTGGCGGCGTGGTCCGCGCATAGCGCCGCCGCCGTCACCTGAGCGCCTGACGCGCTCCGATGCTCGCTGTCGCCCTGATCGTCTTTCGCGAGGTGCTGGAGGCGGCGCTGATCGTCGGCATCGTCATGGCCGCGAGCCGTGGGGTGACGCGGCGCGGGCTGTGGGTGGCGGGCGGTGTCGCCGCCGGGATCGTCGGCGCCGTCATCGTGGCGGGCTTCGCGGAAGCGATCGCCGAGGCTGCGTCCGGGCTGGGGCAGGAGCTGTTCAACGCGATCATCCTGCTGGCCGCCGTCGGGCTGCTCGGCTGGCACAATGTCTGGATGGGCCGCCACGGCCGCGAAATGGCCGCGGAGATGAATCAGGTCGGGCGCGCGGTCGCGTCGGGCGCGCGGCCGTTGCATGTGCTGGGCGCGGTCGTCGCGGTCGCGGTGCTGCGCGAGGGCTCGGAGGTCGTGCTGTTCCTCTACGGCCTCGCCGCCACGATCGAAGGCGGCTGGGTAACGATGCTGACGGGCGGCGTGCTGGGCGTGATCGGCGGGGCGGCGCTGGGGCTCGCGCTCTATTACGGGCTGCTGAAAATTCCGACGCGGCATCTGTTCACGGTGACGAGCTGGCTGATCCTGCTGCTGGCGGCGGGGATGGCCTCGCAGGCGGCGCAGTTCCTGGTGCAGGCCGATCTGCTGCCGACACTGGGCGATGAGCTGTGGGATACGTCGTGGCTGTTGAGCGAGACCAGCGTGGTGGGCCGAGTGCTGCATGTGCTGATCGGCTACACGGCGCAGCCCTATGGCATTCAGGCGCTGTTCTACGCGGCGACGATCGTGGTCATCGGCGGGCTGATGCGGATGATGGCCGATCGTGGGCCGGTGCGCGCGCGCGGCCGCGCGGCTTGATCAAACCGCGCAGAGCTTGTATCAGCCGGGCATGAGCACCAGCGACGTCCAGGCCCTGATCTTCGATGTGTTCGGCACCTGCGTCGATTGGCGCACCAGTGTCGCGCGCGAAGTCGAGGCGCTGGGCAAGGCCAAGGGGCTTGCCATCGATGGCGCCGCCTTCGCCGACGCCTGGCGCGCCAAGTATCAGCCGTCGATGGAGACCGTGCGCTCGGGCAAGCGCGCGTGGACGATCCTCGACGTGCTGCATCGCGAATTGCTCGACGCGCTGCTCCCGGGTTTCGGGCTGGCGGGAAAACTGTCCGAGCCGGAGATCGACCATTTGAACCGCGTCTGGCATCGGTTGAGCCCGTGGCCCGATACGGTCGCGGGGCTGACGAAGCTCAAGCGCAAATTCATCATCGCCCCGCACTCGAACGGAAATTTCGCGCTGCTTGTGAACATGGCCAAGCATTCGGGGCTGCCCTGGGATGCGATCCTGGGCGCGGAGACCGTGCGCAACTACAAGCCGGTGCCGCAGAGCTACCAGGATGCGGTGCGGCTGCTCGGTCGCACGCCAGACCAGGTGATGATGGTCGCGGCGCATAACGACGATCTGGCCGCCGCGCAGGCGCAAGGCCTGCGGACCGCCTTCGTGCCGCGTCCCGGCGAATAGGGCCCAAGCAGACCAAGGACCTCTCGGCGACGGGAAATGGGATGTCGTGGCGCGCGATTTCGTGGATGTCGCGCAGCAACTGGGTGCTTGACTTAGCCCCTTCGGCGGATTAATTCGCCCCCTCCTGCATAAGCCTTAGTCCTTTGGGAGATGGCCCTGTCTCTTCAACAGCCCGGGCACATGGGGCTTGTTCTGCCTCCCGATTGCCACCCCAAGATCCGTGCGCTGCTGTCTTATTGGCAGTCGAAGCTGCATGGCCGCGCGATACCGGCGCGGCGCGATATCGCGCCGTACGAAATTCCCGAGCTGCTGCCACATCTGTTCCTGGTCGACGTGCCGGAGACGGGTCCGATGGTGTACCGGCTCAGCGGCACCGCCGTGGTGGCGCTGATGGGCCATGATGTGACCGGGCGAACGATCGGTGAGGGCATGCTGCCGGAGCACCGCGACGAGGCGATCGGGCGCTACGCCAGCATCGCCGCCGGCGCGCGCCCGAATTTCCACCGCAGGCGGCTGAAGGAGCACACCAACGATTTCGCCGAAGTCGACCGGTTGGTCCTGCCGCTGTCGGAGGACGGCGTGCGGATCAACATGCTGCTGGGCATGACCATCCGCCGCGCGGAGGTAGCGCGCTAGCTCAGTGCGCGGCCAGCAAGGTGCGGGCGATTTCTTCCCATTCCGCGTCGAGCGTCGATTTGGCGTGCGGCTTCTTGGCGCGGCGATACCAGTAGCCGGCATTGCTCTCGTCGCCTTCGACGCGATGGAGATAGGCGTGGACCCAGGAACCGGCCTCGCTCTCGTCCTCCTGCGCGATTTCATGCGCGCGGGTCCAGTCGCCCTTGCCGGCATGCCAGAGGGCGGCGAGCAGGGGTGGCGTCTGTTCGGGCGGGGCCGCGTCGTTCAACGAAGCCTTGAATGTGGCGTAGTCGATGGGCATGGTGCATTGTGCCGCCGGACGCGGGCGCGGACAATTGCCTCGTGCACAGAACCAAGTCCGCGGATGGCGCGTTGATTGCTCGAAGGTGAGTCTGGGTCCATGGCCAATGATGTGCAGCAAACAAATGTCGGGGTGACGCGGCCCTGGCAGCGCCTGGGGCCGGGCCTGATTACCGGGGCCGCCGACGACGATCCCAGCGGCATCGCGACGTATTCGCAGGCGGGGGCACAGTTCGGCTACTCGCTGGGCTGGACGATGCTGCTCACCTATCCGCTGATGGCGGCCGTGCAGGAGGTGAGTGCCCGCATCGGCCGCGTCACCGGGCTGGGCCTCGCCGGCAATCTGCGCCGGCATTATCCGCGCTGGCTGCTGATGGCGATGGTGTCGCTGCTGTTGGTGGCTAACGTCATCAATCTAGGGGCCGATCTCGGCGCCATGGGGGCGGCGCTACAACTGATCCTGGGCGGCTCGGACCATCTCTATGTCGTCATGTTCGGCGTGGGATGTGCAGGCCTGCAGATCTTCATGGATTACCGCCGCTATGCCGCGGTGCTGAAATGGCTGACGCTGTCGCTGTTCGCCTATGTCGGTGTCGTGTTCTTCGTCGATGTGCCGTGGGACCAGGTCGTGCGCCATACGCTGCTCCCCGATTTTCGCGCCGGCGCCGAGCAGCTCACGACCATTGTTGCCATCTTCGGGACCACGATCAGCCCCTATCTGTTTTTCTGGCAGTCGCAGCAGGAGGTCGAGGAACTGCGCGACCGCGGCAACGGCCAGAGGCTGTCCGTAACACCCCGGCAGGCCGGGCCGGAGATCCAGCGTATTCAGATCGACACGTATGTCGGCATGGCGTTCTCGAACCTGATCGCGTTCTTCGTCATCGTGACCGCCGCCGCGACGCTGCATGCCCATGGTGTTACCTATATTCAGATTCGCGCAGGCCGCTGAAGCATTGCGGCCGATTGCGGGCGCCATGACGATGATCGTCTTCGCGGCCGGCATCATCGGGACCGGGCTGCTCGCGGTGCCGATCTTGGCGGGATCGGCCGCCTATGCGGTGGGCGAGGCGCTGCGCTGGCCGGTCGGTCTCGCGCGCCGGCCGCAGGAAGCCAAGGCGTTCTACGCGGTCGTGGCCCTGGCGACGGCTGTTGGCGTCGGTCTGAATTTTACCGATCTCGATCCGATCCGCGCCCTGGTCTGGGCTGCGGTCATCAACGGCGTGATCGCGGTGCCAATGATGGTTGTGATGATGCTCATGGCAGGCCACGGGCGGATCATGGGGCGGCTGACCATCCCGATGCCGCTTAAGATCCTCGGCTGGGCGGCGACGGCGGTGATGGCGGCGGCCACGCTCGCCATGATTGGGGCCATGTTCCTCTGATCCGGCCGGTTTGAATCCCTGCTTTGCCCCTGCTAAAACCCGCCACGCCCGCGATTTTCCCAGCACAAGAGAGCCCCCCTCGCATGACTGCCATTGCCGATATCCGTGCGCGCGAAATCCTCGATAGCCGCGGCAACCCCACCGTTGAAGTCGACGTGACTTTGGCCACCGGCATCCGCGGCCGCGCCGCCGTGCCGTCGGGCGCCTCGACGGGTGCCCATGAAGCGGTCGAGTTGCGCGACGGCGACAAGAAGCGTTATGGCGGCAAGGGCGTCAAAAAGGCGCTCGAGGCCGTCAACGGCGAGATCTTTGATGCGCTGTCGGGCCGCGACGCGGAAGATCAGCTTGCTCTGGATCGCGCGATGATCGAGCTCGATGGGACGCCGAACAAGGGCCGGCTGAGAGCCAACGCGACCTCGGGTGAGCCTGGCTGCCGCCAAGGCCGGCGGCGCAGCAATCCAGACTCCCGCTTTATCGCTATCTCGGCGGTGCAGGCGCGAATATGCCGCCGTGCCGACCATGAACATCATCAACGGCGAAGACATGCCGACAACACGTCGACATCCAGGAATTCATGATCATGCCGTGGGTGCGTCGACCATGGCGGATGTGCGCGTGGCTCGGAATTTTTTCACGCGCTCAAGAAGTCGGCTGCACAATAACAAGCATGGGACCGCCGTCGGCGACGAGGGCGGGTTCGCGCCCAACCTCAAGAGTGCGGAGGACGCGCTCGAAGTCATCGTGAAGGCCGTCGAAGCGGCGGCCACAAGTCCGGCAATCATGTCGTTCTCGCCCTCGATTCCGCGGCGACGGAATTCTTCAAGGCCTGGAACTATGCGATGGAGGGAAAGGGCAAAAGCTCTTCGCCCCCGGCATGGTAAATATTAATAAGTAAGACGATGCGGCAAATATTCGACCGCGTGGATCAAGGACCCCATGTCCAAAGAAGATTGGCCTGCGCTGGGCTGCGCTGACCAATGCGTCGGCAAGCAGGTCGAGCTCGTCGGCGATGACCTTTTTGTAACGAAATCCAAAACGCCTGGCCAACGGCATCAAGAAGGGGACCGCCAACTCGATCCTGGTGAAGGTCAACCAGATCGGCACGCTGAGCGAAACCTTCGCAGCGGTGGACATGGCGCAGCGGCTGGCTATACCGCGGCGATGTCGCATCGCTCGGGCGAGACCGAGGATGCGACGATCGCCGAATTGCCGTCGCGACAAACTGCGGGGAGATCAAGACCGGCTCGCTGTGCGCTCCGACCGGCTCGCCAAGTACAATCAACTCTTCCGCATCGAGGAAGAGCTGGGGCCGATGGCGAAATATGCCGGCCGCGCCGCGATCAAGGTGGGCTGAGCCATGGCCGGCACCGTGCGGATCACCTGCACCAACAATGACCGCACGATCGACGCCAAGATCGTCACGCGGGCGCTGAAGCGCTTGGTCGTGCTGGTGCAGGCCCGGGCCTGGAACAATGGAGCTGGTGCTGACACGCGACCAGACCACCAAGCCCTTCGTGGGCAAGATGGCGGGCATGGAATTCACGGCGCCCGCCGATACCTCATCGACGACTACAGCACCGCCGCGCACGGACCTCGTTGAAACCCTGCACGGCGTTGCCGTCGCCGACCCATTCCGGCCGCTTGAGGATGTCGACGCGCCGGCGACTTACGCTTGGGCGACCGCGCAGAATGCCCGCACGC
>CAVVJD010000024.1:0-5605 GCA_963748455.1 uncultured Alphaproteobacteria bacterium
GCCGCAGGATTGCCTGTCGATGCGCATTCTCCTGATCAACGTGCCGCATCCGTCGATCGGCAGCCGCATTCCCGACGACCAACTGCCGCCGCTCGGCCTGCTGGCGATCGGCGGCCCGCTGATCGACGCCGGCCACGACGTGCGCCTGGTCGACGGCGAGTTCGGCCCGATGCCGACGTCGAGCGCTCGTCGCCGAGGCGGTCGGCTTCGCGCCCGATGCGGTGCTGTTCGGGCATTCGGGCTCGACCTCCGGCCACCCGGTGATCGCCGAGGTCGCGCCGCGCGATCGCGACGCGATGCCCGGCGTCGCGCATCGTCTATGGCGGCGTGTTCCCGACCTATCACTGGCGCGAGATCCTCGCCGAGGAGCCGTATGTGACCGCGATCGTGCGCGGCGAAGGCGAGGAGACCGCGCGGCACCTGATGCGCGCGCTCGCGAACGGCGGCCGACCTCGACGACGTCGACGGCATCGCGTACCGCGACGCCGGACGGCCCGCGCGCACGCCGGCCGGCGCCGGTGATCCGCGATCTCGACGCCTATCGCGTCGGCTGGGAGCTGATCGATCACGCGCGCTACAGCTATTGGGGCGGCATGCGCGCGGTCGTGGTGCAGTTCTCGCGCGGCTGTCCGCACCTTTGCAACTATTGCGGCCAGCGCGGCTTCTGGACGCGCTGGCGCCACCGCGACCCGGTGCGGTTCGCCGACGAGCTCGCGCGGCTGCATCGCGAGCATGGCGTGCAAGGTCATCAATTTCGCCGACGAGAATCCGACCGTCTCGAAGAAGGCCTGGCGCGCGTTCCTCGAAGCGCTGATCGCCGAGAAGGTCGACCTGATCCTGGTCGGCTCGACGCGCGCCGACGACATCGTGCGCGATGCCGACATCCTGCATCTCTACAAGCAGGCCGGCTGGGCAGCGCTTCCTGCTCGGCATGGAGAACACCGACGAGCGACGCTCGAGCTGATCCGCAAGGGCGCGACGATCTCGACCGATCGCGAGGCGATCCGCCTGATGCGCCGGCACGGCATCCTCTCGATGGCGACCTGGGTGGTGGGCTTCGAGGAGGAGACCGATCGCGATCATTGGCGCGGCCTGCGCCAGCTGCTGTCCTACGATCCCGACCAGATCCAGATGCTCTACGTCACGCCGCACCGCTGGACGCCGTATTTCAGCGCTCGCCGCCGAGCCGTCGCGTGATCCAGACCGACCGGCGGCGCTGGGACTACAAGCATCAGGTGCTGGCGACCCGCCACATGCCGCCGTGGCGCGTGCTGCTCTGGTTCAAGTTCACCGAGATGGTGCTGCAGTGCCGGCCGAAGGCCTCTGGCGCACGTTGTTCCATCGCGACGCGGCCTGCGTCACGCGATGCGCTGGTACACCCGCATGGGCCGCCGGGTCTGGCCGTACGAGATCCGCGACTTCCTGTTCGACCGGCGGCTGAAGGACGGACCGACCGTGGCGGAATTCTGGGGCGCGCCGCAGCACGCCGAAGAGGAAGCGATGTCGGCGGCCCGCCCGAGCGAGCCGTCGGCGTCAGACGCGCCGCGTGACGGCGAACGATCAAGCCTGCGGATAACTTTCCTATTCGCTGGACGGCCGCGCCGGCGGCCGGATAGATTTGCTTTTCTGATCGCGCAGAAAAACAACAACCATTGCGGTCCAGGGCGTATTTTAATGAGCATACAAGTTGCTATTCTGAAGATATTGGCCAGTCACGGCAGCGGCCGGGCCACGATCAATTCCCTCAACCGGGACATGGCCATCCTTTCGGCGAGCGGCGCGGAATGGCGCGCGCGGATCCGTCGGCTTGCCTCGCGGGTTCCGTCCATCGATATCTTCGGCGCCGGCTATGTGCTCCGCGACGATGCGGGGTGGGAGATCACCGCGGCGGGCCGCGCTTTCCTGTGCTCGCTCGAAGCCGTGACGCAGGACAATCTGCCGGCGATGCCAGCGCCGGAGCATGCCTCGTCAGACATGCAAGCGCGTCCGAAGGGCGACCTCATCGTTGTCGGCTACCGCTTCCAGAACCGGATCCATCGGCACCGCGCTCCGCCCTCGCGCCATGCGATCACAGCTCCCGGCAAGGCCGATGCCGCGCGGCGCGGCGGAAACGTGTCGAAATAGCCGCGCGCGCTCAAATCAGCAGCAGCGTCATGCCCGGATCACCCTTCTCCATTGCGCGGCGGTAGGCCGGACGCGCGGCGATCCGCGCCAGATAGCGCAAAATGTTCGGGCAGCGCGCGAGATCATACGGCAGGAAATAACGCATGGTGGTCAGCGAAAATCCCATCATGATGTCGGCGGACGTGAACTCGGCCCCCGCGAGATAGTCGGCCTCGCGGCACCTGGCATCGACCAGATCGAAGGCGCGGTCGACCCGCGCTTTGGTCGCCATCAGGATCGGGTTGTCGTCGGCGAGCTTCAGCCGGTTCAGGATCATGTTGCGGCCCATGTTGGCCTGCAGCGTGCCGTTGGCGAAATGAAACCAGTAGAGGAATTGCGCGAAATCCGGATCGCGTGAGGTCAGCGCGAGGCGGCCATTGCCGTATGTCGCGATGATGTACTCGACGACCGCGCCGGACTCCGCCAGCACCAGTTCGCCATCGGTGATCACGGGCGCCGCGCCGATCAAATGCAGCGCCTTGTAGTCGGCCGGCGCCAGCATGGTGGCGGTCGCGCGCGTAGCATTTCAGCTCATAGGGGATTTCCAGCTCTTCGCACAGCCAGACGATCCGTTCCGACTGCGATTTGCCGAGGTGATGGACGGTGAGCATGGAAAACTCCGGAAGGCAGCCGCTTGGCGCGATGGAATGGGCGTATAGAATAGCCGCTTGATCCTCGAAGTCATCACCCTGCCGTCACCCGATTGAGCACGATGCGCATCACCCTGATTCACGCCCTGAAGCATTCGATCGTGCCGATCGAGACCTCGTTTGCGAAACTGTGGCCCGACGCGCGGCTGATGAATCTGCTCGACGACAGTCTGTCGGCCGATCTGGCGCACGATGGCGGCCTCAGTGACGCGATGACCGAGCGTTTCCTCAAACTCGGGCGCTATGCGGCCGGCACCGGCTCCGATGCGATCCTGTTCACCTGCTCGGCCTTCGGCCCCTGCATCGAAGCCGTCGCCCGCGCGCAGGCGCCGATGCCGGTGCTGAAGCCGAACGAAGCCATGATCGAGCAGGCCGCAGCAAAAGGCCGCAGGATCGGCCTGCTCTCGACGTTCGCACCGACGCTCGCCTCAATGCCGCGGGAATTTCCCGCGGCCATCGAGGTCGTGCCGAAGCTGGCGGAAGGCGCATTGGCCGCGCTCGACCGAGGCGACCGTGCCGGGCACGATCGCCTCGTTGTTCAGGCCTCGAAAGATTTGCGCGATTGCGACCTGATCGCGCTCGCCCAATACAGCATGGCGCCCGCGGCAGCGCTGGTGGCCGAAGCATCGGGACGGCCGGTGCTGACCACGCCGGACAGCGCCGTGATGAAGCTGAAAAAGCTGCTGTTGCGCTGACGGCCGCAGGCGTCGGCCACCAGCGCAGTCGTCGAAGGATATCAATCTTCCTTCGTCTTCGCGGGCTTCCTGGCCGGCACTTCCAGCGCCTTCTTGATCGCCCGCCTGTAACTGTCGGCTGCGTTTTCCGCGGAATTCCGCAATCGTTTGGCCGTCGCGGTGGCGTGCTCCATGGTGCTCCTGGCCATCAGCTTGAGCCGCGCTTTGGCTTCCTTGTCCTTGGCGGACGGCCGCCTTCGCCATAACTGGCCGTGCCGTTCTTCGCGGCCTCCATCAAAGCCTTGTTTTGGGCCTTGGCGGTTTGCCGGATTACGATTTCGAGATCGGCTTCAGCCATTCGGGGTCACTCCGCTACGCGATACCTCGATATCTCCGATCCGCCGGACAATCGCAACCCTTTGACCGCCGGATATTGCGGGCAAGTCGCGGTCACATCGGCGACTTCAGCGTCAACCTTGCACGAAAGGGAATGCTGTACCGGCCGACCAGCGCCGTGCCGTCAATGTCGGCAAAGCCGGCAGAATAAGTGCCGGTGAAGCCGCAGGTCACCTCGCGACCGCCGAACACGAGGTTGAGCCCGGGCGCATCGGTATGCTGGTGCACGATCATCTCGCCGCGCCACTTGCCCCGGCCGAACAAATACGAGCCTGTATAATAAAAGAAGCTGTCGCCGCCCATGATGCGGCCGTCATGCAGCACGACCACGCCGGTCGCGCTGCCCTGCTTGGCGCCGCTCATCTCGATGCCGAGCGTGTAGAGCCCGTTGGCGACGGGTTCGAGTTCGGTGCCTGAAGGATTATCCTGTCCTCCCACGACGTCACGGGGCGCCTCCGGTGCTGTCATCCGGCGGAGACATTACTACAGCCTTGATGCAACCGAGAACTGCCGGCCCGGCACAAAATCGAGGGCATTACCCGACCATCCAACAACGGGCTACAAGCCTGTTGTAACAGGATTTTCGGGAGCAGGGTTCCTTTGAGCGATTTGGCCGCTTGGGCAATCTTGACACGGCAACTTTCGCCACACAGCATGCGGCGCGTGGTGGTATGCAATAGCGCCATGGATGAGAAAGTCGGCCAATGGTAGTAAATTATGCTTTCGCGGCCGTAGGCGCGGCCTATGTGGCTTCGTTCAGCTATCTCTATCTGCGATGTAGCGACCGGCTGCCGTTCAAGAAGTATCTCTCCAATCACGTGCTGTTTCTGGCGCCGCTGAATTTCCTCTTCACGTTCTTCATCCGCGGCCGCAAGGCTGCGGTGTTCGATCCGGCGACCGTCCCCGGCCTTGACCGGATCAAGGCGGCCTTTCCCGTCATTCGCGACGAAGCGAAAGCCCTGCTTAACTCCGGTGCGCTGCAGCGCCCGCCGGCGCTCGACGAACCCGGATATAACACCTTCGAGAAGGGTGGATGGCGCATGTATCCGCTCAAATGGTACACCGATCAGTGCGGCCCCGCCGCGGTGCGAACCTGCCCGCAAACATGCGCCGTCCTGGATTCCATCCCCGCCGTCCGCTCGGCGATGTTCACGGTCTTGCCGCCGGGCGCCCGGCTTGGACGGCATCACGACCCGATCGCGTCCTCGCTTCGCTATCATCTGGGCCTGCTCACTCCCAACTCAGAGGAGTGCGCGCTGACCCTGGACGGTGTGGATCATGTCTGGCGCGATGGCGAAGAGTTGCTGTTCGACCAGACCTATTTGCACAGCGCCATCAACCGCACTGACATCGTCAGAGTGATCCTGTTCTGCAACATCGAGAAGGCAAATCTGCGCGGCCCGATCAAGCGCTTCGCCGAGGCCGTCAACGCTGGGCTGGTCGCCAAGTTCACCGGCGCCAACAACGGCCGCAAGCTGTCGTGGATCTCCCGGGCCTACGTGCCGATTTACCGCGTACGCTCTTTCGTAAAGCAGGAGATCAGGCCGCGAAGCATGCTGGCGTACAACATCATCAAGTTTAGCGCGCTCGCGCTCATCGTGGGTGGGATTTACCTGGCGTTCAGTTTGCTTGCCCGGTTGTTCTAAAGGGCATCAGCGGCGGTGAGATACTGCGCGCGGTTATCGCAAATTGGGTCTCAGAATATTTGGCGCACCCGACACA